>CAVPVQ010000001.1:0-11349 GCA_963709185.1 uncultured Alphaproteobacteria bacterium
GTGATTGGGTAGTTGACAAACCACGGATGACGTGCTAGTTTCTATTACACGATAGGAATCAAGCAGATGTCCGTTCTTTCCGCCCCCTACTTTCACGATGAGGCCAAAGCCTTCCAGCACCTTGAAAGTGTGCTCTGGCCCGACGGTCCGGTCTGCCCGCATTGCGGCTCGATTTCTGGGAAACACTACGACCTTCGCAAGACGCGCGTTGGCCTTCGTAAGTGCTCCGATTGCCGCAAGCAGTTCACCGTCAAGGTCGGAACCGTCTTTGAGAGCGCCCATCTGCCGCTGACCAAAATGCTGCAAGCGGTCTATCTGCTTTGCAGTTCAAAGAAGGGCATTTCGAGCCATCAATTGCACCGCATTCTCGAATGCCAATATAAGAGCGCGTGGTTTTTGGCGCACCGTATCCGCGAGGCGCTGCGGACTGGCGAGCTTGCGCCGATGGGTGGCCCCGGCGGCATCGTCGAGATTGATGAGACCTTCATTGGCCGCAAAGAGGGCGTCGAGAAAGCCCGCGCCGGCTTCGGTCACAAGAACGTTGTCCTATCGCTGGTCGAGCGCGGCGGTTCGGTCCGTTCGTTCCATGTCGATAGCGTCAAGAAGGCGGACGTGCTGCCGATCGTGAAGGCCAATATCGACCGCGAGACGCACGTGATGACCGACGAAGCGAACACTTACTCGCAGCTTCGCGAGGACTTCGCCAAGCACGACGCCGTCGATCATAGCCGCGGCGAATATGGCTACACCGATCGCCGTGACGGAACGAAGATCAATACGAATACGATCGAGGGCTACTACTCGATCTTCAAGCGCGGCATGAAGGGCGTGTATCAGCACTGCGCCGAAAAGCACTTACACCGCTATGTTGCCGAGTTCGATTTCCGTTACAATAATCGTTCGGCGCTCGGCGTAGAGGATCAGCAGCGGGCAGTCGTAGCTCTCCAGGGTGTTGCGGGAAAGAGACTGACGTATCGGCAGTCACTTAATTTCCAGTAATTCGAAGCGACCCCCTTGATTCTCCTCATAGAATCACTTACATTGCGGGCAATTCGAGCAGGGAACTGCGAGAAGGGAGATCGTGTCGCGCGATCGGCGGGGGCTATAGGCCCCCGTAATGCCTTCAGGGCAACCATTTAGTCCCAAAACCGTTGATTTTCTTGTTCTTGGGCAGCGCCTATATCGGCTGTCCAACAGGATATCCACAACTTGTCCACCGAAGTCCTGGGGATGGGCCATCCCATCCCTCTCAAAGCGCATATACCTGGCGCTCGGATGGGCGATCAAGTCAGCGAGTTGCAGCCCGGCGACATTAGAACTTTTGGCTTTCATCTGTATATCGCCAGATAGTATGCAGCTTTGAATGGTGGCGGCAGAGACGTGTTCCGTGCCATCCTTGTATATTTTTGCAAAAGAGGCTTTTAGTTTTTTGTCCGCACCTTTGAATCTCGCTTCTACCATGACATCACCCTGCCAAGAGTGGGATCGTAAATACATAACATATCGTTCAATTAAACAACGCAGACAATAATGGTATGGATCGAAATGCCATACGCTGTATGTCTCCAGGTGTAGTTTCTTGTCAATTTGAACTGTGATTACGAGATACGGCAAGTCTCGAAGCATCCCAAGGATGCAGGTGTTAAAATCTGCCTGAACTCCATCGTTTCTTAAGACGGAAAAAGCCCCCTCTCTTCGCACCAATTCTCGTCTGTGGAGAACTACGGGCATAGCGGGGGTATGTCCGAACAGCCGCGCCTTCATCGCATCAATTTGCGGTTGGATGACCCCGTCGTGAAGATCGACGCGCGTGAAAACGCCCGTGAGGGAAAGGTAGCGGACATTGGGGTCCGCCGCCGCCCCCTTCAGGTCGCCGTTTCCTACCTCATCGATGAAAAGGCGAAAATTCATGGGCAAGAGCGCGCGATTCGCGATAGAATTCCGCACCATGGCTAAATCAAACAAAAACGTCGAGCCCGACGATCAGGGCAAAATGTTCATAGATGCAGCTCGCGCACTCGGCTGCGATGAGGATGAGACCAAATTCAATGCCGCGCTAGGCAAGGTAGCGCGGCACAAACCGCCGCCCGACGCGCCGAAAGAGGCCTTCCCCAAGAAAGACAAAGCCGCCAAATGAGGCGGCTTTTTATTGAGGTTTGAGAACATGAAAGAACCAAACTTCGCCGAACTATTCGCCAGACATGCGTTCAGTGTATTTGCCGCGCAAAAGGCTGGCGATGGCGTCTGCGGCAGCTCCACCCTCGGGGGTCCCCATGTCCGGTCCAACGGCGGTGAGCGCCATGTTGAGGACCTCTCTGGCCTCGGCGTTGGTAAGGATGCCCTTGTTGCGGAGAGTTCTCAAGAAGGGCAGCGGCAATGAGACCGCCGGCTAATCCGCTGGCGTCGACCTTGTTGTTCATGGGAATAAATCTCCAATTTTTGGATTGGAGGCCACCTGTACGCCGAATTCTCTTGGTTCGTAAACTACCCAATCGCCTCGAAAGTGGCCTGTTTGAGTAGTTTCCGACGCTGACCGGGCGCGCTGCCGTGCTCTAGAGCCTTCTGCATTTGACGTTACGCATATCCTGCATTCCTGATGTATGCGGCGCATTCTTCGGGTGGATAGCGAGTGAGGATGTCGGCGCAGGCTCGAGAGACGGCTTCGTAGGTTCGCGCTCCCGCTTTTCGCAGGAGGGTTTTGAACTTGGCGAAGACCTGCTCGATGGGATTGAGATCCGGGGAGTATTTGGGCAGAAAAACGAGACGCGCACCGACGTCGCGGATCGCCCGTCGCACGGCCTTCCCCTTGTGGGACCCCAGATTGTCGAGGATGACGACGTCGCCAGGCTTGAGGGTCGGGACGAGGAACTGCTCGACGTAGGCGTGAAAGCGTTCGCCGTTGATGGGCCCGTCGAACAGGCAGGGCGCTTCGATGCGGTCGCTGCGCAACGCGGCGAGGAAGGTCGCGGTTTTCCAGTGGCCGTGCGGAACCTTGTCGACGAGCCTCTCGCCCTTGGGCGCCCAACCGCGCGGGCGGGTCATGTTGGTCTTGGTCCAGGTCTCGTCGATAAAGACCAGACGCTTGGGATCGATGAGGCCCTGATAGGCGCGCCATCGTTTGCGGTGGCGGCTTATGTCCGCACGATCCTGTTCGCGCGCGACGAGGGTCTTTTTTTAAACGTGACGCCGATCCGGCGAAAGAAGCGGCTCATCATCGAGGTGTCGGCCTTGACGCCTCGTTCGGACAAAAGGCGGTCGCAAAGCGCCTGAAGCGTGACGTCCGACTTCTCCACCCGCGCGGCCTCCAGAAACTCCCGGTGCGGCATCAGCTTGGAGGCCCGATGGCCACGACGCCCGGTCGGCTCTCGCGAGCCGTCCCGTTCAACGCGCTCAAGCCATTTGACGGCGATGGATTCGCTGATCTCGTAGCGCCGCGCCGCCGCGCGGCGGCTCATTCCGCCTTTCTCCACCGCGTCGATCACGCGGTCTCGCAAATCTTGTGAATACGGCTTTGGCATTCCTGCTGGCCTCCGCCCAGCCAACAGGTTGAATCAGAACACTGCCGATTCGGGAATCCCCTCCGATTCAATTCAAAGACAGCCCGCGCTAGAAGCCACTCTGCCTCACAATCCGTCAGGAAAATTGCCGCCGCTCTCTCACTCTCCTGGCTCGGCGCCGCGCGCTCATCCGTTTGCCGCCGCGACGGCAGCCGATTTGCACCCTCACCCGGGATACCAGACCCTGCGCGGATCATCCGCGCTTCGTTGATAGGTCCAGGCGGCGTCGATCAATCGTGGGAGATCGTAGCGCGGCCGCCATCCCAGCTCGAACTTCGCGCGGCTGTTATCCATCCAGTTCGAGTGGTAGCCGCTGGGAATGTCCAGGGAATCGAGACCTCGGGTCTGCTTCAGATACGAGGCCACGGCGCCATAGTCGACGGGTTCGTCCATGCAGATGTTGTAGAGTTCGTTTCTGGCGGCCGGGTTGTCGAGGGCGAGGAGAATGGCGTCGACGAGATCCTCGACATGGACGAAATTCCGCTTCAGCGGATCGCCGTTGGCGTCGCGCAGCAGAGGCGTCACGTCCTGCGCGCGGCAGCGCTCGGCGACGGCGGGCTCGACCATGGTTTTCCAGTCGGGGCCGCCAAACAAGTCATCGCCAAAGGAGAGTGTATGGCGGAAGTCGTCCTTCTCCATGATCCAGGGCGCGCGCAGGCAGCAGCCGTTCAGCCCGTACTGAATGCCAAACTGCGTGAGCATCACTTCCTCGAGTACCTTCGACAGCGCGTAGCAGCCGGGATAGGCCCTGTGCGGCGTGCGCTCGGTGACCGGCCCGTCATGTTCATAGAAGAAATGACCCACGGCCGCGTCCCCGCCGATCAGCACGAACTGGCGGGCCGCGGCGCTCTGACGGAACGCCTCGAGCAGCCAGAAGAAGCCCTTGACCGTCACGTCCATCACGGTCTCGCTAATTTCCTTGCAAGTGGCGAGATGAACGACGTGGGTGACGCCGTCCATCGCGCGCGCGACGCATTCGCGATCGACGATGCTGCCTCTGACGACTTCGACGCGTTCGGTTTGCGCGACGGCGCGATTATGACAGAGCGCACGTAGCTTCGCTTCGCGCCAGCGCGGCTCCGCCAGCAGTCTGGCGATGAGATTGGCGCCGACTTTGCCCGTGGCGCCGGTGATCAGCAGCAGCATCGACCTCTCCCTTCGCAATTTGCGTCCGCCGAACCCACCTTTGCCTCGCCGCTCACCGTTCCGGTCCTTCCCGGAAAGGTCCCGGTCCGACCGAATTGCGCTCGACGATCGGGCATTCGACCTTGATCTGCGGCGGGCGGCTGGCCGGCCGGCTCGCCTGATCCACCAGAAGTCTCGACGGCAAGCGTCCCCATTTCGAAGTGCGGCAGCAGCACGGTCGTCAGCGGCGGCCGCAGGAACTGAACGATTTCGCGATCATCATAGCCGACGACAGCGACATCAGCCGGAATGCGCAGCCCGAGCTCCTTCAACGCCTCGTAGCCGCCCAGCGCCATCAGGTCGTTCGCATAAAAGATCGCCGTCGGCGGCGTTGCGAGTTTCATGAGATGCCGGGTTTGCTCATAGCCGGCGCAGGGCTCCCAGTTGCCGGGGCGCACCAACGCCGGGTCGTAGGGTATGTCATTGTGCGCGAGCGCCTGCCGATAGCCCTTCAGCCGATCGCGCGAAGCGTCCATCCAGACCTCGCCTTCGATGAGGCCGACGCGCCGGTGGCCCGCGCGGATCAGCCGTTCGGTCGCCGTGCGGCCGCCGAGCACTTCGCCCGACACGATGGAGGGAATGGAACGGTCCGCGACGTAACAGTTCAGGAGCACGGACGGGATGCGGGAAAGGGTTCTGGTGCAAACTTCGGAACTCAGCTCAAGAGGGTCCTGGGAGGCGCGACGCGGATCATGCGGCGAGAACTGTGTTCCAAATTTCGGGCGCGGTTTTGCTTTTGACGCGAAGCTTGCCGAGTTTGAACTGACCCTTCCTGATCCGATGGATGAGCTCAATGCCGGCGATCATCGCTGCGGCTCGACGGAAATGCTTGAGGCCGAGCATCGGACCGAGCCGGCCGTTGATCGATCGGTGATCTTGCTCGATCAAATTGTTCAAATATTTTGAGGATCGGATCTCGCATTGATTTCCCCTGGGATGTTCGCCGAGAACCTCTTTGGCCGCCCGATGCGAAGCCTGATAACCGTCGAGCGTGATCTTATGCGGCAGTCGCTCCTGACGCCCGAAAGCCCGCCGAAAGAACGCCTTGGCGGCTGCGACGTCCCGCTTGGCGCGCAACAGGAAGTCGACGGTCTTTCCCTCTTTGTCGACCGCGCGATAGAGATGGGTCCATCGTCCTTTGATTTTGACGTAGGTTTCGTCAACGCGCCAGGACTGACCCGCCGGGTTGGCGAAGCGGCTCCACCGCTTTTCGAATTCCGGGACATAGTTGTTGGGCAGACCGGTCAGGTTGGCGGTGGCGACGGTGACGCCGTGATAGGCCCGCAGGCGAGCAATGATCTTCTTCTTCTTCGGCCGACCCAAGGCGTTGTTGTAGTGCCAGATCATTTTGATCGCTGTGTCGTTGGCCTCCGACCCCAGGGTTGTTCAGTTCTCTGATCTTTGAGGGCAGTTGGGGATTCCCGCGAGCGAAAATGTGTGAATTTATCGGCGACAACCCGAATCGGAGGTTGTCGGATGTCGCCGTCGCTGTTGGAGAATTTGCGCTCGATCCCGGATCACCGCCGCGCCGAAGGCAAGCGCTTCGATCTGGCTACCGTGCTGCTGTACGCGATCCTCGGCATGGTCGCCGGAGCCAATTCGTATCGGCAAATGCATGAATTCATTCGCGTTCATCGTCGACGTCTGAACGAGGCGTTTGGCCTGGCGCTGCGTTGTGCGCCGTCCTATACGGGCCTGCGGGACATCCTCCAAGGCGTCGATCCGAGCGCGCTGGAGACCGCGTTTCGGGCGCATGCATTCTCGATCACGCCGGCTGCCGCGCCGACGGGCATGGTCGCCATCGCCGTCGACGGGAAAACGCTGCGCGGGAGTTTCGACGCCTTTGCCGACAAGAAGGCGGCGCACATGCTTTCGGCATTGCGCCACTCCGACCAGATCGTCCTTGGCCATCTGATGGTCGGGGAGAAGAGCAACGAGATACCGACGGCCCCGGAACTGATAGAGGCGCTCCGGCTGAAGGGCTGCGTGTTCACGCTCGACGCCGAACACGCTCAAAAAAACGTTTGAGCGCGCGATCGCCTCGGGCAGCCACCTGCTCACCCAGGTCAAGGACAACCAACCGACCCTGCGCCGCGAACTCGAACTCGGGGCCATCGGGCGCAAGCCGAGCGGCTATGCCGTCAACAAAGCGAAGGGCCGCAATCGTTGGGAGACCCGCGAATTGACGGTCTTTCCCGCCAAGGCGTGGTTTCGCCATACGCCGTGGGAAAAGCTGATCAAGACCGTGCTGCGGCTGGAGCGGACGGTCTGCAAACGCGACGCGAAGACGGGGCTGTGCGCAACGACGAGCGAGACCGTTTTCTGGGTCTCGTCCGCCGAAGGAATTGTTCCGGAATGCTGGAACGAATGGATACGCGGCCATTGGCGCATCGAGAACGGCAGCCACTACGTGCGCGACGTCGCTTTCGCCGAGGACGCTTCCCGCATCCGCAAGAACCCGGACATCGCCGCCCGCCTGCGTTCCTTCGCCTACAACCTGATCCGCGCCTCCGGCGCCGACAACATCAAGAACGCCCGCTACAGGGCCGCTCTCGACATCACCTTCGCCTTCAAAATCCTAGGCACTCATTGAGAACTGAACTGCCCTGATCCCTCGCTACCCCGTTGGCGAAAGCGGCGACGAGGCTGCCTTTCGCCCTTTCGCCCCAATTTTGGACGAAAAGTCACAAGTGACCTGTCGACTAACCCGTCCATCCCCGGGCGCAAGCCGGGGATGAACGGGATCGAACTCGAGAATCCGGCCTTGTCCACCGTCTCTTTGGTGAAGATCAACGGCTTGCCGTAGACGATCTCGCCGTCCTTGCCGACCATGTATTTGCCCGCCTTGCCAGCGTCGAGTTCCGCGCCCTCCTTGATCTCAAGCTTGCCGGCGAGCTTCATGTGCGTGGCGTAGGCCGCGACGTAGCCGAGCTCATACGGGTTCCAAAGCGCGAAGGCCTTTTCCGAGCCGTCCTCCAGATAGCTCTTGATCGCGGTCGGCAGAGCAAAGCCGGTGGCGAACACTTTGCCGACCTTCCCGCTTCCCTCGATCGCCCGGGCAGCCGCCGGCGCGCTGACCGCAGACGAAGAGATGATGACCTTGAGATTGGGGTGAGCCTGCATCAGGTTCACGGATACGTCGTAGCTCTTGGAGTCGTCGTCGCCGGCGAATTGCGTGTCGACGACCTTGAAGACTTTATATTTCGGGTCGCTCTGGGTGAGCTCGGTCATGATCTTGATGTGGGCCATATGATTGGGCGAGGTCGGCGACGCCGCGATGAACGCGATCTCGCCACCCTCCGGCGCATCGAGCAAGGCGCAATCCAGCATGGTCTTGGCGGCTTGCTCGTAGGACAACTGGTTCACGAACATATCGCGGGCCTTGGTCGCAGCGTCGGCGTCGAAGGTGGTCACGACGATGCCGGCTTTGCGGGCCCGCTCCAACACCGGGGCGACGGCGTTCAGGTCGATCGCCGCCAGCATGATGCCGTCGGGCTTCTGGGTCAGAAAGTTCTCGAGCGTCTCCACCTGGAGCGACACGTCCGCGTGATCGGCGCCGGCATAGACGAACGTGTCCCCAAGTTCATCGGCCGCCGCCTTCGCCCCTTTCCCGGCAGCTTCGAAATACGGAAAGCCAGTCCATTTCGGAGTCATCATCAGTTTGAATCCGGAATCCTTGGCCTGGGAGCCGCCGTTGGTCAGCAAAGGACTGGCCAGAGCCAGACCGAGCGCCGCGGCGATGAGTAGTTTCGTCCTCGTTTTCATAGGCGTTTCTCCATATGTTTGCTTTGAGCGCATTGTTAAATCAACGAAGCACTTAGGTCGTAGATTTTACGCTCCCCTCCCTTTCGTTCGGTTGTCGTTAGTCCGGATGGGCGCCGCCAGCGGGCGATCGTTCCCATGACGATGGGCCGCAGCACGCCAACGACCAGCAGCGTGCCGAACACCACCGTCTGCGTCGGTCCCGCGATATTGGCCAGGCCCATCCCGTTACGAAGCGTACCGAGCAGCAGCAGCGAAAGCACGACGCCGAGAACCGTGCCGCGGCCGCCATTGATGTTGACGCCGCCGAACACGACGGCGGTGACGACGAGCAGGATCATGCCGTCGGCGTTGTCTCCGCGGGCCGATCCGTATTGCCCGATCCAGACGAGCGCGGCCAATCCCGCCAGCGCGCCGGCAAGCGCATAGATCCAGGTCTTGAGGCCTTTCACGTCGACGCCTGAAATCCAGGCCGCGTCCTGATTGTTGCCGACCGCGTAGCAACGCCGGCCAAACACCGTGCCGTGCATGAGGAAGGCGACGATCAGCGCGGCCCCCAGGAACAGGATGAGCGAAACCGGCACGATGCCGCCCAACACCTGATCCGAACCGAGATGAGTGTAGGGATCGTCGAAGTCGGTGTAGCCGACTTCGGTTCCGACGATGAAGGCGAGGCCGCGAAAGGCGCCCATCGTCCCGAGCGTCACCGCCAGCGACGGCAAATGCAGGCGCGCCACCAGCACGCCGTTCAGCGCGCCGAGGATCGAACAAACGAGAACAACGACGGGCGCGGCGAGCCAGATCGAGGCCGAGCGGCGGAGAATTTCGAGCAACGACCGTGCCGACCGCCAGCGTCGAGGCTAGCGAGATGTCGATTTCGCCGACCACGACGACGACCATCAGGCCAAGCGCCAGCAGTCCGGGAATGATAAAATGGCGGGTCGAATAGGCGATCTGGTCGAGGCTTAGATAGTACGGCGAGAGCGTCGCCGACCACGCGCCGGCCGCAATGATCAGCACGACAAGCGCGCATTCCCAGCCCAGATTCCGAGCGCGCGAGAGCACGGTCATGCCATCGTCCCCCCGAAGCGCCGCCCCTTCAGCGATTTGCGGATTTGCGCGCCGATCAACACGTCGATCGCGACCGCTGCGACGATCGCCGTGCCCTGGATGAACATCCGCCAGAACTCTGCAATGCCGAGCAGCACCAGGCCATTGTCGATGGCGGCGAGAACCAGCGCGCCGAGCGCCGCGCCAATCACAGTGCCCGAGCCGCCAGCGACGCTGACGCCGCCGATGACCGCCGCCGCCAGCGACGACAGCTCCCAGCCAGTCGCGAGCACGACCGTCACGGTGCCGACGCGCGCCGCGTAGAGCAATCCGGCGAGACCACACAGCACGCCGCTCAGAGCATAGGCGAAAAGCACCACGCGCTCGATATGCAGCCCGTAGAACACGCTCGCCAGCGGAGTTCGAGCCCACCGCGTAGATGCGCCGCCCGAGTGGAAATTGGCGCAGGAAGACCGCCAAGAGAGCGACGACGACGGCGCTGAAGATGGCGATGATGGGTATGCCCGCCGCGCGCAAATCCACTGATTTCAGCAGCCACTGCGGGAGCTTGCCGAAAGTGACGTCTTCCCCGTGCGCGTACATGAAGGTGAAGCCGCGATATAGGGACATCGTGCCGAGGGTGGCAATCAACGGCGAGATCTTGCCATAGGCGACGATCAGCCCGTTCGCGGCTCCCAGCACAAGGCCCAACGCCAGCGCCATCGGCCCCAACTCCAGGCCGACACCCGGATGTCCGGCCGCATATTCCGCGGTGATATAGGCCGACAAACCCATGATGGAGCCGACCGAAACATCGAGATTGCGCGTCAACAGCACTACGGCCTGCGCAGAGGCAACAATTGCCAGGATTGAGGCGTTCGAAGCGATAACGCCGAGATTCTGCCCCGTCAAAAACCGCGGCGACAGCATTGCGAAGATGACAGCCAGAATGAAGATGAACGCCACGACGCCGCTGACGCGCAGCCGCAGCGCCACTTCGCCGAAACGACGGCGCGGCGCGGGAGCGAACGCGACTTGTTCAGACGGCCGCATGCGCGTCTCTCCGACTGCTGGTCGCCGCGGTCATGATCCTTTCCTGGGTGGCGTCGGATCGCGTGAAGCTCGCCGCTAACCGGCCTTCGGCGATCACGAGCATGCGATCGCTCATTGCCAATATTTCAGGCAAGTCAGAAGATATGAGGAGTACGGTGAGCCCGGCGTCGGCAAGCTCCGCGATGATTTTGTAATCTGCGCCTTGCTGCCGACATCGACGCCGCGAGCGGGTTCGTCGAGGATCAGCCGCGACGGGCCCGGTCGTGAGCCACTCGGCGAACGCGACCTTCTGGCGGTTGCCGCCCGACAATGAAGACACCGCCTGGTCGACGCCCGTGGCCCTGACCTGAGAGGCGTCCACTGCCTCGGTCGATATGCGTCGCTCGCGGGTGCGGCAGACGACCCCAAAGCGCGCCAAACGGCCAACAATCGGCAGCGTCACGTTCTCGACGATCGTCAGGGGCATGATGAGCCCCTGCGCGTCACGATCTTCGGGAAGATAGGCGAGACCAAGCCGCAGCATCTGTCGCGGGCTTCGCGGCCCAATGACCTTGCCCTGGAGGAACACGCGGCCGGCGGTCGGCGGCGTCATTCCGAACAACGCCTGCGCGATCTCGGTAGCGGCCGGCGCCGACAAGGCCGGCCATACCCACGATCTCTCCCGCTCGCAACGAGAACGAAATGTCCGCAAAAGCTACCCTCGACTCCAAGGTCTTCGACGCGAAGCACCTCGCCGCCGACC
>CAVPVQ010000002.1:0-20050 GCA_963709185.1 uncultured Alphaproteobacteria bacterium
CCCAACTGCCCTCAAAGATCAGAGAACTGAACAACCCTGGGGTCGGAGGCCAACGACACAGCGATCAAAATGATCTGGCACTACAACAACGCCTTGGGTCGGCCGAAGAAGAAGAAGATCATTGCTGCCTGCGGGCCTATCACGGCGTCACCGTCGCCACCGCCAACCTGACTGGTCTGCCCAACAACTATGTCCCGGAATTCGAAAAGCGGTGGAGCCGCTTCGCCAACCCGGCGGGTCAGTCCTGGCGCGTTGACGAAACCTACGTCAAAATCAAAGGACGATGGACCCATCTCTATCGCGCGGTCGACAAAGAGGGAAAGACCGTCGACTTCCTGTTGCGCGCCAAGCGGGACGTCGCAGCCGCCAAGGCGTTCTTCCGGCGGGCTTTCGGGCGTCAGGAGCGACTGCCGCATAAGATCACGCTCGACGGTTATCAGGCTTCGCATCGGGCGGCCAAAGAGGTTCTCGGCGAACATCCCAGGGGAAATCAATGCGAGATCCGATCCTCAAAATATTTGAACAATTTGATCGAGCAAGATCACGTATCGATCAACGGCCGGCTCGGTCCGATGCTCGGCCTCAAGCATTTCGAGCCGCAGCGATGATCGCCGGCATTGAGCTCATCCATCGGATCAGGAAGGGTCAGTTCAAACTCGGCAAGCTTCGCGTCAAAAGCAAAACCGCGCCCGAAATTTGGAACACAGTTCTCGCCGCATGATCCGCGTCGCGCCTCCCAGGACCCTCTTGAGCTGAGTTCCGAAGTTTGCACCAGAACCCTTTCCCGCATCCCGTCCGTGCTCCTGAACTGTTACGTCGCGGACCGTTCCATTCCCTCCATCGTGTCGGGCGAAGTGCTCGGCGGCCGCACGGCGACCGAACGGCTGATCCGCGCGGGCCACCGGCGCGTCGGCCTCATCGAAGGCGAGGTCTGGATGGACGCTTCGCGCGATCGGCTGAAGGGCTATCGGCAGGCGCTCGCGCAGAATGACATACCCTACGACCCGGCGTTGGTGCGCCCCGGCAACTGGGAGCCCTGCGCCGGCTATGAGCAAACCCGGCATCTCATGAAACTCGCAACGCCGCCGACGGCGATCTTTTATGCGAACGACCTGATGGCGCTGGGCGGCTACGAGGCGTTGAAGGAGCTCGGGCTGCGCATTCCGGCTGATGTCGCTGTCGTCGGCTATGATGATCGCGAAATCGTTCAGTTCCTGCGGCCGCCGCTGACGACCGTGCTGCTGCCGCACTTCGAAATGGGGACGCTTGCCGTCGAGACTCTGGTGGATCAGGCGAGCCGGCCGGCCAGCCGCCCGCCGCAGATCAAGGTCGAATGCCCGATCGTCGAGCGCAATTCGGTCGGACCGGGACCTTTCCGGGAAGGACCGGAACGGTGAGCGGCGAGGCAAAGGTGGGTTCGGCGGACGCAAATTGCGAAGGGAGAGGTCGATGCTGCTGCTGATCACCGGCGCCACGGGCAAAGTCGGCGCCAATCTCATCGCCAGACTGCTGGCGGAGCCGCGCTGGCGCGAAGCGAAGCTACGTGCGCTCTGTCATAATCGCGCCGTCGCGCAAACCGAACGCGTCGAAGTCGTCAGGGGCAGCGTCGACGATCGCGGATGCGTCGCGCGCGCGATGGACGGCGTCACCCACGTGGTGCATCTGGCGACCTGCAGGAGTCGGCGAGACCGTGATGGACGTGACGGTCAAGGGCTCTTCTGGCTGCTGGAGGCGTTCCGTCAGAGCGCCGCGGCCCGCCAGTTCGTGCTGATCGGCGGGGACGCGGCCGTGGGCCATTTCTTCTATGAACATGACGGGCCGGTCACCGAGCGCACGCCGCACAGGGCCTATCCCGGCTGCTACGCGCTGTCGAAGGTACTCGAGGAAGTGATGCTCACGCAGTTTGGCATTCAGTACGGGCTGAACGGCTGCTGCCTGCGCGCGCCCTGGATCATGGAGAAGGACGACTTCCGCCATACACTCTCCTTTGGCGATGACTTGTTCGGCGGCCCCGACTGGAAAACCATGGTCGAGCCCGCCGTCGCCGAGCGCTGCCGCGCGCAGGACCGTGACGCCTCTGCTGCGCGACGCCAACGGCGGTCCGCTGAAGCGGAATTTCGTCCATGTCGAGGATCTCGTCGACGCCATTCTCCTCGCCCTCGACAACCCGGCCGCCAGAAACAGACTTTACAACATCTGCATGGACGAACCCGTCGACTATGGCGCCGTGGCCTCGTATCTGAAGCAGACCCGAGGTCTCGATTCCCTGGACATTCCCAGCGGCTACCACTCGAACTGGATGGATAACAGCCGCGCGAAGTTCGAGCTGGGATGGCGGCCGCGCTACGATCTCCCACGATTGATCGACGCCGCCTGGACCTATCAACGAAGCGCGGATGATCCGCGCAGGGTCTGGTATCCCGGGTGAGGGTGCAAATCGGCTGCCGTCGCGGCGGCAAACGGATGAGCGCGCGGCGCCGAGCCAGGAGAGTGAGAGAGCGGCGGCAATTTTCCTGACGGATTGTGAGGCAGAGTGGCTTCTAGCGCGGGCTGTCTTTGAATTGAATCGGAGGGGATTCCCGAATCGGCAGTGTTCTGATTCAACCTGTTGGCTGGGCGGAGGCCAGCAGGAATGCCAAAGCCGTATTCACAAGATTTGCGAGACCGCGTGATCGACGCGGTGGAGAAAGGCGGAATGAGCCGCCGCGCGGCGGCGCGGCGCTACGAGATCAGCGAATCCATCGCCGTCAAATGGCTTGAGCGCGTTGAACGGGACGGCTCGCGAGAGCCGACCGGGCGTCGTGGCCATCGGGCCTCCAAGCTGATGCCGCACCGGGAGTTTCTGGAGGCCGCGCGGGTGGAGAAGTCGGACGTCACGCTTCAGGCGCTTTGCGACCGCCTTTTGTCCGAACGAGGCGTCAAGGCCGACACCTCGATGATGAGCCGCTTCTTTCGCCGGATCGGCGTCACGTTTAAAAAAAGACCCTCGTCGCGCGCGAACAGGATCGTGCGGACATAAGCCGCCACCGCAAACGATGGCGCGCCTATCAGGGCCTCATCGATCCCAGGCGTCTGGTCTTTATCGACGAGACCTGGACCAAGACCAACATGACCCGCCCGCGCGGTTGGGCGCCCAAGGGCGAGAGGCTCGTCGACAAGGTTCCGCACGGCCACTGGAAAACCGCGACCTTCCTCGCCGCGTTGCGCAGCGACCGCATCGAAGCGCCCTGCCTGTTCGACGGGCCCATCAACGGCGAACGCTTTCACGCCTACGTCGAGCAGTTCCTCGTCCCGACCCTCAAGCCTGGCGACGTCGTCATCCTCGACAATCTGGGGTCCCACAAGGGGAAGGCCGTGCGACGGGCGATCCGCGACGTCGGTGCGCGTCTCGTTTTTCTGCCCAAATACTCCCCGGATCTCAATCCCATCGAGCAGGTCTTCGCCAAGTTCAAAACCCTCCTGCGAAAAGCGGGAGCGCGAACCTACGAAGCCGTCTCTCGAGCCTGCGCCGACATCCTCACTCGCTATCCACCCGAAGAATGCGCCGCATACATCAGGAATGCAGGATATGCGTAACGTCAAATGCAGAAGGCTCTAGAGCACATCCCGGCATTGATGAATTGATTGTGATGGCGGCGGGGATTCCGTTCGCGGGCGAAATATGAGTTGATTGAGCCTCTGATTTGGGAGGCTCCGATGGTCGGTCGGCCGTATTCGGAAGAGTTTCGCCGACGTGTGTTGGAGGAAGTGGCGGAGGGGAGTTCGCGTCGCGGCGCGGCTCTTCGCTTCAAGGTGGGAGCGTCCTCGGCGATCCGCTGGAAGAAGCGGCTCGACGAGACGGGCAGCGCCGCTCCTGCGCCGCGGGCGGGCAAGAGCCGCTCGCCGCTGGAGGCGCACGCGGCTTGGTTGTTGGCGCTGATCGAAGCGGAGCCCGATTTGAGCTTGGCCGAGCTGACGCAGCGCCTCCGGACGGAACGGGGCCTGACCACCTCCACCAGCGCGATCGATCGCTTCGTCCACCGGCATGGGCTCAGCTTCAAAAAAAACTCTGCACGCCGCCGAGCAGGACCGACCCGACGTGGCGCAAGCGCGTGAAGCCTGGAAGGCGAGCCAGGCGAACTTGGACCCCGACAAGCTGGTGTTCATCGACGAGACGGGCGCTTCCACCAAAATGGTCCGCCGGCGCGGGCGATGCCGGCGCGGCCAACGGCTGTTGGCCAAGGCGCCCTTCGGACACTGGAAGACCACCACCTTCACCGCCGGCCTGCGTCGCGACGGGCTGGTCGCGCCCTTCGTTCTGGACGGTCCCATGAACGGCGAGGCCTTCGTGGTCTACGTCGAAAAAATACTCGTCCCCACCCTGCGGCCCGACGAGATCGTGGTGATGGACAACCTGCCCGCCCACAAGGTCGCGGGCGTACGCAAACTGATCGCCGCCGCCGGAGCCGAAATGCGCTTGTTGCCGGCCTACTCACCCGATCTGAACCCGATCGAAATGGCCTTTTCCCAACTCAAGTCGCATCTGCGAAAGGCCGCCGAGCGAACCGTCCCGGCCCTCTGGGACCGCATCGGCCAATGCCTCGACGAAATCACCCCGCAAGCTTGCGCAAACTACTTCGCCGAGGCCGGATATGCCCCATCTTAGGCGGGCAATGCTCTAGTGCCTCACTCCCGCCGATACTCGAGCCGCTCGTATATCGCCCTGCACTGATCCTGGATGCGCGTGCTCGCCCGCTTGGGGGAATCGGCCGACAGGAGAACGCGGAGGTCCGTCAGCCTCGCGTCGCTGTGCTTGGCGATGAGCCGCGCCACGCTGTAATCGCCGCGGCGGTTGCATGGTGCGCAGGTGATCGTGAGCGTCGGGGTCGAGAGGCCGGAAAGGACCATGGCGTCGCGGTAGGGCATCGCGCTACCTCGGCCGGAGCATCCAGCCCAGCATCCCAATCGCTGCGCCGGCGACGATCAGCGCGCCAACCCCAGTCACCCATCGCGGGCTGGATGTGCTGGCCATCAGACATGCCGGATCAAAAGAGCGATCACGAGCAACGCGGCGAGAGCGGCTGCGACGGCGATGAGAAATAACGTCGTCGCCTGTCGACGCACATCTTCGCTCAGGTTCGGTCGCTTTTTCACGGCTTCGCCTTCCTGAACCTCGCGCCCCCGCGCCGCTTCAAGCGCTTCGAACTTCCTGGCGCGGGTTTTCCGAGCGCTTCGGACATCGCGCGTTCGTAAGCTTTCCCGATGCTGCGTTCGGTCGGAATTCGCTCGACGGGGCGGGAAGGCGCCATTGGCACCCTTCGCGTATCGGGCGGCGGCACGCTTGCGGTCCCCCCGGCCGCAAGAAACAGGCTCAGTTTATCGACGTCGAACGTCCACACCTTGCCTATTCTGGCCGTCCCCGGCAAATCGCGCTTCGCGGCCATCATCTGGACCGTGCGCGGACACGCCGAGCATGCGGGCCGCTTTCGGGGTGTGAATGCGGAGCGGCGGCGCTATCACAGGGCGTTTCGTCATCTTGCCGCTCCCCTTCGTGCGATTGGCGGCCTGCCCCAGCTATTGCCCCGCCAGCACCTTCGCAGCGTCGAACGCGTCCTTGGCTCCGGGATCGTCGGCATGGAACATCACGAAGGTCCCGAGACAGTCCGACTTGCGCGATGTTGAAGCTCTATTCCGTAGACGCTTCTACTTAGGCGCTTCAGCGACCGTCTCGCCAGGCGGCAAAACCCGGAATGTAAAGATCGACACCTTTTCACCCGGTTTGAAGGGGCCGGCCACCTCATTCTTGACCGCCGGTATGCTACGGAGAAATGCGATGATCGCCGCCACGTCCTCTTTCGTCATGTTGACAAATGAGGGGTAGGGCATAATCGGCGCCAATTGGCGGCCATCCGGCCGCTTCCCCATCGTCAACGCTGTGGCAATTTCCTCATCGGTCCAGTTGCCGATCCCAGTCTCTTTGTCCGGCGTGATATTCCGCCCGGCAAAGACGCCAAGACCCGGAATTTCGAAGCCCACATCTGATCCCCCGAGGTATTTCGCCGCGTCGGGCTTACCTAAGAAGAATCCAGGCGTATGGCAGTCATTGCAGCCGGCGACAACAGCCAAGTAATGACCCCGCTCGATCTGCGACTCGGCGTGAGCGCCCCTTGGCAGTAGAGTTGCCGCCGCAGCGAGGGCGGCCACGGCCGCAAGTGCGATGCCGGCTGAAATTCTCATGACGTTTCCCCTCGAGTTGCCGATAGTCAAACACGCACACGACTCGCCGCTGTGGCGTTGCGTCGCGATGAGAGCTTAAACCTTCACTGTCTGGGGCGCAAAAAGGAGCGCTCCCACCTGCATCACTGATCATAGACGATGTTGAATACTGCAGAATCAATTCAGCGCCGCGATCGCCGCGCCCGCCATCATCAGCGCGATGCATTCCGGGCGACGGCGATAGCCGCGATGGCGACCGGAACAATCGTCTCGCGGTCGCGAGCGCCACGGTCGACTTGATCGATGATCGAACTCGCCAACAGCTGGCGGGTCAATGCCGCGTCGTCGTCGACCAACTTGACCTTCAGCCAAGCCGCATCAAAGGCTTCTTTCATCAGCTTGGTTATTTCCGGCGCGTAGGCGCCCGACTTCGAACCGGTGCGGCATCGGTCACCCCTCCTCCACCGGCCTCACACCCGGCACCCTCATAGATATCGCACCGCCAGGGAAAGCGCGAGAAAGGTGGCCAGAGCGGTTGCGACGATGATCAGGTAACGCGTCATCGCCAACTGGCGCGCCTCGTTGTTTTGATAGGGTCGCTTTTTCACGGCTTCCCCCTCCTCAGCCTCACGCCCGGCCCGTCGCCGTTTCCCGCCACTCAACCATCGCGGCGGGGAGCGAGTTGAATCGGGGCGACATCTCGCGCGCCCTTGCAATCGGCTCTATGCTTGCCGGCGGGCGCGCCCTGGCATCGAAGCCCCCCAAGGCTCGCCAGGCGTGCCCGGCTGGCGGGGCTGACGACCCCCCCGCCAGCCTCATCGCGCGATGATCGTAGCGCGGATGGCGCAATTGGCCCCAAGCATTCACGCCAAATCCGCTGCCGGCCGAATTCGGCCAGCAGGGATTTCCCAGACCGAAATGGCCAAGCTCTTCAACGTCACCCGAGACCCTGTGATCCATGCGCGCATCGTTCTTGATCGCGGGACGCCGATTCCAGCGGATCACGTGTCGGTTTCCCTGGCCCGAATTACAAACCGCATCGAGAGCGGCCGCCCCGCGATCGCGCCGCCCAAGCCGTCGGTTATTGAGACGGGCAAGCATTTGTTGAAGGCGACCTCAATACTCTCGGCGAACTTGTGCTGTTCCGAGACGTCGCCGGGCAACTTGGCAAAAGTGATCTTCGGCTTTCCGAGCAGAGCGCCGTCGCGACGGAGGCTGAAAACTATCGTAAGCTCTGACCCGACATGTCCCCTTGGCGTTACCAAGCAGCTATTCAATTCGGCAAAGAGCTCTCTCAAAGTATTCGCGGGTGAGTTTGATGCTGTTGCGGACGATGGAGCGATCGCAAGCGCGCAAGCAACCGCTGCCAGGACGCAAAAGACCGAGCGTCCGCCCTTGCGACACGACCGAATGATCGTCACGTTATTTCGCCTTTCTGAGCCTCACGCTCGGCCCGTCGCCGTCACAGTTACCGCTCCGCCAGGACGATTGCGAGGAGGCCGGCCAGAGAACCGCGGCGCGCGCGAAAGGCGGCGTTAACCGCTTTCAGTCAGGGTAACAGCGTGGCCATCCCAGACCGGTCACGCGAGCAACGTAGAGGCCGCCGGACACCATGCCGGCGGCCGTTTTCTGGTGTTCGTTATTTCACGGGATGCAGGACCGGTTCTTCGCCTGGCCGGCGTTCTTCAATAACCGGGATTGCTCCAAAGGCCGCAAGCGCAGAGACATACTGGCGCGCGGTCTCCAGCGCGTGCTCGAGCGAGCGAAGCGGTTTTTGATAGGCCAATCCCGTCAGGTAGCCGCTCCGCAAAACCAGCATCTGGTAAGTCGACATAACGACAATTCCTTTGTTTCAAAGATCGATTCCGCGCAGAAACACATCGTGTGCGCGGGAGCCGTTTCGCTGCCGAATCCGGCGAAATCGTGTCAGATCGAATGGCCGAGGTCGGCACGCATGCGATCTGGGCGCATTGTCAGTTCGCGGGGCCGTCTCGCCGTTCCCCGCGCGCCACGATCCGCAGCGCGTCGTCGGGCAGCGGGCGCTGGAGCTTCAACGCTTCGGGCGCCGGCGCCGTCAGCCAAGTCTCAATCTCCCCGGGCGTCGTCAAAATGACCGGCATGGCCTTGGCGTGAATCGGCTTCACGATGGCGTTGGGCTCGGTCGTCAGGAAGGCGAAAATATCGTTGGTGGTCTCGCCCTCTTTGACTTTGCGAACCGTTGTCCAGCGTGTCCAGATACCGGCGAAGAACGCCAGCGGCCGATCCTCGCCGAGCGCGAACCAAACTGGCGGATGCGAGCCGTCCGGCAGGGCCTCGTTTTCCGAAAATGACGTGAACGGAACCACGCAACGACTTTCGACGCCGAGCCAGCGCCGCCAGTGCGGCGAGGCGGCGTTGCGAACGTTGGTCACGCCGGGATCGGTTCTCTTGCCCTTGAGAAACGTTGGCGGCGTCGGCATGCCCCAGCGGGCCAGCGTGAGCTCGCGCGCCCCGTCCGGCGCGTTCCGCACGATCGGCGCTGGATAGTCCGGGAAGATTCCAGGCATAGGCGGCAGGTTGCCCGTCACGTCGCGCAGCACGCGCGCCAGGCTGCGGATCGCCTCTTGGCCCTTGGTCTGACTGTAGAGGTTGCACATAGTCGGAGTTTGCCGCAGCGTGGCGACCGGACGCAAGACGGTCGGGGCCATCCCATGAACGTCACGTATTACGTCGTCGTCCCGTTCGATCGGAATGACGAGGGCGATTTGACCGCCGGCGACGCCCAGGAATCGACGGGCGCGCTTTCGGCGGAGAGGGGTGCGCGGGCGCTGGCGCTCACGCACGCTGGCGCCGTCGCCTTCTCGCGGACCGGCGATCCCTCGACCGGCGAATTTCAGGATGCGGTAGTCCTCGCACAATTCGGGGAAGTCGACCTGAACGCCCTCAGCGAATGAGCGGAGCGAGCCGCGCGCCGGCCCGTTCAACCCTTCGCTGAGCCGCCGTCTGCTTTGTTCGCCGCCGCGACCAAGTCGGCCGCGAGGTCTCGGCATTGTTGGGCGGTCAAGCCAAGCGGCACTTTGTTCGGCGGGTCGCGGCCCGGCGTGGCGGCGTAAGTTTCGCTAAGCGTCTTCGCATAGCCGATTTCGAGGAACGTGACGCGACCGTCACGCCCCGCGTTGCCTACCGCGATGCGCCACGCGACAACGGGAAAGATCGCCGAGTCAATCTTCTCGCCCATGGCGGCGCTTCGCCTTCGCAGCTTCGATCAGGGATGCTTCTCGTTTTCTGCGGCGCGGTCGCCCGCCGACTTCGCGGCGCTCTCGCACATATAAGTCCCCTGCTTCGTATTGCCGTAATTGTGCGTCCCCTTGAAGTGATAGATGCCGCTCTTCGTGTTGAGCCATACCACGGTGTCGCTCGAGCAGGAGGCTTGCGCTTGAGCCTCTGAGGCCGTCATTGGCGCGGCCGGCTTGGGCGCCATCGGCGCAGGAGCCATCGGCGCCGGTGCGGGTGCTTGTGCGGCGGGGGCTGGCGCGGGCGCGGCGGCGGGCGGCGGTGCAGCCGGCGCAGCGGCAGTCGGGATGACTTCGGTTCCCGCGCGACATGCGGCAACGAAGTCGGATTTCTTCTGGCCCCCCGCCTTGATCGCGGCCTTGTATTCCGAATATTCGGCGTTGCATTCCTTCGCGCTCTTGCCCGCGGCAGGCGCGGCGGTTGTCGGGGGAGCGGCGGGAGCCGGTGCGGCGGTTGCCGGAGTCGCTGGCGCCGTGGTCGGCGCCGCCGCCGTCCCGGCGCGACATGCCGCAACATAGTCCTTCTTGGTCTGCCCTGACGCCTTGATGGCGTCTTTGTTCGCGGAGTATTCCGCGTCGCACTCCTTGACGGTTTTGGCGAAAGCGGGTGGCGCGGAAAGGGCGATCATCGCACCGATCGTTGCCGCGGAAAGAAGGTAGACAAACGAGTGTCGCATGATTTGGCCCCCATGCGTGCCGGCCGCAGCGCGCGACGGGATGCTATTTGATGAAGCGAGCGGACGCTAGAGGGCCCGTGCTGCGCGAGCCTCGCAAAGTGCGCGCCGATTGGCGACGCCCTTGAGGGGCGGAGTTTGGCCTGACCATGCGAATAGTCGACGGACAAACTCCCGCGACCATAGGCGACCGCCACACGGAGTCTCGATTTCCAGACGAGTCAGCTCGACGGCTACGCCATGCAGCGACTTGCCGAGGTCGCGCAGCTCCCGAAGCAACGGCGCCATCGCCACGGCGCGCGCCGTCTCGCGCCTTCGCAGCGCGGCCCACGCGGGAAGCAGGTCCTCACGGCGGGACACGCGGCTTCCCCTCAATTGAACCGCCGGCCGCCAGCCCCGCGCCTTCATCGCCGCCCAGGCTGCTTTCGTTCGTTCGGAAATGAGCTTGACCTCATATTCCGCAACGGCTGCGAAGATGTGAAGTGTGAAGCGATTGGCCTCGGGCATGTCGGCGACGACGAATTCCGCGCCGCCCTCCATAAGTCCTGCGATCAAGGCGACATTGCGGGAAAGACGGTCGAGCCGGGCGACGATGAGCGTCGCGCCGCAGATGCGGCACAGCCGCAACGCTTCGATCAGCTTCGGTCTTTCGTTCTTGCGACCGCTTTCAATTTCTGTGAACTCGGCGACCACGTCGCCGGGACTGCTGGAGAGAAAATCGCGGACCGCCATCTGTTGGCTTTCCAGCCCGAGGCCCGATCGTTCCTGGCGTCGCGTCGAAACCCGGTAGTAGGCGACATAGGCGCGCCGGCGCATTTCAGACCGCCATCCTTGGCGAACCTGACCATTCCTCGGCTCGCGCCAAGGTCCGGCGAACCATTGCGTAGGTCCAACGCCGATTGCCGCCGGGCGTCTTGACGCCGCGACGGGTCAGTTCGGTCGCGGTCGCCGTATACGTCATCGTCGCCCGAAGCTCACGCAACACGGGCTCGACTTCGGCCGCGCGCTCGCGCGCGCGCACCACCCAGGGGTTCGGCGCGCCTTCGATCGCCTTCACTTCGTCGGGAAATCTATGGGCCGTCAGGTTTAAGACGCGCTCGACCGTGCTTCGGCGCCAGTGCTTGTGTTTTCTCGGAGCGACCTGCTCGCGGTGTAGCTCTTCGGCAATGGCGCTTGTGGACTTTCCGAGCGCCCTAAGCCTCCAAACGTCTGGAGCGACAGCCATCACGCGCTCCACTTGGTCTCGCGGAGGGGCGCGGAACAATGCGCGATCAGCGCGCGGGTTTGAGGCCGACTGTTCCTTTGCCGCTATGGCCAGCATCTGCCTCACTGCGCCTCGGGTCCAGGGTCCGCCGCGCGGCGCGCGAAGTCCCTGACCATTGAGCGCGGACGCTATCTCATCAAGCGTTCTGCCCTGGGCGCGGGCTGCGACAATCGAAGGCGCCAGATCGAGCGCTCGCTGACGCGCCTTCGCCCATCGAAGAACGCTGCGCACGGCCCCGATTCCTTGAGTCTCGCCTACGAGGTGCGCGGTGGCGTGAAGAATTCGGCATATGACGGAGGACTGCCACGGAGCGCCACGCGGCGTCGGAATGCGCTGGCGGTTCATCTCGTCGGCGATCGACGCCATTGAGAGCCCGTCGCGACGAAGGCCCCACATCAGCGGTGCCAACCCCGTCCAGCGTTCGTAAGCCCGAGCCGTGCGCCAGTCGAGTCGCGACGCGGCAACGCTTGCGTGCAGCTCGACGGCCCCGATGAGGCGCAGCAGGCGCCTGACGCCCGCGGCGCTCCATGCGTGTTGACGAGGCGTCAGAATGTGCCGCTTGTTGAGCTCGGCGGCGATTTCGACCGGTAGTTTGCCCTCGTCGAAGAGAGGCCGAACAAGCGGCGCCAGGTCACGCGCGCGAGCCGCGGCCTTCGCCTTGTTCGTCTCGACGCTCGCTGCCAGAGCAGCGCGGAGGTCTTTGAAGGACTGCCCCGGACGTGTGAAGACGATCCCGCGGGCCTTCGCTGCAGCCATCGCAGCCTTGGTGCGCTCTGACATGAGGCGGGATTCGTATTCGGCGATGGCCGCCAGGACGTGCAAGGTCAATCGGCTTGCGTGCGGAAAATCCACCGCCACGAATTCGAGTTCGCTGTCCATAAGGTCGGCAATCAGCGTGACGTTGCGCGCCAGCCGATCGAGGCGGGCAATCACAAGAATCGCGCGGCGCATCCGGCAAACCCGCAGGGCCTCGGCTAACTCCGGTCGCCCCGTCTTGAGCCCGCGCTTGACTTCGGAGAATTCGGCAACAAGCTTGCCCGCGACCTTTTCGACGTAGCGCAGGACGGACTCTCGCTGCGCTTCAAGGCCAAGGCCAGACTGTCCTTGGCGTGGCGTCGAGACGCGATAGTAGCCGACGTATTGGCGCTGTCGCAATCCGCAGCCCTCGCTTGCAAGCCGCCAATTCGGCCGCAATTGACTGTATCCGGCGAACGATGCGCGGGGCTGGCGAAGAGAGGCGGATTGGGGCTTGGCGCCGGACGGGCGTCAGCCCTCGATCTTCAAGCCGAGCAATAGGCGGTTCGGAACCTCCCCGAACTTCGCCACGAACTCACAGGGCGCTTCGCTGCGGCCGGGGGCGTCTTCGTCGGCTGGCGGGTCGTAGCCTTTGAAGATCGCTGCGCCAGGAAATCTATCGGAGAGCCCTTGCGCCACTTCGGCGGCGGACTCGATGGACGGGCAACGAAACCAAGTCCCGAACCTCTGCGGCTCGCCGTCACCGGCGATGACGGGAACGACGAAGAAACACAAGCTACGCGCCATAAGACCATAGCCTCAGACCGTGTCGCCCGACACCCGCAAAACAAGGGCAGCAGCAGTGGGGCTGTGGCTGGATCTTCCGATCAGGGTCGCGCTGGAGTCAAGGGAACCGCGCCGGCGCCGCCCGCGTTGAGGTTCTTGACCCATAGAGCGGGCCCGCCCGCCGTCCCTACGCGGGCGAAACAAAATGCGGGAGGCAGCAATGAACATCTTCGGGGACAAGCGTTTCTTATATTTGGTTGTCGCCGTGGTCGTGGTGGTGCTTGCGCTGGCGATATGGACGCGCAGCGGAACCGAGGCGCCTCCCTCCCCCGCGGTGACAAGCGCGCCGGTGACGGCGCCCGCAGCGCCGACGCCGGCGGCCCCCTCAACCACAACGCCGGCGCCAGCAGCCCCGGCAACGCCAGCGCCGGAAGCGCCGGCAAAGCAGTAGCCCCGCGCACAACGGCGCGCGCCTGTTGCCAAAGTAGAGCGGAGCGGCCCAATGCCAGCCATCGAGAAAACGGAAATGGACGTGCACCGCGAGGGTCTGTTCACCCGCGCACTCGGGAGGCCGCGTAAGGTCAATCCCTATGCGCCAGAATCGAAGGAGCACGCCCTATGGGACGAGGGATGGCTCAGCCCCGAGTACGACACCGAGCCAGAAAAAGGTGATAGGGAGGTCTCGCAAGTCCTGCGGGCGATCAGCCCTTCATTCCTCAGACCGCTACCGCCACGGGCGCGGCGGCGCGAAGTCCGCTCTTGAGCTTCCCTGCGCGTTGAGCGCCGGGGCGGCCAGTTCGGCTTCTTCCGCAGGGGCACCCCCACGTCAATTGGCGCCTTGATCGGCGAATCTCAGGCACCCAAACGACCGGAGCTGGCCGGAGTTGGCCGAGCGGACTGGCGACTTTAGGTGATCAAAATGTCGAAGCGGACATTCGCTTCTGCATAGCGTCGCGGCAGCTCTCGACCCAAAGCAGCCGGTCGACAATGCCCCCGGATTGGCTATGCGAGCGGAACGCGCTACTCGGGTCGCGACTCCGTGCTAGTCTGGGCGGCGGGGCACTGGCGCGATGAGCGAAACCCGAAAACTGGCGGCGATCGTTTGCTCGGACGTGGTCGGCTACAGCCGGCTCGCCGGCGCGGACGAAGATCGCATCCTGGCGCGGCTGCGGGCGCTGCGCAGCGACCTGATCGACCCGACCATCGCGGTTCACAACGGCCGCATCGTCAAGCGCACCGGCGACGGCAGCATCGTTGAATTCCGCAGCGTGGTCGACGCCGTGCGCTTCGCCATCGAAGTGCAGAACGCGATGGTCGAGCGCAACGCCGGCGTGCCCGAAGATCGCCGCATCGTCTTCCGGATCGGCATTCACCTGGGCGACGTCGTCGAGGAGAGCGATGGGGATTTGATGGGCGACGGCGTCAACATTGCCGCGCGACTGGAGGGCATCGCCGAACCAGGCGCGATCTGTCTGTCCGAGGACGCCTATCGCCAGGTGAAGGGGCGGCTCGATCTCGCCGTCACCGACCTTGGCCCAACCCAATTGAAAAACATCGCAGAGCCGATCCGCGCCTATTCGCTGAAAGTGGGAATGCCGGCGCAAGCCAAATCCGCGCCAGAGACCAAGCCGCCCGCGCCGAAGAAACGTTCGGCGCGGGCGCCGATCGCGACTGGAATCGCGGCGCTGCTCGTCGTGGCTGCGTTGGGCGCCTGGTATTTCCTGTCCGCAAACCGGTCGACCGCCGTCGCGACGAACGCGCCTGCGCCAGTCGCACCGAACGCGGCTCCGCCGGTGGAGGCCGCGCGCCTTTCGCTCGTCGTGCTGCCATTCGCCAACCTCTCGAACGACCCGAACCAGGATTATTTCGCCGACGGCATAACCGAGAATCTGACCACCGATCTGTCGCGCATTCGCGGCAGTTTCGTGATCGCCCGCAACACGGCGTTCACGTTCAAGGGCAAGAACATCGACGCCAAGCAAATCGGCAAGGAGCTTGGTGTTCGCTATGTGCTCGAGGGCTCGGTGCAACGCGACCAGAACCGCGTGCGCGTCAACGCGCAGTTGATCGATGCGGCGAGCGGCGCGCATCTTTGGGCGGACCGCTTCGAAGAGGACGTCGCCGACGTGTTCAAGCTGCAGGATGACGTGGTGGCGCGATTGGCCAATAGCCTGGACTATGAACTGATCAAGGCGGAGGCGAAAAAGAGCGTCCGCTCGAAAAATCCGGACGCGATCGATCTGGAAATGCGCGGCCGCGCCTTGTTGCTGACGCTCCTTCAGCAAGGCGCCAACACAAAGGAAATCAACCATGCGGCGCAGGCCTTGTTCGAACAGGCGCTCGCAATCGACCCGAACGACGCCGACGCGTTAGCCGACTCCGCCTATACCTATTTTTTGGATTATTTTTACGAGTGGGGAACCACCGCCACCGATTACGATGCGAAGGTGCTCGGTCAAGTCGACCGGGCGATCGCCCTCGCTCCCGACAATGTCTGGGCGTATAATGTGAAGAGTTTTTACCTGAATAGCACAGGCCGGCCGAACGAGGGGCTCGCCGCAGCCAACGAAGGTCTTGCGATCAATCCGAATTACGCACTGTTGGACAATGTGCGAGCCTACGCAGAAATTAATCTCGGCCGGTTCGACCAAGCGAAGTCCGATATTCTTCAGGCGATGCGGGTGAGTCCACGCGACCCGACAATGGGCTTGTGGCGGACCAATTTAGCTGACGCCGAAATGGGCCTCGGCCATTTCGACGTCGCCATCGACCAAATCCACCAGGCGATCGATGCCGGTTATCGCTCAAGCTACCCCTATCGAGAGCTCGCCGCCGCCTACGCGCTCGCCGGTAAGGCGGACGACGCGAAGACTGCTTTGGCGGAGGCCCGTCGTCTCAGTCCCCAACTCACAGTCAAATCGGTCGCGCGCACCAACCCTTTGCCGGTCGCGCTCGAAGGCTTGCGCAAGGCGGGGCTGCCGGAGGAGTGAATGCGCCGCTTGGTGGCAAGTTGAGGACGGTCCTCGCCGCGTGTCGAAGATGGATGAAAGCGAGTGACGGCTTTCCACCCGAGGACTAAACCGCTCTCGCGGTAGGATCGACAAGCGGCGGCGGGGGCTCACGACGGGCTGAAGAGCAACGCAACGGCCCGGACCTGTCTCAAGATCGTGGGGTTTCAACCCCATGCGAGACAGGAGTTTCCGCGATGTTCGATAAGTCCAACAGCCCATTGCGCCAGCGCATGATCGAGGACATGACGGCGCGCCGCTTCAAGGAGAAAGTGCAGAAGGATTACGTTCGGCACGTCAAGAACTTTGCCGCCTTCCTGGGTCGTTCGCCGGATACCGCGACGAGCGATGACCTTCGCCGCTTTCAGTTGCATATGGCCCAGCAGCAGATCGGCGCGCCGACCATCAACGCCGCCATCGCCGAGCCCGATCAGGATCGACACCTCATGAGCGATGGCGCCGTGCTCACCCCCTCGCAACGCCGATCTCCCTCGACGCCGGCCAACCGCCGCAACAGACGGGGCCTGCGCATTCGCGGCCCGCAGACCCTCACCAAGCGCCGAACTCACGCCGAGCCCTCATGGCGCCGCCGCCAATCACGCCCGCTGACTGCGTCCAAACCGACAAAGTCACGAGCCTCCGGCTCTCGCAGCGATACCTGCGCGCCGACCGCGACCTTCAAATCCCCATAGCTCGCGCGCGGCCAGACACAGCCTCTTCCTGCCCGCGGTTTCCTCCTTGGGAGGCTTTCGAACGCCGGCCCCACGGCCGCACGCCCTGTCGTGTTGGGGGCCGGCGTCCGAAACCCTTCACCAACGCCGACGTTCGGGACGCGGGGTACGCATCAAGGAACCGTCGGCTTTCGGGAATGCGCGACACGGCCAGGAACTACCGGCTAGGGCGCAGATTTGTCAGTCTTGAACGCGTGCAATGCTCCCCGGCGTGTTGGCCGAGGCCGAGGAGCATCTGGCACGGGCTAAATCGCTGTACCCTCGGCGATTGCGAGCGCATCCTCGATGTCGACGCCGAGGTAGCGAACGGTGCTCTCGATTTTTGTATGGCCTAGCAAGATTTGCACGGCGCGCAGGTTGCCCGTCTGCTTGTAGATGATGGACGCTTTTGTCCTGCGAAGGGAGTGCGTGCCATATTCCTCTCGGCGTAATCCAATGCCCGTGACCCATTCATCGACAAGCCGAGCATACTGCCGCGTGCTGATATGATCGGCATGATCTATCCGACTTGGAAATACGAAGTCGTCGAGCGTGCCGCCGCGACGTTCAAGCCAAGGCAGCATGCTGCCCCGGGCAGGCTCAAGTAGCTCGAATTGCACCGGGCGCCCGGTCTTCTGCTGGATGACGATCGCGCGTAAGCGCACCTGTCCACCGCTAATAACGTCGCCGATTTTAATCTTCACGACGTCACAGCCGCGTAGCTTGCTATCGATCGCCAGATCAAACATGGCCCGGTCTCGAAGGCGACCTTCGCGATCCAGCCAGAACCGGATCGCCCAGACTTGCTGCGGTTTCAGCGCGCGCTTTGCACCGAGCTTGCGACCGGCGTTCCAAGGACTTCGATTCTTGACGCTTGGATCGTATTCTGAATGTCCCATGACCTTTCTCCTGTGGCAAATAGCGGCCAACATGAAAAAGGTCGCGTGACCATCCAGAAATAGGAATGGCCGAGAACGAAATGGCGGCTTTGGTCGATATGAACGAAACCAGACGCTTGGTATGCACGGCTTAAATGGCACCGACCCACAGCGGACATTTCTAGCGACCGCTCAAAGATTGACTTCCGGCCAGCTAACGCAGCCCGCCGGAAGAATTTGTCGAGAAGCTACCGGAAGCTCGAAAGGAGGTCTTCGGCTTCTTGGAAGTCCTGCCCTTCTCGATGCTCTGGAAAATCTTTCATGACCGATTGCAAAAGGTCTCGCGCGCCGGATTGTTCGCCATCCTCGGCGAGAAGCTGACCGAAGTCGCGCGCTGTCCTTAAGAGATACAACCGCGCTCCTTGCTGTCGGCCTATCGTTACGGCCTCGGCAAAAGCTTTCCGGGCGTCGTCACGGCGATTTTGGGTGAGCAGCAGACGTCCTGTCAGTCGCTGAAGCTCGGCGAGCGCAAATACCTCGCCGTTTTTCCGCGCCGTGTTGAGGCCCGTGGACAGGGCCTTTTCGGCAAGAGCAATCTGGCCCGAAGCCAGGGCGGCATCCGCCAGAAACGCCGACCAGGTAGGAACATGAATAGCCGCTCCTGTGTTGATCCAGTTCGTGATGCCGTTGTCCGCTGCGATCGCCCCATCGCCCCCGCCGGAAAGATGGGCGAGGGCGACGCCATGGTGAATCTGAAACGCCGCTAACCAAAAGGTGAAGCCCTGCTCTTTGCAATAGTCTATCTGCTCCCTTGCCATAGCTTCGCACGCCTCGAAATCACGGCGGAGTTGGAATACGATACAAAGTATCGAGGCAGCAAACGCCTGGCTCAAAGGGTGATTGCTCCTCTTCGCAAGCGCCACTGCTGAGCGTGTGGCCTCTAACGCCTGATCGACAAAGCCTCGCATGCAAAGCACAAGCCCCTTGTATTGCGTCGCGACGATTTGAGGTTCTTCGCCGTGACGCTCGATGCAGGCCCCGAGCGGCCGGTTGGCCGACGCGGCGATACACCCGTCGAAAGCCTCCAACGACTGCGCATATTCAGCCCGGCTCATACGGGTCGAGCCCAGCGCTCTCAAGGCAAGCGCTTGCTTCTCGATACTCTCGTCTTCCCCAGCGAGGTCGCGGAGCCGCTCGGCCAGCACAAGACTGCGCTCTTGATCTCCTCGATCGTAAAAACAGTTCCAAAGACCTCGCGCACTGACGAAAGCTGCTTCACGATCGCCAAGGCTTTCAGCAAGCGTATTGGCCGCCTCATAATTGCGCTCGACTTCGATCGAGGCGTAGCCACGCGTCGCCAGCAATGCAGGACCGAGAGCGAGGCGAATTAGCAGCTCCCGCTTAGAGAGACTCCATCGCTTTTCGGCAGATTGGCCGTCAACGCGAGGCCACTCATGAAACTTTGCACAGCTTCAAGATTGGCGAAACGGCTCATTGCGCGTCGCCCTGCTTTATCCCACCATTCCGCCGCCAATTCCGATAGGCCGGCTTGCGTAAAATGGTGGGCGATGATCCCTGGGTCTGAATCGGCTTGTTCGGGAAAACCATCGCGGACTGCCGCGCCAATCTGTTGGTGGAGCTGCTGACGACGGATATTCAGAAGCGTCGCATAGGCTGTGTCCTGGACCAGCGCGTGCTTGAAGACATAAGTCGATTCCGGCGGAACACCACGTCCATGGATCAGTTCGGCCGCCATGAGCTGGGCCAGCGCGTCTTGCAACGCCGCTCCCTTGACCGGCGAGACCGCCTCCAGCAGGCGATAGGAGAATTCACGTCCTATCGACGCGCCAATCTGCGCGATCTCCTTGACCGGCGCGAGACGATCCAGCCGCGCCATCAGCGAGTCCTGCAAGTCGAGGGGATCGCCAGCGGCGTCAGCGCCGAAGCCAGGACATAAGCGCCGTTCTCCTCGCGCAGCAGGCCGGATTCGAGCACCGTCTTGGTCAGTTCCTCGACGAACAGCGGCACGCCGTCGGTCTTGGCGACGATCTGCTCCAAGACTTCTGCCGGCAGCGCCTTGCCGCCCGTCGACGCGATCGATCATCGCCATGGCCTGACGGCGTCCGAAGCGGTTGAGCGAAAGCGACGTCGACATGGGCGCGGCCGAGCCATGGCGCGGCGAATTCCGGGCGGAAGGTGACAACCAGCAGCGCGCGCAATCCTGCAATCGCTCGATCAGCCGGCTGAACAGGTCGAGCGAAGTCGGGTCGATCCAATGTGCGTCCTCCAGCAGCGCCAGAACCGGGGCGTCCTTGGCAGCCCCACGAACAGTCGATCAGGCGCCGCGATCGTACGCTCCTTCTGTTCGCTCGGCGCCATTTCGAGCTGGGGGAAGCCCCCGCCGATCGGGATCTGACAGCAGCGCCGCGAGATAGGGCGCGATCTCCTTCGCCGCGAGACCCGAGCGCGCGATCATCGCCTCCAATTTGTCGAGCATCCTCGGCGCCGCTTCGCCCGCCACGAAGCCG
>CAVPVQ010000003.1:0-23161 GCA_963709185.1 uncultured Alphaproteobacteria bacterium
GTGCTCTAGAGCCTTCTGCATTTGACGTTACGCATATCCTGCATTCCTGATGTATGCGGCGCATTCTTCGGGTGGATAGCGAGTGAGGATGTCGGCGCGGCTCGAGGACGGCTTCGTAGGTTCGCGCTCCCGCTTTTCGCAGGAGGGTTTTGAACTTGGCGAAGACCTGCTCGATGGGATTGAGATCCGGGGAGTATTTGGGCAGAAAAACGAGACGCGCACCGACGTCGCGGATCGCCCGTCGCACGGCCTTCCCCTTGTGGGACCCCAGATTGTCGAGGATGACGACGTCGCCAGGCTTGAGGGTCGGGACGAGGAACTGCTCGACGTAGGCGTGAAAGCGTTCGCCGTTGATGGGCCCGTCGAACAGGCAGGGCGCTTCGATGCGGTCGCTGCGCAACGCGGCGAGGAAGGTCGCGGTTTTCCAGTGGCCGTGCGGAACCTTGTCGACGAGCCTCTCGCCCTTGGCGCCCAACCGCGCGGGCGGGTCATGTTGGTCTTGGTCCAGGTCTCGTCGATAAAGACCAGACGCTTGGGATCGATGAGGCCCTGATAGGCGCGCCATCGTTTGCGGTGGCGGCTTATGTCCGCACGATCCTGTTCGCGCGCGACGAGGGTCTTTTTTTAAACGTGACGCCGATCCGGCGAAAGAAGCGGCTCATCATCGAGGTGTCGGCCTTGACGCCTCGTTCGGACAAAAGGCGGTCGCAAAGCGCCTGAAGCGTGACGTCCGACTTCTCCACCCGCGCGGCCTCCAGAAACTCCCGGTGCGGCATCAGCTTGGAGGCCCGATGGCCACGACGCCCGGTCGGCTCTCGCGAGCCGTCCCGTTCAACGCGCTCAAGCCATTTGACGGCGATGGATTCGCTGATCTCGTAGCGCCGCGCCGCCGCGCGGCGGCTCATTCCGCCTTTCTCCACCGCGTCGATCACGCGGTCTCGCAAATCTTGTGAATACGGCTTTGGCATTCCTGCTGGCCTCCGCCCAGCCAACAGGTTAAATCAGAACACTGCCAATTCGGGAATCCCCTCCAATTCAATTCAAAGACAGCCCGCGCTAGAAGCCACTCTGCCTCACAATCCGTCAGGAAAATTGCCGCCGCTCTCTCACTCTCCTGGCTCGGCGCCGCGCGCTCATCCGTTTGCCGCCGCGACGGCAGCCGATTTGCACCCTCACCCGGGATACCGGACCCTGCGCGGATCATCCGCGCTTCGTTGATAGGTCCAGGCGGCGTCGATCAATCGTGGGAGATCGTAGCGCGGCCGCCATCCCAGCTCGAACTTCGCGCGGCTGTTATCCATCCAGTTCGAGTGGTAGCCGCTGGGAATGTCCAGGGAATCGAGACCTCGGGTCTGCTTCAGATACGAGGCCACGGCGCCATAGTCGACGGGTTCGTCCGTGCAGATGTTGTAGAGTCTGTTTCTGGCGGCCGGGTTGTCGAGGGCGAGGAGAATGGCGTCGACGAGATCCTCGACATGGACGAAATTCCGCTTCAGCGGATCGCCGTTGGCGTCGCGCAGCAGAGGCGTCACGTCCTGCGCGCGGCAGCGCTCGGCGACGGCGGGCTCGACCATGGTTTTCCAGTCGGGGCCGCCGAACAAGTCATCGCCAAAGGAGAGTGTATGGCGGAAGTCGTCCTTCTCCATGATCCAGGGCGCGCGCGGGCAGCAGCCGTTCAGCCCGTCCTGAATGCCGAACTGCGTGAGCATCACTTCCTCGAGTACCTTCGACAGCGCGTAGCAGCCGGGATAGGCCCTGTGCGGCGTGCGCTCGGTGACCGGCCCGTCATGTTCATAGAAGAAATGACCCACGGCCGCGTCCCCGCCGATCAGCACGAACTGGCGGGCCGCGGCGCTCTGACGGAACGCCTCGAGCAGCCAGAAGAAGCCCTTGACCGTCACGTCCATCACGGTCTCGCTAATTTCCTTGCAAGTGGCGAGATGAACGACGTGGGTGACGCCGTCCATCGCGCGCGCGACGCATTCGCGATCGACGATGCTGCCTCTGACGACTTCGACGCGTTCGGTTTGCGCGACGGCGCGATTATGACAGAGCGCACGTAGCTTCGCTTCGCGCCAGCGCGGCTCCGCCAGCAGTCTGGCGATGAGATTGGCGCCGACTTTGCCCGTGGCGCCGGTGATCAGCAGCAGCATCGACCTCTCCCTTCGCAATTTGCGTCCGCCGAACCCACCTTTGCCTCGCCGCTCACCGTTCCGGTCCTTCCCGGAAAGGTCCCGGTCCGACCGAATTGCGCTCGACGATCGGGCATTCGACCTTGATCTGCGGCGGGCGGCTGGCCGGCCGGCTCGCCTGATCCACCAGAGTCTCGACGGCAAGCGTCCCCATTTCGAAGTGCGGCAGCAGCACGGTCGTCAGCGGCGGCCGCAGGAACTGAACGATTTCGCGATCATCATAGCCGACGACAGCGACATCAGCCGGAATGCGCAGCCCGAGCTCCTTCAACGCCTCGTAGCCGCCCAGCGCCATCAGGTCGTTCGCATAAAAGATCGCCGTCGGCGGCGTTGCGAGTTTCATGAGATGCCGGGTTTGCTCATAGCCGGCGCAGGGCTCCCAGTTGCCGGGGCGCACCAACGCCGGGTCGTAGGGTATGTCATTGTGCGCGAGCGCCTGCCGATAGCCCTTCAGCCGATCGCGCGAAGCGTCCATCCAGACCTCGCCTTCGATGAGGCCGACGCGCCGGTGGCCCGCGCGGATCAGCCGTTCGGTCGCCGTGCGGCCGCCGAGCACTTCGCCCGACACGATGGAGGGAATGGAACGGTCCGCGACGTAACAGTTCAGGAGCACGGACGGGATGCGGGAAAGGGTTCTGGTGCAAACTTCGGAACTCAGCTCAAGAGGGTCCTGGGAGGCGCGACGCGGATCATGCGGCGAGAACTGTGTTCCAAATTTCGGGCGCGGTTTTGCTTTTGACGCGAAGCTTGCCGAGTTTGAACTGACCCTTCCTGATCCGATGGATGAGCTCAATGCCGGCGATCATCGCTGCGGCTCGACGGAAATGCTTGAGGCCGAGCATCGGACCGAGCCGGCCGTTGATCGATCGGTGATCTTGCTCGATCAAATTGTTCAAATATTTTGAGGATCGGATCTCGCATTGATTTCCCCTGGGATGTTCGCCGAGAACCTCTTTGGCCGCCCGATGCGAAGCCTGATAACCGTCGAGCGTGATCTTATGCGGCAGTCGCTCCTGACGCCCGAAAGCCCGCCGAAAGAACGCCTTGGCGGCTGCGACGTCCCGCTTGGCGCGCAACAGGAAGTCGACGGTCTTTCCCTCTTTGTCGACCGCGCGATAGAGATGGGTCCATCGTCCTTTGATTTTGACGTAGGTTTCGTCAACGCGCCAGGACTGACCCGCCGGGTTGGCGAAGCGGCTCCACCGCTTTTCGAATTCCGGGACATAGTTGTTGGGCAGACCGGTCAGGTTGGCGGTGGCGACGGTGACGCCGTGATAGGCCCGCAGGCGAGCAATGATCTTCTTCTTCTTCGGCCGACCCAAGGCGTTGTTGTAGTGCCAGATCATTTTGATCGCTGTGTCGTTGGCCTCCGACCCCAGGGTTGTTCAGTTCTCTGATCTTTGAGGGCAGTTGGGGATTCCCGCGAGCGAAAATGTGTAAATCTATCGGCGACAACCCGAATCGGAGGTTGTCGGATGTCGCCGTCGCTGTTGGAGAATTTGCGCTCGATCCCGGATCACCGCCGCGCCGAAGGCAAGCGCTTCGATCTGGCTACCGTGCTGCTGTACGCGATCCTCGGCATGGTCGCCGGAGCCAATTCGTATCGGCAAATGCATGAATTCATTCGCGTTCATCGTCGACGTCTGAACGAGGCGTTTGGCCTGGCGCTGCGTTGTGCGCCGTCCTATACGGGCCTGCGGGACATCCTCCAAGGCGTCGATCCGAGCGCGCTGGAGACCGCGTTTCGGGCGCATGCATTCTCGATCACGCCGGCTGCCGCGCCGACGGGCATGGTCGCCATCGCCGTCGACGGGAAAACGCTGCGCGGGAGTTTCGACGCCTTTGCCGACAAGAAGGCGGCGCACATGCTTTCGGCATTGCGCCACTCCGACCAGATCGTCCTTGGCCATCTGATGGTCGGGGAGAAGAGCAACGAGATACCGACGGCCCCGGAACTGATAGAGGCGCTCCGGCTGAAGGGCTGCGTGTTCACGCTCGACGCCGAACACGCTCAAAAAAACGTTTGAGCGCGCGATCGCCTCGGGCAGCCACCTGCTCACCCAGGTCAAGGACAACCAACCGACCCTGCGCCGCGAACTCGAACTCGGGGCCATCGGGCGCAAGCCGAGCGGCTATGCCGTCAACAAAGCGAAGGGCCGCAATCGTTGGGAGACCCGCGAATTGACGGTCTTTCCCGCCAAGGCGTGGTTTCGCCATACGCCGTGGGAAAAGCTGATCAAGACCGTGCTGCGGCTGGAGCGGACGGTCTGCAAACGCGACGCGAAGACGGGGCTGTGCGCAACGACGAGCGAGACCGTTTTCTGGGTCTCGTCCGCCGAAGAAATCGTTCCGGAATGCTGGAACGAATGGATACGCGGCCATTGGCGCATCGAGAACGGCAGCCACTACGTGCGCGACGTCGCTTTCGCCGAGGACGCTTCCCGCATCCGCAAGAACCCGGACATCGCCGCCCGCCTGCGTTCCTTCGCCTACAACCTGATCCGCGCCTCCGGCGCCGACAACATCAAGAACGCCCGCTACAGGGCCGCTCTCGACATCACCTTCGCCTTCAAAATCCTAGGCACTCATTGAGAACTGAACTGCCCTGATCCCTCGCTACCCCGTTGGCGAAAGCGGCGACGAGGCTGCCTTTCGCCCTTTCGCCCCAATTTTGGACGAAAAGTCACAAGTGACCTGTCGACTAACCCGTCCATCCCCGGGCGCAAGCCGGGGATGAACGGGATCGAACTCAGAATCCGGCCTTGTCCACCGTCTCTTTGGTGAAGATCAACGGCTTGCCGTAGACAATCTCGCCGTCCTTGCCGACCATGTATTTGCCCGCCTTGCCAGCGTCGAGTTCCGCGCCCTCCTTGATCTCAAGCTTGCCGGCGAGCTTCATGTGCGTGGCGTAGGCCGCGACGTAGCCGAGCTCATACGGGTTCCAAAGCGCGAAGGCCTTTTCCGAGCCGTCCTCCAGATAGCTCTTGATCGCGGTGGGCAGAGCAAAGCCGGTGGCGAACACTTTCCCGACCTTCCCGCTTCCCTCGATCGCCCGGGCAGCCGCCGGCGCGCTGACCGCAGACGAAGAGATGATGACCTTGAGATTGGGGTGAGCCTGCATCAGGTTCACCGATACGTCGTAGCTCTTGGAGTCGTCGTCGCCGGCGAATTGCGTGTCGACGACCTTGAAGACTTTATATTTCGGGTCGCTCTGGGTGAGCTCGGTCATGATCTTGATGTGGGCCATATGATTGGGCGAGGTCGGCGACGCCGCGATGAACGCGATCTCCCCACCCTCCGGCGCATCGAGCAAGGCGCAATCCAGCATGGTCTTGGCGGCTTGCTCGTAGGACAACTGGTTCACGAACATATCGCGGGCCTTGGTCGCAGCGTCGGCGTCGAAGGTGGTCACGACGATGCCGGCTTTGCGAGCCCGCTCCAACACCGGGGCGACGGCGTTCAGGTCGATCGCCGCCAGCATGATGCCGTCGGGCTTCTGGGTCAGAAAGTTCTCGAGCGTCTCCACCTGGAGCGACACGTCCGCGTGATCGGCGCCGGCATAGACGAACGTGTCCCCAAGTTCATCAGCCGCCGCCTTCGCCCCTTTCCCGGCAGCTTCGAAATACGGAAAGCCAGTCCATTTCGGAGTCATCATCAGTTTGAATCCGGAATCCTTGGCCTGGGAGCCGCCGTTGGTCAGCAAAGGACTGGCCAGAACCAGACCGAGCGCCGCGGCGATGAGTAGTTTCGTCCTCGTTTTCATAGGCGTTTCTCCATATGTTTGCTTTGAGCACATTGTTAAATCAACGAAGCACTTAGGTCGTAGATTTTACGCTCTCCTCTCCCTTTCGTTCGGTTGTCGTTAGTCCGGATGGGCGCCGCCAGCGGGCGATCGTTCCCATGACGATGGGCCGCAGCACGCCAACGACCAGCAGCGTCCCGAACACCACCGTCTGCGTCGGTCCCGCGATATTGGCCAAGCCCATCCCGTTACGAAGCGTACCGAGCAGCAGCAGCGAAAGCACGACCCCGAGCACCGTGCCGCTGCCGCCATTGATGCTGACCCCGCCCAACACGACGGCGGTGACGACGAGCAGGATCATGCCGTCGGCGTTGTCTCCGCGGGCCGATCCGTATTGCCCGATCCAAACCAGCGCGCCCAATCCCGCCAGCGCTCCGGCAAGCGCGTAGATCCAGGTCTTGAGGCCTTTCACGTCGACGCCTGAAATCCAAGCCGCGTCCTGATTGTTGCCGACCGCGTAGCAACGCCGGCCAAACACCGTGCCGTGCATGAGGAAGGCGACGATCAGCGCGGCCCCCAGGAACAGGATGAGCGAAATCGGAACGATGCCGCCCAACACCTGATCCGAACCGAGATGAGTGTAGGGATCGTCGAAGTCGGTGTAGCCGACTTCGGTTCCGACGATGAACGCGAGGCCGCGAAAGGCGCCCATCGTCCCGAGCGTCACCGCCAGCGACGGCAAATGCAGGCGCGCCACCAGCACGCCGTTCAGCACGCCGAGGATCGAACAAACGAGAACAACGACGGGCGCGGCGAGCCAGATCGAGGCCTGAGCGGCGGAGAATTTCGATGCAACGACCGTGCCGACCGCCAGCGTCGAGGCTAGCGAGATGTCAATTTCCCCGACCACGACGACGACCATCAGGCCAAGCGCCAGCAGTCCGGGAATGATAAAATGACGGCTCGAATAGGCGATCTGGTCCAGGCTTAGATAGTCCGGCGAGAGCGTCGCCGACCACGCGCCGGCCGCAATGATCAGCACGACAAGCGCGCATTCCCAGCCCAAATTCCGAGCGCGCGAGAGCACGGTCATGCCATCGTCCCCCCGAAGCGCCGCCCCTTCAGCGATTTGCGGATTTGCGCGCCGATCAACACGTCGATCGCCACCGCTGCGACGATCGCCGTGCCCTGGATGAACATCCGCCAGAACTCTGCAATGCCGAGCAACACCAGGCCATTGTCTATGGCGGCGAGAACCAGCGCGCCGAGCGCCGCGCCAATCACAGTGCCGGAGCCGCCAGCCACGCTGACGCCTCCGATGACCGCCGCCGCCAGGGACGACAGCTCCCAGCCACTCGCCAGCACAACCGTCACGGTGCCAACTCGCGCCGCGTAGAGCAATCCGGCGAGACCACACAGCACGCCGCTCAGAGCGTAGGCGAAAAGCGTCACGCGCTCGATATGCAGCCCGTAGAACACGCTCGCCAGCGGAGTCGAGCCCACCGCGTAGATGCGCCGCCCGAGTGGAAATTGGCGCAGGAAGACCGCCAAGAGAGCGACGACGACGGCGCTGAAGATCGCGATGATGGGTATGCCCGCCGCGCGCAAATCCACTGATTTCAGCAGCCACTGCGGGAGCTTGCCGAAAGTGACGTCTTCCCCGTGCGCGTACATGAAGGTGAAGCCGCGATATAGGGACATCGTGCCGAGGGTGGCAATCAACGGCGAGATCTTGCCATAGGCGACGATCAGCCCGTTCGCGGCTCCCAGCACAAGGCCCAACGCCAGCGCCATCGGCCCCAACTCCAGGCCGACACCCGGATGTCCGGCCGCATATTCCGCGGTGATATAGGCCGACAAACCCATGATGGAGCCGACCGAAACATCGAGATTGCGCGTCAGCAGCACTACGGCCTGCGCAGAGGCAACAATTGCCAGGATTGAGGCGTTCGAAGCGATAACGCCGAGATTCTGCCCCGTCAAAAACCGCGGCGACAGCATTGCGAAGATGACAGCCAGAATGAAGATGAACGCCACGACGCCGCTGACGCGCAGCCGCAGCGCCACTTCGCCGAAACGACGGCGCGGCGCGGGAGCGAACGCGACTTGTTCAGACGGCCGCATGCGCGTCTCTCCGACTGCTGGTCGCCGCGGTCATGATCCTTTCCTGGGTGGCGTCGGATCGCGTGAAGCTCGCCGCTAACCGGCCTTCGGCGATCACGAGCACGCGATCGCTCATTGCCAATATTTCAGGCAAGTCAGAAGATATGAGGAGTACGGCGAGCCCGGCGTCGGCAAGCTCCGCGATGATTTTGTAAATCTGCGCCTTGCTGCCGACATCGACGCCGTGAGTGGGTTCGTCGAGGATCAGCGCGACGGGCCCGGTCGTGAGCCACTTGGCGAACGCGACCTTCTGGCGGTTGCCGCCCGACAATGAAGACACCGCCTGGTCGATGCTTGTGGCCCTGACCTGATAGGTGTCCACTGCCTCGGTCGATATGCGTCGCTCGCGGGTGCGGGACAGGACCCCAAAGCGCGCCAAACGGCCAACAATCGGCAGCGTCACGTTCTCGACGATCGTCTCGGGCATGATGAGCCCCTGCGCGTCACGATCTTCGGGAAGATAGGCGAGACCAAGCCGCAGCATCTGTCGCGGGCTTCGCGGCCCAATGACCTTGCCCTGGAGGAACACGCGGCCGGCGGTCGGCGGCGTCATTCCGAACAACGCCTGCGCGATCTCGGAGCGGCCGGCGCCGACAAGGCCGGCCATACCCACGATCTCTCCCGCTCGCAACGAGAACGAAATGTCCGCAAAGCTACCCTCAACTCCAAGGTCTTCGACGCGAAGCACCTCGCCGCCGACCTGCGCCGAGGTCCGCCGGGCGAACAGCGACTCGACCGGCCGCCCGACCATCATCTGAACCAGCGCGGCGTGGTTGATCTCGTGCGCCGGCCGCGTCGCGACGTGACGGCCGTCGCGCAACACGGTGATATCGTCGCTGATCGCCTCCACCTCCTCGAGCCGGTGGGTAATGAACAGGATCGATCTGTTCCGCTCGCGCAGCCTGCCGACGATCTCAAACAGCTTGGAACTCTCGGCGGGCGTCAAGGCGGAGGTCGGTTCGTCGAGGATAAGCAGTTGAACGTCGGTCGAAAGGGCGCGAGCCACCTCGACAAACTGAAGCTCGGCCATCGACAAGCCGGCGACGAGCGAGAAGGGGTCGAGATCCAGGCCGAGCTCTTGCAACGCTTCTCGAGCTCGCTCGTACATGGTCTTGCGATTGACCGTTCCGAACGGAGTCAGAGGATAGTTGCCAATGAAAATGTTCTCGGCCACATCGAGATGGGGGAACAGCTTTGGATCCTGGTACACGGCCGAGACGCCAGCAGCTCGCGCATCGCTCGGAGTCTGGAAGCGGGCCGCCCGCGTGCCAACCAGAACCTCGCCGCTGTCCGCCGCCACCACGCCGGTGATGATCTTGACGAGGGTCGATTTGCCCGCGCCATTCTCGCCAACCAGGGCATGCACCCTCCCTTTGCACACATCGAAGGTGATGTCCGAAAGCACTTTCGTCGGGCCATAGGACTTGCTGATCCCGACGATGCGCAGCGCTGCCGCTGGCGATGCGCTTTCCGTCATGGCTTGTCTTCCGGCGTCTCGGCGACGCTCGACCGAGCGCGAATTCGTCGCCCGTCGCGCCCTTCCCCGATAGTCGCCTTCTTCATACGATTGGCGCGCTTGGCCGCCGAGTCCACGTGATCAGACCCCTTGCGGTCCACTCGCCTGCGATTGCTGCGCAGCTTCATGAGCGAGGCGTGCTGCGTTCCCGTGTAGGCGAGTTTTGTCGCGGTAACTTCGTCGGTAATCAGCCCGCTCAGCAACCCGCTCCTCAAGATCGAACGGATGGCGTCGACCTTGTCGGGACCGCCGGCGGCCGCGATTATGTTGCGGTCGACCAGATCGTCGTAAGCGAGAGTGACGCAGCGCCGGGACAAATCCGTATCTATATGCTTGCCATTCTCATCGTGGAAGTAGGTGAGAATCTCGCCACGCGCGCCGCGCCGGTTCAAGTCGACGAGGTCTTTCGGAGTCAAAGAACCGTTGCTGGCAAGGAAGCCTTGACCGGTCGCGGTGCCGATGCCGACGATGCACAGCGTCACCTTTCGAACGAGTTCCATCACGTCTTTGACGCCGATCTGCGACAGCAGAACGGCGCGATCAGCCGCCGAGTTGGCGAACAGCGGCGCAGGCATGAAATAGCCGATCGCCCCGGTTCGATGAGAGATGCTATGGATGACGTCGTAAGGATCCGTCGAGAAACTCGACGTCAGGCCGCCTTCCAGCGCGACGAAGCTCATCTCTGGCGCCGTCAGACTCGGCAGGTAGTCGACGATCGCGGCCAGCGTCCGGCTATGCCCGAGTCCGATGACGCGATGTGCGCCTTCGCGAATGATGCGCAAAAGAAAATTCGCCCCGCCGGGGGCCAGTGACTTCAGCGGCAGGCCTGCCTCGCCGAGATCCGGCGTGACGACGCATTCACGGAGCTCGTAACGCAAGCACAATTCGTGCTCGAGGCTTACGCATTTGGCGACTGGACTATTCACGAAGACATGGATAAGCCCGTCGCGCGTGGCCTGGGCGATCAAACGCTGCACCTTGAACGCAGGGACATGTAAGCGATCGCCAACCTCGCCATGAGTCATGCCGCCAGCAAAGTAAAGCCAAGACGCCCGCGCCATCAGGCTTAGTTCATCCTCGCCGGATGGCGAATCGAAGGCTCGCCCAGCCAATGTTCCCACCCCGTTTGCACTTTCATACTTTAGTCGTAGAATTACACACACGCTTCGGCGCGTCAACGGAGGCCGATGCAAACACGCGTGGAACGTCCTATCGCGAGCACCTGTTCCTACCTGTCCCTACCGTAAACTCAATCCTGCTGACGCTCAGGCGTGAATCGAATGATGCATAGTCACGTGGGAGACATGCTCAAACTAGTCTGGTGGGCGGTCATCGGGCTGTTCCGAGCAAGAGCTTCGCTTGAGGCGGAGATTCTGACGCTGCGCCACCAGCTCAATGTGCTGCAGCGAAAATCCCCTAAGCGGTTCACTTTCAGCAATTTCGATCGCTTGGTCTTTGCCACCCTCTATCGGTTTGCGCCTCGCATTGTGAACGCCTTGGCGATCGTGGAGCCAGAGACCGTCATCCGCTGGCATCGTGCCGGTTTTCGTTTGGTCTGGCGGCCCGACCCGCTTGGCGATGTCCGCCGCTCGCGCCGCCTCGACGACGATCCGGTACAGCTGCCGGGTGCTGATCGGCTTGCCTGCATGCTGGCTTGGAAACAGCCAGCCCTTGGGGTCAGTTCGACAGTGCTGTTTTCGACATTCCTCTTACCTGCGAATCAGTCCTCCGCAGCCGAACATTTTCCCGTGGATTCGCGCTCGATGAGTGAGCACTGCAGATCCAGATGAACGGGAGGCGAAGTGTGCCCAGCGAGGCGCTCGGTCATGATCGACCATATTGCTTGAGCAATCTCTTCCACCGGCTGATTGATGACTGAGAGGAAAGGTCGCAATGCAGTCATCCAAACACTTTCGTCGAACGTGAGGAGCGAGATGGATTGCGGGATATGAAGTCCCGCCGACCAGATGGCGCGAAGCGCGCCCATGGCTAGGATGTGAGTCGACGTGAAGACCGCCGACGGCCGATTGGACTCCGCCAGGTACGGTTCGCATGGCTCGCTCGCCGTCGATCGCTTTATCGCCGGAGACGATCACCCGCGATAGATCGCCAAAGCCCGACTCCTGGAGCACCGAGCGATAGCCCTGCATCCGCTCGGCGATGTTTCTCAATTCGGGATCCGAGGCCAGAAACGCGATATTGCGGTGGCCAAGGGCCAGGAGATGGGCGGTTCCTTCGCGCCCGGCGGCAATATTGTTGACTGCGATACTGTCGAAGTCGGAATCAGCGGCGACTCGGTCGAAGATGACTGTCGGTATTCCACTCTGCCTGATCTCTTCCAGAGCAGGCGACTTGTCGATACACGGTACAACGATCAAGCCGTCGGCCTGACGCGCTATCAAAGCCTGAATTCGCTCCAGCTCGCGTCCCGTATCCTCCTGGGAGTCAGCCAGAAGGATTTGATAATTACTGTCGGCGGCGAGTTCCTCGATTCGCCGGAACATCGCCGAAAAGAAGCTGGTGGTCATGTCGGGCAGCACAACCCCGATCATGTGGGACCGGCGGCTCCTGAGACTGGCCGCGACCCGGTTGGGGCTGTAGCTCAGCCTCGCGATCGCGTCGCGGACGCGCTTCTGCTTTTCCGGGCCGACAAAGCGAAGGCCATGGAGCACATTTGAAACGGTCGCCGTCGAGACCCCGGCGGCCTCCGCGACGTCCCGCATGGTCGGGCGATTGCTTGCCGCCATCTGCTCGCGCACACGCTGCGACTTGAGAGATTGCGTGGTCATTGGAGTTCTACAATCTTTTCATCCGACAGTTCGCCATGATCGTACTTTTCGCCACTCTGCCTGATCACGATCGCAATTATCCTTGTCGGACCGATTGGCACCCGCGACACCAGATAGAAGATCCGCGGGAGTCGTTCAATTCACAGTCTGACCGAAAGGTTTTTAACAATTCGATCGGCAAGATCGCTCTGGGCACCCGGCCGGCGCGGTCCATAACGCGGGGTCGATCACGGCGGCCGCAAAATCTTGCGCCGCGCCGCGACGACGCGATTAGGCGTAAAGTCCGTGCTTGCGGGCGAGGTCGATGAGGAAGGGAACGCCCCGGTTGAGCACTTCGTAGCGGTCTTTCGCAACAGGCCGCCACACCGACAAGGCCGCCGCGATTTCCGGCGGAAGCGTAACGAAGCTCTCGATCACCAGATCGCCCCTAAAACCGATCTCATGCAAGGCCGCAAAGGCCCCGTCCCAGTCCACCGAGCCCGTGCCGGGCACGCCGCGATGACTTTCCGACAGATGCACGTAACTCGTCGCCCCGCCTGCGGTCTTGAAGCCGGCGGCCAGTCCCTGCTCCTCGATGTTCATGTGGTAGGTGTCGAGATGGATGGTCAAATTCGGCTCGCCGATCCGGTCGATCAACAGCAACGCCTGTTCGGCCGTGTTGAGAAGGTGCGTCTCATAGCGGTTGCAGGGCTCGACTCCGAGGGTCATGCGATATTCCGCCGCTCGCCGCGCAACTGGCTTTAGCGCCACGACGATGTTGGCGTATTCCTCTTCGGTGGGCGGATTGCCGGAGCGCCACCCCAGAGTCGAATAGGTTACGCCGCCAAGAAAATCGCAACCGATCGCGTGGGCCGTGTCGAGCGCGCGCAGGAGGAACTTTTCCGCCGCTTTGGGATGATGAGCCGCTGTCACTTCGATCGGCAGGCAGAGCGAACCAGACGGGGACACGCCATGTTCCCGAAAGAGCGCCCGCGAGTGCTCGACATCGACCGTCTCGGGGGAGAGCAGCGAGACTTCGATCAACTTGATCCCGTATTTCGCGGCCTCGGGCACCGCGACTTCAGCGGCCGCCGGCGACCAGGCGGCTGTCCACAAACTCGAGTGCATTCCAAAGCGGATCATGATCGTTCTCTGTTCAAGCTTGGGACCGACGAGCGTAGCGGATCGAATTCATGACGAGAGGGGCCAGATAGAATCGGACGGTCATGACCGCGATAAGCGTGAACCCCCAGATGGCGAGGGTGAGGTGTTGATTGACGCCAAGGAGATTGAGCCCCGACGCGATGACCTGAAGGATGATCAGACTGATAATTAATCCGCCGATCCGGCCAAAGCCGCCAAAGGGGTCGATGCCCCCCAGAACCGCCGACAGGATCGTAATCAGAAGGTAGGATTGCGCGTATTCGGCGCTGGCTGAATTGAAGCGCGCCATCATCAGCGTCGCCGCGACAAAGCAAAGGACGCTTGACAGCGTATATACGCCGACGATAATCCGCCGCGTATCGATGCCCGAATAACGCGTCGCCTCGAGGTTCGACCCGATCATGTAAACGCTGATGCCGAACTTCGTTCGGGTGAGCGTTAATCCCACAACGCCCGCGGCGGCGAGAAGGACCAGGAACGGGACCGGAATATGCATGACCGTCCCGTTACCGATCCATTGGACGGCGTCGGGAAACCCAGAGATAATATTGCCCCGCGTAAGATAGATGCTGGCGCCGTCAATTACGGACATGGTGCCGAGCGTAACGAGGATCGGGTGGACGCCCATGTTTGCGACGAGCAAGCCCGTGACGAGCCCTACAAGCGCGGAATAGACGAGCCCGCCGGCCAAGGCGACGAAAATCAGGAACGCAACCTCGCCCGAGCCCATGCCCGGCGCGATGGAGTGCGTCATGAACCAGGCCATCAGAAGCGCGGCTTGGTTGGCGGTTGCGATAATCGCAAGGTTGAGGCCGCCCGACATCAGGGGGATGGCCATCGCAAGCGCGAGCAGCCCGAGCTCGGGCAGCTGGAACATGATTGACTGCACGGTCGCTATGGTGGGGAAGCGGGCGGGCAGGAGCATCGAGAACAGGGCGAGGAGAGCGACGAGCAGGATCGCCAGGCCGACGATGTCGCCGGGCGTGCGTTCGCGAATGCGCTTGAACATGCCATCGATTTCGAGGAGACCCGGGGCGGCGCTCACATCCTCAGCCATTGGCCGCCGCCTCCGCCGATAGCATCGAACGCCGTCGCCGACCGGCGCGACTCGATAGGCCGGTGATGCTGGTCGAAAGCAAAATCGCCAAGCCGATGACGACCTGAAAAAAGTACGACGAAACGCCCAATAGGTTTAGTCCGTTTTGCAACATCGCGAGAAGTACGATGCCGAGGACGACGCCCGGCACGGAGCCGATGCCGCCATTGAGGCTTGCGCCGCCGAGCACTGCGGCCGCCAGCACATTCAGTTCGTGGCCGACAAGGGCGTTGGGGACGGATTCGCCGACGCGATTCGCCTGAACGAGGCCGGCCACGCCCGCCATGAATCCGAGATAACCGTATGCGAGGATTTGCACGCCAGCGATGTTGACGCCCAGGCGCCGCGCAGCTTCGGGGTTGCCGCCCATCGCATACAGCTGCCGGCCGGCCGACAAGCCGGTCATCAGCAGGAAGGTGAGGACCACGGCTACGACCATCACGACGATCGGCAGTGTGATTCGGATCGTGTCGCCGCTTGCAAGTTGCATCTCGTAAAAAACCACTCGCATCGACAGCCAGTCGGGCAGCGAGTAGATCGACTTGCCATGGCTGAAATACATCAACAACCCAAAATAGACGCTCATCGTCGCGATAGTGATGATGATCGAAGCTATCCTGAGATAGTGAATCAATATTGCGTTGATGGAGCCCAGGAGGACACCGATCCCGAGGCCGAACGGAATGCATGCGTAAGCTGGCCAGCCGAGATCGGCGCTAACGAGCGCGGTCGCATATTGCGCCACGGAGGCGGTCGCCGCAAACGAGATGTCAATGCCGCCCGATACAAGTACCACGAACAATCCCATGGCGAGAATGGCCGTCACTGAATAGGTCTCCACGAGGTCGATGAGGTTGGAGAGGGTGAAGAAGTAGGGGGAGAGGATGCTGAGCATAGTCCCGATGATCAGGATGACGATCGCCAGGTAGATTTCAGTGCGACCTGACAATCGGGCGATGACGTCACGCATAGACGCGCTCCCCCAGTTCACGCTCGCTGATCGCACCTGGCCTGTACTCGCCGACGATGCGTCCGTCGCGCATGTGGAGGATGCGATCACAGGTATAATAGACCTCGGGGATCTCGTCGGAGATGACCAAGATGCCAATGCCGCGTCCGGCGAGCTCCCGGATGATTTCGTAAATCCCCTGCTTGTTGCCCACATCGACGCCGACGGTCGGCAAGTCGAGAATGAGGACCTTAGGTTCAGTGGCAAGCCATTTGGCCAGAGCGACGCGCTGCTGGTTGCCTCCAGAGAGCTGCTGCGCCGACGCCTCGATGCTTGGGGTCCGGATGTGTAGTCGAGCCACCCAATCTGCCGCGGCTGCCCGCCGTTCACCAAACGTGATCCAGCCGAGCCGATTGGCGAGCCGACCGAGCACCGCCAGAACAAGATTGTTCTTTACGGATTGACGCATGTTGAGGCCGAGGTTGAGCCGGTCCTCGGAGAGGTAGGCTATTCCGGCCCGGATCGCCTCTCGATTTGACGCCATGGCAACCAGACGGCCTTCGACGCGAACGTCGCCGGAGTCGGGTCGAGCCATGCCGAAGAGCGAGAGTGCAAGTTCGGTTCGTCCAGCGCCGAGCAATCCGGTGAGGCCAAGCACTTCGCCGCGATGTAGGGCGAAGGTGACGTCGGCGAACTCACCGCGCCGCGTGAGCGCGTTCACTTCAAGCAGCGGCGCCGCTTTCGCTATGTCGCGCACGACGAGCGTGTGCTCGATCACATGGCCGGTCATCAGCTCGGCGAGCCGCTTGGCGTTGATCTCACCGGCAGGATAGGTTCCGACCTTCCGCCCGTCGCGCAACACTGTCACGCGCTCGGCGATTTCCACGATCTCTTCCAACCGATGGCTGACGAAGACTATGGCGATGCCTTGCTGCTTGAGTTTTGCGACGACGCCAAGTAGCAGTCTCACTTCCGTGCGCGTCAGCGAGGCGGTCGGCTCATCCATAATAAGCAGCCGCGCCTGCGAGGCTAGTCCCCGGCAAATGGCGATGACTTGTCGCTCGGCGATTGAAAAACCCGCGACTGGCTTGTCGAGCGGCAGCGCAAAATCCAGGCGCGCCAGGGTCGCAGCGGCGATTTCGCGCATGCGCTTCCTGTGGACGGGGCGCATGAAGCCTGCGACGACATCTTCAATCGCGATATTTTCGGCCACCGAAAGGTTTGGAAATAAGGAGAGGTCCTGGTAGATCACGTGGATGCCAAGCGCCTTCGCAAGCTTTGGGGTGATCCCCGAATGGGGCTCGCCGGCAATTTCGATCCCGGTTCCCGCATCAGGCCAATGGACGCCGGATACCAACTTGATCATTGTCGATTTGCCGGAGCCGTTCTCGCCGACCAGGCAGTGCACTTCGCCGGGCGCCACGTCCCAGTCGACCGCGTCGAGCGCGACAACGCCGCCAAACCGTTTGGTTGCCTGGGTCATTCGAAGAAATCGATCTATTGACATAAGCGTCCAAGGCTGGTGCCACACCAAGATCGCGTCGCCCCGCGCAGCAACGCACCAAGGGCGCGCATTGCTTATGCGCGCCCCGAACTATCGCTGGGTTCCTGCGCCGTTTTAGAGGCCCATTCCGGCCAACCCATCGACGGTGGTCTTGTCGATCTTTTCGAGCTTCGCGGCCATGACGCTGCGAGCTTTCGCATCCACTGCCATCGCGCCAACGCCGGGCATGTCCATCCCGTCCTTCATGGGCTGACCTTTGGCGAGCATGACGCCCATTCGGACAATGACTTCGCCGGCAAGTTCAGGATTCCACATGTAGCCTACGCGGATCGTTCCTTCCTTGACAAACTTGGCCCCTTGCCCCGGCGAGAACGAGCCAACAAGAGCGATATCTTTCGCCTTGCCCTTCTCGTCGAGCGCTCGGGCGGCCCCGATCGGACCTTGGCTGCCGAACGTAAGAATGCCCTTGAGATCGGGCACCGCGCGCATCTCGTCGAGCGCGGTCTTGTAACTGTCGTCGACGCTTTCGGCGACGCCAAAGCGATCGGCGGCAAGCTGCATCTTGGGATAATGCTCCTTCTGATAGGCGATCGCGAAGTCGGCCCACTTATTATGCAGCGGGACGGTCAGCGACCCAACATAGACGATGTATTTTCCTTGCTCGCCCATTTCCTTGGCAAGCGCCTTCATGTGCTCTTCGCCGTAGTTCTGGGCGGTGGTCAATTCCATGTCCCAGTCGTTGAACGCCTGATCCGGCGATTCGTGTGTAATCACTTTGATCCCGGCCTCTTGCGCGCGTTTGAATACGGGCTCAAGCGCCTTGGCGTCGTTGGGCACTACCGCGATGACATCGACCTTGCGGGCGATCAGGTCTTCGACTGCTTTGACCTGCTGCGCGGCGTCGGCTTGCGTCGGACCAACCATCCAGGCGTCAGCGCCGGTTTCCCCCGCGGCTTTCTTGATTCCAGCTTCCATGGCGTTGAACCACGGGATGCCGCCGATCTTCACGACAACCCCGATCGTCGGCTTGTTAGCATCCGCCCATGCCGATCCTAAGGCGGTAGACGCAATCAGGGCCAATGCCGCAACGGATAGGCGGCGCGCTGTCTTACGCATATTCGTTTCCTCCCCAATAATTGTAGTTCGATTTGTTAATCGATTTAATCACTATTGCCAGGCCAAACGAAGAAGTCAAGTCCGAGCGCGGGTATTTGGATGAAGTCTATCTGAAAATCGCTTACCGCATGGTCTATCTGTGGCGCGCCGTCGACGCCGAAGGCGAGGTCCTCGATGTGCTGACACAGTCCAAGCGAAACAAGCACGCCGCGCCTGAAACTGATGCGCAGACCTTTGAAGAAATACGGCTTCGTTCCCGATCGGTTGATCACGGAATACTTGCGCTCGTATGCGCCGCCGCTCGCGCTCTGGGGATCGAGAGCCGCGATGAGCGCGGTCGATGGAGGAACAATCGCGCTGAGAATTCGCATCAGCCGACCCGCCGAAGGGAGCGTAAGATGCAACGCTTCAAGAGCCCAGGCTCAGCACAGAAATTTCTCTCAGCTCACGCGGCCGTCTACAACATCTTCAATGTCCAACGCCACCTCACTTCTGCCCAAACGCATCGCACTTTCCGCGCTGCGGCGATGGACACTTGGCGCGAGGCAGTTTCATTCGCCTGAAACTGCGAGGCCTCCAGGTTTTTCCGTTCTCCGTTTGGAAACGTGACAAAACCACGCGGACTGTTCCCTGCGGAACAGCGCGGGCGGATGAATTGGCGGAATGATTCCGGCGCGAGCGGCGGCTGACGACAAAATGTCGTTTCGGGTCGCTCGCGCAACTGGAGCAAACCGTCATGAAAATCTCCTTTGTTTCGATCGCTGCTCTCGGCCTCGTCGTCGGCCTTCTCGGCTCGGCGGCCCAGGCTGCAATGGAGTCGAAGGCGCAGGACGCCGGCGCGCAGTCGCGGCCGATCGTTCGGGCCATCGAACTCGGCAACCCGGACTCATCGCTGAGGGCCGAGGTCGCCAAGACGCCCGACGCGCAGGTCGCGTGGTGCTACTGGTACCGCAACGGCTACAACCTCCCGTGCCGATGATCCGGCGCGTTCGTCGCATCGGATGAACGATCGACGCCGACGCTCGATCCGCCGCCAGTTCCTTTTCCTCGGTTGGGGGAGGCGCCGGCGGCGGTGTTTGGGACAGCGCGGCGAGCGTTCAAGCCATCCCTTCTTCCGACTACTCCAATCAACCAGGCGCTTCCAGGAACCAATCCCGATGGCCGACAACCCGCTGATCGAAATCGCCGACGTCATTCGACTCGCGCCTGTCGCCGACCCGCGCGGCAGGTTGACTGGCGGGCATCCGCTTCTGGATCGCTATGTCGATCTCGAGAAGATCGCCGATTCGTCGATGATGCGCGCTCTCTTGATTGCGGCGTACCCACGCATCCGGGAGAGCGTCCTCCCGACGGCGCTTGATGGCGGCTGCTGCCTCCTCGCCGACGGTTCGCTGGTCATCGAGCCGCATTGCTGCGGCGATCTCGGCGATCTGTCATCCTGGGAATCGATGGCGGCGCTTGGCGCGCAGAGCGGTCCGCTCACGGCGCCAGAACCGGAATGGCGCAAATTCTGGATCGGCCACCCCGCGCTGCTGGCCAAGCCGCACGGCGAGCACGTCTGGCTGGCGATTCACGACGAAGCGGCGGACAATGGTCTCCCATGCCGCGGCGAACCCATATGGACCGTCCGTCGCGCTGATCTCGCGAGGGCGGCGTCCGCCGCGCGGCGGATCGTCACCGGCCTGTGGGCCTGCGTCGACCAGGCGCTCGATGGCCTCATTGACGATGATTTGCACGACCTCGCCGTCGACTGGATCCTGAATGGCGAAGGCTCCTATCAAACCACGGCGGCCGCGCGCCAATCGTCGAAGGCGTGAGATGTTTCAATAAGCTGGCGTTTGCGTGTTCCGAGGCACGAACGAGAACGAGGAAGAGCGGCGATGAGCATCACCGGTAAGACGCTGATCGATTGGGGCCTCAAGCCCGGGCGATGGTTTCCCGAGGCGATCGAAGCGGCCAATGCGGTCCTCGCGAACGGCGGCGATGAGGCGGCGGCGCGGCGGGAAGCCGAGCGGTTTGCGCCGGCGCCGGCTGTCGGTCTGCGCGCGCCGGGCGCGCTCGGTTATAGCGTCAACATGACGCCGGAGGGCGAAGACGAGATCGACAACCTCGCCAAGGTCGAGGCGCATATGGCCGAACTGATGCGCGTTCCGACGATCGTCGCCGGCGCGATCATGCCGGACGCCTGTCCTTCGGGCTATCAGCGCGGAACCATTCCGGTCGGCGGCGTCGTGGCGGCGAAAGAGGCGATTCATCCGGGGATGCACTCGTCCGACATTTGCTGTTCGATGGCGGTGACGACTTTTGGCAAGGACACGGACGCCACGGCTCTGCTCGACGCCGGAATGAGGCTGTCGCATTTTGGCGGCGGCGGCCGCGCAAGCGGCGCGCAAATCAAGCCCGCGTCGGTCTTGCTTGAAAGGTTCGCGCGCAATCCATTTCTTCGCCAGTTCGAAAACGAGGCGATCGCGCATCATGGCACGCAGGGCGACGGAAATCATTTTTTCTATGTCGGCCGCGTCTCATCGTCCGGCGAAGTCGCCCTTGTCACACACCACGGCTCACGCGCGCCCGGCGCCCGTCTCTACAAGGCGGGGATGGCGGTCGCCGAGAAATTTCGCGAGCAATTGTCGCCGGAAACCGCACCGCACAACGCCTGGATTCCGAGCGAGACGCGCGAGGGCGACGACTATTGGAGCGCGCTCCAGATCATTCGCGAATGGACCAGGAGCAACCACTACGCAATTCACGACATGATCGCCGACGCGCTCGGGCTGGACCGGCGCGAGCGCTTCTGGAACGAGCACAACTTCGTGTTTCGCAAGACCGATGGCCTGTTCTACCACGCCAAGGGAGCGACGCCGGCCTACGACGGCTTCGCGTCCGACACCAACGGCCTGACGCTGATTCCGCTCAATATGGCCGAGCCGATCCTGATCGCGCGGGGCCTCGACGCCCCGAATGGTCTCGGCTTTTCACCGCACGGCGCCGGGCGGAATTTCAGCCGCAGCCACTTCATGAAGCGCAACGCCGGCAAGACCGCGCGGGACATGATCGCCGAGCAGGCGCCGGGGATCGACGTGCGCTATTTCTGCGGGATTCCCGACGTGTCCGAACTGCCTCTGGCGTACAAGAACGCCGCTTCCATGCGTCGCCAGATCGACGACTTTGGCCTTGCTGGGGTTGTCGACACGATCGAGCCGATCGGAAACATCATGGCCGGCGATTGGCAGCGCGAGGCGCCGTGGCGGAAGAAGAAGGCAGCCGCGCCGCCCTCGACAGAGGAGCCATAGATGAGCGAGCTGTCCTATGTCCTCGAGCTTTATTTCGCCAATGAGGATGACGAAGTCGCCGTCGAGAACGTGCAGACCGGTCTCACCGTGAGCCGTTTCGAGGGGCGGAGTGTGTCCAAATTGGCTGAACGAGGCGAAATGACAGGGTAATCGGCGGCAAATCAGGCGCGCGAAGCGGTCGCAGGGCCGAACGCGTGTCCGCGCTCGGACTCAAAACCGCCGATCAGCCGACCCAACGGTCTTTTGCGAAGCGCTCTTATAGGCCTAGCCACCTGAACCAGTAAGGAAATCCTGTCAGCCATCGCAGACCGAACATTAAGGTGCCCCAACTGACAAACACGATAGCAAAAACCGCGATTTTGAATAACACTGGCGCCCTTGGCCACCTTTCACTGAACTCGTTCATTGCGCCAATGGGCAGCGCTATAAATCCGGCGAATGCCATGAGCGACAAAGTTGCGATCCACCCGGCGATGAACCAGCCCCATATTTCTTGAAATATCCAACCTACGGCGTGGACAAGGATCATCGCGCGCTACATTTTTCGGTAGGTGTCGGCGCGGCCTACGAGCACGTACCAGCAGTCAGCCAAGAGGCCGTTTTCCTTATCGACAGACGTAATCTTGATGGCGTCCGCTCCAGCCCCATATGCCGCAATCTTCAAGTCATGCGTGAGTGCACCTTCGGTTGGCTCAGCGTCGAAGGCGTTGTGATGACATCGCCGTGCAACAATTGCCCCGGTTCTTGCGTAACCTGGCGAACTGTCGGCAAGAACCGTGATCGCTCTTTCCGCATTCCGACGATCTGACAGGGAGCCAACGCTTGGGTCTATCAGCGTGGAAGGCGTCCCTCCTTCGTCCGGTCCCACGCAGCCAATGCACGCTGCGCAGAGAGACGCCAACAGCGCGATTGTGAAAATGGGCTTGGCCACGGCTCTTTCACCTCCCCCTGGTGATCGGGGAGTTGAGAAGCCTCACAAGGAGAGCCGCATGCGCCTTTAGGCTCTCGCCCTGTACATACGCGCATGCCTCCCCGACCGTAGGTCGAGGAGTGCCTTGACGGCGCACTTAGCCGCCTTGTGAGGGGTTCTCACGCCCCAGAACGGCTAAAGAGCCGCTCCGATGGCGACTATATCAACGCTTCGTCAGAATGAAAGGACGCCGCTGTTGTGTGCTGCGGCTGAAAGCGCGCGCGATCATCGCGCCCTTGGCCGGCGTTCGGGGCGTTCAGCATCGCCGAAGAATGCACGCCCAGCGAGCGCTGTAACACGCGAGCGACGCTAGATAGGCCCGCCCGACGACAGGCGAGAAGCGCCTTGCGGGCGCATCGCAGAGTCGTCGACGCGCGCCTAAGACGCAGGTCGCATCGGAACCGCGCAAGATCGCCGACGGCCCATCATCCAAATGGACCGCCCAGCCCGCAGCGCCTCCGTTTTTCGACACCGGGGAGAACGGACCGTGTCCCGCGGAGTATGGGAAGACGTCTTCCGCAAACGCGGTATCCTGCTCGAGAACGTAAACGGTACGATTTGCTACCCAGATTGCTACCCAACTCGCTGCGATAGCAAGGGATGGCCCGGTAACCATCGCCCGATTTCGCTTGGATTTCCGCGACTAGAAGAGACCGCTTGGGATTGGCTGATAGGCCAACAACCGAAT
>CAVPVQ010000004.1:0-18263 GCA_963709185.1 uncultured Alphaproteobacteria bacterium
AATTCGCGATCCATTTAAAAAACGCGATTTGCCTTGCAAAAACCTATTGTCCGTTACCCAACTTCACAGCTTGAATGATCTTTGACAACTGGCGGTGGGCTCCAATGCGCCGAAAGATACTCCCAGCACGCTCTCGACGACCGCCATCCAGCCAGCCCTTCACACGGACCGCCGATACAAGTAAAATGATCGACGGCGCTCGATGCTTTCGGACTCCGATTCGCGTTTAAGCTGGAGAGCAATACCCGTGGCAGCCAACGCAAATACCACGGAAGTGTGCTTTTTATTGGCGGCGGAGAGGTCTGGCACACATTTTCTGCGCTCATTGCTAGGAAAAGTTACAGGTGTTTTTGCGCCTGGTGAAATCAGCAACGCAACGTCTGATGACATTCGAACGTCTCCCACCTCTTTTCTAAAATTTAGAGCAAGTGTGTTCGCGGAGGAGCAGAGATTTTGTTATCCAACGTTTCAGACTTAAACAGAATTGCTGGACAAATACCTAGAGACCGTCCGGTCTGCGCAACTAGCCAGCCATACTATTATTTTGGATGTCAAATATTCTCATATCAACAATTTTAACGCATTTTGGTGGGACATGATTGCTCGCCCGTTATTAATACAGTATTCGGCGGATAGAGGTATAAAAATTATTCACCTGGTACGCGAGAAACCATATCGCACCGTGATCTCGCGCATGTACGCTTAAGAGTCTGGGGGTTTGGCGAATTAAGAATCCTGCCCTCCGTCCATCGTTGAAAATTAGAATTGATCGGTCAAAGCTGCACGCAAAGACAATGGAGCTAACCAAGACAATAAGTTCATTTAGCCAATGGCTCGTAGGCTCCCGAACAACAAGAATTTCCTACGAAACTTTGACGGATGAAAGCGGATCGTCTTTGGCGACGTTGCGCGAATTTCTGGGCTTTAAAGTTGATATTCCAACCGTTTCAGAATTTGTTAGAACAACTCCTCAGTATGAGGAGGCAATAGAGAATTTTGCAGAAATTGCAGATTTAATAGACATCGATTTGACAGAACTAAGCATGTGCCAATTGTGATATTGTGTTGTCTATGGTCGCGCGTAGAACCGATAGTGATTAATATTCGCGGATGGCAATTTACTAACTGAAGACCTCTTATGGGTTCTTGATTGCTAATTACTCGAAATAACTGGAAATAATATTGCCAACTGCCCCGTTCTTGTCGGACCCGCATTGAAAATCGTCGAAATTAGTTAATGTACTTTTGAAATCTGTGACGAATACTCCGTCAGGGAAATCAAAGGCCCACACCGTAAGCCCAATTTTCTTTCGTTTTAGATAAATCAGAATATCTGCTGCGAATTGTGGATATTCGCTATTGCAATTTTTACGGCGGGATCTGGCGTTCCACTCTGTCACCAAGACAGCGTGACTCTTCGCGTAATCGCCGAACATATTATCCCAGCTAGATTTGTTGCGAAGACGAGGGGAGTAATAGGGATGAACCGCGTAAACGACCTGTGTCAGAGGATCGTTGAGTTGCGGCGCGCCCTCTATCATCTGCGCCCAATACAACCCATCCACAAGGAGGACATTCTTGGCGCCAAGGCTACGGACCTCATCCACGAGCGGCTGCATACGCGATTTCCAGGAATTCCAATCGTGAGGTTGCACGGCGTCAGGCCCGTCCACTGAAGGCTCGTTGAACAACTCGAGCATGACGCCGCGGTCGGTTGCGAAAAGTGGAGCAAGGCTCTTCCATGCACGTACCGCCTTTTCGCTTGGCATCCCCATTTCGTCCAAGCCGCTGGGCTTCTCGGCGTCTAAGCAAACAATCACGCTGAACCCCCGGTCGCGCGCCATTTGCACCGCGGATTTCACCTCCTTTAGATAATCTTGGGAGTAAATGGTCGATTGCGGATCGCTGCCGCCCTGGCTGACCTGAAACCGAATGAGGTCGGCTCCAAATTGTTTGGCGCTCTCAAGCTCGTCCTCGCCGAAAATAGCGCGTGCATGCTTGTAGTCACCGCCATGTGTGACGGCGGCGGGCGCCGTTCGGCCAACGATGCCTACGCCTTTGGCGACCCACGGCTTGCCATCTCGCAAGATCGTGGTCCCTTCTACCGATACATCGCCGCTTGCGTACGCCCGATCGGACGTAGGGACGCAGGTAAGCAAGGCCGCCGTGAAGAGGGACAGTAAAACACCGCCCGTTCCGCCTATTCCAGATGCGTCGGGTCGCCGAATTGCGTTCATCGGACCGATCTCTCCGGCTCAGTCGCGGTGATGCATTACGCTTAACTTGTCGTTTTTATGATGCCTGCGAGCTGGTCTCCGCGCAGGCTTGCGCAACGGTCGACATGGCGCCGGAGCAATCCGGCGAGGCTTTGCGACAGATGGAAGGAATGAACAGACGGGCGATCAATTGACCGCGTCCGGGGGGGCGCGGCGTCCGCCGAGGATCGCCCACCTTGGGCGGCGACGGGCGGAGTATGCATAACGACATTCAGATATGCGAATGCCTGTCCGTAAACGCCGCTCTTCATTGTCCCAACAACGATGCAATAAAAGACGCCAAATACGCAAACAGTTTGGCGCCGCGCCGCCTGACCGCGCTTCGCGCGAGCGATTTTCGCGCGAAACTCGGCGCGCCTTATTCCGTTTTAGAGAAATTATTTTCTGGACATTTCGACTTATCCGCTATAGTGTCGTCGGGCGACGAGTGATCGCGCGGAGGAGCGATGAGGTTTTGCCGAAAGGCGGAACGGGGATGAAATCCCGGTCGGGGTGGGGTCGAGATTCCCAAAAACGCATTTCCAAAGTTTTCGGCCGGAAGCCCTGAAAGCCCGTAAGACGGTCGAATAAAAATCCGGGGCGGCTGGCCAGACGATCCTTTTTTTTCTCTCAAGCCATTGATAATGCTGACTCGAAGAATAGATTGTCGGGCGATTGTCAGCAAAACGTCAAGCCGATATTTCGGCAAGTGAGCCCCCGTCTCACAGCCCCTTGAGAAACCCCTCCACGCCGGCGAAATACTCCCGCCAGGTCGGCGCCGCGAATCGGCGCGCTTCGTCCCGCCGCGACCGGCGATAGGGCGCGTCGCCGCTGAGCCGCTCGATCTCGGCGCGCCAGGCCGGGCCGGCGAGCGGCGACAGCAGCCGCGCGCGCCCCTGGGTCACCTCGCGGAACACCGGGATGTCGGAGGCGATCGCCGGCGCGCCGAGCGCCAGCGCCTCGACCACCGGCAGGCCGTAGCCTTCGTCGTAAGACGGCGCCAGCAGCCCGCACGATCCCTGCAACAGGCGGGCGAGGCGCGCCGAGGGCAGACCCGACAGTTCCGCGACATGGGCGCGCAAGGCGACCGAGCGATCGAGAATGTCGGCGACCTGCTCGTTCTCCCAGCCGCGCGCGCCGATCAGCACCAGCCTCGGCGCGCTGGCGTCGGCCGCCGCCAGTTCGCGCCAGATGTGCAGGACGAGCAGGTGGTTCTTGCGCGGCTCCATCGTGCCGATCATCACGAAATAGGGATGGCCGCCGCTCTCGCCGGCCGGCGCGGCCGCGGCCGCGTCTTCCAGAGGCGAGGCGAACGGCTGCACGTGGATCGGCCGGTCGGGAAATCCCTGCCGCGCCAGCTCCTCGCGCAGCCTGGCGCGCACCACCTGCGTCGAGGTGATGAACGCGTCGGCGTGGCGAAACGCCGTGGCGAGCCGGCGGCGGAACACCGCGAGATTGCCGGCGCGGAAATATTCGGGATAGTCGAGCGGCAGGAGGTCGTGGATCAGGAACGCCTTGCGCAGATCGGGCCGCCGGTCGAGCCAGCGAAAGAACAGCGGAAACTCGAATGCGTGCTGCGCGGCGTTGAGATAGATCGCGCCGGCGGGGATGGCGAGGCGACGATCGTGGGCGATCCGGAAGCGGGCCTGTGCGAGACGCCGCGCGGCGCGCGCCAGCGCCGGTTGGCCCTGCCCCGTCGCGCGGCGCGGCGCGAAGGGCGCGGCGGGCGGCGCGGCGAGCCAATCCAGCAGCGCGGAAAAGTCGACGTCGCCCGCGCCCTCGCGCCACACCGCGGCCGCGGCGGCGGCGATCGCGCGGCTCAGTCGCGGTGAGAGCAGGTGCGGGCCGGTCAGCCCGTAGTGCGCGCCCGCGACGATGCGATCCTCGCCCGCGAAGTGAGCGCCATAGGCCAGATCGACCCGGTCGATGCAGCTCGAGGCGGCGGTGGTGAGGCGGGTGACCAGATGGGTGAGGTCGTAGACGATCGGCCGTTTGGCGTTGGCCGGCGGAATGTCGTCGACTCCCACGAGGTCGGGCATCGCGCAGGAGGTTCATGAACCGGCCGGCGTTTGCAAGCAAAATGTCCGGCGCGCGCGGCGACGCCCTCGCCCGCGAAGCGCGCTTGCCGCGGCGGGCGGCGCTATTGACCCCGATGCGGGTTAGGCTAACGTCGTCGCGGCGCGGCGGAATTCCCGCACGAGTGGCTGTCGTCGCGCCCATTGCGCCAGGGGACCATGTCCGGCACGATCCTGTTCGACGGCCACAATCTCCTGAAGAGCAATGCGACCGGGATTGGCACCTACGCGCGCGCCCTGGTGACGACGGCGCGGCGCCTCGGCTATCGCCCGCACCTGCTGATGAGCGGCAACGCGCCGTTCGACGCCAGGGATCCGCAGGTCAGCGAAATCCTGCTGTTCGACGCGCTGCTCGAGGACAAACAGCCGCCGCGCCTGCGACGCGAGCGATGGCTCGCTCAATATTTCGGCAAACCCTTCGGCATCCGCGCGACCGAATATTCAAACGCCGGCGCGGTCCATCATGGGTCGGCCAACCCGCTCGCGCAGTTCGACGGCATTCACGTCGCGCCGAACGTCTTCGACCTCGCGACCTCGCATTTCCGGCGGCGCAGACAGCGCGCGACGCTCAAGCTGCGCAAGACCCCCTCCCTGCTGCATATGACCCATCCGACCCCGCTGAAACTGCCGGGCTGCCCCAACATCTACACCATCCACGACATCGTCCCCTTGCGCCTTCCCCACGCGACGCTCGACGACAAGCACCATATCGCGCGCCTGCTGCGCCATCTCTGCGCCAAAGCCGACCACATCGTCACCGTGTCGGAATTCTCGCGGCGGGACATCATCGACTTCTTTGGCATCCCGGAAGACCGGATCACCAACGCCTATCAGAGCGTGCACCTGCCGGAAAATCTGATCGCCAAGGACGAGCATCAGGTCGCCAACGAGATTTCGCGCGCGTTCAACGTGTCGATGCGCGAATATTACCTTTTTGTCGGCGCCATCGAACCCAAGAAGAACGTGGGGCGCATGGTCGACGCTTACGCCGCTTCCGGCAGTCCCTATCCCCTGCTGATCGCCGGCGGCCTCGGATGGCAGTTCGAGTCGGAGGTCGAGAAAATCGACGACGAACGCTTTCTTTCCTATGTGATGAAGGACGGCAGAATATCCTCGGATCGCCGCGTCCGGCGCATCCCCTATCTTCCCTTGAGTCAGTTGATTTCCCTGATCCGCGGCGCGCGCGGCGTGCTGTTTCCCTCGCTTTATGAAGGTTTCGGGCTGCCGGTTCTCGAAGCGATGCTGCTGGGGACGCCGGTGATCACCTCGAACGTCTCGTCGCTTCCGGAAATCGCCGGCGGCGCCGCTTCGCTGGTCGATCCGACCGATGTCGACGATATCGTCCAGGCGATCCGCGGGTTCGATTGCGACGCCGATCTGCGCGCCGAATTGACCGCGCGGGGCGTCAAGCGGGCGGCCTATTTTTCCCCGCAGGCCTATGAGCGCCGGATCGCGGCGCTCTACAAGCGCCTCGGCGTCGCGGTCCCGGCGATTGCGCCGGTCGAACCGGAAGTCTGCAACGCCGCGCCCTGAAGCGCGCGGCGAACTCCTCGCAAGCGAAATCGCAAGGCATGACAAGGGCGATCGTGTTTGACGTCTCGCATCTGGCGCACCGCTCGCGCTACTCGTCGCCGTCGGGAATCGAAAAGGTCGACCTCGCCTACGCGCGCCACTTCGCGCTTTCTCCCGGCAAGATCGTCGCGGGAGCCCAGTACCGGCTCGTTCGCCCGAGGGTCGTCGCGCCCGACCGGGTCAAGGCGTTAGTCAATAGCGTCCAATCGAAATGGGCGGCCGATCGGCGCATCGAGGACGACGCGAAATTCCAGCATGTCCGCCGCTGGCTGGTCGGCGAGACGCGCGCGCTGCGCAGCCTCGCCGACCGCGACACAAGCATCAAGGAATTCGCCGCCAACGCCGTTTCGCGGATGAAGCGCGACGTGCTGCGCCGCCTCCCGACGCGCGACCTGGAGATTCCAGAAGGCGCGATCTACCTCAACGTCGCCCAGCACGCCCTGGAGACGGCGGTGTATTTCTCCTGGCTGTCGACCCGCCCGGACCTGCGGCGCGTATTTTTCGTGCACGACATCCTGCCTCTGCAACATCCGGAATTCTGGCCCGCCGACCATCTGCCGCTGTTCCGTCGCCGCATCGCCTGCGTCGCGCAGCATGCGACGGCGATCATCACCACCAGCAAGGTCGTCGAGGCCGCGCTGCGCGGGGAGATGGCCCGGCTGGGCCGCCCGAACCTGTCGATTTTCGCCTCGCCGTTCCCCTCGCCGCTCGCGCTGTCGGGTCGGCCGATCGGGCGGGACGCGGCGCTCGCCGGCGCCAATTACTTCGTCGCCGTCAACACCATTGAACCGAGGAAGAACCTTCCGCTGCTGCTCGATGTCTGGCGGAAGCTGGCGCCAGCCGGGGCGAGCGCCCCCAAACTCGTTCTCGTCGGCAAGCGCGGCTGGAGGTTCGAACAGGTCACCGGCCTAATCGCGCGCAGCGCTGCGCTGCGATCGCTGGTCATCGAGGTCGCCGGCCTCTCCGACGAAGGGCTGCAGGCCCTGCTGGCCGGGGCCAACGCGCTGCTGGCGCCCTCTTTCGCCGAGGGTTACGGCCTGCCGATCGTCGAGGCGCTGACGCTCGGCGCGCCGGTCGTCGCTTCGGACATTCCGGTCTTTCGCGAAGCCTCGCAGCAACGCGCGATCTTTTGCGATCCGCACGATGTCGAAGGCTGGCTCGCCGCGGTCCGCGCGCTGTCACAACGCGCTTCGCCGCTCTCACGCGAGGCGCGCGAGGCGGCAACGGCCTTTGCGCGGCCGGGCGGCCAGGCCTATTTCGCCGCGGTGGAGGCGTTTCTGGCTTCGCTGTGACGATTGACCGGGCGCCGGGCGGATCGGCGGCGCGGACTGGCGGTTCTTGTCGAGCGCCGAAGGATCCGAGGATTCTCAGCTATCCGCCTGGGCGTGCTCCCGCAGCCCGGTCTTGAACAGCCAGAAGATCATCAGGCCCAGCAGGTTCAGGATGGCGATCGTCGCAAAATTCCACGTCCGCAACGGCATCGTCGCGTAATCGGGCTCATTGGGGCTGACGATCCGCTCAAGGAAAAGCTGCTGGCGCCGCGCCTCGACCTCGGCGGACTCCTGCGTCTGCAAAGATCGGTTGAGCGCATCCACCGCGAACTGGCGGTCCATCGCAAGACGCTCATAGACCGAAAGCTTGTCGGCAAGCGCCTTGGGATCGCCCGCCACCTCCTGCCGTTCGGCCTGGATCTGGTTTTTCAACGCCAGCACGCGGTCGTTGAGCACCGACAGGCCGGGGTCCTCGGGCGAGTTGCTCGCCATCTCCCTCGCCTTGGATTGCGTGTCCGCGAGATCGGCGCCCAGACTGGCGATCAGGTCGTTCAGCATCGCTGAATTCTTGGCCGGGTCGATCATCAGCTCGCGATTCTGGAACGCCGTGATCTTGACCATCGTGTCGGCGAGGCGGCTCTCGGACAGCTTGACCTGATCGTCGGCGACCCGCACCGCGTCGCGGCGAATGCGCGCGTTGAGCTCGTTCACTTTGTCTTCGGCCAGATCGAGCAGCGTCGAGGCGATCGCATGGGCGTCGTCGGGGCGAAACGCCTGCACGCTGAGCGTGGTGATGCCGGTCGTGTTGTTATAGGTGACGGCAACCAGCATCCTGATGTATTTGTAGAGCTCCTCCTTGGTGGGGCCAAAGATCACGGAAGGATAGCGCATCAGGAAGTCGGCGCCCGGGCGGGAATAGATATCGCGCAACGGGAGTCTCTTGTTCAACTGGTCGATCGCCTCACGCGATGTTATGAAATCCTGGACGGAAAAGACGTCGTCGTCCGAGCGGGAAAATCCGACCATCTGCAGCACCGCGCCCAAACCACCCGATCCCGAGGGCTTCGAGGCGGTCCTGACGACGAAACGCGCCTCCGACAGATAACGATCGGTCGCAATGAAGGCGAAATAGATCCCGGCGGCGACAGTCGGGAGCAACAAGACGAACAAAACGACGTATTTGCGCCAACGCGGCGGGCGGTAGAGCCTCAATTCGCCAACCGGCTCCGCTCTCCTGGCGAGCGGCAGCCATCGCTGGAACGACGTCATCGGGCCGGCATTGTCGCGGACGCTGCGCGCTTCGGTGCTGGTTTCCGGCGGGTCGTGCGTCTTCAGCATGCGGCAAAGCTACCATGAGGGGCGTCCAATCGCCAGACAGCCGCCGATCGCTTCCGTCGTGCGGGGATTCTGCTAAATTCATTGGAGAACGACGGGGATTCTGAAATTGGCTCTCGACCGCCCGGAGGTCTTTGTTCAGCCGATCAAGCTCGTCCGCCTCAGCGCGGACGACGCCTATGGCCTCGCCGCGCCGGCGCCGACGGGATGGCCAGCGCGGCTGCGGCGTTATCTGCGCCGCCACGTGCTCTTTATCGGGATGGTGGCGTTTCCGACGCTGGCGGCGGCCGTTTATTTTTTCGGGCTGGCCGCCGACCGCTACGAATCCCAGATCGAATTCGTGGTTCGAAGCCCGGCGACCAACGCCTCCAACGAGCTCAGCAGCATCGTTCAGGGGCCATCCTCCAGCATGCGGTCCTCGGATGACGCCTATATCGTCAAGGACTTCATCCTGTCGCGCGACGCGATGGACTATCTGACCGCCAACGCCGACCTGCGGACGGTGTTCGATCGACCGGAAGCCGATTTCCTGTGGCGCTACCCCGACCTCATTCACGCCGACAACCGGGAGAACCTGTTCAGACACTATCTGCGGTTCGTATCCGTCGACTACGATCAGACCACCGGGATCGCCAACCTCAGCGTTCAGGCGTTCCGCGCCGCCGACGCGCAGCGGATCGCCCAGGCGCTGATCGAAAAGGCGGAGGCGTTGATCAACGGGCTCAACGAGCGATCGTCCGCCGACGCCATCCGGACCGCCGCGGCCGAGGTCGAGACGGTCGAACGGCGCGCGCATGAGGCGCTCGACGCGCTCACCCAATTTCGCAACCGCGAGCGGCTCATCGATCCGACCCAGGTCTCGCTGGCGACCCTCAACACCATCGCGTCGCTCTCGCTGACCACCGCGCAGGCGAACGCCGAACTGTCCGGCGTCGAGAAGACGACGCCGGACGGCCCGCATGTCGCGACGTTGCAGCGCAAGATCGCGGCTCTCCAGGATCAGATCGTCGCCGAACAGCGCAAACTTACCGGAAGCAACGCCTCCCTGGCCCCGCAGCTGGCGGAATACGAAGGCCTGATCCTCGATCAGAGTTTCGCCGAAAAGAGCTTTCTCTCGGCGCTGAGCGCGCTCGAAACCGCCCGCGTCGACGCGCAGCGCCAGCGCGTCTTCCTCGAGCCGGTGACCAGCGCCAATCGGCCCGACTACCCCGTCTACCCCCGCCGCCTCATCTGGACGGCGGTCATCCTGGCGGCCAGCCTGATGGGCTGGCGGATCGCCCGGACGTTCGTCGCCGACACCCTGTCGCACGCGGGGAACTAGCGGAAATGGCCACCGGCGCGGTCCTTCAGGCTGAGTCTCACGGGGCCGTCGCGCTGGCCGGCGCCGCCGATCGCGATCTCGTGCCGCGGCGGACGATCGACGTCGTCGAAGTGGTCAAGGAGTTCCCGATCGAGGGCGGCCGGGTGAAGCGGGTGCTCGACGGCGTCTCGTTCAGCGTCGGTCCGGGCGAGCGCATCGCGGTGCTCGGGCGCAACGGGGCGGGCAAATCGACCCTGATCCGCATTCTCTCCGGCCTGCAATCGCCGACCAGCGGGCGCATTCACCGGGGCTTGCGGATGTCATGGCCGCTGGCGTTCGGCGGCGGCTTCGAGGGCGAGCTCACCGGCTCGGACAATGTGCGGTTCATCGCCCGGCTCTACAACGCGCCGATCCGCGAGACCTACGCCTATGTCGAGGATTTCACCGAGCTCGGCCCGCAACTCAACCTGCAGATGAAATATTATTCCAGCGGCATGCGCGCCCGGCTCGCCTTCGCGCTGTCGCTGGCGATAAAGTTCGAATGCCTGCTGATCGACGAGGTGATCCTGGTCGGCGACCAGCGGTTCCAGCGCAAGTGCCACGACGAATTGTTCGAGAACCGCAAGAGCTGCGCGATGATCATCGCGATTCACGGCGTCGATTTCGTCAAGGAATATTGCAGCAGGGCTCTGGTGCTCAAGGATGGACGAGGCAAGGTGTTCGATGACGTCGATCTGGCCGGCGCGATCTATGCGACATTGTGAGGCGGCGGCGGGGAGGCGGGCATGGCGGCGCGGCTGATCGAGGAGCGCGCGGCGGGCGACTTCTGGCGCGGGCTCGCCGTGCAGGGGCGCGTGCTGCACGCGCTGACGATCCGCGAACTGATGATGCGTTATGGGCGCGGCAACATCGGCTTTCTGTGGCTCGTTCTGGAGCCGATGATCCTGTGCGCCGGGGTGATCGGCCTGCGCTATCTGATCCAGGCGCATGTCGAGCACGGCGTGTCGCTGGTGGCGCTGCTGCTGTCGGGCTACATGCCGCTGACCCTGTGGCGACATCTGACCAACCGCGGCATTCATCTGGCGCGCCAGAACATCGGGATGCTCTACCATCGCGACATCACGCTGGTCGACACGTTCATGATGACCATGGCCCTCGAGTTCCTGGGCTGCACGGTCGCCTTCGCGATCAACTACGCCGCGCTGGTGGCGATCGGCGCGATCGATCCGATCGTCGATTACGGCCTGGTCTGCGGGGGATGGTTCGCGATGGGCTTTCTGGCGATCGGCGTGGGCGGCCTGATCGCCGTGCTGACCGAATATTATGAATCCGCCCATCGATTCACGCAGCCCCTCCAATATCTGATTCTGCCGATTTCCGGCTTCCTGTTCATGGTCGACTGGCTGCCGACGCAGGTGCAGACGATTGCCTGGTATATGCCGATGATTCATTGTTTCGAGATGCTTCGCGCCGGGTTTTTTGGCGATTCCGTCGTTACCCACTACGATATCTGGTATCCGCTCGCGGTCGGCGGCCTGTTTTTGGGAATCTGTCTCCCGATGATCGAGAAGACGCGCGACCGCGTCGCGCTGGCCTGAGCGCGGCGTCGGCCGAGCGATCTTTGGAAAGCGCGGGATGCCGGGTGTGCTGAGGGACATGGTCGCGGTGGGCGCCCCCGGGGTGCTCGCGACCTGGGGCTTCGATCTGCTGCGCGAGGCCTGCGCCCGCCTCGACCCCGAAGTCGACATTCGCGACGTCGATCGCGACGATGCGGTCGAGGGCCTCGGGATCGCCGCCGGGCGCCCGCGCATCCTCTGCCTTTCGCAATTCACCAGCCCGTCGCTGCGCGCGGCGATGGCCGCCGGCGTGGTTCCGATCGTGGCGTTCCTCGACGATCCCGTCGACAGCGTGCGCTATCTCAAATTCGCCTCGGAATGCACGACGATGGAGGCGCTGCGCGCCCAGACCGCGGCGACCGCCGGCTACGCCTTCCTGTTCGCCAATCGCCAGGCGCTGCTCATTCCCCGCGCCTCGCCGCGTGGTGCGCGCGAAATCGTCCGCCGGATCCTCGACCATCTGCAGTTCGATCGGCTGGCCCCCGACTATGAGGCTGTGGTGGGCGAGTTTTCCGGCGCCGACGACGAGGCCGTCAGCCTCGAGGCCGCGCTGGCGCGAAAGGTCGCGGGCTATGAGCCGCCGGAATCGGCCGCGCTGAGCCTGGCGTCCGGCGAGTTGCAATGCATCAACGACGCATTGGCGCCGATCGTCCGCATGGCCGGCAGCGCCGAGGCGGCGCCGATCGTCTGGCCGACCGCGGTGTTCTTCTCGGGCGATCAGCCGGGCGAGCCGGCCTCGCTGGTCGCCGACATGACCGGGGCGGCGCGCATTCTCTATTACGGGCCCTACCTTCATCTGCCGAGCGGCGCGTGGACCGTGCGCATGATGGTCGGCTTCTCCGACGGCGCGCGCGGCACGCCGCTTTCGATCGAGGTGCATTGCGAGCGCCTTCTCGCGCATGCGACGATGCAGCCGGCCGGCAAGGGGGTGTTTCACGCCTCCTTCCAGTTCGCCCACGACGCGCCGCAGGACGCGATCGAGATTCGCCTCAGCAGCGACCGCGGCGCCATCGACGGCCGGCTGGCGCTCGGCCGCGTCGAGTTCACCCGCCGGCCGGACGGCGACGCGGCGCCCCCGGTTGCGGGGCGGCCGTCGCGAGGCTAGTGTCCAGAGGATCGCCTCCGTCAGCTCAGCGCGTCCCGCCGGCGCATTCGGGCGCGCCGGTGTCCGCGCGCTTCCGGCCGATGGCCAGGCTGCCGGGCGGTCGGTCGTGCGTCTTCCCGGAGCGCTGCAACGAATGGCCTCGCCCCGTCTCCGCGAAGATTTTGAGGTGATCGGGCTCGAGGACCTCGCGAGCGCCGACCGCTTCACGCTGGAGCGCGCCTGCCGCGCCCAGGCGCAGCCGGTCTATATCGGCGACCACACCGCCTTGTGCCGCATCCTCGGGCGCTACAAGTTCTATGTCGACACGCGCGACCGGGGGTTCGGCTCCAACGTGCTGCTCGACGGCTTCTGGGAGATGTGGCTGACCATGGCGATCGCCCGCGCGGTCAAGCCGGGCATGGTGGCGATCGATATCGGCGCCAATTTCGGCTATTTCTCGCTGCTGATGGCCGATCTCGTCGGCCCCGAGGGGATGCTGGTGGCGGTCGAGCCCAATCCGCATGTCGCGCCCAGATTGCGCGCCTCGCTGGAGCTCAACGGCTTTGGCGCGCGAAGCCGGGTGATCGAGGCGGCGGCGGCGGCGACCGACCAGGGTTCGGCGCATCTCTACGCCACGATGTCGGAGCCCAAGAACGCCACCATCGTCTCGGCCCAGGCGGTCGCCGACCCGGCGGTGGCGACGATCACCGCGGTCGCGCGATGGACGCCGGCGGCGATCGCCCGCGAGTTCGGCCGCCTCGACTTCATCAAGATCGACGCCGAGGGCGCCGAGGAGGGCATCATCGCCGGCCTGCGGCCGCTGCTCGCCGAGCACCGGCCGCAGCTCGTCCTCGAATTCAACGCCGCGCGCTATCCGGACGCGCGGGGGTTTCTCGCCGAAGTGATGTCCGGCTATGACGGCCTGCGCTACGTCGACGGCGACGGCGCGCTCGTCCCGATCGCCGCCGAGGCGGTCCTCACCGAGGATGTCGGCGAGGACCGGCTGTTGTTCCTGTCGGGCGCAGCGGAATGAGGCGGGGCGATCCTCCGGCTATCCGCGCGTAGGTCGCCGCCCCTTGCGAGCGCCGGGCTATCCGGCGACGCCGTCGCCAAGCGCGAACGCTTCGTCGGCGAGCGGCGGCCGGCTCTTGAGGCTCTGGAGATCGGACAATTGCAGGGCTTCCATCAGGCGCAGGCGGGCGTCCGAGTCGCTCTCGGCGCAATAGTAAAACCCTGCGACGCCAAGGGTCGCTAAGCGTCGGTCGACTCCGTCTGACGAGGTGGACAGCTCGACACGGGCATCCGATCTCAGCCGAAAGTGCATGACGCCGTCTTTGACCAAACGCGCCGGGACTTCCAGTTTTTTATAGCCCCATTCCGCCGGTGGAATGCTGTCATTCAAACCGCACTCGCCCTCGCCGACCAGATCGATATGGAAATTTGCCGCCTGCGAGTTCGCGGGGAGGCCATGCAGCACAAAATAGATCAGGTATCGGCCGCCGGAAATGATCGCGCTGCTCGGAATCTTGAACGCGATATCGGCGTGTTCGCGCTTCATCCAACATCCCCAGTCGTCGCAAAAATTCCATCCGAGACCGGTTCGAAAAACCTCGCCCGCCGACATATTTCTCCAAACTCGCGTTTCCGTATTGCGCGAGAAAGAATGATAGACGCCGGTTGCGGCCTCGACTGACCAGATCGGATCGCCGTCGCGGCCGGCGCGCGAACTCAACGGCAGCGATCGGCTTCGTCGCCTCCAGGGCCGCGTCGATGATCTGCGAAGCGATCTCGCCCCACGTCCGCGGCTTGAACGAAGTTTTGATCAGCCGTTCCCGCTCGGCGCGATACGCGCGATCGTCGATGAGGCGTTCGAGCTTGGCGAGGAAATCCTTCTCGGAATCCAGATCGAAATAGTCGGCGAAAATTCCCCCCGACTCCGGAAGGGAGGACGTATTGGCGATCAGCGCGGCCTTTCCGTGACAGAATGACTCTGTCACCGGGAGGCCCCAGCCCTCGTAGGAGCTGGGATAGATCGTGAATACGCAACCGCGATAAAGCGCCGCAAGCTCTGCGTCGGAAATTTTCGACAGCATGACGACCTTCTTCTTCAGAAGGTCGCTGGAAGCCAATCGGCCGAGCGCCGCGTCGACCATCCAGCCGGCATTGCCGACGCAGACCAGCATCGGGGTGTTGGCAAGCCCCCGCTTTCTTATCATTTTGAGCCACGCGTTGAACGCAAGCAGATGATTCTTGCGCAACTCGATCGTCGACACGAAGAGCACGAATGGGCGCCGCTCAAGGTTGTTGTCGGCGAGCACGGACGATGCGTTCGCCGCTTCGAGCGCGGAAGGAGGCTCCGCCGAGGCCGCGTCCGCACCGTCGAGATAGATCGATTTTGGCGGAGCAATGCTGTGGCCAAGGAATTTGCCGACGTTTGTCAGATCGGCGCCCGTCGCCTTCGAGTTCACCAGGAACCCATCGGCATGGAGGAAGACGCCCAGCAGCCAGGTGATGAAATCCTGGGTCAATTCCCTCACGCAATGTTCCGGCGCCATGACGGGAATGCAGTCGTGAACGAACGGAATGTAATGGACGCCGTGCGTCGCCTTGGCATAGCGGACCATCAGAAAGTAGTTCTGGAGCCACCACGAGGTACCCAAATTCAAGAGACACGCGCCGCGCGCGAAGGTGACGGGGTCGCCGATCGCGAGGTCGACATGGAGATCGTCGATGGTCTTGCGCCAAACCGGGTCTTTGGTCGTTCCTCCCCAGAGAGCCAGCCGGCAGATTCGGAGAAACGTCTCGGGCGGAATTTCGACCCAGAAATCAACTTTCTCCGTGAAGCACACGATCATCACGTCGACGTCCTGGCGCTCCTGACCGAGAATGGAGGTCACGACATTCATCTGGACGCGCTGAATTCCCGTCGGCGTCCGGGCGTCCAGGAAATAGTGCATGAGATCGCTCACATCGAAGGCGATCTGACGCCCGCTGCCCTAGGCCTTTCTCGGGTCGGTCCGCTTGCCCGCGAAGAAACGGCTGATCGACGGGCCGGACAGGCCAAGGTTGGCGAGTTCGTAACGGGCATGCTTGTTCTTCGGATCAAGCTCCAGCGATTTCAGATAGGCTTGGGTCGCTTCGTCGAGGCGTCCGCCCAGCTTGATCGCGTGCCCCAACTGGAGGTGAGCGTCCGAGTCGTCCGGGCTGATCTCGATGGCGCGCCGATACGCGCGCTCCGCGCCGGCGACGTCGCCGCTCTCTTTGATGGCGTGACCCAATTGAACCCAGATCGGGTGGTGATCGGGCTCAACCTCAAGCGCATCGTTGTAGCCTTGCGCGGCGGTCTTCCAATCGCGCCGACCGCGCGCTAAATCGGCCTTAGCGACCAAGTCGGAGAAACGAGAGGTTTTGGGGCCTAGCAACATTCATGCGCTCCCGGTCGACGCCGACAGAATTCCTGACGTTGGCCAATGGGCTTCGAACAATAGCGACGCCGCAGAAGCAATGATAGTCCCGAATACCGGACCTCATGGTGACTAAGGGGTTGAAAGCCTTCGCGTACCGAACGACTTCGTCGTCGGCGTGAAGCGACGACAAATTCCGCTTGAATTTTATGGTCGTTTAGTCCACAGGCTGCTTTGACATTTCTGGCCAAAGGCAACCAGCGCAGGCTTGAATTGGCTGCGTTTCGAGGAACACCTCTTGTGCGCGTCCACGCATATTTCTATTTGCCATTTTGTCGATTTTAGCAAATCCCCTCATGGGTACTCAAGAAATGTCGATCGTTTTCTTGCAAACATCGGACCTCACCTATCGTCCGTTGCTCGACATCACGTCAAAGACCGTTAGAGAATACTGTAGTAGACATGGATTTAGCTATGACTGCTATTTGGGGATCATTAGAGGCTATCATCCGTGGCACGCGACTTATAACAGAATTGCTCTTCTAGAACGGCTCGCTCAAGCAGAATTCACAGGCTGGGTTTGCTACCTCGACGCGGACGCGTTTATAGCCGATTTAGACTTCGATCTTGTAAATTATCTAGCGGGGAAAAATAATTTTGCGTTCATCGCGGCGCCCGGTGAACCCCAAGCGGTATGGTGGAATGTAAATGCCGGGGTATTTCTCATTAATCTCGCCAACCCGGTGGGGCGCCGGATCATTCGAGATTGGGCAAGCCGTTTCGCTGCACTGACAGACGAGCAATTGCAAGGCGCGAGCGCTTGGTACTCGGTGACCGACGATCAGTCAATGCTATGGCAGGTTCTGCAAAACATTCCAGATGGAAAGCAATATACGCTTGTCGAGAACGAGACGCCCCGTTTGCTGAACTATAGTGGCCGATTATACGCAGATCCTGCGGGTCTCCGGCACATTCGCAGATCGTTTAGCTCGCCTAGATTCATCTGTCGAACTTGTGCTGAAACCGCCACCCAGCGACCAGCATTCTAAGAATAGAAAGGCCTCAATGATCAAGAAAGACGGGAAACATTCGTCCGGACGCTCTATCGGGTTCTCCTTCGAAGGGAGCCCGACCCAGACGGTTTCCGGTCCGCTCTTGAGGAACTTCGGAGCGGCGCAAGCTTTGAAGAACAGATGATCAACTGCCTACGATGCGGAAAATTTAGGAGTCATATCGAGGAATCTGTTCAATATTATATCGAACAGACTTGAAGATGATCATTATCGATCGGCAACGCACCGCATTCAACTGCACAGATAGCAGACCAATGCCAGTTACCTATCGAAAGCTCAGGCGTTGTCGATAATCGATCGCAAAAACCTCTATAAAAATTACTTAGCGTGGTGTTTATTTCAATCCAGAGGCCGTGTTAATAGACTCTCGCTTTAGGCATAAGGACCCGTCGGAAACATCATGACGAGTTCTGTCAATAGACGTTGTAGCTCTGGAGCAGGCCAATGCCGACGTAATCGGAACCGCAGATCATGGGACGGCGGCCACGAATGGTGATACCGCGGGGAGGAGTGGAGCTAGCCTTGGGGGGGCAGCGAGGCCAACGGTTAGGCCCCTTGTACCCTCGACTTCACAGATTTCTCCCCGCAAAGAGCATTCTTGAGCTGGCGCCCGGGATGGGAAGGTGGACAAAATTTTTACTTCCCCTTTGCGACAAATATCTTGGCATTGATCTCTCTTTGGAACGTGAATTGGTATGATGCCGTCGGATATTTGAACAAACGCATCACGCCGAATTTCTAAATAATGACGGTTACTCGTTATGCGCGGTCGAAGACGACAGCGTTGATCTAAGTTTCTTCTTTTCGATTTACTGGTGCACGTCGGGCTAGACGTATTTGAACATTACGTCCCACAAATTGTTCGAAAGTTGCGACGCGGAGGCTTCGCATTTATACACCATTCCAACTTAGGGGCTTTCGGGAACGCCTTTGGCTCGCCTCACTCGCGTGACGCAAGATCGGTCTCGACGGGAAAACGTCGAACGATTGATCGCGAAAAACGGAGGCAAGGTTGTCATTCAAGAGGTAATAAACTGGGTTAACAATGTGCTTCCTCAAGGTTACGGGACTCTGTTTGCGAAAGATGCCGACGGAAAAGTCGATCCAGTGCACCTCTACAATTTGAGGTTTGCGGAAGAGGCCGTAGTGGTCAGGGAGTTTCAGGCGTTTTATTCACAGGTCGGAAGCCGCGGCGCGTAGCGCTTTCGTCGCATGCCCAAGCAAAGCGGGTGCGCGCGCCTCAACAGCGACCAGCTAATCGACGGTCGTCGGACCCAC
>CAVPVQ010000005.1:0-17321 GCA_963709185.1 uncultured Alphaproteobacteria bacterium
AACCGGCGAGCCATTTCTTCGCGGGCGAGCTCCGCCTGTTCGGCGGAACCCGCATCGCGCAGGGAGGAGGCGAGGCCTGCGAACCACCGGGGCTGCGCCTCTTCGGAAAAATCCCGGACGGCCGTTCGCCAGGCGGCGGCGGCTTCGGCGGGCCTGTTGGTTTTGGCGAGCAGATCGGCCAGCGCGGCCGCGCCGGGGGCGAATTTCGGAAATTGCTCGCAACATCGGCGCGAGGCCGCCTCGGCTTGCGCGATCCGTCCGAGCTGCCGCTCCGACCGCGCAAGCTCGATCAGCCACTCCGGCTCGACGCGATCGGCAAAACGGCTCAGGCAATCGCGCCAAGCGATGACGGCCGCCTCGGGGTCGCCGCGCCGGGCGAGGACGTTGGCCAGTCCGGCAGTGGCCCAAGGGCCGAGGTCGGGTCGCTCCGTGAAAGCGCGAAACACCGTTTCCGCAAGGTCGAAGCGCCCGCAAGCGAGCAGCGCGGCCGCCGCGTCGCGAAGCGCCGCGATCGTCGGCGTAGCAAGCGATTGGGCGATCGCTATCGGAAGCGCGTCCGGCGGCGCCAGGTCAAGAATTCGCTTCGCGACGCGCGCTAGTTCTTCAAAGGACATCGTTGTGGCTCAACAACCGAGCCCGGTTCGGGCCCGCCGAGCATGTTCACCCGGCATCAATCGATGACGACCGGCGCCGGCTCAAATCTGCGACGGCATGGGCTCTCTGACAAGTCAGTCGGAGCGATCGGCGGCCCAATCGAGCTGTCAGCCCAGGCGGCCCACGCCGTAAGGATCACACCGACGTTTCCTTGGCTTTTTGGTCGAACGAGTGACAACTAAGCGCCTGAAGCCGTGACCGTGGGGCGCGTCAACCGAAGCTCCCCTATGATCGGCAAGATATCGGCCGAGGAGCTCCTTCGAGACGACGAACATGCAGATGAGGGACGGCGTTGAAGTCGACACGCCCGCCAATATAGTCTCCAAAATGAAGGCTCAAGGAGGCTGACATGCGCTTTGTAATCATAGCCTCCCCGCGCACGGGTTCCAGCCATCTTACTACGCAACTCGCGCGCGCGGCGGAGATTTGGTGTCACGATGAGGTCTTCCACAAAGATGGGGTTTTCGTGCGCTGGCCCGGTGCACCAGACGTCAAGGCGCCAGAAGGCTTTGAGCGGGAGTTGCGCGCTTTGCGCGCCGTCGACCCCGATAGATTTCTTACACGCATTTATGCGCTCGGCTTCGATCGAGCACACGTCGGGTTAAGGATATTTGAGCACCATCACCCATTGATGCTCGCGAAGATTATTGCAGACGAAGAAATTGCGAAGATCGTGCTCATTCGCGCCAATGTCCTCGCAAATTACGCCTCTGAGCTCGCCGCGCTTGAAACAGGCATATACGGAAAGCGTAGCGCCACTGCACCGCTGGTCCGCTTCGATCCAGACAACTTTCGAAGGCATTTTGACAGGTATATGAATTTCTACGCCGCCACGCTTGCTCAACTTAACGCAAGCGGGCAAGCATATCAGTTGGTTCGCTACGACGAATTGAACAATCCGCAACTGCTAGAAAAATTGGTACGATTTTTCGGCACCAAATCCTGGTCGGCGCCGACTTCCGGTCGCGAGCATTTGCGCGGCAGCCCCGACGTCCTTTCCCGCTTTTCGAATTCGGACCAGACGCGACAATTTCTCCACGCACATGGGCGCCTCGAATGGGAGCACGAAGGCGAGCTCTCGTTCTCGCCGCTCGCAAGCAACCTCCGAGATGGGACGTCGCAGACGGCCTGATCGCGGAGTCTGTCTATTGCGCTGGGATTGCCAATCCTTTGAAATCGCGAGAAATCAACTCCCCCGCCCCAAAATTTGTTTCCGGCCCGCACCGAAATCCTTTGTAGCTGGTCAGCGCACCTCGGAAATCCTCGAATATAGTGGGCGGAAAATCAAATGCCCACGCGACGAGTTCGATCTTTCGTTGCCTGAGGTAGTTCAGCATCCCCGCAGCGAAATTTGGTGTGTTGTCGTTGCAGTTGCCCCGGAAAGAACTAGCACCCCACTCAGCCGCCACCACGGCGTGGCTTCTCGCGAAATCACCAAAACTATTGTCCCAATCGGATTCGCTACGCAAATGCTTGGCGGAATAATACGGATGGACCGCGTAGACGATCTGCGCCAGTGGGTCTTCGAGTTGCGGGGCGCCATTGAGCACCTGCGCCCAATATAACCCGTCTACGAGAAGGACATTCTTAGCGCCACGGCCACGAAGGTCGTCCACGATCGGTTGCATGGCAGCCTTCCAAGCATTCCAGTCGTGGGGCTGCACGGCGTCAGGCCCGTCTGGCTGGGGCTCGTTAAACAACTCAAACATGACCCCGCGATCAGTTGCGAAAAGAGGCGCCAGGCTTCGCCACGCGAGCTGCGTTTTCTCGTTCGGCATTCCTCTTTCGTCCAGCCCGCCAGACCTCTCGCCGTCCACGCAAACGATCACGCTAAAGCCTTCGTCGCGCGCCATCTGTACCGCGGATTTCACTTCCTTCAGATAGTCCTCGGAGTAGATGCTCGATTGCGGGTTGCTGCCTCCTTGGCTGACCTGAAACCGGACGAGGTCCGCGCCAAATTGCTTCGCGCTTTCCAGCTCTTTTGCGCTGAATTGCTCGCGCGCTCGGGCGTAGGCGCCCTTCTTTGTGACGGCGGAGGGGGCTGTTCGCCCAACGAATGAAACCCCCTTGGCGATCCACGGCTTGCCATCACGCAAGATCGTCGTCCCCTCTACCGATACATCGCCGCTCGCAGCGGCTGGATTGGGCGCGAGGGCGCAGATGAGCAATACGGTTGCGAAAACGGACATCAGCGCCGAGGTCCGACTCGCGCGGCGAAAGTCCTTCCAACCGAACGGCGTCCTGGCCGGCGCAAGCCCGGCCAGGACGCGGGGGGCGATGTTCTGACGGGCCGCGCTCGTCGAACGCTGGCGCAAGGCGTCGCCTTCTCCGTCGTTTCTCGAAGCAACGGATAGCCGAAGCGCCTTCATCGATCGGTTCTCCTCCGGTTCCGGGTCAGCCATGCACCGCTTCCAACTTGTCGTTTTTGTGATGGGCGTGGGTCGCCATCGGCAGGGAATCGTCGCCTCATCTGAGGAGTGATGGCCTCGCGACGCGGACCGCCGCCACGCCTCACAGCCCCTGCACAAACCCCTCCACGCCGGCGAAATACTCCCGCCAGGTCGGCGCCGCGAATCGGCGCGCTTCGTCCCGCCGCGACCGGCGATAGGGCGCGTCGCCGCTGAGCCGCTCGATCTCGGCGCGCCAGGCCGGGCCGGCGAGCGGCGACAGCAGCCGCGCGCGCCCCTGGGTCACCTCGCGGAACACCGGGATGTCGGAGGCGATCGCCGGCGCGCCGAGCGCCAGCGCCTCGACCACCGGCAGGCCGTAGCCTTCGTCGTAAGACGGCGCCAGCAGCCCGCACGATCCCTGCAACAGGCGGGCGAGGCGCGCCGAGGGCAGACCCGACAGTTCCGCGACATGGGCGCGCAACGCCACCGAGCGATCGAGAATGTCGGCGACCTGCTCGTTCTCCCAGCCGCGCGCGCCGATCAGCACCAGCCTCGGCGCGCTGGCGTCGGCCGCCGCCAGTTCGCGCCAGATGTGCAGGATGAGCAGATGGTTCTTGCGCGGCTCCATCGTGCCGATCATCACGAAATAGGGATGGCCGCCGCTCTCGCCGGCCGGCGCGGCCGCGGCCGCGTCTTCCAGAGGCGAGGCGAACGGCTGCACGTGGATCGGCCGGTCGGGAAATCCCTGCCGCGCCAGTTCCTCGCGCAGCCTGGCGCGCACCCCCTGCGTCGAGGTGATGAACGCGTCGGCGTGGCGAAACGCCGTGGCGAGCCGGCGGCGGAACACCGCGAGATTGCCGGCGCGGAAATATTCGGGATAGTCGAGCGGCAGGAGGTCGTGGATCAGGAACGCCTTGCGCAGATCGGGCCGCCGGTCGAGCCAGCGAAAGAACAGCGGAAACTCGAATGCGTGCTGCGCGGCGTTGAGATAGATCGCGCCGGCGGGGATGGCGAGGCGACGATCGTGGGCGATCCGGAAGCGGGCCTGTGCGAGACGCCGCGCGGCGCGCGCCAGCGCCGGTTGGCCCTGCCCCGTCGCGCGGCGCGGCGCGAAGGGCGCGGCGGGCGGCGCGGCGAGCCAATCCAGCAGCGCGGAAAAGTCGACGTCGCCCGCGCCCTCGCGCCACACCGCGGCCGCGGCGGCGGCGATCGCGCGGCTCAGTCGCGGTGAGAGCAGGTGCGGGCCGGTCAGCCCGTAGTGCGCGCCCGCGACGATGCGATCCTCGCCCGCGAAGTGAGCGCCATAGGCCAGATCGACCCGGTCGATGCCGCTCGAGGCGGCGGTGGTGAGGCGGGTGACCAGATGGGTGAGGTCGTAGACGATCGGCCGTTTGGCGTTGGCCGGCGGAATGTCGTCAACTCCCACGAGGTCGGGCATCGCGCAGGAGGTTCATGAACCGGCCGGCGTTTGCAAGCAAAATGTCCGGCGCGCGCGGCGACGCCCTCGCCCGCGAAGCGCGCTTGCCGCGGCGGGCGGCGCTATTGACCCCGATGCGGGTTAGGCTAACGTCGTCGCGGCGCGGCGGAATTCCCGCACGATTGGCTGTCGTCGCGCCCATTGCGCCAGGGGACCATGTCCGGCACGATCCTGTTCGACGGCCACAATCTCCTGAAGAGCAATGCGACCGGGATTGGCACCTACGCGCGCGCCCTGGTGACGACGGCGCGGCGCCTCGGCTATCGCCCGCACCTGCTGATGAGCGGCAACGCGCCGTTCGACGCCAGGGATCCGCAGGTCAGCGAAATCCTGCTGTTCGACGCGCTGCTCGAGGACAAGCAGCCGCCGCGCCTGCGACGCGAGCGATGGCTCGCTCAATATTTCGGCAAACCCTTCGGCATCCGCGCGACCGAATATTCAAACGCCGGCGCGGTCCATCATGGGTCGGCCAACCCGCTCGCGCAGTTCGACGGCATTCACGTCGCGCCGAACGTCTTCGACCTCGCGACCTCGCATTTCCGGCGGCGCAGACAGCGCGCGACGCTCAAGCTGCGCAAGACTCCCTCCCTGCTGCATATGACCCTTCCGACCCCGCTGAAACTGCCGGGCTGCCCCAACATCTACACCATCCACGACATCGTCCCCTTGCGCCTTCCCCACGCGACGCTCGACGACAAGCACCATATCGCGCGCCTGCTGCGCCATCTCTGCGCCAAAGCCGACCACATCGTCACCGTGTCGGAATTCTCGCGGCGGGACATCATCGACTTCTTTGGCATCCCGGAAGACCGGATCACCAACGCCTATCAGAGCGTGCACCTGCCGGAAAATCTGATCGCCAAGGACGAGCATCAGGTCGCCAACGAGATTTCGCGCGCGTTCAACGTGTCGATGCGCGAATATTACCTTTTTGTCGGCGCCATCGAACCCAAAAAGAACGTGGGGCGCATGGTCGACGCCTACGCCGCTTCCGGCAGTCCCTATCCCCTGCTGATCGCCGGCGGCCTTGGATGGCAGTTCGAGTCGGAGGTCGAGAAAATCGACGACGAACGCTTTCTTTCCTACGTGATGAAGGACGGCAGAATATCCTCGGATCGCCGCGTCCGGCGCATCCCCTATCTTCCCTTGAGTCAGTTGATTTCCCTGATCCGCGGCGCGCGCGGCGTGCTGTTTCCCTCGCTTTATGAAGGTTTCGGGCTGCCGGTTCTCGAAGCGATGCTGCTGGGGACGCCGGTGATCACCTCGAACGTCTCATCGCTTCCGGAAATCGCCGGCGGCGCCGCTTCGCTGGTCGATCCGACCGATGTCGACGATATCGTCCAGGCGATCCGCGGGTTCGATTGCGACGCCGATCTGCGCGCCGAATTGACCGCGCGGGGCGTCAAGCGGGCGGCCTATTTTTCCCCGCAGGCCTATGAGCGCCGGATCGCGGCGCTCTACAAGCGCCTCGGCGTCGCGGTCCCGGCGATTGCGCCGGTCGAACCGGAAGTCTGCAACGCCGCGCCCTGAAGCGCGCGGCGAACTCCTCGCAAGCGAAATCGCAAGGCATGACAAGGGCGATCGTGTTTGACGTCTCGCATCTGGCGCACCGCTCGCGCTACTCGTCGCCGTCGGGAATCGAAAAGGTCGACCTCGCCTACGCGCGCCACTTCGCGCTTTCTCCCGGCAAGATCGTCGCGGGAGCCCAGTACCGGCTCGTTCGCCCGAGGGTCGTCGCGCCCGACCGGGTCAAGGCGTTAGTCAACACCATCCAGTCGAAATGGGCGGTCGATCGGCGCATCGAGGACGACGCGAAATTCCAGCATGTCCGCCGCTGGCTGGTCGGCGAGACGCGCGCGCTGCGCAGCCTCGCCGACCGCGACACAAGCATCAAGGAATTCGCCGCCAACGCCGTTTCGCGGATGAAGCGCGACGTGCTGCGCCGCCTCCCGACGCGCGACCTGGAGATTCCAGAAGGCGCGATCTACCTCAACGTCGCCCAGCACGCCCTGGAGACGGCGGTGTATTTCTCCTGGCTGTCGACCCGCCCGGACCTGCGGCGCGTATTTTTCGTGCACGACATCCTGCCTCTGCAACATCCGGAATTCTGGCCCGCCGACCATCTGCCGCTGTTCCGTCGCCGCATCGCCTGCGTCGCGCAGCATGCGACGGCGATCATCACCACCAGCAAGGTCGTCGAGGCCGCGCTGCGCGGGGAGATGGCCCGGCTGGGCCGCCCGAACCTGTCGATTTTCGCCTCGCCGTTCCCCTCGCCGCTCGCGCTGTCGGGTCGGCCGATCGGGCGGGACGCGGCGCTCGCCGGCGCCAATTACTTCGTCGCCGTCAACACCATTGAACCGAGGAAGAACCTTCCGCTGCTGCTCGATGTCTGGCGGAAGCTGGCGCCAGCCGGGGCGAGCGCCCCCAAACTCGTTCTCGTCGGCAAGCGCGGCTGGAGGTTCGAACAGGTCACCGGCCTAATCGCGCGCAGCGCTGCGCTGCGATCGCTGGTCATCGAGGTCGCCGGCCTCTCCGACGAAGGGCTGCAGGCCCTGCTGGCCGGGGCCAACGCGCTGCTGGCGCCCTCTTTCGCCGAGGGTTACGGCTTGCCGATCGTCGAGGCGCTGACGCTCGGCGCGCCGGTCGTCGCTTCGGACATTCCGGTCTTTCGCGAAGCCTCGCAGCAACGCGCGATCTTTTGCGATCCGCACGATGTCGAAGGCTGGCTCGCCGCGGTCCGCGCGCTGTCACACCGCGCTTCGCCGCTCTCACGCGAGGCGCGCGAGGCGGCAACGGCCTTTGCGCGGCCGGGCGGCCAGGCCTATTTCGCCGCGGTGGAGGCGTTTCTGGCTTCGCTGTGACGATTGACCGGGCGCCGGGCGGATCGGCGGCGCGGACTGGCGGTTCTTGTCGAGCGCCGAAGGATCCGACGATTCTCAGCTATCCGCCTGGGCGTGCTCCCGCAGCCCGGTCTTGAACAGCCAGAAGATCATCAGGCCCAGCAGGTTCAGGATGGCGATCGTCGCAAAATTCCACGTCCGCAACGGCATCGTCGCGTAGTCGGGCTCATTGGGGCTGACGATCCGCTCCAGGAAAAGCTGCTGGCGCCGCGCCTCGACCTCGGCGAACTCCTGCGTCTGCAAAGATCGGTTGAGCGCATCCACCGCGAACTGGCGGTCCATCGCAAGACGCTCATAGACCGAAAGCTTGTCGGCAAGCGCCTTGGGATCGCCCGCCACCTCCTGCCGTTCGGCCTGGATCTGGTTTTTCAACGCCAGCACGCGGTCGTTGAGCACCGACAGGCCGGGGTCCTCGGGCGAGTTGCTCGCCATCTCCCTCGCCTTGGATTGCGTGTCCGCGAGATCGGCGCCCAGACTGGCGATCAGGTCGTTCAGCATCGCTGAATTCTTGGCCGGGTCGATCATCAGCTCGCGATTCTGGAACGCCGTGATCTTGACCATCGTGTCGGCGAGGCGGCTCTCGGACAGCTTGACCTGATCGTCGGCGACCCGCACCGCGTCGCGGCGAATGCGCGCGTTGAGCTCGTTCACTTTGTCTTCGGCCAGATCGAGCAGCGTCGAGGCGATCGCATGGGCGTCGTCGGGACGGAACGCCTGCACGCTGAGCGTGGTGATGCCGGTCGTGTTGTTATAGGTGACGGCAACCAGCATCCTGATGTATTTGTAGAGCTCCTCCTTGGTGGGGCCAAAGATCACGGAAGGATAGCGCATCAGGAAGTCGGCGCCCGGGCGGGAATAGATATCGCGCAACGGGAGTCTCTTGTTCAACTGGTCGATCGCCTCACGCGATGTTATGAAATCCTGGACGGAAAAGACGTCGTCGTCCGAGCGGGAAAATCCGACCATCTGCAGCACCGCGCCCAAACCACCCGATCCCGAGGGCTTCGAGGCGGTCCTGACGACGAAACGCGCCTCCGACAGATAACGATCGGTCGCAATGAAGGCGAAATAGATCCCGGCGGCGACAGTCGGGAGCAACAAGACGAACAAAACGACGTATTTGCGCCAACGCGGCGGGCGGTAGAGCCTCAATTCGCCAACCGGCTCCGCTCTCCTGGCGAGCGGCAGCCATCGCTGGAACGACGTCATCGGGCCGGCATTGTCGCGGACGCTGCGCGCTTCGGTGCTGGTTTCCGGCGGGTCGTGCGTCTTCAGCATGCGGCAAAGCTACCATGAGGGGCGCCCAATCGCCAGACAGCCGCCGATCGCTTCCGTCGTGCGGGGATTCTGCTAAATTCATTGGAGAACGACGGGGATTCTGAAATTGGCTCTCGACCGCCCGGAGGTCTTTGTTCAGCCGATCAAGCTCGTCCGCCTCAGCGCGGACGACGCCTATGGCCTCGCCGCGCCGGCGCCGACGGGATGGCCAGCGCGGCTGCGGCGTTATCTGCGCCGCCACGTGCTCTTTATCGGGATGGTGGCGTTTCCGACGCTGGCGGCGGCCGTTTATTTTTTCGGGCTGGCCGCCGACCGCTACGAATCCCAGATCGAATTCGTGGTTCGAAGCCCGGCGACCAACGCCTCCAACGAGCTCAGCAGCATCGTTCAGGGGCCATCCTCCAGCATGCGGTCCTCGGATGACGCCTATATCGTCAAGGACTTCATCCTGTCGCGCGACGCGATGGACTATCTGACCGCCAACGCCGACCTGCGGACGGTGTTCGATCGACCGGAAGCCGATTTCCTGTGGCGCTACCCCGACCTCATTCACGCCGACAACCGGGAGAACCTGTTCAGACACTATCTGCGGTTCGTATCCGTCGACTACGATCAGACCACCGGGATCGCCAACCTCAGCGTTCAGGCGTTCCGCGCCGCCGACGCGCAGCGGATCGCCCAGGCGCTGATCGAAAAGGCGGAGGCGTTGATCAACGGGCTCAACGAGCGATCGTCCGCCGACGCCATCCGGACCGCCGCGGCCGAGGTCGAGACGGTCGAACGGCGCGCGCATGAGGCGCTCGACGCGCTCACCCAATTTCGCAACCGCGAGCGGCTCATCGATCCGACCCAGGTCTCGCTGGCGACCCTCAACACCATCGCGTCGCTCTCGCTGACCACCGCGCAGGCGAACGCCGAACTGTCCGGCGTCGAGAAGACGACGCCGGACGGCCCGCATGTCGCGACGTTGCAGCGCAAGATCGCGGCTCTCCAGGATCAGATCGTCGCCGAACAGCGCAAACTTACCGGAAGCAACGCCTCCCTGGCCCCGCAGCTGGCGGAATACGAAGGCCTGATCCTCGATCAGAGTTTCGCCGAAAAGAGCTTTCTCTCGGCGCTGAGCGCGCTCGAAACCGCCCGCGTCGACGCGCAGCGCCAGCGCGTCTTCCTCGAGCCGGTGACCAGCGCCAATCGGCCCGACTACCCCGTCTACCCCCGCCGCCTCATCTGGACGGCGGTCATCCTGGCGGCCAGCCTGATGGGCTGGCGGATCGCCCGGACGTTCGTCGCCGACACCCTGTCGCACGCGGGGAACTAGCGGAAATGGCCACCGGCGCGGTCCTTCAGGCTGAGTCTCACGGGGCCGTCGCGCTGGCCGGCGCCGCCGATCGCGATCTCGTGCCGCGGCGGACGATCGACGTCGTCGAAGTGGTCAAGGAGTTCCCGATCGAGGGCGGCCGGGTGAAGCGGGTGCTCGACGGCGTCTCGTTCAGCGTCGGTCCGGGCGAGCGCATCGCGGTGCTCGGGCGCAACGGGGCGGGCAAATCGACCCTGATCCGCATTCTCTCCGGCCTGCAATCGCCGACCAGCGGGCGCATTCACCGGGGCTTGCGGATGTCATGGCCGCTGGCGTTCGGCGGCGGCTTCGAGGGCGAGCTCACCGGCTCGGACAATGTGCGGTTCATCGCCCGGCTCTACAACGCGCCGATCCGCGAGACCTACGCCTATGTCGAGGATTTCACCGAGCTCGGCCCGCAACTCAACCTGCAGATGAAATATTATTCCAGCGGCATGCGCGCCCGGCTCGCCTTCGCGCTGTCGCTGGCGATCAAGTTCGAATGCCTGCTGATCGACGAGGTGATCCTGGTCGGCGACCAGCGGTTCCAGCGCAAGTGCCACGACGAATTGTTCGAGAACCGCAAGAGCTGCGCGATGATCATCGCGATTCACGGCGTCGATTTCGTCAAGGAATATTGCAGCAGGGCTCTGGTGCTCAAGGATGGACGAGGCAAGGTGTTCGATGACGTCGATCTGGCCGGCGCGATCTATGCGACATTGTGAGGCGGCGGCGGGGAGGCGGGCATGGCGGCGCGGCTGATCGAGGAGCGCGCGGCGGGCGACTTCTGGCGCGGGCTCGCCGTGCAGGGGCGCGTGCTGCACGCGCTGACGATCCGCGAACTGATGATGCGTTATGGGCGCGGCAACATCGGCTTTCTGTGGCTCGTTCTGGAGCCGATGATCCTGTGCGCCGGGGTGATCGGCCTGCGCTATCTGATCCAGGCGCATGTCGAGCACGGCGTGTCGCTGGTGGCGCTGCTGCTGTCGGGCTACATGCCGCTGACCCTGTGGCGGCATCTGACCAACCGCGGCATTCATCTGGCGCGCCAGAACATCGGGATGCTCTACCATCGCGACATCACGCTGGTCGACACGTTCATGATGACCATGGCGCTCGAGTTCCTGGGCTGCACGGTCGCCTTCGCGATCAACTACGCCGCGCTGGTGGCGATCGGCGCGATCGATCCGATCGTCGATTACGGCCTGGTCTGCGGGGGATGGTTCGCGATGGGCTTTCTGGCGATCGGCGTGGGCGGCCTGATCGCCGTGCTGACCGAATATTATGAATCCGCCCATCGATTCACGCAGCCCCTCCAATATCTGATTCTGCCGATTTCCGGCTTCCTGTTCATGGTCGACTGGCTGCCGACGCAGGTGCAGACGATTGCCTGGTATATGCCGATGATTCATTGTTTCGAGATGCTTCGCGCCGGGTTTTTTGGCGATTCCGTCGTTACCCACTACGATATCTGGTATCCGCTCGCGGTCGGCGGCCTGTTTTTGGGAATCTGTCTCCCGATGATCGAGAAGACGCGCGACCGCGTCGCGCTGGCCTGAGCGCGGCGTCGGCCGAGCGATCTTTGGAAAGCGCGGGATGCCGGGTGTGCTGAGGGACATGGTCGCGGTGGGCGCCCCCGGGGTGCTCGCGACCTGGGGCTTCGATCTGCTGCGCGAGGCCTGCGCCCGCCTCGACCCCGAAGTCGACATTCGCGACGTCGATCGCGACGATGCGGTCGAGGGCCTCGGGATCGCCGCCGGGCGCCCGCGCCTCCTCTGCCTTTCGCAATTCACCAGCCCGTCGCTGCGCGCGGCGATGGCCGCCGGCGTGGTTCCGATCGTGGCGTTCCTCGACGATCCCGTCGACAGCGTGCGCTATCTCAAATTCGCCTCGGAATGCACGACGATGGAGGCGCTGCGCGCCCAGACCGCGGCGACCGCCGGCTACGCCTTCCTGTTCGCCAATCGCCAGGCGCTGCTCATTCCCCGCGCCTCGCCGCGTGGTGCGCGCGAAATCGTCCGCCGGATCCTCGATCATCTGCAGTTCGATCGGCTGGCCCCCGACTATGAGGCTGTGGTGGGCGAGTTTTCCGGCGCCGACGACGAGGCCGTCAGCCTCGAGGCCGCGCTGGCGCGAAAGGTCGCGGGCTATGAGCCGCCGGAATCGGCCGCGCTGAGCCTGGCGTCCGGCGAGTTGCAATGCATCAACGACGCATTGGCGCCGATCGTCCGCATGGCCGGCAGCGCCGAGGCGGCGCCGATCGTCTGGCCGACCGCGGTGTTCTTCTCGGGCGATCAGCCGGGCGAGCCGGCCTCGCTGGTCGCCGACATGACCGGGGCGGCGCGCATTCTCTATTACGGGCCCTACCTTCATCTGCCGAGCGGCGCGTGGACCGTGCGCATGATGGTCGGCTTCTCCGACGGCGCGCGCGGCACGCCGCTTTCGATCGAGGTGCATTGCGAGCGCCTTCTCGCGCATGCGACGATGCAGCCGGCCGGCAAGGGGGTGTTTCACGCCTCCTTCCAGTTCGCCCACGACGCGCCGCAGGACGCGATCGAGATTCGCCTCAGCAGCGATCGCGGCGCCATCGACGGACGGCTGGCGCTCGGCCGCGTCGAGTTCACCCGCCGGCCGGACGGCGACGCGGCGCCCCCGGTTGCGGGGCGGCCGTCGCGAGGCTAGTGTCCAGAGGATCGCCTCCGTCAGCTCAGCGCGTCCCGCCGGCGCATTCGGGCGCGCCGGTGTCCGCGCGCCTCCGGCCGATGGCCAGGCTGCCGGGCGGTCGGTCGTGCGTCTTCCCGGAGCGCTGCAACGAATGGCCTCGCCCCGTCTCCGCGAAGATTTTGAGGTGATCGGGCTCGAGGACCTGGCGAGCGCCGACCGCTTCACGCTGGAGCGCGCCTGCCGCGCCCAGGCGCAGCCGGTCTATATCGGCGACCACACCGCGCTCTGCCGCATCCTCGGGCGCTACAAGTTCTATGTCGATACGCGCGACCGGGGGTTCGGCTCCAACGTGCTGCTCGACGGCTTCTGGGAGATGTGGCTGACCATGGCGATCGCCCGCGCGGTCAAGCCGGGCATGGTGGCGATCGATATCGGCGCCAATTTCGGCTATTTCTCGCTGCTGATGGCCGATCTCGTCGGCCCCGAGGCGTGCTGGTGGCGGTCGAGCCCAATCCGCATGTCGCGCCCAGATTGCGCGCCTCGCTGGAGCTCAACGGCTTTGGCGCGCGAAGCCGGGTGATCGAGGCGGCGGCGGCGGCGACCGACCAGGGTTCGGCGCATCTCTACGCCACGATGTCGGAGCCGAAAAACGCCACCATCGTCTCGGCCCAGGCGGTCGCCGACCCGGCGGTGGCGACGATCACCGCGGTCGCGCGATGGACGCCGGCGGCGATCGCCCGCGAGTTCGGCCGCCTCGACTTCATCAAGATCGACGCCGAGGGCGCCGAGGAGGGCATCATCGCCGGCCTGCGGCCGCTGCTCGCCGAGCACCGGCCGCAACTGGTGCTCGAATTCAACGCCGCGCGCTATCCCGACGCGCGGGGGTTTCTCGCCGAAGTGATGTCCGGCTATGACGCCCTGCGCTACGTCGACGGCGACGGCGCGCTCGTCCCGATCGCCGCCGAGGCGGTCCTCACCGAGGATGTCGGCGAGGACCGGCTGTTGTTCCTGTCGGGCGGGAGCAGAATGAGGCGGGGCGGTTCGACGTGTGGCGCATTGTTTTGAAACGTGCGGAATAAACTCGACGCCTGGAGATGTCCGCAATGAAGCTTTTTAGCACCAAGCAGAATAGCCCCGATGTGGCCACGCTGATCAAAGACGGGGATGAAGCGCGGGATGCGCGACAGTGGACGAAGGCGGTCTCGCACTATGAGTCGGCGGTCGTCCGAGACCCGGAACTCAGGGACATCTGGGTTCAGCTTGGCAATTGTCGCAAGGAGGCGGGGCGGATCAATGAGGCCGAAGCCGCCTATCGCAAGTCGCTGGAGCTGGACCCCCTTCTGGCCGACACGTATCTCCAGTTGGGCCACGTTCTCAAACTTCAGGGACGGCTTTCGGAAGCGCGCAGGAGCTACGAAAAGTCGATGGAGCTGGACCCCGGTTCGGCGTCAGCGAGAAGCGAAGCCGCTGCGCTGCAGAATTTGTCGGTGGGAGTCGGTCGACGGCAAGCAGCGGCGAAGGGTAGGCGTCTCCTACTCGACTGCAGCGACCTCGTCCAATTTTTCATGGACAATCGTCTACCCACCGGCATCCAGCGCGTTCAAATTCGCATTGTCTTGAGTGCTCTTGCCGATCAAAAACACGAAGATGGCTCAGTCGTTGTTTTCTTTTCCGGGAATACGAAGTCGTGGCGTTACATCAGGCGGCTCGACTTTATCTTCCTGACAAACTCCGCTCAGCAATTGGAAAGCGTCTCCGAGAGTGCGTGGACTTCCATCCGTGACAGCCTATGTGGGCCGGGCGCCGCGCCGGCCTTTGATTTCGCGCCGGGCAATTCATTGATTAACATTGGGACGTCGTGGTGGATCGACGATTATTTTGTGCAAGTCAGAAATTTGAAAACAGCTTTTGGCGTCACCTATATTCCGTTCGTTCACGACTGCATCCCGTTGGTTGTCCCTGAGTACTGCTCCCAAGGGTTGGTGAAGCAGTTTCGTTCATGGATGGGCGCGGTTTTCCGCTACGCGGACGGCTTTCTCGTAAACTCTCACTCGACGGAGGCCGACCTTCTCAGGATCGCTGCGGAAATGACGCACGAGAAGCCGAATGTTTACGTCATTAAGTTGGATGGAGACATACGGTCGGGTATTTATGAGGACGGCGAAAATAGCAAAGAAATGCTTGTCGATAAATTATTCAAAAAGGAAAAGATAAAGCCACAAAAAGATCGTGCGGCCAATTTCGTATTGTGCGTTTCGACGCTGGAAATAAGAAAGAATCATCTTATTCTGTTTCGGGTTTGGGATTCCCTGATTGACAAAATCGGTTTGGATCAAACGCCATATCTATTTTGCGTCGGCAAGCGCGGATGGCTCTTCGATGCATCGTTAGCTTTTTTCGAGAAGTCGGCCCAAGCTCAAACTTCGGATAAAATTCCTCGAAAACATAAATGACGCCACGCTTGAGGCGCTGTACGCCGCCTGCCTGTTTACCGTCTACCCCAGCTACTACGAGGGGTGGGGACTTCCCGTCACCGAGTCGCTTTGCTTCGGCAAAGTCCCCGCGGTGTCGCGGACTTCATCGTTGCCAGAATCAGGCGGGGATTTTGCGCTCTATTTCGACCCTTTCGCGATGCGCGACGCCTGCGCGGTGATCGAGAAGTTGCTCGGCGACAGTGTGCACCGCTTGGCTCTTGAGGGCAAAATTCGGTCTTCCTTCCACCCTCGAAGTTGGTCGGCGATCGCGGCTGAATTGATCGCGAGCGCGGAAGCAATCAGAGCGAGCGCGGACAAGGTCTCCGCCGCGCGCGAGGACGGGAGCGAGCCTTGGACGAGAGAGATTCTCCGGGGCTGATTTACGGAATGGCGACCGTCGACGCCACGGATGCTTCATCCGCGCGGTCAGCCGAAGACTTGCGAAGCGGCGACGGCTGGCATCGGTGCGAGGATTGGGGTGCCTGGACGAGCGACTTGGCGGCTCAACTTCGCTTTCGGCTACCCGGCAGAGCCGCCGGAGTGTTGCTGTTTTACGTGCAATTGAAATGCCCCCCTGCCACCACACTCGATGTCGAGATAGGCTCAACGCTTTCCGAGGAGACATTCGCCGTCTCACTTGAGCCCGACCAAAGCAAATGGGTCAGGCTGCGTATTAGGGCGGACCTTCGGCCGGATAAGGCGGAAGAATTGATTCTCACAAATTCAAAGCTGATTGATCTCAGTTCGGTCGGCGTTGGCGGCGACCAGCGCCACATCGGCTGCGGGGTCCGGGGTATTGGTTATTGTGACGAGTCCGACATCGCAGCGAGAATGAGCGTCTTGGAGTCAATTGTCACGAGCGAGGGGTTACCGATCGCAATCAGCTAGCCGATATCCGAACAGCTAATTTTTCGAAGGATGTGAAGAAGGATTGTCCCGGTGGCCGCGAATGGCGAAACGAGGAGCGGGATGCCGGACGCGGATCGCTCCGTTCTCATTTCAAATCTTGCGCACGCAGTTGGCCGCCGATAGCTTTGAGGTCCCACAAGGCGAAAGGGAACGCCTATGGCAATCATCGAGGACCAGGCGAGCGAGGCGGACATCCGTGCGGCCTACAGGATCATCCTTAATCGGGAGCCTGACGAGGTCGGCTTGCGTCATTACACCCGGCTGGCCAACGAAGGCCATCTAACACCAAGGCAGCTACAGAACATCTTCCTGAATTCAGACGAATTGGAGTTTATGCGGCACAACAACGCACGAGCTTTGGAAGTCGATATTGGCGGAGTGTTCGTCGTCGTTGATTTTGCCAATCTCGATTTTGCCGAATCGATCGTCAAACACAGAACCTGGGAGCCGCACCTCGTCAACGTGATCACTGAGAGCCTTCAGGTCGGTGACACCTTTGTCGATATCGGAGCAAATATCGGCGTAATGAGCTTCAACGCCGCCCGGAAGGTGGGTCCGCTCGGCAAAGTGATCGCGTTTGAGCCGAACCAATCGAATGCCCAGTGGTTTCTCAAAGGCGCCCTCGCGAACAAACTCTCAAACATCATCCTTTTCCCGCTCGCTCTCTCGACGCACCTGCGATCTTCTCGATCAAAGGATCGTCCAATAGTCATCTTGTGTCTGCGAGGTCGTCGGCTGACCTCATTCAATCGGTATCTGGAGACGCCATTTTCGGCCCAGGAGCCGCGTATCGATTTTATTAAAATCGATATCGAGGGCCATGAGCCTCTCGCGCTGAGGGGACTGCGCGATACCCTGCTGAAACACAAGCCGTGGGTGCTTTGCGAGTTCAACCCAATTTGCCTTCGCGACCATGCCCAAACGGAACCAAGGATGTTTGCCGACGATCTCTTTGAGTTCACTTCGGAGTGTTAGCGCGATCGAAAATAGCGGAAATCGCAACCTTATCAAATCCGCAGACGAACTGATGGCGCTTTGGCAAAGGTGCGATGATGAGTGCGCGGCTTCGGGAAGACTGCCGTCCGGACATCTGCATTTGGATTTGTTGTTCCGCGTCGTTTGAACAATCAATAGCGGATTGAGAAGTCAGTCCACCTCTCAACCCTCCTTTTTCATGGCCCGCGCGTTGTGCAGGGTCATCCGACATAGGCGGATCGTCCGTCGGACCCCCTTTCAAAC
>CAVPVQ010000006.1:0-343997 GCA_963709185.1 uncultured Alphaproteobacteria bacterium
GCTTCCAAGCCCCGGTCGAATGGCTGTACAGGTTCTGACCAGGACTGTTGCTGCCACCTAGAGCCAGCTAACGACAACTAATGCCATGTCCTTATGGCACGAATTTGGCACGGCCCCGAGAGTTTCAGTCCTGTTCCCTCCATAGCCCCAAGGGCAGCACATCGGCTGGTGACGGTGACGTCCCACAAAGTGGTGGGCTTTGAGGTGGGCCAGGCCGAGCATCTCCGTCGTGATCCCGTTGCCACGGGCCTTGGACACCACCCCCTGTAGTCTAGCCGGCCGCGTCACCCGGTTAGCCGTTGTCCGACTGATAGTTGCCGCTGTTCAACAGCGCCACCAGGGCGGCGACGGTGATCAAGGTGTGGGCGATGCTCCACTTTTCCGAGGTGATGCCGTGCAACGAGTTACCGAACCTGTGTTCGTAGGTCGAGGATACGGAGTGTTTGAAAGATTTCAGGTCGACTGTCCGCCCCGCTACCACTTCCCGATCGCATCCTTGAGTCATGACCAAGATATTGCGCTCAATCATCGCGGGGCTCGTCTTCGTCGACAGTCGTACCCACGCCACCGTTACCCGTATCGATGCCGTGCTGATGGAGCGCCATCGGATCTCCTTCAGCGCCTGTGAGATCCTTTGCCGGCTCCAAAGAGTCTGAGCCTCAGACGGTGCGCGCCCTGGCAAGTCAACTTGTCAGCGTCAGCCCGACGCGAGCGTCGCGGCTGGTGCAGGAACAATCGACGCAGGCCATCTGCAGCGTGGCGCCGACCAGGGCGATGGACGGGTCTCGCTGATCAGCTTTACCGAGACTGGACGCGGGTATGCCGAAGCCGTCAAGCGGACCTTGGCTGAGTCGATGAAGAAGCTTTTCGCTGAGCCACCCGACGACGAAGACATCGCCGCTTTGACCAGGATTTGGGCGAAGCGCGAAAACGCACGCGACTGAGAGCTGGCTACCAGAGAATCGGATACGAGTTCCCCGAGGCATCGTTGATCGCCGATCTCTTGGGTCGGGCGTGGATTTGTCCCTGGAGGTCGCAGTGGCCTGACGCGAGGCGGGCGGGGGTGCACTCAGCCGAGGCGGTTGACACCGAGGGCGATGTTGAACCCCGAGCCGTGGTCTGCCAGGCCAGGCCATGTATCCCGTACTCGGGGACGCCGTGGTCGAGCGGCGCTCTTCGACGCGAGAGCTGATGGTGAAGCTGTCCAATGCCCCGTCCCGCCTGTATCTCACGTGCCCCGACCCGGGCGCCGGTGACCGCTGCGACGCGAAGCCCGACGAAGCTCGCCGCCGAGCTGCGAGCGCCGGCAAGAGAGGTCGGCTCCGACATTTACGAGTCGTATTGCCAGGGAACTTCCAGCGCCTACGGACCGGAGAGCGCCTTTACGGGCTGTCAGGGCGCCGGAGGCGATATGTCTCCACCGCGTTGGTCGTCATGACCATGTCCGTTTCGGCCGGCCCCAGCCGCTGGGCGAGCAGTGAGCTGGCCAGGTCGACGACCTCGGCGTAACTCGCCGCCGCAGTGCACACTGGCCAGTCGGAGCCAAACATCAACCGCTCGGGGCCGAAGATCTCGACGAGGCGGTCGACATAGGGGTTGATGTCTGCCGCCTTCCAGGGCTGGCTTGCCTCGGTAACCAAGCCCGAGAGCTTGCAGGTAACGTGCGGACGGCGAGCCAGCTGTCCGACCATGGTGGACCAGGGCTCTGTAGTGCCCGAGGCGATCTCGGGCTTGGCGCCATGGTCGAGCACGAAACGGCCTCCTTCGACAGCGTCGACGGCGACAAGAGCGGATGGGAGCTCCCGGGGCCGCACAAGAAGGTCGTAGGTGAGCCCAGCGGCGGCCAATGCCTTGAGCCCGCGAATCACCTCGGGGCGTTCCAGCCAGTGCGGATCTGGCTCGCCTTGGACGAGGTGGCGGGTACCGACCAGTGCCCCGCCTCCAGGGCCGTGGCGCAAAGCAGCGATGGCGTCCGCGACATCTGGGGCCGCTAGGTCGACCCAGCCGACGACACCTGAGACAAACGTGTTAGCACGAGCCACGCCGATCAAGTCTTGGGTTTCTTGCACGGTGTCTATGGCCTCGACCACCACCGAAGCCCCGACGCCGCGTGCCTTGGCGAGGGCAGCAAACTCGTCGATATCAAAACGGCGGCGCAGCTCGGGCGGGGCCCCCTGAAGCCAGTCATGGCGACGCTTGACGGGGTCCCAAACGTGAAAATGGGCGTCGACGATAGAAGTTGACGGGATCGTTGCTGGCCTCCTTTCGGATTGGCGTCAGTTGGCGTCGAGGCGCACCCTCGGCGCTAGCTGCTCCCACTGGTCGCCTGTGGAACTCCCATGCGGATCTCACTCACAGCTCCCAGACTACGGGCAACGGCTTCGAGGCGCCCCGGCGGGGGTCGTCGTGAACGACATCCAGGTACTCGACCATCCGGGCCTGCCAGGCGTGGTTGACCGGGAGCGCCTCCAAGGCAGCGTTGAGCCGGGCATAGTCCTCGCACTCGATCACATGGAAGAGCTCATCGCCGCTGCGCCAGATCGTCCACCCGCGCACGCCGGCCCTAATGAAGGCGTCGCGTAGCTCGGCTGGCACATTCTCGTGTGCCTCCTGGTACGGCACAGCCATGCCCGGCTTGAGCCTCGTGTGTAAGGCGACCCGTGCCCCGGCTCGTCCGGGCAGCGCTGTCACCTCTGCGTCGCCGGGACCCGCGAGGCGAGCGTGGTACAGGAGGCATCGAGAGATTGCGAGGTCCGGGAATTGTCTTTGGGTATTCGAATACGTATGAAGATAATCGATCACTGGCTGTTCCGCTTGGTCCAATCGACATTGCGCCACAGGCCGAACGGAGGTTCGCTGGCAGGTTGCAGGTCGGCGGCGGGCTGCCCCACCAGCACAGAGGTTTAGGAAACGGCAGCCCCCTCTTTTGCACTGGTAGAGAGCTTTCGCCACGCTCGGATCGACAGTTAGTTCGCCGTGGCCTGGGTGCCCGAGAGAGCCGCTCGGGCAAGGATCCTTTCAGCGACCTCCCTTTGTGGCGCCGTCGAGCTCGTTAGCGCGCCTTCCCACCTCTTGAACAAGCAGGCGGCAGGAAGTCAGCCCGCCTTCGGGAAAAGCCGCGAGCTCGTTCTGCATGAGCGCGGTGGCGCTTCACCGCTTCTGCTGGTAGGGCGAGCTGGACGGGACCTCGTGGACGATCTATGGGTGACAAGGGGGCGCGAGGGGTCGTGACCGGACAGCATATGTCCTGGTAGACGACAATTCAGTCGGTCGACGAGCGGGTACGCCTTCCCTCTCAAGGCTGAGACACGGATTCGAATTCCGTTGGGGATCTAAAGCAAAGTGCGAAGTCAAACACGGAACCCCGACTAGGGCAAGACACCGGCGGACGTGCTCAACCGGATCACGTTCCTGAACCTCGCTGCCACAGTTTGTCCCCACTCTCTCTATGGTATTACCGTGGTGAGATGCTCGTCTCTCGAGTCAGTGCCTAGGGAGTTTCACGATGACCCATCTAGGATCTTTGCCGTGACCGTCGCCCAGTCGCAGGCCGCCCGGGTGCTCGCGGTAGGGGCCATTTTGGGTGAAGGCCCGGTGTGGGACGAACGCGAGCAGGAACTACTGTTTGTCGACATATTCGGCGAGCGGGTGCACCGTTTTCGCCCGGCTACAGGTGAGCACTCCTGGTTCGGCACCGACGGGCCAACCGGAGCGGTGGTGCTCACTGAAGAGGGCCAGCTCCTTCTCGCACTCCACGACCGCTTCGTCTACTCGGGCCGGTCGGGGGAAAATCAGGTGGTCGTCGAGGGTTTCCAGGCCGATGGTGCCCTCCTCCGTTTTAACGACGGCAAGGTCGACCCGTGGGGGCGGTTCGTGGTGGGCACGGTGGACCGCAAAGAGGCGCGGCCCAACGGTACTCTCTACATGCTCAGCGCCGACCACTCGGTCGTCTCGCTGGTAGAAAAGGTCACAGTTTCCAATGGTTTGGCGTGGACGGCGGACCGCACGACGCTGTACTACATCGACACTCCAACGCGGAGGGTCGACGCCTTCGACGTCGACCCTGACACCGGCACCCTCTCGGCTCGCAGGACAGTCGTCGAAGTACGGGACGGTAAGCCCGACGGCATGACCATCGACGACGAAGGCTGCCTGTGGGTTGCCATCTGGGACGGCGGACGAGTCGACCGCTATGCGCCAAGCGGCGAGCTCCTGGAGATCCTCCGCGTACCAGAGGGGGGTCACGTTACCAGCGTCGCCTTCGGCGGGCCGACGATGTCGACTCTCTTCGTGACGACAACGCGCGCGTGGCTCAGCGACGACGAACTTGCTCACGCCCCCCATGCCGGGGACCTCTTCGCTTATGAGGCACCCGTAACCGGGCCACCCGGCAACCGCTTCCAGGGCTCTCCAGCCAGTTGACAGAGCCCGTAGCCGACGGCGACGCTGGGGCAACCGACAGCCGGTTCGCCAGTTCTCCGCCGCCCCGTCGCTCCCTTGAAGGAGTGGCCGCCCTCACTTTCGGATAGCGCCGAGGACAAGTACGGTTGCCGACGGAGTTCCAGAGTTCAAGACGTCCGCGACCTGAAGTTTGAAACCTTCGGATCAAGTCCCCCTGGTGGTGCGGTGCTCTCGCGCACCACGAGGTCGGTGGCAGGCTCGACGCGGCGCTTGGCTGGCTCACTGCTCCTGCCGCTCCCGAGGAGTACATGCACGGCCACCTTGGCCATTTCCGCTAGCGGCTGGCGCACAGTCGTCAGCACGGGTGTGCTCCACTCGCTCATCGAAACCAACGACACTCAAATCCTGAGGAACATGAAGGCCGGCCTCGTGAGCTGCGCGCAAGACACCGAGGGCTGACAGGTCGTTCCCAGCAAAGATCCCGGTAGGGCGCGAGTTCAGACCGAACAATGCCTTCGCCTGCTCGTAACCAGACCTGACTCGGAAATCGCCCGTTCCCACCAACTCGGGGCCCACCGAAAAGCCAGCCTTTTCGAGAGCTGCGCGATAGCCGTCGAGGCGCGCTCGGCTGGATAGCAGCTCCGGGGGGCCGGTAATTATGCGCCGGTGGCCATGCCTGGAGCCCTGAGGCCGACTCGCCCAGGGGCGTTTAGAGCCTCCGGGCCCCTTGCGGGACCCCTCGGGGCGGCGGTCGCTCGCCGCCTCTTTGTTGGCAGGCCCAGGGGCCAAGGGGCCGGGCTCGGGAAGCGGGACATATCGCCGCCTGTCTCGGCCCCGAAGACCTCGGCACGCCCAGGGCCACCCCAGGGATGGTCTTCGCTTTCCGGAAGGCGGTCCGAAAGGGGCCCAGGTGGCGGCGACCTCCTGGTCCAAAGCGGCGATGTTGGCATCCGGGAGGTCGACGTGGGCCGCGATGGTCGCGGCCACGGCGCCGTGGTGGGCACCCAAGCGGCCAACCAAGGCCTCGCCTCCGGGGCGCCATCTTGAGCCGCAGCTTGCCCGGGGCCATGGTTGCCAGCACGGCCGGGTCTCTCTCGCTGGCGAGCTTGCTGTCAATCAACTTGGAGGGTACGGCGTCCATTCAGCAGGTGGAGCAACCCACAACTTCTCGTTATAACTCCAGGTCAATCCGGAGGGCTCCGACAAACCGTCCGCTGGTAAACACTTATGGGACTTGACCAACGCTGATCGTCTAAGATGCCTGTGATAGCGTGGAGGATGTGGGTCAAATGAACTGTGGGTGCCTGGGGGCTAGGTAATCAATGTCGGAGCGCGTCTCCTCTCCGAGCTCTCGTGTCGCTCCGAAATTTGGGGTCGTCGTCGTTGAAGAGCTAGTACGCAAGGTGGTCTCGTCCGACTTCCTGCCCGGAGACGTGTTGCCTCCCGAAGCCGAACTATGCGAGGAATTCGGCGTTAGCCGTAGCGTGATCCGCGAGTCGATCAAAAGGATTCAAGAGAAAGGCTTGTTGGTAGTCGCGCAAGGTCGAAGAACTACGATCGCCGAACCTCGTCAATGGAACATGCTCGACCCAATCGTCCTCGGGTCGCTCATCGATCATGACATGACGTTGGGCGTACTTGACGAGATAACGGTTGTGCGCAGCAGCTTAGAGGCTTCTATGTCGGGCGAAGTAGCCGCCGACCATACCAAGGCGGAAATTCGTCGCCTGCAGAGCGTGCTCGATCGCATGCAGACCCATGTCAACCAGCGAGAAGAATTCGATCGCGACGACGCTGAGTTTCATTATCTGATCATGGACTTTTCTGGCAATCGCCTCGCTACGAATGTTGCACGCACCCTCTATGATCAAGCTCTGAAGAGCCCTCGTTACCGGGGAAATGTTCCGCGGAATGCGCTTGCCGATGGATATCAAGAGATGATGGACATCTTTGATGCAATCAGAGCCTCCGACCGACATAACGCTGAGGAAGCGATGCGATACCACATAATGGAAGGGTGGAGGCGTCGAAAGCTTCCTAGCGAGGCCGGCAGGTCACGCGTCGAATGAAAGAGGGCGCGACATGACGAGTAGGTTGAATAGCAGGCAAGAGCCGGCGCGAGACTTGGACCTGCGATACGCCCCTTTTTCTTGATGTGCTCAGTCCCCTCGCCAAACACTCCGCTACTGCGACACGGTGCGCCGGGAAGCCCGGACCTCGACCGGGATCGCGTAGCGAGCGCCAACGGTCTCTCGGGCCGCCACTGGGCTGACCTTGCGACCGTCGTCGCGGAGCTCCTAGAGCGTCCCGGAACGAGCGCCGGCAACGACCTCGTCAGCCGGGAGGCAGACCTCAAGACCCTCACTCAGCATCACTGTCACAGCACTTCATGGGTAGGAGCTTTGAGTAATAACACCTCGGGCACCCATAACAGTTGCCTAAGCCAGGACGACAACGAGACAGATAAGCCAGTCATTTATCGGGCAGTCTCGGCAGCACGCGAATCGCACGCCCGTCGACTAGACCCGATTGCACCAGTGCACTCCATAACCCGGGGGGCGGTGAGTCCTCCAAAGCTAACAGGTTCTCACGAACCTCGCTTCGCGAACGCATCCCGAGCAGAATACTATTTACTGCTGGATGTTGGAATGGAAACGCAAGTGCGGCTTGAAGCAAAGAACATTTATAATCTAAGCAGATGCTCGCGATTGCCCGTACTCTTGAGAGCACTTCCCTTGAGGCCGACTGATCGTACCGACTAGACGACTCCGGTTCAGTCGCCAGAATCCCAGACGCTAACACGCCCCCCAGAACTACAACGGTCCCGGAAGCAAGTGCCGGGTCCAGGAAGTCCTCGATCGCCTCGTGCTCGAGGAGGTTGTGGCGACCCGCCAGCAGCACAAAATCAAGCTCAGGAAGGTAGTCCTTTACATACTGCGAGCTATTCGTGCCGATGCCGATCGCAGCACTGAGGCCCTCGGCCCTAAGGCGAACAAGCGACTCCACCGCCATCTCGGTGGCCGCGGGGTCGAAGAGATCAGGGTCATGCGCGAGCACAATATCCACTCGGTCAAGCCCTAACCTCGAAAGGCTATCCTCTAAACTACGGCGCATTCCGTCAAGGCTAAAATCCCAAAACCGTTCCAGCGAGCCCGGTACCTCGAACACGTCGTCGTCCCGCGCTCTGGGAGGACATCGTGGCATGAGGAGGCGCCCAACCTTGGTCGAGATCACAACCTCTCGGCGTGGCCAAGCCCGTAAAGCGGAACCGATCCGTCGCTCCGACAGGCCGAGGCCGTAATGAGGGGCGGTGTCAAAGTACCGAACACCACCGGCCCACGCGGCCTCAAGTGCGGCCTCTGCCTGTTCATCCGTGACAGCAGTAAACAGATTGCCGATCGGAGCGCCGCCAAAGCCGACCCGTCCCATACGCGAGTGCCATTCCGGCACTGTTGTCCATCTCGCCATCTTCCAGCCTCCTTTAGAAAGGGATACCGTCGATTTTCCAGGAGCCAAGATGAAGGCCCGCTTGAGCCGGCCGGACATATGGGCTGGTCTCGTCATAATCATCTGCACCGGAAGGAGCAGAGGTGATTTCGAGCTCGTTCACCGAAACACCGTTACCAGCAGACTCGCCCAAGACAATACCGCCGTCTTCAAACTCAAGATCAACCTTGATCCCATCCGGGAAGCAAAGATCTTGAAGTTCCGTAACCATGTGATTCGGAATCGCAGCAGCCACATGGGGGGCTGACGTAAAATTGTAGCCAACGGGGCTAATGGGAAGGTCATGAGCATGTGCCAGGGACGCGACCCTCAACATGTGAGTGACACCCCATCCTCCACTCGCTTGTACAACATCGACGGAATGGGCTAAAATGAGCGGTATAAATTGCTCCAGTCCCGTTAGATTCTCGCCACTGGCTACCGCAGCATTTATCTTTTGACGTACCAACGCGAGACCAGCTGCGTCCCAGCGCCGGACCGGCTCCTCGACCCAAGTGAGGTCAAACCTGGACTCTATGACAGAGAGGAACCGCACGGCTTGCGAAGGGTTCCAAGCCTCGTTTACATCCAGCATCAAGGCGGGACTAGTCGTATTTCGTGACAAGATATCCTTGACTATTCCCAAGCGTCGTAAAGCACCGGGTAAGTCGTTCCCGCCCTTTAACTTAGCCGCGACGAACCCGTGGTCGGCGAACTCCTCGTAAAGCGACGCTAACTGCTCGTCCGAGAGAGGCGCATCAATGCCCGACGCGTAGGCTGGAATGAACTTATCTCTTCCGCCTAGTAACCGCCACAGTGGTTCACCGGCCATCTTGGCCTTCAGGTCCCATAGGGCCATATCGACAGCGCCGATAGTACCGAAGGTCGCGCCTGCATGCCCCGTTTTGAATACGCTCGCGAGCATCCGATCATATAACACCGTGACTGACCGGGGGTCCTCCCCGTCAATGGCGCCAAAAACACGATCTATGTCTTGATGTGCGCCTATGCCTATGCCCTCCATCCCTTCGTCGGTTGTCAGTACCAGGACGGGGACAACCATGAGGTTGCTCCGAAACACGCCATTCGCATCACCGGTCTTGCGCCGCCGGTCGTGTTGGGTCAATATAGTCCTATGCCCGGTTATTTTCATCTGCCTTCCATTCATCTTGGGATCGGGTCGTACTAAACCTTGCTACAAATTGGGTGGCAACACGCATGAGCGCTTATCGCTCATCCAGGGTCGGAAGCGAAATAGATTGCGACGACACCGCGCTCGGGTTGAACGCTGAAGTCGCCGTGATGAGGGTCTGGAGCCCAAACCTGGAGAAAGTAAGTCGAGCTAGAGGGAAGCATAATGACTGTGCAACTCCAGCGTCTCTGTTATGGGATCAGGGATATGGGCCCTTTCGCTGTCAGCGGGGAGCGTTACAAGCATCGTCGGGTCCGGCAAAGTTCTCCTATCAGCTCACTCTTTTGTAGCGCCGGCGAGCATCCCCGTGACTAGCGCCCGCTGTGCGAAGAGGAAAACGATGAAAACCGGGGCCACCGCCACGAGGGCCGCCATTGCGAGCTCGGGTCGGAGGATCGGGCTGCTGGCACCAGCCTGCGGATTGAAAGCCGAGGCCGAAGATACGAGGTATTGCAGCGCTACGGGGAGCGGGTCACGCCTGTCGTCGTAGAACATCACATAAGGCAGGAAAAAGTTGGTCCAGTCGGCCACGAAAGCGAAGAACCCGACCAGGGCCACGACGGGCCGGGCCAAAGGTAGCGCGACCCGTCTGAAGACGTCCCACTCGCTCGCGCCGTCGACGTGGGCTGCGGCCAGCAGCTCCTTCGGGATCGTCGACGAGAAGAATATGTAGGCGAGGTAGACGCCGAATGGGAAAAAGCCAAAGGGGAGGACCACCGACCATCCGGTGTTCTCGAGGTGGGCGACGTTGACCTCCAAGAAGAGCGGCAGCACGAGGGCGCTTGCGGGCATGATCATGACGAGGAGGGTGATGCTGAGAAGGACCCTCCGTCCCAGGAACTCGGTCAACGCCAGGCCGTAGCCGGCGGGTATAGCGCAAAGCAAGGCCAGCCCAACACCCAGCGCGGAGTACCAGGCTGAGTTCTCGAGCCACTTCACGATCTCGTGGGATTGGAAACTGTACAAGGCGTCCCACGTCCGCAGGAACTGGTGGACCGACCCGAAAGCGAAAGGGCCCTCGAACACGAGCTGGTGGTCGGTCTTGGTCGGGGCGATCAGCAGCCAGATGAGAGGGACGACGAAAAAGGCGGTAAACGCGAGCATCACGACGAACCAGACCAGCCTCGTGGCAACCCGGCGCCAGCTGGGCCTGCGCTGGGCCCGGCCGGCGGTCCGCACCGGGGCCCTCGAGGTGCGAACGTCCGCTCCGAGCGTCGCCGCCGGCGCCGTTACCTGAGCCATGTGCGAGGCCTTACTTCTAGTCGAGCTCGAAGAACTTCGAGCGGAAAACGAGCAGGCCCGCTGCTACCAACCCTACGAAGAGCAGGTCAACGGAGATGGCGGCGGCGTAGTTGAAGTTGTCCATCTGAGTGGCAAGGTAGTAGGCGAGCTGGTTGGGGGACCAGGTCGTGCTGATCGTGCCGAAGCTGGCGGGCTCCAAAAGGGTCGGCTCGACGATCAACTGGGTGCCTGTCGCGAAGGCGAGGATCAGCATGTAGACGACCCACTTCTTGATGAGGGGCAACTTCACGCGCAGGGCCAGTTGCAAGGCGTTGGCTCCGTCGATGCGGGCCGAATCGATGACTTCGTCCGAGATGTTGTTGAGGGCGCCGTTCATGACGACGATCCAGCCGCCCGCCCCAGTCCAGAAAGCGATCACCGCAAACACCGGTGGCAGGTGCTCGGGGAGTATGACCGATTGAAACCCGGCGAAGTGGAAGATCGACGAGAGGGCGAAGTGCCAGGGGCTCAGCTCGGGTTCGAGCATGAACGCCCATACGACCACGCTGGCGGCACCAGCGAGGGCGCCCGGGATGTAGAAGGCAAAGCGGAACGCCGGTACTACCCGGCGGACCCCCCCGTGCAGCATGAGGGCCAGGAACAGGACCACCACGACCAGCATGGTGAGCCAGATGGCCAGGTAGATGGCGATGTGTTCGAAAGCGGGGATGAATCGGTAGTCGCGTCCCGTCTTGAGGAAGTTCGATAGGCCCGCCCAATGCCACGGCTGGTTCGTTTTTGTGAACGCCAGGTAGAGCGCGTACAGCGTCGGGACGACTCCGAAAAGCAATAACAGCACCAGATACACGGACACGAAGATGTAGCCGGTGCGCTGGCGACCACCAGCCCGCCTGCGCCCGGCACGGCTTTGAGCTCGCGTCGGGGCGGGCAGGCTGATGGTGTGGGCCAAGGTCAAGTGTTTAGCCTTTGACCTGGTAACCGTAGTTTTGCGCGTTATTGGCGATCGCGGTGGCCATGACGCTGAGCTGCGACGTGACAGTCGAACCGCTCACCAGGTTAGGGACCACATTTTGCCCCCAAAGTGAGAACACGTTCCACGGGGTCTGGGACCAGCCGGGCCATATTAGAGGGGCGGCGGCGGCGAACACCGGCGCCAGAGGCCTGGCGAAGAGCCCGCTCTTGTCCTGGATGGCGATCCAGCTCTTGGCGGCGGGAGCATACCCCGGGTAGCCCTGGGACTGGTCTTGCGACACCGTCGACGTGGCTAGACCGACCATCACGTTGGCCGCAGCCGCGAGCTGGGAACTATGCGAGGAAAGGATCCACAAGCCTCCGCCGACGTTCCCGGTCCACGTCTGCTTGGCACCCGCCCATTTCAGGGGGGCGGCCGCCTCGTAGGTGCCCTTGGGGGAGTTAAGGGCCGAACCCGGGCCCTCGAAGATGGCGAGCGAGTCGTAGGCCGGGCCGACGGTCAAGAGCACCTTGCCGCCGTACTGCTTGGCGAACGTAGCGCCGAAGTCGTTGGCGATGGGGACCGACCCGTCTTTCAGCAGCGGGTCGAGCAACTTGGTCATGTTCGTGCAGTTGGGGTCTTTCGGGTTGCTTTCCACGACGAAGGGTGCAACCACGTCGTTCAGGTGGCACTGGGCCGGTTGCAGGTAGATGTCTTCGTCCCAGGGGACGCCTTGCTCGCCGATGATGTAGCCCGGGTGGTGCTTGGCCACGTCCTCACCTATGGCCTGCCACTGCTGCCAGGTGGTTGGGATCGTGTACCCGAACTGCTTCATCAAAGGCACGTTCACCCAGAGCACGTCGAAGCCCAGGTCATTGCGCAGGCATTCGAGCTTCTTGCCGATCATGCAGGGGTCATTCACACCTGCCGTGAAGTTGTTGAGAATTGCATTAGAGACGAGCCCGTTATTAAGGGTCGCCGGGAAGTTGAACGGAGCTTGCCCCAGTGACTGGACGTCGTTTGCGTTCTCGGAGAACACGATGTCGGGCCACCCATGGCCGACTCGGTTGGCAAGGGCGACCTTGCTCTGGATGCTGCCATCGCCGCCCGACCCGCCGTCGAAGGTTACGACGTCGAGTTTGACGCTCGGGTTTGCCTTCTGCCAGGCGTGCACCATCGGCAAGCGGGCGGAGTCGACCCATAACACGATGGGTTTGGAGCTGGCGTTGGCGTGCAGTGATGCCGCGCTGACCCCGGTACCGAGGCCCATCGCGGTGCAGATTGCGAGACCGCTGGCAACCGCGCCGGCCCAGGTCCGCCGCGACGGCCGAGAAGACTGTTCCTTCATTCTTTTCCTTTCGATGTCAATCACGAGAAATCCCCTTAAAGAATTGGAGCGCGCGGCCGAGCGAAACCCCCCGGCCGTCACACCCTTCCGACCTGTCAGTTATCAGACATCAGTTATCTTATATCTGCGGATGTCGTTTCGCAAGTGAGTCTTGTCCGGTCAACCTGTCGGGGGTGGGCTGGTGGACGTTTGGACCTGGCCGCGTGGATGAGGCTTTTGATTGGGGCCAGCCCGAGTTGACAAACCCAACTGGGCGCCAAGCAATGTCCCACCGACCGAAGGTGGACTTCGCCTTCGTAGTTGCCTTCACGACCTTTCGACTCGGCGAGCCACTGGTGGTCGTCGGGCCTGACGGCTTTGACGATGCGCCGGCGATCGGTGGTTCGGCTGGCCGCCACTCTGATCTTCGCGGGTCGGGACCGCATGTCGGCTATCCGCAGGGAGTTGCCCCTCACTAGAGTCGCGCCGAAGCTCCCGGCGCATAGACATCCTCGGGGATCGGTCCTGCAACGGCGGTTCGCCGGCGCATCGTGAAAGTCGCGGGCTCCCGGTCAGCCAAAGTGGGGGCCGACGGGCAAACCACGTCAGTCGGCGGTCATCTCAGCCCACAAGAACCCCGCCAGCTCCCGGGCGACGGCAGCGGCGACCACCGACTTGGTGTTCTTGCGGGCCGCAAGGTGCCGGAAACGGCCACAGAGACGGAGCTGGGCCGCCCACGCCCGGGCCACGACCTCTGGGGCCAACCCGTCGTGACGTTTGGCGATCCGAGGCCCAACATAGGGCCGGTGTTGATAGGACCACGCGGCTTCGACGAGCTGGTGGCGCACATGGGTGTTCCCCGCTTTGGTGATGTGGCCCCGCTGGGCGCTGGCGCCGCTCGAGTACTCGCCCGGGACGAGCCCGACGAAGCCCATAGGTGTCGATGCTCGGGAAAAGCGGCGCCAATCGCATACTTCGGCCTGCAGGCATAATGCGCCCAAGCGGCTGACACCCCGATAGGCAGCCAGACGGGCCACGGGGGCCCGGAACGGCTCGGTGCCGGCCCAGATCACCAGGTCGGCGTCGATGGCGGCGGGCCTTTCGCTGCGCTCGGCCAGGACGGCGAGGTAGTGCTCAAAAGTCGTTTGCATGGCCGGTTCGTCGAAGTGCTGGCCAGCCAGCCAGGCATCAGGCTTGATCGTCCAGTTCGCCCCGCCCCTCCACACCCGGGAATGACGTAGCCGGAACTTCGTCAGACGGTTACGGCCCGCGTGAGGTCCTCGATCATGTCCGAGCGCCCACGTCATAAGTCTCGGACCGCCTCCTCCGACATCGTTGGGACACGGATAGCCGTCAGCTCCCCGGCCCGGTGCAAACGGGCCAGCCTCCGGCAGTCGCGCGACTGTCGGTCTTGACGCTGTCCCCGTGGGCTTTTGGGATCATCGAGGGTGCGATCACCTCGCATCGCACCCCCATGGACGACAGCAGTCGGGCCAGGACATAGCCGGTCGGGCCGGCCTCGTAACAAACTCGCAGAAGGCATCGGCCCGGGAAGCAACCTAACAGACGCCGGACCGACTCCTCGTCGGCGAAGATCCGCTCCACGTCTACTCGCTCGGCCCCGGGGTTGAGCACCCCGACTGAGATCGAGTCCTTGTGGACGTCCATACCAAGATAAACGGTGTCAGGATGGGCAAAACTGGTCACGGCTGGCTCCTCTCCGTATGTCGGCTCCGCCTCCTCACAGCGGATGATCCACGCTAAATGCGGACCGGAGCCAGCCGTTCCATCCTGACTAGAGTCGACCTCTCTAGCCGGCGCTCACATCTCAGCGCGGAGCTTCGGCGGGATTCGCGTCGAGGCGGTCAACCCGCGCCCGGGTCGGGGGCGAGGCCCACGAGACAGGCGGACGGGGCACTGGGCAGGTTCACCATCAGCTCTCCCGTTGAAGCGTGCCACTCGACCGCGGCTCCCCCGAGTGCGGGGAACAGGACCTCTGGCCTGGCCTGCGCGCCCACGTGAGCAACCGGCACGGCCAGCACAGCGGAACCCGAAGAGCCTGCCGGGCCGTGTGACCTCGTTGCGGCCCCTTCGCATTGGACCGGCGGTGCTCGCCTACTTGTCAGCGCCAGGCACCTTTGTTCTCGATGTGCCACAGCCAGCAGTGCCCGGTGTGCGGTTAAGCGCGGCGCCCAGGGTAGGTGCGTCCCAGATGACCAGCTGCCGACGTTCGTCAAACCGACCCCGCCGCGCGGGTTCTGCCTTTGCGCCATGGTGTCGAGGTCCGGAAGGGCGTCGCGTAGTGCCCGGGTTTTGCCAGCACCCCTCCCCAAACTAGTCGTTCTCCGCCCAGAGGGGCGCCGCTGCCCTCAAGAACGCGGTACTTGACGTTTGCCACCAACCGGGTGACCGGGTCCTCGAGGTGCACCTTAAGCTTGTGCCAATTGCCGTCAATCTGCTCGTCACGGCTCACGTAACGAAAACGCCCACCCACAACGGATTCGGCATACCGCCTTCCCGACCACGCCCTCCCGCTTCCAAAGGTGATCACGTCCACTAGGGGTAACCCCAAGTTGACGCCCAAGGGTTGGGCCGCTCTTCTGCACCGAACACGGTCGTTCGGCCGGCTGCGGCTAGATCGGCCAGCCGGGCCGCGCCATCGTCGCCTACCTTCACCCGCAGTTCGAGTGAGCCGTCCTTCCAGCCAACCTCCAGCCCGTGCGGTGTGCTTTCGGCAACCATGTCTGTCCTCCTCCTCGAAGGGCCCTAACTGGTTCGGCAACATGAGGCTCGTCTCCAAACGTGGAAGGCGGTTAGGCGACTCGGGTCGACATGGTTACACGTGCCCGACCTGGAGTTTGGACAGAACCTCCGGATCATGGCCCCCTGGCGGTGCGGTGCTCTCCCGCACAATGAGGTCGGTGGCAAGCTCCACGCGGCGCTTGACTGGCTCAGCGCTCTCGGCGCTCTCCAGGAGTATCTGCACCGCCACCCGGGCCATTTCCGTTAGCGGCTGTCGCACGGTCGTCAGCGCAGGAGTGCTCCACTCACTGAGGGGGATGTCGTCGAAACCAACGACGCTCAAATCCTCAGGAACATGAAGACCGGCTTCGCGAGCTGCCCGCAGGACACCTAAGGCCGACAGGTCGTTCCCAGCAAAGATGGCGGTAGGGCGCGAGCTCAGACCGAACAGTACCTTCGCCTGCTCGTAACCAGCCCTGACCCGGAAGTCGCCCTGTCTCACCAACTCGGTGTCCACCGAAAGACCTGCCCTCTCCAGGGCACCACGGTAACCGTCGAGGCGCGCTCGACTGGACAGCAGCTCGGGGGGACCGGTAATTATCCCTATCCGCCGGTGCCCGAGGTCGACAAGGTGCTTGGTTGCCGCAAGACCGCCCGACCAGTTCGTGGCGCCGACCGAGCTCACCTCGGGGCCGGGCTCGGCGGTGGGGTCGATAACCACGAAGGGAAGTCCGCGGGCGTCGAGTTCGCCCCTCTGGCGCGCGGTGAGTTGTGAGAGGAGCAAAATGATGCCCCGCGTACCGCGGCGACGTGATGTGGTCGAACCAGACTCGACGCTCGTCCCCCTCTGACAGGGCCGTGAACGCGACCGTGAGGCCCTCCGCTTGCGCAGCGGCCGCAGTCCCTCGGACGATCTCGGTCGCCCAGGGGCTGTCGAAGTCGTTGAACACGATGTCGATAAGAGGCGGCGCCTCACCACTGGCCCGTCTGCGGTAGCCGGAGCTAACAAGGATGTTCTGCACGAGCGTGCGAGTTTGAGCAGAGACGTCGCGCTTGCCGTTGAGGACCTTGGACACCGTCGCCACCGAGAGCCCAGTTTGCTGTGCGATCTGAGCGATCGTGACCCGCCCTCGGGGGCCGGCGAGGCGTTGCGAGGGCGGCCGCGCCAAGCTACCCCCCGCAACACGGTCTCCCTCGCTCGGGGCGGTTTGAGCACTCATCAAGCCTCCAGTCTCATCGCCAGAGATGATAGCGGTACATTTCGATCCAGCTGCTTGGCACAGCGACGGGCCTCCTTGCAAAACGCGCTCGTGGCGACCCGAGAGCAGTTGACCTGGGCTACTACGAACCGCGGTTCCAGCCGTAACCCGACGACGGGATAAGGGGCTGCGTTTGGGCGTTGACGCCAAATGTCCTTGGGTGTATATTCCCGAATCGTAACATTCCCGAGAGAACCTCGAAATGTTTCGAGACGGTCACGACTTGGTCCCCTCAAGGGGCCGAGACAGGAAGGGAGAACAAGGTGACCCAAGAATCGCCCAAGCCCCGACGGCTGTCCCGCCGGGCGACCGCACTGATGGCGGCCGGCCTTTCGGTTGGTACAGCGGCCAGCGTTGCCATAGCCGTACCTATCGCAACATCGTCTGCACAAAGTGCACCGACAGCCAGCATCCAAGTCTGGATGGAGGCCAACGGCACACCTTTAGACAACTATTGGGCTGCACAAGCCAAGGCCTTCGACCAAGCCAACCCCGGCGATACCGTCAGCATCGACATAGAGCCGTCCGGCCCTTACAACACCAAGGTCGCGGCTGCTCTGGCCGCCAACAACCCCCCTGCGCTCACTTTTGGCTGGGGAGGTGGTCGACGAACTCTCAGTACATCGATGCAAAGGTCCTGCAACCCTTCGGCGACGCTGGGCAGAGCGACGCCGGCAACCCCTCGTGGAAGAGCGACTTCGTGGCTTCGAGCCTCGGGGCCGTGACCTTCAACAACGAGATCTACGGGATCCCCCTAGCGCGGCACGCAGCCCGTCTTCTTCTTCTACAACAAGGCACTGCTGGCGAGGTACCACCTCGAGTTCCCGACTACGACCACTCAGCTGCTAGCCGACGTCATCCTCCTGGCCAAGCACAACGTGACTGCCCTTGCGCTCAGCGACAACGGGGGATGGCCTGGTCTCATGTACCTCGAGTACTTCACGGACCGCATCGGCGGGCCCCAGGTGTTCCTCAATATCCAGGACGGGAAGATGGGCGCCTGGTCCAACCCTGCCATTATCCAAGCCCTCACGGACATCCAGACCCTGGTGAAGGACAATGCTTTCGAGCAGGGCTACCAAGACATCAGCTTCGGCACCGGCTTTACCGAAGCGATGATCCACAACGGCGTGGCTGCGATGGAGCTGATGGGTGACTGGGACATCGGATTCATCCAGGGTTACTACCCGGGCTGGGTCACAACGAGCATGGGTATCGGGTTCTTCCCGACGGTGCCTGGGGGCAAGGGCAACTCCAGCTGACCTAGAGGGCAACACGACGGTCTATCCGAGTTGGCTGCCCACATCTCGCCTGCCGAGACCTACGTCGCGGAGAAATTCGCGGCCTGGCTGTTCACTACCCCGGCTTACGCGAAGTTCGAGGTCAGCCAAGGCCTTGTACCCGTCATCGCGGGCTCGGCCAGCCTGCTCAACTCTTCCCCATTGAAGGAGTACCTGCTACCCGTCTACAACGCCGTCCAAAAGGCGCCGTACTTCCAGTACTCCTGGGACAAGGCGCTTGGGTGCCACGAAGGCGACGCCGATGTCACCAACCTCCAGAATGTCTTCGACCTCACCGAAACGCCTAAGCAGTTTGCCAAGGCAATGAACGCTTACCAATAAGCGCTGCGCCCTAGGCACTGACAAAGCAGGACAGGTAGCCCGGCTCCGCACCGACGACGCGGAGCCGGGCTGTCCAACGGTATGAGGTGGGCTCATGGCAGCTAGTCCCGCACGTTCTCAACCGCAACCAGGTTGGCGGCTCGCGTCCGACTGCATACCAGAGCCCGGCGGCGGAGCTTCTTCGCCGACCTGGTCGGGATCTCGCCGACTATGGCTCTGTACGGGGCCTTCATAATCATCCCGACGGCCTTTGCCCTTTTCTTGAGCTTCACCAACTGGAACGTGGACGGCCCGATACAGTGGGCTGGCATTGCTAACTGGCGCGAGTTCTTCTCCGACCCCGTCTCCGGTCACTCCTTGTTGGTGACATTCGAGTTGGCGGGGCTCAGCTGGCTGGCGCAGACCCCCACGGCCATGGCTCTCGGCATATTCGTTGCCGGGACGCAGCGCTACCGTGCCGTCTATGCCGCCCTTTACCTGGTGCCTCTCCTACTGTCCACCGCCGGGTTGAGCCTGATGTGGGAGGACGTCCTTTTCCCTCAGTTCGGCGGTCTGGCTTGGCTCGGGATTCACGCCCACATGCACTTCCTCAGCCGGAACTGGCTGGGCAGCCCCGACCTCGCATTTTTCACGATCGTCGTCATCATCGCCTGGCAGTTCATGCCCTTCCACACGCTCATTTTCCAGGCAGGGAGACGGGCTATACCGTCCGAGCTCTACGACGCCGCCAGCGTCGACGGCGCGAGCATGCGGCCAAACGTTTCTGGCACGTAACCCTGCCACAGTTGCGCTACAGCATCGTGACGTCGTCGACGCTCGTCTTGGTCGGTTCGCTGACGTATTTCGACATCATCTACATCTTGACCCAAGGTGGTCCCGGCGACACGACCAGGGTGCTGGCGATGGACATGTACAACATCGGTTTCAACCAGACGGAGTTCGGTTATGCGAGCGCAATAGCCACTGTGCTCGGCGTTCTCGGGATCGTCCTGGCCATCGTTCTCGTCAGATTGAGCGGGTTCGGCTCCATGGAGGGGACCCAGGAGGGCATATGGTAGCGCACGATGCCAGCGAGGCTTCAGGGCCACCCTGCGGCCGCCGCCGTGCCCGGGACGAAACGACCGTCGGCCCCCGCTCCAGACGCTGGGGGGTATCAGGGGCAGATCGAAGATTTCTCGCTTCGCGTCCTTCGTCCTCGGGACGATCTGGTTGGTGTTCGTGTTGGCACCCATCTACTACATGGTGCTCATCAGTTTCCGCTCGCCCAATGAGTACCTTTCTGCCAATGCCTGGCTGCCGACCGGTGGGCTGAGCTTGTCTTCGTACTCGTCCATCTTCCACAGCCCGGGGGTAGGAACGGATTTCCGAAACAGCGTGGAGCTGGCGGTCGGGCACGATCGTGGTGGTCGTTACGCTTTCCCTCGCCGCTGGGTACCGGATCGTGCGCCGAGGCTCCCGCTTGCGGCTGTTTCGTTCCGAGTCATACTGTTTGGCATCGCCATCCCTATCCAGGCGATCATCATACCCCTGTACTTCATAACCAACAAGATCCATACCTACGACACGCTGTACGGCCTCGTGCTCGTGCTGTCGGCGTCGCTCATCCCGGTCGCCGTCCTGTTGATGGTCAATTACCTTCGCCTCATACCACGGCAACTTTACGACGCCATGGCGGTCGACGGTGCCGGTCCATGGACCACGTTCACTCATCTGGTTGTCCCCATGGCCCGCCCAGTGTCTGGCTGTTATCAGCATTTACTGCGGGTTTGGGCGCCTGGAATAACTTCCTCTTGCCCCTCATACTCACGCAGTCCAATAATGACCAGGTGCTGCCGCTTGGGGATGTACCAATTCGCCTCGAACGGTGAGTACGCCCTAAACGTCCCAGTTTTAATGGCTTTCGTGATGTTGTCGGCATTGCCGCTTCTGATACTGTACATAGGCCTTCGCCGCCAGTTCGTAAAAGGTATCGGAGGGTTCGCCCTCCGATGACAACTGCCGCATATCTGAACGCGAACCTTGCAATAGAAGACCGCGTGAACGACCTGATCGAGCGAATGGAAATCGACGAGAAGTTGGCGCAGCTGGGCGCCGTCGAGTTCCCCCACCTGATAACGGGCGAGCGCTTTGACCCCGAAGCGGCGCTGGCCGTGGTGCCGCACGGCATCGGCCAGGTCACGCGGATCGGCGCCACCACCGGCCTCGAGCCACAGCAAAGCGCCGAGCTGTTCAACCAAATCCAGCATCTTGTCGTAGAGCGCACACGGCTCGGGATCCCGCTCATGGTGCACGAAGAATCACTGGCCGGTTACTGTCCGCGGGGCGCCACCGTGTTCCCCCAAGCGCTCGCTCTCGCCAGTTCTTGGGATCCGGCCCTTATTTACGACGTGGCGGACTGCGTCCGCCGGCAGTTGCTGGCCGTGGGGGCTCGCCACAGCCTGGCACCGGTGCTCGATGTGGCCCGGGACCCCCGATGGGGTCGTGTGGAGGAGACCTACGGCGAGGACCCGGTGCTGGCGGGTGTGCTGGGGACTGCCTACGTGCGAGGCATGCAGACCGACGACTTGTCAACGGGCGTCCTGGCCACGGGGAAGCACTTCCTGGCTCATGGCCTATCGGAGGGCGGACGTAACCATGCGCCGGTACAGGTCGGGCCGAGAGAGCTGCGGGAGGTGTACGCCGAACCCTTCGCCGCCGCAATCCGCGACGCCGGGTTGGGCTCGATCATGAGCTCGTACAGTTGCGTCGACGGGCTTCCCGGCAGCGGGTCGGCAGAAATCCTGACGCGCTTGCTCCGTGACGAGCTCGGCTTCGACGGCATGGTGGTGGCCGATTACTTTGCGGTCCTGCTCTTGATCGATTACCACCGGGTGGCAGCAGACCGGTCCGAGGCGGCCATCAAGGCTCTAACGGCCGGGCTCGATCTCGAGCTTCCTGCCCTGAACTGTTTTGGGGCCCCCTCAAAGAGGCGATCGACGGGGGCAGAGTGCCGATCTCTGCGGTCGACACCGCCGTACGCCGAGTGCTGACCTCCAAAATGCGTTTGGGCCTGTTCGAATCGCCATACGTCGACTCCACCCGCGTAAAGGCGGTCTTCGCTGACCCAGCCAATGCCCACCTCGCTCGGCTGGCCGCTACCCGGGGCATTGTTCTCGTTGCAAACGATGGCGTGCTGCCGCTGGCCATGAACGTTTCGAAAGTGGCGGTCATTGGCCCGGCGGCCGACGATAGGCGTTTACTGCAGGGCGACTACCACTACCCGGCCCACCAAGAGCTGGTGATTGGCCCCGCAGAGCCAGCCGATGGCAACGGGAAGTCTTTGGCGGATGGCCCGTCGTTGGCCGACTCCGACGTGCAACCCGACCTTGGCGTAGCGGTCGGCGGAAGCGCAGGAAGCGGGATCCCAGACGTCTTCTTCTTGCCCAGTGGCGAAGGGGCACTCAAACCCGGTCACTACTACACAGAGCACGTCACTCCCCTGGCTGGGCTCCGCGACGCTCTGGGTGCCCGCGCCGAAGTGATGTACGAGAAGGGTTGCGAGCTAGTTGGCGATGACCGCGCCGGCTTCCCCGAAGCGGTTGCGGCTGCTGCGCAGGCCGACGTCGCCGTGGTGGTACTCGGCGGCCGCTCCGGGTTGCACAAGAGCTCAACGGTCGGCGAAGCCCGGGATGCCACAGACCTCAGGTTGACAGGCGTCCAGGAGGAGCTCGTAACAGCCGTGGCGGCCACGGGCACCCCCACGGTGCTCGTCGTCATGAGCGGGCGGGCTCATGTGCTGAGCGGCGTGGCCGACCGCGTCCGGGCCCTGTTGGTTGCCGCGCCGCTTGGGGAGCAGGGCGGCAATGCCTTGGCAGACGTGCTATTGGGGAAGGCGGAGCCCACCGGCAGGCTTGCCATCACCCTTCCAAGATCTACGGGCCACGTGCCCCTCTACAGCAGCCATCGTTCCGGCGGCAATCGTTCCGAGTTTTATCGCGACTACACCGATCGTGGCCACACTCCCCTTTTCAGTTTCGGGCATGGCCTCGGTTACACGACATTCGGTTATTCCGACATAGCAGTGGCCGCCGGCGACACCTCGTCTCGGATCATCGTTGGGGTGACGCTGGCTAATACAGGGGACCGGCAAGGCGAGGAGGTAGTACAGCTTTACGTGTCAGACTTGGTGGCATCGGTGGCGCGGCCGGAAAGTTACCTGATCGGCTTCACCCGTTTGAGCCTGTCTCCCGGCGAGGCGGTGCGAGTGACCTTCGACGTCCACCCGAGCCGGCTCGCCTTTTACGACGAAGCCATGCACTTTGTCGTGCAACCGGGCCTGTTCCAATTCGCCGTGGGCGCCTCGTCGTCTGACATCCGCCAAAAAGCAGTCGTGGATCTGACTGGCCCAGTGGCCACGTACTCTCAGCGGTCGATCGTGCCCGTGACCGCCGCAGTGAGCGAACAAGTACGGGGCTGATGGTTATAAACGACATTGGCGTGGCCGCCGGTAAGGAGTCCCGCCTTTGGTACCGCCAGCCGGCGAGCAAGTGGCTAGAGGCGCTCCCCCTTGGTAACGGCAGGCTCGGGGCCATGTTGTGGGGCGGCCCTCAGCGCGACAGGGTAGACCTCAATATCGATACCCTCTGGTCCGGCGGTCCCCGCACTGCTCACACCGAGGACGCAGCTGCCGTGTTGGCCGAACTGCGTGCCGCCGTGCTCGAACGCCGTGCCTATGCGGAAGCCGATAGGCTCGCCCTTCGCTTACAAGGCTCGTTCAACGAGGCCTACCAGCCGCTCGGGCAACTGACCGTCGACTTCGGGGATGTCGGCGAGGTACAAAACTACGAGAGGTCTTTGGATATGCGGGACGGTGTTGCCACGGTGCGTTACGAGGTCGCCGGATCGCTCTACGAGCGGGAGGCTTTTGCTTCTCGCCCAGACGGAGCATTCGTAATGCAACTGAGGGCGCTCGGGACCGGCAAGCTCAACGTGACCCTCGATCTCGGCAGCCCCCACCCGGATGAGCGGTACGTCGGGGACGACGGCATTGGTTGGCTGGAAGGCAGGGCCCCGCGCACGTCGTGCCGCATTATTGGGACAAAGAACCGGCCATCGTGTACGAGCCCACCTTCGGCTTGCGCTTTGCCGCGGGCTTGGCAGTCAGGTTTGATGGCGGCGTGGTTCACTCCGCAAGTCAGGGAACCTTGCGGGTCGAGGGTTCCCGCGCGCTCACCTTGTTCGTAGTCGCCGCTACCGGTTACGCAGGTTACTCCACCCCCCCAGTCGAAGACCCTGTTGCTCTCCGGCACGCATGCCGGGAGGTCCTTGGCCCGGTGCTCACCCAGCCGTACGAGGTCATCCGAGCGAGACATGTACAAGACCACAGCGCACTTTTCGACCGTTGTTCGTTGGAGCTGAGACCGGGTGAGCGAGCCGGGGTGCCGACCGACGAACGGCTGCGGGCGCTGCGAGCCGGCGGTAGCGACGAGGGCCTGTGCGCACTATTGTTCCATTACGGCCGCTACCTCTTGATGGCGAGCTCACGGCCCGGCAACGAAGCCGCCAACCTACAGGGGATCTGGAACGACCAGGTGCGCGCGCCCTGGAGCTGCAATTGGACGACCAACATCAACGCCGAAATGAACTACTGGCACGCCGAAACCACCAACCTGGCGGAGTGTCACGAACCGCTCATAGACCTGGTGACGGATCTCTCGCACGCGGGCGAGAGCACAGCCAAGGAGCTCTATGGGTGTAGGGGCTGGGTAGCGCACCACAACGTTGACCTCTGGCGCTCGACTTGGCCGACCGGGGACCAGGAGGCCCACCCGTACTGGGTGAACTGGCAAATGGGCGGCCCATGGCTCTGCCAGCACCTATGGGAGCATTACGCCTTTTCCGAGGACCGGTCCTTCCTTGCGCGCGTTTACCCGGCTATGCGCGAGGCAGCCTTGTTCCTGTTGGATTATTTGGTCGTGGGGCCAGACGGGCGATTGGTCACGTGCCCGTCGACCTCTCCGGAAAACAGTTTCCGCGCTTCCGACGGGACCGAAGCCGCCGTGAGCGCAGCGTCGACGTTGGACATCTGGTTGACCAGGGATCTCTTTCGCCACTGCTCCGCTGCCTCGGAGATCCTCGGATCGGACGAAGAGCTGAGGGCGGCACTGACAAGCGCCCTGGCGATGCTCCGCGAACCTCAGGTGACCGCTGATGGCCGCTTGCAGGAATGGTGGGAAGACTTCGCTGAACCGGAACCCGGCCACCGTCATCTGTCACACCTTTTCAGCGTTTACCCCGGTGACGAAGTGACACCGCGGTCAACCCCGCAGTGGGCGGCCGCGGCCCGGCGCTCGCTCGAGCAGCGCCTGGCAAGCGGAGGCGGAGGGCCTGGTTGGAGCCGAGCATGGGTGGCGGCACTATGGGCGAGGTTGTTGGACGGGGACCTGGCATGGGAGAGCCTCAGGGTCCTCTTGGAGGGCTCGTTCTCCGACAACTTCTTTGGCTCCCACGACCCGGATGTGTTCCAAATCGACTGCAATTTCGGAGCGACAGCCGCGATCGCCGAGATGCTGCTTCAAAGCCATTCGGGAAGCCTCGACATCTTGCCTGCCTTGCCGGCGGCGTGGCCAGATGGCGAGGTTTCAGGTCTGCGGGCGCGTGGAGGCATGACCGTCAGCATCAGATGGGAGAGCGGCCGCGCGACCGAGGTCAGCCTGCAGGTCCCTACCGCCCGAGAGGTGACGGTGCGTTGTGGCACGCCTCTTCACCTTGCAGAGCATGAACCCGGGGGTACCAGGATCTTGCCGGGGAATGAGCCGGGATTGACGGTCGTGATCGCCCCGAAGCCGGGTCTCTACACCCTTCTGGCAGCCGGCAAATAGCTCAGTCTACGGCCCTGCTGTTCTCGGACAGCGGCTGGTTAGCTCCCGAGTTCGATAGGTGCTTCTATGACACAGAAGGAGCGAGCCGGCAGTGACATCACGAAACGGTCCCCCCGCGCGTTCTCCCAGCCTTCGTCGAGCCGTACCTGAGCCAGTCCCGGCACCGGCCCTGCGCCGATAGCTCCCTCCGTCAGCACCCTGATGCGGACCTGGCCGGCAAAGGTGGCGTCGCGCAGGACTATTTCGCTCTGGTCAAGTGCCGAAAGGCCGCGGTTGACAACCGTCAGGGAAATGCGCCGCGTCTCCTCATCGCACGTGGCCGCGGCATCGAGGACACTGAAGGGCCCGAGGTCTCCAATACGGTGGGCATAGCGGTCGGGCACAGGCGGTGCGGGTGCCGGTACCGCGGGCGCCCGGACGAGCACGTCGACGGCTTGATCGAGAACTACCTCTGAACTGAGCAGGAAGGGGTAATAGATGGGCTGTACGTCGGCGCCGCCGGGGGTAGCCACGATAGGAGCGATTGCATTCACCATCTGGGCCAGGTTCGCCATTTTGACCCAGTCGCAATGGCGGACGAATATGTTCAGGTAAGTGGCGACCGCCAGCGCGTCGTTGAAGTCGTAGCGTTCTTCGAGGAAGCCGTCGTCGGTGCGGTACCACACGTTCCATTCGTCGTAGGCGATCCGGGGGACGGTTGGGACCTGGTGCTTGTACGCCGCCTGGGACAGCATCGCCGATGTAGCACGGATGGCCCGCTCCGCTTGGTGGGGCGATAGGACGTTCGTCCAGTAATCAGCCGCGCCCGAATAGATGTGCACCGAATGCAGGTCGATTAGGCCAACCAGGGCGTCGATCACGGCGTAATCCCAGTCGCTCCACCCAGTGTGCCCGCAGCTCACAAGCTTGACATCGGGGTCGAGACGTCGGATCGCCCGCGCCCAGCGGGTAGCAGTTGCGATGTACTCGGCCACGGAAAGTTGCCCGACTTGCCAATCGCCATATATTTCGTTGCCAAGCCCCCACCACGTGACCCCATAGGGTTCGTTGTGGCCATTGCGGCCACGCTGGTCTGCCCAATAGCTACGAGTCGTGGCATTGCAGTACTCAACCCAGTCCAGGGCCTCGGCAAGCGTGCCGGTGCCCATGTTGAGGCAGATGTAAGGGGCTGCTCCCAGTTCGGCGCAATACGACAAGAACTCGTCGCTGCCGAACTGATTAGTCTCGGTGCCTCCCCACGCCAGGTCCATCCGGGACGGCCGGGAGGCACGTGGGCCGACGCCGTCCGTCCAATGATAATTGGAAGCAAAATTGCCACCAGGCCAGCGCAGCACCGAGAGCCTCAGGGGTCGGAGCAAGTCGAGTACGTCACGCCGGAAGCCCCTTTCTTCGCTAAGGGGTGACCCTTCCTCAAAGAGCCCTCCGTTGATGCACCGGCCCAAGTGCTCGACGAAACCGCCGAAAATACTCCGGTCAACGCGGCCAAGCGGGCGCCACGGGTCGACCGACACTCGAGGTGCGCGATCTCGGGCGCCAGGCAGTCCTTCTATAGAACCGCGGTGGGCGCTCACGACTTGTGCTCCGTTATTGGTAGGCGTGCTCCGTCCCGGAAGAAAAGTGGGATCGTCTCAAGAGGCGCATCAACAGTTACGAGCGTGCCGCCCGGCATGTGCGCCCCAGTCCAGGAATTTGTCCACTCCGCCCCGGCGGGCAGGTAAACGGCCCTCTCCCTTGCGCCGTGTTGTACCACCGGGGCCGCCATGACATCTCGGCCAAACATGAACTGGTCGTCGACCTCCCAGGACCCTGGGTCCTCGGGGAACTCGAGAAGCAGCGGGCGCATAATGGGTATCCCGGTCCTACTCGTTTCTGCGGCCTGGGTATGCAAGTAGGGCCGTAGCCGTTCACGAAGGAAAATGTAGTCCTTCAATATGGCGTAGGCCTCCTCCCCGAAAGACCAGATCTCATTGGGACCACCTGTCATCTCGGTGCCCATGGTGGTGTTGGGCGCGCGGTCGCCATGGAGGCGGAAGAGCGGGCTGAACGCACCGTACTGGAACCAGCGCACGACGAGCTCCCGGAACACAGGGTCGTCCGGGTCGCCCGCAAAGAAACCGCCGATGTCGGTGCCCCACCAAGGGATGCCGCTCATCGCGATGTTGAGCCCGGCGCGCACTTGCACCCGGAACGACTCGAACGTTGATGGTATGTCGCCTGACCAGACCGCGGCACCATACCTTTGGCTGCCTGCCCAAGCGGACCGGCACAACATGAGCACTTCTGTCTCACCTCGGCTCAACATGCCCTCGTAGAAGCCGCGTACGTGCTCACGAGGGTACAAGTTGGCGACCTCGAGGCCAGGCCCCGCAGCGAACCTCAGGCTTGCCGGGTAGCCAGGCTTCATCTCCGGTTCGCAGGCATCGAGCCAGAAGATCCGGATCCCCGCATCGTAATAGTTCTTCTCGACCTGCCCCCAGACGTACTTGCGGGCGTCCTGGTTAGTGGAGTCATAAAAGGCTGCGCCGATCCAGGCGTTCGTGCCTCGTTCCGGCCAGATTGACTGTACCGGTGGGCTCTCTTCACTCGAGATAAAGAAGCCGCTCTCCAACATTGGCCCATAATTTCTCGAAGCCTGGCTGACAGATGGCCACACCGACACCATGAGCTTGGTCCCCATGGACTCGAGCTCGTCGACCATCGCAGGCGGGTCGGGCCATTCGCCCGGGTAAAAGCTCCAATCCCCAAGATGTTCCCAATGGAAGAAATCGCTTACAATCACCGCTACCGGGACCCCTCGGCGCCGGTACTCCCGGGCGACTTCGAGAAGCTCCTCCTGGGTCCGGTAGCGGAGCTTGCTCTGCCAGAACCCGCTCGCCCAAGAGGGGAACTCGGGCGAATGCCCGGTGGCGTCGGCATAATGCGAGAGAAGCTCTGCTGGCTTGTCGCCGGCTGTCACCCAGTAGTCAATTTGGCGCGCACTATCTGCAACCCAGCGCGTCCCGTTGTCGGCTAGCTCGACGCGCCCCACAGCGGGCGAGTTCCAAAGGAACCCATAGCCCCTACTCGAGACCATGAAGGGCACCGAGACCTCTGCATTGCGCTGGACGAGTTCTATAACTAGGCCTTTTTGGTCGAATCGCCCGTGGAGGTGTTGTCCGAGCCCGTAGAGCTTCTCGCCCTCGTATGCCTTGAAGCGCTGCTCGAGACGGTAATGCCCGTTGCCATTGGCCACGAAGAACCTTGGCCCGGGCCACCAGAAGTGAGCCTTCTGTTCCGACAGTAGCTCCGCGCCGTCGTCGGTCCGGGAGAAGCTCACCAGCCCGTCGGGTGAAATCTCAACCTTCAGTTTGCCGTTGACGAGAGTGGTCCCGTCGACGCCTGCACCGGCTGACGGACGTGGAGGAGGCGTAATCGAGCGCGCCAGGGAGGTCTTCGGCGATCCCTAACTGGCCGGCGCGTACCCTGATCGAGTCTTCGCCCCAAGCTTCCAAGCGCAAACGCTCGTGGCCGGAGGCGTACTCGAGTACCGGCCCGTTGTTATCACGCATCGTTGTACCTTTCCGGATGTAGTCGTTTGGCCTTCAACCTTTGAGCGCTCCTGCCCTGAGGCCGCCCAGCACATAGCGCTGCCCGAAAGCCAGGATCACCCCTGCCGGTATGGCTGCGAAGACTACGGAAGCCAGTACCGGGCCCAGGAGACGGCGTAGGCGGTGAAAAACTTGAGGATGCCCACGGTCAGCGGGGTGACACTGGTGCCGTTGGTGAGGGTAAATGCGTAGACGAAATCACCCCAGGCGAAAAGGAAAACAAACAAGCCTGCAGTGACAACGCCAGGTAGGCATATGGGCGCTATCACTGAGCGGAACGTGCGCCACTCGCCGGCGCCGTCCACGTAGGCGGCTTCCGAAAGCTCGACGGGTATTGACGCCATGAACGGCGCGCAGCACCAACACCGCGAAAGGCACACCATAGGTGGAGTCGGCGACTATCAAACCAACGATGTTGTTGATGAGGTGGAAGTGCCTGAAGAGGTTGTAGAAGGACAGGGTCAACGATATGCCGGGCACCATTTGGGTGACCAGAAGCACGATGATCGCCACAGAGGTGATCGCACGGCTCTTCAGGTAGCCGAGCTTCGTCAAACCATAGGCCGCGGGAAGCGCTACCGCAATGGACAAGACGACAGCGCCCAAGCTGATTATGAGGCTTGTGACGACGCTGCCAGACTCGAACTTGATCGCCGAGCTGTAGTTGGACAACACGAAGTGTGACGGCCAAAGGCTCTGAGGGAGGGCCTGTACCGCACTCGAAGGCGCTAGAGAGGCCACGACGGTGAAGTAGACCGGAAGGAGCATCGCTGCCGTGATTGCCAGGCCCCCGAGAGGCAGCACCACGTGGCGGGCATAACGTTTCCAGAAGACCTTCAGATCACTCACGTGATCACCGCCTCACGCCGCGTTTCTCTGATGTAGAAGAAGGCAACGATCAAGCAGAAGATCAACAACATGTTACCTACGGCCGCGCCTTGGCCGAACTCGAAATCGGTGAAGGCGAGCTGGTAAGCCCAAGTCGACATTAGCTGGGAGCCGTTGTCCGGGCCGCCGTTGGTGAGCACAACGACGAGATCGAAAGTCTTAACTGTGTAGATGATGCCCAGCATCAGCACTATGAGAGCCACCGGGCGGAGCAGCGGAGCGGTCACGAAGCGGAACCGTTGCCAGTGGCCGGCCCCGTCAAGGGCGGCCGCCTCTTGAAGTTCTTTCGGTATGTCCTGCAGGCCAGAGTACAGCAGCAGGGCGTTGAACGGGATCCCGATCCAGATATTGGTCAGAATGATCACGAACATCGCCTTAAACGCTGAATCGAACCAAAAGAGCGGTGCGTGGATGATGTGAAAGGAGCGCAGCACTTCGTCGACTATCCCGCCCTGGGACTGGAACATTATCGAAACGATGGTGCCGCTAGCTATCGGCGGGAATAGCCACGGGATGATGATTAGGCTCCGGAGGAGCCCGGAGAGGAAGAAGCGGCGGTTGAAGTAGCACGCGATCCCGAAGCCGATGCTGAACTGGAACACGAGGGAAAGCACCAAGAAAATAGCCGAGTTCATTAGGGCCGTCCGGGTGGTCGGGTCGTCTATCTCGACCTTGTAGTTCTGGAGCCCAATAAATGCCCCGCTCCCTTTTAAGACCGCCTCGAAGCCGAAGTTCTCGAGGCTCATCATGAGCCCATAAATGAGGGGGTACACGAAGAAGATCAGCACATAGACGATTGAGGGTACTACGAACGCGAGCAGCATCAAGTGCCGCCGGTGCATGCGTAGCCAACCCGCAGCAGAAGAAGTGCCGTCGCTTCGGCTCACGGCGTCGTAACACGGAGGTCGATGGGCCCGACTGCCGCGGTTGGCCGGGCGGGCCTCGGCGGGCGCGTAAATCGCGCCGACCTAGGCCCGCACCTGCCGGGTTGCCTCCGGCTGAGGGGGGGTGGCTCTTTCCGGGGCAAGTACCTGTTCACCTCTCTCTTAGCAGGAAGAACCTAGGCGCCTGAGAGGATTGAGTTGACCTCTTGTTGGGCAGTCCCGAACGCCGCGGCCGGCGTTTGCTTTCCAATGAGAGACGCTGCAATAGCATTGGCCACGGCTTGGTCGACCCTCGGGAAAGCGGTTCCAAGGGTTTCAGCCCGCACAAAACCGTGCTGGAGCTCCTGCTCGAAGGGCTGATAGAGCGGGTTGGCAGTCTTGGCCCAGATCGTGACCGCAGCCTTTACGGTGGGGATGTCCCCGGTGTTGGTGCCCAGAGCTGCGTCCACCGAGGGCTTTGCCATGTAGTTGAGCAGTTCCAGGGCCGCCTTTTCGGTCGCGGGATTGCTCTTCGGGACGGTCCAGATCTCGCCGCCGACCGGGCTCTGAACAACTTGGCCAGGGGTGTTGACGGGTATCTCCTCCACACCAAAGTTGAGGCCCTTGACAGCGGAGTCAGAAGTCAATTGCCAACACCCCATGATCTCCATCGCCGCCTTGTCGGTTATGAACTCCGAGTTGGGCTGCGACTGCGTCCAGGTGAGAGCGTCCTTGTCGACGGCGCCCTCCTTCCAGAGGTTGGTCCAGAGAGTCAGCGCAGCGACGGACTGTGGCGAGGTCAGGTGGGTCAGGCTCCCCCCGTTTGTCAGCAGGAAGGGGAGGAACTGCCAGGTGACGTTGTTGACAATGGGTTGGCCGGCCCAAGCGAGCCCGTAGTGCTGCGAGTTGGTCAGCGCTTTGGCGGCGGTCAGCAGTTGTGCCCAAGTCTTGGGCGGCTGGACGTGCGCCGCTGCCAGCATGTCCTTGTTGTAGAACAAGGCGATCGTGTTGTCGTACAACGGGTAACCATAGACGCCACCGTTGACCTGAGCCTCGCCCTGTTGGGTGGGCTCTAGGTTCGGGAGGACTGTTGAGCCTAAGGTGCTCAGGTTGGTAAGGACACCGTACGATGCCAGGACCGGGAGATCGGGATTGTCGACCATAAGGATGTCAGGAAGCGTGTTGGAGGCGGCCTCGTCCACGATCTTGGTGAAGTACGAACCGTTCGGTGGCAGGTCTTCCCTTTTTATGATGATCCCGGGATGGGTCTTTTCGAAGCCGCTGAATATGGTGTTCATGTAGTTGTAGATAGGACCGTTGCTGGCATAACTGTCGTAATAGGACGTCTCAGTCAGCACGATCGGACTGGCCGCCGAGGCTTGCACCGCAGGCACACCTACCATGCCTACGACTGACCCAGCTGCCAACAGGGCCCGCGATGCGCGGCCCGATGTTTTATGCTTCCCCCCATGCGTGGCCTTGCCTGTCGATAGGTTGCTATTTTCGGTCAATTTTTATCCTCCTTCTTTTGTCTCTGTTGTTGGTGAACTTGTGGGCACGTGTAGCGTGCCCACCTTTGACGGGAGAACGGTCGTGCCAACCCTTTTGGGGCCAGAGCGAGGTGAAACTACGTCTGTTCGTCCCCAGCTGGCCCGTGCTCTGGATAGGCACTTGGTACCCACACGCGCATTGCTCCGGAACTCCGGTTCCCGCGAGCAAAGTAGGGCACGAATGTGAGGGACAAGGCCCGGTGATATAGCTGCTCTTGCTGTCGTCCCCGTACAAGTTCTCAGCAATGTGGTCGACTCTTCTTCCAACTGCTTTTATAGCGACCTTGACGTAGCCCTCCAGGGACGTAGGCACAACGCCAACAGCTTCGAGCGGATTGGTCGTGTCCAGGGCGACGTCTTCAACAGTCGTGCCCTTTTCGAGGTCGTCCGCTTCGATGCAGTACACCAGGGGGCCACGCTGGACGGCGACGCTGCCTCGCACGGCATCTACTTTCCAATGTGGCCTGAGTACTGTGGTGCGCATCGAGTGAACCACCTCAACGCGGTCACCGGGGCTCCACCGTCGTCTAATCTTCAGGTACGAGCCGTCCCTCTGAGCCTGGACCGGGAGCCCGTCTACCGTTACTCGAGTATCTTCGCGCCGGGCCCAGTCCGGGAGGCGTGCTGACAGTTCCCAGGGTTCCGTGGAGGTGCAGCCCTTGACCTCTACGTTCGTTGTCCCGTCCCAGGGGTGACCGCTGTGGACGGTCAGGTCGACCGTCCCCCCAGGGACGGTGGTCGACACTGTCCCGCTGAAAGGCATCTGAAGCTGCAAGCCCGACGGGTCCCGAGTGCACAAGTAGGCGTTTATGCTGGCCACCAATCGTGCCAGGTTGGGTGGGCAGCAAGCACACTGGTACCATCCCAGACGCTGGACAGGCGCGTCCTCATCGGCGCCATCGTGACCGGTCCGCAGGTGCAAAGTATTTGAGTAGTAGAACTCGGTCCCCTGTCGAGAGACGGACCCCGCGATGGTGTTCCAGAGCACCTGCTCCATCGCATCGGCATAACGTGCCCGGCCCGTAGCCAGCAGTAGCCGCCAGTTCCACTGGAAGCTTGCGATCGCAGCGCAGGTCTCTCCGTATGCCCGGTCGCTCGGTAGCTCGTACGGATCCCCGATCGCCTCGTCGCGGTGGCGCGAACCGTGCGCACCTGTGACGTAGGTCTTTGTCCGGAACAGGTCTTCCCAAATCGTCTCGGACGCCCCCAGCAGTTCGCTGTCTTGGCTCTCCACTCCTACGTCCACGACGCCCGCCTGGAAATAGAGCTCACGAACAGCGTGACCTGTGGCGGACGTTCGCTGCCGGACCGGGGCGTGGTGCAAAAAGTACGTCAGCGGGAAGCGGCCGGCACCCGAACCGACAGTGGGCAAGGCGACATCGGCTCGTCCGCGCAGGTCGACTTGCCGCCGGGCGAGCTGGAGCGCACGGCGGTCCCCGGTCAGGCGGTAGAACTCGACCAAGGCGGTCTCGACCTCGGGGTGGCCGCACACACCTACAAGACCACCGTCGCCGTCCTCGAGCGAGAACGTTGTCAGCAGGTGCTCTACCAGCCTGGTCGATACATCGAGCAAGTTCGGGGAGCTACCAGTACGGCTACCAGCGACGGCCGCCTGAAGCAGGTGACCAGCACAGTAAAGCTCGTGCCCCCAGCGCAGGTCTTTCCACGCCTGCTTCGGGTGCAGCCCTTGGACCCAAGAATTGATGTAGCCGTCCTTACGCTGGGCACGCGCGACCAGGTCGCAGGCCTCGCCGACGAAGCTTGCTGTTTGGTCCGAGAGCGCTGCGGTACTGCTGGCCCAGGCCACCGCTTCCAGGACCTTGTAAATGTCTGAGTCCGAGAAAGGCATGCCTTCATGCGGCACATCGCTGTCGCCGCCAATAACAACACGTTGCAGGTTGCGCATCGCGCCCGAGTTGTGAAGTTGCTCTATGCAGTGAGGAACGGTCTGCGTGCCGTTGCGCCGCTGCCAAGAACCGAGCTCGGAGCCCGCGGCAAGCACGACCTCCCCCATCCCTAATGGTGAAAAGCGACCGATGGCAGTGCCCGTCGGGCTGACCGGCCCCCTACGCGGCTCGCTGGGCGCTGAGCGCGCGACTATCCCATCCGGCGCAACATGGCTTGTCCCCATAGTGTCCCTCTTCAGTACGCGACGACACCATCCGAGGTGCAACCCCGCCGACCACTAGCTGGCTGATCGGTCCCCTTCACTTCCTCGGCTGTCTGGGGAAACGCTACCTCAATAAGGGACCGCCGTCAAGACATCGGCCAGAGATTTATTCAGTACCGCAGCGATATCACTCATGGGCTGCTCGGGAGGAGGCGCTTCCTCACTCTTGCCGCGAATGACGAACGTCCCTTAGGTCGCCTCGTCGTGTCTATGCTTATGTCGTGCAGGAGGGCCGACCTTCCACGCTCACCGAGGTGGCACAACGGGCGGGCGTATCTCTGACCACCGCGTCCAAGGCGATCAACGGACGGGATCGGATCTCTGAGGTCACGAGAAAACGTGTCCTTCGAGCGGCCCGCGAGCTCTCCTACGCCCCCAACCTCGTAGCCAAGAGCTTGGCCAGCGGCCGGAGCAGCATCATCGGTGTTCTGCTCAGAGATCCCATGGTCCATCGCTTCGCAATGCCCATAGTGATCGGCGCCGAGTCTGTGCTCGAGCAGCGCAAGCTCTCGGCCATAATCGCTGACGCCCGAGGAGTTGTCGACCGCCTGGCTGGCCTGGCGTCGATGCTCCGCCAGCGCAACGTCGAGGGGCTGCTCATCGTCGGCGACAACCAAGGTCAGACTCCCTCGATAACCGCGTCCGCCAAGATCCCGTGCGTTTACGTTCACGGGCCAACTACGAACCCAAGGGATGTCGTACACCTCGTGGACGACTTCGGGGGTGGGGTCTCCATCGTCAACCACCTGGTCGAGCTGGGCCGACGCCGCATCGCCCACATCACTGGCCCTAAGTACTCGCCAGCGGTCCAACAGCGGGCTCTCGGGGTCGGCCGGGCCCTCGACGAGCATGGCCTGGAGCTGACAGGGGAAGTCAGGTACGGCCTCTGGTCGCAACGGTGGGCCCGTCAGACGGCGCATGAGGTCTTGGCCGCCAACCCCAAGCTCGATGCCATTGCGTGTGGCTCCGACCAGATTGCCGCCGCCGTAGTCGAGACAATAATTGCCTCCGGCCTCAAGGTCCCAGACGATATCGCCATTACTGGGTACGACAACTGGGCGGTCTTCGCAGAGGAGACGGACCCCGCTTTGACTACCTTTGACATGAACCTCGAACAACTGGGGGCGGCCGCCGTAAGTGACCTTTTCGCCGTGATCAATGGCGCAAGGGTAGGAGGTGGTACCCGCCACCACGAAGGGACCTTGGTAGTAAGGGGGTCGACCGATCCCCGTCGGTCCTAGCAAGCATTGCCCCAGGTTTCGTGGTTCATCCTCGCACCTAAATCTCATCGCTCGGTGTCAACCCTGTGCGCGCCGCCAAGAGGACCCGAGCACGCTCCTTACTCACTGCTTAGTTGCACCAGCCAGCATCCCTGTGACCAGCGCTCGCTGCGCGAAGAAGAAAATGATGAAGACCGGGGCAATCGCCACGAGCGTGGCCATCGCCAGCTCGGGCCGCTGTACCGGGCTCGAGCCTCCCATGAGCGGGTTGAAGGCCGACGTGGCGGAAAGCAGGTAATCGAGCCCGACGGGGAGCGGGTACTGCTTGTCGTCATAGAACATCACGAACGGCAGGAAGAAATTGGTCCAGTCAGCTACGAAGGCGAAGAACCCGACGAGCGCCACTATCGGTCGGGCCAGAGGCAACGCCACGTGGCGGAACACCCCCCACTCGTTGCAGCCATCGACTCGGGCCGCAGCCATGAGCTCCTTGGGGATCGCTGATGAGAAGAAAATGTAGGAAAGATAGACCCCGAACGGGAAGAAGCCAAACGGCAGGACCACCGACCAAGCCGAGTTCGAAAGATGTAAGAGGTTCATCTCCAGGAAGAGCGGGAGCACGAGAGCGCTAAAAGGCATGATCATCACGATCAGGGTGATGCTGAGGAGCACTCTCCGGCCGATGAACTGCGTCAGTGCCAACCCGTAACCCGCCGGGACCGCGCAGCCCAAGGCCAAGAGTACTCCGCCTACGGAGTACCGGGCGGAGTTCCATAACCACCTCAGCAGCTCGTGAGCCTGGAAGGCGTACATCGCGTCCCATGTCCGCAGGAAGCTGTGCAAGGACCCGAACGCCATCGGGTTCTCGTAGACCAGCTGGTGGTCAGTCTTGGTGGGCGCGAGAAGTACCCAGATCACTGGGACGATGAAAAAGGCCGTGAAGGCGAGCATCACTATCCACCATGCGAGCCTTGCCCCGGCACGGCGGCTCAGGAGTGGGCGACGACGACGGAGCCCGGCCGTGGTACTCAACGATGCACGAGCTGCTGCCTCTCTTGCCAACGGTTGCGTAGTTGCGTGAGCCATAAGGGTTTTCGCGCCTCTAGTCGATCTCGAACATCTTGGAGCGGAAGACGAGCAGACTGGCTGCCATCAAGCAGACGATCAGGAGGTCGACCGAAACCGCGGCGGCGTAGTTGAAGTTATCGTTCTGGGTGGCGAAGTAATAGGCCAGCTGGTTGGGTGACCACGAGCTGCCGACCATGCCTTGGCTGGCAAGATTAACAAGCTGAGGTTCAACGAAGAGCTGCGTCCCGGCCGCGAAGGCAAGGATCAACATGAACACGACCCACCTCTTGATCAAAGGGAGCTTGACACGAACAGCGATCTGCCAGGCGTTGGCGCCGTCGATCTTGGCCGAGTCGATCACTTCGTCAGAGATGTTGTTGAGGGCCCCGTTCATCACCACGATCCAGCCGCCCGCGCCAGTCCAGAAAGCGATCACCGCGAAGATGGGGGGCAAGTGCGGGGTGTAGATCGTTTGAGCCAGGCTGGAGAAGTGGAACAAGGAGAGCGCGAAGTGCCAAGGGCTGACAGGGGGGTCGAGCATGAAGCACCAGACCAGGACGCTCGCCGAACCGACGAGCGCACCTGGAAGATAGAACAGGAAACGGAAAAAGGGGGTCGCCCGTTTTACCCCGCCGTGCAGCAAGAGCGCGAGGAACAGCACCAGGACTACTAGGAGGACGAGCCAGATCACCAAGTAGATCCCGACGTGCTCCATAGCCGGCAGGAACCGGAAGTCCCGGCCGGTGGCAAAGAAATTGGACAGTCCGGCCCAATGGCCGCCTGTTTTGGTGAAGGCCAGGTAAAGGGCATAGGCCGTCGGTACGACCCCGAAGAGCAGGAGCAGCACTATGTACAGGGCCACGAACGCGTAGCCGGCGCGTTGGCGGCCACCAACCCGCCCGCGTCCGGCGCCGCTTTGGGCTCGCACCGGGACGGGCAGGCTGGTGGTGACGCTCACCTCAGGAGAGCTACGGCTTGGTGACGACTTGGAAGCCGTCACTTTGTGCGTAGTCCGAGATCTGAGCCGCAAAACCAGGTAGTTGGGATGAGAAGCTCTGGCCCGCTGTCAGGTTGGGCAGGACGGTGCTGGCCCATATGCCATATACGTCCCAAGGCGTCTCTGCCCAGCCGGGCCACACCTCGTTAGCCGCTGTGGCGAAATGCAGGCGCCAGGGGAGTGGCCCAAAACCCGCTCGCGTCTTGCGCGGCGATCCACGATTTCGCAGCTGGTACGTACCCGGGGTAGCCCGCCGAGAGGTCCTGCACCGCCGTCGAAGTGGCCAGCCCGACGAGCACCTTCGCGACGGCCTGTGGGTCCGAGGCGTGGGACGACATGATCCAAAGCCCACCGCCCACGTCTCCCGTCCAGGCCTTGGGGCTGCCGGCCCATTGCAGCGGGGGGTACGCGGCGATCGTGCCCTTGGCGGCGTTCAGGCCAGTGGGAGTGTCGAATATGGCCCCTGAGTACCACGCCGGACCGACCATCATAAGCACCTTGCCGGTGTACTGCTTCGGGAAGGTGCTGGCAAAGACGTAGGTCGTCGAGAGCGCACCAGCCTTCAGCAGCGGGTCGAGCAATGCGCCCATCCCGGTGCAATGAGGGTCGTTCGGGTTGTCGAGCAGCTTGAACTGGTTGAGCTCGTCGTTGACCGGGCACTGGGCCGCCTGGAGGTAGATGGAGTCGTCAAACGAGTCGCCGATCGAACCAATGACATAGCCGGGGTGGTTCTTGGCCACGTCCAGGCCGATCGCCTGCCACTGCTGCCAGGTTGTTGGGACGGTATAGCCCCACTGGTGCATCAGCGGCACGTTGACCCAGAGCACATCGAAGGCGAGGTCGTTTCGCAGGCACTCGAGTTTGCCGCCGATCATGCACGGGGCCAGCGCACCCTTCGCGTAATTCTTGATGATCGAGTTCGAGACAAGCCCCTGGTTGAGCACGGCCGGGAAATCAAACGGCGCGACGCCGAGCTTTTGGACGTCGTTTGCCTCCGCAGAAAAGATGATGTCCGGCCACCCGTGGCCAACCCGGTTGGCCAGCGCAACCTTGCTCTCGATGCTCCCATCGCCGTTGGCGCCGGCGTCGCCAAGCTCGATGTCGAGCTTGACCCCTGGGTGGGCCTTTTCGTAGGCCTTGACCATCGGAAGGCGCAGACTGTCGACCAAGACTGTGATCGGCGCTGAGCTTGCCTGGGCTGGGGCCGCACTGGTGATGTTGGTACCGATCGTAGCCATCGACACGGCCAGCCCGGTTGCCGCGATGGTATTGAACAAGCGGCGCGACCGGCCCAGCAGGTCACGGCGCGGTGAGATTGAGTTGTCTTTCATTGTCCTCCTTATTTGGATGGTTAGTTGGGTGGTCAAGGGTTCGAGCGTCCTCGAAGGTCGAGGCGGTCAGCCGGCGTCGGCCACAACAAATGGCATAAGCGCCTCCGGGTACTCGGCCCCACTGGCAGGCCAACGCCAGGCCCGGCGGCGCGGGCACCATGCCGTGCTTGTCGATACCCCGTTCGCGGCGGACAGGGTTACCCCAGACCAGCGACTCGTAGTAAGTGCAGTTCGGGATGGCCATGCACAAGTGCCTGCATGGTCAAGGTGGGGCCATGTGGTTCAGCTCGCAACTGGTACGCGTCGGCAAGATGGGCCGTGCGCATGGCACCCGTGAAACCGCCGCGGAGCTCGACACTGGTGCGGACAAAGCTCGCACAGCCCGAGGCAATGAAGTCTCCAGTGTTCATGTGGGCACCGTCCGAGGTCTCGCCCACGAGCAACGGGACCCGAACCCGCTCCGCCAGCCATTTGTAAGCGGTGACGGAGAACTCCCGGATCGGCTCTTCGTACCAGAGGTAACCGGCGGCGGCCAATGCGTCTCCTAGGTACACGGCGTCCGGCAGGTCGAACCCCGCTGAGCCGTCGTACATGAGCGGGACCGTGCTCCCCACGTGCTCGCGCACGGCCTCGCACAACCTCGCATCCTCCCGGGCGTCTCCGAAGGCGTGCAGCTTTAGTGCCGGGTAGCCCAGCTCGGCGCACTGGTCCGCCACGTCTAGGTACTCCTCGACGGTGGCGTATGTAGCGGTCGACGCATAGGAGGCGATCTCCTTGCGGAACCCTCCCAGCAGTTGCCAGGTGGGCATCCCGACCGACCGCCCGGCCAGGTCCCACAGGGCCGTGTCGACCATGCCGAGCAGGTAGAGCGGGATCTCCTCGACGCGGTCGAGCTCCCACAACTTGTGCCACAACCATTCGCGCTGAAGGGGGTCTTCGCCAACCAATACGTCGCGCAAAACGCGGTCGACAATGTCGGGGAGCACCGCGCTCGAGGCAAGGCGAGCCTGAAATGCCACGCCGTCGCAGCCCGCGTCGGTCCGGATCTGGAGCACGGCCCCATACCCGTCGGCGGGGCTGCCGGGTAACCCACGGCGCCAAACAAACGGGGGGTCTGGCGCGTGCACCAGTACCCGGTGGACCTCAACGGCGGTGATCCTCATAGGCCCCCCTTAGGCCATACATACGACGACTGTTGTATGATGGCACATGACCTATGTACCGCGCAAGCGACGTCAGACCACCCGGGTGCACCACTTGTCGCTCCCCTTCGACGCTGTCACGTAGGCTCACGAGATGGAGATGTGGAGGGGTTCTCCCCCGCACCCAGAAGGGTCGGTCGCCCCCATGCGAAAGTACCGGCCGCGATGACATGGCCTGTCGCCGACACCGCTATACCGTGGCGTCGACGTCCGGCCCGCTTGGGCGAGGCCGTCGTTGCCTCTTTGATCGACCGGATCGTAACCGGGGCCCTCCCGGTGGGCTCCTCCTTACCCGCCGAACCAGTTCTGTGCCAGGACTACGGCGTGAGCCGCTCCGTCATCCGCGAGTCGCTCAAACTCCTGGAAGAAAAGGGCCTTGTCGTCGTGAAACAAGGGCAAGGCACCACGATCTTGCCGACGGCACATTGGAACTTGCTTGACCCGCTGGTGTTGAAGACGGTTATCGAAGGTGATGAAAGCAAGGCAATCTTCGATGACCTGATCGATATCCGTGCCGCGTTGGAGAGCGAGATGGCCCGCCGGGCCGCCAATAAGATGACTGACGCGCAATTGGACGAACTCCATTCCCACCTCATGGAGCTGGGAAGGATGCTGGACGACACCGACGGGTACGCCGAAGGAGACATCTCTTACCACGACCTGATCTCGCGGTTCTCAGGTCACCAGCTGGCACGGTCGATCCTGAGGTCCGTCCAACCATTGGCTCTGACGAGTACCTACTACAGCCGCACGCACCGGGTGCCCGAGGACAACATACGGTCCCATCGGGGCCATGTCGCCATCTATAAACAGCTGGCTAAGCGCGACCCCGAGGGCGCCGCGCGGGCGGTCAAAACGCACATTCTCAGCTCCTGGGAGATCTACAAGGACCGGGCACAGGCATCCCCCAGGTAGCAGCGATCACAAGATCGCCTTCGGCCGGACGATCGACTCACGTTGGCGAAGTGGCATGGTCATGCGGTGGACCTGCCCTTCGAGGAGCGGCTCAGAGCTGCCATCCAAAAGAAGCTCAATGGCTTTTCGTCCCAACTCGTAGTGGGGTATGGCGATACTCGTCAACTGTGGCCGCAGCCAAGATGCAACGGGCTCGTCGTCGAACGACACCACCGATACGTCCTGGCCGACCTTTCTGCCCGAATCCTCGAGCGCATTGTACGCTCCGACGGACAGCCGGTCGTTGAAACAGATGAGTGCCTTAGGTTCTGGTTTCGCTTGGAGGAACTTGCGAGTCGCCTCGTACCCACCAATCGGCTGCCAGTCCCTGAGCGACACGCCGCCCGCTAATTCAACCTTCGCGGCGTCAAGAACTTCCTTTATCCCAGCCAAACGCTCAGCTGCTGCGACCACTCCCTTAGGCACCTGGGTCAGCCTCGGCCCGGCACCCACCACATAAATGCCATCGGTGTGGCCTGCCTCGAGGAGAGCCCTCGCCGCTGTCCGGCCTGCTTCTAGTTCATCGGGGATAACTGAGGCGATCGTGCACGGCTTCGCCGGGAGTGCGTTGAGGAGCACACTCGGGCCATCCAGCAGCCCTTTCGGGATGGCGGCCCAGCGGGTGTACATGGAGGCAAGCACGATCCCATCGACGCCGCGGTCGCGCATAGCCTCAATCATCTCTTTCTCCAGCTCTGGGTCGCCTTCGGTCTCGGCGATGAGCAGGAGGTGCTCGCTCTCACGTGCGGCATCGAGCGCGCCCCAGATCAAGTGCCCGGCAAATGGGGTCGTTGCGACAGTGTCCGATACGAAGCCGATCGTCTGAGTCGTTCCTGTGCGCAGGCTTCGCGAGACCACATTGGGGCGATAACCGGTGTCCCGCACGGCCTGCTGGACGCGGCCTCGGACTTGGTGGGATATCCGCATCTCATCGCCGCGGCCGGTTAGGACAAACGAGGCCGTGGTCTGCGAGACGCCGGCGCGCCGAGCGACCTCCGCGAGGGTCACACGTCGCTGCAAAACTGTCCTTCGTCATCGTCCGCCGGAGCGCCCAGCCGCCCTCGGCCGGCGGTAACATCCTCACGCATCTTGATTGTCCGGAGGTTCTGCACAGCGCACGCGGAGGAGCCGCCCCTGACCGAACCCGGAGAGTTCGCCCAAGTGGAGGTGCCCCAACTTCTCCAACTGGACGGGCACAGCACTATCGTCTTTTCCTGCCTGGCCGAGGACCATTCAAGGGCGCGCATCGACAGGTTGAGTGCTCCCGGCCGGACGGGCACCTTCGCATTCTCGGCAAGGACTTTCCTGGGCCCTACCTTCCCAGCGATGCTCCGGTTGCCGAGCACAATGGCCGGCTCGGCACCCTTTACGCTGGGAAGCTCCTCGAGGGCCAGCCTGGCGAGTACAGCTTTATGGCGTTCCGAGGAGACGGTGACCGCGATTTCCTCGGCGAGCTAACCGATCTCTTGCCTGTCCGACTGGGCCCTAATGGTCATTTCGTCGTACTGACCAACTGATCGCACCAGCCGGAAAGGCAAATACGGGCTGCCCAAAAGTGAGGTTACCCCTCACGAGCGTCAGCTCAAATCGGATGCTGACTTGGTGGTGCCCAGAGGGAGAGGAGTGGGACCACGAACTGCAACAAGAGCCGGACGACAGGGATCGCCAACCTGGCTCGTGGGCGAACGCCAAGGTGTCCGGCGTATTCAGCATTGTCCCCTCCGGCGCCCGCAGGGCGCCTGCTGGCGGGCAGCCCGGGCCCGCGCCCACGCATGCTGTCCCCTAGTGCTACGGTGTCCGATGTTAGCGCTCCCAGGCGCCGCAAACGGGGTAGCCGGCCTAGCCGGTGGAGGGGGTTGTGGGATGGCGATTCGGGCGAAAAGTCGTCAAATGTGGCCTAATTCGACGATGACCGAGCGGGGTGCGGCTTCCCCTCAGCACTGTCGATAGAAGGCCAGTAACTAGAGACCTCCTAGAGCGCTCACATGGGACAGAGCCAGGCCGCGCCCGAGTTGCCGGACGGCCGTGTTGGTACCGCGCTTGCGCAGCGGGAGCCGCTCGGGCGTCGCTATCTCGGGCGCTCCCTTACCAAGTCCTTCGACGGGGCCACCGTGCTTTCCCAGGTCACGATCACCTTTGAGCCCGGGGAGGTCCAGTCCGTCGTAGGTGAGAACGGTGCCGGCAAGTCGACCCTCCTGAAGATCCTGGCGGGCATCTACCAACCTGACTCCGGGGAGCTCCTGCTTGGTCAGGAACGCCTGGTCGGCCTGAGACCTGGCTCCGCGCAACACCACGGGATCTACCTGGTCCCTCAGGAACCCGCCCTGATGGGCTCGCTCTCAGTTACCGAAAACCTTTTCGTCGGCATCCTTCGCCGGGGCCGCCTGCGCTTCAATGTCGACTGGAGCTCCATGCGGCGCGAGGCCTCTGACTACCTCGCTCGGGTCGGCCTCGACATCGACCCAGAGCGCAAGGCCGAGGAGCTGAGCATCGCCCAGCAGCAACTCGTCGAATGCGCCCGCGCCCTGGTCCACCGCTGCGTAGTGATCTTCTTCGACGAGCCGACTTCTCCGCTCACGGGCAAGGAGGCTGGGACGCTGCTGGATCTCATGGGCAGCCTGCGCAACGACGGCTACACGCTCGGTTTCATCAGCCATCGCCTTGACGAGGTGCTCGAGATCAGCGACCGCGTCACCGTGCTGCGAGATGGGGCCGAGGTGATGAGCGCTCCCCGAGCGGAGGTCGACAGGTGGGCACTCGTAAAGGCAATGATCGGACGCGAGATCTCCACCCGGGAACGTGTCAGAGCATATTTCGATGCGAGCGGCCGCGACGAGATGCTGACGGTCGACGACCTGACGTCGCTCCCCAACTTCGAGGGTGTCAGTTTTACAGTGCGGGCAGGCGAAATCCTCGGCCTTGCGGGCCTGGTAGGCAGCGGGCGGACAGAGATCGCCGAGACCATTTTCGGTCTCCGGCACGCCGACCGCGGCTCGGTGCGCGTGGCAGGCCAGCCCCTCGAACATCGCAGCCCGCGCGTTTGTATCGACGCCGGCCTGGTCTACCTGCCCGAGGACCGCGCCCGTCATGGCATCTTCGCCGAGGTAGAGGTAGAGAGGAACGTCACCGCCGGCGTTATCCCCCGCCTCGCCCGGGTGGGCCCGCTCTTGAAACCTGCGGCGGAACACCTTTTGGCAAAAGAGGCGACAGACAAGACGGCCGTGCGCATGGCCTCGCTCGAGACCTTGATCAAAGCGCTCTCGGGCGGCAACCAACAGCGCGCCATGCTCTCGCGGTGGCTCTTGGCCGGGCCGCGGGTGGCGATCCTCGACGAGCCGACTAGGGGCGTCGATGTTGGCGCCAAGGACGATATCTACCGCCTCGTAGCCCAACTCGCGACAGATGGGTTGGCCTGCTTGTTCATTTCCTCCGAGCTGAGCGAGCTTGCCATTATGTGCGACCGCGTCCTTGCCATCTACGAGGGCCGCATAGTGGGCGAACTCTCGGGCGCCGAGGTCACCGACGCAAGCCTCGGCGCCTTAGTCGTGGGAGGGCACCAGGCATGACCACTCTTTCTGCCTCTGTCCGAGGCGACGAACCCTTCGGCCCAAGGAGGAGTTTTGCCAGCGTCGCCGTAAACCTCCTGCGCCAACGCGAGCTTCAGCTCGTGCTGGCCATCCTGGCCGTCGGCGCGCTGAGCGCGGCCCTGCACCCGGACTTCCTCGCCTCGAGCAACATCTCGTTCATACTGGCGGATTCCGTCTCGACGATGATCGTCGCCGTCGGCCAGACGGTAGTGGTGATCGGACGCGGGATCGACCTTTCGGTATCTCCAATACTTGGGATAGCTGCAATCGGTGCCGGGTTCCCGGCTCAGGACCACAACCTAAATATCTTCCTCGCATTGCTCTTCGTACTGCTCATTGGGACCGGCCTCGGGATCGGCAACGGCTTACTCGTCTCCATCGTCGGGATACCTCCGATCATCGCCACCCTCGCCATGCTCACCATCTATGGCGGCTTGCAGTTCATCTTCAGCGGGGGCGAAGAAGTGGTCAACATCCCCAACGGGTACGGCAACATCGGCAACTCCAACCTGCTGCCAGGTGTCCCGTGGGTCATCATCATCGGCGCCGCAGTAGTCGCGATCGCCCACCTGTTCCTTACTAGGACCGTTACGGGCAGGTCCATCCACGCCGTCGGCAACGACGCCGACGCCGCCTTCCGGGCCGGGATACCGGTCCGGCGCATCCTCTTCACGACGTACCTCATCTCCGGGTGCCTGGCTGGGCTCGGGGGCCTTATCTACCTCTGCCACGTGGGTTCGGCAGACTCCACGACAGGCAGCGACACCAACGTCAACCTCATGTCGATAGCCGCGACACTGATCGGCGGGACGACCCTGCTCGGAGGGCGGGGGGGGCCTGTCGGCAGCGCCCTAGGGGCGGTCTTCTTGTCTGAGGCCCTCCAGGCGATGATCGCGTCACGGATCCCCGTGATCTGGGAGCCGGCCGGTGTGGGTGTGCTGATCCTGATCGCCGTTGTCGCCGAAGGCAAGGGGTCGCCGGTCCGCCAGCTGTTCCGCCAGCGTTCGGGGGTGCAACGATGAGCGACACGCCGAGCTTGGCGCAAGGCCCTGTTGCCCGTCGTGTACGAGCCCAAACCGCCGGGCGCCAGGAAACCATCTGGGTGGCCGCCCTGGTCGTGCTTCTTGTTGCGCTGCTCGCCTACTTCTGCCTGGTCGTCCCGGACTTCAGAGAGCTAGGCGTTTCAGGGATCCTCGCCCTCTCCGAGCAGTTCCTCTTCACAGGGCTGATCGCCCTGGGCGAGGCGCTTGTCATCTTGGCGGGAGAAATCGACCTGTCCACCGGCGCCATGTCAAGCCTCTCGGGCATCGTCATGGCCGGTCTTTGGCAACATGGCCTCAACATCTGGCTGGCGACAGCCCTCGCACTGCTGGTAGCCGCCCTCGGCGGGGTCCTGAACGGGCTGCTCATAACCAGGCTCAACCTCAACTCGCTCCTGGTGACGCTGGCCAGCCAGTTCATCTTCGGCAGTGTGGCCACCGCCGTGGGAGGCAACACGCCGCCTTACAACTTCCCGAGTTCCTTCGTGGCTCTGGCGGGTACTGGAACAATCGGGCCAATCCCGGACCAGCTGGTCATTTTTGCCGTGATCGCCGTGGCCGTCTCGTTGCTCGTGGCCCGCACCCGCTATGGGCGAGGGCTCGTGCTCATCGGCTACAACCGCGCTGCCGCCCGCTACACCGGGATCAACGTGCAACGCACGCTATTCAGTGCGTTCGTGACCTGCAGCCTGCTCGCTGGGGCGGCAGGGATCTTCGTGTCCGGCTTTTACAACGCCGCCCGCGACGACATCGGCGACTCGCTGCTGCTCCCGGCGATCACAGTCGTCGTGCTTGGAGGTGTCGATATCTTCGGTGGGAAGGGACGGCTCAGCGGGGTTGTCATCGCCACCTTCCTGCTCGGCTTCCTGACCCAGGGCCTGCTCATCGAGGGTAAGAGCTCCCTCACGGCGAGCATGGTCACAGGGATCGTCCTGGTCCTGGGCCTCATCCTGAAGATCGCTCTAGACCATAGGGCGGGCGTCCACCTGAAGGAACTCCTGCAGCGCCGCTTCGCCGGCGCGCAAGGTCCCCCGGCGGTCTCGGATGCCTAGGACCTCGGTCTACACAACTCCTGGGCCAACTTGGCCCAAGGGGCCCAGCGCCGGGGGCGATTGCCCGCGACGCGGGGTTGGGGAAACAAAACCGCCTCACCTTGAGGCACTAACAAAGGAGGAAAGTTGAGGCCAATTAGGACACTCCAAGGGAGGCTGCCTTGGCGGATAGGCGCCGCAGCCGTCTGTGTCGCGATGGGCGCGACGACGGCGATCACTGCGGCGCCTTCTCCGGCTGGCGCAGCCGGCTTGAGCGTTATCAAAGTCGCGATGGTACCCAAGCTTTTAGGCCTGCCGGTCTTCGAGGCTAACGAAAAGGGAGCCCAGTCGGTAGTTAGCAAGCTGGGCATCTCCTTTACCTACACCGCACCCGCAACGGCGTCTGCTGAAGGGCAGGTGTCGATCTTCGACAGCTTGATCGCACAGCACTACAACGTCATCACGCTGTCGTCAGACGACCCGACGGTGCCCGCACCGGTGCTCCAGAAGGCTATGAAGGCGGGCATCCAGGTCATTACCTATGACTCGGATGTCCCGAGCGCTCGCGACTTCTTCATTCAGGACACCGCCTACAACACCATCGCCGAAGGCGTTATCAACGCGGCCGTCAAGTTCGCCGGTGCGAGCGCCGACGTCGCCATCATGTCGTCCACTCCCGACGCCACCATCCAGCTGGCGTGGATCGGCGCCATGAAGAGCTACATCGCCGCCAAGTACCCCAAGTTGAAGATAGTGACCATCGGGTACGGCCAGTCCAACCAGGCGACCTCGCTCTCACAAGCCGAAGGCATCATCCACTCCTACCCGAACGTAAAGGCGATCCTGCCGATTGACGGAGCCGCAGTCGTCGGCACCGCTCAGGCGGTAGCCGCCCTGCACGACTCGGGCAAGATCGGTGTGTTCGGCATCGGCGACCCGCTGCCCAACCAGAAGTACTTCGCCAATGGCTCCATGCAGGGCCTGTTCCTGTGGAACGAGGACGGCCAGGGGCAGCTCACGATGCTCATGGCCAGGCTCGCCTACGAGGGCGCTCACGGGGCACCGGAATGCACAGCGTCGACGCCCCCCGCCAACCCATCACCAGCCCAGTGGTGCGGGATCAAGACCAACTACGGCAGCCCCCAGACCTTCAGCGGTGCGGCCGCCGGCCTGATGGGCACCTACACGGTTGCCTCGGCTCCTAACAAGATCAGCGGCGCGACGGAGAACACGGTCATCTTCTCGGCGCCCCTGGAGTTCACGAAGGCCAACTACAAGCAGTACGACTTCTAGATCCCCCCAACAGCAGAGGGGCAGCCGGTCACAGCCGGTTGCCTCTCTGCTCACTTAAGGCTACGGTCCTGTGAGGTTGACCCCCGTCCGCCGGACAACTTGATTATGCCGCCTGAGTGGCGGACTGTTGGTGGAGGGTGAGGTTCTGCTCGTACTCGACCGGGCTGAGCATTCCCAACGAGGAGTGCAGCCTCCCGATAGGGGCGGTCAATACAGCTCGGACGATTTCACCAAGCTCCTCAACGATAATTCCATCACCCAGAGCTTCTCGAGGCCGGCCCAGTGCTGGGACAACGCCGTGGGCGAGAGCTGGTTCTCGACCCTGAAGACCGAGTTGGTGCGCCGCTACCCTGGCCCACCCGGGCCCAGGCACGACACGCCATCTTCGAGTTCATAGAGGTCTTGTCAACCGCCAGAGGCTGCACTCCTCGTTGGGAATGCTCAGCCCAGTCGAGTACGAGCAGAACCTGCACCCTCCACCAACAGTCCGCCACTCAGGCGGCATAATCAAGTTGTCCGGCGGACGGGGGGTCAACCTCAAATAAACCAAAAGACAAGGAGAGATGAGATGGCGCGATGGGAGCCTAGAGGATGGACCGTTTTCACCAAGCCTTGGAGAGAGGTGGGGCTCGGTGAGCTCGCCAGGCACGTCCGCGAGCTGGGACTTGACGGTGTCGAGCTGCCAGTGAGGCCAGGTTTTCAGGTGACCCCAGACAAAGTCGAACAAGGGCTGCCTAAGGCGGTAGCTGCTTTTGGCGCCGAGGGGCTCCGAATAGCCAGCGTGGCGGCTGACCCCGCGCCGGCAGTTATTGCCGCGTGCGGCGAAGCCGGTATCTCTGTTATCAGGATCTGCGTAGAGGTCCCTCGGGGGCTCGGGTACCTAGAGCGAGAGGCGGAGGTCAAGAGGTGGCTTGACGGCCTGCTCCCCAGTCTTGATGACGCCGGGGTCAAGGTGGGGATCCAGAACCATTACGGGGACAGCATCGCCAACGCCATGGGAGTCCGGCACCTCGTCGAAAACTACGACCCGCGCCTCGTGGGCGCGGTGTGGGACGGCGCGCACTGTGGGCTCGACGGGGAGCTGCCCCGCTTGGCCGCCGACATATTGTGGCCGCACCTTTGCCTCGTGAACCTTAAGAACGCCCGGTGGGGGCCGGCCGGCAAAGATGACTTTGGCGCTGCCCGCTGGGACGCCGTGTTCGTGCCGGGACGGGAGGGCCTTTGTTCTTGGCCCGAGGTGCTCGCTGAGCTCAGCTCGCGCAACTACAGGGGGGACATCTGCCTCACTGCCGAGTACAACGAACAAGCTCGCGTCGACAAGCTTGTAAAAGCCGACCTCGTGTGGGCCAAGTCGGTAACAGAGGCCCTGGCCGAGGGGGGCGAGCAATGAAAAAGGTGCGCATCAGCGTTATCGGTGCCGGGCACATGGCCAACATGGTGCACTACCCATCGCTCGCCTCGTTCGACGACGTCGAGATCGTGGGCCTGTGCGACGTCGACGAAGCCAGCCTGCAACAGACAGGGGAGCGGTGGGGGGTCATGGCAAGGTTCACGGATTACAAGGAGATGGTCGAAAAGCTCCAGCCTGACGGCGTCTACGCCATCGGGCAACCCCACATTTTTTACGACATTTGGGTGTGGTGCCTCGCCCAGGGCTGCAACCTTTACATCGAGAAGCCAATGGGCCTCAACTTGCACCAGGCGACGATGCTGACCGAGCTGGCTGAGCAGCACAAAGCCATCACTCAGGTGAGCCACCAGCGCCGCTCGAGCCCGCTGCTACGCAAGGTCCACGCTGAGTGCACCGCCAAGGGGCCGATCACCCATGCCGTCTGCGAGTTTTACAAGTGGTCGCCCGAGCCTATGTGGGGAGCGAGGGACCACATGATGGACGACTGCGTGCACTCCATAGATACCCTGCGATGGATCTGCGGGGGGGAGCTGGAAGGCTTGGAGAGCCGCTGCGCCAGGGTGGGGGCCCCAGACATCAACTGGATAGGCGCAACGCTGTATTTCGACAACTCCTCTGTCGGGGTGCTCCTGAACAGCTGGGTGAGCGGCCGGAGAGTGTTCCGGGTCGAGATGCACGCTCCCGGCGCGTACACCGACGCCGAGGTGGAGGGGAAAGCCTACGTCTACGTAGAGGGCGACTACCAAGGGAAGTGCTATGACGCCAAAGAGGTGGCGGGCGGTGAGGACTTCTACGTCTACGGAGGCTTCCGGGCAAAGAACCGTGAGTTCATCGACTCGCTCTCAGGTGGCCCGGAGGTGACGACCTCGCCCTTCCGGGACTGCCTGAAAACCATGGAGGTCGCTGAAAAGATCCTCGGTCAAGCGGCCCTCTCGGGGCGAGGGGGCCACTGGTGAACTATGAAGACCTTTGAGGCCGATGACAGTCAAGCTCAGCTAGTTGGGGTCCCCGGTCGGGCGGCGTACGATCGCAACACCCATCGGAGGCAGCTTCACTCGGTCACCAAGCTCAGCCCGTGCCAACAGTTCGAACCCGCCGGCGGCGATGTCCACTTCTCTGTCTTCGGGCGAATGGTTGATGAGGAACTCATAACTGTGCTCTGGCGCAGTTCGAACGACACGTTCGACTCCCTCGCCAACTCTTTCCAACGAGGCTTCTCCCGCGAGGGCTGGGATCCTGGAATATACCCTCGCCAGACCGACTGGGTCGAGCCTGGTGGTCGAGATAATAGGTGCGCCCACTTCCCACACGGTTCTCGATGACCGCCGGGCGCCCCGCCCACGGGCCGCTGGCGATGCGGGCAAGGACGTGGCCACTGGTCTCGGCGACAATGTCGGTCCAAAATGCCGCCGTGGTCTTCGTCCCGTCCTCCCATTCCACCTCCACCGCTTCGCCCGTCGGCAACGGTGCCACCTCCAGTACGTCGCAACCTATGAGCGGCCGGAGAGGCCCCCCATAAGGCCCGGGGTACACGGTTTCGTGCTCGTCCACGATCCCCGACCAGAACGAGATCACCGCATTGCCGCCTTGTTGCACGAAAGACACAAGGTTGGCACCCTCTTTGGGCGTCACTAGGTAAAGGCTGGGTACCAGCACGACCTCGTAGCCGCCTAGCCGCTCGTCCGGTCTGCAGAAGTCCACGGTTGTGCCTGAGCGAAAAAGCGGCCGGTACAGCCAAGCCAGCTGCTCGGTCAGGACGAGGTCGTTGGCCGGTTTGGCGGGGGCTTCGACTGCCCACCAGTTTTGCCATGAGAACGCCACCGCCACCCGCGCCGCTACCTGGGCTTGGCCCAGCGTTTGTAGCTGGGCGAGTTCGCGACCGAGGTCGACTATCTCGCCCCAAACGGGCGAGGCTTCTCCCGAGTGCGACAACATGGCGGAGTGGAACCTCTCCGCTCCAACTCGTGAGGCGCGCCACTGGAAAAAGAGGACCCCCGAGGCGCCCCGGGCCACGGCCTGATAGCTCATCGCCCGCATCTGGCCGGGGCTCTTGGGCACGTTGTGCTCCCGCCAATAGACCCTGGAGGTCGTCTGTTCCATCACCACCCATGGCAGTGTCTTGTTCAACGAGCGGACGAGGTCGTAGTGCATGGCGTTTTGCATTGCCCACTCGGGGTCGGCCGGGTCGGCGTAGTTGTCAGTGGACACTACGTCGAGTGCACGTGACCAGGCGAAGTAGTCCAATGGCTTGTAAAAGCCCATGAAATTGGTAGTGACGGGGATGTCCGGCCGGCTAGCCGTCAGTATCTGTCGCTCTTCGAGTAGCTCCTCGAGAAAAGCGTCATTACTGAACTGACAGTAGTCAAGCTCCTGGCTTGGGTTCGAGAACGAGGGCGTCAGACGAGGTGGCAATATCTCCGCGAACTCGCTGTACCGTTGGCTCCAAAAGACAGTGCCCCATGCCTCGTTGAGCTCCTCGAGGCTCCCGTACCTGGAGGCCAGCCAGGCCCGAAAGGCCGCGGCATGGTGGTCGCAATAGCAGTACGGCACGTGGCAGGCGTACTCGTTGTTGATATGCCACATTTCGACGGCTGGGTGGCCGCCCACCTCGGAGACGAGACGAGCAACGATCTGTTTGGCGAACAACCGGTACGTTGGGTTGCAGACGCAGAACTGCTGGCGGCTCCCATGACTGTAGCGGGTGCCCCTTTTGTCCACCGGCAGGACGTCGGGGTAGCTGGTGGTCAACCACGGCGGCGGTGCCGTGGTAGGCGTGGCCAGGTCCACGCCGATCCCCGCCTCTGCCAAGAGATCTGAGTACTTCATGGAGCCAGGCGAATTCGTAGGTGCCCTCCCTCGGCTCGAGCTCGGCCCAGGAGAACACGCCTAAGGTGACGAGGTCGACGCCTGCCTCTTTCATGAGACGGACGTCTTCTTGCCATATGGCGCGAGGCCACTGTTCGGGGTTGTAATCGCCTCCATAACGTATGCGTTTATTCACCGGTAATCGCTCCTAAAGAGAAGCCCCTTGCCACGTATTTCTGCAAGAAGGGGAACAGGACGAGCATGGGCAGGACCGAGACAAACGAGCCCAGGATGACCTCGGGGTAGATGGGCTGAGCGCCGACCGAGCTAATGCTGCTCAACCACGCGGAAAGACCTACGGTGAGCGGGAAGCGGCTCTCGGTACCGAGCAGCACGAGCGGTAAGAAGTAGTTGTTCCAGGTTCCGATGAAGGACAACAGGAAAAGCGTCACTATGCCCGGCATCAGGAGAGGCCTGCCGATCTGCCAGAGGGTGCGCAGCTCTCCGGCGCCGTCTACGCGGGCCGCGTCGACAAGGTTGTCAGGTACGGCGTCGGTAGCGAAGATCGACATGAAGTAGACACCGAAGGGGTAAACGATCAAAGGCAGAATGACCCCCTGATAGGTGTTCGTGAGGCCCATGAAGTGCTCGAGAAGGAAAAGCGGCACCACGAGTGCCGTCGCCGGCACCATCAACGACCCCACCACCAAGCCAAAGACCAATCGTCTGCCGCGGAAGCTGTACTTGGAAAGGCCGTAGCCGCACAGGGTCGATACCGCTGACCCCAGCGTCGCCGTCACTGACGCGTAGATGAAGGAATTGATCAGCCACCAACCGAAGTCGCCGTTCTGGTATGTGAAGAGGTCCTTGAGGTTGGACAGCCAAGACAGGTGCGCCGGCGGGAGGAAGGTCGGGGTGGAGAAGAGCTGGCTGTTGCTCTTGGAGGATGCGACGAGGAGCCAGTAGATCGGCACGAGCACGTAGGCGGCAGCGAGGGCCAACAAGGCGGTCGTGACCGTGGTCTTGGCGCGCCGAGAAAAAACAGCACCGTGCCGCCTGAACCAAGACGACGGCAGCTGGGCGGCGCCAGTGCTCATTTGGCTGCCGCCCCTGCCCTCGCAGCGGGACCCGTCCTGCTGCGCACGATCCCGAAGAAAGCGACGGTAGCGACGATCGTGACGCCGGCCAGGACGACCGACTGGGCAGCTGCCAGCTCCTCGTTGCCAAAGGAGAACGCGGTGGTATAGATGATCTGGTTGGGAGTGAGGGAGCTGCCTGTAGTGGCGATCTCGTTCAGGATCACCGGCTCGTTAAAGAGCTGCAGCGTGCCGATGATGGAGAGCATGATTGTGAACAAGACCGTGCGGCGCACCATGGGCAGTTTGATCCGTGCCGCTATTGAAAGCTCCGAAGCCCCGTCCACCTTGGCCGCCTCGAGCACCTGGTGGGGCACGTTTGTCAAGCTTGTGAGCAGGATCGTCATGTTGTAGCCGGTCCACTCCCAGGTGACTATCAGCATGATCGCGTAGAGCGCCAAGCGGTAGTCGAGCGGCTGGATGGGGCCGCTCGCGAGCCCGATCTGGTGTGGCACCCCGAGCGCGCCGTCGAGGTCGGGTTCTAAGAGGAAACCCCACATAATGGCGGCTATAACGCCGGGGACTGCGTACGGGAGAAAGTAAATGAGGGCGAAAACCTTCTTCCCCCGGCAGTATGGGCTGTCCAGCAAGAGGGCCAGGCCGATCGCGAGGCCGATCATGACAGTCACCTGGACCGCGCCGAAGTACCCCATTCGCACGACCCCGCTCCAGAAGGTGCCGTTGGACATGACCGTGCGGTAGTTGAGCAAGCCCGAGTAAGCGCCCGTCAGGGGGGACCGCAAAGACAGGATTATCGAGTAAACGAACGGCCCTACGAAGAACACCGCGAACAGCGCCAGAAATGGGCCAGTCATCATTAGCCCGGAGCGGCCCTGTGCGGCGCGCAGTGGCCGTCCCTTGGGCGTGGTCCCATCCCTTGGCACCATCACCCCAATCGGCGGCGAGGCGGTGACGCCTCCTGCCTGAACCGCCACTTCCGCTCCTCTCTTATCTGAAAAGACCCGGAGGACGGGGGAAGAGCAGCGCTGGCCCTTCCCCCGTCGCTACTACGGCTCAGCTCTCCACAGAGTAGCCAGCCGACTTGGCGTAGCCGACCAGCTGTGACTCAACCGCGGACAGAGCCTGGTCCCAGGTCTGCTTGCCCGCGATGGCACTTGCAAGTTGCGTGCTCATGAAGCTGCGGAACTCGGCGTCGAAGGGGCTCCACTCCCAGTTGGTCACAACTTGCCCGGCGTAGGTGTTGTACGCGGCATTGACATTGCCCGTGAAGTGAGGCTGCGGGACATTGAACTGCGGCACGGTGGCACGGGCAAGCGCCGCCGGGAAGAGCCCCCGACCGCCTTGCGTACCGGACTCCTCGTCGATCGAAATGCCGCTCTTGGAAGTGTTGATGTAGGCAGCGAACAGCGCTGCGTCCTTCACGTCCTGGGAGGGGCAGTCCTTGGTCACGGCGTTGGTGGATCCACCCCAGTTCGCCGTTGCGTGGGCACCCGCCGTCCACTGCGGCAGTTGGGTCACGGCCCACTTCTGAGTGGAGTTGCTTGCCAGGTTGGCGGAGATCACGTAAGCCGGGCCCCACGCTGCCCCGATCGCTGCCGCATACCGGTCCTGCGCAATGTGATGAGTCCATTCGGTCGTAAAGTCGTTGTCGACGGGGGCGTTACCGCTTTTGACCAAGTTGGCCCAGAAGTCCGTGACCTTCTGTTCCACCGCCCCGTTGACGGTGATCTTCCACGTACCGTTCCCTTCCAACACGAAAGGCCGGGCACCGGCTTGCCACCACAGCGATTCCAGGATGCTGGGGTCGTTGAGCACGAAGGGGTCGAGGTACATGCTCGGGTCGGCCTTGTGTATGGCGGCCGCATCCGAGGCGAACTCGCTCCAGGTGGTCGGGACGGGCAGGTTGTACTTCTTGAAGACAGCCGGCTGGTACATGAGCCCCTCAGGGCCGATGTCCTCAGGGACAGCGTAGACCGCGCTGCCCTGGGAGACCTGCCCCCAGACCCAGGCGGGGTAATCCTTCGCGTAGCTGGAGACGTACTGGGCGATATTGGTCAGGTCGTGGGCCGCGATGTACTGGGGAAGCTCCGAGTACTCCACTTGGGTTATGCAAGGGCCCGTGCCCCCGGCGAGGGAGGTGGTGAGCTTGGCATAGAAGGTGGACCCTGAGCCGTAGCTCGGCGGGACCGGGACCGAGATGTTGGGGTACGCCTTCTCGAAGTTGGCGATAACGGTCTTAGGGTTGCCCGTCCAGCTCCACCACGTGAGGGTGACCTTGGCCTGCGCAGCTGCGTTCGAGGCGGGGACGGCCAACGTACCGAGCAGGACTGCGGCGGTCGCGGACAGGGATAGGGCTCGCTTTCTGTTCATCTTTGCCTCCTTATTGTCAGCAGTGGTGTGCCCCCCGGCACCGATGTCCAGCTCGTTGTGAGGAGCTTCTGGGAGCGTGCCCAATCAGCTTGACACGATAGGACCAGATCCTTTGCTCGAGAGGTTGGTTCAATACCCCTTCTTACCTTATGAAATGGGCAATATAATTACGTTGCCCTTGGCCGCACACGGCCACCGCGGAGTACCGTGAGCGCTCACGATTCGGGGACTTTAGTACCTCACCTCTGAGCTGTCAACGCGCCGAGACCACGTACGACGAGAGCGAAGGCATGAAAGCGTCAATGGCCTTCGGTGCCGGCATTTCTCCTGAAACGCCTGGGAGCGGTGTTGCCACGCCCGCCGCGGGCGCTGGCAGAGGTGGCGGGCTGGCCTGCTACGCCGACAGGCTCGACTCACGGCAGATGAGCTCAGGCTGGATGACAACGCGGTCTGGCACGCGACACCTGCCATGAGCTGGTCTACCAGGATCTGGACGGCCACGTGCCCCAGCTCGTCAAAGTCTTGGCGCACCGTTGTTAGGGGAGGTATAAAACACGCAGCCTCGGGAGTGTCGTCGAAGCCCACCACCGCGACGTCCTCGGGGACCGGCCGGCGTCGCTCGTGCAGCGCCCTCAGCACTCCGAGAGCCATCTGGTCGTTGGCGACGAAGATTGCGTGAATGTCCGGTATCCGGGCCAGGACCTGACCGGCCTCATACCCCGAAAGAGCGCTCCAGTCCCCTGTCAGGGGAGGCAGGACCTCGGCCCCTGCATCGCGCAGCGCCGCTCGCCAACCTGATAGGCGACTGCGAGCCGCGTCCGAGTGACTGGCCCGGTGACGTGGAAAACAGTCGAACTGCCGGCAGCCAACAGGTGCTCGGTCGCCAAACGGCCCCCGAGTTCCTGGTCGAAGTCCACGACCACGAGGTGTTCCGAGTGGGCCGTCCCTGGTCCGCCTCCTATGACCACCACGTGCATGTCCTTCGGGAGCGAAGCCAGGGGGTCGTAGGAGAGGTCGAACGGGATGTTCATAACGAGCCCTTCAACGGACTGGGTCGCCAGGCGACGTACTGCCTCCGACACGGAATGACGGTCGATCGTATGCAAGACAACCGGGAACGCGAAATAACCTCGCTCTTGTGTCGCGTGCTGGATTGCGAACAAGGTCGACGTAGGCCCATAAAGCGCCAAGTCGAGTGTGAGAACCCCCAGTGTCTTCGACCTTCCGCTGGCCAAGGCCCTGGCAGCCGAGCTGGGCCGGTAGCTCAGCTGGTCGATGATACCCCGGACCCTGGCCCGGGTGGCGTCGTTGACGTCTGGTTTGTCGTTCAGAACACGCGAAACTGTTTGACGGGAAACGCCAGCCAGGCGGGCCACGTCGGCAATGGACGGGCGGCGGCTGCCTAGGGCCTGCAGTGTCGTGAGAGGACCTCGCGGCTGGAGCGAGGTGGTGCTCACACCTGCCGCCACACCACGCGCAACCGATGTCCTGCGAAGACGTTAAGGCACCGAGTGGGAGCGGTAACAGCTGGCATGTGCCTGGTCAACATATGGGACCCATGATAGGTTCGACCGCGATGGCCTTCGCATGTCTGTGATCGGTCCAGACTGCAACGACCCCGGATCACGGCGTCAGTAGCTACGACGATTGGACTTGGAGTCAACCCGGCGGAACGTTCCGACCCCACTATTCGCCACGCTTCTTGACGTCGGCGGTGCGTCGGTGCGGCTCCAATGAAAAGGTGGCGATGGTGATCATGGCGGCGACCCCGGCGGCAAGGATGACCGGTGCTTTTGCGGGGAGCGGTGGGGTGGCCCAGACGGCCACAGGTACTTGTAAGCACCGGTGTGGACGTCAAGACGGCGCAGACCCGACTGGGCCACTCCGACCCTCGACTAACGCTGGCCATCTATGCGCAGGCCACGACGGACGGCGACCGGAGCGCGGCACAGAAGCTGGGTGACGCCCTGATGAAACCCTCAGACGCAAGTAACGAGCAGCCGGGGCACCGCGCGGGCTAAACGCGCGGGCTAAACGCGGGACGATTTGCGTTTGCGGGACCGCGTCCAACCGCCCCGAACTGCTCCTGATCAGCCGGTCCCTCTTGTCGGGAAGGGGGGATTTGAACCCCCGGCCTCAGCGTCCCGAACGCTGCTTAGCTCCCCGGTGGTGGAACAATACCCTTATTGAGCTCGTTGTTTACTGCCAGCTGTTGCCACGTCAGCCCACCAATTGCCGAGCCGTTATGGCACGGATTTGGCACGAGCTAGGTTCCAATTCTTTCGTCGGCCGATCGACCCTGATGCCCGAGAGCACCCTCGCCCGCCGCAGGCAACACTTTGCGAGTGGCGGCCCTCCACGTTTCGCTTCAGGGTGTCCTCAACGTCACCGCGGCTGCCACCCAAGCCATTGCTCGGTTTCATCGACAAGTAGCTTAGCCTGCACCTCGAGGTCGCAGGTCCGACGACGCATTCGACCAAGGTGGAGGGTTCGAAGCTCGGTAGCGGACACCGATAGCGGCTGACGCGGCAGCGGACCAGAGGGCGACGGCCAGGTAGGACCTAGCGCATTAGGCGAGTGTCCTTGTGTAGCGCTGGACCGTACGGCGGCAACATCCGAGGTGCTCGGCGACCTGGCCTACGGTCCAGCGGGCGGCTCACAGCCGGCGGGCCTCGTTAAAGGTTGGGTTGCCGCGGGACATGCAACTGATGCACCTGCCTTGGCGTGCGCCGGTGCCGTCGAGGGGTTGCGCCCGGCCATCCCGACGAGGGCAAAGGCGAAGGACACGACGGCGAGGAAGACCCAGCCGGTGTCGAAGCTCGTGTGGGGGACGAGGTGCCCGAAGATGATCGGGGATGAAGAAGCCGCCGACCGCGGCCAGCGTGAGCATCAGGCCGGTCGCCGTGCCGATGTGCTCGGTGCTCGATGTCGCAGACCCGGGCGGGCACCGCCAACCAGGCGGCGAAGCCGAAGATGAGGAAGAAGCCGATGCCGATCCCGAGCACCCACAGCGCGCTGGTCGGCACCACGGGGATGAGGGCCAGCAGCGCGGCGACGACGATGAGCGGTCCGACGACGAACATCCGCAGGTTCCGGCTGCGGTCGGCCCAGTACCCGCCGAGCAGGCTGCCCGGGATGCCGGCCAGCACGATGAGCGCGGACAGCAGCCCGCCGGCGGACGGGTCGAAGTGCCGTCGTGCGTCACGTACTCGCTGAACAGCTGCGAGGTGGTGAAGTACGCGCCGTATCCGCCGAGAAGCGCGACGCCGTAGATCCACAGATCCCTGCTCGCGAGCGCGGCCCGCAGGGCGGCGCGGTCGAACCTGGCGCCGCCGAGCGACTGGTCGCCTTCCGGGACCTGGAAGGCCACAACGGTCACCAGCATGACGAGCAGCTCGAAGACGCCGGCCAGGATCAGCGACGTGTGCCAGCTCGTCGCGCGCTGCACGTACAGCCAGACGTAGAGCGCGAAGGCGGCCCCCGCGCTGAAGACGGCGCCGCCGGTGATGCCGAGCGCAGCGTGACGTCCTTGTCGCGGAACCAGACGACCACCGCGGCGGTCCCGACGGCGATGAACACCGACCCGCCGATGCCGCTGACGACCCGGAAGAAGGCGAGCTCGGCGTAGCTGTGCGACAGCCCGGACATGATGCCGGCCAGTCCCCTGCACGAGCAGCCCGAGCACGAGGGTCTTCTTCATGCCGATCGCGGTGGCGAGCATGCCGCCGGGGATGTGGGAGAGCCCGTAGCCGACGATGTAGAGCGAGATGAGGAAGCTCAGCGACCCGAGGCCCACCTTGAACTCGCGCGCCGATGAGCGGGAAGGCCGTGGCGACGTCGAACCAGTTCAGCGTGAGCGCGACGATGCCCAGGCTGATCACGGCGAGCATGCCCCAGCGAGCGGGGCCTCCGCTCGGCGCCACGGGCGGAGGTCAAGGCGGTCCCCTTATCGGGAGCGCCGCCCGGGTGGCCAGGCCATAGGTGCCTGATGCCGGCCGTCTGCCCGCAGGACTGCTGTACAGGCGACTCGGGCATAGCCTAGTCAGGTGCCCGCCCGCCTGACCGCCGCTGGAGCCCCGCGGCGTCGAGCTCAGCGCGTGACCACGTCCGTGATGATCCGACATGGGCAGCATCTCGCCGGCGAGCCGGCGGACGCCGCCGTAGACGGCGCAGACGGGATAGTACAGTGGCGCCCCGGCCGGCTTCGTCGGGCGGCAGCGCGAACTGCGCATCCTCGGTGAACGGCTGCCGCCGCCGGACGGGCCATCCGCAGGTCGTCTATGTGGAGGGCGAGGCAGGCGCGGGAAAGTCGACTCTGCTTTCGGGGTTCCTCGGTTCGCTGTCGAACGCCGTCGTGCTCGAGGTGGCGGTGACGAGGCAGAGACGTTGCTCTCCTACGGGGTCATCGATCAGCTGCAGCCCGGGGCGCTCGACCGAGCCGGGGACGGACCCGATGGCCGTCGGAGCCCGGCTGCTGGATCTGCTCGACCGGCTGCAAGCCGACGGTCAGGTCGTCGTGCTGGCCATCGACGACCTGCAGTGGGCTGACCGGCCGTCATCGCGTGCGGTGCTGTTCGCCTTGCGGCGGCTGCGGGCGGACAAGGTGCTTGGCGGTCGTGTCGACGCGGGCCGGCGGGCTGGCCGATCCCGGCTGGGCGCGGTTCGTGGGCGGTGATTCGCGTGTCACCCGGATCCGCCTGGGCGGGCTGAGCGCGGGTGATCTCACCGAGCTGGCCAGCGCGCTGGGGCTGGGCGTGCTGTCGCGGCGCGGGGCGTCCCGGCTGGCCGCTCATACCGAAGGCAACGCGCTCTACTGCCGGGCGTTGCTCGACGAGATCGGCATCGCCGGCTGAGCGCGGGGAGAGCGGGTTGCCGGCGCCGCGGGAGCTGTCCGCGGTGATCCTGGCCCGCGTGGCAGCGCTGCCGGCCACGGCGCAGTCATTCCTGGCGGCGGCTTCGGTGCTGGGGCAGCATGCGCCGAGGTCGGCGATCGCGTCGGTCGCCCGGTTGCCGGACGCGCGGCGACGAGCTGGATGCGGCGGTCGCCGCCGGACTGCTGACCGAAGGTCGTGCCGCACGAGCTGACCTTCACCCATCCGCTGTACCGGGCGGCGATCTACGCCGATCTCAGTCCGACGAGCCGCCGGGAACTGCACGCGCGGGCGGCGGAGGTCGTTGCCGGCGGCCGCGACTGGCCCACCGGGCCGCGGCGTCGCGTGGGTCCGGACGAGGCGCTGGCCGGTGAACTCGAAGCGTCCGCCCTGGCCACGCCGACCGGTGACCTGGGCGCCTCGGCCTGGGCGCTGGAACAGGCGGCCGCGCTGTCGCCCGGCCGGGCAGCGGGAAAGCCGGTTGCTCGACGCCGCCGTCATCCTGCTCAACGCCGCGGACAACCGGCGGCGGCGCGGGTCCTGGCCTCCTGCCAGGCCCCAGCGCTCGCCGTGACGCCCTGACCGGGCTGCTGGGCGTGTTCACCGGATCGCCCGACGCCGAGGCTCGCCTGCTCGCCGCCTGGCAGGCCCACGATCCGGGGACCGAGGCGGAAATCGGGGCGCGGGCCGCGACATCCCTGACCAACTGGATGGTCCTGTCCGGCCGCCCGGACGAGGCGCTGATCTGGGCGGACCGGGCGGTAGGCGGCACCGTTCCAGGGTCGGCGCTGCGGGCCATGGCCCGCACCGCGCAGGCCTACGCGTTCGCCGCGGCCGGCCGGAGCCCCGAAGGGCTGGCCGCGCTGGGATTTCTGCCGCGTCCGGGAACGAAGTACCGACTTCCGAGACCGACGCCCTCATCATGCGGGGCATGCTGAAGGTCTACGGCGACGACCTGCCCGGTGCGATTGCTTGTTATTGCCGCTCGTCTACTTGGTTCAGTTGGTGCCTTCTAAGAAGCGGCGATTGTATTGCCGGTCCTTGCCAACCAAGATCGTCTCGACCGCGGTCTTCATGTTGTCGTAAATGCCGCGTGTGCAGGCGCCCTTGAAGAAGGCGAAAGCCCGATCATGCGCGTCGAACACCATTTCCTGGGTCTCGCGCGGATAGGCGCGAGCGAACATCATGCGGCTGTGGCAGAGGCGGACGTGTGCGACCTTCAAGGTCACCGTGGCGCCGTCCAGCACCACGATCTCGTGGCTCCAATCGAACTGGTAGGCTTCGCCCGGCGCAAACGACAAGGGAACGTAGGCGCTCGCCGTCTGGCTGGCGTGCTCGCGGGTCCAGGTCTTGGCGTAGCGCCGAACAGCGTCGTAGCCGCCGTCGTAGCCCAGCGCCCGCAGTTCCTCGAACAGCCGGATCAGCGTTAAACGCTCGCGCGCCGTATTGCCGGCGTTTTGCGTCAGCATCTGATCGATCTCGACTTGCCAGCGCCCTAGCTTGGGGCGCGGCTGGTTCTCCCGTTCGTAGGAAAACGATGTCTCGCCCGAGCGCAGCACCTTGCGAACCGTGTTGCGCGATATCTTCAGATCGCGCGCAATCTCCTTGATCGACTTGCCCTTCGAAAAATGCTCGCGCCGTATCCGGCCGATCGTCTCCACAATCAGCATCCCCCACCGCCCGCTTCAAACAAAAACAGGCAGTCCATCAGAGTAGGATTTAGGGGGTCAATTTTGGACGCCGATCCCCCGCCTCAGGGGGTCAAAATTGCACGCCGAAACACACCATTGTGGCCGATGCGGACCTTGATCCAGACGACGTGCCTGAAGGAGACGACGAGCCAATGAAGGCGGACCTCGCCGCGCTTGAAGGTCCATTCGTCAAGGTGTTTCTAGGTGCGACGACATTCGAGCGCGAATTGACAGTGGAGCCGAACCTCGTGATGCTGATCAAAACGGCGCAAGAGCTCGGCGCCCCGCGCATCACATCTGACCTCGAACGACAGGATTTCAGGGGCGGCGCGGTGCCCGACGCGATCACGGACAAGGTTCTGCGGACCGCCAAGCGCTTCGGCAAGGCGCGCTTTGCGCAGGTCGCGGCGCGCCACGTTGCCGACGCCGGCGGGTTGCCCGCCTATATTGCGGAGGCTGTAGCATGGCTTCGCCAAGCGTGATCAGCCTCACCGCGCAGCAGCGCGACGCGGTTCGGCATCCCGGCAATTTGCTGCTAACTGCATGTCCTGGCAGCGGCAAAACCCGCACCCTGATTGCCAAGCTGGTGGAGGAGATCGAGGGCGTCCGCGGGTCGCCGCGCGTGGTCTGCTGCATCACCTATACAAACTCGGCGGCCCAGGAAATTGAGCAACGCGCGAAGGACCAGCTCGAGCCCGACGACGAGCAGCACTTCGCGGTCTCAACCATTCATGGCTTTTGCTTGAATGAGATCGTCCGCCCCTATGGCTGGCTCCGACCTGGCCTGGTTGGCGCGCTGCGAGTCCTAACGCGCGACAACCCAGATTTCGAGGACATCTGCGCCTTCGCAGCAGGCCAAGTGAACCTCTTTCGGCTCTCGCAATCGGACTACGAAGCGTTCGAAGGACTCAGTGTCGACTCCCAAGGCCAGATCATCGGCATGGCTCGCCGCAATGACGTCGTGCTACGCGCAGCTCGCCACTATTGGGATCGATGCGCTGCGCTGAACTATATCGACTTCGGGACCATTATCTACGGCGCCTTTTGTCTGTTGCGCGATCACCCACAGATCGCTCGAACACTCTGCGCTCGCTATTCTTGGTTCCTGGTCGACGAATTCCAGGATACGACTGAGCTGCAGATCGAAATCCTGAAGGCGTTATACGCTACCGGCCGCTCACGCTTCTTCGCGGTCGGTGACCTCGCGCAATCGATCTTCGCCTTCACTGGTGCGAGGCCCGAATTGGTGGCGCCGTTCGGAGAGCACATCGCAGCGCGAGCGGATTTGTCACTTTCGGAGAACTTCCGCTCAAGCCAACGGATCGTCGTACATGCTGAGCGGCTTTTCCCGCGCCTGCCGGCGATGATCGCGGAGGGACCAAACAAGACTTGCCCGATCGAGCCTTTGCTCGTCCGCAACACCACAGCGTTCCAGGCCATCACCGAGCATTTCCTTCCGTTGCTGGCGGCACACCACATCGGGTTGGGAGACGCAACCATTCTTGCCAAGGATTGGGCATCGTTGATCGCTCTATCCCGCAGCCTGCGGGATTTCGGCACGCCAGTAGTCGGCCCGGGCGCCCGCCCGTATCGGCGCTCCCGCCTGTTCGCTCAGTTGGCCGAGCAGCTTTGCGGCGCGCTCGTTGATCCGAATCCAGACACCAACCGTCAACTCGAGCGCGCGCTGTATCATACCGTTTTCGACTTAACCGGCGCACCGCGCACCGACGTGTTCACCCATCAGGGCCGCATCGTCATCATCCGCCTGATGCGCGAGGCCGCACGCCTCGCCGCTAGTCCGGGGGCCGTTGCGTGGCTGGAAGCAATGTCTCAAGCCGCGGGCGAGATCCTCTATCGCGCAGACTATATCGACGCCGCCCAAGCCGGGCTCTTATTCGCTTCCGTCCAGGAAATGAAAGCCGATATGCGGCGGCAGAATGTGGATATGGCGAATCTGACAATCGACGACCTAGGCCTTTTCGCTCGCCCATCGCGAGCGCTTCGGCTTTCGACGATCCATTACGCGAAGGGCCGCGAGTATGCGGCAGTCGCCATGATCGGTCTGAGACGAGGATCATTTCCTCATTATCGCGCGGAGGATGTGGAGGCGGAAAAACGCCTATTCTATGTCGGCGTCACACGCGCGGAACGCATCCTAATGTATGTCGCTGAGAGAGATGCCTGGAACAATCCGCCGAGCCAGTTCCTCGGGATCGGAGGCGTAAACATCATCTAAGCTCGCCGAATATTCCGAGGGTCGAAAGGCGGTGCGTATGACCTTCGGCGACCGCTATCGGCCTCCAATATTCCCGAAACCACGCAACGACCAAAAGTCGTCGATCGTCCAAACTGCAAGCGGGGTCGGATCAGAACGATTTTGTCCGTGGAGGCCATCACTGGCGCTCGTGGGCAAACAAGCGTCGGCCCGCGACCTGGAGGGTCCAAACTTAGCGGCGCGCCTAGAGAGTGGCCAATGCGAAGGCGGGCGACGAACAAGGCAAACGGGCTCAGTCGCGCGCAGCCGGCGTGAGCCGGCCGGAGCGCGAACTCGTCTCCGACAATGTGCGAACCCGTCTCCAAGTCACGCTGAGGAGTTCCGCCGCGAAAATCCATCTGGCGAACAGAGACTTACCCCTGTGACGCGACACCCGCCCCGAAGAATTTTCGCCGGAGCCCGCGCCAACCGGTCATCCGCCCGCGCAAGCGCCGGAAATGTCGCGCGAATCTCGTCACCCTCAAAACGCGGCGGGTGCGTCAGGGTGGTTGGTGGGGGAGGTAGGACTCGAACCTACGAAGGCTAAGCCAGCGGATTTACAGTCCGCCCCCTTTGCCGCTCGGGACACTCCCCCTGATCCATCGGCGCGTCGCCGCGGACGAAAAGGCCCCGGCGAGCCGGGGCCTTTGCGAGGGGGCCTTATCTGGCGCGGCGACCCGCCCTGTCAACTGGAAAGTGGCGCTGTCGCCGGGGCCGGCCGCCCGCGACCGCGCATTGCGCGGGCGGCCCGCGCATGCGAACAGACGTGAAGGCCGCCGCCAACCCAAGAGGCGCTCTTGACGCGCAAGAACAGGCATCGACCGCGCGACGCCGGCCCGCCGGCGCAGCGTCGCCCGGCGCAGAGCTCGCCGTCGCGCCAGCCGGGCGATGAGCGTGCGCCCCATCGCCCGGGCGTGCCGCGCCCGCCGCACGCGGGCGAGGTCGCGCAAATCTACGGCTTTCACAGCGTCGGCGCGGCGCTGCGCGCCCCGCGCCGCGAACTGATCCGGCTCTACGCGACGCCGGCGGCCGCCGAGCGCCTGCGCGCCGACATCGCCGCGCGCGGCGTCGAGACGGCGATCGTCAGCAATGAGGAGATCGCGCTGCGCGTCCCGCGCGAAGCGGTCCACCAGGGCGTGCTTCTGGAGGCGCGCCCGCTCGCGCCGATCGACATTTCCGAATTGCCGGAACGCGGTCTGATCGTGGTGCTCGATCAGGTCACCGACCCGCACAATGTCGGCGCGATCCTGCGCAGCGCCGCCGCGTTCGCGGTCGACGCGCTGGTGACCACCGAGCGCCATACGCCGGAATTCGCCGGCGCTCTGGCGAAATCGGCATCGGGCGGCCTCGAACACGTCGCCATCTGTAGCGTCACCAATCTGGCGCGCGCGATGGGCGAGATCGGCGCAATGGGCTATTGGCGCGTCGGGCTCGATTCCGAGGGACGTCAGACATTGGAGGCCTCAGACCTGTCGCGCCCGTTGGCATTGGTTCTGGGCGCCGAGGGCAAGGGATTGCGCCGCCTGACCCGCGAGAATTGCGACATTATCGCGCGCCTCGACATGCCCGGCGCCATCAAGAGCCTCAACGTCTCCAACGCTTGCGCCGTCGCGCTGGCGATCGCCACGATGAAGCTGCGCGCCGCCGGCTGAGAACGCCGCGCCCGACCGGATTTTCCAATTGTTGACCTTGCGGCCATCGAGAGCGGCGATTTCTGCCGACTTGAACGTGATGTTCACCTTGGCCGTCGAATTGTAGGCGGCGATTCTTCCGGCATCGCCTGCAGCGAAACGCCCGTCCGTCGCCAACGCAAAGTTCGCGTGGAGATAGGAATGTGGGGTTTGTTGATACTCCTGCTCGTCGGCGTCTTCCTGATGGGCCCCATCGGCTTCTTTCTGGCGCTCGGCGCACGCGCCCGAACGGCCCGTGCGGACGCAGAGTTCCGGGGAATCCGCGGAGAAATTCGGGTTCTCGCCAAGCGCCTGGACGCCATCGACGCCCTGCTGAGGCAGCCGAAGAAGGACCAGCCAGCCGCCGCGCCCGTCGACACGCCGATTGCGATCCGCCCAGCGTCGGAAGCGACGCCATCCACCCCTCCCGCAACGGCGCCGGCCGCGTCCGCCGGCGAAGCCGTCATCCCGTCGCGGATCGAAACGTCGCGGGCGCGCCCGAGCGAGCCAAGTCCTTCAGAATTGCCGGCCCGCGCGCCGAAAGTAGCTCGGCCTGCCCCCGACTTGAGACCGCCGCGGCCAACCGTCGCTGCGCCCAAATCGCCGGTTCGAAGCCAATCCCCGCCGTCTCCACCCGTCCAGGGGCCGGCGGCCGCTCCATCCGGCACGCTCGAAGAGGCGCTCGGCACGCGCTGGACGGTTTGGGTTGGCGGCTTCGCCCTGGCGCTCGGCGCGATCCTGCTGGTTCGCTATTCGATCGAGCAGGGGTTCTTTGGGCCCGGCTTGCGAACGGCGCTCGGCCTGATCCTCGCCTGCGCGCTGGTCGGCGCGGGCGAATTCCTCCGTCGCAAAGAGCGCAAGGGAGAAACCCCGGCGCTGTTCGAAGGCCGCGCCGAAGCCGCCTATATCCCGGGCGTTCTGACGGCGGCGGGCACGGTCGCGGCGTTCGGCAGCATTTATGCCGCCCATGCGCTCTACGGGTTCATTGGGCCAACCGTCGCCTTTACGGCGCTTGGCGCAACGGGCGTCGCCTGCATGTTCGCCGCCGCGCTGCACGGGCCGGCATTGGCGGGGCTCGGGCTTGTCGGTTCGCTGGCGACGCCGTTGCTGGTGTCCTCACAGCGTCCGAACCCCTGGCCGGTGGTGTTGTATCTGGCGGTCGTTGTCGCCGCAGCCTATCTCCTGTCGCGCGTCCGCGGCTGGCTTTGGCTCGCGCTGGCGAGCGCCGCGGGGGCCGGTCTTTGGGGTCTTCTGCTGCGATCATTGGCCGCGCCCGATCTTTCCGGCGAGTTTCTCCACGCGGCGCTGCTGCACGTGCTCGTCCAGACGGCGCTGGCGTCTTACTTCCTGGCGATCGACCCCCACCGCGGCGAAAGCGACGACGCCGCGGTCGTGGACCCGCAAGGCAGTGCGGTCCTCGCAGGCCTCGGTGTTGTCGCGCTGTTCATCTTGCGCCTGGACTATCACGCGGCGTGGTTCGGCGCGGCCTGGATATTGGCCGCCGCCGGCGTCGTCGCGATCCTTGGCTTCACGGGCGTGCGAATCGCAGCCGCGGCAGCGGCGAGCGCATGCGCGGGCCTTGTCGCGCTCGCCGCGCTGATGCTATGGCCCGCCGCCGTCGGCAGCCCCGCGTATTGGCCGTCGTCGGCGATTCTGGCGACGCGATGGCCGGCGCCCGTCGAGCCGACATGGTTCGTGTTGTTTGCGACGGTCTGCTGTCTCGGCGTTGCCGCGGCGGCGGGCAAACGATTGCTTGACGGTCCTCGCCTTTCCTTTCCGCTAGCGTCGTTCTACGCCGGCGCCGCGACTTTGACCCCGCTCGGCGGCCTCGTCATCGCGGATCTGCGCCTTGCCGGCGGCGCGCCATCGATCGCGGTGGCGACCGCCGCGGGCCTCCTTGGCGCGGCGTTCGCTTTCGGCGCGGCGCAATTTCGCGACAAGCTCAGCGGAGGCGGCGACGAGTCGACCAGGCTCGGCCTGGGCGCGCTGGCGTCGGGCGCGATTGGCGCCGTGACTGCCGGGCTGATGTTTGCGCTTGACGGAGGCGCTCTCACCGTCGCTTTGGCTCTGGCGGCGCCGGGCACTGCCTTTATCGCGGCGCGGCTCGACATTGCGGCCCTGCGCTGGTGCGTCGCAGCGCTCGGCGTCGTGGTCGCCGGCCGTCTCGCATGGGAGCCGCGCATCGTCGGCGAAGCGTTGAGCGCGACGCCGATCTTTAACTGGCTCCTGTTCGGCTACGGCGTTCCGGCGGCGGCGTTCGGTCTGGCGGCGCGCTTCATGCGCCGACGAGCCGAGGATACGCCGGTGCGCATCGCCGACGCATTGGCGATCCTGTTCTCGGCCTTTCTTGTCTTCTTCGAAATCCGCCATGCGATGAATGGCGGCGATCCCTACGCGCACGGTTCGAGTCTCGTCGAGCAGGCGTTGTTGGCGGTCTCCTCGTTCGGCTTCGCCATCGTGCTGACGCGGTTCGATGCGGCGCGCGGCAATGTCGTCTTCCGATACGCCTCATTGGCCGCCGGGACGCTGGGCATGGCGCTGACCGCCTGGGGTCTGTTGCTGCGCTACAATCCGCTGCTCGATGGCCAGCCCGTCGAGGGCGGCGTGATTCTGAACGCGCTCATCCTTGGCTATCTCATTCCGGCGCTGCTCGCCGGGACGCTCGCCTTTTTTGCGCGGCCCGTGCGCCCGCTCTGGTACTGGGGCGGCGCGGGCGCGCTCGGCGGCGTCCTGGTGCTGCTCTATGCCGCGCTGCAGGCGCGCTTGTTCTTTCATGGTCCGTTCATCGGCTTCGAAGAAGGCGCGGGCGTCGCTGAACTCGGCGTCGACGTCTGTCTATCCTTGACGCTGGCGATCGGGCTTCTGCAGCGCGGCGCGTCGACCAAGGCAGGCCTGATCATGCGCGGCTCGATGGCTTTCGCCACGCTCGCCGGAATCGTCGGCGTTGTCGGTCTGGCGGGCCTGGCCAATCCGCTGATCACCGACGCGCCGATCGGCGGCGGCGGCGCATTCAACGCCCTGATCATCGGCTATGCGCTGCCGGCGCTGTTGACCCTGGCGCTCGCCCGTCGCGCGCGCCGCGCGCCAACGCCGGTCTACGCGGCGGCCGCGAGCTTCGCAACGATCGCCTGGCTGTTCGCCTATGCCAGTCTCGAGGTCAGACGGGCGTTTCAGGGGCCGGCGATTGGCCTCGCGCGATGGACGAGCGATAGCGAATGGTACGCCTATTCCGCGGTCTGGCTGACGCTCGGCGTTGCGCTCCTCGCCTACGGCGTCTGGCGCGGCTCGCGCGAGGCGCGGTTCGCCTCGGCTTTCTTCGTGGTTGTCACGACCGCCAAGGTCTTCTTGTTCGATCTGGCCGGGCTAGAGGGGATCTTACGCGCCGTTTCTTTCATCGGATTGGGGCTCGCGTTGATCGGGATCGGCCTGGTCTATCAAAAATTGGTCTTTGCGCGGTCCGCGCCATCGAACGCTACGTGAGCCGAGCGACGGTTCTCTCGCCCCTCACAATACCGGCGTCGCCGTGATTGCCGGGGCGTCAGCGCGCGCTTTGCGGCGGAGCGCCTCTCAAGACATGACTCGGGCGTCGCCCTGCCCGACCCTCGTCACCTCAGTGTGGGAACCACCTTGGGATAGTTCAGGTCGTAGGTGGTGTTGAGCAGGGGATCGAGCGGCGTGCCTTCGGAGGCGTCGAAGGCGCGCGGCCGTCCCCCGGCAAGAGGCGCCGCCGCCGCCGGAGTCTCGACGCTCGCCACGAGGTTGCCGCCGCCGAGCCTGGCCGCGCCGTCGAGGCCGCCATATCGCGCCGCGCGGCTTTGCTGATCGGCCAGCGCCGCCGCCGACAAGGGATAGGAAGAAACCGGACCGGATATCGGCGCGGAATTGTCGGCGTCGGCGCTCGCTTCGACCAGCGACGCGTCGTTGACCCCCTGCACGACAGCCCCCATCTCCGCGAGATTCTTGTCGGCGGCGCGCGCCGAGAGCGCGCCGCTCGGTCCGAGCAGCGCCTCGCGCGTCTGCCGATCGGCGCCGAGTCTGGCCAGACGCTTGGCGAAGCTGGCGCTCGCCGGCGGCGGCTTGGCGACGACCGGCGCAGTCAAGCCGCCAAACGCTTTGGGAGCTACTTTGTCAAGCGCGCCATGGACCTTGGGCGCCGGCGCGCCTGGAGCCGGAGCGGTCGGCACGGCGTCGGGCGCCAGCCGGTCCTTGGCGTCCTTTTCGATCTCGCGCCAGTGCTGCACATTCTTCTGATGTTGTTCGAGCGTATCGGCGAAGGCGTGGCCGCCTGTTCCATCCGCCACGAAGTAGAGATCCTTGGTGGGCGACGGATTGGCGACAGCCTCCAGCGCCGCCTTGCCGGGATTTGTGATCGGGCCCGGCGGCAGGCCCGGGATGATGTAGGTGTTGTAAGGCGTCGGCTGGATGAGCTCGCTCTTCGAAATGGGATGCCCGAGCGTTCCTTTGCCGCCGACCAGGCCGTAGACGATCGTCGGGTCGGATTCGAGCTTCATCCGCTTTTGGAGCCGGTTGATGAACACGCCGGCGACATGCGGGCGCTCGTCCGCGCGACCGGTCTCCTTTTCGACGATCGAGGCCAGGGTCACCAGCTCGCCCGGCGATTTGATCGGCAGGTCAGGCGCGCGCTTTTTCCATATTTCGTCGACCACCTTGGCCTGCGCCTGCTCCATGACGGCGAGCACCTTGGCGCGCGACACGCCACGCTCGAATTCATACGTCTCGGGCAGGATCGAACCCTCGCGCGGAATCTCCTTGATATCGCCGGCGAAGACGTCGTTGCCGCGCAGCCGCTGCACCACCTGGTCGCTGGTCAGGCCTTCGGGGACGGTCACTTTGTGGAGAACCATTTTGCCGAAGACCAGGATGTCTTCGACATCGCGCAGGCTGGCGTTTTGCTTGAACAGGAATTCGCCGTGCCTCAGCTTGGGGCGATTGCCGTCGACCAGCACCGCGAGGTTGAACACCAGCGGGCTGTCGATAACGCCGGCCCGGGCGAGCTGCTCGGGAATGGAGCCCCCTTCGGACTCGTCGTCGCGCCCGATCACCACCACCTTGTCGGCGGTCAGCGGACCCGGCTTGGTGGTCTCGCGCATCGCCCAGGCGAAGCCGCCAACGCCAAGGAAGGCGCCGATCAAAACGAAGGACAACAGTCCGCTGAGCCGCGCAAGGCCCTCATGACGCCGTTTGGGCGCCGGCGGCGCGGGAGGCGGAGGCGCCGCCTGCGGCTGCAAGGACTCCGACGGCGAACGCAACTTCGCGCGTCGTCCAAAAGAACTCACCCGTGGCTGTTCGGACCCCGAACCATCCCGATCTGACGCATCATTCATCAACGCCGGCCTCCGCGTCGGAAAATAGCGCTCCATCGTGGAGAGAATCGATCCATCTGTAACAACCAACGATAGGGCGCCCGACTCGATTGCTCAAGCGCCGGCCTTTGCTCATGCACCGGCGAAACGCCGGAAGACGAGCGAGGCGTTGGTGCCGCCGAACCCGAAGGAATTCGACAACGCGACGTCGATTCTGCGCGGTCTGGCGACATGCGGCGCAAGATCGATCGCCGTCTCGACTGACGGATGGTCGAGATTGAGGGTGGGCGGCGCGATTTGATCGCGCATCGCCAGGATCGTAAAAATCGCCTCGACGGCTCCCGCGGCGCCGAGCAAGTGGCCGATCGATGATTTTGTCGAGGACATCGTCAAGGCGCCCGCCGCATCGCCCATCAACCGCTCGACCGCCCGCAATTCGATCTCGTCGCCAACCTGGGTCGATGTGCCGTGCGCATTGATATAATCGATCTGCGACGGCGACAGCGCCGCCCGCTTCACCGCCGCGCTCATCGACCGATAGGCGCCGTCGCCGTCCGGCGAAGGCGAAGTGATATGATGCGCGTCGCCGGACAGCCCGTAGCCCACGAGTTCGGCATAAATATGGGCGCCGCGCGCCCTGGCGTGCTCCAGTTCCTCGAGCACGACGCAGCCCGCGCCTTCGCCCATGACAAAACCGTCGCGGTCGCGATCATAGGGGCGCGAGGCCTGCTCGGGCCGATCGTTGAAGCCCGTCGCCAGCGCCCGGCAGGCGGCGAACCCGGCCAGCGCGAGGCGGTTGACCGCCAATTCGGCGCCGCCGGCGACCATGACATTCGCATCGCCCAGGGCGATCAACCGCCCGGCGTCGCCGATCGCATGAGCCCCGGTCGAACAGGCGGTGACCACCGCGTGGTTGGGGCCCTTCAGGTGATGCGCGATCGACACATAGCCGCCCGCCAGATTGATCAGGCGTCCGGGGATGAAAAACGGAGAAATCCGCCGCGGCCCTTTTTCGTGAAGGGTGATCGAGGCGTCGTAAATGCCGCCGAGTCCGCCAATGCCCGAGCCGATGAGAACGCCGGTCTCGACTTCCTCCTCGTAGCTCGCCGGCGCCCATTTGGCGTCGCGCAGGGCCTGGGTCGCCGCGCACATCGCGAACACGATGAAGTCATCGACCCGCCGCTGCTCCTTTGGGTCCATCCAGTCATCGGGGACGAACGCGTCTTCGGCGCCGCCTCGCGGCGCCTGGCCGGCGATCTGGCAGGCGATGTCCGAAACGTCGAAACCATGGACCTTCGCCACGCCGGATTGTCCGGCGATCAGCCGGCGCCATGTCGCCTCGACGCCGCATGCCAGCGGCGTAACCATCCCGAGTCCGGTGACCGCGACACGCCTCATCGATGAACCCTGCTGTTGTCGCCGAGGGCCCGCCTCGACGCGACGAGGGCCGGACGGGCGCCGGCCCCGCCGCGGTCGTTGGCCGACGATTGCGCGACGGACAACCGCGCGCCGCAAGGACCGCGAAGTCGCCTCACCCGCGCTTCGATCGAGCCGCGATCAAGCGACCTGCGATCACTTGGCCGCGGAAGCCTTTTCGAGAAATTTCACGGCGTCGCCAACCGTCATGATCGTCTCAGCCTGATCGTCGGGGATTTCGACGCCGAACTCTTCTTCAAAGGCCATGACGAGCTCAACCGTATCGAGCGAATCAGCGCCAAGGTCGTCGATGAAATTGGCGTTATCAACCACCTTGTCGGCTTCGACGCCCAGATGCTCGACCACGATCTTCTTAATGCGCTCTGCGACATCGCTCATTTTGTCCGTCCCCACGCTGGCGGCGCCCGGCGCTCGCCTGATTGACTTCAAACCAGACCGCTTCGCAATCGCGCGTCCCCTCCGTCGAAGGGATGCGCCAGCTCCGGCCCACCCCCGACGGCGTGTGAACCAGCCGCGCCAAACTCTTGCTCGGCCGACGCCCGGCGCCGCCTCTGAACGGCGCCTGACGGCCGCCCGACCTGCGCGGCCTTTCCGGTCGATAGCATATCTTTCCGGGCAAGGCGAGAGGCCGCACGTGGTCTGATATTTTCAGCCAATGACCGCGTAATCCGTTCAAATCATTGCCATTCCACCGTTAACGTGCAACGTTTGCCCGGTGATGTAACCGGCTGCGTCGCTCGCCAGATAAACGGCCGCGGCGCCGATATCGGCCGCCGCGCCGAGCCGCCCCATCGGGACCACGGCGAGCAGACTCTCGCGCTGCTTCTCGTTCAGCCCGTCGGTCATCGGACTGGTGATGAATCCTGGGGCAATGCAATTGACCGTGATGTTTCGGCTCGCCACCTCGGCGGCGAGCGCCTTGGACATGCCGATCATGCCCGCCTTCGCCGCCGCATAATTGCCCTGGCCGGGATTGCCGATAACCCCGACGACCGACGCGATGCCGATGATCCGTCCGGACCTGCGGCGCATCATGCCCTTCAGGCAGGCGCGCGAAAGCCGGAACGCCGCCGTCAGATTGACGGCGATGACCTGATCCCATTCCTCGTCCTTCATACGGATGAACAGATTGTCGCGCGTCACGCCGGCGTTGTTGACGAGAATGTCGAGGCCGCCCAGCGCCGCTTCGGCGCTCGGAACGAGCGCTTCGACCGACGCCTTGTCCGACAGATCGCAGGGCAGAACGAACGCGCGGTCTCCCAGCTCCCCGGCCAGCGCTTCGAGAGCCTCGCGGCGCGTGCCGGACAGGCCGACGCTTGCGCCCTGCCCGTGCAGCGCCCGCGCGATCGCCCCGCCGAGGCCGCCGGAGGCGCCGGTGACGAGCGCGCGTTTGCCTGTCAGATCAAACATCGACCATTCCTTCCGGCTCTGCGCCTGGCTTACTGTTGACGCCGCGCAAGCCTTGACGGCGCGGCTCGCGGCATTTCAGGTCTGGCCGGCGCGCGCCGCCCTGAACGTCTCGACGTCGGGCGGCGCGCCGACGCTGACGCAGGTCGCCCCCTCGGCGATGCGCCGGATTAGCCCACTCAGCACCTTGCCGGCGCCAAGTTCGACGAAATTAGCGACGCCCTCGCGCAGCATGTAGAGGACGCTCTCGCGCCAGCGCACCGCGCCGGTCACCTGCGCCACAAGGCTGGCGCGGATCGCCGCGGGATCATCGATCGCCATCGCCGACACGTTTGCGACCAGCGGCGGCCTCGGCGCGTTGATCGCGACGCCGGCCAGCGCCGACGCCATGGCGTCGGCGGCCGGCCGCATCAACGCGCAATGGAACGGCGCCGACACCGGCAGCGCCAATGCGCGCTTGGCGCCCGCGGCCCTGGCGAGTTCGATGGCGCGCTCGACCGCCGCCCTGGTTCCCGAAATCACCACCTGACCGCCGCCATTGTCATTGGCGGCCTGACAAACGGCGCCCGACGAACAGAAGTCGCTCGCCGCCTGCGCTGCGATCGCCGCCGCTTGCGCAAAGTCGAGCCCGATCAGCGCCGCCATCGCGCCGTCGCCGCGCGGCACCGCGCCTTGCATGGCGTTGCCGCGAATGCGCAGCAGACGGGCGGCGTCCTCGATGGTCAGCGCGCCGGCGGCGGCGAGCGCTGAATATTCGCCGAGCGAATGACCCGCCACGAATCGCCCGTCGCGGGCGATGTCGAGCCCGGCTTCGGCCTCGAGAACCCGGCTCGCCGCGAGGCTGACCGCCATCAGCGCGGGCTGCGCATTGGCGGTGAGGGTCAGTTCGGCCTCAGGGCCATCGAACATCAGGCCGGAAAGATTCTGCCCGAGCGCGCTGTCGACCTGCGCGAAGACGCGCCTCGCCGCCACGTAAGTCTGCGCGAGCGCCTTGCCCATGCCGACCGCCTGCGACCCCTGCCCCGGAAACACGAAAGCCGTCAGCATCGTCCCCCCTGTGCGGCGCGCACAGACACGCCTTGTCGCAGGCTGTCAAGAGAACCGGGCGGCGGCGAGGGGAAAAGCCCCGGCTGCCGCAGCGTCGCACCTCCACACGAGCGACAGCCCGCCGCATCGGTTTATCGCCTGTTAAGGCTGGCCAAGGTAGGTCTTGTCGCTCGCGCGTGTTCGCGCGCCCGATGCGGTCCGATGAACGCGCTGTTCTCGAAATTGATCGGATGGCTGCGCGACGCCGATTGGCTGACGCGCCAACGCGCCGTCGCTTATTGCCGAATTCTGTTCTTCATCAGCCTCGCCGCGGCGGTCCTGTGGATCGCCCTTTCGCAGGACGGCGTGGATCGCGCGGGCAAGCCGCTCGGAACCGACTTCGTCAGCTTCTGGACCGCCTCGAAGATCGCGCTCGGCGGACATCCGGCCGAAGTCTACGACATGGCGATCCATCACGCCGCGCAGACCGCGCTGTTCTCGCGCGACGTCGGCTATTCCGCGTTCTTCTATCCCCCGGTCTTTCTTCTCGTCTGCCTGCCGCTCGCCGCGCTGCCCTACCTTGCGTCGCTCGTCGTGTGGCTCGGCGTCACCGGCTACGCCTATTGGCGCGTCGGGCGCGCCTGGCTCGGCGATCGGTTCGGCGCACTGCCGATCCTCGCGTTCCCGGCCGTGTTCAGCAATGTCGGCCACGGGCAAAACGCTTTCCTCAGCACGGCGCTGTTCGGCGGCGGCGCGTTGCTGCTCGACGCCCGGCCGATCGTCGCGGGACTCTGCCTCGGCGGCCTCGTCTACAAGCCGCATCTGGCGATCGTCGTGCCGGTCGCGCTCGTCGCCGCGCGGCGCTGGCGCACCCTGCTCGCCGCCGCCGCGTCAGCGGCGACGCTGTGCGCGTTGTCGCTCGCGGTTTTCGGGGCGGATACATGGCGGGCGTTTCTCGACGCGTCGCCCATGGCGCGCCTCGCGCTGGAGCAGAACGCGGTCGGCAACGAGAAGATGCAGAGCGTGTTCGCCGCCGTGCGCCTGCTGCACGGCGGCCTGACGCTGGCCTATGGCCTGCAGATCATCGCGGCGCTCGGCGTCTGCGGCGCGCTCATCGCGCTTCAGCGCCGGTCCTTCCGCTGCATCGGCGAGGGGCCGGCGATGATCGCGGCGGCGCTGCTCGCCAGCCCGTTCCTGCTCGACTACGATCTGGTGCTGCTGGCGATTCCGCTCGCCTGGATCGCGCGCGACAGTCTTGGCGGCGGGTTCCTGTCCTGGGAGAAAGCCGTCCTCGTCGCCGCGTTCATTCTGCCCGCGGTGTCGCGATCCCTGGCGACCTACGCCAACGTTCCGGCCGCGCCGCTGGTCCTCATCGCGCTGCTGGCGCTCGTCCTTCGCCGCGCAAACCGGGCGGCGCCGCGGCGCGCCCCGCTGCAGGCGGCCGAACCGCAAGCCGCGCACGCCAGCGCCTTCTCGCTTGCCGGCGAAGGATGATAATCGTGATACAGAGGCGTAAGTGCGAGACGGCGATTCGAGCGGCGCCGCCGGAGGGACGTGTTGAAATCGATTCCTGGCAAGGCGTGCGGCCCTTGCATCATGTGCTGCACGGCCCTTGAGATCGCCGAGCTGAAGAAGCCCGCCGGCCCCGCTTGCCCCAATTGCATATTGACGGGCGGCTGCGCGATCTACGCCGATCGGCCGCAAGTGTGCCGCGACTTCGAATGCCTGTGGCTCGTCGAGCGCGATCTGCCGCCGAACATGCGGCCCGACCGGATCGGCACGCTGTTCATGGAGGACGACGAGACCGACGAGTACCGCGCAGTGTGCGCTCCCGAGCGCCCGCTGGCCTGGCGCAATCCGCGGGTGTTCGCCCATCTGGTCGCGGTGGCCAAGAGCGGTCGCACCGTCGTCGCCAAGGCGGGCCTGAGTTCCTGGCGCATCTTCGCCTCGGGCGAGTGGGGTCCGGTCGCCTGAACGCCAGTCGCGCGGCGCCTTGTTTCAATACCGGGCGCCTAAATTTTAGGCGCCAACGCCCAGGCCGCCGCCAATGACGCGTCGCGGGACGCTGTGAATCGGCGTCGGAGACCCGCGTTCAGGCCACGAAATGGGCATGGCGTGGGGTGAAACGAGATGCTATTGACGGTCGAATGCCGCAGCGCGGTCGCTCGCCATGCGCCGCCGCCCGCGCCGCGGTTTTTCCCAACGAAGCGCGAAGAGACCGGAACCGATGAAAAAGATCGAGGCGATCATCAAGCCGTTCAAACTCGATGAGGTCAAGGAAGCGCTGCAAGAAGCTGGAATTCAAGGCATAACAGTCACCGAAGCCAAAGGGTTCGGGCGCCAGAAGGGCCATACCGAGCTCTATCGCGGCGCCGAATATGTCGTCGACTTCCTGCCGAAGGTGAAAGTCGAGGTGGTGGTTACCGACGAGAACCTGGCGGGCGCCGTCGAGGCCATTCGCAAGGCCGCCCAGACCGGCCGGATCGGCGATGGCAAGATATTTGTATCGCATGTCGAGGAGGCGATCCGCATCCGCACCGGCGAGACCGGCGGCGACGCGGTCTGACTTCGAGCGAGTTCCGGGCTTCCCAACGCTGCCCAGGCGTCGGGCGGGTAACTGACAGACCAAATCCGAGAGAGGCAGAACATGAAGACCGCCAAGGATGTCCTCAAGGCGATCAAGGACAATGACGTTAAATATGTCGATCTGCGTTTCACCGATCCGCGCGGCAAGTGGCAACATGTCACGTTCGACCAGACACTGATCGATGAAGACGCCTTCGCCGACGGCCTGATGTTCGACGGCTCCTCGATCGCCGGCTGGCGGGCGATCAATGAATCGGACATGACCCTGATGCCCGATCCGACATCGGCCTGCATGGATCCGTTCTTCGCCGCTTCGACGATGGTCATCAATTGCGACATTCTCGAGCCGTCGACCGGCCAGCCGTACAACCGCGACCCGCGCGGCATCGCCAAGAAGGCCGAGACCTATCTGAAGTCGACCGGCATCGGCGACACTGTGTTCTTCGGCCCGGAAGCGGAGTTCTTCGTCTTCGACGACATCCGGTTCAGCGCCGCTCCCTACAACACCGGCTTCTCGATCGACTCGATTGAACTGCCGAGCAACACCGACACCTCCTACGAGGGGGGCAATCTCGGCCACCGCATCCGCACCAAGGGCGGCTATTTCCCGGTGCCGCCGCAGGATTCGGCGCAGGACATGCGCAGTGAAATGCTCGCGGCGATGGCCTCGATGGGCGCGACGATCGAGAAGCACCATCACGAGGTGGCTTCCGCGCAGCACGAACTCGGCCTGAAGTTCGGCCCTCTGACCACGATGGCCGACAATATGCAGATCTACAAATACTGCATCCACCAGGTCGCCCAGAGCTACGGCAAGACCGCGACCTTCATGCCCAAGCCGATCTTTGGCGACAACGGTTCAGGCATGCACGTTCACCAGTCGATCTGGAAGGCCGGCAAGCCGATCATGGCCGGCAACAAATACGCCGACCTCAGCGACGAATGCCTCCACTATATCGGTGGCATCATCAAGCACGCCAAGGCGCTGAACGGCTTCACGAACCCTTCGACCAATTCCTACAAGCGTCTGGTGCCTGGCTACGAGGCGCCGGTGCTGCTGGCCTATTCCGTGCGCAACCGCTCGGCCTCCTGCCGCATTCCGTGGACCTCGAATCCGAAGGCCAAGCGCGTCGAGGTGCGCTTCCCCGATCCGATGGCCAATCCCTATCTCGCCTTCGCCGCGATGCTGATGGCGGGCCTCGACGGCATCCAGAACAAGATCGATCCTGGCGCGGCGATGGACAAGGACCTCTACGACCTGCCGCCGAAGGAATTGAAGAAAATCCCGACCGTATGCGGATCATTGCGCGAAGCTCTGATGAATCTCGACAAGGACCGCGCGTTCCTCAAGGCCGGCGATGTCTTCAACGACGATTTCATCGACAGCTATATCGAGCTGAAGATGACCGAAGTGACACGCTTCGAAATGACGCCGCATCCCGTCGAGTTCGACATGTACTATTCGAACTGACCAGACGAAAACCGGCGAGCGAAACGGGGCGGCCTTCGGGCCGCCCTTTTTGTCGCGCGCAGTCGCGCGCAGATTCGAGTCAAGCCAGCAGTCGCTCGCGGCGCCCCTAAAAATCTGTCGCCTTGGATAGTGGGGACAAGGCGCGGCGACATCGCGGGCGGGTCAATCAAGGCTCGCGGCGGTCGCCGGCATGTGCCACAAACGCTTCCCTCGCTGGCGGCCAGGCGTAGAATGGGCCCCCAGTCGAGTCGCGTTCCGCGTAGGCGTTCCCCTCACAACAGCAAGAAGACTCATGGCGACCGTCGAACAATTCGCGGGACGGCTGGCGACCGTCTCCAACGTCGCAGAACCGGCCTATCGCACGCCGCCGCACAATATCGAGGCGGAACAGGCGTTGCTGGGCGCGATCCTGGTCAACAACGACGCCTTCGACCGCGTCTCGGATTTCCTGCGCAGCGAGCATTTCTGCGAGGAAATCCACCGCCGCATTTTCGAGATCGCGGGGTCGCTGATCCGCGCCGGCAAGCTCGCCTCGCCGATCACCATCAAGACGTTTCTGGGCGAGCACGACGTCGGCGGGGTCAGCGTGCCGCAATATCTGGCGCGCCTCGCCGCCGAGGCGACCACCGTCATCAACGCCAACGACTACGGACGCACCGTCTACGATCTGGCGATCCGCCGCGAACTGATCCAGATCGGCGAGGACACTGTCAATGTCGCCTACGATGCGCCGGTCGATTCCAGCCCGCGCGAACAGATCGAGGAAGCCGAGCGCCGCCTCTACCAGATCGCCGAGAGCGGGCGCTACGACGGCGGATTCCAGCGCTTTTCCGACGCGCTCAAGATCGCCGTCGACATGGCCGCCAAAGCCTATGAGCGCGACGGGAGTCTGAGCGGCATCGCCACCGGCCTGATCGATCTCGACCGTTACATGGGCGGCCTGCAAGCTTCCGACCTGGTGATCCTGGCGGGACGTCCGGGTATGGGCAAGACCGCGCTCGCCACCAATATCGCGTTCAACATCGCCAGGGCGCATCGCTCGCAAACGCGCGCCGACGGCACGGCCGAGACGGTCAACGGCGGCATCGTCGGTTTCTTCTCGCTCGAAATGTCGGCCGAGCAACTGGCGACGCGCATCATCGCCGAGCAGTCCGGCGTGCCCTCCTACAAGATCCGCCGCGGCGACATTTCGGAACAGGACTTCCACCGCGTCGCCGAAGCGGTGCGCGAGATGCAATCGGTCCCGTTCTACATCGACCAGACCGGCGGCATATCGATCGCCCAGCTCACCGCGCGCGCGCGGCGCCTCAAACGCCAGCGCGGCCTCGACCTGCTGGTCGTCGACTATCTTCAGCTTCTGACCGGCGCCAAAAGCCGCGGCGACAATCGCGTGCAGGAACTCACCGAGATCACCATGGGCCTCAAGGCGCTCGCCAAGGAGCTGAACGTGCCGGTGCTGGCGCTGTCGCAGCTTTCGCGTCAGGTCGAACAGCGCGACGACAAGCGCCCACAACTCTCCGACCTCCGCGAATCCGGCTCGATCGAACAGGACGCCGACGTCGTGATGTTCGTGTTCCGCGAGGAATACTACCTCAAGAACCGCGAACCGCACGCCGGCACGCCCGAACATATCACCTGGATGGCGGATATGGAGCGCACGCACGGGCGGGCCGAAATCATCATCGGCAAACAGCGTCACGGGCCGACCGGAACGGTCGAACTGCAGTTCGAGGCCGAACTGACGCGCTTCGGCAATCTGGCCAGGGAGAGCGCGCTGGCCGAGCGCTACTGACCTTTCGGTGCTTCGCCGGCGATCTGCTTCTCGATGAAACCCATCAGCCAATCGAAGGCGCGGTCAGGCAGCAGCCAGCGCAGGAACAGGATTGGCCCGGCGCCTGAACCGGTCGCATAGCGCGTGCGCGGACGCGCGGCGGCGAACGCGCGCGAGACGGTCTTGGCCACCACTTCCGGCGGCGAAGGCGCCCTGCCCTGATCGGCGGCGGCCATCATCCGCGCGTGCGACGCCGCCCCCCGCGCATAGGCGCCGCCGCCCGAATATTTCAACAGATTGTCGCGCGCGATTGTGTTCCATTCGGTCCTGATGGCGCCGGGCTCGATCACGATCACGTCGATGCCGAAAGGCGCGAGTTCCATGCGCAGGCAGTCGCTCATGCCTTCGACGGCGAATTTGGTGGCGTGGTACCAGGCGCCGAACGGCTCGTGCATCTTGCCGCCGATCGAGGTGATGTTGACGATTTTGCCGGCGCCCTGGCCGCGCATGATCGGCAGCGCGAGCTGGGTCAGCCGCGCCAGCCCGAACACGTTGACTTCGAACTGCCGGCGGCCTTCCTCCAGCGGCACGTCCTCCAGCGAACCGTAAGAGCCGTAGCCGGCATTGTTGACGAGCGCGTCGAGCCGCCCGCCGTCGGCGACGATGGAGCCGATCGCCGCCGACATCGACGCCTCGTCGGTGACGTCGAGCGCCAGGAGCCGGGCGCCCGCGTCGCGTAGCGCCGTCATCCGCTCCACGCGTCGGGCGCCTGCGAACACCCGATAGCCCTCGGCCAGCAACTGGCGCGCGATCGCCTCGCCGATACCCGACGACGCGCCTGTGATCAAAACCGTTCCGGCCATGGATTTAAGCCTCCCACCTTCGAACAACGCCGGTATAACCCTTGACCAAAGTCCATGGTCAAGGCGCTGTCCGATGCTGATCTCCGAATTTGCGCGCGCGACGGGGCTAACGCCGGACACCGTGCGCTTCTACGTCCGTCGCGGTCTGCTCGCGCCGGCGCGCGGCGAGAAGGGCGGCCCCGCCCGCTACCAGGTGTTCACGCAGGAGCACGAGGCGGCGGCGCAGCTGATCCGCCTCGCCCAATCGCTCGGCTTCACGCTTCGCGAAATCGCGGCGTTCAACGCCGAATATCGCGCCGATGGAGTCAGCGTGGAGCGCCTGGTCGCGATTTTCCGCGAGCGGCTTCGCGCGCTCGACGAGAAAGCCGCCGAGATCGCCAGTCTGCGGGCGTATCTGAAGGCGAAGCTCGATTGGCTGGAGCGCGGGCGCGTCGGACCCGAGCCGACGCTTGACACGCACGCGCGTTGCGCTGCGGCGGCGCGGTGATCGGGCCGCACCGGCAGGCGCGCCGCCGAAGGCTGCGTCCTTCCGCCCTTGCGGGACGACAGGCGCTTCGCGTAAGCGAAGGCTGCCGTCCCTCGTGAACGCGGGAACCGGCGCGTCCCATCCGAGGCGGTCTCGTCGATGCCCCTGAACCCGTCGCCTTCGCAGTCCTCCGGCGTCCTTACCGTCGATCTGGCGGCGCTTGCCCACAACTGGCGCGCGCTGGCGCGTCGCGCCGCGCCCACCCAATGCGCGGCGGTCATCAAGGCCGACGCTTATGGCGTCGGCATCGAGGCCGCGGCGCCGGCGCTCTACGCGGCGGGTTGCCGCCAGTTTTTCGTCGCGCAATTGAGCGAGGGCGCGCGCGCGCGGTCGGCGCTTGGACCGGCGCGGCCGGCGCGCATCTATGTGCTGAACGGGCTGCAGGCGGGCGCCGATCCGCGCGCCGACTATCTCGCGCACGGCCTCGCCCCGGTGATCGGCGGCGCGGAGGAGCTGGCGCGCTGGGCCGTCGTCGCCGCAAGCGAGCCGGCGCCCTGCGCGATCCATCTCGACACCGGCATGAACCGCCTCGGCTTTCCCTCGCTGGCCGCCCTTGGGGCGGCGGTGGCGCTTGCCGGCCGCGAGGCGCTCGGCGTCGACCTGCTGATGAGCCATTTTGTTTCCGCCGAGGAGCCGGACAATCCGCTCAACGCGGTGCAGATCGCGCGATTCGATGAGGCGCGCGCCGCCTTTCGCGGGCTGCCCGCCAGCCTCGCCAACTCGTCCGGGGCATTTCTCAAGGCGCGCCCGGCCTACGACCTGATCCGCCCCGGCTATGCGCTCTACGGCGGCAATCCCACCCCCGGCGCGGCCAATCCGATGAAGCCGGTGGTCACGCTCGAGATCGCGATCCAGCAGACCAGGTGGATCGAGGCCGGCGACAGCGTCGGCTATAACCAGCAATGGACCGCCGCGCGGCGCACCCGCCTCGCCACGCTGTTGGCCGGCTACGCCGACGGCCTGCCGCGCGGCGCCGGCGCGATCAACGGCAAGAGCGGCGCCGAGGTCGTCATCGCAGGACGCCGCTGCCCGCTGGTCGGCCGCATGTCGATGGATCTGTGCATCGCCGACGTCACCGACCTTCCGGAAGACGCCGCGCGGCCCGGCGTCGCCGCGCAATTGCTCGGCGCGACGATCGGCGTTGACGAATTCGCGCAGCGATCGGGCACGATCGGCTATCACCTGCTGACCAGCCTCGGCGCGCGCTACCACCGACGCTATGTCGGGTAGTCAGACGGCCCGCGGTTTTGCGCCGCGACCGCGCGATCGCGTCTCGGCCGCCAGCGACTTATGCAACGCGGTCAGCAATCGCAGCGCGCGCTGGTCGCCACTGGTCGGGTCCTGCATCAGATTCATCGCATAGGAAAACCCGACGCGCAGGCCGGGCCAGGCGCCATGGCTGGAGCCTCCAGCCCCGGTGTGGCCGAACGCGTCGTCAGGCGGACCCAGCGCCCGCAACTCGGTCTGCAACTGAAATCCGACGCCCGTGCGCAGGCGATTGCCGTGAACCTGATCCAGCCCGTCGGCGACCGTGCGCGCCCCGAACTCGAGCGTCTGTTGCGAAAGCAGGGGCGCGCCTCCCATCGCCAAAGCCCCGTAGAAAGCGGCGATCGACCGCGCGGAGCCGATCGCGGCGGCGCCGGGTATCTCGAGGGCGTGAAACACCCGACTGTTCCACGGAAAGGTCTCGGGCGACCAGCATACGGGATCGCCCCATAGCGGAGGATTTCCCCAAATGGATTCGACAAGCGGATCGTGCGCCCACAGCGTCGGATCGAAGAACGGCGCGACGCCCCAATTGGAGGCGAGATACAACGTGGAGACTCTCGCCTCCTGCGCTTCGGGAAGACCGATCCACAGGTCGAGCGACAGCGGGCCGGCGATCTCCTCGGCGAAGAAGCCCCCGGCGGAGCGGCCCGAGACGCGGCGGATGATCTCGCCGCACAACCAGCCGAAATTCAGCGCGTGATAGCAAAGGGCGGCGCGCGGATCATCGCTGCGAGGCTGCGCGGCGAGTCTTGCCGCCATGCCGATGGAATCGGTCAGATCGGCGAGGCTGAGCGGCGCGTCATTGCCCGGCAATCCGGCGGTATGCGAGACGACGTGGCGAACACGGATGTCGTCCTTGCCGAATTCCGGCCAATAGCGTGAAACCGGCGCGTCAAGATCGACAAGACCGCGCTCGATCAGCATCAGCATCATCGTCGCGAGCAGCCCCTTCGATCCCGAAAAGATCAGTTGCAGCGTATCCTTCGTCCACGGGGCTTTGGTTTTGAGGTCGGCGAGTCCGCCCCAGATGTCGACGATCGGCTCGCCGTTGCGCACGGCGGCGAAAGCGGCCCCCAATTCCTCGTCCTTGGTGAAATTCTGCTGGAACGCTTCGGCGACCCGTTCGAATCCGGGCGCGACAAAGCCTTCCATCGTCACGCCTTTTGGCATCGTTCGTTCTTTCGACCGCGATCCATCCGCTTCCAGGGCAGGATATCGGGCTAAACATGTTGACGTCAATATATCCCCGTGACGGCGCTTGCGCGAACCCTGAACGGCGTGCTTGATGAGGCGCGAGCCGCCCGAATGTTCGCGGAGAGACAATGGGTTCCTTCGGACAGCCGACGATCAACGACGTCGCCCGCCGCGCCGACGTGTCGAACATGACCGTCTCGCGCGTCGTCACGGGCAACGGCTATGTCAGCGCGAAGACGCGCCGGCGCGTCGAGGCGGCGATCGAAGAGCTCGGCTATCGGCCCAACGCCGTCGCCAAGAGCATGCGAACGAAATCGACGCAGAGCATCGGGTTCATTCTCCCGGATCTCTCGAACACCGCCCACGCCCTCGTCGCCCAGACCGCTGAAGCGTTGCTCGCGCGCCAGGGCTATCGGCTGGTTCTCGGCAGCACCGGCTATTCGTCCGATCTCGAGGCGCAGTTCCTTTCATCCTCCCAGCAAAACACCGTCGACGGCGTCATTGCGATCATCACCGACGAGACCCAGCCTTCGATCCACGAGCTGATCCAGAGGTCGCGTGTGCCGATCGTCGTCCTTGACCGCGACCTGCCGTTTCCGGTCGATACGATTTATTCCGAGGACCGCGCCAGCATCCGCGACGTCGTGCGCTATCTCGCGCGGCTTGGCCATCAGCGCATCGCTCTGATGACCTGTCCGCTCAAGGCGCGCCCCGGACGATTGCGGGTCCAGGCGTTCAACGAGGCTCTTCAGGAAATGGGGATTCGTCAGGACCCGTCGCTGATTCGCCTTCGGCATCAGATATCGTCCAACGGCCATCAGGCGGCGTTGGAGCTGTTGAAAATGCCGAACCCGCCGACGGCGCTGATCGTCGCGGCCGATCAACTGACCTTCGGCGCTTTGCGGGCGATCAGGGAGGCGGGCTTGCGCATTCCCAGGGATATTTCGTTGGTCGGGTCGGACGAAGGGTTCATGTCCAGCATCGTCGATCCACCGCTGACGGTGATCTGGCGCGACATGCAGCGCGTCGGAACGCAGGCCGCCGAAATGCTGCTCGCCCGCCTCGCCGACGAGTCGCAGCCGGCGCGCTCGGCGACGGTGCGCTCCGAAGTCATCTTGCGCGAATCGTGCGATCAACCGCCGGCCGTCGGGCTCGGCGCGGAACGGACGATCCGGGCGCCGCGAGCCGCATCGTAAGGGTCGGCCGGCGCCGCGCGAAGCCCGCGAACCTCATCAGCCTGAAGCCTCCGGCGGCAATCGTCCTGAGACGTTGACAGGCGCGCATTGCGCCAATATTGTTGACGTCAACATAACGGATCGACAAGGGAGGGAGACATGAGCAAATTCGTCGTCGCCGCGGCGCTCGCGGCCTTCGCGGCGTCCGGCTTGCCGAGTTCGGCAGAGGCGAAGGATCCGGTGATCATCGTGGTTTCGGGGCCTCTGATCGAACCGTTCTTCGGCCCCTTGAAAAAGGGCGCCGACGACGCCGCAAAGGCGCTCGGCATCGAATATCAATATTCGACCATCCAGGATTTCAACAACGTCCAGGCCGACCTGGCGCGTCTGGTCCAGCAGGCGGCGGCGCGGCGGCCCGACGTGCTCGTGGTCTCCGACTTTTTCCCGGATTCGATGGGGCCGCAGATCAAGAAGGCCGCCGATTCCGGCATTCCCGTCATCATCATGGACGGCGGCTATGAATCGTGGCGCGAGGTCGGCGGGCTCGCCTATGTCGGCTACGACTCGCGCGCCGTCGGCAGTCAGGCCGGCGAGATGGAGAGCAAGGCGGGCGTGAAACACGGCTTGTGCGTCAACCAGGTCCCCGGCAATCCGGCGCTGGAGGCGATGTGCCAGGGCTATGTCGACGCCGTGAAAGCCGGCGGCGGCGAGGCCAAGACGATCACCATTCCGCTCCAGGACACCCAGAACCAGCAGGTCAATCTGCAAGCGATCAAGGGCGCGCTGCAGGCGGACACGGCGATCGACGGCATCTACGCGCTGGGGCCGACCCAGGTGCAGGTGGCGGTGCGGGCGACCGCGGAAGCGGGCCGCGAAGGCAAGATCAAGATCGGCGGACTGACCCTTTCGCGGCAGGTTCTCGAGGCGGTGCGCGACGGCAAGGTGTTGTTCGACGTCGATTTGCAGGGCTATCTCGACGGTTATTTCGGCCTCACCATGGCCTATCAGAAAGCGAAATTCGACATGCTGCCGGCCCAGCCGATTTTCGCCGCGCCGCATTTCATCACGCAGAAGGACGCGCAGCATATCATCGACATCAACAAGGAATATTCCGGCTATCGCGGCGTCGAATAGACCGGCATCATGGATCCGGCGGGGCGTCTGGCGGTCGAGCCCAATCGAACAAGGGTCGGCGAGCCAGGTCTCGCCGGCCCTTTTGTCGCCGATTTCGCGGAACGCCGCCCGATGAACGATCGTCTGTCGCACCCCGACGCCGCGGCTCCCAAACCGGCGCGCCGCCGCTCGCCGATGCGTCGGCTGATCGACCGGCCGGAGGCCGGCGCGTTCTTCGCCGCACTCGCCGTCTATCTGTTCTTCGCGATCGCTGCGTGGAAGGCGAATTTTGTTTCGCTCGACGGGACGGCCGCCTGGCTGGACACGTCGGCGGAACTGGGCATCATGGCGCTCGCCATCGGGCTGCTGATGATCGCCGGCGAGTTCGACCTGTCGATCGGTTCGGTGATCGGCGCGACTTCGATCATTCTCGCGATCGGGACAAACCACTATGGGGTCAACCCATGGGCGATGCTGGCCGCCGTCTTCATTTTTGGCGGGCTGGTTGGCGTCATCAACGGCCTCATCGTCGTTCGCACCGGTCTGCCGTCGTTCATCGTCACGCTCGCCACCAATTACGCAATCGTCGGCGCGGCGCTGGGCTTTTCACGCTTGCTGACCAACACCACTTCGTCCTCGATGTTGACAACTCCGGGCGTCGACTTCCTGTTCGCCAGCCAATGGGGCCAGGCCAACATTGCGATCCTGTGGTGGGTCGGCCTGACGCTGGCGGCGATGGTCGTGCTGACGCGCACGCCGTTCGGCAACTGGATTTACGCGACGGGCGGCAACCTCGTCGCGGCGCGCGGCGCCGGCGTCCCGACGTCGCTGGTCAAGATCACTCTGTTCACCACGACGGCCGTCGCCGCCACGCTGGTCGGCGCCATCCAGGCCATCGAGTTTCATTCCGGCAACGCGGCCAACGGTCAGGGCTATGTCTTTCAGGCGCCGATCGCCGCGGTCATCGGCGGCGTCTTGCTCGGCGGAGGATATGGCTCGCCGCTTGGCCTGTTTTTCGGCTCGGTGATCTACGGCGTGATCAGCGTCGGCATTTTCTACACCGGCTGGAACACCGACTGGCTGCTGCTGATCCTCGGCGGCCTTCTTCTGGCGGCGGTCCTCGCCAACAGCTACTTCCGGCGCCTCGCGCTGAGCGCGAACTAGGCGCGGGAGATGGCGGAGCGCGCGCCCCTCATCGAATTGCGAAACGTGTCGAAGGGCTTCGCTGGCGTCCAGGCGCTGAATGACGTCTCGATATCGGTCTATCCCGGCTCCGTTCTGTGTCTGCTCGGCGACAACGGCGCGGGCAAGTCGACGCTGATCAAAATCCTGTCGGGCTTCCATCCTCCCAGTTCCGGCGCCGTGTTCATCGACGGCGCGCAGAGGCGTCTTTCGAGTCCGCGCGAGGCGCGCAATCTTGGCGTGGCGACGGTCCATCAGGAGGTCGGAACCATCCCGTTGATGAGCGTCACGCGAAATTTCTTTCTCGGCGCCGAGCCGACCAAAGGCTGGGGTCCGATCCGCTTGTTCGACATCGCCAAGGCCGAGGCGATCGCGCTCGCGCAAATCCGCAGCTTCGGGCTGACGCGCGTCACCAACGGCGATCAACTGGTCGGCACGCTTTCGGGCGGCGAACGACAGGTGATCGCGATCGCCCGGGCGATGTATTTTGGCGCGAGGATTCTCATTCTCGACGAACCGACTTCGGCGCTCGGCGTGAAGGAAGCCGCCAAGGTGCTGACTTTGGTGAAGACAGTGCGCGCGAAGGGCATCGGCATCGTGTTCATCACGCACAATGCGCGCCATGCGATGCTGGTCGGCGACCATTTCGTCGTCCTGAACCAAGGCGCCGTATCGGCCGCCTTCAATCGCGGCGAAAAGAGCCGCGAAGAGGTGCTCAATCTCATGGCCGGCGGCGAACATATGGAGCAGATCGAGGCGGACCTCGCGCTTTTTGAGGAGGACGGCGAGAACCTTCTCTAACCCCGTCCCAGAAACTCGCGGATGCGTCTCGCGAGCGGCCCGGCCACGCCCGGCATCGCCTTTCGCAGCGCCGCGTCCGACGACACCGCATCGGCGCGCGCGCTCGGCGCCCGCATCGCCTCCTCGATCGCGCTGGCGAGGCCGTCGAACAGCGGGACCGCGACGCGGCCGGCGAGCTCGCGCGGAACGCCGGCGAACGGCGCGCCGCCAAGCAGCACGCTTTGCGCGCCGTTGTCCTGGGCGCAGGCGTTGGCGGCCGCAGCGATCGCCTCGAGGAAAGCCGCCCGGTGCTCCGCGACCTCGAGCACCGATCCGCCGAGGAAGCGGATCGTCGTCAGTTGCCCGGACAACCCGCGGGCGGCGACCATCGCCTCGATGTCCAGGCGCAGCCGCTCGCCAATCGTGACGATCGCGAACCGGCGCCCTTTGGCGGCGGCGGCGCGCAGCCCCGACTGGCCGAGCCCGAACACCGGCACACGGGCGACTTCACGCGCCGCCGCCAGACCGGGGTCGCCGAACGCGCCGATCACCGCCGCGTCGCAATCTTCACGCGAGGCGATCGCCTGCAGCACCGCATGGGCGGCGATGACAAGCTCGGCGCGGCATTCCAGCGACGCCGATCCGAATGGCGCGGTGATCGCCTCGATTTCGGCGGACTGCCCGGCGATGCGTCGCGCCTCCGCCGCCAGCAAGCCGGTGACCACGTGCGACGTGTTGGGGTTGACGAGAAGGATACGCCGCGTCACCGCGCCGCCTCGGCAAAGACGCCGAGCCAGTGGCGGGCGATCGCCGCGCGGGTGGCGATCCAGGCGACCTCGCCCTGGGTGACGTGACGCAGGATGGCCTCGAGGGCGCCAATCCGGCCGGGCCGCCCGATCATCCGCAAGTGAAGCCCAACCGACATCATCTTGGGCGCGCGCTCGCCTTCGCGCGCCAGCCAGTCGAAGGCGGCGATCACATAGTCCGCGAAATCCGCGCCGCGAAAGCGTTGGGTGTGGTGGAAATGCATGTCATTGGTGTCGAAGGCGTAGGGCAGCACGAGGTGGCGACGCCCGGACACCGACAGAAAGTACGGCAGATCGTCGTTGTAGGCGTCGCAGTCGTAGAGAAAGCCGCCCTCCTCGACCAGAAGACGGCGGGTGTTCGGCGAGGTCGCCGAGCGAGTGTGCCAGCCGACCGGCCGCGCGCCGGTCGCTTCGGCGATCGCCGCGACGGTCCGGGCGATCGCCTTGCGCTCGGCGGCTTCGTCCATCCCGGCGTGGCTCTCCCAGCGCCAGCCGTGCGCCGCCACTTCGTGACCGCGCGCCGCCGCGTCGCGGGCGAGCGCGGGCGAACGCTCGACCGCGCGTCCGCACGCGCTGACGGTCGCCTTGACCCCGTAGGCGTCGAACAAATCCATGATCCGCCACCAGCCGGCGCGCGCGCCATATTCGAAATGGCTTTCGATGCACGGATCCGGCCCGTCGAGCCGATCGTTGACCTCGTAGACCGCTTCGTTGACCGCGTCGCCCTCCGACACCGAGAATTCCGCGCCTTCCTCGAAGTTAAGGACGAACGACAGCGCCACTTTGGCTCCGCCAGGCCAGCGCGGATCGGGCGGCGCGCCGGCATAGCCGAGAAAGTCGCGTTTGCCCGAACTGAGGCGCGGCTCGAAGGTCATCGTCGTCAGTCTCCGGTTCCGGCCATGCGGTGCAGGCCGAACAATCGGTCGCTCGCGATCAGCAAGACGACCGTCGCCAGCAGGATCAGCGTCGACAGGGCGGCCAGCGTCGGGTCCGGCGCCTCGTCGATATATTGCAGCATCTTGATCGGCAGCGTCTTGACGCGCGCGTCGGTCAGGAAAATCGACACGGGGTAGTTGTCGAACGAAGCGAGAAAGGCGAACAGCGAGGCGACCAGGAACGACGGCGCGAGCGCGGGGATCATCACCCGCCGTATCGCCTGCGCGTAGGTGCAGCCGAGCGTTCTGCGCGGCCTCCATCAAGGTGAAGTCGAACCGCGCCATCGCCGGCAATCATCGTGCGCGCGACATACGGAAGGGTCACCACGACATGGGCGACCAGCAGCGCGCTCCATGTCGCGTTGAAGCCGATCGCCCGGAAATATTGCAGCAGCGCGATTCCGAGCACGAGGCCCGGCATCATCAGCGGCGAGACGAGCGCGGCGGCGATGGAGGGCGCGCCGGGAAGGGCGCCGCGCGCGAGCGCGATCGCCGCGAGCGTGCCGAGCACCGAGCGACAGCGCAGTCGCGAGCAACGCGATTTGCAGCGACAGCGAAAGCGCCGGCCAGAATCCGTCGAGCGCGCCGATCCTCGCGTACCAGCGCAACGACGCCCCGCCGACCGGCAGATCGAACACCGGCGTCGGCGAGAAGCTCGCGGCGGCGATCACCAGCAACGGCGACAACAGGAACACCATCGCCGCCGCGGCGCAGGTCCAGGCGCCGGCGATGGCGATCCGCGCGCTCATCGGCCGCCCTCCCGGCTCGCGAGACGGGCGCTCAGCGTGACGACGGTCAGTGCGATCGCCAGCAGGACGACGCCGGCGGCCGCGCCGAACGCCGGCTCGTTGCGCGAGCAGGATAGGCTTTGGCGATTGTCGAGGCGAGCGTCGGATAGCTCTCACCGATCAGCAGGGTCGGCACAACATAGGCCGAGACCGACAGCGAAAACACCAACGCCACGCCGGCGATCACGCCTGGCAGGGTGAGCGGCGCGATGACCCGAGGAACGCGGCGACCGGCGCGCGCGCCGAGCGTCGCGGCGGCCTCGGGAAGTCGCGGGTCGAGTCTGGGTCACGACGGCGTAGATCGGCAGGATCATGAACGGCAGGAAAATATTCACCGAGCCGACGATCAGCGCCGTCTCGGTGAAGATCATGCGGATCGGCGCGTGGACGAGGCCGGTCGCCAGCAGGATGCGGTTCACGACGCCGTCGCTGCGCAGCAGAATGGTCCAGGCGAACGCCTTGACGATCACGCTCGCCGCCAGCGGCAGGAACAGACTGCTCAACAGCACGCTGCGCAACAGGCCGCGCGCCCGCGCCAAAGCGAATGCGGCGGGATAGCCGATCGCCAGCGTGAAGATGGTCGTGAGCAAGGCCGAGCCGCAGGGAGTTCCAGATGACGCGCCGGTAGTAGTCGTCGCCGAGCAACCGAGCGTAGGCGTCGAACGACAGACCCTCGGGGCCGCGCGCGCTGACCCCGAGCAGCAGGACCAGCGGTATGACGAACGCGGCCAGCAGAAACAGCGCCGTCGGCGCAAGGAAGGCTACGGCCCGCAGCCGCTCGCGATCAAGAGTCGCCGCCGGCGTGGCGGCGGGAGCGACAGCGTCGGTCATGACGCGGTCTCCGGCGCCGGAAATGCGAACGTCTCGGCGATCGGCCACGCGAGCCTGATTGTCTCGCCCGCCCGCGCGGGCGCGCCCTCATCGCTGGGAATCTGCGCCAGCAGGATCGTCGACGCGCCGGCTTCGACCTCGACGAGCGAGTTGCGAGCCGCGAAACACAGTCGAACGGATCCGCCCCGCCGCGGAATTGCCGCCGCCTCCCGAGTCCGGCCGCAACTGCTCGGGCCGCGCCGCGACGACGACGGGCGAACCCACGTGAAAATTGCCGATCGCCGTCAGCCGGCCGATTTCGGTGTCGACCTCGACGCGCCCGTCGCCAGCGGCGGCGACCCGGCCGTTGACGCGCGTCGACAGACCAACGAACCCGAGGGTGAACAGGCTCGCCGGGCGCGCGTAGACGATTTGCGGCTCGGCGAACTGTTCGATCCGCCCGCGATACATCACCGCGACGCGGTCTGACATGGTCAGCGCCTCATCCTGGTCGTGGGTGACGAAGATCGCCGTCGCGCCGATCTGGCGCAGCAGCCGCCGCAGCTCGATCTGCATTTCTTCGCGAAGCTTGCGGTCGAGCGCGCGAAAGCGCTTCGTCGAACAGCACGACATCCGGCTCGACCGCGATCGCGCTGGCCAGCGCGACGCGCTGCTGCTGGCCTCCCGACAGCGCGGCGATTCGGACGATCGCCGAAGTCTCCGAGATGGACCAGATCGACAGGGCGCGCGCCACCGCCGCGTCGATTTGCGGCGCCGGGCAGGCCACGCGACTTCAGGCCGAAGCCGACATTGCCGGCGACGGTGAGATGCGGAAACAGCGCGTAGTACTGGAACACGACGCCGACGTTGCGCCGGTGCGGCGGCGCGCGGGTGATGTCGCGACCCGCCAGTTCGACGCGCGCCCCGCGTCGGGCGCGGTCCAGCCCGGCGACCAGGCGCAGCAAGGTGGTCTTGCCGCAGCCCGACGGCCCCAGCAACGTGACGAGTTCGCCGCGCGCGACCGTCAGATCGATGCGATCGAGCACGGTCGCGGCGCCGAAGCGCTTGGAGACGCGGCGAATGTCGAGGTGCGGGACGCCGGCTGCGGTCATCGCTCACGACATTTCCTTGTCCCAGCGATCCACCCAGCCGCCGCGCTCCTTGGCGACGAACGCCCAGTCGGGCGCGAACAGCGCGGCGCCATCCGGAAAGCCTTCGGGCTTGGGCGCGGCCGGATTGGTCGGCGCGACAAAGGCCTTGGTCGCCAGAATTGATTGCGCCTCGGTCCCGAGCATCGCGTCGATGAACGCGTCGGCGAGATCGCCGGCCGGGCCGCCCGTCACCTTGGCGATCCCTGAAGGCATCGCGAAAGCGCCGTCCGATGGCACCGCCAGGTCGACCGGCGAACCGGCCGCCTTGCGGATCAGCGTGTAGGCCGAGAACTGCCCGCCGATCATCCAGGCTTCGCCCTGCTCCAGCAGATTGATCGCCTGCGGCGCGTTGGTGTAGACGTTCAGCAGATTCGGCTTCAGAGTTTTCAATTTCTGAAGCCCGCGTCGATTTCATATTGCGCCTCCTGGCATAGGGCTTGCCGGTTTCCAGGTGCGCGGCGACCAGCAGGTTCCAGAATCCTTCAGTATTCTGAATGGATGGCACGATGATCTTCTGCGCATATTGGGCGTCCCACAGATCGGCCCAGCTCTTCGGGCCGCCCGGCACCTTTGTCGTCGAGAAGGCGATGCCCGCCCACGGCTTCTGATAGTTCGCCCACAGGCCGTCGCGATGGATCGATGCCGGCGACGAGCTTGTCGAGATTGGGAATGGCTTTTGGCGACATCGGCGTGATCAGGCCGTCCGCCGCCGCGGGGATCATCACAGGATCGTCCATGATGACGACCGACATTTTCGGCGCCGCCTTGTCGGCGCGCATCTTTTGCAGGTTGGTGAGCGAGTTGCTGCCCTTCGTAGAGGATCTTGATGTCGAGTTTCTTTTCGAGGACCGGGAACAGGTCGGCGTTGAAATATTTGGCGGCGCCGGCGGGGCCGCCGACCACGATTTCTTTCGGATCGGCCCGGACGACGGCCGGCATGGCGACCGCCCCGACCAAAGCGCCGCCCGCTTTCAGGATGCTTCGGCGCGAAAGACTGTGCAGGTTCATCACTCTCTCCCCTCGTTGCGAGGCTCACGCCCCCGATCGCCAAATGCAAGCCCCAGGCCAATTGTGCACAGTTCCATTTGATCGTTGTTTCGCAATGCGCTATCGGATGGTCATCTGACGATCGCCGGCGCTGGCGCGCCACAGTGTGCACAATATTTGCTATGTTTGTGCACATTTTCGGAGCAGCGTAAAGACCATGGATGAGGAAATGGCGGGAGAGGTCCCGGCAAGGCTCGCGCGTCGCCCACGCAGGCGGCCGCCCAAGGCGGCGCCCCATACCGATCAGACGATCCACGCGGCGATCGCCGGCGCGATCCTGCAGGGCCGGTTGAAAGCCGGCGCCAAGCTTCCCGAGCATCGCCTCGCCGAGCTGTTCGGGGCTTCGCGCGAGCGCGTGCGCAAGGTGTTGCACCGCCTCGCCGCCGAGCGGCGGCTCGAGATCGTGCCCAACCGCGGCGCCCGCGTGCCGCAGCCGACGATCGACGAGGTGCGCCGCATCTATGAGGCGCACCGCGTGCTGGAGGCCGGGGTGATCGTGCAACTCGTCAACATCCTCGACGAGTCCATTCTGGCGATCCTCGATGCGCATCTCACCGAGGAGAGATTGGCTGCGCGGCGCGGCGATCGCGCCGAATCAGTGCGGCTGTCCGGCGCCTTTCACCTCCACCTGGTCGATGCGCTGGGCAATCCGGAATTGTCGCGCTTCCTGCGCGATCTGCTCAGCCGGTCTTCAGTGATGGTCTCGGTCTATGAGCCGGCCAGCCAGTCGATCTGCGCGGTCGACGAACACGGCGCGATCACCCAGGCGCTGCGCGCCAGGGACGCGGCGCGCGCGATCGAGCTGTCGCAGCGCCACTTCCTGCATGTCGAGCAGCGGTTGCGCATGGAGCCGCGGAGCGAGCCTGCGGCGGACCTCGAAGAGATATTCTCGGCCGCGCGAACGACCACGCGTTGAGCGCCCGCGCGGCGCGGTTATTTCTTGATCAGCGGGCACTCGCTTTGAGCGAGCGGACGGAATGCCTCGTCGGCGGGGATCGTCGCGACCAGCTTGAAATAGTCCCACGGATATTTCGATTCGGCCGGCGACTTCACCTCGAACAGATAGACCGGATGAATCTTGCGGCCGTCAGCGCGGATCGCGCCCTTGCCGAACAACGGGTCGTCGGTCGGCATTTCCTTCATCTTGGCTATCACCTTGGCGCCGTCGTGCGGGTTGCCGCCGAACGCCTCAAGCGCTTTGAGATAGTGGATCACCGACGAATAGACGCCCGCTTGAACCATTGTCGGCATCGCATGGTTCTTCATGCGCTCGGCGAACCGCTTGGAGAAGGCGCGAGTCCCGTCGTTCATGTCCCAGTAGAACGCGCTGGTCAGCTCCAGGCCCTGCGCGACGTCGAGGCCGAGCGAATTGACGTCGGTGATGAACAGCAGCAGCGCCGCCAGCTTCTGTCCCCCCGCGACGATGCCAAACTCATGCGCCTGCTTGATCGAATTGGTGGTGTCGCCGCCGGCGTTGGCGAGGCCGATGATCTTGGCCTTCGAGGATTGCGCCTGCAACAGGAAGGACGAGAAATCGGGCGTGTTGAGCGGCACGTTGACGCTGCCGACCACCTTGCCGCCGTTCGCCTCGACCACCGCCGAAGTGTCGCGCTGCAGCGCATGGCCGAACGCGTAGTCGGCGGTGAGGAAATACCAGCTGTCGCCGCCGGCCTTGACCACCGCCTTGCCGGTGCCGTTGGCGAGCGCATAGGTGTCGTAGGTCCAGTGGATCGTATTCGGGGTGCAGGCCTTGCCGGTGAGGTCCGACGACGCGGCGCCGGAATTGAGATATGCGCCGTTCTTTTCCCTGGCGACCGCGGCGACCGCCAGGCCGACCCCGGAATTGGGCACGTCGACGATCACGTCCACCTTGTCTTCGTCGAACCATTTGCGCGCGATGCCAGCGCCAATATCCGGCTTGTTCTGGTGGTCGCCGGACACGACGTCGACGGTCCAGCCCTTCTTCGTCAGGCCACTGTCCTCGACCGCCATTTGCGCGGCGAGGGTCGAGCCGGGGCCGCCGACGTCGGCGTAGAGGCTCGACTGGTCGCTCAGGGAGCCGATCTTGACGACCTTGTCATCGGCCAGGGCGACGCTCGCCAGCAGGCTGGCGCCCAGAACGCAGGCGATCTTCAGCTTCATTGGACGCTCTCCCGGTGGCCTGCATCGGCCCGACGTTATGTTATTTGTGCGCCATTGTTCCCCGGTTTCGACGTCCGGGCAAGCGTCAACCGCGCCTGCGGGCTTTTGTCGCGCGGGCCCGCGCGGCCCCTCGTCCGCCCGGCGGGAGTATGTCGATCCGGCTCTGGGACGCAGCGAAACCGGCCGGCTCGCACCGCGCGCGCTGTCGCGTGGCGTTCGCCAATCCTCTCGACTATGGTTCGCGACCGGAAATCGATCCCATCGGGAGCGGCGAAATCTTGCCAACCAATGCGCGAGCGTCAATTCGTCCCAAACTCCGGCTCACGCGACTGGCGACGACGGCGATCGTCGCGGCGGAGGTGCTTTTCTGGCTCTACACGATCTACGCGATCAAGCAGCACACCGATCTCAACGGGAGCGGCCTGGAAGTCATCGCGATGATCCCGATGACCGCGATCGCGCTGTTCCTGGTGCTTCCCGCGCTCGTTCTGTCGTTCGTCAGACGGGCGATGTGGTTCGCCCTTGGCCTGGCGATCGCGGCGGGCGCGGCGGATGTCGTTGTATGGGGTCGAACCGCCCGGGAGATCGCACGGGCGTCAGGCGCCAGCCCGTAACCGCGATCGCCGGCGTGTACAAATTTCCGCGATCGTCCCAACTAACGCCGTTCTTCCGCGTAATATTTTTCGTTGCTCGAAGTGGCGGAGGAGAAGAAAGATGACCAGTCACGTGTTGAAATTCGGCGCCGTTCTCGCGTTGCTCCTGGCGTCGGGAAGCGCTTTCGCGGATGATCCCACCGGGGTGCTTCTACAGGAAAGAGGGCTCGCCCCGAAATATGTCGGACCGTTGCCGGCGTTTCTTGACCACGGACCCTGTCCGCAAGGAATGCAGTCCGTGGCGTTCCCCAACGCGCAGCAATATCGGTGCATCCGCGACCAGCCGTAGACCGCCGGTCAGCGGCTCCGGGTGACCGGCGGCGGCGACGATCGCTCGCCGTCGCCGCCTCAAACCATTGCTCGACAGAGCCGGAACGCGCGCCTGACCAGGCCGCGCAACGCCGGCGGCTGTTCAGCCCGAGTTCATTTTCTGGGCCTCATAAGCAAGGCATGCGCTCGACGAATGCGCGATTTCGGCGCTCGGCCGAACCAGAAAAGGATGCTCAAATGTTCAGAGAAACGCTGGTGGCCGGTATCCTGGCCCTGAGTATGACATGCACGTCGGTCATGGCCCAGACCGAAGCGCCGCCGCCCGGCGCGCCCGCCCCGGGCGAGACGATGATGCCGCCCCCAGGCGCCGAAGGCGCGCCGGTCGTCAAGCCGATGCGGCAACACAGGGGCGGCCGGGCGATCATCATGAGCTGCCGAAGCCGGGCGATGGCGGAGGGCCTTAGCGGCGGCGCGCGCCGGCACGCGGTGCTGGCCTGCGTGCGCGCCAAGCGGCCGGCGCTGGCCTCGCGGATGGTCTGCCGCCACAAGGGGCACCGGCTGGGGATCGCCTGGCGCACCGGGCAGATGCACGCCTTCGTGCGCAAATGCCTTGGCCGTCGCAGCGTTTGACCGGCTTTGAACAAGGCGCCGCTGCTCAGGCAGCGGCGACAAACGACGAGGTCGCAGGCGAGGCGCCAGACCGGAGCGCCCCTGCGACCATCGACGCGCCGACCACCCGGCGCCGGGAGCCGCGCGCCGCGAACGACCGGCCGCGCCGGATCATCATTCAGCCTGAGCGTGTCGGAGTGGAGCGGGCGAAGGGAATCGAACCCTCGTATGAAGCTTGGGAAGCTTCCGTTCTACCATTGAACTACGCCCGCATCGCAAAGACTTGAGAGCGCCGCCGGCCCTCAAAGTCTCTTTTCAGTCTCTTGCCCCGTCAAAGTCCGCAGTGACGCGGACCATATGAGAGGACCGCGCGCGGTTCAAGCCCGTTTGGCCAGCGGGCTCGCCGGGAGATCGAACAACAGCACGACGCTCCGCATCGCGGCACGACAGTTGCAAGAGATTTTTGCCAACTGGCGGAACTGACGAAGGCGTGGCGAGTTTTTGGGCATCTTCAACAAGACGGGGGAGAATGCGATGCGGGCAATGGCTGGGTTTCGACACACCGGATCGCCCATTCCCCATCAGCTCGCCTGCCTGGAAATGGCGCTGCAAGACGCGCGGTCCAGGTTACAGAGCGCGGTAATCCAGGAGGTCCACGAGGACGACCGCGCGATGCTTCGGACGGAAGTCGGCCGAATCCTCGGCGAGATCGAGAAGCTGAAGACCGCCGACCGATACCGGCTCAGCGATTAGGCGCGCTTCGCCAACGAAGTGCCCGGCAGGTCGAACAGCGACGCGGCGCGGCGCGATCCGCAGCGCGGGCATTTCAGGCGGCTGTCCGGCATCAGCACGGGGAACGACGCGCCCCGCGTTCATCGCCCGGTCGCGATCTGGGGACAACGCATTGTGCTGCTCGGCTGGAAATGGTGGCGTTCGCAAACGAACGCCAATAGCCTCGACGCGTCGTTTTGGCTTAGATCCCTCTCGCCCCGCTCCCGTACCGAAGCCTCACGATGTCAGTGCCGCACAAGCCGCCCGAGGATGACAGCAATCGCGCGAACATCGCGGCGATCGTCATTGTCGTCCTGCTCCTCGCATTCGGCGTCTGGCTGTTCAACAAGCTGACGGCCGCCAATGACGCCCTCAACTGCGTCGCTTCGGGGCGAAGGAACTGCGCGGAGCTGTCGAACCCGTAAAGGCGCACCGCCAGCCAGCCTTCGTCGAGCACGATCCGCCACAGAAAAGTCCATTTCCAGCGCGCATTGTGGGTGTGCATCTCGCGTGAAATCCGCGCGATTGCTGACGACAATGCTGACGCGTATTCGGTTCATGTTCCACCCATGGTTTGACCGCCCCGGAGGAATTCAATGCTGTCACGTCAATGGATAGGCCGGTTGTCGGCCGTTCTCGCCAGCGCGGCGATGGTGACCGTCTCGATCGACCCCGCGCCGGCTTTCACGCTCGCCGCGCCCACGCTCAAGCAATCGGTCGCCGCCGCGCAGATCGACAAGGTGTGGTGGCGCCGCTGGGGCTGCGGATGGGGCTGCGGCTGGGGTCCGTTCGCCATCGTCGGCGCCGCCGGCGCGCTGGCCACCGGCATTGTCGCCGCCCCGTTCGTCGGCGTCGGCCGCGCCGTGGGCGGCCCGCCCTACTACGGACCGGGCTATTACGGCTACGCGCCGGCCTACTATGGAGGACCAGGCTACTACGCGGGCGGCTATGGCCCGTGCTGGCGCCGCGTCTGGGGTCCGGCCGGATGGCAATGGGCGCGCGCCTGCTGACGAGGCGCCTTCAAGACGCGTCGAAGTCGCGAAAGTGCTTGGATAGTTTCAGGCTCTGTCCTTGGTAGTTCGAGACTGCCGTCGCGCCATAGAGTTCGTCGGCCTTGTCGCGCAGTTGCTCAAATATCAGCCGGCCGACGGGCTGACCGTCTTCCAGAAGAAACGGCACGTCCCGGCTGCGCACCTCAAGCACCGCTTGCGCACTGGGGCGGCCACTCGGTCCCTGGCCGAAGCCCGGATCGAAGAAACCTGCATAGTGCACGCGAAACTCCCCAATGGCAGGATCAATCGGGGCCATTTCCGCGGCGAGGTCGGCAGGGATTTGCATTTTCTCACGGGATGCGAGGATGTAAAATTCATCCGGGTCGAGGATAAGGCGTCCATCCGCGCGCGCGCGAATTGGCTCCCAGAATTCCCCGGAGGGATAGAAATTGGGGCGATCGACGTCGATAATATCGCCGTTCTTCTGCGCGCGGTATCCAACAATCTGGCCAGCGGTGCCCCGCAGAGCCACGCGGACGATCAGGCCTTCGCGCACAGCGAGATCGCCGTCGACCAGCGGCGTGGCGGCGTGGCGCTCCTTGATTTCATCATCCTTCAACGCAAAGTCGAGCGAGTCCTTGTGTTTCGAATTGCGGCTGCGAAACCGGATCTGGTTGAGGCGCGAGCCTTCGCGCACGCGCACGCTGAAACTGCGCGGCGAAATTTCAACGTAGAGTGGGCCATGATAGCCCAAGCGGCACATCGTCGAACGCCTCGCTGCGATCGACAATCAGACGCGTGAAGATATCGAGCCGGCCGGTGGAGCTCTTCGGATTGGCCGCGCCTGAAAGACTGGGCAGCAGTTCCAGCCGTTCGATCAGCGGCGCGATATAGACGATGCCCTTTTCGAGCACCGCGCCCTCGCCCGTCAGCGACATGCGTTCCGGATTGAGACTGTCGAGATGCTCCTTCACCGTGCGGTTGACGCCCGGCAGAAAACTGGCGCGCACGCGATAGGCTTCCTTGCCGAGTCGCAGATCGAGGCTGGCCGGCTGATATTGCGATTCGTCGATCGCCTTGTAGGCCTGAATCAGGCGACGGCGCGCCATCGCGCGAATTTCCTGGCGCGCGAACAGTCCGAAGCGATCGGTGAAATAGCTGTCGTCGCGCACCGCCGCGTCATTGAACAGATCGGGGGACGCTTCGCGTCGGGGCGCCGTCATGGGTGGCTCGAAACCTGCGGGGTTGGCCGGTGCGACCTTGTTACCGCCTCGCGCCATTGACGCCAAGCCGCGCGCCGGTCTAAATGGTGCCTCTACGTGGTCATTTGAGCCGATCGGCTTGCCGCCACGCTAAACAAGGGGCTAAAAGATCGGGGCTTTCAGCAAATCGCCCTGGTCCGACGCTCCGCGACGCGCCGCCGCGCGAGGAGAGCTTGATGACCACGTCCAAGACCCGCGACCCCCGGACCCTGCGCGCCGCGACGCAGCTCGTGCACGGCGGCTCGCTGCGCTCCAGCTTCGGCGAAATGTCGGAAGCGCTGTTCCTCACCCAGGGCTATCTCTACGACACGATGGAGCAGGCCGAGGCGCGCTTCAAAGGCGACGAGCCCGGCTTCATCTACTCGCGTTTCGCCAATCCGACGGTTGCGATGTTCGAACGCCGCATGGCGCTGCTCGAAGGCGCCGAGGCGGCGCGCGCCACCGCCAGCGGCATGGCGGCGGTCGCCGCCGCGCTGATGGGCCAGCTCAAGGCGGGCGACCACATCGTCGCCGCCAGGGCGCTGTTCGGTTCGTGTCTCTATGTCGTCGAGGATTTGCTGCCGCGCTTCGGCGTCGCCTCGACGCTTGTCGAGGGCTCGGACCTCGCGCAATGGCGCGCGGCGATGCGCCCCAACACCAAAACGGCCTTTCTCGAAAGCCCGACCAACCCGACGCTCGAGGTCATCGACATCGCCGAGGTCGCGAAGATCGTGCATGAACATGGCGCGACGCTGGTCGTCGACAACGTGTTCGCGACCCCGCTGCTGCAGCGCCCGCTGCAGCTCGGCGCCGATTGCGTGGTCTATTCCGCGACCAAGCATATCGACGGTCAGGGCCGGGTTCTCGGCGGCGTGATCCTCGCCTCCGAGGCGTTCATCAAGGAGCACATCCACAATTATCTGCGCCAGACCGGGCCGGCGCTGTCGCCGTTCAACGCCTGGGTGATGCTGAAATCGCTGGAGACCCTGCCGGTGCGCGTCGCCGCGCAAATGCGCTCGGCCGAACGGATCGCCGACTACCTCGCCGGCCATCCTGGCGTGGCGCGGGTGCTCTACCCCGGCCGCGACGATCATCCCCAGGCCGCGCTGGCCAAACGGCAGATGCTCGGCGGCGGCACGCTCGTCACCTTCGACGTGAAGGGCGGCAAGGCGGGCGCGTTCGGGATGGCCAACGCGCTCTCGATCATCAGCATTTCCAACAATCTCGGCGACGCCAAGAGCCTGCTGACCCATCCCGCGACGACGACCCACCAGCGCCTGAAACCGGAGCAGCGCGCCCATCTTGGCATCGGCGAGGGGATGGTGCGGCTCTCGGTCGGCCTCGAAGACGTCGACGATCTGATCGAGGATCTCGAACAGGCGCTCGACGCGCCCGGCGCAAACGCGCGCCGCGCTGCGGAGTGAGGACCGCGCCGGTCAGTCGGCGACGCGCCAGCGCGCCGCCGCCTCCGCGTCGGCCGGCTTGGCCTCGATCCACTCTTCGACGACGCCGTCGCGGCGATGCGCCCGCTTCCAGAACGGCGCGCGCGTCTTGAGATAGTCCATCAGAAAGTCGGCCGCCGCGAAGGCCGCGCCGCGATGCGCCGAGGCGGTGACGACGAGCACGATCGGCGCCCCCGGCGCAAGCGTCCCGAAGCGGTGGATGATCGTCACGCCAAGCAGTGGCCAGCGCGCCTCGGCCTCATGCGCGACGCGCGCAATTTCCTGCTCGGCCATTCCCGCGTAGTGTTCGATTTCCAAGAGCGCAAGGCGGCCGCCCTCGTCGCGGCACAATCCGACGAAGGTGACGAGCGCGCCGACGTCGGCGCGCCCGCGGGTCAGCGCCGCGGCCTCGGCGGCGGCGTCGAACTCTTCGGCCTGCACGCGGATCGTCGCCATGTCCTGTCCGTCACCCGCCGGTCATCGGCGGAAAGAATGCGATTTCGCGCGCCCCCGCGATCCGCGAATCATGCCTGACATGCGTGCGGTCGAGCGCCGTCCGGATGATCGCGGCCTTCTCGAAAGCGTGGGCGTATTCCTCGCCGCGCCGCGACAGCCAGGCGATCAATTCGCCGACCGTCGCGACGTCGGCGGGCGGCGAAATCTCCTCCTCGGCCTTGCCGATGCGCTCGCGCACCCAGGCGAAATAGACCGCTTTCATCGAGGCTCACTCGTCGGCGACATGATCGTAGCTCGCCTTCATGTAGTCCCAGCCGGTGTAGAGCGTCAGGATCGCCGCAATCCACAGCAGGACCACGCCGATCGTCGCCGAACCCGGCATCACCGCCGCGCCGGCCGGCCCGGCGATCAGAAAGCCGAGCGCGACGAACTGCGCCGTGGTCTTCCATTTGGCGACCGTGCTGACCGGCACCGACACGCGCAGTTCGGCCAGATATTCGCGCAGTCCCGACACCAGGATTTCGCGGCAGAGAATGACGATGGCCGCCCATAGCGACCAACCGACGATCGTCCGGTCGGCGACCAGCATCAGCAGCGCGGCGGCAACCAGCAGTTTGTCGGCGATCGGATCGAGCATGCGGCCGAGCGAGGATTGCTGCGACCAGGCGCGCGCGAGATAGCCGTCGAAGAAATCGGTGATCGCGGCCGCGCAATAGATCGCCAGCGCGGTCCAGCGCGCCCAGAACTCGGCCGGCCAGAACAGGAATGCGACGACCAGCGGCACCGCCGCGAGCCGACCATAAGTCAGCAGGTTCGGGAGGTTCCAGTTCCGGCGGGGAGTCCGGGTCAAAGCGCTCGCCATCAGGCCTCCAAAAGACATAGTCCGCCGACCCCCGTCAATAGCCGGCGCGGTTCGCCGGGGCGGCCGGAAAGCTGGGGACGAAGCGAAACGCGACGGCGCGGCGCCGGCTGCACTTCGGCTAAGGTCGGCAGAGTTTCACCGTTGGAGGCTCGCGATGCCCGGCGCCCATGTCGTCGACCATCCTCTGGTCCAGCACAAGCTCACGCTGATGCGCGACAAAAGGCGCTCGACCAAGGGCTTCCGGCAGTTGCTGAACGAAATCGGCATGCTGCTTTGCTACGAGGTGACGCGCGATCTGCCGATCGAAATGGTCGAGATCGAGACGCCGCTCGGCATCACCAAGGCGCCGATGATCGCCGGCAAGAAGCTGGTGTTCGCGCCGATCCTGCGCGCCGGCGTCGGTTTCCTCGACGGCATGCTCGAACTCGTGCCCTCGGCGCGCGTCGCGCACATCGGGCTCTACCGCAATCCGGAAACGTTGCAGGCGGTCGAGTATTATTTCAAGGCGCCCGCCGACGTCGCCGAACGGCTGGTGGTGGTGATGGACCCGATGCTGGCGACCGGCAACTCGGCGATCGCGGCGATCGACCGGCTGAAAGAGCGCGGCGTCAAGGACATCCGCTTCGTCTGCCTGCTCGCCGCGCCGGAAGGGGTGCGACGCTTCAATGACGCCCATCCCGACGTCGGCATCTGGACCGCGGCGATCGACGAGCGGCTCAACGACCACGGCTATATCGTGCCGGGCCTCGGCGACGCCGGCGACCGCATGTTCGGGACGAAGTGAGCGGCGGGCGAGCGCGCTGACGCAAGCGCGGCGTAGCCTTATTGGGGCGCCGGCGCGGCAGGCGCCGGGGCGCTCGGCGGCGGCGCCGGCTTGTTGGCCTGCTCCTGCAGCTTTTTCTCCTGTTCCTTCTTGAGGTGATGGCCGGCGATGCAGCCGCCAATCGCGCCAAGGACCGCGTGGTGACCGGCATAGTGCCCGGCGATTCCGCCGGCGACCGCGCCCGTGAGGCAGCCGACCGCGTGCGCGGGCGGCGCCGACAAGGCGCAAGCGCCGACGATCGCGAGAAGAACAGCCGTCATTTTCATGGCCAACACCTTTCAAGACACGTTTGCGGAGCGGTTCGCGCTGCGGGAAAATAGGTCATACACCGCCTCCGCGAAACCACATCCTATCAAGTTTTCGCGACGGCCGACCGACGCTTGGCGTGACCGGCATGTGACGTCCGCGCCCGCGATTCGCAAGGGCGTTCGCTTTTCAGCGGCTTGCCGCCGCCCTGCGACGCGACGCCGCGGCGAACGCGGTTGCGGGTTCGCGGTTCCGGCCATGGCTTGCGCTGGGCTTCGGGGCTAAGACTTGGCGTCGGTGAGAATTCGCACAACATCTCGGGAGCGCGGCTGTCAACCCATGCATTGGCGAGCCAAAATCAGGCACGTGTTGGGCGTCGCCGCGCTCGGCGGTCTCGCCCTCCTCGCCGGGCCGCGGGCGATTCTGGCGCAACCCCTGGACGTGACCGACTGCGACCGTTACGCCGCGAGCGATTTCGACAAGCAGAGCCGCGCGCCCGGCGTGCCCTTCAATAAAATTGATCCGACAAAGGCGATTCCCGCCTGCGAAGACGCGGTCGCCAAGGAGCCCAACGACGCGCGGCTCGTCTACCAGCTCGGGCGCGCCTATGACGCAAACAAGGATTTCGCCAAGGCGTTGGCGTTTTTCAGAAGAGCCGCGGACGCGAATTTCGCCTTGGCCGAGGTCAATCTCGGCTCGCTCTACTTCAACGGCCAAGGCGTTGCGCGCGACGACAAGGAAGCCGCGAAATGGGACCGGCTCGCCGCCGATCAGGGGCTGGCGCCCGCGCAAGCCAATCTCGGCCTCATGTATATCCACGGTCAAGGCGTCGGGATCGACTACGTCGAAGGGCAAAGGCTGCTGCGGCTCGCGTCGGATCAGAATTTCGCGCCGGCGCTGAATGCGTTGGGCGACCTTTTCGCCGAAGGGACCACCGTCGATCAGAACTACATCGAGGCGGCGAAACTGTATCGGCTGGCGGCGGAGCAAGGCTATGCGCCGGCGCAGGCCAAACTCGGCGCCCTCTACGCCAATGGCCAAGGGGTCGCGCGAAACTATGTCGAGGCGATGCGCTGGTATGGTCTTGCCGCCGATCAGGGCTATTCCGGGGTGCAACCGAGCCGTGATGCGCAGGCCGGCGCCGGCGCGTCCAACCGCGATCAAACGTCTCCAGCGGGCGAGCCGAAACAAGCGCCGTCGCACCCGGCTTTTCCGCTCAAACCTGGCCCGAACGCCCGCTACGTCGAAGCCCCCGCCGGAGCCGGATATCCGCCCGTCAGAATCACCGTCAAACCCCTGGACAACAAGGCCTCAGGCGGCGCGCCGACGGTGGCGATCGAAGTCTCCCCGATCTCCCCGGATTTCTCGATGGCGAGTTTCGCGGTCAACAAGGGCGATTGCCCGGTCTATGTCGAGGACCCCAGCGCCCTGCTCGCAAAAGGTCCGGGTGGAGCCGCGCCGAGTTCGAGCCAGAACGCCGAAGCGCAACGCGAATTCGCCAAAATCTCGCTGACCCGTCCGCCGTTCGATCCGCCGATCGTCGCCGCGCTCGGTCAATACATGACGTTCTATGTCGATCCCTCGGTTTGCGAGGTGCGCGAAGTGGAGGTGCTGGTCAACGGCTTCGAATGGACATGGACGCCGGGCTAGACAGGCGCGGCCTCCGGGCCGGCCCTCCTGAAGGCGCAAAAGTTTTCGGTGCGGACGGACTGGCCGGAGCCGCCGCCAATTGCTTTCCCCCGCTCGCTCGCCTATGTTTGGATATAACCAATCCCGCATGATGAAACGATTTGAGGCTGTGCCTCGCCCGGGCGCAGGCCGGGGCGGCGTGTCCTCAGACTTTAGGAGACGACAATGACCGAAGCGCCGCTGATGCCCAAGGCGACGGCCGTCTGGCTGGTTGAAAACACATCGCTGACGTTCGATCAGATCGCCGAGTTCTGCAAGCTGCATCCGCTCGAAGTCAAAGGCATCGCCGACGGCGAGGTGGCGACCGGCATCAAGGGCCACGATCCGATCGCCTCGGGGCAACTCACCCGCGAGGAAATCGCCGACGGCGAGAAAAACTCCGACCACCGGCTGACGCTCGCCGTCGCCAAGGTGCGCCTGCCCGAATTCAAGAAGCAGCGCGGCGCGCGCTATACGCCGCTGTCGCGCCGACAGGACCGGCCCAACGCCATCCTGTGGCTGCTGCGCAACCATTCCGAATTGAAGGATGCGCAGATCATGCGCCTGGTCGGCACGACCAAGTCGACGCTGCAGGCCATTCGCGAGCGCCACCACTGGAATTCGGCCAATCTGCAGCCGATGGATCCGGTCACCCTCGGCCTGTGCTCGCAGATCGACCTCGATTTCGAGGTCAACCGCGCCGCCAAGGACCGTCCGAAGGTCGAGGAGGATCGCGGCCAGACCCTGGTGCCCGCCGAGGTGACGACCGCCAAGCCGACGCCCAAGAGCCAGGCCGAAGTGTTCGGCGCGATCAAGCCCAAGGCCAAGGAAGAGAAGATCGACGTCAATTCGGTGTTCGGCAAGCTCAAGAGCGCCGGCTGACGCGGCTCCCTTCTCCCGCCGGAGGCGGGAGAAGCGAGCCGTCCGGTCAAATCCCTCTCTTCTTCAGCGCGGCGCCGATTTCATCGAGCGCGGCGGGGTCGTCGATCGTCGCCGGCATCGTCCACGGCTCGCCGTCGGCGATCTTCTTCATCGTTCCGCGCACGATCTTGCCCGAGCGGGTCTTGGGCAGGCGATCGACGACGATCGCCAGCTTGAACGCGGCGACAGGGCCGATCTTGTCGCGGACCAGCTGGACGACCTCCTGTTCGATGATCGCCGGCGAACGCGCCACGCCCGCCTTGAGGACGATGAAGCCGCACGGCTGCTCGCCCTTGATCGGATCGTTGATCCCGAGCACCGCGCATTCCGCCACGTCGGGATGGGAGGCCAGCACCTCCTCCATGCCGCCGGTCGACAACCGGTGGCCCGCGACATTGATGATGTCATCGGTGCGCCCGAGAACGGTCAGATAGCCGTCGGCGTCGCGAAAGCCGGCGTCGGAGGTTTTGTAATAGCCCGGAAATTCCGCGAGGTAGGATTCAACCATGCGCGCGTCCTGGCGATACAACGTCGGCAGCGCGCCCGGCGGCAGCGGCAGCTTGATCACGATCGAGCCCATCGCGCCGTCGGCGACCGGCCTCACGTCCTCGCCGACCACCGCGATTTCATAGCCGGGCATCGGCACGGTCGGCGAACCTCGCTTGAACGGCAGCAGGCCGAGCCCCGCCGGATTGGCGACGATCGGCCAGCCGGTCTCGGTCTGCCACCAATGGTCGATGACGGGAACGCCGAGCACGCGCTCGGCCCAGGCGACGGTGTCGGGATCGGCGCGCTCGCCGGCCAGAAACAGCGCGCGCAGGCGGCGGTTCGGATATTTTTTCAGCAACGCCCCCTCGGGGTCCTCCCGCCGCACCGCGCGAAGGGCGGTCGGCGCGGTGAAGAACACCGCGACGTCGTGCTCCTCGATCACGCGCCAGAAGGAGCCGGCGTCCGGGGTGCCGACCGGCTTGCCCTCATAGAGCACGCTCGCGCAGCCGCGCAGCAGCGGCGCGTAGACGATGTAGGAATGGCCGACCACCCAGCCGATGTCGGAGGCCGTCCAGAACGTCTCGTCGCGGCCGACTCCGTAGATGCTGTCCATCGACCATTGCAGCGCGACCATATGGCCGCCGTTGTCGCGCACCACGCCCTTGGGGATTCCGGTGGTGCCTGAGGTGTAGAGGATGTAGAGCGGATCCACCGCCGCCAGTTCGACGCAGGGCGCGCGTCGGCCTGCGGCCATCGCGGCGGCCATCGTCGCCGCCCAGTCATGATCGCGACCCGCCCTGAGGCTGGCCTCGCTCTGCGATCGCTGCACGACGAGGCAGGCTTGCGGCTTGTGACGGGCGAGGTCGATCGCCGCATCGAGCAACGGCTTGTATTTGACGATGCGTCCCGGCTCGAGGCCGCATGAAGCGGTCAGCACCAGCCTCGGCTGCGCGTCGTCGATGCGGGTCGCCAGCTCTCTCGCCGCAAAGCCGCCGAACACCACCGAGTGAACGGCCCCGATCCGCGCGCAGGCGAGCATCGCGACGATCGCCTCGGGAATCATCGGCATGTAGACGATCACCCGGTCGCCCTTGACGACGCCGAAATCGCCGAGCACGACGGCGAGCGTCGCGACTTCGTCGAGCAGCTCGGCATAGCTGATGCGCCGCTTGGCGCCGGCGACCGGGCTGTCGTAGAGGATCGCGGCGCGCTCGCCGCGCCCCGCCGCGACATGCCGGTCCAGCGCGTTGTGGCAGGTGTTGCAGGCGGCGTCGGGAAACCAGCGGCCATAGACCCCTGCGTCGGCGTCGAAGATCCGCTGCGGCGGCCTGATCCAGTCGATCGCGCGCGCCGCCTTGCCCCAGAAGGCCTGCGGGTCGGCGCGCCATTCTTCATAGACTTCGGCGTAGCGGCTGGTCATCGTCGCCTCCCTGGCGGCCGTCGCATGGCCCGCAATCTCTCGACCTTGTTCGCGTTTCCCGCCTCGCGATCTTGCCGCTACACTGTCGTCGCGCGTTGAGTCGAACACAAGGCGCAAAAGCGCGCGCTTCCAGCCGGCGAAGCGGGAAACGGGATGAACACGCCGCGATGCCGCTGGACTGGACTTTTTACCTCGCCGCGGTTCCCGCGGTCATCCTGGTCGGACTCTCCAAGGGCGGCTTTTCCGGCCTGAGCGCACTGGCGATGCCGATTCTGTCGCTGACGATGTCGCCGGTGCGGGCGGCGGCGATCATGCTGCCGATCCTGATCGTTCAGGACTGGGTCAGTGTGTGGGCGTTCCGTCGCGATTTCGAGCCGCGCAATCTGGCGATCCTTATTCCCGCCTCGCTGCTCGGCATCGGCGCCGGCTGGCTGCTCGCCGCCGACGTCAACGAGGCGCTGATCCGGATGGCGGTCGGCGTGATTTCGATCGGCTTCGTCGGCTACATGGTAGTCCGCGCGCGCGGCGGCGAGCCGACGCGCTCGCAGGCGCAGATCGCGCCGGGGGTGCTTTGGGGGGCGCTCGCCGGCTTCACCAGTTTCGTCAGCCACGCCGGGTCGCCGCCGTTTCAGGTCTATGTAATGCCGCAGGGTCTGCCACCCCGCTTGTTCGCCGGAACCGCGACGATGTTCTTCGCCGCCGCGAATCTTTTGAAAGTGCCGCCCTATTTCGCGCTCGGGCAATTCAGCCGGGCCAACCTGACGGCGGCGGCGACGCTGTTTCCCCTGGCGATCGCCGCGACGATCGGCGGGGTCTGGCTGGTGCGCCGGGTGGCGGCCGACCGATTCTACAATCTCGTCTACGCGCTGACGTTCCTGATCGGCCTTATGCTGATTTGGCAGGCGTTGCGCGAAATGCTCGCCTGACGGCGGTCCGAGCCAACCGCGGCCAGCTCAGTCGGCCAGCGCGCCCTATGCCGATTGGGTCGAGGAGGCGACCGGATCAGCCGCGGCGGCGCCCTCGCCCGGGCGGGCCAGTCCTAGTCCCGCGCCCGGCCTCGTCGCCGAAGCGCCCACCGGGTTCGCCTCGCGGCTCACGATGATCATCAAGGCGCAGACGACATAGAAGCAGGCGCCCAGCGCATAGGTCCTGGCGATGCCGAATTCGATCGACAGCGCCATGCCCAGCACCGAGGCGGCCATCGAGGTGATCCCATTGGCGCTCCAGAAGAACGGCAGAAGCTCGGTGTGACGCCGCCACAGGCTCAACCCGAGCGGGAACATCATGCCCATGCAGAACGCCGGCGGCGCAAGAAGCAGCACTGACGCCAGAATGCGCATGTCGGTCGCTTCGGTCCGCGCCCAGGTGGTGACCAGCGGCGTCAGCAGCCCCGCCACCGTCAACGTGGCCAGCAGCGCGACAACCCGCGCGATCAGCGCGCCCGGCCGGGGCGCCTGGGCGCTGACCGTCGCGCTGCCGATCCCGCTGAACAGGAGAATCGTGAATAGCACCACGCCCAGCGCGTAAACGGGATGGCCGAGGAACACCATCAGCCGCTGCATCTGCGATATCTCGATTAGCATGAATCCCATGCCGATCGCGCTGAAATAGGCCACCGGCGGCGTCAGCGTCGCCAGCGGCGTGCGCCTGGAGAGACGGAGGAAGGGAAGGACGATGTAGTAGACGCAGGCGCCAAGCGCCACGACGAGAAGCAAGCGGGTCATGGTGATCGCCGCGTTGTTGTTCATCGAGATCGACGAAGGCATCGCGAGGAGGTCGCCGAGACGCGAGGTGTAAAAGAAGAACGGCTTGTCGTCGGTCGAGGGGGTGACGTTCTCTGGCAGCGAGTCGAAGAACGCCGCGTCGGCCTTGTCGGACAGCAGCGTTGACGTCACAGTGTCGAACGCGACGTCCGGCCCCAGCAGTATCTTGAAGCCCTGCGCCAGGAGTCTGTCGCGTGCGCCTTGCCATTGCGCATCGGTGAAGGCGTCGGGACGGGTGATCACGGTGACGATGTTGCCGACGTTCAGGGCGATGATATGCCGGTTGAGCTCGGCCGCCGCCACGCCGTCGCGCTGGAGCGCGCTCGCCGCGATCGCCACCAGCCGATAGAATTCGCCGCGGTAGCTGTCCGGATTGTACCAGCGCGACACCGACAATATCCCGCCGGGCTTCAGCGCGCGGTAGAAATCGTCCCACGCCTCCACGGTGTAGAGGCGGTTTTCGGTGAGCGTCAGGCCGCCGGCCGCCGTGGCCGCCCAGGTGTCGATCAGCGAAATCTGGACGAGGTCGTAGCGATCGGGTGAATGATTGATGTAGCTGCGGGCTTCGGCGTTGACCAGCGACACCCCGGGCTGACGATCGAGATGGCCGGTGAATTCGGCGAACTTGTCGGTGAGGACTTCGAAGATCGCCGGGTTGATCTCAATTCCGCGGATGTGCTTGGCGCCGAAGTACAGGCCGGAAAGAATGTCGCGGCCGCCGCCCACGCCAACGACCGCGACGTCGCCGGGCGGCTGCACCAAATAGGCGGCGTTGATGACGTCATCCTTCAGGTAGGAGAGCTTGGCGATATCGCCGTCATTCCGGGTGACCACCGTGCCGGCGCCCGCGTCGATGTCGAGAAAGTCCTGGTCGATTTTCATCTGCGGCGGATGGGCGAGGCCCCAGCCGAACGGAATGGTGTCGCCGCCGGCCGTCACTCTCACGCGCGAATAGGTGTTCCAGCGCTCGAACAATGTTCCGGTCTGCGCCACGCCCTTGGCCCAGAACACGCCGAGATGGCTTTTGCCCGAGGCGGCGAGCCCGGTATGGAGCGCGGCCGCCACGGCGAGGCTCAAGGCCACGGCGCCGCTCAGGCGCAAGGCGCGGGCTTCCCCGGAGCCGCGCACCACCATCCAGCCGGCGCCTGCGGCGAAAGCCCCGATCCACAGCGTCGCGCTCACCGGATCGACCACCAGCAAGACGAAGATGACCCCGAGACATCCGACCGCGGCGCCGGAAAGATCGGCCGCGTAGAGCCAGCCGCCGGCGTACGGCAGGCGAGTCAACAGCAACGCGATGCAGAGGCCGCCTTCGGTGAACGGCATTACGAAGGCCGCCGCGGCGATCGCCAGAGCCACCGACACGAAGTCGGCGGGGACCAGGAGGGGCGCGCACAGGAAGACGACCATCGCGCCAACGCCACTGATCGCGAACCATGTGGCGTGGCGGGCGAATTCCACCGGCACGCGTTCGGCGCTGTAGCGGGTCGGCTTGGTGTAGACCTCCATCGCGCCACGGGTAAGCCCGAGCATGGCGAGCGAAATCGCGAAAAACGCGAAATGATAGTACAGCATGACGCTGAAGAAGCGCGTTATCAGTATCTGGTAGGAAAGAGTCGCCGACGCCAACACGAAAATCGCAAAATAATAGCGGCCTTTGATTCCGGGAAGCGCCTGAAGCACGATAGTATCCTTCAATGAAATCTGCCCGTGCGATGCGGTCATCGTGGTCGACGTTGAACGAAACTCCCTAATGGCCCGTTGACGAACTCTGCGTCATCCGAGAGCTTGCCGCGAACACAACTCCCGCGTGCAATAACGCAACCGTGACGCGATTCGCGCGCGCATCCGAGACGCCGGTCAATGCGACGAAGGAGAGGGGGGAATTGGCGACGGTCCGGCACTCGTCGGCGCATCGACGCATGCGGCCGAGCCCGGGCGAAGCCGGTTCGGCGCTTCGGCGTCGCGTCGGGACGCCGCGCCTCGATCGGGGCGACGGCGGCGATGAATTGACGTGCGGGGCGGCCGGCGGCCCACGCCGCTCAGGCGGTCTTTTCCACCACCAGTCCGAGCTGGGCGATCATCTTCTCGCGCATGATGAATTTCTGCGGCTTGCCGGTCACCGTCATCGGGAAACCGTCGACGAAGCGCACGTAGCGCGGCGCCTTGTAGTGCGCGATTGAGGCCCGGCAAAACGCGATGACCTCATTCTCGTTCAGCGACGCGCCTTCGCGCAATTTGATCCAGGCGCAGAGCTGCTCGCCATAATGGTGGTCCGGCACGCCGAACGCCTGCGCCTCGGCAATGGCGGGGTGGGTGAACAGGAACTCCTCGACCTCGCGCGGATAAATGTTTTCGCCGCCCCGGATCACCACGTCCTTCAGGCGGCCGACGATATTGCAATAGCCCTCGGCGTCGATGGTCGCGAGATCGCCGGTGTGCATGTAGCGGGCCTCGTCAATCGCCCTGGCGGTCCCCTCCGGGTCCCCCCAATAGCCGCGCATCACGCAATAGCCCCTTGTCAGCAATTCGCCGGCGACGCCTGGCGGCGTGACGCGGCCCTCGCTGTCGACGATCTTGACCTCGATATGCGGCTGAATGCGCCCGACCGTCGACACCCGGCGCTCCTGCGGATCGTCGAACGCGCTCTGGAAGCTGACCGGGCTCGTCTCGGTCATGCCGTAGGCGATCGTCACTTCGCGCATGTTCATGCGCGAGACCACGTTGCGCATCACCTCGACCGGACAGGGCGAGCCGGCCATGATGCCGGTGCGCAGACTGGTCAGATCGAAGCGCGCGAATTCGGGATGGTCGAGCAGCGCGATGAACATCGTGGGCACGCCGTGCAGGCCGGTGCAGCGCTCGCCCTGGACCGCTTCGAGCACCGCCAGCGGATCGAATCCTTCGGAAGGACAGACCATGCAGGCGCCGTGGGTGACGCAGGCGAGGTTGCCCAGCACCATGCCGAAGCAATGATAGTAGGGCACCGGAATGCACAGACCGGTCGGCGGGCGTCAGGCGCATCGCCTCGCCGATGAAATAGCCGTTGTTGAGAATGTTGTGATGGGTGAGCGTCGCCCCCTTGGGCGCGCCGGTGGTGCCGCTGGTGAACTGGATGTTGATGGGATCGTCGAACTGCAGCGTCTTTCCGAGCGCGGCGAGTTCGGCGAGCTGCGCGGGCGTGGCCGGCGCGGCGACTTCGGCGAAGTTGAGGGCGCCGGCGGTCTTCTCGCTCCCCAGCCGGATCACGATCTTCAGATCGGGAAGCCGCGCCGCCTTGAGGCGGCCGGGCGCCGCGCTGTCCAGCTCGGGCGCAAGCGCCCGAAGCGACGCGATATAGTCGTTGCCCCTGAAGCCAGCGCTCAGAATCAGCGCCTTGCAGCCGACCTTGTTCATCGCATAGTCGAACTCGTGCGAGCGATACGCCGGATTGACGTTGACGAGGATGAGGCCCGCCTTGGCGGTGGCGAATTGCGTCAGCACCCATTCGGCGTTGTTGGGCGACCAGATGCCGATGCGCTCGCCCGGCTTGAGGTCGAGCGCGATCAGTCCGGCCGCGAGATCGTCGGCGCGGCGGCGCAGTTCCTGGTAAGTCCAGCGAATCGCCTGATGACGCACAACCAGCGCCGGGCTGTCCGGCGCCGCCCCGGCGATCCGGTCCAGCAAAGCGCCGATCGTCTCGCCGATCAGCGGCTTGTCGCTGACCCCGTGAACATAGCTCTGGACGAGCGGTGTCATGTCGATTCCTCCTCGTGAGGCGTTCGCCGGCGCGGGCGCGCTTTATTTGCCGAGCACGCCGATCCTCACGACGGCGAGTCCCGCGCTGCGAAAGCCCAGCGCATCGGCCGCCCCGGTCGACACATCGATGATGCGATTGCGGATGAACGGTCCGCGGTCGACCACGACAACCGTGACGCTGCGCCCGTTGCCGAGGTTGGTGACCAGCAGGCGCGTGCCGAACGGCAGGGTTCGATGGGCGGCGATCAGGCCGCCGTGCCGAGGGTTGCGGTAGTAGGACGCCTGGCCGACCCAATCGGCCCGCGCCGCGGACACCGTGACAAAAACCACCAGGAACCCTAAGATGGCTTTACTCAATCGACGCACTCCCGCTTGGGCTCCGCACAACCTCCCCGGCCTCTCCTGCCGACTATATGCGTCAAAAAAGCGGCCGCCGCAATTTGGGCGCGATTGAGCCTATGTAGGATCGCACGGGTTCGGCGGTGCGCCGTTCGCCAGCTTGGAGAGACAGTTCCTTGAAAATCCTCGTCATTGGCGCAGCCGGCATGATCGGGCGCAAGCTTGTGGAACGGCTCGCCGCCGACGGCGCGATCGGCGGCGCGCCGATCACCCACGCCGATCTCGTGGATATCGTGGAGCCCACGCCGCCGCCCGGGGCGGTGTTTGCGACGACCACCGCGGCGGTCGACATCGGCGCCGCCTATATCGCGCCCAAACTCATCGCCGGCGAGCCCGATGCGATCTTCCTCCTCGCCTCGATCGTTTCTGGCGAGGCCGAGAACGATTTCGACAAGGGCTACGCGATCAATCTCGACGGCACGCGGGGAATTTTCGAGGCGATCCGCCAGCGGCATCTGCGCAGCGACGGCCGCTACCGCCCGCGGGTTCTGTTCACTTCGTCGATCGCGGTGTTCGGCGCGCCGTTTCCCGAGACGATCGGCGACGAATATTTCACGACTCCGCTGACCAGCTATGGAACCCAGAAGGCGATCTGCGAATTGCTGCTCGCCGATTTTTCGCGGCGGGGGTTCTTCGACGGCGTCGGCATTCGGCTGCCGACCATCTGCGTGCGGCCGGGGCGGCCCAATCTGGCCGCTTCCGGCTTTTTCTCGAATATCATTCGCGAACCGCTCGCCGGCCATGAGGCTGTCCTGCCAGTCTCCGAAAAGGTGCGGCACTGGCACGCCTCGCCGCGTTCGGCGGTCGGCTTTCTGCTGCACGCCGCGAACCTCGACACGGCGAGGCTCGGGGCGCGCCGCAACCTGACGATGCCCGGCGTGTCGGTCACCGTCGCCGAGCAGATCGAGGCTTTGCGCAAGATCGCCGGCGAGGCGGCGGTCAAGCGCATCCGCCACGAGCCCGATGCGCGGATCGCCGGCATCGTCGCCGGCTGGCCCAGCAATTTCGACGCCAGGCGCGCGTTGGGGCTCGGCTTCCAGGTTGAGGCGAGTTTCGAGGAGATCATCAGGAACCACATCGAAGAAGAGCTTGGCGGCAAGATCGCATGAGCAGACGATGCTAGACATTCAGTCGGCCCCGCCGCGGCCAGCCCTGCCGGCGACGCAGCCCAGCGTGGCGCCGGGGCCGCTCCCGGCGCCCGACGGCGCGCCGGACCGCCCGAGCGGTCTTGGCCTGGCGTCGCGCCTGCTGCTACTGACGATCAGTTTCGCGCTGCTCGCCCAGGTGCTGATCTTCGTGCCGCGCCTCGCGGCGGTCCATGACAACTGGTTACGCGGTCGGCTGGCCGCCACCAACACCGCCGCGCTGGTGTTCGCCGCGGCGCCCGACGACGCGCTGCCCAAGGAACTCGCCAAAAAGATCCTCGACAGCGTCGGCGCCGCGACCATCGCCCTGAAGACCCACGACACTCACCGCCTGCTGGCGGTCGCCGAGATGCCGCCCTCGGTCAACGATTCCTACGACCTGCGCGACCCCTCGATGTTGCAGGGCGTCGAGGGCGCGGTCCGCGCGCTGTTCGCCCCAAAAGGGGCGTTCCTGCGGGTCATCGGCCCCGCCCCGATGGACGACGCGTTCCTGGAGATCACGCTCGATGAGACGCCGCTGACTGCGGCGATGTGGCGGTTCACCCGGAATTTCGTGGCGATCGTGATGACGATTTCCGCGGTTGTCGTGCTGGTGATCTGGGCCTCGATCTGGCTGATGGTGCTGAGGCCGGTGCGCCGGCTCACCTCCAACATCGTGGCGTTCGGCGAGCGGCCGCAGGACGCCGCGCGGATCATTTCGCCCAGCGGCAGCCGCGACGAGATCGGCGTCGCCGAACAGGCGCTCGCCACGATGCAGACCGCGCTTTCCCAGCAGCTCGGCGAGAAGCGACGGCTCGCCGAACTCGGGCTGGCGGTCGCCAAGATCAATCACGATCTGCGCAACATGCTGACCGCCGCGCAATTGATCTCCGACCGGCTGGCGACCATTCCCGATCCCCTCGCGATAAGGCTGGGGCCGCGTCTGATGGCGACGCTCGATCGCGCAATCACCTTCTGCCAGGAAACCCTGGTCTATGGGGCGGCGTCCGAAAAGCCGCCGGTGCGGCGACGCTTCGGGCTGCGCGAAGTCATCGATCAGGCGATCGAGTCTTCGCACGCCCGGCAGACCGACCTCGTTTCCTTCGTCATCGACGTGCCCGAGGGCTTCGAGATCTACGCCGACCCGGAGCAAGTGCTGCGAGTCATCGAAAACCTACATCGCAACGCGTTGCAGGCGCTGGCCCAGTTCGGCCCCAGCGACGGGCGTCCGGCGGCGATCCGCTACGCCGCGACGCACGCCGACGATGCGGCGATGATCGAGGTCAGCGACACCGGCCCGGGCTTTCCCGCCCACCTCGCGCGGCGCATCTTCGAACCGTTTCATCTGTCGACCCGCGAGGGCGGGGCCGGCCTCGGCCTGGCGATCGCCGCCGAGCTCGCCGACCGCAACGGCGGCTCGATCGCGCTCGCGCCGCGCGAGCCCGACGATTTCTACTGCGGCGCGCGCTTTCGCATCACCCTCCCCTCCCCGCCGCAACAGGCGGCCTGAGCGGGCGGAACGAATTTGCGTCGTTCTTCGCCTCGCGGGGGCCGACCGGCCGCGCGTAGCAACAAAAGCATCGTTGGCGCTTGCCACTGCCGCCAAGAGCGTTTAGACGGTTCGCTCGCTTCACGCCCGATCGCGCTTCCGGCAACGCCGGACGCACGGTATCGAGAACCCAGTCCCTGGAATCTCGGCGCGTGAGCAGTTGCGCGCCCGTAGCTCAGCTGGATAGAGCACCAGACTACGAATTTGGGGGTCGGGAGTTCGAATCTCTCCGGGCGCGCCAGTCTTTTCAAAGACTTACATCGCAAGCACCATTCTCGAATCATTTTTAGAACGGTCTTTTCAGAGCCCGATCTGGTTGGTCGCAGCCTCAACGGCCGGCGCCTTCGCTCCAAAGTCCCGTTTGGGCATTGCAAAACGCAGACCTTCATCGCCGGCCTGTGTTGGCACGCTCTCACCGCGCCCTTCGTCATCGACGCGCCGATGGTCGCTGTCGCAGATGCCGGACGTTGAGGATGGAGACTGGTCGCGCAGCACGGCCGTCGGCGGCAGCTATGGCCAATGGATCGCGAACGGGAGATTATCGCGAAGACATTCGAGCCGGGCGCCTCGGTAGCAGGCGCGGCGCGACGGACGACGGCCGCATCCGCACCAGCAACAATGCCGCCGAAAGAACGCCGCGCGGGAGCGCTCCTGGAAGAAAGTCGTGGATCTTCGCGGGTTCCGATCGCGGCGGCGAACGGGCGGCGGTCATGTACCGTCTCATGGTGACGGCGAAAATGAATGATGTCGATCCTCAGGCGTGGCTTGCCGATCGTGCTCGCACCCATTGCCGATCATCCGGTGCGCAAACTCGATGAACTCATGCCATGGAACTAGGCCGACGAGCGGGAGCGCCGTAAACTGGCGGCATGCGCGCCTTCGCAATCGCCCGTCTCAAAATCACTCTCGACGACGTTGAGCCCACCGTTCTTCGCCGTATCGAAGTCCCCCTGGCGATCCGGCTCGATCGTCTGCATCTGACGATCCAGGCGGCGATGGGTTGGACCAACAGCCATCTCTATGAGATCCGGGCTAACGATGTCGGATGGGGCGTTCCGGATCCCGATTGGGGCGACGCGCCGCTCGACGCCCGCAAGACCAAGCTCATCGATGTGCTCGAAGATGTCGCCGTAAAATCGTTGCGCTACCTCTATGACTTCGGCGATGGCTGGGAGCATACGATCGAGATCGAGCGGCTGGTCGATTCCGAGCCGGGCGTTTCATATCCGCGGCTGATTGAAGCCGCCGGACGATGTCCGCCGGAGGACGTCGGCGGTCCCTGGGGCTATGCGGAGTTGCTCGCCGCCATCGACGATCCAAAGCACGAACGCCACGCCGATTTGGCCGATTTGATCGAAGCCGACTTCGACCCCGGAACCGCCGACGCTGGGGCGCTGGCTCGGGAAGTCCACGCGCTTGCAAAGAAATGGGCACGAAAGACGCCGTCCAAAACAACGCGCGCCCCCTGACCCGCGACGCTCGCCGGAGGCTTACGTTGATGGCGCGGATGCGCACCGTGTCGTCGCTCGAGTTTTGGCGTGGCGGCCTTTCCTGGTTCCGCCATCACCGAGAACCTCGCGAACAAGGCCTCCGATCCCGGTCTCGCCGTTTGCGGGAGGCGGATGAGCGCCGTCCCGACATATGGAGACTTTCCACGTCGCGCGCTGCTTGAACTGTGCTGCTCAACGGTCGCATGACGCGCGAAGCGCGAATCGCCGCCCTCAACTGGCGGCATGACGGGGCCTCTGGAACCGTCCGACCGTCTCGAGGCTAAATCGGCGCGGAAGCGGCGGGAGCGATTGACTCGACACTTGTTGGACAATAGTATGACCGCGTTATACGATCACTGCAAATGCAACAATATGACGGTCAATGGGAGGAACCTTCGATGAAATTTTGGCAGTTTTGCGCCATCACCGGCAGCGCAATACTCGCGGCTTCGGCGCAGCCCGCTGTCGCAGACGACGACACGATAAAAATAGGAGTCGTCGCCGCGCAGACCGGCGCGTTCGTGTCGGCGGGCAACACCATCGGCGCCGGCGTCACGCTCGCAGTGAAAGAGATCAATGACGCCGGCGGCGTCAAGATCGATGGCAAAGCCCGCAAGATACAACTCGAGAACCGAGACGACCGCACGGACGTCAATGTCGCGATCGCGGCCGGACGCGAGCTGGTCAACGATATTGGCATCGCCGCGCTCTATGGCACCGAATCGCACGACTTCTCCGTCTCGATGACCAAAATCACCGGTCCGGCCAAGGTGCTGCAATTCACCGGCAACAGCTCGCTCGGAGCCATCCTCACAAAAGAGTCGGTCGCACCGGGCGCGCCGCTGCACTATACTTTCCAGAGCGAGCCGCCGGAATTCCAACGCAGCGGCAGCACAGCGCGTGGCGTCCTCAAACTTCTGGGCAAAGAGATTGGCGCGCCTCTGAAGAACGCTGTCGTTTTCGCCGCCGACGACGCCACCGGCCAGTATTTGTCCGAGCACTATGTCAAAGCGCTCGAAGCGAACGGCCAGCACGTCGATTTAATCAAATATCCGCCCAACACGACCGACTTCACACCGTTGCTTACTCGCGCCAAGAGCCTCAATCCGGACACCGTGCACTTCTGGTACAATGGGGACGTCACGCTTGTCGCCTTCCCGCAAGCGGTGCAACTCAACGTCGCCAAGGGCTATTTCCTATTCGGGGTGGATCCGGGCGTGTGGGCCGATCGCAAGCTCGTCTCCACCGCGCCGATCACCCTGAGCTGTGTGCCGATGTGTTGGGGCGCCCCGCCCACGCCCGAGGCCAAGGCCTATTTTGACCGCTATTTTGCGGCGGGCGCGGTGAAGGGCGTGCAGTCGTCGGTTTCGTTGCTGTATTATGACTACGCCCACTGGTATGCGAAAGCGATCGAGGAAGCCGGCTCGACGGATCCGGACAAGATCGTCGCCCAGATCGAAAAGATGAAATATCAAGGCGTGGTTTCGAAGGCGCCGCTCTACTTCGACGATCGACATCGCGTAAGTTTTGCGACCGAGGTGTGTTTGGTCAAGCCGAACACGTCGGACAAGTTCGAATGCGCGGTCGAAGAACCGCCGACCGAACCGCCGGCCGGCGACAACGGAGGTTGATCTCCCGTATCTGCCGGCTGGACCGTATCCTCGGTTCGGCCGGCCTGCCCCGCGCAAACGCCGGCTGTCGCCAAAGGTAACGGCGCGTGGGCTCCTGGCGCGGCCGTTCTTCAGGGTGGGACACGCAACTGGCGATTCTTGCCCGCCATAGAGACAACTTGATGGAAATTTTTCTGCAGCAGCTTGTCAACAGCCTGTCCGTTGCGAGCGTCATCATTCTTATTGGCATTGGCATCACGCTGATTTTTGGACTGACGGGCATCATCAACTTCGCCCACGGCGAGTTCCTGATGATTGGCGGCATGACGACCTGGCTCGTGGTCACCAGCGGCGGCGGCTTCATCACCGGCCTCATCGCCGCTGTGCTGTTCGTCGGTCTGCTCGGTTTCGTCCTGGAGCGCGGGCTTTTTCGCCTGACGCTCGACCGCCCCATGAACGGATTCATCATCTCGCTCGGCTTGATCGTCGTCTTGCAGCATTTCGTCATTCGCTTCTGGAACTCGTACCAGAAAAGCATCCCGGAACCGCTCAGTGGTGTGTGGGAGATCGGCGGCGTACGGATCATCGTCATGCGCGCCGTCGTCGTGCTGATTACCGCGGCGGTTGTAGCGATTACCTTCTTCGGCATTTCACGCAGCCGCTATGGCCTCGCGCTTCGCGCGAGCGTCGCCGATCAGGAGACCGCGTCGCTGATGGGGGTTCCGGTCCGGCGCTATGTCACGGGCGTCTTCATATATGGCAGCATGCTTGCCGGTCTGGGCGGCGCGCTGATGATCGCGCTGTTTCCGATCACGCCGTTCATCGGCAGCACGATTGTCGTGCGTGGCTTCGCGGTGGCCCTGATCGGCGGCCTGGGCAATGTCGCCGGAGCCGTTGTCGCGGGCCTCGTTCTTGGTCTGATGGACGGGCTCAGCGCTGGCTATGGCCTGCCCGAATGGACAGAGGCTTATTCCTTCGCGCTGATGATCCTGATCCTGCTCCTGCGTCCTCACGGCCTGCTCGGCGGCACGGCCGGCCCGCGCTCCGTTTAGAGCCTGGAGTGAATTTCCGGATGAGTGAGACGGACACCATGGTCGCCGCCGCTTCCGCGCCCGCGCCCCGCGAGACGGAGGGTAAGGTGACCGCCCGCGCTCGCCTCACACTGGTCGAACGAATGTTCATGCCGACGATCCTCATCGTCGTCCTTGTTGGCCTCCCATGGGTCCATCCCGGCTACCGGCTTCTGTCGCTCGCCACATCGACGGGCATCAGCGCCATCACGCTCTATGGCCTTGCGATCCTCGTCGGGCAGGCGGGCATCATGTCGGTAGGCCACGCCGCGCTCATGGGCGTCGGCGCCTATACCGGAGCCATCCTTGCGCGCGATCTCAACATGAACTTGTGGGCGGGGCTGCCCTTCGCAGCGGTCTTCTCGGCGATCGCGGCGGGCCTCGTCGGCCTTCCCTCGCTCCGCGTCGGCGGCCATCACTTCGTGATCATCACGTTCGCCTTTTGCGGTCTTCTCACGATCGTCCTGACCAACGGCGGCGCTTTCACCGGCGCCGCTTCGGGCCTCGACATCGGCGCGATAGCGCCGCTGTTCGGCGTCAATTTCGGCAAACTGCAGAACACCTACCTGCTTGTGGCGTTCTTCGTTCTGGCGAGCATCGCGCTCACGCGGCTGGTGATGGGCTCCAGCTATGGCCGCACGCTCCGGTCCATCCGCGAGAATGAACGGCTCGCATCGGCGCTCGGCATCGATGTCCGTTTCCACAAGATTGTCGCCTTCATGGTCAGCGGCGCCTTCGCGGGGGTCGCCGGCATCCTTCAAGTCTACTTTCTTCAGCACATCTCGCCGGAGCTCTTTGGCGCCTTTCCGAGCGTCTATATCGCGCTGATGGTTATGCTCGGCGGCCCGCGAATGCTCTATGGCCCGCTGGCCGGCGCGCTCATCGTCACCTTCCTGCCCGAGGTGCTCAACCTCGATCCGATCGATGCGCGCATCGCCTATGGCGTCGGCCTCATCGCGGTCATTCTTCTCCTTCCCGGAGGCGTCATGGCCGGGCTTTCGAGCTTGTATATGGCGCTGCGCAGCCGGGCGGCGCGCTTATGAGCGCTCTTGAGATTTCATGCCTTCGCAAGGCGTTCGGCGGCGTCGTTGCGCTCGACGGGGTCGATCTCTCCATTGACCTCGACGAGATTCTCGGAGTCGTCGGCCCCAACGGTTCGGGCAAGACCACCCTCTTCAATGTCGTCACCGGAGCGCTAAAGCCGACCGCGGGCGCCGTCCGATGGCGCGGCGAGAATATAGCGGGCCTTCCGACCCATCAGATCGCGCGCAAGGGCCTCGTGCGCACCTTCCAGCAGGCGATGTCCTTCCCCGCCCTCTCGGTCCGCGAAAATATCCTCATCGCGCACGAACACGGCGCCGGAGCCGTCGGCGCCAAGGGCATGTCGCCCAGGGATATCCTCCATTTCGTCGGCCTCGAGGGACGCGAAGAGGAGATCGCCGGATCGATGCCCTTCGGCAACCTCCGCCGCCTGGGTCTTGCCCTCGCGCTCGCCGCGCGGCCGGCGCTGCTGCTTCTTGATGAACCCGCGGCCGGACTCAACGACAGTGAAACCGAGCAGCTCGCAGCGCTCATCCTCCAACTGCCCGGTCGCGGCATCGGCGTTTGCCTGATCGATCACGACATGAACCTCATCGCTTCGATCTGCCGCCGCCTCGTCGTGCTCGACTTCGGCACCAAGATCGCCGAGGGGCCTCCCGACAAAGTGCTCAGCGACAAGAAAGTGATGGAAGTCTACCTGGGAGCGCCGACGTGAACCTGCTCGAAGTTGCGAACGTCGACACCGCCTACGGGGCCGTCGCCGTCAATCGCAACGTGTCGCTGTCTATGGCCGAGGGCGAGATTGCGACGATTCTCGGTCCCAACGGCGCCGGCAAGTCGACGCTTATGCGAGCGATCTGCGGGCTGCTCAAGCCGAAGCGCGGCAAGATCATGCTGGACGGCCAGGATGTCACCGGGCTCCCACCCGATCGGCTCGCGAAACTGGGCGTTGTCATGGTGCCGGAGGGTCGGCGCATCTTCTCGGATCTGACGGTCCGCGAAAATCTCCGCCTCGGCGCCTATTCGCGCACGGACCAGAGTCAGGTCGAAGCCGACATCGGTCGTATGGAATCCTACTTTTCGATCCTTGCCAAAAAGCGCACCGCCAAGGGCGGCGAGCTCAGCGGCGGCCAACAGCAGATGCTCGCCATCGCCCGCGGCCTGATGGCGCGTCCACGCGTTCTTCTGCTCGACGAACCCTCTCTTGGCCTTTCGCCCCTGATGGTCAAGGAAGTCCAGTCGGTGATCAGCGACGTGCGCAGGAATTTCGGCGCGGCGGTGCTGCTTGTCGAACAGAACGCCGGCCTCGCCTTGTCTGTCGCGGAGTACGGCTATCTGATGCAATCAGGAAAGATCGTCGTCGCCAGCCCCATCGCCGACCTGCGCGATTCAAACTTGATGCGCGAACTCTATTTGGGCGGAGGGAAGCGCCCGCCGATCCGGATCGGGGATGTTGCAGCGCATTGAGCTGCGCCGTCTCCGGCCCCGCGGCGGCAAGGTCGTTTACCCCGTCGACGCCGCTTCCCTGGCATGAGATGGCGCGGTCAGGCGATTGCCGCGCACCATATCAGAAGCCTTTTCTCCGATCATGATGACCGCGGCGTTGGTGTTGGACGAAATCAGGCGAGGCATGACGGAGCTGTCGCACACGCGCAATCCCTCGATATTGCGCACGCGCAATTGCGGGTCGACCACCGCACGCTCGTCGCTTCCCATGCGGCAAGTGCCGACGGGATGATAGGCCGAGCGGACGGCCCGACGCGCGAACGCCTGATAGTCCGCCTCGCTTCGCGCACTGTCGCCTGGAATATGCTCCCGCGCGATGAAACGGGAGAAAGCGCTTTGGGTCATGATCTCCCGGCAGATTTTTACGCCATCGATGGCGCGCGCGAGATCGTAAGGTTCGGCGAAAGCGTTGGGATCGATCAGCGGCGCGATCATCGGATCAGCGGATCGTAGCGTAACGGAGCCGCGCGAACGCGGACGCAGATGATAGGAATTCAAGGTGCAGCCATTTCCGCCTGGAACCGCGCCGACGCCTTTCTCAACCCCGGCGCCGGGCAGGAAATGGAATTGCAGGTCGGGCGTCGGTTCCGCGTGATCGCCCCACCAGAAGGCGCCGCCCTCGACGATGTTGGAAGCGACCGGTCCTTTGCCGAACATCTTGTATTCGAATCCGGCCAGCAATTTCCAATGCAGCTTTTTGTATTTGTCATAGCTGTAGGGGCCATTAAGCGCATAGACGACGTCGATGTTCATGTGATCTTGCAGATTCTGGCCGACGCCGGGCAAGTCTTGAACGATCGCGATTCCCTGTTCGCGCAGATGCGCGGCCGGCCCAATGCCCGACAGCATCAACAATTTCGGCGAACCGATCGCGCCGGCCGAAACGATGACTTCGCGATCGGCGCGCAGCAGAATGGGGCGCCCGTTCTCGACAATCTGAACGCCGATGGCGCGGCCTCGTTCAACGACGACGCGGAGCGCAACAGCGTCGGTGCGCACCGCCAGATTGGGACGGCCGAACGCCGGCTTCAGATAGCCGGTCGCTGCGCTGCAGCGCCGGCCTTGGCGTGTTGTGATCTGGTAGATTCCCGTTCCGGCCTGCCCTGCCCCGTTGAAGTCCGAATTGAACGGCAGGCCGGCCTGTTGCGCCGCCCGCACGAAGACGCGCGTCAGAAGATGTGGATCGGGCGAAGTGACGCCGAGCGGGCCGCCATTGCCGTGAAAAGGACCGGACAGCAGGTCGTTGTCCTCCGACCGCTTGAAATAGGGCAGCACGTCCTGAAACGACCAGCCCGCGCAGCCCTCCTCACGCGCCCAACAATCGTAATCCTCGCGGCGGCCGCGCGTGAACACCTGAGCGTTGATCGAACTACCCCCGCCAAGAACCCGGCCCTGCGGATAGACCATGCGGCGCCCGTCGATCGCCCGGCCCGGCGTCGTTTCATAGCCCCACGCCAGAGGACCCGCGGTCATTTTGAAAAATCCGACCGGCATATGAATGTAGGGGTCCGTATCGCGCGGGCCAGCCTCGAGCAAAAGCACGGAGACGTCGCGATCCTCGCTGAGGCGGGCCGCCATGACGCAGCCCGCCGAGCCGCCGCCGACGATAATGTAGTCGGGCATGATTCCTCCCGAGGACACGATTGGCCGGCGATCGCCGCCCGGCCGCCAACATCCTTGAGACTCACATCTCGCTTGTGCGTCGTCAATCACTATCATATGCTAATAGGGTTGAAGGGTTGTAGTACCAATGTACAATTGGCGCGCCACCCCTTGGAAAAACGACTCAAGAAAATCACCGCTCGGACGGAAACCAAGCCCAAGGAAAGGTCACACGATGATTGAACGTTTTTCGATGCCCGGCGCCGGTGCGCTGACTCGCCGCTCTATCCTCGGCGCCGCCGCCGGAGGGTTGGCCGCCGCGGCTTTGCCGCGTATCGCGCGGGCGGCGGGCGACAAGCCGTTGCTCGTCACCTCGATCCGCTCTCTCTCCAATCCCTATCACGCCGTGTGGAAGACCGGCGCAGAGGCCTTCGCCAAATCGGTCAGCGCCGAACATGTCACCGTCGTGTCGGAAGGCAACAGCGAAAAGGGCATCTCCGACATCAAGGCCCTGCTCTCGAAGAGCGGCGGTCATATGGTGTTGAACTCCGACCCCAACGACACGCCCGATGCGCGGCCGATCGTTGAATCCTGCTTCAAGGCGGGGGCCTATGTCGTCACGCAATGGAACAAACCCGGCGATCTTCACCCCGAGAGTTTCAATCCCTACTACGTCTCCCACATTGAATTTGACGGCATCAAGAGCGGCTCGGCCATTACCGAGGCGCTGATCAAGGCGATCGGCGGGTCGGGCGGCATTGTGGCGCTCGGCGGCATCATCTCGACCACCGCCGCCATTGAGCGCAAGAAGGGCCTCGACCAGACGCTGGCCGCCCATCCGACCGTCCAATTGCTCGATTTCCAGGTCGCGAACTGGAAGGCGACAGAAGCCTATGACCTCACGAGCAGCCTGCTGACCCGCTTCGGCGACAAGATCAAGGGCATTTGGGCCGCCAACGACGACATGGGCACCGGTGCGCTCGAGGCTCTACGCGCCGAAGGGCTCGCCGGCAAGGTGCCGGTCGTCGGCATCGATGGCATCAAGGCCGCGGTCGACGCGGTCCACAAGGGTGAATTCGCGGCGACCATCACATCCGATCCATTTTGGCAGGGCGGGATGGGGCTCTCGATCGGCTATCACGCGGCGATGAAGACATTCGACCCCGCCAAGGAGCCGCATGAACATCGCGAGTTCTACGGTCAGACCGTGACGATCGCCAAGGACAACGTCGAGCAATATATCAAGACCAACGTAGATTCGCAGCCGGCCATCGATTGGAACGACCTGTGGGGACGCGTCGTCGGCCCGATTCGGGCGAGTTGAGCAAGAAGCGCTCGTTCCTGATTCGAAACGGCGCGTCATCGCCAGTTTCGGCCGACCCGCCGCCGCAATCTCCTCCCCGTTGCGGCGGCGGCTGTCGATATCGCAAGCCAGGCGGTCCATGACCATCCATTCCGAACACGCGGAGTTTCCGCCTCGATCGCGCGAAGCGGCCGGCGCGCCGGGACGCGCGCGGGCTCGAGCGTGGAAGACGGCGGGCGCGCGCCGGATGCGGACTTTCGCGCCGGTTTTCGTGCTGGTCGCGCTTTGCCTCCTGATTGCGATCGCCAATCCGAATTTCATCGAGCTCCGCAACCTCATCCGCGTCGCCAACGCTGCGGCAGTGCCGTTGACGCTGGCGATGGGAACGACGTTCATCATCCTGATGGGCAGCATCGATTTGTCCGCCGAAGGCGCCGTGGCGATCGCTGCGACGACCGTCGTCCTGCTCGCCGCCAATGACTCCAACGCCAACAATTCTGGCTGGTGGGCGGTGCTCGCCGCAGTATGCGCGAGCGGCTTCATGGGGTTTCTCAGCGGCAATATTCAGACCCGCCTCAGAATCCCCTCCTTCATGGCGACCCTCGGCACATGGTTCATCGGGGTCGGCGTCTCCACTTACCTGCTCGGCGGCTCCGCCGTGCGCCTGATGGACCCGGCCTTGCGCGGTCTTGCGCTGACCCGCTTCCTGGAGCTTCCATTGTCGGTATGGATCGCTGTGGCCGCGCTGGCGGTTGCGATTCTCATCCAATATTTCACGCGTCTCGGCCTGCATATCGTGGCGATCGGCGGCGGAGAGGATCTGGCGGATCTGTCGGGCGTCAATCCGAGACGCGTGCGCATCGCCGCCTTCACGATCGCCGGCCTCTTCTATGGTGTGGCGGGTGTGCTGACCGCCGCCCAGCTGGGCCGATCCGATTCGGTGATCGGCGACGGACGTTTGTTCGCCGCCGTCACCGCGGTGGTCGTCGGCGGAACGGCGCTGACGGGGGGCGAAGGCGGCGTCATCAACACGCTGGTCGGCGTTCTCATTGTGACGGTGCTCGGCAACGGCATGGTGTTGCTCGGCGTCTCCCCCTACATCCAACAAACCGTTCAGGGCCTGATGATCATCGCCGCCGTCGCTTCGTCGCTCGACCGGGTTCGTCTCAAGATCGTGAAATAAGCGCGCCATGCTCGCAGCCCTATCCATTTCCAAATCCTTCTCCGGCGTGCAGGCTTTACGCGATGTCAGCGTCGCCGTCGGCGGCAACGAAGTGGTTGGCCTCATCGGCGAAAACGGAGCTGGAAAGTCCACCATCATGCGCATCCTGTCGGGCACGCAATCGCCCGACAGCGGAACGCTGGTTCTCGACGGCAAACCGCTGCGGCTGCGGTCGGCGCGCGACGCGGCGCGCAACGGCATCGGCATGGTGTTTCAGGAACAGTCTCTACTACTCAATCTGTCGGTCGCCGAGAATATCTATCTCGGACAGGAACGTGAATTCACACGCTTCGGGCTGGTGAACTGGCGCGCGATGCGCAAGGCCGCTCTACACCAACTCGACAAGATCGGCGTCGACATTGACGTCACGGCGCGCACCGCCGATCTCAGTTTCGCCGCGCGTCAGATGGTGGAGCTCGCCAAGGCTCTGACGCTGGAGGACAGTACGAACCGCCCGCTGACCATCCTGCTCGACGAGCCGACCTCGGTGCTCGCGCGCGCCGATATCGATATTCTGTTCGCCCGCGTGAAGTCGCTGAAAGCGCGGGCGAGCTTCGTATTCGTGTCGCACAGGCTCGAAGAGGTGCTTCAGGTCAGCGACCGCGTCTATGTCATGAAGGACGGCCGGGTCGTTGGGGAATACGGAGCCGACCAGGTCACCGCGCCGCAGCTTCATGAGGTCATGGTCGGGCGCGGCTTGCATTCCGGCTACTACAAGGAAGCCCGGCAGGAGCCGCCGCGCCCCGGCGTGCTTCTGGAAGCGACAGGTCTCACCGTTTCGGGGGCCTTTCGCGATGTCGATTTCACTGTCCGTGAAGGCGAAATCGTCGGCATCGCCGGCGTCGTCGGCTCCGGCCGCGAAGAACTGACGCGCTCGCTCGGCGGGTTCCTGCCGCAAACCGGCGGCTCGCTGAAAATCGGAGGCGGTCCCGTGCGGCTGAGCAGCCCCGAGCAAGCCGTCAAGCTGGGCGTCGGCACCATTCCGCGCGAGCGTCGGACCGAGGGTCTCGTCATGTTTCTGTCGGTCGCCTCGAACATCACCTTGGCCAATCTCGGCGCGGTAATGACGAAGGGCGTGATCGATCATCGTCGCGAACGGGCGATCGCGGAAAGATGGCTGGAGCGCCTCAGCATCAAGGCGCCCAATGTCGACGTCGCCTGCCGCAAGCTCAGCGGCGGCAATCAACAGAAAGTCGTTCTGGCGCGATGGATGACCGCTGGGTCGCGCATTCTCATCCTCGACCATCCGACGCGTGGTCTCGACGTCGGCGCCAAAGAGGAGGTCTACGAACTCGTACGGGATTTGTCCTCACAAGGCGTCGCGATCATCCTGCTGTCCGATACGCTGGAGGAGACGATCGGGCTCTCGCACCGCGTATTGACGATGCGCGACGGCGAAATCACCGGTCGATTTGAGGCCGCCGCCGGAAGGAAGCCGAATCAGGTCGATCTGCTGCGCGCCATGGTCTGATGGAGAAACGCGAAATTGGAAAGAACATCTCGATGACCGACCTGTCGCAGTTTCGCTTCCCGCCGGGCGTTTCCTTGGGGATTCTGCGCAATCTCGCGCCGCCGGCGCTGCTGCTTTTTCTGGTCGGCTTTATCGCGCTCTTCGTGCCGAGCTTCGTTTCCGTCCAGACGCTGACGATGGTGCTCGCCGATACCGCCGTGCTGTTCATCCTGGCGACGGGGGAAACCTTCGTCATTCTTTTGGGCGGCATCGATCTGTCAATTCAGGCGTTGGCGTCGCTTGCCAGCGTGATCGTGGCTCAGCTTTTACCCTCGCTCGGTCTCGGCGCCTTTCTCGTCGCCGTCGCGACCGGATCATTGTTCGGAATCGCCAGCGGGTTCGTTCACGTCGGCCTTCGCGTGCCCTCCTTCGTCGCGACGCTGGCGTCAGGGGGCGTCGTGGCGGGCCTCGCGTTGCTCGCGGCGCACGGCAGAGCCATTACCATCGAAGAGGGCGGACGCGCCTATACCGGCTGGATCAACGGCGCGACGTTGGGTCTGCCGAACGTCGTCGCCATCGCCTTGTTGGTCGGCCTTGCCAGCTTTTTCATCCTTCGCTACACGCGTTTCGGACGCTTCACCGTGGCCGTCGGCGCCGGCGAACCCGCCGCTGTGGCTGCCGGGGTCAACGTCAACCGCACCAAGATTACCGGCTTCGCCATTTCGGGGACGCTGGCGGCTCTGGCGGGCGTCGTTCTGGCCGCGCGCCTTTCGAGCGGTTCGCCCGGCCTCGCCAACCAGCTTCTTCTTCCCGCCATAGCCGCGGTGATCGTCGGAGGCACCGCCATCACCGGCGGCCTTGGCAATGTCGGCCGCACAGCCGTGGGCGCTCTCATCATTTCCGTCGTGCGGATCGGCATGACTTTCGTCGGCGTCAATATTTTCGCCGAAAACGTCGTATTCGGCGCGATGCTGATCGCGGCCGTCGCCATCACGATCGACCGCAGCAAGATTGCGATCATCAAATGAGAGCGCCGGACAGGCACGCGCCGAGCCGACGCCGACCCCCACATGCGGCGGCGCCCGCCCGGATCAGCGGCTCAATAGGCCGTGTCGAGACCGATCAGTTCGATGCGGTAGCCGTCGGGATCCTCGATGAAGGCGATATGCGTCACCCCGTGCTTCATCGGGCCCGGCTTGCGCGGAATTCTCGCGCCCCGGGCTTCGAGGGCGTCGCAGACCTTGTAGATGTCGCGCACCCCGAGGGCGATATGTCCAAAGCCGGTCCCAATCTCATAACCGTCGGTCTGGTCCCAGTTGAAGGTCAGTTCGATCACCGTGTTGGCGGCTTCCGGGCCGTAACCGACGAACGCCAACGTAAATCCGCCCTCAGGAAACTCCTCGCGGCGCAACAGGCTCATGCCGAGCAGCGACGTATAAAACTCAATGGAGGCGTCAAGGTCCCTGACCCGAATCATCGTGTGCATCATACGAAAGCTGGCGTTGGCGCTCATTGCTGTCTCTCCCTGGTCGCCATCGAGTTTCGCGCATCGCCCCGCGGCAAGCGAAGGTCAGCGTGTTGTCCTGTTGTAGGATTGTATGATAAATATGACGGAGAGGTAAATGGCTCGAAAGCTCCGGTTTCGGCGGAAGTTTTGAAATGAACATTGTCCCCGCTCCGCCCAACGCCGATCTGGAATTTCTCGCTGCGGATCTGCCGCCGGGCTTGCTCATCGACGATGTGCAGGACATGGCGCGCTTCAGCCGCGACTGGTCGGGCGATCATTTCGCGATTCCGATGGCGGTTGCACGGCCGCGCTCGGCGCAGGAGCTTTCGATCCTCATGCAACGTTGCTACGATCGGCGCATCCTCGTCGCGCCGCAAGGCGGGCTCACCGGACTCGTCGCCGGCGCCGTCGCCGCGCCGGGTCGTCAGGAGATCGCCGTCAGTCTGGAGCGCATGGCAAGCGTGCGTTCGGTAAACCCGATCGATTTCGCAATGATCGTCGAAGCCGGCTGCGTACTCGAGGCGGCAAAGCGAGCCGCCGAGGCGCAGCAATGTCTGCTGCCTATCACTTTTGGCGCGCAAGGCTCGTGCCAGGTCGGCGGTAACGTCGCCACCAATGCTGGCGGATTCAACGTTCTTCGCTACGGAATGGCGCGCGACCTCGTGCTGGGTCTCGAAGTGGTGCTCGCCGACGGCCGCATCTGGGATGGCCTTCGAACTCTGCGAAAGGACAATCGGGGCTACGATCTCAAGCAATTGTTCATCGGTTCGGAGGGCACGCTCGGCATCGTGACAGCGATCGCGTTCAAGCTTTTCCCCAAGCCGACCCAGATCGAAACCGCCTGGATCGGATTGCGCTCGGTTGAAGACGCCATGAAGTTTTACGCCAGGGCGCGGCGCTCCTGCAGCGACCTCCTGTCGGCGTTTGAACTGATCCTGCGCGATGGTCTCGAAGTGGCGTTACGCGCCCGGCCGGATTTGCCCGATCCGCTCGCCGATCCGCATCCTGTGTATGTGCTCATGGAATTGTCGGCGAGCGGCAGCGTCGACTTGGCCGAAATGCTCGAGCGCGCCCTTGCCGACGCCAGCGATACGATCGCCGACGGCGCAATCGCAAAGAGCGTCGCTCAGAGCGAGCGCATGTGGCTGTACCGCGAAGTCATGGTGGAGGCGCAGGGCAACGGGCGCCGCTACCTTCGCACCGACGTATCGACCCCGATTTCAAAGTTGGCGGATTTTCTGACCGAGGCCTTGGCGAAACTGCGCACGGGACTGCCGCAGGCCAGACCGATCGCCTACGGCCACGTCGGAGATGGCAATATCCACCTCAATGTGGCGCCGCCCCTTGAGTTTTCTCCCGAACAGGTGGAAACGCTATTCCGCGAAGCCGAAACGATCATCTTTTCGGCGGTCGACCGGGTCGGCGGCAGCATCAGCGCCGAACACGGTATTGGTCGACTGAAGCAGAAGGCTTTTCTTGAGCGTATTGACGACGTGTCGCTCGATCTCGCAAACCAATTGAAGAAAGCTCTCGATCCGAGAAGTATCTTAGGAATGGGGCGTATTCTGCCTCATGATTCCACCCCTCATTCGCCAAGGTGAATCCATGATCTTGAAGCTCGACAAGGTCAACCGAGGGCCCCATCTTCCGACTCTTGGTCGCCAGTTCGATCTCGCGCGAGATCGCTCAGGGTCGTTTGAAGCCGGGCGCGCAGCTTCCCACCGAACAGGCGCTCTCCCAAACCTTTGGCGTCAGCCGCAATGTCGTGCGCGAGGCGATCGCCCACCTCAGATCTGAGGGCCGCGTCTGGTCGCACCAAGGTCGGGGCGCCTTCGTCTCGGAGGCGTCGAACTCGACGGTCCTGACCATCGACTATGAAGGCTTGCGGGCCGCCGACGCTTTCCGCGATCTCTTCGAATTGCGCGGCATTCTGGAAGTGCAGGCGGTTGGGTTGGCGGCCGCCCGGCGCAGCGCCGACGATCTGGCGTCGATGCGAGACGCCCACGCGGCAATGGCGGCGGCTCCATATGGCAGCATCGCCTGGCTCAAGGCCGATCTGGGCCTCCATCGCGCCATCGCCGCCGCCACCGACAACGGCTATATGGTGCAATTCATCGGCTTTGTCTCGGAACGGGTCCGCGAAAGCATTCTGGCTGCGGGCAACAAGCACAAATCGGACGAGATGGCGAAGGCCACGCTAAGCGAGCATGATCGCATCCTCGCCGCCGTCGAAGCCGGCGACGCCGCGCTGGCTCAGGAGGCGATGCGGATCCATCTGGCGGGCGCCGCCGAACGCGTCGGCCTGACCGAAGAATCCACAAGGTCGCGCCGCATCCGCGCGGCCGCGCCTCCTCTTAAGAAATCCGGCAAAGCGAACAAGCGCCTCGCGCCGAAGCGCCGGGCGAAAGCCTCTCTGAGCACCGTCGGGACATAGTCGCCGGACGGCGCCAGCGTCTTGAACCTGCCCGTCGCGGGAACGCGGACAACGCCGTTCACGAAGTCGACCGCCGCCGCGCGGCCGGCGATGATCTCGGCCGAGCGCCAGCCCGATCGGCGGCCGGCTCGTCGGATACAGGCGACACTACATTGTGCTGGTCGCCAACACTTTTGTTCATCTCAAGAACGATTCGGCCAGATAGTGTTCGCGTGCGGCCGACAACGAACCAGTAACAACGTGGGTGTATCGTCGCGTGGTCAGGGTGTCCATGGGTCGGCGAATGCGCATCTCACGAGCCAGGAATGGGAGGAAATCGGCTTCGGAATTCGGAAACCTCGCGATGGATTTCGACTTGAATCCCCGATCGCTCGCAGCCGAGCTCCAACGCATCCGCGGTATCCTTAACACGCAAAATATTCGCTTCGATCTCGTCCTGGAGAAGATGCGCCAAGGTCTGTGCCTCTTCGACGGCTCAGCCAGGCTGATCGTCGCCAACAGACGCTATGCGGAACTCTACGGCATCGCGCCGGAGGCGATCCAGCCCGGAATGGAGCTTCGTGAAATCGTCGATCTCCGGGTCGCCGCCGGCAGCTTGCCGCGGATGACCCAAGCGCAATATCTCCAATGGCGCAGCGGCGTCGCCGCGGCGAACAAGCCCACCGACTCCGTCGTCGAGTTGCGCAACGGCCGCGTGATCCACATTCATCACGAGCCGCTTCCAGACTTCGGTTGGGTCGCGACCCACGATGACATCACCGACCAACGACGCGCGGAGGACGAACTGCGTCGGCGCAATCTGCATTTCGACGCCGCGATCGCGAACATGTCTCAGGGTCTGTGCATGTTCGACGCCAATGAACGAATGATCGTTTGCAACCTGAACTACCCCGCCATGTTCGGCATGTCGCCGGAGTTTGTGAGGCCCGGGATCAGTCTGCACGATATCCTTCGACATAGCGTGGAAATCGGCGTCGCCTCCGCGAGCGTCGAAGAACTCTACCGATTTCGGCGCGAGATCATTGCGGCGCGGCTACCCACAACCTATTGCGAAACGCTCTCCGACGGCAGGATCATCGACATCTGGCATCGTCCGATGGCCGACGGCGGTTGGGTCTCGACCTATGACGACGTCACCGAAAAACGGCGAGCCGAGTCGCGCATCGCCTATATGGCGACTCACGATGCGCTCACCGACTTGCCCAATCGCGCCTCGCTTCGAGACCGGCTGTCCCAATTGCAGTCCCTCGAGGCGCAGGGTTCGGCGCGCGCCACCGCCATTCTGCTCCTTGATCTCGATCGGTTCAAGGAAGTCAACGACACCCTGGGACACGCCGCGGGCGACAGGCTCTTGCGCATGGTCGCCGGACGCCTGCGAAGCCTCCTCGGCGATGAGGACCTCGCGGCGCGCCTGGGCGGCGACGAATTCGCCGTGCTGCATCCGATTGCGAGCGCCGACGACGCCGCGATGCTGTCGGAGCGCATCATCGACGCCTTGCACGCGCCTTATGATCTCGAAGGACATCAAGCGGACATCGGCGCGAGCATCGGAATATCGCTGGCGCCGTTGAACGGTTCGGATCCGGAGGCTCTGCTGAAATGCGCCGATCTCGCGCTCTATCGCGCGAAGGCGAGGGGTCGCGGCGGCTTCGCCTTCTTCGAATCCGAGATGACCGATTCGGCGCACGATCGGCGGGCGCTTGAACGGGAGCTTCGCGCAGCGCTCGCGCTGGGCCAGTTCAAAGCGCACTATCAGCCGCAGATCGACGTCAGGACCGGAAACGTGAATGGCGCTGAAGCGCTCATCCGTTGGCGTCATCCGGTGCGTGGACTTGTCGGACCGGGCGAATTCCTCTCGGTTGCAGAAGAGATCGGGTTGGGCGCGCCGATCGGTGAATGGATCATGCGCCAAGCCTGCCGGGACGCCGCCCGGTGGCGGAAGGGCACGAGGGTCGCGGTCAATCTCTCCGCGGCGCAATTCAGGAGCGATCATCTGGCGGAGACGGTGATCTCGGCGCTCGCCGCCGGAGGGCTTCCTCCAGAACGGCTGGAGTTGGAGATAAGCGAATCGATCCTGCTCGAGGAGACCGGGGCCGGGCTCAAGACGCTCCAGCAGCTGCGCAGTCTCGGCGTGCGCGTCACGCTCGACGATTTCGGCGCCGGTTACTCATCGTTCAGCCAATTGCAGTCGTTCCCCCTCGACAAGATCAAGATCGATCGCTCCTTTGTGCGACAAATCACGACGAACGCTCGCGGGGCCGCGATCGTGCGTGCAATAGCCGGGCTGGGAGCCAGCCTTGGGATAGAGACGACGGCCAAGGGGGTAGAGACCGAAAAGCAGCTTGACCTCGTTCGGGCGGAGGGATGCACCGAGGTCCAGGGGTTCTACTTCAGCCCTCCACGCCCGGCGGATGAACTGGCCCCCTTCCTGGGCTCCAGCGCGGAAAGGCGTCCCGACAGGAGCGGACTCATGCGGCGCGCCTCGCCGTCGTTCTGACCGGCGTCAACGTTCACGACAGCAAAGCCCTCGCGGACAACGTTTGGACAACATTTCGCAAACTCGCCCTCACAGATTTTGCAAATCACGCCAGGGGACCGGAGGCCCTGCCCCGGAAGCGATGTAGCTCAAGGGCGGCGATGCGGCGCGTCGGGCGCCCGGCCATCCCGGAGGGTGTCCACCAGACCGCTTCACCCGGCGTCGTCATCCGAAAAACGTCGGCCTTGGGAATAAGCCGCCACCGCGCAGAGCGTCAACAACCCGACGAACCAGTACCGCCAGGCCTGGGACAGGCCCAGGAACGTTGTTGCCGAATTCACTTCCTGGATCAGGAGGGCGCCGAACAACACGCCCAGAAACGAGCCACGGCCGCCGAAGAGGCTGGCGCCGCCCAACACCACAGCCGCCACGCTCCCAAGCGTATACTCGACGCCCTGGTTGGGATCGCCGATGCCGAGTTGGGCCATCACCATCACGCCGCCGATCGCGGTCAGCAGCGATGAGGCGAGAAACGCCCCCAGGACGACCCAGGACGTTCTGATCCCAATCTTGGCCGCCGATATCTCGTTCGAACCAACGGCGCGGATGCTGAGGCCCCAACGGGTGCGGTGGAGCGCCAGTTCGAGCAGCGCCGCAAGAACCACGACTATTACGAAGGGGGCCGGAATCCCGAAGAGATTGGTTTGAATGAGCGCTATCACATCCGAATCGATGCTGCCGGCGGGAAAGGGCCTCAGGAGCACGGAAACGCCTTGAATCATGACATAGACGCCGAGCGTCGCCGCCACCGAAGTGAAATTGGCGAAGCGGACAAGCGACCCATTCACGAGCCCGACAAACGCGCAAACGCTCACCATCGCGAGTCCGCCAAGCGCCATAGAGGGAAGGGCGCCGATATCGCCGAAGAAGAAGGAGGCGATCACGACGCAGAGTCCAACGAGCGGTCCGACCGACAGATCAATGCCGCCCGTCAGCACCGCGCACATCTGCCCGAACCCGACGAAAGCGAGCGCCGAACACAGCAACAGGATTTTTTGAACGTTGAAAGATGAGATGAACCGAATGTTGTTAGTGGACACGTAAGCGGCGATCGCGAAGACCAGGATCGCGAGAACGACGCTGGACACGTAGTCGCCCGCCCCGAACGATTTCAGGCGTGACCGCCAGCCGGCCGCGCCGGCGCCGGTCCGGTCGCGCCCGCGGCGATGAGCGGTGGCGGTGACCATGACGCGGCCGATCTCAGTCTCGGTGACGCGATCGCCGGTCAGTTCGCCCACGACGTGCCCGCGCGAGAAAACGAGCACCCGGTCGCAGAGACCTTCGAGTTCGTGGACGTCCGACGAGACGATCACCACAGGCGTGCCCGCGTTGGAGGCGTCGCGCAGGATACGGTAGATTTCGGCGCGGGCGCCGACGTCGACCCCGGCGGTCGGTTCTTCGGCGAGGACCAGCGCGGAGCGCGCCACAAGCGCGCGCGCCAGGATCACCTTCTGCTGGTTGCCGCCGGACAGCGCTCCGATGTTGCTGTCGATGTTGGCGGTTTTGATCGCCAGCTCAACGCGTTGTTCCTCGATTGCGCCGTATTCCACGCGTTGGCGCACAAAGCCGAAGCGTGAGAACAAGGGGAGAGCCGCAAGCGCGGCGTTTTCGCGAACGGAAAGGCTCATGAACAGCCCCTCCTTCTGTCGGTCGGACGACAGATAGTTCACCCCCGCCCTACGGGCTCCGTCGGGACGCCCAAGGGCAATCGGCTTCCCGGCGAGCGACACGGTCCCGCTGGCCGGCGCGAGGCCGGCGAGCGCTCGCAGAAACTCGCTCTGGCCATTGCCGGTGATGCCCGCGATGCCGATGATCTCGCCGCCGCGGGCGGTCATGCTGACGTCATAGAAATTGGCGCCCGTGAGCCCCGCGACCTGCAGACCGGGCGCATCCGGTTTCGGTCCTGCGCCCTTCGGTGGATAGGTGTGGTCGAAGTTGCGTCCGACGATGAGGCGCAGGATTTCGTCGTCCGATATCTCATCGACGCGGGACACCCCCTTTATTTCGCCATCCCGCATGACCGTGATGCGATCGGCAATCTGGCGAATTTCCTGAAGGCGATGGGAAATATAGATGACAGCGGCCCCGCGAGCCGCCGCCGCGCGGATCTTCTTGAACAGATCCTCCACAAGATCGGCGGTCAGCGCCGCGGTCGGTTCGTCCAGGATAAGCACCTTGGGCTCGATCGCCAGCGCCTTGGCGAGTTCGTAGAGCTGGCGTTGAGCGATGTCGACCTCGCTCATCCGCGTTCGGGGATGCACTGTCGAGCCCACACGCCGAAGCTGGTTGGCGACCCATTCCACGCCGCTGCCGCCCCCCTGGCGGAGGTTGAGCGGGATCGCCAGAAGCATGTTCTCGGCCACCGTCAATTCCGGCAAGACTGCGGGATGCTGGTGGACGATCGCGAGTCCGAGACTTTGCGCCTGAGCCGGCGTCAGTCTTTCGATGGTGGTTCCGCAAATCTCGACGGCGCCGGCGTCCGCACGCACGACGCCCGACGCGATCCCCATGAGCGTCGATTTTCCGGCGCCGTTTTCGCCGAGCAACGCATGGACCTCGCCCGCCCTCGCCGCGAACGAGATATCTTTCACAGCCGTAACGGCGCCATAGCGCTTGGCGACACGGGTCAAGCGAAGCGCGGCGACGTCTTGATCCGCCATGGGTTCGTTTGCGGCGCCTTGCTCGACGAGTGTCACAAAGAAGTCCCTGCGAACGAAAACACGCCGATCCTCGGCTGCCCTGAAACAGAGGAGGAGACGGCCTGCCGGCCGTCTCCTATTGTCGAACTACAAGCGAGCTGTCAGAGGCCGCCCTTGAGCGCGGCCAACAGCTGATCGTTGGTCAGTCCGGTCCCGTTGCCGGCCGACTCCGGCAGCGCCGCATCGCAGAATACGACGCCCTTGAGCGAATCATCCATCACAAAGGTCTTGACGATCTTGTCGCCAGGATTGGCGACGGTGTGCTTGCCGCCTTTGCTGTCTACGATGACCAGCGGTTCGTCGACCTTGCCGCCACCCGCTTCGGCGACCGCCCAACGCACGGCGAGCCTGCTGTTCCATTGCTCGGCGCTCGTCGACGTGAACTGATAGTTCGATTGCTTGCCGTTGGCGTGTTCCTTCTGCCATTCGCAACCAAAGCCGTTGGCGTCTTCGCCGGCGATGATCGGCAGTTCCTTGCCGGCGCGCGGGAAGGCGTTCGAGGTGAGGATGGGAATTGAGAGATCGCCCACCACGGCGTCGATCTTGGGATAGCGCGCAATCAACCCCGTCAGAACCTTGGACATCAAGCTGGGATCCCAATTCGTGACTTCGAAGGGATCCTGACCGATCCACTTAATGTCCGGATGGCCGTTAAAGGCGTCATGGAGGCCCTTCGACTTATCGGTGCTCTCACTCGTGCCCGCGGGACCGCCGAGGTAGGCGATATTACCCTTGCCGGCCATGGCGGTGACCAGCCATTCGCCCCAGATCTTGCCTTGAATGTAGAAGTCCGTGCCCACGAAGACGTTGTAGTCGGTCCCCTCTTTGCCTCCCACGGTCGCGCGAAACGGAACCACGACACTGCCCTGCTTGTGAGCGTCGCGGATCGCCGGCAGCATGGCGGGGCCCGCATCGGGAAACACGATGATCGCGTTCACGCCCTTCGCGGCAAGGCTTTCCACGTCCGAGATCGACTTTTGCGTGTTGCCCTGGCCGTCCGTGTGGGTCCAGCTGGTTACGTTCGGGCAACGGCTGGCTTCATTGATGGCTGACGCCGCAGTCATCTGACGCCAGGGATTGTCAGCAAAACCGTCGGCCAACGCGAGCGAGACGGGCTTGGTGCCGCAGAAACTCGGCGGCGAACTTTCCGGCGCGGCGCAATAGATTCCGTTGGCGATCTGCTTGCACCAATCCGAGGCGGCCTGGGCGGGCGTCAAGGCGGCCAGCGAGGCCGAAAAGGCGCCAAGACCCGCCGCCAGTTTGAGTGTTGCTTTTGTCATGTTTACGCTTCCTCCGGTTAAACCCTTACTTGCTATTCAGGAGGAGTGGTCCTCCAGAATTTCTCTTTGTTTAGGTTGGGAGCGCGTTCGGCGCTCTCGAGGTGAAATGCCCGATAAAGGCCGTCACCGTCTTCCAGTTGACGCTGTAGACGCCCACGCCGACGATGATCGCAGCGCCCTGGAAGAGGTACTGGACGCCGACGGTGAATCCCGTCGTCAGCACAAGCTGTTGCAATTGGGTCAGAAACAGCGCGGCGATAACGCTGGCCGCGAGATTGCCGACGCCGCCGAACAGCGAGGTGCCGCCGATCACCACCGAGGCGATGGACGGCATGAGATAGGTGTCGCCCTGGAACGCGCTCGGCAGCGTCATCAGCCCGCCGAGCAGAACGCCGCCGAGGCAGTAGAGGCAACTTGCCGCGGCGTAGGCCGCAAGCACGTAGCGGTTGGCCTCGGCGCCGGCGGCCCGGGCCGCTCGCGCGTTGGCGCCCACGGCCTCGAATGTTCGACCGAACACGGTTTTCTTGACGATGACAATGATCGCGACCGCGACAAGGATGGCGAGATACGCCAGGTTCGAAATCCCCGCCAACTTCCCGTTCGCGAACTCCGCCAGTCTGCCGGGCACCGCAACCGGCGTGCCGCCGGAAATTTTCAAGTCGACGCCGTAGAGCAAGGCGTTCATGCCGATGGTGGCCACGATCGGCGCCACACGCGCGCGGCTGACCAACAGGCCGTTGATCATCCCGGCCGCGATCGCGACCGCGAAGGCGAGAAGCAGCGCCAGCCACAGTGTGGAGCCCTCTCCGGCCTGACCGTTGCCGAAATAAGACACCATGACGCCGCTGAGCGAGATCATGCCGGGCACGGACAGATCGATGCCACCTTGCTGGACCACGAGTGTCTGGCCCAGCGCCACGATGGCCAGAACCGCGGCAAACGGGATCATGCCGCTCACCGCTCCCGACCCGAGGCTCTGGGGCGCCACGAGGCCTCCGATCGCGAACAGCAGGACCGTGGCGAGCAACACGCCGCCGCTCGACCGCAAGGGCGCGCTGCTGACCAGCCCGCGCAACGTGCGGCGATCTCCGGAGCGCCGTGTCGTGGAGCGGGGCGTCACGTCGGACATCGGCCTAGCCGACCGCCGAGGCCGCCCCGTCGCCCAAGCAGATCTCGCTCACGCGCAGATTATGCTTGGACGTGCGGGACGGGAAAGTGTCGCCGAGCCTTGCTTCATGGACGGGAATAACCCGTCGCGAACTCGTAGCCCACCTCCTTCATCATGGCCTCAGTCGCCATGATCAGGTTGTACTGGCTTCCGGTCGCGAGCCCGACCGGGAGATAGAGGTCGTCGATCTTGAGCTGTTTGGACGCCCCGCTCAGGTTGTCGAACTGATAGACAAGGTCGCCCGCCAACACCCAAGTATCGTTCGATAGGGCGTTCCCGTCGTTGCGGACCGAGACCCACATGCAGGCCCAGGTGTGGCTGTCATAGGCGACGTGCAGGTCGATGCCGGGAAAGACGTTCTCCATCGGGCCGTCGAGCGCGACGAGGCGCTTGTCTCGCGCAAGCTGCACGCCGCGCAGGATGTCGCCGGTGTCGATGCCGGACATGATCCACCGCAGACGGTCCGGCAAGGACATCGCCCAAACCCACTCCTGCAGTTCCTTCTTCTGGATATAGAAGGTGGCGTTGGGAAAAGCCTCGACATTGCCGAAGTGATCGAAATGAGCATGCGTGATGAAGACGGCCTTGATGTCTTCCGGGGTCAGGTCAATCTCGGCCAGCACCTCGCGGGGCGACCTCCAGTCGGTTACATTGAAGAGCTCCCCAAGGTACTTACCGTAGTCTTTGTGATTGTAGCCGACATCCACCATGGCGGCCCAATCTTTTCCCTTGATAACCGCATAGCAGTAGGGAAGTTTGATATAACCTTCGTTATGAGCGCCGTAGACGACGCCGCCTTTGTCGTATTCCGGAACGTATCCGTATTCCAGGACATAGATCGAATAGAGCGACATCGATTTCCCCCGGGTCGCCGTCTAGACTGCCTGATTGATCGTTCGCGGGCGGCAAGTGCAGCACGCGGCTTTGAAATCGACGGGTGAGATGCCCGCCCCCGGCTCCGCCGCGGCCAGCAACCCCTGATGAACCGCGAACAGAGATTTCATCAGGGCGTCGAGATCGGCAGCCGACGGATCGATCAGATTGACCTGACGATCCAGCCGATTTGCGTTGGCCTTCAGCATGTCGAGCAGCATGTCGAGCGCCGCGAAATGACGGCGCGCGACCTCGGGCGCGTGCAGCGACCGCAAGCGGTTGCTGGCCTCGGCGAGTTGCTCGCGCATGGAGCTTCGCATGAGTCCGCCTCGCTGAGGGTCGAGACCGCGGGTGTGCAGCAGAAGCAGCAGGCCGGCCATCTGCCCGAGGCACCGCTTGATCCCGTCATAGACCGGGCGCAGCGACGACAGGTAAACGACGACGCGTTCGTCGCGATAGCCCACCGACATCAGCGCATCCGGCTGCGAGTCGGCGGGAGCATCCCAAATCGAACAGTCCGAACCGTGAATGGGCGTGGCGGCGGCGCTCATGACCGATCGGGCTCCAGGTCGCCCGGAACCTTCATCAGCATCGCGATGACGCTGGAATAATCGGCCTTGCCGTAGCCCAACCGGCAATGGAGCTCGAAGAGATCGCAGGCGAGGTCGCCGATCGACGTGCGAATTTTCATTTCGGCGGCGAGCTGCTTGGCGAGGCGCATGTCCTTGAGCTGGAAGTCCGAGCGGAAGCCCCCTTTGAAGCCCTTCGACGAAGGGACGTTGGGCATTATTCCGGGATAGGGGCTGTATTTCTCGAGCGCGTAATTACTCCCGGAACTGGTCCGTAGCACTTCGGACAGAACGACCGGATCGAGCCCGTTCGCCTCGCCGAGCGCCAACGCCTCGGTCGTGGCGATCATGCAGGCTCCCGACAGCATGTTGTTGCAGAGTTTCGCCGTGTGCCCCGCGCCATGAGGCCCGACATGGACGATGCGCCGGCCCATGGCTTGCAACACCGGAAGAATACGCGCGACGTCGGCGGCCTCGCCGCCCACCATGAAAGTGAGCGTGCCGGCATGCGCCCCCGGCGTGCCGCCGGAGACCGGCGCGTCGAGCATGCTGCGCCCGCACGCCTTGGCTTCGACGGCCAGGACGCGCGAGATGGCGCTGGAGATCGTGCTCGAATCCACGAGGAGGACGCCGGGCCGGGTGACCGCGAGCAAACCCTTGTCGCCTCGATATACTTGTTCCACGTCATGGCCCATCGGCAGCATGGTGAAGACGCAATCGGCGTCGGCTGCCGCGGCCTGCATGGTGTTGGCGCGCTTGGCGCCGTCCCGTTCCGCCGCCGCCACGGCGTCGGCGGACAGGTCGAAGGCGTGGACCGCGAACCCGGCCTTCAGCAGGTTGCGCACCATCGGCAGACCCATATTGCCAAGGCCCACGAAGGCGATCGTGGACAGCGCGCTCATGCCTCGGCTCCTTTGCCGTTGATCAGCACCGTCTTCGACCAGGTGAAATGCTGGATCATGCTTTCCAGGGACAATTCGCGCCCCATGCCGCTCATCTTGGCGCCGCCGTATTCGATGTTCGCCTCGGCGACGGAGAACTGGTTGACCTGGACGAAACCGGCGTCGATGCGATCCACGAATTCGAGCGCGCGGGCGAGATTCTGCGTCCAGATCACGGCAGCCAGTCCGAAATTGCTATCGTTGGCCTCCGCCAGCACCTGGTCGAAATCGGTCCAGCGCGACACCGTCGCGACCGGCCCGAAGATTTCGTCGCGGCAGACCTTCGATTCGGCCGGAAGGCCTTCGATCAGCGTCGTCGTGTAGAAGTATCCATTCTCGAACCCGGGAACGGTCGGGCGCTTGCCGCCGCACAGCACTGTCGCGCCAGGCGTGGAGCGCGCGAGGTCTACGTAGCGCTCCACCCGCGCCAATTGCTCCTTGGAGATGATGGCGCCGACCTGCGTGGCGTCGTCGAGCGGGTCGCCGACCTTAAATTTCGGGATCATGTCGAGGACCCGTCGGATCACCTGCTCGTAGATGTCGTCATGGATGTAGATGCGCGTTCCGGCGCTGCAGGACTGTCCCTGGCGCTGGAGGCGAAGCCCGCGAAGGATGCCATCGGCCGCGCGCCCGATGTCGGCGTCGGGCATGACGATGTTGGGATTCTTGCCGCCGAGTTCGGCGGTGACCGGCACGATCTTGGCGGCCGCGGCGCGCAGAATTTCGGCGCCGACGCTCGTCGATCCGGTGAAGGTGATCTTGCGCACCAGCGGATGCTCGACAAGCAGGCGGCCGGTTTCCTCCCCGATTCCGGTCAGGCAATTGGCGACGCCGGGCGGCAGGACCTCCTGGAGGAGTTCGAACACCCGAAGCACCGCCAGCGGCGCTTGTTCAGCCGGCTTCAGCACGACCGTGTTGCCGGCCGCGAGCGCCGGGCCAATCTTGGAGGCTGTCTGCATGAGCGGCGCGTTCCATGGGATGATGGCTCCCACGACGCCCATCGACTCTCGTTTGCTGTACTGAAAAACGCCCGGCGCGGCGGGCACGGTCTGGCCTTTCAACTCGCCTGCGAGGCCGGCGAAGAAGCGCAGGATGTCGACCATCGTGGCGGCTTCGCCGCGCGTTTGCGAGGGCAGCGCGTTGCCGGTCTCGAGGGCCGACAGGCAAGCCAGGCTTTCCGCTTCGGCGGCGAGCCGGTCGGCGGCCTTCATCAGGCAGGCGCCACGCTCGCGAGCCGGACGCCGCGACCAGTCTCGCCAGGCCGCGTGCGCCGATTTCACGACCGCATCGACATCCTCGCGGTCACACCGCGGCGCGTCGCCAATCCGTTCGGCGCGGGCCGGATCTTCGACGGCTATTTGTTGCGCCGCACAAGCGGGGCGGAGTTTGCCATCCGCGACAATCCTTCCGGAGAGCCGGCGCGCCTCGGCCTCCGCCGCGGTCCGGCGGCGCTCGGCCGGTCCGCGTTCCTGTTTGCTCTCGGATGCGGTCCCTGGATGATCCAACATCGCGGCCTCCCTTCCTCGATCGGATTCGCCGAAACACCGCGGCGCCGCGCTCGCGCGGCTCGATCCGCTTCGACGTTCCTCGATGGCGGCGGCATTTCGCGACCGGCCACAGTTTCTGTTGACAGAATACACACGTGAGGGTGTATGTAAACCTTCTCAGAGAACGTTCTCAGAAAAAATTTAGCGGATCAGAATTTGTAGGCGGAGCGTGCCGGCCAGCCTGTCCGGACGCGCCACAACGATAAGACAAGCGAGGAAGCTCAATGGCGTGGCACCTGAAGCAAGGCCAGGATATCGCGGTGGCCAAGGATGCGGACAGCAAGGTCCGCCGGACGGTCGAGGAGATGCTGCGCGACATCGAAACGCGCGGCGATGCGGCGCTGCGCGACTATTCGGCGAAATTCGACAATTGGTCGCCGGCGAGCTTCCGCCTGTCCGACCAGGAAATCGAGCAGACGATGAGCGAGGTCTCCGCCCAGGATCTCGCCGACATCCGCTTCGCGCAGGAGCAGGTGCGCAATTTCGCGACCCATCAACGCGCCGCCCTGCGTGACATCGAGGTGGAAACGCTGCCCGGCGTGTTCCTGGGCCATCGAAACGTTCCGGTCGCGTCGGTCGGATGTTACGTGCCTGGCGGCAAATATCCGATGGTGGCCTCCGCCCATATGAGCGTGGTGACCGCCAAGGTGGCGGGCGTGAAGCGGATCATCGCTTTCGCTCCGCCATTCGGCGCCAAACCTCACCCGGCGATCGTGGCCGCCATGCGCCTCGGCGGCGCGGACGAAATCTATGTGCTCGGCGGAGTGCAGGCTGTCGGCGCGATGGCGCTCGGCACCGCGACGATCGCGCCGGTGGACATGATCGTCGGCCCCGGCAATGCGTTCGTGGCCGAGGCCAAGCGCCAATTGTACGGCCGGGTCGGCATCGACCTGTTCGCGGGTCCGACTGAAACGCTGATCATCGCCGACCAATCCGTCGATTGTGAAATCTGCGCCACCGACCTGCTCGGACAGGCCGAGCATGGCCCGACCTCGCCCGCGGTGCTGTTGACCACCTCGGAACGGCTCGGCCGCGAAACGCTCGAGGAGGTCGAGCGGCAGCTTGCTCACCTGCCCACCGCCGACATCGCCCGCAAGGCGTGGACCGATTTCGGAGAAATCATCGTCTGCGACAGCGTCGAGGAGATGGTGAGGGAGGCCGACCGGCTGGCCTTCGAACATGTGCAGGTGATGACCCGCGATCCCGACTACTTCCTGCACAATCTGACGAATTTCGGGGCGCTGTTCCTCGGGCCCCGCACAAACGTTGCGTTTGGCGACAAGGTGATCGGCACCAACCACACCCTGCCAACCAAGAAGGCCGCCCGCTACACCGGCGGCCTGTGGGTGGGCAAGTTCATCAAGACCTGCACTTACCAACGCGTCACGACGGACGAATCGAGCGCCAGGATCGGCGAAATATGCTCGCGGCTGTGCATCCTCGAGGGGTTTCACGCCCACGCCGAACAAGCCAACATCCGGGTGCGGCGTTACGGCGGCCGCAACGCGGCTTGACCTCCGGGCCGCGCTCGACAATCATCGACCTTGCAAAAGGTAAGATGAATGGCACGAAGAGGACGCGCAGCGACAGGCTCGCGTGTGACCGTCAAGGATCTAGCGAGCGACCTCGGGATGTCGATCGCGACCGTGTCGCGCGCCTTTTACGAAGACGCCACGATCGCAGACCAAACCCGGCGCATCGTGCTGGAGCGCGCGGCCGAACTTGGCTATCGGGCCAATCCCTTCGCGCGAAGCCTGATCACCAAGAAGACCCGGATCGTGGGCGTCGTCGCGGCCGACCTTATGAACCCGTTCTATCCCGAGGTCCTGACGAAATTGACCGACCGCCTCCAGGCGATCGGTCTCAACGTCATGCTGATCACCGCCGGTCCGAGCACGTCGATGGACGACGCGCTCAAACTGCTCCTGTATTATCAGCCCGACGTCACCGTGCTGCTCGCGGCGACCTTGTCGTCGGAGGCCGCGGCCGCCTGTCAGACCTCGGGCACCCCGCTCATCTTCTTCAACCGCCACCCCGCCGACGACAATTCGGTGGCGGTAAGCTGCGACAATGTCGCGGGCGGACGGTCCGCCGCCGCCCATTTGGCCGAACTTGGACATCGTCGCCTCGCCTATGTCGCGGGCCGTCCCGACGTTTCGACCACCGTCGAGCGATGGGACGGCTTTCTCGCCGAATGCAAGGCGCGCAACGTGCCGACCCCGATGTACGATGGGGCGGGAACCTTCACCTACGAAGCCGGATACGCGGCGGCGCAACGATTGCTCGCCGGCTCCGCGCCTCCCCAGGCGGTGTTCTGCGCCAACGACATTCTGGCAGTGGGTTTCATGGATGCGGCGCGTCGTGAATTCGGGCTCGACATCCCGCTCGATCTCTCTGTCGTCGGCTTTGACGACATCGCCATGGCATCCTGGCCTTCGCACGCTCTGACCACCGTTCGCCAGCCGGTCGACGCCATGCTTGACCAAGTCGTCGATTTCGTGGCTGCTCCGGGTCAGCCGCACCATCCCCGACAGACTCGCTTGCCGGGCGTCTTTGTCACCCGCGGTTCGACCGCGGCGCCGCGGCGATCGAACAGCAGGAAGCGCGCCGCCGTGGTCAGTGCATGAAGCGGCCGCCATTGATGTCGAGAATAAGCCCGGTGATGTAGGACGAGAGATCCGAGGCGAGGAAGAGGCATCCGTTGGCGATATCTTCCGGCGTCCCCAACCGACCGAGCGGGATGTTGGCGATGATTCCCGCTTTTTTGTCGTCGAGCTTGCCCGCGAAAATGTCGGTGTCGATGGTTCCGGGCGCGATCGCGTTGGCCCGTATGGCGAAGGGCGCCAGTTCGCGCGCCATCGATTTGGTGAGGCTGTGGATGCCGCCCTTGGCGGCCGAATAGTGCGGACCGCCGAAGATCCCACCGCCAATCTGCGCCGCCACCGAGCCGATTGAAATAATGGCTCCGCTGCGCTGCGCCTGCATGCCGGGGACCACCGCCTGAGCCATGTTGAGGCTGCCGCGCAGGCTGACGTCGATCACCAGATCGAAGTTCTCCTGCGAGATCTCCATCAGCTTGTCGGGTTGGCTGACCCCGGCGTTGTTCACCAGGATGTCTACGCGGCCGAGCTGATTGATGACCTCGGCCGCCGCCGCCTTGCAGCGCGCGGGATCGCGGACATCGCAGGCAAGCCCGATATTGTCCGGACCGAGGTCGGCGGCGGCGGCCGCCGCCGCCGCCGCGTCGAGATCGAAGATCGCGACGCGCGCGCCCTCCTCGACAAAGCGTCGCGCGGCCGCCTTGCCGATGCCGCGGCGTGACGCGGCTCCGGTGACGATCGCGATTCTGTCTTTGAGCAGCATCATTTTCCTCCGTCTGTTCAGTCGGCGGTCCAGCCGCCGTCGATCACCACCGCCGAGCCGGTCATCAACGATGACGCGTCGGAGGCCAGAAACACGATGGCGCCCGTGACGTCCTCGACGCGGCCGATACGCCCGAGCTTGATCTTGGCCAGCACCTCGTTCTTGAACGTCTCGTTCGCAAGGAAGCGGCTCGCGAGCGGCGTTTCGATGAACGTCGGGCCGATCGTGTTCACCCGAATGCCGAATGGCGCCAGATCAATCGCCATCGCTTTCGAGGCGCCTTCGATCGCCCATTTCGAGGCGCAATAGACCGTCCGGGTGGCCGCGCCGACATGCCCCATTTGCGAGGAGATGTTGATGATCGACCCGGCGAGGCCCGCCGCGCGCATTCGTCGCCCCACAGACTGGCTGACGAAGAACAACGAGCGCAGGTTCAGCCCTATGATCGCGTCGAACTGCTGCGCGGTCACATCGAGGAAGGGAGCGGGATGATTGGTGCCGGCGCTGTTGACGAGGATGTCGAACGGATCGAGCGCCGTGAGCGCCTGCTCGACCAGGTCGAGATTTGTGACGTCGAGCGTCACAGGCTCCGCGCGACCGCCCTCCCGCTCGATGGCCAGCGCCAGCGCCTCAATCTCGGTCGAAGATCTCGCGACCAGCGTGACATGGGCGCCCGCCTGAGCCATCGCCGCCGCGCCGGCGCGCCCGATGCCGCGCCCCGCTCCGGTAATCAGCGCGCGCTTGCCGTCGAGACGAAACGACGGAGGCGCGGGCAATGCGACTTCGCTCATGACTGTCTCCGCTTGGGCCATCAATCGGCCGCGGCAGCGGGCGGCGTCGGCTCAACGCCGGCCCATTGTTCGACAAGCGCCGCGATCCGCGAACTGTCCTCTTTCGCCATGCCCTGCGTCATCGTAAATTGCCAGAACTGACGCACGGCGGCGCCGAGCCACATCGGCACGCCGAGCCTTTCAGCCTCCTGCAGACAGAGCGTCACGTCCTTGTCCATCAGCTCGATGCGGAAGTTCTGGTCGTAGCGCCGAGTCACCACATGTTTCGGATAGGCGATCTCCGACACCCACGAGCGGCCGGAACCGTTGTTGACCACCTTGAACAGGTCCTCGGGATCAATGCCGCCCTTCTCGGCGAACGCCATCGCCTCGGCGACGATCAGCATGTTGGCCGCCATCATGATGTTGTTAGCGAGCTTGAGGATCTGCGCCTTGCCGACCTCGGGCCCGATGTGCACGAAAGTCTTGGTGAAGCTGCGCAGGAAAGGCTCGGCTCGTTCCAGCGTTTCCTTGGGTCCGCTCGCCATGATGGCCAGCGTCTTGTTATTGACGCCCACGGGGCCGCCGCTCACCGGGCAGTCGAGCGCGGCGATTCCCTTCGCGTTAAAAGCCTTGCCGACCTTCACAGCGACGGTCGGACCGGTCGTGGACAGATCGACGTAGTGCTTGATCCTGGTTCCTTCGATCACCCCGTCCGGGCCCAGCGCGACGGTTTCGACGATCGGGGCGTTGGGCAGGCTCACAAAGACAACTTCGACGGCGCTCGCGACAGCGGCCGCGGACGCTTCGACCTTCGCGCCGAGCTTGGCCGCCCGCTCGATCGCGGCCGCACTGGTGTCGAACACGTGAACGGTCAGGCCCGCCTCGATCGCCTTCTCGATCATCGGGCCGCCCATCGCGCCCAGGCCGACAAAGCCGAATGATTCAGAGCTCATGAGTGTCCTCCGGAAGTCGCCGGCGCGGCGGCGCTCTGCGTTTCAAACAGTTTGTAGACGCCGCAGGCATCGGTCTCGGCGTGGCCGGCTGCGATCAAAAGACGATAGAGCTGGGTCGCCTGGCCCGACATCGGGGTCGGCACATGAGTCTGGCGGGCCAGGTCCTGTACCGCCTCGAGGTCCTTGAGCAATTGGCGGGCGTAGGCGCGCGGCGCGAAATCGTGAGCCGCGATGCGCGGGTAGATCTGCCGCATCAACTCGCCGTCGGCGTGCCCCCCGCGGACGCAGGCCGGCAGGATCGCCGCGTCGATGCCAGACGCCTCGGCGAGCCGGACCGCCTCGGCCAATACGGCATAAGTCGAGCCCACGACGAGCTGCGCGATCGTCTTGGCGATGGAGCCGGCGCCGGTCGGGCCGACATGGGTGAAATTCCGGGAAACGTCGCTCATCAGCGGCATGATGCGGGCGATGTCGTCGTCGCCGCCGCCCGCCATGATCGTCAGCGTCCCGGCCCCCGAGGCCGAAGGGCCGCCCGAAACCGGCGCGTCGATCCAGCAACAGCCGCACCGCTCGCGCAATCGTCCCGCCAAGTCGCGGCAGGCTGAAGCCGGGATGGTCGAGAAATCGACGAGCGCTTGCGGCGGCGAAAGGGCGTCGACGATCCCGTCTGTCCCGAACACAGCGTTCTCCACGGCGTGCAGCGACGGCAGGTTCAGCAGCACGAATTGCGCGCCCGCAGCCGTCTCGACGGGGCTTCGAACGGCGCGCGCGCCCGCTCGCTCGGCCGCCATCAGCCGGTTCGCATCGATGTCGAAGGCGCGAACGGGGTAGCCGAGCGACAGCAGCCGTTCGACCATCGGGCCGCCCATCAGCCCGGTCCCGACATAGCCGAGCGGCGGCTTAGCGGACGTCATCAGATCCGCACCGCGTTGTCGTGGAACAGCTTCGTCTGCGCCTCTTGGCCGAGATCGGCGGTGATCTCCTTGTATCCGGAGAAGATCGTGCCGAGATCGCCACAGACGCTGTCGACGGGAAAGTTGCTGCCGAACATGCAACGGTCGACGCCGTAGAGGTCGATGATGGTCAGCACGATGTCGCGATTGTTGGCGACGAGCCACGGTTGCCCGGGCAAGCCTATCCCGGAGATTTTGGCTGAGACGTTCGGGCGCTCGGCGAGGATCGCCATCGCCTTCTTCCAGCCGGCGACGCCTTCCGGGCGGCGATCGGCCGGAAGACCGGAATGCAGCAGGATCATTGGAATGTCGGGATAACGGTCGGCGAGCCCCGCCGCCTCATGGAGGTGCCACCACGGCGTCTGCAGATCAAACCGCAGACCGAGCCGGCCGAGAATCGCATAGCCCTCCACCCAAAGGGGGTCCACCATGCTGCCGGCCTGGGCCAGCCCCGGCTTCGGATTGGACCGCGGCTTGTGGCGAACGCCGCGCACGAAGTCGAACGCCGCGAGGCGCTCCAGAACCTGCTCGCGATCGGATCGGTCGAGCCACGCCTGGCCTACAGCAGCGTTCGGCCACCCTGTTTCGCGACGCAGATCGGCGATGTAATCCATCTCGCCGATCGGATCCCTGGGATCCCATTCGGCCTCGATATAGACCGTCTTGACGACGTCGTGCCGGCCCTTGAGGTCCCGCTTGTACTCGTCAGGCAGATAGGGGCGGCAAATCGCCGAATAGTCGCCGTACCTGAACGGGATCAGCGGGCGATCGTTCAGCCAGGGATAGTAGTTCTTCGTAGGGTCCCAGAAGTGGACATGGGCGTCCACCATCGGCATCGCAGTCATGCGCTCCCTCCCTGCTGCACCTTTGCTCCCGTGTCATTGGCTCGCGGTCACCAGCCTTTTCGTCGTTCAGACCGTCGAGGCGCGAGGCCCCTGGTTGACCATTTTGCCGGCGAGCAGGACCGCGGCGCGATTGGCTCCGATGTCCGCCTTTCCCTGGCCGGCGATTTCGTAGGCGGTGCCATGCGCGGGCGTGGTCAGCGGAAAAGGCAATCCCGCGAAATAGACAACCCCCTCGAAGAAGCCGATGAGCTTCATCGCGATCTGACCCTGGTCATGATACATCGTCAGCACGGCGTCGAACTCGCCGGCTTTGGCGCGCACATAGACCGTATCGGGCGAATAGGGGCCGCTGCAGTCGATCCCTTGAGCGCGGCCAGCCTCCACGGCCGGGGCGATGACGTCGATCTCCTCGCGCCCAAAATTGCCGCCATCCCCCGCGTGGGGGTTGAGCCCGGCGACGGCGATCCGGCGAGAAACTTGTCCTCCGGCCCGCATCGCGCGGTCAGTCAGAACGATTCGATTGAGGATCGAACTCGACGGTGAGCAACGAGGCGACCTCAGACAGCGGCACATGAGACGTGACGCGCCCGCTCCAGAGCCGCGGCTGGATATTGAACTCCGCGACCTGGGCGACCGGAAGGCCCAGATGCTCGGCCGAGAATGAGACCTCGTCCTCATAGGGAGGGTAGGACTTGCGCATCGCGCTCTTGTTGAACGGCGTGTAGCAGACGGCGTCGACAAGGCCGGCGGCGGCGAGATCGAGAGCCTTGCGGAAATTGGCCAGCGCCGACGCCCCGCCGGGCTCCGTCGCGCGGCTGACCTCGACCGTCGCGAGATCGATGCTGCGGACATCCAGAAAGAGATTTGCGCCCGAGGGGCTGCCGGCGAGCTCGTCTTCGTCGAACTCGCGTAGCCGCCGCTTGCGATCCCGCCTTCTCGACCTCGCGGTCGAAAAGTCGGCGGTCGCCGATGATGAGCAACCGCACGGCTTGCGCCACCGCGGCGTCCGCCGCGAGCCTGGCGGTCAACTCTGGTCCGATGCCGGCGGGATCGCCGATCACAAGACCGACAAGCGGCTTCCGCGTTCGCGCATCCATGCTCTGCCTCCCCTCAATCAATTTACAGGGCGCGGCCAAGTTTGTATAGAGCATAATGTATACATTCTGTGAACTGGACCTTTCGAAACGCGCTGCCTAGAAGCAGGGCTCTCTCGCAATCCCCGGATAACAAGATCGAATGACCGACGTTGTCGCCACGATCAGAAAGGTCTCCCGGCAGACGCTGCACACCGAGGTCACCTCTCAGCTTCGCGACCTGATCGTCCAGGGTCACTTTCGACCGGGCGAAAAGATCAACGAGGTCCGCCTCGGGCTTGATCTCGGTGTGTCGCGCACTCCCCTGCGCGAGGCGATCCGCACACTCGGCAGCGAGGGATTGCTGGAGCTCGTGCCCAACCGGGGCGCGATCGTGCGGTCGTTTTCGCTTCAGGATGTTCTGGACATGATCGAGGCGCTCGGCCTTATCGAACAAGGCTGCGCCGGCTTGGCCTGCGAGCGGGCGACCGAAGGCGAGCTGCGACTTTTCGATGAACGCAACAGGGCGATGATCGAGGCCTACGAGGCGCGCGACCGGCTGTATTATTTCCAGATCAATCAGGATCTGCACGCGATGATCGTGGCATTCGCGCGGAACAACACGTTCAAGGCAATCCACGCCGATCTTCAGGCCAAACTCAAGCGCATCCGTTTCCTCGGAAACGACGAGCCAAGTATATGGGCTCGCGCGGTAGCCGAACACAACGAGATCAACAATGCGTTGCAGAGGCGCGATGGCGCCGCGATTGCCGCGGTCCTGGACGCTCACAAGACGCTCACGATCGATCGCATCCGCAACTCGGTCACGGGAGCCGTGGTTTAATCAGTTCGGCTTAGATGCGTCCGACGAAGGCGGCTCAAATCTGCGAGAAGACGGGCGACGTGAGAGCGGCGCGGTTTTTGCTCGGATGCACGATGCGCGAAAGCGCCGTCTGCTATCTCGGCATTGAGGTCGATGACGCTGCGGGCATGTCCGAACAGATCAAAATTTTTGGAGAAACCCGTCGCAGTCTTGCTGGTCTTGGCGAACCGCGACGCGCTGTAAACGGAGCTCAGTTCCATGGCGCCTGTCAAATCGGACTGGGCCTCGAGGGACCTACGGGTGGGTCGTCGATACCGCCGGAGAGGCGCCTTCAAAGGCGCTTCATCGCGAACCTTGAATACGCCGCGGCGGCGATCCTTCGTTGCAACCCGGTCGTGGGCGCCGAAAGATAGGTTATGATCGACGTTGCCCTCCATATTCTCGTGATCGACGACAACGCCGCCAGGGCGTCGATCATCGAAGAGGGCCTGCGGGAGGCCGGTTACTTCAAGGTCACGGTGATCACCGACATGCGCCAATTGCTGCCGCAGATCGTGCGTGCTGATCCGGATGTCATTTTCATCGATCTTGAAAATCCGAATCGCGACGTTCTCGAACAAATGTTCCAGGTCTCGCGGACTGTGCACCGGCCGGTCGCGATGTTCGTCGATCAATCGGACACGGCGTCGATCGAGGCGGCCATCGACGCCGGGGTGTCCGCTTATGTCGTGAACGGCATGCGCAAAGAACGCGTCAAGCCGATCCTCGACATGGCGATCAGCCGCTTCAATGCGTTCCATCGGCTACGGGAGGAGCTCGACCGCACCAAACAGGCGCTCGAGGACCGCAAGATCATCGACAAGGCGAAGGGCATTCTGATGAAAAGCCGCAACATTTCCGAGGAGGACGCCTATGCGCTCCTTCGCAAGACCGCGATGAACGAGAGCCGCCGCATGGCCGATGTCGCACGCAGCCTCGTCACCGCCGCCAAGCTGCTCGGGTAGGAGGACGATCGTTGCCGACAAGCGCCGATGTTGTTGGGGATGGGGAGACGAAAGGACGCGCGCCCGCGTCCCTCACCCTGGGGTTCATGCCCTTGGTCGATTGCGCGCCTTTGGTCGTCGCCAGAGAGAAGGGATTCGCCGCCGCCGAAGGCCTTTCACTTTCTCTTATGCGCGAGACTTCATGGGCCAATATTCGCGACCGCGTGTTGGTCGGTCACTTCGACGCCGCGCAAATGCTCGGACCCATGCCGATCGCTTCAACCCTGGGGATCGGGCGCGTCGAAACGCCGATGATCGCGCCGTTCTCACTGGGTCTCGGCGGCAACGCGATTACATTGTCTCCCGCGGTCTTCGCCGAAATGGTGATCGCGGGCGCAAGCTTGGGCTTGGGGCCGGCGGCGATGGGCAACGCGCTCGCGAGCGTCGTCGCGCGCCGCCGACGCGAAGGCGGTGCGCCGCTGACGCTCGCGGTGGTCCATCCTTTCTCGGGCCACAATTATGAGCTGCGCTATTGGCTCGCCGCGGCGCAGATCGATCCGGATCATGACGTCCGGATCACGGTGTTGCCGCCGTCCTTCATGGTGGATGCGGTTCTCGAGCGGCAGATCGATGGATTTTGCGTCGGCGAGCCTTGGAATTCATTAGCAGTCGAGGCGGGGGCTGGGGTCATCGCGGTCACCAAATCCTCGCTCTGGCGACAGGGCCCGGAAAAGGTGCTGGGGTTCCGCGCCGACTTTGCGGAGCGGCGGCCCGAACGACTCGCCGCTCTCTTGCGCGCGCTCTACAGCGCTGCGGAATGGGCGGGCAGAGACGAAAACCATGCCGAACTCAGCCGAATGCTGGCGGCGCCCAATTGTCTTGCCGCTCCGGCCGACATCATCGCGCGCGCGCTAAGCGGCCGCCTAGTCAGAACTTCCGGCGGAATGCCCGAACCGATTCCGGATTTCCTGGTGTTCCACGATCACGCCGCGAATTTTCCATGGCAGAGCCATTCACTGTGGTTCTATTCGCAGATGGTGCGCTGGGGGCAGATCCGCTATTCGCCGGCGCTCGCCGAGAAAGCCCGGCAAACCTATCGGCCGGACCTCTACCGAGCCGCACTGGCGGGAACCGGAATCGACTTGCCGCGCGCCAGCGCCAAGGTCGAGGGCGCATTGAAAACAGCGACCCCGGTGGCGTCTCGAAACGGCGCGATGATGCTTGGCCCTGACGGTTTCTTCGACGGCCGGCTTTTCGATCCTGATGAGATCGAAGCCTACCTCAAGTCATTCGACGTCCAAATCTGATGCGCTGTTAAATAAGCTTAAGATTAAATTTCGTGCTGCAACGCACAAACTTTGATCTTGCGATTTGGCGGCGCGCGACCTTATCGTTGAGTTAGTCGAAAGGAACGATCCTCTCGCAATTGCCGCCCGGACCAATGAAGGTTCGCGAGACGGCTCAATCTGAAAATCGGGACCTTCAGTCCCGGCGTCCACTGACGGATGCGATTCGGCGTCGCCGCCGACCGATTTCGTTCGCCCTTCGCGGCGATCGAGCGCGGTTCGGCAGGTTTCGTCTTCACGCCATCAGCAAATCGGGACGCCAGGAAATGATCAGCAGGAACTTCCTCAGAGCCGGGCATTGGCCGACGCTCTTTGCGGCCTTTCTTTACTTCGACATGAGCTTCATGGTGTGGATCATCCTGGGGCCGCTGGCGGTGCAGATCGCCAATGACCTTCATCTCGATCCCGCGCAAAAGGGCTTGATGGTCGCGCTGCCGGTCCTGGCGGGCGCCTTTCTGCGCGTCGTCAACGGCGTGCTGGTCGACCGCCTCCAACCCAAGCGCGCAGGTTTGATCGGCCAGTTGGCGGTCATCTTCGGCCTGCTCGCCTTCTGGTATATGGGCGTCCATACCTACACGGGAGTTCTTTTTCTCGGCGTGATCCTTGGGATCGCCGGCGCCTCGTTCGCCGTCGCCTTGCCACTGGCCTCGCGCTGGTATCCCCCGCAATATCAGGGCGTCGCGCTCGGCATCGCCGGGGCCGGCAATTCCGGGACGGTCCTCGCCGCGTTGTTCGCGCCGGCTCTGGCGGCGGCGTTCGGCTGGATCAATGTCATTGGCCTCGCCGCCATCCCGCTGACCATCGCGCTGATCGTCTATGTCGTGTTGGCGAAGGACAGCCCGGGTAAGCCGGCGACCAAGTCCTTCGTGGACTACGCCAGAGTCCTGCGCGAGCCAGACGCCTGGTGGTTCATGTTCTACTATGCGGTCACCTTCGGCGGCTTTTCCGGCCTGGCGTCTTCTCTTGGCATCTATTTCAACACGCAATACCACCTGGACGCTGTCACGGCCGGTTATTTCACGGCGGCTTGCGTGCTGGTCGGTTCGTTCTTCCGCCCGATCGGCGGAGCGATGTCCGACAGGTTCGGCGGGATTCGCGTCCTGACCGTGCTCTATGCGGTCGCCGTCGTCGCCTTCGTGATCGTCAGTTTCGGCCTTTCACAGCTCTGGCTGGGCCTTGGCGTGCTGCTAGTCGGCATGCTGGCGCTCGGCATGGGCAACGGCGCGGTCTTCCAGCTTGTGCCGCAGCGCTTTCGCGCCGAGATCGGCGTGATGACGGGGCTCGTCGGGATGACCGGTGGTGTCGGCGGATTCTATCTCGCCTCCAGCCTCGGCTTCTCCAAACAGCTCACCGGCGGCTACCAGGCCGGCTTCCTGATCTTCGCGACGCTGGCGGCCGTTGCGCTCGCCGCCCTGACGCGCGTGAAGCGCCGTTGGCGCGCCGACTGGACCAGCGAGGCGATCGCCGCGGCGCGGATCTGATCGCGCAAGGCGATGCGCGAAGCGCCCGAACATCCCTAAACAAGCGGAGTCAAGACCATGACGCCAGACCAGATCGATCTCGTTCAGTCGTCGTTCGCGAAAGTCGTCCCGATCGCCGATGTCGCCGCCGGTTTGTTTTACGGCCGGCTCTTCGAAATCGCTCCCGAAGTGAAGCCTCTATTCCGCTCGGACATGCGCGAACAGGGGCGCAAGCTGATGACGACGCTCGGCGTCGTCGTCTCCGGGTTGAAGAACCTCGACGCCATCCTGCCGGCGGCAAGGGCGCTGGCGGTCAAACATGTCGCATACGGCGTCGCCGCGGCCCACTACAAGCCGGTCGGCGAGGCGCTGATCTGGACCTTGGAAAAGGGCCTCGGCGATGACTTCTCGTCTGAGACGCGGACGGCATGGCTCGCCGCTTATGGCGCGCTGTCGGGCGTCATGATCGCCGAAGCTTACGGCGCGGAGGCCGCGGCCTGACCGGCCGACGGATTGCAGGCTCATGAAGGAGAAGCTTCTCATCATCGGCAATGGCATGGCCAGCGTGAGGCTTTGCGAAGAGCTCATGACCCATGCGCCGGACCGCTTCGAGACGACCGTCGTCGGAGCGGAGCCGCGGGCCGGCTACAATCGCGTGTTGCTGTCGGCATTGCTCGCCGGCGATGTCTGCGAAGCCGATATCGCTCTGCGCGGCGCCGATTGGTATCGCGAACACGACATTCGCCTCATGACCGGCCTGACTGTCGCGCGGCTCGATCTGGGCGGACGCGCCGCCATCCTGGTCAATGGCGCCGTCGTCGATTTCGACCGCGTCGTTCTCGCCACGGGCTCCTCGGCCGTGCGCCTGCCGACGCCCGGCATGAATCAGCCGGGCGTCATGACCTTTCGCGATCTCGCGGATTTGCCGGCGTTGTCCGAAGCGGCGCGCAATCGACGTCGGATCGCCGTGATCGGCGGTGGCCTTCTCGGGATCGAGGCGGCTTATGGGTTGGCGAAAGGCGGCGCCAAAGTAACGCTCGTCCATGTCATGGAACGATTGATGGAGCGCCAGCTCGACCGGCGCGCCGCTGCTTTTCTGAAGCGCGCGATCGAACGGAAGGGCATTCGCGTGTTGCTCAACGCGCAGACTTCTGAAGTCGTTGGCGCCGGCCGCGCCGAGGCTTTGGCGTTTTCAGACGGCTCCGTGCTCCCGGTCGATCTCGTCGTCGTCGCCGTTGGGGTGCGGCCGAATAGCGCGCTGGCCCGCGCCGCCGATCTTCCGGTCAACCGCGGCGTCCTCGTCGATGACGGGCTGGCCACCGTCGTTCCTTTCGTCCACGCGATCGGCGAATGCGCCGAGCATCGCGGCGTCGTCTATGGGCTCGTCGAGCCCGCCTACGATCAGGCGCGTTTGCTCGCGCGACGTTGGGGAGGCGATGACGCCGCCCTCTACGAAGGCACGGCGCTGTCGACCAATCTCAAGGTTTCGGGGGTCCCGGTGTTTTCCGCCGGCGATTTCCTGGGCGAAGGGGGAACCGACGACATCGTGCTGGAGGATCGCGGCGCCGGCCTCTGCAAGAGGCTCGTGTTGAAGGGCGACCGACTGGTGGGCGCCGTCCTCGTGGGCGATGCCGATGATGGGCTGTGGTATCGCGATCTGATCCGATCCAAATCCGACGTCTCGGCGATCCGGGAGAACCTGATCTTCGGCCGCGCCTTTTGCGAAGGCGTTGGCGGCGCCATGAAGGACGCGGCGTGATGGGCGCCGACTTCACTCCCGACCAGAAGCGCTATCTCGAAGGCTTCGCCTCCGGCATGCAGGCCGTGCGCGGCGCGAGAGCGCAGCCGGCTTTGGTCGGGGCGCCGGTTCCGATCGGGCCGGACGCCGCTCACATCGAGGCGCAGGACGCAACCACCGCGGCCGGCAAAAAGCTCGCCGATCAGGAGAAATGGAAGCGCGCCGAACATCCTTTCGACGCTTATCCGCGATTGAAGGGTCAAGCCAGGGCTGGCGCGTTTCCCAAGCCGGAGGACAATTTTCGCTGGCGCTATTTCGGTCTCTTCTACGTCGCGCCGGCCCAGTCGAGCTACATGGCGCGGCTTCGCATTCCCAACGGGGTTCTGAGCCATTGGCAATTTGCCGGGATCGCCGATGTCGCGACGCGGTTCGGCGGCGGCTATGCGCATGTGACGACGCGCGCCAACCTGCAAATTCGGGAGGTGAAGCCGGATGACGCCGTTCATGTCGTCGAGGCGGTGCAGGACCTCGGTCTGTGCTCGCGCGGCTCGGGCGCCGACAACATTCGCAACGTCACGGGATCGGCGACCGCCGGCATCGATCCGCAGGAACTGTGCGACACGCGGCCGCTGGCGCGCGAATGGCACTATCACATCCTCAATGATCGCTCGCTGTACGGCCTGCCGCGCAAGTTCAACGTCGCCTTCGATGGCGGCGGCCGTATTCCGACACTGGAAGAGACCAACGACATCGGTTTCCAGGCCGTGCTGATCGGCGATGGGCGCGGGAGCGAGGCAGGCGTCTGGTTTCGTTTGCTGCTCGGGGGAATCACCGGACATCGCGACATCGCCCGCGGCACAGGCGTCGTCTGCAAAGCCGAGGACTGTTGCGCGATCGCCGACGCGATCGTGCGCGTCTTCATCGCGCATGGCGACCGGACGGATCGCTCCAAGGCGCGGATGAAATATGTGCTCGACGCCTGGGGGCTCGAGAAATACCTCGCGGCGGTCGAAGAAAAGCTCGGGCGGTCGCTGACGCGTATCGCCGAAGAAGCGATCGCTCCGCGGGCGCCGTTCGATCGCGCGGCGCATATCGGCGTGCATCCGCAGCGCCAGAGCGAGCTCAACTGGATCGGCGTCGCCTTGCCTGTCGGCAAGATGACAACGGAGCAAATGCGCGGCCTCGCGGCGATCGCGCGCGACTTCGGCGACGGCGACATCCGGCTGACGGTGTGGCAGAATCTGCTGATCTCCGGCGTGCCCGACGGGCGGGTCATCGAGGCGAAGGCCGCGATAGAGGCCTTGGGGCTCGACTGGAAAGCGAGCTCGCTGCGCGCCGGCCTCGTCGCCTGCACCGGCGCCACGGGCTGCAAATTCGCCGCCGCCCACACCAAGGAACACGCCGTTGAAATCGCCGACTACATTGACGCGCGGCTGTCGCTCGATGCGCCCGTCAATGTCCATCTCACCGGCTGCCATCATTCTTGCGCCCAGCATTACATCGGCGACATCGGATTGATGGGAACGAAGGTCGCGATCAACGAGGAGGGCGACCAGGTCGAAGGCTATACGATCGTGGTCGGCGGCGGCTTTGGCGATCAGGCGAAGATCGGCCGCGAAGTCTGGCGCGAGGTTCGCGCGGAGGAATGCGCGGCGAAGGTCGAAGGTCTGTTGCGCGCCTATCTCGATCATCGCCAGGGACCGGGAGAGAGTTTCCAGGCCTTCAGTGGCCGCCACGAACCCCACGAACTCGAGGCGCTGTGCGGCGCGATGGCGACGCCATGAACATGCCGCTCTTAACGCCGGTCCGCACGATCATTCCGGAGAGCGCGCCGTTTACGCCCGAACAGCAGGCGTGGCTCAACGGCTTCTTCGAGGCTGTGTTGTCGACGTCGGCGGACAACGCGGTCCGTGACGCCGAGCGTGTGGCGGCGCCGGACGAGGCCGGCGCCGCGCCCGCTGTGGCTCTCGCCGACAACGACAGCGCGCCATGGCATGACCCGAGCCTGCCGCTCGACGAGCGGCTGGCGATGGCCGCCGGGAAGCCACTGGCTCCTCGCCTGATGGCGGCGATGGCGCAGCAGGACTGCGGCCAGTGCGGATACAATTGCGCCGATTACGCCAACGCGCTTTTCCTCAAGAAGGAAGAGCGGCTGACGCTGTGTGCGCCGGGCGGCAGGGAAACCGCGCGCGCGCTCAAGCAGCTCGCGCAGGAGCTCGGCCAGAAGACAGTCGACGCGCCGGCCATCGTCGGCGCGACGAAGGAGGCTCCCGCGCCCCCGCCGATCGGACAGGCGGGTCGCACCCGCGACAATCCGGTCGAGGCGACCTTCCTCTCTCGCCGCCGTCTGAATGGCGCAGGGTCCGCGAAGACCACCTGGCATGTCGAGTTCGACCTTTCCGCCAGCGGCCTCGACTATGTCGCCGGCGACAGTTTCGGGGTGTTTCCGAAGAACCCGCCGGCTCTCGCCGACCAGGTCGTCGCCATGCTCGGCGCGCGTCCGGAGGGGTTGGTCCGCGGCAAGGCGCTGCGCGACGCGCTGATCGAAGATGTCAGTCTCGGCGCGCCGCCGGACGCGCTGTTCCAGCTTCTGTCCTACGTCTGCGGCGGCGATCAGCGCCGCAAGGCGCGCGCGCTGGCGAGCGGAGAGGACCCCGACGGCGACGCCGCCGCCCTCGACGTGCTCGCCACGCTCAACAAGTTCTCCGGCGTGCGGCCCGGAGCGGAAGCTTTTGTCGAGGCGCTCGATCCGCTGCAGCCGCGCCTCTATTCGATTTCTTCATCGATCAAGGCCAACCCCGGCCGAATATCCCTGACGGTCGACGGCGTACGCTATCGCATCGGGCCGCGCGAGCGGCTTGGCGTCGCCTCGACTTTTCTTGGCGAACGGCTCGATCCCGGACAGTCGCTCAAGGTCTATGTGCAGAAAGCGCATGGTTTTCGTCTGCCCGACGATCCGAAGACTCCGATCATCATGGTTGGACCCGGCACAGGCGTGGCGCCGTTCCGCGCTTTCCTCCAGGAGCGGGCGGCGATCGCGGCGCCAGGGGCGAACTGGCTGTTCTACGGCCATCAGCGGCGCGTGCATGATTTCTTCTACGAAGAGGAGTTCGCCGCCATGCGCGCAAGCGGGCGGTTGGCGCGCCTGTCGCTCGCATGGTCGCGCGATGACGCGCAGAAATTCTATGTGCAGGATCGGATGCGCGAGCTCGGGGCCGAACTGTGGAGCTGGATCGCGGAAGGCGCGCACTTTTATATCTGCGGCGACGCCAAGCGCATGGCGAAGGACGTGGAGCGCGCGCTTGTCGACATCGTCGCGCAATGGGGCGCGCGCTCGACGGAGGAGGCGATCGCCTTCGTCAGCGGCTTGAAAAAATCCGGCCGCTATCAGGCGGACGTCTATTGATGAACGCTCATACGCCGGCCGACGCGTTGCAGGCTATCGGCGTCAAGACGACTTGCGCCTATTGCGGCGTCGGCTGCGGCGTCGTGGCGACGCCCGACGGAGCCGGCGGCGCCGCAATCGCCGGAGACAAAACGCATCCCGCCAATGCCGGCAGGCTGTGCGTCAAAGGGTCGGCGCTTGGCGAGACGCTGGCAACCGACGGGCGGCTTCTCTATCCGACCATTCATGGCGTGCGAACGACCTGGAACCGCGCTTTCGACGCGATCGCCGAAGGCTTCCGGAGCACCCTGGAGAAACATGGACCGGACGCCATCGCCTTCTATCTCTCCGGTCAACTCCTGACCGAAGACTATTACGTCGCCAACAAGCTGATGAAAGGCTTTCTCGGCTCGGCCAATGTCGACACCAACTCACGGCTCTGCATGGCCTCAACCGTCGCGGGGCATCGCCGCGCCTTCGGCGCCGACGTCGTGCCGAACTGCTATGAAGACCTCGACGAAGCCGATCTGATCGTCCTCGTGGGATCGAACGCCGCCTGGTGCCATCCCGTGCTGTTCCAGAGGATGGAGCAAGCCAAAGCCCGGCGCGGCGCGCGCATTGTCAATATCGATCCCCGCCGCACGGTGACCGCCGACAGCGCGGATCTGCATCTTTCCGTCTTGCCGGGAATGGACAGCGCGCTCTTCGCGCGCCTGCTCGTCGAACTCGCCGACAGCGAAGCCTTCGACGCGGATTTCGTCACGCGGCATACGAAAGGCTTCGATGACGCCCTCCGCAATGCGCGCGAGATCGCGCCTGACCGTGCTGGCGCGGCCCGGCGCTGCGGGCTTGCCGAGACCGACCTGGCGACTTTCATCGACTGGTGGATCGCCACGCCGCGCGTCGTCACCTGCTTCAGCCAGGGCGTCAATCAATCGGCGCAGGGCGCCGACAAGGTCAACGCGATCCTCAACGCCCATCTGGCGACCGGCCGCATCGGCAAGCCCGGCTCCGGCCCGTTTTCTCTGACCGGCCAGCCCAATGCGATGGGCGGTCGCGAGGTCGGCGGGCTCGCCAACCAACTCGCGGCGCATATGGGCTTTGCCCCCGACGACGTCGATCGCGTGCGTCGTTTCTGGAACGCGCCGCGTATGGCCGCGCGGGAGGGCCTCAAGGCGGTCGCGATGTTCGAGGCGGTCGAGCGAGGCGAGATCAAGGCGCTGTGGAGTCTGTGCACCAATCCGGCGGCCAGCCTGCCGCGTGCCGACGCCATGCGCGCCGCCCTGAAGAAACTCGATTTCCTCGCCGTGTCCGAGATCAACGCCCACGCCGACGGCATTCTCGACGCCGCGACCGTTGTGCTGCCGGCCGCCGGCTGGGGCGAAAAAGACGGAACCGTCACCAATTCCGAGCGGCGCATCTCACGCCAGCGCCCATTTTTGCGGCCGCCCGGCGAGGCCAAGCCGGACTGGCTGCAGATCGTCGAAGTGGCGCGTCGCCTCGGGCATGCGGAAGCCTTCGCCTACGAAAAACCGGCCGACATTTTTCGCGAACACGCGGCGCTGTCGGCCTTTGAGAACGACGGCGCCCGCGCCTTCGACATCGGCGCCCTGGCGCCGATGTCCGACGCAGCCTACGACGCGCTCGAGCCCGTGCAGTGGCCGCTGTCGAGCGGCGCCCAGGTCGGCGCCCGGCGACTGTTTTCCGACGGCGGCTTTTTTCATCGGGATCGCAAGGCGCGCTTCGTGGTTCTTGCGATGCCGCGCCCGGCGGCCGCGCTGTCGGCCGCGTTCCCGATGACTCTGAACACGGGGCGTGTGCGCGATCAGTGGCACACGATGTCGCGGACGGGCCTCAGCCCGCGGCTCGCCCGTCATCGCGCCGAGCCGTTCGTCGAGGTGCATCCCGACGATGCGGCCCGTTACCACCTTGAGGACGGCGGGTTCGCGACTGTGGCGAGCGAACGTGGGCAAGTGGAGCTGCGCGTCGTGGTCTCAGCGGAGCAGCAACCCGGCTCGCTGTTCGCGCCGATCCACTGGACCGACGCCACCGCCGGGCGTGCCCGGATCGGCGGGCTGGTCCACGGGATCGTCGACCCGATCTCCGGTCAGCCGGATTCGAAAGCGACGCCGGCTGCGATCCGCCCCTGCGCCACCGCAACCCAGGGCTTCGTCGTGTCGCGCCGGCGCCTCGAACTGCCGAATTGGCTCCGCCATGCGCGCATGGCGGTTCGGGGCGGGGAGGCCGTGACCTTTGCAAGCCCGCGCGAGTCGGGAGCGCTTTTCGCGCTGCTGTCGAATTGGCTGAAACTCGTCGAAACGCCGCTCGTGAAATCCGACGCGCGCGCCGGCGTGCACCGTTCGGCGTCGGTGGCGGGCGGCAGGCTGGAGACTCTGCTTTCGGCGAGCCCGTCGAACGACGAAGCCGGCCTCGCCTGGGCGATCGAGCTTCTCGCGCAGGAGCAGATCGGCCCGGCGATGCGACGCTACATCCTGGCGGGGAGACCGCCCGGCCAAGGCAGGAGCGCCGGCCCCGTGGTCTGTTCGTGCTTCGGCGTCCGCCACGCCGAGATCGAGGACGCTGTGAAAGAAGGGCGCGACAGCGTCGAGGCGGTCGGAGGCGCGTTGCGCGCCGGCACGAACTGCGGCTCCTGCAGGCCGGAGATCCGGAAGATCGTCGAAGCCTTTCAAAGAGAGGCTCGCCGCCCTGAACTGGCGAAGGACGCTGCGGAATGAGGCGCCCCTCGCCAAACAGCGATGGGCGGTCTCATGCTGCGAACGGGCAGCCCTCAGATCAATTTTCGGTTGGTTCTCACAGTTTCAAAGAAGGATTGCCGCCATGGACTATGTGAAGCCGGAAGATGTCGCAATCTCGATGCTCAATGCCGGCGTGAACAAGCTCAGGATTTCGCCTCGCGATCTGCTTGTTCGTGGAACGCTGTCGGGCGCCATTCTGGGCGTCGCCACCACGCTCGCCATTACCGGCGCCGTTTCGACCGGCCAGCCCATTGTCGGCGCCATAATTTTCCCGATTGGTCTGGTCGCCATCGTGCTGCTCGGCCTCGAATTGGTGACAGGAAGCTTCGCGCTTGTGCCGCTGCCGTGGATTGAAGGCCGCGCCAGCACCGCCCAAGTGCTTAAGAACTGGGGTTGGGTCATGCTGGGCAATCTGCTCGGCAGTCTCGTCTACGCCGTGCTGGCGTCCGTCGTGCTCACCAATCTGTGGACGAGCGCGCCTGCGGGCGTCGCGGCGAAAATCGTCGGCGCCGCCGAAGCAAAGACTATCGGCTATGCGGCGATCGGAGCCGCCGGCTTCATCACCTGTTTCGTCAAGGCGGCGCTTTGCAATTGGATGGTCTGCCTCGCGGTGGTGCTCGCCATGACGACAACTTCCGCGGTCGGCAAGATGATGGCCGCGTGGCTGCCGATCTTCGTCTTCTTCGCCCAGGGCTTCGAGCATCTGGTCGTCAATTTTTTCGTGATCCCGGCGGGTATGATGATGGGTGCGAAAGTCACGATCCTCGACTGGATGGTCTGGAACGTCATTCCCGTGACTCTCGGCAATATCGTCGGCGGATTCGTGTTCACCGGACTTGCAATCTACTGGACATTTCGCCCGGCCGCCGATCGCGTCGTCCCTCGGCCCCTTGCCGCCGCCGCTCCCGCCGAATGAACCGCGCCGTCGCCGCGTCGTTTTGCTTCCGGCCGGGACCAGTCGGGCCGGCGCCCGGACCTCCGTGGCTCCGTAATACTTCTTCCGCGAATTGTGTTTCAGCGCCGAACCGGTTCGCGCTGAAACACGGTCGAAGGCTCGCGTCAGGGGCAGATCACCGATCCGCACCCCGGCGCGAAAGTCGAAATTGACGATCCGCACATTCTCGTCAGCGCGCGTGACGCAATCTCGATTTCCAACGCTCGCCGGGCTTGAGCTCGGTGCCAAATACGTAGCGAGCCATTATGGATCGACGTCGCTCCCGCGGTGCGTCGTCCTCCAGGTCTGACGGCCTGCTCGGCTGCGCGTCAGGAGCGGGCAATGGTTCGGCGTCGATGGGCAACGTTGTGATCCGGAGACTCATATGAGTTGTCGACAGGTCGTCGCGACGCCGCGGCTTCCTGGTCGCTGTCGATTTCGCGGCGATTTGCCCCTGGTTGATCGGTTGCATGACCTGTGAGGCTGCGTGCGGAGAATCATTTGAGCGAGGCGGCGGGGACTGTCGGGACGCTGAGTCCGAACCGATCGTCGAACCTGCATCAACCCGGTCGGACGGCGGCCTTCCCTTACGACGTTTCGGAACGTCGCCGGCGACGACTTCCGTCGGTCTCGTCGGTTTGTCTTTTCGAAGCGCGCCACGGGCGAGCCGTCGCGATGGCTCGGCCTCGGCGGGCGGAAGAGTCCATGGGCTGCTCTCAATGAGGCTCGGAAGAATCCGTCCGGAAGGGATTGCCGGGTCGACTTCGAAAACCGGCTTCTCCGCTTGATTGGCCTCGAGGCCAGCCTGGCCAGGCTCGTGAACGGCGTCGCGTGTCGCGTCGCGGAATGTTTCTTCGAACTTCGCTTTCGTTTCCACTATTGTCTGTCGACTGCGATGCCGCCGCACTTCAACGACGAATGGCTGCTGTGTATGTCTCAATGAACTCTCGGCGCTTGCTTCTGAGTCGTCGCTGCCTGACGCGACGTCTGGAGAACAGCAATTGGGCAAAGCGGACGAATTGGCAAGAGGCGTAGGGTCAATTCCATAATAATTTGCTTCAAGGTTGGTTGATCAACTCCGACCTCCAAAAATCGAGGCGGAAACACCACGATCAGACAGTTGATTTGCTTTCGCCATCGTCGTGAGGCTGTGGATGACGGCAACTTCTCTTGGAAACTCGCCGAGAGGCCCAGGCGCGGGGTTGGAAACAGCTTCGCGCCAGTCAATACCGGGATCGACGATAACGCCGAGGAGTATGATATGACGACGTCCATTGTCCTGACGTTTATTGGTCACGATAGACCCGGTCTTGTGAATGCGATTTCGGAGAAAGTGGCGATTTCCGGCGGCGCCTGGCTGGAGAGCCGACTGGCGCATCTGGCGGGCGAATTCGCCGGCATTGTGCTCATTGACGTCCCCGAGCCGAACATCGCCTTGCTGACGGCCGCCCTGCGCGATCTCGAGTCGACGGGCCTTCGCATCACGGTCGAACGAAGCGCTGACCCCCACACGCCTGAAAGCCGCAAGACCGTCAAGCTCGAACTCGTCGGCGCGGATCGGCCGGGTATCGTCCGCGACGTGACGCGGGCCTTGACCGGGCTCGGAGTCAATATCGAAGAATTCACCAGCGGCATTGAAGCCGCGCCCTTTTCGGGCGCGGAAATGTTCCGGGCGACGGCCCGACTTCGTGTGCCGGACGACCTTGCTAGCGAGGACTTGCGGAAGACGCTAGAACGGCTGGCGGGCGAGATTATGGTCGATCTCACGGTCACGCCATACGATTCATGAGACCGGCCAAATCCGGCGGCGGCGAACAAGGGCGAACAATGGCGGGGAAAACGATGAACAAGGTCCGCCTGGGCCGAACGGATCTGATGGTCACGCCGATCTGCTTCGGGACATCGGGGCTGGGCGACATGCCCGACACCTATGGCTATGGCGTCGATGCCGAGCGCGCCAAGGATACGGTGAAGGCGATCTTCGACGGGCCGGTCAATTTTCTCGATACGTCGCGCATCTACGGCATGGGTCGCAGCGAGGAGAGGATCGGCTCGGTCATTCGCGACCGCGGCGGCCTGCCGCCCGGCTTCGTCGTCTCCACCAAGCTCGACCGCGATCCGCAGACCAACGCCTTCGACGCCGCGCAGGCCCGCCGCTCGCTGGAGCGGAGCCTCAAGGCGTTGGGGCTCGCGCGCATCGACCTGCTCCATCTGCACGACCCCGAGCATGCCCGTTCGCTGGCCGAGGCGACCGGCCGCGACGGCGCCTTGGGGGAGCTCTTCCGGCTCAAGGAGGAGGGGTTGGCGAAGGCGGTGGGTCTGGCGGCCGGCTCGGTGGACATGATGACGCCGCTGCTGCGCGACTGGGATTTCGATGCGCTGATTACGCACAACCAATTCACGCTCGCCAATCGCAACGCGCAGGACATGCTGGATCTCGCTCACGCGAAGGGCATCGCGGTGCTCAACGCCGCCCCCTATGCCGGCGGCGTCCTGGCCAAGGGATCGAGCGAATATCCGCGCTATGTCTACCAGCAGGCCTCCGCCTCGGTTCTCGATCCGATCCGCCGCATCGAGGCGATCTGCCGGCGTCATGGCGCGCCGCCCGGCGCCGTGGCGCTGCAGTTCTCCATGCGCGACCCGCGCGTCGCCTCGACGATCTGCGGGGTCAGCAAGCCTGAGCGCGTCAAGCAGACCCTCGACTGGGCGCGTTTTCCTGTCCCCGAGGTCGTCTGGGAGGAATTGAAGGCATTGCCATTTTCGACCGACGACCCGGAGGCGGCGCGCCAGTACAGCCCGGGCTAGCTGGCGACCAAGGAAGCGACGTCGGAAACGCTGAAGGAGATTGGTTATGAAGAAATTCCTTGTCCTGTATCTCGCGCCCGCCTCGGTGCTGGCGGATTGGGCGAAGACCGACCCTGAAAAGCGCAAGGCGGCCGAAGACAAGATGAGGGGAGAATGGAATCGGTGGATGAGCGATCACGCCGGAATGATCACCGACACCGGCGCCGGCGGCAAGACCAAACGCATCTCGTCGAACGGCGCTTCCGACTTCAAGAACGACATCATGTTGTACTCGTTCGTCGAGGCTGAAACGCATGAAGCCGCCGCGAAGGCTTTCGAAAACCATCCGCACCTGCAAATTCCGCAGGCGACCATTGAAGTCATGGAAACCAGGCCGTTGACGGGAATGTAGCGACCTGCTGCGAAGTCGCCGCTGGCGTTTCCGTCGCCGCGGCGGCGCCGCTGATCGCTGCGTGGGCGCGCTCCCCGGTGGGACGGCTCAAACGACCTTAAAATTCAGATCCGGCCCGGTCCAGTCGACGCGCCTTGGCCGAGGCGCGCGCGCACATAGACGCGCTCGCCGTTGCGAGGGTGGTACCAGACTTCCAGCGCGACGCCGGAGCTCGGGTCGACGAACCGCTCGCCGGTGAAGACCCAATCTCCGACGGGCGGCGCATCCAGGGGCTGCCGCTTGTAGCCGCCGCTTCGGAACAGGAGCCAAGCGACAAACGGCGCCGCGAAGAGCACGCCCCAGATCACAAAGCCGACCATCATGTCACGGGTTCGATGACGGCGGCGGTCCCGTAGGCGACGATTTCGCTCATCGTATTGCCGATCTCGGCGCTGTCGTAGCGCATCATCAGGACCGCGTTGGCGCCCATAGCGGTCGCGTTCTGGACCAGCCGGTCCAGGGCGTGGCGTCGGGCCTCTTCCAGCAATTGCGTGTATTCATGGATTTCCCCGCCAACGATCGAGCGAAGGCCCGCCATGATATTGCCGCCGAGCCCACGGCTGCGAACAACCACCCCGAAACATTGTCCGAGCGTCTGCACGGTCCGGTGCCCCGCGACGTTTTCGGTGGTGGCGACGATCATCTGCGTTCCCCCGAGATTGATGGTTCGGCGAGGCCGTCCCCCAACGAGTGGTCTATCTTGAATGTTAGCGCACGACTGGCCTCGGCGCCACGGCTCGGATGGCGAGGCTGGGCCAATTGACGGTCGCCAAACTCACCGTAGCGGTCGGCGGACATGACGACGCCATTCATAGTCGGCCACTCATGTCGTCGCTTTTCGATGGGACTGCAGCGGGAGCTGTAAGGCGGGAAATGTCGCAAACTCAGTCCCGCCGTCGAAATCGCCACCGTTCCATCGGCCATTGCCTGCCGCGCGAAGCGCCGCCACCAATGAGCGCAAAATCCTCATGCGTCTGCCTTTGGATCGCTCCCGATTGCAGCCCTTCCCGCGTTCAAGCGAGCGTACATACCCACTATTTATCAATATATTAGACCACGTGAGCTGCGTCCTCCGCCATGCTCCCGCTCGAAACTTCCTACTGCACGATTGATCACACCGGATCCCGCAGAAGGGTCAAGCTCCAAAATCCGAAAAACGCCGCGGCGAGAGGCGGGAAGTCGACGCGACCTGTCCTCACCGCAGCGTGTGCGTCGGATAGAGAGCCTCCTAGCGCCGCTGAGGCGTGCAGGGCTTTCCGTGGATGACGATCAAGCCGGACGATCGCGCCAGGCGAGGGCGGCCTTGAGGCCTTGCTCCCGGCGGATGCGATCGAACTCGGCGCGCTTTGGACCGCCTGCCCCTTCGATGAAGATGTCGATCTCGAGCGCTTGGGCGAGGGCGGCCCTCAGGCCCATCGCCTCGTAACTGCGATTGAGGGCGCGCTTCGACATCTGCACGGCCATCGGATCAGCGGCGGCGATGCTTTCAGCTATTTCAAGCGCCTTCGCCAGTTCCTCGCCCGCTGGCGCGACATGATTGATGATGCCGAGGGCGAGCGCTCTCTGCGCGGTGAGATGATCGTCGCCGGTGAGCAGGATTTCCTTGGCAGCCTTCGCTCCGGCGACGAAAGGCAAAAGCATCGCAACCGCGCCGGACCCGAACTTCACCTCTGGCGCGCCAAGGCGCGTGCCCTCCGCGGCGACGGTGATGTCGCAGGCGAGCGACAATTCAAACGCGCCGCCGATGCAATAGCCATGGATGGCGGCGATCGTCGGCTTCGGGCAGTCCCAGAACGCCATGATGAATGCGAAATCAGCCTCGAGGGCGCGCCGCCAATCAGCAAGCGTGCGCTGACCGGCCTTCGCCGCGCCGGCCTTGAGATCGAAGCCGGCCGAAAAGGCGCGCCCCTCCCCGCGGACCACGATCGCCAGGACGCTGTCGTCCGCGGACAGCTCGGCCATCGCTTTCGTCGTCGCTTCGACAAGCGGCGCATCGAAGGCGTTGAGGACGCGCGGACGATTGAATGACAGGATGGCGACGCCGCCGCGCCGCTCGATCACCAGCGTCTCAGCGCCCGGCATCCCGCCCTCCCGCACAATACGCGCTCATGATAGACCCAGCCGGTCGAGCGCCCGCATTGCAGCGAGCGTCGCCGCATAGCCGATGCGCTTAAAGGCCGAAAACGGAATCGGCTCGACAGGCGAAATGGGCAAGACCGGTTCATGGGCGGCGTCCATCGCCAGGCGCGCAAGCTCCGCGCCCATCGCGGTCTGCCAGCCGATGCCGCGTCCCTGACAGCCGATCGCCGCCAGGACGCCGGGTCGCAATTCATGCAACCTCGGCCAGTGATCGGGATGGATCGCCACGCGCCCGCCCCAGCGATGCGTGAAGGCGATTCGGCGCAACGCCGGATAGAGGCGCGGAACCTCACACTCAAGATGCGCCCAGTCATTCGCGAGCCCCGGTTCGCGATAGGGCCCGCGGCCGCCCATCAGCAGGCGCCCCATGGCGTCGAGCCGCCAATAGCGGATCACCTTACGTGTATCGGACAGCACCTCGCCGCCGGGCAGGATCGCCCGGCGCAGCGCCTCCGGCAGCGGCTCGGTCGCGATCTGCAGCGAGGTCGCGGCGATGATCGAGCGCGGCAGTTCGGGGAACAGACCGTCCGAATAGGCGTTGGCGCAAAGGAGAATCTTTCCGGCCGTGACCTGCGCCCCCCTCGCTGTCGCCGCCCTCCAGCTTCCGCCGCGCCTGTCGAGGGAAACGACCCGCGATGCGCCGTGAACGCGGGCGCCCGCCGCGATCGCCGCCCGCGCGAGTTCGCGCGCGTAGGACAGCGGCTGCAGGCGCCCGGCGCGGCGATCGACGAAGGCGCCGACATAGGCGCGGGCGCCGGTCAGGCGCTCGGCCTCCTCCGCCTCGACATAGGCGACATCGGCGCCGCGCTTTCGCCATTGCTCGGCGCGCGAGCGGGCGAGCCTGGCGGCCTTGGCGGAATGGACGCCCTGGATCCACGCTGTCCGACGCGCCTCGGCCCTGAGGCCGAGCCGTTCGACGAGAGCGAACACAAAATCCGCCGTGCCGCCGGCAAAGCGCCAGAGCCGCTCGCCGCGCTCGCGGCCGAGCGACGCCTCGATGTCGTCGGGATCGTATTTCAGTCCGGGAATCAGCTGCCCGCCGTTACGGCCGGATGCGCCATACCCCGGCGCGTCGCGCCTCGAGGACGATTACGTCGCCGCCGGCCTCCGCGATATGAAGCGCCGCCGAGAGGCCGAGATAGCCGGCGCCGACAACCAGCACGTCGGCGGCGGCCTCGCCATCGAGCGGCTCGACCGTCGGCGCCGCGACCGCGGTCTCCTCCCACAGGTTGGCCAGACGGCTCATGCTCAATAGCTCGGCGGGGTGATCGCCCAGATGACCTCCGCCTCGTCCGGGCCGGGATTGCGGTAGCGGTGCGGCAGCGCGCTCTTGAAGCCGAAGCTGTCGCCCGCCTCCAGCGTCACCGACCGGCCGTCGACCCAGAGCTCGAGACGGCCGCGGAGCACGACGCCGCCCTCCTCGCCCGAATGGCTGTAAGGCTCTTCGCCCGACGAGGCGCCGGGAGGGAACCGGCATGACAGAAGCTCCAATGCGCCCGACAGGTTGGGGCTCAGGAGTTCGTCGACCACGCCAGCCGAATAGTCGAGCCGCCGACGGCGCGCGCGGCGCACCACGAGATCCCGTTCCTCTTCCGATACTTCGTTGGCCTCAAAGAACCAGCTGATGGTGACGCCGAGCGCGCGCGACACGGCGTGCAGCGCCTTGATCGACGGCGTCGCGCGGTCGCGCTCCAGCAGGCTGAGATAGCCGATCGACAGGCCGCTCGCCACGGCGAGCTCCGCAAGCGTGACTGCCGCGCGCCTTGCGCAGGGCGCGGATCTCTCGGCCGATCAGGCGCGGCTGGCTCGGGTCGGGCGGCTCGGACGGCGCTTCGACGGTTTTGCGGGACAAGCGGACGATGGGATTCACGCGCGGCAGGATTTTTGCTATTGACAAAAATATCGCATCAAAATTTTAATGCAAGCTAAGTCGGCGGGGAATTCAGAGATGGCCGAACGCTATGATGCGATCATCATCGGGGGCGGCCACAATGGACTGACCTGCGGCGCCTATCTCGCGCGCGCCGGCCTGAAGACGCTCGTGCTGGAGCGTCGTGCGGTGATTGGCGGGGCGGCGGTTACGGAAGAGGTCGTTCCGGGCTTCAAGTTCTCGGTGTTCAGCTATTTGATGAGCCTCCTTCATCCGAAGGTCATCGCCGATCTCGAACTGGCGAAATACGGCTATCAGGTGCTTCCGGCGACCGACATGTTCGGCCTGCTGCCGCGCAACGATTACATCATTTTCGCCGACGATATCGCCAAAACGCAGGCCTCCTTCGCGCGCTTCTCGGCGAAGGACGCGGCGATCTATCCCGAGTTCGACCGCTATCTCATGGACTCGGTCAAGATCATGCGCAAGATCCTGCTGGAGACGCCGCCCGATCCGTCGTGCCGCGACTGGCGGTCCTTCAAGGGGACCGCGAAGTTCCTGTGGAAATACCGCCGCGTCGGGGGCAAGCTGTTCCGCCTCATCGACCTGATGACGATGAGCGCCGACGACTATCTCTCCGAATGGTTCGAGAGTTCCGAGGTCAAGGCGGTGCTGGCCTATTATTGCGGCATCGGCACTTTTGTCGGGCCGAAAAGTCCCGGCTCCGCCTATGTCGTGATGCATCATCTGATGGGCGAGCACGCCGGGGCCGGCGGCTGGGGTTTCGTGCGCGGCGGAATGGGGTCGATCACCCAGGCCATCGCCCGATCGGGACAGGAGAAGGGCCTCGTCGTCAAAACGCAATGCGAGGTCGCCTCGATCGACACGGCGAACGGCCGCGCGACCGGCGTGACGCTGGCAGACGGCGTGCGTTACGAGGCCGGCATCGTGGCGAGCAATGTCTCGGCCAAGCTGACCTTCCTCAAATTCCTCGACAAGTCCACGCTGCCCGCCGATTTCGTGCGCGACGTGGAAGCCTACCGGACGTTCTCCAGCGCCTTCAAGATCAACATCGCCTGCGAGGCGCTCCCGCGATACACCGCCTTCGATGCGCAGGCCTGCGGCTTCGCCTATCCGACCTACGCCCATATCGGGCCGACCATCGAATATCTCGAGAGGGCCTACGACGACGCCAAATACGGCGACATGTCGCGCGAACCCTTCATCACGCCGGTGACGCCGAGCTTCGTCGACGACACCATTGCGCCGCCGGGCAAGCATGTCGTCCATCTGTTCGGCGGCCACGCGCCGCACACGCTGAAGGAGGGCGACTGGACCAGCCGGAAGGACGAGCTCGTGCGCAACGTGATGCGGGTGATGGACGAACATGCGCCGGGTTTTTCGAGCGGCGTCATCGACATGCAGGTGCTGACGCCGCCCGACATCGAGGCGAAAATCGGCTCGCCGCACGGCCATATCTTTCATGGCGAGTTGCAGATCGACCAGCTCTTCTGGGCGCGCCCGGCGCCGCATTGGGCCGATTACCGCACGCCGATCAAGGGGCTCTATCAATGCGGCTCCTCCGCCCATCCGGGCGGAGGGGTGGGCGGCGTCGTCGGCCACAACGCGGCCCGAGAGATCCTTCGGGACCGCCGTCTGTGAGCGCGGCCAGCCGGCGGCGGAGCGCGCGCATCGCCCTCGCCACGCTGTTGCTGGCCCCCGCCATGGCGATCATCGGGCTGGGATTCGTCGCGCCGCTGCTGCGCCTCGCCGTGCTGAGCGTTTCATCGCCGGCCGGTCCGCTCGCGGCCTATCGGGAGCTGGCGACGGTCGACGTCTATCGCCTGGTGCTGCGCAATACGATCGTGCTGGCGTTTGTCGTGTCGGCAGCGAGCCTGGCCATCGGCCTTGCGCTTTCGCTCGCGCTTATCCGGCTCGAGGCGGGTTGGCGCGCCACGATCTTCGCCTGCGTGGTGCTGCCCTTGTGGATCAGCGTGCTGGTGCGGACCTTCTCGTGGATGCTGATCCTGGGAAGCACCGGACCCCTCAACCGCTTCGTCATGGCGCTCGGGATCGTCGATCATCCGCTGCCTCTGCTGTTCGCTTTTCCGGGCGTCGCGATCGGCATGGTGCACGTGCTGCTGCCCTATGCCGTGCTGCCGATCTACACCGCGCTTTCGCGCATCGACCCCGCCTTGCTGCGGGCGAGCGACGGGCTCGGCGCCTCGCGCGCACAGACGTTCCGGCGCGTGCTGTTGCCGCTTTCGGCGCGCGGTCTGGCGACCGCCGCGACCTTCACCTTCCTGCTTTCGCTCGGCTTCTTCGTGACGCCGGCTCTCCTCGGCGGCCCATCCGACACGACGATCTCGATGCTGATCGATTCGTTCGTCAACGATCGTCTGGACTGGCCGCTCGCGGCCGCCGCTTCTATGACGCTTCTCGCCATGGCGCTCGCAGTGATCGGTCTGGCGGGGCGGTTCGTGCCGATGCGCGCGCTATCGGAGATCCGATGACGCCCGCCGGCGCCTGGACCAAGGCTTTCGCGGCGATGCTGGCCGCGCTGATCGTCATGCCGGTGCTCGCAGTCGCGCCCCTCGCCTTCAGCGAGCAAAGCTTCCTGCGTTTGCCGCCGCAGGACTGGTCGCTGCGCTGGTGGAGCGCCTTCTTCGCCGATGCGTCCTGGCTGCGCGCGCTGCTGACGAGCCTCGAAGTCGGGGCGCTCTCCTGCCTGCTGTCCGTGGCGGCGGGCACTTCGGCGGCGCTTGGCCTCACGAAACTGGGCCCCCGCATGAGGGCGCTCGCCACCGGCCTGTTCCTTGGGCCAATGGTCGCGCCGGTGATCGTGCTCGCGGTCGGCCTCTACGCGCTCGCCCGCACGGCCGGTCTGGTGGGCAGCACGCTCGGCCTCGTGCTGGCCCATACGATGCTGGCGTTGCCCTATGTCGTCCTGAATGTCGGCGTGGCGGTCGCGGCGCTCGATCCGCATCTCGCCCTGGCGGCGAGCGGGCTCGGCGCCGGGCCGTGGCGCGTGTTCCGCACGATAACCCTGCCGTCGATCCTGCCCGGCGTGGTCGGCGGCGGCGTCTTTGCGTTTGTCACCTCGTTCGACGAAGTGGTGTTGGCGGTCTTTCTCGCCGGTCCCGACGTCAAGACGCTGCCGGTGCGCATCTGGGAGGAGGTGCGCGTCGAATACACGCCGATCGTCGCGGTCGCAGCGACGATCATGATCATCCTGGCGGTCTTCGGCTCGGCGATTGGACGGCTTGCAATGCGGAGGGCGCAGTGACCGCGGTCGCCTTTCGCGGGATCGCCAAGCGCTTTGGCGCGCTGGAGGCGCTCTGTCCGCTCGACCTCGACATCGCGTCGGGCGAGTTCATCAGCTTCCTGGGGCCGTCGGGCTCCGGCAAGTCGACCCTCCTCAACATTTGCGCAGGCTATGTCGAGCCGACCGCCGGCTCGCTGTTCGTGGCCGGACGCGACGTCACCGCCCTGCCCGCGCGCCGGCGCAATATCGGCATGGTGTTCCAGAACTACGCGCTGTTCCCGCATCTCGACGTCTTCGAGAACGTCGCCTACGGGCTGCGGGTGCGCAAGATCGCGCCGACCGAACTGCGGCGACGGGTCGCGGCGGCGCTCGGCGCGGTGCGCCTCGATGGCTTCGAGCGTCGATCCGTGCTCAATCTGTCCGGCGGTCAACAGCAGCGGGTCGCGCTGGCGCGCGCCATGGCGATCGAGCCCGACATTCTGTTGATGGACGAGCCGCTCGGGGCGCTCGACAAGCAACTGCGCAAAGAGGTGCAGATCGAGATCCGCCGCATGCACGTCGCCCGGCCGCGCACCACGCTCTACGTGACGCACGACCAGGAGGAGGCGCTCGTCATGTCGGACCGCATCGCCGTGATGCGCGGCGGCCGCCTGGTGCAATTGGGAACGGCGCAGGAGCTTTACAGCCGGCCCGCCGACAGCTTCGTCGCGCGCTTCCTTGGCGAATCGAACCTGATCGCCGGCCGCGTGGTCGGGCTGCGTGACGGGCGCGCGACGCTCGGCGCCGACGGCCTCGCCGCCTCGATCGAGGGTCACGCCGGACCAGGGCTGCGGATAGCCGACGCGGCCTGCGCGCTGATCCGGCCCGAGCATATCCGCCCGGTCGTCGGCGGACAGCGGGCGTGCGTCGCCGAGCGCCTGTTCCTCGGAGAAATCGTTGCGCTCAGGCTGGCCCTGCCGGGCGGCGTGGAACTCTGGTCGCGGCTCTTCAGTTCGGACGCGCCGGCCGGCGACCAGATCGAAATTGGTTGGGATCGAGAGCGCGTCTCGATCCTGCCGGAAACATCGTGAGGGAGGAGACCATCATGCTGACGAGACGACATCTGATCGCCGCCGGGGCCGCCGGCGCACTGACAGGCTTCGTGGGCCGCGCCCGGGCCGACGCGGCGAAACTCACCTTCTGTTCATGGGGCGGAGCGCTGAGCGATCTCGAAAAGACCGCGATGCTCGATCCCTTCGGCAAGATCAGAGGCTTCGAGGTCGTGGCCGCCTCGCCGACCAGTTACGCCAAACTGAAAGCGATGGTGGACGCCGGCCACCCCGAGTGGGACCTCGTCGATGTCGGCGGCCGCTTCATCTGGCAAGGCGCCGACTACCTCGAGCCGCTCGACATGTCGCTGATCCCCAACGCCAAGGCGCTGGACGCCAGCTGGGTGGCGCCCAAGGGCATTTTCACCTCGACCGGCGCCACCGTCGTCGCGTGGAGCACCAAGGCGTTCCCGGAGGGCGCGGGGCCGAAATCCTGGAAAGACTTCTGGGACGTGAAGACCTTCCCCGGTCCCCGCGGCCTCTACAAGGCCTTCTATTACAACTACGAAGCGGCTCTCCTGGCCGCCGGCACGCCGCGCGCCGAGGTCTATCCCGCCACCGAGGACAAGGTGAAACTGGCGATGGACAAGATCCGCGAGTTGAAGCCGAACGTGAAAGTCTGGTGGACGGCCGGCGCGCAACCGCCGCAGCTCCTGTCCACAGGCGAGCTCGCGATGTCGTCCGCCTGGTCGGGGCGCGTCCTGGCCATCATCAAGGAGAACGCTCCCGTCGCGATGACCAACAACGACGGCGTCGCCTGGGGCAGCGCCTGGGTCGTTCCCAAGGGGACGCCCAACGCCAAGCTCGCCATGGAGGCGATCAATTACGCGATCTCGCCTGAAGCGCAGGCGCGCCTCCTTGATTTCGGCATCTACGGGCCGGTGCTTGGCGAGGCGGCGGCGAAGGGGACGCCGGAACAGCGCAAGTTCATGGTCACCGCGCCCGAAAACATCAAGAACATGCTCATCCTCAACGAGGAGCAGGCGGCCCTCTACTCCGCGAAATACGAAAACGACTGGAACCGCATGCAGCTCGAATGAGCCACGCCGGCATGAAGTCCTCAAAACAAGGGGAGCGCCTCGCGCCGCTCCTCGCCCCGCGCAGCATCGCGTTCGTCGGGGCGAGCGCAAGGCCGAATACGCCCGGCAACGACATGATGCGGATGATCCGTCGCGGCGGCTTCCCGGGCCTTGTCCATGCGGTGAACCGGAATAGCGGCGAGATCGAAGGTTACCCTTGCGTGCCGAGCCTCGCCGATCTCCCGACCTCTCCGGATCTCGCGGTCCTGGCGGTCAGGAACGAGCGGCTGGAAGGGGCGTTCGCCGCCGCCGTCGCCGCCGGCGCGAAGGCGGCGGTCATCTTCGCGTCCGGCCTGCTCTCCGGCGACGGCGATCCTCCGCTCGCGCGGCGGCTCGCGCGCATCGCGAACGAGGCTGGCATTCCCGTCTGCGGGCCGAACTGCATGGGCTTCTACAACGAGCTCGACCGGGTGTGGGTGTGCGGCTTCCCGAGTCCGCGCCAGCCCGCGCCGGGGCCGATCGCCTTGATCGCCCATTCCGGCAGCGTGTTCGGCGCGCTCGCGCATAACGATCCGCGCCTGCGCTTCGCATTGGCGGTGTCTCCCGGCGGCGAGGCGAGCGCGACGGTCGCCGATTACATCGCCTATGCCGTCGAACGGCCGGAGGTGAAGGTCATTGGCCTGTTTCTCGAAACGGCGCGTGATCCACGAGGCTTCGCCCAAGCGCTCGGGCGCGCGGCCGAGCGCGGCGTTCCCGTCGTGGCGCTCAAGGTCGGTCGAACAGCGGCGGCGGCGGCGGGCGCGCTCACCCATACAGGCGCGATCGCCGGCAGCGACCTCGCCTTTGGCGCCCTGTTCGATCGCTACGGCGTGATACGGGTCGAGACGCTCGACGAACTCGCCGCCACTCTGCTGCTGTTGTCCGCGAATCGCCGCGTCGCGCCGGGCGGCCTGGTCGCGATCGGCGACTCCGGGGGCGAGCGGGAAATGCTGATCGATCTCGCCGATCGCGCCGGCGTCCCGTTCGCCGCGATCTCGCCGGAGACGAAGGCCTCGATCGCCGCGCGGCTCGATCCCGGCCTCGAAGCCGCCAATCCGCTCGACGCCTGGGGCGCCGGCGCCGATTTCGTCCCCCATTTCACCCGTTGCCTCGGCGACCTCCTCGCCGATCCGCAGGCGGCTCTGGGCCTGTTCGACGCCGACATCCGCGACGGTTCCTATCTGTATCGCGGATTCGCCGACGCGGCGCTGGCGGCCGCGCGCGCGTCGGACAAGATCGTCGCCGTCGCGACCAACTACACGCAGGTCCGCCACGAAGCGCTGGCGCTCGAACTCACGCTCGCCGGCGTGCCAGTGCTCGACGGCGCGGCGAACGCGCTCGCCGCGGTTCGCGGCGCCTTCGCCTATCGCGACTTCCAGGCGCGGCCCGTCGATTCGCCGCCCTCGCCTCCGACGGCGCGCGCGGCTGATCGTCAACGCGCCCGCGCGCGGCTGCGGGCCGGCGCCGGCGCGCTCGACGAAGCGTCAGGCCTGTCGTTGCTCGAAGCCTGGGGCGTGCCGGCCATCCCGCATATTGTGGTCGCAAGCGTCGACGAGGCGATCCTGGCGGCCGCGACGCTCGGCTATCCCGTCGCTTGCAAGACCGCGTCGCCCGGCGTCGCGCACAAGTCCGACGTAGGCGGCGTCCGGCTTGGTCTTGCTGACGACCGGACGCTGCGCGACGCCTACGCCGATTTATCGGCGAGGCTGGGCCCGCTCGCGTTGATCGCGCCGATGGCGGAGCGCGGCGTCGAACTGTCGCTCGGCATGATCCGCGACCCTCAATTCGGTGCGGTCGTGACCGTCGGCGCGGGCGGGACACTGGTCGAATTGCTCGACGATCGACGCGCCGCGCTCGCGCCGTTCGGGCGAGCGACCGCCCGCCGGCTGCTCGACGGCCTCAAGCTTCGGCGCCTGCTCGATGGTTATCGCGGCGCCGCCGCGGCCGACGTCGGGCGTCTGGCCGAAATCGTCGCACTGTTCTCCGTGATGGCGGCCGAACTCGCCGATCTCATCGCGGAGATCGACGTCAATCCCATCGTCGCGGGTCGACACATTGTCGCGCTCGACGCCCTCGTCGTCGCCAAACCGGAGAGCGGTTGATGGATCTTTCCCTGCCGTCCGAGGCGCAGAGCTGGCGCCGCCGCGCCAAAGCCTTCGCCGAAGAGCATCTGTTTCCGCATGAGATCGAGCTGGAGATGAACGGCTCCCTGCCGGCCGCGACGCTCGATGGCTTGCGCCGCGCCGTGCGGGAACACGGCCTCAACGGCGTCAACCATGCCAGGGACGTCGGGGGCCAGGGCTGCTCGCAACTCGAACAGACGCTGATCGGCGAGGAGCTCGGCAAGGCGACAGGCGCCCTTTGGGCGATCGTGCCCCATCCGGCGGCGCCGCTGAAGCATGGCGCGCCAAGGCAAATCGACGCCTATCTTCGGCCAAGCTGCCTGATGGAGCGGCGCGCCTGCGTCGCCGTCACCGAGCCTGGCGCCGGCTCGGACCCGCGCATGGTCCGCACCCGCGCGGACCGCCGCGACGGAAGGTTTGTCCTCAATGGCGAAAAATGGTTCGTGACCTCGGGCGACGTCGCCGATTATTTGATCGTGCACGCCAACGTCGAGGGCGATCCCGACAAGCCGACGCTGTTTCTCGTCGACAAGGCGCTGCCGGGCGTGCGTATCACACGCGAACCGAAGTTCACCCACACCTATGTGTTCGGGCATCCCGAGTTCGTGTTCGAGAATGTCGAACTCGGAGACGAGCAGGTTCTTGGCGCGGTCGGCGACGGCCTCGAGCTGACCAAGGATTGGTTCGTCGAGGCGCGGTTGCAGATCGCGGCCAACACGTTGGGCGCCGCGATCCGCGCCTTCGAACTCGCCGACGCGTGGGCGAGCGAGCGGAGACAGTTCGGGCGCGCCATCCGCGAGTTTCAGGCGATCGAGTTCATGCTCGCCGACATGGCGGTCGAGATCATGGCGACGAAGAGCCTCGTCTATCGCATATCGTGGGAGATCGACAGCGGCGTCGACCGGAAACTCGTCCATGCCAGGGCGAGCGCGCTGAAGCTTCAAGCGTCCGAAATGGCCGGCCGCGTGCTCGACAAGGCGGTGCAGATTTTCGGCGGGCGCGGCTATATGCGCGAGAACCCGGTCGAGCGATTGAACCGCGAGGTGCGCGTCGACCGCATCTGGGAAGGCACTTCGGAGATCCAGAGGGTGATCATCGGCGGCCAATTGCGCAAACGCGGAACAGGCGTCTTCACCGGCTGGTGACGGACCAGGGTTCCTTTTAACCTGGTCGCCCGCTTCCGGGACAGGCGCCCGGACCGAAGCGGCGCGCCGCGCGCCCGGTTGGATTGGCATGCAGCAGGGCGTCGATTGACTCGATTCTGGCGGAGTCAGGCCTTCAGACGCGTCATTCCGGGGTCATAGGGCGCCTTCGACCGTATCTCGCCCTCCGCCCGCTTCCCGGATCCATCAATGACCGTGACCCTCATTCCATCGCCGAGATCCGGCGGCACATAACCGAGCGCAAGGCTCCTGCCGAGGAAATAGCCGCGATCGGCCGAAGTCACCCGGCCGAGGATCCTGCCGTCGATCGCGATGGAATCCCCCGGCGCCGGGACGAAAGCGAGATCGGGGAACTCGATCAACGCCAATTTGCGACTGACCCCCTCATTCTTCTGCCGGGACAAAGCGTCACGACCGACGAAGGCTCCCTTGTCCAACCGCACGGTCCAGCCGAGGCCCGCTTCGAGGGGGCTCGTCGTCTCGTCGAGATCCAAGCCATAGAGCGGGTAGCGCTTTTCGATGCGCACGCTCCGCAGCGCGCCAAGGCCGCAAGGCTCCATGCCATGCGGTCGCCCGGCCGCGAGCAATGCGGCGTACATGTGATGGGCGTATTCGCCGGGATAGAACAGTTCGAACCCGAGTTCGCCGGAATAGCCGGTGCGCGAGATCACGGTGTCCGGGACGCCGGCGACCGTGCCCCGCGTAAAGCCGTAATAGGCGAGGGCGGCCCTTGAAATATCCGCGTCCGCAAGCGGCTCCAGGATCTGTCGGGACAGCGGTCCTTGCACCGAGAGGAACGCCCGGCCGGCGCCCAGATTGGTGACGCCGGCGTGGAGTCCATCCGCATGCTCGGTCAGATAGGCCGCGACGCGATCGACCCGCGATGGCGTGGGGCACAGCCAGAAATGCGAAGACGACAGTCTAAAGCAGGTCAGATCGTCGATCATGCCGCCGGCGTCATTGCACAGCGACGAATACATCACCTTGCCGTCGACCATGCGGGCGACGTCGTTCACGAGCGCGCGCTGAAGCAGCTTTTCAGCATCGGCGCCTTTAACGTCGACGAGCACCTGATAATAAACGTCATAAAGTCCAGCGCGATTGCGGGTCGCGAGATGCTCGTTTTCCGTCGACGTGAACCTCAACGCCGAATCAAAACCGATGCGATCGACCATCTCAGCGCCGAGCGCGATGAACTGGTGAAAATACGGCGTGCGCCTTCGAACCATCAAGCATCTCCCGCACAGGTCTGGCCATCGATCGAGACGCCGCGTCCGCCGACGATCCGGAACGTTACTTCTGGGCCGGGGTCCAATTCCACGAGAGAATTGCGGAAGCCTCGGCCAATCGGACCATGCAAAGGTTCCTGAATCCCCTGATCCTTCGCACCCTTCGATTCCGTCGTCTCAGCGTGCGGCAGCCCGCCCGCGTGGCCCGCTCTCGCAAGGACCATATCCGGCTTTGCCGCGCAATCGAGGAGCAGGACGGCGAACTCGCGAGAGCCCTCGTCCGATCCAACCTCGCCGGCGCCTTCAAGGCCGTGCAGCCGTTGCTCCAAAGCGGCGGCGAGAAGAGCTGACCAGGAGGCCCGGTCAGCGACTTCGCAGGAACTCCGCCGCCGTCTGCGCGCACATCGCGAGCGACACCGCGCCGGCGTCGGGGTGGCCGACGCTCCTCGCGGCGAGCGGTCTGGCGCGGCCGAGCCGCGGCGTCAGCGGGGCGGTTTCGGCCGCCGCCTGGAAAGCCGCGTCGGCGGCGGCGCGCCACGCCGGCCCCGGCGCATGGCCGGCGGCAATCTCACGCTGCAGCGTGCGCGCAAAAGGATCGAGCGCGTCGAGCAATGTCTTGTCGCCGACGCGAGCGCCGCCGAGGCTGACGATCGCATCTCTCGCCGCGATGGCGCCGTTGGCGATCGCGGCGGGCGCGATCGGCGCGGAGTTCTGAAAATGCGCCGCTCCAGGCGCGCAGCGCGACGCCCCACAGCGCGCCGGATGCGCCTCCCGCGCGATCCGCCCAGGCGTCGGCCCCCAGCGCCAGGGTGGTTGCCGCCCCTGCCCCCGCGGCGACGGCGCGCTCGGCCGCTTCGCTGGCGGCGGAAGAGCCGCGACGCATCGCCTGACCATGGTCGCCGTCGCCGGCGCGGGCGTCGATGCGGCCAAACTCCTCCTCGTTGACGCGCATCGTCTCGGCGAGGCGCGCCAGCAGCGCCGCGACGCAGGCGGCGTCCTCGCGAGACTCCGGCGTCGCGGACGGAATCGCCGGCTCGTCAAGATCGGCGTCCTCGAATGGCGGCAAAGCGGCGGAATGAACTTCGGCGCCTCTGCGGAACGCGGCGCAATCAGTGGGCGCGAGCCACAACTCCTCAAGGCCATGGTCAAGCCACGACAGCGTGAGCGAGCAGCCCGCCATATCGAGGCTGGTGACGAATTCCCCCACTTCTGGCGCGACGACCGTCAGTCCGCAAGCTTCGAGTTCGGCGCTGACGCTGAGCCACAGCGCGAACAGCTCCTCATATTTGGTCGCGCCGAGGCCGTTGAGCATCGCAGCGACCCGGCCGCCGGCGTCGCGCGGCCGCTCGCGCACGAGGCGTTCGACGAGAATCTTGGCGAGCATACGCGCCGGAACGATCGGCTCCTCGGATATTCCCGGTTCGCCGTGGATGCCCAGCCCGATCCCCATCTGTCCGCTTGGCACGGTGAACAACGGCTCACGCGCGCCGGGAAGCGTGCATCCGCGAAACGCGACGCCGAACGAGACAGTGCGGTCATTGGCCAATCGCGCGAGGCGTTCGACTTCGTCGATGTTTCTTCCGGTCTCCGCCGCAGCGCCGGCGATCTTGAACACGAAGACGTCGCCGGCCACCCCGCGCCGCAGGGCGGGGGTTTCGACCGGCGCGCTGGCGACGTCGTCGGTCACCAGCAGGATGCGTGCATCGACGCCTTCGGCGTTCAAACGTCGGGCCGCCGCGCCGAAGTTGAGGACGTCGCCGGCGTAGTTGCCGAACCCGAAAAGGATTCCGCCGCCGCGATCGGCCAACCGCCCGATCCTCGCGATGCCGCGCGTCGAAGGCGACGCGAAAATGTCGCCGGCGACCGCCGCGTCGGCGAGCCCGGGACCGACATAGCCGGCGAAGGCGGGATAGTGGCCCGAACCGCCGCCGATCACCACCGCGACCTTGCCTCTGGCGGTCGGCGCGGCGCGCAACACGCCGCCCGGCGCGTGCCGGACGAAGCGGGAATAGGCGCGGCTGAACCCGAGCAGGGCGTCAGCGGCGAAGCTCCTGGGATCGTCGTGCAGATAGGTCATGGAACTTTCTCCCCTCCCCCGCGCCGCGACGTTCACGCCCGCAGCGCCGAAACCACGCTTTCGACGATCGCAATATAGCCGCTGGCCTCCCAGGCGGCGCGGCCGATGAACAGCCCGTCGATATTCGGCTGCAGAGCGAGCTGACGGCAATTGTCGGGATTGACGCTGCCGCCATAGACCACGTCCACTGCTTCCGCAAAAAGCGCTTGCGATTCCTGTTTGATCCTCTGATGCTGCAAATCGGCGAATTCCGGATCCGCCGGCACGCCGCCCTCGCCGATCGACCAGACCGGCTCATAGGCGATGACGACGCTGGCGCGACTGGCGCGATCGACGCCGGAAAGCGCGGCGCGCACCTGGCGCGCCAACACGGCGCTCGTTTGCCCCGCCTCGTATTCGGCGCGGGTGTCGCCGACGCAGACGAGGGCGAGCAATCCATGCGCGACAGCCGCCCTGGTCTTCAAGGCGACGGTTTGGTCGGTCTCGCCGAAGTTTGCGCGCCGCTCGCTGTGTCCGATCTCCACCAGGCTGGCGCCGACGTCCTGGATCATCGGGGCCGAGATTTCGCCGGTCCAGGCGCCGGCGTCCGCCCAATGGATGTTCTGCGCGCCGACCCGCACGCGCGTGTTCGCCAGAATCGCCGCCACGTCGGCGATCGACGTGAAAGGCGGAATGACGAAGGTTCGCGCGGCGTCGGTGAAGGCGACGGACGAAGCGGCGAGAACTTGCGCGAAGTCGCGCGCCTGCAGCCGCGTCTTGTTCATCTTCCAGCTCGTGCCTATCCATGGCGTCCTGGCGGGCATATCGGCTCCCGAGCAACTATCCGATGAGGCCAGTATCCGCGAACGGCTTCCAGAACGCCACGGATTCCCGGATCATCGGGATCACCAGCCGATCAGTCGGCTCGCGCTCGCGAAACGCGAACTCCATGCACAATTCATTGTCGCCGCCCCCGCCGGCGCGAATCGTTTCGATGAGTTTCTGCGGGACGATTCGTCCCTGACGGTTGTGCTCGGCGGTGAACGGCCAATGGCCGCCCTTGTTGGCCGAGCTCTGCTTGATATGAATGAGCGGCGAACGCGCCGCGAAGGCTTTCGCCCAGGCATACGGGTCGGTGTCGTCGGGATTGGCGGACGAGACGTCGCCATGGTCGATGTCGATCATCGCCAGCAGCGGGACGGCGAAGCCGACGCGATCCAATTCGTCCTGCAGCGCCGCGGCGCCCGCGATGGTGTGGCCAAGTTCGCGGCCGACCGACATCGGCTCCCAGAACAGATAGGCGAGACCGCGCAGCGCCGCGTGATCGGCAAGCCGCCGCCAGCAATCCAGCGCGGCGTCCATGACGGCGCGCCGACGGACCGGATCGTCATAGTCGCGATAGGTCAGGATCGCGAATTGCGTGCCGACGGCAGGGCAGCCGAGATCGGCGGCGATGTCGACGAGCCCCTTGAACCACTGGAGATAGTAGTTCCGCACCTCATCGTCGGGGTGCCCGAAATGATTGAGTCGGCCGGAGGGACCGCTCATCAGCGAGGTGATCTTGACGCCGCGACCGGCGCAGGCCTTCGCCATTTCGTCGGTCAATCGCCGCACCGTCGCGGCGGCCCACGCCGGGTTGATGAATTCGTGGGTGAGCTGGAGCCGCCCGATCCCGATTTCGCCGGCCAGGACATCGATCAGCCCTTGCGGCTGGGCGAACCGGTTCACGAACGGGTTGAGGTTCAGCCCGAGCTTGATCGCCATGAAGGGTCGCCTCTCGTCAGACCGCCTTGCCGTATTTTGCGTCGAGCCTGCCGATCGCGTCGACGTTGCCCGCCGAGGGGCCGTTCGGGTCGAACCGCGAGGCCAGGTATATGTCGACGATCGCCTTCGCGAGTTCCGGCCCGATCACCCGTGCGCCCATGGTGATGATCTGCGCGTTGTTGGACTTGGCGGCTCGCTCGGCCGAGTAGGTGTCGTGGGTCAGGGCCGCCCGGATGCCGGGAACCTTGTTGGCGGCGATGCAGACCCCGATTCCGGTGCCGCAGAACAGGATCGCCCGGTCGCTCTCGCCGCTCTGGACCGAGGACGCCACGCGGTCGGCGACGTCGGCGTAGAATCCGGGAATGCTGAGATCGGCGGCTGCGACGTCGGCGCGGGTCTTCAGATGCGCCAGCACGACGTCCAGCAACGGCTTGCCCGCGCTATCGGCGCCCAAGGCGATTTTCATCCTCGTCCTCCCTGATCGCACGGGGTCCGCTTCCGCCCCGACATTCGCCGCGATGCGGCGCGGTGGTCCGCGTGACCGCTTGCACGCGCTTGACAGGAAGACACCAAAATGAAAGAAACTTCAAGTCAAGAAAAAAATATCACAGTGGAGTCGATCCTGAACATCGCGCCGAAGGGCCTGAATGGCGAGGATCACGACCTCTGCGTTCGCGCGGCCTGGCTGCATTATGGCGCAGGGCTCACGCAGAGCGAGGTCGCCAAGCGGCTCGGGGTGCCCGGCCTGAAGGCCCATCGTCTGATCGCCAGGGCCAACCGGGAAGGCCTGGTCCGCATCTCGATCGAAGGCGACATCGTCGAATGCGTCCGGCTCGAAGACCGGATGCGCGCGCGCTTCGGGCTGCAGTTCTGCGAGGTGTGCCCCGACCTCGACGACGAGGCGTCGCCACTGCGAACCCTCAGCCTGGCGGGAAGCCGGTTCCTGCGGCTGGCGTTTGAAAGCGGCGAGGACCAGGTCATCGGCTTCGGCCACGGACGCACGCTCGCCGCCTGCGTGAACATGCTGCCGAGGATGAACGTCAGCGGTCTGAAGCTGGTGTCGTTGCTGGGCGGTTTGACGCGTCGCTATGCCGCGACCCCGTTCGACGTCATCCATCGTCTGGCCGAGCGCACCGGCGCTGAAGCCTACGTGCTGCCGCTGCCGTTCTACGCCAATTCGGTCGAGGATCGCGCGGTGTTCCTGGCGCAGCGCGGAGTCTCCGAAATCATGAATCTCGGCATCGGCGCGACGCTGCGCGTCGTCGGCATCGGCACGATGGAGGCCGACGCCTCGATTCTGTCGACCGGCATGATCGAGCGCGAGGAATTCGAGGCGGCGCGCAAGGCCGGCGGCGCGGGCGAAATCCTGGGTCACATCTTCGGCCTGGACGGCAAGCTCATCGAAAACGACATTTCCGCCCGCACCCTCTCGATGTCAGCGGCCGACATCGGGCGACACAAGACGGTGGCCTTGGCGGGCGGGCGAAGCAAGATCAACGCCATCAAGGCCGTGCTCGCGAGCGGGCTCATCCATGGCGTCATCATCGACGAGCGTACGGCGAAAACGCTGACCGCCTGAGAGCCGGGCAACCCGAACTCAAGCTCGGCGGCGATGGTTCTTTCAGGGCGGCTGGGAAGGGAATTCAACCGTGAAAGGCGATCTCCTTATCGGCGTCGACGCCGGCACCTCGGTCATCAAGGCGGTGGTCTTCGACCTGTCCGGCGAGCAAATCGCCATCGCCTCCCGCCCGAACACCTATGAAACTCCGGGACCCGGGCAGGTCGAACAGGATATGGCGCGGACCTGGAGCGATTGCGCCACGGCGCTGCGCGAGCTTCACGAGCGCGTGCCTGATCTGGCGCGCCGCGCCGCGGGCCTCGCCGTCACTGGACAGGGCGACGGCACCTGGCTGATCGACCGGGATGGCAAGCCGGTCGGCGGCGGCCTGCTCTGGCTCGACTCGCGCGCCGCTGCGATCTGCGTCGCCTATATGAAGACGCCGGCCTATGCGGACCATTATGCGAAGACCGGCGCAGGGCTGAACGCCTGCATGTCGTCCGGGCAACTGGCGTGGATGAAACGTCATCAGCCCGAGCGCATCGCTCGCGCAACGACGGCGTTCCACTGCAAGGACTGGCTCTATTTCAATCTGACCGGCGAGCGTGCGACCGACCCGTCCGAAGCCAACTTCACCTTCGGGAATTATCGCACCCGCCGATACGAACCGTCGATTCTGGCGGCGATGGGCATCGCCGACTGCGAACGATTGTTGCCGCCGATCGTCGACGGCGCCACGACGGCGCACCAACTCAGCGCGGCGGCGGCCGCAACCACGGGACTGCCGCAAGGCCTTCCCGTCGTGCTCGGCTATCTCGACGTCGTTTGCACCGGAATGGGCAGCGGACTTTATGAGCCCGGCCGCGACGTCGGCGTCTCGATTTTCGGCTCGACGGGCATGCATATGCGCTTCGCCGCGACGCCGGACGACGTGCGGCTCAACGAATCGCGCTCCGGCTATACGATGGCGCTCCCGATACCCGGCGCCTCGGCTGTGATGCAATCCAATATGGCCGCGACGCTCAATATCGACTGGCTGCTCGACCTCGCGTGCGAGGCCGCGTCGTGGGCCGGCGCTGAAACCAGCCGCGCCGCATTGCTGAAAGACCTCGACGCCCGCGTGCTCGACGCGGCGCCGGGGTCGGCGATCTACCACCCCTATATTTTCGAGGCGGGCGAACGAGGGCCGTTCCTGGATCCTTTTGCACGGGCCCAATTCTCCGGCCTGTCCACACGGACCAGCTTCGCCGGGATGATGCGTGCGGTCTACGAAGGCCTCGCCTCCGCGGCGCGCGATTGCTACGTCGCGAGCGGCCCCCCGCCGCGCGAGGTGCGGCTCGGCGGCGGCGCGGCGCGTTCGCGGGCGCTCCGGCTGATCCTCGCGTCGACGCTGGGCGCCGCGGCGCGGACGGTCAAGCGCGAGGAGACCGGCGCCGCGGGCGCGGCGATGATCGCGGCGGTGCGCCTCGGCGTCTACGGCGACATGGCGCAATGCGCGAGCGCCTGGGTCACGCCATTGCTGGGCGAGACGATCGAACCCGACCCCGACCTGAACGCGGTCTACGAGAAGTTGTTTCCGATCTACGCGGACATCCGCAAACGCATGCCGCCGGCCTGGGCCGCGCTGGCCGAGGCCAGAAAGGCGGCGACGTGACGGTCGACATCGCGATCATCGGCGACCGTTTCATGCTCCCCTCGCTGTTCGAAGCGGCCATTCGCGACCAATGCGGCGACGGCCTGACGATCCGGTCGCATGAAATGCCGTGGCCGGACGAGCCCATGCAGCACGGCTATGCCATGGCCGGCATGGACGGATTGAAGGAATATTTCGGCCGCGCGGACGAGATTATCGCACTGGTCGGCGGCGCGGCGATCGTGATCACCCAACTGGCGCCGTTTTCCGCCGGCGTCATCGATCGCCTGCCGAACCTGCGGTTGATTGCGGTTTCGCGGGGCGGCCCGGTCAACATCGACCTCGCGGCGGCGCGCGAGCGCAAGATTCTCGTCGTCAACACGCCCGGCCGCAATGCGAGCGCGGTGGCGGAGTTCACGCTCGGCGCGATCCTCGCGGAGACGCGCCTGATCACCCGGGGCCATGAGGCGCTGAGGCGTGGCTTATGGCGCGGCGATCTCTATCGCGCCGATCGCACGGGGCGCGAACTGAGCGAGATGACGGTCGGGGTCGTCGGCTACGGGCATGTCGGGACGAAGGTCGTGCGCATCCTCAAGGCGTTCGGCTGCCGGATTCTGGTGTGCGACCCCTATGTTCAACTCAGCGCCGACGACCTGAATGACGGCGTCGAGCAGGTTTCGCTCGAGCGGGTCATCGCCGACAGCGACATCGTGAGCTTGCACGCCCGGGTCACCGACGAAACGCGCGGATTCTTCGGAGCCGAACAATTCGCTGCGATGAAACCCGGCGCCTATTTCGTGAACACCGCCCGCGGGCCGCTCGTCGACTACGCCGCCCTGACCGATGCGCTCAGAAGCCGGCGCTTGCGCGGCGCGGCGATCGACACGTTCGGCGTCGAACCGGCGCCGGCGGACTGGGAGCTGCTGCAACTCGACAATGTGACGCTGACGCCGCACATCGCCGGCGCCTCCACGAAGACGGTCAAGTTCGCCGCCCAGGCGGCGGCCGAAGAGGTGCGGCGATTCCTGCGCGGCGAACCGCCTCTGAATCCCTGCTGACCAATGTCCGCACTCCGCCCCAGTGGTTTAGGTGAACTCCGTTCATGGACAGTCTCGGCGCATTCGACCTGATCGTGGTGGGCGGCGGCGTGAACGGCGCCGGCATCGCGCGCGACGCCGCGGGCCGCGGCCTCAGCGTCCTCCTGGTCGAAAAGGACGATCTGGCGCAGGGGACGTCCTCGCGTTCGGGCAAGCTGGTTCACGGCGGATTGCGCTACCTCGAATATTACGAATTCCGGCTGGTGCGGGAGGCGCTGATCGAGCGCGAAGTTCTTCTCAACGCCGCGCCCCACATCATCTGGCCGATGCGCTTCGTGCTGCCGCACAGCCCGGAACAGCGCGCGGCCTGGCTCATTCGCCTGGGTCTCTTTCTCTATGACCATCTCGGCGGCCGCAAGAAACTACCGCCGGCGCGCACGCTGGATTTGCGGCGCGCGCCCGAGGGCGCAGCGATCCGCAAGGAATTTCAGCGCGCGTTCGAATATTCGGACTGCTGGGTCGATGACGCCCGGCTGGTCGTCCTGAACGCGCTCGACCTCAAGAAGCGCGGCGGAACCGTTCGATTGAGAACCGCGCTGACGTCGGCGCGGCGGGAAACCGATGGCTGGAGCGTGACGCTCACCGATTCCACGACAGGTTCGATCGCAACCGCGCGCGGCGCCGCGCTGGTCAACGCCGCCGGACCCTGGGTCGAGACGGTGTTGCGCCGGGCCGGCGGGAACGCCGAGAATCGCGTCCGGCTGGTGAAGGGCAGCCACATCATCGCGCGAAAATTCTGGCAGGGCGAGCAGGCCTATCTGCTGCAGAACCGGGACAACCGCGTCATCTTCGTCAATCCCTACGAAGGCGACCTCTGTCTGATCGGCACGACCGACATTCCCTTCGACGGCGCGGCCGAGGACGCCGCAATTGCGCGCGATGAGGTCGAATATCTCCTCGAAGCGATCAATCGCTATTTTGTCACACCAGTTGAAGCCCGGCGATGTCGTCGAGACGTTCTCCGGGGTGCGTCCGCTGTTCGACAACAACGTGGCCAACCCCAGCGCGGTGACGCGCGACTATGTCTTCGACATCGATGCGCCAGCGGGAGCGGCGCCGATGCTTTCGGTGTTCGGCGGCAAGATCACCACTTACCGCAAGCTCGCCGAACACGCGCTCGAAAGGCTGAAGCCCTATTTTCCCAAAATGGGCGCGGCGTGGTCGGCCGGCGCTGCGTTGCCGGGCGGCGACATTCCCGATGCGGATTTCGAAGCCTGGTTCGCAAAATTTCGCGGCGGCGCGGACTGGCTGCCGTCCGACGTCGCGCTCGGCTACGCGCGCCGTTACGGCTCGCAAGTCGCGGAGCTTCTCGGCGACGCCAGATCGCTGCCCGATCTCGGGCGTCATTTCGGGGCCGGCCTCTACGAGCGCGAAGCGCGGTTTCTGATCGACGAGGAGTGGGCGACGACGGCCGAGGACATCCTCACGCGGCGCACCAAGCACGGTTTGCACATGACGCGGCCGGAACGGGAGACGTTCGCCGCATGGGTCGCTGAAGGCGCTCGAGAACCAGCGCGCGCCAATCGGGGACCGTCCTGAGGGACGCTCCCCGATCGCTGCATTACTTGAGGGTGAATGGAGCGATATAGTCCGCGATATTGTCCTTGGTGATGAGGGCGCAATCGAACAATTGCTTCTCGCTCGCCGCGCCGGTCTTGCCGGTCTTCAGGAACGAATCGGCCTCGTCCACCGCCTTCTTCGAATAGACGGCGACCGGCTGGAGCACGGTGTACTGCAGCTCGCCTGATTTGATCGCCGCGACGGCGTCCGGAGAACCGTCAAAGCCGCCGACCTTGATGCTCGACAGCTTTCCCGCCTCTTTCAGCGCGGCGACCGCGCCGAGCGCCATCTCGTCATTGCCGCTGATCACGCCGATGATGTCGGGATGGGCCTGCAGCAGGTTCTGCATCTTGTCGTGACCCTGGGTCCGATCCCAATTGGCGACCTGCGAGCCGACCTTCTTGAGCCCGTCATACTGGCTGAGCACGGTTTCATATCCGTTGGACCGCGTCGCGGCGTTGTTGTCGGACGGGTTACCCAGCAGTTCGACATAATTGCCCTTCTCGCCGACCGACTTCACCCATTGCTGTCCGCCCAGAGCGGCGCCCTGCGCGTTGTTGGAAACGAGTTGCGCCTTGGCCAGGCCTTCCTGGTTGATCTCGGCATTGACCAGGAACACCGGAATATTCGCGGCGATCGCCCGTTTCACCGCGCCGATCGATCCGCTGGCGTCGGCCGGGTCGAGAATGATCGCCACGGATTTGTTGGTGATCGCGGTGTCGATCAATTTGCTCTCGGTGTTGGTGTCGCCCTTCGAGGCGCCGACCGTCGCGGTGTAGCCGAGCTTCTGCGCCTCGGCGGCGGCCACGTTGCCCTCGGTGAGCCAGTACGGATTGGCGGGATCGATGACGATGACCGATACAAGGCCGCCGGCGGCCAACGCCGTGGTCGCCGACCACGCGAGAGCCGGGGCGGCCAGCGCAAGGGCTGTAAGCGTCAGAACTGTTGCCTTCCTAGACATGATGTTTCCTTTTTTGGTTGGCGATGAGGCCGGTCAACCGGCTGTCTTCTCATGAGCGGGATCAGCTCTTCGGGCCTTGCCTCCCGGTTGCTGAGAAGTCGACGGGCCGTCGGTCGCGCTCGGAAGCTTGACGCGGCGGCGATACTGGACGGCGTTGAGCAGCACCGCGAGCACGATGACCGCGCCGGTGAACACTGTCTGCCAATAGGACGAGATGCCGATGATCACGAGCCCGTCGGAGAGGAACCCGATCACGAACGCCCCGAGCAGCGTGCCACGGATGTTGCCGCGACCGCCGGTCAGCGCCGCCCCGCCGATGACGACGGCCGCGATGGCGGTCAATTCGTAGGAATTGCCGGCGGTCGGCCCCGCCGAGGTCAGTTGCGACGACAGGATGAGGCCGGCGATCCCGGCGCAGACGCCGGACAGCACATAGACCGACACCTGCACGGTTTTCACCGGCACGCCGGAGAGTTCCGCGGCGCGCTCGTTGCCGCCGGAGGCGTAAAGCCACCGGCCGAAGGCCGTGCGGTTCAGCACCAGGCTGCCGATGATCGCGATGACCGCCAGCACCACCACGCCGATGGGCACGCCGAGCAGGCGATTGAAGCCAAGCCAGTCGAAGCCGGTGTTTCCGAGGTCCGGACGGCCGGCGAGGTTGTTGTAGGTCAGGCCGTTGGTCATCAGCAGCGCGGCGCCGCGCGCCACATACATCACGCCGAGGGTGGCGACGAAGGCGGGCACCTTGAATCGCGCGATCAGCACGCCGTTGACCAGGCCGACGAAGGCGCCCAGCGCACAGACCAGTGCGGCGACCACCCACACCGGGGGGTAGAGCACGACGCCAAGCATGGTCAGCGTCACGCCCTGCATCAGGAAACCGGCGACGACGCCTGCGAGCCCGAGCGTCGACCCCACCGACAGGTCGATGCCGCCGTTGAGGATGACCAGCAGCATTCCGACCGCGAGAATCCCGAAGATCGCGACATGGGTCGCCATGGTCAGGAAATTGCCCAGCGAAAAATAGTACGGCGACAGGATCGAGAAGACGATGATGATCGCGATGAGCGCGAAAAACGCCCGGCCTTCGAGCAACAACCTCGCCACGCCGTCGCCAGTAAAGCCCGAGCGCGAGCGCCCCGGATTGGGGCTCGTCTCGGTCACCATCGAGGCTCCGCTGTTCTTCATCGTCAGACGACCACGGCTTCGCCCGAGGCGGCCATGATCTCCTCCTTGGTGACGTCCGATCCGAACTGCGCCGAAATCCTGCCCCGATGCATCACGATCACCCGATGCGCGATGCTCAGGCACTCTGCGACTTCCGACGTCGAAAAGACGACCGCGAGACCCTGCGCGGCGCGCTCGCCGAGCAGCCGGAACACCTCGGCCTTGGCCCCGATGTCGATGCCGCGGCTGGGCTCATCGAGCAGGATGACCTTTGGGCGCGTCGTCAGCATCTTGCCGATGACGACCTTCTGCTGGTTGCCTCCCGACAGAGAGCCGATCGCGGCGCCGCCGCCCGCAGTCCTGACGCGAACGTTTCGGATCGCCTCATCGACGATCGACCGCTCGCGCGCCCGCGACAGCAGCAGGCCCCTGACAAAGGCGCCGATGCTGGGCAGGGAGAGGTTTGCGCCGACCGACATCGTCTGAACCAGCCCGTCGCGCTGGCGATCCTCGGGCACCAGCACCAGCCCCATCGCGATGCGCCCGGCGATGCTCAGCTTTGAGATTTCTTCATTCTCCAGAAAGATCTGTCCGCCGATCATCGGCACGCGTCCGGCGATGCACTCCAGCAACTCCGTGCGCCCGGCGCCCATCAGTCCATAGATGCAGACGATCTCGCCGGCCCGAACGTCGAACGACAGGTGGTCGACGACCAGGTTGTCGGAACCCGAGGCGTCGGCGACGCTGACATCCTCGACCGACAGAGCGACCGCGCCGAACGCGTAGCCGGTCGGTGGAGAACCGAGGTCGAAGTTCTCGCCCACCATGTTGCGCACGATCCATTTGAGGTCGATGTCCTCGGCCCTGGCCGTCGCGGTTATCGCGCCGTCGCGAAGCACCACGACATGGTCGGTGATCTGCAGCGCCTCTTCGAGATGATGAGAGATATAAACGATCGACACGCCGCGGCCGGTGAGGTCCCGGATCACCCTGAACAGCACCTCCACTTCGGTCGCGCTCAGCGCGGACGTCGGCTCGTCCATGATCAGAATGCGCGAGTCCACCGAAAGCGCGCGGGCGATCTCGACGATCTGCTGCTGTCCCAGACGCAAGTCTTCGACCAGGGTCATCGGGTCGATCTCTTCCTCGAGATCGGCCATCAGCGCGCGGGTCTGACGCGCCTCCTCGGCGAAATCGACTCCGGTCGGGGTGCGCAGCTCCCGTCCCATGAAAATGTTGTCGCGCACGCTGAGGTTGGGCGCGAGACTCAATTCCTGGTGGATGATCGAGATTCCGCGATCGCGCGCGTCCGTCGCCGAGGAGAAGCTGACGCGCGCGCCGTCCAGTTCGATATGTCCGGACGTCGGCGTCGCTACACCCGACAGAATCTTCATCAGCGTCGACTTTCCCGCGCCGTTTTCTCCGAACAGCGTCGTCACCTTGCCGCGATGAATGTCGAAATTCACGCCTTTGAGGGCATGCGTGCTGCCGTAGGTTTTCACGATGTTGCGCGCCGCTAGCACGGCGTCGACGGCCGGCGGCTCGATGTCCGTCGCCATCGTCATTGCGCGTCCAGCTTCACGGGCGTGACGAGCCAGTTGTTTGGATTGATCAGTTTGAAGGCGCCGACGACCGAGATGGTTTTCCCGGCGAGTTTGCTGGCGTCGATCTTCGAGAGAACCTGCTTCTTCATCTCCTTGTTCAGCGCCGAGCCGGCGTTCTGATAGTCGATCTGATTGACGAATTGCCCGAAGGCGATCGCTCCGGTCGCATCGCGCAGGTCGGTTCCGTTGATCGCCGGCCCGGTCTGCACGCGAATGAGCACCGGGCCGGGAACGCCATCGACTTCGACGGGGTAGATGCCTGATTCCGGCTTGCCGGCGACGCCGGTGAATTTGATGGATATTTCCGGGCCGCTGCCCGCCTCGACGCCATACTGCTTGCCCGCCGCCTCCTTGTCCTTGACGACGGCCTGCGCGACGTCGACGGCGCTGACCGCGCGATTCTCGATCGCCGCCTGCACCTTTGGAAATTCCGACTTGCCGAACTCGGCGGCCGAGAAGGCGTTCGGCTGGACGTCCGCCGCCGAGCCGATTTTCACCACCCTGGTGTCCAGCGCCATCGCGACGAGCAGGACCAAGACCGCAGCCGCGGCGATGGCCAGGCGAGAACCGGGTTTGGGGCGCCGGATGATGGCCGCGCCGGATTGAGAACTCATGGGCTGACGACCTGTCGCTTGACATGAGGCCGCTTCATCGGCGAGCGGCGACAATCGAACATCGAACTCACTTCGCCGCGAAGCTTGACGGCGCGCGAACTCGAGGACGATCGCCGGAGGATGATCTGAAAAAGCGTCGATTTGCCGGCGGCAGCGAGACGCGAGCGAACGCTGTTGTCCTGCCTTGGCGCACCCTGCCGGGCGCGTGGACGGCCATGCGACGGTTGTTGCGCGCACGCTCGATCCGCCGCGCGCGACGCGGCGGCGCCCGATGTCTCCGTGGGTTGCGGCGGCAAAGGACACCCCCTGTCGGCGTTTCCTCGAAATGCGCCATCTGATGTGACTTGCATGTGATAATTTGCTAATTATCACATTGATAGAGATATTTATAACAGTGTATTGTAACACGTCAAGCATATTGACGCCGATTGCGCGACCTTCGCGCTGGCGTGAAACGCGCGCGATGGCGGGGGAGGACGACCGTGCTGCTGATGGGTGTGGACTGCGGTTCGACTGCCATCAAGGCGGCGATCTTCGACGAAGCCGGGACAACGCTCGCCACGGCCAGCCGAAGGGCGGTCACGATCTGCCCGGCTCCGGGCCACGTCGAACAGGATATGGCGCAGCTCTGGCTTTCCGCGGCGGCGGCGATGCGCGAGGCGATCGCGCTGTGCGGGCGCTCGCCCGGCGAGATTGGCGGTATCGGCGTCACCGCCCACGGGGATGGGCTGTATCTGACCGATCGTTCCGGCGCGCCGCTTGGCAATGGAATCCAGTCGGTCGATTCGCGCGGCTTCGAAGTCGTCGAGGATTGGCGCGCGGCGGGACTTCTCGAACGCGCCGAAGCGCTCACCGCGCAACGGCCCTACCCTTACGCCGCAACGACCCTGCTCGCCTGGATCAAGCGCCACCGGCCCGAGCAATATCGAACGATCGGCCACGTCATGTTCTGCAAGGACTGGGTGCGCTATTGCCTGACCGGCGTCTTCACGACCGACCCGACCGACGCGAGCACCGCCTTCACCAATCCCCATACCCAGGCCTATGACCCTGCGATCCTGCAGCTCTTCGACCTCAGGGAGATCGAGGCGGCGCTGGCGCCGATCCAGCCGATCTGCGGGCGGATCGGCGCGGTGACGGCCGAGGCGGCGGCGCTCGCCGGCGTGGTCGCGGGAACGCCGGTTTCCGGGGGACTGCACGATGTCACGGCCAGCGCGATCGGGTTGGGCAATCTTGGGCCCGGCGCCCTGTCGGTGACGGCGGGAACCTTCAGCATCAACGAAGTCCTTTCCACGACGCTCGTCGTCGATCCGCGATGGGCGGCGCGCGCCGGGCTGAGGCCGGGACAATGGATGAACATGGCGATCTCCCCCGCCTCCTCGAACAATGTCGATTGGTTTCTCCGGCAAGCCTATCGGCCGGAACTGGCCGAGGCGGAGCGTCTCGGCGTCCCCGTCTGGTCGATCATCGAACAGGATCTGATTGGCGATGCGGCCGCCGACGATCCGCTCTTCCATCCTTTCCTCTACGGCTCGCCTTATGACGAGCCGGCGAGCGCCGGCTTCTTCGGTCTTCGCGCCTGGCACGATCGCGCGCATATGCTGCGCGCGGTCATCGAGGGCGCGGTGTTCAACCATCGCACCCACGCGCTCGCTCTTGCCAGCGCGTTCGATCTGCGGCGCGCCTCGATTGCCGGCGGTGGATCGTCGACGCCGCGGCTCGCCCAACTCTTCGCCGATGTGCTCGGCATGCCCGTCGACATCCCCGCGGCCAGGGAGGTCGGCGCGCTCGGCGCCGCCATTGCCGCCGGGGTCGGGGTCGGCGCTTTTGCGACGCTCGAGGCGGGCGTGGAAAAAGCGTGTCGCGCCGCCGCGCGCTACGATTTCGACGCAGGTCGACACGCCGCCCTCAGCGAACGATACGCGCGCTACGCCGGCGTGGTGGAGTCGTTGCGCGCGTTCTGGCGCGGCGGGCCGGGAACGTCGCCGCGGCCCACGGAGGCGGACGCTCCCCTCCAGGGCCGCCTGTCATGACGCAGCCAGATCTGGTCCATCGACGCGACCTCGCTCTGAATGATCTGAAGGACAATCCGCGCACGCAGGTTCTGATCATCGGCGGAGGGATCAACGGCGCGGCGGTGTTCCGCGATCTCGCGCTTCAGGGCGTCGATTGCCTGCTGGTCGACAAGGGTGACTGGTGCTCCGGAACGAGCGCCGCGCCGTCGCGTCTGATTCACGGCGGATTGAAATATCTCGAGACCGGCGAGTTCCGTCTCGTTGCGGAATCGACGCGCGAACGAAACCTGCTGTTGAAGAACGCTCCCCATTTCGTGCATGCGCTGCCCACCGTCATGCCGATCTATTCCTATTTCGGCGGCATCCTTCCATCGTTGCGGCGGTTCTTCGGGCGCAACGCCGAGCTTACCGATCGCGGTCTCATGATCGTCGAACTCGGCATGGCTCTCTACGATCTGTTTGGCGCCCGGCACCGCGTCATGCCGCTTCACGGCCTGGCGCTGCGGCGGCGCGTCCGGCGCGCCTTTCCGCGCATGAACCCGTCCGTTCTGGCGACCGCGACCTACTACGACGCACGCGTCTCCCAGGCCGAACGGCTCGGCTTCGAGCTTGTCGACGACGGCCGGCGCGCCCATGCGGGAGCGCGCGCCTTCAACTATCTCGCCGCGACCGGATTCGCCGGCGGCCGGGTGCGCCTCGCCGATCAGCGCACGCAAGCCACATTTGAGGTCCGACCCGACGTGATCGTCAACGCCGCCGGCCCGTGGATCGACCAGGTCAATCGCGCGCTCACGCGGCCGACCGGCTACATCGGCGGCGCGAAGGGCTCCCACCTCGTGCTCGACAATCCCGAGCTTGTCGCGCAACTGCGGGGCCACATGATCTATTTCGGGGGGTCCGACGGTCGGATCTGTCTCGTCTATCCATTCTTCGGCCATGCTCTTCTCGGCTCGACGGACATCCCGTTCGATGATCCCGATTCAGTGGTCTGCGACGACGATGAGGTCGCCTATATGCTCGCGACGTTGCGCGAAGTGTTCCCCGACATCGCGATCACACCTGAGCAGGTGATCTATCGCTATTCAGGCGTCCGGCCACTGCCCCAGGCGCAGACCGGCGATGTGGGCGAAGTGACGCGGGAGCACTCGCTGCCATGCGATGAGATCGCCGAAGACGCACCGCCGATCTACTCGATGGTCGGCGGCAAGTGGACGACATTCCGGGCGTTCGCAGCGGAGACAACCGATATCGTTCTTGCGTCCCTCCGCCGCGAGCGACGTCGGTCGACCGAACTGGAGCGCATCGGCGGCGGCCGCGGCTTTCCAGCATCCGACGATCAGCGCGCGGCGTGGATCGCCCGGTTCTGCGCGGAATACGGCGTCGCGCCGGCGCGCGCCGAAAGTCTCCTTGACCGCTACGGCGCCAGCGCGGACCGGATCGCCTTGACCGGCGGCGGCGCGTTCTTCGACCCGCTGGCTCGCCTGCCCGACTATACGCGCGGCGAAATCCAGGCGCTCGTTCGCGGCGAACAGGTCGTCGCCCTGGCCGATCTGGTGTTTCGCCGAACGCCGATCGCCCTAGCGGGACGATTGACCCTCGCGGCGATCGAAGAACTGGGCGAGATTGTCGGCGCTGAACTTGGGTGGACCACCGAGGACCGCCAGCGCCAGGTCGGTCTGACCCTCGCCATCGCGCAAAACCAGCACGGCGTCCGCCTGCCCTCGCCGATACGCGCCACGCGGTCCGAGACGGCTTGACGCAAGAGCGCCCTATTTGGCGTCCGTCTTGGCGACGGGCACGATGCGAAGATTGATCCCGGACCTCAGAAGCGCCTCCCGCCGATCGGCGTCGAGCCCATCGGTCGCCAGGACGATGTCGAAATCGCTGAGAGCCGCCAGCAAATGGAGCGCCGTGCGATCGAATTTGAAATGGTCGATCAGCAGGATGCGCTTCTGCGCGACCGCCATCATCGCCTGCTTGACGCGAACGATCTGCTGGTCCTGGATGAACGCGGCGGCGCCCTGGATCGCCGAAGCCGAGAGGAACAACGCGTTGACGCGAAGCTTGGCGATCGCCTGCTCGCAAATCAGCCCGATATACGCGTTATAAACCCGGCTGTAGTTTCCCCCGAGCGAAATCAGATCGACGTCCTCGATCTGCGCCAGTCGCTCCGCCGCGCCGACGCTGTTGGTCGCCACGGTGATCGGCGTGACGGCGCCAAGCAGCGTCGCCAGTGCGGTGATCGTGCTCGACTCGTCAATCAATATGGCTTGCCCGGGCTCCACATAATCGAGCGCGGCGCGCGCGAGCGCCCGTTTCTCCGGTTGGGCGATCGTCATGCGATAGCTTAGCGCGCTCTCGTACAGCCCGGAGGGCTGCGCGGTCACCGCGCCATGGAGTTTGCGCAGAACGCCCCGCTTGGCGAGAGCGTCAACGTGCCGGTGCGCCGTCATTCGTGAAATGTTGAAATGCGCGAACAAGTCCTCGGTTCGAACATATCCGAGCCGCAAAACATGATCCGCGATGGCCTCGCGAAGCTCCAGGGCCTTCATCTCTCGGTCTCCTCGCTGCGAGCGATGGCGAAGTCTTGCCGGCCGGTCAAGACATCGAACGTAGCCCGCGGCGCGTCGGAGCCGCAATTCGACCCTTTCAGATTGGCTCCCGCGGCGACTCGCGGTCCGCCCGCGTGGTCCGCCGCGGCGGGCGACCGCAACTCATCGACATGCGCGACCTGTCGATCGGCAAGCTGCTCGAACGACAGGCGCCCGTCAGGCGAAGGCGTTCAATCCGGCCTTCGCCCGACGGCAGCGTTTCGGGCTATCCCGGCGCGTCGGCCGCGAAGCGAGGCGGTCAGCGGTCGGCCCAACAACGGCGCCCGTAGCGGCCGGGGTGGAATCCCGGCGGGCAGGCTTGCCCGTTGATCCGCTCGCCGTTGACCGGTCCGCTTTCGGTCTGCAGCGTTTCGAGAATCATCGGTCCGAGAAAGCCGGTGGGCGCGGCCCCCTGGCGTTGCTGCCACTGGGCGATCGCGGCGCGCGAACCCGGACCGAGGTCGCCGTCGATCGGGCCGGAATAAAGGCCCTGCGCCGCGAGCCGCTCCTGCAACACTCTGGCGTCGCGACGGTTGAGATTGAGCGCCTGCTCGGTCTCGGCCGTTCCGACCTCGGCGCTCAACGCCTCGGCCGACGGCGCGTTTCGCCCGGGGCCGGGGCCGTTCTGTTGCGGGCCTGGCATGTTCTCGTCGTTTTGCGGCGCCTCGGCCTGCGGAGCGCCGGGGCCTTGCTGAACAGGTCCTGGCTCAGCAGGGCCGGACTGAAGAGGCGCCGAAGGGCGCTGGCTCTGGGCGGGCGGCGGCGCGGGGAGCGGGGGCGGGCCAGCCGCCGGCGGGCTCGGCATGGGCGTTTCGGCGGCCGGCGTCATCGCGGCGATGCGATTGCGCGCGAGAGGCGCGAAGGCGCCGTTCGGATAGGCTTCGAGATAGGCCTTGTAGTCGGCCAGAGTGTTCGATTTCTGCACCGAACTCCAAAAAATATTCTCCTGCGAAACCCGGTCCGACGCGGGAGTCGCGCCGCCCTGGGGCGCGGCCGGCGCCGCATTCGCGGGAGCCGCGGGGGCCTCGTTGGCGGGGGCCGCCGGGGCCTGTGCGTCATCGGCGACCATCCGCGGCAGCGGCGGAAGGACCGCACCGGCGACGCGTTCGCCAACCGGCCTTCTCGCCTCGCCGTCGCCTTCGGCCGGCGCGGCGCGGGTTGCGGCGGCGACAGCCATGCCGACAGCGAGGGCCACGAAGATCGAAGGGAGGGGATGGACGCGGCGAACGCCGCTCGAAACGACGGAAAAGAACTTCATCACGAACGTTCCTCCTGGGTCAGAGGTTGGCCGGTCAAGCCCGATCCGCGAATTCCAACCGGCGCACTTCTTATTATACGGTCTGTCGGTCAGCCCCTATGATCAATTCGCAGCCTACGCCGGAGTTCCGAGCGTCATCTTTCGCTTTCGCGCGGGGCGCGGCTAGAGTCCCACGGCCTTCTCGAGCCTGTCCTGGGCGACCTGCAGCGTCGCAACGACGAGGCCACCGGCGCGCGTCGCCGCCGCGGGGACCATCGGCTCGTCGGCCCTGAGCAGCGCGATGCTCTTATGCACCTGGGCGATGGCGTGGCGCAAAATGAGAACCGCTTCCTGTGGGCTGCTCGCGGCGCGCGCCCTTCTGGCTGCTCTCGCCACAATGGCGGGCAGACTGCGCAACGCGGGCGGCAGCCGGGGAGCGATCTGCTGCAGCGCCGCGGCGTAGCGGTCAAGCGCGTCTGCGACGCAGTCCGGCGTGTCGAGCCAGCACACGCTGAGCGTGCTTTCGGCTTGCGCCGAGATGCTTTCGACGAGAACTCCCGACCCCGTCGTCGACCGGCGCCGTCTCAACGTTCGCCAGCACGATCCTGCGGCCGGCGTTTGCCGGGCTCGCCGTGGCCGCGGTTCCGACCGGAGCCGCGGCGGTCGGCGCGCTCTTGCCGACCGAGCTCGTCGAGGCGGTCGAAGTGGACGTGCTGGTCGAGGTCGTCCCGACCGTCGCGTTTGTCGCATTCACGCCGACGGTGCTGACCGAGTTGTTGGCGGTGCTGTTAGTGTTGCCGACAGTGACGCCGAAGACGGAGACGGGCGCGTTGTTGTTGGTCGTATTGTTTGTCGAGATGGCGCCGAGGACGCCAAGGACACCGAAAACGCCGAGGTGCCCGAGATGCCCGACCGGAGCATGACCTCCCGCCGGCGCATGGCCTGACCCTGGCCCCGCCGCCGCCGCCGCCCCCTTGCTCCGCGCGGGAATGGCGACCCCTGCGAGCAGGAGTCCGGAGATCATCAGGCAGGCGACGCCTTGTTGAATATGACGCGATCGCATGATTTGCGCTCCAGCGGCAAAAGTCAGCCGGGATCGGCTTCGACCCGTTCTTTCAGGGCCGCGCTGGTGTTACGGGATGCAAAAGTCACCGGCTCACCGCTCGCTTTGCGGCGCCGCCGCAATGATGACCGCGCTTTCGACACCCTCCTCGATACCGCTCTCGAGAATCCGCCGGGAGGCCGAATCCACAACCTCAACGACAATGTCCCGGCGGAGTCTGTTCGCCGGAGATTGCCGGTGGCCGCTGGCGTAAACTCATCCCCCGTTCATCTTCGCTGTGAATTATCCCCCCGTGGTCAAACCTCAAAGGAAACAAAACCATGCTGTCACGTGAATTTTTGGGCGGGTCGTTGGCTTCGCTCGTCGTCGCCGGAGCGATGTTCCTGGCCCCGGTCACCGCTGAGGCCGCGATGTCGCCGGCCCCGGTCGGCGCCTATGCGGCGTCCGACGTCCAGAATGTCGGATGCCTGCTCGGCGCGCATGTCGGACCGTTGGGCGCGTGCATTGGCGGCTATGGCTATCGTCATCGCTGCTGGATCAACCGTTGGGGCCATCGGGTCTGCAACTGATCGAACGCCGCGCCATTCAAGATAACCGGCCGCCCGTCATCCGTCGGGCGGCCGTACTTTTTCGCGGCCTCAGGGCTGATCTTCTGTGACAATCCGTCGGCAAATCCGGCGAGGTCGCGGGGGCGGAGGCGGTTGGTTGAGCGCAAAGTCGCTTCAACGGTCGCGCCTGCGAGTTGGGCTGTTCGCCGGCAACCGGCGCCGCCTCTCGATTTGGGTCAGCAATTCAGACGCAAATTTAATGCGCGCCGTGGCGGGAACGCCACGCAAACGGGCTTGCCTTTGCGTCGCCGCTCGGCTTTATTGAGGCGCGCGGGTGAAAAAAAAGGCCACCCGAAAGCGGCCTAAGTCTAGGGAGGAAACGCCCAAGGAGGGCATACGACGACGAATCGTCGTATTTCGAAGATATGGTGCGCCGCATCAACTTCAATCCCTAAATCCGATCTATGCCCACAAAAATGGCCGAGGCGGCGACAAACCGCGTCAGTGTGCTTTTGGCGCATCACCTGGCGAGCGTCCTTTTCCGGCGACTGACCCGGTCTCCGGCCAACTCGTGGCGGTCCCTCCGGCGCCAGTTCGGCGCGCGGTGTTTTTGCTCGGTCGTTTGTCCTCAATAAGTCGCCCGCCCTCCGGAAATGTCGAATACGGCGCCGGTCGTAAACGAGCACTCGCGGCTGGCCAACCAGCAGATGATCGCGGCGATCTCGTCCACCGTGCCGAAACGCTCCATCGGGATTTTGGAGCGCATATAGGCGATATGGGCGGCCGAGACCTGGGCGAGGATCGGCGTTTCGACGGTGGCCGGCGTGATCGCATTGACGGCGACGCCGTCCTTGGCCAGTTCCTTGCCGAGTGACTTGGTCAAGCCGATCACCGCCGCTTTCGAGGCGCTGTAGGCCGAAGCGTTCGGATTGCCCTCCTTCCCGGCGATCGAGGCGACGTTGACGATGCGCCCGTATCCCCGCGCCTTCATCAACGGCGCGACATAGCGGTTGCAATAGAACAGGCCATTGACGTTGATGTCGAAGACGCGTTTCCACTCGGCGATCGGATAATCGACGACCGGGGCGTTCAGTCCCGCCACGCCGGCGCTGCACACCAGCGCATCGATCTGGCCCATGGCGGCCTCGGCGGCGGCGGCGGCCCGCTCGACGGCGGCGGGGTCGGCGATGTCGAGGCGCGTGACGAATGCGCCGTCGCCGAGACCGGCCCTGGCGGCGTCAAGCTTCGACTGGTCGACATCCCAAAGGCAGACCTTGCCGCCCTCGAGAACGATCCGCTCGGCCGTTTTCAAGCCGATGCCGGAGGCTCCGCCAGTGACGATGGCGCCCGTTCCCTCATAACGCCGCATCGCATACATGGATCGTCCCTCTCGCTGTTCGCGCCGTCCCGCGGCGCTTGCCGCGAAGGTTATGCGCGAAGACGCCGCGCCAATTCAAGCCGGCGCGGGCGCTCGAAGCCTCGAGATGCGCGATCCGCGCTTGCATCGCCCGCCCCTTTCCCCTACAAGCCCGCTCTTCGAACCGCCCGGCCAGTCAGGGCTGCCGTGGCGGTTCTGTTCGCTCGTCACGATGCGAACGGGCCGAACAGGCCCGCTGATTGCAAGAGGGGTCAAGCGCCCCCCAGGAGAGCCAAATGCCCAAGATCAAGACCAAGTCGAGCGCCAAAAAGCGCTTCAAGGTCACCGGAACCGGCAAAGTGGTTTATGCCCAGAGCGGCAAACGCCACGGGATGATCAAGCGGACCAACAAGCAGATCCGCAATTTGCGCGGCACCAAAGTGCTGTTCAAGACCGACGGCGAGAACATCAAAAAGTATTTCTTGCCGAATAGCTGATCGTTCCGTCGTTCCCTTCGCCGAGCTTCGCAGGAGATCAAGATGTCCCGTGTCAAACGTGGCGTAACGTCGCACGCCAAACACAAGAAGGTGCTGCGCGCCGCCAAGGGCTTTTTCGGCCGTCGCAAGAACACCATTCGCGTCGCCAAGCAGGCGGTCGAAAAATCGATGCAATACGCCTACCGCGACCGCAAGAACCGCAAGCGCGAGTTTCGCGCCTTGTGGATCCAGCGCATCAACGCCGCGGTGCGCGAGCATGGCCTGACCTATAGCCGGTTCATCTCGGGCCTGATCACGGCCGGGATCGAGGTCGACCGCAAGGTTCTTTCGGATCTGGCGATCAACGAGCCCGCGGCTTTCGCGGCGATCGTCGAAAAGGCCAGGGGCTACCTGCCGAAGGCCGCCTGAGCGGGCGCGGCTCCCCTGGGCTTCGAAGGCTTCGCGGAGCCGACCGCGCGCCTCCTGCGCGGAGGCGGCGCTCGCGTTGCGCGCCTCGACAATCGCCCCGCCGCGTGACAAAAGCCGGCGGCGATCCAACCAGCCGACCTCCCGATGACCGACCTCGCCGATCTGCAAGCACAGACCCTCGCCGCCATCGGCGGCGCCGCGGATGAAGCGGCGCTGGAGGCGGTTCGCATCGCCGCGCTGGGGAAAAAGGGCTCGATTTCCGCGCTGCTCGCCACGCTGGGCAAGATCTCGCCCGACGAGCGCAAGACGCGCGGCGCGGCGATCAACGAGCTCAAGGATCGGGTCGGCGAGGCGCTCGCCGGCCGCCGCCTCGTCCTGAAATCGGCGGCGCTCGAAAGGCGGCTCGCCGCCGAAGCGCTGGACGTCACCCTGCCGGCGCGTCAGGCCGGCGTCGAGACCGGGCGCATTCATCCGATCAGCCAGGTGATGGACGAACTGATCGCGATTTTCGCCGACATGGGCTTTTCGATCGCTGAGGGTCCCGACATCGAGACCGACGAATACAACTTCACCATGTTGAACTTCCCGCCCGGCCATCCCGCGCGCGACATGCATGACACGTTCTTCTTCCAACCCGACGCCGCCGGCCACCGCAAGCTTCTGCGCACCCACACCAGCCCGGTGCAGGTGCGAACGATGCTCAGCCAGAAGCCGCCGATCCGGGTGATCTGCCCCGGGCGCACCTATCGCACCGACGCCGACCAGACTCACACGCCGATGTTCCATCAGGTCGAGGGGCTGGTCGTCGACCGGACGGCGAATATGGGCCAGTTGAAATGGGTGTTGGAGGAATTCTGCAGGGCGTTCTTCGAAGTGCCGGAGGTGGCGATGCGCTTTCGCCCCAGCTTCTTCCCGTTCACCTCGCCGTCGATGGAAGTCGACATCCAGTGCCGGCGCTCGGGCGGCGAAATCCGCTTCGGCGAAGGCGAGGACTGGCTGGAGATTCTCGGCTGCGGGATGGTTCACGCCAACGTGCTGCGCAATTGCGGAATCGATCCGGAGGCGTTTCAGGGCTTCGCCTGGGGCATGGGGATCGACCGCATCGCAATGCTGAAATACGGCATGCCGGACCTGCGCGACTTCTTCGAAGGCGACGTGCGCTGGCTCGATCACTACGGCTTCAAGCCGCTCGACATCCCGACGCTGCCGGGCGGATTGAGCGGATGAGTTGCAGCGCATTCCCTTCTCCCACTTCGTGGGAGAAGGTGGCCCGCCGAAGGCGGGTCGGATGAGGGCCTTTGGGCGGGCGAGGCGCCGCGAACAAGATTGAACGATGAAATTCACCCTTTCCTGGCTCAAAGACCATCTCGAGACGCAGGCGACGCTCGACGAAATCGTCGCGACGCTGACCCGCATCGGCCTCGAGGTCGAGCGTGTGGAGAATCCCGCCGCGCAACTCGCGGGGTTCGTCGTCGCGCGGGTCGTCGAGGCCGGCCAACATCCCAACGCCGACCGCTTGCGGGTGTGCCTGGTCGACGCCGGGACCGGCGCGCCGGTGCAGGTGGTGTGCGGCGCGCCCAACGCGCGCGCCAACATGCGCGGCGTGTTTTCACCCGTGGGAACGTTCATTCCCGGCAAGAACATCACGTTGGCGAAGGGGGTGATCCGCGGTGTCGAATCGAACGGCATGCTCTGTTCGGCGGCCGAGTTGGAACTGTCGGACGATCACGACGGGATCATCGAGCTGCCCGACGACGCGCCGGTCGGCCAGGCCTATGCGGCCTATGCCGGCCTTGACGATCCGATCATCGAGATCAATCTGACGCCGAACCGCCCAGACGCGGCGGGCGTCTCCGGCGTCGCGCGCGATCTGGCGGCGGCGGGTCTCGGCGTATTGAAGACGCCGACGCCCACGCCCGTCACAGGCGCCTTCGATTGCCCCACGAGAGTGACGCTCGATTTTGCGCCCGACGACGCGCGCCTGTGCCCGGCCTTCGCGCTGCGTCTGGTGTGCGGCGTCTCCAACGGCGCCTCGCCGGAATGGATGCGGCGGCGCCTGCGGGCGATCGGGCTGCGACCGATCAACGCGCTCGTCGACATCACCAACTACATCACGTTCGATCGCGGACGTCCGCTGCATGTGTTCGACGCCGCCAAGGTTGCCGGCGCGCTGCATGTGCGGCGCGCGCGGACCGGCGAGAGTGTGCTCGCGCTCGATGGCAAGACCTACGCGCTCGAAGAAAGCATGGTGGCGATCGCCGACGATAACGGCGTGGAATCGATCGCCGGCATCATGGGCGGGGAACATTCCGGATGTGACGAGAATACCCGCGACGTGCTGATCGAGAGCGCCTTGTGGGACCCGCTCAACGTCGCGCAGACCGGCCGCAAGCTGGGCGTCGCAACCGACGCGCGCTATCGCTTCGAGCGCGGCGTCGATCCCGCCTTCTGCGTGCCCGGCGCGGAGCTGGCGACCCACATGATCCTCGACCTGTGCGGTGGCGAGGCGTCGCGGCTCATCGTCGTGGGAGCTGCGGCCAAGCCGCCACACATCATCGACTTTCCCTTCAGCGAAGTCGCGCGCCTTACCGGCCTCGACATTCCGAAAGCGGAAGGCGAGGCGATTCTGCACAAGCTGGGATTCGCTATCGATGGCCGGGCGGTCACCGTGCCGCCGTGGCGCCCCGACATCGACGGGAAGGCCGACATCGTCGAACAGATTGTGCGCATCGCCGGGCTTGAGCGCGTAGCGACGCGCCCGCTGGCGCGCCTTGCGCCCGGCGTGCCGAGGCCCGTGCTGACGCTGCTACAAAAGCGCACGCGCCTCGCCAAGCGCACGCTCGGCGCGCTCGGGTTGCGCGAGGCGGTGACCTGGTCCTTCATTTCAAAGGCCAAGGCGGAATTGTTCGGCGGCGGCGCCGCCGCGCTGACGCTCGCCAATCCGATCGCCGCCGACCTTTCCGACATGCGTCCGAGCCTTATTCCCGGCCTCGTAGCGGCGGCCGAACGCAACGCGAGGCGTGGCGAGCGCGACGTCGGACTGTTCGAGGTCGGGCAGGTTTTCCTTGGCGACGGCGAGAATGATCAGCGCATCTGCGCGGCGTCGCTGCGGCGCGGCGAGGCCAGGGCGCAGGGCTCGGGCCGACACTGGGCAGGCAATGCGGGATCGGTCGACATGTTCGACGCCAAGAGCGACGCCATGGCGCTGCTGGCGGCGCTCGGGGTTCCCGCCGGCGCGGTGCAGGTCGCACCGGGCGGCCCCGGCTTCCTGCATCCGGGCCGTTGCGCGACGCTGCAGTTCGGACCGAACAACGTGATCGGCTGGTTTGGCCAGTTGCACCCGCTCGCCGCCGAGGCGCTCGACGCCGAGGGGCCGCTCGTCGCCTTCGAGATCGTCCTCGATTCCATCCCGGCGCCGAAGCTGCGCGCGACGCGCGCGAGGGCGAGGCTCGAACGCGCCGACCACATGCCGGTCGAGCGCGATCTGGCGTTCGTCGCGCCAATTCACGTGCGCGCCGCCGACATCGTGAAGGCCGCGCTGGCCGCCGACCGCGCCCTGATCGCCGGCGCACAGGTGTTCGACGTTTACGAGGGACAGGGCGTCCCGAGCGGCCATAAATCCGTCGCCATTGCAGTGACATTGCAACCGCGCGAGCGCAGTTTGACGGATCTGGAGATCGATTCGATCGTGAGCAGGATTGTTACCGAAGTGGCGAAGAAGACTGGCGCCGCGTTGCGGGGTTAGCGATGGCTCGACGAGCAGCAGCCCCGACGAGTTTTGCGCCGACGCTCGGTCTTGCCGGCTTGCTCGCGCTGACGGCGGCGCCGGCGGGCGCCGAGGATTATCCCGAATGCGCGAAGATCGACAATCCGTTCGCCTATAATCAATGCTTGGCGAAGCACGGACCGCCGATGCACGCGACCAAGGCGATCGCGGCGCCGGAGGGCCAGGAAGCGCCAGGCGGCGCGTCGGGACTGTCGGCAGGCGGCGGCGGCACGCGCGTTCGCACGACGATCCAATTCTCGCGCGCCCGCAACGGCAAGATGATCGCCGAATTCACGATCGGCGCGGCCCCGCCCCCCGGCGCTCGCAGGCCCCGGAAGACGCCGCAATAATTCCTTCCCCCCACGGAGCGCGGTTGCGCGGTCGCCCGTTATACTGATGCGCGATGTTATATAAATTAAAATCTAGAAATAATTCGTATTTTGTGCTATCTGGCTCCATTATAAGGATAATTCTGCGTTTTCGGTCAGTGGAACAGCCGTCGGCGTCGGGCCGCGCGTCTTGAATAAATGTTCCCGCGCAGCATCTTGAGGGCGGCGAATCTGTCAAGACGCCGGAACACAGTTGACCATGAGCGACATCATCACCGCCAATCGCCTGATCGACGGGATTGTCATGTTTCAGGATGCGGCCGGCGGCTGGGTCGAGGATTTCGCGCGCGCGGCGGTTTTCCCCGACGCCGCGGCGACGCAGGCGGCGCTTGCCCTGGCCAAACAGGATGAGGCTCGCGATCTCATCGTCGAGCCCTATGCGGTGGTGGTGGAATTGCGCAACGGCCACTTCGCGCCAAAGGCCCTGCGCGAACTGATCCGCGCACGCGGGCCGACAATCCGTCCAGACCTCGGCAAGCAGGCGCAGGGACAGGCGCCGGTCCTGCTGGAGAAGCCCCATGTATCGGTATGACCAGTTCGACGCGGCATTCGTCGAGGCGCGCGTCGCCCAGTTCCGCGACCAGGTGGCGCGGCGCATCTCCGGCGAGTTGACCGAGGAGCAGTTTCGCCCGCACCGGCTGATGAACGGGCTCTATCTGCAGTTGCACGCCTATATGCTGCGCATCGCGGCTCCTTACGGCACGTTGTCGTCGCGCCAGATGCGCAAGCTCGCCGAGATCGCCCGCAAATACGACCGCGGCTACGGCCATTTCACCACCCGGCAGAACCTGCAGTTCAACTGGCCCGCGTTGAAGGACGTGCCCGACATCCTGGCCGAGCTCGCGAGCGTCGAAATGCACGCGATCCAGACTTCGGGCAATTGCATTCGCAACGTCACCGCCGATCATTTCGCCGGCGCCGCCGCCGACGAGATCGTCGACCCCCGGCCCTACGCCGAGATCGTCCGCCAATGGTCGTCGCTGCATCCCGAATTCAGTTTCCTGCCGCGCAAGTTCAAAATCGCGGTGAACGCCGGCCCGAAGGACCGCGCGGTGATTCAGGCCCATGACATCGGCCTGCAGGTGGTGCGCAACGAACGCGGCGAAATCGGCTTCACCGTCTATGTCGGCGGCGGCCTCGGGCGCACCCCGATGATCGGCCACAAGATCCGCGACTTCCTGCCCGAAGCGGACCTGCTCGCCTATACCGACGCGATTCTGCGCGTCTACAATCTGGAAGGGCGGCGCGACAACAAGTTCAAGGCGCGCATCAAGATCCTCGTCCATGAAAAGGGCGCGGAGGCGATGCGCGAAGCGGTGGAGGCGGAATTCGCGGCGCACAACCGCGAAGGGCTCACCCTGCCCGCCGAGGAAATCGCCCGCATCAACGCCTATTTCGCGCTGCCGCCGCTGGAGCCCAAAAAGGCGACGAGCGACCGCCTCGAGCGGCGCCGCGCCAAGGACCACAAGCTTGCGACTTTCCTGCAGTCCAACGTCACGCCCCACAAGGCGCCCGGCTATGCGATCGTCACGATCTCGCTGAAGCCGATCGGCGGCGTGCCCGGCGACGCCACTGCGGACCAGATGGACGCGGTCGCCGACCTCGCCGAGGACTATTCGAGCGACGAGCTGCGCGTCTCGCACGAGCAGAACCTCGTGCTGCCCCATGTCGCGCTTGATGACTTGTCGGCGGTCTATGACCGGCTCGCTTCGGTCGGCCTGGCGACCCCCAACGCCGGCCTCGTCACCGACATCATCGCCTGCCCCGGCCTCGATTATTGCGCGCTCGCCACCGCGCGCTCGATTCCGATCGCCCAGCGTCTGTCCGAACATTTCGGCGACGGCGCGCGGGCGCGCGAGATCGGCCCGCTGAAGATCAAAATCTCCGGCTGCATCAACGCCTGCGGCCATCACCACGTCGGGCACATCGGCATCCTCGGCCTGGAGCGGGCGGGCGAGGAAACCTACCAGATCACGCTCGGCGGCTCGGGCGATGAAACGGCCTCGATCGGCCAGATCACCGGGCCAGGCTTCTCCTCGGAGAACGTCGTCGACGCCGTCGAAACGGTCGTCGCCACCTACATGGGTCAGCGGCGCGACGCCGCGGAGGATTTCCTTGCGACCTACCGGCGCGTCGGCATGGCGCCGTTCAAGGAGGCGCTCTACGAGCGCAGCGCCGGATCGGACATTTGAGATGAGCGCGCACGACATCAAGCTGTTCGGCGACCAGATCGCCGCGTCGCGCCTCGAGGGCCGGTTCGCCATGATGAAGGCGCCCTCGCTGCTGCGCCTGGCGATCGAGGACCTCTATCCCGGCCGCATCGCGCTGGTCTCCAGCTTCGGCGCCGATTCCGCCGTGCTGCTGCACATGGTCGCGCAGATCGACGCCAGGACGCCGGTGGTGTTCGTCGACACCGGCCAGTTGTTTCCCGAGACGCTGGCCTACCGCGACCAGCTGGTTGGCCGGCTCGGCCTCGGCAACGTCATGGTCGCGGCGCCCGACGCGGCGACGCTGGCGGCCGAAGACCCGGAGAAATTCCTGTTCGCCAGCGACCCCGACCGTTGCTGCGATATCCGCAAGGTCTTGCCGCTCGGCAAGGCGTTGGAGCCCTACGAGGCGTGGATCACCGGCCGCAAGAGCTTCCAGAGCGCGACGCGCGCCGCCGTGCCGCTGTTCGAGGCCGAGGGCGAGCGGGTGAAAATCAATCCGCTGGTCGGCTGGAGCGCGAGCGACGTGCTCGCCTATATCGCCAGCGCCGGCCTGCCCGCCCATCCGCTGGTCGCCAAGGGCTTCCCGTCGATCGGCTGCCTGCCCTGCACCAGCGCGGTGGGGCCGGGCGAGGACCCGCGAGCCGGCCGCTGGCGCGGCCGCGGCAAGACCGAATGCGGCATTCACATGGGCGCTCTCACCGGCGGAATGGGCATCTGATGGCTCTGTGGCGCGACGGCGGCTTTACCGAGAACATGTGGACGACGTTCGCCGACGGCGAACCCGCGCCGTCGACCGGCGCGATCATTGTCCCGGCGTCGCGCTGGCGCGCCGAGCGCGAAGCGTTGAGCAAGCGCGCGGCGCCCGTCGGCGTCGCGATCGCCGCCGGCAAGGACGCCGTCGCCCAACTGGCGGAGGCGGCGGATCGCCCGCTGATCGTGCTGACCTTCGCCAAATTCGCCGACGGGCGCGCCTTTTCGCTCGCCCAGTTGCTGCGCGAGCGTCATGGCTTCAAGGGCGAATTGCGGGCGGGCGGCGACGTGCTGCTCGACGAAATCTCGTTGATGCTGCGCTGCGGCTTCGATTCGTTCGAAATCACCAACGAGCCGACGCTGCGCGCGCTGCGGCGCGGCCATCTGCCGGGCGGCTCGCTGTACTACCAGCCGAGCCTCGCCCCCCACGAGGCGCCGGCCGGGACGAGGCCGTGGCTGCGCCGGCGGGTGGACGCCTAGTCGCGCGGCAAATAGCCGGGGATAAAGCCGCGCGCGCCGGGTTGTCGCCGGCAAAGCGTGGCAAAATGAGCCGCCGCGCGTGGTCCGCCGCTCGCTAATCCTTCCCGTCTGGAGTCGCGCGTGATCTCCCTGCTCATCGCGGTCTCCGTCGCCGTCCTGACGTTCGGTAGTGGAATCCTCGGTCTTTATCTCCAGAGGCGCCTGCCCAAAGAGCATATGTCCGGCGGCTCGCGCGACATGATCCTTGCGGTCATCGGCCTCGTCACCTTGCTGCTGGCGCTGGTGCTGGGGACGATCGTCGGCAACAGCTACGCCTTCTTCGCAGCGCAGAAGTCCGGGCTCGAAACCTTCGCCTCGCGCGCCCTGATGGTCGACGAGGCGCTGGCGCAATACGGGCCGGAGGCCAAACCGGTGCGCGACCGGCTGAAGGAGGCGCTGACCCAAAGCTACGACCTGTTCTGGCGGCGCGCCGACATCGACCCCAAGGAGCTTCGCGTCGAGTCGGCCCTGACCCGCTGGCGGGCGATCGCCGCGTCCTTCAAAACGCTCGACGGCGCGACGCCGGCGCAGAAGGAGGCGCTCGCCGCCGCCAGCGCCAACATGGGGCTGCTGGAGCAGACCCGGCTGCTGATGTCGCTTCAACTGGTCAGTCCGCTCGCCTCGTCGCTGCTGATCGTCGTCGTGGTGTGGTCGATGTTCCTGTTTCTGGGATTCGGCGTGCTGTCCGGCTCCAATACGACGACCGTCGTCGCGCTCGCCATGGGCGCGATTTCGGTGGCGAGCGCGGTCTACCTGATCCGCGACCTGAGCGCGCCCTATTCCGGCGTCTTCCGCGTTTCGCCGGCGGCGCTCGAGCAGACGATCGAGGCGGTCGACCAGTAGCCGGCGGCCCGCCACGGCGTTTACGCGAAAGCAATGGAATTGTGACCAATCTGGCGCCCTCGCGGGCCCCGCCGCACGCTTGCGCATCGGCGGCGGTGCGCAAGAAGGAGCAACAGCCGTGAACCCAGTGGCCAGTGCGATGCTGTTTGGCGTGGCGCTGATTGTCGGCGTCGGCTCGGCGTATTTCCTGTCGGGCAGGCCGACGAGCGACGCGCTTCTTCCGCTCAGTCACCCGCATCTGCAGGATTGGTTCATGTGGATCGTCGGCCTCTGGCTGCTGGCCTATTGCTTGTACAGCCTGATGCGGAGCGGCGCCGCCATCGACTGGCGCTGGCCGATCTGGCTCGTCCTCGGCTCGACGATGATCTATGCGGAATGGTTCAACGTGGTTCCGCTGAAGGAAGGCGCGTGCCGGATCCTGCACGCCCGCCACCAACCGGTTTCCCCCGGCCCCTGCTACAAGCTGACGGACGCGGACGGCGGCTGACGGCCGCGCCGGCGCCCGGCGGTCGCCGGAGCCCCCCTTAGCCCGCGCGCGGCCGCGCAATCTGCCCGGCGGCGGCCAATTCATACGCTGCCTCGCAGAGCGCAAAGGTGCGCAGGTTGTCGCGCGCGTCGGTGTCGGCGCTGCGGCCCGCGCGAACGGCGGCGAGCATATGAGCGCAGGTCGCAAATACGCTTTCCTGCACGATGTGCCAGGGCCGCTCCGCCCAGCCCAGCACCGGCGCATCGACCTCGATCGTGGTCATTTTTCCGTCGACCGTGACTTCCATGACCGGGCCTGGCTTGACCACGATCGCGCCGCGTGAGCCTTCGATCTCGATCAGCGTTTGCGGGAAAAGATCGGGGACGCGGCGCGCCTCATAGGTGCATTCAACCACCGACACGCCGCCGTCGCGATGCTTGACCAGTATGGTCGCGGTGTCTTCGCCGCGAGCGCGCGGATTGCGCCTCTGCGTCTGCGCCGAAACATGCTCCGCCTCGCCGAGGAAGACCCGGGCGAGGTCGAGGACATGGGTCCCCAGATCGAGAATGACGAAGCGCTCCTCGTCCAGGAGATAGGGCTGGCCCTTGTAGATGTCGTAGCCGGTGCGAAAGCTGATCCTCGCCCACGAGGGCTCGCCGATCGCGCCCGAGCGCAAAACCTGGATCGCCTTGCGCATCGGCGTCTGAAACCGGAAATTCTCATGCACCGCGAGAAAGACGCCGGCCGCCTCCGCCGCCTCGACCATCGCCACGCAATCGGCAAGGTCGCGGCCGAACGGTTTCTGGACGATGGTCGGCACGCCGCGCCGCATCGCCAGTTCGACCAGCCGACGGTGGGTGTCCATTTGTGTGACGATGTCGAGCAGGCCGAGGTTCTGCTCGGCGAGCATCGCCTCGGCGTCGGTGTAGAAACGCGGCGCGCCATAGACCTCCGCCGCCGCCTTCGCCTTGGAAGGATTGACGTCGCAAACCGCCGCGATCTCGACGCCCTGCTCCTTGAGATCGGCCCAGGCATGCAAATGATTCTGCGCAAAGAAGCCGCAGCCGATGATTCCAAGCGCAATCCGATCAGCCATCGACCCCGCTCCCCAAAGGGCATGTTTCTCAAACTGGCCAGCGCGGGAACGCGACGTTCCCCCGCGGACGCTAACTGCACTCTGCCGCGAGTTGGCGCTGCGAGCAAACCTCGGCGCTGCGTTTTGACTCCTTCGAAGCCATGCCGGCGAAGGACCGCGCCGCCCCTCATCCGGCCTTCGCTGACGCGAAGTCCACCTTCTCCCGCTCCGCGAGAGAAGGAGCGCGTTTCCCTTCTCTCGCGAAGCGGGAGAAGGTGTCATGCGGAGCGTGACGGATGAGGGGCGGCGCGACCCTGGCGGTTTACATTACTCCCCGCCCCGCGCCAGCCGCAGATGCGGCGGCGCGTCGATCTCTGGCGCCCGCTCGCCCGGCGCAAAATCCATCGCCTTGATGCGCTCACCATGCCTGGCGATCTTCTCCGAGGACATCGCGATCTGGCCGACGTCGTCCTGCGCCTGGCGGAAATGCTGATCCAGCTTGCCGGTGCGCTCGGCGAGGCGGCGCACGTCGTCCAGCAATTTTCCGACCTCGTCCTGGATGACATGCGCCTGATCGCGCATCCGCGCGTCGCGCACCACTGTCTGCATCACCTGGATCGCCATCATCAGCAGCGAGGGCGAAACGATCATGATCCTGCCGCGGTGCGCCTTCTGCACGATATCATCGAAATGCTCGACGAGATCGGAATAGACCAACTCCGAAGGCACGAACATCATCGCGAGGTCCTGCGTCTCGCCGGGAAGCAGATAGCGCTCGCCGATGTCCTTGACATGCTTGCCGACGTCGGCGCGCACCCGCGCCAGCGCGACCTTGCGCGCCTCGTCGCTGCGCGCGTCGCGAAACAGACTGAAGGCCTCGAGCGGAAACTTGGCGTCGACCGCCAGCCCCCGCTCGTCGCCGGGCAACCAGATCACGCAGTCGGGCCGCGATTTGTTGGAGAGCGTGTACTGGAAATCATAGGCCGTCGTCGGCAGGCCGTCGCGCACGATCGCCTCCATGCGGCCCTGGCCGAAGGCGCCGCGCGTCTGCTTGTTGGCGAGAATGTCCTTCAGCGAGACCACCTCCTGGGCGAGGCTGGTGAGGCGACCCTGCGCGGCGTCGATGACCGCGAGCCGCTCGTTGAGCTTGGTGAGGTTGGCGCCCGTCGTCTGCGCCGCCGATTCCAGCCCGGCGCCGACGCGCGCGCTGACGTTGTCGAGCCGGTCGGCCATCACCCGCGCGAGGTCCGCCTGGCGAGCGCCGAACGTCTCGGCCATGCTTTGCAGTCGCCCGTTCAACTCGGCCCCGGATCGCGCGAGTTCGCCCATGCGCTGTTCAAGTTCGCGCTGGCGCTGCTCGGCGGCCGCGCGCTCGCGCACGCGAAAACCGCGCGAGCGCGCAAGGCCGATCACGAGAAACAGTAGCAACAGCGCGATCAGCCCGCCGGCGGCGATGAGCGCCTCGCCCGACGTCACAGGGGTCGCGTCAACGACGAAGAGGGTCTGATTCATCGCGTCGATATAGACGATTCTCGCTTGAATCGCGAACGAAAGATGAACAATCGCGGTATGGTTTGGGGTCAAGCCAAGCCCGCGCGACCGCCGCGCGAGCTATCCGTTGATCGCCTGGAGATCATCCGGCGCGCCGCTCCACCAGGCAAAAACGGAAAAACCTGCCTTCGCCTCCGCCCGTCGACATACGGTCCACACGTTTGACCGCGTCCGCCCGCGCGATTATCAGAACCGTCATTGCCCGCGCCCACCCTCCCGAGCCTCATGGCCATCCGTCCCATCCTGATCCTGCCCGACCCCCGCTTGCGCCTCGTCTGCGCGCCGGTCGTCGCTATCGACGACGATTTGCGCAGCTTGATGGAGGACATGGTCGAGACCATGCACGACGCGCCCGGCATCGGCCTGGCGGCGAGCCAGGTCGGCGTGCTCAAGCGGGTGGTGGTGATCGACCTGGCCAAGAAGGACGAGCCGCCGCAACCGCGGTTTTTTGTCAATCCGGAGATCGTCTGGTCGTCTGAAGAACAATCGGTCTACGAGGAAGGCTGCCTGTCGATCCCCGAATATTACGAGGACGTCGAACGGCCGGCGAGCGCTCGCGTCCGCTTCCTCGATCGCGACGGAGCGGCTCGGGAAATCCTCGCCGAGGGCCTGCTGTCGACAGCGCTGCAGCATGAGATCGACCATCTCGACGGCGTATTGTTCATCGACCACATCTCGAAGCTGAAGCGCGACCGGGTGACCAAGAAATTCATCAAACAGGCCAAACAGCGGGAGAGCGAAAAAGCGTGATCGGGACCGCGGGCGTCCCGCCTGCCCCGCGGACCGTAAGCCGCCGGGGCGGATAGAGGCGACCGGGACGGTCGCTATCCCATGCGCCCCTTACGCCTCGTTAACCACCCCGGCATAAACTTTGCTTCAAAATGTCTCGACGCGACGAGGCGGTCTGTGTCAGTTTTGCGATAGTCCGGAGCAGCGCCATGACGGAGCGCGATACGCGCCCAAGAAGTCCTGATCGTCATGCACCAGGCGCATTCGACGCCGGGCCGGGTCGGCGCCTGCCTCATCGCGCTCGGCGCCCGGCTCGACATTCGCCGCCCCAGTCTCGACGAGCCGCTGCCTGACACCCTCGATGATCACGACGGCGTCGTGGTGTTCGGCGGCCCGATGGGCGCCAACGACGACTGCGAGTGGATCGCCCGTGAGATCGCCTGGCTGGAGACGCCGCTGCGCGAAGACAAGCCGCTGCTCGGCATCTGCCTTGGCGCCCAGATGCTCACCAGAACCCTTGGCGCGCGGGTTTTCAACTATCCGGACCAGCGCGCGGAGATCGGCTATTTTCCGTTGCGCCCGCACCCCCACGCCGATGCGCTTTGCGCCGCGCCGTTCCCCCGCCAGGTCTATCAATGGCACCGCGACGGGTTCGACCTGCCGATCGGCGCGCAGTTGATCGCCGCTGGCGGCGAGCATTTTCCCATCCAGGCCTATCGCTACGGGGCCAGGGCGGTGGCGCTGCAATTCCACCCGGAAGTCACCTATCAGATGATGTGCCGCTGGACCGTGCGCGGCGCGGAGCGGCTGACGCTTCCCGGCGCGCAGCCGCGCGACTGGCATCTCGACGGCTGGCGCCGATATGACGCGGCCGTCGCGAAATGGTCGCAGGCTTTCCTCGCCGAATGGCTCGCCGGAAGCCTGCCGGCGCTCGAGCGGGAGCCACAGCCGGCGCTCGCGGCGGTGGCCTGAACCGGGGCCGTCTGGATTCCTCACGCCGCTTCAGCGGTGCTTAACTCTCCCGATGATCGGCGCGCGACAACGGCGCGGCGTTGCGGCACGATGCGCCGTGATCGCCGGGGCGCGTGCGCCCGTCCGCTCGGGAGCCTCGTGTGAAACTCATCGCCGCCGTCGCCCTTCTCTTCGCCGTCGCCAGCATCCCGCCGGCTGTGGCGCAGAACTGGGGGAATTCCGGCCCGAAAGGACCGCGCGTCACCCTCAACTTCCAATTGTCCGCGCCGCCAGCCGCCTCGATGTCGCCCGGCGACCTCACCAAGGCGATGGCCGGCCTCAGCCAGTCGCTCTATGAGATCGTCGATCGCCAATGCGACGTCCTCAGCGCCGCGCTGAAGGGCGAGTGCCGCCTCGTCCAGATCAACATCAACAGCAACATCAACGACCGGATGAACAACGGAACGCCGTTCGTCACCGCGAACGCCAACGCGACCTTCGAGATCGACCAGAAAGACCCGGCCAAGGACGGCGCGCCGCCGCCGCAGTAGGCGCGCGAGGGGTCGCAGTCGGAGCGTTCGTCGTCCTCGTTGCGCTCAGCGCGCAATCGCGGCGGTCAGCCTCTGAAGAACTCAACCGGCTTCAGAACAACGAGCCCTGGCCGCTGGCCGCGCCCCGCTTGCCCGCCTTTTGCCTGCGGAGCGGCGCAACGCTCTTCGGCGCCGACTTTTCAGGGCCGGGCCGCGGCGCGCCGTCCGCGGTGGCGGCAAGCTCGCCGTCGGCGAATTCGATCCGGATCGCCTGGGCGGGAGCGATCGCCGCCGCGCTGCGCAGCGGCGCGCCCGCCTGGTCTTTCACCAGCGCAAAACCACGCTGGAGGACATTGCGATAATTCACGGCGCCGAAAAGCTGCGCCGCCGCGGCCAGACGCGCGCGCCGCTGCGCGATGGTCGAGACGATGGCGCGCCGCAGCCGGATTTGCGCCTGAGCGGCGCGTGCGCGCTGCTGGGCGTCGAACCGCGCGCGCGCGGCGAGCGCCGCCAGAAGCCGTGCGTGCAACCGCGCGAGCCTCTCGCGCCGCCGCTCGCGATCAAGCGCCACCGCGCGTTCAAAGCTTCGCGCGGCGCTCTTCTGGCGCGCGCGCGCACCGGCGAGCAGAGCCTGCGGCGATCGCACGGCGAGCCGGCGCGACAGGCGCTCCAGCGCGATCGCGCGTTTGCCGAAGGCGGCCCGCGCATTGGCGGCGAGCGCCGCGCCGGCGCGATCCAGCCGCTGGCGCGGCGCGGCGAGGATCGCCTCGCCTGAAAGCAGCGCGCGGGCGCTCGCGCGCAAGGCGGCGCGGGCGCGCTCGGCGACGCGCAGAATCGCGCCGCGCCGGCGCGCGTCGAGGTCGGCGAGACTGGCGAGAAGTTCGGCGCGCACCGGCACGCTGAGCTCCGCAGCGGCGGTCGGGGTCGGCGCGCGAACGTCGGCTGCGTGATCGATCAGCGTCCAGTCGGTCTCATGACCGACCGCGGCAATCAACGGAATCAGGCTTTCCGCCGCCGCGCGAACGACGGTCTCCTCATTGAAGCTCCACAGATCCTCAAGGGAGCCGCCGCCGCGCGCGACGATCAGCAGGTCGGGACGCGGGATCGCGCCGCCCGCCTCCAGCGCATTGAAGCCGGCGATCGCCGCGGCGACTTCCGCCGCCGAAGTCTCGCCCTGCACGCGCACCGGCCAGACCAGCACGTGAACGGGAAAGCGGTCCGACAGGCGGTGCAGAATGTCGCGGATCACCGCGCCGGTCGGCGAAGTGACGACGCCGATCACCCGGGGCAGATAGGGCAGCAATTGCTTGCGCGACGCGTCGAACAGGCCCTCGGCGGCGAGCTTGACCCGGCGCGCCTCCAGCAACGCCATCAACGCGCCGACCCCGGCCGGCTCCATCGCCTCGACGATCAGTTGATAGGCCGACTTGCCGGGGAAGGTGGTGATCTTGCCGGCGGCGATCACTTCCATGCCCTCTTCGGGCCGCACCCGCATACGCGAGAACACGCCCTTCCAGATCACCGCGTCGATGCGCGCGCCCTGGTCCTTCAGCGAGAAATAGACATGGCCGGACGAATGCGGCCCGCGATAGTTCGACACTTCGCCGCGCACCCGCACATAGGGGAAGCCGTCCTCGATCGCGCGCTTCAGCGCGTTCGACAGTTCGCTGACGGAAATCTCCGGCGCATTGGTGGCGGGCTCGGGCATCGCGTTTCTATGCCCGATCAGGCCGGCGGGCGCCAGCGCTGCGGGTCGCGGCCGCCGACGCCGCCGCTGTGATCATTTTTGCGCGACGGGACTGATTTTGGCGATCGAATCTGTTTTATTCCCCGCCTCGCCGCCCGAACGAACCGAAGCCGCCGCCCGCCTTCTGCCTCCAGGTTCACATGAATCCCGCAAATCCTGAAGCGTCGCGCACCCTGACCGGCATCGGCTTGGCGCTTTGCGGCTGGGCGGCGTTCAGCATGCAGGACGCCATCGTCAAATGGCTGGTGGTCCGGCTGCCGGCGCCCGAAGTGCTGTTCGCGCGCAGCGTGATCATCGTCGCGCTGGCCAGCCTGCTGGTGCGGCGCGCCGACCTCGAGGTCGCGCTGCAACGGCGCAATCTGGCGGCGATCGTGCTGCGCGGCCTGCTGATCCTGGCGGCGTGGCTCGCCTATTACAGCGCCTCGCGCTCGCTGCAACTGGCCGAACTCGTCACGCTCTATTTCGCGGCGCCGCTGTTCGTGGTGGCGATGTCCAATCCGGTGCTCGGCGAGATCGTCGGCCCGTGGCGCTGGCTGGCGGCGGGCGTCGGATTCTGCGGCGTGCTCGTCGCCGCCGACGTTTCAGGATCGCCCGACCTCATGCCGGCCTTGCTGACGCTGTTCGCGGCGATGTGCTGGGCGGTGACCACGATCCTGGCGCGCAGCCTCAGTCAGGCAGTCAGCACCGCGGCGCTGATGGTCGGCGGCAACCTGGTGTTCGTCGTCGGCTGCGGCGCATTGGCGCCGTTGGTCTTCGTCCGGCCGAACGCCTTCGAGCTGGAGCTGATCGCTCTCCTCGGCCTGATCGGCGGCGGCGGCCAGTTCTTTCTGTTCGAAGCGTTGCGCCGCGCGCCGGCCTCGGCCGTGGCGCCCTTCGAATACAGCCTGCTCGCCTGGGCGATCCTGTGGGGTTGGCTGATTTTCGGCGACCTGCCGAGCCGCCATATGCTGATCGGCGCGACGATCATCCTCGGCAGCGGGCTGTTCATGCTGTTCATCGAGGGCCGCCGCCATATCTTGGCGGCGCGCGCCTGACCGGCTATAGGCCGTCGCGGGTTCGCGAATTTGCGCGCGCGGCCATCGACCCATTTCGCGCAGAAGGAATGGTCCATGCCCGCGCGCACCGGCGCATCGAACCGCGCGCAAGCGATCTGCTTCCTGTCGTCGGGGGCCCCCGAAGCCGATGACGCGCTGAAGCGCCTCGTCGACCTCTATGGCGATTGCGACTTCGCCAAGGCCGATGTGATCGTCGCGCTCGGCGGCGATGGGCTGATGCTGCAGACCCTGCACCGCATGATGGATGCGCCCAAGCCGATCTACGGCATGAATCGCGGTTCGGTCGGCTTCCTGATGAACGAGTTTAATGACAAGGGGCTGCGCGAGCGGCTGCGCGCCGCGCGCTCCTCGATCATTCATCCGCTGGTGATGCGCACCGTCGACATCAAGGGCGCGGCGCGCGAGGCGCGGGCGATCAATGAGGTCTCGCTGCTGCGGCAGACCTACCAGGCGGCCAAGTTGCGCATCGCGGTGGACGGCAAGGAGCGGCTCAGCGAACTGATCGCCGACGGCGTGCTGCTGGCGACCCCGGCCGGCTCGACCGCCTATAATCTTTCGGCGAACGGGCCGATCCTGCCGCTCGACGCGCCGCTGATGGCGCTGACGCCGATCTCGGCGTTCCGGCCGCGCCGATGGCGCGGCGCGCTGCTGCTCGACCGCGCCCGCGTTTCCATCGAGGTGCTGGAGAGCGACAAGCGGCCGGTCGCCGCGGTCGCCGATCACATCGAAATCCGGCGCGTCACGCGGGTCGACGTGGCGATGGACCACCAGACTTCGCTGGTGCTGCTGCACGACCCCGGCCATTCGCTCGACGAACGCATCCTGCACGAACAGTTCGTCTATTGATCGGGGATTCTCGCTTCTGCAAGGAAACGCTCGATGACCCCGCAAGTCCGCATGCTCGGCGAGACGCTGCTCGCCGATGGCCGCTTCAGGCTGACGCTGACCCGCGTCGAGGTCACCGAAGCCGGCGCTTCGCGCGTCCTCGCCCATGAAATCTATCGCCACAAGGGCGCCGCCGCGGTGCTGCTCTACGATCCCGCACGCCGCGTCGTGTTGCTGGTCCGGCAGTTTCGCCTCGGCGCCTGGCTGGAGGGCGCCGCCCAGCCGATGACCGAAGTTTGCGCCGGAATGCTCGACGGCGATGCGCCGGAGGCCTGCGTGATCCGCGAATCCCGCGAGGAGACCGGAGTGGCGATCGCCGCCGCCCGCCATGTGTTCGACGCCTTCGTCAGCCCCGGCGCCACCACCGAAAAAATCGCCTGCTTCGTCGCGCCCTACGGCGCGGGCGACCGCGTCGGAGCGGGCGGCGGCGTCGACGCCGACGAGCGCATCGCGATCATCGAGCCCTCGCTCGCCGAGGCGATCGCGATGATCGAGCGCGGCGAAATCTGCGACGCCAAGACGATCGCCCTGCTCTACTATGCAAAGGCTCAGGGGCTGCTCGGCGATCGGTGAACAAAGCCAATCAACAAGAAACGCGCCGTCGGGGACCCCTCTCCCCGTTCCGCCTCGCCACACGGGAGAGGAGGCCCGAACGCCGCGGAAGAACAGGCCTCGATGGCGTCACGGAAATCCATGTAGAATGCCCGCGTCACCCGCCGCCTCGCCCCTTGTCAGGGAAACGCCATGCTGATCGGAACCCTCGCCCTTGCTTTCGCCGCCGCCTTCACCGGCGCGACGCTCTACATCAATCTGGTCGAGCAGCCCGCGCGCCTCGCGCTCGACGACAGCGGGCTGCTGTCGGAATGGCGCCCGAGCGACCGGCGCGGCTTCGCCCTGCTGCAATCGCTGGCGCTGATCGCCGCGGTGCTCGGCCTCGCCAGCTATTTCGAATCGCAGGACGTGCGCTGGCTGATCGGCGCGATCATAATCGTCGCGAGTTGGCCCTACACCTATTTCGCGATGGTGCCGATGAACAATCGCATCCTGGCGATCTCGGCGAGCGAACCCGGAGCGGCGCGCGACCTCGTGCGCGCCTGGGGGCTGCTGGAATACGGCCAGAGCGCGATCGGCCTCGTCGCCTGCGGCGTGTTCCTGTGGGCGCTGTAGGGCGCGCAGCCCGCACGGCGGGGGAGCCGGGATGGACGATCCCTACAACCTGAAGCGCTTCGTCGTCGCCCAGTTCGCGATTTTCGATGACGTCCGTTCGGAGTTGGGCGAGGGCCGCAAGAAAAGCCACTGGATGTGGTTTGTGTTTCCCCAGCTCAAGGGCCTCGGCGTCAGCGAAACCGCCCGCGCGTTCGCGATTTCCGGCCTGGACGAAGCCCGCGCCTACCTCGCCCATCCCGTTCTCGGAGCGCGGCTGCGCGAATGCTGCGCGCTGGTCAATCGCCTGCAGGGACGCTCGGCGCACGAAATCTTCGGCGACCCCGACGACATGAAGTTCCGCTCCTGCCTGACCCTGTTCGCCGCCGCCGCGCCGGAGGAGGCGGTCTTCGCGCAGGCGCTGGAGAAGTATTTTGGCGGCGAAGGGGATCGGCGGACGGTGGCGGGGCTGGGATAGCGCGGCCGGAGCGACCACCGAAACAATTGGCGACGACGCGACCTGATGCACAATGTCCGACCTGATGATTTTAGACCGTCAAAATTATGCGACGAACATCATGTTCTCCTCACCTGTGGTCGCGAGGCAGGGAACTTGCCTGCAACCTCGGCGTTTTGTCGCCGTGGCCCGCGGGAAGAAATTCGCACCACGCATAGCAACGGTCGGGAGGCTCGTCACATGAAAAAATTTCTGGTTTTGTATATGGCCGAGCGGGCCATGCTCGAGGAGATGATGAAGAACGCCACCCCCGAGCAGCAGAAGAAGGGGATGGAGGCGTGGATGACATGGATGGGCGCTCACAAGGCGTCGTTGGTCGACGGCGGCGCCCCGCTGGGCAAGACCAAGCGGGTCGATGCAAAGGGCGCCTCGGACACCACCAACGAAGTCTGCGGCTACTCGATCGTCCAGGCGGAATCGGCCGCCGCCGCGACAAAGATGTTCGGCAAGGACCAGCCGCATGTGCAAATGCCCGGCGCCTGGGTCGAGATCATCGAGATCATGCCGATTCCGGGGATGTAGGCGTCCTCGCGCCGCTCAGCGGGACGGCGCGCGGACGGCAGCCGACGCGGTCGTCCGCTTTCGTTTGTGCGGCGCGCGCCAGCGCAGCGTCTCGCCAAAACCCGCCATGCCCGGCCACGCGCCGGCGCCGGTGATGATCGCCTGCGCCGCGTCGCCGTCCATCACGCCCTCGCCGAGTTGGCCGGGCTCGGGCCAATAGGCCGACAGCGCTTCGGCCAGCGCCTCGACCGCCGACCACACCGCAGGGATGGCGAGAGCGGCCGCCGCCCGCTGGATGGACGCCGCCAGGAAGACAACGGGGTCGGCCGGCTCGGCGGCCCGCGCAATGGCGCGCCGATCGAAGTCCGAGAACAAATCGAGCGCGAACATATCGCCGGTCAGGTATTTGGCGTGCGCCAGCGGCCCGGCGGCGAGCGCCGCGCCATAGTCGGCTGCGTTGGGCGCCCGGCCGGGGACGATCAGCACCCGGCCGCCGAACCGCGCCGGCAGGCTCTTCAGGATGATCCTGTCGAGCCGCCGGCCGGAGATGACATGCAGCACCGCGTGGCCCGCTTCGTGGTGCGCCAGAGCGACCTGATCGTTCATCCCCGCGATATTGTCACCGCCGCGCGCCGCTGTCAGCAAGGGTTGATCGCAGCGCCGGCCTCTGGCGCGAGAGGGCGCCGGACATCTTGTCGGCGCGGGAGGCTCATTTGGCGAAGATATTGCCAGATTGAATCACGCAGCTTGCAAACGACACCTTGATCTCGACGGTTCTCCATATGGTATTCTCGCGGATCTGTTTGGTCCCCAGCTCTTTGGCGTGGATCACGTCGATCGAACACGTTTTGAAGTCGTCGCTGGAGTGCACCACGAGCCGCCGCACCCCGTTGAGGCCAAAACTGGTGTCGGCGATGATCGCGCCATCCTGGAAATGCCAATGCAGCGTATTCTCGTCCGTTCCGGAAATATCTTTGACGGTGACGCCGTTTGGCGGTTGCCCGGTCGCCCGGACCACCGAATCCTGCAATGCGCTGAAGATGCGCTGCTGGCTGCTGACGTAGACATTGGCGGAGAAATTATTGGTTCGGGTCCGGATCCAACCGATGCCGTTCCTCTCCGATAGGAATTCCGTCCAGCTCAATACGATCGAGTTTCCGGTCAGCGCAGCCGGAACACGCTCCGCCCGGCTTTGCGTGATCGAAAGCAGGCAGCCGGCGCAGGCGACCACGAAAGAGACGCAGTTCCCCTTTTTCATCGCCGATCGCGCCCTGCCCGACCGGCCAACGGTCGCATATCCAGGGCCGACAGGCCAGCATCCGGGCTGTGCGCCCGACACAGGGCGGAAGCCCGGTGCAAGGAGGAGACATGAACGACGACGAGCGGAATATCCGCGACATGGTGGAGCAATGGATGGCCGCCAGCATGGCGGGCGACGTTTCGGCCGTCCTCGCGCTGATGACCGATGACGTGATCTTCATGACGCCGGGCGCCGCGCCGTTCGGCAAACAGGCGTTCGCCGCCGCCGCGCAGGGCATGAAGGACGTCAGGATGACCGGCCGTTGCGAAATCCAGGAAATCGAAGTGTTCGGCGAACGCTCCTACATCCGAAATCATGTTCAGATCAGCCTGACGAAGGCCGACGGCCCGCCAGTCCGCATGTCAGGCAACACGCTCGGCATCCTGCGCAAGGGCGCCGACGGCCGCTGGCGACTGTCGCGCGATGCGAATCTGGTCGGGCCGGAGGCTTGACTCCGAGTTCAGGGAAGATCGAGCGCCCCGCCCCTCAAGCCGCCTCGGTCAGCGCGGCGATGCGGTCGGGCGGTAGTTCGACCAGCGGCGCGGCCGCTTCCTCTTCGGTCGGTTCCGCGATCGGTTCGGGCAGGACTGGCGGCGCGGCAGCCTCTGGCTCGGTCGACTGCGCCGCGGCGATCAGCAACGGCGCCCCCGCCGGTTCGTCGGCCTCGTCCATCGCGCCGGGATCGAGACGCACGAGCAGCGGCGGGGCGGGCCGCGCGGCGGCGGCGTCCGCGGCGAAGACGCGGGCTCTCTGGCGCGCCGCCTCGGCCTCGAAGCGGCGCAGCAGCGACATCATTCGCGCGAGATCCGGCGAATTGATCTTCTGGCAGGCGGCGATCACCCGCTCGATCAGGTCGCACGACAGCGCCCCGCCGGGCGCCGCCGGCGCGTCGTCGAGCGCGGCGAGCGCGGCGCGAAACACCGGCAGGAAATGCGCCGGCATCCCGGCCTTGCCGTAGAGCGCGGCGAAGCCCGCGCTGTTCGGCTCGCCGACAAAGCCGGCGATCCGGGCCGACGGCAGGCCGGAAAGCTCGCCCAGCGCGTGTTCGAACAGTGCGCGTTCGCCCGACAGCAGCCCGCGCAGCAGCAGCGCGACGGTCAGCGTCCCGCGCTCGCGCAAATGACGCGCAAGGGCGCGCATTTCCTCCGGCCGGCTCGACCGGGCGACGCAAATCGCGCCCTGCTCGCTCGCCTCCCGCGCGATGCGGCGCGCCCGTTCGGCGCCCATCCACGCGCAGCCGGCGACGAAATCGGACAGCGCCTTGGCGGTCGCCGCGACGAGATCGCAACGCAGCGCCGAGGGCAGCCACGGGCGCGCCAGCAACGCCTCGCGCGCTTCCGCGTCGTCGCCGAAGCGTTCGACGATGCGCCGCATCACGCCAGGGCTCAGCTCGGCCTCGTGATTGCCGGCGAGCGCGATCACCGCCTCGCGCTCGCCGATTTCCGCGAGCGCCGCCGCGACGCCGACGTTCAGGCGCGGGCGGCGGGCCAGCACCGTCTGGGCGCGCGCGTCGCCGATCGCCGCGCAATCGACCAGTTCGGCGTCGGTCAGCACCGGCGAGCGCGCCAGCACCACAGAGGAAACCTCGGACTGGTCGCAGGCCAGCGCCAGAATGACATGATGGGGCGCGTCATGGGCGCCGGCCAACGCCTCGGCGAGCGCGCGCCGCACCAGCGCGGAAGGGTCGTCGAGCAGCGCCGTCAGACCGAGTTCCGCCTCGCGGCGCAACGCGGTGCCGAGGTCGGAATAGAGAAAGGCGCGCGCCAGCGCGCTCGCCGCCTCGGCCCGGCCGCCGGCGTCCGCCCGTTGCGACCAGGCGAGAAAGCGCCGCACAATGCTCAGTTCGTCCGCGCCTGGCGAAGCGGATTGCTCGCGGTCGCAAACCAGCCTATTCACTGCGCACCCCGCGCCTCGCGACGGAAATCCTGACTTTCCAGCTTGCGGCCATATGGTAAACGAGCTGTTAAGACGCGCGGCGGCAAGCCGGTTGAGGCGCGAAAATGGCCGATTCGACATTCCCCCATCCACGTGGAGGGCTCTATTTCGAGGATTTTTTTGTCGGGCAGTTCTTCACCCATCGCCTGACGCGGACGGTCACGCAGATGGACAACATGCTGTTCTCGAACATGACGCTCAATCCGCAACCCCTGCATATCGACGCCCATTTCTGCGCGACCGAGACCGAATGGGGCCGGCCGCTGATGAATTCGCTGTTCACGCTCGGCCTGATGATCGGCATTTCGGTCAACGACACGACGGTCGGCACGACCATCGCCAATCTCGGCATGACCGAGGTGCGCTTCCCCGCGCCGCTGTTTGAAGGCGACACTTTGCGCGCGACGACCGAGGTGCTTTCGGCGCGGGCCTCCGCCTCGCGCGCCGACGCCGGCCTCGTCGAATTCCGGCATCGCGCGTTCAAGCAGGACGGCGCGCTGGTCGCCGAATGCCGCCGCACCGCCTTCATGCGCCGCCGGCCGGCCGCCGCGACGGTGAAAGTCTAGCCGATGCGCTCGGCGCTGTTCGTTCCCGCCGACGACGAGAGAAAGCTCGCCAAGGCGCTGCGCAGCGGCGCCGACGCGTTGATCGTCGATCTCGAGGACTCGGTCGCGCCCGCCGCCAAGGCGCGCGCGCGGCGCATCGCCGCCGAGTTTGTTCGCGCGACCGCGCAGGGTCCGCGGCCGCGGCTGTTCGTGCGCGTCAATCCGCTCGACAGCGGCCTGACCGACGACGACCTCGACGCGGTGATGCCGGCGGCGCCTGACGGCGTGGTGTTGCCCAAGAGCCTCGACGGGACGAGCGTGCAGCAGCTCGGCGGCAAGCTGGCGGTGCGCGAGGCGTTGTTCGGGCTCGCCGACGGCTCCACGCGCGTCATCGCGATCGCGACGGAAAGCGCGCGCGCGCTGTTCGGCATGGCGAGCTATCGCGGCAGCAGCGCGCGGCTCGAGGGCCTCGCCTGGGGCGGCGAGGATCTGTCGGCCGACCTCGGCGCGGAAAGCAATCGCCTGCCCGATGGCGCCTATGCCGACCCCTATCGCCTGGCGCGCAGCCTGACGCTGCTGGGCGCCGTGGCGGCGGGCGTCGCGCCGATCGATTCGGTGCACACCAATTTTCGCGATCTCGACGGCCTGCGCGCCGAGGCGATCGCCGCGCGCCGCGACGGGTTCACCGCCAAGATGGCCATCCATCCCGCCCAGGCGTCCATCATCAACGAGGTCTTCACGCCGACTCCGGAGGCGCTCGCCCGCGCCCGCGCGATCCTCGCCGCGTTCGACGCGTCGCCCGGGGCCGGGGTGGTGGCGCTCGACGGCGAAATGCTGGACCGGCCGCATCGTTTGCGCGCCGAGCGTCTCCTGGCGCGCGTCAGGCCGCCGTCCACCTGACCGGTCCGGGTTATTGGCCGCCGCCGCCGGGCGGGCGCGCCAGCGTGTAGAGCTTGTCGACCACCGCATAGTCCTGATAGCCGCAACGGGCGAGCGGGCGGGCGGCGGCGGCGTCGAAAACGCCATCATGGATGAAGCGGTCGTCGATATGAAACGCGACGACTTCGCCGAGAACCAGGTAGTTGCCGATCGGCTCGCCGCGACGATCCTTCAACGCGACGATCTCGATCACCGTGCACTCCAGCGCCGCGTGACTTTCGGCGACGCGCGGCGCGCTGACCAGCCGACACGGCGCCATCGTCAGGCCGCTATGGATGAATTCGCTCTGCCCGCGCGGCAGTGGGGCGGACGTCTCGCTCACCTGACGAAACAAATCCATGGTCGCGAGATTGGCGACGAACTCGCCGCTGTCGCGCGCGAACGCCGCCGAATCCTTGGCGCCTTCGCTCGAGAAGCCGACGATCGGCGGCGCGGACCCGAAGGCGTTGAAGAAGCTGTAGGGCGCCAGATTGATGAGGCCGTCCCTGCTGCGCGTGGAAATCCATCCGATCGGCCGCGGCGCGACGATCGCCTTGAAAGGATCGCGCGGCAACAGGCCCTTGTCGCGCTGGCCGGTCTCGTAGAACAATATGTTCTCCTCGCGAAGGAAGCGGCCGAATCAGGCCGGAAAATACGAGACGACGTCGGCGAGCGCCGGACGCCGGCGGTCCTCGCTGGCCATGTTCGGCCGTCCGATGTGCACGAATCCAGCGATCTTTTCATCGTCGCGCACGCCAATTGCGGCGCAGAACCGGCGGTCGTAGGCGCACCACTCGGTCACCCATGCCGCGACGTAGCCGAGCGCATTGGCGGCGATCACCAGGTTCATGCAGGCGGCGCCCGCCGACAGGATCTGCTCCCATTCGGGAATTTTGACATGCGGCGCGGCGCGCGAAATCACCCCGATCACCAGCGGCGCGTGAGAAAAGCGCGTCAGTTCGGCCTGCCGACGGGCGTCGGGGATCGCCGGGTCATCAGCCTGCGCAATCCTGGCGGCGATCGCGCCGACGCTCAACCGCGCCGCGCCCTCGAAAACCAGGAAACGCCAGGGCGTCAGCTTGCCATGATCGGGGACGCGCGAGGCGATCGTCAGCAAGGTTTCGATCTCCCGCGGCGCCGGCCCCGGGCCGACCATTCCCTGAGGCGGCAGCGAGCGGCGCCGAAGCAACAATTCGATCGTCTCGTTCATGGGTGTCCCGTTTTTCAACGCGACACGGCCGACGCCGCGTCGCCCAACAGCGTCGGGACCCGTTCCTTGGCCGGTTTGGCGGCCGCTGTAAACCGTCATCAAATGGCCGGGTTTCCGCGGCACCAGACGCCGGCTCCGCGGGAAAGCGCCCGAGAATGCGCCATTGACCGCGGCGCGGGATCGCGGCAAGGCAGAAGGACCATGCGCATCGTTGGACGGCGTTTCGTTTCGGCTTTCCTGCTGTTGGCCGTCGCCTCGGCGGGCGCGCTCGCGCCGGCGCTTGCGCAGGAGACGCCGGCGGCGCCGCGCCAGGCCAGCCTGCAACTCTCGGCCGTTCTGGGCGATGCGAACGTCCCGTTGCGCGCGGGGCTCCACTGGCGCGTGTTCAATGCGCGCGCCGACGCCGACGGCTCATACGCCCTCGTCGGCGAATCGACCGACGCCCAGCCGAGCCTCGCCCTGCCGCCCGGCGATTATGTCGTTCACGTCGCCTTCGGCCTCGCCAGCGCGACAAAACGGATCAGCCTCGGCGATCAGGAGCAGAGCGAGCGCATTCCGCTCAGAGCGGGCGCACTGCGGATCACCGGCTCCAGGGGAGATACGCCGATCGACGCCAATCGGCTGGCCCTCGCCGTCTACGTTCCCGAGCGCAACAATCCGGAAGCCAAGCTGGTCTATTCCAAGGCGAAGGCCGGCGATCTGCTCGGCCTGCCCGAAGGCTCCTATCATATCGTCTCGACCTACCTCGACTCGGCCGGCGTCGGCTCGGTCAGCGCTGGAAAAACCGGCGGCGGCGCGCCCGGCGCCGCGGTCGCGACCAATTCGATCATCTCGGCGGACATCAAGGTGCCGTCGGGCAAGGTCCTCGATCTGACCTTGCGCCACCGCTATGCGACCCTGACGCTCAAGCTGGTCAGCGCGCCAGGGGCCGACGCGATGGCGAACTCCAGTTTCACGGTCCTGACGCCGGGCGGCGACCTCATTCGCGAACTGATCGGCGCTTTCCCCTCGCTGGCGCTCGCCGAGGGCGAATACATCGTCATCGCGCGCCACGATGCGAAGACCTATCAATCCACATTCCAGGTGCAATCGGGTCTGGACCACGATGTGGAAGTTATTGCACAATAGCGTGGCGATCGTCGCCCACCGCCGATGCAGCGCACGCCGCAAGCGGCTTCGCTCGCGGCGGCCGGGGAAAGGGCTTTTATCTTCATGCAGACGTTCTTCGTCGAGATCAAATGCGCGCTCGGGCGCACCTATGAGGTGGCGAGCGCCCTCGCCGAGGCGGAGATTGCATCGGAAATCTATTCGATCGCCGGCGGCTTCGACATTCTCGCCAAGTTCTACGTCGAGCGGGACGTCGACATCGGCCATTTCGTCGGCCAGAAGGTCCAGACCATTCCCGGCATCGTCGACACCCGCACGATCATCACCTTCAAGGCGTTCTAGACGTGCGGGGCTGCGCGCGCATGCAAGGCCTTGCGGAGCGACGCCGCGCCAGCGGATTGTTCGTCGCGCCCATATCTTCGTCGCCAAAATTCGGAAAGGCCTAACGTGCTCCTCGCCGCGCTTCTCGCCTTCGCCCTGATCGCCGACACCGCCGCCGCGCAGGACGGGCCCTACCTGTTCGACGTTCTTCTCAAGCCCTCCTATCTCGTGGGGTGGCGGAAATTGATGAAGGACGTGCAGCCGACCCCCGACTGGCTGGAACGATTTGCGAGGAATTTCGACGGCGTCGCGGGTCCGATGAAGCCCGCGACGATCGACGGCAAGGCCTACGAGCTTTATTTCGTTTGCAAGCCGCACGAATGCGCCGCCCGGAAGTTCGAGGTGATGTTCGACGCCGCCTCGAAGCGCGCTTACGGCGCGCTCGGCGGCGACGGCGCCCCGCCGGCCTTCTACGGCGAGCCGACGCCCGAGATGCAGGACGTGCTGATCAAGGCGCTGAAGGGCTAGGCGCCCGGCTCAAGCGGTCGCAATCGTCCGAAAGCCTTGCAAATCGTGATCGGGGGAGACGTCCTCCACGGCCACGTTTTCGACCGCCGCCATTCGCGGCCCTGATCGGCAGGCCTCGATCATAGCACCGACGACCGTTGCATCTCCCGAGAACACCGCTTCGACGGCGCCGTCGCGACGGTTGCGCACCCAGCCGGAAAGGCGTCGCGTCTCGGCTTCTCGCTCCACCCAGGCGCGATAACCGACGCCTTGAACGCGTCCGGTGACAATGACGCGAACCGTCCGGCTCATGAACCCGTCTCCGGGGCCGGCGCGCATATCACGCAGCGAACGCACCGCCTGCGCGATCATCGCCGCGTGGGCTGAGAATGGAACCAATGATAGCATGCTCGCCAGGGCAGTTCGGGGCATCGAATCGTGACGCATACCGCCGCCTACGATCGGTTCATCGCAAGCATGAAGATCGGCTATATGGAATGGCATGACGGCATTCCATATGACCTCGAGGCGCTCGCTTCGGTGTCCCCCGAGGAGCTTGCCGAGCTGGAAGCCTTGCTTGTCCGACGCAAGGACGCCGACTGGCGGGACGCCGAAGCGCTCGCGAAAATCAATTCTCCGCCCGCCCTCCGAGCCTTGCAGGCAAGCCTCAAGGGGCCGAACCGCGAGGTCCGGATTCGCGCCGCCGAGCTGTTGCACGGGATCGGCCGGCTCGACAGTATTGACGAGGTGATCGTCGAAGGGCTGCGTTTTGGCGAGCTTGGCGAGGGATTGGCGCAAGCCGAACGTCTGGCGGCGGCGCATCCCTCCGCCGCGGTGATAGAAGCGCTGCTTCAGGGAGCGCTCTGTTCGAGCGATGGGCGTGCCGTGCGCTTCGCCGGCATTCTCTTTTTCCTGCACGGCAAGGCGAGTGAGCCTTTTGACTGGAGCCAACGGTCGTTGTTCCTGCGCTTTCGGACAAGCGATCGGCGGGAGCGCCGCGAGGCGTTCGACGAGATGTGTCAGCTCATCGGCGCCAATGGCGCGACCGTGAATTGCCCGTCCGGTCCCTTCCAAAGCGCCGCTCGGATTTGGCGGCGTTTCTGGGGCTGAAGTCACGCGCGGCTTTCGACCCGCCGCGGTCGGGCCAATCGCAGCCAAGCGCGCCTTGCCCACGCCCCGGCCCTCTCCGGAAAGCGAGAGAGGAGGAGTTCGAGCGCCCTGTCCCATTCCGGCGCGCGCTTGAATTCGGCGGCTCGCCGACCTAATCCTGCCGGCTTCTGGCGCGCGAGGGTGTTTGATGGGCCGGCCGTTGATTGTCGTCGATCCCCAGCCGCGCGGACTGCGCGAGATTTTCGACGCGCCGACGCGCGCCCGCTTCGAGCAACTCGGCGAACTCGTGGTGCATGACGGCGCGGGCCGGGCGCCCGCCGAGCTGATCGAACGGCATTTGCCCGACATGACGCTGCTGATCGGCCAGACCGACATGCCGGCCGAGCGCATCGAGCGCGCCGCGAACTTGCGCGCGATCATCAATGTCGAGACCAATTTCCTGCAGAACGTCGACTATGAGACCTGCTTCCGGCGCGGCATCCATGTGCTGGCGCCGAGCTCGGCGTTCGCGCGCCCGGTCGCCGAAATCGCGCTCGGCATGGCGATCGATCTCTGCCGCGGCGTCACCGCCGCCGACCGCGCATTCCGGGCCGGAAGCGAGAAATGGCTGCTCGACGGCGCCGAGGGATGCTTCTCGCTCTACGGCGCCGCGATCGGTTTGATTGGCTTTGGCGATCTGGCCCGCGCCTTCGTTCCGCTGGTGAGGCCGTTCGGCTGCCCGGTCAAGGCCTACGATCCCTGGGTGTCCGATCATTTCATGGAAGGATTCGGCGTGCGCGCGGCCTCGCTCGACGAGGTGCTCTCAACGTCGCGCGTCATCGTCGTTTTCGCCAGCGTCACCAGCGAGAACCAGGGCTTTCTCGGCCGACGCGAGTTTGAGCTGGTTGCGCCCGGTTCGGTCGTCCTGCTGATGAGCCGGGCGGGCGTCGTCGATTTTCCGGAGTTTCTGCGCCAGATCGAAAGCGGGCGGTTCCGCGCCGCCTGCGACGTCTATCCCGTCGAGCCGGCGCCCGCCGACGATCCGGCGCGCCAGGTCGAGGGCCTGCTGCTGTCCGCCCACCGCGCCGGCGCGCTTCCCGATTCGCTGTTCGAGATCGGCCGCCAGACCGTCGCCGACGCCGAACTGATCCTGCGCGGCCTGCCGCCGCTGTCGTGCCGGCGCGCCCAGCGCGAGACGGTCGCGCGCTCGCGCAGCAAGCCGATCGAGGCGCGCTGACGCATTCGCCCGAAAGGCCCGCCATGAACAACCTGATCACCGATATTCCCGGCGTGCTGGTCGGCGCCGCGCATGACGCCGAGGTCGCCACCGGCGTCAGCGTGGTGATTTTCGAGGAGCCGGCAATCGCCTCGGTCGCCATTCACGGCGGCGCGCCGGGGGTGCGCGATGCGGCGCTGCTGGAGCCGGAAATGACCGTGCCGATGGTCGACGCCTTCGCGCTGTCCGGCGGCTCGGCGTTCGGGCTCGATGCGGCGGGCGGCGCGATGGCCTGGCTCAGGCAGCTCGGGCGCGGCCATCGCGTCGGGCCGCTCCGCGTCCCCATCGTGCCAGGCGCCATCCTGTTCGACCTGCTCAACGGCGGCGACAAGAACTGGGGCCGGCGGCCGCCCTATTGGGAGCTCGGTTTCGAGGCGGCGGCGAGCGCGGCCAAGGACTTCGTCCTGGGCACGGCAGGCGCCGGCTACGGCGCCACGACCTACGATCTGAAGGGCGGCCTTGGCTCGACCAGCGCCGTCGCGTCGCGCGGCTTCCTCGTCGGCGCGCTGGTCGCGGTCAATGCGGTGGGGCGCGCGACGCGCGGCTCCGGCCCGCATTTCCTGGCGGCTTCGCATGAACGCGACGGCGAGTTCGGGGGCCTTGGCGCGCCGGAGCAGGAACCCGCCGATGCGCGCGAACTGAAGATCAAGAATGCCGAGGCGGCCAACACGACGATCGCCGTCGTCGTCACCGACGCGCGGCTGACCAAGGCGCAGATGAAGCGCGTCGCGATCATGGCGCAGGACGGCGTCGCGCTGGCGCTGCGTCCCGCCCATGCGCCGACCGACGGCGACGTGGTGTTCGCGGCGACCACCGCGCGCGCGACGCCGGAGCCCGATCTGCGGGATCTGACCGAAATCGGCATGCTCGCCGCCGAATGCCTCGCGCGGGCGATCGCGCGCGGCGTGTTCGAGGCGACGCCGCTGCCCAATGCGACCGCCCCGCCGTCGTGGCGCAAGCATTACGGGTGGTAGATCAGCCGAACCGCTCGGCGCGATAAGGCGCGGGATCGACCAGCGGCGCTTCGCCGGTCATGAGCTGCGCGAGCAGCCGGCCGCTGACCGGGCCGAGCGTCAGGCCGAGATGCTGGTGGCCGAAATCGAACCACAGGCCCTTGTGGCGCGGCGCGGCGCCGATCACCGGCAGCATGTCGGGCAGGCACGGACGGCGCCCCAGCCACGGTTGCGCGTCGCGCCGCCCGGCGAGCGGGAAGAACTGGCGCGCCAGAGGCTCCAGCCTATCGAGATGGGCGGGCGACGGCGGATCGTCGCGGCGCGCGAATTCAGCGCCGGTGGTCAACCGCACGCCGCGCGTCATCGGCGCGAGGACATATCCGAACTCGGCGTCGAGAACGGGATGGTTGAGCGTTGCGTTTCCCGCCGCGCCGTAGTGCATGTGATAGCCGCGCTTGACGCCGAGCGGAAAGCGATAGCCGAGCGGCGCGAAAACGTCCGACGACCATGCGCCGAGCGCGATCACCGCCTCGCGCGCCTCCAGCCGCCCGTCGCCAGTGGTCATCGCCCATCCCGCGCCGGAGGCTTCGAGCGAACGCGCGTCGCCGGCGGCGAGGCGCCCGCCGCGCGCGACGAACAGGCCGGCATAGGATTCCACCAGCGCTCCAGGGTCGGGCGTCGTTGTCGGAGCGGTGAAATGAACGCCGCCCGCCACGACCTGCGAGAGGTGCGGCTCGAGCGCGGCGAGTTGCGCGCGGTCGAGCGCCTCGGCGGAGACGCCGTAGGGCTTCATCTCCTCGAAGTCCGCCAGGATCGTCTGGCGCCCGCGCTCGGTGCGGTACGCCTTGATCCAGCCGCCCTTTCGCAACAGCGCGCCGGAGCCGGCCGGCGCGGCGAACGCCTCGTGCTCGGCGACGCTGCGCGCGACCAGCGCGCGCAAGGCCGCGCCGCTCGCCAGGCGCGCCCGCGGCGCGGAGGCTAGGAAGTAGCGCCAGACCCACGGACTGATCGCCAGCATCGACCCGTAGCGCATCTGCGCGCGCGGGTCGCGATTGAGGGCGGCCCTCGCGATCTCGCCAAGCTTTCTGGGAAACATATAGGGAAACATCGCCTCGGCCTGCACGATTCCGGTATTGCCGAAGCTGGCTTCGCCCGCCGCGCGGCCGAGGCGATCGACGATCGCGACATCGCGGCCGCGCGCCTGCAGATGCAGCGCCGCCGAGACGCCGACAATTCCGGCGCCAAGCACCACCACATCGGCTTTACTGACCACAGGCACCGGCGATTCTCCCTGATGATGCGCGCGCAGTCTGCATGGCGGGGCGGCCCCTCGGCAATGCGGCTTTTACGACGATCGCCGAAAACTCGAAATTGCCGCCGCGATCGTGTAGACCGGTTTTCCCTCCCCGCCGCCGGACGCGCCGATGATCCCCCGCTATTCCCGCCCCGATATGGTCGCGCTGTGGGCGCCGCAGACCCGGTTCCGCATCTGGTTCGAAATCGAGGCGCACGCCTGCGACGCGCTGGCCGAGCCTCGGCGTCATCCCGCGGGAGAGCGCCAGGGCGATCTGGGAGAAGGCGGGAAACGTCGCGTTCGATGTCGACCGCATCGACGAGATCGAGCGCGTGACCAGGCATGATGTCATCGCCTTTCTCACGCATCTCGCCGAGTTCATCGGCCCCGACGCGCGCTTCGTGCACCAGGGCATGACCTCCTCGGACGTGCTCGACACCTGCCTCGCCGTGCAACTGCAGCGCGCCAGCGACATCCTGATCGCCGACGTCGACGCGCTGCTCGCCGCGCTGAAGCGGCGCGCCTATGAGCACAGGCTGACGCCGACGATCGGCCGCTCGCATGGCGTCCACGCCGAGCCGACCACCTTCGGCCTGAAGCTCGCCCAGGCCTATGCGGAATTCTCGCGCGCCCGCCGCCGGCTGATCGCCGCGCGCGCGGAGATCTCGACCTGCGCGATTTCCGGCGCGGTCGGCTCGTTCGCCAATATCGATCCGCGCGTTGAGGAACACGTCGCGCGCAAGATGGGCCTGACCCCGGAGCCGATCTCGACGCAGGTGATCCCGCGCGACCGTCACGCCGCGTTCTTTGCGACGCTCGGCGTGGTGGCGTCGTCGGTCGAGCGGCTCGCCGTCGAAATTCGGCATTTGCAGCGCACCGAGGTGCTGGAGGCCGAAGAATGGTTCGCCGAGGGCCAGAAGGGCTCCTCGGCGATGCCGCACAAGCGCAATCCGGTGCTCGCCGAAAACCTCACCGGTCTCGCGCGCATGGTGCGCTCGGCGGTGACGCCGGCGATGGAGGATGTCGCGCTGTGGCACGAGCGCGACATTTCCCATTCCTCGGTCGAGCGGATGATCGGCCCCGATGCGACGATCACGCTGGATTTCGCGCTGGCCCGTCTGGCCGGAATCATCGACAAGCTGGTGGTCTATCCCGAGACGATGCGCAGGAATCTCGACCGTCTCGGCGGCCTCATCCATTCGCAGCGGGTGCTTCTCGCGCTGACCCAGAAGGGCGTTTCGCGCGAGGCGGCCTATGATCTGGTCCAACGCAACGCGATGGCCGCGTGGCGCGACGAGAAGAATTTCCTCGACCTGTTGAAGGCGGACAAGGACGTGACGGCGGCGCTGGCGCCGGGCGAACTGGCGGCGCTGTTCGACCTTGACTATCACCTGAAGCATGTCGATTTCATCTTCGCGCGGGTGTTCGGCCAAGGCGGCGCGTAAGCGCGACGGGAAAGTTCCATGGACCTCGAACTCAAAGGCAAGGCGGCGATCGTGACCGGCGGCAGCCGCGGGATCGGCAAGGCGATTGCGCTGGCGCTGGCCCGCGAAGGCGCGGAGGTGGCGATCGCCGCGCGCGGCGCGGCGGCGCTGGACGCCGCCGCGGCGCAGATTTCGGCGGAGGTCGGGCGGCCGATCAAGACCGCGCCGACCGACACCGGCGACGACGCGTCGGTCAAGGCGATGGTCGCGGCGGCATTGTCGGCATTCGGGCGCGTCGACATTCTCGTGAACTGCGCGGCGCAGCCGGCCGGCCAATCGAAGCCGCCCGCGCTCGCCGAGATCACCACCGAGGCGCTGTGGGCCGAGGTCAACGTCAAGGTGATGGGCTATATCCGCGCCGCGCGCGAGGTCGCCCCGGCGATGGCCGCGCAGGGCGGCGGGCGCATCATCAACATCAGCGGGCTGGCGGCGCGCTCGACCGGCAGCATCATCGGCTCGATCCGCAATATCAGCGTGGCGGCGCTGACCAAGAACCTCGCCGAGGAACTTGGGCCGCAAGGCATTACGGCGGTCTGCGTGCATCCCGGCCTCACCCGCACCGAAAAGACGCCCGAGGTGGTCGCGCGGCGGGCGGCGGCGCAGGGCGTCAGCGCCTCCGATGTCGAAAAGCAGATGGCCGGCCTCAATCTGGTCGGCAAACTGATCAGCGCCGAGGAAATCGCCGGGATCGTCGCGTTCCTCGCCTCGCCAAGGTCGGTTGCGATCAACGGCGACGTAATCGCCGCCGGCGGCGGCACGCGCGGCGCGATCTACTATTGACGCGGGCCAAGGGCGTCGCCGTCCGGTCGAACGCCAACGTCGGCGCGCTCGTCTTCACACCCTCATCGGCAACGCGCCGACGATTTCGGCGGTCGAGCGCACGCGCGCGATGCGCGGCAGGATCTTGTCGATCGAGAACCGGTGCAGGTCCTCGCCGAGGCTGGTGACCGCGTCTTCGGCGACGACCACCGCGTAATTGTGCTGCCACGCCTCGCGCGCCGTCGAACTCGACGCCGAAATTGGTGGCGACGCCGGCGAGCACGATCGTAGCGACGCCACGCCGGCGCAATTGCAGATCAAGCTCGGTTCCGTAAAACGCGCCCCATTGCCGCTTGGTGATCACCACGCCGGCGCGCAGCGCGGCGATCTCGGGCGCGAACTCCGCCCAGTCCGCCGGCAGGCTGCCCGTGGGGGCTGGCGACGCGGCGTCGACCGGCTGGCTCAACCGATCGACGGCGGCGCCGGAAAACGCGACATGGACGAGAACCACCAGCGCGCCGACCTCATCGAAATGCAGGCCGAGACGCGCCGCGTTCTGCACGACCTGCGCCGCCCCGTGGGGCGCCAGCGGCATCGACAGCACGCCCTTCTGCACGTCGATCAGAACCAGAGCCGTGGTGCGAGGATCGAGCGCCAGCATCGCGATGATCTCCTCAAATCAGAACGGCCCCGCGCGGGCGAACGCAGCGCGGGGGCGCTATAGTTCCCCATCGCGGCGCGCCTTGTCCAGCGCGCCGCGAAAGAGCGGCGCGGCGCGAACCGCCAGCAAAAAGGCCGCCCCGGAGAGGCGGCCTTGCCTGGTCTTCCAATCGAATGGCGGCGATCAGCGCGAATAGAACTCGATCACCAGGTTCGGCTCCATGTGGGTTGGATACGGCACCTCGGAGAGGCCGGGCACCCGCGTCATCCTGGCGGTCATTTTGGAATGATCGACTTCGAGAAAATCGGGCACGTCGCGCTCGGCGAGCGCCGCCGCCTCGAGCACGATCGCCAATTGCTTGGACGATTCCTTGACCTCGATCAGGTCGCCGACTTTCACCTGGTAGGACGGGATGTTGACCCGGCGCCCGTTGACCCGGACATGGCCGTGATTGACGAACTGGCGCGCCGCGAACACCGTCGGCACGAATTTGGCGCGATAGACCACCGCATCGAGCCGGCGCTCGAGCAGGCCGATCAGCCGGGCGCTGGAATCGCCCTTCAGGCGAAGCGCCTCCTGGTAATATTTGTGGAACTGCCGCTCGGAAATATTGCCGTAATAGCCCTTGACCTTCTGCTTGGCCTTGAGCTGGGTGCCGAAGTCGGTCGCCTTGCCCTTGCGCCGCTGGCCGTGCTGGCCGGGGCCGTATTCCCGCTTGTTCACCGGGCTCTTGGGACGGCCCCAGATGTTCTCACCCATCCGGCGGTCGATCTTGTATTTGGCTTCTGCGCGCTTCGTCATCGCGGTTCCTCGTTGAATGCGACACTGATTGAAGGTGAGGAACGCGCCCTCCTGCGCAAAAGGAAAATCCTTCTGCTGACAGGCCGCCATCCAGCAAGACGACGGCCGCGGGTGCGTCAAACGACAAACGCGCCCATCAACAGGGCGCGCCCGACGGGCCTGCAATACTTGCCCGCTCCGCCGCTGTCAATTGGCGCCGGACGCGGCTGTGGCGCAGCTATCCCGCCAGCTTATCATTCGGTGCGCACTCTCTTCTCGCTGAGCGCGCATGCCATTGTTGGAAGCTTTGTGAATTCTGACGGGCTCTTCGCATTCCGGGCATCGCGCCTTCTGCGTCGCGCCTACCGCGTCATTCGCGGCGACGCGTTCCCATCGCCCATTCGAGGTGATTTCCACAAACTCTTTGAGACCTGCGCGCATGACGACAAGTTAGCAGGTTCACGCGGCGCACGACCAACCCGATTGGCTGCCCCGTTCAAACGGCTATCCCGTCGCCTAACACGCGCACGGCATCAGTCGCGTCCCGTATCATCTCGTCACGACGGCGCCGCCTGTCAGACGCCGAAGGCCAGAACGCATCATTCGTCGTCGCAACCAGATCGCCTTGCAGGGAATATTTGATATGCTCAATTTGCATACTTCGAGCGAGTTTTTTGTCGATTTGTCCACATTTTAAGGAATCATTAGGCATTTCGTGGGCTTCGCCATGGTTTCGCCACGCTATCTTCATGCGAATATCACATGACTTACTGCACCGCACCTTGACTTGTGCAGCGCACCATATTATGTCGGCGGCGTCATGGAGAAGGAACGCCTGGGAATCCTGGGTCGCGGTTTCGCCGGTCAAGCGGGATAGCGGCCCACAACGAGGAGACCCACTATGAAGCTGTCATTCATCACGCGCTTTCTGGAAGAGCGCCGTCGATACTGGCACGTCCTGCACGAGCTTTCGAGCTACACGGATCGCGAATTGCAGGACATCGGCATCGACCGCGCCGACCTCCAGCACATCGCCCGCCAGGCGGCGCGCGGTTGACCGATCGACATTGACGCCGGCGGCCGATCGCGGCCCCGGCGGATAAGGAAATCGCCGTCGCCTTCGGGCGGCGGCTTTTTCATGCGCGGCGGCGGCAAAAAAATGCAGATGTGCGATCCTGGTGGCCGCGATCGCTCCGACCGTCGCGCCGCGCTCGGCGTTTTCCCGGCCCGCGTTTGACATTTCGCAAACCGAAGTGACGGGTCGCCGGCTATCAATCGCACACGCCTCTGAACCAGGGACATGTCGATGGCGGTGGAGCGCGGGGCGCGGTGGGCGCTGGCAGGGATCGCCATCGCGGGACTGGCGGCCGGAATTCTCGCCCACGCGACGGGTCGGCCGGATCTCGCCAACCAGTGCTGGACGCTGGCGACCGCGCCGGTGGTCGCCGGTCTCGCCGTGTCGATCGCGCGGGACTTCCTGGCCGGACGGTTCGGCGTCGACGCGATCGCGCTGGTGTCGATGAGCGCCGCGCTCGCGCTCGGCCAATCCCTGGCCGGGGCGGTGGTGGCGCTGATGTATTCGGGCGGCAACGTGCTCGAGGACATCGCCGTCGCCCGCGCCGAGCGCAATCTGCGCTCGCTGATCGATTGCGCGCCGCGCCTGGCGCATCGCCGCGTCGGCGACAGCGTCGAAGACGCGCCGGTCGGCGAGATCGCGGTCGGCGACCGGCTCCTCGTCCGCGCGGGCGAAGTCGTGCCGGTCGACGGCGTCGTCGCCACGGACGCGGCGATGATCGACGAGTCGGCGTTGACCGGCGAACCGATCCCGGTGATCAAGCCCAGGGGCGCCGCCACGTTCAGCGGTTCGCTAAACGTGGGCGAAACCTTCGAAATGACCGCCTCGTCGGCGGCCGGCCAAAGCACCTACGCCGGCATCGTGCGTCTGGTGGCCGCGTCGCAGGCCGCCAAGGCGCCGTTTGTGCGGCTCGCCGACCGCTACGCGCTGGTGTTCCTGCCGTTCACCCTCCTCGTCGCCTTTGTCGCCTGGCTCATTTCCGGCGACCTCATTCGCTGCCTCGCGGTGTTCGTGGCCGCCACGCCGTGCCCGCTCATACTGGCCGCTCCGGTCGCCTTCATCGCCGGCGTCGCCCAGGCGGCGCGGCGCGGCATCCTCGTCAAGGGCGGCGGCCCGCTCGAAGCGCTGGCGCGCGCGCATACCGTGCTGTTCGACAAGACCGGGACGCTGACGGTCGGCGGCGCGCGTCTGCTCTCCATCGAGGTCGCCCCGGGCGAGAACCCCGACGAGGTGTTGAGGCTTGGCGCCTCGCTCGAGCAGGCGTCGCACCATGTTCTCGCCGGCGCTGTCGTGCAAGCGGCGGCCGAGCGCGGCCTGGGCCTGAAGTTGCCGCGGGAGGTGAACGAAACGATGGGTTCGGGGCTGGGGGGCGACATTGAGGGAACGCACGTCAGCGCGGGCTCCCGCGAGATGATTTTTGCGCGCCAGCCAGCCGCCGAATGGGCTTTACGGGCGCTTCGCCGCGCCTCGTGGCGATCGGCGCTGGTCGTATTCGTCGCGGTCGAGGGGCGGCCGGTCGGCGCGCTGCTGCTCGCCGACGAGTTGCGCCCCGAAACACCGCGTGCGATCCGCATGTTGCGCGAGGCGGGCGTCGCGCGCATCGTCATGCTGACCGGCGACCACGCCGCCGCCGCGCAGGCGATCGGCGCCGCGCTCGATCTCGACGCCGTGCTCGCCGATCGCGTGCCCGCCGACAAGGTCGACGCGGTACGCGCCGAGCAGCGGCTCAATCCGACCATCATGGTCGGCGACGGCGTCAACGACGCTCCGGCGCTGGCCTCGGCCGACGTCGGGATCGCGCTGGGCGCACGCGGCGCCAGCGCCTCGTCCGAGGCGGCGGACGTGGTGATCCTGGCCGATCGCCTCGACCGGGTCGGTGACGCGATTGTGATCGCCCAGCGCGCGCGCCGCATCGCCGTCGAGAGCATCGTCGTCGGCATGAGCCTGTCCGCACTGGCCATGATAGCCGCCGCCGCCGGATGGCTGGCGCCGGTTCCGGCGGCGATTGTCCAGGAAGCGATCGACGTCGGCGTCATCCTCAACGCGCTGCGCGCGTTGAACCCGGCCCGCGGCGCCGTCCGGCGCGCGATCCCGGCGGCGGTCGGACGCAAGATGCGCGGCGACCATGTCGCCCTGATCCGCGGCCTCGACCGGCTGCGATCGATCGCCGACGCGCTCGACGACGTTGCTCCCGAGAGCGCGACGGCGCTGATCGTCGAGGCGAACGCCGTCGTCCAGCAGCAGGTGGTCGCGCACGAGCGCGACGACGAGGGCAGCGTCTATCCACGGCTCGCCGAGGTTCTCACGGATCGCTACGGTCTATCCGCCATGAGCGGGGCGCATCGCGAGATCCTGCGCCTCGCGCGCTTGCTCGGCCGGGTGACCGGCGAACTGCCGTTGGAGAAGGTCGACCATTTTCTTGTCCGCGACGCGCAGCGGATGATCGAGGCGATCGAAGCCCTGGCGCGCGTCCACACGGCGCAGGAGGAGGATATCTACGACGCCGTCGTGGCGCGGCAGGACGAGGCGGCGACGACAGCGCGCAGAACAGCGCCGTAAGCGGCGCGACGACCCGGCGCGGGCGATGGAACCGCCCTGCGGCCGTCCCCTTGACGGAGAGATGCGATCATCTTAATAGATACCAACTGGTTGGTATAGTATCATGCCGAGAGCCCGAAACAGCCTCGAAACCCGGACCAGGCTGCTCGACAGCGCGCGCGATGTCATCCGCGCCAAGGGCTATGCGGCGACGACCGTCGACGACATCTGCGCCGCCGCGGGGGTGACCAAGGGCGCGTTCTTCCATCATTTCGAAAGCAAGGAACGGCTCGGCGTCGCGGCGATCGAGCAGTTCGAGGCGCGGGCGGCGGCGATCTTCGGCGCGGCGCCCTACGCCGCCAATCCCGATCCGCGCGAACGCGTGCTGGGCTATGTCGATTTCCGCGCCGCGATGCTGCGGGGCGACATCGCGCTATACACCTGCCTGATGGGCGCGATGGTCCAGGAAGTCTACAACACCCATCCGGACCTTCGCGCCGCCTGCGATCAGGGCATGTCCAAACATGTCGCGGACCTGACGCGCGACATCGAAGCGGCCAAGGCGCGCTATGCGCCGGATGCGCCATGGAGCGCGCAAAGCGTCGGCTATTTCATGCAGGCCGTCCTGCAGGGCGCGTTCATCTTCGTCAAGGCGAAGCAAGACCCGACGGTCGCCATCGAGAGCCTCGCGCATTTGCGCCGCTATCTCGAGACAATCCTCGGCCAATCCGCTGACCAACCCCGAACGGAGCAGCAATCATGACTCAGTCGCCGGTCAAACCCATTCCCGATGGAATGCGCACCGTCACGCCGCACCTCGTCTGCGCGGGCGCCGCCGAAGCGATCGAATTCTACAAGACGGCGTTCGGCGCCGTTGAGACCGGGCGGATTCCCGGCCCGAACGGCAAGCTCATCCACGCAGCGATCCGCATCGGCGATTCAGCGGTCATGCTGGTCGATGAATTTCCCGATTTCGGATCAGTGGGGCCAAAGGCGCTCAAGGGCACGCCGGTGGTGATCCATCTCTACGTCGAGGACGCCGACGCGTTCGCCGCGCGCGCCGCCGCGGCCGGCGCGAAAATCACCATGCCTGTCGCCGACATGTTCTGGGGCGACCGCTACGGTCAGCTCGAAGACCCATTCGGTCATCGCTGGTCGATCGGCACGCATGTCCGCGATGTGGCGCCCGACGAGATGCGGCAGGCGATGCAGGCCATGGCGCGCTGAACGGGTGGTACGGGCGTTGCACCCGAACCGTGAAACAGGAGAAACGCTCTGCAAAAGATCACCCCGTTCCTGTGGTTCGACGGCCGCGCAGAGGAAGCCGCGAATTTCTACACCGCGATCTTCGGCAACGCGCGCGTTCTCGATGTCATGCGCTACGGCGAAGCGGGGCCGGGACCGAAGGGCGCGATCATGTCGGCGACCTTCGAACTCGAAGGGCAGACCTTCATCGCCCTGAACGGTGGCCCGGTCTACAAATTCTCGCCCGCCGTCTCGTTCTTCGTGACCTGCCAGACCCAGGAGGAGGTCGATCACTTCTGGTCGAAGCTCTCCGAGGGCGGCCGGACCCTGCAATGCGGCTGGCTGACCGACAGGTTCGGCGTGACCTGGCAAGTGGTTCCCGCGGCTTTGTACGCGATGCTGACCGACCCGGACGCCGGAAAATCGAAACGCGTGATGCAGGCGATGATGGGCATGGTCAAGCTCGACATCGGGCTGCTGACGCAAGCCTACGAGCAAGGTTAAGCGTTCGGGACCGCGAGCTTCCCGCTCGCTCTCCTCCTACCCCCGCATGCGCAGGCCCTGCGGATCGAACACCGGCGCGTCGAGCCTCGTCGCGGGGCGCCGTTCGCCGATGATCTCGATATCGAAGCCGTCGACGGCGCGCGCCAGATCCTTCTCGATATAGCCCATCGCCAGCGATTTCCCGACGCTGTGGCCATAGCCGCCGGAGGTCACCCAGCCCACCACCTTGCCATCGCGCCAGATCGGCTCGTCGCCGATCGCGTCGGCGTCGAGCGCGTCGACGACGAAGCGTCTGCAGGCGCAGCTTGCCGCCGCTCTCTTTTTCGCGCGCCGCCGCGTCGCGCCCGATGAAGTCGTTCTTCTTGAGGTCGACGAAGCGGCCAAGCCCGGCTTCATAAGGCCCGTAGATCGGCCGATATTCGCGCATCCACGTGCCGAAGCTCTTCTCCAGGCGCATGCAGAGCAGCGCGCGCATCCCGAATTGGCTGAGGCCGAGCGGCTCCCCCGTCTTCAGGAGAAGGTCATAGAGCGCGCGCTGATATTCCGGCCGCACCCAGATTTCGTAACCGAGATCGCCGGTGAAGCTGACCCGGCCGACCAGCGCCGGAATCATTCCGACGTCCATCCGCCGGAACGACAGGAACGGGAATTTCTCGTTCGAGACATCGTCGCGCGTCAGCGCCTGCAACAGCGCGCGCGATTTGGGGCCGGCGATCGACAGGCCGGGATAGTCCATCGACGCCGCGCGGATCGTCACGCCCTCCGCCGGCCGGAGGCTCTCGAACCACCTGATGTAATAGCTCTCCGCCGCGTAGGAGCACACCAGCAGGAACTTGTCCGGCGCGTGACGCCCGATGGTGAAATCGCCGATCAGCTTGCCGTGTTCGTTGAGCATCGGGGTCAGCGCGAGGCGCCCGACCGGCGGCAGCCGGTTGGCCATCGTCCGCGACAGGAATTCGGCGGCGCGCGGCCCCTCCACCTCGATCTTGCCGTAGTTGGCGATTTCCGTCATGCCGACGCCGGCGCGCACGGCGCGGCATTCGGCGCCGACCGGATGGTGCGCGTTGGAGCGGCGGAACGTGACGTCCTCGCGCGGCGCCATGCCTTTGGGCGCGAACCACAGCGGATTTTCGAGCGAGCAATATTCGCCGAACACCGCATTTTCGGCGACCAGCCGGTCATAGATCGGGGTGGTGCGCAGCGGCCTCGCCGCCGGCAGCTCCTCATTGGGGAAGCGAATGCGGAAGCGCCGCGAATAGTTCTCGCGCACCTTGGCGTTGGTGTAGGCGAGCGTCGCCCAGTCGCCGAAGCGCGCGACGTCCATGCCCCAGACGTCGTGGCCGGGATCGCCGTCGATCATCCAGTTGGCGAGCGCGAGGCCGACGCCGCCGCCCTGGCTGAAGCCGGCCATCACGCCGCACGCCACCCAGAAGTTCTTCAGGCCCTTGACCGGACCGATCAGCGGATTGCCGTCCGGCGCGAAGGTGAACGGCCCATTGACGACCTTGCGGATGCCCACCTCACCGAGCTTGGGAAAATGTTCGAACGCGGTCTCCAGGCTCGGCGCGATCCGGTCGAGATCATTGGGCAGCAGGTTCTGCCCGAAATCCCACGGCGTCTCGCGCTCCGACCACGGCTGGCAGGCCTGTTCGTAGGTGCCGATCAGCATGCCGCCGCCTTCCTGGCGCATGTAGATCTCGCCCTCGAAATCGATGACATGGAACTTGTCGACCTTCGGATCGATCACGCCGGGAATGTCCTCGGTGATGAGGTAGTGGTGCTCCATCGCCAGCACCGGCAGTTCAAGCCCGACCATCCGCCCGATCTCGCGCGCCCACAGCCCACCGCAGTTGACGACATGCTCGGCGACGATGGTCCCCTTGTCGGTCACGACATCCCACGACCCGTCGGGGCGCGCCTGCAGATCGACGACGCGGGTGAAGCGGTTGATCTCGGCGCCCGCCATAACGGCGCATTTGGCGTAGGCGTTGGTCACCCCCCAGGGGTCGAGGTGGCCTTCCACCGGATCGAACATCGCGCCGACGAAATGCTTCTTCTCGATGAACGGATACATCCGCGCGGCTTCGTCGATCGAGATGATTTCGAGATTCATGCCGAGATAGCGGCCGCGCGCCTTTGCCATCTTCAGCCAGTCGAGCCGCTCCGGGGTTCCCGCGAGATTGAGGCCGCCGGTGACGTGCATGCCGCAGGACTGGCCGGAGATCGCCTCGATCTCCTTGTAGAGGTTGATCGTGTACTGCTGCAGCTGGGCGACGTTCGGATCGCCGTTCAGCGTGTGCATGCCGCCGGCCGCATGCCACGTCGAACCCGACGTCAGCTCGGCGCGCTCGATCAACGTAACGTCGCTCCAGCCGCCCTTGGTCAGATGATAGAGCACGCTGGCCCCGACTACGCCGCCGCCGATCACTGCGACCTGTGTGTGCGATTTCATCGATCGAGCCCCGTTCCCGAAAAGCGCGCCGCGCGGCGGCGGCGCGATCAATCGTTGCTGACGAAAAGGCGCATCGCCCCGACCGCCAGCGCCAGAAGAATGGCGAACAGGCTGAAGGCGCCGGCAAGCGAAAAGTAGTCGGCGATGGCCCCCATCGCCAGCGGCGCCGGCAGGCGCGCCAGCGAGCCGAACAGCGCCACCGTCGACAGCGCGGCGGCGGCGGAGAAGCCGCGATCCGAGACCGCGAGCGCGAAGCCGCACGGCACCACCGCGCCGGTGCCCAGCCCGACGATTGCAAAGCCGGTGACGCTCGCCGCAAAGCCGCCGTTCAGCGCGACGATCAGGAAACCCAGCGCCGCCACCGCCAGCGAGACGAGGATCAGCCGGCGGTCGCTGACCAGCCGGCGGATGCGGTCGGCGTTGAGGCGGAGCAGCGCCTGGCAGCCGCAGAAGAACGCCGCGCCGAGCCCTGAGACGGCGGCGAGATTCGGCGCCTCGCTCTGCAGCAGCAGCGTCGACCAGTACAGCGCGGCGCCCTCGCTGGCGATCGAGACGCCGATCACCACGCCGAGGACGATGAGCGTGCGGCTCAGCAACGCCCCGCGGCCGGAACGCCCGTCATGCGCGCGATCGGCGCCGCCCTCCGGCGTCGCCGCGAAGATCAGCGCGGTGACGCCGGCGAAGGCGCAGCAGGCGATGACCGCCGAGAGCCACGAGCCGACGTTCACCGCGATCAGGCTGCCGGCGATCGCGCCGACCGCCATGCCGGCGGAAGCCGCGCCATGCAGCCCCGCGAAAATCGGACGCGCCAGCGCCCGCTCGACCCGAGCGCCCTCGGCGTTCATCGTCAGATCGACGAGGCCGCCGAAAGCGCCGAACACGACGAGGCAGACCACGACTCCGAGCGCGGATTGCGCGGTGAGCAGCAGCGCGGCGCCAAGCCCCTGCAGCGGAGCGCCGGCGATCAGCACCTTGCGCAGGCCGAAGCGGCCGATCAGCAGGCCGCCGCTCGACATCGCGATCAGATAGACCGCGGTGAACAGCGTCAGCGCCACGCCGAAGGCGGGCGCCGTCACGCCGGCCTGCGCAAGGATTGTCGCCGAGGCGCCCGACCACAGCCCGACGCCGATCCCGAAAACGAAGAACATCGCCGCCGCCGCGCCATGGGGCGTCAGCAGAAAAGCTTTCCGCCGTTCGCCGGCGACGGCGGCCAGTTGCGGCGGCGTCATTGGGCGGTCGGCTCCTTCTCAGAAATCGGTCGGCGCGCCGCCCTCGGCCTTGCGGCGGGCGACATAGGCCTCCAGCGCCTCGCGTCGGTCGGGTTCGATCGGCGGCGCGACGAAGTTTTTCAGCCGCTCCTTGTAGATACGATTGGCGGCGTCGGCGGCGGTCGGCGAGCCCGCCTCGCGCCAGCTCTCATAGTTGCGCCAGTCCGAGATCATCGGGGCGAAGAAGGCGTTGCGATAGCGCGCCTGGGTATGCGCCGTCCCGAAGAAATGGCCGCCCGGCCCGACGTCGCGCATCGCTTCGATCGCCAGTTCCCCCTCGTCGACGGCGAGCGGGCGCAGAAAATCAGCGACCATGGCGAGCAGGTCGGCGTCGAGCGCCATTTTCTCGAACGACGCCTGCAAGCCGCCTTCCATCCATCCCGCGCCGTGCATCAGCATGTTGGCGCCGCCCATGATGGCGCCCCATAGCGAGAACACGCTCTCATAGGCCGCCTGCGCGTCCAACGAATTGGCGGCGTTGGCGTTGGACGAGCGGTACGGCAGGCCGTGGCGGCGCGCGAGCTGGCCGCCGACGATCGCTGTCTTCATGTATTCGGGCGTGCCGAACGCCGGCGCGCCCGATTTCATATCGACGTTGGAGGTGAAGCCGCCATAGACGAAGGGCGAACCCGGCCGCACTGTCTGCGCCAGCACCAGGCCGGCCAACGCCTCGGCGTTCTGCTGGGCGAGCGCGCCGGCCAGCGTCACCGGCGCCATCGCGCCAGCGAGCGTGAACGGGGTCAGCACGACCACCTGGTTGCGGCTCGCCATCTGGATGATGCCCTCCAGCATCGGCGTATCGAGACGCAACGGCGACGATGAGTTGATGATGGTGAACAGCGACGGCTCGCGCTCCAGCGTCGCATCATCGATTCCGCGCGCCAGCCTGGCGAGTTCGATGGCGTCGCGAATGCGCTCGCGACCGAGGCTGTAGGCGTGGATCGGTTTGTCCGACAGCGTCAGCATGTCGAATAGCGCGTCGAGGTGGCGCACCGAGGCGTGAATATCGACCGGCTCGACGGGATAGCCGCCCCACAGATGCACCTGATCGAAGCTTTGCCCGAGCCGGATGAAGTTTTGGAAATCATGGTGATTGCCCGACCGCCGACCGCCTTCGCGATCGAACGTGTTGGGGGCGCTGGCGACCGAGCAGAACGCCGTATGGTCGCCGCCGATCACCAGCGCGCGCTCGCGATTGCGCGAATGCAGCGTGAACTGCCGGGGCGCCAGGCCGATATGCGCCTCGACCAGCGGCGGATCGAAGCGCACCCGCTCGGACGCCGGATCGACGTCAGCGCCGGCGTCGCGCAGCATCGCCCTGGCCCCCTCGTGCAGGAAGTCGACGCCGATCTCCTTGAGCACGGTCAGCGAAGCCTGGTGGATCGACTCCAACTCATCCGCCGAAACAAGCGCGACCGGCGGGAAGGGAAAACGCGGCTGCGGCTGCCTGGGCGCCGGCCCCGGCGCGCCGCGCTCGCCGCCGCGCCTGCGGCGGCGCGGCGCTTCGTCGCCCGGCGGCGCGCTGTCGGTCATCGTCTCGTCCTCGCTCTATCGCCGGCGGCGCTGGAAGCCTCGAGCAGGGTCACGGTCGACCAGCCGCGCGAGGCGACAAGCTAGCCGCCGGCTCGCTCGGCGGCTTACGTCATTTAGGTATCGGCGCATACAAAATTGCGCGCCGCGGGCCGATCAAGCGCCGACGCCTGCCGGAGCGAACACTCGTTTCGATCCGGGGCCGACGATCCGCCGACCTATCCGGCATTGCCCCGATCGACGATCGCCATGGCGATCGCGTCACGATATTCCCCGTCGACGAATACCGCGTCGCGAACCACGCCCTCCCTGACGAAGCCAACTTTTTCATAGAGCGCGATGGCGCGAGCATTGTCGGCGTGAACCTGAAACTCGATGCGAACGAAGCCTGCCTGGCGCGCCTGCGCCAGGATGGCGCTGACGAGCCGCAGGCCAAGACCGCGCCCGCGCCAGACGGGAATGATCCCCATGCCGAGAGTTCCCCGATGCGCGTGCGCGGCGAAGAAATGCCGCCGAACGTCGCACCAGCCGACGACCTCGCCGTCGGCCAGCGCAACCAACTGCGGGTCGCCGTTCTTGATGGCGTCCAGCACGAACAGGCGGGTCTGCTCCAGCGGCGGCGCTTCGAGCAGCGTGAGAAATTTCCGTTCGCGCGCGACGACGTCCAGCGCGCGATGAAAGCTCTCGATGTGCTCCGGCGCAATCGGGACGATGGCGATATCCATTGGCGGAATCCTGCGGCGGGACGGTCCGACCAAATCGCGGCGCCGCCGGCGACTGGGCGCGAACATGCGTTCGGCCGGTCAGGCTCGACCCGAGAGCTCTATTTGGCGGCGCGCAGCCTCGGCGGCTCCGCTTCCTGGGGCTCCGGCTGGAGGGCGGCGGACCCGCCCGAGAATCGCGCGATCAACCACGAGCGGAACAGCGCAACCGCCTCGTTGCTGAGGTCTTCGGGATGGGTCGTCAGATAGTAGCCGTAGCCTTCGTCCAGCGAGATGTCGAACGGGCGCACCAGCCGACCGGCCTTCACCTCCTCCTGGAACAGCTCGGGATCGGCCAGCGCCAGCCCCTCGCCGGACAACGCGTATTGCACCGCCAGTTGCGCGGTGTCGAACACCAGGCCGCGGTCGACCGACAGGTCGGGGCGCCCCAGCGAGCGGGTCATCATTTCCCAGAAGAAATGCCGCGGCCGATCCTCGATCTTGACGTGCAGAAGGTCGCAGGAGGCGATCAGGCGCGCCGGGTCGAGACGCTCGACGCCCTGCAGCAGCCGCGGGCTGCACAGGATGGTGCTGCGCACCATCCACAGGAGATCGTGAATCGCGTCGGTGACGCGCGGCTCGGAATAGACGATCGCGATGTCGACATCGCCGTCGATCTCGGCGCCGCTGACCGGCTTCGAAACGATTTCGAGCGCGATGCCAGGATGCTCGGCGCGAAAATCATGGAGGATCGGGATCGCCAGCCGGTAAGCGAAGGTGGTCGGCAGCGCGACTTTCAGCACGCGCTTTGGCCGACCCTTCTCCTTGATGACTTCGCGCAGCGCCTGGTCGATGCGGTCGAACGATTTGGTGACCGCCGGCAGAATATGCCGCCCTGCTTCGGTCAGCACGAGCTGCTGCGGGCGTCGCTCGAACAACGCCACGCCGAGAAAGCTCTCGAGCACGATGACATGCCGGCTGACCGCGCTTTGCGCGACGGTCAGGCTGTTGGCGGCCGCCGTGAAGCTCAGATGCTGGCCCGCCGCCTCGAAGGCGCGCAGGGCGTTAAGAGGCAACCATTTCCGATCCATCGTCGTCTCCCCAGGACGACGCGCAGGTGATCATCCGGTGCGCGTTGGCGAACATGTTGTCTGCGACTCCTCGCTCATGCCGCTCGATCCATCAGCACGATATTGCGCGCGCTGTCCACCTTCAAGGCTTCAATCGTCATGTTATCGCCGTGATCCACATCGCACGCGAGCGAATCGCGCGGCAATTTAACGATTGGCGCGGCGGCGACGCCATCGCAGGACCTGAACCGCGCGCCTCAGTCGGAGGCCACGTTGACGTCGCCCGCCTTCACCGCGACGACGCCGCTGATCTCCGCCAGTTTCGCCGCCAGCTTGGCGACCGACCGGATTCCCTGAATCTCCAGGGTCACCGTGACCGTGCGGATCGCGGCGCCGTCGCTTTCGGTCGAACCGTCGAGCGTTGCTTCGCGCGCGACGCGCAGCCCGCTGACCGCGAAATCATGCTGGGCGCACGCCACCAGAACGTCGCGCAATATTCCCCTGCCGTCCTCGTAGGTCACCTGCAGCGGGGATGGCGTCCAGCGCGATTTGGGCAATCGCTCCACGATCAAGGGAAAGGCGAAGACCACCACGAAATGCAGCGCGGTGACGAACAGCGCGAGAATGGGCAGACCGGCGCCGCAGGCCATGCCGACCGCCGCGGTCAGCCAGACGATCGCCGCGGTGGTGAGGCCGCGGACATTGTCGCGGCGCACGAAGATCAGGCCGCCGCCGATGAAGCCGATGCCGGTGACGATCTGCGCCGCGACGCGCGAGGGATCGAGCACCACCCGATCGGCTGCGAGCACATCGCCGAATCCGTATTTCGAAACCAGCATGATCAGCGCGGCCGAGAATCCGACCAGCGTGTAGGTGCGCAGGCCAGCGCTCTTGTGGCGGATCTCGCGCTCGACGCCGATCAGCGCCGACAGGACGAAGGCCAGCGCCAGTTCGCCGATCTGGACCCACCCCTGGCCTGTCAGTTCGCCAAAACTCATAAGAAGGCTCTCCCGATCGGCCGCCCCGCCGTCGGGCGATCAAACCGACCTCAGTCGGCCGATCGTCGTTCGACCCGGCGCGGCGCGTCCTGGCCGACGCCAGTGCGCGCGAGTTCGCGCAGCAGCGCGACCAGTCCCGGCTCCTGCACCAGCTCGGCCGCTTCCTCGATGGTGAACCACCGGGCTTCGCGCTGGCCGCGTTCGCGCCAGCTCTTGAGCTGCTTGTCCACCCACAGCGGATAGACGTCGACCTGGCACCAGTCGAAATGCCCGGCGAGCCGCTTGAAGTAGCGGTAGCTGCCGATCGGCTTCTTTCTCGTATGGCCGGTCACGCCGGCTTCCTCCAGCGCCTCCCGGGCGGCGGCCTCGTAAGGCTTGCGCCCGCGCATCGGCCACCCCTTGGGGATCACCCAGCGCCTGGTCTCGCGCGAGGTCAGCAACAGCACGCGGGGGGCGCCGTCGTCGCCGAGCATCAGGGGCAGCGCCGCCACCTGCGCGCGGTCGGCGGTCGGGATGGTCGAGACGGCGGGCTTCATGGGCGCCTATCCGACATTTGAACGGCCTTGTCGAGCCAAGAACGCTCGTTAGCAGCCCAGCCTTTCACGAGGCTTATGCCTGCCGTGTCGCCGAGGCAAGGTCGCGCCGATCGGGGAGGCACGGTCGGCGCATCGGCGCAAAACGCGGCGACATCATGCGCGCGCTTCGAACGGCCAGGCGTCCTCTCCCGCGCGTCGAGCAACGACAACGAACCGACGCGCAGCTCCGCGCGCATCCTGATCGGGGCGACCGCGTCTGAAGCGGGAAAGCGTGCGCCAGCCAACGACGGACTGGGATCACCAATGATGCGGGCGGCGTTACTGGTACCCCTCGGTGTCCTCCGGTTCAGGAACGTTTGCAGGTCCCGCGCCCTGCACCTGACTGATCAGGTTTTGGTACGTCGCCAACGACGCGTCGCTTCCCGTGTTGTATCGCGCGGGCTGCGAACTCGATACATACCAATAATCCGCTACGATCGATGCTTGCTGTTCGATGTTGAAACTTCCAAGACTGCCGGAAGTCGTCAGATCGTAACTATAGGCGTCCGAGTAATTGCACCCACTGGACAGCCAGGCATAAATTGCGCCCGCTATCGGGTTTGTGCCGTGGTAGAACTGCCAGACGTGCATGAACTCATGAACGAAGACCCACACGGAGCTCAGCGGAATAACCATGGCGCTGAAATCCGACACATATATGCCATTCGAGAAATAAGGTATCCCGCTCGGCGTTATGGAATTGCTGGCGCCGCCCCATTCGCCGTCGTTCGTATCGAGAGTTTGGGTCTGATAGGGGAGCGTCGATCCGTAGATCGGCTGCAAGAGCCCGATTTCGCCTGCGGTCAGTGAACGTGACGTCATGACATGACCTCCACGAACTTCGGCGATCGCTGATGTTTTCCGACAGCCGAACCAAGCCAGAAACAACGGCTCGACAGCGCTTACGTCGTCCTCGAGCGTCTGGCAAGCTTATAGCGCAATCGCGGCGCAGGAGCGATGGCTCTGTCGCAGTCGGCCGCCGTCGCGTCGCCGACCGCCGGAAAGGCTTGTGCGTCTCTGCGCCAGACTAACCTCACACCGCCTTGCTCATATGGACAACGACGCCGCCGCGGAACTCTTCCTCGCGGTCGACGCGGTAGCCGAGCTTGCGGTAGAGCCCGACATTCCCGGCAAAGCGCGGGTTGGTGTAGAGTTTGATTTCACCGAGCGCCGACGCCGCCGCGACCTGCTCGGCGTGGGCGAGCAGCCGTCGGCCGAAGCCGCGGCGCTGGAAAGGCGGCGCCACCGCGACGTTCTCGATGAGCAGATGATCGGCGTGCGCGATCGTCTCGATCAGCGCGGCCAGAATCCCCCCGGCATAAAGGAGATCGAAGCGGTGTCGCAGCACCGCCTGCTCGTAGTCCGCGGTCATCGGCAGCGGCTCGCGGCCGATGACCGGCGTCCATTTGGCGTAGGCCTGCCGCGTCAGCGCGCGGATCGCCGCGGCATCCGCCGCGACGCCCAGCCGCAACTCCATCGCTTCGCTCAATCGCCGCCCCTTCGCGCTCGCATCCGTGGCGTCGCCTCAGCGGCGAAGACTAACCGATGCGGCGAGCGCGCGCAGGATTTGCTGCGCCGTCGACTGCGCCGGTCACCCCGCGACAGGTTCGAGCCGCCTGTCGCGGGCGCCCTCTTCGTCGCGATGCGCGGGGGAAGCCGGACGCCGGCCTCGGACGTATTGCCGCGGCGAACGGCCCATCACCCTCTTGAAGGCGGTGCTGAAGGCGCTTTCGGATTCATAGCCGAGCGACAGCGCGATGACGGAAATCGAATCGCTCGAATTCTCCAGCCTGTCTCCGGCCAGCAACATTCGCCAGCGTGTCAGATAATCCAGGGGCGAGGCCCCGACAGTCTGCTTGAATTTCAGGGCGAAGGTCGATCGCGACATGCCGGCGCGTCCCGCCAGCGCCTGCAAGGTCCAGCGATGCGCGGGGTCGTCGTGCATCGCATTGATCGCCAGGCTCATCTGCCGGTCGGCCAGCGCGAACAGCCATCCGACGCCCCCCGCGATCCCCGCCGCGAGGTGCAGTCGCAGCGCCTGGAGCAGCATCATATGGGCGAGATGGTCGACCACCAGAAACCCGCCCGGCTGCGGATCGCGCAGCTCTTGCATCATCCGGTCCAGAGACCAGCGCAGCGCCGCTTTGTCCGATTCTTTCCGGATATGGACGATCGGCGGCAGCATCCCCAGCAGGATGTCGGCGTGATTGCCGTCAAGGACGAAGTGGCCGCCGACAATGGAGCATTCGCCTCCGCCATTGTGCAGCGAGACGCTGCCGTTCGGTTTGGCCAGGAACATCGCGAGGGCGTCGATCGGCGGCAGATTCAGATCGCTGGCGAGACGGAACGCCCGCCCACGCGGCAGCAGGAAGCAGTCGCCCGTCGCCAGACGCACCGGGTCGGGAACGCCGTCCACCGACAGCCAGCACGCGCCGGAAACCACGGCGTAGCATTTGATGCCGTGATGCTCCGGGAACTGGATGGAGATATCCCCGCCCGCATCGAAGCCTCCGGCCCGGTAACTGCGCGGTTTCAGCAGCGACAGCACATCGGAGAGCGGGTCCATCGACGATTCCGGACGATTGCGAAGATAATACGGACGTCGCAGCATAGATCGTATTCCCTCGATCTCCTATCTCGATCATCACGGGCCGCGGATGCGGTCATGAAACGAAGTTGAGGAGAAGTCGAAATGCGTGTCTTCGTCACCGGCGCGACGGGCTTTATCGGGTCCGCCATTGTTCAGGAGCTCATCGGCGCGGGCCATCAGGTGCTCGCTCTCGCCCGTTCGGACGCGGGCGCCAAATCGGTGATCGCCGCCGGCGCCAAGGCGCATCGCGGCGATCTTGAGGACCTGGCAAGCCTGCGCAGCGGCGCCGCCATGGCGGACGGCGTGATCCACACCGCGTTCAACCATGACTTCTCGAAATTCGCGGCGAACTGCGAGATGGATCGGCGCGCCATCGAGGCGCTCGGCGAGGCGCTCGCCGGCTCCGACCGGCCGTTGATCGTCACTTCGGGGACCGCGCTCGTTTCGCCGGGTCGCCTGGCGACCGAAGACGTCGTGCCGGCTTTCGACCCCGCCGCGTTTCCACGCGCTTCGGAACACGCGGGCGACTCGCTGACGGCGCGCGGGGTCCGGGCGTTGGCGGTGCGCCTCTCGCCATCGGTTCATGGCGACGGCGATCACGGCTTCGTTCCGCGCCTCATCGCCATCGCGCGTGAAAGGGGCGCATCGGCCTATGTGGGCGACGGGTCCAACCGCTGGTCTGCGGTGCACCGGCTCGACGCCGCTCGTCTCTACCGGCTCGCGCTCGAAAAGGGTTCGGCGGGCGCCCGCTATCACGGGGTCGGCGACGAGGGCGTGCCGTTCCGCGAGATCGCCGGAGTGATCGGCCGCCGCCTGAATCTGCCGGTGGTCAGCAAGACAAGCGAGGAGGCGGCCGACCATTTCGGTTGGTTCGCGCATTTTGCGGCGATCGACTGCCCCGCTTCAAGCGCGCAAACGCAGCAACGGCTGGGCTGGCGGCCGACGCAGCCCGGCCTGATCCCCGACCTCGACCGGCCGCGCTATTTCGAGGCCTGAGCGGGCCGCGCACCTGCCGCGCCTTCGCGCGGCGGAAGCGGAAGCAGGAGGAGCGCCAATCAGTCGGCCGCCACGCGTCCGGCCGCTTCCCGCCGCGCCGCGCCAAGCCGCGTCAGCCGCAGAATCGTGAACCACTCGGTCGCGCAGTCCCGCAATTTCGGCAGCAGCGCGACAAAATGCGGCGCGCGCAGGTGCGCTTCGGCGGCCGCGCGATCCGTCCAGCGTTCGAGCAACGTGTAGGTCTGCGGGAGTTCGGCGCGATACCATTCATAGCGCAGGCAGCCTTGATCGCCGGCTAGCGTGTTGGCCTCCAGTTGCCGGAGCAGCGCCTCGAACTCGGCCTCCTTGCCTGCAATGACGCGTTGGGTGACAACGCAATCGAACATCCTGCCCCCCCCCGCCTCGCCACAGCGGCCTCGGCGGCCGGATGTCCCGGCTGCGCGGGCCGCGCTGGAGGAAGCCTTATACAACAGGGGTGAGCCGCTTTCTATTGCGGGCTCTGCGCGGTTCGCGATTGGCCCCTCGCGGTCCTGGAGCCGCAGGGCGCGACCGGCGGGCGATCACGACAATTCAATCACGATCAACTTGCCGCGATTGCCACGCCGTCCCCCTTATATCCGCTTCGCAAGCCGGCCTATCCTCGACGCGCCAGGCAAGACTCGGGGGGCGCGCGGAGGGTGATCAGGACCAGTTTTTTGGAAGCCCAAAGCGCAAAGTCGGCGGCGCAGAACAAGACCACTCCGTTCCTGCGCCGGCTGGTCGCCTCGGTCGTCGACCGCGCCGCGCATGAGCAATACGGCGCCGCCTATGCGATGAAATGCCTTCAGACCAGCCACGCAGTATTGCTGCTGCTTGATCGGCTGAACATAGGCGGCGTGCTCTGCGAAGGCGCGCTCTGCGCGGCCCTCGTCCATGAGGATAGCCGCGCCGACGGATGGGGCGGCTTCTGGGGCGCCAATCATCACGTCTGGGCGATGACGCAATTCGGCGAGATCGTCGACCTCAGCATCTCGCAAATGCATCGCCATTCCCGCAGCGACAGAACGGACGGCATCCCCTGCCCGCCGATGTGGTGGGACGACAAGGCCTTCGCTCTGCCGGTCATTCGCCATCTCCCCGACAATTTCTTCAAGACCATCGCCTTCTCCGACGAGACCGGCGCGCCCGATCTGGCGGCGTTCGAAAGCCGGGTGCGGCGAATCTACGAGGAGACGCTGGCGGGCGAGACCGTCGAGCAGATCGCCTTCGGCCCGCTGCTCGAAAACATCGACGGCGCCCGATCGCTGCATCGGCAGGGGCACAAGTGGCTGAGCCGCGCGATCGCCTTTCAGGAACGCAAAATCCCGCTGCCTCGTTGGGTCAGCGAGCGCGAGGCCGAGATGGTCGCGGCGGCCAAGAGCGGCGCGGCGCCGGCGAGCATGTTGCGACGCTCGGGTCGCGCGCCGACGGAAGGCTGAAGAGGGGCGCGCCCGCCGCAACTTATTCCCGCCTTGTGGGAGAAGGAGAACGCGCTGCTAAACCGTCAGCACGATCTTGCCGATATGGGCCGAGCTTTCCATCCGCGCATGGGCGCGCCCAGCGTCGGCGAGCGGATAGGTTGAATCGATCACCGGCTTGCAGCGGCCCGCCGCCAGCAGCGGCCATACCCGCGCGTGCAGCGCGCCAGCGATCGCCGCCTTTTCCGCGACGGAGCGCGGGCGCAGCGTCGAGCCGGTGTGAACCAGCCGCTTGACCATCAGCGGGCGCAGATCGAGCGTGGTTGTCGGACCGTTGAGGAAGGCGATCTGCACGATCCGCCCGTCGACCGCCGCCGCCGCGTAGTTGCGTGCGACATAGTCGCCGCCGACCATGTCGAGAATGACCTCGGCGCCGCGCCCGCCAGTGGCCGCCAGGGTCGCCGCCACGAAATCCGCCGCGCGGTAGTTGACGCCAAGGTCCGCGCCGAGCGCTTCGCAGGCGTGTGCCTTGTCGTCCGAGCCCGCCGTCGCGATGACCTTCGCGCCGAACGCCTTGGCGAGCATGATGGCGGTCGTGCCGATGCCCGACGTTCCCCCGTGGACGAGCAGCGTCTCGCCGGCCTGCAGCCTGCCGCGCTCGAACACATTGCTCCAGACGGTGAAGAACGTCTCAGGGATCGCCGCCGCCTCGACCATCGAACAGCCGGCGGGAAGCGGCAGCGCGATGCTCTCATGTGCCACGCAATATTGCGCATAGCCACCGCCGGGAACCAGCGCGAGAATCTGGTCGCCGAGCGCGTATCGCGCCGCGCCAGAGCCGAGCGCGACGATCCGGCCGGCGACTTCGAGGCCAAGCACGTCCGGCGCGCCGGCCGGTGGGGGATAGAGCCCCTGGCGTTGCAGCGTATCGGGCCGGTTGACGCCGGCCGCCTCGACCGCGATGAGAACCTCGCCCGCGCCAGGCGCCGGGCGCGGCCTCGTCTCGACGCGCAGCACCTCGGGGCCGCCGGCGCGGGCCGCGATCACGACGTTCATCGTCTCCGGCAAATCGGGCATCGAAGGCCTCGTTCGGCGACCAGCGACGCCATCTCGGCGCAAGCCGCGCGCGAAGTCAACGCGCTGGCCAGTTCACCGTCACGCCATCCTGCGCAGGGGCCGCGCGAAACTCGGCGGTTTCCTCGGCGCGCGCGCTGTGGGCGGCGATGGCGCCGTAGCGCGCCGGTGCGACGATGTCGCCGAGATAAGCCTGTGTAAAGGTGTAGGCGGTCGCCAGGGTGATGTCGGCGAGGGTCATGCGGTCCTCGAACAGCCACCCCTTGCCGCCGTTGATTTCGCGCTCCAGCGCGTCAAGGCCGGCATAGAGTTGGCCGCGCACCCGCGCCGCCCACGGCTCGTGCTGCTTCTCCGGCGGCCGCAGGGCGCGCTCGTAGTGAAACTGCACCGCCTTCTCGCATACCGCCAGCGACAGGCCGAGAAGCCGGGTCGCGCGCAGTTTCGCCTTCGGCGCGCGCGGCGACAGGCCGGGCGCGGCGGGGGCCAGCGTCGCGGCGTGGTCGATGATCAATGTCGAATCCATCAGCACCGTCCCGTCGTCGGCGACCAGCGTCGGCGCCTTGAGCAGCGGATTGATCGCCGCGAACTCGTCGATGTGGCGGAACAGCGAAATCGGCCGATGCTCGAACGGCAGGCCAAGCCGCAGCAACGCGATCGCCACCCGGCGCACATAGGGCGAGTCGAGCATGCCAATGAGTTGCAAGGCCTACCCTCCGGACGCTTGCCTGTTGAGGCGGGCGGAAGAGGCGAATATTCTCGCATTCGGCTGAGCAGGCAAGCCGGGAGCGAAGCGATGGCCGGATTCGACGAGGAGAACCCTTTTGGCGCGCCGCGCAAGGCCGCAACGCCGCACGAAATCGGCCAGCCCATCGATTTGCTGTCGGCGCGCGAGTTGGCGGAGCGGATCGAAAGCCTCAAACAGGAGATTCTCCGGCTCGAAGCCGCGATCAAGGCGCGCGAGGCGACCAGGCAGGCGGCGAGCGCCTTTTTCAAGAGTTAGCGGAACAAGTCGGCAGAAGGATTTGCGCCGAAGGAGGCGCGAGCGCGGCCGTTGGCGGGGCCTCCCCGCGCCGGGCGGCGATCGACCCTGGCGAGGCGTCGCATTTTGGGTCGCGCCGGCGCCGACGCCCGTCAAAATCGGGACGCCGGTGGGCGATTTCCCGCTCGCGCCGCCCGACGTTAACGGCGCGTTAACGATTACCGATTATGAATCCGTTCAATCCTTCTGTTTGGATTCTGAATGGCTCCTGTCCATTCTGTTCGACGCCTCCCGTTTTCCAACTCAAAGGCCGCCTTCGGGCGGCCTTTCTTTATTTGTCTCGAATCCTCTTATGCCTCGTTAACCTTATCAAAAAGTAAACTGGCGCCGGAATCTTGGAGGCGTTAATCTTGCTTCGGGCTCGTCGGATGGCCGGGCCCGCGCCGTTTTGGCGACTTCGGTTCGGCTGGCGGGACGAAGACGAGAGAGTTGACCATGACGCGCCCATTCGACGGTTCCCCATCGAGCCCTTCGCGCTTCGGACCACCCCGCGATTCGATGTCGGCGGATTCCGCCAGGTCGTCGACCATCTGCTTCGTGCAAAAGCTCGCGACATCGAGCAGCTTCAAGGCGCTGTTCGCCGAGGGTATGGCGCTGGTCGAAGAATCGGCGAGCTATCTCGACGGCGCGGGGCGCGACGAATCCCGACCGCTGCGCCGCGCCGCGGCGATGGCCTATGCGACCGAGAGCATGCGGCTGACCACCCGCCTCATGCAACTGGCCTCGTGGCTGCTGCTCCAGCGCGCGGTCAACGAAGGCGATATGACTTCGGCGCAAGCCGCCTCGGAAAAGCACAAGGTCCGTCTGGCGCGGCAGGAAGTGGCGTGCGCGCCCGAACTCTTCGAGGAGCTTCCGGCGCGGCTGCGCGCCCTCAGCCTGCGGTCGATGCGTTTGCAGGCGCGGATCGTCCATCTCGACCAGTCGCTGTCCGCCGCGCGGACCTACGCGAGCCGCGGCGAGCCAAGCCCGATCGCCAGCCAGATCGAACGTCTGCGCACGGCCTTCGCCGGCCATGACGGCAAGATCGCCTCACACTGATCTGGCCGCCCCGCCGACGCGTGACGGACGATCCGGTCTGAAAGAGCCGCGGCGTTCCGTGGACGTTGCGGGCGCGCCGACAGATTTTCGCGATCGCGCGGGAAGCGGCCGGACTTGACGCCTCCGTGGTTGGCGGGCTGCTTGCGCGGCCCATGTTTTGGCCTCATTGCTTGGCCAGAATCCGCGCCCAACGGTTCAAAATCATGACAACCCCGCCGCCTGGCCAGCTTTACTTGTTCACCCCGGCGTTGCGCGCCGACGATCTCGACGCCTTCGCCCCAGCCTTGGCCGACGCGCTGGAGGCCGGCGACGTCGCGTGCGTGCTGGCGCGGCTGGCGCCGGGCGCCGAGGGCGACGCGCGCAGAATCGTCGCGCGCCTCGTCGAGATCGCCGCCCGCGCCGGCGCGGCCCTGCTGGTCGACAATGACCCCAGGCTCGCGGCAAGGGTCGGCGCCGATGGCGCGCATGTCAGCGATGGCGACGCTGCGCTGAGCGAGGCGCTGGCGAGCCTGAAGCCGGAACGGATCGTCGGCGCCGGCCTGTTGCGCACCCGCGATGAGGCGATGGACGCCGGCGAAGCGGGGGTCGACTACGTGATGTTCGGCGAACCCCGGCGCGACGGCTTCACGCCGCCGGCCCAAGCGACGATCGAGCGCGTCGCATGGTGGGCCGAGATATTCGAGCCGCCCTGCGTCGCCTACGCCGCCGCGCTGGAGGACATTCGCCCGCTGGCCGACGCGGGCGCTGATTTTGTCGCGCTCGGCGATGCGATCTGGAGCGCCTCCGCGCCGCTCGAGGCGCTGGCGCGCGCGCGGGCGATTCTCGCGCGCCAGGCAGACTGACGCCATGCCCTCGGCGCAGATTCAATTCGCTCTTCCGATCATCGCGCTCGCGGCGTCCGGGCCAGCCGCCGCGCAATTCTCGACGAACGGCGTCGTCATGCCGCCAGCGGCGGGCGGCGTGCATGCGCCCGGCGCCACGCCAACCCCGGGTCCCGCGCCGGATTTCGCATTCGCGGCATACCAGCGCGGCCTTTACGTGACGGCGCTGCGAGAAGCGATGAAACGGATCGCCGCCGACCCGAAGGACGGACCGGCGATGACGCTGGTCGGTCAAATCTATCGCGACGGCGTCGGCGTGAAGGAGGACGACGCCGAAGCGGCGCGCTGGTATCGTCTGGCCGCCGACGTCGGCGATCGCCAGGCGACCTTCGCGCTCGCCCTGATGCTGTTGAACGGTACCGGCGTCACGAAGGATCGTGCGGCCGCGGCGGCGTTGTTCGAGAAGGCGGCGGCGCAGGGTCATGCCGGGGCGATGTACAATCTCGGCGTCATGGCGATCGAGGGCGACGGTTCGCCCGGACCGGACTTCGCCAAGGCCGCCGATCTGTTTCGCCGTTCCGCCGAAGCGGGCGACGACGACGGCGCCTATTCCTACGGCGTGCTTCTGCGCGACGGACGCGGCGTTCCCCTCGACATCACCGCCGCCGCGCATTGGCTGAAGCGGGCCGCCGACGGCGGCATCATCGCCGGCGAAGTCGAATACGCGATCATGCTGTACAACGGCGTCGGCGTGAACAAGGACGAAGCCGGCGCCGCCAAGCTGTTCCTGAAGGCGGCCGCCAAGAACAATCCGATCGCCCAGAATCGCCTGGCGCGTCTTTACGCCGCCGGTCGCGGCGTTCCCAGGGATCCGGTGCAGGCGGCGGCGTGGAATCGCTTCGCGAAGGCGGCAGGCATCAAGGACCCCGAACTCGACGCCCTGACGGCGAGCCTCACACCCAGGCAGATGATCGAAGTCGAAAAGGCGGTGCATCGGCAGGCCGAATTTTGAGCGGTCGGCCGCCGCTTCGCGAGTCTGGCGCGCGAGGTTAATCCGGACCGGAGAATCTCGGACCGCGGCGCGCCTGCGCCAAGGCGCGCGCAAAGCGCGTGGCGAGATCGGCTTTTTGATCAGGCCCGAGGAAGGCGCCGACTTCGAGGCGGCGCCCGCCGCTGACCAGCGACAGACGTTGCGTGCCGAACTCCTCGTGGTCGAGGCGCTCGAAACGCACCCATGACGGATTGAACCGCCATTCGCGGCGCGCGCCGCGCCGGCTGACCCGCGCGAACAGCAGCTCCAGCGGCGTCAGGCGCAATTCCTCGTAGGCGCGGGCCGATCGGAAATTGACGCGAAACGCCAGATAGAGCGCGAGAACGTCCAACCCCATGAAACCAACCACCGGCCATGCGCCCATCAGGTAGAAGGGCAGGCTGACCAGCGCGCTGGCGGCGAAAGTCGCGATCATCAGCGCGCGAAATCCGCGGCGCCCGAGCGAGCGATGCGGATTCAGCCGGGCGTCGAACAATGGCGCGTCGTAGGCCTGCGAAACTTCGTCCATTGCGTGCGTCCCCGCATCGCGAGCGTTGGTCATGAGCGCTCTTGGCGCTCCGGCGCGCGCCGATTATAAGGCGGCGATGGCGGGAGGAAAGCCTCAAAAATCAGCGGCTCCGGGCGGTGAGGCGAAGCGCGCAGCGCCGTCGCGGGCCGCACAGGCGCGCGTCGCCGAGATTTTCGAGCGCCTCGCCGCGGCGATGCCGGACCCCAAGACCGAACTCGAATATATCAACGATTTCACTCTGCTCGTCGCAGTGATGCTATCGGCGCAGGCGACTGACGCCGGGGTCAACAAGGCGACGCGCGCCCTGTTCGCCATCGCCGACACGCCGCAGAGAATGTCGGCGCTCGGCGAGGCGGGCCTTACCGAAAAGATCAAGACGATCGGCCTCTACCGGAACAAGGCGAAAAACATCGTCGCGATGTCGCGAACCTTGTTGCGCGATCATGGCGGCGCGGTTCCAGCGACGCGAGAGGCGCTCGAGGCGTTGCCCGGCGTCGGGCGCAAGACCGCCAATGTCGTGCTCAACGTCGTGTTCGGCGTCGAGACGATCGCGGTCGACACGCATGTGTTTCGCGTCGCCAATCGCATTCCGCTCGCCAAAGGCAAGACTCCGGCCGAGGTCGAGGCGGGGCTCGAGCGAGTCGTGCCCGCCAGGTTCAAGCGCCACGCCCATCACTGGCTCATCTTGCATGGACGCTACACCTGCACAGCGCGCAATCCGCGGTGCGGCGCCTGCGTCATCGCCGACCTCTGCAGGTTCGCCGGCAAGACCGTGTGACAGACCGCGGATGAGCGTGGCGAGCGCGCCGATTTCATTGATGAACCGGCCGCGCCCGGACCTCATCGCCAATGTGGCCTACCGCCGCTGCGCGCCTGGGCTTCGCAAACATTTCGCCGGCGGCGCTCGTCGAAACGCGTGCGCGGCGGGAAGCTCGCGCTCCAAACCCGCGCGGCCCAGCGTGGTACCGCCACCCCGGCTTGAACGGGGGACCTCTAGATCCACAATCTAGCGCTCTAACCAACTGAGCTATGGCGGCCCGGGCGGGAACGCGGCGGAACCTAGAGGCAAAGCAGCCTGTTTGCAAGGTCGGGAACGTGCGGCCCGGCGCGGCGCGCCGACAAATCCGCGCCTCCCAGGTCGCTCAGGCGGACAGGCTGAAGGTCTTGGCGACCTGGCTCTTGATCGGCTCGACCAATTCGGCGGCGATCTTCTGGGCCAATGCGGTGATTTCCTTCGCCTGGGCGTTGATCGCCTCGACCTGCTTGCTTGCATGCTCGCTCTGCAGGGTCACGAATTCCGAAACCGATTTGGCGTTGATGACAGCCTTGACGAAGTCAAAATTGGCTTCGGCGTTGGCGCGCAGGGCGTCCAGCGCTTTGGTGTTGAACGCGACGACGCCCTTGGTGGCGGTCGAATAGCTCGACTCCAGCGCCTCGGTCGCCTCCTCGGCGGCGGTCTTGGCTTTCGCATAGGCGGCGCGGGTGTCGGCGACGCCCTTTTCAACGGCCTTGCGAACGTTCTCTTGCATCTGGTCGATGGAAGCCGGAACGGCTTCGACAACCGTCTCGATCTTGGCTTCCGGCAATGCCGCGACGTCGGCGGTGGTGGTGGAAGCGGGCTTTTTGGATGCGACTGCCATGACGAATGATCCTTCGGTTGAGGGGAACTGCTTCGAGACTATGGTTCGAACGAGGCTTACTTGGGGCTGGCGCTCTTCTGGATGAGCGCTCCGAGCTCCTTCGCCTGAGTCTGTAGCGCATCAAGCTGCGTCTTCAGGAACTTGCTTTGAAGCGCGAAGGCCTCCTGCGGGTCCTTTGCATGCGCGAGCTGGTGGGCGAGATCGAAGGCGGCGTTCACGTTCTGCTCGGCGATGCCAAGGATCTGCGAGCCGACTTGCTTGGCGCCGGTCTGCGCTTCCTGCGCCGCGCCGTCGACGGCGCCGGACGCCTTGCGGGCGACCTCAATGAAGCCCTCAAAGGCCTTGCGCGCCTGGTCCACGCTGCGTGCGGCGAAATCGCGCAATTCGTTGGGAATCTCGTAGGGAGGGATTGACCATTTCGCTTCCTCTTGGCGGCGCGCCGACTTCGAGCGCTTTTCGAACTGCGAGTTGCATACACCATGTCATGTTGCGTTGCAATATGATATTGCGTTGCACCAAAGATTTTTAACCGTTCCCTGAGGACAAGCCGCCGGCGCCATGGACGAAACGCGCCGGAAGGCATTAGGATTTTAGTAATATTTGAGCGATCGGTGGCGACTGCCCTCCCCGCGCGGCATTCCCCGCGCGGAGTGCTCGATCAATCTGGATGCCAGTCCGCGAATGGACCCGAACGACCACAAGGGCGCTGAAACCGGCGCGATCGCCAGCCTGCTTGCGGGCTCGCCTTTCGCCGGGCGATTGCGCGGGGGCGCGCCGGTGCTGGTCGCCGTCGGGGAGCCGGCGTGCATCATCTTCGCCAACCCGGCCGCGCACGCGCTCTTTCGAACCCGGGATCTGCAGACGCTCAACGCCGCCGCGATGATCGGCGCGAGCCCCGGCGCGCGGCGCCTGCGTCAACTGGCGAGCGCCTCGACCGCCGGGGCGACGCCGAAGCTCGAACTCCTGCGCTTCTTCGTCGACCGGACGCCCTTGCAATTGGCGCTGCTCTGCGCGCGGCTGACTAACGCGCAGGGCGAGTTGTTTCTCGTCGCCGCGACTCCTCCGGGCGTTCAACCGACCGCCGAGGCGGCCGAGTTGCGCGAGGCGGCGCCGCCACCCGAAACTCCGGTCTCCGCCGACCCGCAGCCGCCGGAAGCCGATCGGCGGAGCGTCGCTGCGCGGTTTGTGTGGAGCGCGACGGAGCCGTTGCGCTTTGACGCGCCGGCCAAGGCGCTTGTCGACGCGGTCGGCGACGCGGCGCCGCGCGCGGCTGAACCGCTTGGGGACTGGAAGGCGCGCACCGGACTCGACGCGAGCGGCGAATTCGCCGGGGTGCTGGCTGGTCGCGCAACCTTCGGGCCGCTGCGCCTCGCGTGGCCCCGGCTGGTCGGTGCGAATTCCTCCGCCGAGGCGATCGTTGTGGCTCTGTCGGGCGCGCCGATCTTCGATCGCGAACGCCACTTTCTGGGCTATCGCGGCTTCGGCGTCGTGACCGGCGAGACCACGCCCCTCGAACCGAGACGGCCGATCGCCGAGACGAAAACGCCGGGCGCCGATGCCCACGCTGTCGAAGCCGACGCCCCGGCCGCCTCGATCGTCGCAACGGCGTCGAGCGCGCCGCCCGCCGCCAACGAAGCGACACGGCCCGCGACGCCGCGGTCAGCCGAGAATTCTGAAACGACCGCGGAAATCGCGCCAGCGCGCGCGTCAAGCCATCCCTATGCCGGCGGCCCCAACGTCGTGCCGATCAGGCCCGGCGCCCTGCGCGCCGTTCTCTCGCCGGAACCGGGCGCGCGCCGCCCGGAAGACGGTGAGAGCGTCGAGCTCACCACGCTCGAACGCGACGCGTTCCGTGAGATCGCTCGCGCGCTTGGCGCCAAGGTCAAGGATCATCGCGAGAGCCCGGTCGAATCGCTATCGAGCGGGTCCGGGGAGCCCGCCGGGCCGGAGCCGGGTCATGCCCGCGACGTCGTCGACCTCGGCCCCGCCGACCCGTCGTCCTTGGCCGCGCCGGCCGCCGGAAACGATCGCACGCCGTCCGGCCGCGATGACGCGGCCGCGGCGGCGCATAATGCGACCGACCTTCTCGATCGGCTGCCGGTTGGCGCGCTCGTCGCCCGCGACGGCGAGCCGCTCTATCTCAACCGCACCCTGCTCGATCTGCTGGGCTACCCGGATTTGACACAGTTCCGCGCAGCTTCCGGACTGAGCGTGATGTTCGACGGGCTTCCGCTCGATCAGCTCGCGCCCTCGGGCGACGACGGCGCTTTGTCGCTGGTGGCCGCCGATGGCGAGGCCGTCGCGGTCGACGTCCAGATCGCGACGATCGCCTGGGACGGCGCGCCCGCGACGCTGATCTCCTTCCGCCGCTCGCTCGAAGCGGACTGGGCGGCGCGGATGCGCACGCTGGAGCTGGAGGCGCGGGCCCGGGAAAGCGAGGCGCGCGAACTCTCCGCCGTGCTCGACACGGCGACGGATGGCGTCGCCATTCTCGATTCTCACGGCGCAATTCTCTCCTTGAATCGGCCCGGCGAAGCGTTGTTCGGCTTCGATCAGAAAGAGGTGGCGGGCGAAGATTTCCTGACCTTGCTTTCGCCCGAAAGCCGCGAGCCGGTCAGAGCCTATTTCGAGGGGCTGCGAACGAGCGGTCTGGCCAGGCTGCTCAACGATGGGCGCGAGGCGCTGGGACGCGAACGCCAGGGCCGCGCCATTCCGCTGTTCATCACGCTGGGACGGCTCAACGCGTCGCCCGACGCGAAATTCTGCGCCGTGCTGCGCGACATGACGCAGTGGAAGACCATCGAGCGCGATCTCGAGGAGGCGCGCGGACAGGCCGAAAAGGCCAGCGCGCTGAAATCGGAATTCCTCGCCAAAATCAGCCATGAAATCAGAACCCCGCTGAACGCCGTTCTCGGCTTTGCCGAAGTCATCATCGACGAGCGGTTCGGCCCGGTCGGCAACGATCGCTACAAGGAATATGTCAAGGACATCCATGCGTCCGGCGCGCATGTGATGAGCCTCATCAATGACCTGCTCGATCTGTCGAAGATCGAAGCCGGCAAGCTCGAACTGACCTTCGCGGCGGTCGACGCCAACCGGGTCATTCAGGAGTGCGTCTCGCTGATGCAGCCGCAGGCCGCGCACGAGCGGATCATCATGCGTCTTTCGCTGTTCGACAAGCTTCCGCGGGTCATCGCAGACGAGCGCTCGCTGCGCCAAATCATGCTCAATCTGATGTCCAACGCAGTGAAGTTCAACGAACCGGGCGGACAAGTCATCGTCTCGACCGCCGTCAGCGATTCCGGTCTGGCGGTGATCCGCGTGCGCGACACCGGCATCGGCATGAGCGAGGCCGAACTCGGCGCCGCGCTCGAGCCGTTCCGGCAGATCGCCACCACGCGCCCGACTCGAGGCACGGGCCTCGGGCTGCCGCTGACCAAGGCTTTGGTCGAAGCCAATCGGGCCGGTTTTACGATCAAGAGCCGCAAGGAGCAGGGAACGCTGGTGGAAGTCGCCTTCCCGACCACCCGGGAGGCGGCGCAGTAGAGCGCCCGCCAGTCAGGCCGCGGCGGCGTCCGCCCATCGCGGCCGATAGCCGGCGGCGAGCACGCGCAGGATAGAGGGCGGCGTCAGGACTTGCGCGATCCCGCCGCGCGGCCGTTGGCGCGCCGGGCCGTATCCCTCGAAACGCCAAGGCAACAGCGCGCCGCCGGAAACCGCGTAGGCGCGGCCCTCCATCGCGATCATCGCGCCGTCGGGCAACTGGTCGAACGCCCGTTCGCACATACGCTTTCCCCGACCGTCGAGCCGCTCCTGATGGAGAACCGCGTCCATTTGCGGAGCGCTCACGCGCCTTCCCTCGTCGAACAGCGCGCGAAATTTCTCCGCCTCCGCTCGGCGACACTCGAAGCACGGGCGATGACCCGCCGCCAGGGCGGTGACTTCGTCGAGAAAGAACAGTTCGGTGTAGCCGTGGCCCCACACGACGCGCTTGCGGCCCTTGAAGGCGCAGACGCAGGCGATCCACTGCCGGGAGGCCCAGCGGCGTCGGCCGAGGCTGCGATCCTCGCGATGAAACCTGCCGCCCCGGTTGCCGAGCAGCATTCCGCGCGCCGGCGTGCAGACAAGTTCGCCAAACGGATCGACGCGATTCTGCAAGGTCACGAGTTCCACCCCTGCGCGACAGTGACGCCGTCACTCTTCGTCATCGCTGGCGGAGCAAACCGCGCCTCAGCCGCTTTCACCGCCCGAAAGCGGGCGTCGGAACCGTTTGCGTGGCGGCGCTCGGGGACGCGGGCGCGGCGCTCGCGGTGAGTTGGCTGAGCGTGTCGGCGCCATAGACGTCGTCGCGAAAATTCGCCACGCCGTCGCCGTTGGCCCAGCCGGTCAGGTAGACCCAGATCACCGGGACGACCTTGACGAGCCGGATATCCTCGCGCGCGCCGTCCTTGATCTTGGCGAGCAGGGCCTGCTTGTCCCACGCGCCCCCGCCGCGCGGCGTGCCTTGCAGAAGCCATTCGGCGAGGTCGTAGACGCCTTGCACGCGCACGCAGCCATGCGACAGAAAGCGATAGTCGGCGCCGAATAGGCCCTTCGAGGGCGTGTCATGCATATAGACGGCGAGCTTGTTGGGCATGCCGATGCGGATCGCGCCAAGGGAATTGCCCGCGCCGGAATCCTGGCGCAACGTATAACTGACCGCGCGCTCGGTGCTCCAGTCGACGCTCTCGGGTTCGACGGCGTTGCCGTCTGCATCGAGGATGCGGATCTTCGAGCGGGTGAGATAGCCCGGATCCTTGCGCATCTTCGGGATGATCTCTTTCTTGATGATCGAGGTCGGCACGGTCCAGGTCGGATTGAGGTTGATGACCGAGATGCGCGCGGAAATCTCGGGCGATTGGTGTTCCACCCCGCCGACGATCGCGACATAGCGATGAGCGACGCGGCCATTCTCGATCGCTTCGACCGAAAGCGCGGGAAGGTTCACCACGACATAGCGATCGCCATAGGCGAAATCGACGGCTGACAGCCGTTGCGCGCTTGACGCCAGCTGCTTCAGGCGCGTCGCTGCCGGAACGTTCATCGCCGTCAGCGTCGCGCCCGCCGCCTCGCCAGTCTGCCGCAGTCCCATCCGCGCCTGGAAATGCTTGACCGCTTGGGTGACGTCGTCGTCCCAGATGGCGCTCGCGGGACCGTCCATCGCCTTGCTCGCGTCGAAATCGCCTTCGGCGGCGAGGCGCTTGCGCAGGATCGCCACCTCGGGACCCTCGGCTCCCGCCTTGAGCGGCGCGGCGATCCTCGGCCAGCCGCCGGCCTCGACAATCGCAGCGTAGCGCTCGGCCGCCTTCGCAGTCGCAAAGAACGTATCCGGCTTCAGGGTCGGGGTCGGATCGTCGGACAGGGTCGACTCGCGCGTCGGCGCAACATGGGCGACCTTTTTCTTCGCCTTCGGCGGCGCCGTTTTGGGCGCGCCGGCATCGACGGGAATCGGCACGGCCGCGGGAGCTGGCGACGCCGCGGCGGCGGACGCGCTCGCCGCGGGAGTCGCCGGATCGGCTGGCGGCGGCGAGTCCTGCGCAGTGGCGACGCCTGCCCAACCGAGCGCGAGGGCGACCCACCCGCCCATCGCGATCCGCTTCAAGGTGGTCGTCAGTTTGCAAATGGCCGGGGTGTCCAAGTCCGAATCATGCCTCTCGCGGGTTGGTCATTGACGTGGCGGCTTTCCTGTGTCGGCGCGCTCACGCCTGCCTGACGATCACGATATGCAGCCGTCGCGGCCCATGCGCGCCCAGCAGCAGCGTCTGTTCGATATCGGCTGAACGCGAAGGCCCGGTGATGAGATTGAGGGTGCGCGGCATCACGCCCTTGCCGTAGCGCGCGCGCAGCTTGGTCCATACGGTTTCATAGTCGGCGACGATGTCGCTGGCCGCCACCACGACCAGGTGATTGTCGGGTAGGAAGTTCAGGGTCGTCGGATTGTCCGGGCCGGAGGCCAGCGCCAGCGTGCCGGATTCGGCGACGGCGGCGAAGGCGGCGCTGACCGCGTTGAGATCGTGGCCGTCCGACGGGCCATGGGCGATTTCGAGCGCCGTGGCGCTCCACGGCATCGCGGCGAGGCGCGGGTCATCGCCCATGCGCACGAGCGCCGGCAGGTTGCCATCGCGCAGGAAGCGCGCGATCTCGCCGGGAACATCGGCCGCGCTATCAACTTCGGCGACGCTCGCCTGGGCGCGCTCGGCTTCGGCCTTGAACGTCGCGGCGCGCATCGCCGCATCGCCCTGCCCGCGCTCCGGGATGACTCCGGCGGGCGCCGCGGCGAGCCGATCGGCCACCGTCATGCGGCGCGGCGCCTCGGCGCCCGTGACATTCAGCGAGCGGCGAATATTGGCGAAAATCGCATCGCGAACGCTCAGGCGACCCTCCCGCTCCTGGCGCGCCACCGACTCTGGAACGTCGCGCCCTGCGGCGCAGGCAAATCGCGATATCGAGTCCAGCCGCCGGCGAACGGCAACGAGGAAAAGCGTCCCTTGGCGCGGCCGAACCAATGCAGCGCGCGCATCGCGAAATCGGTCGACAGCCGGTACAGGGCCGGACGCTTAGCGAAGAACGCCCAGAACCCGACGCCGTAACGCATCGTCGCCGGCGACAAGCGCCGTTCGAACTCGCGCTCGCGCCAATGACGCATCATGTTGGGCAGTGGAATCCGCACCGGGCAGACCGCCTCGCAGCGTCCGCAAAAGGTCGACGCGTTCGGCAACTGGCCGCCTTGCGCGACGCCGACCAGCGAGGGCGTCAGCACCGCGCCCATCGGCCCCGGATAAACCGAGCCGTAGGCGTGGCCGCCAACCACCTGATAGACCGGGCAGTGGTTCATGCACGCGCCGCAGCGGATGCAGCGCAGCATATCCTCGAAATCGCCGCCCAGCATCGCCGAGCGGCCATTGTCGAGCAGGATCACATGATATTCTTCGGGTCCGTCGGGATCGCCGGCGCGGCGCGGCCCGGTGGACAACGTGGTGTAGACCGACATGTCCTGACCGGTCGCCGAACGCGCCAGGACGCGCAGCAATTGCGACGCGTCCTCCAGCGTCGGCACGATCTTTTCGAGCGACGCGATGACGATGTGAACCTTGGGCAGGATCTGGGTGAGATCGCCATTGCCTTCGTTGGTGACGATGATCGACGCGCCGGTCTCGGCGACCAGGAAGTTGGCGCCGGTGACGCCGACGTCGGCCGAGAGGAATTTCGCGCGCAGGACGCCGCGCGCCTCGGTAAGCAACTGTTCCGGCCGCGACAGATCGCGATCCCTCGGCAGGTCCTGATGAGCGCGCCGGAAATTCTCGGCGACCTGCTCCTTGTTCAGATGCACCGCGGGGGCGATGATATGCGAAGGCGTCTCGCCCCGCAGCTGGATGATATACTCGCCAAGGTCCGTCTCGATCGGCTCGATGCCCGCCGCTTCGAGCGCCGCGTTGAGGCCCATCTCCTCCGAGATCATCGATTTGCCCTTGGTCACGGCCTTCGCGCCGTGCGCCCGGCAGATTTCGAGCACCAGATCCGCGCCGTCCTTGGCCGTCGCGGCGTAGTGAACGCGACCACCGGCTTCGACGACCCGCGCCTCGTAAGCCTCGAGGTAAAGATCGAGATTGGCGAGGGTGTGATCCTTGATGTCGCGCGCGCTGTCGCGCAACGCCTCGAACTCGGGCAGGCGTGCGACGGCCTTGGCGCGCTTGCCGATGAAATTGCCGCGCACATGCAGCAGCGCCTTCTGCAGCGCTGCATCTTGCAGCGCGACATGGGCGTTTTCCTTGAAATGCGAAGATGTCACGGCCTCGGTCAACCTCGCGCCCCCCGCGTCTGGGGCGCGCCGATCGCCGCCTCTCCGGTCATTCCCGACAGCACTTCGGCGACATGACGCACGCTGACATTGCTCCCTTCGCGCTGCAGCTTGCCCGCCATGTTCATCAGGCAGCCGAGATCGCCGGCAAGCAGGGTCGCGGCCCCGCTCGCAACGACATTGGCGGTTTTCTGCGCGACGATTGCGTTGGATATTTCTCCGTATTTGACGGCGAACGTGCCTCCGAATCCGCAGCAGATGTCCGCGCCGCTCAGTTCGACGAGCCGCAAGCCCTCGACGGTCGCCAGAAGCTGGCGCGGCTGGCTCGCGACGCCCAGCTCCCGCAGGCCCGAGCAGGAATCGTGGTAGGCGACGTCGCCGTCGTAGCGCGCTGAAACCTTGGTCACCTTCAGCACGTCGACGAGAAAACTGACGAGCTCGAAGCACTTGCCTGCGAAGGCGACAGCCTTGCGCGCGAGGTCCGGCTCGTCGGCGAAAAGTTCAGGATAATGCTTGGCGAGCATGCCGGCGCATGAGCCGCTCGGCGCGACGACATAGTCGCACGCCTCGAATGCGGCGATGGTCTGGCGCGCGATGTCCTTCGTCGCGGCGCGATCGCCCGAGTTGTACGCCGGTTGCCCGCAGCATGTCTGGCTCGGCACGAACACGTAGCAGCCGGCGTCCTCCAGCAGCTTGACGGCGGCGAAGCCGATGCTCGGTCGGATCAGATCGACGAGGCAAGTCACAAACAATCCGACCCGAATCGGGGGGCGATCCGGGGCTGCGGCGGCGGCGGGCAAATCCAGGTCCTTGATTCCAAAATGCGACGGCGACATTGGACCAGCCGAGCTGGGGTTTCAAGCGGACGAGCGGGGCTTGGACCAACCGTTGGAGACGCTTGGTGACCGCGCGGAATTTCCCCGGTGCGAGGGCGATGCCCTCAACGACCGCCGCCTGTCTGGTCGGTGGCATGGGCGCAAACCACGAATCCGCTGTATTTGGCGCACCGACCGCCTTTGACAATATATTGTCGAGATTGTCGAAGTTGACATATTGGCGAAGTGCGCCCATTTCTCCCGCAGGAGAATGTCATGACCAACGCTCACGCGGCGCAAAGCAAGCCTCGGTCCGCCGCCAAGACGGCCGTCGTGGATAAATCGGCGTTCGAGCCGGACGCGCGCGCACGCGCGTTGCTGAGAGGCGTGAAGATCGCCCAGGAGGATTTGCGGAACGCCGGCGGCGCTTACGATCTGGAAGAGGTTCGCACCCTAATGAGAGGGGTCTCGCGACAACGCATCGACCGGAGGGTGCGGGAGGGCACGCTATTGGCGGTGCCGGGCCCAAGCAATCGCCGACGATACCCGACGGTTCAGTTCAACCGGGACGGCACGGTCGTCGCGGGATTGAAAGAGGTTTGCGACGCGCTGCCGACGAAGAATCCTTGGTCGGTGCTGAATTTCCTAGTCAGCCCCGAAAGCAGGTTGGACGGCCGTAAGCCAATCGACCTTCTGAAGACCGGCGAGGTCGAGATCGTTGTCGAGGCGGCGCGGCGCATGGGTCAGCAGGGAGCGTGACGGCGCCGGGTCCGCCGGCCGACCTTGCAAGGCGCGACCCGCTCCTTGCTCACTTAGCTGTGGGCGAGTTCCTCCATCGGTTCCATACAGCCAAGCATGAGCCCCTGTTCTTCGACCGCGGCCTCGGCGGGCGCTTGAACGCGCCCAACGGTGGGTACGGCGTGCTCTATGCCGCCAATTATCCGGCCGGCGCGTTCGCCGAGACCTTCTTGCGGCAGCCGGGTCGCACGCTGTTGGCGGCCGACTTCCTGGCGAGCAAAGCCTATGCGCGGCTGCGCGTCCTGCGGCCTCTCACCCTGATCAAGCTCGGCGGACCCGGCCTCGCACGCGTCGAAGCCACCGCCGAGGTGACCCATGGCGGACTGCCATACGACGTCCCCCAAGCTTGGTCAGAGGCGTTGCGCGCTCATCCGGCGAATGTTGACGGCATTGCGTACTACGCTCGTCATGATGACGAACAGCTCTGCTACGCGCTTTTCGATCATCCGCCCGAACCGGTTGAAGTGGCGGAGCGCGAAGCGGACCTTGACGTGGATTGGTTCTGGCGACTGGCCGAGCCGTACGGTGTTGCCTTGGCGCCCTAGAAAGTCGGCCAGGTGAGATCGCCTGCGGCCCCGGTCAATCAGCAGCGGTCCCTTGTCGTCTCCCGCCCGACCCTCTAGGTTCCCCGCCATGATCCCGGACCTCGCCACCCGCGTCTACGACCACGCCTTCCGCATCGACCCGATCGTGCGCACGCTGCTCGACACGGATTTCTATAAGCTGTTGATGCTGCAAATGATCTGGAAGATGCATGGCCAGCGCAAGGTGACCTTCGAGCTGATCAACCGGGCCCCCGCCGTGCGGCTCGCCGAGATCGTCGACGAGCGCGAATTGACCGACCAGCTCGATCACGCGCGCTCGCTGCGCCTCGCCAAGAACGAATTGATCTGGCTGGCCGGCAACACCTTTTACGGCGCCACGCAGATTTTCGAACCCGCGTTCATGGAATGGCTGGTCAATTTCCGCCTGCCCGAATATGAGCTGGTGCGCCGCGACGGTCAGTACGAGCTGCGCTTCGAGGGCCCGTGGACGCAGACCACGATGTGGGAAATCCCGGCGCTCGCCATTATCAACGAGTTGCGCGCGCGCGCCGCGATGCGTTTCATGAGCCGGTTCGACCTCGACGTTCTTTACGCCCGCGCCAAGGCCAAGCTGTGGCTCAAAGTGGAGCGGCTGCGCGTTCTGGCGCGCGAGGGTCCGCTGCGCATCTCGGATTTCGGCACTCGCCGCCGGCATAGCTTCCTGTGGCAACGATGGTGCGTCGAGGCGATGCAGGAGGGGCTCGGCGAAAGCTTCGTGGGCACGTCCAACATCAAACACGCGATGGACACCGGCCTGGAGGCCATCGGCACCAACGCGCATGAATTGCCGATGGTCTACGCGGCGGTGGCGGACAGCGATGAGGCGCTGCGCGACGCCCCCTATGACGTGTTGCGCGACTGGGCCAAAATGTACGACGGCAATCTGCTTGTCGTGCTGCCCGATTGTTTCGGCACGACCGCCTTTCTCGAGCAGGCGCCCGACTGGGTCGCCGACTGGAAGGGCGCGCGTCCCGATTCGAAGCCCCCGGTCGCCGGCGCCATGGAGTTGATCGCCTGGTGGCGGTCGCGCGGGCGCGACCCTCGCGACAAGCTCATGGTGCTGTCGGACGGGATGGACATCGATTCGATCGAGGAGGCGGCGCGCGGCCTGCGCGGCCTCGTCAACCTGTCGATCGGCTGGGGCACCAACCTGACCAATGATTTCATCGGTTGCGCCCCGGCCGGCGTCGATGGCGACCTGCGGTCGATCTCGATCGTCTGCAAGGTCGCCGAGGCCGACGGGCGGCCGGCGGTCAAGCTGTCCGACAATCCCAACAAGATGCTCGGGCCGCCCGATGAGATCGAGCGCTATCGCCGCGTTTTCGGCTCGGCGGGCATGGCGGCGATGCCGGTGCTGGTGTGAAACCCGCGTCGACTCGCGCCATCGTCGGGAAGCATGCCGGGATTTGACTTCGTCAGGGGGTGTCGCCGTGTCGCAAATCGCGTTTCCAACGCCCGAGCCCGGCATCCTGGCGCGGCGAGACTCGATCCTCGCCGGGCTCGCTGCTCTGTTGCCGGCCGGGTCGCTGATCACCGAAGAGGACGAGCGCCGGCCCTTCGAAACCGACGCGCTGACCGCCTACCGCCGTCTGCCGCTCGCCGTCGCGCTGCCGACCTCGACCGACGAAGTGGCGCGCGTCCTCAAATATTGCCGTGACGCCGGCGTCTATGTCGTGCCGCGCGGCGCCGGCACGTCGCTTTCCGGCGGCGCCATCCCGCAGGAAGATGCGATCGTCGTCGGCCTTTCAAAAATGAGCCGGATTCTGGAGGTCAACCTACCCGACCGCTACGCCCGCGTGCAGGCCGGCGTCACCAATCTGGCGATTTCCGAGGCGGTCGCTGCCGACGGGTTCTTTTACGCTCCCGACCCGTCCTCACAGCTCGCCTGCACCATCGGCGGCAACATCGGGATGAATTCGGGCGGCGCGCATTGCCTCAAGTATGGCGTGACGACCAATAACATTCTGGGCGTCAAGCTCGTCACGCTCGACGGCGACATTATCGAACTCGGCGGCTCGCATCTCGACGCCGGCGGGCTCGATCTGCTTGGGCTGACGATCGGCTCCGAAGGGCAATTGGGCATCGTGACCGAGGCGACGGTCCGGCTGCTGCGCGCCGCCGAGGGCGCGCGCCCGGTGCTGTTCGGCTTCGACTCGGCCGATGCGGCGGGACAATGCGTCGCCGCGATCATCGGCGCCGGCGTGGTGCCGGTGGCGATGGAATATATGGACAAGCTGGCGATCGAGATTTGCGAAGGCTTCGCCCATGCCGGCTACCCCCTCGACGTCGAAGCGATGCTGATCATCGAGGTCGAAGGCTCCGAACCGGAAATGGAGGCGCAGCTGGGCAAGATCACCGCGATCGCCAGGACGCACGGCGTGAAGAGTCATCCGCGAATCGATGTCGGCGATGGAGAGCGCGCTGATCTGGAAGGGCCGCAAATCGGCATTTGGCGCAACCGGCCGGATCGCCGACTATATCTGCATGGACGGCACGGTGCCGACCGGTCGATTGCCCGAAGCGTTGCGGCGCACGGGCGAAATCGTCGCCTCCTACGGCCTGCGCGTCGCCAATGTGTTTCACGCCGGCGATGGCAACATGCATCCGCTGGTCCTCTACAACGTCAATGACGAGGCCGAACAGGCCAAGGCCGAGGCGGCGGGCGCCGAATTGCTCAAACTTTGCGTCGACCTCGGCGGTTGCCTCACCGGCGAGCACGGGGTGGGAATCGAAAAGCGCGACCTGATGACCCACCAATTCAGCCGCCAGGACCTTGCGCAGCAAATGCGCGTGCGGGCGGTTTTCGACCCCGACTGGCGGCTCAATCCGGCAAAGGTCTTTCCCCTGGCGGGAAGAGTTTCGGAATGACGCAAGACGTGGCGCGGAAGCTGACGCCAGCCTCCGAGGTGGAGGCCGCTGAGCTCGTGTCGGAAGCGCGCGCCAAGGGCGACAAGCTCGACATCGCCGGCGGCGGCACACGCGCCGGGCTCGGCCGCCCCGCCGCGGCGAACGTCAAGCTCGCCACCGCGCAGATGTCAGGAATCGTGTTCTATGAGCCTGCCGAAATGGTGGTCTGCGCGCAAGCCGGCATGGCGGTCGAGGCGGTCGAGGCGGTGATCGGGCAACGCGGGCAAATGTTGCCGTTCGAACCGATGGATCACCGCGACCTCTATGGAACCTCGGGCGAGCCGACGATCGGCGGACTGGTCGCGGGCAACATTTCCGGTCCTCGCCGCATCAGCGCCGGCGCGGCGCGCGATGCGCTGATCGGGCTGCGGCTCGTCAACGGCCGCGGCGAGATCGTCGCCTGCGGCGGCCGGGTGATGAAGAACGTCACGGGACTCGATCTGGTCAAGCTGAACTGTGGCGCGCACGGAACCCTCGGACTGGTGACGCAGGCGACGTTCAAACTGCTGCCGAAGCCCGAATGCGAAGCGAGCATCGTCATTCGGCGCCTCGACGACCGCCGCGCCATCGAAGCCCTGTCCGCGGCGCTCGGCTCGCCCTTCGGCGTCAGCGGCGCGGCGCATATTTCGGCTGGCATGGGGCGCGAGTTTCCGCGCACCCTGGTGCGCGTCGAAGGCTTTCGCAACTCCGTCGACTACCGCGTCGCGGCGCTGCTCGGCCTGCTGGCGCCGTTTGGCGCGAAACACGCCCTCGAGGGCGACGTATCGCAACGCCTGTGGCGCGCCATCCGCGACGCGACGTTCATCGCCAGCCCGAGCGAACATGCGATCTGGCGGATCAGCCTCGCGCCGTCGAGGGCCGCCGATTTCGTCGAGCGGGTCGGCGCGCGCGCCCATGCGCATTTCTACGACTGGGGCGGCGGTCTCGTCTGGCTGAGCGCCGAAGCCTCGGCGGATACGGCCGCCGTGATCCGCAAGGCGCTGGCGTCGTTCGGCGGGCACGCCACGCTGGTTCGCGCGCCGGACTCGCTGCGCGCCAGCATCGATGTGTTCGAGCCGCTTTCCGCGCCGCTGATGCGGATCACCAGGGGCGTCAAGCAGAGCTTCGATCCGGACGGCGTCATCAATCCGGGGCGCATGTACGCGGGGGTGTGAGACGCGATGCAGACCAACTTCTCGTCCGCCCTGCTCGCCGACCCGCATATGCGGGCGTCGGAAAAAATCCTGCGCTCCTGCGTTCACTGCGGTTTCTGCACGGCGACCTGCCCGACCTATCTGTTGCTCGGCGACGAACTCGACAGCCCGCGCGGGCGCATCTACCTGATCAAGGACATGCTCGAGAACGACCGCCCGGCCACGGCGGAGGTCGTCAAACATATCGACCGTTGTCTTTCATGCCTGTCCTGCATGACGACATGCCCGTCGGGCGTCCACTACATGCATCTGGTCGATCACGCACGCGCTTACATCGAGGCGAGTTACAAGCGCCCGCTCGTCGACCGCGCGCTACGCGCCGTCCTCGCGCGGGTCCTCCCGTCGCGCAGTCTGTTTCGCGCGGCGCTGGTGCTTGCGCGGCTCGGCCGTCCTCTGGCGCCGCTGGTGGCGCGCGTTCCGCGGCTCGGCGCGCGACTCGTCGCCATGCTCGCGCTCGCCCCGGCGCGCCTGCCTCCACGCGTCGCGACCGCGGGGCCCGGCGTTTTCGCCGCCGCGGCGAGCGACGCCCGCCGCCGCGTCGCGCTGCTGACCGGCTGCGCGCAGGCCGTGCTGGCGCCGCGGATCAACGCCGCGACGATCCGGCTGCTCAACCGCGCCGGCGTCGACGTGGTGCTTGCCGAAGGCGAGGGCTGTTGCGGTTCGCTGGTCCATCACATGGGGCTGGAGGATCGCGCGCTCGGCCAGGCGCGCGTCAACATCGACGCCTGGATGCGCGAAATCGACAACGGCGGCCTCGAGGCGATCCTCGTCACGGCGTCCGGCTGCGGCACGACGATCAAGGACTATGGCTTCATGTTCCGTGGCGACCCGCTCTATGCGGAAAAAGCGGCGCGCGTGTCGGCGCTCGCCAAAGACATCACGGAATATCTCAACGGTCTCGATCTGCCCTTCACCAATCCGAACAAGCTGGTCGTCGCCTACCATTCGGCCTGTTCGATGCAGCATGGCCAGAAGATCACAGTGGAGCCCAAGGCCCTGCTGAGGCGCGCCGGCTATGTCGTGCGCGACGTGCCCGAAGGCCATATTTGCTGCGGGTCGGCGGGCACATACAATATCCTGCAGCCGGAGATCGCCGGACAATTGCGGAGCCGCAAGGTCGCCAATATCGAACGGCTGAAGCCGGACGTCATCGCCGCCGGCAATATCGGCTGCATCACGCAAATCGCCGGGGGAACGTCGATTCCGATCATTCACACCGCTGAGCTTCTCGACTGGGCCTGCGGCGGGCCCTTCCCGCAAGGAGCGCCGGAGGCCAAGCGCGCATGAGCTTCCAGGGATTCGGGCCGGACGCCCTGCCGTTCTTCAAGGCGCTCGCCTTCCATCAAACCCGCGAATGGTTCGAGGAGAACCGTGCAACCTACGAAGCGCAAATCAAGGCGCCGTTCGGCGATCTCGTCGAGGACCTTGCCTCGGCCTTCGCCAAATCCGGCATTCCGCTGAGGGGCGACCGCAAGGCTTCGCTGTTCCGACTCAACCGCGACATCCGCTTTTCCAAGGACAAGAGCCCTTACAAGACGCATGCCGGAGCCGTCCTGACGCGCGGCGGCGCCAAGGATGACGCGGGACTTTCTGTACATTCATGTCGCGCCCGACGAATGTTTCGCCGCCGCCGGCTTCTATCATCCCGAACCCGACCAGCTCTCTGCGATGCGCCGCGCCATCGTGCGGGCGCCCAAAGCCTATGACAAGATAGTCAAAACGTTGGACAAGGCGCAGGTCAGGCTCCGCGAGCAAGAGAGCCTCAAGCGCCTGCCGCGCGGTTTCGAGACGGTCGCCGAGCCGGCGAGCGCCGCCGCGGTGATGCGCAAGTCGCATGTCGGGGCCAGGCCGATCGACCCGGCGCGGCTCGCCTCGCCCGCTCTCGTCGACGATCTCCTCGCCTTCGCGCGGCAGGCGCTCCCGTTGCTGGAATGGGGCTGGGCGGCGATCGCCGACAAGCGATGACGGCTACGCGTTCGGCGGCGTCCGATCTCGGAGGCGCAGACGCCGACATTCTATTTTCCGCTCTTGATTTTCCGCCACGCTCTTTCGCTGATGCGGAACTGCAGACTGCCGGCGCGTCCCGTCTCTTCGTCGACCACGACCCACGAGGCAATCTTGCCGCTGGAATACGCCGCGTCCAGAATCTGCGCCTCGGTCATCAGACAAGCGCCCATGAGCTCTGCGACGCCTCGCGCGCCGTTGCCCCGCCCTCCCCGCGTTTCCGCATTGCGCCGCACGGTCTCCAGATGCCTCTCCAACCTGACGCGTCGGGATCGCTTCGACCAGAAATAGAGCGACCCCGCGCCGATCAGGAAGACGCAGATCACGACTTGCGCGATGTCGGATGCGGCGGACAGATACCAGCGCCAGTCCATAGGCCCCCTCTCGATCGTTGCGTTGTTCAATTGTTTGCAGGGCGAACATAGCCGATTGCCGAGGCCGGCCGCCATGACCCGCGCGCTCGCGATGGCGAACCACGGCGCAGAGAACGCTGTTCCCCCGTTCGCCCGGTTCGCCGCTAGGCCGCCTGCTTCATCCTGCCGGCGGTCGCGCGGATCGCGTCGGCCAGCGCCGCGGCCTCGGCGGAAGGCTCGCCCGGCGCATGGATCAAGCCCATGCGTGAGCTGGCCAGCGGCGGCAAGCCCGCCTCCGCGCCGAGAATGCGCAAGTCGGCGGGCACCGCGTCGCGCGGCAGCACCGTCACCGCGAGACCGGCGCGCACGACCGGCCCGATCGCCGAAAAATTCTTGGAGACGAGGAGGCTGCGCGTCGCGCGATTGCTGGCGCCAAGCGCCTGCTCCGCGATACGGCGCCAGATGCAGGTCGGACTGCCCATCGCGAGCGAAAGCGGAAGCGCCGGATCGACCTGGTATCGCCGCGACGCCACCCACACCAATTGCTCCTCGCGAATGGGCTCGATGTTTTCGACGCCCTCGCCGTCGGTCACCACCGCAAGGTCGAGCGCGCCGGCGCGCAACTGAGCGGCGAGGCCGACCGAGTTCTCGCACACGACGGAAACCTCGACGCCCGGATGATGCTGATAGAACAGGCTCAGAATGTCGGCGAGGAAGAATTCAGCGTAATCGTCCGGGATGCCAAGCCGAACCCGCCCGCTCAGGCCCTTGCGCGACAGCGCGGCGACGGCGCCGGCCTCGATCTGCATGATGCGGCGCGCAAAATCGATCAGCTTTTCGCCCTCCTGCGACAGGCGCGCGCCGCGCCCCTGCTTCACAAACAGCGCACAGCCAAGCTGCTCTTCGAGCCGCCGGACATGCATCGAGACGGCCGACTGGGTCTTGTGCACGCGCTCGGCGGCGCGTGTGAAAGACCCGGCGTCGACGATGGCGAGAAAGGAGCGCAACTGGTCGGTGTCGAGCACGGCAATGATCCCGAAATGTGATTGATTACTCTACAAACATTCGTTGGACCGATCAATACAAATCCTGCATTGTCTCGCCATCAACCCGACGAACCCGACTGACGCGCCCCCCGGAGCGCGAGCGGGGATGCTTTGCCCGAAGGAGGCTACGATGACCGGTTTTGCCGCCTGCCCCAACGACCGTCACGACCAGGCTCGGCTGGCGCGCGCGCTCGGCGCCGCGATCATGCGCGCGGTGCTATGGCCGGCGCGTGTGGTGACGGCGCGGCGCACGCTCGCCCAGCTTGCCGGACTTTCGGAATATGAGCTGCGCGACATCGGGCTTTCCCGGCAGGACCTCGTCGACTTCACCGCGCGCCCGCTCGACGAAGACCCGACGCCTCACCTGGCGCGTTCGCGCGCCACCAGGGCGAGAATGCGTCGATAAGGCGGATAGAGCCGGCCGAAGAATCGATGGCCGTATCCGGATTTCGTGAAGCGGCCGGCTCTCCCAATCGCGGCAAAATGGTCTATACGACTGCCAGACCCTGCGTCCGCAGCAGTCAAGAGGGCCGCGATGAATGTTTCCACCCTGATCGATCCGTCCGCCGGCGTCGCCGTTGTCGGCGCACAGGGACCGCGGTTTGACGAAATACTGACGCCGGCCGCCCTCGCCTTTCTCGCCGACCTGCACCGACGTTTCGACGCGCGCCGGCGCGAATTGCTGGCGCGGCGGATGGCGCGCCAGAAGCTGTTCGACGCAGGCGAGACGCCGGATTTTCTGCCCGAGACCCGCGCCATTCGCGAAGGCGATTGGCGGGTCGCGCCCATTCCCGACGATCTCCTCGACCGCCGCGTCGAGATCACCGGCCCGGTCGATCGCAAAATGATCGTCAATGCGCTGAATTCCGGCGCCAGCGTGTTCATGGCCGATTTCGAAGACGCCACCTCGCCGGTCTACGCCAATCTGATCGAGGGCCAGATCAATCTCAAGGACCGCTGGGCGGGTCAAATCGATTTCACCGACGCAGGCAGCGGCAAGAGCTACAGGCTCGCCGCCGACCCCGCGGTGTTGATCGTCCGCCCGCGCGGCTGGCACCTGCCCGAGCGCCACGTCACGGTCGACGGCGAGGAGATTTCGGCGTCGCTGTTCGACTTCGGCCTCTATGTCTTCCACAACGCCAGGACACAGATCGCGGCCAGCGCAACGCCGGCATTCTACCTGCCCAAGCTGGAGAGCCATCTCGAGGCGCGGCTATGGAACGAGGTGTTTGTTTTCGCCCAGGAGAGGCTCGGCATTCCCCTCGGGACGTTCAAGGCGACGGTGCTGATCGAAACCCTGCCCGCCGCCTTTGAAATGCACGAAATCATCTACGAGCTCCGCGCGCACATGGCCGGCCTCAACTGCGGCCGTTGGGACTATATCTTCTCGTTCATCAAGCGGCTCGGCAAGAACCCGGCGTTCCTCACTCCCGACCGCTCGGCGATGACGATGGGCAAGGCGTTCCTCGCCACCTATTCGCTTCTGCTGATCCAGACGTGCCACCGTCGCGGAGCGTTCGCGATGGGCGGCATGGCCGCGCAAATCCCGGTCAAGGGCGATCGGAGCGCCAATGAGGCCGCCTTCGCCAAGGTGCGCGCCGACAAGGAGCGCGAGGCGGCCAACGGCCACGACGGCACCTGGGTCGCCCATCCCGATCTCGTGCCCATCGCGCGCGAGGTGTTCGACCGGCTGATGCCCGGCCCCAACCAGCTCGAGGTGAAGCGCGACGACGTTCACGTCACGCGCGAAGCGCTGCTTGAAGTCCACGAGGGCGTGCGCACCGAGGCGGGGCTGCGCGAAAACATCCGGGTCGGCGTCCAGTATATCGAGGCGTGGCTGCGCGGCCGCGGCGCCGTGCCGCTTTACAACCTGATGGAGGACGCGGCGACGGCGGAGATTTCGCGCGCCCAGATCTGGCAATGGCTGAAGCTCGGCGCCCGCCTCGACGACGGCCGCGTGGTGACGCCGGAACTGTTCAAGGCAACGTTCGCCGACGAGATGGGAAAAGTGCGCGACAGCGTCGGAGCCGCGGCGTTTGAATCGGGACGCTTCGACGAGGCGATCCGGCTGTTTTCCGACATGTCGCTGAGCCGCGACTTCGAGGAATTCCTGACGCTGCCCGCCTATCGACTGCTCGACTGACGAGCGAAACGCGCCGTGCCGGATCGACGGAATTTGAAGACGACGACAGACGACGGCGGCGCGCGAGGATTCTCGCTTCGCGAGACGCTGCGTCGCCGCGTCGGCGATTCCCCCTATCGCGCGATCACCCAGGCGCCTCGCCTGATGAACTTCCTGTTTCGTCCGCACTACGAGCGTGAGGTCGAGGCGTTGCCGCAGTTGGTGACGACCGGCATGACGTGTTTCGATATAGGGGCCAACTACGGGCACTATTCGCGGCTGCTTTCGCCGATCGTCGGCGAATCCGGAAGCGTTTATGCTTTCGAGCCTTCGGCCATCACCTGCCAGGGCTTGCGCAACGCGCGCTTTCTGTTGCGGCTGCGCAACGTGCACATCACCCAATGCGCGCTCGCGGAAGCGCCCGGCGCGCTCACCCTGACCATTCCGGTGAAGCGTCATGGCGGCCTCGGCGTCGCGCTGGCGCATCTCGGCGAGGCGGCGGACGGCCGACCCGGCCTCGCCGAAACCGTCGCGGTGAAGACCCTCGACGGCTTCGTGAGGGAGCGCGGCGTCGCGGCCTGCGACTTCATCAAATGCGACGTGGAAGGCGCGGAGCTTCGGGTTCTGGAGGGCGGGCTCGACACGATCAGCCGCTTCAAACCCACGATGCTGCTGGAAATCGACGCAAACTATCTCAGGCGAAACCGTCACACCATCGCCGATGTAGAGACCTTGCTGCGCCAGCAGGACTACCAGTTCTATGTGTGGGACAATGGCGCGTTGCGGGCCGCGCAAGGCCTGTCGGATCAGCGCAACAATTTCGCCATTCATCGAAGCCGGCGGCCTGCTGCTTCCTTCGCGCCGCCCGCGCCAGCCAGCCTCGACGAGCGCCGGTAAAGGATTCGGCTTCGCCTTCGTCAAACGACGAGCGCTTCGCGGGCGTCGCCGTCGGCCGCGCAAAAGCCACAAGGACGCCGCAATCGAGACCTGGCCGTCTTTTCGCCGCTGCGCGAGGCTTCCGCGCATTGCCGATATTTCACCCGGCGCCCTCCTTGGATCGCCGCCAAGCCCGCCCATATGGTCTGCGCGGGCTCATCGCCCCGAATGGAGACCCTTATGACCCCCGAAGAACGCCAAATGCTCGCCGGCCTGTTCGAACGCGTCGGCGCGGCCGGCTCGGCGCCGCGCGATCCGCAGGCGGAGGCTTTCATCGCCGAGGCGGTTCGCGCGCAGCCGCACGCGCCCTACGTTCTCTCGCAAACGGTGCTGGTGCAGCAGCAGGCGCTGGAAAACGCCAGCCGACGCCTCGCCGAGCTCGAAGCGCAGGTCAAAGCTCAGACCGCGCCGCCGGAGGAAACCAGCTTCCTTGGCAATATCGGCCGATCGCTGTTCGGCGGCGGCCAGCCCGCCCCGGCGCCGCCCCGCCCGAGCTACGAGCCAAGCCCCGCGTCCCGCGCATACGCGCCCGATCCCGGCTATCAACGCCAGCCCGCCTACGCGCCCCCGCCGCCTCAGGCGGGACCGTGGGGCGGCCAGCAGGCGGCGGCGCCGTCCTCCGGCGGCGGCTTCATGCAGAACGCGTTGACAACGGCGGCCGGCGTCGCCGGCGGCATGGTGCTCGCGCATTCGCTCGGCAACCTGTTCGGCGGCCACATGGGCGGTTATGGCCTTGGCGGCCTCGGCGGCGGATTGGGCGGCGGCGAGGTGGTCAACAATTTCTACGAGAGCGCGCCCGATGCGGCCGGCCAGCACGCGCAGGATGTGCTGCAGGACCAGGACCAGGATCAGGACGACGCCCAGGACGCCTCGTATGACGATTCCGATCTTGGCGGCGGCGACGGCGGAAGCGACGGCGGCTATGACACCTGATTCGGCCGACAAGACAGCCGCTTCGGTCCAAGACCGGAGCGGCTGAGCCGCCGGGTCAGATGACGACCACCCTGGCGCCCACCGGCACCCGGTTGTAGAGGTCGATGACGTCCTGGTTCATCATGCGGATGCAGCCGGACGACACGTTCTTGCCGATCGTCCAGGGCTCGTTGGTGCCGTGGATGCGATACATCGACGAACCGAGATAGAGGGCGCGGGCGCCGAGCGGGTTGCCGGGCCCGCCGTCCATGTGGTCCGGCAGTTCGGGGCGCCGCAGCAGCATTTCGGCGGGCGGCGTCCAGCCCGGCCACTCCGCCTTGCGGCTGACCGTCTTGACGCCCGCCCATTCGAATCCGGGCCGTCCGACGCCGACGCCATAGCGCAGCGCGCGCCCGTTGGGCTCGACGAGAAAGAGGAATTTGTCCGGCGTGTCGATGATGATCGTGCCGGGCCGCTCGCGACCGTCGTAGGCCACTTCCTGCCGGCGGAATTGCGCATCCGGGACCTCGCGCGGCTCGGCCGGCGCGTCGCCCGGGCCAAGCGCGGCGAGCCGCGTCACGGCATCGGCGGACGCCGCGGGCGGGTTTCGGACGATCGGCCGGGCTTGCTCCCCCGGCGTGTTGTAGCGCGCCGCGACGCCGGAATAGCCCGTCACCAGATATTCGAGGAAGCCGCCGCCGTAGGCGCCCGGCGTTCTTTCGGCGTCTGGCGCCGGCGGCGCGGCTTGCGCGGGGCCAATTCCGGAAATGACCATCGGGACCTGTTGCGCGCGCGACGCGACAGGGCTCGCGACGAGCCCGGCAAGCGCCAAAGCGGCGGGCAGGATGATTGGCGGGATTGGCCTAAGGAAGCTGCGATGGTGGCGTAGCATGATCAAGCCCCGGATCCGCGACGCGCGGAAGCTCGACCGCTCCCCTCTCTCGCCTCGCCGATCCCGGTTATACTCGAATATTGACAGCAAAATTCGCAATTTATGGGTGATGGTTATTGGATCGTGTCTTGCCGCATCAAGTAAACGCAAGCTTAGAAATCGTCATGAATTTTCCGTTGATAAAGATGATGAAGGGATTCCCGTCGCCGGCCGCGGGGCCGCGCAAACCGCGGCGGAGCGGTCAGGCGCGCGCCCGCACCAGCGCGCCGACGCTCATGCGGAGCCCCGCGACGTCGAGCGCATAGGCGAGCGCGCCGTAGAGCAGGATTCCGAACGTCGACTGCACGGCGAGCACGAGGAGTCCCGGCGTCTGCGCGCGCAGCGGCAGCTCGACGACCACCATGGCGGCGGTCGCCACCAGCGTCGAGAGAATGTCCACGCCTCGCGGCCACGCCGGCCTTGTCGCCGCGGCCTGGGCGAGGCCGACCGCCAGGCCGACGGCGAACGCGCCCGATTGGGCGAGCGCCAGCCAATAGCCGTCGGAGCCGCGCGGCAGCGCCGCCACCAGGATCGCATCGGCCGCGCAGGCCGACAGCGCCGACACGATCATCGGCGCGGTGCGCTTGCCGATCTGGAAAATCGGCGCCACCGCGAACAACAGCAGCACGAAACACAACAGGCCGGGCAGCATGGCGGTCAGATAGACCGCGAACGGACCGCGAAACGCGGCGGGGATGATCAACGCCTGAAAGCTCGGCAGAATCAGCCAGACGCCCGGCGCAGGCCGGCAGGATCACCGCGAACACCACGCCCATATTGTGGGCGATTTGCGCCCGCGCCTCCTCGGCGCCATGGGCTTCGTCGGCGCGCACCGCCAGTTGAAACAGCAGCACGTCCAATGTCGAGGCGATCGCCGCCAGGATGCGAACGCCAAGATCATTGGCCAGCGAGAACTGGCCGGTCTCGCCATAGCCATAGAGAGCGCTGACGAGCAGGCGATTGGCGAGCGGGATGAACTGAAACAGCATGGAGGCCCAGACCAGCGGCAGGCCATAGCGCATGTATTCGAAAGCGAGCGCGCGCCGCGCGTTGCGCGGGCCGGCGTTGGCGTCCCTCAAGGTGCGCCACGTATTGACCAGCGAGCCGGCGACGCTCAGGCAGATGCCGGCCATGGCGATCTCGGCCGAGGCGAACCACCACGCGCCGCCGACCGTCAGCGCGAGTCCGAGCACGTTCTTGACGAGGGTGATGCGCGCATAGGCGCCGTTGTGAAAGCGCGCGCGGGCCAGCGCGGTGCGATAGTCATAGGCGCCATTGGCGATCGCGGTCGCCGCCGTCATGACCAGCAGGCCGGGCGACAGCCCAAGGTCCAGTCCGGAAAATCCGAGTGCGACAGCGGCGATGCCGACGATCATGCTGAACGCCGCGAAACAGGCGTCGAGCGTGGCGCGCACCTGCGGCCGCTCCTTGCGCGTGCGCGCGGAATAGAAGCGCACGGCGGCGAGCCGGACCCAGTCGAAGGCGCCGGAATTGATGATCACCGCCGTCGCCGAGGCGATCGCGAAACGACCGAATTCCGCCGGTCCGAGGAACTTGGCGACGAGCAGCCCAACCAGAAAGTTGAACAACGCGTTCAAGGCGAAGGCAAACCCGACGGCCATCGATCAGATCCGGTGCGCGGGGCGGCGGCGGTCCAGCTTCGCTGGAGCGGAAACGGCCTGTGTTAGCGGATCGGCGATAAGAAAGTCTTGATGACCGGTTACGGCGGCCAGGCGCCGGGCGCGCCTCGCCCACTCAGCGGATTGCGCTCGTCCCAGGCGTAGGCGATCGTCTCGAAGCGCATGGCGCGCAGGTCCGCCAGCAACAGCCGCCCGACCAGGCCGCCGTCGTCATCGGCAAAGCCGCCGACGATTTCCCGGATGACTTCGAGCGCCATCAGCGACCCCAGGACGCCGGCGAGCGCGCCTAGCACGCCAGCTTCGGCGCAGGCCGGAACGGTTCCCGGCGGCGGCGCTTCGGGAAAGAGGCACCGATAGGTCGGGTTCGGCGCGCCTTCGCGATTGCGCTCGTAGGGCTTGAGGGTGGTCAGCGAACCGTCGAATTCGCCGATCGCCGCGCTGATCAGCGGCCGATGCTCAAAGAAACAGGCGTCGGAAACGGCGTAGCGCGTCGCGAAATTGTCGGAGCCGTCGACCACCACGTCATAGCCGGCGACCAGCGCCCTGGCATTTTCCTCATCGAGGCGGCGGGCGATCTTTTCGACGCGCACGTGAGGGTTGAGCCGGGCGATCGCCTCCTGCGCGCTGTCGACCTTGCGGCGCCCGACGTCGGCGGTCCCATGCAGCACCTGACGCTGCAGATTGGAGAGCGAGACCACGTCGTCGTCGACAATGGCGATTTCGCCGACCCCGGCGCCGGCCAGATATTGCAGCAAGGGGGAGCCGAGGCCGCCCGCCCCGATCGCCATCACGCGCGCCGCCTTGAGCTTGTTCTGCCCGGGGCCGCCGACGCCGCGAAGCACGATTTGGCGAGCGTAGCGCTCGATCTCTTCGCCTGAAAGTTTCATTCCGAAGTCAATCTACGCGCGTTTTCCCGCCGCGATCAATTGCACATCGCCCAGGACGCGCCGAGGCGAGCGCGGCGAGGGTTCGCCCCGTCCCCAATGGCGCACAGGCGTTGACGCCGGCGTCCACGGGGGCGTTAATCGACGCGATCGCGCGCCGGCTCTGCATCGTTCGGAGATCACTCGTGAACATCCTGTCGCGCGTTGCGCCCGCGCTCCGGTTCCTGGTCGCCGAATTTGGCCCGCTGATCGTGTTCTGGGCGTTGGCGCTGACGCTGGGCTCGAAAGCGGCGATCGCCGGATCGGTCGCCTACATCCTCGCGGACGCGGCCTGGCGCTACCGACGACGCCTGCCGGTGACGCAACTCTACATGTTCTCGAGCGCCCTCACCGTGATGTTCGGCGCGATCGACCTGTTCGCGGTCACGCCGTTCATGCTGAAATACAAATCGGTCCTCACCAATATCGCGACCGGCGTCGCTTTCGTCGTCGGAGCCCGCGGCGCCAAACCGATGCTGCAGGAGCTCGCCGAGCAGCGCGGCTCGGTGCTCCCCGAGGGCGCCGACATCCGGCGGTTTTTCCAGATTTTCACGCTGCTGTGGGCCGCCTATTTCTTCATCAAGGCGGCGTTCTACACCTGGCTGGGCGCGGTATTGCCGCTGACCGAGGCGATGGCGGTGCGCTCGGTCGGCGGCGGCGTCTCGCTCGGCCTGATGATCGCGCTGAGCGTGACCCAGGGACGGCGTCTGTTCTTTCTGTGCCGCTGGCTCAGACTACTGCCGCCGGCTCCCGCGGGGCGCGGCTGATCGGCGACAGCGCGCCCCGCCTCAGAGGCGAAGCGGCGCGTTCGGATACGACAATTGCTCGCGCGCCCGCCATTCGTGCGTGACGTAGTTCAGGATCACCGAGCGGCGCACGCCCTCGATCGGCCGTTTCTCGAAACCATGCCAGGTGTTGTCACCGGGCACGAAGATCATGGCGCCGCCGCGCCGGAAAGGCGGCGAGCCGAAATGGCGTTCACGGCTCGAATAAATGTCAGTCCCCAGCTTTTCGTGGCCGGGACCTTCTGACAGGTAGATCAGGCAGGTGAATTTCTTGACGCCGAGGTCGGTGTGCGGCTCCAGCCAGAAGCCGTCGATATCCTGCGCGTATTCCAGCCGCAGGAATGTGTCGTCGATCGGCGCGCCGAACACGTCGCGGATAAGGCGGGCGATCCTGACCGACTGCAGCGCTTCGGCGACCGCGCGCATGACCGGAAAGCGCGTCATCGCGGCGGAGTCGAAATAGCTGCGCTGATCATTGTGCAGCTCCCGCTTGCCGGAGACGCCGTCGAGCGTTGGCGCGGCGAAAGGCAGATCGGCCAGTTCGCTCGCCACCTCGTCCGGCAGGCATTTCTCGATCAGAAAGTGGCGGTACGGCTCATCGAAGGTCTGGCGTTTGGCGATCGACGCGGCGAAAGCATCCGCCACCCGAGCGGCGGCGGGGCTCGGCGAGTCGGACGAAAGCCGGGCTTCGACGGAGTGCGCTGGCATCAAATCCACCTCGAACTGGTTAAAAGGGGGCGCAATCTAGTCTCGCGGGACTCCTCCGGCAAGTTACTCGATCCCCAGCGCCGACAGGTAGAGACCAAGGATTTCCTCTTCCTCGCGGCGCTTGTCACGATCCTGTTTGCGGATCGAGACGATCTTGCGAAGGATCTTGACGTCAAATCCCGTCCCTTTGGCTTCGCCGTACACTTCCTTGATATCCTCGGCGATCGCTTTCTTTTCTTCTTCGAGCTTTTCGATCCGCTCGATGAATGCCCGCAGATGGGCGGCGTTGACGTGTTCCGTGCCGACGTTGTCTGTGCTCATACCCGGTCCATTGAGGCGAAGTGAAAGACGCACCGGAGGCATGGCCGTCCCGGCGGCGCGCGTCAAGCGCCGTGTCGTCCCCGCCCACGGCCCGGTCGGCGCGATCCCGCGCGGCGAACGCGACGAGCGGCAAATGGTCGCGCCGGACGCGTCATCCCGTAACAGGACGCGGCGGCGGGAACCCGCCGCCCGGCTGGCGCGGAAGCGGAACGAAAAGTGAAGTTCGGTGTTTTCAATGTCACGATTAAGTGGCATTACGCAGCAGTTCGGCGCCGCGTTCGCGGAAGGGGCGATTAACCCCTCCACCGTATGGTAACCGAAATCTTACAGGGCATTGGGCGGGACTGGAGATGATTGCGAGATATCATGTGTTGGCCGCGGCGTTGTTGTCCGGCCTGCTGCTGGGCGGATGCGAGAGCACGTTGATCGGCGACGCGGTGCCCGACCCGAAGCTGAGCGCGCGGGATGCGGAGATGATGGCCCTGGCGCCGCCCGATGAGGCGCGCATTCCGACTGCTCGCTACCAGGTGTCCGACCCGACCGGCGAAGCGCCGGGCACGATCGTCATCGACACCAGCGCGAGAAATCTTTATTTTGTGCTGCCGGGAAAGCAGGCGATCCGCTATCGGGTCGCGACCGGGGCCGAGGCTTACGGCTGGACCGGCGAGGCCACCGTCGGGCGGATGGCCGAGTGGCCGACCTGGATGCCGACCGAATCGATCATGGAGCGCTGGCCGGAATTCCAGGCCTATCGCGCGCACGGGCCGCTCGCCGGCGCCTATGACAATCCGCTGGGGGCGCGCGCGCTGTACCTCTACCAGGGCAAACACGACACGCTCTATCGCATTCACGGCACCAATGAGCCGAGCGAGATCGGCCAGAGCGTTTCGTCCGGCTGCATCCGTATGCGCGACATCGACGTGATCGATCTTTACAAACGCATCCATCTGGGGACGCGGGTCGTCGTCAAATAGCCGGCGGCGCCGCGCTCCTGACCGCAAAGCGCGAAACGCCCTTGGCCCGGACGGCCGGGGCGCTTAATATCCGGCTCCATCCCGACTTGAGGAGCCCCCCATGATTTCCAAGATCAAGCCGCTTGTCACCGCGACCGCCAGTTGCGTCGGCGGGCGCAATGGCCACAGCGAGACCACCGACGGCAGCGTGAGCGTCGACCTCTCCGTTCCCAAGGCGATGGGCGGCCCCGGCAAGCCCGGCACGACGACCCCCGAGCACCTGTTTGCGACCGGCTACGCCGCCTGCTTCGGCGGCGCGGTCGATTTCGTCGCCAAGAGCCACAAGAAGGACGCGGCCAACGCCAAGGTGACCTGCGCGGTCAGCGTCGGTCCGCGCGAGGCGGGCGGATTTGGCATCGCCGTCAAGATGAGCGTCGTCGACCATTCGCTGCCGACCGCCGAACTGAAAGCGTTCGTCGACGAGGCGCACGAAAAGATCTGTCCCTACTCACATGCGACGCGCGGCAATATAGAGATCGACTTTTCGGTCGAGGGCGCCTGAAGCGCTTCAGGCGTTCTCGAACGCCGCGCACGGTCACGCAAACCACCTCGGGGGGGCAGTTGAGGCGCACCGGCAGGTGCGACGTGCCGAGGCCGCCCGACACGATCATCTGACGCGCGCCTTCCTGGTAGAGCCCGTAGACATAGGGCTTTACGCCGCGCATCGTCGGCGCAAACGGCGCGCCGATGATCGGCAGGTTGACCTGCCCGCCGTGGGTGTGTCCACACAGGGTTAGCGCGATGCGATCCGGCACCCGAGGGAAAATGAACGGTTCGTGCGCGAGCAGGATCGCCGGCGCGTCGTCGTTGATCGGGCGCAGGGCGCCCGCGAGATCGTCATTTCCGCGGGTGCGCCGCCGCCCCCACCGATGCGCCAACTGATCGCCAAGGCCGACCAGCCAGAACGGACGGCCATCGAGGCTGAGCCGGAGCGCCTGGTTTTCCAGAACCGGGATGCCGGCGCCGACGACGGCGTTGCGCACGCTCTGGCCATTGTCGGGCGGATCGGTCGGCAGCGCCGCCGACCACCAGTCGTGATTGCCGAGGATCGCATAGACGCCGACCTCCGCTCGCAGCCGGGCAAGCTGCTCGGCCCAGGCGCCGGGCGGGACATAGCGGGACACGAAACGCTGGGAGCCGGCGAAATCGCCCAGCAGCACCGTGAGGTCGGGATCTTGCGCATTGGCCAGATCGACAATCTCGCCGATCCGCTCGGCCGGCATCCATGGCTCGCAGGCGTGGATGTCGGTGATGATTGCGATTTTCAATGCAAGGTCGGCCGGCCAGCCGGACGGAGAAACCGTATATCGGGTCAGATCGAGCCGCGTCGCGGCCTCAACCGCGCCCGCGCCGCCGAACGCCGCGACGCCGGCCACCAGCGCGCCGGCGCCCATGAGGAATCGGCGTCGATTGACCATCAACATATAAAACGCCTACCCGCGCCGGGCGCGTCGCCCGCCTGCCGGGTGAACGCCCTCACACCACCAGCATGCCGCGTGGCGGCGCCAACAATAAGGCGCCCCGCTCGATCGCCAGAGCCACCTCCGGCTCAAAGGCGCTGGCCTGCACCTCGAGTTCAGCGGCGACCGCCGCCAGACCGACCTCGCGATAGAGACGGGACAGCAGCTTGCTCTCGCCGGCCCGCTGCTCCAGGGCCTGGGAATTGGCGGAAATGACCTTACGCATGACGACGCTCTCAAAACTCGGGACGCGGCTGTTGGCCTCGCATGCCGCGAGGCCGCTACAAATTGAACGATTGGCGTTAAAGGCCGCTTAACGCGCGCGGTTCACGGCGGCAAGGCGCCGCCGGGGGCGACCATCGCGGCGACGGCGATCGCCGTCAGGTCCTCAGCCGTCGCGGCGATGATCTGGACGCCGCGCGGCAGTCCGTCGGGACCGAGCCCTACCGGCGCGACGGCCGCAGGCAAGCCGGGACCGCTGGCGAGCGACGACCAGTGCAGGAAGTCGAGATAGGGGCGCGCGATCCCGTCGACCTGCAGAACGCGCTCGTGAATATCGGGGCGGTGATCGTGCGGGATCGCGCCGACCGGCGCCGGCGGGCACAGCACCACGTCGAACCGCTCGAAAAACCGCGCCCAGTCGCGCTGGAGCCTCAGCCGTCGCAGCGCCATGTCGCGATAGTCGCCGGGCGTGAGCCGCGCGCCGCGCGCCTGCAGGGCGCGATGCGAGAGATCGCCTTCCGGGTAGCGCGACGCGGTCGCCGCAAGCCGGTTGCGCAGCTTTTCCGGCAGGCCGTAGGCGATGACGCCGTGGTTGTAGAGCGCGAACAGTTCGAACGCCTCGGCGAAGCTGAAAACCGGCCGCGCGGCGGCGTCGATTTCGGCGCCTGCCGCGGCGAGCCGCCGCGCCGCCTCCTCCACCGCCTGCCGCACGCTGGAATCGACCGGCGCGAAAGGATCGCTCGCCCACAGCGCGACCCGCATTCCCTTGGCGCCGGAGCGCCGCGCCGGTTTCAACGGCGTGCGGCGCGGCCCGATGCGCGGGCCGGCGACCGCCTCCAGCATCAGGGCGAGATCGGCCGCCGACCGCGCCAGCGGGCCCGCGGCAAGGCAGTCGGCGTCGCGAAGAAGAATTTTGTGCGGCGGGGGCGGCACGGAGCCATGGGTCGAGATGAGGCCCCACGTCGCATTGTGGCCGAAGATTCCGCAGGCATGGGCCGGCCAGCGGATCGAGCCGCCGAGATCGGACGCAAGCTCCAGCGCCGACATGCCGCTGGCGATCGCCGCCGCCGCGCCGCCCGACGAACCGCCCGGCGAGCGCGCCGCATCGCGCGGATGGTTGGTCACGCCGTGCAGCGGGTTGTAGGTCTGGAAATCGCTGGCGAACACCGGCGTGTTCGACTTGCCGAGGATCACCGCGCCGGCCGCGCGCAGCCTCGCGACGGCGGGCGCGTCGGCGGCGGGACGCCGGTCCTTCAGCGCGGGCGCGCCGACATCGGCGGTGAAGCCCGCGACGTTGAACGCATTCTTGACGCTGACCGGCAGGCCTTCGAGCGGGCGCGCCGCGCCGCGCGCGATGCGCCGGTCGGATTCGTCGGCGGCGACGAGCGCCGCATCCACGTCGAGCGCGATCAGCGCGTTGATGCGCGGATTGACCTCGCCGATCCGCGCGAGCGACAGGCGCGTCAACTCGACGCTGGACAGGTCGCGAGCCAGCAACCGCTCGCGCAGTGACGTCGCCGATGACAGAAGCACGTCGTTCATCGGCGGTTCGTAGACCGTCGCGGAAACGCCGTCGAGTGTTTGTCGCAGGCGCGCGCCCGCGCCTGGCCTGCCTCTTCCGCTCGCAGGAGCGATGAGATTTAGGGACCGGGAACGGCGAAGTCGACCGGTCAACGCTGTTCCATGCGCGATCGGATGACGCAAGTTCCACTCGCCGTGAAACTCTTCGCACGCGACCTTCAGTTCCCGCAGTTCCTTATGACCGTCCCACGCTCGCGCCCAGGGTGACGAGAAGCTCGTCCAGTTGCGCGAACGTCTCGGGCATCCCACCCTCCATCCCGGCGAGGGCGCCGTCGAGAGCTTCCTTCGAGGGATAGAGTTCGTGCATGACCAGTAGCGTCTTGCCGCCTTTTTCCTCGAAGGTCACCGTGGTGACGGCGCCGTCGTCACTTTCGTCATTAGTCCAGACGAGGCGCGAGTGCGGCGTCACCTCGATGTACCTACCGAAGAACGCCATAGGCTTTGAGGCCTCGTGGCCGAACTCGAAACGGTACCCGCCCCCGACACGAACATCCGCCTCGCAGGAAAGCAGGGACACGCCTGTCGACTTCGGCGCCCACCACAGCTTGAGCAGCTCCGGCTTGGTCCACGCCTCGAACACGATGCGCGCCGGGCCGTTGAAGGTTCGCGTAACGACGAGCTCACGCTCGGACTTCCGTTCCACCGTCGTGCGGTTCTTCATGGGGATAGGCTCACTCTCTCTTCTTGCGTCCATCGACCTTCTCCTTCCGTTTCAGTTCCTCGACAACCTTGTCCAGCTCGTCGAAGCGTGCGTCCCAGAGCTGGCGGTACCTCTCGATCCACGCCGCCTCTTCCTCCAGTCGGCGCAGGCCGAGCTTGCAGGTCCGCACGCGCCCGACCTTCTCCGTGGTGACGAGCCCCGCCTGCTCCAGGACGCCGACATGCTTCTTCATGCCCGTGAGGGTCATGTGGAACTTCTCGGCAAGGTCCGTGATCGAAGCGTCTGCGCGGCCGAGCTGCTCCAGAACGCCGCGTCGGGTGGCGTCCGAGAGCGCGGCGAACGAGGCGTCGAAAGGGGTCCGGGAATACTGAACCATGTGGTTCAGTATGTAGCGCTCAGATTGGCGGCATGCAAGGGGAGGCCGAGCGCGCGCTGCGGCGCCGGCCGCCTTCACTCCCAAATCGACCTCATTTCCATGCAGATTCGATCAACTCGGCGATCGCCAGGCCATTAGGGCGCGGGTCGCCGCGCGCTCACGACACCCCCTCGTCCAATCCGACCGGGGGGTCGCTCCGCTCGACCCTCCGCTCCGGAATTGCTATCGCGTCTTCGCGCCCCTCGTCCTGGAAGGTCCCATGTCCATCGCCGCCGTGCTATTCGACAAGGACGGGACGCTGATCGATTTCGACGGCACCTGGGGGCCCGCCTTCCATGCGATCATTCATGCGCTGGCCAAGGGCGAGCCCCGCGCGGTGCGCGCCCAGGCGGACGCGCTGCATTTTTCGCTGGACGACAAACGTTTCCGCGCGACCTCGCCGATCATCGCCGGCTCGTCGGCCAGCTATGGCCGACTATGGGGCGAGGCGATCGGGCGCGTCGACCATGCGGCGCTTCGGCAGGAGATCAATTCCCTCAGCGCCGCGGAATCGATCAAGTCGTTGACGCCGATCGGGCGCCCCGGAGAGGTGTTCGCGGCGTTGATCGCACGGGGCCTACGGCTGGGCGTCGCCACCAACAATTCGGAGGCGAGCGCCCGGCGGCACATCGAGGCTCTGGGTCTCTCGGCCAAGGTCGAATTCATCGCCGGCTACGATTCCGGCCACGGCGGCAAGCCCGAGCCCGGCATGGTGTTGGCGTTCGCGCGGCTCATCGGCGTCGAACCGCGCGAGGTGGCGCTGGTCGGCAACTCGATCCATGACCTGCATGCCGCGCGCGCCGCCGGCGCGCTGGCGATCGGCGTGTTGTCCGGCCCCGCCGGGCGTGAAGAGCTGGCGCCGCACGCCGACCATATCATCGCTGACATCGGCGCACTGCCGGCGCTGCTCGCGGCGCTGGAGATGCGGGAATAGAGGCGCGCCTGTCCGACGACGCCAGGCGTTGACGGCGCCACGTTGCAGAAGTCCTTGATTTTCGCGCCGACAGGTGCGCCAGTTCCGCCAGACGCGAGACGCCTGCATGATGTTTGCCGTCAGAAGCGCCACTGCCGAGGATGAGCAAGCCGTTGTGGCGCTGTGGCGCGCCTGCAATCTGGTTGCTCCGCACAATGATCCCAGCGCCGACTTCCGCTTCGCGAAGGCCGGCCTTTGCTCGGAAGTGCTCGTCGGTGAGAACGGCGCCGGCCAATTGGTGGGCAGCGTCATGGTGGGACATGACGGGCATCGCGGCTGGCTCTACTACGTCGCCGCCAGTCCCACGTCGCGCGGCAGGGGTGTTGGCCGACGGATGGTGCAGGCGGCGGAGGATTGGCTCCGTCAGCGGGAAGTGGTCAAGGCCCAGCTTCTCATCCGAGAAGAAAACGCGGAGGTGGTCGGCTTCTATGAGCATCTCGGGTTCGAGGTGGCTCCGCGAGTGGTCATGAGCAAATGGTTAGTCGAGGCGCCATAGGACAGCCCGACGAGGCTCATGAGTGATCTTTGCACGAAGCGCCAGGGGCGGGACTAACTTTGCCCGGTGGGCGCGATATGCCAAATCCGAAGACGTCCAACCGTCGCGAAGCCGGCGCGATGCGCGGCGTCGAGTTGCCCTTTTCGGTGGTCGTAGGCGACCAGCGGCAGCCCGGGAAAGGCTGATCTGGCGGAAAGCGCGAGTCCTTCCCAGATCATCTCCGGATCAACGTTCGATGCGAACACATTGGAAATGCCGACCACGCCTGCTCCCCAATTCAGGATGCCTCCGCCAACCAACAGGCCTTCGTCGACAGCGAAGACAAAATGAATGTCAGGCGCCGAGAGCAGGCGAGGCAGGAAGATTCGAGATTGCCGCGTGGTCGCCTGTTCGGCCCAGGATTGCTCCCAATCCAGCAAGGCGGGCTCGCTGTCGACCCGCCGCCATTGCAGCTTGTGCGAAGCCGTTCGCGCGAGGGGGGCTCCTGACGTTGCGCCAATCCATTCGGCGTCGAACAATAGCGTAAAGCCATAGTCATGGAGGTCGAGGCTCTGAAAGCTGTCCTTCACGGCCCAACCTCTGCGAAGAGCTGGTCGGATCAAGGCGGAGATCGCCAGCGTTTGCGCCGAAGCCGCTTCGGCGCCGATCAACGTCACCACGTCAGGATAGTAGCGCGGAACGCCGAAACGGTTGATCCACAAGTCCTCGTAAAATTCGCCGCGGCCTTGGTGCGTCGAGCACACGACGTCGCACCATAGAGCGTTGTTGTAGGCGGCCTGGGCAACGATCTCGTTCGTCATTCGTCTCATTCGAGGTTGCCTCAGGTCGCCAAGCCCCGGAAGGAGCCCAACTGGCGGGCGCCGGGTCCCACCGCCGCGCGTCGATGGGGCTCCTACAAGGTGAACGCGGGCCCCCTTTCACTCCCCCGGCGCGCGCACCAGGTCGCGGGTGGCGATCAGCAGGCGCTCCAGCGTCGACAGTTGGTCGGGCGGCAGGCGGCCGATGGTCCGGGCGACGAAGCGGCGCTGGCAGGCGATCGCGTCCTCGGCCGCCTTGCGGCCCGAAGCGGTGAGGAAGATCGCGTGCTGGCGTTTGTCGGCGGCGATCGCCCGGCGCTCGACCAGGCCGGCGGCGACCAGCCGGTCGATCAGTCCGGAAATGTTGCCCTTGGTGACATAGAGGCGCTCGGCGAGGCCCTGCTGGCTCACCCCCTCCTTTTCGGTCAGCGTGGTCAGCACGTCGCACTGCGGCACCGAAAGGCCGATGCGCCGCAGCCCCTCGGCGACCGCGGTGCGCATGCGCGTCTCCAGGCGCATCAGCCGGAACCACACCCGCAACGGGTCGCTCTCGCCAGTCTGATCGGCCATACGCAACGCCCCTTGCCGGCCCGAATCCCGCGCCGCCGCGCGTTCATGCTATCGACACAGGACGCTTGCGGCAATTTGCCTCGCGGCGCGTCGGGCGCCATGGTGCGCGCAAGGGCTGGGGTCGGCGGCGCATTCCTCGCCGCCGACGTCCCGCCGAACAGAACGGGGGAGGAACGCAATGCTCGGGCTGATGCAGGATTGGCCGCTGCTGCTGCACAAGGTGATCGATTTCGCGGCGATCCAACACGCCGAGCGCGAGGTGGTGTCTCGCACCATCGAAGGGCCGATGCATCGCACCAACTACCGGCAGATTCGCGACCGCGCGCTGCGCGGCGCGCAGCGCCTCGCGCAAGACGGCATCCGCCTCGGCGACCGCGTCGCGACGCTCGCCTGGAACGGCTCTCGTCATCTCGAGGCGTGGTATGCGATCACCGGCCTCGGCGCGATCTATCACACGGTCAATCCCCGGCTGTTTGCGGAACAAATCGCCTGGATCATCAACGACGCCGAAGACCGCATCGTCTTCGTCGATCTCACTTTCGTCCCGCTGGTGGAGGCGCTCGCCGACAAGCTGCCGACGGTCGAGCGGTTCATCGTGCTGACCGACGCGGCGCACATGCCCGCCACCAGGCTGCGCAACGCGATCGCCTACGAGACATGGCTCGCCGAAGCCGACGGCGACTTCCGCTGGGCCGATTTCGACGAGCGCACCGCTGCGGGGCTTTGCTACACCTCCGGCACCACGGGCAACCCCAAGGGCGTGCTGTATTCGCATCGCTCGAACGTCATCCATTCGATGGCGAGCACCGGCGGCGACGGGCTTCTCGTGAAATCGTCGGACTCAGTGCTGCCGATCGTCCCGATGTTCCACGCCAATTCCTGGTCGCTCGCTTTCTCCTGTCCGATGCGCGGCGCCAAGCTGGTCATGCCCGGCGCCAAACTCGACGGCGCCTCGGTGTACGAACTGCTGGAAACCGAGAAGGTGACCATGACGGCGGCGGTGCCGACCGTCTGGCTGATGCTGCTGCAATATCTACGGCAGGAGAACAAGAAGCCCACCACGCTGAAGCTCGTGGCGATCGGCGGCTCGGCTTGTCCGCCGGCGATCATCCGCGCCTTTGAGGTCGATTACGGGGTCGAAGTGCGCCACGCCTGGGGGATGACCGAAATGAGCCCGATCGGCTCGACGGGGTCGATCAAGCCCTGCGTCGGCGACCTGCCGCGCGATGCGCTGCTGGAGCTCAAGGCCAAACAGGGCTGGGCGCCGTTCGGCGTCGAAATGAAGATCGTCGACGACGCAAACCGCGAGCTTCCGTGGGACGGCAAGACGTTCGGCCGCCTCAAGGTGGCCGGCGTCGCGGTTTCAAGCGCCTATTTCAAGGGCGAGAACGGCGACATCCTCGACGAGAACGGGTTCTTCGACACCGGCGACGTGGCGACCATCGACGCAAACGGCTACATGCAGATCACCGACCGCTCCAAGGATGTCATCAAGTCGGGCGGCGAGTGGATTTCCTCGATCGACATTGAAAACTTCGCGGTCGGCCATCCCGATATCCTGGAGGCCGCGGTCATCGGCGTCGCCCATCCCAAGTGGGACGAACGGCCCTTGCTGATCGTCGTGCCCAAGGAAGGGCGGACGCCGCAGTGCGAAGAAGTCCGGGAATTCCTGCGCAGCCGGATCGCCAAATGGTGGCTGCCCGACGACATGCAGGTGGTGAAGGAGATTCCGCACACCGCGACGGGCAAGATCAACAAGGTGAAGCTGCGCGAAACGTTCAAGGACTACCGGCTGCCTGCCGAATGAACCGGGCGCGGCGCGCAACGCCCTGACGGCGTCCGGCGACGCCGGCGCGGTTGTCGACAGGCGGGCGCCGCGGCTCACCGATCGGGGGCGCAGCGGAATCCCGGACCGATCGGGAACGTCTCGGAATGAGTGCCAGGCGGGCACCGCCGAAAGTCGTTGAACCCCTCGGTCGCGGCCGGCGCCGGCGCGCGGGCGGGTGAGGCGCCGCCTTCTTCCGACACCGCCCTGGGCGCGCGCTTGGGCGTCCCGCCAAAACGCGGCAGGTCGGCGCGGCGGCGCTCGAGGGGCCGATGCGTCGGTCTGGCGGCTTCGCGCCGCTGACACTCGCCGCGCACGTCGAGCGTTTCGCCGGCGCGACAAGTCTTGCGCGCAATGGCCGCGCCGGCGATCACGGTGATCGGCGCCGAATAGACGGGCGGGTCATGCGGCACGTGATCGGCGTCGCCGAGCAGCAGTTGCAGCGTGTGCCGCCCGGGCGTCAGGGTGATGGTCGCTTCGGTCTGACCCTTGCCGAAGTGCAGGTGGTTTTCATCGCTCGGAATGGGCTCGTCGAGCGGCGGCAGCGGCGCATCGATCAACAGATGATGGTGCCCGGAATTGGGCGTATCGTCGCCGGCAACCGCGACGGTCATGTTGGCGATGCCGAAACGCACTGTAAAGGTCAGCGGCACCGTCGCGCCGTCCGCCGGCGACTCGATGAACACCCTGGCGCCGGGGGCCGATGGCCGACGGGTCGGCGCAGTGGCGGCGGCCGCGGGCGCGGCCTGCGCGGCCTGCGCCGGCGGCGCGAGTGGCGCGGGGGGCGGCGCGGCTTGCGCGGCCGGAGCCGGGGGCGCCTCGGCGACCGTGACGTGGATCAGCGGGGACATCACCGGCGGCGAGTGCGGAACATGGTTCTTGTCGCCGAGCAGAAGCTGCAGCGTATGGGGGCCCGGCGACAGGCTGAGATCGACTTCCGTCTGCCCCGCCCCAAAATGCAGATGATTGAAATCGTTTGGAATCGGCTGGTCGAGCGGAGGCAGGTCGGTATCGATCAGCAGATGGTGGTGGCCGGTGTTCGGCCGGTCCGAGCCGGCCGGGGCGATTCCCATGCCGCGCAGGCCAAAGTGAATCGTGGTCTGCGGTCCGATCGTCGCCCCATCCTTCAGGTCGATGAAATAGACCTGCGCGCCGGATGGCGAGGGTGTCGGTCCCCCCGCGGCGGGGGACTGGGCTAGCGCCACGCCGCCAATCGCCAAGGCGGTCAGCCACCCCAGGATCGCAACAGCGAACGTCCTCATTGTCGATCTCCGTCCGTGGGCGGCGCCGGAATCCCGCTCGCTGCCAGGAAGTCCAGAAACATGCTAAGGCCGGCGCCGGCGTGGCCGGGCCGGACTTTCTGCGATCGGTCTCGACGCTGCGGCTCTTGTCGCCCGCGCGGCGCTAGGATAGCCTTCGCGCCTTCCTTGTAAAGGCTGACGACGCGCCTGGACGCTCGGTTCGGGTGGTTACGCGTCGGCGAAGGGCCGCTCGGGCGCGATGTTTGTGTCGGCGCGGTCCGTCGGGTCGCCAGGACCGGCGCGGCCGGACCGATCAAAAAGCGGAGCACGAGAGCGAGCGATGGACTGGCGCCTGAAACTCCTGCCGGTCCTACTCTGTCTCTGCGTCGCGGCGCCGCTCGGTCTTGCGCAGACGCCGAGCTCCCACAAACCCGGAGAAGTCTTCCGCGACTGTCCGGATTGCGCTGAAATGGTCGTGGTTCCCGAAGGCGAATTCGACATGGGTTCGACCGAGACGCCGGTCGAGCAGCCGGCGCACCATGTCGTGATCGTCAATCCGTTTGCGATCGGGCGACGCGAGGTGACGTTCGCCGAATGGGATTCCTGCGTGGCGGCGGGGGGGTGCAAATACCGACCCGGCGATCATGGCTGGGGGCGCGCGGACAGGCCGGTGATCGACGTCAGTTGGGATGACGCCAAGGAGTTCGTCGGTTGGCTGTCCCAGAAGGCCGGCCACGCCTATCGTCTGCCGACCGAGGCCGAATGGGAATACGCGGCCCGGGCGGGCAGCGCCTCCGCCTATTGGTGGGGACGCGAGATCGGCGTCGGCCGCGCCAAATGCGTCGATTGCGGCGGCGATCCGGCGATGCGGACCGCCCCGACGGGAAGCTTCAGGCCCAACGCGTTCGGCCTGTACGACACCGCGGGCAACGCCGCCGAATGGGTCCAGGACTGCTGGAACGCCTCCTACCGCGGCGCGCCGCGCGACGGCTCGGCGTGGACCACCGGCGACTGCAGCTTGCGGGTGCTGCGCGGCGGCTCTTTCGCGAGCAAGGCCAACGCGGTGCGCTCGGCGTCGCGGTTTCGCTACGATCAGGACGTGCGCTACTACGCCAACGGCTTCCGGGTGGCGCGCGACGCCAAGTGAGGCTGGGCACTCCCGAACATTGGCGGGAGCGCTGACTTGAATTTTAGATTTTTCGGGTTTCAAGGGCGCTGCGAATCGCCCTCAATTCCATTAAAATTGCTTCCACCGCCATGCTCGATAGCAAGAATATCAAAATCGACAGCGCGGCCCAATCCGACGCTCGCATATAGGTCGGGTAGTGAGGTTCAGCAGACTCGGCGTGTATGACGGTAAGGAATGCTATCAAGGGTATCGCCACGCATCCGAAAATGGCAGACGCCACATATCTCAGCGAGATCGTTCTCATTTCTCCGCCTTTCCTTTTTGCGCTGCAAAAAAGCCGCAGATGCGGGGAGGCGCCGCGCCCTCCATCCTTGGCGATTAGCGATAGCGGCGGCTGGCCGCGCTCGCTTCAAATTTCGCCAGATATTTTGTGAAACGAATATCTGCTGGCCACCCTATCCGGCGAAGGAGGAGCGCAGCGCCGAATCCGCCGCCTCCCGTCGACAATGGCGGTCCGGACCGTATTAGTCTAGAATGAGGTCTGATGGGCATCGCGCCGCAGCGGGCGCCTTGGAACAGGGTATGAACACGCTTCGCCGTCATGCCGCCCGCACGTTCTGCGCGCTTGTCATGACAACGCTCGCCTGCCACGCGGCGATGGCCAACCGTCGCGTCGCCCTGATCATCGGCAACGCCAAGTATGAACACGCCGACACGCTGGCCAATACGGTCAACGACGCCGACGCGATCGCCGCCCTGCTGAACAAAGCCGGGTTCGACTCCGTCGACGAACGGCGCAACGTCGGCGTTGTCGAATTCAAGCGCGCGGTGCGCGAATTCATGCTGTCGGCCAGCAACGCCGATATCGCGGTGGTCTACTATTCCGGCCACGGCATCGAAGTCGGCGGCACGAACTATATGATCCCGGTCGACGCCAGGCTGGCCAACAGTTTCGACATCGAGGACGAGGCGATCGCCCTCGACCGCATCATCACCGCGACGCAGCCGGCGAAGAAACTGCGGCTGATCATCCTCGACGCCTGTCGCGACAATCCTTTCGTCCATATGGCCGAGCACGCGGTGGAAACGCGCGGAATTTCCAACGGACTGGTCAGCGTGCAGCCGAACGGCACCGACACGTTGATCGCCTACGCGGCCAAGGCGGGTTCGGTCTCCTATGACGGCTCCGGACCCAACAGTCCGTTCACTACCGCTCTGGTGAAACATATCGCCGAACCCGGGCTCGACATCAGAATCGCGCTGGGCAAAGTGCGCGACGACGTGCTCGCAAGCACCGGCGATCGGCAAGAGCCATTCGTCTACGGCTCGCTCGGCGGCGACACCATTTCTCTGGTTCCCGCGCCCGCGGCGCCGAAAGTCGAACCCACGCCGCTGGCGGCCGACCCGAACGCGGCGATTGCGCGCGACTATGAATTGGCCGAGCGAGTCGGAACCCGCAAGGGCTGGGAGTCCTTCCTCGCCGTCCACGCTCTGGGCTTCTACGCCGAACTCGCCCACGCCCAACTCTCCAAGCTGACCGTCGCCCAACCGCCCGGACCCAATCCGGCGAAGGACGCAAGCGTTGGCGCCGAAGGCGCAGCCGGCGCCCAGCGCCAGGACAGCGCGCGGCGCACACAGGGTGAAGCGCCCCGCATCAAAGTGGAGCCGGAGGCGCCGACGCAACCGCGCATCGAAGTCGCGACGGCGCCCGATCAGGTTTGCAAACGCGATGAGGCCCGCCTCGCCCGCTTGCGCACCGACCCATCGAGCGAGAAGGTCGCCCAATTCGCGCGCGAACTGGCCTGCGAGTCGCTTCGTCCTCAGGTGCAGCGGCTCATGGAAAGCCTCGGCGGCCAGCCGGCCGTCGCGACGCAATCGTCGCCGGCGGCGGCCCTCCAAGCGACGGAGCAGACCTGCAAACGCGAGGAGGCCCGCCTCGCCCAGTTGCGCGCGGATCCCGCCACCGATCAGGTGACCCAGTTTGCGCGCACGCTGGGCTGCGAAGATCTGCGGCCCCAGGTCCAACGTCTGCTGGAGAGCCTCGGCGCCCCGCCGGTCGGGCCGACCCAATCGCCGGCGCTCGCAGCCGCGGCCCCGTCGCGAGGAATGACGCAAACCCCGATCGATGCCGAACCGACGCGGACGTCCGCGCCGGCCCCGGCGCTGACCGGAGCGAATGCGCCCGACGATCCCCAGGCCTGCAAGCGCGACGCCGCCGAACTCGCGCGCATCCGCGCCAATCCGGATCGCGCGGCGGCGATCCGCTTCATGCGCGAGCTCAAATGCGCCGATCTGCATGCGCAGGCGGCGCGTTTGTTGGAAAGCGTCGGCGATTGACAAGCGGAATCGGGGGCTCGCTCTTGACGCGAAGACCGGCGGCGTCGTTGAACCCCGCGACACCTGCCCCGTTTGATCCATGCGCCGCCTGATCCTCGAAGAACCGGTTTCCCGCTCGGCGGTCTGGAGCCGGCGCTTGGCGGTGTTTGCGCTCGCGGTGGCTGGCGTCGCGGCGGCGCTCTCGCGCGCCGGCGCGGTCGAGCCGGCGGGCGTTCTTGCCGTGCTCGGGGCCTCGCTTGTCCTGGCGTGTCTGGCCGGCCTGCTTGCGGTGACCGCGGCGGTGGTGATCTGGCGCACCGGGCGACGCGGCGCGGGCATCGCGGCGGCCGGACTGATCCTCGCGCTCGGCCTGCTCGCCTATCCCGCGTGGCTGTCCTGGCAAGCTGTCACTTTGCCGATGATCGACGACGTTTCGACCGACCTCGACACGCCGCCGAGTTTTCTGCGCTCGATCAAGGCTCTTGAGGCGCGGGCGTGGCGCACGCCGCCGGCCCCGACGCCGGAAATGCGCGAGGCGCAGAGGCGCGCCTATCCGAAGGTCCAGCCGATCCTCGTCGACATGCCGCTTGAGGACGCCTATCAACTCGCCCTGCAGGTTGCCAAAGGGCGCGGCTGGCGGATCGTCGACGCCATCCCGCCAAGCGTGCGCGAAGGCGTCGGCCACATCGACGCAAGCGCCAAATCGCTGTTCCTCGGCTTTGTCGACGACATCGCCATCCGCATCGAGCCGCTGGCCAACCAGAGCCGCATCGACATCCGCTCGGCGTCGCGGGTCTGGCGTCATGACTTCGGCGCCAACGCCCGGCGCATCGAGAAGTTCGCGGCGGACGCGCAGGAGATGGCCCAGGCGAAGTGATCGGCGGGCCGCCGTCCAGCTATTCCGGCGCGACCGCCGTCTGCAGGGCGAGCGCGTGCAGGGCGCCGCCCATCTGGCCCTTCAGCGCGCCATAAACCATCTGATGCTGCTGCACGCGACTCTTGCCGCGAAAAGCCGCCGACACCACGGTCGCGGCGTAGTGATCGCCGTCGCCGGCCAGATCCTTGATCTCGACGCGCGCGTCGGGAAAGGCCGCGACGATCAGGCGCTCGATTTCCGCCGCCGGCATCGCCATGATCTATTCCTGCTTTCCCTGCGACGCCGCCTCGAGCTTGGCGATGACGTCCTTGGCCGGCTCGGAGCATGGCACACTGATGCCGCCGGTCATCATCACGACGCATTTGCTGGGCTCGGTCGCGCTGATCGCGATGACCTGATCGACGCGCACATAGTTGAAGCCGGCGAGCGCTTTCAGCGCGACGAGTTGTATCATGCCATCTCCCGTTGCGGTCCCGCCATAAAGGCCGGAAACCACGATTCGAACGCCGCCGCCAGACGCGCCACCAATATGGGCGGCTCGCCGGGCAGCGTCAACGATTCGCCGCCGGTCGTCCCGAGGCGCTGCGCCGGGACTCCGGCTTGCGCCGCCGCGGCAAGGATCGCGCCGGCCTCCGCGGCGCGCGTCGTGACGACGTAGCGGCCCTGATCTTCGCCGAACAGGAAACCGTGGTGCGGCGCTTGCGCGGCCTCGGCGTCAACGGCCGCGCCGAGGCTCCCCGCCATCGCCATTTCGGCCAGCGCGACGGCGAGACCGCCGTCGGAAAGGTCGTGGACCGCCGTCAGAACGCCGGCGCGAATGAGGCCGAGAACAAACTCGCCATTGCGGCGCTCGGCCGCCAGGTCGACCGGCGGCGGCGCGCCCTCTTCGCGCCCGCAAATTGTCTCAAGCCACGCCGACCGCCCGAGCCAGCCCCCGGCCCCGCCGATCAGCAAAACAATCTCGCCAGCCGCCTTGAAGGCGATCGACGCCGCTTTGGCCACGTCGTCCAGCAGGCCGACGCCGCCGATCGCCGGCGTCGGCGGGATTCCACAGCCCATGGTCTCATTGTAGAGCGAGACATTGCCCGACACGACGGGAAAATCGAGGGCGCGCGCCGCCTCGCCGATCCCCTCAAGACAGCCGACAAGCTCGCCCATCGCCGACGGTTTTTCGGGATTGCCGAAGTTGAGATTGTCGGTCAGCGCCAGCGGCCGCGCGCCGACGGCGATCAGGTTGCGCCAGGCTTCGGCGACCGCCTGCTTGCCGCCTTCTACAGGGTCGGCTTCGCAATAGCGCGGCGTCGCGTCGGTGGTCAGCGCGAGGCCTTTGGGCCCATCGCCGAGGCGGATCACCGCGGCGTCGCCGCCGGGGCCCTCGATCGTATTGCCGAGAATCAGCGAATCGTATTGCTCGTAGACCCAGCGTTTCGAGCACAGATCCGGCGAGGCGAGGAGCTTCAGCAGCGCCTCGCGATTGCCGATCGGCGGCGCAATGTCGCTGGCGAGCAGCGCCGGCTTCTTCGGCGCAGGAGTCCACGGGCGGTCATAGGCCGGCGCCTGGTCGCCGAGCTCCTTGATCGGCAGGTCGGCCATCACCGCGCCGTGGTGCTTCACGACAAAGCGCAAGCTGTCGGTGGTCTTGCCGATCGCCGCGAAGTCGAGCCCCCATTTGCGGAATATCGCTTCGGCGACATCGGACTTTTGCGGATGCAGCACCATCAGCATCCGCTCCTGGCTCTCCGACAGCATCATTTCGTAGGCGGTCATGCCGGCCTCGCGGCATGGCACGAAATCAAGGTCGAGTTCGACGCCAAGGCCGCCCTTGGCGCCCATTTCCACCGCCGAAGAGGTCAATCCCGCCGCGCCCATGTCCTGAATGGCGATGACCGCGCCGGACGCCATCAGTTCGAGACAGGCCTCGAGCAGCAGCTTTTCGGCGAACGGATCGCCGACCTGCACGGTCGGGCGCTTTTCCTGCGCATCCGCTTCGAAGGCCGCCGAGGCCATGGTCGCCCCGTGAATGCCGTCGCGGCCGGTCTTCGAGCCGAGGTAGACGATCGGGTTTCCGACGCCGGTCGCTGTGGCGGTGAAAATCTGGTCGGCGCGCGCCACGCCGACCGCCATCGCGTTGACCAGAATGTTGCCGTCGTAACGCCTGTGAAAGCCGACCGAACCGCCGACCGTGGGAACGCCAAACGAATTGCCGTAGCCGCCGATCCCCGCGACAACTCCCGCCGCCAGATGCCGGGTGTTGGGATGATCGGGCGCGCCAAAGCGCAGAAAATTGAGACAGGCCACCGGCCGCGCGCCCATGGTGAAGACGTCGCGCAAAATGCCGCCGACCCCGGTCGCCGCGCCCTGGTAGGGCTCGATGAACGAGGGATGGTTGTGGCTCTCCATCTTGAAGACGCAGGCGAGGCCGTCGCCGATGTCGATGACCCCGGCGTTCTCGCCGGGCCCCTGAATGACGTGAGGCGCGGCGGTCGGCAGTTTGCGCAGATGGATTTTCGAGGATTTGTAGGAGCAATGCTCGTTCCACATCGCTGAAACGATGCCGAGCTCGGTGAAGGTCGGCGCACGGCCGAGCAACGCCACGAAGCGCGCGTATTCGTCGGGCTTGAGGCCGTGGCTCGCGACGAGAGCGTCGGTGATTTCAGGTTCGGCCGCGCTCAAGCTTGACAATCCTCCTCGCCCGCGTCCCCGATAGACGCGCGCGCGATCCAGCGCAATGGCAAGCGGCGGGCAAACGCCCTTGGCGCGACGCCGGAAGAGATCGGCGGACCGGCGCGATCTTGGTCGCGCGGGCGGCCATTGAAATCCTCTCCCGCATGCGTTGCTCGGCCAATAGTCCCGGGGACCGCCCGCGACGGTTCGCGTTCGCGCCCGCGGCGCTACTTCACCTGCGACTGATCATGGCAGCTCTTCGTCCCGTTCTGCCAGAAATAGTCGCCGCATTTGTCGCAACCCGACGCCGACAGGGCCAGGACAAGCGCAAGGATCACTGGCGCGATGGCGCGCATCATGGAATCTCCGAACGAGGCGTCGATCGGATTATGCACGCCGCCCCTGATATTGCCAGGCATTATCGCCGGCCGCGCACGCCGTCCGGGGCAGCCTCGTCACGACCGGGCGACCGTTTCCAGCCTCACTAGGCCCGGCGGTCGCTTGGCGGATGCGTCTTCTTCCAAGGTGAAGAAGAACGTCGCGCCCTGCTCGACCTGCCCTTCCGCCCAGATCCTTCCGCCGTGCCGGCGGACGATTCGCTGAACCGTCGCGAGGCCGATCCCGGTTCCCTCGAATTCGCTGTTGGAGTGAAGCCGCTGAAAGACGCCGAACAGCTTCGAGGCGTAGGTCATGTCGAAGCCAGCCCCGTTGTCGCGCACCAGATAGGCGCGATGCCCCGCCTCGTCGCGGACGCCGACTTCGATTCGCGCATCCGTGCGCTTGCCGCTGAATTTCCACGCGTTGCCGATCAGGTTCTCGAGCGCGATGGTCAGCAACCGCACATCTCCCTCGGCAATGAGATTGTCGGCGACCGCGACCGCGATATGACGCTCTGGATGATCCCGGCGCAATCGCGCCGTCACATCCAGGGCGATCGTCGTCAGGTCGACATGCTGGCGCTGAAAGTCGCTGCGTATCACCCGCGACAGGCTGAGGAGGTCATCGATCAGGCGCCCCATGTGCTGCGCCGATTCCCTGATATAGCCGAGATAGGTCCGCCCCTCGCCGTCGAGGCTCGCGGCATGCTCCTTCAGCAACATTCGGCTGAAGCCGTCGATGCTGCGCAGCGGGGCGCGCAGATCATGCGCCACGGAATAGCTGAAGGCTTCGAGCTCCTTGTTTTTCGATTCGAGCTCCTCGACCAGGTCCGCGCGGGCCTGCGCCAGTTCGCTGGCGGCGCGCGCTTCGGCGGCCTCGAGCTCCTTGCACAACAGCCGTTCGCGGATCCGCCGGTTCTCGTCCTCGAACTGCTTTCGGCGCATCTGCGCAAGCACCCTTGCGCGCAACACCTCGAAGTCGCTCGACTTCGCGATATAGTCGTCCGCTCCCGCCCCGAGCCCCTGGATCATCGCGCTGCGATCCTCGACGGCGGTGAGCATGATGATTGGGATGTCGCGGGTGATCGGGACGTCCTTGATCCGCCGACAGGCTTCCTGACCGCCGATGCCGGGCATGACGAGGTCGAGAAGGATGCAGTCGACCGGCTGGACCGCGAGCAGCGCGATCGCTTCCTCGCCGGAGCGGGCGAGAACCAGTTCGTAGCCGTCTCCTTTGAGCGCTCCCGCCAGTTCCTGCAAGTAGGTCTCGCTGTCGTCGACCGCCAGGATCTTCTTGGGCCCCAGCAGGCTCGCGGTCCCCTGATCCTGGGCCTGCGCCGCCGAGCTTCGCAGCACCGCGTTGAGTCGCGCCAGAATGACCGCGATGTCATCCTCCTTCCTGACGAACGCGTCGGCGCCGGCGTCGAGCGCCCGGATTTCGGCGCCCAGATCTTCGGAGGCGGTCAGCAGCAGGCACGGCATCCGCCTGAGCGCCGCGTCGAGCCGGATGCGTCGGACGACCGTCGCGCCGTCGATGCCGGGCAGGATGCCGTCGACGACGATTCCGCTCGGCCGCATGTCGGCAGCGATCTGCAACCCTTCCTCGCCGGTCCCGGCGACCAGCACGCGATACGAGGCCGCCTCCAGCGCCTCTTTCAACTCCTCGCGGAACGTGATGCTGTCGTCGACGATCAGGATGGTTTCGCGCGGGGAAGGGCCCGCCGCCTGTCCGCGGCGCATTAGCTCGCGCGCGCGCGCGATCACATAGCCCGGCTCGTAGGGCTTGCCGATATATTCGTCGGCGCCGGTGGTGAGCCCGCGAATGCGATGGCGGACCTCGGCCTCGGTCGACAGCAGGATCACCGGCATCTCGCCGATCCGAGGGGATTCGCGAATCTCGCGCAGCAACGCGACGCCATCGACGTCGGGCAGGAGAACGTCGAGGATGACCAGCGCGAACTTATCCTCGGCGAGCGCCTTGCGCGCCTCGGCGCCGGTGGCGCAAGGGGTGGCGGAAAGTCCGGCCGCCTCCAGCACTTCGGTGAGGTTCATGCGAACCGTCAGACTGTCGTCGACGATCAGGACCGACCCGTTCATCGGCGCCCCTCGAATTCGGCGGCCGGGAGCGAAGCGAGCGCCGCACCGATCTCGTCGAGGCGCAGGACGTGGCGCGCCGCGCCGAGCGCCACCGCCTCGCGCGGCATGCCGTAGACGATCGAGGTCGCCTCGTCCTGGGCGATCGTCGTGCCGCCGGCTTGCCTCATCTTCAGCAGGCCCAGCGCGCCGTCGCGCCCCATCCCGGTCAGAAGGCAGCCGGCGGCCGAGCCGCCGTAGTCCTCCGCCACCGACTCGAACAACGCGTCGACCGACGGGCGGCAGGAGTGGCGCTCCGGATCGAGCGTGAGCCGCACGCGACCGTTGCGGGCGACGAGGTGCTGACCGGAAGGCGCCATGGCCACGCGGCCCGCCAGCCCGGCGATCGAATCGCCGTCGTTGGCCAGCGCCACCGGCCGCGAGGTTTGCGCGTCGAGCCAATCGGCGAACGCCGCCCCGAACGGCTCAGCGATATGCAGGACGAGCAGCACCGGCAGGCGAAACGCCGGCGGCAGCGCCCGCAGAATCTCGACGAGGGCGCCCGGGCCCCCGGTCGATGCGCCGATGGCGACGAGTTCGCAGCCGCGATTGCACGGCTGCGGATCGATGGCGCGTGGCCGCTCCGGCGCGGGCCGCCCGAGCGCCTTCAGCCTCCCGCGCGGATGGGTGATCACGCGGATGCGCGACACCAGCTTGATGGTCGAAAGGAACCGGCGCTCCCAAACGCCGTCAGGCTCGGCGCCAGTGGGCTTTTCCAGAACGTCGACGGCGCCCGCCGCCAGTGCGTCGTAGGTCCTGAACAAGTCGCCGCGGTTGACCGAGGACGACACGACAAGGATCGGCGTTGGACAATGCGCCATGATGTATTCGGTCGCCGCGAGCCCGGTCATCATCGGCATCATCATGTCCATCGTGACGATGTCGGGCCGGACGTTCTGGCAGATTTCAATCGCGCGCTTGCCGTCGTCGGCCGCGCCGACCAGCTCGATTTGCGGATCGCCGGCGAGAATCTCCAGCAGGCGCTGGCGCACCGTCAGCGAGTCCTCGACCACCAGCACGCGGATCTTGTCCATCGGCTAGCTCACCAGCGGCCGGATCAACGACAGGAGCTCGACCTGGTTGAATTCGCTCTTGACGACGTAGCCTTGCGCGCCGACGTCAACGCCGCGCTGACGATCCTCCGGGGCGTTGCGCGAGGTCACCAGGATCGCCGGGATATCGTGGATCGCCGGGTCGGCGCGAACCTGCCGGATAAAATCGAAGCCGTCCATTCCCGGCATTTCGACGTCGACGAGAAAAAGCGCGTAGCGCTTGCGGCGCGCGCTTTCGAGCGCTTCCTCCGCGGATAGCGCGACATCGACCTCGTAGCCGGCGGATTCGAGGATGCTTTGCTCCAGCATGCGCGTGGTCAGGGAATCGTCGACGACCAGCACCGGACGGCTCGGCGGCGCCGGCTCCAGGGCGACGTCATCGGAGCGATAGGCGTCCGCCACCAGCCCATCGGGATCGAGGACAAGCTGAGGATTGCCTTCGGCGTCGAGAAAGACGCCTGAGACGATCGCTTTGGCGTCGGCGTGGTCCGGAAGCGGGCGCACGACGACGCGCGCCGTGCCGAGCAGGCGATCGACGCCGAGCGCCGCCAGGCTCCCGGCTCCCTCGACCACGGCGGCGGTCCAGTTGCGGCCGGCCGTCGGAGGCGCGCCGTCGAGCGCCTTCGACAGCGGAACGAACGGAATGGCGCTTCGTCCGTAGAGAATCGACATGCCGCGCGCCGTCGCTGAAATGTCGGCGGCGCTGACCCTTATGGCGCCGCGGACGGCGTCGAGCGGAATGGCGGCCGCGGTCGCCGAAGCCGACACCATGAGGGCGTCGGTGGAAAGCAGCGACGGCGGCACGTCGAGTTCGAAGGTGGCGCCCTGGCCGGGCTCGGTGCGTACGATCACTTCGCCGCCGAGCCGGTCGACCGCCTCGCGCACGACGTCGAGGCCGATGCCGCGCCCGGAGACCTCGGTGACAGCTCGCGACGTGCTGATGCCGCCGCGCAACAGCAGACGGACGAGCTCCGCGGCGGGCAATTCGCCGGCGTTCGCCGCCAGCAGGCCCCGGCGCACGGCGATGCGCCGCACGGCGGCGAAGTCGAGACCGCGCCCGTCGTCGCGACATCTGAAGACGATCCGCCTTCCCCGGCGGAAGATGTCGACGCTGACGCGGCCGATCCCCGGCTTGCCGAGCGCCCGTCGCTCGGTCTCGGACTCCGTCCCGTGCGCCACGGCGTTGCGCACGATCTGGGTGAGCGCCCCCTGCACTGTCGCGAGGACATGAGAATCGAGGCGAATGTCGCCGCCCGTCCCTTCGAACCGGATTTCCTTGGATAGCGCCTGCGCGGTGTCGCGCGCCGTTCTTTCGAGCGCCGTGAACAATGTCGCCGCCGGAACCAGCCGCAATTGCTCCGCCGTGTCGCGAAGCTGGCGCAGCTCGCGATCCATTTGATCGATGGCCGAGCCGAGATTGCGCTCGAGCCCGAGGACCCCCCGGCGCAGTTCGGTCGCCGTCGCCGCGACCTGCTCCACGCTGAAGCGTCGCTGGCCGGCATGCTCGGCGCCGACGCCGGCCGCGATCTCGGCCAACAGAACGTCGACGAGACGCTGGGTCTGCTCGAACGCCCTGGCGGAGCCGCGAAGCCCGTTCAGCAGCGCGTGCGCTTCCAGCACCCCGTCGAGCACCGCGTCAACTTCCGCGACATCGGCGCGAACCAGCCGAATGCCGTCAGCGGCGGCGGGCTTGGCTTGCGTGGGCGCGTCCGCGCCGTCGGGCGGAACCAGCGTCTGAAGCCGCTGCCCGATGTCGCCGAGATGATGCAGGACCGCCTCGATCTGCGCCCGCGCGACCGCCTCGCTCGATTCGCGGAACGGCGACAGCGCGTCCTCGATGGCGTGCGCCCGGTCGGCGATCTCCTGCTGCTTGACGATGCGCGCAGCCCCCTTGAGCGTATGGGCCAGGCGCAGCAGCCGCTGGAGCAGCGCCGCGTTGGGTCCGCTCTTCTCGAGCTCCAGAATCCCCTGGGAGAACTGATCGACCAGTTCGCGCCCTTCGAGGCGGAAATATCGGTACGGATCCTGCGCCATGCGCTAGGCGGCCATATGAGGTTGAATGATCCGCAGCAGGTTCCTCGACACGCCCGCGAGCTGCGACACCGTCTGCAAGGTCTGTCCCGCGCTGGTCTCGGTCTCCTTGGACGCCTGTGCGACGTTGGCGATCGCGATGTTGACCTGTTCGACAGCGGTGCTCTGTTGCTTGGTCGAGAGTTCGATCTCACGCGCCGCCTCGGTCGTCGTCGTGACGAGTCCGAAAATCTCCTTGAAGGCGGACGCCACCTCGCCGAACTGTTTTGATCCGCCATCGACCGCCTTTGAACCCGATTCGGTCGCCATCACCGTGGTGTTGACGGCGCCCCGGACATCGTCGATGAGCGTCCGGATCTCCTTGGTCGAGCCGCCGACCCGGTCAGCCAGTTTGCGGATCTCGTCGGCCACGATGGCGAACCGCTTGCCGCTCTCGCCGGCGCCGGCCGCCTCGATGGTCGCATTGATCGCGAGAATGTTGGTCTGCTCCGCCAGCTCGGAAACGATATCGAGAACGGCGCCGATCTCCTGGGACTTCTTCCCGAGCTCCAGCATGTGGGCGACGATCTGATCGACCTGACGTCGGATGCCGGAGATCGATCCGTGCGTCAGATCGACGGTCCCGTGGCCCAGGCGCGCGGCGCTCGCCGTCTGCTCGGCGCTGCGCGCCACCCGCTGCGCGCTCTCGGCGATCTGGCGCGAGGTCGCCAGCAGTTCGCTGATCGTCGTTGTGATCTCGGTCATCGCGGTGGCCTGTTCCTTTGCGCCCGTCGCCTGCTGGTTGGCGACCGCCTGAAGCTCGGCCGAAGAGCTCTGGACGTGGCCGACGGCGGTCCCGACCTGCCCTGACATCGATCTGGTGATGACCCAGCCGATCGCCGCCACGGCGAGCGCGCCGATGAGGCCGCCCCACACGATGACCGAGGTTGCCAAATTCGCGCCGGCGTGAGCCTCTTCGGACCGTTTGTTCAGGAGTTCGGACGCCGATTGGTCCGCCTCGCCGACCAGCGCGCGAATCTTGTCCATGTAGATCTTGCCTACGTCGGACTGAACGACCTTCTCGGTCGCATCGAAACCCTCGGTCCGGCGCAGCTCGATCGTGCGCTTCAGCTCCGCCAGCTTGCTGTCGATCAACGGCGCGATCGCGTCCATCCGGCTCTGCTGCTCCGGATTATCGGCCGTCAGGCCGCGCAGATCGCCGAAGACCTTGCTGATGTCGCCGAGCGCGGATTGGTAGGGCGCGAGATAGCGGTCGTCCCCCACAATGACAAAGCCGCGCTGACCGGTCTCGGCGTTGGTGAGCTGAAGGAGGAGCTCCGCCAGTTTGGTGCGCACAAAATGGGTGTGCTCCACCAGATGATCGGACTCGATAAGGTTGGTGATGTTCACATAGGAAACGACGGCGATCACCAGCAGCGTCAACCCCGCCAGCCCAAAGCCGCCGGCCAGCCGTCTTCCGAAAGTCCAGTTCTGGAACATGTTCACCCCTCCTCGATTGTGCGCGGTTCCGACCCCTGTTCCCGGACTGCGTCGAGAATCGAGGGCAGGTGCAGGATCGCCCTCACGCGGTCCTGCTCTCTCATGAAGTCGCGGACGTATTTGCGCGCCCGCTGATCGGCCTCGTAGGGTGCAATCTCCTCGCGCGACACGCGACGGGCGCCGTCGAGCGCCTCGAAAGCGAGCGCCACCGGCAGGCCCGATGCGATCACGATCCAGCGCGGCGGCGACGCCAGGGTGTGGCCGAGCAATGCGGCGAGGCTGTAGACCGGCATGATGACGCCCCGAAATCCGCCCATCCCGAGAAGAGCCGGCGCGCGGCTCGGAACCCGCGTGATCTTCTTGCCGGCGATCAGGCCGGAAATCTCGGAACAGCGGATCGCGTACGAATCAGAGGCGACACGGATCGCCAGGAAATCCTCGGTCGACGCGGCGTCGAGGCGACGCCTCCCGGCGAACGAGCGGTCGAACGCGGCCCGCATTTCCGCGGCCCGGTCGCTCAGGCGCGACAGGGCGAAATTCATGTTGGTTCTCCGCAGGTCCGCAGCGCCAACTCACACAGCGCCATCAGGGCGTCGCGATCGAATCCGCCGCCGAACAGCAGCAACCGGGAGGCGTCCTCGCGCCTCAGCAGGATCAGCGCCCATCCCAATTCCCGACAGGCTGAGCGGTGATCGCCGGCGCGGCGCTCCAGCAGCCCGAGATGCAACCGCGGCATCGCAAATCCGGAATCGAGGTAGATCGCGACGCGATCGTGCTCGGCGGCGGCGGCGCGATCCCCCGCCTGCTCACGGCACAGCGCCAGCACATAATTGGCGCCGGCGTTCAATTCGTCGATCGACAGCAGCCGACGACAAACGTCCTCGGCGGCCTCGATCCGGCCCGCGTGGGCGAGGAGCGTCGCTTCGAGGAGGAGCTTGTCAGGATCCGGCTCGGGCGCCGACGGGGCCGGTTGCCGGACGCAGGCGAGCGCCTCGGCGAACCGCTCGCGGCGCAGCAGATCGATGGTTCCCGCGCGATCCCACACGGGCGGCATCGCAGCGAGGCGCGGAGCGGGGGCCGGCGCGGCTGGGATCAGGGTCGCCACGCGCTCGGTCGCATGACGAATCGCCTCGACCCAGGCGTCGGCGAAGGCTTCGACGGGCGCAGGAGACGGGGACGCTATTCGGGCGGCAGGGATCGTCCGCACCATCGCGCGCTCGCTGCTCGACTTGCGCTGGTAGTAGAAGGTTTCATGGGTGTGCCGGAGATGGAAATCGTCCGACAGGCCGCGCAGCGTTTCGGCGTGGCCAAGGAACAGGAAGCCGCCGGGCGCCAGGGAGTCCGCTATCCGGGCGATCGCCGCCCGCATCGGATCCGGCGCAAAATACATGATCACGTTGCGGCAGAAGATCACGTCATAGGCGCCCGTCCGCCACAGGTCAGGGTCCTCGGCGATGAGGTTCCTCTGCTCGAACTGCACCGCCGTGCGCGCCGCCTCGATGAGCGTCGTGTCGCGACCTTCCGCGCGGAACCATCGGCGCCGGATATCTGGCGGCGTCTCCCGCAGCGCCCACGACGAATAGCGGGCCTGTTCGGCTTTTTGCAGCGCCGCGGGGTTGAGATCGACCGCCCGGATGTGGATCTCCCACGACGGATCCAGAATGGCCTCCCGCGCGACGATGGCGATGGAATAGGCTTCCTCGCCCGACGCGCATCCGGCTGACAGCAGGCGCAGCGCCCTGGGGCGCCGATCGACGAGCATGCGCTCGGGCACCGCGACCTCGGCGAGCGCGCGAAACTGCTCGTTGTTGCGGAAAAAGTAGGTCTCGCCGACGGTGAGTTCGCGAGCGAGGGCGCCAATCTCGTCGCTCGACGGATTGTCCTCCAGACCGGCCAGATAGTCGGCGGCGGAGCGCCGCTCGACCCGACGCTGCAGGACCTCGGCGAGAAAGCCAAGCTTGCCGTCGTCGAACTGGAGGCCGAGACGACGAGCCACCGCCGCCCGGAAGCGCTCGACATCGCCCGCGCCGGCCGGACCGTTCATGACGCGGCCCCGGCGGGGCTGACTTCGCCCAGCAGGCTCGGCGGGGCGATTCGCGCGGAACTCAGGAACAGCAGGAACTCGGAATCGAGCATTCCGATCGCTGCGACGATGTCGCCCGCCGCGTCGCGCAGGAGGGGCGGCAACCTGCCGGCCTCCTCCGCGCCGATCGATCGGACCCCGAGCACGCTCTCCACCGCCAAGGCGACGGTTGCGCCTCCGACGTCGAGCGTCACCATCCGTCGCAGCGGCGCCTCGGGCTCGGCGAGCAACGCCTGAAGGTCGACCACCGGGACCGGCGCGCCGCGGATCGGGCAGAGTCCGAGAACGGACGGCGGCGCGTCGGCGACCGGCTCGACCGTCATCATGCGCATCGTCTCGACGACATTCTCGAGCGGCAGGGCGCAGAGTCGAGTCCCGGCGCGGCACAGCAGCCAGGACGAGGAATTGTTGTCGGGCGCCCCGATGGTCATGGCCTCGCGTGGCCGGTTCGGGGGGTGAGAATGCATTTCATGGGCGCGAAGCCTCAAGGAACTGGCGAAATGACACGCACGCGACGACGCAAACCTGACGGCGAACAACCGCGTGTCTTCGGACTGGAACTAGCCGCTGTGCGTATGGTTGATCACCAGCCAGTATTTCCCGATGTCGCGCACCGATTCGGTGAACTGTTCGAAATCGACCGGTTTGACGATGTAGCTGTTGGCGCCCACGTCATAGGTGCGCATCACGTCTCTCTCCTCGCTGGAGGAGGTGAGCACGACGACCGGAATCCCGCAGGTGCGCGGATCGCCCTTGATGCGCTTGAGCACCTCGTGGCCGTCGATCTTCGGCAATTTGAGGTCCAGCAGGACGACCCGCGGCCTCTTGGGAACCTGCTGGTCGGCGCTCGATTCGGGTCCGAACAGGAAGTCGAGCGCTTCCACGCCGTCGCGCGCCACATGGATGGTGTTGGCGAGATTGGCGGTCTTGAAGGCGTGCAGGGTGAGGGTGACGTCATTCGGATTGTCCTCGACCAGCAGGATTTCCGCGCATTGTCCCACCATGATCGGGAAGCCCCGTTGTGAAGCCGAACGTCGCGCGGCGACCGCCCGTTATCCTCGCCGAATCAATTGCTACTCTAGGTTGCAATCATAAACGAATCGTATACTTTTACGAGTGACAAAATGAATAGGATCGCATGGCGAACGGCTGCCGAGCGTACAGATCGACCGCCCTGTCGGTCGGCCGGCGGCCTGTCTGACGCAGCCTATGCCGTGAGCAAGGACTTGAGCTTCACGTCCGGCGAAGTCAGGCTCGCGGGGTCGGGCGCCGCGCGGCGCGCGATCAGCATTTCCGCCAGTCGCACGTCCCTGGCGATCTTGCCGAGCGGCCCCACCGCGCTGGCGGCGACCAAACGGCCGTCTTCGGCAAGGTGAAACAGCATCAGCGCGCCGTCGCCAAGATCGCGCCGGGCGACGGCGCACCCCTCGTCGGCGAGGCCGGCGATCTGCACACAGAGATCGTGCTGGTCCGACCAGAACCATGGAATCGCGGCGTAGGGAGCGACCGCGCCAAGCATGCTGCGCGCGACGAATGCGCCATGGTCCTGTGCGTTGCGCCAGGCCTCGAGGCGGATGCGGCGCCCATCGTACAAGGGATGTGGAAAGGACGCGCAATCGCCGATCGCGAAAATATCGGGATCGGAGGTGCGCAAGGCGCCGTCGACCGCGACGCCGTTGTCGACGGCGAGGCCGCAGGAGGCGGCGAGCGCCGTGTCTGGAGCCGCCCCAACTCCCGCCACAACGTGATCCGCCTCGATCCGCCGTCCGTCCTCCAGGATGACCGCCGCGCCGTCGGCGCTTCGCTCGATCGAGGCGATGCGCGCCCCGAGGATCAGTTCGACCCCCGCCCGTTGGTGGCGGCGCGCGACGATCTCGGCGATTTCGGCGGGAACGCCCCGGATCATGATGCGCGGCGCGGCTTCGACGACCGTCACGGCGCAGCCGCGGGAAACCGCGCTGGAGGCCAGTTCGAGACCGATGAAGCCGGCGCCGATGATCGCAATGCGCGCGCCCGCGACGAAGCGCCGGCGCAGCGCGAGAGCGTCGGCGTAGCCGCGCAGAACGAGGCAGGCTTCGGGATCGCCGATCGCCAGGCGGCGCGGCGCGGCGCCGGTCGCAAGGCACAGGCGGTCATAGCCGAAACGCCGTCCGTCCGAGGCGACGACCTGATGCGCGCCGCGATCGAGCGCGACGATGCTGAGGCCGCCGACCCAGCTCACGCCGCGCTCCTCCAGCGCCGCGGCCTGCGCGATGACCGACGGCGAAGGCTCCTCGCGGCTGGTGAGCACCGCCTTCGACAGCGGTGGGCGCTCGTAGGGCGGCAACGCTTCGGCGCCGATCATCGTCACTGCGCCGGCGAACCCCTCCTCACGCAGCGCGACCGCCGCGCGCGCGCCAGCCTCGCCCGCCCCGACGATGACGATTCTGCGCGCGCTCACGCCAATTGCAGTTTGACGCGCCCGTTCTCGACCTTCACGGGATAGGTCCTAAGATCGACGCATACCGGCGCGCCTTTCGCGGCGCCGGTGCGAAAGTCGAAGCGGCCGTTGTGCTTCGGGCATTCGATGATCACGCCCATCACCAGACCGTCGGCGAGATGCGCCTCCTCGTGCGTGCAAAACCCGTCGATCGCGAAATAGCGGTCATCGTCCGATCGAACGATCGCGAAAGTGCGGCCGCCATGATCGAACCGGATGACGTCCTCCTGTTCGATCTCGTCGGCGGCGCAGGCGTCGACCCATTCCGCAGCCATCGCATCTCTCCCCGTTTGGCGCCTCAAACGAACCGTTTACTCGCCGTGACAAACTGCGCGCCGTGATTGTAGGGAACGGCTTTGGCCGGGTTCGGCAGCTTCCGTTCGACGAAGTAGTTCGGATCCTTCAACTGCCGGGCGAGCGCGGGCAGGATTTCGCGATAAGCCTCGATCGTGCTGGCGTAGGGCGTCGGACAATCGGCTTTGACCGCCTCATGCAGTCTTGGCAGGGCGTGATACGGCACCATCGGAAACATGTGGTGTTCGACGTGGTAGTTCATGTTCCAGTAGAGAAAGCGGAAGATGGGATTCATGTAGACCGTCCGGCTGTTGAGCCGGTGATCGAGAACGTCCTCGGCGAGTCCGGCGTGCTGCGTCAGGCCGAAGTAGATCACGAGGAATGCGCCATAGAAGCTGGGCAGGCCGATCAGCATCGCCGGCAGGATCGACCCGGTCAGCATGCAGGCGGCGGCGGTCGCCGCGAAAATCGCCGCATAGATCCGCGCGACCAGATAGACCTTCCATCGCTCCATTTCCGGGACGAACGTCGCCTCCTCTTCGGTCAGCCGTCCGAGGCAATGGACGCCGATTTTGCGAAGCGCGTCGCTGCCCGACTTCAACGCGAATAGGTTCAGCAGGATGCCAACCACGTCGGGCGGCCGCTTGGCGCCGATTTCGGGATCGCGCCCGACGATGATGGTGTCGGTGTGATGCCGGGTATGGCTCCAGCGCCAGATCGTCGGCTCGCGCAGGATCATGAAACAGGCGATGTTGTAGACGGCGTCGTTCATCCAGAACGTCTTGAACGCCGTTCCGTGGCCGCACTCGTGCCATCGGCTGTCGGACGACGAGCCATAGACGACGCCATAGGCGAGAAAAAACGGCGCCGCGAGCCAGCTTCCCCAGAAATAGCAGCCGAGGCCGCCGAACAGGATCAGCGCGGCGAACCAGATCGCCGTGTCGCGGATCGCCGGTCCGTCCTTGCGCTTCATCAGCTCCTTGAGGTCCTTTCGGGTGATCGGCGCCTGGTACCAGCGCGCGGCGGCGAGGCCATTCTCCAGAGCCCGCTCGCCATCGCGTCCCACCAGGCTGTAGTCGCGCGGCGTCGCCCTCACGTTCACCGGCCATTCTCCTGTATTGCACCTGCCGCTCCACGGCGCGTCGAACCGAAGAATAGTCCCCGGCCAGCGCCGCGCCAATCGCGTGATGAAAGTTTCTATCAAATTGCATCGCGCGATAGCTTGCAATATTGATCGAATCTGATGGAGTTCACCAATGGTCAAGCGCCCGACGATCGCCGATCTCGCCAGCGCTTCGGGGGTCAGCGTCGCCACCGTGGACCGCGTTTTGAACCGGCGCATGCCGGTCAGCGCCGACACCGCCCGGCGCGTCGTTCTGGCCGCCGAGAGCATCGGCTATCACGCGGCGGGTCTGCTGCGCCGGCGCCACGACGAAGCGCCGCTGCGGCGGTTCGGGTTTCTGCTGCAAAAGCGCGCCGACGAATTCTACCAGCGGCTGGCGGCGCAACTTGGCGCGGAAACCGCCGCGCAAACCAATTTCCGCGGCAAATCGGTCATCGAATTTGTCGACGACATCGCCCCTTCGATCATCGCGGCCCGCATTCGGCAATTGAGCCAGAGAGCGGACGCGCTCGCGGTGGTCGCCGTGGATCATCCTCTGGTCAACGAGGCGGTCGGCGAGGCCGTCGCCAAGGGCAAGCCGGTGTTCACGCTGCTCAGCGACCTGACCTCGCCGGCCCGCGCCGGCTATCTCGGCGTCGACACGCGCAAGGCCGGACGCACCGCGGCGTGGGCGATTTCGCGCCTGGCGCCGCGCAAGCACGGCAAGATCGGCATTCTGCTGGGCAGCCATCGCTACCTCAGCCAGCAGCTCGCCGAAATCAGCTTCCGCAGCTACATGCGCGAGAACAGCCAGGAATTTCAGGTCCTGGAGCCGTTGGTCAATCTCGACGACGGGCGCATCGCCTACGAAGCGGTCGCCGACATGACGGGAAGCAATCCCGATCTGGTCGGCATCTATGTCTGCGGCGGCGGCATGGAGGGGCTGGTCAAGGCGCTGCGCGAGGAAACTCCCGGGCGCCGGCCGATCGCCGTGTGCAACGAATTGATCGCCGCCACGCGCGCCGCGCTGATCGAGGGCGTCGTCGACATGGTGTTGGGCACCCCGGTCGCGGCGCTTTCCGCCCGGATCGTCGCGGTGATGGCGCGGGCCTGCGAGGGCGTCAGCCTCGAGGGAATGGAGCAGATTCTGCTGCCGGCGGAGATCTACATTCGCGAAAACATCTGATCGCGCGCCGGCGCGATAGATTTTGACAGATTCTCGCCGACGACCGCCCTGCGCAGTTGATTTCTCCGGCAGATGGAATATTTATTCCAAATCTGGCGACGATGGTCGAAAAGTTCTATCTGAGCGGATGCGCGCGACGTCGGGGTCCGGCGCCGCGCGACAAGCTCCGGGGAATTCCGGCTTGTCGTCGTCCGACGATCGCGCTTCCGCTGTCGGGAAGCGTCGATTGGTCCAGGGTCCGAAACGACCAAAAATAACGTTCGGACCCGTCCTGGCGCTACGTTCTGGCCGCCAGGCGCAACGTCCGGAAATGAACCGGCGCCAACGGTCAAACGCAAACACGGGCGCCGCCGGCGCTCGCAACGGAGGAAATGCTCGATGAAGAAATATCTCATTGCGACGGCGATGGCCGCGCTGCTGTCCAATTCGGCCTTCGCCGCCAAGATCGGCGTGTCGATGGACAAATTCGACGACAACTTCCTGACGGTGCTGCGCAACGGCATGAGCGAATACGCCAAGACCCAGCCGGGCGTGACGCTGCAGATCGAAGACGCCAAGGACGACGTCTCCAAGCAGCTCAGCCAGGTGCAGAACTTCATCGCCAACAAGGTCGACGCGATCATCGTCAACCCCGTCGACACCAGCGCCACCGACGCCATCACCAAGGCCGCCGCCGAGGCTGGCGTGCCGCTCGTCTACGTCAATCGCGAGCCGGCGGACGTCGACAAGCTCGGACCGAAGGCCGCGTTCGTCGCCTCGAACGAAAAGGACTCCGGCACCCTGGAGACCAAGGAAATCTGCAAGCTGCTCGGCGGCAAGGGCGACATCCTGGTCATGGAGGGTGAACTCTCCAACCAGGCGGCGGTCCAGCGCACCAAGGACGTTCACGAAGTGATCGCCACGCCCGAATGCAGCGGCATGAAGATCATCGCCGAGCAGACCGCGGTGTGGGATCGCACCAAGGCGCAGAACCTGATGACCAACTGGCTGTCGAAGGGCATGAAATACGACGCGATCGTCTCCAACAACGACGAAATGGCGGTCGGCGCGATCCAGGCGCTCAAGGCGGCCGGCGTCGACACCAAGAAGGCGATCGTCGGCGGCGTCGATGCGACGCAGGACGCGCTGGCGTCCATGAAGGCTGGCGACCTCAAGGTGACGGTGTTCCAGGACGCCGCCGGCCAGGGCAAGGGCGCGGTCGACGCGGCGCTCAAGCTGGCCAAGGGCGAGACGGTCGAGAAGAAGGTCTACATTCCCTTCCAGCTCGTGACGCCGGCCAACATGGCCGACTTCATGAAGAAGAACTGATCAGGCCGGATGCGGCCCGGCGGACGACGTCCCGCCGGGGCGCAGAGTTCTCGTTTCGCGCGAGGCGCGACCGCGGCGTTTCCGACGATTGGAATCCAGGCTAGAATCGCACGACGCGTCGCGGCCGGCCGCCGCCGCCGCGTCGCGTTCTCAGGAAGAGCGCAACCGGCATGCTCAGTCCTTCGACAGCCCAACTGGTTCGCGAAGGCGGCGCCGTTCCGAACGCGGAATATCTGCTTGAAGTCGAGAACGTGCGCAAAGCCTTCCCCGGCGTGCTCGCGCTCGACGACGTGTCGTTCCGGCTCAAGCGCGGCCATGTCCACGCCCTGATGGGCGAGAACGGCGCCGGCAAATCGACGCTGATGAAAATCATCGCCGGCATTTATACCCCGGACTCCGGCTCGTTCCGGCTCAAGGGCGTCGAAATCCGCCTGACCTCGCCGCTCGACGCGCTGCAATACGGCATTGCGATGATCCATCAGGAGCTCAACCTGATGAATTATATGACGGTGGCGGAAAACATCTGGATTCGCCGCGAGCCGCTGAACGGCCTCGGCTTTGTCCGGCACGAGGAGATGCGCCGGCGCACCAGGGAATTGTTCGACCGGCTCGACATCGCCATCGACCCCGAGGCGGAGGTGCGCGACCTCAGCGTCGCCAACCGGCAGATGGTCGAAATCGCCAAGGCGGTGTCCTACGACTCCGACATCCTGATCATGGACGAGCCGACCTCCGCGCTGACCGAGAAGGAGGTCGGACATCTCTTCAAGATCATCCGCACGCTCAAGGCCCAAGGCACGGGGATCATCTACATCACCCACAAGATGAACGAGCTGTTCGAGATCGCCGACGAAGTGTCGGTGTTTCGCGACGGCCGCTTCGTCGGCGAGCATTCCGCCGCCGGGGTGACGCGCGACGAAATCATCAAGCTGATGGTCGGGCGCGAAATCACCCAGATGTTTCCCAAGCAGACCGTGCCGATCGGCGACGTCGCGCTCTCGGTCCGCAACCTGACGCTGGAAGGGCGCTTTCGCGACATTTCGTTCGATCTGCGCAAGGGTGAGATTCTCGGCCTCGCCGGGCTGGTCGGCTCGGGTCGCAGCAATGTCGCCGAGACGCTGTTCGGCGTATCGCCGGCGACCTCGGGCACGATCGCCATCGGGGGCCGCGAGATCGTCATCCGCAATCCCGGCGTGGCGATGGACGCCGGGATGGCTTTCCTCACCGAGGACCGCAAGGAGAGCGGCTGCTTCCTCCTTCTCGACGTCACCGCCAATATGCAGATCGCAGTGCTGCGCGACAAATTTGTGCGCGCCGGCTTCGTCAGGGAGCGGGAGATCAAGGCGCTCTGCGAGGAGCAGAAGGCGAGCCTCAGGGTGCGCACGCCGGACCTCGAAGAGCCGGTGCTGAACCTCTCGGGCGGCAATCAGCAAAAAGTGCTGATCGCGCGCTGGCTGATGACCCATCCCAGCATCCTCATTCTCGATGAGCCGACGCGCGGCATCGACGTCGGCGCCAAAGCCGAGATCCACCGGCTCATCAGCGAGCTGGCGGCCAAGGGCGTCGCCGTGCTGATGATCTCCTCGGAATTGCCGGAAGTGCTCGGCATGAGCGACCGCGTGCTGGTCATGCACGAGGGACGCATGACCGGCATCGTCGATCGCAAGGACGCCACGCAAATCAGGATCATGGAGCTCGCATCGCAATAATGCGCGCCCCGAGAAGCGACAGGGAATGAGACCGTGACCACCGAACCCGCGCCCACGCTCGCACGGCCCATCGAAGCGCCCGCCGCGGCGCGTCGCCGTCTGCCGCCGGAGCTCAGCATTCTCGGCGTCATGATCGGCATGATGCTGCTGTTCGAAGTGCTCGGCTGGATTTTCGTCGGTCAGAGCTTCATCGCCAATCCGCTGCGCCTCAAGATCATGATCCTGCAAGAGGCGATCATTGGCATCATCGCGGTCGGCGTCACCCAGATCATCATCATGGGCGGCATCGATCTGTCGTCCGGCTCGCTGGTCGGCATGACCGCGATGATCGCCGCCAGCCTCGCCCAGACCGCCGGATTTTCCCACGCGATCTATCCCAGTCTGACCGGCCTCAATCCGTTCTTTCCAGTCGCCGCCGGCCTGATCTGCGGTCTCCTCGCCGGCCTGATCAACGGCAGCCTGATCGCACTGACCAAGATCCCGCCGTTCATCGCCACGCTCGGCATGATGGTGTCGGCGCGCGGCGTCGCCGACTGGTACACCGACGGCCAGCCGATCGGCAATCTCGAGGATTCCTACGCGCTGATCGGCTCCGGCTGGTGGCCGGTGGTGATTTTCCTCGTCGTGGCGGCGATCTTCCATATCGCGCTGCGCTATACGCGCTACGGCAAGTTCACCTACGCGATCGGCGCCAATCCGCTCGCCGCGCGGGTCTCCGGCATCAACGTTGAACGCCACATCATGATCGTCTACGCGATCGGCGGCCTACTTTCGGGCCTCGCCGGCATCGTCCAGACCGCCCGCGCGATCAGCGGACAGGCCGGCGTCGGCGTCGGCTTCGAACTCGACGCGATCGCCGCGGCGGTGATCGGCGGAACCTCATTGTCGGGCGGCGTCGGCCGCCTGACCGGCACGGTGATCGGCACGGTGATCCTTGGCGTGCTGACCTCGGGCTTCACGTTCCTCAACGTTGATGCGCATTATCAGGAAATCATCAAGGGCGCCGTCATCATCGCGGCGGTGGTCGCCGACCAGTATCGCCAGCGCAAGCGCCGCGCGGCGTAGCGGCGGCGCCGCGCCGCCGGCGGTTCAGTCCAGCGTCTCGCGGTAGAACCATGCCGCGATCGCCACCACGCAAAGGGTGAACAGCGCCATCGGCCAGAGGTCGGGCGCGATCTCGCTCCAGCCGTTGCCCTTCAGCAGCATGCCGCGCACGATGCGCATCGCATGGGTGGTCGGCAGGATTTCGCCGGCCCACTGCGCCCATTGCGGCATGCCGCGGAACGGAAACATGAAACCCGACAGCAGGAACGACGGCATCAGCGTGAACTGCGCCAGTTGCGTCGCCTGCATCTGGTTGGCCGAAATGGTCGAGAAGGTGACGCCGAGCGCCAGGTTGCCGGCGATGAACATGCCGAGCGCGGCGAGCAGCAGGGGAATCGAGCCGCGGATCGGCAGTTGGAAAAACACCGCCGAGGCGAGGAGGATCAGCGCCACCTGGGCGTAACCGATCACCACATAGGGCGTGATCTTGGCGATCATCACCTCGAGCGGGCGCACCGGCATCGCCAGCAGGTTCTCCATGGTGCCGCGCTCACGCTCCTTGGTGATCGACAGCGTCGTCACGAACAGCGTCGAAAAGGTCAGAATGATGCAGATCAGGCCCGGCACGATGTTGAGCACCGTCAACTGTTCAGGATTGTAGCGGGCGTGAACGACGAACTGGAACGGCGGCGTCTGAGGCTGGCTCTGGCGGATCGGCGGAAGGTCGCGTTGCAGATCGGCGCCGAGCGAAGCCAGCGCCGCGGTCGCATTGCCGATCGCCGTCGGGTCGGTCGCGTCGGCGTCGATGAGAATGGATGGGGATTCGCCGCGGTCGACCGCTCGATCGAAGCCGGGCGGAATATTGATGACGAACAGCAGTTCGCCGCCGGCGAGACCCGCCTCCGCCTCGGCTTCACTGGCGAGCGGGCGGATGTCGTAATAGCCGGAGTTGGTCAGCGCGGCGACGATGGTGCGCTCATATTTCGAGTGCTCGCTGCTCAGCAGGCCGGTCGGCAGATTTTTCGGATCGGCGTTGATCGCATAGCCGAACAGGAACACCTGCATGATCGGTATGGCGATGATGATGCGCAGGGTCATCGCATCGCGCCGCACCTGGATCGATTCCTTGCGCAGCAGCGCGAACAGCCGTTTGAACGAGAATCCGGTCATGACAGCGCGCCTTTCACGCTCAGCATGTGAATGAACGCGTCTTCCAGCCGCGGCTCGACCTCCGTCCATTGGAGGCCGCCGCCGATAGCCTGGATGGCGCCGGTCAGCGCCGCGCGATCGGTTCCCGCGACGTGCAGCACGCGTCCGAACACCGCCGCCGCCTCGACGCCGGAGGTCTGGCGCAGCGTCCGCGCCGCGCCGTCAATTCCGGCGCCGGTGGCGTCGAACGTGATGAGCTTCGATTGGCGCGTGACCTCGTCGGCGCTGCCCTGCACGACGATGTGTCCGTTGGCGAGATAGACAATGCGTTTGCAGCGTTCGGCTTCATCCATGTAGTGGGTCGACACCAGCACGGTCAGCCCTTCGCCCGCCATGTCGCTGATCAGGTCCCAGAACTGGCGGCGCGCGAGCGCGTCGACGCCGGAGGTCGGCTCGTCGAGCAGCAGCAATTCCGGGCGATGCATCACGCAGGCGGCGAGCGCCAGACGTTGCTTCCAGCCGCCCGACAGTTCCCCCGCCAATTGATCCCGCCGGTCGGCGAGGCCCATCCGGTCGATGATGTCGTTGATCGCCTGCGCGCGATCGCCCATTTGATAGACGCGGGCGACGAAATCGAGATTCTCGAAAACCGTGAGGTCCTCGTAGAGGCTGAATTTCTGCGTCATGTAGCCGACGTGCTGACGGATCAGCGGCGCCTGACGGATGATGTCGAGGCCGATGCACGCGCCGGCGCCGGCGTCGGCGACCAGCAGGCCGCACAGCATCCGGATGGTCGTGGTCTTGCCGCTGCCGTTGGCGCCGAGAAAGCCGCAAATCTCGCCCTTGGCGACTTGCAGCGTCAGGCCCTCGACCACCTTTCGCGCGCCGAAGCTCTTGCGCAGGTCGCGAACGTCGATGACATAGTCGGTCATCGCGGCGCATCCGAAGCGATGGGGCGCACCGACACCGGCTGTCCCGGGTTCAGCAGGGACGCCTGGTCCGGCTTCGGGCGCGCCTCGACGAGATACACCAATTTGCCGCGCGTCGACTCGCTGTAGATCACCGGCGGCGTGAACTCCGCCTGCGGCGCGATATACGAGATGGTCGCCGTCCGGTCGGGCGGACAGCCGTCGCACAGCAGCGCGACTTGGTCGCCCTGATGAACGCCGGGCAGCGCCGGTTCCGGCACGAAGAAGCGTACGAAGATATTTTCCGGCGGCAGGATCGAGACCACCGGCGCGCCGGCCGCGAGCGTTTCGCCGGGCTGGGCCAGCACATCGGCGACCGTCCCGCCAACCGGCGCGACGACATGGCGCTGGTCGAGCCGCCAGCGCGCCATGGCGAGCGCCGCCTGCGCGGCCTCGACCGCCGAGGCCTGCGCCTTCATCTCGCCCTCGCGGCCGAGCGGCGCGCGCATCTGCGCAAGCGCCGCCTGCGTCGCCAGCACCTTGGCGTTGGCCGAGCGCAGGTCGGCGGCCTCCTGCTCGACGATCTGCACCGTCGCAGCTCCGGTCTTGAGCAGCGACTGGTTGCGCGTGAGGTCGCTTTGCGTCTTGTCGCGCGCCGCCTCGGCGTCGGCGAGGTTGGCCTGCGCCTGTTCGATCTCGGTCGGCTTGCCGCCGCTTTGGAGATTGGCGAGTTGGTCCTTGGCCTGCGCGAGCAGCCGGGCGGCCTGATCGGCCGCGGCGCGATCGTCGGCGTCGTCCTGATCGAACAGCGGCGCGCCTTTGACGATCCGGTCGCCCCGCGCGACGTGCAGCGCCGTCAGAAGCCCCTGCTGGGTCGGGCCGACTTTGACAAAATCGGCGTCCGCGTAGCCTTGCCACTCGACGACGCCAGCGTCGTGCGGACGCAGCAGGAACCACCAGCCGGCGAAGGCGGCGGCGCAGACGACAATGATGAGGGCGATGCGCCGATTCACCGGCTTGACCTATTGCAACGAAACGATATAGTTACATTAACACCGCACGCGGAGGCCGACAAGGCAGGAATGGCAGAGAGCGACAATGTGCTCGAAAGCGGCGAGTTCCGGCGCGGGCCGGGCGGCCGTCCGACTCGCCAGGAAGCCGAGCGGCGCCATCGCGAGCTTCTCGAAACGACCAAGCGGCTGCTGCTGGAGCGCGGCTGGGAGGCGACCTCGATCGACGAAATCTCGCGTCAGTCCGGGGTCGCCAAGCGTTTTCTCTATGCCCGCTATCCCGACAAGGCGGCGCTGTTCTTCGCCGCGGTCGCGCAGTTCCGCGACGAACAGATCGGCGCGCTCGGCAGCGTCGGCGCGCCGCCGGATGACGTCGAGCGCGGCCTCCTCGCGCTCGCCAAGCAGATGTTCGAGCTCGCGATGCGCGACGAGACGCTCGCGATCATTCGCCTGTTCCTCGCCGAGGCGCCGCGCATGCGCGACTTCGCCAGGCTGTTCGCCGAGAGCTTTCCGCGTCGCGGACTGACCGGAATCGCCCGCGTGCTGTCGGTTTACGCCGAACGCGGCGCGCTGAGCTTCGAAGATCCGCAGTTCGCCGCCGAGCAATTCGCGATGCTGGTGATCGGCGTGCCGCAGCGCCTGGCGATGCTGGGCTATCGTGACCCGCCGGAACAGGAGGCGCGCCGGCGGCGCGCGGCGATCAAACTGTTTCTGGACGGTTGCCGGGCGGGGCGCGATCCCGGGCAGACCGCCTCGCCGGGCGAGCGTCAGCCGCGGGCGGGCCGTCGCCGGACGGCGACCGCCGATCGACGGCGCTCCTGAGCGTCATTTGAGGAACCGGAAATATTCGACGCCGAGCGCGGCGTCGGCCGACGCGAGCTGCGCCGCAACCTTCGGCAGAATTTCGGCGGACGGCCCCGAGCGGAATGCCGCAAGCGCATCCAGCGGCTTCGGCGAGGCGATCGCCACCAGGATTTGCAAGGCGCCGAGCGAGCCCGCGTCGGGCGTGATCGGCACGCTGAACGGCGCGCTTTGATCGCCGGCGAGCGCGCGGCTGACGATCTTGTAGGCGAGCCCATCGTTGCTGATCATCAGCACGTCGAGACTCCGGCCCGCCAGGGCGCCGATCGAGCCGGCCAACGGCTTGCCGCGCGGCACATCATAGGCGGCGAGCTTGATCGTCGGCGCCGCGCGGTCGCCATGCGCGGCGATCAGATTGATGGCCGGACATTGCGGCGGCGCGATCAGCCGCACGACGAACATCGGCTCGACGCCGACGTCCCGGATGAACGATTCATAGAACCGCTCAAAGACTTGCTTCTGGCTGCCGACGCCCTCGATGGCGATCGCGCCGTGGGCGGCGGCGCCCCCGGCCGCGGTCGAATCGCCGGCAGCGGCGACGCGCGCGAGAAAACACGGGCCGCCATCGAAGCCGCTGAGGAAGCGCGCCGCCTTGTCGATCGGCTCCAGAGCAGCCACTTGCGGGTTTGCGTCGCTCTTCAACAATTGCGGTTGCGGCTTCGGTTCCAAGGGCGCCGGCGCGACATTGATTTTCGTCGTCATGCGCGTGGCGCCGCCGCCGCTGTTGGTGGCGACGACATCGAAAACGTATCGCCCCGGTTTGGTCGGCTTGCCGGAGATCGCGCCAAAGCCGGAGCCGAGATCGGCGAACGACAGACCCTCGGGCGGAGCCGGCTCGACATGCAGCGCGATGCCGCTCGCGCCGTTGGAGTCGCTGAACGGCGGCAGGTCGGCGGCGTAGTCTTTGCCGACTGTGGCATCATCGATGGCGAGCATCGCCTGCGGCGCGCGCGGCGGAATGATCGCCGCAAGCTGGCCCTCCCCGGCGCCGGCGCCCTTCGGCGTCGTCGGCTTCGCCGCTTTGGCGTCAGGCTGCGGCGCCGGCGCGGGCGCGCTCTTCACGATGATCTCGGTCTGCGAATTCGCCTGCGGCTCAACTGGCGCGGGCGCGGGAGCCGGGCTTTGCGCGACTTCGGCGGACGGCGCCGCTTCATTTTTCGCAAGACCTTCGGCGGCCGGCTTTGCCGCCGGCGAAGCGGCGGGCGAGCCTATCGGCGGCTTATCGGATGACGCCGGCGTGGCCTCCGCCGGGGCCGGCGGCGCCGCCGCCTGCAACGTGCTGTCAACCGCTGGCCTGGTCGGCGGTGAAGCAGATTGCGGCAAAGCCGGCGGCGGAGACTCCACGAGCGGCGCGGGCGACAGGGGGGCCGGCGGCAGCGTCTCGGCTGCGGACGTCTTCGTCTCGACCGGCGCGGGCGGCGTCGGGTCCTTCTTCGCCGCGCTCTCCGCGGCGGGACTCGCCGGCGGCGCCACGGTCTGCAGCGTGGCGGCCGGCGGGGCCTCAGCGATCGGACTGGACAGCGAGCCGGCGGGCGGCGGCGCCATCGCCAATGCGGGCTTGGGTTCGGGCGGCGGCGTCTCGTCCCTGGCGGCGTCGGCCGCGGGCGCCGCCAGCGGCGTCGCGACGGGAGCCGCCGGAGGCTCGACGATCGGAGCGGCCGGAGGCGCAACCGGCGGCGGGGCGAGAACCGGCTTGGCCTCGACCAACGGCAAGGACGCCGCCTCTTTCGCCGTACTTTCGGCGACCGGCGGCGACCTGGCCTCGACGGACGACGGCGGCGCGACTTTCGCCGTCTCCTCGGCTGGCGGCGTTGGAAGCGGCGGGCCCACGACGATCGCGCTTGGCGGCGAGGGCGCGGGGGCGGCGACCGGCGGCGGCTTTGCTTCCACGGACACCGGCGGCTCCGCCTTCGCCAGGGTTTGCGCAGGCGGCGTCGGCGGCGGCGAGGTCACGACGATTGCGCTTGGCGGCGAATTCGGGGGCGCGATCGCCGGCGGCTCCGAGGCCACGACAATCGGACTTGAGGGCGAACTGGCGGGCGGCGCTGCTGGCCGCGGCTTGGCCGCGACCGGAGCCGACGGCTTGGCTTTCGCCACGCTCTCGGCCGGCGGCGTCGGCGGCGCCGAGGTCACCACAATCGGACCCGGCGGCGAACTGACGGGAGGCGTCGCCTCCACCGCCTCGCCCTTCGCCGATTTGGCGGGGATTTCCGCTGGCGGCGGCTTGGCTTCGACCGGAGCCGGCGGCTTGACGTTCCCGCTGGCCGGCGGCGCGCCGTTTTCTTTGGTGGGCATTGCGGTGGCCACCGCCTCCGCTTTGACCGCCGGCAAGGCTGCCGGCGGGCTCTCGATCGTGATCCCGGATTCGGCGGTCGGCGCCAGCAAGCCGGGCCCGGACCACACATCGCGGTAGATGTAGACCGCGCCGCCCGCGCCGAGAACCAAGAGGCAAACAACGCCGACGATCGGCAGTCTGGAAGTCATTGTCGCACCGGTTCAATGAACGGATTTGCGAAGCGGTTCCCTCGCGGCGATTCGACAGCCGCGTCGTCGATCCGGTCGACGCCGGTCAATGATGAGCCGACCGTCGTTGCGGCGCGATCGCGTTCGGCGCGTCGCGTTCGCTGCGCCCGCGATTCTCGACGAACCCGCGCGCGACCAGAGCATTTTTGCGCGACCCCTCGGGCCCTGCCCGCGCCTTCAGCCTCAAACGCGCCTCGGCGAAGCTCTTTTCGATCTCGCGCGCCGCCAGCCGATACAAATGCAGATTCTTGCGCGCGCCCATGTTGGCGGCGACTTCCGCCAGATACAGCGCTTCGTCATGCGACCGTAAGCCAAACCTCAGGATCAGATCGCAGGCGACGGCCGCGATCTCATCCCGGGGCGGATCAAAGAACGGCCAACGCATCGAACAAACTCACGGCGCGCTGCGGTCGACGCAATTCATCGAAACTGCGTCGGTCCCGGATGGAAATACTTCCCACGGTCGAACACCGCGGGCTATTTCTTCCGCTTGTTGGCTCCTGCTTATTCAATGCGCTCTGGCGCCGAAGGTCAAGCCTCTTGCGGACCCGTCCCGACACGGTGATTTGTCGGAAACTCGCGCCCGACGGAACGGCCGACGACTTCGATTTGAGCAAACAAATCAGATCGACGCGCCGGCCCAAACACCACGGCGCCTGTCAATCCCGCGCCGAACGGTATAGGTGTTCGGCGTCGCGGCGCCGGCAAAGCGCGCCGGGGACGACCAAGCCATTCGGCGCGGATCGCCCGACCAGGGAGGTTTATTGTGCTGTTTCCAACCACGCTGGTGGGCAGCTATCCGCAGCCGGAATGGCTGATCGACCGCAAGAAGCTCGCCGGGCGATTTCCGCCACGGGTGCGGGCGCGCGAACTGTGGCGCGTTCCCGCCGACTTTCTGGCCGAAGCGCAGGACGATGCCACGATCATGGCGATCAAGGCCCAGGAAGACGCCGGGCTCGACATCGTGACCGATGGCGAAATCCGGCGCGAGAGCTATTCCAACCGGTTCGCCACCGCGCTGGAGGGCGTCGACATCGAGAACCCGGGCTCGGCGCTCGACCGCTCCGGCCATCCGAACCCGGTGCCGCGCATCGTCGGCAAGATCCGCCGCAAGCATCCGGTCGAGGTCGAGGACCTGAAATTCCTCAAACGCCACACCGACCGCAAGGTGAAGATCACGGTGCCCGGCCCGTTCACGATGAGCCAGCAGGCGCAGAACGATTTCTACCCGACCGCCGAGGCCGCCGCGATGGACTATGCGATCGCGGTCAACGCCGAGATCAAGGACCTGTTCGCCGCCGGCGCCGACGTCGTGCAGATCGACGAGCCCTATATGCAGGCGCGGCCGGCCAAGGCCGAAGAATACGGGCTGAAGGCGCTCAACGCGGCGCTGGACGGAGTCGCCGGCATGACGGCCGTCCATATCTGCTTCGGCTACGCCGCGATCATCCACGAACGGCCGAGCGGCTATTCGTTCCTGGGGCAGCTCAAGGGCTGCGCCTGCAAACAGGTCTCATTGGAGACCGCCCAGTCCCGCCTCGACTGCTCGGCGCTCGCCGATCTGAAAGGCAAGACGATCATGCTGGGCGTGATCGACCTCTCCGACATGAATGTCGAGACGCCGGAGACGATCGCCGCGCGTATCCGCAGAGCGCTGCCCTATGTCGCCGCCGAGGACATCATCGTGGCCCCGGACTGCGGGATGAAATATCTGCCGCGCGACGTGGCGTTCGGCAAGATGAAGGCGATGGTCGCCGGCGCGGCGATCATGCGAAAAGAGCACGGTGATCGAGCGTTATAGGAATCGTCCGGAGGCGCACGGTCGCGCGAGCCTGTTTGGGCCGAAAAAAGGGCCGCGTCGCCGCGGCCCTGCATTCGTCTCACCGGAACGTTGCGGTCAATAGTCCATCCCGCCCATGCCGCCGCCGCCCCCCGGCATGCCTGCCGATTCCTTCTTCTTCGGCGCTTCGGCGACCATCGCCTCGGTGGTGATCATCAGGCCGGCGATCGAGGCGGCGTCCTGCAACGCGACCCGCACGACCTTGGCCGGATCGACGATGCCGGCGCTGAGCATGTCGACATATTGCTCGGTCTGCGCGTCGAAGCCGAACGCCGGCGTCTTGTTGGCGAGCACCTTGCCGACGACGATCGAGCCCTCGACCCCCGAATTCTCGGCGATCTGGCGGATCGGCGCTTCAAGCGCCTTGAGCACGATGTTGATGCCGGACTGAACGTCGGCGTTCTCGTCGCTGAGCTTGCCGATCGCCGCCTTGGCGCGCAGCAGCGCAACGCCGCCGCCGGGAACGATGCCTTCTTCGACAGCTGCCCGCGTGGCGTGCATCGCATCGTCGACGCGATCCTTCTTCTCCTTGACCTCGACCTCGGTGGAGCCGCCGACGCGGATCACCGCGACGCCGCCGGCCAGTTTGGCCAGACGTTCCTGCAGCTTCTCCTTGTCGTAGTCCGAGGTAGTGTCCTCGATTTGCGCCTTGATCTGCGCAATGCGCGCCTGGATGTCCTGCTTCTTGCCCGAGCCGTCGATAATCGTGGTGTTCTCCTTCTCAATGCGCACCCGCTTGGCGCGGCCGAGCATCTGGAGCGTCACGTTCTCGAGCTTGATGCCGAGGTCCTCGGCGATCAGCGTGCCTGACGTGAGCACGGCGATATCCTCCAGCATCGCCTTGCGGCGATCGCCGAAGCCGGGCGCCTTGACCGCCGCGACCTTGAGGCCGCCGCGCAGCTTGTTGACGACCAGCGTCGCCAGAGCCTCGCCATCGATGTCCTCGGCGATGATCAGCAGCGGCTTGCCGCTCTGCACCACCGCTTCGAGGATCGGCAGCATCGCCTGCAGCGACGACAGTTTCTTCTCATGCAGCAGGATGTAGGGGTCTTCCAGTTCGGCGACCATCTTCTCGGCGTTGGTGATGAAATAGGGGCTGAGATAGCCGCGATCGAACTGCATGCCTTCGACGACGTCGAGCTCTGTCTCGGCGGTCTTGGCCTCCTCGACCGTGATGACGCCCTCGTTGCCGACCTTCTTCATCGCCTCGGCGATCATCTTGCCGATCGACTTGTCGCCGTTCGAGGCGATCGTGGCGATCTGGGCGATCTCCTCGGACGATTGCACCTTCTTGGCGCGGCGCTCGATGTCCTTGACCACCGCGGTCACCGCGATGTCGATGCCGCGCTTCAGGTCCATCGGGTTCATGCCGGCGGCGACCAGCTTGAGGCCTTCCTTCATGATCGAGGCGGCGAGCACCGTCGCGGTGGTGGTGCCGTCGCCGGCCAGATCATTGGTCTTGGAGGCGACTTCGCGCACCATCTGCGCGCCCATGTTCTCGAACTTGTCTTCGAGCTCGATCTCCTTGGCGACGGTGACGCCGTCCTTGGTGATGCGCGGGGCGCCATACGATTTGTCGAGAATGACGTTGCGGCCCTTGGGGCCGAGCGTCACCTTGACGGCGTTGTTGAGAATATCGACGCCGCGCAGCATCCTGTCGCGGGCGTCGCCGGCAAATCTTACGTCTTTGGCGGACATGGCTTGAAATCCAATCGTTGGAGAAGGGGGTTCGTGGTTCAGGCGGCTTTCTTGGCGGCGACCGCGCCCTCGATCACGCCCATGACGTCGGATTCTTTCATGATGAGGAGATCCTCGCCATCGATCTTGACCTCCGTGCCCGACCACTTGCCGAACAGGACCCTGTCGCCCTTCTTGAGGTCCAGCGGCACGAGCTTGCCGCTTTCATCGCGGGCTCCCGGCCCGACGGCGATCACCTCGCCCTCCTGGGGCTTCTCCTTGACGGTGTCGGGAATGATGATCCCGCCCTTGGTCTTTTCCTCACCTTCAAGGCGGCGGATGACAACGCGATCGTGCAGTGGACGAAATTTCATGGG
>CAVPVQ010000007.1:0-61528 GCA_963709185.1 uncultured Alphaproteobacteria bacterium
CGTATCGCTCATTACAGTTGCGTACACGCGGCGTGGGCGCTGAAGGCGGCCGGCCGTTCGGCGGTCGTCGTGAACAACAATCCTGAGACCGTCTCGACCGATTTCGACGTCTCGGACGCGCTGATTTTCGAACCGCCCGGCGCGGACGAGGTCGAGGCAGCCTATCGCTCGACCAACGCGCTCGGCGTGATGCTCGCCTTCGGCGGCCAAACCGCCATCAATCTGGCAGCGGAACTCCACCGCCGCCGCGTGCCGATCGTCGGCAGCGATCGCGCCTCGCTCGATATGGCCGAAGATCGCGAGCAGTTCGATGCCGCACTCTCGCGCCTCGGCGTAGCTCGCCCTGAAGGCAAAGCCGCGCGCAGCTTCCGCGAAGCTCGTGCCATCGCCCGCGAACTTGGGTTCCCGGTGCTCGTACGACCGTCGTTCGTGCTCGGCGGCCGCGCGATGGAAATCGTGTATAACGAAGGACAGCTCGCTTCGTATGCGGAGTCGGCGCCGCCGATTATGCCCGACGCGCCGCTTCTCGTCGACAAATACCTTCGGGGCCTCGAAGTCGAGGTCGATGCGGTCTTCGACGGAGAAGACATCCTGATTCCCGGGATATTCGAACACATCGAACGCGCAGGCATTCACTCCGGCGACTCGATCAGCGTCTATCCGACGCAAACCATCGACGAAGCGATGGAAAAACACATCGCCCAAGTCACGCTCGATATCGCGCGCGAACTCGGCATCCGCGGCTTGATCAACATTCAGTTCGTCATCCACGAAAACGGGCTGTACATCATCGAAGCCAATCCGCGCGCCAGCCGCACGGTTCCGATCATCCAAAAAGCCACCGGGGTGAATATGGTCGCTGCGGCGACGCGGATCGCTCTCGGCGAGAAGCTGCGCGACATGGAATACGGCACCGGGCTGCATCCGCGCGTGCCGTACGTCGTCGTCAAAGTTCCGGTGTTCTCGTTCTCGAAGATGCGCGGCGTCGAAACCGTGCTCGGCCCTGAGATGAAATCGACCGGGGAAGTTTTGGGCATCGACGACACGTTCGCGGGCGCATTACTCAAGGGATTCGTCGGCGCGGGCATCCGCCTGCCGGGCAGCGGCGGGCGCATCCTGGTCTCGATCGCCGATGTCGAAAAGCTCGAATCAGTCCCAATCCTGCGCCGGTATGCAGAGCTGGGACATACGTTGGTCGCGACGCCCGGCACGCGGGCGGTGCTCGAAGCCGCCGGAATCCCGTGCGAGGGCGTCAACAAGATCGCGCAGGGCTCGCCGCACGTTCTCGACCTGATCCACTCTCGCCGGGTCGATTTGGTCATCAACGATGCCAAAGGCCCGCGCGAAATCTCCGATAACTACAAGATTCGCCGCGCTGCGGTCGAAGCGAGTATTGCGTGTTTGACCAGTCTGGATACGGCTCGGGCTCTCGCGGAGGCCCTCGCAAGCACGGCGGGCCCGCCTCGGAGCTTGCAAGAATACCGCTGCGCAGCGACGATCGGCTCCTAGACCTCAAAGACGAGCCGCGGGTCTTCGTGCTGGGCGGCAACGGCAGCACGCTCGCCGTCGTCAACAGTTTCCGCACCGAAGCCACCGGCAAAGCTATAACGGCGCGCCTGGTTCCCGTCGCGTGGACGCCCGTCGGCGTCGTCGTCGGCGACACGTGGCAGAACGTCGGTATCGCTCTTTCCGGACTCTTCGACTGGGTCGACCGTACCTTTCCGCCGGAAGACGAGCGCGCGTTCATCGCGCCGATGCGCGACATCGAATTGCTCGCGCGCATCCAGTGGGAATCGCCGCTTCCCGAAACGATCGACGAAGGCTCGGTCCTCAACATCGAGGACGTCCCCGAAGAGATCGCCGACGGCTTGTCGCACCCGCCCCAGCCGATCGTACAGTGCGCGGTTTGCCGCCGCCTCTGCGTTCGCGACGAGTTCGTTTGGAAAGAGAAGCAGCTCTGTGCGTGGGACTACCACACGCAGGTCTTCGGAAAGCGCGGTCCTTGGCGCAACGGCGGCTACGAGGAGCGCCACTTCGAAACGCTGCCCGAATGCGCGTACGTCGCGCCGCCGCTGCTCGTGGAGATGGGCGTTGAAGTCGTACTGATGATCAACGAAGTCCCCGAAGCCACCGCGCACGCAATGATCAACGTCCTCCTCGATGCCGACGCCGAGCGGCCGCACCTCGCGGTTCGCACGGTCGCGGGCGGATTCACGGTGTTGCGCGAGTGACGAACCGCGCGATTCGACGGTTAGCGACGTTCTTCGTCGTGCTTTTCGGCGTGCTCGTCGCGCGGCAAGCCTACGTACAGGTCATCTTGGCTCCATCCATCGCCGTCAAGGCCGGGAACCCGCGACACGCACTGCTGGATGCCAATCGCGGGCGCATTCTTGCAACCGACGGTTCCGTGCTCGCGCAAACCGTCGACGGGCATCGCGAGTACGAACTCGGCTCCGCGCTGGCGCAAGTAATCGGGTACGTCTCGGTACGCTACGGAACCAGCGGACTGGAAGCTGCGTACGATCGAGCTCTGACGCCGGCCGATACGACCGGCGATCCGCTCACACAGCTAGCCGAAATCGCCGCCGCATTTCGCGGTACGTCGCTCGTTTCCAAAGGCGCCGACGTGGTGACGACGATCGTGCCGGACGTGCAGCGCGAACTCTTCGACCAACTCTCCAAACACGACCGCGGCGCGGGCGTCGTGATCGATCCGCACACCGGTGCCGTTCTGGCGATCGCGAGCGTGCCCAGCTACGATCCGAATGCGTTCGACGCGAACTTCAAAGAACTCAGCACGGACCCGCACAGTCCGATGCTGGATCGCGCGCTCGACGGGCTGTATCCGCCGGGTTCAACCTTCAAAGTGTTTACGGCCAGCGCGGCGCTCGACTCCGGCACCGTCACGATGGATTCGCACTTTTCCGACCCCGGGTACTTCACCATCGGCGACTTCACGCTGCATAACAACGAAGGTGAGGCCTCCGGCTACGCCGACGTCACGACCGCGTTCGCCAAGTCGAGCAACGTCGATTTCGCGCAGATCGCGCTGAAAATGGGCACCGACACTTTTTACGATTACCTGCAACGCTGGGGAATCGGCGACTCGCTTGACTTCCAACTGCCGTCGGAGCCGGCCAGCGTCCCAGCCAAGGACAGGATCGTTCCCGGCGAGCTCGCGCAGATGGGGTTCGGCCAGGGCGCGCTGCTGATGTCGCCCCTGCAGATGGCGCTGATCGATGCGACCATTGCCAACGCCGGCAACGAACCCCGGCCGTATATCGTCCGCCAGATACTGCGCGACGGCACGCCGGCCAGCGTCTACGCATCGGGAACGCTCGCCAGCCCGGTTTCCGCCGACGGTTGCGGCGAACGTTACCAAGATGATGATCGCGGTCGTGCAGCGGGGGACCGGGACGGGGGCCGAGATTCCGGGCGTCGTGGTAGCCGGGAAGACCGGCACTGCGACCAATCCGCTCGGCGCCTCGCACTCGTGGTTCGTCGCGTTCGCGCCGGCCGACAAGCCGCGGGTCGCCGTCGCAGTGGTGATCGAGAACGGCGGCTACGGCGCGGTCGCCGCGTTGACCGATTGCTCGCGAGGTCCTGCGTACCGCTTTGAGCCGGTCGGAAACTAACGCTGATCGAAGACCGCATCTTCAACAACCGCTATCGACTCGACGGAAGCTCGGTGAAGGCGGCATGGCGATCGTCTACTCCGGTACGGACACCGTGTTGCGCCGGCGGGTCGCGATTAAAGTGTTGCGCGAACAATATGCCGCCGACGAAGAGTTCGTACGCCGTTTCTACCAAGAGGCCGAGTCGGCCGCGAAGCTCTCGCACCCGAACATCGTCAATACCTACGACGTCGGCCACGAGGGCGACGACGTACTACATCGTGATGGAGCTCGTCGATGGCCCGTCGCTCGCTGAGATCATCGCGAGCAGACGGAAAGCTTCCCGAGCCGGTCGCACATCGATTATGCCGCCCAGATTGCGAGCGGCTCGCATACGCGCATCGCGCCGGGCTGCTGCACCGCGACATCAAGCCCGCCAATATTCTCGTGACCAAGGACGACGTCGTAAAGTTCTCCGATTCGGGATCGCCCGCGCCGTTTCGCAGAAGACGATCGCGATGACGAAGCCCGGTCTCGTCATGGGCAGCGTTTTCTATATCTCGCCGGAGCAGGCGCAGCTCAACGAACTGCACGAGACCTCCGACCTCTACAGTGTGGGTATCGTCCTCTTTCAAATGCTGACCGGCAAGCTGCCGTATTCAGCGGTGAGTCGCCGGTGACGGTGGCGCTGCGCCACATCAGCGATCCGGTGCCGACGCGTCGACACGGCCGGGAGCATCGGCGTCAGCCCTGCGCTGGCGGCGATCGTCAACCGCTTGCTCCAGAAGCGTCCCGGAAAATCGCTTTCAATCGGCCTGCCGAACTCGCAACCTCACTGCGCGAAGCGCGCGAACGGCCTAACGTTGCCGGCGTTCCGTATCGCAGGACGACGCGCCGACGCAGGCGATGAATGCCGCGCGCCCGTTGCCGCCACGTCGCTCCCCGATGCCCGACCGCGCGGTCGAAGAAGAAGGCGGACGCCGGAATTATACCGGAACGATTGCGCTGCTGCTCGTCTTTTTAGCGATTGCGACCGGAGCCGGATATTACTTTTTCGGCCGGCCGTTACCGTCGCTCAAACCATCGGTCGCGGTTGCAGATTTCACCAACATGAGCGACGCGCAAGCACAACAAACCGCCGTCAACGCCGGTCTGCGCGTCCGATTCGTAAAAAGTCCGAGCGATACGGTCGCGCTGAACCACGTAATCCGTCAAAACCCGCCCGCGGGTGAAAAAGTCAATCCCAATTCGCTGGTCGAGTTGGTGGTCAGCAATGGAAAGCCGACCGTAGGCTTGCAGGATATGCGCGGGTATACCGGCGCCGACGCGCAGCGCTTCTTACAGTCCGCCGGCTTTGCCGTGATGGTCGTGCATCAGTTCGACAACACGTTGAAAGACACGGTCATCGACCAAAAACCCAAGTCCGGCACGCAAGTACCGCGAGCCAGTCGCATTACGTTGATCGTTTCGGATGGCCCCAAACCGGTCGAGGTTCCGAAGTTCGTTGGCCTGACGTCCGACAAGGCGCAGGCGCTCGCGGCAAAGCTCGGGATTACGCTCAACTTGACGCAACAAGCCGTCGTCGGCGTACCGTCCAATACGATCGCGTCGCAGAACGTTACGGCCGGCCAGCAGCTGAGGCCAGGACAGAGATATGACTTAACGGCACTCACCGATCTGCAGAAAAGCGGAGGCAGCAACTAGCAGCGATTGTGGCCACGCGACAGGACGAGTTTGAACGCACGGTAATGCCCGAGTCGCGGAGCTTGCTTCGTGTCTCGCGCCGCTTGCTGGATGACTCCGGCGATGCGGAAGACCTTGCTCAGGAAACGCTGTTCCTCGCGTGGCGAAACTTCCATCAGTTTCGTCAAGACACCAACGTCAGAGCGTGGTTGTTTCGCATCCTGTTCAACTTGTTTTACAGTCAGAAAAGAAAACAGCGGGCGGGTCTGGCAGTCGTTGGCGTGGAGTCGGTCGAAACGTTTTCCGCGAACCTCACCAGCTCTCTTATTGAGAGCATGGACATTTCACGATCTTTGAATGCGTTGCCTTTGGAACACCGCACCGTGCTTGTGCTCGGAATCGTCGAAGGATTTACCTGCCGCGAAATGTCCGAGATTCTGTCGTTACCCATCGGCACGGTGATGTCACGCCTGAGTCGAGCGCGCCAGGCGTTACGCGCGCAGGTAGAATCAGGCGCTAAATACTCGACAAAGGAAGCCTCATGAATTGTAAGGATATGGCAGTGCTCTGCCCTCAATATTTATCGGGCGATCTCGACGGTGAACAGGCTCGGGAATTTGCGGAGCATCTACGAGGTTGCGCCCAGTGTGCCGGTCAAGTGCAGCAACAAACTGATTTGGATTCACTGTTACGCCACAGCGTTCTCTCCGAAGCCGCCGACACAGCTTCGCTCGATCAACGCGTCCGCCTGCATATTGCTTCCCACCAACGCGGCCTTTTCTTTAGCCGCTTCGCTCTCGCCGCCACTTTCGCTCTCGTCCTGCTGGGCGGCGGCATTGTCGCGTATCGAAGTCTTTTCATTCCCGCAGTGCCGCGTCTCTGTGCCGACGCCGCGCGTGACCACTTCAAAGAAGTGACCGGTGGCGAACATCGCCGCTGGCTCACAGATCCGAAAGCCATCGCCGACTTAGCCGCGAGCAACGGCCTTCCAAGCTCTTTTGTCACGAGTCTCGAGCCTGCCGGCTATCATTTGGAACACGCCAAACTTTGCCGTTTGGCGGGTCGTGTTTTCTTACACCTGGTCTTCACTCAAGGGGCAAATGAATTCTCAACTTATTTGACGCGCCCGCCAGCGCAACCACTCGGTAGCCCAGGCAAACATATTTATGAAACCAACAGCGGCCACGAGCACATCGCGTATTTCCAGACCAGCCAATTGACTGCGATGTTCGTAACCGACCAATCTGCCGACGCAGCACTCTCTATCGCGCGCTCGGCCGCCCGTACACTATAGAGCAGCATCCCCGCGTGATATCCTCCAAATTCTTATGAACGAAGTGCATGTCACATTCAAGCTTGTCTCTACCGGAATCGATGGGTTTGATCTTCTTCTCACAAGGCTTGACGGATTCAGCAGCGGTCTGGAAGAGAGGCGCGGTGTGCCCTCGTTGCCAGCCGCGATTGAGGTAGTGCAAAGAGTGCTCGGCCGCCAACTGACCGCAGGAGAGCAAACTACTCTGGCTATTGGCAACGGTCTTGCGGTTGCGGTTAACTCCGCGAATATCGACACATACTTCTAAACCGGTCACAAGATGGGCTTCAGAACCATCCGTCCGTACGCGATAAACGCCATAAGCAGACCCAGCAACGCGCTCAAAATGATGGTCTTGCTCTCGCGATATTTGGCATGCACCCATACGAACACCAGACTCTCAATCGCCAGAACCGTAGCAGCCACCACCGTGAGCACCGGCTGCCAGTGCAAAGCGGCAGGCACGATTAACCCAACCGCGCAGGCGAGTTCAACGATGCCGAGCACCGCCCAAGCTTGCCGCGGCAATGCACCAAAGGACGGAACTCCTTCGCTGACTTTGTCGAACAGGAAGACCTTCATCACGCCCGAGGCCCCGTACAGCAACGCCCCGAAAACCTGAAGGACCCACAGCAGGATGTTCATCGTGCGCCTGCTCCCGGTTTCCGCGTTGGCGCACCCAAGGCGTTTTCTCCCTGCGCGATCCACCCTCTGAGCCCAGCTGTCATGACCATGGATAGTTATCATACATAACCGTTCGCAGTGATGTCGCCGGGTTTCAAACTATCGCCGCCGCTATTTCCCATTACAAGCGAAGCCACCAAATGTAGCCTCGAACCGTAAGCTGGCACCTAATGCGGAGCGAGGTCCGCTTACCACTATTAACTCCCCACCGCCTACCAACTTGAGCTATCATTGTCCACAAGCATTAGCTACGCTTCTTACAAACTCTCGGTCCATCGACAATGGCCTTCAAGAACGAGATATTCATTAGCTACGCGCATCTCGACAACGAAACCGCCTTCCCAGGCCAAAACGGCTGGATCAGCGACTTTCACCGCGCCCTCGAAGTTCGCGTCGGGCAACTCCTCGGTCGCAAGCTCACAGTCTGGCGCGATCCTAAGTTAACTGGAAACGACCTATTCTCCGACACCATCGTCGAGCAACTCCCCCAAACCGCCATCCTGGTAACTGTACTCTCCCCGCGCTACATCAAATCCGAGTGGTGCCGCCGCGAGTTTCAGTCCTTCTACGACGCCTGCACTCAAGCCGGCGGCGGCATTGCCCTCGGCAATAAAAGCCGCGTCTTCAAAGTTGTAAAAACGCCCATTCCGCAAGAAACCGAGAACGACTTACAACCCCTGTTACAGCCCTTGCTCGGCTACGACTTTTTTCGACTCGATCCCCAGTCCGGCCGTTTTCACGAATTGGATCTCGCCTTCGGACCTGAAGCCAAAGCCGATTATTGGTTACGTCTCGACGACCTAGCGCAAGATATCGCCAGCCTTCTTGATTCAATGTTCGGCAGCCACGAAGCCAAAGACCCCAACGCGCCCGACCGTCCCAAGGTTTATCTAGCCGAAACCAGCGTCGACTTAAGAGACCAATCCGCCAGCATCCGCCGCGATCTGGAACGCAAAGGCTATACCGTCCTGCCGCAGAAGAACCTGCCGCTCGAAGCCGACCAAGTGCAAAGCTTCGTCTGCGCCCAACTTGCGCAATGCGCAATGTCCGTCCATCTTCTCGGCGCGCGCTATGGGATCGTCCCCGATGGTTCCACCCAATCCCTCGCCGAGATTCAACACGAACTCGCCACCCAAGCCGCCGAAAAAAGAAGTCTCATACGGCTAGTCTGGCTTCCGCCCGGCGCCCAACCCGATGACGATCGCCAGCGCACACTAATTACCAAGCTTCGCGGCGACCCGCGCTGGAACAAAGAAGCCGACTTACTTGAGACGTCCATCGAATCGCTAAAAACACTCATCGAACAGCGGCTCACAGACCTCGAAGCAAAGGCGCAGAAACCTGTCGCCATGCCCCCTCCCTCCGCCAGCCGTCCGTTGCGCGTCTATCTTATTTGCGATGAGCAAGACCAGCAGAACATCACGCCGCTCCGCGACTTCCTTTTCTCCCAAAGCTGCGAAGTCGTTCTCCCCGTCTTTGAAGGCGAAGAAAACGAAGTCCGCTTAGACCACGAAGACAACCTCCGCACCTGCGACATCGCCATCATTTACCAAGGCGCCAGCTCCGATCTTTTTCTCCGCCGCAAACTTCGCGAAGTGCGTAAAATCGCGGGCAGCGCAGACGAATCACACTTGCGCATCACCGTCGTTTGCCTCGCCCCGCCGCTCACCCCCGAAAAACAAAACTTCCGCACTGTGGAAGCAACCCTAATTACTCAAACCGCCAACTTCTCCCCTGAGCAATGGACACCGGTCCTGAGCCAACTTCGTCTCAAAGGAGCCACGGCATGATAGCCACTGCGCTCGCGGTAGCCAATCCCTTCCCCGGTTTACGTTCGTTCGAACCAGAGGAAGATTATCTTTTCTTCGGTCGCGAAGAGCACGTCGATGAAATCCTATCCAAACTTCGCCACACGCACTTCCTGTCGGTGGTCGGGGGTTCGGGCAGCGGCAAGTCCTCGTTAGTCCGCGCTGGCTTGATCCCCGCTCTTTACGGCGGCAGCATGGTCGGCTCGGGTTCGCGCTGGCGCGTCGCTATGTTTCGCCCGGGCGAAGATCCCATCGGCAGAATGGCCCAGTCCTTAGCCGGCTGCGGCCTCATCGACAACGTCCAAGCCAACGGCGGCGGCAAAGCCATGATCGAAGCCACCCTCCGCCGCAGCTCTCGCGGTTTGATCGAGGCTTACCAACTCGCCGGTCTCGATAGCCACGAAAATCTCCTCGTTCTCGTTGATCAATTCGAAGAACTGTTCCGCTATCGCGCCGGTGGCCTTGAGAACTATCAAGATGAAGCGGTAGCCTTCGTAAAACTCCTCCTCGCCGTTTCCGAAGACACCAACTCCCGCCTCTACGTCGCACTCACCATGCGCTCAGATTTCATCGGCAACTGCGCAGATTATCCCGGCCTTCCGCCTGTCGTCACTCGCGGCCAGTATCTGGTCCCGCGTATGACCCGTTCTGAAATGCGCGATGCCATCACCGGTCCCATTGCCGTCGCCCGCACCGAAATCGCCCCGCGCTTAGTCGTCCGTCTGCTCAACGACGCCGGCGAAGATCCGGATCAGCTCCCCGTTCTCCAGCATGCCCTCATGCGCACGTGGGATTGCTGGAAGCGCGACCACCAGCCTTCCGAACCCATGGACATTCGCCACTACGAAGCCATCGGCACCATGGCCCACGCCCTCTCGCTCCATGCCGACGAAGCCTTCGCCGAACTCAGTTCCGAACGCGAGCGCACCATCGCCGAAAAAGCCTTCAAAGCCTTGACACAAGTCGACGAACAAGGCCGCGGTGTTCGTCGTCCCACCACTCTCAAATCCATCTGCGAAATCGGCAACTTCGAAGAGTCTGAAGTGAAGCTGGTCATAGAGCGCTTCCGCGAACAAGGTCGCGCTTTTCTAGCCCCCCCGCCCTCCATTCCGCTCCAGCCAACTTCTATCATTGACCTTGCGCACGAAAGCCTCATGCGTGTTTGGAATCGTCTGCAAACTTGGGTCACCGAAGAGCAACAGGCCGCCGAACTCTACGTTCGCCTTTCCGAAAGCGCCCAACGCCATGCCCGCGGCCAACAAAGTTTGTGGCGCAACCCCGAACTCGCTGTCGGCCTGCAGTGGCTCGAGGTCAATTCCCCCAACGTCCCTTGGGCCAGCCGCTACAAACCCGGCTTCGAACAAGCCGTCACCTTCCTACATCAAAGCCGCCAATCCGAAAAAAAACAGCGCCTCCTGCTCTGGGCATCCCTCGCCGCTGCGGCGCTCATTCTCTTAACCGCCATCGGTCTCTACGCGCTCCTCAAGCGAGCCGAAAACGTGAGGCTCCAAGCCACCAATCAGCAGCTCACCGAGACCAATGCGATCCAGCAAGAGCAGGTAAATATGTTGCGCGCGCGCCTGGCCAAACAGCAACCTTCGCCCGCTGTAGCCCCCACGCCACCACCGGTCCGCGTAACGCCCACGCCCGCTCCCATCGTGAGCCACGCCCAGATCGTGCCACCTCCCGCGCCAGTTCAAGACGTACCGGCGCCACAACCAGTCACTCCTCGGGCCCTCCCGTTCGACGTTGAAATGCTCGCCGCCCACAATGAAATCCGCCAGAAGCTGGGTCTCCCGAACCTCCAGTGGTCATCTGATCTCGCCGCCAAAGCCCAGAAGTGGGCTGAGACGTTAGCCGCCGCTAGTCAGCTGAGAGCCGAAGGCATCCTCGGTCAAAACGTCGGCTATACCGAACCGCCCGGCGCACTCAGAGGCACCTTCATGGTCGTGCAAGCTTGGGCCGACGGAGCCAAAAACTACGACTACGAAAAAAACGCCTGCGTCAATCCAAACTTGAAATGCCGCAGTTACGTGCAACTCGTCTGGCGCGAAACCAGCAAAGTCGGCTGCGGCACCGCTCGCGACGCCACTTACGATTTCTGGGTCTGCGATTACGATCCTCCCGGCAATATCATCGGCGAGCGCCCCTACTGATTGAGTATCCTGAAAACATGAACTTTCCACGGTTCGTCCACGCCGAACAATCGTTCCCCAACCGCGCCATCGCGAATATCGAAGATCACATCCGTCGCGAACTCTCCAGTTCCGATATCGTCAAGCGCGTCCCCAAAGGCGCCCGTATCGCCATCGGTGTCGGCAGCCGCGGCATTGCCAATATCGCCCGCATCACCAAAGCCACCGTCAATTTTTGGAAAGAACAAGGCGCTCAGCCTTTCATCATCCCCGCTATGGGCAGCCACGGCGCAGCCACCGCCGAAGGCCAGTCAGACGTGCTCATGCACTACGGCATCCACGAAGCCACCATGGGCGTGCCCGTCGTCAGTTCGCTCGACGTCGTCCCCGTCGGCACCACACCCGAAGGAATCCCCACCTTCATGGACAAAGCCGCCTTCGATTCCGACGGTGTCTTCCTTCTCGCCCGCGTGAAGTGGCACACTGATTTCTCCGGCGCCATCGAAAGCGGCTTGTTTAAGATGATGGCCATCGGCCTTGGCAAATTCGCCGGCGCGCAAAACTATCACACCTTCGCCTACCGCATGGGTCTCGAAAAAATGATCCGCAGCGTCGGTGCTAGCATCTTCTCCTCCGGCAAAATTCTCGGCGGCCTCGCCATTCAAGAAGGCGCCTTTCACGAAACCGCCGGCCTCACCGCTGTCAGCACCGCGCAAGGTCTCGCCAGCATGGTCGCCCAGGAAGAAGCCATCTTAAAGGAAGTCAAATCCTGGATGGCCAAACTCCCCGCCCCCGAAATCGATATCCTCATCGTCGACGAAATCGGCAAAAACATCTCCGGCGCCGGCATGGACACCAAGGTCATCAACCGCGGCGTCAACGGCCAATACAATCCATGGCCCGATACGCCCTTGGTCCACCGCATCTTCGCCCGCAGCATCAGCGCTCTGAGCTACCGCAGCGCCGTCGGCCTGGGCATGGCCGATGTCATTCACGACCGCCTCTACAACAACATTGATTGGAATCCCACCCGCATCAATTCACTCACCGCCTCCACCCCCGCCGCGGTACGCACACCTCTCCACTATGCGTCCGACCGCGAAGCGCTCGAAGCCTTCGCCCCGACGGTTGGCAAACACAACCTCGCTGATGTCACTTACTGCCGCATACGCAATACCCAAGAACTCATCCACTTAGATATCAGCGAGAACCTTCTTCCCACCGTCGCCTCCAACGTCAAGGCCATCTCGGCGCCTTTCGCTCTTGAGTTCGACTCCGCCGGCAACTTGCCTGACTTAGTCACCGCCGCCCACGAGGAACAACTTACTCACTAACCAGGGGGGGCGGCATTAATGCCGCGCGGGTCTTCAGACCCGCCCTCTGTTTAAACCACCGACTCACACCGTGAGTGACATCTTCATCAGTTACGCAAACCAGGACCGCGCCCGAATTGGCCCGTTAGTAGAGGCTTTGGAAGCACGCGGCTGGAGCGTGTTTTGGGATACCACCCTGCTTCCGGGCGAAACGTGGCGAAGAAAGATCACCACCGAGCTTGATGCCGCGCGCTGCGTGATCGTGCTGTGGTCTGAAAGCTCGGTTGAATCTCATTGGGTCGAGCAAGAGGCCGAGGAAGGACTACGGCGCAAAATCCTTGTACCGGCGATGCATCGACCGCGTGACCATCCCGCTCGGCTTTCGCAACTTGCAGGCGGCGAATCTCGTCGCCTGGAACGGAGCTACGGGCCACCCCGAGCTCGCATAAAATGCTGCGCGCCATTGAGATTCATGCGCCGCTCGCGAAGACGGCGGCGGCCGCGGCTGGCAGCAGCGTTGCAGTCCGATACCGATAGCGCCAACGCCGCAGCCAGACACTCTCGTCACCATTCCAGCCTGCACGTTTTGGATGGGCGCGCAGAGAACGGACCCGAACGGCAGGAACTACGATCCGGAAGCGGCCGACGACGAATCCCCAGTTCATCAAGTAACGCTTAAGCCATTTCGCATCGCGCGCTTTCCGGTGACAGTCAAAGAGTTTGCCCGCTTCGTCGATTCGGGCGGTTACTAGGCAGAGAAGCACTGGCACCGGGGGATTCGGCAACGCGAACGAGCCAGACAATTGGGCCGACCAGCAAAGAGAACTCACACTGGCCAGTGGTGGGCGTCAGTTGGTTTGAGGCGTCCGCCTATTGCGCCTGGGCTGGGCTCCGCTTGCCCACAGAATCCGAATGGGAGCGCGTTGCCCGTGGGCCAACCAACGCCCGATATCCCTGGGGCGACCAGCCGCCATTGGACGAATCGCGCGCAAATTACAGCAGGAAAGTTGGCCATCCCACACCCGAAGGCCAGTACCCCAACGGACGAAGTGTCGAAGGCGTAGATGATCTGTTAGGCAATGTGTGGGAATGGTGCAGCGATTGGTATGGCGGCTATTCAGGCGACGAGGAAGAAAACCCTGCGGGTCGCGAAAACTGGCGGAGACGAAAATTCTGCGCGGGGGCTCCTGGGCCAACCCTCCGCGGAGCTGTCCGCGTCTCGATCCGTAACTGGTTCGTGCCAACGGACCGCATCGAGCAATATCGGCTTTCGTTGTGCCGTGGAATTACGTTGATTCTTTTGAGTTTTGACCGGTGGCGCGAACACTTGTGTTTGCGGTCTCGACATTCGTGGCGAGAGCAGCGCTTCTGCCATCTGTGATCAGACCCCTTAGGCACCTCACACAAATACCACCACCGTCGAATCCACAAATTTCCTTTGTCCAAACTTCCTCTCAAATGCTTCTATCACTACCGAGGCCTATCCATGCCACCCCACACGACCCGAGACCCTAAGTGCCCCGGGCCGTGGCTTTATCCAACTCACGGGTCGCAACAACTACACTCGAATTGGCACCAAACACCGCCCCCGGCCACCTCACCGGTTCGCGTCAAAATCCGACGCAGTCTGCAAAATCGACAAATTCACTGGTTTCGGATCAGACCCACTATCCCGCGTAACAACCGTCGCCCAAAAAACTATGACCATGCTCGCCAGCCACAAAAACAAGCCAAGCGCCGGTTTCGCCAAGTATCCGCAGTCACTGACCTCCGCCGACCACGGATAATTGTCGCCCGGCAGTCAGGCCAATGTGCACGGATGCAAGATGAGTTGCAATGTCCGGCAAGCCAAGATCATCGACAGGATAGACAAAATCACGCGCCGACCTGAATTTCCCGCGCCAGCACTGAACCCAACCAGCCAGTAACAACGGGTTCGCGTACGCAGCGAAATTAAGTACATCGAACCCAAGGAAAGATCCATTTTTTGCGCCAGCTCTAACTGCCCCGTAAAGGAAATTCATATCACTCATCCCCGATACGGCTGTCCATTCAGTCCACCGTCCGCCGCCTACTCCCGCCCATCCCGCAACGCTGAAAGACTCACCGTATCCCCCACCCCATTTCGCCGATTCGCCTCCTCCTGAATCCGCTCCGACTCCGCCTTCATCTCCTTGCTCTCCTTCTTCCTGCCAAGTTTTCGTAACACCGCAGACTCATTCCACAGCAATTCCGCATAAGTCGGATGCTTCTCTCCCAACGTGCGAAGACAAATGTCCTCAGCCCTCTCAAAGATCGTCAGCGATTCTGTCAGCCTTCCCATCCGCGCGTATATCGTCGCCACATTATTCAACGGAGCGACCAAACTAGGATCCGCCTTCCCAAGCTTCGCCTCCAACAATTCCAAAGACTCTTGGTAGAAGCTCGCAGCCTCCGACCAACGGCCTTGCACATCTCGAACTGTACCCAGATCGTTCGCCAATTCACATCGAACCCACGACGCAACCCCGGGAGCTTGCCCCTCCTCCGCCCGCGCCGCCAAGAGAACACTCTCCGCGTCCTGAATCTTGTGACTAAGATAAAGAAGTTTCCCCAAGTAATCCTCCGCTGTAACAAACTCCGGCTCGCGCCGCTCCGTCGACGCACGCACCAGCGCTTCGCGCAATTTCCCAATAGCTTCATCTTTGTCACCTTGATAAGTGGGAAGCAGCGCGATACTCGCCAGCATCATCGCGTAATTCAACGTCTCATCTCCATGCGCTTTGCGTTCCAGGGCCAGTGCCTCCCGAAATTCGTCTTCCGCCCAAACAAATTGACCTTGCGCCGTATACGAACAGCCCAGTGAATTACGCAGCAGAATCAACTCCTCGGTGGCGGCCTCAGCGCTCTCTGCACTCGCTAGCGCCTGCCGAAAAACTCGCGATGCGTCTCCAAATTTTGCCGCTTCGAACAACGCATTTCCTTGTGACGCCAACTTCTGCCAGCTTTCATGTAATTCGCCTGCAGTTAATAACAGACTCATTGGTAGCAGGACTGTTACAAATACGCTGAACTTTCTCGCATAGTGAGAAACGTGCATGATGTCATCCTTCTACCCGCTAGACGACGCACCAATTCTAAGAGTTATAACTGCAAAACTTCTGGCTCCGCCCTTGGTTCAGCGCGATACCCGCTCTCGAGCAGAGCACCGCCCGCTAGATTAGTTGGCTAAACGCAATCAATTGCCGTTACGCGTGAACAACGTTAGCCCGGGATTTCTCCGCCGGCTGATCCTGCGGAAGACTGAGGTGAAAGGTGCTGCCACCCGCGGCATTGCTTTCCACCCATATTCTGCCGCCCATGAGTAGAGCCAATTGGCCGGAGATCGTCAGCCCGAGTCCGGAGCCACCGTATTTTCGGGTTGTTGATCCGTCGGCTTGGGCAAACGCTTCGAAGATTTGTGCCCGCTTGTCTTCTGGAATGCCACAGCCCGTGTCTTCAACCGTGACATGGACGGCTGAGTCGTCCAGAGTTGTTATGATTGCGGCCGCAATCGTAATGGCGCCCTGATCTGTGAACTTAATCGCGTTGTGAATGAGGTTGGTCAAGATTTGTTGAAGGCGGAGGCTATCTCCAATGATTTCGCAGGAAAGTTCGGGCGCGATCACGACGTGAATCGGCAAGCCCTTCTCCCGCGCTTTTAGGCAAAGCATCCGAACGCTGTTATCGATACAGTCTTTAAGCAAGAATGGCCGCTTCTCTACGAGCAGCTTTCTCGCTTCCATACGGGACAGATCGAGGATATCGTTAATGATTTGCAGCAGAGACTCGGCGGATATCTTGATGTCTTCGAGACAGGCCTTTGTTTCGAGCGGGTTCGCGTCATGACGCGCGAGCTCGGTCATCCCGAGGATGCCATGCATTGGCGTACGAATTTCGTGACTCATCTTGGCGAGGAACTCGCCCTTTGCACGGTTCGCTGATTCAGCCAACTCTTTGGCATGGTTCAATTCAGCCGTGCGCTCTGTCACCCGTCCCTCCAATTCTTTCCTTCGCTGAGCGAGCAGTCGAAGCATGTTGACGCGTCTTTTATGCGCATTGTTGAGAAGTCTGCTTTGCCACAAAAGGAACGCTAAAAAGAGAACACTAATGGCCGCAAAAGACCGTCCTAAGGGTCCCCCGATGTGGAGTTCGACGGGAATTGCCGGGGTTAGCAGGACCACCAGATCCGCAGTCAAGAATGACAGGTTGGGACTAAACGCGGTGATTGCGCCGGTGGTTGTTCCAACCGTACAAACAAGGAGAAGCACTGACGGGATGGCAGAGAAATGATACAGGAAAAGAGTGACCGCCAGAAAGGATCCCCACGTAAGAGCAGTCGCGAGAACGACAAAGTGCACAGCGTTCTCCCACCTCCCATGGCTGGGGAAGGAGCGTCGTGGCAAATAGACCAACATACCCCGCATGACGCTTTGAACCGAAATCAAACTAGCAAAGAAGAAAAATACTTTTGGATGCTCTTCTGGGTAGTCCGTGCCGAACGCAGCCACCGTCAGAAAGATGATGTAAAGCCACGTACCCGGTCGCGTGGCTCGACGAATCTGAATGTCACGGCTCCTATCAGAACCTGACCAATAAGCGATCTTCGCGCTATGTAAGAGGTGGGAGACAGCAGACTCTGCCATTTCCAAATGGCCCTAACCCACGAAATTAGATGATAGCCCAAACTTGCTTACGACGGCCCAAGGAACTGGTGGTCCGGCCCCACACCCACAAACGCGCTGGCAAACTCAGCCTTCCAACCACCGTCACTTCTGGGCTTTCAGCGAACAGCAGAGTCAGAGCAAAGAGCAGTCAAACCGATCGTTAAGCCAACTCCATTGTGGCGATCGGCGGCACGCTCAATCTGCTGCCCCTCAGCCTCGGCCTTCTTCGCTTCGCGCTTCCGGCCTGACTTTCGTAATACCACCGCATAATTTTCCAGAAGGACAGCATAGTCTATATGCTCTTCACCCAGAGTCTTTCTGCAAATGTCGATGGCGCGTTGGTAGCTCTGCCTGGCTTCATCAAGGCGGCCCACTTTAAGATAAGTTGTCGCCAAGTTATTGCAGGGCACAACCAGCGACGGGTGGTCTTGGCCCAAAGCCGCCTCCAATAGCCGGATGGATTTCTGCTGCAGATCGATCGATTCTTCGCTACGCCCTTGTTCCAGGCGCAGCATCGCAAGGTCATTCAAGAAGGCGCCCATTAAGTGAGGATTCGGCGTTTTCGGGCTTGAAAGATCGGCCAGCGCCTGCAGTAAGAGTGACTCTTCGTCCTCGTAGCGCTTCTGATTCTTTAAAATCAGCGCCAGGCATCCGCGGACGATAGCCAATTTTTGAGCGGACCCCTCGCGTGCGTTCGCTGCGATCGCGTTGCGCAACAGCGCGATCTGTTGTTCGGAGACAGCGCTTTGTGTCGGAAGAACAACCATGCTGGCGAGGAGTACCGCATAATCGAGCGAGGCTTGACCCTCATTCTTTTCGACCAAGCTGAGCGCGCGCCGATACGCCGCTTCGGATTCCGCAAATTGACCGGCTTCCGCATAGGTTTCCGCTAGAGCATCATCGAGTGCGATCAACTGCGTGTCACCGACGTTCAAGCGCGCAGCCATCGTCAACGCCTCGCGGAAGGCAAGTGCCGCCGCAGAGTAATCTCCCGCCGCGCGCAACGTCTCTCCCTCAGACAACCAATCGCTCCAGCCTTTTTGTGGGTCGATCGCTTGGCTTGGTACGGCCAACAAGAAAATGAACAATACGGATCTCACACGTTCCCTCCCAGGTCAATTCAGGTGGCGACGAATACAGTCGTTAGGTTGTTGGTGTTAGTAAATACGGTTCAGGCGTCGCGCAACGCAATGTTCCCTGCAGGACCTAATTTTCCCGGCATCAAATGAGCACCTTTTGGTTTCCAACATAAATATGCCACAATACCTTTTGGAAAGCAACAGGTATGTGACCGACGACCTGGAGAAAGGCAAATTCTGAGCCTCGATGCCTTGGGTAATCGGCATTAGGCCTGAGGGCAGCGTGCTATTCGGCACGCAAAGCGCGCATCGGATCAACCAAGGCCGCGCGTCGCGCTGGCAAAAAATTGGCAATAATCGCCGTGAGTATCATTAGCAGCGACGCGGCAGCGTAGGTCAATGGATCGCTAGGGCCCACCTCGAACAGAAGCGTTCTCATCAACCGCGTCAGCACAATTGCGGCCATCATCCCGCAGGCAGACCCGATGCCGGACAACAGCAAACCATCGCGCATGAACAAGCGAATCACTTGCGAGCGAGGGCACCCTAGCGCCAGACGGATTCCTATCTCACGCGTGCGCTGTGAAACCGAGTAGGAAATGACACCGTAGATGCCAAGAACTCCCAAAAACAGGGCCATCGCGCCGGCGCCTGCTAGCAGAATGAGCGTTATGTTAGTGCGCGCTAGTGATGTGCTGTAAATCGAATCTAGTGTTCTGGCGTCGGCCACGGGCAGGTTTGGATTAACCGTAGCCACGGCACTCTGAATCCCTGAGAACAGCGCCGCCGAACTGGCCCGTCGAGTGCGAATCACGAGCGCGGCATTGCGGGTCACCTCCAAAGGAGACGATCCGAAATTCTTCAGCATCAGCGGCCAATACACGATGGTGGGGGCCTTTTGATCGATCCCATCGTCATGCAGATCAGCGACAACGCCCACAACCTCCCGCCAGTCATCTTTAAAGCTCTCACGAATTTGCTTGCCCAGGGCCTGGCGCGGGTCGCCACCCCACCATTCGCGCGCAAGGCTTTCTGAAATCAAGGCAACGGGGGTTTGCTGATAAACCTCAGTCCAGGTGAAGTCGCGCCCCACAATGAGTCGCGCGCCGGTCGTCGCGAAGTATCCCGGCGATACGTATTTGTAGCGACGAATCGGCTGGAGGCCGCCGTTGGCTTGGACGGACGGCATGTCCTTGGCGTAGGTCACTTCATTCTCTCCGCCTTCCATAGGAAGATCGCTGATCAGTGCGGCGTGTGATACAAACGGGAGCGACTCGATTCTGCGGAGGATTTGTTCTTCCGCACGCGTCACGTTTTCAGCGACCGGGACCTCGCGTTCAGGAATCGCCAAGCGCACCGTCTCAACGTCCTGTGCGTTTGAAAATCCGGGATCTACGTGGTGCAGCGCGCGGAAGGTACGGATCATAAGGCCCGAGCCGATTAAAAGGAGCAGCGCCAGGGCAACTTGCACAACTACCAGAAGATTGCGAACCTGGTGGCGTTCTTTGCTCGCGCTGAGGGAACGGCTTTCGCCACGAAGCGCGCTCGCCAGTAGTGGACGGCCATAGCGAAGCACGGGCACAAGACCGAACAATAGGCCGACCGCTAGCGACGTGCCAAGGGTGAATGCCAGTACCGAGGGATCGATTGCGATCTCATGGATGCGGGGCAACAGCGCCAGGTCTGAAGCGGCCAGCACGCGGACAGCCGCATAGGCGATGGCTAGACCCAGTGCCCCACCCGTCAGGCTCAACAGCAAGCTTTCCAGCAGAAGTTCACGTGCAATGCGTCCCCATCCCGCACCCAGGGCGGCGCGAACGGCCAGTTCCTGCTGGCGTCCGTTGGCTCTGACGAGCAGCAGATTCGCCACGTTAGCGCAGGCGATCACCAGCACGATGGTGACGGTGATCATTACTAACCACAGCACCTTGCCCACGTCACCCACGACAACATCTTTCAGTGGGCGAAGGCGGGGCCTCAACTGCGCCGCCGAGTAAGAATCGGCGCGCATGCCTGGATTCATCGGGAATTTGGCGGGTGCCATGGGCAGCATGCGCGCCACATCGGCATTTGCCTCGGCCAGCGTCGCGCCCGGTTTAATTCGCGCAATTCCCTGGCAACAGAAGCTCACAAGACGAACGTCAGAACGCCTGATTCGGAAAGGAGCCAGGAAAGAAATCCGCCTATCCATAAACTGAAAGGTCGCGGGCAGCACGCCGATAATCTCATTCGGCTTGCCATCAATGAGGATGCGCCGGCCCAACACAGCAGGGTCTCCAGCAAAGCGCGATTTCCAGTAACCGTCAGTCAGGATGATGGTGGCTTGGCTGCTCGGATCGTCGTCAGCAGCGGTGAACGCTCGCCCTAGGAAAGGCGCAACGCCTAGAACCGAAAGGAACCGATTTGTCACAAGCAAGTCGCGCACTTGTTCGGGCTGAGTCAGACCGGTTATGTTCGACGTGTCGGGCACCCAAATCGCCACATCTTGAAACACGCGGCTTTCCTCTTTGTAAGTGAAGTAGAGAGACGCAGCGATATTCATGTCGTCGATGTGCAGCCCTGGGGCGCTGTGCCGCAACGCGACAATGCGGCCGGACTGCGGATAGGGTAAAGGCTTCAAAAGGGTGCCCTCTACTACGCTGAACATGAAACTAGTGGCGCCGATGCCGAGGGCGAGCGTAAAGACGCTGATCAGGGTGAAGCGAAGACTCATGCGTAGGCGGCGAACGGCGAAACGAACGTCGTCCAGAAAATTGCCGATAACGTTTTCCCACCCATAGTCGCGAATTTGCTCGCAAATGACGAGTTCATTGCTTCCGGCTTCCCTTTGCACAGCGCGGCGCGCTTCCTCAGGAGATAGACCTTTCGCCTGCCATTCCGCGGTCGCCTCTGCAAGATAATGGCTAACTTCTTCGGCGGCGTCGTGATCGGCCGATTTTCGATTGATGAGCACACGTAAGCCGCTGCGAATCTGGCGCCAGAGCGACATGGTTGTTAGCCCTCCGCCTTGAGCAGGCGCGCGATCGCGGACGCTCGGCGAGTCCAGTCGGCTGTTTCGAGTTCGAGTTGCTTGCGACCGGCGCGCGTCAGCGAATAATACTTGGCGCGGCGCGCGTTGTCGGTCTGACGCCACTCAGAATTGAGCCAGCCCTGGCGCTCCAGGCGCTGGAAGGCGGTGAGCAGAGATCCTGGATTCACCTTGAATACTCCCCCCGATACCTGCTCAATGCGGCGAGCGATCCCAAAACCGTGCAGCGCTTCCAGACTAAGCGTCTTGAGAATCAGCATGTCGAGCGTGCCTTGGATCACGTCGGTATTCGGTGTGTTCATGTTTGCCTATCGGTAGACTAACAGATCTTCCTGTTGATCGTCAAGATGTGATATTCAACTGGTGGCTCTCCGCTGACCCGCTGATCGGACGACAAAAAGTCAGTTATACCTTGGAGTTGACAGGACGAACAGTAGAAGATGGGTCCAGTGCAGCCTACATCGGAAAATAGTCGAATCTCGTTCCGCCCGCTTGCTCGCTCGGATTTCGCTCTGCTGCAGAAATGGCTCGCGGCTCCCCATGTGGCGGTCTGGTGGAATGAGCCTTTCGATCACGCTAGCCTTGAGGCTAAGTATGGCCCTGGCATTGATGGAAGCAGGCTAATTCCCGTCAACCTCATACAGTGCGAGAAAGTTCCGATCGGCTGGATCCAATGGTATCGCTGGCGTGACTTTCCGCAACATGCGATCCAACTGGGTGCTGACCACAGGTCGGCCGGAATCGACCTCGCGATCGGAGAAATCGAGATGACGGGTCGCGGGTTGGGGGCCGCCGTGATTCGGGAGTTCGCAACCAAGTACATTTTCGCTAACAGCGATCTTCGTTCTATCGTCAAGGGTGGCGGGAACATCTCCAAAACGGCAGCCGGTTTAGCGTTACAAACGCGACTGAATTCCGCTATGAAAAACTCAAAATATCCGCACCCGAAAGATCTGTGTGAGTACGGAAAGGACGGAATGCCGAATGCCAGATGAAATAGACTTTCTGAAGCAACTCTACGACCGGTTCAATGCTCGGGATATCGACTTGGTCCTCGCCGCCCTGGATCCTAAAGTCGTCTGGGCGAATGGAATGGAGGGCGGTCACGTTAACGGTCGTGATGGAGTACGCGAGTATTGGACTCGCCAATGGGCTCTTGTCGATCCCCACGTCGAGCCCATAAGCTTTTCTAGAGGGGCCATGGGCCGCATCGTCGTCGAAGTGCATCAGGTTGTGCGCGATCTTTCCGGCAAACTTTTGTTAGACAGGACTGTCGGCCATGAGTTCAGGATCGAGGACGGTTTGGTGACGCGATTCGATATTCGCGATAACGAAATCGAAACGCAATCGAGATAAGACTTGCATCAAGCCGCCTTCCCAGCACTATTCATCGGTTAGAAACGATAGACAACGAGCAGCCTACATGGCTTCGGATTCAGGTGATATTAAGCAAGCATCGATTGCTTGGATAACCGAAGATGAAGTTACCGATGAATCAACTCGTTGAAGGTGCAGGGTGGAGGTAATCACAACCAGGGCGCTGCGCTCACCGATTTGGAACTCTTTTTCCAGACGTAAGCCAGCGGCTTGTCTGGCGGATGTTTCCGCTATTCTCGCCGAGAGCGAAGGATCAAAGACGGCTAGGAAACAAGGTCCGCTCCAACGGTAGAGTGTGGCGCCACGGAGCCTTGCCGCGAGCGCCATGGCTCCGTTCACCAACACCTGATCGCCGACAAAACGACCGAAACGGCCGTTGATGGAAACCAACCGGTCTATCACAAACAGCGCTACTGTGAACTCGTTCCGGACGGCGACGCTATTTTCGATCGCCTGCTCCGCCGCCGCCCTCGCCGGCAAGCCCGTTGTAGGATCCTCAGATGCGATGAGCCTGGCGGATTGCAAAAGGTCCTTAAGTCGTCCGACTTCTGCCCCCAACGCTTCCGTTTTGACACGCGATTCAAACTGCATCCGCTAGCAATACGTTATTTTTTATGTCGTTACCTTGATCCATCGTGCTTGCTGGGGGCCGGGGCTTTCGCTGCAGGCTTGGCGACGGCCTGCGGCGCCGGGGCGTTCGCCGCCGGCTTGGGGGCGGGTCGGGCCGGAGTCGTCGTCAAGGCTCGTCTCCCTTCATGCCGGACGCCGGCGGCGCTTCCTCGGGCCGCGGTTGCGGACGCAAGGCGGCGGCGAGGTCGACGAACGGGTCGTTGCACAGCGGCGAATGGAGCATCTGGGTCATGCAATCGTAAATGCGCGGCACCGTCTTCACCGCCTGGTCGAGCATCGGATCGTTGCCGGGCGTGTAGCCGCCCATCAGCCTCAGTTCGCGCGTCTCCTCGTAGCGCGCGACCATCGAGCGCAGCCGGGTCACCAAGGCGCTTTGCTCGGGCGTCCACCGCGGCGCGGCAAGGCGCGAGATCGAGGCGAGCACGTTGACCGCGGGATACCGGCCTTGATCGGCGATCGCCCGGTCGAGCACGATGTGGCCGTCGAGGGTGCCGCGGATGTTGTCCGCGACCGGGTCGTTGTGGTCATCGCCGTCGACGAGCACGGAGAAGATGCCGGTGATCGACCCGGTCCCATCGATGCCCGGCCCCGCGCGCTCGAGAAGCCGTGGCAGGTCGCTGAACACGCTCGGCGCATAGCCGCGCGCCACCGCGGGCTCGCCCGCCGCAAGCGCGACGTCGCGCGCGGCGTGGGCGAAACGCGTCACCGAGTTCGATGATGAGCAGCACCGATTGGCCGTGATCGCGAAAGTACTCGGCGACCGTCGCCGCGGTCTTCGGCGCGAGGCGGCGCATCATCGGACTCTCGTCGCCCGTCGAGACGATCGCGATCGCGCTGCCGCGGTTGTCGCCAAGGGTATCTTCGAGGAATTCGCGCACCTCGCGGCCACGTTCGCCGACCAGCGCAATGACGACGGTGTCGAAGTCGGGCGCTCGCGCCAGCATCGCCAGCATCGACGATTTGCCGACGCCCGAGCCGGCGAAGACGCCCATTCTCTGACCGGCGCACATCGGCGTGAAGAGGTCGATGACGCGGATGCCGGTCTTGATCGGTTTCTTCACCCGCGCGCGCTTCAGAGCGGGCGGGGGCTCGGCGTCGAGCGGCATCGGCTTTTCGCCCGGCGTAAGATCGCCCTTGTCGTCGATCGGCCGGCCGAGCGCATCGATCACCCGGCCTTTCCACGATTCGCTCGGCCACAAGGAGAGGCTCTCGGCGCGATAGGCGCGGGCTCCGATGGCGGCTTCGCAGCGCGCCTCAAAAGGCTTGAGCGTGATGGCGGCGTCCTCGATGCGCACCACCTCGCCGATTTGCATGCGGTCGCCGACCTCGACGCTGACGCACTCGCCAAGCCGCACGAACCGCGACAGCCCGGCGACGCGATAATGCGAAACAGCGATCTCCGTCACCACCCCGCTCACCCGGCAGATCGGCATCGTCCGGCGCGCCGAAGCCAGAACGGCCTCCATCTTCTCCAGAGCATTCGGCGGTTGCGCCGCCTTTTGCGCCGCCTTGGCGCCCGCGTTTGGGTTCATGCGGCCCCGCCAAGCGATTTGATCGCATCTTGCAGCGAGTTCTCGGTCTGGCTCACCTCACTGGCGACGCCGTCGAAATTGCGCGTCACGGCGATGAGCTTGGTCATTTCTTCGACCGGGTTGACGTTGGCGCCCTCGATAGCGCCCTGGACAACCGAGTTGCGGGTGAAATCGAGCACGACCGTTCCCGGCTTGTCGGAGGTGAAGCCCGAATCGCCGGCGCGCGTCAGCTTCGCGTCGTCGTCGAGCAGGAAGACGCCGATCGCGCCGGTCTGCCGACCGTTCTGGGTGATCATGCCGTCGCCGGAAATCGACGGCTCGCCGCCGGCCGGATCGAGCTGAATCGGCGAGCCGCCGGCGTCGAGCACCGTCGCGCCGTTGACGTTCTGCAGGGAGCCGTCCGCCGACAGTTTCATCCGACCGTCGCGGGTGTAGATGGTCTTGCCGCCGTCCTCGACGGCGAACCAGCCCTCGCCTTGAATGGCGACGTCGAGGCGATTGTCGGTGCGAATCAGCGGCCCGCTTTGGCGCGAGATATAGTCGCGACCCGAGTTGACGTAGGAAAGGCGGTTGTCGCCCGCCTTGGCGACCTGCTCTTCGAACGTGACCCCGTCGGCGCGATAGCCCGGGGTATTCATATTGGCGACGTTGGCGGCGATCGTGTCGAGGCGACGCTGCAAGGACACCTGCGCTGACAACGCAACGTAAAGTCCGTTCTGCATGGCCGCGCATGTCTCCTTCGGCTCGAAGCCCCTTGCCGAATCTAGTCTTTTTCGTCGCGCGCGCGACTTGCACGAGGCTGACCTTAGCGAAAACAGTCTCGCGTAAGATTGGCGCCGCAGTTTCACGGCGGTCTCCCGAGAAAGGCGGCATACGGTGAATTTCGTTATCGGGATCGTCATTGCCGTCGGCAGCATCATAGGCGGCTACTCAGCGCTGGGCGGGCATCTCGAAGTGCTCGTTCAGCCCTTCGAGTTCCTCATCATCTGCGGCGCCTCGCTCGGCGTGTTCATCGTCTCCAATCCCTTCGCGACCATCAAGGATTGCGGCAAGGGCTTCATCGAGGCGGTCACCGACAAGGTGCCGAAGCCGCGCGATTTTCTCGACGTGCTCTCTGTGCTGCATGCGCTGATGCGCGAACTGCGCGCCAAGTCGCGCAGCGAGGTCGAGGCGCATTTCGACAATCCCAAGGAATCCGAGATCTTCAAGGCGTTTCCCAAGCTGCTTGACCAACGCCGAGCTGGTCACCTTCATCTGCGATTATTGCCGCCTCATCATCATCGGCAACGCCAAGACCCACGAGATCGAAGCGCTGATGGACGAGGAGATCGAAACGCTCACCTACGACAAAGCCAAGCCTGTGCAGGCCTAGCAGCAGATCGCCGACGCGCTGCCGGCGCTCGGCATCGTCGCGGCGGTGCTCGGCGTCATTCACGCCATGGGCTCGCTCGATCAATCGCCGGAAATCCTCGGCGGTCTGGTCGGCGCGGCGCTGGTCGGGACATTCGGCGGCATCTTCCTGTCTTACGGCGTGATCAATCCGATCGCCGCCAAGATCAACGTCCGTGCGCCACAAGCAATTGCGTCTCTACACCCTCGTCAAACAGAGCCTGCTCGCCTTCATGAACGGCGCCATGCCGCAGGTGGCCGTCGAATTCGGGCGCAAGACCATTCCCTCCAAAGAGCGGCCGACGATCGACACCGTTGAAAACGAGACGTCGCTTGCCGGCGCGCAGTCCAGGGAAGCCGCTTAAGCGATGCGCGGGTCGGAACAAGAGCGCGAACTCGGCAGCCTGGCTGCGGGAAAGCCGCACAGACAGCGCGGCGCTCGCCGATCGAAAAGGCGCCGCAGTTCACCGCTTCGCTGGCGCGTTTCGCCGAAAGCGTGGGCGCCACGCTTGAGGAAATTTGCGGCCCCGGCGCCGGCGCTGCGCTCGAGCGCGTGGCCGGGACGACGACCTTCGACCTCTTCGAGGCCTCGCAGGGTTTCCTGGCTGCGATGATGCGCAGCGAAACGCTCGACTCGCGGGTCGTGATGATATTCGACCCGTAGGCCGCCGAGATCCTGCTCAACGCAATCTTCGGCGAGGACCCGGGCGCTGACGCGGCGACGAAGGGCCCGGCGCCGCCGCAGCGGCCGAACACCAACTTCGAGACGCGAGTCGTCGAGGGGATTGCCGACGTGCTCGCTCAGACCTTTTGCGCCGCATTTGCGCCGTCGGCGGCCTTCGACCTCGCCATAGAGGCCGTCAGCACGATTGCCGACGTCAAGCTGCTCGGCGCGCGCGAATTAGCGGCGGTCGCGACGCAATTTGCGATATCGACCCGCGCCGGGGGCTTTCCTCTGATCGTGGCGCTGCCGCAGAACGCGGCGAAACCGCTCGGCGAAATGTTCGCTCGCGGCCCCGATCCCACGGCGCCGGCGGCCGATCCGCATTGGACGCGGCAAATGGAGAAGGGCGTCGCCAAGGCCAAGCTCACGCTGACCGCCATTCTCGACGAGTTCCAAATGACGCTGCGCGATGTCTCGATGCTGAAGGTCGGCATGCATGCTTCCGCTCTCCAACTCCGGCGAGGGCCACGTCCGCATCGAGTGCGTCGAACGCGGCGTTTTCCTGTGTCGGCTCAACGAAAGCAACGAGCGCTATGCGTTGGAAATCGAAGACATCATCGCCACCCATCCCGACGACGAATACTATGTCGCGCCGTGAAGCGGCGGCGGCGCAACGCGAAGTCTCAAGCAGAGGAAAGTGCGTCAAACATGGCTTCGACACAGATAACGATGTCGAGTTCGATGCCGCGGTGGCGGCGACCAGGCCGCCGAAGACTCGCCGGGCGGCGAGGGCGGCGCGAATCTCGACGCGATCCTGTCCATCCCCGTGACCGTCCAGGTCGTGCTGGGCACGACGACGATGCCGGTCGCTCGCGGCTGATGAAGCTCGGACGCGGCGCCGTGATAACCCTCGATCAGAAAGTCGGGCTCGCCGGTGAGCGTGCTGGTCAACGGGCAGAGTCATTGCGCGCGGCGAGGTCGTCGTCGTTGATGAAGACAATTCGCGTTTCGGCGTCACGCTGACCGAAATTGTCGGCGGGGGATACGGCGAACGCAGGGCATGATTGCGCAATGGCGGGCGAACAAGGCGTGAGCGAAATCGAGAAGGTCGAGGTCGCCGGTCTGAGCGGTCCACAGAAGGCGGCTGCGATCCTGCTTACCTTGGGTAAGCCCGCCGCTACGCAACTGCTTCGACGCCTTACCCATGAGGAGTTGCGCATCGTCACGATGGCCGCGGCTCGTCTCGGCGCCGTTCCCGCCGCCAGCATCGACAGCGTCGTCGAAGAATTCTCGTCCGCGTTCTCGGCTGGACCTCTGTTGCTCGGCGACGAAACCCAGGCGCGCGATCTCCTCGCCGACGCCGCGCCGGCGGATCAGGTCGACGAGATACTCGCCGACCTCGGCGGCGCCAGCGATGTCGACCCATGGAAAGCGAGCTCGAATACGCCCGACGCATTGCTTGCGAACTTCCTCAAAGAAGAGCGTCCGGTGACGGCGGCGTTCATCTTGTCGCGCCTCGAACCGGCGGTCACGATGCGCGTCGTTGCGCTGCTGCCGCGCGAGGCTCGCAACGAGACGCTGGTGCGTCTTCTTCGACCGCCGACCGTCTTGCCGGGGGGGCTCGAGATCATCGAAAGGGCGCTGCGCCGAACGCTGCTTGGCGGCGTCTCGGCCACCGGCGACGACAATCGCACCCGACTTGCCGAAATCATCAACAGTCTCGGCTCGCAAGAGGCGGACGATTTCATGCGCGCGCTTGCCGCAACCCGTCCGCAGGACGCCCGCGTCGTGCGCAAGATGCTGTTCTCGTTCCAGGATCTCCCGCGTCTGTCGCAACGCGGGCGCGCCTTGCTGTTCGACAAGCTGTCAACCGACGTCGTCGTGCTGGCGCTGCGCGGCACCGATCACGATTTCCGCGAGCCCGTGCTCTCGGCGATGGCTTCGCGCTCCCGGCGTCTTGTCGAGAGCGAGCTTGCTCAGCCCTCGGGAGCGCCGCCGATCGAGACCGAGAAGGCGCGGCGACAGATCGTCAAGCTCGTTCTCGTCATGGCCCAGCGCGGCGAAATCGAACTGCCGACGAGCGACGAAGAGGGAGGAGCGGCGGCTTAGCGCCGGCGCTCCTCCAGCGATTCCGGGTTAGGCGATTGCGCTGCGCGCCGCCGAAGCACGCTAGGTTTCGGAGACCGATTTGGCCGAAGACGCGGACGACGAATCGAAGACAGAAGAACCAACGGACAAGCGCATTTCCGACGCCCTCGAGCACGGCAATGTGCCGGTGTCGCGCGAAGTGACGTTGTTGATGTCGTTGGCCGCCTACCTCGTCATCGAGATGCTGGTGCTGCCGAGCAGCACGCCGCAGTTGGTCTCCGCTCTCCTGCATTTTGTCGATGATCCCAGCGGCTGGCGCCTGGACCAGCAAGCCGACGCGATGCAGCTCTTGCGCATCGCCGCGCTCATCGCGGGAAGCTTCCTGGCGCCGGCGATCGCCATCGTCCTGTTCCTCGGGGTTGCCGGACATGTTGGCCAGAACCCGCCGCGCGTCGTGCTCGATCGCATCATGCCCGATCTTTCGCGCATCTCGCCGATAAAAGGGTTCACGCGGCTGTTCAGCGCGCGCGGGTTGACCGAATTCGCCAAGAGCCTCATCAAGCTCGCCGCGGTCGGCGGCGTGGTGGCGCTCATTCTGTCGGCGCAGCGCGCCATGCTGCTGTCGGCGATGTTCGCCGACGCCGCCGATCTGCCCGAACGTCTGCTTTGGCTGTGCGCGAGGGCGACGGCGGCGGTCGCGATCTGCGTCCTCGTCCTCGCCGGCGCTGATCTGGCATGGACGCGCATCCATTGGCGGCGCGATCTGCGCATGAGCCGTCACGAAATCAAGGAAGAGTTGCGCCAGGCGGAAGGCGACCGGCTGATGAAGGCGCGCTTCCGCTCGCTGCGTTTGACGCGGATGCGCAAGCGCATGCTGAAGGCGGTGCCGCGCGCCACCATGGTGGTCGTCAACCCCACCCATTACGCGGTGGCGATGCGCTACTTGCGCTCCGAGGGAGGAGCTCCCCTCGTGCTCGCCAAAGGCGTCGATCTCATAGCGCTCAAGATCCGCGAAATCGCGGTCGAGCACAACATCCCCATCATCGAAGACAAGCCGCTGGCGCGATCGCTTTATGACGCTGTGTCCGTCGACGCCGCGATCCCGCCGGAATTCTATCGCGCTGTCGCAGAAATCGTCCATATGATCCAGGAGAAGCGCAGTTCCTGGTCCTCGACGAGAAGGAGGGTCAACTGATGAGACCGAAGCTTACCCGCCGTCGACAACAGCTTGAACGAACGCATTCTCGCCCACGCGATGGTCGACGTCGCCACCGAATTGCGGCTCGCCGATCCCATCGAGTTCGCGCTGATGATTCGCGGCGATCAGGAGGCCAACATCGCCGACCTCGTCAATTCGTCGAGCGAGCTGTTCTTCAAGAGCGGCGCGTTGCAACTACGCGCTCGCGGCGGGCTGCGATTTGCGCTGGGAGTCGACGCCCATCGTCCGCCTCGACATGGAGTTCCGCCACGAGGCGGTCACCGTGTTCTTCCGTTTGATGATCGGCGCCGCGACGCGCCGGCGTCGAAATCATCGATGTGCTGATCGACAATGACGAGCCGACCGACGCTGAAGATTCGCGGCGCGCGCCTGGCGGAAGCGATCGCCGACGCGCGGGTCAGTTCGAGGGAGCTCATCGATGCCTTCCGGCCCTGAAAGCGGCGCTCGTCTTTCTTGAAGGCCGGCGACTCGCCGGGCTGTCGCCGGAGGCGGCGGCTTCGCTGGCGCGTCAGGGAGTCGTCACTTACAGCGTGACGACGGCCGAGCCGCCGGCGCCGCTGCGCCGCGACGGGAACGGCAAAGAGGCGCGCGGCCAGGCGCGCGCCCGCGTTCGTTTGCGCTCGGCCAAGGTGATTGACGCCAACAATGTGTTTCTTTGTGAGGCGCTGGTGCAAGACCGTTCGGCCGGCGGCATGCGCCTGGTGCTCGCCCGCAATGTCGGTCTCCCCAAGCGTTTCGGCGTGCACGACGACTTGAGCGGCGAGATCGTCACCGTCAGCGCTGGCTTGGCGGCGCGGCCAGACTCTAGGGGTGCGCATTCAACGCGATGGGCCGCCCTCGCCGATGACGCCGGCGCGAAGGCTGGCGCTTTCCGGACGTTACTACGCGATGCGCGGTTGAAGCTTTTCGGCGAGCGCCGCGGCCATCGCGGCGAACACGCCGTCCCAATCGCCGGCGGCTTTTGCCGAAACAGCCGCGCCGTCGGATACCACGGCGAATCGTCGCGGTCGCGCATCCACCGCCATTCCGCGTCGTACTTGAGCGCGATCCACACCGGCCGCGCCAACGCGCCGGCGAGATGCGCGACCGAAGTGTCGCAGGAGACGACGAGGTCGAGGTGCGCCATCGCCGCCGCCGTATCGACGAACGCGTCGCCGCCCGCGTCAAATCGACTCGCCGAGCGACTCGATGGCGAATCGGCGCGCCGCGCAATCTGTTCTGAGCCGACGCCCTCCTGCAACGAGATGAGCCGCACCCGGAAACGCCGGCGAGCGGCGCCAGCGCCGTCAGCGCGAACGAGCGCGCGCGATCGGCGGCCGGGATCGGGATTGCCCTGCCAGACCACGCCGATCTTGAAGCCGTCGGCGCCGATCTTCTGCCCCCAGCGCCGCGAACGGCTCCGATTCTGCGCCGAGATAGGGAACGTTCGCCGGGACGGTTTCGAGGCGGGTGCGGAAAGCGCGCGGCAGGCTGCTCAGCGCGATCTGCGCGTCGAACGCCTCGTCGCTCGGCGGCGCCTCGACGAGCTGCGCCTGGCTAGGCCGAGCGCAGCAGGCGATGCAGCCTTGGCGGAACGACAAACGTCGCCAGATGCGCCGGCCGCGCTCATCAACGGCAGATAGCGCGCGAACTGGATCGTGTCGCCGAAGCCGTGGTCGTTGAGCACGAGCACGCGCTCGCCCGGCCGCCCGGGTCCGCGCCACAACGGGAAAGCGCACGCCGAGCGCCTCGCTCAGCGAGCGGCCCGCGATCCAGCGCGCCTCGTAGCCTTCCCAGCCGTCGTTCGAAATCGCCGAGCATCAGATCGAGGCAGCCGCGCCCGCTGATCGCCTCGCGGCAGCCGAGCGCCTCGGCGGCGCGGAACTTCTCGCGCGCCGCGTCGAGCCGCCCGAGCGCGCGCAACGCAAGCGCCTGCCCGCACAGCGCGTCGGCATAATTTTCGCGCGACGTGTGCGCGCGCGTGTAATAAACGAGCGCCTCGTGCGGGCCGCCCGAGCTTGATGAGCGCGTTGCCGAGGTTGAGCGCCGCTTCGGCGACTGTCGGCGCTCAGGGCCAGGGCGCGGGCGGCCGCCTGCGCGGCTCTCCTCGAGCCGGCCGAGCTCGCGCAAGGCGCCGGCGCGGCTGTTGTGCAGGTCGGCGTCGCTCGGCCTCAGCGCGAGCCCGCGATCGAATGCGTCGAGCGCTTCGCGAAGCGCCGGGCGGAAAAGAGCAGCTTGCCGTAGTTGCTCCAGGCGACGGCCATGTCGGATTTGAGCTCGAGCGCGCGCTGGTAGAAGCGCAGCGCGGTCTCAGCCTTGCCGCTGCGCTCGAGAATATAGGCGCCGAACGCCAGCGCCTCGGCGAAATTCGGCCGCAGGCGAAGCGCCGCGTCGAGCCGCTCCGCCGCCGCCTTCGCGTCGCCGTCGCGCCAAAGCGCCAGCGCTTCGCCGTACAGCGCAACGGCCTGGTTCAGCGGGGTTGCCGCGTCGAAGGCGTTCGGGGGGGTCATTTCTCTGACGGTGCCAACAAAAACAACGCGCGCCCGCGCGAAGCCATCCTCTTCCGCCGAGCTTGCGCCGGCCTTGACGCATGCGGCGCCAATCGCGCGCAAGCCTCATGCAAGCCGTCGCATCTAGTTTGGCGCCGGCATTCCATGAAAGGAATCTCCGTGGTGTCGGAGGTCTATCTCTTCAGCTCGCTTCGCAGCGCACGCAGTGGCTGAACATGCGCCAGTCGTTGATCGCGAGCAACGTCGCCAACGCCAACACGCCGGGCTTCCAGGCCAAGGATCTGCAATCCTTCTCTTCCGTCTTCGCCGATACCCAGATCACCATGGCGGCGACCTCGCCGGGCCATATCACGCCGACCGAGAGCGATCTCAATCCGCCGACGCCGGAGGACGAGGACGAGGCGAACGCGACGCTCAACGGCAATTCGGTCAATCTCGAATCCGAAATGATCAAGCTCGGCGACGTCAGCCGCGACTCCAATACGACGAACGCGATCAAGAAGATCTTCCATCAGATGATGATGTCGGCGCTGAAGTGATCGGCCATGATTGATCCGTTGCAAGCTTCGCTCGACATCGCCGGCTCCGGCCTCGAAGCCCAGTCGACGCGGCTGCGCATCATCTCGCAGAACATCGCCAACTCGCGGTCGACGGCGAACGTCGCCGGCGGCGATCCCTACGCGCGCCAGACCATTTCGTTCGACAACGTGCTCGACCGCGCCACCGGGGTCCAGCTCGTCGGAGTCAAGAACATCGGCGTCGACACTGCGCCGTTCCAGCTCGAGCACGACCCAGGCAATCCCGCCGCCGACGCCGACGGCTACGTCAAAATGCCCAATGTCGACGTGCTCATCGAGCTCGCCGACATGCGCGAGGCGAATCGAACCTACGAGGCCAATCTGCAGGTCGCCAAACAATCGGCCGACCTGCTGAATCAGACCGTCAACTTGTTCAAGGACGCATAACCCGAGACCGCATCGCTCGTCCTTCGTCAACCGGTAAGGAGGCGCGCCGCCCGGCGCGTGACAGCATGATCCCAGCCATCGCCGCGCTCGCCTCGGGCCTCATTCGGGCGCGCCGTCGCTCGCGCCGCCCACGCCGACGACCCGAGCGTCTCGACGACGTCGGCCCTCGTTCGAGCAGACGCTGGACAGGTCGTCAGCGACGCGGTCGGCACGCATGCAGAACGGCGAAGCCGCGGCGATCCAGGGCGTCAACGGCGACATGCCGACGTTCAAGGTCGTCGAGCAGATCATGAGCGCCCAGCGCACGCTGCAGCAGGCGATCTCGATTCGCGACAAGGCGGTGTCCGCCTACCAGGAAATCACGCGCATGACGATCTGATGAACACGAGCGTCCGGAGGAGTCATTCGAGATGAGAGCGTTATCGATCGCGGCGACGGGCATGAGCGCCCAGGAGCAGAACATCGAGGTGATCGCGAACAACATCGCGAACATCAATACGACCGGCTTCAAGCGTTCTCGCGCCGAGTTCACGGACCTCATCTACCAGACCGAACGCCTCATGGGGGTCTCGAGCCGCGGTCGCGACGCGACGGTGCCGGAGGGCGCGCAGATCGGTCTTGGCGTGCGCACCGCCGCGATCCGCCCGGTGCAGATTCAGGGCGCGCTGACGGCCACCGGCAACTCGCTCGACCTCGCGATCAACGGGCTCGGCTATTTCCAGGTGACGACGCCGAACGGCGACACCGTCTACACCCGCGACGGCGCGCTCAGCACCAACGCTACCGGCCAGCTGGTCACGACCGACGGCTACCTGATGTCGCCGCCGATTCAGATCCCCGCCAACGCGACGGCGGTCTCGGTCAGCCAGAGCGGACTGGTGACGGCGACCATCCCCGGCCAGCAGACGGCGCAAACGCTCGGCCAGTTGACGCTCGCCAATTTCGTCAATCCCGCCGGCCTGCTCGCGCTCGGCAACAACCTGTTCCAGGAGACGGCGGCCTCCGGCACCGCCAACGTCGGCGTGCCCGGCGACACCTCGTACGGCGTCATCCAGCAGGGCTATCTCGAAGCCTCCAACGTCGATCCGGTGTCGGAAATCACCAACCTCATTTCGGCGCAGCGCGCCTATGAGATGAACTCGAAGGTGATCCAGGCGGCCGACCAGATGGCGGGCACGATCTCGAACCTGCGCTCCTGAGCGGAGTGGACGCGATGCGCACGCTTCTGGCGCGGTTGGCGCTTCTTGGCGCGATGGCATCGCCGCGCTCGCGCTCGCCGTCGTCGGCACGCGCCGGCGCGCGGCGAGGACGGGTTGGTCATTCCCGCGGCGAAGATCGTCATCTATCCCGGCGATCTGATTCAAGACGACATGCTCGAGGACATCGCCGCGGCGGACGCGGGCGTCGGCGGCCCGTTCGCGTTTTCGCGCGCCGAACTCATCGGCAAGGTGGCGCAGGCGCACGCTGCTGCCGGGCCGCGCGATTCCGCTGCAGGGGCTCGACAATCCGCGCCTCATCCGCAACGGCGCGACGGTCAAGATGGTCTACGTCGACGGCGGCTTGACAGATCGAGACGGACGGCGCCGCGATGCAGGACGGCGCCATCGGCGACGTCATCAAGCCTGCGCAACGTCGATAGCGGCGATCGTCAGTCGAAGGCCGGGTGCAGGCGGACGGAACGGTGCTGGTGAGCGGGGGATGATGCGCGCGCTTCTTATTCTGTTGCTGGCGACGCTCATCGCGGCTTCCGCGTCGGCCGCGGTGCGCATCAAAGACATCGCCTCGTTGCGCGGCCAGCGCGACTATCAGCTCATCGGCTACGGCCTGGTCGTTGGCCTGCAGGGCACCGGCGACACGTTGCGCAACATGCCGTTCACCGAGCAGTCGATACAGTCGATGCTCGACCGCTTCGGCATCAACTCGCGCGGCAGTTCGCTGAGAAACCGCAATGTCGCCGCGGTGGTCGTCACCGCCGACCTGCCGACCGGCGCGGACGTCGGCGAGCGGCTCGACGTGACGGTGTCGGCGATCGGCGACGCGACGTCGCTGCTCGGCGGAACGCTGCTGATCACGCAACTGGGCGGACCCGACGGACAGACGGTCGCCTCCGCGCAGGGGCCGGTCTCGGTCACCGGATTCGACGTGCAGGGCCAGGCCGAGGCGGTTTCGCAGGGCGTGCCGACCGCCGGGCGCATCTCCAACGGCGCGATCGTCGAGACGTCGGCGCCGCCGCCCATCGACGAATTGCGCATGATGCTGGAGCTGCGCAACCCGGACTACACGACGGCGGTGCGCATGATCGACGCGATCAATCGAGTACTCGCGCGGCGCCTTCAGGCGCGCCATCGCTTTCGAACGCGACAGCCGTTCGGTCGAGTTGCTCCGCCCGCCGAACATCAGCCAGACCCGGCTGATGGCGCAGATCGGCGAATTGATGATCGAGCCCGACACGCGCGGCGCGCGTGGTGATCGACGCGCGCACCGGCACGGTGGTGATCGGACAGGACGTGCAGATTTCCACGGTCGCCGTGACGTATGGCACGCTCAACGTCAAGATCACCGAGGCCCCGCAAGTCTCGCAGCCCGCGCCGCTCAGCCAGGGCAAGACGACGGTGACGCCGCGCACGCAGATCGACGTCGAGCAAGGCCGGCGGACAGGTCGCGGTCATCAGCGGCTCGAGCCTTCGCGCGCTGGTGGCGGGCCTCAACCGCCTCGGCGTCAAGCCGAGCGGGCATCATCGCGATCCTGCAGGCGATCAAGTCCGCCGGCGCGCTGCAGGCCGATCTCATCGCCCAATAGCCGCGTCAAGCCCGACGCAAGCCCGGCGGCCCATGTTGACGTCGACGCTGTCAGCTCGCGAAGTCACGTCATGTCCATTTTCGCCCGTCGCTGTCTCGCGCTCGTCGCGTTCGCCGCGGTCGGTCGCGCTGCGGCGGAATGGCGCGCGGCGCGAAGACGCGCGGCAAGACCGAAGCCGGCGGCCGACAAGGGCGCCGAAAGCGAGATCGCCCGCTACTGCGGCGCGATCGCGCCGAGCGCCGTCGAAGCGCGGCTGCAATTATCAGCTCAAGCGGCTCGCTGACGCTCGAGGCGCGGGTCAAAGAGGAAATCGCTGCGCTCGAGAAGACGAGAAGCCGAGGCGCGCGAATGGGTGACCAAACGCGACGAAATGATGAAGGCCGCCACGACGACGTCGTCGCGATCTACGCCAAGATGTCCGCGGAGGCGGCCGCGACGCCAACTCGCCGCATGGACGAATCCGTCGCGGCCTCGATTCTCACCAAGCTCAAGCCGCAGGTCGCGAGCGCCATCCTCAATGAAATGGACGACGAAAAAGCGGCCAGGTTGACAACGATTATGTCGGGCGGCGTCGCCCGAGGACAAGAAATCATGAAGCTCGCGCGTTGCGGTCGTTGGCGGCAATCACTGCGCGCTTGCCGCGGCCGCTCGCCGGATGCGGCACGCTCGCCCCAGGAGTTCATGCGCCCGCCAAACCTGTCGCCGGTCGGCAGCGGCCTCGGTTCGCACGACGACGACGTCGAGGCCGAGGCGACCGCGCTCGACGCAGCGCCGCGCGCTCCGGGTCCGTCCAGGCGCCAGGATCTCTACACCGACCAGCGCATCGCGCGAGTCGGCGACATCGTGACCGTCGTGATTTCGATCAACGACAAGGCGACGTTCGGCAACGCGACGGATCGTTCGACCACGGGCACGACCAGCCTTTGCAATGGACGTTCGGCTATCACCCCGCCGACCGCGGGTCCGTCGTCGTCGTCGGGGCAACCGGGCACGGCCGTCGAACAACGTCAACTCGACCTCGAACTCTGCAAGGGCAGGGCGACATCAACCGCTCCGAACAGATTCAGGTATCGGTGCCCGCCGTCGTCACCCAAGTGCTGCCCAACGGCAATCTGGTCATTCGCGGCTCCCAGGAGGTGCGGGTCAATTTCGAGATGCGCCAGCTCACCGTCGCCGGCATCGTGCACCCCGCCGACATCTCGCGCAACAACACGATCGCCTACGATCGCGTCGCCGAGGCGCGCATCTCCTACGGCGGCCGGGGCCGCATCACCGAGGTTCAGCAGCCGGCCTGGGGGCAGCAGATCTACGACTATCTCAAACCGTTCTGACAACCGGGACCTACGCAGAGCATGACGGCCATCGAGTCATGCGCCGAGCTCGCCGGCGCAGGCGCCGGCGCAAGGGCTTCTCGCTGATGGGACGTTATCGTCGAACTGGCGATCGTGACCGCAATCGCCGTCGGCGCCGGCGCTTTGCTCGCGACGTTGCTGACGCCGCCGCCGCCCAAAGCGGACGCCGCGGCGCAAAAGGACGGCCGCCGAGCACAACCGGGCGCCGCCAACAAGGACGTGCGCGCGGCCGCGGCGTCGAACCTCGTCGATCTGCCGCCGATCGTCACCAACATCGGCACGCCGACCGACATCTGGGCGCGCGTCGAGGCGTCGATCGTCATCGACGGCAAGACGACCGCGCACCCCGAGATCCTGGCCGCGCGAGATCGCCACCGACGAACTCGCGTATCTGAGAACCCTGTCGATCGCGCAGATCGAAGGGCCGATCGGCCTGGAGAACATCCGCCAGGACCTCGCCGACCGCGCCTCGTGCGCTCGAACGGCAAGGTCAGCGAGTTCATCCTGAAGACCCTGGTGCTGCAATGAAGCGACTTGCGCCTGGTTCTTGCTGCCTGGTCTCATGGCGGCGCCGCCGCGGCGCACGCGCAGACGATCGATCTGGCGCGCTCATCCCGCGCGGGCGGCTCCTCGGCGACCGCGCGCGTCCTGCAAATGGTCGGCGACTGCTCACCGCGCTTTCGGTCGCGCCGGGCCTGCTCATCATGGTGACGAGCTTCACCCGCTTCATCGTCGCGCTGTCGTTTCTGCGCTCGGGCCTCGGCCTGCAAAGCACGCCCGCCAACATCATCCTGACCAGCCTCGCGCTGTTCATGACGCTGTTCGTCATGGCGCCGACCTTCGATCGCGCCTGGCAGAACGGCGTCAAGCCGATGATGGACAATTCGATCACGCAGGAGCGGGCGTTCACCGAGATCGTCGCAGCCGTTCCGCGAGTTCATGCTCGCGCAACGTGCGCGAAAAGGACATCGCGCTGTTCGAGGACCTGTCGAAGCACGAGTTCGAGTCAAGCGGATCGCGCCAACGTCGATCTCGCGATCCTGATTCCCGCCTTCATGATTTCCGAGCTGCGCCGCGGCTTCGAGATCGGCTTCATGATCGTGCTGCCGTTCCTGGTCATCGACATGGTGGTGGCGACGCTGACGATGTCGATGGGCATGATGATGCTGCCGCCGACTGTGCTTTCGCTGCCGGCCAAGCTCTTGTTCTTCGTCATGATCGACGGCTGGAATCTGCTGATCGGCAGCCTCGTTCGCTCCGTCGCCTGAGGCCATGTGCTAGGCCCGCGCAAGGTTGCGGGGTTATGTGATCAGCGAAAGCTGGAGGGTGATTGGCCCATGAGCGTGCTGGACACCGCGGTCTCGGGCATGCTGGCGAACACCAATTGGCTGTCGACGATCGCGCAGAACGTCGCCAACGCCAACACGACTGGCTACAAGAACGTCGAAACCGAGTTCTCCGCGCTGGTCGACTCCGCGCCGGGCGCGCCGTCGCAGGTCGCCGGCGTCACGACTCAGCATGATTTCCTACAATACCTTGCAGGGGCAGATCGAGGCGACGCAGACGAGCGACCAATATCGCCGTGCAGGGCAACGGCTTCTTCATCGTCTCCGACGGCAGCGGCGACACGTTCCTCACCCGCAACGGCTCATTCGTGCCCGACGCGCAAGGCTATCTCGTCAACTCGGCCGGTTACTACCTGATGGCGGCGCCGACGACCTCGGCCACCGCCGCGAGTCAGTCGGTCAACTCGATTTCGCAGCTGCAGAGAGTCAACGTCGACGGCGGCGGCGGAGACGCGCGAATCCCTCGACCACCGCCACGCTGGTGGTCAACCTGCCCTCGACCGCCGCCGTCATCCCGCGGCAATCTGCCCTCGACCAACAGTTCGTCCTCGACATACTCGGGCGAAACGACGCTCACCGCCTACGACAACCTCGGCGGGGCGCACACCATCAACCTCTACTTCGCCAATGAAGGCGGCGGAAATTGGGAAGTCGACGCCTACGACGCCTCGACGGCGGCGGCCGGCGGCTGCTTTCCCTTACAGTTCCGGTCCGCTTGCGACGGGCACGCTGACCTTCAGCGCCCCACCGGCGCCTTGCAGACCGGCTCGCCGCTCTCCATCCCGGTTCCCGGCGGACAGACAGTGTCGCTCGACCTGAGCGGCGCGACCCAATTGTCGAGCGCGTTCGCGCGTGACCTCCGCGACGATCAACGGCAACGCGCCGGGCACGATGACCGGCGTCTCGATCTCGCAGAACGGCGTGCTGTCCTTCCAGTACTCCAACTCGCACCTCTCAAGACGCCTACATCATACCCGCTCGCCAATGTGCCGAGCCCGGACAACCTGACTTCGGTCCTCGGCGACGCCTATCAGACCAATGCCGAGTCGGGCCAAATGTCGATCAACAACGCGCAGGTGGGTGGTCTCGGCGCGATCGACGTCGTCTTCGCTCGAAAGCTCGACCGTCGACCTGGCGACCGAGCTGACCAACATGATCCAGGCGCAAAGCGCCTATGAAGCGAACTCCAAGGTCTTCCAGACCGGGACAGACATCTTCGACGTCCTCAACAATCTGAAGTCGTAATGTGGCGAGAGGCATCTTCGAGGTAGCGCCATGACGTTGTCGTCAACGTTCGCAATCATCAACTCCGCCTTCGCGTCGACCGGCGCGCAGTCGGCGGTGATCTCCAACAACATATCGAACGTCAACACGCCCGGGTTACGTTCGCGAGATCGCCAATCAGATCACGACATCCTACGGCGGCTCGGAGGTCGTTTCGATCTCGCGGCAGGCCAATGCCGCGCTGCTCGACCAGCTCAACGCCTCGACCTCGGAGTCGGCGGCGCAAAGCGCGATCTCCGCGGGGCTGACGTACGCTGGCTCAGACGGTTGACGACAGCGCGACCTCGACCTCGGCAAGCGGCGCTCAGCAGAACGGCAATTCGCCTTCGGCGATGATCGGCAACTTGCAAAGCGCCCTCGCGACCTATGAGGCGGCGCCAAGCAGCACGGCCGCGGCGCAGGGCGTGCTTACGGCGGCGCAGGATCTCACAGCGTCGCTCAACGCCGGCGCAACGGCGGTCTCCCAGGTGCAGGAACAGGCCGACCAGGACATGGCGAACTCGGTGAGCACGATCAACAATCTGCTCGGCCAGTTCGAACAGGCCAACAATACCGTCGTCGCCGGGTTGGCCAGCGGCGCCGATGTGTCGCAAGCCGAGGACACGCGCGACTCGATCCTCACCCAGCTTTCCCAACAGATCGGCATTTCGACGACGACGAACTCGAACGGCTCGATGTCGATCTACACCGAAAGCGGCGTCACGCTGTTCCAGGACGTCCCGCAAACCGTGAGCTTCACGCCGACGACGACTTACGTCGCGGGCACGCTCGGCAACGCCGTGACGGTCGACGGCATTCCGATCACCGGATCGTCGGCGCCGATGGCGATCGAGTCGGGCGCTCTGGCGGGATACGCGGAGCTGCGCGACACCATTGCCCCTCAGTATCAGGCGCAGCTCGACCAGATCGCCGGCGGCCTGATCTCCGCCTTCGCCGAAACCGACCAGTCGGCGATCCCGACGCTTCCCGCGCTGCCCGGCCTCTTCACCGCCTCGGGGCTGACCTCGGTTCCCAGCGATACGACGGTCTACGGGCCTCGCCGCCGAGATCGAGGTCAATCCCAATGTCGTCCCGAGCGAAGGCGGCGACATCAACCTGTTGCAAGACGGCGGCATATCGGACCCCGGCAATCCCGCCTACACGTACAATACGACAGGGTCGGCGAGCTACACCGGGCGAATTCAGCAGATGGTCAGCGCGCTGACCACCTCCCAGCCGTTCGACGCGCAGCGCGGGTCTCGGCGAATCCAACAGCATCGCGGGCTACGCAGGCGAATCGGTGAGCTGGCTTCAAGGCCAGAACCAGACGGCGAGCGACGCCGCGTCCTATCAGAGTTCGATCGTCTCGCAGGCCAGCGCCGCGCTGTCGAACGCCACCGGCGTCAATCTCGACACCGAGATGACCAACATGCTCAACATCGAGAACTCCTACACGACTACGGCGAAGCTGCTGAGTACAGTCAACAGCATGTTTTCAGCGCTTCTCAACGCGGCTTAAGCATCATGACCGTATCGTTCGTTTCGACCCCCTATCTGGGAACCGCAATGTTGCCGGCGGTCAATCAGGCGGAGGCTCAGCTGACCAGTCTCAGCACCGAGGCGACGACCGGCGAGTACGCCGATCTCGGCCTGCAGCTCGGAGATCAGTCCGGGCTACGAACTGTCGCTGCGCAACGTCGACGATCTGTTAGGATCGATCACCACCGCCAATTCGATCGTCAACGGTCGCCTTTCGGCCGCGTCGACGGCGCTGTCTTCGATCTCCTCCGAGGCGCAAAAGGCGCTGGCGAGCCTCGTAAGTCTGGACGCCGGGCAGCGCCGCGACCGCCACCCTCGACGTCGACCGGCGACGACGCGCTGCAACAGCTGATCAACGACGCGAATTCATCGTACGCCGACGACTACGTTTTCGGGGGAATCAACTCGTCCACCGCGCCGATGTCGGCGTTCACTTCGACTTCCGCCGTCGCAGACCGCCTTGGCGAACGCCTTCACGACGCAGTTCGGCTTCCCGCCGACCAGCGCCTCGGTCTCGACCATCTCAGCCTCGGCCATGCAGAGCTTCTTGAACGGGCGCGTTCGACGATCAGTTCATCGGCGCGAATTGGACGACCAACTGGTCGTCGGCTTCGAGCGTCAACACCACCGCGGAAGTCGCTCCCGGAGAGACAGTCGAGACCTCGACCAACCTGAACGCTGGCGGATTCAACGACCTCGCGCAGGCCTATGCGATGCTGACGATGTTCGGCGGCGGGCAGCTGAGCAGCTCAGCCGAGCGAGGCGGTCGTGTCGACCGCGACGAATCTCATTACCAAAGGGGTCAGCGGGATCACCGACGTCGCCGCCGGGGTCGGGCAGATCCAGGATGTCGTCAAGCAGGCCGACGATGACATGCTGTCGCAACAGACGTTGCTGAAAACCCAAATTGGCGGCCTCGACAACGTCAACCAAGCGCAGGTCGCGACTGAACTCAACACGCTTTCGACTGAGCTTGAGACAGCATACCAGCTCACGGCGCAACTCCAGAAGTTGAGCCTGGCGCAGTACCTTCCCACGTAAGCGCGCAAGGGTCGTAGATGTTCGAATTCGCTTACAACGAGATCATCGAAGAGTCGGCGCATGCGATGCGAGCGCAAGAGCGCATGGCGCTGGATCACGTGATAAATCTGCTGCGCGGCGCGGCGGCGAAGGGCCCGAAGAGCGTCGAGGGAATCAACGCCCTATACCAATTGCGCATGCTATGGACGGTGTTTCTCGACGATCTCAAGAATCCGGAGAATGCGCTGCCCGCAAGCCTTGCGGGCGCGCCTGATCTCGATCGGGATCTGGGTGAACAAGGAAATCGATCGGCTGCGGAACGGGACCGCGAGCGACCTGACCCCGCTGATCGAGATCAACGAAATCATACGCGATGGACTGAATTGAGGGGCTCATGAACATCACGTTGCGTGCGGGGGAGCGGCTGTACCTCAACGGCGCAGTCATTCGTACGGACCGCAAGACGACCATAGAGTTGTTGAATGACGCGACCTTTCTCCTGGAGACCCACGTCATGCAGGCGGCCGACGCTACGACGCCGCTAAGGCAGATCTATTTCGTCATCCAGGTCATGCTGATGGACCCGGGCTCGGCCAAGACGACGGCCCAGCTTGCGCGTTCGCTGATCGACAAGTCGCTCGAGGCGTTCGGCAACGAAGAAATCAAGAGGGCGCTTGCGCGGGGTTCACGATCTGATGAACCGCGGCCGCTACTTCGAGGCGATGAAGACGATTCGCGGCATGTACGCGCTCGAGCAGGTCGAGATGTTCCCAAGTGTATCAGAAGCTGTTGCAACCAACGCCGCCTGAAAGGATCGAACATGACTGTTTCCCCGGTCACCGGCGCGGGCTCCGCCACAACCTCGTCCGCGACGACCGCCAGCGCCGCGACGTCGGCGACGAACACGCTCAACTACAACGACTTTCTCACGCTGTTGATGAGCGAGTTGAAGAACCAGGATCCGACCAACCCGATGGATCCGGCGCAGATGGTGTCGCAGCTCGCGACCGTGTCCGAGGTCGGGCAGGCGGTGCAAACCAACACGACGCTCGCGTCGCTGCTCACCGCCAACTCGCTGTCGCAGGCCGAGCTTCTGGTCGGACAGACGATAAGCTCGACGGACGGAACGACGTCGGGGGTCGTCTCGTCGGTGGCGGTGACGAGTTCCGGCGCGACGGCGACGCTCAGCGACGGGCGAACGATCCCGCTGGCCAATGGCGCGGTCATTCAATGAGCGAAGGCGACGTTCTCGATCTGGTGCAATCGGCGATCTGGATGATGATCGTCGCCGCCGGGCCGGTGGTGGGGGCGGCGATGGTGGTGGGCATCATCATCGCGCTGTTGCAGGCGTTGACCCAGGTGCAGGAAATGACGTTGACGTTCGTGCCCAAGCTTATCGTCGTCTTCGCCGTGTTCAGCCTCACCGCTTCGTTCGTCGGCTCGCAATTTCAGATTTTCACCCAAAGCGTCTACTCGCATATCGAACATGGTTACAAAGAGTCGGGGCGCTAAAGACAGAGCGGGATAACCGAGATCCAAAGATCGCAGAACGCTTTCCGGGCCGCGCCGCCGGCCTGCGGAAGCGGGCGCAGCGGCGATGGACGGCGTCCACGCGGCCGCTCGCGGCGCGCCGCGCGGACTTGGCGGCCCCGTCGGAGCGAGACCCGCGCAAGGCTCGCGCGGCAAGGTGAGACCGCTTCACCGGGAGAGCGCTCTTGTCTCTGACCACGACAGCTACGCCCGCGCCTGCGGCGCCCAGAGCCGGCCAGGATGTCGGCTTCGCTGTCGGCATCGTCATCGTACTATGTTTGTTCTTCCTGCCGGTGCCCGCGATCATGATCGATTTCGGGCTGGCGTTCTCGATTGCGCTGTCGGTGCTGATCCTGATGGTCTCGCTGTGGATTCAGCGGCCGCTCGAGTTCTCGGCCTTTCCCACGGTGCTGCTGGTCGCTACCATCCTCCGCCTGGCGCTCAATATTTCGACGACCCGGCTAATTCTTGCCCACGGATCGCAGGGGGCGACGGCGGCGGGCTATATCATCGCTGGATTTGCGCGACTGGTGATGGGCGGCGATTTCGTCATCGGCATCATCGTCTTCCTGATTCTGGTGACGATCAACTTCCTCGTCATCACCAAGGGCGCGACCCGCATCGCCGAAGTCGGGGCGCGGTTCACTCTCGACGCCATCCCCGGCAAGCAGATGGCGATCGACGCCGATCTGTCGGCGGGTCTCATCGACGACAAGGTCGCCCAGCAGCGCAGGCGCGAGCTCGAAGAGGAGAGCGCGTTTTTCGGGTCGATGGACGGCGCCTCCAAGTTCGTGCGCGGCGACGCGATCGCTTCCATCATCATCCTCGGCGTCAACATCTTCGGCGGCATCGTGATCGGCGTGACCCGCCATGGCATGGCGATTTCGACAGCGAGCGACGTCTTCACCAAGTTGTCGGTCGGCGACGGTCTGGTTTCGCAGATTCCCGCGCTCATCATCTCTCTCGCCGCCGGCCTGCTGGTCGCCAAGGGCGGAACCCGCGGTTCGACCGAGAAGGCGGTGTTCGGACAGCTCAGCCATTATCCGACCGCGTTGTTCATGGCGGCGTTCCTGCTGCTGATTCTCGGGGTGGTGCCCGGCCTGCCGTTCCTGCCCTTCGCAGCTGCTCAGCGGAGCCCTGGCGTTCGTCGGCGTAGCGATCCCCAACCAGCTCGCCAAGGAGCGCGCGAAAGAGACGGCGGAGAAGGCCGCGCAGGAAGAGAAGGCGCGGGCGGAAGCGCGCGCGTCGATCAAAGAGCAACTGAAGCCGGTCGAAATCGAGCTGTGCTTTTCCAAGGAGCTCGCCGGGACGCTGCTCGCGTCTTACAGCGAAATCGCCAACCGAGTCGCCAAGATGCGGCGAAAATTCGCGCGCGAGTACGGATTCGTCGTGCCGGACATCAAGCTTACCGACGAGATCAATGCGCCGCCGAAAACCTATCAGATCAAGGTGCACGGCGCGGTGACGGCAAGCCAGGAGCTCAGAGTGCACGACGTCCTCGTCATCGTCGGCGATGGCAAGCGCCCGAGCACGCCCGGCGACGAGGTGCGGGAGCCGGCGTTCGGCATGAAAGCGCTGTGGATTCCCGAGACCCTCGCCAAGGAAGCGCGGCGCGAGGGTTTCAAGACGATCGACCCGATCTCGGTGATGCTGACGCACCTGAGCGAAACGATCCACAACAACCTGGCGCGGCTGCTTTCCTATAAGGACATGCGGGGTCTGCTGGACCGCCTGGAGCCCGAGTACAAGAAGCTTCTCGACGACATCTGCCCGTCGCAGATTTCCCATTCGGGCCTGCTCGCTGTGTTCAAGCTGCTGCTCGCGGAGCGAGTCTCGATTCGCAATCTCAACCTCATTCTCGAGGCGGTCGCCGAAATCGCCCCGCACGTGCGTCGCCCCGAGCAGATCGTCGAACACGTGCGCGTGCGCATGGCGCATCAGATCTGCGCGAGCCTGCTCGACAACGGCGTGCTCAAAGTGCTGCGCCTCGGCAACCGCTGGGACATGGTGTTCCACCAGAGCCTCAAGCGCGACGCCAAGGGCGAAATCGCCGAGTTCGACATCGATCCGCGGCTCATGGAGGAGTTCGCCGGCCAGGCGTCCGTCGCGGTGCGCAAGCGGCTGGAGGAGAAACATTTGTTTGCTTTGGTGACCACCGCCGAGACGCGCCCGTTCGTTCGCATGATCATCGAGCGCATGTTCCCGACGCTGCCCGTGCTTTCGCAGCTCGAAATCGCGCGCGGGGTCGAGATCAAGTCTCTGGGCGTGGTGTCGTAGGGGCGCCGATCCATGGGCGCCTCGCTCACCGAACTGGGATCCGGCGCGGCGCTCGGCGCCTTCGTGTTGTTCTGTCGCATCGGCGGCTGCATGATGATTGCGCCGGGGGTGTCGAACGCCCAGATTCCAACCCAGGTGCGTCTGTTCGTCGCCATCGCAGTGACGCTTGCGCTGTCGCCGTTGCTATTGGGTCAGGCGCCGTTGAAGCATATCGGCGACGATCCGCTGGCGATGCTGAAGTTGATCGTCATGGAGGGTCTGATCGGGGCGATGATCGGCGGGTTGGGACGGGCGTTCTTTTCGGCGCTCGAGTCGCTCGCGACGGTCACCGGGCATCTGCTCGGCTTCACCGCGCCGTTCGGCATCGAACTCGACGCGGGGCAAGCGTCGTCCCCGATTTCAACGGTGGTGATGCTGGCGGCGACGGCATTCCTCTTCGCAGCGGACTTCCATTGGGAGATCATTCGCGGGCTCGTCGCTTCGTACGACGCCATCCCGCTCAAGGTCGATTTCGACCCAGCCTATACGGTGCGCCATCTCGGAGCGGTGCTCGGGCAATCGTTCCTGGTCGCCGTGCGCGTCACCTCGCCGTTCTTCCTCTACTCTGTGATCGCCAATTTTGCGTTGTCCCTGATCAACCGCGTGACGCCACAGATCCAGGTGTTCTTTGTCGGGCCGCCGTTCGTAATCGCCGGCGGCCTGGCGCTTTTCTATTTCATCGTCAAGGGCGAGCTCGGCCAATTCATGGACGCGTTCGGCTCTTGGCTAACCTGGGGTTGATCGTGACGTCTCGCGTCGAAAAACTGAAGCGAATCGAACGGCTGCAAAAGCGCCTGCACGATCTTTCGGTGTGGAAACTCACTCATCTCGCGGAGGAGCGCGACAAGCTCACTGTTGCGCATGCCCAGATGATCCAGGCGCTCGGCGAAGGCCTGTTATCGTTCGGCGGGGCTGCGTCCGCGGCGACGCGCCGCATTCGATCCATCGAAATGGAGATCAACGCGGCTAAGGCGGCTCATGCGGCGCAGGCCAAGCGCGCGTTCGAAAACGGCGCTCGCTCAAAACTGGCGGAAAAGGTGGTGGACCGGGCCGAGGGCGAAGCTCGCCGCGAAATGGAAAAGAAGACGCTTGTCGAGCTGATCGAATGGTCGCTGCAAACGTCGATCTCAGGTTCGCACAAGCCGTAGCGGCGAGTCTTGGCCGATAGAAACTGGGATCGTTCGCCATGGCCATCGACCCGCCCTCCGATATCGTGCTTGACGTCGCGCGCGCCGCCGATCCGACCCGCGCCGCCTCGGTCATTCAAAAGCTCAACACGCTGGCCGCGAACACGCCGGCTGGCGACGTCGACTTCGCGCAGGCATTGGACAAAGCATCGAACGCCGCGGGGACTTCGTCGCCGACCGCGGCGACCGCGGCCGACTTGAGGGTGCGGCTCGCGCACGCCAACGATCTCGGCGGGCCCGACAAGGCCGACAAGGCCAAGACTCAGTTTGAGGCGATGCTATTGACCAATCTGATCGGCGAGATGCTGCCGAAAGACACGCCGACGGCGTTCGGCGAGGGCTTGTCGGGCGACATGTGGCGATCTCTGCTCGCCGAGAAGATGTCGGAGCAGATCGCCAAATCCGGGACGCTCGGCATCAGCCGTCGCTTGTTTGATGGAGGGCGCTCGGCCGCGGCGGCGGCGCTCACCGGCGGCAGCCATCCCGCGGCGACAGGCCATCCCGACGTCACCACTACGAGCGGCAACGATCTGTCGCTGCCGTTGAGAGGAGAAATCATGAACGGCGCGTATCTCTTTGCGCGTGGCAAGACATCATGAGTGACGCAGCGTCTCGAGATAGGTCTTCGCCGCAGGAGCGTGCGCTGGCCATGGTTGTGCCGGTGCTCGATCGGTTGCGAAACGTCGTCGAAGCGGAGAACCGGGAGCTCGCATTGCGCGGGCCTGTCGACTATCAGTCGCACAGTCAGCGCAAAAATCAGGGACTGTTGGAGCTGACGCGGCTGCAAGGCGCCATCGCCGGCATTCGCTCGCATCCTGCGTTCGGCGCCTCGCTCGCCGACTTGATGGCGAAGCTCGACGTCAACGAACGGTTGCTCAGCACGCAATTGCGCGCTGCGCGAACCATTTCGGGCATTGTTGCGCGTGCGATTCGGGATGGGCAATCTGACGGAACCTATTCCGCTTATCCATGGCGGGACGACGACTGATGATCAAGACGCTCGTCGTCGGTCTGTGGGCGTGCCTGATTACGCTCGCGGCCGCGTACGGAGTCCAGAGGGTCATGTTGGCCAAGGCGAACGCGCCGCCGCCGGTAGTTTCGTCGAATCTCGAGACGCGTAAGAGCAAGGAGATCAACGTCCCGGTGATTCGCGACGGCGTGGTCAAAGGCTATGTCGTCGCCCAGTTCTCTTATGTCGTTGACCTCGCGGTGGCGAAGAAACTGCCGGTCGATCCGGAACCCTTCGTCATCGACGAGGCGTTCCGCTATCTCTTCGACGACGACAAGATCGACTTCGCGCGCCTCGAGAAGATCGATCTCGACAAGATGCTGCAGACGCTGATCTCCCGCGCCAACGCGCGCACCAAGTCCACGGTGATTCAGGATATGGGCGTGATCGAGTGCAATTTCGTGCTCAACGCCGAAGCGAAGACCAATCCGGGAACGAAATTGAAGCCGTGAGCGAGGCGCCGGCATGATGGGGCCGGCGCCGCCTGGCCGTCAGCCGCCGAGCGACAGGCCCTGAATCGCCGACAACAACCCGGTGCTGAACGAACTGGTGGGAAGCAAGCCGCTGAGCTCCGACGCGTTAGAGCTGACGACATCCGCCAGGATGCTCGAGGGCGCCTGCGCTCGACGAGGTCGAACCGCTGTTATTGTTGACGACGGTCAGGCCGCTTGGGTCGGACGAGTCCGGGCCATAATTGGCGTCATACTTGGCCGCGAACTGCTCGATCAGCTTGTTGAGCTTCGTCGGATCCTGTAGTTCTTTCAGCGGCATAAGGTTGGTGATCTCTTTCGACTCGGTGTCGATCTGCGACGTTGTGATGTCGGGCGAGAGACCGAGAGCCGTGGTTGCGACATCCAGCAGATTTTGGTCGCCGATAATGCCGTAGCCGCTGGTGACAGTCGGCGCGACACGCTTGAAATAAAGGGCCAGCTGCACGCCCGGGATCGCTTTCGCCCTCGTTTTCCTCGAGCTGCTGCTCGACGTAATCCGAGGTCGTCGTCGCCACCGAGGCCGAAGAGCTCGGCGAGCTGGAGCCGGTGGCGCTGAAATTGAACGCTGTCGGCGAACGTCTTCCAGTTTGGATTGGGTAGAGTGTTGGCCAGCGCCTTCGAGCTCGTCGTGCCCCCCTCGAGCACTTTCTTCACCAGCGCCGTGTCGTTGACATACTTGCCGAGGCCATAGGCGTTCGAGAGCATAGGACAGCAGTCGGTAGTTGGAGACGAACTGATCGATCGTCGAGACCTTGCCGATGTTGGCTTCATAATACTTTGTCGCGCCCTTGACGGTGGGTTCGTTGCTGGTCAACTTCTGGTAGTTGGCCAGATTCTTTTCGATCGTGAGGTAGGTCGAAAGGGTGGTCGACACGGGCAGTAAGCTCCTCGGCGCGCTCGAACCGGCTCAGATCGCTCTTTACGCGTAAAGGTACGCGCTGGAGGTTGCGCCTCGGTCGTCAACGCGGCGTTAACAAGACATTGTCGGGGCGAGATTTTCGGCGCGTCGCCTTGTGTCAGGGTTGCGTCAGTGCGCCTCGTCCCAGTTCGGCGCGGCGCGCGCGTCGACCTTGAGCGGCGCGCTCAGCCGCACCGCCGGCTCCGGCGCGTCGACCATCACCTTGCTGACCAGCGCGATCGTCGCCTCGATCTCGTCGTCGGGCGTCTCGAACACCAGCTCGTCGTGCACCTGCAACAGCATGCGCGCGCTCAAGCCCGCGCGCTCGAGCGCCGGGTCCATGCGCGCCATGGCGCGGCGGATGATGTCGGCGGCCGAACCCTGGATCGGCGCATTGATCGCGGCGCGCTCGTTGAACGCGCGCTCCGAAGGGTTCGAGGCGTTGATGCGCGGAAAGTGACACTTGCGGCCAAAAATCGTGCGCACAAAACCGTCGGCGCGCGCGCGTTTCTTCGTCGCGTCCATGTAGTCGCGGATGCCGGGGAAGCGCTCGAAGTAGCGCCGGATATAGGCGCCCGCCTCTTCGCGGGCGATTCCCAGTTGGTTGGCGAGGCCGAACGCGGAGATGCCGTAGATGATGCCGAAGTTGATCGCCTTGGCGCGCCGGCGCACTTCGCTCGGCATATCCTTGACCGGCACGCCGAACATTTCCGATGCGGTCATCGCGTGAATGTCGAGGCCTTCGGCGAAAGCCTTCTTGAGCGCGCCGATGTCCGCGATATGGGCGAGCAGGCGCAGTTCTATCTGGCTGTAGTCGGCCGAAATCAGCTTGAAGCCCTTGTCGGCGATGAAGGCGCGGCGGATCTTTCGCCCCTCTTCGGTGCGCACCGGGATGTTCTGCAAATTCGGTTCGGAGGAGGAAAGGCGGCCGGTCGTGGTCGAGGCGAGCGCGTAGGATGTATGGACGCGGTGCGTTGATGGATTGACGAAGCCGGGCAGCGCGTCGGCGTAGGTCGACTTGAGCTTGGAAAGTTGGCGCCAATCGAGGATCCGGGCGGGGAGCTTGTGGCCCTCTTCGGCGAGGTCGTCGAGCACGCTGGCCGAGGTCGACCAGGCGCCGGTCGCGGTCTTCTTGGCGCCGGGCAGGCCCATCTGACCGAACAGGATGTCGCCGAGCTGCTTGGGCGACCCGAGGTTGAACGGCGCGCCGACCATCGCGTAGATCTCGGCCTCGATGCCCGCCATCTCTTGGGCGAACTCGCCCGAGAGGCGCGAAAGCATGTTGCGGTCGATCGAAACGCCGCGCCGCTCCATCTTGGCCAGGGGAATGACGAGCGGCCGTTCGAGCGTTTCGTAGACGGTCGTCAGCCCCTCCGCGACGAGGCGCGGCTTTAGCACGCGCCACAGGCGCAACGTCACGTCGGCGTCCTCGGCCGCGTATTGCGTCGCGCGGTCCAGCGGAACCCGGGCGAACCCGATGAAGTTTTTGCCCGATCCGGCAACCTCGGAAAAGGCGATCGGCTTGTGGCCGAGCCAACGCTCGCTCAGCGCGTCCATGCCGTGGCCGTCGTTGGTCACCCCGGAGTTCGAGCACATAGGAAATCAGCATCGTGTCGTCGATCGGCGCGACGTCGACGCCGCGCTGCTTGAACATATGCCAGTCGAACTTGGCGTTCTGGGCGATCTTCAAGACGCCGGGATCTTCGAGCAGCGGTTTCAGCCGCGCAAGCGCGTCCGCCTCGGAAATCTGGCCGGCGACGAGCCCGCTGCCGGTGAACAAATCGCCCTCGCCCTGGCGATGGCCGAGCGGAATGTAGCAGGCTTCGCCCGGCGCGACCGCAAGCGAAACGCCGACCAGCTCGGCCTGTAACGGGTCGAGCGAAGTCGTCTCGGTGTCGAAAGCGACGACGCCGGCGGTCTTCGCCCGCGCGATCCAGGCCTCGAGGACGGCGATATCCGTCACGGTCGGGTAGGCCGTCACGTCGAACGGCTGCTCTTTGGCCTCCTTGACGCGCAAGCGCGCGACACTTGCGGGCGTTGCGGCTTCGGGCGCAGAAGGCTTTCGCGGCCGGTTCCGCCTCCGCTTGCGGCGGCGGCGCCGCTGGCGCCTCTTTCGCTTCGCCGTTGCGGCCGCGCCAGCCGCCGGGGCCGACGAAGTTCGGATCCGCCTCGATCGCCTCGGGGTTGACGTTGCAGATCTCGCCGACGCGGCGGGTGATGGTGGTAAATTCCAGCGCCTTGAGGAAGGCGATCAGGCGCGCCCCGTTGATTTCGGGCTTGCCGAGATCGTCGATCGAGCGTCTCGGTTTTTACGTCGCGGACGAGAGTCACGAGCTGCTTCGAGATGCGGATTTTCTCGACGTTTTCGGGCGTCGGTCAGGGCTTCGCGGCGTTTGGGTTGCTTGATTTCGGGCGCGCGCGCCAGCAGGGTCTCGAGGTCGCCGTATTCGCTGATGAGCTGCGCGGCGGTCTTCACCCCGATGCCCGGCGCGCCGGGGACATTATCGCTCGAATCCCCGGCAAGCGCCTGTATGTCGACGACTTTTTCCGGGCCGGCGCCGAAGTAGGCAAAAACCTCTTCGGCGCCGATGCGCCGCTCCTCGCGATCGCCCGAGGCCGGGTCGTACATCGCAACGCCCGGCCCGATCAATTGCATGAGGTCCTTGTCGGCGGAGATGATGAGCACGTCCGCGCCTTTTTCCCGCGCCTCTCGCGCGTAAGTGGCGATGAGGTCGTCCGCCTCGTAGCGATCCTGCTCGATCGGCTCGAGGCCGAAGGCGCGTACGGTGGCGCGCATCAGCGGGAACTGCGGGATCAGGTCCTCCGGCGGGTCGGGGCGCTGGGCCTTGTAGAGAGGATAGAGCTCGCGGCGGAACGAATTCTCCGACTTGTCGAAGATGATCGCGATATGCGTCGGCTGGATCCCCGCCGCGCCATCGCGCAAGAACTGCAGCACTTTGGCGGCGAACAGCCTCACGGCGCCGACCGGAAGCTTGTCGGAGCGGTAATTGTACTTCGGGTCCTGCCTTATCGACTGGAAATAGGCGCGAAAGACGAACGACGAGCCGTCAACGAGAAAGACATGGTCGCCGGGGCCGACCGGGCGGTGCGATTGGGTCATGGGGGGAGAGTAGCGGAAGCGGGCGGAGAGTTCTATCGGCGTGAGGGGGCGTCAGGCCGCGGTCACGTCCGTCTGGGAGAAATCGTCGCCGACAAACAGCAAGGGGCAATTCAGGTCCTTTGCGAGCGCGTAGGCAAAGCAGTCGCCATAGTTGAGACTGGCGCGGTTGCGGCCTTTTCCCCAGGCGCAGATATGCCTCCGCAGTTTTGCGCGCCAAGCGCTCAGTGACAGGTTCTACCTCAATTTGAAACAGGTAGATGAAGGCGTCGACATCAGCATTGACGTTTTTGCGCGCAGCGACGATGAGAGTTTCCGCCAGAGTCGCGGCCGAAATTATGACGCGTTCTTCGGCGACGAGTCTTTCGCTGCATCGCGCCGCGTCAATTTCGCCCGGCAGTATCGCGATCAGCGCCGACGTGTCGACGACGATCACTTTGGCAATCCGTTTTCATCGTAGAGAAAGTCTTGACTTCGGGCTGCGCCGGGACCGCTCTTATCGACTTTTCGACGCAATAGCCGCTTGGAACTCCGACATCAGTCGCTTTCTTTCCTCGAGCGTCAGCTTGGGCCTAACGGCCGAGATCTGTACTGTTGGGCGGCCATCGCGCGTCAATATGACGGCCTCTCCGGACTCCGCGCGTCGAATGAGTTCCGTCAATCGTCCTTCGGCCTCCGAGATTGAAATTTCCATTGGCGCTGCTCACGCGTTGACATTCGGCGCAAAAGCGAAGGGCTCAATTGCGCCAAAGTCAAGGCCGCCCTCACTCCGCTTCCGCCAGTCCTCTCCGTACGCCGGCGGCGCTGTCGAACCAGCTGCTTCGCCCTCTGTGCCTTCGCGGCCGTAGGTAGGCTAACCGTCGAGATGCGAGCGCTGGCCAACCCGCCTCAGGCCGTTATTCCGGCCTTGATGAGCCCCTCGCCTAGACGATCAGCGTCGGCCGGGTTGGCGAAGGGGAGCCGTCGAGATGCCCGGCGAATGAATATTTCGGGTTGATCTCCATCAGTTCGCGCCACACCCGCTTGGCCTCCTCCGCCTCGCCGAGATGGCCGAGCGCAACGGCGAGAAAGGCGCGCGAAAAGTCGGTCTCCGGCGCGAGGCGGATGCGTTCCTTGAACGCGGCCACCGCCTCTTCGTACTTGCCGGCGACCAGATAGGCTGAACCCAGAAAGTGGATGTACAACGGCCGTAACGCCGGATCGAGCCGCATCGCCTGTTCGATATGCGGAACGGCGGCGAGGGGATGGCCGGCATAGATGTAAATGAAGCCGCGCGAATCATGCGCGATGGCATAGTTGGGGTTGAGACCGAGCGCCGCGTCGGTTCGGCGGCGGATCGGGCGAGATCCTTTTTCCAGAAGTAGTGAACCGCGGCGACATAGCGCACCATGGCGACCTCAGGGCTCTTGCGTCAAGGCGAGGTCGATATAGCGCCCCGCTTTTTCAAGCGCCTCCGGCCATTCGACGGTCCAATGAGTTCTGCCAATTCAGGTCCTGCCACATCGCCAGGCCAGCGTAAGCCTCGCCATAGTCGGGGTCTTCGACGATCGCCTGCTCAAACAGGCGCGGTCGACTTTTCGAAAACTTCGCGGTTCTTTGTCGCCGCCGACAGCAGCTCGCGGGCTCGCAGAAAGAAATCCAGCGCTTTGCTATTGGTCGATTTGCGGCGAGCGGCGTCGCTTCGCCCGGGGCTCAGTTTGACCTTCAACGCTTCGACGATCCGGCGGGTGACCTCGTCCTGAACCGCGAAAATGTCGCTGAGGTCCCGATCAAACCGGTCGGCCCAAAGGTGCCCGCCGGACGCCGCGTCGATCAGCTGCGCGGTGATCCTCACCCGACCGCCGGCGCGCCGGATGCTGCCCTCGAGAACCGTGCGGACGCCGAGTTCGCGGGCGACGATGCGGACGTCGACCGGCTTGCCCTTGTAGGCGAAGCTCGAATTGCGGGCGATCACCAGCAGGCCGCCAATCTTGGAGAGGTCGGTGATCACATCCTCGGTGATCCCGTCGGCGAAATATTCCTGCTCCGGGTCGCCGCTCATGTTCTGGAAGGCCAGCACCGCGATCGAAGGCTTTTCGGACGCGGCGGCGCAGACCTCTCGCCGGCAGAAGGCTTGGGCGGAGGCTGAGGCTTCCGTTCGGCGGGCGAGCCCGACCTCCAGCGAATACACCCGCACCGGTTCGGCGATGTTCTTGAGCTGGATTGCGCCGAGATCGCTGACCGATAGATCGAGCCGCGCCCTGACCTGGCGATAGGCGTCTTCCGAAAGACAGATCGCGCCCGGCTCGGCGACGCCTTCGAGGCGCGCCGCGATGTTGACGCCGTCGCCCATCACGTCGCCGTCGCTCTCCTCGACCACGTCGCCAAGGTGAATGCCGATGCGGAAGACGATGCGGCGGTCCTCGGCACGCCGGCGTTGCGTTCGACCATCGCGTTCTGGATCTCGATGGCGCAGCGCACCGCCTCGACGACGCTGCGAAATTCGACCAGCACGCCGTCGCCGGTGCGCTTGAACACGCGGCCGTTGTTGGCGGCGACCGTCGGATCGATCAGATCGGCGCGCAGCGCGCGAAGTCGGGCGAGCGTCTGCATCCTCGTCAACGGAGGTCAGCCGGGAAAATCCCACAACGTCGGCGGCAAGTATCGCGGCGAGCTTGCGGATTTCGACCATGGCGGCGCCTCGTTCGGACCTCGATAGGTCATTGTGACGCGTCCAAACGGCCGCTTCCGATTATAAAACACTTCTCGCTCCCTTCGGCAACACGTAGAGAGGGCGGCGAGCAAGTCACAGGGTTCTCAAGATGTTGAGCATCGCATTGCCGAACGGCAGCCTCGAAGAGGGCACTCTGAAGCTGTTTGAAGAAGCCAATCTCAAGGTGCTCCGCGCGCCCCGTCAGCATGGAGGCGAAGATTGAGGACCCGAGGATTTCTCGCGTCACCCTTATGCGCCCCCAGCACATTCCGCGCTTGGTGGAGCAGGGAACCTACGATCTCGGCGTCTGCGGCGAGGATTGCATCCTCGAGAGCGATGCGAAAGTCTCGATTCTCCAGCAATTCTACCTACAGCCGAAGGACGCTTGGCGGCGTCCAGGTCGTGCTGGTCGGCGCGGGCGCCGATGCGACGCCGAGCGCCGAGCACGTTCCTGCGGGGAGCGTGATCTTGAGCGAATATCCCGGATGGACAACGCGCTTCTTCGCCAAACTCGGCATTCCGGTTACGGTCGAGTTTTCTTATGGCGGCACCGAAGCCCACATTCCCGGCGATTACCGCTACGGCGTCTGCGTGACGGAAACCGGATCCAGCATCACAGCGAATGGTCTGAAGATTATCGGCAAGCTCTTTGAGAGCCATACCGTGCTGATCGCCAATCCGGATGCTGAGCTCGATGAGCAGAAGAAGGAAGCGATCCACATCATCTGCTTGCTTCTTTCGGGCGCGCAAGACGCCCGTGACCAGGTTCTTTTGGTCATGAACGTCCCGGCAAGCCACAAGGAAACCATCCTCAAGCGCGTGCCGGCGCTCAAGGAGCCTACCGTGAGCAGTCTGGCGCACGGGAAAGGCTACTCAATCAGCTCTGTCATTAGCCGTCAGAAGCTCAATGAGGTCGTGCCCGACCTGCTCAAGCATGGCGCGCAAGATCTGCTCGAACTTCCGATATCAAAAGTCATTCGCGCATGGTGAAAGCGCCGGGCGTCGTCATTGCGAGGAGCAAAGCGACGACGCAATCCAGGGGCCAAAGACTCTGCGCTTGGCTCTGGATTGCTTCGCTTAGGCTCGCAATGACCGTTCTACGATCCAAGAAAACGTCTCACGCCGCCGCGCCGTGCCAGTACATGTCCCAGCCCAGATAGCGTGACGCCGCTTCGTGCACCGCCGCGGCCGAGCTCGACAGGTTGGCGGCGACGTGGTGCTCGAAGCCCTTCTCGCAGATGTAGCGCAGCAGGCGCTGCAGATCGGGAATCGACGCCACGCCGATGCCCCCGAAAGTCTCCAGCGGATCGTTGGTGAAGGCGCCGCTGCCGACGTAGCCGCGCATCTTGCCCGAGACGTCGTCGGTCGAGAAGCGGGCAAAGGTCATCGCGCTCGCCTTCACGCGGCCGGACAGCGTGCCGTAGGTGTTCTCCTTGCCGACCGTTCCGGCGATGATCTCCTGGTAGTCCATCCTCGCGCTTCTCGAAGAAGTGCTTGGGCAGATTGCTGCAATGGAAGCAGACGGCCTTGTTGGGGTCGTCGCCGTAATTGTTGTTCCAGTCGAGCAACGCGCTCGGCGTCTGCGATGCGAGCGCCAGCGCGTGCATCGCGATCGCGCCGCAAATATCGACCTCGCAGGCGCTCGAGGTGAGATTGTTGCTCATCATGCTCATCACGGCGCAGGGCACGACGCCAAAATACTCCTCCATCGCCGACCAGCACTGAATGGCGCTGATCTTGACTTCGGTCTCGCGCATCCAGTCGTCGATGACGAAGCCGAGCTTGGCCATTTTCACCAGCGCGGCGTCGGGAACCCCGGCGGTCGAAGTATAGGCGCGGATCTCATCGAGTTTTGCCCGCACTCCCGCATGGTCGTCCTTCAGCTTGCCGATGCGGCCGATGATTTCCGAGAGGTCGACGGTCTCGATCGAGATGCCGTTCGCTTCGAGAATCTTCTCGCTGAAACGGACAGTGTTGAAGGCGGCCGGCCGCGCGCCGATGGAGCCGACCCGCAGGTTTTTCAGCCCTTTGACGATGCGGCAGGTTGCGGCGAACTGGTCGAGGTCGTCGGCGAATTCCTGCGAGTCGACGCTCTCGGTGTGCAGCTTGGTCAGCGAATAGGGAATGCCGTACTGGCGCAGGTTGTTGCAGGCTGACATCTTGCCGCAAAAGCTGTCGCGCCGATATTGGATCGTCATCTTGCCCGCCGTATCGGGGGTCGCCTGGACCAGCACGGGAACGCCGAGGTCTGCGAGGCGCAGCGTGTTGGCGATGGCGCGCTCGTCGCCGAAGTTTGGCAGGGTGACGATCACGCCGTCGATGCGGTCGCGGTTGGCCTTGAACAGCGCGGCGCAGCGTTTGGAGTCCTCGAAGGTCTCGACCACGCCATATCGCGAGTCCTCGGGCGTCAGCACGATCGAGTCGTAGCCCTTGTCGGCGAGCACGCGAATGATGTCCTCTCGCCCAGACTTGGCGAGCAGAGCGGGAAAGAAGTTGCGATTGCCGACGATCACGCCCATCGTCATCTTGCGGTCGGTCATTGTTTTTGCCCCATTGCCGCGCGCCGCGCGGCGCGTCGAGTTTTGCGAGAGATACAATTCCGGCCGGCGGCCCCAACCATGATTTGGATCAACCCGAGGCGCCGGTCCGCTGGGCGCGAGCTATAGCACGAGCGGGTTGCTGGCGGGCTCCAATTGCGAATTCGTGTGACGAACCGGCGCAGTTGCCGAGGCCTATTTGGCGTCCAACGCGCCTTTCGCTTCGCCGGCGAAGCGAGTGGTTTCGCTTCGGCCTTGCGCAGTGCGTTGAAATCATGAAGGATTGGCTTCGTTCATTGCGCGGTTTCGTTTCTTTTCAAGGACTTGCGGGGGCGGGGGCGCCCTCGCCCCCGCCGGCCGGCCGTGCCCACGAGCCGCAGGCGGCGCGACATCGGCGTTGGGGCTGCCGGCCCCGACGACCGGCGGCGCCAAAACAAGTCAACGCGTAAGCGATCTCAAAGCGCTGGGCGCCAAAAGTTGCATTCTTTTCGGGGTTTCCAGTCGGGGCTGTGATCGTGGGCCGAATTTTTTCCCACAAGCGCGAAGGCGGCCGCCCAAACGGGCCGAGAACGAGGTTCTCGATGTCAAAAAGCTGGAACGTAGCCTACCGCAGATTTTGAAAAATAGAAAAGCCTTTTCGGTTTTTGTTGTTGGAATGACGGCGGCAAGCCCCCGGCTGAGCCCGACTCTGATTTTGGCGATGGGACCCCGTGGAAACGGCCGGTTGTTCGCTGGGATGGCGCAAAGGGCGGGAAGAGGATGTACAGCTCAGGGATTGGACAGGGCGTCGCACCAATACCGCTTTTTTGCCATCACCTTCGTTGACGGTAATGACGGGTGCGTTACCGTAATCTATCTGAAGGCGCTTCTGCCCGTGGGGCTTCTGGTCCCGCATTAGACCGGACGCTTGAACCTGCGCCGGTCCGCAACGCTATCGCGCGACGCCGGTCCTGCAATACGCCCTCCGGCAGCGGCGCTTTGGGTGGAGCCTTGCGACGCTCGACAAGCGGTGGCTTGCGTCGGCGCCCTTCGGCCTGCGCCCACGCCATCCAAAGTCGGCGGGCGAACGCAATCGCGCACAGCACGCCGAGCACCCCCGCAAGCACTGCGAATGGGAGGCTGACCGCGAGTTGGCCAATAGCGGCCATCACGGCGTCAGGCGATAACAGATCGTTGAGCCAATTCAATCGAAACGCCCGTAATTACACGTGGTATGCGTACAATACTTAGACAATAACGCGTTTCTCGCGTGTCCACGCTGCGCTTAATTAGTTAAAGGAAGATGTCTGCTTCGGGTCGAAACCTGAAATTCAAACTGAGACTTGACCCCACCAAGGGAAGCGGATCGGCAGACCGCCTTCGCGCCGCCAGCGCCGACGCCTGCCGCGCAATCCTGGAAAACACACGCGCCCTTTGACTTCGCCCGGGAGAGCGTACACAAGGCCGCGAACGCCGCAATGTCCGCTGCGACGCCGCGGAAGCCCTAACCTACCGTTAACATTCAACAATCCATGGCCCTATTCGGCAAAAAAACATGGCGCTGGTCGTCCGGCCCCGGCCCGGCCGCTGATGAGCGGCGTCGTCGCGCGCTATGGCGCGCTGATCGAAGGGGGACAAATCGAGGCCGACCCGGCGCAGATGGCGCTCGCCGAAAAGCTCGATGAGCTCGCCGATCGGCTCGACGGCTACCGGCTGGGAACCCGAGCCGGCTTGCTCGGCCGCTGGTTTTCCGGCAAGTCGCCCGAGCCGCCGCGCGGCCTCTACGTCTACGGCGAAGTCGGGCGCGGAAAGACCTTTCTGATGGACCTGTTCTTCGACGCAGCCAACGTTGCGTCGAAACGCCGCGCCCACTTCCACGCCTTCATGGCCGACGTGCATGCGCGCATCCACGCATGGCGGCAGCTCAAGAAGCGCGGCGAAGTTTTGGGCGACGAGCCCATAGCGCCCGTCGCTGCGGCGCTGGCGGCCGACGCGGCGCTGCTGTGCTTCGACGAATTTTCGGTGCGCGACATCGCCGACGCCATGATAGTGGCGCGGCTGTTCGCGGCGCTGTTCGCCGCCGGCGTCGTCGTGGTCGCGACCTCCAATGTCGCGCCCGACGAGCTTTACAAGGACGGCCTGAACCGCGCGCTGTTCCTGCCCTTCCTCAAACTGCTTTCCGAGCGAACCGACGTGTTTTCGCTCGCCGCCAAGACCGACTACCGGCTGCAAAAACTCCGGCGCGCGCCGGTCTACTACACCCCCTGCGACGCGGCGGCCGATGCGGCGATGAACGAGGCGTTTTTGCGCCTGACCGGCGCGCCCCGCGGCGCGCCGAAAAATCTGCCGCTGCTCGGGCGAACGCTCAGTGTGCCAGAGGCGGTTGGCCTTGTCGCGCGCTTTTCGTTCGACGACCTCTGCCGGCGGCCGCTCGGCGCCGCCGATTTTCTCGAAATCGCCGCCGAATTTCATACCGTGTTCGTTGATCATGCGCAGGTCTTCAAGACGAGCGAGCGCAACGAGGCCAAGCGCTTCATCATCTTGATCGACGCCCTCTATGACGCGCGGGTGAAACTGGTGATGTCCGCCGCGGCCGAACCGGAAGCGCTCGGCGCGGCGCTCGAGGGCGCGGAAAAGTTCGAGTTTTCGCGCGCGGCGTCGCGTCTCATAGAGATGCGCTCGCTCGACTACCTCGCCGCCCCGCATGGCGGCGGCAAGGACACCGGCGACCTCGGCGGGTTGATCGACACCTGACGC
>CAVPVQ010000008.1:0-237594 GCA_963709185.1 uncultured Alphaproteobacteria bacterium
CGGCCTTTAGATCCCACCTTTATTGCTTGGGGCTGATCGGCGAATGTCTCGCGCGCTGGATCGAGCGGGTTGGACACGTGTCGGACACTGAGCTTTTGCACAAATCCAAGCCGGAGCCGGTGCGCCGGCTGGAGGTATTTACGGGCGCCGGGCGACGCCGGACGTGGACCGCGGAGCAGAAGGCGCAGATTCTCGCCGAGAGCTATGAGGCCGGCGAGAAGGTCTCGACTGTGGCGCGGCGACATGGGCTGACGCCGCAACAGTTGTTCGGTTGGCGACGCGAGGCGCGACGGCGGGCCAGGCGACGGGCGAGAGATGACAAGGGCGATGTGAGCGGCGCGGCCTTTACGCCGGTGATCGTAGAGGCGGCCCTGAGCCCGGACGCGCCGATTGCGCCGAACCGCGAAGGTCGGGCTGCGGTGATCGAGATCGTGATCGGCGCGGCCACGGTTCGCGTTGCGCTCGGGATTGATGCAGCGACGTTGACGACGGTGCTGCGCGCCGTAAGGGCGGCGACATGATCGGGGTTCCGGCCGGGGTGCGGGTGCTGATTGCGACGAAGCCGGTGGACTTCCGGCGCGGCGCCGACAGCCTTGCCGCACTTGCGCGCGAGGAACTTCAACGCGATCCGTTCTCGGGGACGATTTTCGTTTTCCGCTCGAAAAGAGCGGATCGTTTGAAGATTCTGGCCTGGGACGGGTCCGGCCTGGTGCTGTTTTGGAAGCGACTCGAGCAAGGCGCGTTTCGATGGCCGCCGATCAGCGACGGCGTGATGCGGCTCTCGGCCTCGCAGCTCGCCGCGCTCATCGACGGATTGGATTGGTCGCGCCTTCATGTGCAGGACGTCCGGCGCCCGGAAGCTGCGTCGTGAGCCTGTGACCAATTGAATCAGGCTGCTGATTCTTCGTCCAAAAAGCGCGCGAATTTGATTCGATGTCGCTCATGGGCGAGAGCGCGAGTCACCCTCAAACCGACATCGTCGCGTTGCAAGCGCGGCTTGCGGCGGCGCTCGCCGAGCGCGACGCCGCCATTGCGGCGCGCGATGAAGCGCTGTTGCAAAACGATCGCCTGCTGCATCTCCTGCATCAGTTGCAGCGCATGCAATTTGGTCGCCGTTCAGAGAAGCTCGATCCAGACCAACTCGGCCTGGCGTTCGAGGATGTCGAGCAAGCCATTGGGGCCGGCGAAGCCGCGGACGACAAACGGAATGAGGCGGCGGCTCGCGCTCGCGCCGACAAGCGCCGCTCCAATCGCGGCGCGCTTCCTGCCCATTTGCCGCGGGTTCATGTGACGATCGAGCCCGAAGACAAAAACTGCCCGTGCTGCCGGTCGCCTATGCATGAGATCGGCGAGGATGCCTCGGAGCGGCTCGACGTGATCCCGGCGCAGTTCCGGGTGATCGTGACGCACCGTCCCAAATACGCCTGCCGAGCCTGCGAGCAGGCGGTGGTCCAGGCGCCGGCGCCCGAAAGGCTGATCAAGGGCGGGCTGCCGACCGAGGCGATGGTGGCCTCGGTGCTGGTCGCCAAATACGCCTGGCATTTGCCGCTCTATCGGCAAGCGCAGATGCTGGCCGCCCAGGGCGTCGACATCAAGCGATCGGTCCTGGCGTTCTGGGTCGGCTATGCGGCCGCCGAGATCAAGCCGCTTTATCTGCGCCTGCGCGAACTCATTCTCGCCTCCGGCAAGATCGCGGTCGACGAGACGAAGGCGCCGGTGCTCGATCCCGGCCGCGGCCGCGTCAAGCAGGGCTACTTCTGGGCGGTCGCCCGCGACGATCGGCCCTGGGGCGGGACCGATCCGCCGGCCATCGCTTTTACCTACGCGCCCGGCCGCGGCGCGGTCCATGCCCTGAAGCTGCTCGATTGCTATCGCGGCGTCGTGCAATGCGACGGCTACGCCGCCTACAAGAAGCTTGCCGCCGAAGCGCCCGGCGACGCCATTACGCTCGCCTTCTGCTGGGCGCATCTGCGCCGCCGGTTCTTCGACCTCGCCAAGGCCGGCAACGCGCCGATCGCCAGCGAAGCGCTCGAGCGCATCGCCGCGCTCTATGCGATCGAGAAGACGATCCGCGGCGCGAGCCCTGACGAGCGCCGCAGGGTGCGCCAGGACAAGAGCAAGCCGCTGGTCGCCGCGCTCGGGACCTTCTTCGAGCGACAGCTTGCCCGCGTCTCCGCCAAGGCGTCGATCGCTGAAGAGATCCGTTATGGCTTGAACCACTGGGATGGGCTCACCCGTTTCCTCGACGACGGCCGCATCGAGCTTGACACCAATATCGTCGAACGCGGGATCAGGCCGATTGTACTCAATCGCAAGAACTCGCTCTTCGCGGGCCATGACGTCGGGGCGGAAAATTGGGCTTGCATCGCGTCGCTGATCGAGACCTGCAAGCTCAACCATGTCGAGCCGCAAGCCTACTTCGCCGACGTCCTCACCAAACTCGTCAATCTCTGGCCCGCCTCGCGCATCGATGAGCTCATGCCTTGGGCTTGGGCGACGGCGAGGCGTTCCTCCGATAGACTCGCGGCCTGATGGACGGCCCTGAGCGCTCAGTCCAAAAAATCAAGTGGTCAACCCCGTGGCGCCAGAGGGCCGCTTACGACCAAACCCCAGATCGCGCTCGATCAGATCAGGGCTGCGCTTGCGGCCGGCGTCGCGCCTGGGGTCTTGCTGGCCGACGCCGGTTATGGCGTTGACGGCGCGTTCCGCTCGGGCGTCACGGCCAACGGCCTGACCTATGTGGTGGGCGTGCAATCGACGCTCAGCGTCTGGCGCCCCGACGCGGAGCCGTTGCCGCCCAAGCCCTGGAGCGGACGGGGCCGCCCGCCATCGCGGATCCGGCGCGATGGCGAACACGCGCCTGTCTCGGCCAAGAAGCTGGCGATGGGCCTTCCCGAGGAGGCTTGGCGCATCGCGCCGTGGCGTGAGGGCTCCAATGAAACCTTGTCCTCGCGCTTCGCCGCCCTGCGGATAAGGCCAGCTTCGCGCGACTGGAAACGTTCGACGCCCCATCCGCTCGAATGGCTCCTCATCGAATGGCCGGAGGGCGAAAAAGAACCAACAAAATACTGGCTTTCGACCTTGCCCGAAGACATTCCCATCGACGTTCTCGTCGACACGGCCAAATTGCGCTGGCGCATCGAGCGCGACTACGAGGAACTGAAAAGCGAACTCGGCCTGGCCCATTTCGAAGGACGAAGCTGGCGCGGCTTCCACCATCACGCAACTTTGTGCATCGCCGCTTACGGTTTCCTTATCCGCGAACGAGCGGCGATTCCCCCCTCAGGCTCCCGGCGGCGCGAAACGTCTCGCATATCCTCGCGTCCCAGACCCCGAGGCGCCGCCGATCCGACCCGAGCGGCACATCGAAAACTCGATCGCAACAATCCGACGACAACTCACGGTCGCGCTGGCCCGAACCCTGATCCGCTGCCCGTGTTGCCAAGCCATTCCACCAAAACCGCCTTATCGCGGATCGTCGTGACGCAGTAGAGCTAGAGCATTGCCCGCCTAAGATGGGGCATATCCGGCCTCGGCGAAGTAGTTTGCGCAAGCTTGCGGGGTGATTTCGTCGAGGCATTGGCCGATGCGGTCCCAGAGGGCCGGGACGGTTCGCTCGGCGGCCTTTCGCAGATGCGACTTGAGTTGGGAAAAGGCCATTTCGATCGGGTTCAGATCGGGTGAGTAGGCCGGCAACAAGCGCATTTCGGCTCCGGCTGTCACTTTTCGCCGAAGTGGGACCCTGGGCTGCTTATTCTCCAACTTATTGTTTCGTTTTGAAGATTCATCGATTTCGCGCCCAGTCGATTTGCGTCCGGCGGGACCCCGTGATCGCAGTCCAACTATCTTGTTCTTTCAAACGATTACGCTATTGCCGCGAGGGGTTCCTCTTCGACACACATTCACATCTCAAGCCAAGACATGGCCGATTGGCGCAAGCCGGCAAACACGCAGCGCGAGCAGTTCGATGCGGCGTTCGCGGAGCGCGAAGGCGGCGTTAACCCATTTTGCGTCAGGTTGAGAGTGCGGCCATCCCAGATCCGGCCGTATGCCTCGCGTAAAGGCCGCCGGTGTCACCATGCCGGCGGCCGTTCCGTTTGGGCCACGCTCAAGACGATCGCCGTCAAGTTTCAGTCGTGCGCCCAGCGTAGTGCATCGCCGTGATCCATCGTCACTGCGGGCTTAATTCCCGGAGCCGACCGCACCGTAATGAGGTATTGCTTGCCGACCAAGTCGCGCACATGCGCCTTAGCCTGCTTGTCCGTGCTGTATGCCCAAGATTCCGCGCCCACCGGCGCCGCTCCCGAATGGCTCAAAATAGGCATCGCCTCAACGATCCATTTCGCCACAGCCTGTGCTCCTGAAACCTCCGCGTGCTCAATCCATCGCCGAAGCGCCAGCGCTCAAATCAACCCTTCGGCTTTCAACGCCCGCAACAGCTGCGCAAGCGCGTCGTCCATTGCGCTCGGCGCCGCCGCGGCGCGCGAAAGCATTTCGTCCGCGTCCTGCCAATGCTCGGCGCCCTGATGGAGCGCCGGCAACGTAGCGATCACGTCGCGCGCTTCAGCCAGGGTCGCGATCATGCGCCCGTCTTTCAGAGCGATCGGCCGCCAGAATTCTGCGGTCCAGGTCATTGGTTTGCCATAGCACGGTTCGCTTCGTCGATCGTCGCCATCTCACGCTTCGCTAGCGTGTGTCGACCTCAAGGCGGATCGGCGCTTTCGACGTATTCTGACACAATGATGTAGCCGGACTGCGGGTTGGTTTCTCGATTCCCGATCACGATATGCCTGGCAGGTTGCCAAATGACACTGATCACGCGGCCTTCTTCATTCGCAATCTCTTGGAGGCGGTCATGAAGCAGCCCAGTGTCGTCGCGAACCATATCAACGGTGTAGCGTCTTTTTGCCACCTCCGGCCTCCCGCTTTGCGCTAACCTTATAAGAGGCGGATGGCTTGTGCGAGGGGCGTCGCGGGGGCCAAATCATCAGACTAAGACACCCTTTGGCGCCATCTTATGAACGTCACCTATTACGTCGTCGTCCCTTTCGATCGGAACGACGAAGGCGATCTCACCGCCGGCGACGCCCAGGAAACGACTGGCGCGCAATCGGCCGAACGGGGCGCGCGAGTGCTGGCGAAAGAGCATGCCGGCGCGGTTGCCTTTTCGCGCACCGGCGATCCCTCGACGGGCGAATTTCAGGACGCGGTGATCCTCGCGCAGTTCGGCGACGTCGATTTGAACGCGCTCAGCGAATGAGCGGTGCGCCGCCGTCGGTTCAGCCCTTCGCTGATCCGCGCTCCGCTTTGTTCGCGGCCGCGACCAAGTCGGCCGCGAGGTCTCGGCATTGTTGGGCGGTCAAGCCAAGCGGGACTTTGTTCGGCGGCTCGCGGCCCGGCGCGGCGGCTTTAGTTTCGCTAAGCGTCCTCGCATAGCCGATTTCGAGGAACGTGACGCGACTCTTACGGCCCGCATTGCCCACGGCGACGCGCCACGCGACCACGGGAAAGCACGTCGAGTCAATCTTCTCGCCCATAGCGGCGCTTCGCCTTCGCACCTTCGATTAGGGATGCTTCTCGTTTTCCGCGGCGCGATCGCCGGCGGACTTCGCGGCGCTCTCGCACATGTAAGTCCCCTGCTTCGTATTGCCGTAATTGTGCGTCCCCTTGAAGTGGTAGATGCCGCTCTTCGTGTTGACCCAAACGACGGTGTCGCTCGGGCAGGAGGCTTGCGCTTGAGCCTCTGAGGCCGTCATTGGCGCGACGGCCCTGGGCGCCATCGGCGCTGGAGCCGGCGCGGGGGCCATTGGAGCCGGCGCAGGCGCGGCGGCCGCCGGGGCCGGCGGAGCAACAGGCGGTGGCGCGGCGGCTGCGGGAGCGGCCGGAATCGTCTCCGTTCCCGTGCGGCACGCGGCGACGAAATCAGATTTCTTTTGACCAGCCGCCTTGATCGCGGCCTTGTTTTCCGAATATTCGGTGTTGCATTCCTTCGCGCTCTTGCCGGCAGCAGGTGCGGCGGCGGTTGGCGCGGGAGCAACGGGGGTTGGCGCGGCCGCTGTGGGCGCTGCGGCCGTTCCGGCGCGGCAAGCCGCCACGTAATCCTTCTTGGTCTGGCCCGACGCCTTGATGGCGTCTTTGTTCGCGGCGTAGTCCGCGTCGCACTGCTTGACCGTCTTGGCGAAGGCGGGCTGCCCAGAAAGAGTGATCATCGCACCAATTGCCGCAGCGGAAAGAACGTAGAAGAGCGAATGTCGCATGATTTGGCCCCGAGGCGCGCCGGCCGCAGCGCGCGAGGAAATGCTATTCGATGAATTGAGCCGGCGCTAGAGGGGCCACGCCGCTTGAGCTTCGCAATGTGCGCGGCGATTGGAGACGCCTTTGAGCGGTTGAGCTTGGCCCGACCAGACGAACAGCCGAGCGACGGACTCCCGCGACCACGCGCGGCCGCCGCGCGGCGTCTCAATCTCCAGCCGGGTCAGTTCGACGGCGACGCCGTGCAGCGACTTCCCCCGGTCGCGCAGTTCTCGAAGCAACGGCGCCATCGCCACGGCGCGCGCCATTTCTCGCTTCCGTTGCGCGGCCCAGGCGGCGTGCAAATCCTCGCGCCGGGATACGCGGGTTCCCCTGAGTTGAACCGCCGGCTGCCGACCCCGCGCCTTCATCGCTGCCCAAGCCGCTTTCGTGCGTTCGGAAATCAGCTTCAACTCGTATTCCGCAACGGCTGCGAAAATGTGAAGCGTGAAACGATTGGCTTCGCGCATGTCGGCCACGACGAACGCCGCGCCGCCCTCTATGAGATTTGCGATCAAGGCGACGTTGCGCGAAAGACGGTCGAGGCGGGCGACAAGCAGCGTCGCGCGATGGAGGCGGCAAAGCCGCAACGCTTCGAGCAGCTTCGGTCGTTCGTTCTTGCGCCCGCTTTCAATTTCCGTGAACTCGGCGACCACGTCGCCGGGACTGCCAGCGAGAAAATCGCGGACCGCCATCTGTTGGCTTTCGAGGCCAAGGCCCGATCGTTCCTGGCGCCGCGTCGAAACCCGGTAGTAGGCGATATAGGCGCGCCGGCGCATCTCAGGCCGCCGCTTTCGATTGTTCATCCGCCCGCAGTAGCGTCTGTCGGACGGTCCCCGCGCCCCAGCGCCGGCTTCTCTGCGGTGTCTCGACGCCGCGGCGTGTTAGTTCGATCGCAACATCGGCGACCGTCATCGTCGTCGCCAATTCACGCACCAGTGGGGCAATCTCGGCGGCCCGATCGCGTGCGCGCGCCAACCACGGGTTTGGCGCTCCGGCGGCAGCCTTGACTTGAGAGGGGAAGTTCTGCGCGGTGAGTTTCAGAACCTGCGCGACCGCCGTCCGGTTCCAACGACCGCATTTGGACTTGACCTGCTCGCGGTTCAATTGCTCGGCAATGGCGGCCGCAGACTTTCCAAGCGCTTTAAGTCCCCAAACGCGAGCCGCTGCTCTCATCGCGCGCCGGGCGGGATCGACGGAAGGGACTCGAAATGATTTGCGATCGCTGGCGCCGCTCGTCTCTGCAGCGCTCTTTGCCGCGAGAAAGAGCACTTGTCGGATGGAACAACGGTTCCAAAGGTTTCCGCGGGGCGTGCGACTGCCCTTATCGTTGAATTCGCATGCGATCTCGCTCAACGTTTTTCCCTGCGCGTGCAGTTCTGCGATGTCGGGCGCGAGATCACGCGCCCGTTGAATCGCGCGCGTCCATCGAAAGCGACTGTGCACGCACCCGCTACCTTGAGTCTCGCCGACGATGTGCGCGGTGGCGTGAAGAATTCGGCATATGACGGAAGGCTGCCATCGGGCGCCGCGCTGCGTCGCGACGCGCTGGCGGTTCATCTCGTCGGCGATCGACGCCATCGAGAGCCCATCGCGACGCAGGCCCCATATCAGCGGCGCCAGTCCGTCCCAGCATTCGTGAGCCCGCGCCGTGCGGCAATCGAGTCGCGTTGCAGAAACACTCGCGCGCGGCTCGTCGCCCACAATGAGGCGCAGCAGGCGCCCGACACCTGCGGCGCTCCACGCGCGTTGACGAGGCGTCGGGATGTTCCGTTTGTTGAGTTCGGCCGCGATTTCGACAGGTAGTCTGCCCTCGTCGAAGAGGGGTCGGACAAGCGGCGCGAGGTCCCGCGCGCGAGCCGCAGCCTTGGCCTTGTTCGTCTCAACGCTCGCGGCCAAGGCAGCGGGGAGGTCTTTGAAGGACTGCCCCGGACGGGTGAAGACGATGCCGCGGGCCTTCGCTGCCGCCATCGCAGCCTTGGTGCGCTCTGACATGAGCCGTGATTCGTATTCCGCAATGGCGGCCAGAACGTGCAAGGTCAATCGGCTTGCATGCGGAAAATCCACCGCCACAAATTCGAGTTCACCGTCCATAAGGTCGGCGATAAGGGCGACGTTGCGCGCCAACCGATCGAGCCGAGCAATAACAAGGATTGCTCGGCGCATCCTGCACGTGCACAAGGCCTCCGCTAACTGCGGGCGGCCCGTTCTGACACCGCGCTTGACCTCCGCAAAATCCGCGACGAGCTTGCCAGAGGCCTTTTCGACGTAGCTGCGGACGGGTTCGCGCTGCCCTTCAAGACCAAGGCCCGACCGGCCCTATCTAAAGCCAATCCGATCGGAGTCCTCGCCGTGCGTCTTTGATCGCTTGCGGCAAGAACGCGACGATTTGGGTGATGCTGTCGATGAGGTCGAGTTCCTTGGAGTTTGGAAACGAGACAAGCGCATAGAGAACCTGCTTGAGGAAGGGCGCGCTTTCGGGGAATTTCACCAGACCGTCGTACATGTAGCTCTGCGCACGTCCGAAACGGTCGATTTTGCCTTCGGTCGTCGCTGCGCTATTGCCGGCCGTGACGACATGCTTGTAGCCGTGATTGCGCAGTTCCTGGAGCACCCCCAGCCCAACGCCACGATGATCGATTACGATGAGATTGGGCTTGTCGAGTTTGTCCTGCATTTTGATCGCCGCCCTGACATCGGGAAGCTCGAGCTTCAGCGTGATGACATCGAGGAGGTAGAGGATGCCCCTGCCTTGAGCATCTGGGGCAAGGCCCCATTTCGTGCAGACTGAGGGGTTGCCGGTTAGGGTCGCACCAATATCCCAACTGTGAGCGAGCGCCTCGAATTTCCCCGGTGGCGTCTGATAGCGGGCGAGGCGATCGATTGAGAACATACCTGAGCCGCCCAGCATCGGCCGTTGCTGATATAGTGCGGCGATGGTGTGTCCTGCGAGTTCGCGGTTCAGTCGCTCCCAGTCCATTTCCGTTGCTCGCTTCGGGTTCAGGAATTCGCCTGGCTGAAGCTCCAAAAGCAGATGGCCGGTTTTCGCTTCTTTGAAGACAAGCCGCTCCTCGGCTTTGAACGGCAATGCGACGATGAAGTAGTCGCCCTGTTTCTCCAAAGTGTCGCAAATGTCGTCCGGGCCCACTCGATGCATGACGAGGACAAACAGACTCTTCGAATTGTCCTCGAAGCGTGTCATCACCGAACTGGACAGCCACGTTCGCAGCTTCTCCTTGGCGCGCTCTGAGAAACCGTCCAACGGCTCCATCGGATCGTCGACGATGATGCTATTGGGGCGAAATCCTGTGATGTCGCTGCCCACCGCCGTCGCGTAGCGATAGCCACCCTGGCTCGTCGCGAGCCAATGTTCCTCTTTCTTGACTAGGACGGCGCCGGGAAAGATCGCCCGGTAAGCGGGCGAAAGCATCAAGGTCCTCGTCGCAAGGGAATGCTTGTTGGCCAGATCCTGTCCGTAACTGATGCAGACAAACTTGGTCGTGGGGTCAACGCCCAAGCGCCAGGCGACATAGATGATCGACACGATCATCGACTTCAGGGAGCCCGGCGGCAGATTGATAATCACACGAGATTTTCGACCCTTCGCGCAGCTTATCATCAGGGCAATCATCAAATCGAGATAGGGCGCGTAGTCGAGCGTCTGGCCCGGATTGAGAATCCTGAAGGCGATCTCGAAAAAGGCGCCAAAATCCGTCCGCGCCAATGCGTAGATGTCTTCGGGCGATAGGTCCTGGTTCGGCGATGACCCTGGTTCAATCACGCCCCCACCTCCGTCACTTCGTTGTTTCGGGATCGTTCGTGGCGAGTCGGCGACCCAGACGCTCGTAAATCCGTCGATAGGCGGCTTCGTCGAGCAAGAGGGGCTCCCTCGACACCAATTGAGTCGGCCCGACGCCCGGCGCTTGGGCCTCCATTTTCGCCGCGAGCTCGATCGCCTTGAGCGAACCCTTGGCGCCTTCGTGCGCGAGCCGTTGCGACATCATTCTCTGGAATGTCTGCCGCGTGGGCTTTCCGTCGATCGTAACGACCACTGTCCTGCGCAATTGCCGTCGCACTTCCTCAACCAAACTCGTCGAGCCTTTCGGCCGACCCTTCGGGTTTCCGGATTGGCCCGGCTTGAACCGGGTATCGCTTGGAGGACGGCCCCGCCCTACCCCTCTGGATGGCGCATCGCCGCGCTCGTCGGCAGCCTCGCCCGAAGGCTCGGCAGGCGGGTCGGCAGCCGCGTCCGAAGCATCGGCAGGCGAGTCGGGCCGACTGACTGACGGCGCATCGCGAGAAATGGGCTCCCCTTTGCGCCTGATGATGATCATCGCGACCCTCGATCACCAGAATTTCCGGAGCCACGGATGCGCTTCGCATCATCGGCGATGTCATCGAAGCGTCGGCCGTCGCCGACGCGAACCGCGGAGCCTCCGGTCAAGGTCTGCCAGCGGCGGATTATGAGGTCGCAGTAGTGGCCGTCGATCTCGATGAGATGCGCGCGCCGCCCGATCCGCTCGGAGGCGATGAGCGTCGTGCCGCTTCCGCCGAACGGGTCCAGCACAATATCTCCGCGCTTTGAGCAGTCGCGGATCGCGTCGATGACCAACGAGACGGGTTTTGGCGTCGGATGGCCGCCGTCGGGACTGCTCACGCCACGGCGCACGCCGCGCACGGCGGGGTACGGCCAGACATTGGACCGATTTCGTCCGCCCGCGCCGAGCCCAAAGTTGTTGATGTGCTTGGCCGTTCCCGACTTCAAGACGAACACGAGCTCGTGCTGGCTTCGATAGAAGCTGCCCATCCCGGGGAAGGCTTGACCCAGACACAGACATTCTTGACCTCAAGCGAAGCTTCCTCCGCAGCTGCGAGCACCTCCCGCATATGGCCATGATTCATGAACACATGGAGGATCGCTCCGTCCCGCGCGGCCCGCGAGGCTAACCCCAATGCGTGGGCAAGGAACCGAGTGAATCCGTTCGACGACATTTCGCCATGCGCTATCGCGAACTCCCGAAACGGCTTCGCAGAGACGTGGCCCCGATTGGGAACATTGTAAGGGCTGTCGCAAACGACCTGGACTGCGATTTCGCCGCCGAGAAGACGCGGGTAGCTCTGCGGATCGAGCGCATCGCCGTGAAGGAGTTTGTGGCGTCCGAGGCCCCACAAATCGCCCGGCTGAGAAATCGCCGGTTTTTCGTCTTGAAGGACGGGCGCGCGATCATCCGGGTCCTGCGAATATCCTTCCGCGTCGATCTTTGCCTGACGCGGATCGGATTCGGGGCCCATCAACCGGTCCACATAGACCGTGTCGAATCCAGTGATTCCCGGGTCGAAATCCAAATCGTTCGTCCATAGTTCCTGGAGTTTCAATGTCAGATTCAACTCGTCCCATGTCGAATGCTCAGCAAGGCGGTTGTCGGCGAGCGCTAGGGCGGCGCACTCTGGCGCCGAGAGATTCGAAAGCCGCTCGCAAGGCACATGAGTCATGCCCGCTCGCCTGGCGCCTTCCAAACGCCCGTGCCCGAAGACGATCTGGTTGCTATCGTCAATTCCGATAACGCCATGAAACCCGAATTTCAGGATGGATGCGGCTATGAGTTCATATTGGGCTTCCGAATGTTTGCGTGCGTTGGATGGATCGGGCCTGAGGTCTCCGATCGGCACCCGCTCATTCGCCGATTGTGGAACGGTCGGATGCGGGGTCGGCGGCAAGCGTGAAGGATCGTATCCGGGATTCGGGCGGGCATGACGGCCTCGATCTGCAACTGGCGCGTCCGGGTCGCCCGCTAGCGCGGTCGTGCGACGTGGGCGCGCCCCACTCGCCAGACGAGTGTCGACCTGTCCGGCGTTGGTCGAATTGCGCGTAGGGCGCGACGGCTTGACCGCTCGTTCGCGAGCCTTCGCCGGCGTGCGTTTGGTTCGCTTGATAATACTCATAGCTCCCTCCTGATAAGCCATACGCGCGAACTGGCGGCGCAGCTCGACGACCCAGGCGCCCGATCTGGGTTGCAATGTTTGTCCGGCGAGGAATGCGAGATCGCCTGACCTCCGCCCGACACGAGCGATTACGCGCGGGTCGTATGGAGAACCCACGTCGATCCCCGGCAAGAATTGCGACGTGGACTTTGGGGCTGTCGTAATCATGATGGCCTCGCACTGCATTGAAACGAGGCTAGGACCAGTGGGCTCGCGCACACAAGCAGGGTGGGGCCTAACTGTGCAAGTTATTGATTTTGCTTAGGTATTTCACGATAAAAAGCGAAACTTGTCAACGATTCGCTCGCGAGAAGACTTGTCATTTGCGTACGTTGACAGACGAATGCCCTTGCGAGCCAGATTTCGAAGGTCGCATAGCTCCATCGATGCTTTCGCCAAACCAGCCGATAACCGAGGCGGTTTCAGGCCCGAACGAATTTCGCCAATGGCGCATCGCAAGCGATTTCGTTTCGAGGCGGACTTATGCGTAGAGGCAGCTTACATTCGTTGGGGGGCCAAGGGTCGCTCGATGGGTCCACGTTGCGACGCGGTCGAGTGAAGCCATCGTCCGCGCCGGTGAGGATATTTCGACGCGCTCTCAAAGCCGATCGCAACGCGTGCGCTGCTTTCTGGACGCCGAAACCGGTCCGTCCGTGAACTTTGCACTTGAGTGCACGCATAGCTACGCAGCGGATTGCTGCAGCGAGGTTTCACGTCGTGAGCGGCATCAAAATCGAACCAACGTTCGGCCTTTGGGCAAGAGGGATTCAATTGCGGCGCGTGGCAGCTCGCAACACGCTATCGTACGACGCCCAGCTGCCATGGAACCCGTTACCGCAAACCTGGAAAACAGACGCGCCGCAAACGACGGATTCAAGCCAATCGAACTCGTTGCAGCGCGCAGTTCCTTCGCCTGTTATTTTACCTGTTCCTTCCCTGTTACGACCCTGTTCCGAAAACCTTCGTTGAGAAAGCCGTGGCTCGCCAAAGGTCCGTAAAACAAGGGCCACAGGAGCGCCCGACCGACTCTGACGGCGTTGGCGCCGTCATTTCCCCTGTTATTTTCCCTGATATCAGGGAAACTTGATAGCAGAGACCAGTTTGGTGGGACTGCGTCCACCACCAGCCAGTCGCCCCGGACTGGCGCGACGACGGCGGGTTTGAAAAAACCCGACAGTTCCGCAAGTTGGCGGACCGCGGTCCAGTCTCCCCTGGCGATTGGACGGTCTCCTGGCTGAATGAGCCTGCCGTTTTGCCAAAAGTTTCTCCGCGCAATATTCGGTTTCCCGGGATGCAGTTTCCGCGCGACGCGTAAGACGAGATTCCTGCGGAAACCAACGCCCGCATTGAGCCCGCGATAACGGCGATGTTCCGCATGGGAGTCGCGCGTTGAGCGATCAGATGCGAACGGGCGCCGTCAGCCCTAGCGCCGCCCATTGATCGGACCACGCCATCGGCAGGTCGATCAATCGGGTGAGACCGAAGCCGCGGGGAAGGCGACCTTCGATGGCGGCTTTGACCAGGTCGGGCGAGAGGAACGCCAGCGACAGCGTCATGCGGATCGACCGCTCGCTTTTGCTCTCCCCAGCGACGATCGATTCGATGGTATGTTCCGAGTTGGTCAGTGCGTTTCGGCTGCGAATACTGACCCCTTTCGGCGTCCAAAGCTGACCCCGGCATGGCCTCGATATTCGAAACTTTAGCAAACGCTTGCGGTACGGCGGACGGGATCAACCTTGGACGCCGATTGGGGAGTCGGACCCCCGCCGAATCACAGTCGATCACCTGTTCGGGCGAACCGCGGCTGCACCGGCCTGCTTCCCGGACACACGGGATTGCCTCTGCGACGCAATCCCGTGTGTTCGTCTGCCCTTATATCGTCGTGAGCTCGAGCCGGAGCGGGCTGCGGAACGTCGAAGACGGCATCCACGACAAGCTTGCCTCGGCGCGTTCATAGCGTGGCATCGCCTTGTGGAATTCCTCCATCGCGATTTTTGAGGAGAGCCGCGCGATCGAGGCGCCGAGACAGGCGTGGACCGAGCCGCCAAATCCGAGATGGCCGCGCGGCTTGCGCGCGAACTGATAGGCGTCGGCATCTGGATATTGCCGGTCGTCGCGGTTGCCCGAACCATAGGCGAGGCAGACGAAATCGCCCTCGCGCATCCACTGACCATGCAGCTCCACGTCTTTTGTCAGGCATCGCCGGAAGCGCTGCGCCGAAGTGTTGTAGCGCAACGACTCTTCGATTGCGTCGGGCAGAACGTCGGGATTGGCGACCACTGCCTCCCGCGCCTCAGGGGTGTCGGCGAGATTGAGTGCGAGCATGGCGAGGAACCCGTTGAGTGACCCGACCCCGCCCATGATCAGCGTCGTCGTCGTTTGCAACACCTCGCGTTCATCGAGCCGGTCGCCATGAATTTCCGCCAGAGAAAGCTCCGAAATCAGATCGTTCTGCGGACGAGCGCGGCGCTCCGCGATCACCTTGGCGGCGTAGTCCTCCATCCAGCCATAGGCGGCAATGTGCTCGGGCCCCTTGGCGCGCGTGGTCGCGTCGGATTGCACCATCAACATTGTCTTCTCGCGCACTGCGGCCTCGTCGCCAATTGGCAGCCCGAGCGTCGCGAAAAGCACTCGCGCAGTGAATTTCGAGCTGAAGTCGGCGATGAAATCGAAGCGCGCGCGGCCTTTGAGCGTTCCCACGACGTCGCGGGCGATGTCGCGAATTGCCGGCGTCAGAGAGTCGAGATTGCGCTTCATGAAGGCGTATTGAACGAGCCCGCGGAGCCGGTCGTGACGCGGAGGGTCGGTGGTGCCAAGCGTCGCGCCGGCGCGGTTGCGCACCTCCGTCATCAGGTTCCCCTCGGCCGATGAATAGGTCCGCCAATCATTGAGCGCGGCGACGATGTCGGCGAAGCGCGACAGGACCCAGGTGTTGGCCTCGTCGCTCCAAAAGCAGGGAAAATCATCGCGCAGCCGCCGGTAGGCGGGGAAAGGATCGGCGTCGATCGCCGGCGAATAAGGATCGAATCGAAACATCGAGCCTACCTGACGCCCCGAGCTTCCCGTCCAGCGTCGTGGCTCGTGGTCGAACATACGAACATACTCCGTTTTAACCTACCCGCCAGTTGGACGGCCAATCAAAGCCGAGTCCCCGACTGTTTCGCGCCGGCAGCGAACCTTAATTGCTCGCCCGACGGCCGCGGGTTTGCGGAGCTTCCCAAAGCGCGCGGAAGCCACGCGGAAATATGAGTGCGTCGAAGTCTCCTGGGTCAAATCCCTCGCAATTGCCGTCGGAGGTCATGGCATTGACGACCAGGGGCGTTGCTCCTTAACTGATTTTTCGATTGCACCAGCCACGTAGCGAAACGGGGAATGGTCAGCAGCTCGACGGCGGCGTCAAGCGTGGTCAGAATCCAGGTCGAGGAAGTCCACGATGAGAATCCCGGATCAAAGCCATGCCGTTGGGACGATCGAGACCGACCGCGCGCGAGAAGGCGGCGATCGATCCGCGGCGGATGAGGCGACTTCGGTCGACGCTCCTCCAGACGAACAATTTCGGCGGATCGTCGAAAAGATATCAGCGCCGATCTACGTCGTCGACGTTGACGGGCGGCTAACCTTTTGCAACGAGGCCGCGACGGCCCTTTGGGGCCGGCGCCCGCCGCTCGGCGAAACCCGGTGGTGCGGCTCGTGGCGTCTCTATTGGCCCGACGGCTCGCCCATGCCGCCCGACGAGTGCGCCCTGGCCTTGACGCTCAAGAAGCGCGAGCCGGTTTGCGGCGCCGAGGCGATCGCGGAGCGCCCGAATGGCGAGCGCGTTCCGTTCCTGGCCGAGCCGACGCTTCTGTTCGACGCTGATGGCGCGCTTGCCGGCGCGGTCAACCTGTTGACCGACCTCAGCGACCGCAAATGGAACGACGAGGACGCGCAGCGCCTGGCCGCGATCGTTTCGTCATCGGACGACGGGATCATCAGCAAGGACTTGAACGGCGTCATTACGAGCTGGAACGCTGGCGCGGGACGAATCTTCGGCTATGCCGCGGACGAAATCATCGGCAAGCCCGTGACGGTCCTCATTCCCCCGGACCGGCACGACGAGGAGCCGGGCATCCTCGGGCGCATTCTTCGTGGTGAGCGGATCGACCATTACGAGACGATCCGCCAGCGCAAGGATGGAACGCCGATCGACATTTCCCTCACTGTCTCGCCCATCCGCAACGCCGAGGGCAAGATCACCGGCGCGTCCAAGATCGCCCGCGACATCACCGGACAAAAGCGTGTCGAGGCGCAGTTGCGCCGACAAACGCTGCGCCTAGCGACGCTCAATAACATTTCGAAAACGATCTCACGCGATCTTGACCTCGATCGCACGATCCGGGCGGTCATCGACACAGCGACTGAAGTGGCGGGGGCTGAATTCGGCGCGTTCTGTTACGACGCCGTTGGGGCGGATGGCGCGGCTCACATGGTCTTCGCGACATGTGGCGCGCCGCCGGAGGCCTTCGAGAACCTGGCGACGTCGACGTTTCAAGACACAAGGCTCGTTCGCTCCGACGACGTTCGCACCGACCCGCAAATCGTCGGTGGGCTCATAGAGGGAGAGGCCTCGGAGCCCAACTCACGCCTCAGCAGCTATCTGGCCGCGCCGGTCATCGGTCGAAGCGGCGAGGTTCTTGGCGGAATTTTCGTCGGGCACAGCGAGGCCGGCGTCTTCAATCGAGAAGCTGAAGACATATTGGTGGGCATCGCCGCCCACGCCGCAATCGCCATGGACAATGCGCGTCTCCACCGATTGTTACAGGATGAGGTCGCGCAGCGCCGGCGCGCCGAAGAGGCGAAAGAGCTTCTGCTCAACGAGATGAAGCACCGCGTGAAGAATACTCTCGCGACGGTGATGGCGATCGCGCGGCAGACATTTCGCGATTCGTCGATCGGCGCGCGCGCCGCCTTCGACGCCCGCATTCAAGCTTTGGCAAGCGCGCATGATCTCCTTACGCTTCGAAACTGGGACGGCGCGTCGGTCGAGGCGGTCGTCGAAAGCGCACTCGACCCTTTCCGCGAAAGCAATCGCGAGCGCTTTCGGGTATCTGGCCCCCCCGCCTCGCTCGACGCCAACAAGGCGCTTATGGCGTCGATGATCCTCCACGAACTCGGCACGAACGCGGTCAAATACGGCGCCTTCTCCAACGCCGAGGGCGTCGTGAGCGTGGAATGGGAATTGAGCGCCGAGCGCGATCGCCTGCGACTGCAATGGCGCGAGTCCGGCGGGCCGCCGGTGCAGCCGCCGCAGCGTCGCGGCTTTGGCTCAATGATGATCGAACGCGCGATGGAAGGGCATGGCGGCGCGACACACATCGAGTTCGCGCCGACAGGCGTCGTCTATGACTTGGATATCCCGCTCTAACCGGGGCGACCGGTTGCGTTCGGTGGGGAAGTCAATTCGTAGGGCCTGTGCGCCGCGTACATTAGGACCAAAGCCGGCGTCGTTCGATTGCGGTGCGATCGTTCGACTTCTCGATCGAAACTACTCCGGTTGCGCTTTTTTTGGCGCGATTTCGAGCTTGCGGGCGCCTTTCGGCCGCGCCAAGGTATGAATGTGCGCCGAAGAAGAACCCCTCGCTGCGGCGGCGCAATCGTTTGAAAGAGCAAGATAATTGAGCTGCGATCCCAGGGTCCCGCCGGATGCAAATCGAATGAGTGCGAATTCGACGAATTTTTAAAATGAAACAATAATTTGAAGCGTGAGTAAGCTGGGGTCCCACGTCGGCGAAATATGACAAGAGGTCAAGGTCATTCAATGGCTCAGGACGAACCCGCCGCCTCCGGCGCGCCGACCAAGCTCGTCATCAAGAACATCGGGCTGATGCTGAGCGGCGATCTGGCGCGGCCCATCCTCGACGCCGACGCGATTGTCGCGGTCGACGGGCGCATCGCGGGGATCGGCCGCGCCGTCGACCTCGACTTCGCCGGCGCCGCCACGATCATCGACGCGCATGGCGTCGCGCTGGCGCCGGGCCTCATCGACAGCCATGTTCATCCGGTGGCGGGCGACTGGACGCCGCGGCAGAACCAGCTTGGCTGGATCGACTCATGCCTTCATGGCGGCGTCACCACCATGGTGTCGGCCGGCGAGGTGCATACGCCCGGCCGCCCGCGCGACATCGTCGGCCTCAAGGCGATGGCGATCACGGCGCAGCGCTGCTTTTCGAGCTTTCGCGCCAGCGGCGTGAAAATCCACGCGGGCGCCCCGGTCATCGAGCCAGGCATGGAGGAGCACGACTTCGCCGAACTTGCCGGCGCCGGCATCCGCTACCTCGGCGAAGTCGGCCTCGGCGGCGTCAAGGACGGGCCGACCGCCCGCCGGATGGTGGCCTGGGCGCGCAAATACGGCATCAACAGCACGATCCACACCGGCGGCCCGTCGATCCCCGGTTCGGGCCTGATCGACAAGGATGTCGTGCTCGAGGCCGACACCGACATCATCGGCCATATCAACGGCGGCCACACCGCGCTGCCGGACGATCAGATCATCTGTCTGTGCGAGGGCTGCAAGCGCGGCCTCGAACTCGTCCACAACGGCAATGAACGTGCGGCCCTGCTGACGCTGCGCACCGCCAGGGAGATGGGCGAACTCGGGCGGGTCATCCTTGGCACCGACGCGCCGGCGGGCTCCGGCGTGCAGCCGCTCGGCATCATGCGCATGATCTCACTGCTCTCCTCGCTCGGCGACACGCCGGCCGAAGTCGCCTTTTGCTTTGCGACCGGAAACACCGCGCGGTTGCGCGCGCTCGACTGCGGGCTGATCGAGGTCGGGCGTTCGGCGGACTTCGTGTTCATGGACCGCGCGCAGCACTCGGCCGGCAAAACCTTGCTCGAAAGCGTGCGGCTTGGCGATTTGCCGGGCGTCGGCATGACCGTGATCGACGGGATCGTGCGCTCCCACCGCAGCCGCAACACGCCGCCGGCCGAGAAGATCCCGAGCATCGTGCAGTAAGAGATTCGTCGCTCCAATCTCGTGCGTCGGCGCGGCCACGCCCACTCGATTCCTCTCCGGCGCTGCGTGCGGCGCCGCGCATTTTTTCGACCGATCGCTATGTGAGCCGTCGCAACAGCGTCATGAGCGCCCAGCGCTCGTCCTCATTCAGCGGCGCAAGCGTGTCCGCGGTGATGCGCTCGGCGAGCGGCTTGGCTCTGCGGTAGAGCGCGCTGCCGTCGGCGGTGAGCGCGACGTGGAGACGCCGGCCATCCGCGGCGTCGGTCGTAGTCTGGGTCAGTCCGCGCTTCGTCAGCCGGTCGATCACGCCCTTGATCGTCGCGGCGTCCATCGCCGTCAGCCGTCCCAGAAGATTCTGCGAGCACGGCCCCCGTTCATGGAGTTTGGAGATGGCCGCCCATTGCGTCGGGGTGACACCCTCGATCATCAGCGAGGCGAAGATGGCGGTATGGCGCTGCTGCGCCTGGCGCAGGATGAAGCCGATCTGGGCGTCGAGAACATAGTCGCACCGCCGCTCGCGGTCGCCTTCGAGGGGGGGCTTTTTCATCGGCGGCATCGGTATCATAGCCTGCTTGGCCCTCCTGGACCGGGTCACAGCGCGAGATAGGCGTCGCGGACGTCCGGCCTTGCGTCGAATTCCTTCATCGTTCCCGCAAAGCGGATGGCGCCTTTCTCGATGACCGAGACGCGATCGGCGACCAGGCGCGCAAAATGCATATTCTGCTCGCTGAGCAGCAGGCTCATGCCCTCGCGCTTCATCTGACGGATCGCGTCGATCATCTGCTCGACGATCCTGGGCGCCAGCCCCTCCGACGGCTCGTCGAGCAGCACGAGGGAAGGGTTGCCCATGAGCGTGCGGGCGATGGTGAGCATCTGCTGCTCGCCGCCCGACATCCGGCCGCCGAGGCGTCCGCGCAAATCTCGCAAGTTCGGGAAAATCTCGAACAGGCGATCGAGCGTCCAGGTCGGCGCGCCCACGCGCGGCGCCTGCCGGCCGACCAAAAGATTTTCCTCGACCGTCAGGTCAGAGAAGATGCGCCGGTCCTCGGGGACGTAACCGAGGCCGCGCCGCACGATTTCATAAGTGGCGAGCGCCGATACGTTCTCGCCGTTGAAGACGACCTCGCCGGCTCGATTTGCGATGAGGCCGAGGATCGCTCGAAAGGTCGTCGACTTGCCGGCGCCGTTGCGTCCAAGAAGCGCCGCCACCTCGCCCGCGCCGACTTCGAGCCCGACGCCATGGAGAATGCGCGCCCCACCGTAGGCGGCGCTGAGGCCGCTGACGCGAAGTTTTTCGGGCGCGGGCGTCATCGCTCCGCCTCGTAGAGCGCGCCGGCGCCGAGATAGATGGCCTGGACCTCGCGATTGGCGCGCACGACCTCCGGCGAACCTTCGGCGACGAGCGCGCCCCGGTTGAGCACCAGAATGCGATGGGCGTGTTCGAACACCACATCCATATCGTGCTCGGTGAACAACACGCCGATCATGCGTTCGCGCGCAATTCGCGCCGTCAGACTCATGAGCGCCTTGCGCTCGCTGGGCGCCATGCCGGCGGTCGGTTCGTCCATCAGCAGCAGCCGGGGCTCGTTGGCCAGCGCGATGGCGAGTTCGAGTCGCTTGAGATCGCCGTAAGCGAGTTCGCCGCAACTGCGCTGCGCCTGGTCGCTCATGCCGACAAGCGCCAGCAGCCGTCCCGCCTCGTCGATGTAGTAGCGTCCCGCCCAGCGGCTCAACAGCCATTCGCGGCGATGGTGCGCGAGCAGCGCCATCTGCACATTCTCGGCCACCGTCATCGACGCGAAGGTCGCCGTGATCTGGAACGTCCGCCCGACGCCGAGCCGTCCGATATTGCGCGGGGCCATCCCGCTGATGTCCCGACCGAAGATGAGGATGCGGCCGCTGGTCGGCGCGAGCTGGCCGTTGATCAGGTTGAAGCAGGTGCTTTTGCCGGCGCCGTTCGGCCCGATCAGCGCCAGCGTCTCGCCGGCCTCCAACGCGAAGGTCACATTTTTGACCGCCTCGAAGCCCGAATAGTTTTTGCTGACGCCCTCGACGGCAAGGATGCTCACGACCGCGCTCCGCCGGCCCGCGCGGCGCGCCAGGACTCGAAAGCGCCGCCGACGCCCTTCGGGAAAAGCACGACGAGAGCGACGATGAGCACGCCGAGCGCGAGCCTGGAATAGTCGGTGTGGCTGATGACCCAGATCGACAGCGAACGATACAGCGCGGCGCCGACGATGCCGCCCGACACGGTGCCGACGCCGCCGAGCAGCCCCATCACCAGCCCGTCGATCGACAGCGGAATCCCGAGGTTGTCGGGAAACACGCTGCCCTTGAGGAATGCGTAGAGCGCGCCGGCGAGCGCCGCGAAGCCGCCGGCGACCGCGAAGCTCGCCCACTGGATGCGCCGCCGATCGAGGCCGATCGCCTCGGCGCGCAGTTCGGAATCGCGCAAGGCGCGTAACGAATAGCCAAAAGGCGAGAACACGATCATGCGCAACGCCGCGACGCCGGCGCCGACCAGCGCGAGGGTCAGCCAGTAGAAATGCGTTGATGAGGCGGCCCAGGCGCTCGGCCAGATGCCGAGCAGGCCGTTGTCGCCGCCCGTGACCTCGCTCCATTGATCAACGACCGACCAGGCGATCTGGGCGAAGGCGAGCGTCAGCATCGCGAAATAGACGCCCGACAGGCGCACGCAGAACCAGCCGAAGACGATTGCGCCGGCGAGGCCGAGCAGCAGCCCGGCGACGAGCGCGGTCTCCATCCCCACGCCGAGCTGCTTGAGCGCGAGCGCCGCGCCATAGGAGCCGAGGCCGAAATAGGCGGCATGGCCGAACGAGACGAGGCCGCCGGCGCTGACGAGAAAGTGCAGGCTCGCCGCATAGAGCACGAAAATCAGCACTTCCGTTGCGACATTCAGAAGATAGTCGCCGCCCGCGAACGGCAGCAGCGCCGCGGCGAGGAATCCGAGCATGACGATCAGCCGCGCCCGCGGCGTCAGGGGACGCCAGGGCAAGGTCATCGCCCCGCCGGCGGCGCGCGCGGGCGCTTCGGCGCGCCCGAGCAGGCCCCACGGCCGCACGACGAGCACCAGCGCCATCACCAGAAAGACCAGAACGATGGAAATCTTCGGAAAGACGAGAATGCCGAAGGCGTTGAGCTCCGAGACGATGATCGCGGCGAGAAACGTGCCGGGCACATTGCCGAGGCCGCCTATAACGACCACCACCAGCACTTCGATGATCACCTGCAAGTCCATCGTATGGCTCGCCGCCTCGCGTGGCAGTTCGAGCGCGCCTCCCAGCGCGGCGAGGAAGACGCCGAGCGCGAAGACGCTGGTGAACAGCCATTTCTGGTCGACGCCGAGCGCGGCGACCATTTCCCGATCCTGCGTCGCCGCGCGCACCAGCACGCCCCAGCCCGTGCGGCGGAACAGCAGCCACAGCAGCCCGAGCACGAGCGGGCCGAGCCCGATGAGCAGCAGGTCATAAGTCGGAAAGGGCAGCCCGAAGAGATCCACAGCGCCCTTGAAGCCTGGCGCGCGCGGCCCAAGCAACTCGCTTGGCCCCCAAATGATCAGCACCAGGTCCTCAACGATCAGCGTGACGCCGAAGGTCGCCAGCAATTGGAAAAGCGCGGGGCGCCGTAGATGCGCCGCAGCAGGATGATTTCGACGAGCGTTCCGACCGCCGCGACGACCATCGCCGCGAGCAGGATTCCGCCCCAGAACCCAAGGGGTCCGGAAAACTGCTCGGTGAGCGTGAAGCCTACATAGGCCCCGAGCATATAGAAGGCGCCATGCGCGAAATTGACGATGCGCATGACGCCGAAAATGATCGAAAGTCCGGAAGCGACCAGGAACAGAGAACTTGCGCTCGCCAGGCCGGTGACGAATTGATCGAAGTAGAAGTTCACCGTTCGACTCTGCCGCCGGAGAGGCCGAGCGCTGAGGCGAGACCGCCTCGGCCCAAGCGATCAGTTCTGCGGTCGCAGCTTTTTCACCTCTTCGTCGGAGGGCAGATAATCGGCGCCGTCGTGATAGGTCACGTCGACCATCACGCCCTTGCCGTCCTTCAGGGCGGTCTTGCCGACAAAGGCGCCGAGCGTCGACTGATGGTCGGATTTGCGGAACGTGACCGGGCCGAAAGGCGTGTCGACCTTGATGCCTTCGGCGGCGTCGACGAGCTTTTCGCTGTCCGTCGAATTGGCTTTGGCGAGGATCGCCGCCGCCGCTTCGATCGTCGAATAGCCGACCACCGAACCAAGCCGCGGGTAGTCGTTGTATTTGGCCTGATAGGCCTTGAGAAAGGCCGCGTGGTCGGGAATCGTCACGGCGTTCCAGGGATAGCCGGTGACGATCCACCCCTCCGGCGTTTCGTCCTTGAGGGGATCGAGATATTCCGGCTCGCCGGTCAGAAAGCTGACCACCGAGCGGTCCTTGAACAGGCCACGCGTATTGCCCTCGCGCACGAGCTTGACGAGGTCGGGGCCGAACGTGACGTTGAGGATCGCCTCGGGTTCGGTCTTGGCGATCGCCTCGACGACTGCGCCCGCGTCGATCTTGCCCTGCGGCGGCCATTGCTCGCCGACCCACTGGATGTCCGGCCGCTTCTGCGAAAGCAGCTTCTTGAACACGGCGACGGCCGACTGGCCGTATTCATAATTGGGGGCGATCGTCGCCCATTTCTTGGCCGGCAGCTTCGCCGCCTCCTCGGCGAGCATCGCGGCTTGCTCGTAATTGGCCGGCCGCAGGCGGAAGGTATAGCGATTGCCCTGCGACCAGGTTATCGCGTCGGTGAGCGGTTCGGCGGCGAGGAACAGGATTTTCTTCTGCTTGGCGAAATCGGACACCGCGAGGCCGATGTTCGAGAAGAAGGTTCCCGCCAGCATGACGACGCCGTCCTTGGAGACGAGCTCGTTGGCCTGCGTCACCGCGTCGCCCGGCTTGCCGCCGTCGTCCTTGGAAATCACTTCGAGCTTCTTGCCGTCGACGCCGCCCTTGGCGTTAATCTCGTCAACCGCGAGCCGCCAGCCTTTGCGATAGGGCTCAGTGAACGAAGGCAGCGCGGAATAGGAGTTGATCTCGCCGATCTTGATCGTCTCTTGCGCGGCGACGGGCGCGCTCAGGGTCGCCAGACCGCCGATGACCGCCAGGACCGAGAATACCGTCGATGAAGTGTGCATGATGAGGAGCTCCCGATCAGTTATGCAAGGACTTGGCTCGCGGCGCCGGCGTTCAGCGAAGCCCGTCGACGCCTTTGATCTCGTTCTTGGTCAGGCCGCCCACCCGCGGATGGGGCCGCCCGGAATCGGTAATCGCGACGGCGACGACGATCTCGTTCGCACGCGGGGCGTCGGCGATGCGCACCTCCATGCCATCGAAATGACTGCGCACGAAAGCGGCGTCCTTATGGCCGAGCGGAACGTCGAGCGCAACGCCCGGACCGCCGCGCTTCTTCGATGACGGGATGAGCGCGGCGCCCTTGCCGAGCGTCTTGCGCACCGGCGCGCCGAGTTTGGGATGAAGGATCGCGGCGGCGTGTTCGAGCTCGCCATTCTCGCCGACCGCCGCGGCCTTGCCGTAGCTCTCCGCTCGCGCGCCTTCGATCCCCAGCGCGGCGACGGCGCGCGCGGCGAGCAGGTCGCCAAGCTCCTCGCCAATGTCCATCAAGGGCGAAAGATCCTCCACGAAGCGTCCTGCAAACGGATTGTCGATGACCGCCACCGCCGCTGCGCGGCGCGTCGGCGGATCGACGGCGCGGTCCATCTCGATTCTCGTCTCCTCGACGACGGTGACGATCTTTCGAATCCTGGCTTTCATCGCAATCCATCCAGTCCCTTGATCTGCGAGGCCTGCAGGCCGCCGGCGCGATTGTGCACGCGCGGCCCGGTGGTCATGGCGAGGGCCAGCAGCATTTCGTCGGCGCGCGGCGCGTCGACAACGCCGACCTCGATCGCGTCAAAGTGGCTGCGCACATAAGACGCGTTGATGTGGGTAATCGGCACATCGAGCCTGGCGCCCACCCCGGCGACTTTCTTGGCCGAGGGCACGATCGCCTTGGCGTCCCCGAGCGCCTCGCGCATCGCATAGCCGCCGGGGACGTGCCACAGCGCCCCGTGCTCGATCTCGCCCGCCGAGCCGATGATCGCGCCCTTGCCATAGCCCTGGATTCGCGTAGGGATCGCCGCCGAGCGCGGCGATGAGGGCGTTGGCCAGGTCGAGCCCAAGCGGCTTCAGATCGTCGGAAAAGCCGACGATATCCTCGACGTAACGCCCGGCGAAGGGGTTCTTGATGATCGCCAGAATCGCCGCCCTCCGATACGGCTCGGCGGCGACCGGGCCGCCCTCGTGGAATATCTCCTCGATGGTGATGACGCGCTTGCGCAGCTCAACCGACGGCATGGAGTTCGGTCCTCTCGCTGTTGTGCAGTCCGGCGCGGCCGCCGAGTTGGAAGGGGCTTGCCTGCGCCGCGCAAAGGCGCGTTTGGCCGCGCAGCCGCAGCGCGGCGGCCAGGATCGCGCCCGAACGACGCAGGTGCTCGGCTTCGCGCCAGCCTGCCGCAAGCGCGGCGTCGATCTCGTCGGGCGCCAGAGGCCCGACGTCGACCGTCACGAGGCGCTCGCCAAGATCGCTCCGGGGGTCGAAATCGCTCGCCGGCGCGCGCCTCACTGCGGGATGGCCGGCAAGGTCGACCGCGTTGGCGACGAGCGTCGCGGCGGCGTCGGCCTTTGCGGCGCTCACCGCCAGAACGGTGACGGCGTCGGCGATTCCGAGCGAAAAGCTGCGGCCGCGGCGGCCAGAGGTGGCGACGCCGCGCACCGCGTCGCGCTCCTCGATCGATGCGCTGCCAAAGAGACCCGGTCGGTCGGGCCTGTCGACCAACCCGATCGAAAACTGCTGCCGCTCCACGAGATGCAGCGCGATATCGCCGCCGTTGTTGACATAGGCGCGCTGAAGGGGCGCCGCGGCGACCATTGCGCCGAGCACTTCCTCGGCCACGGCGCCCGCGACGGCCGCCATCGGGGTGATGAAACGCTCGGCGCAGAGCGGCGCCACGGCGGCCCTCATGCGCCGCGCGACCCGCCCGGTCGGCCACAAGCCGCCCGGCGTGGTGGGAGCGCGCAGCAGCGGCAACTCGCGGCAAAGCTCGTCCAGAATTGACGTGAACCGTCGCCACGCGGCCTGGCAGGCCGCCTCGACGGCGCTCGCTTCGCCGAACGCCTCGACGATGAGGTCAATCGGGCCGTCTTGCAGGTGCAGGCGCCCGTCGCTGAATCTTCGTTGCCGAGGAGGCTCCCTCACGTTCGCCTCCCCGCGGGCGCGGCGCCAACGCTGGCGAAGGCTGCATTCTGTCTCTTCGCGCGCTGTTCGATGATCTCTTCGAGCGGACGCACGTGGTCGACGTGGCCGCCGAGCGCCGCGTAGTCGTCGAGCCGCATCGTGAATTCGATCGGCGCGACGAGGGCCGGCGTCGGCACATAGCCGAACGCGTTGTCCGGCAGCAGCGTCACGTCGACCATGAACGTGATGCCGCCGCCCGGCCAGACCACGACGGGCGCGCCGCCCGCCGTCACGGTGGTGAGCGCCTGCCGAACGGAGCGGGTGAGGCGCACGGGATTTTCCGTCACGCCTGCGCGAAGCGAGCCGCCCGCGCCGCCCATGAACAGCACCGAGCAGAGCGCCGGCTCGCAATTCTCACGGATGCGTTCGACGGACTGGACCAGGCTCTCGGGCAGCGGCGCCTCGATGGGTCGAAGCGATTCATCGAGCCGGTAGAAGGCGTGCTGCTCGCCCGTCGTCGAGACCATCAGCATCGTCAGGCCCGGCCATGCGATCCTTGCGTCGAACCCGGCGATGATTTCGAGCGGATCGGAGACATTCGTGCCGCCCCAGCCCATGCCGGGCTCGGCGACGTGGAAATAGCGGCCCGGCGTCGAGCGGCGGCCCTTCATCTTGATTCCGGTGTCGTGCACGCCAAGCAGCTTTCCCGCCTGGTGCTCGGAGAGGACTCCGGTGATGTGGTCGTCGACGACAACGACTTCGTCGACCCTGCCATCCCATTGTTTGGCGAACATGCCGATTGTCGCCGAGCCGCAGCCGACGCGCATGCGCTCCTCGATCTGACCGTTGATCACCGGCGCCTTGCCGGCCTGCACAATGACTCTCGCGCCGCCGTCGACCGTCAGCTCGACCGGCTGGCCGTTGCAGAGATCGAGCAGCGTCTCGCAGGTGACGCGGCCTTCCTTCTTTCCGCCATGGGTCAGATGGTTGACGCCGCCGAGCGACAACATCTGCGACCCATATTCGCCGGTCGTCACATGACCGACCGGCTCCCCCTTCGCGCGAACGGTCGCGCATTCGGGACCAAGATGGCGATCGGTGTCGATCTTCACCTTGACCCCGCAATAGCTGTAGATGCCCTCGGTCACGACCGTCACCATGTCGACGCCATCGACCCTGGACGAAACGATGAAGGGGGCCGGCTTGTAGTCGGGATAGGTCGTTCCCGCGCCGATGGCGGTCACGAAGGGGCCGGGCGCGTTGACGATGTCGCCCGACCATTCGCGGGCTTTGTCCATGAACGGCACGACTTTGCCGCCCTCGCTCAACGTGCGATCGAGCAGCACGTGCGGATCGACGCGCACCAATTCGCCGTGGTGATTGGCGTAACGGTCGCAGGCGCCGACCGCTCCGGGCCGGATGTAGCACATCACCGGACAGGCGTCGCAGCGGATCTTGTCGTCAGCCTCAGCCACCGTCGCTCTCCCGCTGCGCGGCGAGGATCGCCGCGCGCACCCGGTCCGGGGTCGCCGGAATGCGTGTGATCCGCGCGCCGGTCGCGTGATAGATCGCGTTCAGGATCGCCGGCGCGGTGGGAATGAGCGCCTGTTCGCCGATGCCCTTGGCTCCGAACGGACCGATCGAAGACGCCTCTTCAATGAGAATGCTTTCGACCGGCGGCATGTCGCCGATGGTCGGAATGAGATAATCGTGCAGATTCTCGCCCTTGCCGGGGAAGAATTCCTCCATCAGCGCGAGGCCGAGCCCTTGCGCCGCGCCGCCCTCGATCTGGCCCTCGACGAGCATCGGATTGATCGCGCGGCCGACGTCGTGGGCGCAGACGAGCCGCAGCACCTTCACACGTCCCAGTTCGACGTCCACCTCGATCTCCGCAAGATGCGCGCCATAGCCGAACACCGCATAGGGCTCGCCCTGGCCATTCGCGTCGAGCGGCGTGGTCGGCGGATCGAAGGTCTCTTCGACCTCGACGACGAAGCCGGCGCCATTGACCGGTAGATTGGCCAGATCGATGCGCCGCTCGGCGCTCTTCCCCGTGATCGTGATCGCGCCGGGCGCGAACGTCATCGTCGCATCCTCGCCCAGATTGGCGAGCCGCAGGATTTCGCGACGCATCGCCTGGGCCGCGAGGAAAGCCGCCTTTCCCGATACGAAGGTCTGGCGCGAGGCGGAGGTCTTGCCGCAATCGGGGGTCGAATCCGTTTCGGCCGCGACGAGATCGAAGAGATCGATCGGGGCGCCGAGCGCGTCCGCGCAGATCTGCGGGATCACGGTGTTCGAGCCTTGCCCGATGTCCACGGCGCCCTGGAAAAGCGCGAGCCGTCCGTCGGCTTTCAAGCCGAGGCGCATCGTCGAGGGGTTCGACAGCGAAGTGTTGCCGCAGCCGTACCACATGCCCGCGACGCCGACGCCGCGCCGCAGAGCGCCGTTCGCGCCAGCGTTGAAAGCCGCGACGGCGGCGAGCGCTTCGCGCCAGCGCGGGCGCAGCGCCTCCAGGCATGCCCTGAAGCCGACGCCGTCGGCAAAGACCTGCCCGGTGACGGTCTCATCGCCCGCCTGAAAAGCGTTGAGGATGCGGAACTCGAGCCGGTCGAGGCCGAGCTTTTCGGCAAGCTGGTCATAGAGCTGCTCTTGCGCCGCCGCGCTTTGCGGCACGCCGAATCCGCGAAAGGCGCCGGCCGGAACAAGATGCGTGTGAATTGCGCGGGCCACGGCGCGATAGTGAGGCATGCGATAGGGGCCGCAGGCGTGGACGGGCACCCGGTTGGCGACCGTCGGCCCCCAGGACGCGTAGGCGCCGGTGTTGAAGTCGGCTTCGAACTCCATCGCGCTCAGGCGCCCGTCGCGCGTCGCCCCGACTTTCGCGCGAATACGCGCGGGATGACGCTTCGTCGTCGTCATGATCAACTCTTGCCGCGAATAGGTCATGCGCACCGGGCGGCGCAGGCGCCATGCGGCGAGCGCGATGAACGGCTGAATCGAAAGGTCGAGCTTGGAGCCGAAGCCGCCGCCCACCGCGGTCGGGATGATGCGCACCTGCTCCGCCGCGATTCCAAGGATTTTCGCAACGTCGTCACGGTCCATATAGGGCGCTTGCGTGCAGGCCTGGATTTCGATGCGGTCGCCGACACGCCGGGCAAAACCCGCTTCGGGCTCGATGTAGGCATGCTCGACAAAGCCGGTCTCGAATTCGCCTTCGACGACGACATCCGCGGCGGCGAGCGCCGCCGCGACGTCGCCGCGCTCGACCCGCCCTTGCGTGAGGACATTGCCCGGGCGGCCCGCGTGAACCAGCGCGGCGCCGCCGCCCGTCGCCTCGTCGATCGTAGCGAGCGCCGGCAGCGGCTCCCACGCGACGGGGAAGGCGGCAAGATCGAGACCTTGCATCGTCCTGTCCTCGCCAACCACGAGCGCCACGGCCTCGCCGCGAAACCGCGCGGCGCGCTCGGCGAGCGCCGGCTGATCGGCGAACGGCGCAATGACGCCGAAGCGGTTCTCTCCCGGCACATCCCTGGCGGTGAAGATCGCAACGACGCCCGCATGCGCGTGCGCGAACGCCTCGAGGTCGCCGAAGGCGAAGCGCGCGTGATGATGCGGCGAGCGGATCGCCCGCGCGACGAGCGCGTCGCTTGGCCATTCGTCGGCGCCGAAAATCTCCTCGCCCGACAGTTTCTTCGCGCCGTCGAGCCGGGCGAGGCGCCGGCCGACCGCTTGCCCGGCAGCCGGCGGCGGGACCGTGCGATCGCTGTGGCGAGGCGCCGCCATCACTGCGTCGATGATCTTGCGATAGCCGGTGCAACGACAAAGCACTCCGCCGAGCGCGTCCATCGTCTCGCGTCTCGCTCGGCGCGGCGTTCTTGCGCAGAAGCGCTGTCGCGGCCAGCAACATCGCCGGCGTGCAAATCCCGCATTGCACGGCGCCGTGGTCGCGAAAAGCGCCGCGCAACCGCCGGACGATGGGTTCCTCGTCGGAAAGCCCCTCGATCGTATCGATCGCGCGCGCCTCGACCTGGCCAACCGCCGTCAGACAGGAGCACACGGGCTCGCCGTCGACGAGCACGGTGCAGGCGCCGCAGTCGCCCGCGTCGCAGCCGACCTTCACGCTGGTCAAGCCGCAATCCTCGCGCAGCGCATGGCTCAGCCTGTCGAGCGGCGAAGAAGAGAGCAGCGCCGGCCGGCCGTTGAGCGAAAGGGCGATGCGGGGCGCGCGATCGAGCATCAGAACACGCCGCCCGCCCGGCCAAGAATGCAGGCGTCGATCGCGCGGCGCACCAGCGTGAGCGCCGCGTCGCGTCGGTAGCCGGCGCTGGCGCGCAGATCGTCGATTGGCGCAATCGCCGCGAGGTCATCCGCTTGCACGGCCGCGCCAAGCCCCGCGCACGCGGGCGCGCCGATGAGACGCCTCTCCACCGCCGGGAGTCGCCGCGCGACCGCCGAACACGCGCCAACGGCGACGGCCGCCGCGCGGACCTTGTCGTCGCTGATGTCGAGAAGCACGGCGACCATCGCGATCGAAATAACCAGATAGCGGCGCGCGCCGAGCTTGACAAAAGTCGAACGGGCGGTCCGCGCAGGCGTCGGCGCGACAATGGCGGTCATCACTTCGTCGCGCGCGAGCAAGGTGCGCCGATTGCCAATAAGAAACGCCGGGAGCGGCACGCGCCGCACGCCGCGCAACGAAGCGAGTTCGACGTCGGCGTCAAGCGCCAGCAGCGGCGGAACGCCGTCCGCGGCCGGCGAGGCGTTGCACAGGTTGCCGGCGATCGTGCCGCGGTTCTGGATTTGCACGGAGCCGATCTCGCGCGCCGCCGTCTTCAGGGCGTTGAAAGCCGGGGGCAGATCGGCGCGAACGAGATCGCTCCAGGTCGTCGCGGCGCCGATTCGCATCTCATCGCCGGCGACCGAGACGCCCCGCAGCGCTTCGAGTCGCGTCACGTCGATGAACAGGCCCTGCAGAGGCCCCTCGCGCGTAGCGGGAAAAATGTCGGTCCCGCCGGCGAGGATGCGCGCTTCCGATTCGGCGGCCAGCCGCAGCGTCTCGCTAAGATCTGACGGGCGCGAGTACATTGGAGCTGCTCTCCGCGACCAGACTCGTTTGTATGCAAATGATTCCGCCAGCCGGACCGCATTGTCAAGCGTAGGGCTAATGGAGACACGATGGCGCCGGCTTCGAACTTGCTATTTCTTTGGCTGTGAAAACGCTCCCGTCGGCGACGCAGTCCACCTTGGAACACCATTGATATATGACGCGAAGGCTTTGTCACGTCGTCAAAGCTTGCGGTCCCTCTGGTGGCCCGGTAGGCCAAGGGGATGATCGAAGTCAGCTACGCCGGGTACCGGTTCCCGCCCGAGATCATTCAGCAGGCGATCTGGCTCTATCTTCAATTCGCCATGAGCTTCCGCGACATCGAAGATTTGCTGGCGGAACGCGGCATCACGCTCTCATACGAAACGGTCCGGCGCTGGGTAGATCATTTCGGCCCGATGGTCGCAGCGGATTTGCGCAGACGGCGCCCGAGGCCCGACACCACTTGGCATTTGGACGAAGTCTACCTGAAGATCGATGGCCGCATGGTCGATCTGTGGCGCGCCGTCGACGCCGAAGGCGAAGTCCTCGACGTGCTGGTCCAGTCCATGCGAAACAAGCATGCCGCGCTGAAACTGACGCGCAAACTTCTGAGGAAATACGGCTTTGCTCCCGATCGGATGATCACGGACGACTTGCGGTCGTATGGCGCCGCCGCCCGCGATCTCGGGATCGAGCGCCGCCATGAGCGCGGTCGCTGGAAGAACAATCGGGTCGAGAACTCGCATCAGCCGACCAGGCGAAGGGAACGCAAGATGCAACGCTTCAGAAGCCCACGCTCGGCGCAGAAATTCCTCTCCACTCACGCAGCTGTCTACAACACTCTCAACGTCCAACGCCACCTCACCTCCGCCGCAACGCACCGCACCCTCCGCGCCGCGGCGAAGAGCACGTGGCGCGCGGCTGTTCAGGTCGTCTGAAATTAAGCGACCCGCAGCCTTGTCGCGTTCTTCGTTCGGCAACGTGACAAAGCCTGCGGCGGACAGGATAAACCTTGGACGCCGATTGGGGAGTCAGACGCCCGCCGAACCACAGACTGTCCCTGAGGATCGTCTCGGAACACCCGCTTCGCAAGGCGGTTGTGGATATATCCGAATAGCTGATATGAACGGAGTGTTGTCCCGAAATCATTTGGATTGAGAGTCTTGGCGCGCAACTTTTTGGTGATCGATCCGGAGGAGCGGCCGGAGGTTCTTCGGGGGTTGGCTTCGTCCGTCCGGGTTCAAATCCTGAAGCTGCTGCATGGGGGCGTTGGAGTCAGCATTAACGACATCGCCGACGCCCTCCAGTTGCCGCAATCTACGGTGTCTTCGAACGTGCAAGTCCTCGAGGAAGCCGGTCTCATTCGCGCCGAAGGCCACAAGGGAAGGAAGGGCAACCAGAAGCTCTGCTTTTCGACCTTCGACGAGGTGCTGGTGATGTTCCGCGAGGACCTCGCCGAGACCTCGGCGGACATGATCGACGTCGCCATGCCGATCGGCCTCTACACCAGTTGCGAGGTCAGCGCGCCTTGCGGGCTTTGCTCGCCAGCGGGAATCATCGGGTTGCTCGACGTTCCCGGCACCTTCCTCAATCCGGACCGCATGAATGCCGGGCTGATGTGGTTCACCCGCGGCTTTGTCGAGTACCAGTTTCCCAACAATGCGCGCCTCGCCGGCCGAGAGATCGCCACCCTCGAATTTTCGCTGGAGCTGTCGTCCGAGGTTCCCGGGACCTCGCCGGATTGGCCGTCAGACATCACGGTGGCGATCAATGGCAAGGAGGTCGGCGCGTGGACCAGCCCCGGCGATTTCGGCGACAAGCGAGGCGTCTATACCCCGGATTGGTGGAAATTGAAGGGCAGCCAATACGGCAAGCTGAAGAGCTGGCGCGTGACCCCCGAAGGAACGTTCGTAGACGGCATGAAAATCTCTGCGATGTCGCTGCGCGACCTCGATCTTTCCGGTCATCATTCGATCCGGCTGAAAATCGAGGTCAAGGCTGACGCGCGCCATCCCGGGGGAGTCAACATATTCGGTCGCGGCTTCGGCAACTACGATCAGGATATCATTTTGCGGCTCACGACTTCGCCTTAGCGCCGCCGGTCAGAGCGCCGCGCCGTCGGCGCCGAAAAGATGCGCCTCAGCCGCGTCTACGGCCAACCCGACGCGTTCACCGGCCTTCACGCCGAGATTGCCGTCGCCCTCGACAATCAACCGGTCCGCCGGCGTGTCCACGTAGAGGATCGTGGAGCTCCCGAGGCGCTCGACGAAAGCGACGGCGCCGGTGAACGAGGCCGACAGGTCGCCGGGCTCGACCAGCGTCAGATGTTCCGGGCGCACGCCAAGCTCGATCTGACCGGCGTCGGGCGGCGTCGAGCGAAGGCCGACCTCCACGACCCTGCCGCCGGGCAAAGTGACAGAAGCCCGCCGGCCCGCGATTCCACTCAGCGCGACAGGGAAGAAGTTCATGCTCGGCGAACCAACGAACGAAGCGACAAACTTGTTGGCCGGCGCGTTGTACAATTCTATCGGCGAGGCCACCTGCGAAATGCGGCCCTTGTCGAGTACGACGATCTTGTCGGCGAGGGTCATGGCCTCGATCTGATCGTGCGTAACGTAGATCATCGTCGTTTTGAGATCCTGATGCAGCTTGGCCAGTTCGAAGCGCATCTGAACCCTCAGCATGGCGTCGAGATTTGAGAGCGGCTCGTCGAACAGGAAGACCTCGGGGTTTCGCACGAGCGCGCGCCCGATCGCGACCCGCTGACGTTGGCCGCCCGAGAGCTGAGCGGGCCGACGATCGAGCAACTCCTCAAGCCGCAGCATTCGCGCCACTTCTGCGACACGCTGGCGCTGCGCGTCCTTCTTCACGCCGGCGACCGAAAGCGAAAAGCCGATGTTGTCGCGCACGGTCAGGTGGGGATAGAGCGCATAGTTCTGGAACACCATCGCTACGCCGCGCTTGGCGGGCGGCGTCCTGGTGACGTCCTCCCCGCCGACGAAGCACTGCCCGCTGGAAATCTCCTCAAGGCCCGCGATCATGCGAAGCAGCGTGGATTTGCCGCAGCCCGAGGGGCCGAGCAAGGCCGTGAAAGACCCCGTCTCGACCGAAAGCGACAGGCCGGCGATCACCTCGACCGGTCCATAACTCTTGGAGACGTTTCTGAGCTCGACCTTGTCCATGCCGATTAGCTAACCCTTGATTCCCGCCGAAAGCGCCACGGCCTGAGTCACGCGGCGCTGAAAAAGCAGGTAGGCCAGAGACACCGGCAGCGCCGCCAACACCGCGCCAGCGAGAAGGCGCGCGTAAGCGACGCCGAACGTGTCCTGCACGGCGCGGACGCCGACGGTCACCGTCATCATGGTTACCTCCTGGGCGGCCAGGAAGGGCCAGAGAAAATTATTCCAGGCGCCGATGAACGTGATGATGGCGAGCGCGGTGGTAATGCCCCAATTCATCGGCAGGAACACCCGGAACAGCAACTGAAATTCGTTGGCCCCGTCCATTACCGCGGCCTCGCGAAATTCGCGCGGCAGGGAATCGAAGAATTGTTTGTAGACGATCACGGTCACCGGCGCGATCAGCAGCGGCAACACGATGCCCGCATGCGTATTGATCAAATGCACGGAGGCGATGATGATGAAATGATTGACGATAAGCGCCGGCACCGGAATCATGAAACTTGCCAGGATTGTCCACCACAACAACGTTCGGCCGGGAAACCGCAGTTGCGAGATCGCATAGCCGGCGCAGACCGACATCGCCAGGGACAGAACCGTCACCGACACCGACACGATTGTGGAATTGAGATAGAAGGTCGGCAGCTTCGAGCGCTGGATGATGTAGAGATAGCCGTTGAGCGTCGGATGCTCGGGCCAGAAGCTGTAGCTTTTGATCGACTCGTCGTCGGTCCGGAAGCTGGTGACGATCGCCCAATAGATCGGGAAAAACCAGAGCGTCGCGGCGATCAAGCTCAATATCGTCAGCAGCGCCCCGCCGAAATCCGCAACGCCAGCGCGGCGGTTTCGCCTTGCAACGGCAGAAGCGGCGGCGGTTGTCATCGCGCCCCCCGGACGCGAAGCAATTGGTACTGCAGGACGGAAAACACGATGACGATCAGGAACAGCGCCACCGCGATCGTCGCGGCGTAGCCGCCCGAGTTCCGCTGGAACGCCTGCTCGTAAATATATTGCACCAGCACCATGGTCGCCGCTGTCCGCCCGCCGGCGGCGAAGAGATAGACCTGGTCGAAGATTTTGAGCTGAAGGATCAACTGGATAGTCAGGCAAAGCACGGTCACCGGCCATATCATCGGCCAGGTCAGACGTGTGAAGGTTTGCCATCGCGAGGCGCCGTCGAGCGATGCCGCCTCATAGATTTCTCGGGGAATATTCCTCAGGCCCGCCAGGAACAGCAGGATCGAGAATCCATTCGTCCACCAGATCGTAATGAGCGCAACGCTCGGCATGAACCAGGGAATGGTCCGCCACACGTTGATCGGCCGTCCGGCCAGCGGCGCGATGATGAATTCGAGCACGCCGTACTGCACGTTCGTCAGCCAGTTCCATAGCAGGTAGACAACGGTCACCGGAAGCACGTAGGGCAGAAAGAACATCGCGAGAATGAGGCTTTGCAGCCAGCCGTTGAGGCGGCTCACCATCAACGCGATCGCCAACGCGACAGCCGTGCCGGGGACGACCGTCAGGAGCACGAAGTAGCTTGTGTTCCAGATCGCGGTCCAGAACACTCTGTCCCCGAACATGCGCTGATAATTGTCAAAGCCGATCCACTGACCGTCCCCGATCAGCGGCGCGTCGGTGAAGCTGAGCTCGACCATCTGCAAGGTGGGATAGACGAACATCCAACCATAGACGATGACGAAAGGCGCGACCAGAATGGTCGCGGCCAGAATTTCCGAGGTTCGGTTCCTGAGCATCCCCGTTCCGCGCGCGTGCTCGCCCGCGGTCGGCTTTTCGCCGACCGCGGAACGACAGGACGACGGCTACTTCAGGGCGTTCAAAGTCGATACCATTTCGGCCGCCGCCGCCTCCGGAGATGTCTCGCCGTTGATGGCGGGCGTCAGCGAGTTGCCCGCCGCGTCAAACAGAGGCGAGGCGACGCCGGCGAACTTCGATTGCGGATCGAAGACGCCGTTGGCCGTCAGCGACGCATAAGTCGCCTGCGGCTGCATGGCCTTGTATTCGGCGCTCTCGGTCACCGCCTTGTTGGCGGGGATGTGGCCAGCCGTCGCCCAGAAGAGGGCGTGCGCCTCGAGCCATTTGATGGTTTCCAATACCGCGGCGTGCTTCTCGGCGGACTGCGGGTTGCCGTGGTTATTCGGGATCGCGAGGGTATGCGAGTCCTCGTAGGTGCAAGCGTGGTTGAAAAACACCGGAAGCTCGATCGCGCCCCAATTGAACAGCTTGTTCTGCTTGGCGAGGTCGACCATGGTCGGCACCTCCCAAACGCCGTTGATCATGAGCGGCGCATCGCCGGAAGTGAACAGGGCGACCGTGGTCGGATAGTCGGTGTTGGGCGGGTTGACGCCAGCCTTCACCCAACTGGCGATCGTGCCGACGGCCTTGGCCAATTTCGCCTGGCTGTCGCCGGGAAACCATGCCCCGTCGCTGCCGGTCTTGCCGTCCTGCTGGCAAAGCAGCGAGTAGATCGTTCGATACGCGAAGCTCCCATCCGCCGTAACTGTCGCGATGCCCCATTTGCTGCCGCCGGCCTTGAGCTTCTTAAGCGCGGCAATGAAGTTGTCGGCGCCATTCAGCCCCGTCGGGAGCCCGTTGGCTCCAATCAACCCCGCCGCGGCGAGCTTGTCCTTGTTATAATAGAGCACGATCGGGTGGGTATCGAAGGGCACCGCCCACTGCTTGCCGTCGTAGTGCACGGCGTTCCATGTCGCGGCGGCGAACGAGTCGCCCGACATGCCGATGGTTTTCATGTCCGCGGGGGTGATCTCGGTGAGAACGCCCTGGCTCACGCCCAGCGGAATTCGCGACGCGTGATAGGTCATGATGTCCGGACCCTGACCGACCGCGGTCGAGGTCTGCACCTTGGCGTAGAATGGCGTGCCCCATTCGAGAGTGGTCGCCTGAATCTGGATCTTGCCCGCGTGGGCGGTGTTGAAGTCTTCGATGAGCTTCTTCATGCGCACGCCGTCGCCGCCGCCCAAGAAGTCCCACCACACGACGGTCTCCTCGGCCCGAGCCACGCCGGACATCAGCGCCACGCTCATCGCGGCGGCATAAAGGATCCTTCGGATCATTTTGATTTCCTCCCCAAAGCGACCTGGCGGCTTCCCCGATTCAGACGCGCCGGTTTCAAAATCACCTGCGCCCCTCGGAAATCCCACTCCGGAAGGATAGCGAGGAAAACGGGAGGCGCCAAGCAGATCAGCGATCAAAAAAGATGATATTTACCGGTCTGTCGGATTTTCAAAGTCCTACGAGAGCGGCGGTCGCTTCCTCACAACTCCGGTCATCCATCGTTTTCCCTGAGCGCTTCTCACGGAAAACGGTCCGTGTCGCCCAATCTTCCCGGCGTCAGCCCCGAGATCGCGACGTCGACGACAACCCGCCACCTTGACGTCGCTGTGGGACTCCGGCTCTTATCCACCCGAGAATCTGATATTTACCGTCAGGCCTAGCGCGTTGGGGAAAACATGAAAGCGTCGGTCACCGCGCATCGTGATTATCGCATTTCGACGATCGACGATCGCATCTACGGCGCCTTCCTCGAGCATCTCGGCCGCGCGATCTACAGCGGTATCTACGAGCCCGACCATCCGACCGCCGACGTCAGCGGCATGCGCGGCGACGTCGCTGAACTCGTCCGCGATCTCAAGGTTCCCGTGGTGCGCTATCCCGGCGGCAATTTTGTCTCCGCCTACAATTGGGAGGACGGAATCGGACCGCGCCAGACGCGGCCGACCCGGCTCGATCTCGCCTGGCACACGTCGGAATCCAACGCCGTCGGCGTCCATGAGTTCGCCGACTGGTGCCGGAGCGTCGATGCGCAAATGATGCTGGCGATCAACCTGGGTTCGCGGGGCCTCGATGAAGCGCGCAATTTCGTCGAATACGTCAACGGGCCTACGGGGAGCCATTGGGGCGATCTGCGCAAGAAGAACGGCCACGCCGAACCCTTTGGCGTGAAACACTGGTGCCTGGGAAACGAGATGGACGGCCCCTGGCAGGTCGGCCACAAGACCGCCCATGAATATGGCCGCCTCGCCAACGAAGTGGCCAAGACCCTGCGGGCCTTCGACAAGTCGCTGGAGCTGATCGTCTGCGGCTCCTCCAACTCCGACATGAAGACCTATCCGGAGTGGGAGCGCGTCGTGCTCGAACACACCTATGACGCCATCGACCACATTTCGCTGCACATGTATTTCGCCAACCGGTCCAGGAACACCGCCAACTATCTGGCGCTCAACCACAAGCTCGATAATTACATCAGCGCGATCGCCTCGACGATCGAGTTCGTGCGCGCCAGCAAACGCAGTCGCAAGACTGTGACCATCTCGTTCGACGAATGGAACGTCTGGTATCACTCCAATGCGCAGGACCGCGAGATTCTCGGCGGCGCCAAGGGCTGGCCGCATGCGCCGCGCCTGCTCGAGGACGTATACAATTTCGAGGACGTGTTGCAGGTCGGCTGCATCCTCAACACGTTCATTCGCCGATCCGACGTCGTCAAGATCGCCTGCATCGCGCAGCTGGTGAACGTCATCGCGCCGATCATGACCGAGCCGAAGGGCGCGGCTTGGCGCCAGACGATCTACTACCCCTATTACTTCGCCTCCCGGTACGGGCGCGGCGTCGCGCTCCGGCTTGCCGTCAAGGCCCCCGGCTACGACGCCGATGTCGCCGACAACGTGCCGTATCTCGACATTTCTGGCGTGTACGACGAAGAAGGCGGAGCGTTGACCTTCTTTGCGGTCAACCGGCACGGCGACGAAACGCTCGATCTTGTGCTCGATCTGCAAGGCTTCGGCGCGGCGAGGCTGATCGACCATCAAGTGATGGCCCATGCGAACCTTGAGGCAGCGAATACCCGAGACAACCCCGACGCGGTGACGCCGAAGAAAGGATCAGGCGCCGCGGTCAGCGACAAAACGCTGAACGCGAAACTCCCGCCTTATTCCTACCAATTGTTTCGGTTGAGCCTCGGCAAGACGTGAGTACTTCCGCGGCTCGGCACCAGAAGCTAGTCTCACACGGCGGAAATCTGACCGGACGACAATCGGGTGAAAACAAAACCGAGCGGAAGTCGCCCTAGGGTGAGGAGCATCAATCCCGTGAGACGTTCGGTTGGGAGTCCTCGAGATCCTCGCCAGAAGGCTCCGTCGAACCAAATGCTGGCAGCGCCTCTGGCCATGACAGGCTTCGGGCATGGGCAACCCGTTCCGACATTTCAACAGCTCGCCGGGGGTCATCCGTCTGGTCGTGATAATGTAGGCGAGATACGCGCTGTCGTTGCGCAACGTCGAGGTCTTAGTGAAGGTCGACGGCAAGCTCCGCTGTCTTTGGCGCGCCGCCAGCGAGTCGGCTCCGACCCTTGACCCCGCCCTTCTATGTTTATTGATGGATTGCGTCGCCGATCGGCTCTCGGACCCCACGCCGAATAGCATAAAATCGAACTCCAAGCCGAACTTCTGGTTCGCGCCAGCGCTTGCCCTAGCGGCCAATGACGGATCGGTCGGTCACCTGCGTTCAGCGTCAGACCGTACCCGATCTTATCTTTTCGAAATAGTCATCGCCTCCGGCTTGTCCGCCCTTGAGGGCAATCTCCAGCCCGTCGAACGCCCTCTCATCGCTGTGGGCGAGACAAGGGGAGAGCCCGGTGTCGTCGGAAGCAGCAGGCGCGTCGTCAGCGCGTAGACGCCGAGCCGACGCAAGGCGTGGCTCGATGTGTCGCCGCCGGCGATGACGGCCCTGCGCAGAACAGCCCGTTCTATCAACGCGCCTTGGATGTCCCCCAGAGCTCGGCCGATCGCGTGCCGCGCGCCTGTCTCCGGTCCCAGCGCGGTGTAAAGGACCACGCTTCGGCCGTCCGCGCTCCGCCCGGCCCTGCCTCCAACCCATTCCTTCATCGTTTCGTGGATGCTCGTCGTGCCGCTTCGCCAGCTCCAGAACCGTCGCATCCTCGCGCGCAGCGCCGAAGGCGCAGCCTTTGCCTTAAACGGTGCAGATGCTGCGGTACGAGTTGGTGCCGCTCGCCATCGTCAAAGTGACGAACATCAAGGTGTCACTTTTCACCAAAGTGGGACCCAGGGTTGTTGACTCTCCAACTTTTTGTTTCGTTTTGAAGATTCATCCATTTTCGTGCCCTGTTGATTTGCCTCCGGCGCGACCCTGTGATCGGAGCCCACCTATCCTCTTCTTTCAGACGATTACGTTATCGCCGCGCAGGGGTTCCTCTTCGACACACTTTCACAGACTGCCTCCGCCACCAGCCAGTCGCCCCGGACTGGCGCGACGACGGCGGATTTGAAAAACCCGACAGTTCCACGGGTTGGCGGACCGCGGTCCAGTCTCCCCTGGCGATTGGACGATGTCCTGGCTGAATGAGCCTGCCGTTTTGCCCAAAGTCTCTGCGCGCAAAATTCCGTTTCCCGGGATGCAGTTTCCGCGCGACGCGTAAGGACGAGTGTCTTGCGGAAACGAACGGCCGCGTTCTGCCCGCAATGATGGAGATGTTCGGGATCGGAGCCGTCGCGCGTTGAGCGATGGGCAGGGCGTCGGCGCCATCAGACCGGCGCCGCCCACTGAGATTGATCACCGCCTCGGCGGGCGATCGACTCTTCGCAATTTCAGCTCATCCAGCGAAGCGCGGTTCGGGAACGCCGCGTATCCCCAAGCCGCGAATCCGATAGAGATGACCGGCGCCGAACTGAGGTTTCGCCTCCACCGCAAAGCGATCGTGGACGGCGGGATGTTTAACGCGCGCCATTGAGGTGACGTAGATTTCGTCGAGCTCGCGGCCGCCGAAAATAACACTCGTGATGTTTCGGACCGGCATGCCGATGCGCCTGTCGACGCTGCCGTCGGGCGCGTAGCGCACCAGTTCGCCCGCAATCAATTGCGCGTTCCACAGATATCCCTCCGCGTCGACAGTCGATCCGTCGGCGACGCCCTGGTCGTCCTTCAAACTGGCGAACAGCCGCCGCCGCGACGCCCCGCCAGTTTGAATGTCGTAGTCATAGGCCCAGATTTCATCCTGGAATGTATCAGCGAAATAGAAGGTCTTGTCGTCGGGGCTCCAGCACGGGCCGTTCGAACAAATGATCCCTTCATCGACCTTCGTGACGGAAAGATCGGGGTCGAGGCGCCACAAGCCACAGATTTTGAGCTCTTCCTTGTCATCCATGCCGCCGGCGAAGAACCGACCGCGACGGTCGCATTTGCCGTCGTTGAGACGTGTTCTGGGCTGCTCGGCGTCGACATGCGCGATGAGATCGAGCCGGCCGGAGGCGAAATCGAAAAAGTAGAATCCATCGTCGAGAGCAAGCAGCGCGCCACCGTCGCGGCGTAGCGCCATGGCGCCCACGTCGCGATCGAGATTCCATTTTTCAACCTTTCCGGATTTCGGATCCAGTCGCCAGATCGCCGGCTTGCCAACCCGCCGGCCAGTGCCATCCACCCAATAGAGGCGTCCGTCGTCGACATCCCAGATCGGACTTTCGCCAAGATGGTTCGAACACTCGACCACGCAATCGATCGAACAGGTCATGCTGATTTTTCTTCCGTTATTCCCTGAATATTCGCCGACTCAGGCGCCGCAATACGTTTCTTTGAACGATATCGAGCGGCGCTCGACGATCGGCCGCGACCAAAAGAACCGGACGGCAAGCGCGCCCTGTCGAAGCTCCAGGTCCCAGAGCCCTATCAGAGATCGAAATCCATTCCAGGACCCGTTTTGTCGCAGGCAGAATCATCTGATTCACATGGCGTTGCGAAACGAACTGAGGCGACAGGCGGTTCGAGCGACACAAGGTTGACACTCGTTGAGTTCCCGACCGTCGACAAGTGTGACCAGAGGCATCGGATTTCTTTCGCGGCCATCGACGGGCCAGCCTTTCGTCGGACGCTCCCGCAGGCGCGGCGGCGCGCACTCGAATTGGTCCTGAAGCCCGTAGTGTTGTCCGCGCAGCTGAGCGCCCTGATGTGATGTGATGAGAGGCGATGGATCAGCGGAGGAACGGCCCGATCTCGAACACGAGCGCGCAGCCGATCACATCGACGAAGAAGCGAGTCGCGGCCTCGATGCCGGGAACGGTGAACCCCACATCGTCCGCGCCCGCCAGCCCTGGCGGAGCACTGCTCATCGCTTCGACGCCGGGTCGCAGATCATGGTCATCAACCGCAGTTTCTGCAGTTCGAACATCTTGTCCTTGACCGCGGCGAATTTTTGCAAGTGCGGCTGCTCCATGTGCTTGTCCCACTCCGCGCGGCTGGTCCAGTTCTCGTAGAAGGTGAACTCGGCCGGATCGTCGTTGTCCTGGTGCAGCCAGTATTCGACGCAGCCCGGCTCGGCGCGGGTCGGCGCGACCAGGCCCGAAAGGAACGCCCTGGTTTCCTCGATCTGTCCATTGAGGGCGCGCAGATGCGCGATGACGGTCAATTGTTCGGTCATTTCTCTCTCCTCTGTTCATTGGGCGTCTCACCAGTTGAATTGCCCGCCCGAGACATTCGCCGACTCGGCGGTGATGTTCTTCGCGCGGTCCGAGGCCAGGAAAGCCACGGCCTCGCCGATGTCCTCGGGTTGCTGCGGGCGGGCGAAGGGAATTCCCCCGACGAATTCTCCCCAGGCCTCCTCCTCGGAGATTCCCTTGTTGGCCGACAGTTGCTTGAGCAGCGGCTCCCAGAGCGGGGTGCGCACGACGCCCGGACAGACGGCGTTTACGTTGATGTTGTGCGGGGCCAACTCCTTGGCCAGCGACTGGGTGAGCCCGATCACCGCGAATTTCGAGGCGCAGTAGTGGGCGAAGAGCGGAATCCCTTCCTTGCCGACCATCGACGAGATGGTGACGATCTTGCCGTATTTCCGTTCAATCATGTGCGGAATGACCGACTTGCAGGAGAAGAACACGCCCTTGATGTTGACGTTGTTGACCCGATCCCATTCCGCCTCGTCGAGTTCGGTGATGGGCACGGATTTCGACACGCCGGCATTGGTCACAAGGATGTCGATGCGACTGTGATCGGCGATCACCCTGGCGGCGACCTCCTGGCAGGACCGCCAGTTGGTCACATCCTGCTGAAGCGCGACCGCCTGCCCGCCCGCGGCCCTGATGGCCGCCGCCGTGCCCTCGGCGTTGGCCGCTACGATATCGGTGCAGATCACTGTCGCGCCTTCACGCGCCATCACCGTCGCGATCCCGCGACCGATCCCCGCGCCGCCTCCCGTGATGATCGCCACCTTGTCCGCAAGCTCTCCCATTTCGTTCTCCCTTTCGTTGTCTTGAGAGGCGCCGCCACGGGCGCGAACAGAACGCGACAGCGCCTACCGCGAGAGCGACTTTGAATTTCTGCCCGACGCCTCGATGGCGTACGGCCTGCCTGCGTGGCGGGCGTTGACGATCTCGATCGAGGTCTCCTCGCGGAAGGCGCCGGCGTCGAGGGCTGTTCGGGTCATCGTCGGGCCTTTCTCAGGGTTGGGCGGGCTCTCCCGCGAACGCGCGCGCGATCAGCGCGGCGATTGCCTCGCGCTCCACGGGTCGGGGATTCCAATAGGGGTTGGCGGTCGACAGGTCGACTGCGCGCGGCAGGTCGGCGGCGGTCAATCCCAGCGCGGCGAGGCTGGCGGGCGCGCCGATCCGGCGGGCGAAGCTGGTGAGGCCGGCATGCGCGGTCGCCGTCCCAAAGATGTCGGCGACCGGGCGCAGAAGGTCCGGGACCGCCGATTCGGTATAGGCGACCGCGTGCGGCAGGATGACGGCGTGCGTTTCGGCGTGTGGCAGATTGAACCCGCCGCCGAGCGCATGGCAGAGCTTATGGTGCAACGCCATCCCCACCTGCCCCAGCACTGTTCCGCAAAGCCAGGCGCCGTAGAGCGCCTCGCCCCAGTCGGCGTCGCCGGGCGCGCCGCCGGTCAGCCTGGGAAGGGCGGAGGCGAGCGCTCTGATCCCCTCCAGCGCCATCAATGACGAAATCGGGTTTCGGTCGCGCGCATAGAGTCCCTCGACCGCATGGGCGATGGCGTTCATCCCGCTCGACACGATCAGGGGGCTCGGCAAAGAACGGACGAGCGTGACGTCGTAGAGGATCACCGCGGGCCGCACGCGCGGGTCGGTCAGCGTGGTCTTTTTGCCGCCTTCGGTCTGGCCCAGGATGCCCGTCGCCTCGGAGCCGGCGAAAGAGGTCGGGATCGCCACCTGCGGCAACCCGGTGCGCAGCGCGAGAGCCTTGGACAGCCCGATCGTCGAGCCGCCTCCGATCGCCACGAGGCAGTCCGCCCCGGTCTCGTGGAGGAAGCCAAGCGCGCGCTCCGTCACCTCGACCGGCGTGTGCATCGTGGCCCCGGAGAAGACGCCCGCGCCGGCCCCTCCAAGCGACCCTGCGAGAACCTCTCCCGACGCCGCCTGTTCGGGCGTCGTCAGCACCAGCGCTCGCTTGCGGCCGAGCGCCGCCACCTCCGCCGCGATGCGGTTGTGGCCGCCCGGCGCAAACACCACGCGCTGCGGGGAGGCGGAATAGGCAAACTCGGGCTGAAACAAGGACAAACGCACGAGATTCTCCTTCCGGTTCTTGCAAGGGACGACCCTTGGTCACGGCGACTGAGGGCCAAATGCGTCGGCCCGGAGCGAATCCTCCTGTGCTTTGCGAAGACGCATCCGATTCCTCCCAAAGCGCCGGTCGGCCCGTCCGCTCGCGTGGAACCTGGTCCGCCGGCAACACGGCTAACAAAGTGGAGAACCCCCGGCGCGAACTATTTCATCCATTCCGGATAAATTGCATTCGACGTCCCGACAATCTCAGGACTATCCTTTCGCACAAAAGCGACGTCCGGAGCGAAGTGCGTGGCGACACCTGAAGAGCTTAAGCCTGTGGTCGGCTGGATCGGCGTGGGTAAAATGGGCAATCCCATGGCGACGCGGCTGGTTGAAGCGGGCCACGTCCTGACCATCTGCGACCCCGTGGCCGAAAACCGGGCGAGCCTGGTGGCGCGCGGGGCAACGGTGGCGGCGACGCCAGGCGAGCTTGCCGCGCGGTGCGGGATTATCTTCTCGACCATTCCGAACGACGCGGTGCTGACCGAAATGATCTTCGGCGCCGAGGATCGATCGGGCTTGCTGCCGCAGATCGCCACCGGCGCAATTCTCGTCGAGATGAGCACCGTCTCGCCGCAGGTCTCGGCGCGCGTCGCCCGCGATCTGGCGCGCCGCGGCGTCGCCTACCTGCGCTGCCCGATCTCGGGCAGCACGGCGCTGGCCCGCACGGGCAAGCTGACGGCGCTCGCTTCGGGCGATGCGGCGGCGTGGGAGACCGTCAGCCCGCTCATCGACGTGCTCGCCGCGCGCAAGTTCTACCTCGGTCCGGGCGAGGAGGCGCGCTACATGAAGCTCGTGCTGAACGCTCTCGTCGGGGCGATGTCCTCGGTGCTCGGCGAGGCGCTCGTGCTGGGCGAGAAAGGCGGCCTCTCGCCAGGCCAGATGATGGAGGTGATCTCGCAGAGCGCGGTCGCTTCGCCGCTGCTGGACTACAAGCGCGAGATGATCGCGCAGATGGACTTCAGCCCCGCCTTCTCGGTCCAGCAGATGATGAAGGATTTCACCCTGATCACCGATGCGGCGCGCGACAAGCAGATCCCGATGTTCGTCGCCAATCTCGTTCTCCAGCAATATACGGCGGCCTCGAACGCCGGATATTCGGAAAAAGATTTCTTCGCGCTCTTCGAGTGGATGCGCATCACCGGCGGGCTGGCCGACATGGCCTGACCGCCGGGCGTGCGAGGATGGCGGGGATGACGCGGACACCGGGAAAACTGTCGGATCACGAACTCTCGCGGGTGATCGACTTTCTGCGCAAAATCCGCCAGCCATTCGACGCCGGCATTCCCGGCGCGCGGCCGGACCCCTACTGGAACATCGTGCTGGAGCTGGTGGACAGCCAACTCCAGCAGCGCCAGATGGACACCAGCACATTGATCGAACTGTCCGGCGCGACATACGGCACGGGCAACCGGCTGATCGCCAGGATGATCGCCGAGAACCAGATCACGCGGGTGCCGCGCGGACCGCGTCACAAGACCGCCTTCCTGGCGCCCAGCCCTTCGCTTCTGACCGCTTTCGAGGACTACGCGACGCAGGTCAAGGCTCACCTTGCGAAGACCTTCGGCCTGCGCTCGGGCAGCGAGACGGAGGAATATTACTTCGGCGGCTCCTACTTCGCCGCGCATATCATCGCGCCCCTGCAAGGCAGCGACATCAGCTCCTCGGCGCTGCGCAACATTCGCTTCCTGCTGCACGACGACAACTACTTTGCTTCGATGCGGAACATGTGGTCCGATTTCCGTAACGATATCGGCCGCAAGAGCAGCTTCGACCTGCGCCATCTCCCCGAGCTTTACGACCGGGCGGAAGTCGCGTTGAGCGACCCCTCCACCGCCTATGACGTGGTGTCGGTGAACATGCCGTGGCTCGGCCGGTTCGCCGGTGCGGGGCTGCTCGCCCCGCTCGACGACGTGCTGCCGCAAGCGCCGATCAACCCGCTCGACTTCCATCCTTCGGTCTGGAACACCGGGCGCTGGAACGGGCGGCAATACGGCATCCCGATCTACTGCACCATCGAGATCCTGACGGCCCGCCGCGATCTGTTTGAGGATGCGAACCTCGCTTATCCCCGCACGTTCGATGAGACGATCGCCGCGGCCCGCGCCATGCACCGGCCCGAGCGCGAACAGTACCGGCGTCTCGTGGAACGGCGCGCGCGGAATGACCATCGCGCACGCCTTCATGTTCTTTCTGGCCTCCTCGCAGGGCTCGGTCATCGATATCCCGCGCAAGAACGAAAACTGGCTGGACAACTTCGACCCGAAAAACCTGCGATTGCGGATCAACAGCGACGAGGGCCTCGCCGCGCTCGCCTACATGCGCCAGCTCGCTGAAGTCTCGCCGCCCGGGGTCGAGACCTTCGACGCGGACCGCAACCTCGCCTGCTTCATGGCCGGCCACGCCGCGATGAGCTACGCCTGGACGATGCGGGCGGCGCGCCTCGAGCACGAATTGAGCTCGAAGGTGAAGCGCCGCGTCGCCTACCTGCCGCCCCCCGTGTTGAGAGGCCGACAGGTCACGGCGCCGGTGGGCGGATTTCTGTTGACGATCCCCGCCTACGCGCCTCTGGACCGCAAGCGCGAGATCGTCAACGCCATCGCATGGATGGCCTCGCCGGAGGCGATGAAGGCGCATGTGCGCAACGGCTTCCCGGTCGCGCCGCGCTTTTCGGTCTGCGCCGACCCCGAGGCGCTGGCGTCGTCGCCGATCGTCAGCTTCATCGATCGCATGGCCCGGCGAAATGAACTGAACACCTGGTCGCGCCCGCCGTTGCCCGAATATATCGAAATCGAGCGCGCGCTCGGAAACGAAGTGTTCGCCGCGGTCTTCGAGGGCAAGCCCGCCAAGCGCGCCCTCGCCGACGCCGAAGCCGACGCCTACCGCGCGATCCGCGGACGGACGGCCACGACCGTCGCCGATCGGACTTCGCCCGACGCATAGAGAACTCGTCGCGCGAGGGGTCGGCCGCTTGGCTTGCCGCCGGTGGCTTTCATCCGCCTGTTCTCACGCCCCGCAGCTTCCAGGACGGCTTTTCAAAGGCTTCTCTTGCATAGGGACCAGGCGCCGGCTGCCCCAGTCTACCCCCTGAAGTTCGACCCTTTGCTGCGACGCGCTCACGGTCCTGTCTCTCGGGTTGAGACCGACCCGGACGGGTCAGGCGATCTCAAGCGTGACCTTGACGGCTTCCCTCGGGTTCTTTCCCAGCTCCAGCGCCTTCAATGCGTCATCCAGCGGGAAGCTGTGGGTCTGGATGGGCGACAGATCGATCCCGGTCCGCTCGAGGAAGCGGATGGCGTCAGGCCAGACGCCGGGCGATCCGATGCAGCCGCGGACGGTCAGGTTCTTCATCTGGATCTTGCCGAGTTCGACCGGGAATTTCTGACCGATGTTGATGCCGACCATCGAGACCCGACCCTCCGGCCGCGCGTATTCGAAAACGTTGGCGAGCGACGAGGCATGGCCGGACGCCTCGATCACAAGGTCTCCACCGCCATGCGTCAGCTCTCGCACCGCCTCGATCGGATCGCCCGCCGATGGGTCGACTGTCGCGTCGGCGCCTAACCGCTTGGCGATGTTCCGGCGCAGCGCCACCGGATCGATCACGATCACCCGCGCGCCCATGCCGATCGCCGCCGCCGCCGAAACGAGGCCGATCGTCCCGCCCCCCGAGATCACCACCGTCTGGGCGGCGTTGGTCCCGCCATGGCGCATGACGGCGTAATAGCCGCAGGTGAACGGTTCGATCAGCGCGCCCTTGGCGTCGTCCACCGCGTCGGGCAGCCTGTGCAGCCACTCGGGACGCGCGGCGAAGAACTCGCGGTCGGCGCCATCCATCGAGAAGCCGAAGTGGTGGATGCGCTCGGGTGTCTGGATGACGCATTCGCCCACCACCCGATCGCCGCGCGTCAGGCCGGTGACGTTCCTGCCAATTTCGACCACCTCGCCGACCCATTCGTGGCCGGGAGTGACCGGATAGGAAATCGGAATGATGTACTGGCCGGCGAGAAGCTCGTAGTCCGAGTGGCAGATGCCGACGCGGCGCGACCGGATCATCACCTCATTGTCGGTGATCGACGGCGTCTGGACCTGCGTGACGACCGGTTTCTTTGGTTCGTCGAAAATCAGGGCTTTCATCGCTCCCTCCCTTGGTCGCCGCGGCCGATCAGGCCACGGCCTCGATCTTGCCGCTCAACGCGGATGCGAAGACCGCCTCGAGCAACGCGATATTGTCGACGAGTTGCGCCGCGGTGATCGGATAAGTCCCGGCGCCGCGGACGGCGCGGGCGAAGGCGACGAGATTATCCTTCACCGGCTCGGCGGGCGGGACCTCGACCGTGGTGATCGGCCCGCCCGCCATGGCGGAGGTGACGATCCACCCGTCGGGCGATTCGACATGCGCCTTGTCCCGGATGTCGATCCAGCCTTTCGCGCCATAGACGGTGAAACGCGACATGAAAGGATTGGCGAGCGAGGCCGACACATAGGAAGTGCCGCCGCCGCGGAACCTGACATAGGCGGCGACGGTGTCGCCTTGCGGCAAATCCGACGAGAGTTGCTCGCAGATGCACAAAACGCTTTCGGCGGCACCGAGGATCCGCACCGACAGATCAAGCAAATGGATGCCGGTGGCGGTCATGCCGCCCGCCGGCGCCTGGTCGGCCTTCAGCCGCCAGTTGTCTCGATCGAGCGCCAGGAACTTGTCATGGCTGAAGTTGGCCTCGATCTGATGGATGCGCCCGAGTTCTCCAGCGTCGATCCTAGCCAGCATCTCGGCGATCGGGGGCTCCCAGCGCCGCTCGTGCCCCATCCCGAGAACAAGGCCCGCATCGCGGCACAGGCGAACAGCCTTCTCGGCGCCGGCCTTGGTCAGGGCGAGCGGCTTCTCGCAAAAGACATGTTTGCCGGCGGCGACGGCGGCCTCGATCTGCGAGCCGTGCAGCGCATGCGGCGTGGCCAGCACGACGGCCTCGACCGTGGAGTCCGCCAGCGCATCCGCGTAATCGGCCGACAGCGCGACGCCCTTTTCGGCGCAAAGCGCCCGCACCGTGTCGAGGTTCGGCTCGACGGCGCGCGCCACGCGGATGTCCGCCGGCGCCGCCGCCAGAACGTTGAGCATCTTCTTGCCCCACCAGCCCATGCCGACGAGGGCGATCCCGACGGGCTTGCTCATGTCCGGTTGTCGACCCGCTTGAGGAACGGATGGATCGAAACGGTCCGCCAGACATCCGCCTTGGCGAACGGATCATTGCGGTTGAACGCTTCGACCTCGGCCACGCCGCCGGCCTCGACCAGAAAACAACTGCCGATCATGGTTTCCTCGTCTTGCGCCAGCAACGGACCGGAGATCACCATCTTGATCGACGCGGAGGCGAGGTAGGCCTTGTGCGCGTCGTAGTTGGCCAACCGCTTCTGGATCGCGCCGGGATGGTCGAGACAATGAATGACGTAGTGCATGATGCGGATTCTCTGGCTGTGGGTTCAGGCGGGAATGATCCGACGCGCGCGCAGTTCGTCGAACACGTCGAAGAAACTGCGCGTCGTCTGCTGGTAGGCGGAGAAGCCGAGCGTCCGGCTATTGGTCATGTCCGTGAAGCATTCCAGCGTCCGCCCGAGATCGGCGTCGCTGTGCCACCAGGACGCGAGCGTGTCCACCGCAATGTCCTGGAGTCCGTGCTTGCCCACGATCTCCGACCAGATCGCTGGCGCATTGGCCATCTGCTGCTGCAACGGAACGGGATGGCCGGGGTATTCACCGACCTCGAGGCCGAAATATCCGGCGATCCGCGCCCACAGCCAGGTCCATCTGAACAGGTCGCCGTTCACAACGTTGAACGGCGTATTGGCGGCGGTGGGCGTGGTCGCCGCCCAGCGCAGTTGCTCGGCCAGAATGCGCGCGTCGGTGACGTCGGTTACCGCGTTGTATTGCTCGGGCGAGCCGGGATAGACGAAGGGTCGGCCGGTGTGCTTGCAGATCGAGGCGTAGACGGCCAGCGTCACCGCCATGTTCATGGCGTTGCCGACGACCAGGCCGATCATCGTGTGCGGCCGGTGGACCGACCAGGCGAAGCCCCGCTTGCCGGCCATCTCGAACAGCACGTCTTCCTGCGCGTAATAGAAGTTCGGCCCTGGCAGGCGCGCGCTGCTTTCGAGAAACGGCGTGTAGGGTTTCACCTTTGCGTAGTCATCGAAGGAACCGAGATAGTGCTTCAGCCCCGTCACCAGCGCCGCATGGCGGATCGGCGCATGTGCGAGACCTTCGAAGAGATTGCGGATCATCGCCGCGTTGACGCGAACGTTCTCCTCCTCGTTGCGCTGCCGCGACCACGCGCAATAAAAAACATGGGTGACGTCGGATGCAGCCGAGAGCGCGGCCTTGCTGGCCGCCGCGTCATCGAGGTCGACCGCGACGTGGCGGTCCGACCACGGCAGGCTGACGGCGCTGCGCGAAACCGTGACGACGCGCCAGCCCTGTCTCTTGAGATAGTCGCCGGCATAGCTGCCGGACAATCCGCTCGCGCCGACGATCAATGCTGTGTTTTCGCTGTTCATCGTTCCGATTTCATTGCTGGCGCCGAGTTGTCGAAACAGCGGGCGTCAAGTCGACGGCGATCCGCGGCGCCTTGACGGGAAATGAGGGAGCGAGCGCCAGGCGCAGGGCGCTGGCGGTCCGCGCATCACACGCGCCGCGCCAAGCCGCCCCCTCGCCGGCGCGATCGAGGTCGGCTTCGCCGGGGCAGTGAGTTGCAATAGCCCGCATGTCCTTCGCGCAGCCTCCCGGCTGCGTCGACCGGAAATCCAGAGCTTCAGCGCTGGCGATCGACAACGAGGATGCTAACAAACAAAATCTTCCGGTGTTGCACTGATTTATCCGGATCGGATAAATTCGGCGGACGCGGTCGCTCGAAGGCTTTGGCGTTTCGACGGAAAAACCGGCGCGCGGCGCGCGATCCCCGCTCGCGCGATTGCTACTCGGCGAGGGTGAAGTCGTCGTCGATCCTAAGTTCGGGGCGGCGCTCCAGTTTCAGCCCCACCTCGCGCGCTTCCTCGACGTGGCGAACCAGCGGCTCCCTGACGCCAAACACCGCGTCGCTATCGGCCAGGGAATCGTGGTCGAAGAAGAGCTCGGTCACGATCGGCCGATGCCCGGGCGCGCGCACGACGCCTGTCAGCAGGACCGCCCTGCCCTTGTTGTCCTTGACGAGGTCCGCGCCGAACGGCGCCTCGGGAGAATCTCCCGCATAGAATGGCCCGGGCACGCTCCCGACAGTCGCGCCGGGGATGGCGTTCAAAAGATCGACCAGTGAGGTGACCCCCAATATGTCCGACAGGAGCGGGAATTCGTTGCGCTTGTCATCGCTGATTTGCCCCGCCAACCACAGAAACTGGACGGCGGCGAGCCATTCCTCATGCGCGAGCTTCACTTCGCAAACATAGTCGTGCAGATACGGCGCGAGCTTCTGAGGAAGGAACGGCGGCCCTGTCGGGCGCCGCCCGAGGAGTGCCGCACGGCCTCAGTGATGTTCTCGACATTGATGTCGCGCACGGGTGACCTCGTCGGTTCAAGCCGCGGCAGTTTGGCCATCGAGGTCTTCGTCGGCGGCAGTTCATCAGGCGTCACGACGATCGGCCGACAGCGCCGGTTCCGTCGAAGTTCTTGCCCGGCGTCCACTGATGGGCGTTGCGTTGAAAGTCCCGCACGGACGCGTCGTTGAAGCAGGTGCATCGAAACACCAGGTCGAGCGCGTCCTCCTCCGGGACGTGACGACCCTTCCGCCCGACGACGACCATCTGAGCATTTGGTGAAATATCCAATATTTCTTATAAACTGGTCGTTGATGGCTTCCCCCTATCCCGAAAGCTTCCTGCTCGGCCTGATCGGCGCGCCGATCGCCCATTCGGCGTCGCCGGCGATGCATGAGGCGGCCGCTGAGGCCCTGGGGCTCCGCTGCTTCTATCACCTGATCGAAGTCGCCGGCGCGCACGCCGACAGGCTGCGCGTCATGCTCGATGGGGTCCGCGCGTTGGGGTTTGCCGGCGTCAACGTGACCTACCCCTACAAGGAGGTCATCCTCCCTCTTCTGGACGACGTTGCGCCCTCCGCGGCCGACGTCGGCGCGGTCAATACGATCCTGGCGTGCGAGGGACGGCTGGCCGGCTTCAACACCGACTGCAGCGGTTTCGCCAAAGCCGTGCGGCGCGCGATCGGCGACGTCGCCGGCCAGACCATCGCGCTGATCGGCGCGGGCGGCGTCGGCAAGGCGATCGGCGCCGCTCTGAGCCTGAGCGGGGCCGGCGAGATTCGCATCGTCGACCGCCAGCCCGCCAAGGCGCGCGCCCTAGCCGAGTCTCTTGGCCGCCGGGGCAGGGCGACGCCGTGCGCCACCGTCAAGGAGGCGCTCGACGGCGCGCAGGGTCTCGTCAACGCCACCGCAGTCGGCATGTCGCCCAGCCGCGAGACGCCCGCGCCGTTCGCGCTTTTGCGGCGCGATCTTTGGGTCGCCGACGCGGTCTATCAGCCGCTGTGGACTCCGTTGCTCGGCGCTGCGCGCGACCGCGGCGCCAAGGTGATGACCGGCCGCGAACTGGCGATCGATCAGGCGAGGGACGCGTTCGAGATTTTCACTGGCCGCCAGGCATCCTTCGCCGCGATGGCGGACGCCTTCGATCGGGTCATCGCGTTGCGGCAAGTCTCATGAATCGCGCGTCGTTGGACGCCCCGCGCCGCAGGCTATAGAAGCTGGACAACGACGAATTCAGGGAGGAAGCAAATGAAGACCGGATTGGCGGGTTTTGGGCTCGCTCTTTTCGCCAGCGCCATCGCCGGCGCCGCGCTGGCCCAGTCGGGCGGAACGATCAACCTCGCCGATGTCGCGGAATTGTCGGGCTCCGGCGCCACGGTCGGCACAAACTGGAAGAACGGCATCGATCTGGCGGTCGAGGAGATCAACGCCAAGGGCGGCATTCTCGGGGCGAAAATCGTCGTCACCCACGCCGACTCGCAATCCAACGCCGGCGCCGCCAAGGCGCTGGTGCAGAAGGCGCTCGACAGCGACCCCTACGCACTGCTCGGCCCCGGCTATTCGGGCTCGGTCAAAGTCTGCGCGCCGCTCGCCGCGGAGGCCGGCATTGCCGAAATCATGGGCGGCGAGGCGGCCGAACTGACCAAGACCGGCAACAAGTTTGTCTTTCGCACCTCGTTCGGGCAGCAGACCAGCATGCCCAAAATCGCCAAATACATCGCCGAGGTCATGAAGGCCAAGACCGCCGCTGTGGTGTGGGTCAACAACGATTTCGGCAAGGGCGGCCACGACACGATCCTCAAGGAGTTCGCGGCGCGTGGCGTGAAGGTGGTCGCCGACGATTCGACCGAAGCCGGCCAGGCCGACTTCGCGGCCGACGCGCTGAAAGTGAAGAGCGCCAATCCGGACGTCGTGTTCATCTATCTCAACGAGGAAGAGAGCGCGCGCATTCTCAAGGAGATGCGCAAGGCCGACGTCAAGGCGCCGCTGGTCGGCGAGACCACCTTGATCGGCCAGAAGGTCATCGAGCTGGCGGGCGGCGCCGCCGACGGCGCGATCGCACACGTCGGCCTGACCACCGACGCGCCAGTCCCCGCGATCAAGGCGTTCCGCGAACGGTTCGTCGCCAAATACAACTACGTGCCCGATCACAACGGCATCAAGGGCTATCTCGCCGTCTACATGATCAAGGCGGCGACCGAGAAGATGGGCAAGCTCGATTCCAAGAACCTCGCCGCCGCCCTGCACGGCCTGACCATTACGCCGGACAAGGAGCCGGGCATCCTGATGGAGGTGACGATCGACGACAACGGCGATCTCAATCGCGAGAGCTTCCTCGGCGAAGTGGTCGACGGCAAGCAGGTGATCAAGGAAGTTCTCCCCAAGCTGTAGAAATGAGCGACGTCGTGCGGCGCTTGTCGGCGTCGCGCCCTCGAGGCCGCCGGATGCGAGAGGCGCCATGGCCAATTTCGTCGCGCTGCTGATTGCCGGACTGGCGACTGGCGCGCTCTACGCGCTGGTCGCCATCGGCTTCACCTTGCTCTGGCAGACTTCGCAAACCATCAATTTCGCACAGGGCGAATTCGTCATGCTGCCGGCGTTCTTCATGCTGGCGGCGATGCACGCCGGAATGCCGTTCTGGGCGGCGATCCTGATCGGCTTCGCCCTGTCGATCGCACTGCTCGGCTTCGCATTCAAGCGCCTGCTCGTCGACCCGATGCTGCAGCACGGCGTGCTGCCCCTCGCCATCGCCACAATGGCGCTGTCGACGTTCCTGAAAGAGTCGGTCAAGACGTTCTATTCCGCCGAGGCCTCGCCCTTTCCTTCGATCGCCCCCGACGTCGACGCGCATATCTTCGGCGTGCCGGTGTCGTGGCAGAACATCGCGGCGCTCGGCGTCGCGCTGGCCGCGGTGATCGCTCTGCAGCTCTTCCTGCAGCGAACCCGGACCGGCCGCCAGATGCAGGCCGCCGCGCAAAACCCGACGGTCGCCCGCATCATCGGCATTCCCGTCGAGCGGATGATCCTCTATACGTTCCTCATCAACGGCGCGCTGGTCGCCCTGGCGTCGTTGCTGATCTCGCCGATCTATCTGGCGAAATTCTCCAACGGCGACACGCTTGGCCTCGCCGCGTTCATCGCGGCGATCGTCGGCGGATTCAATCAGATCCGCGGCGCGATCGTCGGCGGTCTTCTGCTCGGGGTGGTCGACAATCTCTCGGCGGCCTATGTCTCGACGCAATATCGCAGCGCGATCCCGCTGTTCCTGTTGATCGCCATCATTCTGCTGCGCCCCAACGGGCTGCTTGGGCGGGCGGAGGAGCGGACGGTATGAGTGGGTTCGCGCGCGCGCGCTGGGCGCGCGGCGGCGTCGCCGTCGCGCTGGCCGTCCTCATCCTGGCGCCGCTCGGACTTCACCGCTACGGGCTCTACATTCTCAGCGAATGGGCGGTGATGACCATCGCCGCGATCGGCCTCAACCTGACGCTGGGCTACGCCGGCCAGGTTTCGCTCGCGCAGGGCGCGTTCGTCGGCGTCGGCGCCTATTGCGCAGCGATCCTGACGGCGCAAGGCTGGCCGTTCGTCGCCGCGGTGGCGCTCGCGCTCGCGCTGTGCTTCGCCATCGGCTGGCTGCTCGGCTATCCCGCGCTGCGCGTCCAGCACCACTATCTGGCGTTCGTGACCCTGGCGTTTTCCACGCTGGCCTTTCTCGTCTTCCGCAACGAGTCCTGGCTGACCAACGGAACCGAGGGCATCGACGGCGTCGCCCGTCCGGTCATCCTCGGCGTGTCGACGACGCCGCCGCTCGCTTACTATTATTTCTGCCTGTTCGCGCTCGCGGCGGTCACGCTCGCGACATTCGGCCTCGTTCGGTCGCCCTGGGGGCGCGCCTTCATCGCGCTGCGCGAGAATCCACTGCGGGCCTCGTCGCTCGGGGTCGACACGCGGCGCTATACGCTGATGGCTTTTGCGATCGGTTCGGCGCTCGGCGGCCTCGCCGGCGTGTTCTATGCGCCGCTGGTCGGCCTTGTTGAACCCCCCGCCTTCACGCTTTCCCTGTCGCTTAATCTGCTGATGATGGTGATCGTCGGCGGCTCGGGATATTTCCTTGGGCCATTCCTCGGCGCGCTGGTCGCCGTGCTCGCCCCGGAATGGCTGCGCGTCGTCGAGAGCTACTACCTGATCCTGTATGCGCTGCTGGTGATGGGGCTGCTGATCTATTCGCCGGCCGGCCTGATCGGCGTCGCCGACCGGTATCTCGTCCAGCGCCGCGCCCGCGCCGCCTCCGCCGCGAGAGCCGCGCTCAGCGCCTCGATCGAGAGTCCCTGACATGCCGGCGGTGCTCGAAGTCTCCGGCATGAAGAAGCGCTTCGGCGGCATTACGGCGGTCGACGGCGTGTCGTTCGAAGTGCGCGAACGCGAAATCCTCGGCATCATCGGCCCGAATGGCTGCGGCAAGTCCACATTGTTCAACTGCATCCTCGGGCAATTGTCGCCCAACGCCGGCGAAGTCAGGCTCGACGGGCGGGTCACCACCGGCATGCGGCCGTCCGACCTCAACCGACTCGGCGTCAGCCGCACCTTTCAACTGCTGCAGATATTCCCGAGACTCTCGGTGCGCGAGAATCTCGATTCTCGCCGCGCAGGAACACCGGGGCTCGATGCTTTCGCGGCTGTTCGGACCGCGCGACGCGGGATTGCGCGAAGCCGCCGACGAGATGATCGCCTTCTTCCAACTCGGTCCTCTCGCCGGCGAGTTGGCCGGCGGTCTCTCTTACGGGCAACAGAAGCTGCTCGACGCCGCCATGGCGTTCATGGCCGGCCCGCGCCTGGTGCTGCTCGACGAACCGGCCGGCGGCGTGAACCCTACCATGCTCGGCAGTCTGAAGGACCGGCTCAAGGCGTTTCACGAACAACGCGGCGCGACCTTCGTGGTGATCGAGCACAATATGGACTTCGTGATGTCGCTCTGCACGCGCGTGCTGGTGCTGGCGGAAGGCAAGGTTCTCGCCGAAGGACCCCCAGCCGAGGTTCGCGCCAACCCGGCGGTGATCGAGGCCTATCTTGGACACTGAGCCGATCGTCGAAATGGAGAACGTCGTCGCCGGCTACGGCGCGATGACCATTCTCAACGGCGCCAGTCTGAGGATCGCGCGAGGCGCCATCACCACCATCATCGGCCCCAATGGCGCGGGCAAGTCGACGGTGTTCAAGACCATATTCGGCCTGCTGCGGCCGCGTTCGGGCGTCGTGCGAGTGGCCGGCCGCGACGCGACGAAATGGTCGCAGCGCGAGCTCATCGCCGCGGGCGTCTGCTACATCCCGCAGGGGCGCAACATTTTTCCGCAGCTCTCGGTGCGCCACAACATCGAGCTCGGCGCGGTCGCCGCCGGACCCGATCGCAAAGACATCCCCGAACGTCTCGAGGCGGCGCTGGATCGATTTCCGGCGCTCCGCCGCAAGGCCGCCCAGCAGGCCTCGACGCTCTCGGGCGGCGAGCAGAAGCAGCTCGAGATCGTGCGCGGCCTGCTGCTCGATCCCAGGCTGATCCTGATCGACGAGCCGTCGATCGGCCTGTCTCCGATCACGGTCCAGGAGACTTTCGCGCTGCTGGTGCAGTTGCGCGACAGCGGCGCGTCGATCCTGATGATCGAACAGAACGCGCGCTCGGCTTTGCAGATTTCCGACTACGGCCTCGTGCTCGAACTCGGCCAGACGCGGATGCACGACACCGCGCAGGCAATCCTCAAAGACCCGAGGGTGGCGCAGCTATTTCTGGGCGGCGTCATCAGTGCCGACAGCGCCGCCGCGTAGGGCGCGGCGATGATGACTTTACGACTGATCGAGGTGATCCGCGCGGACCGATCAACGGGCGCAGGCTCGCTGCCAGTCGGGGTTCAGACCATAGCCCTTGCGCGGTCGAGATGCGCCTGCCTTGTCTGTCGAGCCAGCGATTGAGGAAGAGATCGGCGATTGCGAGACAAACGTCGCTTTTATGTCGACGCGCGGCTGTCGTGAAGATCGCACGCCGTTGGTCGATTTGAGCGCCTCGAACGGGTGGATAGCCGACACCCGCTTATGCCTCGTCGACACGACGAGGATGGTCCTCGACTTGCCCGCAAGCTGCGGATTCCTCTGATACCGGGAGTCATGAGGTCTGGGCGGCTCACCAGAGACAGCCCAATCAAAGCTGCGCTGCTTCGAGACGCGGGCGAATTGAACATGCGGCGGGTCGAGAGCTCTCTTCCGCGCCCTCCGATCCGAAGACTCGGTCGCACGATCGTGGGATCGCCGATGTTCTACCAAGTGATCATCCTGGCGCTGTTGCCATCCATCTCCGCGTGTGCAAATATGCGATCGCGGATCGCGGATCGAGCGCAAATGGGCAGCATCAGAAGCAACTCGGATATTGCGGCGCGCGACGCGGCGTTCCATCTCCATCCCTTCACTTCTCTGTCCTCCATGCGCGAAGCCGGACCGCTCGTTATCGAGCGGGCCGTCGGCGTCCATGTCTACGATTCTGTCGGGAGGGAATTCATCGACGCGGCCGCTGGCCTGTGGTGCGTCAATATCGGCCACGGCCGGCGCGAGATTGCCGAGGCGGTGGCCAAGCAGATGGAGCGCCTGAGCTACATTCAAAGCTTCAATGGACTGACCCACGAAGCCGGCGCACTGCTGGCCGAACGAATCATTTCGTTGGCTCCGAAGGGAATGCAGAGGGTTTTTTTTGGCAATTCCGGGTCGGACGCCAATGATTCTGCGGTGAAAGTCGTTTGGCTCTTCAACAATCTGCAAAAAAGGCCGCGGAAAAAGAAAATCATATCGAGGCTGGGTGGCTATCACGGCGTGACCGTGATGTCGGGCAGCCTGACTGGCCTGCCGAATGTTCATCAGCTCTTCGATCTGCCTCTGGCGACGGTGCGCCACGTGTCTGCGCCGGACGTCTACCGAAATCCGGAGCGCGACGCAGAGAGCTACGCCGACGAATTGGATCAGCTCATAATCGCTGAAGGTCCCGAGACCGTCGCAGCTTTCATAGCGGAACCGGTCATGGGCACAGGCGGCGTCCTCGTGCCGCCGGAAGGATATTTCCAGGCTATCCAGGAGGTGCTCAGAAGGCACGATGTGCTTCTGATTCTCGATGAGGTGATTTGCGGATTTGGCAGGCTCGGCGCGTGGTTCGGGGCCGACCACTTCGGCATCGTTCCCGACCTGATCACCACGGCCAAGGGCCTCACAAGCTCGTACCTGCCGATGTCCGCCGTCATTCTGGGAGAAAAAGTCTGGTCGGTTATCGACGCGCCATCCGCTGAGATCGGGGTCTTCAATCACGGCTTCACGACCTCAAGCCATCCTCTGTGCGCGGCGGTCGCGCTGGCCAATCTCGACATTATTGAACGTGAGAATCTCGTCGACAGAGCCTCTCGGCTGGGCCTCTCGCTCCTCGACACTATCCGCAGGGCGTGTGGCGACCATCCGCTGGTGGGCGATGTGCGTGGGCGCGGCCTTATGGTCGGCCTCGAATTGGTCGCCTCAAAGACTGACAAAGCACATTTCGGGCCTGAGGCGGGCGTCGCAAGCCGCGTCTCGCGCGCCGCACTCGAAGAGGGATTGCTCGTTCGCGCGCTCGGGGCCAACGATGTCATCGCGTTGTCTCCCCCTTTCATCATTGACGAGACGACAATCGAACAGGTCGCGAAACGGCTTGCGGCAGCTTTAGACAAGGTGGAGCACGACATAAGGTCAAGCGGATCTCGAACGCCGCAAAACGGGAGCGCGACTTGAAGCTCGCAGGCAAGGTAGCGATCGTCACTGGCGGCTCTCAGGGCATCGGCGAGGCTATAGCGCTCGCCTACGCAAACGAGGGCGCCGCGGTCGCGATATTCAACCGACACGTTGAGACGGGCCAAGGCGTCGCCGCCAAAATCCAGGCGGCAGGCGGCAAATCCGTGGCGATCGGCTGCGATGTTTCACAGCTCGCGTCGATGACCGCCGCGATCAAAGAAGTGCGGTCGACGTTCGGCCGCGTCGACATTCTTGTAAACAATGCCGCCGCCTACCTGCTCACACCGCTGGGAGAAACGACCGAAGACTCGATCGACCAAATGCTCGACGCGAACATCAAGGGGGTCTTCCTGCTCAGCCAGCTTGTTCTGCCCGATTTTCGCGATCGCGGCGGCGGCAAGATCATCAATATCGGCTCGATCTTTGGGCACAATGGATTCCCGGGATCGGCCATTTACTGCGCGACGAAAGGAGCCGTTCACTTAATCACCAAGACCCTGGCTCTCGAGCTGCGTGACCAGAACATTCAGGTGAACGCAATTGCGCCAGGATGGGTCGAGACGCCGCTCAACGAACACTACCGCGCGACCAACGAAGAGTTCATGCGCCGGGCGCGCGAGCGCTTCGGCGGCGGCAACGCCTGGATGAAGCCCGATCAGATGGCTGGCGCAGCGGTGTTCCTGGCCTCATCCGACTCCGAGTCTGTCACCGGCGCGATTCTGTTCGTCGACCGGGGGTGGTCTGCGTACTGAGACGACTATTTCCGGAGAATAACGCCCGGCTGGTCTCTGTGGGAGGCTTCGCCAAGCGGACCCGGCAGGCAGTGGGAAGACTGAGCCGTTTGAATTGAATTCTTGCGGAACGCGAGGGATCCACGCCCGTCCGCAAGACAGTTGAAAACCGGCAGAGGAATTTTGTTGGCGTCATACGAGGAGGGTGAGTCATGCGATCGATAACTTTGCAACTGATGGTGCTCGGTATTGCTGGAATGACGTTCGTCAGTCCCGGCCGCGCCGCGGACGATGAAGTCCTGATTGGGGCGCCGACCTCATTCAGCGGATGGATGGCGGCTTTCGACACCTCGCCGACGCGCGCGGCCGAGATCGCAGTCGACGATATCAACGCCAAGGGCGGACTCCTCGGCAAAAAGGTCCGCCTGGTTCACATCGACACCAAAACCGATCAGGCCGAGACGGCGAAAGCGGCGCAAGCGCTCGTCAGGCAAGGCGTCAAGATGATGATGACCGCTTGTGACTTTGACAGCGGCGCGCCGGCCGCGCTGGTTGCACAAGCGGCCTCGGTCATTGCGATCAGCTCGTGTGGCGCGGACATGAAATATGGCAACATGACGATCGGCAACGACGTCTTCACAATGGCGAGCGACGCCGAGGCGACCGGCCGCATCATGGCGGACTGGGCGGCCAGGAAGAAGGGCTGGAAGACGGCCTACGTATTGACCGACACCTTCATCGAGTATGACAAATCGCTTTGCCGCGGCTTCCTCGCCCGCTGGAAAGAGGTCAACGGCGCGAATTCCGTGGTTCTCGAGGACAGCTTCAAGAACGCCGACGTCTCGGTGGCTTCGCAGATTTCGCGCTACAAGGATCTGGGCAAGCCCGCCGACGCGATGATCATCTGCAGCGTTCCGCCGGGACTGGCGAGCGCGATCCGGCAATTTCGCTCCGCCGGCGTCGAAATCCCGATCCTTGAGGGCACCGGCGGCGACGGAAGCGCCTGGCATTCGGCGGTGCCGGGGTTGAGCAATTACTACTACTTGAACTATTCAGCCGACGCCGGCGTGCGCGAACCACGCCCGGACGCGGAAGCGTTCTTCAAGGCTTACGAAAAGAAGTGGAATGAACGGCCGGGTTCAGGGCAAGGGATCACCGGCTACAGCGTTGTCGAGGCATGGGCGAAGGCGGTTGAGCGGGCCGGCAGCTTTGACACCGACAAGGTTCGCGGCGAGTTGGAGAAGCTCTCCGACGAGCCGCTTCTTGCGGGGCTGACGACTTTCACGCCAAAACTTCATACGAACGAAAACCGTCCGATGCTGATCATCTCGATCACGGACTCGAAGGCTGAGCCGCTCGGCTATTATGACATTCGCAAGGGCGACTTCGTCACCTGGTGGTGACCTCGCGTCAGCCCGGCGCCGACATCCCGGCGCCGGGCGGCGCAGTCTCGTTTTGAGTCTTCCATGTCCGAACTGACGACAGAAGCGATTTCCGTTCACTTCCAGGGATTGCGCGCGCTCGATTCTGTCGATCTGTCGCTCAAGGACCGCGATATCCTGGGCCTGCTGGGACCCAACGGAGCGGGCAAGACAACCCTCGTCAACGTCGTCAGCGGCTTTCAAAAACCCACCACCGGATCGGTGCGGGTCGATGGAAAGTCGGTCGGCGGCCTGACGCCGAATGCACTGGCGCGGCATGGGATCGCCCGGACGTTTCAATCGGTGCGCCTTTTCCGCCGATTGAGCGTTCTGGAGAACGTCGAAGTCGCGGCGCTCGCCCATGCGAAGTCCGGAAGAGAGGCGCGATCGACAGCGCGCCGCGCGCTGGAGTTTGTCGGCCTCGGCGACGCGGCGTCGTCCGTCGCGGGCGAATTGTCCTACGCGGACGAGCGTCGCGTCGGCGTCGCCCGCGCGCTCGCGCTGAAGCCGCGCTTTCTCCTGCTCGACGAACCCGCCGCGGGTATGACCGATTCCGAGTGCCTTGAGCTTGTTGGAATTATCCGTCAGCTTCCCCATAGTTTCGGTTGCGCGGTGCTGCTCATTGAGCACAACATCGGGGTCGTCATGGAGGTCTGCGATCGCCTTCATGTGCTGAACGGCGGCCGCACTCTCGCGGTAGGCGCGGTCGACAGCGTCCGCAAGAACCCCGAAGTGATCGCCGCCTATTTGGGAAGCGCGTGAGGTGTTGCTCAGCCTGGCCTCCCTTCAGGTTCGCTATGGCAAGGCGCCGGCCATTCACGAACTGTCTCTTCACGTTGCGGCTGGCGAGATCGTTTGTCTCGTCGGCCCGAACGGGGCCGGCAAGTCGACCTGCCTGCTGACGATCGCCGGCGTCGTCGAACCGTCGCGCGGAGAGATTCAGTTCGACGGAAGGCCCATTCGTGGGCTTTCGCCTGAGATCATCGCTCGCGCGGGGATAAGCCTCGTTCCTGAAGGACGGCGGATCTTCGGGAGATTGACGGTTCGCGAGAACCTCGTCGTGGCGAGCGGGATGCGAGGGGGCGTTCTCAAGACCAGAGACCAGTTCGATCGCGTCCTGGCGCTTTTCCCGATTCTACAGGATCGATACAACAGATACGCGGGCCAGCTTTCCGGCGGCGAGCAACAGCAACTTGCGATCGCCCGCGCCCTTATCTGCCGCCCCAAACTATTGCTGGTGGACGAACCCTCGCTGGGTCTTGCCCCCCTGTTCGCCGACCTCGTGTTCGAGACCCTGAAGCGTTTGCGTGAGGAAGGCGTAACCCTTCTCGTCGTTGAACAAAGCGCCAAACGCGCCCTCGATTTGGCCGATCGCACCTATCTCCTCAGATCAGGGCGACTGATTCTTGAAGGCCCCAGCGCCGCTCTCTCCAGCAACCCGGAGTTCGAGCACGCCTATTTCGGAGGAGCGCGGCCCGCATGAACGTCATCCAGCTTGTCATCGACGCCGCCAGCCTCGGCAGCGAGTATGCTCTGGTCGCTCTGGGGATCGGCCTGGTGTTTGGCGTCATGCGCATGATCAATTTCGCTCATGGCGACCTCATCATGCTGGGGGCTTATGCGCTGGTGACGCCAACGGTGGCGGATTTCGCGGCGCCGCTGATTGGCGGCTGGCCTGTGCCTCTGATGATTTTGGGGATCCTCGGGGTTGTGACCTTCGTCGCGCTGGCGACCGAAAGGTTTGCGTTTCGCCCGCTCCGCAAACGCGGCGCCAGCGGGCCTACGTTGCTCATTTCATCATTCGCCGTCAGCTACCTGATCCAGAGCCTCGTTCTGTTCGTCCATACCGGTCGTCCCAAGTCTGTGAGCATCCTGAGTTCATTGACGCAGCAGGTGGCTATCGGAAAGGTGCGCATCAGCCTCATCGACATCGTGACCATCGCTGTGACGCTTCTCCTGCTGCTCGGCCTGTCGTTGTTTCTTCGGCGCAGTCGAGCCGGGATCGAGATCCGGGCGGCGTCCGAGGATTTTACAATGGCGCGCATGCTGGGCGTTCGCGCGGACCGCGCCATTGCGCTCGCATTCGGCCTGTCCGGGATACTGGCCGCCTCGGTCTCGCTCCTCTACGTCGCCAAGACTGGCGTCCTTGATTTCCGGATGGGCGTTCCCCTGGCGATCGCCGGTTTTGTCGGCACCGTCATCGGCGGCATGGGCAGCCTTCCCGGCGCTGTTCTCGGCGGCTTTTTTCTGGGCGCGGCGTCGATGCTGCTGCAGACCCTGCTGCCGCCGGAACTGCGTCCCGCACGCGACGCCTTCGTATACGGACTGGTGATCGTCGTCCTTCTCTTCAGGCCGCAGGGATTGTTTGTCGCCGGCGAGGCGGGAGAACGCATCTGATGCGGGAGATCGTTCTGCGGCTTGCCCCCGCGCTCCTGTTGATCGCCTGCATGGCGTTTCTTTGCCTGGCGGCGACTCTCGGCGGCCCCTATCTCACGGACATCGCGACCGAAGCCTTGATCTATACGGTGATGGCGGTCGGCATTTCGATATTCATGAGCAATTCTGGAATCGTCTCCTTCGGCCACATCTCCTTCGCCCTGATTGGCGCCTACGCCTCTGCCTGGCAGACATGTTGCGTGGGCATGCGGGGCGTCTTCATGCCCGGACTGCCGCAGTTTCTTCTCGACTCGAGAATCCCTTTCGCGCTTGCCGCGTTTTTCGCGTCCGCCTTCGCCGCCGTCGTCGCGCTGGTCAGCGGCGCCGCGATCATGCGCCTGACCGGCGCGGCGGCCTCGATCGCCCTTTTGTCCCTGCTGTTCGTCGTCAAGACCATCTATGAGAACTGGGACAGCGTGACCGCGGGCCAGAGTTCGATCGTCGGACTGCCGCTCTATGTCAATCTGTGGACGGCGCTCTGCTCGGCGTCGGCGGCGGTCATAATCGCGCAACTATACAACGCTTCCTCGTTCGGGCTGCGCCTGCGCGCCGCGCGCGAAGACGAAGCGGCGGCTCGCGCAAGCGGCGTCAACATTTGGGCGCAGCGCTTGATCGCATTTGTGATCAGCGGGTTCGTGACGGCGGGCGGAGGGATTTTATACGGCCATTACCTCGGCACCCTCGCAGTCAGCATATTCTGGCTCGACATGACCTTCGTCACGCTCGCAATGGTGGTCGTCGGCGGCATGCGAAGCCTCACCGGCGCCGTCGTCGGCGCCTTCGTCGTGACCGGCGTCAGGCAAATCCTGATCGCCCTGGAGCGAGGCGTCGACCTCGGAGGATTCACCCTCTCCCTGCCAGGCGGCGCGCAAGAGATAACTCTCGCGATCATCCTCCTCCTCATCCTGACATTCCGACCTCAGGGCCTCCTCGGCGACAACGAGATCACGTTCTTCCGCCTGTCACGCCATCACGACAGATAGCGTGGCCAACGCCTCACCGCGATGCGGATCGAGCTTGATCGCTTGCAATCATTCGCTTGAGCGCGTCCACAGCGCTGTGAGGGGTGGAAAGAGTCGGGATTCCACAAGCGCGCTCGACGCGAGCCCGCGCCCGGGCAAGCGAGAACTGTCCGAGAATCACCGCGTCGACCTGTTCGATATCGGCCGCGACGCCCTCGACTATTCGATCGTGGGTTTCGCCATCTCCTTGTCGGAGAGCATCCAGAGCGCCCGCCGCGAAGACCGACCTGACGTGGATGGATCTGCCGCGCGCGAACGCCATCTCGTGCAACTCCGCCTCGAGAGCGCCCAAGGAAGGTTCGAACGAAGCCACCAACGCAAACCGGTTGCCGCGTTCCAGCGCGATCTCGAAGGCCGCTTGATTCGGCCGCAACACTGGAATCGACGATTTCGCCTTGACCGCGTCGATCGCCGGACCAAATGCCGAGCACGTAAAAAGGATGCCGGCGGCGACGCCGCCGACGCCCGTAGTGGAACTCGCGTATTCCGCAAGACCCTGAAAGCGCTTGATCATCGCCCCGTCGAGAATGCCGTTGTGGGCGAGATCGACGGCCAGCGCAGTGTCCAGAAGATCGAAGCAATAGGCTTCCGGCCAAAGTTCGCGGAACGCCATACGGGCAGGCCCGATTGATTCCTCCAGCGCGTGAATGAGCGCTATCCTGACGGGCGCGTCAGGGGGCGACATCGCCAGACCTTTTCATGGCCAATTGTATGCGCACCAGCGCCCGGTCGCGTTCGGCCTCGAGTGTTGGAATTGAGCGCCCGGCCGCCTCCAATCTCACGCCTTCGACAAGCATCGCGCAGACCTCCGGCGTGAGGCGAGGAGAGCCAAGCGTTTGCCATCGCCGCTCCTGGCTCGGACCGAGGCGCCTGAGGTAGTGATCCATGCCGCCAGGACCGCCGCCCAGGTGATAAGCCATATGGGCGCCAATCGCGGACCATCGCAGACCCGGGCCATGAACCAGCGCCCTGTCGACGGCCGCCACATCGGCGATCCCCTCGACCACGATGTTGACTGCCTCGCGCCACAACGCCGACGAAAGCCGGTTGGCGATATGGCCAACGGCGTCGCGCCGGAGCGTCACTGGCTCGCGGCGAAGACCTCGAAAGAATTCGGTCGCCCGCTCGAGGATAGTCTGGTCCGCCGCGTAAAGCTCCACAAGAGGCATGAGATGAGGCGGGTTGAACGGATGGGCCGTAATGAAGCGCTCCCTCCTGCGCATGCTCGTGGACAACTCGGACCAGGTCAGTGACGAGGTGCTGCTTGCAATGACGGTCTCGTTCGACGTCGATTCTTCGATCGCCGCATAGAGCTCGGATTTAAGAGGCGCGGATTCAGGGGCGTTCTCCTGCACCCAAGACGCTGAAGCGACGGCGTCTTCCAACTTCGGCGCGATGGACAGCACGCCTTCGCGCTTCGTCCCTTCCGGATCCACTTCACGGACCAAAGCGCGCGCCCGTTCAACCCGCTTGGCGAACCCGTCGAGGACCGTTGGCGAAGGGTCCCACGCCATCACGCGGTGGCCGTAGGCGGTAAACAGGGCCGACCAGCTTTCGCCGACCAGTCCACATCCGACGACGGCGACAGTTTCGCGTCGATCAGACATCAGCAGTTGTCCTCTCGCGAACCGACACCGCGTCCTCGTCCGCGAACTCCGCGTTCTCCAGAAGGAATTTCATTCCGGCCAGAATATCGCGAGACATGGCGATCGACGCTTTGCGGCGTTCATTTCTCAGGAGCGCCGCGATGACGTCGTCATGGAAGTTGGCCGCCGTCATTTGCCTGAGATCGGTATTCAGGTGACGTAAGAACGGGCCAGCCTGCAGCCACAGAAGTTGAATATGCGATCTGAGCGTCCCGGACGGACCATAGCTGTAGACGGTGAACTTGAGACGTTGATTGAAATCGAGATAGCCGTGGATGTCATTTTGCTCGATCGCCGCGGCCAGACCCTGCGAGCACTCGCGCAAATCCTTGAAGCCTTTTCGATCAATGTTGCCGCAGGCCTCTGCTGTGGCTCTCCCTTCTAATAGCGCGCGCAGTTCCATGACCTCTCGAAACTTGACCCGGCCAATCAGGGGGATGGAGAAGGTTCCGTTTGAATTCTGTATCAAGCCGCCTTCCGCGAGAAGTCTGCCGAGCGCCGCGCGAACCGGCATATCGCTTGTCCCCAGCGTCGCCGCCAGCTTGCGCGAACTCACCTTCTGACCGGGCTCGAAACCACCCCTCATCAGGACGTGAGTAATCTGCTCGTACACTTTGTCCTGCATCGACTGGAAATCGATGCGAACAAGCGGCACGCTTCTTTTGCCTGGGACAATCGAAGCCATCTCACGTTTCCCTGCCTACGGCGCGTCGCCTTTGGATGATATATTGCGCCTGGTGAGCGAACCCGTTGCGTCGCGCACACTCCGGCTCTATCGAGCCGTAGCGACGGGCGTTGCGCGCAACCGGGCGCTTTCGGCTGCGTCCACTTCGCCAGTTCCGTTTATGACGACTCCGTAAAGATTTCTGGCGCGCTCTATCGACACCCAGCCATCCAGAACATTCTCGCGAACGCGGGCAGGATCGCGAAGCAGCGGGGAGCCGTAGCCGCCGCCGCCGCAGCAGATCGATATGATGCTCTCTCCGTCCGCCAAACGGACGGTGGCCGCCGCTTCCAATTGCTCGATGGAGCCGTCGACGCGACGACGAAACTGATTTGCGCCGCCACCGGTCGCGCCGCCGCGAACCCCGTGTGGCGGATTGAGCCGACCATCGCTGACATAGGCGACGTCGATTTCTCCCCCAAGCGGTCCAAATTCGACCTGCAGGCTGGGCGCCCCAACGTGCCTGCCGCCCCCTTCCGTGTCGCAAAGTATCCGACGATTGCGAACGATGATCGGTTGATAGAGTTCATCGAGTTCGACGCTGTCGATAAAGCACATCCCGCCGTTGCCAACGTGCAGGTAGGTAAGCCAACAATCTTCCCAGGCCGTTGCGCCGCCCGTTGTGCAGCCCAGGAAAATCTGGTTGACGAACGCCTTTTGCGTTCGTGGATCGATACCCGAGACGACTGCTGACGAGGGCGGCAGGAAGGCGCCGAATTCAGCGGTGCCGAACCCCTCGCCAAGTTGCGCAAGGCTGAGCGCGACACAATGGGTGACGCGATCAGCGACGTTCGTTGTCGATACCGAGCAACTGGTCGGATGGCGCGGCACACCCGCAATCGAGCCCTCGCGCAAGAGTATTGTAACCGGACGGAAGCTGCCCGCGTTACGGGGAATATCACCCCCGATGCTGTTGAAGACCCCGATCAAGGCCGCCGAGCGCGCGCACGCCTCGGTAAGATTGAGCCCACACGGCAGCGCATCGATATTCCGGCGAAGGTCGACCTGGATTTTGCCCTCCGATGGCGTTGAGGTCACAATCGCGTTGATGCGAACTCCCTCGGGAGGCGTTCCCGGAATCGGATCGTGCGTGCTCGCAGCCGACGTCGTTCCAGCAGGCAGCAGGGAAAGTCGTGCAGTCATCCGATTCTCGCTGTAGTCGAACCACTGCTGACAAAAGGACCGGAGTTTATCCCAACCGATCTCGGCTCCGAGACTTAGCACTTCGCGTTCGCCTATTCGAGCCGAGCCGATCATGGCGAGGAAATCCCCCTTCCATTGATCGGGCACGCGAATGCGCATCTCGCACATCCGGACAATGTCTTCATTTGTCGTGTAGTTTTCCTGGATTCTTACGGCAGGAAAGATGAGCGCCCCCTCGGCGTATACGTCCCGGGCGGCGCCCATGTAGGTCGTCGGAAGGGCGTTGCCGCAATCGGCCTGGTGAGCCTTGGTCAGCACTGTGAAGCGATGTACGCCTTCATCGTCCACAACCGGGATGAGCACCACATGATCGGCGGCGTGCGAGCCGCCGTGGTATGGAGAATTGTGCAGGAACGCGTCGCCGCGTTTGAGCTTGGGATGATATTCCTTCATGGTTCGAGCCATCATGTCCGGCCCGACCAGAACATGGATCGGCAGACTGTCCGCGGTCGCAAGCAACTCGCAGTCGGCCGTGACAATGCAACAGGAGAAGTCCCTGGCTCTGTTCAGCACGCCTGACCGACCGGTGCGGTAGAGCGTGTTGGTCATCTTGCGAGCGATGCCCTCGAAACGGTTGATCAGCACGGCCATTTCAGCGCCGTTCAGTTGGTCGGTCACTGGAGCGCCCCTCTTTCAGAACAGTGAGGTCTGACGACAAGATTTCCGTGCGCGCTTCGTTGAAACGCCGCGCCTGGATTGATGACGACAGAGGTAAAACGGGATTCAACGATCGCCGGGCCGCTCAGGGTCTCGCCGATCGGAAGCGAAGCAAAACGGCGGATCGGGACGTCCAGCCAGCCGGTCAACGCGAAATATGCGGGTCTCGTCCTATGAGGGTCCGCAGGCTCACTCGCGTCCGCAATTTTTAGCTCCGAAGATTGGGAGACCTTGCAACTGACCTGCGCGCGCCAAGCGATCGCCTCGACCGTAGAGGCGGCATCGCGAAACGCGAAGATTCGTTCGTGCTCTTTGTGAAACGCCTCCCGCAGCTTCGCGGCGCCATCTTCCGCGCTGAGCTCAAGGGGATCTATCGAGACGTCGATTTCCCACACTTGGTGGGCGTAGCGCGCCTCGGCAAAGAAATCGATCGTCGTTCGTGATGAAAGGACGCCAGTTCGCTTTACAAACCTCTCCGCCTCGGCGCGCAGTTCGCCGATCTTCGCAGCGACGCCCGAACTATCGAAATTTTGCGTGTTGGTTACAAACAATCGCCGAAAGCTCCGTCCCACGTCGGAGATGAGCGCGCCGGCGGCGGACAGACCGGCCCCCACTTCTGGTATTATGAGCGTCGGTGAGCCCATCCGGCGCGCGATCGCGACAGCGTTGAGCCCAGCGGCCCCCCCTCCGCCCACAATGCTGGCCGCAGCGGGGTCAATGCCTTGATTGACTGTTATATCGGCGATCGCTTGCACCATATTCTCGGTCCAGACATCCATTACGGCGATCGCCGCCTCCTCGGCGGCGAGACCGAGCGGCTTGGCGACTTTCTGGTTCACCGCGCGACGCGCTGTCGCCGCATCGAGCCTGATTCGCCCGCCGAGAAAGAAATCGGGGTCGATATACCCGAGCGTCAGCGCAGCATCGGTGACCGTGGCCTCCAACCCTCCAGAGCCATAGCAGGCCGGCCCTGGAACCGCTCCGGCGCTCTGCGGCCCCACGTGGAGAACCCCGCCGTCATCGACCCATGCGATGCTGCCGCCTCCCGCGCCGACGCTCTTTACATCGATTGATGGGAAGCCGGTCAGGTCGCTTTGATAGGGGCGGCCCAGCCAGCTCTCGTGCGTAAAGGGAACGCGTCCCTCGCGCACAAGCGAAACATCGAATGTTGTGCCCCCCGTATCGAACACGATCGCATCGCTCAATCGAGACTCGGCGGCGGAGACATGGGCCCCCGCGATCGGCGCCATGGACGGCCCGGAGTTGAGCGCCAAAATTGGCGCACGGCGGATCTCGTCGGCGTCCACCATGCTGCCCTGCGAGGTTAGCACGAGCACCTGTCCGTTGAAGCCCGCCTCGGTCATGGATCGCGTAAGCCCCCCGATATAGCCTTCCATCAGAGGCTTCAGCGACGCATCGATCGAGGAGGCAATCGCGCGGCGATACTCGCGCAACGAAGGGCTGAGTTCGTTGGACAACGTTATGGGGATGGCGCCAAGATTTTCGCGAAGGAGCTCTCCAACCCGGCGTTCGTGGGAGGAATTCACCACCGACCAAAGCAGGCAGACTGCAACGGCCTCGACGCTTTGAGCTTTGAGCTTCTCAACGATCGTTAGCACCGCCTCTTCGTCAAGCTTTTGCCATTCGGCGCCGGAGGCGACAATCCGCCCGGGAATCTCGAAGGTGAGGGCTCTGGGAATGAAGGCTCTGGGGTAGCGGACGGCGTGATTGAAGGGCTGCTCGCGGCCTCCCTCTCGAAGGAGAAGGATGTCCGGATGACCTTCCGTGACGAGCAGCGCGGTCTTGGCTACCCGATGCGTCACGATTGCGTTGATGGCGTGCGTCGTTCCGTGAATGAACTGATCGCCGCGCCCAAGCAATTCCCTCCTGTCAATGCCAAAAGCCTTCGCCGCCACCGAGAAAGCTCCCAGAACGCCTTCGACCGGGTTGCTTGGCACGGTGGGAGACTTGAAAAGATGCAGCTTTCCCTCGTCCTCAATGAGGAGATCTGTGAAGGTGCCTCCGGTGTCGGTCGCAAAGCGCATCGAAACCTCTGTGTTTTCGCAACGGTCTCAGACAACGTCGCCCGCGCATCACCGAACCGGCCCGCCATCTTTTTGCGAGCGACCTTAGACTCTTCGCTGGCCATTTCAATCAAAATTACGATCTGCGATCGCATTCTTGAACAGTTTGGCTGTGGCCGCGAAAGCCAGTTCGCCGCAACGACCGCCATTGCGCAGTCTCACAGTGGCAAAGAATTCTCTGTCGCTTTTCACCGAAGCGGGACCCTGGGTTGTTTATGTTTCAACTTATTGTTTGGTTTTGAAGATTCATCGATTTCACGCCCAATCGATTTGCGTCCGGCGGCTTTCCGCGCGGCGTTGGGCAGGCTCGGGGTGCGTCGCCCCGCCGCCCGTATGCCGTTTCAGGGCCTAAACCAGCGCCGCCCGGAACGGCGGAGGCGGAACGGCTGACCAGAACGTCGGCGGTGAATGGTCGTAAGACGACGAAGTAAGAAGCGTTGACGAATGCGTGCTTTCGGCGCGTCCGAATCCTTGGCAAAATCCGTCCAGATGGCCGAGGTCGCCTGTTGGCCGGAACGAGAAGGTCTGCTGCGAAGCGGACGTTCAGCCGCGGACGCAAGCGGCTCACTGAGGCCTTGCAGTCCCAAAGCTCAGGGTGTCGATCTCCTCTGCGCCTCGTGCGGCGCGCTGGAGGCGAGCGCAGAGTCTCCTCGATGACTGGCGGCGCCCATGCGAACGTCAGCGCTTCAGTACACGGCTGCGAACATGACCGCTTCGGAGGTGGCTTCCTCCGGCGAGAGTTCTTCGACGATTCGTCCCTGCCTCGAAACGAGGATGCGGTCCGCGAGGCTGAGGATCTCCGGCAGATAGGAGGATATGACGACGACGGCGAGGCCGTCGTCAGCGAGCGCGCCGATCAATTGGTGGATTTCCGCGATGGCGCCGACGTCGACGCCGCGCGTCGGCTCGTCGAAAATAACCAGCTTGGGATTTTGAACCAGGGCCTTGGCGATCACCACTTTCTGCTGATTGCCGCCGGAAAGCTCGATGACCGGCGAGTCCCCGCTTAGCGCCCGGATGTTGAGCTTCTTGGCCCATTGCGCCGCGAGCGCCTGCGTTTCGCTTCGACTCGCCAGCATCCCGCGAGACTCGCGGCTCGAGATTTGCCCGACATAGATATTCTCCGCGACGGACATCGTCTCGAAAAACCCGTCGCCCTTGCGATCCTCGGTGACATAGACGACGCCGTCGCCCACCGCGGCGCGAGGCGTCCGGTAGCGCACGGATCTGTCCCCCAAGCGGATGTCGCCGCCATGAAAGGCGTCGCGCTTGGCGACGCCGGCGATGATCCTCGCCGTCTCCGTCCGCCCCGAGCCGACCAGGCCAAAGACGCCGGTGATCTGTCCCGCGAAGATCGAAAACGACGTGTTCCGCACCTGGTTTTGCATCGACAGGTTTTGCACGCTGAGGACTTTGGCGCCGGGCGGTCGCGGCGCGGGCCGCGCGCCGGCGCGGCCATAGAGTTCGTTGGTGAGCGATCGGCCGACCATGTGACGGATGATCGTCTCGCGCGTGAAAGACTTGGCGTCGTCGGTGACGACATGAACGCCATCGCGCAAAATCGTGATCCGGTCGGAGATTTCGAGCGCTTCCTCCAAGGCATGGCTGATGAAGATGATCGAGACCTGGTCTTTGCGCAGTCGATCGATCAACGCGAAGAGATGATGCTTCTCCTCCGGCGTCAGCGTCGCGGTTGGCTCGTCGAAAATAATGATCTTCGCCTTGAGGCGAACGGCGCGCGCGATCTCGACCATCTGCCGTTTGGCGGTGCCGAGCGATTGGACAGTGGCGGTCGGATCGACAGGAAAGTTCAGCGACTGCAGGAACTGCTGCGCGTCGATATAGGTCCCGCGCAGACGATTGAAGAATTTTTCGTCGCCGAGATAGAGGTTCTGCGCGACCGTCATGCTCGGGACGAGGCTGGTCTCCTGATAGACCATCGCAATGCCGTGGCGCCGCGCGAGAGAAGGGCTGGCGATCTGGATCGGCTGCCCGTCGAGGCGGATTTCGCCCTGGGTCGGCGCCACCGCGCCGGCGAGAATTTTGACCAGCGTCGACTTGCCGGCGCCGTTCTCGCCGAGAATGGCGTGCACTTCGCCGCGACGCAGGTCGAAGTCGATGTCTTTCAGCGCGGCGACGCCGCGATAGTGCTTGCCGACGCCTTTCATCTCCAAAAGCGGCTGCTCCGCTCGGGGCGAGGGGGTCATGACGTCGCCCCCTTGTCAGCGAAAAAGGCGACAATTCCGTCGCCCTTGGCGGCGAAATAGACGCCTCCCTTGAAGGCCACGCAGCAGGTGACGCCATGCCGGCGCCCGTTGGCCCGGCTGTGGAAGCTGGCGACAGGACGGTACGCGGCGTCGAGACGCGCCACGAGCCCATAGGAGCGGCTCGGCGACCAGGGCTTCAGCACGCCGAGTTGCTTGACGCCGCCCTGTTGGGTCGGCTCGAGCGGCGATCGGCCGGAGCGCAGGCAGGGCGCAATCCAAAAGTCGGGATCAATCTCTTCGATCATGCGCCGGCGGTAGCGTTTCTCGCTCAGGACGAATTCGACGAGCTGACTGCGCGGCGCGAACATGGCGAGCCAGATGGCGCCGTCTGCGCCGCGCGACAGCCGGCTCGGATACGCCGGAAGGCTCTCCAGCACCGGCGCGCTGCGCCCGGCAGCGCCAGGGGAAACACGCGTCAGCGCGCTGCGCCAGCTTTCCGAAACGACGACCGCGTCGCCTTCGTCGAGGAGGCCGTACGGATAGGCGAGATCGCCGGCGATTTGGGCGCGTGCGCCGCTCGCAGGGTCGAACCGCCACACTGAGCCGGAGGCGTTCTTCTCCATCAGGTCGCGCTTCCAATCCGCCGGCCCATGGGCCGCCGAGCCGTTCGCGACGAGCAGCGAGCCGTCCTGCGCCGGCGCCAGCGCTGTGACACATTGAACGCCGGTCTGCGCGCCGATTGTCTTTCCGTTGTGCCGCCCGCCGACAAAGGCAATTCTGCCATCGACGAGGCCGACCGCCGCGCCGCCGTCCGGCAATCCCGTCAAGGCGCTGATCTCTGCGTCGAAAGCCGCCGCCGGCGGGTCTTCGGGCTTATCGACGCGCTTGAGCGATCGCCCGGCCGAAACAATCAGACCCTGCGCGGTCGCGGCCAGCGCATCGGGCGCCGGGGTCTCGCAAACGACGGTCGCGGCGTCGAGGAGATCATTGGGCCGAAACGCGCCATCCATCGGCGGCGTCCTGATCGAGGCCTCGCCGCGGCCGAACCATCGGTCCAGAGCTTTGGCCAGCGCCTTCACTGGCGCGCTCCCCAGTAGGAAGCCTGGCCCGTCCAGTTCGGATCGGCGCCAGGGACTTTGAGCCGCCCGATCCGGTTGTTGGTGACGCCGCCGAGAAAGAGATAGCCGCGATGTTCGCGCATCGAGGTAATCGCCGGATGGTTTTCGCCCTTCAGATCCCAGAGCGTTTCCAAGACGCGGCCGTTGGCGTCGAAATGGACGACGCAGCCGACATTGACGTTCGGGAACAGCCATTCGTCGGACGCCACCCAGCGCGCCATTCGACGTCGGAAACCCGGCATGGTCATCGCAAGGTCGTAGCTCGGCGTTCGCGTCCCGGCCAGCGCGACCCAATAGGCGCCGTTTGACCCGCGATTGATGTTGTCGGGATAGCCGGGAAGGTCGGAGATGACGCTCTCGACCGTTCCGGCCTTGGGGCCGTCGAGCCAGTATCGGCTGACGCGGCAGCCCCAGGTCTCCGCGAACAGAACGGACTTGTTGTCGTGAGCGACGCAAACGCCGTTGGCGAAGAGGAGATTGCGCAGGATCGTCCGCGTCGTTCCGGTAGCGGGATCGTAGCGAATGATCCGGCCGTTGCCGCGCCCCTCCAGGGCGTCGACCACCCATTCTTCGAAGCCGTAACGGATCGTCGCCTCGCTGAAATAGATCCTGTCGTCGGGGCCAATGTCGAGATCGTCGGCAAGGCGCATGCGGGAATCGTCGATGATCGAGAAAGGCGAGCGGTTCGTCTCCGCCGTCAGCTTTTGGACATTGCGCTCTTTGTCGACGCGATAGAGACCCATGCCGGCGATACAGACATTGAGGCCGCCCTCCCGGTCAAAGGCCAGACCGAGCGGCCGCCCGCCGACATGAGCGTAGACTTCGCGCTTGCTATAGTCCGGCCCGAAAAAGCGAATGATCTCGCCGTGACGCACGCCGCAATAGAGATGGCCGGCCTCGTCGAGAATGACGTCCTCGGGCCCATCAATCTCGTTCAGGCCGATGATCTCGACCTGGCTGAGACGGTCATTGATCGCATAGGGCGAGGAGGAGCCGGCGACGAAACCCGGTGGCGAAGGCAACGCGAGATAGGCCGGCGATACATAGACCTTGGCGCGCAAACGATGTCGCCACTTGCCCCATCTGACGTCGATGGCGATGGCGAGCACAAGCACCAACCCGATCGTCAGCGATGACGCGCCATTTTGAAGTCCAAGCCGGACGAGTCCGTTGGTCAGCAGCGAGACGATGATCGCGCCCATCAGGGCCTTGCCCACCGAGCCGCGGCCGCCGCCGACGCTGTTGCCGCCAAGAAGCGCGGCCGTCACGACAGCGAGTTCAAGACCGAGCCCGGTGTCGGGTCCGGCGCCGGAAAGCCGCGCGGCGTAGAGCGTCCCGGCCAGGCTCGTCAGCACGCCGGAGACGACATAGGTCAGGCAGACCATGCTCCGGACCGGGATGCCGGCGTTATAGGCGGCGCGTCGCGATCCGCCGACCGCCATGATGCGCCAGCCGATGCGCAGCCGTGTCAGGACCACCTGCGCGATGATCGCAACGACCGCGAGAATCAGGACGCTGAAGGGCGCGCCAAGGATCGATCCAGAGCCGATGAAGTCCCAGGCGTCGGATTCCACATCGCTCGAAGCGATCTCCACCGAATAGATATGCAGCAAGAACTCAACGATCGACCGAATGAGAGTCAAGACGACGAGCGTGGTCAGGAAGGCCCGAAGCCTCAGGAAACCGATGAGCACGCCATTGACGAGGCCGACCAGAGCGCCGACCGCGATCGTCGCGGCGACCGCCGCCGGGACTGGCCAGTGCCCGACATTGATCAGCGCCAGAGACGTTACATTGGCGAGCGCGAAGATCGAGCCGACGCTGAGATCAATGCCGCCACCCAGCATGACGATCGTCATGCCGATGACGATCAAGCCAAATTCGCCGATCTGACGCGATGTGTCGGAGAGATTTCCAAGCGTCGTGAAATTGGGAATTGTTTCAGCGAGAAAAACTGTCAGCGCGATGAGCAGGACGATGGGAATGACATTGTCCATCCATTTCCTGCCGAGCACTTCGCCGACGACGTGATCGGGCACATATCGATAACGCAGTCTCGTGGCCCATTCGTCGATCGTCATGAGGCATTCCCGTTCGACGAAAAAGCGCCGAGCCGTTTCAGCGGCTCAGCGCGATTCCATAGTCCCAGTTCGAGCATTCGTCCTATTTCTTGAGAGCGGCGGCGCTCCAGCAGAGGCCAGGGCGGAGCGTCGCCTTGGAGATGATGAGCTGCGGGCTGTAGATGACCGCCTTGAGCTTGCCGGCCGGCAGTCCGGATTCCAGCACTGTGGAGATCATGTCGTTGAGGTCTCGCCCCTGATCCATGACGTGATAGGCGATCTCCTTTTCGAAGACGCCTTTCTCGACGTTGTCGCAGGCCATTTGTTCGCCGCCGCCTGAGGTGACCAAGACGATCGGCTTGCCGGACTCCTTGATCGCGGCCGCCGCGCCGAGATCCATGACGTCCCAGAATCCGACGACGCCGCAGAGATCGGGGTTCTGTTGGATGACGGTCGAGATAACTGCCTGCGCCTTGGTCGCATCCCATTCGCCGGCGACATTGGCGACCATCTTGATCTCCGGATGTTTGGCGAAGGCGTTCTCGACGCCCTTCATCATGCCGCTGTCCGATCCCGAGGTCGGCTGGCCTTGCAAAACGGCCACCTTGCCGCTCGTGCCTGCGCCGCATTTGTCGATGACGCCCTGCGCTTCCCCTTCGCCGATGCCGATCCAATCGGCCCCGACATAGACGTCCGAATTGTAGTTCGACCGCATGTTGATCTGGATGACGTGGATGCCCGCGTCCTCGGCCCGCTTGAGCAACTTCGCGTAGGATTGGACGTCAGGATTGTGCACGACGAGAACGTCGGGCTTTTCGGCGATGAGCGAGGTGATCGCTTGCGCGCCGGCGTCCGCGCTGAAATGCGGATCGCGAATTTCGAGCTTCATGCCGAGACGATCGGCCTGCTGCTTCATGACCGCCGCCCAACCTTCGGTGAGGTCGATGCCCATCGTCACCGGCACGAAGGCTATCGTCTTGCCGGCGAAGTCTTTGAAATAGTCGGCGCGCCTTGGGTCATCGATGCCGGCGGCCTGCGCATTGGCGGCGAGACCGGCAAGCGAGAGGGCAAAGCCGAAGGCCGCCGCGATTTGTCTGATGCACATGTTTCATACTCCCTTTTTCTCAGTTGACGGCGTTCCAGATGTCGCCTTGTTGCGCGGGCTGTTCGTCCCGCGGATCGACGATGCTGTCGAGCACGATCGCCATGAGCTGAATCAGCCTCCTGATCGCCGCATGTCACTTCTTGTCGACGGCGCAAACGAAATTCGCGGCGGAGTTGGCGTCTCCGTCGCCCTTGTACCAGGCGCGTTGCGGAAACGGGCAGAGCGGCCGCTGCATCTCAATGCCCTTCGAGGCGTCGTCGCCGACGAATTTCGTCGCGACGACCTCAGCCGGCGCAACGCCGTCCTCAACCCAATGCGAGAGCGCGGTGAAAATATCGTGCTCGGGGTCCAGGGCCGACGGCTGCATTCCGCCATAGGCGGAGGAATCGAAACGGTTCGGGCCCGCGCCAAAGCCGCAATGACCCATGCCAGGCGCCATGAACAGCCGGGCGAATTCCTGCGTTTTCTCTTCGCCGCCGAACCGGGTCTCGAGGCCCTTGTAGTAGTTGAGGGTCTGTCCGATCGGCACGATCGGGTCGGCCCAACCCTGGAAGAAGATCAGTTTGCCGCCGCGATCGTGAAATTTCGCGACGTCGCCGGTCACGGCGCCATTGAGAACCGCGCCGAGCGTGGCGTCGACCTTCACCATGTCGCGTTCGACGTCGAACGTGCGCCAATCCCATTTGGGGCCGAACGCCCACTTGAACAGGCCGTCAAAGGCGGGCTCGCCGGGAGCGTTGCCGGGGGCTTCGATGAAGCCCCAGTTGAAGAACCCCGCTTCGCTGCCGGGCAACTGGCCGTAGAATAGCGGCTTGCCGTTCTTGTCGACCGGGCCGAGATAGATCGCCTTTGCGGTTTCGACCTCCTCCGGGGTCAGGCAATTGTCGGACGCGGCGCCTTTGCAGGTTAGCGCGGCGGGGTCGAAATCGCACGACAGCGGGTCGGAGATGAAGGGATCGGACTTGAGGCCGTTGGCCTTCGCGCCGCAGGCGGCGACGGCCGATTTGGTGAGCAGAGAGAGGTTGGCGTCGGAGAGCTTGCGTCCGGGCTTGAGGTTCGCGGCCTGATAGTCGGTCACCGCGATCGCGTGCCCCCACGTCCTGTTGATGACAGGAGCGCCGGAGAGAATGCCGTCGAAATCCTCGGGGAAATATTCCGCTTCGATGATCCCCTGCTGACCGCCCGTCGAGCAGCCCGTGTAATAGGAACGCTTGGCGTCCGCGCCATAGAACGCCCTGGCGATCTGTTTGCCGGCGACCGCCGCTTCGTGGGTCCCGAGCATTCCCCAGTCTTTCCACCGATCGGGATGGCCGACGAGAGCGTCGCCGTCGAGAGGGGTCGCCGGCGCCGCGCCGAGGTCCGTCTCCGCCGAGACGTAGCCGCGCTTGATCGCGGCTTCCATCGCGCCATAGTTGTAGTCGAGGATGCCCGCGTAGCCGCCGTTGCCGTTGAGGTGAAAGACACCCTTCCACCCCTCGTTCGGCATCCATAGCTCGACGCGAACGTCCGAGTCGGGCGCGTCCTTCACCGAAGCGAGGACACGGCAGAACGCCGGCATGTTCTTGCGCGTCACCTTGTCGTCGGTCGTGAGGTCGCCGGCGGGAACCGCCTCCGTGCTGATGATCGTCGTGTCGGCGATTTTCGTGGATTTCAGCCCATCGCAATCAACCGCGCGAGCAGGCGACAAATAGGACAAAGAGGTAAGCGTCGACAGCGCCAGGACCACCGCCATTTGTCTCGGCCGCATGTTTCATACTCCCTTTGGGCGTCCTAAATGTCGCCCTGTTGATCAGTCTGCTCGTCCCGAGGGTTGATCAGACTGTCGAGCACGATGGCTGCGAGAAGGATCACGCTTCGGATCACATTCTGCAGCGTGTATTCGATGTTCATGATGGTCATGCCGTTCAGCAAAATGCCGATCAGCAGCGTTCCGACGAGCACGTTGCGGATGCCGCCGCGGCCGCCGGAAAGACCGATGCCGCCGAGCACCACCACGAGGATGACGTCATAGATCAGGGACGAGATCGAAATGGCGGTGTTCATACTGGAGACCGCCGTCGCCGTGATCATGCCGGCGACGAAAGCGATTGACGCGGAGAGCGCATATTGCAGGACGATGACCGGACGCACGGGCGCGCCTGAAATGCGCGCCGCCGAGAAATTGTCGCCGATCGCGTAGATGAACCGTCCCTGTTTGGTGAACCGCAGGAACAGGAAGCCGAGGAAGGCGATCAGCGCGAAAAACAGGATCGGAAGCGGCGCGCCCCAAACGAAACCGCTGCCGATCCAAGCAATGACATTGGCGCTCGGCGGCAGGTAGACGACATAGAGGGGGACCAAAGCCCAGCGAACGAAGCCATAAACCACAGCAGCCATGCCGAGCGTGGCGAAGAGTGCGGGAATCTCGACGTAAGCGATCAAGACCCCGTTGATGACGCCGACGGTCAACGCCAGGAGAAATCCGAGCAGCAGCGACGGCGCGATGGCGACGCCCAGGGACGCGAGGTGAAGGGTCCAGGCCGCAGACATCGCGTAGGTCGTTACGATCGTGAGATCGACGCCGCGTCCGATCACAACGAGCGCCATCCCCACGCCCAGGATGCCCAGGATGGAAACCCCTCGCACCAACGTGACCAGATTGCCGGCGCTCAGAAAGCCGTTGAGAAAGAGGGAGAAGACGCAAAACAGAGCGACGGCGGTCAGGAGCACGATCTTCTCCTGGCTGACCACCGCGCTCTTCATCCATCCCGGCATCGTTTGACCCGATCGTCGCCCCCGTCGTGGAGCGCGCTCGCGCGTCCTGCGCGAGTTTGTTGTTGTCGCCCCGACTATCTCAGGCTGCTTTCGCTTTCGCTTGCGTGGCAGCGCATGGTTTTTGCGTCCCAGCGCAAAACCGGCGCTGAAAAGGGCGATCGCCTTGTCCGCCCGCCCGGCGCATAGGGATAAGGGCGGTCTTGCTTTTCCGAGGCGCGGAAAGATACGCTTGGGCGAATTTGGTTCAAAAACCCTGGGCGCCGCCGACCTTCACCTTTCGCCCCGCCTGGCTGCCAGGCGACCGGCGATCGCCAATGGCTCAAGGCCGGGTCTGCGCGGTAGGGGAGGAACGCATGGAGGTCATCTTCGACACCAGGACCGTGGCCGCCGGCAAACGCCGCCAGGCCTGGCGCGACGCCATCTGTGAAATCTATCTGCAGGTCGACTGCCGGACGGAATCGGAGGTCGAGTACGCCGGGCTCGTGCGAGAGGCTCGATTCGGCGGGGTGACCATCACGGACGCCGTCATTTCGCCCCAAACCATACGCCGGGGCGCCCAACACATCGGCCGCTTCGGAAAAGACTGTTATTACATAGGGATAGAGCACATTGGCGCGGTTGATATCCGCCAGGCGGGAACGTCATTCGTCCTGCGACCGGGAAGAGGGTCTCTATATTACGCCAACGAACCTTATGAGCTGCAGTGCAACGTCAGGTCGCGTCAATTCTGGATAGAGCTTCCGCGAGCAGCCTTTGACCGTCGATTCGACTCCGGGCGTCCGCCGATGCTCAAGAATTTCGACGTCACTCGCGGGCTTGGCCGCATCGCCGCCGAATTCTGCGGCACGCTGGCGACGGAGGGCTGCGGCCTTGATGAGACGTCGAAATCGAAGCTTGGCGAGCAGTTCATGGACCTCGTCGCCTTAGCCCTGAGTGCCGGACCTGATCGGCAATCGGCGGAGGAGCAAAGCGTCCAGCATGCACGCCTGCGCTCGGTCAAAGTCTATATCGAGGCGAATCTCGAAGACCCCAATCTCTCGCTGACCACGATCGCGCGGGAGAACGGGGTTTCGCTGCGCTATCTCCACCATCTGTTCCGGCTCGTGGACATGTCGGCTTCGGAATGGTTGCGGCTCCGGCGATTGCAACGATGCCATGACCTGCTGACCTCGCCGCAGCACGCCCACCAATCGATTACGGAGATTGCCTATTCGATGGGATTCAGCAGTTCATCCCATTTCAGCAATCTCTTTCGTGCTCATTTCAATATGCGCCCTTCGGATGTAAGAAGCGCGCCCGCCGCGGCGATAGCATCGTCGAGTTGACGAACGGAAACCTGGAGAAGCGCGGCGTCGTGGACAACTGCAACACACGCGCCTGATGCGCCACGGCTAAGCTGTGGTCGCGATGCGGCCTCTGGAGCGTCCTGCTCTTGGACCGACTCGAAGGGCGGTCCCAGAATCGGGGGAATTTCGATTCGCCTTGCTGGCTGGGCGGAGGTCAGCAGGCATGGCGAAACCCTATTCCCAGGATTTGCATGATCGGGTTCTGGATGCGGTCGACAAGGAAGGCATGAGCCGGCGATCGGCGGCGGAGCGGTTCGGGATTGGCGAGTCTTCGGCGACCCGTCGGATTCGACGGCTCATGGACGCTGGATCGCGGCTGCCGGTGGGCGCGGGGGGCCATCGAGCTTCCAGGCTTGCGCCGCACCGGGCGTTCATTGAGGCGGCTCTGGCGGCGCAACCCGACCTGACCCAGCAGGCGCTGTGCGACCGTCTGTTCGCCGAGCGCGGGGTGAAGGCGGACGCATCGATGATGAGTTCGCTTCCTTCGACGCGAAGGGATCACGTTTAAAAGAAGACCTTGGTCGCGCGCGAGCAAGCCCGCCCGGATGTCGCGCGCCACCGCGAGCGATGACGCGAATATCAAGGGCTGATCAATCCTGCCCGGCTCGTCTTCATCGACGAGACCTGGACCAAGACCAACATGACGCGCCTGTACGGCTGGGCGAAGCGGGGCAAGCGTCTCATCGACAAGACGACGCCTGACGGCCATTGCCGGACGAACGCTTCGCGTTCGCCTTGAGAAAACCACGACCTTCGTCGCGGCGCCGAGAAACGAGCGCGTCGAGGCGCCCTGCCTGTTCGACGGTCCGATCAATGGCGAACGCTTCCGAGCCTATGTCGAGCAAGAACTCGTCCCCATGCTCAAGGCCGACGACGTCGTCGTTCTCGACAATCTCGGACCTCATAAATCAAAGGCGGTCCGCGGCGCCTTGCGCGCGGTCGGCGCGCGCCTCGTCTTCCTTCCAAAATACTCGCCCGACCTCAATCCGATCGAGCAGGTCTTCGCCAAGCTCGAGGGCGAATCGCGAAAAGCCAAGCCGCGAACGATCGACGCGATCTGCGACGCCATCCGTCAAACCCTGACCCGCTTGACTCCCAACGAATGCCCAAACTACCTCCAAAACGCAGGATACGCGCCAAGCCAAATGCAGCACGCTCCAAGCGAAGAAACGGCTCGATCCCGGCGGCTTCACCGCGTCCTCCAATTTCACCGCGTGCGTCGCGCAGAGGGCGCCCTGTCCCGGTAAGACGGCCATCCCTGTCGATCGACGACGGAATGCCTCCTCTCGGCTTCGAACCATCCGAACAAAAGATTGACCAACCACCGATTTGCGGCAATTCTATCTCGGCGGGGGCGGCGGGAGTGCCGCGAGAACGAGGCGCGGGCGTTCCATTTTATCCTCGCAACCCATTGGAATCGCTCGATCTCGTACCGTAAAACGTCGAGAATTCGCGAAAAATACGGGCCGGAATTCCAGATTTCCCGGAAAAAATTCCGGAACTGCGGCGGACGCCGTCACTTGGCGACGGTCGCGATGCTCGCCGCCGAACCGGCCGGCGCCAGCACCGTCGTCGAGAATATCTGCAGCACCTTTTCGACCTCGACCAGCGGCGCGTTGGAGACATAGACGAGATCGCGGTTGGCCATGCGGAAACGCTGCGCGTAGAACAGGCTGCCGGAGTCCCGCATGTTGAGGTGGTAGACGATCGGCGTCAGGCGGCCGGGATTGACCAGCGCGGGATCGGCCCCCAGCGCGCGCGCGACGTCCGCCGGCTCGTAGCGGAACACGAAGACCCCCTGGGGGTCGGCGCGCGAGTCGAGCAGCCCGCCGGCCTTGCCAAGCGCCTCGGCGAGGCTGACGCCTTCGGCGTTGAACGGGATTTCCTGGTCGATCCCGGTGGCGCCGATCGCGATGAAGGTCTGCGGGTCCTGGATCAGCGCGACGACGTCGTCGGGGCGCATGTAGATGTCCTCGCGCGGATCGGTGATCACCCGGGTCAGAGCGACGCGCACGCTCACCCTGCCGCGCGACAGCTGGACATAGGTTTCGTTGACCGGCGCCTTGACGCCGCCGGCCGCCGCGATGACGTCGAGCAGCCGGTCGCCCTTGACCGACAGCGGCACGCGCGCGCCCTGCGCGACCTCGCCGGTGACGGTGACGCTGTTGCTGACCGAATGGCTGACGTTGATCAGCACTTGCGGCTGGATCGCCTTGCCCTGCAGCGCCTTTTCGACGATCGCCTGGACCGCCTGGGTGGTCAGGCCGATCACCCGGACGCGGCCGGCGAACGGAATGGTGATCGCGCCGTCGCGCCCGACCACCTGGTCGGGAATGGTCGCGCTGTTCGAGCCCGTGGTGAACTTGTCGCTGACCAGCGGCGCGGAAAACAGCCCGCCGGCGCTCGCCTCCCAGATCGTCGCGGTGATGGTGTCGCCGACGCCGATGCGCGGCTCGACCGACAGGCGATGGTCGCCAAAATGCGCGGCGAAGCTGTCGTTGGAGCGGTTGCGCAGCGTCTCGACAACGGCGGCGTTGACATCGATCACCGCATAGCGCGGCGCGGTCGCGGTAGACGCCTGCGAGACGACATCGCCGGCGCTCGGCCCAACGGTGGGCGCCGAGGAGCACCCGCCCAGCGCCAGCAAGACCAGAAGGGGCGCCAGCGCCCGCGGCTTGAATCGCACCCTGTTCGCCACCAACGAGCGCCCCGCCAACCGACCGTTTGCTTAGCACGGCCCGCAGCATAAGGCCATTGCGTTGACGCCCCGACCGCGCCGCGCAAACGGCGATGCGCCGCGCGCCGGCCTCGTATAGGCTCGCCGCGCCCCGTCACGAAAGCTCCGGCATGGCCGTCCCCGTCGCCTATGACATCAGCCGCCTCACCACGCGCGTGCTGAAGCGGACGCCGAACGGCATCGACCGCATCGAGTTCGCCTTCGCCCGCCATTTTCTCGAGGCGGCGCGGCATCAGCCGATGGGCGTCATGATGACGCTGCTTGGGCCGCGCATTCACGAGGCGGCGAGCGCGCGCGCCGTCCTCGACCGGCTTTCGGCGCATTGGGGCGAAGACGACGATCCCGAACGCGATGAAAGCTACCGCCGGATCGTCGCGGCGATCGTCGCGGCGGCGGCCCCGCGCGACGCCGCGGCGCGACATGTCGCGCGCGGACGCGGCGGGCGCGCGGCGGGCGTTGCGGGCTGGCTCGCCCGCTACGGATTTCCGGCCGGCCGCTCCCCCGTCCGCGCCGTGCCGAAGGGCGCCCGCTATCTCAACGTCGGCCAGTTTCCCCTGTGGGAGCCGCGCTACTTCGGCTGGCTGAAGGCGCGCCCGGACGTGCGGGCGGCGTTCTTCATCCACGACCTGCTGCCGATCGAGGCGCCCGAATATTTTCCGCGCGGCGAGCGCGAGCGCCATCTCGCCCGCATGACCACCCTCGCGGCGTTCGGCTCCGGCGCGATCGTCGCCACAAGCGTCGTCGAAGCGGCGCTGCGCCGGCGCCTCGCCGCGCTCGGGCGCTCCGACATGCCGATCCTGGTCGCGCCCATGCCGGTCGCCGCGGTCTTTTCGCGCCGGCGCCCGGCGGATCGCGAACTCGCCGGCCAGCGCTACTTCGTCGCCTGCGGCACGATCGAACCGCGCAAGAACCACCTGCTGCTGCTGAACGTCTGGCGCGAACTGGTGCGGCGCGACGGCGCGGCGGCCCCCAAGCTGCTGCTGGTCGGCGAGCGCGGCTGGGAGAACGAGAACGTCGTCGATCTGCTCGAACGCTGCCGCGGGATCGCCGACCACGTGATCGAGGTCTCCGGCCTGTCGACGCCGGGCCTGAACGCGCTGCTGCAAGGCGCCCACGCATTGCTGGCGCCCTCGTTCGCCGAAGGATGCGGGCTGCCGGTGGTCGAGGCGCTCGCCGCCGGCGCGCCGGTGATCGCCTCGGACATTCCAAGCTTTCGGGAGATCGGCGGCGACCGTCTGGTCGCGCTGAGCCCGATCGACGGCGAACAATGGCTGGAGACGATCCGCCGCTTCGCAGCTTCGCCGCGGCCCGCACGCCCGGCGCCGGCGGGGACGGAAGGCTCGCCGAACGCGCCCTGGGACGGCTATTTCGCCGAGATCGAGGGCTTTCTCGAGAGCCTGTGAGATCGCCGCCCGCGCGGCGCCGGACTGTCGCCGATCGTAAAGGCTACGGGTACAAAGCGACGCACGTGTCCACCTGCCCGCTCTTCAGTCCGGCGGTCAGCCACTGCTGGCGCAGCGCCGAGGTGCCGTGGGTGAAGCTGTCGGGCACCGCGAAGCCGCGCGCCGCCGTCTGCAAGCGGTCGTCGCCGATCGCCTGGGCGGTCGCCAGCGCCTTTTCGACATCTCCGGGCTGAAGGATATGCCATTTCTGATCCGCGTTGGCCGCCCACACGCCGGCCAGGCAATCGGCCATCAGTTCGATGCGCACCGATATCGCATTGGCCTTTGTGCGGGTGGCGTTCTCTTTGTCTTCATCAGCCCTGCCGAGAATGCCGAGCAGGTTCTGCACGTGATGGCCGACCTCATGGGCGATCACATAGGCGTAGGCGAAATCGCCGCCGCCGCCGTATTTGCTCCTCATGTCGTTGAAGAACGACATGTCGAGATAGACCTTTTGGTCCTTGGGGCAATAGAACGGCCCCATCGCGGAGCGGGCCTCGCCGCAACCGGGAGACAGCGTCGAGCCGCTGTAGAGCACCAGCTTCGGCGGGACGTAGGCGACGTTCTTTTGCGCCGGCAGCACCACCGACCAGACGTCCTCGGTCTCGCCGAGAATCGCGCCGACGAAACGGCGCATCGGGTCGTTCTGCGCGACCGGCCGCGACGCCGCGGCCGGCGAGGGAGCGGGCGTCGAATAGGTCGCGCCGCCGCCATTGCCGACCAGGATCTGCGCCCCGCCGATCAGCACCCGCGGATCGATGCCGGTGAAATAGCCGATCAGCGCGAGGACGAGGATCGCGCCGATTCCAAGGCCGCCGCCGCCGACCTGAAAGCCGCCGCCGCCATCGCCGCCATCGCCGCGCCGGTCCTCGATATTGGTCGATTCCCGGGAATTCTCCCACTCCATCGCCGCCCCCGAGGCGCCCTCGCCCGAGGTTTGCTGTAGAGTGTTTTCCGCCTCGCTTCAATCGCGCCGGCGGCGCCGAATGGGACGACGCCGATTCGGCGCGTCGTTGACATCCGCGCGAGGGTGAAAGACGCTCCCGCCATGCAAATCTTCGAACCCCGCCTGCTCGTTTGGATCCCGCGCCGTCGTGCTCGACAGGCGGCGGGAGGCCGGCCAGTCCATTCCCGCGTCGGACATCGTTCATGACCTCCGCACCGGTCGAAGACGACCTCAAGGCCGCCATCCGCTCGATCCCCGACTATCCCAAGGCCGGGATCATGTTCCGCGACATCACCACGCTGCTCGGCGACGCGCGCGCGTTCCGCCTCGCCGTCGACCAGTTGGTGCAGCCCTGGGCGGGCGCAAAGATCGACAAGGTCGCCGGCATCGAAGCGCGCGGCTTCATTCTCGGCGGCGCCGTGGCGCATCAGGCCTCGGCCGGGTTCATCCCGATCCGCAAGAAGGGCAAGCTGCCGTTCAAGCGGGTCAGCGTCGGCTATTCGCTCGAATACGGCATCGATGAAATGGAGATGCACGAGGACGCGCTGGTCAGGGGCGAGCGGGTGATCCTGGTGGACGACCTCGTCGCCACCGGCGGCACCGCCGAGGCGGCGATCAAGCTGCTGCGGCAGATGGGCGGCGACGTGCTCGCCGCGTGCTTCGTCATCGACCTTCCCGAACTCGGCGGCGCCGACAAATTGCGCGCGCTTGGCGTGCCGGTGCGCACCCTCGTTTCGTTCGCCGGCCATTGAAGGAGCCGCGGCCGGCTCCAAGAGGAGGAAACGATGAACCCGCCGGAATCGCCGACGTCGTCCAACGAGCTGCGCGCGATCTGTCTCGCGCTGCCCGAGGCGACTGAGGTGGTGATCCGGCGCGGGCCGACCTATCGCGTCGAAGAACGGATTTTCGCGCTGGACCGGGTGGTCGAGGGCCGCGCCTCGGTCTGGTTCAAGGTCCCCGCCGACGCGCAGGCGGTGCTGATCGGCGCCGATTCCGAACAATTCTTCTCGCCGCCCTACTATGGATCGAAGGGCTGGGTCGGGATGCGGCTCGATCGGCGCCCCGATTGGCGTGAAGTCGCGGCCCTGGTGGAGCGCAGCTATCGGCTGGTCGCGCCCAAACGCCTGCGGGTGTGACAAAGCCGGTTCGCGCTCACTCGGCCGCGCGCATCTGCGCCGGCGGGGCGCGCCACAGATCGAGCAGCCGCCGTCGCTCGGGTTCGACGGCGGCCAGATGCCGCGCCTTGACGTGGCCATAGCCGCGTATTTTTTCAGGGAGCGCGGCGAGGGCCATCGCGGTCGCGTGATTGTCCGGCGTCAGGCCGGCGATCAACTCGCCGCACAGCCCTTCATAGTCGGCGATCAGCGCGCGCTCCTGGCGCCGGTCGGCCGAAAAGCCGAAGATGTCGAGCCTCGTGCCGCGCAGAAACCGCATCGCCGCCAGGACGCGAAACGCCGTCATCATCCACGGCCCGAAGCGCATCTTCTTCGCTTCGCCGGTGACGGGGTCCTTTGCGGCGACCAGCGGCGGCGCGAGATGAAACTCGAAACGCAAGTCGCCCTCGAAGGCCTGCGCGACCTGGCGCCGGAATGAACCGTCGGCATAGAGCCGCGCGACCTCGTATTCGTCCTTGTAGGCCATCAGCTTGAACAGGTTGCGCGCCGCCGCGACGGCAAGGCCGCCGGCGCCTGGCGCGCGTCGGCGCTCGGCCTCGGCGACTGACGCGACGAGCGCCTCGTAGCGCGCGGCATAGGCGCGGTTCTGGTAGGCGGCGAGGAACGCCGCGCGGCGCGCGACGATCTGCGCCAAATCCGGTTCGACGGCCGGAGTCGCGCCCGCGCCGCCGAGACCCGCCTCGATCGCCTGGGGATCGGCGAACGCCGCGCGGCCCCAGTCGAAGGCGGCCAGATTCATCGCCACCGCTTCGCCGTTGAGTTGGATGGCGCGCCGGATCGCCTGCGACGACAGCGGCACATAGCCGGCCTGATAGGCGTAGCCGAGCATGAACATGTTCGCGCCGATCGCGTTGCCGACCAACGCATTGGCGGCGGCGGCGGCGTCGACGAATTTCGCCGCGCCGCCGCTCGCCGCCAGAATCGCGCGCTTCAGACGCGCGCCGGGTAGCGAATAGTCGGCGTTGCGGGTGAAGTCGCCGGGATAGACCTCGGCGCTGTTGACGACGAAGCCGGTCTCGGCCCCGCGCAGCGCGGCGAGCACTTTTTTGGCGCCCGACACCATGAGATCGCAGCCCAGAATGAGATCGGCGTCGCCGGCCGCCACGCGGATGGCGTGGATATCCTCGGCGCGCCGCGCCAGCTTGACGTGGCTGAACACCGCGCCGCCCTTTTGCGCGAGGCCCGCCATGTCGATCATGCCGCAGCTCTTGCCTTCGAGATGCGCGGCCATGCCGATGATCGCGCCGACCGTCACCACGCCGGTGCCGCCGACCCCGGTGACGATGATCGAATAGGGACGATCGCCGATCTCGCGCCGAACCGGCTCGGCGGCGGGCGGCGCGACTTTCGATCTGGCGACGCCCTTTCGCGGCTTGGCGCCATGCACCGTGACGAAGGACGGGCAGAACCCGTCGACGCAGGAAAAGTCCTTGTTGCAGCTCGACTGGTCGATGACCCGCTTGCGGCCGAATTCGGTCTCCAGCGGCTGCACCGCGACGCAATTGGATTTGACGCCGCAATCGCCGCAGCCTTCGCAGACCAGTTCGTTGATGATGATTCGTTTGTCGGGATCGGGATAGTCGCCGCGCTTGCGGCGGCGGCGCTTTTCGGCGGCGCAGGTCTGGTCGTAGATCAGCACGGTCGCGCCGGGAATCTCGCTGAGCTCCTTCTCGACGACGATGAGATCATCGCGCGGGCGCAGCGTCACGCCGGCCGGCCAATCGCTCGAAGGCGGATACTTGGCCGGATCGTCGGCGACCACGACGACGCGCCTGGCGCCGTCGGCGGCGACCTGCCGGGCGATCTGCGGGACGTTGAGGCCGCCTTCGTGGCGCTGCCCGCCCGTCATCGCCACCGCGTCGTTGAATAGAATCTTGTAAGTGATGTTGACCTTGGAATCGATCGCCCAGCGCAGGGCGAGCGCGCCCGAGTGGTTGTAGGTGCCATCGCCCAGGTTCTGGAACACATGCGGGCGCTTCGAAAAATGCGCCTCGCCGACCCAGTTGGCGCCTTCGCCGCCCATCTGCGTATAGCCGTCGGTGCCGCGGTCCATGTATTGCGCCATGAAATGGCAGCCGATGCCGGCGTAGGCGCGCGCGCCCTCCGGGATCACCGTCGACCGGTTGTGCGGGCAGCCCGCGCAGAAATAGGGCGTGCGCGTCGCGACCTCGGCGATCTCAGCCAGCGCGGCCTGCGAACGGCGGACCGCGGCGACGCGCGCCGCGAGCGCTTCGTCGGGGTTGAATTTCAGCAGGCGTTCGCCGATCGCGATGGCGATGTCGTTCGGGTCGAGGGCGCCCTTCGCCGGAAACAGCCAGCGCCCCGCCTCGTCCTTCTTGCCGATGCACATCGGCTGGTCGGGCGCGCCGTACAATTCCTCGCGCACCTGCACCTCGATCAGCGAGCGCTTTTCCTCCACGACGATGATCAGCGCGAGACCCCGCGCGAATTCGCGCAGGCCCTCCGGCTCGATCGGCCAGGCGCAGCCGAGCTTGTAGAGGCGCAGGCCAAGCGCGTTGCAGCGCGCCTCGTCGACGCCGAGATCGTCGAGCGCCTGCCGCGTGTCGAGATAGGACTTGCCGAGCGTGATGACGCCGATCCTGGCGGCGGGGCCGCCGCTGGTGATCAGGCGATTGAGCTTGTTGGCGGCGATCCAGGCGACCACGGCGGCGCGCTTGTGCTCCTGCAGACGCGCTTCCTGCTCGAGAATGCCATCGGGCGTCCGGATGTTCAGGCCGCCCGGCGGCATTGGAAAGTCGGCCGGCGCGATCGGCGCGACGCGGTCGAGCGACCCGTCGACGACCGCCGTCGATTCGATGGTGTCCTTGATGCATTTCAGGCCGACCCACACGCCGGCGTAGCGGCTGAGCGCCCAGCCGAGCGCGCCATAGTCGAGCACTTCCTGGACGCCGGCGGGGGAGAGGATCGGCATCATCACGTCGACGAAAGCGAATTCCGACTGGTGCGCCGTCGTCGACGACTCCGCCGTATGGTCGTCGCCCATCAGCGCGAGGACGCCGCCATGCGGCGAGGTTCCCGCGAGATTGGCGTGGCGAAACACATCGCCACAGCGGTCGACCCCCGGCCCCTTGCCGTACCACAGCCCAAAGACCCCGTCGAAGCGCCCTTCGCCCCGCATCTCGGCCTGCTGAGCGCCCCAAACGGCGGTGGCCGCGAGCTCCTCGTTGAGGCCCGGCTCGAAGTGAATGGCGTTGGCCTTGAAAGCTTCGGCGAGGCGGGCGAATTGCAGATCCAGACCGCCGACCGGCGAACCCCGGTAGCCGGTGACGAAGCCGGCGGTGTTCAGCCCGGCGCGGCGGTCGCGCTCCTTCTGGGCGAGCAGCAGGCGCGCCACCGCCTGCGCGCCATTCAGCAGCACCGGCGATTTGGCCAGATCGAAACGATCGGCCAGCGAAACGGCAAGGAGGCCGTCCTCGGACCGGGAGGGATGTTCGTCCATGACTCGCTTCCTGCCGACCGCCCGGGCGGCGCTCGGACGGAGCACTCTGTCATATCCGATCGAGGGCGCTCAATCCATCGGCTTGCGCCGGTCGGCCGCCGGCCCGCCCGGGGGCGCTCAGGCGTAGGACTTTTCCTCGACGATCGGCGAATCGAACGTCAGGTTGATCTCGCGCTTCAGCGCGGCGCGCCGGTCGTTCAGCGCATAGACGGCGCGCGCCAGGGCGACGAACGCCGGCCCGAAATCGCCGCTTTGGTCGCAGCGGCGGATATTGTCCTCGACCTCCCAAAGCTCGGCGTTGACCGCCTTCAGACGCGCCTTCAGGTCTTCGAGGCGCGAATCCCCGAGGCCTTCGCGGGCCCCGATCGCGGTGAGAAGGCCAAGCTCGTTGTGGATGTTGCCAAGCTTCTCCTCATCGACGATCCGCTCGGACTTAATCTCGAGGATGGTGATCTTGTCGACGAGCTCGCCGATCGCACAGGGAACGGCGACGGCGTCCCGGCGCGCCGGCGGCTCGGTCGATTCCGCGAGCGCGGCGACGGCCGCCGCGATGCGCGCGAAGACCTCGTCCCAGTCGCCGCGCTCCCGCTGCCGGAACAGCCGCATGGTCGGATACCATGGCGAATCCGCGCGATCGCGGAGCCATCGCCACTCCGCCACGTTCTTCAAGGCCAGCCATACCGGGCGGCCGAGCGCGCCGGCGAGATGGGCGATCGAAGTGTCGCAGGTGACGATGAGATCGAGATGGGCCATCGCCGCCGCGGCGTCCACGAAGGCGTCGGGGCCCCCGTCGAAATCCTCGCCGAGCGTCTCCACGCTCATGCCATGCGGGGGATTCGAGAGCTGCTCGACGCCGGCGCCCTTCTGCAGCGAGATCAGCCGCACATTCGGGACGGCGGCCAACGGCGCGAATGCGGCGAGCGGCATCGAGCGGCCGATGTCGGCATGCGGATTGGGATTGCCCTGCCAACTGATCCCGACTTTGAATCCATGCGCGCCGATGCGCGCCGCCCATTTCGACCGCAGCGCCGCTTCCGCCTTGAGATAAGGGACGTCGGCCGGAATCGTATCGAGCCGCGTCCCGAAAGCGCGCGGCAGGCTGCTGACCGCGATCTGCGCGTCGAACGTGTCGCCGGCGGCGATCTCGGCGACCAGACGAACCCCGTCGTAGCCGGCGAACAGGCGATGCAGTTTCGCCGGGCAAAGGAACGTCACCTCGGCGCCGGCGCGCGCCGCCAGCGGCGCGTAACGCGAAAACTGGATCGTGTCGCCGAGGCCGTGGTCATTCATGATGAGCAGGCGCTCGCCAGCGACCGCCTTGCCGGACCATAACGGAAACTTGACGCCGAGGGCGTCCTTCAGCGACTTGCCCGCCAGCCAGCGGCTCTCGTAGCCCTCCCACCCCTGCTCGAATTCGCCGAGCATCAACAGCAGACAGCCCCGATTGCTGACTGCATCGGCGTCGCCGAGTCGCACCGCCTCGTCGAAGGCGGCGAGCGCCTCGTCGAACCGGCCGAGCGTCTTCAGGGCGAGACCTTCCCCGCACATCGCGGCGGCGAAGTCCGGTCTCAGCGCCCTGGCCTTGCCATAGGCCGCCAGCGCCTCCTCGGGAGCGGTCGAGCTTCATCAACCCGCTGCCGAGATTGAGCATCGCCTCGGCGAAATCCGGGCGCAGCAGCACGGCCTGCCGGCAGGCGGCGATCGATTCCTCGAGGCGGCCGAGCTCCCGCAAGGCGCCGGCGCGATTGTTCCAGCCGTCGGCGTTGGACGGGGCGAGGGCGATCGCCTTGTCAAAGGCCTCAAGGGCGCGCTCGAACCGCCGCAATTCGAAATGCAGCTTGCCGGAATTGGATAGCGCGACCACAAAATCGGGCTTTGATTTCAGCGCCCGGTCATAGAAGCGCAAGGCGGCCTCCGGCTGGCCGGCCTCGCCAAGGATGTAGGCGCCGAGACAAAGCGCTTCGGGGTAGTCGGGCCTGGCGCGCAACGCCGCGTCCAGCATCTCGATCGCCTCCGGCGCCCGCCCGCGATTCCACAGCGCGGCGCCGCAATTGTAGAGCACGTCGGCAGTGGCCGGCCCGTCGAGCTGGCCGAGCGCCGGGGTCTCCAGAATCTCAGCGATCGAGCGGCGGCGCGCCAGATTGTCCGGCCATTCAGCCTTGGCGGGGATCGTCGAGGGGTCTGGACAATTCATCACGCGAGGATTCTCCTGCCGCCGACGCCGCGACGATTCCGGCGAGCAGACAACAGGTTCCTTGCGCCAGACTGGCGACCGGCGGCGTCGACGCGCCGCCGGGCCGGATCGCCTCAGCCGCCGAGGTTGAAGCTTTGCAGGCTCTGCAGGAGGGATTCGCTGAACAGGACGCCGCCTGAACTCGTCGAAGCGTTCGAACTGATGATCCCGCTGAGGATCGTCAGCGCCGCGGAGCCCGACGACGAGGATGACGAAGCGGATCCCGCCACCGTCAGCGGCGCGGCGCTGGAGGTGGGATTGTTGTAGGTCGCGTCATATTCGGCGGTGAACCGTTCGGTGAGCTGTTGTAGTTTTTTGGGATCGCTGAGGTCCGAGATCGGCATGAGACTGGACAGGGTCTTGGCCTGGACGTCGATATTCTCGGCTGAAAATGCCGACGGCAGTCCGAAAATCGTCTCCACGACTTCGAGCAGGTTCTTGTCGGCCAGAATGCCGTAGGAGCTGGTCACCGTCGGCGCCACGCGGTTGAAATACATCGCGAGCTGCACGCCGACGTCCTGCTGGCCCTGATTGCTTTCCAGCTGCTCCTCGACGTAGTCGCTCTCGGTCGTGGCGACCGCGGACGGCGTCGAAATCGACGCCGCGCCATTGGCGGCGAAGTTGAACGCCGTCGCGAAGGCCTTCCATTGCGGCAAGGTGTTGGCGAGGCTGTTCGGGTTGCTGACGCCGCCTTCGAGAACCTGCTTGATCAGCGCGGTCGAGTTGATCTGGGCGCCCAGCCCGAAGGCGTTCAGCGCATAGGAGAGCAGGCGGTAGTTGCCGACAAAATCATCGATCGACGTCACCTTGCCGATATTGGCGGTGTAATAGGCGCTGGCCGTCTGCACGGCGGGCTCCTTGGCCGTCATCGCCTGCATGTTGGGCAGGTTGTTGGCGATCGTCAAATAGGCCGACGTCGTGGTCGTCATAGCGAATGGCTCTCGTGACCCCCGGTCCGGCGGCGCGTCATACGAACCGCATGAACATCCACCGCGCTTGCCGCAAACCGACCGCGCAATTGTTACGGCGACGGCGTTGACGATTGCTTAAGAACCGCCCGGCGCTCTTTCGCGCGCCGACGACAACGAAGCCCAACGCCGGGGATCACCAGCCCTGCGGCCAGGACACCGTCCATTGCCCGCCGGCGGTCGACGCTTTTGGATGGACCGTCGGCGCCCGCTCCAGGCAATAGCCGAGGTAGCGTTTGGAATCGATCGGATCGAAGCCGAGGCGGTGCTTCAGTTTCTTGCGCAGCTTGCTGATATGGCTCTCGACCACGTTCTCGTCGACGTTCTCGTCGAAAATGCCATAGATCGAGTTGAAGATCTGCGATTTGGTGATCCGCCGGCCCTTGTTGTTGACGAAATATTCCAGGATGCGCCGCTCGCGCCGGGGCAGCGGCAGCACCTCGCCATTGACCTCGGGATCGCGGCCGTCGAAGAAGACGCACATGTCGCCGATGAACTCATGGTCGGTCTCGCCCTGATTGCGGCGGTTGATCGCTCCGACTCGGGCGAGGATTTCGCGGACATGAACCGGCTTGCGCAAGACGTCGTCGACGCCGGCGGCGAACAGCTCCAGGGTTTGATCCAGCGACTGCCGCTCGTTGAGCGCGATCACCGGCGCTTTCGAGCGCTCCCGGATCAGGCGCGGATAGGCCTCGCGCTGCAGGCAGTCGCCGATCAGGAAAGCCTCGATCGCCAGAATATCCGTCTCGCTGACCTTGCCGATCCAGTCACGAAATTCCGCGGGATCGATCCCTGCCGAAGAGATCCCCTCGCGATCAAAACTCGACGCATAGCCGCCCGCAACGACGGTGCGCTCATCGATAATAACGAACATGTTCAGGCCCCCGTTTGAACATTCACCCGTAAGCGAACGCTTGTCGCCCTGCTGAGTATTTTCGACAGGCTTTTCTCAACACGGCTTCGTCTGCGGTCTTGTTTTTCGCGCACCGCTTCGGCGACCGATCCTCGACCGCCCGGAGCGAGAATTGATCCTGTTGTTCGGCTGTATTCGTTGGAAAGCCAACCGGAATGACCCAGCGTTGGCGAACTCGGTGAGCGGTTTGTTTCGGCTGACTTAACGGAAGAATTAGTAAGTTCCTCGTGGTTAATATTGAGTTAAGGATGAGGGCGATCGTGCGACAAATGTGACCCTTCATTCGCCGCGCCGTCCTCGCGGCGGACGCCGTGCGCATCGCCCCGCCGGCGTCAGGTCGAAGGCGTCTGCTCTGGAGCGTCCGGCGCGGGGTGACGGCCGCGCGATTTCTCTTGCCGGAGCGCGCGCGAGGGCGGCGAGGACGTGCGCCATGCCGCACGGCTGTCGCGCCAGCCGGGCGCCAGCGGCGTTACGAACCGCATTGCGGCGTTGCTTCGGGACGGAGCGCGCTTCATTGCAGGCCCGGAGCCCGCAGCGACGCATCGGAATCGTTGGGATCGTTTTGAATCCGGCGGCCGGCGGCCTTGACGCGACAGGGCGCGTCGGCGCATCACCGCTCACCCATGCCGCTCCTCGCCCTGCCCTTTCCCGCGATCAATCCGATCCTTGTTCAACTGGGTCCGTTCGCCATTCGATGGTATGCGCTGGCCTATATCGCGGGGCTCGTGCTCGGCTGGGCGATGATCCGCCGCATTCTCGGCGCGGAATCGTTGTGGCGCGGCGCGCCGCGGCCAAGCGCGGTCAGCGTCGACGATCTCCTGGTCTATTGCGCGGTCGGTGTGATTGTCGGCGGGCGGCTGGGCAATGTGCTGTTCTACGATCCCGGCTACTACTTCGCCCACCCCATCGAGATATTCAAAATCTGGGAAGGCGGGATGGCCTTCCATGGCGGGATGATCGGCGCGATCATCGGCATCGTGCTGTTCGCATGGCGCTATCACGCGCCGACGTTGACCGTGCTCGATCTGGCGAGTCTGGCCGCGCCGATCGGCATTTTCTTCGGGCGGATCGCCAATTTCATCAAGCCGGAGCTGGTCGGGCGCCCCACCGACGTTCCCTGGGCGGTGATCTTTCCCGGAACTGACGGACTACCCCGCCACCCCAGCCAGATCTACGAGGCGCTGCTCGAGGGGCTCGCCGTATTCGTCCTTCTGCAGATCGCGGCGCGCTTTGGCGCCTTGCGCCGCCCTGGCCTGTTGACCGGCGCGTTCGGCGTGCTCTACGGCCTCGCGCGCATCTTCTGCGAATTCTACCGCGATCCCGACCCGAAGCTCGAAGATCTGGGCGACGGATTGACGATGGGGATGGTCTTGTCCGCGCCGCTGGTTATCATCGGCGCGGGGTTGATCGCCTGGAGCTTGCGAAAGGGGTCGGGGAGCGACAATGAGCGCGCTGGGGGATGAAATCGCCGCGCTGGCCGGCCACGAGGGGCCGATCTCGCTGGAGCGTTTCATGGCGCTGGCGCTCGCCCATCCGACGCATGGCTATTACATGAACCGCGATCCCTTCGGGGCGGAGGGCGACTTCACCACGGCGCCGGAAATCAGCCAGATGTTCGGCGAGTTGATCGGCCTGTGGGCGGCCGAGGTCTGGGCGGCGATGGGCGCCCCCAATCCGTTGCGGCTGATCGAACTCGGCCCCGGCCGCGGCACCCTGATGAGCGACGCGCTGCGCGCGGCGCGCGTCGCGCCGGAATTTCGCGGCGCGCTTGACGTCTGGCTCATCGACACCAGCCCGGCGCTGGCGGCGATCCAGCACGACACCTTGCTGACCGCGGGCGCGCCGGTCTCCTGGGCGGCGAGCCTTGACGAGGCGCCGGACGGACCCGCCATCGTCATCGCCAACGAATTCCTCGACGCATTGCCGATCCGCCAATATGTGCGCGGCGCGCGCGGATGGCACGAGCGGCTGGTCGGCCTTGACGGCGCCGGCAAACTGATTTTCGGCGTCGCTGCCGAGCCCGAGCGCTACATCAACGCGCAGGCGCACGAGGGCGACGTGCTGGAGGTCGGCGCGGTCGGCCACCGCTTGATGTTCGAGCTTGGGGGGCGTCTGGCGCGGCACGGCGGGGCGGCGTTGTTCATCGACTACGGGCATACGGCGACCGGATTTGGCGACACCCTGCAAGGCCTGCGCGCCCATCGCATGGTCGACCCGCTGACCGATCCCGGCGAAGTCGACGTCACCGCGCATGTCGATTTCGCCGCGATGGCGCGCAGCGCGCGGGCCGCCGGTGCGGCGGTGCACGGGCCGATCGACCAGGGGGATTTTCTCAAGGCGCTCGGCCTCGATCAGCGCGCGCAGGCCCTGATCGGGCGCGCCGGTCCGGCCCAGGCCGCCGGCGTCGAAGCCGCGCGGGCGCGGCTTGCCGGCAAGGGCGCCGGCGAAATGGGCGCCCTGTTCAAGGCGATGGTTGTCGCCAACCGGCAATTGCCCGTCCCGCCAGGCTTTCAAGCGCTGGCGGGGGCCTCGACGTGAACACGGCGGCGCCCGAGTTCCTGCAGGCCGAGCAATTGCGGGCGCCCGGCCTCGCACATGGGTTCTTCACCCGGCGCGGCGGCTCCTCGCAAGGCGTCTACCGCTCGCTCAACGGCGGCGTCGGCTCGCGCGACGATCCCGCCGCCGTGCGCGACAATCGCGCCCGTATGGCCGCGCGTGCTGGGAATCGCGACGACGCGTCTGCTCATTCCCTATCAGGTGCATTCGCCTGACGCCCTGGTCGTCTCGGAGCCTTGGCCGGCCGACGCGCGGCCGCGGTGCGACGCGCTGGTCACCGCGACGCCGGGCCTCGGGCTCGGCGTCACCGGCGCCGATTGCGGCGTCCTGCTGTTCGCCGCGCCGCGGGCCGGGGTGATCGGCGCCGCCCACGCCGGCTGGCGCGGGGCGCTCGCCGGGGTGATCGAGGCGACGATCGCGGCGATGGAGCGCCTGGGCGCGCGCGCCGCCGATATTGTCGCCGCCCTCGGCCCGACGATCGCGCGACAATCCTACGAGGTCGGCCCCGAATTCGTCGCCTCCTTCGCCAAAGCGGAACCGGACGCCAGCCGCTTCTTCGAACCAAGCGTCAATGCGGGGCGCTCGCTGTTCGATTTGCCGGGTTTCATTGCGATGCGGGTCGCGCGCAGCGGCGTCGAAAAGTTCGAGGACCTCGCGCTCGACACCTACGCCGACGAATCGCGCTTCTTCAGCTACCGCCGGTCGGTCCATCGCGGAGAGCCCGACTACGGACGGCTGGTCGCCGCGGTCGCGCTGGTCTGACCGTCCCAATCGCGCGACGATTTGGCCGAATCGGCAATCCGTTTTATGCCGGGCCGGCCGGAGGGTGAGGCGCCAGGTCGCCGCGCGCCTTTCCCGCCATCGGGAGAACATCGCCCATGAAGCTGCCGCGCGAGCTTGGCCCTATCCATTTCATCGGCATCGGCGGCATCGGCATGTCGGGCATCGCCGAAGTGCTGCTGAATCTGGGCTATCGCGTGCAGGGGTCGGACGCCAGCGACAACGCCAACGTCAGACGGCTGCGCGACAAGGGCGCGAACGTCTTCATCGGCCACGACGCAGGCAATCTCGGCGAGGCCGCCGTCGTCGTCGTCTCCACCGCGATCAAGCGCGACAACGCCGAACTCGCCGCGGCGCGCGAATTGCGCCTGCCGGTGGTGCGCCGCGCCGAAATGCTCGCCGAATTGATGCGCCTCAAGCAATGCGTGGCGATCGCCGGCACGCATGGCAAGACCACCACGACGTCGCTGGTGGCGACGCTTCTCGACGCTGCCGGCCTCGACCCGACGGTGATCAACGGCGGCATCATCAACGCCTATGGCGCCAACGCCAAGCGCGGCGAGGGCGACTGGATGGTCGTCGAGGCCGACGAGAGCGACGGCACCTTCCTCAAGCTGCCGGCCGATATCGCGATCGTCACCAACATCGACCCCGAGCATCTCGATCATTTCAAGACGTTCGAGGCGATCAAGGAGGCGTTTCTGGCGTTTGTCGAAAACCTGCCGTTCTACGGCTTCGCCGTCATGTGCCTCGATCATCCGATCGTTCAGGAGCTGGTCGGCCGCATCGAGGACCGGCGGGTCATCACCTACGGCGAAAATCCCCAGGCCGACGTGCGGCTGCTCGACGTCGACCTGTCCGGCGGATTGACGCGCTTCAACGTGCTGATCCGCGATCGCAAGACCTCCCAGGCGACCTATATCGACGATCTCGCGCTGCCGATGCCAGGGCATCACAACGCCTTGAACGCCACGGCGGCGATCGCCGTCGCCTACGAGCTGAAAGCGCCGGTCGAGACGATTCGCCGGGCGCTCGCCGGCTTCGGCGGGGTGAAGCGGCGCTTCACCCGCACCGGCGAGTGGAACGGCGTTGCGATTTTCGACGACTATGGCCACCATCCCGTCGAGATCGCGGCCGTGCTGCGGGCCGCCCGCGCCTCGACCAGGAACAAGGTCGTGGCGGTCGTGCAGCCCCATCGCTACTCGCGCCTGCATTCGCTGTTCGAGCAATTTGCGAGCTGCTTCAACGACGCCGACACGGTGATCGTCGCCGACGTCTACTCCGCCGGCGAGGCGCCGATCGAGGGCGCCGACAAGGCGGGGCTGGTCGCGGCGATCAAGACGCACGGCCATCGCCATGCGATGGCGCTCGATTCGCCCGGCGAGCTCGCCGGCCTGGTGCGCGAAATCGCCCGCCCGGGCGACTACGTGGTGTTTTTGGGCGCCGGCAGCATCACCCAATGGGCCTATGCGCTGCCGGGCGAGTTGGCGGTCGGGGACGCGCGGTGAGCGATCGCCGCTCTCCCTTCCCCGATATCGTCGCCGGCCTCGCCTCGCAGCTCCCCGCCTTGCGCGGCCGGCTCAGCGCCGACGCGCCGCTGGCGCCGTTCACCTGGTTTCGCGTCGGCGGCCCGGCGCAGGCGTTGTTTCAGCCGGCCGACGAGGAGGATCTCGCCTATTTCCTCGCCGGCGCGCCGGGCGAAATTCCGATCACCGTCGTCGGCCTCGGCTCGAACCTGATCGTGCGCGACGGCGGCGTCCGCGGCGTTGTCGTTCGCCTGGGCGGCAAGGCGTTCGGCGCGACCGAGGCGACGCCGGAGCATCGGATCGTCGCCGGCGCGGCGGCGCCGGACATGCGGGTGGCGCGCGCGGCGGCCGAAGCGGGCGTCGCCGGGCTTGAATTCTATCGCGGCATTCCCGGCGCGATCGGCGGCGCCTTGCGCATGAACGCCGGCGCCCATGGCGCCGAGACGAAGGAGGCGCTTGTCGAGGCGCGCGGCGTCATTCGCACGGGAGCCGTCAAAACTTTCTCGGCGGCGCAGATGGGCTTTTCCTATCGTCATTCCGATACGCCGGAGGATGTGATCTTCACCCGCGCGGTGTTCCAGGGCCGGCCCGGCGCCGCCGCGGAAATCCTCGCGCAGATGGAGCGGATCACCGCGGCGCGCGAGGCCTCGCAGCCGATCCGCGAACGAACCGGCGGCTCGACCTTCAAGAACCCGCCCGGCGAGAAGGCCTGGGCGCTGATCGACAAGGCGGGATGCCGCGGACTGGTCCTCGGCGACGCCGAGGTGTCGACGATGCATTGCAATTTTCTGATCAACCGCGGCGCCGCGACGGCCGCGCAGATCGAAGCGCTCGGCGAGGAAGTGCGCCGGCGCGTGCGCGAGACGAGCGGAATCGCGCTGGAATGGGAGGTCAGGCGCCTCGGAGAGCCGCTTTAACGCGCCGGCGAGCGATGGCCCACGCGCCGCCGACGCAAATCGCCGGAAAGCGACCGAAGGTCTCCGGCCGGGCGTGCCGGCCAGGGTTCGCTCACCCGAATTCGCCTACCGGAGCGTCGACAACTTCCAACACCCTTTGATTCGGAACAGTCTCGACGCCCGCTTCCTCGCGCTTCAGTTGTCGCGCCAACCTCAAGGTGTTCGCCACGAACAGGCCAACGAAGCCGGCGCCCGTCGCGCCAAGGGCGACATCGTAACCCGAGAACGTCTGACCATCGATGACGAGCGCCGTCTGGCCTCTTGCATACATCCAGACATTGACGGCGATAAGACCGATCCGCAGCTCGGTGGGTCCGAGCGCCAGAAACGACAGTTGGACCTTTCCGGTGACCTGATGGTTCAGAAAAACAAAAATGCACAGCATGTAGTAGCCGACCAGGACAAACAGCGCGATGTCCATGCGGACATAGGCTGTCCCTCCCAGTCCAGCCATGATCAGCAGACCGCCGAGCGCATCGACGGAATGATCGAGAAAATAGCCATAGCGCGGTCGTTCAATTCCGCGGTGGCGCGCCAGGCTTCCATCGAGGGAGTCGCCGAACCAGTTGACGACAAGACCGAAACTCGCGACCCACAGGAACGCCGGATGGTGGCGGCTCGCCAGATATCCCGCGCAAATGATCACCGCGCCGACCAGGCCCGTCGCGGTAAGGTGATCCGGCGCCACGACGGACGGCAAGCGCGCGCAAATCCAGTTGAGAACGCCGCGCTCCCGCTCAGCCAATAGATTGTCTTGAATGCGGTAGGTTTGTCGCGCCTTTATGCACGCGATTTCAGGCTCGCTCTTCAATGACTGCAGCAAGACAAGCCTCCCAGCCACGGGCTGATCAATTCTTCGTTCAAACGTCGATGGTTGTCAAATCTCTTTGAACCGTCTCCGCGTCAGCATCGACATGGTTTAACGCGACGACGCCAGGCTCACCCGGGAAAACCGACGACCGCGACAAGCGGCATTGCGAACCTCACGGCCGCCGCGCCTCCGAACCAACCGGCCACGCGCTCCTCGAAGCGACGACGCCGCGCGCGTCTCCGATCGTTCCCCGTGCAGCGCTTGCTACTGCGGCACAAGCGACTTTTCGTAGATGCGGTAGATTTTATTGATGCGACCCTCGATCGCCTCGGCAATCGATCGCATCCCCTGGTTATCTTCGAGGATCCAGCCGATCTCGGCGCGCGTCGCGCCGTAGCGATTCGCCGAGGCTCGCCAAATGGCTTCGATCATCATGAAGGCGACCTCGCTCGCCAGCGGCGCGCCATGAAGCCGGCGCACGATTCCCATCAGCGGAACGCGCACCGTCCGCACGCGCGGCCTGCCGGACAGGCCCCCGTTGAGTCGCCAAAGCAGCTTCAGGAAGCCGGTCGGGAACAAAGAGCCGTTGAGGTCCCGCGTCATCTCGTTCAAGTCGGGAAGCGTCATGATGAAGGCGACCGCTTCGCCATCGACCTCCGCCACGCGAATCAGATCGTTGAACACGATCGGCTTTAGCTTCTTGCCGGCGTAGGCGATCTCGGCGTCGGTGAGCGGCACCGAACCCCAATTGTCGGCCCAGGCGTCATTCAGGATGCTCAGGATCAGCGCCGCTTCCTCAGCGAACTTTCGCTTGTCGATCTGGCGCAGGCGGATGCGCGGATTGCGCTCGCCCCTCGCGATGATTTGCCTGACGACCGGCAGGAGAGGTTTGGCGCCGTCGACGACGTAGGTGTAGAGATTCTTGATCCCGCGATAGCCGGCGGCCTCGATCCACGCCTCGTAAGCCGGACTGTTGTGGCCCATCATCACCGTCGGCGGGTGATCGAAGCCCTCAACCAGCAGCCCCGGCTCGTCCCATATCGAGATCGAGATCGGACCGACCGAGCGGGTTACCCGCTTCGAGCGCAGCCACTCTTCCGCGCGCGCGATCAACTGCGAGGCGACCACGGCGTCCTCGGCTTCGAACATACCCCAATTGCCAACGCCGGGGCCGCCGCCCTGGGCGACCGGCTGATTGTGCGACAACTGATCGACCTGCGCCGAAATCCGGCCGACGACGCGCCCATCCCGTTCGGCGAGGAAGAAGGCCGCCTCGGCATGGCCGAACCACGGGTTCTTCCGGGGATCGATAAGTCCATGCACCTCGCTCTTGAGCGGCGGCGCCCAGTTGGGATCGCCGGCGTTGAGGCGAAAGGCCACGTCGACATAGGCTTTGCGATCGGCCGGCGAAGCCACCTGTCGAACATTTATGCCGCTCACGGCGCTATCCCCGCATCGGTTGCTCGGACGAACCGGCTGCGGCCCGCGCAACGGCCGAAACGGTTTACGCCACGCGGAAGCCCTCGCACATCCCGCCGGCCTTGGAAACGGTCTGCGCGTGAAGTCGCAAGCGCCGACCTTAAAGACGCGCCATGTGCGGCGGCGTCTTCGCCGGCGGGCCAGACCCCTTGATCGTCAGGGACCAACCCGATCGCAGCGACTGGGCGCCGCCGCCCTCCGGGGCCGGCGCGTTCAGCAATCGGTCGAAACCCCCGCCCTGCGGTTGACGCTTGCCCACGGGGTCGAGCGAAGGCAAGGTGGCGTCGAAACCGGCCACCCATCGAGGGAGCGCTGATCGAGAACTCATCCGTAGCGCAGAGTTGAGGCGCGCATCCGATCAGCGGCCTCCGCGGTGCGCCGATGCGATTTGCCGAGGGAGAACGAGCGCCATGTGACGACAACGCCAAGGCGCCGATTTGAGCTTGTCCTGATTAAACCGTCGCACTACGACGACGACGGCTATGTCATCCAATGGTTTCGTTCGGTAATTCCCTCCAACACTCTGGCGGCGCTGCATCGGCTCGCCGTCGACTGCGCGGAACGTCTTGTGCTCGGCGCCGATGTCGAGATTGTCATCACCGCGCTGGATGAAACGAACACCCGCGTCCTGCCGGGGCAAATCATTCGCCGGATCAACAAGGCGGACGGCTTCGGAATGGTGGGTTTGGTCGGCGTCCGATCAAACCAGTTTCCGCGCGCGCTCGACATCGCGCGCCCACTTCGGGAGGCGGGGCTGCGCGTCGTGGCCGGCGGCTTCCACGTCTCCGGATGCATGGCGATGCTGCCGGGAACGCAGCCGGATTTGCAACGGGCGCTGGACTTGGGCGTCACCCTCTTTTCAGGCCAGGCCGAATTCCGGCTGGACGAGTTGCTCGTTGACGCCGAAAAAGGAAGCCTGAAGCCGATCTATGATCATGCGAAGGACCTGCCGGAAATCGAAGGCGCGCCAATCCCGTTCATGCCCAAGGAAGTTCTGAAGGGAAACTTTTATTCCTTGGCGAGCTTCGATGCTGGCCGCGGTTGCCCGTTTCAATGTTCCTTCTGCACCATCATCAACGTTCAAGGCAGAAAATCGCGTCGCCGTTCGCCTGACGACATCGAAGAGATTATCAGGCGGAACGTCGCGCAGGGGATTTGTCGGTTTTTCATCACCGACGACAATTTCGCCCGCAACAAGGATTGGGAGGCGATTTTCGATCGGATCATCAAGTTGCGTGGAGATGAAGGCATCGAGCCGATCCGGTTCACAATTCAGGTCGACACGCAATGCCACCATCTTCCAAATTTCATCGAAAAGGCGCGCCGCGCCAACGTGTTCAATATGTTCATCGGCATGGAGAGCATCAACGCCGACAATCTCATCGCCATGAAGAAGCGGCAAAACAAGATCGCCGAGTACCGCGCATTGTTTCTCGCCTGCAAGAAAGCCAGAATTCTTACGATGGCTGGCTTCATCCTCGGGTTTCCCAACGATACGCCGGAATCTATTATTCGTGACATAGAGATCATCAAGCGCGAGTTGCCGATCGACATCCTGGAGTTTTTTTGTCTGACGCCGCTGCCCGGCTCCGAGGATCACCAAAAGCTCGCAGCCGGCGGGGTCTGGATGGACCCCGACATGAATGGGTACGACCTCGACCATGTGGTCACCGGACATCCCCGCATGTCGAAAGACCAATGGGAGCGGATCTACAGGAAGGCCTGGGAGGTCTATTACACGCCCGAGCATATGATTACGGTTATGCGCCGAGGCGAGGCGTGCGGACTTGTCTACCGGCGAACCTTGGAGGCTCTCGTCTTCTTCTATCATTGCGTGACGCGGGAGGGGGTGCATCCGATCGAATGCGGGCTGCTGCGCATCAAACGGCGACGGGACCGTCGTCCTGAGCTGCCGCGCGAAAATCCACTGGTTTTCTATCCCCGCTACTGGTTCGAGACCGCCGCCAAGAACCTCGCCATCGCGCGAGATTTCAGGAAATTCGACGCTATCGGCAAGGAGATCGCCGCGGACCCCGACCGCGCCTCCTACATGGACACGGCGCTCGCTCCCGTGACCCGCGCGGATGACGAGACCCTGGAGTTGCTGACCCACAGCGCCAGCGCCCGCACCGCAGTGGAGCATTACCGCAAGGTTCAGCGGCTGACGGCCTCGGCCCGACCGTGAGTCGTCTTGTCTCGAAGGCTTGCGTGGGCTTCTCCCTGTGGTCGCCGCTTCAGCAACCCGAACCCCGAAGCGCCCGTCCACCCCCCGAGCCGCAGGCTGCCGGCGAGGCAATGACCGGTCCGCTCACCACCGCGCCAGGATGCGATCCGCCAGCCCGCGCGGCATCGCCAGAAGCAGCAGTTCAAGCCATATCAGCGGCAGCGGAAAGGCGATTTCCCTGGCGCCCGCGGCGAGCCGTCGCGCGATGATCGCCGCCGCGCGATCCGCCGAAACCGTGAACGGCTTGGGCGTTTGCAGACGATCGGACATCGGCGACGCCACAAATCCCGGCTCGACCAGCGCTATCGCCACCCCGTCGGCCAGCACGCGAGCCCGCAGTCCCTGCGCCAGCGCGCGAAGCGCGGCTTTGCTCGCCGAATACTCCGGCGATGTCGGAAAGCCCCGCCACCCCGCCAGCGAACCGACGATCGCAATCTGGCCCCCACGCCGCCGCCGCATCAACGCAAGCATCGGATAGACGGTGTTGGCGACGCCAGTCAGGTTCACCGCCACCGTCGCGTCGAACGCCCGCAGCGCCGCCGCCGGGTCGTCAACCTCGGCCAACACGGAGACGCCGGCGTTCGCGATCGCCAATTCGACCGGCGCGGCGCGCTCCGCCGCCGTGATCCACGACGCCATGGCTTCGCGATCCGTCACGTCCACGCGATGCGGCAGCGCCCGGCCCCCGGCCGCCGCGCACTCTTGCGCGGTCGCGTCGAGACGCGCGCGATCGCGCCCGGCAAGATGCAAGGTCACCCCCGGCGCGGCGTAGCGCCGCGCCAGCGCCGCGCCGATTCCGCCGCTCGCGCCGGTGATCAGGATCGAAGTCGGATTGCGCACCCCTTCGGCCCCAATCCCCGTCTCGCAGGCCGCGAGCCTCCTCCGGCGCGCCGCGTTTGTCCAGCGACCGCGGCGCAATCGCCTTCGCCGCGCGCCAACAAGCGTGGCGCGAGGCGTTTGGCGCCACGCGCATCATCAAAACGATAGGAGACTCGCGGTTTGATGGCGGAGGTTTTCCATTGCTCAGGCGCCGACCGGGAGCCGACGAGCCATAAAGCGAACTGGCGGCGGACTGCGACGTCTCCGGACTAAAAACGCGGTCAGCGGCGGCGACCTGAGCCTGCCAGAGGAATCCGTCTGGAGACTCTCGAATGGATGTTCAATTCTGAACATCCGCTGTTCGGATAGACGGCTTAGAGTAATCAAACGACAGGATGTACCTTCGGGCCAATTCTACCCGATGAGTCACCGGCCCGATACCGCGCCAAACAGTCGCGGATCGGGCTTCAGCCGATGGCCATACGGAGAGTATCGGATAGGATCGGAGCCGCATGGCCGCCTCGGTTCGACAGGCCGCCGCTCCTCCTGGAGGCGAGATGGATCGTAAGGTGACCCTGAGCGCCTATGCCGATCGGCGCTTTCGCCTCGAGGGCAAGGCGATACCTGATCGCCATAACCCCTGGTTCCTGCCGATCGACGCGATCGCCGATTGCGCCGCGCGCCGGGGCGGCGCGCTGGTGAGCTTCGCCAATTACGACTACCTGGGGCTGCACGGGCATCCGGAGATTCGCGCCGCCGCCGCCGCCGCTCTCGAACGACACGGCGCGGGCGCGCTGGGCTCGCGGCTGGTCGGCGGCGAGCGCATGGCGCATGGCGCGTTTGAAGCCGCGCTTGCGAAATTCATCGGCGCCGAGGCGTGCCTGGCGCTGGTCAGCGGCTACCTGACGAATCTATCGATCGTCCCGCATCTTTGCGGCGCGAAAGACCTCATCCTGATGGACGAGTATTGCCACAACAGCCTCATCGCCGGGGCCAAGGCGAGCAACGCCAAGGTCGTGTCGCACAAGCACAACGATCTCGACCATCTCGCCCATCTTCTGCGCAAGCACCGCGACGCGCATACGCGCTGCCTCCTGCTTGTCGAGAGCGTCTACAGCATGGACGGCGATATCGTCGACCTGCCTCGCCTGCTCGCGTTGAAGGAGGCGCATGGCGCATGGCTGCTGGTGGACGAGGCGCACTCGTTCGGGGTGCTGGGCGAACGCGGGCATGGCCTGAGCGAGCACTTCGGGGCGGACGTGGGCCGGATCGACCTTGTCATCGGGACGCTATCCAAGGCGCTCATTTCCTGCGGCGGCTTTGTCTGCGCGCGTCGCGGCGTGATCGACTGGCTGAAGTTCACCCTGCCGGGTTTCGTATTCAGCGTGGGCCTGTCGCCGGTCATTACCGCGGCGGCGCACGCGGCGCTCGACATCATCGCGCGCGAACCCGAGCGCGTGTGCAGGCTGCGCGAGAACTCCGCCTATTTTTTGCGCCTCGCGCGCGCGGCCGGTCTGGATACCGGAGAGGCGGTCGCCGGCTCCGCCGTCGTGCCGGTCTGCTTTGGCGACCGCGAGTTGACCATGCGGGTTTCCGACGCGTTGCTTTCGGCGGACATCTATGCGCCGCCGATCGTGCATATCGGCGTGCCCAAGTCGAAGCCGCGCATCCGCTTCTTTCTTTCCGCCAACCACACGCCGCGGCAGATCGAAGACGCAGTCAGCGCCCTCGCCCGATACGGCGCCGGGTCGGACGGCGCCTCGCTCGCCACCGAACCGTGACCGCGACGCCTTCTCATTGATCAGCGCTTTCAAAGGCGCCAAGCTGGTCATCGTTGGGGCTTTCCTTCATCGAGCGCGGAGCAAGCTGGCCGCGGCGTTCCGCCCTCTTGTGGAGAAACCGGGAGTTGCGCGATGCATGGTCGGCGAGCAGCGATGGTCCTGGCGGCCGCGTGGTGGATGGGCGGCGCGGCGGGCGCCGCCCCCGCCGCCGCGATCTTCCCATTCGAGATCCTCGACACCAGCGGCGAAGCGACGAGTCCCGACCGCGACGCGCGGCTCAGGATGGCGACGAGCGTTTTGTCGGAGGCGCTGCAAAACGCCGGGCTCTACGCGCCGGTCGATCTGGGTCCGCTGCGCAACGAGGTCGAGGCCACGTCGCCGCGCTACCGCTGCGGAGACTGTTTCTTGCCGGTCGCGCGCAAGGCGGGCGCGGCCTTCGCGATCGTCTCCGTGGTTCACAAGGTCTCGACGCTCATTTCGTCGATGGACATCTGGATATTCGACGCGTCGACCGGCGCGGACGTCGCGCACGCCTCGGGTCAGATTCGCGGCGACACGGATGAGGCCTACAAGCACGGCGTGCTCTTTTTGGTCAAGAACCGACTGTCAGGCGGCGCCCGCGCCGGCGGCGATCCCCTGCCGAAATAGCGCGCGCCCGGCTCATGACGATGCGAACACGGCTTTCATTTCGCGCCGATGCTATTTCGCGTGCGGCGCGGCGAATTTGCTGAACGCCTTCCGGTAGGCCTTCGGGGTAAGCCCGACCGATTTGTGGAATTGGCGGGTGAAGGCGGCCTGGTCGGCGTAGCCGCACTCCTGGGCCACCAGGCTGATCGGCGCATCGGTCTGGCGCAGGCGATTGCAGCCCCGCTCGATCCGCGCGCGCATGAGATATTGTCCGGCGGACAGGCCGAACAGCGCGCGGAGGCGCTGATCGAACTGGAAGACCGACAGTCGCGCCCTGGCGGCCAGATCGGGAATTCGGAGCGCCGCGTCGAGATGGTCGTCGATATAGGCGATCACCGAAGACAGCGCCGCGCTGTCGGGTCGCGGGGCCGCCGCCATCGGAACGTCGCGCGAGATGCCGCAGAGCCCGACGATTCGCCCGTCACGGCGACACAGCGGCTCCTTCCAGGTCAGGCACCAGCCCTGTCGACCGTCGGGGTAGAGATGCAGTTCCAGGCGTCCGTTGATCGACAAGCCTTCGCCCAACACGCGTCGGTCCTGGACATCGAACCGCTCGCCAAGCGGCGCGGGAAAGATGTCGCGCGCGGTTCGTCCGATCAGGTCGGCCTTCCCCGCCAGTCGGCACCGGCGCGCCAGCGTGTCGTTGGCGGCCACATAGCGCGCCCGCGCGTCCTTGAGGAAGAACACCGTATCGGCGACGCGGTCGAACAGCTCTTCGCCCAGAAACGGACGCCCGAGCGCGTTAAGGAATTCCTCGCCATGGTCGTCGCCCGATTTCATCGCCGCGAATATTGTGCCGATTTTCAAATCCCCGCCAGCGATTTCGGCAAGACCGGGTCGACCGGTCGTGAGAAATTGCAGCGTCACTCATCGCGCTCCTCCCGGACGTCAACAGGATCATCCGCCATGGCCTCCAACATCTTCAGCGGCGTCATTCCGGCGCTCATGACGCCGTGCAAGGCCGATCGCACGCCCGACTTCGACGCGCTCGCGCGCAAGGGACGAGAGTTGATCGCGGCCGGCATGTCGGCTTTGGTCTATTGCGGGTCGATGGGCGACTGGCCGCTGTTGACCGACGAACAGCGCATGGCGGGCGTCGAGCGTCTTGTCGGCGCCGGATTGCCGGTGATCGTGGGAACGGGCGCGCAGAACTCAGGGCGCGCCGCCGCTCTGGCGGGTCACGCGAAGGAGGTCGGCGCCAAGGGGCTCATGATCATCCCGCGGGTGCTGTCGCGCGGCGCCTCGGCGGCGGCCCAGCGCGCGCATTTCGCGGGCGTCCTCGAAGCCGCCGTCGATCTTCCGTCCGTCATCTACAACAGCCCCTACTATGGCTTCGAAACCCGCGCCGAACTGTTCTTCGATCTGCGAAGCCAGTTCCCCCATCTCGTCGGCTTCAAGGAATTCGGCGGCGCGAAATCCCTGACCTATGCGGCCGAGCACATCGCCGGGAGATCGCCCGGGATCACGCTGATGGTCGGCGTTGACACGCAAGTGTTTCACGGCTTCGTCAATTGCGACGCCGACGGCGCGATCACCGGAATCGGCAATGTCCTGCCGAGGGAAGTGCTGCATCTCGTCGCGCTTTGTCAGCGCGCCGCGAAGGGCGACCCGCAGGCGCGGCGCCTCGCGCTCGAACTCGAGGGCGCGCTCGGCGCGCTGTCGAGCTTCGACGAGGGACCCGATCTGGTGCTTTACTACAAGCATCTGATGGTGCTGGCCGGCGACCGGGAATATGCGCTGCATTTCAACGAATCGGACGCTCTGAGCGTCAGCCAGCAGCGCTTCGCCGAAACGCAATTGACGCTCTTCAAGGCCTGGTACGGCGCGTGGCGCGCCGCGCAAGGCTGACCCGCTATGCGCGTCGTCGATTCCCACACCGAAGGCGAGCCCACCAGGCTCATCGTCGACGGCGGACCGCTGCTTGGCGGCGGCCCGCTCGCCGAGCGACGCAGGCTTTTCGCCGAGCGGTTCGATCACTTCAGGCGTTTCGCGGTCGGCGAGCCGCGCGGCCATGACGCCCTGGTCGGCGCGTTGTTGTGCAAGCCGGAGGATGCAAATTGCGCCGCCGGCCTGATCTTCTTCAACAATGCGGGCTATCTCGGCATGTGTGGACACGCGACCATCGGCGCCGCGGTGACGCTCGCCCATCTCGGTCGCATCGACCTTGGCGCCCACTGCTTCGAGACCCCGGTCGGGGTGGTCCGCGTGGAGCTGACGGCGAGGAACTACGCGACGATCGAGAACGTCGAGAGCTATCGCCATCGCAAGGCGGTTCGCCTGGAGGTCGAGGGGCTGGGCGTGGTTATCGGCGACGTCGCCTGGGGCGGCAATTGGTTTTTCCTCACCGAGGCCGCGCCGTGTCCGCTGGCGATCGGCAACGTTCCGGAGCTGATCGAGGCGGCGCGCGCCATTCGCCGCGCGGCGAAGGCGCAAGGCGTCACCGGCGCGGACGGCGCGGAAATCGATCATGTCGAGATATCAGGCGCTGCGCGATCGCCCGACGCCGACAGCCGCAATTTTGTGCTTTGCCCCGGCGGGGCCTACGACCGATCGCCGTGCGGCACCGGCTCCAGCGCCAAGCTCGCCTGTCTCGCCGCAGACGGGAAACTGCGCCCCGGCGAGCGTTGGATCCAGGAAAGCATCATCGGCAGCCGCTTCCACGCGAGCTATCAGCCCGGCGAAAACGGCGGCGTCATTCCACGGATCGGCGGGCGGGCCTTCGTCTGCGCCGATGCCGACCTCTGGCAGGACGAGGACGACCCGTTTCGCTATGGCGTCGACGTCGAACAGCAATAGGGACGCGCGGGGGCTACCGGCCGGCGCGAAGCGGACGCGTCAAGGCGCGACTCCGGCCGAGGCGCGCGCTCCCGTCGGAACCGGCGCGTCGGCGCGAAGCAGCTTCTCCTGCTTCAATTCGGCCCAGAGATCGCTCGGAATGGGATGTGTGAACGCCGTCAGGTTCTGCGTCGCCTGGGCGCGCGAGATTGCGCCGGGGATCACCGCCGCGACGATGGGATGGCCGAGCGGGAATTGCAGCGCCGCCGCGGCCAGGGGCGTGCCGTGGCGTTTGCACACCGCCTCGATCCGCCGCACGCGCTCGAGGACTTCCGCGCCCGCCGGAACATAATTATGCATCGCGTCCGGCCTCGCCCCGGTCGCCAGGATGCCCGAATTGTAGGGCCCGCCGATGACCGCTCCGACGCCGCGCTCGGCGCAGCGCTGAAACTCGCCGTCGAGCACGTCCTGTTCGAGCAGCGTGTAGCGCATTGCGATCAGGAAGAAGTCGATGTCGAACAGGTCGAGATAGCGCGGGATCGTGCCCATCGTGTTGAAGCCGGCGCCGACGCCCTTGATGACCCCCTGGTCGCGCAATTCCTCCAGCGCGCGCCAGCCGCTGGTGAAGAGCTGGTTCATATAGGGGCCGACCTTGGCCTCGGTCTTGAAGTGCCAGGGGTCAAGATCGTGAATCAGCAGCACGTCGATCCGGTTGACGCCGAGGCGCTGCAGGCTGTCCTCGAACGAGCGCATCACGCCATCGTAGCTATAGTCGAACACGGCGTCGAATTCGAGACCGCCAAGCCACTCGCCGTGATCGAACAGACCTGGCTTCAGCGGGCGGCGCAGGAGGCGGCCGACCTTGCTCGAAATGACGAACTCATCGCGCGGGCGGCGATAGAGCGCGCGGCCGACCCTATGCTCGGCCTGCCCCTTGCCGTACCAGGGCGATGTGTCGAAATACCGCACCCCGCCGTCCCACGCGGCGCTTATCAACGCGCCGGCCTCGCCCTCGTCGATGACGTCCCAGAGTTCGCCGAGCGGCGCGGTGCCGAGGCCCAATTCGGTGACTTTGACATCGGCGCGTCCCAACTGTCGCGTCGGAAGAATCGGAGGCGATTTCGAAGTCATGATGGCGAGTTCTCGCGTTTGGCGACGCGCCGACAGGTTGCGCGCAACGAGACCGGTGTCAACGCCGCCTGGCGGCCTGTGACTTTCCGGGTAAGCCGGTGATCGCGGAGGGCGCCTCTAGGCGAAACGTCGTTTTCGTTATATTCACGTCTATATAGCGAGTGCGCACACAGCGGCGGCGCGCAACCGTCGCGAATTCAGGGAGAAATCAATGACCATAGCAATCCGAAGGCCCGCGCTTGGCTCCGCCGCGACGGCGTTTCTGGCGAAAAAACATCAAATGCTGATCGACGGCAAATGGGTCGACGCCCGCAGCGGCCAGACCTTCGCCGTCGAGGACCCGGCTAACGAAGAAGTGATCGCCCATGTTCCGGCCGGCGACAAGGCGGACATCGATCTGGCGGTCGCCGCGGCGCGTCGCGCCTTCGAGACCGGACCGTGGTCGCGCATTTCGCCCGCCGCGCGGCAGCGTCTGGTCTGGTCGCTCGGCGACATCCTCGAGCGCCATGCGGACGAACTCGCCGAGCTGGAGGCGCTCGACAACGGCAAGCCGGTCATCAACGCGCGCCGCGACGACGTCGGCGGCTCGATCGAAATGTTCCGCTACATGGCCGGCTGGGCGACGCGGATGAACGGCGAGCAGATTCCGGTCTCGACGCCCGGCGACTGGCACGTCTACAGCATGCGCGAGCCGGTGGGGGTGGTCGGCCAGATCATCCCATGGAATTTCCCGCTGATGATGGCGGCGTGGAAACTGGCGCCCGCGCTGGCGGCCGGATGCACGATCGTGCTGAAGCCCGCCGAACAGACGCCGCTGTCGGCGATCCGGCTCGGCGAACTGATCACCGAAGCCGGCTTCCCGGACGGCGTCGTCAACATCGTCACCGGCTATGGCGAGACCGCCGGCGCGGCGCTCGCCGAGCACCCCGACGTCGACAAGGTGGCGTTCACCGGCTCGACCGAAGTTGGCAAGCTGATCGTCAGGGCGGCGGCCGGCAACCTGAAGCGGGTATCGCTGGAGCTTGGCGGCAAATCCCCCGCCATTGTGTTCCCCGACGCCGATCTGGAGCTGGCGATCGCGGGAACGGCGAGCGCGATCTTTTACAACCAGGGCCAGTGCTGCACCGCGGGCTCGCGGCTGTTCGCCCATAAGGCGGTCTACGACAGAATCGTCGAGGGCGTCGCGAAGGAGGCGGGCAAGCTGAAGGTCGGCCACGGGCTCGACCCGTCGGTCAATCTCGGCCCGCTGGTCTCCAAGGAGCAGCACAACCGGGTCACCGGCTTCCTCGAGGCCGGAAGGCGCGAAGGCGCCGAGGTGGTGACGGGCGGCAAGGTGATCGGCAACCAGGGCTATTTCGTCGAGCCGACGGTGCTCGCCCGCACCGATCGCTCGATGAAAGTGGTGCGCGAGGAGATTTTCGGACCGGTGGTGTGCGTGCAGTCGTTCGACGACGCCGACCTCGACGCCGTCGCGAAATTCGCCAACGACACCGAATATGGCCTGTCCTCCAGCGTGTGGACGCGAAACCTGAAGGCGGCCCATATGATGGCGCGCAAGATCAGGGCCGGAACGGTCTGCATCAACACCCACAATTATGGCGACCCGGCCTGGCCGTTCGGCGGCTACAAACAGTCCGGCTGGGGCCGCGAGATGGGCAAAGAGGTGATGGAGCACTACACCGAGACCAAGGCGGTCGCCGCCCGTCTCTGACGTCACGACAAAACGACCCGGCCGCGCTGCCGACGAAGTGCGGCCGGGTCTTGCGCGCATTGATGAATTGATGTTGACCGGGTGGGTGGCCGGCCGTCGCGCCGCCGCCGCCCTATAATCCCGCGCATTCCCGCACGAGGTCGGCGAGGCGCGCGGCGGCGTCCGGCGCGCCCACCGCTTTCGCCGCTCGCGCGGCCGACAGCAGCCAAGCCGGATCGGCGAGCGCGGCATGCAACAAGCCCGCCAGACGCTCCGGCGTAAACGCGCTTTGCGGCACGACCTGCGCCGCACCGACATCGGCCAGGATCGCCGCATTGGCCGCCTGATCCTGGTCGAGCGCGTGCGGAAACGGCACGAGGATCGACGGGCGCCCGATGACCGCGAGTTCCGAAACGGTGGAGGCGCCGGCGCGCCCGATCACCAGATGCGACGCGGCGATGCGGGCGGGCAGGTCGGGGAAGAACTCGGCGAGTTCGATCGGAAAGTTCATGCGCGCGCAAGCGGCCGCGACGCTCTGCTTGTCTTCGCCGCGAGCCTGCTGGGTCAGACGCAGCCGCGCGCGATCGGCCTCGCCGAGCAGGGCGATCGCCGCCGGCGCGATCTGCGACATCACCCTGGCGCCCTGCGAGCCCCCGGTGATCAGCACGCGCAGGCGCCCATCGGCGAAATCGGGATAGGGGATCGCCGCCGCGACGATCACCGCCGGCCGCACCGGATTGCCGGTGTAGCGCGCCTTGGCGGCGATCGCGCCCTCGGCGCCCTTCAGGGTCGGAAAACCGGTGGCGATGACGCGGACGCGCGAGGCGAGAAAGCGGTTGGCGCGGCCCATCACCGCGTTCTGCTCGTGCAGCAGCGTCGGCAGCTTCAGCAGCGCGGCGGCGAGCAAAGGCGGCACGGTCGGATAGCCGCCAAAGCCGATCACCGCGAGCGGCGCGATTTCCCGCAGACGAACCCACGACAGCGCGACGCCGCGCGCCAGCACCAGCGCCGCGCCGGCCTTCGAGGCGAGCCCGGCGCCGGTCGGCGTCGCCGAGGGAATCCGGTGGATCGCGCGCGCCGGAAAATCGCCGCCATATTTGAGCGCGCGCTCGTCGGTCGCGAGGTCGACCGGCACGCCGCGCTCGGCCAGAGCGGCCGCGAGGGCTTGCGCGGGAAACAAATGACCGCCCGTTCCGCCCGCCGCGATCAGGACGCCGCGCGGCTTGCTCAATGAGGTTGCCCGGCCGGAACCCGCAAATCCGCATGCGGCCGCTTGCGGGTCAGCGCGATCAGAAAGCCCATCCCGAGGCCGAGCGCCAGCAACGAGGAGCCGCCGTAGGAGATGAACGGCAGGGTCATGCCCTTGGCGGGCACCGCCCGAATGTTGACCGCGATGTTGATCCAGCTCTGCACCCCGAACATGATCACGAGGCCGGCCGCCGCGAGACGACAGAACGGGTCTTCGTTGCGCGAGGCGAGCCACAGGCCGCGCAGCACGATGAAGGCGAAGAAGGCGATCAACGCGAGGCAGGCGACGATGCCGAACTCCTCGCCGGTGACCGCGAAGACGAAGTCGGTATGCGCGTCGGGCAGAATCCGCTTGTAGACGCCCTCGCCCGGCCCTCGTCCGAGCCAGCCGCCCGACAGGATGCTTTGCAGCGCGGTGTCGACCTGGAACGTGTCGACCATCCCGCCGCTCGAATCAGGATCGAGGAAGCGCAGCACGCGCTCGTGAACATGGGGCGAAAGTTTGAAGGCGAGCATCCCTCCGAGCGCGCCGACGCCGCCGAGCCCGACCACCCAGAACCAGTGCAGGCCCGCCATGAAGAACAGCGCCGCCCAGACGATCGACACCAGCATGGTCTGTCCGAAGTCGGGCTGCATGATCAGCGGAACGATGGTCAGCGGCAGCAGCAGGAACGCCAGGATCCGGCTGGGAACCGCGCTCGCCGCGCGCCCGCCTTCCGAGAACGCCCAGGCGGCGAGGATGACGAACGCCGGCTTGATGAATTCGGACGGCTGAACGCCGAAAATCCACCGTCTCGAGCCCTTGACCTCGGCTCCGAACAGCAGCGCCAGAACGATCAGCGCCATGCTGACCGCAAAAGTGATCAGCGCCGCGCGCCTGACATGGCGCGGCGAAAGGAACGACGTCACGATCATCAGCAGCGCGGTAGGGCCGAGCAAAAAGGCCTGCCGGTCGACGAAATGAAAGGTCGGCAGGTTCAGCCGCTCGGCGACGGCGGGGCTGGCGGCGAGCGCCATCACCAGGCCGATCACCATCAGCGCGCCGAACGATCCGAGCAGCCAGCGATCGATCGAGCGAAACCAGTCGGCGAGAGGACCGCGTTCAGCGCGCGAAATCATGGGCCGCTCCGGGCTGTTTGGGCAGGATGGATGGCGCGGCCGGCGCGCCGATCAGGCGCAGGGCCAACGCGCGGAATGCGTCGCCGCGCTTCTCGAAATTGGCGAACTGGTCGTAGGAGGCGCAGGCCGGCGACAGCAGCACGACCGGTTCGGACGCCGCGCTCGCCTGCGCGTCGCGGGAAGCGGCGGCGACGGCGGCCTGAAGGGTTCCGCAGCGCTCGAACGGCGCGGCGCCGTCGAGCGTGCGCGCGAATTCCTCGCTCGATGCGCCAATCAGGTAAGCCTTGGCGATCCTGGGGAAGAGGCCGCGCAGCGGTTCGATGCCGCCCTCTTTCGGCTTGCCGCCGACGATCCAGAAGATATCGTTGAACGTCAGCAGCGCCTTCTCGGCGGCGTCGGCGTTGGTCGCCTTCGAATCGTTGACGAACAGCACGCGGCCGAGGCGCCCCACCTGCTCCATACGATGCGCGAGGCCGGGAAAGCTCATAAGACCCAACTGCATCTGCGGTGAGGACACGCCCAGAGCGCGCGCCGCGGCGCAGGCGAAGGCGGCGTTTTGGCCGTTATGGGCGCCGCGAAGGGCAGACGCCTGGGAGAGATTGCCAAGAACGCTCATTGTCTCGCGGTCGTGTGGGCAAATTATTCGGTTTTCGACGTAAACATCGGCCGTTGCCGATGGCTGTGATGAGATCGTCACGACCCGTGGGCGCCCTCTCGTCGCCTCTCGCGCCTTCAGACGTTCGGCGATTGCGCGGCAGGGTTCATCGTCGATGCCGACCAGCGCGATTTCCGCGTTGGCGACAAGCCGCTCCTTGATCGCCGCGTAGTTCTCCATCGATCCATGACGGTCGAGATGGTCGGGCGTCAGATTGATCAACGCGCCAATCGTCGGATCGATCGACGGCGCGAGGTCGATCTGGAAAGACGAGCACTCGATCACATGGATGCGCTGTGCGTCCGGTGGCTGGAGATCGAGGATAGGCACGCCGATATTGCCGCCAAGCTGGACGTCGCGGCCTGCCAGAAGCAGGAGATGTGCAGTCAGCGCCGTCGTCGTCGACTTGCCGTTGGTGCCGGTGATCGCAATGAACGGAGCGCCGGGCGCCAGATTCGCGCGCTCCCGGCAAAACAATTCGATGTCGCCGATGATTTCGATTCCTGCGGCCTTGGCGCGCGCCGCGGTCCAGTGCGGCGCGGGATGGGTCAGCGGCGCGCCGGGCGCCAGAACCAGCGCGGCATAGTCCCGCCAGTCGGCGGCGGAAAGATCGACGACGCCGATCCCGGAATCGACGGCCCGGGCGCGCGCCGCCGTGTCGTCGTCCCAGGCGGCGATCTCGGCGCCGCCGGCGGCGAGCGCGCGCGCCGTCGAAAGCCCGGAGCCTCCGAGCCCGAACAGCGCGACCTTGCGGCCGGCGAAGCAGCGGACCGCGATCATGTCACCTCAGCTTCAGCGTCGACAGGCCGATCATCGCGAGCACGAAGGCGACGATCCAGAAGCGCATGACGATCTGCGGCTCCGACCAGCCGAGCTGTTCGAAATGATGGTGGATCGGGGCCATTCGGAACACCCGTTTGCCGGTCAGCTTGAACGAGGCGACCTGCACGATGACCGACAACGCCTCCATCACGAACAGGCCGCCGATGATCGCCAGCACGATCTCATGCTTGATGGTGACCGCCACGGCGCCGAGGAGGCCGCCGAGCGCCAGCGAGCCGGTGTCGCCCATGAAAATCTGCGCGGGGGGCGCGTTGAACCACAGGAAGCCGACGCCCGCGCCGATCAGCGCGCCGCACACGACGACGAGATCGCCGGCCTGCGGCACGTGGTTGATGCCGAGATAGCGCGCGAAGAACAGATTGCCGACGAGATAGGCGATGAGCCCGAGCGTCGCCGCGCCGATCATCACCGGGACGATCGCCAGGCCGTCCAGTCCATCGGTCAGGTTCACCGCATTGCCGAAGGCGACAATGACGAACGGCCCGAACAGTAGAAAGCCCCAGCCGAGATCGACGACATAGCCGTTGACGAACGGCACTGCGAGCGAGGTCGCGCCGGGCGCACCGACCTGGACGATCGCATAGCAGCCGATCAGCGCGATGACGAATTCGAGCGCGAGGCGAATGCGGCCGGAAAAGCCGTCATGGGACTGCTTGGTGACTTTCAGGTAATCGTCGTAGAAGCCGATCGCGCCGAAGCCGACGGTGATGAACAGCACGATCCACACGTAGGGGCTGGCGAGATTGGCCCACAGCAGCGAGGCCGCCAGCAGCCCGCACAGGATCATCAGGCCGCCCATGGTCGGGGTGCCCTTCTTGGTCAGCAAATGCGATTGCGGACCATCGGTGCGGATCGGCTGACCCTTGCCCTGCTTGAGGCGCAGCGCTGAAATGATGGTCGGGCCGAAGAAGAACACCAGGAACAGGCCGGTGCCCGCCGCGCCGATCGCGCGGAAGGTCAGATAGCGAAACAGGTTCAGCGGACTGAACAGATGAGAAAAACTGGCGAGCCAGGTCAGCATGGGATTTCCTTCACTCGCTCGCCGGGGACTCGAAATGCGCGCACAGCGCCGCGACGATCGGCCCCATCGCGCTGCCGTTCGACCCCTTGACCATCATCACGTCGCCGCCGCGCGCCGCGTCGAACACCGATTGCCGAAGATCGGCCGAACGCTCGGCCCACCAGCCGCGCATTCCTGGCGGCGAGGCCTCGTACAGGCCGCGCATCAGCGGCCCCGCACAAAACAGGAGGTCGACGTTGTTGCCGGTCAGATCGTTCGCCAGGGCGGCGTGCAGGCGCTTCGCTTCGGCCCCCAGTTCCAGCATGTCGCCGAGTACCGCGATGCGCCGCCCGCCCGCCCCTGGGCTGGTCGCGCCGAGCAAGGCGAGCGCGGCGCGCATCGAGGCGGGATTGGCGTTGTAGCTTTCATCGATCAGCGTGAACGGGCCGTCGGCGCCGCGCAAAGTCACGCGCGCGCCGCGACCTTTCTGTGCGGAGAATTCTGCGAGCGCCGCCGCCGCTTGCCCGAGGTCGGCGCCCAACGCCTCGACCGCCAGCAGCACGCCAAGCGCGTTCAGCGCCATGTGCAGGCCGGGCGCGCCGAGGGTGAAAGCAATCGAGCGGCCATCCACCGACGCTCCGACGCGCGCGGCGTCGGGATCGAAGCTGAGCAGCCGCGCGTCCGCCCCGGCGTCGGCGCCGAAGGTCCGCACGGCGCGCCCCGTCTGCCGGGCGCGCTGATCGAGCAGTGCGAACTGGGGCGCGTCGCGATTGAGGACGATCGTTCCGCCTGGCTCGACGCCGGCGAAGATTTCCGCCTTGGCCTCGGCGATCGCCGCCAGCGAACCGAGATGCTCGATATGCACCGGCGCGATGGTCGTCACCAGCGCGACGTGAGGGCGAACCATGGCGACCAGCGGCGCGATCTCGCCGGCATGGTTCATGCCGATCTCGAACACCCCGAAGGCGGCGGCGGCCGGCATGCGCGCGAGGGTCAGCGGCACGCCCCAATGATTGTTGTAGGAAGCCGCCGACGCATGGGTCGGTCCCGCCTTGGCCAGCGCGACGCGCAGCATTTCCTTGGCGCTGGTCTTGCCGACCGAACCGGTGACCGCAACGATCCGGGCGCGCGTTCGGGCGCGGGCGGCGACTCCGAGACGCTCCAGCGCCCGCAACGTATCGTCGACGACGAAAACCGGCCCGAGCGCGGCAAGTTCGCCCGCCCGCGCTCCCGCGATGACACAGGCGCCCGCCCCCGCCCCGAAGGCGCGCGCGACGTAGTCGTGGCCGTCCCCCGCCTCGCCCTTGATCGCAAAGAACAGATCGCCGGGGCCAAGCGTGCGGGTGTCGATCGACACCCCGTCGACCGGCGCGCTGCCAGCGGCGCGCTCGGCAGGAGCGCCAAGAGCTTCGGTCAGCGCCGCCTCAGCTCCACAGCGGGTCGCTCATGCCGCGTCCTTCAACGCCGCGCGCACGGCCTCATGGTCCGAGAACGGCAGCGTCCGATCGCCGACGATCTGGCCGGTTTCATGGCCCTTCCCGGCGATCACCAGCGCGTCGCCGGCGATCAGCATGGCGATGGCGGCGCGGATCGCCTGCCCGCGATCGCCGATCTCGATGGCGCCGGGCGCGCCGGTCAGGATGGCGGCGCGAATCGCCGCCGGGTTCCTCCGAGCGCGGATTGTCGTCGGTCACGATGACGACGTCGGCGCGCCGCGCGGCGATTTCGCCCATCGTCGCGCGCTTGCCGGCGTCGCGATCGCCGCCGCATCCGAACACCACGATCAGGCGATTGGCCGCCAGCGGCCGCAGCGTCTCCAACGCCTTGTCGAGCGCGTCGGGCTTGTGCGCGTAATCGACGAAAACCGGCGCGCCATGGCGCTCGCCGACTTGCTCCAGCCGTCCGGGCGCGCCGGTTAGCCCTTCCAGCGCCTCGAACACCGCGCCCGCGTCTTGCCGCCTGTCGCAATGCACAGCCCCGCTGCGACCAGCGCGTTGGAGGCCTGGAAATCGCCCGGCAGCGGCAACAGCACCGGCCATCGACGCCCGCGATGTTCGAGGTTCAGCCGCGTCGCCAGGCCGTCGCGCGCGGCGGACAGCAGACGGATCGCCTCGCCCTTCGCGCCGACGGTGAAAACGTCAAGCCCGCGCCGCCGCGCCGCCTCGACGACCTCAGCGGCGACTTCGGCATCGGCGTCGATGACGGCCGGTGCGCCAGGCTCAGCAGTTCCGTGAACAGGCGCAGCTTCGCCGACCAGATAGGCTTCGGGGGTGGCGTGGTAGTCGAGATGGTCGCGCGACAGGTTGGTGAAGGCGCCAGCGGTGAGCCGCACGCCGTCGAGCCGCTTCTGGTCGAGGCCGTGCGAGGAGGCTTCCATCGCCAGATGGGTGACGTCGGCGCGCGCAAGTTCGTCGAGCGCCTTGTGCAGGGCGACCGGGTCGGGCGTGGTCAGCGATCCGTAGACATTGACCTTACTTGAAACGATCCCAATCGTGCCCAGCGAGGCCGCTTCAAAGCCGAGGCGCGTCCAGATTTGCTGCGCGAAGGCGGCGACCGAGGTCTTTCCGCTAGTGCCGGTTACCGCCACGATGGTTTCAGGCTGGCGCGGGTAAAGCCGCGCCGCAGCGAGCGCCAGAGCCGCTCGCGCGTCGGCGACGCGGACATAGGCGACGTCGGCCGGCAGCGGCGGCGGAGCCCGGTCGGCGACGATCACCCTGGCGCCGCGCTGGACCGCCTGCGGGACGAAGGCGAGCCCGTCGCCGCGGGCGCCGGCGAGCGCAAAGAAAACGTCGCCAGGCTTCACCTTCCGACTGTCGGCGCATACGCCCTCGACCACGCGCGCTGCCAGCGCGCCTGTCTGGCCGGGCAAGATCGATGAGGTCGCGAAGCTCGGTCACTCCTTGCGCACCACGTCTGCGTCCAATCCATATCCCAGCTTGGCGATCAGCGGGAATGGCTGCGTCGGAAGCTCCTGCGCCGGCGGAACGCCGAGCAGCGGCTCGACCCGCTCGATCACCTTGCCGGCGACCCGGCCCGCGTTGTGGGCGGCGGTATGGAAGCCGCCATCTTCCGGCAACGCCTGCGGCTCATCGTAAAGAACCATGTAGACATATTTCGGTTTGTCCGCCGGCACGGCGGCCATGAAGGTTGTGAAGACTTTGTCCTTCGAATAATGGCCGTGGAATATCTTGTCAGCGGTGCCGGTTTTGCCGCCGACGTAGTAACCGGGAATGTTGGCGAAACTCGCCGAGCCGTGGGTGGCGTTGGCGCGCATGAGATAGCGCATCGATTCGGAGGTCTGCGCGCTGACCACCCGGTGGCTCGCCGCCAGCGCCTGCGCCTCGCTGCGCTTGAGGAATGTCGGGGTCATCAGATTGCCGCCGTTGACCAGCGCGGCCACCGCCATCAGCGCCTGAATCGGCGCGACATTGAGCCCCTGGCCGAACGCGATGGTCATGGTGTTCAGCTCACCCCAATGCTTGGGGATCAGCGGCTCGGCGCTTTCCGGCAATTCGGTGCGCAGCCGATCGAGCTGGCCCATTTTCCTCAGGAACGCCTGGTGTCCCGCGACGCCAACCATCAGCGCCATCCGCGCGGCGCCGATGTTCGAGGAATGCGTGAACACCTCGGGCACCGACAGGACGCGATGCGTCGCGTCGAAATCGTGAATGGTGAAGCGGCCGTAGCGCAGGCTTTCGCGCGCGTCGACATGCGAGCCCAGGGTGACCTTGCCCGCTTCAAGCGCCATCGCAATGGACAGCGCCTTGAAGGTCGAACCCATTTCGTAGACGCCGACGTTGATGCGATTGATGCGCGTCGGGTCCTTGGTCATGTCCGGAGGATCGTTGGGATCGAAGTCCGGCAGCAACTCCAGCGCAATGATCTCACCGGTGTTGACGTCGATGATCGCGCCCGCCCCGGCCTTGGCGCGAAACCGCGCGAGGCCCTCGACGAGTTCGTCGCGCAGCGCGTGGGTCGCCCGCAGATCGAGCGACAGCCGCACCGGTTTGAGGCTGTCGGGATCGACGCTGAAACCCGCGACGTGAGGATCGGTGAGACTCTGGTTGTCGAGGTATTTCTCCATGCCGGCGATGCCGATATTGTCCTTGTCGACGAAGCCGATCACATGCGCGCCGAGCGGGCCGTTGGGATAGACGCGCTTGTTCTCGGGAAAGAAGCCGACGCCGGGCAGGCCAAGGTGAAAAATCTCCTGCTGCTCCTTGGCGGTGACCTGACGCTTGACCCACACGAAGCCCTTCTTGGAGCCCAGCCTTTCGCGAAGCTCCTTGGCGTCGATATCGGGCAGGACGGCGGTGATCAGTTCGACCGCCTCGTCCTTGTCGATGATGCGGCGCGGCTCGGCGAACACCGACATGGTCTTGACGTCGGTCGCCAGGATCTCGCCGTTGCGGTCGAGCAGGTCGGGACGCGCCCCCGACGCCGCCTGGTCGGCGGCGACCTTGAGGGTCAGCGGCGGATCGTGCGACAGACCGAGCAGCACCAGCCGGCCGGCGACGCCGGCATAGGCGACGAACAGACCAAGCATCAGAAGCCGAATGCGGCCGCCACTCTTGTCGAGCCGGGCGCGCACCAGATCCTGCGCAAGGGTTCGCACGGTCTTCCACGACAGTCTGATGGTCTTTGCGACCGCCTCGGTCCGCGAGGAAGCGGTTGATTCTTCCGTCATGACCTACCTCGTGGACGGGGTGGCGCCGGTCACCCCCGCGCTTGGCGTCGCCGTCGGGCCGGGGAACCCGAGCGCCTCGATCTTGCGGGCGATCGAATCGATCCTCGGGAGTGGCGTGGGCAGATCCGCGGCCTTGACGATCTGATGCAGCGACAGCGGCTGCATATCAAGCTGTTTGTCGGCAAGCGCCTGCAGCCGGTCGGGGCGCGTCAGGAAGGCGTATTCGGCGCGCAGGATATTGATCGCGTCGCGCTCCTTGGCGATCAGGTGGCGCGTCTTGACGATCTGTTCCGAGGCATAGATCGTCTGGTATTTCACGGAATAGACATAGACCGCCGAGGCGACCAGCGCGCCGATGGCGATCACATGCAGAAGCCGCCACATCAGCCTCTCCCCTGGCGCGAACGCGGCAGCCGGGTCAGCGCGACGAGATCGGCGTCGGGACCAAGCGCCGGCGCGCCGGTGCGCTCGCCAAAGCGTAGCTTCGCCGAACGCGAGCGCGGATTTTCCGATGCGCTCGCGCTCCCCCGGCCCGATCGCCCGGCCGGCGCCGGCCAGGAAGGTCGGCGCGGCGGGCGCCGGCTCGCCGGGCAGCAGGCGCGAGGCGGCCCGGCCGCGCCCCGAGCGGCGCGCGAAGAACTGCTTGACGATGCGATCCTCCAGCGAGTGAAACGTCACCACGGCGAGGCGGCCGGCCGGGGCCAGCGCGGTTTCGGCGGCGAACAAGCCGCGGGCGAGCTCGCCCAATTCGTCATTGACGGCGATGCGCAGGGCCTGGAAGCTGCGGGTCGCCGGATGGGTCAGTTCGCCGGGCCGCGCCGGCGCGACGCGTTCGATCATCCGCGCGAGCTGAAGGGTCGATACGTAAGGCGCGGCGACGCGATCGGCGACGACGGCGCGCGCGATGCGCCGCGCCGCCCGTTCTTCGCCATAGTAAAAGAGAATGTTGGCGATTGTCTCTTCGTCGTCCTGCGCGAGAATATCGGCGGCGGTGCGGCCCACGTTCTCCATCCGCATGTCGAGCGGCGCGTCGAGGCGCAGCGAAAAACCCCGCGACGCGTCGTCGATCTGCATGGATGAAACGCCGATATCGAGAACGACGCCGTCGAGCCGGCGCGCCGCCGCGTCGAGTTCGCCAAAGCGTCCCTGCAGAAGACGCAGCCGCCCGCCCGACGCCTGCGCGAGGCCTTCGCCGCCGGCGACGGCCTGCGGATCGCGGTCGAGCGCGATCACCTGCGCCCCCCGCGCGAGCAGAGCGCGCGCATAGCCGCCGGCCCCGAACGTGCCGTCGAGATAGACTCCGCCCTCCTTTACGCAGAGGGCGGAGACGACTTCCTCAAGAAGGACGGGAATGTGGTGGACCGGTCCGCCAGCGGCGGGTTGCCCCTCGCCGCGGCCCACCCTCATTCCCGTGCTCCTTGTGGCGCGGCGCGCGCCGCTCCGGCGCCGAGTTCCGCCCGCAATTGCCGCACCCGAGTCTTGGCCTCCTCGAGATGGCTGGCGAAGCGCCTCGGCTCCCAGATCTGAAACTTGTGGCCCTGTCCGACAAACACCGCCTCGCCGGTCAGGCCGATGAACGTCCGGCTCGCCTCGCTGAGCAGCACCCGCCCTTCCGAATCGGGGCGCAGGATCTCGCTGGTGCCCAGCAGCGCCGTCGCAAAGACGTCGCGCCGCTCCGAATAGGCCGGCATGGTCTCCAACAGCGCGTCGATCTCCCGCAGCAACGCGTTGCCGCCACAATCGAGCGCCGGCGCATCGAGCGAGGGATGGACATAGAGCCCCTCGAAGCCGTCCCTCGCCAACACGCCGCGAAACGGCGCGGGAATCGAGATGCGCCCTTTGGCGTCGAACCGGTTCGTGTAATGCGAAACGAAGCGCTCCAACCGGCCCCCCGTCCCCGCCCTGGCCGATGACAAGCGCAGTCAACGCCGCGCTTGCGCGCCGCCTCGACCGTCCGGACGCGGAGGCCTTGAACGGGATGTCATGGGATAACATGGGCGTATATGGGCGTCAACGATTGGCCGGCCTCCAGGACCATTCCGGACGCCGTAGCGTCCATTAGGGCTTGTTAAGGTTAAGCGAGCGTTAGGAAGGATGCGAAAGCCGGCGACGACGCGGCTCTCGCCTTCGAAGCCGCGCGTGTGTTAGCTTGTACACAGACGAGCACAAGGCTCTCCCATGCCCAGCACCACCACTATGACCATTCGAATTGGAGCCGACGTCAAGGACAAGCTCGACCGACTGGCCCGCAGCAGCCGGCGCAGCAAATCCTTTCTGGCCGCCGAGGCGGTCGCCGGCTTCGTCGAGCGCGAGCTTGAAATCATCGAAGGGCTCCAGCGGGGTCTGGCCGACGTCGAGAGGGGCCGCGTGGTTTCCCACGAGCAGGCGGTCGCCGAAATCGACGAGGTGATTAACGCCGCCGAGCGCGATCGCAGAGCGTGAAACGCCCGGTCCAATGGTCGCGGGGCGCGCTGGACGACATCAAACGGCAAATCGACTGGATCGCCGCGGACAATCCGGCGGCGGCGCGGCGTATTGCGGACCGCATTTTTGCGACCGCGGCCGCTTTGGGGGACATGACCACCGGCCGGCCGGGCCGCGTCGCCGGCTCCTACGAAAAACGCGTCACGCGCCTGCCCTATGTCGCCGCCTATGCCGTGACCGATCGCGCGGAGCTCGAAATTGTTTCAGTCTTGCGGGTGATTCACACAGCGCGGGACTGGCCGAACGACCGATGGCCGGAATAGCGTGGTTTGAACAAGCCGCAACCGCGCCCATCGAGCCTTGGTGTTGTTAAGCCGACGCGGAAGCTCCGGTCACGCGTCATTTGACGGCCCGCGCGGCCTCGACGCGGATAATGTCACAGCCGATATTTCGCGGGTCGCGTCGAATGGCTTCGTACGACGACGGTTCGGGGATCGCCTGATTGGCCTGCTCCATTTCCTCGATGTAGTCGGCCAAAGTCTCGGCGGCGGCGGCGCGCGCCGCTTCATGCGAATTCGCGAATGTCACGCAGTCCGGAAGGTCGGGGAATTCCACGACGAACCCGCCGCAGGGCTTCCGGAAGGTGAGGGCGAAATACTCTCGCATGGACGTCCTCGGCGAGGGGAAAGGTCGGGCCGCCAAGAGAGCTGGACAGGCAAACTCCTGGCGGCCCGCGCCAAGCCGGGACGGGTCGGCCCGCGTGGCCTCATGGTTTACGGGACGAGTCCCCGACCGGTTTCCCGCGCACGGGCGTTTTCCTGGCGCTCGCGCGCGAGGAAGACGAACGGTCGGCCAAGGCCCCGTTCAGGACCTTCAGGAAATGGTTCGGCCGAGCAAGGACGGGGATGCGCAAGTTCAGCGCAATCCCGTGCCGCGCAGCAAAAGACCCACCAAAATTGCCGCTAACACGGCGGCGGTCGGTCCGAGGACCAGGGTGATCAGCCACTGGAGCTTTTCGTCCGCGTCGTCGGAGTGTTGGTCTTTCATCGCGCCGCAAGGACATTCGGAAAAATGGGGCGTCGGGCGAAGGTCTATTCGCGGGGCGATCGCTCCGCCTCACGACTCGCTGGCGGCTAAAAGCCCACGCCTTGTGGTTGGTAGCGGTCGTTAGCGGCGTTTTTGCGACCAGCGAATTGAGCTGCGAACGCCGTTTGCGGACCGTGCGTCGAGGATCGCCGCGAGGGGCTGGATGGCGCCGCGGCTGTCGCGCGATTGATGTTTCAAATCGGCGAGCGTTTAATTCAGACATCGTAGTGGAGCATTCATGATGGTCAGCAGATTTTTGAAATGCGCCGTTTTGGCCGGTCTGTTGTCGCTGCTCGGCGGCTGCATGCAAGGGGCTCCCGATCCGGTGGGGTGGCTAAAGACTTACCCCCACATGTGCCTGCCAGGCTTCCATGCGGCGCCCTCCCCCGGCGGCGGTTATCATTGCGATCCGAACTCCAATTGATCGCGGAGCCCTCCATGCGAACCCAGGCCGCGGCGAAGGAGGTCGCGCGCTCCTCTCGCACCTGATTGAAAACACTGTGACGCGACATTGCTCGCGGCCGTTGGTTTCAGGAGCGCGTCGTCGCTGATATGCTGGCGTGGACCAGCAAGCCCGTAGAAGGGATTCAAATGCGCACCATAACCATCCCGCTGGCCGCGATGGCTCTCGCCTCAGTCATCGGCGCGACTGCAGCGGACGCCGCAATGTCGCCAGCGCGACTGGCGGGATATTCGACGGGCGACATTCAGTTGTCGTCCGGAGGTTGCGGGGCGGGCTTCCGGCGCACACTCTTCGGACATCGCTGCGTTCCGGTAGCTGCATCCCGTCGTCGATGCCAACAGGGCATGCATCCGATAAGCTTTCCCAACAGTCAGGGATACCGATGCGTCTTCAATCGGTAGCTGCGGGTCGACAAAAATGCGGTCGCCGCCGCGTCCCGCGACCTCTTTCGGACTGACAGGGCCTGGTCAATGAACCTCGCCGCCTTCCGCCAATCGCTCGCCGATCCCGCCCCGCCCACTGGCCTTGGCCCCGCGCTGGAGGCCCTGTGGCATGACGCGCGCGGCGATTTCGACCGCGCCCACCAACTCACCCAGAGCGACGAGGGGGGCCCCGGCGACTGGGTTCACGCCTATCTCCATCGGAAGGAAGGCGACGCGGGCAATGCGGCCTATTGGTATCGCCGCGCCGGGCGCCCGTTCTGCCGCGAGTCGCTCGATGCAGAATGGGAGGCGATCGCCCAGGCGTTGCTCGCAGAAAATTGAGCAAGCGGCCCGCGCGAAATGCCGCATTAACCTATCCGCGCGACATTGCGGTCGGCGCGTCGGTTTCCCTTGAGATGGTTTGATGCTTCACACAGTGCGGGTTGGTCTGTTGGCGTTGTCGGTCGCCGCTTCGGCGAGCGCTTTCGCTGCCGATCTCTCCTCGCGCTCCGCGCCTGCCGGCGGCCCGCTTTCGCGCGACGGCGGCCCCGGCGCGCATTCCGGGCGCGATTGGCGCGGCCCGCGCCTCGGAGGCGGTGGCGTCGCCTGGGGCCTCGCGCCAGGCATCGGCCAACTCGGCGCGGCGGGATTTGGCTACTACGCCGTCGCCAATTGCTGGCGCGACGAGCCGGTGTTCGACCGGTTCGGCGCCTATCTGCACAACGAGCCGATCTATATCTGCGTGCCGCCGCCGGTCGACTGACGCGCCACGCGCCCGAATCGCCTCTTGGAGTCCGGTTAGCGGCGCAGCGCCTCGACGCCCGGCAGCGCCTTGCCTTCCATCCATTCGAGGAAGGCGCCGCCGGCGGTCGACACATAGGTGAAATCGCCGGCGACCCCCGCCCCGTTGAGCGCCGCGACGGTGTCGCCGCCTCCGGCGACCGAAACCAGCTTGCCCTGTTTGGTGCGCTGCGCGACATGGCGCGCCAGCGCGAACGTGCCGTGCGAGAAGCCGGCCAGTTCGAAAGCGCCGACGGGACCGTTCCACACCACGGTCTCGGCCTCGTTGATCGACGCCACGATGCGGTCGATCGAAAGCTGGCCGATGTCGAGCATCATGCCTTCGGCCGGAATCGCGTCGACGCCGAAGGCGTGCGAGGGCGCGTTGGCCGCGAAATGATAGGCGACGATCGCATCAACGGGGAGGATCATCGCGCAGCGCGCGGCTTGCGCCTTGGCCATGATCTCGCGGGCGGTTTCGGCAAGGTCTCTCTCGCACAGCGACTTGCCGACCGGCAGGCCTTGCGCGTTGAGAAACGTATTGGCCATGCCGCCGCCTATGACCAGGGCGTCGACCTTGGTCACCAGATTGCCGAGCAGGTCGAGCTTGCTGGAGACCTTGGCGCCCCCGACGATCGCCACCAGCGGGCGCTTCGGCGATTCCAGCGCCTTGCCGAGCGCCTCCAGTTCGGCCTGCATGGCGCGCCCGGCGTAGGCGGGCAATTTGTGCGCGACGCCCTCGGTCGAGGCGTGGGCGCGGTGGGCGGCCGAGAACGCGTCGTTGACACAGAGATCGCCGAGCTTCGCGAGTTCGGCGACGAACGCCGGATCGTTCTTCTCCTCGCCCTTGTGGAAGCGGGTGTTCTCCAGCAGCAGGACATCGCCGTTCTTCATCGCGGCGACGGCGTCCTCGGCGACCTTGCCAATGCAATCGGCGGCGAAGGCGACGGGATGGCCGAGGCGCTCGGCGAGCGCGGCGGCGACCGGCCGCAGCGAATTGGCCTCGTCCGGCCCGCCCTTGGGGCGTCCGAAATGGGCGAGCAGGATCACCTTGCCGCCCTTTTTGGCGATCTCGTGGATGGTCGGCAGCACCCGGTCGATGCGGGTGGCGTCGGTGACCTTGCCGTGCTCCATCGGCACGTTGAGATCGACGCGCAGGAGCACGCGCTTGCCGGCGACGACGGCCTCATCGAGGGTGCGGAACGCTGCGGTCATGACCGGCTCCGTGGGAGCGTTGACCGAATAGCCGCCCGCGCTCCCGTTCGCGGGCCGCCGGCGCGGCGCCTGCGCGGCCGCCTCAGAGCAGCTTGCCCATCGCCACCGCGGTGTCGCCCATGCGGTTGGAGAAGCCCCACTCGTTGTCGTACCACGAAAGGACGCGCACGAACGTGCCGTCGATGACCTTGGTCTGGTCGAGGTGGAAGACCGAGGAACGGCTGTCGTGGTTGAAGTCCGCCGACACGTTGGGCTGATCGGTGAAGCCCAGGATGCCCTTCAACGGGCCGTCAGCGGCGGCGGCCTTGATCGCCGCGTTGATCTCCTCGATGCTGGTGGCGCGCTTGGCGACGAATTTGAAATCCACCACCGAGACATTGGGGGTCGGCACGCGGATCGCCGAGCCGTCGAGCTTGCCCTTCAGTTCGGGCAGCACCAGGCCGACCGCCTTGGCGGCGCCGGTGGTCGTCGGGATCATCGACAGCGCCGCCGCTCGGGCGCGATAGAGGTCCTTGTGCAAGGTGTCCAGCGTCGGCTGGTCGCCGGTGTAGGAATGGATCGTCGTCATGAAGCCGTGATCGATGCCGATCGCGTCGTTCAGCACCTTGGCGACCGGCGCGAGGCAATTGGTCGTGCACGACGCGCAGGAGATGACCAGATGGTCTCTGGTCAGCTTTTGGTGGTTGACGCCGAACACCACGGTCAGATCCGCGCCGTCGGCCGGCGCCGAGACGATCACGCGCTTGGCGCCGGCGGTCAGATGCGCCGCGGCCTTGTCCCTTGCGGTGAAGATGCCCGTGCATTCCAGCGCGATGTCGACGCCGAGCGCCGCATGCGGGAGTTGCGCGGGATCCTTGATCGCGGTGACCTTGATCTTGCCGCCGCCGACATTGATCGTGTCGCCTTCGACCGTCACCGAGTGGGGAAAGCGGCCGTGAACGCTGTCGAAACGCAAGAGATGCGCGTTGGTTTCCACGGGGCCGAGGTCATTGATCGCGACGACCTCGATGTCCTTGCGCCCGGATTCGACAATCGCGCGCAGAACATTGCGCCCGATGCGCCCAAAACCATTGATCGCCACCTTCACCGACATCGTCCGTCTCCTAACATGATCCCATTCAACCCAACCCGGCGGCCGCGCGAGCGCCGCCTTGCTTCATCGCAATCCTGGCGATGTCGCGGGGCGCTCAGCCGGCCAGTCGCGCCAGCGCCGCGTCGGCCACCGCCTGCGGCGTGATGCCGAAATGCTTGTAGAGCGCCTTGTACGGCGCGCTCGCGCCAAACCCGGTCATGCCGATGAACGGGCCATCGCCGATCAGCGCGTCCCATCCCTGGCGCACCGCCGCCTCCACGCCGACCCGCACCTTCGCCGCGCCGATCACCGTGAGGCGATAGGCCTCGTCCTGGGCGAGGAACAGTTCGAAGCAGGGCACCGAGACGACGCGCGCGGCGACGTTGCGTTGCGCGAGCAGCTTCTGCGCCTCGACCGCCAGCGACACTTCCGAGCCGGAAGCGAAGATCGACACCGCCGCCTCGCCGTTCGCCGGCGAAATCTCATAGGCGCCGAGCGCGCAAAGGTTTTGCTCGACGTGGACGCGTCGCAACGCCGGCAGGTTCTGGCGGGTCAAAGCGAGGATCGACGGCGACCGGCGCGCTTCGAGCGCCGCCTGCCAGCATTCCACCGTCTCCACCGAATCGGCCGGGCGGAACAGCAGCAGATTGGGCATCGCCCGCAGCGAAGCGAGATGCTCGACCGGCTGATGTGTCGGGCCGTCCTCACCGAGGCCGATCAAATCGTGGGTGAACGCGTGGGTGACCCGCACGCCCATCAGCGCGGCGAGCCTTAGCGCCGGCCGGCAATAGTCGGTGAAGACCATAAAGCTCGCGCCCGACGCGATGAACCCGCCGTGCAGCGACAGGCCGTTGCAGGCCGCCGCCATGCCATGCTCGCGGATGCCCCAATGGATATAGCGGCCCGACATGTCGTCCGGAGTGATGTCGCGCGTCGCCTCGACCTTGGTGTTGGTCGACGGGGTGAGGTCGGCCGAGCCGGTGATGAGATCCGGCAGCGCCGGCGCGAGCACCTTCAGCGCCGCCTCGCCCGCCTTGCGGGTGGCGATTTCCGGGGCGTCGGCGGCGAGCTTGCGCTTGTAGGCGTCGATCGTCTCGAACAGCGCCTTCGGCAGATCGCCGCGAATGCGGCGCTCGAACTCGGCGCGCTGTTCGGCGGGGCGCGACGCGAGCAGCGCCTTCCAGCGTTCGCGCGGCGCCGCGCCCTTGGCGCCGACGGCGCGCCAGGCGTCGAGGATTTCGGTCGGCACGACGAACGGCTCATAGGGCCAGTGCAGAGCGATGCGCGCCCCGGCGATCTCCGCGGCGCCGGGCGCCTCGCCATGCGCCTTGCTGGTGCCGGCGCGGGTCGGCAAGCCAAAGCCGATCGTCGTCTTGCAGGCGATGAGGGTCGGCCGTTCGGCGGTTCTGGCTTTCACCAGTTCGCGCAGCACCGCTGCCTGGTCGTGCCCGTCGATCAGCACGGCGTTCCACTGCGCCGAGCGGAAGCGGCCGATCTGGTCGACCGAGTCGGACAGCGAGGTCTTGCCGTCGATCGAAATTCCGTTGTCGTCGTAGAGGACGATCATCTTCGACAGTTTGAGATGACCGGCGATGGCGATCGCTTCCTGGCTGATCCCCTCCATCAGGTCGCCGTCGGAGGCCAGCACATAGGTGTGATGGTCGACGATGTCGCCGAATTCGGCGGCGAGCATCCGCTCCGCAAGCGCCATGCCGACCGCCATGGCGATCCCCTGTCCCAGCGGACCGGTCGTCGCCTCCACGCCGATGGTGTGGCCGTATTCGGGATGGCCGGGGGTCTTCGAGCCAAGCTGGCGGAAACTCTTGAGATCGTCGACCGTCAACCCCTCGGCGCCCCCGACCCCGGTCAGATACAGCAGGGAATAGAGCAGCATCGAGCCATGGCCGGCCGACAGCACGAAGCGGTCGCGGTCGGGCCAATGGGGGTCGGCGGCGTCGAACTTGAGGACGTCGCGGAACAGCACTGTCGCCATGTCGGCGGCGCCCATCGGCAGGCCGGGATGGCCGCTGTTGGCCTTCTCGACCGCGTCCATCGACAGCGCGCGAATGACATTGGCCATCGAGTCATGCGTCACAACCGAGGCCATGCTGATCCCCGTGGCATGCGCCGGCGGAACGCCGCGCGTCCATGCCGACGACCGGCTTGATAGGCGCCGTGGCCGGGCCTGTCAATCGCCGGCCGGGCCGCGGCGCCGCGCGGCCTGGCGCGCCCGCCGACGCCGTTGTCACATTTCCCTGTGGCCGGACCGCGGCGGGGCTCGCAACGCGTTGACGTCCGCTTCAACCGAAGCGTAAACATTGCGGGGCAACCCTCGGAATCAGCATGGCCGCCGATCCTCTGGAGCCGTCCTTGAAGCGCCTGCGCGCCGCCGTCGACCTGCTCGAAGCGGCGGTCGAGCGCCGCCTGCGGCAGGACAGCGCGCAAGGCGACGCGCAGGAAGAGCTCGCGCTGATGCAGGACGACCGCGCGCGGCTCGCCGTCGAGCTCGACGGAGCGCTCGATCGAAACCGCGGCCTGCTTTCGGCCAACAACGAGGCGGCGAAGCTGCTGGCGCGCGCCGGCGCCGCCGTCCGCTCGGTGGTCGAGCGGCTCGGCGGCGAGCCAGCCTGACCGGAGAGGAGGCGCGGCGCATGGCGCAAGTGACAGTGACCATCGGCGGACGGGTCTATCGCCTCGCCTGCAACGAAGGGGAGCAGCCGCATCTTGAGGGCCTCGCCCGCACGTTCGATGACAAGATCAACGAAATCCGCAACGCGTTCGGCGAGATCGGCGATCAGCGGCTGGTGGTGATGGCCGCGTTGACCTTCGCCGACGAATTGTCGGAGGCGCGCCGGACCATCACGCGGCTGGAGGCGCAAGTCGCCGAGAGCGCTGATGTCGACAACGCGGCCAGGCGCGGCGCCGATCACCAGGCGGCGCAGGTCGCCGAGGCGCTCGGCGCGGCGAGCCAGCGCATCGAAAGCCTCGCCGCGGCGCTCGCCCAATCGGCCAAGGGGTGAGCTGGCCTGATCGCCAGACTTTGCACAGGCCTCGCGCGCGACGGGTGTGAAGATTTAACGGAGCGGCCGCGCAGGCTGGCTCGCCGGAGCGGAGCGCCATGCAATCGTCCCCTTTCACGATGGAGCGCGACGGCGCGGCGATCTTCGTGCGGCGCTGGCTGCCGGACGGCGCGCCGCGCGCCGCGGTGCAGATCGCGCATGGCCTCGCCGAACATTCGGCGCGCTACGAGCGGCTGGCCCTCGCGCTGACCGGCGCCGGCTACGCCGTCTACGCGAGCGATCATCGCGGCCACGGGCCCGCCTGCCCGCCAGCCGATCTCGGCTTCTTCGCGGCCGAAGACGGCTGGCGCAAGTGTCTTGACGATCTCAGGGCGGTGAATCGCCGCATCGCCGCCGATCAGCCGGGGCTGCGAACCGTGTTCTTCGGCCATTCGCTCGGCTCGATCATGGGCCAGCAATTCATCGCCGAGCATGGCGCCGATCTCGCCGGCGCCGCGCTTTCGGCGACCAGCGGGAGCCCGCCGGCGATCCTGCCGCTCGGCCGGCTGCTCGCCCGCTTCGAGCGCTCGCGGCTCGGGCCGCGCGGCCATAGCCCCGCCTTGCGCAAAATGTTGTTCGAGGATTTCAACAAGCCGTTCAGGCCGGCGCGCACCGATTTCGACTGGCTTTCGCGCGATCCCGCCGAGGTCGACAAATATATCGCCGATCCGCTCTGCGGCTTTCCATTCACCGTGCAACTGGCGATCGACCTGCTCGACGCGCTCGGCCCGATCGCCGCCAGGGAAACCGTCGCGCGCATTCCCAAGGCGCTGCCGATCTATGTGTTCAGCGGCGCGCGCGATCCCGTCGGCGCCAAGCTCGACGGCCTGATCGACGCCTATCGCGACGCCGGCCTCGCCGGGGTGACGACGCGCCGCTATCCCGACGCCCGCCACGAGACGCTGAACGAGACCAACCGCGACGAGGTGACGGCGGATTTGCTTGGCTGGCTCAAGACCATCGCGTGAGCGGACCGGCGATGACGCTGTTGAACCTCACCCCCGACCATGCCGCGCGGTTCGCGGCAATCGCCCTTGGGCACGTCAGGCGCGAATATCCGCACAAGCCCGATCAGGTGCTGGCCGGTCCGGAGGACGCGCGCCCGCCGAGCGTGCGGCATCCGGTATTCCACGGCAGCTTCGACTGGCATTCCTGCGTCCACGCCCATTGGATGCTGGCGCGCCTCGTGCGTGAGTTTCCGGATCTTGCCGTCGCGCCGAAAATCGCCGCGCTGATCGACGCACAGTTCACGCCCGAAAAAATTAACGGCGAATGCGCCACGGTGGCCGCGCCGAGCGCCCGCAGCTTCGAGCGCCCCTATGGCTGGGCCTGGCTCCTCAAGCTCGCCGCGGAGCTGGCCCTGCACGGCGACCGACGCTGGGCGCAACGCCTCGCGCCGCTCGCGCGGATTTTCGCCGAGCGCCTGAGCGCCTTCCTGCCGCTGGCGACCTATCCCGTGCGCTCCGGCGCGCATTCCAACACCGCCTTCGCGCTGCGGATGGCCGCCGACTATGCCTCAGTCGCCGGCGACACCTCGCTGAACGCGCATCTGGGCGAAACGGCGCGGCGCTGGTACGTCGCCGATGCCGACTGCCCGGCGTGGGGCGAGCCCGGCGGCGACGACTTCCTGTCGCCGACGCTGATCGAAGCCGAATGCCTGCGCCGCATTCTTCCGGTCGATGACTTCCGGCCGTGGTTCGATCGCTTCCTGCCCCGCCTCGCGCAGGGCGAACCGGCGACGCTGCTGCGCCCGGCCGTGGTCAGCGACCGCGCCGACGGCAAGATCGCCCATCTCGACGGCCTCAACCTCAGCCGCGCGTGGTGCTGGCGCGCCCTCGCCGGAGCGTTGCCGCCGCGCGACCCGCGCCGCGCCGTGGCGGCAGACGCCGCCGCGCGCCACCTCGCTGCCAGCCTGCCGCACATTGCCGACGACTACGCCGGCGAACACTGGCTGGCGAGCTTCGCAGTGCTGGCGCTCGGGGCGGAGGGGTAGCGCGGTCGCGGCGATCGCCCGGACGGGCGGCGACGGCCAACGTCTCACATCGGCGATGTCGCATCCCGGCCGGCGCGATCATGGATGAGGCCCATGATCTGGCCGCCGATCCTGTCGTAGTCGCGATCGTTGATCATCTCCCCCTTGATCTTGTAGTCGTCCATCACGACGATGCGATCGGCGAGCGTGATCATCTCGGGCATGTCGCTGGTGATCAGCAGGATCGCCGTCCCCTCGTCGGCGAGCTGGCGCAGGAGATCGTGAATATAGGCCTTGGTCTTGATGTCGATGCCGACCGATGGCTCGTCGACGATCAGGATGCGCACGCCGGCCGCCAGCCATTTGGCGACGCTGATTTTCTGCTGGTTGCCGCCGGAAAGGTTGGCGACCGTCTGCGACAGCGAAGGCGTGCGCACCTCGAGCTCGGCGATGACGGGCGAGACCCGCAGCGCGGATGGTCTCGTCGCTGCAGGACGCCGAGGCGCCCCGCCAGCTTGCGCCAGACCGTGATGCCGGCGTTTTCGCAGCACGCGTGTGGGCGAGGATCAGGCCCTCCTGCTTGCGGTCCTCGCTGATGTAGCCGATGCCGCAGCCGGTGGATCGCGTCGGCCACGCTGGCGACCTGCTCGGCGCGGTTCGCGATCACGACTCGCCCGCGGTGATCGCGATGCAGGCCGAGGATGCATTTGGCGAGTTCCGTGCGGCCCGCGCCGACCAGGCCGTAGAGACCGACGATCTCGCCCTTGCGGACGTTCAGATCGATTCCGCGAATGCCCGAGCGCGGTCGATACGCCGCGCAGCTCCAGCATCGTCGGCGCGTTCGCGATGATCGCGCGGCGGTCCAGGTCGGGAATTTGTTCGTTGCGGCCGATCATCAGGCGCACGAGGTCCTGGCGCGACAGCCCGACGATCGGCTGGCTCTGGCAGGCGTTGCGGCCGTCGCGCAGAACCGTCACTTCGTCGCAGATTTCCTGCACTTCCTCGAGCTTGTGGCTGACGAACAGCAGGCTGGCGCCCTTCGTCGCGCAGCTTGCGCAGCAGGCGGAAGAGCACCTCGGCTTCCTGCGGCGTCAGCGAGGCCGTCGGCTCGTCGAGCAGCAGAACGCCGCGAGCGCAGCGACAGCGCCTTGGCGATCTCGACGAGCTGCACCTTGGCGACGTTGAGTTGCGAGACCGGCGTGCGCGGATCGAGATCGAGTTCGAGCACATCGAGCCAGCGGCGCGCCTCGGCGTGGACCGCGTCGTAGTCGATCGGGCGAACAAAGACCGCCGCCGAGCCGCTCCAGCAGGATGTTCTCGCCGACCGAGAAGCGCGGAATGAGGTTGCGCTCCTGGTGCACGACGCCGACGCCCGCGGCGATCGCCTCGCGCGGCCCTGCGAAGCGGACCGGGCGTTCCGTTGAGCCGCAAGTTCGCCTTCGTCGGGGCGATGAGACGCCGGTGATGATCTTGATCAGCGTCGATTTGCCCGCGCCGTTCTCGCCCGAGCAGCGCGTGGATCGAGCCGCCGCGCATGGTGATCGCGACGTCCTGCAGCGCCAGCACGCCAGGAAAGGCCTTCGTGAACGCCGCGCGCCTCGAAGCGACATCGCGCCATGGCTCGCGCCCTCTTCCCGACGGCTTGAAACCGGACCTCGCGCAGCCGGTTGACGCCCACCGCCCAGAGGATCAGGAACCCGAGCACGACCTGGACGAAGAACGGATCGATCCGGAAGATCACCAGCGCCTGGGTGATGATTGCGACGATGACCACGCCGAACAGCGTGCCGAAAACGCTGACATGGCCGCCCGACGAGCGCGGCGCCGCCGATGACCGGCGCGGCGAACGAGAGGATCAGCCAGTCGTCGCCGATCGAGGGCTGACCGAGTTGCAAGCCGCGCAACGAGCATCACGCCGGCGAGCGCGGCCAGGAAGCCCGAAACGCCATGCGCCCACAGCACGGTCCGCGCGATCGAAACGCCCGACAGCTCGGCGGCGTTGGCGTTGCCGCCGACCGCGAGCATGTAGCGCCCGATCCGCTGGCGATAGAGCAGATACCACATGGCCCGCCACCACCAGCGCGGCGGGCAACGGTCGAGCCAGGGGATCGGGCCGAGGATCGTGGTGTTGCCGAACGCCTTCACGCTCTCAGGGATGCCGTAGAACGGCTGCGCGCGCGTGATGCCGAGGTCGGCGCCCTTGAAGATCGAGAGGCTCGCCAGCGTGATGATGAACGCGGAAATGCCGGTGCGGGCGATCACGAAGCCGTTGGCGAGGCCCGCCAGCGGCGCCGATGCGCGAGCGCCAGCCGACGGCGGCCAGAGCAGGCGGCAAGCGCCCAGACCTGCATCGGGCCGGCGAAGCGAGATCGCGGCAAGGCCGCCGATCGCGCCGATCGCCAGATTCATCTGGCCGATCGCGATGATGATCATCTGCGACATCGCGATCACCGCAGTTCACCGCCGCCGCGAGCAGCAGGATCTGGATGTTGAACGGCGACAGGAACGAGGGATCGAACGCGCTGATGCACGACGGTCGCGGCCACGATGATCGCGAGCGGGCCGAACCAGTCGGTGCGCAGAAAATTGCGCGAGCGTCGCCGTCACGTCGCAACGCTCCCGATCCTGGCGAGAAGGCTGCGCCGCGCCAGGTCCATCAGCACGGCGAGCAGCAGCAGCAGCCCGAGCCAGGTCTGCACCCAGAACTCGCCGACGCGGATATTGCAGCAGTCCGTTGGTCAGTTCGCTGACCAGCACCGCGCCGAGGAAGGAGCCGAGCACCGACACGCGGCCGCCGGCGAGCAGCGTGCCGCCGAGCACCGGGCCGAGGAACGCCGGCAGCAGCCAGTCCTGCCCGAGGTCGCCGGCCATCGACGGGTATGGCGGCGCCGGTGCGCGCGACCACCATGATCGCGGCGACGCCGGCGAGCACGCCCGACAAGCACGTGGCAGATGACGAAGGTGCGCCCGACCCGCACGCCCGAGAGTTCGGCCGCCGCCGCCTTCGCCCCGGCCGCGAGCATTTCGCGCCCGAGCGGGGTCAGCCGATAGAGCGACGGCGAGCAGCGACGCCGACCGCCAGGCTGACGAGCAGCAGCGGCGAGACGTAGCCGAGGAAACCGCATCTTGCCGAAGGCCGAGATCAGCGGGCGGCAGGTTGCGAAAGGCCTCGGCGCGTGGTCGACGAACACCATCAGCGCCGAAGAAGATGCTCATCGTGGCGAGCGTAATGATGAAGCTGTGCAGGCCCGAGCGGACGATCAGCACGCCGTTGATCGCGCCGAGCGCGCCGCCCAGCGCGAGCGCGCCGGCAATGCCGAGCGGGCAGCGGCAGGCCCGCGCGTTCGAGCAGCCAGCCGAACGCCATCGCCGAGCAGACGCCGATCGCGCCGACCGAGAGATTCAGGCCGCCGGTGACGATCACCACCATCATCGAGAAGCCGATCATGATGTCGATCGCCATCGTGCGGCCGAGCGTGAACAGATTGAACGGCGAGCCGAAACCGGGCGTGCCAAGCGCGAAGACGACGCCGAAGATCGACGATCAGCGCGACCAGTCCGAATTCGTTGGTCAGCAGCGCCGCGCAGCCACGGCGACGCCTCGGTCCGCGTCGAAACGGCGGAGCGCCCCGGCAGCGGGCCGGTGGGCGGAATTCAGGCGTTTCGACGGGGGCAGGCGCGCTCATGGGAGCCCTTGGTCAATCGAGCGCCCGCGCGGCGCGCAAAATCGCCGGCGAGCTGGAGGGCTTGCATCGTTCGGCGATGCGCGGCAGCGTCGTCGCGGATATCCGGCATCACGGGCAGTTCAGATAGGTCTTTTCGAAGTCGGCGAAGATCGTCTTGGTGATCGGCTGCATCGAGCCGACGTAATTGTCGACGGCGTCCTTGTCGGCGTAGACCGTGCCGGAATCGATGAAGCGGTTGGTCAGCGCGATCGTCTTGAACGGCGCGTCGGCCTTCACCTTGCAGCCATGGCGGATGCGATCGAGCGCGTAGGAGCCGATATAGCCCTGGCCATAGGGGTTCTGCAGCATCGTGCCGTTGACGAAGCCGTCCTTGATCGCCTTCAGCACGACCTCGTCGTGATCGATGCCGACCATCTTGATGCGCTTGTCGCCGATCTTGCGCAAGCGCGTTGGCCGCGACCACGGCGGGAACCCAGGCGGTGGTGACGATGCCGTCGACGTCGCTGGCGTGCGCGGCGAGATAGGCGTTGATCTTCTCTTCGGCCGGCTCCGGCGCGTCGATGTCGGCGATCACCTGGACGACCTTGACCGCGCCATTGGTTTCCTTGGCCGCCTTCTCGACCGCGTCAATGCGCAACTGCGTGTTGGGATCGACGAGGAAGCCGGTGAAATGCGCGATGCGGCCCTTGCCGCCCATCGCCTTGATCAGCTCCTTGGTGCCGAGATAGGCGGAATTGCCGGTGTCGGTGCCGAAGCAGAACAGCGCCGTCGTCGGCTCTTTCAGGCAGCCGGCGGTGGCGATGACCGGGCGCGCCGTTTTCGGTCAGTTCCTGCACGGTGCTGTTCGAGCCGACGGGATCGCCGGGGAACACCAGGAACGCGTTGTAGCCCTGGCTCAACAGGCTTTCGAGCAGCGAGTTCTGCAGGCCGAGCTCCCATTTCTGCGGAACGCGATAGTCGGCGGCGCCGAGCTTGAAGTCCTTCTTCGCGTCCTGCCCGGCCTTCTCCCAGGCGGCGAAATAGGGGTGCGGGCCGCCCGGAACGAGCGCCACCTTGGTCGCGTCCGCGGCTTGCGCCGCGGCTCCGCCCGCGGCGATCAGGGCGGCGGCGGCAAGCGATCTCAACGACGGAAACTGCGCGTAGCATACATTCCTCCTGAGTTTTCCTCTTAAGGCTGTTCGTTGACGTGCGACGGCCCGGCGGGCCATGAAAAGACCTCTTGTGGGCGACAAGAACACTAGTATACAAGTTGGGCGGTCGCAACGGCTTTTTATGGCGACTTAGGCGCCTTCGGGGATAACGGGCCGATGACAGCGGCGTTTGCGGTCGAGCTCGAAGAAGAAGACGACCCCATCCGGCAAGCTGACGATCAGTTTCGATCGACGGCGGCAGGTCAGCGACCAGGTCTACGAGGCGCTGAAGAAGGCGATCGTGTCGCTGCGGCTGCCGCCGGGCACCTCGATCAGCGAGAACCGCATCTGCCGCCAGATCGGCGTCTCGCGCACGCCGGTGCGCAGCGCGATCATCCGGCTGGTCGAGGACGGCTTGATCGAGGTGTTTCCGCAGAAGGGCAGCTTCGTCGCGCCGATCAAGCTCAGCGCGGTGCGCAACAATCATTTCATCCGCAAGGCGCTCGAACTCGCGGTGCTGCAGCGCAGCGGCGCAGGCCTGGAGCGCCGAGCTCGCGGCGAAGTCGCAGGTTAATCCTCAGCCGCGCAGGCGCGCGGCGCTCGCTGCCGCCGACCTCGAGACAGTTTCACGAACTCGACGAAGCCTTCCACCGCTCGTTTTGCGACGCCGCCGGGCTGGAGGGCGTCTGGAGCACGATCCTCATCGCCAAGGCGCGCGTCGACCGGGTGCATCGGCTGGCCGCCGGACAGGCGCGCCTGCCGCTGGTTCTCGTCGAGCATCGCGCGATCCTCGACGCGCTGGACGCGCGCGAAGCCGAGCGCGCCCGCGCGCAGCCTCGACTATCATCTGGAACGCGCGCCGAGCGATCCTGGAAACCCTGGTCCGAACCCACGACCGGTATTTTGTCGAATAGGCGCGCGGGAGAGAGGACGAGCGATGGCGGCGATCGAACACGTCGAAATCCGCATGGTCGACCTCACGCCGAAGGTGAAGCGCGTCGACGCCATTCAATCGTTCGTCAGCCAGGAGACGCCGTTCGTTCGCATCACCGACTCCGACGGCGCGGTCGGCGTCGGCTACAGCTACACGATCGGGACCGGCGGCCCGGCGATCGTCGAATTGCTCGCGCGCACGCTGGCGCCGGCGCTGATCGGCCGCGACGCCGGCGAGGTCGAGACAGATCTGGCGCGACCTGCTGTTCCTCACCCACGCGACCTCGGTCGGCGCGATCACCAGCCTGGCGCTCGCCGCGATCGACACCGCGCTGTGGGACCTGCGCTGCCGCAAGGCCGGCCTGCCGCTCCATGTCATGGCCGGCGGCGCCAAGGACAAGATCCGCCTCTACACCACCGAGGGCGGGTGGCTGCATCTGCCGACCGAGGCGCTGGTCGCCGACGCGCTTGCGGGCCAAGGCCGGCGGCTTCGGCGGCTCGAAGGTCAAGGTCGGCCGCCCGATCAGCCGAGGACGTCGCGCGGCTCGGCGCGCTGCGCGCCGCGGTCGGCGCCGAGTTCGAGATCTTCACCGACGCCAATCAGGCCTTCGCAGTCGACGAGGCGATCCGCCGCGCGCGGCATGTACGACGCCGCCGATATCGGCTGGTTCGAGGAGCCGCTGCCGGCCGACGACGTCGAGGGCCACGTCCGGCTGTCGAACGCCACGACAATTCCGATCGCGGTCGGCGAGAGCCTCTACAGCCTTTCGCAGTTTCGCGACTATCTGCAGCGCGGCGCCTGCTCGATCGTCCAGGTCGACGTCGCGCGCATCGGCGGCGTCACGCCGTGGCTGAAGACCGCCCATCTCGCCGAGGCCTACAACGTCGCGGTCTGTCCGCATTTCCTGATGGAGCTGCATGTCGCGCTGTGCTGCGCGACGCCCAATTCGCGCTGGCTCGAATATATTCCCCAGCTCGACGATCTCACTGCCGAGCCGATGGCGATCCGCGACGGCTATGCCTTGCCGAGTTCGTCGCCGGGCCTCGGAATCGCCTGGGATTTCGACGGCGATCGAACGCCTGACTGTCGAAGGCAGCCGCCGCGCGATCGGCTCGCGCTGACCACGCCCGCGCGGCCCGACCGGAGGACTCGAAATGCGAGCGAATGGGTCTGTGCAACCGGCTGCGGCCAGAGAAGGCCGCCGAATACATCGCGCTGCACGCCGCCGCGTGGCCCGGCGTGCTGGCGACGATCGCGGCCTGCAACATCCGCAATTTCTCGATTTTTCTGCGCGAGCCCGAACATCTGCTGTTCGCCTCATTGGGAATATCACGGCGAGGATTTCGCCGCAGACGCGCGCAAAATGGCCGCCGACCCCGTCACCCGCCAATGGTGGACGCTGACCGACCCCTGCCAGGACCCGTTCGAGAGCCGCGGCGAAGGCGAATGGTGGGCGGGAATGCGCGAGATTTTCCACACGCCGTGACGCGCGGCCCGGAGCGCGGGCGTCTCGCGCCCTGTTTTCTTTCAAACAGTTGGCGGCGCGGCTTGAACGAAGAAGCGACCGGGACGGTCGCGATCCCGGCGCCGCCCCATCAGACCACGCGCCCCTCCCGCGCCAGCAGCCGCAGAACCGCGCTCAGCACCGCCTTCAGCGACGCCGTGACGATGCTGGGGTCGATGCCGACGCCGTGGATGATGTCTCCGCGCGCGTCCTGCAGCTCGACGTAGCAGGCGGCCATCGCCGAGGCGCCGCGGCCGACCGCGTGCTCGTGATAGTCGAGGAACGAGAATTCGAGGCCGAAGGCGCGTTTCAGCGCGTCGACGAAGGCGTCGATCGGCCCGTTGCCGGCGCCGGCGACGGTCAGCGTCGAGCCGTCGGGGCGTCGCAGCACGGCGGTGAGGTCGCGGCTGTCGCGCCCGGTCGGCGCACTCATCTGCGAGGTCAGGGTCAGCGGCGCGGCCGACAAGAGATAGGTCCGGTCGAACAAGCGCCCAGACGTCGGCGCTGGCGAGCTCCTTGCCGTCGCGATCCATCTGCGCCTGGGCGATTTTCGAGAACTCGATCTGCAGCGCGCGCGGCAGGTCGAGCCCGTGATCGGCGCGCAGGATATAGGCGAGGCCGCCCTTGCCGGACTGGCTGTTGATGCGGATCACCGCCTCATAGGTGCGCCCGACGTCCTTCGGGTCGATCGGCAGATAGGGCACCTGGAACACCGGATCGTTGCGCCCCTCCTGCGCCTCGAAGCCCTTCTTGATGGCGTCCTGGTGCGAGCCGGAAAACGCGGTGTAGACGAGCTCGCCGACGTAAGGGTGGCGCTGATGCACCGGCAGTTGCGTGCAATATTCGGCGACCCCCTTGATCGCGTCGACGTCGCGCAGGTCGAGTGCGGGGTCCACCCCTTGCGTGAACAGGTTCAGCGCCATCGTCACGATGTCGACATTGCCGGTGCGCTCGCCGTTGCCGAACAACGTGCCCTCGACGCGGTCGGCGCCGGCCATCAGCGCCAGCTCGGCCGCCGCGACCGCGGTGCCGCGATCGTTATGCGGGTGCACCGACAGGATGACGCTGTCGCGGTCCGAAATATGGCGGCCGAACCATTCGAACTGGTCGGCGTAGACATTGGGCGTCGCCATCTCGACGGTGGCGGGCAGGTTGAGGATCAGCCGCTTCCGCGGCGTCGGCTTGACGATTTCCTTGACCGCCTCGCAGATCTCCAGCGAGAAATCGAGCTCGGTGCCGGTGAAGCTCTCGGGCGAATACTGGAAGATGAACTCGGTTTCCGGCGCCTTCGCGGCGAGTTCCATCACCTGCTTGGCGGCGCTGGTCGCGATCTCCTTGATCCCCTCGCGGCCGGTGCGGAACACCACCTCGCGCTGCAGGCTCGAGGTCGAGTTGTAGAAGTGCAGAATGACCCGCCTGGCGCCGCGGACCGATTCGAACGTGCGCTCGATCAATTCGCGCCGGCACTGGGTGAGCACCTGGATCGCCACGTCGTCGGGAACCGCGTTCCCCTCGATGACCGAGCGCACGAAGTCGAAATCGGTCTGCGAGGCCGAGGGAAAGGCGACCTCGATTTCCTTGAAGCCGATCTTCACCAGGAGATCGAACATGCGGTTCTTGCGATCGACGCCCATCGGCTCGATCAGCGCCTGGTTGCCGTCGCGAAGATCGACGGAGCACCACGCCGGCGCTTTGGCGATGACGTTCGACGGCCAGCGGCGGTCGGGCAGATCGATGGGCGCGTAGGCGCGGTATTTGGAAATCGGCATGTTGGTCATCGGAGACCCTTGAAGCGTTGCGGTGGGTCCTGCCGGAAGTCGGCGGCCACGCGGCGAACTCTGCGGATTTTGGCGACTGCGAAGTCGAACGACGGCGTCCCGGCGCGCTCAGAGCGCCGGGCGACTAAGCCGCAGCAACGAAAGAAGGGTCGATGACCGGATTCGCATGGATGCCACTAATCAGAAACGAGCACCAAAATCAACTCTGGACGGGACCGCGCATCGGCGCGCCGACGGCGCGGGCCGTCGCCGGAGCGAGCGATCCGGCGCGCTTGCCGCATAAGCCTTGATTTGACCGTCGGCGGCAGGCAATCTCCAAACGGCCACTTGAGCCTCGAAAACGTCAAGCGCGAACAGCGCTAATCACGGGAGGAACCATGAAGAAGCTTCTCATCGCCGCCGCCGCGGCGTCGGTCGTTGCGCTCGGCGCGCCGGCCCCGACGCTGGCCGCCGAGCCGACCATTCCGATCATCGTCAAGGACACCACGTCGTTCTACTGGCAGATCGTGCTGGCCGGGGCGCGCAAGGCCGGCAAGGACCTCGGCGTCAACGTGCCGGAGCTCGGCGCCCAGTCCGAATCCGACATCAACGGCCAGATCTCGATCCTCGAAAACGCGGTGTCCGGCAATCCCGCCGCGGTGGTGATCGCGCCGACCCAGTTCGCCGCGCTCGGCAAGCCGATCGACGAGGCGGCCAAGAAGGTCAAGATCATCGGCATCGACTCGGCGGCCGATTCCAAAGCCTTCACCTCGTTCCTGACCACCGACAACGTCGCTGGCGGGCGGATCGCCGCCGACGGCCTCGCGGCGGCGATCAAGGCCAAATACGGCAAGGACGAGGGCGACGTCGCGCTGATCACCTCGCTGCCCGGCGTCGGCTCGCTGGATCAGCGCGCCAAGGGCTTCAAGGAGGAGCTCGCCGCCAAATATCCCGGCCTCAAGCTGGTCGCCGACAAGGTCGCGGACGGCCAGGCGACGACCGGCCTCAACATCATGACCGACCTGATCACCGCCAATCCGAACCTGCGCGGGGTGTTCGCCTCGAACCTGATCATGGCGCAGGGGGCCGGCCAGGCGATCGCCGAGAACAAGAAGGCCGACACGATCAAGGTGATCGGCTTCGACAGCGACGACAAGACGGTGGGGTTCCTCAAAGACGGGACGCTCGCCGGCCTCGTCGTGCAGGACCCGTTCCGGATGGGCTATGACGGGATCAAGACCGCGCTCGCCGCCTCCAAGGGCGAGAGCCGTGGCCAAGGACGTCGACACCGGCGCCAACCTGATCACCACCGCCAACATGAACGAGCCGCGCTCGCAGGAGCTGCTCAGCCCCAAGGTCAAGTGAACCCGGCAACGCCACACGGGGCGGCGAACAAAGCGCCGCCCCGACGAACCTGGCCGCGCAAGGCGGCGACGGCGCAAGCAGTCTTGCCCGACGACCGCCCAGGCCAGCCCCTCATGAGGAACGTCGGCGATGCAGACCGATAGTTTGAGCGCCGCGCAGGACCAGAGGCTTGCGTCGGGCGTCGCGGCTGCCCCCCTGCTCAGCCTGCGCAAGCTCGACAAGCGCTTTGGGGCGACGCATGCGCTGAAGGCGGTGGACCTTTCTTTCGAGCAGGGCGAGATTCACGCGATCGTCGGCGAGAACGGCGCCGGCAAATCGACGCTGATCAAACTGCTCACCGGCGTTCATCCGCGCTCGAGCGGCGAAATCTTCTGGCAAGGCGAGCCGGTCGCGCTGGCCAGTCCGCCCGAGGCGATCGCGCTGGGGATCAATGCGGTCCATCAGGAGGTCGTGTTGTGCCGCCACCTTTCGGTCGCCGCCAATCTGTTTCTCGGCGACGAAACCGTCAGGCTCGGCTTTCTCCAGCATGCCGCGATGGTCCGCGAGGGACAGCGGCTGCTCGACGAACTGGGCTTCGATCTGCCGGCGGCGGCGCTGCTCTCCTCGCTGACTATCGGCCAGCAGCAACTTGTCGCGACGGCGCGGGCCGAGCGGCGGGGCGCCAAATTCCTCATTTTCGACGAGCCGACCGCCTATCTCACGCGCACCGAGGCTGCCGCGCTGTTCCTGCTGATCCGCCGCCTGAAAGCGAGGGGCGTCACCATCGTCTACATCAGCCATCGCCTCGAGGAAGTGTTCGAACTGGCCGATCGCGTTTCGGTTCTGCGCGACGGAGCGTTGGTCGGCACGCGCCGCATTTCGGAAACCAACGAAAACGACCTGATCGCGCTGATGATCAATCGCACGATCGAGCAGATCTACCACAAGGACCGGGTCCCTCTCGGCGCAACGATCCTCGAAACCACGGGACTGACAGGCAAGGGGTTCCGCGACATTTCAATCAATGTCCGCGAGGGCGAAATCGTCGGGCTGTACGGCCTGATCGGCGCCGGACGCAGCGAGTTCGTGCAGAGCCTGTTCGGGCGCTTCCCGGCGGCCGAGGGCGCCATCGTCTGGCGAGGCAAGAAAGTCGCGATTCGCTCCGAGCGGCAGGCGATGGATCTGGGAATTGCGCTGGCCCCGGAGAGCCGGCGGGACCAGGGCCTGTGTCTCAACCTCGGCGTCGGGTTCAACATCAATCTGCCGATCTACGACCGGCTGGGCTTCGGGCCGCTGATCAATGTCGTGAGCGAGGCCTCCCACGCCGAGCGCCAGATCAAGGAAATGCAGATCAAGGCGGCCTCGCGCAACGCCAACGCCTCGAGCCTTTCGGGCGGCAACCAGCAGAAGATCGTCATCGCCAAATGGCTCAACCATGGGGCCAAGCTGTTCCTGTTCGACGAACCGACCGTCGGCGTCGACGTCGGCACCAAGGCGGAGATTTATCGCCTGATGGGACAGCTCCTGTTCAACGGAGCCGGGATCATCCTGATCTCGTCCTATCTGCCGGAGGTTTACGAACTTGCTGACACGCTGCACGTGTTCCGCCGCGGTTCGATCGTCGCCGGCCATGCATGGAAGGAAGCCTCGCACGAGGCTATCCTGACCGAAGCGATCGGCGTGTAAGCGTTGTGCGGGCTGGCGAATGTGAGCTGGACCCATCGGCGGTTCGATGGGAGCGTTGGTGGAACGGGCGGGGGATCGGGTCAGATGAGCAACCTTGAAGCGGCCGCGAGGAAGCGGCCCAACGCTGGCGTCAATCTGCTGCTCGGCCTGACCCTGGTCGGGTTGCTCGCCCTGATGTGGGTCATTCTGTCGTTCGCCACGACCACCTTCTGGACCGAGAACAACCTCAGCAACCTGGCGCGCCAGGGCTCGATGATCGCCATCCTGGCGATCGGCGAAACCTTCGTGATCATTACCGCCGGCATCGATCTTTCGGTCGGCGCGGTGGTCGGCTTTTGCAGCATGGCGATCGCGCTGCTGTTTCAGCAGGACTTCCCGATCTGGCTCGCTGTCCTCGCCACGCTGGCGATCGGGTTCGGAATCGGCCTGTTCCACGCCTTCGGCATCGTCCAGCTTGGCCTGCCGCCATTCATCATGACGCTGGCGAGCCTGACCGCGCTGCGCGGCGTTGGTCTGCTGATCACCAACGGCGCGACCATCTCGATCACCAACGACACATTCACCGGCTTCTCGCGCGGCAGCATTTTTGGCGTGCCGAACCTGTTCCTGATGGTGCTGGTGGTGGCGATCCCCGCCTATTTCCTGCTCCATCAAAGCCGCTGGGGGCGCTACCTCTTCGCCATCGGCTCCAACATGGAGGCGGCGCGTCTGTCGGGGGTGAACGTCAAGGCGATCATCTACCTCGCCTATGTCCTGTCGTCGGTCTGCGCCGCGTTCGTCGGCATCTTGCTCGCCATGCGCATCGGCATCGGCAATCCGACGCAGGCCGAGGGCTGGGAGTTGCAGGCGATCGCCTCATCGGTGATCGGCGGCACCAGCCTGTTCGGCGCGATCGGCTCCATTCACGGGCCGCTGCTCGGCTCGTTCATCCTCACCACCATCAACAATGGCGCGAACCTGCTCAACCTCAATTCGTTCTGGCAGCGCATCATCACCGGCCTGCTGATCATCGTGATCGTCTATTTCGACGGCCTGCGCCGCAAGAAGCAATAGACGCGAGCGGCTTCGAGGCGCCGCGCGCGTTGCGCTAGGAATCGATCCCCTCGACCGCGCTGATTTCGATGCCGAAGCCCGACAGCCCGACATATTTGCGCGGACTGTCGGTGCGCAGGCGAATCGAGGAGACGTCGAGATCCCTGAGGATTTGCGCGCCAAGGCCGATCTCCCGCCACTGGCTGGCGCGCGCCCCTTCCGAGCCGGCCGGCTCGGCGCCCGCCAGATTGGCCGGCACGCCGGCCGAGCCGTCGCGCAGATAGACAAGCACGCCGCGCCCCTCGTCCTTGAATCGCTGCAGGGTGCGCGCGATGACCCCGCCGCCGAAGATGTCGCCGATGATGTCGGCGCGGTGCAGCCTCGCCGGCACATCGCGCCCGTCGCCGACATGGCCGTGCACGAAAGCGAAGTGCAGCACGGAATCGAAGGGCGTGCGGTAGGCGAAGCCGGCGAGCTCGCCGATCGGGGTCTTGACGGGAAAGCCGGCGACTCGCTCGACCAGCTTTTCGCGCGCCTGGCGGTAGGCGATCAGGTCGGCCACCGAAATGCGCTTGAGGTTGTGCCTGGCCGCGAAGGCCTTGATCTGCGGTCCGACCATCACCGTGCCGTCGTCGTTGGCCAGTTCGCAGATCACCGCCACCGGCGGCGAGCCGGCGAGCCGGCACAGATCGACCGCCGCTTCGGTATGGCCGGAGCGCATCAGCACGCCCCCCTCCTTGGCGATCAGCGGGAAGACGTGGCCGGGGCGCACGAAATCGCCGGCCCCCATGTTGCCGTTGGCCAGGGCGCGGACCGTATTGGCGCGCTGTTCGGCGGAAATGCCGGTCGTCAGCCCATGCTTCGTATCGACGGAGACGGTGAAGGCGGTGCCAAGCGGCGCGTCGTTCATCGCCACCATCGGCGCGAGATTCAGCCGCTGCGCGTCCCGGGCGGTGAGCGGCGCGCAAACGATGCCGCAGCCGTTGCGGATGATGAACGCCATCTTTTCGGTGGTGCAATGGGAAGCAGCGACGATCAGATCGCCCTCGTTCTCGCGATCGTCGTCGTCGGTGACGACGACGATTTCACCGCGGGCGAAGGCTTCGACCGCCAAGGCGACATTGTGCGACATTTCGTTTCCCTGATCGACGGCGAGCGCGAGAAAATCATTGGGCGTGACGGCGCCGCGCGTTTGCGCGACGATCTGCTCGGCCGTCTCGCGCGACACCCAGGCGCCGTCGGTTCGGCAGATCTGGGTGACCGCGCCCGGCGACACGCCGATGCGCCGCGCGAAATCCGAGCGCTTGACGCCGTTGCGAAGGAGCCAGTCGGCGAGCTTCATCGGGTGAAGATAGGCATGGCGGACGTTTAGTTCAACTTAAAGAGGTTTGCATTTTTCCGACAGACTGAAGACGGATTGAAAAAGCCCTGAACCCCCCGGACAGCACCCGGACGCTTTCACGCCTCGATGCTGGCGCAGACGCCCCCGACCGTCAGGCCGCCGCCGGCGGCGCGGGCATCCTCAATGCGGTCGAGGCGTAGCAGCGCGAGGGCGAGGCCGTCCGCCGCCGAGCCGAGCGTCCCGACCGGCGTCTCCCCCGCCAGGACGGGCGCGCCCGGCGCCGGCGCCGCGCCGCTCAGCGCCAGCCGGACGATGCGCTTGCGCGAGGTCCCGCGATGGCGCATCCGCGAGACGACCTCCTGGCCGACATAGCAGCCCTTGTCGAAATCGACGCCATGCAGCAGGTCGAGATTGGCGTCATGGGGAAAAATGTCGGCATAGGCGAAATCGACGCCGCCGCGCGGCACGCCAAGCCGGATGCGATGCGCCTCGTAAGCCTCGCCGCCGTCGATCGCCGGCGCCGCGGCGCGCAGCAAGATCGCCCGCCAGCCGAGCCGCGGATCGCGCGGGTCAACATAAAGGAAGCCGCCCGGCGGCTCCGCCGGCGCCGCGCCCCAGAACGCGGCGACCGCCCGCTCGGCGCTTTCGTCGGCGATCGTCACTTTCGCGCGTAGACGATAGAAGCCGAGGCGCCTGGCGAGTTCGGCGAGTTGCGCGGCCGGAGCGTCGATCAGAAAGGCCGTCCCGGACTCGGCGGGAATGCGAAGAACCAGGAAATCGAACAGGATCTTGCCCTGCGGCGACAGCAGCGCCGCGTAGCGCGCCGCGCCGACCGTCAGATCGACCACATCATTGGTCAGCAGGCCCTGCAGGAAGCTCGCGGCGTCTTCCCCGGCGACCCGCAGCACGCCGCGATCTTCGAGCACCGCCGCCTCAGTGGTCATTGGCTTAAAACTCCGGGCGCGCTTGCATCGGGCGTTCGTGTTAGTTAGTCCGCCGGTCGCCATGCGCAAGCGCCGGAGCCCCGATGCCGCGGACTTTCGACCTCATCCTTCACGGCGGCGTGGTCGTCAACCAGGACGGCGCGGGTGCGCGGGACATCGGCGTGACCAGCGGGCGCATCGCCGAGATCGGCGACCTCATGACCGCCTCGGCGGGCCAGCGCATCGATTGCCGCGGCCTGCATATCCTGCCGGGGGTGATCGACAGCCAGGTGCATTTTCGCGAGCCCGGCGCCACCCACAAGGAGGACCTGGAGACCGGGTCGCGCGGCGCGGCGCTCGGCGGCGTCACCACGGTCTTCGAAATGCCCAACACCGACCCGCCGACCACCTCGGCCGCCGCGCTCGAGGACAAGCTGGCGCGGGCCAAGGATCGCATGCATTGCGACTATGCGTTCTGGGTCGGCGGATCGCATGACAATGTCGCCGACATCCCCGAGCTTGAGCGCCTCCCTGGCGCGGCGGGGATCAAGGTGTTCATGGGCTCCTCGACCGGCAAGCTGCTGGTCGCCGACGACGCGGGGGTGCTGGCGATCCTGCGGAAAACCCGCCGCCGCGCCGCCTTCCACAGCGAGGACGAGCCGCGGCTCATCGCGCGTAAGGGTCTGAGAATCCCCGGCGATCCCGCCTCGCATCCGGTGTGGCGCGACGAAACCGCGGCGCTGCAATCGACCCAGCGCCTCATCGCGCTGGCCCGCCAGGCCCGCGCGCGCGTGCATGTCTTGCACATTTCGACGGCGCAGGAGATCGACTTTCTGCAAGGCGCCAAGGACGTTTCGACCTGCGAGGCGACGCCGCATCACCTGACCTTCAGCGACGAGGACTACGCGAAGCTCGGAACCAGGCTTCAGATGAACCCGCCGGTGCGCTCGGCCGCGCACCGCGACGCCATCTGGCGCGGCGTCGCGCAGGGAATCATCGACGTGCTCGGCTCCGACCACGCGCCCCATACGCTGGAAGAAAAGGCGCGGCCCTATCCCGACAGCCCGTCGGGGATGACCGGCGTGCAGACCCTTGTTCCGGTGATGCTCGATCATGTCGCGGCCGGCCGCCTGACGCTGGCGCGCTTCGTCGATCTCACCAGCGCCGGCCCGGCGCGCATCTTCGGCCTCGCCGGCAAGGGCCGCATCGCCGCCGGCTATGACGCCGACCTGACGGTGGTCGACCTCAAGCGGCTCGAGACGATCCGCAATGCCTGGATCGCCTCGCGCTGCGGCTGGACGCCCTGCGACGGCCGCACGGTGACCGGCTGGCCGGTCGGAACCTTCGTGCGCGGCGCCAAAGTGATGTGGGAGGGCGAACTGACCGCCCCCGCCCAGGGCGCGCCGGCGCGCTTCGGCGAGGCGCTGTAAGCGGCTTCGCCAAAGATTTGGAAATCCAAATTTTTTATTTGTCGGATTTTTTTGCCATCTGGCTGCCTCGGGGCGGCGACGCGCGCAGTGGAAGGCGAGACCGTAAGGGGAGAGCGCGATGGATCGCTTGCGCCGCCCCAATCGGCCGATCCGCGCAACCCGACCTCTCCGAGCGGTTGCGGCATGAGGCAGGTTGTTTGTTGGTCATTCTCGGAGAGCGCGTCATGATCATCAGGGCGATGGGAAATTACGACGGCTTCGACTGGACCTTGTCGACGACCATCTTCAACGTCGACTTCAAGGCCTCGGGGGTCGGCGATCTCGTCGCCCAGACCAAGGGCATGTGTCCCAACTCCGACATGCAGGAGCTTGTGCTGATCTGCCACGGCGTCGGAGGCGTCATCAATTTTGGGAGCGATACGATGGGCGGCATTTCCCAGCCGGGTCAGGACCCGCTGTATGGCCTGGCGCCCCTCTCGTCGGTGTTCGTCTCGTCCGCCACCAACTTGCCGCGTCTCATTCTGGAAGTGTGCGAGGCGGGGAAAAATCCCAACGCGCTGCTGGCGATCGCCAACACGATCTGTCACCCGGTCTACGCCTGCACCGGCGACGTCCATCCCAATCTCGGCTTGACCGACTACGGAACCTGGGACGGCGACACGGTCGTCGCCTATCCCGGCGCGCAATCCCTGACCAACCTCGGTCAAGGGCAGCAGGTTCCGCCGACGCCGGCCATCTTGAATTGACGCGAACGCCGGCTGTGTACCGCCGAATGGCTGGCGTAACAGGGCGCCTGCGCCGTTCTCGGCGCCGCCAATTCATTGATTGCCTGGAGGCGATTATGCGCGAGAGGACGGCGAACTCAAGGATCGCCTTTCAGGCGACCGCCGAAGGCGGAGCGCCAAAGGGCGTCGATAGACGCCCGTCTCGAAAGACGGGCTATGGCGCGTCCTTGACTTCGCCGTCCTCTCGCGCTCCGCTCCCGCCAGGCAAACAATGAACAAATCCGCCTTCGATCGTCAGTCATGCGCCGCCGGCGCGACGCGCGGACGACGCATCCCGCCGGTCGGACCCGGCTCATGATGGAGGTCGCCGATGGCGCGCGAACCGACAATCCGCAATAAAGCCATCCCCGCCGACCGCGTGTTGGCGCTGGCGCTCGGCGCGGCGGCGGTCGGCGCCCTCGCCATCGGCGCGCTGGCGATCGGCCGCCTCGCGGTGGGGCGTCTCACGATCAAGGAGGCGCGTTTTGGAACGCTGGACGTCGACGAACTGACGGTTCGCAAATTGCGCATTCTCGAACGCGAGCCGCGCTCGTGACGAGCGCCCCGGCGGCGACCTGACAACTCAAGCGGGAGGCCGGCATCGACCACCAAGCGCGCGCGCGGCCCGACCGGCCTAACCAGAAAACTCCGATCGGTTGGAGCCTCGACCGATGAGCGCCACAACCGGCGCAACCACAGGCGCGGCGATCGCCGGTCCGGTATCGTCTGCGGCCCCCGCCCCCTCCCCCGCGCCCCGCAATGCCGGCCTCGACGCCCTGCGGGCGGCGCTGACGCTGCTCGTTCTGTTCCACCACACCGCGATCGTCTACGGGGCGATCGGCGGCTGGTATTATCACGAAGTGACGAACGACCCGGCGCACCCCGCGTCGGGGACGAGGCTGCTGATCGTGTTCTGCACGGTCAACCAGGCGTTTTTCATGGGCCTGTTCTTCCTGATCGCCGGTTATTTCACGCCGGGCGCCGTCGAGCGCAACGGCGCCCGCGGCTATCTCAGGGAACGGGCGCGGCGGCTCGGGATTCCGCTGCTGGTCTATTGCCTCCTCATCGGCCCGGCCACGATCGCGCTGGCGCGCACCGCGGAAGGGCGCCCGTTCCTGACGACGCTGCCAGGCCTGTGGGCGCATGGCGTCGTCGATGTCGGGCCGCTGTGGTTCGCCGAGGCGCTGCTGCTGTTCACCCTCGGCTATCTCGCCTGGCGGGCGCTCGCCTCGCGCCCGCCGCGGCCGCGCGGCCTTTCCCTCCAACCGCGCGCTGGCGGCGGCGGCGCTCGCCACCGGCGCGGCGGCCTTCGCGCTGCGCCTCGTCTGGCCGGTCGGGGCTGACGTGCTCGGCCTGCAGCTCGGCTATTTCGCAAGCTATGTCGTGCTGTTCGCCGCCGGCTGCATGGGCGCGCCGGGCGCAGTTGGCTGGACGACGCGCCAGATGCGCAGGCGACGGGTCTGGCGGGCTGTCGCGTGGATCGCGCTGCCGGTGCTGTTCGTCGTGTTGCTGCTGGCGCCGCACGTCCCTCTTCTGCAGGGAAATGTGCTCGGCGGCTGGAGCGTGCCGGCGGCGGTCTATGCGTTCTGGGAGCCGCTGGTCGCCTGGGGAATCATCCTCGGCCTGCTGCATCTCTTCGAGCGCCGGTTTCGGCGCCTCGGGCCGATCGGGTCGGCGCTGGCGCGGCGCGCCTATGCCGATCTACATCATCCACCCGCCGGTGCTGGTCGGCATCGCGCTGGCCTGGCGCCAGGTCGAAGCGACGCATCTCGTCAAATTCGCGATCACCGGCGCGGCGACCTGCCTTGCGTGTTTCTGGCTCGCCGGCCTGCTGCTGCGCGCGCCGTGGATCAGGAGGATCGTTTGAGGGGGGCCTCGGCTGCCCGCGAGTCGAAGGCATAAATCGCCACTGATTCTGCGCGCGGCGAGTTTGTCTCGCCCGAGGAGCACAGGGCGCACAATGCGGCGCTGCTGGATAATTTTTGATTGAACCGGTCGCAGGGTGATCCGTCGTTTCGCATGGCGGAGCGATTTTTCATCCTCGAACGTTTGTCAAGGATCGCCCCACCGGCGACCGCCGGAGGCGGCGCGCTTCGCGCGTCCTGGACAAACGTTCGAGGATGAAAACAATGGCCTCCATGCGAACAATGAATGAATAGCGAAGCCGACGCGCAAGTGAGGCGCGATCTGACATCACGCTCCAGATAAACGACGATTCCGGATCGAGCCCGTTCGCAGCACCCGCCAATGCCGCCCCCCTCAGCTCCCCGACTTGTTCGGGTTGCGCCACGCCCGTTCGAACGGCAGTCGCCAGGCGTGGGGGGCGATGAGCTGGTGCACGGATTTGGGGCCCCAGGAGTCGGGCGCGTAGAGGCGCACCGGCGGGGGGGCCTCCAGGAGGGGAACCGAGACTTCCCACAGCCGTTCGATGCCCTCGGCGGTGGTGAACAGGGTGCGGTCGCCGCGCATCGCATCGAGGATCAGCCGCTCGTAGGCCTCCAGCACGTCGCCGATCAGCCCGGTCTCGTGCATCGCGAACTGCATCGAGAGCTTGTCGAGCCGCATGCCGGGGCCGGGGCGCTTGCCGTAGAACGACAGCGACACCTTGGCGGCGTCGGCGAGATCGAAGGTCAGATGGTCCGGCCCCTGCGCGCCGACGCCGGAGCCGACCGGGAACATGCTCTTGGGGGCCTCGCGGAAGGCGATCGAGATGATGCGCTGGCCCTCGGCCATCCGCTTGCCGGTGCGCAGGAAGAACGGCACGCCGGCCCAGCGCCAGTTGTCGATCGAGCATTTCAGCGCGATGAAGGTCTCGACGTCGGACTCGGGGTCGACCCCCTCCTCGGCGCGATAGCCCGCATATTGCCCGCGCACCGCGTCCTTGGGGTCGATCGGCAGCATGGAGCGGAACACCTTGTTCTTCTCCTCGCTGATCGGCGCCGGCAGCAGCGCGGTCGGCGGCTCCATCGCCATGAAGGCGAGAATCTGGAACAGGTGGGTCACCACCATGTCGCGATAGGCGCCGGTCTGCTCGTAGAACGCGGCGCGGTGGACGAGGCCCAGCGTCTCCGGCACGTCGATCTGCACGTGGTCGATGAAGTTGCGGTTCCAGATCGGCTCGAACAGCCCGTTGGCGAAGCGGAACGCCAGGATGTTCTGCGCCGGCTCCTTGCCGAGAAAATGGTCGATGCGGAAAATCTGGCTTTCCGAAAACACCTGGTGGAGGCTGGCGTTGAGCGCCTTGGCGCTCGCCAGATCCACGCCGAACGGCTTTTCCATGATGACGCGCGAGCGCTCGACGAGGCCCGCCTCGGCAAGCAGCCGCACCGCCGGCAGCGCCGCGACGGGCGGCACGCTGAGGTAGTGGACGCGGCGGCTCTCGCCGCCGAACGCGCGCTCGGCGTTGTCGACCGCCGCCTTCAGCGCTTCGGGGCCAGCCTTGAGCGGGACATAGTCGAGGATTTGCGAAAAGGCCGCCCATTCCGCCTCCTTGGGCTTGCGCTCGACAGAGCGGTCGAGCGCGGCGCGCGCGATCGCGCGAAAGCCGTCGACGTCGATCTCGTCGAGCGAAACGCCGATGATCCGGCAGGCCGGAATGAACCCGGCGCTGATGAGATGGAACAGGCCGGGCAGCAACTTGCGCTGCGACAGGTCGCCGGTGGCCCCGACCAGCACCACGACTTGCGGATAGCCGGGACCCACCCCCGGAGGAATCTTCGCCACGGCGCCCACCCCCATGTTTCACGTTCGCGCCGGAAAGCGGCGCGGCCGGCGGCGGCCCAGTCATGCAATGTCGGCGCCGCGCCGCCGGCGCGGGAATCGCCATTCGCGCTCACCTGAGCACGCAATCATGACGATAGGAACTTAATTTCGCCGGCCTCGCCGGACATGCGAAGGCCCCGCCGTCCTTATCGAACGGCGGGGCCTGAGGGAAGCGTCCAGGGGTCGGACGGCGAGGCTTACTGGGCGGTGTGGTAGTAGGGATGATGGTAGGCGTAGCGGCGATAGTAGCGATGGTTGGTCATGGCGTTGCCGACCACCGCGCCGCCGACGCCGCCGACCACCAGGCCGACCGGGCCGCCGACGATCGCGCCGCCGATGCCGCCGGCCACCGCGCCGCCGACCGTGCCGTTTTCATCCGCCATGGCGGCCGCGGGAAACGCCAGCGCCGCCAGCAGGGCGGCCGCGGTCAAGGTTCGAACGAGCATTGTTAGTCTCCTGATTTCTGTGCGCAGGGACGGGTGGTCTCCTGCTCCGTGCAGAGTGAACGCGGCGGACCGCCCGATCGTTCCGTCGGCCGATCGGCGCACGGCGCACGGAACCGATCGTCCCGTCCGACGTTAACCACGTGGGCTGCCTGGCGACGCCATCGTTTCGCTTTGACGAGCGGTCGGCAATTCAAGGCGTTGTCGCCGCGCCTATGGAGAACGGGTCGATGCGCGCACTCATTGCTGTGATCGTAATTTTGTATCTGGTCGGCGTCGGCGTCGCGCTGTCGCCGACCATCCAGACCAAGTGGGCCACCGCCTCGGCTTCGGAGCTCGCCGCCAGCGTCGCGCAGGAACTGCCCAACGCCGTCGCCTGGCCGGCGCGCGCCTATCACAGCATCACCGCGCGGGGGTAGCGGCGTCGGGGCGCGCTCATGCCCCGAACAATTCTTCCAGCTTGCGCCGCATCGCCGCCGGCTCGACGTCGATCCCGGTCCAGTGCCTGATCGAGATCACCCCCTGGTTGACCAGCATGCCGAGGCCGTCGAGGGTCCGGCAGCCGCGCGCCTCGGCGTCGCGGATCAGCAGGGTGCGCGGCGGATTGGGGATCACGTCGGCGACGATCATCGCCGGGCTGAGGCTCGCCATGTCGAGCGCGAGCCGGCCTTCGACGTCCGGGAACAGCCCGATCGAGGTGGCGTTGACGACGATGTCGGCGTCCCCGGGCACGCGATAGACGCCGTCCCACGCGGCATAGTCGGCGCGCGCCGGGGTTTTCTCGTTGATCAGCGCCACGAGTTCGCGCCCGCGACCGGCGCCGCGATTGACCACGGTGATCGCGGTTGCGCCGGCGAGCGCCGATTCCACGGCGATCGCCCGCGCCGCGCCGCCGGCGCCGAACAGCACCAGCCTCTTGCCCCTGGGATCGACCAGCGTGCGCAGCGACTCGACGAATCCCTTGCCGTCGGTGTTCTCGCCGATCAGCCGATCGCCGCGCCTGACCACGCAATTGACCGCGCCGATCGTCGCCGCCGATTCTCCGAGCTGGTCGATATGGGCGATCACCGCGACCTTGTGCGGAATCGAGCAGTTGAAACCGAGCCAGCCCATCGCCTTGGCGCCGCGCACCGCGTCGCCGAGGTCGGCCGGCGCGACCTCGCAATTGATGTAGCGCGCGTCGATCCCGTGGTGCGCGAACGCCGCCTCGATCATCGCCACGGTGGGATTTTCGGCGGATGGCGTCGCGAACGAGCCGACCAGCTTGCTGAGGAAATTGTGGGCTTGCGGCATCGGCTCCTCCGGTTGCGGCGGCGGCAGGGCGTCCGCCATGTCTTATGCGACGAATTGATAACCCGTGCGCGGCGAGCCGGCGAATCGGCGTCGAGGCGATGGCCCAGGGGGGCGGCGACAGCCTGGCCGCCCCATATTCCTTAGGATTCTCCCCGCGCGCCGGTCCTCCCGGTCGCGCGACCAAGGCGTCCGCGCGCTCCCTGGTCTTCTTCGCGCCGCGCCGCTTATGCTCTTGTTGGTCAGGCGATTACCGGGCATCATGCCCCGCCGGCGGCAAGATCGGCCAAGATCGGCGAGGAACGACCAGGAGGAGACGGCCATGCGGCTCGCGCGCCGTCGCGGACGACGCATATCCGATCGCCCCGAAATCCCGATTGTCCTTGCGGCATGAGCCCGCCCGCCGCCACGCCGCTGCTCGCCGTCGACGGCCTGTCGGTGCGCTTCGGCGGCGTCGTTGCGCTCGACGGCGTTTCCTTCGACGTGGCGGGCGGCCAGATCTGCGGCCTGATCGGCCCCAACGGCGCCGGCAAAACCACCCTGTTCAACTGCCTGTCGCGGCTCTACCAGGCCGATCGCGGCGCGATCCGCTTCGAGGGCCGCCCGCTTCTGTCGGCCGCCCGGCGCGAGATCGCCCAATACGGCATTGCGCGGACATTCCAGAATCTGGCGCTGTTCGGCGCGATGACGGTGCTGGAGAACGTGATGGTCGGCGCGCATTGCCGGGCGCGCGGCGGATTTTTCGCCGAGGCGCTGGCGCTGCCGATGGTGCGCCGGCAGGAGCGGCGCATTCGCGAGCGCGCGATGGCGCTGATCGAGGAATTCGCGCTCGGCGCGGTCGCCGGCGCGCCGGCCTCCGCGCTGCCGTTCGGAACCCAGAAGCGGGTCGAACTGGCGCGCGCGCTGGCCAGCGAGCCGAGGCTGCTGCTGCTCGATGAGCCGGCCGGCGGCCTCAATCACGAGGAAGTCGATCGGCTGCGCGGCGAGATCCAGGCGATCCGCGACCGCCGCGGCGTCACCGTGCTGCTGGTCGAGCACCACATGAACCTGGTGATGCGCGTTTCCGACCAGGTGGTGGCGCTCAATTTCGGCCGCAAGATCGCCGACGGACCGCCCGGACAGGTGCAGCGCGATCCCGACGTGATCCGCGCCTATCTCGGAGACGCGACGTGACGGCGCCCCTGCTCGAGACGCGCGGCCTCAAGGCGTTCTACGGGCCCGTCCAGGTGTTGCACGGGCTCGACATCGCGGTCGAGCACGGCGGCGTGACCGCGCTGCTGGGCGCCAATGGCGCGGGCAAGACGACGACGCTGCGCGCGCTCTGCGCGATGGTGCGCTGCGAGGGCGCGATCCTCTATGACGGGCGCCCGATAACGACCCGCGCGTGCGAAGACATCGTGCGCCTCGGCCTCGCGCATGCGCCGGAGGGGCGCGGCACGTTCACCGACCTCAGCGTCGAGGAAAACCTGCGGCTGGGCGCCTACACCCGTTCCGACAGGGCGGCGGTGAAAGACGATTTCGACCGGGTCTACGGCTATTTTCCGCGCCTCGCGGAACGCCGCGCCCAGCAGGCGGGCACGCTGTCGGGCGGCGAGCAGCAGATGCTGGCGATCGCCCGCGCGCTGATGCTGCGGCCGAGGCTCCTGCTGCTCGACGAGCCGTCGTTCGGTCTCGCGCCGATCATCGTCAAGGACATTTTCCGCATCCTGCGGACGATCAACCGCGAGGATCGCGTCAGCATGCTGATCGTCGAGCAGAACGCCAATCTGGCGCTCGACCTCGCCGATCGCGCCTATCTCATCGAGACCGGCCGGGTGGCGGTCGGCGGCGCGGCGAGCGCCTTGCGCGACGACGATTCGGTGCGCCGCGTCTATCTTGGCTATTGATCGGGAGAGAGGATGAACGCGTTTCTGCATCAGATCTTCTCCGGCCTGGCGATGGGCGGCGTCTACGCGATTCTCGCGTTGGCGCTGGTGATGATCTACCAGGCGACCCACCTGGTGAATTTCGCGCAAGGCCAGATGGCGATGTTCTCGACCTATATCGCCTGGGCGATGATCGACGCGGGCGCGCCCTATTGGCTTGCGTTCGCGCTGACCGTCGTCGTGTCGTTCATCGGCGGCGTGGCGATCGAGCGCATCGTGCTGCGCCCGTTCGCCAATGCGCCGGTGCTGACCACGGTGATCGTGTTCATCGGGCTGCTGCTGATCTTCGGCAGCGTCGCCGGCTGGCTGTTCAGCTACACGATCAAATCGTTCGACAGCCCGTTCCCCGACCGGCCGTGGTTCGGCAACGTGTTCATGTCCTCGCATGAATCGGGCTCCGTCCTCGTGACGCTGGGCGTGCTGGCGCTGGTCTACGCGTTCTTCCGCTTCACGCCGCTCGGCCTGGCGATGCGCGCCGCCGCGCAGAACCCGACATCGAGCCGACTGGTCGGCATCAGGGTCGGCTGGATGCTGGCGATCGGCTGGGGCCTGGCGGCGGCGATCGGCGCGGTGGCGGGAATGATGGCGGCGCCGATCGTCTATCTCGACCCCAACATGATGCTCGGAATCCTGCTCTACGCCTTCGCCGGGGCGATCCTCGGCGGCATCGACAATCCGTGGGGCGCGGCGCTCGGCGGATTCATGGTCGGGGTGCTCGAAAACATCGCCGGCGCCTATCTCGTCGGCCCCGAGATCAAGCTGTCGGTCGCGCTCGTCATCATCATCGGCGTCCTGGTGATGAGGCCGTCCGGCCTGTTCGGGCGCGAAATTGTGACGCGGGTTTGAAGCCATGACGATCGCCGGCGACGACCCTTCCGTTGTGATGCCCGCCCGGCCGGCGGTCGGCGCGCGCGGACGGGCCGGCCGGCGCGTGGCCCTCGCATTGTTTGGCGTCGTCCTGCTGGCGCTGCCGTTCCTCGCCAGCGGCTATCACCTGTTTCAGTTTTCGCAGGTGCTGATCTATGCGATCGCGCTGCTCGGCCTGAACGTGCTGACCGGGTTCAACGGCCAGATTTCGCTCGGCCACGGCGCCTTCTTCGCGCTGGGCGCCTATGTCGCCGCGATTCTGCAGACGCATTTCGGCGCGCCGTACTGGGCGACCATCCCGCCCGCCGGCGCCCTGTGTTTTGGCGCCGGCTTCCTGTTCGGCCTGCCGGCCCTGCGGCTCGGCGGGCTCTATCTGGCGCTCGCCACGTTCGCCCTGGCGGTGGCGACGCCGCAATTGCTCGATTTCAAGGCGTTCGACGCCTGGACCGGCGGCGTGCAGGGCCTGCAGCTCGGCAAGCCGCACGCGCCGTTCGGCCTGCCTTTGACGTCCGACCAATGGCTCTATTTCCTGTGCCTCGCCTGCGCCGCGCCGCTGTTCTGGGCGGCCGCCAATCTGCTGCGCGGACGGGTCGGGCGGGCGATCGTGGCGATCCGCGACCATCCGATCGCCGCCGAGGCGATGGGCGTCAACACCTCGTTCTACAAGGCGATGTGCTTTGGCGTCAGCGCGCTCTACGCGGGGGTGGCCGGCGCGCTGGGCGCGATCGTCGTCGGCTTCGTATCGCCAGACAGCTTCGGGGTTTTTCTCTCACTGTCGTTTCTGGTCGGTGTGGTGGTCGGCGGCCTCGCGTCGATCGGCGGCGTGGTGTTCGGCGCGCTGTTCATCGAGTTCGTCCCCAACTACGCCGACCGGCTTTCCGATCTGTTCGGCGAGAGCGCCAAGGCGCTGCCGGGAGCGGTCTACGGCGTTTTGCTGATCGCCCTGATGGCGGCGATGCCGAGCGGGGTCGCCGGCGCGCTGAGGTCGCTAACGCCGTTGATTTTGCGTCTTTTCTCGCGCGTCGGGCGCGCCTAGACTAAAATGAGAACAACTGGCGTCAAAGCCGGGACGAAAAACCTATCCAGGAGGCGACCGGCGCAAGCGCGTCACACAAGGAGTGAGCAATCATGATTTCGCGTCGCATTTTGCTGCAGGCGGGCGCCGCTTCGGCCGCCGCCCTCGCCTCTGGTTCGCGGCTTGCCCTCGCCGCCAACGCGCCCGGCGTCACCGATGCCGAAATCAAGATCGGCCAGACCATGGCCTACAGCGGACCCGCTTCCGCTTACGGCTCGATTGGTCGATCCCAGGCCGCATATTTCAAGATGGTCAACGACGCGGGCGGCGTGAATGGGCGCATGATCAATCTCATCAGCCTCGACGATGGCTACAGCCCACCCAGAACCGTCGAGCAGACCCGCCGGCTGATCGAGCAGGACCAGGTCGCGTTCATCTTCGATGGCCTGGGAACCCCATCCAGCAGCGCGGTCAGAGACTATCTCAACGAGAACAAGGTGCCGCAACTGTTCGTCGCCTCGGGCGCCAGCAAATTTGGCGATCGCCAGCATTTTCCCTGGACTATCGGCTGGCAGCCAAACTACTTCACCGAGGCCAGCGTCTTCGCCAGGCACATCCTGGCGACCAAGCCCGACGCGGCCATCGGCGTGCTCTATCAGAACGACGATTTGGGCAAGGACTATCTGAACGGATTGAAAGACGGCCTCGGCGCCAAGAACGCTGCGATGGTCGTCAAGGAAGTCTCCTACGAGGTTTCCGAACCGACGATCAATTCGCAGATCATCACCTTGCAGGATTCGGGCGCCAATACGTTCGTCAACATAACGACGCCGAAATTCGCGGCGCAGGCGATCCGCAAATCGTACGACCTCGGCTGGAAGCCGACGCAATACCTGACCCATGTGTCCGGTTCGGTCGGCGCGGTGATGAAGCCGGCGGGGCTCGAGAAGAGCGTCGGCGTACTGACCGCCTTCTTCGAAAAGGAGCCGACCGATCCCCGGTGGAAGGACGACGCCGGCATGCGGCAGTGGTTCGCCTTCATGAAGAAATACATGCCGGAGGCTGACGTCAGCGATGTCTTCATGGTGTTCGGCTGCGACGTCGCCGCGACGCTGGTCCAGGTTCTCAAACAATGCGGCGCCGATCTGTCACGCGAGCGGATCATGAAGGAGGCGGCCAACATCAAGGACTTCGAAGCGCCGACGTTGCTGCCCGGGATAAAGGTCAACACGTCGCCGGACAATTTCTATCCGGTCCGGCAGATGCAGCTCGCGCGTTTCAGCGGCCGGACGTGGGAGCTGTTGGGCGATGTTATAAGCGGGTGACGCCAGGCGGCGATCGAGGGCGCCGCGGCCACAACGAAAGACTTATCAAGAAAACAACCGGCGCAGGAGCGCCGCAACAGGAGGAAGACCATGATTTCGCGTCGCAGTTTCTTGCAGGCTGGCGCCGTTTCGGCCGCCGCCCTGACCCTCGGATCACGGTCCGCCAGAGCCGCCAATGCGCCGGGGATCACCGACGCCGAGATCAAGATCGGCCAGACCATGCCGTACAGCGGGCCGGCGTCCGCCTACGGGGTGATCGGCAGGACCGATGTCGCCTATTTCAAGATGATCAACGAAATGGGCGGGATCAACGGGCGCAAACTGAACCTGATCAGCCTCGACGACGGCTACAGCCCGCCCAAGACTGTGGAGCAGACGCGCCGGCTCGTCGAGCAGGACCAAGTGGCGTTCATCTTCAACAGCCTCGGCACGCCCTGCAACTACGCGATCCGGCCCTATCTCACCGAAAACAAGGTTCCGCAACTGTTCGTCGCGACTGGCGCGGCGATGTGGAACGACCCCACGCACTTCCCCTGGACGATCGGATGGCAGCCCAACTACCAGACCGAGGCGAGCATCTATGGCAAGCAGATTCTGGCGAACAAGCCGGACGCCAAGATCGGCGTGCTCTACCAGAACGACGCCTTCGGCAAGGACTATCTCATCGGACTGAAAGCCGGTCTCGGCGCCGAGCACGCCGCGATGGTGATCAAGGAGGTTTCCTACGAGGTCTCCGAGCCGACGATCAATTCACAGATCGTCACGCTGCAGGATTCGGGCGCCGATGTGCTGCTGATCGCGGCGACGCCGAAATTCGCCGCACAGGCGATCCGCAAGTCTTATGACATCGGGTGGAAGGCGACGCGCTACCTGACCAACGTCTCGCCATCGGTCGCCACCGTGCTGAAGCCGGCGGGGCTGGAGAAATCCAAGGGCCTCATCACCGCTTACTATGGCAAGGACCCCACCGATTCGCGCTGGAAGGACGACGCCGGCTACAAGCAATGGGCCGCATTCGTCGGCAAATACCTGTCGCCGAACGATCTGATCGACGCCAACGCCGTCTATGGATTTGGCGTTGCGCCGACGATGGTGCAGGTGCTCAAGCAGTGCGGCGACGACCTGTCGCGCGAGAACATCATGAAGCAGGCGGCGAACATCAAGGATCTCGAACTCCCGATGTTGCTGCCGGGCATGAAAATAAACACCTCGCCGACCGATTTCGCGCCGATCCGCCAGATGCAGCTCGCGCAGTTCGACGGCGAAAGCTGGAAGCTGTTCGGCGAGCTGCTGCAGGGATGAGCGGCGGAGGCGGGCGGGCGTCCACCGCCGCCCGCCTCTCCAGTCCGAATTTCTCGCGCTCCAGAGCCAGCTGCGCATCAATCGCAACTGGCCGAGCGTCAGGCCGTTGCATAAACCTCTCCGCCGCGACCTCCGCGACGATCGGTCAGCGCTTGAACGACACGACGCGGGCGTGGCGTGGGCGGTCGCGGCTCGAGGAGGTGGTTATGTGGCCAGCCGACGCGCTCAAGGGATGGCACGATTTCTACCTGCTGGTCGGAACAGCGGGCGCGACATTGCTCGCCCTGCTGTTCGTCGCGGTCTCGCTCGGCGCCGGCATCCTGACCGAAGAGCGTCAGGGAGCCACGCGCACGTTCATGAGCCCGGTGGTGATCCATTTCACGAGCGTGTTCTTCCTGTCCGCCGTGGCGCTATTCCCATCGCATCAAGCTGATTTCTTCGCCGCGATCATTGGCGCCACCGCTCTGATCGGGGCAACCGTCTCGACCTACATCACGGTTCAGGTCGTGCGCACCGATATGACGAATTATCTCGAGGACTATTTCGCCTATGGCATCCTGCCGGGCCTCGGCTATCTCGCGCTGCTCGCCGCCGCCTTGTCGATCTATCTGGAAAAGGGTTTCGGGCTCGATGCGCTGGCCGGCGCTCTCCTGCTGCTGGCGATCGTCAATATCCGCAACGCCTGGGACCTCACGCTGAGCATGATCCGCCGGCGACGCGGACCCGGCTAACCGCCCGCTATGGGTCAGGCCACCTCGAACAACCCGGCGGCGCCCATGCCGCCGCCGACGCACATGGTCACCACGACGTAGCGCACGCCGCGCCGCCTGCCCTCGATCAGCGCATGGCCGGTCAGGCGCGCGCCGCTCATCCCATAGGGATGGCCGATCGAGATCGCGCCGCCGTCGACGTTCAGCCGCTCGTCGGGAATGCCCAGCCGATCGCGGCAATAGAGCACCTGCACGGCGAACGCCTCGTTCAACTCCCACAGGCCGATGTCGCCGACTTTGAGGCCATGCGCGGCGAGCAGCTTCGGCACGGCGAACACCGGACCGATCCCCATCTCATCGGGATCGCAGCCGGCGACCGCGATGCCGCGATAGATTCCGAGCGGCGACAGGCCCCGCCGCTCCACCTGTTTCGCCTCCATCAGCACTGAGGCCGAGGCGCCGTCGGACAATTGCGAGGCGTTGCCGGCGGTGATGAATTCGCCCGCCTCGATGCTCTGGCCGCCGCTGAACACGGGTTTGAGCGCCCGCAAGCCGGCAAGCGTGGTGTCGGCGCGGTTGCCCTCGTCGCGGGCCAGCGTCACTGGCTTGTCGCTGATCGAGCCGGTCGCCTTGTCCTGGACTTTCATGACGCTCGGCAGCGGGACGATCTCGGCGTCGAACCGTCCCGCGGCTTGCGCGGCGGCGGTGCGCTGCTGCGATTGCAGCGCATATTCGTCCTGGCGCTCGCGCGAAATTTCGTAACGCCGCGCGACGATCTCCGCGGTCTCCAGCATGGTCATGTAGACGTCGTTGCGATGCGCGACGAGCCAGGGGTCCTGCGTGCGGTAGCGGTTGGCGTGCTCGTTCTGCACCAGCGAGATCGATTCGAGGCCGCCGCCGACCGTCGTCGTCATGCCGTCGCAGAGGATCTGTTTGGCGGCGATGGCGATCGCCATCAGGCCCGAGGCGCATTGCCGGTCGACCGACATGCCGGCCACCGAGGTTGGCAGGCCGGCGCGCAGCGCCGCCTGACGCGCCACGTTCATGTAGGTCGAGCCCTGCTGCATCGCCGCGCCGATCACCACGTCGTCGATCTCGGCGGGATCGACGCCGGCGCGCTTGACCGCCTCGGCGATCGCATGGCCGCCCAGCGTCTGCGCCTGGGTGTCGTTGAACGCGCCGCGATAGGCGCGCCCGATCGGCGTGCGCGCGCTCGAGACGATGACGGCTTCGCGCATCAGGGGGCTCCGGGTTGTGGCAGGCGGACGCCGAGCGCCCTGGCGGCCTTCTCGACGAATTTGAAGGTCTGGGCGAAAGCATTGTCGAGCGGGCGGGCCGTCGCGGGATCGGCGATCTCGGCGAACCGCGCGGCGATCGTCTCCGGCGTGCGCTCGGCCTTGCCAAGGAACACGCCCGCCGTCTCCTCGATGCGGGTGACCGCGAACACCCCGGCCCCGGCGCCGAGAATGACCCTTGAGGGCGCGTCCTCGCTGACCAGGAACAGCACCGCCGGGGTCACCGTCTCCGGGCTCATCAGCGCGGCCATTTCTGGCGGGATCAGGCCCTCGGTCATGCCGGTCGCGGCGGTCGGCAGCAGCGTGTTGACGCGGATGTTGTTCCTGGCGCCTTCGAGATGCAGCACGTTCATCAACCCGATCATGCCGGCCTTGGCGGCGCCGTAGTTGGCCTGGCCGAAATTGCCGTAAACGCCGGACGCAGAGGCGGTGAACATCACGCGGCCGTAGTTGCGCTCGCGCATGCCCGCCCACACCGCCCTGGCGCAGATCGCCGAGCCCATGAGATGGACTTTCAGCACCAGTTCGAAATCGGAAAGCTCCATTTTGGCGAAGCTCTTGTCGCGCAGGATGCCGGCGTTGTTGACGAGGATGTCGACCGCGCCCCATTGCGATTGCGCCGCCTCGACCATCGCTGCAACCTGCGCGGCGTCGGCGACGTCGGCGCCATTGGCCATGGCGAGCCCGCCGGCCGCCTCGATTTCGCGCGCCACCCGCAACGCCGCCTCCGACGGCTCGCCGTCGCGGCCGAGGTCGTTGACCACCACCTTGGCGCCGCGCGCCGCCAGCCCCAGCGCGTGACAGCGCCCGAGGCCGCCGCCGGCCCCGGTGACGACGGCGACGCGCCCATCGAACCGGATCGTCATGTGGCCCCAACCTTCGCGTGATCTTCGCCCATCACCACAATGGTCAGCCAGTCCGCGACAAGCGCCGGCTTGACCGCGCCTTCGATCTCGACGGTCACGGAATAGCGCACCATGAATTCGGTCGGCGAGCGCGGCGTGACGCTGTCGATCCTGAAGCGCCCGCGAATGCGCCCGCCCGCCCGCACCGGCGACACGAAGCGCAGCTTGTCGAAGCCGTAGTTGACGCCCATCGCCCGGCCCTCGACCTGCGGCAGCGCGTCCATCGCCAGCGCCGACAGCATCGAGAGGGTGAGGAAACCATGAGCGATCGTCCCGCCGAACGGACTGGCGCGGGCCGCCTCGGGGTCGATATGGATGAACTGCCGGTCCTCGGTGATCTCGGCGAAGGCGTCGATGCGCGACTGGTCGATGGCGAACCAGCGCGAGACGCCCGCCTCCGACCCGGCAAGAGCGATCAGCTCGTCGAGCGTCACGGAGCGGGCGGGCGAAGGGACGGTCATTCGCCCTCCGAAAGCATGGCGGGCGGCGCGTAGACGCTGACGCCGCCGTCGACCGGGATGACCGCGCCCGTGGTATAGGCGCCGCCTCGCCCGGCAAGATAGAGCACAGTGGCGGCCAGATCCTCCGGGCGGCCGAGACGCGCCATCGGGACGCCCGACAGGGCGGCCGCCAACCCGGCCGGCCTGTCCAGCGTGAAGGACGTCATCCTGGTCTTGAACGGGCCTGGCGCGATGGCGTTGACCGTGACGTGGCGGCCGGCGAATTCGATGGCGAGGATGCGGGTGAGGTGATGCACCGCGCCCTTTGAGGCGGCATAGGCGTAGGCGTTCTCCGACTGGGTGATCGTCCCCATCACCGAGCCGATGTTGATGACGTTCGCCGGCCGCTCCTCGCTGCCCGATTCGAAGCAGCAGCGGCATCAGGTCGCGCGTCAGCGTGAACAGGCCGGTCACGTTGACGCCGAGCACGCGCTCCCACCCCTTCCACTCGAATTTCTCGAATGGCGCGCCCCAGTTGGCGCCGGCGTTGTTGATGAGAATGTCGAGTTGGCCGGCGCGCCGGTTCACCTCTTCGGCGAGCGCGGCGACGCCGGCCTCGCTCGCCACCGTCCCGCCGAACCCCTCGCAAGGGCCGATCGCCGAAAGCTCCCTGGCGACCGCCTCGCAGGCCTCGGCCTTGCGCGAGGCGATCAGCACGCGGGCGCCGGCGCTGAGCAGCGCCTCGGCGCAGATGCGCCCGATCCCGGTCGCCCCGCCGGTCACCAGCGCGGTGCGGCCGGCCACGGAGAACAGATCGGTCAATGAGAACAGGGCGTTCCTCCCGCGTTGCGGCACCGCGTCAATGTCCACCGCGGGCGCGTTTGTCGACAGGAATTTGCGGTGTTCGCGGCGCGGTTCACGTGCCGGCGCCGCCCAGGCGCGGAGCACGGCGCCAGCGCGTGCGCGAAATTCTCCGATCAGACCGGCGACGCCGAGGTTCTGCTTGAGCTGGCTGAGGCCGAGCCACGCGTCGTCAGGATTTCGGCGGCGAGCGGGATCGTCGACCTGAACCGCGCGCGGCGAGCGAGGCCACGGCGATTGGCGACCATCGCCTGCGGCGGCGTAAAGGCGGCGGCGATGAGGCCGCTCGCCCCCGCCCTAAGAAGGTGGCCGGTCCGCGCAATATCCGGCTGCGAGATAGGCGACGAGGCGCTCGCCGAACGCCGTCAACTCTTCGAGTGAAGCGGCGAGGTCGGTTTCTCGCTAGGTCGGCCAGCCCATGGCGGCGATGTTGCGCTCGAACACTGCGACAGCAGCGCCGGCTTGTCGGGAAAATGCGCATAGACGGTCATCTTGGAGACGCCGGCGCGTTCGGCGACGCCTGATGGTCGCCGCGATGCCCTGCTCATGGAACACGCGCCCGCCGCGTCGAGGATCGCCCGCCGCTTGTCGAGATAGCGCGGCGCCCGCGCCCATGGTCGGCTCAAACACGATCGTGGCGCGAATTAATGGACGATTTCGTCAAGCTTGATGCGCTGGTGGCGCAGGTTTCCCGGCATCTGGCAAGACAAAACCATGGTTATCGAGACCGCGTCTTCATGGATGTCATCTTTCGCCTGAACGGATATCTTTTCGAATACGACGCCGAACGACGTGCGCTCTCCTCGCATATCCGGGCACGGGCCGCATGGACGAAGGACAGCATCGAGACATTTCGCCGGAATTCGGCGCCGGCGGATGCTTGACGCCGCGCCGCCGCGCCCCGACATTGGCGCGACGCACTCGCTCACCTCAAGGCGCCCCATGAAAGTCTCGCTCGTCCAGATGAATTCGATCAGCGACAAGGCGGCCAACATCGCCGCCGCGCGGGCGCTGATCGAACGGGCGGTGGCGGAAGAAGCGCCCGACTGGGTGCTGCTGCCCGAGCAGTTCGACTGGGCTGGCGGCGCGCGCGGCGACAAACACGCCAACGCGGAGAATCTGCCGGGCGGCCCGGCCTATGCGATGGCGCAGGAGCTGGCGCTGAAACATCGCATCTTCATCCATGCCGGTTCGATCATGGAGCGCATCGAGGGCGACGAGCGCATCCACAACACCAGCGTCGTGTTCAACCGCCAGGGCGAGGAGATCGCCCGCTATCGCAAGATCCACCTGTTCGACGTGACCACCCCGGACGGAGCGTCCTACCGGGAAAGCGCGACGGTCAAGGCGGGCGACCGGGTCGTGACCTATGATTGCGAAGGCGTCACAATCGGCTGTTCGATCTGCTACGACCTGCGCTTCCCCGACCTGTTCCAGGCGCTCGCCGAAAAGGGCGCGCAGATCATCGCCCTGCCCGCCGCCTTCACGCTGCAGACCGGCAAGGACCATTGGGAAGTGCTGCTGCGCGCGCGCGCCATCGAGACGCAGACCTATGTCTGCGCAAGCGCCCAGACCGGCTCGTTCATGGTCGGCAACGAACAGCGCGCCACTTACGGCCATTCGCTGGTCGCCGATCCCTGGGGCCATGTCGTCGCCAAGGCGTCGGACGGCGTCGGCGTGGTTTCGACAAGGATCGACCCGGCAATCGTCGCCAAGGTGCGCGCGATGATCCCGGTCGCCAGCCATCGGGTGGGGATCGCGCGGGGCTGATGCGCCGCAAAATGTGGCGGGGCTGCTCGATAATTATGCTTTGCCTGCCTGGCGCGCGCGACCGATACTGCCCCGCCGCGGCGACCGCCGGTTCGGCCTCCTTGGGCGTGTGCGATGGCCGATGACGACCTCGACCTGTCGACGCTGCCGGACGACGAACTCGTCCCGCAGATTCACGACGACCTCTACGACGGCCTGAAGGAGGAGGTCGAAGAGGGCGTGCGCATCCTGCTCGGCCGCGGCTGGGCGCCCTATGAGGTGCTGACCAAGGCGCTGGTCGAGGGCATGCGGATCGTCGGCGTCGACTTTCGCGACGGCATCCTGTTCGTGCCGGAAGTGCTGATGTCGGCCAATGCGATGAAGGGCGGCATGGCGATCCTGCGCCCGCTGCTGGCCGCCACCGGCGCGCCCAAGGTCGGCCGGATGGTGATCGGCACCGTCAAGGGCGACATCCACGACATCGGCAAGAACCTCGTCTGCATGATGATGGAGGGGGCCGGATTCGAGGTGTTCGACATCGGCATCAACAACGGCGTCGAGAAATATCTCGAGGCGATCGACAAGCACCAGCCGGAGATTCTCGGCATGTCGGCGCTGCTGACCACCACCATGCCCTATATGAAAGTGGTGATCGACAAACTTAAGGAAAAAGGCGTGCGCAACGATTATATCGTGCTGGTCGGCGGCGCGCCGCTGAACGAATCCTTCGCCCAGGCGGTCGGCGCCGACGCCTATTGCCGCGACGCCGCCGTCGCGGTGGAGACGGCCAAGACGCTGATGGCGCGCCGGCAGGGATCGGCGCAGGCGCAGGCGTAAGACGGCGCCGGGAGCGCGGGCGTCCCGCCCGCTCTTGCGGACCGCGACATTGGGCTCGAGGCGGCGGCGAGAGGCGACCGGGACGGTCGCGGTCCCGGAGAGGGAGCGCAAATTGTGAGCGACGGCGCGGCGACCATCGAGGAGATCGACGGCGAGGCTCGCCTTCCCGGCCGCGTGGGCGCGCGGGTGCTGGTGATCGCCTGCGGCGCGCTGGCGCGCGAGATCGTCGCTCTCCAGCGCGGGCCGCTCGCCCATATCGACGTGACCTGCCTGCCCGCCAGCCTGCACAACCGCCCCGAACGCATCGCCGACGCGGTGCGCCGCAAGATCGCCGAGAATCGCGCCGCCTACGAGGAGATCGTCTGCCTCTACGGCGATTGCGGAACCGGCGGCGCGCTCGACCGGGTGCTGCGCGAGGAGCGCGTGGCGCGGATCGAGGGCGCGCATTGCTACGAATTTTTCGCCGGCGCGACCGATTTTGCGCAGATGATGGATGAGGAGCCGGGAACGTTCTTCCTGACCGACTTCCTCGCCCGCCATTTCGATCGCCTGGTGATCGCCGGCCTCGGCCTCGACCGCTTCCCGCAATTGCGCGACGATTATTTCGGCCATTATCGCCGCCTCGTTCATCTCGCGCAGGTCGAGGACGCGGACTTGTCGGCCCGGGCCGAGGCGGCGGCCGCGCGTCTCGGTCTGGCGTTCGAGCGCCGCTTCACCGGGCTTGGCGGCGTCGAGGCGTTCCTTGCGCGCTCGAGGCACGCGACTTCGCCGCCGCCGAGCGCGCCATGGCCAGCCTGATCGTGCTCTACTGGCGCGATATTCCCAGCCAGGTCATCGCCAAGCGCGATCGGGCGTCGGCCAAGCGCGTGCTGCCGCATCGCTTCACCGTGGCCATCGACGCCGCCGCGATGCACGCCGGCGCGACCTCGACCGACGCCTATCTCGAGGACTGGCGGCGCGGCGAGCCCAGCCCGTGCGGCGACGATCTCGAGGCCGAGGCGAGCGCCGCCGCGGCGCGGCTCGAGGCCGAATACGACGATCGCCGCCTGGCGCGCCTCGCCGAACAAGTCGGCCGCGAGGTCTAGCGCGTGAAGCTCGCGCGAATCCTCAGGGAGATCGAGTCGCCGGCGCGCGTGGACCCGCGACGTTGAGCGACCATCTCGTCGTCTTCACGCCATCGGGAAAACGCGAGCGGCTCGCCGACGGAACCAGCGTGCTGGAGGCCGCGCGCAAGCTCGGCGTCGATCTCGATTCGGTGTGCGGCGGACGCGGCATATGCGGTCGCTGCCAGATCGACGTGGCCGAAGGGCGCTTCGCCAAGCATGGCGTGACGTCGGCGGCCGGCCACGTCACGCCGTGGAGCGACGTCGAGCAGCGCTACGCGGCAATGCGCGGCCCGCTTGGCGCGGGGCGCCGGCTCGGCTGCCAGGCGCGGATATCAGGCGATCTGGTCATCGACGTGCCCGCCGAATCGCAAGTCCACCGCCAGGTCGTGCGCAAGCGCGCCGAAGCCCATCCGATCGTCGTCGATCCGGTGGTCCGCCTCTGCTACGTCGAAGTCCGCGAGCCCGACATGGGCGACCCATCGAGCGACCTGCGGCGCCTGCAAACCGCGCTCACCGAGCAATGGGGCGTCGGCGAGACGGCGGCCGATCTCGGCGTGCTGCGCGATCTGCAAAAAACGCTGCGCGCCGGCGACTGGAAGGCGACGGTGGCGCTACGCAAGGGCCGCGACATCGTCGGCGTCGCGCCGGGCTTCCGTCAGCGCGCGTTGGGCGTCGCCCTCGACATCGGCTCGACCACCATCGCCGCGCATCTTTGCGACCTCGCGAGCGGCGAAGTCGTCGCCTCGGCGGGCCGGATGAATCCGCAGATCCGCTTCGGCGAAGACCTGATGAGTCGCGTCTCCTACGCGATGATGAACCCCGACGGCGCCGCGCAACTGACGCAAAGCGTGCGCGCCGCCGTCAACTCGCTGATCGGCGAGGTCGCCGACGAAGCGAGCGCGGCGCGCGCCGACATTCTCGAGATCACGATGGTCGGCAATCCGATCATGCACCATCTCTTCCTCGGCCTCGATCCGAGCGAACTCGGCGGGGCGCCGTTCGCGCTCGCGCTCGATGGCGCCTTCGAGGCGCGGGCGTGCGAACTCGGCCTTGCGGCGGCGCCCGGCGCCTTCGTCTACTGCCTGCCGTGCATCGCCGGGCATGTCGGCGCCGACGCCGCCGGCGTGGTGCTCGCCGAGGGGCCGCATCTGCGCGATGAGTTGACGCTGCTCGTCGATGTCGGAACCAACGCCGAACTGGTGTTCGGCAACCGGCGCCGCCTGCTCGCCTGCTCGTCGCCGACCGGCCCGGCCTTCGAGGGCGCGCAAATCTCCTGCGGCCAGCGCGCCGCGCCGGGGGCCGTCGAGCGCGTGCGCATCGACCGCCGGACGCTGGAGCCGCGCTTCAAGGTGATCGGCAGCGAGTTGTGGTCGGACGAGGCGGGCTTTGCCGAATCGATCGCCGGGATCGGCGTCACCGGAATCTGCGGCTCGGGCGTCATCGAGATCATCGCCGAGATGTTCCTTTGCGGCATCCTGACCGAGGACGGCGTCATCGACGGCGCGCTCGCGCAAAAAACCCCGCGCGTCGAGGCGGTCGGGCGCACCTTCGCCTATCTGCTGCATGAAGGAGCGCCGCGCCTGCAAATCTACCAGACTGACGTGCGGGCGATTCAGCTCGCCAAGGCCGCGCTCTACGCCGGCGCGAAGCTGCTGCTGGAGCGCTACGGCGCGGCGGCGCCTGAACGGGTGACGCTGGCCGGGGCGTTCGGCAGCCATATCGATGTGACCTATGCGATGACGCTCGGCCTGATCCCCGATTGCGACCTGACCAAAGTGGCGGCGGCGGGCAATGCGGCGGGGGTCGGCGCGCGGATCGCTTTGCTCAACCTCGCCGCGCGAAGCGAAATCGAGGAAGTCGTGCGCCGCGTCGAAAAGATCGAAACCGCGATCGAGCCGCGCTTCCAGGACCATTTCGTCGCCGCGATGGCGCTGCCCAACAAGATCGACGCCTTCCCCAATCTTGCGCGGGCGATCGAACTGCCGGCGCGCGCGAGCGCGGCGGGCGAGCGAGGACGCCGACGGCGCCAGCCGGACCGGGGCTAGGCGGGAAGCCTCGAGCGAACCGGGCCGATCCGGTTACAGGCCGCCCGATTCATGATTGATCGTCGCGGTCGCGACATCGTGCATCATCGCCAGCAATTCGCGCGGCACCGGCATCGGCGTGCACGCCTTGTCGCCGTCGATGAAGAACACCAGGCCGCCGCTGTTGCCCTCGACCTGCGCGAGCACCGCCTTGTCGCCATAGGGCAAGCCGGCGGGCGTCTCCGGGTTCATCGCGTAGATGCCGCGCAGGAACTGCCACTGCTCGGGGGTGAGTTCGATCCATTTGCCGTTATGCGCTGCGATCGCCTGCTTCGGCACCGAGACGTCGATGCATCGGCTGGTGAATTGATCGCCGGCCAGGGCGATCTGCGGCAGAACCGTCAGAGCGCCCGCAAATGCGAGACATAGCCTGTTCAACACGAGGACCTCCTATGGTTAGGCGCCCTCCACCGCTGGCTATGTTCGCCTCCCGGCCAATGACCTCAACCGATCCGCCGATCGGCGCGCCTGGCTGTCGCGGGCCCATCGCCCGCGCGATTAGCAACAAGCAACAACCGTGCCATCCTCACGCAACACCCGGTCGATTCCGCTTGAGAGTCCGACCGTAAGAGCCGACGCGACAAGCACATCCGGCGATGATCGCGCCGAGGCGTTACGGTTTGGTTAACGTCGGCGGCGCCCGCAGCCTCAGCCCTGCGTCAGGGCGAGCACCGCGGCGATCGTCGCCTCCGGCGCTTCCTGCGGGATGTTGTGGCCGACGCCGGGCAGCACGCGGCGCTCGTAGCGGCCGCGGAAACAGGCAAGGTCGGGATCGACCCCGGGCGGCGGACCGACGCCGTCGTCCGCGCCGCACAGCGAGATCGTCGGCGCGTCGATCGCCGGTCGCCCGGCGAGCCGGCGCTCGATGGCCTCCAAGGCGGGATCGCCCGGCGCATAGCCGAAGCGATGGCGATAGGAATGCACGACGACTTCGACAAAATCCGGATTGTCGAACGAGGAAGCCGTCCGCGCATAGGCGGCCTCGTCGAATGTCCACGACGGCGACCACAGCCGCCACAGCAGCCGGCCGAGAGTCTCGCGGTTGGCGGCCAGGCCGGCGCGGCCGCGCGCGGTGTGGAAATAATATTGATACCAGAGCCGATGCTCGGTTTCCGGCGGCTGCGGCGCCGCCGCTCCTGCAATGTCCTGGATCGTGTAGCCGCCGCCGAGAACCAGGCAACGCACGCGCTCCGGCGATAACGCGGCGACGATGCAGGCGGCGCGGCCGCCCCAGTCATAGCCGACCAGCGCCGCGCGTCGGATCGCCAGCCCGTCCATGAGATCGAGCAGGTCTTGCGCGATCGCCGCCTGCTGCCCCGAGCGCAGGGTTGCGCCCGACAGGAAACGGGTCGGCCCGTAACCGCGCAGATAAGGCGTCACCACCCGGAAACCGTTGGCCGCCAGCGCCGGCGCGACCTCGTCGAAGCCGCGCGGATCGTACGGGAAGCCGTGCAGCAGCACGACCGGATCGCCATCCGCCGGCCCGCGCTCCTCATAAGCCAAATCGAGGACGGACGTGCGGACCCGCCGGATCGGAAAACCGCCTCACGGATCGCCTCGATCATCGTCCCATCTCCAAATCTCGGCGCGCGACCGGTTCAGTAGAGCAACCGGCTCGTCAATCCATCGAGCGCCAGGCCGGCGAACAGGATGAGCCCGGCGTCGCGGTTGGAGCGGAACAGACGGAGCGCCGTCGCCGGCGTCGCGCCGTCGATGCGCCGCAATTGCCAGGCGAGGTGGAGGCAATAGCCGCACATTCCGAGCTGCGCGATGATTCGCCCGCCGGCGGAGAACACCGCCAGTTCGGCGAGCAGCGCAGCGCCGAGATAGAACACCGCGACGCCGCGGCGAACCTGCGCCCCGAACAGCCGCGCGGTGGAGCGGATGCCGACGATCGCGTCGTCGCGCGCATCCTGCAGCGCATAGATCGTGTCGTAGCCGATCGTCCAGCAGAACGCCGAGGCGTAAAGGAACAAGGCCGGCGCCGCGAGCGCGCCGTAGACCGCCGCCCAGCCCATCAACGCGCCCCAGGAAAAGGCGAGGCCGAGCACCGCCTGCGGCCAGGCGGTGATGCGCTTCATCAAGGGATAGACCGCGACGATCGCCAGCGAGCCGAGCCCGAGGACGATGGCGAACCGGTTGAAGCACAGCAGCACGGCGAGGCCGACCAGCGCCTCGCAGATGAGAAACGCCGCGGCGGCGCGCAGACTGACGCGCCCCGACGGCAACGGACGCCCCCTGGTGCGCTCGACGCCGGCGTCGAGCTTGCGGTCGAGAATGTCGTTATAGGTCGAGCCCGCGCCGCGCATCGCGATGGCGCCGATCAGGAACAGCGCGAGATCGACGGGATCGGGGCCGGCGCGATGCGCGATGCCGGCGAGCGCCGCCGATTGCCAGCACGGCGCCAGCAGCAATTGCCAGCCGATCGGCCGGTCGAGCCGGGCGAGTTGCACAAACGGCAGCGCGGCGGGCGGGGTCAGCGCCAGGACAAGACTCGCCGGGCTGGCGTCGGGCAGGATCGGGGCGGGCCGCTCCGCCGCGTTCAAAGCGGTCCGGCGGGCAAAGGCTGCGCCTGCGCGGCGCCGGCCGACTGCTCCTTCTTCATCTGGGCGGCGACTTGGCAGGCCTTCGCGGAAAAGGCCACGCTCTTGACGTGATTCGCCTTCAGCGAGGCGAGCGCCTCGTCGGGGACGCCGCACCAGTCCTTGTTCTTTTCCATATAGGCGATCAGAGCGTTCTCCGCCGAATTGAGCCCCGCCGACTGGCTGCAGAACATGGCGGGATTGATCGGCTTGCCCTTCGCGGCGCGAACCATGTTATTGACGCGGGTCAATTCGACCTCGCGCTTCTCCGACAGGCGTTTGAGATCCTCGCCGCAACTCTGCTGGGCGAAGGCGGCGCCGGTCAGCGTCGCGGTGCAGGCCGTCAGTCCGAATGCGAACAGGGCGAGCCGAATGGTTGGCGTTAGAGCCGCCATGTCAGTCAACTCCATCGTGAAACATTCGCGACAAATAGAACATTTCGCCCGAAGAGGAAACCGCCGCGGCGTGACCCCCGGACCCATGGCGCCGGGGCGAAGCGGCGGCGGGCGCGTCAGGCGACGCTCTTCTGCGCGTAGCCCAATTGCCGGTTCAACTGTTCGAGCAGGCTCGCCGCCGCTTCGGCGATCACGGTTCCCGGCGGGAAAATCGCATCGGCGCCGGCCTCGCGCAGCGCCTCGAAGTCCTGGGCGGGAATCACCCCGCCAACCGCGATCATCACGTCGGGGCGCCCGGCCGCGCGCAAGGCGTTCTTCAGCGCCGGCACCAGAATGAGATGGCCGGCGGCGAGCGACGAGACGCCGACGATGTGAACGTCGTTGTCGACCGCCTGGCGCGCCACTTCATCAGGGGTGGCGAACAGCGGCCCGATATCGACGTCGAAGCCGAGATCGGCGAACGCCGAAGCGATGATCTTCTGGCCGCGGTCATGGCCGTCCTGGCCGATCTTGGCGACCAGGATGCGCGGGCGACGGCCCTCGTTGTGCAGGAAGTCCTCGGTCATCCCAATCACGCGGTCGATCGCGTCGATCCCCGGTCCCGCCTCGCGCCGATAGACGCCGGGGGCCGAGCGGATTTCCGCGACATGGCGCCCGAACGCGTTCTCCATCGCCAGCGACATTTCGCCGACCGTGGCCCTGGCGCGCGCCGCTTCGATCGCCAGCGCGAGCAGGTTGGCGTCGCCGCGCGCGCCCTCGGTCAGCGCGCGCAGCGCCGCTCTGCGTCGCCGCCTCGTCGCGCTCGGCGCGCAGGCGCGCCAGCCTGCGCAACCTGCTGCGCGCGCACGCTCGCATTGTCGACCCTCAGCACGTCGATCGGCCGTTCGACATCGGGCCTGAACTTGTTGACCCCGATCACCGCACTGCTGGCCGGAATCGATGCGCGCCTGGGTGCGCGCCGCCGCCGCCTCGATGCGCAGCTTGGGGATGCCCGCCTCGATCGCCTTGGCCATGCCGCCAAGCGCCTCGATCTCATCGATATGGGCCTTCGCCTTGGCCGCGAGTTCGCCGGTCAGGCGCTCGACATAGTAGGAGCCGCCCCACGGGTCGATGATGCGCGTCGTGCCGCTTTCCTGCTGCAGGAAGAGCTGGGTGTTGCGCGCGATGCGCGCCGAAAATGGCGGTCGGCAACGCGAGCGCCTCGTCGAGCGCGTTGGTGTGCAGCGATTGGGTGTGCCCCTGCGTCGCCGCCATCGCCTCGATCTCGGTGCGCACGATATTGTTGAACGGGTCCTGCGCGGTCAGCGACCAGCCCGAGGTCTGGCAATGGGCGCGCAACGCCAGCGATTTTTCCGACTGCGGATTGAAGCCTTTGACGAGGCTCGCCCACAGCAGGCGGGCGGCGCGCAGCTTGGCGATCTCCATGAAGAAATTCATGCCAATCGCCCAGAAGAACGACAGGCGCGGCGCGAACTGGTCGACGTTGAGGCCCGCCGCGATTCCGGCGCGCAGATATTCGACGCCGTCGGCGAGCGTATAGGCGAGTTCGAGGTCCTGCGTCGCGCCGGCTTCCTGCATGTGATAGCCGGAAATCGAGATCGAATTGAACTTCGGCATATGCGCCGCGGTGAACGCGAAAATGTCGGAGACGATCCGCATCGAGGCGGCGGGCGGATAGATATAGGTGTTGCGAACCATGAACTCCTTGAGGATGTCGTTCTGGATGGTGCCCGACAGCGATTCCATCGGCGCGCCCTGCTCCTGCGCCGCCACGATGAACAAGCGCCGAGCACCGGCAGCACCGCGCCGTTCATGGTCATCGACACGCTGACCCGGCTCAGCGGAATGCCGGCGAACAGGATCCTGCATGTCGTAGAGCGAATCGATCGCCACGCCCGCCATGCCGACATCGCCGGCGACCCGCGGATGGTCCGAATCATAGCCGCGATGGGTCGCCAGATCGAAAGCGATCGACAGCCCGGTCTGCCCGGCCGCCAGGTTGGCGCGATAGAACGCGTTGGAATCCTCGGCGGTGGAGAATCCGGCGTATTGGCGCACCGTCCACGGCTGATTGACGTACATCGTGGGATAGGGGCCGCGCAGATAGGGCGGCGCGCCCGGCCAGCCATCGAGAAAGTCGAGGCCGGCGAGGTCATCGGGGCCGTAGATCGACTTGACCGCGAGACCCTCGGGGGTCAGCCATTGCGCGCGCGTGGCGGCGCAGGTCTCGGAGCGCGGCGGCGCGAAGGGGATGGCGCTGAAGTCGGGAATCGGTTTCATCGCGCTTTCGCGAACAAGGTTGCGGCGGAGACCGCGGGCGTGAGTTTACGACGCGGCCGCAATTCCCGCCACCATGGCTTGAACGCCGCTTGCGGCATTGCCGAAACGGGGGTCGGCGGGTCAAAACAATCGTCATGAGCCAGGACGATCGCACGGAACCCCCCAGCAGCGCAGCCGCCCTGTGGAGTCCGCTGGGCCGCTTCGTCGCCCGCGAGGCGAAGCTCGGCGCGTGGGCGGCAAAACGTCCGGCGACCGCGTTTGTCTACGAATTTCTGCGCTTTGGCGTCAAGGAGGCCTGGGCGTGCCTCTTTGGCGCCCTGATGCTCGCGCTGCTCGCCGGCACCTTCCTCTGGTATCCGAAAGGCGCGGCGCTGGCGCGCTACGATTTTCTCGTCATCGCCTCGGTCGCGCTGCAGATCGGCTTGATCGCGCTGCGCTTCGAGACGCTGGAGGAGGCGAAGGTCATTCTGATCTTCCACGTCGTCGGCACCGCGATGGAAGTCTACAAGACGGCGACCGGTTCGTGGATTTATCCGGAAGCAAGCGTGTTGCGCATCGCGGGCGTGCCACTGTTCACCGGGTTCATGTATGCGGCGATCGGCAGCTATATGACGCGCGCCTGGCGCCTGTTCGATTTCCGCTTCTCCCATCATCCGCCGATGTGGGCGGTGACGTGGCGCTCGCGGCGGCGATCTACGCGAATTTCTTCCTCGATCATTTCGGGATCGACGGCCGGCTCATCCTGTTCGCCGCGTCGATCGTCGGTCTTCGGCCGCGGCTGGATCTATTTCAAGCCGTGGCGCGTCCATCGCGCGATGCCGATTCTCGTCGCCAACGGGCTTTGCGCGTTGTTCATCTGGTTCGCCGAGAATATCGGCACGTTCGTGCGCGCGTGGTCGTATCCCGCGCAGATGCACGGCTGGTCGATGGTCAGCGTCAGCAAATTCGGCTCGTGGTTTCTGCTGCTGATCATCAGTTACGCGATCGTCGCGGCGACCCTGCGGCCCCAGCCCTATCAGGGATCGAACTGACTTCGGGCGCGAGGCGGTTGCGTCAGGCGACGACGCCGATGCTTTGATAGGCAAGGCGGAGGGCTTCCAGCGCGTCACCGCCGGCGAACAGGAAATATTCGACGCCGGCCTCCCGAAGCGCCGCCTCGCGCGCACCCGGCCGCCCCGCCATCCAGACGCGGGCGCCCGCCTCGCGTAGCGCCCGCGCCGTCTGTTCGGCGCTCGCCGCATAAATCTCGTCCGACGAGCAGAGGCAGGCGAGTCTTGCGCCGCTCGCGGTGAAAGCCGCCGCCGCCTCAGCGGCGTTCGCATATCCGCTCCTCGCCGCGCGCCTCGACGCCGCCCGCCTCGAACAGGCTTCTGGCGAAAGCCGCGCGGGGGCCGAAGGCGACGGCCGGTCCGAGATTGGCGAGAAAAACGCTCGGCCGCGCGCCGTCGCGCGCCAGCGCGGCGTCGGAAGCGTCGCGCAACGCCTCGAACGGCTCGGCGAGCCGGCGCGGCGTCAGCGGTTCGGCGCGCGCCTCGCCTTCGTAGCGGAACGGCGGCGCGGCTATAACCAGCGTCTCCACGCGCACTTCGGCGAGGTCGGGGAAATCGCTGACGCCGATCAGCGGCGTCTTGCGCCGCGCGACATCGCGGGCGCGCGCCTCGCTCGCCCTGGCGACCGCCTGCTGGAAATCGCCGCGCGCCAAAGCCGCGTAAAGGCCGCCCTGCGCTTCGATCCCTTGCAACACGCCCCAGGCCGCCTCGCACAAAGCCTGGGTCAGCGCCTCGAAAGCCCCCGCGCCGGCCGCCGGGTCGGCGACGAAGCCGAGGTGCGATTCCTCCAGCAGGATCAACTGCGCGTTGCGCGCCACACGCCGCGCGAACGGATCGGGCAGGCCGAGTCCTTGCGTGAACGGCAGCACGCTGACGCTGTCGGCGCCGCCGAGACCCGCGCTGAACGCCGCCATCGCGCCGCGCAGCACGTTGACCCAGGGATCGCGCGCGCTGACCATCCGCCACGCGCTCTCGCCATGGATGCGGGCCGGGCGCGCCGGCGCGCCGCCGACCTCGCCGACGCGCGCCCACAGCAGCCGCAGGGCGCGGAACTTGGCGAGGCTGATCAATTCGTCGGCGTCGGCCGCCAGGCGGAAGGCGATCGCGCTCCGCGCGGCGCCCGCATCGAAGCCGGACGCTTCGAGCGCCCGCCAGTAGTCGAGCGCCGCCGACAAGGCGAAACCCAGTTCCTGCGCCGGCGTGCCCCCCGCCGCGTGGACGGATCGCGCGTCGGCGGCGACGAACGGCCCGGCAAATCCACGCTCCCGAAGCGCCGAGGCCAGATCGCCGGCCCGCTGCGCCGTTGTCGGCCAGTCGTCCGGCGCGCGCCCGCTGCGCGCCAGGGCGCCGAGCGGATCGAGGCCGAACGACAGATCGAGGCGGCCGGGATCGGCGACTTGCCGCTCGACCAGCGCGGCGAGCCCGAGCGCCTGCTGCTCAGCCGCCGGACCCAGATCGAGTTCCAGCGTCAGGCCGGCGTCGAGGCGCACGCCTTCGAACAATGCGTCGAGTGAGGCCGCGTCCGCGCCGGCGAGGCCGTAGCCCCAGGCGCCTCCGGCGCCGGCGAAAATCACCTGCAGCCCGTCGGCGCCGTTGGCCAGATCGTCAAGCGCCTGGGCGTTGGCGAGGCCGGCGTCGGGGTGGTCGACGCGCGCCAACACGCGCCACGGGCCGCCCTGGCGGGCGACGCGCGGACCGACGCGGCGGCCATAGAGGGGCCGGATGGGAAACAAATCGTCGCTGCGCGACACCAGCGTCTCGAAGGCGCGGCCCTTGAGGGCGGCCTCGACTCGTTTGAGCCATTGCCGCTCGCCGGTGGGCGCGAAATCGCTCGCCAGTTCGGTCATGTCCCCACCGGCGAAGCTCAGATGTATTGCGACAGGCCCGGAATGGCGGCGGATATTTCGCCGACGACCTCGTCGCCGGCGATCTCGCGGGCGTAGGCGAACACTTCCTTGCCGACCGTCTGGATCTGCCCCATGTCGAGGCCGAGCGCCATAAGATTGGCGCCGAGCGCCATGATTCCGCCCCCGCCCATCGCGCCGGCGGCGACGCCCATCAGGCCCTTGACGACACGGCCCATGCCCTCGCCGCTCGAGGTCTGTCCGGAGGCGGCGATGGCGTTCAGCGCCGGCGCCTGCGCCAGCAGCCGGTCGACGGCGTCCTCGGGAGCTTCCCGCTTGACGAAATCGACGACCAGGCTGACCGCCTGACGCGCGGTGTCCGGCGGGACGCCGGCTGCGCCGGCGACGCGGGCGATCAAATTGTCCATTGCAGTCTCCCTGTGGGCGGCGAGGCGCCTGCGCTTCATGTCGCCGCTTCGCGGGTCAAAATCAAGCGGCGGCGCAATCGGCAAGACGAGCGGACGGGCCGCCCCGCGGTTTGGCGAGAGGCCGCGCCGCGCTGAGACAAGAGCAGGGATGGGCCGCCAAGGCCAGTCCGGCGCGGTCGTCAATTAAATCCATATTTTTAATGTATTGAACCGAACAACCCAATCGCATAAAGTAGAACTCACGCGACCAATGTTGGAAACGGGCGCCGCGACAACGCGGCGCGAACGGGCGACGGGCCCGAGCGGACCGGCGCCACAGGAGCCGACCATGTTGCAGATTGGACAGACCGCCCCGGATTTCACCGCGCAGACCACGCAGGGACCGATCCATTTCCATGATTGGATCGGCGATTCCTGGGCGGTGCTGTTTTCCCACCCGAAGGACTTCACGCCGGTGTGCACCACCGAGCTTGGCGCGATGGCCAAACTGAAGGGCGAGTTCGACAAGCGGGGGACCAAGGTCATCGGGCTGTCTGTCGACCCGGTCGACTCGCACGCCAAATGGGCCAAGGACATCGAGGAGACGCAGGGGACCGCGCCGAACTTCCCGATGATCGGCGACCCCGACCTGTCGATCGCCAAGGCCTATGGCATGCTGCCCGCCGCCACCCCCGGCGGATCGGAAGGGCGCACCGCCGCCGACAACCAGACCGTGCGCACGGTGTTCGTCATCGGCCCCGACAAGACGGTGAAGCTGCAGCTCGCCTATCCCATGAGCACCGGGCGCAACTTCGATGAAGTGCTGCGGGTCATCGACAGCCTGCAATTGACCGCCAAGCACAAGGTGTCGACGCCGGCCAACTGGAAGAACGGCGACGACGTCATCATCTCCGGCTCGGTGTCCAACGAAGAGGCGGCCAAGCGCTTCCCCGGCGGCTGGAAGTCGCCGAAGCCCTATCTGCGCGTCGTCGCGCAGCCCAAATAGACCTTCGCGCGGAAACGATCGCCGCGAGGCGCGAAAGATCGCCTCGCCGCCGTCCACGCGCGGTCGCGCGGCCTTGAATCGCCGCATGGTCCGGCGCGACGCGGGCGCAATCGCCGCCGCCGCGCCGGACTGTCACACACCTGTCACACCGCGCCGCTCTAGATGCGCCGCGTTTCGACGACAGGAGCCATCCCCGATGTCCGCCATCACCGACGCCAACGCCGTTCCCGCGGCGGCGACGCACGTACGATTCGACAAGCCGATGGACATCCGGGGGGTGTTGATTTTCCTGGCGGTTCTGGCCGGCGGCCTGCTGTTCATGGCCTACAGCATCTACGCCGACATCGCGGGCGCCGGCGCGCCAGCGCCGACCACCATCCTGCCGTTCATCCTGCTCGGCGTCGCGATGCTGATCGCGCTGGGCTTCGAATTCGTTAACGGATTTCACGATACCGCCAACGCCGTGGCGACCGTGATCTACACCCACTCGCTGCAGCCGCAGGTCGCGGTGATCTGGTCCGGCACATGGAATTTCCTCGGCGTGCTCACCTCCAGCGGCGCCGTCGCGTTCGGCATCCTGTCGCTGCTTCCCGTCGAACTGATCCTCGGCGTCGGGTCGAGCGCCGGCTTTGCGATGGTCTTCGCCCTGCTCATCGCCGCGATCATCTGGAACCTCGGAACCTGGTGGCTCGGCCTGCCGGCCTCGAGCTCGCATACGATGGTCGGCTCGATCATCGGCGTCGGCGTCGCCAACGCTTTGATGCGCGGTCAGGACGGCACGGCTGGCGTGCAGTGGGACCAGGTGGTCAAAGTCGGCCAAGCGCTGCTGTTCTCGCCGGTGTTCGGCTTCATTCTTTCGGCCGCGCTGCTGCTGGTCATGAAATTTACGATCCGCGCGCCGGCGCTCTACACTGCGCCGGCCTCCGATGCGCCGCCGCCGACGTGGATTCGTGCGTTGCTGATATTGACCTGCACGGGCGTCTCCTTCTTCCACGGCTCCAACGACGGGCAGAAGGGCATGGGGCTCATCATGCTGATCCTCGTCGGCGTCGCGCCGACCGCCTATGCGCTGAACCGCGCCCTGCCGGAAAGCCACATGGCCGATTTCGCCGCTGCCTCCGACAAGGCCGCCAAGATCATCGAGGCGCAGGGCGCCGGCTTCCAGATCCTCGGCGATCCGCGCCCGGTGGTGACCGCCTATGTCCATGCCCACAAGATCGAAGAGGGCACCTATCCCGCACTGGCGGTCTTCGTGAAGGACATCGCGAATCAGGTTGAACAGTATGGCTCGCTCGCCAAAGTCCCGTTCGGCAAGGTCGGCAACACCCGCAACGACATATATCTGGCCTCCGAGGCCGTGCGGAACCTCGCCAAGGACAAGGAGAACGGCCTGAAGCCCGAGGAAGACGCCGCGCTGACCGCCTATTCCAAGCAACTCGACGTCTCGACGAAATTCATCCCGATCTGGGTGAAAGTGGTCGTCGCGCTGGCGCTCGGCCTTGGAACCATGATCGGCTGGAAGCGCATCGTCGTCACCGTCGGCGAAAAGATCGGGAAGGAGCACCTGACCTACGGCCAGGGCGCCGCCGCCGAGATCATCGCGATGGCGACAATCGGCGCCGCCGACGGCCTGGGCCTGCCGGTGTCGACGACCCACGTTCTGTCTTCGGGCATTGCAGGCACGATGCTCGCCAACGGCTCCGGCCTTCAGTTGGCCACCTTGCGCAATATCGCGCTGGCGTGGATTCTGACGCTGCCCGTAGCGATGCTGCTTTCAGGCACGCTGTATTTCATCTTCCGCCATCTCGTCTGACGGCGGACGACAGGCTCTCCGGCGGGGGCGACCAACGGACCGGCGTCACATCCTCGAGGCCCGCCGGTTGGCTGTTGGAGCGGCGGCGGGTCGCTGATAGGTTCCGCGCATCACGAGTCATCGCCCTTGATGCTCGCAGGAGCCTTTCATGTCCACCCTCGACGATGTGCTCGCCAGGATCGACGCCAACCAGTCCGATGCTTTGGCGCGCCTGTTCGCGTTGCTCGCCATTCCCTCGGTCTCCGCCGATCCCGCTTACTTTCCGGCTTGCGAGAGCGCCGCCGACTGGCTGGTGGGCGAGCTGCAGGGGCTCGGCTTCGAAATCTCCAAGCGCGCCACCAAGGGGCGCCCGATGGTCGTCGGACGCGCCAAGGCGAAGCGGCGCGACGCCCCGCACGTGCTGTTCTACGGCCATTACGACGTGCAGCCGCCGGATCCGCTGGACCTGTGGACGACGCCCCCGTTCGAGCCGCGGCTGATCGACGCGCCGACCGGCCAGCGCATCGTGGCGCGCGGCGCCTGCGACGACAAGGGACAGTTGATGACCTTCGTCGAGGCGTGCCGGGGGTTCCGCGAGACCGGCGGCCTGCCCTGCGACGTCAGCGTGCTGTTCGAGGGCGAGGAGGAGACCGGTTCGCCCTCGCTTCCCGCCTTCATGGCGGAGAACGCCGGCGAGCTGAAGGCCGACCTGATGCTGGTTTGCGACACTGGCATGCGCGACCGCGAAACGCCGGCGATCACCACCATGCTGCGCGGTCTGGTGCTCGAAGAAGTGTTCCTGCGCGGGGCCAGCCGCGATCTGCATTCCGGCCTCTACGGCGGGGCGGCGATCAATCCGATCCGCGTGCTCGCGCGCATCATCAGCGACCTGCATGACGAGAACGGCGCGGTCGCGCTGCCCGGATTTTACGACGGCGTCGAGGAATTGCCCGAGGAAATCGCCGCGCAATGGCGCGACCTCAATTTCGACGACGCCCGCTTCCTCGGCGAGGTCGGGCTGTCGGTTCCGGCCGGCGAGAAGGGGCGCAGCACGCTGGAAATGATCTGGTCGCGGCCGACCTCCGACGTCAACGGCATCATCGGCGGCTATACCGGCGCGGGGTCGAAGACGGTCATCCCCTCCGCCGCCAGCGCCAAGTTTTCGTTCCGCCTGGTCGGCAAGCAGAACCCGGAGCGGATCGCCAGGGATTTTCGCGCCTTCGTCAAGGCGCGCCTGCCGGCCGACGTGCGCGCCGAATTCATCGCCCATGGCGCGAGCCCGGCGCTCGTTCTGCCGACCAAGTCGGAAGCCCTGCGCCGCGCCCGCCGCGCGCTGGAGGCCGAATGGGGCAAGCCCGCCGTGCTGGTCGGCTCGGGCGGCTCGATCCCGGTGGTCGGCGCGTTCAAACGCGAACTGAACATGGACGCGCTGATGATCGGCTTCGGCCTGGAAGACGATTCGGTTCATTCGCCCAACGAGAAATACGAGCTGTCGTCGTTCCGCAAAGGCGCGCGCTCGTGGGCCCGCCTGCTCGCTGCGCTCGCCGCGTGAGCGAGGGGGCGATCGGCGTCGGCTGCGGCGCGGCGATCCTGCGCGAGGGGCTGATACTGCTGGTCAAGCGCCTGAAGGCGCCGGAAGCCGGCTGCTGGAGCCTGACCGGCGGCAAGGTGGAATTCTTTGAGCGCGCAGAACACGCCGCGCGCCGCGAGGCGCTCGAGGAAGTCGGCGTCGCGATCGAACTTGGACCGCTGCTCTGCCTCGCCCAGACGATCGGGCCGGACGGCCAGCACTGGGTGGCGCCGGTCTACCGTGCCGCGCTGACGTCGGGCGAGCCGGTCAATTGCGAGCCCGACAAGATCGCCGCGATCGGCTGGTTCGACCCCGAAGCGCCGCCGACGCCGCTCGCCATGGCGGCGCGAGAGGCGATCGCGGCGCTGCGGATCGCGGACGAGGCGGGATGACGGCGATGGAAGGCTGGGGGCGCGGCGTCGCCGACTTTGCGCCGCTTCCTGGCGAGGCCGACCGCGCGCGCATGTCTATCATCGGTTCGGGTCAGGACCCATAGAATTGCGTGGTTTTATCGCGCCGGCGCCGCTAGTTTGCGCGCCGGACGTTCATTTCACCCAACCTGACGAGACGAGAGCCTTAAAATGCCCGATTGGTCGCAGACTTTCACCTTCCTCGACGGCGAATGGTTCGAGGGCAACAAGGCGATCCTCGGGCCGCGCAGCCACGCCTTCTGGCTGGGCTCCAGCGTGTTCGACGGCGCCCGCGCCTTCGAGGGCGTCGCGCCGGACCTCGATCGCCACTGCGCCAGGGTCAACCGATCGGCCCGCACGATGTGGCTGAAGCCGACGATGAGCGACGAGGCGATCGTCGAACTGGCGCGCGAGGGGATCAAAAAGTTCGCGCCAGGCGCCGCCCTCTATGTGCGGCCGATGTACTGGGCGGAGCGCAACGGCCCCGGCTCGGTGCCGCCCGACCCCGATTCGACCCGCTTCTGCCTGTCGATCTACGAGGCGCCGCTGCCCGATACGACCGGCGTTTCGATCACCCGCTCGCGCTATCGCAAGCCGACCGCCGAGACCATGCCGATCGACGCCAAGGCCGGCTGCCTCTATCCCAACAACGCCCGCGCGCTGATGGAGGCGCGCACCCGCGGCTTTGACAATTGCCTGCTGGCCGACATGCTCGGCAATGTCGCCGAACTCGCCACCGCCAATGTGTTCATGGCGCGCGACGGCGTGGTGAAGACCCCGATCGCCAACGGCTCGTTCCTCAACGGCGTGACCCGCCAGCGCGTGCTGAAGCTGCTCGCGGAAGACGGGCGGCCGGCCGAGGAGACGACGCTGAGCTTCGCCGATTTCGACGAGGCCGACGAAATCTTCGTGGTCGGCAACTTCGGCAAGGTCATTCCGGTGCGGCGCATCGAGGAGCGCGACCTGCAGCCCGGCCCGGCCTTTCGCCGGGCGCGCGAACTCTACTGGGCGTTCGCGCATTCGGGGTGAACGCGGGGGCTCAGGCGCGCGGTCGCGTCACGGCTTCACGTTGCCGGCTTCGACGCCGCCGGAGACATAGCCGCCGATCTTCGCGCACGTGGTCGTGCCCGGGATGAGGACGCCTTCCATCCCGCCGACGTTGCACTTTTTCGCGCGCTCGGTCGGGGGCGCCTTCAGGTTGGGCAGTTCCGCCGCCTGCGCCGCAATCGCGATTCCCGCGCCGAGCACAAGGCCAATCGCGCCGCCTGCCAAGTTCACGCTGATATTCCTTTGCGTCTTGCCGCGCCGACGCGGCGCGGGCGCACGACACTAGCAGAACCTCCGGGCCATGGGTATCGAGCGATCCCGCGCGCCCCGTCTGGCGGGGCCGACTGGCGCCGTTCCGGCAGGCGCTGTATTTTGCCGTATCGAACGCCCCGCCCACCTTAAGGATCCGTCATGCGCCATCTGGTTCGTCTTGCGTCGATGGTCCTCGCCCTTGCGCTCGCGGGCTCGCCGCAGGCGGCGCGCGCCGACGATCCGGTGGTCGTCTTCGCCGCAGCCAGCCTGAAGACCGCGCTCGACGAGGCGGCGCTCGCCTTTCGCGCCGCCGACGGCGTCGAACTCAAGATCAGCTACGGCGGATCGCTGGCGCTGGCGCGCCAGATCGTCGCGGGCGCGCCGGCCGACCTGTTCGCTTCAGCCGACGAGGAATCGATGGACGAGGCGGTCAAGGGCGGCGCGATCCGGCAAGGGAGCCGGCTCGACCTGCTCGGCAACCGGCTGGTGGTCATCGCGCCGAGGCCGTCGTCGATCGACGCCCTCGGCTTCACCCCCGACGCCTTCGTCGCGGCGATCGGAGCGGGCCGCCTCGCCACCGGGGAAGTCAACACTGTCCCCGTCGGGCGATACGCCAAGGCGGCGCTGCAAAAACTCGGATTGTGGAGCGTCGTCGAACCGCGACTGGCGATGACCGACAATGTGCGCGCGGCGCTCGCCTTCGTTTCGCGCGGAGAAGCGCCGCTCGGAATCGTCTATGCGACCGACGCCGCCGCCGACCTCAGCGTCAAAATCGTCGCAATCTTTCCCGATGACTCGCATCCCCCGATCCTGTATCCGTTCGCGCTGACCGCCTCGTCGCGCAACGGCGCGGCGGACAGGTTCCTGGCCTGGCTGAGATCGCCGGCGGCGCGGGCGATTTTCGAGCGCCAGGGCTTCAGGTCGCTGAACTGAACCGGTGGGAGGCTTTCATGAAAATCAGCGCGCGCAATGTTCTCAAGGGGACGGTGGTCGAGGTCGTCAAGGGGGCGACGACGTCGCATGTGCGTCTCGACGTCAACGGCGCGATCGTCACCGCCTCGATCACCAATGAAGCGGTCGACGAACTCGGCCTCGTCAAGGGCATGGCGGCTTACGCGGTGATCAAGGCGTCGGACGTGATGGTGGCGACGCAATAGCGGTGAGGGCGATGCGCAAGAGCATGACATCGGCGGGCCTCGTCGCCCTCCTCCTGGCGCTCGCCGGCGCCGGCGCTCACGCGCAGGGCGGACCGGCCTGCGACAAGTTCAAGTGGAGCGTCGCGCGCGAGCGCGGCTGGTTCGGCGATCTTGCGTCCGTCGACTCCGGCGCGGTGATCGTCGCCAGCCGGGGTTATGCGGTGACGCTGCAGCTGACCGATGCGGTGGTTTTTCGCGTCACGCCGGAACGGGCGCCGAGGCCCGGCACGTTCGGCGCGACGCTCGATGTCGCGAACGCCGGAGCCCCCGGCCTCTATCAGATCACGCTGTCGGACGACGCGTGGATCGACGTCGTGCAGGAGGGTGCGCGGCTGCAATCGGTCGCCTTCACCGGGCAGAAGGATTGCCCAGGCGCGCGCAAGAGCGTGCGCTTTTCCCTCAAGGCCGGCGGCCTGACGATTCAGATCAGCAACGCGCCGGCCGCGGCGATCAACCTGGCGATCGCGCCGGCGCAATAGCGGGCTTGCGGCGCCTGCCGATCTGACGCAGCATGCAACGAAGCGCCACGGACCGCCATGTCGACCCGCGTCACCATTCGCCTCGATTTTGACGAAAGCCGCCGGCTTGGACCCGGCAAGATCGCGTTGCTCGAATCGATCGGCGAAACCGGTTCGATCTCGGCGGCGGGGCGCGCGCACGCGATGTCCTATCGCAAGGCGTGGCTGCTGGTCGAGGAGATGAACCGCATGTTCGCCAGCCCGCTGGTCGCCGCGCGCCCCGGCGGCGTCGGAGGCGGCGGCGCCGAACTGACCGAGGCCGGCCGGCAAGTCGCGGCGCTCTATCGCGCGGCGGAGCTCAAGATGCGGGCCGGAGCGAAGGCCGAAATCGCGTCGATGGAGCGCGCGCTCGCCGAAATCGGTTGAACGGCGGACGACGACGTCGCGCGTCTATGCACCCATCCGCGCGACGAGCCAGGCGCGCAGCGCGACGGCGTTGTTGTGCTGCTCGTCGCGCGCCGCGTAGAGCAGGGTCACCGCGCCGGCGGCGAGCTTGTCGATGACCGACGCGGCGGCCTGCCGCCCTGGCTCCTGCGCCAACTCCTTGCCGTAAGCGGCGTTGAACGCCGCCCAGTGGTCGGGATGGCCATGAAACTGGCGGCGCAGTTCGTTGCTCGGCGCCGCGTCCTTGAGCCACAGATCGATCCGCGCCTTTTCCTTGGTGAGGCCTCGCGGCCACAAGCGGTCGACGAGAATGCGCAGGCCGTCGCTCTCGTCCGGCGGCGCGTAGACGCGCTTGATGCGCAGCGCATGCGGCGGCGACGTCTCCCGCCGGCGGCGGACGCTGCGTGGCTTACCCGCCGAACCGGGCGCGCGCGATCCGTGGTCTGGCATCGCGGAAACGTGTTTCATCGTCGCCGGCCTGTCAATGGCCCCTGCCCAGGTCGCCGAACGGCGCGAGGTCTGGCGCCGGCGGGCGCCTGTGATAAGCCTGCGCCGCGAGTCGCGCCCCTGCGGCGCTTCGCCATTTCGTTCTGCCGAAGGAGCAAGACTTGTCATTCGCGCACTACCCCAGTCTCAACGGCGCCGTGGTGTTCATCACCGGCGGCGCATCCGGAATCGGTCAGGACATGGCGCGGGCTTTCGCCGCGCAGGGCTCGCTGGTCGGCTTCGTCGATATCGACGCCGAGGGCGGGCGCGCGCTCGCCGACGAACTGGCCGGCGCCGGCGCGCGGGCGCGGTTCGAGCCTTGCGATCTGCGCGACATCGCGGCGCTGCGCGCCGCCTTCGCGCGATTGAAGGAGGCGCTGGGGCCGGCCGGGGTTCTCATCAACAATGCGGCGCGCGACGACCGGCACGGATGGGAAGAGGTGACGCCCGCCTATTACGACGAGCGGATCGCCACCAATCTGCGCCACATGTTTTTCGCCACCCAGGCGGTCGCCCCCGACATGATCGCGGCGGGCAAGGGCTCGATCGTCAATTTCGGGTCGAACTCGTGGTTCGAGGCGGCGGGCGGCATGCCGGTCTACACCACCGCCAAGGCCGGCGTGCACGGCATGACGCGCGCCTTCGCGCGCAGCCTCGGCAAGCATCGCATCAGGGTCAACACGATCGTGCCGGGCTGGGTGATGACCGAGCGGCAGAAGGCGCTGTGGGTCAGCCCCGAAGCGCTCGCCCGTCACCTCGCGCGCCAATGCCTGCCCGACCCGATCGAGCCGGCCTACCTGGCCCGCATGGCCCTGTTCCTCGCCGCCGACGATTCGGCGATGTGCACCGCGAACAATTACATGGTCGAGGCGGGGTCGATTTAGACGCTTTATCTGGAAAATTTGAGACCAGAGAAGGCCGGAGCGTCGCACATACGGCGAGTCGGAGGCGGCGGAGCGCAAAGCGGGGTTCCCAAGTTTCGGCAAAGCTACGAATCCGCTCACGCGCCACTCTATAGCTTGCAATACCAAATTGTAGTAACATCTATGTATGAGTTCGAGTGGGATCCCGCCAAGGCGGCCGCCAATCGGCGGAAGCACGGAGTGAGCTTCGAAACCGCCGCGCGCGTTTTCGCCGATCCTCTTTGCCTCAGCAGGCAGGATCGCAGCGAGGATCATGAACAACGCTGGCAAACCTTCGGAATGGTGGGCGAGTGGCTGCTGCTTGTGGCCCATACGATCCGGGATGACGAGGACAGGGCCGGCCGGCCAATCGAAATCGTTCGCATCATTTCTGCGAGAGCGGCTACCCGACGAGAGGGGCATGACTATGAGCAAGCGGCTTTTTAGACACAGGATTGATCCAGCCAACCTGCCTCCGCTGACCGAAAGCCAAAAGGCCGAGCTCGCGGCCCTTGACAACCGCCAGATCGACACCTCCGACATCCCCGAGGCGACTATAGATTTTTGGAACAACGCGGCGTCGGGTCGGTTCTACAAGCCCATCAAAACCTCGACCACCGTGCGCATCGACGCCGACGTGCTGGCTTGGCTGCGGGGGCAGGGCAAGGGCTACCAGTCCCGCATCAACGCGATCCTGCGACGCGAAATGCTTGCGGCGGCGGGGAAAGGCGAAATCGGGGGCTCACCCCAAGGAAGAAGGGCTCAGTAGCATCCACCGCGACAAGGCCGGCGCAATTGGCCGTAAGCATGGCAACGTGCGTGTTGGGACGTTGCGCAAGCACTACGGCGCCGGCTTTGCGGCGAGGTTCAAGGACACAGACAGGCTGGCGCGCGTGCTCGACACTTTGGACGAACGGTCGCTCGCGGCGCTGATGAAGGACCACCTGGCGCGCGTCCTCGACACGCGGGACGAACCATCGCTTAGCGAGCTGATGAAAGACCGCGAAGCGAAGGCGCTGCGTTCGATCCTCGGCGCTGCGGCGTGAGCCGCGGTGGCGCGCACGATGCGCCCATGCGTGAATTCGTGCGCCAACCGCCCGCTCCGCGACAGCCGCTCATAAACCGCCGGCCGCCTCCAGCGCGTAAATCTCGATCGCCTGTTCCTTGCCGCGCATCGCCAGCGGGCCGAGCGCCCGCCGCGCGACGCCGGCGGGGAGCGCGGCGAGGCGCTCCAGCAGCGCCGCCGAGGCGAGCACGCGGCAGCCGGTGTCGCGGCAGGCCTGCTGGATGCGCGCGGCGGTGTTCATGGCGTCGCCGATCAGCGCGATCTCCTTCTTGAGATAGCCGAGTTCGCCGACCACCACCGCACCGCAGTGAAGGCCGGCGCGGAAATCGGCGCGCAGGCCGAATTCGCGCTCGTAGGCGAAACCGCGCGCGAGGAGACGCTCGTGCGCCTCGAAACAGGCGCGCACGCAGCCGGGCTCATTCGCGCCCGGCGCGAGCCGCCAGGTGGCGATGATCTCGTCGCCGACATATTTGTGGACTTCTCCGCCCGCCTCGGCGATGGCGATCGACAGGTCGGTGATGAACCGGTTGAGCAGGTCGAGGAAGCGCGCCTCGCCAAGACGCTCGGCGATGGCGGTCGACGAGCGCATGTCGATGAACAGCAGCGCGCGCTCCTCGAGGCGCGGATGGTAGTAGCGCCCGGCGACGAAGGCGAACAACACGCCGGGGCCTAGCAACGCGTTGACGCCGAACAGCAGATTATAGCCGAGACAGGCGGCGAGCCCGAAGACGATGTCGGCGCGGGTGATCGCGGCGAATTGACCGGCGGTGGTCGGCACCAGCCAGTTCGACGCGGCTTGCACGGACAGGATGACGCCGAGGTAGAGCAGCGAGCGCAACGCGAGATAGGGCAGAAACGGCAACTGACGGAGCGCCGCGCCCTGCGCCCGACGCAACACGAAAATTTCGAGCGAGGAGAGGATCGCGCCGTTCAGGCCGCCCGCCAGCACGCCGTGCCAGCAGGTGTTGACGACGTCGGCGACGCCGACCGGCTGGTATTCGGCGCAAGCGAACAACGCGCCCAGCAGGCTGGTGCTGAGGGTGACCCAGAACACGAGGCGCAAAGCATGGGGCGGGGGCGGCATCGCCGGCGATCATAGCGCGGATTTCGCGCCGCCGTCGGGGCAATGGCGGCGGATGCGCAGTTGCAGGGGGCGTTTCGCGCCCTTGGATGCGGTCCCGACTCGGCGCTTTCCATTCGAACCGGTGTATGATTTAATCATACACCGCGCCAATTCGATCCCGGAAAAGCCTCGCCATGCGCAACACACGCCCGATCAGCATCACCCTGCCCAATGACATGGCGGCGATGGTCAAGGCGAAGGTCGCGTCGGGCGAATATGCGAGCGAAAGCGAAGTGATCCGCGACGGCTTGCGCACGCTGCAGGCCCGGGACGCCGCCGTTGAAAAATGGCTGCGCGGCGAAGTCGCCAGGAGCTACGACGAATATGCAGCCGATCCGGGAATCGGGATACCGGCCGGTGAGACTTTGGCGCGCGCGCGCGCTGCGTATCGGGCGCGTCTGGCGAAACCCGAAAGCTGATGCAGCGCTACGCCGTCGTCTTTACGCCGCGAGCGCAAGGTCAGCTCGACACCCTGTACGCCACGATAGCCGCCGATGCCGGCGAACCAAGGGCGGACAACTATGTCGGCGGCATCGTGGAGGCCTGCTTGCCCCTCGCCACGTTCCCCGAGCGCGGGACGAAACGCGACGACATTCGTCCCGATCTCCGCACGATGGGTTACGCGAGGCGCGTCACGATCGCCTTCTCGGTCGATGTCGCGGCCAACACGGTTGCGATCCATGGCGTGTTCTATGGCGGCCAGGATTTCGAACGGTCGCTCGGCGACGACTGACGATGATCGCGCGATCCGGCCTGGAAATAGCCGGCGCCGCGAACCCTCAGCTCGCCTCGCGGAACCGCTCGGCCTCGGCGAGATCGACCGACACCACCTGGCTGACGCCGCGCTCGGCCATGGTCACGCCGAACAGGCGGTCCATCCGCGCCATGGTGATCGGATTGTGGGTGATGGTGACGAAACGCGTGTCCGACCGCTTGCGCATTTCCTCCAGGAGATCGCAGAAGCGTTCGACGTTGGAATCGTCGAGCGGCGCGTCGACCTCGTCGAGCACGCAGATCGGCGACGGATTGGTGAGGAACACCGCGAAGATCAACGCCAGCGCGGTCAGCGCCTGCTCGCCGCCCGACAGCAGCGTCAACACCTGCGGTTTCTTGCCCGGCGGCCGGGCGAGGAGCTCGAGGCCGGCCTCGAGCGGATCGTCGGATTCGATCAGCAGCAGCTCGGCCGAGCCGCCTTCGAACAGGGTGGCGAACAATTCGCCGAAATGCTTGTTGACGACGTCGAACGCGCTCAGCAGGCGTTCGCGACCCTCCTTGTTGAGGTTGTGGATCGCCTGGCGCAGCCGGGCGATCGCCGCGGTCAGATCGTCGCGCTCGGCGATCATCCGGGCGCGGCTCGCCTCCACCTCGATCAATTCCTCGTCGGCGCGCAGGTTGACCGCGCCGAGACGCTCGCGCTCCTGTTTCAGATGCTCCAGCCGGCGCTCGACCTGCGCGTGTTCGGGCGGCGCTTCGCCGTTCCTCAGCCCGGCGAGCGCGGCCAGGCCCGCCGGCTCGGCCTCCAGTTCGACCGCGATGGTGTGGCGCAGCGCTTCGCAGCGCTGGCGCGCGCCCTCGACGCGCGCTTCCGAGGCGGCGCGGGCCTCGCGCGCCGCACCCATCGCTTCGAGCGCGGCGCGCGCGGCGCGGTCCGCCTCGGCGAGACTCGTTTCGGCGCCGGCGCGCTGATCGCTTGCCCGCTGGCGCGCCGCTTCAGCCGCGTCCACCTCGCCGATCAGCGCGCGGCGCTGGCGCAGAAAGGCGGCCGGCGCGTCGGCGAGCGCCGCCAGTTCGCCGCGCGCCTGGGATTGGCGATCGTCGATCTCGGCGATCTGGCTCTGCGCCCGGTCGCGCCGCTCGCGCCACGAGCGCATTTCGTCGGCGATCGCCTGGCGGCGGCGCTCGCGCGCTTCGCTCTCCCGCGCGATCGAATGGACCGCCGCGCGCGCTTCGACGCATTCGGCGCGCTGTTGCGCGGCGTGGGCGCGGGCGCGCTCGAGGCGCAGCGCCAGTTCGTCGGTCGCCGCCAGCCCGGCGAGCGCCGCTTCCGCCTGCCGCCGCCGTTCGGCGGCTTCCTCCAGCGAGGCCCGCGCGCGCGACGAAGCTTCGTCCAGCGCCGAACGCCGCGCCAGCGCCTGCGCGCGCCGGCGTTCGCGCGCCGCCAGTTGGTCGCGCGCGAGGTCGGCGAGATTGCGCGCCTCGCGCACGCCCTGCCGCGCCGCGGCCTCGGCGCTCGCGGCGTCGCGCAGCCGCGTCTGGAACGCCGCGGCCTCCGAGCGCGCGGCCTCCGCCGCCTGGCGCGCCGTGTCCGCCTCGCGCGTGAGATCGCCGAGGCGGTTCTTTTCGACGAGGCGGCGCGCCGCCGGGGTCGGCGCCTCGGCGGCCGACACGAACCCGTCCCAGCGCCACAGATCGCCCTCGCGGGAGACCAGACGCTGGCCGACTTTCAGCAGCGAATTGCAGGCGCGCGCCCTCATCCCTGGCGACGACGCCGATCTGCGCGAGGCGGCGGCTCAGGGCGGCCGGCGCCTGCGCGACGCTGGCCAGCGGCTCGACGCCGGGCGGCAGCGCGGGATCGACGAAATCGCCGGCCAGCTCCGACCAATGGGCCGGCGCCGCCGCGTCGGTCGAGGCGTCGAGATCGTCGCCCAAAGCCGCGCCGAGCGCCGCCTCATAGCCCCTGGCGACGCCGATCTGGTCGATCACCGGCGGCCATTCGGCGCCGGACTCCGAGCCCAGCAGCTTGGTCAGCGTGCGCAGTTCGGTGTCGAGCCGCTGCGCCTTGCGTTCGGCCTCGTTCAGCGGCCCGCGAGCCCGCGCCTCGGCGTCGCGCGCCCGCGCATGCGCCGCTTCGGCCGCCGCGGCGTGGGCTTCGGTCTGTCGCAGCGCCGCGCTGAGCGCCTCGAGGGTTCTGGCCTGCGCCTCAAGCGCGCCTTGTTCGCTCTCCTCGCCCTGCAGGACCGTCCGCTCGCGCTCGATCTTGGCGCATTCCTCGGCGAAGCCGGGCGTGGCGGCGGCCTTCCTCGGCGAGGGCGGCCTGAAGCGCCTGGCGGCGCGCATTGAGATCGGACAGCGCCGCCTGCGCTTCGGCGAGACTCGCCTCGCCCGCGCCGAGCGTCTGTTCGGCGGCGGCGAGGCGCGCCTGCGCCGCGTCGGTCATTTCGGCGCTGGCGGCGGATTGGCCGGCGAGCGTCGCGTCTTCGGCGGCGAGGCGCTCCGACACTCCCGCCGCGTCGTCGATCAGCGCCGCCTCGCGCGTCCGGTCGCCGGCCAATTGGCCGATACGCCGCTCCAGCTCGCTGGCGCGCTCCCGGGCGCGCCGCTCTTCGCCCTCGAGCGCCTCGCGCGCCACGACGAGCCGATGCAGGGCGGCGCCGGCGCGCGCCTCCTCTTCGCGCAGCGGCCCCAGCGCGGTCGCGGCGATCGCCTGGGCGCGCGCCGCCGCCGCCTGGACGAGGGTCCGCTCGGCGACCTCGCGCGTATCGGCCTCGAGGCGACCCCCGGCTTCGGCCAGCGCGGCCTCGCCCTCACGCCAGGCGATATGGAGCGCCAGGGCCTCGTTGCGCCGGATTTCGGCCGCCAGCCCCTTGTAGCGCTGCGCCTGACGCGCCTGGCGCTTCAGGCCGTCGATCTGCGCGTCGATCTGGCCGAGCACGTCGGCGAGCCGGGTCAGATTTTCTTCGGCGCCCTTGAGCCGAAGCTCGGCCTCGTGGCGGCGCGAATGCAGGCCCGAGACGCCCGCCGCCTCTTCGAGAATGAGCCGGCGCGCCTGCGGTTTGGCGGCGATGATTTCGCCGATCTGGCCTTGCCGCACCAGCGCCGGCGAGCGCGCGCCGGTCGAGGCGTCGGCGAACAGCAACTGCACGTCTCTGGCCCGCACCTCGCGCCCGTTGACCCGATAGGTCGAGCCGGACTCGCGCGCGATGCGCCTGGTCACTTCGATGACTTCGGAATCGTTGAACGCGGCGGGCGCCCGCCGGTCGGAATTGTCGAGGACGAGGCCGACCTCGGCGATGTTGCGCGACGGGCGTTTGTCCGACCCGGAGAAGATGACGTCGTCCATCTCCGAGGCGCGCATGCTCTTGTAGGAATTCTCGCCCATCACCCAGCGAAAGGCGTCGACGAGATTGGACTTGCCGCAGCCGTTCGGCCCGACGATGCCGGTCAGCCCCGCCTCGATCTTGAAATCGGTGGAATCGCAAAAGGATTTGAAGCCGGCGAGCCGCAGCCTGTCGAAGATCATCGGGCGGGCCGTCCGTCCTGGCGATGGCGCGCGCCGGTCCTCGGGCTTGTCAGAGCCCGACCAACGACCCGATGCGGAAGATGGCGCGTCTCGGCCAACATCACCCCTTGCCGGCCCGAACGGGGCGCGAAACGCCTGCTGATCGCACGCAAACCCCCGGCGCGGAATCGTCCGCCTCGCCCGCGAATCGCCAGCGATTCGCGCTATTTTAATAGAGGTTCAAGCGCTTTGTCGAACGCCTCGATCGGCAATTCGCCGTTCATTTCCTGGCCGTTGACAAAAAACGTCGGCGTCGCGCTGACCTTGAAGACGTCCGCCGCCCGCTGGCGCGTCTGGTTGACCTGATCGTAAAGCGCCTGATCTTTCAGGCAGGCGTCGAAGTCGGCCTGGGAAACGCCAGCCACCTTGACCAGGGCGGCCAGCGCCTCGAGCGGCTTGTCGCCGAACGCCCAGGCGCTTTGCCGGGTGTAAAGCATATCGACGATCGCGTTGCGCCGTTCCGGCCCGGCGCAGCGGGCCAGCATGAACGCCGCGGCGGCGAGCGGGTCGAGCGGGAATTCGCGCAGGATGAACCGGACCTTGCCGGTGTCGACGTATTTGGTCTTGAGCGTCGGCCAGGTGGTTTCGTGAAACGCCGCGCAATGCGAGCAGGTCATCGAGGCGTATTCGATGATGGTGACCGGCGCGGCGGCCGCTCCCATCGCGATGTCCGGCAGCGGCCCCGGCGCCATCAGCTGATCGACCGGGAACATCGTCTGCGCCCACGCGCCGACCGGAAAGCCGAGCGCGACGAGGCTGCTGGCGGCGAGGCCAAGGAATCGCCGGCGGGCCAAGGAGGGGGATAGGCTGGCGGGGTTCACGGTCGCTCCACGAGGTTGTTCGCCGCGCTCGACAGGAATCGCCGAGGCGGCGCTAAAATACCCTCGAACAACAAAGTGGCAAGAAGCGGACGGAGGGAAAGCCTAAGCTTTCGGCCGGCGGCTCCATGCGGCGGGAAGGGAGCGCGCTCGCTTCGGCGCAAACAAAAACGCCGGCCCCTCGGCCGGCGCTCTGGCTGCAATCGCGGTGTGCGGCCCTACTGCCGATATTGCTGGATGCGGGTGGTGCGCAGGCCGGCGAGGCCGAACTGGTCGATCGACATCTGCCAGCTTAAGAATTCGTCAACCGTCAGGGTATAGCGCGAGCAGGCTTCGTCGAGCGACAGCAGGCCGCCGCGCACCGCCGCCACCACTTCGGCTTTCCGCCGGATGACCCAGCGCTTGGTCGAGGGAGGCGGCAGATCGGCGATGGTCAACGGGCTGCCGTCGGGACCGATCACGTATTTCACCCTCGGGCGAAGCGCTTCACTCATGTCACTCTCGCATACTCAAACGCAACGTCGTTCATCGTGACAATAGACTCCTCGATTTAAGATTTACCTAAATCAGGCCCCCCTATTTCCCCTAAAAAATGTCTCAAAACGCTCTGAATTGTTTCGATTTTATTATCGCGAGCGGCAATCGTGGCGCGCCGGGCGGGCGATGACTTGGCGGTCCGTGCGCGATCGCCGCGGCGCATTTGGAGGCATTTTGCTTGCATCCCGACCAGGAATGCCCATTTTGGCGGTCAGGCGCCCGGATCGGCCGGGCCGGACCAGACATGCGCGCGCCAGCCCTCGCCACCGATGCCCCGGTCAACTCGCTCGGCTTCGCCAAGGCGCCGCGGGACACCCGCGTCGTGGTCGCGATGTCTGGCGGTGTCGATTCCTCGGTCGTCGCCGCGCTGATGGCCGACGAAGGTTACGACGTGGTCGGCGTCACCCTGCAGCTTTACGACCATGGCGAGGCGATCCACCGCAAGGGCGCCTGCTGCGCCGGACAGGACATTCATGACGCGCGCGACGTGGCGGCGCGGCTCGGCATTCCCCATTATGTGCTGGACTATGAGGCGCGGTTTCGCCAGCGGGTGATCGAGCCGTTCGCGCGCGCCTATATCGCCGGCGAGACGCCGATCCCCTGCGTCGCCTGCAACCAGAGCATCAAATTCGCCGATCTGTTCGAAACCGCCAGGGATTTGGGCGCCGACGCGCTGGCGACCGGCCACTATGTCGTCTCGCGCGAGGACGCGGCGGGCGGGCGCGCGCTTTATCGCGCCGCCGATTCCGAGCGCGACCAGAGCTATTTTCTGTTCGCCACGCCGCGTGAACAGCTCGCCATGCTGCGCTTCCCGCTCGGCGGCCTGCCCAAGGCGAAGGTGCGCGAGCTGGCGCGCGCGCAGGGCCTGGCGGTCGCGCAGAAGGCCGACAGCCAGGACATCTGCTTCGTGCCGTCCGGCCGCTACAGCCAGATGATCGAGCGCCTGATGCCGGGCGCGGCGGCTCCTGGCGACATCGTGCATGTCGACGGCCGGGTGCTCGGGCGCCACGCCGGGATCATCCATTACACGATCGGCCAGCGCCGCGGCATCGGGATCGCCGCCGCCGAGCCGCTCTATGTCACCGCGCTCGACGCGGCCGGCGCGCGGGTGATCGTCGGCCCGCGCGAGGCGCTCGCCACGCGCCGCATTCGCCTGCGCGACGTCAACTGGCTCGGCGACGGGCGCCTCGAGGACCTCGACGCGCGTGGCCTCGACATCGCGGTGCGCGTGCGCTCGACGCGCGAACCAGCGCCGGCGAGGCTGACGCCCGACGGCGACGTCGCGTTGCTGGAAGCGGAAACCGGCGTGTCGCCCGGCCAGGCCTGCGTATTCTACGCTTCGACCGCGCCGCAGGCGCGGGTGCTCGGCGGGGGGTTCATCCAGGCGGTCGAAAGCCCGGCGCTGGCGGGGCGAACGGTCGCCATGGCCGCCCATCCGCAATAGCCGGCGGTTGGCCTCGTCGGCGCGCTAGTTGTTGCCCTCGACCAACGGAGGTCCGCTGGTGGTGGAGCAAGCGCCCGAGGGCGAGGCGCAGGTGACGGGCGGCGTCCAATCTGCGGAGAACTGCACGACGTCTCCGCCATAGACCGGAACGTTCCACAGGCTCGCCAGATCGAGCAGCAGCACGTTTCCGTCGGCGCCGGCGCCGACGCTGCAGCCCCGCAATTCCGCGCGGCCGGAGGCGCTGAACAGCGGCTTGAGCTGTTGCAGGACGCCCACTGTCTGGTTGAAATTCGCGCCGCTCATGCCTGCGAAATCCTGGTCCGCAGTGTCTCCGTCGGCGCCGCCGGTGACATTCTGGCCACCGGGATAGCCATGGCCCCAGATGCGCAGAGCGTCGAGCGTCCCCGCTGACGCGGCGCTCAAAACCGAGGACACCATCTGGGTGACGCCGTTGCTCTCTCCATAGAACTGGATTTGCGTGGACGCCACGCACGCCGCGTTCAGCCCGGCGATGCGACTGGCGCCGAGGCCGGCGTCGGTCATGTCGATGCAGTCGATGACCATTGGGGTTTTCCTTCCGCGTCATGCGGAGCCGCCGGCGGAGCGCCGCCGGATGCGACGCGATGCTTTACGGGATGGCGTGGCATGATCCGCGCCAGGCCGCCTCGGGCTTCCACGATGAGCCCCGTTCCGCTCCTTCAGCCTCTGAACGCCTCCGCCTTGTCATAAGCGGCCTCGATTCGCGCGAGGCGCTTGCGCAGCATCGGGCGCATTTCGGGATGGGTGAAAATATAGAGATCGTCGTCGAGAATCCCGCGCAGCGCGCGCGCCGCGACCTCGGCGGGCTCGATCCCCCCGGCGATCGCCGCGCGGATCTGCTCGGCATGCGCCGCGCCCGCCGTCGATAGCGGCGCATCGGCGTCCTTGGCCAGCTCCGCCGGCTGGTTGCGCTCGCTCAGCGCGATGCCGGTCCGCGCGAAGCCGGGGCACAGCACGCTGACGCCGATGTTCGAGCCGCGCAGTTCGTAGAACAGCGATTCGGAAACGCCGACCACCGCGAATTTGCTCGCGCTATACGGTCCGTTGGCGGGCTGGCCGACCATCCCGGCCATCGAGGCGGTGTTGAGGAAATGGCCGCCCTCGCCATGCGCCCGGATGTGCGGGAGGAACGCTGCGACGCCATGCACGACGCCCATCAGGTTGACCGACAGCACCCAATCCCACTGCCCTTCGCTCAATTCGTCGATCCGGCCGGCGCGTCCGCCAACGCCGGCGTTGTTGCACACCAGATGCACGCGCCCGAACGCGGCGATCGCCTGGTCCGCCGCCGTTTGCACGGAAGCGCGGTCGGCGACGTCGCAGACGAAGCCGCGCAGGCGGTCCTCGCCCGCGGCCAAAGCGCGCAACGCCGCGGCGAGCGCCGCCTCCTCGATGTCGGCGATCGCCACTCGCATGCCTTGCCTGAGAAACGCCCGCGCGAACTCCAGGCCGAAGCCGCTGGCCCCGCCGGTGACGAACGCCGTCTTGCCCCTGAGATCGCGCAACCTCGCCGCCTCCCGCCTCCATATTGGCCGCGCAGGCTGCGCCAGATTCGGCGCGCCGACAAGGGCGGCGGCGACAGGCCAGCGGTGCGGCCCGCCGCCTTGCGCCGGCCGGATGCAAGGTTCACAACAGCGCGCGACGCCAAAATCGATTCATGAGCGCTGAAATCCTCTGCTCCGACGCCGACGAACCCGCCGACCCCCTCCCTCGCCGCGCGCCGTTCGCTTCTTTCCTGCAAGGCCAGCGCATCCGCGCCATCGCGCTGATGTGCGCGGCGGCGATCTTCTTCGCCGCGCTCGACACGTCGGCCAAATCGCTGAGCCTGACGCTGCCGGCGATCGAAATCGTCTGGGCGCGCTATATCGGCTCGGCGATCGTCGGGCTCGCCGCCGTGCGGCCGCTGCTGCGGCCAGGCGTTTTCCGATCGCGCCGCCCGGTCCTGCAACTGATCCGCTCGTTCCTGCTGCTGTCCTCGACGACCGCCAATTTCCTCGCCCTGCGCCACCTGCAATTGGCCGAGACCTCGACGATCAACTTCCTGACGCCGCTGTTCGTCGTGCTGCTCGCCGGACCGCTGCTCGGCGAATGGGTCGGCGGCGCCCGGCTCGTCGCTGTGCTGATCGGCTTTGTCGGGGTCATCGTCGCCACCGGGCCGGGAACCGACGCCTTCCAGCCCGTTGTGATCCTCGCCATCGCCGGCGTCGTCTGCAACGCCGGCTACGCGCTGGCCACCCGCATGCTCGCCGGCGCCGATTCGTCGCGCACGACGCTGATCTGGACGCCGCTCGCCGGCGTGCTGGCGCTCACGCCCGCATTGCCCTTCGTATGGATCGACCCGCCGACGCCAGGCGCATGGGCGATTCTGGTGGGCATGGGTTTCTTCGCCACGGTCGGTCACGGGCTGCTGATCATGGCGCATCAGCGCGCGCCCGCCTCGGTGCTGACGCCGTTCAGCTACACCCAACTGGTGTGGATGATCCTGTCCGGCTTCCTGGTGTTCGGCGACCGCCCGAGCAGCGCCGTGCTGTCCGGCGCGAGCATCGTTGTCGCCTGCGGGCTCTATCTGATCTGGCGCGAGCGGCGGGAGAAGGCGGGATAAACCTCGTCGCTCCCAAGGAGAGCCGCCCCCGTCATTGCGAGCGAAGCGAGGCAATCCAGAGATCGCGACGGTTGCAGGATCGCGCCTCGACGCGGTGGCCCAGCCGCAAACTCGGACCGATGAAACGACCGGCGCCGCTAACGGGCTGGCGTCACGACCCCTGGCTTGCTTCGCTCCGCTCGCAATGACGGCGCGGTCAGACCTGATTCTTTCTCAGGCCGGCCGCCGTCGGCGCGCAATCATCTTCATTCCGTCGGCCGGCCGCAGCGTCACGCGGGCGACCGGCGAGACGACATGACCGGGGGCGAGTTCGAACCGCAGCGCGCGCAGGAGATGGCCGAGCACGATCGTCATCTCCAGCATCGCAAAGCCCATGCCGATGCACACGCGCGGCCCCGCGCCGAACGGGATATAGGCGTAGCGGTCGATGGCGTCGCGATTGGCGCCGAGGAAGCGATTGGGATCGAACGCGTCCGGGTCCTTCCACAAGGTGCGATGCCGGTGCAGCAGGAACGGCGAGACGGTGACCACCGTGCCGGCGCGGATATGGCGGCCGGCCAGCGTGTCGGGACCGATCGCCTCGCGGCTCAGCATCGCCGCCGGCGGGTAGAGCCTCAGCGTCTCCTCGATCACCGCTTTGGTCGCCGGCAGCGCGTCGGCCGAGAGCCGCCGGATTCGCCGGATCGAAATGCGCGTCGATCTCCGCCTCGACCCGCTCGCGCCAGTCGGGGGCCTGCGACAGCAGATACAGCGTCCAGGTCAGCGCGTTGGCGGTCGTCTCATGGCCGGCGCCGATGAAGGTGACGATATTGGCGCGCACGTCGTCTTCGCTGAGCCCCTCGCCGGTGTCGGGATCGCGCGCGCCGAGCAGCAGCGTCAGGATGTCGTGCGGCGCGGCGGCGCCCGAGGCGAGCAGCGCCTTGCGCGCGCCGATGATGTCGTCGACCGCGCGCGCGAAGAAATCGAGCGTGGCGCGCCCGCGCATCCGTCCGAACCGCGGCAGGAATTGCGGCGCGCCGATGAGATCGAGCGGGTCGATGCGCCCGATGGTGTCGAAATAGCGGCTGACGGCGCGCTGGAATTCGCCGGGGTCGCGCCCCAGCCCCTGCGAGAACAGCGTCTGTTCGAGCACTTCGAGCGTCACCCGCGCCATCTGCTGGGACACGTCGAGCACCCGCCCCTCGCCGCGCGGCGCCAGGCGCTCGACCGCCGCGGCGGCGACCCGGTCCATCGCCGGCGCAAAGCTCGGGATCTGGCGCGGCGAGAACAGCGGCGCGAGCGCGCGGCGCTGGGCGCGCCAGTCCTCGCCGTCGGCGGTCAGCAGCCCGCGCCCGAGGCCGGGGGCCAGCACCCGCAATTGCAGCGCATCCTTGCGATAATTCGCGACATTGTCGAGAAAGATGCGGCGCACGGCGGCGGGCTCGCTGACCACCGCCCGCTCGCCCATGATCGTCCGGCCGACCAGAATCGGCTGCTCGTAATGGGCTCTCGACCAGATTTCGATCGGTGTTGCGCCGCAGCGCCAGGATCGTCCGGAGCACGCCGATCGGGCCGTCGTGCGGCGTCGGCCGCGGCGGGCGGAAGAGGGCGGGCGAGGCGGAGGCGGTGGTCATGGGCGCGCGGCGAAACTCAGGCGTGCAAGGGTCGGTGGCTATGTAGGCCGGCGCGAGACATTTGACGAGACTGCCCGGCGTGTCCCGTCACAGAGAACGCCGGGCGTCAATCAAAAGGAGGGATTGATGGAACGACGCGCCTGGTACGGGAAATCGGCGACCACGCGGTTCGGCACGATATTTTGGCCGCTGTATCCATTGAATATCGCGCGAGCCGCATTACCACCCATCGGATTTACAGCGGGGCCGACGTACTCGATTTTCTTTACGCAAATGAATTGACCGGAATTAATCATTCGCGACGCTTGATCGTCGGCGCCGACTTTGTAAGTCGACGAGAACCAAGGCCCGCCAGATATGACGGGTGAAGCGCCGCAGTCAGACAGAGCGCCATTCCTCCGTTTTTCTAGCATGGCTGCTTCTTCAGCCTTGGCGGCGGCTTCCGCTTGTTTTTGTGCGTCCTCCTGATGTTGGCGCGCAACAATCCCTTCGTATATTCCCAAGACGTGTTCAACCTGATTATACTGTATGGTAAATTGATTGGTCCCCCTGTCCCACTCAGCACTAATAATAATTGAAGATATATCAATTGTATTGCGAATGTTATTCCATGGCTCTGGTGCCATTATATCTATCGACAGGCCCCGTATTTCTGGAGCCGTACAAGAAGACATCGCTTCATCCTTGATTTTTGAAAGCAACGAATTGAGGATAGACGAAGATCGTAGCTGTGGAAATAAATCATGATCGGCTTTCACAAGTCTGTTAGCTTTTCTATAATCCTGATGTCCAAAATGACACCCTCCGACAATTAGGCGATAATAGAGCCCGACGCTTGTTCCACCTGAGGAAGTTTCTGGCGCGGCGGGCTCCGGCGCGGACATCTGTGTCGAAGGCGCGGGAGCAGCGGTTTGCGACCCAACTTCCTTGGCTGCAGCGCTGTCGGCAGCGGCCGCCGGGGCGGCGGCGGGCTCAGCCTTCTGCTCGGCGCGGCATTGGGCGAGGAAGTCTTTCCATACCATGCCGTTGGTGGTGCCGGCCGCCTTGACCGCCTCCCATTGCTTGTAACAGATCACCATGACGCCCTCGGCGTCGGCGGCCTCGGTTCCAGCGAGGCAGATCGCGCCCGCCAGTATCGTTGCCGAGAACGCCGCCCCAGCAGCTTTCAACATCGAATGCCCTCCCTTTCAGTTTTCCCCGCCGCCCGGCTTCATGCCGGCGTCAACATGCGCCGCAATTCTCCGCAATGTAGCCGCCAAGGCCCGGTGCTCGCGCCGCCCTCTCGCCCATGATCGTGCGCCCGCTGAGGATCGGCTGTTCGTAATGGGCCTTCGGTCCAGATTTCGATGGTGTTGCGGCCGCAGCGCCAGGATCGTCCGGAGCACGCCGATCGGGCCGTCGTGCGGCGTCGGCCGGGGCGGGCGAAAGAGGGCGGGCGAAGCGGAGGCGACGGTCATGGGCCAGCGCGACTCTTGTAACGGGGTCGGCGCTGATATAGGGCGGAGTGGAGGCGACGGCCAGACCTGCGCGGGGGGCGAGGGCGGCCCGGCCTTGAGGGGCTCCATGGATCGAAGCCGGGCAATGGCGATTGCGCTGTGCCTTGTCGCGCTGGCCGCCTCGCCCGCGAAGGCGAAAGACGCGCCGGCGCCGAGGATGATCGGCTTCGAGGGCGTCGCGATGACGCTCGACGAGATGAACGATTATTTCCGCGGCAAGGCCTGTGTCACGAGCTTCGGCCGCCGGGTGGTCTTCGGCGCCGACGGCGCCTATCGCAGCGCCTATCCGGATTCGACCAGCGAGGGCGTCTATACGTTCGCGCCCGGCGTGGTCGCGGTTCGCTACACCGGCGGCAGCGCGCGCTACAAGATCGGCCGGACCGAGCGCTTTCGCGCCGCGCGTCTCACCGAAACCGGCCAGCATCTGCTGGGGTTCGACACGATGCATTGCGGGGCGGAGGCGAAATGAAGCGGGGCGATCGGGCAAGCTCCCATGGGCTCTCGGCGCCGGCCGACCTGGCGCCCGCGCGGCGAACATCCTGCGCGGCGTCCTTGTCGCGAACCGTCCTCGCCGCCGCGCCGGCCGCCCATGCCGGCAACACGGTGACCGATTTCGCCGCCCCCGTTCCCGGCCTCGGCGGCAAGACCTGGCTCGATCTGCTGCGGCAGGCGGCGCCCGACCTCAAGGTCGACGGGCCCAGCGACGACCGCCGGCTGAAGGGATCGCTGGACAAGCCGTTGCGGCCGCTGTCGCCGTCCGGCGAGAAGCGCGAGACCCCGGCGCCGGTCGACATCGCGAGCCTCGACGCCACGCGTCTCGACATCGGCGGCAAGCCGCGCTGGATCGTGCTCGGCCAGGGGGACAGTTTCAAGGCCGCGCCGCTGATGCTGTTCGAGGCTGACGGCGCGGGCCGGCTGCTCGACGCGGTCGACGTCGTCGGGGACATGCATACCTCGATGGAAGAGACTGCGCCGGTCGCGCTCGGCGGCGGCGCGGCGCTGGCGGCGGTGCGCAACTGGCACGACAATTCCAACGAGAGCTTCGATGATCTGACGCTGGCGCTGGTCGCCGGCGACCGCTTCACCCTCATCGGCGAGGCCGGCGGCGACGGCGCGCGCACGGCGACGGCGCGCGACGCCGAGGGCGTGTCCTTCGACGTGCGGCCGGAGCGCGGCCGCGCGCTGGCGAGCGTCGTGACGACCGTGACCCATGAAAAGCAGCGCTTCGCGGCGGATGGCGAGACGCCGGTCGGCAGGCCGGTCGTCCAGAAGTGGCAACGGGTCTTTCGCTGGAGCGCGGCGAAAGGACACTACGAGGAAGCCCGCGCCGCAAAATAGGCGCCCCTCAAAACGCCGTCCGCTGCCGCATCGCGGCGGACCGGCAGACCTACATTGGGCACGCGAAACTGCCCTGGCGCTACCGCCGGTCGCCTATCGGCGATGACGACAATTGATATTGCGAGCGTGTGCGACACACTCAAAGAAGTGACCCGCCGCGGGGGCCTTCTGACACGGTGGGGTAGCGTCGCCACATTGTGAGTTGAATCGATGTCGAGCGTTCGCGGACGGTCTTGGCTCTCGATTGGAGCCATCGCGCTTACTCTCTGTTGGCCGCTTGCATCGGCGCATTCAGGGCAGCGCTTACAGGGAATCTTCGGCATCTTCGGCGGCATGATGAATTCCGCGATCGCCAACTCGGCGCGCCGAGAGTGGGAGAGCCGCCCTGCCGGCGACTATGCCTGTCTCGCAGACCACAACCTGTCGCCCGAGCAATTGGCCGCCAATGGGATCGGACCAAACGACCCCCGAGTTCTGCGAATTCTTTTGCAGTGCGCCCAAGCAACTCCTGTCGCTCCGCGGCCCGTCGCAGCCGAGCCAGCCCAGGCTCCGGTTTCGACGCCCTACAATCCTGACTTCGTCGTCGGCGGGCTCGTTCTCGGCGGCGCTGTCGACCCTGACAGCGCGGGCTATAAAACCTACGCCTGTCGCCCGAGCGTCGACTTCCCCGGCTTTTCGTGGTGTTCGTCCCATCACGCTGAGTCAGGCAGATTCGGCCCCTACACCAATTGGCTGAGTATCCTGCATTCCGACGCCTACAAGATGGCGCAGATCAGCCAGGCGGTGGTTCCCGCATTTTTCAAACCCGGCGATATCGACCGCGAAATCCAGCGCCTGTCGCAATACTTCGGTCAAGAGGCGCGAATCCTCAACGCGGAGCCACGACCTGGGGCGCCGCACGCGACCTTGGCCGTTTGGGGCGCAGTGACGTTGAACCCACTCGGTGACGCGACACTCGGCGCGCTGCGTCGTGGTGAGCAAATTCATAGCGGATTACTCGCTGACTTCGTCGGCGACGCGCGCAAGTCGGCCCGACTGGGCCTTCCGGTCTACAGTCTCGGAGGCGGCGCCGGCTATCTCTGGGGCGCGGATTTCGACGACTCCGGCAAGGGGTCGCTGCGCATCACCGCCGTCGACGCCAGCGCTCTTGAGCAGCGGCCGGTGCCCGTACCCGACACGACGGCACGCGCGGTCGTCCCGACCGATCCGCTACCGGCGCCGACGCCTGACCCGGCGCTAGCTCCCCAAGAACAGGCGCGTCGGGACGCGGAGAAGAAGGCGCGAACTCGATAAAATCGTGCCCGTGGCGCAGGAACTCATTGAAGACGCGAAAGCGACGCTGATCAAGGTGGACCCGAAGAACCCAAAGCTCCTCGACTACGTCGAACAAATCGGGGCGCTCAACAACGCGATAGGCCAAAACGACCCCGACGAAATCGAGCGGAAATCGGCGGCGCTTTCGAACTCAGCGAGTCGTGAGCCGGTCTTCCAGAAGCTCGAAGCCGACTGCGCCGAAAAGCAGAAGCAGGCTGCGGCGCGTTACCTTGGGGATGCGATAAGGCTCGCCCAGAAGCAAAAGCGGTTTATGCTCGATTTCGTCAGCCAGAATCTTACATCGCCTTACGCGCTCAAATTTGTTCCTCTGATCAAACAGATCGACCCGGCGCTCGTCAGCCCGGAACTCACGCGCGTTCAGTCGTTGACTGAAACAATCGCGCTGACCATCAGGGAAGCTAACCTCCAGGACGCATTCGCGAGCAACCCGTTGCCTGCGTCAGTCGACGATTCGTCGAAGCAAGCTGGAACAACCCCGTCACCAGTGATACCGGTGACGGAAAAGAATGGCTTTCTTGTCGAGGGCGACCTTGCGGACGTCGTGTTGCTCTACAACGCCAATCCGGACGCTCCCCACGTGGCTCGAAACCTGCGCGGCGACTTTGTCTTTTCCGAGGACCGCGCCGATGTGTGCATGTTTGGAAGCAACCCCGCCGGCACGGCTTTGACTGTCAAGACCGAACTCTTGAGCTTTCATGCAAGAACCGTCACTGGCCTGAGCCAATCGTGCGACCCGTTGCGACTTGCGGTCTACGACATCGTCGCCGCGCAACGCGGGGCGTTTCTCCGGTCGAACTTAGCGGACGCGTTGTCGCTGACCAAAAGCATCGAGACTGGCGAGTTCGGAAATTTCACGACAATCACCGCCCTCGCGCAGCGGACAGCCACAGAGGCGGAGCATCGCAAGGTCGATGAGATAACATCTGATATCGCCCGTGGTTCTCGGAGTGGGTTCGGCCTCATATTGCTAAAAAGCGGCTCTCCAAATGTTTGCATGATCGTCGGGGACAAGACAGAAGCGCTCACACACCTTCTTCTGTCGGCCGCGGACAAGCTCGGCGTCGATATTGGCGCGAATCCGACGATCTTACGCTCCACTGCTGAGGAAGCGTTCGCCGGGATACGGAAGGGACAATGTGGGGCAGCGTATGCGGCGGCGGCTGATCTGAAGACGCTCTCCGAATCGCTTCGTCGAGAGAATATCCCCTTCGGATTCTCAAGCACATGGATGACGCCAAGTGAAATTGACGCCGCAGATGCGTCGTTAGCCGAAAGCCGCAGAGTTGTTGAACAACAAGAGACCGAACGCCGACAAAAGGCAGCGGACCAAGCTCGAACTCGACGATCAACGCAGAGCCGATCAAAACTCGACCGCAAAGGCCAAGGAAGCGGCGCTGCGCACTCAGTATGAGGGTAGCGCTTCCGCTGCCGCCGCTGAAATCGCCAACGAGGTGAAGGCATGGACCGTGGGCGGGCAAGGAGCGCTTGCCGCGGCCTATCCTTGGTACACCGCCTGGTGGGCTGGACGCTTATCCGACCATTGGGAGGTAATGACAATCAATTCGGCGCTCGCCGACTATGGAATATCCGATTTCAAGGGGCGCGAGTTGGACACCGCCTTCACGACGGTGACATTACGACTGAAAAACCGGATTCTCGGCGATTATCAGGACGCGTGCTTCGTGTTCGGCCATATCATCGATGCAGAGTTCGGAATGAACAGAGAGCCGATAGTCGCGCCCTGCGATCACGAGGACGCCATCAAGCGGTGGGAACTTGGACATCAGTTCCAAAGTCGATGGATCGTGAGCGGCTGAGGTCCGAGCGCCCCGACATAAATTCGACCGGAAACGAACTCGCTCGCGTTCCGCATCTGCCCGGCAGGGCCGAGCGCGAAAAATTCCGACAGGGAAATGGCCCCCGCTCCAATAGGTGATAGATTGTGTGGCCCTCAAAACGCCGTCCGCTGCCGCATCGCGGCGGCCAGCGTGCCGTCGTCGAGATAGTCGAGTTCGCCGCCGACCGGCACGCCATGCGCGAGGCGGGTGATTTTCACCGGATGGGCGCTGAGCATGTCGGTGATGTAGTGGGCGGTGGTCTGGCCGTCGACGGTGGCGTTGAGCGCCAGGATCACCTCCTTGATCCCGCCCTCGGCGACCCGCGCCAGCAGGCCGGGAAGGTTGAGATCGTCGGGGCCGACGCCGTCGAGCGGCGACAGCGTGCCGCCCAGCACGTGATAGGGCGCGCGCAACGCACCGGCGCGTTCGAGCGCCCAGAGATCGGCGACCGATTCGACCACCACGATCATCGTGCGGTCGCGCCTGATGTCCACGCAGACGGTGCAGGGATCGCGCGTGTCGACATTGCCGCAGATCGCGCAGGTCACCACCCGCTCGCGCGCGATCTGCATCGCCTCGGCGAGCGGCCCGAGCAATTGTTCGCGCTTGCGGATCAGATGCAGCGCGGCGCGGCGCGCCGAACGCGGCCCGAGCCCCGGCAGGCGCGCCAGCAATTGAATCAGCCGTTCGATTTCCGGTCCGGCGACGCTCTCGGCCATGGCGCTGCGCTGCTCAGAACGGCAGTTTCATGCCGGGCGGCAGCGGCAACTCGGCGGCGACCGCCTGCATCTTCTCTTCCGCCAGACGATCGGCCTTGCCTTTGGCGTCGGCGTGGGCGGCGAGGATGAGGTCTTCGGCCATTTCCCTGTCGGCGGGGGTCATCAGCGCGGGATCGAGGGCGATGGCCTTCATCTGGCCCTTGGCGTTGAGCCGCACCTTCACCATGCCGCCGCCCGACTGGCCCTCGACCTCGATGCGCTCCAGCTCATCCTGGACGTCCTTCATCCTGGCCTGCATCGCCTGCGCCTTCTTCATCAACCCCATAATGTCGACCATCGGCGGCTCCTGAAAGTTGCGGCGATCTGATGCGAAGCGGACGCCGATTTGCATGGCGCCCCTTCCCCCCATGCGGGGGAAGGTGGCCTCGCGAAGCGAGGTCGGATGAGGGGTGGTCGCGCGTGAGCGCGACGGCTTTCGGCGACGCGGTTCGAAGCCGTCTCGCTCACGCTCGACACCCCTCATCCGTCATGCTCCGCATGACACCTTCCCCCGCAAGGGGCGAAGGGCGCTAGACATCGTCCTCCATCACGGCGGCGTCGGCGTAGGCGACGTCGTCATCGCCTGGGGGAGGCGCATCGGGCGGCGGCGCTTCGGCGCCGCGCACTTCGACGATCTGGGCGCCGGGAAAGCGCGCCATGATCTTGCGCACCAGCGGATGGGCGGCGACGCCGCTGCGGCGCTCGGCCTCTTGCGAGGAAGCGTTTTCGCGCAGCGTCGGCGTCTCCGAGCCGGCGACCAGCGCGACCATCCACCGCTCGCCGGTCCATTCCAGCAACCGGCGCGACAGGGTCTGCGCGATCTGCGGCGAGGCGCCGGCGACCAGCGAGAAGGCGATGCTGCCGGCTTCGAAGCGCGCCAGCCGCACATCGCTCTCCAGCGCCGTCTGCAATTGAATGTCGCGCCTGGCGCGCGCCAGCGCGACCACATCCGCGAAACGCGCCAGCCTGACGGCGGGCGCGGGCGGCGCAACCGAGGGCGCGGGCGCAGGCGACGGCGCGGCGGCGGGCGCGAGGGCGCGCAGCGCCGCCCCGCCGGAGGGGCCGCGCGCCGGCGGGCTCTGCGGGCCGGCCCGCGGCGCCGGCTCGGCGGTCTCGGCCAGCTTGCGCAGCGCATCCTCCGGCGCCGGCAGATCCGCGGCGTAGCCCAGGCGAATCAGAGCCATTTCGGCGGAGGCCAGCGGGCGCGGCGAATCCTTGATGTCCTGCACGCCCTTCAGCAGAATCTGCCAGGCGCGGGTCAGCGACCCGACGCCGAGCTGCTCGGCGAACGCGCCGCCCCGCCGCCGCTCGTCCTCGCCGATCGTCGGATCGTCGATTCCGTTGGGCGCCAGTTTCAGCCGCGTCACCAGATGGCAGAACTCCGCCAGTTCGATCAGCACCTGCGCGGGGTCGGCGCCGGCCTGATGCAGCCGCTCCATCAACGCGAGGCCGGCCGCAAGATCGCCTTTCATGGCGAGTTCGAACAGGTCGATGATGTGGGCCTTGTCGGACAGGCCCAGCATTGCGCGGATCGCTTCGGCCTGGACGCCGCCCGACGCGCCGTGGGCGATCGCCTGGTCGAGCAGCGACAGCGCGTCGCGCACCGAGCCTTCGGCGACCCGCGCGATCAGCGGCAGCGCGTCGGGCTCGAACGTCACCCCCTCGGCGGCGCAGACATTCGCCAGATGGCGGCCCATCGCGCCCGCTTCGATGCGCCTGAGGTCGAAGCGCAGGCAGCGCGAGCGCACGGTGACCGGCACCTTCTCGATCTCGGTGGTGGCGAACAGGAACTTGACGTGCGCGGGCGGCTCTTCCAGCGTCTTCAGCAGGCCGTTGAACGCCTGCTTGGACAGCATGTGCACTTCGTCGATGATATAGACCTTGGTGCGCGCCGAAACCGGGCGGTAGCGCGCATTGTCGATGACCTCGCGGATGTCGTCGATGCCGGTGTGCGAGGCGGCGTCCATTTCGATGACGTCGACGTGGCGCGACTCGATGATCGCCTGGCAATGGACGCCGAGCTCCGGCATGTCGATGCTCGGCCCCTCGATCTTGCCGGGAAGGTGATAGTTGAACGCCCGCGCCAGGATGCGCGCCGTCGTCGTCTTGCCGACGCCGCGCACGCCGGTCAGGATATAGGCTTGGTGGATGCGGCCGGCGGCGAAGGAATTGGCGAGGGTGCGGACCATCGGCTCCTGGCCGATCAGATCCTCGAAGCGGATCGGGCGGTATTTCCGCGCCAGCACGCGATAGGGCGCGGCGGCGCCTGGCGGCCCGGCGGGGAGGTCCAAGCCCAGCGCGAATTCGGCGGCCACGCCGGTCTGCGGCGCGGACGGGACGTTGCTTTCCGGCGCGGCGGCGTCATTCATCGGGCGAAGGCTCGAAAACCGGGGCACCGCGGCGCGCAGGCCGCGATGCGGGGCATCGTAGGAGGCTGGACAAAGACCCGCCCTGGCTCGTTAGGGCTGCTTCCTTCCGGACCTGACCCGGTTGGCGAGCGGTACGTCCCTCGCCAACCTCCCGGCCCCTATTTGGACCATGAGGCGCGCGCGCGCAAGGCTTGACGGCCGGCGCCGCCCGGCTTCATCCCTCGATCCGCCTTGCCGCGGAGGCGGCGACGCGCCGGCCCGATTCCCGCCCGCCCGCCGCCGCGATCGCGGGCTCGACCGCCTGCAGCGGCGGGGCGAACAGGCGGCTGGAGCGCAGGAGATCGGGGATGCCCTCGGGCGGGACCGGCTTGCTGAACAGGTAGCCCTGCATTTCGTCGCAGCCATGCTCGCGCAGGAACGCCGCCTGGTCGGCGGTCTCCACGCCTTCGGCGATGACGGTCAGCCCGAGCGCCTTGCCCATGCTGATGATCGCCTGGGCGATCGCCCGGTCCTCGGCGTCATGCGGCAGGTCCTGGACGAACGAGCGGTCGATCTTGATTGTGTCGACGGGGAACTTCTTCATCAGCGACATCGAGGAATAGCCGGTCCCGAAATCGTCGATGGCGAGGCGAACGCCGCGGCCGCGGATGATTTCGAGCAGCTCGATCGCCCGGGGGACGTTGTGCATCACCATGCTTTCGGTGATTTCGAGCTGCAACAACTCGGCCGGCATCCCGCTCGCGGCGAGCGCGTCGTCGATATCCTGCAGCAGAGTCTCGTCGGAGAATTGCCGCGGCGACAGGTTGACCGCCATCGACAGCGGCGGCAGGCCCTGGCGCCGCCACGCCATGTTTTGCGCGCAGGCGGTCCGCAACACCCAGCGCCCGATCGGAACGATCAATCCGGTTTCTTCGGCGAGCGAGATGAACTGCATCGGCGGCAGCACGCCCAGATCCGGCGAAGTCCAGCGCAACAGCGCCTCGAGTCCGGTGACGCGGCCGCCCGCCAGCTCGATTTTCGGCTGGTAGTGCAGCGAGAACTCGTCGCGGTCGAGCGCCTGGCGCAACCGGGCTTCGAACACCAGCCGCTCGACCGACTGCGTCCTGCTCTGCCTGACAAAGAACCGGAAGCCGTTCTTGCCCTCTTCCTTGGCGCGGTACATCGCCATGTCGGCGTTCTTGGTGAGGGTCTGTTCATCGTCGCCGTCATTGGGGAACACCGCGATGCCGATGCTGGCGGTGGCGCGGCACTCGAGCCCGCAGAGCTGGAGCGGCTGGCCGACCACCGACAATATCTTGCGCGCGGCCGCCTCTATCTGCCTGGCTTCCGAAGCGTGCTCGAGGATGATCACGAACTCGTCGCCGCCGAGCCTCGCCACCACGTCGCCGCCGCGTAACGAGCGGCGCAGCCGGTTGCCGGTTTCGACCAGCAACGCATCGCCAGCCTCGTGCCCGAGCGAATCGTTGATCACCTTGAACCGGTCGATATCGATGAACAGCACGGCGAAGCTGCGGCCGAGCCGCCGAGCCGACTCGATCGAGGAATGCAGCAACTGGTTGAACGTCGCGCGATTGGGCAGGTCAGTCAGGCCGTCGTGCGTCGCCAGATATTTGATTCGTTCGTCCGCTTTGGCCTTTTCGTCGGCGCGATCGAAATTGTCGAGCGCGAACGAAACGTTGCTAGCCAGCCGCACCAGCAGCTCGACCAGTTCGGGGGTGAACGCGTCGCGTTCGCTGGACAGGAAGACCAGGACGCCGACCGCGCGCCCGTGGCTCAGCAGCGGCAGCGACGCACCCGATTTGTTGCCCTCGCGCCGCGCTCTTTCGTGAAAGGCGGCGCCGCGCGCATCGGCGAGATAGTCGTTGGAGATGCAGGGCTGCATAGTGCGAAACGCGGTTCCGCTGAGGCCGCGCCCTTCCGGTCGGTCCTCGGTGGTGGCGATCTTCACCGACCTCTGCAATTCGCCGTTCGGGCCCGCCCAGGCCATGACGCGCAGAAAGTCGTCTCCGGGTTCGGTCAAGGCGATGATCGTCGAGGCGAACCGGCCGCCGTGCACCGCCGCCTCGCAAACCAGGCGGAACAATTCGCCGCGGGTGCGGGCGCGCATGATCGCTTCGTTGGTCGCGCTGAGCGCGGCGAACATCCGGGTGAGGCGCTCCCTTTGCTCCTCGGCAAGCCGGCGATCGTCCCCCCGATCGAAGTTCTCGAGCGCGAACGAGATGTTCTCGGCGAGCCGCTCGAGCAATTCGGCCAGCTCGGGAGTGAAGGCGCCGCGTTCGCTCGACATGAACAGCAGGACGCCGACGGTTTGTCCCCGACTGAACAGCGGCAGGGCGGCGCCCGATCTTGTGCCCTCACGCTGAACGGTCTCGCGCAGCACGCTCTCCGAGACGTCCGCGAGGTAGTCGTTGGTGATGCAGCGGCGTCCGGTGACGAACGCCTTTCCGCTCAACCCGCGCCCCTCGGGCTGATCGGCGGTGATCGCCAACCTCGCCCGTTTGGACGTTGCAGCAGTCGGCCCCGCCGAGGCGGCGATGCGCAGAAAATCGCTCCCCGCCTGCGCCAGGCCGATCAGGGTGGCGGTGAACTTGCCGCCGTTGACGGCGGCCTCGCACACCAGTTCGAAAAGCTCCTCGCGCGTCTGGGCGCGCATGATCGCCTCGTTCGTCGCGCTGAGGGCGACGAACATCCGGGTGATGCTGTCCTTTTGCTCCTGGCGTTCGAACAGCTCGACGCCGAACGAAAGGTTCTGGCAGATCCGCGTGGTCAAACGGACGCCCTCGTCGTCCAGCGGACCGGAATCCTTGCCGAAAAAGAACGAACAGACGCCGACGACGCGCCCGCTCCTGACGAGCGGCAGCACGGCGCCGCCGGTCGCGCCGGCGTCGAGCAGTTGCGCGCGCCACGGCGCGGCGCGCGGATCGGCCGCCACATCGGCGATGAAGCATGCTTCGCCGGTTCGGAACACATCCGCCGACAGGGAGCGGCCGCCGGGCAGCGCCGGGTCGGCGGATATCCTCGATTTTTCATAGATTGACACGAGCGCGCCCGAACAGGCCGCCCGCGTGAACCACGGCGAATTGGGATCGTGCAGCGAAATCGAGGCGCCCACGAGCTGGCCCGCGCCGGTCGCCGCGTCGCAGACCATCTGAAACATCTCGACGGCGGTGCGCGCCTTGAGGATCGCCTTGTTCGTCGCATTGAGCAGACGAAACCGGCGATCCAGCCGTTCATTGGCTTGCGCCGTCCGCCCGCGCTCCGCTTCGCGCTCGAAATTGTCGAGCGCCGATGAAATCATCGCCGCGATGTGCTCGAACAGGTCGACCGCCGGGTCGTCGAACGCCGCCAGCCGGCCGGGACAGAACGCCAGAACCCCGATGCGGGAGCCGCGGCGCAGGATCGGGACGAGCGCGGCGCCCCCGGTCGAACCCGCGTCAGCCGACGATTCCAGCGCGTGAAGCCGGTCGAGGCGCTCGCCGGCCCCGGCGACCAGACGCAGCCGATTGTCGGAACCGGCAAGCAGAACGCCCGCGCCGCCTATCGCGCCCCCGTCGACCATGGCGTCGACGACCTGGTGAAAGAGTTCTTCCGGCGACCGGGCGCGCAAAGCGGCTTCGCTGGCGGCTTTCAGCGCCGCAAACTCCCACGCCACGCTCGGGTTCGCCATTGCGCCGTCAAACCTCTCACCAAAGGGAAAGATTGGCCGGCAGACCTAAACGGTGGGTTACGATTATGGCTTAACGTATGAGAATCGTCAGAATAAACCGCCAAAACTCGTGGTTTTGAAAGGAGATGGCGATGGGGTCCAAGGTTTGAGCCCCGACGCGCCAGGCGCGGGCCAATCGGCGGCGCCAAACGTCGATCGACCGTCCGCCAACGACGCCGGCCGCTCCCTTATCGCTCGCCTCGGCGATGCGTTCGGGTATATTGGGGCCAGCCCACCGGAGCCGTTTCGTGAACTCTTCCGTCACTCCCCGCCTGCGCCAGAACCGCGCGAGAATGAACGCCGGCGCCCTCGCATTCCTCGCGTTGATCGCGTTCGGGGCAGGCGCCTGCGGGCGACGCGGCGCGCTGGAGCCGCCGCCCGATCCCAACGCCGTCGCCGCCAAGCAGGCCAATGGCGACGAGCACCCGCAAGTCGCTCACAAGCCGAAGCCCGTCCAGCCGCCGAAACAGCCGTTCTTTCTTGATTTCCTGTTATGATCGAACGCGCGGAAGGTCCGGCCGCCGCCGCTTCGCCGGCGTACGGCGGACGATCTCAAAACTAAGAGCGTCATGCATCATTTTGCCTATCGGGACGGCGCGATGTGCGCCGAGGACGTCGCCCTGAGCGCGATCGCCGGCGCGGTCGGCACACCGTTCTATTGCTATTCGAGCGCGACGATCGAGCGCCATTACCGGGTGTTTTGCGACGCCTTCGCCGACGTTCCCGCGCTGGTCTGTTACGCCGTGAAGGCCAATTCCAATCAGGGCGTGCTCGCGACGCTGGCGCGCGCCGGCGCGGGGATGGACGTCGTCTCGGAAGGCGAGCTGCGTCGGGCCCGCGCAGCGGGGGTTCCCGCGCAGAAGATCATTTTCTCCGGCGTCGGCAAGACGCAGGCGGAGATGGCGCACGGCCTCGATGAGGATATTTTGTGCTTCAATGTCGAGTCCGAACCCGAACTCGAAGCGCTCTCCGAGGTCGCCGTCGCGCGCGGACGGCGCGCCCGAATCGCAATTCGCGTCAATCCTGACGTCGACGCGCGAACCCACGCCAAGATCGCCACGGGGAAGTCTGAAAACAAGTTCGGCGTCCCGATTTCCCGCGCCCGCGAGGTCTACGCTCGCGCCAGACAACTGCCTGGCGTGATCGTCGCCGGCGTCGACATGCATATCGGTTCGCAGATCGCCGACCTCGCGCCCTTCGACGAGGCCTTCGCGCGGCTCGCCGATTTCGTCGGCGCCCTGCGCGGCGACGGCCATGTCATTGATCATCTCGACCTCGGCGGCGGCCTCGGTATTCCCTATCGCAACGACAACGAACCGCCGCCTCATCCCGAGGCCTATGCGCAAATCGTCAAGCGCCGGACCGGGATGCTCGGCTGCAAACTGCTGTTCGAGCCCGGGCGGCTGATCGTCGGCAACGCCGGCGTTCTCGTGACTTCGGTGATCTACGTCAAACGCGGGGCCGCCAAGACCTTCGTCATCGTCGACGCGGGGATGAACGATCTGATCCGCCCGACCCTCTATGACGCGCACCATGAAATCCTGCCGGTGATCGCGCCGTCGCCGGCGGCGCGCCATCGCCAGGTCGACGTGGTCGGCCCGGTCTGCGAGAGCGGCGACTATCTCGCGCAGAACCGCGATCTTGCCGAAGTCGCGGCCGGCGACCGCCTCGCCATCATGTCGGCGGGGGCCTATGGCGCGGTGCAGGCGGGGACCTATAATTCGCGCCTGCTGATTCCGGAGGTGCTGGTCAGAGGCGCCGAGTTCGCGGTGGTGCGCCCCCGCCTGACATACGAGGATATGATCGGCCTGGACAAACTTCCGCCTTGGTTGGCGTGAGGCTTGCTTGCCCGGAACGCGGCGGCGAATCGCCGCCGACGAGGAGAAGCCGTTGAACGAAGGCGACAGGACGCCGAACGACCCGCCTCGCGTTGTCGCGAACGCGCGCGCCCGCTCTGTCGCGCGGCTTCTGCTTCTGGCCCGGCGCGCCAGCCTCGCGCTATTATGGGAGCGCATCTGGCCGCCGATCGCCTGGGCGCTGACGGTTGTCGCGTTTTTCCTCGCCGCCTCGTGGTTCGGCCTGTGGCTCGATCTGCCGGCCGGAGTCCGCGTCGCCGGCGTTGCGCTGTTCGGCGCCGCTCTGATCGGCGCCCTGTGGCCGCTGGCGCTGCTGCGCGCGCCGCGCCGCGCCCAGGCGCTGACTCGTCTCGACCGCGACGCGGAAGCGCCGCATCAGCCGGCCTCGTCCAGTCTCGACCGGCTGGCCAATTCCAGGGCCGACGCGGCGACCCGCGCGCTATGGGATCTGCACCAGTCGCGGCTCGCCGCCGGGATCGAGGCGATCGAGGTCAAGCCGCCGGCGCCGCGCATGGTCGACCGGGACGTCGCGGCGCTGCGCTTCGCCGCCGCGCTCATCGCGGTATGCGCCGCATTCGTCGCCGGCGCCGAGCGCTACGCGCGCGTCGCCGCCGCCTTTGACTGGCGAAGCGAGGCGGCGATCGCGCAAGGGTTTCGCCTCGACGCCTGGATCGACCCGCCGACCTACACCGGCAAGCCGCCGATCCTGCTCGACACCCGCGCCAAGGACGCCCAGAAGGTCACCACGCCGGTCGGCTCGATCCTGGTCCTGCGCGCCGGCGCCGATTCGATCGACGCGCGGGCGGAGGGCGCGCTGGCGCCCGTCCCGCCCCCCAAATCGCCGACCGATCCGGCCGCCGGCGAACGGCGCTGGACGATCAAGGGCGACGGGGCGCTGCGCGTCACCCGCGACGGCGCGCCCCAGTCGGCGTTTGAAATCACCGCGATTCCCAACCGCAAACCGACCATCGCGCTGACCGCGCGCCCTCAGGCCAATGTGCGGGGATCGCTGACCCTCGCCTACAAGCTCGCCGACCAATATGGCGTGGCGAGCGCCGAGGCCGATTTCGCCAGGCCGCTGATCGACGGCAAGGCGCCGACCGGCCGCGCGCTCGTTGAGCCGCCAAAAATGCCCCTGCAACTGCCCGGCGGGGCCAATGGCGTCGGCGAAGCGCAGACCACCGGCGATCTCTCCGAACATCCGTGGGCCGGCGCGCGGGTCACCATGACCCTCACCGCCCGCGACATCGCGGGCGAGGACGGCTCCGGCGAGCCGACCGAGCTGACGCTGCCGCAGCGCCGTTTCGACAATCCGCTGGCGCGCGCGCTGGTCGAGCAACGGCGCGACCTGGTGCTCGACCCCGACCGCAACCGCTCCCGTGTGGCGACCGCTCTCGACGCGCTGCTGATCGCCCCCGAAACCTTCGCGACCCCCGCGGGCGTCTATCTCGGCCTCAGATCGGTACAGGCGCGCCTCGTCGACGCGCGGACCGACCAGGACCTAATCGGCGTCGCCGATTTCCTGTGGGCGATGGCGCTGCAGATCGAGGACGGCGACGCCTCGCAGGCCGAGCGCGACCTGCGCGCCGCCGAGCAGAAGCTGCGCGAGGCGCTCGATCGCGGCGCGAGCGACGCGGAAATTCGCGAGCTGATGAAGGAGCTGCGCGCCGCCGCCGAGAAATTCACGCGCGAACTCGCCGAACGCGCCGAGGAGCCGGCCAATTCGCAAAACATGACCAGCCAGGACCTCAACAGCCTGCTCGACCGGATGGAGGACACCGCCCGCACCGGCGACAAGGCGCAAGCCCAGGCGATGCTCGACCAGTTGCAGAACATGTTCGAGAACATGAAGAGCGCGCGGCGGGGCGCCAGCCCGGCGGAGCGCGAATTGCGCCGGCAGATGGGCGAACTCGACAAGCTGACGCGCGATCAGCAGGCGTTGCGCGACGAGACGTTCCGCCGCGACCAGCGCGAACACCGGCCGCGGCCCGCGCCCGACGGTGAGCAACAGCCGCAAGCCGGCGCGCCGGGCGAGGAGCCGGACGCCTCGCAGGACGGTTCGGACGGCGATGCGACGCCGCTCGACCAGCGCCAGCGGGCGCTGCGGGACCGCCTCGACGCGCTGCAGGAGCGGATGAAGGGGTTGGGGCTCAAGCCCGAAAAAGGTTTCGGCGAAGCCGGCGGCGCGATGGGCGAGGCGGAGGGCGATCTGCAGCCGGGCGGCAACGGCAAGGGTCCGGCGGTCGGCGCGCAGGGGCGCGCGCTCGAGGCTTTGCGCGAAGGCGCGCAGGGCCTGCAGAAGCAAATGCAAGGCGAAGGCGAAGGAGAAGGCGGCGTCGAGGCGACCGAAAAGCCCGGCGAGTCGGGCCGCGAGGGGCGCGATCCGCTCGGTCGCGACCGCGACGGCATGAAAGGCTCAGCGGAGGGCCGCCTGAACGGCGGGCCGGGCGCCGCGCAGCGCGCGCGGCAGGTGCTCGAGGAACTGCGCCGCCGCCTCGCCGACCCCAACCGCCCCGGCGAGGAGCGCGACTATTTCGAACGGCTGCTGAAGCACGATTGACTATGGGTCGGGGATTGGCCGCGGATCGAGTCGAAATTTACAGGCCGTGCCCGTCTCCGCCGGGCGAATGGGAATCCCCGCTCCACCAGGAGCTGGCCTCATTGCGATCGTCCCGGGAATCGGAAGGCTCGGGCATCCATGGTTTGCGAGGTCGGGCCTGAACATACGGCCTGACGGCGACAAATATCGCCCCCGCGACGAGCGCGAGTCCCGCCGCTACGCCAAACAACGGGGATAGCCACTGAGGCATCGCGCCTTTTCGAATAGCACAATTCCGGGAGCTTCGGTTAGCTCGAACCGGGCGCCATTTGCAGCGATCGCGTTTTCGGCCCGAATATCGTTTCTTCCGCCTTAACCGGCTCGCCAGATTTGGAAACTGCCGGGACCGATGGTGTTACGGAGCCCCTTCGGAGAGGCTATAAGCATGACCGTCCCTGCGCGCTGAAAGCCCGTCTTATGCCAAGCCTTTCCAATTTTGGCGTCGCCGCCGCGGTGGGCGTCGTCGCGTTTGTTCTGGTTCGCGGCATGGTCAACATGCTGCGCCAGGGGTCGAGCAACACGTCGCAAACCTTGATGCGCTGGCGGGTCGGCCTGCAATTTCTGGCGATCGTCATCATCGTCATCGTCCTGTGGGCGCGCGGGCATTACCATTAGGCGTGACGACCGGCGGTCGAAAATTCGAGCGTGAATCGTCGTTCTGCGGGAGGCGCGTAAAAAAAACACTGTCTCCCTGCGAGCGGTTGTGATTTCAATGTCCGGAGTGCTGGAGTTTGCGACCATGGCGCCCTTCGTTTTGCTGATCGGGCTCGCGGCGGGCGTGCCGAATATCGACCCCGGAAGCATCTGTCGCAGCGTTCGTTCGAACGCCCTTCCCGAGGAACAAGCCAACGCCTTCGAGAATTGCGTCAACGAGGAACGGGCGGCGCAACAGAAGGTCCAGAGCAGGTGGACGAAAGCGCGGCCCGCGGCGCGCGAAGCCTGCGCTCCGATCGACGGAATTCCTTTCAGCTACGTCGCCGTGCTGACCTGCCTGAACATGCAGCCCGGCGGCGATTTCGACCCTGCGAAGGCCAACTGACGATCGCTCAGCGCGCCTCGCCCCGCAGCCGGAACGTCAGGCGGTGGAACGGCGACAGGCCGCAGCGGGCGATCGCCGCGACATGGACCTTGGTCGCATAGCCGACGTGTTGCGCAAAGCCGTAGTCAGGATAATGCGCATCGAGGCGGGTCATCAGCCGATCGCGCGCCACCTTGGCGATGATCGAGGCGGCGGCGATCGACAGGCATGTCGCGTCGCCGCCGATGATCGCCCGCGCCGAACAGCCGCAGCCGGGCGGCTCGTCGCGCCCGTCGACCAGCGCGAGCGCGGGACGCAGCGCCAGGCCGTTGACCGCGCGGGCCATCGCCGCCAGCGTCGCGCCGCGAATGTTGAGCGCGTCGATCTCCTCGACGCTGGCGAAGGCGAGCGAGACGCTGGCGGCCTTGGCGAGGATGACCTCGAACAAATGTGCGCGCCGCTGCGCCGACAGCGCCTTGGAATCATCGACCCCGGCGGGCAGATCGCGGGGATCGAGGATCACCGCGGCGACGGCGACCGGCCCGGCCAGCGGGCCGCGGCCGACCTCGTCGACCCCGGCGATCGGCCCGATCCCGTCGCGCAGCAGCCGGCGCTCGACGCTGAAATTCGGCTTGGGCGCCACGCGTCAGCCCAGCGGACCGGCGCCGAGTCGCGCCAGATCGAATGAGGCGACGTCCTCGAGCAGTTCGATGAACGCGGTCGCGCCGTAATCGGCGCAGGCCTCGCCCTTGGCTGCGGTGGCGATCGAGGCGTTGCCCATCGCGCCGTGTTCGTTGAGATCGTTCGACATCCAGCCGAAGCCGATCGGCTGGGTCGCGCGCAGCCAGGTGAAGTCGCGCTCCATGCCGACCGCCGCGCTGGCGAAATCACGCGCCTCGTCCATCCGCACCACGTCGGGCCGGAACGCCAGCATCAGCGAGGTCTCGGCGTCGCCCGCGTGAATGCCGTGCGCGCGCTCCTTGGGCCCGAACATCCCGTCGGGATAGCCGAACCGGCTCCACGCCGAATTGACCACCAGCATGTTGCGCCGCACGCGCAAGTCGCGCGCGACGATGTCGATCGCCGGCACATTGCCGCCGTGCGAATTGACGAACACCAGCTTGCGGCAGCCGGCCCGCGCCACGCTCTCGCCGATCTCGATCCAGGCGCGAATCACCGTTTCGAACGAAAAGGTCAGCGTCCCCGGAAACTCGATATGCTCATTGGACTTGCCGATCGTCTGGACCGGCAGGAACAAGACCGGCAGGTCGGCCGGCGCGCGCTCGATCGCGCGGCGCAGATAGCCCTCGTTGATGAACGTGTCGACGCCGACCGGCAGATGCGGCCCGTGCTGCTCGATCGCCGCGACCGGCAGCACCGCGATGACTTCCGACATATCGGCGGCCTGGAAGTCCTTCCAGCTCATCTCGGCCCATAGTTTGGTCGGCAGCATGCGATTCTCCCGTTCCGCCGCGTTCAGGGCGCCCGCGCCGCGACGGCTTCAATCTCCACCTTGAATTCGGGGCGCGCAAATCCCTGGACCACCATTAGCGTCGAGGCGGGAGGCGGATCGCCGACGAATTCATCGCGCACCCGCATGTAGCCGGCCAGATGTTGGGAGGCTGCGACATAGGCGTTGAGGCGCACGACGTCGGCGAGCGTCATCCCCGCCTCGCCGAGAATCGCGGCGATCGCCCGGAAGCACAGGCGCGCCTGCGCCTCGACGCATTCCGGCACGACGCCGTCCCGCTCGATCCCGAGCTGGCCCGAGCAGAACACCGATGCGATAACCCGCCGGGACCTCGACGCCATGGGCGTAGTTGGCGAAGGGCGGGTGCAGGCTGTCCGGGGTCAGGCGGCGCATCGGCGGGGCTCTTCAGTGTGGCGGCGATTTGGTCACCGCTAGCCCTTGCCTACGGCCAAGGCAAGGTCGAGAATGGCGTGCGGCTTGCATCAGGCCGCGCGCGGCGGGCGGCTTTCTCCCTCGAGGCCTGGAGATGGAAAACATGCGTTCTGTGGTTTTGGCCGGTCTGGCCGGCGCGTTGGCGGTGTCCGGTCCGGCGTTCGCGCTCGACAAGGTGACGTTCGCCACCAACTGGCTCGCCGAGGCCGAGCATGGCGGCTATTATCAGGCGGTGGTCGACGGCACCTACGCCAAATACGGGCTCGACGTCACCATTCTGCAGGGCGGCCCGCAGGCCAACAACGGCCTGCTGCTGGCCACCGGCAAGATCCAGTTCTATATGGGCGGCAACATGCTGCTCGGATTCTCGGCGGTCGAACAGAAGCTGCCGATCATCGTCGTCGCGGCGGACTTCCAGAAAGACCCGCAGATCATGATGTCGCATCCCGGCGTCGGGCTCGACAAATGGACCGACCTGCCCAAGGCGACGGCGTTCGTCGGCAAGGAAGGGCTGGTGTCGTTCTATTCCTGGATGAAGACCGCCTACGGCTTCAAGGACGAAAACGTCAAACCGTATAATTTCAACGCGGCGCCGTTCATCGCCGACAAGAATTCGATCCAGCAGGGCTATCTGACCGCCGAACCCTACGCGGTCGAAAAGCAGGGCGGCTTCAAACCGAATATCTTCCTGCTCGCCGACCAGGGCTATTCGACCTACGCCACGACGATCGAGACCCGGCAGGATCTGGTCGACAACAACCCCGATCTCGTCCAGCGTTTCGTCGACGCTTCCGCCATCGGCTGGTATCACTATCTCTACGGCGACAATTCCAAGGCCAACGCCGCGATCAAGAAGGACAATCCCGACATCACCGACGAGCAGATCGCCTTTTCGTTCGCCAAGATGAAGGAATATGGCCTGGCCGATTCCGGCGATACGCTGAAGCTCGGCATCGGCGCGATGACCGACGCGCGGATGAAGGACTTCTTCGACCAGATGGTCAAGGCGGGCGTCGTCGACGCCGGCGTCGACTACAGGAAGGCCTACACCCTGAAGTTCGTCGACAAGGGCGTCGGTCTGGATCTGCGGCCGAAATGACCGGCGCTCCGCCATCGCGCAGCGCGTCGCCCGACGGGCCGGGGATCGGACTTTCGCCGTGTCGCTAGCTGAGCCGCTCCCCCCTTCCTTCTCGCCGGACGCCCGTGCGCCGGCGCTGGCCACGTTGCGCGGCGTCGGCAAGACCTTCGGCAACCGCGTCGTCGCGCTCGCCGGCCTCAACATGGAGGTGCGCGAGGGCGAATTCCTGTCGCTGCTGGGTCCTTCGGGCTGCGGCAAGTCGACCGTCCTTCGCCTGCTGGCGGGCCTGTCCTCGCCGACCACCGGCGCCATCGACTGGCCCAACGGGCGCCCGCAGCTCGGCTTCGTGTTCCAGGAGCCGACGCTGATGCCGTGGGCCTCGGTGTTCTCCAACGTCTGGCTGCCGTTGCGGCTGCGCGGCGTCTCGCGCGCGCAAGCCCAGCAACAGATCGACGAGGCGCTCGACCGGGTCGGCCTCAACGGCTTCGACAAGGCCTATCCGCGCGAGCTTTCGGGCGGCATGAAGATGCGCGTCTCGATCGCCCGCGCGCTGGTGACCCGTCCGTCGCTGCTGCTGATGGACGAGCCTTTCGCGGCGCTCGACGAAATCACCCGCAGCAAACTGAACGACGATCTCGTCGCGCTCAAATGCTCGCTCGGCGCGACGGTCGTGTTCGTGACCCATTCGGTCTACGAAAGCGTGTTTCTGTCGACCCGCATTATCGTCATGGCGGCGCGGCCGGGACGCGTGGTCGCCGAAATTCCGATCGACGCGCCGTTGCCGCGCGACCTGGAGTTCCGGCACGGCGCCTTCTATGCGGACCGCGCCCGGGCGACTTCGCTGGCGCTGCACACGGCGATGGAATCGAAGCCCCTTGACGATAAGCCCGGGACGCCGCGCGCATGAGCCGCCAGAAGCTTCTTGAACTCGTGTTGCCGACGCTGGCGCTCGTCGTCGCGCTGCTCGCTTGGGAATTCATCGTCTGGTACAAGGAGATTCCCCCTTACGTGCTGCCGGCGCCGAGCCTCATCCTGATGACGCTCATCAAGGACTGGTGGACGCTCTCCGGCTCGTGGCTGGTGACGCTGCAGATCACCTTCGAGGCGCTGGGGCTGGCGGTCGCCGGCGGCGTCGCGCTGGCGGTGCTGTTTGCGCAGTCGCGCATCGTCGAGCGCGCGTTCTTTCCGTTCGCGGTGATCCTGCAGGTGACGCCGATCGTCGCGATCGCGCCGCTGCTGCTGATCTATCTGAGCTCCAACGCCGCCGTGCTGGTCTGCGCGTTCCTCGTCGCGTTCTTTCCGATCCTGTCGAACACCGCCCTCGGCCTCGCCTCGGCCGACCATAACCTGCTCGACCTGTTCCAGCTCTATCGCGCGTCGCACGGACAGCAGTTGCTGTTGCTGCGCCTGCCCTCGGCGCTGCCGTATTTTCTCGGTGGCCTGCGGATCGGCGGCGGCCTCGCGCTGATCGGCGCGATCGTCGCGGAAATCGCCGCGGGTTCGGCGGGCAAGGGGGCCGGTCTCGCCTACCGCATCGTCGAGTCGGGATTTCTCCTCAATATTCCGCGCATGTTCGCCGCCTTTCTGCTGATTTCGGTGGCCGGCATCATGATCTACCTGCTGCTGACCGCGGTCTCGAACCTGTTGCTGCGCCATTGGCATGACAGCGCCCGCCGTCGCGAGGGGTGAGATGGGCGGGTTCTATGCGATCGCCGCCGCGCCGCGCTTTGCGCTGCTCGACGCCAGGGTTCCGCGCTCTCTGCTCGCCGTCGAGACCGGCGCCGTCGACCGCGAGGGTTTCGCGAAGGTCGACCTGCTGATCGAGGCCGGGCGCATCGGCGCCATCACGCCCGCCGGAGCGGGGCTCGCCGAGGCGTCGGCGCCGCGCCTGGCGATGGGCGGCGCGATCGTCCTGCCGCTGTTCGTCGACGCGCACACCCATCTCGACAAGGGCCATATCTGGCCGCGCGCCGCCAATCCCGACGGCACCTTCGCCGGCGCGCTGGAAACAGTCGCCGCCGACCGGCTCGCCAACTGGAGCGCGCGCGACGTCGCGGCGCGCATGGAGTTCAGCCTGCGCTGCGCCTATGCGCACGGAACCGGGGCGATCCGCACGCACATCGACAGCCTCGGTCCGCAGACGAGGATCAGCTGGCCGGTATTCGCCGAGGCGCGCGAGCGTTGGCGCGGGCGCATCGCGCTGCAGGCGTCCCCGCTGTTCCGCATCGATCTGGCGCTCGACGAGGGGCATATGCGCGACGTCGAGGCGATGGTCGAGGCCCACGGCTCCCACCTGCTCGGCGCGGTGACCTATATGGTTCCCCCGCTCGCCGAGGCGCTCGACGTCCTGTTCACTCTGGCGGCGCGCAAGGGCTACGACCTCGATTTTCACGTCGACGAGACCGCCGATCCCTCGGCGGTCTCGCTGTCGGTCATCGCGCAGAAGGCGCTCGATCACCGCTTCGCCGGCCGCGTGCTGGTCGGCCATTGCTGTTCGCTGAGCCGGCAGGGCGAAGAAGACATGAAGCGCACGATCGATCTGGTCGCGCGGGCCGGCCTCGACGTGGTGTCGCTGCCGATGTGCAATCTTTACCTCCAGGATCGGCGCATCGCCGGCACGCCGCGCTGGCGCGGGGTCACCGCGCTGCACGAATTGAAGGCGGCGGGCGTCAACGTGATGATCGCCAGCGACAACACCCGCGATTCGTTCTACCCCTATGGCGATCTCGACATGATGGAGGTGTGGCGCGAGGGCGCGCGCATCCTGCATCTCGATCATCCCGCCGAGCCGTGGGCGCCCGCGCTGTTCACCGCACCGGCGCAGGCGATGGGGCTGGAGGCTGGCGCGCTCAGCGTGGGCTCCCGCGCCGACATGATCCTGACCCGCGCGCGCTCGTTCACCGAACTGCTGGCGCGCCCGCAGGACGACCGGACGGTGCTGCGCGCCGGCGCGCCGCTGCGCACGGCGCCGCCGGCCTATTCCGAGCTCGACTCGTGCCTGGGGCTCCGCCCATGACCTATGACATCGCCGGATTTCGCGCCGCGATCGGGCCCATCCGATGCGAGGACAACCCGGTTCTGGTGCGGCAGAAGAGTCGCGACTTCTACTGGTATTCGCCGATTCTCAAGCGCGAACTCGATTCGGTCATCGCCGATCTCGTGGTGACGCCGGTGAGCGAGGACGAGGTCCGCACGATCCTGGCGGCGGCCTATTCCTTGAAGATTCCGGTGACGCCGCGCGGCACGGGCACCGGCAATTATGGCCAGGCGATGCCGCTCGCCGGCGGAATCGTGCTGAACATGGCGGCGATGGACAAGGTGACGTCGATTGCGCCGGGCCGGGTGGTCAGCGAGCCCGGCGCGGTGATGGCGGCGATCGATGAACAGACGCGGCGCGGTGGACAGGAGCTGCGCATGCATCCCTCGACCTACGCGACCGCGTCGATCGGCGGCTTCGTCGCCGGCGGCTCCGGCGGCGTCGGATCGATAAGATGGGGCGGCCTGCGCGATCTCGGCAATATCCTGCGCCTGCGCGTGCTGACCATGGAGGCGACGCCGCGCGCCCTCGAACTGACCGGCGAAGACCTGCAGCATGGCGGCGCACGCCTATGGCACCAATGGGATCATCACGTCGGTCGAAATGCCGCTGACCGCGGCCTATGACTGGGCCGACCTGATCGTCGGCTTCGCCAGTTTCGAGGCCGCCGCCGCCTACGCCAACGCGCTCAGCGAACAGGACGGGCTGCTGCTCAAGCTCGTCACGGTGATCGCGAGCCCGGCGCCGCACGCCTATTTCCTGCGCCACCGCCACCTCGTCGCGAAGGACCAGAGCATCGTGCTGGCGATGGTCGCCGACCATTCGCTCGACGCCTTTCGCGCGTTCACGCGGCGCTACAAGGCGGCGGAAATCTTGTTCGATTCCTCGCTCGCCTCGCCCGACGCGCGCAAGGGCCTGCCGCCGAACTACGAGCTGGCGTGGAACCACACCACGCTGCGCGCGCTTCGCGTCGAGCCGGCGATCACCTATCTCCAGGCGCTCTATCCGTTCCCGACCCAGCTCGCGACGGTGAAGGCCATTCACGATCGCTTCGGCGAGGAAGTGATGGGCCACCTCGAATTCGTGCGCTTCAACGGCGAGATCACCTGTTTCGGACTGCCGCTGGTGCGCTTCACCACGCCCGAGCGGCTCAGCGAAATCATCGCGATCCACGAGGCGATGGGCGCGCCGATTTTCAACCCGCACCGCTATACGCTCGAAGAAGGCGGGATGAAGCAGACCGATTCCGCGCAGCTCGCCTTCAAGAAGCAGGCCGATCCGCTGGGGCTGCTCAATCCCGGCAAGATGATCGCCTGGGAGGACCCGGACTTCGACTATCGCGCGGGAAGCAATTTCCTGTTTCCCGGCCTCGAGGAACGCGCGCGCGCGGCGGGGGCGTGAGGCGATGCGGGTGCTGGTGCTCTACGCTCATCCGGTCGAGACCAGCTTCGTGGCGGCGCTGCATCGGCAGGTGGTCGACGCCTTGCGCGCGCGCGGCCACGAGGTCGACGATTGCGATCTCAATGTCGAGGGCTTCAATCCGGTGATGAGCCGGAAGGAGCGCATCGACTATCACGACAAGACGGTCAACCGCGCGCCGGTCGCCCCTTACGTCGAGCGCCTGCTCGCCGCTGAGGCGCTGGCGCTGGTGTTTCCGGTGTGGAACTACGGTTTTCCCGCGATCCTCAAGGGCTTCGTCGACAAGGTGTTTCTGCCCGGCGTCAGCTTCGAACTGGGGCCAGGCGGCTCCTATACGCCGACCCTGCACAACATCGGGAGGCTCGCGGCGGTGTGCACCTATGGCGGCAGCCGCTTGCGCACCATCCTGATGGGCGATCCGCCGCGCCGTTTCGTCAGGCGCTCGATGCGGGCGCTGATCAAGCCGGGCGCGCGCTGCGACTATCTCGCCCATCACGACATGAACCGCACCACCGCCGAACGCCGTGCGCGATTCCTCGGCGAGGTGAAGCGCGCGTTCGAAGCCTGGTGACGGGCGCCGGGTCGGCCGCGCGGCGATCGAAGCGCCTTGTGCGGCTATCCCGCTCATGCTAATCGCCGCGCCGACCATGCGCTAGGCTCGAGGGCCGCGGCGCGGCGCCGGAGAGGTGGCAGAGCGGCTGAATGCACCGCACTCGAAATTCGGTTGTTGGCCTATCAGCCAATCCCAAGCGGTCTCTTCTAGTCGCGGAAATCCAAGCGAAATCGGGCGATGGTTACCGGGCCATCCCTTGCTATCGCAGCGAGTTGGGTAGCAATCTGGGTAGCAAATCGTACCGTTTACGTTCTCGAGCAGGATACCGCGTTTGCGGAAGACGTCTTCCCATACTCCGCGGGACACGGTCCGTTCTCCCCGGTGTCGAAAAACGGAGGCGCTGCGGGCTGGGCGGTCCATTTGGATGATGGGCCGTCGGCGATCTTGCGCGGTTCCGATGCGACCTGCGTCTTAGGCGCGCGTCGACGACTCTGCGATGCGCCCGCAAGGCGCTTCTCGCCTGTCGTCGGGCGGGCCTATCTAGCGTCGCTCGCGTGTTACAGCGCTCGCTGGGCGTGCATTCTTCGGCGATGCTGAACGCCCCGAACGCCGGCCAAGGGCGCGATGATCGCGCGCGCTTTCAGCCGCAGCACACAACAGCGGCGTCCTTTCATTCTGACGAAGCGTTGATATAGTCGCCATCGGAGCGGCTCTTTAGCCGTTCTGGGGCGTGAGAACCCCTCACAAGGCGGCTAAGTGCGCCGTCAAGGCACTCCTCGACCTACGGTCGGGGAGGCATGCGCGTATGTACAGGGCGAGAGCCTAAAGGCGCATGCGGCTCTCCTTGTGAGGCTTCTCAACTCCCCGATCACCAGGGGGAGGTGAAAGAGCCGTGGCCAAGCCCATTTTCACAATCGCGCTGTTGGCGTCTCTCTGCGCAGCGTGCATTGGCTGCGTGGGACCGGACGAAGGAGGGACGCCTTCCACGCTGATAGACCCAAGCGTTGGCTCCCTGTCAGATCGTCGGAATGCGGAAAGAGCGATCACGGTTCTTGCCGACAGTTCGCCAGGTTACGCAAGAACCGGGGCAATTGTTGCACGGCGATGTCATCACAACGCCTTCGACGCTGAGCCAACCGAAGGTGCACTCACGCATGACTTGAAGATTGCGGCATATGGGGCTGGAGCGGACGCCATCAAGATTACGTCTGTCGATAAGGAAAACGGCCTCTTGGCTGACTGCTGGTACGTGCTCGTAGGCCGCGCCGACACCTACCGAAAAAATGTAGCGCGCGATGATCCTTGTCCACGCCGTAGGTTGGATATTTCAAGAAATATGGGGCTGGTTCATCGCCGGGTGGATCGCAACTTTGTCGCTCATGGCATTCGCCGGATTTATAGCGCTGCCCATTGGCGCAATGAACGAGTTCAGTGAAAGGTGGCCAAGGGCGCCAGTGTTATTCAAAATCGCGGTTTTTGCTATCGTGTTTGTCAGTTGGGGCACCTTAATGTTCGGTCTGCGATGGCTGACAGGATTTCCTTACTGGTTCAGGTGGCTAGGCCTATAAGAGCGCTTCGCAAAAGACCGTTGGGTCGGCTGATCGGCGGTTTTGAGTTCCGAGCGCGGACACGCGTTCGGCCCTGCGACCGCTTCGCGCGCCTGATTTGCCGCCGATTACCCTGTCATTTCGCCTCGTTCAGCCAATTTGGACACACTCCGCCCCTCGAAACGGCTCACGGTGAGACCGGTCTGCACGTTCTCGACGGCGACTTCGTCATCCTCATTGGCGAAATAAAGCTCGAGGACATAGGACAGCTCGCTCATCT
>CAVPVQ010000009.1:0-8745 GCA_963709185.1 uncultured Alphaproteobacteria bacterium
GCGTGACGTTGCGACGCTTGACTACTATCGCGCGGGATCGGCGCCAGACGCGTTCGCGACCTTGCCGAAGGAGTGGACGCTCGATCAAATCAGGCAGTTCCAGGATTACTTCGACGCATTAATGTCCGGCAATCTCGCGCGCCGACGCATGCTCAAATTCATGCCGTCGGAATTTCGGCTGCAGGAGATGCGCCAGCCGCCGCTGAAGGACCAGTACGACGAATGGCTCGCGCGCGTCATCTGCTGCGCGTTCTCGGTGCCGGCTTCGGCCTTCGTCTCGCAGGTCAATCGCGCGACCAGCGAGACCTTGCGCCTGCAGGCGGCCCAGGAAGGGCTGGTGCCGCTGAAAGCGTGGATCAAGGACGCGCTCGACCGGGTGATCCAGACCTATCTCGGCGCGCCCGACCTCGAATTCGTGTGGGTCGGCGACGACGCGATCGACCCGCTGCAACAGGCGCAGACGCTGCAAATCCTCGTCGGCTCCGGTATAAAGTCGACGGAGGAGGCGCGCGCGGATCTGGGGCTGGCGCCGACGGGCGGGACGCATAGCCAGATGGCCGGGCTTGGCAAGTTCAACCCGTACCACGACCCGTCGAATGGGCGGTTCACGACGGCGGACGACGCGGGCGTCACAACCGATTCTCATGTTCAATACGTGGATGGAAGCATGCAAGGAACGGGCGCGCCGGCTCGTTTTCCAACCGCCCAAGATCAGCCTCAAAGACCCGATCTACAATCGCTCCAAGACTTGGCAAATAACCCAACCGTTCGATCTTCGATCCTGTCGGCATGGCGGGCCTCGATATCGAATCCATTCTACCCAAATGAAAACGGATTCTATATCCTTCGAAATCCTGATACCGGCGTCGTATCGACAACACCAATGAAGACAGGATTTGCAGGCTCTATGTTTTTGGGACTACCTCCGGACGACGCTGTCGCGTGGTTTCACACACACCCCAACCCAACGGGCTCGCCAGTTATCCGCGACGGGCAGCAACTGCATGACAATAATGGAGCGCCGCAGTTTTACTACCCTGGTCCGAGCGAGGGCGACAGAGGTTTTTCGGACAAAATTGGCCTGCCTGGAATTGTTGCGTCCGACGGTGGGTTTTACTATTTCGGCCCCGAACTCAAAGCGCAGAACTAAGCGCCATCCGAACATGGACTATTCCCGTCCGTTCGGACGAAAAAATTCCTGGGTCTGACGAAACTGGAGACAGATGCCGCCATTTTACTGTTCATGGAAGATGCCAATTATCCGCCCATCCTGCTTGGCAATGACCACCACATAGGTGCCGCCGACCCAATCCTCCCGCAACTTTCCTCGTACTTCCCAAGCGCCATCATCGGCGAGCTTCGCATACCACGGCTTGTATTCTTCGAGTTCAAGTCTCGCTTTCGGTCCGTAGGCGTTCAAGATTGCCATGCCGACCCTGACGGCTGTATCCGCGTCGGGAACGATCCCTTTATCCGGCGGGCGCCACTCCGGGCGCCAGGCGGTTTGGGCGGCGCTCTGATTGACCGACAGTTGGCCAATTAAAATGGTCCCCAGAGCAACGACGGCATTCAGGGCGCGGACGCAGCGCATTGTCGATCTCCGCGCTCCGATGGCGCACGTTACGGGGGCTCGACTCTGGAACATGTTGGCGGCACGGGCGTCGCCGGTCAACCGCCACTATCCAACCGACCCCAACGAGCGCCGTCAACTTGAGAGGCGCATCGCGCAACTCTATGGACAGATAAAGCGACTGATTTTCCATATTTCATTTCCAGAGGCGGCGGAATTCGCCCGCAAACAGTGGGAGGAGCAATCGAAGGCTGACATGAGTGCTGCGATCGTCCGCCTCTCGGCGCCCGACACGTCCGTGGAGGGCGACAACGGAGGCGACTGAGGCTTTCCACGGGTCGACCATCAAACCGCTGATTGCCGAGGACGGGCGATCGCCGGAGCCGCCGGACCCCGCGTATCAACAAGTGCTGCACGGCGTGCCGGCCGCCGGTTTCTCGTCCGACGAACTGCTCTATTTGCTGCGCAATGCGCGCTCGCACCGTCTCTACGGGATGAGTTCGGTCGAGCAGATCGCGCTGACCATCGACATTGCGCTGCGGCGTCAATCGCGCGACCAGCGAGACGTTGCGCCTGCAGGCACAGGAAGGGCAGGCACCGCTGAAAGCGTGGATCAAGGACGCGCTCGACCGGGTGATCCAGACCTATTTCGGCGCGCCCGACCTCGAATTCGTCTGGGTCGGCGACGATGCGATCGACCCGTTGCAACAGGCGCAGACACTGCAGATTCTCGTCGGCTCCGGCATCAAGACGGTAGAGGAGGCGCGCGCCGACTTGGGTCTTGCGCCGGCGGATGGATCCGCGGAAGATGACGACTGACGATTGGCACTATCAAATCAGCTGTCAGGAGCTCAGATGGACAAGGGTGTTGCAAAATCGCTCCTGTCCCTGAGTAAATCCGTGGACGGAATCATCGTGAGGATGTTTGCCGAGGTCGAGAGGATCGGCGACGAAGAGTTGAGATCACGTTTCAACGAAGCGGTTGGCGACCTTATGGGCCACGTGGCGCGCGATCTGATATTTCCCATTGAAAATCTCTATCCGGATCTAAAGACCGACGGTTGAGCTATTTCTCGCGCTGTGGACTCGCGCCTGGGGTCACGCGCCTGGCTTCGGCGACGCCTCCCGGCTAGTTTTTTTCTTCGCTCGGGTTGATGTGGCGCTCCGGACACCTTCGCGACCCTGCCCAAGGAATAAACGATCAACCAGTTCAAGGCGTGCCGGAACTATTCGACACGGCGATGGCGCGGAATCTTGGCCGCGGTCGCGTGAGAACAAAAATAGAACATTTTCTTGCATCGTTACGCGAGATCAGGCATAGTCGATATGTCGGAAGTGGCGTGGCCATCGCCCGCGGGTTCGGGAGGATGACGGAAGATGCCGCCTTTCCTGTTGGACGGCGAATATCTTGACATGACGTCGCGCCGTGCGGCTGGCATCAAACTCATCACCGAGTTCGATCGCGAGAGAGATCGCGAAGCTGGTCCTCGTGAATGAACACGGCGAAGACGAATTCAAAGAGCAATTGCCGCTCTCCGTCGCCGCCGAGACGGATGCGTGGGTCGTGCGCGGGAGTAGGCCTATAATGGTCGGCTCGGACTTTTCCAAACTAAAAGGGCCGCTCGAAATGCGCATTTCGCAATTCACCGGCCAGATTTTTACATGTCATTTCCAGTTCCTCCTGCCGGCCCCACAAGCGGCGCCAATTCAATCTCAACCGAAATGAGTCGTTGAACCGACGGGCTTTCCGTTAGCCGGCCTTTGCTCGCAGTGCGCGGCCTCACGCCATTCGAACAAGTTCCGCCCCGCCGAGCTGCCGCTTCGCTGATCGCCGCGGCCAGAATCCTTGCTTAGTCCGCTATCCCCCGCGCGGCGCGCCCACCGCGCGGCGCCTCCGCGTCTTCTCGTCTGGAGTGCTCATGTCCGAACTCAAGCTTTTCCTGCCCATCACCAAGGTCGATGTCGATCAGCGCCTGGTCTACGGCCTCGCCACCGCCGAGGTCGCCGATCGCGCCGGCGAGATTTGCGACTATCAGTCGACCAAGCCCTATTACGAAGCCTGGTCGGCCGAGGTGAACGAGGCGAGCGGCGGCAAGTCGCTTGGCGCGCTGCGCGCCATGCACGGCCGCGTCGCGGCGGGCAAGATCACCGACATCGCCTTCGACGACGAGGGCAAGCGCATCATGATCGCCGCGAAAATCGTCGACGACGATGAATGGCGCAAGGTGGTGGAAGGCGTCTATACCGGCTTCAGCCAGGGCGGCCGCTACGTGCGCCGCTGGCCAGATCCCGGAAGCGACCTCACCCGCTACACCGCCGAGCCGCGCGAAATCTCGCTCGTCGATCTGCCTGCTGTCGCTACGGCGACGTTCGAGGTGATCAAGGACGGCGTCGCCGAGAAGCGCGCCTTCGCCTCGGCGGCGCCGGCCAAGGACGCAACGTCGGGCAACGACGACGAGGGGGCTGAAACCGCGGCGCAACGCCTCGCCGCCCTCGTGCAACTGGTGGGCGCAGCGCGCGAGCTGAGCCGCAAGCTCAACGCGGAGGCCGAAGCCCTGGCGGCGCAGATCGGCTCCGAGGCGGACGACACGCCATCGGCGCCCGACGCGTCGCAGCCCGACAATGCGGAACCCTCCGCATCCAAGATCGCAGCGCCGCCGGCCTCGCAGCCGAGCCCCGACGAGGCGCCCCCCTCCCCCGCGCTCGCCAAGGCGCTCGGCGAAACGGCGGCGCTGCGAACCAGGCTGGATGTAATGGCTCCGGACCTCGCCGCCCTCGCCTCACGCATCGCCGCGCTCGAGGCGCAGCCGCAGCCCGCGAGGGCCGCCCTGCGCGCCGTTTCCAAATCAGCCGATGGAGCGGGCGCCGACGGCGGCTCATCGGTGGACGACGCCATCCGGCGCCTTTCCACGCTGCCGCCCGCCGAGCGCGCCCTCGCGCTGACCAAGCTCAGCTTGGCCAATCCGATTTCGCCGCGGCTGTGAAGGCGGCTGCGACAAATAGCGGACTCCGGTGGAAGCGTGGCGCACGCGATGGGATGCGCCTGACCCTCGCGCCAACGTGATCTCGATCGACGCCAATTCCGAGGGAAACGCCGGTCAGGCGACGGCGCCGGAAGACGGTGGCGGATCGAGTTGGAACCTAGCGAGCGCGGGCTTCTGACGCGCGGGGAATAGTCGCAAGGCCCGAATAACGAGAGCGAGCCAGTCGAGCCCTGCTTCGTCGGTCTTTTCGCCGACCACCCTTCATGCGCGAGACCAAACATGGCGGTCGACGAGCTTCATTCGCCACGGGAAGCGCGCGACCATCGCACGCCCTTGCATCTGGCGATGACATTCGAAGGCGACGCTCTCGTGCTCGGCGTCGGGACAAGGCTGGGCCTCGCCAATCGCGGCTTGCTTCTGCGCAATCAACGCAGCGAAGCTTTCGACGAGGCGCGCGTCGCGGCGCTCCTGGCGGCGGCCTACGGGCGCGCAATAGGGCCGTCCGAGCTCGCGTATATCCGTGGGGCGCTTGAAAAGCAGAGCGAAGGTCAGACGCCGCTGGCGCTCGTCTACCTCGCGCTTGCTGACCTGCCAAAGTTGCAACCACCGGCGGAAGCCGCTTGGCGGCTGGCGGCGGCGGATGAGCTGATGAAGGGCGGCATGGCGCGGGGAGAGATCCTCGGGGCGCTCGGAATCGGAAAAACGGCGGGAGAAGAATTCGTTCGAGCCTACAACCCCGATCAGCCGCGCGTGCCCGCCGGCAACGGACGCGAGAGCGGGCAATGGACGAGCGGGGACAACGCCGACGACGCAGACGATGCAGCCTCGCCCCCTGGCGCACCGAACAGCCCCTCTAACGACGGGTCTCGGGGCGTCCAGATTGCGGACGATTCCGACGACTGGCCGCAGTATTTTAGCGCTGTCAGCTCAGCGCAGGCCGCGGAAGCTGGGAGACCTCCGTTCAACGGCGTCGGACCCAATGCACAACACCAAGCCGGCGTCGCCCGTGCAATTGCGCTCTATCAAGCCAATGGATTCATAATCGCCTCTGACCGTCCCGTAGCGGTGAACGTGCCTGGCTTCACGAGCCCACGCGTTTACGACTTCATGGTCCTTGATCCCGTGACAGGCTTTTACATCGGCGTCGAAGTCAAAACGACGATGTATGATACGATTTTTTTCGACAGATCGCAGGTGGACAAAGACGTCGCCCTATACACGACTGGAGGCGGCTTTGCGCCGGCTTTGCCCGGCAATAAAATGATAACTCGCGTCGCGTATGAGGCGTTTTGCGCGTATTGCCCGTTGGTCAATCTTGGGAGCGCCAGTCTGGCGCTCAGGCTCCTCGAGGCGGGGATTCGCGTGCGAGCCTATCAGCACCCCGGCGAAGGCGGCTTCGACTAAGGATCAACTGGATGAAGAAACCCACCGGGAAAAGCCCGTCGCCACAATCTGGCGCGGTCGATCAAGCCCCGCTTGGACCTTCGGGATCGGCGACGCTCGACGAGCCGCAGTCGATCGCCGGCGTAATCGGCGTCGTTCCCGGCGAAGTGTCGCCGGAAGAGAAAGCGCGCGCGAGGCAGATGTTGAACGCGCTCAAGCAAATCCGCGAGCGCTCGCCGCGCCCGAGCCGCCAGGGCATCAGCCCGCCACCGCAGGAACATTCGGCCGCGGCCTCTGGCGAGTCTCATCCAAAGCGTAAGAAACTCGACGATATCCTCGCGCCGGCCCTGGCCGAGATCGGCTACAAGAAGGTCGCAAGGCTGACTTATCGCGGGGAATGGAGCACGTCGGAAGTCGAGCACGTGTTGAAGCTGGAAACTTACGGAACTCCGAAAATCTATCTCACCGGCAGCGCCGGGTTGCAAAACCCGCAAGCCAGTGTATTCGCCGATCAGTGCAGAGACCGCTACGCCGATCGGACAATTTTGCAGTGCTTGCGCGAATTCAAGTACGTGCCCCCGCCATGGTTCTACCCCACCCAATTCCCGATCGGCCTCCTGTTACACGGCAGTCTCCCCTGGTGGCTCGACATCTCGGCCTGTTCACCGAGCGAGCTTGCGCGAATTCTGGCCAATCCGTGCGATCCAAGCTTGTACCTTTCGTGAGTTCCCGTCGTGTCCACGGCGGCATTTCTGGAGTTCCTCGATCGGAACGAAGAGCCGGTGCTATGGGTTCGCACGGGCGGGTGCGAGCAGGCGGCGATTGTCGCCTATCTGGCGGCAACGCTCGGCTTGGATCGTGCGAAAACGAAAGCGCGGCTGCTTCGAAATGCGCGCTCGATCGTAAGCTGTCTCGATGAGATCGACTGAACTCGCGAAACCTATATCGAGCACCTCCTCGACGACGCCGAAGCCGCCGTCGCACAAGCGGCAAATTAGGCGCAACTCAAGCAGCGCCGCGCCCAACTGACGCGGCTTCCCGAATTCCTTGCAACTCACGCCCGCGCCCGCTCGAGCAGCGGCCGTCCGCGCACGCCCTTTCGACGCCGCCTTCCCTCCAACCGCACAAGGAATGCCCCATGACGATTGCCCAAACCACACAAGAAACGCTCGGGCTGATGAAGGATTCTCTCGCCAAGAACGTCACGATCGCCACCGGCCTGTCGGCCTATGATTTGCAGGCGCCGGCCAAGAACCTCTATCCGACGATCACGCCGCTGCGCAACGCGATCCCGCGCGTGCAGCGTCTCAACCCGGGCGACGCCGCGCGCTGGCGGACGATCTCGGCGATCACCGGCTCCGGCTTCGATGCGATGGGGTGGGTGCCAGAGGGTCAGCGCACCGCGAGCATGTCCTACGCCGCCAATCTCCAGGTCGCGTCCTACATGACACTGGGCGAGGAAGACACGGTGACCTTCGAGGCGGAAGCCGCCGGCCAGGGCTATGAGGACATCAACGCCACCGCGACCTTGCGGCTCTTGCAGAAGACCATGCGCAAGGAGGAGACCGGCCTGCTCGGCGGCAATTCTTCGCTGGCGCTGGGGACGCCGGGGACACCGACCCTCGCCGCATCGGGAACCGGCGCGACGTTGTCGGCGGCCACCTATTCGGTGATCGTCGTCGCGCTCTCTTTTGAGGGCTACGGCAACTCGTCGGTCGCCGCCGGCGTCGCGACGACCAAGACGATCACCGGCAACGACGGCAACACTTACAGCCTGAACGGCGGCTCCTCGAACAAGAGCGCGAACGCCACCGAGGCCGTCACGCTCGGCGAGACGCTGTTCGCCACGGTTCCCGTGGTCAACGGCGCCGTCGCCTACGCCTGGTATGTCGGAACGGCCGGCTCGGAAACGCTGCAGGCGATCACGACGATCAATAGGTTCGCGATCGGCGCCCTTGGCGACCGGACAGCAGGCGATCAGCGCCATTTCCGCCGACTGCTCGCGCAATTCGACGCTCGCCTTCGACGGCCTGCTGACGATCGGCTTCAATCCCACCAACAGCGCCTATGTCCAGGCGCTGAGCGCGGGACCGGCGGGCACGGGCACTTCCTCACGACGTCGGGCCGCGGTTCGGTCATCGAGATCGACAACATGATGCTCACGATGTGGAACGCCTATCGGGTGTCCCCGACGGTGATCTACGTGAACGCGCAGGAACACAAGAACATCACCACCAAGTGCTGGCCACCGCTTCGGGTCCGCTGATCCTCTATAATATCGCGGCCGACAGCGAACGCGATGGCCCTTACGGCGTGTCGGCTTCCGGCGTCGTGCGCTGCTACTACAATCCGTTCAGCTCGCCGGCGGCTGGATATTCCAATCCGGATTCATCCCGATCTGCCGCCCGGCACGATGTCGCATGGGCGAGCAGCTTCCGATCGGTACCAGTCCAACGAGTCCCGAATGTCGCCGAGATGCTGATCCGCCACGACTATTACCGGGTCGAGTGGCCGGTGGGCACCGTCGCCGGGAATTCGGCGTCTACGCCGAAGAAGTGCTGGCGATCTACGCGCCGTTCAGCCTCGGCATCCTCACCAACATCGGCAACGGCTGACGTCGCCGCGAAGGCGCGCGGGACGCGCGCTTTCGCACGCGGCGACTGTCGCGCTCTTTCACCGACCGCGTAACGGCGAGGCGGCAAATGTCCCCCAACGACCTCACGACATTGGCGGCCCTCAAAGCGTGGCTCGGGTTGCCGTCAACAGAACTCGCCGAACGATGCAACGCTCGCCGCGCTGATCACCGCG
>CAVPVQ010000010.1:0-13037 GCA_963709185.1 uncultured Alphaproteobacteria bacterium
CAGCACGCATCGTTCGCTCGACTGTGTTGGAATCGATCTCGATACGGCCGTCATTCAGGAAGGCAGTCAATCCCGCCCAATGGTTGAGGGTATATCTGATCGCGAGTGCCAAGGTGGATTTTGCGGAGATCTGGTCCAAGACATCATCGAGCATCGTCCTCAGATCGTTCATCAACGGAGCCGTCCTGGCCTGGCGGACCGCTAAGCGGTGAGCCACGCTGGTGCCGCGGATCTCAGCCTCGATCGCATAGATCTTGGCCAGACGTTCGATCGTGTCCCGCGCCACAGGGGATTTGGTCTTCTTATAAACCTCGATAAACTTGCGGCGGGCGTGAGCGACACAGAATGCCAGCGTGATCGGTCCAGGTGAACGCCCGGCCTTGGCAAGCGCTGTATAGGCCCCATACGCATCGACCTGAACTATGCCCTGGTAGTCAGCCAACTGGCTCTTGATCTCACGGTGACTGCGGGTTTTGGCGAAGATATAGACGACCGCCGGCGGTGCCGGCCCATTGCAGGCTCTGTCATCGACAGCATGCGCCCAGAACTGGTGGATCCTGACCCGTTTTCGGCCCTTCTCCAGAACCGGCATCCGCGTTTCGTCACAGAAGATCCGCGGATAGCGGTGGATCTCGCGCAGCTGAAGATCGTAAAGCGGCTTGAGCCACCACGCGGTCCGTTTGACCCAGAGCGCCAGAGTGCCGCGATCGAGATGAACGCCCTGGCCGGCCAGGATCTGGACTTGCCGGTGGAGCGGAACATGCCAAGCGAACTTCCATACGACGACATTGGCGATCAGCGCCGTTGTCGCCATGCCGCCGTCCAACAGCCGCGCCCGCGCCGGAGCCTGAACCACGGCGCTTTGGCAGGACCGGCAGGCGTATTTGGGGCGGATCGTGCGCAACACCCGAAGCGTGGCGGGCACCCCGTCCAGCGCCTCGGAAGTTTCTTCGCCGATCCGGTGCAGCTTGCCCGCGCAGCAGGGACAGTCGGTGCTTGCAGGCTCAATTATTTCTTCGACCCGCGGCAGGTGCTTGGGCAGATAGCCGATATTGCGCCGGGCCGGTTTGCGGATCTTGCGCTGCGGATCAATCCCACAACCTACCGGTCCCTCATCGTTAGCGGGCCGAGGCGTCACGTCCCGCACCAGATCGCCCAGATCCAAGAGACCCTGGTTATCGAGAACCACGCTGGACCGCTCCGAGCGCGAGCCGTGGATGAGCGCGTTTGCCGTCTTCAGCATCGTCTGCAAACGCTCGATTTCGACGTCGCGCTCGATCACCATTGCGATCAGAACATCGGGGTCTCGAGGGAAGTTTTGGGGCAGACGCGACATACCAAAATGTACCCGATATGGTCATATTTTCCAAGCAAAAACAGTAGCTTCAGCCCACCTTTGTCGGCCTCTTCACCACCGGTTGCGCAACCCGGGTCCAGTCCAGCCCATCCAGCAACATCGCCATTTTCGACGCCGATAAACGCATCGCACCCTCCCGGATCGGTGGCCAGGTAAAACGTCCAGCCTCGAGCCATTTGCTCACCAGGACAATCCCGCTGCCGTCGTAGGTCAGCATCCGCAATCGGTCGTTGCGTTTCGAGCGGAAGACAAAGATCGTCCCGCAATAGGGATCGGATTGAAGTGCCTGCGCCACCAGCGCGACCAGTCCATTGACCCCCTTTCGGAAGTCAATCGGTTGTGTCGCCACCAATATCTTCAAATCACCATGCAGCGCGATCATGCGCTGCGCACCGCCGCGATCACCGTCCGCAATGCGGCGCCGTCGACCCGACCGCGAACCCGGATGCACGCCCCGCCAAGCGCAATTTCGATCATCGCTCCAGAGCCGCTCGATCCCGCTTCGCGCGTATCTTCCAGTGGAAGAAGCGGAACGAACGTCGATTCCGCGCCGCTCCCCGCTTGCCGCGCCAACCGCCGCCAGTGGTGAAGAAGCCCCAGGCTCATCGCGTGCCGGCGCGCAACGTCAGATACGTTGGCGCCGGCGACGAAACTCTCCGCCGTAATCCGCGCCTTCTCCTCACGCGACCATCGCCGACGACGCTCTACACCGCTGATCACCTCGACCCGCCGGCGGCTGCCAAATCCCACTTCTATGTGTTGAGCACCGTGCTCAGCACTATCCTCATCATCGTTGCTGCCCATGTCCCACACCCCGACCAACCCAAAATCGGTCGAGTCTGCACAGGTAACAAGAAATTCCGAAACGTGGGGCGCTCATGCCGGATACAATATGGCTTCCAGCCGATCGTCGTGTTCGACGGCGAGGGCCGCTTCATCACGGCTGTGCTGCGTCCCGCCAGACGGCCAGGCGGCAAGGAAATCCGCGCCTTCCTACGCCGCCTGGTGCGGGCGATCCGGGCCAACTGGCCCAAGACCAAGATTGTGCTGCGCGGCGACAGTCATTATTGCAGCCCCGAAGTTCTCGACTGGTGTCGGGCCAAAGGCCTCGACTACATACTGGGTGTCGCCCCAACCCCGACGTTGCGGCGCCACATCGAGGATCTCGAGGCCAGCACCAAGGCGCGCTTCGAGGCCGCGCCGAAGGAGGGCAAGGCGCGGCGCTACAAGGATTTTTACGACGGGGCCGCAAGCTGGAGCCGCGTCGAGCGGATCGTCGCTCGCGTCGAAGCCGGCGCGCAAGGGACCGACACGCGCTTCATCGTCACCAGTCTGAAAGGCCGCGCGCCCCGCGCCCTTTATGAGAACGTGTACTGCCGGCGCGGTCAGGCCGAAAACCACATCAAGTCGTGGAAAACACATCTGGCCGCCGACCGCACATCCTGCACCAAGGCCACGGCCAATCAGCTCCGCCTGTTCCTGCATGCCGGAGCCTATTGGTTGATGTGGGGCCTGCGCGCCTCGATGCCCAAGCGTTCAGTGTGGCGCGTCGCCCAGTTCGACACGCTGCGTCTGAGCCTCATCAAAATCGCTGCCCGCGTCGTCGAAATGAAAACGATGATCCGGCTCCATCTGCCGACCTCATGCCCCGCCCAGGTCATTCTGCCCATCGTCCTCGGACGAATCCCACGCCTCGTCACGTAACAAACCGGGCGTCACGCCCCCAGAATCGAACCCGTTTCCTTCAAACCGCAAACCTCTGCTACCGCAAACACAGGCCCGACGCCGGTGACGATGACGGCCGTCCGCAAGGCGGCGAAATCCAAAATCAGGCTGCCAAAAAGCGCGTCACGCTCCGCACAGGGTCAAAGCGCTGCATAATGGCGGCTAGGATGTAAAAGTTACCTTCATTTCCAGCTCTTAAATGATTTGACTGCCACATATTTCCTAAAATCGATGAGCATTCTCGATCAAAACGGACAGGCGAATGTGAAGTCGAAATTCTGACTAAACCGTACCCTTCGGACAGCGACCGTAGAGCAGGCGATTATTCAGAGGGGTACGGTAGGCCCCTAACGCGCTCAAGTTTTTCCTTTCCGAGTTGCAAGGCTGCAATAATCTCTCAGAGAGCTATGTGGATGGAGAATTTTGCCAATGCTGGCGCAGGCAATTCGGTTAACAAATGCAGATGAGTGCGCTCGACCGAGGCAGTGAGGCTGGATGTGCGTTATGACCTGAACCAGCAAGGCTATGAGAACGCGATCGAACGCGCACTCGAGTACATCGGGGAAAGGAGCGGGTACATCGGGGCCGAAGGATTGGCAGCTCTTCTCGCTAATGTATGGGATCCGACAGCCCCTGCGAACGTGGTCGAAATTCTTTCCACCCTCGATCTTCCTCACCAAGAATTGGCGATCGATTTGCTTGTGGGGAGGATGCGATATGGGCGACCTATCTCCCACCCTCGCGCAGATGAGATCGAAAATGTTTGGACAAACGTAAATGGGAGCAATTCCCACCTCTGAAGCGAGCGTTCACAAAACCTTGCGCCGCCGCTTTTCCAAACGATTCCGCTGTACACGCACAACTCTGCGACCCCAGAATCTTAAACAGTCCGACTGCCACGTTGGAGGCAAACTCATCATGACATGGTCTAATTATTATTTGGACAAATTTGCGCCCAAACTGTCATTGGTGAGCGAGTGTAATGCTTCAATTGTGCCAAGTTTACCAAATTATGAAGGTTCATTGCGAATTAATAATTCTATTATAATGACGATTTATTCCGTCTCCCTATCAAGCTGAAGCAGGTAGCAGAATGTGAGCGGGAATTCGCCTATTCCGTTTAGCCCCATCGCTGGCGTTTCCGGCGATGAGCTGGTCGTAGGTGATGGTTGCGCATTCGACGGCGCGGCGGATCAGAAAGCGGTCGAGGCCCTCGGTCAGGTTGCGTCGGTTAAAGCGGTAGGCCCATTCGCGCAGGTAGCGCGGCAGATGCTTGGCGCTGACGCCGTGGTGGGTTCCGACCAGCCACGCCTTGATGTTGCTGAAGACGGTATGGATGATCGGGAAGAATTCGGCGGCGTTGGCCCCGTCTCCCTGAACCACCGGCGTATGCTTGAAGTGGTCGCCGAGCGCGGCGTCGCGTCCCTGGTAGCCCATGAAGCCGTCTGTGAGCAGATGAGATTTGGCGGCGGCGTTGGTCTTGAGAAAGGCGCCGAGTTCGGCGGCGGTGGCGGCCGGCAGCACGCCGATCCGGATATTGCCGGCGTAGAAGCCATGCTGGCGCTTCACCGCATGTCCATGCTTGCCTTGCTTGTTCTTGGGCGCGGCAACCTTCTCGACAACCCCGACGACCAGGCTCTTGTTGGGGTTTTCCGTGCTGCGTCCGGGACTTGTCGGATCGCCCCGACCGCCGATGAATGTCTCGTCAGCTTCCAGAAAGCCGCTGATCGGGTGCTCAGCGTCCTCGTTCAGGCCATGGCGCAGCTTGTGGGTCATGGTCCAGGCGGTGGGATAGGAGACGCCCAGCTCTCGCTCAAGAAACTTCGCCGAGACGCCGCGCTTGTCCCGGCCCATCAAATAGGCCGCCAGGAACCATTTCGGCAGAGCCGTCCGCGTCCGATGAAACACCGTTCCCGACGTTACCAACTCCTGGTGGTGGCAGGCGCCGCACTCATAGACCCGTGGCCGCGCCTTCAGGCGCCAGGCTTCGCGTCCGTCGCATTTCGGACAAACGTAACCGCCAGCCCAGCGAAGCGTCGCCAGATGTTCAATGCACTGTTCCTCAGTGCCAAACAGCCCCACGAATTCGAGAAGTCCGCCCATATCGCCCTCCATCATCGGTCAGCCAATTCTACTCTACCGCGCACCACTATACCAGAACATTTCAGAAACCTGCGCTAGCCTGATAGGGAGACAGCGTAATTCACGAAATACATATATCGCCAGCGTTCATGCTCTCCATTATTCTCGTTGTAATTTCGGTCGCAATCATTTCGCACTGCCTTCGGCACACCCTGAACCCACCAAGCGTCGCGCGCTTCGCCATACTTCGCTTTTAGCGTCTTCAGCACGTCGTCGAACAAAATTCGATTAATTTCGTCGATCATATCCTTGGCGCGCTTCGTCCCTTCTGCGTCCTGGCTCTCGATGTAGTCGCGCACTTCTTTCAGATCGAAACTCGGCATTGCCTCGTAAATGATAGCCATCAGTTGCAAACAGTTTTGGCTTACGCTGACCAGCGAACTGCCACGATTACGGAAACGCGCGACATCGGCAGGGTCCGCATGCCCAAAGTAGTGAATAATTGGTTGGACCAGTGGCCGAACCCTCTCGACGACCTCGGTCGCCGTGAGTGCAACCGTGCGCGTTCCATCGCGCTCAACGAATAGGATCAGCTTACGTAGCAGCAACATCAGAGCGCGCAAACCAAGGTTGGTGCAAAGATAACCGCCCTTTGCATCTCCGAGAGACCAATGTTCAGGTAGCGCATCGGCGAACAAACTGAAGTAACCCGATAATGTCTCGCTTGCCTTCTCAAGTGTCAGTAAGGGCGTGACGCTCAGCTCCGCGAGCGGGCCAGGTTGAATAGCAGTCGTGCTCCCCTTCCCAATCTTATGAAGTGTCCCGAGCAGATTGTTCTCGGCGACCCCATCGGCGAGTGAGGTCAATGTCAGGCAGCGGAAATGATCCTTATCCTGCGCAACGGTGAGAATCCGGTCTTTCACAGGTGAAGCATTCAATGCGTCCAGCCGCAGGGCCACGCGCGCACACAACGCCTCTAATCGTCGCTTTCGATCTCATGGTCGATGTCGAGGCTCGAAACAATTTCATTCACGAGGTTGCGGATACCTTCACCTGCTGGGTGTTGATGTCCACGAACATCTGGATTTCGTCGCGGATCGGCATGTTTTCATAGGCAGAGAACGGACACGACGGATTGATCCTCATCCGCCGTCCGTCTTGCATATGCATAACCATAAAGGCGGTGCTGCCCATCGACGACCCAGGCGGAGCCATATGTCCCGGTAGACTCAATATGCCCGTCGCCGTATCCCCAAAATTCTCGGTAATATCGAAGTTCATGCCATCGAGCTTGATGTTGATGACGATGTTGCCCAGAGAAACGTGCCGCCGTCGTCGATAAAGCGGCCGATTGCATTCAGGCGCGTTGGCTTAAACCATGCGTTGGTAGGTATCCAGATCGTCATTCGAGGCCTTTGCCATATGGCTGATATAGGCGATGCGAAGAAGGTCATGCGGCGGAAGAGATGAGGAAATTCAGAATGTCCTGCGCCCAACCCGCCCGCGGGTGGCGAGGACGCCTTCGTTCGCCGCCTTCGACCTTCTCCCCTTTGAAATACCTACCTAAGAACTGATACCGGGCGGCCGTCTTGAGGATATCAGTGAGCCGTCGAAAATAGGCGAGATCGTCTTCAGTGATAATGGGAACGCCCGCGGCCTCGGCCCTCGCACGGTCAGCGGCACGCCATTCGATGTTGCGTGTCGCGATTGCAAATTTGACCTTTAATTTGGGCTCTTTGCCATAATGGGTATGGACCGCTTTCACGACGTCTTCGCGAACAGCGGCGATCTTATCGAGCAGCGCCTTCACTGACTTGGGACCGGTTTCGCGGGAATGCGTGCACTCTACAATGAAGACGGTTTCATCATCCTTCGCGAAGACATCGAGTTGTCGAGGCGGCGCTCGATCGTTGAGCTGGACGGTGAAGTTCCGATCGGCGTTCAACTCTGAAAAGCCCATCTTATAGAGCAGCGACCAGACATCGTCTTCGAGTTGCCGATCAACCGGCTTACTCCGGCCAAGCCGGATCGACCGTTTGTTCCGCTTTACGACGTGCCAACCATCCGCTTCCTCAGCCGCGAGCTTAAGCTCCAAGGTCTCTGCTGAGCCCGCCGTAATGGTGTTTTGATCGATGGACCTCGCGCGTAGCGCGAAGATTGACTTCAATGCCTCACCGGACACAAGACCGGCCAAGGTGTCTGACATTCCGCACTCCCGCGCATTCGCGCAGTTTCATTTCTAGCCAACAGATAGTGTCCGGACGGTCGAGTCGCGTCCAGTCATTATCAACATCTGCGATTCGGCATGTTAAAAAGCATGGCATCGAATGGAGAGCATGCTCTGCATAATGTCTTCCTGGTCCGACCCTCGGTTCCCGCTGCAAGTCATAGGGATAAGCTTAGCTGGGAAATTGCTTCGGCCTCTTCGCCGAGCGACGAGAGCGACACACCGAGAAGCCGAATCCCTTGGCGTTGGGAAGATCGGTGTCAACAAACATAGGCTGGCTGCTTCTAGTTCCGACTTCGTACCCACGGGCAAGACACTAGTGCGGCTTCTGGTCAGCAGTTGAAAGTCGGCATACTTTGAACCGCCCCGGGTTTGCCGGAGGCCCCAACTCCTGAGAGGATGGGGCCATGATGAGCAAGACGACCAACAAGTTTTCACCGGAGGTTCGCGAGCGGGCGGTGCGGATGGTTCTGGATCACGAGGGCGAGCACGCCTCGCGCTGGGCGGCGGTGGTTTCGATCGCGGAGAAGATCGGCTGCGTGCCGCAGACGCTGCATGAGTGGGTGAAGAAGGCCGAGGTCGACAGCGGCAAGCGGGCCGGCGTTCCGACGGAGATGGCGGAGAAGCTGAAGGCGCTGGAACGCGAGAACCGCGAGCTGCGCCAGGCCAACGAGATCCTGCGCAAGGCTTCCGCGTATTTTGCCCAGGCGGAGCTCGACCGCCCGTTCAAGCGATGATCGCCTTCATCGACGATCATCGGGAGGCCTATGGGGTCGAGCCGATCTGCAGGGTCCTGCCGATCGCCCCATCCACCTATCACGACCATGTCGCCAAGCGGCGCGATCCCGCACGAGCTGTCGGCGCGGGCCAGGCGGGACCTGGCGCTGAAGCCCGAGGTCGACGCGGGTGTTCGCCGAGAACTTCGCGGTCTACGGCGTGCGCAAGGTCTGGCGGCAGATGAAGCGCGAGGGCTTCGATGTCGCCCGCTGCACGGTCGAACGGCTGATGCGCGACATGGGCTTGCAGGGCGTGATCCGCGGCAAGCCGGTCCGCACCACGATCAGCGACAAGGCCGCGCCGTGCCCGCTGGATCACGTCAACCGCCAGTTCCATGCGCCGGCGCCCAACAGGCTGTGGGTCTCGGACTTCACCTATGTCGCGACCTGGGCGGGCTTCGTCTATGTCGCCTTCGTCATCGACACCTATGCGCGGCGGATCGTCGGCTGGCGGGCCAGCCGGACGGCCCACGCCAGCTTCGTCCTGGATGCGCTGGAGCAGGCACTCCACGATCGGCGCCCGTCCATCGCGGCGGCCTGGTCCACCACAGCGATCGCGGCAGCCAATAGTATCGATCAAATACACCGAGCGCCTGGCCGAGGCCGGCATCGAGCCCTCGGTCGGCAGCGTCGGCGACAGCTACGACAACGCTCTCGCCGAAACGATCAACGGTCTCTACAAGGCCGAGGTGATCCACCGGCGCGGACCATGGCGATCCTTCGAAGCCGTCGAGTATCGCCACGCTGGAATGGGTCGACTGGTTCAACAACCGCCGGCTGCTGGAGCCCATCGGCAACATCCCGCCGGCCGAAGCCGAGGAACGCTACTACGCCATGCTGGACGACACACCATCGGCGGCATAACTTAAACCAAATGGCCTCCGGCAAACCCGGGGCGGTTCACTTGACCTTTAGTGTGACTGTACATCCACGCGCACCACTGGCGTTGCAATGACGCCAAACCTTGTCGATGATGGGAGCGCCTAATCGAAATGGGATATTTCGCCGGCTCCAAAGTCGCCCACATAACGCCGATTCGGACGGACTAGGATCGTTGAGTGGCAGCTTCGGCCCTAGCGAGGGCGAATAGTCTACGGGTTGCTTCCGGGCCGAACTCACGCTCTAGGACAGTTCGCAAAGCTGAGAGCATTTCAGCAGCGGAGTAGTCAACTTCCTCTTCCTCGCAATCAGGATCCCCTGTCTGGCTTCCCGCTATGTGATCACCGGAGGTTTCCGCAACGACATCTGCAGTTGCTTGCTCCGGAGTGTCATCATCCTGGGCATGCGTGATACCTTCTGGCTGTTCGGGCTGAGGCTTCGGCTTGGCGCGAAGTTCGGTTAACGCGTCGCGCAGAGTCTTAAGGCGCGAGATGTAATTTCCGACTTCATTCGGGTCACCGCCTGTAAGTTTCTCCGGTTTCAAGCGCCCCAACAGTCGCGTGATTGTATCTGCCGTACGGCTAGCTGTACGGGTTTCAAGCCACTCAGCGGATAAAGTGCGCGCGACAGTGTCAATCTCGGCTGAGATTGTTTTCAGCGTCCGGCGGCTGGTAGAGGCTTCTCGTACGAGCGTAATCACACGACGAGCGATCTTCTGCTTTACTTCGGCTCGGATGGCGCGCCAGGCCGTGCTGTCCTCAAATCCGTCGCGCCGCGCGTTTGGGACAACCGCCGGATTTGCAATGAAGATCTCGCCCACTGCATAACGTTGCATGCCCGTGTGCGAGTGTTCGTTCATCATCCAGAAGCGCTGCTCGATCAGATGCCGCTCGAGCGGGGCGTCGTCGCGGAAGTCCGGAATGATCTTCTCCAGCATGTCGGCATACATGATCGCGCCCTGGACGTTCTTCGAGCCGGAGTATTCGCCGCGCTCGAGCTGAAGGACGCTTGAGCCCCTTCTTCCCTAGGGTGTAGGCCGCCGCATTGCCGGCCATGCCGGCGCCGACGACGATGCAATCGAATTTCTCGACCATGTCAGGCCTCCTTCAGCCGGCGAGCCGGTCTTTGGCGTGCGGAGAGATGCGGGCGCGGAAGGCTTCGGTCAGCGCCGGCAGAAAGCGGAGCGCGTCGGTCGCCACCGCGTAGTGCGCGAAGTCGAGAATTGGCGCATGACGGATCGGTGTTGATCGCGACGATGACGTCCGCGCCTTCGACGCCGACGCGATGCTGGATCGCGCCGGAAATGCCGGCCGCGATGTAGAGCTTCGGCCGGATCGTCTTGCCGGTCTGGCCGATCTGCCGTTCGGCCGGCGCCCACCCCTTCTGGACGCAGGGCCGCGAACAGCCCCATTCTCCGCCGAGCACGCCGGCGAGCGCGCGCACGAGCTGAAGGTTTTCGCCGCTCTGCAGACCGAGGCCGCCAGCGACGACGACGTCGGCGTAGGCCAGATTCGACTTCTGCGACGAACGGTCGGGCAGGAACTTCAGGACCTTGGTGACGATGCTGTCTTCGGTCAGGTCGATCGCATGCTCGACGACGCGGCCGACGCGGCCTTCCTCGCCGATCGGGCATCGCCATGACGCGCGGACGCACAGTCGCCATCTGCGGGCGGAAGTTCAGCGTGTAGATCGTGCAGAGCAGCGAACCGCCGAACGTCGGTCGGGTCGCCGCGAGCGACTTGTCGGCGTCGACGGCGAGCTCGGTGCAGTCGGCGGTGAGCCCAGTCAGGAGCGTGGTGGCGACGGAGCCGGCGAGATCGCGGCCGAGATTGGTCGCCCCCAGGAGCAGGATCTCCGGCTTGTAGACATTGACCAGCTCGGTCAGCGTCCGCGTGTAGGACTCGTTGCGATATTCGGCAAGGATCGGATTCTCGACCAGATAGACGACATCGGCGCCGTAGGCGAAGGCTTCCGCCGCCGCCTCGCGCGTTCCCGCGTTCGGCGCGCCGACGACCAATGCGCCGACCTCGACGCCGAGCTTGTCGGCGAGTTTGCGCGCTTCGCCAATCAACTCCCACGATACCGGATGGACGTGACCGCGCTCGAGCTCGACGTTCACCCACACGTGCTTGTAGGCCTTGAAGTGCTCCGGCAGTTCCTTCTTCATCGCCGCGCGGCTGGGCGCGGCGGCGGGCTTCGGCGCGTCGGACATCGCTTCTCTCCTCACAACCCGGCGGCGAGCTGCTCGAGCTCGGCGGCCATCGCGGGTTTGGCTTCGAACAGGGCTTCGATGAGCGCGTCGGCGGTCTCGCGCGCCTTCGGCTTGACCTCGACCTGCCTGGCCTTCTCGGCCCGCGGGGTCGGGGCGAATACGCGCTTGACGACGGTCGGCGAGCCGCGCAGGCCGCACTTCAGGAGATCGGTGATGCCGGCGTCAGCCGCGCTCCACGTCACGATCTCGGCGCGGGCGGCGCGCAGCGCGTCGGCAAACGAGCCGCGGCGGATTTCGGCCGAGCCCTCGAGCATCGTGACGAGGCACGGCAATCGCGGACGAGAGCACCTGGGCTCCGCCCTCCGCGCGCCGTTCGAGCTCGATCGTTCGCTTGTCGGCGTCAACTCGGGCGACCTTGGAAATGTAGGTCAGCTGGTTGAGGCCGAGGCGCCGGGCGACGCCGGGACCGACCTGCGCGGTGTCGCCGTCGATGGTCTGCTTGCCCGCGAAGACGATGTCGGGCGGCCCCCACGCGTCGCCGATTTTGCGGATGGCCTGCGCCAGCGCATAGCTGGTGGCGAGCGTGTCCGAACCGGCGAAGAAACGGTCGGTAAGCAGCACTCCGCGATCGGCCCCGTAAGTCAGCGCCTTGCGCAGCGCGTCCTCCGCCGAGGGCGGCCCCATGGTCAGGATGGTCACCTCGCCGCCGATCTGGTCGCGCAATCGCATCGCGGTCTCGAGCGAGAAAAGGTCGTAGGGGTTGATGATCGTCGGCACGCCCTGACGCATGATGGTGTTGGTGACCGGATGGACGCGGATCTGGGCCGAGTCCGGGACCTGTTTGATGCAGACGACGAAATGCATGAACGCCTCCGCGAGGATGCTCGGATTGCTCTACGCATAGGGCGTGCCAATGGCCGCCAACGCTCGGAGTGGCCTGCATTTCCTGCGCTTTTCCTGGAGTGTCGGCTTTGCCGATCGGCGCGTCTGACGCGGCGCTGTCGCGAACGCGACACCCCATGGTCGCAAGTCTCGAACGGCCGCGCGCGAAACGAGAGCGGGCGGCGCAAACCGCGCCGCCCGCCCTCAAATCCTACGACGAGATGAAGCCGCGAATTTCAGCGCGGAGGAAGAGGGGCGATCTCGTCGAGCCCGACGAACGCGGTCTTCGGCGGAACAGGACGGTCCGGGTCGTGCTCCTTGAGCACCTTGAAGACCCGCTGCGCCAGCGGCGACGAGGACTCGAAATCGGAATAGGCGCGCTGAAGCACTGCGGCAGCCCGCGCGGCGGCGACTGCGTCGGGAAGCCCCTCGAGATCGTCGCCGGCGAGATATTCGCCCATCCGCTTCAGGATATGCAGTCGTGCGACCCGCAACACGGCTTCGTCATACGGGACGCCGAGCATCGCAAAGAAATCCTCGGCTGACGACGAGGCTTTCAGCCGCCTGGCGATGTCGGTCGGATCGATCGGCTTCTTGTCGAGAGAGCAGGACATGGGAACCCTTCCTTGGATGTCAGGCGGAACGGCTGCGCTGCTGTGGCGAGCGCCAGCGCGCCTCGTCATGCAGGCGTACGACTTCGTCGAGCGATAGCGCGCGCTTGTCGCGTGTCGCCTGGCGTCGGACGAGATCAACAAGCCGCATCGTCACGGTCGGAGCGAGCTCGATGCCGCGCGCGGCGAGGGCGAAAGTCAGGGCTTTCGCGCCGGAATGCTTGCCGATCACGATGCGGTCGCCGGCGGCCGAACAGCGACGGGTCGGCGCCGCGATAGCTCTCGG
>CAVPVQ010000011.1:0-16365 GCA_963709185.1 uncultured Alphaproteobacteria bacterium
CAAGCACCCGGTGGGCGAGCAGCGCCCCGGCGCGGGTAGCGATCCGCCAGTGCCCCCTGTCGCGCGGGCCTTGTCACGTTGTCGAACCAAGCGCGCGAAGAACCTGCGCCTCGCCCAATTTCAGGCGGCTGCGACTACCTCGCGCCACGTGTTCATCGCCGCGGCGCGGAAGCGTGCGGTGCGTTCGAGCTGACGTGAGATGGCGTTGGACGTTGAAAGTGTTGTAGACGGCGGCATGGGTTGAGAGAAATTTCTGCGCGGAGCCGCGCTCTTGAAGCGCTGCATCTTGCGCTCCCGTCGTCGGGTCGGCTGATGCGAATTCTCGGCCCGATTGTTCTTCCATCGACCGCGCTCATGGCGGCTTCGATGCCGAGATCGCGGGCCGCGGCGCCATATGACCGCAAGTCGTCAGTGACCAACCGCTCGGGAACGAAGGCGTATTTCTTCAGAAGCTTGCGCATCAGTTTCAGCGCGGCATGCTTGTTACGCTTGGACTGGACCAGCACGTCGAGGACTTCGCCCTCGGCGTCGACGGCGCGCCACAGATAAACCATCCGGCCATCGATTTTCAGATAGACTTCGTCCAGATGCCAAGTCGATGCGGGTTCGGGGCGGCGTTTGCGCAGATCCGCCGCGATCATCGGCCCGAAATGGTTCACCCAGCGGCGGACGGTCTCGTAGGAGACCGCGATCCCGCGCTCCGCGAGCAAATCCTCGACGTCGCGAAAGCTCAGGGTGAACCGGAGATAGAGCCAGATCGCCTGATGAATGATCTCAGGCGGGAACCGGTATCCGGCGTAGCTGATTTTCCTCATCGCCTCGGCTACCGGGCTGCCAGAAGCCCGCAAGCCCGAAACGGCGTGACAATACCCTCGGGACGTGTGCTGGCGACGAGTGGTCGGGGAAGTCCCGGAAATCCTGCGCTTTATCCCTATGGGGAGCCGACGCGAATCATGCAGCGTGGCGGATCGGGCGATTGTTCGCGATCATCCTCGATGACCGAAAAATGATCCAGCAGCACCGGAGGGCGCGATCGGTCCCCAAAATCAAGCGGCGAAAGCGCCTGGCGGCCCTCCAATTCAGCGCGCCTATTGATCACCTCACCTGTCAATCCCCAATCCCCGCTAACCTGACTCCCGAGCCCTGGCACTCCGGAGGCCTGCTCTTGCAGGCGCCGAATAATCATGATAGCGCTAACACCAAGTCGAATTGTCCCCGCTCAATGGGCACGAAAATACGACGGATTAATGGATAAGGGGAGTGGATGCTCAATGAGGCGCGCCTGTCGAATCCAAGTGGCGGGCGCCTCACCGGGACACCCATTTTTCGGAAACTCTAAAGCTCTGACCGGCCTTTGCGTCGCGGATCCCGATTGATCCAAAACGCAATTCGTCGACGACCAGACATCGTGAACGCCTTCGATGACTACAAGGCATCCCAATGTGAAAGGCGCCCCGGGTTGACGTTTGGCGAGTCCGACCGCACCTGCCGCGCAACTTGTCCCCAGCCCTAAACAACAGGTAACTCATGCGCATCATTGATTTGTCGGACAAGAAGGTTATCGATGGCCATCTCGACCGGCTCGACGCCACCGGCGTCTCGCGTCGCGACTTTGCCAAGCTGGTCGCTGGCGGCGTCGCCGCCGGTCTCGCCGGCGAATTGATCGGCGCCCCGATCACCGCGGTCGCGGCGGAAAACGGCAAAATCGCCTACATGTATTTCTCGGCGACGCTTCAGTATTGCCGCACCGTCAGCAAATCGGTGCAGGACACCGCCGCCGCGCTCGGCGCCAAGAGCGTGTCGCTCGACGCCGAGTTCAACAGCAACAAGGAATACGACCAGTTTCAGCAGTTGCAGGTCGCCGGCGACCTGGGCGGCATTATCATCAACCCGCCTGACGCGAGCAACATCAAGCGTATTTCCGAAGAGTGCCAGAAAAACAAGATCTGGATGGGCAACGTTTGGGCGACGCTGCCGTGGTATTCCCCCTTCGACGCTGGCGAATACTACACCTATTATTCGTGCCCCGACGACTTCAACGCGGCCAAGGACATCACCACGATGCTCCTGACGGAGCTTCGCAAAAAGGGCAAGAAGGGCAAGATCATCGCTCTCGACGGCATCCCGGGCTTCGTCATCGACGTGGTGCGCCAGCAGGGCCGCATGGCCGCGATCAAGGACTTTCCGGAATTCGCGTTCGCCGACGCGCTGCCCGGCAATTTCAACATGGAGGACGGGCACAAAGCGGCGCAAGATCTGATGACCCGCCATCCCGACGCGGTCGGCATCTACGCCGCCAACGACGAAGAAGCGCAGGGCGCGATCGCGGTGCTGAAGAGCCTCGGGCTGCAACCCGGCGCCGACGTGCTGCTCGCCTCCGCTGGCGACGGAAACCCCGAGGCGGCGCAAGCGATCAAGGCCGGCTACCTGCTCTGCACCGCCGCCAACGTGCCGCAATACATGGGCGCGATGATGACGTCGCGCATCCACGACGTGATGCAAGGTTGGAAGCCGCGCGCCTCCGAACGCATGATGTTGTGGGGTTCGCGCATCATGACGACGGCGAAACGTCGACCAGTATCTCGAGCGCTACGTCGACAACGGCGACGTCGCGCCGTTCAACTACAAGCTGATGTCGAAAGTGCTGCACCCCAACGATTGGGACCCGCAGGACCTGCTGACGCCGCTCGACATGGACGTCGAGTGGGGCGGCATCAAGAAGCCCGACAATTATCAATACCCGAAGGAATATCTCGACGCGAAGAAGAGCGGCGAAATGGAGAAGGTCGCCGCCGAATACAAGGCTCACTACAAGATCGACATGTTCGGCCCGTCGCCGAACAAGAAGGCGTGAGCCGGTGGCGTCGGAAGTCGTGGCGAATATTGCGGAGCTGCTGCCGGTGTAGCGGCTGGCGAAGAGCTATGGCCCGATTCGGATCTTGCACGACGTCAGCTGCGCGTGCCGACCAGGTCGATATTCGGCCTGGTCGGCGAGAACGGCGCCGGCAAGACGACGCTGTTCAACATCATCACCGGGCTTGCGCGGCCTGACGCCGGCGTAATGACCTATCGGAGCGAGCCGCTATTTCCGCCGACCTATGGCGAGGCGTTCGCGATCGGCATCAGCCGCGTCTTCCAGGAGCAGTCGCTGATCCTGAACATTCCCGTCTACGAGAACATAGCGCTGTCTCAGGAGCATCGCTTCACGCAATTCGGCCAATTCGTCGATCGTGGGGCGATGATCAGGACCGCCGAGCAAATCATCGAGGACGCGGGGCTCGACATCGACGTGCGGCGCAACGCCGGCGCCTACGACTTTTCGAAGCGCCAGGCCATTGAGATCGCGCGCGCTTGCATGGCCCCGCGCCATCTCCTGGGGATCGAGGACCCGCTGGTTCTTCTCGACGAGCCGACTTCGGCGCTGGACCGCAGGGACGAGAACAGGTTTTTTGACCTGTTGGCGAGGATGAAAAACCATGCCTCGTTCGTGTTCGTCTCCCATCGCCTGACCGAAGTGCGCGCGATCAGCGACACCATTCTCGTCATGAAGGACGGACGATGATGCGACGCGCTTAGCCCCGCCGACGCCGACGAGAAGACGCTTCACGGGCTGATGGTGGGCCGTGATCGCGCCTCCGACTATTATCACATCCATCAGCAGCGCGAGGTCGACGGGCAGGAGACGATTTTGAGCGTGCAAAAGCTGTCCGGGGTGGGATTTTCAGACATTTCGTTCGATCTGAGGGCAGGCGAAATGGTTGGAATCGGCGGCTTGCTCGATTCAGGAAAAAGCGCGCTCGGCAAAGCGGTCGCCGGGGTGCATCCGCCAAGATCGGGAACCGTGACTCTGGCCGGATTGCGGCCAGCGCCCCAGCATCCGTAATCTGGTGCGCGGGGGCCTTGGCTATGTTCCGGCCGAGCGGTTGGTCGAAGGCGTCGTGCCTTCGTTGAGCCTGGCGATAAATCTTTCCCTGCCGAGCGCCGACCGGTTCTCGCCCTACGGGCTCTGGCGCTGCAGAAAGAGCGCGCGGCGGCCAGTGACGCCATCCGACAATTCAGAATCCGCTCGGGAACGCCGGGCGGCCCGTTGCGGGATTTGTCGGGCGGCAACCAGCAAAAAGTGGTGCTGGCCCGCTGGCTGCAGCGCGACCTGAGGGTTCTCGTGCTGGACAACCCGACCCGAGGGGTCGATGCTGGCGCGAAAGAGGAGATTTATCAGCACATCCGTCTGCTGACCGAACAGGGCGTCGGCGTCGTCCTCATCACCGATGAACTGACCGAACTTATCGGGATGGCCAACCGAATTCTGATCATGCAGCGCGGCCGCGTGGTCGGCGACATTCCGGCGCCGCCGCACCACAAGCCTTCCGAAAAAGACCTGATAGCGGATATGCTGCCCTCTGCGGCTTGAACGAGAACTCCCACCAGCATGACCAGTCCGGTTGCCTCCGCCAATCCACGTAAGCATGACGTTGCGGGCGGTTTGCTGAGCGTGCCGGATCGCGGCACCTGGCTTCCGATCGCCGTGTTCGTCGCTCTGATCGTGGTTTTCGCTTTCGCGTCGCCGGCGTTCTTCACCTGGCGCAATTTTGCAGCGACTTCGGGAGAGGCGGCGACGCTGTTGATCGCCTCGCTCGGCGCGAGCTTCGTGATTCTGATGGGGAGCATCGATCTTTCGGTGGGCGCCATCGTGTTGCTGGTGGCGACCGTCACCGTCGCCGGGCTGCAAATGTTTCCAAAGGCCGATCTTGGAATTTATGTGTTGCCGTTCGGCGCGCTGATTGGCGGCTCGCTCGGCGCGTTCAACGGCGCGGTTACGGTGCTTGGAAAAATACCGAGCTTTGTGGTGACGCTCGGCACGTTGTCGATCTTTACGGGAACGTCACTCAGCATCTTGGCTGGCGCGACCATCATGTTCGACCTACCGATCTTCGATGTGCTGTCGCTCCGCCAATCGATTCCCCACCTTCCGAACATTGCGCTCTGCGCGGTGGTGTTGTGGCTGATCTTCATTTTCGTCGGCGTCCGGACGCGGTTCGGGCGTTTCGCGCTGCTGATCGGGGGCGGCGAACTGGTCGCCCGCACGGCGGGCATCGCCGTCGACCGTTACAAAATCTACGCGTTCACGGTGTCGGGGATGACCGCCGGCCTGGCGGGCGTGTTCGCGATGTCGCGCCTCGGCGCGGTTGGACCCAGCCTGGGCGGCGATCTGCTGCTCAACACGATCGCCGCGATCGTGGTTGGCGGTACCTCGCTCGCCGGCGGCAGCGGCGGCGTCCATCGCACGCTGATCGGCGTGGCGATCATCACCGTGCTCAACAACGGGCTCAATCTTCTGGGCATGGGTCCTTACTGGCAGTTGGTGATCAAGGGATTCGTCGTCATCGGCGCGGTGCTGATCAGCCAGGATCGGACGCGCGGCCTGATCGTGAAATAGCCGGCGCCTGAGTCGGGCGCGGAGGGATTGACGTCAACAAGCAGCTGTCGAAGAGCGACGCGCTGATAGAGGAGAGAAGCAAATGGTCGCCAACAAGGCCTTCGCGGGCACAGTCGCCTATGATTTCACCGGCAAGACGGTCGTCATTTTCGGCGGGACGACCGGCATCGGCCGCGCCACCGCCAAGGATTTCGCCAAGGCGGGGGCCAAGGTCTTCGTGTCCGGACTCGGCGAGGCCGATGGAAAATCGCTTGTCGAAGAGATCAAGAGCGCAGGAAACGCCAACGTCGAGTTCGTGGAGGCGAATGTCACCCGCGACGCCGACATAAGCAAGGTCATGGAGAAGACGATCGCTCGCTTCGGGCGGATTCACGTCGCCTTCAACAACGCCGGCATTCCCGGGCCTAACAAGCCAATGTACGAGATGACAGAGGCTGAATATCATCAGTTGCTGGACGTCAATCTGAAGGGCGTCTTTCTCGGAATGAAACATGAGATTCCCCACATGCTGGAACACGGCGGCGGAGCCATCGTGAACACCGCATCGCTCTTCAGCGACCTCGCCTTCCCCGGTACCGCGGTCTATTGCGCCACCAAATACGGGGTCGCCGGATTGACCCGTTCGGCCGCTTTTGAAGTGGCGCGCAAGAATATTCGCATCAACGCGCTGGCGCCGGGACCGGTGATGACCGGATTGCTGCATGGCATGTTTGGAGGAGCGGCTGAGGCCAAGCGAATCGTGACCCGGTTTGTCCCGGCCAAGCGACTGAGCGAACCCGAAGAGCATTCAAAGGTCGTGCTGTTCCTTTGTTCGGATGCGGCGTCCTTCATGAATGGTCATCTGCTGAGGGTCGATGGCGGCGGCTTCGAAGCCAGCGCGATCGACATGGAGATGCCGTCCTGAGACGAGCCCGCACGAGCGGTGGCCGGCGGGGCAACGCGCCGGCCGATCGCCGGCTCAGGATTGATGGGAGAACATCGCCTTTCCGGCCACCGGCATAGCCGCGCGCAGAATGGCGCCGGTCTCCGATTCCGTAATGAACATCGTCTTCCGTTCGGGGCCGCCATAGGCGAGGTTCGTCGTCAACCGGCCGCGGCAGGACTGAACGCGATAGAGCGGCTGGCCGTATCGGTCGAAGAGCCACACCGAGCCGAGGCCGACATGCGCGACGGCCAGATTGCCGTCCTCATCAAGCGCCAGCCCGTCCGGGCCCCCGGGACCGCCGGAGAGTTGCACGAAGACGCCGACTTTGGTCGGGCTGCCTTCCTGCGGATTGGGCAGTCGCCAGATCGCGTTGCCGCGTGTCGCCGCGACGAACAGCGCTGTCTCCTCTAGATCCATCACCAATCCGTTGGGACTGGGGACGGTGTCGATCAGGCGGTCAACACGACCTTCCGGCGTCATGCGATAGGCGCGGCCCGTCGGATCGTGCAGGCCCGTTTCGCCCTGATCCGTAAAGTACAAATCGCCGTTCGCGGCGAAGAACAGATCGTTCAAACCCTTGAAGCGTTCCGAGCGTCGCCGCTCAAGCAAGGGCGTCACCTTGCCGCTTGATGGGTCGAGCGTCAGCAACCCATTCTTATAGTCGGTAATGAAGATTCGACCGTCCTTGTGGATTTTGAGCCCGTTGGGTTCACCGTCATATTCGGCGGCGAGGGTGAATTCGCCGGTCGCCGAGACCCGGAAAATACGGCCATACGGCACATCGACGACGTAGAGATTGCCGGCACGGTCGAAAGACGGCCCTTCCAGAAACGAATGCGTCGGACGTCCGGCGCGATTGACCTGAGTCCAGGACGTCGAGCCCGACTTTCGAAGATGCGCCGGAACCTCGGCGAAAACCTCCGTCGCAATGATCTGCGGGGGTGGGAACATGGAGGAAGGGCTCCGAAGCAGGAGGCAGGCCTGTCAGGGGCGCGACACCTCGTCCCGCCAAGAAAATCGCGCACGCTATGCGCCCAACGCGTCTTCATCCTCGGCCAGGTGACGCATCAGCGCCATCAGCCGCCGGTCGCGCCATAGCTGGCGCTGCGCCCGCGCAGCGGGCGGGGTCTTGCGGTCGAGTTCTTTCGCCACACCCTCAAGCAGTTCGCCTTCCCAATGCAGCGGTTTTGTCTGCGTCTCGGCGATGCGATACATAGCTTCACCGTAGCGTCCGGCATAGTCGGCCACGCCGCCGGGCGCGTTGAGATTGATTGTTTCGAACGGCCCCATGAACGCCCAGCGCAAGCCGATGCCCTTGCGAATGCCGATATCGACGTCCTCTACCGAGGCGATGCCGTCGGCGACCATGCGGAATGCTTCCTGCAAAAGCGCAGCCTGCAGGCGGTTCATGATGAACCCTTCCGCCTCGCGTTTCATGACGAGCGGCGCCTGGCCGACGGATTCCATCAATGCGCGCGTGCGCTCGACCACAGCCGGATCAGTCCACGGCGCGGGCACGATCTCGACCGCCGGCACGAGGTAGGGCGGATTGATCGGATGAGCAATGAGACATCGCGCGCGGCCGCGGACGCCTGAGGTAAACAGGGAGGGCAAAATCGCCGTGCTGGAACTCGCAAGAACGGCGCCGGAATCGGCCGCGCTGTCGAGTTCGGCAAACAGCGCGCGCTTGGTGTCCACGTTCTCCGGCGCATTTTCCTGGATGTAAATCGCGCCGGCAAGCGCATCGGCCATTGTCGGCGCGCCGCTGATCCGCCGCTCCACAGCGCTCGCCCGCTCGGCTTTCAGAATGCCGTTCGCCTCGAGATCAACAAGCAGTGAGGCCACTATGGCGAGCGCGTGATCTTTCGCACGGGCGTCGGGATCCCACAGCGCGACCGGATGCCCGGCCCGCGCGAAGGTGATCGCCCAGGCGCGCCCGACGAGTCCGACGCCGATGATTGCGATTTTCCCGGCCATTGCATCCTCTTCCAATTGGAAAGGTTTCGCCTTCGCGACGATGGTACCGGTATGGCGTCCGTTTCGCAAAGCATTATGAATAAATGGCTCAAGGGGTCGCCGGCTGTTCAAGCCGGTTCGCGAGGTGCCGGCGCAGGGCGCGCGCGAAGGTGTGCATTTTCCTGAGGTCGTCGGCATAGAGTTCGATTTTTGCGACGTTGTTGACGACCTGGCAGTCGGATTCCACGACGGCTTCCAGAAGCGCCGCGACATGAATCTTTCGCGCGTAGAAGACGATCATCGGGGCGGGGTGGGCGTGGGGGCGGGTGCCCAGCGTTGGCCCGCGGCAGCTCGTCACCGGCACGCAACCCAACGCCGACAACGCGACGACCGCGGCGCCGACCCCGAAGTCGACCATCGGAGCCAGCGAGGAGGCCGCCTGCGCGCGGTCGACTTCATCGATCGACGTCTCGCTGAATCCCTGGTCCTCGAGCCTTCTGTATCCGTCGCGTTCAGCGGCGAGCGCGCGGTCGAGATCGGTAAGCGAAAAGCCGCGCAGGTCGAAATATTGGAAATTGGCCGGAAAATTTTGCCTCGTGACCGCGCGCTTTCCCGCCAGCCAGCCCAATGCCTTCACGTCGATCGTTCGCGATGGAATGATGCCGGGAATGGTCTTTAGCATCGCTCTCGGGTTCTCGGCCCATCGTGTCGCGCGGCGTCGCTTCAGGAAGAAGTCGGCTCGACGTCGAGACGAACCACAATTCCGTCGAGCCCGGGCGCCGCGGCGGGATAGCGTTCGAGGACCAGCGGGTCATGACCGGGAATGATGTGACGCGGCGATGTCGCGAGTTGGTAAAGCGTGCGATAGCCGTCGAGCATTTCAATGACGCTGGCGACGACCGGGAAGGGCCGCGCGCCTTCGAAGTTGGCGTAAAAGTGCGACGCGTCGGAGGAAAGCACCACCCATCCGCGCCGCGTCCTGACGCGCGTAAGCTGAAGCCCGCTCGAATGCCCTCCCACGTGATGCACCGTGACCCCCGGCGCCACCTCGCTCGTCCCTTTGTGAAAGCGAACACGGCCCTCGAACACTTTGCCAACCATGGCCTGGACGTCGTCCGCCTCGAACGCCCTGCGGAGATAGTCGTGACACATGCACCGTCCAGTGCAGTATTCCATTTCCTTGTCCTGCAAGTGGTAGCGGGCGCGCGGAAACAGATCGTGGTTGCCGCAATGATCGAAATGCATGTGCGAGAGGACCACGTCCTCGACCTTGTCTGGGTCGATCCCGATCATCTTCAGGCCGTCTCCCGGCGAGCGAATAAACTGGCGATGGCGTTTGGCGCCAATTGCCGCTGCAAAGCCGGTATCAAGAACCAATGTGCGTTCGGCGTTTTTTATAGCCCATACAAAATAGTCGAGCGGCATCGGAACGTCGTGCGGATCGCCGTCAATGAAGTTGAGAGGCGCATTGCGATCGTGATGGGCGTATTTAATCGCGTATATTTCGTAACAGTCGCTGTCGGTCATAGCTGACTCATATTCCAGGCGGCGCGATGTGCTCGGCAATATCTCGCCGGTTCCGAGAGCCTCCGCGAAGCGCCGTTTCCCAAGAGCAGTCTCGCGGCGGGCGATAAGTTACTAGTAACATGACGCCTCGATCGCTACAATGAAGCGTCGCGCGAGGGAGCAGACGTCAAATGCAAATTATCGCCCATCGGCGTTAGTGGGAACTGCATTCGAATGTGGGAGAAATGTGACACCGAGATTGAGCGCGAATCCTCACGCGCGGGCCTCAGGCGAATTCAAAGACCATCGAGAATAAATCGGCGCGTTGCGGCTTGGAGGCGCATCGCCGCTGGGCCATCGCGATCGACGCGAGTTCGAACTATCGGCGCGCAGCCGGCGTTCGCGATTCATTGAGGTGCGTCAGGCATCGTGTCGCGTCGCATTTCTTTATGAAGGGATCGGGGCCGATGAAAGGAGCGAGGTCGAAGCGGTTGGGCAGCGCCGTGCGAATGCGGGATGTAGCTCAAGCGGCCGATGTTTCGGTCATGACCGTATCACGTTTTCTCAACGCGCCTCACCGGGTTTCCCCGGAGGTGCGCGATCGAATCGAGCGGGCGGTCAGCAGAAGCGGCTATCTCCCGAACAGGCTGGCGCGCAATCTCTCGTCCAATAGATCCAATGTCGTTGGCATGATCGTGCCGAGCCTCGACAACTCACTGTTTGCCGAGACGGTGAAGGGGATTTCGGATCGCCTGAGGGCGGCCGGCTTTCAATTGATGATCGCCGATAGCGCTCATAGTGTCGAGGAGGAGGAAGCGCTCGTCCGAGCGTTTCTCTCCCAGCGGGTCGCCGGTCTTGCCTTGCACAATACGACCCATACTGCGACAACTCGTCAGATGATCGCCAAAGCCGGCATTCCCGTTGTCGAGAACGGCAATATTTCGAAAGAGCCGCTGGATTCGACCGTCAGCTATTCGAATTTCGAGGCGTCCCGGATGATGGTGCGTCATCTCTCGCGGCTTCGATACAAGAACATCGGATTTGTTACTCTTCCGACATTGGGGAATGATCGGGCCGCCGAGCGCCGTCGAGGCTATCTGGCGGCCCTCGAGGAGCTCGGGCGCCCGCAGAACCGCCAGTTGATGCTTGAACGGCCTTCCGGCCTTGGTTCGGGAGCCGAAGCGATTGTCCGGCTGATTGAGACTGTGCCGGAAGTTGACGCCGTCTTCTTCGCCGGCGATGTGCTCGCTGTCGGCGCGCTGTCGGAATGTCAGAAGAGGGGATGGGCTGTGCCGCAGCGGGTGGGGATCGCCACATTCGACGACGTCGATATGTTGCGTTATTTGACGCCCACCATCACCACCATACGCCTCCCTCGCTACGACATCGGGTGGCGCAGTGCTCAGTGCCTGCTGGACCGGATCGAGGGCGCCGCCTCCACCCCCGTGGTTCTGGATCTCGGCTTCGAAATCATCCAGCGCGGCAGCACGTGACCGCTCTGGAGCGGAGCGACGGCTACAAGTCTGGAGATACCGATAACAATTTCCCGCTTGTCCAACCGCTCTGCTTGAACTAATGAATTTGATAGACGCCGCGCGCTGCTCCATCGGGATTTGGGAGCGGTAACAAAAATTGGATTTTCGCAGACACGCTCAATTCGGGGGCCGGCATATCCGATGGCTTCGTATTCCGAAATCGTCTCCGACTGGGTTTGCGGCGTTGGATATCACGACCTGCCCGAGGCCGTTGTGCGCAGCACGGAATTGAGAGTGCTCGATATCATCGGGCTGGCGATTGCCGGGCTTGGCGCACAATTCGGCAGATCGGTCAGGGAAAGCGCTCGCGCGCTGCACGGCGGCGGACCTTCGCGGATTTTCGGCGCCGGCGACCAACTGACGATCACCGGCGCCGCATTCGCAAATGGCGCCCTCTCGCAAGCGCTCGAGTTCGACGACACCCACAATGAGTTCGATCGTACACATGAGCGGCCCGGCTGTCGCGACCGCTTTTGCTCTTGCCGACGCAATCCCGTTGAGCGGTCGGGACGTCATCGTCGCGATTGCGATCGGCAACGAAATCTCTTGCCGCGTCGGTTGCGTTTCGCCGAGCCAATTTCATCGTCGCGGATTTCACCCCACGGGCTTGTTCGCGACTTTCGGGACTACCTGGCTTGCCGCCCGCCTCATGGGGCTGCGCGCCGGCGAGATGACAAACGCAGCGGGGATAGCTGGAAGCTTCGCGTCCGGGCTGCTGCAGTGCTGGGTCGACGGCACGCAGTCGAAATTCCTTCACCCCGGCCATGCCGCGCAAAGCGGCGTCGCGGCCGCCAGCCTCGCGCGCGCAGGGGTCACCGGACCGGTCGAGATTTTCGAAGGCCGCTTCGGCATTTTCGATTCGCACCTGCAAGATAACACGGCGCCTCGGAACTGGAGCCGCATCGACAGCGAACTCGGCATGAGTTGGGAAAGTCAAAACGCTTCATTCAAGCCTTTTCCCGCTGCCCATGTCATCCATCCTTATATCGACGCGCTTCTTCGCCTGCGGTCGCGTCACACGATCGAGCCGAGGGCCGTTGGACGAATTATCTGTCCGGTGCCGGCGTACATGGTCGGCATCGTCTGCGAACCCGTCGACGAGAAGCGCCGCCCGCGCTCCGACTCGCACGGTCGGGTCAGCCTGCAATACACGCTCGCTGAAGCGATGGTGCGCGGGCGCATCGGCAAAGACGCGTTTCAGCAGGAATTTCTCGCGGACCCGGAGATTCTGCGCATAGCGGATGCCGTCGAGTATCGCGTCGATCAGGACCTTCCCGGTCCGGAAAGATTCAAGGGTGAGGTCACGATCTTCATGAAGGACGGCCGATCGTGGACGGAGACTGAGGACCATAACCGCGGCTCCGCGGCGAACCCGATGACGGAGAGCGAAGTGATCGCGAAATTCGAAGAGAATGCCGCCGATATTCTGACGGCGCCGCAGATCGATGCGCTGGCGGACGCGGCGCTCTCGCTCCGCGACGTCGCGAGCGCCGAGCAGATCACGAACCTGACCATCGCCGGCGGGCAGCGCGATGCTCACCGGTAAGAGCGCGCTGGTCACCGGCTCGACCGCGGGTCTTGGGCTCGAGATCGCCGCAAATCTGGCGCGCGCCGGGTGCAATGTCGTCATGAATGGACTGGAACCCGTCGAGAATATGGAAGGGACACGGGCCGAATTCGAACAAAAATACGGCGTGGAGACGCATTATTGCCGCGCTGACGTGTCCAAGGAGGTCGAGATTGTCGCGCTCATCGAAAGCGCCCGCGACCGGTTCGGGGGCATCGACATCCTCGTCAACAACGCTGTCGTCCGCCACTTCGCGCCAATTGACCAGTTTCCAGTCGAGCGGTGGGACAATGCGCTCGCCGTTAATTTGTCGGCGGCGTTTCATACGATCCGCTTGACGCTGCCGATCATGCGCGCGCGGGGTTGGGGGCGAATAATCAACATGTCGTCGGTTTATAGTAGCGTCGCGATTGCGCGGCGCGTCGACTACGTCACAACAAAGACCGCGTTGATTGGCATGACCCGCGTCGTCGCTTTGGAGACAATCTCCGAGAACATCACCTGCAACGCGGTATGCGTCGGAGCCGTTCTGACGCCCTACTCGGAGGCGCGCATCCGGGCAACGATGCAGGCCAAGGGGATTGACTGGGCCGCCGCCGAGCGGGAGTTTCTCGCCGAACGCCAACCGACCGGCCGGTTCATCGCCGGCTCGAATGTCGCCGAACTCATCATCTTTTTGTGCGGTTCGGCGGGGCGCGATATCACCGGGTCCGCCGTGCCGATGGATGCCGGCTGGCTGGCGTCTGATTGAGTGGGGGGCCGGTTGAGGTCGCCAACTTTGAACGGGCTGAAAATGAACGGCGGCCGCGCGCTCGGAGAGCGAAGGGCGGAGCTTGAGACATCGATTTGTCCGCCGCCCGCTTGGATTTGCGAAGCGATCAATGAGGCGACCCCTGAAATTTTGAAAGCGGAACTGGATGACGCGACCATCGCCTATATCGTGGCGATGCGCGCGCCGTTCGACCTCCTGCGGCAGGGTATTGGGCAGGTTGCCGGGCTGATGGTGCTGGCCGCGGCAGGCGCCCGCAGCGCGCCGGCACATCCAATGCTGGAGCCGGCGAGCGCGGCCCATGCGACGGCGCAAGACGCGATTCGCGCCGCCTCGGCTCCGCCACAAGGGGTCCATCACCACGATCACCTTGCGCGCGCCGGCAGCGCATTGGAAGCGGCTCTAAAGGCAACTCGGCTCAACATGCATCGACGAGATAGTGTGTCCCTCGATGCCGTGATGGTCCCGCTTCGCGTCGCACACAGCGAACTGCAACGATCGACATTCGCGCTCCCGGGCTTTGAAATTGTCGCGCTTTCGCAGTGTTGCTGCGCCGCGCCTTCAGGAGCGTCGGTCCGGGCAATGTCAGAAGCATCGCTCTAGACGGGGGAGGAACGGCGAATGGCCGACTATTCGATCTGGGTTCTCGAATATTGCTGGGTGCCGACCGCACCGAAAGGGCTGGTCCTGCACGGGGCCTTCAACGGCGGTTCGGTAAAGCTGCCCTGGTGTTACGTGCTGGTGAAGGGCCGCGGTCGCACCATCCTCATTGATGTCGGCTACAATCACAAGGAATACGGAGCCGTCATGGCGGAAAGTTTCGGCGTCGCGAATTGGCGCCCATCGTCGGTCGTGCTCGCCGAATGCGGGGTGAAGCCGTCGGAAGTGACCGACGTTTTGATCACTCACGCCCATTTCGACCATATGGGCGGAACCGACGACTTTCCGAATGCGACTTTCTACATTCAGGAGCGCGAGCTGTCGAAATGGGTGTGGGCCATGTCGCTTGGCCGCCGCTTTCGCTGGTTCATGGGCGCGACCGACCCGGGCGATATTCTTCGTGCCGTCGACCTTGCCCGGCAGGGCCGGCTTGTGTGCGTCGACGGCGATCGCGAGGATGTTCTTCCCGGCATCGACCTCCACTCCGCGTTCGACACTCATACATGGGGTTCGATGTTCGTGAGCGTCCGCAACGATGGCAAGACGCCAGGCGCGGATAATTATATTCTCGCCGGCGATCTCATCTATACGTATGCCAACCTCACCGGCGCTGATGCCTCAGATCCGCAATACATTCCGATTGGTCTTGCGAGCGGCAGCCAAACCAACCTGATCATGAGCTCCCATTTGATGCTTCAGCTGGTCGGTGGCGAGGCGAGGCGCGTAATCCCAATTCATGACGAGTATTTGAAAGACGTCTTTCCTTCTCGCGTTACGCGCGAGGGGCTCCGCATTTGCGAGGTCTGTCTCGCACAAGGCGAAATCTCCCGAGTGAATTGACCTTGGGCATGGCGGCCAGAGGAAACGACCTTGGCGCGTGAATAGGAGTGAGACCGCTCTTGGACTTAGGGCACCCGCGCGCATTTGATCGTTCAAAGTACGGTTGTTCCAACGCCGAACATCTTCGCCATTGCGCTCTCGTCTTACGCATCACGCCCGAAGAGCATTCCTTGCCGTTGGAGGGCGTTGTTACGAGGCCTTTGGGGTTGCGGATCGTCGGATGGTCCAGTAGCCAAGGCGATGGCCCAGACCAGCTACGCCGGCTACCGGTTCCCGCCCGAGAACATTCATCAGGCGATTTGGCTCTATCCCGGGTTCACACTGAGCCTTCGCGACGTGGAAGATTTGCTGGCGGAGCGCGGGATTGCGGTTTCATACGAGACGATTCGGCGCGGGGTGAATTATTTCAACCCAATATTCGCGGCGGACTTGCGTAAGCGTCGCCCGAAACTCTGCACGACCTAGCATCTCGACAAAGCGCATCTGAAAATCGCTGGCCAAATGGTCTGATTGTGGCGCGCCGTCGACGTTGAGGGCGAGGTGCTCGATGTGCTCCTCCAGTCCAAGAGAAACAAGCTTGCCGCGCTGAAACTGATGCGCAAACTCCTGAAGAAATACGGCTTTGTTCCCGATCGGTTGATCACGGACATTTGCGCTCCTATACCTCCGCCGCCCACGATTGGGGATCGAGCGTCGCCATGAGCGCGGCCGGCCAATGGAAAAACAACCGCGCCGAGAATTCGCATCAACCAACTCGACGAAGGAGCGCAAGATGCAACGCCTCAAAAGCCAGGGCTCCGCCCAGAACTTTCTGTCGCCCCACGTCGCCGTCTACAATATCTTCAACGCGCAACGCCACTTCGCCTCTGCCCAAACGCACCGCACCCTGCGCGCCGCAGCGACGAACACGTGGCGCGAGGCCGTCGCGGTCGCTTGAAATCGCGAGAGACACAGGCTTTTCGGGGCGTTTGTTCGACAACGTGACGCCGCCGTCTTGCGCGCTGACGGAGGTTTGAACAGATTGTACGCCTGGCGCAGCTCCAGGCACGGAACGCTTGCTGGTTATCTCTGGCGGACGCCGGTGTCCGGCACAGCTCGTAACTTCGTCGCGCACTTTTTCCGACCGAACCTCGACCGTCGGCGACGCAACAGAGCCTCACGCGGCGCTAT
>CAVPVQ010000012.1:0-136218 GCA_963709185.1 uncultured Alphaproteobacteria bacterium
TCTCAACTTCATTGACGGCGATCCGCACGACGTTCCGATGCCGCTCGACTATTTTGTATGGGTTATAAAAACGCCGAACGCACATCGGTTCTTGATACCGGCTTTGCAGCGGCAATTCGCGCCAAACGCCATCGCCAGTTTATTCGCTCGCCGGGAGACGGCCTGAAGATGATCGGGATCGACCCAGACAAGGTCGAGGACGTGGTCCTCTCGCACATGCATTTCGATCATTGCGGCAACCACGATCTGTTTCCGCGCGCCCGCTACCACTTGCAGGACAAGGAAATGGAATACTGCACTGGACGGTGCATGTGTCACGACTATCTCCGCAGGGCGTTCGAGGCGGACGACGTCCAGGCCATGGTTGGCAAAGTGTTCGAGGGCCGTGTTCGCTTTCACAAAGGGATGAGCGAGGTGGCGCCGGGGTCACGGTGCATCACGTGGGAGGGCATTCGAGCGGGCTTCAGCTTACGCGCGTCAGGACGCGGCGCGGATGGGTGGTGCTTTCCTCCGACGCGTCGCACTTTTACGCCAACTTCGAAGGCGCGCGGCCCTTCCCGGTCGTCGCCAGCGTCATTGAAATGCTCGACGGCTATCGCACGCTTTACCAACTCGCGACATCGCCGCGTCACATCATTCCCGGTCATGACCCGCTGGTCCTCGAACGCTATCCCGCCGCGGCGCCCGGGCTCGACGGAATCGTGGTTCGTCTCGACGTCGAGCCGACTTCTTCCTGAAGCGACGCCGCGCGACACGATGGGCCGAGAACCCGAGAGCGATGCTAAAGACCATTCCCGGCATCATTCCATCGCGAACGATCGACGTGAAGGCATTGGGCTGGCTGGCGGGAAAGCGCGCGGTCACGAGGCAAAATTTTCCGGCCAATTTCCAATATTTCGACCTGCGCGGCTTTTCGCTTACCGATCTCGACCGCGCGCTCGCCGCTGAACGCGACGGATACAGAAGGCTCGAGGACCAGGGATTCAGCGAGACGTCGATCGATGAAGTCGACCGCGCGCAGGCGGCCTCCTCGCTGGCTCCGATGGTCGACTTCGGGGTCGGCGCCGCGGTCGTCGCGTTGTCGGCGTTGGGTTGCGTGCCGGTGACGAGCTGCCGCGGGCCAACGCTGGGCACCCGCCCCCACGCCCACCCCGCCCCGATGATCGTCTTCTACGCGCGAAAGATTCATGTCGCGGCGCTTCTGGAAGCCGTCGTGGAATCGACTGCCAGGTCGTCAACAACGTCGCAAAAATCGAACTCTATGCCGACGACCTCAGGAAAATGCACACCTTCGCGCGCGCCCTGCGCCGGCACCTCGCGAACCGGCTTGAACAGCCGGCGACCCCTTGAGCCATTTATTCATAATGCTTTGCGAAACGGACGCCATACCGGTACCATCGTCGCGAAGGCGAAACCTTTCCAATTGGAAGAGGATGCAATGGCCGGGAAAATCGCAATCATCGGCGTCGGACTCGTCGGGCGCGCCTGGGCGATCACCTTCGCGCGGGCCGGGCATCCGGTCGCGCTGTGGGATCCCGACGCCCGTGCGAAAGATCACGCGCTCGCCATAGTGGCCTCACTGCTTGTTGATCTCGAGGCGAACGGCATTCTGAAAGCCGAGCGGGCGAGCGCTGTGGAGCGGCGGATCAGCGGCGCGCCGACAATGGCCGATGCGCTTGCCGGCGCGATTCACATCCAGGAAAATGCGCCGGAGAACGTGGACACCAAGCGCGCGCTGTTTGCCGAACTCGACAGCGCGGCCGATTCCGCGCCGTTCTTGCGAGTTCCAGCACGGCGATTTTGCCCTCCCTGTTTACCTCAGGCGTCCGCGGCCGCGCGCGATGTCTCATTGCTCATCCGATCAATCCGCCCTACCTCGTGCCGGCGGTCGAGATCGTGCCCGCGCCGTGGACTGATCCGGCTGTGGTCGAGCGCACGCGCGCATTGATGGAATCCGTCGGCCAGGCGCCGCTCGTCATGAAACGCGAGGCGGAAGGGTTCATCATGAACCGCCTGCAGGCTGCGCTTTTGCAGGAAGCATTCCGCATGGTCGCCGACGGCATCGCCTCGGTAGAGGACGTCGATATCGGCATTCGCAAGGGCATCGGCTTGCGGTGGGCGTTCATGGGGCCGTTCGAAACAATCAATCTCAACGCGCCCGGCGGCGTGGCCGACTATGCCGGACGCTACGGTGAAGCTATGTATCGCATCGCCGAGACGCAGACAAAACCGCTGCATTGGGAAGGCGAACTGCTTGAGGGTGTGGCGAAAGAACTCGACCGCAAGACCCCGCCCGCTGCGCGGGCGCAGCGCCAGCTATGGCGCGACCGGCGGCTGATGGCGCTGATGCGTCACCTGGCCGAGGATGAAGACGCGTTGGGCGCATAGCGTGCGCGATTTTCTTGGCGGGACGAGGTGTCGCGCCCCTGACAGGCCTGCCTCCTGCTTCGGAGCCCTTCCTCCATGTTCCCACCCCCGCAGATCATTGCGACGGAGGTTTTCGCCGAGGTTCCGGCGCATCTTCGAAAGTCGGGCTCGACGTCCTGGACTTAGGTCAATCGCGCCGGACGTCCGACGCATTCGTTTCTGGAAGGGCCGTCTTTCGACCGTGCCGGCAATCTCTACGTCGTCGATGTGCCGTATGGCCGTATTTTCCGGGTCTCGGCGACCGGCGAATTCACCCTCGCCGCCGAATATGACGGTGAACCCAACGGGCTCAAAATCCACAAGGACGGTCGAATCTTCATTACCGACTATAAGAATGGGTTGCTGACGCTCGACCCATCAAGCGGCAAGGTGACGCCCTTGCTTGAGCGGCGACGCTCGGAACGCTTCAAGGGTTTGAACGATCTGTTCTTCGCCGCGAACGGCGATTTATACTTTACGGATCAGGGCGAAACGGGCCTGCACGATCCGACGGGCCGCGCCTATCGCATGACGCCGGAAGGTCGTGTTGACCGCCTGATCGACACCGTCCCCAGTCCCAACGGATTGGTGATGGATCTAGAGGAGACAGCGCTGTTCGTCGCGGCGACACGCGGCAACGCGATCTGGCGACTGCCCAATCCGCAGGAAGGCAGCCCGACCAAAGTCGGCGTCTTCGTGCAACTCTCCGGCGGTCCCGGGGGCCCGGACGGGCTGGCGCTTGATGAGGACGGCAATCTGGCCGTCGCGCATGTCGGCCTCGGCTCGGTGTGGCTCTTCGACCGATACGGCCAGCCGCTCTATCGCGTTCAGTCCTGCCGCGGCCGGTTGACGACGAACCTCGCCTATGGCGGCCCCGAACGGAAGACGATGTTCATTACGGAATCGGAGACCGGCGCCATTCTGCGCGCGGCTATGCCGGTGGCCGGAAAGGCGATGTTCTCCCATCAATCCTGAGCCGGCGATCGGCCGGCGCGTTGCCCCGCCGGCCACCGCTCGTGCGGGCTCGTCTCAGGACGGCATCTCCATGTCGATCGCGCTGGCTTCGAAGCCGCCGCCATCGACCCTCAGCAGATGACCATTCATGAAGGACGCCGCATCCGAACAAAGGAACAGCACGACCTTTGAATGCTCTTCGGGTTCGCTCAGTCGCTTGGCCGGGACAAACCGGGTCACGATTCGCTTGGCCTCAGCCGCTCCTCCAAACATGCCATGCAGCAATCCGGTCATCACCGGTCCCGGCGCCAGCGCGTTGATGCGAATATTCTTGCGCGCCACTTCAAAAGCGGCCGAACGGGTCAATCCGGCGACCCCGTATTTGGTGGCGCAATAGACCGCGGTACCGGGGAAGGCGAGCTCGCTGAAGAGCGATGCGGTGTTCACGATGGCTCCGCCGCCGTGTTCCAGCATGTGGGGAATCTCATGTTTCATTCCGAGAAAGACGCCCTTCAGATTGACGTCCAGCAACTGATGATATTCAGCCTCTGTCATCTCGTACATTGGCTTGTTAGGCCCGGGAATGCCGGCGTTGTTGAAGGCGACGTGAATCCGCCCGAAGCGAGCGATCGTCTTCTCCATGACCTTGCTTATGTCGGCGTCGCGGGTGACATTCGCCTCCACGAACTCGACGTTGGCGTTTCCTGCGCTCTTGATCTCTTCGACAAGCGATTTTCCATCGGCCTCGCCGAGTCCGGACACGAAGACCTTGGCCCCCGCCTTGGCGAAATCCTTGGCGGTGGCGCGGCCGATGCCGGTCGTCCCGCCGAAAATGACGACCGTCTTGCCGGTGAAATCATAGGCGACTGTGCCCGCGAAGGCCTTGTTGGCGACCATTTGCTTCTCTCCTCTATCAGCGCGTCGCTCTTCGACAGCTGCTTGTTGACGTCAATCCCTCCGCGCCCGACTCAGGCGCCGGCTATTTCACGATCAGGCCGCGCGTCCGATCCTGGCTGATCAGCACCGCGCCGATGACGACGAATCCCTTGATCACCAACTGCCAGTAAGGACCCATGCCCAGAAGATTGAGCCCGTTGTTGAGCACGGTGATGATCGCCACGCCGATCAGCGTGCGATGGACGCCGCCGCTGCCGCCGGCGAGCGAGGTACCGCCAACCACGATCGCGGCGATCGTGTTGAGCAGCAGATCGCCGCCCAGGCTGGGTCCAACCGCGCCGAGGCGCGACATCGCGAACACGCCCGCCAGGCCGGCGGTCATCCCCGACACCGTGAACGCGTAGATTTTGTAACGGTCGACGGCGATGCCCGCCGTGCGGGCGACCAGTTCGCCGCCCCCGATCAGCAGCGCGAAACGCCCGAACCGCGTCCGGACGCCGACGAAAATGAAGATCAGCCACAACACCACCGCGCAGAGCGCAATGTTCGGAAGGTGGGGAATCGATTGGCGGAGCGACAGCACATCGAAGATCGGTAGGTCGAACATGATGGTCGCGCCAGCCAAGATGCTGAGTGACGTTCCCGTAAAGATCGACAACGTGCCGAGCGTCACCACAAAGCTCGGTATTTTTCCAAGCACCGTAACCGCGCCGTTGAACGCGCCGAGCGAGCCGCCAATCAGCGCGCCGAACGGCAACACATAGATTCCAAGATCGGCCTTTGGAAACATTTGCAGCCCGGCGACGGTGACGGTCGCCACCAGCAACACGATGGCGCCCACCGAAAGATCGATGCTCCCCATCAGAATCACGAAGCTCGCGCCGAGCGAGGCGATCAACAGCGTCGCCGCCTCTCCCGAAGTCGCTGCAAAATTGCGCCAGGTGAAGAACGCCGGCGACGCGAAAGCGAAAACCACGATCAGAGCGACGAACACGGCGATCGGAAGCCAGGTGCCGCGATCCGGCACGCTCAGCAAACCGCCCGCAACGTCATGCTTACGTGGATTGGCGGAGGCAACCGGACTGGTCATGCTGGTGGGAGTTCTCGTTCAAGCCGCAGAGGGCAGCATATCCGCTATCAGGTCTTTTTCGGAAGGCTTGTGGTGCGGCGGCGCCGGAATGTCGCCGACCACGCGGCCGCGCTGCATGATCAGAATTCGGTTGGCCATCCCGATAAGTTCGGTCAGTTCATCGGTGATGAGGACGACGCCGACGCCCTGTTCGGTCAGCAGACGGATGTGCTGATAAATCTCCTCTTTCGCGCCAGCATCGACCCCTCGGGTCGGGTTGTCCAGCACGAGAACCTTCAGGTCGCGCTGCAGCCAGCGGGCCAGCACCACTTTTTGCTGGTTGCCGCCCGACAAATCCCGCAACGGGCCGCCCGGCGTTCCCGAGCGGATTCTGAATTGTCGGATGGCGTCACTGGCCGCCGCGCGCTCTTTCTGCAGCTGCCAGAGCCCGTAGGGCGAGAACCGGTCGGCGCTTGGCAGGGAAAGATTGATCGCCAGGCTCAACGAAGGCACGACGCCTTCGACCAACCGCTCGGCCGGAACATAGCCAAGGCCGCCGCGCACCAGATTGCGGATGCTGGGGCGCTGGGCGCCAATCCGGCCAGAGTCACGGTTCCCGATCTTGGCGGATGCACCCCGGCGACCGCTTTGCCGAGCGCGCTTTTTCCTGAATCGAGCAAGCCGCCAATTCCAACAATTTCGCCTGCCCTCAGATCGAACGAAATGTCTGAAAATCCCACCCCGGACAGCTTTTGCACGCTCAAAATCGTCTTCTGCCCGTCGACCTCGCGCTGCTGATGGATGTTATAATAGTCGGAGGCGCGCTCGCGCCCCACCATCAGCCCGTGAAGCGTCTTCTCGTCGGCGTCGGCGGGGCTCAGCGCGTCGCTCAATCGTCCATCCTTCATGACGTGAATGGTGTCGCTGATGGCGCGCACTTCGGTCAGGCGATGGGAGACGAACACGAACGAGGCGTGCTTTTTCATCCTCGCCAACAGGTCAAAAAACCTGTTCTCGTCCCTGCGGTCCAGCGCCGAAGTCGGTTCGTCGAGAAGAACCAGCGGGTCCTCGATTCCCAGGAGATGGCGCGGGGCCATGCAAGCGCGCGCGATCTCAATGGCCTGGCGCTTCGAAAAGTCATAGGCGCCGGCGTTGCGCCGCACGTCGATGTCGAGGCCCGCGTCCTCGATGATTTTCTCGGCGGTCCTGATCATCGCGCCGCGGTCGACGAACTGACCAAATTTCGTGAAGCGCTGCTCCTGAGACAGCACTATATTCTCGTAGACAGGAACGTTCAGAATAAGCGCCTGCTCTTGGAAGACGCGGCTGATCCCCATGGCGAACGCCTGGCCATAGGTCCGCGGAAGATACCGCTCGCTCCGGTAGGTCATGACGCCGGCGTCAGGCCGGGTGAGCCCGGTCAGAATATTGAAGAGCGTTGTCTTGCCAGCGCCGTTTTCGCCGACCAGGCCCAATATCGAGTGAACTGGAACAACGAAGCTGACATCCTGCAGGATGGGGATAGGGCCGAAGCTCTTGGAGAGCCCCTCCACCCGGAGGAGCTCCCCAATATTCGCCACGGACTCAGACGCCACCGTTACGCCTTCTTGTTGGGCGAGGGACCGAACATGTCAATCTTGTAATGGTCCTTATATTCGGCGGCGACCTTTTCCGCCTCGCCGTTCTTTCGCGAGTCGAGATATTCCTTCGGATATTGGTAGTTGGCCGGCTTCTCGATGCCGTTCCATTCGACGTCGACATCGAGCGGCGTCAGCAGGTCCTGCGGGTCCCAGTCCTTCGGGTGATGCACCTTGGACATTTTCTTGTAGTCGAACGGAGCGACGTCGCCGTTGTTGACGTAGCGCTCCAGATACACGTCGACATTTTCGGCGGTCATCATCCGCGAGCCCCACAGCATCATGCGCTCGGCGGCGCGCGGTCGCCATCCGTTCATGACGTCGTAGATGCGCGTTGCCATCATCGCGCCCATGAATTGCGGCACGTTGGCGGCCGTGCATAAGAGCAACCCCTTCTTGATCGACTCCGCCGCTTCCGGATTGCCGTCGCCCGCCGAGGCGATGATGACGTCCTTGCCAGCCTCGAGGCCGAGCGCCTTCAGGACGGCAATCGCGCCTTGCGCCTCCTCGTCATTGGCCGCGTAGATGCCCACCGCATCCGGGTGTCGCGTCATCAGGTCCTGCGCCGCCTTGTGCCCGTCCTCCATGTTGAAATTGCCGGGAAGGGCGTCAGCGAAATGGAACTCGGGGAAGTCCTTGATAGCGGCGAGCCGCCCGTGGATGCGGACCACATCGATGACGAACCCCGGAATGCCGTCAAGGGCGATGATCTTGCCCTTCTTGCCATTCTTCCTCAGCTCGGTGAGCATCTTTGTGGTGATTTCCTTCGACGCGTTGAAGTCGTCGGGGCAGGAATAGTAGGTGAAATATTCGCCGGCATCGAACGGCGTATACCAGGGCTGGGTCGCCCAGACGTTGCCGAGCCAGATCTTGTTCTTCTGACAGATCTCCGCGATGCGCTTCAGATTGCTCGCGTCCGGCGGGTTGAGAATTACGCCGCCCAGGTTTCCGGCGACCTGGAGCTGCTGGAACTGATCGAATTCCTTGTTGCTGTTGAATTCCGCATCGAGGGAAACGGTCGTGGCGCCAAGCGCCGCCGCGGTGTCCTGGACGGATTTGCTGACGGTTCGGCAGTATTGAAGGGTTGCCGAAAAATACATGTAGGCGATTTTTCCGTTCTCGGCGGCATAGGCGCTCGCCGGCATTCCGAGCGCTTCGGCCGCCATTCCCGCCGCCACGCCGCCAGTGACGAGCCGCACGAAATCACGACGCGAAACGCCGCGCGTGTCGAGACGGTCAAGATGGCCATCGATAACCTTCTTGTCCGACAAATCAATGATGCGCATGAGTCACCTGTTGTTTAGGGCTGGGGACAAGTTGCGCGGCAGGTGCGGTCGGACTCGCCAAACGTCAACCCGGGGCGCCTTTCACATTGGGATGCCTTGTAGTCATCGAAGGCGTTCACGATGTCTGGTCGTCGACGAATTGCGTTTTGGATCAATCGGGATCCGCGACGCAAAGGCCGGTCAGAGCTTTAGAGTTTCCGAAAAATGGGTGTCCCGGTGAGGCGCCCGCCACTTGGATTCGACAGGCGCGCCTCATTGAGCATCCACTCCCCTTATCCATTAATCCGTCGTATTTTCGTGCCCATTGAGCGGGGACAATTCGACTTGGTGTTAGCGCTATCATGATTATTCGGCGCCTGCAAGAGCAGGCCTCCGGAGTGCCAGGGCTCGGGAGTCAGGTTAGCGGGGATTGGGGATTGACAGGTGAGGTGATCAATAGGCGCGCTGAATCGGAGGGCCGCCAGGCGCTTTCGCCGCTTGATTTTGGGGACCGATCGCGCCCTCCGGTGCTGCTGGATCATTTTTCGGTCATCGAGGATGATCGCGAACAATCGCCCGATCCGCCACGCTGCATGATTCGCGTCGGCTCCCCATAGGGATAAAGCGCAGGATTTCCGGGACTTCCCCGACCACTCGTCGCCAGCACACGTCCCGAGGGTATTGTCACGCCTTTTCTGGCTTGCGACCACCCGGCCGGTTCGGTAGCCAAGGCGATGCCGAAAATCAGCTACGACGGACACCGATTCCCGCACGAGATCATTCAACAGGCCATCTGGCTCTATCTCCGGTTCACATTGAGCTTTCGCGACGTCGAAGATTTGCTCGCCGAGCGCGGGATCGCGGTCTCCTACAAGACGGTTCGCCGCTGGGTAAACCGTTTCGGGCCGATGATCGCAGCGGATTTGCGCAAACGGCGTCCCCGACCCGACACCGTTTGGCATCTGGATGAAGTTTATCTGAAGATCGCTGGCCGCTTGGTCTATCTGTGGCGCGCCGTCGACGCCGAGGGCGAAGTCCTCGACATGCTGGTCCAGTCCAAGCGAAACAAGCATGCCGCGCTGAAACTGATGCGCAAGCTTCTGAAGAAACACGGTTTCGTTCCCGATCGGATGATCACCGACGACTTGCGGTCTTATGGCGCCGCCGCCCGCGATCTCGGGATCGAGAGCCATCATGAGCGCGGTCGCTGGAAGAACAATCTGGCGGAAAATTCACACCGGCCAACCCGACGAAGGGAGCGCAAGATGCAGCGCTTCAAAAGCCCGCGCTCAGCCCAGAAATTTCTCTCAACCCATGCCGACACATTCAACGTCCAGCGTCATCTCACATCAGCAAGAACTCACCGCAGCTTCCGCGCCGCGGCGATGAACACGTGGCGCGCGGTGGTCGCGGCCGCCTGAACAGGCGCGAGGTGCGGCCCTTTCGCGCTCCTTGTGCGACAACGTGACGATGCCCGCGCGACAGGGGGCACTGGCGGATCGCTACCCGCGCCGGGGCGCTGCTCGCCCACCGGGTGCTTGTCGCCACCAATGCTTACACCGATGGGCTCGTTCCCGGTTTCGCCGCAAGCCTGCTGCCGGTCAATAGCTTTCAGATCACGGCCGATCCGGTGCTGGCGGACTTGTGGTACTGCCCGGCCGCGAGACGGTCTATGACAGCCGCCGGCTGGTTTGGTACTTTCGTATCAGCCCCGATGGCCGCCTGATGATCGGGGCGCGCGCCCCGTTCTCCCCGTCACGGGCCACTTCGACAACTGTCGCCGACTATTCAGTGCTGGACCAGGTGCTGACTGACATTTTCCCGCAGGCCGCCGGCATTCCGATTTCCTATCGCTGGACAGGCCTTGTCGGCATCACGGTAGATTAGCTGCCACACTATCACATGCCGGATCAGGGCCAGCACATCCTACTCGGGTATAATGGCCGCGGCGTCGCCCTGGCGACGCGCGCAGGTGCGTTCCTTGGCCGTAAACTAGCCGGAAAATCCGAGCCGGGCGACCTGCCGGTCACACCGATTAGGCCGGTACCGTTCCTTCGCTACAGGGCAACGCTGCTCAATATCGGCATGCAATGGAACCGGGTGCTGGATTTCCTCGGCATATGAGCGTGCATGACCAAGTCATGCACTCATCTGCCGCGACGCGGATGGCATCGATCAGTATCCTGCTCCCTTTCCGGGTGGGTCACGGTTCTGTGCTTAAAAACACAAACCGGAGATAGAGCCAAATCGCCTGTCGAAAAATATGGCACGCGGAATGCGGCATCCGTTGTGGCCCAATTTTCTTGTTGAGCCAGTGTCGCCATTCGAGCAGCCGAGACCTCGGGACCCTCAAGATGTCAGTCTGAGCCCCGTCATCGGATCAAAGAAATGGGCGACCGGGCTGGCGATGGATATGTTTATGACGTCTCTGGGGGCGAATGTCGCGCGGTCTCTGACGATGGCGACGATTTCTCGCTGCCCGAGCCTCATCAGCACGTGGGTCTCGTAGCCAGTCGGCTCCACAGCGACCACGGTGGCGGGAACGCCGGCCTCCGGATCGAGGCGGATGTCTTCGGGACGAATGCCATAGATCACCGGGCGGCCGCTCCAGCCGTGCGCCGCCTCGGCGATCGGGGCTGAACCGCCGTCGACGATCCGGAAGCGCGGGCCGCGGTCGATTTCGATGGCGCCGTCGATGAAATTCATCGCCGGAGAGCCGAGAAACCCCGCGACAAATACATTCGCGGGGCGGTCGTAGAGCTCCAGGGGCGCCCCTGTCTGCTCCACCTTACCGCCATTGAGAACGACGATCTTGTCGCCCATCGTCATCGCCTCGACCTGGTCATGCGTAACATAGAGGGTCGTCGTGTTGAGCCGACGCTGCAAATCTCTGATCTCGCCGCGCACCTGGACGCGCAGTTTGGCGTCGAGGTTGGACAGCGGCTCGTCGAACAGGAAGACCTTGGGGTCGCGCACGATCGCCCGCCCCATGGCGACGCGCTGGCGCTGGCCGCCCGACAGCTGGCGCGGATAGCGCGCGAGCAACGGCTCCAGCCCAAGCATGGCGGCGGCGGTCGCGACCTTGCGCTCGAGGTCCGGCCTCGGCGTTTTGGCGATCTGGAGCGCGAAGCCGAGGTTTTCGGCGACCGTCATCTGCGGATAGAGCGCGTAGTTCTGGAACACCATTGCGATGTCACGCTCTTTCGGCTCGAGCGCATTGACGACGCGCTCGTCAATGAGGATCTCGCCGGCCGAGATGGTCTCCAGCCCGGCGACCATGCGCAAAAGAGTCGACTTGCCGCAGCCGGACGGTCCGACGAGAACGACGAACTCGCCATCCTTGATGTCGACCGATACGCCGTAAATCACCGAGACGCCGGCGAAAGACTTTTTGACATTTACGATCCGAACGGAGGACATGATCGCGAGCTCTCCGATCTATCTGAACGGCCGGCGGGCGCGCCGCACGCGGATGGCCTGGAAGGGCCTGCCGGGCAATTCGACGGCAAAAGCCGAAACCGCCTTGGCTTCCGACAACGCGCCGCCGCGCTGGCGCAGGCGCGGAGGGATCGGCGATGCGATCCGAGCGGCCGGCGTAATCATCATCTCCCAGGCGTCGATGATGTCGACTTCGTAGTCGCCGTCATCTTTCGGTAGTCCGTGCGCCCAGACGGCGGGCTGGTGTTCGCCGAGATAGATCAGCCTGAAATCCCCGTCGAACGCGGCCGAGACCCGGGTCCACGGCCAATCATCGGTCGGCGCCGGAGTGAGCCCATTGACTGCGTCCGCCTCGACAATAGCGCGCAGGAAGCCGATGCGCTTCCAGCTCTCTCCGCGTAGTTCTCCGCCCTTCGCCCACCACAGCAGGTCCCGAGGATGCATGTAGGTCTCGCCATGACCGGCGTAGCCGCCGCGCGTCATCGTGATCCAGAAGCGGTGCACTAACTCATTCGCGGAAATATTGCCCCAGGCGAGCGGGATGTCGCCTTCATATTCGAGCTCGTCATTGACGACGGGCTTGCCCCATTCGCGCCGCCATTCCGTCGTCCGCTTGACGTTCCAGTTCTGGATGCAGACGTGATCGATCCACGGCTTGCGATGATCGAAATTCATTGTCTCCTCGCCATTATGGATCGATTTCAGGTGGCGATAGGGATCAGCCTCCTCGAGGATGTGGAAATAGCGATCCCATTGCGCGATCGGCTTCACGTCGAGCAAGAAGTCATACTCGTTGGCGAGCGACCACCAGACGTTCCGAAAGGAGGCGATGCGCGCGGCGAGATACCGGACGTAGGCGTAGTCCCGTTCGGCCGACATGTCGCAGTATCCCCAGCGGTCGTAGGGGTGGAAGACGATGATGTCGGCTTCGATGCCTAGCACGCGCAAGGCGCCGATCTGCGTCTCGAAATGACGGAAGGCAGCCACGTTGGGCCGGTCGAAATCGAGCCTGCCGTCCGCCCCACGCTCGTAGATGTCGTAGAGCGGCTCGTTTTCATTGAAGACATAGTGCTTGGGGAATACGCCCATGCGCAGCTTGTTGAAGCGCGCGCCCTTGAGCGTCCTCAGCGTTTGGTCCTGCATCGCCAGCGGCTGATGCGTCCACGCATAGCAGGTGGTGCCGAACGGAAAATAGGGCGCGCCGTCAGCATAGGCGAAGTGATGTCGATTGCGCACGCGCACCGGTCCGTGGTTCCCGGCGGACGGCGCTAAACATCTGAACTCGCCGATCCTGCCATCGAGCGCCGATGAATTCGAACGCGTCCAGAAACGCCAGATCCCTTGCGTGTCCGGCATGAACCGCACGCGGTAGACACCGTCGCCGTCATAGAAGCCGGGAACCGTCACTGTGCGATTGTGGAGCGCGAAGGTTGCTTCAAACGTCACGTCGACGAATGGATTGCCCACCGAGGGACCCTCGACCGAGGCTTCAAAATAGTCCCATTGCTCGATCGATTGAGACATCCGTCACTCCTTGATCGCGCCGGCGGTGAGGCCGGACACGAAATAGCGTTGGAAAATGAGATAGACGATCGTCGCGGGGAGCACGGTCATCACAATCGCCGAATTCAGTTGGCCGTAGTCGTTGGAGAACTGGCTCTGGAACGACATCAGCCCAAGCGGCAGCGTCCACATTCCGTTGTCCTGCAGGATCACCAGTGCCATCGCGAATTCGTTCCAGGTGGCGACAAAATCGAGGATCAGCAAAGCGGCCAGAACAGGCAGGCAAACCGGCAGGAAGATGCGGCGGAAGATCGTGAAATGCGAGGCGCCGTCGATCAAAGCGGCCTCGCTGAGCTCCTTGGGAACATCGCTGAAGAATCCGTGAAGAATGAACACCTGATATGGCACCCCGAAGGCGAGATAGGGTAGGACGATGCCGACATAGGTGTTGATCAGGCCGAGCTGATTGACGAGCGTGAACAGCGGCGCGAGCATCACCTGGAATGGCAGCATCGTGCCGAACAGGATCAGCAGGAAGATCGCGCGCTGGCCGCGCAGCGCGATCCGGCTGAGGGCATAAGCCGCCATCGCCGAGATCAACAGCCCGAGCGGCACCTTGATGACCGTGATGATCGCGCTGTTCAGCACGGTCGAACTGAAGTGGCCGCGCACCCAGGCGGTCGAATAGTTGGTCCATTCGGGATTGGTCGGCGGCGCGAAGGCGGACGTGCCCATGACGTCGGCGCCAGATTTCAGCGACGTGAAGACAATGAATGCGAAGGGCGCGATCCAGATCGCCGCAACGACGACAAGGGCGGTCCACAGGACCACCAGCGCCGGATCGGTCCTCGCCGCGCCGGCGGGCCGAAAGAATGGCGCCGCCGCGCTCATTTCGCTGCATTCTCGCGCACGGTCGTCCAGCGAATGTACGGAATGACGATCGCCAGCGTGATCACCAGCAGCACGACGGAAACGGCGGCGCCGCGACCGAAATCGCCGAGCTGCATCGCCTGGGTGAACGCCCACATCGCCAGCATCTGCGTCGATTGCGCCGGTCCGCCCTGCGTCATGCCATAGACGATGTCGAAGGCTTTCAGCGAATTGATGATCGACAGGATCAAGACGACCGTGATCGAAGGCCGCAACGCCGGCAGCGTGACGTGGCGGAACATCTCGAAGCGATTGGCGCCGTCGATGCGCGAGGCTTCGAGCAGGGTCTGCGAGACGGATTGCAGGCCGGCGAGGAAAAGCACGAGCGAGAAGCCGACGGTCTGCCAGATATACGCGATGAAAATCGAATAGAGCGCGACCTTCCGGTCGCCGAGCCAGTCCTGGATGAAGCTTTGCAATCCCAAGCCGGTCAGCGTCGCATTGAAGAGCCCGAAGAACGGGTCGTACATCCAGCGCCACATCGTTGCGACGGCGATCGGCGCGATGATCACCGGCAGGTAGAACAGCGCGCGCAGCGGTCCGCGGCCTGGAATGTTCTGGTTCAAGCCCAAAGCGAGACCAAAGCCGAGCAAAGGCGGAAAGACCACCGACAGAATCGTCCAGAGAATCGTGTTGCGCAGCGCGCCCCAGAAGACGGGATCGTTGGCGAACACCTGCACGTAGTTGTCGAAGCCAACGAACTGCTTGGTCGGCGTCAGCCCGTTCCATTTCATGAAGCTGAGGCCGACGACGTCGAGCATCGGATAGAGCGCGAAGACGCAGTACACGATCAGCGCCGGGGCCAGCAAAAGCAGGCCTTGCGATCCACTCGACAGTTTCACTCGTTGAGGCGGCGTCGCCGACATCCATCCATCGCAAAAAACGGGCGCGCCTCAATCGGCGCGCCGCACGAAAGGGGCCGAGGCCGGCCGCCGGATTGACCCGGCGACCGGCCCGTTGGGAGGAGCGCGTTACTTCGCGTTGGCGATGAACTTCTGCAATTCGCCGGCCGCCTTCGATGGATCGAGATTGTTCGACGCCACCTCATTGATGACCCGGAAATATTCCGTCGTGACGGTCAGCGGAAACGCCTGGTCGCCATTGACGAACACCGAGTCGAACTGACCGAAGATCTTGGTCCAGGCAAGGTCGAGAGGCTCCGTGCTGTCCGATTTGGTGTTCTTGTTCGTCGACCCCCCGAAGACAACCAGATTGGCCTGCTGGACGGGCGTCGATTCCAGATAGTCGAGGAACTTCGCAGCGATATCCGGATTTTTGCTCTTCGTGCTGATGTAGTTGTATTCGCCAAAGCCGTAGAGCCGGCTCGCGCCCGGGAACGGAAACACCCCGTAGTCGGCGAGCCTGTTGGCGTTCCTGAGCTGGCCGACGAGCCAGTTTCCTTCGAGCATCATGGCCGCGCGGCCCGCGAGAAAGAGATTGAAGGACTGCGCCTGATCGATGCCCATGAATGGCTTCAGGAAATATTTTGAAGTCCATTTGTGGAATTCTTCGAAGGCTTGCGTCGCGCACGGCTCATCCGCCCAACTGACCTTCATCGCCATCAGCGCGTCGTGTTTCTCGGGACCGCATTTGACTTCCAGTATCTCGTCCATCAGCCGCATCACGTGCCAATTCACCGTTCCGCCGAAGGTGAAGGCCGGGATTCCCGCTGCCGCGAGCTTGTCGGCATCAGCGACGAACTCGTCGTAGGTTTTCGGCTCGCCGCTTATGCCGGCCTTCTGAAAGAGCGCCTTGTTATAGTAGACCGCCTCGCCTCTGAACGTAGAGGGCAGGCCGAACCTGCCGCCCGCATATTGTTTCGAGAACGCCAGCGCCGGGGCGATGAATTCGTCGTCCCATTTGTACCGCGTGTAATATTTGTCCATCGGAGCGGCGAGCCCCGACTTGATGAATTCGCCGCCGAGCCCTAGCCCGGCCCACATGAAATAGATATCGGGCGCCTGGTCCGATCCACCGGCGACCCTCAGCGCCGACTTGTGCTCGTCTGTCCCGCGGTTCTCGAGTTTGACGGTCACGCCCGGATTGGCGGCCTCGAAATCTTTGATGATCGACTGGTAGGCCTTCGCGACGTTCGGATTGTCGAAGCTGAGCGTCCAGAACTTTATTTCCTGGGCATGGCCGGCGGCCGCAGCGCCGGCGAATGCGACTGTCGCAGCGACAGCTCGAAGCCATTTACGAAACGCGCTCATAAGTCCCTCCCGATTGACCTGCCGGCAATCCGTTTTCCCCGAGTTTCTAACTGCCGTCGCCTTGTTAGCCGGCTTGGGAGCTTCGATCAAGTGATGATTGTGTCATTATACCAGTTGGTGTACGGCTGTGGCCCACCCGTTGCGCGGAGGACGGTGAGTCTGCCTTCCCGCGCGAAGGCGGGGCGAGACTTTCGGGTGTCGGCGACATTGACTGATTGGTCGGCGACGCCCGCTCGGCGTCAGATCGTTCCCAATCTTATCTTTTCAAAATAGTCGTCGTGTCCGACCTGCCCGCCCTTGAGGGCGATCTCCAGCCCGTCGAACGCCTTCTTGTCGCTATGGGCGAGACAAAGGGGAGAGCCCGGCGTCGTCGGGAGCGGCAGACGCGTCGTCAGCGCGTAGACGCCGAGCCGGCGCAAGGCGTGGCTCGAGGTGTCGCCGCCGGCGATGACGGCCCTGCGCAGAACAGCCCGTTCGATCAACGCGGCTTGGATGTCCCCCAAGGCTCGGCCGATCGCGTGTCGCGCGCCATCGGTCTCGAATTGGGCGCCGATATCTGTCTCCGGTCCCAGCGCGGTGTAAAGGACCACGCTTCGGCCCCTCGCGAGGCTCTCAAGGCCTGCCTGAATCGCGCAGCTTATTTGCGCTTCCTCGCCGCCCGCGAGGCCTTTCGGGTCAACCGGGAGCGCATCGAATCCGTGCGCTTTTGCATAGCGGATTTGGCGCTCCGTCGTCGCAGAGCAACTCCCCGATACGACGGCGATGCGATCGACCGGACCGGGCTCAACAAAACGCGGCGCACCCGGGATCAAGCCGGCGGACTCCCATTCGGCCAGCAGCGCGTACTCGACCCCGGATGATCCGACCACGAAGGCGCCGCGATCGCGGCGCAGGCGAGCGAGCTGGCACCCGACGATTCGCTGCGTCGCGAGATCAGTGACATCGAAAAGCACGATCTGCGCGCCTCTCGCGACAGCGTCCACGCGCTCGTCGACGCCGTCGGCCTCGAGCATCGTCAGGTCGACCAGGCCGATTGTCTTGTCGGTTTGACTTGCGAGGTGAAGGCGAAGATCGGCCTCAGTCATCGGCGTCACCGGATGGCGCGCCATCACGGGATGGCGGTCGATGCGATAGGTCCGCCCCCGATAGGCCGCGAAGAGATTGCCGAACGCAGTGTAGCGTTTCAATTGCGGAGCGCCGACCACGAGCGAGACATTGGCTTGCGCGAAAAGTGCCTGTCCGATGTCGATGGCGCGGCCGATGCTGCCTATCGAGGGGCTGGAATCGAACGTCGAGCAGACCTTGTAGTGGCAGAAGGCTGCCTCAAGCGTCCTCAGCCACGCCAGCGCGGGGGTCAGGTGTTCGTCCATCCATGCCGGCGTTTCGCTGCGACTCGAGCCGGCGAGTCCGATTGCGCGAACTTCGGAAAATTTTTCGCGTTGCGCCTCGTTCGGCTGCCGCGTGAAGAGAACCGTCGACACGCCTCGCGAGGCCAGCGCCTCCATAACGTCGGTAGACCCCGTGAGGTCATCACCGTAATAGGAGAGCAGCAGTTGGGCCATCAAACCGGCTTTGTGTATTTTTCGTTGAGGCTGTCGATGGCCTCGACATTCCTGGCCGACGGACCTTCGGGATCAAATGTCGAAGCTAGCCACGTATCGACGATTGCCTTAGCAAGTTCCGGCCCGATCACTCTCGCGCCCATGGTGATGATCTGAGCGTTGTTCGATTTAGCGGCGCGCTCCGCCGAATAGGTGTCGTGCGTCAAAGCGGCCCTGATGCCGGGAACTTTGTTCGCGGAGATGCAGACGCCGATTCCTGTGCCGCAGAACAGGATGCCTCTTTCGTGTTCGCCACTGGCGACCGCGCTCGCTGCTCGGTCCGCCATATGCGCGTAATATCCGGACTGACTAAAATCTGTGACTTCCAAATGCGGTTTTCCCGCCAGATGTGCGGCTATTACGTCGAGCAGAGGCTTGCCCGCGCTGTCGGCGCCCAGCACGATCTTCATTGAGGCTTTCTCCGACCTGCGCTCCGCGCGACGATTGCCGCGATCTCGGCCAAACCTTGTGACGACCAAGCGGCGCGGCCGACGAATAGGCCGTCGATATCGGCATGTCCCATGAACGAAGCGCCATTGCTGGGTGTCACCGAGCCGCCGTAGATGATGCGGGCCCGCGCGGCGACGTGCGGGCCAAATCTTGCCTCGATGGCCCTTCGCAGATTAGAGTGGCGCTCCGCCGCATAGTCCGGGGAGGCCGCCGACGAGGCGCCGATGGCCCAGCGCGGTTCATAGGCGAGAATGACATTCGAAACCTGGTCGGCGGACAGATCGGCGAGCGCCACGGACATTTGTTCGATGAGAACCCTGTCGGTGACGCCCCGGCGCTTTTCATCTTCCGTCTCGCCGAGACAAAAGATGGGCGTTAGGCCCGCCGCCGTTGCCGCGTTGATCTTGCGGCGAACACGTTCGTAGGTCTCGCCGAAATGCTCGAGTCGTTCGGAATGGGCGAGTTCGACGTAGCGGCACCTTGCTTCGACCAACATCGGAGCTGAAATCTCGCCAGTCCAGGCTCCAGACGTGTCCCAATAAATATTCTGTCCACCGATGCCGACGGCGGAAGATAAGAACACTTGCCGCGCTGCGTGCAGCGAGGTGAAGGGCGGCAGCACGAGCATGTCGATCGCGGCGAATGCGGCGAAGGCGGGTGTCAGCGCTGCTGCGTGCTGCGCCTTCGCAGCGGCATCGAGGTTCATTTTCCAGCCTGCGCCGGCGATGAGCCTACGCGTCATTCTTGGCTCCCCCGAACTTGGCCATCGATTGCGCAAGTTCGCGATGATCGCGGGCGTAGGTCGCTAGGGGAATGCCGGCAACTGCGGCCTCCCACGCCTGCCTGACGGCTCTGACCCCCGGAGCGGGGCCGCCGGGATGGCTGACAACGCCGCCTCCGCAGAGATAGAGCAGATCCTGCGTGCGGCCGGTCCGCGCGAAGGTCTCGGGTGCCTGGCCGCCCCATTGGCCCGATCCCGCCACCGGCAGCGGCCGATCGCTGGGCGAAAACAGCGGCTGCCGAAGCGCCTGGAAGGACCGCACGAAGGATTCGTCGGGCTCCCAGTATTTGGCGCCGATGCCGTTGATCTGAAACTGGTCCACGCCGAGGAGGCGCCAGAACTGCTGATAGACTTGAAAATCCAACCCGAGGCCGGGATGGCGCGTGAGGATGTCCCACCCGTTGCGGTGGGCGTGCAGGACCAGGCGCGAGCGCTTGCGCAGGAACGCGAAGCCGCCGTAGCCGATCGAATTGATATTGATGACGGCCGCATTGCCCCCGGCGTCGGCGACAATATCGTGATTGCGCATCATCACATCGGGATCGGCGTGCGAAATCCCGAAGGCGTACATCACCTTCTTGCCGGTCTTCTGCTCGCGCTCGAGAATGATCGGCATGATCGCCTTGACGCGATCGGCGAGGCTCGAATAGGCCGGGCTCATCAGCTTCTCGTCGTCCTTGATGAAGTCGACGTCGGCCTCCACCAGTTCGCGCACCATCTCGGCGGTCTCATGCGGGCGCAGGCCGAGCGCCGGCTTGACGATCGTGCCGATGATCGGCCGCTCCTTCACGCCGGTCAGCGCGCGGCTTCCTGCAATGCCGAATTGCGGCCCCGGATGCGCGGCCGCGAATTCCGGCGGCAGCTTCATGTCGACGATGCGGATGCCGCTGAAGCCCTTGATCGAAAAGACGCCGCCGATGGCGATCGTCGTCAGCGCCGCCAGATCGGTCCCGACCGCCTCCAGGGGAAACTCGATGTCCGCCTCGCCGCGCGCGTAGGAACCGGGGGCGTTGGAGCTCTCGGGGAAGGATGGCGTCGAAACAGGGTCGAGAGTTCGCAAATCGACCACCCGCGCGCCGACACGGGCTTTCAGCTCTGGCGTTTCCCCGGGGGTCGGGACGAAGGTGCCGGTCGATTGATCGCTGGCGATTTTCGCGGCGAGAGCGGCGACATCGCCCGACGTCTCAATGCGATAGGTCATGCGAATGACGGACTGAGACATCCCTGGGCGACTCGGTTGTCTTTCCCCCGTCAGGCTTGCGGGGGTTGCATGTTGGTTTGAATCAGGTATGATGAGTATATCATCTCATGAGATGACGCAATCAAATTGCGTCTTGCCCGATGCGCCATGTGGATGACATGCTGAGCATTATGAAATGAAGTTTGCGAGTCGGCGCCCGTCGAGGCGCTCCAGCCCCCGTCTTTCGGGATTTCGCTCATGACGCTGGTTTCCGATCACATTGTTCGCCGCAAACTGTCGGACGCGGTGTTCGACCGGCTGAAGTCGCTGATCACCAGCGGCGAATTGCAGCCCGGCGATGCGATGCCGTCCGAACGCGATCTGATGGAGCGCTTCGGCGTCGGCCGCCCCGCCATCCGTGAGGCGATGCAGCAATTGAGCAACATGGGGCTGCTGACGATTTCCCATGGCGAACGCGCCAAGGTGCGCCAACCCACGGCCAAGTCGATTTTTCAGCAACTCGACGCCGCGGCCGACGTCATGCTCTCGTCTTCGCCGACATCCCTCGAACATCTGAAGCAGGCGCGCCGCTTTTTCGAGCTCGGCATGGTGCGCGAGGCGGCGACCAAGGCGACGCTTGCCGATATCGCCACGCTTCGCGAAACGCTTGAGCTTCAACGCGCCAATCTCGGCGACGCCGACGCCTTCATTTCCGCCGACATGCGGCTCCACACCCAGATCGCCGCGATCACCGGCAACCCTTTGTTCGAGGCGGTCAGCGAGGCCATGCTGGGCTGGCTGAAGAAATACCATACGGAAATGCTGATCTGGACCGGCAGGGAAAACCTGACCCTCGCCGAGCACGAAGAGATCATCCGATGCGTCGCCTCCGGCGATCCTGACGCCGCCGAGCGATCGATGACCAAACATCTCGACCGCTCCGCCGCGCTCTATATCCACCAATCCGGCGCGCACGCCTGAGCGCATGGCGCGCCCGAGGCGCTTTGAGCCTCAGTCCACCGCGACCGTCGCGCGCGTTTTCGCGGACTGATACGCCGCCTCCACGAGCGCGAGAGTCTTCAGATTGTCGCGCCCGGACGTCGCCGGTTCGCGGCCCCCGCGCACACTGTCGACCCAATGCTGCTGGATCGCCTGAACGCTCTCTTGAATATTGTGCCAAGGGCGACTGGCCCATGGCAGGAGGGGCGGGAAAGATCTCTGCGCTGGACGCCATCGGCGTTCGTCACCACGAGTTGATAGCCTTGGCCGAGCCGGACGCTGCCCGCAGAACCGTCGACCTCGACGAGCGTCTCCGGAAAGGGTTCGACGGCCAGGCGCGTCGCATAGCTGCAATCGACGACCGACGTGACGCCGCTGCGGTGGTCGAGCAAAATGGTCGCAACGTCCTCGCCGCGGATCGCCGGGTTGACGCGAAGCGTGCGCGCGGTCGCCATGGCCACGTCGCCGAACAGGAATCGCGCGATGTCGAGAATATGGATGCCGAGATCCTCGATGATGAAACGCTGGCCCGTCGCAAGATACGGCTGGCCGGTGAAGACATCGTAGGCCGATCGAAAGGACACGCGGCCCCAGAACGGTTCGCCGATCTCGCCGTCCCTGACGGTGGCCCCCACAGCCTGAATGGCGCTCTGCCAGCGAAAATTCTCGTGCACCATGAGCGGAACGGCGGCGTCCTGGCAGGCCATCACCATGGCGTTCGCGTCATCCATCGACGGCGCGAATGGCTTCTGGCAGATGACGCCGACGCCATGCCGCGCGGCCATTTCGACCAGCGCGCGATGCGAGGCGACCGTGGTGGCGATGTCGACGAAGTCGAGCTTTTCGCTCCCCAGCATCGCTTCGGCATCAATGTAGCGCCGTGCAATGTCGAACTGATCGCCGGCGATCGCCAGACGATTGGCATCGCGATCGCAAATCGCGACAATCGATGCGCCCTCGACGCCTCGCCAGCCGTGGAGGTGGTTGATCGAGAAGAATCCGCATCCGATCAGGCCGCCGCGCAATTCGGTCATGCTCTACCCCAGCCGCGCCATTTGCCGCAGCGCCACCCGTTGTTGCAGACGTCGCTGAGCTTGATCGATCACCACCGCGACGATGATGACCAGACCCTTGATGACCATCTGCCAGAACGAACTGACGCCCATCATGACCAGGCCATCTGAAAGGATGCCGATGACGAATGCGCCGACGATGGTGCCGCCGATCGTTCCGCGACCACCCGACATCGAGGTGCCGCCCAGAACCGCCGCGGCGATGGCGTTGAGTTCGAAGCTCTCCCCGGTCGCCGGATGCGCGGCCATCAATTCAGAGGAGACGACGAGGCCGACGATCGCCGCGCAAAACCCGGAGAACATGTAGACGAAGATCTTCACCCGAGCGACGCGGATGCCGGATAGAGCCGCCGCCCTCTCGTTGCCGCCAACCGCAAAGATATGCCTCCCCAGAGGCGTAAACCGCGCGAGATAGGCCGCCGCGAGCGCCACGACGATGAGGATCCAGATCACCACGGGAAGACCAAGCCAATGGCCGGCGCCCAGCACGCCATAGCCCGTGGTGCCGAACTCCTCCTTGCCGACGAGGTTGGGAAAGGTCGCGCCGTCCGACGAAAGCAAGGCCAGACCGCGCGCGATATAGAGCGTCCCGAGCGTCGCGATGAACGGCGCCACGTTGAGCCTGGTGATCAGCAGGCCATTGACCGCGCCGATCGCCAGGCCGACGCAGAGCGTTATGCCGACGATCTCGACGACATTGAAATAGATTGTGTAACCGATCAGGAGGTCGAACCCGTTCAGGATCAGTCCACCGGCGACCATCGCGCAAAGCCCGACGATCGAGCCTACGGAAAGATCGATGCCGCCGGTGACGATCACGAACGTCATGCCGATCGCCAGGAACGCATTGAGCGCGACGTGCTTGGACATCAGGATCAGGTTTTCGGCGGAGAGGAAGTTCGGCGCCGCGAAGGAAAAGAACGCCAGCACCGCGAACAGCGCAATGAACGTCCGCAGCTTCATCAGATTGAGCGTAAACGAGCCCGCCGCGACGCCGGGCTTGTCCGCCGCCTGCCCGAACGCTGTCATGCACGGATCTCCCGCTCGGCTTCGCCGCGGCTGTGCCCCAGCGCGGAGGCCGCGACAAGCAAAGCCTCGGTGGCCTCTTCCCGATCGACCAAGGCCGTCACCCGGCCGTTGCTCATCACCGCGATGCGGTCGCCGAGCGCCATCACCTCGTCGAGGTCCGAAGTGACGAAAATGATGCCGAGCCCCTCCGCAGCGAGCCTTCGCATGGTGCGGAAGACTTCCGCCTTGGCCCCGACATCGATCCCCCGGCTCGGCTCGTCCATCAAAAGCACCTTGGGATCGGTCATCAGCGCCTTGCCGATGACGACCTTTTGCTGATTGCCGCCGGAGAGCGAGGCCACTTCTTGCGCGGGGTCGGCGACCTTGATGAGGAGATCGCGGATCGCGCGCCCGATCGCGGCGCGTTCGCGAACCCCGACAATATGAAAACCGGCGACGAATTTGCGCAGGCTCGCCAGCGTCAGGTTGGCTCCGACGGAGAGAATGGCGACCAATCCCTCGCGTTGCCGGTCTTCTGGAATGAGGACGAGGCCGCGCCGAATGCGGCCCGTCACGTCGCGCTCCTTGACAGGACGTCCTTCGATGAAGATCCGCCCTGACGCGTGAGGACGTCGTCCCATGACGCAATCGAAGAACTCGCTTCGCCCCGCGCCCATCAGACCATAGACGCCGAGGATCTCGCCTTTTCGAACGGACAGCGAGACGTGATCGACCTCGTAGCCGCCGGTGGCGCGCGGCAGGCAGATGTCTTGGGCGCGGAACGCTTCCTCGCCGATCTCTTGCTGCTCAGACTTGGCGAAATCCTTGGACGCCGATCCGATCATCTGCCGAACGATCCAACCGACATCGACATTGGCCATCCGCTCCCGCCCGGTCACGCGGCCGTCGCGAAGCACGGTGATGAAATCGCCGATACGGACAAGCTCCTCGAGGCGATGCGAAATATAGACGATGGCGACGCCGCGCGCCTTCAAATCGCCGATGATGCGAAACAGAACCTCGACTTCCGACGCGCTAAGGGCGGATGTCGGCTCGTCCAGGATCAGGATGCGGGCGTCCTTCGCGACCGCCTTGGCGATTTCGACGAGTTGCTGCTGGCCGATGCGCAAGTCCTCGACCAGCGTGCGCGGGTCGATTCCCGCTTCCAGCCGATCCAGCAGCGCGCCCGCCCGGCGCTCCTGCAACCGGTGATCGATGCGCAGGCCGCCACGCGCCAGCTCCCGCGCCGCGAAGATGTTTTCGGCGACGGAAAGATTGCCGAAGAGGTTCAGTTCCTGAAAGACGATGCCGACGCCGCGCGCGGCGGCATCGGCGGCGTCGGCAAAGACGACCGGCTCGCCGTCGAGCAGGATGCGGCCCAGCGTCGGGCTTTCGACGCCGGCGATGATTTTCATCAGGGTCGACTTGCCGGCGCCGTTTTCGCCGACAAGCACGTTGACGGCGCCGCGACGGATCTCGAAATCGACCTGCTTGACCGCAACCGTGCCGGAATAGACCTTGGTCACGCCCTCGAGCCGGAGCACGACGTCATCGTCGCCGATCTGCGTCATGGCGCGGCGCCGAGCGTCAATTGCGCGGGGGTGACGAGGGGCGGCTGGTCGCCGGATTCGAGCGTGAAGGCACCCAGGATCTTGACCTCGCGTCCGGGCAGCGAATCTCTCGGCAGTTGCGCGAGGATCGTCTTCGCCACGCGCTGATTGAACGCCTTGCCGAATTGCGCATAGTCGATCTGGTTCTTGAAGTCGTTGAAGGAGACGAAGTCCAGCGAATCGCGCAACGCCGTGCCGCGCATCGCAGGTCCGATCTGCACGACCGCGGCGATCTTGCCGTCTCCTTTGGTGTCGACGCTGATCGTCGCCGCGCGGGACGCTGTCTCCGCCGAAACAATCCGCCCGTCGATAGTGACGACAAACGTCCAGGGCTCGCTGCCTTCCTTCGCCCGGTAGCCGTATTTGCGGCCAGCCTCGTCGGGATTTGAACGCACGAGCGCCATGCACATCCGGCAGCGCCCCCGCCTTCGCGGTGAGATAGGGAATGACCTTCGCATCCCATATCGCGTTCACCATCGCTTCGGGGTCAAAGCCGCCGCCGGCGCCCTCGTCAGCGCCGCTGGCTTTCTTGATGGGCGTCGCGATGATCTTGCAGCCGCTGACGGCGAGGCTCGCCGCGACAACGCCCAACGCGCCGAGAATGCGCCTTCTGGTCACACAAAACTCCGCTGCCCCGCGTCGTCCGCGGCGCGCGGCGGCCGCCCTCGCGGGCAGGCCGCGCGCGCGGTTTTCCTAGTTCTTGAGGGCGAAGGTCTCAAGCTTGGCGGCGTTCGCGCTGGTGATCAGAATGCAGTCCATCAACTGCTTCTCCTGGGCGGGCGCCTTCTTGGTCTTGATGTAGGCGTCGGCCTGTTCGACGGCGACCTGCGCCTCCTGGTAGGCCGGCTGCAGCACCGTCGCCTTGATCCCGCCCGACAGGATCGAATCGCGGACGTCGTTCGAGCCGTCGAACCCGACGACGATGACGTCCTTGCGGTTGGCCGCGGCGAGCGCCGCGATCGCGCCCATGGCCATCGTGTCATTGCCGGAGATCACGCCCTTGATGTTCGGATTCGCCTGCAGGATCGTCTCCATCTTGGAATAGGCTTCCGTCTGGCTCCAGTTGGCGGATTGCTTGGCGACGCTCTTGAGATCGGGATATTCGCTGATGACATCGTGATAGCCCTTGGAGCGAATGCCGGCGTTGGTGTCGGATTCCTTGCCGACGAGCTCCGCGTAATTGCCCTTCTCGCCCATCAGCTTGACGAATTCCTGGGCCCCGAGCTGCGCGCCCTGGTAGTTGTTCGAGACGATCTGCGCGATGGCGACTCCGCTCGCGTTGATCTCACGATCGATCAGGAAGGACGGAACGCCCGCGTCCTTCGCCTTCTTCACCGCCGCGACCGTGGCGTCAGCGCCGGCGTTGTCGAGAATGATGGCCTTGGCTTTGCGGGCGATCGCGGTGTCGATCAGTTCCGATTGCTTGTTGGCGTCGTCGTCATGGACCAGCGACAGCACGTCGTAACCCAGCGCCTTCGCCTTGGCTTCCGCGCCTTCGGCTTCCGCCTTGAAGAACGGATTGTCGTGCGAGGGCGTGATGATCGCGATGAGATCGGCCGCCGATGCGCTCGCCGCCGCCGCGACGGTGAACGAAATGGCCACGGCCGCGCCCATCAACACATATTTCAATGACATAACGGTCCTCCCTTTGAGAAGGGCAGGCTTGCCCTGACCCTTCGCTTCAAACGGCGATCTCGAGCCGATCGCCGCGTCTTTGGCTCAGGTTATCCGCCGAATGCTCTCGGCGATTTCCTGAGGCTCAAACACTTTCTTCCAATCCGGCTGCATGAGCGCCGGCTTGCCGAACTCGATCGCCTTGTTGCAGGCGTCCGAGAACACGCCCTCGACCTCGCCGAAGATGACCGCGCCCAGCACGTTCATGTGGCCTAGAAGGAAGTCGCGGGCCGCCTCCTTGGGCACGCCGCGCGCCACCACTTCATCCATCGCCTCGCGCATGACGACGAGAAGGCTCGCCGCCACGGTCTCCGAGAGTCCCGGCTCGAGCAGCGCCATTTGCTCGACCGTGACGCGATGCGACCGCATCACCGGGGCCCAAATGATCCTCGCGATCTCCTCGCCCGTCGCGTAGGCGCTTTCGGGCCCCTGCATGAGCGCGTTGACGATGTGTTGCTTGGCTGACAGGCCGCCGAAGTGATCGTTCTTGGCGGCCAGATCGGTCTCGTCGTTGAAGATCGGGGGATGACAGGGATGCGTGACGAAATAGGTGAGGTCAGGGCGCGCCGGGAGGTGACCCGCGAATGGCGCGGCGGCGTCGAGCGCCACGACCATCGTCCCTGCTTTGAGTTGCTTGTCGATGCCGGCTGCGACTTTGCCGATATGGGTGTCCGGCACTGCGAGAATGACGACATCGGCGCCGTCCAGCGCAACGTCCGGAGCTACGCAGTCGATGCCAAGGCCCGTCTTGAGCCTCGCCTTGCCGGCGGGCGCCACCTCGACGTGCCGAACCTGGAAACGCGAGCCCTTCAGGTTGCTCGCCAGGCGATAGCCCATTTTTCCACCGGCTCCGAAGAGTGCGATCGCCGTCATCAGTTCCTCCCATGGTCGACGCCGTGGTAGTCCGTCTGGTATGATGAGTCAATCATCATTTCAGTGATGTGAGCGCGAGGCAGCGCTTATTAGATGATGGTATGATGACCTAACTTGCACCACGTTAACGTCTGTGTCATGACAGCAATCGTTCAATCGTCCGGGCAATCCGTGGACAGGTCATGGGGAGGAAAGAATGAAGGTCAGTCTCAGAGCGAGCGTGGCGGTCTTGGCCGCGGTTCCTATGTTGGCGGTCGCAATGACGGACGCTTATGCGTCCTCAGACAAGCCGGTTATCGCTTTGTCGAACGCCTACTACGGCAACACCTGGCGCCACCAGATGGTCGAGGCCTTCGAAGCCTCGGCCAAGGAAGCGCAGGCGGCGGGCAAGATCGCCGGCTATGTCGTGCTCAACGGCGACGGCAGCGTCGCCCAGCAGAACAGCCAGATCGCCGAACTGATCCTCAAGGGCGTCGACGCCATCGCGGTCGACGCCGCCTCGGAAACCGCCGTCAACGGGGTGATCGAAAAAGCCTGCGCCGCCGGCATCAAGGTCGTCACCTTCGATTCCGTCGCCTCGGCGCCCTGCAACTACCAGCTCAATTTCGACTTCAAGGGCTACAAGCAGGAGGAGGCCGAATGGGTCTTCAAGAAGCTGGGCGGCAAGGGCAACGTGCTTCAGGTGCGTGGCGTCAAAGGCTCGGCGCCGGACAATGACATGTTCAATGCGCAGGAAGCGGCGCTGAAGAAATACCCCGACATCAAGGTCGTCGCCACCGTCTACGGGCAGGCGACCGCCTCCGTGGCGCAATCGGCGATCGCCAATGTTCTGCCGAGCCTCCCGCATGTCGACGCGGTGCTGGGCCAGGGCGGCAGCGACGATTTCGGCATCGCCCAGGCGTTCGACCAGTTCGGCGGCGCCTACAAGGACAAGCCGCCGATCATCGAGGGCGGCGGCAGCACGGATTTCATCAAATGGTGGGCGGCCAAGAGCGCCAGCGGCTACACGACGATCTCGATGAACACTACGCCGGGCATCGGCGGCGCCGCGTTCTGGCTCAGCCTCGCCCTGGTCAAGGGCGCCGAAGCGCCGAAACTGATGATCATGCCGGTGGCCACCGTCACCCAGGACAATCTCAAGGATTTCGCCAATCTGCCCTCGGGCATGATCATCAGCCCTTCCTATACCGATGAATGGGTCGCCAAGAATCTGCTGGCCAAGAAATGAGCCGGACGGGTTGATCAACGAGTTCGGGCGGCGGAAGAGTTCGCGCCCGAATATCCCTGCCGGGCGATCCTCCCCGTCCGGCAGGGCCGGCTTCCGACTGAAGGCGACAGATGGTTGCCACCGAAACGGCCTTGGCGAGCGCTCCCGACCATGCTTCGCAAGCGGGCGTCGAGTCCGCCTCCGGTCCCCTACTCTCTCTAATCGGCGTCACGAAGTCCTTCGGCCCCACCAACGCCAACAGCGACATTTCGCTCTCCATCGCGCGCGGCGTCGTGCTCGGCCTCGTCGGCGGAAACGGCGCGGGCAAGAGCACGCTGATGCGCATTCTGTGCGGCGTCACGAGGCCGGACGCCGGGCGGCTCGAATTTGCCGGCAGGACGCTGGCGTTCGATTACTACAATCCGGGCGATGCGCAGGCGATAGGCATCCGCATCGCGCACCAGGAGCTTTCGCTCTGCGCCAACCTGACGGTCGCCGAGAATTTCTTTCTGGAGGCGGCCGAAGCGGCCAGGGCTCTGCCGGGGTGGCGCGACATCTACAGAGGCCGCGCGCGCGCTGCGCTCGACGCCGTATTTCCCGGCAATTCCATTGCAGTCGACCGCGAGGTGAGCGCGCTGCCGATCGGCGAACGCCAGATGGTGGAGATCGCGCGCGTCGCGGCGACGCCCGATGTGAAACTCATCATTCTGGACGAACCGACCTCATCGCTGGGCGCCGAGCGCAGTCAGCAATTGCGCGCCTATGTCCACGCTCAGGCGGCCAAAGGCGTCTCCTTCATTTTCATAAGCCACAAATTGTTCGAGATCATCGACGTCGCGATGCGCGTCGCTGTGCTGCGAAACGGCAGGCTGGTCTGGCACGGCGTCTCGAAGAACGTCGGCGTCCCCGATCTCGTCCGATTGATGGGCGGAGAAGCCGCTGCGACGCCGGGCTCCTCGCACGCGAAGGCGGATCTTGCGACGGCGGCCATCAGAGTCCGCATCGCCGGCGATGTCGTGGCGACGCTGGGGTGTGACGTGGAACTGCGCGAAGGGGAGGTCGTCGGCCTTGCCGGGCTCGAGGGCGGCGGCCAGAAGGAACTGCTCCATCGCATCTTCTCGCCCAGCCGCGGCAAGCAATCGACGATCGCCAGGAACGGAGAAGCGAGCTTCGTGTCCGGCGACCGTTTGCGCGAGGGTGTTTTCCCGCTGTGGAGCGTCCTGGCGAATATCGGCCTCGGCCAGATCGCCGGCTTCCCGATGTTTCGGCTTCTGTCGGGCGAAGAGGAACGAGGGATCGTATCGCCGGCGGCCACGCGCCTGCGGCTGGATGTCGATCGACTGAGATCGGGAATCCTCGAGTTGAGCGGCGGCAATCAGCAGAAGGCGCTCGTCGCGCGCGCCCTCGTCGCCGATGCGCCGATCATTCTGCTCGACGATCCGACACGCGGCGTCGACGTCGCGGCGAAGCGCGATTTCTATCAATTGACCGGCGAGATCGCCCGGTCGGGGCGGCTGGTCATCTGGCACTCGACGGAGGACGTGGAATTCCTCGAATGCGACCGTGTCCTCGTTTTCGCCAATGGACGGATTGTCGCGGAACTGCGCGACGATGCGATCACCGAACAGGCCATCGTCGACGCTTCGTTCGCCGCAGCGACGAAGCGCGCGGCCGAGGGCGATGCCGGGGCGATCGCAAGCGCCTGGACGAAGACGCTCGCTAGCGGGGCGCCTTTCGTCAGCCTCGCGGTCATATTGGCTGCGATGGCGGTCCTGAATCCGCGGATCGCCTCGGTGTTCGGGCTCGATCTGCTGCTTTGGTCGGCCGTTCCGGTCGCGCTCGTCGCCCTGGCCCAGATGTTCGTCGTAGGCGGCAGCGAAATCGATCTCGGCATCGGCGCTTTCGCGGGATTGATCAATGTCGTCAGCGCCACCCTTCTAGTCAACACGCCGAGCGTCGCAATCCTGTCCTTCGCCGGCGCGCTGATCGCCTATTGCGCGCTTGGTGCATTGATCCAATTACGCAAAATCCCGGCGATCGTCGTGACTTTGGGCGCCTCCTTCGTCTGGAGCGGTCTCGCCTATACCTTGCAACCGACGCCGGGTGGATCGAGCCCCGAATGGCTGACGGCCGCGATAGGTTGGTCGATCCACGGCGTTCCGACTTCGCTCGTCGTGCTCGTCATCATCGCGGCGGCCGCCTTTGCGGTCGATCGCACGCCATTCGGCGTCGCCCTGCGTGCCTTCGGCGCCAACCCTGCGGCGATGAGTCGAGCAGGCTGGTCGGCGGCGAAATACGCGGCGTTGCGTTATCTCGTCGCGGGCGTCTTTGGTCTGCTCGCTGGCCTGTCGCTGACGGCGATAAATACCGCAAGCGATTACAACTCAGGCGGCAGCTACACGTTGCTTTCGGTCGCGGCGGTCGTCATCGGCGGATGCAGCCTCGCTGGCGGCTTGATCTCTCCGCTCGGCGTCGTGGCGGGGTCGGTCACCCTATCCTTGATCGGCGCGCTTCTCGGCATGCTCAGCGTCAGTTCCGACTACAACGCCGCGGTTCAAGGCGTCCTGCTACTGATGATCCTGGCAGTGAAAGCCATCGCCAATAGGGGAAGCCGCGACGCATGAAGACGGTCGACCTTGCACACTTATCGGATTGGACCACCCGCAATCGCTGGATCTGGTCCCTGCTCGGCGTACTGATCCTATGGGCGCTACTGTCGGTGGCGACCAGCCAATTGAGCCTGAGTAGTCTCTCTGGAGTCGCGATTTCCAGCTCGTTCTTGGTGCTCGTGGCGTTAGGCCAGATGGCGGTTGTCACCACGGGGGGCGGAAACATTGACCTTTCGATCGCCAGCGTCATGACGCTAAGCGCCTACGCCGCCCTGATCGTCATCGGCGGTCATGACAGCCGCCTTGCGATCGGCGTCGCCGCTACATTGGGATTGGGTCTTGTGGTCGGCGCAATAAACGCCGCGCTCGTGCTCCTTGCGCGCATTCCATCGATCATCGCGACTTTGGCGACGGGCTACATCCTGGCGACCGCCTCGCTGCTCGCCAATCGCGCCATCCCCGGCTTTGCGATTGCACCGTCGCTGCGGGTGATCGCGACCGCGCGCGTCGCCGGCGTTCCGATCATGGCGATCGTCGCAATCGTAGTCGTGGGTGCTACCTCCCTTGTCCTCGACCGAACTGCGTATGGACGCACGCTTTCGGCCTTGGGCCAGAACGCAATGGCGGCGCGCCTTGCCGGGGTCAGAACGATCCGTGTCGCGGCGGGCGCATTTCTCGCCAGTTCGGTTCTCGCGGCCTTCACGGGTCTGCTCCTCGGCGCCTATGTTGGCGGCGCCTTTCTGGAAATGGGGCAACCCTACCTGCTGCAATCGCTCGGTGCGGTGGTTCTCGGGGGTACCCTGATCTTCGGCGGGTCGGCGACATCGGTTGGAACCTTGTTCGGCGCGATGCTGCTCGTGCTCATCGTCACGACCATGCAGATCGCAAAATTGCCCGCGGGAACCCAGGATGTGGTCGAAGGAGTGGTGATCATCGCCGTGCTCGCGCTGGCGGGCGGCGGGAGCCTCCGCCGGCGCAGTGGACTTCCAAGCACTGGCGCCGCCAAATAACGTCGAGGGCGCTCCGATCTCATAACAAAATGAAAAGGGAGCGTCACGGACGCCTGACGGCCGGGAGGCATTCCTCTGTTGCTGGGCGGTGTCTCGAAACAAGGCTGGCCCATAAGCCGAGGCAGCGGGCCTACAGCGAACGGGATCAACCTTTGCTAATGTTCGTTAGCGCTTGCCGGATAAGCGTCAAATACGATTCTCATAGAGCAGACGGGCGGGGATCGTTCCCTCCAACTCGCGGATGTCTGCGAGGACGCGCTGACTGTCGGCTGCGGAGGCGTCGATGTCCAACACAGCATAGCCGATGTCGCTGCGCGTCTCGTAATACTGAGCCGCAATGTTGACGGAGTGCCGCGCGAGCGCATCGTTCAGTTTTCCGAGCATACCGGGCAGGTTGCGCTGAACCTGTATGAACCGCGTTCCCACCGGTCTTGCCGACAATTGGGCCTGCGGGAAATTCACGGCGCCCAATGTCGAACCCGTGTCGCTATAGTCGATCAGTTTACGCGCGACCTCCTCCCCGATCCGCTCCTGGGCCTCCTCTGTCGACCCGCCGATGTGCGGGGTCAAGATCACATTGTGCAAGCCTTGCAAGGGCGAGACGAAGCGCTCGACATTGGAGCCAGGCTCAACTGGGAAGACGTCGATCGCCGCGCCGCGCAGCCTCCCTTCGAGCAACGTCTCCGCCAACGCCTCAAGATCGACAACAGTGCCGCGGCTGTTGTTGATAAGATACGCGCCAGGCTTCATAGCCGCGATCTTAGACTTGCCAATCAAGCGATGCGTCGCGGGCGTCTCCGGCACATGCAAGGTCACGACATCGCTTTGAGCAAGCAGGTCGCGCAATGTCGCGGTCGGCTCGGTGTTGCCGTGGCGGAGCTTATCTGTGTGATCATAGAAGATAACCCTCATGCCTAGCATTACAGTTGTGATTTTGTTTTGAAGTGGGCTTTTTGCGCTGCGGCTTGATGAGCTCGGCGCCAGAGCGACCATGTGATGACATAGGCGGGTTGGATGCGCTTTCGCGCGAGACGCTGCGCTATCCGATGGATTTCCTGAATCGACCAACGAATGAGGCTGGACGCTTTCGCACCGCGCTCGAGGTTTTTTGGGCGCAGGCTGATTGGCCTTATGTCGGATGGCCGCCATCATGGCGAAGGCGAGCATGACAAACGAGACGTGACGATGCCACCCGTGCCAGGAACGGGTCTCGTTGTGATCGAGCCCAAACTCGTTCTTGGCGGTCTCGAAACTGTCCTCGATCGCCCAGCGATGACCCTCGATCCCGACCAGCGTCTTGATCGAGGTTCCCGCCGGACACCAAGTGGTGAAGTAGGCGAGATCGCCATCGGCAATATGGCGTCGGATTAAGAGTCCGCGCGTCCACAAACCATGGTTTTCTTGGTTGAACGCTTCGGCTTCCAGGTCGGCCAGCTCGAGGTAACACCAGTCATGCAGGCGCGGCCCCTTGGTTCCGGCGCCCGCCGACAGGCGCTTCCAATCCGACGGCCCCAAGGCGTTGGCGATTGCCGCGGCCGTGCCGGCCACTCGACGCGGCTTGTCCCACGAGCCAAAGACATGGGTGGCGTCGACGCCGAGCACGTAGCCCTTGCCGGCGCGGCGCAGGTCGCGCTCGATATCGCCGACGCCATAGACCGTATCGGCCGCCACCCAGCCAAACGGCACACGCGCCGCGATCGCGCGCTCGATCATCGCCGCCGCCAGTCGAGGCTTCGTCGCGAAGCTGACGTCGCTGGGCACAGAGGCGGCCTTCAGGCCGCTATTCCCGATCGTCGCAATTGATCAGCAGATGGAGGGGCTGGATAGTGTTCGCGCTGACCATTTCGACGGCGGGCGGCTGATGGCCGAGCATGCGATCGCCCTACGGCACCGTAAAATCGGCCTCCTGTCCGGCATCCAGGAGCTGTTTAGCAGCAGAGAACGCAGACAAGGGTTTATCGAAGCTGCGCGTGGCAGATTGGAGATTTGCTGGGACATCAACGTACCGCTGACGCCCAAGCTTCCGCCCGACGCCATCAAGGCCATATGTCGTAGAGATGTAACGATGCTCGTTTGTGTAAACGACCTGATCGCCATGGCGGCGCTTAGCATCCTGAGACAGGAGCGGATTGACGTCCCGAAGGAAATGTCTGTCATCGGGTTCGACGACATGCAGTGGTCGAGTTGGCCCCTGATTGACCTAACGACGGTCCGGCAGCCCTTGGCGGAACTCGGCCAGAGCGCGGTAGATATCCTTGTCAGACGGCTGGAAGCGCCTGAAGCGGAGGCCGAGGACCTCGTCCTGCCAGTATCCTTGGTCGAAAGAGGTTCTACAACCCTTGCGGGCTGAGCGCCTGTTCTCAACGGTTAAATTGTCTCGAGTGCGTCCTATGATCCATGTCACTTGGTCAGAGACTTGCCAGGATGATTCCCGTTTTGGCATCGCCCCATTTGGCGTCGCCTCCGTCTCGGGGCGGCCGATCAGTTTGCCGAAGAATTCCCCCTCCTTAACTGTGCTGACGGTGGTCCCAAAGTAGCTGAGGGTCGGACAGCGACAGAAGTGATTTGCGCTTGCGCCTTTGCCAATCAGCGGCGAGACTCCACGGGCCGGAAACGGCGCATGTGCTGTCCCATCCCTTTTATGCCTCGGCTCTGACAAGCGCCGGCGGCGCTCCCTCGAAGGCAAAATCGTTGAGGAATTGCCGTCGCCACAGGAGATTGCGGTCGACTTCAGTCAACTTGGCCTCTGTGCAGACAGCCGCCCATTGATCTCTTATCACTTTGACCTGATGCTCCGCCAACGCGAGCGCTTCGTCGCCCGACAGGAGAAATGACGGCGCCGCCTTGAGACAGACGGCGATCTTGCTCAGACGCTCGTTGCCGATGATGAGCATCGCTTGGGTGGCCTCTCCACCGGCGCGCGCTTGTGGGCAGATGTCGTAGGCTGGCGTAAGCGTAAGGTCACGACCGTCCCAGAACGCCGCGTGATTTCGCGCATGATCGTCAGTGTTTCCGGAGAGAACGTTGAAGAGCATCCGGGCGAACAGTTCCCTGAGCGTTTCCCTGGGCGCCGTAAAGCGATGACGGATGATCGTTGCAAGGTCTTCGTAGCTGGCGTAGCGGGCCATCATTTCATCAAGCTCGAGCAGTGTAAGGGCGGAAACCATCGCGCGCCGCCGCCAGCCGTTTCTCATTTTCTCACGATCGAACCTCTCGACCAGAAGAATGTCCTTGCCGGCCGCATGTTGGAGTAACACGGGGGCGGCTTTGATGCCGACTGCGACAGCAAGGCGCATGGCGATGTATTCGGCTTTGACGACGTTATAGACGTCGCTCTGCGAGGAGAATTTCGCGACGTATTTTCTGTCGCTCGAAACGATCATAGCCTTTGGCCGCGCGCCGCCGATCGAACTGCCGTGGAACAGCGCCATGTCGAGATCGGGACTGAGGGGTATGCCCTTCTCGACCCGCTCTACGCCGTGCAGGAGATCGTCCAGCGATGCCATCTTCGCCTCGCGTGCCACGTATGCAGTCGCCGATAACTGGAAATCGAGGGCACCAATCCGGTCGGAACCGGACTCTAACAGATAGGTGAGTTCATCGAGTTCCGCTGTGTCGATTTCCCGCCGGCGAACGCCTTGTTTGCGATTGATGATGACGCGCCGCCCCCAAGCGTCCGGCGCCGCGTCGCGGATGCAGTTCGGCATCCGCAGCCCATTCAAAAGCGGCAAAGGACCTGATCTCAGGGGAAGCTCGGGTTCATAGAGCGAAATCGCATTCTTTCTTGCGAGGTAACTGCGCCCATAGTTGAAGACGAGTTGGTCGCCTGCGGCAGCTAGCCGCCCCGCGACGATGGGCCGGATTTCATCGGGCATCCATACCCAGACGAAAGCCTCGTTGTAGCCAGTTTCAGAAGTCATCCTTGGTCTCGATCCTGGCGAGGCGAACAGCCTTGGGCAACAGCGCGAGCGTCGCCGTATTGGCGCTTATCGTGTTCGCCATCGTCGTCTGATCAGCATCGAAAAGACGTACGCCGACGATGGCGGCTGATTTCGAACACGGCGCCGATCGCGCAGCCGGGATCTCCCTTCTCGATCCGCTGCACCAAGCCGCGGGACAGGCCTGCTCGCTCCGCCAGCTCCGCGGCAGTGAGTTTGCGTTCGATGCGGGTGCGCCGGATGAGCTGCCCTAGCAGCACTACGGCATCGCGGCTGTAGCGGGAATAAGGGCGCATGACGGGTTTTGGCATCAGATATCGTATCCCATAAACAGATCATAAAATGCTTATATGACCTATTAGTGGACCATACCGAAAATTGACCTCAGTGTCAAATACGCTCTATTAACGATGCTCAAGTGGCTCTTGTGATATATTTATAAATCATTTTATCACGGGCATGACAGGCCCAAAGCCGATCGACGCTATAGTCCTCCAAAATGATTGAATCGGACAGGGTCAAAAGAGCCGATTTACATCAATTGCCTCCCCATTGCCGATCATTGAGGCATTCCGCTGACAGTTCGCAAGCCGCCTCAGAGGCCACACGAGCCATCGAGCGCCGTGAATCGGAGACCCCGCGGCTCAAGGCTTCAGATCGCCGGCCAATTTCTTCGCCATTCTTCCGGGTGAAAGTCCGTACTCAAGCGGGCGTTATTGGTATTACCACGCCGGTACCGTGGGCGCGTGTCGCCGTCCCCCTCTGCCAATATCTGCTCCATCTTTGCGATGGCGGCATATTCAGACAACGCGTCAAGAGGGCTTGGATTTTCTCACTCTCCTTCATTTCGCGATTGTCTTGCCTCCAAGCCAGTTCATTGGTATATGCATCGAGATGTTGAGCGCCGATTTGGTGATGGATTCCGTACTGCATCTTCCGAAGCAGAGCGAAATACGATTCCGCCCAATTCGTGTGCGCGCCGTTTTCGGAATACGCTTTTTCATGCTCCACTCGCATGAGATCAAATTGACGAGCGAGGCTATTCCAAGCCCTTGAGCCGTCGGCTTGGATGATCGCGTCAGGAGCAAGCGTCTCGCTCACTGCCACGAGGGAATCCGATTCCTTTTTGCCAACGAACGCTTTCGTATTGCCAAAGGGCTCCCTTGCCACAACGACAACACGCCTGTTTTCATATTTTTTCTGATAATATCGTTTGCCGAACCTTCCGACTTTGTTTGCAGCCAATCGATATCCGCCGATTGTGCAACCGTCCACCTGCACAACCCCGTGCAACCCCAAATCCGGGCGTTGCATCGCTTCGCGCATCTTGTGGGCCAACACGAAGCTCGATTTGTACTGTCTTCCCATATAGCGAGAGAGCTGCAGTCCGCTCACGCCCTTGGCGCCTCCCACGAATAGGCAGGCAGCGAGAATCAAGTCCTTGGCCGAAACCTTTGAGAAGGCGAAAATGGTGCCAGAGACGATGGAGAAATCTTTCGCACATCGCTTGCAAAGGAACGTCCGACTGGATTTGCGAAAATATACCTCATCATGACTGCATCTTGGGCATATGGGACGACCATTCGACGACCGCCAGCGAAGCGCCATAAGAGCCTTGCGGGCGTCTTCGTCGCTCATGCGAGCAACCGAAACAAGCGACAAATCCGCTGAAGCGGTGCGATCAAAATCGACCATCGCCGACCCCTACCCTGCTTGGCCGACTTTGCTGATCATGCGCGGATGACTTGCGAATGACGGCGGCTATTCGATACGATAGCCGAGCGCCCGATATCCGGCTCTCCGCTTCGTCGCCATTCGCGCCAGCACCGGAACCAGTTCATCGACATAGTCGACGACGAGAACGTCCGCCTTTCCATCATGCTGTCGATGCAGCCGGCCCACATATTGAGCCAAAGTACCCTTCCAGGAGATGGGCATCGTCAGGAAGAGCGTATCGAGTCTGGCGTCATCGAAGCCCTCTCCGATATAGCGATCCGTCGCCAGGATTAGCCGTTCCTGGTCATCGGAGATACGGAGCGCTTCCTCGGAAGCCTTGCGTTCGGTCGCCGACATCCCGCCTCGCAGCACAACGAGGTTGCGCACGAAGCGCGAAAACCGGTTTTGGAGACTTTCGAGATGGTCTATGCGCTCCGTCAGCACGACCGGCGAGCGTTTGGCCTCAAGAGCCTTCAGCACGTCGTCGAAAATCAAATCGTTGCGCGCCTCGTCCTGCGCGAGGGCGGTATAAACGGCTGGCATAGCAGGACGGTCCAAAGCAGCCAGCGAAGTCGGCAACTGAAAACCTGTCGACCGATGCCTGGCGCGATGTGTGATGCCCCGCTCCGCAGCCTGCGTGCGAGCATCAACGCGATGCCGGACCGGGCCGCATTGCATGAAGATTATGGGATGGTGTCCATCCTTGCGAGCAACGGTCGCGGAAAGCCCTAAGACAAATCGCGCCTTCGCCCGCCTGGCGACCAGTTCAAAGCTGGCCGCTGACAGGTGATGGCACTCGTCAACGATGAGATGGCCATAATTCGCTACCAGATCCGAGACTTCACCATGACGTACAAGGCTCTGGATCAGTGCGATGTCTATCAGCCCTGTCGGTTTGCGACGCTCGCCGCCGATGATCCCGATGTCCTTCGTGTCGATATTGAGGAACGTTTTGAGACGTTCAACCCATTGAACCATAAGCTCTCGACGATGAACCAGAACAAGGGTGTTTCGCGCTCTCTTGGCGATGAGCGCGGCGGCCACGACTGTCTTGCCAAAGGCAGTCGTCGCCGCAAGCACGCCAAAATCGTGCGGCGCGAGCGCATCGAAGGCTTTGATCTGCGGGCCGCGCAGCACGCCCTCGAATCGAAGGCTCGTCGAGAGTGGCGTGCCCGCCGTCCGCAGATCTTCAACCACAACCCGGGCGCCATGCGTGCGGAACAGCTCGAGGATTTCCTCAAGGCAGCCCCGAGGCAACCCAACGTGGCGGGGATGAAGCTCGGCGCAAGAAATGATGCGGGGCTTGCCGAATGTTGGCAGCCGCATGGCCTGCGCGCGATAAAACTCGGGGTTTTGGAAAGCCGCCAGGCGGATGACGCGCGCCTTCATCGCGGGCGGCAACCCGGTGCGGTCGACGTAAATTTGATCAGTAATGACGACATCCACCTTGTCCGGCAGAGGGGCTCCAACTGAGTCCGGTTCCCGGCGCCGCGACGGCGACATGCGCCACGGCTCATCCGCATGCTCATCTTCGACGGGCATTCGCACGCCCAGCACCCGGCCGCGCATCTCCGCATCGACAACGATCTGCGATGCGGCGTCGACGGAAAGCCGTCGCAGGGAGGACAGAAAAGCCCATTGATCTTCGTAAGGCCGAAGTTCGCTGTCGACGAAGACGCTGTTGCCGTGCTCGCGCGCGCTTCGTTGCAAGGGCAACGCGATCAGATTGCCGAACCCGCCGATCGGCATCGTGTCCTGACTTGGAAAGAAGCGATCATATGACGCGAAGCCGATCTCGGGGCGGCGCTCCATTGTCTCCGTTACGAGCGCAGCCCCAAGCTGGCGGGCTGTTCGCGCCGAAATCGGCTCGGCGAAGAATATCCAAACGTGGCCCCCATTTCCGGAACGGGACCGTTCGAGGGCGGCGGGAATTCCTCTGGCAACGCAGGTGTCGATCATGGCTGAAGCGTCAGCCGACCAGGTTTCCTCGTCAAAATCGGCCGCCAGAAACCAGCAAGTCTCATCCTGCAGTAACGGATAGACGCCCGCGACGAAGTCGTTGGCTGAAGGTCGCTGATTGTCGCCGCCGCGAAGATGTCTCTCGATCACCTCGTTCGAAACGGGGACAAACGCCTGATGCGGGCACTCCCCGCACTTAACCTGCGGCTTGCCGCATACGCCTTTCACCCATTCGTTGGCACAGGCGGGCGCGTAGCCCGCCTTTCCAGCTTTTCGGTTCTCCCAACGGATTGGGAAGACGTCAGAGCGACCAACAAACAGCCGCCGAAACAATGCAATCTTACCGGACGTCGAAGAGGCAGCGGTTACGGTTACCTGATTGGCGTTCAATGGCGGACTATCGAAGAACGCAAGCTGAGCAGGGTGGCGCTGTAGTTCGCTAAGCTTGCTTTCAAGCTCTATCCGTTCTGCTTCTAGCGACTTGAGCCGGGCTTGAATGCGCGCGGCATCTCTTTCTTTCTCGGATTCATCTATCACCGACGCCTACCGTCGCGAGTGCTGCCATGGCCACAGCAGTGGGGCTGCATTATCTCCACTCGAACGTCCGCTTTCAATGCGCCTCCAAGTTGTGGCTTCGCACGATCTGAAATTCACCTCATTGCTCCATGCGTCTGTAGCCGCGACGCGATCGGGACTGCGCTGAAAAGCGCAACACACGTTTTCCCAAACTCCCCTGTAGCCCGCAGGTCTTCGCTGAGCAACATGGTCACGGCGCCTCTCCAAAGAGGGCGAAAACACTGGATCGAAGTCTTGAAAACCCATTCGTGCAAGATCGTGCTTTTCGGGTCGCGCGGCAGCAATCGGTCACGACAGCGCAGGTTGGCGGTGAAAATAGATGTCCCACGCACGAACGAAAGGGAAAAAAAGTAAAATCGCCGTGTGCACTCCGTGCACACAAGCCTCTCTAGTCCGCTGAAAATTATAAAATTTCCGACCAATCCATCACAAGCAAAACCCGATCGAAGTTTGCTCCTTCGCTGCCTGCATCGCTACGAAACGCTCAACTCCCCCATTGCTGCGGATAGGAGCCAGTGTTCCCTCACCAGCAAAAAACGGGGCCATCGATCCGCGGTATTGAAGCTCGGCGCCGAGGCCGAAGGAGAAACTGCATGCGCTTGTCCTTGCGGTTGTCAGGCGACCGTGGCAACCGACTGACGCGGTCGCGTCGACTTGACGCCCTTCACCAGATCAGCGCCTTTTTCGCCGATCATCATGGTTGGCCCATTGGTGTTGCCGCTTATCAGGATGGGCATAATGGAGGAGTCGATCACTCGTAATTTTTCGACGCCTCGCACCCGCAACTCTAGATCGACGACAGCCGTCTCGTCGGCGCCCATCTTGCAAGTACCCACCGGATGGTAGTCGCAGCAGGCATATTGCCGGATATAGCCCATGATCTCGTCGTCCGTCTTGGCCCCGGAGCCGGGCAATCGCTCGGCCTTGATGAACTTGGCGATCTCGCTCTGCGCCAGCACGTCGCGGATGATTCGAACCGACTTCAGCGCCATATCACGGTCGGATGAGTCGGCCAGATAGTTGGGATCAACTAGCGGCTCAGCCGCGGGGTCAGCTGACCTCAACTTCACTGAGCCGACGCTCTTCGGCCTGAGGAAGGTCGAGTTGACCGTAAAGCCATGCCCGTCAAGCCGCGTCTGGCCGCCTCGAACAACCATCGCGGGCGCGATATGGATCTGCAAGTCCGGCCGGCTCGCGCCTTCGGTCTGGAAAAAACCGCCGCCTTCCACGATCACCGAGGCCGCGGGGCCGTTGTGATAGAGGAGCCATCGCACGCCATGGAGAAGCGCCTTGGGATAGCGATCCTGCCCGTCGTAGCTGATCGGATCCTTCAGGGTGAGATGCACATTTGTGCAAAGGTGGTCCTGCAGGTTTCTGCCGACGCCTTTGAGATCGGCGACCGGAATAATTCCGAGCGCCTTCAACTCGTCGGCTGGTCCGATGCCCGAAAGCATCAGCAGCCGCGGCGAATTTATCGCGCCCGCCGAAACGATCACCTCACGTTGGGCGCGCAGTATTTTTCGCGCACGGCCGTCGGCGATCTCGACGCCGACGGCCTTTCCATTCTCAACGACGATCCTGGTGACTCGCGCATGTGTCCTAACCTCCAGGTTCGAACGCTTTCTGACTGGATGGAGATAGGATACAGCCGCCGAACGTCGGCGTCCGTCGCGACAGGTCACCTGATAGAATCCCGCCCCGTACACCGACTCACCATTGAAGTCGGGATTGAAAGGCAGGCCATATTGCTGCACGGCCCTAACGAAGGCGCGCGTCAACGGGTGCGGGCTGACCTGATCGGACACCCAGAGCGGTCCCCCCTGCCCGTGGTAACGATTGACCAGGCGGTCGTTGTCCTCTGATTTCCGGAAATACGGCAATATGTCTTCATAGGCCCAACCGTCGTTCCCCAGCGCCGCCCAATTCTCGTAGTCCTCTTTCTGACATCGTATGTAGATCATGGCGTTGATCGAGCTCGAGCCGCCGAGCGTCTTGCCTTGCGGGTACCAGATCGATCGGTTGTCGAGGTTCTCTTGCGGCACGGTGTGAAAACGCCAATTGACGCCCGGCCCGAACAGCTTTCCGATCCCGCCGGGGATGTGGATCATCGGGTTCCAGTCGCGGCTGCCAGCTTCTAGCAACAGCACCTTGACATCTGAACTTTCGGACAAGCGGTTGGCGAGCACGCAGCCGGCCGAACCTGCGCCGACGATGATGTAGTCCCACATAGTTCGTCTCCGCAGCACGCCCGAAGGCGTGATTCCCCCAAACTCATCGCGCGGCCAGCGAGAGGCCTATCTGCCCTTGAACGCCGGAGACCGTTTTTCAGCAAACGCGCGCAGACCTTCCGTTCGATCTTCCGTCGCAAACGCCTCCATCGTGAGTTGGCGCTCGTGCCGCAGCCCCTCATCAAGAGTTGTCTCAAACGCAGCCAGCACTGCCCTCTTGGCGAATGGGGTGATGGCGACCGATTTCGCCGCGATGGACCCCGCGATCTCCGCGACGCGGGGGAGAAGCCGTTCAGATGAAACCACCTCGCTTACAAGGCCTTTGCGTTCGGCGAGCGCCGCGTCGACCATCTCGCCGGTCAGCACCATCTGCATGGCGAAGGATTTTCCCACGATGCGCGGCAGTCGCTGCGTCCCGCCATCGCCTGGGAACGAACCGATCGTGATTTCGGGCGTCGCGAACCTCGCCCCTTCGGCGGCGATCACGATGTCGCAGAGCAGCGCGAGTTCCAATCCGCCCCCAAGCGCATAGCCGTTCACCGCGGCGATAATGGGCTTGGAGAAGTTCTCGATGGCGCGCCAGCATTCGAGCCGCTCAGGGTCCGCATAGGAGGCGACTCCGCGCTCCAGCATGTCGGATATGTCGGCTCCGGCAGAGAAAGCGCGTCCTGCGCCCGTGAGCACGACACAGCCAATGCCGCCGTCAGCTTCCGCGGCGGCTAGGTGATCGCGCAACACGTCCAGCAACGCCTTGGAAAGAGCGTTGAGCTTCTGCGGCCGGTTCAGCGTCAGGAGCAGCACACCCGCCGCGGGCCTGTCAGCGAGCACCAACTGCTCACGATCGCGCAATTCTGTAGTTTCGGTCATTGCCATCACCCCGCCGCGGCGACTGGGGACAACCGATTGCCGCGCAAAAAGTCCGCCGCGCGCTCGCCGATCATGATGCTTGGGGCATTGGTGTTGCCGGAGACGAGGCGCGGCATGATCGACGCGTCAGCGACACGCAAACCTTCAACGCCGCGAACCCGCAATTGCGGATCGACGACCGCCATTTCGTCTTCGCCCATCTTGCAAGTTCCGACCGGATGGTAACCCGAGCGACTTTCCCGGCGGACATAGTCCTCGTGGGCGGCGCGTGTGCGAACTTCCGGACCTGGCATGATTTCGTTGGCGATGTATTTGGCGATCGAGGGCTGCGCCATGATCTCCTGGCCGATTTGCACCGACTCGACCGTCCGGTCCAGGTCGAATTGCTCGGCGAGAAAATTGGGGTCGATCTTCGGCTGCTGGCGCGGATCCGCGCTCGCCAGCGAGACTGCGCCGCGCGAGCGCGGATGAAGCAGGTAGGCGTTGAGCGTGCATCCATTTCCGGTCGACGTATTGTCGGTCACCGCCTCGATGCCCGTGCCCGCCAGAAAATGAAACTGCAGGTCGGGCGAACCGCGCTTTTCTGCGGTATTCCAAAACGCTCCGCCTTCGACCACAGTGGCGCTCACCGGTCCGTTCCGGAACAGGGCGTATTGGAGACCCACCCAGATCTGCCGATGCAGCTTCTTGTAGAAATCGTAGCTCCTCGCATTCTTCACGTTGTACATCATAAAGATGTCCAGATGGTCGTGAAGGTTCTTCCCGACCCCTGGGAGGTCAACGACAGGCTTGATCTCGTGACTCGCAAGATCGCGGGCAGGGCCGATGCCCGACAGCAGGAGCAGCTTGGGCGAGTTGATCGCCCCTGCCGTAAGGACGATTTCGCGCTCGGCGAGCGCCGTGGAGCTTTGTTTCCCGACCACGCATTCGACGGCAACGGCTCGGCCCTTTTCGAGCACGACGCGGCGCACGAGAACGCCGGTGCGAATGGTCAGATTGCGTCGCTTACGAGCGCCGCTTAGGTAGGCGACGGCGGCGCTGCAACGTCGGCCGTTGCGATTCGTCACCTGATAGAGCCCCGCGCCCGCCTGATCCCTACCGTTGAAATCGGCGTTGTAGGGCATGCCGTAGTCCTGGCACGCCTGAACGAAGGCCTTGGACAAGGGATGGGTGTGACGCTGATCCGAAACGCCGAGCGGACCCTCGGCGCCGTGAAGTTCGCCGGAGAGGCGCTCATTCCCTTCTGAGCGCTTGAAGTAGGGGAGAACTTCTCGGTATGACCACCCCGGGCAGCCCATCCTCTCCCATCCATCGTAGTCTTCCGCGGTTCCGCGAATATACACCTGGGCGTTGATCGAACTGCCGCCGCCGAGGACGCGGGCCTGCGTCAAGGCTGGCGTGATGCCGTCCTGATTCGCTTGCGGCGCGAGTTCGAATCCCCAGGTGAGCGAGCCCTTGGTCGTCTTGTAGTAGCAGACGGGCAAATGGATATAGGGGTTCCAGTCGCTCGATCCCGCTTCCAGCAACAGAACACGACAGGTCGGCTCTTCCGAGAGCCGCGAGGCGAGTGCGCATCCGGACGATCCGCCGCCAACGACGATGTAATCGTAAATGTCATTTCGCCGCATCTCAGGCGACCCACTTCAGGATGTGCTCGCCGACGCAGACCGTGTCGCCTGCCTGATTGGTAATCGTAATATCGGAGCGCGCGCGCCTTGTAGCCGCATCGACGTCGCGCACTTGGTAGTGAAGGCTCAGTCGATCGCCGATATAGACGGGCTTAATGAAACGGATGTGGTCGTAGCCGAGCGAGACTGGTGTTTCGGTTGCCCGCACGTTTGGAATGCGCTCGACGATTTCGGTAGAGCAGGCCGACATGTAGGCGATCAGCAAGGCGCCGTGCGCGATGCGCCCCTGATAGACGGAGCCCGACATTGTGCCCTCCTCCGTATGATTAGGGGAATGATCGCCGCTGATGTCCGCAAACCTGTTGACCGCGCTCTCGGTCACGTCTCGTTCCAGCGTCACCTCGTCGCCCGGCTTGAGGTAGAATTCTTGCGCGAGATTCATGCCGCATATCCATAGACGCTGTTCGGTGTGATTCCGGCCTGGGCAAGCAGCCCCTTGATCTTCTCAATTTCGGCGCTGGCGGGCTTCATCAGCGGCGGGCGCACCACCGCCCGCTCGAACTTGCCGAGCAGCACGAGGGTCTCCTTCATACGATTATGCATGTCGAGCAGCGGCGGATCGTACAACGCGCGCACCATCGGGTAGATCCGATCGTTGACGGCCTGCGCTTTCTTGAGGTCCCCGGCCTGCACCGCGCGGAATAACGCCACCTGAAGATCGGGAATGACGCTGCCCGCGCCCGAGAGCAGGCCGTCGCATCCAAGAGCAAGCGAACCCAGCAACCAGGCGCTATGGGTGGTGAGCGTGCGAACCGGTCTGTCGAGACCCTTCAGCTCGCGGATTTGGCGCTCGTGCTGATTGCCATCGCCAATCTGATCCTTGACGGCGCGAATCGTTGGAAAGCGGCGGCAGAGATCAAGAAGTGTCGTCACGGGATAGGACAGGTTCGACGCCAGTGGATATTGAAACAGGATAATCGGAAGGTCCGAAGCGTTGGTGATGTGCTTGAGATGTTCAATCGCCATCTCAGGGCGCAGATGGCCGCCGAGGCTCATGAAATCGGGCGGGAAGACCAGGAGGCCCTGAGCGCCCTCTTCGTGCGCGCGCGCGGCCATCCGGCCCGCCTCCAGGCTCGAATTCGTGTAGATACCGACGATGGTCGCGACGCGGTGCTTTTCCAATTCTTCGAGCGTCACCGCGATGGCGCGGTATTGTTCGTCAATCGTCAGGGTGTGGACTTCGGCGGCATGGCCGTTGATGGCGATGCCGGCGACCCCATCAACGCCTGCAATGTCATTCAGGTGCCGGCGGTACGCGCGCTCGTCGACAGCGAAATCTTCGTCGAAGGGCATCAGAGAAGCCGGAATCACGCCCTTGGGTTCAAAAGCAGCTTTAGCCATCGTGTCTCCTTGCGTAGGTGAATTCCGGCCGCGTGATCGATCATCGCGGCCGGAGTTGGCGCTCGACGATCAGAACCCTTTGCCGATCATGTCCTTGGCGTTGTCCGCGGTTATCGCGACAGAATCGAGAAGGACGACTTCTGGCACTTTCTCGCCCTTGGCGACTTTGTAAGCCCATTGCATCCCCTCGGGGGCTACATAGGGATAGGTGAACGTGGCAGCGAGCTTGCCCGCCGCTACGGCGTCGATGGCGTTGTTCTGGCCATCGATGCCGATCACGAGAATGTCCTTCAACCGGCCGGCGCCTTCGAGAACCTGGAGCGCGCCGAGCGCCATCTCATCGTTGTGACCATAGACAGCCTGGATCTGGCCGGCGCCGAAGCGCTGCACCATGTCCTCCATGAACTTGACGGCTTTGTCGCGCGTGTAGTCGCAGTTCTGGCTGGCGACGATCTTGAGACCGGGCGTTTTAGCGAGTTCATCGACGAACCCCTTGTTGCGATCGACCGTCGCGGAAGCGCCTGCTGTGCCTTGCAGTTCTATGATCGCTCCCTTGCCACCGAGTTTCTTGGCGAAGAGGGCGGCGGCAGCGGCGCCGATCGGCAGATTCAACGCGCCGATGTGGCAAGTCACCGGCGTGTTGACTTTGCGGTCGAGCGTCACCACGGCGATGCCGCTGTCCATGGCCTGCTTCGCGATTGGCGTCAGCGCCTCGGCGGTCAGCGGGGAAAGCATGAGGACCTTGATTCCCTGGGCAATGAGATTCTCGACGTCCGACACCTGCTTTCCGGAATCGTTGTTGCCATCTGTTATGATGAGCTGGACGTCCTTGAGGTTCTTCTCCGCATAAGCCTTGTTGACGTTGGTCTGCGCCACGCGCCACGGATGATTGAGCGTGCACTGGCTGAAGCCGATTTTGATCTTCTCATCGGCAAAAGCTCGCCGGCCCCCGAAGCCGAGGATTGAAACGCCAGCGGCTCCCGCCACGACGGTCAGGGCAGTACGACGTGTTACTGTCATTTTCTTTACTCCTCCCAATTGCCCTGCCCCTGCGTCCTCGCCACCTCGGCGGAGGTTCCGCATTGGAGGGATCTCTATTTGCCCCTGCGGTGGCGCATGACTTCAAAGCCCACCGCGGCAAGAATGATTGCGCCCTTGACGATCTGCTGGGTGAAAGGCGAGATGCCGAGCAGGTTCAGAATATTGGCCATCACCGCGATGATCGCCGCGCCGATCACGGTGCCGACGACGCCACCCTCGCCGCCGAAGAGGCTGGTGCCGCCGATCACGACAATCGAGATGGCCTCCAGCTCCAGATTGGTTCCGGCGGTCGGCTCTCCGACCGTGAGCCGGGAAACGAAGATCAGAGCCGTCAGCGCCGACAGCATGCCGGAGATCACGTAGACCGACATCAGCACACCCGACACGCCGATGCCGGCGAGGCGCGCGGCTTCGGCGTTCGAGCCGACCGCGTAGATCTGTCGGCCGAAGGCGGTATGGCGGAGCACGACGAAGGCGACAGCCGCCAGGGCGACGAAGATCCAGACCGGCACCGGGATGCCAAGAAGGAAGCCGGCCCCGAGGAAATGAAAGGCGTCGGCCGCCTTGCCGAGGCTCTGGGGCTCGCCATTGGCGATAGTCATGGCGATGCCGCGGCCGATCACCAGCGCGCCGAGGGTCATGATGAAGGGCGGCATGCCGAAGAAGACGACGCCGAGGCCGTTGGCCGCCCCGAACACGGCCCCAAACGCAAGCGCTGCGACTATGACCACTGGAATTGGGACGCCCGAAGCAAGCATCATCGCGCTGGCGACGGCGACTACGCCGACGATCGACCCGACGGAAAGGTCGATGCCCCGCGTCAAAATGACGAAGGTCATGCCGATGCTGACGATCCCGAACAGGGCGACCTGCCGTCCGACATTCAGCAGATTGCCGATTTGTATGAAGCTCGGCGACAGGTAGACCGCGAAGGCGCAGAGCACGATGAGCACCCAAACGAGACCGAGGCTCTGTACCCAACCGCGCAATCGGACAAACGGCCCGGTCGTCGGCGCGGCCACTCCTTGTCCTATGGACATCTCCGCCATCCCTTCCTCCCTTTCAGCGAAGCGCTGACAGCGCGTCCTGAGGCCGCGTCAGCCATGTCAGCGCATCGGCCAACCCGCCCTCGTCACAGGTCGGCGCTACGAAGCTGGCCAAGAGCTTGGCTTCCGGAATCGCGTTTCCCACGGTCACCGCGGTCCCGACCCAGGCGAGCATTTCAAGATCGTTCTCGGCGTCTCCCGCGGCGGCGCATTCTCGGGCGGAGAAGCCAAGTCGCGCGGCGACGATCTCGACCGCCGCCTGCTTGGAGACGCCACGAGGTCCGATCTCAAGGAGCCGCGGATGCGACCCGGAGACCGAAAGTCGCTCGCCAAGCTGCCTACGCATCGTTTGGAAGGCGGCGCGCTCGGACGGGTCCGGGGCGACGCACATGATCTTGCCGGGCTCGCCCGGCAGATCGTCGAGCGTGTTTGCAATTTCGAGGCGCTCACCGGTCACGCGGGCTTCGCGCGCAATCACTGGGTCGCTGGAAAGCGCGTGGATGGCGCTCGCGGTGAACCACATCGGCCGAACGCCTGCGTCACGCGCGACCGCCATCGCATGCAGCGCATCGGCGCGATTAATCGGTCGCTCGCTGACAGCGATGCCGGTCGACGCGTCGCCGATCCAGCCGCCATTGAAACAGATCGTCAGGCCTGTAAGGCCGAGCCGCTCGGCGTAGGGCCTGACGCCTTCCGGCGACCGCGCCGTCGCCAGCACGAGCAGGATGCCGGCGTCGCGCGCAGCGCCGAACGCCTCCGCCACCCGCTGCGGAAGCACATGATCGTGGGTGAGCAGGGTGCGATCGACATCGCTGATGAAGAGGCGCGGGATGTTCATCGCGCGTCAGACCGGAAAGACAGGGGCGCGCGGCCCGGTATGGATGAGCAGCGTTTTGAGCTGGGTGAACTCTTCGAAGCCGGCCTGGCCCATTTCGTAGCCGAATCCGGATCCTTTGACGCCGGTCAGCGGAAGTTGCGGGGCGCCGTCGATCACGGTGTTGGCCTGAACCCAGCCGCTCTTCAGCCGCTTGGCGACTGTCAAGACCGTGTCGATATTCTTCGACCAGACGTAGTTCGAAAGGCCGTACGACGTGTCGTTGGCGAGGCGCACCGCCTCGTCGAGGGTTTCGAAACGGGTGACGCTGAGCACCGGCCCGAAGATCTCCTCACGGAAGATCATCATGTGAGGCTCAACCCTGTCGAAGATGGTAGCTTCGTGGAAATGCCCGGAGCCCCTCTCAGCGGCGCCGCCGCCGAGCACGAGTTCGGCCCCCTCCTCAACCCCGGTCTTGACGAAGCTGGCCACTTTGGCGAGATGCTTTTCGTCGATCAGCGCGCCAATATCGGTGTCGTCCTCAAAGGGATCGCCGACCTTCATTTTGCGTGAGCGCGCGATGATTTTGGCGAGAAAGTCGTCTGCGATCGAAGATTGGACGAACAGCCTCGAACCAGAGATGCAACACTCGCCATTGTTGAAGAACACGCCCATCAGGGCGCCGTCCGCCGCAGCCTCAAGGTCGGCGTCGGCGAATACGATATTCGCCGACTTCCCGCCGAGCTCGACGGACGACTTCACCAGATTGCGGGACGAATTGCTGACGACGCGACCGCCGGTGCGGGTGGAGCCGGTAAAGGAAATGAAATCGATACCAGGGTGCGATGTAAGGTGATCGCCGACCGTCGCGCCATAACCGCTGACCACGTTGAAGACGCCGGCTGGAACGCCCGCCTCCGTCGCAAGCGCGGCGATCTCGAAAGCGGAGCCGGACGTGAACTCGGAAGGCTTGAGAATCACGGTGCAGCCGGCTGCCAGCGCAAAAGGCGCCTTCTGCGATACAATCAGGGCCGGAAAGTTCCACGGCGTGACGAGCGCCACGACGCCTATCGCTTCGCGCGTCATCAGCGCCGTCTTGTTCGCGCCAAGATTGGTGTAGGTCAGGCCCGCCATCTGCATGGCGAGCGAGGCGGCATAGCGGGTCAGTCCAACCGATCCGTCGATATCGCCGCGTGCGAAACGGATTGGCTTGCCGACCTCTTCAACTTCGATACGAACGAGGCGTTCGCGGCTGGCTTCTATCAAATCGGCTAGGCGATTGAGAATCCGGGCCCGCTCCAGGCCGGTCATCCGCGGCCATGGCCCGTCCTCGAATGCGGCTCGCGCCGCCTCGACGGCAAGATCAATGTCCTCGGGAACGCCGTCGACGTAACGCGCAACAAGCCGGCCGTTTGCCGGTGACTTGCGCTCGATGACGCCGGAGCCGAAGCCTGCGACGTAACGGCCGCCGATGAACTGCTGATAGGTTCGTTCGCTCACGCGTTCCCCCTTTACTGCCACACAGCGTGGGCCATGATCGCTTCTTCCGTGGCGCCCGGACCTTCCAGAATCGCGGAGACGACGCCCTCGCGCATGACGATGATCCGGTTGCAAAGGCCGATAATCTCGGGCAGCTCGGAGGAGACCATCACGACGCTGGCGCCCCGCTCGGATGTCAGTTCGACGAGCAGGTCGTAGATGTCCCGCTTGGCCGCGACGTCGACGCCGCGGGTGGGTTCGTCGACGAGCAAGATTTGAGTCCCGGCATGCAGTTGGCGGGCGATGCCGCACTTCTGCTGGTTGCCCCCCGAGAGCGTACGGACCTTGGTCTTGCTGCTGGGCGTCTTGATCCGAATCTGCTGGATGAAGCGAGACACCGCCTCGTTTTCGCGGCGGCCGCTGATCACCCCGCCTCTTGTGAGGGGGCCAAGCTTGGAGACGGTGACATTGAAGGCGACGGACTGATCGAGGAATAGACCTTCGGTCTTGCGGTCTTCGGGCAGCAATCCAATGCCATACGAAAGTCCTTTGCGCGGTCCTTCGATGGCGACCGGCGCGCCGTTGATTCTGATCTCGCCGCTGTCGATGCGGTCGGCGCCGGCGATGGCGCGCAACACCTCGGTGCGGCCAGAGCCGGCCAGGCCGCAAATGCCAACGATCTCGCCACGCCTGACGTCGAAGGAAATGTCCTCGAGCACGCCCGCGCGCGACAAATTCCGCACTTCCAGCCGGATCTCTCCGCCTGGCTCCCGGCGCGGCGGATAGATGTCCTTGAGCTCGCGTCCGACCATCTGCCGGATCAGATCAGGGACGGTCGTCTCCCCGATCGGCACGGAACTGACGACTTGACCGTCGCGCAGCACGGTCACTTCGTCACAGATCTCGTAAAGCTCCTTCAGTCGGTGGGTGATGTAGATGAAGGAGACTTCGTTCTCACGGCTCAGGCGCCGAATCGTATTGAACAAGTGCTCCAGCTCGGAGTCGCCAAGCACTGCCGAAGGCTCATCGAGCACAACGATGCGCGCATTTCGAGCGATCGCCTTGGCGATCTCCACCATCTGCCGTTGCGCGACGCTGATCGCGTCGATGCGCGCGGCGGGATCGACCTTGAAGCCCAGCCTGCTAAGCGCCTGGTGGGCGCCGGCCCTTGCTTGAGGCCAGTCGACAGCGCCCAGCCTCGTCTTTGGCAGGCGACCCAAGTAGATATTTTCTGCGACAGTCAGATGAGGGGCCTGCGCCAATTCCTGGTAGATGACCGCAATGCCGAGATCCAACATCTTCTCAGGCGTAGGGGTAGCAACTGTGTTTCCATCGATGACGACGTCGCCTCCGTCAGCCCTGGAGGCGCCCGAGAGAACGCGCATCAGCGTGGACTTTCCAGCGCCGTTTTCGCCAATAATCCCATGCACGCTGCCCTTACGAACCGCGAAGCTCACGTTCCTGAGCGCGTGAACGCCTGGAAAGCTCTTGTGAATGCTGCGCATTTCGAGAATTGGCCCAGTCATTTCCGTATCTGCATTCCCGAGAAATCGATTTCTCGTTAGAGTCAAAAAAGGCTACAAGCGATGCAGCTGCATGCCGCCGCCGATGTGATAGATGTCGCCAGGTACCTGAACGGCATCCCGCCTGTCGCAAGCGTGGCGACGCCGCGGGCGATATCCTCCGGCTGTCCCCAACGTCGGATCACCGAAAGCTGTCCAGCCTCGACCTGGGCTGAATATTTGTCATAGACGTCCACCGTCATGTCGGTCTCGATGAGACCGGGGCGGATCTCGTGCACGCGGACGCCGGCGTCGGCCATGCGGATCGCAAACTGCTGTGAGGCCATGGAAAGTCCGGCCTTCGAGATGCAATAGGGCCCCTTTTCCGGGGAAACCAAGCCAGCGTTCGCGGAGGTGATCGTGACGATCGATCGCTCGGCGAGCGGTTGCGGCCGCGACACCATCGCGCGGGCGACTGCTTGCGTGAAGAAGAAGGTGCCACGCAGATTGATCCCAATCAGGCGATCAAAAGCCTCTTCCGTGACGTCGAGAAGATCGCCACGGACGGAGACCTGCACGCCCGCATTGTTTACTAGGCAGACGACCTCGCCGAGGTCGCTTTCCATGCTTGAAATCAGTTGTCCGTTGCCCGCGGTCTCGGCAATGTCCCTTTGATAGAAGCCGGCGAGCCGGCCGGACGACCGCACGATTTCGAGGGTTTCGCGGACGCTTTCGTCATCGACGATGTCGACGATCGCAATGTCGAATCCAGCGACCGCCAATTCGCGACAGATTGCCCTGCCGATGCCGCGCCGCCCGCCGGTCACGATCGCGAGCCCGCGGCGCATCTCCTTCGCTGCCGCGGCGGTTGCGTCTGGATGAGATCGCAACATCACGACGCTCTCCTTTCCGCCGTCCCACCCTCGTCGCGCGAGGCGACAACCGCCTTCGCGCTCAACAGATTCTCTACCTCGTCATCGGCGTAGCCGAGCTCGCTGAGGACTTCGCGCGTGTGCTCGCCGATCTCCAAAGCCAGAACACGCAGTTCCGGCGCTTCGCCGTCATAGCGATTGGGATGGTTGACGAGCTGGATGGTGCGCCCGCACACCTTGACCTGCCTGAACACCTTGGCGTGGAGGAGCTGGGGGTCGGCCAGAAGATCGTCATAGTAGTTGACCGGCGCCCACCAGATTGCGCGCCGATCAAACCGCTCCCCCAAGTCGGCCGTTGTGAACGCCGCGGTGGCGCGCGCGAGCCGTCTTGCGTATTCGTCGCGTTCGGCAAAACGGTCGACGTTGGCAACTTCGCGCAGTTCCTCACTCTCGAGCGCCTCGGCGAGCGTCGCCGCCTCGCACAACGACACGACGATATGGCCGTCTCGGGTTGGGTAAACGCCATAAGGCGCCGCGTGGAACCAAGTCGCCAGATTCTTCTCGCGCTTGAGCACCTCGCGGGTCATGCCGCCGGCAAAGTAATTGACCAAAGGCTCGCCCTGCAGATCGATTGCCGCGTTGATCAGGCTTGTCTCAACGCGCGTGCCCTTGCCGTCGCGCAGTTTGCGCACCAACGCGCCCAGAATGCCCATCGCCAGCAATGCGCCGCCGTGCTGGTCGACGATCGCCGCCCCGACGGGGATGGGACCGCGTTCCGGCGTCCCGGTGACGCTGATGAGACCGGACCGCGCCTGAGCGAGAATATCCTGGCCCGGTTTCAGGGCCATCGGCCCTGTCGATCCGAAGCCGCTTGCCGAAGCGAAAATAAGGTTTGGATTGATCTTTGCGAGCGCTGACTCGTCGAAGCCGAGCTTGGCGAAAACGCCGGGTCTGAAGTTCTCCATCACCACATCAGCGCTAGCGATCAGACGACGAGCGACTTCCGTGCCTTCCGGGCTCTTCAGGTCGACGGCAATCGAGCGCTTGTTGCGGTTGGCGCAGAGATAGAAGCCGCTGACTCCCTCGACGTAGACATCCGCGCCCGACCAATGGCGCTCGTAGGCGCCGGTGATGGGCTCAACTTTGATGACGTCGGCGCCCATATCAGCAAGATACTGGGCCCCCGCTGGACCCTGCAGAAAATGGCAGAAGCTGACGATCCGGGTACCGCTCAGAAGCATTTCTCTCCCCGTCCTCTAGCGCTATCGAACTGCGCCCTCAGTGTGAAATCGTTTTCACCGATTTCTCGAAACGAGTCAAATTAATTTCTCAAGGTCGCCGAAAAATCTTGCATTGCGAGGAAAAGGCTGGCGTGCGATCTAGAAAACGGTTTCCCGAGATCGAGAGGCGCGTCAGCGAAACGGCATGAATCTGAACGGGGGCAGCGCCAAACTGACCGACGTGGCCAAGCTGGCAAAATGCTCGCCAGCCACCGCATCGCGCGCGCTTAACGGCAACCACAGCGTGGACGACGTGGTGCGGGAGCGCGTCGCACGCGCCGCACGCGAGCTCGGCTACGTGCCGAACGGTTCCGCCCGCGCGCTCCGGTCGACCCGATCGAGGCTCGTCGGCGCTATCATCCCGACGCTCGACCATGCAATTTACGCGACGATGGTGGACGGCCTCCAAGCACGGCTTTCCGAAAAGAACGTCTCGCTCATCATCAACACTTCGACCTACGACATCGACCTCGAATATGATCAGGCGCGGCTATTGGTCGAGCGTGGCGTGGAATCGGTTGTTCTTGTCGGGTCGACGCATCGGCCGACAACGCTCGCCATGCTTGAGCAAAAGCGGATCGGCTATGTCTTCACCTACACATCAACCGCGACGGAACTGGGAGCCGCGGTGGGTTTCGACAACGAGAAGGCCGGCGCCACGGCCGCGCGGTACTTGCTCGATCTCGGCCACGCGCGCCTCGGCATGATCGCGGGCATCACCCAAGACAACGACCGCGCCAAGGGACGCTTGGACGGCTTTCTCCACGAGTTGAAGCGCTCGGGCGTCGACATTTCTAGGGTGCCGGTCGTCGAAGGAGCCTACGCGGTGGATGACGGCAGATCCGGCATGAGGCGCTTAATGGCGCAGAAGCCACGTCCAACCGCTGTCTTCTGCGGCAGCGACATCCTGGCCGCCGGCGCGATCAAATACTGCACTGCAGAAGGCATCGCGGTGCCCGGCGACGTCTCGGTCATGGGCTTCGACAATCTGGGCATCGCCGAACTGACATCGCCTGAGCTGACGACACTCGAGGTGCCGGCGCGAGATATGGGCCGGCTCGCCGCCGACTATATTCTCGCATCGCCCCTACAGCAGAGGCACCTCAGACATCGAGAACTCGCCATTCGAACTCATCGTCAGAGGCAGCACTTCGCCCGTGTCGACTCGTTAATGACGGTGCGGGACTTGCTGTCGTCTTGCTACAAAATATCGTCGGCATTATTTTGCTTTATAAACAAGCGGTTACTGCGCGCCATAGCGCGACTGAAAATCGCAGTGTCGGTGGTTCGATTCCGCCCCTGGGCACCATCACCCTTCCCCGACCTGCTGCATCGTCTCACAACGCCATGAGACTCAACGGCTTGAGACCGGCCCGGGGCCGATGGCGCCGCGTGACGCTCCAAGGCTTCCGGCGCGAACGGGTGCGCGATCGCGGCGAAACGAAAATGTGCGACCTTCGCGCAGACGCCGCGCTGGCGCGCCGCTCGCATGTTCCGACATCAGGCCTTCGCGCTTTTTTCGACAACGGGGTCAACGTCCGCGCCGGCGATCGCTCCTTTTGCGACCGGTTCGAGCCCAGGAGGGTCGGCGCCTGGCGCCTGCGCCATGGCGAGATATTCCTTCATTTCGGGAGAGGCATAGGCCTCCTCGACCGCGAGCTTTGGACCGGCCAACGATGGCGCGCTGTTTTCCGGACCTTCCACCGCCGTCGTCAAATGACCCCGCATGGCCGTCGCCGGATTCATCGAAATGTCGATGTTGGCGGATTCGTTGATGGTCCTCAGCTCCTTCTTGACGCCGTCGAGGTCGGCCTCGTTCAACGCCTCGGTGAACTGGTTCTGAACGTCCCGCGCGACGCGCCGCGCTTTGCCGACGACCTGGCCGACCGTGCGCAGCACCCGCGGCAGGTCCTTTGGCCCGACGACGAGCAGGGCGACGACGCCAACGATGAGAAGCTTGCCGACATCAAGATCAAACATGCGCGGCCCCCGGCGTCGCGTCGTTGCGGCGCTCCACGGCGAATACCCTGTCCTGCGGGCTGACCCTGCGGGCGTTCGGCTTGGCGCCAGATGACGTCACGCCAACCCGCTGTGTCAACGGCGCGGCCCAACTTCTGTTGGCCGCGCGATGTCGGGCGTGAGCGCGCTTTTCCCGCAAAGCGGCGATTCGAGTGACGGCGCGCCGGCCGCCGACACAAAATACGTGCATTCTGTTTGGCGGCGACGTATCGAGGCGCGATGGAAGACGCACATGACGGCGTGGTCGAAACCCTGACCCGAGCGTTGGCCGCGCTCCGCGCCGGTCGCCTTGAGAGCGCCGAGAGCCTCAGCGTCAAGCTCCTCGAAGCGGCGCCGCGCGATCCTGCGGCGCATCTTTTGGCCGCGAACGTCGCGTTGCGGCGCGCTCGCTATGGCGACGCCGATCGTTGGGCGCGGTCGTGCCTGGCCCTTCGCGCCGATCACCCGCCGGCCATGTTGATCGCCGGCCGCGCAGCGCGCGCGACTGGCGATTTCGCGACAGCGATGGATTGGTTCGGCAGGGCCGGCAATCTTTCGCCCGGCCGGCCGGAGCCATTCTTCCAGCTTTGTGTCACGCAACTCGAAGGCGCAGACCCGGCGGCGCAATCGACTCTCGAGATCCTGTCGCAACGATTTCCGAGCGACGCCGAAGGCTGGCGACAGATCGGGTTCGCCCTCTCCAACGCCAACCAGATGGAAACCGCCGCGGCCGCGTTCGCGCGGGCCGCCAAGGGGTCCAACGACGCCTCCCACAGTTTCAACCTGGGCGCCGCCCTGCTGGCGCTTGGCCGGCCCGAAGAGGCCGTCGTCGCGTTCCGCAACGCGCTGGCGCGCGCGCCCGATCTCGTCGAAGCGCTGCTGCCGCTGGCCCAGGCCTTGCGCCAGACCGGCGCGCCGCGCGAAGCGCACATGCATCTCATGCGTTGCGCCGAGGCGAAGCCCGGCAATGCCCAGGTCTTCTATACGCTCGGTCTGGTCTGCGACGATATGCGCGACACCGCCGGCGCGATCGCCGCCTATCGCCGATGCCTGGAATTGCAGCCCGATCTGCCGGAGGCGCATGTCAATCTGGGACTGGCGCTGCAGCAGACGGGCGAAATGGAATCGGCGGTGCAATCCTACCGCAAGGCGATACATCTTCGGGCCGACACGTTTGGCCGCATCGCGCAAGCGCTTCCTTCGACCAGCAAAGGCGTGCTGTGGCTGGACCTTGGCAAGTTGCGCCGCTCACTTGGCGGGTAGCGCGCCGCGCCGCACGCGAAACTTCTTGCGATAGACGCCGGGCCGGCTGAGCAGTTCCTTCGACGTAGCGGCATAGCGCCGCGCGTCGTCCGCGGAAAACGGCTCGCAGCAAAGATCAAGCGTTTCGCGCGCAACCGGAAAGCATTGCGCGACCGGCGTGCCGCGCGGCACGACGCCCTCGAATTCCGGATCGACCCAGACGGCGGGAAACAGCACGCCGACATCCGTGAACCGATCGCAATCGACGAGACCGGTCAGCAGCCGGAACGGCAGGTCGGCGCGATTGACCGGATGGGTCGCGAACAACGAGTAGCCCTCTTCCAATTCGATGGTCCAGAAGCTGTTGAATTTGACGATGACGGTGTCCGCACTGAAGAACGGCGTGCCGACGACCTGCGCCGGCGCATGGAAACTGACGGGCGAGCGCGGGTGGGCGTCGACCGAGAGAACCGGATGGTCCCAATCCCACGACAGCACGCCGTCCCGCACGTGGATGTCGCACGGCAGCGGGATGACGAAGCCATGCGCCATCGCATCGACGAACGGTGGGCATTGCTTGACAGTGCGCACCTCCTGCCCGTGGGTTTCCGAGAAGGCGGCGCGCGGCATGGTCCGCAGCCAATCCGGCAGGGCGCGGCGCGCCGCGATCGGGCGGATCAGGTCGTCCAGCATGGTCGGATCGCAACGAAAAACGACGCGCATGGCGGCTAGGCTTTCGAAGGCGCGACGTCGCGCTCGACCGCGTCGCGCCACCCGCGATAGCGCGACTCGCGCTCCTCGCGCGGCATCGCCGGCGCGAAACGGCGCTCGACGCGCCAGCCCCGCGCGAACTCGTCGGGGCCGGGATAGACGCCCGCCTGCCAGCCCGCAAGAAAAGCCGCGCCAAGCGCCGTGGTTTCGATGACGCCTGGCCGGTCGACCGGCGCATCGAGCATGTCGGCGAGGAACTGCATGGTCCAGTCGCTGGCGCTCATACCCCCGTCAATGCGGATGACCGGACTCGCGTCCGCGCCCTCGCGCCCGCCTTCGTCCGCCTGCATCGCCGCGATGAGATCGCGCGTCTGATAGCCCACGCTCTCAAGCGCTGCGCGAGCGATCTCTCTACGGGTCGCGCCGCGCGTAAGGCCGGTGATGGCGCCGCGCGCTTCGCTGTTCCAGTGCGGCGCCCCCAATCCGGTGAACGCCGGCACGAAATAGACGCGCTGACTGGCGTCGGCCTCGGCCGCGAGGGCGCCGACCTCCGCCGCGCTCGCGATGATTCCCAATCCGTCGCGGAGCCATTGCACGGTCGCGCCGGCCGAAAAGATCGAGCCTTCGAGCGCATAGGCGCGCTCGCCCTTCCACTGGTAGGCGATGGTGGTCAGCAATTTGTGCGTCGAGGCGACGGCCTTCGCGCCGGTGTTCAACAGCACAAACCCGCCGGTGCCATAGGTCGATTTCGCCATCCCCGGCCGAAAGCACGCCTGTCCGATCAGGGCCGCCTGCTGATCCCCGGCGACGCCGCGGATGGGCAAGGCCGCGCCAAGGTGCTCGGGCGCGGCGACGCCAAATTCGGCCGCGCAATCGTGGACCTCGGGCAGCATCGAACGCGGCACGCCGAACAGGCCGAGAAGCTCGTCGTCCCAGACGCCCGCGCCGATGTTGAACATCAGGGTCCGCGAGGCGTTGGTCGCGTCGGTGGCGTGCGTCCGGCCATTGGTCAATCGCCACAGCAGAAAGGTGTCGACCGTGCCGAAAGCCAGTTCGCCGCGCTCCGCCGCGCTGCGCGCGCCGGGCGCGTTGTCGAGAATCCAGGCGACTTTGGTCGCCGAGAAATAGGGATCGAGCAACAATCCCGTTCGCTCGGCGACGAGGCGCTCCAGCCCGCGGCCTTTGAGATCGGCGCAATGCTGCGCGGTGCGGCGGTCTTGCCAGACGATCGCGTTATAGATCGGCCGCCCGGTTTTGCGGCTCCACACCAGCGTGGTCTCCCGCTGGTTTGCGATGCCGACGCCGGCCAGGGTGGCGGGGGCCAGGCCGGCTTTGGCCAATGCTTCGCGGGCTGTCGCCAAGGTCGATCGCCAGATGTCCTCGGGGTCGTGCTCGACCCATCCCGGCCGCGGGAAAATCTGCGGGAATTCCTGCTGCGCGGAGGCGACAGGCGCCGCGTCCGGTCCGAACACGATGGCGCGCGTCGATGTGGTTCCCTGGTCGATTACAAGAACGTGTCCGGTCATCTGTCGCCTGATCATTTCTTGGACCGCGGGATCTGCGCGAGCCCGGCTATCGGACGCGGTCCCCGCCGCAACAACGAGATTTCAGTTGATTGGACCATGGGTCAAGCCATGATAGGAATGGGCTTCGGCTTTCCGGCACGACGGGGAGACAGCCCATGGCCTGGCGCGCGGCGATTGCTGGAGTCGCATCTGTCGTCATCCTCGTCGCGCTCGCGTCGTCCGGAAGAGCCGGCGACGCCAAGTCCACGAACCCCGAGATAAAATTAGGAGACATCCCCGAGTATAGCGACGAAGCGGCCGCGCAAGCCGCCTGCCGGCCCGACGGCGTCGTATGGGCCGATCGCCGGAGCGGCTTCTTTTATCCAAAGTTTCTCGCCGACTATGGCAAAACTCCCAACGGGACTTACACCTGCTATGCGCAGGCGCAAAAAGCGGACTACTGGAGCGTGACCCCTGCTTCCGACGGCGGCCACAAGGGGCGCGAATTCCCGCTGTTCTTTTGCACCATCTGCTCTTGATGACCGCTCCGCGCCGAAGCGTCGCATAGCCACGCCTTTTTTCGAGACAGCGGCGGCGAGCCGCCGCTGTCTCTGGTCTTGGACGAGCCGGACTCGCATCCGGCTCTTGTCGTGTTTCAGCCCTTCTTCGGGGCCGGCATTTGCGCCTTCCAGGTCTTGAGCAGTTCGTCATAGTCGATGGTGACGCCCGGCGGCTTTTCATTGGCGAGCTTGCGCTGTGGGGCGGTGTTGCCGTCCGTGACAGCCTTGGCGTACCAATACTCCGGGTCCTTCTCTTCGTTCAGCTTCGGACCGCGGTCGCCCTGAACGCCCGATTTTTCGAGACGCGCCATGATGGCGTCCTGGTCCCGCGCGAGGCCGTCCATCGCTTCTTGCGGGGTCGCCTCGCCGGAGATCGCCTTCGAGACGTTCTGCCACCAGACCTGAGCCATGCGGGGGTAGTCGGGGACATTCACGCCGGTCGGCGTCCACAGCTTGCGCGCCGGACTGCGATAGAACTCGACGAGGCCGCCGACCTTGGGCGCCAGTTCGGTCATCGCATCGGCCCAGATGTCGCTTTCGCGGATCAGGTGCAACGAGACGAGCGACTTCTTCAGCGTCACGGTCTTGCAAGTGCAGAACTGCGCGTAGAGCCAACCGCCTTTGGTCTTCTCCAGCGGCGCATATTTCAGCATGGTCCACAGCCCGACGTCCTGGTAGCCGAGCTTCATGCCTTCCTTCCAGTAGGCGCCGTGCGGGCTCGGCGCCATGCGCCACTTCGGCGTCCCGTCGGCGTTCATCACCGGCAGGTTCGGCACGGTCAACGCGTGGGTGAATGCGCTGTACCAGAAGATCTGCTGCGCGATATGGCCCTGCCCCGGCACCGCGCCGGCCTCCAGGAAGTCCATGCCGGAAGCTTCCGGCGGCGCATATTTCTTCAGCCATTCCACGAACTTGGTCAAAGCATAGACCGCCGCCGGGCCGTTGGCGTCGCCGCCCCGGCTCAACGAAGAGCCGCGCGGAATGCCGTCCTCCAGGCGGATGCCCCATTCGTCGACCGGCTTGCCGTTGGGCAGACCCTTGTCGCCATTGCCCGCCATCGAGAGCCAGGCGTCGGTGAAGCGCCATCCGAGGGACGGATCCTTCTTGCCGTAGTCCATGTGGCCGTAGACTTTTTGGCCGTCGATTTCCTTGACCACGTTGGTGAAGTAATCGGCGATGTCCTCGTAAGCCGACCAGTTGACGGGCACGCCGAGATCGTAGCCGTATTTTTGCTTGAAGCCGGACTTGATCTCCGGCCGCTGGAACCAGTCGTAGCGGAACCAGTAGAGATTGGCGAATTGCTGATCGGGCAATCCGTAAATCTTGTTGTCGACATAGGTGGCGAAACTCAGCCCGATGAAGTCGTTCAGATCAAGGGTCGGGCTGGTGATATCCTTGGCGTCGTTGGCCATGAAATCGGTCAGCGAACCGTCGACGATGTCGTTGAAACGCGGGTGCGTGCCGATGTGATCGGAGTCGTTCATCCAAAAGTCGTAGATCGGTTTGCCCGAGGCGATTTCAACCGCGATCTTGGAGACGAGCAGACCTTCGTTCATCAGCTCATGGTTGACCTTGATGCCGGTGATGTCGTTGAAGGCCTTGGTCAGCGTCTTCGACTCATAGTCGTGGACGCTCAGGATTTCCGAGACCGTGCTCAGCTCCATGCCCTTGAACGGCGCTGAGACTTTGATGAACCATTCCATTTCAGCCATCTGCTGGTCCTTGGACAGCGTGGAGGGCTGAAATTCGTTGTCGACCCACTTCTTCGCGGCGTCGAGTTGCTGGGCAACGCTGGGCGTAGGAGCGATGATCGCGCCACCGCCGATCGCCGCCGCGGCGGTCGTCGCCGCCGCTCCCTTCAATACGTCACGACGTTTGACATCCATTTTTGCTTCCTCCCAAAACGCCGTTCACGCACAATGCGCGTCGGCCGAAACCCGGTCTACGCGAGGATGAACATCGCGATCCCGTAGAGCACCGACGCGGCCAGCGGGTACCAGAGCGCGCCGCCGCCGAACCGCATCCAGAATATGAAGATGAAGGCCGAGCCGATCAGCGTCACGAAGAAGCGATCGCCTCGGGTCGTCGGGAACCGAAGGATGCCGACGCGCGGGGTCTCCGGCCGATAGATCGCCAGCAACGTCAGGATGACCAGCATCGCTGCGACAAACCCGAAGAACAGCGCCGTTTGCCAGGTCCACGCCATCCACAGGAGCATCGCCGGCCTCCCTCAAACGCGGCCAAGGGCGAAGCCCTTGGCGATATGGTTGCGCACGAACCAGATGACGACCGCGCCGGGGATCATCGTCAGCACCCCCGCCGCCGAGAGCAGCGACCAGTCCATTCCGGAGGCCGAATAGGCGCGCGTCATCACGGCGGCGAACGGCAGCGCGTGCGCCGACGTCAAAGTGGTCGCCAGCAGGGTCTCCACCCAGGAGAACATGAAACAAAAGAACGCGGTTACGCCGATGCCGTTGGCGATCAGCGGGAGGAATATCCGGACGAAGAAGCGCGGAAACGAATAGCCGTCGATGGCCGCGGTTTCATCGATCTCCCGCGGCACCCCGCTGACGAAGCCTTCGAGGATCCAGACCGCCAGCGGCACATTGAACAGACAATGCGCGAGCGCCACGGCCCAGACCGTGTCGAACAGACCGATCGCATAATAGAGCTGGAAGAACGGCATCGCGAACACCGCCGCCGGCGCCATCAGATTGGTCAGCAGCCAGAAGAACAGGTGCTTGTCGCCGATGAAGCGGTAGCGATTGAAGGCGTAGGCGGCGGGCAACGCGACGGTGACCGAAATGACTGTATTGATCGCGACGTAGCTCAGCGAAACGCCGAACGCGTGCACCCAGGTCGGATCGTCAAAAATCTCGAAGAACTTTATGAGGGTCGGATGATGCGGGAACAGCGCCAATCCGGACATGATGTCGTCGTTGGTCCGCAAACTCATGTTGATCAGCCAGTAGATAGGCAGCATCAAGATGAGAAGATAGGCGGCGAAGACCAGTCTTGGCGCCACGCTGCTGCGCATCAGACGTCCCTCCGACGCTCGAGTTGGGTCATGATGGTGAAAAACACCCAGCACACCGTCAGCGTGATCAGGTAGTAGACCAGCGACATCGAGGCGGCGTTTCCGAGATCCACCTGACCCAACGCGATCTTGTCCAGATCGATCGACAGAAAGGTCGTCGCGCTGCCCGGCCCGCCGCCGGTGACGACGAACGGCTCGGTATAGATCATGAACGTCTGCATGAAGCGCAGCAGCGCGGCGATGACCAGCACCTTCTGCAGCTTCGGCAGTTCGATATTGAGGAACACCGCCCAACGGCTGGCGCCATCGATTCGAGCGGCCTGATAGTAGGCATCGGGGATCGCCCGCAGGCCAGCGTAGCTCAACAGAATGACGAGCGGCGTCCAGTGCCATACGTCGATGACGACGATCGTCACCCACGCCGAAACCGCGTCTTGCGTGACGTTGTAATGAATCCCAAGCCCGGTCAGCGCAGCCCCGAACAGGCCAATGTCCTCTCGCGTAAAAATCTGCCACATCGTCCCGACGACAACCCCGGGAATCAACATCGGCAACGCGACGATGACGAGCGAGAGTCCGACCGCCCAGCCGCGCCTCGGGACGCACAGCGCCATCGCGATGCCAAGCGGAATTTCGATCGCCAGACAGACGAAGGAGAAGGCCAGAGTGCGGAACAGCGCATCGTTGAACCGCGCGCCGATTTCGGTGGAGGGGTTCAGAAGATCGCGAAACCAGGCGTCGCCGTTCCAGAAGAAATTGTTTTCGCCAAGCGTGTCCTGGATCGAATAGTTCACCACCGTCATCGCCGGGATGATCGAGGAGAACATCACGAACGCCAGAACCGGCAGCACGAAGAACCAGGCACGATTGTTGATGGGCTTGTCGATCATGCCGGCGCCCCCTGCATTCGCACATCGCCGACGTAGACATGCGTATTCGCCGGATCGATCGCGACGTTGACGCGATCGCCGAGCTCGGCCATCTCGGGCGGCACCGTGGCGACCATCTGATGGTCGCCGAGATAGACGTAGGCGAGGCGCTTGCGGCCGAGATCGGCGACCCGGCGCACCTGCACCGGCAGTCCGGCCGCCGCGGTCAAGGTGACGAATTCGGGGCGGACGCCGATCTGGACGCGCCCGTCTTTGGCCAGCGACGGATAGGCCGCCCCCAAGCGAATCTCATGGCTATCGACGAAGGCGCGCGAGCCCGACACGTTCGCCGGAAAGAAATTCATGCCCGGCGAGCCGATGAAATAGCCGACAAAGGTGTGTTCGGGCCGGTCGAACAGTTCGGCGGGGGTGCCGATCTGCACCGCCTTGCCGTCATTCATGACGATCACTTTGTCGGCGAAGGTCAGCGCTTCGATCTGGTCGTGCGTCACATAGATCATCAGCAGGTCGAGCGCGCGGTGGACCGCCTTCAGCTTGGAGCGCAGCTCCCACTTCAAGGCGGGGTCGATAACCGTCAAAGGCTCGTCGAACAGCACCGCCGAGACGTCGGCGCGGACGAGGCCGCGGCCCAGCGATATCTTCTGTTTCGCGTCAGCCGTGAGGCCGCGCGCGCGGCGATTGAGGTCGCGGGTCAAATCGAGCATCTCGGCGATTTCGGCGACGCGTCGATCGATGACGACCTTGGGAAGCCGACGGTTCTTCAGCGGAAACGCCAGATTCTCAGCGACCGTCATCGTGTCGTAGATGACCGGAAACTGGAACACCTGCGCGATGTTGCGCTGTTCGGTGGGCAGGTGGGTTACGTCGGTCGCGTCAAACAGCAGCCGCCCTTCCGTCGGAATGACGAGGCCCGAAATGATGTTCAGCAGCGTCGTCTTGCCGCAACCGGACGGGCCGAGCAGCGCGTAGGCCGAGCCCTGCTCCCACACATGGTGCAGCGGCTTGAGCTGGTAGTCCTGCTCGGATCGCGGTTTGCCGCCGTAGGAATGGGCGATGCCGTCGAGCGTGATGCGGGTCATGGGTTCGCCCTCAAGCCGTTTTCGCGATCGTCGCCGGCGTCACCGCCAGCTTGCCGCCTGCGCCGAAGACAAAGGCCCGACTGGCGTCGACGCGGACGTCGACCTTGGCGCCCGGCTGCCAATCGTCGGCTCCCGCGGCGAGACAGACCCACCTGCCGACGCCGACGTCGACATGGACAAATCTCTCCGACCCGCTGATTTCCGTCACCGCCACTTGCCCGGGAAAGCCGAGGCTCGACGGTTGCGGTTCGCCGATCACCACGGCGTCGACGCGAAAGCCGAGGCGGTAGTCGCCGTCGGGCAACCGCGACAGGACGCCCACCGCCGGCATATTGCGGCCGTTCTCGAGGACGACGAGCGGCCCGGCCTTGGTCACCGAAAGTTCGTTCAGCGGCGGATCGGAAAAGACCCGCGCGGCGTCGATATTGTCGGGCCTGCGATAGACCTGCGCGGTCGGCCCGACCTGCGTGACGCGGCCCTCCCGCAAGGTCGCTGTCGTGCCGCCAAGCAGCAGGGCCTCCGTCGGCTCGGTCGTCGCATAGACCAGAATGGCGCCCGTTTGCGCGAAGATGCGGGGCAATTCCTCGCGCAGTTCCTCACGCAGCTTGTAGTCGAGATTGGCCAAGGGCTCGTCGAGCAGCACGAGTTCGGCCCGCTTGACCAATGCGCGCGCGATCGCCGTGCGTTGTTGCTGGCCACCCGACAATTGGGCCGGCATGCGCCGCAACAGACCGTCCAGCCGCAGGAAGCGCGCCGCATCCTTCACGCGCGCGTCAATGTCGGCGCCGGCCATTCCGGCGACCCTGAGCGGAGAGGCGATATTTTCGTAGACCGAAAGCGAGGGGTAGTTGATGAACTGCTGATAGACCATCGCGACCGACCGACGGCGCACGGGCAGATCGGTGACGTCCTTGCCGTTGGCGAAAATTCGGCCGGTCGACGGCTTGTCCAGTCCTGCCATCAGGCGCATCAGGGTGGTCTTGCCGGCGAGGGTGGGCCCCAGCAGAACGTTCATGGTTCCCTGCTGGAGCGTCAACGAGACATCGTCGATCATGACTTCTTCGCCAACCGAAAGCCCGATGTGATCGAGGACAAACGTCACGCTCAATTTCCTCCGATGATCATTCGGCCGCTTGCGGCGCGGCCAGAAGAACTCTCAAATAGTCGTCGACGTCAGCGATCTCGGCCTTGGAGAGTCGCAAGCCCAGCTTGGTGCGTCGCCAGACCACATCCTCGCCGGTCATCGCCCACTCCTGATGCGCGAGATAACGCACTTCCGCCTCGGTCAGGTCGGCGCCGAATGTCCTGCCGAGATCCCCTTGCGACTTTGCGCCGCCGAGGATTTTCGGGGCCAGGGTGCCGTAAGCGCGCACCAAGCGGTAGGCCAACGCGGCCCCCAGAAACGGATACCGCGATCGCGTCGCGGCGAGTTGCGCGGCAAAGCCCTGAACCGGAAAATCCCCGCCGGGAAGCGGCTCCCGGGCGGTCCAGCCCTCGGCGCGGCGAGGCGCCGGCAGGTGGGGAGCCAGCAGCGCCAGCGCCGATTCGGCGAGCCGCCGATAGGTGGTTATCTTGCCGCCGTAAACACTCAGCAGAGCGGGCTGGCCGGCCGGCGCGTCCAGCTTGAGAACGTAGTCGCGGGTCGCCGCCTGCGCCTCCGACGCGCCATCGTCATAAAGCGGGCGCACGCCGGAATAGGACCAGATGACCCGATCTTTGCCCACCGGCGTCTTGAAATAGTCGTTCGCCGCCTCGCACAGATAGGCAATCTCATCGTCCGACGCCGTGGCGCCGCCGGGATCTCCGACGTAGTCCAGATCGGTCGTGCCAATCAAGGTGAAATCCCGCTCGTAGGGGATGGCGAAGAATACGCGGCGATCGGCGTTCTGGAAAATATAGCAACGACCATGCGCAAAGAGCTGCGATACGACGATGTGACTTCCCTTGACGAGGCGCACCGGCGCTGGAGCATTCTCGCGCAATGTCGAGGTCAGCACATCGCCCACCCAGGGTCCCGCGGCGTTGACCAGCGTTCGCGCTCTTATCTCGCTGGTCTCGCCCATGATTTCATCGAGCAGGGTCAACACCCAAAGGCCGCGCTCGCGCTTTCCCGCGACGCAACGCGTGCGTGGGGCGATCGACGCGCCCAGATTGGCGGCGTCGCGGGCGTTCAGGGCGACCAGACGCGAGTCCTCCACCCAACAGTCGGAATATTCGAAACCAAGCGTATATTCCGGCTTGAGGGGCTCGCCGGCGAGTTCGTTGCGAAGATGCAATGTTCGGGTCGGCGGCAACAGTTTGCGCCCGCCAAGATGATCGTAGAGAAAAAGACCGAAGCGCAGCAGCCAGGCCGGACGCAGGCCCTTGTGATGCGGCAAGACAAAGCGCAGCGGCCAGACGATGTGCGGCGCAATTCGCCATAGCGTCTCGCGCTCCAGCAGCGCTTCGCGGACCAGCCGGAACTGATAATATTCGAGATAGCGCAACCCGCCGTGGATGAGCTTGGTCGATGCGCTGGAGGTCGCGGACGCGAGGTCGCCTTTTTCGCAAAGGAACACCGACCAGCCGCGGCCCGCGGCGTCACGCGCGATGCCGCAGCCGTTTATCCCCCCGCCAATCACGGCGACGTCGTAAGGGGCGTCGACCTTGTCTGCCGCGACAGAGCGCACGTTGCCCTTTCCCCCCAATTCCTCGGGGTCGGCTTGCGCGCTCCCCGTTTTCGAAAAGGAAACTACAACGAACAATTATACCTTAACAAGCGAAAAAAACGAACTTTACGACTTTGCCAAACTATTTTGTTTTGGAGGTTCGATCGCTTCGGCTTCGATCGGCCCGCCTGTCTCGATAACCTCCACGTCGCATCGCTGGCACATTTCGGCGATCGCCTGGGAAGGCAGCCGATCAGTGACGAACACGTCGATTTCCGAGAGATGAGCGATCCGCACCGGGGCGGATCGGGAAAACTTGCTGCCGTCGGCCACCAGCACGATCTTGCGCGCGTGTTCGATGATTGCGCGCGATATTTCGACTTCGCGGACGTCGAAGTCCAGCAAGGTGCCGCTGGGATCGATCGCCGACGTTCCAATGATCGCGATATCGACGCGAAATTGCTCGATTTGCGCGACCGTGACCGCGCCGACAATGCCCCCATCGCCCTGCCGGATCGAGCCTCCGGTCACGATCACTTCAATCGACTTGTTCCGGTGGAGTTCGTTGGCGACGTGAAGATTGTTGGTGATGACCAGCAGCCCGGAATGGCCGACGAGCGCTTTGGCGACTTCCTCGGTCGTGGTGCCGATGTTGATCAACAGAGAAGCGTTGTCGGGGACCAGCCGGGCGGCCGCCGCGCCGATCAACCGCTTATGCTGGTGTGCGACGAGTTGGCGAGCTTCGTAGGCAAGGTTCGCGACTCCCGACGCGATGATGGCGCCGCCATGCACCCGCACGACCAATTTCGCCTCGCTCAGTTCGTTCAGGTCGCGGCGGATGGTCTGCAGGGTCACCCCGAACTGCGTTGCGAGCTCCTCGACGCCGACACGGCCCGACTGGCGCAACAGCGACACAATCTCCGTTTGTCGATAGTTGGACGTCCGCGACGCCGGAGCCGACATGGGATGAAGCCTTTCCTCTGCTTCAGACGCTCAGATTGAACGCGATCGATATGCGCAGACCGGAGCCGCGGTAGGGCCTCACCTGATGAAACAGCCAGGACGGGAACAGAAAGAGCAGGCCCGGGCGCGGGAGAATGGTCTCGGCGGCGCCCACCGACGCGCCGTCCTCCCCAGCGAATTTCAGGGTGGGCGCGTACATGCCGGGACCGGCGCCGCGCGGGTCCAGCATCTCGAATTCGCCGCCGAGCGCCGGGTCGCTCGCGCAGCCGCCGTCGTCCACATAGTACGTCCCGGACCAGAACGCGCCGGGATGGTAGTGGCAGATATTGGCGTCCCCCGGTCCGTTCACGTTGGCCCACGCCATTGACTGCCACGCCGGGCGCACCAGTTTGCCGTGGCGGTCCGCGGTCATGCGATTGGCCGTCTCGGTCGCGTAGTTGAGAATCTCTGCGACCCGTCTTCCGCCCCAGGCGGCGATCTCGCGATCCGAGTGCCAGCCGCCCGCGTTGGACGCTTGGACCGACGGCGACTCGCTGCGCTTCTTGAGGATAATTGACTTGAGCTCGGCGTTGCGCGCCTCGGCGTCGGGAACCTCCACCGCCGCGACCGGCGTCGCGAACAGGCCCCGCACGGCGACATTCACGGGCGTTTTCATTCGGGCTCTCCCTTCGCTAATTCTGGCGGACGCGGGCGACCCGCACCAGTCGTCGGCATGAGACATCCCGCTCCGGCACAGCGCCAGGCCGTCGGCGTCGGTTGGGCGACCCCGCGCAGCGAAAATGGACCGCTCGTTTGGTTTCCCTCCGTCGTGGCGGCAACCGGTCGACCGCGCAGGTCGGCGCTCGCTCCACTTGCCGCGGCGCCCACAAATAGGCCAATGCGCTCGGTTGCGTAACCTGTAATAGAACAAAATTTGCTATTTTTCTGCTTGCGAACCGCAAACGCAGCCCATAAGATTTGAAAACGAAAAAAACGAAGTGTCAATCGCACATATCGGTGGGGGAAACGTGGCCATCGTCGCTGCTCGCGATCCCGCGACCGATTCGGTCCTCGTTGGGCGAGGCGTATTCGAAGTCGCCGAGCAAACCCGCAACGTCGCAGACGGCCGGCGTCGGCTCGGCGCAGTTTCTCCTGCGTCGTTGATCGGCTCATCGAGCAGAGTCCGCTTCGCCAACCCTGCGTCACATCGCAACTTTCAGTGCCGATGCGGGGCGACGCACCGGAGATTCGGTAACTCGATCCGGTCGCGCAGGCGTCGATCCGGAGCGCCGTCCAGACCTGGCGGCAGCCTCCGACCGGGCCAGGTTGTCGCAAGAACCGCCCGGAGGCGCGCAGGCCGATGAAGCCGATCGACACATCGCCCCCTGCGAACGTGACGTCGGCGCCGAAGGCGTTGGGCTTTGCCCGAGTCTCGGTCTTCGCGACGATCGCCGCGGTCTGGGGCCCAGGGCTTCTGGTGATGCTGGCCGATACCGACGCCGGCAACATCGTCACCGCGGCGGAGGCTGGGGCGCGTTGGGGGTACCGGCTGTTTCCGCTGCTGGTTCTGCTTATTCCCGTTCTGATCACGGTGCAGGATCTGGCGGTCCGCATCGGGCTTTTTCGCAAATGCGGCTTCGGCGAACTGGTCCGCGAACAATTTGGCCTCGCGGGAGGGATTGTCGCCGCGACGGCGCTGGTCGTTGCGACGCTGGGTTCGTTGGTCACCGAATTCACCGGCATCGCCGGCGTCGGCGAGCTGTATGGCGCGTCGCGCTGGCTGATCCTGCCCCTCTCCAGCGTCACCCTGATCCTTGTGGTGCTCACCGGGGAATATCGGCGCGTTGAGCGCATCGCCCTGCTTTTCGGCCTTTTCGAACTGAGCTTCTTCGTCGTCGCGTGGCAGTCCCATCCTTCGGGAGTTGCGATCATCCACGACATCGTCGACCAAAAGCTTCACGACTACGGCTATCTCTATCTGGGGGCCGGGCTCATCGGCGCGACATTCAATCCCTGGATGATCTTCTATCAAGCCTCCGCCGTGGCCGAAAAACGCCTTCTGCCTTCCGACTACGTCGCGGCGCGATGGGACACCGTGGTCGGAGCCATCCTCACGCAGCTTGTGACCGCCTCGGTGCTGGTCGCCATCGCCGCGCTCCGGCGGCGCGGAACCGGCACGTCGCTCGAGAATATCGGCGAGATCAGCGAAGTGCTGACCCCGCTGCTGGGCGAAGTGACGGGACGAATCGTGTTCAGCGCGGGCGTGGTCGGGGCGGCGATGGCCGCCGCCATCGTCAGTTCGCTGGCCTGCGCCTGGGGTCTGGGAGAAATCTTTGGGCTGAGGCGATCCCTCGAGCACGAGGCGCGGCATCGCCTTGGTTTCTTCTCGGGCTATACGGTGTGGGTCATCGGCAGCGCGGCGTTGGTTCTGTTCGTGCCTGATCTCGTCCAGCTTTCGATCGGCATGCAGGTGCTGAACGCCGTCTTGTTGCCCGTCGTCGTCACCTTCCTGCTGATTCTGGCCGCCACCGCATTGCCAGGAGAGGCGCGCTTGCGCGGCTGGCGTTTGCGGCTGAGCGCGGGCATTGTCGGCTTGGTGGCGGTCGCCGGGTTGGTCGGCGCGCTCGCGGGGTTGCAATGATCGATTTCGGCGCCGATCCGTCGGCCGCTCTTTCGACGATTCTGGCGCCGTTGCAGATCTTGTTCGTCAACCTGCTTCTGAGCGCCGACAATGCGCTGGTGATTGCGATGGCCTGCCGCGGCCTTCCCGCCGCGGAGGTGCAACGCGCGACGTTCTTCGGCATCGTGGGCGCAATCGCCCTGCGCCTCGCCATGGGATCCGTCGCAGTGGTGATGCTGCGCGCGCCTTATCTTCAGCTTGTGGCGGGAATCGTCCTTTTGCTGATCGCCGTCCGGCTGACCCTCGTGCGCGACGACGAAGAGACGCAGGCCGCGCTGCGGGCCGACCCGTCAAGCGCGGACGCCTCGCGTCGGCGGGGCCGCGCCGACCTGCTCAGCGTGATCTGGGCGATCATCGCGGCCGACGCCGCGATGAGCCTCGACAATGTCGTCGCAATCGCCGCCATCGCGCATGGCAGTCTGATGTATATCGCGTTCGGTCTGGCGATGAGCATACCGATGCTGGTCTGGGGCAGCACGCTCATCCGGCAGTTTCTCGATAGGAACGGCTTCTTCGTGACGTTGTCGGGAATGTTCCTCGGCTGGATCGCCGGCAGCATTGCGATTTCCGATCCGACGATCGCGCCGGCGATCGCGGCCAACGCCCCGGCGCTTCCCATCGCCGCGCCGCTGGCTTGCGCGATCTTCGTCATTTGGCAGAGCCTGATCTTGGACCCGCGCCGGCAGCGTCCTGGAGGCAAAGATGGAAAATGATCCAGACGATTTTGGTCCGATTTTCGTGACCCCCGGTCAGGTCCAGTCATGGCTGTCGCGATCCAGCCGCAAACCAGAACAGGAAGCGCCAACTGCCCATGCCGAGGAGGCTGCGCCCCCGCGCGCGGAGCCGCGCACGGAGGCGGAGGCGCCCATACGCATGGAGCCGCGTATGGATGCGGCGGCGCCCCGGCGCACACTGCCCTGGCTGCGCAAAAGCAGCATCCTGGCAACTCTTGTGCTCGCGCTGGCGGTGTGGGCGGCAAGCGGCCTCTACAAGGTGCAGCCGGACCAGGTGGGGCTCGTGCTGCGCTTTGGACGATGGATCGACACCCGCCAGCCAGGGCTGAACTATCATCTCCCCTACCCGATCGAGTTCGTACTGCTGCCCAAAGTCACTGCGATCAACCAGCTCAAGATTGGCAACGGCACGATCATGCAAATGCTGACCGGCGACGAGAATATCGTCGAGGCGCAAGCGTCGATATCCTGGCGGATCAGGGACCCGGCGAAATTCCTGTTCAATGTCTTCGATCCCGAGAGGACAGTGAAGGTCGTAGGGGAAAGCGCGGTGCGCCAGATTATCGGCCTCAACCCGATTCAGTCCGGACTGTCGGATCAGCGACAGAAGATCGCGGACGAAGCCCAGGCGCAGCTCCAGAGGATCCTCAATTCCTACGACGTCGGAATCGAGATCACGCAGGTTCAGTTGCAACGCGTCGATCCGCCAATGGCGGTGATCGACGCGTTCAACGACGTGCAGCGCGCGCGCGCGGACCAGCAACGGGCGCGAAACGAGGCCGAGGCTTACCGCAATGACATCCTACCCCGCGCCCGCGCCGAGGCCGACCGCGTCAAACAGGAAACCCAAGTCTACAGGGAGCAAGTGCTGAACAAGGCGCACAGCGACGCCGACCGATTTTCCGCGCTCGACGCGGCCTACCGCAAGTCTCCCGACATCACGGCGAGCCGGCTCTATCTGGACACGATGGACGAGGTTCTGAAGTCGGCGAGCAAGATCCTGATCGACCCTTCCGGCCACGCCGGCCCTTCGGTCATTCCGTATTTGTCGCTCGGCGGCCCGCCGGCCGCCGCGCCGGTCGTCCCGACAGCCCCGAAGGTGAAGCCATGAGCCTGCGCGCGGCAATCCTGGCGTTGGCGGTGCTGGCCTTTTTTGGCTGGATCGCGTCGCAAATTTTTTACGTTGCCCAGCAGGACCAGCTTGTCCTGCTCGTTCGCCTCGGCAAGCCGGTGGGCAAAATCACCGAGCCCGGGCTGAACGTAAAATTTCCCCTGATCGACACGCTCGTCGTTTACGACAAACATCTGCTGGCGCTCGAGCCGCCGCTCGACCAGATCATTCTGGGCGATCAGAAGCGCGTCGAAGTGACGACGTTTTCGCGATTCCGCATCGACGACGCGCTCCAATTCTACCAGTCCGTCGGCACGGAAGAACAGGCGCGGGTCAACCTCGCGCAAATCGTCAGCAGCACCGCGCGCAAGCAACTTGGAAAGGTCGCCCTCCCCGCCTTGCTGACCGACGAGCGCGATCAAATCACCGACCGGATGCGTGACGAGGTGGCGCGCGAAGCGAGGGCCCTCGGGGTCGTTGTCACCGATGTCCGCATCCTTCGAGCCGAACTGCCGCCCGAGACCAGCCAGGCGATCTATGACCGAATGACCTCCGAGCGGGTGCGCGAAGCCAAGGAGCTGCGCGCCCAGGGATTCGAATCGGCGCAGGAAATCCGATCCAAGGCGGATCGCGACCGCGAAGTTCTGCTGTCGGACGCGTTGCGCGCCAGCCAGACCGACCGTGGCGTGGCCGACGCGGAAGCCAACGACATCGCGGTGTCCGCCTATGGACGGGATCCCGAATTCTTCGACCTGTATCGAACCCTTCAGGTCTACCGCACCTCTTTGACCCAGGGCTCCCCGACGCTCGTGCTGGCGCCGTCCAGCGAGCTTATGAAATATTTCGACGCCGGGCCGAATGCGAGAAAGGGCGCGACTCAACGTCAGCCGACTCCGTCCCAGCCTCCCGCCAAGGAGCAAGAGCCATGAGAACGCTTCCGCGTGGTCGCCTTTTGCAAGGACTGTGGTTCGGCGTGATCGCGGTCGCGATGGGCTGTTCGCTGGCTTGCCAGGCCAAATCGACGGGCGTTGGCGAAGACAGCGCGGTTCAGTCGGGACCTTGCTACGAGGCCCTGGTCGACCGCAACGCCGCTCAACCGACCACTGCGCCGAACCGGGAACTCGGCTCGGCCTGCGAGAGCGAACATGGCGACGTCGAGAAAGCCTGGGCGCGCGTGATCCGGCTATGGGGCTCCGACGGCGTCGCGGTGCCGGACTATGACAGCTACCGCCGCGCTGACGCGCCGCTCACCAGCGCCTTCCCCAAGTGGTTCGCCCTCGCCGGGATGGTGCTGGTCTACGCAGTCTTCGGGACGCCGATGCGCTCGGCGGCGCGACTGACGGGCGGCGGGGACGGAACAGCGTCGGGCGCGGCTGTCGAGATGATCGCGTCGCTGATCTTTCGCGGCGTGATCGGCCTGGCGCTGATCTGGCTGCTCGGCTTCCCCTATGTCACAGCGCTTGGCGGCGGTCTGCTCGCCGCGTTGATCTTGTGGAGCCTGAACGCTCCTCAAGCCGGGGTTGCGCGATCCCAGCCCGACGACGGACAAGAGCCGCCGGGCGGCTTCAGCATTTTCGTCGCCGAGGTGATCAATGATGTCGCCGGAGGCGCCGTCGGCTTGCTCGGCCTGGCGCTGCTCACGCAGCATGATCTCATTCTGCTGGCTGTCGCGCTGGCCCTGGCGATCGCCGCTTCGGCGCCTTTTTCGCTTCTCGCGCGACGTCGTTTGCGCTCGAATCCACCGATTCTCATAGTCCTCTCGGCGCTGCTCGCCGCACTTATCGGGGCCTTCGCGCTCAATGACCCGCCGATCGCGGCGGCAATCAACGGCGCGACGCTTCCGGGCCTGCTTGTGCCGCTCGCGCTCGCCGCGGCGGCCGCCGGGCTGGGCTGGCGAAACTGGAGCGCTTCCCGGTTGGCGACGGAGCCATGAACGCGGCGCCGACGCTTCAGGCGTAGCGCGCTTCCGTTGCGTCGATCGCGGTCTTGCCGTTGCACACGACTTCGATGCAACTCGCCACGTCCTGCACATACGCTTGCCGGGACGCGGCGTGATGCATCGAAAGCATGATGTGCAGGCTCGGCGGATCGCGCACCTGGCCGGGCAGCCAGTTCCGCGCGGCCATCAAGGTCGCCACGGCGCGCATGTCGATGTCGTCGCAACCGAACGCGATGTTGCACAGCGCCGGCTCGCCGCGGATTCGCATGCCGGGTATCGCGAGGAGGTCGGCGATATAGGCGTCGCGCAAGCGCATGAGATCGGCGGCGATGCGCCGATAGCCGTCGCGCCCGAGATGATTCAGCACCGCCCACGCCGCGGCCACCGCGCCGCCCGACCGCGTGCCCACCAGGGTCTGCGTGGCGAAACGGCCGCTCGGCCAGGCGTCGAAGGCGAATTCCTGAAACGCGTAGGCCGAAGCGTCGCGATAGAAGATCGCCGAAGCCGGCTTCGGGCAGAAGCCGAATTTGTGCAGGTCCGCCGACAGCGACCTTACGCCCGGCAGACGGAAATCGAAGTCGGGAATCGGTCGGCCGATATCAGCCACGAAGGGGGCGATCCAGCCGCCGACGCAGGCGTCGACATGAAGCCAGACGCCGCGTTCCTGCGCGAGCGCCGACAGCGCCGCGATGGGATCGATCACGCCGTAGGGAAAACACGGCGTCGAGCCAACAAGCAGGATCGTGTCGTCGTCGACCGCCGCCGCCATCGCCTTGGGGTCGGCGAGGAAGCCCTCGGTCAGCGGCGCGCGCCTCACCGCGATGTCCATCAGCGCTCCCGCCTTCTCGAACGCCGGGTGCGCCGACATTGGAATGACCATGTTGCCGCGGTGGGAGGCGTCGCCGCGCTGCTTGCGGCTCCAGTCGCGGCACGTCTTGACCGCCATGACGATGCTTTCGGTCCCTCCCGAAGTCATGTTCCCCGCGCCCCCGGGCGCGCCGTGAAACAGCTCCAGCCCCATCGCAATGACGTCCTGCTCCATGCGCCGGAGGCTCGGAAAAGCGCGGCCGCCGCCGAGCGCGTTCTCGCTGAAATAAAGGTTGAACGCGTCCTTGCCGAGCGCGCTCACTTCCTGCGATGCGCTGAAGGAATAGGCCGCCGTGCGCCCTTCCCGCCAGTCGAAATCCTCTTTCCGCCCATGCTCCAACGCCGACAGGATTTCATCGCGCGGGCGTCCCGCATCGTTGAAGCGCGCCATTTCGCGACCTTTCCCTGGCTTCTTGTCCCGGCGACCCAAGCGCGAGCCGACGGAAGGGGCGCGTCGATTGACGGCGCTCTCAGCGCCGATATAACAGATAACATCCCCTGCCAACTGTCTCGTGGAAGGCGACGCGTCCTTTGGAAGAGACACCAGCCTTGCAGACAAGGCGCGCCACAGCGGCGCCGGCCGACGCCATCGATGTCGTGGGCGTATCGAAGACGTTCTGGCGCAACGGCGTGGCGACCCAGGCTCTCGGCTCGGTCGATCTTCGGGTGCGGCCGGGCGAATTCGTCTGCCTTCTCGGCCCATCCGGCTGCGGGAAATCGACGCTGCTGCATATCGTGGCGGGTTTTATCGCCGCCGATTCCGGCGAGGTGACGGTGCACGGCGAATTGGTCAGGGGGCCGGGCGCCGATCGCTGCGTGCTGTTCCAGGCGCCGACCCTTTTTCCGTGGCTGACGTCGCGCGACAATGTGCTGTTCGGGCCGCGCGCCCGCGGCCAGTTGACGCCAGCGACGCGGCGGCGCGCCGACGAATTGCTCGACATGGTGGGGCTTGGCGAGTTCGGCGACCACTATCCGCATCAGTTGTCAGGCGGCATGCGGCACCGGGCGGCCCTGGCGCGCGCGCTGATCAATCGTCCGCCAATCCTGCTGATGGACGAGCCGTTCGCCGCGCTGGACGCCATCACGCGCGAGTCGATGCAGAACTTCCTCCTCGACTTGTGGCAGCGCGAACGCATGAGCGTGCTGTTCGTCACCCACGATGTCGAGGAAGCGGCGCTGCTCTCCGACCGGGTCTGCGTGATGTCGGCGCGTCCGGGCCGCATCGCGTCGGTCGAGGAGATCGGACTGGACCGTCCGCGCGACGCCGCCCTTCGCGACCAGATCGAATTCGTTACGCTGCGACGCGGCCTGCGACAGAGGCTGGCCGGCCTATGACCGCGCCCGCCGCATCCCGTTCGATCGCGCCCGTTCGCGGCTCAATTTCGCTCGGCCGGTCTTGGCTGATTTCGATTGGCAGCGTGCTCCTCGGCATTGTGATCTGGCACCTGGCGGCGCTGGTCATCAATGACGATGTGTTGCTGCCGACGCCGTTCAAGACGGCGGCGGTGCTCGTGCGCTATCTCCGCACCCCCTATCCTTCCGACGGCGAAACCCTCGTCAATCATGCGTTGGTCAGCCTCGGACGCGTGCTCGCCGGCTTCGTCATCGGGGCGGCGATCGGGATCACGATGGGCGCGCTGATGGCGGCTTTCGCGAGCTTTCGCGCAATGGTCGATCCGTTCATCGAGATGACCCGTCCGCTGCCGCCGCTCGCCTTCGTGCCGGTGCTGATCGTGTGGTTCGGAATTGGCGAGGCCCCGAAGATCATCCTCATCGCGGCGGGCGTCATTCCGGTGATGGCGATCTCGACCGCGGCGGGACTGGCCGGCGTTCCGGCCGACATGCTGAACGCCGCGCGCTGCCTCGGCGCATCGGGCTGGTACACGATGTCGCGGGTGCGCATCCGCGCGGCGACGCCGCAGATCATCACCGGCATGCGCCTGTCAGTCGGGCTGTCCTGGACCAGCATCGTCGCGGTCGAGATGATCGCGGCGACGTCCGGTCTCGGTTTCGTGATCCTGCAGGCGGGGCAGTTCCTCAACACCGCGCTGATCTTCGCCGGCATCCTGATCATCGCCGCGCTGGGCCTGGCCATCGACGCCGGGCTAAGACGGCTGCAATGGCGTCTCGATCCGACAATGCGACCTTAAATCGCGCAATCGCGCATCGAAAACAAGGAGGCGACGACATGCACGGATGTCTTTCAACATTCACGATGGCCTTGGTCGGGCTGGCGATCGGCGCGAGCGAAGCCGGAGCGGAGACCGTCAACGTCTCGATGTGGGCGCATGGCGCGCCGCTGCAGGAGGCGGTGATCGCCACGCAGCCCTCGCTGCTGGCGATGATCAAGGGGGATATCAAATGGCTGCCGATCTCCAGCGGTCCGGCGGCGCTGGCCGGCATGAAGGGCGGCGCCTACGCCATCGTCAACGGCGTCGGCAATCCGCCGGTCACCACCGCCATCGCCAACAATATCAATCTGAAAGTGGTGTGGGCGGAATTCTACGACAACGCCGGCTTCGTGCTCGACGGTTCGCTGTCTCCCGACGATCTGGCGGGCAAGACGTTCGGCACGCTGCAAGGCGCCTCGGAAGACTTCGCATTCAACGGCTGGCTCGCCGCCAAGGGCCTCGCCGGCAAGGTCAAGCTGGTTGGCCTCGAACGGCAGGCGATGGTCGCGGCGTTCAAGACCAAGGCGATCGCCGGCGGCATGAATTCCGAACCCGGCATGGGGCAGATGGTCGCCGACGGCGGCAAACTCATCGCGACCACGCGGGAGATGGGCGAACTTGGCTATCCCGCCCTCGACGTGGTGACGGTGGACGCCGATTTCGCCGCGAAAAATCCCGACATCGTGCAGGGCTATGTCTGCGCGCAGTACGAAGCCTACAAGCTCATGACCGGGCCTCAGCGCGAGGAGGTGTTCCGAAAGGCGGGCGCCTTCGTCGGCGCCGACCCCGAGCAGGCGGTCAAGATCGGCACAGCCTGGCCGATCTGGAAGCCGGAGGATGAACTGACCGAGCGCGGTCTTGGCGCGCCGGACCACATCGCCGACGGCGAGGTCGCCAAGGCCTATTTGCGCACCGGCGCCTGGCTCAAGACCGCTGGCCGTTTGGACAATCCTCCGACCATGGAGACGATCGTCGCCCATATCGACCCGCAATATGCGCAAAAGGCCCTATCTGGCGGGTGCCGCTGATCGACCGACGACGCCATGCGCCTGTCGCATCCCCCGACCATCAGCGGGGCGCGCATCAGGCGCCCGCTCGGGCCAACCCGCGGGCAGGCGCACCTCGAAGGGAGTTGCGGCCTTGCGCCGGCGCGATACTGTCTTACCTACACGAGGAGTTCGCCGCCTGCAGGAAGGGGCCTATGGTCGAAAAATCCCGCTGGGAAGCGCCGTTGTCCAGCCAACCGAACCCGGAGGAGCTGGGCTTCGATCTCAATCGCGCCCTCGAATCCATCGTCGCGCTCCGCGCGGCGATTCCCGAGGACGCTTTCACCGCCTCCATCCTCGGCGTCGAGCGCGCGGGAAGCGGTGTGGTCATTCGCGAGAGCGGGCTGGTGCTCACCATCGGCTATCTCGTCACCGAGGCGCAGAGCATCTGGCTCACCGGAGCCAACGGCCGCGTCACGCCGGCCCACGCGCTCGCCTACGATCAGGAAACAGGCTTCGGCCTGGTGCAAGCCCTTGGCCGGCTCGACCTGCCGGCGTTGGAACTCGGCCGATCGAGCGCGGCGAAGCTGGGCGATCCGGTGGTCATCGCCGGCGGCGGCCGCACGCAATCCTTGCGCGCCCGGATCGTCGGAAAGCAGGAATTCACCGGATATTGGGAGTATTGGTTGAACGAGGCGCTGTTCACCGCGCCCGCCCATCCGTTCTGGGGCGGCGCGGGGCTCATTGGCCGGGACGGAAAGCTCCTCGGCGTCGGCTCGCTCCATGTCCAGCAAACGAGGCGGGAAGGCCAGCAACAGGACATCAACATGATCGTGCCGATCGATCTGCTGCCGCCGATCCTGGACGATCTGCTCGCCTATGGCCGGGTCAACAAGCCGCCGCGGCCCTGGCTTGGCGTCTATTCCGGCGAGAGCGACGGCAGGGTCATCATCGCCGACGTCGCCGAAGGCGGGCCGGCGGCCGCCGCCGGCGTGCGCGAGGGGGACATCATCACCGCGGTGCGCGATTCCAGCGTCGAAAGCCTCGCGGACTTCTATCGCAAGATATGGAATTGCGGCCCCGCCGGGGCGGAAATCCCCATCGAAGTCGTGCGCGACCGACGCAGCGTGTGGCTGCGCGTCAAATCCGCCGATCGCGGCAGCTTTCTCAAAAAGCCTCAACTGCACTGAACCCCGCGCATCCGCCGCGCGGCTTCGGCTACATTTTTGCCAGAAAGGCGTCCACCTCGGCTCGCCGCGGCATGGCGGGCGCCGTGCCCCAGCGGGTCACCTTGAAGCCGGCCGCGGCGCAGCCGTAACGCGTCGCCGCGACCACATCCTCGCCTTCTGCAAGGGCGACGGCGAAAGCGCCGCAGAACGCGTCGCCGGCGCCGGTGGTGTCCACAAGGGCGCCGACCTCGATCGCCGGCACGTGGCGGGTCAGCGACTTGTTCTTGACCAGGGCTCCGCGACCGCCCAGCGTGATCACCACGTCGCGGGCGCCGCGGGCGATCAGCGCGTCGGCGGAGCGCATCGCGTCATCGACGCTGGCGATCGGCGCGCCGCTCAATCCCGCCGCTTCCGTCTCGTTGGGAGTCAGGTAGTCGCAAAGCTCAAAGATCGCGTCGGGAACCGCGACGGCGGGCGCCGGGTTGAGGATGGTGGTGACCCCCAGCCGCCGCGCGATGGTCAACGCATGCATCACGATGGGAACGGGAAGCTCGAGGTTGGTCATGAAGATCGCCGAGTTCCCGATGACGGTCTGCGCCCGGTCGATCTCATCAGGAGTCAGATGGGCGCAGGCCCCGGGAAAAACGATGATGGCGTTGTCGCCCTTGGCGGCGTCGACGATGATCGCAGCGCCGCCGGTGGCGTGCTCGGTCGTCTCGTAGAGGAAGCGCGTGTCGACGCCTTCGGTCGCGTAGGCGCATCGCGCGATGTCGCCGAAGGCGTCGCGCCCGAGCTTGCTGATGAACCCGACCGTTCCGCCCATGCGCGCCGCGGCGATCGCCTGGTTGGATCCCTTGCCGCCGGGGCCCAGTTTGAAACTCAGGCCCAGCACCGTCTCTCCCCAGGCTGGCAGCTTGGGCGTGCTGAAAGCGAGATCCGCCACGAAGACGCCCATGATGGTGATTGGCCGTCCGGCCATGGCTTTTCTCCTCAACCGAGCTTGACGCGAAGCGATGGCTCCTGCTCGCGCGCCGTCAACGAGCTTCTATCACCTCAAGGCGCTTGGGAACGGTCCCCCTCATCCGTCGACAGAATTCCGCGCAGGCGCTCGCCCGCCGCCGTCAGATGCTTCTGCATCGCCAAGGCCGCTTGATGGGCGTCGCCGGCGCCGATTGCTTCGGCGATGGCGCGGTGTTCGGCGATGGTTCGATCCTTGGTCTCGGGAATGAAATAGGTCTTCGGATACCAGATGCGCACGATCGACTGGATCGTCGAACCCATGTTCTCAAAGATCGGATTCTGCGCCGCCCGCGCAATCGCCATGTGGAACCTGGTGTCGCTTTCCATGAAAGCGGTGTGGTCGGTCTGGTGAGCGGCCATATCGGTCAGTGACGCGTCGAGCAGTTCGAGCAGGGCGGAACTGTTGCGCTGGGCCGCGCGGCGCGCGCATTCAGCCTCGATCAGCACACGCACGTCGACGAGATCGTCGAGATTGCGCTCGCTGAGCAGAAGCCCCCAACGGAACGCGCCTGACAGCAATTCGGAGTTCGGCGCCTGGACGATGGAGCCTTCGCCGGCGCGCGATTCGAGGACGCCGAGCACCGCCAGGCTTTTGACCGCCTCCCGGATTGTCGATCGTCCGACCTGGAAGCGCTTCGCCAGCTCCTTTTCCGAGGGGATGAGGTCGCCCGGCTTCCAGACGCCCTTCATGATCAGACTCTGTGAGAGCCTTCACGATCTCCTTGGGAAGCGTCGCGCGACTGATGGGGCGAATGATCGTCTCTGAATCACTCATTTGAATGTGTCGCGCCTCGTCTCGACAAGTGGCGATAGCCTTGACCATGCGCCAGCAATGACCAGCTTGCGCTTTTTCCGACTCGCAACGCCGGCGTCGACGACGGGCGTCGCCCGCCATCGGGCGATAACGGCATTCGCGGCGCGGCGCAATTGCTCATGAGCGCCACCGTTGGGCTCGCAGCGCAGGTCGGCGCGGTCGCCGTCGTCTCGCCGTTACCGACCGAGGCCGACAAAGCGGCTTGACAGCCCCGGCTTCTCCGTTGTTAGTAATATCAGACATTCAGACTAATCAAGCGATTTCGGGAGGCATGGTGTTCAAGCAGGCGCTCGACCGTCGAGCCGAAAAGGGGGAGCCGATCAACGTCGGTTTCGTCGGCGCCGGCCGGATGGGCACCGGCGCGATCTGCCAGATCGGCCTCATGCGGGGCATCCGCACCGCCATCATCGCCGATATCAACACCGACCGGGTCGTGCGCGCTTTCGAACTTTGCGGTCATCGCCGCGAGGACGTTGTCGTCGCCAATCGTGTGGCGGAGGCGGCCGATGCGATCCGCGCCGGTCGGCCGGTCGCCACGCAGGATGCCGACATCCTCGCCGAACTCGACATCGACGCCATCGTCGAGGCGACCGGAAGCCCGGATATCGGCGCCCGCGTCGCCATGCGCGCGATCCTCGCCCGCAAGCACACCATCATGCTCAACGTCGAGACCGACGTCGTCGTCGGTCCGATGCTTTACCGGATGGCGAAGGCGGCCGGCGTCGTCTACACCGTCTCCTCGGGCGACGAGCCTGGCCTCATCGCCGAATATTACGACCGCTACGCGGGCCTCGGATTCGAAATCGTCGCCGTCGGCAAGGCGCCGTCCAGCATCGGACTCTTCGATCGTTACGCCACGCCGGACAGCGTCGCGGAAGACGCCCGCCGGCTCGGGGTCAACCCGCATTTCCTGGTCACGTTTCGCGACGCCACCAAGACGATGATCGAGATGGCCTGCATCTCGAACTATACCGGCCTCGTCCCCGATATCAGGGGCATGCATGGACCGGTCGCCGGCGTCCGGGAGATCCCGGAACTGTTCCGGCCGAAGAGCGAGGGCGGCCTGCTGAACCGTCGCGGCGTCGTCGACTATGCGCGGCCGATCAAACACCCGGATGGCTCGGTCGATTTCGACCGCAGCGTCACGCCGGGCGTGTTCCTGTGCGTCTACACCAGCCATCCGCAAATCCGCGAGGACTTGAACTATCTCGATGTGACCGGCTCGGACGGCTACTACAACATGTACACGCCCTATCATCTCGTGACCAACGAGATTCCGCTATCGATCGTCAACGCGGTCGAATTCAACCATCCGACCATCGTCCCGAAGCTCGGAATGGTCACCGAAGTCTTCGGCGCGGCGAAGCGGCGACTCAAGGCGGGCGAGATCATCGACGGCGCCGGCGGCTCGACCGTCTATGCGCTCAACGATCTCTACGAGACCGCCAAGGCCGAAAACGTCGTCCCGCTGGGATTGCTGACCGGCGCGAAGCTGCGCTGCGACGTGTCAACGGACGCGGCGATCACCTATGACATGGTCGACATCATCGAGACGACCACGCTCTATCATCTGCGCGCCATGCAGGACTCCGGCGCCGCCGGCGCCTTCGGCGTGAAGCCGGACGAGGCCCGCCTGGGCGAGCCGCCGCGACTGCGGAGCGTCGCTCGATAAGCCCCGAACCAGCGCATGATCGGCGACCGACGCCGGCGGGCGAGGGACAAAGACCAATCCTCCAGCAAGGGATTGCTGGTGAAAGAAGGAGGAAATGACATGAATTTTGGGATATTCACGAGTGCGCGCCGCCCTGCCGGCGCGGGAAAAGCGATCTGGGCCGCCGCTCTCGTCGGCGCGGTGGTTTCGGTGGGCGCCGCCCGGGCGGAAACGCGCTCCGAGCCCTTCGCAGCCTGGCCCGATCCGGTCATCAAGGAAACGATGAGCGTCGACGAAGCCAAGGCGATCGTCGCCGAGCGCACCAAGCCGCAGACGGAGTGGAAAGGACCGACCGATGGCCCGACCGCGCCCGCGGGCAGCTTCACCATCGCCTATGTGTCGCCCGACCAGTCCTACACGCCGCATGTGCTCTGGGGACAGGGCGTCGAGGAGGCGGCCAAGGCGCTCGGATGGAAAGTCATGATCTTCAATGGTCAGGGCACCGTCAGCGGCACGCTCACGGCGATGCAGCAGGCTCTTGCCGCCAACCCGACCGCCATCATCACGCCGGCCGACGCGAATGCGCTGCAAAAGCCGATCAAGGACGCCGTCTCACGTCATATTCCGGTGATCGGCATCCATGCCACCGCCTTCCCCGGACCGAGCCCCGAACTCGGACTCTACATGAACATCGTGTCCAATCCGGCCGAGATCGGCGGAACGGAAGCCGCCTATGTGATCGCCGAGTCGAACGGCGCGGCCAAGAACATTCACATGGTCGACAACAGCTATGCGATCGCTCGCTTCAAGGCCAAGTCGACGGTGACGCCGATCGGCAATTGCTCCGGCTGCAAGATGCTCGAGACGATCAACATGCCGCTCGGCGAGGCCTCCGCCAGAATGACGTCGGCGGTCTCGGGCCTGTTGGCGCGCTACGGCGACAGCTGGTGGATGACCACCTGCTGCGACGGCTACTACACCAATGTCGCGGCGGCGCTGCGCGCAGCGGGCGCCTCGACGGACAAGATCAAGCTTGTCGGCGCCGACGCCCCGCCTTCCGCTTACGACATGATCCGCAAAGACGGCTTCGAAGTGGCCAGCGTGCCCGAGCCCAGCACCTTGTTCGGCTACGAAGCCGTCGACGCCGTGGTGCGCGCCATGGCCGGCCAGGAACCCGCCCATTTCCTCCAGCCGGTGTTCCTGATCGTAAAGAGCAACGTCGACACCGAAGGCGGCGCCAAGAACGAATTTGTTCCAAGCAATAACTTCGCGTGCCACTATATGAATATCTGGAAGGGCGAGAAGAAGAGCTGCTGATCGGCGCCGCCCGCGGTCCTGCGAGCGAGGGCTGTCCTCCTCGCGCGGCTGCGCGCGGGCGCGATGGTCGTAACTCGGATCTCGCGGGCAGCGCGGGGTCCCTCGCCGTTCCCCCCGGGCGGACCCTTGCGACGAAGGAAGGAAGATGACCGGCCACGCGCCTCCGGCAGTCGAGATTCGCGGCCTCACCAAGCGTTTCCTCAACACGCGCGCGCTCGAACATGTCGACCTCACGATCGACCGCGGGGAAATCCATGCGCTCGTGGGCGAGAACGGCGCCGGCAAGTCGACGCTTATCAAGATTCTCGCCGGCATCTATCAGGCGGACGAAGGGGAAATCCGTATCGACGGGCAGATCATCGCCAATGCGCACGCCGACGCCGCGCCGATCGCCTTCGTGCATCAGGACCTCGGCCTCGTCGACGAATTGAGCATCGGCGAGAACGTCGCATTGGTGGCGGGATTTCCGCGCGTCGCTGGGTTCATTTCGTGGCGAGGGGTCCGGGACCAGGCCCGGAAAATCTACGCCATGATGGGCGTGGACTCGCCCGATCCCCGGGCGCCGGTCGCCACGCTGGGGGCCTCGAGCAAAGCCATTCTCGGCATTGTGCGGGCGCTCTCGCAAGAAGCGCGCATCGTTGTCCTGGATGAGCCAACCGCCTCCCTGCCCGGCCCCGACGCCCTGCATCTCTTCGAAGTCCTGCGCCGCTTGCGCGCTTCGGGCGCGAGCATTCTTTATGTGAGCCATCGGCTCAACGAACTATTCGGCCTCGTCGATCGCGTCACCGTCCTGCGCGACGGCCGCCGCGTCAGCTCGCGCCCCATCGCGAACCTGACGCCCGACCTCATCGTCAGCGATATGCTCGGGCGGGATATCGAGCCGCGCCACGCGCCCGCCGCGACCGCCGGCGCGCGCCGGCCGCTGCTGGACGTCTGCGACCTGCGCGCCGGCGACCAGGGTCCGTTGACATTCTCGATCTGCGAAGGCGAGGTGCTGGGCTTGGTGGGCCTGCGCGGCGCGGGACACGAGGTCATCGGCCGCACGATTTTCGGCGCCCATCCCCACGACGCCGGCGAGATTCGGCTGGCCGGCGAAATCCTCGCGCCCGGGCTCGGCGTCGCAGGGCGGATCGCCAAGGGGATCGCGCTGCTGGCCGGCGACCGGCTCGGGGAGAGCGTGCTCAGCGGAATGACGCTGCGTGAAAATCTCTTTCCCAACACGGCCAATGTCACGGGAGGCCCGTTGAGCCCGATCAGTCCCGAACGGGAGACCGCACGAGCGCAAGTCGCACTCGATCAATTCGACGTGCGGCCGCGCGACAGCTCGGCGTTGATCGATTGGCTGAGCGGCGGCAACCAGCAGAAGGTGTTCGTCGGCCGCGCGCTGGCGACCGGCGCGCGTGTGTTCATCATGGAGGAGCCCACCGCCGGCATCGACATCGGCGCCAAGGCGGTCATTCACCGAAAGCTGCGCGACATCGCCGCCGCGGGCTCGGCGGTGCTGGTCGTGTCGTCGGATTTCGAAGAGATCGCCTCGCTGTGCGATCGCGCCCTGGTCGTCGTGCGCGGCGCGATCGCCGCCGAACTCTCCGCCGGCGCGCTGACGCTTGACGCCCTCATCACCCGCTCGTCGCTCAGCGCCGAGCCGATCCTTCAGACGTCCTGATCTCGCGGAGAACAACGTGTCCTCACCCAACCTCGAGGCCGAGAAGGCGTTGGCGTCGGCTCCGCGCTCCGGAGTCGCGGGTCGTTCGCTGTCGCATCTCGTGGCGACCTACGGCCTGCTGATCGTCTTTCTCCTGGTGATGCTCGTCTTCGGACTGCTGCGACCGCAGAGTTTCTTCAGCGCGATCAACTTCAACACGATCCTGGTGAGCCAGTCGATCACCGCCCTGCTGGCGCTGGCCGAAATGCTCCCGCTCGCCACCAGGCAATTCGATCTGTCGGTCGGCTATCACCTCGGCATGGCGCAGGTTCTGGCGATCGGACTGCAGGTGCAGCAGGGCCTGCCCTGGCCCGAGGCCGCCGCGATCGTCCTGGTGTTGTCGCTGGTGGTCGGCGCGCTCAACGGCGCGCTGGTGACCTGGCTGCGGATCGATTCCTTCATCGCCACGATGGGCACCGGCACGCTGCTGTATGGCGTCACCAACTGGTACACCAACGGGGAGCAAATCGTCGGCATGAACCTGCCCGACAGTTTCATAGGACTCACGCAGATTGCGCGCGGCGTTCCGCTGCCGGCCGTCTATGTCGGCGTCGTTGCTCTGGTGCTGTGGAGCGTCACCGAGCGCCTGCCGATCGGACGCAATCTCTATGTCATCGGCGCGAATGTTCGGGCGGCCGAACTGACCGGCATCGACGTGCGACGCCATATCATGGGCGCCTTCATCGCGTCCGGCTTTCTCAGCGGCGTCGCCGGCATCCTGCTTGGCAGCATCCTGCAGACCGGCACGCCGAGCGTCGGTCCTGAATATCTGCTGCCGGCGTTTGCCGCGACCTTGCTCGGGGCGACTTCCATCAAACCGGGGCGCGTCAATGTCGTCGGCACGCTGCTGTCGGTGCTGGTGTTGGCCTTCTCGTTCTCCGGGGTCCAGCAGCTCGGCGCTCCCTTCTATGTTCAATATTTCTTCAACGGCGCAATCCTGATCGTCGCGGTCGGACTGTCGGTCTACGCCGCGCGGCGGCGCCAGGGCGCCGCGACCCGCGCCAAGCCGCGCGCCCCGGCCTAGCGACGCCAGGACCCGGTCTCAGCTCACAGAGGAGGATGGCAATGGAGCCTTTCGAAATCCTGGACGGTCGGTTCCGGCGCTACGCGCTTCCCATCGTCTTCCTCGAGAAGCTGCACGGGGGCATGCGGTGGGCCGAGGGGCCGGTCTATTTCGGCGATCGGCGCTGCCTGATCTGGAGCGACCTGCCCAGCAATCGGATGCTGCGCTGGGACGAGGAGACCGGGCAGGTCACGGTGTTCCGCGGCTATTCGAATTTCTCCAACGGCAACACCCGAGACCGGCAAGGCCGGCTTGTCACCTGCGAACATCGCGGGCGGCGCGTGACGCGCACCGAACTGAATGGAGAGATCACGGTCCTGGTCGACAAATTCAACGGCAAACGGCTGAATTCTCCCAATGACGTCGTCGTCCATTCCGACGGCGCGGTCTGGTTCACCGACCCGACCTACGGGATCAGCGCCGAATATGAAGGCGGAAAGGCCGACAGCGAGATCGGCAGTTGCAACGTCTATCGCTTCGATCCAGGGGATGGCAGTCTGCGGATCGTCGTCGACGACTTCTCGCGACCGAACGGCCTCGCCTTCTCGCCCGACGAGAAACATCTCTACATCGCCGATTCCGGCTTCTGGCCGAATCCCGAAGCGCCCCATCACATCCGCCGCTTCGATGTCGCCGACGACGGCAGGCTGCGCAACAGCCGGGTTCTGGCCGACGTGTCGCCTGGCATTCCCGATGGATTCCGCGTCGACGTCGACGGCAATATCTGGACCAGCGCCGGCGACGGCGTGCAGTGCTTCACCTCTGGCGGCGATCTGATCGGCAAGATTCCTGTGCCGGAGAAAGTCGCCAATGTCTGCTTTGGCGGACCCGCCCGCGACCGTCTGTTCATCTGCGGACACACGTCGCTCTATTCCATCTATCTGAACACGCGCGGCGCTCAAGTTCCTTGAGCCAGAAGCGCCACCCCGGCGCGCGCATCGCGCCGCGCCTCATTCCGCCCTGTCTCGAGGATTCGTCATGCCCCATATCGCACTGGTCGGAGCCGGCGTCGTCGGCTCCTCCTGGTCGCTCGTATTCGCCCGCGCCGGATTCGACGTCGTAATCCACGACGCCGATGCGGCGGCGGCCGGAAAGGCGATCGATTTTCTTCGCTCCGCTCTCGCCGACCTCGCGGCGCAGGGCCTTGCGGCGTCCGAACCGGCCGAGGCGATCCTGGCGCGCGTCAAGGTCGCGGCGACGCTCGAAGACGCGCTGACCGGCGCCGATTATGTCCAGGAAAGCGCGCCCGAACGGGTCGAGATCAAGCGCGCGCTCTATGAACGTCTCGACGCCATCGCCGCGCCAGCGACAATCCTCGCCAGCTCGACATCCGGCCTCCCCGCCTCCGCCTTCACGGAGGGACTGAAGCATCGGGATCGCTGTGTTGTGGTCCATCCGATCAATCCGCCCCATCTGATCCCGCTGGTCGAAATCGTTCCCGCGCCGTGGACCGATCCGGCGGCTATCGAGCGCGCCACCGCATTGATGCGGCGGGTCGGCCAGTCGCCGATCCGCCTGCGTCGCGAGGTCAATGGCTTCGTGGTCAACCGGCTGCAAAGCGCGCTGCTCGGCGAGGCCTTCCGGTTGGTCGAAGACGGGATCGTCGACGCCGACGAAGTCGATCGCGCGATTTCGGACGGCCTCGGGTTGCGCTGGTTCTTCATGGGTCCGTTCGAAACGATCGACCTCAACGCGAGAACGGGCATCGCCGAATATTGCCGCAATCTGGGCCCGATGTATCATGGGCTGGCCCGCGAACAGGCCGATCCCCGCCCCTGGAGCCCCGCCCTCGTCGCCAACATCGAGCAACAGTTGCGACGCACGGTCCCGGCGGAGGCGCTGCCCGCTCGACGCTCGTGGCGCGATCGCTTCCTCGCCCGCCTCGCGGCGGTCAAGCGGGATGAGGCCAAGGCGCGCTGAACGGCTTTCAGTTCTCGAAGATCCGGAGAATGGCGGCGATGATCCCCAGGCCCTCAGTGGCCGTTCCGCCCCATATGATGATCGGCAGGACGAGAAGCCATGGGGCGGCAGTCGCGCACAGGCTCAACAAAAGTCCCCTGGAGATCGCGAGGCCCTGATGCTGCGTGACGAGGAACATGATCAGAAAGATTACCGGCGAACCCCACGCCATCCGGCGCATTCCCGCCCGGATTTGCTCCGGGGTCATCCGGCGATCGGGATCATTTGCCATCATCCGTCACTTTAGGCTCGTCGAAGCCGCGCATAGGCGCGGCCTCCTGTCGAATTCCCACGCCGGCCAAGGAGCCGCTCGACGCCGAACGGCGCGCAGCGGCATTGAACGCCGAATATCCGATCTGGCAGGCTGGAACTCGCCCGGAATGCCGCAAAACCACCATGTTTCCCGAGGCTTCGCGCAGACAGCCGCGGCGTAACGAACTCACGGGAGGCGAGTGGTGGTGGACGCAGTCTGCGCGAACTGGTCTGTGAGGCGTTTCTCCCGTTAACAGGGAGAAAAACAGGGAGAGACCAAAAAGTCTTGGTTATCAAAACTCAGTTTTGCGGCCATTTTTCGGGCAACTCCGGCGCTTTCGGTCTTCACGAACAACGATTTGGAACAGGGAGAGAATAAGCAATAACAGAGAGGCGTCGCTCGCGAATCAGCGAAAGGAGCGACCATTGGCGCCGCTTCGAATCATCTGAAATTGATGTTATGCGAGGCGGCCTCTGTGCCTGGCTGGGTGGGAAAATGGCCCGACTTCCGCGCGAGGGCGTCGTAATTCACGAGGGCGCCGTCCTGAATGAGCAGACCGAATTGCCCGCCAGGAAGCCCGGCCAACACGCCAATATCTCGAAGCAAGACATTCTTGAGGCTGGATACAAGGTGCTTGAGGAGCACGGGCTTCAAGAGTTCAGCGCGAGGATGGTCGCCAAGAAGTTGGGTGTGTCGCCGGGGGCCCTCTATGCGCACCTGAAGGGTGGATTGGGCGAGCTTAAACGCCGAATGGCCGTCGCGACGCTGTTGGATGTCGTCCGTCCATATCGGCGCCGGGACACGCCAGCGGGCTACTTTCAGAATTTATTGTTGGAGCTGCTGAAGGCGATAAACCGCAAGCAGTCGTTGGCGCAGCTGATCGCGCTCGAACTCTCTACGGATTACCTCCTTTGCCCGATGCTGATCGAAGGTCTTCTGAGCGTGCCGCTGATCGCCGGCCGGGGTAGAATTTCACCGGGACGCCGGCTGGATGTCGCGATGGCCGTGATCATCGGGATGATCATGGTCGAGGGTGAGACCCGCCGAGACGACGGATCGCGGCGGCTCTCCGATGCCTTCATTGGCCGGGTTCGCGCCTATCCCCCTGATAAGGTTCCGAAGCTTTTGGCCAATTCGGCAGACCTGATGATGCAGATCAGGCGACGTCTGACACCAGTGGAAGGCTATTTGCGCTTCGTGGCGGCTGGCTATGCGAAAGCCATCCTGGCGGCGCTCGAAACGGAGGGCCCCTAGCCGCAGCCAGGCGCATTGAACGGTCAGTAAGCAATGTTGAACGGTGATTAGCATGTGTAGAACGCTGTTCAGCTGTGAGCCATTGTTACGATTACAGAAATTTAATCCACTACCCCGTTTTTTCGCTTGCAATTCGCCGACTTTTTGATTTTGGTCCCCACTGTTACTCACTTCCCCAACAAGCTAGGAGGGCGCGTGTGGAGGTGACGACGCAAAATTTGTGCGTTGTCGCGCCCGGCCTTTTCACGCTTGGAGTTCTGACGCGGCAGCGCCCTGATGGGAGCTGCGAGGTCGATGTGGGAAGAGCTTGATGTAGTCGATCCGATTTCGTCGCGATCGCTTTCCAGCGGTCGCCTTGGCGCGCCGGCGTACACGCTCGAGAGAGAGGTGAGGCGCTTACAGACCGCTCAAGCCGCCCGGGTCGCTCGCTTTTCGTGCTGCCGTTCAGCAAGTCCGAGACCCAGCGCAATGTCTCCGATCATCTTCGTTATCGGAGGCGGCCATGAGTGATGAGAATCCGCCAAAGGGCGATGATGTCGCCAATTCCGGCAGCTCTCCAGAGGGAGCGCCTGTGGCGGGCAATGAGCTGCCGAATGACGATTACAAGGTCGGTCCCGGGCGCCCTCCGCTGCACAGCCGATTCAAACGCGGACAAAAGAGCGCCAATCCGTTGGGCCGCCCGAAGGGAAGCCTGAACTTGGCTACGATCGTGAGGCAAGCCGGAAACAAAAGAATCCGCGTGAAGGAAGGCAACCGCGAGAGAACCGTCAGCATGATGGAGATCGCCGCTGAACAACAGTGGCGCAAAGCTGGTCAGGGAAACATCCAGTCGGCCAAGCTCATGTTCGAGCAAGTTAACAAGGCCGACAACGTCCAGTCAGACGCCCTTCCCCAGCTCCTCATTCCGAAATTGGACCGCAGCGCCATGCGACGGATGGTGGACCGCGTCATAAGGAGCATTGAGGAGAATGGCGATGGGCCAACCCCAAGCGAGTGAACAATCCGTCGGCTTCTCACAAGCGGAATTGATAGCGCTGGCGCGCGTGAATTTCGCGATCTTTGTCGAGCTAATGTTTCCGATTCTCCATAACGGGCAATCGATAAAATATGCTCCCTACATCGATTACCTCTGCAGTTTCCTGATGCGGTGCGGCCAACCCGATCGCCTCCGCATCATCGTCAATATGCCGCCGGGCTACATGAAATCCCTGCTGATTTCGGTGCTCTTTGTGGCCTTTCGTCTCGGCGTGGACCCAGGCGAAAGATTCATCTGCGCCAGCTATGGGGACGATCTCGCGCACAAGCTCGGTCGCATGACCCGTGAGGTCATGCAGTCACCCCTCTATCGCACCATGTTTCCGGGCACGGTCCTCACCAAGGTGGCAGAGGACTTCTTGGAAACCAAGCAAGGCGGTTCCCGCTACGCCACCGCCGTGGGCAGCGACATTGCAGGCTTCCGAGCCAACTACAGCATTATCGACGATCCGCTCCAGCCGGACCAGGCTCACAATGCAGCGGCGAAGCAGAAAGCGGTGGATTGGTTCATCGGAAACATCGCGCAGCGTCTGCTGGCGAACGGCGTGATCATCGTCGTTATGCATCGGCTTTCGCCGGACGATTTCTCTGGCTCGCTTGAGGAAATGGGTGGCTGGTGTGTCCGGAAATTTCCCCTCATTCACGAACGCAATCTCAACTACCTCTATTGGAGCGGCAAGGTGCTCTGGGCGGCGAAAAAGGGCGAATTGCTCAATCCGGCCTACAAGAACCAGGCTGATGTCGACCGGTTGCGACGCGAGGTCGAACTCGGCAACATTCGACGCGCAATGCCAGCAACGCCCGCGGTATTCAGGAACTGGATATGTTTCGATCGAGCGCCTTCATCGGTTTGACGCGCCGCCCCCGTTCGAGTTGACAATTCATTCCTGGGATATCGCCGCGACGAAGGACGGCGACTGGACCGTCTGTTTCAAGTTCGGCCTCGCGAAAGATCCGCTCGTTGGCGACGTTCTGTATCTCACCGGAATTGTCAGGATGCGGATCGAACTGCCGGACGTTCGCGAAGCGATCATCACCCAGGACACCGTCGATAAGCCCGCGCTGATCCTCATGGACGGCAACGGCATCGGTCTCGGCGTGCTCCAGGACCTTACGCGGTGCGGGAAGAAGAATATTTTGCCCGGCGGCGCCATGGAGCGCTCGAACGCCGAGAGCCTCAAGGCGGATCGCTTACGTCGGGCTATGCTGAATCTTTACGACGGGCGCATCCGAATCCCGAACGCCATGACCGGATTGGAAGGCCTTCTTTCCGAGCTCGCCTTGTTTCCCGACGGCAAATACGACGACCAGGTCGACGCCCTGAGCATCGTGGGCGCGCATATGAAACTGGTCATCCACAAGGCGCGCTTCTTTGCGGGACAATTTGGGTTGTGGGCGCCCGCCCAAAAAGCCGCCCTGGAGCAATTGCAGCGTGATCAACCCGACCCGCCGCGCAGCCGTTATTTTGACCGTAACGGATTCTGACGCCGGTATTCGTCCGGCTTCGCCGAACGAACAGGAGAATGCAAAATGTCCAAAATCGACCTCAATTCGCTCGCCATCGAGCGATCTTTCAAGCAGAAGTTGAAGGGCAAGAGCCGGCGACGGCGAGAAGATCTCGGGCGCCTGGCGGCGCCGGCGCCGCGCGCTGCGCAACGATGTGTTGCCGCAGTTGGAGATGGCCTATGTGCCGCTCGACGAGCTTCGTTCGCCGGCGCGCAGGGTCCGGGCGCGCGACGCCGCGCATGTCAGGGAGGTCGCGGCGTCGATCAGCGCCCTCGGCTTCTGCGATCCGATCTTGATCGGCAACGACAATGTCGTGCTCGACGGGGAAGCTCGGCTTGAGGCGGCGAAGCTGTTGGGCCTTCTCAGCGTCCCCTGCATTCGGGTCGGCCATTTGACGCCGATCGAACAACGCCTGCTGAGGCTCGCCCTCAACCGCCTCGGCGAAAAGGGCCAATGGGACCTCGACGAACTCAAAATGGAATTCGAGGAGTTGATCCTGGACGACGCGCCGATCGAGATTTCAGGCTTCTCGCTCGACGAAATCGACCAAATCTTGATCGGCGACGAGGCGGAGGCCGTCGAGCAAGGGCCGCTGGCGCCAGAATCCGGCGCTGCCGCTGTCGCGCGCCTCGGCGACGTCTTTCAGCTCGGGCCGCACCGCCTGATCTGCGGCGACGCCACCGACCCGATCGTTCTTCGCCGTCTCATGGAAGGCGATCCCCCTGCTCGGCTCGTTCTGACCGACGAGCCCTACAATGTGAAAATCGGGGGCCATGTCACTGGCGGCGCGCATCGCGAGTTCGCGATGGCCTCGGGCGAAATGACCGCCGAGGAATTCCTCGCCTTCAACGTGGCCTGGATCGAGGCCGCGCTTCCCTTCCTTTGCGATGGCGGCGTGTTCGGCACCTACATCGACTGGCGGGGCGCGCCGATCGTGTCCGCGGCGGCCGCCAGGCTCCGCCTGACGCCCCTCAATCTCATCGTCTGGGCCAAGACCAACGCCGGCATGGGCAGCCTCTACCGTTCGCAACACGAGCTTCTGCCGCTGTTCAAGAAAGGCGACGCCCCGCATGTCAACAATGTCGAACTCGGCAAGCGGGGCCGCTGGCGGTCGAACGTCTGGAACTATCCCGGCGCCTCGTCCTTGGGCTCGGACGCCCGCCGCGGCCTGCAGGACCATCCGACTGTCAAGCCGACCGCCATGCTCGAGGACGCGCTTCTCGACCTTACCAACCGCGGGGATATCGTTCTCGACCCATTCCTCGGGTCGGGCTCGACGCTTATCGCCGCCGACCAGACCGGCCGTGTCTGTCGCGGCGTCGAGATCGATCCGCTCTACGTCGACGTGATCATCCGGCGCTATGAGGCCGCGACCGGCAATGCCGCCGTCCTGATCGAGACGGGCGAGCGGTTCGCAGATCTCGCCGCGCTCAGGGCGGCGGAGGCGACGCAGCCGGCGGCGTGAGCCCTCGGGATGGCCCGACGGAATGCGCGTCACCCGCATTGCCGCCTCGCCGGCGTCCGGCCCGCCGCGCGTGACAATGCGCGTCGACTCACCTAGAGCAGTTTTTGGTTGAGTTGAATCGAATTGTTTTGTTGGGGGATTCCCAAATCAGTTGGAAAGGGCGAGTTGTGGCTGGGTGATTTGGGGAGGCTTGCCATGACGAAGGCCTATTCGACGGATTTGCGTGAGCGTGTCATTCGCGCGGTTGACGGCGGGGTGTCGGCGCGTGAGGCGGCTCGTGTTTATTTTGTGAGTCCGTCTTCGGCGATCAAATGGGTGCAGCGCTGGCGGGCGACGGGTGGTTTTGGGCCAAGCTCAGTGCGCGGCCATCGACGCTCGCCGCTGCTTGATCATGCCGAATGGCTGCTGGCTTTGATTGCCGGACAGCCGGACATCACGCTCGAAGAGATGCGCGGCCTTATGCGTGAACGCGGCGTTTCGACCAGCAGCACCGCGCTGTGGCGGTTCTTCGATTTGCGCAGAATCAGCTTCAAAAAAAAGCCTTCACGCGGCCGAGCAGCTGCGCGCCGACGTGGCTCTGGCTCGCGAAATCTGGATGCGAGAACAAGCCTCGCTTGATCCAGACAAAATCGTCTTCATCGACGAGACGGGAACAAACACGGCGATGACGCGCCTGCGTGGGCCCTGCAAACGCGGCGCGCGACTGATCGGACGAGCGCCGCACGGCCATTGGAAGACGACAACCTTCGTGGCGGGATTGCGCAACGGCGCCATCGCCGCGCCCCTGGTGATCGACCAGCCGATGAATGGCGCAATCTTCCTGGCTTGGCTGGAGCAGTTTCTGATTCCGACGCTCAGTGCTGGCGACATCGTCGTCATGGACAATCTGCCCGCCCACAGGATCGCCGCCGTGCGCGCCCTCATCGAGGCGGCGGGCGCCACGCTTCTCTATCTCCCGCCATACTCGCCCGACCTCAACCCCATCGAAATGGCGTTCGCCAAACTCAAGGCCCTGCTGCGCAAAGCCGCCGAGCGATCCGTCGATGCCCTATGGGATAAAATCGGAGAATCTCTAGAAAAGTTCTCATCCGACGAATGCGCCAATTATTTCAGACACGCAGGCTATGCGTGAATTCAATCGGAAAGTGCTCTAATGGCGACTATAGCGGTTCGTTGGGGGCGGCCTGCACCCAAAGCAGGCCGTCCTTGGTTTCATGGACGCCGGCTTGTCGCAATTAGCGGGGACGCCAGCCTTCAGGAATGAGTAGATCGGACCGGCGTGCATATAGTTGGGCGTGACGATGGCGACCGCCTCGATTCCGTCGGGGCGTTTGGCCTCCGCTTTCGCCATCGTCTCGAAGTCGTCCTAGATTCGATCGGACGCCCGACCGAGCGCTTCGCCTGAGCGCTGCGCCTTCACGCGCCGAGGACAGACCGCCAGCGACGAATTCGTAATGGTTGTCCGTGCGCGCCGCTAGCCGATGCATGGCACCGATGAATGTCCCTTCGCCCCCGCCGACCATCCCTTAAGACGATTTTGCCGCCTCAGCCTGCATCGCTTTCTCCCCCGAACGCAAGGACCGTTTCCCCTGTTTCAACGAAGATCAATTCTTAGCGAATTCCCAGCGCACGCTTGATCTGCTTCTTGTCGGTCGCGCCGCCGGCAAAATCATCAAACGCCTTTTCGGTCACGCGGATTATATGATCTTTGATGAACTCAGCCCCCTCGCGCGCGCCGTCTTCGGGATGCTTTAGGCAGCATTCCCATTCCAGCACCGCCCAGGAGGAATAGTTGTATTGCGCGAGTTTCGAGAAAACGCCGGAAAAATCGACCTGCCCGTCGCCGAGCGAACGAAACCGACCCGCGCGCTCGACCCACGGGGCGTAGCCAGAATAGACGCCCTGGCGCCCCGTCGGGTTGAATTCGGCGTCCTTGGCGTGAAACGCTTTGATGCGCCTGTGGTAAATGTCGATGAAGGCGAGATAGTCAAGCTGCTGCAGCACGAAGTGCGACGGGTCGTAGAGAATATTGCAGCGCTGGTGGCCCTTCAGCGCGTCGAGAAAGCGTTCGAAGGTCGCGCCGTCGAAAATGTCCTCGCCGGGATGGATCTCGTAGGCTAGGTCGACGCCGGCCTCGTCGAAGGCGTCGAGGATCGGCTTCCAACGCCGAGCGAGTTCCTCGAACGCGGTCTCGATGAGGCCGGCAGCGCGTTGCGGCCAGGGATAGACAAAGGGCCACGCGAGCGCGCCAGAGAAGGTCGCATGCGCGCCAAGCCCCAGGTGAGCGGACGCCTTGGCGGCCATCATCAGCTGCTCGACCGCCCATTTCTGCCGCTCCTTTGGCCGCCCATGCGTCTCCTTGGGCGCGAATGCGTCGAAGGCGTCGTCATAGGCCGGATTGACTGCGACGAGTTGACCTTGCAGATGCGTCGAAAGCTCCGTGATCTGCACACCGTGGTTGGCGGCGATCCCGGCCAGTTCGTCGCAATAGGTCTTTGAACTCGCGGCCTTGGCCAGATCAATCAGCCGCGCGTCCCAAGTCGGAATTTGCACGCCTTTGTAACCCAGTGAAGCCACCCATTGGCAAATCGCGCCAAACGAATTGAACGGCGGCGCATCCCCAGCAAATTGCGCCAGAAATATTGCCGGACCTTTCACCATCCCCGCCATCAATCGCTCCCATTTTCCAAGTAGCCGTTAGCTCGCGATCGCGCTGAGCATTTCGTAGAATGTGATTTCAACGGGTCGCGCCAGAAGTTCGTCGACTCGGCCGAGCAACGGCTCGAGATGCGGCATTTTCAAATGCGCGTCCAGGTCGGCCTTGCTGTGCCAGTTTTCGTAGAACATGAACACGCAGGGATCCCCGGCGTCGACATGGAAATCATAGTTCATGCATCCGGGCTCGGCGCGCGTCGGCGCGACCTGCGCAGCGAGAATCGCCAGCAATTCCGCGCGCGCTTCTGGCTTGGCCACAACAATGCCGATGATGGTGCAATGACTCATGGATCGAACTCCAGATTAAAGACCCACTTGCGCGACCGGCTAAGCGCGACGGCGAGAATGATGATGACGCCGCGCGCGATCAACTGCTGGCTGTATTCGAGCCCCATCAGCAACAGGCCGTTGTGGATCAGACCGATCATCACGCCACGACGGAGCCAACGACCGTGCCCGCGCCCCCGAAGAGGCTGGCGCCTCCCAGCACCGCCGCCGCGATGACCGAAAGTTCGTCCCCTTCACCCAATGCGGGCGAACTCTTCGTCGAGAGTGTCGGGAAGAAGAAATTGGCGCCGCTGTAGGCGGCGATCAGCTTGATTCCGGCACCAGTCAGAGATCGGCACAACTCAGCCTGATTCGTTTCTTCGAGAAGATCGCCGTCGACCAATTCGACGCCGCTATAGCCGCCGTCGCCAACCTCCGCTATGGCGCAGCCTATGTCGGCGAAGGTGCGATAGGTCAATTCCTGGATCGACGTCACGTCGACAGCATTGCCCACGAGCGGGCCCCGGCAATTCGCGTGATAGGCCTTCTTCACCGCACGCATCGGCGTTCTCTCCCTATCCACCGGCCTTGTCATGCGGCGTTACCCGATGGCCAATCCGCTCTGCGAATCGAAAACGTGAATGCGATCGGGCGGCGCGGAAAGCATGATCGTCGCGCCTGGGCGCGCGTCGATCCGATCCCGGAAAACGGCGACGATCTCATGCTCGCCATATCTTGCGAAGACCTGCGTTTCCGATCCGGTCGGCTCGACAACCACGACTTCCGCAGGCGCGCCGCGCGCGGCGTCAATAAGGAAATGCTCCGGCCTGATCCCGATTGTCACGGGCTTTCCGTTCGAGTTGGGGAGGGCCCGGCCGAGGGCGAGGCGTTCCCCGCCCTCTCCAATGAACGTCGCCGCGCCGCCTTCGGCCGCAACGCGGCCGCCCAGGAAATTCATCGCTGGAGAACCTATGAATCCCGCGACGAACAGATTGCGAGGATGATCGTACAGCTCGAGTGGCGCTCCGATCTGCTCGACCAGGCCATCGTGAAGAACGACGATCTTGTCGGCCATCGTCATCGCCTCGATCTGGTCGTGAGTGACGTAAATGATCGTGGTCTTGAGCCGTTGGTGCAGCTCCTTGATCTCGGTGCGCATTTGCACGCGCAGTTTTGCGTCGAGATTGGACAGCGGCTCGTCGAACAGGAACACCTGCGGATCGCGCACGATCGCTCGACCCATCGCGACGCGCTGTCGCTGTCCTCCTGACAGTTGCCGGGGAAAACGCGCAAGCAGCTTCTCGAGGCCGAGTATCTTGGCGGCGCGCTCGGTGCGCTGCGCGATTTCCGCCGGCGGTGTTTTCTTGAGCCGCAGGCCGAAGCTCATATTCTCCTCGACCGTCATATGCGGATAGAGCGCGTAATTCTGAAACACCATCGCGATGTCGCGCGCCATGGGCGGCATATCGTTGACGACGCGCGCGCCAATGCGAATTTCGCCCGAGGATATCGCCTCCAACCCGGCGATCATGCGCAGGAGCGTCGATTTCCCGCAGCCCGACGGCCCCACGAGCACGACGAACTCACCATCGGCGATGTCGATCGAAACGCCGCGGACAACCTCGACGGCGCCGAACGACTTGCGGACATCGCGGATATCCACAGAGGCCATAGTTCGTTTCCTCACTAAATCCAGTTGCTCTTCATTTGACCGCGCCGAAGGTCAAACCCTCGACGACGCGCCGGCGCAGCAAAACGGTAATGACGAGAATCGGGGCGACGGTGACGGTCGCGGCCGCCGTCAAGGTTCCCCATTGCGTGCCATACATGTTGGTGAATTCGCTAATGCCGACCGGCGCCGTCTTGACCGCCGAGCGCGTCAGCGTGAGCGCGAACAGAAATTCGTTCCACGCCATCATTCCCGCTAACAGGCACGCCGAAACGATCCCGGGCGTCAACAGCGGCAGAACGATATGCCAGAGAATGTCGGCCTGCGACGCGCCGTCGATCATCGCCGCCTCCTCGATCTCGAAGGGGATTTGCTTGATCGAGGAACGCAGCATCCAGATCATCATCGGCAAGCCGAAGGCAGCGTAGGGAACAACCAGGACAGGCCAAGTGTCGGTCAGCCCGAGCCGCGACGCGATGATGAAAATGGGGATGACCGAGACGATCGGCGGAAACATGATGGTCGACAGAATCCAGTTTGCCGCGACCCGTTTGCCGGAATAGCGCAGCCGCGCGAGGGAATAGGCCGCGGGCACGGCGGCGGCGAGGCCGACAAGCGTCGAGGCGACCGTCACAATCAGGCTGTGGACGATCAGAACGCCAAACACTTGCGAGGTGTAGGTGTTGCCCGTAAGGACGTCGCGGTAGTTCTGCAGTGTCGGCGTGAAATTCCACACCGGCGGCAACGCCTGGCTGATTTCCGCCGGTTTGAAGGAGGTCAGCAGCACCCAGAAGATCGGAAACAGCGTCGACGCCAACGCCGACCAAAGAACCAATCTGGCAAGGCCCGTATAGAGCGATTTCATCGTCAGTCTTCCAGAATGTCGGTGTTGCGGCCGAGCACTCTCAGCAGTTGCTGCATGATCACCGACAGGAACAGCAGGAACACGATGCCCAGCGCAGCCGCCGCGCCGATGTCGAAGTTCTGCAGAGCAATTCGGTAGAGATCGAGATTGATCACTTCGGTCGAAGTCCCCGGACCCCCATTTGTCAGAACGAAAATGCTGCCAAAGGTCTTGAAGGCTTCAATGGCGCGCAGGACGAGCGCGATGGCGATGAAAGGGCGCAGGAACGGCAGAGTGATGTGCCAAAACAGCAGCACCGGGCCGGCGCCGTCGACGATCGCCGCTTCCCTGGGTTCGGATGGCACGCCGCTCAGTCCGGCCAGCAAGATTAGGGTTACGAACGGCGTCCACTGCCAGACGTCGAGGCCGACGATGGCGATCCAGGCCGTGCCGGGATTGCCGAGCCAGTCGATGGGTTCGGCGATAAGTCCCCAGGTCTGAAGGTAATAGTCGACCCAGCCGTAAGCGGGGTCCAACAACACGCGGAAGACCAGCGCCGAGACGACCGGCGCGATCCCGAGAGGCAGAATGAATAGCGCAGTCAGAAGATTCGATTCGGGCAGCCGGCGATTGAGCAACAACGCCAAGCCAAGTCCCAGCGCGATCTCGATCGACACCGAAAGCACGACGAACTCAACGGTCGACAGCGCGTCGGACCAATTGTCGCGACTGGAAAGAACGCGGGCGAAGTTCTGCAACCCGACGAACATCGAGCCCGGCCCGAGCAAATTCTCATGTCGGAAGCTCACGTAGACGAGATAGATCGTCGGGGCGATCGCTAAGATGCAAAGGATGAGCAAGGCGGGAGACAGAAGTCCCCAGCCCATGGCAGCCTGTTTGGAAAACGAGAGGCGGCCTGTCGGCCGCCTCACTTCAGTCGTCGCTGTCGAAGCGCTCATGGAACCTTATACCCAGCCTGCGCGAGCAGATCGCGCACTTGTCCGGCGGCGCTCTTCAGGGCCGCCTCAGGCGTCGCCGCGCCGCGCGCGGCGTCGTTTACGGCGACCCAGATCGCACGATCCACATCGCCGTAGTTGGTCAGGCGCGGCCGTCCCACGCCAACCGCAAGCGACTTGCCCAGGATCTCGTAGAAGTTGCCGAATTTCTCGCCGATCGTAGGATCCTTGGTCGCATTCTCGTAGACGGAAGCGCGGGTCGGGTGCAGTTGGTGGGTGAGCGCCTTGGTCTGGGTCCCGGCGCTGGTGAACCACTGAATCGCGCGGTAGGCCCATTCCTTGTTCTTCGAGAAGGAATTGACCGACAGCATCCAGGTGCCGAAATGCGGCCCGATGGACTTGCCCATGGGAATTACCGCGTACGCGACTGAGCCCTTGACGTTCGGGCTCAGGCTCAAGTCGTGATAGTTCATCGTCATCGCCGTCAGGCCATCGCTGAATGACGTCGCGACGTTGTCCCAGCTTGCCGAAGTCGTGCCGGGCGGCGTCACTTTCTTATTGTTGATGAGATCGGCGTAATAGGACAACGCTTTGACGCCTTCGGGCGAGTCGAAGGCGGCTTCGAATTTGTCGTTGACGAGGTGCCCGTCGCCGCCAAAGCCCGCCAGAAGCGTCTTGAAGTCGTCCGTCGCCCAGTCGCCCGCGCCCGCCATCAAGGTGGTGCCCCAACGACGCTTGCTCGCGTCTGTGAAGAAGGCCGCGATCGCGGCGAACTCGTCCCAATCCTTGGGCGCCGCGAGGTCCTTGCCGGTCTTGTCCTTGTAGGCCTTCTGGTTGGCCGGGTCGTCGAACAGATCCTTGCGATAGGCCAGCGTGAGAACGTTGGCCTGCATCGGAAGACCGAAGATGTCGAAACCGCCGGCCTTGATCGCAGCGGCGTCGACGACGTCGGCCTTGTCGAAATGCAGATTGCTGGCGTCGCGCTTGTAGACCGCCGTGTCGAAGAATACTTTCGGGATGAAATCCTTGATGTTGAGATCGGCCGAAAGCGCGCTATCGAGCACCATGTCGGTGATCGGTTCAATCTTGTTGGTCAGCGCCGGCATCCAAGGCGTGTCGACGATCATGATGTCATAGTAAGAGCTGCTCGACGCCAGTTCCGCGAAGGCCTTCTGTTGCAGCGCGTTGTAAGGCATCGTATCGAGATTGATGTCGAAGCCCATCGCCGCCTTGAAATCCGGCAGAGCGGCCTTGATCGCGTCGGAATCGGCTTCCGACGTCGCATAGAGCATATTGAGGCTCGTCGGCTTGGCGTCCGCCGCGAACGCCGCGCTGAACGTCGCCGCGCCGATTGCCGAGGCCGCGAATCCGCCGCCCAAAAGCGCGGCTCCGGATTTCAATACGTTGCGCCGCGAAAGAGTTCCCGCGCCTCGGCGGGTCTTGTCAGAAGTCTCGTTCACTCATTCCTCCCATGCTGCTTTGAAACTATCGACGCCGCCACTTCGCAGGCTGGCGGATTCAGACGTCAGCGCAGTTGCGCTTCGACTCCCTTTAGGTAATTCAGCGCGCTCCGCGCGTAGCGATCCGGCTCGACGCGACGGGCGGCGAAACCGATTTCCATCGTCAGATATCCCTTGAAGTCGACGTCCTTGAGCGCCTGCATGACGCCGATCCAATCGACGACGCCCTCGCCCGGAGGCTTGCGATCGATGTCGGCAAAATGCACATGCGCGAGGTGCGGCGCCATTTCATGGACGTAGTCGGAGCTCACCTCGTTGCGATAAAGCGCGTGGTACGTGTCGAACATCACCTTGACGTTGGATAGACCGCTGTCCTCGCGCAGGCGAAGCGCCTGGCCTGCGGTGTCGATGAGGTTGGAGTCGGCGGACGTCGGCTCGATGCAAATTGTCACGCCTTTTGTCGCGGCATATTTGCCGATCTCGACGAGCGCGTTGAGGGTCCAGCCCTGCGCGTCGCCGGTCAATACGCCGTAGGAACGCCAGCCGGCGATGTAGAGAACGCGCTCAGCGCCCAGGTCATGCGCGAGATCAACGACCTCCTTGTAGTGTGCGATCGTCGCTGCGCGTTCCTCCGGCAGTATCGACGTCGGGTTGTTGCCGGGGCCGCCGCCCGGCGCAGGCAGCAAACTCGAAACGACGAGACCTTCGCCGTTGATGAGGGTCTTGAGTTCGCGGCGACGCGCCGACGAAAGATGCGCCGGCCAGGCGTGCGGCGCGGCGCAACCGATTTCGATCGCGTCATAGCCGGTGCGCGCGATGCGGCGAACAGCCTCGTCGAGCGAATAGGACGGAACCCAAACCGGGAAGCTTGAGTAGCACCAGGTATTGAAGGAATATTTGAAGGACATGGTCGCTCCCTAGAAGACGAAGACCGCTTTTTCGGTTTTGCGTTCATCGAACAGGCGAAAGGCGGTTTCGGCCTCGTCAATGGAAAAGCGGTGCGTCGCCAGACGCTCGAGGTTGATATGCCGGTCGACCAAAACGTCGACGATCTCCTCGTATTCCGCGATGTTGAAATACCAGGAGCCGATCAGCGTGAGCTGCTTGCGGATCAACTGGTCGCTCGGACGAATGGTGGTCTCACGCGACTCGCCGATGAAGGCGACGCGGCCGAGCGGGCGCGTGCAGTCGAGCGCCATGTTCTGGCCCGCGGGATGGCCCGAGCAATCGATCGCGGCATGCAGGCCCAGTCCGCCGGCGAAAGCCGCAAGCCTTTCGCGCGCATCGGGCGCCGACGGATCGAGCGTCATGTCGGCGCCGAGGTCCTCGGCGAACTTTCGACGTTCGGCGATCGGATCGAGCGCCGCCACGCGGGCGCCCAGCGCCTTGGCGGCGAGCACGCCGCTCGATCCCATTGGTCCAAGGCCCCAGACGCCGAGCGCACTCGCGCCGTTGACTTGAAGCTTCTTGCAGGCGCTGTAGAGCGTGCCAAACGCGTCGGTGGAAATCGCGGCGGCGATATAGGACATGGAATTGGGAATGCGCAGGCAATTGCGCTCGGGAACCACGAGATACTCTGCATTGCCGCCGTCGGCGGTAAACCCGAGGCAACGCCAGTCCTGGCAAAGAAAGAAATTGCCTATGCGGCACGCCGAGCATACGCCGCAACCAACCGCGAGATAGACGGCGACGCGGTCGCCGGCCTTGAAGCGCTTCACGCCGGCGCCGGTTGAGGCGATGACGCCGGCCGGTTCGTGACCCGTTATGCACTTGCCGGCAGCGTCACCGCCCACGACGGCGTTGCCATAATAGAGGCTCAAGTCGCTGCGACAGATGCAGGACGCCTTGACTTCGATCAGCACCTCTCCGGGGCCTGGCTGCGGCACTTCCACAGCACGGATCTCCACGCGCTTGCCGCCTGGCAGGAAGACCGCTTTCATCACCAATGCTCCCGCGTCGCCGGCCCCGATGAATCGGAGCCGGCTGGACACAAATCTGCCTTCGCGCGCCTACCGCTCACCGGCGTTCGTGGTCGCTTTGCCGAATTCGAGTTTGCTGCTTCTGCGCCGCCACGACCGAATGTGCGCCGCAGCGACGGCTTCGACTTAGACGCTTAGCTGTTCTGGAAGCCTGGCTGCTCGTCGCCGCCGCTCGACAAATCCCGGCGCGCTAGCATTCCGCCTCCCCTTATGACCGCCCTTCGCCCTTAAGTTGAGGCGGGTCGCGGCCACTTTGTTAGATGAGGACTAGCAAAGGGGGCGAGGGAGCAATATCCGCATATTTGTCCAAACTGGACAGTCCATGGGCATTGCCGACGTTTCGGGCCTGCGGCGTCGAAGAAGCCGAAACCCGCTTGCCGTTAAAGGCCCTCCGCAACGCTTCAAGGCCATCCAATCTTGTCGACGGGCACGTCGGGCACGGATTATTTCTCCGCCGCCTCCGTCCAAACTGGATAAAACGGCGTCCGTTTTTGCTCCACGCGATCGTCAATAGTAGCCGAGAGCTTGCATGCACGCGTCGGCGCGATTTGCGCGTCGCGCAGGGCGGCGCCGATCGACTTTGTTCCCGAGAGGAGACTGTGGATTTCCTGCCCGGCGATACCGATAATCCGCGAAATCGCCGGCACAGGTGGGCGCGGCCACATCCGCACAAGACCGCTCGCCGCCATATCGTCCACAGCGGCGATTACCGGCGAGATCGATTGGACCTCAGGATCGCGGCTGACGCTCACGCGCGGGCTGGCAAGGCTTCCGTTGATCAAATAGAGCTTGGTGGCGCTCGCCGACGTCAAGGATTGCAAGGCGATGCGCGCCCCCGCGATGCGCTCCTTCGCCAGATTGGACGGTATCGCGAGGGCATAGCCGCCCATTGGCGCGATCGGGCGGCCTCTTGGGCCTACGGGATGGGGCGCGTAACCCGTTTTGCGGTAAGCGGGCGAGGCCGGGTTGGTCTCGTAAAGCGGCGCAAGCATTGTGTGCGAATAGGCCAGCGCGACTTTGCCCTCCTTGTAGGCGACCGCCCGGTCATACCAGTTCATGGACAGGACATTGGGCGGCGAATATTGCATCAGTTCAATAAGATACTCGACGGTTTGGCGCGCCTCGAGGGAGAGGAAGGTCGGGCGCATTTCCTCGCCCGAGACGTGCTCGGCGTCGAATCCGTCAGGGGTCGGGCGCAGGTTGAGAACAGGTTTGCCGAACGCGCTCATGATCATCATGAAGCTATGGCCGACTGGCGTGCCCCGACCGCCATTCCAGGCGATGCCGCTGACGCCGGCGCCCGGGTTATGCAACCGCCGAGCCGCCTCGATCGTTTGGTCGGTCGTTCGCGGTGGCCCAAGGTTGGCCTTTTCCAGGAGATCGGTGCGATACACGAGGGGCTCGGCCGACATAATTGCCGGAATGCCGTACTGAACCCCTCGCCAGCGTGAGCTCGCGAGCGTGTCCGGGTAGAAATCATCCACGTCATGGCCAAGATTGGCAATGACGTCATCCAGCGCCGCGAGGCGCCCGTCGAACGCCATCTCGCCGAACCAAGGATAGTCGATGGCGACGACGTCGTATTTGGAAATGGGCAGTTGACTGTTCTCGATGACTTCCGCGCGTAGGCGGTCGATCGACAAGGCGCGGCTATGGATCGGCGTCCCCAGAATCATCTCGAACTGCCGTTTCAGGGTGCGCATAGCCGTGAATGTGGGATCGGCATGCACAAGAACCCGCAGGCCGCGGCTGAGCGCGAGCTTGGTCGACAAAACCGGCGGCGGCGGCAGAATGACACTGGCTTTCTCTCTGAAAGAACGTCGCGCGCCGGTCGGCGAAGCGCGCACGGCGTTGGGGTCGAGGGCGTCGCGGACAAGTTTATTGGCGCGGTAGGCGAATTCATGCCACCGCGCGAGCAAATCCGCAGAAGGGTGCAAAGAGACCGACTTTCCGGTGGGCGTCCGTGATCTGCGGACAATGAGGCCACGATCGCCCATCTGCACGATTGTCCGGATCGCGGTGCCGTAAGTCAGCCCCGAGGCCGCTGCAAGCGAAGAGCTCGTGACTAGCCGCGCGGCAAGATGATTGCGCACAAGGTGCGTTATCATGCGCATTTCGCGTTGCCCGGCGGATAGACCAAGCAATTGCGTCGCTTCCTGCTGTAGTTGTTCGAACAATGCGAGAAAGTCTCCGGCGTCGCTGTTGGCGGAGAAGCGCTCGACATCGCCGTCCCTCGATTCGTAAGGACCCTCCGGAGTTGAAGTTGCGATCGATCCGATCTTTTTGGTTGGGCCGCGAAAATCTGGGCATCAGAGAGCAAACTCGCCGATATTCGATAGTGAGCAGACTGAGCGCCGTCTCATAAATTGTCCGCCGCCGCGCTGAGGGTCGCTCGATCGGCCGCGAGCGATCTCATGCGCGCAGGCCGTCGGCCAAATCTGGCGCACGCCCAGAAACCGCACGGCCGGCGCCGCAGGAATTGCGAACATGGAGGACGGTCGGAAGGACGAGCTTGATCGCCGGTCCGGTTCGTCTCTTGGCGATCCGATCCAGCAGTACAAGCGCGGCTTCGCGCCCGATCGCGTGGGCGGGCTGCGCGATCGCCGTCAGGCGGGGCAGAAAGCCGGTCGTCCAGGGAAAATCGTCAACCCCCGCGACGGCGATATCCCTTGGGCAGGCGAAGCCTTCCTGAGCGATCGCCCGCATCATGCCAAGCGTCATGAAGTTGTTGGTGCAAAATACCGCATCGGGCAGCGGCCTTGGCGTGAGCAACGCGTGACCGACCTTGCAAGCGGAGTCAATATCGGAAAGGCTCTCGGCGACGTCCGAAGGATCGTAGGCGAGACCGGACGCCACAAGCGCGTCGCGATAGCCTTCGATGCGCTCGTCAATCGTATTCGCGTTAATCTTAGCCCTCAAGGCGACAATCCAACGATGGCCCATTCCGATCAGGTGCGTGACCAGTTTGCGCGCCGCCTCCCGATTGTCGACGCCAATCGTATCCGCCTCGACGCCCTGGAAGCTTCGGTCGACGCATACGATCGGCAAGCCCTCGCCGATCAGTGTGGCCGCATAATCCGAATTGCCGCCCGCGGGCGAAATGATCAGCCCATCGATGCGTTTCTCCAGCAGAACGTCGAAATATAATCTCTCTCGCTTTGAATCCTCTTCTGTATTACACAATATATAATTGTATCGATCGTCGGAGTTATATAAAACAGATTTCAACTCCCCTGACAACATCGGCAAAATATTGATTGCTTATATCAGAAATCATTATGCCGATCGTCGCCGTTTTACTTTTTCGTAAGCTGCGTGCAATGCCGTGCGGACGATAGTTCAAGGCTTCGATTGCCGTTTTCACGCGCTTCTTGGTTTCCGGAGAGACGTAGCGGGAGTCGTTCACGACATGCGAAACGGTCGCCACCGAGACGGCGGCGCGTATCGCTACCTCTGATATCGTCGCCATCGAGTCTCCCCAGACTTTTCGCGCTGGCGCGCCGCGATTGTGGCCCAATTCCCTAAAATTCTGTCCAGTCTGGCCAAATTTGGGCGTTTCGTACGTTTGGCCGCTGTGAATTGTCGGCTTTGCGCTTTGACATTTTCTTTGCCGAGGCGGTAGGGAAATGTCCACGTAAACGATTACCTGGACGTTGTCCACGCTGATTGCGCGCCAAGCAAGGCGGCAAGGGCAGGCAATATCGCCGGGCTTCGTCATCGAAGATCAAATTTGCGGCCTTAGGCCGTCGGGGAGGACAACGGATGACGGGCATCGTCCGATGGGGAGTTCTGGGCGGCACGTCCTGGATTGCGCGCGATGCGATCATTCCTGGGATCCAGAAGTCAAAAAACGGCAAGCTGGTCGCGTTGGCGAGCCGCGATCCCGCCGAGGCCAAGCGTCGATACGGATGGCCGGACGATGTCCAGGTCACTACCTACGAAGGACTTCTGGCTGACCATACCGTCGATGCCGTCTACATCCCGTTGCCCAACTCCATGCATGCGGACTGGGCGATCAAGGCGGCCCAGGCGGGCAAGCCGGTGTTGTGCGAGAAGCCCTTGGGCGTCAACGCCGCCGAGGTGACGCGGATCGTCGAGGCTTTTGCGCACCGCAACGTGCCGCTCATGGAAAGCTTCATGTACTGGTTCCACCCACAACATCGCCGGGTGCGGGAGCATATCGATTCGGGCGCGATCGGCGATGTGCTGGAGGTGCGCGTCCATCTGTCGGTTGACATCATGAGCCCGCCGGACCCCCACAATGTGCGCATGCAGCCGGAGCTCGGCGGCGGCGCGCTGCTGGACATGGGCTGCTACATCGTCAGCGCGGCGCGTATGCTTTTTGGGGAAGAGCCCCTCGCCGTCAGAGCCTGGCGTCGGATTGACGAAAGATTTGGCGTGGATGTCGCCAATGCCGGCATTCTTGAATTCCCCAAGGGGCGCGTCGCCGTGGTTAGTTGCTCATTCGAGACGACCGGAAACGGCTTCTACACGGTCATCGGCCGCAAGGGCATGATCGAAGCGCCGCGTGGCCTGATTCTCGGGCTCGGTACGCGCGCGCCGGAAGCCCTGATCGTGCACGTCGACGCTGACGGTCGCCGCCGCGAGGAATTCCTGCAACCGTACGACCACTATCAATTGATCGTCGAAGCGTTCGCGGAGGCTGTTCTGTCAGGGCGCCCGGTTCCCCTATCGCCGCTTGGCTCGATCAGGAACGCCAGAGTCCTGGACGCCTTCGCCGAGTCCGCCCGGACAGGGGGGGAGATCAAGATCGTTCAAACCGCCTGAGGCCGCCGCCGTCGCGCCGGGCGGTCGAGGCGTCAGGACGAAGAACACAGGAATTGGCAGGTCGAACGACTACGTAATCGATTAACAACTGAGCCGTCAAATGAGCGAGATGAAGACTTTGCTGTCGCCGGCGTTCCAACCGCCTTCGGGCCTGAGATATCCGCACATGTTCGCGCCGTTGCGAATCCGGTCGGTCGAATTGCGTAATCGGACGGTCTTTCAGCCGCATTTCACCGCGCTGGGAACGCTGGACGGCCAGGCGTCAGACGACCTTGCCGCCTATCATCGCGAGCGCGCCATCGGCGGCGTCGGCCTGATCATCACGGAGAGCCAGGCGGTTCATCCCACGGGAAAGATGTCGCGGCGCTTCATCAACGCCTGGGATCCCGCGGTCGTCCCCGGCTTGATGAAGATCACCGAGGCCGTGCACTCCCACGGCGCGCGGATATTCAGCCAGTTGACCCACGGCGGGCACACTTCTTTGGAGCGGCCGCCGCACATCATGTGGGCGCCGACGCAAATGCCCGAGCCGTCAAGCCATTTCAGCACGAAGGCAATCGATGACGACGACATCCGCGCGGTGATTGCAGGATTTGCGGCCAGCGCACGCAACGCCGTTGACGCAGGCTACGACGGGATCGAGATCAAAATCGCGCATGACGGACTGCTGCGATCCTTCGCGTCGCCGCATTTCAACCGGCGCACGGATCGCTACGGCGGATCCTTCGAGAACCGGATGCTCCTGTCCTATGAGGTCCTCGAGGCCATCAAGCACGCGGTGGGCGACGCGGCGCCGCTTGGTGTGCGCATCTGCCTCGATGAATTTACGTCGTTCGGCTACGACCTCGAATACGGCTTGCGGATGGCGCGCGCGCTTGAGGCCACCGGACTCGTCGATTATTTCAACGCGGACGCCGGTTCCTTCTCAAGCTACTGGATGGAGATCCCGCCGGCGGCGGTCGCAGGCTCGGACTTCGACAGACTCAATCGTGCGTTGAAACGGGCGACGCGGCTCCCAGTCATCGCCTTCGGTCGGATCACGCCGCCGCAGCGAGGCGAAGATCTTCTGCGTGCGGGCGACGCGGACATGATTGGCTGGGCGCGGCAGCTCATCGCCGATCCGCAAACGCCGAACAAGCTGAAGGCGGGCCGCCCCGACCTCATTCGGTCCTGCATCGCCTGCAACGACGGCTGCATCTATCAAGTCGGGCAGGAAAAGGGCGTCCGCTGCATTCACAATCCGAGCGCCGGCCGAGAGCTGCAATTCAACGAACGCGAATTGATCCGGGCCGGCGTCGCACGAAGAGTGGCGGTCGTCGGCGGCGGACCGGCGGGCCTGAAAGTGGCTGAGATCGCCGCCAGGCGAGGCTGCCGTGTAACGCTGTTGGAAAAGGACCGTCAACTCGGCGGTCAGGTCAATCTCGCCGCGCGCCAGCCCGAGCACGCGGTCATTGCCGAAGTGACGGCCTATCTTGAGGCGCAGCTCGCCGAACTCGGCGTCGAGATCCGTTGCGGCGCGCTAGCGACGCCTGATGCTCTGCGCGCCCTTACGGTCGACGCGATCGTGATCGCCACGGGATCGGAGCCAAATCTGCCGAACGTCGGAGCCGAGAGCGCCGCGCGGTCGCGCGCGCTCGGGCGGCAGGCGCTCCCCGAAATCGCCGGCCTCGATCTGCCGTTCGTGGTTTCTTGCGATGATGTCTTGTCCGGCAGGGTCACCCCGCACGGCAAGGTCGTCGTCATCGACGATAACGGCCATTGGGAGGCGGCGGGTTCGGCCGAGTTTCTCGCCGACCTTGGCTGCGACGTCGAGATCATCGCGTCGCACAGCCTTGTCGGCGAAGACATCGAAAGCGGCGCCCGCACGCTTTTCTACCGTCGGGCGGCAATCAAGGGGATGAAGCTCCGGCCCAATTTCGCGCTGCTTGAAATCGCCGATCGGCGCGTGAAGATCGGCGCGGTGTTCAGTTCCGGCAACGAGACCGGCTGGGGCAAGTACGTTCTGATCCCGAGCGATGAGCAATGGATCGAAGATGTCGACTGGGTCGTTCCGGTCATTGGTCGGCGCTCGCGCGAGAATCTCTATCTCGACCTGAAGGCTTCGCCGGACTTCACGGACGTCGAAATCCTTCAGGTCGGCGATTGCGTCGCCCCCCGACTGATCCAAAGCGTGATGCTAGAAGCCGTCGATCTGGCCTGCGCCCTATGAGCGCCGCGTTTGAAAGAGCGGCGCCTGTCGCGGCCTCTGACCCGGCGCTAATCGCCGCCAACGTCTCGAAGCGCTTTCCCGGCGTGCTCGCGCTCGACGGCGTGACCTTTGAGGTGTGGGCTGGCGAGGTGAACGCGCTAGTTGGCGAGAACGGCGCGGGTAAGTCGACGCTGATCAAACTCATGGCGGGATTCTATGCGCCGGACAGCGGCGAAATCCGCGTGGGCGGCCGGCCCCTCATCGCTGATCCGGCCGCCGCCCATGAAGCCGGCGTCGCGACGATTCACCAGGAGCACCATCTCGTCCCGGGCATGAGTGTCGCCGAGAACATCATGCTCGGCCGCTGGCCGACCCGCCTCGGAATCGTATCGGCAAAGGAGATGTTCCGACAGGCCGAGCAGGTGCTCGAACAAGTCGCGCCCGACCTTTCGCCGCGCGAGCTCGCCCGACGCCTGTCGCCCGCCGAGGGGCAGTTGGTGGAGATTGCGCGGGCGATTGCCGAGAACTCGCGGGTTCTCGTAATGGACGAGCCCACGACTTCGCTTTCGGGTCGTGAGATCGACGCGCTGTTCAAGATCGTCTTCGATCTCAAGGCGAAGGGGCTGGGGATCGTCTTTGTGTCCCATTGGCTCGAAGAGGTTTTCGCCATTGCGGATCAGATCACCGTCTTGCGCGACGGACGCCTGGTCGACAATCGAAAAGCCGCCGATCTCAACGCAGACGCCGTCGTCAAGCTCATGGTGGGCCGAGCAACGCCGGAGGCGCCGCCCCGATCGGCGGAGACCGGCGAGGTCGTGCTGCGCGTGAACCACCTCTCGCGCGCCGGCGTTTTCGACGACGTTTGTTTCGAGGTCAGGGCCGGAGAGATTCTCGCGCTGTCAGGCCTGGTCGGGGCCGGTCGAAGTGAAGTCGCCAACTGCATCTTCGGGGCCGATCCCTATGACTCCGGCGAAGTATGGGTTGGCGGCGAACGCCTGCGTCGAAACGACCCGAACGCCGCGATGGCGGCAGGCGTCGGCTACCTCCCGGAAGACCGACGCCGTCAGGCGCTTGTCGGCAAGCTGAGCGTGCGCGCGAACGCCAGTCTGGCCTCGCTCGAGGAAATCGCGCCGCACGGGCTGATCCAACCGAAGCGAGAAGACGCGATTATCAGCAACGCTGTTCGTTCGCTCGCCATCAAGATGGCCTCGCCGGATGTCGCCATCGCCACGCTGTCCGGCGGAAATCAGCAGAAGGTCGTGCTCGCGCGCTGGTTGGCTCGCCATCCCCGGCTGCTCATCCTCGACGAACCGACGAAGGGGATCGATGTCGGCGCAAAAGCCGAAATCAGCGAAATCGTCGTGCGGCTCGCTTCTCAGGGCGCGGCCATCCTGTTGATCAGCTCGGAGCTTCCCGAGGTCCTGGCCCTGGCCGATCGCGTGCTCGTGATGCGCGCGGGGCGCGTCGCGGGCGAGTTCGATCGGGCCACGGCCTCGGCCGAAAATATCATGACTTACGCGACGACCGGATGAGGCGCCAAAATGATTTTGGAACAGAGCAAGCCATCTAGCGCTCCCAGTTTGAGCGTCACGGATAAGTCGGTGCCGACCCGGGCGATCATTGAAGTCGTCCAGGATCTCGGACTTCTCGTCGTGATCGGCCTCGGCGCGCTCGCCATGAGCTTCGCCAGCCCAGTATTCTTGTCGCGGCTGAACATCGAAAACCTGTTCTTCTCATCGACGATATTTGCGGTCATCGCAATAGGAGAGGCATTCGTCATTCTTGTCGCGGGCATCGATCTTTCAGTTGGCGCGGTGCTGGCCCTCTCGTCCGTCCTGTGCGTCGGATTGGTCAATGATTTTGGCCTGCCTGTCTGGCTTGCGATGCTGGCCGCCCTGTTGACAGGACCGTTGATCGGTCTCGTCAACGGATTGAACGTGACGTTCACCCGCATCCCCGCGTTGATCGCCACCTTGGCGATGCTGACGGTCTCGCGCGGCCTCGCATTCATCTATTCCGGCGGACAGAACATTGCGCCGCCGCCGAACGTGTACCTCGACGATTCAGGCGACGCGCTTGTTCGGCATCCCCGTCGTGATCCTGTTCACCATGGCGCTCGGCGTAGTCGCGCATTTCATTCTGACCAAGACCCGGTTCGGACGCGCTGTTTACGCCACCGGGGGCAATCCCATCGCGGCGCGCCTTTCCGGCATTCGCACGAATCGGGTGATCATCGCGGCCTACGTAATCTCCGGCTTCATGGCGTCGCTTGGCGGGCTAATGATTACGGCTCGCCTCGAGGCCGGCGCGGCGACGGCGGGACAGGGTGCCGAACTCACGGTGATCTCCGCCGTCGTCATCGGCGGCGTTAGCCTGTTCGGCGGCGAGGGCAAGATCGGGGGAGTCCTCCTGGGCGTGCTGCTTCTCGGTCTCGTGCAGAACGCGATCAATCTTCTGAACGTGCCGCCCAACTACGACTACGTAGTCAGTGGCCTGGTGATCGCCGCTGCGGCCGCGCTGGACGTTTATCGCCGCAGCTATCTGGAGGCGGCTTTAAGCGCGCGCGCCAAGACCGCAAGACCAAGCGCCACAGTCGATCGACGCGGCCCACGCTGACTTGAACCAATTCCCGGCGACACAGAAAGGAGCGAAATGATCGCAAGGACCACGGTGATTTAACCAGGCGAATGCAGATTCGCTTCAATCCACACCACTTCGCGCTGTTTCGAACAACGCAAGACTTGCGCGAGATACTTTTTTGGGAGGAAACCATGAACATACGCAAGACGACTCGCCGGGGCCTCTTCGCCACCGGCGCCGGATTCGCGATGACTGCCGCGGTGGTGATCTGCGGAGGAACGGCTTTGGCCGCCGACGGGGCCAAGGGCAAGACGGTGGAATACATCACTTTCGGGCTGCAATTCGAATACCAGGTCGCCCTCGTCGACGGCATCAAAAAGAAGGCCGCCGAAGCGGGCGTCACGCTTCACGTAATCGATGGCAAGGGCGATCCGAACCTTCAGGTCACCGAAGTCCTCGATGCCGTCACCAAGAAGCCCGACGCCCTACTGATCAACCCGGTCGACGCCAAGCTGCTCGTCGCCGGCGTCAAACGCGCCAACGAAGCGAGTATTCCGGTATTCATCATGGAAAACGCTCCGCCTGAAGGCAAATATCTGGGCTTCGTCGACTTCGACAATGTCGCCGGCGGCGCCATGGGTGCTGACGCGCTCGCGAAAATGATCGGCGGCAAGGGCATCGTTCTGGAAACCCGCGGCTCGACCGGTTCGGAACAAGCACAGGCCCGGCATAAGGGCTTCACGGAGCGCATGAAGGAAAGCTACCCGGATATCACTGTAAAGTCCTTGAACACGGAATGGGTCGCCGACAACGCGTACAAGATGGTGCTGGACGCTCTTACGCAGAATCCGGATGTCAACGGCGTATTTAGCCACAACGATGAGATGATCCGCGGCGTCGTCTCCGCACTGCGGCAAACCGGCAAGCTCGTTCCCCCGGGTCAAACCGGCCATATCGCAGTTGTCGGTCTCGACGGCACGCCCTTGGCGTTGCAGCGCATCCGCGAAGGCACGCAGGACGCCACCGTCGAACAGTCCCCGATCGCCATGGGCGCGATTATCTTCGATGGCATCGTCGCCTATTTCGATGGCAAGTCCTATGAGAAAAGCGGCCGAACGCTGCCTACTCTGATCACCAAGGAAAATGTCGACGACCCGACGCACTGGGGGAACTTCAAGAAATCCTGACGCGGGCTTCGGCCCAATCGTCGCTGACTACCGGGCGAGATGAAAGAAACTTCGAGCGATCGTGACCCCCCAGACCCGGCTCAGTCAAAATGCTTTGGCCGAGCCGGAGCCTGGGTTCGTCAAGCCTGTGAAAACGCAGCGCCAAATCGTGGCCGTCTCCAAGGCCCCAAACGCATTGCTCGAAAAATGGCGATCGGCGTTTTCAACAATATGCCCGCTCCTGAACGGGGTCCGCGCCCCACGCGTTGTCACAGACGTTGGCGGTCTTGTCTCCCCAGCGGCATTGCACGCGGGTCTAGGGCCGGACCTGGCCGAGCGGTCGGTGTCAGGCCTTGGCCTAAATCGCACGAACCCGTGCCCGCCCGGTCGAGTGTGAGCGGACGGCCACCCCGGCGAACGGCTGGGCCCGCGGCAGTCCCGTCGATTTGGCGATGCCTGCGAGGTGTTGGAGTTCGCGTTGATACTGTTTCTCAGGTCGATCGCCTCGAGTAACTGGCGCTTCAGGTCGGCGGCGAGGCAATCGCTCAGAGCCGCGTCGAATCCAACTCCCGGAAGCTTCACTATGCCCGCCCTCTTCCCTTCGAAGGCTCTCACTGCGAGCGCCTCAAACACGTCGATCGCACCTGCGACGTCGAGGATCGACCACGGTGGCGGACGCAGCCGTCAGCCATCGGCCGCGACATGCCGGAAAGCGCACTGGCGATGCAGATGACGATGACGACGTCCTTCACAGTCGAGTCGCGCGGGACTGTGTCGGCGTATAGGAGCTGCGCCGCGCAAGCCCTTGCTGCTCGCCCCCAACTCTGACTTTCTCTGAATTGCGGCCCGTCAAAACAGGCGTCAATCGCAGTTCACGTGCGGCCCACTGTGTGAGTTGGCCGGTGCAGAGCCGGTCGCCGCATATTCAGGGTGTTGCTGTTCATCCTCGCGGCTTCTCCGGCAGCATTGGCGCGGCTTGCCCTTGCGAGCCAAATCGCCCCACTACCGGATCGGCCCAGTCTCCGCGCCAATGGAAGGTCGGCGATGCCTAATACGATTTAGATTACGGGTTCAGACGTTCGCATCCAGTGCCGACGAACGAGATGATCCGCCGATAGAAATGGGTTGACATCCGCGGATTCAGTGTTCAGTCTGATACCTAAAGCGATTTAGACAAATCTAGAGGGCGGACGCCGGGGAGACGTGAATGTTCAGGTACAGCTATGACGCCCTCGTCTACTATGGCGAGGATATCGCGACGAGCGTCGCGCGAGTCGCACGCTGCGGTTACGACGCGATCGAATTGGTCGGCGAGCCGGACAAATTCGATGGCGCACGGATCAAGACGCAATGCGCAGACGCCGGCATCGGCGTTTCTTCGATCTGCTCGATCTTCACTGGCGCGGAGCGTGACCTGTCGAATAGGAGCGCGGTCAACCGCCGCAAGGCCGTCGACTATTCCAAACGGGTCGCCGATTTCGCCGCGGCCAGCGGCGCCTCGGTCATGATCGTCGCCCCGAGCCCGGTTGGAAAGATGGCGCCGGAGTTGAATCCCAAAAAGGAATGGGAATGGGCGGTCGAAGGCATTTGCAAAGTCGCCGATCACGCCAAATCCATGAACGTCCGCCTCTGCATTGAGGCGTGGAATTGCTACGAGACGCATTTCCTGAACCGTATCCCGCAATGCCTCGACATGATGCGGGACGTCGATCGACCGAATGTGGGCGTGATGGGCGACACCTTCCACATGAACATCGACGACTCGGACATCTCGGGGGCGATCCGCCAGGCCGGTAAGGCGATGATTTACATCCACTTTGCTGATAGCAACCGCGCCGCGCCGGGCCAGGGTCATACGGATTTTCAACCGATCGTACAGGCGCTGAAAGACGTCGGCTACGACGGCTACATCACCTTCGAGCTCCTTCCGGCTTCGGCCGATCCCTTCGGAACGCTGCGCAAGGGCGGTGGTCGCGAATTCTATGACGACTACACGCTGCAGGCGATTCAGGCGATCAAGCAGATCGAAGCGCGGATTGGAGGGTGACGCCGATGCGCTTTGGAGCGAGCACGTTCATCTGGGCGTCGCCCTTCTCGAACAAGACGCTCGATCTAGTCGACAAGGCCAAGGATTTCGGCTTCGACATCATCGAGATATGCATCGAAGATCCTTCGACCATCGACCCAGCGGCGATCCGCGGCCGGATGGAGAAGGTCGGCATCGCCGCGACGGTATGCGGGGCGTTCGGGCCCGACCGCGACCTCAGTTCCGATGACGAAAGCGTGCGGGAGAACGGCGTCGCTTACGTCAATCGCTGTTCGCAGATCGCCGAGGCGCTCGGTGCGAACGTCGTCGTCGGCCCGATGTATTCGGCCGTCGGCAGGACGCGAATGGCCGAACCCGCCGAACGCGCCGCGCAACGCGCCCTCGCCGCCCGGAACATCCGCCGCGCCGCCGATTACGCGGCCAAACGGGGCGTGCGGCTGGCCATCGAGCCTCTCAACCGCTTCGAGACTGATCTCATCAACACCGTCGATCAGGGCATCGTGCTCCTGGACGAGATCGAGCGTGAGAACGTCGGGCTTCTCCTCGACACGTTCCACATGAATATCGAGGAGAAGAACATCCCGGCCGCGCTGCGGCGAGCCAAGGGCAGGATCTTCGAGTTCCACGCCTGCTCAAGCGATCGCGGCACGCCAGGCGAGGACCATCTGCCCTGGCCTGAAATCGTCACGGCCCTCAAAGACACGGGCTATGCCGACGCGGTGGTCATCGAGGCCTTCACCCCGGAGATTAAAGAGATCGCCCGCGCCGTGTCGATCTGGCGACCGCTCGCCAAAAATCAGGACGCCCTCGCAAGGGATGGGCTCTCCTTTCTGAAGAAGGAGTTCAACGCCTGATCGGCGTCCCGGCGGCGTCGCGCGCAGCAGACCTCCGCGCCTCGAACGTGAGGCCATAATCGGTACGGCCCCGACCTCACCCGTTGGTGATCGGGGTTGGAGGATCGTTCCTTGGAACAGGTTGTCCTGGAAGCGCGTGGAATCACCAAAACATTCGCGGGCGTGGCCGCGGTGGACAAGCTCGACCTGTCAATAACTTCAGGCGAAGTTCATTGCCTCGTCGGCGAGAATGGCGCGGGCAAGTCAACAGTGATCAGGATGATCTCAGGTCAGTACGCGCCGGACGAGGGCGAACTGAGGATGTTCGGCCAGCCGGTGCATTTTCGCCGACCGCTTGCCGCTCGCGACGCAGGCATCTCGGTCATCCATCAGGAGCTTCAGCTCGTGCCGCGGATGACCATCGCGGAGAACATCGTTCTCGGCCGCTGGCCGCGCCGCGCAGGCCAAATCGATTTCGATCGAGCGACGACCATCGCGAGGGAGATCCTGCCGACCGTCGGCCTGAACCTTCCCGTCGATACGCTGATCGAGACCCTGTCGATCGGCCAGCAACAACTTGTCGAGATCGCCAGGGCCCTCGCCTTCCGACCCAGGCTCCTCATCCTCGACGAGCCAACCGCTTCATTGAGCAACGCCGAGGCCGAGCGTCTGTTGGCGCTTGTCTCCGAGCTCAGGGGGCGCGGCCTTGGGATATTGTATGTCTCGCATCGGCTTGAGGAGGTCTTTCGTCTCGGCGACTTTATCACGGTCGTTAGGGACGGCAAACGCGTCGGCGCCAAGCCCGCCTCCGAATTGAGCCAAAAGGAGGTCGTCGCATTGATGGTCGGCGACCATCGGTCAATGCTGGTGGACAAGGATCGCCACGCCGGCGAGACGATCCTGAGGACCCGCGGCCTGACGCGGGCCGGCGTCTTTGAGAACATTTCCATCGAGGTTCGGCGCGGCGAAGTCGTCGGCCTTGCCGGACTGGTCGGCGCGGGCAGGTCCGACGTCGCCCGCTGCCTGTTCGGAGTTGAAACGCCGCACTCGGGCAGCATCGAGGTGGACGGGAGCGAGGTTTCGATCGTCTCTCCTCGCGCGGCGATCAAACTGGGTTTCGCCCTTGTTCCGGAGGACCGCAAGACGCAAGGCCTGATCCTCGTCGGAAGCGTGATCGACAATTTCACTCTTAGCATCCTCGACCGGATCAGCCATGCGGGCTGGGTCTCAGCGAAGGCGGAAGGCGACTTCGTCGCCAGATTCATCAAGAAGCTGCGAGTGCGAGCACCGTCGCTCCATCACCCCGTCGAGATATTGAGCGGCGGCAACCAGCAGAAGGTTGTCCTGGCGCGCTGGCTCGCGACCGAGCCGCGGCTGATGATCCTCGACGAGCCGACCCGCGGCATCGACGTAGGCGCAAAGGCTGAGATCCATCGCGTGATCGAAGACTTGGTGCGGGCGGGCCTCGGGATTCTGCTGATCTCATCGGAACTGCCAGAACTCATGGCGATGAGCGACCGCATCTACGTCATGCGGGCTGGACGCATCGTGGCCGAACTGGCCGGTCCAGAGATCGACGAACAAACCATCATGAAACATGCCGCCGGTGCGACGCACTGATCGCATCAGCCGTCCGCCGAAGCCGGAGAGGATAGATGTCTACCGCAGTCGATTCCAGAATACGTCGGTCGGGCAACCCCCGAATCAAGAGCCTCGTCGGGCGGCTCGGCCTCCTGCTCGTGATCCTGCTGTTCATCGTCGTCATGTCGTTTATGTCGCCGGTGTTCCTGAGCGTCGCGAACTTCAAGAACTTGTTCATTCAGTCGACAATTCTAGCCGTCCTCGCGCTCGGTCAGACCTATGTAATCATGACGCGAGGGATCGATCTGTCGATCGGCGGAACGATGGCACTCAGCTCGGCGGTGTGCATCGGTCTCACCGTCTATTCGGGCCTTCCAGTCGCCCTCTCGATCCTCTCTGCGGTGGCGATCGGGGCGGGCGTAGGTCTCGTGAACGGACTATCCGTCACCAAGATCGGCATAACCCCGCTCATCGTGACGCTGGCGACGCTTTCGATTACCCGGGGCGCCACCTTCGTCTATACCAACGGCGCGAACATCACGCCTGTGCCGGAATTGATCGCCGCATTCGGGCGTGGCCAGGCGCTGGGCGTTCCTTACTCGGTGCTGGTGCTGGCGGCGCTTGCGGTCGCCTGCCACGCGGTGCTCAAGCGAAGTGTCTTCGGCCGGTCCGTCTACGCGACCGGCGGCAACGAACTGGCCTCGCAGCTGGCCGGTATTCCGACCGAGCGAATCATCGTCGTCACCTATGTGATCTGCGGCCTAACGGCGGCGATCGCCGGCCTGATTCTCACGGCGCGGCTCGAGTTCGCCGGCCCGCGCGCCGGAATTCGGCATCGAGCTGACGGTCATCGCGGCGTGCGTCATCGGCGGCGTCAGTCTGTTCGGCGGCACGGGCTCGATCATCGGAACGCTTCAGGGCGTGGCTCTGATTTCGCTGGTGTCCAACGCCATCAACCTGCTCGGCGTACCGCCGGCCTGGGACGATCTTGTCAAGGGTCTAGTGATCTTCGTGGCTGCCGTCGTCGACGTTTATCGGCGCAGATACGCCCGAAGTTGAACCAGATCCGCCAAACGGAAAGGAGGCGAGCACAAGCGATCGAACGATTGAATATTCCAGTCATATCGGAAAGTTAGGGGAGGAAGACTATGAAAATCAAGAATTCGCTCATGACACTGCTTCTCGGAGCAGCACTCACTATGGGGGCCGTGGCGGATGCCTCGGCTCAGGCGAAGAAGAATATAGCGCTTCTGCTTTACAGCCATGGATTCGAATTCATGGTCGCGCTCGATCAGGGCGCCCGGACGGAAGCCAAGAAGCTCGGCGTCGACCTGACGGTGCTGGACGGACAATCGAACTCCGAAGTTCAGACGCGCCAGATCGAGGATCTGCTCGTCAAAGGCGTCGACGCCATCATCATCAGCCCCAACAACTCCAACGAGATCGTTCCCGGCGTCAGGCGAGCGAACGATGCGAAAGTGCCCGTCGTCGCACTCGACGCCATCGTCGGCGAGGGAGCAAACATTGTCACCTATGTCGGTTTCAACAATGCCGAAGGCGGCAAGGTCGCGGCCAAATACCTCGTGGACAAGGGAGGCGTAAAGGAAGCGCTGGAACTCCAGGGGGCGCTCGGCGCCTACCACGCCCAGAAGCGCGGAAGCGGCTTCGCAGCGGGTGCGACGGGATTTAAAGTGACGCCGCGCGCGGCCGAATGGCTCGCCGAGAACGCGCAGTCGATTACCGCGGATGTCCTGACAGCCGACCCTAACGTCAACGCCATCTTCTCGCACAACGACGAGATGGTCCGCGGCGTTCTCGCCGGGCTTCGCCAGATCGGCCGCGACAAGAAGGTTGGTGAAGCGGGCCATATCACCATCGTCGGGATCGACGGGACACCGCTCGCCCTGCAGCGCATTCGGTCCGGCGAGCAGGATGCGACGGTCAACCAGGACCCGTTCGAGATGGGTGCGGTCGCTGTGCGCTCCGCGCTCGCCGCGCTGAACGGCGAAGCAGTACCTGCGCAGCAGCTCTTGCCGCCTACTCTCGTTACGACCGCGAACGTCGACGACCCGACCCTATGGGGCAATCGTTTCAAGCCCTAATAAATCGCCCCGCGCCCGAAGGCGCTCATTTGCCGGCAGGCGCGGGACTTTCACGACCAATGGACAGGGCTGGTGCTCCGGTGACCGGAAAACTCAGGATCGTTCAAGTCGGACTCGGCGGCTGGGGTTGGAGCTGGCTCGATATCGTCCGATCCTCAACCGAATGGGAACTGGCGGCCATCGTCGATATTGACCATGATCGCATCAAAGCCGCCGGTGAGCGGCACGGCCTGTCCGAGCGGCAACGGCACACTTCGTTGAGGACGGCCGTTGATGCGGCGCGGCCGGACGCCTGTCTGGTCGTAGTGCCCCCAGAGGCGCACGCGCCAGTCGCGATCGAAGCCGCGCGACTAGGCCTGCATTGCCTGGTCGAGAAGCCGATCGCTGAGACGATCGCGGAGGCCAAGCAAATGGTCGCCACGGCCTCCCGGCACAATGTCAAGCTTATGGTGAACCAGAACTACCGCTGGCGCCGAGCGACCGCGACCGTGGCGAAACTGGTCAGCGACGGGGTGATCGGCGAAATCGACTCGATCTTCATCAATTTCCAGAAGGCCGCGGACTTCGGCGGCGGTTTCCGCGAAAAGATGGCCCATCCTCTCATCGCCGACATGGCGATCCATCATTTTGATCAGCTGCGCGGCATCGCGCGGTTCGAACCGATCGAGGTATGGGCCCGAAGCTGGAACCCAAAATGGAGCAAGTTCGCCGGCGACGCCTCGGCGACCGCCATCCTCCGCAGCGAAACGGGGGCCACTGCCGTCTACACCGGGTCTTGGGTATCGCGGGGATGGCAGACAACGTGGGACGGCGACTGGCGTCTGCAGGGGCGGGAGGGCGAGATCCATTGGGCCGATAACCAGGTCGAGATCCAGCCTGCCAGCGTTTTTGCTTCGGTCTTCCTGCCGGGAGCCCGCGAGCAGAATGGCAAGCTCACGGTCGATCTCTTGCCGATGGATGTTGAGGATCGCATGGCGAGCCTGCGCGAGTTTCACTCCGCCGTCGTGGAAAACCGTCAACCGGCGACGTCCGGGCAGGATAATCTGAAGACCATCGCCACAGTGCTGGCGGCGCGCCTCTCGATCGAAAGGCGCGAAGCTGTTACTCTCGCCGAGGTGCTTTCCTAAGAGCGGCTGTTACGGCGAGGGACGCATCGCCGGTCGGGCGAGGCGAATGTCGGGTGCATGGCGAATCTGAAGGATGTTGCGGCGCTGGCCGGGGTCTCCACGGCCACGGCGTCGCTCGCACTGAATGGCGGCCCAGTCAACGCCGAGACTCGCGAGACTGTCCTCCGGGCGGCCAAGAAGTTGAAATACGTGCCCAATCGCGTTGGTCAGATGCTGACGACAGGGCGCAGCAACACAATCGAATTGGTGATCGCCACCGCGTCCGAGTTCCCCGACATCGTGCGCAAAACATCGCTCTTTTACTACCTAATGGAAGGTGTGCTGTCGGTCGCCGACGAGCACGGCTACGGCGTGCGATTTGCTGTCAAGTCGCACGACGATGTTAACCTCACCCAGTATTTCGCGCAGATTGTCGGCAGCCGGACCGTGGATGGGGTGATCGTTATTCCCCAGTTCGCCCGCGAATATGCGTTCACCTCGATCCTAGAGGAGGCGAAATTCCCCTATATGCTGCTGCGCCCCGCTCGCTTCGGCGCCGACGCGAATCATGTGGACATGGGCAATTGGGAAGGAGGAAAGCTTGTTGCGGACCTTCTGGCGGCTTCGGGGGCTGCGCGAACCGGAATCATCAACGGCCCCAGTATCCATGTTGACTCGATGGAGCGCGAGCGCGGATTTACGACTTCCCTCCTCGAGCGGGGAGCGGTACTGGTCGCCAAAGAGTATGGCGACTACACCATCGAGAGCGGCCACGCCTGCATGCGCCGTATCGCGGAACGCGGTCTCCCGGACGCGGTGTTCTGCGCCAACGACTATATGGCGGCGGGGGCGTTGCGCTATCTGAGATCGATCGGAGTGTCCGTTCCCAGGACGATCGCCGTCGTCGGCTATGACAACAATGACATAGCGATAGCAACCGATCCGCCCCTGACCACCGTCGACAATCGGTTCTTTGATTTGGGCCAGGTGTTGGCCGAAGAAGTCATCTCGCTGATTCGCGGCGAGCATCGACGGGTCCAGAGGCTTGTTCTTCCCGAATTGAAGCTTAGGCAATCTCATCTTTTCGGCGGGAATAGCGGCGCAGGCGCGCGAACGTCGTCAAATTCGCGGGTCCGATCGAAATAACCTGGAGTCCCCATTGCGTGACCGTCCTTCATCGTCGAAGCGCATTTCAATTGATCGGAGCGCCGCCGGCGCTGCTACGGGGCGATGCGAAGCGACGGATCACCCCCCGACTGGTTCGATCATAAATCATCCTGCTGTGGTTTTGCTTGCGGGAGCGGACGCAAACCATGAGCTTCCCGCGGCCGCGGCAGGCCACACTCGCCTCGACGAACGCCTTCGCGCGCGCCTAATCATTGGCGAGAGCGACGCCGCTTTCGGCGTCAAAAACCTGCATGGAGCGGCTTGAGACCCATAGATTGAGCTCCTGACCGGCTACGGCGGGACAATGCGTGTCGAGCCGGGCAATCATCGGTTTGCCGACAGTAACTCCGTCGACCTTGGTGAGCATGCCCTCCTCCATCGCCACGAGGGCGCGAGCGGGCTGATTGTCCGAAAGGCCGCTCAAGCTGAAGTGGACCAGCACCTCCGATCCCATGAACTCGACAAAGCTTGGCAATATTTTGAGCGGGATATCGTGCTCGGCGTCCGGCGCGTAGGCAAAGGCCTCCGGGCGGATGCCCAGCACCACCCGCCACCGGGTCCCGTAGGCCTGACCCCTGATCGGAAAAGCAACGGTCTGACCCGCGACAAGGAGCTTCGACGTATCCGGCTGGATCTCGGCGAGCGCAAAATTGGTCGCCGGGCTGCCGACGAAACTGGCGACGAAGATATTGCGAGGCTTCTCATAGAGCACCTTCGGCGTGGCGAACTGCTCCAGCACGCCGGCGCGCATGACGGCCACGCGGTCGCCCATGGTCAAGGCTTCCACCTGATCGTGAGTGACATAAACAGTGCTGACGCCGAGTTGCCGGTGCAACGCAAGGATTTCGGTGCGCATCTCGACGCGCAGCGCGGCGTCGAGATTGGACAAGCGGTTCGTCCATGAGAAAGGCCGCAGGCTTGCGCACCAGCGCGCGGCCCATGGCGACGCGCTGCCGTTGGCCGCCCGAAAGAGCCCGCGGTTTGCGTTGCAGATAAGGCGTCAGACGCGAGGAGTTCGGCGGTCTGGCGCACCACAAGGTCGATCTCGCGTCGCCGGCCGCCTTCCGCACCCGCAACGGATAGGCGAGATTCTCGTAAACGCTCTTGTGCGGATATAACGCGTAGCTCTGAAACACCATCGCGATATCCCGGCGCTGCGTGTCAAGATCCGTCACATCGCGGCCCTTGATGCGGATCGTTCCGCCGCTGACCGATTCCAGGCCGGCGAGCGAGCGCAGGGCGGTCGACTTCCCGCAGCCTGACGGACCGACGAGCACAACGAATTCGCCCTCCTCAATGGCGAGGCTAAACCGCTTAAGCGCAACGGTCCCGTCGGGGAACGCGACAACGACGTTATCGAACTCGATCCCCGAATTCCGATCGAATTTGGTCAGATCGGGCAAGCCAGCCGGGCAAGCCGACGTCCGCGCGGCGACGGAGCTCATTTTACCGCCCCGAAAGTCATGCCGCGCACCAGATACCGCTGGGCGGCCAGCGCGAAAATCCAGACCGGAAGGACGACGAGCGTGCCCGCGGCCATAATGTTGTTCCACTCGACGCTGACGGGGTTGACGTATTCCGTCAGAGAAACCGGCGCGGTCCGCGTATTCGCGCCAGTGAGCACGTTGGCGAACAGAAACTCGTTCCACGCGAAGATAAAAGCCAACAGAGCCGTCGAGACGACGCCAGGCAGCGCCAGGGGCAGTGTAACGCCGAAGAAGGTCCGCAACCTGCTCGCGCCATCGACGAAGGCCGCTTCCTCGATCTCGACCGGGACATCGGCGAAGAAGCCACGCAACAGCCATACAATGAGCGGGAGGTTCATATACGTGTACAATATCACGAGCGACCACAAACTGCCCGTGAGCCCGACAGCCCTCAATAGCAGAAACAGCGGGATAATCACCACGATGGGCGGCAGGATGCGCAAGGACAGAATCCAGAAGGCGACCTGCTGTTGCACGGGGCCCCGCCGCCGAGCCAGCGGATAGGCGACGCCGGCCCCCAGGATCAGCGCGAGCATCGTGGACGTGGTTGCCGTGAACGTGCTGGTCAGCAATGCGTCACCGAAGGTGCTCGCCGTGAAGACATGCGCGAAGTTTTCCGACGTCGGGCCGGAACAAGAAGTCAGGGATCGCAGGAAAAGGCCTGATTGCCAGTCTTTAGCGCCGTAATCACCATCCAGACGATCGGACCAATGAAGAGTAGCGCCGCGCTCAGAGCCGCCAGACCTTGGACGGCGATGCCGATCCGTTGACGCCAGCGCGGGCGGCGGACGGGTGCGGCAGTGAGGTCGCAGCGCTCATGCGAAATCCGTCTTTCTGAACATGCTCTTGAGAACGACGGTGGCGACGATCACGACCAGAATAAGCATCAGCCAGGAATAGGCCGCAGCATAGCCGATATCGAAGCGATTTGAAGCCCGCGTCATAGATCTGCCAGGACAAGGTCTGCGTGACATCGATGGGGCCGCCGCGCGTCGTCATGAAGATGATGTCATAAACACGAAAGGCGTCGAGCAGGCGCAGCACAAGCGCCACGGCGATCGGGTAGCGCATGAGGGGCAGCATATGGTCGAAGAAGATGCGCGCCGAGCGCGCGCCATCGATCTTGGCGGCCTCAATGACGTCCTCGGGCACGCCTTGCAGCGCGGCGAGCATGATGAGGAAGGTGAAGGGCGTCCATTGCCAGACGTCGATAAGGATCAGCGTCGGCAACGCCCAGTCGACGTCGCCCAGGAAATCAATGCGATCGAAGCCCGACGAGGCCCGCAAGATAGTTCACGACGCCAAACTGCACGTTGAGCATGTAGCGCCACAGCAGGCCCACGACCACTGGCGCCACCACCATCGGCAGGATCAGTAGCGCGCGCAGGAAATGATCGCCGGGGAAGCGGCGAAAGAACAGCAGCGCGACGCCAAGTCCGATCGCCAGTTCGAGTCCAACCGAGATGAAGACATAGACCAGCGTGACGGCTACCGAATGCCAGAATGAAGGATCTGGAGCAGCAGATCGAAATTGCGGAGGCCGACGAAAGTCGCGGCGGGCGCTGACGGCGAGATTCCAGCGATAGAATGACGCCGCTAGCGAATACAGCGTGGGATATACGGACAGAACAATGAGGAACGCCATGCCCGGCACCATGGGCAGTATCCAGCCGTAGCGCGCTCCACCTGCGACGCGCAGGCGCAATAGCGCCTTCGACGTTCAAGGTCGGCTGGGCGCGGAGACGGGCATGGCGCTTCTCGGTTGCAGCCATCGGGCGTTCAGCGCGACAAAACCACATCTTCCGCCTTGTCGGCCTGCTTAAGGCCTTCGGCCGGAGAAATCTGCGCCGAGCTGGACGGCCTGAAGTGGCGTGGTGATCGTGCGTTTCCCACCGCTCCTCGCCCTCAAAGAGCGGACGAGGCGCAGCGTTCTTCATAGCCATGATCACCTCCGAATATCGGCGAAAGCGCTTCACGTCCGTTCCGGCGAGCTTTTCGTCTGGTCAGCTTGGGATCGCTGTAGCTCGACAGCGCACTGGGTCGCCACCACCGAGCGAGGCTTGCACAACGTCGTTCTTCTTGGTCTCCAGCCAGGCCGCGAACTTCTTCGCCTCGTCCGGGTGCGTCGAATATTTGGAAACAGAGATTACCCATTCCGCAAGATGGGGATGGCTCGGCTCGCCAGCCTTAGCAGAGGGAATCTGGCTGAATTCCCATTTGCCGACCGTCCGCGATGCCTTCGGATCATCCACCGCGAACGCGCCCCAAGACCATTGCAAGGCGGTCGCGACGGTGCCTTGTTGCGCAGCCGTAGTCACGTCATCATAGGTGAAGCTGTTCGCGCCCGGCGGCATGTATTTCATCATCTCGGCCCATTCCTTCGTCGCCGCCAGCCCTTCCGGCGTGTCGAGGGTTGATTTGGTGAAATCGTCGTTGAACGCTTTCCCGCCATAGGTCGAGAAGAACGAATACCAGGTGTGAACATTGCCGAACCCCTTTGCGGCCTGCGCGGCCCAGGCGGAAACCTTCTGACCATCGTACGTCCGGCCATTCAGGAATTTCGACTGCTCCAGCCACTCGTCCATGGTTTTGGGCGGCGTCAGATCGCGCCCCGCGGCCTTCTTGTAAGCCGCCTTGGTGGCGGCATCGTCGTAAATGTCTGTGCGGTACCAAAGGAGCGCCGGATGGACGGTCTGCGGGATGCCGTAGAGCTTTCCGTTGTAGCTCGCCACCTTGAAGCGCAAGCGGGAAGAAGTCCTTCCTGTCTTCTGCGCTGACCTGGTCGTCCATCGTCAGCAGGTGGTCGCCAGCGGCGAATTCAGGAATCCAGTTGTAGTCCAGATTGAAGATATCGAAGCTGGCGTCCGCGCCTGCGAACAGCGTGGCCATCTTGTCGTGAATGGCGTCGCGACCGATCAACTGCACATCGACCTTGACGCCAGTTTCCTTCTCGTATTCGGGCGCCAGCGTGTTCTTGACCACGGTGCCCCAGGTGGCGGGCAAAAAGATAGCGTGCAGCGTTACTGCTTCGGCGGCCCGGGGCGCGCCCAACCCCGGCAAGAGGCCCAGAAGCGCCGCGCCTCCGCCAAGCAGCGAGCGGAACACGCGCCGCCTCATTTTGGATAGAGACATGTTTTTTTCCTCCCTTTTGAACTCATGTTGACACCGCACTTGCTGGCAAGAATTCCGCGTCCAGCGCTTCTTCCACCCGTTGCGCACGTTCTTCCTTTGAGAAAGAAAGACAGCGTGATCATTTCGCGAGCCATAAGCTGATCCTTGGCGGCCTCTTGGCGAACTCAGTCGTCCAGGACCGGCAGAGGGATGCGGGGCGTTCAGCATCCCTCCGCTCAGGTCCCCGCTTCCAAGTCGATCTGAATCTTTACGACCGACTTGTCTGTTTCCATTTTCTCGATCGACCATGCGACGGCATCAAGTGGGCGCACGGTGTCGACTATCTGGCTCGGATTGATCCGACCGCTGGCGATGAGATCAATGGCGGTAGACCAAGTGTCGTAGGTGCCTGCATAGGAACCGACGATCGTCAGTTCCTTGGCGTAGATCTCAAAGGGCTTGAGATCGATCGTCGCGTCCGGCGGGGCGGCGCCATACGCCAGGATGCGTCCGCCGCGGCGAGCCATTTCGATAGCCTGCTTATAGGTTGCAGGTACGGCCGACTGCCTCGATCACGACATCGGCGCCGCGCCCGTCGGTGGCTTGCATCAATTGATCGGACCCGTTGTCCGAAAGAGGATCGATCTCGACGTCGCTGCCGATCGCATGTGCGCGAGCGCGTCGCTCGGCAGAAGGTTCGAACACGATCACCTTTGCCGATCCCCTCAGCCGGCACAAAGCAGCGTGCGCGAGACCCATTGGTCCCGCGCCGATAATCAACACCGATTCGCCAATGCCAACGCCGATGCGCTCCTGACCGTGGATCGCACAGGCGAGTGGTTCGACGAACGCCGCATGGTCGAACGGCATGGAATCGGGCAACTTGTAGACGTTGGCGCCGGGCGCGACGACATATTCGGCCATGCCGCCCGCGTCGTGGACGCCAAGCTGCCTCACTTTGGCGCAGAATAGCTTTTGGTGGTGGCGGCAATACCAGCAGACACCACAGGCGATGTTGATGTCGGCCGTGGCCTTGTCGCCCGGCTTGACGTTGTCGACACCCCTGCCGACGGCGGCGATGACGCCCGCGAATTCGTGACCGATGATGAGCGGAAGGTTCGGGGCCGGAAAGTTGCCGCGGAATATATGAGAGTTGGTGCCGCAGATGCCGCAGCGCGACACTTTGATCAGGACCTCCCCGTCCTTAGGCTCGGGACGGGCGACTTCCTCGACTCGCAACTGATTGCGCCCGTGGAACACGGCGGCCCGCATGGTGCGAAGCATTGTATAGGACCCTCCAAAGCGAGAGACTTCTAGGCGGCCGGAACCGCCCTAATTATGGGATCAGGCGTTGAACTCCTTCTTCAGAAAGGAGAGCCCATCCCTTGCGAGGGCGTCCTGATTTTTGGCGAGCGGTCGCCAGATCGACACGGCGCGGGCGATCTCTTTAATCTCCGGGGTGAAGGCCTCGATGACCACCGCGTCGGCATAGCCCGTGTCTTTGAGGGCCGTGACGATTTCAGGCCAGGGCAGATGGTCCTCGCCTGGCGTGCCGCGATCGCTTGAGCAGGCGTGGAACTCGAAGATCCTGCCCTTGGCTCGCCGCAGCGCGGCCGGGATGTTCTTCTCCTCGATATTCATGTGGAACGTGTCGAGGAGAAGCCCGACGTTCTCACGCTCGATCTCGTCCAGGAGCACGATGCCCTGATCGACGGTGTTGATGAGATCAGTCTCGAAGCGGTTGAGAGGCTCGATGGCCAGCCGCACGCCCCGTTTGGCCGCGTAATCGGCGGCGCGGCGGATGTTCCGGGCGGCGAGGGCGCGTTGCGCGGCGCGTTCGGCGGGTTCGGCCATCCGCGTCCTGCCGACGGCCGAATACATCGGGCCGACGACGACGTTCGCACCGAGCGCCTCGGCGATCTGCGAACAGCGATTGACGTAAGCGACGCCGTTCTCCCGCACGCTTTCGTCATCGGAACTGAGGTCGCGGTCGGGCCCGAACGCCCCGCATACCGTCGCGGCGATGCCGACCTTCTCCATCCGGCCGCGGATCGCCGCTGGGTCGATGGTCGAAGGATCTTCGATGCATATCTCGATGATGTCGAAGCCGAAATCCTTGGCCTTGTCGACTAGATCGAGCGTCTTGTTCGAGAAGGGCGACGCCCAGATGAACGTGCTCGCTCCAAAGCGCATCGGCGTCACCCTCCAATCCGCGCTTCGACTGCCTTGCAGGTCTCGATTGCTGTCTTGGTGTAATCGTCAAAGAATTCCCTGCCGCCACCCCTCTGAAGGGTGCCGAAAACATCGGCGGCGGCCGGAAGCAACTCAAAAGCGATGTAGCCGTCGTAACCGATCTCCTTCAGAGCGCGAAGGATCGGTTCGAAATCCGTGTGGCCTATGCCCGGGGCTGCACGATTGCTATCCGCAAAGTGGACATGGAATAGATGCTTCCCGGCGCTGCGATAGGCGGCGGCGAGGTTCTTTTCTTCGATCGCCATATGGAAACTATCGCCCATAACACCGACGTTGGGTCGATCCACGGCGTTCCGCAACTTCAGTACTTGATCGACGGTATTACCGAAATACGTCTCATAGCGATTCCACGCTTCAATGCAGAATTTGATATTCTTCTGCGCTCCGTAGTCAGCACTTTCACGAATGCCGTCAACGGCCCAAGCCCACTCGGTGGCTTCGTCGGAGGTCGGGGACGTCTTGCCGAATGGCGCCGGTCGAATGATCACAATGGGGCAATCGATCGCAGCCGCGAAGTCGACTAAATCGCGAATGTACTTCTTCGCTGACTCTCGATTTTCCAACTTGGCGGCGACGAGATCACGCTCAGGGCCGAAGAAAATCGAGCACAACGACGAGACCTTGATCCCGTGCTTGATCGAAAGGGCCTTGACTTCGGCAACATCGTGATTGGCGGGTTCACCAACCAGCTCGATAGCATCGTAGCCATAGCGGGCGACTCGCTCGAAGCTCTGCGCAACCGTTTCGCCGTGGTAGACCAGCGCGTCATAACTGTATTTGAACACGCCGCTCCTCCTCGGTGTCCGTCTTTGCAAGCGTCTAAAGCGCTTTAGCTTTTAACTGTGAAGAACGACTGCAGGATTGTCAATCGCTTTTTCTATGAAATGACCCGCCAGTCGGCATCGGCTATATCTTTATGATGATTCCGATATCTAAATCGGGTTAGACAGAGCTGGTCACCCACTGCGGCCAAATCTCGCTCGATCCGAATTCGCGGGCACCGAGCGCTCGCCCGGAAGCTGTTGCTTGGGATCCGCGGCCGTCAACAACGCGACATCGACGACCTTCGCCAATGAACCCGAAGAGCTCGTCCAAGTGGAGCGTGTTGCGATAAATGGTGGCGATTTGATCGACAGAGTTCGGCGACCCATGAACTGGTCGAGCCCCATACAGACGATATCGACGTGTCGACGCCGTCAAATCGCGCAATCGATCCTTGATCGCGCTCACGGCTCATCCGTCGCGCCAATTGCTGAAAGAGTTTCCTCCCTATTCGACCGTAAGCGGTCGTCTGGCGCCACAGGATTGATCGCTTGATATCGGGCTGGACGCTGCGAGCGCCTGGTCAGGCCGCGAGTTCTATCGGTGGAACGCTTCGCCGCCGCCCAAGCCCAAGGCATGAGCTCATCAATCCGCGAGGCCGGCCAAAGATTGACGAGTTTGGCGAGGACGTCGGCGAAGTAGGCTTGCGGCTCGACATGGTTGAGCTTGCAGGTCTCGATCAGCGACGCGATGCAAGCCCAATTTTCCGCCCCGACGTCATGGCCCGCGAAGAGCGAGTTCTTGCGATTGAGTACAATCGGCCTGATCCCGCGTTCGACGATATTGGTGTCAAGCTCGATGCGGCCGTCGTCGAGGAAACGGGTGAGCCCATCCCAGTGGTTCAAGCCATAACGGATCTCTTCAGCGATCGACGCCTTGGCGGAGACGCGGGCAAGCTGTCGCTCGAAGAAGGTCCCGAGCGCGGCGACCAGCGGCTTGCTCTTGTCCTGGCGCACCCTGCGGCGCTCGTCAGGGCTCGCGCCGCGGATCGTCTTCTCGATCGCATAGAGCGCGGCGATGCGCTCGAGCGCTTCGCTGGCGATCGGCGCGTTGCCGGCCTTGGCGAGGTCGAAGAACCGGCGGCGCAGATGCGCCCAGCAGAAGGCGAGCGTAATGGCGTCGCCGGGCGCTTCTGCGGCAAGCTTCTTGTAGGCGGCGTAGCCGTCGCATTGCACGACGCCGCGATAGCAATCGAGCAGCTTCAGGGCATGGACCGCGCCGCGGCCGGGCGCGTAGGTAAAAGCGATGGCCGGCGGATCGGTCCCGCCCCAGGGTCGATCGTCGCGGGCGACCGCCCAAAAGTAGCCCTGCTTGACGCGGCCGCGGCCGGGATCGAGCACCGGCGCTTTCGTCTCGTCGACCGCGATCTTGCCGGAGGCGAGAATGAGTTCGCGCAGGCGCAGATAAAGCGGCTTGATCTCGGCGGCCGCATAGCCGATCCAAAACGCCAGGACCGATCTCTTGATGTCGACGCCCTGGGCGGCCAGCATCTGCGCTTGCCGATAGAGCGGCAAATGCCAGGCGTATTTGGCGACCAGCACCGAGGCCACCATCGCCTCGGTCGGGAGCCCGCCCTTGATCAGCCTTTCGGGGGCCGGCGCTTGGACCACCGCCTGCTCGCAGGTTCGGCAGGCGTATTTGGGACGGTGCGTCACGATCGCCCGGAACTGCGCCGGGATCACGTCGAGCCGCTCCGAGGCATCCTCGCCGATCTCATGCATAGGCGACCGGCAGCACGGGCAGTTTTTGTCTTCGGGCTCGATCGTCACATGAACCCGCGGCAAATGGGCAGGAAGCGCGCCGCGATTGGAGCGGCGCTTGTCGGCGCGAGCGCGAGCCGCCGCCTCATTCCGTTTGTCGTCCGCGGCTTCGCCGGCCCCAATGGCTTGCTCGACATCCTCGAACGCCAGGCCGAGTTGGTCTGGATCGAGCTTCTCTGAACGGCGACCAAATTGCATGCGCTGCAACTGATGCAGGAGATGCAGCAGGCGATCGTTTTGCAACAGCGCTTCATCGCGCGCCGCAATGGCGGCGTCGCGCTCGGCGAGCGCCGCCGCAAGCCGCGCTTGCAACGCGACGATGTCGGTTTGAGGGTGACTCGCGCTCTCGCCCATGAGCGACATCGAATCAGATTCGCGCGCTTTTTGGACGAAGAATCAGCAGCCTGATTCAATTGGTCACAGGCTCACGACGCAGCTTCCGGGCGCCGGACGTCCTGCACATGAAGGCGCGACCAATCCAATCCGTCGATGAGCGCGGCGAGCTGCGAGGCCGAGAGCCGCATCACGCCGTCGCTGATCGGCGGCCATCGAAACGCGCCTTGCTCGAGTCGCTTCCAAAACAGCACCAGGCCGGACCCGTCCCAGGCCAGAATCTTCAAACGATCCGCTCTTTTCGAGCGGAAAACGAAAATCGTCCCCGAGAACGGATCGCGTTGAAGTTCCTCGCGCGCAAGTGCGGCAAGGCTGTCGGCGCCGCGCCGGAAGTCCACCGGCTTCGTCGCAATCAGCACCCGCACCCCGGCCGGAACCCCGATCATGTCGCCGCCCTTACGGCGCGCAGCACCGTCGTCAACGTCGCTGCATCAATCCCGAGCGCAACGCGAACCGTGGCCGCGCCGATCACGATCTCGATCACCGCAGCCCCGCCTGCGCGGTTCGGCGCAATCGGCGCGTCCGGGCTCAGGGCCGCCTCTACGATCACCGGCGTAAAGGCCGCGCCGCTCACATCGCCCTTGTCATCTCTCGCCCGTCGCCTGGCCCGCCGTCGCGCCTCGCGTCGCCAACCGAACAACTGTTGCGGCGTCAGCCCATGTCGCCGCGCCACAGTCGAGACCTTCTCGCCGGCCTCATAGCTCTCGGCGAGAATCTGCGCCTTCTGCTCCGCGGTCCACGTCCGGCGTCGCCCGGCGCCCGTAAATACCTCCAGCCGGCGCACCGGCTCCGGCTTGGATTTGTGCAAAAGCTCAGTGTCCGACACGTGTCCAACCCGCTCGATTCAGCGCGCGAGACATTCGCCGATCAGCCCCAAGCGATAAAGGTGGGATCTAAAGGCC
>CAVPVQ010000013.1:0-15336 GCA_963709185.1 uncultured Alphaproteobacteria bacterium
TCGTAGCCCTCCGGCAGAAGGCAGCCAAGATTGGGGAGGGTTCCGTGCGAGTCAGGCGGCTCAAGATCACGAAATTTCCGAGGCGTCGCCGACGGCATGGTCGACTTTGCAGGCCATACGCTGCTGGTCGGGGGCAACAATGTCGGCAAATCGACGGTGTGCGAAGGACTCGATCTCGGTCCTCGGCCCGGAGCGGCTGTTCCGAAGGCCCGTCATAGACGAGCATGACTTCTATTGCGGACGCTATCTGGACTCGGACGGAAACCCTGTCGAGGTCAGGATCGAGGCCGTGCTGGTTGAACTTTCCGAGGAGGCCCAACGGCGGTTCGGCCGGCACCTACGGCGTTGGGATGACCAGGCTGGCGCCTTTATCGACGCCGAGGGCGCCGGGCTCGCCGCAGCGGACCAGCCTGGCGTGATCTGGGCGCTCCCGCTTCTGTTTGTCGGGCGATATGACCGTGAAGAAGACGATTTCATCGGAAACACCTTCTTCGATCATCCTGCAGCCGAGGTTCGATGTGTTGGACGACGAGACCGAGGTCAAGCTGGGCCAAGGCCGAACGCCGTTCACGCGCATGCACAAACGCCTTTGCGGATTTGTGTTTCTCCGCACGCTGCGAACCGGGTCGCGGGCGCTCAGCCTACAGCGCGGTTCTCTTCTGGACTCGGTCCTGAAGCTCGGTGGTGCCGGCGCCGTCGAGATGTGGCAGGACACGCTCAATCGACTACAAAATCTCGATCCGGCGATCGGCGAGATCGAGCAATTAAAGAATATCCGCGCCGAGGTGCGGGCGCGGATGGGACGCTTCGTCAATCTAGCAGCGGGTGACGATGCCACAGCTTTCTTCGCCTCCGAGCTACGCGCGAGCATCTCCGCGAGGTCGTTCGGCTCTTCATCGCTGCTCAGCCGGGCCAACATCTCGTGCCGTTTGGACGGCTTGGCACCGGCTCGATCAACTTGCTCGTCTTCGCATTGCTGACCTTCATTGCTGAACTGAAGGACAAGCAGTCGGTGATTTTCGCGATGGAGGAGCCGGAAATCGCACTCCCACCGCACACGCAGCGACGTGTAACGCGTTTCGTCTCGGCCGAGATGGGCCAATCGATCGTCACCTCGCATTCGCCCTATGTGATTGAGCAATTCGATCCCAACCAGATCGTAATCCTGAATCGCAACGACGTGGGGCATCTGACAGGTCATCCAATCGACACGAACGAGGTCAAGCCGAAGACGTTCCGGACCGAGCGACGGCAATTCGCCGAGGCGATCCTCAGTCGGGCCGTCCTGGTCGTGGAGGGTTCAACCGAGGCGGTGCTCTTCCCTGCTGCGTCCACCGTGATGGAGAAATCGCTCGGCGCGGACGTCTACACCCATTTCGACTTGATGGGCGTCAGTGTGTTCGAGCCGGGGCCGACAACAGCGTGCCCCGCCATGGTCCAATCTTTGCCGCGCTCGGCAAGCTCGCCTTCGGCTTCTACGACAAACCAAACGCGCCACTGCCAGCCGAAACGATAAAGAAGTTGGCGAGCTTTACCCAGGCATGGGAGTCGCCGGAAAAGGGCATCAAGAATGTGCTCGTGAAACAGACGCCGATCGCCGTGGCGCGGCGCTTCCTCGAGGAGGTCAAGGATCGCGCCGACTACCCGAGTGTCGGCACCTATGATCCAGCCATGTCAGACGCCGACACCGCCCAGCTCGCAACCAAGGTATTGAAGGCGCGGAAGGGTGATGCGCACGGATATGCCGGCATCTACATCAGCCACTGTAAATCCTCCGCGGAGTTGCCCGCCACGGTCCGTGCGATTCTGCAATCTGATTCACAGCGCGCTGACGGCAGTCCCGGAAGACATCGCCGCCGCCCCACCTAGCATCAAGGATTTGTTGGGGTGACGATCGAGCTCTGCGACAAGCGCAAGGCCATCATCGCCCAAACCGGGCACCTACTCGTCTTGGGCGGCCCGGGGTCGGGCAAGACAACCATCGCGCTGTTCAAGGCGCAGCGGCGCTTCTCGGCGCTCAAGCTCGGGCAGGAAATTCTCTTTCTCAGTTTCTCGCGTGCGGCGATCCGCCAGGTTCTCCTGCGCTGCAAAGAAATCCTAGCGCCAGCCGAGCGACGGGCGGTGACGGTCCAGACCTATCATGCGTTCTGCATGGAGATGCTGGAATCTCATGGTCGCCTGCTCTGCGGTACGGTGGTCCGGTTTCTCTATCCGGGCGACGAGCGTCTTCAGAAGTCCGCCTTCAACGGCGACTGGGAGTTGGAGCGGCAACGCCAGGCCGACAAGCGTGGGGTCTACTGCTTCGACCTCTTTGCGGCGGGCGCCGCGCGGCTGCTTGAAGGTTGCGAGGCGCTCCGGCGTCTCATAGCCGATCGATATCCGATGATCATCGTCGACGAATTTCAGGACACTGACAACGACCAGTGGCGCATCGTACGTGCCCTGGCCGATGTCACGGATGTGTTCTGTCTAGCCGACCCGAACAGCGTATTTTCGACTATCGGGACGACATCGACCCACGTCGGATCGAATCCTTCGCGAGCAGATCACCCTCACCGAGTTCGATCTCGCTGGTGAGAACCATCGGGATCCCGAACGCAGGTATCCTGCAGTTCGCCGACGCTGTGTTGCGCAATCGCACCCCGTTGCCGGTGACGCCCGACGTTAGGCAGGTCGCCTATTGGCCGAATGCGTTCGCTGCAACGGTCCACGCCAATGTGATCTGGACGTTCAGCGCCTTACGGCGGAAAGGCGTCGACCATCCCAACGTCGCGGTTCTCGCGCGCAGCAATTCGCTGATCTCCGATTTGTCGGTGATCCTTTCGCAGCCCCGGACCTACAACGGACAACCGCTCTCCGTGATCGAACATGACGTGGTGTGGGACGCGGAACTCTCGGCGGCCGCAGCCATCGTCGTGGCGTCGATTCTAGAGTGGCCGGTCGGGCCGATCGAACAGACACTCGCTCGGACGCTGCGGGTCATCGCCGGCTACTACAAGCTGAAGAACGCGGAGGACACCGACCAACGAGCGGCGGAGAATGCGCGGAAATACGATGAGGCGGCCATTAAGGTCGCGAAGGGCGAGCAACCCCGCATCAACGCGGCGAAGTCGCTGGTGACGGCGCATGGGGCTGGCGTAGCGCTGGTCGGCGACCCGGTTGCCGATTGGAAGGTCGCGCGCCGGGTGCTCCAGGATATTGCGGCGCTGAACGAGCCGTTCCGCGAGGTGCGGCTCGTCCGGTCGTTCCGGGCAACCGACGCTCTGGCGTCAGGCCTCGGCGAGCGTTGGCTTGGATTGAGCAGCTATGCCGGCGCGAGCGAGTTGGTCAGGCGCATACTCGAACAGGAACGGTTGGTGGCGGCGGAGCGCGACCCCCAAGGATGCATCCTCATGAATATGCACAAAGCGAAGGGGAAGGAATTCGACGGGGTCGTGCTCGTTGAGGGCGCCTTCAAATCAGGCTTCTTCGACGAGAGGACGGAGCAACCTCCTTATGATCGAAGTCGGCGCCTGCTGCGCGTTGGGCTGACACGTGCGCGAACGCTGGTTACCATCGTGAGGCCCCAGGGAGCCCGTCCCCTCGTTGGGTAGTGGCTGATTGCGCTAACGAATAATCGATTTATCGTTCGCAGTCTGAAGATAGCAAATCGCAGAGAATTTCTGCATCCATACCGGCAATGCAGAAGTCCGTTCTTCAGATCTGACCAAATCATCGCCCCAGACTCCGGATCGGCAAAGTAGCGCAGCAAGGTATCCGCGACCCGTTTGCGTTCGGCAATGTCGTGGAGTTCATCTTGAAGCCAATGGAGGGCCTGAACGACCCGCATGCCCGGTCGGCCCGCCCAAAATAGGCGCCGCGGAGCGACTGTCTTCAAACTGGATCTCCTGATCCTCCAACTGGATGGCTTGAGCCGCGCGTCTACGAGGACCTGAATGCGGGCTGGCCTGACCTGTGTCAGTCCGAGATCGTTGGCCGCAGTCATACCGTCGACGACGAACCGCGCATGATCGCGACGTGTGACGGCCTCAATGATCGCGTGGTGGGTCACCGACGGGGTGGAGTCTGGCATAGCGTTGGGCCGATGGTAGAGCCCGCGGTCGATGCGACGGTACCCGCTCGGCGGCGACGAGCCTCTGTAGCACTTTGTCGATGGCGGGACGCGCCCCGAGATGGAGAAATCGCTGGGGGTCCAAACTTGGCCAGGCGCCGCATCAATGCGCGCCATGATGCGCGCGCGGAGGTCGGCGGACGATGGTTCACCGCTCATGCCGAGATTTCCCGCATTCCAGACCTTAAACATCTACGTCAGAAGAATGCTACGTTTTTCGGACCAGTACTGTAACTTCCGATCATGGGCTTTCCCGTTCGGCGCCGATGTTCCTATTTCGTTCGCGGCAAATCGTCGTTAACTATGGCACCTTGTCGAGATTGGAGGATTGGTCGAAACAATGGCGAGGCCTACGCGATCCGAAATGGTAAGGCTCGCCGAGACATTCGCCTGGGCGACAACCACCGAGCTCGTGGCGCTGAGAAGGGCGGTCGGAACCGCCGGCCTGTCACCGCTTGTCGCCATGGCTCCGGTGGCTCGCTGACCGCAGCCCACGCCTTGGCCGCAATTCATCGAAGCGCAACGCATCAGGACGGCGGTCGCAACACCCTCTGACGCCGACAACCGAACCGCTCGACGCGCGGTGTCGCGATCTGGCTTCTAAGCGCCGGTGGTGGCAACGTCGACATCCTATCGGCGCTGGAAGCGCTCGTGTTGCGCGAGCCGCGCCAGATCGCGGTGCTGTGCGGCGGGACGACAGCCCGCTGGCATCCTTATGCCAGCAACATCCTTTCGTGGACCTGATGATCTTTCCGCCGCCGGCCGGCAAGGATGGCTTTCTCGCCACCAATTCCCTGCTCGGGTTCACGTCGCTCATCGCGCGCGCCTATGCCGCCGAATTCAGTGCCGAATCCGGATTGGGCGAACACGGCCGCTGTTGGCGCCCTTGCTCGCCGCAGGATTCGCAAAAGCTCGCCGCCTGGGAGGCGGCGACGGCGGCGCTGTGGCAGCGCCCTACGACGTTCGTGCTGCATGGACCGGATACGCGCATCGGGGCTATCGATCTCGAAGTCGAAGTTCACCGAGGCCGCTATGGGGAACTTGCAGGTCGCCGACTACCGGAATTTCGCTCACGGTCGGCATCATTGGCTGGCGAAACGCGACGGGGATGCCGAGCGCGATGCTGCTTTCGTCTCGGACAGCGATACGGCCGCGCCGAGCGCACCTTGGCGCTGATCCCGACCGATATTCCGCAAGCGCGGATCGAAATAGCAGGTCCGACCGTCGCGACCGGCCTCGGCGTCGTTGGTGGCGGCCTGTAAGAATTACGGGATGGGCCGGGGCCGCGCGGGGCATCGACCCGGGGCGTCCGGGCGTCCCCGAATTCGGGCGCAAGCTCTACCACCTGCCACTACCAAGACAGGCCAAGCCTTCAAGATCGCTGGACTGTCTAGCCGCGACGTCGCCGCGATCACTCGAAAGTCAGGCGTTTCACCTAAGCGCCTCGCCGCAGTCGGGGCGCTTGATCGATGGCGAGAGGCGCTACAGAGGTTCCGAGACCGGATGCTGACGGCGACCTTCGCCGCCGTGGTCCTGGATTATGATGGCACCATTGTCGACAGTCGGCATCGCTTCTAGTCGCGCGCGACGATGTCATCGCTCAGCTCGTTCGGCTGCTCAGAGGCGGCGGAAGGATTGCGGTCGCTACGGGCCGAGGGGCATCCGTCCGCCGCGACCTTCGACCGTCTTCCGACGGATCTTTGGTCCCGGGTTCTTATCGGCTATTACAATGGGGCCGAGGTCGCGCGGCTCGAGCGACACTGCGCCGGATGGGCTGGAGCAGACCTGTGACTTATTGGCGTCCTTGGCAGCGGCGCTCGGGCTCAGCCGGAGCTGGCCGAATCTGCGGAGCAAACGGACCGACGGTTCCAGATCACGTTACAGCCGAAAAGGATCTTGCCTGAAGATCGGCTGTGGGATCTGGCCAATCAGGTGATCTGTCTCGGGGATCGGCAAGATGTTGTGGTGAGACGATCGAGCCATTCGATTGACATTCTGGCGCCAAGGTGTCGAAGCTGAACGTGTTGCGCCGAATGCGGGAGGATGTCGGGGACGCGTCCGATGCTCACGATCGGAGATCGTGGCCGATGGCCGGGGAATGATTACGAGCTTCTGCGCGAGCCTTCGCGCTCAGTGTGGACGAAATCAGCGTCGATCCGACAACCTGCTGGAATTTGGCATTGCCGGGCCAGACGGGGCGTCGGCCGTGACAATCGACTACTTGGCCGCGCTCGAATGTGACGGGCGGCGCCTACGTTTCAGACGGAATGCGCTCAGATAAATCAGGATCTCGGCCTGAAGATTCTCGGGCAGATCATGAACTGGAGCGACGACCGCGCCCGAGAGGAGTTTCGCTGGCTTCGTCTCATGGCCCGCCTCAAATATGACGGATATCGGGATTTCCAGGCAGGGATGCGCTTTATCGAGAGCCTGGTCACTTGGCTTCAGCAATTCAAACCGGCGGAGCGTGAAACCGCCTATGGCTTCGTTCGCAAGACGCTAGTCTAAATCGGCCCAACGAGATGCAGCGACTGGTCGAACAATTCTATCCGGGACTGTCCGCGCGCGCCTAATTCAAACGGTTGCCAATGAACGGACCCTCCCGACCTACCGGGTTCTCGCTGACCCCGCCGCGCGCGCTGCTATTGACCGGCTCCGGCGGCAGACGCTGTTCATGGGGCTGAGCGACGGCGCCCGGATCGACATCGTCCGACACAGCAACGCGGGTCTTCTCAGCAACGAACAGCTCGTCATCGCGACGCAGGTCGACAAGGAAAAATGGCGAGGACCTTGCTGGGCAACCTGCGCTCCGATCTGGGCGATGCGAGGCGCGGTTCAGGCTCGTCTATCTGATCGACGATTTTGCTGGAACAGGTACATCTTTCTTCCGCTTTAACGAGAACAAGCAGAAGTGGACCGGAAAACTGAGCCGGTTTCGCGAATCGATCGATGCCGCAAAGGACGCTATGGGGGAGGACGGGATTTTTTCACCGGATTGGGAGCTTTGCATTCATCACTACGTCGCTGCCGCCGGAGCGGCGCAGGCAATGGCGGAACGGCAGGATAAGGCACGGTCGGTCTGGCCAGCGATAGCTGGGCGAAAGCGGTTCATCTGTCGTTTGGCGCAGTCCTGCGAGGACGATCTGCCCTTCGGGTCGGTCGCAGGGCGCGACGACGCTTTTATCGAACTTACAAAGATCTATTACGACCCGATCCTCCGGACGAAGCACACTGACGTCGGCGGCGTGACGCATCTCGGACTGGTTACGGAGGGTGCGCCCTGCCACTGGTACTTGATCATAATACGCCGAACAATGCGGTCGCACTACTTTGGGCTGAAACCGAAGGCGGAGACCGAGAAGGGACGACGGCGCCTGCGATGCGGCCGCTATTCCGTCGCCGTCAGCGTCACGCGGAGGGAACGGCATGACGAACCCCTTCGAGAAGCGCGCCACTGAATATCTGCGGGATGACGAGGCGTTTCTCGCTGTCGTCACGCCTGAGCCGCTCGCCACTTTTTTCAAAAGCCAGCCAAGGAAGGACGATTTTACGATCGTCTCGCAATGATCATCGGCACGCCGGGTAGCGGAAAAACGACGCTCGCGCGACTGTTTCAGTATTCAAACGCTCTGCACCCTGCTCCGTAACCGCGGGGTCAACACCTACAAGCGTTGATTGATACGCTGACGGCGTGCGGGCGATCGCCAGCGATAGGCCGACATTGATCGGCGGCCGGCTGCCGTTGGAGGCGGAATACCGTGAATTCTGGGAGTTTCCCTATCCAGATGACCTAAAGACGGGCCTCATGATCGCGCTGCTGCAGGCGCGAACGGTTTTAGCATGGCTGCGCAATGTGCAGGCGGCAGGTGTGTCGCCTGGAATAAGTCGAAATCGTCCCGCGATGCGGACGCGGACGCCGCGCTGAAGGCGATCGGAGGGACCGACGGGCCGTCGCTGCTCGCACGGGCCCGAGAGGTGGAGTTCGCGATCTACAAGATATCGGCGGCCCTGATGCCACCCGATTTGCAGGACATCGACAGTGACGCGGCGGCCGCTTACAGGCCGTTTGACGTCATCGAATTCATTCCGTATCATCGACGGCGAGGAACAATGTCTGTTGCGGCCTCTCGTGATCTTCGATGATGCCCACAGCCTACATCCGATGCAGCTCGCGGCGTTGCGGCGGTGGTTCGCACGACGCGAGCTCAAGGTGGCGCGTTGGATCCTTACACGTCTTGATGCCTTGACGCCATCGGACGTACTGTTGGAACTCGGTGCGACCGAGGGCGCCGAGGAGACTCGGCCTCAAGCGCTCCCGTGAAATTACGGACATTTGGATGCAAAGCGGCGATGAACGGGGCAATCAGCGACGCGCCTTTCGGAAAATGGCTAAGGACATGTCTGGTCGCTATCTCAGCCAGATGGACGTCTTCAATCGGCGCGGCCTGAAAAGCCTCGGCGACTTCTCTCGACAGCACCAGAAACTATCGCCACGGGAAAGCGTGCAGCGGCTCGCGGAACAGGTCAATGCAGTGCAGCAGCGAAATAGCGTTTCGGCGGAACGGCGAAGTGGGCTTGGAACAGGAGATCGCGAAGTATCTGGCTGGTGCTGAGGAAAGCGGTGAGGATCTGCGACTCGCCATGCTGGCGATCCTCATGGAGCGGTATGCGAAGCGCATCCCGCAGCGTGGTCTGTTTGACGAGGCCAACAACGATGCCGAGCCAAACCGGCCTCTGACGGTCGACGCCTCGATTGCCGATGGCGCGCGCATCCACTCCTTCACCGGCAGGATAGACCATATTATTTTGGTATCGATACGCTATGCGATGCTAGTTCGGAAAACGCCGAGCAATTTCTCCAGCTTGCGGCGCGGCTGGTGTCGCAATCCGAGACCCAGTTAATCGGGCAAAGCCGCCAACTCTGCGAAGCGGAATTCAGCACAAGCTCATGCGCGAACGCGCCGCCGAGATGGTTAGCCAGTGGGATTTCCCGCAGTCCTCGCTCGTGCGGCGGCTCGCTGACGGAATTGCGGCGGAATGCGTCGCGAAGAGTTTGGAGGGGAACGCGTCGCTGGGCGGCGGCGCGACCGGGTTTGGTATCCCGCAGGACGAATTCGATGTCATTCCGCAGACGTAGCCCGAGCTGGCGCGCGTCCTACAATTCGGGGTTGCCTACAATGCCTTCGTCCTGGTTCCGAACCACGGCACGAAGCGGCGTCTTTGGCGCCTGATCGAACTTGGGGGGCCTTGCTCGTCCATCACGGCCTGACACTGAAACGCGGTGGTTTCCTCGAGCGCCGGACCGACGATTTGGTCCGGCTACTGGCGGAGATTTGAGATGACCGCGCCGCGCCGTTGGGACCCCTGCGTTGCTCATCGCGGATCGGATGTTGAGAATTCATCGCCGAGTATTTCGCCAGCGCCGATCGGACGGTGTTGTTCATTGCAGGCGCCGGGTTCGATCCGCGGACAACGGCGGTTGCGACTCGCTTGGCGCAGGCCGGGGCCACGATCCGCGCGGTTCTCTTCAAGGAGAACCGACCGAAGCCGACACAAGACCTAGTCGACCGGGCAACAGCCAATACAGGCGCCCTGACCTCTGCCTTTGGGCAGCACAGCGTTGTACCTGTCGAGATATTTGGCTCGGACAATGCGGTCGTCGGCGGCCGCAACATTGTGACGCTGCTCAATGGGCAGAATTTCAAGGGTGTCACCGATCTGGTGGTCGACCTGAGTGCTCTCTCAGTGGGCATGAGCTTTCCCGTGGTTCGATACCTGGTAGAGCGGATCGAACGGGGGCAAGGTCGTCCGAACCTTCACCTGTTCGTGGCCCATGATCCGGCGCTGGACGCCGCGATCCAGTCGATACCAAGCGACGCGCCGGGCTATGTCCACGGTTTCAGGGGCGGGTCGACGTTGGACGGTTCCGCGGCAGCCGCCAAATTGTGGCTGCCGCAACTGGCCTCTGGCCGGCGGGGCGCGCTGGGGAGGCTGCACGCCTTCGTCGATCCGCATGACACCTGTCCTATCCTTCCGTTCCCGGCCGCCGATCCGCGCCTGGGGGACCGGCTCGCCGAAGAGTTCCTGACTGAGTTCGAGAGCGGCTGGTCCGTGGATACGCGCAACATCGTTTATGCTGACGAGGGCGATCCCCTGGACCTCTATCGGACGATCCTTCGCCTCGACGATCTGAGGAAGCCGGTGTTCCGAGAGGTCGGAGGGTCCCTTGTGGTGCTGTCGCCGCTCGGCAGCAGGGTAACCGCGCTTGGTGCGCTGATGGCGGCCCTGGAGCGCGATTTGCCCGTCGCGTACCTGGAGTCGATCGGGTACGCTTTCGATGGCTCGGTGCCCACGATGGGCAGTCATCCGAACCTCGGTACATATTTGGTTGGAAGGGGACGTGTATCCGCAGCCTCGACCGGCGCTGCACAGTGAAAGGGCGACGTAAGATGGACGCAGTCGTCAATAAGCCGAAGGCTTTTGGTGTCGGTTTGATCGCTCTTGATCTGGTGATGGGTGCAGATCCCAATTCGCCGGTACGCTCCTGGGCTGGCGGTACCTGCGGGAATGTCATGTCTATCCTGGCCTATCTTGGATGGGATGCGTTCCCAATCGCGCGCATGAACGGCGACCCGGCCTCGGAGCGGGTTCGAGCGGATATGATGCGCTGGGGGGTACGGCTGGACTTTTCGAATTGCGCGCCGACCAGCCACACCCCGATTATCATCCAGGAGATTCGGCGGAGCCGCGATGGGACAGCGACCCATCGATTCTCCTGGGCATGCCCGCATTGCGGACAATGGTTACCGGGGTTCAAGGCTGTGACGATTGGGGCCGTAGAAGCAGTCGCACCACACTTGCCGGGCACCGCGGTATTTTTCATGGATCGTCTCTCGCGCGCAGGGCTCGAACCTTGGGGCGCAGGCCGCTGAGCAGGGGGCCGTTGTTGTCTTTGAGCCGTCGGGCAAGTCAGATCCGAAGCTCTTTCAGGAAGCCATCCAACTCGCCCACGTAGTGAAGTATGCCGACCAGCGTCTGACAGCGGCGAGCGGTACGATGGAGGCGGGGACAAACACAATATTGGAAGTCCAAACACTCGGGTCGAAGGGCTTGCAGTTTCGGTACAGGCTTGGCCGCGCCGCATCCAAATGGATGCATTTGGATGCTGTGGCGGCGCCACGTGTGTCTGATACCTGTGGATCAGGCGACTGGTGTACGGCTGGACTGCTCGCCAAGCTCGCCGCTGGCGGTCAGGAGCGCATGCGCGGCGCAGGGGCCGAGGGCGTCCGTGAGGCATTACGTTACGGCCAGGCGCTTGCGGCATGGAACTGCGCGTTCGAAGGGGCACGGGGCGGCATGTATGCGGTCGATCGAACTGCGTTCGACCGGCAGATCATCGGTTTGCTGGAAGGGCAGCCAAGTCTACCTGTCGCTGAAGTTACGCCGACGTTTGGATCTGCCGTCGCGTGCCCCGCCTGTCCTCCGGACCGATCCGGATCTGGGCCCACACTAAGCCTCGGCGCGCGTGGTGCTCAGAAGAGACTCACCGCCGCTTGATAGCGATTGTGCAGCGGCCCAGTCCACGAGCAACCATCTTGCCATGTGGTCCGGCGTTGGGTGACGTCACTGAGCGCATCGAACAACGATAAGCCGATGGCTCTGCTGGAAAGGCGTAGGCGGGACTGGCACCATCGAATCCATCCCGAACTGCGTATCTTGCTACAATATACAGTATCCTGGGGCGCTTCGGCCACAAAATGCTGGGCGTCTTGATGAGCCGGGGGCAGAGTATGGGTCCTCAATGGCAGCACAGGGGATTTGTCCAAACACGGCGATGCCCGACAGCGTGACGAGCCCGAAGCAAAGGATGGACCCAGCCAATTTAAGGTCTTATATACGAGACCGTATGACGCAATTCAGGCTGTTTCACGAGACCTTATCATGCAGTCGTCGGCCCTGGAGTCTGCTTTCGCCAAAACTGCGGCGGTCGCTGGCCAAGCTCGGGGGCGACATCGCAACCGCGCGCCGAAAGCGAAACCTGACCACGGTGATGATGGCGGAGCGAATCGGCTCGGCCAAATCCACCTATCTGAAGGTGGAGAAGGGCGATCCGTCGGTTTCGATGGGTGTCTATGCGATGGCGCTCTTCGTGCTCGGGTTCGGCGACGCGATCGGCGACATCGTCGACCCGCGTCGTGACGACGTCGGCCTGTTGCTCGACGCCGAGCGGCTGCCAAAGCGCGTGCGTCCCGAAGAAGGTGCCGACCGCACTATGAGAAGAACCATCCAGGTAGCGCTGGGGGAAAACGCCCGCAGTCTCGGGACGCTCCGCTTCGACGCGCAGGGGGCGCGCGAGAACGCCGCCTTCGAGTATGACGCCGCGTGGCTGGCGGCTACGGACAGCTTCGCGATCGACCCCAGTCTTCCCTTGGTGGCTGGCCCGCAATTTCATCGCAAAGAGCGCGGCGGGTCCGTCTTTCACGGCGCGATTGCGGACACCGAACCGGACGGCTGGGCGCGCCGCGTCATCCTGCGCGACCACGCCAAACGGCGGCAGGAGGCAAGACGCGCCGGCGCGGATGTGGAGAGCCGTCCGCTGAACGCGCTCGACTTCCTCCTGGCGGTCGACGATGCGAGCCGCGTCGGTGCGTTGCGTTTTCAGGATGAGGATGGCGTTTTCCAGCGTGCGGCCGAAGAGGGCCGGCGGACCGCGCCGCCGCTGATCGAGCTTGGCCACTTGCTGTCGGCGTCGCATGCGGTCGAGACGCATACCGAGACGGCGGAGGATTTGCGCTACCTCCGAGGCCGGGGCACGTCGCTGGGTGGCTTGCGCCCGAAATGCACGGTGGTCGATGACGACGGGCGACTGTCGATCGGCAAGTTTCCGAGCGTCGCCGACGATCGCGCGGTCACCAAAGGCGAGGTCCTCGCGCTGCGGCTTGCCGCCGCCGCGGGGATCGACGCCGCCGAAGGCCGCCTGGTCGAGAGCGAAGGCAGCCCGGTGGCTTTGATCCGGCGCTTCGATCGTCTCCAGGGTGGCGGGCGGCTGATGTACGTCTCCGCCGCGACGATGCTCGGCGTCGATGTCGCGGAGTCGGGCGAGCATGCCTATACCGAGATCGTCGATGCGCTGCGGATGCACGGCGCGGCGCCGCAGGCCGATACGGAGGAACTCTGGCGCCGCATCGCCTTCTCCATCCTCATCACCAATGTGGACGATCATCTGCGCAATCACGGCTTCCTGCATGTCGATCGAGGGCAGTGGCGGCTTGCGCCGGCATTCGACGTCAATCCGTTCCCGGACCGGGTTCGTGAGTTGAAGACCTGGGTGTCGGAAGATGCCGGTCCGGAGGCAACGATCGAGGCGCTGATGTCCGCACTTCCGTATTTCCGGATTGCCGTGCCACGCGCCCGACAGATGCTTCGTAAGGTGGAGCAAGCGGTGTCGCAATGGCGCTCGATGGGGCGCAGCCTTGGCATGAGCACGCAGGAACTCGATCAGTTCGCTGACGCATTCGAGCATGAGGAGCGCGCCGCGGCTCGGACCGCAAGCCAATGACGCCCATTCACTCGAACGTGGACATGCCTTCCGGGTGCGCGATTGCGCCCGCGTGGTGTGTGCCGGTCCTAGCGCAACTGGCAGGCGGAGATTGTGGCTACGAACCAGCTTGTTCCGGCACCCGCTCGGCTACATCGGCACGCCGCACGCGCTGACGCGATGGCGTCGCGCGGCCGTCAAGGATGTCCGCCATTTCGGCGGCTACCCGGTCGGCGGTCATCCTGAGCGCCTCGTCGATATGGATGTAGCGTTGGGTGACGCCGCGAGCGGAATGCCCGAGCAGCGCGGCGATCGTCAGTTCGGAAAAGCCGAGATCGCCGGCCAGGCTGGCGAAGGTGTGCCGCAAGGTGTGCGGTGTGACGTCGGCCAGCCGCGCCTTTTCGCAGACCCGATCCAGCACGCGCACCACGCCGATAAAATGGCCCTCGCCCCAGTCGGCCGGAAAGAAGAAGGGTGACTTCGTCTTTGGCTGCTCAAGCAGCAGCTCGACGGCCGCCCGCCCGATCACGCGCGTCTGCGCGCCGCTCTTGGTATCGGGGAACCGGATCGCCTCTTCTTCCTCATCGAGCCATGCCCGCTGAAGCCCCAGGGCTTCCATGCGCCGGAAACCGGTGAGCAGCAGGAAGCGGATGGCCGCAAGCGCCGTGGCATGCTCGCCTTCCTCTGCGACGGCGCGCAGCGTCTTGCCGAGGCGCTCGATCTCGATGCGACTGAGCCGCCGCTCGCGGGGCACGCTCGCCAGCTTGCGTACGCCCTTGGCGGGGTTGGCTTCGATTTGTCCCAGGCGCACGGCGTGCTCGAAGATCGCATGGAGCGTCGACATCGTCCGCGCGGCGACACCTTCGCCGCCGGTGGTGGCGCCGCCACGGCTACCGACGCGCGCCTTCGATGTCTTGCCGGCCGCGATGTCGGCCTGGGCGCCTTCAATGTCGCCGAGCTTGAGCGAGCCGACCTGCCGCTTGCCGAGCAACGGTTTGATGTGGGACTCGATCCGGCTGCGATCCATCACCAGCGTGGACGCCTTGATGGCGCGACGGCGGCGACCGAGGATGCGGCCGGCTTCTGCCTCGGCAATGTACCAGTCGCAGATTTCGGCGACGGTCTGGAGCCCGGCCGCCTTGGCCGCCTCGGCGACCGGATCGACGCCCTTGGACACGGCGACCAGCTGCTCATGGGCGAGAGTGCGGGCCTCCTCGACGGTCATCAGGCCATAGCGTCCGATGACCACGCGCCGGTGGCGTCCCTCGGGCGTGCGGTACTGGATGACGAAGCTCTTGAGGCCTGACGGCATGACCTGCACGCCGAAGCCGCGGAGCTCGCGATCCCACACGAAACTCTCCCGAACCTTGACCCCAACCTTCGAAGGTTCGGGAGCCTTCAAGGCATCGACAACCCGCTTGGTGAGCTTTTCCCCAGCCATATCAGTCACCTGCTGGACATCTGCTTAGAATGGGGCGATCATACCCCCGATCGCGGCTGATTCCAAGCATTTGGTGGCAAGTCGCCGGATAGGACGGGATATCGCCAGGCGGATCGGATGACAGTTAAGCTATTGATTTATAGCAGAATATCAGGCCATGGCGGGGTGCCGGATACCCTGGCGTAGACCCTTCGGGCACCTTGCCAAGGTTGGGGTCGAGGGTTCGAATCCCTTCGCCCGCTCCAG
>CAVPVQ010000014.1:0-168000 GCA_963709185.1 uncultured Alphaproteobacteria bacterium
CTCTATCCAGCTGAGCTACGGAGCCATCGGGTCGCGGGCGCTGGCCCGCCGACACAACACCGTGGAAAAATTGCGTTCCTTCGGACCAATCATCGTTCACAAGGTCAATCCGGGCAACCGCGCCTAATGTGACCAGGGAACCGCGCGGTTGGTTCTGAAATTGTCGGAATAGGACACGACCTTGCGGACCGCCACCTTCGGCTCCTCGACGCGGAAGGCGATTCCGTTGCGTTGGGCGTAGGCGATCGCCTCTTCCCTTGTGTCAAACCGCAACTTGATCTGCGACTTCATGTCGGTCGAGGCGGTCCAGCCCATCAAAGGTTCGATCTGGGGCGCCGCCTCGGGCTCGTATTCCAGCAGCCACTTGTCCTTGGCCTGGCCCGATTGCATCGCGGTGCGGGTCGGGCGGTAAATTCGTGCGGTCATGATCGTGCCGTCGCGCTTGAGCCGGGTGAAAGTCAATCGTCGTTTGGTCGCATTGTCCTACGCGAAAGATGTGAAGCTTTCGAATACCACGCGGCGAGCCCGAAAAGGCGTTCAACCCGTGTTCGGCTGAATAAGCCGCCGCCGAGCGCCATCGCGTTAGCGAATTAGCGGGTTTCGGCCGGCCTGTCGAGGCGAGCCGAACAAAATTGCGCCCGCGCGTCCGAACGGCGCGCGGCCAACGCGACCGTGCGCCGCGTTGATGATTTGTATAGGTAGCACAAGCTGTTATCGCAAAGATCGGATGATCCGCAATCCTAGCAGCGACGGCCGCCGCGGAGGTCTCGGCCGCAGCCTCTCGTCAACCTCTCTTGTCATCCTCGCCCCGCGGCGGCTACGCAGGGATCGCGAGCCCGCAACCGCTCTTGCGTCGCGTTTTCGAACGGAAAACTTCTTGACCCTCGATCTCGAACCGACCCTTGAGCGCGCGACGGCCTGGCTGCTCAATGCGCAGAAGCCAGAAGGCTATTGGGTCGGCATGGTCGAGTCCAATTCATGCATCGAAGCCCAATGGCTGCTCTGTTCGCATATCCTTGGCGTGGACCTGCCGATCAGGGCCGGCCTGATGCGCGCGCTTTTCAATCGCCAGCGCGCGGACGGCTCCTGGGACATCTACCCCGATGCGCCGGCCGGCGACATCAACTCCACCGTGGAGGTCTACGCCGCGCTGCGCGCGATGGGCGAGCCACCCGATCGTGAGGCGCTGGCGCGGGCGCGCGCCTGGATTCACGCCCATGGCGGGCTCAGCGACGTCCGGGTGTTCACCCGCTACTGGCTCGCCCTGATCGGCGTCTGGCCATGGCGAGATATTCCGAACCTTCCCCCTGAGATCATTCGCTTTCCCCGGTGGTTCCCGTTCAGCATCTACAGTTTCGCGCAATGGGCGCGCGCCACCATGGTTCCGCTGGCGGTATTGTGCGCGCGTCGGCCGGCGTTTCCGCTGGGCGGCGCCGGCAGGCTCGAAGAACTGTTCCCCGAGGGTTACGCCCGCTTCGACTTCTCGGTTCCCGTCAAGAAAGCGCGGCCCTGGTCGCTCGAGGCCTTGTTCGTGGCGATCGATCGGGCGCTGCACGCCGCCCAGAGCTGGCGGCTGATCCCTTTTCGGGAAAACACGATCAAGCTCTGTCTGGAATGGATGATCCGTCATCAGGACGCCGACGGCGCCTGGGGCGGCATTCAGCCGCCGTGGATCTATGGTCTGCTGGCGCTCCATGGCGAAGGCTACGGGCTCGAACATCCCGTCGTCGCGCGCGGTGTGGCGGCGCTCGGCGAGCACTGGAGCTACGAGCGCGGCGGCGGCACGCATATCCAGGCCAGCGAATCGCCGGTCTGGGACACCCTGTTTTGTCTGCTGGCGATGGTCGAGGCCGGCCATGCCCTGCAAGAGACGCCGGCGATGCGCCGGGCGCTGGTCTATATTCTCGATCACCAGATCCTGGAGCCCGGCGACTGGACGGCGACGGTCAAGGGCGTCGCGCCGGGCGGCTGGGCGTTCGAGCGCGCCAACATCCACTACCCCGATGTTGACGACACCGCTTTGGCCCTTCTCGTCCTGGCGAAATTGCGGGAAGCGAGCGGCGATTTGCGTCCGCGCGTGGATTTCGCGATCGAGCGGGCGTTGGGCTGGATTTTCGGGATGCAGAGCGCCAATGGCGGGTGGGCGGCCTTCGATCGCGACAATGACAAGGCGATCATTTCCACAATCCCGTTCTGCAATTTCGGCGAGGCCCTCGATCCGCCCAGCGTCGACGTCACCGCCCATGTGCTGGAAGCGCTCGGCGCTCTGGGCGCCGATAACGGGCGTCCGGAGATCGTAAAGGCGCTGGCTTTCGTCTACAACGAGCAGGAGCCGGAGGGGTCGTGGTTCGGGCGTTGGGGGGTGAACCATATCTACGGCGTCGGCGCCGTTTTGCCGGGGCTCGCGGCGATCGGCGAGGATATGGGCGCCCCGCGCATCCGGAAGGCCGTCGCGTGGCTGATCGGCAAGCAGAACGCTGATGGCGGCTGGGGCGAAAGTTGTGCGTCCTATATGGACGCCGACTGGATCGGCCGCGGGGCCAGCACGCCTTCGCAGACCGCCTGGGCGCTGATGGCGCTGATGGCGGCGGGCGGCGACGAAGCCGCACTCGCTCGCGGATTCGACCATCTACGCGTCACGCAGCGCGCCGACGGAACCTGGGACGAGGCGCATTACACCGCGACCGGCTTTCCCGGCTACGGCGTCGGCGCGCGGATCGATTTGCGCGATCCGGACCTGCGGGAGAAGCTCGGCCAGGGTCCCGAGCTGTCGCGCGGCTTCATGATCTCCTTCAACCTCTACCGCCACTATTTCCCGATGATCGCGCTGGCGCGGCGCCTCGCCCGCTGACGGCGCCAATCGCGGCGAAATCGTGACCTTAACAATTGTTAATGTTCACGAAAATCACCCGAAAGATGGCCTGTGTTGGGATGCTGGCCGCGCCGTCGCCGGCCATCTTCCGGCCGCGAGCGACGCAACCACGAAACTCAGACCATGAGGATGAAAATGCGCAAACTGGTGATTCCCGCGGCGGCCGTCGCTTTGCTCGCCGCGACCTCGTTCGCCTTCGCCGCCGACGCGAAAGGCATGATCAAGAGCATCGACACTGCGAAAGACACGATGACCCTCGACACCGGCGCGACCTATTGGGCGCCCGCGAGCGTGAAGCTGTCCGGTTTCAAGGTCGGCCAGAAAGTCGACGTCACCTACACCCAGGCCAACGGCAAGATGGAAATTTCGGCAGTCAAGCCGTCCGCCTGACAAGTCGCTCGGCGCCAGCCGATTGAACTTGGGGAGCCGCCGGCTGGACCGGCGACTCTCTTGGGGAGCAGAACGAACTCCGCGTTCAGGCCCCCTCCTCCTCGCCCGGAGTTCCCCAAATCTCCTGCGAATCTCCGGCCGCTTCAAGCGGCTCCTCGTCGTCGGCCAGTCCCGGCGCGTCGCTCGGCAGCGGGACGCCGAAGCCCGACGGCAGTTTGCCGTCGAACAGGCCCGCGCCCTTCAATTCATCGAGGCCCGGCAGGTCGCCGATCGAGTCGAGGCCGAAATGGACGAGGAACGCCTGACTGGTTCCGTAGGTGATCGGGCGCCCCGGCGAGCGCCGGCGGCCGCGCATCCGCACCCAGCCGGCCTCCATCAGCACATCGAGCGCCCCCTTGGACACCGCGACCCCGCGGACCTCCTCGATATCGGCGCGGGTGACCGGCTGGTGATAGGCGATGATCGCCAAGGTCTCGATCGCCGCGCGCGACAGTTTCCGGGGCTCCAGATCGTCCCGCGCGAGCAGCCACGAAAGATCGACGGCGGTGCGAAAAGCCCATTTGCGCGCAACGCGCACAAGCTGAATTCCGCGGTCGGCATAGAAGCGCTGCAACTCGGCCATGATCGCCGCGATGTCGGCGCCCTCCGGCAAGCGGCTCGCGATGGCCGCCTCGTCAAGCGGCTCGGCGGCGACGAACACCAGCGCCTCGGCGATGCGCAGAGCCTCCGGATCAAGTCTCGGCGCGACGTCCGGCCGATCGAACAATTGCGCGATCTCACCCATCTGAGCTCCTCGAAAGCGATGCCGCCGGCGCCGGATCGCCCGCGCGGGCGGCGCGCGCCCAGATCGGCGCGAACGCCTTGTCCTGGCGCAGTTCCAGTTTCCCTTCCCGAACGAACTCCAGCGAAGCGGAAAACGACGAGGCGCGCGCCGTCCGGCGCATCTGAGGATCGACGCAATAGGCGATCAACCAATTGTCCATTTCGATCCAGTCCACCGCGGCGCCAAGAAGTCGCGACAACGCCTCGCGCGCCTCGGTCAGCGACCATACGACCCGATTTCGTAACTGGACGCGCGCGCGCGCGTGCTTCTGGCGCTGGCGGGCGTACGCGGCCAGCAGATCGTAGAGACTCGCCTCATATTGCGACCGCGGAGTGACCGCGATCGACTCCGGAGAGCCGCGCGCGAAGAAATCGCGTCCAAGCGTCGGCCGGTTGACCAGCTTCTCCGCAGCCACGCGAATCTGCTCAAGTCGCCGCAACCGGCGCGCCAGCGCTTCGGCGAGTTCCGCCGCGCCCTGCTCCTCCGCCCTCGGCGGTTCCGGCAGCAGCAGGCGGGATTTGAGATAGGCGAGCCAGGCGGCCATCACCAGATAGTCGGCGGCGAGCTCCAGCCTGACGCGCTGCGCCTGTTCGATGAACGCGAGATATTGTTCCGCCAGCGCGAGAACGGAAATGCGCGCCAGATCGACCTTTTGCCGGCGCGCAAGCTCCAGCAGCAGGTCGAGCGGCCCCTCGAATCCGTCGACGTCGACCACGAACGACGGCTCGCTTTCGCCTCGATCGATCCGCTCCTCCGTTTCGAAAGCCAGTTGGGCCGCCACGAATCACCTCTTGTGCGCGTGCAATAGTGTTGACCGGCGAGGCTGGCGATCGCAAGCGCCGCGCGGCGAAGTCCACCGTCGTCGGCGGGCGCGCGGCCTCAGCCGACGCGCGCCGGCTCGAACGCCGCCGCGACTTCGGCCCTCGCCCGTTGCGCATCGAACGGTTCGGCGCCGCCGGCGATCCACGCCAGCGCTGCGCGCGCGCGCCGCAGCGCCTCGCCGGACAATTCGGGCGCGCTCTGCGCAACCTCTCGCGCCTCAGCCAGATCGCCGTTGCAATGAAGCGCGATATCGACGCCCGCCGCGAACGCCGCGGCGGCGCGGGCGCCCAGCGGGCCGCCCAGCGCCTTCATCGACAGATCGTCGGATATCAGCAGCCCGTCAAACCCGATGCTCCCGCGAATGATCTCTCCGATGACGGTCGGCGACGTGGTGGCGGGTCGATCCGGATCAATCGCCCGGTAAACGACATGCGCGGTCATCGCCATCGGCAGGTCACGCAGCGCGGCGAAGGGAGAAAAATCACGGGCCTCGAGTTCAGCGCGGCTCGCGGCCACGATTGGCAGTTCGAGATGGCTGTCGACGTTGGCGCGTCCGTGGCCGGGAATATGCTTGATCACCGGCGCGACGCCGCCGGCCGTCAGGCCCTGCGCGACCGCCCGGCCGAAGGCGGCGACCCGCACGGGATCGCTGGACCAGGCGCGCTCGCCGATCACCGCATGCGCGCCCGGCTGCGCTACGTCCAGAACCGGCGCGCAATCGACGTTGACGCCGACGTCGCGAAGATCGCAGGCCATCAGCCGGGCGGAAATTCGCGCCGTCTCGCTCGCCCGATCGAGGTCGCCGGTCTTCTCGAAGCGGGCGGCGGCGGGATAGGCCGGCCAGTGCGGCGGTCCCATGCGTTGCACGCGGCCGCCTTCCTGATCGATGAGCACCGGCGCGTCGCTGCGGCCGACCAAATCTCGAAATGACCCCGTCAGCGCCCGCAACTGGTCGGGGTCGGCAACGTTGCGCTTGAACAGAATCAAGCCCCAAGGTCCGCTCTGCCGGACGAAGGCGCGCTCCTCGGGGGTGAGAGCGGTCCCCGCACAACCGCAGATGAACGCAAGGGTCATGAGCCTTCGATGGTCACGCAGGGCCGGCGGATGGCCTGATCAGTTCTTGGCGACTCAGTTCTTGGCGACAAAGCAGGCGGCGTCGCCGCCGGCCGCCTTGAGTTTGACGCACAACGCCACAGCGTCCGCCTTCGACAAGCCGCTAACCCGGACGCGATAGATCGACCGGCCGTTCACGTCAGCTTGGTGAATGGTCGGCTGCAGACCGTCGAGCTCGGAGGTATATTTGGCCTGGAGGCGGGTCGACATGCTTTGAGCTTCCTGCTCGCTGCCCGGCGCGGCGAGCTGGACGGCGTAGGCCCCGTCAGCCTTGGCCGCCGGCGTCGCCGCGGCGGAAGCCGTCGTCGTCGAAGTCGCCACCGGGTCGGCCGCGGCGACCTGGGTCGCCGGCTGGGCGCCGACCGCCCGGGCGACCGATCCAAGCAGGTTAGGCACCAGCTGCAACGGCGATTCGGGCGCCGGATTGCTGCCGCCGGCGACGGTCGTGTCGATCTTGGCGATCGGCACGCGCGCGGTCGATTTGGCCGAGGGCTTCGCCGGCAGATCAAGTTTGGGTGTGGCCGGTTGCGCCAGGGCGCCAAACGACGGGCGCGCCTTCGGCACCGGGACGTCCGACGGACGGGGCATCGCCAATTCGCCGGAGGTTTCAGAGACGTTGGTCGCCGTGGCGGTCGGAGCCGGGTCGACAGGAGCAGCCGCCGCCGCGGCGGGAGCGGCGACCGGCGCAGCGGCGGCGGGAACGGAAACCGGAGCGGGCGGCGCCGTGTCGGCAGCCGGGACCGCGGCGACCGGCGCTTCGCTGGCGGGTGCCGCGTAGGCGAGCGGCGCCGATGGGCGCGCGTCCTGAGGGACGACGGACGGACCAGCGTCAGTCGATTGGACGGCGGCGTTGGCGATCAGCGATCCGTCGGGCCGCACCGAAACCGTCTTCACGCGCTTGGGTTCGGGAAACGGCGCGGGGGCGGCCGGCGGAGCCGCCGTGGCGGCGACAGTCGCCAAAGCGGCGATCCCCCTCGCGGCGCCTTGCTGGACGGGCGCCGAAGCCGACGCCGCGGCGTCGGATGGCGCTGCCGGCGCGGCGCCTGCTGCTGCAGATCGACCGGCTGCTCCTCGTTGGAGACAAGCTTGACCGGCGCCGGCTTGTTGGTTTGGTCCTTCAGGAGCATCGAGGCTGAATCGTTGGGCGAGGCGACGGTCTCCTGCGACGGCGGCTGCACCTTGGTCGGGCCGTCGACCGCCAAAATCATTGGCGGCGTTTTCGGCAACCCTGGCGCTCCCTTGACCGCCCATGCGCCGACGAGGCCGGCCGCCCCAAGGCCAACCAGCACCCCTACCGTCAATTTCACCCTGCCGGACCGGCGCGGCGGCGGCGGTGAATCGGCCGCCCATTGCGCGGCCTGCTCCCGGACGTCCTCGACAGGCGCGGCGTCGGCCGCCGGCGCATCATGTCGCGCAGGCGCCTCGTCGTCATGGGACTCGTGCGACGGCGCGCCCTGCGCGTCCGGCTGCGGATCGCCAAAGTCGATGCGCAAAAGGCGATCAAACCCGCCTCTGTCGCTGGTCTGCTCGTCGATATGAGGCAGACGCGCTGGAGGGGGAGGCGCCGGCGGCGCGGCGCCGCGTCGCATCGCCGGCGGGCTTGCCCGCAGTCGCGTCCAACCCGACCAAACGCGCCAGCTCGTCGAGCGGATCCTCTTGCGCGCCGGCGGGCGCGCCCGCCGCCCGCAGCCTTCTCTCGAACTCGTCGAGATTGACCTGGGGAACAACCTTCAGCGCCGAGTTGTTCATCGAAAACCTCGCTGCATGGTGACGCGATATCCGTCAAAAATCACGCGCTGAGACCCTCGCCATGATCAGAACGCCAAACCCTCTTGCAAGCGCACTGAGGCGAATGCTTGACCGTTCCGCGTTGAAAATAGAAACGTAAATACTCTTAACGCATTTCCTCGGGCGCCGCGACGCCCAAAATCGCCAGCGCCGAGGCCAAAATCCGGGTCACCGACGTCGCCAGCGCCATTCGAGCAATTGTCAAATCTCTATTAATTTCGTTAACGAAACGCAAATGCGGCAGGTCATTGCCGCGGTTCCAATGGGCGTGAAAGCTGGTGGCGAGGTCATGCGCGTAGAAGGCGATGCGGTGCGGTTCGCGCGCCGCCGCCGCCTGTTCGACGGCGCGCGGGAACTGCGCGAGCAGCCGCAGGATCGCGCGCTCGCCTTCATCGTCGATACCTGAGAAATCGGCGCCGGCCAGAGCGCGGCGGCGACAGATCCAGATCGGGAAAGGTCGCCCGCCCCTGACGCAGCACGCTGCAACCGCGCGCATGGGCGTATTGCACGTAAAAGACCGGATTGTCCTGGCTCTGCTCGATGACTTTGGCGAGGTCGAAATCGAGCGGCGCGTCATTCTTGCGCAGCAGCATCATGAAGCGGACGGCGTCGACGCCGACTTCATCGACAACTTCACGCAATGTCACGAAGTCCCCGGAACGTTTCGACATTTTCACCGGCTCGCCAGCGCGCATCAACCGCACCAACTGGCACAGGCGCACATCGAGCGTGGCCCGGCCGTCGGATACCGCCGCCACCGCCGCCTGCATGCGCTTGACATAGCCGCCGTGGTCCGCGCCCCAGACATCCACCAGGCTCGTGAAGCCGCGATCGACCTTGCTTTTGTGGTACGCGATGTCGGTCGCAAAGTAGGTGTAGGCGCCGTCGCTCTTGATCAGCGGGCGGTCGACGTCGTCGCCAAATTCGGTCGAACGAAAGAGCGTCTGTTCGCGATCTTCCCAATCCTCGGCGGGCGCGCCCTTGGGCGGCTCCAGTCGTCCGACATAGACGATCCCGCGCGCCCGCAAATCCTCGATCACCGCGCGCACCCGGTCGACGCCGCCGTCGGCGCCGGTCAGCGCCCGCTCGGACGAGAATGTGTCGTGGACGACCTTGAGCGCCTTCAGATCCTCGCGAATCATCGCCATCATCGCGTCGACCGCGCGCGAGCGGACGACCGGCAGCCATTCCTCGGGCGGCGTCTCGCGCAGACGGTCGCCAAATTCGCGCGCCAGCGCCTGCCCGACCGGCGCGAGATAGTCGCCGGGGTAAAGCCCCTCGGGAATGGGGCCGATCTCATCCCCCAAGGCTTCGAGGTAGCGCAGGTAGGCCGAACGCGCGAGCGTGTCGACCTGCGCGCCGGCGTCGTTGACGTAATATTCGCGGGCCACCGGGAAGCCCGCGAAGTCGAGCAGACTGGCCAAAGCATCGCCGAACACCGCCCCGCGCGCGTGGCCGACGTGCATCGGTCCCGTCGGATTGGCGCTGACATATTCGACATTGATGCGATCGCCGCGCCCGGGGACGCCGGCGCCGAAGCGCGGCCCTTCGTTCAGCACGGCGCGCAGCACGCCGGCGTAGACCTCCGGCTTCAGGCGGATGTTGATGAAGCCGGGTCCCGCGACTTCCGCCCGCTCGACGTCAGGGAATTCTGCGAGGCCCGCCGCGATTCTCGACGGCGAGCGCGCGCGGATTCGAACCATTCGCCGCCGCCTCCTTGGCGTAGACCATCGCCGCGTTGGTCGCGAGGTCGCCGTGCGTGGAGTCGCGCGGCGGTTCGACGACAAAGCGCCCGAGATCGAGCGTATCAGGCAAAACGCCCGCCTCGATCGCGCCCGCCAGCAAAGCTGCGACCCGTTGCTGAAAATCCACGAATAAATTCATCAAATCCGCCTGCCGAAGTCGTCGCCGCTCTAACGCAACTCCGGCGCCTCGTCAAAAAGGCGGCGGTGCTCGGCGATCGCGAAGCGGTCGGTCATGCCCGCGATATAGTCTGAGGCCGATCGCGCGCGGTCAGCCTCAGACGCGCCCGCGCCTTCCGCCCATTCGCGCGGCATCGCCTTGGGGTCCGCCATGAAAGCGGCGAACAGCCGGCGCACCACCTGATCCGCCATCGCCCGCACGCGCGTCACGTCCGTCTGGCGGTACATATTGGCGAACAGAAAGCTCTTGATCTCGGCGTCGGCCGCCGCGAACGCCGGGGACAGGCCGACGAGCGGGCGTCCCGCCGCGCGCACATCGTCGATCGTGCGCACATCCGCCTCGGCGATGCGCCGCCGGCTTTCCGCGATGGCGTCCTCGATGAACCCGGTGATGATCCGCCGCCCCAGTTCATGGATCACGCGGGGGCGTTCGAGGCCGGGATGAAGCGCCGCGATCTCGTCGAGCAATCGGCCGATCCAGGAAACCCCGCGCAACGCCCGTAAATCGAACAGGTCGGCCCGCAGGCCGTCGTCGATGTCGTGGGCGTCATAGGCGATATCGTCGGCGATGGACGCCGCCTGCGCCTCCAGGCTGGCGAACGAGGCAAGGTCGAGGCCGAGGCGCTGGTCGCAGGCGACGATCGCCGCCGGCACGCCGCGCGCGCGCCAGCGGGCCAGCGGCGCCCCGCGCTGGTCGATCAGCGGGCCGTTGTGCTTCACCAGGCCCTCCAACGTCTCGAAGGTCAGGTTGAGCCCGTCGAAATCGGCGTAGCGGCGCTCGAGTTCGGTCACGATGCGCAGGCCGTGGCTGTTGTGGTCGAAGCCGCCGAACGGCGCCATGCACGCATCCAGGGCCTCCTCGCCGGTATGGCCGAACGGGGTATGGCCAAGGTCATGGGCGAGCGCGATCGCCTCGGCGAGGTCGTCGTCGAGCGCCAGAGCCTTGGCCAGCGCGCGGGCGATCTGCGCGACTTCGATGGTGTGGGTCAGGCGGGTGCGGAAGTGGTCGCCTTCGTAGAGCACGAAGACCTGCGTCTTGTGAGCGAGGCGGCGGAAGGCGGTGGAATGGACGATGCGGTCGCGGTCGCGCTGGAAAGGCGTGCGTGTCGGCGATGGCGCTTCCAGGTGGAGGCGCCCGCGCGAAGCGCCGGGGTCGGCCGCGTAGGGCGCCCGGTAGCCGCCCGTCTGCTCGCTGCCCTGCATCCGTCGCCCTTCAGCGAGCATTGAACCGCGCCCGCACAATCTCTATCTTAGCGCCGCCGGGGCAAGCGCCCCGCGTCAACGAGAGCAGAATGAGCCAGGCCCTTTCCTCTACAAGCGATTCGCCGGCGGTGTCGATGAGCGCCAGCGCCGCCCAACGGCTGCGCAAGATTTTGGGCGCCGAGGATGGCGCGGCGCTTCGCATCTCAGTCAAGGGCGGCGGCTGCTCGGGTTTTCAATACGCGTTCGATATCGACAAGGCGCGCGCCGCGGACGATCTCGTTATCGAGCGCGACGGCGCGGTGATCCTCGTCGATTCCGTGTCGCTTGAATATATGAAGGGCTCCGAGGTCGATTTCGTCGACGATCTCATGGGGCAATCGTTCAAGGTGAAGAACCCCAATGCGGTCGCGTCCTGCGGCTGCGGCGTCAGCTTCACGGTGTGAGCCGGCGGGCGGCGGCGCCCGCTATTTCTTCAGGACTTTTGGAATCCGGGCCGCCTCCAGTCGCGCGACCTTGGGCAGGCCCGAGCCCAGCAGCGGGCGTAGATAGTCCGCGAAGGCCGCCGTAACGTCGTTGCCGGCCGGGGCGATCAATGCATCCTCCATCACGCGCGTCTTGCCGGCGACGTCGCCAAGCGCAATCAGCGGATAGTCGACCTGATAGTCGCCGATGCGCCGGATCGAAACAGAGCCGTCGCGGTCGCCGCGAATGCCGTATTCCACCGCCTTCCGACCGACCTCGCGCGCTTCGCGTTGATCGACGTCGGACACGCAGCCGGCGAACGAGCGCTGCAGATAGCCAAATGTGTCGCCGCGCACCCGTTTGATGCCAAGCTTGGACTTGATTTCCTCGCAGAGCAGGTCGGCGAGCGCGCCGGTGCCGGACAATTGCACATTGCCATGCGCGTCCTTCTCGACCGCGCCGGCGAGCCTGGTGATGATCGCCATCCCCTTCTCGTCGTGAATCCCTTCAGAAGCTGCGATGATGCAGCGCCCGTGGCGATCGAACGCAGCCTTCACGTCCGAGAGAAAACGGTCGGTGTCGAAGGTGCGCTCCGGCAGGTAGATCAGGTGCGGGCCGTCGCCGGGAAAGGCGCGCGCCAGCGCCGAGGCCGCCGTGAGAAAGCCGGCGTGGCGGCCCATGATAACAGCGCAATAGACGCCCCTCAGCGCGGCGTTGTCGAGATTGACCCCCATGAACGCCTGCGTCACGAACCGCGCGGCCGACGGAAACCCCGGCGTGTGGTCGTTGCCGACGAGATCGTTGTCGATGGTCTTCGGGATGTGCATGGCGCGAAGGGGGTAGCCGATCTTGTTCGCCTCTTCGCTGACGATGCGCACCGTGTCGGAGGAATCGTTGCCGCCGATGTAGTGGAACTGGGTGATTTCGTGCGCCTTGAGGACCGCGAAAATCTCCTGGCAATATTTCAAGTCGGGCTTGTCGCGCGTCGAGCCCAGGGCGGCGGACGGCGTCGCCGCGACAGCTTCGAGATTGGCGTCGCTCTCCCGCCCGAGATCGACGAGGTCTTCGTTGACGATGCCGCGCACGCCATAGGCCGCGCCATAGACCGCGCCGACCTCGGAATAGCGCCGCGCCTCCTGCACCACGCCGACCAGCGACTGGTTGATCACCGCGGTCGGGCCGCCGCCCTGGGCGACCAGAATTTTCTGCAACGCCATGAAATCAGCCCTCTTCTGGAGCTCGCCGGCGCAATTCGCCAAAGCGACGAGGCGCCGCGCCGCCCTGCCCCGCCGCCGGCCGCGGCAAGCCGCGACCTTCCCGTAGCGAAATTGGCGTCGCCGATCAACGCCGTTCGCCCGCTGCGACGGCTCTTGCCTCGCGCGCCGCGGTTCGCTATCTAGCCGCACTTCCCATGCGCACGCCGCTTGGGGGATAGTTCAACGGTAGAACTGCGGACTCTGACTCCGTCAATCTTGGTTCGAATCCAGGTCCCCCAGCCACTTGATATTGTTATGTTTTCTCGCTCAGGCCGCTCCGTTTGGCGGCCTTTTTATGTTGCGTCATGTTGCGAGACATTCCACAATATTTTCAATGGTTCCCATTGACAGGCGGCAACTCCCTGCGACATGCCATGCAACATGGGGCTCGCTTACGATTCAAAGCTGTCGGCGCCGGAAGCGAGGTTTGCGATCTTGCCGCAGGCCGTCGCGTTGGTGTGCCCTCCCGTTGCCGAAGGCGATGCGCGCCGCACCATTACGGATGCGCTCTGCGATGGCCTTTTGGTCGAAGAACCGAGGCCACTTTGGTCGCTCCGCGAGGCTTCCGACTTTGTTGTCGCAGCAGGAGACCGGGACAAGGATTTTGCCCTTCAGCGGGCCGCTCTGGTCCTGAACCCGCCGCCTGCGTCGCCGGCGGCCTGGCGTTCGCGGTTCGCTGACTCTCGGGTCGACTGGGAGACAGGCGAAGTCCTGATCCCGATCCGGGATCGTATGCTCGTCGAGACGCCAATCTTCGATCGCGCGAAACTCCGGGCGCTATTTCAGGGGGCGCCGCTGTCGTCGAATACGAAGCGCGGGGGCGGCCGCCCGCCGGCGGCGGATTGGGACGCTGTCAAAGAGATGCTGCGGCTGGAGATCGATCGGCGCGGGCCGCCGGATCGAGAAGGCCCTGCCGATTGGCGAACCGTGACCGATGCGATGAGGTTCGTCGAAAACGCGCTGCAAAAGCGAGGCGAGCGCGTCATGGAGACCGCCCTTCGGTCGCACGTGTCACGCATCCTTAGAGAGATTGCTGCGGAAACAGGCGCTTAGAGGCGGACTGTCGGATTCCTCGAAAACCCTTTCCGAGGGTTTTCGAAGGTTTTCGAGCGACGAAATGTAAACCATCGACACAATCGGCTGTCGTTCGCAATTATTTGGAGCGACCGACATGCTGCTTACGGACCAATCGACTACGGCCACGCGCGAATCTGACGTCGTCTGGGGCGCCGCCGAAATCGGGCGCGAAATTAATCGCTCCCAGCGCCAGACGTTCTATCTTCTTGAGAGGGGCCTGATCCCCGCCCGCAAGGTCGGGGACATCTGGCAGTCGACGCGCGCTGAGCTCCGCGCCGCCATGCGCGGCGAAGCGTCGCCCGCCAAAGGGGAGGCCGCTTGAGACATGGCCTCACAAAAGCGAAACCCCGCGCCTGGTGAACGCGGGGCCGCTCCGAATGATTTTGCAGGGGAGCAAATCGTTCGGAGACTTACCCCAAAAATAGCCGCAACTCAAGCCTGCCCTCGCGCGTCGCCATCGGCTGGCCACAGGGGGGCGCATATGAACGCGCGCGCGGCTCGCCGCGTAGATCGCGCCCTTGTCAGCGCTTGCGCGAAAGCCGTCTACCGCGGGCGAGAACTCGCTGGCCATATTCATCCTTCAGACGCGGGGTGGATTGCCGAGGGTCCTGACGGCCGCATTCTTGGGTCGTTCGCAAAGGAGAAGGCGGCTGTCGGCGCGGTGCTCAACGCGTCCATTGGGAGGCGGACATGAGCGAAGCGCCTCGTCTGCCCTTCGCCGACATGAACGCGGCCGCGTCTCCAACGACTGCATGTGCGCCGCCGCCGCCGCCGTCGACGGACGATGCTGAATGGTGTTGGCGCGCTAACAGTCCCGACGTCGTCATCGGCTCTCAGCCTGCGACCGCGGTCTACGTCAACCCGTTCGGTGCCGTCGTCATCCGCCAGGAATCCGCCCTCGGCGAAGACGACCCCTACGTCTACATTCAACCCACGTTCCTTCCGCAGCTCATCGCGGCGCTCCAGCGCTATCTGCCGGATTGACGTCATGGCCAAGGCGCGTGGCCGAAGAAATGCAATCGCCGGGCAGTTCGCCGCCCGGCCGATCGCCATGTTGGAAAGCCCAGCCTATCGCGCCTTGAGCCGCGGCGCCCATCAGGTGCTGGCCAGAATCGAGATCGAGCACGCGCATCATGGTGGGGCGGACAATGGCCAATTGCCATGCACATACGACGATTTCGAGCGATATGGCCTGCACCGACGTTCGATCGCGCCGGCCGTCCGCGAGCTTGAGGCGCTCGGTTTCATCCGCTTGACGCAGCGCGGTTGCGCCGGCAACGCGCAATTTCGGCAGCCGAGTTTCTATCGGCTCACCTTCCGCCACACCAAGGACGACACGGGCGATGGATCTCACGAATGGCGCCGAATCGAGACGATCGAACAAGCCGAGACGTTGGCGAGCGCCGCGCGCAATGACGCCGACCCGGAGAAGGTTGCTCGCGGCCAACGCAGGGAGGCTGGGCGGACGGCCGCCAAGAGGCATCTGGCGGCGGTGTAGATATCCTAGTGTAGAACTCGCCATGCGCCTCCCAACACTGTCCCGATCGGCTCCCAACGGGAGCGCACCGGGAAGCCGCAGCCATCGTCCAAAAATAAAATTCCAGTGGCAGTTTGTGACGCGTTTCAGTGGCAGAAAGTGACACTGAAAACGACATTCCCCAGTGGCAGAAAGTGCCACTACATCGCCAGTGTAGAAAGTGCCACTACTATCTAGATATCGGGCCGGGGCCGCACATCAGACAACCGCTCGGGGCCTGCCATAAGGTCAAAGCCCACGCTATGTCCCCCTCGCCGGCGTTTCGAGCGCGCCGGGTGCCCCGGCCCGGCCGCCCGCGGAGGAAACGCACGAGCGCGCGCCCAACCGCCCGCAACGGGATTGGGACCGCAACCGCGACGCGCCGACTTTTATGAAGTGCTGGCGGCTATATCCGCGCCGGCTCCCGAGCGACAGCCAATCGGCCATCAGAGCAAATATTTTGTCGGATAACCTATCCGCTAGTCGCATTTATTTGCAAGCGTTACCAATGGCTAACGAAGTCATGTCGCGACCATGTTGCGTCCGTGTTTCGTCTGTGCTTTGGGTTGCAAACCGCGACAGATTTTCGCAGCGAGCCTATGCCGACCAGGAAGACCATCGCCTTTCGCCAGACGTGCACGATCTGCCGCCATCCGGCCCGGCATGAGATCGAAATGCTGCGCGTTTCTGGTTGCTCACTGGACGCGATCGCGGCGAAGATCGACGGCGTGCATCGGGACGCCCTCTGGCGACACATGCAAAAGCACGTGTCAATCGAAGCCCGATCGCTCTATCTCGCCGACGTTCCTCTTGCCGAAGTAGCCGAGCGCGCCGCGAAGGAAGGCGGTAGCCTGCTCAACTATCTCGCCCTTGTCCGGTCAAGCGTCATTCAACAGCTTGTCCTAGCCGCCTCGGTCAACGACGGACATCGCGTCGCGGTGCTGGCCGGCCGGGCGACGGAAGTCCTACGCGAGATCGGCCGCATCACCGGCGAGCTGTCGGCGATCGGCAGTCTGACGGTGAACAACAATACCGCCGTGTTCGTCAATTCGGCCGCCTTCGCCAGGCTGGAGGCGATGCTGCTCGATCGGCTGCGCGGCTTCCCGGACGCCCTGCGCGAGGTTGTGGCGGGCCTTCGTGAGATCGAGGCAGATGACGAGCCGGCGGACAGCCGAGGCCATTCCCTGATCACCCTTCCGCATGCGGGAGGCTTCCATGCAGCGGCGGAATGATGCGAGCGCGTTTGGACGCCTGGCCGACACGCTCGCCGGCGACTGGACGCTGCAGGCGAGGCCGTCGCAGCTTCCGCCGCTTGGCGACTGGTGGTTCGTATGGCTCATCCTGGCCGGGCGCGGCTTCGGGAAAACGCGCGCCGGGTCGGAGACGGTGCGCCTGCAGAAGCTCGCGGGCTGCACGCGCATGGCGATCGTCGGTGCGACGGCGGCCGACGTCCGCGACACGATGGTTGAAGGGGCGAGCGGCGTCCTTGCGACGTCGCCGAAGCACGACCGGCCGGAGTATGAGCCGAGCAAGCGGCGGCTCACCTGGCCGAACGGCGCCATCGCGACAACCTACTCCGCGGACGAGCCGGAGCGACTGCGCGGGCCGGAACATGACTTCGTCTGGGCGGACGAGCTTGCGGCGTGGAATTACCCGGAGGCATGGGATCAGGCGATGTTCGGGCTGCGGCGGGGCAAGCGGCCGCGGGCCATTGTCACCACGACGCCGAAGCCGACGAAAATCATTCGAGGGCTCGTTGACCGCGAGGGCAAGGACGTCTTCGTAACGCGCGGTTCGACGTTCGAGAATGCGGCGAATCTGGCGCCGTCATTTTTGTCCGAGATCACGAAGAGGTATCAGGGGACGCGGCTTGGCCGGCAGGAATTGCAGGCGGAAATTCTCGACGACGTCCCCGGCAGTTTGTGGCAACGGGAATGGATCGACCGCGCTCGCCGCGAGCGCGCGCCGGAATTGAAGCAAATCGTTGTGGCGATCGATCCGGCGGTTAAGAGCGGCGAGGATTCCGACGAGACGGGGATCATCGTCGCCGGCGTCGGGCATGACGATCGCGGCTACGTGCTCGAGGATCTCAGCGGGCGATATGCTCCCCATGAGTGGGCGCGTGTCGCCGTCGCTGCGTATCATCGCCATGAAGCCGATCGGATCGTTGCCGAAGTGAACAACGGCGGAGAAATGGTGGAGCAGGTGCTGCGCCAGGTGGATGCGACGGCGGCGTTTCGCGCCGTTCACGCTTCGCGCGGCAAGGTGGTGCGCGCCGAGCCGATCGCCGCCTTATACGAGCAGGGGCGCATCCACCATGTAGGCGCGTTGGAGGTGCTCGAGGACCAGATGTGCGCCTTCACGACGGACTTCGACCGCGGGCGCGCCGGCTACAGCCCGGACAGGGTCGACGCGTTGGTCTGGGTGTTCACCGAGTTGATGTTGGGCGTCGTCCAGGACGTTCCGATCGTGGCGCCGATCATCCTGAGACCGGCGCACTCGAATCGATATTTCCCGGAATCGTCGACATTCACCGGCGGCGCCGAGGCGCGGGTCGCGGCCGATCGCCGCTCGAGCGGTTTTACGATCAGGAGGGCTTGATGACCACAGTTGACGAAGCACGTGCGACGGTAAAAAAACTCACCGCCCGGCTCGGCGTTGTGCGCGAGCGCGAGATCGAGCTCGGCAAGGAGCGCCAGCGGCTTTCGTTTGCCGCCGAGACCGGCGACCAGAAGGCGCGCAAGGCGCTTGACGCGGCGAACGCCGCTCACCGTCGGCTTCGCCGCGATCGCACCGTGAGCAGCACCGGCCGCTTCGACGGCTCGAGCATGCCGACGAGCCCGGACTATGCCTACACGTGAGCACAATCAAATGGGACGGGCGTGGGGTGAGGTTGCTCGACGGGAATAATCGATGAATATCGAAACAGCTCTGCTAACGACGATCGCTGCTCAAGGCAGCACATTGCTTATAATCGGAATCTCTGTCCGTAAGCGCCTGGTTGATTTTTCCTCCACCATCAATCGAATGGAGACCGTCTTGGATTTCCTTTTGAACAGCGACCTGGCCTCGTGCATGAAAAACGGAAGCACGTTGTATTGCAAGTCGACAGGAAAGACCTCCCAATTGATCGACAAAGTTGATGCAGGGGGTTCCGATGACGGCTCTTTTGAAGGAAGGGGGCCGGTTGACGCCCCCGGCCTACGCAATACCCAAGGCTTCGGCGCGCTCAACGAAACCATCAAGTGATCGAGTTGGTGGATTTTTGGCGTGCGGATAATCGCTGGCCTCCAGCCATCGTCGCGTTGCCCAAAAACAGTGAGAACAACTTGAGGCAACTTGGTTTTCGCGCTCTCTTGCTGTGTCCTCTTGGCGAAACGAAGTCCTTGCCATGATAGAAGCGCGGCGCCGACGGCTGCGAGAACGCTGGCAATGGCGATCGCCCGGTCGACCGTTAGCCAGTCCGGGAACGTCAGCGGCCAGTCCATCGCCCCCTCCCGCTTCGGCCAGCTAACCACCGGCCGGCGAGCGAGTCGATTCGAGCGACGCCGCTCAACCGTCCATCTGTCTCCATCCAACCACCGGGCGGCGAATGCGTCGATTCAGACGTGAAATGAAAGGGCCGGCGCAGACCACTTGCGCCAGCCTTCTTGCTTCCCCGACGAGCAAACGAGCAGGGAAGCTTGGCCGCTTGGCTTAGGGCGCCGCTTCGCCGCCTTCCGGCTCGGAATTCGTCATCGTCTCGGTTCCGCGTCCGAAACCCTCACTGTTCGGGCCGTATATTCCACCATCGGAGGGGCCTTCCGCATTGGTCGAACTGTTCGAGCTGTTCGAGCTGCTGTTGCCATTGTTGCCACCGCTATTGGGCTCGCCGCCGTCGCCGGACATGTTGCCGCCTGTCTCGCTCTGCGACGACCGGGTGAGTCTCTCGATGAGAAGTTTGACCAAGGGCGTAATGATCCCGCCGACGGCTTGCGGGTTCCCGGTTCGCGGCGGAGGGCTCGACTGCGAGGTCAGATAGGAGGGGGGCCGCGGGGGCGGAAGTCGATAAGTCGCGGTCATCACGGTTGTGTTGGTTGGCTTAGCGGGCGGAGCGAAAATGGGTAGGCCGTCCGATCCGAACTGCAAGTTGGAGAGGAACGGGGGAATCTGTCCGGTGGAATTCGCCGCGTTGACCTCCATCTGAGCCTTGATGGCCAGGGCCGTATTGTGATTGCTCTGGAACGCCCCCGACGCCGGCGCTGTGTTCACGGTCAGTCCATATGCCGGCTGAGACGTTGTGGTGATGGTCGGCAGCTTGGTTGCAGCCGGCGGCGTCGTTTTGGAGCCATACGAGACAAAGCAGTCATAGCCCGCGGGGGTATTTCCGCAGGTCCGACCTGCATATGGTTGCACAGCTGAAATGGTGGTTCCGGGCAAATTGGGCGTCGTGCTCTTGGGCGACGCAACAGGCACGGGTTTCGGAGTCGGGTTGCCGCTGCCGGCCTGCGCGCCAGTGGAGAGCGCAAGGGCGCCCAATGCGGCGATGATTGCAGTCGTGTTTATCGAGCGTGACATGGTCATTACTCCCTTTCGAGCTGCGGTCCGGACGATCATTCGCCCCGTCGACCGTTCTCGTGGGAGCATCATCGCCGGCCGTCGCGCGTTGCGCTGTTCCCGAGGTGACAGCCCGGTGGCCGCGGCGCCCGCTTGCGAGACCGGCAAGCCGCGCTCGATGCGCAGGCTCCCCCCAGACCGTAAGCAAGTGGCGCTCCTAAAGAACTCCGGCCGCCCGTCTCGAGGCGGCCTTTTTCTTGGGCGAGCTTTGCCAGCGGTGCGATTGCATCCGAGAGACGCCGAGATCGGTTAATGTAACTGCCGGTGACATTTGCTCGCGGCGCCCGCGATCTTCGCGCGCTCCTGTCTCGCGCATTTCGGCGAGCAACTGGCCCGCCTTGCGCTCGGCGGGCCGCCGATAACTTTGGCTGGGCGCTCGGCGGCCCTGGCCGGCGGAGCGCGGAGACACGCGCGTCGTCGGTTGAAGCATTAAGCGTAAAACTTGCACGAAACTTCAAGGTTAACGCGGCACCATGGTGAACGGCGCACCAAGCGTCCGCGCCTGCTTGGCGACGTTCCTATCGATACCTTGCGAGGAAAGAGTTGGGGGGCCAGGAACCGGGGTATCCACAACCCCGGTTTTCGGTCGGCCCCCGTCATTGAGTCCGACCGTGTCCCGGTGCTTCCTAAATTGGGTCCGGTATGCCGCCGCCTTCGAAATGCTCGTCAGTTCCATTTGGATATACCCGGCGGCAACCCATCTTTAGCCCCAAAGGAACTATTGATTGACCGTTTAAGGCTCCCTCAACTTTCCGTTGGCAGGCCTTCGCCAGCTGGAAAAGCAAATTATAGCCATTATGCTGCCCGTCGTCATTGGACCCGCTACTTGGGGGATTTTGTTGCCCCATTTCGTATCCGCTAATGGTTTGCATTGAGTTAGCGGCGCAGGCGCACCCCAGGATTTGAACGACAGCGGCGGAGTCGAGAAACGAAGACAGCCAACCACCGAGCGGCGCAACATTTGCGCTAGTTATATTTTGCCCCAAGGTGAGCGACCCGGGACCGCCATGGCCGACAAGATAGAGTCCAGAAATATTTTGCTTGCCTGCGCTTCCGAGCCATGATCCTGCGTGACCGGCAGCCGTATACGGGTCCTGCCCCGAAGGCACAATTTGAACGTGACAGCGGTCGCTCTCAGGCCTCTGCGCTACGACATTGTCCGCGACGTCATACGATACGAAGTAAAAGGAGAAGCCCGGCTGGAGCGAGCCGCCGTCGTCGTTTGCCATCGAACCCTCCATCACTGCATCTAGGAAGCTCGCCGCGGGCGGTGCATGAGTGAGCCGGCTTGATTTTTACGGGACGAGTTTGAGGGCCATGCCCACAAGCGACACGCCGCCCCGCCTATCCAAGCCAAATCTGCAATTGTTTAGGATTTCCGGCAAGTCTGGATGGGGGTCAACACGCCGGGAAGGCTGACCATCGCGGCCGGCGGCGTGGTCACTATCACGGCGCCGACGATCAATCTTCGGGGCAAGTGCAATCTGGGGACGGGCGACCTTCTGCCGGCGCCCAAGCAGGGCAGGCTCGATACCGGCGGCAACGCGGACGTCACCAATCTGGCGACGAAGGTGTTCGTGACTTAATGGCTGACATCCGCGTCGTCCGGGCCGCCGCCGAGCGATCCGACGCATGCCTGAGGGGCGACGTCTCGCGCACCACCGCAATCGGCTGTATGCTCGCCGGCGGGCGCGCCTTTGGATCCCAGCAGATCGATCGAGTGCCCGGCTGGCGGGCAGTGAGTGGCCCGCCAGCCTCATTCAATTGTCAGCGTCCGATTCAAGCTTGCCAAGGACGCTGAACCGTCGCAGATTTGAATTGGGCTCGTCGGCGCGCCCGGCTTGCGCCTGAGGGGGGATGGATCGATGAAATTCAAATCTCTGACCGTCGCAATTGTCGGCGCGTCGCTTCTGGTTGGTCCGGCTCTCGCCGGCGATCGGCTCGACAAGAGCCATGAGAACGCTCGGATTTGCCGCGGGAAAGTCGCCGCCAAACATGTTGCAGCCGCAAACAAACAAGCAGAATTGGACAAATGCGCCGGCGATCCGCAGGGCTACAACTGAGTAAGCCCGTCGCGGCCTGCCCCCGTCATCAACGGCCGTAATCCCGGTCGCTGAGGGCATGGCTATTTTTTAGTGTAACCACATTTTTTGCCCCCTACGGGACTATCCCAGCATCCGGTTTCCAAACACGATCTAAACATTCCGTCGCAGGCCGGATCGCACTGCGCGACGGCGGCCATTTTGTCATCGCAGTAGCGATGGCAGGCCGTTTGCCGTTCCGAGCACGTCGGCGCCGCGGTTGCTGGCATCGCGGCGCATGCGTAGCCCGCGATCAGGGCTCCAAAAAGAAATATGAAGTACCGCATGGCGCTCCGACCCCCTTCGCCGCACATTGAACGACAAGCTTGAGCGCGGCGAAGAGCCGAACCGGGCCGCCGTTGCCGCTCACTTCCCCACCCGCAAGCCCGCGCGTCCGTTCTCATCGAACGCGACGCCCGCGGCCTCGAAAACGCTTCGTATCGTGGACACGATCAGGGCCGACGGCTGGCGACGTCCTGACTCCAAATGTCTGATCGTCGTCCCACTGACGCCGGTGTTTCCCGCCAACTGCTCTTGCGTCCAGCCAAGCAACGAGCGAGCCACTTTGATTTGCTCTGGCGATAGGATCATTTCCACTTCCTCAGCCTCACGCCCGGGCAGTCGCCGTTCACTCCCAACGCACTAGACGGGGTAGCTCTAGGCCTATTTCGCCGGCGGTGGTCCGCAAGCCTTCCTGACCATCGAAATTGCTTTGTCAGGCTGCCAAAACGCGGCAGTAATCGTGAAGAGCGACGCACCGCCATCTATGCCAACAGAAATTATGTGCCCCGCCCGAGTTTGGTTCATAATCCTGGCGGCGTTGTTTTGAACCTCGATTTGCGTGCCGCTAATTGCAATGCCGATTTCATCGATAGTGTCGCGGTTGTCGACGCGCACATTGACGTCGAATTTGTCTCCTTCAGTGAACTTGTGGTCTTGATCGGAGACAACCAGCGACAAGGCGCCATTTGAGCACTTGAAGCCTACCACGCCCGTTCCTGACGCGATCGACGCGACGACAGTGTCCTTGCCGCTAAGCGGATCCTTTTGGGTGGTGATCAGAAAACTGCCCAATTGGACGGTGTTCTGTTCCTGAGCGACTGCGGCGGCGGACAAGACCACTGCGACTATCGAAATGATCGCCGGGGTTCTGCTGGCCATCACAGATGCCGCTCTGCCAGCGCGAGTGCGAGAAAGGCGGCCAGGGTGACCCGCGGCGAGGCTCAGATAGCGCGTCATTGCCCATTGGCGCGCCTCTTCGGGCTGGTCGGCTCGTCTCGTCACGGCTTCCCCTGCATCAACCTGACGCTCGCGACCATAAATATCCTTTTCCCGGTCGGCAAACGTCGGGAACCCAGCGCGCCGCCAGATCGCGCTCGGCCAGCCTGCTGAGCGATCTGGAGAGGGTTGCGCGCTGCGAAGCGGACGGCCGCGAGACGCCCAGACGTCGGAAAATCTCTTCAACCGGAATAGCCCGCTGATCGGCTCGAGGAAGCACCTCGAGAATTGCGGACTGTAGATCGGAGAGCGGCATCGCGAGCACCGGCTAATAACGTTCCGAAGTAGAACCTTATTAGCCGACCTTCCGCAACCTTTTATCCGGCCGGAGCGGACCGTCGAGCAGGCGCAGGCCGAAGAGGCGGCCAAGCGCGCCGCGGTGCAAGAGGCCGTTGGGCGGCTGCGCGAGTTGACCGGCGCGCGGGATTACGGCGGCGCCTACGGGCGCGTGCGTTGGGAGTGAGCGGGGCCGAGCTCGCGGCGATCTGAGCCCTGTTCAGATTTGAACATCCCCAGAGGCCGCCGGTTCACGCCGGCGGCCGATCCGTTTGGGCGAGCGTCGGCCCCGGCAACGCCTCACCCGCGGGCCAGCCGATCGACCGGGAACGGTTGCCAGCCGACCAGACTGCCGGCCCAACTTGGGCTCATCAGCATCGCGCCCTTGCCGCCGCAGCCGGTGCATCGCGCTGCCTGTCGCAGTAGATCAGGCGAGGCATCTGCACCCCAGCGGATCACGAACGGGGCGACCGCCGCGGGCCCGTGGTGCGGGCAGGCCCGGCAATAGAGCCAAACCCATTTCGGATCGCGCTGAAGGTTCGCCAAGGTCGACGGCGGCCCTGGCGGCGCACAGAAGGCGCGCTGCGGCGGATGCTCGCGTGAGCGGTGCATATCATGGCGCCAAGCAGTCGCGCCGCCTTAAGTGACGGTCACCGGAAAACTGTGATGCAGAATTCATAGAGTCTATCCGGACACATCACGCTGGATTGCATAGCTTTCGGAGCATGAGCCGGATTGAGGCGAGACGCAGAAACGCGAGCGCTTTCTGATTGAAGTTTTCCCAATCTCTCGCGAGCCTGCGGCATCTCCCCAGCCACGCGAAGGTGCGCTCGACGATCCAGCGTTTGGGCAACACGACGAACTTTCTTGCGGTGTCGGAGCGTTTGACGATCTCGACGTTCACACGCGACATTACCTTTTTCAACGCGCGCCGGAATATCGGCCCCCGATAACCGCCATCGGCGTAGAGCTTCAACAAGAACGGAAACATGCCGAACAGGGTCGCCATCACCAGCGCGCCGCCGTCGCGGTCCTGGATGTCGGCGGTGTGCACGATGGCGTGCATCAACAGGCCTTGCGTGTCGACGAGGATGTGACGCTTCTTTCCCTTGATCTTCTTGCCAGCGTCGTATCCCGGCGGATCATGCGGCCCCCTTTTTCGGCGCTTTTCACGCTCTGGCTGTCGATGATGGCGGTGGTCGGGCTCGCCTCGCGCGACGCCTGTTCGCGACACGCCGCGTAAAGCGCCTCGTGGATGCGATCGAGCGTGCGATCCCAACTCCACAGGTCGAAATAGTCGTACACCGTGCTTTTGGGCGGAAGGTCCTTCGGAAGCGCGGCCCACTGGCAGCCCGTGCTCAAAATATACATCAGCCCGTTGACCACCTCGCGCATGACAACCGTGCGCTTGCCGCCGCCCCGCTTGCCCGGAGGAATCAGCGGCTCGACGAGTTTCCATTCGTCGTCGGTCAAATCACTGGGATAGCGAAGCCTGCTGCGGTCGTAACGCCCGCGATTTTCTGTCGACCACATCGGCGATCCCTTCGAGAATCAGATCGCCTTCCTTGAATCACAAATGATTCCCGATGATTCAAGAACTCGCCGGATAGGCTCATAGGGCAGGTAGCTTTGATCGATGATGACCTTCGCGGACAGGCGCTCCCTGGCGAAGTTGTACATGGCGAAGATGTTCTGATGCCAGGCCCGCTCCTGCCGGTAATCGACCTGGTCCGTCATGAAGTCAAAGGCGATGCCGAGACGTGATTTTTCGAACAAAGCCTGCATCGTTTCGAACGCGATTTCCTGATGTTCTTCCTCGGAGCAGTCATAGACGATGTTGAATACGCCGGAGCCGACGATGATGTCGAACGTCCCGCCGATCACGTTGTCGCTCCCGACGCACTCGAATCGTGCGTCCGGGTAAAGTGCCCGGTTGTGCACAATGAATGTCGAGACGATGTCGACGCCGGTGTAGGCGCAGCCCGGCCAGCGGGTGTCGACGAACGGCTTGAGATGAGCCAGGCCGCAACCGAAGTCGAGAATGCTTGGCCGAACGATGAGAAAATTTCTCGTCAGGGCATTGAACCGCAGGCTTTGTCGGCCCTTTGGCAAAAACACGGCAGAGGGCGTTGGCCCGTGAAGAGCGAACGCCTCCTCATACATCTTGATAACGCGGTCAAAACCCGAATCGTCCATGGCTAAGACCTCGATCCTCGTTCAGTCTCAATCGTCGCGCCGCTCGCCCCGCGCCACGATCCGCAGCGCGTCATCGGGGAGCGGCCGTTGTAGCTTGAGCGCGTCGGGCGCGGCCGCCATCAGCCAAGTCTCGACCTCGCCGGGCGGCACACTCGACCAAGTAATCCGAATTGCGATATGGTGGCGCTTTCGATAGTCTCGTCAAGGAGGATTGTTCTCGTCATAACGCAGGGAGGGAACGGCGATGCGCATGATGATGACCTTCAAGTTGCCAGTCGAGAAGGGCAATCAGGCATTCAAGGACGGCTCACTCGCTAAGGTGATGGAGTCGCTGATGGGCAAGCTCAAGCCGGAGGCTGCATACTTCGCGCCGATGGGAGGCAAGCGCGCCGGGATCATCTTTTTCGATATGGCCGACCCATCGGGGCTCGTCGTGTCTGGCGAGCCGCTCTTTCACCATCTCGACGCAGAAGTCGAAATTGTTCCGGTAATGAACGCGGACGATCTGCGCAGGGGCTTCGAGAAGACGCAACTCTAGGGTCTTCGTGCCAGGCTCCGGATCGCCTCTTGGCCCTTGGGCTGTGAATAGAGATTGCACATCGGCAGAGTTGCCGCAGCGTGGCCGGGATAGGCAAGGCTGATCGGCGCGGCCCTATGAACGTCACCTACTACGTCGTCGTCCCGTTTGATCGGAATGAAGAGGGCGAGCTCACCGCCAGCCCCGCCCTGGCGGCGACAAGTGCGCTTGCGGCGGAGCGGGGCGCGCGTTCGGTGGCGATCGAACATTCCGGCGCGGTTGCTTTCTCGCGCACCGGCAATCCCTCAAGTGGCGAATTTCAGGACGCGGTGATCCTGGCGCGGTTCGGCGAGGTCGACCTGGACGCTCTGAGCGAGTGAAGGGTCGCGTCGCGCCTTGATCGGCGCCATGCGCGTAGCGCTAAAAAGCAAAAAGCCCCGGTCAATCAGTGGCCGGGGCTATGTCGAATGCGACCCATGCCTCTCTGTATGTAAACATCTGCTGTAGAGCTGAGTCCACATCACGGCATACCGTTAACCTAGCCCTTGGCGGCACGGAGTCAAGGGCACCCAATTTCAGGTAGTGTCCTAATTTGAATTTAAATCCCCCCTATCGGCACCTATTTGAAAACCTGGCGCTTTAGCGAAAAATCGCGTGAACCCTGCAATCCCGGCGGCAAGAAGAAGAAGCGCAGCCGCGCCGATGTATGCGGCGACGCTTCGAGACTCTGGCGCGAATGCGATGAGAAGCGCTGCGATCACAGCGAAGGCGACAGATGCTGCATACGGAACAGCTAAGCGAGTTGTCGCCGCGCGAATTTGCAAGCCAACGATTTTTTCATGCGCCGCCACTTCTTGAGGAGTGCCTTTCACAAAATATCTATTGCCGTCAATTTCTTCTTCCATATCCGTTATCTCCTATGCTCCGCGACGATCGCCGCTCGCACCGCGTCCGCTGGCGATTTGATCGCTCCCATATGCAGCACCGCAAAGAACCGGCGCTTGTCACTTCCCTCGATCGGCGATGACCACGCATAAGCGCGCGTGGCCATGGGATGGCCGGCGAGGTCGAAGACATGCACGACGCCTTCCCAGACGGTTTGGCCAGCGTGCGTCTCTTTGACGGGGACGGACTGAGCGAGCGTTGCCATGCCGCCATGTTGAGACTCCACGACCATTTTGAGATTGGTTGATTTATCCGTCATGTGATCGGCCACGCCTTTACGGCATACATCGCAAGAGTTTTTTGGCGCTCGTTAATTTCATTGTTTGTCCATGTCGCAGCATCTGCGATCTGCTTAGTTAGAACGTATGGAGATTTTGCAAAGGTTGGCTTTTTTACTTCGAAACTAGCGCTCTTCAAATCTGAATTGTCGCTAGCTCTCATCAACACAAGGTTCCCAATCCTCTTATAATATAGCTTCACCTGATCATCGGAAAACTGAGGCCAATTTGCCAAAGGATTCTCTGGTAGCACGTGCTCAAGGTTGATGGTTCCGCGATCGTCGTTTGGAATATGCCAAGGCTCGGATTCGTTCTTCGCCGCCATTTCGAGGGATCGCAAATAATATCTAGCAAGTTTTCTGTTGGAAACCGTCGCTACATCAAAGGCGGCTGAGAATGTGCCATCGACAGGAATAAGGGATTTCAATTCCGCCTTTAGGTCCACGACCGTTGCGAGTGCGCCCGAATAAATCTTATGAGCAGCATCGGCGATGCCTTCCTCGACGCTGCCCGTGCGAGTGCTGCTAGCGACCATCAGGCGCACCGCAAAAGATACGCAGAATTGAAACGTCAGCTCGGCTTCTTTTTCAGGCATTTTTTGGGCAATCGCCAGCATCAACGGGCGTATCGGCTTGATGTCGAATAAATTCAACGCGTCTATAGCTCTTCTTGTTGTGTCGGAATATTTATTCCATTTCTCATGGTCAGCGTTGTGAATCGCAACGTAGGAGTTCGCCAACATTTCTAGTTGCGATGCAAATGTCACGACGGGTTGCGGCGCGCTGGCGATTTTTTGAACCGTTTCGTAAACCTGCGTTTCTCGAACGAATTCATCTATCACCGTCAGGGAATGTCGTAGGAAAGTGATTGTGATGTCGTCTTCTTCAATCGTCTCTAGCGCCCCCCGCATGAGCGCCCATTTTTGTTGAACCTCAGGCAAGCGGTCCTTAGACCGACCAAATAGGTAATTTTTCACAAGATCCGATTGGGAACTACGCAATCCGCGGTCATTTAGCGTTTCAAACATGCGATACGCGTCGGCATCATTGGGAACTCTAAGCAAGACTGCGACGGCCCGAGCCTCCATGAAACTAATCCAACGATTCAATATGTCCCCGTGATCCTTGGGGTCGAATCCGGCAACTATCTTCCGAACCTGCTCCTGCGTTTCCGCAAAGGCGCCATCGATGAGCGTATGAGAGGACTTGGTCGCGGATGGCAACGGCGCGGTATTTGTCAGCCGGCAGCGAAAATAGTCGTTGTCGTCCAAATTCAGTTTCAGACGCGGAATGCGTGCGCGACTAACGCGGTCAATAACTGTCAAAAACTCAGAATCAATTGATTCTGATATCATTGGATCGCGTGTACTGAGGTAATTTCTTATCGAAGAAAGCATAATCGCCGTGGTTGCAAGGCGTTGCTGTCCGTCTACAACCTCTAGAGAGTTTCCCCTTGGTATGGTAACAATTGTCCCAAGGAAATAACTTCCCGAGCCGCCTTCCGAGATTGCTCTGGCGAAATCCTGCAAGAGCGTCCTTACTTCTTTCGTGGTCCACGAATATTCTCGCTGATTTGGCGGAACCACGAGTTGATTCTGTTTTAAGACGTTTGCGAGCCCAAGCTGCGCAAACCCGATTTCACTGTCAGCCATCACTATTTGTCCTGAACGGCACTCGATTGATAAACGGTGCGGTTTGACCAATACCCTCTAACTCGCGGATCGCCGCTGCCCTTAGCCGCTCTCGCACCCAGGACGACAAGGAAATGCCCGCCAACTCTGCGGCTCTTTCGAAGGCTTCTTTTTCAGCATCCTGAAGGCGGATTTGAAGAGTGTTAGTTTTCATGGGGACATTTGTAGTGCATTTGTGTTGACAACACAAGAGGCTTTCGTTAGATGTAATGCAGATGTAATTACAAACGAGCGCCTCAATGAACCGCCTTTCTCTCGCCCGTCGCACCCAAATCATCGGCGCCCTCGTCGAGGGAAACTCGATCCGGTCGACTGAGCGGATGACCGACACACACCGCGACACCGTCATGCGCTTGATGGTCGAGGTCGGCGACGGCTGCCGCGCCCTCATGGACCAAGAAATGCGCCGGCTTCCATGCAAGCGCGTCCAGGTCGACGAAATATGGGCTTACGTCGGCAAGAAGCAGCGCCAAGTTACGCGGGATGACGATCGGCGCGAGGTCGGCGATCAATGGACCTTTGTCGCGATCGACGCCGATACGAAGCTTGTCCCGTGCTTCCGCGTCGGAAAGCGCACGAAGCAGCATGCGGTGGCGTTCATGGGCGATCTTTCCGAACGCCTCGCCAACCGCGTCCAGCTTTCGTCCGACGCCCTCAACTCATATGTCGACGCCGTTGAGCGGGCATTCGGCGCGGATGTCGACTATGGGCAGGCCGTTAAATTTTACGAAGCAGAGCCTATCGGCCCCGGACGATACAGCCCTCCCAAGGTTGTGCGCGCCGAACGGACGGTGATTGCCGGTTCACCGGACGAAGCACATATTTCGACCAGTTACATTGAGAGGCAAAACCTCACGATGCGAATGAGCATGCGCCGATTTACCCGCCTGACCAACGGTTTCTCAAAGAAGTTCGAGAACCATCGCGCAGCGGTCGGCTTGCACTTCGCGCACTACAACTACGTGCGCATGCATCGGACGTTGCGGATGACGCCGGCTATGGCGGCGAACGTCAGTTCTCGGCTATGGTCGCTGGAGGAATTGGTGGATCGGACGTCAAAATGAGCGCGCCGATCGTGGCGGAAGCGAAAACAGGAAAGCAGCGATGAGGCTACCAAAGCTTATCTTGGCAGCCGCGCTTCTCCTTCCAACGATTGCTGTCGCCGCCGATGCTCTCACCGGAAACGAACTTCTAAAGCTTTGCGAGGACCCATCAGCCGGACAAGCGGGCGGAATCGCGTGTGGAATGTATGTCTATGGATACCTGCAAGCCCTAGACGATCAGCAGAAACATGGCAATCCTATATGCCTCCCTGACGGGCTGACGGGAGAACAAGGGTACACCGTAATTCGGAAATTTATGAGCGATCACCCGGAAGATTTACGAAGCCCAGCACACGCGCTCGTTGCCGTTGCCCTAGCCCTAGCCTTTCCGTGCAAGAAATCAAATTAGGACACTACCCAATTTCAAATCGAGGCGCTGCCGCTGGGCCGCGCTGGCCGCGTCACGGCTTCGGGCCTATAAAGCTATGCCGCCCCGTCTCTCGCTGTGCGGGGAAGAGCAAGATGCGGGAGGTTGCGATGGACTTCTTTCAAGACAAGCGCTTCTGGTATGCGGTCGTCGCCGTGATCGTCGTGGTGATTGCTGTAGCGATATGGACGCGCAGTGGAACCGGGACGCCTCCGGCCCCGGCGACGACAAGCGCGCCTGCGACACCGCCAGCAGCCCCCGCAACGCCGGCGCCAGCAGCCCCGGCAAAGCAGTAGCCGGGCGGAAGTTCTCCAGCGCCTAAATCAGGCGCTCGGCCTTGAGCGCGCGCAACACCTGCACAAGCGCGTCTTCCATCGCGCTCGGCGCAGCCGCGGCGCGCGAAAGCATTTCGGCCGCGTCCTGCCAATGCTCGGCGCCCTGACGGAATGGCGGCAACGTGGCGATCAGGTCGCGCGCGTCGGCCAGGGTCGCGATCGTGCGGCCGTTTTTCAGTGCGATCGGTCTCCAGAATTCCGCGGTCCAGGGCATGTCTGAGCAACCATTGCCGACCGCCTAAGGCCGCGGCGCGTCGATCCAAAGCGAGACGGCGCAGACGGCGAAAATGATGGCGATCGTCAGAAGCGCGATTGCGAGGGTCAACGCCTTGCTCCCCTTGAAGCAAAATCTGAAAGCGTGTTTTCAGCCTAACCATCCCATTCGCGCTCGGCTGTCACCCTTTGGCCACATTCCCCATATTTCGATACAGCAAAACCAATACTAGTTGTCGGACTTGACTAGCGGATTAGTTTGCGACATGGTGCGAGTCATTGAAGCGATGGAGCGCCGCCATGTCAGTCCGCAAGCGAACGTGGAAAACAGCCAAGGGTGAGGAAAAGCAGGCGTGGATCGTCGACTACGTCGACCAGGCCGGCAGGCGTCATATCCGCACCTTCGACAAGAAAAAGGCCGCCGACGCGCACTCGGCGGCTGTGAGCGTCGAAGTCGGCCAAGGCATTCACACTCCAGCAAGCGAGAGTATCACGGTCGCCAAGGCCGGCGAGCTTTGGCTTGAACTCGTGCCGCGTAAACGGCCTCGAGCGGGCGACGATCGGCCCCTACGAGCAGCACCTCCGCCTGCATATCAATCCGTTCCTGGGCCGCGTGAAGCTGTCCGAACTCTCGGCGCCGATGGTGCGCGAGTTTCAGGACAAGCTCCGGCAGGGCGCCCCTGCCCCCGGCGAGCCCGTCGGCGCCGTCCGCTCGCAACCGATGGTGAAGCGGATCATCGGCAGTCTTGGCTCATTGCTTGGCGACGCGCAGGAACATGGCCGAGTTGCCCGCAATGTCGTCCGCGATCTTCGGTCGAACCGGCGTCGCGGGACGGAAAGGCGGGCTGAGAAGCGCCAGAAGGGCAAGCTCAAGATCGGGGTCGACATACCTACGCGCGAAGAGATCAGGGCCATTGCGGACTGCCTGCAGGGCCGCTATCGGCCATTGCTGATGACGGCGATCTTCACCGGCTTGCGGGCCTCGGAGTTGCGCGGGCTGCGATGGGCCGACGTCGACTTTGAGAAGCGCGAATTGCACGTTCGCCAGCGCGCCGATCGATACAAGGAAATCGGCAAGCCGAAGACCGAGGCGGGCGAACGCGTCGTGCCCCTGCCCCCGATCGTCGTGAACACGCTGCGCGAATGGAAGCTCGCCAGCCCCAAGAGCGAGCTGGGCCTCGCCTTCCCGACGGGCAGCGGCAACGTCGAATATCACGTCAACATCGTCCACCGCGGCTTGATGCCGGCGCAGATTGCGGCGGGCGTGACGATCGAGACCGGGCGGAAGGACGCAGACGGCAAGCCGATCCGGGCCGCCAAATATCCCGGCTTGCACGCGCTGCGCCATTTCTATGCATCGTGGTGCATCAACCGGAAGGTCGACGGCGGCCTGGAATTGCCGCCGAAAGTTGTGCAGGAACGCCTTGGGCACTCCTCGATCACGATGACGATGGACGTGTATGGCCATCTTTTTCCGCGCGGCGACGATTTTGCGGAGCTGGCGGCGGCGGAGCGCGCTCTATTGGGATGAGCCTCCGGTCACGGAGCCAATCATGTTCGTCGCGCCCGGCTCTGGTGGACCTGACGGTCCAGATTCCATAAGGTTTTTGCACTCTGGACTGAGCACGGACTTGAAGTCTCCAAGTTCTTTTTCAAGCGCGACCAGAATTTCGGCACGCTCACTTGGACTTAGTTTTTCGGCGGCGATAGTCGTTCGCGCCTGTGTGATATGAGATATTTGTACGTTAAGCTTCGTCGTGGCCTTCTTCCAGTCGAGCTGGGTTCCCCGATTATATTTAGGCGCTGTAAACTGACCAAGATCAAAGTATTCACCGCCAAGGAACTCGATTAGATTTCTCGCATGCACCGCGAAAGACTCGATCAGCGCGTTTTCGAGGACCTTGTCGCTCGCGCTGCGGTTGAGCGCGTCCAATGTCTCATGGAGCATCCAAATTTCGTATGGCAGGTGCTCCTTGAAGAGTTCATCCCGTATCTTGGGAGAAGTTGGCTTTGGCATCTCTTCGACCTCGCATAACACCTTATCCCAAGCCGTCGCAAAAATCTTCTCCGCGACACAGACGCGACATGGCGACGAAAATTGCAATGAGTTCAGTATCAATTGTCGCACTCTGACTCCGTCAATCTTGGTTCGAATCCAGGTCCCCCAGCCAGCCCCTGTCAAGTCTTTGGAGAAGGCGTCGCGGCTCTGGCTGCCCACGGTTGGGTCAGACTCCCGCGTCGCGGCTCGCCCGCCCTACCCGTCGCTTGGCGACGCCGGCCGTCGGCGTGAGAACCAGCAGCTCACGCAGCGAATCGCGCGGTCCAACGAGGTCGCTCAGGGCGTAGCTGTCGAGCACTTCGACGAACGCCAGGCGCGCCTTGTCGAGGGCGCGCCGCAACACGCAGCACGATCGGATGGTGCACGGCGCGTCGACGGGCTTGAAACACGGCACCAGAGCCATATCGGGCTCGGTGCGGCGCACGATCTCGCCGAGCCCGATTCTTTCAGGGGGTTTGGCCAGACGCAGACCGCCCGCGCGGCCGCGAACCGTCCCGACATAACCTGCGACCCCGAGCTGATGGGCGACTTTCACCAGATGGTTTTTCGATATGCCGTAGCTTTCGGCGACCTCGGCGATGGTCGCCAGCCCATCGTCCTTCACCGCCAGATACATCAGCAGGCGCAACGCATAGTCGGTGTAGACGGTAAGGCGCATCGGGCTGACTCGGACGGCGCAATGGGCGAAATCATATATTTTACCTATTGCTTTTCCACAAGCGCGCGATAACATATATTGTCAATATATGTTTTATGCAACACGGATTCAATGCCGCCGACGGCGGTGCAATGGAGGCGACGATGAAGATGGACAGCGTGTCGGAGGAGGGAATCGCCCTGCTCGTCGACAGCTTCTACGCCAGGGTCCGGCTGGACCCTCGCCTCGGCCCGATTTTCGAACGGGTCGTGCGCGGCGACTGGGACAAGCACCTCGCCAAGATGCGGGACTTCTGGTCGTCGGTGATGCTGACGACCGGGCGCTACAAGGGGGCGCCGGTGCCCGCGCACCTTCGCATCAAGGACATCGAACCGCTTTTGTTCGACCGCTGGCTCCAACTGTTCGGGGAGACCTGCGACGAATTGTTCGACGGCGCGGTCGCCGCGGCGTTTCGCGTCAAGGCCGCCCGCATCGCGGAGAGCCTCAAGCTCGCGCTGTTCTTCAGGCTGGAGCCGGCCTCCGCAAGGGCGCGCCAATGACCTTTGTCGTCACGGACAATTGCATCAAGTGCAAATATATGGACTGCGTCGAGGTATGTCCGGTCGATTGCTTCTACGAAGGCGAAAACATGCTCGTCATCCATCCCGACGAGTGCATCGATTGCGGGGTGTGCGAGCCGGAATGTCCGGCCGAGGCGATCCTCTCCGACAGCGAGCCGGGTCTGGAGCGCTGGCTCAAGCTGAATCACGAATATGCGCTGATCTGGCCGAATATCACGGTCAAGCGCGACCCTCCCGACGATGCCAAGGCGTTCGACGGAAAAAAGAACAAATTCGAGGCGCATTTCTCGCCCCTGCCGGGGCAGGGCGACTGAGGGCGCCGCGCCCCGATATCGCTGCCGCGTCGCCTTCCCGCACTATGGCCGCTCACAGGAGGACTTGAATGGAGCCGAGACTGGACTTTTGGAAAACCGCGCCGCAGGGGATCGCCGCGCTTCGCGGCCTGAGCGCCTATGTCGAGGGCAGCGGGCTCGAGCACGCGCTGCTGGAGCTGGTGAAGACTCGCGCCTCTCAAATCAACGGCTGCGCCTATTGCCTCGACATGCACACCAAGGACGCGCGGGCGGCCGGCGAAACCGAGCAGCGTCTTTATACGCTGTCGGCATGGCGCGAAACGCCGTTTTTCTCGGATCGCGAACGGGCGGCGCTCGCCTGGACCGAGGCGGTGACCAATATTTCCGAGGCCGAGATCGGCGATGCGTTGTATGACGAGGTCAGACGAAGTTTCTCCGAGAAGGAGATTGTCGATCTCACCTTGGCTGTCGTGCTGATCAACGGCTGGAACCGCATGGCGATTCCGTTCCGCTCTCCCGTCGGCGCCTATCAGCCGCGCGGCGCCTCCCGTCAAAAGAGCGAAGACGCTTGAGATTCGGGCTTCGCTGACGATCGGGCCGCGCGGGGCCTCGGCGCTCGCCCGGCGAAGGCATGGCGGCGGCGCCGCTTCGTTCAATGATCCGCGCCGGTGATGCGGGGCAGCGTCGCGTAAGTGTGGAACGGCGGCGGCGATGACAGGGTCCATTCGAGGGTGGTTGCGCCGATCCCCCAGGGGTTGTCGCCGGCGGCCCGCTTTTTCACGAGGGCTTCGACGACCAGGAACAGAAACACCAGGAACCCCGCTGCCGAGATGAACGCGCCGATCGACGAGACCTCGTTCCACAGCCGATAGGCCTCGGGGTAGTCGATGTAGCGGCGGGGCATGCCGGCCAGGCCGAGAAAATGCTGCGGGAAGAACGCCAGATTGACGCCGATCAGCATCATCCAGAAATGCAGTTTGCCAAGGCGCTCGCTGTAGAGGTAGCCGGTCATCTTGGGGAACCAGTAGGTGAATCCGGCGAATATCGAAAAGACCGCGCCGAGCGACAGCACGTAGTGGAAGTGCGCGACGACATAATAGGTTTCGTGCAGCGCGCGGTCGACGCCGGCGTTGGCCAGTACCACCCCGGTGACGCCGCCGATGGTGAACACGAAAATGAAGCCGATCGCCCATAGCATCGGCACGCGAAACTGGACCGAGCCGCCCCACATGGTGGCGATCCAGGAGAAGATTTTCACGCCGGTTGGCACCGCGATCACCATCGAGGAGAATTCGAAATAGCGCTGCGCGTCGAGGGAAAGACCGACGGTGAACATGTGGTGCGCCCACACCACGAATCCGATGACGCTGATCGCCACCATCGCATAGACCATGCCGAGATAGCCGAACACCGGCTTCCTCGAGAAGGTCGCGACGACCTGGCTGATGATGCCGAAGCCCGGCAGGATCATGATGTAGACTTCCGGGTGGCCGAAGAACCAGAACAGGTGCTGGAACAGGATCGGGTCGCCGCCGCCCGCCGGATCAAAAAACGTCGTGTGGAAGTTGCGGTCGGTCAGAAGCATCGTGATCGCGCCGGCGAGCACCGGCAGCGCCAGAAGAAGCAGGAAGGCTGTCACCAGCACCGACCAGGCGAACAGCGGCATCCGATGCATGGTCATGCCGGGCGCGCGCATGTTGAAGATGGTGGTGATGAAATTGATCGCCCCGAGGATCGAGGACGCGCCCGCCAGGTGGATCGACAGGATCACGAAGTCCACCGCCGGCCCCGGACTGCCGGCGGTCGACGAGAACGGGGGATAGAGCACCCAGCCGCCGCCAAAACCGTGCATGCCGGGCGACCCTTCCACGAACAGCGAGGTCAGCAGCAGCACGAACGAGGCGGGCAGCAGCCAGAACGAAATATTGTTCATGCGCGGAAACGCCATGTCCGGCGCCCCGATCATCAGCGGCACGAACCAGTTGCCGAAGCCGCCGATCAGCGCCGGCATCAACACGAAGAAGATCATGATCAGGCCGTGCGCCGTGACGACGACGTTGTACATGTTCTTGGCGGCGTCGATCGAATCGTCGCCAGCCAGGACCTTGGAGATCAACGGGAACACCTGGATGCCGGGATACATCAGCTCGGCCCGTATCGCGATCGACATGGCGACGCCGACGATGCCGGCGACGATCGCGAAAGCGAGGTAGAGCGTGCCGATATCCTTGTGGTTGGTCGAGTAGAGGTAGCGGCGCCATCCGGCCGGATGATCTGACGCGTCGCTGTCGGCGGTAAGGGATGTCGTCATTCTGCGCCTCGACGTGTGGGCGTCGGTCGGCTCGCCGTCGGCGGCGAACGCTGCGGGCCGCGCTCGTTGCTGTGCGGGAGTGTCGGCGCTCAAACATATATTGTCAATATATGTTTTGATCCACCCCTTGCGTCGTCTTGCCGCGAGGCGGCGATCTTACGGCCACAACGACCACTCCACAGCCTGAAGCCAGAAGGCGACGCTGACGACGCCGAACACCGTCGACAGCGTGATGACGTTTGAGGCGAGGCCCTCTCCGGTGCGGAACCGGCCGGCCACCAGGAAGGGCGTCACGCCCGTCGGGCAAGCCGCGGCGATGACGGCGACCTTGGCGATAGCCGGCGGTAGCGAGACGACGCGCGCGAGCGCCAGCACCAGCGCCGGCATGACGAGCAGCTTGAGCCCGGTCAGCGCCAACCCGGCGCGGAAATTGCCGCGCAAGCCATAGCGGCGCAAGGTCATGCCGAGGACGAACAGCGCCAGCGTGCTCGCGACGTCGGCGAGCCGCCCGACAAGATCGGCGGGCAGGCCGGCGAACGGGAGGCCGGACAGCCGCCACAGCGCGCCCGCCGCCAGGCCGACGATGATCGGGTTGCCCGCGAGACTGCGGATGACCGACCCCGTCAGCGCCGCCATGCCGCGCTCGCCGCCGGAGACCCCGTCCTGCCGCTCGGCGCGCTCCATCAACAATGCGGTCGCCGCCATCATGACGGGCATCTGCACCGCGATGATCAGGGCCATCGGCAGCGAGCCCGCCGCGCCATAGGCGGCGAAGACCAGGGGGATGCCGACCAGCGTGGTGTTGCCGTAGCCGGCCGCGAGGCCAGCGACCAGCCCTGCCCGCGCGTCGCGGCCGAACACCCGGCGGATCACCAGCGCGCCGGCCGCCCAGGACAGCGTGAAGGCGGCGAAGAAGGGCAGCCACAGCCGCCACGCCGACATGCCGGAGAAATCGGCGGTCGCCAGAACGCGCAGCATCAGCATCGGAATCGCGACGACGAACACAAACGCCGAAAGCGCCTCACCGGTCTCATGGCCGAGCACGCCCGACCAGGCGACGGCGTAGCCGACCCCGATCAGGCCGAACAACGGAAGGATGATCGTGACGATTTGGTCCATCGCGGCTCCTTGAGGCGGCGCGCCGCCGCAAGCGCCCTATTGCGCCAGGAACCCGCCATCGACCGGGAGGACATGGCCGGTGATCATCGCCGCCGCCGGACTGGCCAGGAAACAGATCGCCGCTGCGACCTCCTCCGGCTCGGCCAATCGCCGCAGCGGCGTCATCGCTTCGATCCGCGCGACCATCTCCGGATTTTCGAGGAGCGGCGCGATCAACCGCGTTCGCACATAGGTCGGCGCTACCGCGTTGACGCGCACGCGATGCGGCGCCCATTCGATCGCCAGGGCGCGGGTCATGTTGACCAGCGCCCCCTTGCTCGTCTGATAGGAAATGTTGGGATAGAGGCCGCCGCCCGACAGGCCCATGATCGAGGCGACGTTGACGATCGGCGCCACCCTTGCCTCCGGCGATCATCTGGCGCGCGGCGGCGCGGGCGCACAGGAACGCGCCGGTCACGTTGACCGCGATGACCTTGTCCCAGTCGGCGAGCGCGAGCTCGACCGCTGGCCGACGGATCGCAACGCCGGCGTTGTTGACCAGAATGTCGACGCCGCCGGCGCGCTTCGCAACCTCGCCGAACATCGCATCGATCGACGCCTCGCTCGAAACGTCGGCGCGGAGCGCCAGCGCCCGCCCGCCTGTTCCGGCGATCTCGGCGACGAGCGTTTCCAACTCGGCCTCGTCGAGATCGGCGATGACGACCGTCGCGCCGGCGGAGGCCAGCGTTTCCGCGGCGGCGCGGCCAATGCCGCGCGCGCCGCCGGTCACCACCGCGACCTGGCGGTCGAGGCGAATCAAGGACTGGATGTCCGCCATGGCGCTGCGATCCGCGTTGGGGCGCAAGCCCGCTCCTCGTTTCAGCCGAGCTTCGACCCGCTTGTCGTGAGATAGATCGAGTAGAGCGACGTCGTTCCGCAAATGAACAGGCGGTTGCGCTTGACGCCGCCGAAGGTGACGTTGGCGACCATCTCGGGGATGAGAATCTTGCCGATCAACGCGCCGTCGTCGGCGTAGCAATGGACGCCTTCGGCGGTGCTGGTCCACAGACGGCCTTGCCGGTCGACCCGAAACCCGTCGAACAGGCCGGCGGTCGATTCGGCGAAGACCTCGCCGCCTTTCAGGCTCTTGCCGTCCGCGCCCACCATGAAGCGGCGAATATGGCGCGGGCCGTTCTCGCGGTGGGTCGCGCCGGTGTCGGCGATATAGAGGAATTTCTCGTCAGGCGAAAAGGCGAGGCCGTTCGGCCGGACCATGTCGGTGGCCACCGGCGCAACGTCGCCGGACTTGGGATCCACGCGGTAGACGTGGCAGCCGCCGATCTCTTCCGGCGCCTGGTCGCCCTCGTAGTCGGTGTCGATGCCGTAGGCCGGATCGGTGAACCAGATCGAATCGTCGGATTTGACCACCGCGTCGTTGGGGGAGTTGAAACGCTTGCCATTCCACTTGTCGGCCACCACGGTGATCGAGCCGTCGATCTCGGTGCGCGTGACGCGGCGGGTGAGGTGCTCGCAGGTGACGAGGCGCCCCTGATTGTCCACCGTGTTGCCGTTCGAGTTGTTGGAGCGCTCGCGAAACACCGAGACTTCGCCGGAGGGATCGACCAGCCGCATCATCCGGTTGTTCGGGATGTCGGACCATATGAGATAGCGGCCGGCGGCGAACCACGCGGGACCCTCCGCCCAACGTGCGCCGGTCCACAGCCGCTCGACCCGCACATGACCGGCGAAACAGGCCTTGAACCGCGGATCGAGCACCTTGATGCCTGTCCCCTCGACTTCGCCATACCACATCGGACATTTCCCCCTGATTTGAATTTACGATGGCGGCGACACTGATAGTTTACGGCCGTGTCGGCAAGAGGCGTCCGAGACCGCCTCGCCGCATCGCGCCCGACATGCTATTGACGCGCGTCTCCGGAGCGTCGCCATGCCGCACATCATCGTCGAATATTCGAGCAATCTCGAGAACGGGGTCGACGTCCGCCGGCTGATCGACGGCCTGCACCGAACGGTGGTGCAATCCGGCCTGTTCGAACCGGCGGCGGTGCGGACCCGGGCCGCGCCGCGCAGCCTCTATCGCATCGCCGACGGCGCGCCGGAGAATGTCTTTCTGCACATAACCGCCCGGATTCGCGCCGGGCGCACGGCGGGGGATCGGAAGGCGCTGGGCGCGAGCCTGTTGCGGACCGCCAAAGAGGCCGTTGCGGCCCAGCCGGCGCCGCCGCCGATCGGGGTGACCGTCGAGATTCAAGAGATCGATCCCGAAATGCTGTTCCGACATATGACGATCACGTAGCGTTCGGCGTCGGCCTATCGCTTTCCCCTGCCCCTGATCGCCGAAAGCGTCGTCGACGCGGTGATCTGCTCGGCCTCGAACTTGACCTCGATGATCGCCGGCTTGCCGGACGCGACGGCGCGTTCGAAGGCAGGCGCAAACTCCTCGGTCGCGCCGACCGTCTCGCCGTGGCCGCCGCAGGCCCGGGCGAGCGCGGCGAAATCGGGATTGACCAGATCGGTCGCGATGACCCGGCCAGGATAATCCCGCTCCTGATGCATCCGGATAGTGCCATGGACGCCGTTGTTGACGATCACCAGCACCACCGCCGCGCGGTACTGGACGGCCGTGGCGAACTCCTGGCTGGTGAGCTGGAAGCACCCGTCGCCGGCGAACGCGACAACGCTTCGTTCGGGATATTTCAGCTTGGCGGCGATCGCCGCAGGAAGGCCGTAGCCCATCGTTCCCGAGGTCGGCGCAAGTTGTCCGCCATAGCGGCGGTAGCGGAAGAAGCGATGCAGCCAGCCGGAGTAGTTGCCCGCGCCATTGGCGAGGATCGCGTCGTCGGGAAGACGCCGCCGCAGCCACGCGACGATCTCGGCGAGCTGGACCGCGCCGACGTTGCGGGTTGGCGTCGACCATGCGCGATAGGCGGCGTTCGCGGCGCGGGTTTCCGACCCCCACGCGGTGGCGGCGGGCGGCTGAAGGCTGTCGAGCGCCTCAACGAACCCCGTTGGGGTCGCGTTGATCGCGAGGGCCGGGTGATAGACGCGGCCGAGCTCTTCGACGCCGGGATGAACGTGGACGAGCGCCTGGCGCGGCTCGGGAATATCGATCAGCGTGTAGCCCGAGGATGGCATTTCGCTCATCCGACCGCCGACCAGCAGCAATAGATCGGCGTCCTTGACCCTTTTGGCCAGCGCGGGGTTGACGCCGATGCCGACGTCGCCGGCATAGTTCGGATGGTCGTGGTCAAACAGCATCTGCCGGCGGAAGGAGCAACCGACCGGCAGATCGAACCGCTCGACGAACCGGCGCATGCCGTCGACGGCGGCCTCGCTCCACCGCGAGCCGCCGAGGATGACAAACGGCCGTTTCGCCGCGCCCAGCATCTCCTGGAGCCGCGCCATGTCAGCGACGCCGGGACTGGTCTCGACCGGCGTCCAGGGCGCGGCGTCGGCGACCACCGCGGATTCGCGCAGCATATCCTCGGGCAGCGACAGAACCACGGGACCCGGTCGGCCCGAGGTCGCCAGATGGAAAGCGCGGGCGACGATCTCGGGAATCCGCTCGGGCCGTTCGATCTGCTCGACCGATTTGGCGACCTCGCCGAAGAATTTCGTCGCGTCGATCTCCTGAAACGCTTCGCGGCCGCGCATCGGGCGCGCCACCTGCCCGAGCAGCAGGATCATCGGCGTCGAATCCTGGCGTCCGACATGGAGGCCGGCCGAAGCGTTGGTCGCGCCGGGACCGCGCGTCGCCATGACGACGCCGGGTCGGCCGGTGAGCTTGCCCCAGGCCTCGGCGGCCATCGCGGCGCCGCCTTCCTGGCGACAGACGGTGACCGCGACCGGCGAATCGTAGAGCGCGTCGAGCAGCGCGAGATAGGATTCGCCGGGCACGCAGAACGCGCGATCGACGCCATTTCGCACCAGCGCGTCGGCGAGGATCCGCCCGCCCGTCCGCGCAACGCCAGGCTCGCTCACGACGGGCTTCCTTCAAGTCGAGGCATGTTCCCCTGGGCTCCGTGGTCGCTTCCGCCGGCGCCCGGCCCTTCGAAGACCCGCGAGCATGCGTTTCCGATATGCGTGCGCATCGCGCGGCGCGCCGCGTCCTTGTCGCGCGCCTCGATCGCCTCGAGCATCACGACGTGCTCGATCTGCACCGTTCGCAAATGCTCGAGCGGGCGCGTGAGGCTCAGGCTGCGCGCCAGATTGATCGCGAACTCGATCGGCGTGCGGATAGACTGCATCACCGTTTCAAAAAACTCGTTGCCGGACGCGCGCGCCACCGACAGATGGAATTCGAGATCGGCGCTCATCCCGACCATCCCGTGAGCGGTGGCGGTCTCCATCCGCTCAAGCGCCTCGCGCATGACCAGCAGCATCTCCGGCGTGCGATTCTGGGCGGCGTAGTAGGCCGCCTCGCCTTCGACGCCGATCCTGAATTCGTAGCATTTCTTCACTTCGGCGAGACTGTTGACCGCCCCGAACCCCGGGGCGCGCGGGGCGACGTCGGCCCGCTTCTGAACATAGCTGCCGGAGCCTTTCCGAGACACGATCACGCCCATGAGGCGCAGACGCGACAGCGCCTCGCGAATGACCGGCCGGGAGACGCCGAAGCGGTCGGCCAGTTCGCTCTCCGAGGGCAGGCGGCTGCCCTCGCTGAATTCTCCGCGCTCGATCAGCTCCGCCATTCGATGGGAAAGCTGGTCGCCGAGCCGCGTCGCCGGCGCAAGCGCCCCCCAATCGATATTGTCGAAAGTCGGAACGATCTCCGCCCAGTGAGGTTGTCTGACAAATTCTGCCGGCATCTGAATGTTCTCAGGGCGTAAAATCGCACGCTTCCAAGCCAAATAGCCGGATACGTCGCGTGATTCCCGGTCAAAATCAGATTGACAGGTTTACTGAAATCCTTTACTTGAATTTGCTGGAGCATGCAAGGGCGAGATCGATTTGCGCAAGCTGGCGCGGCCAGCCGCGGTCTCCAATTTGCGGTGTCGCCGCCGACGCGCGATGCTAGGTCGCCGGGCCAACCGGCGCTGGGGAGTCAGGGAGGACGAAACCCCGATGGACGCTGGTCGGCAGACCGTTGCTGTGGCGGGCTCCCTCGCGCAGCCCGGAGAAAATGCGTCGGCGCGCGCCGACGATCTGTTGACCGTGCGGGATGTCTCGAAGCAGTTCGGCGGCACCGAGGCGCTGACCGACGTCGGCATCCATCTGAACGCCGGTGAAATCCTCGCCCTGCTCGGCGAGAACGGCGCGGGCAAATCGACCCTGATCAAGATTCTCGCCGGAGTTTACACGCTCGACAAAGGCAGCGTGACATTCCGCGGCGCTGACGTCACGGGCGCGCTTCGGCGCCTGCCGATCGCCTTCATCCATCAGGACCTCGGCCTGATCGATTGGATGACCGTCGCCGAGAATATCTGTCTGACCCTCGGCTTCCCCAGGCGACGCGGCATGATCGACTGGAGCGCGGCGCGCGAGCGGGCGGCCGCCGCGCTGGAGGCGCTCGGCGCGGACATCGATCCGGACATTCGGATCCAGAACCTCACCAGAACGGAGAAATCGCTGGTGGCGATCGCGCGTGCGCTCGCCGCCGAAGCCGAGATTCTGGTGCTCGACGAACCGACCGCCAGCCTGCCCGCCGATGAAGTGGCGCGGCTGTTCGCCTGCCTGAGGCGGCTGCGCGCCCGCGGCGTCGCGATGATCTACGTGTCGCACCGGCTGGACGAAGTGTTCGAGATCGCCGACCGGATGGTGGTGTTGCGCGACGGCCGGGTCGCCGGCGAGCGTCTGGTGGCGCAGACCACGCCCGACGAGGCGATCCTGCTGATTGTCGGCCGCGAGCCGTCGCAAGTGTTCCGCCGTCCCGCCGAACGTCGGGGCTCGCCGCGCCTGGCGCTTGAATCGTTGTGCGTCGAGGCGGTCGGACCGGTCGACTGCGAGATTCACGCCGGCGAGATCGTCGGACTGGTCGGCCTGCGCGGCGCGGGCCAGGAATGCGTCGGCCGGGCTCTGTTCGGGGTCATGCCGACGGCGGGTGGTCGCGTCCTGCTCGACGGCGCGACGATGGCCGCCACTTCGCCGCGCGAGGCGATGAACTGCGGCATCGATCTGGTCTGCGCCGACCGGGTCGGCGAGTCCATCATGCCGAACCTGTCCGTTCGCGAGAATTTGTTCCTCAACCCGATCGCCGCGGGGCTCAGCCTGTTTTCGATACTCGCGCCGCGCCGCGAAGGCCGCGCCGCGTTGGAGCTTGGCCAGCGGGTGGGATTGCGGCCGAACGATCCGACGCTGCCGATCGAACTCCTGTCCGGCGGCAATCAGCAGAAGGTGGTGGTCGGTCGATGGCTGCATCTGGCCGCCAAGGTCTACGTGTTCGAGGATCCGACGGCCGGCGTCGACGTCGGCGCCAAGGCGGAGATCTACCGGCTGTTCGACGTGGCCTTGCAGGCGGGAGCCGCCATCCTGATCGTCTCGACCGATTTCGAGGAAGTCGCCAAAGTGTGCCACCGCGCGCTGGTGTTCGATCGTGGGCGGGTGGTCGCCGAACTCGCCGCCGCCGACCTGTCGGTTGAAAATCTGCTCGCCGCGGCTTCCGCGAGGATCGGACGATCCGCGGCGACGCCCGCCCCCCATCGACCAGGCGCGGGGCGTTCATGCAGTCCATTAAGTCCAACGCGCTCGAGCCCACCCGCTCGGAACTCGCGGAACTTTCGGCTGGGCGAAGAATTTTGCGCCTGGCGCCGGTCTACGGGCTTCCCCTTCTGACGGTCGCCTTGATCGTCCTGTTCTCGATCCTGCTACCCGACACGTTCCCGACCTGGCTCAACGCGCGCTCGATCCTCGCGGATAAATCGATCGTGGCCCTGCTCGCGCTCGCCGCGACTCTGCCGATGATGGCCGGCCGCATCGATCTGACCGTCGGCTTCGGCATCGTGATGTGGCACATTCTCGCCATCAGCCTTCAAGTCAAATACGGCGTCCCATGGCCGATCGCGATCCTGCTGGTGATTGCTTGCGCCGGGGTCGTCGGCTTCCTCAACGGTGTGCTGGTCGAGGTGGCGCAGGTCGACGCTTTTGTCGCGACGCTGGGCACTGGCACGATTCTCTACGCGCTCGCGCTTTGGCACACCGACGGGCGCCAGATTGTCGGCGATCTGCCGCGCGCCTTCCTCGCCATCAACTCGACGTCGATATTCGGCATCCCCATACCGGCCTTCTATGTGCTGGCGCTCGCGATCGTTCTGTGGATCGTCAGCGAGCGGCTGCCGCTCGGCCGCTTCATTTACGCCATCGGCGCCAATGAAAAGGCCGCCGCGCTCAACGGCATTCCGGTGCGCAGATATGTTATCGGCGTTTTCGTCGCCTCGGGCGTCATAACCGGCCTCGCCGGCTGTGTGCTCGGCGCGAAGTTGCGCATCGGCCAAGCGAACGTCGGCCTGGATTTCCTGCTGCCGGCGCTGGTCGGCGCCTTCCTCGGCTCGACGACGATCAAGCCGGGGCGCGTCAATATCTGGGGCACCATATTCGGCATTCTCATACTCGCGGTCGGCATCTCAGGCATCCAGTTGTTTGGCGGCGCCTTCTTCGTCGAGCCCCTCTTCAACGGCGCGACGCTGGTCGTCGCCATCGCGCTTGCCGCGTTCGCGCAGCGCCGACGCACCGCCGTCAAGCCGCCGCGCGAAACCACGCCCGCGGAGGGAGCCGGAGAATCCGCGAACGCAGCCAGGGCCGCGTGAGGCCTTTGCGTAAACGCCGGCGACGCCGGCCTGGCGCGAACAGCCGCCAGTCAAAAATGGGAGAGAAACATGGGTACGCCTAACATGATGCTCAAGGGCTTGCTGGCCTCGGTCGGCGCGCTGGCGATCTGCGCAAGCGCGGCGCGCGCGGACGACGCGGCCTATCTGGAGAAGGCGAAAGCATATCTCGCCAACGTCGCCGCGCCAGTCACCAAATGGGACGGCCCGACTTCGGGGCCGAAGAGCGTCGGCAAGAAGTTGGTCGTCATCGTCCTCACCGACGGGCGCAACGGCGGCGCGCAGGGCGCCGCCGACGGCGCCACGGAAGCCGCCAAGGCGCTCGGCTGGGAGGTTCGCCAGCTCGACGGCCAGGGCTCGGTGCCCGGTCGCGCCACGGCTTTGCAGCAGGCGATCGCCATGAAGCCGGCCGGCATCCTCAACGCCGGCATCGACAGCAAGGAGCAGGCGCCGCTGTTCGAGCAGGCCGCCGCCGCCGGCATCAAGGTCGTCGGCTGGCACGCCGGTCCCCAGGCCGGGCCGGACAAGGACATCCCGTCGGTGTTCACCAACGTGACGACCGATCCCGCGGAAGTCGCGGCTTCTGCGGGTTTCGAAGCGGTCTGGAAGGCCTCGCAGGGCGCGGACTGCGGCGTGATCCTGTTCACGGATTCGATCTACGCCATCGCCACCGCCAAGACGAACTTCTCGAAGGCGGCCGTCGAAGGCTATTCGAAGTGCAAGGTGCTCGAAGTCGCCGATACGCCGATCGGCGACCTCTCTAACCGCATGGGTCAGTTGACGACGTCGTTGCTGTCGAAATACGGCAAGAAGTGGACCTTCTCGATCGCCGTCAACGACCTCTACTATGATTTCTCGGCGCCCGCGTTGCAGGCCGCCGGCGTCGATCCGGCGAACGGCTATCCACAGCAGATTTCGTCGGGCGACGGCTCGGTGCCGGCGTTCAAGCGCATTCGCGACAAGCAATATCAGTTGGCGACCGTCGCGGAACCGCTCAACCAGCAAGGCTGGATTATGGTCGACGAGATGAACCGGGCGCTCGCTGGCGACAAGCCCTCGGGCTTCGTGCCGCACGTGCATCTCTTCACCGCCGAGAATCTCGACAAGGACGGCGGACCGGAGAACCGGTTCGATCCCGGCAACGGCTATCGCGACGAATACAAGAAAATCTGGGGCGTCAAGTAGCCGCCCGACGCCTGCAGGACGTCACGAAACAGGCCGGGCGGCGCCGCCGCCCGGTCGACTCGCGGTCCGCCGCGCCGAGCGCCGCGACGTAGCGCATTTGAACATCAACACGGAGAAACGAGACGATGGCCAGCAACGACCTTCCCAAGCCTGACTACGCCACAAGCAACACGCGCCTTGTCGGCTACAGCGATCAGGCCGGCCGCTGCGATGGCGTGCAGATCATGGTGCATCGCGGCTACGCCTATGTCGGCCATATTTTCTCGAAGGGTTTCTCGGTCATCGACGTGCGCGACCCGAGCAAGCCGAAGGTGGTGAAATTCGTCGCGTCGCCGCCCAACACCTGGACGCTGCACCTGCAGACGTCCGACGATCTGCTGCTCGTCATTCACAACAAGGACATGTTCGCGCAGCCCGAACTCGCCGATGAAAAGGCCTATTACAAGGGCTCGGTCGATCATCACGCCAAGGAGGAATCGTCGGGCCGAAACTGGTCGGCCGGCATGGCGGTCTATGACATTTCCAAGCCCGACGATCCCAAGCAGATCGGCTTCATGCCGGTCGAGGGCACCGGGCTGCATCGGCTCTGGTATGTCGGCGGACGCTGGGCCTATGCGTCGGCGCTGCTCGATGGATTCTCCGACTACATCCTGATCACCATCGACATGCAGGACCCGAAGAAGCCGACACTGGCCGGCAAATACTGGTTGCCGGGCATGAATGTCGCGGCCGGCGAGAAAGCCAACTGGCCGACCAAGAACGGCCGCTTCGGGCTGCATCACGCCATCATCAATGACGACATCGCCTATTGCAGTTGGCGCGACGCGTGCCTCGCGGTGGTCGACGTCAAGGACAAGGCCAATCCCAAGCTCATCGTCCACAAGGTCTGGGCGCCGCCGTTCGGCGGGGGCACGCATAACGCGCTGCCGTTGCCCGATCGCAACCTGCTGATCGTCGTCGACGAGACGGTGCTCGACAACCAGGAGGACGGGTTCAAGCCGATCTGGGTGTTCGACAACCAGGTCAAGTCCAACCCGATCAGCATCGCCACTTTTCCCGAGCCGTCGAACAAGAACTATCTGAAAGTCGGCGGCCATTTCGGGCCGCACAACGTTCACGAGAATCGGCCGGGCAGCTTCGTCAGCTCGGAATTGATCTTCTCGACCTATCAGAACGCCGGCCTGCGCATTTACGACATCAAGGACCAGTTCCGGCCGAAGGAAGTCGCCGCGTTCGTCCCGCCGCCGCCGGCCAAATGGGTCGATCCGCGTCCGAACCGGCCGATCGTGCTGCATTCGGCTGACGTGTTCGTCGACAAGAACGCGCTGTGCTACGTCACCGATTTCAGCGCGGGCCTCTATATCGTCGAATACAAAGGCTGAACGCGGGCCGCCGGGAGAGGAGCGACGCGATGGGCGCCCCGACCTGCCGAAGCCGACTTACGCGCACAACATGCGCCTGATCGGCCATTGCGATCAGGCCGGCCGCGGCGACGGCCAGCAGATCATGGTGCGCAACGGCTACGCCTATATCGGCCATGTCTGCTCGAAGGGTTTTTCGGTCATCGACGTTCGCGACCCGACCCAACCGAAGGCGGTCAACTACATCCAGAACCCGCCCAACACCTGGAGCCTCCATCTCCAGGTGCACGACGACCTGCTGCTGCTGGTTCATGGCCGGGACATGTTCTCACAGCCGGAAATGGCCGACGAGCGGAACTACTACAAGCCGAAGGCCGGCGAGCACGGCCACGAGGACGCGCCGCAGGCGCGCAACTGGTCGGCCGGCATGGCGGTGTTCGACATTTCGAAGCCCGCGGAGCCGCGCCAGATCGGCTTCATGCCGGTCGAGGGGACCGGACTGCACCGCATCTGGTATGTCGGCGGACGCTGGGCCTACGCCTCGGCGATGCTGGAGGGATTTTCCGACTATATTCTCGTCACCATCGACATGCAGGATCCCACGCGCCCGCAGATTGTCGGCAAATATTGGCTGCCGGGAATGAACCTGGCGGCCGGCGAGAAGGGCGATTGGCCGCTTGAGCGCGGGCGCTACGGGCTGCATCACGCGGTGATCGCCGACGACATCGCCTATTGCGCCTGGCGCGACGGCTGCCTGGTGACGGTCGATGTCGCCGACAAGAGCAACCCCCGGCAGATCGTCCATCGCAACTGGTCGCCGCCGTTCGGCGGCGGCACGCACAATTGCCTGCCCCTGCCCGACCGCGATCTGCTGATCGTGCTCGACGAGGCAGTGCTCGACGAGATGGCCGACGGCTTCAAGCCGATCTGGGTGTTCGACAATCAGGTGAAGTCGAACCCGATCAGCGTCGCGGCGTTCCCGCAGCCCGCGGACCGCGACTATATCGCCGTCGGCGGCCATTTCGGGCCGCACAATATCCACGAGAACCGGCCGGGCAGTCTTCAAAGCTCGACGCTGATTTTCGCCACCTATCAGAACGCCGGCTTGCGGGTCTACGACATCAGCAACCAGTTCCGTCCGGTCGAGGTCGCCGCCTGCGTGCCGCCGGCGCCCGCCAAGCTGATCGATCCGCGCCCCAATCGGCCCGTCGTCCTCCATTCGGCCGATGTGTTCGTCGACAGGAATGCGCTGTGCTACGTCACCGACTGGAGCGGCGCGGGCCTGCATATCATGGAATACGGCGGGTGAGCGTTTGGCCCCGCAAGGTTGCTCGCACCCGGGCGCCTGCCGGCGCAGGAGCCCGCGATGCCCGGTCATGATCCAGCGGAGCGGGCCGCCCCGTCCTGGCGCGCGCTGGTCTTCGAACAATACGAACCGACCGGAAAATCACTGGACTGGCTGCGCGAGCGAGGCGGCGAACTGACGCTCGGCTATGCGCTGTGGCAAACGCCGTTCTGGCGCTATTCGGAGGACGAATTCGTCGCCGCGGCGCGCGGTCGCGTGGCCGTCATGGGGGCGAGCGGGACGCGCATCACGCGCCGCATCATCGAAGCGCTGCCCGAGCTTCGCTTCATCTCCAAATTCGGCATCGGCACGGACAGCATCGACATTGACGCGGCGACCGAGCACGGCGTGCTGGTCGCCAATACGCCGGAGGACTCGCAAGCGACGACGGTGTGCGAGCACGCGATCGCCTTGATGCTCGCGCTCAGGAAGCAGCTTCTGGTCTGGACGCCGCAATTCATGGGCAAAGGCGGCTGGCGCGGAACGGTGTTCTCTTCGTCGATGCTCGGCGCGACGGTCGGCATTGTCGGGTTCGGCCGGATCGGACGCGGCGTCGCCGATCGCCTCGCCGGCTGGGGTGTCCGGATTCTCGCCTACGATCCTCTTGTGCAGACCGCGCCGGCCGGTGTGACGCTGACCGATCTTCCGACCCTCCTCGCCGCGTCGGACGTCGTCACCCTGCATGCGACGCCGACGGCGCAGAACCGTCACCTGATCGACCAAAGGGCGCTGGCGCTGATGAAGCCGACCGCCATCCTGGTCAACACCGGACGCGGCTCGCTGGTCGACTACGCCGCGCTGCGGCAGGCTCTGGCGAACGGCGCGATCGGCGGCGCCGCCCTCGACGTCTATGAGCGCGAACCGCCGGACCCCGCCGATCCCCTGTTCGCGGCCTCCAACCTCATCTGCACGCCGCATGTCGCGGCATGGACCTGGGACGCCGTGCAGAACGTCGGCTGGCATGGCGCGCGCAACCTGTGGGCGATGGTCAGCGGCGAAGGGGAAGCCGATATCGTCAATCCCGAGGCGCGCGGTCGGATTGCGCCGCGTTCCCGATCCTGAGCCGGCGGCGTCGGCATCTATTTTGCAAGGGTTTGGAATGACCGAATCGATCGATTGGCGCTTTCCCTATCCGTCGATGCGCCGACCCGTTCTCGCCGCCAATTGCGTCGCGACGACCCAGCCGCTTGCCGCGCAGGCTGGCCTCAGCATGCTCGCCAGGGGAGGGTCGGCGGTCGACGCCGCGGTGGCGGCGGCGATCGCCCTGACGGTCGTCGAGCCGACGATGAATGGAATCGGCGGCGATGCTTTCGCGATCGTCGCCGAGCGAGGCGAACTCCACGGCTTGAACGCCTCGGGGCGCGCCCCCGCCGGATGGACCGCGGAGCGTTTCGCCGGGCGCGACGCAATTCCGGCCCTCGGCTGGGATTCGATCACCGTCCCCGGCGCTGTTTCCGCTTGGGCGGCGCTGCACCGGCGGTTCGGGCGCCTGCCGTTCGAGGCGTTGTTCGAGCCCGCCATCCGCTACGCGCGCGACGGCTTCCTGGTCACGCCGGTGGTCGCGCTGCAATGGCGCAACCAGGTCGAGACGCTGGGGCGCTATCGCGGCTTCGCCGAGACGTTCATGCCGGGCGGCCGGGCGCCCGCGGCCGGCGAGACCTTCCGCTGTCCGGGACAGGCGGAAACGCTCGAGGCGATCGCCGCGACGCAGGGCGAGGCGTTCTATCGCGGCGCCCTCGCCGAAGCGATCGCCGCGGAGGCGCGGCGCGACGGCGGCGCCCTGTCGCTCGAGGATCTCGGCGCTCACGCGCCCGAATGGGTCGCGCCGCTCGCCATCGATTTCCAGGGCTATCGCGTTCACGAACTGCCGCCGAACGGCCAGGGTCTCGCCGCGCTGATCGCGCTGGGCATTCTCGATCGCCTCGACCTTGGCGGGCTCGATCCCGACGGAGCCGAACTCCAGCATCTCGAGATCGAGGCGACCAAGCTCGGCATGGCCGACGTCAAGGCCCATGTCGCCGACCCCGATGCGATGCTGGTGCGCGCCGAGACGCTGCTGTCGGACGGCTACCTCAACGACAGGGCGCGGCTGATCCGTCGTGAGAGGGCGAGCGCGCCCCACCCCGGGCGTCCGCCTCAGCATGGCACGGTCTATCTCGCGGCGGCCGACGCCAGCGGAATGATGGTCTCCTACATCCAGTCCAATTTTCGCGGCTTCGGTTCGGGAATCGTCATCTCCGGCGCGGGCGTTGCACTCAACAATCGCGGGAGCGGATTCGTGCTGGAGCGCGGCCATCCCAACGTGGTCGCTCCGCGCAAGCGCCCGCTCAACACCATCATTCCCGGCTTCGCCACGCGAGCCGGCGCGCCGGTCGCCGCGTTCGGCGTGATGGGCGGGTCGATGCAGCCGCAGGGCCACGTCCAGATCGCGACGCGACTGTTCGCCTCGGGCCAGAATCCGCAGGCCGCCGTCGACGGCCCGCGCTGGCGCGTCGAGGGCGACAAAGTCATGATCGAGGCCGCCTGGGATCAGGCATTTCGCGACGCCCTGGCGGCGCGCGGGCACGAGTTGGAAGGCGGCGGTCTTCTGGACTTCGGCGCCTCCCAGATCATCTGGCGCCTTGGCGAGCGCGGTTACGCCGCCGCTTCGGAGAGCCGCCGCGACGGCCAGGCCGTCGGGTTCTGATCGGCCTCAGCGCCGCGTTTCAAGCGACCTTTGCGGACGGCGCGGCTCGCGGATCGACGCGCGCCAGCCGTTGCAGGAGATAGTCGATTTCCGCCTTGGCAGCGGGCGATAGCGCGCCCGCCGGCGTACGCTGGCTGTCGAATGCGATGGCGCCGCGCTTTTGCAGCACATATTTGCGCACCGCCAGCCCGACGCCGGCCTGCTGCTCGTAGCGCACGAGCGGCAGATGCGCGTCGAACAGGTCGTGGGCCTTCTGGCGCTCGCCGCCCCTGGACAGGCGCACCACGTCGACCAGCATGTCGGGAAAGGCGTAGCCGGTCATCGCGCCGTCCGCCCCGCGTTCCATTTCGAAATCAAGAAACAGTCCGCCGTTGCCGCACAGGATCGAGATCGGCCGCATCGAGCCGTCCGCCTGGAACGATCGCAGCGCCGATATCTTCTCGAGACCGGGCCAGTCTTCGTGCTTGAGCATGACGCAGGAGGGAAGCGCGCGGAATATCTCGCGGATCACCTTCGGCGTCATCACCACCTGGAAGGTCAGCGGATAGTCCTGGACGACGACGGGGATGTCGTCGCCGATCGCCTCGACCGCCTGGCGGTAATAGGCGATGATCTGATCGTCGCTGCGCAGATGCGACGGCGGCGCGATCATCACGCCCGCCGCGCCGATGTCCATGGCGCCGCGCGCCAGCGCCCGCATCGCCGCGAAGCCCGGCGCTGTGACGCCGACAATGATCGGCATTGCTCCCGCCCGCGCGACAACCTGCCGGGTCAGCGCCAGCGCCTCCTCGCCGTCGAGCTTCGGCGCCTCGCCCATCACGCCGAGGATGGTCATGCCGCTGACGCCGCAAGCGATATAGAAATCCGTCATGCGGTCGACCGACGCGCGGTCGACATCGCCGCGCGGATCGAAAGGCGTCACGGCGATCGTAAAGACCCCGGCGGCGGTGTGATCGAGCTTCATTTCTCTCCCCGCGAGTCGCCGCGTGTGGCGCGCCCGGCTTCGTAGCGCGCGCGCGTCGCGGCGTCGGGCGGATAGAGGCCGGGCAACGCGACGCCCCTGGCGACCTCGGCCAGGATCCACTCCTCGAGCCGCTCCTGCTCGACGCCGGCGGCGGCGACGTCATCTACATAGCCCGCCGGAATGACCACCGCGCCATCGTCGTCCGCGACAATGAGATCGTCGGGAAACACCGCGACCCCGCCGCAACCGACCGGCTCCTGCCACCCGCAGAAGATCATCCCGGCGATCGACGGCGGCGCGGCGGTTCCCTGCGACCACACCGGCAGGCCGGTGGCGCGCACCCCGGCGATGTCGCGCATGACGCCATCGGTGATGAGGCCGGCGACGCCGCGTCTGGCGATCCGCGCGCAGAGGATATCGCCGAAGATGCCCGCGTCGAGGACGCTCATTGCGCCGGCCACGACGATGCTGCCCGCGGGCATCGCCTCGATGGCGGCCCGCGTCGAGCGCGGCGAGGACCATGCGTCCGGCGTCGCCTTGTCCTCGCGCGCCGGAATGAAGCGCAAGGTGAAGGCCGGTCCGACAAGGCGCGGCTGACCGGACTGGAGAGCGCGGGGACCGCGCATCCACACGTTGCGCAGCCCCTTCTTCAACAGGATCGTGGTGATCGTCGCCGTCGAGACGCCTTTCAGCGCCGCGATGATTGCTTGCTGGTCCATCGAGCTTTCCTCACCGTAGCGCCCTGCCGCTAGAACCCGACCTTGTCGCCGCCTTTCAGCGACAGGATCGCGCGCGCCTCGTCGGGCGTCGCCACCGCGAGGCCGAGACCCTCAATGATCTGGCGAACCGAACGCACCTGCTGGGCGTTGGATTCGGCGAGCCGGCCGGGTCCGGCCCATAGCGAATCTTCAAGGCCCACGCGCACATTGCCGCCCATCGCGGCGGCCTGCGCGGCGATCGGCAACTGGTTGCGGCCGGCCCCCAGCACCGACCATCGGTATTGATCGCCGAACAGCCGGTCGGCGGTGCGTTTCATGTGCATGACGTCCTCGGGATGCGGCCCGATGCCGCCAAGGATGCCGAACACCGTCTGCACGAACAGCGGCGGCTTGACGAGACCGCGTTCGAGGAAATGCGCGAGATTGTAAAGGTGGCCCGTATCGTAGCATTCGAACTCGAAGCGCGCGCCGGAATCGCCCATCACCCCGAGCACGAATTCGATGTCCTTGAAGGTGTTGCGGAACACCAGATCGCGCGAATTCTCCAGCGCCTGCGGCTCCCACTCGTGCTTGAAGGTCTTGAAGCGGCCGAGCATCGGAAACAGGCCGAAATTCATCGAGCCCATATTGAGCGAGGCGACCTCCGGCCTGAACGTTTGCGCCGGCTTCACCCGCTCCTGCACGGTCATGAAGGGCGCGCCGCCGGTAGTCAGGTTGAGGACGACATTGCTTGCCTGCTTGATGCGCGACAGGAAGCGGCCGAACGCCTCCGGCGACTGGTCCGGCCTGCCGGTAACGGGATCGCGCGCGTGCAGATGGACGATCGCGGCGCCCGCCTCGGCGGCTCCGATCGCCGCGGCGGCGATGTCGTCGGGGGTGACCGGCAGATGCGGCGACATCGACGGGGTATGGATCGCCCCGGTGATCGCGCAGGTGATGATGACTTTGGCGTTCGACGTCATTTTATGCGCTTCGCCTCATTGTGGTAGCTGGAAAATTCACCGCCCGATTTCGCGCTCGGCGCGGCGTTTGTGCGCCGCCAGCGCCATCAGGCGTCGGTCGCGCCACGCCTGCCGCTCGCCGAGCCGCTCCACCGGCAACGCGGCGCGCCGCTCGGCTTCAATCGCGTCGAGAACCGGTCCGGTCCAGTCGGCGCGCCATTGCACGGTCGGAAAGATCGCGGCGTAGATGGATTGATAGCGTTCAGCGTAGTCGCGCACGCCGGCCGGCGCGTTGAGGTCGATGGTCTCGAACGGTCCCATGAACGACCAGCGCAAGGCCAGTCCCTCGCGGATGCCGACGTCGACATCCTCGGCGGTGGCGTAGCCCTCGGCGACCAGGCGGAACGCTTCCTCGAGCAACGCGCCCTGCAGCCGGTTCATGACGAAGCCGTCGATCTCCCGCTTCATCACGATTGGCGCATGGCCGGCCGAACGCAGCAGCGCGGCCGTTCGCGCCACCACCGCCGGATCGGTCCACGGCGCCGGAACGATCTCGGCGGCGGGGATCAGATAGGGCGGATTGATCGGATGGACGACGAGACAGCGGGCGCGCCCGGCGAGCCCCTCGGTGAACTTCGAGGGCAGGATCGCCGAGGTCGAACTCGCCAAAACCGCGGCCGGCGCCGCCGCGGCGTCGAGCCGAGCGAATATGGCGCGTTTGACGGCGAGGTCTTCGGGAGTGTTCTCCTGAACATGCTGGGCGCCGTCGAGCGCCTCCTCCAGCGTCGCCGCGACATGCAATCGGCCGCGGATTTCGCCCGGAGTCGCCCCGTTCAGAAGATCGTGCCGTTCGAGATCGGGCAGCAGGTTGGCGACATAGGCGAGCGCCGCGGCGGGCGCCGCCGCATTGGCGTCCCATAGCGCGATCTCGTGTCCCGCCCGCGCGAAGCTGATCGCCCAGGCGCGACCGACAAACCCCGTCCCCACGACAGCGATTTTCGCCACGCTTGTTTCTCCTAAAAGGGCTTCGACGTCGCCGCCGACAAAACCGAACTTCTCGCCATCGCGGCGCTTTGCTCAATGCGCAGGATTGGAAACCCCGCGCGCTTCAGCCCTGACGCGAAGCGGCAAGGCGCAACGCCCCGTCAGAACGGCGTTTCGCGCGGCAACACAAAAATCTGACCGGGATAGATCAGCCAGGGGTCGCGAATTTGCGAAGCATTGGCCTCGTAGATTTGTTTGTAGCGCAGGCCGCTGCCGTAAAACCGGCTGCTGATGCGCCACAAGCTGTCGCCGCGAACAACCTTCTTGGTGTCGACACTATGGACGACCGCGTTGGCCGCGTCGGCCGGCCCCTGAGCGCCCGCGACGGCCTGCGGGGGCGCACCGCCCGGCGAAGGCGGCGCCGCATCGGAACTCGACAGCGCCGCGCCGGCCGAGGCGGCGACCTCTGGTTGCGAAGAAGCAGCGGCGGGCGGGGTTGTGGGGTTCGGCGCGGCCTCGGCCTGCGACGGCGCTGGCCTCTCCGCGGCGGCGCTCTGCTGCGGGTGCCGGCTCGCCGGCGGCGGTTCGGGCGACGCGACGACCGGTGCGGGCGCAGGCTGCGGCTGAGTAGTGGCTTCGGATGGTTTCGGCGGCGCGGCCACCGTCGATGGCGTCGCTTCGGGCTCCATAGCCGCCCCAATCGGTTTCGACGGCGTTGCGGCCGGGGCCGAAGGCGTCGCCCCAACGACAGGAGCTTTCGACGGCGGTGCGAAGGGCGAAGGAGTCTGCGTCGGTGGCTGGACGGCTGCGACCGGCGACTTCGGAGGGGACGAAACCGCCGGCGACGGCGCGGGCGCCGGCCGCTCGGCAGGGGCGTCCTGTTCGGCCAGCCGTTCCGGGTAGTCGAACGGAACTTCCGCCCTGGCGATCACCGACCCCTTGGCCGGATCGATCTGGTCGGCCCGGACGGCGTAGGCGCCGCCTTTCATGCCGTGCTCGACGGTCAGCGACCAGCGTCCATCGCCGCCCGTGGTGACGTTGGCGACGAACGTGCCGTTGAGATAGAGGCGCAACAACGCATCGGGCGCCGCCGCTCCGGTCGCCACCAGACGGCCGCCGTCTTCGGCGGCGACTGAGCCGACAACGACGTGCGGCGCGGGTGCGGCCGGGGTCGAAGCCTCGCTCTTTGCGGCGGGCGCCGGCGCAGCCGGCTCGTTCTTTGCGACAGCGATCGGCGCGGGAGCGGCCGGAGGCGTCTCGCTCTTTGCGGCGGGCGCCGGCGCAACCGGCTCGTTCTTTGCGACGGTCGTCGACGAGGAGGCGGGCGCGGCGGGCGCCGCAGCCGCCGCGACAGGCGCCTCGTTCCTGGCGACGACGACCGGCGCCGGCGCGGAGGCCGCTGGGACAGGCGCTTCGTTCTTGGCGACGGCGGTCGAGGGCGCGGGCGTCTTGGCCGCGGGAGCGGCCGCTTGAACTCTTGGCGGCGGCGGTCGACAAGGCGGACGGCGCAGGCGCTGGCGCGGCGTTTGGGCCGCCGCCGCCGGCCGGCTGCGCCGGCGCTTCCGCCTGATGGGGGCGTTGCGCCGACGCCGATGACGTATTCGAATCCTGCTTCGGACTGGTCGCTTGCGACGCGATCTTTGGTCCGGACGTCGCCTTGACCGCCGGTTGCGGCACGTCGACCGCCACCTGAGCGGACGAGTTGACGGATTTGCCGCTCCCGACGCTAGCCGTCAGGCCAAGGCTGTGGCCCCCTGGCGCAAAGGCCGGCGGCAGCACGGTGAATTCACCGGAGTCGTCGGCGGTCGTTTCGGCGACGACCCGGCCGTGGTCGGTCACCGATACCTTGGCCTTCGGCGCGGCCCGGCCGGCGATGACCGCTTCTCCGGTCGGCTCGACGCGAACGATATCGAATTGCGGGGGCGTCGCTTGTTCCTCCGGAGGAGACTCGGGCGGCTTCGGCGCAGCTTTCGAAGCAACCTGGGCGGCGGGGTCAGCGCCCGCCGCGCCGGCAGTCTTGGGCGCGCTCGAAGCGGCGGGCGCGGGCGGGGCTACGGGCGGAGGGCTGTTCGGGACGACAGGCGCGCCGCTAACCAGTTGCGCCGGCGCGATGCTTTGAAGAAACGGGTCGCCGTAACGCCAAATCGCCGCCCCGGCCCCGGCGGCCACACCCACGCCGAGCGCCGTCGCCCAGTATATCGCTCCCCTGTTCAGCATCGCGCCAGACCCTTGACGCCATCTTTTGCGATGGTCAATTGATTTATGCCGAGTTTGCACCGCGATCGGCTGGGCGACAACCCCAAAACGCCGATGCCGACGGGAGCGGGCGCGCGCTCGGCGGCTATCCCACGGTCACGCCGACGAAGCGAGCGGACTTGCGGAGAGCAGCGTCCCTCTACTCCGGCACGCATGTATACGCGCCCATCCCGACCGCGGTCGATTCCACACGGGAGCCGGGCTGGGCATGAGCGCGGGGTCGAGGGCGAAAGCCTCGCGCGCGTTGGAGCGCTCGGCGCACTTGCGGCTTGCAACATCCCAGGCCATGCCTTTTTCGCAGGTCGCCGGGCCGGTCGCGCGCGTCGCGCTCGCTCATCGGCGCCGCGCCATCGGTTGCCGCGCGAGGCGGCCCGCCACTCCCTCCTCCGCCGGCTCCCATGGCGCGAGCGTCGCCCGCCGCCGCCACGCCCAGCGCGACAGCGAGCGCAACGGCGGCCAAATCGCAGCGTCGGTGTGCTAGTATCAGGTTCATGGTCGGCGCCTCCTTGTCGGCCAGAACACAGAAAACACGCCGGGGCGGTGAACTATTCGCGCCGCTGCGGGAATTTCTCCGGCTACCCGGCGCGGCTTCGCTCGGCTGCGCGGCGGCATGCATGCCTGCGGCCGCCGAGAACCGCCCATGGCCGCAACGACAGGCGCTTCATGACCGCAATCGGTCGGCAAGAAGTGAGGGCGGGCCTGGAGCCGAACCTGGCGCGCCTGTGGCGCTATGGGCTGGTGTTGTCGGGCGCCCGCGACGTGGCGGACGACCTCGTTCAGGCGACCTGTGTGCGGGCGATCGAGCGCGCCGACCAGTTCCAGGCGGGGACGCGGGTGGAATGGTGGCTGTTTTCGATTCTGCGCTCGATCTGGCTCAATGAACTGCGGTCGCGGCGCGTGCGACGGGGCGGCGGCGTCGTCGACGCCCGCGAGGCGCTGGCGTTCGATGGCGGCCAGGCGATGGAAACGAATATTCTTGCCGCTCAGGTGTTGAGGGAAGTCGGCGCGCTTCCGGAGGCGCAGCGCGAGGCGGTGCTGCTCGTCTATGTCGAGGGCTTGAGCTACCGCGAAGCAGCCGACCTGCTCGCGGCGCCGATCGGCACCGTGATGAGCCGGCTGGCCGCGGCGCGATTGACGCTTGCAAAGTTGCAGGCCTCAGCCGCGCCGGGCCGCTCGCGCGGGCGGGACGATGGGAACGGAGCGAGCTAGCGCGTGTTCCGGGAAGAGGTGGTTTCGAAGCATGAGCGCGGAAGATGACGACGCGCGACTCGTCGCGTTGATCGACCAGCAGCTTGACGAAGACGCGCGGCGCGGCCTCGAAGCGCGCTTGGCCATCGCCCCGGATTTGCGCGCGCGCCTGGCTCAACTGCGGGATGGCGGCAGGCCCTTCGCGCCGGCGTTTCAGGTGGTGCTCGACGCGGCGCCGATTGAACGCCTGAAGGTTTCGCTTGCAATGGCCGAAAGGGCGGACCGCGCCGGCTTGTCGTCCCGCCGGCGCCCGACGATGCGCGTGAGCCGTTTCGGGGTCGCCGCCGCCCTCGTCCTGTTTTGCGCCGGAATTGCGATCGGCCGGGTCTGGACGGTCGGAACCGCCCGTCCCTCACAAACAGCGGCCCCGGCAAGCGAGCGCGATGAGGACTGGCGACAGGCGGTCGCCGAATACATGAGTTTTTACACCGTCGACACGTTCTCGACAGCCGCCGAGCCCGCCGTCGCCGGACTTGCCGCGGTCGGCGCGAAAGTCGGCGTCAATCTCACGCCTGAACGCGTCGGGCTTGAGAGAATGCAATTCGTGGGCGCGCAGATTTTCAATTTTCACGGCCATCCGCTTGGCCAACTGGCTTATGTCGACCCGACGACCGGGCCTGTTCTTTTCTGCATCTTCAGCGACTCCGAACCCGACGCTGCGATGAAGACGGAAACGCAAGAGAACTTCTCGACGGCGTCCTGGGCGCGGGCGGGCCGCGGTTATATGCTGATCGGGCGGCTGCCGGGCGATCAGATGGCCGAACTGGCGGAATCGCTTGAGCGTCGATTTTGAACCAGCTTCGCGCCGGCGAGTTTCGGCGCGGCGAATTGCGGTCGAATAAGTCGCCCGCCTCGCGTGTTCCTTGAGTCCCGGATCAAGCTGGCGCATCTTGGCCAAAGCAATTCGCGCGCGGCGGTCCGTCATTCGAGAAAGTCGGAAACCTCATGCTTTCATGCTCCGCGCGAAAAAGTGAAACTCGTCGCCGCGCGGCCGTCGCCGCGCTTCTGCTTGCCGCGCTCGCCAACGCGCCGCCAAGCCGCGCAACGCCGCGCTCCAACTGGGCGATCGACCCGGCGCGCACGCGCATATCGTTTTCCATCGACGCCATCGGCTACCCCCGCACGCAGGGCGAATTTCGCCATTTTGACGGCCGCATCAGCGTTGACTTCGATCACCCCGCTCAGAGCCGCGTCAGTTTCCACGTCGACGCCCAGTCCGTGGACGTCGGCTCGGCGTCGTTCAGCGACTATCTCCGAAGCCCGGCGTTCCTCAATGCGGCGCGCTTCGGCGAAATCGCCTTTTCCTCGACGGCGGTGGAAAAGGTGGACGATCATCTGGTTCGCGTCACCGGCGATCTTACAATGCTCGGGGTGACGCGGCCTTTGACCGTCGATGTCGAGGTTCGCCGCCAGCCGGAGGCGAAGCGCTCACGGCTCGAATTCACCGCGCGCGCCAGGATCGACCGGCTGGATTTCGGGATGAACTCGGGCTTTCCGATCATTTCGCGCGATGTCGACCTGACCGTCGCCAGCGAGGCCGCCGAGCAATGAGCGCCAACGACAGCGCGAAACTGGCCGACGGCGCGCGCCCACGGCGGCGTTGGGGCGCTTCGACGATCGCGCTGCACTGGCTGTCGGCCGTGCTTGTGATTGTTCTGCTCACCCTGGGCTGGTTCATGGTGCATGGCGACATCGAAGCGTCGACCAAGTTCGACCTCTACCAGCTTCACAAATCGCTGGGTTTTCTGAGCCTTGCCCTGCTGCTCCTGCGGTTCGGCGCGCGTTTGGCCGAGCGATCGCCGCCGGCGCCGCCGCTGATGCGGGCATGGGAGCGGCGGGCCGCCGGCCTTGCCCATATCGCGTTTTACGCGCTGCTGCTGATCGCGGCCTTGTCGGGTTGGCTGCGGGTCTCCAGCGCGATCATCCCGATCCCGTCGCGCTTCTTCGATCTCTTCGTCATACCGAATCTGGTTGGCCCCGACGCGGCGTTCTCGGACAGCATGGCGTTGTTGCATTACATCGTTTCGCGCCTGCTCATCGGGCTGTTGGTGCTGCATGTCGCCGCGGCGCTGAAGCACCATCTCGTCGACCGCGACGACGTCCTGGTCCGGATGCTGCCGATGCCGTGACGCTTCGCGCGAAGAGCCGGAACAGCGGCCTCAGCGCAGGCCACCGTCGACGATGAGGCATTGCTTGGTGATCATCGCACTGTCGTCGGAGGCGAAAAACAGCGCCGCCCGCGCGATCTCCTGGGGCAGCAGGACGCGGTGCAGGCACTGGCGCGCGACGAATTCCTGCAATGCGCTTTCGCTGACCCACAGCCGTCGCTGGCGTTCGGTGCTGACCGCTCCCGGCGCGATCGCGTTGACGCGGATATTGTCGGAACCGAACTCGCGCGCCAGCGTGTTGGTCAATCCGATGATCGCCGCCTTCGCCGTCGCATAGGGGGCCATTCGCGGCGGCCCGGCCATCCAGGCGACCGACGAGAAATTGACGATCGACCCGCCGCCGATTTCGTGCATCTGCGGGCGAACAGCCTGGGCGGCGAAGAACTGATGCTTGAGATTGAGGCCCATCGCGCGGTCCCAATCGGCCTCGGTCACCTGGTCGATGTCGTGGCGCGTATCGTTGGCCGCGTTGTTGACGAGGACGCCGATCGGGCCGAGGCGCTCGCGCACCGTGGCGATCGCCGCACGGAGCGAGGCGATATCGAGCAGGTCACAGCGGATGAACAGAGGGCGCGCGCTCCCTTCGCCTAGCCGCTCGACCAAGGCCGTGGATTCCGCCTCCAGGATGTCGACGAAGGCGACCGAAGCCCCCTGCGCCGCGAACGCCTCGACGATCGCCGCGCCAATGCCGGAGCCGCCGCCGGTGACGAACACCACTCGGCCCTGCAAGCTGGGGTAACGGGCAAAAGACATCGATGGAACCTCGTCAGTCACAACGGAACGCCCCGGCTCGGGTCTGCCCCCAGAGGCGCGCCGACCGCGGCGCCGTCATTCGCCAATGGCGCGGCGATTGGCTTCGATGGATTGGCGCGCGCCACCCGCCAGCAGTTCGAGATCCGAGGTCGCAAGCAGCACCCGCACGCCGCGCGCGACAAGTTCGCGCTGCTCTTCCGGCTTTGAGTTGACGCCGAGGCAGACCGGCACGCCGGCGGCCTGCGCCCGTGCAATGATCGTGTCGAGCGCGCCCTTGTTGGTCGGATGCTGATGCTGGCGGAACAGCCCGGTCGTGCCGGAGAGGTCGTTGGGGCCGATCGCCACCGCGTCGATGCCGGGCACTGCGAGGTATTCGTCAATGACGTCGAGCGTTGCGATATCCTCGATTTGCGGCATCACGAACAGCGCCTCATTGGCGGCCGCGAGATAGTTGTCGATGTTGCGATAATAGTTGGACGCGCGGCGCGGGCCAAAACCGCGCCCGCCCAGCGGCGGATAGCGGCACGCGCGCACCAGCGCCCGGCATTCCGCGACGGTGCGCACCATCGGCGCGAGGATGCCCTCGACGCCGATATCCAGCGCCTGTTTGATATGGACATGGTCGTTCCACGGCACGCGCACCATCGGCACGGTTTCGGTTCCGTTGAACGCCATCAGCGTGGTTTGCAGCGCAACGAGATTCCAGGCGCCATGCTCGGTGTCGATCAGCAGGAAATCGAAGCCGGCGCGCGCGAGAAGCTCCGCGGCGACGGGATCGTTCAGACTGAGCCAGGCGCCGAGCACCGCCCCGCCGGCCTTGAGTTTGCGCTTGAGCGCCAGCGCGCGCCCCAGCGAACCCCAACCCCCACCGGTCGCCTGCAGGCCTTCCGCTTCCGACAATGACGTTCTCCTCGCGTTCAATAGTGTCGCCGTCGAGCGCTCTGTCGGCGCGCGGCGCAGTGGCAAATGGACTGGCCGCCGGCGCTCAGGTGACCGGCGTCACGGCGCCGCGGCCGGAAAACCAGCCGACCAGATTGTCGATCACGCAGGCGCCCATCGCGGCCATCGTTTCTTCCGTCGAACTCGCGATATGCGGCGTCAGGACGACATTGTCGAGCGCCTGCAGCGCCGCAGGCACATGCGGTTCGTCGAAAAACACGTCGAGACCGGCGGCGCCCAGACGCCCGTCTCGCAGCGCCGCGACAAGTTCGGGTTCGTCGACCAGCCATCCCCGCGAAACGTTGACGAATATGCCGCGCGGACCGAGCGCATCGAAGATTTCGCGCCCGACCATCGGCGGAGAGCCCTTCGGGCCGCCGGCCGCGCATAGAAACAGGATGTCGGAATTTTCGGCGAGCGCCCTGGCGTCGGGGAACGCCTGATAGGGCGTCTCGCGACGGATCGGATCGACGTAGCCGATCCGCGTCTTGAATGCTTCGAGCCTGTGCGCGACCTCGACGCCGATGCGGCCAAGCCCCAGCACGCCGGCGCGCATGCCGGTGAGCTTGCGCCCGGGCGGCATCCGCCCCGCCTCCCAGCGACCGCTGCGCACGAAGCGATCGGCGAGCGCGATCTGCCGGCAACAGGCGAGCGCCAGCGCGATCGCGAGGTCGGCGACGTCGTCGAACAGCACCGGCGCCGTGGTCAGCACGACGCCGCGCTCGCGGATCGCCGGGAGGTCGCTGGTCTCCAGGCCGACGCCATGAAGCGCGCAGATTTCGAGCTTGGGCATCAATTCGAGATGGCGGCGGGTCAACCCGGCCATGCCATGGCCGACCGCGCCGCGAATAGAGCCGCCGATCTTGGCGAGCGCCGCCCAAGGGTCCGCCTCGGCGTAAATCTTGTGCACCACAAAGCGCCGCTCGAGGACTTGCAAAACGGCAGGCTGCTGGGCGCCGATCAACGCCAACTCGACGCCGGGAAATTTCGAATCTTCGGACATTGTCCTTCCAGAACCATGATGGACGCGCGCCACGCGCTCTCACGCGCGGAGCCGCCCAGAAAGAAGGGCGGCGATTGCGCGCCGCCCTCCTCTATCAGATTGAAACGCCGTTCAGCTGCCGCCGCCGATGCAGGTGTCGGCATTCTTCGGCGTGCAAACGTCGAGGCCGGTATAGGTCGGATCGGACGGGGCCGCCTTGCCCTCCTTCATGTCAAGGAGAGCATGCATGACCTTGTAGCCCATCTCGAACGGACGCTGACCGACCTGGCCAGCCGACAGACCCTTTTTCATCAGGTCGATCTGGACCGGCAGCGTATCGGCGACCACCAGGGCGAGCTTGCCGGAGGCGATCTTGTCCTTGACCTTCTCCGCCGTCTTCGAATAGGCGTCCGGAAGGAACTGCGGGAAGCCGCCGGTGGGAACGAACGCGTCGAGGTCCGGATATTTGTTGAGGATGTCCTCCATCTGCTGATTGGCGACCGCGAAGTCGTCGTTCGTATACAGCGGACAGCCGGCGACTTCCGTCCAGCCGTTCTGGCCGGTCAGCTTGTCGCCAGGCGCTTCGGCGCTCTTCTTGCCGGCGAGCGTGTCGCGGATGCCCTGCATGCGCTCATTGTGGTTGGCCGCCGCCGCGCCGCCCGACTGGATGCAGATCGTGCCGCCCTTGGGCTTGATCTCCGCCACCCGCTTGGCGAGATTGACGCCGATCTCGTAGTTGTGCGTGCCGATATAGGCGACGCGCAGCGCCTTGTCCTTCGGCAGCAGATCGGAGTCCCAGGTCAGGATCGGAATATTGGCGGCCTTGGCGCCTTGCAGCGCCGCGGCCATCGCCGCCGCATTGGCCGGCGAAACGCCGATGCCGTCGACCTTCTTGGTGATGAGGTCGGCGACGATCTGCGCCTCTTCGTCGCCGCCGCCATGCTCGCCGGGGCCGATGTAGAGGCATTCGATCTTGCCGGCGAGTTCCTTCTCCGCCTTCTTGCAGCCGGCGAGCGCCTGGTCGAAGAACGGGTTGTTGGTGTTCTTTGGCACCAGCGCAAAGACGTATTTCTTCTCCGCCGCGTTCGCTCCGCTCGCCACAGCGAGCAAGGCGCCGGCGACCAGAGCCGTACTCAACAAATGCTTCAACATGAACGTTCTCCCATTCCCCTCTTCCACACCCGCCAGGCCCGGGTCCCCGGGTCACTCGCGTCTCTTGCCGCGCACCCTTTCGAGCACGACGGCGAGAATGATAAAACAGCCGACAAACAGTCCCTGCCAATTTGAATCGACGCCCGCCATCAGCAGCGAATTGCGGATCGTGAAGATCAGCGCCGAACCGATAAAGGCGCCAAAGGCGGTGCCTTCGCCGCCCATCAGGTTGGCGCCGCCGATCACCGCCGATGCGATGGCGAGCAACTCGTAGGATTGACCGAGGCTGTTGTTGGCCGAGCCCGACCAGCCGACGCTGAGGATCGCCGCCAGCGCGGCGGACATCGAGCACAAGACGTAGGCTTGCACCTTCATGCGGCGGACCGGAACGCCGGTGAGATTCGCCGCCTGCTCATTGCCGCCGATCGCAAAAATGTGACGCCCCCAGCCCGTCATTTTAAGCACGATCCCGAGCAGCAGCGTCAGGATCACGAAAATCAGAAAGGGGTTGGAGGCGCGAAATGGCAAGGGAAGACCTAAATTGTCGCCGCCGCCGATGATCTTGAACGCCGGCGCCTGATCGGGGCGAAAATTGTACAGCATGCGGTTTTCGGAGAGGACGACGGCCAGCGAGCGCACGGCCGACAGCATGCCCAGGGTCACCACGAAGGGCGGCAGGCCCAGATAGGCGATGAGCGCGCCGTTGACCCAGCCGACCGCTGCGCCGGCCGCCAGGCCGAGGACCAACGCCATCCACCAGGTGTGCGTCCATTCCGCCGCATTCCACCAATCGGGCATGTAGTCGATCGGCTGCTTGAGCAGGACGATGCCGCAGACGATCGCGACCAGGCCCATCGTCGAGCCGACCGAAAGATCGATGCCACCGGTGATGATCACCGGCGTCATGCCGAGCGCCATCACCCCGATGAACGCGAAGTTGCGGGTGATGTCGTAGAAATTGTCCGCGCTGTAGAAAACCGGCTCTTCGAAGCTCGTCACCACGCAGATGAGGAGGAGCGCGACGCTCACCCAAAACGCCTGGTTGGCGAAGACTTTCTCGAGGACGGTCTTCTCGCGCGCATCGAGCGATGCTTCCGCCAGGGATGCGGCGTTCTTGTTGACCGAGCCGGCTTGCGTTTCAAGCGACATGGATCGCCCCGGTGATGAGCCCGGTGACTTCCTCGGGCGAGGTTTGCGCGATCGCCTTGTCGGCGACCTTGCGGCCGCGGCGCATCACGACGATGCGGTCGCATACCGCGAAGACGTCGGGCATGCGATGGCTGATCAGCACGACCGAAACGCCGGAATCGCGCAGGCGCCGGATCAGGTCGAGCACTTCGGCGACCTGCCGCACGCTGATGGCGGCGGTCGGCTCGTCCATCAGCACGATCTTGGGGTTCGACAGACGCGTGCGGGCGATCGCCACCGCCTGGCGCTGGCCGCCCGACATCAGCCGCACGAGATGGCGCGGGCGGGTTTCCGATTTGAGTTCGGCGAAGAGGCCGCCAGCCTGCTTGTTCATCGCGGCGTGGTTGAGCCACTTGATCGGCCCGATCGATTTCTTGATCTCCCGCCCGAGAAACACATTGGCGGCGGCCGAAAGATTGTTGCACAGCGCGAGGTCCTGGTAGACGACCTCGATGCCCTGCTCGCGGGCTTCGACCGGCTTGTGGAAATGGACCGGCTTCTCATCGAGCGTAATTTCACCGGATGACGGCGGAAAATTCCCCGCGATGACCTTGACGAGCGTGGACTTTCCCGCCCCGTTGTCGCCCATCAGCCCGACGATCTCGCCATGCTCGACGACAAAATCGACGTCGCTCAGCGCCTTGATGGCGCCGAAGCTCTTCGACACGTCCTTGAGCGCGAGTAGCGCCATCGCCCGTTCACCCCTCCCCGGCCACCGCCCGCTTATCGCGATCCGCTCTGGATTCCGCTAGCGGCTACGTCGCCAATCCTTCACCAACTATAGCGTCGGTCAGCGACGCGCGCATCCACTTTCACCAAGAAATCGGACAATTGGCAAACGCTTCTTCGCCGCTCGCGTGAAATGGCGCAAGGAGCGGCGCCTCTGTAACAAATGGCCGCCGGCTCCGTATCATGGTTTGGGACGCCGGAGTGCCGGTCGGTTCGGCGGCAGGGCGCCGCCACAACCAGGGGTTTCCCCGGCTTGACGACAGTCGCGGCGCGTATAGCACTGGGATTCACGAATTTCCATGACAGGCGAAAGAAGGAGTCGACGATGAAAACCCACCCCACCGGACCCGGCGCCGCATCGCTCGCGCGGTTCGCCAGACCCAGCCTGTTTGTCGCCGTCCTCGTCGGCGTCGGGTTGAGCCTGCGTCTGTCCGCGCCGGTCGCCGCCGAGGAGCCCCGCGCGCTGCCGGCTCCGCTGGTCGATGAACAATCGGCTGCGGCCTCCGAGTCCGCGGTCTTCGCCGGCGGCTGCTTCTGGGGCGTGCAGGGGGTGTTCCAGCACGTCAAGGGGGTGACGTCGGCGGTGTCAGGCTATTCCGGCGGTGAAAAGGGCACGGCGGAATATGAAACCGTCAGCAGCGGCACGACCGGTCACGCCGAATCGGTGAAGGTCACCTTCGATCCCCGGCAGATCAGCTACGGCCGTCTCCTGCAGATCTATTTCGCCGTCGCCCACGATCCGACCGAACTCAACCGGCAGGGTCCCGACACCGGCACGCAATACCGTTCGGAAATCTTCGCCGGAAGCGTCGATCAGGCGAAAGTGGCCAAGGACTATATCGCCCAACTCGACAAGGCCGGCGCTTTCGGTGCGCCGATCGTCACCAAGGTCGAGGCCTTGCGCGGGTTCTACCCGGCCGAGGGCTACCACCAGGACTTTCTCACCCTCAATCCGAACTACCCCTATATCGTGATCAACGACCTGCCGAAGATCGAGGCGCTGAAGCGGCTGTTCCCCGCTTCCTATCGAAAGGATCCCGTGCTGGTCAGCATGGCCGCGCCGGTCAATTGATCCGCGCGCGGCCTCATGCCGGTCCGCGCGCGGGATCGGCGAGGCCGCGTTTGCGCAGCAGCGCTTCGCCGTTCGGCGCGCGGCCGCGGAAGCCGGCATAGGCTTCCTCCGGCGTGCGGCGATTGCCCGCGGCGTAGACATAGTCGCGCAGCTTCGCGGCGAGTGCGGAATCGAATATGTCGCCGCTCTCCTCGAACGCCTCGAAGCCGTCGGCGTCGAGAATCTCCGACCAGAGATAGCTGTAATAGCCCGCCGAATAGCCCGATCCGGCGAAAATATGCTGGAAATGCGGGGTGCGGTGGCGCATTCCGATCGCGGCCGGCATGCCGAGCTTTTCAAGCGCGTTGGCCTCAAACGCCACGACGTCGACCGCCTCCGCGTCCTGAAGATGCAGGTCGAGATCGACCAGCGCCGAGGCGGCGAACTCGACCGTGGCGAAGCCCTGGTTGAACCGCCGCGCGGCGAGCAGCCGCCGCAGCAGCGCCTCCGGCATTGGCTCACCGGTTCGGTGATGGACGGCGAAACGGCGCAGGATTTCCGGCCGCTCCAGCCAATGTTCGTAAAGCTGCGAGGGAAACTCCACGAAATCGCGCGCGACATTGGTTCCCGAAATCAGCGGATAGGTCACGTTCGACATCATGCCATGCAAGGCGTGGCCGAATTCGTGAAACAGGGTGCGCGCGTCGTCGAAGCTCAGCAGGCACGCCTCGCCGGCCGGCGCCTTGGCGAAGTTCATCACGTTGACGATGATCGGCGTCACCGCGCCGTCGAGCTTGCGCTGCTCGCGGAAGGCGCTCATCCAGGCGCCGCTGCGCTTGGACGGCCGCGCGAAATAGTCGCCGATGAACAGCGCGACGTCTTTTCCGTCCCGTCCGGTCACCGTGCAACACCGCGCGTCGGGATGATAGAGTTCGACATCCCGACGTTCGGCGAAGCTGAGGCCGAACAGCCGGTTCGCGACATGGAACGCGGCTTCAATGATCCTGTCGAGGCTGAGGTAAGGTTTGATTTCGCTCTCGTCGAGATCGAACAGCGCTTTCCGCCGCATCTCCGCGTAGTAGCGCCAGTCCCACGGCGCGAGCGGAAAATTGCCGCCCTCCTCGGCGACAAGCTCCTGCAGCGCGGCCTGATCGCGCAGCGCCTGCGCCCGCGCCGGCGCCCACACCGAATGCAGGAGATCGAGCGCCGCCGCCGGCGTTTTCGCCATGGTGTCGTCGAGGCGGAAGTGCGGCATAGCTCGCAAAGCCGAGAAGCCGCGCCTGCTCGGCGCGAAGCCGCACCATCTCGGCGGCGATCGGCGCGATTGTCGGTCGGCCCGTCGTGCTCGCCCCGCGCCGCCCAGGCGCGAAAGGCCTTTTCGCGCAGATCGCGGCGCGCGGAGAATTGCAGGAAGGGTTCGATGCTCGATCGCGACAGGGTCACCACGCGTCCAGGCAGATCGCGCTCGGCGGCGCTCGTCGCTGCGGCGTCGAGCAGCGAGTCCGGCAGGCCCGCTTCGTCCTCCGGCGTCTCCAGGGCCAGCCGATAGTCGCGCTCGTCGGCCAGCACGTTCTGACCGAAACGCGCGCCGAGGCTGGCGAGCCGCTCGTCGATCGCCGCGAAGCGCGCCCTGGCCTCCGGCGCCAGCGCCGCGCCGTTGCGCACGAAGGCGGTGTGATAGAGCGAGAGCACGCGCGCCTGCTCCGGATCGAGCCCGAGGCTTTCGCGCGCCGCGCGCAGCGCCTCGATGCGGGCGAACAGCGCCTCGTTGAGGTAGATTTCGCTGCTGGCGCGCGCCAGAACCGGCGCGATATCGCGTTCGATCGCCTCCAGCGCGTCGTTGCTGTGCGCGCCCGCCAGATTGAAAAACACCGCGGCGACGCGATCGAGCGCCGCCCCGCTGCGCTCCAGCGCCTCGATCGTGTTGGCGAAGGAGGCCGGTTCAGGATCGACGGCGATCGCGGCGATTTCCGCGCGCTTTTCGGCCAGCGCGGCGTCGAACGCCGGACGGAAATGCTCGGGCTGAATCGCAGCGAACGGCGGCGCCGCGAATGGGCCGGTCCAGGGGGTGAGGAGAGGGTTGGATGGGCCGACGTTTGGCTGGCTCGGATGACGGACAATCCCGGGCGTCGATGCCGACATTTCGGGCGCCGCCTCCGGGTCTGAGGCGATGGCCCCTGCGATGCGCGCGTCTTCGTTGGAATCCGGTCTAACGAGTTTCTCATTCATGAAGAGCAACCTGACAGGCCCTGGGCTTGCGGCCCGCAATGGCGCGGGCACAGTCGAGACATCATCCATATGGGGCGACGACCAAGGGTTAGGCAACCGCCCCCTACCCCTTCCTTCCCGCGATCTTCGCCAGCTCCCGCATGATCCCCAGCGTTCCCTCCAGCCGCGCGCCCATGTCCTCGAAATCGTCGGTCACCACGATGCGCATGTCCGGGCGCACCTTGGCGAGCGAGCCGCGGGCCTCGACCCATTTGACCAGCGCGCCGGGATTGGCGAAGGAATTGTCGCGGAAGGCCAGCGTCACGCCCTTCGGGCCGGCGTCGAGCTTCTCGACATTGGCGCGCCGGCACAGCGCCTTGATCGTCACCAGCTTGATCAGCAGCGCGACCTCGGGCGGCGGCGGCCCGAAGCGGTCGACAATCTCGGCGCCCATCGCCTCGATGTCCTCGTCATGCTCGAGCGCCGAGAGGCGGCGATAGAGGTTGAGGCGGGTCGACAGATCCGGGATGTAGTCCTCGGGAATGGTGACCGGCGCTCCCAGAGAAATGGTCGGCGACCACATTTCCTGGGCCGGCTCGTCGACGCCGCTTTTCAGACGCTCCACCGCCTCCTGCACCATCTGCTGGTAGAGTTCGTAGCCGACTTCGCGGATATGGCCGGATTGCTCGTCGCCGAGCAGGTTGCCGGCCCCGCGAATGTCGAGATCGTGGCTCGCCAGCTGGAAGCCGGCGCCGAGCGTGTCGAGCGACTGCAGCACTTTCAGCCGCCTTTCCGCCTGCGGCGTCACCGGTTTGCCGGCCGGCACGGTGAAAATCGCATAGGCCCGCGTCTTCGAGCGTCCGACGCGGCCGCGCAACTGGTAGAGCTGGGCGAGGCCGAACATGTCGGCGCGATGGACGATCAGCGTGTTGGCGGTCGGGATGTCGAGCCCGGACTCGACGATCGAGGTCGACAGCAGGATGTCGTATTTGCCGTCGTAGAAGGCGCCGATCTTGTCCTCCAGCTCACTGGCGGCCATCTGCCCGTGGGCGATCACGAATTTGGCCTCGGGCGCATTCTGGCGCAGGAACGCCGCGGCCTCGTCGAGGTCCTCGATGCGCGGACAGACGTAGAAAGACTGGCCGCCGCGATAGCGCTCGCGCAGCAGCGCCTCGCGCACGATCAGCGCGTCGAACGGCGAGACGAAGGTGCGCACGGCGAGCCGGTCGACCGGCGGCGTTGCGATGATCGACAATTCACGCACCCCGGTCATCGCAAGCTGCAGGGTGCGCGGGATCGGCGTCGCCGACAGCGTCAGCACATGCACTTCGGCGCGCAGCTCCTTCAGCCGTTCCTTGTGGCCGACGCCGAAATGCTGCTCCTCGTCGATCACCACCAGCCCGAGGTCCTTGAACCCGACGGTCTTGCCGAGCACCGCATGGGTGCCGACGACGATGTCGATCGCGCCCTCGGCGAGGCCCTTCTTGACCTCGCGCTGCTCGGCGGCGCCGACCATCCGCGAGAGCTGGCCGATGCGCACCGGCAAGCCGGCGAAGCGCGCGATGAAATTCCTGGTGTGCTGGCGCGCCAGCAAGGTGGTCGGGGCGACGATCGCCGTCTGCCTGCCGTTGAGCGCGGCGACGAAGGCGGCGCGCAGCGCGACCTCGGTCTTGCCGAAGCCGACGTCGCCGCACACCAGCCGATCCATCGGATGGCCGGAATTGAGATCGTCGAGCGTCGCCTCGATCGCGGCGGCCTGGTCCGGCGTTTCATCATAGGGGAAGCGCGCGCAGAACTCGTCGTAGAGCCCTTCGGGAGGGACCAGGCGCGGCGCGGCGCGCAACTGCCGCGCCGCCGCGACGCGGATCAGCTCGCCGGCCATTTCGCGGACGCGCTTCTTCAGGCGCGCCTTGCGCGTCTGCCAGCCCGAGGCGCCGAGCCGGTCGAGCTGCGCATGGGCGTCTTCCGACCCGTAGCGCGAGAGAAGCTCGAGGTTCTCGACCGGCAGGAACAGCCGGTCGCCCCCGGCGTAGTGGATTTCGAGGCAATCATGCGGCGCCCCCGCCGCGGTGATCGTCTGCAACCCGACGAAGCGGCCGATGCCGTGATCGATATGCACGACGAGATCGCCCGCCGCGAGTGAGGAGGCTTCGGCGAGCACGTCCTGCGCGCGCCGCTTGTGCTTGCGCGGACGCACCAGGCGATCGCCGAGAATGTCCTGCTCGCCGATAACCGCGAGATCGTCGGTCTCGAAGCCCTGTTCCAGGGCGATCACCGCCAGCGGCAAGGCGCCGGGGCGCGCCGCTTTCGCCTGCGCCAGCGAAGAGACCAGCTCCAGCGACTTCAGGCCGTGTTCGGCGAGCACATGCGACAGGCGCTCGCGCGAGCCGTCGGTCCAGCCCGCGACAATAACCCTACGGCCGTGGTCGCGCAGCGCGCGGATATGGGCGACGGCGGCGTCGAACACATTGACGTTTTCATCCTGCCGCTCGGCCAGGAAATTGCGCCCGACCCGGCCGCCGCAATCGATCGCGTCGTGGACGCCCGGCGGGACGGCGAAGGGGCTCAAGCGCGCCAGCGGCGCGTTGGCGAGGCGCTCGCGCCACTCGTCCTGCGACAGATAGAGCCGGTCCGGCTTCAGCGGACGATAGTTGGCCTTCACCGCATCCTCGTCATAGGCGAGCCTGCGCGCCTGGTGATAGTCGGCGATCTGCGCGAAACGCTCATGAGCCACGTCCTCGACGCGCGCGTCGAGAACCAGTGGCGCGTCAGCGATATAGTCGAACAGGCTGTCCATCGCGCCGTAGAACAGCGGCAGCCAGTGTTCGAAGCCGGCGGGCCGACGCCCTTCGCTCACCGCTTCGTAGAGCGCGTCGCCATGGGTTTGCGCGCCGAATTCGGCGACATAGGCCTGGCGAAACCGGCGGATCAACTCGGTGGTGAGCTGCGCCTCACTGACCGGCACGAGGTCGAGCGCCCGCAATTGTCCGACGCTGCGCTGGGTCTCCGGATCGAACGAGCGGATCGATTCCAGCGTGTCGCCGAAGAAGTCGAGCCGCACCGGCGCCGGCGCGCCCGGCGCGTAGAGGTCGAGAATGCCGCCGCGCATCGCGTAGTCGCCGACGTCGCGCACGCTGCTGGCCCGTGAAAAGCCGTTGGTCTCCAGCCAGCGCGCGAGCGCCTCCATATCGACGCTGTTGCCCGGCGCGGCCGAGAAGGCGGCGCTGGCGACGAAGCTCAGCGGCGGGGCGCGCTGCACCAGCGCGTTGACGGTGGTCACGAGAATGCGCGGGCGCTCCAGCGCGCCGCGCGAGCGCGCCAGGCGCGCCAGCACGGTCATGCGCTGCGCGGAAATCGCCGCATTGGGCGAGACGCGATCGTAGGGCTGGCAATCCCACGCCGGCAGGTAGAGCGCTTCGATCGCCGGCGCGGCGAAGGCCAACGCGTCGATGAAACTCTGGGCGCGCGGCCCGTCGCGCACGACGAAACACAGCGCCGCCGCGCGCTGCTCGCCCGCTTTGGCGAGCGCCAGCGCGATGTCGGCGACGACGAAAGCGTCGAAACCTTCGGGGGCCGAGGCGAGCGTCACCGCGCCGCCCGCGGCGAGGCGGCCGAGCGCCGGACCGAGACGGCCGGCGGGTTGGACGCTTTCCTTCACGTGCGCCGCGCCTCGCGCGCCAGAGCCTGGCGCGGCGCCTGGCGCAGCCGCGCAAACAACGGCGTGTCGTGTTCAGCGGGAACCGGCTCCTCGCCGGTGATCCAGGCCAGCACCGACGGATCGGGCGCATCGAGCAGGCGCTCGAACGCCTCGAGTTCGGCGGCCGGCATGCCCGGCAGTTCGGCGTCGGCGAAATGGCCCATCACCAGGTCCATCTCGCGCAGGCCGCGCCGCCAGGCGCGAAAAAGAATGCGCCGGCGGCGGGCGTCAAGCCCGGCGCTCGACAGATCCGAGCCAATCATGAAAATCCTCGAGAGCCGCGCTGATCGCCACGAACGCGCCCGCCGGGCGGCTTATAGCGGGGGCCGGATGGGCTGTCAGCCCCGCTCGGGGGCTCCGAACGGTTCGCGCCGTGCTGGAGCGGCGTCAAGTCATTGCAATTGGCTTTGCAAAACTCGGCAAAGCCCCCTCCCTCGCGATCTTTCCAAAAAATCTTCCAGGCCGCGATCCGTTTCCACCATTCGGTTCGTCCTTGGTGTGTCCGAAACAGAAGGAGACACGCCATGTCCGACAAGTCCGTCATTTTGATCAATGTGCTGAAGGTCAAACCCGAAAAGCAGGATGCGCTGATCGCGCTGTTGAAGCAGAACACCGACACGGTGGTCCGGACGCTCCACGGCTGGAAGACGACCCGGCTGATCGCGGCGAGGGACGGCGCCGGCGTCGTCATCTATTCCGAGTGGGAGACCCCGGCGGCCGTCGAGGCGATGCGCGGCGATCCGCGCATGAAAGCCTATCTCCCGAAACTCTTCGAGCTGGCGAGTCTGGACTCGATCATCGGCCCGGCGGTGTTCAGCGAAACCCGGCGAGGGTGAACGCACAGGTAAGTTTGCGTCACACAAGAAACAAAGGAGAACTGCAATGGCTCGGATGGTGGTGATTTACCGGACACCGAAGAACGTCGAGGCGTTCGACCGGCATTACTTCGAAATCCACGTGCCTCTCGCCAAGAAGATTCCAGGTCTCAGGAAATACGAGGTCAGCGACGGCCCCATCGCAACGCCGACCGGACCCTCCAACGTCCATCGGATCGGAACACTGCATTTCGACGACCTTGCGGCGATCGAAAAGGCGTTTGCAAGCTCGGAGGGACAGGCGGCCGGGGCGGATCGCCGTCATTTTGCGCCCGATGAACTCGGGCGTTCAAATGTTCCTTTTCGAAAACAGGGACGTTTGAAATCAGGCCCTGTGTTCGTTTCCGCGACCGATGCAGCGGCTGCCGGAGGCCGCTTATACGGGTCGCTGAGATCGCAAATTGAGGCGCGGAGCGGAAAGGTACGCCATGCTGGTACACACTTACAGAGGACATGGGCGCGTATTTGGGTTCACGCCCGAAGAGCCCGGGACGAATCTACCCCAACGATACGGCCCTTGGACTAAGTTCAAGTCCATGGAGATACAGAGGGACGAACCCTATGCGGGGATCGATGTAAAAGCCTGTCTGGACGATATTGACGAGCAAGGTTTCCATCTAACCGACGCGCATGAACGCATCACCCACTTGGCAATCCCCAGCTCCAAAGAGGACTGCGCGATATCGGCAACCAAAGCGGTTTTCGTCCTAGTCCACGGCGGTTGGCACAACCATTCGTCTTGGAACAAAATCACGCCAATACTTAAGGCCCACGGCTTCGCGGCTTTGACGCTCGACCTTCCCGGCGCGGGGATCAATGCGATCGCGCCCACGTCGCTCGGTCGTCGCCCGTTCGATCCCGCCGCGTTCGCCACTGAGCAGTCGCCCATCGCCGGGGTTACGCAGGAGGAGCGGACGCAGGCGGTCGTCGCGTTGGTGAAAGAGGCTGAGGCGCTCAGCGACGGCAAGGTCGTCCTGGTCGGGCATTCGGCCGCCGGGATGACGATTTCGGCGGTCGCCGAGCGGATTCCGAACCTGCTTCTGGCGATCGTCTATCTCGCCGGGTTCATGGCGCCGAACGGCGCGACTCTGCTTGCGATGCTCCAGCATGAAACCATGTCTTCGGCCCTTGCGCCTCGACTGTTCGTGGGCGACCCCGCCGCCATCGGCGCGACAAGGATCCATGCCGGATCGACTGACGAAGCCTACAGATCTCTGCTCAAGGCGGCGTTTTATGGCGACGCGCCGGAGTACGAATTCGCACATGCGGCGTCGCAACTCCATTGCGATGAATCAAACGCCGGCGCTTTCGCCACATCGGAAATTACGCCCGGAAGATTTGGCGCGGTTCCGCGCCATTACATTCGCTGCACACAGGACCGCGCGATTCCGTTGACCGGTCAGGATCACATGATTGCGACGGTTGACGGCGCCATCGGCGGCAAGACAACGACCCACACATTGGAAAGCAGCCACTCGCCATTCCTGTCACAACCAGCCGCCCTGTCGAAGATTCTCATCGACATTTGTGTCCGGTCTCTGGCGGAGGAGTGCGGAAGAGCCACGGGTCTCGAACCATGAACAAGGAAGAATTCGAGGATCGTCTGAAAGCGCTGCGGCCACGCCTTCATCGCTACTGCGCGCGCATGACGGGATCGGCGGTCAACGGCGAGGATGTCTTGCAGGATGCGCTCGTCAAGGCGCTCCACGCGCGAGCCCACGGCGCCGAGGTGGACAATCTCGAGGGCTGGCTGTTCCGCATCGCCCACAACGCGAGCCTCGATTTCCTGCGCGAGAGATCCCGGAACACCGTCGTTCCGCTCACCGAAGACGTCGAAGCGGCGCCCATGCCCGAGGCGGACATCGTCGCGATCAGCTTTCAGACGTTTCTGCGACTGCCTGAACTTCAGCGTTGCGCAGTGATCCTCAGGGATGTTCTGGGTCATTCGATCGACGAGATCGCGAGCATCGCCGCGTGCTCGCCGACGGCCGCCAAATCGGCGCTCCAGCGGGGCCGCGCTGCGTTGCGGGAACTTGCGCAGGCGCCCGAGGACGCCCGACTGCCGCTGATGTCCAATTCGGTCCGGCGGAAGATCGCGACCTATGTCCATCTGTTTCAGAGCGGCGACTTCGACGCCATCCGCGCCATGCTCGCCGATGACGTGAAGCTCGATCTGGTGAACCGGCTCCGACTGGAAGGGCGTGACAAGATCGTCCCCTATTTCTCGCGCTATGCGGAAGTGACGAAATGGCGGTTCGCCCTCGGCGCGGTCGAAGGACAGCCGGCCATGCTGGTCTTCGACAGCAGCGGCCCGATGGAAAAACCTGCGCATTTTGTCCTGATCGACTGGTCGGAAAGCCGGATCGTCGAGATCCGAGATTTCTTGTTCGCTCCCTATGTGCTCGAAGCCATAGATTGGGTGCGGCTGGGCTGAAAGATGTGGTCGAGTTCCGACCCAACCGACGCGGCGCCAGCGATTCACCTGCTTGACTGGACGACCGCCTCCCGCCCGGTTTTCGGCGCCGATCCCAACCGGTTCCTGAGGCGTGAGGCGTCGAATCCCGCTAGAACGATGGCCAGCGCCCTGAACCCGTTCGAGGCGCCGGAGCGTTTGTTCGATGCTGTCGGTATCCATCATCATCGCGCTGTTCATGGGCTGCGTGCCGCTCGCCCTGATCGCGCGCCGGCTGGGGTTGCCCGATCCGGTGACGCTGGTGCTCGGTGGGGCAGCGATCGCGCTGATTCCCGGATTGCCGCAGATCCGGCTCGCGCCCGAAATCGTCTTCACCGTCCTGCTGCCGCCCATTCTGTATCAGGCCGCTCTCCGGCTGCCCTGGCCGGAGTTTCGCGAAAGCCTGCGGCCGATCCTGTTTCTGGCGGTCGGACTGGTGGTGGCGACGATGGCGGCGGTCGGCGTCGTCGCCCACTGGCTGATCCCCTCGCTGCCGCTCGCCGCCGCCATGGTGCTCGGCGCCATCCTGGCCGCCACCGATCCGACCGCCGCGATCGCCGTGATGCGCAAATTGCATGCGCCGCGCCGCGTCGTGACCCTTGTGGAGGGCGAAAGCATCGTCAATGACGCGACCGCTCTGGTGCTGTTCACGCTGGCCGTCACGGCGGTTTCGACCGGCCGGTTCTCGATTCCCTCGGGGGTCGCGCAGTTCGTGTTCGTGTCGGTCGGCGGCGTCCTCGTCGGCCTCGTCGTCGCCGCGCTGTTCGAACTCGTTCACGCCATGCTCGATGACGCCGAGCTCGAGGCGGTATGGGGGATCACGCTGCCGTTCGCCGCCTACCTCGCCGCCGATTCCCTGCGCGCGTCCGGCATCATGGCGGTGCTCGCCGCGGGGATGCTGCGCGGCTGGCATTCGTCCGAGGTTCTCAGCGCGCGTTCGCGCCTGATCGGCTTCGCCGTCGCCGACGTCGTCGCCTTCGGGCTGAACAGCCTGATCTTCGTGCTGATCGGCCTGCAATTGCGGACGGTGGCGATCGCGCTGTCGGATCACGGCGTTGGCGAGCTTGCGCTCGACGGCCTGGCGATCAGCGCGCTGCTGATTGCGCTGCGCGTCGTCTGGGTGCTGGGATCGGCGTCGCTGGCCAACCTTTTGGGTCCGGCGTCAGAGCGCCCGATGACGTTCCCGATGATGATCGTCGTCTCGTGGAGCGGCATGCGGGGAATGCTGTCGCTGGCCGCCGCGCTGGCGATCCCGCAGACGATCGGCGGCGGCGAGCCGTTTCCGGGGCGGGACCTCATCGTCTTTCTCGCCTTCTCGGCGATCGTTGCGACGTTGATCCTGCAATCGACGACGCTGAAGCCGCTGATGCGGGCGATCGGTCTGAAGGGCGATGAACAGAACCTGCCGGGAGAGACCGCGGCGCGCCGCGAAATGGCGGTCGCCGCCCTCCGCGTGCTGCGCCGCTCCGCCCGCGCGCCTTCGCTTGGAGCCGCCGCCGCCGCTTCGCTGAAAGCTCTTTCCGCGCAATATCTCGCCGAGGCGCCGGCGGACGCGGTCTACGATCCCGCCACGCAGGAGGCTCGCCGGCAGGCGCAGAGAGAAATCGTCGCCGCGCAGCAGCAGCGCCTCATCCTGATGAGACATCGCGGCCTCGTCAGCGACCAGGTCTTCCTGCGCCTGCAGAGGGAGCTGGACCACACCGAGCTGAGCGTGGAATAGGCGCTCCTCAGCCCAGCGCCGCCTCATAGGCTTCCGGCTTGAAGCCGACGAGGATTTGGCCGCCGTGGTCGAGCACCGGCCGCTTGATCATCGACGGCTGCTCCAGCATCAGCGCGATCGCCTTCGCCTTGGTGAGCCCCTCCTTCGCGGCGTCCGGCAGCGCGCGGAACATCGTGCTCGACTGATTGAGAACCGTCCGCCAGCCGGCCGCTTCCATCCATGCCTTCAACCGCGCGCGATCGATCCCGTCGGTCTTGTAGTCGTGAAAGGCGTAGACGACGCGATGGTCGTCCAGCCATTTGCGCGCCTTCTTGATCGTGTCGCAATTCTTGATGCCGTAGATCGTGACCGGCTTGTCCGTCATCTTGCGCTCCGCCGCCCCGGTCGCTGGACGACCAGGGCGCATTGGGTTATCGCCGGGCGGGCCGCAAGGGGCAAGGAGCCGCCCAAGGAGCCGCCATGGACGCCGCCGGGATCGCCATTCGGCCGCTGCAGCGCGATCACCACGCCGCATGGCTGCCGCTGTGGCGGGGCTACCAGGCGTTCTACGAGGCTGACATCCCCGCTGACGTCACCGAATTGACTTTCGAGCGCCTGCTCGACCCCGCCGAGCCGATGAACGGCGCGCTCGCCTGGGACGGCGCCGACGCCGTCGGCCTCGTCCACCGCATCCGCCACCGCTCGTGCTGGACCGCCGGCGACTATTGCTACCTGCAGGACCTGTTCGTCGCCCCGACAGCGCGCGGCGCCGGCGTCGGCCGCATGCTGATCGAGCACGTCTATCAGGCGGCGCGGCGCGAGGGCTGCTCGCGCGTCCACTGGCTGACCCAGGAGAGCAACGCCACGGCGCGGCAGCTCTATGACCGCATCGCCGAGCGTCCGGGTTTCATCCAGTATCGCAAGCTTCTTTGAGGGCGGTCGTCACGCCCGCTTGGGAATGTCCAGCCCGCGCTGCACCGCCGGGCGGGCGAGCGCGCGCTCCAGCCAGGCCGGAACCCGTTCCAGCGCGTCGAACTCCACAATCTCGCGCGCGCCGTAGAAGCCGATCAGATTGCGCACCCAGCCGAGCAGCGAAACATCGGCGATCGTGAACTCATCGCCCATGATCCATCGCCGGCCGTCGAGCCGCGCCTCGAGAACCCCAAGCAGGCGCGTTGATTCGCTGCGAAAACGCTCCAGCGGGCGCTTGTCCGGGATTTCCTTGCCGGCGAATTTGAAGAAATAGCCGAGCTGGCCGAAGATCGGACCGACGAACGCCATCTGGAAGAACACCCACTGGATCGTCTCATAGCGCCGCGCCGGGTCGGAGGGCAGAAGCTCGCCGGTTTTTTCCCCGAGATAGAGCAGGATCGCGCCGGATTCGAACAGCCCCAGCGGCTTGCCGCCGGGACCGTCGGGATCGAGGATCGCCGGAATCTTGCCGTTCGGGTTCAGCGACATGAATTCCGGCGTCCAGCTTTCGTTCTTGCCGATGTCGACCAGATGCGGCTCGTAGGGCAGCCCGATCTCCTCCAGCATGATCGAGACCTTCACGCCGTTGGGCGTCGGCAGCGAATAGAGCTGCAGCCGCTCTGGATGCTTGGCGGGCCAACGGCGGGCGATCGGAAAGGCGGCGAAGTCGGGCATGCGGGGCTCCAGGGGGGCGATGGGGGCGAGTGGTGAGGTAGATAGGGAGGGTTGGGCCCAGGGCAATGTCGAACCGCATCGTTGGCGCGGGATTGAGCGTTTGCGCGCGCTGACGAAGTTGACGCCGACCCGTTCCCGGGCCGGCGCGGCGACTGTTTGTTGCTGAAAATAAGAAAGCGTGCCAATTTTCGACCGATGGAAGTCGGCGGAGAGATCCGCGGAGACGGGGCCGCAACGGAGGGAGCCGAGTTCCTGCGATTCTCCCTGCCGGCTCGCAGACCTTCGCGTTCACGCTGCGCGCGGTAGATAGCGCAGGTCGCGGCCGCGACCAAGCAAGGCTGCTGATGGTTGAACTCGCTGAAATCGCCGCGCTGACGGCCGAGATGGCCGCCACCCATCATGTTGGCCGGCGCAATCGCCTCTTGACGCAGCGAGGTCGCCTGCTCGACGCCATTGACCGTCAGCCGGAGCGTCTGGCCTCGCTGCGCGCCCTGCTCGATCATTCGCAGCCCACCGTGCGCATGGCGGCGGCGTGGCATTGCGGCTGGCGGCAGGTCGTCGCGGATGAGGCCGAGCGGGCGGTCGCCGAGCTTGCCCAGCGCGACGACGAGATTGGTCGCGAAGCCCGCAGATGGCTCGAGAATCGTCCCCGCATGGCCGCCGGAAACCGATGGGAGCCGCCGCCTCCGAAGACGCTGAGCTATGACCCCGCGCCGATCGGGTGCTCGAACGCGGCGGCGACGGAACTGATCGTCCGCTCGGTGTCCAAGCAGCGCGTCCGCGCGCTCTTCCCGCTCCTCGTGCGGGTCACACGCATCTGGCCGCGCGCCCACACCGGCGATCCCCGCACGTCCTGCTTTGGCGGGTTGCCGGCGCTGCCGGCGGCCTATGCCTGGCCAACTTTCGAGGACGAGCCGCTTCTCTTTCTCGGCCAGATCAATTGCGCGGAAGTCCACGCGGCCGTTGGACCCCATCCGGTTCCCGAGTGCGGGCTGCTTCAATTCTATGGCGACCATGACGAGGTCAACGGTTGCGGGCCGAGCGGCGCTTCCGCCGTTCTGTATTTCCCTGATCCCGACGCGCTGGAGCCAGCACCGCCGCCGATCGAGGATTTTGTCGAGCTGCCGCGATGCGGCCTCGAGTTCTATGAAACGCTCGAACTCCCCGATCCCTTGAGCGAGGTGATCGCCAACCTCCGCTTTTCCGCCGCTGAGCAGAAGCAATATCGCGAACTCAGGGGCAAGATGACGCCTGTGGGCGTTCCCGGCCCCGCCGATGGTCGCGCGAGCAAGCTGCTGGGCTGGCCCGACCTCATCCAGCGTGACCTTGGCGCAGACTGCGGCGTCCCGCGCGCCGGCTCGGCGCTGTTGCTGCAGATCGGCTGGTACCACGACGGCGCCGAATGGCAGAGCTGGGGACCGGGCGGCCTCATCTATTTTATCCTGGACCAGGAGGCGATCGTCGAGGCGCGCTTCAGCCTCGCGGCGATGGAGATGCAGTGCACGTAGGATGCGCCGCCGCCGTCGGGAGCATCTGCGCATCGCGCTTCCGGCGCCGCGCGATTCCTAGCGCCGCAGGAACGCCAGCAGATCCGCGTTGATCGTCTCGGCCTGGGTGGTGATCATGCCGTGCGGGAAATCCTTGTAGGTCTTCAGCGTCCCGTTCTTCAGCAGCTTGGCTGACAGCGGGCCGGCGTCGGCATAGGGGACGATCTGGTCGTCTTCGCTGTGCATCACCAGAACCGGCACGGTGATCTTCTTCAGGTCTTCGGTGAAGTCGGTCTGCGAGAACGCCACGACGCCGTCGTAATGCGCCTTGGCGCCGCCCATCATGCCCTGGCGCCACCAGTTCCAGATCACGCCCTCCATCGCCTTCACACCCGGCCGGTTGAAGCCGTAGAACGGCCCCGCCGGCAGATCGTAATAGAATTGGGCGCGGTTGGCGGCGAGCTGCGCCTGCAGCCCGTCGAAGACCTCCTTGGGCAGGCCGCCGGGATTGGCCGGCGTCTTGACCATCAGCGGCGGCACCGCGCTGATCAACGCCGCCTTCGCCGCCCGGCTCTCGCCATGCCGCGCGAGATAGTGAACGACCTCGCCGCCGCCGGTCGAATGGCCGACATGCACGGCGCTCCTGAGGTCGAGATGGGCGGTCAGCGCCGCCAGGTCGTCGGCGTAATGGTCCATGTCATGGCCGACGCCGGTTTGCGTCGAGCGGCCATGGCCGCGCCGGTCATGGGCAATCACGCGATAGCCGTGGCCAAGAAAAAACAGCATCTGCGGGTCCCAATCGTCCGACGACAGAGGCCACCCGTGGCTGAACACGATCGGCTGTCCGCTGCCCCAGTCCTTGTAGAAGATTTCGATCCCGTCCCTGGTGGTGATCGCAGACATGATTTGATTCCTTTCTTGAATCGGAAGCGCGGAGCCTCCGATGTGGAAAGGCTACGAGAAACAGCCGATCGTCCGGATTGTCGATAGGGCAGTTTTGCGAAGCTGTACCTGACGGAAGGCCCCTGGCGAACGCGCGCTCGAGTTCGGCGCCCGCCTGGTCCGCTGACGGCTGGCAGCCGACTATCACCCTCCCTTGGACATCTTCGCGAGAGATTCTATTTTTAGCATAGACCAATGAATGGTCCATTTTCCTCACAAGGGACACCACGAGACCTGCTGCAGGGTGCTATGCGGATTTCCGTAACCGAGGCCAAAGGCCGACTGGCCGATCTCGTGCGCCGCGCCGAGGCGGGCGACGAGGTCATTCTCACGCGTCATGGTCAACCGGCGGCGCGGCTCGTCGCCATCAAGGCGGCTCCCGACAGGAAGGCGCGCGGCGCCGTCATTGAGGTGGTTCGTCAGGCGGGCGCGGCCAACTCGGTGAGGGGCGCGGCGGTGGCCGGAAGCCCGGACTTCCTCTATGATGAGGATGGCCTGCCCCGTTGATCGCGGTCGACGCGACAACATGTTGAACGCCAACCAACCAGTGACCCCCCCCTCACGCCGCCTGGTGGCGCGCCAGCTCCGCGCGGTACAGCCCCGCCTCCTCCGTCATCGCCTTGGCGACGCTGGCGCGCTTGCGAAGCCGCTCAAGATAGGCGACGGTCGCGGGATAACGGCTCATGTCGATCGCCGGAATGACCTGCGTCCAGTTCAGCACGGTGGCGAGATAGGCGTCGGCGATGGTGAAGCGGTCGAGCAGGAATTGTCTTCCGGTGAGATATTTGTCGAGCCAGGCGAGGCGCGAGAGATTGTTGGCGAGCACATAGGCCTTCATCTCGGCGGGGGCTTTCTTGCTGAGCAAAGGGACGAACAGCCCCTTGTGCAGCTCCGTGCCGATGAAACACAGCCACTGATGCAGCCGCGTGCGCTCGATGGGGTCGACCGGCGCGAGGCCCGATTCGGGGCGCCGATCGGCGACATATTGCAGGATCGCCGCGTTCTCGGTCAGCAACTGGCCGTCGTCGGTGCGCAGCGACGGCACCATGCCAAGCGGATAGATCGCGAGATAGTCGGCGCCGTCGCCAAGCAGCCGCTTGGTTTTGGGGTCGACTTCGAGGAAATTGGCGGCGTCGCCGGACTCATAGAGCGCGATCCGCGTCGCCATCGAGCAGGCCATCGGCGAGAAGTAGAGATCCATTCGAATCCTCCCAGGGTTGATTTTTATACCGTGCCGCATAAAATGATGCTCGTCAAGGATTGTTTGCGAAATGGTACAAAAAGATTCCGACGCCATCGCCGCGCCCGAACTCAAGCGCCGTGGCCGTCCGCGCGCCTACGAGCCCGACGCCGCGCTGTCGCTGGCGATGGAGGCGTTCTGGAAGGCGGGCTACGCGGCGACCACGCTCGACGACCTCAGCGCCGCCACCGGCATGAATCGCCCGAGCCTCTACGCGGCGTTCGGCGACAAGCAGGACATTTACGCCAAGGCCTATCGCAAATATCGCGCGCGGATGCGCGACGAATTCCTGCCGATCCTCGCGACGTCCGGGCCGGTCCGGGTCGTATTGCGGCGGATCTTCGAAGCGGCCGCCGATCTCTATCTTTCCGGCCCCGACGGACCGCGCGGCTGCCTCACCGTGGTGACGGCGGCCTCCGAGGCGATCGTCGATCCGCAAATCCGCCAACTGGTGGTCGAGGCGATCGCCGCGCTCGACCAGACGTTCGCCGCGCTGTTCTCGAGCGCGATCGAACGCGGCGAGCTGCCCGCCTCCGCGAACGCGGCGGCGCTCGCCGGGATCGCCACCGCGACGATCCACACTCTGGCGATCCGCGCGCGCGTCGGCGCGTCGCGCAGCGAGTTGCAAGGCTTCATCGACGCCGCGGCGTCGATGATCTGCGGACCGGAGAAGGCGTCGCCGCGCACGCGGGCGGCGCGCTGAGGCTGAGCCCAGGTTTTCCTGCGCCCTTGCCCTTCGGTCAGCGGAGGTCCTGACGAATGGCGGCCAGCGCGCTAGATCATTGTCGCTCCCAAGGAGAGGATCGCGAAATGAGCCTCGTCGTCAACCTCATCATCCAGACGATCGTCTGGTTCGGCTTCATGGGGGCGATCATCTTCCTCGCCGCCGGCACGCTCGACTACGCCGGCGGCTGGCTCTATCTCGGCGAAATGATCGCGCTGTCGATCGTCATGGGGCTGCACATGCTGCGCGTCGATCCTGGCTTGCTGAGAGAGCGCCTGAAGCCGCCCGTGCAGAAGGATCAGCCTCTCGCCGACAAGCTGGTTGTCTTGCCGATTCTGCTGCTCGTGTTCGGAGGCATGGCCTTCATGGCGGCGGACGCCGCGCGCTGGCGCTGGTCGGAGGCGCCGCCGGTCGCGCAGGGCGCGGGATGCATCCTCCTGCTGGCCTCGATCCTGTTCATGTACTGGGTGATGCGCGTCAACAGCTTCGCGGCGCCAGTCGTGAAGATCCAGAAGGACCGCGGGCAGGCCGTCATCTCGACAGGCCCTTACGCCTTCGTGCGCCATCCCCTCTATCTCGGCGCGCTGTTCTACATCGCCGGCACGTCGCTGACGCTGGGATCATGGTGGGGGCTGGCGAGCGTCCCCATGCTCGCCCTGCTCGGCGGCGTCCGCACCATCGTCGAGGAGCGGACGCTGCGAGCCGGCCTAGCCGGCTATGACGAATACGCGCGCCGGGTGCGCTGGCGGCTCATCCCTGGCGTATTCTGATCGCGCGGCGCGGGCGCGCTCCCAATCCCACCAGAAGCTCCACCAGTCATGGCGGCGACATGATACTCGGGCGCCGACTGTCGAAGAACGCGCCGAATATGGAACGATGAGCGACAACGTGGGATCATGACTCCCGGCGCACGGCCTCCGACGGAGCGCGCTGGAGGTTGGAGGTCGAGTTCGCGCGCGCTCCGTCGGCATGAAAGGCCGGCCGGCTCATCTTGGAGGGGGACGTCATGATCGCCTGGGACCGCGTGACGCCGGCTCACGTCGAGCGCGCGATAAAGGAATACGACCGGCTGGGGCCAGAGCGGTTCTTCGCCGCGCATGGCTTTGCGCCGACCACGACCTACGAGCTCATCTGGCAGGAGCGCCCCTACCCGCCCAAAGCGATCATCGGCGCCGCCTATGAGTTCGCCGCCGGCCAGCGCCTCGCCTCCGGCGACTTCGAGGGCGGAAAGAGCGGCGCGGTGAAGGTGCTGGGAAAGCTGGGGTTCACCGTGAGGGAGAAGCGGCGCTCAGCAAAGTAGAGGCGGCGGCTCGGCGCTACTCGCTTGTGCTGACGCCGGCGCACCGGTCGGCTTCATGCCAACACTCGCACAACCATCACCGCTCACACGGCGCTCAGCTTTGAATCGGACGCAGCGCGGCCTCCAGGGCGTGCAGCCGCGCCATCCCCTCGGCGTCGTTCTTCTCGAACTGCTCCTCACACAACGTGACCAGCGCGGCCCCGTCTTCGAGCGTCTCGACTTCCACGCCCGCGGGACATTTTGCGCGAGCGGCGAGGTCCGGGGGCAGATAGGTGATCCACCCGATCCACGGCTTGAGAGTTCGCTCGCCCGCCGCCCAGGTCGGATCGGGGATCTTCGGAGGGCTGTAAAAGGCGAACGTCGCGCACATCTCTGCAGGGCTCCAGACGTCGCGCGCGAACTTCATCAACGGCCTGACTTCCGAGGCGCGCCACGGCCGCCCCGTGGAGGGCCGCACCGCTGAGAGCCGCATGAAAATGTGATTGGCCGAATTGCGCGCCGGTAGACTGTAGGAGCCGAGGTGACATCTGGTGTCTGCGTAGCTCGACTCTCGGAAATCATAGGGCGGAGCCCCCGCGTGACCTCCCCAGAGATTGCTGCCGAATTGCGGCAAGGGGTCGTTGGGAACGTCGCCACGAACCACATTGTCGGTGAGAAGCTGCTTCGCTTCGGCTTCGCCCAGCGGAACGGAAACCGACTGCTCCTTGGTCTTCGGCGAATTCAACCAACTTTGGTAGATCGTGTCGAAGCCAGGCAGACCGCTGACAAAGTCGGAAAGCCTGCGCGCATCGTCCGCTTGCCCGGGATCGCGCGACTCCCACCAAAGCTTGAGTTCCGGCTTGTCCATCGAAGCTCTCCGCTCCGTTCGGGTCATGAACGGCCTTCAAATTCGGTTCGCTGAGCTTGCCAGCGATCTCGCTCAATCCGCGAAAGCCTTTCTCGGTCTGCGAGCGCCAGATGACAAGGCGAGCGCGTGGCGCCACGGTTCAGCATCGACGGGCCCGGCCCAGGAGATTTGAAACGGAAGAGCAGGACATTCGGGCGGCTCTGGATCGCCACTGGGCAGCCTCCGATGCGAGCGACTTCGAGGAGGAGCACAAGATCTACCGGGAGGATGCGGCGCTCGAATATCCTCAATCGGGCGAGCGCATTCGCGGACGCCGGAACATTCAATCCTCGCGCGCCGCGTAGCCGAACCGCAAACGCTTCACCGTGCGGCGGATCGTCGGGGCGGGCGGCCGGTGGGTCACCGAATATGTCCTGACCTATGACGGGCGCCCGTCCTACACGATGAGCATCATGGAGTTCGTCGATGGCAAGGTGGCCCGCGAGACCCAGTATTTCGGCGATCCGTTCGAGCCGGGGCCTTCGCGCGCGCAATGGGTCGAGCCGATGTCCTGAAACCGGGCGGCCGTAGCGATGGCTCTCCCCCGCCCGCTCGCCCGCCCGGCGCTGCCAATCGATACGGCCTCTCTCGCCCGCTATCTCATCGGCAAGGTGCTGGTGCGGGAATTGCCCGAAGGCGTCGCCAGCGGCCGCATCGTCGAGACCGAAGCGTATGTCGTCGGCGACGCCGCCGGGCACGCCTACCGCGGGATGACGCCGCGCAATCGCTCGCTGTTTCTCGAGCGCGGGCACGCCTATATCTATGTCGCCTACGGCGTCTCATCCATGCTGAATGTGTCGAGCGAGAAGGCCGGCATCGGCGCCGGCGTGCTGATCCGGGCGCTGGAGCCGCTGGAAGGCTTGCCCATCATGCGGCTGAATCGCGGCGTCGAGCGCCTGCGCGACCTGGCGCGAGGGCCAGGACGGCTCGCCGCCGCGTTGCGGATTGATCGAGCGCTCGACGGGCTCGATCTTTGCCGAAAAGGCCCTCTCTGGCTCGGGCGCGGCAAGCGCGAACCCGGCGAAATCGGGCGGAGCGTCAGGATCGGCATCTCGAAGGATGCGGAGCGCCCGCTGCGATTTTATGTTCGGGGCAGTCCGTTCGTCAGCGGCCCAAGATCGCTGAACGAATAAGACACTGGCCGAGACAGAGGTGTAACAAGCCAAAAGTCGCGGTCAAGACGACGTTGTTGTCGCGATTGCCTGTTCGCTCTCGCTTGGTCATTTTGAATCATGATAACGCAGGCTCAACCCCGGACTCTCTCGCAGGATGTCTTTGTCCTCTCGGTCAGCATGGTGATCGCCAGCAGATGACACGCTCACCCGTCATGACCGCGACATGCTCTTGCGGCGCTGTGGAGCTCAAAGCGTTCGGCAGGCCGATCGTGAGCAGCGTCTGCTATTGCGACGATTGCCAGAAGGGCGCCGCTCAGATCGAAGCCTTGCCAAACGCTGGCGCCGTGCGCGATCCCGATGGCGGCACGGCCTACATCCTCTATCGAAAGGACCGCTTCGCGTGCGCCAAGGGCGCAGAATTGCTGAGGCGCTACAAGCTCAAGGAAACCTCGGCCACCAACCGGGTCGTCGCCGCGTGCTGCAATTCGGCGATGTTCGTGAACTTCGATCGAGGCCCGCACTGGGTGTCGGCCTACAGAGCGCGATTTCACGGAGAACTCCCGCCGCTGCAGGCGCGGATTTGCACGAAGTTCAAGCGGGATGGCGTCGCGCTTCCCGACGACGCGCCGAGCTATCGGGGCTATCCGCCGGGGCTCGTCGTCAAGCTTCTCGCATCGCGCGTGGCGATGTTGCTGGGCCGATAGACCACTAACGCCCCGGAGTGAGCGTCCATGAACCGCTCGGCGCGGCGGCGAAGACCGCCAGTTGCGCGGCGAAAGCACGCCTGAAGGCGCGCCGCGCTTCGCCACGGGCGAAGCAGGTCGCGAGTCGAGAGGCTCCGGGCGACTGCATGAGGCCGTCCAGCGTGACATGGGCAATGGCGGTGAGCTTCCGCATCGAAACTCTCCAGTTTTTTCGTATCCTGAAGACGAACGACCGGCGCGCCTCACGACACGCGGTCCATCTTTTCTCACGGACCGCTCCGGCGCGCGGGCGTCGATGCGTTATTTCAAAACTGAACTCCTTGAGGGCGAGATGGTCGCCTGGGATCGCGTGACCCATGCTGATGTGGTGCGCGCGATAAAAGAATACGATCGACTGGGAGCGGATCGGTTCCTCGCCGAGCATGGCTTTGGGCCGACCACGACTTATGAACCGGTCTGGGAGGAGCGCCGCTGCCCGCCCAAAGCGACCCTCGGCGCGGCCTATCAGTTCGCCACAGGCCAGCGCCTCGCCTCCGGCGATTTCGAAGGCGGCAAGGCCGGCGCCGTGAGGGTCCTGGGAAAGCTGGGGTTCACCGTCAGGGAAAAGCGGCGGCCGGCCAAGTAGCGGCGCCCACGCGTTTCAGTCCCACCAGAAGAACCACCAGTCGTGAGCCATCAAGCTGGCGGCCAACGCTCGGTAGGTGCGAACGCCCTGATCGATGATGTCGCAGCAATAGGCGTATTGCACGCGCGCAAGCTCGAGGGCTTCTTCGCGCGTGGCGGGCTTGCGAGAAACGCGCAAATTGATCGTATCGGCTCCAAGACCGACAAGTTCGGCGCCATAACGGTCCCGCCAGGCGCGCAAGGCCGCGACGTGATAGGCCGGCGGCGGGCATTCGTTCCAATTTCCCCACCGCATATGGGCCGGGATAGTCGTGGGATCATCGGTCGGAATGAGCACAATGTGCACCATCGGCCTCGGGCGGTCGGTCAGGGTCGAGTACGCGACGGTCAGCCCGGACGAGGGCGAGGTCCCGCCCGCCGGCGGCGAGGTCCCGGTCGGCCATTCGCCCACAGGCGTCTCATATTCCTTGTGGCCCGGCGGAGTAATGTTCTTGAAATACGCCATGGCGTCGGCGAGTTCCTCCTGGCGCAGCTTGTGAAGGTCATCCGGAAAAGTCATCCCGTTTGCGGCGGCGAGAATCTCCTCGACCGGCCGATGTCGGGCGGATTCCGCGCGATGGAAGGGCGCCAGCAGAATTCTCGAGATCATCCCCAAGCACGACCGGGACGCCGCGGCCGGCGTTCTTCAATTCCTCCCAAACTGCGACAGCGTTTTCGCCGTTGGTTTCCACGATCTCATAGGGGAAGTTCTCAAACGCGCGCATGCCCGCCTTGGATGCTCGCCCAGCCTGCCGCAAGATCTCCTCCATCTCGTGGATGATCTTGCAACCTTGGAGAGTTTCGCCCGTCTTGTCGTCCGGGTCGGCCTCGAACAGCGTTCGCATCCGGGCAGACATCCGCGTCAATTCTTGATAGCGCTCTTCTCCAAGCATCTCCCGAATGTTGTTGAGCCCGCCGGTCAATTGTTGGAAGTTATATTCGAGATTCTGATCTGGGAAATATCCAGTCTTGTCCCGGAATTTAGGCGCTCCAAGCAGCATGTGGTTCAAATGATCGACGACCTCGCCGACGTTTCCTGGAACGTACATACTGGCTTGCCGCATGAATGATCCTTAGCCGGTGGTCAGGATTTTCGCCGGACCTGTCGCAGGATGTCCTCCATCTCCTGGATGATTTTGCGACCCTCGAGAGTCTCCCCGGTCTTGTCGTCCGGGTCGGCCTCGAACAGCGCTCGCATCCGGTCGGACATTCGCATGAGTTCCTGGTAGCGCTCTTCTCCAGGCGTTCGTCGGATGTTGTTTAGGCCGCCGCTCAATTGTTGAAAGTCGTATTCGAGATTCCGATCTGGAAAATACCCCGTCTTGTCCCGGAATCTAGGCGCTCCGAGCAGCATGTGAATCAATTGATCGACGACTTCGCCGACGTTTCCTGGAACGTATATTCTGGCTTGCCGCATGGATCACCGTTACCGGGGTGTCAGAATTTTCTCCGCGCCTCTCGCAGCATGTCCTCCATCTTGTGGATGATCTTGCAGCCCTCGAGAAGTCTCGCCGGTCTTGTCGTCCGGGTCGGCCTCGAACAGCGCCCGCATCCAGTCGGACATTTGCATGAGTTCCTGGTAGCGGCTGTCGCCAGGCGCTTGCCGGACGTTGCCAAGCCCCTCGGTCAATCGACTAAATATATATTCGATATTCATGGACTGAAAATAGCCGCTTCTCTCCATAAACCGCGGCGCCTTCACCAGAATCCAGCCTAGAAGAACCAGTATTTCGTGAACGTCTCGGGGGGCGTGCATTCTCCCTGGCACCATGTGTGGCCCTCACGTTAGAATATCGTAAGCTCGCATTAGAATGTCGTCAGGTCTGGGAATCAAATAAACGCTGTCCCCCCGAGTTGGCTTGGCCGAATGATGATCAGCGCGCGCGGCCCGGATTTGCACGAAGTCCAAGCCGAATGTCGTCGTGCTTCCCGACGACGCGACGAGCTACCGGGGCTACTCTCCCGGGCTGGTCATAAACTTCTCGCATCGCGCGTGGCGATGTTGCTGGGGCGATAGACCGGGCTCGACTGAGCGAGGTTTCAAGTCTCCGCATTCGAGTCCTGGCAACTGATCGGTGGGGAGCGGCCCGCCCGCCACCGTCATCCTCGGTCGCGCCCTGCCCTTCCAACGTCCGCATTGCCGAAAGTGCGTTCGAATACCGCCGGAATAACTTCGTCCAAGCAGTGCTATCTATCGGTACGAACCGACGTTTTCGGTGCTTTCACAACCCTGTAGCGCCAGCGACCGACGCGTCAAAAACTGCTGTCAGGGCCCTTCCTCCATATCGTCCCAGTATGGCTGCCTGCGGCATAATGCTTGCGAAATCGTTCTCTTTATGTTCTACTGAATTCCAGAATTCAACGGAGCATGAGATGGACGATTTGTCGTTCGCGCGCCACTTCCGGCTGCGTCCAGGAGGAGTCGAGTACGACGCCGAAGGGCTGCGGATCGGCGGCGTCGCGCTGCTGGCGCGCGACGCGAAAGGCGCATGGGGGAGGCACGATGAGCGCGATCTCAGCCGCGAACTCTCCAAGCGCTATGGCTTCCCGCTCGATATCGAACGCAAGCGCAAGGGCGTCGACGTGGTCGCCGCTGCATTGGCGAACGGAGAGCTCGCCCGCGCCCAGATCGCCGCGTTGCTGCTGCAACTTCCCGACCCTCCCACATCTTCGGGCGTTCATCCTGACAGGTTACAGAAGCGACATCTCGCCGCTGACCTCGCCGCCTGCGGGCTTTTGAAAGCGGACGCCGACTGGGATGAGAAGCACCCCCGGATCGGCACGCCGCCGAACCCTGGCTGGTTCGCGCCAACATCGGAAGCGGCGGCGGCGGGCAGTCCGAAAAGCAGCCCGGAGTCGGCCGCAGTCGCGCGCACCCCCGGCGGCGCGACTCTGGCTTTTGTCGCCTCCGGGCCAGCGGCCGGCGTCGACTCCGTGCTCGCTGAGGGCCTATCGGACGCCGCCCGGCGTGGGTTGGCGACCCTCGCCGCCCGCTTCTCTGCCGCGACGATCCTATTCGGCGCGATCTTCGTGCCGAGCGACAACCGAATCGTCGAAGAGGGCCGCATTCCCGGCCGTCCCGACGTCGCCTATCGCTGGGCGCACGACGAAACCGCGACCGCGGTGACCCTCAAGGTCCTCGTCGATGGAGAGTGGCGAACCCTGGCCGTCGGCGGCGCAGGGCCGGACGGCCTCGTCTACGATCGCAACAGTCGGGCCGTCGCCAAGGTGGTCAGCGGTCCCGATCGGCGACAGACCTTGGTCGCCACGGTCGACGCCCTCGACCGCGCGGTCGCCGATCTGCGCGGCAAGGACGGCGAGCCAGTCGCCGCGCCGACTACCGACGATCGTGAGCCCAATCTCTGCCCCGATCCAAGGAAAGAGTCCGAGACGAACAACTCGGAGAACGCCATCGCCTATCAGGAATATGTCACCGGACTGCCTCACCCGTGGGCGATCTTGTTCGACGGCACTTGGTTCGACGGTTGCGATCCGCGGACCGGCTGGCTGCTCGACGCCAAGGCGAACATGGACTTCCTGTTTAACGCAGAGGATAGGTTGAAAGGCTGGGTCAAACCGGAAAAGAACCCTGCAAATCAAATGCAAAGACAATCGGACGTCGTGACTGCGGCGGGCCGCGCGGTTGTCTGGCACGCGCAAACCGAGAAGACCTTCAGGGGACTCAAGAAAATAGTGGACGAAGGGTCCTTTCCAAACCTGTCGGTCGTTTTTGATCCGAACTGAGCGGAGGCCCGTGATGAGTGATCAGAACTCTCTATCTGTGGTGGGAGCTGCGCGACCCGTCGCAAGCCGACGACGCGCGGCGACTCTCGCGCTTCGTCAACAGCCTGCCGGACTTCGACCCGATCTATCGAAGCTGGCTGGAATCGCCCGAGACCAAAGAGGAGACGGTTTCCATCCCGCTGAGCGAAGCCGCGGCGAAACAGCTTCTGGTCGACAATATCGCCCATTATGACGCACCCAGCCGCGACGTGCAGCCCGACCCCTGGCCTGAGCTCGGAATCACCATCTGGGGCGGCCACGCGGGTCCCCCGCCCTATGATTTCCGCGAGGCGAGCTACGCCGACACCACCTGCCATGTCGGCGCCTTCGGCCGGAGCGGCTCCATCCTTCCGAACCACGTCTTCATGCGGCTTTCCGAGTTGCGTCCGTCCACCCGAAGACCGTGGCGCGCCTCGGAGCTGAGGCCGTTGATGAAATTCGCCCGCGAAATGTGGAACCCCGCGGAAATGTGCGCCATGCCCTCCTTTTACGACCCGCCAATGATCCCCGATCCGACCTGGGTCGCAGGCGAGCGAACGCTCAAACCGTGGATCGGTTGGATCACCTACCTGCCCCCGGACCTCGCCGCGCGGGCGAAATACCCCGCCGACGTCGAGGTCGAAACGCTCGCTGACGGCGGCGCGCTGGTCACCTTGTGCGAGGAGCCCTTCGGCAAGACCGACTCCGGAGGCCTGGCGCGGCTGCACACGCTCGAGGCCGCGTTGCGCCCGATCCAGAGCTGAAGCGCCGGCGCCGTGGCGTCGTTCGCCGCACTCCGCTGCGACAAGGCGTTCAGCCGCGCAACGCCAGCCAGCTCCGCCAATCGGTCCATCGCTCCGACCGCGCGCCTGCGCCAACGGATCCGCTGACGGCGAACACGCCGCCGACACCTATCGACAGGGGTGACCCAAATTCATCAACAGCTATCGGAGACATTCGCTGCGCAAGAACGACATCCACTACGCCGCTCTATCCGTGACTATCCGCCAGCATTCCCCCTCACTCCCACTCGATTGTTTCCTGATCATATAACATCATGAAATCACTCGAAAATCCTCCCTTCGTGACGGCGTTTTCCGTCACCAAGCCCGTCAAAAAATTAGACTATTGATTTTCAAGGGCAATTTCGAAGCTAATTTTTTTCGTGGCTTCGATGACTATCGAGATCAATCGGTCCAACCCGAGATGTCGAGCCGAACCAAGCGGGGCGCGCCGGTCCGAAAAACTACCGTCAATGACTGTAGCGCAGATCGCTTCTGACCGCGATCCCCGTGCTGCTCCGGTTCCGCGCATTGACCATGCTCACGGTCTCGATCATGGCCAGAGAGACGGCGTGGCGACTTCGAGTAGGTTCCGAGAACACCGCTCGGATCGAGTCATCAACGGCATCGTAGCCGGCGCGCGGCAGCGGTTCTCGTGCTTCTTGTTGTTGCAGGAGCGTTTGCGCCGTTGATGTACCTCCTCATCCAGGGCTCCCGCCGCGGACAAGTATCGCGGAAGACGTCAGCCCCCGGCGTTTCCTTTTCGGATAGTCTCAGGGCGAAGATGCCGGTACCGGGCCTGTTTCTCACCAGCCAGGATGCCGCCACGCCGGGCGTGACTGGCGCGATGATCGGCGGCGTGCTGGCGGCATCCACCTATGAGGCGAAGGTCCGATCGTATTTGCTATGACCTGAGGCAACCTCAGCCTTCAGCGACACGCTGTGGAAGACATTCGAGCGTGCTCCGGACTTCTTCAACAGCATGCCGGGTCGCTCGGGCGGGGCTGTGAGACAGGACCATGGCGTTAGCCATTCGCAGCAGAGGGTGAGGAAATGCTCGAGCAGGTGCATGAGGCTCTCTGGGTCGTGGACGGGGAGAATGTTAGCTTCTATGGCATCCCCTATCCGACGCGTTCGCTCATTGCCTGTCTGCAGAACGGCGATCTATGGATATGGTCGCCAGTCAAGCTAACCGCGAATCTGCGTGCCGAAGTAGATCGGCTTGGCCCGGTGCGCCATCTCGTGAGTCCGAATAAGCTCCATCATCTTTATCTGCAGGATTGGAAGGCGGCCTATCCCGAATCGCAGTTGTGGGGGCCGCAATCGACGATCAAGAAGTGCTCCGAACTCACGTTCCGCGAAGCGCTTAAGGACAGCCCACCGCCCGAATGGGGTCCCGACATCGACCAGGCATGGTTCCGCGGCTCCTTCGCTATGGACGAGATTGTTTTTCTTCACCGCCCCTCCGCCACGACAATTGTCGCCGATCTGATCCAGACGTTCAGCGATCAATTTCTTCGAGAACATTGGGGTTGGTGGCGCTTCCTGGCGCGCCTCGATGGCCTTACCAAGGACCAGGCCTGTGCGCCGCTCGAATGGCGGTTATCCTTCATCAACCGCACACCGGCGCGCCACGCGCGCGACAAGGTGCTGAGCTGGCATTGTCAACGCGTCGTTGTGGCTCACGGCGAGTGGCCGCGCACGAACGGTAATGCCTTTCTTGCAAAGTCATTTCGCTGGCTCGGCGCCTGATCGTGGATCCGAACAGCGATGCCACTTTCGGTCATTAATAAGACCGTCAGCCATACAACGGGCGATTCCGACCTGGCACGAGCCGGGCTCAATGGTACCCGATATCGGCTCTCACCTTGCCACGAAACACCCAATACGACCACGCCGTATAAAGCAGGATGATCGGGAGCAAGAACAACGTGCCGACGAGCAGGAACGCTTGCGAGCTCTCGGAGGATGCGGCTTCACGCAAGGTGTAGTGATGCGGGACAATCATCGGCCACAGACTTATGGCGATGCCGAGGTATGACATCAGGAAAAGTCCGATCGCGCCTATGAAGGGACCTGCCTCGCTTTGGCGGTTCAGCGAACGCCAGACGAAGAACGCGATCACAGCCGTGACGACGGGAACGGGCGCCAGGAAGATAAGGTTGGGCCAAGAAAACCAGCGATGGGCAATGTCCGGGTCGGCGAGTGGCGTCCATATGCTGACAGCGCCAACAGCGACGAGCACGCCGACGAGAGCAATCCGGCCGTGACGACGTGCCCTCACCTGGATTTCACCATCGGTCTTGAGCACGAGCCATCCAGCACCAAGCAGGGCATAGCCCAACACGAGTGCCAAGCCCGTCAACAGTGAAAACGGCGTGAAGCAATCGAAGCTGCTGCCGACAAAATGACGTCCGTCGACTTTGAAGCCCTGGATGAAAGCGCCAAGAACGATGCCCTGAGCGAAAGTCGCGATCACCGAGCCCCAGGAGAACCCGTGATCCCAGAAACTCTTGTGGTCGGCGTCCCGATAGCGAAACTCGAAGGCCACGCCCCGGAACACCAGCGCGAGCAGCATGATCGCGATCGGGAAATAGACGGCGGGAATGATGATCGCGAAAGCGAGTGGAAACGCCGCCATGAGGCCGACACTGCCAAGAATGAGCCAGGTTTCGTTGCCGTCCCAGATGGGGGCAATGGAATTCATGATCAGGTTGCGCGAGCGCGTATCGGGCGCGAAGCCGAAGAGGATGCCCACACCGAGATCGAAACCATCCAGGAGCACATAAAGAAAGACGCCGACGCCGAGGATGAACGTCCAGATCGGCACGAGATCGAGCGTGACCGGCATCATGACCGGCCTCCCTCTTCGCGTGCGCCCGGCAATGCGATCACCGGCAAATTCGGACGGCCGCCTTCGATAGGCCCCTGGGTTGCGGACGCCTCCAGGCCTCGGCGCACGATCCTCGCCATCAACAACACGCCCGCCGGGAACATGATGAGATAGGCGACGATGTAACCGCCGAAGGAAAGCGCGACATCGAGCCCGGTCAGTGATGGCGACACCGAATCCGCCGTGCGTAACAGACCGTAGACCGTCCAAGGCTGCCGGCCGACCTCCGTTGTGGTCCAGCCCGCCAGAACGGCGATGAAGCCGAGCGGCGCGGCCCATTCACAGGCGCGCAGGAAGACAGTGCTCCTATAGAGATATCCGCCCCGGCGCAGGAGATTACCCACAATCACCAAGGCCAGCATGATCAGGCCAATGCCGACCATGATGCGAAAAGCGAAGAAAGGAATCGCGACCGGCGGACGCTGATCGGGCGGCACCTCCTTGAGGCCGGGAACAACCCCGTTGGGGTCGTGTGTGAGGATCAGGCTGCCCAGCACCGGCACGTCGACACTAAAATGATTGGTCTCGCGCTTCTCGTCCGGGATGGCAAATAACGCCAGCGGCGCGCGCGCCTCCCTGTTCCAATGCGCCTCGATGGCGGCAAGCTTGGTCGGCTGATATTCGAGCGTGTTCAAGCCGTGCATGTCGCCGAGCAAGATCTGCAAGGGCACCAGTGCAAGAAGCACCCAAAGCGTCGTCGACAACATGGTTCGGGCTTCGTCCGCAGCGCGCCCCTTGCGCAGCAGCCACGCGGCGACGCCGATCACCACAAAGCCCGTGGTCACGTAGAAGCCGGTGACGGTGTGCGCGAGACGATACGGAAAGGATGGATTGAAGATGATCTCCATCCAGTCCTTTGGAAAGAATCGGCCGTCGATCACTTCATAGCCGGCCGGTGTTTGCATCCAGCTGTTGACCGCAAGAATCCAGAAAGACGAAAACAAAGTGCCGGCAGCAACCATCAGGGCGGCAAAGAAATGCACCCAGCGTGGCACCAGGCTGCGTCCGAATAGCAGAACGCCAAGGAAGGCGGCCTCGAGAAAGAAAGCAGTCAGCCCTTCATAGGCCAGCAGCGGTGAAATGGTGTTGGCGGTCGCGTCCGAAAACCGGCTCCAGTTCGTTCCGAATTGGAAAGGCATGATGATGCCGGACACCACACCCATCGCAAAAGAGACCGAGAAAATCTTCGTCCAGAAGCTCGATATGCGAAGATAGGTCTCGCGCCGCGTCGCGAAGTACAAACCCTCCATGAACGCAATAAAAGAGGCGAGCCCGACCGTGAAAGCCGGTAGCAGAATATGCCAGGCGATAACCCAAACGAATTGCAGTCGGGACAGAAGTAAGGCCTCTTGTGTCATTGGGCGTCCGTCCCCTGATTGTCGCCGACCGAATCGCAAGCATGACTTAGTGCCGACTTTCCAGAATCTTTGAAATATCGTTGGCCTTTATTCAGCAGCACTCCATTGGAATTGGCAATTCCAAGCTCAAGACTTTCCCCGACCCGACGCGAAAGCAGGGTAAAGCGTTCCGCGGCCGCCGGTGGACAGACCTCCCGCGCGGTTTCGGCAAAGAGCGCCAGCCAGCGATCGAAGTGCCGCGCGTCGATCGGCAGCGGCAGATGCTTGGCCATGGGTTGGCCGTGATAACGGCCACTCATGAGCGCGACGGAAGACCAGAAGGCAAACATCTTTTGCAGATGCGGCTCCCAGTCGTCGATCTTCGCAGCGAAGATCGGACCCAGCACTGCGTCGTCGCGAACCCGGACATAAAAATCACGGACGAGGCGTTCGATCATCGCCTCGTCGATCCCGGTTTCAGCCTGGATTTGCGATGTGATCGCAGCGCGCCGAGCCTGCGCCGACTTCGCGTCATCGCTCATGAGGCGCTCCGGTATGCAGTTGGGCCGCGACAAGCTCGATATTGCTTTCATGCGACGCGAGCATCGCTGCGAGATCGGCGTGGATTGCCTCGTCGCGGATGGTTGGAAGCAGCGCCTTGAGCTTGCGCACGACCCAGCCTTGGCCGCGATTGAAAAAGGCGAGCCGGGTCGGGATGTCGGCGATCGCCATCGCCTTGCCGTGGAACGCTCCGGTCTTCCGCGAGGGCTCGCCGGCCAATTGCCGGACCGCTCGGGTGAGCACACCGCACCAGCGTGCTTCGTCGCGATGAATCGCCATGACGAGAGGCTTCAGTTCGTCCGGCGATTCCACTGCCGTGCGCAGCGTGACGCGTGCGCCAGCGCGTTCGGCTTCCAGCAGTTCGTTCAGTGCGGGCAGAAGCTCCTCGCGGTCCGCGAACCCCATATAACGGTCGTCCATCTCGTGGGCCATGCAGGCCGGCGACGCCAGGTCAGCGCGTTCGCCCAGTGGCGTGGCGTTTGCGTCGAGGAGACGCGTGGCTTCGACTGCGATGCCGCGCACGCGATCCGCAGCGCCGACGATATCCGTGATCCGGCCGACGCCCGTGCCCGCATAGAGCGCCATCGCCTCGAACGTGCCGGTCATCGCGCGTAGCGGCGAGTCCGTGCTGAACTGGTAAATCGGGCGACCCGCCTCATCGCCGATAATCGTGCGGGCCTCGCAGAACGGATCACCCCGCTCGCCACGCGTGACGCTGTTCGCCAGCACGCGCGCCTTCGCACCTCGTGGCCAGTTGATGTGGAAGGCATCGGTCAGGACCGTTTCTTCGCCGTCGACGTCCACCAGGCGTTGCTTGTGATAATCATGGGCAAAGGATTCCGGCGTGGCGATCAGCACCGTGCCGAAGACCCCGCCTTGGGCACCGAGCGACATCACCGTGGCCAGGTCGCCGCCGTCCGTGAGTTCCTCCGGCCGCCAGGACGGGCACGGCCGTGTGCTCGGCTATTTCGGGAAGGAGTTCATGCAGCGGGGCGTTACCACGGACATGGCCGCCGGCTTCGACGCCCTGGACGATCAGGATCTGCGCTCCGGCATGTTCCACCGCACGCGCTTCGGCGAGCGATCCCACCTGACATATGACGATGATCTCGGCATCGCGCAGCCTTTGCACCAGCGGAAGCGGCACATCCCAAAACAGACCCACGACAGGGACGCCGAGTTCGATGCACGCTAAGACCTGGGCATCGAGCAGAGCGCGATCTGTGGCCGCCGGGATGAGATTGACGCCGAAGCGTTGCAGGTTTCGCGCCCGCAACGCGTCTACCTCCGACCGGATCAACATGACCGGCTCGCGCACCATGCCGAGAAAACCGAAGCCTCCGGCCTTTGTTACGGCAGCTACGAGCTCCGACCGGGCTACACCGCCCATTCCGGCTGAGACGATCGGATAGGCACAACCAAGCAGATCGCAAACCGGCCTATGCAGTATGGTGGCCATGCCCGTCCTTCAGATGGTCGTTCAAATAGGCAGCGAGCACGATGGCGTGGTTATATTCCGTGTCGTGCGCGGCGTAGAGCAGCGTCATCGGACCGAGCTTCGATAAATCGGCGAGTTGTGCGACGGCCCCGTCATTGCGCGCCAATTCGGCGCGGTAGCGGTGGCCGAACTCTGCCCAGCGCGCCGGATCGTGGCCGAACCATTCACGCAGTTCCGTGCTCGGCGCGATCTCCTTGAGCCAAAGCGTCACCGCGGCCTTCTCCTTGCGTAGACCGCGCGGCCAGAGGCGGTCCACGAGCACGCGCGTCCCGTCAGCCTTGTCAAGAGTGTCGTAGACTCGTTTGATCCGGAGCTCGGCCGTGCGGCTGGTCATGTCATTCCGCCGGTTCTGAAGCTGACCGCAGCGGCTTGCGGAAGATCAGACGATCGATCGCTTGCGGATAGAGCGGCCGCAGCTTGACGATGAAATCCCAGGCCATCAGCAACGCGCCGGCTGCGAACAGCACATCGCCAGGCAGCCGCATCCACTGCCAGAACAACGTCGTGTCGTAGAAGGCGCTGCTACGGGCGTAGGCAAGGCCATGCTCATAGACGGCGTCGAGTTGCGCCCAGCCGATCGGGAAGAAGTTGAGCAGTATCCATAGCACCAGCCCGCCATTGTAGAGCCAGAAGGCCCACAGCCCGAGCTTCTCGCTAAAGCGCTGCCGATCGGCGGCGATGTACCGCAGGCAGAAATAGATCAGCCCGATCGCCAGTTCGCCGAACGCGCCGAACAGCGCGGTATGGGCATGGTTGAGCGTCAGGAAGGTGCCGTGCTCGTAATAGTTCACCAGCGGCGCGTTGAGCGTGCCGCCGCCGAACACGCCAGCGCCGACGAAATTCCAGAACGCCGCCCCGATGACATACGTGTAGGCCAGCCGGTATTTGAACTCCTGATGTGCCTTGATCAGGCGGTAGTGATTGATCGCCTCGATGATCAGCAGCACCAGCGGCAACACCTCGATGAAGGAGAACATGCTCCCCATCGGCACCCACATGCTGGGACCGCCGGCCCAATAGAGGTGATGGCCGGTGCCGATGACCCCGCCGAGGAAGATCAGGATGATCTCGAAATAGGTCGCCCGCTCGGCGAGCTTGCGGGAGACCAAGCCCACCGACATCAGGAGATAGGCGCTCATGGTGGCGGCAAAGAACTCGAACGATTGCTCGACCCAGAGATGAACCACCCACCAGCGCCAGAAGTCGGTGAGCGTGAAGGACTTCTCGATCCCGGTAAGCGGGATCATGCCGAACACATAGAGGACCGCGATGTTGATCGTGGACGCCCAGATCAGGTGCTCCATGCGGATGCGCCCGGTCCAGAACTGGCCGGCCGCCTTCCGCCAGAGAGCCGTGCTCGGCCAGAGCGCCCGCATCACGAGCAGGCTCCACAGCGCCAGCCCGATGAAGAAGCCGATCTGCCAGAAGCGGCCGAGCTGGATATAGGAGAGCCCCTGGTTGCCGAACCAGAACCAGTTCTGGTCGATCACCCCCATGATGCCGAGATAGTCGCCGATCAGCGCTCCGGCGACGACCAGCAGCGTGACCCAGAACAGGAAATCCACCAGCCAGTGCTGGCCTTTGGCCTCCTGACCGCCGGCGATGGCGGGCGCCAGGAACAGCGCCGCGCCGATCCAGGACAGGCCGATCCAGACGATCGGCGCCTGGATATGGACGTCGCGCAGGAAGTTGAAGGGCAGGAAGTCGTTGATGGCGATGCCGTAGAAGCTGGTCCGGTCGTAATAGGAATGCGCCATGATGATGCCGGCGCCGATCTGCACCAGCAGCAGCGCGGCGACGGCCAGAAAATATTTGCCGATGCGCCTCTGGCTCGGCGTCAGCGGCCGGAACGTCGCCAGCACCGGATCCATCGGCGCGTCGTCTGGGTTGTTCAGGAAGAATTCGTAGATGAACAGCACCACGCCGAAGGCGAAGAAAGTGAAGCAGAAGCTGATCCAGGTCCAACGGAAGGTGTTGGTCGTGGGCGTGTTGCCAACCAGCGGCTCATAAGGCCAGTTCTGGGTCCAGGACCAGTTGACGCCCGGCCGCCGCGCCACCGTCGTCAGCGCGGAAAACACCAGGAAATCCGCCGTCTTGACCGCGAGCGGCGGCGTGAGGCTGTAGGCCGGCGTCCATCCTTTGGCGGGATTGGCGGTATTCAACGACTTGGCAAGGGTGTCGCGCACCGTAACCAGGGCATCCGCCAACGGGCCGGGAAGCACGACCTCCGGCTTGGTCAGATCCACGCCTTGCAGCGCGCGGCGCATCGTGGCGGTGGCGGAGGCTTGTTGCTCGGCCGGAAGCGCTGGCGAACGGCTTGCCGGACATGGCCAGCGCAACATTGTTCTGGGTCGCCGTGCCCAGAGCCACCAGGGTCGAGGCGGTGTAGTCCTCGCCGTAATAGGAGCCCATCCCGTAGAGGCTGCCGTAATCCATCAGGTCGGCTTTCTGGAAGCCGCCCTTGCCGGCGACGATGTCGTCGTCCGTCATCAGCACGGCCCCGTTCGCGGTGACGAAGCGGTCCGGCTGCGGCGGCGCGGTGCGGTAGGTCTCAACCGTCGCCCAGGCAAGCAGACCGAACGTGGCGATGGCGACGACCAGCAGCACCCATTTGAGGACGTTGCTGACGGGATCTTCGACCGGCGGGTCGATATGCGCCGCAGTGAGCGTCATGATATCAGCCCCTGCTTAGAGTCCATGGCCCGTTCTCCCAGCGCATTTGTCGGCCAGCCGCTCGTGACCGAGCTCCCGACCTATTCAAAAGATCGACCATCCCTGGCTTCCCGTGACTGCGCCCAGGATCGTCACCACGCTCAGCGCCAGCAGCAGCCAGTGCGCCCGATGCAGCCAGGCGAAGGCGACGTCCGGCCGCGCTGTCGCCCAGTGCCGGAAATGGCGGTCCAGAATGAACGGCTCAGCGATGAACAGGATGAAGGCGAACAACAGCCACAAGCAGACCATGGCATGCATCCACCAGAAGTCGGCGGTGCGGAAGCGATCCCACAGATCGAGCCGCCAAGTCATGTAGAAGCCGGTCAACCCGACCAAGATAATTGCCGTGCGCGCTTGCCAGGCGAAGCGATGCTCGATGGCCTGGAAGGCTTGGAACTTATCGGATCCGAGATCGCCATGTCGAACCGCCGGCAACGCCACCGTCGTCGCCATCGCGACGCCGCCGATCCAGATCACGACGGCCAGCACATGCAGCGCACGGGCGACGATCACGTCATCCATCATTCCGCGCCCATCCAAAAGGGAGGGGATCACCCGCTTTGCCGTCGCGAAATCGCGATTCCATAGGCTTGCCTCCGCGTTTTCCCGGGAAACTTAGCGCGCTGTTGACCCGCCGCGTTTGCGCTGGCGCAAACTGCTCCCCTTATTCGGGACCAGGGGGTAAGGTCCTCACATGACCAGAGATGCCCAGATCCCTCTGCAAACCCTGGCTGCGATGGAGCTATTTCGCGGACTGCCACTCTTCGCACTGGAATCGGCGGCGGCCTGCGCGCGTGTGCGCCGCCTGCCCAAGGATAGGTGCATATTCAACCAGGGCGATGACGGCGTTCGCGCCCACGCCATCATCGAAGGCAGCGTCCGTATCGCCCAGTCGGGCAGCGACGGCGCCCAGGTCGTGATCCGCTTCATCGGCCCTGCCGAGATGTTCGGGACGGTCGCGCTCTTCACAGATAACCGCTATCCAGCCGACGCCATCACGCTCGCCGAGACCCTGGAAGCGAGTTGGAGCGAAGACGAGTTGTTGGAGCTGATGACCCACTATCCGCCGATCGCCATCAACGTCATCCGTATCATCGGCAAGCGCCTGCAGGAGGTGCAAGACCGAGTGCGCGAGCTCGCCACGCAGCGCGCAGAGCGGCGCGTCGCCCATGCGGTGCTGCGGCTCTCGCGCCAATCCGGACACAGCACCGTCGATGGCACGGCGATCGAGTTCCCGTTGCGGCGAAAAGATCTGGCTGACATCGCCGGCACGACGCTTCATACCGCCAGCCGCATCCTGACGGGCTGGGAGAAGGCGGGACTGCTGACGAGCCATAACCAGCACCTGACTATTCGCAGCACCTCCGAGATTCTGCGGATCGCGGAGGACGCGGCCGACTGACGCGGCACATCTGAAATTGAGTTTGCGCGGGCGCAAACCGTAGTGCTTCCACGGAGCGTAACATCGGCCCGTCAGAGACTGGATGCTTCCGCCAACGGCAGGCCGATTGTGCTTGACCCTCCGTGAGCCGGGAGGGAGGAGCGGCAGCCGACGGGCAAGGTGTGTGATGGTGATGGCGACAGCGACAGCGGTAGCGGAGAAGACTGGCGGTCAGCCGATCGCGCTGTGGTCCTTGGCGTTTCGGCCCTTCTTTCTGGCGGTGGCCTTATGGGCGGCGCTGGCGCTGGCGCTCTGGATGGTCGTCTTTTTCACTGGCGCCGCCCTTCCGACACGTTTCGACCCGCTCACCTGGCACATCCATGCCATGCTGTTCGGCTTTGTGCTTGCGGCGATCGCCGGCTTCATGCTGACCGCCATTCCCAACTGGACGGGCCGGCCACCAATCCGGGGCGCGGCTCTGGCCTCGCTCCTCGCCTTGTGGCTGCTCGGCCGCATCGCCTGCCTCGTTTCGGCTTTCCTGCCGTTCTGGCTTGCGGCCGGCCTCGACCTGGCGTTCCCGGTAGTGCTCTGCGCTGTCGCTGCTCGGGAGATCGTCGCCGCGCGCAACTGGCGCAATCTGATGATGCCGCTCCCGATTGGCGTCCTCGCGATCGCAAACCTGCTGATGTATCTTGAGCTGGCGCAATTCAAAGTGCCCACAGGATTGGGATGGCGGCTCGCAATCGCCGCGATCGTCGCCCTCGTCTCGGCCATTGGCGGCCGCATCATTCCCGCCTTCACGCGCAATTGGCTCGTGAAGCGCCAAATCTCTCCCCTTCCTGCCGCACATGGTCGGATTGATAGCGCCGCCCTCGTAACACTTCACACCGGCCTTCTTGGCTGGGCGTTCTTTCCCGACTCTCGACTGGTCGGCACGTTGTTGCTCCTCGGTTCGGCGCTCAATCTTTGGCGTCTGGCACGCTGGCGCGGAACGGCGACGCTACGCGAACCGCTGCTGGCGATTTTGCATGTAGGATATGCCTGGGTGGCGGTCGGCGCCGGACTGCTGGGCGGAAGCCTGCTGACCGCCACGATACCGGAGCCAGCCGCGATCCATGCTCTTACAGCCGGCGCCATCGGCACCATGGTGCTGGCCGTAATGACGCGCGTGGCGCGCGGCCACACGGGCCGACCGCTGGAAGCGGATCACGTCACGACCTTGATCTACGCGGCGGTCACACTGGCGGGCGTGACCCGGGTCGCAGCCGCGTTCGCGGGCACATCCTCCATGGCTCTGCTCGGTATTTCGGCTCTGCTCTGGGTGATAAGTTTCCTTCTGTTTGTTTGGAAGTATTGGCCGATGTTGGTTTGGCCCCCGAACGATGAGGATCAGCCGTCTGCATAAACTTTCCGGCACATCAGACCGTTCAAAGGCTATCGAAGACAATCGATTGAATCTGCCTCGTAGGCTTATCCCCTGCTATCCTAATGCCGCCGTTTCTACGACCCGTCAGGCCCACTCGATCGTTTCCACGCATCGTAACGCGCTGATTTCTATGCGCAAAAGTTTTCTCCTGACGGTCTAAGCCCGACTGTCAGTCCGTCAAATTTTTCCGCTCTTGATTTCAAGGGGAAAATCGGACGGTTCGAATTTTGCGTGGTTTCAACAACTATAGCCAACTATCGGCCAATTTATCGCGTCGTCAATCGCAATGCGCACCCTGGCCCAAGATCAAAAAAGACCATCGGCATCTCTAGCACCAGGCGTTCGCGCCGGCCATGTTTATGCTCTGCTGATCACAGACGAACCAAGCCTATTAAGGTTGCTGGACGACAACTGATCCATATAGACACACTTGGCTGCGGCGGTGTTGAAGGATATACGGCCGACGAAGGTCTGAGATGGTGACGAGAAGGCAACGGCGTGACGGGTCGGTGCGCTAAGCCCATCCATGAGCCGGCTTCGAGTCCGTCTCGCTGCAATGCGTTGGCCTCAATAAGACCGAGGCGCGTGCGCCTCGGGTGTAAGGTGCACCTAGGCAATTCCCAAGCGACGGAAGACCGGAACCTTCACCAAGTCCAGGAGGATGGCAAAGGCCGCGGCAGCCGCGAGCGTGCAGGCGACCACCCAAGCAGGCAACGGCGCCATGGCGATGCCGCCGATGGCTAAGGTCGAGGCGATCAGGATATCGGCAACCGACGACACGAGAAGCCAGACGCTGGGTCGGGATGACCAGAGGTGACGGCGCTCACGATTGGTGTAGGTGGTGGCTTGGTTGCCGAACACGATAACGAGGAAGGACAGGGTCTGTAGCGCGCCTATAGCCAGCCCTAGCCGATACGCGCCGAAGGCCAGGATGGAGGTGCAGAAGATCAGCTCACCGAGTCCCATGGTCACCCCGGCGATCGTCAGATTGCCAACGCGCCAAGCGTTTGGCTGCGGTGACGGCCGGACATGATCGGTCGTCAGTGACATGCCGAGGAAGTCGCCTGTGATCATGATCAGGACCATTAGCAAGGGCGTCAGAATTGCGTGGCCGGTAAGGAGCAACCCGATCGCCAGAAACAGTACTTGGACGGTTTTCTTCGTGATGGAGTTCAGGGCGTAGCTCAGGATGCGCTGGAAGGTAATACGACCTTCCTTGACCGCGGCGACGATGCCGCCAAGCCCGGCGTCGGTCAGGACCATGCCGGCGGCCGACTTTGCGACATCGGTCGCCGTCGAGACCGCGATCCCCATTTGCGCCTGGCGGAGCGCCGGAGCATCATTGGCGCCGTCGCCACACATGCCGACGGTGTAACCTCCCGCCTGGAATGCCTTGACGAGCTTAAATTTATCCTCGGGTAGGACGCCGGCGAAGACAGCGAATTGCTCTGGGTGGACGGCATCCGGGATTGGGCCGGGCGGGCAGACGGCGCCGTCAAGTCCCACCGCCTTCGCAACGATCGCCGCCGTCCCCGACGCATCACCCGTCACCATGACGGCACGGACGCCCAGGTCGTGCAATTCGGCGATCAGGGCGGCTGAATCGTTGCGCGGCGGATCGCTGAGCGCGATGAGGCCCGCGAGCTTCATTCCGGCCGCCAGCCCGACGGCGACCGCCAACACGCGAAAGCCCTTGTCTTCGAGTTCCTTGGCAGCGGCGACAAGGTCCGGGGAGGGCTGGGCGAGCGCGCTCACGACAGAGAAGGCGCCCTTGACGATACGCTCCGGGTTTCCCGTTGCGTCTGTCGTGGTCGCCTCAGACATCTTCTTGGCCGGATCAAACGCGGAAAATTTGACCAACTTCGGTGCATCGGAGATGGGCTTGCGAATCGCCGCCGCGCGAACGGCGCCGTCGACCGGATCCTGCCCGCCATCCGAGCTGGCCAGCGCCGCCAGCGTCAAAACATGTGCCTCGTCAAATCCGGGCGACGGACAAACCGTCGTGACCGTCAGGGCGTTTTGGGTCAGCGTCCCGGTCTTGTCAGCGCACAAGACCACCATTGACGCCGCCTCATCGACGGCAGACAGGCGGGTGGGAAGGACTCCCAACTTCGCTAGAGCCCTCGCGCCGATTGCCGACGCAAGGGTGAAGGTGGCCGGTAGTGCGACGGGTATCGATGCCAGGATGGCCGTCAGCACGAGGGGCATGATCTCGGCAACCGGCATCTTGAGAAACCAGGCATAGGCCACCAGCAGCACGATAATCGCGCCGTTGAAGGCAGCGAGATTGCGCACCACGCGCAGCACCGCCTTCTGTTGCGTGCTCACGACATGAGCGGTTCGAACGAGCTCGGCGGTTCGTCCGAATTTGGTGCGTGTACCGGTTGCGGTAACCTCCGCCTCGGCCTCGCCGCGCCGAACCAACGCCCCTGCGAAGGTTTGAAGCCCCGCGCCGGCCTCGATCGGCACGGATTCGCCCGTGAGCATGGATTGGTCAAGCAGAACTTCGCCGCTTGTGAGCTTGACATCCGCCGCCACCACGGCGCCTAGCGAGAGCTTCACCAGATCGCCGGGGACCAAGTCGGTGGCAGGAACGGTTTTCCATGCTCCGTCCCGTTTGACCGAGGCGGAGAGCGCAAGTCGCGACTTCAGCGCGGCCAGCGTCGCTTGGGCTCGGCTTTCTTGGAAGAGTCCAAGCGCGGCGTTGAACAGAAGAAGAAGGGCGATGATCGCTGCTTCGACATATTTGCCGAGCACGAGTTCAAGCACGATCGCCGCTTCGAGCATCCAAGGCACGGGCGCCCAGAATTTCTGCAGCGCCATGCGCAACGGATGTGCGCTGGTATCCGGCATCGCGTTGGGGCCGAATTTCTCCAGCCGACCGCGAGCCTCGTCGCTTGTCAGGCCATTTTGCGGTACCGGCTGCCCGGGCTTGGTAGGTTTGGCTGACGAGATGTTCACCGCGGATAGCTGGCTCGCCATGCTCCGACTCTCTTCTGATTGGGTACGAGTTGAGCTCAGCCAAACAAATCTCAGCGACAGTGGACACTGCAAGGCGATCCTAACGGACACCCCGCGGCGCCTTGCAAGGTCTGCTTTCCGGCGAGCTGTCCTTCAGTCCCTGCGTTAGAACGCGCGCTCCGTTGCCACGTCATGGGGGTCTCCGTCGCACCGAGCGCTCCATCCCCTTCGAGGCAGTCATCGAGACTTTCTCAACATACCAATTTCAGACTTCTTTAGCCCTGCTGGCTATGCCTAATCTCAATCCTAACTGACTAAAAGCTCATCGGAGAAACGTAGAAATCATTTCTCCTTGGCATGGCGGGCGATGAGAGCCTGCGCATCGCGCTGGATCTGCCGGAGATGCTCCTCGCTGCGGAAGCTTTCTGCGTAAATCTTGTAAACATCCTCGGTTCCCGATGGCCGGGCGGCAAACCAGCCGTTTTCAGCGACCAGCTTGATCCCGCCGATGGGTTCGTTGTTGCCGGGCGCTTTCGTCAGCTTCGTTTCGATCGGCTCGCCCGCCAGGTCCTTCACATCAAGTTCGGCGGGGTCCAACTTGGCGAGACGTGCCTTCTGCTCTGGTGTGGCCGGCGCATCTATTCTTGCGTAGAAGGATTGACCCAGGTCCTGCGTGACGGACGCATAAAATAAGTTGGGATCATGGCCGGTGCGCGCGGTTATCTCCGCGGCAAGCAGGCCCATGATCGGTCCATCCTTGTCGGTCGTCCATACCGCCCCACTCCTACGGAGGAACGATGCGCCGGCGCTTTCCTCGCCGCCGAACGCCAGCGATCCGTCGATCAGGCCGCTGCTGAACCATTTGAAACCGACCGGCACTTCGACCAGCTTACGTCCCAGTTTCGCCACGACGCGGTCGATCATGCCGCTGGAGACGACGGTTTTGCCGATGGCGCTGGCGTGGCGCCACTGAGGCCGGTTCGCGGATAGATAGGCAATGGCGGCCGCGAGAAAGTAATTCGGGTTCATCAGTCCGCCCGACGGGCAGACGATGCCGTGCCGGTCGGCGTCGGTGTCATTGGCGAAGGCGATGTCGAATTTGTCCTGCAGCGCGATCAACCGCGTCATCGCATAGGGCGAGGAGCAGTCCATCCGGATCTTTCCGTCCCAATCCACTGTCATGAAGCGAAACGTCGGATCGATGGCGTCATTCACCACGGTCGCGGCGATCTTGTAGCGCTCGATGATAGGCTGCCAATACTGTACAGCGGCGCCACCCAGCGGGTCGATCCCGATGCGCACGCCCGCTGCACGGATCGCTTCCAGATCGACGACATTGGCGAGGTCGGCGACATAGGGCGTGATGTAGTCATAGGCACGAATGCACGCCGTCTTGTGGGCGCGTTCATAGGGCATGCGCACGACACCACCGAGTTTCTTGACGAGGAATTCGTTCGCGGCTTTCTCGATCCAGCCTGTCACATCGACATCCGCCGGGCCGCCGTTGGCCGGGTTGTATTTGAAGCCGCCTTCGTCGGGCGGATTGTGCGAGGGGCTGATAACGATCCCGTCCGCGAGCCCCGTCTTACGGCCCAGATTGTAGGTCAGGATCGCGTGCGAGATCACCGGCGTCGGCGTGTAGCCGGCGTGCTGGTCGATCATCGTTTCGACGCCATTCGCCGCGAGCACCTCGATCGCGGACGCGAAAGCAGCTTCCGACAGCGCGTGCGTGTCCATGCCCAGGAACAGCGGCCCGTCGATGCCGGCATGGCGGCGGTAAAGGCAGACGGCCTGGGCGATGGCCAGGATGTGCGCTTCGTTGAACGCGGCGGCAAACGCGGAGCCGCGATGCCCCGAGGTGCCGAATACGACGCGCTGGGCGGCAATCGCGGGGTCGGGTACGAGCGAGAAATAGGCCGTCACCAGGCGGGGAATATTGACCAGCAGCGACGGCGGGACCGGCTTGCCGGCCAACGGGTTTATGTGTTCCGACATGGCAACCTCATTCTGGTCCGAGAACGAGCAGCACACGGTGCGTGGCGCCGTCGTCTGCCAGGGGAATAAGCGCTTTTTTGCTGTCTGGCATAAGTGCGCCGTCGAGCATGACCGAGACTACTCCGCGGCAGACGCTGTTGGGGTTCTTCACCGCGATCTCATAGCGCGCGGAACGATAGCGGAAGGCGATCTCGAAACCCGGCCAGTTGCGGGGAATGCAGGGATCGAGCGCTAGAGTCGCACCATGCAACTGAAAGCCGAGAAGTCCTTCCAGTGCCACGCGATACATCCATCCGGCCGAACCGGTGTACCAGGTCCATCCCCCACGCCCGACATGCGGTGGTTCGGAATAGAGATCGGCGCAGACGACATAGGGCTCGACCTTATAGCGGTGGATGGCGGTTGGGCTGTCGGCATGGTGGATCGGGTTGAGCATCGACAGCAACTCTCCCGCTCGGTCGCCGTCGCCCTGCATGACGAAGGCCAGCGCGGCCCAGACCGCACCATGGGTGTATTGTCCGCCATTCTCCCGAACGCCCGGCGGGTAGCCCCTGATATAACCGGGATCGCGCGCCGGATGATTGAAGGGCGGGGTGAATAGCAGCAATAACGAGTCGTCCCGGCGCAGGAGGTATTTGTCCAGGGCCGCCATGGCGCGCGCCGCGTGCGTCGCTTCCGCGGCGCCCGAAATGACAGCCCAGGATTGGGCAATCGAATCGATGCGGCATTCATCGTTGGCGACAGAGCCAAGCGGCGATCCATCGTCGAAATAAGCGCGGCGATACCAGTCGCCGTCCCAGGCCTCGCGCTCGAGGGAGTCCCGCAGGGTGGCGGCGTGCTGACGCCAGGCCGCCGCGCGCTCGGGGTTGTGATGCTGATCCGCCAGATCGGCGAATGCTATCAGCGCCGCATACAGGAACCAGCCGAGCCAGACGCTCTCCCCCTTGCCGCCGGCGCCGACGCCGTCGAGACCGTCGTTCCAGTCGCCGGTGCCCATCAGCGGCAGGCCGTGCGCGCCAGTTGCGAGACTCTTGTCGAGCGCCAGCGCGCAATGGTCGAACAAACTGGCTTTGGCGCCGGCCATCGCCGGCAGGAAGAACGCATCGCGCTCGCCATCTTTCAATACGGGCCCTTCGAGAAAAGGTACCGTCTCGTCAAGCACAGCGAAGTCGCCGGTCGTCCGGATATAGTGGGCGACGACAAAGACCAGCCAGCCACGGTCATCGGAGACGCGTGTGCGGACACCGCGCCCTGATTCCGGCAACCACCAATGCTGGACGTCACCTTCAACGAACTGCCGCGCGGCGGCGATGAGGATGTGCGCCCGCGCGATTTCGGGCCGCGATACGCACAGCGCCATCACATCCTGCAATTGATCGCGGAAGCCATAGGCGCCGCTTGCCTGGTAGAAGGCTGACCGCGCCCATACCCGGCAGGCCAGGGTCTGATAGGGCAGCCAGCGGTTAAGAAGAATATCCATCGCGCGGTCGGGCGTCTTGACCTGCACGACCCCGAGCGTGTCTTGCCATTGCTGGGTGACCGCGGCAATGACCGCGTCGAGATCGGCCTTGCGATACTTTGCGAGAAGCGATTGCGCTTCGGCCCCGCCCGGCGACTGCCCGAGAAAGAAGACGATCTCCGTTGTGCCCGCGACATCCAGTGTCACCCGCGTCTGGAGCGCGCCGCAGGGATCGAGGCCGGCGCCCGTGCGATTGGACAAATGCGCCCCGGACGTCAGCGCAAGCGGCCAGTCCATCGCACCGTCGCGCCCCAGGAATTCGGTCCGGTCGCAGGTCCAGGCCGTTTGCTTTCCGTTCAGATCGGCGAACGCCACGCGATCGTGAAACGGCTCGCTCCACGGATTCCACGCGAAGATCGCGCCGGTTTCGGGATTGATCTCGGTGACGACGTAAGGCGCCGTAGCCGATCGGTTGGGGCCGAGGACCCATTCGACGTATGCGGTGATCGACAGACGTCGTGGGCGGTCGGAACGATTGGCGATCTTCAATCGGGAAATCTTGATCGAATCGTCAACCGGAACAAATTGCAGAAGTTCGAGCGCAATGCCGTGCGAGTCATGGTCGAACCGGCTGTAACCCTGTCCATGCCGCGCGGCATAGGACGCGGTCTTGTCACGGATGGGCAGCGCGGTCGGCCCCCAGACCTCTCCGGTGTCTTCGTCGCGCACATAGATCGCTTCGCCGGGTCCATCGCACACGGGATCGTTCGACCACGGAGTTAGCTGATTTTGCTGACTATTCACCGACCAGGTAAAGCCGCTGCCATCGGCCGAGACCTGGAAGCCGAATGACGGGTTCGCGACCACGTTCAACCATGGCGCCGGCGTGCGGTCATTTCCTTCCAGGAACGTCAGATATTCGTGGCCGTCATTCGTAAACCCGCCGAGCCCGTTGAAGAACTCCATCGCGGGACGCGGCAACGGCGTTTCGGGCGCCGCGGCCGGCGGCGGCGGCCTCCGGGTGGAAGGCGCGCCGGTGGGATTGAGATCGCGAGCGCGTTTGAGCTGATCGGCCAAAGAACCGCGGTTGCCGTGGAGTACCGCGCGTGCGCAAGCGCTAAGCAGACCGCGAATTTCGGGGGAGACGAGATCGGCGCGCAGGACGAACACGGCCCCGCGCGGATCATGGCCCGGAATCCGAGGCATTGACTGGTTCATGCGCACCAGCGCGTCGAGCGAGGTCTGCAAGTCCTGGACATAGGATGCGGGGCGCTCGTTAAGAATCACCAGATCGACGGCCATCTGTTTCAACCGCCAATATTCGTGAGCGCGCAAAAGCTGCCGGACGAGTTCGAGATGTCCGTCCTCCTCGACACGCACCAGCACGATGGGCAGATCGCCGGAAATTCCCTGCGCCCAGAGCATTGACGCCTTGCCCGCGCCGCGCTTGAGCACGTCGGGGGCCGGCCGCAGGGTCGGATCCGAATAGAGGATATGATTGGCGAGACGCTGGAACAGGTGCGCCTCGTCCGTGACGATGCCCAGATGGTGCAACTGCATCTGAGCCTGGGTCCAGGCCAGCGTCTTCGCCCGATCGAACGCGATCGGATCACGATGCCTGTCGGCCAGATCAAGCACGTCTTCCCGTGACGAGGCGGCCAGCGTCCAGAACGCGACACGTGCCGTTTCTCCGCGCGGGATCCGCACATGACGGCGCAGGCTGAAGATCGGATCCAGCACGGCACCCACGGTATTGGAGAGCGGCCAGCCTTCGGCAATGGCGGCCGGCGAGCGAATGGTTTGCCCACGCCCGAGAAAGCGCGCGCGATCGGTCTCGAACTGTACGTCCGCGGAACTTTCGCCATCGACGACAGCGAGATGTGCCGCCCACACGAGCGGGTCAGCCGCCGAACGCCGGCGACGGGTCGCGAGGATCGCACCCAGGTCGGGGACAAATTCCGTCTCCACGAAAAGGGCGGCGAAGGCGGGATGCGCCACGTCGTCGGGTTGCCGCGCAAGGACGATTTCGGCGTAGGAGGTAAGTTCAAGATCCACCGAGCGGGTTCCGTTATTGGTGATTGAAACCCGGCGCACTTCGGCGTCGTCCTCGGGCGAGATAACGATTTCGAGCGTTGTCGTGACAGCCGCGTCGGTCCGCGCGATCGCGGCGCGATCTTCCGAGAACGTTGTCAGGTAGCTGTCGGGTTCCACCCCGCTTGGCTGGTAGCCGGCCGACCAGGTGTTGCCCGTGTGCACATCACGCAGGAAGATGTACGCGCCCCAGCCGTCGCAGGTGACGTCCTCCCGCCAGCGGGTGATCGCGATATCGTGCCACCGGCTGTATCCCGATCCCGCCGCCGTGATCATCGTCGAATAGCGTCCATTCGACAGAAGGTGCGTGCGCGGCACACGCGAATGCGCCGAGGCATAGTGGCGCTGTGCGTCGGGCACCAGGCTGGCGTTCTGCGCGGCCGCCCTCGCCGCTTCGTCCGGCGCCCGGGCGACAACAACATCGCGGGGCATCCGCTCCTGCAGCAGAAGTTCTGCCGCACGCATGATCGGTTCGGCGTGAAACCGCGTGCGCATCCGGCCGTCCTGAAGCGCGTTCGCGATACCGACGATCGTCATGCCCTGATGATGGGCCATATAGGCGCGGATGACGGCGACCTTGGTACCGTCCGGCAGGCGGGCGCTTGTATAGTCGAGCGCCTCGTACCAGCCATAGACGCCGCACGCGCCCATCTCTGCCATGCGCTGGAAATTGCGCGCCGCAGCGGTGGGATCGATCATCGCCGCCAGGCCGCTGGCATAAGGCGCGACGACGGTATTTTCGCCGAGGCCGCGCTTATAGGCCAGATCGGGGATACCGAAACTGGAATATTGATAGGTCTGCTCGATGTCGCGGACGTTGTATTCGGATTCCGACATGCCCCAGGGCACGCCCAGTCCGTCGCCATATTTCTCCTGCCGCCACACGACCAGTCGGTTCGTCTCATCCAGCAGACTGCCCGCGGGCGCGCGCATCACCAGGGACGGCATCAGATACTCGAACATTGATCCGGACCAGGAGATCAGGCCCGAATTACCGTCGATCGGCGTCAAGGTGCGTCCCAGCCGGAACCAGTGCTTGGCGGGCAGATCGCCCTTGGCGATGGCGATGAAGCTGGCCAGTCGCGCTTCGGACGCCAGAAGGTCGTAGAAATTGTCATCCAGCGCACCATCGCTGTCGCGGTATCCGATGGACAGCAGTTGTCGGCCGGCATCGAACAGGAAGCCGAATTCCATGCTGTCGAACATGGTTTTCGCGAGATCTTCCATCGCCGCGAGGCGATGCGACAGCGATCGGGCCGCGTCGGCGGATTGTTCCAGCGCGGCCATCAAGGGCGCGAGGTCCACGCCCTGAGGGCTGTTCGCGAGCAGCCGCGATATTGCTTCGCAGTGCGCTGGCAGCGCGGCCAGGGTGGGGGTCGTGGCCAGCAATACGGTGGCCTCGCCGCCGGCCAGGCGCGCGGGCGGAAGTAGGCTGGCCCACGGCATCAGCACATCGATCTCCTGCCGATGGGCGTGGGTGGACGCGCGCAAGGCCTCGGCCCAGACGGTGATGTCCGCTTCGGCCATGCCACCGCGTTCGTGCGACCAGGCCTGTGCGGAGGCGGCGATCGCATCGGCCTTTTGCGTCAGATCCGACAGGCATTTGGCAACGTCCGCCGGCGTTGACGGCGTGTATAGGAGGCTGGCGGCGAAGCCATCGATGGCTGCGTTCAGGCCTGCCCGCGCGGCACCCGGCGCCGGGTGCTCCGCAAGCTGTGGACGTGCGGCGTCGCGCAGCAGGGCGATGGTGTCGCTGAGTCCCGCCATCCAATTCGGATTGCCGATCGGACCAGCAACGATCTCCCGGCAGGCTTGGCCCAGTACAATAAGATGGCCGGCAAGATTGCCGCTATCCACCGAGGAGACATATTTCGGCTCCAGCGCGCGCAGGTCGCTTGTATCGTACCAGTTGTAAAAATGGCCGCGAAAGCGCTCCAGCTTCGCCATCGTGGCGAATGTGCCCTCGAGCCGCTCCAATACGTCAAGCGTCCCCAGCCAGCCGAAATCGCGCGCGGCAATGATCGAGAGGAGGTATAGCCCCAGATTGGTTGGCGAGGTACGGTGAGCGACGACCGGTTCGGGATCTTCCTGAAAGTTGTCGGGCGGCAGCATGTTGTCTGCCGCCGTGACGAATGTTTCGAAGAAGCGCCAGGTGCGCCGGGCGACCAGCCGCAGCGCCAGGGCGTCCGCCGGGGTGACCGAAAAATGACCGTCCGGAAGCGGCGGCTTGCTTGCCCAGCGCGCGACGAGGGGGGATACCGCCCACAAGAACACAAACGGTACCGCGATCGGCCAGCTTCGCAACCCGAAGGCATAAAACACAAAGGCGACAACGCCGGCGGATCCCAGGCTCGCCGCGATCTGTAGCGCAAGGCCGCGCGTGTCGAACCGCGACTCCGCTGTCGTCTGTGCGGCCGTCACCCACTGGAGCAAGTGGCGCCGGCCGATAAAGACGCGGAACAGCGTGCGCACCACCGCATCGACCATGACCCAGGCCTGATGCGCGAGGAAGGTGATGAGGAACGCACTCTGCAACAGGCCAAGGGCGAAATCGCCGCGCAGCGAGCGCAGATGATTGCGCAGCGAAACGCCCGCGCGGTGCGGCACGATGCCGTCGAGCGCCGGCAACAGCGGGGGCACCGCGATGGTCGCAAGGATATAGGCGGTCCAGACCTCGGCCGCCGTCATCGGCAGCAGCCAGCCGATCAGCATGGCGAGAAGCGCCGCCGGCGCCGAAAGCGAGCGGCGCAGATTGTCTATCAGTTTCCACCGGCCGATCAACGGCAGCGGCGTTTTCGGCGAACCGTCGCTGGCCGTGTCGCGAAAGCCGAAGATCCAGGGCAGCAACTGCCAGTCGCCCCGCACCCAGCGATGCTGGCGAGCCGCGGCGACGGCGTAGCGGGAGGGAAATTCCTCAACCACCTCGATATCGGATGCCAACCCCGCCCGCGCGAAGATGCCTTCCAGCAGATCGTGGCTCAGGACCGAATCCTCGGGAATTCTGGCCTTCGAGCGCCGCCTCGAAGCTGTCGACTTCATAGATCCCCTTGCCGCAAAAGGAGCCTTCTTCGAACAGATCCTGATAGACGTCGGACACCGCGAGAGCATAGGGATCGAGCCCATTGGGGCCGGAAAAGGCGCGCTGGAACAGCGAACCCTGACTACCGATGGACAAGGATGGCGTCACACGGGGTTGCAGCACGCCGTGACCGTGGACGACCACACCGGCATGCGGATCGAAATCGGGCTTGTTGAGCGGGTGCGCCATCTTTCCGACCAACCGCCTGGCGGTCCCGATCGGCAGGCGCGTATCCGCGTCGAGCGTGACGACGTAGCGGATGCCGGTGGGCAGCACCGGCACATGGCCATCGATCGGCATGAACGTCGTATCGGTATCGCCACGAAGAAGCCGGTTGAGTTCGTGCAGCTTACCGCGCTTGCGCTCCCAGCCGATCCACCTGGCTTCGCCGTCATTCCACATGCGCCGGCGATGCAGAAGGAAGAAGCGCGGGCCATTGCGCACCGGCCCGTAGCGGGCGTTCAGCCGCGCGATGCCGGCTGTTGCCAGGCCTAAAAGCGTATCGTCGTCGGAGTCATGCTCCGTCTCGCAATCCCGCCAGTCGGAGATCAGCGCGAACGTGAAATTATCGTCCGGGTTGGAAAGATGGTGATCTTCCAGCCGTTCGATCTGCTTTTCGACCGCCGAAGCGCCAGAAAGCAGAACCGGCATGACAATGATCGTGCGAAGATCCGGCGTGACGCCGTTGCGCAGTTCCAATCCGGGCAGGATCCTTCCACCGACCAGTCTGGTGATCGTGCGGTTTACGATTGCGATTGCAACATCCGAAGCCGGAACCAAGCCTACGATCGCCAGAACAAAAAGCGGCCCGGCGGCGATTCCCAAAGATGCGACCGCGATGAGTATGAGCGCGAGAATGATCGCGGTGCCCACCGCGATCATGCCCATATAGCTGGTCACGCCCAGATCGGAATTGAAATGAAAGAGCCGGGTCCCCAACGGTACCCGACATCCCAGTTCCCTCTCGAACGTTCGGCGGCCCCTGGCGATGAGGTAATATCCTGGATCGCTTTCCCGCCCGTGCGCGGAAACCTTTTCGGCCACCTGGTCCGTCGCGCGTCTGGCGGCGTCTATCGCGTGCCTGGTCACGTCCACTTCGTCACGGTCTGATTCGCGCGCGAGTTCCTCGATCGCGCGCCGGTAACGGTCGCGTGTCGGAAAATCCATCGCCGCGAAATTGCTGGCGCCGCGCAATACCGCGTCGACCGGACTGACGCTTTCGAAGAATTCAGCCCAATTGATCGTCGAGACCAGGCGCATGCTCACGATGACATTGCGAACGCTCACATCCGTTGCACCCTGGCGCAAGAACTCCTCGCGCACGATCCGATCGGTGGTTGTGTGTGCCACCGCCAGCTTGTCGTTCAGCCAGCGCAGTGCCGGTGTAGTGTCGGGATCATGGTCACGCAGACGCTGGGCGAGTTCGACGGCGAATGCCGTCGACCAGGGCGCCTGATCGAGGCTGCGCAAAATGGCTGACGCCGGTTCGGCATCTCCGGCTGCCGCGATCAGAATCTGGTCCGCGAGCACATCGGCCAACTGGACCGCCGATTGCTGCGCCATGATCTCCTCGGCCAAACGCCGAAGATTTTCGACGAGCGTGATGCGCAAGGTGATCGCGAGCGCCCATAATTCGCCGATGGTCAACGGCTGGATCCGCTGATACGCCTCGACGAAGCGCGTGAGTTTCTGGGTATCGAACGCGCTGTCGGTGTGTGCGATGACGGCCCAGGCGACACCGAACACGCGTGGATAGCCCTGCAACGGTCCTTCCGCCAATTTCGGCAGTCTGCGGTAATAGCCGGGCGGCAGGTCGTTCTTGATTTCGCGCGTCTGTTCGTCGACGATATGAAAATTGTCCAGCAGCCATTCCGCCGCCGGCGTGATCGGCTGGCGCGCCAGATTTGCCCGGACGACGGCGCGATAGGTCTCCGTAAGAACTCTGGTGTTGTCGTAAAGCCGCTTCGCGAGGAGACGGCCCTGCTTCGCGCGGGGTGATATGAGCTGTGCGGCCGCCAGACTCTCGGCGTGCTGCTCAAGGCGTTCGATGCCGAAAAGTTCGGCACGAATCGGTGGCTCCGGCGGCTTCGAAACGGGCGGGCTGAATATGCGGTTTGGCGCGGGCCCTGGGCTAGCATTGCCGCGCGCCGCGACCGGCGATTCGACCGTCTTGCTGGTCGTGCCCGTTTCTGGCTGGCCGGGTAGCTTATGGTCGGGCATGAGCCATTGCACCCAGGCGTTCACGTCGTGAGTTCCCCGCGAATCACTAACAACTCCCGCTCGCGGTCGGCACTGATTTTTGGGTAGCTCATGCCGAGGTCTTCGAACGTATCGAGGATGATCTGGGAGACAATCAGCCGAGCGTTATGCTTGTCGTCCGCGGGAACGACATACCAGGGCGAATCGCTTGTGCTTGTGGCGCCGAGGCAGGCTTCATACGCCTTCATGTAATCGTTCCAGAAGCCCCTTTCCTTGATGTCCGCCGCGCTGAACTTCCAGTTCTTGTCCGGCTCGTCGATGCGCGACAGGAAGCGCTTGCGCTGCTCTTCCTTGGAAAGATGAAGGAAGAACTTGACCACCCTGGTGCCGTTGGCGTGGAGGTGTCTTTCCAAGTCCGTGATGGATCGGTAGCGCTGATGCCAAAACGCATGAGCATGGTTCGGTGGATCCACGAGTGCCTCGCCGCGCAGCAGTTCGGGGTGCACACGCAGGATCAGCACCTCCTCGTAGTAGGACCGGTTGAAGATGCCGATCCGCCCCCGCTCTGGCAGATCGCGCGTCGTCCGCCACAGGAAATCGTGTTCCAGTTCGAGGCCGCTGGGATGCTTGAAGCTAAATACCTGGCAACCCTGCGGGTTCACACCGGACATCACGTGCCGGATCGCGCCGTCTTTTCCAGCCGCATCCATCGCCTGGAAAATCAGTAGGATCGCGTGGCGGTTTGAAGCGTAGTGAAGCTGTTGCTGCTCGGCGAGCTGCGCAACGTGATCGTCTAAAAGCTCCTTATATTGCCCCTTCGACTTGTACACAGGATCAACGTTTGTCGGCCACTTACCGAGATCGACCTTGTCTCCTTCGCCTACGCGAAATTTCTTTGTGTTTATTTTCATCGCCTTCATTCCATCCGTTGACTGATCCGGATCATCCGATTCACTTGAGTTTCTGCGGGATCGCGTCGGTCGGTGTCTTGGCTTCGCCGCCTGGCTGCGGTTCGGATTTCTCTGCGGGCTCGGCGTCGGTCTCGCGCGCCTTCGGGGCGGCGACGCGCGCCTGTGCCTGAGTGATAGCCGCGGCAATGATGCGCCCTGCATCCTCCGGATCTTTGACGAGACCGGCCACAAGGAGATCGCCGAGCGACGTGTTGAGAAGTGCCGCAACGCCGGCATTGGCTGGAGGCGTCGGGCCCGCTTCCGCTTTGGCTTCGACCTTGGCTTCCGGTGGAGCCGCGGTCTTGGCTTCAAGCGCGGCCTCGGGTTTTGCGTCTGGCTTCGGCTCAGCTTCGGTCTTGGGCTCGGCCTCCACTTTCGTTTCGGACTTGGCATTAAGCGAAGGCGCGGTCTTGGCTTCAGGCGCGGCCTCGAGTTTTGCGTCTGGCTTCGGCTCGGCTTCGGTCTTGGGCTTAGTCTCCGCTTCCGTTCCGGAACCGCAATCCGGCTTCGACGCGGCCTTGGCTTCAGGCTTGGCCTCGAGTTCTGCGTCTGGCTTCAGCTCGGTTTTGGTCTCGGGCTTGGCATCCGCCTTAGGATCGGTTTTGGATCCCGACAGAAGCTCGACTTCAGCCTGCCGCTTGGTGCGAGGTTCGACTTTCGCCGCACCCAGAATCCGATACGTCAACAGCTTTATGCGATCGTTCAGGAGAGCCCAGGCGAGAGCGTAGCCCCAAACCAGCAACGCCCAATTCCACCCGAGCGGGGTCACCAGCCCAAGGCCAAAGATTGCAATACATGTTGCGACTGCCTGCGTGCCCAATACCGCCATCCATAAAATCCGCGCAGGCCGGATGGACCAGAACGGGCCGCGCGTTCGGGTCAAGAAGATTGTCAGATGCCCGGCCACCGAAAGCTTCAAATACATAAGCGTTTGGATGTGCGCCCGGTCGAGATGAAAGACACGCTCGCCGAGGTAGAAGAGTCCGAACGCGGCGATCACGCCAAATACGCCCAACACAGTGGAGACGCCCAACACCAGGCGCATATTCCAGGCTTCCGGCGCATTCTTGTACTGAACGTTGTCATAAGCGATCGACAGGATGGCGCCGTCATTCAGCAGCGCCAGCATCACGATCATCACAGCCGTAAGCGGATAGAAGTTGAACACGACGATTGCCAGCGTCATGAAAAGCAACACGCGGAACGTCTCGGCGATGCGATAGATCGCGTAACTGTTCATGCGTTGGAAAATTCGCCGGCTTTCCTTGATCGCGTCGATGATCACTGACAGCCCGGGAGTCATGAGTACGATCGCCGCCGCGGCGCGGGCGGCATCCGTCGCGCCGGAGACGGCGATGCCGCAATCGGCCTTCTTGAGTGCCGGGGCGTCGTTCACCCCATCGCCGGTCATGCCTACGATGTGACCGTGCTTCTGCAGCACGTCGACAATGTGGAATTTATGCTCCGGGAAGACCTGGGCGAAACCATCGGCCTCCTCGATGGATTTGGTTATCGCCGAGGTTTCCTTGGTCTTGGAATCACCAAGCATGCCGCCATCGAGAATGTTCGTGCCCATCCCCAAGGTCTTGGCGGTCTCCTTGGCGATCGCCAGGGCATCCCCGGTGACCATCTTGATCTTCACGCCCATCGCGGCCGCGGTCGCGATGGTGGATTTGGCATCTTCACGCGGCGGATCGAACAGCGGCAGCACGCCAAGAAGCTGCCACTTCCCGTCGCCGTCGGCGCGCGCCACGCCGAGAGCGCGAAAGCCGCGCGCGGCGAAATCGTTGACGGCCTTGTCGACGGCGGGTTTCACGGCGGCGGCATTGGCCGACAACGCCACGATGACCTGCGGCGCCCCTTTCGTTACCTTGAACGTCTTCCCGTCCTTGTCCTTGACGGTCGCCTCGGTGCGCTTGTGCACCGGATCGAACGGCTGGAAATGCGTGACCTGAAACGGTTTCAGCGCTCCTTTGTCTTTCAGGCCGCCGAGCACGGCGAGATCGATCGTATCGTTGTTCTCCGCGCGCGAGGCCAGGGCGCCGGCAAGGATGACCTGGTCGGCCGTGATCTTATCCAGACAGAAGGGATCGCCCAGGGTCAGCTTGTTCTGCGTTAGGGTGCCGGTCTTGTCGGCACACAGCACGTCCACGCCGGCCAATTCCTCGATCGCCACAAGCTTGCTGACGATCGCCTGTTTCTTGGCGAGCAGGCGCGCACCGACTGCCATCGTCACGGACAGCACCGTCGGCATCGCCACCGGGATCGCCGCCACCGTCAGCACGAGGGCAAACTGCAACGTCGTGAGGATCGGATCGCCGCGGTAGATTCCAAGCGCGATGATCACGGCCACGAGCGCTATAGCCAGCATGATCAGGTAGTTGCCGATCTTCAGCACGGCCTTCTGGAAATGGCTGACGGTGACCGCCGTTTCCACAAGTTCTGCCGTCTTGGCAAAATAAGTCTTCGTGCCCGTCGCATAGACGATCGCGCCGATCTCCCCGCGACGAATGATTGATCCAGAGAAGACCGCGTCGCCTGATTTGCGCGTGGCGGGCAACGATTCACCCGTGAGCGCGGATTGATCGACGGAGACCTCGTCGCCTTCCAGCAACCGCGCATCCGCGGGTACGATGTCCCCCAAACGCAGGCGAATGGCGTCGCCCGGCACCAAGTCTCGGGCCGGAGGCGTGACCCACTTTCCGTCACGCTTCACCCGGGCCTTGATTGCCAGCTTGGCCTTCAGGGCGGCGATGGCGTCCCCCGCCTGACGTTCCTCCCAAAATCCAACCACGGCGTTGGCCAGAAGCAGAACGAGGATGATGCCAAAGTCCGGCCAGTGCCGGGCTACCGCCGACAGGATCACGGCCGCTTCGATCATCCACGGGATCGGGCCCCAGAAATAGGAGAGGAACTTCAAAAACGGGTTGGTCTTCTTCTCCTCGATCTCGTTGGGCCCGTATTGGGTCAGCCGCTTTTGCGCCTCGGCTTGGGTGAGTCCGTCCGGTGACGATCCCAGTTTTTTCTCCACCTCCGCCATGGGCAGGGTTTTCAGATCGTCTTTCGCATCGGGCGCCGGTTCCGGCTTGGGCGCGTTCTTGGTTCCAGCCTTGGACGTGGCCCCGGATTCCGCCTCAGCTTTGGCTTTGGGTTCCGTCATGGCTGTTCTTTCTGTCTTTGGCTAACCCGCCGGTTTCGAACGTGCGGGTACGGGTTGTGATGTTCCGATATTCTCCATCGCGGCGGTGTAATCGCCGCGTCGGGCCGCGCGATTGCAGGCGGCTCGGTGATAGAGCGCCCTTTGAGCTGCCGATACGTGGGCCTCCTCGCCGCGCCAGATTTCCAATGCGGGCTGCTGGATGGCGCGCGCGAACGAAAACGCCACCGCCCAAGGAAGGCGCGACTTGAACCTGACATTCATCGCGTTCAGGCGGGCCGAGGCCAATTCGCCGGACTGCCCGCCCGAGAGAAAGGCGATCCCCGGAACAGCAGCAGGAACGGTGCGCAGGAGACACGTCACGGTGACGTCGGCCACCTCGCCGACCGCTTCCTGCCGGAGGCAAGCCAATCCCGGAAGCACCATGTTGGGCTTCAGGATCATGCTTTCCAGCATTACGCGTTGCGCGCAGAGTTGAACAAATACCGTGCGGAGGACCTCTTCCGTCACCTGCCGGCACTGCTCGAGCGTATGGTCGCCGTCCATCAGCACCTCCGGCTCGACGACGGGGACCAGCCCGGCTTCCTGGCACAAGGCGGCGAACCGCGCCAAAGCCTGCGCATTCGCCTCGATGCATCCTCGGCTGGGCATTTCGGCGCCGAGAGCGATCACCGCGCGCCACTTGGCAAAACGCGCGCCCATCTGAAAATAAGTCCCGAGGCGGTCGCGCAGCCCATCAAGGCCTTCCGTGACCTTCTCTCCGGGGAAAGCGGCGAGGTCTTTCGCGCCGGTATCGACTTTGATGCCGGGAACGATACCGGCCTTGGCGAGAACCTCGATGAAGGGCGTGCCACCCGTCGTGGACTGACGGATCGTCTCGTCGTAGAGAATCGCGCCGCTGATACACTCGCCCAGACCGGGGGTGGTCACGATCAATTCCCGATAGGCGCGACGCGCCTTCTCGGTCTGGGGAATCCCAAGCTCCGCGAACCGCTTGTCGCAGGTGGGATTGCTTTCATCCATCGCCAGCAAGCCCTTGTCGTCGGCGACCAGCATTCGCGCGGTCTCGATCAGTGCTCGCGCATTCGCTTGCGCCGGTCGCGCCGTGGGCCGCGGCGTTTCGTCCAACCACTTCCGCGCTTCGGCGGCGTCGGCGTGATCAAAGTATCGGCTCGTCGCCTTCGTAAACGGCTTGAAGAACGCCGCCATGCCCTGCTGCCACTTCCTATCCCCGACCACCGCGAGCCGCTCGATATCGGCGTAATGTTTGACGTCGAACTGGATTTCATCCCACAAGGCGCCGGCTTCCCAGCCATGAAACCCGGTCAAATCGAACAGCACGCGTAGCTTTCCATGCAGAGAAGCGAAGCGCTCGAACTCAGGCACGAAGTGATCGAAATCCACTTTTGCCGCCTTTCCCGTGACATGAATGGCGAGAGTCTTCCCGCCGTTCTCTTCGCTGAGGTCGATGGGCATCGTGGACTCCGTTGTTTCGATCGAGGCTAGAATTAGAATCCGAAGCGACCGACCGATCTCACCGACCCGACCGCATCGCGCGCAGGGAACGGTCCAGACGCGTGCGTCCCGGTCGTGCGATGAGCGGCGATCGAAATCGGTGACGCCCGTGTCGATCGAAGCGGCATCCGTCCTGATTTGTCCGCCTCGTTCACTCCCGCCGAACCACGTTAGGCTGGCGCAGCTGCGAGCGTCTGATCCGTAAAGCGCTGCACGTTCCGCGCGTTGCTACCCTTCCATTTCCAGTTGCGGATTTCCGGCAGGTCCTGGCCGTGCTTGTCGATGTACTGCTTGTGCTCGATCAGCTTGTCCTGGACCATTTGCTTCAGGTAGGCGCCCTTGGTGCCCACATGCGGCAGGCGGTCAACCACGTCCTGCACCAGGTGAAAGCGATCGAGGTCGTTCTGCACCCGCATGTCGAAGGCCGTCGTGATCGTGCCTTCTTCCTTGTAGCCGCGGACGTGCAGGTTGCGGTTGGTGCGTCGATAGGTCAGCCGATGAACCACCGAGCTGTATCCGTGGAAGCCGAACACAATGTGCTTGTCTTTGGTGAAGAGTGAATCGTAGTCGGTTTCGCTTAGCCCGTGCGGATGCTCGCTGGCGGATTGCAGCTTCATCAGATCGACGACATTGATGACCCGGATCTTCAAATCGGGCAGGTGCTCGCGAAGGATCGAAACCGCGGCCAGGATCTCGAGCGTCGGCGTGTCGCCACAGCAGGCCATCACCACGTCCGGCTCGGCGTTTTGGTCGTTGCTGGCCCATTGCCAAATGCCGATGCCTTCCGTGCAGTGCACGGCCGCTTCGTCCATCGTTAGCCATTGCGGCAGCGCGTGCTTGCCGGCTACCACGACATTGACGTAATGCCGGCTGCGTAGGCAGTGATCGAAGACCGAGAGCAGGCAGTTGGCATCGGGCGGCAGGTAAACGCGAACGATGTCGGCTTTCTTGTTGATGACGTGGTCGATGAAGCCGGGGTCCTGGTGGGTGAAGCCGTTGTGATCCTGCTGCCAGACATGGGAAGCGAGCAGATAATTGAGCGATGCGATCTTGCGGCGCCACGGCAACTCCGACGTAACCTTCAACCACTTGGCGTGCTGGCTGAACATCAAGTCGACGATGCGGATGAAAGCCTCGTAGCTATTGAACAACCCGTGCCGCCCAGTCAGCAGGTATCCTTCGAGCCAGCCCTCGCACTGATGTTCGCTGAGCATCGAGTCCAGAACCCGTCCGGCGGGCGCTAGGAACTCGTCATTCTCGACTTCGCGGGCATCCCACTGGCGGTCGGTTGCTTCAAAAACCGCTCCGAGGAGATTCGAGAGCGTCTCATCGGGACCAAAGATGCGGAAGTTACGTTGATCCTGGTTCAGCTTGACCACATCGCGCAGGAACTGTCCCAGTACCAGCGTATCCTGGCCGTCAACGGCACCAGGCGACGGTACGCTGACAGCATGGTCGTGGAAGTCCGGCATGCGCAGGTCGCGCAGGAGAATGCCGCCATTGGCGTGCGGGTTGGCGCCCATCCGCCGATCGCCCTGTGGCGCCAGCTCGGCCAATTCTGGGATCAGCCGTCCGTTTTGATCGAACAGCTCCTCGGCCTTATAGCTTTTCATCCAGCGTTCGAGCTGCTGGACGTGTTCGGGGTGCTCGGCATCCACGAGCAGCGGCACCTGGTGAGCCCGGAAGGTGCCCTCGACCGGCAGGCCGTCGACTTCCTTCGGCCCGGTCCAGCCCTTGGGTGATCGGAGGACGATCATCGGCCAACGCGGACGGGTGGCGACATCCTTGCTCCGCGCATTCTTTTGGATTTGCCTGATGTCTTCGATGGCCTCCTCGAGGGTTGCGGCCATCAGCTGATGCATCTTTTCCGGTTCGTCGCCTTCGACAAAATATGGCGTCCAGCCGCAGCCGCGTAGAAACTGTTCCAGTTCCTCGTGCTCGATGCGAGCGAGAACGGTCGGGTTGCTTATCTTGTAGCCATTGAGATGGAGGATCGGCAGCACAGCCCCGTCGCTGATCGGGTCAAGCAGCTTGTTGGACTGCCACGCGGTCGCCAGCGGACCGGTTTCCGCTTCGCCGTCGCCGATGACGCAGGCGACGATCAGACCGGGATTGTCGAATGCGGCGCCGAAGGCGTGGCTGAGCGAATAGCCCAATTCGCCGCCTTCATGGATCGACCCGGGGGTCGTCGGCGCGACGTGGCTGGAAATCCCGCCGGGGAACGAGAACTGCTTGAACAGCTTCTTGAGGCCGGCTTCGTCCTGGGTGACGTTCGGATAGATCTCGGTCCAGGTGCCTTCGAGGTAGACGTTGCCGACGATCGCCGGACCGCCATGACCGGGGCCGGCGATGTAAAACATGTCCAGGTCATATTTCTTGATGACCCGATTCAGGTGAACGTAGATGAAGTTCTGGCCTGGCGTCGTGCCCCAATGCCCGACCACCAGCGGCTTCACGTGCGACAGCTTCAGCGGCTCCTTCAGCAGCGGATTGTCGTAAAGATAGATCTGCCCGACCGACAGGTAGTTGGCGGCGCGCCAATAAGCGTTCATCCGGCGCAATTCGTCGGACCCGAGTGTCGCCTGCCTGTCGGGAGACCGATTGTGATCGCTTCGCTTCTGAGTCTCTCGGGCTGGAATGACTGCGTCCATTCTGCTGCCTCCATGTCGATTTGCTTCGGTTATGCTGCCAGCGTGACCGGCATTGCCTTCGCGCAGGCTCTTCGAGCTTCCACAAGCTGGGGCCTGGTCCGCCGCGGAAACATGGGCGTGACCGCGGATAAGGCAGCCCACATCGAGCCAGCCAGCCGATCGAAGCACCGACCGGACCTTATCGATCGTAGATCGCCGAGAGCAGGCTCGGAAAATACTCAGGCGGCCGAGTGCTCCGGACAACGCGAAGCGAAGCAACCGTTAGTGTTGGGCACACTGGCAAAGACGCCAAGGTGTCGACGAAATTGATTTGTCGCGTTCAGGTTTGAGTAGCTTTCCGAGCCTCCCGCGCTCAACCTCCCGACTGATACGGTTGCGAACATCGCTGTCGAAGCCCCGGCATATTGAATGAAGCACCTGCAAAGACCCCGGGGGAGGCTCTACGTGACGCCATCACCGACGAGCGCGACCGGCACCAATGTGCGTCTCGCAACGTCCATCCGCACATCGACGACCTTTGCCGGAGTATCTTGGCTACGGCAGGGAACAGACGCCAGACAAAAGGGAGTAAGGGCGCATGGCCTCAGACGCACCCAAGGCACTCAACCAGCTCGGCCAGAGCCTGTGGCTCGACAACATCACTCGCGACTTGCTCGATAGCGGCACGTTGAAGCGCTATATTGACGAACTGTCGGTCACCGGCCTGACCTCCAACCCCACGATCTTCGACCACGCCATCTCGCACAGTTCCCGCTACGACGCGGAAATCCGCCGCCAGATTGATCGCGGCACCACAGGCGAGGGGCTGTTCTTCAACCTCGCCATACAGGATCTTAGCCGCGCGGCGGATTTGTTCGCGGCGGTCCATGCGCGCACCGGCACGGTGGACGGTTTCGTATCGCTGGAGGTGTCGCCGCTGCTCGCCTACGACACACAGGCGACGGTAGCGCAGGCCAAGACGCTGCACACCCAGGCAAACAAGCCCAACCTTTTCATCAAGATCCCCGGCACCACGGAAGGCCTGCCGGCGATCGACGGAAGCGATCTTCGCCGGCGTCCCGGTCAACGTCACCCTGCTATTCTCCGCCGAACAGTATCGCGCCGCGGCCGCTGCCTATCTGAAGGGGTTGGAGCGCCGCGTCGCCGCCGGCCTGTCCCCCGATGTGCGCTCGGTCGCATCGCTGTTCGTCAGCCGGTGGGACGTTGCCGTGGCGCACAAGGTGCCGGCCGAGCTGCGCAACACACTGGGCATCGCCGTCGGCAAGCAAACCTATCAGGCCTATCGCGACGTGCTGGAGAGTGATCGCTTCCAGCGCTTGGCGAATGTCGGCGCGCGGCCGCAGCGGCTGCTGTTCGCCAGCACCGGCACGAAGGACAAAAGCGCGTCCGATACGCTGTACATCTCCGGCCTCGCGGCGCCCAACACGGTGAACACGATGCCGGAGGAAACGCTGCTGGCTTTCGCCGATCACGGCACGACCGGCAGCTTGCTGCCGCGCGACGGCGGCGACGCAGCGGTGGCACTGCTGGCGCATGCCAAGGCCGGCATCGACGTCACCGCATTGGCGGCGCAACTGCAATCCGACGGCGCCAAGGGGTTCGTCGCTTCCTGGCGCGAATTGCTCGGGGCGATCGACGCCAAGAGCAAGGTCCTGGCCTGAACCTGGGAGAATACCGATGACCGCTCTTACCGCCACGCCGTCCTGGCGGGCGCTCATGACGCATCATGCCCAGATCAAGGATTTGCATTTGCGCGATCTGTTTGCCGACGATCCCGGCCGAGCCGAGCGCTTCTCGGCCGAAGGTGCGGGCCTGTTCCTCGACTACTCGAAGAACCGCATCACCGATGAGACGCTACGGCTGCTGCTGCGGCTTGCCGAAGAGCGCGGCGTTATGAAGCGACGCGATGCGATGTACGCCGGCGAGAAGATCAACACCACGGAACGCCGCGCGGTGTTGCACGTGGCGCTGCGCGCGCCGCGCGGAACGCGCATCGAGGTCGACGGCGCCGACGTGGTGCCGGATGTCCACAGGGTGCTCGACGCGATGTCCGCTTTCGCGACGCGCCTGCGTAGCGGCGCCTTCGTCGGCCACACCGGCAAACGAATCCGCAACGTGGTGAATATCGGCATCGGCGGGTCCTATCTGGGACCTGAAATGGCCTATCGCGCGTTGCGTCCATTCACCGACCGGTCGATGATTTTTCGCTTCGTCGCCAATATCGACGGTGCCGATTTCAGCGAAGCGACGCACGATCTGGACGCGGCGGAGACGCTGTTCATCGTCTCGTCCAAGACCTTCACGACGCTGGAGACGATGACCAACGCGGCGACGGCGCGCGCCTGGCTGGTGCGGAAGCTCGGCTCGGACGCGGCGGTGGCGAAGCATTTCGCGGCGGTCTCGACCAACATCGCGGGGGCGACCAGGTTCGGCATCGATCGCGGCCAATATTTTTGGTTTCTGGGACTGGGTCGGCGGCCGCTATTCGATGGACAGCGCGATCGGCCTGTCCACGATGATCGCGGTGGGGCCCGACAATTTCCGCGCCATGCTGGCCGGGTTCCACGCCATGGACGAGCATTTCCGCACCGCGCCCGCCGCCCGCAACCTGCCGCTGCTGCTCGGTCTTCTCACCGTCTGGTACAACAATTTCTTTGGCGCCCAGACCATCGGCATCATGCCATACGCCGCGTATCTCGCCCGGTTTCCCGCCTATCTCCAGCAATTGCAGATGGAGAGTAACGGCAAGCACGTCGCGCTCGACGGGCATGTCGTGGACTACCAGACCGGCCCGATCGTCTGGGGCGAGCCCGGCACCGACGGCCAGCACTCGTTCTACCAACTCCTCCACCAGGGCACGAAACTGGTTCCCTGCGACATGATCGGCTTCTGCCGGCCGCTGAGCCCGCTTGTCGAGCAGCACGACCTGTTGATGGCCAATCTGTTCGCGCAGGCCGAGGCGCTGGCCTTCGGCAAGACGGAAGCGGAACTGAAGGCGGAAAGCTCGCCCGATTTCCAGACGCCGTTCCGCGTCACCGAGGGCAACCGGCCGACCAACATGATCCTTGCCGAAACGCTTGATCCCGCGACGCTCGGCAGCCTCATCGCGCTATACGAGCACAGCGTCTTCACCCAGGGCGCGATCTGGGGGATCGACAGTTTCGACCAGTGGGGCGTCGAACTGGGAAAGGCTTTGGCCAACCGCATCATCCCCGAACTGGACCGCGGCGAAGAGCCGAAACTGACGCACGACGCCTCCACCAACGCGCTGATCGTCCGCTACAGGCGCCAACGGGATGACCGCCGATAACCCGCGCGATGCGCTATGGCTTCTCTATCTGACCGAGATCGAGTACGCGGGCAACGGACCTCGCGATCATGAGCTCTTCATCGGTGCGGATGACCCGCACCTTGACGCGGCCGGCCTGCGACGAAATCAGCGGCGCGTTCTTCGCATTGAATTCTCCGTCGAGTTCGATGCCGAGAAATCCGAGACCGTCGCAAATCCGCTCCCGGACGGGTGGCGCGTTCTCGCCGATGCCGCCGGCGAACACCAGCGTGTCCACTCCGCCTAGCGCCGCCGCGAATGAGCCGATCCATTTCTTGGCCTGGTAGCAGAACAGCGCGACCGCTTCGTCCGCCCGCACGTCTTTGGTTTCGCGTCCGAGCAGGTCGCGCATATCGGAACTGGTTTCCGACACGCCGAGCAGCCCCGATTCATGGTTCACCATTTTCTGAAAATGCGCCGCGTTCATTTGTTCCGTTCGCGCGAAGTAGGAGACCAGACCGGGATCCAAATCGCCCGAGCGTGTGCTCATCACCAGTCCCGCCGTCGGCGTGAAGCTCATGCTCGTATCGATGCTTTTGCCATCGCGTACCGCGGCCATGCTCGCGCCGTTGCCAAGATGAGCGAGAATCGCTCGACCCTTGGTCGCTGCCGGGTCGCCGAGGCGCGCGAGTTCAGCCATGAGGAATTCATAAGACAAGCCGTGAAAGCCGTAACGGCGGACGCCCTGCGCCTCGTAGCGACGCGGGATTGGCAAGAGGGTGGCGACCCGCGGCATGCTGCGGTGAAACGCGGTGTCGAAACACGCCACCTGAGGCAATTTGGGGTGATGCTGGCGGAACGCCTCTATCAACTCGATCTCGAGCGGCAGATGCTCCGGATCAAAGGGGCTGAGTCGATGGAGTTCCTCGACCATGTCCGCGGTGACTTGCCGTGGCTCGCTGTAGTTCGGGCCGCCATGGACCACGCGATGGCCCACCGCGGCCAATGCGTCTCGCCCGCTGTGTTCCTCAATCCACCCCATCAGGGTATCCACCGCCACCGTGTGATTGGCCGCCGTCACCGGCCGCGAAAAGTTGTCGCTCGGCTTCGTGCCTTTTACGCGCAAGCTGGCCTGCGGCGTTCCGATCCGCTCAAGCTCGCCCTGGAGGATACGTCGGAGCGCACCGCTGGCCTCGAACAGCGCGAACTTGATGCTCGACGAGCCGCCATTGATCGTCAGGACGCGCGACTCAGCCGGTTTCATGGCTGGCTCCACCATCGTCCCGCAATCCGAGCGCAGCCAGTTGCGCGCACGTCGACCTGTAGTCCACGTGAAGAATGCCGCGAATTCCCAAACCTTCGGCGATCTCGACAAACATCGGAGTGTTTTCGATATAGACTACTTGCCGGGCGGGCACCTGGGCGATGTCCAGCGCCAGGCGGAAGATGTCAGCATCGGGCTTGCGGATATGGACGAAGCATGAGGAAATGAAGAAATCCACTAACGCGCCCAACTTGAATGTTTCGATCCGATGCGCATTCAGTTCGCGCGCTTCGTTGCTGACAGCGACGATCTTCAGCCCGTGCCGGACCTTGAGCCGAGTGATCATATCGATCATTTCGGGGTACGGTTTTGACTGCGCGAACATGAAGTTCCGAAACTGAGTCCTGGTAAACGCGCGTTCCTGGTAGAAGATCACCCGAGCCAAATAGTCTTCCAGTGTCAGATTGCCTTCCTCATAGGTCGCGAACAGCAGGCTATGTCGATCCTCCATTTCGATCCAGTCCAGGTGGAAGTGGGTCACCGCCCGCTGGCGGGCATGATGATCCCAGCCGTCGGTGAGAAGGACGCCACCGATATCCAGAAACAGGCAGGTGATGATCGGCGCTTGCGTCATCGGCTTTTACCCGTCCCTCGCATCATCGCAGGCTCAACGAGCATCACGCCGATGCCTCTTTAGATCGTCTGGGATTATGCCAACCGCCGTCTGCGGCAATGATCGCGTCAGCCTCTTTCGGACCCCAACTGCCATGATCGTAGAGGCGAACTTCATGGTGGGTCTTGAGAACGGGATCGACCGCTGCCCAGGCAGCTTCAACTGCGTCCTCACGGGTGAAGAGCGCTCCGTCGCCGGCCATGGCATCGCCCAACAGTAGCTCGTAGGGCGTCTCCCCGTCCGGCTGCTCTTCGACCAGACAGAGTTCCCGCTGGTCGCCGACGAACTCCTTGCCGCCGCGCTTGACGCGGGCGGCGAGAGCGATGGCGGAATCCGGCGAGACCCGGAAGCGCAGATAATTGGCCCGGCCGGTCGTCGGCGCAGAGTTCGGCAAAGAGCTTCTGCGGCGGCGGCTTCAATTCGACCAGTATCTCGGTCGCCGTTTCGGCCAGGTATTTGCCGGAGCGCAGGTACCACGGCACGCCCTCCCAACGCCACGAATCGATGAAAAGCCGCAGGGCACAAAACGTCTCGACGTCCGAGTTCTCCGCCACATCCGGCTCCTTCCGGTAGCCAGCGTACTGACCGCGGACCAGGTCCTCCGGCGTCAACGGACGCATGGCTTGGAACACTTTGGCCTTCTCGTTGTGGACGGCGCCAAAGTCCCTGCCGGCGGGCGCCTCCATGGCAAGCAGCGCGACGATCTGGAAAAGGTGGTTCTGAACGACATCGCGAAGACAGCCGGCGGTTTCGTAAAACGCACCGCGGTCTTCGACGCCGAAATCTTCGGACAGGGTTATCTGGACGCTGGCCACGTAGTTACGGTTCCAGATCGGCTCCAGGAACGTGTTGGCGAAACGGAAATAGAGGATATTCATGATCGCCTCCTTCCCGAGGAAGTGGTCGATTCGGAAGATCGCATCCTCCGGGAATACCGCCCGCGCCGCGCGATTGAGGTTACGGGCGGAAGCGAGGTCGCGACCGAACGGCTTCTCGACAATGACGCGCGCCCGCTCGGCTAGCTTTGAGGCGCCGAGCCCCTTGATCACCGTCTCAAAGAGCGAGGGCGGGATGGCGAGGTAATGCGCCGGGCATTTGGCGTCGCCCAGCGCCTTCTTTATCGACGCGAACGTGCCCTCGTCTTTGTAGTCGCCGCTCACGTAACGGAGCCGGGACAGAAGATGGTCGAAGGCAGGCCGGTCATCGATCCCTCCCGACTGCTTAAGGCTGTCTTGCACCCGCTCGTGCAGGCGCTCCACACTCCATTTGGGGAGGGCGACACCGATGACCGGGACGGTCAGGGCCCCTCGCTTCGCCATCGCGTAGAGTGCCGGGAATATCATCTTGTGAGCGAGATCGCCGGTCACGCCGAAGAGCACCAGCGCATCCGAACCGGCCGCGGTCATGAGGCGTTTCCGGTCTTGGCGGCGCCTTTTTCCTCATGGCCGCCAAACCCAAATCGAAGTGCAGAGAGCACCTTGTCGGCGAAGTCATCGCCGCCGCGGGAACTGTAGCGTTGGTATAGCGCGGCACTGAGAACGGGAGCGGGAACCGACTCGTCGATCGCCGCCGCGATCGTCCAGCGCCCCTCGCCGGAATCCGAGACACGGCCGGCAAAATTCTCCAGGTCGGGACTTTTGAGGAGCGCGGTGGCGGCCAGGTCCAGCAGCCACGATGCGATGACGCTGCCGCGACGCCACACCTCGGCGATATCGGCCAGGTTCAGGTCGTACGGGTAATTCTCGGGGTGGCGCAGCGGAGCGGTTTCCGCGTCGGTCGTGCGCGGCTGCTTTCCGGCATTGGCGTGGCGTAGAATGTTCAGCCCCTCGGCATAAGCGCCCATGATGCCGTACTCGATGCCGTTATGGACCATCTTGACGAAATGGCCGGCGCCGTTGGGACCGCAGTGGAGGTAGCCGTGTTCGGCAGTCCCGCCGCCGGCCTCCTTACGACCGGGTGTGCGCGGCGCCTCCTCGATACTGGGTGCCAAGGCAACAAAGGCAGGGTCGAGCCTGTGAACGATGGCGTCCTCGCCACCAATCATCAGGCAGTAGCCGCGCTCCGATCCCCAGACCCCGCCGCTGGTCCCGACGTCGACATAGTGGATGCCGGTCGGCTTCAGCTCGGCGGCGCGACGGAGGTCATCGTGATAGTAGGAGTTACCGCCGTCGACGATCACGTCGTCGCGGTCAAGAAGGGGGATAAGGGTCTTCAACGTCGAATCAACGACTGCCGCCGGCACCATCATCCAGACGGCGCGCGGCTTTTTCAGCTTCTCGGCAAAGTCCTCGAGCGACCTTGCCCCGACCGCACCCTCTTTTGCGAGCACATCCACAGCTTTGGCGTCGAGGTCGAAAACGACGCACTGGTGACCAGCCCGCCGAAGGCGTCGCACCATGTTTGTCCCCATACGGCCGAGGCCGATCATGCCCAATTCCATGTGACTATCCTCCTAAAAATCGTGTCACCTACTGGTCGACCCGAACGCACCCCTATGGCACGATCGTCGGGTGCTCCAGCGCTTTCACCTTGGCCAGGCGGCGTCGATGCCGCGGGGCCCCGCTGAAGTGAGCGGTCAGAAAAGTCTCGATCAGCTCCAAGGCGAGCGCAGACCCGATCACCTTTGCGCCCAGACAAAAGACGTTCATGTCGTCGTCTTCGACGCCCTGATGGGCAGAAAAGACATCATGGATGAGCCCGGCACGCACCCCGGGAATCTTGTTCGCGGCGATCGAGGCGCCAACGCCGCTGCCGCACAGCGCCACGCCGCGCTCGACTTCGCCCGCGGCGACGGCCCGGGCCAAGGGGACGACGAAGTCCGGATAGTCATCGTCGGGGTCCAGTCGAGCGGCGCCGAAGTCTGCGACGTCATATCCTGCGCAGCTCAGGGACTCGGCTAGCGCCCCCTTTAAGGAAAACCCTCCATGGTCGGCGGCTATTCCGATGCGCATCATGGTTTCTCCTTGCCCCGTCGGGACAAGTTATGCGGCGCGATCGCTTGGGGATTGCTCATTTCGAGTTCTTCGAAACTGTCGACGAGTATCTGAGATGTAGTAAGCATGGGATTTTTTGGGGCCTCGCATTCAGACCGTCCCCGAGACAGCCCGGAAAATTCCCTCGAAGTCCACCGCCTTCAGGCTTGCTCCGCCGACCAGCGCGCCGCCAACTTCTGGGAGCGCCAGGATGTCCTGCGCGTTCGAAGGATTGACCGACCCGCCGTAAAGGATGCGCGCCTCGTTTCCTTGGCCGCCGAAGCGCGCCACGAGGCATTGACGAATGTGCGCGTGCATTTCCGTGATTTCTTCGGAAGTCGGCATGTGCCCGGTTCCGATCGCCCACAGCGGCTCGTAGCCGATCGCGATAGCAGATGCGGTGATGCCATCGGGGACGCTGCCGGCGATTTGATCGCCGCACACAGACAATGCCTTGCCGTTCCGCCGCTGCGATTGCGTCTCGCCGATGCAGATGATCGCCAAGAGTCCCGCGTGCCGTGCGGCTTTCGCTTTCGCCGCAACGATGGCGTCGGTCTCGGCATGATACTGACGGCGTTCCGAATGTCCGACGATGACTGCGGTGGCACCGGCACCTTTCAGCATTTCGGCGCTGATGTCTCCGGTGAACGCACCGGAGACTTCCGCGCTGCAATCCTCCCCACCGATAGCGATCCGGCCCGCGGCGGTCTCGGCTGCCCGCGCGATCAGCGTCGCGGGCAGGCAGATCAGAATGTCGGCCAACGGCGGCGCAGCCTTCACTGAGGCTGCGATCGCTTCGATCTCGGCAAGCTGAGGCGCCATGCCGTGCATCTTCCAATTTCCGGCGATCAAAGGCCGCATAACGGGCCGTCCGATCGGTTCAGGCGGCAGCAGACTTGATGCCATAATATGTCAGAAGTTTCTCGTCATAGGCCCGATCAATCGTCATCGAGGGATCGTATGCGGGGCTGCCTTTGATCCGCTGACGGTCGACGTCGAGGTTCACCAGCCTATCGGTCCAATCGATCTCTCCGGCCGATCGTGACGAGACCAAAATCCTTTTTCCCGGCCACCAGTTCTTCGTGTCGACGACGAGGTAGTGGATGCTCCAATCGGCATCGTCGACGATGAAGTCCTCGACATGGCCGATCTCGCCGTCCCTGGCGTGGATATGATATCCGGTTACCGCCTCGACACTGCGCAGGTGCACATCGTCACTGTCTGCATGGGCGTTGGCAATCTCCTGTTCACGGCGCCTCGCTCCCAGGTAAGGCGAAGCCATCCCCGAACCCGGCATATAGCCATAGCCGCCCATGTAGAAGCCGGAACCCCAGTACGGGCTCCAGCCGTAATAATCATAGACGCTGGTTTCCATCTGCCGGGACACCGGACGATCGGTGTCGATTTCCGGACTGTCCTTCACCTGCTGCTTGGTCAATTTGACCGCGAAGTACGCGGTTGTTCGCGTAGAGCCGCCCCAAGACGGATGGAGGCAAGAGGACCTTGCGGCCGGAAAGCCAATTGCCGGTATCGACAACCACCCAACGCACCAGCCAGCTGGCGTCATCGAACAGGAAGTCACTGACGGCGCCAATATCACCATCGCTGGCCTCAATGGCATAGCCATTGATCGCTGACGAATGCCGCAACATTCCGGACTCCTCTTCGCTTCAAGTGCTCCGCGGAGGCGGAGTAGGCTTGAATCAGCCGTAGTTCTACTGGTGCCACTGCTCGACAGATGCGCTTTCCAGTTCGCATCCGGTCAATGCGGAAGAGTGGTCGGCGTCCGGGCATTCACTCGTTGCTCCGACTGCGGCGGCCTTATTGGTGCGGTGGCTTGCCTTTGTGACATTTCCCGGCTCGATTTCTCTGTCTGCAAGTTCCGGCGCAACTGCTCTGTCTGCGGCGGCGGTTGGTTCGGATTAGGTTGGGATTCGCCTTGGGTCATCGTATCTCCTGTCGTTCACACCTGTTCGATGCGATGGTCACCGGTCAAAGACCGGTACAAGCTGTGGAGATATGGGCCGGTCACGCGCCCGCACCCGCCGCGCTCAAAGGGAGGCCTTTCAGGGGGGAGAGCCGGTCTGCGCCGTTGGCGCCAAGCGGCTTGCCGGCCTTGTCAAGCAGATCGAGGAACGGCTTGATGATATCGATCGGCATCGGGAAGACGATCGTTGAATTCTGTTCGGCACCGATTTCCGTCAGCGTTTGCAGATATCGCAACTGCATCGCGGCGGGGATGCTGCCGAGGATCTGGGCGGCATTGACCAGGGTCTGCGACGCTTGAAACTCTGCCTCCGCATGGATGATCTTGGCGCGACGGTCGCGTTCCGCCTCAGCCTGTTTGGCGATGGCCCGCACCATGTTGTCGGTCAGCTCGACGGTTCTGATCTCGACGTTGCTGACCTTGATTCCCCAGGTCTCGGTCTGGGCGTCGAGAATACTCTGGACATCGGCGCTCAGCTTCTTTCGTTCGGAGAGCATGGCGTCGAGCTCATGCTGGCCGAGCACGGCCCGCAGCGTAGTTTGAGCGAGCATGTTGGTGGCGGGAAGATAGTTTTGAACGTGGATAATCGCGCGCTCGGGATCGACGACATTGAAATACAGGACGGCGTCGACCTTCATCGAGACGTTGTCGCGCGAGATCACGTCCTGGCTTGGGATCTCGATGACTTGGATGCGCAGATCGACCCGCACCATTTCCTGGAAGAACGGGATCAGCAACACCAGCCCCGGACCTCTGACTCTCTGGAAGCGGCCCAGAGTGAATACGACGGCGCGCTCATACTCGCGCAGGATTTTCACCGTCGCCAGGAGCACAACAAGAGCGCCCAGGACCAGTACCGGGATGAGATAGAGAAACATCCTGTCGCTCCTTTCAGACCGAGCCGAAAACATTCGTCGTGGTAAAGCTCAAGCTGCCGCACGGCTCGATTGGAGCGCCGTCCGGTCGGTGGCGACGAACCGCATTAGCCGATTTTCGAATACGGTGTATGCTACGCTCGGTCGCCATGGCGCGGCAAACTCGGAAACTACTCAGCGGAGACCGGAGGCCTGTTGCCTGAAACCGGAATCAACGGGCCTGCCGTCTCGTCTCTTGCCAAACCCAGGCACGATGAAAAGTGCGAGCCGCCGCGCACATTGTTTCTGGCCCGGTTTCCCGGCAGGCGCAGGCGCTGTCCGTAGGCGGATAGAGAAGGAGGGCGGTGTTACCGGCGCGCCTCTGCAAGACCTGCGGAAAGGGCCAAGCGCGCTAGCGCCGGCAGAGATTTTGCCCCAGTCTTTCGCATGATCTGCGCACGATGGTTTTCCACCGTGCGTTGGCTAAGATTGAGGTCGGCAGCGATGTTCTTGCTGGGATGGCCAGCGAGAACCATTTCCATGATTTGTCGTTGTCGCGGCGTGAGCTTGCCGACATGTTCTCTGGCGTCGCGCCGCCAAGCTGCAAGTTTGCTCGCGTCTTGCGATTGCTCCAGAGCACGATTCACGGCGGTCAACAGTTCATCCCGGCCGATCGGCTTTTCGATGAAGTCAGAAGCCCCGGACTTCATGGCCTGGACGGCCATCGGAACATCGCTGTTTCCGGTTATCATGATGGCTGGCAATCGGCCATCGCCGTCCTTTAGCCGCTGCAAAAGTTCAAGCCCCGTCATTCCCGGCAGATAACCGTCCACCAAGAGACATCCTTGTCGGCCCGGTCGATACGCCTCAAGAAAGGCCTCACACGACTCAAAATCTTCGACGGTCCGTCCGTCTGCCTCAAGCAAGCTTCGAACGCCCTCGCGGACATGCTTGTCGTCGTCGACAACGAAGATGACTGGGGTGTCGGGTGGCTGGACAGGATTGGCTGCAAGCGGCACGTGATGAAGTGATAAGGCCTGCGGACGCGTCATTAGGCGCTGAATGGCCTCCGTCAGCTCCGTCGCCTTGACCGGTTTATTGAGCTGCACACAGTCCTGGCCGGCGATCCGCTTCAGGGTATCTGTCGAGATATCACCTGTGAGAATGATGACTGGGACCTGGCGATGCAGGATTTCTCTTACCTTGGCTGCGACCGACAGCCCGTCCTTGCCATTCGGCAAATTGTAATCCGCGAGAATCACGTCAGGCCTGAAAGCACCCCCGAGCAGCGCAAGCGCGGCGGCTCCATCCTCCGCCGTCGTCGTTCGGTGGCCTTCTGCCGAGAGGACCACATCGAGGAGCTCGCGCACTTCGCTGTCATCCTCGATCACCATGATGGCGCCGGTGCGGCGGGGCTCGCCAGCCATCGCGAGTTTCGCGACTGGCGACGTCTCGCCTTCCGGGAGCGCCGCGCCGGCCGGCAGCATCACGTCGATGGAAAAAACGGAACCTTTGCCAGGCTGCGAGCGGACATGGACCGGATGACCGAGCAAGGTCGCCAGCCGTTGAACGATGGATAACCCGAGACCGAGACCGAGACTTCGCTCACGGGCCGCATTGCCGAGTTGATGGTATTCATCGAAGATTGCACGGAGATCCTGCTCTGCAATTCCGACCCCGGTATCCCAAACTTCGATGCGTAATATGCCGCCGTGTCGGCGACAACCAAGCAGCACCTTGCCGCGCTTGGTGTACTTCAGCGCGTTTGATAGCAGGTTGCGGAGCATCTGTTCGAGCAGGCGCGGGTCGCTGTAGACGAAGAGGCCACACCTCACCACGCGCAAGGCAAGGCTTTGCGCGCCGGCATGGTAGTTGAACTCGTCACGCAATCGGTCGAGCAGGTCGTCGATTGGGAAGCCGACGAATTGGGGATGGACGGTGCCGGCTTCGAGTTGGTTGATGTCGAGCAGCGTGTTGAGCATGCCCGTCATGGCTGCGGAGGTTTCGTCGAGGCGCGTGACCAGCGCCAGCGCTTCCTCCTTCTTGTCGTCTCGGATTTTCCGGGCCAAAACGCCGCGCATCAGGCTGAGGGCTTGCAGCGGCTGGCGAAGGTCGTGGCTGGCGGCGGCGAGGAAGCGGGACTTGGCGGTATTGGCCTGCTGGGCCTCGCGCTTGGCGGATTCCAGCGCGTCCGCTGCACGCCGGCGCTCGGTGATGTCGACGAAGGTGATGACGACGCCTTCGACCCTGTCGTCCTGGGCGCGATAGGGCAGAATCCGCCGACTATACCACAGCCCATCCCGCGCCTGGATTTCCCGTTCGAGCGGCGATAGCGCCTGCAGGACCGTGCGCGCGTCGCTGAGCAGGCCGCTGTCCGCGGCCAGCGAGTTGAGGTCGGCCAGCGGTCGGCCGATGTCGGTGGGGATGATGTTGAACAGCGATTTGGTCGCTGGCGTGAAGAAGCGGATGTCAAGATCGATATCGAGAAAGATGGTGGCGACGTCGGTGCTGTAGAGGATGTTCTGCAGGTCGCTGGCCGTCGTTCGCTGCCGCTCCAGCGTTTCCTGCAGCTGGCTGTTGAGGGCAGTGAGCTCCTCGTTCATCGACTGAAGTTCTTCTTTCGAAGTGAGCAATTCCTCGTTGGTCGATTGGTATTCCTCGTTAACGGATAATGCCTCTTCGTTGATCGCCTTCTGCTCCTCATCTGAGGTTTTGAGGCTCCAGATCGCCGCCTGCAGCTCCATTTGAGTGGCGTCGAGCTGCTGCCTAAGGTCGACAACCTGGTCCGTGTCATGCGTCGTCTTGGCTCGCGACAGCTTTTGCGCCGGCGCCGGATCGTCGATGAAGCAGATCAACAGCAGGTCTTCGCCGTCGACCACGGTCGGCTGGACGGCGATCGCGAAGGCGCCGGTCTTGCCCTCATGGTTGGTGCGACCGCCGGGAATGAGAACGCGGGCTTTCGCCTGGATGGCCTGGTGGATCGCCGCCCTAAGCTTGGTCCGCAGATGGGGGCGCACCATCGCGAGCAAATCGTAGTTCGGATGGCCTTGCGGCACCTGCAGATAGCGCTCCGTCGGCCCCAGGGAATAGAGGCACTCGAATTTGCGGCTGATCAGCACCGCCGCCGGCGCATAGGTCTCCATGACGAGACGCCGGCAGGCATCGGCGAGGGCGGCCTGCCGCGACGGGGGCGGGCTCGGAGACGCGCGAGCCGGCTGTCGGGCGCCGCCGTCCGCGAACAGAAAACCGACCTCGCCCGGCCGGGAACGGCCGATATGCCGGTAGAGCCGCTCCGCTTTCGAGATGACCTCGAAACGGCTCTTGGCGTCGCCTACCGTCTCGGCGCTCCCCAGCAACAGGATGCCGCCTTCGCGCAAGGCGAAGTGGAAGAAGGCGATCACCTTTTCCTGGGCTTCGGGGCGCAGGTAGATCAGCAGGTTGCGGCAGGAAACGAGATCGAGGCGCGAGAACGGCGGATCGGTCAGGACGTCCTGGACGGCGAAGACGATGGTCGCGCGCAGTTCGGGCAGTATCCGGTAGCCGTGATCGTCCTTCGAAAAGAAGCGCGCCAGCCGCTCGGGCGGCACCTCCGCCGCGATGGTTTCGGGATAGAGTCCTTCCCGGGCCGTGGCGACCGCGTCAGCATCAACGTCGGACGCAAAGATCTGCAGCTTGATCTCGCGTTTCGCCGCGGTGATCTCCTCGCGAAACAGCATGGCCAGGGAATAGGTTTCCTCGCCCGTGCTGCATCCGGCGATCCACACGCGCAGCGGCTCGTCGACCGAATGGCTGCGGACCAGATCGGGGATGACCTTCTCCGACAGCAGCTCGAACACCTTGGGATCGCGGAAAAAGCTGGTGACGTTGATCAGCAGATCGGTGGCGAGATGGTCGAGCTCTTTCGGATCGTTGCGCAACAGGTCGAGATAGCGCGCCATGTCGTCGGTGCCGACTGCGGCCATTGCCATGCGGCGCTCGATCCGCCGCCGCAGCGTGCCTTCCTTGTAGAGCCTGAAGTCGTGGGATTTCCTGGCCCGCAGGAGGCTGATGATCTCCGGCAGCCAGTCCGGCGGCCGATCCGGCGGATCTTGGGCGCTCGCCGCTCGCGTGACCGCCATGCGACGATGGAACGTCACGAGCGCGTCGGGAATGTTGGCCAACGGCAGGACGAGATCGACGGCCCCCGTCATGATCGCGCTCCGGGGCATGCCGTCGTAGCTTGCTTCGCTGGGATCCTGGGCGATCACCAGGCCGCCCATTTCCTTGACGGCCTTGAGACCCAGGCTGCCGTCGGCGCCCGTTCCCGAGAGGATCACGCAGATCGCGCGCTCCCCATATTCCTCCGCCAGGGACCGCAGCAGGAAGTCGAACGGCAGACGTGCGCCGTGCGGCGCTTGCGGTTGCGAGAGGCGCAGGCGGCCCTTGCCGACGGATAGATAGGTCCCTGGCGGAATGACGTACAGGTGCTCGCGCTCGAGGCGCATCCCGTCGACGGCCTGCCTCACCGCCATCGTGGTGTGGTGCGCCAGCAGCTCCGGCATCATGCTTTCATGCGTCGGGTCGAGATGCTGCACCAGGATGAACGCCATGCCGGTCGTCGGCGGCAGAGCCCCCACGAGCTTGGTGCAGGCCTCGAGACCGCCCGCCGAGGCGCCGATGCCGACGACCGGAAAGTCGTCCGGTCCCTGAGGCGGTCCGCGGGCGGTCAGATCCGGACCAGCGAGGGGTGTTTTGCCCATGGCGTTCGAAGATGGCCGGTCTCTTGGCATGCAGATTCACCTTTGCCCGGACGGATGTCGTGTATCGGAAGGTCAGTAATATAGGCGCCGGCGCCGGCGGGCCGTTGATCCGGATCAATCGCCGCCGCGCACAGGCCTGGAACAGCGCAGTGTCGCACACCAAACGGCATCGCGCCACGAGACAGGTCTCCGCGGGGGGAGCCTGGGGCTGAGTAGTTTCCGAACCTGCTTTCGCGCACGGCTCGCTCTATCCTGGCGACGCTAATGCCATTGTCGCTGTTTCGCCGTCGCTTTGGAGCCGCGTCCGTATGACACCGGCGGGGCGCATCGGCCGGCTCGGGTGCGGGGGGCGCGATGAACCTGTTAAATCGGAAGCGCGAGGGGCCGGGAACGCAGGCGCCGTTCCAGGCCCTGCGCGTTCTCGTCATGGAGGACAACGCGATCATCGGAATGCTCTTCGCCGACCTCCTGGCGGAAATGGGTCATGCTGTCTGCGCAATCGAAGCGACCAAGGAAGCGGCGGTCGCCGCGGCCGCGCGGTATGAACCGGACTTGATGATCGTGGATGCTGCCTTGAGCGACGGCAGCGGCCTGGCGGCGGTCGACGAGATATTGCGCGGCGGCTTTATTCCCCACGTCTTCGTCAGCGGCGACACGGCGTCGGTACTTGCCGCCAAACCCGGCGCCATCGTACTTCAGAAGCCCTTCCGTGATCCGGATCTTGCGAGGGCTATTCAGCGCGCGCTCAGCAAAGCGGGCAATTCTTAGCACAATCCAAAACTCATGGCACCTCCCGTGCCAGACACCCCCGATACCGCTCGTATCAATAGCGTTGATCAATGCAGTCGCCGGGTTCCAGTGCTGACCGCCGAGGCTGTCATATGAAATAAGTTTCCGCCCCTTCTTGATCTTTTTGACATCATTTTGCTGGCGGGCTTCCTGATGTTCAGATTGGTCTTGCAATTATTTGATACGACAAAGAAATTTTCTTTATCAGATATCCAGGACTTTCGCAGACTATCGAAGTCTAACAACTGCCTCGCGTCGCAGCCGCTATCCCCTACTATCCGACACCCGCCTTTTTCTACGACCCGTCACGCCCACTCGATTGTTTTTTGATCGTATAAGCTATTGAAAAAACGGGCAAATATCTTCGGCGTGGCGGCATTCTTCCCGCCAGAGCACCGTCAAAAAGTCACGCTTTTGAAATTGCTGCGGAAATTGCTCGAAAAATTTTTTGCGCGCTTTCACGGACTATCGCTCTCAATCGATCGATTTTTTCGATCCGACTTCGCGTGAGGCATGGCAGCACAGTCTCGAAACTACCGTCAGACCGACATTGCCGCAAGCGATTGGCCGCCCATCTGGCCTGAGCTTCCTGTGCGCCGCATGCCGCACATTACGGGAAGACGCGCCGCGAGCCTTAGGGCGACAAGGAAGGCGTAATAACCTCCAATAGGCTCCGGGACAGAGCACATATTAAGTCGGCAACGGCGTCATAGCCCGCGCGAGGAATACGTTCGTCAACCTCCCGCTCAAGCAAGCTGGTGCAACGCTGTATGACCTCTGAATCGAGCGCGCCGGCGGCCGACAGGTACCGCGGAAGCGAGGCAATCTCGCTGACATCTGAAGTCTCCATTAGTCGCTTCTTGAGCAACGCTAATGCGTCGGCATCCCCAGCGAGGCGCTCCACGATTGCTCGGTTCGCGAATTCTTGAAAGTCCCAATTCGAACGGCATCGGGCGAGCAATCATCGCCAAAACGACCTGGATGAAATCCTCGGCCTGGCTTCGCGCAGAAGACAGATGCAATGCAGTGACCCAATCCGCGTGTCGCCGACCGATATCCATCGGATCGATCTGAATTTGATCGAGCAATGGATCAGTCGGGCGCGAGCAGTGATAACGCGACTACCTCGGGCCGCTGCCCCCTCTTCAGCGCGTTCTGCAGATGGGAAATGACGTCGGGCCTGTCTCGGTACTGGTCGCGCAGGATATAGGCGATCTCGAGCTGCAATCGCTGGACCGCCCATGGCGATTGCCGCTCGTGTTGTCCGGAAACCTCTCGTCCAAACACCCGCCAGCAATGCCGGAGGAGTAGCTCACTCGATGGCAATTCGCGAGCTACGGCGAGAAAGCTTCTGAGACCCAGCGTGGTGTCAGTGCGATCAATGAAGCTCAAAAAGTCTCGACGGACGGCGGCAGAGGCGCTTAGGTGCGGAGCGAGACAATCCCACAGGTGCCCTTCATCCGCTCCGAAGTCGCCAAAGCGTGACGCTAGATCCTGGCCGAACGCGGCCGAGAGCTCCTCCCAGCGCTCGGCCATAAGCGCCATCAAACTATCGCTCTCCTGCCCATAGCCTGTCGCCCGACCTGATATTCAGCGGCTTGTCGCCATACTCAACCATCGGAACGACTTCGTTGAGGCGGCCAAGGATCAAGATGGCGGCAAACGCCGCAGCGCGTCGTTCGTGTAAATCGGGCCCTACGGCATGAAGGTCACGATGAAGCTTGGCGAGATGTTGCGCGTCCGCACCGGTCGCCCCACGCATGACAGTCCGGTGGTAGGAGATCGAGGCGGCGATCTTGAGCTCACCGTCTACCTCGATGTCGTAGTCGGACAGGATCGCATTCAGAGAGGGGCGCGCCGTCGCCTCCAGCGAGGCTGTTTCCGCGATATCTCCTCGCAATTCGACCGGGAGAGGATTCGCGAACGCTAGGACGGATGCGCGAATTTCGGCATCGTCCTTGTAAGCCAGCGCAAGCACCGCGAGCGGCGGCGCTCGCTCTTTCAGTGTCTCGAGAGCGTACTGCCGCACACGTGCGTTGCCTGAAAAATGCGTCAGTAACGACGTTGAGGGATCAAAAGCCGGCGCGCCTTGGTCGATCTTCCCGAGAAGCGCGTCCACCACCTCATCGTCTGTGGACGTGCAGCCGAGAGCAACAAACCCCTTAGCGATAAGGTCGAAGCGAGGTCTTTCCCCATGCATCAACGCGAACAATCGTGTCCGGCAAACCTCTGGGTCGAGGATAATCTTCGGCAAAATCGCTGCGAGATTGTCGAGCCTCTTGTCCTCCCAGCCGGCAGCGTCGTCCAAAAACTTCGCAACGATCGGATCTGATCTACCCCAACCCTCCACCAAGGGTCGTACAGCCCAAAATTCCCCCCAACCTTGTTGCGACTGGGATATCGAAATCAAAAAGTCTCTGAGTTCGTCACCGCGCAGGGCCTGGATGAGCGCCTGGAAATTGTGAAGGCTGTGACTCCCCCATTCCGATTTAATCGATGCAATGACGGCCGTGCGGATATCGCCGTGGGCAGTCGCAAAGGGAATGAGCTGATCCCAAACCTCATCGTGTGAAAGCGAAAACGGATATTTCTCCTTGAGTTCCCGCCGCACCCAATCGGCAACGGACTGATTTGAGGGCGAACAGCGCACCAGATAGTGCATCGCCAACTCTCGTTCGAAGTCACGGCGGGCACCACTCCCGCGCGTTACGGCAGTGAGCGCCACTTTAATGATTGCAGGAATCGTCTTTCCAAAATTCCGCAAGCAACGCCCTCGCGCTTGGTCTGTCCCAGAAGTCGATTTCAGGGAATTCTGACAGCAGCCCGACGAGAGCATCGCGGTCTGAGGCCTCGGCTCTGCCGTTCGCGGCCCTCCCAGCAATCCCAACGAGCCTGAGTGTCGGGTCCAGCGAGGTAATTGCTGCGTCGTGCAAATCCGACAGGCCGTCGGTGTCGGGCCAACCGACACTAAGCGCCTCAAGCACCGCCGCTGCGACCGACAGATCCACCGTCGTTTCCAAAATTGCGCGAAGCCGTAGCTGGATTTCCGCTCGACCTCCAAACATGCGTGCGAGTGCCCGAGCCGCACTGCGCTGATTGTGTCGCTCTTCGTCGAACAGTCCACCAATGAGCGCAGCCTCTACATCGGCAGTCGGCACCCACGTCGACAAAACATCGAAGAGCCCACCGAGATATTTCTCTCGCCGTGGCGTCCACCGCGGCATCCTGACATCGACCGGTGTTGCGACTGACTCATCGCCGAGATGAGTGAGAGCAGACTTGAGAACCTCCCTGCGCACGAGCATCCAAGCCCCACGTTCGATCGTGTTGAACGCGGCACTGATCAATGCTTGCGCGGTTGGGGGAGGCTTGCGCGACGGACCGAAAGCGATGTCCGCGAGAAGAACATCGCGACTAACGTGGCTCACGCGGCTGGCGTCTCCATCGCGCGCAGCCTCGATCGCTGCGACAAGATCTTTGACTTCTGTCGGTCGATCGAGAAGCGAGGTGAGATTCGCTATGACGTTGCGCCAGAGCGGTTCGCCGGACTTCGTGGCTACGAACGAGACAATTTCGGCGAACGGCCAACTTCGAATGTGCTCGGCAGCGAGAAACTCCTCGAACACCGCGTGCGCAAACCCGACTTCGCCTGGCGCCCGCTCAGCCAGAAGGCCAACGGTTTCCGCATTGACAGCGAGCAGCTCTTCGGCCGCGCGCTGAGCGCGATCAGGCGGGTAGCCAAAGGCCGCGCTGTCCGCCAAATAGTCCCGGATTGCCTTTCTTGCTTCTTTAAGATCGTACGTGCCGCCTCCGCTCGCGGATCGAGCGACGAAGGCGAGCCGAGCGAGGGCTGACCGACGATCATCTGCATCCTGGATGCTTGGAAAGCGCGATTGCGTATCGCCAGCCTCAGTGGCTCGTTGCACGGGATGCGTTTCAATCAGCACGCCGACGAGGCTTTCAACGGCCTGTGCCTTGTTTCGAGGAAGTGCAATTTGCCGGAGGGAGAGCGCCACTAAGCCAACAAGAAGCAACGGATTTCCGGCTAGAACTGACAGTCGGCGATCTCGTCCGAGCTCCGCGAAAAACCGATCGAGCCGAGCTTCAATTGGCCCCTTCGTTTCTGCTGCGCTGCTTTGCGACGCCGCTCGCGGCGTCGACCTTTCGAACCAGACTTCGGCCAGCTTCCGTTGCTGATCCACGGACAGAGGCGCCAGCTCGCCGACGGCCCAACTGCCAGGGACGCTGCCGATCTTGTCCAAACCGCGAGGTCGCGCGGTTGCGATGGCCGGTACGTCATGCGTCGCGACAAATGAGAGCATCTGCTGCAGCGTCGTTCGAGCCGCCTGCTCGTCGGACCACTCGTCCAAGCCATCGAGAAGCAGCAGTATGCGCCTCGCATCGATCGCTCTATCCAGGAGTGAAATGAAGTCGGCTGTTAGATTGGGCTGCAGTAGCTCAGCCACAAGCTCCTTCAAGCCGACGGCCCGCCCTTCACGGGCGCTCAGACGGCTCCACCTCGAAAATGAGAGATGGATCGGTATCAGACCGCCCCAGCGACGGCTGAGTTCGGGAAACAAACCCTGATCCATCAGCAGGTCGAGCGCGATGCATCGAAGCAAAGTGCTTTTTCCAGATCCCGCTTCACCCACGATCGCCAGATGACGCCCGGTAGATAGCCACGACGTCAGGAGCGTTCGGCGGACATATTCGCGGCGACGGCCTGGGCCCGAGATCGCATCCGCACTGGATGGCGAGGTCCAACTCGACAGCACTTTCGGTGGCCTTATCCGCTTTCGTCGCGCGCTGTTCCTCGAAAATCGTATCTCGGACCAGGACGTCCGGAATGGCGAAGCGCTGCAAAAGGGATGGAGCCACCTCGGGAGCGACAGCCGGTGACAATGGCAAGGAAATTCCGACGTCCAGCAAATGGAAATGAACATCGTAGTATTTGCGAAGTTGTTCGCGGACACGTGCAAACTCCGCACCATCAAGCCGCGCGCCAAGTTTTGCGGCGGCATCAGGGCCCAAAAACGCTTTGACCCACTCTCTCCCGAAAAAATCGTCGATAATCTCCGGGTGAGCCCGCAAAAGGTTACTCAGCCCGTCTCCATCACGGGGAACGAAGGCAATCCCGATTTCCTTCAGCGCGGCAGCTTCATACTCAATCGCGTCCTGCACCTTTGTATCCGCAAGTGAAGCCTGAACCGCCAGGATCAATTTTTCCGATTTCGCAGCCCAGGAGCCCTCGCGGAATGTCTTGACGATGGCCTTCACATCGCCTGCAGAAATCGAGTTCGTATCGCTTCGCCTGCCAAACCTCGTATTTGCCGTTGGCCAGACGAACAAAAATGTCGATGCCTTGCTGTGCTTGCCCAGAGCGCCCGTAGCGCGCCACGTACTCGATGCGCTCGTCTTGGCCAGCCAGGCGATGGCAAAGCCGTTCGAAATTCTCCCAAGTGAGTTCGCCAAAAGGCAAAACCTGCGGACGCGTTGAAACAGGCGGATGCGCCGGCACCCGGTCTGGGGGTGCATTTAGGTCGGCAGTGATCGAGGGCTGCGACCCTTGGTACTCCGTCATCGCGCTACCTGAACAGTGCTGCTATTTCGGCCATTGGCCGGAATAGCTTCATCGGTTGGTCTGGAAACGGCAGAAAGCTCTCGCCCTCATAAAAGCGGCGAGCGTTCTCGTCTTTGGCGTCGACGATGACCGCGAACGAGGCAATCTCGCTCATGGCTGCGCGGCAAAGCGCGTCCGCTAAGAGGAATCGGCCGAAGCCCTTGCCCTGCTGTCGTCGATCGACGGCGAGCCGACCGAGCAAGGTCGCGGGCACCAAGGGATATTTCGGCAGCTTTCGAACCGTTTCATTCGGCAAGTCCCTGAGGAGCACCGAGGTCGACGACAGCGTGTAATAGCCCGCGACCGTCCCGTCCGGCAGCAGCAGCACAAACGGCGCGGCCATGTTCTTCCGCGCGTCCTGGCCCGCCTGCGTCCGGAAATATCGATCGAGCGGCTCTACGCCACTCTCGAACCGCGATCGGTCATGACTTGATGACAGCGGCTCGACGCGGAGCTTCTCGTCTCTATCGGCGGGCACGCGTCAAACGCCGGCACGCTCGCGATAGCGGCGCACCGTGTCGCGCAGACGCTCGTTGACCGGCGTGGGATTCAGCAGCGCATCGACGAAGGCCTCGCTATCACGGACGGAGAGCGCGAGTTGGCTGTGCTCCTCGATCGCGCGCCGCGCGGCATCCTGCACGCTAGTCAGAACGAAGTCGGTCACGCTCCGCCCTTGCAGGGCGGCGGCCCGCTCGATCAAGGTCTTCTGTTCCGCTGTTACGCGGGTTTCCAGACGCTCCGCCCGGGTGCGCCCGCTCGTCGGCTTGGAAGCGGCTTTCGGCATGGTTTGATCTCCTGACCCAGTGTACGGCCATTGGCCGGCCATTTCAAGACCCGGTCGGGCGGACAGGATCGGGCTTCAAACCGAGTTCTCGGAGCTCGTAAAGTCCGCCGCACTCCGCACTGGCGAGGTAACGCCGATATCGGCCATATTGCGCAACGTCGCACATCCTTTTGGCGCGCGTTGACGGCTGACGAGGCCGCGACGCCGGTCCGCTCACCATAGCCGCCGCCGTGGCGCGACGCTTGCTCGATCCGGGCGCGACGCCACGCTCAACGTCGCGCTCCCGGTTCGTAAGGATGGATCGCATGCCCAGTGACCGCACAATCGTTCTCCACCTGCTTCGTGGCGCCGTGCCGGAGCGAGCTGACGAAATCGGCTCGCTCTGGACGAAATACGCGCCGGCGGTGGAAGTCGCTGGGAGCAAGGTCGGGACGACGATGAACGCAAATCGCCATCGCATCCGCTTCGATACGAAGACGATCGACCTATTTTGGCTCCTCGGCTTTAGCGCCTGGCGGTCCATCGAGGTGTATTCGCCAGCCCTGGTGATCACGATGGTATTAGGTCTGACAATCGACCAAGCGCTCCACATCGATGAAAAGCTGACGGCGTTCGAACGCGACTACAACGAGCGAATGCAAGCGGCGGCTTCTCTTATCGCGGCCCCCTCAACGGGCGGGATTGCCTGGCCGCCCGACATCCCACGGCCTCAAGCCGAGCGCGACGGGTTCTCCGATCCGCAAGATAAGGTGGCGTTCGACCTGACCGCGCTCGCTCTTGCGTTCGCGCTGCTTCACGAATTCAGCCATGTGAAGCTTCTCGCCGAGAAAGCCCAACCGGATACGCTTCCCGAGGAAGAACTCGCCTGCGACGTCTGGGCCCGCGATTTCATGATCGCGAAACTGGCTGCGTACGCGCGAGCCCATGGCCACAGCTATGAAGAGGTCGGCCAAAAACGAGCGATGGCCCTGGCGCTGGCAGTCACCATCATCCATGCCATCACGCCGACAGCGGCGCAGTGGGGAAACTCGGAGTACCCGCCTTTGTCAGATCGGATCCAAGCGATCGTCGCTGGCTTCAACCTGCCGCCGGACTCGTGGTTCTGGTTCTTCGCGGCGTGCCTTCTCGTCGGCATCATGCGTCAGCAGCATCTCCCCCTCGACATCAGAGGCCGAACACCACAAGCCATCGCCGAGGCGCTGATCGCCCGGGTGCGATAGGGGCGCTCGCCATGGAGTGCTTTCGGATCGATGAGAGCGGATACACGGGGTTCGACCTTCTGAACGCCGAACAGCGTTTCCAAGGGGCCTCAGCTATTGCCATCGACGATCAAGACGCCGCACGGCTGATTAGCGAACATTTCCCGAAGTTGCAGGCGCCGGAACTCAAGTACCGTGCGCTGTCGCGTCGTCCAGCCAACCACCCGCGTCTGCTTGCTCTCCAGCGCGATCTTCTTACCCACTACAAGTGCGTCACCTACGTATGCGACAAGCGCTATCTGTTGGTACTGATGTTCGTGGACTATGCCGTCGAGCCGTTTTACTACGAGCGCGGCATGAACTTCTACGAAGACGGGCAGAACTACGCCATGGCGTCGCTGCTGTCCGTCGCCGGTCCGACCCTACTCGGCCAGTCCGCCTTCGACAGTATGCTCGTGTCCTTCCAGCAGGCGGTCAAGGAGAAGACACCCGAAGCCCTGAAGGCACTCGTCACGGCCACGCGCGCGACGAAGTGGCGCGCCCTTCCAGAGGCACTCGGGCCGCTGGCCCAGTTCGCCGCACCCGAGTGTCTGTCCGCAATCGCCAATCCGGGCGTCGACACCGATGCGGCCATTGTGGTGCTGCAATCTCTGATCAGCCGCATGGAGGTGATGGCCGACGGTCCGTATCGGGTCGAGCACGATCAATCCAAGAACCTGCTCACCTACCACGATCTTCTGCAACGCTTCATCGATCACGACCAGGAAATCGAGTTTCGCCAAACCGAGATCGCCACCATCAAATTCCCGCTCAAGCTTGCCGAGGTCTCGCAGGTCAATTCCAAGACGAGCCCCGCCGTGCAATTGGCCGACGTCATGATTGGAGCCGCGATCGAGGTCGGCAACAATCTCGCTGGGCTACGGTCGGGCGGTCCTGATCCCGAGGCGGTGATGTCTCTGTATTCCGATCATCAGTTCATTCATATGATTCCTTCGATCGACTTCGAAGACCAACGACGATTCCGCCAAGGAACCCAAGCAGCGGAGGTGATCGACTATTTCGCGGCTAACTTCTTTGCGCCTCGCAGGCGCTGAACGCGATCATCTAACCGACCTAGCGAAAACTGTCACCCTGGCCGGGACCAGGATGATCCCGACCCTTCGCCAATCTCTATCGTACAAGTTGGGTAGGGATGAACAATTCGTCCGCAATAGGAGTCCGTGCCTCGAAATCAATCGGCCCGCAACCGACTTGGCCATCTGGCAGGCGCTTCACGGTCATAGCGAACTTTTTCAAGGTGATGCTGTTGTGGCAAAGCCAGCGCAGCACGTGATCACCACCATCCTTTATCTGAGCATTCTCCTTGCCGAGCGTATCAATGCTGGTGAGGGTCTGCGCGATCGTTCCGGCGGCTATGTCGGTGATGCTGAGAAGGTCGAGATATTCAAAAGCCCTTGGTGTAAACGGCCGAGCGCCACCCAGAAAGTTGAACGTCTTGTTGGTGTAGAGCGGCAACACTCGGTTGAGGATGCCAAGAAGTTTGCCGTGCTGCTCTGCGCTTTCTCCGATCGCGTCATGATCCGTCATCCAAAATATCTTCTGTCCAGACTGCCCCAGCAAAGCAACGAGGAAGGCGATGCAGTGCAATATCCGAAAGAGTTTCTCGCCAACTCGCGGCGCGACAGACCCATAACCAGTTTCCTCTAAAGCATCGGTCATACGTCGCGTGGTCTCGGCATCGCCGGGACCGAATAGAGAGGGGATCGTTTTGTCGACAACCAGGGTGAATAAAAGCCCTGAGATATATCCATCGCATAACCGCAAATAGGCCGGCAGCATCCGCCGCAGTGGGCCCCAGCGAAAGTCTTTGAACGCAATCTCCTTACCACCGATACCAGACTTGGCCCGAAGCGTAGCCATCTGCTGCTTGAAAGGATCTAAGGAACCGAAGGCGCAAACCAGAAAGGAGTAGGTAAAGAAACGGCTGGTCAAATCCTCGCCGCCATAGTCGCTAAAGATACCCACCGTCCGATTGGACAACGCACTCAGATTGGGCAGCAGGAGTTTCCCTTCTGCATCGCGTGCCTTGAATCCTTGTTCCAGAAAATGCGCGAGGCCGGGCAACTCTGCCCGATTCTCATCACGGAGGACGTTCAAATCGGGCGCGTGTAATGTAACGACGCGGGCACGTTCAATTAGCCTGGGATCGAAAGTGAACCGCTTCCGGTACATGCTGTTCTAGCTCCTTCAGCAGCCAGAGAATCCACGGTGATCGCGACGAGCTGAGACATAAGCGCGGATCATGACCGATGGCCCGAGTGCGAACGTGAAATACGTTGCCTGGGCTTCTGGTCGATCTACCGCAGGAAGTGCTGATTGTGTGTGCTGTTGGCGCGCATCTGCAAATTTCACCGCCGGCGAAGCCGAAAACAGCTCGCTAATGTACGGCCAATGCCCGGCCACCGCCAGTCGGTCGCGATCGGCCTTGACTCTCTGCCCCTCAATGAAGAACAAATAAGGAACATGCTCCCAATCGTGCCCCTGGAGGACACCTTACGCTGTGCGGCCCCCGTCCGCTCTCGAAGCACTGCGCGTTCAAGTCCGGCAAATCGAAGGCCGGCACCGGCGCGCCACGACGGTGCTTCCTTTTGGAATCGCCGCTGTGGACTCGCGGCTTCCCGGCGGCGGCCTTCCCTGCGGCTCCCTGCATGAGGTTGCGGGGGGCGGAAACGGCGCCATCGACGGCGCCGCCGCCGCGCTCTTCACCGCCGGCATCGCCGCGCGCACCCGCGGCAAGGTGCTCTGGTGCTTCACCCGGCCGGACCTTTTTGCACCGGCGCTCTCCCAAGCCGGCCTGAAGTCCGACCGCGTCATCTATCTCGAGGGCGGTGACGAGAAGACCGTTCTCGCCTGCTTTGAAGAGGGTCTGCGCCACGGTGGTCTTGGCGCTGTGGTGGCGGAAGTCACGCGGTTGTCGATGACAGCCTCGCGGCGGCTTCAGCTTGCCGCCGAAGGCTCGGGCACCATCGGCATCGCGCTGCGCCGTTGGCGCCGGCAGACCGAAGCGTCCGATTTCGGCCAGCCCACCGCCGCCACGACGCGCTGGCGCGTATCGGTGCTGCCCTCCACCCCGCTCCCGGTGCCGGGAGTCGGTCGGCCCCGCTGGCTGGTTGAGCTGATCCGTTGCCGCGCCGGCGAGAGCGCAGATTTCGAACTGGAGGCGTGCGATGACAAGGGTCATCTCCGTCTTCCTGCCGACCTTGTCCACGGACCGGGTCAGGCGGAAGGCGACCGACGCAGCGCCTCCGCCTGAGACGCCGCTCATATTGGTCGGCCGGGACGGAAGGCGGCGGGTGGTGTTGGCAGCGGATGCCGCGGCCCAGGCTGCCGGCCTGCGCGTCGGCATGCCCGCGACCAAGGCCCAAGCGCTCGTGCAGGGCGTTGCGATCCAGGACGCCGATCCGGCCGCTGACGCCGAAGCGCTGGAGCGGCTCGCCATTTGGATGCTGCAGCGCTTCGCGCCGATCGTCGCTGCCGATCCACCGGACGGAATCGTCATCGACTCCACCGGCGCCGATCACCTCCATGGCGGCGAAGCCGCGATGCTTGCGACCCTCGTCGAGAAGCTTGCCGGCGTCGGCCTTCGTGCCCGCGCTGCCATCGCCGATACGTGGGGCGCGGCCCACGCCCTTGCGCGTTTCGAAACCCGGCACGGCTACGTTTCCGAGCCTGGCAACGCCGCGGCCGACGTTAGTCCTTTGCCGATCGCGGCGCTGCGCCTGGCGCCGGCGCTGGTCGATAGTCTACGCGTCCTCGGCTTCGATCGCGTGGGAGAGCTGCTGGCGCAGCCGCGCGCGCCGTTGGCGCTGCGCTTTGGCCCAGAGCTCGGCCGGCGTCTTGACCAAGCCATCGGCCGGATCGTCGAGCCGATCGAGCCCATCCGCCCCGAGGAGCTGATCGAGGTCCGTCGTGCTTTCGCCGAGCCGATCGGCGCTGCGGAAACCATCGCCCGCTACATCGGCAAGCTCGCCGCCCAGCTCTGCGAAGCGCTCGAGCTGAAGTCGTTGGGCGCGCGCCGCCTCGATCTCATCTGCCATCGCGTCGACAACCGCGCGCAGGCGCTGCGTGTCGGCACCGCCTTGCCGCTCCGCGACGCCAAGCGCATGACGCGGTTGCTCTCGGATAAAATCGAGACCATCGATCCCGGCTTCGGGATTGAGGTCATGACGCTGGCCGCGACAGTCGCGGAGCCGATGGTGCCCAAACAAGTGGTGACCGGCCTGGTCGAAGAGCCTGAGCCGGATGTCTCCGGACTCATTGATCTCCTGGCCAACCGCGTCGGCGAGCAGAATCTTTATCGTGCCGCGCCTGTCGCCAGCGATGTTCCAGAGCGCTCAGTCCAGCACATTCCGGCGCTGGCGCCGGAGACCGGAGCCGAATGGCCGGGCCACTGGCCACGGCCGTCGCGGCTGTTATCGCACCCCGAGCCAATTGATATCGTCGCGCTCTTGCCGGACCATCCGCCAGTGTCATTCACGTGGCGCGGCATACGCCGGCGCGTGAAGCGCGCGGACGGTCCCGAGCGCGTGTTCGGCGAATGGTGGAAGCGCGATCCCGAGTTGGTCGCGGTGCGCGACTACTTCCGCATCGAAGACGACGCCGGCGAGCGCTACTGGGTGTTCCGCGCTGGCGATGGCGAGGATCCGCTGACCGGATCCCAACGCTGGTTCCTGCATGGAATCTTCGGATGAGCGGGCAGCGTTACGCCGAGCTCCAGGTTACCTCGCATTTCAGTTTCCTGCGGGGGGCGTCATCCTGCGAGGAGCTCTTCGCTCGCGCCTCAGCAACGGGGATCGAGGCGCTCGCCATCGTCGATCGTAACTCGCTCGCCGGCATTGTCCGCGCCCATGAAGCGGCCAAGACCACAGGCGTGCGCCTCATGGTCGGCTGCCGGCTCGATCTGACCGACGGCTATTCCTTGCTCGTTTATCCGACCGATCGGTCGGCCTATTCCCGTCTGTGCCGGCTGCTGTCGCTCGGCAAGAAGCGCGCCGGCAAAGCCAAGTGCGAGCTTGGCTGGTCCGACCTCATCGCCTATGGCGATGGTCTGATCGCGGTCCTCGTGCCGGACATCGCCGACGAGGACTGTGCCCTTCGCCTGCGCCGGCTGCGCGAGGCGTTCGGCGACCGCGGCTATCTGGCCTTGTCGCTGCGCCGGCGGCCGAACGATCAGGTTCGCCTGCATGAGCTGTCCAATCTTGCGACCCGGATGAATGTGGCGACGATCGTCACCAACGACGTGCTCTTTCACGAGCCCGGCCGGCGCATCCTGCAGGATGTCGTCACCTGCATTCGGCACGGCGTGACGATCGACGAGCTGGGCGAGCGCCGCGAACGCCATGCCGATCGCTATCTGAAGTCACCTGAGGAGATGCACCGCCTGTTCGGACGTTATCCCGAGGCGCTCGCACGCACCCTCGAGATCGTCGAGCGCTGCAAATTCAGTCTCGACGAATTGGCCTATCAATATCCCGAAGAGCGGGCGGACCCTTCGCTGACGCCCCAGCAGACGCTCGAGAAGCTGACGTGGGAAGGCGCGGCCAAGCGGTATCCGGAAGGACTTCCGGATAACGTACGAACCACACTCGAGCACGAGCTCCGGCTGATCGAGAGACTGCACTACGCCCCCTACTTCCTGACGGTGAACTCGATCGTTCGCTTCGCGCGATCCAAGGACATCCTCTGCCAGGGCCGCGGCTCAGCCGCGAACAGCGCGGTTTGCTACGTCCTGGGCATTACCTCGATCGACCCTGACCGCAACGATCTGCTGTTCGAGCGCTTCGTGTCCGAGGAGCGGCGCGAGCCGCCGGACATCGACGTCGATTTCGAGCATGAGCGCCGCGAAATCGTCATGCAGTGGATTTTCGAAACCTATGGCCGCGATCACGCCGCCCTGTGCGCGACCGTAATCCGATACAGAACCAAAGGCGCATTGCGCGACGTAGGCAAGGCCCTCGGCCTTACGGAGGACCTTATCAAGATGCTGTCCTCGCAGGTCTGGGGTTGGTCGGAGGAAGGCGTCGAGGACAAGCACGTCGAGGCTCTGAACCTCAACCTCTCCGACCGGCGCCTGCGCCTGACGCTCGATCTCGCCCGCCAGCTCATGGGCGCGCCCCGCCACCTCAGCCAGCACCCAGGCGGCTTCGTCCTGACCCACGATCGGCTCGACGACCTCGTGCCGATCGAGCCGGCTGCGATGGTCGATCGCCAGGTGATCGAGTGGGACAAGGACGACATCGACGCGCTGCGCTTCATGAAGGTCGATGTGCTCGCGCTCGGCATGCTGACCTGCATGAAGAAGGCGTTCGACTTCCTCGCCGAGCACAAGGGCGTCAATCTCGACCTGGCAACCATCCCGGCGGAAGACCCGCGCACCTACGCGATGATCCGCAAGGCCGACACGCTCGGGACGTTCCAGATCGAATCCCGCGCGCAGATGTCGATGCTCCCGCGCATCAAACCGAGGACCTTCTATGACCTGGTGGTCGAGGTCGCGATCGTCCGGCCGGGCCCGATCCAAGGCGATATGGTGCATCCGTACTTGCGCCGGCGCGAAGGGTTGGAGCCCGTCGTCTATCCGAAGCCCGAGCTGGAACAGGTGCTCGGCAAGACCCTCGGCGTGCCCCTCTTCCAAGAGCAAGCGATGAGGGTTGCGATCGTGTGCGCCGGCTTCACGCCCGGCGAGGCCGACCAGCTTCGCAAGAGCATGGCCACCTTCAAACATACGGGTGGCGTCTCCGCCTTCCGCGACAAGCTCATCTCCGGCATGGTCGCCAATGGCTATGAGCCGGAGTTCGCGGCCCAGACCTTCAAGCAATTGGAGGGCTTCGGCAGTTACGGATTTCCGGAAAGCCACGCAGCCTCTTTTGCGCTGATCGCCTACGCCTCGTCGTGGGTGAAGTGCTGGCACCCCGACGTGTTTTGCGCGGCGCTGCTGAATTCACAGCCGATGGGCTTTTACGCGCCGGCACAGATCGTGCGCGACGCCCAGACGCACGGCGTGGAGGTTCGCCCGGTCTGCGTCAACTCCTCCCGCTGGGACTGCACCCTTGAGCCGGCCCGCGACGACGGGCGGTTCGCGGTGCGACTCGGCATGCGCATGGTGAAGGGTCTCGCCAACGCCCAGGTGGCGACCATAGTCGCCGCCCGGGCGGACCGGCCTTTCCTGTCGATCGACGACCTCTGGCGCCGTGCGGGCGTGCCCTCCGCCTCACTCGTCCAGCTCGCCGAGGCCGACGCTTTCCGCCCGGCGATGGGTCTCGCCCGGCGCGAAGCGCTCTGGGCGATCAAGGCGCTCAGGGACGAGCCGCTTCCGCTGTTCGCGGCCGCGGCGGCGGGCGAGGAGGAGCCCGTCCCGGAGGTTGACGAACCTGCTGTTATGCTCCGGCCGATGACCGCGGGCAGTGAGGTGGTGGAGGATTATCGCCATGTCGGGCTCACGTTGCGCCGGCATCCCGTCGGCTTCCTCCGCGCCGACTTGGCGGAACGCCGCATCGTCACCTGCACCGAGGCCATGGAAGCCCGCGACGGGCGCTGGCTGGAGGCGGCCGGCGTCGTTCTCGTCCGTCAACGGCCCGGCAGCGCAAAGGGCGTCATGTTCATCACGCTGGAGGACGAGACCGGAATCGCCAATCTCGTGGTCTGGCCACAAGTGTTCGAGAAGTTCCGCCGGGTGGTGATGGGCGCCAGCATGATCGCCGTGCGCGGACGAATCCAACGCGAAGGCGAGGTTGTCCACCTAGTCGCGCACCGGCTCACCGATCTTTCGGCCGAGTTGGCGACCGTCTGTAGCCGCGACGCCGCGTTCCCTTTGCGGCATGGCCGCGGCGACCAGGTCACGCATGCCGGCGGCGGGCCCGACCCACGCGAGCTGCCGCCCAAGGGGTTACGGACGCGCGACATCTATAATCCAGACCTGCACATCGACACGATCAAGGTGAAGAGCCGGAACTTCCACTAGCGCGGGCGGGCTCGGCGACTAGCGAACGAGGACATTTGTCCGTCCAACAGAGCTGTGTAATGTCACCGACGGCTACGTCAGCTATAGCTTCTTGCCTGGATCAGACTGTCGATCGACCGTAAACGTAAAGACATCATCGTTCGTTTCGATCCGAGGCACGCCCTGCTGCTCTCCTTCGCCCCGCTCGATAGCGTCGATCACTGGCCGTAGGTTTTCCATCACCGCCTCGCTGATCTCCGGCGTGAGCTTGATTGGGTTTCTGGCGTGTTCTCGCCAACCTGGCTCGAATCGATCGTACAGCCCGCTCGTCAGGTACTCCCCTTCGAGCGGTGGATATGCCGCGTACTGCATCGCTCCCGATGCCCGGACCTCTTCGGGGAGCGCCCGGTAGTACTCATTGAGCTTAGCCAGATCGTCTTTTAGCAGTTGGCCCGGCACAAACGACTGATCCTCGCCCATGAACAGCGGCGCTATTGACGCATGTAGACGGTCGAACGAGGTGAACACCCGACAGAATGGCAAGTAGAAGAGGTAGGCCATGTCATTGCGGTTCGAGGTGCGTACCGCGTCGATCTTCCCCGTCGCGATCGCCAAGTGAAAAAAGACCTCACAGCGGAACACATAATCGGCGTAGGGCGCGAAGTCCCTCAGCGCCGGGCCGCCGTGCTCTTTCCAACGCTTCAGAATTGCCGGCCGGTAGCTCTCCGGAATGTTCAGCACATCCAGCGCGGACTTGAAAACGGCGTACCGCCGGCCATTCGCCAGCGCGATGTCATCAGCCGCTGCTTTCACTGCCGCGAAGTCCGAAAGCTTCAGCGCGCCGCGCGCCTGCGACGCCTTTCGGATAGCCGTCAAATCGAGCTTTTCGAGTGCCTCGCGCCACGCCTTGGCAAAGTCCCGCTCGACGCCGAGGAAGTCCCCTTTTCGCCACCGCCTCACAGCGGCGCTTTCGGGCATCTCCCCATAGTAGCTTGTGACACGGTCGCCCGCGTGAATGATCTTCCCTTCAGGAATGACTGGCACCCGGATCATCTCGACCGGATGTCCCAACAGATCGCCCAGCACCAATGTCGCGTGATGGACGTTCGGAAACGCGCCGAGCTGCGGTACCTTCGCGGATATCCTCGCAACTACATCCTCAGCCGTTTTGCCTTCCGGCGGAGCCTTATGGAGATCCGCCAGCACCTCGGTCAGGAAGATCGGGACGATGTTCGCGCGATAGTGGATCCCAAGCCAGAAGGCTTGTTCCCTATTGAGACTTTGGATCGCCGACTTGTCGCAGATGATGATCATGATGCAAGGTGCCGGTTGGGTGGCGTTGGGCTCATCCGACCTGCTCAACGCGCAGCGTTCCCGGCGGCAGTGGCTTGATCACCGACTTGGCCGAAATCGAAGGATCGAGCCAATTCGCCCACGCATCGCGATCGAGAATGACGATCTGCCGATCATGATACGGCGCGATGTCGGCACCAGGCGGCATCGTCAGCATCGTGAAGGCCTCTCCCACCTCGGGCGTGTTGCGCCAGATGCCGGCGATGCAGAAGATCGGCTCGTCCTTCTTCGTGAACAGCCACTTGTCCTTGCGCTTCGTCTTTTTGTCGGCCGGGTCGGTGAATTCGTAGAAGCCATCGGCGAGGATGAGGCAGCGGCCGGAGGTAAACTCGCGCCCCTCGGAGCGGAAATTGTAGACGGGTTTGCCATTCTGCCCCGGCCAGCTCCATCGCCGCTGCACAAGATCGCCGGCGTCGCGCTCGCCGTCGATCGTCCGGACGATCGGCGCGATATCCGTGATCTTGATATCGTCGCGCGCCTGAATGTTGGGCGTGCCCTCGGAGAACCGGATTTTGATCTTGAGGTCTGCGAAATCCTCAAAGATCGCTGCCGTTTCCACCTTCAATCGATAGTCGTTGCACATGCAGCTCATCATTCCTGCGGCGGCACCGACCTGAGCCCCGTTGTGGAGCGAGGGCGGCAGACAAGGGTAAAGCGGCGGAGATTCACGCATCTCAGAGCGTCCGGAGTTCTTCCAGGTCCGACGCTGTTTTCTGCAGGATGACCGCGAAGCACGCGTCACATACCGGCTTTGCGGAGCTATACGCACTACCAAGCTTGGGAATCTCGATGCAGGACTGGCCAGCCGCAATTTCCGTGTCGCACCGATAGCAGGCTGACTTTCGCTTCACGTCGCGGCGCCGCGGTCTGCCGTTTGTGCCGCCAATCAGAGACGGCGTCGGCCCTTTAGGCGTTTTCTTTGTCATAGTCCGCCTTCGCCTTTCTAACCCGCCGAACCAAGGTCTGAAGCAAATCGTCAAGATCATCGAGCACACCTCTAAACTCCTCAAGCGACGCTTCTGCTCTTTCCTTCCCCAGGCGCCTCTCGATCTCCTTGTTCACCATCATCAGGGCGCAGATGTAGTTGCTTTTGCCCGTCAGCTTCAGTGACTTATACTTATAGACCAGCTCGGTGCCGGCCTGCGTAAGCTCGACATGATTCAGAAGAATGTTGGCGAGACGCTTCGCTTGTTCCTGAGTGCGCCGACGCGCCTCTTCCCATTCTCGTTGAGGCTGGACGGCGAAGGGCTGGGCCGCCGCCCCTTTGCGCATTGGCGCCTGCTGCGCCATGCGCACCATCTCCTCAGCCTTGCTTGCGTCAAGTCCAAGAAGTTTCAAACGTTCGCGCAAGTCCTCGACGATTTGGGTATCTTCGACGGAGGTGAAGTCCTCCTCCCATAGCGACTCAACGATTTCGCCATGCACGACGACGCGATCGGTCGCGCGTAGGCGCGCCGTGCCATCGAGGACGTTCTGCGGCACCTCGGGCTCTTCGCCGCCGATGACCTTGTCCCAGAACGCCTGGTCGTCGTTCTCAAATTCTTTGAATTCTTTGAGCCGTTCGTCGAGGTTCATGCCCAAGTGCGTCACGATGTGGCCGACGTTGTCGGGATGGCCCGGATCGTTCTGCACCACCACACGCATGATGCGACCAACAAATTGGATATACGGCGCGAGCGACCGGAAAGGCCGGAAGATCGCGGCGACGCTCAGCTTGGGGTGGTCGAACCCTTCGCCGAGCATTTGCACCTGAATGATGCAATCCAGCGAGCCATTCCGTAAGGCCGCGAGAATAGCAGCCTGCTCGTCTTCGCTTTGTTTGCTGTGGATGACGTCAGCCGTAAATCCCCGCTCCTGGTAGAGGGACCGGATCTCGCGGGCATGATTGATCGAGCACGCAACGGCGATGAGCTGGTGCTGCGTTCCGGTCTGCCGCAACTCTTCGAGCTTCTGCAGGCTGCTGTCGACGATGTGCTGATTGCAAAGGCGCGCTAAGGCGACGCCCCGGCTGAACCAATCTTCCTGCTTTAACTGCAAGACCTCATCAAGCGTGTAAGTTCTACCGCTTGCATCGTTGAAGCCGAGTTCAATTGTCGACGGCGCAACATAACTCGCCTTTAGCCGCTTGATGTATCCCTTCAGGGTCGCGTTTCGGAACGGATACCGGAATACCAATTCGCCATCGAGCTCTTGCCGATCGCTCCGGAACGGCGTCGCGGTAAGGAGGATCACCTTGGCTTTCGGGAAACGATCGATGACCTTCTGCCAGCTTGCGGCAGCGCTATGATGCGCTTCATCGACAATAATCATGTCGAAGAAGTCGTCGGGAAACTGCGTCAGCCACTTGTCGACGTTGGTCGCGAGCTGATGCACATTGGTGATGACTAGGTGCGACTTGGTCGCGACCGACAGATTTCCGCTGTCGAGCGTACAAGCGAGCGGACCGGACATCATCTGCTCAGGACTCAGAACCGCAGCTTTCCGCCAGAAGCACTTCTGGCGGTTGGTGATGTCCATCGCGTCGAACAAACCATCCTTAATCGTGAGATTTGGCGCGATTACGATCACGCGGCCTTCCGCTAGGCCTAGCGGAAGCAGCGCGGCGAGGCCGGTCTTCCCGCAGCCGACCGGAATCTGCAGAATTGCTTTGTTCTTGCCCTTTCGGAAGAACTCGTAGGTCCGGAGATATCCGTCGCGCTGAGGGTCGCGGAGGTATTCGTTCCCATCGATCTTGAAATCGAGATCGAGGAAGAAAGCCTCTATGGGGCGGTTTGCGCGCACCCACTGGTCCAGGCCAGCCTTCTCGAACACCCACTTCTTTCCGATTTTGCGGCCGGGAATGCGCTGATCGCGGGCAAGCGCGTACAACGCCGTCTTGCCCATTCCGAGATATTCCGCGGTCTCCTCGAGTGAGAGCCAGCCATCCAGGTTTGCCATCGATGCCTCATGAAATGACGCTAAATGATACTAAACGACAGATAGAAATGCAAGCCGACATTCGGATGCGGAAGTCTGGCGGGGAAAGCCTTCCCCTGCGGCCGAGCCTGTAGGTCTCGGCCGACCCCTTCTGCGGGGACACCCCGCAACGCCCCGAGAGTGAGAGTGCGGACGGGTTTTCCGTGACGGGTTGAGGGCTGGGAGAGAGGCTCCCGGCGCCCGTCGCGGAGACCCGCGATGTCCAGACACGCCGCTCGCGCTCGGTCCGGTTCCGACCGGACGAGCCTCTACGATGAAATCACCACCAAGATCATCACCGAGCTGGAGGCCGGCCGCGTGCCCTGGGTCCAGCCCTGGGGAACGGCGGCGGCGAAGGCGCCGCTCGCCATGCCGAAGAACGCCAGCACCGGCCGGTTCTATTCCGGGATCAATGTGCTGATCCTCTGGGGTTCCGTGATCGAGCACGGCTTCCCGGTCCAGGGCTGGCTGACGTTTCGCCAGGCGCTGGGTCTCGGCGGCAATGTCCGCAAGGGCGAGCACGGCACCACCGTCGTCTATGCCGACCGCTTCATTCCCGACGACGAGAAGAAACGGGCGCGAGAGACCGGCGAGGAAGCGCAAGCGATCCCGTTCCTCAAGCGCTTCACCGTCTTCAACCTGGCGCAATGCGAAGGCCTGCCGGAGGATCTCGTGGTCGCCGCACCGCCGCCGGAGCCGGGGCTGATCGAGCCCAAGGTCGAGGCGCTGATCAAGGCGACCGGCATCGATTTCCGCATCGGCGGCAGCCGGGCCTTCTACATGCCCGCGCACGACTATGTGCAGGTCCCGCCGCCGCAAGCTTATTTCGAGCCGATCAACTGGCACCGCACGGCGCTCCACGAGCTCGGTCACGCCAGCGGCGCCCCGCACCGGCTCAATCGCGATCTCTCCGGCTCTTTCGGCTCGAAGAAGTACGCCTTTGAAGAGCTGGTTGCCGAGATGAACGCCGCGTTTTGTTGCGCCTCGCTCGGCATCGTGCCGACCGTGCGCCACGCCGACTACATCGGCTCCTGGCTGGAGGTGCTGCGCGAGGACAATCGAGCCATCGTGCGCGCCGCGAGTGCCGCCTCCAAAGCTGCCGACTATCTGCTGGCCTTCTGCCCCGGCGCCGACGCCGCCCTCGACAACGAGCAGGCAGCGGCATGATGTATGCCCGCTGGGGTTCGTCGTTACGATCGACTCTACCACGACATCTTCCAGCCAAACCAACGGAATGTCAGGTGTCCAAATGAATAGAACGTCTGTGACGCACCCGTTGGAGATCGCGGTCGTATCCGCGGGGCCCACCTTTGGACGTGTGGGCATCACTTTCTGCCCTGGTAAATATGACCTGCACGCAATGAGCGGGTATTGGAATCGTGATCTTTCTCTCGATCTCGATGCCATTCGCGATTGGGGCGCAGCCGCTGTCGTCACACTGGTGGAGCCGAAGGAATTAATCATGCTTCGAGTGGAGCGTCTTGGGGACGAAGTGCTTCGAAGAGGGATGTTGTGGTTCCACCTGCCGATTGTCGATGTGTCAACACCGGAGGAGGCCTTCGAGCAGCAGTGGGGCGTCGCTGGTAGTGAGCTTCGCACACTGCTGCGCAACGCGCGCGATGTCCTTGTTCATTGCCGCGGCGGGCTCGGACGAGCCGGCACGATCGCCGCTCGGCTTCTGATCGAACTCGGCATGGAGCCAGCAACCGCGATCAGGCAAGTGCGTGCCGTCCGCCCTGGCGCAATCGAGACGCGCGAGCAGGAAAGATACGTCCTCGGCATCGGCGTGGTGGCGTAACGAGACCCGGAAACGATCATGGATTGGTTCGAAAAGCTCACGGGGTTTCGAGAAGCCGGCTACGACGAAACCCGCGCACGGCTTGAGATCGCGGGCACGAGACTGCGCTCCCAGAGTCAATGGCGAGAGTTATGAGACCGGCGAGCTTGAATTGGTTTCGCTCCAGACTCTCCGGGAAAGAGCGGAAGCTGGGGGCCACCTGCCTGGCCGGATCAGGACAAGCGTAGTCACGGGCGATGTACGGCGCATGCACCGGTCTCCCGAAACTGCCGGCGCACTGTTCCAGGTAGCGTCGCAGTTCAATCTGCTCGAGATGGTGTCACCTGATGTGACGCCGGAACATGGCGTGACCCGGTATCAAAACGATCACACTCAGGGGCCGGCTTGCGCCATCGCGGCTGGCGCAGCGACCATTTACCGGAATTACTTCGCACCCATCGGAGGTGGTCAGGGCCAGACGGCGACTAGGCAACTCGACGGGCTCACGGACCTTGGTGCAGCTTTGAGCGGTAGGACGAAGCTGCCTGTCGGCGATCTGTGGACGATGAAGAATGGCTACGCATTGGGCAACAAAGTCGGGACTCGACGCCATCACCCGATATCTCCAAACGCTCGCACCAGACCAAATCGATGTCTTGCGCGGGAAGCTGTGCATCGGAGTCCACCGCGATGTGGAAGTCACTGAAGTAGCGGCACCGGATCGACCGAAAGTCTCGCAAGCGTTTTGCTCGGCGCTTCCGGTCGCATACAGTCAAGTGCCTTCTCCTCATTGGGAATTGTTCGCGTCGCTGGTCCTTGAGGCTGCATACGAGGCCACCTTGTGGGCTGCGGTTCTGAACGCGCAACGCGGCGCATCGAATGTTGTATTCCTGACGCTCCTCGGCGGCGGCGCTTTCGGCAATCCAAGCAGTTGGATTCACGCCGCCATGAGGCGAGCTCTGCAATTGATGATGACCTTCGACCTCGACGTGAGGCTAGTGAGTTACGGGACACCATCGAGTGAGCTTTTGGCGATTGCCAAAGCGTTCCGCTGATTGTCGCCGACTACCTGACCTGACATCCCTGGCTAGCGGCTTCTCAAAGCTTGCACGCATTCGTGTCGCTCCTTGCCGAGTGCTGCGTCGTGAGTCGGACCAACGATACCGAGCGCGCGGCTCGGTGAGAGTGA
>CAVPVQ010000015.1:0-728664 GCA_963709185.1 uncultured Alphaproteobacteria bacterium
GAGGGCTGCGCCGGTCTTCGTGACGGGTTGGAAGCCGAGAGAGAGTCTTTCGGCGCCCGTCGCGGAGACCATCCCGATGGCTACTGCCGTTCAGAAGATCACCCTGTCGTCGTCGCGCGACATCCCCTTCAACAAGCTTGTTCTGTCCCAGTCGAACGTCCGGCGCGTGAAGGCCGGCGTCTCGATCGAGGAGCTGGCCGAGGACATCGCCCGGCGCACGCTCCTGCAAGGCCTCAACGTCCGGCCGGTTCTCGACGCCGACGGCGTGGAGACCGGCATGTTCGAGGTCCCGGCCGGCGGGCGGCGCTACCGGGCGCTCCAGCTTCTCGTCAAACAGAAGCGTCTCGCCAAGACCGCGCCGGTGCCCTGCGTCGTGCGCGATCCCAGCGTCGACATCTCCGCCGAGGAAGACTCGTTGGCCGAGAACGTCCAGCGCGCGCCGCTGCATCCGCTCGACCAGTTCCGCGCGTTTCAGGCACTGCGCCAGAAGGGCCAGTCCGAGGAAGAGATCGCCGCCGCCTTCTTCGTCGGCGTGAACGTGGTGAAGCAGCGGCTGCGTCTCGCGGCCGTGTCGGAGAAGCTGCTCGACGTCTATGCCGAAGACGGCATGTCGCTCGACCAGCTCATGGCGTTCACGGTGACGACCGATCACGCGCGTCAGGAGCAGGTCTGGGAAACGCTTCAGCGCTCCTACAGCCAGGAGCCGTATCAGATCCGCCGCATGCTGACGGAGCGCACCGTGCGCGCATCCGACAAGCGCGCCCTGTTCGTCGGCCTCGATGCCTATGAGCAGGCGGGCGGCATCGTCATGCGCGATCTTTTCCAGCAGGACGATGGCGGCTGGCTGGAGAATGTCGGCTCTGCTCGACGGCCTGGTCGCCGAGAAGCTGAAGGCCGAGGCGGAGAAGATCGCCGCCGAAGGCTGGAAGTGGATCGAGGTGAATGTCGACTTCCCATTCGGCCACACCCATCGTCTGCGCGAACTCGACGGGACGCCAACAGACCTCACGGCCGAGGAGCAGGCGACGATCGATGCCTTGCACGCCGAGTACGCCAAGCTCGAAGCCGAATACGAGAACGCCGACGAACTGCCCGACGAGGTGGACGCACGCCTCGGCGAAATCGAGACGGCGCTCGCCGCCTTCGAGGATCGGCCGGTCAGCTACGATCCCGCCGAGATCGCCCGCGCCGGCGTCTTCGTCTGCATCGACTCGGATGGCAACCTCTCCGTCGATCGCGGCTACGTACGCCCCGAGGACGAGCCGCCGGCCACCGTGGACATCGATGGCGGACCGGAGACCGAGCGGTGATGCCGGTGAGCCGTCGGCACCCGCCGTCCAGCGCGCCGTCATCACGATCGGCGGCGAGGCTCCTGCGGAGGAGGACGAGGACGATACCGTCAAGCCGCTGCCCGACCGGCTGGTGAGCGAGCTGACCGCATACCGGACGCTGGCGCTGCGGGAGGCCGTGGCGAACAACCCGCATGTCGCGATGACGGCGCTCCTGCACAAGCTCTGCCTCGACACCTTCCAGCACGCGGCATCGGGCAATTGCCTCGAAGCGTCGGTCCGCCAGGTGTTCTTCTCGATCCAGCCGGCGGACCTGAAGGACAGCCCGCCCGCCAAGGCGGTCGCGGAACGGCACGAGGCCTGGAAGGCCGACCTGCCGAAGGATGAGGCCCAGCTCTGGGACTGGCTCGCCGTCCTCGACGACACCAGCCGCGCCGCGCTGCTGGCGCATTGCGTCTCTTTCGGCGTCAATGCGCTCTACGAGAAGGGCGATCGCTATGGCGGTCCGGGCGTGTCCGTCCATGGCGTCCAGCGCCGGCTCGTTCAGGCCGACCGGCTCGCGCGCGCTGTCGGACTCGACATGGTCGAAGCCGGATGGCGGCCGACGGTCGACAATTATCTCGGCCGTGTCACCAAGCCCCGCATCCTCGAGGCGGTGCGCGAGGCGAAGGGCGAGCAGTCGGCGCAGCTCATCGACCATCTGAAGAAGGCGGAGATGGCGAAGGAGGCCGAACGGCTGCTCGAGGGCACCGGCTGGCTCCCCGAACCGCTGCGCACGCAGGAGACCGAACCCGCCGACACAACCGACGGCGATACCGCTGAGGAGACCGAGGCGCTGCCCGCCTTCCTCGCCGACGACGAGGAAAGCACCAGCGACGAAGAAGCCGACGAGCCGGCCGTGATCGCCGCCGAGTGACGGCCCGGAGCGGGGCGGCGAAAGCCGTCCCGCTCACCTCTCCATCCATCCCCAGCACGCCCGGCCTCCTGAGCTTGCCGAAGGGGCGCCGGGCGACTGTCGTTTCAGGAGACCATCATGATCGACACCTTCGACACCGCGACCGAGCACCGGCGTGGCATCCGATTGGGACGCCAAGCGCGCGGCCCAGGATCGGCTGCATGCCGAACTGCAACCCCAAAATCAGGCCGCATTGTTCGATGCTCTCGCGGCCGCCGGCGTCACGCTCATCGTCGTCACCTTCGACGGCTATGGCGACTCCGGCCAGATCGAGAATATCGAGGTCAAAGCCGGCGATGCAGTCGTCGCCATGCCCGCCGGTGACGTCGAAATCGCCGAGGCGATCTGGGACCAGCCAGAGCCCAATCGCTCCACCGTCAGCATCGCCGATGCGATCGAGCGTCTCGCATACGATTTGCTCGAGCGAACCCATTGCGGCTGGGAAAACAACGACGGCGCCTATGGCGATTTCACGTTCGACGTCGCCGAACGGACGATCACCCTCGACTACAACGAACGCTACACCGCGTCCGAATACTCGCAGCATGTGTTCTGAGGAGGCCGCGATGGGACATTGTTATCATCATGCGCTCTCCTCGGTGAGGAAATGGGGCGGCGTCGCGGAAGACTATCTGCCGCTGCATCAGTGGTTCGACGAGTCCAAGGCGATCACCGCCGATTTTCGTCATCGCGCTCTGCGCCATCATGCCGAAGGCATCTTCATGCTGGAGCGCTTCTTCGGCGCGACCGTCACGATCTCGACGGGCCGCATCGTGCCGGTGCGCCTGATCGGCGAACAGCATGTGGTCGAGGATCTCGGCTTCATCCCGAGTTTCGCCGACTGGGTGCGCTGCATCCGGCCGGAGCCATGGATGGGTCGCGCGCAGCCGATCCACAAACAGGTCGATCCGTTCGCCGCGGCCGCAACGACGGGAGGCGCCTGACCATGTACGGCACTTATCTCCGCCTCAACATCACCGTCCATGACGGCTGGCGCACCGTCGTTCGCGCCGCCGCCAAGAAGCTGACCACGCTCGCGCGCCGGGACCCGGCGCGGCGGGAGGCACGGCATCGCTTCTATCGCGAGATGCTGGCGCATCACCAAGAGGCGCAACGCCTCGTCCGAACCTGGCGTCTCTGACGCCCATCACTTCCCCATCGTCCACCCGAGCCCGGCCCCGCCGGGCTTTTTGCATTTTTGGAGGTCATCATGCCCCGCTTCACCATCGAAACCACCTATCGACTCCCGGTGTATCGGCAGCGCGCCTATGAAGCCGAGACGCTCGAAGAAGCCTGCCGGGTCGCCGTCGAAGACGATGACTGGTCCGACCAGAAGGAAGACTACGAATCCTCCGGCGAGACCTACGTCACCGGGGCCTGGCCAGGCGAGGACACCGCCTATCGCATCGCCGCGCTACCCCTCCCTTCGCAGTTCGGCGAGATGCTTCAGCGAAAGGCCGATCATTACGAAACCCTGCTCGGCATTCTGAAGGTTCTGGCGCACGCGCCGGAGGCGCCGTTCTGGCGCGAACGCGCCGACGCCGCGATCGCCAAAGCCGAGGCGATCCTCGCCGGCGCCCCCGATGCGGAAATCGCGGGAGGCGAGCCATGAGCGAATACATCGTCAAGATCGGCTTCTGGCTGCGCGCCTATGATGGTTTCACGGTCGAAGCCGAATCCGATGCCGATGCGATCGAGCAAGCCAAGGCAGCGGCGAAGACGGCGATGGAGTCGGGCGCCTATCCCGAACACATCGACATCGAGGAGCGGCGCGAAGGCATCATCGCCTTTATCGACCACATCACGCCCGCCGGCCGACAGGCCGTGATCGAGGCCGTCGAATTCGACGACGACCGCATCCACGGCGTCCCTCCCGCCTGACTGCCGCATCCCCCAACAACCCAGAGCCCGGCCACGCGCCGGGCTTTTCCATTTCTGGAGACCGACATGGCTGATTTCTTCACGCACTTCTCGTGCGTGCTCGATGTCGGCACGCCCGACAACGCAGCGCGCGCCCTCGAGCTCTACCAAGCCTTCACGGAGGAAGCCGCGCGGGAGGACGTGCCCTCCGACGGCTTCCTGCTGTCGATCCAGCCGGAGCACGGCGGCACGACGCTGTGGATCCGCGACGAGGAGACCGGCGATCCACAGCAGGTGATCGTTTTCGTTCAGCGCTGCGCGGAGGCTTTCGGCCTGACCGGCCGCTGGGGTTTCCAGTGGGCCAACACCTGCTCGCGGCCGCGCGTCAACGCCTTCGGCGGCGGCGCGCATGTGCTCGATCTCGCGACCGGCGAGACCGTCTCCTGGACCGACACCAACGGCTGGCTGGCCCGGACGCTCCCAGCACCTCGCGGGAAGCGAGGTCGGCGATGAGCATCCCCGATCACGCGCGCGCAAACTTCCAGACGCTGCTCCGCGCGGCAGCAGACAGGAATCTCGCGCTCATGGAGTGCAGCGACGCCGTGACCGGCGAGCCGCGCTACGTCATTTGCGCGGTCGGTCGCGACGGAACGGATTTCCTGTTCACACCCTTCGGCCATCTCGCCGACGGCAACCCGTTCGACGCCTACCTGCCGCCGTCCGAACCCCCGGTCGACCCATCGGCCTCCTGATTCCGCCGCTCCTCGGCCTGTCTGAGCGCGGCGGTTCGCGGGTCAACGGGCGAGCCGTTCCCGCATCGTCTGACAGCCGATGCGTGACCCGCGAACCCTGAACCGCGCTCGGTCGCCAGCCCGTCGCTTAAGGATCAGGAGGCGAAGGCGATGTGCAGGGTTCTCAATAAGCATCATGCAGGCGTACCGGCGGGCGCCGTCTACATCGGTCGCGGCTCGAAATGGGGCAATCCGTTCCGGATCGGTCCCGACGGCAACCGCCTCGCGGTGATCGCACAATACGAGCGCTGGCTCGCCGATCAGCATCATCTCTTGCGCGCGCTCGACGAGCTGCGCGGTCGCGACCTCGTTTGCTTCTGCGCGCCGGGCCCTGCCACGGCGATCTGCTGCTGCGGCTCGCGAACGCGACGCGGGAAGCGCGCATCGCGTGGTGGCGCGCCGTCAAGGCGGCGGCGTGACGAGAGCGAGAGGTCGGCCGGGACGGGTTTGAGCCGGTCGGGTCGAGAGAGAGCGCCCGGCGGCTCGGCCCTTTCCCGCTCTCCCGAGGTCTCCTTCATGACGAATCCTTCCAGCTCCGCGGCCGCCCGCTCGGCTGCGCCATCGCTTGCGGCTGCATCCGCCGCCATCGCCCAGGCCGCGCGGCTTCTCCTTCCCGATCTCGAACGTGGTCGCCGCATCGACGCCGGCATCCTGCGCACCGCGATGGAGGCGGCCTTCGGCGCCTCCGATGCGGCCGGCGCCTGGGATTGGAAAACCGCCTACGACGCCTGCGAGGCGGCGACGGTGCTGTTCCTCCGCAAATACGGCAAAGTGCTTCTCCGTAAAGCCGGGTCTCCGGCCGCCGCACTGCCGATGCTCGCGAAGATCGCGGGCCTTCTCCCCACCCACACGCGTCGCTCCGAGGAAAGCCAGGCGCTCCAGCAGTTCTCGACGCCGGTCCCGCTTGGCCTCGCGGTCTCCGCCGCGGCGGCCATCACGGCAGCCGATCGGGTTCTGGAACCCTCGGCCGGCACCGGGCTGCTCGCCATCCTCGCCGAGATCGCCGGCGGTTCGCTCGTGCTGAACGAGCTGGCCGAGACACGCGCGACTCTGCTCGGCCACCTCTTCCCGGGCGTCATCGTAACCCGCTTCGACGCGGCGCAGATCGACGATCATCTGGATGCCGCGATCACGCCGAGCGTCGTCGTGATGAACCCGCCCTTCTCGGCGATGGCGAATGTCGATCGGCGCATGGCGGACGCGGCGCTGCGCCATGTCGCTTCCGCCTTGGCGCGGCTCTGCCAGGGCGGCCGTCTCGTCGCAATCACCGGTCCAAACTTCGCGCCGGACAATCCGGCCTGGCGCGAAGCTTTCGTCCGGCTGCAAGAGCGCGGCCGCGTCGTGTTCTCCGCCGCTATCGACGGCGCCGTCTATGCGAAGCACGGCACCACGATCGACACGCGGCTCACCGTCATCGACAAGGAACCCGCTGCCGATCCGAAGGTCTTTCCGGCCTCGCCAGGAATAGCTCCGGACGCGGCGAGACTGCTCGCCTGGGTGAACGAGCTTGTCCCGTCGCGCTTGCCGCTCGCCGCGCCCGTCGTCGTTTCCGATACCGCGCGACCGGCGATTCCCCGAACGGTCCGCGCCTTCGCGATGCGCCGATCCTCCGGTCCGGCGCTCCCCGAACCGGAGGCCGAGGAGCTCGCCTATGAGACTGTCGACTGGACGCCGCCGGAGGGCGCGCGCCTCACGGATGCGCTTTATGAAGAATACGGATTGCAGTCGATCCGTATTGCCGGCTCTCAGGCGCATCCGACCAGGCTCGTGCAGTCGGCGGCGATGGCCTCGGTTGCGCCGCCGAAGCCGTCCTATCGGCCGCACCTGCCGGCGAACCTCGTCGCTGACGGCGTGCTGTCGGACGCCCAGCTCGAGAGCGTCATCTATGCCGGCGAGGCTCACGCGGACTTCCTCGCCGGCGCGTGGACGGTCGATGAAACCTTCGACCTCGTCGCCGCCGCGCGTGACGACGCAGAGAACGCTGTCCGCTTTCGACGCGGATGGTTTCTCGGCGACGGCACCGGCGCCGGCAAGGGCCGCCAGGTCGCCGGCATCCTGCTCGACAACTGGCTCAAGGGCCGGCGCCGCGCGGTCTGGATCAGCAAGTCCGACAAGCTGATCGAGGATGCGCAGCGCGACTGGTCCGCGCTCGGCATGGAGCGGCTGCTCGTCACGCCGCTCTCCCGCTTCCGCCAGGGCACGCCGATCCGGCTCGCGCAAGGCGTCCTATTTACGACCTACGCCACGCTGCGCACCGACGAGCGCGGCGAGAAGCTTTCGCGCGTCCGGCAGATCGTCGAATGGTTGGGCTCCGACTTCGATGGAGTGATCATTTTCGACGAGAGCCATGCGATGCAGAACGCCGTCGGCGGCAAGGGCGAACGCGGCGACCAGGCCGCCTCGCAGCAGGGACGCGCGGGCCTGCGGCTCCAGCATGCCTTGCCGAACGCCCGCGTGGTCTACGTCTCGGCCACCGGCGCGACCACGGTCCACAACCTCGCCTACGCCCAGCGGCTCGGTCTCTGGGGCGGCGAGGATTTCCCGTTCGCCACCCGCGCCGAATTCGTCGAGGCGATCGAGGATGGCGGCGTCGCGGCCATGGAGGTGCTGGCGCGCGATCTCAAGGCGCTCGGTCTCTACGCGGCGCGCTCGCTCTCCTACGAAGGCGTCGAATACGAGCTGGTCGAGCATCAGCTCACGCCCGAGCAGGTCCGCATCTACGATGCCTATGCCGGCGCGTTCTCGATCATTCACAACAATCTCGACGCGGCGATGCAGGCCGCGAACATCACCGGCGAGACCGGCACGCTGAACGCGCAGGCGAAGTCCGCCGCGCGGTCCGCCTTCGAATCCGCCAAGCAGCGCTTCTTCGGCCATCTGCTGACCAGCATGAAGACGCCGTCCCTGATCCGCTCGATCGATCGCGATCTCGAGGCCGGCCACGCTGCCGTCATCCAGATCGTCTCGACCGGCGAAGCGCTGATGGAGCGCCGGCTCGCGGAGATCCCGACCGAGGACTGGAACGATGTCCAGGTGGACATCACGCCGCGCGAGTACGTGCTCGACTATCTCGCCCATTCCTTCCCGGTGCAGCTCTACGAGCCCTTCACCGATTCCGAGGGCAATCTCTCCTCCCGGCCCGTTTATCCGCGACGGCCAGCCGGTCGAGAGCCGCGAGGCCGTCGCCCGCCGGGACCGCCTGATCGAGAAGCTCGCTTCGCTCCCGCCGGTGCCCGGCGCGCTCGATCAGATCATCCAGCGGTTCGGGACCGACATGGTGGCGGAGGTCACCGGACGCTCGCGCCGCGTCGTCCGCAAGGGTGACCGGCTGATGGTCGAGAACCGCGCCGGCTCCGCCAACCTCGGCGAGACCAGCGCCTTCATGGACGACGTGAAGCGCATCCTGGTCTTCTCGGACGCGGGCGGCACCGGACGCAGCTACCACGCCGAGCTATCAGCGCGGAATCGGCGGCTGCGCGTCCACTATCTCTTGGAACCCGGATGGAAGGCCGATGCGGCGATCCAGGGCCTCGGCCGCACCAACCGCACCAACCAGGCGCAGCCGCCGCTGTTTCGGCCGATCGCGACCGACGTGAAGGCCGAAAAGCGATTTCTCAGCACGATCGCGCGCCGGCTCGACACGCTTGGCGCCATCACCCGCGGCCAGCGCCAGACCGGCGGCCAGGGCCTGTTCCGGCCCGAGGACAATCTCGAAAGCCACTACGGGCGCGATGCGCTCCGCCAACTCTACATGCTGCTCGTCAGGGGCAAGGTCGAAGGCTGCTCGCTTCAGACCTTCGAGGACGCGACCGGCCTGAAGCTGATGGACGCCAACGGCATCAAGGACGAGCTGCCGCCGATCACCACCTTTCTCAATCGGCTGCTCGCGCTGACAATCGACCTGCAGAACGTGCTGTTCACGGCCTTCGAGCAATTGCTCACGGCCCGCATCGAAGGCGCCATCGCGTCAGGGACCTATGACGTCGGGCTGGAGACGCTCCGCGCCGAGAGCTTCGTGGTCACCGATCGGCGCACGATCTACACCCATCCCGGCACCGGCGCGGAGACCCGCCTGCTCATCGTCACCCAGCGCGAGCGCAATCGCCCTGTGACGCTGGACGAGGCGCTGGATCGCCTCTCCGATCCACGCGCCGTGCTGCTGGTCAACGAGCGCTCGGGCCGCGCGGCCGTGCAGGTCCCGGCGCCGAGCCTCATGCTCGACGACGGCGAAATCGAACGACGCGTGCGGCTGATCCGGCCGATGGAGAGCCACAGCCTTCCTCTGAAGATGATGGCGGAGAGCCACTGGGTCGAAGCGGATCGCGACACGCTTCGGCGCCGCTTGGCAGCGCGAGCTTGCCGAGGTGCCCGAGTTCACCGACAGCACGATCCACATCGTCGCGGGATTGCTCCTGCCGATCTGGAAGCGCCTGCCGAACGAGTCGACGCGCGTCTATCGGCTTCAGACCGATGCGGGCGAGCGCATCATCGGACGCAAGGTGTCGCCCGCCTGGGTGGCAAGCGCGCTCGCAGCCGGCGCACCGACACTGACGCCGGATGCCGCCTTCGCCGCCGCTGATGGACGGGCGGACCATCCTCGACCTCACCGAGGGCCTCCAGCTCCGCCGCGTCCGCGTCATGGGCGCCAACCGCATCGAGCTGTTCGGATTCGACGACACGATGCGCGACCGGCTGAAAGCCTACGGCCTCTTCCATGAGATCATCTCCTGGAAGCTGCGCATGTTCGTGCCGACCGATGCGAGCGGCGTGGAGGTCCTGGCGAAAATGCTCGACCGCTACGCGATCGAGCGCGTCGGCGAGCGGGAGGCCGCGTGATGCCGCGCGACGCTTCCGAACTGGCGCATCGCCTCGCGCGCGAGGCCGAGGCGGTATGCCGCCACTACCTCTCCAACGGTCGGCGCGAAGGCCGCTACTGGCTGGTCGGTGACGTCCGCAATACACCGGGGCGCTCCATGTTCGTCCGGCTCAAGGACCGTCGGCGAAGGGGCGCGGCCGGCAAATGGACCGACGCCGCCACGGGCGAGCACGGCGATCTGCTCGACGTCATCCGCGAGAGCTGCGGCCTTCTCGATTTCCACGACGTCGCCGACGAGGCGCGCCGCTTCCTGAGCTTGCCCCGCTCTGACCCGGAGCCCCGCGCCGAAAGCCAGCTCGATCGCCCACCCAGACTGGATCGCCCGAAGCGGCACGACGGCTGTTCGCCATGTCGCAGCCGATCGCACGGACTCTCGTGGAAGCGTATTTGCGCAATCGCGGCATTACGGCTTTGCACGAAGCCGGCAGCCTGCGCTTCCACCCGCGCTGCTACTATCGCCCTGACGAGGACTCGCCGACCGAGACCTGGCCGGCGATGATCGCCCGCGTCACCGATCTCGACGGCCGGATCACCGGCGCTCACCGCACTTGGCTCGATCCGTCAGGACGCGGCAAGGCGCCGATCGACACGCCGCGACGCGCAATGGGCGATCTCCTCGGCAACGCGGTACGCTTCGGTGTGGCGAACGACGTGCTCGCAGCCGGCGAAGGCATCGAGACCATGCTGTCGCTGCGCTGCGTGCTGCCGACCTTGCCGATGGCCGCTGCGCTGTCTGCCAATCACCTCGCCGCCATGCTGCTCCCGCTGACGCTACGCCGGCTCTACATCGCCCGCGACGCCGATGCGGCCGGCGACGCGGCGGTGACCGCTCTGACGGGGCGTGCCAACGCCGCCGGTATCGAGGCGATCGCATGGTCGCCCAGGCTGGGCGATTTCAATGAGGATCTTCGCACCTTCGGCATCGACGACCTTCGGGCAGCCCTGCGCATCCAGCTCGCGCCGCAGGACGTCGTCCGCTTCATGCTGTGGGCGACGGCCGAGACGGGGTGAACGTCGGCCCTTCGATGTCCTCGTAGCCTGTCGGGCGTGGCCCACGATGCCGGACAGAGTCGCGCCCCTGGCCTTCTAGAGGGCGATCGGACGGCAGGCGGCCCGGCCCGGCAATGGCTGCGCCCGGCTATTTTCCGCCGGCCCTTCGGGCCTTTGCAGCGCGAAACAAAATAGCCGGGCTTCGCCATCCTCCGCTGGCGCTCCGGCCCTCCGCTTCGCTCCGGGTGCAGGTCCGTTCCGCCCGCCGTCTGGTGATCGCCACGAAGGCCGCGATGGGCGCGGCCGATCCGGCAAAGGGCCTCACCATGACGACCGACCACGACGACACCGAATTCGAGCCGCCGCACAGCTCATCCCCAACCGATCACGTCCTCAACGAGCTTCAGCTCTATGGCTTCCGTCCCTTCCACGACGAGCCGGACCCGAGACCGCTTCCCGAAGGCGACGCCGTCGCGGGCGCTGTCGCCGACATCTTCGACGCCCTGGTCTCGACTTTGAGCGACACGCGCCTCGAACCCGACCTCGAGGACTTGCTCTGGTCGACGGTCAACCTGTTCCACCGCGCCATCGACCGCATCGGACGCGAGCTCGACGACAACGAGCAGGCGCAGCAGAAGAGTCAGCGCGAGCAGAACGGCTCGGAGGTGCGCTCGGTCGAACTTGAGCGTCTCACGGCCGAGGGCATCACGCTGATCGAACGCCGCAACAGCATGGAGCTCTTTCGCGACCAGGCCGCCGAGCGCTTCGAGGTCCACACCGGATCATCCTGGCGACCCCGCTCCGGATCATCGGTCAACCATCGCACTCTGACCGCCGCGATGATCGACAGCCGCGACTTCCTCGCCGCCAAGCGCCGCGCCGAGACCGAGGTGATGCTGCCGGCAGGACCGAAGATCGCGCTCACCGGCGGGCTCGACTTCAACGACCATCATCTGATCTGGGAGCGGCTCGACAAGGTCCACGCCAAGCATCCCGACATGGTACTCCTGCATGGCGGATCGCCGAAGGGCGCCGAACTGATCGCCGCCAAATGGGCGACCAATCGCAAGGTGCCGCAGATCGCGTTCAAGCCCGACTGGACGAAGCACGCCAAGGCCGCACCGTTCAAGCGCAATGATGCGATGCTGGAGGTGCTGCCGATCGGCGTCATGGTGTTCCCCGGCACTGGCATCCAGGGCAATCTCGCCGACAAGGCGAGGAAGTTCGGCATTCCGGTCTGGAAGTTCGGCGAGGGCGGCGCGTGAGCGCCGTCCCGTCTCCCCTGGGCGCGGCTCACCACTCTTTCAGTTCACATGCCATGCGCGAACCGTCTCCCTTCGCGGGTCGACGGGGGGTTGCCAAGCAAATAAACGGGATTCCAACCCTGTTCGCCATCGGCTATTCTTCAAGCGCGCCGTGGTGGTGGTGGAAGGCGCGACCGTCACATCTTTTGTCACGGAGGCTACCACCATGCTTGTCATCGGACTTATCCTCAGCATGTTCGGGATCGGCCTGTTCTGCTGGCTGATCTTCACGCTCGCCGTTTACGCCTTGCCGTTTTTTGTCGGACTCACGGCCGGGATGGCGGCGTTTCATGGCGGCGCAGGTGTCATCGGCGCGCTGCTTGTCGGCATTGTCGCCGGCGCTCTCACCCTCGGCATCGGCCAGATCGCGTTCGCGGTCGTTCGCCCGCTGCCGCTGCGCGCCGCCATCGCCGCCGCCTTTGCCATTCCGGCGGCTATCGCCGGCTATCACGCGGTTCTCGGCCTGTCGCAGATCGGCGTGCCGTCGCTGGTCTGGCGCGAGGTCTTCGCCTGGATCGGCGCGGTCTTCATCGGCGGCACGGCTTGGGCGCGCATGACGGTCTTCGCCGAGCCCCTTCCGTTGCGGTCGGGCGGAGCGCCGCAGAACGAGCCTCAGCCGGTTCTGACGGCCGCGACGCGCGAGGGATGAGCATCGTCCTCATCGTCGATTGAGGTTGCGTGACGATCGGGCGCTTGAGGGACGCGTGCTCATGTCCCGAAGCATACGACCCACGTCGGACGCGCGCTTCGCCAGCGTCGGTTCGATCTCTGACGGCCCGTGACCCATAGGACGGAGCGTCTCGTTGCGGTATGCGCGCGGCAAACGGATCCCGCCTTTTCCTACGCTACGGTTTCTTTCTCTACGCCCGAACTGTCCGACGTCTTGTGCAGGACAACCGACATCCGCCACGTCTTCTCCCGAGGATGCTGTTCAAGCACGGACGCACCTGGCCTCGTGATGGCCTGATCTGGCCGAAGACCGGCTGCGCCTCGATCGCCTGAGCCGCAACGCCGTCGGATCGACTTTCTTCCCCTGGGCTAACGCCCATTCCTCGCGAGGCAAGAAAGTCTCACCGCCGTCATCCTCCGCTGCGCTCCGGCCCGCGAGCGGGTGCGTCGTCGATCGTCCCCGGCCTGTCGATCGCCATCGAGGCCGCGGTGGTCGCGGGCTCGAAAACAGCAAGGAGAAGTGACATGGCTAACATCGGTTCTTTCAAGAAGGTCGGCACCGACTTCCAGGGCGAGATCGTCACCCTGAGCCTGCAGACCAAGGGCGTCCGCATCGTGCCCGAGACCAACCGCTCCAACGACAACGCTCCCAGCCACCGGGTCTACGTGGGCCGGGCCGAGATCGGGGCCGCCTGGTCGAAGCGCTCCAACGAGGGCCGCGACTATCTCTCGCTCAAGCTCGACGATCCGTCCTTCAACGCGCCGATCTTCGCCAACCTGTTCGATGACGAGGACGGCGAGGGCTACACCCTCATCTGGTCGCGCCCCAGCAAGCGCAACGGCGACTGAGCCGGCCCGTCTGCAACGCCCCGCCCGGCCGCGCCGGGCGGGGCTTTCGTGTGGAGGTCCTGCCGGCCGCACCGCCAACCCACAAACCCGACTTTCCGGAATTGCACGTGCGCCCCTTCACGGAAACCGCAGGCCGCTCGACCCGCGAATCAGTCCCTCGCAACTCCACAGCCGCCGACCCCGGCGGATGGCAATTTCAAGCGATTTATCGCGTTGCGGCGACCTAAAGCGACTATTATAGTCGTTTTCCTGGTGCGCGCATGTCGTCTGTCGGAGGTGATCATGGATGATCACCGGCCGACAAGTTCGGGCGGCGCGAGCCTTGCTGAACTGGAAGCAGGAAATGCTCGCCGAGAAAGCCCTCGTGGCGCTGACCGCGCTGAAACGCCTGGAGTCCGAGCGCGGGCTCCCGGTGCACGAGGGAACGCGCGATCAGGTACGCCGGGCGCTGGAAGCCGCCGGCATCCTGTTCGTCGAGTCCGACCGCGGTCGCGGCATCATGCTCCTGAACGAAGCACCGACCAGTTCGGCGCGGACGCGGTCCCGCGTCCGAACTTGAACGCGGCCACGCTTGCGGGACATGAATACCGAACGATCTCGATGGATTCGCCGACGATGCACTCTCCACCGCTAGATCCACCCGTCGCCGACGCGGCGCCGACGGATGGCATCCTGACCGGCTATGACGAGCAGCACCTCGTGACCTATTTGCGCCTGCTGGACGCCGACGACGGAGGGCGCCGACTGGCAGGAGGTTGCGAAGCTGGTCCTGCACATCGACCCCGCCCGCGAACCGGTCCGCGCGCGGCGCGCGTGGGATACCCACTTGGCGCGCGCCCGTTGGATGACGGAGAACGGCTACCGCCACCTCCTGCGCGGCGGCGCCCCCCACTGAGTTTGGGTTCCTTGCCGAACCGGCAACGCGCGTTGCCGGTTGTGGTGGTAGCGATTCCGCCCCTCGCAATCGAATCTTCCATCTGACGCCGACGAGCGTGTCGAATGGAGGAGTGACAGTTCATGCCTCGTGCCGAGTGGCGTTCGCCGGCAGCCTATGAGGACCTGCGTTCGCTCGATGCCCCCGGGTTCGCCTGGGAATTTCTAAGCCGCAATCCGGCCTTCGAGGGCGACCGCAGGAGGCTCGAACAGGCCGGACATCGGGGTCCTCTCAGCGCCGACGAACTGGATGGTTTCGCGCGGCGCTGGGGGGTGCGATTTCGTAATGCCCGAGCCCGGTCGCGCCGTACGGCCAGCTCTGTGGACGGCGGCGAGCCTGCCGAGCGTGATCCCCATAGCCCCGCTCCCGCCAGATCTCGCCGACCCGAACCTGCAAGCTGATGGCCTATCGCTCGGACCGGCCCTTGCCGAAGATGGACCGGAGCGGCTGATCAATCGGCGAGGCAGTCTGTTCCGCCTGCACATCCTCGAAATCCAACTGGCGAGCAAGTCCCTTGCGTCGTCCTGCCGCTCGACCGGTTGTTCGAGATCCGCGCGGCGGCCGCACTCCGGCTTTGGCGCGGCTTAACGGGCCGCTTGCCAGGGCGCGATCCGGCGATATTACCCGCCGCTCGACGTGATCGCCTGGTGCTCGCCCTGCGCGCGCTCGACGGCCGCCTCGAGAAAGCGAGCTATCGGGACATCGCCGAGGCTCTCTTCGGGACCAGCCGCATGCCCGAGCGCGGCTGGAAGACCTATGACCTTCGCGATCGGACCGTGCGGCTCGCGCGCCTGGGCCAAGCGATGATGCAGGGCGGCTATCGCCGCCTGCTGCTCTATCCCTTCCGCGGCCGTATCTAGCCACGCGGCGCTCGCAGGGGTGGCGATCTCACCACCCCGCGACATCACCATCCCCCCAATCGAAGGCTCTCCGCCACCGTGTCTGCGACGGCCGCCGCCATTCGGCAGCCCCTGACACGATCACGGAGATATCCCATGTCCACCAATCTCGCAGGCTTGCCGCCGCGCTACCTGCGCACGCCCGAGGCCTCGCGCTTCGTCGGCCTCTCCATCCGCACGCTCGAGAAGCACCGCATCTACGGCACCGGCCCGCGCTATTCGAAGCTCGGCGGCCGCGTCGTCTATCGCGTCGAAGACCTGCAAGCGTGGGTCGACGCCGCCGCCAAGGCGTCGACGTCCGACCCCGGCAAGGTCGTCGTGCTGCCCGCGCGCCGCCACACCGCCGCTGAACTTGAACAAGCCCGCCAGCCGCGCCGCTGACGTCACCCATGACGGCGCGCCACCGCACACGCTCCGAACGCGAGCAGCTCGAATTGTTTCGGGCGCTGCCGGGCGACCTCGCGCCGCGCGATGCGCAGGACCTCATGGCCTATCCGTTCTTCTCGCTCGCCAAGACGCACCGCACCACGCCGATCGACTACCGGATGAACGACATCGCCATCCGCGTCGAGGCCGTGCCGGAGCACGGCATGGCGACCATCTGGGATGCCGATGTCCTGATCTGGGCCGCCTCACAAATCGTCCAGGCGCGCGATTCCGGTCTGCGCACGTCGCGCCTGATGGCCGCTACACCCTACGAGATTCTGACGTTCATCGGCCGCGGCACCAGCGCGCGCGACTATCATCGCCTGAAGGCCGCGTTCGACCGCTTGCAGTCCACCACGGTCGCCACTTCGCTGCGCCAGGTGAGCGAGCGGCGCATGCACCGCTTCTCCTGGATCAACGAGTGGACCGAGCACGCGGACGCACACGGCAACGCCGCCGGCGTCGATCTCATTGTGCCGGACTGGTTCTATCGCGCCGTCCTTGACGACGCGCTCGTGCTGACGATCGACCGCGCATATTTCGCGCTGACAGGCGGACTGGAGCGCTGGCTCTACCGTCTCGTGCGCAAGCACGCCGGCAAGCAGTCGGCAGGCTGGCGGTTCGATTTCCGGCATCTTCATGCCAAGTCGGCGAGCCTTTCGCCGTTCAAGCGCTTCGCCTTCGAGCTGCGCGACATCGCGCGCCGCCAACCCTTGCCGGGCTATCGCCTCGGCGTCGATCGCGCGAGCGGGGGCCGCGAGCTGCTCGCCTTCGTCAGCACCGCTTCCTTGTCCACAGGGTCCTGTGGACAAGCTGTGGACGCGGTCGTGCTATCGGGAACCGCGAGGCACGTGCCATCAGGAACCGCATCCTCGTGCTATCAGGAACCGGAAACGGCATTTTCATCAAGCCAATCAAATGCTTCCGCGCCGCCTAACTTAGAGTCTAACGAAGAATCTAACTCTTCTGTTGTTGGCGGCGCGCTCGGCCGGGGAAAAGCCGGGAAGGAGGAGCGGCGGTGATCGTCGCGCTCCTCAACCAGAAAGGCGGCGTCGGCAAGACGACGCTCGCCCTGCACTTGGCCGGCGCCTGGGCGGCCCAGGGAAAGCGCGTCACGGTCATCGACGCCGATCCGCAAGGGTCGGCTCTCGACTGGTCCGCGCAGCGCGCCAAGGAGGCCGTGCCGCGCCTGTTCGGCGTGATCGGCCTCGCGCGCGACACCCTCCACCGGGAAGCGCCGGAACTCGCCCGCGACGCCGACCACGTGGTCATCGATGGTCCGCCGCGCGTCGCCGGCCTGCTGCGCTCGGCCTTGCTCGCCGCCGATCTCGTCCTGATCCCCGCGCAACCGTCTCCCTTTGACGGCTGGGGCTCTGCCGAGATGCTGAAGCTGCTGCAGGAAGCGCGCATCTTCCGCCCGCAGCTTGTCGCGCGTTTCGTGCTCAACCGCTGCGCGGCGCGCACCGTGATCGCCCGCGAGACTGCCGACGGCCTCGCCGATCACGATCCGCCGGTGCTTGCCTCTCGTATCGGCCAGCGCGTCGCCTTCGCGGACTCCGCGCGCACCGGACGCCTCGTCTTCGACGTCGACGCCGCATGTCACGCCGCGCGCGAGGTCTCCGCTCTGGCCGCGGAAGTCGATCGGGTGATGCGATGACCGCGCGCCCGTCCAATCGCCGCTTCGCCGCTCGGCCGGCCGATCCCGATGCGTGGGTCCGCACGCCCGAGCCTTCGGCTGCGGCGCCCGGCGCCGGCGATCTCTACACCGCGCGGCTCACCGTCGACGTGACGCCGGAGCTGCGGGGCCGGATCAAGATCACGGCCTTCCAGCGCGGCCAGACCGTCGCAGACATGCTGCGCGACCTGCTCGCCCGCGAATTCCCCGCAATCGATGGAGGACAGACATGATGGCGAATCCCGCCTTCACGGAGGCACCGCCTTGTTCGCCCGACGCCCTCACGGCCGTCGAGCTGACCTGGCTCGAGAAGCGCGTCGAGCACTGGATCAGGTTCGGCCGCGATGTATCCGAGACGATTATCGATCGCCGCCGCCGCGTGCTGAGCTTCGCGCCGAACACGATTTTCGCCTTCGTCCGCTGGGCCTCAAACGACTACGGCACCATCGTCTCGCGCATCGACATCGTGCGCGCGATCGCGCCGGGCGAGGCCTATCAGACGCTGCCCTTCGTCCGTCCCGGCGGCGAGATCCTGCTGCGCATCAGCGGCTGGCCCAAGGTCGAGCGTGTGTTCGCGGCGATCGACGCAGTCGAGGCGCTCGGCGTCGATCCGGCCGACGCTGCGCCGGATCACTGGCGGCACGTCCACAATCGCCTCGGCGCCGGATACGAGCCGCGTCCCTATAGCCGCGACCAGCATCGCGCCTGGCTTCTGCGGCGGAGGGTGCTGTCATGACGCGCTTCGGCTACGTCATGACGACGTATTTCGCCTCGCTCGGCATCGGAGCATCAGCGCTCTTCCATCCGCTGCCGCGGTTGATCTGGAACGCCAGCGCCAGCGTGCCGATCGGCCTCTACGCCGTGCATCCGGCCGGCGCGCTGCACGTCACTGAACTCGTCGTGGTGCAGCCGCCCGAGGCCCTCGCGAGCTTCCTCGACGAGCGCCGCTATCTGCCCAGGGGCGTGCCGATGCTGAAGCGTGTGCTCGCGCTTCCTGGGCAAACCGTCTGCCGCACCGATCGCGCAATCGCCGTCGACGGGATCGCCATGGGCGATGCCCTCAATCGCGATAGAAGCGGCCGACCGCTTCCCGTCTGGCAGGGCTGCCGGCGCATTCCTGCCGGCGAAGTCTTCCTGATGAACTGGCAGTCCGAGGACTCCCTCGACGGCCGGTATTTTGGCCTGCTCCCCGTCACCACGATCGTCGGCCGGGCTGATCCTCTCTGGACCCGCGAGGAGGATTGATCGTGCCACTCGACCGCAACTCAATTGCAGGCCTCGCACAGGCTCCCCGCAAACTCCCTTCCTCCGTTCCGGCCATGTTCGCGTTCGCCGCGCTCACGTCACCGGCAGAATTCACGCGCCGCCGCCACGTGTCGCTCGCCCTCGGTCTTGCGATTGTGGTGGCGCTCGGCTGCAACACAGTGCGCGCTGAGCCTGCGACCGCGCGGCCTGTCGTGATCGTCGCTGCCCGCACGCCGTTCGCCGCCTTCGTCGCCGAGGCCTCGCAGCGGTTTGGCATTCCAGCGGCGTGGATAAGCGCCGTGATGCGCGCGGAGAGCTTCGGCGACGTGCGAGCCATATCGCCGAAGGGCGCCATCGGCCTCATGCAAATCATGCCCGAGACGTGGGCTGCCTTGAGTCAGCGCTACCGTCTCGGCCGCAATCCTTATGACGCGCACGACAACATCATCGCCGGCGCCGCCTATCTGCGCGAGCTACACGACCGCTACGGCATTCCCGGATTCCTCGCGGCCTACAATGCCGGTCCCGCGCGCTGGGAAGACCATCTCGCAACCGGCCGGCCGCTGCCTGCGGAGACGCGCGCCTATCTGTCCCGTCTCGCGCCAATCGTCGGCGGAAGTGCAACCGACGACACGCTCATTCTCGCCGCCGTGGTGAAGTCCTGGACCGAGGCGTCGTTGTTTCCTTCGCGCCCATCGAGTCCTCCGAGCGACACTCCCTCTGCACCGACGCCGCAATCGTCTCGGCCCTCGATGGAGCGTTCTGCGCAAGACTGGACCGCGCTCGCGCCGCAGTCCGATGGGCTGTTCGTCGCCTTGTCGTCCAGGGAGCGGCCGCAATGAGCCCGCTCGGAGATGATCATGCTCTGGAGGGCTGTGGCGGAGGTTTGCGTGTGGTGGAGGGGCGGCACAGGAACCCAACCCACGGACGGCAAGGGAAAAGGCCGGCCCTCGGCGCGGCGCATGTGGTTGGTAAGATTGAGGAATTCGCCAACATCACCAACACCCGCTGCTGGCGCTTTCTGCAAATAGCTGAACGATTTCAATCCTCCGAGCGCCGTCGCCTCGGATTCCGGTCGAGGCTCAGGCTCATGACGGCGCGCGACGACGATCTCCGCGTCCGGCCTGGGCGCATCCAGCACGGCAACCGCGGCGGCAAGCGCCCGCAGACCTTCGTCGGCGAGGTGATGCGGGCCGCGAAGAAGGCCGGGCATGTCGGCAACAGCTTCCGCTCAAGCCAGGGCCGCAGCCGCTCGCGGTTCGGCCGCGGCCGGCGCGCGGCGGTCTCGATCCGCCTGCGTTCCAACGCCCGGCGCGTGGTGATGAAGGCGCGCGTCGTCCGCCATCAGGGCACGCGCTTCCGCTCCGCGCCGCTCCCAAAGCATATCGCGTACCTGAAGCGCGAGGGCGTGACGCGCGACGGCGAGGACGCGCGCATGTTCGACGCCGCCTCCGACGCAGCGGACGAACGCGCCTTCGCCGAGCGCTGCGAGGATGACCGCCATCATTTCCGCTTCATCATCTCTCCCGAAGACGGCGCCGAGCTCGGGGACCTCAAGACCTTTACCCGCGAGCTGATGGCTGACGTCGAGAAAGATCTCGGCACGAAGCTCGACTGGGTGGCGGTCGATCATTGGAACACCGACAACCCCCATGTTCACGTCCTCATTCGTGGCCGCGCCGACGACGGTCAGGACCTGGTCATCAGCCGCGAATACATCAGCCGGGGATTTCGAGATCGCGCCGCCGAGCGCGTCACCATGGAGCTTGGTCCGCGCAGCGAGCAGGAGATCCGCACTGCGCTGGAAAAGGAAGTCGAGGCGGAACGCTGGACCAGCCTCGACCGCGCCTTGCGCGACATCTCCGACGAATGCGGCGGCGTCGCCGATCTGAGACCAGGCCCCAACGCCGAAGACCCGGAGCTGCGAAACCTGTTGCTGGGAAGGGCTGCCAAGCTCGAACGCCTCGGCTTGGCCGACCCGGTCGGGCCTGCCTGCTGGACGTTGAAGCCGGGGCTCGATCAGACGCTCCGCCAGCTCGGCATCCGCGGCGACATCATCAAGACCATGCACCAGGCCATGAGCGTTGCCGGGCGCGAACCGGATGTCAGCACCTTCGCTCTGCATGGAGAAGAGCCGTCCGATCCGGTGCTTGGCCGGCTCGTGAAACGCGGCCTCGACGATGAGCTGAAGGGAACCGCTTATGCGATCGTCGCCGGCGTCGATGGGCGCACCCATCATCTCAAGTTCTCCGATCTTGAGATGACCGGCGACGCGCCTTCCGGCGCAATCGTCGAGGCGCGAGTCTACGACGACGCCAACGGACGACGCCGCCTCTCGCTCGCCACGCGCTCGGATTTCTCGGTCGAGGCGCAGGTGACCGCGTCTGGCGCGACCTGGCTTGACCGCCAGCTCCTTGCCAAGGACCCGCCGCTCAGCGGCGGCGGGTTCGGCGCCGAGGTGCGCGACGCCATGGAAGCGCGTGTCGATCATTTGGCCGAGGAAGGGCTCGCCCGCCGGCAGGGGCAGCGCGTGATCTTTGCCCGCGATCTCCTCGCGACCCTGCGGCGAAGGGAACTGGAGGACGCGGCGGCGAAACTCTCGGCCGAGGCAGGACTTGCTTATCAGCCCGCGGCGGAAGGCGAGCGTGTCTCGGGCGTCTATCGGCAACGGGTGACGCTCGCCTCCGGCCGGTTCGCCATGATCGATGACGGGCTCGGCTTCCAGCTCGTGCCGTGGCGGCCGGCACTCGAGAAGGAACTCGGCCGCGAAGTGCGCGGCGTCATGGCGCCCGGAGGGAACGTGGAGTGGAGTCTCGGCCGGAAACGGGGGCTGGGACTATGAGGATTGCAGCGCTCACCGTCCGATTGCTTCGCCACCGTGTCCAGGCTCCCGACCCCTGGCAGTTCGGGCTTGCGTCCGCCTTTCACGATGCGGCTGATCTGGTGTCGCCATGAACGCGACCAAAATTCTCTGGGGCCAGATCTTTCTCGTCTGCGCTGTCGTCGTCGGCTTCGTATGGGGCGCGACGGAATGGACAGCCTGGCAGCTCGCCTTCCAGCCGCAGCTTGGCCATCCCTGGTTCACTTTGTTCGGGTGGCCGGTCTATCAGCCCCCCGCCTTCTTCTGGTGGTGGTTCGCCTATGACGCCTACGCCCACGAGATCTTCGTCACGGGCGGCTTCATCGCAGGCGCGGGCGGTGTCGCGGCCTTCGTGGTGGCGGTCGCCATGTCGGTGTGGCGCGCACGCGAAGTGAAGAAGGTCACGACCTATGGCTCCGCGCGATGGGCCGAGGCGCGCGAGATTCGCAAGGCGGGGCTTCTTCATCCTGACGGCGTTCTTCTCGGCCTCTGGCGTGGCGCCTATCTCCGCCACCATGGCCCGGAGCATGTCCTGTGCTTCGCGCCAACACGATCGGGCAAGGGCGTTGGCCTGGTCGTGCCGACGCTGCTGACCTGGCCGGGCTCCGCCATCGTCCATGACATCAAGGGCGAGAACTGGGGCCTGACCGCCGGCTGGCGAGCGCGATTCGGCCGGGTGCTGCTGTTCGATCCGACCAACACGAAGAGCGCCGCCTACAATCCGCTGCTCGAGGTCCGCCGCGGCGAATGGGAGGTACGCGACGTCCAGAACATCGCCGACGTGCTGGTCGATCCCGAAGGCGCGCTGGAGAAAAGGAACCACTGGGAGAAGACCAGCCATTCGCTGCTCGTCGGCACCATCCTGCATGTGCTCTATGCCGAGAAGGACAAGACGCTCGCCGGCGTCGCCAACTTCCTCTCCGATCCGAAGCGGCCGATCGAAACGACGCTGCGGGCGATGATGACGACGCCCCACCTGGGGAAGGCGGGCGTCCATCCGGTCGTCGCGAGCGCCGCGCGCGAACTGCTCAACAAGAGCGAGAACGAACGCTCCGGCGTGCTTGTCCACGGCCATGTCGTTCCTTGGGCTCTATCGAGATCCGGTCGTCGCCACCGTTACGCGCCGCTGCGACTGGCGCATCCGCGATCTCGTCGAGGCCGAGCGCCCGGTGACGCTCTACCTCGTCGTGCCGCCGTCGGACATCAGCAGGACCAAGCCCCTCATTCGCTTGATCCTCAATCAGATCGGCCGGCGTCTTACCGAAGAGCTGGACTCGAAGAGGCGGCAGCATCGGCTGCTGCTCATGCTCGATGAGTTTCCCGCGCTCGGCCGGCTCGACTTCTTCGAGAGCGCGCTCGCCTTCATGGCAGGCTACGGGCTGAAGAGCTTCCTCATCGCCCAGAGCCTGAACCAGATCGAGAAAGCGTACGGGCAGAACAACTCCATTCTCGACAACTGCCATGTGCGGGTGAGCTTCGCCACGAACGATGAGCGAACCGCCAAGCGGGTCTCCGACGCGCTCGGCACCGCGACCGAAATGCGCGCCATGAAGAACTATGCCGGCAGCCGCTTGAGCCCATGGCTCGGCCACTTGATGGTCTCGCGCCAGGAAACTGCGCGGCCACTCCTCACGCCCGGCGAGGTCATGCAGCTCCCGCCGGATGACGAGCTCGTTCTGATCTCCGGCTGCCCACCTATCCGGGCAAAGAAGGCGCGCTATTTCGAAGACCCTGAGATGCAGGCGCGCATCCTCCCGCCGCCGGCGCTGACCAATCCAAAATCGCCACCGACCGACGAACGTCTTCCGGTCCCGCATGGCGGCGATTGGGCCGGCGCCGTCGTCGCGCCAGCGGCATCCGACACAGAAGATCCCGCCAACGCCGGAATTCGGCGCGAACCCGAATTGCCGGAACACGAAGAGATCGTGCCCGAGCCGCCAAAGCCCGTTCATGAGTTCGAGCCCCCGGACGAGGAGCCGGACGACGAGGTTCAGCGCCAGCGCGTCATGCAGCGCACCTTCGGAACCGTCGCCCGCCAGGTCTCGCTCGATCCAGGCGACGACATGCAGATGTGACGACCATGCGCACCAAGCACACGTTTCGTCTTCCCCCTGATCTCGCCGGCAAGCTCGCTGACTATGCCGCTCGCAAGCGCGTGCCGCAGGCGCTGGTGGTCGAGGCGGCGCTCGCCTCGCATCTGTCGCCCGACGGCGCCGACCGACTGGAGGCGGCGCTGGCGCGGCGTCTCGATCGCATGACGCGGCAGATGGAGCGGATCGAACGGCACGTCACCATCTCGAATGAGGCGCTGGCGGTGTTCGTGCGCTTCTGGCTGACGAGCACGCCGGCTTTGCCGGACACCGCTCTCGCGGCCGCGCAGACCAAAGGGCGCGAGCGCTACGACGGATTCGTCGAAGCCCTCGGCCGGCGGCTGGCGCGCGGCCGCAAGCTTGCCGACGAGGTTAGTAGCGACGTCGCCGCGACCAACCCGGACGAAAGCAAATCGAGGAGCCTTGAATATTCGGAGCCAGAGCGTTCCGCTCGGCGCGCCACATCTCAGGCAGCGTCACCGGGCTGTGACTGGGCGTTCGTCACGAGGGATCGATCGCGCCAAGTCCCCAGAGCCCCATGATCTCGGCGGGATTGCCGCTGCTGTGTCGCCTGGCCCGCCACGCTCGTTCGCGCTCGAACCTCAGTGCAGACCAAGTGCTAGTGAACCAAGCGGGGGCGCTCGGGAGTCTCGCCAGAACATCGCCCGGAATGATTCGCAAAGGCGCGCCGGGTAGTTGAATGAGATCATGCGCGCGCGTCAGCTCGAAGCCATCGCCCTTCAGCAGACCTTTTGCGATGGACCCGACGTCCATATCCGCGGTCGTCGTCGTGCATGCCGCTACGCTCAGCACCGCCACGGCGCGAAACTGCCGCTCCAGCGGCTTTGTCTCCCTGATCCACGCGTCTTGGTCGCGACGAGGCGTCATGCGGCTGCTGAGGGCATGCGCCAAAATCCCGATGCGATTGATCATCTGCTTACGCGGGCCGTTTCGGCCCGCACGAGGAACACGGGGCGTTTGGCGCAGGAGGTTTTCAAGCCAGTGCCAAGCGAGTTCGACACCGTCAGGACGCGCAAAAAGGATGTCGAGGACCCCAGACGACAGTGCTGTAGAACTGTGCAATGCCGTTGCTCAGGCCTTCGGTCTCCTCCTCCTCGCCGCGCGCCGATAGCAGTTGTTCGCTCACGGATTGCAGCAACAAGATCGCGGCCATCCCCGAGCGCTGCCAGCGACCGTCCGTATCGAAGGCCGTGTTCGCCAACCGCAACAGGATCAAGGTATCGTGCGGACTAGCCAGTAGCACTTTACTGCTGAGACACTGCCTCACGAGCGTCGGGTGAGGCAGTTGGTCGATCATCCTCACAAAGCGCTTGGCATCGGCTCTTCGCAGAATCTCGAACGCATCGCCTGATCGGAACAGGATTGGCCACTGGTCCGCCTCCCAAACCTCCTGGAAACTCCCCGCCCGCGCGAATTGCTCGACGATCGACGCCATAGACGCGCGCCGCGGCGGAATCTCGGTCACGGTGTCCGGCGCGTCGTTGGCTCTTGTGACGATCGCGGCGATGAAATCGACGAACGCCTCCAGAGCGTCGGGATTCCTACCCAACGCCTCGGCTGCGGAATCGGCAAAATCCTCCCAGAGTGGGCCGTAGATCGACGCGACGAAATGGCCAATCCAGTCGAGCTTGCCGGGACCATGGATCGCATAGGCATGTCCGCTCGCGGCCGCCAGCGCATGACCGATCAGAGCCGCTTCGTCAGGCTCCCTGCCTTCCGCGTCGTCGATCTGCCACGCGAGCGCCTCGGATAGCCCGTCAAGTTTTTCCACGGACAGCCGATCGACAAGATTCAGATCGGCAGGCAGCGAACCAATGTCCTGCCGCGAATAGAGCATGAGATCCCGCGCCAAGAGATCGGCGATCCAGCGCTCGCACACGGCGGTGGCGGTTTCAGCCTCGGTACGCTGTTCGAGCCAGGCAGCGACCCGCGCGCGCCGATCGCGCAAATGGTCATCAAACGTGCGTGGCATCAGGTCCATCCCGGTCCAGCTCTGGGGGTCCTGCCTCGGCGATCCAGTCCGCGAGCGGTTTGGAGCGATCAAGCACGCGTTCGATGGCCGCGATAACAATCCGGGGCTCGTGAACCTGACTTATCAAGCCAATGCGTTCGCCGAGCTCGTTGAACGACGGTCCCGACGCCCAGACGACATCATCAATCACCAGAAAGCGGTCGTGGAAGACAGGCTTCCTCGAGCTTGGCATCACCAATACCTTCGGCGCCCCCGGCCCGAGCCGGCCCTGCACATGTCGAAGTTGCGCCAGTAACAGGACGCCGGGCGGCACGGAGGACGCTGTCTGCTCCTCTGGGGGAAGTTCCTCTGCATTGTCGTCGGGCCTGGCTTTGCGCATGTGCGGCGCGCCCGTCAAAATCGTCACCTCCACGCCATCGCGCATGACTCGGAGCGCGTAGTTCTGGAGTTCGCGCATGCCAAAATCCGGATCGACGAAGATGACGCGGCGCTGCGCCCCGGCCACGAGGTTCGCCACATAGGATTCGGCCTCGCCGCGCATGCGGGCCAGATCGTCGCCCGTCAGATCGTCCTTGTCGGTTTCGTGGACGCCGAACAACCGTTGCGGGGCGGACTGCCTCTGCAGGCGATCCTTGCGCGCCTCCTGCAGCTCAACGATCCGGATCGCGCCGGAGAGAGGCAGCGCCTCTCCCACATGCACGCCGCCGGCTTCCTTCACGCGGCTGGTTTTGTAGCGCGACGCCGGTTTGCGACGACCGCCCGACGGCACCTCGACATCGAGCACCGCATCGACCACCCCGAAGCCGACGCTGATCTGCTCCATCCACAATGTCGGTGGGACCATGCGAAGGAGCCCGCGGGTGGGACAGGAGATCGCGAACCCTGTCTCGCTGACCGGCTCTGGGTAGCCCTTGATGGCGAAGCCGTCGTCGTCGAACGAGGCGAGCAAGACCTCCGTCCAGCCGGCGGGCCGCCGTTGGAGTATGATGAGCTTAAGCGCGCCAGCATCTGCTTCGGGGTAATCATCATAGTGGCGCCGGTGCGCTTGAAGGACCACTCGCTCCGAGCCGTTGGCTTTCCGGTCGTGCGTGAAATGCCCGACGCCTGAGAGCAGCGGGTCGGGGGCAAGCAGGGAGAGGCTTGCAAGCCACTCCTCGTATTCGAAGGGATCGAAGCCAGCATTGGCGGCAAGCCACTCGCGGGCGGCGGTGCTCGACCCAAGCCTCTGGACCGCCTCCGCCGGATCTTCCATCGGGACCAATCGATGAACCCGCGGTCCGCCATGCCATAGTGCTGAAAACGGAACCGTGTCGCCCACACAGAACCGACCCAAGGCCGGCTCGACGCCGAAGGGCGGCGCCGCGATCTCAACCGGCGACGCAGTCAGCGGGATCGTCACCCGCCCGTGGGCCGCCGCTTCATACCAAGTGAGCGCATCGGCAGTGGACATCGGCAGCGCCGATGCCGCAAGCGTCACACCGCCGCCGATGTTGGGAACCGCCCATGGCGTTTCTCCGGCCGTGAAACGCTCCGGAACCGGGATATCGCGGGGAAACAGCTCCACATAGCCGAACAGCAGATATTGCTTTCCTGCGGCGCGCATCGTCGCCAGCCGTACAAGCGCGCCGTGATAATCCGTCGTGACTTTGGGCCATATCGACGCCGGCTGCGCTGAGCCAGCCGTATCGAGGCGCCCAGCCGCTGAAGCGCCGTCTTTGGGACTGTCCATTTCCCCTCCAGTTGGCAGTCTATCACGACCGGCAGGGGGGTGACCTACACGAGCGCTCACGCTCTCCGGCACCGTGATTGCACGCTCTGCCGAGCGCATGTCTTTCTATCCCAGAGCCCTCCCGCCTCATCATCGTTGTTGCAGAGACCCATTTCCGGCTCTTTCTAATCAACCCCGCTGACACATGCGCCTCCGAGTGAGGCGAACTTTACGGGGTTCGAGTGACGACAATATCCCTCCGATCGGAAGCTTTCGCCCGCGGCGCGCGCATGCTGCGCACCGCGCTCGGGCCGGCGATCTCCGCCTATCTCGAAGATCCCACCATCGTCGAGGTGATGCTCAATCCCGATGGTCGGTTGTGGATCGACCGGTTGTCGGGTGGCCTCGAAGACACCGGCTGCCGCGTCACGCCGGCGGACGCCGAACGCATCGTGCGCCTGGTCGCGCACCATGTCGGCGTCGAGGTGCATGCCGGCAGCCCGCGCGTCTCGGCGGAGCTGCCGGAAAGTGGGGAGCGGTTCGAGGGCCTGGTGCCGCCGGTGGCCGCGGCGCCGTGCTTCGCCATCCGCCGCCCGGCGGTCGCCGTGTTCACGCTCGGCGATTATGTCGACGCCGGCATCATGTCGGGCGGCCAGGCCGAACTGCTGCGCGTCGCGGTGCGCGAGCGCAAGAACATTCTCGTCGCCGGCGGCACCTCGACCGGCAAGACCACGCTGGTCAACGCGCTGCTCGCCGAGGTCGCCAAGACCGGCGACCGGGTGGTGCTGATCGAGGATACGCGCGAGCTGCAATGCGCCGCGCCAAACCTCGTAGCGCTGCGCACCAAGGACGGCGCAGCTTCGCTGTCCGATCTCGTCCGCTCCGCCCTTCGGCTTCGGCCCGACCGCATCCCGATCGGCGAGGTGCGCGGGGCGGAGGCCCTGGACCTCCTTAAAGCCTGGGGCACCGGCCATCCCGGCGGCGTCGGCACGCTGCACGCCGGCTCGGCCATCGGCGCGCTGCGCCGCCTCGAGCAACTCATCCAGGAAGCCGTCGTCACGGTCCCGCGCGCGCTGATCGCCGAGACCATCGATCTCATCGCGGTCCTCGCCGGCCGCGGCTCCGCGCGACGGCTCGCCGAGCTGGCCGCGGTCAAGGGCCTCGGCCCGACCGGCGATTACGTCCTCATCCCCGCAGGAGAACCGTGATGCTGCTCAACCGTGCCCGCCGTGCGCTTGCCACGGCTTCGACCTTCGTCTTCGTCGCGCTCGCCACCGCGCCGGCCTACGCCGCCGGCTCCAACATGCCCTGGGAGCAGCCGCTCAACGCAGATCCTCGAATTCGATCCAGGGTCCGGTCGCCAAGGTCATCTCGGTGATCGTCATCATCGTCACCGGCCTGACGCTGGCCTTCGGCGAAACCTCTGGCGGCTTCCGCCGGCTGATCCAGATCGTCTTCGGCCTGTCGATCGCCTTTGCCGCATCGAGCTTCTTCCTGACCTTCTTCCAGTTCGGCGGCGGAGTGCTGCTGTGATGGAGCAGGATGCGCCCATCATCGGCTTCTACGCGCCCGTCCATCGCGCGCTGACCGAACCGATCCTGCTCGGCGGCGCGCCGCGCGCGGTCGCGATCGTCAACGGTACGCTCGCCGCCGCCGTCGGGCTTGGACTTCGCCTCTGGATCGTCGGCGGCAGCGATCTGGCTGATCGGCCATGTCGCGGCGGTATGGGCCGCCAAGCGCGATCCCGCCTTCGTCGACGTGGTGCGCCGGCACCTCCGCTATCCGCAGCATCTGGTCTCGTGAGGTTCGATCGATGATGAACCTCGCCGAATACCGCCATCGCACGCAAAGTCTCGCCGACTTCCTGCCTTGGGCGGCGCTGGTCGAGAAGGGCGTCATCCTCAACAAGGACGGCTCCTTCCAGCGCACCGCGCGCTTTCGCGGACCCGATCTGGATTCGGCGACGCCGGCCGAGCTGGTCGCGATCACCTCGCGTCTGAACAATGCGCTCCGCCGCCTCGGCTCCGGCTGGGCGGTGTTCATCGAGGCGCAGCGCGTGCCGGCCCATCGCTATCCCGTCGGGCAATTCCCCGACAGCACGTCGGACCTGGTCGACGCCGAGCGTCGCGCGCAGTTCGAGGAAGAAGGCGCGCATTTCGAGAGCCGCTATTTCCTGACACTGCTGTGGCTGCCGCCGGCCGACGACGCCGCGCGCGCCGAAAGCTGGCTCTATGAGGGCCGCACGCATGCGGGCGCCGATTGGCGCGCGGTGCTGGAAGGCTTCATCGACCGCACCGATCGCGTGCTCGCGCTGATCGAGGGCTTCATGCCTGAAGCCGACTGGCTCGATGACGGCGAGACTCTGACCTACCTGCATTCCTGCGTCTCGACCCGTCGCCAGCGCGTGCGCGTGCCCGAGACGCCGATGTATCTCGACGCCATCCTGGTCGACGAGGATCTGACGGGCGGCCTCGAGCCGCGGCTCGGCCGCGCGCATCTGCGCACGCTCACGATCATGGGCTTCCCGTCGCAGACCTGGCCGGGCCTGCTCGACGACCTCAATCGCCTGGCCTTTCCCTACCGCTGGGCGACACGCGCCGTCTGTCTCGACAAGACCGACGCGACCAGGCTGCTCGGCAAGATTCGCCGCCAATGGTTCGCCAAGCGCAAGTCGATCATGGCGATCCTCAAGGAAGTCATGACCAACGAGGCGTCGGTCCTGATGGACTCCGATGCCGCCAACAAGGCGCTCGATGCCGACGCCGCGCTGCAGGAGCTCGGCACCGACCTTGTCGGCGAGGCCTATGTCACCGCCACGGTCACTGTCTGGAGCGAGGACCCGCGGATCGCCGATGAGCGCTTGCGTCTGGTCGAGAAGGCCATCCAGGGCCGCGACTTCACCTGCATGCGCGAGGGCGTCAACGCCATCGAGGCATGGCTCGGATCGCTCCCCGGCCATGTCTACGCCAACGTCCGCCAGCCGCCGGTCTCGACGCTCAACCTCGCGCACATGATGCCGTTTTCGGCGGTCTGGGCCGGGCCGGAACGGGACGAGCATTTCCAGGCGCCGCCGCTGTTCTTCGCACGGACGGAAGGGTCGACGCCGTTCCGCTTTTCGCTTCATGTCGGCGATGTCGGCCACACCCTGATCGTCGGCCCGACCGGCGCCGGCAAGAGCGTGCTGCTCGCGCTGATGGCGCTGCAGTTCCGGCGCTATGCCGGCGCGCAGGTCTTCGCGTTCGATTTCGGCGGATCGATCCGCGCGGCCGCGCTCGCCATGGGCGGCGACTGGCACGATCTCGGCGGCGCGTTGGCCGACAACGCCAGCGCACCCGTCGCCTTGCAACCGCTGGCACGCGTCGACGATGCCGGCGAGCGCGCCTGGGCGGCGGAGTGGGTCGCGACACTGCTCGCCCGCGAATCCGTCACCGTCACCCCCGAACTGAAGGAGCATCTATGGTCGGCCCTGACCTCGCTTGCCTCCGCGCCGGTTTTGGAGCGGACGATCACCGGCCTGTCGGTGCTGTTGCAGTCCAATGCGCTCAAGCAGGCGCTGCAGCCCTACACCGTCGCCGGTCCCTGGGGCCGCCTGCTCGATGCGGAGACGCGAGCGTCTCGGCGAAGCGGAGGTGCAGGCCTTCGAGACCGAGGGCCTGATCGGCGCGGGCGCGGCGCCGGCCGTGCTGTCCTATCTGTTTCACCGCATCGAAGATCGGTTCGACGGTCGGCCGACCTTGCTCATCGTCGACGAAGGGTGGCTCGCGCTCGACGATCCCGGCTTCGCCGGCCAGCTCCGCGAGTGGCTGAAGACGCTGCGGAAGAAGAACGCCTCGGTCATCTTCGCCACCCAGTCGCTCGCCGACATCGACGGCAGCGCCATCGCGCCGGCGATCATCGAAAGCTGCCCAACCCGGATTCTATTGCCAAACGAACGCGCGCTCGAGCCGCAGATCGCGGCGATCTATCGGCGCTTCGGTCTCAACGACCGGCAGATCGAGATCCTGAGCCGGGCGACGCCGAAGCGCGAATATTACTGCCAGTCGCGCCGCGGCAATCGCGTGTTCGAGCTCGGCCTCTCCGAAGTCGCGCTCGCCTTCACCGCCGCCTCGTCGAAGACCGACCAGACCGCCATCGATGAGATCCTCGCCGCCCACGGTCGCGACGGCTTCGCCGCCGCATGGCTGCGCCGCAAGGACCTCGATTGGGCGGCCGACATGCTCACCCGCAAAGAAGAGGTTTCGTCATGATTACGCGTCGCCTGCGTGCCGGTCTCATCGCCGGCGTCGCCGCCTTGTCCATAGCCGCCTTCAGCTTTCCCGCCCACGCGCAGTGGATCGTGTTCGACCCGACCAACTTCGGGCAAAACATCCTGACCGCTGCGCGCGAGCTTCAGCAGGTCAACAATGAAATCCAGATGCTGGAGAACCAGGCCACGTCCCTGATCAATCAGGCGCGTAACCTGGCGAGCCTGCCCTATTCGTCCCTGGCGCAACTCCAGCAGCAGATCACGCAGACCCAGCAGCTTCTCGCGCAGGCGCAGCGCATCGCCTACAGCGTGACGCACGATCGATCAGGCGTTCACTCAGACTTATCCGCAAGCCTATTCCGGCTCGACTTCGTCGCAGCAGCTTCTCGCCGACGCGCAGACGCGCTGGCAGAACGCGCTCGCGAGCTTCCAGGACACCATGCGTGTGCAGGCCGGCGTGGTCACGAACCTCAACAATACCCGCACGCAGATCAATGCTCTCGTCTCGTCGAGCCAGTCGGCCACCGGCGCACTTCAGGCCGCCCAGTCCGGTAACCAGCTCGTCGCCCTCCAAACCACGCAACTCGCGGATCTGACCGCGCTCATGGCATCGATCGCCCGAGCGCAAAGCCTCGATGCGGCGCGTACGCTCGAAACGCAGGCTCAAGCGCAGGCGCAGACCACCAATTTCCTCAATTACGGCTCCGGCTATCAGCCCGGCTCCGCGCAGATGTTCCACTGATGCGCGGCCGTCTCCTCAACCTGCCGGCCATCGGTCGCGCCGCCGGCTTCGCCCTGGTCGCCGTCGCGATCGTTGCCGCGGCGCTGCACTTTCGGACGAGCGCAGTCGCGCGTCCAGGGCCTGAACGTGAGTCCGGCGGCAGCCTCCGATCCGCTCACTGACGGAACTGCAGCGGTGTCAGGCGCTCGCCACGCAGGCGAAGGATGACGCCGCTTGCGAAGCCGCCTGGGCCGAGAGCCGCCGCCGCTTCTTCACCTATCAGCCCACCCCGAGCGCCGCGGCCCCGCCGGCCGCAGCACCGAAATCCTCCGACAGGTAAGCGATATGGGCGGCACCGGCGTCATCGACAATTTCCTGGGGACGTTCACCCAGTACATCGATTCCGGCTTCGGCCTCGTGCAAGGCGACGTGCGCTGGCTCGCCGGCGTCCTCATCGCCATCGACATCACGCTCGCCGGCCTGTTCTGGGCGATGGCGCCGGACGAGGACGTGCTCGCGCGCCTGATCAAGAAGACGCTCTATATCGGCGTCTTCGCCTTCATCATCGGCAACTACAACAACCTCGCGCAGATCATCTACAACTCCTTCGCCGGTCTCGGCATCGAGGCGGGCGGCGGCACGATGAGTGCCGCGCAGCTTCTTCAACCGGGCAAGATCGCCGAGGTCGGGATCGACGCCGGCAAGCCGATCCTGACCGCGATCTCCGGCATGATGGGCTTCACCAGCGTCTTCGCGAACCTGGTGCAGATCGTCATTCTGCTCGTCGCCTGGCTGATCGTCGTCATCAGCTTCTTCGTGATGGCGATCCAGCTCTTCGTCAGCCTGATCGAGTTCAAGCTGACGACGCTCGCCGGGTTCGTGCTCGTGCCGTTCGGACTCTTCGGCCGCACCGCGTTCTTGGCCGAGCGCGTGCTCGGCAACGTGGTGTCGTCCGGCATCAAAATCCTGGTGCTCGCCGTCATCATCGGCATCGGCTCCACGATCTTCAATCAGTTCACCGCGGGCTTCAACAATCCGCCGACGATTTCCGACGCGCTGACGCTCATCCTCGCAGCGTTGTCGCTGCTTGGCCTGACCATCTTCGGTCCCGGTATTGCCAACGGCCTGATCGCCGGCGGCCCCCAGCTCGGCGCGGGCGCCGCCGTTGGGACTGGCCTCGCAGTGGCGGGCATCGGCGCCGCCGGAATTGCCGCGACGGCAGGCGGGCTCGCCGCGGCGGGTGGCGCCATCGCCGGAACGGCTCGCGCGGGCGCTTCGGTGGCCGGCGGTGCGACCGCCGCCTACCGGGCCGGTGGCGCGGCGGGCGTCGCCCAGGCGGCGGGATCCGTCGCGATGAGCCCGCTGCGCCGCGCGGCGGCCAGCCTGCAAGAGAGCTTCGCCTCCGGAGAACGCGCCGTCATGCGCGGCGGTGCGTCCCAAGGCGGCGCCAGTGCAACGGCTGCTTCAGGTGCGTCCGGCGGCGGCTCCGACGGCCCCCCAGCTTGGGCCCAGCGCATGAAGCGCAGCCAGACCATCAACCGCGGCGTGACCGCCGCCGACCATGCCATCCGCTCCGGCGATCGGCCGAGCGGCGGCAGCCAGGTCGACCTTTCCGAGGGGGAGTAAACCCATGTTTCGACGATCCACCGTGCGCTACGGCAAGACGCCCGAGCCAGAGACGCCCTACCAAAAGGCCGGCCAGGTGTGGGACGAGCGCATCGGCTCCGCCCGCGTCCAGGCGAAGAACTGGCGGCTCGCCTTTTTCGGCGCACTCGCGTTGAGCGGTGGCCTTGCATGCGGCCTCGTCTGGCAGTCCGCGCGCGGCACGATCACACCCTGGGTCGTGCAGGTCGACAAGCTCGGCCAGGCACAGGCGGTGGCGCCGGCCGCGGCTGACTATCAGCCGACCGACCCGCAGATCGCCTGGCACCTCGCGCGCTTCATCGAGGAGGTGCGCAGCATTCCCGCCGATCCCGTGGTGCTGCGCCAGGATTGGCTCGACGCCTACAACTACGTCACCGACAAGGGCGCGCTCGCCCTCAACGACTTCGCCCGCACCAACGATCCGTTCTCGAAGATCGGCAAAACTCAGGTGTCCGTCGAGGTGGCGAGCGTCATCCGCGCCTCCGACAACAGCTTCCGCGTCGAGTGGGTCGAGCGCCGCTATGTCGACGACGCGCTCGCCTCCACGGAACGGTGGAGCGCCATCCTCACCATCGTCGTGCAGACGCCGACCGACGCCGATCGGCTGAAGAAGAATCCGCTCGGCGTCTACGTCCACGCCCTCAACTGGTCAAAGGAGCTCGGCTGATGCGCATCGCCACGCTTTCAACCCTATTGCTTATGTCCGTCTCGCTCGGCGCATGCGCCACCGCCTGGAAGCCGCCTGAGATCAGCTACGACAACACGCCGAAGCAGGCGGTGCTTCAACCCGATCCACCCAGGCCCGTGCAGATCGTCGAGCTACCGAAGCCGCTGCCTCTACCGGGCCAGCTCAAACCAATTCCAGCCGGACGGACCGCACCGCCCGAGGCAGCCGATCCCCACGCGCGTGTCGATCAGGCGAATGGCGCGGCCCGGATCCAGCCGACCCGGGCGGGCTATCTCAACGCCATCCAGGTCTACCCTTTCTCCGATGGCGCGCTCTATCAAGTCTATGCCGCGCCGGGCGAAATCACCGACATCGCGCTCGAGCCGGGTGAACAGCTTGTCGGTTCCGGCCCCGTCGCCGCCGGCGACACCGTACGCTGGATCATCGGTGACACGGAGAGCGGTATTGGGGCGGCCAAGCGCATCCACATCCTGGTGAAGCCGACGCGCGCAGATCTCATCACCAACCTCGTGATCAACACCGATCGCCGCACCTACCATCTCGAGCTGCATTCGGACGAAAAGACCTACATGGCCTCGGTCTCCTGGGCTTATGCGGAAGACCAGCTCATCGCGCTTCGCCAGCAGAACGCTGCGGCCGACGCAGCGGCGCCCGTCGCCACCGGCGTCGACATAAACGCCCTGAACTTCCGGTATCGCATCGAAGGCGACAATCCCGCCTGGCGGCCGCTCCGCGCCTTCGATGATGGACGCCAGGTGTTCATCGAATTCCCGAGCGGCATCAGTCAGGGCGAGTTGCCGCCGCTCTGGGTCATCGGCGCCGAGGGTGACGGCCAGCTCGTCAACTATCGCGTCAAGGGCAACCACATGATCGTCGACCGACTCTTCGGCGCGGCAGAGCTCAAACTCGGGGGCAAGCACCAGCAGACCGTGCGGATCGTCCGCACCGACGGGAGGCCGCAGTCGTGACGGACGCTCCCCATGACGACGGAGGCGGACCATCCGAAGCCAACCGGCCCGCGCAGGAAATGCGGCTGCGATCGAGCCGACCGCCCGTCACCCGGCTGTCGCGAAAAGTGCTCCTGGGCCTGGGAGCCGCTGCCGCGATCGGCATCGGCGGCGCTCTATTCTTCGCCCTGAAACCTCAACACCAGACAACCGGCTCCGAACTCTACAATACCAACAATCGCAACACGCCTGACGGACTGGCGAACCTTCCTCGAGACTATACGGGACTACCGAAACCCGCTCCCCAGCTTGGGCCGCCGCTTCCGGGCGACCTTGGGCGGCCGATCCTGAATGCCGGCGCACCCGCGCCCGGCATGCCCGCGCCGGCGGCGGGACCAAGTCCCGAGGAACAGCGCATTGCCCAGGAGCAAGAAGCGGCGCGGGTGAGCCACCTCTTTGCAACGACGAATGTCGGTCAGACCGCGTCGCCTTCGCCGATACCGGCGTCGGCGCAGTCTGCTCCCGCGGCGGCAAGCGGTGGATCATCCGACCTCACGTCCCAGGATCACAAGCTCGCTTTTCTCAACGGGAACGTCGATCGACGGACAACCAGTCCCGATCGGATCCAGCCGCCGGCCAGCCAATACGTGCTGCAGGCCGGCGCGGTGATTCCGGCATCGCTGATCACGGGTCTGCGATCGGATCTGCCCGGCGAAGTCACCGCACAGGTGACTGAGGATGTCTACGACAGTCCCACCGGAAAATTCCTGCTGATCCCGCAGGGCGCGCGTTTGATCGGGCAATACGACGCCCAGATCGCCTTTGGCCAGTCGCGCGCGCTGCTGGTCTGGAACCGCCTGATCATGCCCAACGGCCGCTCGATCGTGCTCGAGCGTCAGCCTGGAGCGGATACAGAGGGCTACGCGGGCCTCGAGGACGAGGTCGACAACCACTGGGGCACGCTGTTCAAGGCCGCGATCCTCTCGACCATCCTGAGCGTCGGGTCAGAAGCCGGCATGAGCGGCAATAACAACGGCTCGCTGGCCGAGGCCATTCAGCAAGGGATGTCGCAAAGCGTCAACCAGACCGGCCAGCAGGTGGTTAGCCGCTCGCTCAACATCCAGCCGACGATCACGATCAGGCCTGGTTTTCCGGTGCGCGTGATGGTCACCCACGATCTCGTCCTCGAACCCTACGGCGCGTGAGGAAGCAACATGGCGAAGCTGAAGCTCGGAACGATCCCGGACGACAAGCCGGTCAAGCTGACAATCGAGCTGCCGGCCGCCATTCATCGCGACCTCGTTGCGTACGCCAATGCGCTTGGGCGCGAAACCGACCAAGGAGTGGTCGACCCCGCGAAGCTAATCGGCCCCATGCTGGCGCGGTTCATGGCGACCGACCGCGCCTTCGCGAAACTGCGGCGGACAGAGTTGATCTCGAAAACAGCGCACCCTGGGAAATCCAGATCAGAACAGACGGCGTGAGCGTGCCTCGTCGCGCATGAAGGCGACGAACCGGCCGACGGTAGGATCCTCGGCGTCGGGACACCAAACAAGCTCAACGTGCACCCAGGCGTTCTCCTCCCGGATCGGCCGATACACGACGCCCGGGAACACGACCTCGGACTGGCTCCTCGTGGCGAGGGTGATTCCGAATCCGGCTCCGACCAATGCGAACACGCACTGCTTGCTCACGGCGTGGGCGTAGAACCTGACGCCACTGCCCATGAACGATGCATAGAACTCGCGCGCGGACTGACTGTTGTCCCAGCCCTGAACCAGGAAGGTTTCCTTCCGCAAGCTCTCCCAATCGAGCGCCTCTTCATTCGAGAGCGGATGTTCACGAGGGATCGCCGCAACCACGCGCTCACGGTAGAGCGGCGCCGTGACGGCGTCGGGCCATAGCGTGTGGCTTGTCATCAGAGCAACATCGATGCGGCGCTCCTGTATGGCTGTCTGGATCTCCCACTCGTTCATTTCCGCGACAGTCAGCACGACTTCCGGGTATTTCTCCCGCCACCCGAGCAACAGGCTGCGAAGAGGCTCGCCGATCGGCGGCATGCGCACCGCAAGGCGCACTTCGCCCACTATGCCGGTGCCGTTTTGATCGCCGGCATGTCTGATCGCATCGAGCTCAGCCAGTGCGCGCCGGATGTGCGGCAATACCGCCTTGCCCCCGCTGGTCAACCGAACCCCGTCATGCCCGCGCTCGAACAACGCGAGACCGAGTTCGTCCTCAAATCGTCCCACGCGGCGACTGATCGTGGACGTATCGATTCGAAGGGACTTGGCGGCACGCGTGAAGTTGCCCGCGGCTGCCGACGCCTCCAGATACATGAGATCACGGATATCCATGTCCGACAGGCTTTGCAAATCTCACTCTGCGCCTCCCATGCATGGATCGGCAGCCGCGCCGTGGTCGATCGCCGAGCAATCTAGTCGCTTGCGCTCGCGTGATCGCCGGCCCGACCCTCCGGCTGCCGATCGCACGGTCACGCAGCGGCGCCCATCGCTTCACTTGGGCTTGCGTCGTGGGCATCTCCGCCCGTGACGCGTGTCAGCCCCGTAAGACCGCCGGCTTCGCGAACGCACGCGAGCCGCTCCTGGGACACTTCGAGATAGCCCGCGACTGCAAGCGTCTTACCGATCGCCCGCGGCGAGCCCAGACGCCGCAATGGCCAGCGCGCCCGGCAGAGGATTCGCTCCATCCGCGCATCCGTCACGGTGACAATCTCCGTGAGCTGATGCATCAGGCCGAATTCGATCATGCCGGCGAACAGCTCATACGTCGCTCTCGCGATGCTGTGCCCCGTCTTCTCGTCTCGCGAGCAGAGATCGACGCCGAACCTGCTGCTCTCCCAGATCGTATCGGACGCCGGCGCAAGCTGTCCGTCCAGCAGCACAGGGAAGGTGTCGCGGAGCATGGTTGGGCCGGTTGTCGGCAGAAGCCGCACGCACCCTTGAATGCGGCCGTCGTCATCCCTCTGCAGCAGGTACGCCGGCCGGCAGGCATCGAATTCGTCGATCTCCATGTCGCCGCTGACCTCGACGTCCCAGCCGAGCCGTTCCTTGAAAATCCGGTAACGAAGCCGGTGCATTTCGGCGAGGTCGTCAACGAACTCGCCATAGCGATCGGGACTGATGAGTTGGAGCATGTTCGCCTCCTGGCAGGTTTTGTCCTGCGCGATAGAAGGCGATCAGCGGGGCAGCCCACATCCTGTGCAGTTGCACAGGGGATGGAGAATGGAACCTATTCGGTGGCGGCTTTAGAGGCGGCCAACTTGGCGACGGCCTGGCATATCGTCCTGACGCCAAACTTCATCTTCGCATTGTCGAGATGAAACGCCGCCGTGCGGCGGGAAATATTCAGCAGGCGTCCGATTTCCCATGCGGACTTACCCTGCGCGGCCCATTCGAGGCATTCGAGCTCTCGCGGCGACAACGCGACACCATCAATGACCCGATTGATCGACAGCCTTCGGCGTGCGTGAGCATGAAAATACATCGCCATGAGCTGCAGCACGAGCCGATTTTGCTCGATGCAGCGCTGGAACGCCGGGCGGCGTTCGTCCGCGGCAAACGTGACCGCCGCGACCGGACCACGGGAGTCGTGGACGGGCACTGTGAAGCCACAGCGGATCCCGAACTGCGCCGCCTCGTCGAGCAGCGCGCATTGCGGCTTCGACAGACGCTTCACCGTGAATTCTTGTCCCCACTCGAACGGCTCTGTGGCTGTCAGCGCCTCGACAATGACCGGATCGACCCGCTCATAGTGTTCCCGCAGATAATGATCGGTCCACTCGACCGGGTAGTTCGAGATGAGTTCGGGCGCATCGCCCCTTCTCGACGGCATGGAAAGATACGCGAAGCAGCTCAGATCGAGCGCCGCACCCGCATCGGCGAGCACGGTACGGAGACGCTCGGTGTCGCCGCTGGCGGCAAGGCCGTCGATAAACGCTTGGAACACACGATGCATGCGGTTACGCCAGTTTCACATAAACACTCGTCGTCAGCTCGGTGGCGGGAAGCGATGATCCGCGAGGGTTGCTTCCATCGAGGTCCGGGGCGTGGCCGATTCGCTCTTGAGGCATTCACGCAGATTACCCAGCGGACAAACGCTCCCGCGGTTGCACGCCCCGCTCGATGGCCTGCGTTTGGGCGTACATCGTCTCGGGTGCTGCCCAGGCCCGCACGGCCGCTCCGACCCCACCCTTCGGACGAACTCGAATTTTAGCATACTCCGCCGGGCCGGAAAGGTCAGCCTCGTCGGCCTCCTGCCTCAATCCGGTCACAAACGTGACACCCGACATTGCGGTGACGACAACTGCGGCAAATCGCAAAAGCAATAGATGACCATCCTATTTCTACGCCAAGGCCCGCTACTTCCCGATGGTTCAGTTTTAGCTCTTCCTTCTTTTGCCAACGATCGCTTTCAATTCGCTCGAAACACCCAAGGAGATCGAGATGGCAACGAGTTTGGAAGCATCGATCAAGCGCACGATAAGGCGGCATCAGTTGCGGGAAATGGTGCCGCTCGCCGACAGCACGATCTATGAGATGGAACAGCGCGGAGAGTTTCCGCGCCGCTTCGCTCTCTCGCCGCGCTGCGTTGTCTGGGATCTGGCGGAAGTCGAGGCGTGGCTCGCGTCGCGCCGATCAGTTCCGATCGCGCGCGCCAAACACCCCGACGTTCAGCAGCGCCGCTCCCGCCCCGTCAAAGCGCCGGGTCGGGCTCAAGAACCGGCATCGAAGGCGGGATAAGCGTCGGCACGTACTTTCGCCCGTTTATCCAGGCGTCAACGATGTCCGACCATTCCTGCATCATGTGCCGACGCTGCACTTCGTATTCGGCCTTGTTGTAGACGCCGCGAGAGGATCGGCCGTCCTCATGCGCAAGGCACTTCTCGATCCAGTCGCTGTTGAACCCCAGCTCATTCAAGAGCGTCGACCCCGTCCTTCGCAGATCGTGGACCGTGAACGGCTCAAGCGGCAGGCCTTCTTGCTTCGCCTGCTCAACAACGGAATAGGTCACACGATTGAAGGTCGCCCGGGACATCGGCGCGTCCGCATCATATCGCGAGGGAAGCAGATACCGTGAGTTTCCCGCACAGGTCTTCAGGGCAATGAGAATGTCGAGCATCTGACGCGACAGGTAAACATTGTGCGCCTTCGAGCGCTTCATTCGCTCCTTCGGAATCGTCCAGACAGCATTCTCAAAATCAACCTCGTCCCAGATCGCGTCCTGCAGTTCGCTCTTGCGGACCATCGACAAAAGGAAGAACCGCATCCCAAGCCGAATGGTCGGCAGCGTCGGGACTTTCTCTAAAACCTTGAACAGAACCCGAATCTCGGAAGGAGACAGCGAACGATCCTTCGGCACGAAGGTCGCGATCGACGCAGGGCCAACCTCTTCCGCGGGGTTGGCAACCTTCTCGCCGTGCAGGATCGCAAATCCGTAGATCTGCTTCAGGATATCTCGCACGTGGATGGCCGTTGCGGGCGCGCCGCGATCGACGATGCTCGCGCAGTGCGCTCGCAGGTCATCCGGGGAGATTTCCGTCAGCAGCCTGTTGCGCCAAACCGGGAGCAGCTCGCGCTCGAAGATCGAGCGTCGCATCGCGCGCGTGCTGTCCGCCATCGGCGCCGCGGTCAGCCACTTCTCTCCAAACTCCCCAAAACTCTTGGACTCCTTCAGCCGCCGCTTTTCGCGCTGCTTTTCGATCGCCGGCGAGATGCCATCGGCGATGTTGCGCCTCGCGTCGATGCACTTCTCTCGCGCCCGGGCAAGCGACAATCCGTCGGGTCCATATTTGCCGAGATAGATCGTCTCCCGGCGCCCGTTCAGACGGTAGTCCATCCGAAAAGAGAGCGCGCCCTTGGTCGTGACGTGGACATACATCCCGTCGCGATCCGCGACCTTGTAGTCTTTTTCCTTTGATTTCAGAGCCTTAATTGCGACGTCCGTCAGCATGCCACACCTCGCCAGAAAACTACCGTCAGGCAATTTCGGCGCGCCGAAGATCAGAAAACGTGTGTATTTTCAGATCACTAGACGATAAAAACTACCGTCAGAGGCCCGCGTGACCATGACGGTAGTCGCGATTGTGATGAGAGGCAATAGGGTCGACCACCGTCAGCCGTCCCGTCAGATCGGATTTCTGCGCCCCGATAGCCACCGATAGGTGGTGACTGATTTATTTATTTATTTCAGTGGCTTATGGCGTTTTCTGGGATAGCCTGGGATACCCTCGGATGGGCCAAAATCATTCCCACTCGATCGTCCCCGGCGGCTTGCTGGTCACGTCGTAGACGACCCGGTTGATGCCCCGCACCTCGTTGATGATCCGCGTGCGCCGCGCGGCCCAGAAACCCCATGTCGAACGGGAAGAAGTCCGCCGTCATGCCGTCCGACGAGGTCACCGCGCGCAGGGCGCAGACGTTGTCGTAGGTGCGCCCGTCGCCCATCACCCCGACGCTGCGCACCGGCAGCAGCACCGCGAAGGCCTGCCAGATCGCATCGTACAGCCCGGCTTTGCGGATTTCGTCGAGATAGATCGCGTCGGCCTGGCGCAGGATGTCGAGCTTTTCCGGCGTCACGGCGCCGGGGATGCGGATCGCCAGGCCGGGGCCGGGAAACGGATGGCGGCCGACAAAGCTGGTCGGGAAGCCCGAGCTCGCGGCCGAGCGCGCGCACTTCGTCCTTGAACAATTCGCGCAACGGCTCGACCAGCTTCATGTTCATGCGCTCGGGCAGGCCGCCGACATTGTGATGCGACTTGATCGTCACTGACGGGCCGCCGGAGAACGACACCGATTCGATCACGTCGGGATAGAGCGTGCCCTGGGCGAGGAACGCCACCTTGCCGCGCCCGTCGGCGGCGATCTTATTGGCTTCGGCCTCGAACACCTCGATGAACAGCCGCCCGATCGTCTTGCGCTTGGCCTCGGGGTCCTCGACCCCGTGCAGCGCGCTCGAGAAACCGCGCGGCGGCCTCGACATGGACCAGCGGAATGTTGAAATGGCCGCGGAACAGCCGCACCACTTCCTCGCCCTCGCCCGCGCGCATCAGGCCGTGGTCGACGAAGACGCAGGTGAGCTGGTCGCCGATCGCCTCATGAATCAGCACCGCGGCGACCGCCGAATCCACCCCGCCCGACAGGCCGCAGATCACCCTGCCCTTGCCGACCTGGCGGCGGATCGCCTCGCGCGCCTCGGCGCGAAACGCCGCCATCGTCCAGTCGCTTTTCAGCCCGGCGACCGCATGGGCGAAATTGGCGATCAGCCGCGCGCCGTCGGGCGTATGCACGACCTCGGGATGGAACATCAGCCCGTAGTAGCGCCGCGCCTCGTCGGCGATCAGCGCATGCGGCGCGTTCGGCGAGACGCCGATCGTCTTGAAGCCCTGGGGCAGCCGGGTGATGCGGTCGCCATGGCTCATCCACACCGGATAATGCGAGCCCGCTGTCCAGACGCCCTCCAGCAACGGGCTCGGCGCCGCCACGGTGACTTCGGCGCGGCCGAATTCGCGATGATGGCCGCTCTCCACATCGCCGCCGAGTTGCGCCGCCATGATCATCTGGCCGTAGCAGATGCCGAGCACCGGCACGCCCGGAATCGAAGATCGCCGCCGGCGCGCGCGGGCTGCCCTCGTCGGGCACCGAGGCCGGGCCGCCCGACAGGATCACCGCCTTGGGCTGCAAACGCGCGAAGGCCTGCGCGGCGTTCTGGAACGGCGCGATCTCGCAATAGACGCCGGCCTCGCGCACCCGCCGGGCGATCAATTGGGTGACCTGGCTGCCAAAATCGACGATCAGCAGCTTGTCGCGCGACGCCGCGTCACCGGGCTTCGTCGAGATCGGCTCTTCGCGCGCTGTCATCGGGCGTCCCATCGCATAAGGTTCGATTAGGCAAAACCGCGACAAGGCGCAACCTCCCGGCGAGAAAGCCCGAGGTAAACGGAATTTAACGGCTGTTTGAGCGATTGGATTGAGGGTCGCACAACGCCGACCGCCTAGATTTGCGCGGAAAGCGCGAATCCTCGTTTCGCGCGAGGCGGGAGCCGGCGATGCTGCTGCGATTGAAGCCAGGGGATTTTGGCCGCCTGTTTTCCGAAGGAATCGAGCCCGAGCCTGCGGCGCCGCTGGCCGCGCGCCGCTTGCGCCGTCAGGCGGCGCTTCGCGAGAACCTCGCCGTCAGGGCGCAGCGGCTGATGCGGGTGGTCGCGCGCTTCGTGCAGCCGAAGCGGGTCGCCGACCTGCCCGCGACTTTCGATCTGCTGCTGCGCGAGCGTCTGATCAGGCCGGGCCGCCTGCCCGACCCGCGATTCGCCTTGTCGTCGGCCGACGGCCTCGCCGGCCTCGCCTCCGATCTTGCGCCGGCGGCGATGATCGAGGCTTACGGCAAGGGCCTATCGCCGAGCGCCTGCCTCGGCCCCATCGCCTGGCATTCGCGCCCGCGCCGCTTTGTCGCCGCGCCCGCCGACATTGCGCGGGAATTCGCTTCGCCAGGCGCCGGCGCAGCGGACTGGGCGGTGACCTTCGATCGCGACGTCGATTTCGTGCTCGCGCAAAGCGGGCGCCCGCCCGACCATTCGGCGATCATGCCGGCGCGCCTGCTCGGCGGGTTCGCCGAATTGTTCGACGCCGGTTTTGCGCATTCGTTCGAAGTGCGCGACGCCGCCGGGCAAACGGTCGGCGGCGGGTTCGGCGTCGCGGTTGGCGGCGTCTTCGTGCTCGAGGGCGCGTTCGAATTTGCGCGCGGCGCCGCCCGGCGCGGCCTGTCGCAGCTCGCCCGGCGCCTCGGCGAATGGAATTTCGCGGCGGTCGAATGCGCGCCCGGCGCGGCGTGGCTGGGCGCCGAGGTCTTTCGGGCGATGCCGCGCGAGGACTATCTGTCGCTCATCGCGCGACGGATGGGCGATGAAAAGACCGGACGTTGGCGCAACGACGCCGTCGCCGCGTCGGCGCCGGCGACCGAGGGGCGGCGCCTCGCCGCCTGAACCGGTGAATCGTCTCAGGCGGCGGTCGCGGCGGGCTGATCCAGCGGCAATCGCGCGAGCGCTCGTCCGAAACGGTCGAACATGTCGTCAACCTCGCCGCGTTCGATGACCAGCGGCGGGCAGAAGGCGATGATGTCGCCGATCGCGCGGATGATCAGGCCCTCCTCGTGCGCGAGCTCGGCGAGGCGCGCGCCGACCGCGCCGGGCTGCGCAAAGCCCGCTTTGGTCGCCTTGTCGGCGACAAACTCCAACGCGCCGATCAGCCCGACGCCACGCGCCTCGCCGACATACGGGTGCGTCGCAAAGCCTTGGAGCCGCGCCTGGAAATGCGGACTGAGGCGCGCGGCGTGTTCGACGAGGCCGCGCTCCTCGATGATGTCGAGATTCTCCATCGCCACGGCGGTGGCGACGGGGTGGCCGCTGGCGGTGAAGCCGTGCGCGAACACGCCGATCTTCGCCGAGTTTTCGGCCAGGACCTGGTAGATCGCATCGGTGAACACCAGCGCCGAGAGCGGCAGGTAGGACGAGGTCAGCGCCTTCGACACCACCAGAATGTCCGGCGTAATGCCGTAGGTTTGCGAGCCGAACATCCGTCCGGTGCGGCCAAATCCGGTGATCACCTCGTCGGCGACGATGAGAACGTCGTGACGCCGGCACACCGCCTGGATTTTCTCCCAATAGGTGCGCGGCGGCGGAATGACGCCGCCCGCCCCCATCACCGGCTCGCCGAAAAATGCGGCGACAGTCTCCGGCCCCTCCGCGATGATCGCGTCCTCGAGTTCGACCGCCAGCCGGCTCGCAAAATCCTCTTCGCTTTCGCCCGGCGCCCCAAAACGCCAATAGTGCGGACAGGAGACATGGCGCATCATCGGCAACGGCAGGTCGAAGTCGCGCTGGTAGGCCGGCAGGCCGGTCAGGCTGCCCGAGGCGATGGTCACGCCGTGATAGGCGCGCTGGCGAGCGATGATCTTCTTCTTCTGCGGACGGCCGAGCGCGTTGTTGTAGTACCAGATCATCTTGATCGCGAAATCGTTGGCCTCCGAGCCCGATGACGTGAAATGGGCTTTCGACATCGCGCCCGGCGCCATGCGCACCAGCCGCTCGGCCAGCGCGATCGCCGCGGGATGCGATTTGTGCGAGAACGAATGGTAGAACGGCAACTTGCGCATCTGCGCCGCCGCGGCGTTCGCCAGCCGCTCCTCGCCGAAGCCGACCGCGACGCTCCACAGCCCCGCCAGACCCTCGATATATTGCTTGCCCTGGTCGTCATAGACATAGACGCCCTGCCCGCGTTCGATGATCATCGGGCCGATCGCCTCATGGCGGCGCGCATTGGTGGCGGGATGAAAATAATAGGCGATGTCGCGCGCGGCGGGGGAGTTGGGATGAGCGGTCACGAGAGCGGAACTCCAGGGTTTGGCGAGAGGCGCCAAGTGTAGTGTATCTCGAATCCGCGTCGCCTGCGCGACCGTTCACGGCGAGAGCGCGCCCGAACATCGCAATGCCCTTGCCAGCGCGGCGGCGCGATCTTATAGCATCGAGGCCTCGCACCAGCCGAGCCGCCGCGCAGCGCCCATCGTCTAGCGGTCCAGGACGTCGCCCTTTCACGGCGAAAACACGGGTTCGATTCCCGTTGGGCGCGCCAACAAAATCAAAAGATTATACCAACTTTTCGAACACGACTCTGCCGCGATACGGAAATTATACGGAAAACCCGCCCCTGAACGCTGGCGAACTTTCGCGCTCAATTCGATCCGGCGAGCACCGACGGACAGGCCGACGAGCGACGCACGGCACCGCGAGAGCGCGCGCGGTTGACCGCCTCTCAAAAGAATTCTTTTTGCCGCCGAAGAGGGGGCCAAGGGGGAAATTGAAGGCCGAGAGGCGGCGTTCACTTTGTCAGAAATAAATTTTTCCAGATTTTTCCAAATTCCGCAAACTTCAAATATCAAGCCGTGCCGAGGCGAACCTGCCATTATGCGAGTGACATATGTCTCATTGTAGGCACTGCGAGTCAGACCATCTCACTCGGTCAGTTACAGACCACAGCGTTGCCGTTGGCGTCGTAACCGTTGAAGTCATGGCCGCTCAGCGGCCACGCATGATTCCCATGTGAGTTATAGCAATCCTTACCCGCTATTTGAGGTAAGGACTGACCGGTGGAAAGCGGGAAGGCCACATAGTTGGGAGACGTGCCATTATTGAACGGCCCACCACCACCAAGAGACTGGCTGCCAGCGTTATGGCCGCCATGCTCGTGTGGCGCAGAAGGGGCAGAAGGGATGATGACCCCAACACTACCATCAGGTCCGACACTGATCCCCTGAGCTATCGCCGGCGCGCTCGCCAGCATGGCGAGCAAGATCATCAAGTTTCTCATCTCCATTCTCCGCTTGGCGAAGCGTATCAAGGATGAAGCGCCCCTCGCCCAGTGTCAATATATTATGCGGCCTGACTTGCTGTCCTCCCGCCGCCACATCCAACGCCTATCAGCTCAATTGACCAGCCTCTCAGCGGAGGAGCTTACCTGATTTCCAAAAGATAGAGACGCCGCGAATTCGCTAAGTCCGTTCCGATTGAGATGCTTCAGCAGTCGCTCTTTTGCTTTGGCATCCACTCTATCAAACCAATATTTGGTCGAAGCCTTTCCTTGCTCTATAAATTCAACAAGTTGAGATTTATGGTCCTTTTTTATTGTTATTCCCCAATGACAGATTTGGCAAAACATCGTGAAATCGAAATATCGTCTTGGCATCGGAATTGGAATTGGAATAACAACAGCTATCGTTTTTTGAGAGTATGGTTGCCAAATCTCAGCCAAGTCCTATTATGACAATGACTACATTCTACATGCGGGCCATACCCCATGAATTCTCTATCGTTATCATAAAAGATCATATACACTTTAGTGACCCATTAGGCTGTATGCTTGCTGATTTGTGAGTTGTTCTTCATAGATACATATTGGACACTTGAGTAAAAACGGAGACAAAAGCCCTATTTTAGCTAGAGATGGAGCGAGGATACCTCGATCTCTTACAAGTGTCATTTCCACATCGTTAGAGCAGCGAGGGCATTTCTTCCTTATCGTTTTTGCACCCTTGACGCTGAGATATGACGACACGGTTTCACCCTCGCGCCTCGAAACACAGGACGGAGTTCCATCATCAGCTTAGCGCGGTCGGCTTTAGAAGTGGTTAGCGACAACGCGCGCTGGTTTAGCCGACATTCGCCAGGTCGCCCGCCCCACCTCGCCAGGATAGGCGCAGCCTCGCCACGGTCGCGGTTACTGGGGTAGCTCCCCCTCGCGTTCCACGCCACCCCCATACTGCCCAAGCGAACGGTCAATTCCTACGCGCGGGTCTACGTTTATCGAATCTCTCAATTGAGCTTGGGGATCGACACTGTAACGGAGCTGATCGCTGGGACTGCTCAAATCATATCGATATAAAGCGCCCGATGAACCCTGATATACGGGATCGTCTTGCGCTCGCAGTTCCCGCACTCCGCTGGCGGTAAAGGCTATAACGATCGTGATAAATGCAAACGCCCTTCGTAAACTAAATACCTCCGCCGTGCGGACGACGCAGGGTTTTGGGGCTTTAAATGATTTTAGTATTAGCATTTTGGGCCTCCGGTTTTTGCAGAATACCGATGCCAACGTCGACCCGAAAAGTGAACGCCCTGTTAGTCCGATAGGTCAACTGTCAAACTTCATAAGGTGTTTGTTCGTGCCTTGATTTCGACCCTGCCGCCGATGCTCGGGCGAATGGCTACGGACGCTCAGGGGCGGCCTTCTGGGCAACCGTGCTAGGCGGTCGCCTGAAGCGATCACCGCTTCTTGGTCATGCGCAGCTTTCGCACCACCCGATACAGTGGCCGCTTAACGACGGCCCGAGGTGCTGCCCGGGCGCGTCCGCGCCGATGCGGCTGGACGTAACGCACGACCGAAGCCTTAAACTCGCCCTCAGACCATTCGCCGCTTGCAAGTTTCAAAACCGCGTCGGACGCGTCATCTTTCGGAGGATTGAACGAAAAATTGTTCAGTCGAATGAGCTGGCGCAACACTAGAAGCCCTGTCCTTTTGTTGCCATCAATGAACGGATGTGCGGAAATGATTCCGGCCGCAACCGCAACCGTCGCGTCCACGATTGCGGTTTCCGGATTGCCATACGCTAGTTGCGAGGCCGCACGACCGAGTGCACCTTCCAGGGCAGCATGATCGCGCATGCCCGCTAAGCCGCCATAGAGCGAAATCGTCAGGTCATGCAGGAAAACGACTTCACTCGCGGTGAGCGTTTCCATCTCACTTCGCTAGTTTTTTGAAGTCGCTATCGTATTTTTTCATGAAATCGAGCGCGTCGCTGGCTATCTTTCCCAATCGGCTACCGGCGCGAATATGCGCGACACCGTCGGCCACGGCCACAGCGATCATCTTTTTCGAGGGCTTGGCAACCGCGCGCTTGGCGTTGATCTTGGCTTCGACCCTGGTGCGCGCTCGGGGTTTAATGGCTACCATATTGCGTCCTTCACCGCACCGTTAGACATTCCACATAACATCATAACGCGCCGCGCCGAAGTCGGCTAGCGGGGCCTACACTCCACAGCATATACGGCCACCGGGAGCTAGAGCGCGGAAGCATTCCGCCCACAGCCCTCCGGCAAGGCAATCATCCGGCTTCGTGGCGCACACGACCGGACGGCACGCGCGGGCAATGGCTCTCCGGCTACTTATCCTTGCTTGCGCCAGACAGCGCGGAATCCATCACTCCCGCGCCACTGCCGATGGCGAGTAAACCCGAGCTTGCGCAGCGCCGTGCCGAGTTCGCCGGGGTGGCAGTTGCCCCGCCAACGGCCCCGCAACGCGGCTTGCAACGAGGCCAGTGACAGGCCTTCTCGTTGAACGGCGTCCGGAATCGTCGCCAACAATTTCGAGGCCCGCGTCTCCAAAGGCGTGAGTTTTTCTCGCGCGGCCTGTGCGGCTTGTTCCTGTTTGGCGCGTTCCTGTTCGGCGCATTTTGCCAGCTCGATCGCGCTACATCGCGATTCAGCTCCTGGATATAGAGCGGAACCGGACGCGGTTTGGGGCATCGCATCCCATGGCGTGTTCAACAGCTCCTGGACGTCTCGTTCGACGCTCTCAGCAAGGAGCTTGGCCCGAATGGCCGAATGGTCTCTATCGTGGATAGATCGCTCATTTGATTCCTCCGCCGTCGCATATCGAGTGGTGATCACTCACGCATCGACTTCGTCGTCACGACGCGCTCGCCTCATAATTTGATCGAAAATTTCGCGCGTGCACATCCGAGTCATCGTCATCCTCCGATTTCAACACGTCATCAGCTCTGCGATATATGCACTCATACCCCTAATGCCTGCGGCGCGAGAGCGCGACGAGCTCGTGATGATTGCCCTGTGGTGATCGCTACGATCGAGCGGGTCGTCAACGGCGGTTGCACTTAGAGAGCCTACAAGGGCGCGAATGACGGTAACACGGTAACTCCCCCGAAAACCGGGAAAAACACTGGTAACTGATTTGATTTGGGGGCGCGCCGTTACCACCAAAAATGCCGGAAAACGGGCGAGTTACGCTGTTACGCCTTTGTTCGGGTTTGCAGGTCTCCTCAAGATGCGCATCGGTCTTTTTCACACTCGCCGCCGTCGAGGATGGTCGCGGTCAGAACATACGCACGCAGTTTTTGCTGTCTGCCGTTGACGCGACACGCATGAAAGGTGCCCTCGGTCCTGTCGACGGAGCATACGCGCGCTGCGAGTGTCTGGGCCACGAAGGTGGAATCGAGGCCGGTGCAGAACTCAGCCTTCCAGATTTCCGGCGGCACATACCATTCTCGCGCCGCCCCTTCTCCTTTGCGCCAACAAGGCGGTCGCGGACTCGGACGGTAAAAAGGTCGGCGCGCTCGAACGCGACTCACGTGCTTTTCGATTACGAGCGAACTTGCTCGACGGCTCGCCTCTCTTCATGCGACCCGCGCCGCCACGCTTCTCAAGCCAGCGCTCGAAAGCCAAGATCGCTGCCCGCTCCGCATCCCCCTTCGCCATGGCGTGACGCCACATGCCGTCGCCAACTCACGGCGGCGGCGACTAGCGCGAACTTCTTCGCCGCGCGGACGGTCTGCTCGGATCACGGCTCGGCCACCTTGCCAACAAACTTCGTCATGAACTTTTTTGTGTTGGCGGCGACTTTCTCGCGGTCGTTCGCGATAAGGCATCGAACTCGAACTTGGGCCAGCCGTTCGATATGCGGAGCCTGCCATGTCCTTGATCGCGTCGGCAAGCTTGCCAGCGTCGGCATACTCGCCGGCATGATCGAACGCGCCGAAGCCGAGACCGCCATCGGCGGGAATGTCGAGCAAGCGAACAAGCTGGCCTGCGCGGGTCTTGCGCCCATGATCCTCGTCTATCTTTCCCTCGACGGGAATCTCTCCGCTTGAAAGGACGAACACGCGCCAGCCCTTCGGCTCACGCAGAGAGCCATCGCGCGCCGCCCGCGACTTCCCGACTCCGTTCGCCAACGCATAGACGCTCGCCGCGACATCGCGGGCCTCGCCGACGCCAAGCTCGTCGAGGACAGGCATGTTGTCGGTTGCGCTTGCCGCAGCGCCTTCAAGGCTGTTCGCTGTCGTCTCTCACAGGACGGCACGTAGCCCGGAGTAGAGCCGCGCCCCCACACTGACGCCGCCGCCGCAACATCGCTGACTTGCCAATAGAGGAATTACCGAACACGTGGACGCCACCGCTCACAGCACCTCGACGACATGCGACAGCGGACGCGGCGAGAGCCGCGCTAACAATGAACGTTGAGCACATGGCCGGCCGTCAATCTGCCGACGCCTTGCTTCGATTCCTCAAGCGAGCCGCGCGCCTCAGAAGGCCCGTTCGCCGTCGGGTCGAGGATCGACAGTCTCGCCGATATCCGGCGCGATGGTTTCCGTAGGCAGGACAAAAACGACTTTCTCGCTAATCGCGTGCCAACCCGTGCGCATCGACGACTGTAACGCGCGCGCCGACGCCGACGCCGCTTAGATATTCGGCGAGATTCTCCTCTGCGCCAGCGGTTGATCTTCAACCCCTCGTCAACAAGGGCGGCGCACAGCGTGGCGGGATCGCCTGCGACGATGCATCGGAAACGTGATGCGCGTGCGTGCGGTTGTCGGCATCGCGGAAACGTAGTTGCTTCCCCGATGCGCGGCCGTGTGCGATCGCGGGCAAGCGCGAGCATTTCGAAGGCCCCGCTTATCGAAACCGCCCTCGAAATGTGCGTTCTTACCGCCCCCGGCCTTGACCGCTTTCGTGAGCCCATCGTCGATGTCCATCGTGAACGGATGATGATGAAGAAGTCGACTCGCCGCGATCCGCCGATGCAGGTTGCTCGATGGGCGACACAAAGCCGTGTCCTTCGCGACCATGATGATCGTGCCGAGCGTTACCTGACCGGCGCGTGCTTCCGAGGCGAAGGACTTCCATTGTTCCGGCGCATCCTTGCGCGCCTCATCGTCACGATGCGTGATCGCCCACAACTCGCGGCCAACTTCGTCGCCAAAGGCGACCTTCAATGCCATGCCGGTTTCGCGCCAGCCGAGTTTGATGATGCGGCCGTCGGCGTCCTTCACAACGCCGTCGCGGCGTTCGAAAACGCTCTTGGCCGTAAGAAATTCGAGCATGGCGCGCATCGTCTCGGGAGACGGCGGCGGTCCATTGAACGCCGTGTTGGTTCCCAACTTGCGCTTACTGAGATGTTCGGGCGCTTCACTTGGCATGCTTGGGCCATCGTCCGGGCGGCTCACCCCTTCTCTCGCCTTTGCGTTCCGATGCGCGCCGCTGACTTCTCTTGCCTTAGCATCGATAAATTCGAGAAGCCGTTGCGGTAATTCGGCGGGCTTGGCGTCATGCACAATCGCGTAATATTCGCCGCTCTTGTGCAGGCTCGGCGGCAGGACGCAAAATCCGCCATCGCCCTTCACGTCGACCTTGATCGCGAGGTTTGGAGCGGTCTTCACCTTGCGGCCAGGATGTTTGAAATGACGATGCAGCCCGCGCCCGCTGCCGCTGCGGATTATCAGCGTCTCGGGCAGAGCACCGTGTTCAAACTCAAACTGTTCGAGCACAGGTCTCGCCTGCCGATCCATCGGTTTCAATGACGACGACGCCGCTGATTGCGCCGGAGATGAAGCCAACGCCGTTCGCAAACATCGGCTGCCAACGCGCCAATTCGACCTCAGTGGCCGTGCGCGTCTGTAGCCCTCTCCATTTGACGCCCGGACGCTTTTTGCTGCCGGCCGCTTGCGGAACGGGATTGTATCCTCGCTTCTTCCAAGCGAGCGCGGCCTCATAGTTGCTTGACATTGCACCAACTCCTTCAGGGATTCTTCGATCTTGCGAAAGAGTGCCTTGCCGCGCTCCGAGACCGTCGTTGTATCGATTGGCGTCTGCTTCACGCGTCGTAGGATTTTATCTATCGAGGGGTGAAAGCGGCTGACGCGTCGCTGGCGCGCAGAGCGGGTCCGCGATGCCGCGGATTTGCGCACTTCATAGCGCTCAACCAGCGCGATTGCGCCGCGCAGAACCTCGCGCCACGCCACGGCCTCATCGCACCCCGATAGCTCTGCGGGGCGTTCCGCGATCATCCTTGCCTCAACGAGTTCGCCGATGCTGCTCACTGCATCGCCATTCGCGAGCAGCTCTTCGGCCAACGGCCCGGCGAAGCGCGCCCGCGCGTCCCCGAAGAAGTCGTCGTGGCTGTAATCCTGCGGCCTTAGCGCATAGTCGCGTGAGTTCACGGCGTATGCCAAGCCACTCCATCCGGCCCGACCGGAGGCCGATCCGCGAATGCTGGCCGTGTGTGCGATGAGACCGACAGCCTCGAAGGGAACAGATGCCCAGCCTCATGAACGGCGCCTGCACTCTTGTAGCTGCGCACGTCGGGTGATTGGAAAGGAAAGCTTGCAGTTGTCCGAAAGCAACCTCCGTGTCGAATGGCGTTGTGCGGCCGTAGACCTTCGAAAGGACAGTTCGATTCCCTTGAGTGACAACGAGCTTGCGCGCGAAGACGGATGGAATTGTCGGAGTTACGCATCTGTTGCGTACTGAAGAGCAAATTGACATCCGCCCGGCGCGCGCTCTTAGCGCCGACTGGGGTTGTTGTCGTCAGTTAGGCCGCCCTCGCCGTCGCGAGCGGCAACGGCTCCGCGCCGGAGACGTGATTTATGAGCTTTACAAACGCATCAAATTGCGCGAGCCCGAAATCAGGGAACGGCGAAGTCCTGCGCCGATCATCATTCGCGTCAGAGGGACAATTCGCCGAAATTGTTCGGCCGGAGAGAGTGCTGCTTGCTCGCTCTCCCTCGGCTCCATTGTCCCAAGATCGCTCATCACGCGGCCTCCCGCATCGGGAGCGCCGCGAGCCAGTCTCGCAAGTCCCCGTCCAGGATGATCGTGCGCCGCCCGACTTTGCGGGCTTTCAAAGCGCCGGCTTTGATCGCCGCATAGATCAAGGTTCGACCGCAAGTCGAGATGCGCGCCGCCGCTTCGATCGTATGCGCGAGCGGGATTGCGTTGGGGTTTTTAGTTTCGGGGGTGATCATGTTTGCTTCTCCGATCGCCGAGCGAGTGGCGAATTATAAGAAGCGCGCAGAGAGTTTCAAGAGGCCTTGTCATTCTTCCATGCGCTTTTGCGGATAAACGTCAGTCGTCCGGTTTTTCTATACGGGCGACGCGCTTTCTGATCTTCTCGACGTAGCGCTTTCTTGCTTTCTGATCGTCTACGCCCCTCGACCTTCCATCCTCGCGGTGCTTTCGGCAGAGCGTCGAATTTCGGCGACGACCGTGTCATATATTTTTTTCGCGGTGCCTTCATCATTCCGCCTGAATGACCGCCACCTTGTCCCACAGCGTTCGCGCGTGTCGCTCGATGATTTCTTGAATGTCGTCTCTTCGGCGCGCCGCATGGGCTGGCCGTGTGCGCGCATCGTCCATGATTTGTATCACGCCGATGAGAATTTTGGGGCGCACGGCCGTTATTGCGCCAAGCCTCAGCGCCGACATGAGAGCGTCTAGCGCTGTTCCCCGATGCTCTTTGTCATTGATCGCGAGAATCTTCCTGAAATGACGTTTGAACTCTTCCACGCTGCGATCAACCGACTCTTTAATTTCGTCATCGACTACCGGATCATTCCGAAATTCGGCGGCTAGGGCCGCAAATTCCAGTTCGAATTGGTGGAGAAGGATCGCCGCCACCAAGTGGTCAGTCGAATTTTCAGCGTCCACCGCGTGCATCCGCGAGCATCGAAAGGAAGCACGGGGAAACCGAGCGATGCATTCTCGGCTTTTCGGATGGCCGTCCTATCCCCGCGCGTTCATTATGCCTTCAAACCAGCCTTGAGCGCTGTCACGTTCGACTTGTCCACAATCCCGAGCGCCGGCAGCGCGGCCCGAACCGTATCGGCGACGTAGTTTGGCGACAGGTGCGCATAATGGCGCTCCGTCATCCGTGTGTCGCTGTGCCCAATTGCGCCGCGATGACGCCCATGGGAACGCCGCGCATCGCCAGCGCGCTCGCATAGGTGTGGCGCAGGATATGGAAGGTCGCGGCGGGTTCGATCTTGGCGCGGGCGCTGGCGGCGTCCAAGGGCCGTTGCTGGTGCGATGGCCCCCAAACCTTGCCATCGTCGCGGACGAAAACTAGGTCGCGGCCAGTGCGCCCGGCGGTCAGTTCGGCAAAGAGCGCGCGGCCCTCGTCTGTCAGCACGACATGGCGCGGCTTCCCGCTTTTGAACTCGCGAACAGTGATTGTTCCGGCCTCAGCGTTGAAGTCGGCGGCGCGCATCCGGGTCAACTCGCCATAACGGCAACCCGTGACCAAAGCGCCTTTGACGATGTTGCGGAAAGCGCCATCGCAAGCGTTCACAATCCGCCGGCATTCGTCATCGGAGAGGAAGTGGACAACGGGCGCGTCCGCCTCGCGGAACGGCTTCACCTTACGCCATGCGTCGTCCGACGCAACGCGGCCTTCACGAAAGGCATGGTTGAGCGCCGCCTTGAGAACCGTGAGGGTCCGATTCGCCGTCGCGCGGCGCGCCCGCACCGCGTCCACGTCCATCATGTCGACGGCGGGGCTCTTGCGGCTCTTTTCGACGCGGGGGGCGCGTGTGAGCTTGGGCGCGGTCGCCAAGGCGGATTGCCAGTCTCGAATGCGTTTTGTCGTCAGCTTCACCAGTTCGATCGCGCCAAGCTCGGGCAGGATGCGCGCCCGCGCGGCGGCGCGGTCTTTCGCCAAGCCCTTTGAGCCCGCTGTTCACGATCGGCGAAATAGGCTTCGAGCGCGTCGGCGACCGTGAGACTGCTGTCAGCGGGCGCAACATGGCCGGCAAGCTGCCGCGCCTTCCGCTCAAAGAACTCGCGCGCCGTTTCCTGGGCTTGCGGGAACGAATAGACCGTGAGGCCGTCCGCGTCGCGGGCGTCGTCCGCCGCGCCAAGCGCCTCGTAATGCTGCTTTCCGTCCTCGCCTCGGAACCGGGCAACCCACGTGCCGCCCTTCGCTCCGCGCCGGTAGCCAATCGCGCAGCCGGCTGAAATTGGCGTCCAATAGGGCTCGCGCCGCTCAGTCAACTTCACGCGGGCGGAGCGCGTGTCGATCTTGGCGTTTCGGACAGTGCGCGCCATCGGCGATCCCCTGTTTTCCATTCATACGGAAATCATACGGAAAACATGTAGGCGAACTTCGGCGAACGTTCAAGGTCGTTTATGGCTTATTTTGCAGGGCTTTCAAGGCGTCATGCTGTTCGCGAGGGTTCGCCAAAGTGCGAGTTATCCCTCTTTCACGGCGAAAACACGGGTTCGATTCCCGTTGGGCGCGCCAATTATTTCAACGACTTAGGATGACCGCCCTCGACCGTGTCCAACGGATTGCCAATATGTGCGGAGCAAGCCGCCCTGGAATCCGCTGGCGTCGAGTTCACAAACGGCTCCCCCGCCGCTCCTGGAACGCGGTTCCGTCCGACGAATTGTCTCAGCAGCGGCCGCCGGCGTCGTCATGCCGGCGGCCGTTCTGGTTTTGGACGTCAGGTGCGCAAGCTATGTAAAAATGCGCCAAAGTCTTATTTGTGAACAGCTTTCGTGTTGGCGGTCTTCTGCCATTCCAGATATTTCTGGCTGGTGTCCGGCTGCCGCATCGCCATGCGGAGGTCGTTGCAAAGGGCCGCCGCCTCCGCCACGGAGTGCGGCCTGCCCGACGCAATGATCATCGCGCTGGCCAAAGTGGCGCAACTGCTTATCCTGAGTTCCCTGATGTGCTTTGCGGAATCGCTGATTTTGTTTGCCTGCATCGACATTGTCTTCCCCCGCCCTCCGGTGAGGCTGTGAAGGTTGCGCGTGCAACCCGCCGACTTTGCAGAGACCATAAGGGCTTACGAAAGGTCAAGCCGCGCGGCGTAGGCGAACCTCAAGGCGTTGTCGCGATCGTCGGGGCGCCGACTTCATCAACACGAAAGGCCGCGGATTTTGACATGGCGACCCCGACCGTATTTCATGAAGTGAGTCGGTCCGCGACGCCTTTCGTCCGATCGTCGAGGACGCCTTGGAAAATCAGGGGGCTCCAGCAATGCTCAACGCCGTGCCGCGACCATTGATCGCTTTTGCGCTTTCCGCCGCCGTAGGCTTGGCCTTTGTCGCGCCGGGAGCCGCCGACGATCTGCACAATTCCACCAAACCCGGCGCTCACGACAGCAAGCATGTCGGCGGCAAGACCGCCAGCGGCAAAGCTCTGCTGGGCAAGGGCGACAAGGGCCTCGGCCGCGTCGACGGCGCCCTTGCGGTGGGCGTTCTCGGGCTCGGCGTCCTCAACGCGATCACCAACGCCAACGCTCCGCCGGCGCAATAGGCGGAAGCGCGCCATCAGGCGCGAATACGGCCGCGGGGCTGCCGCGTCTGGCGCCGCGGTCCTTGGCGTCAGGATGGCGTTGGACCGCCGATCAAGGGATTCGCCGACGCGTTCAGGGCCAACTCCGCGATCGAGACCCGGTGATCGCCGTTCGTCCGCGTCGGCGCCTCGTGGCCTTTCCCATAGTCTGATCCGAATCGGCCCTGGTCGAACGCACGAGCGTCGGATCGCTGAGCGGCGTCGATGGACGCGCGCATGTCGCGACCATCGATGCGGTCCCGTCGAGGGCGGAAAGCCGTCGGGCGTTTGCGCGCGCCCCGGTCGTTCCGACCGCGTTGGACTAACCTTGCACCAATGGTATAAGGCTATGCCGCGCGGCGAGTTCAACATCAAGCGTATAGGCTTATACCAAATGTCGTTCACACCCGCCCAATGCCGCGCCGCGCGCGCGATGATCGGATGGTCGCAGGATCAGCTCGCGACCGCGTCGAAGGTGGCGAAGGCGACGATCGCCAATTTCGAGGCCGGGACCCGCGAGCCTTATTCGCGCACCCTGAAGGACATCTGGGAGGCGCTCGAAGCGGCGGGGGTCGAATTCACCAACGGCGGCCAGCAGGGGGTCAAGTTCAAGAGGACGGATTTCATTCTTGAAGACATAACGGTGACCGGCCTGCGCGTGCGGCGCATCCAGGACGGCCATCGCTACGCCTTTGGCATCGAGGACCGCCGCGTTTCCAGGGAAGGGGCGTTGGTGGGGTCGGCGCCGCTGCAACATCAAAAAGCGGCCCGGGCGTTCGCCGAGACAGCGGCGAGGGACCTGCGCTTCATCGACTAGCGAACGCCGTCGTGATTTTCGTCGCGCGGACACGGCGGCGGGCCCGGCGTCACACCGAGAAAGACCAAGCCGTGACAAAGCGAACCGAACAAAGCGAGGAGGCGCGCCAGTGGGCGATGACGTTCTATCTGATCATCACCGCGATCGCCCTGGCCGGCATTCTCGCCGTCGTTCTGACGGAGCGGTATCTGTGACGCCCGCCGAGCGGAGGCGGAGCGAACGGAAATGAGCCAGCGGCCGGGCCCGAAATGGATGATCGGCGCCGTCGCGCTGGTGGTCGCCGGGGCGTGCATCGGCCTGCTGGTCTTCATGTTGTGGCCGCGATAGGCCGAGCCCGTCCCTTCATCGCTCAAGGCGTCGACAGGCGATTCGCCCCTCTCCGTCTCGACGCTGAACGGCTCCGCCCTCCGCAACGGCGGTTAATATCCGCTTCATCGATCGTTCATGTCTGGCATGCTTATCTCCGCTCGCTAGCCAAATCTCAGGAGAAAACCATGATCTCACGTAACGTATTGGGCGGTTCCTTGGCCGCGCTCGTCGGCGCCGGCGCGCTGCTGCTGGCCGCCACGACCGCCCAGGCCGCGATGTCGCCTGCGCCCGCCGCTGGCTATTCGTCGCCCGACATTCAGTTGGCATGGTGCGCGGCTGGACTTCACGTCGGACCGCTCGGCGCCTGCCTCGCCGGTGGTCCCGGCTGGCGCGGCCCTGGCTGGCGCGGTCCCGGCTGGCGCGGCGGCTACGGCTACGGGCGCCGCTGCTGGCGCGGCTACAACGGGTTTCTGCACTGCAACTGATCGAACGGCGCGCCGCGGAGCGGCTCGACGCCCCCCGGCGACGATTTGTTTGAACGGCGAACAGCAAGCGGCCGTCGGGCTCGGGTCCGGCGGCCGCTTCTTTGAGAGACAGGCCGATGCAGGCCGGGCGCCGCCCCGACGGCGGTTGACGCGACTTTGTCCATGCTTCAGGGTCCGCGAAGTCGATGTTCAGGCTTTTGCGCGAGTGTTCGATGCGGCGACGGGAGGTTTTGGCCTTGGCGTTCCGCGAGAGCGCCGGCCTCGCCGGATCAGGGCTCGTCGGCGCGCCGCTTCGGAGGACAGGATGAGCCGTTCATCCCCGATCGCGCTGGTCGCCGCGGTCGCCGCCAGCCTCGGCGCCGCCCCGGCGAGCGCGGGAAGTTGCGCGGCGGAGATCGCCCAATTCCGGCAGTCGCTGCATCAAACCGAAAACAGCGGGACGGCCGTCGTCGGGTCGGGTCCGCAATCCATCGGCGCCCAACTCGAGCATCAGCCGACGCCGGCGTCGGTCGAACGCGCGAAGAGGAATGCGAAAGCGCAAATCCTCGCGCTTTTGGCGCAAGCCGAATCGTTCGACGCGCAAGGCCGGCGCGCCGAGTGCCGGCAGGCGCTGCAAAGAGCAAACCTGCTGCTCAATCCCTGATCGAGCAATCCCTGATCGAGGCAGCCTGGCGATCGTCCGCTAGAAACGGAACAGCGGCTCGCCCGAGTCGAATCGCGGCGAAGGCATCTGCCCGTAGCGGAAGCTCTGATCCATCAAGTCGGTATGGCTCGAGCCGATCGTATCGGTGAAATAGTGATTTTCTGATCCTTCGGCGGCGGACGTGCTCGCCGACAGCTCGGTCCCCGGCGCGAGGGGCAATTCGCGCGGCGCTCGCAGAGTCGACGCACGAACCTGCCGATGCGCCGGCTTTTGCGGGGTTTGCGCGTTCGCGTCCGCAACAAACGCCAGCGTCGCGACGACCGTCGCCGCCGCGATCGCGCTGGCGAAGACGCCCCTGAAGGATGCAAGCATGTCGTCTCTCCGGTTCGGCGCGCCGACTCGAGGGCGCGCCCTCAATCACGTTGGGCGGTGTGCGGCGCGCTGCTCGGCGACCGTTTCAAACCATAGCACGAAACAGCGTCGCGCCGAAATCGTCAGCGACCCAAACTGTCGTGATCGGTCGATCCGATTCTCCCCGCAAAGACCGTGGCGCCGATGAACGAACTCAGAACCGGCGCCACACCGAAAGCTCGCCATAGGGGCCGGGCCGCCCGCACCACCAGGCTACCCCCGCCGACACGCGCGCCTCGAAGCCGTCGGGCAGGCGCAGGCCAGTGGCGTGAAGGCCGACCTGCGGCTCGCCGGCTGACGATCCGATCTCGGGGCCGATCCACGGCCAGTTTTCGGCGGGCTTCAACCCGACCGCGGCGCGCCAGGAAACATAATTGGGCGTCGCCTGGATCTGCGCCGAAGTCATCCAGCCTTTCGCCGGCTCCCACCACAGGTCGGCGGACGTCAGCGGGCTCAGAGCCGGCGCATTTTCCGGATCGACCTCCACGCCGGCGAGGACCGTGATCCAGACCCCCGACTGGACGAAACGCCAGCCGGCCGCGGCTTGTCCGTAGCCCATGCCGATTTCGGGCCGTCCAAGCTCGGCAGAAAACACCGGTCCGCTAAAATCCAGCCCTGAGGCGGCGTGCAGCCAGCCCGCGCCGCCGTAGTCGCGCGCGCTCATCAAATCTGCGGAAAAGAACAACAGGTCGGTCGGCCCGTCGGCGCGCGCAATCGGGACCGAGGCAAGCAACGCGGCCACGCATGAAAACGCCACCCCCCGGCGCCTCATCGCACGCACCCCCCACCCGCAACCGTTCGCCGAGCCGCCGGGCGAGCGCGTCGCCTCGTTCAGTCGACGATTTTTGGACGGAGGCCGGAGTCAACGAGGGTCCGCGCTGGCGGAATCCGAGGATTCGCGTTCTCCGGAAATAGCTTGGGCCGTCAATTCAAGGCGCCCGACGACCAACCGCGGCGCCTTGGCGATGAAGACCGGCCGACCCTGCGCGTCCAGCCCCGCCGCGAGCGTTATCAATGAATTAACCAAGGATGTGACGGACCGGAAGCGCAAGTTCTTAGCAACTGCTGTTCAGAATTGAACATCAGTCGCGACACTCCGGCGGCGCGCGTTTCGCGTTGGCCGTAGCCGCCCGCCATGAATTTGGATGAGGCCGCGGGCGCGAGACCCGAAGAAATCGCCGGTAATCGCCCGGCGAACGATCACACCGCCCTCAGTTCCCGACGAACGCCTTCTCGATGACGTAGTCGCCCGGCGCGCTTTGGCTGCCCTCGACGAAGCCCTTGCCTCTCAGAATGGTCGTCAGATCGCCCAGCATGTTGGGGCTGCCGCACAACATGAAGCGGTCGGTCGAAGGGTCCGGAGAGGGAAGGCCGATGTCGTCGAACAGCCGCCCCGTCTCCATCAGAAGGGAGATGCGGCCGTTATGGCGAAACGGCTCTCGCGTCACGGAGGGATAGTAGATCAGCTTTTCACGAACGCTTTCGCCGACCAGTTCGTCGTCGGGCATCACGCTGGCGATGAAGTCGCCATAAGCCAACTCGGCGGTCCAGCGGCATCCGTGGACGACGACCACCCGCTCGAAGCGCTCATAAGTCTCGGGATCCTTGATCAGGCTGAGGAACGGCGCCAGTCCGGTGCCGGTCGCCAGCAGATAGAGATTGCGCCCTGGGCTGAGATTGTCGAGCACCAGCGTCCCCGTCGCCTTGCGGCTGACCAGGATCGGGTCGCCCTCCCTGAGCCGCCGCAACCGCGAGGTCAGCGGCCCGTCCTCGACCTTGATGCTGAAGAATTCCAACTGATCTTCGTAGTTCGCGCTGGCCAGACTATAGGCGCGCACCAGCGGCCGGCCCTCGACTTCGAGGCCGATCATCGTGAACTGGCCGCTCCGGAAGCGGAAGGCGGGGTTGCGCGTGGCCTTGAAGCTGAACAGCCGATCGGTCCAATGATGAACGCTGACCACCAACTCCTGATTGAAATTGCTCATCGCTCACCGTTGGGCCTGTTTCGGCGGATCGTCGTTGCGAGCCGCAGACCATCGTTTGTCTATTAAATCGATGGTCGCGCTTCTAGCACTTTTCGGACGCTTGACAAGAACCTGGCGTTCGCCGTCTCGTCGAAGCCGCGAGCGACGACGGTCAAGGCAGGCGATCACGCCTTACCAGTTTATGTGGTAATAACAATATCTTCGTGGTCGTCTGAAATGTCTTACATGAACATGAGGCGCAGCAATCACACAGTGGATTTCACGCCCCGGTGCATGGCGCGCTGGCGGGCGCGCCCGGTTCGCGACCATTGCCTGTTCCCTGGCCAAATCCGCAAATCTTGCGGATTTCAACCTTGAACGTTGCGTTCTGTTGACGCCCCACCAATCCGCCGCGCCCGCTGGTCGGCGGGTGAGGCGCCGAACGCCGTTCTGTTGGCGCGGCGCCCCGATTCCATTTGCGCCCCGCCCGCTGGTTGATTCTGCTCACGCGAATGTTTGTCGCACGTTGGAGAAAAGCGGGTAGCCTTGCCCTTCGCTTTTTGGAGGCTTCCAATGCGTTCCATCCTTCGTTTCGGCGCGGCGCTGGCGTTTGCCGGCGTCGGCGCCTGCGCCTTCGCGCAGACTCCCCTTCCCCGGATTATCCGCGGCGCCATCGTCAGCGTCGACGGGGCCAATGTCGCGGTGCGCACGCGCGCCGGCGAATCCGTCCATCTGCGGCTGAAGGACGGGCAGGAGATCACCGCGGTGATCCCCGCCGCGCTGGCCGACATCAAGCCTGGCGTGTTCGTCGGGACCGCCGCGATGCCGGCCGGCGACGGCACGCTAAAGGCGATGGAGGTTCATATCTTTCCTGAGGCGCAGCGCGGAACCGGCGAAGGCTTCCGACCGTTCGATCTGGCGCCGGGCAGCAGCATGACCAACGCCAATATTTCGGCGATGATCGACACCGTCTCCGGTCCGAAACTGACCCTCACCTACAAAGGCGGCGAGCAGACTGTCACCCTCGACAAGTCGACGCCGATCGTCACTTTCGCGCCAGGCGACGCCGGCGATCTGCAACCGGGCGCCGATATCGATATGTTCAGGCCGACCGCCGCGAGTGACGGCGCTGTCGAGGCCGCACGCGTCCTGGTGGGAAGGAATGGCCTCAAATTGCCGATGTGAGCGGTTGCTAACGCTCGACCGGCGCCGCGTCCAGCACCCGCAACTGCGCCTTCTCGCGCCCGCCGTAGCGGTTGATGGTCAGCGCGCCGGCCAGATGCACCGGCGCGCCGCGCAACCGCCGCAGCGCCTCACCGAGCGGATTGTTCGCCGCGCGGAAGGCGATTCCCTCGATCGTCTGGTTGTCGCCTGACGCCACGCGCAGGCGCAGGTGATCGGCGCCGACCGCGCATGACATCGACGAGGCGATGGCGCGGCAGGACGAACGCCGGCTCCGGATTGCCCGCGCCATAAGGTCCGGCGCGCTCGATCGAATGAACCAGCGCCGGGGTCGCCGCGCCGGCGGTCAGCGCGCCGTCGATTTCGAGGGCGGCGTTGGCGTTGGCCTCGGCGACCGCCGCGGCGAGCCGTTCCTCGAGGAAGGCGCGAAAATCGCCAAGCCGCTCCCTGGCGAGCGTCACTCCCGCCGCCATCGCATGGCCGCCGCCCTTGATCAGCACGCCGGCCTCGACGCCGGCGCGCACCACCCGGCCAAGATCGACGCCGGCGATCGAGCGGCCCGAGCCGGTCGCCTCGCCGCCGTTCAGCGCCAATGCGAAGGCCGGCCGGTTGAACCGCTCCTTGAGGCGCGCCGCGACGAGGCCGACGATGCCGGGAGGCCAGCCCTCGCCGGCCACCACCACGCAAGCGCCGCGCTCTTCGAGCCCGAGCGCCGCCAGCGCCTCGGCCTCGGCGGCCTCCAGCGTGGCGATCTCGATCTGCCGCCTCGCCCGGTTGAGCCGGTCGAGTTCTTCGGCGAGCGCGCGCGCCTCGACGGGATCGCGGGTCATCAGCAGCCGCACGCCAAGCCCGGAATCGCCGATGCGTCCGCCGGCGTTGATGCGCGGTCCCGAGCAAGAAAGCCGAGATGATAGGGGCGCGGCGGCCCGTCGGCCCCGGCGGCGTCGAGCAGCGCGGCGAGGCCGGGGCGGTGGCGCGCGCGCATCACGCTCAATCCCTTGACCACCAACGCGCGGTTGAGGCCGATCAGCGGCACGACGTCGGCGACCGCGCCCAGAGCCGCCAGATCGAGCGCTGCGATCAGGTCCGGCGCCTCGCGGCCGTTCCAGAATCCGGCCTCGCGCAGCGCGCGGTTGAGCGCCACCAGCCCCATGTAGACGACGCCCGCCGCGCAGAGATAGCCGAGACCCGGAAAGATCGTCCTGCCGGTTGGGATCGACCAGCGCCAGCGCGTCGGGCAGCGTCTCCGGCGCCTGGTGGTGATCGAACACGATGACGTCCAGCCCCAGCTTTTTCGCCTCGGCGAACGGCTCGATGGCTGACGATGCCGCAATCGACGGTGACGACGAGCCGCGCGCCGCGCGGCGGCGAAGGCGCGCATCGCCTCGGAGTTGGGCCCATAGCCCTCGGTGACGCGATCCGGGATATGGACGATCGTCTCGCAGCCGCAATCGTTGAGATATTGCGCGAGCAGGGCGGCGCTGGTCGCGCCATCGACGTCATAGTCGCCGAAAACGGCGACTTTCTCGCCGCGCTGGACGGCGAGCGCGAGCCGCGCCACCGCCGGCTCCATGTCGCGCAGCGTAAAGGGATCGGGCATGGAGTCGCGCAAGGTGGGAGCGAGATAACGTTCGACGTCGTCCAGCGCGACGCCGCGCCCGGCGAGCACCCGCGCCATCAGATCGGACTGGCCACTGACCTGGGCGATCGCCAGCGCCCGCGCCTCCCCCGCCCGATCGAGCCGCGCCCGCCACGGCCGCCCCAGCGCCGAACGCTCGACATCGAGGAAGAAGGTCACCTCCTTCCCCCCTTGCGGGGGAAGGTGGCCTTCGCGTCAGCGAAGGTCGGATGAGGGGAAGTCGAGCGCAGCGAGACGGCTTCATTCGGCGAGGGCGCAAGCCGTCGAGCTTCGCTCGACCACCCCTCATCCGGCCGGCTCCGCCGGCCGCCTTCTCCTGCGAGGGGAGAAGGAAACGCGCCGACGAATTCTAAGGGGGTCATGCCGCGCGGCTTAGCACGAGTCGCGGCGCGCGCTAAGGATGCCTCGGCGCCTGCGCCGCGCCCCGCCCCGGTCGCCAGTCGACGAGACTCGCAAAATACACCAGCCCCGACAGCGCGGTGATCCAGAAGCTGACCGGCCAGTCGGAATAGAAGGCGAGGGTCAGGCCGCCCCACGCCTCGATGAGCGCCAGCGCGGCGCTGAGCGCCACGGCGGCGGCGAGGCGGCGTGTGAAGCGAAGCGCCGCCGCAGCCGGGCCGACCATCAGCGTGAACACCAGCAGCACGCCGACGATCTGCGCGCATTCGGCCACCGCGACCCCGACGATCATCAGGAACGCGGTCGAGACAAAGCGCAGCGGCACCCCCTTGGCTTCGGCCAGTTCGCTCTGCAGCGAGGCGAAGATCAGCGGCCGGGCGATCGCGCCGAGCGCGATGAGGCTGAGCACCGCCATGATCGCCAGCGCGACCAGGGCCTGATTGTCGACGCCGAGCACGTTGCCGAACAGCAGCGCCGCCGCCTGCGAGGCGTAGGAGGTGAAGAAATGCAGGAACAGCAGGCCGAGCCCGAGCGCGAGCGACAGCATCATGCCGATCGCCACGTCGCGCTCGCTGATTTTCTCGCCGAGCAGCCCCATCGCAAAGCCCGCCAGCACGGTGAAGCCGACGAGGCCGGCGAGCGGCGACAGACCGAACAGCACGGCGCCGGTCGCGCCGGTGAAGCCGACATGCGAAAGCGCGTGCCCGGCGAACGTCTGGCCGCGCAACACCAGGAAAAACCCGACCACCCCGGCGAGCAATCCGACAATGCCGGCGGCGGCAAAGCCGGTGCGCATGAAATCATAGTCCAGCATGCGCGCCGTGATCCTGATGGCCGTGCTCGTGAGCCTCCCCGCCGTCGTGATCGTGGCGATGCGCCTCGCGCTCGACATCGACGTCGCCGGCCATCACGAACACGCGGTCCTTGATGCGCACCACTTCGATCTCCGAACCGTAGAGCCGCGACAGCACTGGCCCGGTGATCACCTCGTCGACCGCGCCGAGCACCGCCTTGCCGGCGCCGAGATACAGCACCCGGTCGATCGCATGGATCAGCGGATTCAGTTCGTGGGCGCTGAAAATGATGGCGATCTTCAACTCGTCGCGCAGCCGCCGGGCGATCTCGACGACGCTTCTCTGATGGCCGGGGTCGAGGCTGATCAGCGGCTCGTCGAGCAGCAGAAGTTTCGGGCGCCCGAGCAGCGCCTGCGACAGCAGCAGGCGCTGGCGCTCGCCGCCGGAGATTTCGTTGAGCGAACGGCGCGCCAGCTCGCGCGCGCCGACCGCCTCCAGCGCCCAGTCAATCTCGCGGCGCATCGCCGCGTCGAGGCGCGGCAGGCCCCATCCGGCGCCGCCCGCCGCCGAGGCGACGATGTCGTAGCCGGTCAGGCGAAGGCTCGAAAAGCTCCCGCGATTCTGCGGCATGTAGCCGACCGAGGGATTGCCGCGCGTCGCGCCGCGGCCAAGAACGCTGATCGCGCCGCCGCCGACCGGAACGAGCCCGAGCGCGGCGCGCATCAGCGTCGTCTTGCCCGAGCCGTTGGCGCCGAGCATGCCGACGAATTCGCCGTCCTCGACCGCAAAACTGACGGCGGTCAGAATTGCTCCGGCCGCCGAGCTTGATCGAGACCTGATCGAAGGCGAGAGCGCTCACGAAGCCGGGCCGGAAAGCGCCTTGTCGAGCGCGTCGAGCTGGTCGGTCATCCATTGCTGATAGGTGACGCCGGCCGGCTCGGTCTCGGAAACCCCGACGACCGGGATTTTCTGGTCCTTGGCCATCTGCACGAGGCGCTGGACCGCCGGCTCGCTGGCCTGGGCGTTGTAGAGCATGACCTTGACCTTGTGGCCTTTCAGATCGTCCTCGAAGCCGGCGACCTCGAGGCGCTCGGCTCGGTGTTGTTCATCACGGCGAGCGCGAATTTCTCGTTGTGCACCTTCAGGCCGAGAAGTTCAGCCATGTAGCCGAACACCGGCTCCGAGGCGGTCACCGGCTGTCCCGCATATTTCTTGCGCATTTCGGCGATCTTGGCCTCCAGCGGCTCCAGCGAAGCGGCGAATGTGGCGGCGCCCTTCTGATAGTCCGCGCGATGGGCGGGATCGACGACCGCGAGGTCAACGCCCAGCGTATTGCCGACGGCCTTCATGGTGGCGGGATTATACCACAGATGCGGATTGTCGCCCGCCTTCTTGCGGGCGAGCGTCGCGACCAGGATTTCGCGGCGGCCCGGCGCCTTGTTGGCGCCGAGCAGCTTCTCCATCCAGGGATCGTAGTCGACGCCGCTGACGATGACGATTTTGGCGTCGGCCAGCGCCCTGGCGGTCGAGGCGCTCGCCTCGAACAGGTGCGGATCGTCGTCGGGGTTGGACAAGATGCTGGTCACCGCGACATTGGCGCCGCCGACCTGCGCGGCGATGTCGCCATAGAAATTCTCCGCGGCGACGACCTTGACGGGGTCGGCGAGAGCAGGCGCCGCGATGGCGCAAAGGGCGGCAGGCGGCGCCGGCGAACAGAATGGACTTGAACATGGCGAAGCCTCCAGGCTGGGCCGGGAATCGGCCGGATTGATGAGTGACGCTTCGTATGTTATGTTATAACGATGCAGATGGCAAGCGCCCGAGCGAGGTTTTGCGCCGCCAAAAGCGCGGGGGTCGCGGTTGTGCTATTGGAGGCAGGTGTGCAGGGAATAGCGATGAACGCCGACAATCACACCGATCAACGCCCGCCCTGGGCGGCCCAGGTCGAGCAGTCCTGCCTCAGCAAAGGCCTGCAACTCACCCCGCTGCGGCGGCAGGTGCTGGCGATCCTCGCCGATGCGCCCGCTCCTTTGGGCGCCTATGCGATCATCGAGGAACTGGCGCGCGAACAGCGCAAGGCGGTCGCGCCGCCGACCGTCTATCGCACGCTGGATTTCTTTCTCGACCACGGCTTTCTGCACAAGATCGAAAGCCGCAACGTCTATGCGCCCTGCGAGCACCTCGGCCATGAACATCACGGCATTCTGCTGATTTGCGAGCGTTGCGGGCGCACCGACGAAATCGAAAGCCCGCGCTTCGACAAGCTGTTGCGCGACACCGCCGCCAGCGCGGGCTTCGCGGCGCGGCGACAGGTCGTCGAGGTCGAAGGCCTGTGCGAGAGCTGCGGGCATGAGGGGGCGCACGCCGAAGCGTGAGAGCACGGACCTGCCGGCGCGGGCCGGCCGTTCTCTGGTGCGTTCCGGCCGAAAATGCGCTAACGTTCGTCGCGCTGCAGGAGTGGACCCCGATGCACGGAAAGCGCCGCCTCTCGGATGCCGAGATCGCCGAGATTTGCCGTCGCCGCCCCGGCGTCCGCGCGTCGCTGGCCTGCGAGGGCATGCATCTGACGGTGGAAGAAGAGGCGTTGTTCGACCAGTTCGAACAGGAGCGTCTGACACCCGACGAGCGAGCCGAACGCATCACCGAGTTGAGCCGCGCCGCAGGCCGCCTGAAGACGCTCGCCATCCCTTGAAGGATCATCCGTACCGCTATCCCGGCACGAGCGTCTACCGGAACAATGAGGACATTCGCGATCCGGAGGAGCTTGAGGCTTTCGAGCGCGCACATTCAGCCGACAGATTATTGACCCTCCCGCACAATCTCCCGATCACCCCCGCGGGCTATCGCGAGATTTACCGCACCATGCTTCAGGATGTTTACGATTGGGCCGGGCAGGACCGGTGGGTCGACACCGGCAGGACCGGGCCGTTTTGCAAGGCCGCGTTCATCATCCCCGAACTGGACAAGCGTTTCGCGGCGATCAACGCCGAGAACTCGATCTTCGATCTGCGCGGCGGTGCTCAAGCTTCCGGCGAGCGATCACCACCGATGTGTCAAATAAAGCTAGGATTAAGTTCGGTACCGATCGCTGACGCGGAGGACCTCATCGACTACGATATCCTTTACACTCACGCAAATCGAACTGGCACAGCGCATCGCCGCAGGCAGAGAAGTGGAATCTAGTGCCGCCTCTCGTCCGTTAAACTTAATCGAGAATATCTAAGATGGCTAACGCCCGATCTGCGACCCGTCGCCGGACACGCTTGGCTTTGTGAGGGAGATCAGGTTTCAAATTCCTTGGGCGTCGGGCTTTGCGCCGGTGCAGAAGAAGAAGAACATAACGGCACTGCATGAAGCAGCGGCGAGGAAAGGTTTTGCGCCGCTACTTGAGGTTTCCACCAAATCCGACGTTAAGGTGGGCCAGCACCTGAGCGCCTTTCATTTGAAAGTTCACCGCGAAGAAGGGGAAATCCCGCTGGAGAGTGCTTACCAAGGTAGCAAAGTGTTCGAGCGAGGCGGTCCTTTTCTGGATTTGCTTCAGGTTGACGCTAGGACGGCAAAGCAAGACCCTCGCATTCGCGAGGCCGGGCGACTGATTCGGTTCGAATTCGACGGTCATAGATTCCCGCTAAAACCAGAAACCGTTTTTTTTGATTGGCTTTACCTGACGGCGATTTATCCCCATAGAGAATGGTTACTGGATCGCCTTACGGGAAAGGTCAGCTATGCTGGCTTCACGGACATTGAGTTCAACCCTAGCAAATCGATTAGTTGTCAGGCTAGGTCGTGTGCGCTCTTTGTCGCGCTCACGAAAAGGCACTTACTAGAAAGTGCTATTAAGTCTCCGGAAGGGTTCGTCGAGACGATGCAGCAACATAGTCACGCGAATACGCAGGAAGAATTGGGGCAACTGCTTTCGCTTTACTAGTTGATTTCCTCGGAGCTGGGTACGGCGGTAAGGGGACAGGATACTCAATTCTCGATCCATCCCTTGCAGCAGGGCCGCTATCCCCCACACGACTAAGCGGATCGCCAGCCGTTATATAACATAATTTATGTGTTATATAACGGCTGACTCCCTCTTTCGGCTTGCCTCTGCGAAAGAGGCGGATCCGCGAGAGGACAAATCCGCCTCGCAGAGCTTTGATTTTGCGGCAATGGCGACCGAAAACCGCACCCGGTCGCCGCAAGCCAAACGGCCGACGAATTCCGCGCCCCGCCCTACTCCCGCTCGATGCGGATGACCTGCGGCTTTTGCGTCACGAAGCCGTCGGCCAGCGCGAGGGCGAGCGCCTCGCCGATCGCCGTCTCGCTGGTCGCATGGGTGATCAGCGCCACCGGCACCGGCGCGGCGGAGGCGGCGCCCTTGGCGGCGCGGCCCTTCTGCATGATCGCCTCGAGCGAAATCTTCTTCTCGCCCATCCGCATGGCGATCGCCGCCATCGCGCCGGGCCGGTCCTCGACGGTGAGACGAATGTAATAGCCGCCTTCGTGGCGCTGCACGGGAATGCGCTCGGCTTCCTCGAGCAGCGCCACCGGCCGGCCGAACGCCGGAACCACCACGCCGCGCGCGATGTCGGCGATGTCGCCGGCGACCGCCGAGGCGGTGGCGTCGCCGCCGGCGCCCGCCCCGATCAGCGTCAGTTCGCCGACCGCGTCGCCGTCGATCGTCACCGCGTTGGCCACCCCCATCACCTGGGCGATCGCCGAGGATTTGGCGACCATCGTCGGATGCACGCGCTGCTCGACGCCGCGCGCGGTGCGCTCGGCCACCCCCAGAAGCTTGACGCGGTAGCCGAGTTCGTCCGCGGCGGCCAGATCCGTCAGGCTGATCGCCTCGATGCCTTCGACATGGATCGCCTCGGCGTCGATCTTCGCGCCGAAGGCGAGCGAAGTGAGAATGGCGAGCTTGTGCGCGGTGTCATGGCCGCCGATGTCGAAGGTCGGGTCCGCTTCGGCATAGCCGAGCCGCTGCGCGTCGGCGAGGCATTCCTCGAACGACAGCCCGTCGGTCTCCATCCGCGAGAGAATGTAGTTGCAGGTGCCGTTGAGGATGCCATAGACGCGCCGCACCGCATTGCCGGCGAGCGCCTCGCGCAAGGTCTTGACGATCGGAATGCCGCCGCCGACCGACGCCTCGAAGGCGAGCGCGACGCCCGCCTCCTCCGCCAGCGCCGCCAGTTCCAGCCCGTGACGCGCGATCATCGCCTTGTTGGCGGTGACGACCGGGACGCCGCGCCGCAGCGCGGCCTTCGTCGCCTCATAGGCAGCGCCGTCCGCCCCGCCGATCAGCTCGACGAACAGGTCGATCTCACCAGAGGCGGCGAGCGCCGCCGGATCGTCGAAAAACGCCGCGCCGTTGAGATCGATCCCGCGATCGCGCGTCCAGTCGCGCGCCGCAACCGCGGTGATGACGATCTGGCGGCCAGTGCGGGCGGCCAGCGCCGCCTGCTGGCGCTGCAAGAGCCGAACGAGGCTCGCCCCGACGACGCCGAGGCCGGCAATTCCGATGCGCAGGGGCTTCGACATGGGTTCGGTCGTCCGGGAGGCGAGAATGCGCCGGCAGGCGTCCCGCCTTCTGCCCGATTTGACCGCCGCGATCAAGAAACCCCGAGGCTGCTCCCCGGCGCCGCGCTCACGCCGCCTGTTCTTCGGTCACCACTTCGAAGCGCGCCAGAAGGGCGACGCCGAACGCCGTCGAGAGCGCGACATCGGCCGCGTCGCGGCCGCGCGCCATGACGACGCGCCCGATGCGCGGATGATTGTGGCGGGCGTCGAATGTGTACCACCGCCCATCGAGAAACGCCTCGAACCACGCGCTGAAATCCATCGGGTTGGGGTCGATCGGCACGCCGATGTCGCCGAGATAGCCGGTGCAATAGCGGGCCGGAATGTTCATGCAGCGGCATAGCGCGACCGCCAGGTGGGCGAAGTCGCGGCAAACCCCGACCCCCTCGCGCATCGAGTCGCTGGCGCAACGATTGGGGCGCGCGTCGGGATAGCTGAAGCGGATTTTCCCGTGAACGAAGTCGCAAACCGCCCTGACGCGGCCATAGCCGCCGGCGATCGAACCGAACATCGACCACGCGAAATTGGTGAGGTTGTCGCTGTCGCAATAGCGGCTGGAGATCAGGAACACGAGCGTCTCGTCGGGAAGGCGGGCGATCGGCGTGGCGGGCGCATCGGCGGGCGTTTCGTCGGGCAGACCGGAGTCGTGGATCACGAAACGATTGGAAAAGGTGACGAGACCGGGCGGAACGTCGACGCGGGTGACCCGGTTGCCGAAATGATCGAGATAGGCGCCCATCGCCAGATTCGGGTCGGAGCCGACGACGTCGGGCGAGCGCAAGTCGCCGACCCGCGAGGGGTGAACGTTGAGCTGGAGCAGCATCGAAGTCTGCGCGGGGCATTGAAACGCAATGTCGTAGCCGGCGCGGATGAGCATCTGACGATCCCCCGGGGTTTCCCGTCCAAGCCGCGAGGCTCGAACGACAGGCTCAGCAAGAAAGGCGCCGGAGGCCTCGCGCGCGTCGTTTCACACTGCGCCCTGCCGAACGTGCGCCGCGGAGAAAGGTTCCGCGTCCGAAAGTTGCCGGACCGTGACCGAAACGGTCATCTCCTGATGGTCGGCGGCGCTGCCGAAAAACGTTCCCGACAGCGGAACAGCCTGGCGCGCGTCGCGGCCCACCGCCACCCGGATGAGGTCGCGATTGCCGACAATGCCGTTGGTCGGATCGAATTCGACCCATCCCGCGCCGGGCAGATAGATCTGGCACCAGGCGTGCGTCGAGCCGCCGCCCAGATAGCGCTCGCCCATATCGCGCTCGGGCACATAGAGATAGCCGGAGACGAAGCGCGCGGCGAGCCCCAGCGCCCGCGCGGCTTCCATCATCAGCACCGCGAAATCGCGGCAGGAGCCGCGCCGCCGATCCAGCGTCTGCAACGGGCTCTGGGTGCCCATTTCCGTGCGTCGCTCATAGGAAAACCCCTCCTTGATCGCATAGGTCAGGGTCATCAACAGCGCGCCGGTCTCGGTCGGACGGCCCTGATGGACGAAACGGCGCGCCCAGCGCTCGATCTCGCCCGATGTGTCCGGATGGCTCCGCTCAACCGCGCGCGCGATGTCGGGCATCTCGTCCGCGTCGTAGGAAAACGGATAGAAGCGGGCGTGGTCCTCGAGCAGCACCTCCGGTCCGCCGAGCGGTGTGTGGTCCAGCGTCATGTCGCTCTCGACCCGCAGCCGACGCGTCTGGCCGGCAAAGCTCGCCAGCGTCACGCAATTGTCGAAGACGTCGTGGATCCAGCGCAGGCGTTGCGGCGCCGGGTCGATCTCGAGCGTCGAACGCAGCAGCCTGAGATCGTAGCTGTCGCGCGGGCGAAGCATCATCCGATGCTCGCCAAGGCCGACCGGCCTGGAATAGGCGTAGGTCGTGACGTGGTTGACTGTCAGAATGGTCATGCGTTCTCGACAGGGATGCCGACCGCCTGGAGAGCGATTGCCACGGCCAAGCCGCCGCCGAGGCCACGAGCCCCGAAGCCGTTCGCGGCAAGCACGATTTTAGTCAGCAACCGGGTCGGCGCAAGGGGCGTCGGCGGACGACCGCCAGGTGAATCGCCCTTCGTCGACGACGTCGATTGTTCACACGCCTCATTTCATACGCTAACAGAGTGATCCGCACGCCGCCGCAGCGCCGCCTCGATCGCGGCGCTCCTCCATCCCGGGTCGTCAATGCGCACGTTTCTGATCGACACCGACACCGCCTCCGACGACGCCGTGGCGATCATCATGGCGCTTTCGGCGCCCGATGTGCGCGTCTGCGCGCTGACGACGGTCGCCGGCAATGTCGGGCTCGAGCAGGCGACGCGCAATGCGCTCTATACCGCCGAGATTTGCGGCTCCGACGTTCCGGTCTTCGCGGGCGCGGCGGCGCCGCTGACGCGCGCGCATGAAGACGCGCACTGGTTCCACGGGCGCGACGGCCTCAGCGATCGAAACTATCCGCCGCCGCGCCGCGCGCCCGAGCGCGAGCACGCGGTCGACGCGATTCTTCGGTTCATTCACACCGAGCCGGGGCTGACCCTGGTCACCCTGGGGCCGCTGACCAATATCGCGCTCGCGGCGGCGCGCGATCCGTCGATCGTCGGCAAGGTCGCGCGTTGCGTGGTGATGGGCGGGGCGCCCTGTTGCGAGGGCAATGTCACGCCGGCCGCCGAATATAACATCTGGGTCGATCCAGAAGCCGCGCGCATGGTCTTTCGTTGCGGCATGCCCGTCGAAATGGTGGGCTGGCAGGTGTCGCGCGGCGATTCCGTGCTGGACGAGGCCGAGATCGCGCAAATCCTCGCGCTGGGGACCGACAAGGCCCGCTTCGCCATCGAATGCAACGGCCGCGCCAAAGAGGCCTATTTCACCCAGACCGGCCAGCGCGGCCTGTCGCTCGCCGATCCGACCGCGATGGCGGTGGCGCTCGACCGCAATCTGGGAACGAGCTGGAGCCGGCATCTCGTCGAAGTGGAATGTGCGAGCGAGCTGACGCGCGGCATGACCATCGTCGATCGCCTCGACGTCGCGCACGACGCCAACAACAAGGGCGCCTGGAAGCGGGCGCTGGACGCTGGGGTTGCGACGGATATCTGCTGGACTCTGGACGCCGGCGGCTTCAAGGCGATGATGCTGAAGGCCCTGGCGTCATCGGCGTTGAATTTGGGAAACGCGCGGCCCTCGGCGCAGTCGCTCGTTCACGCCGTCGCCACCCGCCGCCCGTGTTCGTCGACGACGCGCTCACAGTCCTCCTTGAAGAATTCTCCGCGCTGGGGCGGCAGCAGGTCGAGAACCTGCTCTGAAGGACGGCACAGCCGCACGCCCTTGGGCGAGACCACAATCGGCCGGTTCATCAGGATCGGATGCGCGCCGATCGCGTCGAGCAGCGCGTCGTCGCCAAGCGAGGGATCGGCGAGGCCGAGATCGTGAAAGGGCGTGCCCTTCTCGCGCAAGATCTGGCGCACCGTCAGACCGGCGCGGGCGATCAACTGGGTGAGCAGCAATCGCGTCGGCGGGCATTTCAGATAGTCGATGATATGCGGCTCGACGCCCGAATTTCGGATCATCGCCAGCGTGTTGCGCGAGGTCTCGCAACCCGGATTGTGGTAGATGATCACATCCATCGCAGGGCCTCCAGGCGGGGCCGCATCGTGAGTTGACCCGTCGATCCATTTCACGATCGGCGGGCCTGCGGGCGCCGCGGCCCTTGGCGAACGACGTCTGGCTGGTCGGGGCAGCAGGATTCGAACCTGCGACCTGAAGTACCCAAAACTTCCGCGCTACCGGGCTGCGCTATACCCCGACTGACGTTGCGTGGCTAACATGGGCGGTCGGCGTCGACAACCCTTGCCGGTCGCTCGCCTCTTCGCGCGCCCCGCGCGGCGGCGCGCAATAGGCCAGGCTCCAGCCCAGGACGAGAAACAACGGCGCCGCCGACCAGCTCGAAAAAAAGCTGGTCCCGGAGGTCAACGGCCAGAACCGCAGCGCCAGCGAAGCGGCGAGGCCGTAGAAGATCAGATTGTCGCGATTTCCGCCCCGCCACCGAACAAGCTCGCGCAGCGACAACACCACGAACGCGACGAACAGGCTCAATCCGACGAGGCCCCCCTCCGCGAGCCATTGCAGGTAGAAGTTGTGGGGATGGCCGGGGCAGCGCGGCAGTTGATCCGGCCCAACCTTTTCCGGCCCGTATTGCGGCTCCAGGCAGACGGCTTCGTAATTGTGCATTCCGACGCCGAAGACCGGGTGATCGCGCGCGATTTCAAGGGCGCTCCCGAAGATGACGCCATAGTGCGTGGACCCGAGATCGGCGATGACATGCGCAGTGGTCTCGATCTCGCGATGATAGAGCTTCGGGCTGAGGTAGAGAACGCCGCCCAGAGCCAGCGCGGCCGCCGGGACCGCGATCGCCAGCGGCTTTCTGAGGCTCGGCGCAATCAGCCCGATCAACACGACGGCGGCCAGCACGATCAGCAGGCCCATGCGGTCGCCGCTCAGGAGCACGGCGAGCAGGCAGGCGGCGCCGAGGAATATCGCGAAGGCTCGATTCCCGCTTTGCCAAAAGCCGAGAACGGGCGCAGGCGTCAGCCACGCCAACTGGATGCCGACCCCCGGCTTCGGCGAAACGCTGGTCAGCCGATTGTCCCAGGCGGGCCGGCCGATCACGTCCCGACCCGAGAAATACTGCAGCAGGCAATCCAGCGCGTAGAAGGTCAGCGCCGCGCCGGTCGCCAGCAGCAGCCGGTTTCGCGCCCTTTCATCGGGCAAAATCCAGTGCGCCAGAGCCGCCGCGTAGAGCGGGAGATGAATCCACTGGAGCGCAAAGAGAACGCCGGTCGCCGAGGGGTGGCCGACCACGGTGCGAACCAGTTCGTAGGCCCACAGCGCGAGCAGCGCCGCGAACCAGCCTTGCCTGGCCCAGGAAAAATCGCGGTCGCGCCAGCTCTGCAGGACGAACAGAACGGCCACCACGGTCATCACGGCTTCCTGCAGACCGGCGACCAAAGCGATCGGCGACGCCACCGCGACCGGCTCGGCGATCGATCGCAGGTCCATCGCGGCATAGTCGAAGTCTCGCAGACGGAAGTTTTTCAGCCGCGAAATCATCAGAACTCCCGGGCGGGCTCGCTGGCCGTCGACATCCCGACGAGGCGGACCACGTCTGTCGGCCGCCACCCGCTCGCAACAGGCCCGGCTTCGCTCAAAGCCGTTCGCCGAGCCAGAACCTGGGCGCGGCGGCTCCGGGGGACGCGGGCCAATCACGGCTTGGTGGCGAAATAGACGATATCATGGAAGGCCGGAAACGACAGCCGATACAGGCGCTCCTCTTCCGGGTCCGTTTCGATCGGCTTGACGACAAAGCCGACCGCGCGCAGCTTGTCGGCGAAATCGAGCCCGTAGTTCCGCTTGTGGTCGCGGCCGCAGATCTTGTCGATTTCCCTTGTCGGCATGTCGGGCGGCGGTTCCCACGTCACGGCGCGATCCTTGCCGATCGGCACCGAGAAATAGGCCTCGCCGCCGGGCTTCAACACGCGGTGGCACTCCACCATGCCGGCTCGGTCGGCCTTCACGTGCTCGAGGACGTGATTGCAGATCACGACGTCGAAGTGATCGTCGGGAAATTTGATGTCGGTGATGTCGACCATCGCGTTCGCCACTTTGCTCTTCTTGATGTCGCCGGCGACATAGCCGGGAAAATCCTTCCATCGCCGGAAGAACGGGCGCTCCGCTGAGAAATGCAAGATCTTCTTATCGCTGATGTCGATGCTGTGCTTCTTGAAGTGGAGAGCGATGATGCGATCACGCTCCTTCGACGAGCAATTCGGGCAGCGCCGCTCTGCGAGCCTGTGCATGCTGAGGAAATACCCGTCGTAGTCACAGACCGGGCAGTGAAATCTGGTTCTCGGGCGGAAGAATTGCGCGGGTTCGTCGCGAATGGCCTTCAGGATATTCTTGGCGTAGGTCGTCTTGTCCAGCATCTCTTGAGCCTGCAGCAATCCACGCGGTGACGATGAAACCGACCTTCGTCGAAGGCGACGGCGCCCCTGATCGCGCGGCCAGGGCCGCGTATCGGGCGGCGATGACGATGCATCGCCAGCGCCGTGTATCGCAGGGCGGTCGCGCTGGCAATTGCGGGGCCGGACGGCGTCCCGCCTTGCGCGTGGCGGTCGCCCGTTGCAGAAGGGGTGGGGAATTCAACGATCGGGACCTGTCGGTTTGAGATTCTCGTCTCGCCAATGTCCGGCGGCGCTTGGAGCGAAGGGGCGTTTGCCCGGCGTCGGCGGTTGCCGCGTCCCAGCCGGCGACGAAAGACGGCGCCGTTGATCGCTCTTGCGACGCAATGCTTCGGCCCCGATGTCGGCGGCATTGAAATGCTGATGACCGGGCTTGCCGACCATCTGTCGCTCGCCGGACTCGATGTCGAAGTGTTCGCCGACCATGTGCGCGCCAAAGGAATGGACGAGCTCCGCCGCTCCTATCCGATTCATCGGTTCGGCTCGATCAGGCCGCTGCGCCGCCTCATGAAGCGGCGCGCCATCGCACTCGCCGAGAGGAACGGTGGGGTGCTCGGCCTGTTCGCCGATTCCTGGAAAAGCATCGCCGCTGTGCCGGCTGGCGCCGCGCCGATCGCCGTGCTGGCGCATGGCACGGAATTCCCGCTCGACCCGTCGCCGGCAAAAGCGCGCCGGATCAACGCGGCGCTGCGGCGCGCGCGTTCGATCATCGCAAGCTCGCACTATACCGCGGGCCTCGTCGCCGCGTTCATGCAAGGGGTCGGGGCGGAAATCGTCGTCGTCAATCCGCCGATCCCGCCGTTGTCCGACGCGCCGCTCGAAGCGCGCGCCGAAATTGACGCCGTGATCGCCGGGCGCGGGCCGGTGATCGCCACGCTGGCGCGGCTCGAGCCGCGCAAGGGCGTCGACGCCGTGCTGCGCGCCCTGCCGGCCTTGCGCAGCCGACATCCCGGCCTCGTCTATCTCATCGCGGGCGCCGGCGCGGATCTCCCCCGTCTGCAGGCCCTCGCCGCCCAGTTGCGCATCGACGATTGCGTCGTCTTTCTGGGCCAGGTGACCGATCCGGGGAGGAAAGCCGCGCTGCTGACGCGCAGCGACCTCTACGCGATGCCGTCGCGGCGCGTCGGCAATTCTGTCGAAGGCTTTGGCATTTCCTATGGCGAAGCGGCGTGGTTCGGCGTTCCCTCGGTGGCGGGCGGAGACGGCGGCGCCGCCGATGCGGTAGTCGACGATGTAACCGGACTGATCTGCGACGGCGAGCGACGATTATTCCGTGCTCGGCGCGCTGGCCCGGTTGCTCGACGACGAGGGTCTGCGCAAGCGGTTCGGCGCGGCGGCGGCCGATCTGGCGCGGGCGAAACTCACCTGGTCGGCGGCGCTGCCCCGCTATCTCGCGGCGATCGGCCGATAAAGCGACGCCGATTTCTGTCGCCCCCTCCGGGACCGCGGACGTTCCGTCCGCTCTGGAGAACCGCGACGCCGCGGCGAAGGGTGCGGGAAAAGGCGACCGGGACGGTCGCGGTCCCGGAGGAGCGCTCGGCGCTATTTGGCCTCCGGCAGATTCAGGCGGAGATGCAATTCGCGCAACTGCCTGGGCGTGGCGGGCGCCGGCGCGCCCATCAGCAAGTCCTCGGCGCGCTGGTTCATCGGAAACAGCGCGACCTCGCGCAAGTTCTGTTCGCCGGCCAGCAGCATGACGATGCGGTCGACGCCCGCCGCCATGCCGCCGTGCGGCGGCGCGCCATAGTGAAAGGCGCGATACAGGCCGCCGAAGCGCTCGATCACCGTTTCCTCGCCGTAGCCGGCGATTTCGAAGGCCTTGACCATCGCCTCCGGCCGGTGATTGCGGATGCCGCCCGAGGCGAGTTCGTAGCCGTTGCAGGCGATGTCATACTGGAACGCCTTGATGGTCAGCGGGTCCTGCGAGGTCAGCGCCTCGAGGCCGCCTTGCGGCATCGAAAACGGATTGTGCGAAAAGTCGATCTTCTTGTCGTCCTCGTTCCACTCGAACATCGGGAAATCGACGATCCAGGCGAACGCGAAACGCGCCTCGTCGATGAGCTTCAGGTCCTGACCAACTTTGGTGCGCGCCAGACCGGCGAATCTCGCGAACTTCTCGGGATCGCCCGCCACAAAGAACGCAGCGTCGCCCGCCGTGAGCCCGAGCTGAGCGCGGATCGCTTCGGCCCGCTCGACGCCGATATTGTTGGCGATCGGCCCGCGCGCGCCGACGCCCGTCGCGGCCGGATCGGCGGCTTTTGCCGTTTCGTCGGTCGCGCGGTCGAAAAACAGAATGTAGCCGAGCCCCGGCTGGCCCTCGCCCTGCGCCCAGCCGTTCATCCGGTCGGCGAAGGTGCGTTGCCCGCCGCCCGGCGCCGGAATCGCCCAGACCCGGTTGGCCGGCGAGTCCAGCAGCCGTGCGAAGACTTTGAAGTTCGAACCACGAAAATGCCCGGACACGTCCTGCATCACGATCGGGTTGCGCAGATCCGGCTTGTCGCTGCCGTATTTCTGGATCGCCTCGGCGTAGGGAATGCGTGGCCAGGGCGAGGGCGTGACCGGCTTGCCGCCCGCGAACTCCTCGAACACGCCGCGCACGACCGGCTCCATCGCCGCGAACACGTCGTCCTGCTCGACAAAGCTCATCTCGATGTCGAGCTGGTAGAACTCGCCCGGCAGGCGATCGGCGCGCGGGTCTTCGTCGCGAAAGCACGGCGCGATCTGGAAATAACGGTCGAACCCGGCCATCATCAAGAGCTGTTTGTATTGCTGGGGCGCCTGCGGCAATGCGTAGAACTTGCCGGGATGGATGCGCGACGGCACGAGATAGTCGCGGGCGCCTTCGGGGCTGGAGGCGGTCAGGATCGGCGTCTGGAATTCGAAAAAGCCCCGCCCTTTCATACGTGCGCGAAGGCTGTCGACGATGCGCCCGCGCAGCATGATGTTGCGGTGGAGCTTGTCGCGCCGCAGGTCGAGGAAGCGGTAGCGAAGCCGGGTGTCCTCTGGATAGGGCTGGTCGCCGAAGACCGGGAGCGGCAAGTCAGCCGCCGGGCCGAGCACTTCGATCTCGCGGCCATAGACCTCGACCTGACCGGTGGCCATTTCGGCGTTTTCGGTCCCCGCCGGACGTTGTCGCACGCTCCCGTCGATCCGCACGACCGTCTCCGAGCGTAGCTTTTCGGCCTTTTCGAACGCTGGCGAATCCGGGTCGACCACGCATTGCGTCACGCCGTAGTGGTCGCGAAGGTCGATGAACAGCACGCCGCCGTGGTCGCGGATGCGATGGCACCAGCCCGACAGGCGGACCGCCTGGCCGATGTCGGCCTCGCGCAGGTCTCCACAATGATGCGTGCGGTAGCGGTGCATGGTCCCCTGGCTTTCAAGGATTGGCGGCGCCCGCTGCCTATCGGAAAACACCGCGCGGGGAAAGCGGCAAACGCCGGCGTCAGCGCCCCGCGTCGATCCGCTCGAAAGCATGTTCCGGGATTTGAAATTTGCCAGACCCGTCCCTGGCGATCGTTACGACGATCGGCGCGTGGGGATCGGCGACGTGACGATCCGGAATGTCCGAGGCGGCGTTCGCGCCGCCGCGTTGCGATCCCCTGGACTGTTTGAGCTCCTCGAAGGCCGCCGCCGTCCATTCCGGCTCGGGCATGAGCGCGCGCGCCGCCGATCGGCCTCGATCTTGATCTTTGGTGAAACTGTGCCGACCCATCAGCAGCCTGAAGAGAAAAATCGGCAATTGTGCAAGCATGCACACGCCGAGCGCTATTTTCAGCAGCGTCAGGGCGGCGGAGAGAGAATGGAGGTCGAACATCGCGCCGGTGTCTTACGGGACCCCCAGCGGATTTCCGTTCCCGGCCGCGGACGGTCACGACCGGGTTCGCGCCGCGCCGCGATTTGCGCTCGACTAACGAGACGGCGCGGCCGCCGGCGAGTCCGCGCCCACTGGCTGTTTGCTCGTCGAGCGCTTATCTGCAAGCGGGGCGCGTCGCCGAACCCTCGCGAGGTCGCGAACGGCATTGCTGCCCGGCCCGTGAGAGAATTCGACCATGTCTACGGAAATGCAGGGGAAAATCTGCCTGGTCACTGGCGCGACGCTGGGCATCGGCAAGGAAACCGCGCTGGGTCTCGCGCGAAAGGGGGCGCATGTCGCAATCGTCGGGCGCGACGAGGCGCGCACCCGCGAGACGGCGGCCTGGATCGCCAAGGAATCAGGCAACCCGCAGGTCGACTTTCTGGTCGCCGATCTGTCGTCCCAAGCCGAGGTGCGGCGTCTGGCGGCGGCGTTCGACAGCCGCTATCCGCGGCTCGACGTCCTCGTCAACAATGCCGGCGCGATCTTCATGAAGCGCGAATTGACCGTCGACGGCGTCGAACGGACCTGGGCGCTCAATCATCTCGCCGAATTCCTGCTGACGCGATTGCTGCTCGAAAAGCTGGAGGCGAGCGCGCCCGCGCGCATCGTCAATGTCTCTTCGGACGCGCATACGGCTGGCGTGATCGCCTTCGACAATCTGCAGGGCGAAAAGAAATATGGCGGTATGCGCATCTACGCCCAGTCGAAGCTCGCCAACATTCTGTTCACCTTCGCCCTCGCCCGGCGCTTGGCAGGCAAGGGAGTGACCGCCAATTGCCTGCACCCCGGCGTCGTCGCCACCGGGTTCGGCCACAATACGCCGGGGCTCGTCAACGCGGTGCTCAATCTGGCGCGACCATTTCTGCTGACGGCGCAACAGGGCGCCGCCACGTCGATCTATCTGGCCTCGTCCCCTGAAGTCGCCGACGTAAGCGGCAAATATTTCGTCAAATGCAAGCCCGCCAAGCCCTCGAAGCAATGCGCGGACGTCGCCTTGCAGGAGAGGCTGTGGGAACTCAGCGAGCGGCAGATCTCGAAGTAGGACGCAGCAACCTGCGAAGCGGCGCCGGAGCCCGGCGCCGCGGCCCCTACGAGATGGCGCGGCTATTGCGGCCCCTGCGCAACGCAGGTCTTGACGAACGCCTTCAGATCGTCGCCAGCCAGACCCTGCGACTTGCCTTGCTGCCGACACTGGAGGCGCGCCGCAACCTTCGGTTTTTGCGCGCCGACGCATTCGTCGACGGCTGACTTGAGCTCGTCGCCTCTCAGCCCTTTGGCCTTGGCGTCGCTTCGGCAACTCGCGATGAGCTCCTTCGACGATTGTTTTCCGCCCATGGCTCCGCCAGGAGGCGGCCCCTGGTCAGCAGCCGCGCCCGGCGGAGGGCCCTGGTCGGCGCCGGCCGGCGCTGGACCGCCCTGGTCGCCCGGTCCCGGCATCGGCTGGCCAGTCGCTTGCGGTCCCTGCGCTACGCAGGTTTTGACGAACGCCTTCAGATCGTCGCCGGCCAGACCTTGCGCCTTGCCCTGCTGGCGACACTGAACCCGCGCGGCGGACCTCGGCTTCGGCGCGCCTGCCCCTGGGGGTGGCCCCTGATCGGCGGCGGCGCCCGGCGGCGGACCCTGGTCGGCGGGCGCCATGTTCTGGCCGCTCGATTGCGGTCCCTGCGCGACGCAGGTTTTGACGAACGCCTTCAGATCGTCGCCAGCCAGACCTTGCGCCTTGCCCTGCTGCCGGCACTGAAGCCGCGCGGCGACCTTCGGCCTCTGCGCGCCGACGCATTCGTCGACCGCTGACTTGAGCTCGTCGCCTCTCAGCCCTTTGGCCTTGGCGTCGCTTCGGCAACCCGCGATGAGTTCCTTCGACGACTGCTTTCCGCCCATGCCGCCGCCTGGGGGCGGCCCTTGGTCAGCAGCCGCGCCCGGAGGCGGACCCTGGTCGGCCGGCGGCGGCGCGGTCTGGGCGACGGCCGGCGCACAAGCCAGCGCGACGACGAAGAGGGCTGACATGCCGATCAGCTTGAACATCTTGGTGTTTCCTTCGGAGATTGGCGTTTGTGCGCGAAGACCTGCGGAATTTGGTCACGTAGGAGCCGAACGATCAGCGAATCAATACACGAACTTGTGAGGACCAATATCATCATCGTCAAAGCGAAGCGCCGAGAGATTGTCGTCACGCACGAGATTCGTTCGATGAATCCGCGTGGCCCCCGCCCGCATCGCCGCGCTGTCTGGCTAGGCCCACTTTGCGCCTGTATTGCGGCGGAGTTTCGTCAAACTGCTTTTTGCGCCGTTGTTTTGCGCATCGCGCGTCGCGATCGGCCAATGCGGCGGTCGTTTCCGTCAAGCTCTGCGGCGCTCGTCGGCGAACAATCGTCTCAACCCTTGTCGCGCATCAGCCGCGATTTCTCGCGGCCCCAGTCGCGCAGCTTGTCGGTCTCGCGTTTGTCGTGCAGCTTCTTGCCGCGACCCAGCGCGATGGCGATCTTGGCGCGCCCCTTGTCGTTGAAATAGATGCGCAGCGGCACGATCGTCATTCCCTCGCGCTCCACCCCCTTGGCGAGCTTGGCGACTTCCTTGGCGTGCAGCAGCAGTTTGCGTGGCCGCTTGGGCTCGTGATTGTTGCGGTTGCCCTGAAGATATTCGGGGATGGTGGCGTTGTAGAGGATCATCTCGCCGTTACGATCGGCGGCGGCGTAGCTTTCGGCGACCGTCGCCTTCCCGGTGCGCAGCGATTTGACCTCCGTGCCGGTCAGCATCAACCCGGCCTCGAACACCTCGCCGATCTCGTAATCGAAGCGCGCCCGCCGATTGTCAGACACGATCCTGTAGTTCGGCTTCTCCTTCTCGACCACTTCACATCAGTCCCGTCAATTCACGCGTTCAGCACGCCGGCGTGCACCATCGCGCGGCGGATCAGCGCCTCGGCGCTTTCAGTGACCGGCAGCAGCGGCAGCCGCACCTCGTTGCGCGCGCGTCCCAGAATGCTGAGCGCATACTTGGCGCCGCAGACGCCCGGCTCGGCGAATATCGCGGCATGTAACGGCGTCAGACGATCCTGAATGCGCAGGGCGTGGCTGTAGTCGCCCTTGAACACCGCCTCCATCAATTCGGCGCACAGCGTCGGCGCAACGTTGGCGACCACCGAAATGCAGCCGTGCGCGCCCGCGGCCATGCAGGAGAGCGCCGTCATATCCTCGCCCGAAAGCTGGATGAAGCTCGGCCCCATGGCCTGGCGCTGCAACGAAATGCGCCCGACATTGCCGGTGGCGTCCTTGACGCCGACGACGTTCTTCAGGTCGAAGACCCGCTTCATCGTCTCGACCGACATGTCGATCACCGAGCGCGGAGGAATGTTGTAGATGATGATCGGGATGTCGATGGAATCGTTGATCGCCTTGAAATGGCGAAAGAGCCCGTCCTGGGTCGGCTTGTTATAGTACGGCGTAACCACCAGCACTGCGTCGGCGCCGACCTTCTCGGCGTGGCGGGCCAGTTCGATCGCTTCGGTGGTGTTGTTCGATCCTGCGCCGGCGATCACCGGAACGCGTCCGCGCGCCTCGTCGATGCAGATGTCGACGACGCGCCGGTGCTCCTCGTGCGAAAGCGTCGGAGCCTCGCCCGTCGTCCCCACCGGCGCCAGCCCGTGCGAACCGGCCGTGATCTGCCAGTCGACCAGCGCGCGGAAGCCTTGCTCGTCGATCTTGCCGTCCTTGAACGGCGTCACGAGCGCGGGCATCGACCCGTGAAACTTCGCCCTCTTCTCCATTTCACCCTTCCACCCCGATCGGCTGCGTGACGACGCCAAGCCGAGCAAGCGAGCCTGTCGGCGAATTGTCCCGCAGACATAGACCTTGCGGCGCGCCGGCGAAAGGGGTTCGGCGGACCGCGTCGCCGGCGGTTAACCCTTGATCAGCAAAGCAGGCGCAGGATCGACCGATGGAGGTCGAGCCATGGCCGGCGCCCGCGCGCTCACGCCGCTGATCGTCGCGTGCATAATCAGTTGGGCCGCGTCTTCGCAGGAAGGCGCGCCGCGATTGCCGACGCCGGTCGATCCGCACGCGGCCGTCGCGAAGCTGGACTTCACGCCGGTTTCACGGATCGAAGCGGAACCGGCGCCGAGCGCCAATTCCGCCGCGCTGGCCGGCTTCACCGTCAATCGCACGGGCGACCTCGCCCGAATGGGCGCCGCGGCCGCGCTCTATCAAAAAGGCGATCTTGCCGGCGGCGACGCGCTGGCCAGCGGCGTCGACGACCCATTGCAACGCCTCGCTCTGGAATGGGTCGCGCTGAAATCGACGTCGCGCCCGGACGACAGCCGGCTGGCGGCGTTCGCCGCAACGCATCCCGACTGGCCCGCGAGGGTGTGGATTCGCTCGTTCCAGGAAGCCGCCCTTTATCGCGACCACGCGCGGCCCGAAACGATCGCCGCGTTTTTCGCCGCCGATCCGCCGCGCACATCGACCGGCAAGCTGGCGCTGGCGAGGGCGCTGCGCGCCGCCCATCCCGATGAGGCCGCCGCGCTGGTGCGCGGCCTTTGGCGGGACAGCGATTTCGACGCCTGGACCGAAGCGGCCGTGCTCGGCGAATTCGCTCCCCTGCTGACCCGCGCCGACCACAGGTTCCGCGCCGAACGGTTGCTCTACGCCGGAAACGTCGCGCCGGCGCTGCGCGCGGCGGCGCTGGCCGGCGCCGATGAACTGGCGCTCGCCAGGCTGTGGGCGAACGCCATCGCCAGGCCGGCGCCGGAGGCGTCGTTTGATGCGGCGCCGCCCTCGATGAAGGCCGACCCCGGCCTGCTCTACCTCCGCATCCAGGCGCTGCGCCGCGCCGACCGCGTTTTGGAAGCGGCCCTGCTGCTCCGCCACGCGCCGCGCGACGCCGCCGCGCTGATCGACGGCGACCGCTGGTGGGACGAGCGCCGGATGGTGGCGCGTCGGTTGCTCGACGCGGGAATGGCGAAGGAAGCCTACACGCTGTGCGCTGAACATTCCGCTATCTCGATTCCTTCGCGGGTCGACGCCGAGTTCCACGCCGGCTGGATCGCCCTGCGCTTCCTTGGCGACCCGCAAACCGCCGCGCGCCACTTCGCCGCGGCGGCGGCGATCGCGCAAACGCCGCTGGCGATCGCCCGGGCCGCCTATTGGCAAGGGCGCGCCGCCGAGCAGGCCCAGCGCGGCGACGACGCGCGGCAGTTCTACGAACGCGCCGCCACCTATCCGATCGCCTACTATGGGCAACTCGCGGCGCAAAAGCTTCATGCGCCGGCGCTGGCCCTCCGCACGCCGGCAGGCCTGGCGACCGGCGACGCGCGCGCCGAGGCGACGCGCGTCGTGGCGCTGCTCTACGGCGCCAAGCTGGACGGTTTTGCGCGGTCGCTGGCGTTTGACGCGGCGCGGACCTATCGCGATGAACGCCAACTCGCCGCCCTTGCTGACGTCGTGCAGTCCCGGCGCGACGGGCTCGCCAGCGTGGTGATCGGCAAGCTGGCGACCGAGCGGGGCTTTGCGCTCGACGAAAGCGCCTTCCCGACCTTCGGCGTGCCGGGGTTTGCGCCGCTCAACAACTCCGCTGATCTCGCCATGGTCTATGCGGTCGCCCGACAAGAAAGTGAATTCGCCGACCGCGCCGCGTCGGGCGCCGGCGCCAAGGGGTTGATGCAACTCCTGCCGTCAACCGCGCGCGAGACGGCGAGTCGCGCGGGCGTCGCCTTCGACCAGACGCGGCTGGTCGCTGACTCCGTCTACAACACGCAATTGGGCGCGGCGTTTCTCGGGGAATTGCTCCACGATGAGGGCGGCTCCGCGGTGCTTGCGCTCGCCGCCTACAACGCCGGCGGCGGCCGGGTGCAGCAATGGATCGACGCCTTTGGCGATCCGCGCGCGCCCGGCGTCGATCCCGTCGACTGGGTGGAACGCATCCCGTTCGACGAGACCCGCGACTATGTGCAGCGGGTCTATGAGAATCTGCAGGTCTACGGCGCGCGCTTCCGCGAAGTCGAAAAAGCGCCGGTCGAGCCGCAGACCGGGCGCGTCGCGCGGGCGGACTTCTGAGGCCGACGGAGGCGCGGGGGGTTCCGGCGTCTGGCGCGCGCGAGCTTCTCGCGTATAAATCCCCGATGCGTCCCGCTTTGCTCGATCCGCTTTTCGCGCCCGCCGCGACCTTGCCCGGCGTCGGCCCGAAGATCGCCAAGCTGCTCGACCGGTTGCTCGACCGCCCGGCGGGCGCGCGGGTCATCGACGTGCTCTTCCACCTGCCCTACGCCACGCTCGACCGCCGCGCGCGGCCGAAAATCCGCGACGCCGCGTGGGACGCCATCGCGACCCTGGAAGTGCGCGTCGCCGAGCATCGGCCGCCGCCCAACGCCCGCTCGAAGGCGCCGTACAAAGTGCTGGTCGAGGACGACACCGGCGACGTCGAACTGGTGTTCTTCCTCGCCAACCACGACTGGATTCGCAAGATGCTCCCGCTCGGCGCCACGCGCTGGGTGTCGGGCAAGCTCGAAATGTGGGACGGCCATTTGCAGATGGTCCATCCCGACCGGGTGATGGACGCCGAGGCCCTCGCCAAAATGCCTTCCGTCGAGCCGGTCTACGGCCTGACCGAGGGCCTGTTCCCGCGCGTCCTCGCCAAAGCCGTGCAAGGCGGGCTGGCGCGGTTGCCGCGATTGCCCGAATGGATCGCCGACAAGACGGCGCATCGCCTGCGCGCGCCCTCATTCGCCGCCGCTCTGGCGACCCTCCACAATCCGCAGGACCCGGGCGACATCGACCCGGTCGGCCCCGCGACGACCCGGCTCGCCTATGACGAATTGCTCGCCAATCAACTGGCGCTGCTGATGGTGCGCGCGCGCATGCGCAATCTCGCCGGCCGTTCGAGCGCGGGCGACGGGCGTCTGGCCGACAAGATCGAGGCCGCGCTCCCGTTCACGCTCACCGCCGCCCAGGCCAAGGCGCTCGCCGAAATCCGCGCCGATCTCGCCGCGCCAAAACGCATGCTGCGGCTGCTGCAAGGCGATGTCGGCTCCGGCAAGACGGTCGTCGCGCTGCTCGCGATGGCCGGGGTGGTCGAGGCGGGACGACAGGCGGCGCTGATGGCGCCGACCGAAATCCTCGCGCGCCAGCATTTCGAGCGCATGCGGCCACTCGCCGAGACCGCCGGACTGCGCATTGCGCTTTTGACCGGCCGCGACAAGGCGGCGGAACGCGCCCGAACCCTGGCGGCGCTCGAAGAAGGCGCGATCGATCTTGCGATCGGCACGCATGCCCTGCTTCAGGAAGGCGTTGTGTTTCGCGATCTCGGCCTCGCTGTCGTCGACGAACAGCATCGCTTCGGCGTGCATCAACGCCTCGCCTTGGCGGGCAAGGGCGAGGCGGTCGACATTCTGGTGATGACGGCGACGCCGATTCCACGCACGCTGGCGCTCGCCTATTTCGGCGACATGGACCTGTCGGCGCTGACCGAAAAACCGCCGGGCCGCACGCCAGTCGACACGCGGGCGATCCCGCTGGAGCGTTTGGGCGAGGTCGTCGCCGGGATCGGCCGCGCGATCGCCTCGGGCGCGCGCGCTTATTGGGTATGCCCATTGGTCGAGGAAAGCGAGGCGCTCGACGTCGCGGCGGCGCAGGAACGCGCGGAAGCTTTACACGCCCTCTTCGGCGCGGCGGTCGATCTCCTCCATGGCCGCATGAAGGGCGCCGAGAAAGACGCGGCGATGGAGCGGTTCCAGTGCGGCGAGACCAGGGTGCTGGTCGCCACCACCGTCATCGAGGTCGGCGTCGACGTGCCGGAAGCGACCGTCATGGTGATCGAACACGCCGAGCGTTTCGGGCTCGCGCAACTCCACCAATTGCGCGGCCGGGTCGGGCGCGGCGCGGGTCGCTCGACCTGTCTGCTGCTCTACAAGGCGCCGCTTGGCGAGGTCGCGCGCGCGCGGCTCGAAATCCTGCGCGAGACCGAAGACGGGTTTCGCATCGCCGAGGAGGATTTGCGTCTGCGCGGCGAAGGCGAAGTGCTCGGCGCCCGCCAGGCCGGCGCTCCGGGCTTTCGCCTCGCCCGCCTCGACCTCCACGGACAGTTGCTGACGCACGCGCGCGAAGAAGCGCAGGCGGCGCTGGCGCGCAGCCCGCGATTGGCGGGCGACGAGAGCCGCCCGCTGCGCACATTGCTCTACCTGTTCGAGCGCGATGAAGCGGTAAGGCTGCTGGATGCGGGCTGACGTTGAGGATTGGCCGCCCGAGCCAGCAGGGTCCGCACGATGACGCGGTGGAATGGCATGATCGCGGCGAGATAGGCGCGGCCGGCGCGATTGTGGGTGCGCACCAGGGTCGTCGCGGTCACCTGCTGGCGATCGTCCGCCAGCGCCGATACATCGACGACGACGCGAAAATCGAGATGCCAGTCGTCAAAGCCCAGTACGACGCGATTCGGCGTCTCGCTGACCAGCGGAAAAAAGCCGATGCGGCGTCGGCTTTCCGGCGGCAGGCGGCTGTCGAAGGCCGTTTCGTCCGCGCCCTTCAACTTAATCACGGCGCCGAGCCGGTTTCGGATCGCCAGAAGCGCGCGAATCCATCGCGGCGTGCGCGCGAACAGTCGCTGCGCAGCGGCGGTCGCGTCAAGCGGCGGCCCGTCGACGATCACCCGGTAGGCGTCGGCAAAGCCCGCCCCAACGAGCAGCGGCGCAAGGGACTTTTCAGGCGCCAGAGCCTCAACAGACACGCAGCCCTCCCGGGATCGCGACCGTCCCGGTCGCCCGAACCCGCCACAGCGACGCCGCGCTTTCGTCCCGCGAACGCCGAACGCACGCACGGGCGGCGCGCGACCTCATTTCGAAGCGGCGCCGTCCTGGCCGATCGCCTCCAGCGCCCTCTCCTGGCGCGCCGCGTGCGCCATCGCGGCGAGCGCCGCCTGGGTGTCCGGTTGCACGACCCCGGCGGACACGACGAGCTTGACCGCGTCCTCAGGGGTCATCGCCAATTCGATCACGTCGCTTTTGGGGATGAAGAAATAGAAGCCGGTGGTCGGATTCGGCGTGCAGGGCAGGAACACCGAAGTCATCTCCTCGCCGGCCGGCAGCACGCCGGCGACCGCCGCGGCGGGTTCGGAGGTGATGAAGACGATCGACCACGCGCCCTTGACCGGAAACTCCACCAGCCCGACCTTGCGAAACTGGGCGCCGCTCTGGCTGAACACCGTCTCGAAAATCTGTTTGATGCTCTTGTAGAGGCCGCGCACCACCGGCGTGCGGTCGAGCAGCGACTCGCCGATCCGCACCAACGTGCGCCCGGCGATGTTGGCGGCGAGGAAACCGAGCAGCGTCAGCCCGACCAACGCGATGGCGACGCCAAAGCCCGGCACATGAAACGGCAAATAGGAATCGGGCCAGAGACTGGCCGGCGCCAGCGGCTTGACCCAATGATCGACCGTGTCGACGAACCACCAGGCGATATACAGCGTCACCGCCACCGGGCCGAAAATCACCAGGCCGGTGAAGAACCACGTGCGCAACCGGGCGCCGAGGCTGCGCGGCGGAGACGCGATCGCCTCGCCGGCAATGTTGCTCGTCGTTGGCTCTGAGGTCATGGCGATCTCGTCAAGGAGCGGCTCGATGCGAAAGGGGCGCCGGGTCGACCGAGGTCGGGGCGCGCCCGGTCAATCGGTCCGGCTTCGCGGCGCCCGCCGTTCGGCCCGTCGAATCATGGCCACATGGGGCGCCAAAAGCAAGGCCGCGGCGGCGCGGCAGCGGGGGCGCTATTCCACCGTGACGGATTTCGCCAGATTGCGCGGCTGGTCGGCGTCCTTACCCATCAGAACCGCGGTGTGATAGGCGATCATCTGGACGGTCGCGGCATAGACGATCGGCGCGAAGTTGCTCCCCATGTCCGGCATCGCGAGGAAATGCGCAAGACCGACCGCCGCCTCGGCGGCCGCCGTCTTGTCGCCGATCAGGATGATCCGCCCGCCCCGCGCCGCCACTTCCTGCATGTTCGACACGGTCTTTTCAAACACCGTGTCGCGCGGCGCGATCACGATCACCGGCATCGCTTCGTCGATCAGCGCGATAGGCCCGTGCTTGAGTTCTCCCGCCGCGTAGCCCTCGGCGTGGATATACGACAATTCCTTGAGCTTGAGCGCGCCTTCCAGGGCGAGCGGATAGGAGGTTCCGCGCCCGAGATAGAGGACGTCGCGCGCCCTGGCGAGCGAATGGGCGATCGTCTCGGCCGCCGGCTCGAGCTTCAGCGCCTGCGCCAGCAGACCGGGGACGGCGGTCAATTCGGCGACCAGCGCCGCCGCCGCCGCCTCATCGAGCGTCCCCCGCGCGCGCCCGAGGCTGATCGCCAGCGCGGCAAGCGCCGTAAGCTGGCACGTGAAGGCCTTGGTCGAGGCGACGCCGATTTCCGGGCCGGCCAGCGTCGGCGCGAGGCTGTCGCTCAGACGCGCGATGCTCGAGGTCGGCACATTGACGACGCCGACGATCTTGCTCCCGCGCTCCTGGGCGTAGCGCAACGAGGCGAGCGTGTCGGCGGTCTCGCCGGACTGCGAAATGACGATCGTGACGCCGGAAGGGTCGACCGGCGCCTCGCGGTAGCGATATTCGGACGCCACATCGATTTCGACGGGCAGGCGCGCGTAACGTTCGATCCAGTATTTGCCGGTCAGGCCGGCCATGTAGGCGGTGCCGCAGGCGCAGATGGTGATGCGTGACAGTTTTGCCGGATCGACCGGCCAGGCGAACGGGCGCACGCGCTGCTCGCCGAGGTCGATGTAATGGGCGAGCGTGTGGCCGACCACCTCCGGCTGCTCGTGAATCTCCTTGGCCATGAAGTGGCGGTAATTGCCCTTCTCGATCAACAGGCTGCCGGCCTGGCTCCTGACCTTGCGCCGCGTGACGACGGCGCCGGAAGCATCATGAAACACCGCGCCCTCGCGGGTCAGCACGACCCAGTCGCCCTCTTCGAGATAGGCGATCAGATCGGTGAAGGGCGCGAGCGCCAGCGCGTCCGAGCCAAGATACATCTCGCCGGATCCGTAGCCCACGGCGAGCGGCGCGCCCTGACGGGCGCCGATCAACAGGTTTTCCTCTCCCTCGAACAGGAACGCCAGCGCATAGGCGCCGCGCATCCGCGGCAGCGCAGCGGCTACCGCTTCGATCGGGCTCTTGCCTCCCGCCAGCTCATCCGTGACGAGAAAGGCCGCGACTTCGCTGTCCGTCTCGGTTTCGAACGCATAGCCCTTGCCCGTCAGTTCTTCACGCAGCGCCTTGAAATTTTCTATTATTCCGTTGTGCACGACCGCAATTTTGTCGCTCGCATGCGGATGGGCGTTGGCTTCGTTGGGTTTGCCGTGCGTCGCCCACCTTGTATGCCCGATGCCGATCGAACCTGAGAGCGGCGCCGCGGCGAGGCGTCCCTCCAGATTCCGCAGTTTGCCCTCGGCGCGGCGCCGCGTCAGACGCCCCGCCTCCAGAGTGGCGACGCCCGCCGAGTCGTAACCGCGATATTCGAGCCGCTTCAGCGCCTCGACGATCTGCCCGGCGACAGGACCGCTGCCGAGAACGCCGACAATGCCGCACATGAGAAAGTCCCTGAAAGGAGGCCGAATCGAAATGAAAGCAAGGGTTAGACCAGCGGCGCGGCCAGGCTCAAGTCACGATGGATGTCCGATATGTCTCATTTTGGGAGGGCGCAGACGCCAGGCGGGAGAGCAAACACGCTCGCCGGAGGTCGGAAATCGTGTCGGTTGAGCCTTCCGTCATCGAAGGTTCATTGGACTGCAATCACACTGCCCGATGCGCCCTGCAGATTCGCAAGCCCGACGAAACGACGAGCGACGCGGCGAAGCCCCGGATTTTGTGACCGCCGCCGCCACGGTCGGGGCGATCGCCGTCGGCGTCGCCTTGTTCGAGGCGGCGCTGGTTCCAGGCTTGCTGATCGGCGGCGCCGCCGTGCTCGCGCCGAGATGCTTGCCCCTGCTGCGCCGCGGGCTGCGGCCGCTGTTCGCTGCGCCCATCGTTCAACCGGCCGAGCCCGCGCCCTTGTCGGACCGGCTGCTTGTCCGGCCCTGCCGAGCATCCCCGCGAAATTCGCCATCAAGCAGGCGGTGGCCAAGACCATCACATTCCGGATCATCGTGACGGCCCTGGATTTCACTTCGAACTACGTGGTGCTCGGCGAGGTCGCCACGGCGGCGGGCCTGTCGGCCTTCGCCCTGGTTGTCGGCCCGTTGTTCTATCTCGTCGCACGAGGCCGCGTGGAACTATTACGGCCCGTCAGGGACCGAAGTCACGCTTCCGGCCCTCTTGCCCGTTTCAGACTCGGAAACCCCGTCAGGCGGGCGAGGCAGGATCGTGATCAGCCGGGCGCTGGCCAAGACCGTCACCTTCCGGACCATCGCCACGGTGATGGACTTCACCACGCTTTACGTGGTGGTCGGCGACCTCGCCACAGCGGCGGGCCTGGCGGCCTTCGGCTTCGTGGTCGGTCCCTTTGTCTATCTCGGCCACGAGATGGTCTGGGACTATTATAGCTCGCCCGGATCGCGCGCACACGCTCCACGGGCGCCAACGAAACGTCTGCCGGCGCCGCGGCCGGCGTAATGCCCGGTCGCCATGACGCCGGCCGCTAGAGCCCCAGAGGGTTGGCGCGCGCCGACAATTCCGGGTCTTCCAGGGTCTCTGGTGTTCTCGCCACCGGAAGAGGATTCCATCGGGTGCGAATAAGTCCGCGACGCACAGCCAGGCGACCGTGAGAACGCACGCACAAGAAGGGCAGCGCCACGCCGAGAATAAAAAACGCCGCGCTGCCGCCGATGGCGTCGATCATCCAGTTGAAGTTCATGCCAAAGAAGCCGGTCAGTGCCGTGACGGGCAGAAAGATCAGCGAAACCAAGGTCAGCCGGTTGATCTGCTCGCCCTGACGCTGAGCAAGCGCCGTCGCGTAGTCGTGCATCATGTCGGACATCCACCTGCGGCGTTCGTGGAGTTGCTCCTCGACGTCCTCGACCTGCTCGGCGTATTCGTTGAGTTCCTCCGCGCCGCGCGCATCCATGCCGGAGACCGTCTCGACGCCAACGATGGCGGTTCGCACCGAGCTGCTGAAACGGCTGAAGCTCGCCGTGAAGGACTGAAGCTTCTGCACCCGGCGCGCCAGCGCATTGAACTCGGCGGGGCCGGAGTCCTTCTCCAGCCGCAGTCTGCAGATCATCGAGGCTCAGGTCGAGATCGCGAATGGCGTGATCGAGCGTGCTGAGCAGCAATTGCAAAAGGATTCCGGCCGCGTGATAGGGACTTTCGCCAAGTCCGCCGGCGCGTTCCGCGAATTGCTCCCTGATTTCGTTCAATGCCGCGGCGTCGCCGCTCCACAGCGTGAGGATGCATCGCCGGGTGCAGAGAAAATGCACTTCGAGAAGCGCGCCGGTCGGCGTCGCCATCCACGTCGTCGCGCGCAGAGTCTGCCCGCCGATGGTCATCCGGCCGGTCTGGCCGAACCGCAGCGCCCAACCGATGTCGCATTCCTTCAATCCGAGGTGGTTGAGGGTGTCGGCCGGCGCAGCTTCGACGCCGCCGAAAATATCGAGCCAGAAGAACTTGTCGACGGCGGCCCGCTCGCGCACCGCGTTCGCCGTCGCCGCGGGCCGCACGCCGAGAGCGTCAACAATCATCGCGGTCATGACAAACCTCCTTCGACGGCCCCGCTCGCTGCTGCAAGCGGAACCGCGGGGCGGAGGAAGTTATGTGACAGTCTTTCGTACAGCGGTGTGACGGACGGCGCTCAGGCGACCGGCTCGCGGCCCCACGTTGCGACGCCTATTGTTCGGTCGGCAGGCCTTCGAAGGTTTCTCCGATCCAATACGCCGGGATGTGCAGTAGCCAGGCGTCCCTTTGACGCATCGACGACGCCCATCGAGCGATTTCTTGTTCAGTGAAGCCTTGGGTCTTCAGAGCTTCGACAAATGCTCTGTTTGATGGATCCGGTTGGTCGAGCCAGCGAACCCAAAGTTGGCTTATTCCGCGCATTCGAGGGTCTTGAGGAAATTCATTCAGTAGCCACTGCCTCGGTAGCCTCTTCTCTGCGCTGCCTACAGTGCCCGGAGGCGCGACGCCCCAGGGCGCATCGATCCTGATCTCACTAGCCGCGAATTGAAACGGGTTGCTGAAATCATGCCAAGAAAGTTCCATGTTCCACGATATCGGGAAAATGAGCTGATATCGGCCTTCGAGCGTGAATGAAGCGAAAGATAGTCGAGCGGCGCCGTTGGGCAATTCGACAGCGGCGCTCCAGGGGGCGCTTGCATAGTCAAAAGCGAGGCAACGAAACGCGCACGCGACGTTCGCCGCGCTCGCCGCAAAAAAGCCGGCCATGAAAACCAATCTGGATAGTGCGGTCGCTTGAACGCGAAACATTGGGTTGTCCCGGCTCCAATCGAAGCGCCAGCGTCGCCATTACTTTACAACGGCTCCTGTGGCGAGAAGAGGGACCGAAAAAGGCCGGTTCGCGATATATCTCGAGATCGATCTCGCGGTGCTTCATCGCGTCGGCCACGTCCAAGCCGGCGCTTCCTCGCCGGCGACGAGCGTCTCCCCCAGATGCTTGGTCAGCGCTATCTCCAGTGCTCCCTCGACGCGGAGCGCCTCGGCGAGCGCCTGGGCGTGCGAGACGACGATGATTTGCGAGCGCCGCGACGCCTGCGCGATGAGTCGCGCGAGCGGATGCAGCAGATCAGGGTGGAGGCTCGTCTCGGGCTCGTTGAGGATCATCAACTCGGGCGGCCGCGGCGACAGCAGGGCGGCGGTCAACAGGAGATAGCGCAAGGTTCCATCCGACAATTCGGCGCCGGACAGCGGCCGCAGCAGGCCGTGCTGGCTGAATTCGAGTTCAAGCCGCGGATCGACGCCGCCGACTTCGAGTCTGGCGCCGGGAAAAGCGTCGGCGATCGCCGCCTCCAATTCTTCGGCCGCCCCGATTTCCTGGATGGTCGCGATGGCGGCGGCGAGATCGGAGCCGTCGCTGGCGAGCACCGGCGTGCGCGTGCCGATGTGGGGATGGCGCGCCGGGGCTCGCGCATCGGTGCGAAAATAGTCGTAGAAGCGCCAGTCGCGCAGACGCTCGCGCAGGCCCAGAAGCTCGACCGCCTCGCGGGGATCGCTGCAATGGGTGAGCATGCTGTCGAATGGCGCCAGATCGTGCATGGCCTGGCGCCATGCCCCCGTCTCGTCTCGAATGCGCACGAAAGGACCCGTGCGCTCTGCGAAAACATTGGTCCGGCTGAGCATAGCCCCCGCCCAAAGGCTCTCGCGCTTGATTTCCGGGTCTCTCGAGAAGCGCGACTCCGGCGGCGACTGGACCGGCAGGCCAAGATCGATCGCATAGCCGTAGTCTCCGGTCGAGAACCCGAGTTTCAGGCCGATCGGATTTCTGCGCCGCCCGCCCTCGACCGGCCGGACGCCCTGCTTCATCCCGCGCGAAAACGCCTCTGGCCCGGCCCACAGAGCCGACGCAAGGCCGCCTTCCACCGCGAGCGACTGGATGATCCGCCCCTGCCCGATGTCCGCCAACAGGCGCAGCGCGCGATAGAGGCTCGATTTGCCGGCGCCGTTCGCGCCGGTGACGACATTCAGCGCGCCGAGGCGCAGCCTGACGTCGCGCAAGGACCGATAGCCCGAGATGGAGACCTGTTTCATCATCTGCGTGGCGCTATTCTGCCCGTGGCCGGCGGCGTCATCCAGATATTTGTCCGGGGGGGGGGACGATCAGGAAAAGAAGCGGTTGCGCCTTATCCCGGACGTAACCATTTCGGGGTAGCTTGGCCTATTCTCGCCAAGGAGCTCGGCTTGAGCCAGCTTTTCGACGCCTATGACGCGAATTATCGCGACGTCGTTCAATCCTCGATCGATTTCTCCGGCCTTCCCCATGATTTCTTCATGCAGGCGAAGGCGGATTTGCTTGGCCGCGTGCTGCGCCGGCGTCTTGGCGCCGCGCGCGTCGGCCATCTCCTCGATGTCGGATGCGGCGTCGGAACGCTGCATCCCTATCTCACAGGGCTTTTCGACCAAATCAGCGGCGTCGATATCTCGGCGCCGTGCATCGAGGAGGCTTCGCAGCGTTGCCCCCAGAATTCCTACGCCGTCGCCGCGCCTGGCGCGCCGTTCCCCGGCGGACCGTATGACGTCACGCTCGCCGTCTGCACCCTGCATCACGTCCCGCCCAACGGCTGGCGAGCCTTCGTCGCGGATATGGTGCGCGTGACCCGGCCGGGCGGCCTCGTCTGCATCATCGAGCACAATCCGCTGAACCCGTTGACCCGCCTGGCGGTCAATCGCTGCCCGTTCGACGCCGACGCGGTGCTGCTGCGATCCGGACGCTGCAAGGCGTTGCTGGAGCGCGCGGGCGGGAAAAATATCGAAACGGACTTCTTCCTGTTTCTGCCGACCAGGATGAGCCTCGCGCGTCGCGTCGAAAAGCTGTTGCGCGCAGTCCCTCTCGGCGCGCAATATCTGACCTGCGCGGCGGCGTAATCCGTTGCCCTCGTTGCTCCGCCTCGGCACATTCGCGACGGTCGGCGTCGCCGCGACGGTCGGCTACGCGATCATCGCGGAAAGCCTGGCGTTTTTCGGACTGAGACCGGCCCTGGCTTCGGTTATCGCCTACGGAATCTGCGGCTTGTGGTCCTACCTCGGCCACAAGCGCTTCACTTTCGCGTCGCCGGCGCCCCATTCCGTCGCCGCGCCACAATTCGTCATCGCCGCGGCGGTGGGCCTGCTGATCGCGGCCGGCGCGCCGTTGCTGTTCGCCCGGTTCTTCGGTGCGTCGCCCTATTTCGCGGTTCTGGCGACCTGCATCGTCGCGCCAATCGTCAGCTTTGTGGCGTCGCAGAGTTTCGTGTTCCGCTCCGTCGATTAGACGCCCCACGCCGGCTCGCAGACGACGTCGCGCGCTTGCCCGATGGTCGCCCGGCGCGATACGCTGGCGTGAGAATCGGGGGCTACAGGCATGCGCTACGAGATTTCCGGCACGATCATGCAGACGGTGGCGATCGATCTCGCTCCGGGCGAGACGGTCTACAGCCAGACCAATACGATGGCCTGGATGAACGACGCGGTGCAGATGGACACCCATACCGGGGGCGGCTTTCTCGCCGGGCTGAAGCGCTCGTTCGGCGGCGGTTCGTTCTTCGTCACCGACTTCACGGCGCAGGGGGCCGGCCACGTCGCGTTCGCCCCGCGCTTTCCCGGCGCGATCATCGCCGCGCAGCTCCAGCCCGGACAATCGCTGATCTGCCGCAAGGAAACCTTCCTGGTCGCGGAGAAATCGGTGGCGCTGGAGCTCGCCTGGCAGAAGCGCCTCGGCGCGGGGTTCTTCGGCGGCGACGGCTTCATCCTGCAGAAGGTGACGGGTCCCGGCATTGTCTGGCTCGACCTTTCCGGCGAAGTCGTCGAGCGCGATCTTGCTCCTGGGGAGCGCCTGTTGGTCCATGCCGGCCACGTCGGCGTCTTCGAGCCCGGCGTTGGCTTCGACATTCAGATGGTCAAGGGCTTCAAGAACATCCTGTTCGGCGGCGAAGGCCTGTTCCTGGCGACGCTGACCGGCCCCGGCCATGTCTGGCTGCAAAGCATGCCGATCATGAACCTCGCCGAAGAAATCGGGCGCTACCTGCCGGGGCACAATCAAAGCACGAGTTCGACCGGAAACGCCGTCGCGACCGGGGCGGCGCTCGGCGCGGTCGGCGGCCTGCTCGGAGGTCTCTTCGGCGGCGACAAGGACACTTGAGCAGCGCCGGATCGTGATTGCGAGCAAAGGGAAGCAATCCAGGCGCCGAGCCGGCAGATGTTTGGCGCGTCGCAGTGCTTGCGGAATCCGAAGCGACCGCTCCTACCGATAGGCGCTACGACCGCTGGGTTGCTTCGCTTTGCTCGCAATGACGTCTCGGCGGCGCTGATCCCTGTGCGGATGCGTCGCGCCTCAGGGCGCCCCGCCCCTGAAGCCGGTCGCCAGAACGTAGAGCTCCGCGCTTTCCGCGCGGCTGGCCTTTGGCTTGAGATGACGGACGGCGGCGAAATCGCGCTTGAGGCCGGCCAGCAATTCGCCCTCCGTGCCGCCATGCAGCACCTTGGCGAGGAAGAAGCCGCCCGGCGCCAGGACCTCGCGCGCGAAATCCGCGGCCAGCTCGGCAAGGCCGACAATGCGCAAATGATCGGTTTTGCGATGCCCCGTCGCATTCGCGGCCATGTCGGAGAGCACGCCGTCGGCGAGACCGCTCAATATCTCGATCAGGCGCGCCGGCGCGCCGGGATCATGAAAGTCCATGACCTCGAAATCAACGCCGTCGATCGGGTCGATATCGAGGAGATCGATGCCGATCACCCTGCCCTTGCCGCCGCGCGCATCGACCGCCGCTGAGGCGACCTGCGACCAGCCGCCCGGCGCCGCGCCAAGGTCGACGATCTTCTGACCGCGCCGGAACAATTGATATTTGTCGGCAATCTCAATCAGCTTGTAGGCGGCGCGGGAACGAAACCCTTCACGCCGCGCCTTGGCGACAAACGGATCGTTCAGTTGACGCGCCAGCCATAGCCTCGAAGAAAGGCTGCGTTTTCCGTCGGCGCGCACCTTGGTCTTGAGCGAACGACCGCCCTCGTGTCCCGAACCGCCGCCCAATTTCGCCATCGGCTAATAGTTCACATTCCTGGCCTGCGGCCCGACACGATCGGCGCTCATCAATTGCGTCAGGATTCCTTCGCGCAGGCCGCGATCGGCGATGCGGATGCGCTCGGCCGGAAAGCTTTGCCGGATCGCTTCGAGAATCGCGCAGCCGGCGAGCACGAGATCGGCGCGCTCGTGGCCGATGCAAGGGTTGGCCGAACGCTGGGCGTAGCTCATCGCGCGCAATCTCGCGATCGCCGCATCGACTTCGCGGCTGGACAGCCAGAGCCCGTCGACCTGGCGCCGATCGTAGCGAGGCAAGTTCAGATGGACGCCGGCGATCGTGGTGACGGTGCCCGAAGTTCCCAGCAGATGAAACAGCTCGCATCGCGCATGGCCCGCCACGCGGGCCGAAAAGGGCGCCAGTTCGTCCGACACGAACTTGATCATCGCCACAAAAGTATCGTCGCTCACCTCGCGACCGCCGAATTTTTCGGCGAGCGTGACGACGCCAAGACGCAAGGATTCCCACGCCCGGATGCGCGGCGCGGCCAAATCGGCGCCGTTTCCGTCGACGCCGCGGTCTTCGCCTGACAGCCAGACGATCTCCGACGAGCCGCCGCCGATGTCGAACAACAGGATCGATCGGGCGTCGCGGTCAGCCAGCGCCCCGCAGCCGGCCGCGGCGAGGCGAGCCTCGGTCTCGCGATCGACGATCTCCAATTGAATTCCGAGACGGTCGCGCACCTGTTCGAGGAATTGCGCGCCATTGGCGGCGGATCGACACGCCTCGGTGGCGATGAGGCGCGCGCGCGCGACGCCGTGCATGCGCATCTTGTCGCGACAGATCGTCAGGGCGCCGATCGTGCGCTCAATCGCCGCCTCGCTCAACCGGCCGGTCTGGGAAAGCCCTTCGCCAAGCCTTACGATGCGCGAAAACGCGTCGATGACCCGAAAGCCGTCGGCCGTCGGACGGGCGACCAGCAAGCGGCAATTGTTGGTGCCGAGATCCAGCGCGGCATAGGGACCCGGCGGCGGACGCCGGCGCAGCGTCGCCTCGTTCATGCCAAGCGCACGCTGCGGCATCGACCCCACGGGCGAGCCCAACGGCGAGGTTACGTCCAATCGCAAACTCCTCGCGCCCGAAACAGCCAGAGTTCGAGCGAACTTTCGCCGCAATTGTAACAAGGTCTTCGCAGGATGCAACGATCGGTTGGCGATTCGCCGTCAAGGCGTGAATGTCGGATGCCTGACCTTGTCCCCCGGCTTGAGGCCAATGCTCGCGGCGACGCCGGCGTTGACTTCGAGGACCCCGTAACAGGGGCCGCCCGAGGGAATCAATCGTTCCGACAGCGGCTCGGCATTTGCGGCGATGCTGGTGACGATGCCGGCGCGGGAGATAAAGATCATATCAAGCGGAATGTAGGTGTTCTTCATCCAGAACATCACCGGCTCTTCGCGCTTGAAATTGAACAGCATACCCCGATCGGGAGGCATGAATCGCCGATACATCAATCCTCTCTCGCGCTCGGCGTCGGTTTGCGCCATTTCGACCGAAAAGACGTGAACGCCGGTCGAGGTCGTGATCTCCAGTTTGTCGAGCGTCTGCGCCGCTGCGCCAACCCAGCCCAGGCTCAAAAGGATGAAGCCAAGCAGCAGGGCCGCCAATCGGCGCCCGAGAGCGCGGCTTTGACAAGAAACTGATCTGTTCGACACGTTCGCGCTTGTCCTGTCGGCGATGAATCGCCGCTCACCAAAGCCCCGCCAGCGACGAAATGCAAACCCCTTCGCGCCGACGCGGTGACCAGCGGCGAGCCCGGTGGCGACCGACAATCCTGGCGTTTGACGCGCTGAAGGGGTGGGTCGCGCGCAGCCTGGCGGGGGACCGAGCCGCCCCGGCTGCAGTGCGTCCTATGCTGAGCGCGTGCGCGTGAAAGAGGCCAAACCCCTGCGCCTCGCTAGAAACAGTTGCGATTCGGTCGAATCGCAACTGGCTCCAGAGTCCCTGAAAACGCGCACGATTTGCGAGAAGCCGGCATCCACTTTTTCGCCACGCGCTCTAGCAGGCTGCTGAAAAACTTGGCGCGTGACCGCGGTTGACGGGCGAGGGGGCGATTTTTTGCCGTTTGGGCGGCGCGAACGGCGAACGGGGGGCAAGGTCTTCGATCATTTTTGCCGATCACCCCGCCGCGACGCGCACTTCGCCCGTCGCCTGCAACAGTTTTGGCAGGCGGACGAGATTGTAGGCGACAAGAGCGAGAGTGAAGACCGCCTTGACCTTGGCCAGCCCGCGCACCTTCAGTTGCGCGAGGCCGCCGACGATTTTGCTCCAGCCGAAGCTTTCCTCGATCCGTTTGCGCTTTCGCATGCTGATCGCGTAGCCGAGGCTGGCGGCGACCCGCGGCGGCACGGCCGTCTTGCGAACGGCGCCCCGCTTGCTCACCGTCCCGTTGATGGCGACGTGCGGCTCGATCCCGCGCTGCTTCAGGCCCTCGACGAAAGCCTCGGCGTCATAGTTCTTGTCCGCGCCCAAGCTCGCGCCCTTCGGCAGAGCCTGCGTCAACCGCGCCGCCGCGTCGCGTTCGGCCGTGCCCGTCGCAAGGGTCGCTTCGGCGCCGACCACCAGGCCGTTGCGGTTCTCCATCAAGGCGTGGCCGAGATAGGCCAGCCGGCTTTCCTGGCCATCGCCCTTGCGATAGAGCCGCGCGTCCTTGTCGGTCGTCGAGGCGTGCGTCCGGTTCGACCGCTTGGTCTTCTTGAAGTCCCGCTGGCCGTTGCGCCCCGCCGCCGGCGGTTCGTCCGAGCCGTCCGTGGCCCGGAAACTCTTCATCGACGCCCACGCCTTCAGCATCGTGCCGTCGACCGAAAAATGCTCCGCGCTCAGCAGGCGCTTCACCCGCGGCTGGGCCAGCAATGCGGACAGAAACCCTTGCGCGATCTCGCTCGTCAGCAACCGGTCGCGGTTCTTCGAAAACGTCGAGGCGTCGAAGACCGGATCGTCGATCCCCAGCCCGACGAACCAGCGAAACAAAAGATCGAACTCCAGCCGCTCGACCAACTGGCGTTCTGACCGGATCGAATAAAGGAACTGCAACAGGCTCGCGCGCAACAGACGCTCCGGCGCGATCGAGGGGCGGCCGCCCGCTTCGTAAAGCGCCGCAAACGCCCCATCGAGCGCTTCAAGCGAAGCGTTCACCAGCTCGCGCATCGCCCGCAACGGGTGGCTCGCGGGAACCCGCGCATCGAGGTCCACGTAGGAAAACAGCGACCCGCTCGTCCGATCCTGCCCGCGCATCGAATCAATCCACCAACCCTTCTGCCCGAAAACAGAATCACGCCAGCGCCTCCGAAGCCAGATCGTTTTTCAGCAGCCTGCTAGTGCGACGAAGGGGGCTTCGATCCGTCGAGCCGACGCACTTCGGCCGCCATCAGGCCCTTGGGGCCCGGGCCGAAGCGCGCAAGCAGGCTGTCGCCCGGCTTGACGTCGGCGATTCCATAACGGCGGAGCGTCTCCATATGCACGAATATGTCTTCGGTGCCTTCGCCGCGCGACAGGAAGCCAAATCCGCGAACGCGATTGAACCATTTGACGATGACGATCTCGAAACCGCCGACCGGCGCGACTTGGGTATGGGTGCGCGCCGGCGGCAGTTGCGAGGGATGCACCGCTTCGCCCGCTTCGACGGAAAGCACGCGAAACACCTGCATGCCCCGGTCGCGATGCGTCGCTTCGGCGACCACCCGCGCGCCCTCGTGGATCGATTGAAAACCGTCCCGCCGCAACACCGTGACATGAAGCAGGACATCCGGCTCGCCGCTGTCAGGGATGATGAACCCATAGCCTTTGGAGACGTCGAACCACTTCACCCGTCCGGCGACTTCCACGAGCGAAAGGGGATGGCCGTCTTCCGTAACGCCCGGAGGAACATTGGTGACCGGAAGTTGAGGTTTTGAGTTTTTCTCGCCCAATTTATCGGCTCCCCAAACGAATACGACACCGCCCGGCAATCAATAAAACTCGACAAGCAATACCTTCGCCGACGCACACGCAGACTGGCCGTTAACTCCCACGCGCCGATCTATCCAAGCCGCTCGTTGGTCAACAATGGTTCTGTCGAATGAATATCGCCCCCGTTAACCACAATGCACTTGGATCGGCCGTCAGTCGGCGCGCCTGCGAAGTGATTCTCTCACGGAAAGGATAGCAAAACGCCGCAGCCGACCTAGCAAAATATTCGCCCGTCGGCGAAACCTTGTGGACAGCGGCGGCCGGTCGGCATTTTCGCCTGAGGCGCCCGGCGCAACGCTCTCTCATACGCGCTTGTTCAGCGCGCCGCGTTGACGCCGTCGGCAATCGGCATGCGATCAGGCGCAAACCGGAATATCGTAAACTGCGAAACGGTGACGCCGCGCGAAACGCCAGGGGCGCGGCGGCGCCGTCACGGTCGCGAGAACGTCCACGGGCGTCCCAGCGCGCCTACGCCAACGCGCAGACCGTCAGCCTCGAACCGACTCAGCGCCGCCGGCGCTTATTCGGCCTCTTCGTCGGGCTCGGGCGGGGGCGCCATGCCCTCCAGGCCGCGCAGCAGATCTTCCTCGGTCATGCGGTCGAATTGCGCGTCGACGGCGACATCGCCCTGGCCGAACGCGTTGTTGACCAACGGCGGCGCCGCTTCAGCCTCAGGTTCGTCGACTTCGACATGCTTCTGCAGCGAATGAATCAGGTCTTCCTTCAGATCGCCCGGCGTCAAACGCGATTCGGCGATTTCGCGCAGGGCGACGACCGGGTTCTTGTCATTGTCGCGCGGCACGGTGATCTGGGCGCCGGAGGAAATCGTCCGCGCGCGGTGGCTGGCCATCAGGACAAGATCGAATCGGTTCTCGATTTTGTCGATGCAATCCTCGACGGTGACGCGCGCCATGGCAACTCCTTAAAACGTTCGGCAATGAGAGGGTTGGCGGCCTCCTACACCGGCGACCCCGGCAAAGCAAGCGACTCGACGCCGCCGCGGCCGCCGCCAGCGCTGTCTAGACGGCCGCACAGGCGGCGTCCGCGGCCAGATACGCGCGCACCGAGGCGAACACCGCCTGGAACATTTCAGGCGTCAGGACGCGCGTGTTGGTGTTGTATCGCGAGCAATGATAGCTGTCGAAGAGTCTGACGCCGCCGACCGGCAAGTCGTGGACCGCGCCATGGGCGAATGGAAACCGCGCGAGCCGCAGACCGAAAGTGCGCAGCGCGCTGTCGTGCGCGATGCGGCCGAGAACCACGATCGCCCGTAAATTGTGAAGCGCGCTGAGGGCGCCGGCGAGGTAGCGTCGGCAAGCAGCGATTTCCCGCGGCGTCGGCTTGTTCTGCGGCGGCACGCAGCGCACGGCGTTGACGATCGCGCAGTCCCGAAGGCTCAGGCCGTCGTCGGGCCGCGCCTCGTATCGCCCGCTGGCGAACCCGAATTCGAGCAATGTCGCATAGAGCAGATCGCCTGCGTAGTCACCGGTAAACGGGCGCCCTGTCCGGTTGGCGCCGCGAAGCCCCGGCGCCAGCCCGATCACCGCCAGACGCGCGTCGCCGGAACCGAAGGAAGCGACCGGCGCGTTCGACCAATCGGGAAATCGAAGGCGGTTGGCGCGCCGGAATTCGGCGAGGCGCGGACAGTCCTGACAATCGCGCGGTGGACTGACGTCGAACGTCAATTGCGCCTCTAACCAACCCGAAGCCATTGTGGCCACGGCAGATCCGCCCAATGGCCATCAGCGAACTTGCCGAACGCGCGCCGAGCCGGAAAGGCGCGCGCTTCAATCGTTGACGATCTCGACGTTCGGTTGAGCGGACGCCTGCAGGTGGCTCTGCGGACGCCGCTGTTCGCTCTGGCGAGACGATCGCTCCGCGCGCTCGCCCGGATCGCGACCGATCCGCGCAATCATTTGCGTCAGATCGACAAACTCGTCCGCCTGGCGCCGCAATTCGTCGGCGACCATCGGCGGCTGGGTGGCGATGGTTGAGACCACCGAGACCCGCACGCCCTTGCGCTGGATCGCCTCAACCAGGAAACGAAAGTCGCCATCGCCGGAAAACAGCACCATGTGATCGATATGGTCGGCCATCTCCATCGCATTTACCGCGAGTTCGATATCCATGTTGCCTTTAATCTTGCGGCGGCCGGTCGAATCGAAAAATTCCTTCGCCGCCTTGGTGACGACGGAATATCCGTTATAATCGAGCCAATCAACAAGCGGTCTAATCGACGAATATTCCTGATCTTCTACAAGCGCTGTATAGTAGAACGCTCGAATAAGCCGTCCTCTTCCTTGAAATTCCTTCAGCAGTCGCTTGTAATCGATGTCGAACCCAAGAGACTTTGCGCTCGCGTAAAGATTGGCTCCATCAATGAAAAGAGCAATTCGTTCGTCTTGTGACATACCAAAATTCTCTTGACTGGTTAGATTTGCCGGAACAACAACCCGAAACCCGTCGAACGACGCGCCCCCCCCCGTCGATCGCGTTCTCCCTGTTCGGCGTCACGTCGCGTCGACGCCCCCCAATCTTCGCGGCGCCGCCGCGGCGCAAAAAATCGCCGTCCGAACGCTTATCAACTCGCAGACGTCAACGAAGTCAAGCCGGGAACGCCCTCGCAGCGCCCACCTTTGGCGGAGGCGCGTTGCGCCCTATTCCGCCCGATTGGAAGAATCCCGACCTCAGAGTTCGGCGCTCGCACGACGGATGATCCGCGACGTCCGTGACGCCGAACCGAAGGCCGGCCGGTCGAGGCGACTTGACGCAGAAGCCGGTTGCGGAGACGGTTTCGCGGCGGCGACAAATCGGCTAATGCACGGCGGGCTTTATGTGACGCCCCGCTTGGGCGAAATTGAGGAAACGTCATGAAACTGGTGCGGTATGGAAAGTCGGGCAAGGAGAAACCGGGTCTGGTCGACAGCGCCGACAGAATTCGCGATCTGAGCGACATCATCGCCGACGTCGGCGCGGACGCGCTCTCGCCCAAGGTTCTGGCGCGGCTCGCCAAGATCAAGCCGGAGGCGCTGCCGCTGGTGCGCGGCAAACCGAGGCTCGGCCCCTGCGTCGCCGACGTCGGCAATTTCATCGCCGTCGGTCTCAACTATGCCGACCATGCCGCCGAAACCGGCGCGGCGATCCCCAAGGAGCCGATCCTTTTCAACAAGGCGCCGTCTTGCATCATCGGCCCCCACGACGACGTCGTCATCCCGAAGGGCTCGCTGAAGACCGATTGGGAGGTCGAGCTGGCGATCGTTATCGGAACGCGCGCCTCGTATGTCGGGGAAAGCGAGGCGCTGGACCATGTCGCGGGCTATTGCGTCTGCCACGACGTCTCCGAGCGCGCATTCCAGATCGAGCGCAGCGGCCAATGGATGAAAGGCAAGGGTTGCGCGACCTTCGGACCGTTGGGGCCATGGCTGGTGACCACCGACGAGATCGCCGACGCGCAGAAGCTCGACATGTGGCTCGACGTCAACGGCGAGCGCATGCAGAAGGGGTCGACGGCGACAATGATCTTCGGTGTGCGAAAGCTGGTTTCCTACATCTCTCATTTCATGATTCTGGAGCCCGGCGACGTCATCACCACGGGAACGCCGCCCGGCGTCGGCATGGGCAAGACTCCTCCCCGCTATCTCCAGGCCGGCGACACCGTTTCGCTCGGGATCGAGGGGCTCGGCCAGCAGGCGCAGCGGATCGTCGCCTGGAAAAAGGAACTCTGAGCCCCAGGCGCGTTCTGATGCCGTCGACGCCGAACCAACACCGGACCGCGCCTCGATGAGGCCGCTCAGATCGATCGCCGGCGCGGTGTTTGCGGCGCTTTACGCGACGGCGTTCGTCGCCGCCTATGTCGACTATCGCGGCCATGTCGGCGAGTGGTTCGCCGACCTCGGCCTCATTCTGCTCGCGCTGCCCTTCGTGTTGACGATGCGCGTGCTGGCCGGCGGGTCGTTCGACATGACCGGCGAGGACCGCCTCAAGCTGCTGGCGGCCGCGCTGTTCTGTTGCGCGCTCGCCTGGCTGGTCGGTAGCGCGCTCGAATGGATCGCGCGGGCGATTTTTCGCATGGCGCGCGGCCGACGCTCGACCTGAGCGGCGCCTCAAAGGTCCAGCATCAGCCTGAGATTCTGAACGGCGGCGCCGGCCGCCCCCTTGCCGAGATTGTCGAGTTTGGCGACCAGCACCGCCTGCCGGCGCTTTTCGTTCGCAAACACACACAACTGCATGTCGTTCGTGCCGTTGAGCGATTCCGCTTCGAGCCGGTCCGCGCCGCCGCCCGATTCCGCCAACGAAAGAACGCTGATGAATTGCTGGCCGCGATAGTGCTCCTCGAGAGCGAGGCTCAAATCGCGGCCCGTCGGACCGCCAGGCAGCGCATCAAGCTGCAGGGGAACGCTGACCAGCATCCCCTGGGCGAAATTGCCGACCGACGGCACGAACAAGGGGCGCTTGGCAAGCCCGGAATACGCGTGGATTTCCGGGACGTGCTTGTGCTCGAGGCCAAGGCCGTAAAGCTCGAAAGCCGGCGCCGCGCCGCTCTCATAGGCCGCGATCATCGACTTGCCGCCGCCGGTATAGCCGCTGACCGAAGCGATCGTGACATACGTCTCCTTTCCGAGGAGGCCCCGCTCGGTCAGCGGACGCAACAGCGCAATGGCGCCTGTCGCATGGCACCCTGGGTTGGACACTTTGCGCGCGCCGGCGATCGCCACGCCCTGACCCGCGGTCAGTTCGGGAAAGCCGTAGATCCAGCCGGCGGCGACGCGATGCGCGGAAGAGGCGTCGATCAGGCGCGGACCGGCAGCGCCCATGCTTTCGACCAACGCGGCGGTTTGTTTCGCCGCTTCGTCCGGAAGGCACAGGATGGCGAGATCGACCTGCGCCAGCAGCCGCATCTTGGCGTCGAGGTCCTTGCGCGCCTCCGGCGGCAGGCTGCGTTGCGCAACGCCCGCGACAGCCTCAAGCTTGTCGCGGATCTGCAATCCGGTCGTTCCGGCTTCGCCGTCAATGAAAACCGTCGCGGTCATGGTCGTCTCTGTCGCGGGAGAAAGGGAGGCGGCGCCTCGCACGGCGTCGCGGCGCGACCCCAAGGGTCGCGCGGCAATCGACATCAACGTCGTCGGGTCGAAGCTCTCGCGCAGATCATGACCGGCAGATGCCGCAAACGGGCCGTCGGGTCAAGCAAATTTTCGTCCCGACGCCCAGACGGGGTCGCCAACTCTATTTGTTGGCGCTCGCTTCGATGTCGATCTTGGCGAGCAGCGCCGAGGGATCGGCCATCGCCAGAAAATCGGTGATTTTGAGCGCCGCGGCCTTTGGACGCAGCGCAACCGTCAGGTTGCTCGGCGCCGCAAGGAATTTCTGCGCCTCCGCGGCGAGCTTCAGCGCCGCGGGGTCGCCGCCGAGCAGCAACGGCAGCATCTGCCCCGCCGCCGCCGCCCATTGCTGTTTGAGCGCCTCGGGCGTGGTCTTTTGCTGTTGGGCGAAATAGGCCGCCGCCTTTTCGATGACGCCGCTGTTGACGAATTTGATTTCGAGAGAGGAAATATCGCCGTCCGCCACCGCCGCCATCTGCGCGCCGCGGTCCTTCCCGAACAGGGCGGGATCGATGCCGCCGAAATTCGCCTTGATGCCGATGGAGCCGGCTTTGGCGTAATCGACCGTGATATCCTCGACCGCCAGCGTCTTGCCGCCGGCGTCATAGCGCACGACGGCCGAGGCGTTCAGCTCGACGCTCGTATAGCCCAATTGGCCGAGCGAGTTGGCGAATTCCGAGCCTTTGGACGGCTCGATGATCAATCCCTTGAGCGTCGTCGTGCTGTCCTTGAAGGTCGCGCCGTCGTAGGTGTTGCGGCTTTCGATCGACGCGAGGCCCATGTGGATGGAGCCGCTTTGCGCCGGACCGTCCTGGTCGGGCGCTACGATGTCGACGCCCTCCCACGAAAAGAGCCCGAGCTGCGCCATCGGCGAAGTCTGGTCGGAATCGCCGCCCGAGCCGAGCGCCCCGGACAGGTCGGCGTTTTCCAAATGCAGCGCGCCCGACTTGACGCTCACCGGGCCGTCGTCGCCGGTTCCGCCGCCGTCGACACCGGAAAAGCCGAGTTTGCCGACTTTGCCGGAGTCGACGTCGGTCGCCGAGACATCGTGAATATGGATCGCGCCGCCCTTCTTTTTGGCGATGTCGATCGAGGGAATGGATATCGACGTGGCCTTGAGCTTGCGGACCAGGGCGAGTTCGGCCTCGGACGACGTGTCGGGCGTCAGCATCGTGACGATTTCTTGCTTGCTGAGATTGGTCCCCTCGAAGACGGCGTGTTTGATGGTGATCACGTCGCCGTGCTGCGAGGTCACCGTGAAATCGTCGAGCGTGACGGTGGCGGCGTCCTGCGCCGCCGCGGCGAGCGGGTACGACCCAAGACCGAGGGCGAGGGCCAGGAAGGAAACGCCGGCGACCGGCGCGCGCGAGACAAGGAAAGCGGAGCGGTTACGCATGAACGGGTCTCCCCGGTAAGCTTGCGACGCGCCGAGGGGCGACAGATTCGCCAAACGGCCTGGGTTGCGCGCTCCCGCACCGGGACGCTCACGCACGAGCCCCAGGCGCAAGGATGCCCGAAGAAGAGGCCCCTGTCGATGGCCGGCGGACGCAAACGCTTCGAAGAGCGCGCCAAGCGGAGGGGCGAAGAAAAGGGCGGCCGAAACCGCCCTTCACGCGAACCGAAATGTCCGGTCGGATCAGCGCTTCGAGAACTGGAAGCTCGCGCGGGCTTTCTTGTGGCCGTATTTCTTGCGTTCGACGACGCGGGAATCGCGCGTCAGGAAGCCTTCCTTCTTGAGCGCGGCGCGCAGCTCCGGCTCGTAATTGGTCAGAGCCTTGGACAGACCGTGGCGCACCGCGCCGGCTTGTCCCGACAGGCCTCCCCCGGCGACGGTGATCATCAGGTCGTATTGGGCGAGCCGGTTGGCGACGACCAGTGGCTGATTGAGGATCATGCGCAACACCGGGCGTGCGAAATAGACGTCGAGCGGACGGCCGTTGACTGTCACCGCCCCCTTGCCCGGCTTGATCCAGACGCGGGCGACGGCGTTCTTGCGCTTGCCCGTGGCGTAGGCGCGGCCCTGTTTGTCGAGTTTCTGGACGTAGTGCGGCGCTTCGGACGCGGACTCAACGCCAGAGCCCTTCAAATCGGCGAGCGACGAGAGAGTATCGGCCATATCTGTCAAACGCTCCGGCTGTTCTTGGCGTTAAGTTTGGCGACGTCAAACGGGGTCGGCGACTGGGCCGCGTGGGGATGATCGGGACCCTTGTAGACGCGCAGATTGGCGAACTGGCGTCGGCCAAGCGGACCGCGCGGCAACATTCGCTCGACCGCCTTTTCGACGATCCGCTCGGGAAAGCGGCCCTCGAGGATCGACTTGGCCGACCGCTCTTTGATGCCGCCGATATAGCCGGTGTAGTGGTGGTAGACCTTCTTGTCGCGCTTGGCGCCGGTCAACACGACCTTCTCGGCGTTGACGATGATGATGTTGTCGCCGTCGTCGATATGCGGCGTGAATGAGGGCTTGTGCTTGCCGCGCAGATGCATGGCGACAATCGCCGCCAGGCGCCCGACAACGAGGCCTTTGGCGTCGATAAGCAGCCATTTCTTCTCGACGTCGGCCGTCTTGGTCGAATGGGTCTTGCCGAACATAAATCAAAATTCCGTGCGGGCGAACGCCGGCCGCCTTCGCGACAAACCGGTCGGGACGGCCTTATAGGAGCGCGCTGAGTCCGACGTCAATAGCAAATCGCGATGATTCTCCGCCCGCCACGCCCATAAATGCAGGGCTTTCAGATGTGTGGTATCATGATACCGCGATCTTGTCGCGGCGCGGAGGGATCGAATAGGTCCCTGTGGCATGAGCCACCATTTCCGGCGCGCCGGAAGAAAACATCGCGACCTCGCCGACCGCCAGCCGCTTGCCGAGCTTGAGCAACCGCGCCTCGCCGATCAGGTCGCCCGGACCCGCCTTGCGCAGGAAATTGATGGCGAGGTTGGTGGTGACGGCGAGTTCGACTTCTCCGATTTGCGCCAGAATGGCGACGTAGAGCGCGACGTCGGCGAGCGCGAAAATCGTCGGTCCTGAAATGGTGCCGCCCGGCCGCAAGTGGTCGGGACGAAAATGAAGCCGTAGCCGCGCGCCCGTCGCGCCGGCGGCCTCGATGCTGAAATTGCGTCCAAGCCCGATCTGCGGGAATTCCCTGCTGAGAAAGGCGGTGAGACGCTCCGCATTCAACGCGGCGGGCGCGGCGGGGCGATCCATTTGACGATTCCGGGCAAGACACGCATGATGAGCCATAGCGCCATCGTCGACGCAGCGCCATCGCCTCCGCTGTCGATCGGCGGCCGCCTCTATCCCTCGTGGACTCGCCAGGCGACGCCGTTTGGGGCGAATCCAAGGAAACCTCGCGCCATGAGTCCTTCGCCAAGGCAAAGCGCCGCGCCGCCGCATCTGCTCCGGCGCGACGACGCGGCGGGCGTTGCGTCCTTGACGCTCGACAACCCCGCCTCTCGCAACCCCCTTTCCTCGGAAATGATCGCCGTCTTGCGCGAAGCCCTGACCGACATCGCCGGCGACCGGAGCGTGCGCGCCGTGGTGATCGCCGGCGAGGGACCGGCATTTTCCTCTGGGCACGATCTGCGCGAAATGACCGCCCATCGCAATGATCGCGACGGGGGCAAGGCGTTCTTCGAGCGCCTGATGCGCGATTGCGCGCAAATGATGCTGACGATTGTCGAATTGCCCCAGCCGGTGATCGCCGCGGTCGACGGCGTCGCCACCGCCGCGGGCTGCCAGCTTGTCGCCGCCTGCGACCTTGCGATCGCCGGCGATCGCGCGCGATTCGCGACCCCGGGCGTCAACAACGGGCTGTTCTGTTCGACGCCGCTGGTCGCCATCGCGCGCACGATCTCGCGCAAGCACGCGATGGAGATGGCGCTGACCGGCGATCTTTATTCGGCGGCCGAGGCGGAGCGTTTCGGCCTCGTCAACCGCGTTGTCCCGGCCGGCCAGGCGCTGGCGGCGGCGCAACAGATCGGCGCACGTCTCGCCACGCGCTCGGCCGCCACTTTGGCGATCGGCAAGAAGACGTTTTATCAGCAGGTGGAGCTCGGTCTCGCCGACGCCTACGCCCTCGCCTCGCGCGCGATGGTCGAGAATTTGCTGCGTCCCGACGCCGCCGAAGGCATCGGGGCCTTCCTCGAGAAACGACCGCCCAAGTGGGTGGACGAATGAACCACGATTCCTACCCCGAATCCTATATCCGGGGCATTCTCGGCCAAGTGAAGACCATCGCGATGGTCGGAGCCTCCGCCAACGAGGCGCGGCCGTCCTATTTCGTCCTCAAATATCTGGCGGGGCGTGGCTACACCATGCTGCCGATCAATCCGGGGCTGGCCGGCGGGACGATCAACGGCCTCAAGGTCTATGCGTCGCTCGCGCAGGCGCCCGGCCCGATCGACATGGTCGAGATATTTCGCAATTCGGAGGCCGCCGGCGCCGTCGTCGACGAGGCGCTGGCGCTGGTCCCCTTGCCCAGCGTGATCTGGATGCAACTCAGCGTGCGCAATGACGCGGCGGCGGCGCGCGCCGAGGCGCGGGGCGTCAAGGTGGTGATGAACCGCTGCCCGAAAATCGAATACGGACGCCTTTCCGGGGAGATCGGCTGGAGCGGCGTCAACTCCCGCGTGCTGTCCGCGCGCAAGCCGGTGCTCGCCGGCGCGGGGTTTCAAAAGCTGACTATCGACCGGCAATGACCTGACGCGGCCGCCCGCGCGGCCCTGCATCCCTGGCGGGGCGATGCCTTTGACAGTCCCAGGGTCATGCCGGCGGCTCGCGCCAACCCCTGGAAATTCGCAATTTCATTGACTTTGCTCGAAATGACCCTATAGCTGCGCGCGTCGTGTGACCTTGCGCGGGTCCGGCGTTGCGTGGCGCGAAGAGCGCGCCCTCTGATGAAAAGCGCTGTTGGCGCGATGCGCGCCTCAAGCGCCCCAAGCGCCCCATCTAGGCAGAACAGAATGAAGTTCAATGAACTCGGCCTGAGCGAGAAAGTGCTCAAAGCCGTCGAATCGTCGGGATACGACACGCCGACGCCAATCCAGGAACAAGCCATCCCCTACGCCCTCGAAGGGCGCGACGTGCTCGGAATCGCCCAGACCGGCACCGGCAAGACCGCCGCCTTCACGCTGCCGATGCTGTCGCGGCTCGAAAAGGGCCGCGCCCGCGCGCGCATGCCGCGCACGCTGATCCTCGAGCCGACGCGCGAACTGGCCGCGCAGGTCGAGGAAGCCTTCGCCAAATACGGCGTCAATCACAAGCTCAATCTCGCGTTGCTGATCGGCGGCGTGTCGTTCGGCGATCAGGAAGCGAAAATCACTCGCGGCGCCGACGTGCTGATCGCGACGCCTGGGCGGCTGCTCGACTTTGCCGATCGCGGCAAGCTGCTGCTGACCGGCATCGAAATTCTGGTGATCGACGAAGCCGACCGCATGCTCGACATGGGCTTCATTCCGGACATCGAGCGGATCTGCAAACTGGTGCCGTTCACCCGGCAGACGCTGTTCTTCTCGGCGACGATGCCGCCCGAGATCACCCGCCTCGTCGATACGTTCCTGCACAACCCCATCCGCATCGAAGTCGCCCGCGCGGCCACTTCGCCGACGACAATCAGCCAGAACCTCGTGCGTTCAGGCGGATCGCCGGAAGAAAAGCGGGCGACCCTGCGGCGCCTCGTCCGCACCGCCGAGAACTTCAAGAACGCGATCATCTTCTGCAACCGCAAACGCGATGTCGCGGTGGTCTACCGCTCGCTGCAGAAGCACGGCTTTTCGGTCGCGGCGCTGCACGGCGACCTCGACCAGCGCGCGCGCATGGCCGCGCTCGAGTCGTTCCGCAACGATTCCGTGCAATTGCTGGTCTGCTCGGACGTCGCGGCGCGCGGGCTCGATATTCCCGACGTCAGCCATGTCATCAATTACGACGCGCCGCACCATGCCGAGGACTATGTGCATCGGATCGGCCGCACCGGCCGCGCGGGCAAGCTCGGCGTGGCGCTGACCATCGTGTCGCGCGCCGATACGCGCGCCATCGACGACATCGAAAAGCTGATCGAACACAAGATCGAATACCAGGTCGGCGGCGAAGAACCGGTGGTCGAAGAAGCGGCGAGCGAGGAGCGCGGCCACGAACGCAGCGCCGCGAACGCGGCGGTCGCGAACGCGGCGGGCGGCCCGGCCGCGAGAGCCGGGAGCCCCGGGAGCCGCGCCGACATCGCGCCGAAAGGCCCGCGCGGCTCGTCGTCGCTGACCCCAGCCCGGATGCGCAAGCCCACGCGCCGCAAAGTTCAGAGCCCCGCCACCCGCAGCGTCATCGCGCCCCGGAGCCCGAGAAGCGACCGTCGGCTCCGGCGGACCACGAGGCGAGCGGCCGACACGACATTCCTCGTCCGCGTCAACCGGTTCGGCCTGGCGACGCCGTGCGCCCACGCCTTGAGAACGCCGCGCCCCCTCGCCCGCAGCGCGTCCACGACGACGCCGGCGGGCCGGTCATCGGCCTCGGCGACCACGTGCCCAGTTTTCTGCTTCGCCCCGTCAAGCTCCGCCCGGTCAAGGTCGAAGCGGAGGACTGAGGCTCGCGCTCAGTTCTTTCGTAGGGCCTTGGCGCGGCCGGCCGTAGGTCTCGGCTTCCTCGGCTTGGGGAGGCTGGCTTTCGCCTGAGCGGCCCGTCGCGCCGCGTCCATCGCCAGGCGACACCATCGCCTGAGTTCGTCGGCGTCGTCATAGGCGCCCGCGATGAGACGCCAGAAGCTCATTTTCACCGGTCGCGTATGGCCCTGATAGATGAATTGGGTCGCGCCGGCGGCCGCAAAGGCGTTCTCGGTTTCGCCGTCGGTCTTGAGATAGACCTCTCCGCCGGACTCCAGGCAGAACATCAGTCCGTCAAGATAGACTCCGTGGCCGCCGAACATGCGCTTGACGGCGACCGCGCCAAAGGACTCGAACAACTCCTTCAGCCCTTCGGCGTCCACGGCTCGCCTCGTTCAATCGCCCACAGGCAAGGCCTCGGCGCTGGCCGGCGTGATCGCGACACTCTCGCCGCAGCCGCAGGCCGAGGTTTCGTTGGGATTGACGAACACGAAACCCGCCGACAGGCGATCGGTCCGGAAATCCATGCTGGAGCCAAGGAGGAACAGCACCGCTTTGGGATCGATCAACACGCGCACGCCCTTGTCCTCGATGATTTCATCATGTGGCGCAACGGCTTCCGCGAATTCCATCGTGTAGGACATGCCGGCGCAACCGCCGTTCCTGACGCCGACCCGCAGGCCGGCGACCGGCTTGTCGGAAGCCGCGATGGTCTCGCGCACGCGCGCCGCCGCCGCGTCGGTCAGCGTCATCACCTTGAACCTGGAGCGCATCGATCCCATCGGTCTCTCCTTCGACCGGGTTCAAGGCCCGGTGAACGAACAGCAATATAGCAACGAACAGAGGCCAATAACAGGGCTCGTTACGCACGCAGACAGGCCCAGCCCTGCGCCTGCAGGTCGGCGAGCAGCGCCACGCCGCCCTTCGGGGCGACCACGAAGCCGGGGATCAGATCGGCGAGCGGGCGTTCTGCTTCGCCTGCGCCGTCAGATACGCGCGGTCATAGGCGCTGCTGATACAGGCGATGGTATCGCCCTTGCCGGTCGAACGGCCCACCAGATGCGGGGGCCAGCCTAGCGGACGCTGCGCGAACTCGCACCACCAGACTGGAGCCGGGCCGATTATTGTGGCAAACGACGCTCGAGCCCCGGAACCCAGCCGATGTCGAACTTGCCTCCAAAAGGCGATGCTTTCCTCCCCCTTCAAAACGCCGAAGCGGCGCTTGGCCGCATCGCCGAGGCGCTGGAGCGCCTTGCTCCACCGCCGCCGCCGGCGCCCGATTTTGACGCCGCGGACGCCTTTGTCTGGCACGCCGACGAGGGTCGCCTCGCCCCGGTGGCGCGGGTCAACCGTGTCGATATCGCGCTGCTGCGCGGCATCGACCGGGTGCGCGATGCGCTGATGCAGAACACCGAGCGCTTCGCCAGGGGATTGCCGGCCAACAATGCGCTGTTATGGGGCGCGCGCGGCATGGGCAAGTCGTCGCTGGTCAAGGCGGCGCATGCCGAGATCATCCGGTCGTCCGGCGCCGCGCCCGCCCTGAAGCTCGTCGAGATCCATCGCGAGGATATCGAGAGCCTGCCGGGCCTGATGGCGCTGCTGCGCGACGCGGCCTTTCGCTTCCTGGTGTTCTGCGACGATCTCTCGTTCGACGGCGACGACGCCTCCTACAAGTCGCTGAAGGCGGTCCTGGAGGGCGGCATCGAAGGGCGCCCGGGCAACGTGCTGTTCTATGCGACGTCGAATCGTCGCCACCTGCTGCCGCGCGACATGATGGACAACGAACGCTCGACCGCGATCAACCCCGGCGAGGCGGTGGAGGAGAAGGTCTCGCTGTCCGACCGCTTCGGCCTGTGGCTCGGCTTCCACCGCTGCAGCCAGGACGAATATCTTGCGATGGTGTTCGGCTACGCCGATCATTACGGCCTTGAGGCGCCGCGCGATCAGATGGCGCGCGACGCGCTGGAATGGGCGACGACGCGCGGCTCGCGCTCGGGCCGCACAGCCTGGCAATTCACGCAGGATCTGGCGGGGCGTCTCGAGCGCCGGATCGACGAATAGGCGCAAAAGCGGCGGGCCTTTCTTTGGACCCGCCGCTTCCCTTCATGCCCGCAGTTCAAACGTGTCTCGCGGTCGACCCGCAGGCGCTTTCGGGGACCAGGCCTCGAGGCCGGACGTTCAGGTCCCGCCGAGATTTCCGAAGATTTCAGAGTCCGGCGAGATAGCTTGTGGGATCGACGGGCGTCGAACCCTTGCGCAGTTCGAAGTGCAGCTGCGGCGAAGAGACGTTGCCGCTCTGGCCGGACTTGGCGATGATCTGACCGCGCTTGACCGCTTCGCCGCGTTTGACCTCGAGTTCGCCATTGTTGGCGTAGGCGGAGACAAAGCCGTTGGGATGGCGGATCAGGACGAGATTGCCATAGCCCTTCAACTCGCTGCCGGCATAGGCGACGACGCCGGCCTCGGCGGCCTTGACCGAGGTGCCTTCGGGCACCGCAATGTTGATGCCGTCATTGCCGCCCGCCTTGAAGCCCTGAATGATGCGGCCGCGCGCCGGCCAGCGGAATTCCGGCGTCGCGCCCGCCGCATCGGCCTGGGCGCCGGTCAGAACCGGGCCGGGCGCCGGGGCGTCGGCATGGACGCTGCCGGTCGGCGCGGTGTCGGGAGCCGCGGGCTTCTTCTTGGCCGGCGCCGCCGGTTGCGGCGGGCTGTCGGCCTTGGCGACGACGCTGGGCTTGGAGGACTTGGCGGTGGCGACTGGCTTCGCTACGGGTTCGGCGGCGGCCTCGGCCGGCTTGTGCTTGTCGTGCGCGAGCTTCTCCTTGGCCAGCTTGCCTTCGGCGGGCTTGTCCTTATCCTTGGCCAGCTTGTCCTTGGCCGATTTCTCTTTCTCCAGTTTGGCCTTCGCAAGCTTGCCCTTGGCCTTGGGCGACCGCTCCTCGGCCTGCGCCTCGGCTGCCTTCTTGGCGGCCGAAGCCTTGCTCGAAGCCTTCGGCGCGGGCTCGGCCGCCGCATCCGCGGAAGCGGTCTTGCCGCTGGCGTCATAGACCGGGACGATCAGGCGGACGCCGCCATGCACCTGCGCGGCGGCGGTGAAGCCATTGACCCGAAGCAACGCCGACTGCGGCACGCCATAGCGGCGGGAAATCGTATCGAGCGTATCGCCGTCCGCGACGACGATCGGCGAGCCGCCGGCGGCGCGCCAGCCGTCGCCAAAACCGGTGATCGGCTGTGTGGTCGTCGCCTTGGCGATCGCGCCGGTCGTCGCCGGCGCGGGCGGCGGCAGAGCGGCGACCGCGACCGGACTTGGATGGGCAGCGGCGGCGTAGTTGGCGTCGGCTTGCGGCGAGGCGTTGGAGCCGACGTTGACGCCAGGGGTCGGCGCCTGGTTGCTGGCGGTGGCGAACGGGTTGCTGAAAGCCTCGGACAGCCGCGTCGAGTCGGACGAACATCCGGCGAGCCAGATTCCGAGCAATCCGGAAAGGGCGACACGCGCGGCGACACGCGTTCTGTTCAACGCTGCACTTTCACTCATCGAAATAATCCACCGGGAACGCTTCGAACAACAAAAATCAATTAAGCGCATCCCGGTTAAGGGAAGGTTTAAGATGAATCAAAGTGGTAAGATTTTGCCAAAAACCGAGCGATTTTATCGCCTTCGCGCCGTCCGAGGGGTTAAAGCCCCCGCGTCAGGCCCGGGCTGAGCGGCAGGAAGGATCGCGCCGCGCCGCGGTCGCTGGCGACGAACACGCCTTCGCTGTCGCGGGCCAGACGGACGATCCTCTGCTCCCGGCTCCCCTCAGGCGCGGCGGCGGCCACCAGGACCCCATCGGCGGTGAGCAGTCCGACGAGGCCCTCGGGCGCGCGCTCGATCAATCCGTGGACGATGATGCGATCGAACCGCCCCGCCTGCGCGTTCGTCGAAAGCCCGTCGGCCCAGACCACCTGGGCGTTGACCACGCCAAACGCCTGCAGGCGCGTCGCCGCCTCGAGCGCCAGCGACTGGCAGCGCTCGACCGAGACAATCCGGCCGGCCAGTTGCGACAGCAACGCCGTCGCATAGCCGGTTCCCGCGCCGATTTCGAAGACGCTGTGGGCGCGGTTGAGGCCGAGCGCCTCGATCATCGCGGCGACCACCGAGGGCGGCGGCGCGGTCTGGCCGCAGCCGATCGGCAGCGCGATGTCGCGCGCCGCGATGTCCTGGTAGCGCTGCGGCATGAACAGCGCGCGAGGCGCGCGCTCCAGGGCGCGCAGCAGGCTGATGTCCTGGATGCCGCGCGCGCGCATCCGCAGCATGAACTGCGCCCGTTCCTCCGCGTCGTCGGCCAGGCTCACGTCTCACCCTCGCGCGCGCCAGCCCCCGTCATTCCCTTCTCCTGGCGCCCTGGTCACGCGAAGGCCTTGGCGTAGCGGCTTCGCGTCGCCTCGTCCGTCAGATCGAGACGCAGGGGCGTCAAGGAAATCCTGTTCTGCGCGATCGCCTCGATGTCGGTGCCCGCTTCGAGCGTGAAACCGCCGCGAGCGAACATCAGCCAGTAGTATGGGTTGCCGCGCCCGTCGCGCCGCTCCTCGATGCGCAGCAATTGCGTATCGCGCCGCCCCTGCGTCGTCACAGCGACCCCCGCGACATCGCCCGGCGCGCAAGCCGGGAAATTGACGTTGACCAGGGCGCCCGGCGCGATTCCCGCCGCGAGGATTTTGGTGATGAGAGCGGGCGCATGGGCCTCGGCGCAATCCCATCGAACCTCCCGCTGCCCTTCCGGTCCGCCGTAGGCCTGCGAAAGGGCGATCGAGGGAATCCCGATCACCGCGCCTTCCATCGTCGCCGCGACCGTTCCCGAATAGGTCACGTCCTCGGCGACGTTCTGACCGCGATTGACGCCGGACAGGATCAGGTCGGGCGGGGCGTCGGCCATGATCTTGCGCACGCCCATGATCACGCAATCGGTCGGCGTGCCCTGCACCGCGAAATGACGCGGGCTGATCTCGCGCAGACGCAGCGGATTGTTCAGGGACAACGAATGGGCGACACCCGACTGGTCGGTCTCCGGCGCCACGATGACGATCTCATCGGAAAGGCGTCGGGCGATCGATTCCAGGATCGCCAGGCCCGGCGCATGGATGCCGTCATCGTTGGTAAGCAGGATGCGCATGGCTTGTCCGTTCGGGCCCGCGCGACGCGCGCCAATAAGCAGGGGGTGGTTCTAGCGCGCTGCCGCGATTCGCGCGACTGCGGCGATTGGGCGCCTCACGGTCGCGCCTCGATACGCGTCAGCCCGCCCATATAGGGCAGCAAAGCGGGAGGAATCGTGACGGAGCCGTCGGGATTCTGGTAGTTCTCCAGCACCGCCACCAGCGCGCGCCCCGTGGCGACGCCCGACCCGTTGAGCGTATGCACGAAGCGGGTGTGCCTGGCGTCCGCCGCCTTGCAGCGCGCGTTCATCCGGCGCGCCTGGAAGTCGCCGCACACCGAACAGGACGAGATTTCGCGAAACCGCCCCTGCCCCGGCAGCCAGACCTCGATGTCATAGGTCTTCTGCGAGGCGAATCCCATGTCGCCCGTGCACAGCGCCATGGTGCGGAAATGCAGGCCGAGGCGCTTCAGCACTTCCTCGGCGCAGTCGGTCATGCGCTCATGCTCGGCGGCCGATTGCTCGGGCGTGGTGATCGAGACGAGTTCGACCTTGTTGAACTGATGCATGCGGATCATCCCGCGCGTGTCGCGCCCCGCCGCGCCCGCCTCGGCGCGGAAACACGGCGTGCCGGCGGTGTAGCGCAGCGGCAGGCGCTTCTCGTCGACGATGCTCTCGCGCACGAGATTGGTGAGCGGGACCTCGGCGGTGGGGATGAGCCAGAGGGAATCGAGCATATTCTCCAAAACTATATGCCTTGTTGACCCATTCGCGCTGCCTGGCGAGCGACTCCCTTGCGATCACCGATGTGGCAGGGTTTGTCTTACGAAACTCTTCGATCTGTAACCCGCGTTGTTCTTCGTAAGCCGACCAGAACTTGTCCTGGTCAAACAAAGTTGTTGCGAGAAATTGGTCCTCTGAAAACTTCGGCAAGTTGGGCAGTCCCGAACATCGCCTCCGGTCGCGCACCAGCAGCGGCGGGCTCACCTCCTCGTAACCATGCTCGCCCGTATGCAGATCGAGCATGAACTGCATCAGCGCGCGCTCCAGCCGCGCCAGCGCGCCCTTCAGCACGACGAAGCGCGCGCCCGACAGTTTCGTCGCCGTCTCGAAATCCATCAGGCCCAAGCGCCTCGCCGATCTCGAAATGCTCCCTCGGGGTGTAGCTGTTGGGAAAATGCGGCGGCGCGCCGCTGCGGCGGACTTCGACATTGTCGCTCTCGTCGCGCCCGTCGGGCGCGTCGTCAGCGGGCAGATTGGGGATCGCGGCGAGCTCGGTCTCCAACGCGGCGAGCGCCTGCTTCTCCCGCGCCTCCATCTCCGGCATCGCCGCCTTGTGCGCAGCGACCTCCGCCTTCAAATCCTCGGCGGCCTGCGCGTCCTTGCGCGCCATCGCCTGGCCGATTTCCTTCGAGGCGGCATTGCGCCGCTCCTGCGCCTTCTGCAATTGGGCGATCGCCGCGCGGCGCGCGTCGTCGAGGCGCGATCAGCGCGTCGGCGCGCGGCGGCAGGCCGCGCCTGGCGAGGCCCGCTGTCGAAGGCCTGACGGGTCGTCGCGGATGGTCTTGATGTCGTGCACTTGGGAAATCCGATCAGGCGGCGCGCCGCGCGAGCAGCCGGTCGCCGAACACGTTGAAGCTCAGCCCCGCCATTACCAGAACTGCGCCCACAAGCTCAAATGCGCTGAGCGGTTCGCCGAACACAAGCCAGCCCGAGATCATCCCGACGACCGGAATGAGCAGCGCGAAGGGCGCCGCTTTGGCCGCCGAATAGCGGGCCAGAACCCAACTCCACAGCCCGAAGCCCACCACGGTGCCGCCATAGGCGAGCCCGGCGACGCAAGCCGCGAGGACCCAGCTCGGGTGCAATAGCGCCGGCAGGGTCCGCCCGTTCTCGAAAATCAGCGACAGCGCGATCAGAGGTATCGGCGCGGCGAGGCTCGACCAGACGACGAAGGCGAACATGTCGATCCTGCCGGCGCGCTTGCCGATCATGTTGCCGATTCCCCAGCAGAGCGCCGCGCCGAGGACCATCAGGAACGGGCCGAGGCTGGCGCCGCCGGTGCGCGTCGCGCCAATCGCCGCAATGCCCAGCAGCGCAACGCCGGCGCCGATCATCTGCACCGCCGTCGGACGCTCGCCGAGCAGGACCCACGCCAAAGCGACGGTGATGAAGGCCTGCAATTGAATGACCAGCGAGGCGAGCCCGATCGGCATGCCGAGGCCGATCGCCAGAAACAGCAGGCCGAACTGGCCGACGCCGATGAACAGGCCGTACAGCAGACGATCAGGACAAACGGCGCGCGCGGCGGCTTCACGAACAGCACCGCCGGAAAAGCGGCGAACACGAAGCGCAGCGCGGTCAGCAGCAGCGGCGGCGCCTCGCGAACCCCGAACTTGATCGCGATGAACGCCAGCCCCAGCGCGAGCGCCGCGCCGAGCGCCGCCAGAATGTCGCGAGGGGTCATCAGGGGCTCCGGTCGGCCGTCCGGGTCAGGTCGACGACTTTCCCGAGGAACCGGCGGCGGCCGCCTTGGCCGCCTCGCGGCGCTTCTCGACCATGCGCACCGCCAGCACCGAGCCTTCGTAGAGCAGCAGCATCGGAAGGGCCAGCGAACACATGCTGATGAGATCGGGCGGCGTCAGGATCGCGGCGAGGCCGACCACCGCGACGATCGCATAGCGGCGCATCGACGACAGGTATTTCGAGTCGACGATGCCGACATGGCCGAGCAGCGTCAGCACCACCGGCAGTTGGAACGCGATGCCGAACGCGAAAATCAGCGTCATGATCAGCGAGAGATATTCGCTGACCTTGGGCAGCAATTCGATCGTCGCCTCGCCGGGAACATTGACCTGCTGCAGCGACACCGAAAAGCGGATCAGTAGCGGCATGACGACGAAATAGACGAGCAGCGCGCCGAGCACGAAGAAGATCGGCGTGGCGATCAAATAGGGAAAGAACGCCTGCTTTTCATGCTTGTAGAGGCCCGGCGCGACGAATTTGTAGATCTGCTGGGCGATGATCGGAAACGCGATGACTCCCGCGCCGAACATGCTGAGCTGGATGTTGGTGTAGAACTGTTCGAGAAAATGCGTCGCGATGAGCTTGGCATTCTCGGCGCCGACCACCCTGACATAGGGTTCGGTCAGCACATTGTAGATGCCGCGCGAGAAATAGAAACAGACGAGAAACGCGACAAAAAACGCCGCGAGCGCCCGGATCAGGCGCGCGCGCAGTTCGATCAGATGATCCAGCAGCGGCGCCTTGGTCGCCTCGATATCGGCGTCGGTCATCCGCGGTCGCCCTGGCCGACCGTCTCGCCAGAACTAACGGCGATCGCGCCTTCTTTCGCCGGCGCCTGATCCTTGTCGGCGCCCGGGTCATGCCCGAGCGGCTCCGGCGCCGCCGGCTCGGCGATTTTCTCCGTCTCCGGTTTCGCGGCTGCGCCTTCCGCGGCGGTCAGATCGATGACCGACTGGCCGATCTCGCGGGGTCCCTCGACGGCGGTGGTGATTTCCTGACGCATCATCGAAGCCGGATCGAACGCGGTGTCGATCTTCGCGGATTCGTTGATCGCGCTGATCTCCTTTTTGACGTCCTCGAGATCGGCTTCCTTGATCGCCTCCATGAACTGATTCTGGAATTCGGTCGCCATGCGCCGCATTTTGCCGACCGTCTGCCCGACGGTGCGCAGCACGCGCGGCAAGTCTTTTGGCCCGATGACCAGCAGGGCGACCACGCCAACGACCAGAATCTTGCCCGCGTCAATGTCGAACATGGCCATGGCCCAGCCGGACGCATGTCAGCGAGATGCGCCGCGCGGCCATCCCCCGCCCAAGCCCCGCTTCGGCTCGCTCCGTCCTGATCAGCTGATCTTTTGCTTGTCGCTCGCCTCGATCGCGGCGCCGCGGCCTTCGATCGGAAGGGCGGCGGACTTCGCGGACTTGTCTTCCGTATCGTCTTCCGCCATGCCTTTCTTGAAGGATTTGATGCCTTTGGCGACATCGCCCATCAAATCCGAAATCTTGCCCTTGCCGCCGAAAAGCAGGAGCGCCACGGCTCCGAACAACATCCAGTGCCAGATGCTAAAGCTACCCATAACCGCCATCCTCAGCGTTGCAACGCCAGCGCGCGGCTCCGTCCGCAGCCGCCAAGCTATCTCTTAAACTCAAACTAAGCGCGCCGGAGCGCAAAAACAAGCATTGACGGCGGCGAAGGCTAATCGAGCCGGCGGCAGGTCTTTCCGGCGCGCCGGCGCCCGCTCCGCCTGCGACCTGGCCGCCGATAGCCCGAGCACGCCGGGTTTGATAGAAGGGCGCATGCTTCCCCCCGCAAACCTCCTCGGCGAGGCGACCTCGCCTTACCTGCGGCAGCATGCCGGCAATCCCGTGCACTGGCGGCTATGGGGCGCGGCGGCGCTGGCCGAGGCGCGCGAACGCGACCGGCCGATCCTCATTTCGATCGGCTACGCCGCCTGCCATTGGTGCCACGTGATGGCCCACGAGTCGTTCGAAAACCCGGAAACCGCGGCGCTGATGAACCGGCTGTTCGTCAATGTGAAGGTTGACCGGGAGGAGCGGCCGGACATCGACCACATCTACATGTCGGCGCTTCATTCGATGGGCCAGCAGGGCGGCTGGCCGCTGACGATGTTCCTGACGCCCGACGGCGCGCCGATGTTCGGGGGCACCTATTGGCCGCCCGAACCACGATGGGGCCGCCCTTCCTTCACCCAGATCCTGCACGCGGTCGACAAGGCGTGGCGCGAAAAGCGCCCGGCGCTGACCGCCCAGGGCGCCGAGCTTTTTGCTCATCTGGCGGCGATGGCGCAGACCAGAGGCGGCTCCGATCTTGCGCCGGACGACCTGACGCGCGCATCGAGCCTGCTGATGCGCCAGATCGACCCGGTCAACGGCGGGATCGGCGGCGCGCCCAAATTCCCCAACGCGCCGATCTTCCGCTTCTTGTGGAGCGAGTATTTTCGCCGCGGCGACGCGTCGGCGCGCGCCGCGGTGCGGCATTTGCTGGACGCCCTGTGCGAGGGCGGCATCTACGACCATCTCGGCGGCGGCTTTGCGCGCTATTCGACGGACGCGGAATGGCATGTGCCGCATTTCGAGAAAATGCTCTACGACAACGCGCAGATCCTCGAATTGCTCGCCTTTGCTCACGCGGAAAACCCGACCCCGCTCTATGCGGAGCGGGCGCGCGAGACCGTCGACTGGCTGACGCGCGAAATGCTGGTCGGAAACGCCGCCTTCGCCGCCTCGCAGGACGCCGACCAGGATGGCGAGGAAGGGTTGTTTTTCGTCTGGACCGGGCAGGAGATCGACGCAGCGCTCGGCGTGGCGAGCCCGGCGTTCAAAGCGGCCTATGACGTGCGGCCGGAAGGCAATTGGGAGGGGCGCAATGTGTTGCGCCGCGTCGGCGCCCACGGCGCCGCGGAGGCCGAGGCGGCGCTGGCCGCCGCGCGGGCGCGCCTGTTCGCGCTGCGCAATGCGCGCCCGAAGCCGGCGCGCGACGACAAGGTTCTCGCCGACTGGAATGGCCTGATGATCGCCGCGTTGACCCGCGCGGCCGCCGTTTTCGAACAGCCAAGCTGGCTGTCGGCCGCGCTGAGCGCCTACGCCTTTGTCGACCAGAACTTGCGCGACGACCAAGGCCGGCTCGCCCATGCCTGGCGCGACGGCCGCATCGGCGCGGCGGGCATGCTCGACGACTATGCCAGCATGGCGCGCGCCGCGCTGGCGCTGTTCGAGGCGACTGGCGAGGCCGCCTATCTCGAGGACGCCATCGAACGGACGCGCGACGCGCAGGAGTTGTTTGGCGACGCCGACGGCAGTTTCTTCATCACCGCGCACGACGCTGCCGACGTGCCCGGCGCCCGGCCCCGTCACCCGCACGATGGCGCAACGCCTTCGGGCGTCGGCCTGATGGCCGAGGTTCTGGCGCGCCTGCACCACCTGACCGGCCGACAGCGCTGGCGGGACGCCGCCGAACGCCTGATCCGCGCCTTCACCGGCGCTCCCGACATGCTGCCGCAAAGCCCGCTGCTGCTCGCCGCCGCCGATTTCCTGGAGCGCGGGATCGTCGTCGTCGTGGTGGGAGCGACCGACGACCCCGCCGCGCTGGCGCTGGTTCAGTGCGGCCTCTCATCGCCAGATCCCGCAACATGCGTGCTGCGTGCGATTGATGGCGCGGATCGGCCCAACGACTCGCCCGCCTGGGGGAAGACTTTGGTCAACAGGGCGCCCGCCGCCTATGTCTGCCGGGGGCAGACTTGCACCCTGCCGGTCGCGACGCCCCGGCAATTGCGCTCGCTGATGAAAGCAGGCGTGTCGCCGGCCGTCGATTGAGAGGATTTTTCTGTTCGGGCGACCCCAACGTCAGGACTCAATCCAGCCCCTTTGCCGGCAGGCGGTTAACCCACTGACGCCCTCTGCGGCCGGTTTGCGCCGATTCCATGCGTCACATCCGCGTAGTCGTCAATCGGACCGGGACGGCCGATCAGATAGCCCTGGATTTCGTCGCAGCCCTCGCGCGCGAGGATCGCTCGCTGGAGTTCGGTCTCCACGCCTTCAGCGATCAGCGGCATGGCAAGCCCATGGCCAAGACCGATGATCGCCCGCACGATCGCCGCCGACTGGGCGTTTGATTCCAGATTGGAAATGAACGCGCGATCAATCTTGATCTTGTCGAACGGAAACGACTGCAGACGACGACAGCGACGAATAGCCTGTGCCGAAGTCGTCCATCGCCATCTTCACGCCCAGCGATTTGAGACGCCGCAGCATCGCCATCACGCGCGGCGGGTCGTCGATGAGAACGCTTTCGGTGATCTCGAGCTCAAGTCTTTCGGGCGCAAGGCCGGTGTCAAACAGGATTTGGTGAACGAGGTCGGGTAGATCCCCGTGCCGGAACTGGATGGGCGAAAGATTGACCGCGATGCGCAAGGGGAAGCGCCAGGACGCCGCTTCGCTGCACGCCTGCCGCAACACCCATTCACCGATCTGCGTGATCAGGCCATGCTCTTCGGCGATCGGGATGAAGGTCGCCGGGGGGATCATTCCCCATCGGGGATGGCGCCAGCGGATAAGCGCCTCGAACCCGAACACCTCTCCGTCGATCCGCGCCTGGGGCTGGTAGTGCAAGGCGAATTCGCCGCGCTCGATCGCCAGGCGCAGGTCGTGCTGCAACGCGTGGCGCTCGCGCGCCCGCTCGTCCATCTTGGCTTCGAAGAAGCGCACCGCGAGGCGCCCTTCGGCTTTGGCTCGGTGGAGCGCCGCGTCGGCGTTGCTGATGAGCAAATCCTGATCGCCCCCGTCCGCCGGATAGACCGCGACGCCGACGCTGAGGCCGAGCCGGACCCGGCGGCCATCGATCGCGAACTCGTCGCCAAGGGCGAGGAGGAGTTTGTCGGCCAGCGCCGCCGCGGTGTTCGGCTGATCGCCGAACCCGGAAATGAGCATGAACTCGTCGCCCCCCGCGCGGGCGAGGAACGCGGGTTCGGCAACCCGCTGAAGGCGTCGCGCCACCTCCCTCAGCAGCATATCGCCGAATCCATGTCCAAAGACGTCGTTGACCTGCTTGAAGTGATCGAGATCGAGGCTCAATACGGCGAAGCTCCCGCCCGACTCCGCCGCCTGCTGGATGGTTTCGGTCAGGAGAGCGGCGAAGGCGGCGCGGTTCGGCAGGTCGGTCAAGGCGTCGTGATGGGCCAGATGCGCGACCCGTCGTTCGGCGCGCCGGCGCTCGGTGATGTCGTCGATGACGGTCAGCACATATTGCGGCGACCCGTTCTCGTCGAAAACCGGAAGGCTCTTGGTGGTGACGAGACGCAGCCCGTTGGCGGGCGTCTCGACTTCGTGCTCATCGGAAATCTGCGGACGCCCGGCAAGCAGCATCCGATAGCTCGCCGTGATGCGGTCGGCGGTCTCTTTCGGATAGATTTCGTGGACGTTCTTGCCGATCACTTCGCCGCGCGAGATGCCGTAGAATTCCTCCGCCGCGCGATTGATCAGGACGTAGCTGAAATCGCGCGCGTCCTTGACGACGATGCTCGCCGGAACATTCTCGACAATCGCGTCCAGGAACATTCGGGTCTGACGGATTTCGTCCTGCGCCCGTCGTTGGTCGGTCATGTCGATGACCGCGAGCAGCGTCGATGCGCGACCCTCGTAGGACAGGGCCTGCTTGTGGACGGCGACCTCGATCAAGGCGCCATCCTTTTTTCGATGGCGCCAGGTCTCTCCCGAACCGTATTCCCCTTCCTTCTTGCCAACGACCTTGCGCACCTTCTCCCAATCCTCGGGCAGTCGGATGTCGAGGGTCGACATCGACAAGAACTCGTCGCGGGAATAGCCGTAGTGGCTGATCGCCGCTTCGTTGACCGCGAGAAAGCGCAAGGTCTGCTGGTCGCAGACCAGCATCGGCAGGGGATTGGAATCGAACAACAGCTTGAAGGACGCCTCGCGACGCTTCAATTCGGTGATGTCGATGCGAACCCCGAGGTGGCCGCCGTCGCCCGTGCGACGCTCCTCGACGCGTGTCCAGCGCTCGCCCGACAGGCGCTGTTCGTGGCTCGAATACGGCATGGCGTGAAGCGCGCGCCGCATCGCCAGCCATTGCTCCTCCCAGCCCTCGGCCTGCGGGTAGCGGCCGAGCGAAATCCCCCGCCGCAACAAATCCTCGAAGCCCATTCCAACGACAAGCGGATCGACAATCTCGGCGTTGAGTTCGGCGTAACGCCGGTTCCAGATCACAAGCCGGTCTTGCGAATCGAACAGAACCACGCCTTCGGGCATCAGTTCGAAGGCTTCCTGCAACCTCTGGTGCGCCGCCTGCGCTTGCTGGGCCGCTCTCTCGGCCTCGGCCTTGGCCTCGATCATTGCAGCGCGGGTCTCGCGCAGATCGCCCTCGGCGCGCAGGCGTTCGGTGACGTCTTCGAAGGTCGCCACCCACCCGCCTTCCGCCGTCGGTTCATGCGCGGCGGCGATGAAACGCCCGTCGCGGAACTCCACCAGGCTCTTCGACGATTTGTTTTCCGCGGCGATTCTCAGCATGTCCCGAACGAATTCGTCCGGATCGGTCCCGGGAAAGGATCCGCTGGCGACCTGGTAGTCCATGATCTCGCGCAAGGTCACGCCCGGCTGCGTCAACCTCGAGGGAAGAGCGAATATCGCGGCGAACTGCGCATTGCAGAAAATGAGGCGTCGCTGGCCGTCGAACATGCAGAGGCCTTGCGACATGTGCCGCAAAGCCGCCTGCAGGTGAACGCTGAGGCGGCGGACGTCCTCGCCGGAATTGTCCGGGGCGCGTCGCCAATCGCGACGACTCCACGCCCCGAGCAAAGGGGCCGTCCGGATCGCGCGGTCACGCGCCTCGCCGAAGGCGGAGACTTCCAGATGTTGCGCGCGTGCGCCCGGCCGCCGCGAAACATTCCAAGACAAGCAAGCCCGGCGACGAACGCCAGAGCCGCCAAAACCCAGATGTGCTCGCCTTTCAGGCCGGAAAGCATGAGCGACACGATGATTCAACCTGATTCCGGACCTGCAGGGCAAGTCGAACGGTATTGCGAGGCTAGTTGACAAGTCGTTAAATAGTTCACAATGCCGATCGTAATCGACGGGTTCGCGGGGTCGCGAAGCCGGCGACGGCCGGCTCCGGGCTCTTCGCCCCCGCCTGGCGCGCAAGCTGCGAGGCAGCCGGGGCGATATGCCGCGCGTTTGGCCCTTCCTGGATGAAGGTGGCGCGATAAACGCGGAATTCGGGCCTTTGCGCGGCCCGGATGTTCCGTGGCCTACCCCGCTGGCCGTTCGTCGGCGATGACGCGGCCGTCGTCAGGCAGCGACCCCGGCGCCAGCAACTCCACCGCGCCGCGCAATTTGGTCACGCTTTGCAGTGTCGCTGCGACGGCCTCGACGAAGTCCGGGCTTTGCCGGAGCGACTCGGCGCGCAAGATCATCTCGTCCCGCTCGCCGTCGCGGCGAACGACGAGACGCAAGCCTCCGAGTTCGGGATGTCGCTTGCCGATCGCGAGGACCTGTCCGGGATGGACGAACATGCCTTTGACCTTGGTCGTCTGGTCGGCGCGCCCCAGCCACCCCCTTATGCGCGCCCGCCCGGCGCTGTGGATCAGCGCCGAAAGATCGCCCGTCGCAAAGCGCAGCAGCGGATAGTCGGCGTTGAGGCGGGTGACGACAATCTCGCCAACCTTTCCAGGAGCGACCGGGTCGCCCCCTCCCGGAGTCACGATTTCCAGGATGATCCCCTCGTTGACGACCATGCCCTCCAGCATCGCCCCCTGTTCGTCGTCCGCCTCATAGGCGATCACGCCGAGATCGGCGGTCGCGTAGCATTGCCGCACCTTTATTCCACGAGATTGCAGTTCCGCGCGCAGGCTCCCAGGCAAAGCCGCGCCCGACACCAGCGCCAGCTTGATCGACGAAGCGTCGCTCCCGACCGCCTGCGCCTTGTCGATCAGAATCTTCAGGAAATCGGGGGCGCCGCAATAGGCGCTCGGCCTGAGATGCGCAATCGCCTCAATCTGCTGTTCGGTGTTGCCAGGTCCGGCCGGTATGACCGCGCAGCCGAGCGCCAGCGCGCCGCTCTCCATGATATGGCCGCCGGGCGTCAGGTGATAGGAAAAACAATTGAGCATGATGTCGCCGGTTCGCATCCCCGCCGCCCGCAGCGCCCGCGCGGCGCCCCACCAATCCGCGCCATGGCCTTCCGGTTCGAAAATCGGCCCTGGAGAAACCAGCAGGCGCTTCAAACGCGCGGGCGGCATCGCGGCAAGCCCGCCGAACGGCGGCGCGGCCTCCTGCAGGGTTATGAGTTCGGACTTTCGCAGCAAGGGAACCGGGGCGAGATCGGCCCGCGACCTCAGCGAGGCGATGTCGACGCCCGCGAGTTGCCGCGCGAGCGCCGGCGCATTTTGCGCCGCCGCCGGCAAAAGCGCGCGCAGACGGGCGAACAGGGCCGCCTCGACGGCGTCCGGGTCGCCGCTCTCCGGCTCGTCATATCGGCTCATCCGATTCCCCTGGAGCGGTTCAAGCGAGCCATCTCTTGCGCCGCTTGTAGTGCTTGACGTTGCGGAATGAGTGGCGCTCGGAGCCGGCGACGCCGAGGTAGAATTCCTTGACGTCCTCGTTGGCGCGCAGCGCCCCGGCCTCTCCGTCGAGCACGATGCGGCCGTTCTCCAGAATATAACCCGACGTCGCGTAGCGCAGCGCGATATTGGCGTTCTGCTCGGCCAGCAGAAACGACACCCGCTCCTTCTCGTTGAGGTCCTTCACAATCTCGAAAATCTCTTCGACCAGTTGCGGAGCCAGACCCATCGAAGGCTCATCGAGCAGGATCATCTCCGGTCGCGACATCATCGCGCGGCCGATCGCGCACATCTGCTGCTCGCCGCCGGAGGTGTAGCCGGCCATCGCGTGGCGACGCTGCCTGAGACGCGGGAAGTAGTTGTAGATCGCCTCGAGGTCGCGCGCGATCGCCTTGCCGCCATCGCGCCGCGTGAAAGCGCCGGTGAGCAGGTTCTCCTCGATGGTGAGGTGGCCGAAGCAATGGCGGCCCTCCATCACCTGAATGCAGCCGCGACGCACGATCTGGTCGGGCGGCAGGCCGTCGATCCGCCCGCCCTTGAACGAAATCGAGCCCTTCGTCACTTCGCCGCGCTCGGCGCGCAGCAGATTGGAGATCGCCTTGAGCGTCGTGGTCTTGCCCGCGCCATTGGCCCCGAGCAACGCGACGATCCCGCCCGTGGGGACGCTCAGCGAAACACCCTTCAGCACCAGAATCACCCGGCTGTAGATGACCTCGATGTTGTTCACGACGAGGACGGGCGCCGGCTGAAGCTGCGGTTCGGCGGACATCGGGAGCCCCGGCCCAGGCGGTCCCCTCTCCCGCGGGGGAGAGGGGACTGGCGTCACGACTTGCTGTCGCAGGCTTCGGTGCGCGCCGGCCAGCCGGCGTTCTTCTCGGCATAGGCCTTGGCGGCCTGGTCGATCAGCGGCTGCACTTTGTCGCTTTCAGGGGCGATCGGATCGGTGATCTTCACCCATTTCGCGCCATCCCATTGCTGGATGAATGTCGCGCTGTGGCTGTTGTGGTCCGCGCAGGTGACCTTGAACGGCGCGGCGAATCCCTCCAGCCCAAGCGCCTTGAAGCGCGCCGCGTCGAGATCGATGGTCTCCAGCCCGCGCCGCACGTCCGCGCCGTTGACGACCTTCTTGCCGGTGAGCTTCTGCGCGTTGGCGATGGCTTCGGCGATGAGCACCGAATTATAGACGCCACGGTCATACAACAGGTTGCCGAACTCGTCCTTCGCGGCCTGGCTCTTGCCGGCGTCGACGACGGTTCTCTTGATGTCCTGCAGCGCGGGATAGTTCGCGCCGACGCCGTGCCAATTGAGCGTCTTGAACCCTTTCGCGCCGTCGCCGGCCGACGCCATGTCGGCTTCGCCCGGCCACCAGATCGAGACGAACTTGTCCATCGGATAGCCGGCCTTGATCGCTTCCTTGACCGCGGTGGCGTTCATCGCCCCCCAGCCGTACATGACGACGAAATCGGGCTTGTCGCGGCGCACGTCGAGCCATTGCGCCGACTGGTCCTGCATGCTCGCCGGAGCCACTGGATAGAGCTTCAGTGTGAACCCGAAGTCCTTCGCCAGGTCCTGGAACATCGGGATCGGCTCCTTGCCGAATCCGGCGTCGAAATAGAGATAACCGATCGTCTTGCCCTTCAGCTTGTCGATCGAGCCGTCGCCGACATATTTCAGGATTTCCGAGAGGCCGTCCCAATAGGTCGCCGGCGGATTGAAAATCCACGGAAAAATATCGCCTTTGGCCGAGGCGGAGAGCCCATAGGCCATGCTCAGAATCGGGATTTTGTCGACCGACGCCTTGGGGATCAGCGACAGCGTGATGCCGGTCGACCAGGGATTGACGATGACCGGGCCTTTCGGTTTGACCGAGTCATAACATTCGAGACCCTTCTTGGTGTCGTAACCGGTCTCGCACTCGTCGACGCTGAGCTTGACCCCGCCGATGCCGCCGTCGCGTTCGTTGAGCATGGTCAGATAGTCGTGCATGCCATCGGCGATCGGCGTGCCGGAGCCGGCGAACGGCCCCGTCCGATAGGTGAACAGCGGAACGTAGATCGAGTCCTCCGCGGCGGCCGGCGCGAACGCCGGAACGGCCAGAACCAACGCCAGCGCGGCGCCGGCGAGCACTTTCAAGGCACGGATATTCTTCATTTCCTTCCTCCCTTCAGGCATTCTGCTCCCATTTCGCGCGCTTGACCATGCTCAGTAAGGGAACGGCCAAACCCGCAGTTTTTGCTTCCCGATCCGCCAAAGCCGCGCCAATCCGTTCGGCTCGACGATGAGAAAGAATATAATCAGCGCCCCCGTCACCATGAAAGTGAGTTGCTCGATCGTCGCCGATCCCAGGTTGAGGCCGACCAGCGCCGGCAGGGCGCGCAGGACGATCGGCAGTCCGTGGATCAGCGCCGCGCCGAGGAAGGCGCCGAGAATGCTGCCGAGACCGCCGATGATCACCATGAACAGCAGCAGAAAAGACAGGTCGATGTTGAAGGCTTCGGGTTCGGCGGCGCCGAGCCACAGGAAGACCATCATCGCCCCGGCGACCCCGACGTAAAACGAGGACACCGCGAAGGCGAGGAGTTTGGCGCGCAGCAACCTGATGCCCATCAGTTCGGCGGCGATGTCCATGTCGCGCACCGCCATCCACATCCGGCCGATCCGCCCGCGCACGATGTTCGAGGCGATCCAGGCCATCGCGACGACGATGGTCAGCGCGACGAGATAGCGGGTCGCGGGCGCGGCGTTCGGCCCGGTCACCGGCACGCCGAGCAGCGTGTGCGTTCCCACCTCGATCGCCCCGGACGTATTGTCGTTGTAGAGCCACGAAACGCGGGCGAAGCACCATTGCAGGAAGAACTGCGCCGCCAGCGTCGCGACGGCGAGATAGAAGCCTTTGATGCGCAGGCTCGGCAGACCGAAAAACACGCCGACCGCGCTCGACACAAAGCCGGAGGCGAGAATCCAGACGAGAATGTTCACCTGGGGGAAGAAGGTGGACAGCTTGTAGCAGGCGTAGGCGCCCACCCCCATGAACGCCGCCGATCCCAGCGACAGCAGCCCGGTGTAGCCGGTCAGGATATTGAGGCCGATCGCCGCGAGCGAAAAGATCAGCAACGGAATCATGATCGTGTCGAGCAGGAATTGATTGCCCGTCAGGGGAATGACCACGAAGGCGACGAAGAGGATCAAGCCGAAGCCGATCCGGTCCTGCCGAATCGGGAACACCGCCATGTCGGCGGCGTAGCTCGTCTTGAACTGACCGACCTCGCGATAGAACACGTCAGTCCCTCAGTTCGATCGGCGGAACGCCGGCGCATGCGGCGGCCACCAGCTTCGTCCCGGGCGATATCGAAGCCATCGGCTCATATCCGTTCGATGATCGTCTCGCCGAACAGGCCCTGCGGCCGGAACAGCAGGAACGCCAGCGCGATGAAATAGGCCAGCCAGCTTTCTATGCCGCCGCCGAGAATCGGCCCCCAGTAGAACTCCCCGAGCTTTTCACCGATACCGATGATCAACCCCCCGACGATCGCGCCGGGAATCGAGGTCAGGCCGCCGAGGATCAGCACCGGCAGCGCCTTCAGCGCGACGATCTGCAGCGCAAAGGAGACGTCGGAGCGCGCGCCCCACAGGATGCCGGTCGCCAGCGCGACAATGCCGGCCGCAAACCACACGACGACCCAGATCTGGTTGAGCGAAACGCCGACCGACAAGGCCGCCTGATGATCGTCGGCGACGGCGCGAAGCGCGCGGCCGATGCGCGTCTTCTGGAAGAACAGCGCGATCGCGGTCACCATGACCAGCGCGATCACCGCCGCCGCGATGTCGATTTTCTGGAGCGAGACGACCCCGCCGAGGATTTTGAATTCGATCGCGCCGGACGGCAGGTAGAGCTGGTCGGCGATCATCGTCTTGGGATTGCCGCCAAACACCAGTTCGCCAAGACCGATCAGGAAATAGGTCAGTCCGAAGGTCGCCATGAACAGGATGATGTCCGGCTGGTTGACCAGCGGGCGCAGGACGATCCGCTCGACCCCGAGCGCCAGGACATACATCACGCCAACTGTCGCGATGAGCGCGAGCCAGGCCGGGACGCCCCGCTCATGCAGGCCGACCAGGGTCAGCGCGGCAAACACCATCATGATCCCCTGCGCAAAATTGAACACCCCGGACGCCTTGAAGATCAAGACGAAGCCGAGCGCGATCAGCGCGTAGAGCACACCGCCGACAAAGCCTTCCCAGATGGTCTGGACGAGCAGGTCGGGCGCGCCGGCCATCTGGACGAAGGGGTCGACGAAAAACTGATAGAGCAGGCCCATGCCGCCGCCTCGTTCAGTGGGCGACGCCGAGATAGGCGTCGATCACCCCGGGGTCGGTCTTGACCTCATCGGGCGTTCCGTCGGCGATCTTGCGGCCGTATTCGAGCACGACGACGCGGTCGGCGAGGTCCATCACCACGCCCATATCGTGTTCGATCAGCGCGATGGTGACTCCGTAGTGCTGGTTCACGTCGAGGATGAAACGGCTCATATCTTCCTTTTCCTCCAGATTCATGCCGGCCATCGGTTCGTCGAGCAGCAACAGATCGGGCTCCATCGCCAGCGCCCGGCCAAGTTCGACGCGCTTTTGCAGACCATAGGGCAGCGCGCCGACCGGCGTTTTGCGGATCGCCTCGATCTCCAGAAAATCGATGATCCCCTCGCAGAACCGACGATGCTCGATCTCCTCGCTGAGGGCAGGCCCGTGGCGAAGCGCCTGCCAGAACAAGCCGCGCTTCATCCGCAGGGTGCGCCCCGCCATGATGTTGTCGAGCGTCGTCATGCCCTTGAACAGCGCGACGTTCTGGAACGTGCGGGCGATCCCCTGGGCCGCCGCCTCATAGGGCTTCATCGCCGCACGGGTCTTGCCGCGAAAGGTGATGCGCCCTTGCTGCGGGTGATAGAACCCGTTCACGACATTCAGCATCGACGTCTTGCCGGCGCCGTTCGGCCCGATGATCGCGCGGATTTCCCCCTTGGCGATGTCGAAGGACACCTCGCGGATCGCCTTGACGCCGCCGAAGGACAGCGAGACCTGTTCGACGGACAGGAGGACCTCGCCGACGCTGGCGTTGCTCATGCGGCCCGCTCGCGCCGCGGCGCCGGGGGATGAAGCGTCATTTCGACGATGCGCGCGCTGCCGTTGAGCATGCCCTTGCGGCCATCCTCGTAGGTTATTTCAGTCGAGATCGACGCCTCGGCCGAGCCGTCATAGAGGCCAGCGACCAGCGAGGCGTAACGCTCGGCGATCAGGCCGCGCCGCACCTTTTGGGTGCGCGTCAGTTCGCCGTCGTCGGCGTCGAGTTCCTTCGGCAGGATGAGGAAGCGCTTGATCTGGGCGCCGGCCATCACCGGCTCGCTCGCCAGCGCCCGGTTGACCTCATCGACATGGGCCTCGACCATCGCGTAGACGCGCGGGTTTCCCGCTAGCTCCTGGTAGGAGCCGTAGGAGACGTTGTTGCGCTCGGCCCAATTGCCCACCGACGCCAGCTCGATATTCAGCAGCGCGACGACATGGTCGCGATCCTGGCCGATCGCCACCGCCTCCTTGATGTTGGGGAAGAACTTCAGCTTGTTCTCGATATATTTGGGCGCGAACAACTGGCCCGAGGCGAGCCGGCCGACGTCCTTGGCGCGGTCGATGATCTTGAGCTGGCCGTCCGGCTCGATATAGCCGGCGTCGCCGGTCTTGATGAAGCCGTCGGGGGTCAGCGCTTCTGCGGTCTTGTCTTCCTCCCGGTAGTAGGACAAGAACATGCCCGGCGACCTGAACTGAACCTCGCCATCGCCGGCGATGCGCAATTCGACATGCGGCGCCGGCGGCCCGACGGCGTCGGAACGGACCGCGCCGTCGGCCTGCGCCGTCACGTAAAGAAACGCCTCGGTCTGGCCGTAGAGCTGCTTGAGGTTCAGCCCCAGCGAGCGATAGAAGGCGAACAGGTCCGCGCCGATCGCTTCGCCGGCGGTGTAGGCGACGCGGACCCTGGAAAAGCCGAGGACGTTCTTGAGCGGTCCGTAGACGAGCGCTTCGCCGAGCGCATAGTGCAGCCGCGCCAGCACCGGAACCGGCTGCCGGTTGACGATCCTTTCGCCCCATCTCCTGGCGACGCCGAGAAAGTGCCGGAACATCGCGCGCTTGATCGCCCCGGCGTCCTCCATCCGGATCATCACGCGGGTCAGCAACGCCTCGAAGACGCGCGGCGGCGCGAAGTGAAAGGTCGGCCCGATCTCGCGCAGATCGTCCAGCGCGGTGTCGGCGCTTTCGGGGCAGGCCATGCAGAAGCCGGCGACGAAACCCTGGGCGTAGTTGAGATAATGGTCGCCGACCCAGGCCAGCGGCAGATAGGCCAGCACCTCGTCGCGATCCGTCAGCTTGTCGAACGCCACGGTGTCGCGGGCGGCGGCGATGCAGCGTTCGCCGGTCAGCACCACCCCTTTCGAGCGGCCGGTGGTGCCGGAGGTGTAGAGGATCACCGAGGGGTCGGCGCCCCTGCCCGCTTCGATCCGCGCATCGAGCGCCGCCGCGACTGCGGGATCGCCCAGCGCCGCCTCGCCAGCCGCGATCACCCCGGCGAGCGAAATCACCCGGGAGTCCCGGTAGTCCGTAAGGCCGCGCTCCTCGTCGTAGAGAATGCGCACCAGCAGCGGCAATCGATCGGCGATGGACAGGATCTTGTCGACCTGCTCCTGGTCCTGGGCGACGATCAGCGAGGCTTCGGCATGGCCGAGCACATAGGCCATCTCGTCGGCCACTGCGTCGGCATAGACCGGCAACGGCACGGCGCCGAGCATCTGCGCCGCGGTGATCGTCCAGTAGAGCCGCGGCCGGTTGGCGCCGACGATGGCGATCTTGTCGCCATGCGCCAGCCCGAGCCCCGCGAGCCCCTGCGCCAGCGCGCGGGTCTGGGCGTAGACCTCCGCCCAGGTCCAGGTCCGCCAGATGCCGAGGTCCTTGTGGCGGAACGCCGGACGATCCGGGCGCACGCGGGCGTGCTGGCGCAGCAGCTTGGCGAAAGTGTCCGCGCCCTCCCCGAGGCTCTCGCGCTCTGGCGGCAATGACAAGCCTGCTCCTCCCCCGCATGTCGCTGGTCGCGACCTTCGCCCGCCGCCGTGGAGGCGGGTAGCCATACGTTAGTCGCATTCGCCCGCGCATCAAGCGCAGGACCGGAGCGCCGTCGGATCGGCGCAAAAGCGCTTCAGCCGCGCCGGATCCGCGCCGTCGCCTCGATCTCGACCTTCATCTCCGGCCGCAGCAGCGCGGTGACGACATAGATCGACGCGGCGGGGCGGATGTCGGCGTAGACTTCGCCGGCCACACGCAGCACCGGCTCGCAATATTCCGGGCGGGTGACGAAGGTGCGCAGGCGCACGATGTCGGCGAGGCTGGCGCCCGCCTCGGCGAGCACCGCCGCGAAGGTTCTGGCGATATTGCGCGCCTGGTCGGCGACGTCGTCCGGCATGGTCATGGTCGCGTAGTCGTAGCCGGTGGTGCCCGACACGAACACATCGTCGCCGTCGACCACCGCGCGCGAATAGCCGAACGCGGCCTCGAACGGCGAGCCGGACGAAATGAGGCGGCGGGCGGCCATGCGGGCGTCTCCTGTTTCAGGCGAATTCCATGATCACCGCGTCGACGGCGAGCGAATCCCCTTCCTTGGCGAGGATTTTCTTGATCCTCACGTCGCGCTCGGCGAGCAGCACGTTCTCCATCTTCATCGCCTCGACCATGCACAAAGCCTCGCCGGCCTTGACCTCCTGATCGACGCGCACCGAGATCGCCTTGACGAGGCCGGGCATCGGGCAGAGCAGCGCCTTGGCGGCGTCGGCGCCGGTTCTCTCCAGCATCAACGCCGCAAGATCGGCCTCGCGGCGGGTGTAGACGCGCGCCTCGACGCTGACGCCGCGATGGGCGAGCGTGAATCCGTTGAGGATCGGGCGCACCTGTGCGGCCACCCGCACCCCGTCGATCGCGCCGCTCCATACCGGCTCGCCGGGCGTCCAGCGCGAGGCGACGCGAAGAACGCGCCCTTCGGCCAGGACAATGTCAAGCTCGGCTCCGGCGCCGGCGATTTCGAGGTCGTAGCGTTGCTTGCCGAGCATGACGGCGCGCCGCGGCTCGAAGCGAAAACTCGCCGCCGCGCGCAATTGCCCGGAAATCGCCCGCTTGCGCACGTTCTGCACGTGATCGACATGGGCGGCGATCGCCGCCAGCACATGCGCGGCCTCGCCCGAGGCGAGCAGCGGCGCAAAGCCGTCCGGAAACTCCTCGGCGATGAACCCGGTCGACAGCCGGCCGGCGCGCCAGCGCTCGCTCTGCATCAGCGCCGAAAGGAACGGGATGTTGTGGCGGACGCCGTCGATGACGAAGCTGTCGAGCGCCCGCGCCTGCGCCTCGATGGCGGCCGATCGGTCGCCGGCGTGGGTCACCAGCTTGGCGATCATCGGATCGTAGTGGATCGAGATTTCGCCGCCCTCGTAGACGCCGGTGTCGTTTCGCACCGTCACGCCGTCGACGACCCCCTCGGCGGGCGGGCGGTATTTCACCAGCCGGCCGGTCGAGGGCAGGAAGCGGCGGGTCGGGTCCTCGGCGTAGACGCGGCTCTCGACCGCCCAGCCGGTCAGCTTCACGTCGGCCTGCGCGATCCGCAGCCGCAGGCCGTAAGCGGAGCGGATCATCTCCTCGACCAGGTCGACCCCGGTGACCAGCTCGGTCACGGGATGCTCGACCTGCAGCCGGGTGTTCATTTCGAGGAAATAGAAGCGGCGATCCTGATCGGCGACGAACTCGACGGTGCCCGCCGAATCATAGCCGACCGCCTGGGCGAGGGCCACCGCCTGAGCGCCCATCAGCCGGCGCGTCGCCTCGTCGAGCAGCGGCGAAGGCGCCTCCTCGACGACCTTCTGGTTGCGGCGCTGGATCGAGCATTCGCGCTCGCCGAGATGGATGACATTGCCGTGCTTGTCGCCCAGCACCTGGATTTCGATATGGCGCGGGTTGACGATGAACTTCTCGACGAACACCCGGTCGTCGCCGAACGACGACTTCGCCTCCGACCTCGCGCGCGCGAAGCCTTCGGCGACTTCGGCGCGGGAATGGGCGACGCGCATGCCCTTGCCGCCGCCGCCGGCCGACGCCTTGATCATCACGGGATAGCCGATTTCGTCGGCGATCTCCGCCGCCTGCTCCGGGCTGTCGATCGCCCCGAGAAAGCCCGGAACGGTCGAGACCTTCGCGGCGTTGGCGAATTTCTTCGATTCGATCTTGTCGCCCATCGCCTCGATGGCGCGGCGGTTGGGGCCGATGAACGCGACGCCCGCCGCCTCCAGCGCCGCGGCGAAGGCGGCGCGCTCCGACAGGAAGCCGTAGCCGGGATGGACCGCCTCGGCGCCGGTCTCGACGCAGGCGGCGACGATTTTGTCGATGACGAGATAGGATTGCGCGGCGGGCGGCGGCCCGATCGGGATCGCCTCGTCGGCCATTTCGACGTGCAGCGCGTCCTTGTCGGCCTCCGAATAGACCGCGACGGTGGCGATGCCGAGGCGGCGCGCCGTCCTGATGATCCGGCAGGCGATCTCGCCGCGATTGGCGATCAGAATCTTGGCGAACATCCGCCCCCCGTTCGAAGGCTCGCCAGGCGAGCGCTTCGCGAGGCAAGGCCCTGGTTTTATGGGAGAGCGGCGGCGGCGTCCAGCGCTGGCGGCGTCGCGCGCGCCCGCGCGTTCAGCCCGTCGCCGAGGCCGCGAGCGCCGCGCCGACGCCCGGCCAGTCGCGCCCGGCCCGCGCGCGCACGGCGGCGACAAACCATTGGGGAACGCGCCCCGCCTCGGCGAGCACGTTGACGAGAACAGCGAGCGCATCGGCCGACGTCGCCTCATCGGCGCGCTCGATCAGCCAGCGCGCCTGCGCCTCGCCGACCACGCCGGCCGGGCGCGCGTCAGCGACCACGTGCCGGGTGATCAGTTCGACGAATAATGGCGTCCATTCCGGCGCCTTGGCGATGTCGGCGCGCGCCACCGCGAACAGTTCTTCGGCGGCCTCGCGCGACACCTCGCCGTCGCCGAACACTTCGCGCCTGAGCCAGGCGACGTCGAGGCCACTCACCTTGCGCCCGTGGATCAGCGAACTGATGATGGTTCGGCTCCGATCGACGGCGAAGGCCATTGGTTTGGACATATCCCACGTTCCCGATTCGCCCGTTTGACCGGACGACTTTGGTTGTTGGCGGGAGTGTGGGGTCGCAATCTTTGCCAGCCGATGAATCGCCGGCGCCCAACTGCCCGCACAGTTAAGGCCCCGCCAACAGGCATGGTTGCGGGAACGTGAAGGCGCGGGGCGGCCGGGCGACCGCCGCGGGAGGCGCCGTTAGGGCAGATCAGAAATTTGGATTTCCAGATTTTTGATTGGCGGATTGGAGAAAATCAAGGACTTAACATTTTGGATTTCCGGGGATTTTGGCCCGTTTTCCAAATATTTTCTTCGGCGTTTTGGGGAACATCAAGGAGTTATGGCGAAAAAATTTGGAAATTGCAAATTTCTGGTTCAAGGGCTTCGGTTGAGGCGAAGGCGTGCGCCTGGCCGGAACAGGATCGCCGCGATGCGGATGTTCGCCAAGGTTTTGTCGGGGAATTGTGGGGGTCCACCTTCGCTCGCTGCAAAAAAACGGCGCGAAAGGGTCGGTTGATTTGTTGCACCCCCGCTTTTCTAAATTGGACGAATAGCCCACCCAGTTGAGGGGCAAAATTAGCCACGTCCAGCCGCTACGTCACCGGCTCTATAAAAGCGATTGTAAAGGCGAGAACCAATGTTGGGATACTCCATTTCGTTGGCCAAAAACGCGACCGCCAACGCGCAACTTCACGAGCGGAATATCTATAGGTGCCCGCCCAACTTGTAGCCTCCTCCATGCTCTTCCGCAATTGGATCACAAGATCGGTGTCGATAGCGAATTAACTTGGCCGGTTTTGGTAGCGCATCAAATGTCCGCTTCTTCTGTTTTTGTTCCTGTGGGCGGGGTGGGCAAGTCGTAGGCTTGTCCACGCCGTCCACGGGCTCGCCGCCGAGCGGGCTTAAGCGGCGATTTTTTCTTGGCTGAGGAGACCTTTGTTGTCGTATCGGCCCAAACATCTTGGTCCATGAAAGACGGCATGGGTTCCGTCGCGATATTGGCGAACCTTGACCTTCGCCTTGACGAAATGAGCGCGCAGCGGGCTTTCGGGGATCTGCAGCTTGAGCCGGTTGAATGTGACGCAATTGTCGTTGCCCACGCAGCGCTCTTCCTGGACGCAGAGAATCTCGCTGAGATCAACGCCCTTGATGGCGACGAAGGCGACGCCGTCCTGTTCGGCCTCGACGGCGAAGCGCGCGTTGTGGGCGGGCATGTAGACGGCTCTGATGAAGGCGTTGGCGGCCTCGATCGTGTCGATCCCGGCCAGCGCCAGCTCTTTGGTCAACCGATCCTGCAAGGTCTGGAAGGCGCGTTCCGAACGGCCGCGCGCCTGGGGCGAATAGGCCGCGATATGTTCGACGCCCAGATGATCGAGCGCGCGGCCGACTTGCGTCAGGCGCGACCGATCGACCTTTCCGCCAGCCTCCGGCGTGTAAAAATAATGGCTGCCCCGATCCGTATAAAGGCTGAGCGGCAGGCCGTGCTGGCCAAACACCTCCGCCAAGGCGCGGAACGTCGAATCCGTGCCCTCTTCCTCAACCAGAAAGGCCGAAAGAATGGCGCTCGTCGCATCGTCCAGCGTCACGATCAGATCGAGCGCCGGCCGGCCGCTGAGCCATTCATGCCGCGAGCCGTCCTGGTGCAGCATCATCCCCGGCACAGGTCGGCGCGGCCGCTTGCGTCGATGCGCGCCGCGCCGCTCGGCGCGCTCCAGCAGGCCCTTCGATTGAAGAAACCCCTTCGTCCAGGTGTAGCCCCACGAGAAAGAATGGCGCCCCACCAGGCATTCATGAAAATGCTTGGCCGTGAAGCCGACATAGCGGCCGCGATAAAGCGCCTCCACCTCCGCCTCCCATTCCGCCGGAACCCGCTCGCTCGAAGCTTTGCCAAGCCGCCGGTCCAACAAGCCCGCTTCGCCGTCGTCCTCCAGCCGCTGGCGCCAACGCCGAAACGTCCGCTCGCCAACGCCCAAAAGCTCGGCTGCTTCCAGTTGACCGAACTCCGCTGCTTCGTAACGTCCCAAAATGTCCAAAAACCTCATCATCCGCACACCCTGAAGGGCTTCCGACCGGCGCATCCAAAGCCCTCCATGAGGCAAAGACGCTACCGGACAGATCGTGCGCTACCTAAACCGGTCATATCGTGCGCTACCGACATTGGATCACAAGATCGGACGCGCAAGAATGAACTTCCCTCGCTCGTTGGGCGTCGATCTGGGTCTTTCTGGAGTTGAAGGTGCCGCCGGTCAAAGCCTCGGAAAATGCCGAAGCGGCGACCATCACGCGATCTTTGCCGTTCGCGTCAAATCGCGGGCATAGAATATCGAGATAGCCGACGCATCGATCTTGCAAGCCCTGAATCTGTGCCTCCATGGCGATGAGCGCTGTCGACCGCGTGGCGATCGTGCCGGACTGAGGCTCCGCCTCAAGCCAATATTGACAGGAAAGAGTGGCAGCTTCGTCGATGAGGTCGCAGACTTTATCGACATGCTGAATCCAAATATCGCGGCGATATTGCCATGCACGAAGAAGGGCATTCGCTAGAAGTGTGAGCGCAGCTCCCACAACAGCAGAGGCAAACGCTGCCATTTGAGATTTCAGTCGACTGCTCGCTGGATATAATCACGAATGATGCTTGGATATATCTGAACGCGAGGAGTCAAAGCAACTATTTCGAGGACGGCGTCGGCCTGAACCCGAGTAAGAATGTGTTTTCGAATTAGGCCGCCGAACGCTTCGTCCAGGAAGGACGCGGGTAGCCCCGCGACTCCGTCTAGTTTCACACGTAGCCGCACCCCAGATTCCAACGCCTGTCTCGCCTTCGGTCCAAGCAATTGCTCCAAAAATTCCTCACCGCTAAATGGACCGTCTCCTCTCACGCGGCCACCAGGAAATCGCGAGAAATCTCTCGCAATATCAATCGTGTGAGGGTCGCTCATTCTCGAAAATCCGGCAGGCGAAGATGCCAGAATATCATAGTTCCATTTAGCGGAGAAATGCGATTGGATATCGTCGGTTCCTTTCCTTTGTGCCTTAGAGCCCGTCCGAAATCATATTGAATTGTCGGAATCATTTGTGATTCAAGGGAGGCGGCCTGATTCTTGGGAGGTCGCCGATGTGGACGAACGAAAATCGCGGTCGTTACGATCGCAGCCGACTGCGCTATCCGAGTGATTTGACCGACGAAGAATGGGCGCATGTGGCGCCGTTGATTCCGCCGGCTAGGCGGGGCGGCAACAAACGCCATGTGAATGAGCGCGAGATCGTCAACGGGCTGATGTATGTATTGAGCACCGGCTGCCAGTGGCGCGCGATCCCGAAGGACCTGCCGCCGCGCTCGACGGTGCATGACTATCTCGAGCTGTGGAGTTGGGACGGCACGCTCGATCGCATTCACGAATCGCTCTATGTGAAGTGCCGCGAAGCCGCCTCGCGCGAGGCGAGCCCGACCGCCGCGATCATCGACAGCCAGAGCGTGAAGAGCGCGGAAAAGGGGGCGCTTCGATCGATCCGTCGGGCTTCGACGCCGGCAAGAAGATCAAGGGCAAGAAGCGGCATATTCTCGTCGACACGCAAGGCCTGCTGATGCACGCCGTCGTCCATGCCGCCGATATTCAGGATCGTGACGGCGGGGCGCTGGTGATGGCGACGCTGTTCGGGATGTTTCCGTTCCTCCTGAAGCTCTATGCCGACGGCGGCTACCAGGGGCCCGAGTTTCGGCGCGCGCTGAAGAAAATCCTGACCCGCGTGAACATCGAAATCGTCAAACGCTCGGATCAAGCCAAAGGCTTCGTCGTCTTGCCAAAACGCTGGATCGTGGAGCGAACCTTCGCTTGGCTCGGCCGTTGCCGCAGGCTCGCCAAGGACTGGGAAAACCTCAATCGCAAGGCGCTCGCCTTCCTACGCCTCGCTTCCATCAGGCTCATGTTGCGAAAGCTATGCAATCCCACATGATGTTCACGGACAGACTCTTAGAGCCTATCCGGCGAGTTCTTGAATCATCGGGAATCATTTGTGATTCAAGGAAGGCGATCTGATTCTCGAAGGGATCGCCGATGTGGACGACAGAAAATCGCGGGCGTTACGACCGCAGCAGGCTTCGCTATCCCAGTGATTTGACCGACGACGAATGGGAACTCGTCGAGCCGCTGATTCCGCCGGGCAAGCGGGGCGGCGGCAAGCGCACGGTTGTCATGCGCGAGGTGGTCAACGGGCTGATGTATATTTTGAGCACGGGCTGCCAGTGGCGGCGCTTCCGAAGGACCTGCCGCCGCAAGAGCACGGTGTACGATTATTTCGACCTGTGGAGTTAGGATGGCACGCTCGATCGCATCCATCAGGCGCTCTATGTGGAGTGTCGCGAACAGGCGTCGCGCGAGGCCAGCCCGACCGCCGCCATCATCGACAGCCAGAGCGTGAAAAGCGCCGAAAAAGGGGGGCCGCATGATCCGCCGGGATACGACGCGGGCAAGAAGATCAAGGGCAAGAAGCGTCACATCCTCGTCGACACGCAAGGCCTGTTGATGCACGCCATCGTGCACACCGCCGACATCCAGGACCGCGACGGCGGCGCGCTGGTGATGGCGACCCTGTTCGGCATGTTTCCGTTCCTGCTGAAGCTCTACGCCGATGGCGGCTATCAGGGGCCGATATTCCGGCGCGCGTTGAAGAAGGTAATGTCGCGTGTGAACGTCGAGATCGTCAAACGCTCCGACACGGCAAGAAAGTTCGTCGTGTTGCCCAAACGCTGGATCGTCGAGCGCACATTCGCGTGGCTCGGGAGATGCCGCAGGCTCGCGAAGGATTGGGAAAACCTCAATCAGAAAGCGCTCGCGTTTCTGCGTCTCGCCTCAATCCGGCTCATGCTCCGAAAGCTATGCAATCCAGCGTGATGTGTCCGGATAGACTCTTATATATTCACCGCGCCTGCTCCGGATGGCGACGTACCCCTCCACGCAAAGCTCGATGATAGCTTCGATGGCTGGGAGCCCATTGCCGCGATGGCTTTCCCCCGTGCGTGACTTTCCCAGTTGCATGGCGAGTTCGAGGGTAAAGCCATCAAATTCGCTGTCGGCGACGGTAATTGGCCGACCTCAAATCCAATTCCACATATCCCTAAATATTACAACGAGAGACCAATCTGTCTCGTCGCCTGCGAGCGAGACTGGAATTGACATTCCATGGTCGTACACGGCCACCGTGAGTTCACGAAGATCAGCATCATACGACCCCGTCATCCACCATCGATGAAGCACCTCCGGGCTACTGGAATTCGCATAGGCATGGTTACGAGTGTTCAAAATCGCTTCAAACAGACCGCCATAGATTTGCGGATCGAGTTCTTCGACCAACAAGCCGAGGTCATTAAAGAACGATCCAATCTCTTCCCCAACGGCGTCAACGCAAGCCTGAAATCTTCGAACTTTTTGCGATCCCACAATTCCGACAGGAGGCCCTTGCGGCTCCACGTGACATAATTCCAAAAAGCCGATTGAGCGCAGCAGATCACGAACTGGAGCGTGCCACGTTTCGATAGCAACTGCGGCTGGCGGCTTCTGCCGAAGCAGAGTCACGCGATCGTATTCAGAAGCGATCACAAGAGCGACTGGAATTGATATGACCTTTATGGTAGAGAAATCCCAGTATTGATCATAGATAGGAAAAGGATATTTTTCTTGAATGAGACGTATCTCTCGCGGGTAAATTTTAATATTTCTTAGAGAAGCTGACAAAGCGCTTAGTGTAGAAGCGGTACTTTCGTAATTATCTTCAAGACTCATAGTCTCCGGCATCGACTTGGGAGGTGATTTGGCAAAACCAACAAATCGTTTGCCAGAGTTATACACATTTACTTTGTCAAACCCCATTGAATTTAGACGTTTTTCTGCTCTACTCATTTTGATTCCGGCAACCTGCTGTCGTGGTGTCACCGACATTCCCCCTGCATTGACCTCGCGGGGGCGCCGGAGGAAACTTCCCTCGCGCGCTTTCTTTGCGAGGAGGCGTCGATTTTGAGCAGACAGCTTTTTCAAGAGGTCCGTTCTTTTGAAACAGCACCAGAGTTTCGGGCCACGTGGGCGGCACGGCGATCCTTATCTGACGCGAATTGACCGATGTGAGAAGGATCGGCCATGCTATAGAGATTTATTATCTTCCGTGACAATTTGAGGAAACAGCCGGCCCATTTTGGTGCTTTGACGCAACGCGGCGGGCACGCTGCGTCTATCCATACCGATTCCAAAGACGGACGCACTGTCGACAGCACCGCTATTCTTGACGCTAGACTGTTTGGCGGTCGACAAAGGCGGACCTGAGCATGGGAGGACGACTGATGGCAGCCGATGGCAAGTGGACGCTGGGGCTGATCGACTCCGCCTGGTTCGGCTCGCCATATGAGGGGCAGCCGGGCCGCGAGCTGGCGAGGGAAATCGGCTTTGAGAGCCTCGATCTGTTCGTCGGCTTCGATCCCGGCAAGCTTTCGCAGAGCGCGCGCGACGCCTATGTGGCGGGCGCGCGGAGCGTCGGCCTGCCCGTGGTTTCGCTGGTTTGCACCTGCCTCGGCCTCAACGACTTCAACCCCGCGATACGCGGCTATCACATCGAGCGCGCCCTCAACGTCATCGACCTCGCCGCGCAGTTTCCCACCGCCCGCAATCTCTGCTTCGTGCCCGGCGAATACATGTTCCAGCAGAAGCTCATCCCGCCAGCCCAGGAATGGGCGCTGGTGGTCGACGCCACCAAGCAGGTCGGCCGGCGCGCCAGGGAGCGTGGCCTCGAGGTGGCGATCGAGCTGCTGCCGTTCGAATTCGCCTTCGTCAACACGCTCGACGCGATGGAGCGCTTTCTCGACGCCGTCGGCATGGCCAACGTCAAGGCGACCGTCGACATCTCCCATTTCTGGCTGCAGCGGATTCCGCCGGGTGACCTCGCCCGCCGCCTGAAGGGACGCGTCGCGCATGTCCACGTTTCCGATTGCGACGGCGTGCATCACGGCGATCTGCCGCCCGGCCGCGGCAACACGCCGTTCAACGAATACCTCTCCGCCATCCGCGATGCCGGCTTTGTCGGCGCCGCCTCGATCGAGCTCGAATTCCCCGACGACCCCGCCGCGATGCTTCCCTGGGTCAAGGAAGCTCATGCCAGCGCGTTGCGGCTGCTCGAGGAGGCCGGGGTGCATTGAGGGGCCACGAAGCGACAGGCCGCCGCTGAGCCACGCCCAGGCGCTCTGCAAGGGGGCTTGTGGCAAGGGCCAGTGGGATCACGGGAGCTGCTTCAATGCCATTTACAGCCGTCGACGAATTGCAATTCGAGTTCACCGACGATGGCCTGCGCCATAAGCCGACCGGCGCTTTCTTTGCCGTCCATCCCGGCCAGACAACTCCGCACAGCGTGAGCTGGTCGCGGGCGGCGGACGTGTTGGAAGACGGCCGTTACTACGATCGGGCCGAGATTCAGATGATCGCCGAGATACTGCTGGCGCGACGCGACGCCGCCGACTCGTAGCGGCATCCACCCTGCCCGAACGCAAACAGGTCGGCGGGTCATCGCGAGATGCTTGATCTTGGCGCCGCCCGAAACTCGCGCGCCAGCGAGGCCTCTCGAAAACCTTCGTTTATCGAGAGGCCACAGCTTTATCGGCCAACCGACAAGACCTGCTCGATATCGAAGGAGTAGTCTTCGACTTCGGCATGAGCCGAAGCGGCGAAGGAACCGACCGTAACGCTGAACGAAACGGCGAACAAAGCTGCGAGTATGACAATCCTGGACATTGTAGCGCTCCCTGGGTTGAGGTCTCACCGTCGAGCCGATGCCCGACGCCAGGGAGACTACGGCGGGCTCATTCGTCTCGCTGTTCCCCGGGGAACAGGGACCGTCGTCATCTTCAGGGAGTCCTCACCCCCTCGCATTCAGCGCCGCCGACAGGTAGTCGCTGAACGCACGCGCTTTCCGCGAAGGCTGGCGGCCCGAGGTGAACACCACATAGGCGTCGATAGGCTCAAGCGCGTAGTCCTCGAGAATTCGCGCGAGGCGGCCGTCCCGCAACTCGTGTTCGCACATCCAGGTCGAGGCGATGGCGATGCCGAGGCCGGCGACGGCGCAGGCGATCACGCCCGACGCCGGAGCCGGTGCGCACGCGCACGTCAACCGATGCCTCCTCCTGCTTTCCGCCGCGCCGGAACGACCAGACATCGCGATCGGCGTCGGCGGGGCCGCCGAGGCAGTCATGATGGACAAGTTCGGCGACCTTGGCGGGAACGCCCCTCCGCCGCAGATAGTCCGGCGAGGCGACGACGATCCTGGCGGTGCTCGCCAGCTTGCGCGTCAGGAAGGCGGAATCGGGCTGATTGCCGAGACGCAGCGCGAGATCGGCGCCCGCGGCGACGAGATCGTCGTAGCGGTCGGACATCATCAGCTCGATCCTGAGCTCCGGCTGCAACGCCACGAAACCCGGCAGGCGAGGAATGATCTGCCTGACGCCATAGGCGGTGGGCAGGCTGACGCGCAGAACGCCCGACAGCCGGTCCGCGCCGCGCGCCGCGTTCTCGGCGTCGTCGATCGCCGCCAGCGCCTCGCGGGCGCTCATCGCGAGGGCGTGGCCGACGTCGGTGGTTGCGAGGCGGCGGGTCGTGCGCCGCAGCAGCGTGGCCCCGAGCCGGGCCTCCAGCGCCGCGATGGCGCGTGAGACAGAGGGCTGGGAAAGGCCGGCTTCACGGGCGGTCTTCGAGAAACTGCCGGTCTCCACGGTGCGGACGAACAGCGACAATTGGTTGAGGCGATCATTCATACGTCCAGTCTATATATGTTATCAATCCGTGAGCAATACCCAATCATAACGCATCAATTATCTCTGCGGTTGACGGAACGCCCGCCTCGGGCGCGCCGGTAGCCAACGGAGAACGTCATGAAAGAGCTCAGCGGAAAGGTCGCCGTAGTCACCGGCGCCTCGAAGGGAATCGGCGCGCAGATCGCCAGGCAATTGGCGGGCGAAGGCGCTTCGGTGGTTGTCAACTACGCCTCGAGCAAGGCCGCCGCGGATGGAGTCGTCGCGGCGATCCTCGGGGATGGCGGCAAGGCGATCGCGGTGCAGGCCGACGTCGCCAGGAGCGCGGACGTGAAGCGGCTGTTCCAGGCGACGAAGGAGGCCTTCGGCGGGCTCGACATTCTGGTCAACAACGCCGGCGTGTTCTCGTTCGGCCCGCTCGAGCAGGTGACCGAGGAAGCGTTTCACCGACAGTTCGACACCAACGTGCTGGGCGCGCTGCTCGCTACCCGCGAGGCGCTGGGCTATTTCGGCGCGGCGGGCGGCAGCGTCATCAATCTCTCCTCGATATCGAGCGTCAACCCGGTTCCCAACTCGGTCGTCTATTCCGCCTCCAAGAGCGCGATCGATGCGGTGACCAAGGCGCTCGCCAACGAACTCGCCGGGCGCAACATCCGCGTCAACGTGATCGCGCCCGGGATGACCGCGACGGAAGGCCTCGCGACTCTCGGCATCGACGACGCGGCGGCGAAAACAATCGGCGCCAGCCTGCCGATGGGGCGCATCGGCAGGCCCGACGATATCGCCGAGGTCGCCGCCTTCCTCGCCTCCGATCGCTCGGCGTGGGTGACCGGCGAACGGATCACCGTCTCCGGCGGACAGCGCTGAAGCGATCGCGTTGCGGTGACGGCGTGGACGCGCCCACGCCGTCGCGCCTTACCTCCCGAACACCACGGCGTGCATGATGCGGCCGGGCGCCAGCGTGAACACGCCGGCGGCGACCAGCGCGAGGCCGTAGGTCCACATCATGATCGCGCGATGTCTGCCGACGTCGTGACGCCGGGCGCGCATCAGGCCGAGCGGAACGATGCCTAAGGTGAACAGCGACAGCAGATGGATCGGGCTCCACGGCCCCCACAGCCTGATGGTGTGGATGAACAGCGAAGTGCCCGCCACCAGCATCATGAGGACGACCCAGATCCAGCCGATCGAGCGATGCGGCAGCGTTCCCTTCGGCGCCGCGAGTTGCGCGGCGCCGAGGACCAGCGCCGCCAGCGCGGCGAAGGCGTGCGCCTGAATCACCGGAGACGCATTGAGCAAGGGGGCGAGCGTCATGGCGGCGGGCCGTCCCGATTCTGACGCTCCATTGGCGAGCGTCCCCATCAGTATAGATTGTTTGCTCTCGATCCGGCAGCGCCAATCTCGAATTGCGGATCGCGCGTAAGCGGCGTGAACCGCCCTGCCTCGGAAATTGCCGAATCGCCGGGACGTGATACGCCTCGCGCGATCTGCGGAAACCAGGGCGCCGTCATGAGCACAACGAAAGTCGGTGCGACGCTGTGGATTTTCTGCCTGCAATATTTCCTCGCCGAGGCGGTGGCGATTTCCGGCTGGCCGGGCTCTTACAGTCTGAGCGGCAATTACATCAGCGATCTTGGCGCGCTTGGTTGTGGCGCGCGGGCGGGCGGCGTCGCCGACGCGGCTGGGAGCGTGTGCTCGCCGCTGCACGCCCTGATGAACGCGTCCTTCCTGCTGCAAGGCGCGTTGATCGTGTGCGGGACAGCGCTGGTCTGGTCGCGATTTCCAAGGGGAGCGCTGTGGACCGCCGCGCTTTTGCTGATCGGCGCTTCCGGGGTCGGCGTGTTCGTGGTCGGACTGGCGCCGGAGGACGCGGCGCCGGCGCCGCATTTTCTCGGCGCGGTCGAAAACTTCCTGTGCTGCAACGCCGGCATGGCGGCGATGGGGCTCGCGATGCTGACGTCGCGACGCCCGCCGAGAGTTCTCGGGTTCATCACCATGGCCGCCGGCGTCGTCGGGTTGCTCGGGATCGTGCTGCTCGGCCTGCGCGTCTATGCTCGGCCTCGGAGTCGGCGGCATGGAGCGCGTGGTCGCCTACCCCTTCCCGCTGTGGCTCGCCGGCATGGGCGTGTTGATTTTGAAGAACGGCGGATTGGTGGCTGGTCAGAACGACGGCGACGGCCCCGCGCTGGCGCGGCCGGACAAAGCGCGATGAATGACGAGCGCGCGCGGCGCAGCGATGCGTTGGGCGATGGCGGCCTTCTATTGCGTCGCCGGCGTCGTGCATCTCAGGGCGCCGGACGTCTTCCTGCCGATCGTGCCGGACTGGGTCCCGGCGCCGCGCGAGGTCGTCCTTGTCACCGGCGTCTGCGAGATCGCGGGAGCGATCGGGCTGCTCACCCGTCGGCTGCGATGGCTCGCCGGCGTGATGCTCGCCCTCTACGCGGTTTGCGTCTACCCGGCCAACGTCAAGCACGCGATCGACAGCGTGCAGGTTCCGGGAATGCCGGCGAGCTGGTGGTATCATGGCCCGCGGCTGGCTCTCCAGCCGGTGATCGTGTGGTGGGCGCTGTTCTGCGCCCGCGTCGTCGATTGGCCGTTCCGACGCGGCGGCGCCCAAACGGACAATCGTTGAACCGCCGCTTCGCGGCTCTCATGGTTGCTCAAGATTCGGTCCTCGCCCGGCGATCGAGCGCCCCGGAATGCGCACCCGCGGCAAACGTCGCCAAAACTCAAAATCTCCGTTGCGGATTCGTCGGGGAATAGTATTCTCATCTGAGAAAAGCTTTTCTCAGATCGCCTGCCCAGTCGTCATTCGACTGCGAGACCGTCGACTGACCAAGCTTTTCCAAACGAAATCAATGGGAAGGGAGAGAACGATGGGCAGGTCGAAACTGAATGCGGCCGCGGCGGCGCTTTGCCTGGCGCTGCTGGTCGGCGCTGCGCCGATGGCGCTCGCCGCCGACATGCAGATGTGGGAGCGCAGCGGCGGCAACAAGGGGATGGTCGATGATCTGGTGGCGATGTGGAACGCCAAATATCCCGACCGAAAAATCAATCTCACCTACATCCCGCATACCGAAATGGTGCCGAAAATCGCCCAGGCGATCGCCAGCGGCGACGTGCCCGACCTGATGGGCATGGACCTCATCTACGGCCCGCAGTTCGAGGCGGCCGGCCAGCTCGTCGACATCACCGACCAAATCGGCGCCGACCCCACGCTGAAGACCGCCAGCCCCGGCCACATGGGCGTGTCGACCTACGGCGGCCGGCTCTACGGCGTGCCGCTCTATGCCGACGTCTCCGCGCTGTTCTGGAACAAGGACCTGTTCAAGAAGGCCGGCCTCGACCCGGAGAAGCCGCCAACCAGCCTCGCCGAAATCCGCGCCGACGCCGACAAGATCACCGCGCTCGGCGGCGACATCAAGGGCTATTTCCTGCCGGGCTCGTGCGCCGGCTGCAACATCTTCACGGTCGGCCCGCTGATGTGGGCGAGCGGCGCGACGATCGAGCCCAAGGACGCCAAGGACGAGCCGCTGACCGGCGATGGCGTCAAGCAGGTGCTGCAATGGGCGCGCGACCTCATCAAGGCCGGCGATGTCCATGAGAACGCGCGCGCCGAGAACGGCGAGACGTTCCATCTGCGCTTCGGCTCGGGCAAGGTCGGCATGATGGGCACCGGCAATTTCAACATCGCGCTGGTCAAGGACCAGAACCCGACGATGAATTTCGGCATCGCCCTGCTTCCCGGCGTCAAATCCGGCGAGGTTTCGGCGTTCGCCGGCGGCGACATCGTGACCATCCCCAAGGGAAGCAAGCGCGTCAAGGACGCGGTCGACTTCATGCGCTTCATCCTGTCGGATGAGGTTCAGGTCGAGGGCTACGCCAAGGCTCTCAATCTGACGACGCGCGCCGACATGGCCGACAACAAGTATTTCAAGGGGAATCCGCGCGTCCAGGAGGTCGCCAAGGCGCTGGCGGTCGCCAGAACGCCGTACACCCTGAAGTTCTTCGAGCTGATCAACTCGCCGCAAGGCCCGTGGCTGCAAATGCTGCAGCGCGCCTACTATACCGACGAGGACCTCGACAAGATCATCGCCGACGCGAAAGCCCAGATGAAGGCGATCGCGGCGGAGTGAACGGACGCGCCGACGCGCGTTCAGCCAACTGGAGCGGCGGCGCCATCGCCTGACAGGGCGCCGCCGCCTCTTCCGCCGCGCCGGGCGAGGGTCCGGCGCGAATGGTGGCGACGCGGCCGGCCCGCGTCGAACAGGGCGCCGACTTCCCGCGCGCCAGGGGAAACGGATGCGGTCGCGGAACAGCAAGATCTTCGCGTTCCTCTATGTGGCTCCCGCGCTCGCCTTCGTGCTGGCCTTCACCGTGTATCCGTTTCTTCAGCTCATCTGGATGTCGCTCCACAACTGGTCGCTGATCGCGCCGAAGAGATTCATCGGGTTCGGTAATTTCGCGAAGATCTGGGACGACGCCCAGTTCTGGACGTCGCTCGGCTTCACCCTCAAATACACGCTGTGGATCACCCCGATCCTGATGATCCTCGGCTATCTCCTCGCGCTGCTCGCGGCGAGCGATGAGCCGCTGCGCAAATTCATGCGCGGCGTGGTCTTCCTGCCGGTGGTGATCGGGCTCGGCGTGTCCAGCCTGCTCTGGTACTGGCTGTTCAGCTATGATTTCGGCCTGATCAACCGGGCGCTGCTCGATCTCGGCGTGATCGCCAAGCCCATTCTGTGGTTCGGGGCCAACGCCCGTGTCGCGCTGTGGGCGGTGATCGCCTCGATTGTCTGGAAAGTGATCGGCTTCGGCATGCTGCTGTTCGTGGCGGCGATCCAGGGGATTCCTTCCGAGATCAACGAGGCGACGATGGTCGACGGCGCCTCCTACTGGCAGCGGGTGCGCAACATCACCCTGCCGCTGACCTACCGGACAATTCTGCTGGTCACCCTCCTCAGCGTGATCGGCTCGCTGCTGGCCTTCGACCAGTTCTACATCATGACCGCCGGACAGCCGTTCAACCAGACCACCACGTCGGTGTTCCTGATCTACCTGAACTCCTTCCCGTTCCTCAAGCTGGGTTATGGCGCGGCGCTGTCGCTCATCACCGCGGTCCTCATCCTCATGTGCACGATCGGCCAGATGACGCTGGCGCGAAGAAGCGAGCGCTGAATGGCGAACCGGCCGGGCAAAGCGGCATGAGCGCGAGCGTGCTATCGCCCGCCTGGGCGCCAGGGTTCAGCCGCGGGCCGTTGGCGCGCGCCTGGGCGCATCGCGCGAAATATCTCATCGGCGCGCTGTGCGTCGCCATCTGCGTCATCATGCTGGCGCCGCTCGTCGCTTCGGTGCTGGCCTCGCTCAAGACGACGGAGGAGGCGGCGGCGCTGCCGCCGACCTATTTTCCGCATGCGCTCAGCCTCGACAGCTACCAGCGACTGTGGAGCTACCAGGCGGGGCTGCCGACCTATCTGTTCAACAGCGCGGGCGCCGCCCTGCTGACCATCGCGTTCTGCCTCGCGATGGCGGTTCCGGCGGGCTATGCGCTCGCGCGGTTTTCGCTGCCGGGCAAGGAATTCATCTTCATCGTCCTGCTGCTCGCCCTCATCGTCCCCTACCAGGCGCTGCTGACCCCGTTGTTCTTCATCTTCGCGCAATTGCACCTGCAAAGCTCGCTGGTCGGGCTGGCGATCCTCCACACGGCGATTCAATTCCCGTTCAGTCTCTACGTCATCCGCAACGCCGCCGAAGCGGTGCCGCGCGAACTCGAAGAGGCCGCGGTGATGGACGGCTGCTCGAGCTGGCAGACGCTGGTCTACATCTTCATTCCGGCCATCGTGCCGGCGATCATCACGGTTTCGCTGTTCGCCTTCATCACGTCATGGAACGAATTCCTCGGCGCGCTGGTGATCATGAACAAGGACACCACCTTCACGCTGCCGCTGATCCTGGCGGCGGCGCGCCAGCAGACCAGCATCGGCGGCACCGATTGGGGAATGTTGCAGGCGGGGATCACCATCTCGATCATTCCCTGCGTGCTGTTCTACGTGCTGCTGCAAAAATACTACGTGGCGGGGTTCCTCAACGGGGCGATCAAATGACCGCCCCGCGCGGCGCGGCGCCGCGATGACGCCGCCAAACTCGACCGAACCCAACGGAGACCTCTCGATGCCAGCTCAAGCGACCCCCGCCCCCGACGCGAGGCCCCGCGCTCGCTTCCGTCCGCCGGCCGTCACGCAGGTGGACGTGCGCGGCTTCTGGGGCGCGCGGGCCGACGCCGTCGCCAATCGCACCGCCGACATTCTCTACGAGCGCTGCGTCGAGGCGGGCATGCTCGACCAGATCGATCCCGATCGGCCGGCTCCCGCGCAGCGCATCCCGTTCCACGCGAGCGGCGCCGTGACGACGCAGATGTTCTGGGACTCCGACCTCGGCAAGACGATCGAAACCGCCGCCTATTGCCTCAGCCGCCGGCCGAACCCCGCGCTCGAAGCGAAGATCGACGCGGTGATCGACATGTACGCCAGGCTGCAGCAGCCGGACGGCTATCTGTCGAGCTGGTATCAGCGCATGCAGCCGGGCAAGCGCTGGACCAACCTGCGCGATTGCCACGAACTCTACTGCGCGGGGCATCTGATCGAAGGCGCCGTCGCCTATTATCAGGCGACCGGCAAGCGCAAGCTGCTCGACGTGCTCAGCCGCTACGCCGACCATATCGCAACGGTGTTCGGCCCGAAGGCGGGCCAGAAGAAGGGCTATTGCGGGCACGAGGAGATCGAGCTGGCGCTGGTGAAACTCGCGCGGGCCACCGGCGAGCGCAAATACCTCGACCTCGCCAGATATTTCATCAATCAGCGCGGGCGCCAGCCGCATTATTTCGACGAGGAGGCGCGCGCCCGCGGCGACGATCCCGCGAAATTCCATTTCAAGAGCTACGAATACAACCAGTCGCACCGGCCGGTGCGCGAGCAGGACAAGGTGGTTGGCCACGCCGTTCGCGCGATGTACCTCTATTCCGGCATGGCCGACATCGCGACCGAATACGACGACGAGACGCTGACCGCGACGCTCGACCGGCTGTGGGACGACCTCACCTCCAAACGGCTCTACGCCACCGGCGGCCTCGGACCCTCGGCCGACAACGAGGGCTTCACCTCGGACTATGACCTGCCGAACGAGACCGCCTATGCCGAGACCTGCGCGGCGGTCGGCCTCATCTTCTGGGCGAGTCGAATGCTGGGCCGCGGCCCTGATGCGCGCTACGCCGACGTGATGGAGCTCGCGCTCTACAACGGTGCGATCTCCGGCCTGTCGCTCGACGGTTCGCTGTTCTTTTATGAGAACCCGCTCGAGAGCCGCGGCGCCCACAATCGCTGGCGATGGCATCGCTGCCCGTGCTGTCCGCCCAATGTCGGGCGGATGGTCGCTTCGATCGGGACCTATATGTACAGCCAGGCCGAGGGCGAGGCGGCGATCCACATCTATGGCGCCTCGACCGCGCGGCTCGACATCGGCGGCGCCGAATTGCGCCTTACCCAGACCACCGACTATCCGTGGGAGGGCGCGATCAAAATCGACGTCGACGTCGACCGGCCGACTGAGGCGACGCTGCATCTGCGCATCCCGCGCTGGTGCCGCAAGGCCACGCTGTCGTTGAACGGCGCGGCTCTGGAGGTCCTCGCCCCAACCGCCAACGGCTATGTGCGCATCGCACGGGAATGGCGCGCCGGCGACGCCGTCGTGCTCGACCTCACGCTTGGCGTGGACCGGCTCTACGCGCATCCGCGCGTGCGCCAGGACGCCGGCCGCGTCGCGCTTCGCCGCGGGCCCCTGCTCTACTGCCTTGAAGGGGCTGACAACCAGCGCGAACTGAACCGCATCCGCCTGCCGGCGACATCGGTTTTCGAGCCACGGTTCGAAGCCGACCTCCTCGAGGGCGTGGTGGCGCTGACCGCGCCGGTCAAGGAGGACGAGACCGCCGACTGGGATGGCGCGCTTTATCGCACCGCGCCGCCGGCGACCGGCGACGCAACGATCAAGGCGATCCCCTACTTCGCCTGGGACAATCGCGCGCCGGGAGAAATGCTGGTCTGGATGCGGGGCGAATAGCCCGCTTCGGAAGGCTCATAAACACGACCCCGGCGTGATCGGCCCACCGGGCGATCGGGCTGGCGCAACGCGGCGATTTCAGCTACGCGGCAATGGCGGCGAGGCGGCCGCGACCTTTTCGGCGATGCCGGGAAAGGCTTTGCTCGGTTGATCGACTGCGGTGCGGCCGCCGCGAAGGTCGGGGTGTGGCGGGCCATGACGGAGGGATGGGACGGCGATCTTGCGCGGCGGCGGCGACCGGTGACGCTGCGCGATGTCGCACAGGCCGCCGGCGTCTCGATCGCCACCGCCTCCAAGGGCCTCAACGGCCTCGGGCGGATGACGCCGCAGACCCGCGCCCGCATCGAAACGGTCGCCCGCGACCTCGGTTTTCGCCCAAACAGCCTCGCGCAGAGCCTGCTTCGCCGCCGAAGCTTCACGGTGGGGCTGCTGACCAACGACACTTACGGCCGTTTCTCTCTGCCGGTGCTGGCCGGCATTTCCGAGGCGCTGGTCGACGCGGGCGTCTCGGTGTTCCTGTGCAACATCGAAGACGACCCGCGGCTCGGGCAACTCCATGTCGACGCCATGCTCGACAAGCAGGTCGACGGCATCATCGCCACCGGCAAGCGGATCGACCGGCGCCTGCCCATCGATCTGGCCAATATCGGCATTCCCGTGATCTACGCCTTCACCCAGCCGGATCCCGGATCGATCGCCTTCGTCTCGGACGACGCGCAGGGCGCGCGGCTGGCGGTCGAGCATTTGGTCGCCCTCGGACGCCGCGCAATCGCCCATGTCACGGGACCGGCGAGCTTCGCCGTCGTTCATCAGCGCGCCGACGCCTGTCGGGCTACGCTGGTCGAGCGCGGCCTCGCCACGCGCCCGGCGTGGGTGCTGCCGGGCAGTTGGTCCGAGCATTGGGGTCATGAAGCGGTCGCGCGATTGTTCGACGGCGCAAGCGAGCGGCCCGACGCGATTTTCTGCGGCAACGATCAGATCGCGCGCGGCGTGGTCGACGCGCTGCGCGAACGCGCGATCCGCGTGCCGGAGGACGTCGGCGTCGTCGGCTTCGACAATTGGCAGATCGTCGCGGCCGAGACGCGGCCACCTCTCACCTCGGTCGACATGAACCTCGCGCAGCTCGGGCGCGAGGCCGGGTTGACCTTGCTCGCGCTGGTCGACGGCAAGTCTGTCGAGCCGGGCATTCGCAAATTGCCTTGCGAATTGATCGTGCGACGATCCTGCGGCGGTCAGGCCGCCGGCTGAGCGCGATGCGGACCGAACGGCCGCATCGCGTTTGTCATGCGCCGTCGATCAATCGCAGATCTGGATGTCGTGCCAGACGCCGTGGATTTTCGCGCGGCTCGGGTAGCAGCCGGGATGCTGGTCGGGCCCTGCCGAGGCGACCGGCCCAGGGGCCGGAGCCGGCCCCGCGTCAGGCCCCGGCGCGGGAGCCGGAGGCGGAACATCCGACGTCACGAGCACGCCGCCGCGCGGATGCGAGATGATGGCGCCAACCGCCACGCCGCCGACCACCGCGCCGCCAAGCCACAGCGCCGCAATCGCGGGCGCGAGAATCACCGGATTGGCGGAGGCTGGCGCGGGAAGCGCACACGCCACGCCGATCGTCGCCGTCGCGGCCGCGACAGTCGTCATGATCCTGTTCATGATGTTTCTCCTTTCGAGACGCCAGCAGGCGCCCTCTGCCCGATCGATGGTCGGGGTGTGCGGGGAAACTGCGCAGCTATCGGCGATGTTCCAGAGCGCGAGTGTTGAAAGTGGGAATTTTGGAGGTCATTAAAAGACGATTTTGTGATTTCCATCGCCCTTCGATAAGTAATCATGTCCCTATTCGCCCGATGCTGAGGCTATCATGCGACGGACTGTCGCACGATGATCTGCCAACATCGGCGGGTCCATAGCGATACGGTGTCTAGACTGTCGACGATTATCCCGACCTGAGCACGCCCATTGCGCATAGCCTGCTCAAAGCGGAATATTGTCGTGCTTCTTCCAGGGATTCTCGAGCTTCTTGTTGCGCAGCATGGCCAGGATGCGCGACAGGCGGCGGCGCGTCGAATGGGGCATGATCACTTCGTCGATATAGCCGCGCTCGGCGGCGACGAACGGCGACAGGAAGCGCGCTTCATATTCGGCGGTTCGCTCGGCGATCTTGGCGGGATCGGCGATATCGGCGCGGAAAATGATCTCGACCGCGCCTTTCGCTCCCATCACCGCGATCTGCGCGGTCGGCCAGGCGAGATTGACGTCGCCGCGCAAATGTTTTGAGGCCATCACGTCATAGGCCCCGCCGAACGCCTTGCGGGTGATGACCGTCGCCTTGGGCACGGTCGCCTCGGCATAGGCGAACAGCAGTTTCGCGCCGTGCTTGATCAGCCCGCCATATTCCTGCGCGACGCCCGGCAGGAAGCCGGGAACGTCGACGAAGGTGACGATCGGGATGTTGAAGCAGTCGCAAAAGCGCACGAAGCGCGCGCCCTTGCGCGAGGCGTCGCTGTCGAGCACGCCGGCCAGCGCCATCGGCTGGTTGGCGACCATGCCGACCGTGCGCCCCTCGATACGCGCGAAGCCGGTGACGATGTTTTTGGCGTGGGCCTCCTGAATCTCGAAGAAATCGCCCTCGTCGACGACTTTGGCGATCAGTTCCTTGACGTCATAGGGCTTGTTCGGGATTGTCGGGGACCAGCGTGTCCAGCGACATGTCGATCCGGTCGGGATCGTCGAAACTCGGGATGCCGGGGACCTCGGCGCGGTTCGAGGCGGGCAGGAAATCGATCAGCCGGCGCATCTGCAGCAGCGCCTCGACGTCGTTGTCATAGGCGCGGTCGGCGATCGAGGAGCGGGTCGCGTGAACCGAGGCCCCGCCAAGCTCCTCGGCGGTGACCGTCTCGTTGGTGACGGTTTTGACGACATCGGGGCCGGTGACGAACATGTAGCTGGTGTCGCGCACCATGAAGATGAAATCGGTCATCGCCGGCGAATAGACGTCGCCGCCGGCGCACGGGCCCATGATCAGCGAGATCTGCGGAATGACCCCGGAGGCGAGCACGTTGCGTTGGAAGACTTCGCCATAGCCGCCGAGCGCCGCGACGCCTTCCTGGATGCGCGCGCCGCCGGCGTCGAACAGGCCGACGATCGGCGCGCCGTTCTTCAGCGCCATATCCTGGATCTTGGTGATCTTCTGCGCATGCGTCTCGCTAAGAGACCCCCCGAACACCGTGAAATCTTTGGCGAAAACAAAGACCGTCCGGCCGTTGACCGTGCCCCAGCCGGTGACCACGCCGTCCCCCGGAATTTTCGTCTCCGCCATGCCGAAATCGACGCCGCGATGTTCGACGAACATGTCGAATTCCTCGAACGAGCCGTGGTCGAGCAGCAGGTCGATGCGCTCGCGCGCCGTCAGCTTGCCGCGCGCATGCTGCGCCTTGATCCGCGCCTCACCGCCGCCAAGCCGCGCCCTGGCGCGCCGGCGGTCGAGCCTCTCCAGCATCTGTTTCAAGAAATGAGCCCCCGAAAGCATCGGTCGCATTGCGTTTCTAGCATGGCGCGGGCGGCGCCGAAACGCGGGAATGGCGCGGCGCGGGCGCGGTAAACCGATCGCCTCGCCCTATCGGCGCAGGGCCGCCGCGATCCTGCCCGCCGCCTCCATCTCGCGCCAGCGCGCGGCGCGGCGCGCCGTCGCTTCGTCGTCTTCGCCCCATTGGCGGATCTGGAAATCCTCGTCGACATGGGCGATGCGCCAGGCTTCGCCGGCGCTCAGGCGCCCGCGAAAGACGGCGAGCGCCAGCAGGATCGAGCCGGTCAGGGTCGTCATCACATGCAGCGCGGCCAAAGCGAAGGGTTCGTCGAACCCCTCCAACTCCGTCCTGATCGCCTGCAACGCCGGCTCGGGCTGGCGCACATGCGTCACCCCTTCGCCGAGGATGAACCTTGCGCCATAGGTCTCGCGCGCCCAGTCGAGCACGGGATCATAGGCCGCAACCTCGGCTTCCACCAGCTCTTCCGGCGCCTCGGCGCGATAGCACAACAGGTCGGTCTCGGCATAGGCGGCAAGTCCGGCGCGGGTCTCGCCAATCGCTGCCGCGACGCCGTCGATCGCCGAATTGGCGATGCGCGTCACCGGCATGGACGCCGGGTCGATCGTCTCGCCCTGCCCCGCCCATTCCTGCGCGGCAAGTTCGGCGAGCGCCAATGTTGGAAACAGCAGCCGATTGCCGGCCGGCGTGCGGGCGCCGCGCCCGTCGAGGCGCAAAGCGAAGCCTCCGGCGACCGGCGCGGCGCTGGCGGCGGCGTAGAAACGCCGCACCACCGTCGGGCGCATGTTCCTCCGCGCGGCGCGCATCGGATCGCCCGGCGAATAATCGTCACTCATCAGGCGCGTCTTCGATCGGGTCGCGGGTCTTCGCATCGAACCCGAACATGTCGAAGGCGTGCCTCATATGCTCGGGCAGCGGCGCGACGACGTCGATGATCCCGCCGCGCGGATGCGGAAGCGTCAGGCGGCGCGCCAGCAGATGCAGCTTCGGCTCGAGGCCGGGCGGCACGGCGCGCAGCGGATCGGCTGCGCGCGGGATCGTTGGCCTCGCGCCGGTTGTATTTGGGGTCGCCGATGATCGGATGGCCGATCGCCTCGCAATGGGCGCGCAATTGATGGGTGCGCCCGGTGATCGGGCGCATCGACAGCCAGGCGAGGCGCGGCGCGACCTTGTCGACCACCGCGTAAAGCGTCAGCGAATGCTGCGCGTCGGCCTCGCCATGTTTGGCGACTCGCATCCGCTCGATATCGGCGCGGTTCTCGCGCGGGTCCCGGACCGGTCGGCGCCCATCGCCTCGCCCTTGGCGAGGAACAGCGAGATGCGGCCCTGCGCCGGCTTGGGCACGCCTTCGACCAAAGCCCAATAGATTTTCCGGGCGCCGCGCGAGCGGAAAATCGCGCCGAGATCGGCGGCGATCTTGCGCGATTTGGCGATCAGCAGCACGCCCGAGGTGTCGCGGTCGAGCCGATGCACCAGCACCGGCCGCTCGCCCTGCTTGTTGGCGAGCGCGGCGAGCATGCCGTCGATATGGCGCTTCGTGCCAGAGCCGCCCTGCACCGCGAGGCCATAAGGCTTGTTGAGCACGAGGCAATCGCGGTCCTCGAACAGGATCATCGCGCGGATCGCCGCCGCGTCCTGCGGATCGGCGGGGCGCGGCGCGTTCGGCGCGGCCTCGGGCGGCAGGTTGAGCGGGGGCACGCGCACGCTTTGCCCGGCCTCCAGCCGCGTGGAGATTTCGGCGCGCTTGCCGGCGATCCGCACCTCGCCCTTGCGCACGATCTTGTTGAGATGGGATTGCGGCAGCTTGGGGAACCGGCGATGAAACCAGCGGTCGAGCCGCATCCCCGCCTCGTCCTCGCCGACGTCGAACAGCGCGACCTTGTCCGGCGCGGTCACGACAGGCTCCGGATCAGCGCGAGGCCGGCCCACAGCCCGAGCACGCCGAGCGCGACCGACGCGCCGACGTAAAGCGCGGCGAGGCCGATCTGGTTGCGCTCGATCAGCAGCACGGTCTCCAGCGAAAAGGTCGAGAACGTGGTGTAGCCGCCGAGCACGCCGGTGGCGACGAACAGGCGCACGTGCGGCGTCCACCCGCTCCCCGCCCGAAAGGTCAGCCAGCCGATCAGCAGCCCCATGATGAACGAGCCCGAGATATTGATGATCGCGGTGCCGTAGGGAAAATCCGCGCCGAGCAGGCGCGCCGCCGCGATGTTGACGCCGTGGCGCAACACCCCGCCGAGACCGGCCCCGAGGAAGACGAGAATGATTGCCTGCATCGCCCGGCTATATCGCACGCCGAGCGGACGCGACAGGGGGCGCTGAAAAGCGCGTCGCGCAACGGCCTATTTCACGGCGACGGCGCCGCCTTCACCCACGCGTCAAGGCCGCCTTCGATATGGCAGGCGTCGCCGAAGCCGGCCGTCCGCGCCGCTTCGACCGCCATCGCCGAGCGCTCGCCATAGGCGCAGAAAAACACCAGCCGCTTGCCGGTCGCCGAGGCCAGCGAATTGAGCAGGCCGCCGGGCGCCAGAGCGTCGGCGAGGCCGCGATAGGGCGAATGGACCGCCTCCTCGATCGCGCCGCGCCGCGCCCGCTCCGACGCCTCGCGCAGATCGACCACCAGGCATCCGCCGCGCGCGATGACGAGGTTGGCCTCGCGCGCGGGAATGGCGAACCCCTCGGCGTCGCGGCGCTGCGGTCTGCCGATGTGGCGATTGGCGGGCACCGCCACATCCATCATCTTCGGATCGGGCAGATGGAGGTTGTTCATTAGGTCGGCGTAGGCGTCGATCGACGCGATCTGGAGGCGCGGGTTGCGCCGGCGCTCCTCGCCGATCGTCGAAACGGTGTCGCCCTTGTAGTCATGGGCGGGGTAGAGCAGCGTCTCATCGGGCAGCTTCATGAGCTTGCCGAAGATCGACTCGTATTGGGCGCGCGGATCGCCGTTCTGGAAATCGGTGCGGCCGGTGCCGCGAATGAGCAGGGTGTCGCCGGTGAACACCCGGTCGGGCAGGACGAAACTGTAGGAATCGTCGGTATGGCCGGGCGTATAGAGCGCGCGCAGGGCGAGGCCGTCGATCTCGACCGCCTCGCCGTCGCTGACCCGCATCGAGACGACGTCGGCGCTGGTCTGCTCGCCCATCACGGTGATGCAGCGGGTGCGGTCGCGCAACTCGCCGAGCCCGGTGACGTGATCGGCGTGCAGATGCGTGTCGATCGCCTTGATCAGCCGCAGATCCAGATCGGCGAGCAGCGCGACATAACGATCGACCTTCTCGAGAACCGGATCGATGATCAGCGCCTCGCCGCCGGGACGGCTCGCGAGGAGGTAGCTGTAGGTGCCGGATGTTGCGTCAAAGAGCTGGCGGAACAGCATGGCCGGACTCCAAGAGCCGCCGAAAGACCTGCCATAGGACCAGCGAGGCTTTGGTCGGGGCGGACCGGCGAGAATAGTCACATCCTTACCTTCTTTCCAATCGCCAACCTCTTTGGCCGATACGGCGCTGCGGATGACCATGACCTGGGTCGGTTGCGCAGCGCGTGCAAACCACCTAACTGAATCGGCCCCGGCAAGCGCGCGCACGCGGAGCAACAAGGCGGTCATGTATCTGTCACTCGCGACGACGCACGCGCCTGCAACCGATCTCGGCTTCCTCCTGATGAAGCATCCGGATCGGGTGCATGAGGCCGACTGCTCGTTCGGGAAAGCGATTGTGTTCTTCCCGGAAGCTAACGCGACGCGCTGCGAGGCGGCGCTTGTTCTGGATGTCGATCCGATCGGACTCGTGCGCGGCCGCGGCGCTTCCGATGGGCTCCTGGATCAATATGTGAACGATCGCCCCTACGCCGCTTCTTCGTTCCTTTCGGTCGCGCTGAACCGCATGTTCCGAACGGCCATGGCCGGCAATTCGCGAGAGAGGCCGGAACTCGCCGCCCAGGCAATCGACCTTGATATCGCGATCACGCCGCTCCCGGTTCGTGGCGCCGACGATCTGGTTCGATCTCTTTTCGAGCCCTTGGGCTGGTCTGTTTTCGTTGAAAGATTGCCAGCCGAATTTGGACCCTCACGCTATGTCAGCGTCAGGTTGCAAGGAATCGTCCGCCTCGCCGATGCCCTGAGCCATCTCTATGTTCTGATCCCCGTTTTTGACGAGAGGAAACATTATTGGGTCGGCGATGACGAGGTTGACAAACTCGTCGCGAAAGGCGGCGCCTGGCTCGCGTCGCACCCGGCGCGCGATTTGATCGCCCGGCGCTACCTGAAAAGCCGGCGCGATCTCGTGAAGTCTGCGCTCGCCAGACTGGCTCCCGAAGAGGAACAGGAAGCGGTGGAGTCGCCTGCGCGCGACAGCCTCGAAGAAAAGCTCGAGGCCCCCGTGCGATTGCATGCTCTGCGGTTGGAAGCTGTCGCCTCTGCTTTGGTCGAGGCGCAGTCCTCGGTAGTCGCCGATCTCGGCTGCGGCGAGGGCAAGTTTATCGGGAGGCTGCTCCGCGACAGGCGGTTCAAGAGAATCATCGGCGTCGACGTATCCAGTCGCGCTCTGGATCGCGCCGCCGAGCGTCTGAAGATCGGCGTGGCTGGCGGACCACCGGAGGAGCGCGTGACCCTCCTCCATGGCGCCCTGACCTATCGCGATGATCGTTGGCGCGAGGCCGACGCGGCTGTGTTGATCGAGGTCATCGAGCATCTCGATCCGGATCGTCTGTCGACGCTCGCGGAAGTCGTTTTCGGCGTTGCTCATCCGAAAACAGTGGTCATCACGACACCAAACGCTGATCACAATGCCCTGTTCGAGACGCTTCCCGCCGGCGCCTTCCGACATCCCGATCACCGCTTTGAGTGGAGTCGCGCCGAATTTCAGGTCTGGATCGGCAACATCGAGCGCCTTTACGGTTATCGCGCGCAGCTTTCCGGCATCGGAGAGGCCCATCCAGAACTCGGCGCCGCGACGCAAATGGCGGTGCTCACGCGATGAGATCTTCGGATGAGAGTCTGCTTGATATTCCGGACTTTGCACTTGTCGTGCTGATTGGCGCGACAGGTTCCGGCAAGTCGACGTTCGCCTCGCGCTGGTTTGCGTATAGCGAGATCGTCTCCTCGGATCGTTGCCGGGGCATGGTCATCGACGCCGAGAACGATCAATCGGTGTCCGCGGACGCCTTCGACCTGGTGCGCTTCATTGCGGAAAAGCAACTCAAGAACCGCCGCCTCGCGGTAATCGACGCGACAAATGTCCGCGCCGCCGACCGCAAGCCGTGGATCGAGATTGCCCGTCGCTGGCACGCGTTGCCGGTCGCGATCGTGCTCGATCCCGGCTTGGACGTCTGCGTCGCCCGCAACAAGGAGCGACCGGATCGCGACTTTGGCGCCGCTGTGCCGCAACGAATGATTCAGGAGATCCGCAAAGGCGCCGGCAGGCTCCAGCAGGAAGGCTTCCGCCAGGTTTGGCGCCTGTCCTCGCCGGAATCGATTGAGGCCGCGCGGATCGAGCGGCGACCATTGTGGACCGATCGGCGGGACGATCACGGTCCGTTCGACATTATCGGCGACGTCCACGGCTGCGCCGATGAGTTGCGCGCTTTGCTGGAAGCTCTTGGCTACGGCGTTAGTCCTGTTGGCGAGGAGGCGTGGGTCACGCCTCCCGCCGGGCGTAAGCTCCTGTTCGTCGGCGATCTCGTCGACCGGGGGCCGCGAACGTCTGAGGTATTGCGCATCGTGATGGCGGCGACGCAAGCCGGCGACGCCCTGGTCGTGCAGGGCAACCACGATCGCAAACTCAGCCGCTGGATAGCGGGGCGCGACGTCCAGATCAGCCACGGGCTGCAGGATTCGATCGACCAACTCGCCAGGGAGCCGCCGGAATTCTCGGCAAAGGTCAAGACGTTCCTCGATGACCTGCGCAGCCACTATTGGCTCGACGGCGGCCGCCTTGCGATCGCCCATGCTGGCCTGAAAGAAGAGATGATCGGACGCGGCTCGCCGGCGGTGCGAGATTTCGCGCTTTTTGGCGAGACGACGGGCGAATCCGACGAGTTCGGCCTGCCGGTTCGACTTGATTGGGCAGCCGCCTACCGCGGCAAGACGGCGCTCGTTTACGGCCATACGCCAATCCCCGAGGCCGAGTGGATCAACAACACGATATGCATCGACACGGGTTGCGTATTTGGCGGCAAATTGACCGCCTTGCGGTGGCCAGAAAGACAGCTCGTCAGCGTTCCCGCGCGTCGCGCCTACGCGCAGCCTGTCCGCCGACCAGCCCCGGCGAACCCTGAGCTGACCGGTCAAGCCCAGGCCGATCATCTCATCGATTATGCTGATGTTTCCGGTCGTCGATGGATCGAAACGTCGCTCATGCGAAGAATCCCGATCGCGCACGCAAACGCCGCCGCCGCCCTTGAGGCGATGAGTCGCTTCGCTATCGCGCCGCAATGGTTGATCTATCTGCCGCCAACGATGTCGCCCGTTGAAACCAGCAAGCTCGAAGGCTGGCTCGAGCGGCCCGAAGAAGCCTTCGCCTTCTATCGCGAGCGCGGCCAGAGCGCCCTCTTGCTTGAAGAAAAGCACATGGGCTCGCGCGGCATCATTGCCGTTTGTCGGGACGATCTCGTCGCGCGGCGGCGCTTTGGCGCGCAGACCAGCGAAACCGGGGCTATCTGGACAAGAACCGGCCGACCCTTTTTCACCGATCGCGCCATGACCGCCGCTATCCTTGAGCGGTTACGGGCCGCCGCCGATTCCGCCGGCTTGTGGGACGAGCTCAACGCAGACTGGTTGCTTCTCGACGCTGAGATCATGCCGTGGTCCGCGAAAGCCTCCAGTCTCATCGAGCAACAGTACGAACCTGTCGCCGTTTCCGGGCGCGCGGGGCTGGCGGCCGCCGTCGACGCCGCCTCACGGGCGGCAGCGCGCGGCGCGCCTCTGCAAGCGTTCGCGGCGAAACTCGCGCAACGGCGTGACAAAGTTGACCTTTACGCCCGCACGTGGCGACCCTACGCATGGCCCGTCAACAGTGTCGACGATCTGAAGATTGCTCCGTTTCACCTGTTGGCCAGCGAGGGCGCGGTCCATTTTGACAAGGATCACCTCTGGCACCTCGCAACGGCTGCGCGGCTCGTTGCAGCGGGAGGCCCGGCGTTCGCTCGAACGCGCGCACTTCAGCTGAATCTGGACGACCCTGCCGCGTGTGCCGAGGCGATTGCATGGTGGGAAGAACTCACCGCGCTCGGAGGAGAAGGCATAGTGGTGAAACCCCTCTCCTTTGCGCCTCGCGGAGCCAAGGGGCTCGTGCAACCCGCGCTGAAAGTTCGGGGCGCAGAATATTTGCGAATTATATATGGGCCGGAATACGACTTGCCGGAAAATCTGAATCGTCTGCGAGAACGCGGGCTGGGTGGCAAGCGAGCCTTGGCGTTGCGCGAATTTGCGCTCGGACATGAGGCGCTGACGCGGTTCACGTCAGGAGCGCCGCTAAGAAAAGTCCATGAATGCGTCTTCGCAATCCTCGCATTGGAAAGCGAGCCTATCGATCCTCGATTGTGAATGGAGCTGTGGGGCGCCGACAATTTGGCCGTTGGCCGGGCTGAGCCCCCTCACCACATATCCAGCGCCACCTTGGCCTCGTCCGACATGCGGCTTTGGTCCCAGGGCGGGTCGAACACCATGTTGACCCTGGCGCCCGACACGCCGCCGACCGCGCCGACCGCGTTTTCGACCCAGCCGGGCATTTCGCCGGCGACCGGACAGGCCGGGGCGGTCAGCGTCATCTCGATGGTGACGAAGCGCGCGTCGTCGATGTCGATGCTGTAGATCAGCCCGAGCTCATAGATGTCGGCGGGAATTTCGGGATCGTAAACGCTCTTCAGCGCGACGACGATTTCGTCGGTCAGGCGCTGCAATTCGTCGGGCGGAATCGCCGCGGGCGAGGCGACCGCCGGCTGGTTGGGCGCGTGATCCACTGTCGGGCTGTCGGTCATCAAAGCCCTCCTCAGGCGAACAGGCGCTGGGCGCGGATCAAAGCCTCCGCCAGCGCGTCGACCTCGGCGCGCGTGTTGTAGAGCGCGAACGAAGCCCTGCATGTAGAGGTCACGCCGAAACGTTGCAACAGCGGCATCGCACAATGGGTGCCGGCGCGCACCGCCACGCCCGAACGGTCGATGATCGTCGCGACGTCATGGGCATGGGCGCCCTGCATGTTGAACGAGACGATCGGCCCCTTGCCCGGCGCCGAGCCGAAGATGCGCAGGGAGTTGATCGCCCCCAGCCGCTCGTGGGCGTAGGCCAGCAGCGATTCCTCATGAGCGCGAATCCGCGCCCGCCCGATCCCCTCGACATAATCGAGCGCCGCGCCGAGGCCGATCGCCTGGACGATCGGCGGCGTGCCGGCTTCGAAGCGGTGCGGCGGCGCGTTATAGGTGACGGCGTCGCGCGTCACCTCCTGGATCATCTCGCCGCCGCCGTTGAACGGCGGCAGCGCCTCCATGAGCGCGCGCTTGCCGTAAAGCACCCCGATTCCGGTCGGCCCGTAGACCTTGTGGCCGGTGAACACATAGAAATCGGCGTCGAGATCGCGCACGTCGACGTCGAGATGCACCGCGCCCTGCGAGCCGTCGACCAGCACCGGAACGCCGTGGGCGTGGGCGATGCGGATGATGTCCTTGAGCGGCGTCACCGTGCCCAGCACGTTGGACATGTGGGTGATCGCGACGATTTTCGTGCGCGCGGTCAGGGCGCGCTCGAAGGCGTCGAGCGAAAACGAGCCGTCGTCGGCGACCTCGACCCATTTCAGCACCGCGCCCTTGCGCTCGCGATGGAAATGCCACGGCACGATGTTGGAATGATGCTCCATCACCGAAAGCACGATTTCGTCGCCCGCCCCGATATGGGCGAGGCCGAAACTGGCGGCGACGAGGTTGATCGATTCGGTGGCCGAGCGGGTGAACACGATCTCCTCGGTCGACGCGGCGTTGAGGAACCGGCGCACGCTTTCGCGCGCCGCCTCATAGGCTTCGGTCGCGGCGTTGGCGAGGTAATGCAGGCCGCGATGCACATTGGCGTATTCGTGCTGGTAGGCGTGCGTCAGGCGGTCGGTCACCGCCAGCGGCTTCTGCGCCGAGGCGGCGTTGTCGAGATAGACCAGCGGCTTGCCGTAGGGGCGCTCGGCGAGAATGGGGAAGTCGGCGCGGAGCGCCTCGACGTCGAGCGACGGGAGCGGGTTGTGCATCGTCATCCGCGCGCGCCTTCCGTCCGCCCCGCCAGCCACGCGCGCATCCTGGCGCGCAGCAGTTCGGCGAGATCCTCGTCGTCGACGCGGGCGATCGCGTCGGCGCCGAACGCCTCCAGCAGCATCGCCTCCGCCTCGGCCTTGGGCAGGCCGCGCGCCCGCAGATAGAACATCTGTTCCGGATCGAGCGCGCCGACCGTCGCGCCATGGCCGCAAACGACATCGTCGGCGAAGATTTCAAGCTCCGGCTTGTTGTTCATCACCGCGTGCGGCGACAGCAGGATGGCCTGGCTCTTCATCGCGCCGTCGGTCTTCTGCGCGCCGGGCCGCACCACCACCTTGCCCTGATAGACGCCGGTCGCTTCGTCCGCGACGATATGCTTGTAGAACTCGCGGCTGCGGCCGTGCGGCGCCGCATGATCGACGATGAGCGTGGTGTCGGCGTGGCGGGCGCCGTCGAGCAGCGAAAGGCCGCCAAGCTGGATGTTGGCGCTCTTGCCCTTGTGCTCGACGAATAATTGCCGCCGGACGAGCGCGCCACCGGCGACCAGCGCGAACGCGCTGAATTCCGCGTCGGCGGCCAGATGCGCAACCTGGCTTTCAAGGTGCAGCCCGGCAGCGTCGTCGACCACCGTCACATAAGCGCAGCGCGCGCCCTCGCCGAGGCTGAGCCGCGTCAAGGCGTTGCGCTGGCAGCCGGCGTTCGCGCCGAGAAACGTCTCGACAATCCGCGCCTGCGCGCCGGCGAATAGCGAAACGGCGACGCGCGAATAAATCGCCAGCGGCGCGCCGGCGCTGGCGACATGCACGATCTCGATTCTCTCCGTCAGCCGGACACCCGCCTCGACCACCAGCAGTAGCCCGTTGACGGAAAAAGCTTCGTTCAGCGCAATGACGGCGTCCTGTTCCTCCAGAAGCGGCATTTTGGCCAGGGTCGAAGCCAGCACGCCCTTCGGCGGCAGGTCGGACAATTGCGCAACAAAGCGGCCATCGACCAGAACGAGACGCAGATCGCCCAATCGGCCGTGAGCGGCCACAAGCGCGCGCGCCGCGTCGATGCGGCCAGCATCGGGGGCCGGCGCGAGCGGCGCCGCGACGGACATCAGCGAGCGCAAGTCGGTGTAATGCCAGGCCTCGTTGCGACGCGTCGGCAGGCCCGCCGCCGCGAACGCCTGAAAGGCGGCCGCGCGGTCCGGATCGGATGTGCGCAGCGCCGCGAACTGCTCGATCAGCGTCGCTTCGGCGGCCGATTTCGGCGTGGTGATGCGCACGTTCATGGCTTCCTCACGCGGCGTCCGCCGCATAGTCGCGGTAGCCGTTGCGCTCGAGCTCCTCAGCGAGTTCGGGGCCGCCGGTCTTCACGATCCGCCCTTTCGCCATCACATGGACGGCGTCGGGGCGGATATGGTCGAGCAGGCGCTGGTAATGGGTGATGACGAGGAAGGCGCGGTCCTTGTCGCGCAGCGCGTTGACGCCATCGGCGACGATCCGCAGCGCATCGATGTCGAGGCCCGAATCGGTCTCGTCGAGAATCGCGAGGCGAGGCTGCAGCAGCGCCATCTGCAGGATTTCCATCCGCTTCTTCTCGCCGCCGGAAAAGCCGACGTTGAGCGGGCGGCGCAGCATTTCCTGGTCGATCTTCAGCCGGTCGGCGGCGGCGCGGACCTCGCGCATGAAATCGGGCGTCGTCATTTCCTTCAAGGCGCGCGCGCGGCGCTGGGCGTTCATCGACGCCTTGAGGAAGGTCATCGTCGCGACGCCCGGAATCTCGACGGGATACTGGAAGGCGAGGAACAGCCCTTTGGCGGCGCGCTCGTCGGGCGACAGTTCGAGGATGTTCTCGCCGTCGAGCAACGCCTCGCCGGATGTCACCTCATAGTCCGGCTTGCCCGCGATGACATAGGACAGCGTCGACTTGCCCGAACCGTTCGGCCCCATCAGCGCCGCGACTTCGCCAGCCTCGACGGTGAGGTTGAGCCCGTCGAGGATCGGCTTGCCGCCGATCTGAACATGCAAATTCTTGACTTCCAGAAACGCCATCCCCGGTCTCGCTTTCGATGTTTCGGTCAAATCACTTCGTTCAAATCTCGACGTCCATGCACGTAGCGGACGATTTCGACACGATCCTCGCCGATCCGATAAAGGATCAAATAGTTTCCCGACACGAGGTAGTGGACGCCCGGCGCGATGTCGGGGCGTTCACGTCCAATCTCGGGATGCCGGGCGAGCAACATTGTTCTTCGTTCCAGTGCGTCGAGGACGCGGTCCGCGGCGTGCGGATCGTCCCTCGCGATGTGCATCCAGACCTCAATAAGGTCCTCTTCGGCCCGCAGCGTGCGAATGACTTCGCAACGTTCCGCCTATTTCTGCGCGAAACGGCGCCGCGCCTCCTTCTTTATGTCGTCTATCGACATATTCCTGCCGGCGCCGCTCTCGATCCCCTCGCGCCATAGCCGCCGCAATTCTTCATCATCGAGCGACGCATCAAGTCGACGGCCGGCGCGCCACTGCGCGACCGCGCCGGCGACAACCTCTTCCGCCGAAGCGTATTCGCCGCAAGAAACCGCCGCCGCGATTTCAGCGTCGAGGTCGTCGGTTAGCGTCACCTCCAAAGTCCGTTTGATCATCCAACGATCCCTTGCTCAGGTCGGCCTTCAAGCCTGTTCATCGCCGCGCTTTCACTCTTCGCCGTCGAAATAGTCCAACGAGCCCTCACGGCGCCCGATATAGGCCAGTTTGGCTGCGACCAGTCCCTTGTCCGCGGCGACCATCGAGGCGACGGCGAACTTGTTCGAATCCGGATATTCCACGACTTCAGGATCAAGCCGCGTCGAAAAGCCGAGATAGCGCAGTTCGCCCGCGCCCGTATTGACGATCTGATGCGCCGTGGAGGCATCGCCTGCCGGCGCGCCGATCATATCGCCCTCGCGGATCGGGTAGGTCGCTTCGCCGAGCCGATAGGTCCCCTGCCCCGACAGCACGAAAAACATTTCCTCGTTGGCGTGATGGGCGTGACGTGGAAACGCCTTCTTGCCCGCCGGCACGATATGCAACTGGCAGCCCAGCTTGCTCGCCCCGACCAGGGCGCCGATGCGGCCAAGCTTGGCGGCGAATTGCTTGCCGTTGCCTCCATCGCGCAGCGGGACGTCCGCGATGTTGACGACGGGCTTCGTCACCCGACGCTCCCCTCGAGGCTGATCGCGATCAGCTTCTGCGCCTCGACCGCGAATTCCATCGGCAATTGCTGCAGCACGTCGCGCACGAAGCCGTTGACGATCAGCGCCGTCGCCTCCTCGCCCGACAGGCCGCGCTGCAGGCAGTAGAACAACTGGTCTTCGGAGATTTTCGAGGTCGTCGCCTCGTGCTCGAACACCGCCGAATTGTTCTTGGCCTCGATATAGGGAACGGTGTGCGCGCCGCAGTTCGGGCCGATCAGCAGCGAGTCGCAATTGGTGAAGTTGCGCGCGCCCGTCGCACGCCGATGCGCCGAGACCTGGCCGCGATAGGTGTTGTTCGAACGGCCCGCCGCGATGCCCTTCGAGATGATGCGGCTGGTGGTGTCGCGCCCGAGATGGATCATCTTGGTGCCGCTGTCGACCTGCTGGCGCCCGTTCGAAATGGCGATCGAATAGAATTCGCCGCGCGACTGGTCGCCGCGCAGGATGCAGGACGGGTATTTCCAGGTGATCGCCGAGCCGGTCTCGACCTGCGTCCAGGAAATCTTCGAGCGCGCGCCGCGGCAGTCGCCGCGCTTGGTCACGAAATTATAGATGCCGCCCCAGCCCTTCGGAATCGCCGGGATACCAGTTCTGCACCGTCGAATATTTGATCTCGGCATCGTCGAGCGCGACGAGTTCGACCACCGCGGCGTGAAGCTGGTTCTCGTCGCGCTTGGGCGCGGTGCAGCCTTCGAGATAGCTGACATAGGCGCCCTTGTCGGCGATGATCAGCGTGCGCTCGAACTGGCCGGTGTTCTTCTCGTTGATGCGGAAATAGGTCGACAGCTCCATCGGGCAGCGCACGCCCGGCGGCACATAGACGAACGAGCCGTCGGAGAACACCGCCGAATTCAGCGTCGCGAAGAAATTGTCGGTCGACGGCACGACCGAGCCGAGATATTTGCGCACGAGTTCGGGGTGGTTGTGGACCGCCTCGGAGAACGAGCAGAAAATCACCCCGACCTTGGCGAGTTCGGCCTTGAACGTGGTCGCCACCGAAACCGAATCGAACACCGCGTCGACCGCGACCCGCGGCCGCTCGACGCCGGCCAGCACTTCCTGCTCGATCAGTGGAATGCCGAGCTTGGCGTAGGTGCGCAGCAGTTCGGGATCGACTTCGTCGAGCGATTTCGGCCCCGGCGTCGATTTCGGCGCCGAGAAATAATAGAGGTCCTGGTAGTCGATCGCGGGATAGTCGACGCGCGCCCATTTGGGCTCGTCCATGGTCAGCCAGCGGCGATAGGCCTCAAGCCGCCATTGGGTCAGCCAGTCCGGCTCGCCCTTCTTGGCCGAAATGAAGCGGACAGTGTCTCTCGTTCAGGCCCTTGGGGGCCTTGTCGGACTGGATATCGGTGACGAAGCCGTATTTGTATTGGCTGACGTCGATCGAGCGTACGCGGTCGACAGTCTCCTGGACGGCCGCCATCTGGGACTTCTCCTCGCCTTGGCGGTTTCAAGGACCGCCGGTGGGGGTCGAAACTTGTCGGTTTTCTCGGTCAGGCCTCAGGGTTGTGACACACCGCCTCTATATTGTGTCCGTTTAGATCAATTACAAACGCCCCGTAATAGTTCGGATGGTAGTCGGGGCGCAAGCCCGGCTGGCCGTTGTCCTTGGCCCCCGCCTTGAGCGCCGCCGCGTGGAAAGCGCGCACCTCCTCGCGGCTCCGCGCGGTGAACGCCAGGTGGATGTGGCCGGGCGGCTTGCCGCCTCCGCCGATCCACAATTGCGGCCTTCCGTCGCGGCCGAAGCCCGCCTGATCGCCGAACTCCATCGCCACGTCGACGCCGAGCGGCGCCAGGGCCGCGACATAGAACGCGCGGCTCGCCGCGAAATCGGCGACCGCAATGCCGAGATGATCGAACATTGGTCCTCCTTCACATTCCTTGATCTATCGCCGACTATGCTTCTTCTGTTCCTTTTTCCCGCTCACGGGACCGCCGTCCAGTCCTCAACGGCGACAAACGGCTCCAGGCGGCGCAGCGCTTGATCATTGGAGACCAGCACGGCGCCTTCAGCCCTGGCGTGCGCGGCGATCAGCATGTCCATGTTGCCGAGCAAAACGCCGCGGCGCTCAAGGTCGGCGCGCAAATCGGCGTAGGCCAGCGCGGCGTCGGACGACCAAGGCAAGATGCGAACCCGCAGAAGAAATTCGTCAACAAGGCTGGCGAGTTTGAAAGCGCCAGGTTTGCGCTTCACGCCGAACAGAAGCTCGGCTTGGGTGATGACGGAAATGCACTGTTGCGCCAATGGCGTGTCGAGAAGTCGCCGCCTCAAATGAATCGGCGTCCCCCTTATGGCGCAACTGGCGATATTCGTGTCGAACATGAACAGCGCAGCCGCCATTTCTAGAGCGGCTCGCGCGACTGCGGCGCAGACTGGTCGCGATCCGTCAGGAAATCAGCCGGAACGTCGGCGCCGTCGACCAACGCGAAGAAATCAGCCCAACCGCCGGGCTTTCGCGACAAGATGACGTCGCCGGTCACGGGATCGCGGCGGATGAAAACTTCCTTCCCCTCAAAGCGATAGGGAGCCGGCAGTCGAACGGCCTGACTGCGGCCGTTCTGGAAAAGCTTGGCGGTTTGGGCCAAAGGCGCCTCCTTGAAGCTATCATGATATATACCAAAGGCGAGCGGCGCGAGGAAGGGCGTTTGTCTGGAGCGTCAAGCCGCGCTCCTGCCCCGCCTGATCCTCGCCACGATCCGCGCGAACGCCTCGCCGAAGTGGGCGACATCCGCTTCATCGGACGACCAGCCGAGGCTCAGCCTGATCGCCCCGCCGGCAAGCTGTGGATCGATCCGCATCGCGTCGAGCACGTGCGAGCGGGCGACCTTTCCCGACGAACAGGCCGAACCGGACGACACGGCGATCCCCGCCAGGTCCAGCGCGATCAGCAAGGTCTCCGCGCCGAGGCCGGGGACGGAAAAGCACAGGGTGTTGGGCAAGCGGGGGGCGTCCGCTCCGAAAACGACCGTATCTGGCGCGCTCGCCGCGATATGGGCGGCGAGCGCGTCGCGCAGCCGGGCCAGCCGCGCGGCCTCCCCCGCGCCATCGGCCATCGCCGCCCGCGCCGCCGCGCCAAAACCGGCGATCGCCGCGACATTTTCGGTGCCCGCCCGCAGGCCGCGCTCCTGGCCGCCGCCGCGCACCAGCGGCTCGGCGATGCTGACGCCCGGCACGGCGACCAGCGCCCCCGCGCCTTTGGGCCCCCCGAGCTTGTGCGCCGACAGGATGACAAAGTCGGCGCCGAGTTCGGCGACCGACACCGGCGCACGTCCCGCCAGTTGCACGGCGTCGCAGACGACGACGCCGCCCGCCGCGTGAACCAGCGCCGCCGCCTCGGCGACCGGCTGGATGACGCCGGTTTCGTTGTTGGCGCCCTGCAACGCCAGCATCGCCGGGCCGGCGCCGCTTCGCACGAGCATCTGGGTCAGCGCGCCAAGATCGATCCGGCCGTCGTCGCGCAGCGGCGCGCGCTCGACCGCCGCGGGCGCGAAGCGATGGCCCTTCAGAACGCAGGCATGCTCACCCGCCGAGACGATCAGCCGGACCGGTGGCGCACGGCCCGGCGCGGCGATCGCCGGCGTCAGCGCCAGGTTGGCGGCCTCGGTGCCGCCCGCGGTGAAGGTCACGCCTTGCGCCGGCGCGCCCGCCAGCCGCGCGACCGCCTCCCGCGCGTCCTCGACGAGCGCCCGCGCGGCGCGCCCTTCGGCGTGAATCGACGACGGATTGCCGGTCACATCGAGCGCCGCCCGACAGGCGTCATGCGCCTCGGCGCGCAACGGCGCCGTCGCGTTGAAATCGAGATAGCTGCGCCGCGCCTGCTTCAAAACACCCGCCGGAATATTATATGCGCGAAGAACAGCCGATCGTCGCCGGTTGATTGACAGGGCGAAACGCCGAAGATCCAGCGTTTTGGTCTTGCATTTGCTGCGGCGAACCGTGCTAGAACGCGCATTCCGCGCCGTTCCCGCCGCGATTTTCGATGCGCGCTTCGCCGTCTCGCCGCCAAAGCCGCCAGAGCCGTTCCGCTGCAAGCTGTGCGGCGCGGGCGGCGGGATGTCAAGGGCGCGGCGGGGCGCTGGAGTTCGCGCGGCGCGAGGCGGCGTCGGGCGAAACAATCTGGAGGCGAGATGCCTGAAGTGATTTTCAACGGCCCGGCCGGTCAACTCGAAGGCCGTTTTCATCCCGCCAAGCAGCGCGGCGCGCCGATCGCCATCGTGCTGCATCCGCATCCGCAATTCGGCGGAACGATGAACAACCAGATCGTCTACAACATCTACTACGCGTTCGCCGAGCGCGGCTTTTCCGTGCTGCGATTCAATTTTCGCGGCGTCGGGCGCTCGCAGGGCGCATTCGATCACGGCCAGGGCGAATTGTCCGACGCGGCCTCGGCGCTCGATTGGGCCCAGTCGATCAGCCCGGAGGCGCGCGCCTGCTGGATCGCCGGCGTTTCGTTCGGCTCATGGATCGGCATGCAGTTGCTGATGCGCCGCCCGGAAATCGAGGGGTTCATTTCGATCGCCCCGCCGGCCAACCGCTTCGATTTCTCGTTCCTGGCGCCCTGCCCGTCGTCGGGCCTGTTCGTCCACGGCGATCGCGACCGCGTCGCGCCGCTCAAGGAGGTTCAGGGCCTGATCGAGAAGCTGAAGACCCAGAAGGGCATTCTGATCGAACATGCGGTGATCGAAGGGCGCCAATCATTTCTTCGAAGACTGCATCGACAGTCTCCAGACCACCGTCGGCGCCTATCTCGACAAGCGCCTGGGGATGCCCAAGCACGCCGCCCGCGCCGCAGCGCAAGGACCGCCCCAAGATCGCCGCCGCGGCGCCCAAATAGCGCCGCGCAGTCTGGCGCCTGACCGGCCTTTCCATTATGGACGATTGATGAACTTGATTGCCGAGACCGACGAACTCGCCGCCGCCTGCCAGCGGTTCGCGCGCCATCCGTTCGTCGCCGTCGACACCGAATTTCTGCGCGAAACCACCTTCTGGCCGATGCTTTGCGTCGTTCAGGTCGCCTCCGATGACGAGGCGCTGGCGATCGACGCCTTGGCCGAGGGCCTTGATCTCAGTCCGCTTTTCGCGCTGATGGCCGACGAAAACGTCGTCAAGGTGTTCCACGCGGCGCGGCAGGACGTCGAGATTTTCTGGAAACTGGCGGGCGTCGTGCCCAAGCCGATGTTCGACACTCAGGTCGCGGCGATGGTCTGCGGCTACGGCGACCAGGTCTCGTACAGCGAGCTGGTCAATTCGATCTGCCATGTCGCGGTCGACAAGTCGTCGCGCTTCACCGACTGGTCGCGCCGCCCGCTGGCCCAGGCTCAGATCGACTATGCGATCGCCGACGTCACCCATTTGCGTGACATCTACCGCGTGCTGGTCGAAAAGCTGAACAAGTCGGGACGGCTGTCCTGGCTGGAGGACGAGATGAAAATTCTCACCTCCGCCTCGACCTACGAACAGCATCCCGAGAACGCCTGGGAGCGGCTCAAGAATCGCGCGAAAAAACCTCGCGATCTGGCTGTTCTGATGGAGCTGGCGGCTTGGCGCGAAAGGGAGGCGCAGGCCCGCGACGTGCCGCGCTCGCGGGTGCTCAAGGACGACGCGCTGGTCGAAATCGCGCTGGCCGCGCCGCGATCGGCCGACGCGCTCGCCAACCTGCGCGCCTGCCCGCGCGGCATGGAGCGGGCGCGAGCCGGCGCCGAAATCCTGCAGGCGGTCGAACTGGGCCTGGCGCGCGACCTCAAGACCTTGCCGAAGATCGAGCGGGACAAGCGCGCGCCGCCGGGCTGCGCCGCGACCGTGGAATTGCTCAAGGTGCTGTTGCGGCAGGTGTGCGACCAGAGCGGCGTCGCCGGCAAGATGATCGCCACCGTCGACGATCTCGAAATGATCGCCGCCGACGACCGCGCCGACGTCGCCGCCCTGCAAGGCTGGCGGCGAAAACTATTCGGCGCGCGGGCGCTCGAACTCAAGCGGGGACGCCTGGCGCTGACCGTCGAGGACGGCAAGGTGGTCACGCTGGAATGGCGCGACGCCGAAGTCGAGCCCGGGAAAACGGTCCGCGCGTAAAGCGGTTACAAGCTCCGGCGCCGCCGCCGTCCCGGGGCTGGATGCCCCAAGGCCGTCGCCTCACTTCACCAGCGTTCCACCGTGGCCATCCGCGGCCAGGGTGAAAGACCCCGCCGTATAATTCCCGATGAAATTCAAATTGGCGGTATGGGTCCCGTCGGTGACGCTCAAGTTCGCCTCATTCAGGGCGGAGCCAAATGTGAGCGGCTTCAGGGTCGCGAAGTTGACGTCCTTGAGATCGATTTCATCGCCTGACCCGAAGCCGTAGATTACATCAGGGGTGAAAAGGGACGATTGATCAAGAATCAGGCTGCCTGTCGCCCCCGCTTCGAACGTGACGTCCTCGAAGTCCGATCCGCCAAATTCAATGGAGCCATTGCCGCTGATCGTCGATACGCCGCCTCCCTGGACATTGCCGGTGACGTCGATCGCCCCGCTGCTTGCGTTGAGCGTCCCTTCGTTGGTCAGCAAGCCGTCGATCGTCAAGCCGCCCGTGCTGGTCAACTCAAGCGTTCCAGCGTTGAACAATCCAGTCGTTCCGCCGCCGCCAGCGTTTATCGTCAAGAGGTTCGCGGTATTCGCGTCCACTGTGCCATCGAGACTGTTCTTGAAGAACATATTGGCATCGCCGATTGTGCCAAAACCGGAAATCGTATCATTGATATTTTCAAAAGTCTGAGCCGAGCCATTCGTCTTGATGGAATTGCCCGCAGTGTTCTCAAGGTTCAAGTCACCGCCGCCCCTGAGCTGCAACGTCCCATTGAGCTCGAGCACGGAAGCTGTTCCAGAACCTTCCAGATTGATCGCGCCATAATTGTAATAATCATTGTCGGCAATCAACGTTGAAGAGTCCACATCGACCGAACCGTGCGTAAAAATAGCTTCGTCAATCGTGCTGGTGGAACCAGACGTGATATTGATGGTGCTTCCCGCCACGCTTGTCAGGAAGCTGCTGGCGAGGGACGCATTCGTCAAATTCAAATCACCTACCAGGGCGTCCTCTGAAATATATCCGCCACCGCCGGTGTTGGAGAAATTCAGCAACGTCAAGTTGCCGGTTCCCGCCTCCTTGATCGTTCCGGCGTCGCTCCAGACGTTCTCGATCGTCAGGCCGCCGGACCCGGTATTCTCGATAAGTCCGTCATTGTAGTCGGAACTGAGCTTGGAATTTGTGTTGCCAACGAGAGTCATTCCGACAGATCCCGTCGAGTCGATCACCGCTCCGGTCAGGTTCACCAAACGCAAATTGGCGTCGCCGATGGTGCCCGAACCGGTGATGATGTTGGTCGAATTCGTCAGTTGCGCGCCACTCGTGGCGGCGCTTGCGGCGCTCCCGATGAAATTCTCGGCCGAGTTCGTCAAAACCACCCTTCCGGCATCCAGCAGCAAGGAGCCGCTCGCGCCGACCAGGAGCTGCGTCGCCGTCGTCGTCCCGCCCAATTCGATCTCGCCGGTGTTTTCAACCGCGGCATTGAGGGTGAGGGTCGACCCCGCGCCAACCATCAGCAGGCCGGCATTCACGATTTTTCCGCTTTGAAGAAGGTTTGTCGTGCCGGCGACCGAGCGGATCGTGCTGCCCGCGACATCCGAAATGATGCCGCCCGACTCGATCGTGGCGTCGTCGAGATCGATCGCAGCGCCCGATATCAGCGCCTTGATGTCCCCGATGCCGTCGAGCGTCGGGCTGTTCGCGAGCGACCCGACGCCAATCGTCAGCGCTCCCGCGCCGTCGGCCAGCAACAGGCCGTTGTTGTTCATGTCGGTATCGATGGAGAGGCCACCGGCCCCGGTCGTCTCGATCGTCCCGGCATTGTCGTCGCTCTGCGTGCCCGCGGCGATTGTGCCGACCGCCCCGACGATTCTCAGGCGCAGCGAGTCGTCAGCGTCGACAACGCCGCTCTTGTTGTTGAAGAAGAACATATTGACGTCGCCAATGAGTTCCGGCGCCGGAAATGGTGTTGGAGTCGTTGGAGAACTCAACCTTGTTTGAGCTTGTGCCGCCGACAATTTCGCTGAACGCGCTGTCTGCCAGCGTCACGGTCCCGCCGGAGCTGAGCACCATGCTGCCAGTGATGTCGATCATGGCGGTCGCGGCGGCCGACGCGCCGCCGTTCACCGTGATCGCGCCGCTATTGTCGTATCCCCCGGCTTCGAGCGCCAGGGTGCCGCCGGGGCCGACTTCGATGACGCCCTCGTTGGCCAGATTACCCGCGATGGTGAATTGATCGAGAGCAATATCCAGAGTGGCGTTCGAGGCGATCGCCGCGCTCAACACCGCGTTGTTCTTCGAGCTTGTGACGACATAGGGGGTGCCCGCCACCGTGAGGGCGATGCCCGTGGTGATGGTCGGAACTGCCCCCAGAGACCAATCGCCCGGAGTGCCGAAAGTGCCCGATACCGCCGTTTTCCAACTTGAGATGGTCGTCATCGAAGAATCCCCCCGCCCATGTTTGAAGCAAGCTGACGCTTGAAAACTTTCACTTTTTTGAGCGGTAGCATCATTTCTGCAAATCGCCAAGAGGAGCCGTCGGTTTTCTTTGTGATGACCTGAACGACCAAATATAGATTCGCTGGTTGCCCGGAGGGAGCCTGCTTGGCGGCGTCTGAACAACGCCGTGCGACGGCGCGGCTCAGCCGGCGGCGACCAGCCGGCTCTCGGGCGGCGCTCCGCCGAGCGCCGTCGCCGCCCTGATCTCCGGATCGCCGCCGATCAGACGGGCGAATTGCCGGAGACGGTTTTGCAGGCGGTCGCTGTTGAGCGGCGCCAGATCGGGGGCCAACGTCAGAAGCACCTTGCCTCCGACGCAGATCATCGGAGCGCGCGGCAACACGCCGGGCATCGCCGCCGAGACGATGTAAGCAACGCGCATCGCCGCGCCGAGAATGCGCGCGCGATCGATCAGGCGCGCCGACACCAGCGAGCGCAAGTTCGGACCGACCTCCTGATCCACCGACACGTGACGGTAGGACGCGGCGAGGGCCAGAAAGGCCCGTCCGGGATGGTCGACGCCGATAAACGCGGCGTTGGCGATCAGGTTCAACGATTGTTCGCCGCGATAGTCGGGATGGGCGCGCCAGCCGACGTCGGCGAGCAGGCAGGCGGCGTGGCGCAGCCGCTCCTCCTCCGGCGTCTCGTCGAGATGACTCGATTTCATCATTTGGCTGGTCCAGGCGAAAAGCTCCTCGCCATGGGCCGGCTCGCGCGAGCGCAAGCCGTTGAATTCCTGCGCGACGACCAGCAGCGGATCCTGGTCGCGTTCGGCCTGCGACAGGCGCTGGTAGAGCATGCCCTCGCGCACGCCGAGGGCCGACATCACGATTTCCTTCGGGCCGCACTTGCGAATGATCTCTTCCAGAACCACCGCGCCATAGGCCAGCAACGGACGACGGGCCGCCGAGACGAATTCGATCGACAACAGCGCGTCGGCCTCGATGCGCTCGACCAGCTTGGCGAATTCGAGCGCGTCGCGCGACGGGATGACGTAATTGTGCATGACGTTCAGCGGATATTGCCGCTGGCGCATATGCAGGCGCGCCAGCGCGCGCCACGTCCCGCCGACTGCGTAGAACGTGCGCCCGGCCAGATTGTCGAGCGGCTTGGCCTTGGCGAGCGCCTCGCGAACGAAGCGCACCGCCTTCTTGGGCGAGCGCTCGGAAAGGTCCATCAGCGACAGACCGCCCAGCGGCAGCGTCATGCCGCGCCCGACCTTGCCCTCCGCGACATCGGTCAGTTCGAGCGAGCCGCCGCCAAGATCGCCGACGACGCCGTCCGGCTCGTGAATCGAACATAACACGCCGAGCGCCGACAACTGCGCTTCGCGCGGCCCGTCGAGCAGTTCGATCTTGCAGCCGATCGCCAGTTCCGCGAGTTCGAGAAATTGCGGGCCGTTGGCGGCGTCTCGCACCGCGGCGGTGGCGATGGCGCGGACGTCGTCGATGCGCATCGTGCGGCACAGAACCTTGAACCGCTGCAGCGCCGCCAGCGCCTTGGCGACCGATTCATCGGTCAGGAATCCGGTGGTTGCAACGCCTTTGCCGAGGCCGCACAGCACTTTCTCGTTGAATGTCGGCGTCGGCGAGCGCGTCAGCGCTTCGTAGGACACCAGACGCACCGAGTTCGAGCCGATATCGACGATCGCCACCGGCTCGCCGGGCAAACGCCCTCGCGCTTCAAACGTTGACATGGACCCCCTTTAAATTCGCAAGGCGCGATCAGGTTCGCGGCCTCCTCATGGCGAGCGAGCGCGGACTCGATTCCTTCAGCGACTTGCCGCGGCCCGACAGGCTGGGATTGGTCATGAAGTATTTGTGCGCGTTGAACGGCTCCTCGCCTTCGGCCGGCGCAATCCTTTCGCTCGATCCATCGGGCAATACAAGATAGCTCTGCTGGTTGTCCATCAGATTGGCTTCCATGATCTGATTGAGCACCTGCTCATGCACCGTCGGATTGAGAACCGGGACCATCGCCTCGACGCGGCGGTCGAGGTTGCGCGGCATCAGGTCGGCCGAGGACAGATAGACATGCGCCTTGGCGTCGGGCAGCCCATGGCCGCCCCCGAACGCGTAGATTCGCGCATGTTCGAGAAAGCGGCCGATGATCGATTTCACGCGGATGTGTTCGGACAAACCGGGGACCCCGGGGCGCAGACAGCAGATGCCGCGCACGACCAGATCGATCTCGACGCCCGCCCGGCTCGCCGCGTAAAACGCGTCGATGATTTCGGGATCGACCAGCGAGTTGCATTTCGCCCAGATCGCCGCCGGCCTGCCCTGCCTGGCGAACGCGATCTCCTCGGCGATATGCCGGAGCAGCCGTTTCTTCAGCATCATCGGCGAGATCGCCATCAATTCCAGTTCGTCAGGCTCCGCATAGCCGGTGATGAAATTGAAGATGCGCGACACGTCGCGGCCGATCGTCGGCTCGGCGGTGAAAAACGAAATGTCGGTGTAGATCCTCGCCGTCACCGGGTGATAATTGCCGGTCCCGACATGGCAATAGGTGACCAGCGAGCCCCCTTCGCGGCGCACCACCATCGAGAGCTTGGCGTGGGTTTTCAATTCGATGAAGCCGAACACCACCTGTGCGCCGGCGCGCTCGAGATCGCGCGCCCAGCGGATGTTGGCCTCTTCGTCGAAGCGCGCCTTGAGTTCGACCAGCGCCGTCACCGACTTGCCGGCCTCGGCCGCCTCGACCAGCGCGCGGACGATCGGACTGTCCGACGAGGTGCGATACAGCGTCTGCTTGATCGCGACGACGGAAGGATCGCGCGCCGCCTGCGACAGGAACTGCACGACCACGTCGAAGGATTCGTAGGGGTGATGGACGACGAGGTCCTTTTGGCGGATCGCCGCGAAACAATCGCCGCCGTTGTCGCGCACGCGCTCGGGGAACCGCGCGTTGTAGGGGGGAAACTTGAGGTCAGGCCGATCGAGCGAGACGAGCTGCGACAATTCGTTGAGCGCCAGCATGCCGTCGACGACGAACACGCCGGCGGCCACCACGTCGACGTCGCCGGTGACGAAGGCGCGCAGCGTCTCGGGCATCGACGCCTCGATCTCGAGGCGGATCACTGAGCCGCGGCGGCGGCGCTTCAGGGCGCTCTCGAAGAGGCGCACCAGATCTTCGGCTTCCTCCTCGATTTCGATGTCGCTGTCGCGGATCACCCGGAAGCTGCCCTGCCCGATGACCCGGAAGCCCGGAAACAGCTGCGGCGTGAACGCGACGATGATCTGCTCCAGCGTCACGAAGCGCTGGACGCCGGCCGGCGCGATGTCCGGCAGCTTGACGAACCGCTCGATCTTGCTCGGCACGCGAATGAGCGCGCTCATGCTGCGCCCCTCGTTCACGTGTTCGACCTGGACGGCGACGGTGAAGCCGAGATTGGGAATGAACGGAAACGGATGCGCCGGATCGACCGCCAGCGGCGTCAGGACCGGAAAGACATGCAGCAGAAAATAATCCTCGAGCCACCGGCGCTCGTCGCCGACCACATCCGCGGCGTCGACGATCACGATGCCGGCGTCGGCGAGATCGCCGCGAAGGTGGCGCCAGCGCGCCTGCTGCGAAGCCACCAGCAGGCCAACCCGGTCGCCGAGGCGGGCCAGTTGTTCGGCCGGCGAAAGGCCGTCCTCGGACGGCGTCGTCTCGCCCGACAGCACCTGTCCGACCAGGCCGGCGACCCGCACCATGAAGAATTCATCGAGGTTGTTGGCCGAAATCGACAGGAAGCGCAGTTGCTCGAGCAGCGGATGGCTGAGGTTGGCCGCCTCCTCCAGCACCCGCCGGTTGAACTCGAGCCACGACAATTCGCGGTTGATGAAACGCGACGGCGCGGAAAGAATATCGTCCTCCCCGACGCCGATTTCGAACGGCGCGAGCGCCTCCTCCCCGGCGAAGGTCGGCGTTTCCTTTGAGGCGGCGCGGCGGGCCAAGCATCTCTCCATCGGTCGGTCGAACGGGGGCAGCGCGTTCGATTACAACCATTGTGCGACAGAATCCCGACGACGCAAACAGGTCGCCGCTCACCCTTCGCCCGCGCCGTCCTTCAGGATCAGCGCGGCCATCGCCCGCGTCACCGCCTTGCCGCGCGCCAGAGCCTCCCGGTCGAGCGCCTCGACGATCGCCCGGGCAGCCGACAGCGAGCGCTCGATGCGCAGCGCGATATAGGCGATGACGGTGGGCTCGACGGCGAGCTGGCGGTCGCTGAACAGCTTGAACAGCACGGCGCGCGCGAGGGCGTCGTCGGGCTCGCCGAGCGTGACGAGGGGGGCCAGACGCAGCCGCGAGTGAAGATCGGGCTTGCTCAGCCCCCAGCGGTCCGGCGCGCTGCGCGCTGTCAGCAACACGCCGGCCTCGCTCTCGCGCGCCAGATTGATCAGATGGAACAGATTGGCTTCCGCCCCCGCGACACGATCGGCGTTTTCAATGAGGATCGCCTTGCAACGCGCCAGATCGGCCGGCCGCGCGCCGGCGAGCGCCGCCGCCTCGACCACCGCCGCGTCGGCGCGACGCGCCCAGATCGCCCCGAGATGGCTTTTGCCCGAGCCGGCCGGCCCCATCAGCAGCAGCATCCGACCGGGCCAGTCGGGCCACGCGTCGATGGCGCGCAAGGCGTCGGCGTTGGCCGGCCCGCTGAGGAAATCCTCGCGCGCGAAGCTCGGCTCATGAGGCAGGTCGAGCGGCAACTGGCGGGCCGGACCGATCATGGTTTCCCGCCTGCCTCGATCTGCGCTTCGACGCCGCGGCGGCCGCGGTAGACCGGGCTGACGAGATAGACCGCCAGCAGGTGACGCGCCAGCACGCCGATCGCCGCCGACATCGGCACCGCGATCAACAGGCCGACAAAGCCGAACAAATCGCCGAAAGCGACCAGCGCGAACATCAGCCACACCGGATGGAGGCCGATCGATTTGCCCACCAGCCTCGGCGCGAGCACGTTGCCTTCGAGGAACTGGCCGACGCCGACCACCAGCAAAGCGAGGAAAAACAGGCTCCAGCTCGGCCAGCCCTGGACCACGGCGACGCCGAGCGCCACGACCAGCGCGACGATGCCGCCGAGATAGGGGATGAAACTCAACAATCCCCCGACCATCCCGATCAGGAATCCGAAGTCCAGCCCGATCAGGGTGAGGCCGATTCCGTACCAAAGGCCGAGCGCCAGGCACACCAGCGCCTGCCCGCGCAGAAAGCCGGCCAGCGCGTGATTGATCTCGCCGGCGATCCGCCTGATCGCGTCGCGATGGTCGAGCGGCGCCCAGCCGTCGATGGTCGCCAGCATCTTTTCCCAGTCCACCAGCATGTAGAAGGCGACGACCGGCGTGACGATCAGGATCGACAGGAAACTGAAAATCGCCGCGCCGCCGGAGGCGAGCGAGCGCACTGCGTTCAACAGCCATTGCCCGCCCTGCGCGACGAGATCGCCGACCGACTTCTGGATTTGCTCCGACGAAAGCGGGCTGCTCATGCCGAGCCAGGCCCGCCACGGCCCGCCATAGCGGTCGAGAAACCCGTTGCCCTGGTCGACGGCCAGCGCCTGCAGCCGAACGACGTAGCTCGGCAGCCGCTGCGTGAATCCGACCATCTGGCCGCCGAGAATCGGCGCGATGAGGATGACGATCAGCGCCGAAGCGACGACGAACACGACGAGAATGACGATCGAGGCGCCGAGCCGGTTGAGCCCGAGGCGCTCCAGCCGCTGCACGATCGGATCGAGCAGATAGCCCAGCCCGATGCCGAGCGCGAACGGCGTCACGGCGCCGCCGAGCAGATGCAGGAACAGGCCGAGCACAATCAGCGCGCCGACCCAGAACGCGATCTGACGGCCGATGCTCACGCGGCGCCCGCGGGGCCGCGGCCTATATCGCGTGTTCGGCCGGTTGCAGAAGATCCCATCGATTGCCCCACTTGTCCTCGAAAACCGCGACCCATCCATAAGGCTCGTTGCGCGGAATCTCGGTGAAGCGCACGCCCTTGGCCTTCATTCTGGCGTGGTCGCGCCAGAAATCGTCGGTATGCAGGAACAGGAATACGCGCCCGCCCGCCTGATCGCCGATCCGCGCGGCCTGCCCTTCGTCGGCCGGCTCGGCGAGAACCAGCCGCGTTCCGCCCTGCCCCGGCGGCGCGACCACCACCCATCGCTTGCCATGCCCCAGCGCGACATCCTCGACGAGCGAAAATCCCAGCACGGTGGTGAACCAGGCGATCGCCTCGTCATAGGCGGGCGCGATGAACGTCACACAGGCGATGCTTTGCTTCATCGATCGCTCTCAACGGGTCATATGGTCGAGCCACTGGCTGATATAGACGCCGCCCGAGGCTAGCGTCGAGGCGGCGACCAGCCACACCGCGACGTCCTGGCCGGGAACCGGGCTCAGCCCATAGGCCTTGGCGCCGAGCACCAGCGCGGCCAGCGCGATCTGCGCCGTGGTGTTGATCTTGGACACCAGGACCGGACGGATCGCGACGGGATTGTCGAGCAGCCAGGAAATCACCACCGCGGCAAGGATCATCAAATCGCGCGACACCACGAGAATCGCGATGGCGGCCGGCAGGACGTCGGAAATCGCCAGCGTGACATAGATCGAGACGAGCAGCGCCTTGTCGGCGAGCGGGTCGAGATAGGCCCCCAGTTCCGTGCGCAAATCGAACCGCTTGGCGATAAATCCGTCGACCCCGTCGGAGATTCCCGCGACGACAAAGATCAGGAACGCTTCCGCGAACCGTTGCGAAGCGATCATCAACACCACCAGCGGCGTCAGCAACAGCCGCGCCAGCGTGATCAGGTTGGGGAGACTGGGGAAAAGTTTGGAATATTCCATCGAATGCGGTTTCGCTCCCCAGTCCGGCGCCGTCGCGCCACACTCTTACCATGCTCCGGCGCGAGCCGGAAAAGCGGGGCGCGCCGGGTAGTGGGGCAGTTTGAATTTCCGCTTCCAATCAACGCAAGCCACGCGGCTGGCGTGGCAGGATAGCGCCTATATTAGCCGTTCAGACGATTGTCGCTACGCCTCGGGAGCGGACGTTGAAGCGACGGACGTGGTCGACGGCTGTGGGCGGATTGCGGACGTTCCTACCGCGCTTTCCGTTCCCATTGCGTCGCGCGCGAATTTGAATGCACGCTCGGTCGGAATAGCGGTCCATGCAAGCGCGCGTCCCGGAAGTTTTGATATTTGCAATGCGGGGCGCGGGCCTGTTCCTGGTCGAGGAAGCCGAGTGGCAGCGCCAGCGAAAGTTGCTTGCTCCAACCTTCATGCATCCGGCATCAACGTTCTGGCGCCGCATTTCCACGCCGCGGCAGGAGCACCAAGTCGGCCGCTTCCTCGGCGTCTTTGAGGAGTGTCTCGCGCGTGGCGCCAATCTGTGCGCGCATGGTCAGACTACGAGCAAAATCAATGACCTGGCGCGCGCGGACCGCTACGGGACAGTCAGACGGGATTTCTCCAGCGCCGATCCCATCGCGGAAACGATCTTCCACCAGCGCTGCCGCGCCGGCGGCCGCGTTTTGCAGGAACTGCCGGACCTCAGGGTCGTCCACAAGCGGCGCGACGCACAGGAGAAGACACCCCCGAGCGGATCCTTTCTTGGTCGCACTTTCGACGGCGTGCTTCAGGAAACGGGCGAGCGAGTCGCGAAGAGACTGCGGCGCGAGGAGCGCCTTTGCAGCGAGAGCTCCCTTCGCCTCGGCGTACGCCCTAAGGACGCGCAAGAATATCGTCCGCTTGTCCCCGAAGACGGCATACAGGCTCGGCCGTCCCACGCCCATCCCGGCGACGAGATCATCGATCGTCACTCCGTCGTAACCCTTCGACCAGAACACCTGGGTCGCCTTTTCCAACGCCTGCCTCTCATCGAAGCTGCGCGGCCGTCCGCGTGGCTTAGGGCCATTCTGAACCATTCAGTTAAAAACTCCTTGACCATCGCCATTGCACCAATATATAACCGAACAGTTCGAAATTAGCAAGCCGGCTTTGGCCTCGCGGGGCCTCACGACTCGACCTTCCCCCTTCACCACGGAGATGTCTATGGAACATTCGATCGCGCTCGTCACCGGCGCCACCTCCGGGCTCGGTTATGCGGCAGCCCGCACTCTTGCCGGAGAGGGCTGGCGCGAGATCATCGTCACCGGGCGCAGCCTGGGTCGGGCCCAGGAAACGGCCGCTCAGCTCGCGGCTGAGACCAAAATACAGGTCTTCACGCCGCTGGAGCTGGATCTGAACGCACCGACCAGCGTCCAGTCCGCCCTCACCGAGCTCGTCAAGCGAGGTCGGCCGATCGATTTCCTACTGCTCAATGCCGGGATGGTCCCAGGTAAGAAGCGCGTGCTCACTGCGGCGGGCATCGAGGCCTCTCAGGCCCCGCTGATCGGCCATCATCAACTGACTGTTGGGTTGCTTCGCGCCAACCTTCTTAGCCCCAACGCGCGGATTGTTATCGCCGGCGCGGAGCCTGCCCGAGGGGGCGTGCCCATGTTCAGCTACACTGACGTGCCTGCCTTTGCGGCCAAGTACTACCGGGGTGACCAAGCCGCCGCTGTTGAAGTCCTGATTCGCAACGGGCCGAACGTGAAGTACGTGCCCAACAATGCCTATGCCGACGCGAAGCTCATTATCGCTTGGTGGGTCGCGGCGCTGGCGCGCCGGCTACCCTCCGGCATGGCCGTGTACGCTGTCTCGCCCGGTGGGGCGACCGCCACCAAGGTGGTGCGAAACGCCGGCCCGGCGTTGAAGTATCTGTTTATCCCAATCGTGAACCTCATTCCCGGCATGAATCAGACGCCGGAGACCGCGGCCCGTCGGTACCTTCAGGCGTCGGAGTTCGGAACCGACGTCTCAGGGCAATTCTTCGCCTCGGCTCAAGGGAAGTTCTCAGGCCCAATTGAGGCGCAGCGCCACCCGCACCTCCACGATCGCGCCAGCCAGGAAGCCGCGTGGCATGCCGTCGTCAAGGTCTCTGGCGTCGATTTCTCGCCTGCCAGACCCGCGTCGCCGTCGGAAGCGCCGATACCAAAACGGTCCGTCGGCTTGACATAGAAAAATTCGTCGTCTTCCGCAGCAACTTAAGATCGGTGTTTTGAAGAACCCTGATCGCGGCTGAACTGATCCCGGTAACCCGGATCAGCAGGCGATTGCGGGGCTACATGATCGCCCACGGGGCCTTACGGTATTTTGAAACAAATAGTTCAAAAATTCCTTGACCGCATCCTCCGCACCTGATTATCATACCACACAGTTCAAAATCAACGAAGCAACCCTAACCCCGCGAGGAGAATACACATGGAGCGGTACCAAGATAAAAAGGTGGTGATTATCGGCGGCACAAGCGGCATGGGACTTGCGACGGCGAAGATGCTTCTCGATGGGGGTGCGCGTGTTCTGGTGACGGGTCGCTCGCAGGCTGGTCTGGATTCAGCGCAGAAAGAGCTTGGAAAGGACGCCCTAGTAGTTTCGAGCGACGCGCGTTCGTTGACGGAAATCGACGCTCTCGCCACTCGTGTGAAGGCCGAATTCGACACCTTCGACCTGCTCTTCGTCAACGCCGGGTTCAGCATCCGAGCGCCTCTTGAGAGCATGACCGAGGCTGCCTACGACGAGATGTTTAACTTGAACGCCAAAGGGCCGCTTTTCACGATGCAGAAGCTTACGCCTTTAATAAACCGGGGAGGCTCTATCGTCCTCACGACCTCGATCGCCAACGTCAAGGGAATGCCCGGCAACGCCACATATGGAGCGGCCAAGGCTGCGCTGCGATCATTCGCTCGGACGCTCGGCGCCGAGTTGCTTCCTCGCGAGATTCGCGTCAACGCGGTGACGCCCGGCCCCATCGACACGCCGATCATCGGCAAAGCGTTTCCCGGTAAAGGCGAGGCCGACCAGATTAGGGAGAAGATGACCGGTATGGTTCCGATGAAGCGCTTCGGGACGTCGGACGAGATCGCCAAGGCCGTCCTCTTCCTCGCGTTCGACGCGACCTTCACGACCGGCGCCGAACTTCCGGTCGATGGGGGTTGGTCCCAACTGTAAAGGTCGCACACCGTTGCGCCAGCGAGGAGTTTCCGATGACAGACACAGCGAACCATTTGGTCCCAGAGCGGGGGAAAATTCGGCGCGCGCTCGCGGCCGTCTTCTCCTTTCTGCAAGCGATGGAACGCACCAGCTTCGACTACACTCTCGATCGCATCGAACGCTTGGAACGGGAGGTGGGACAACTAAAGGACGAACTGCGCCAAAGCCGCGATCCGGGTCCCGTCGATGCTCACAACGGTAGCGCCGCTGGGCTCGAACATTGACGGCACTGGTGAGTCACCTCGTTCCGCGCGCGTCGCGGACCAGAACGGGCCTACCTCAAAAACCTTGATTTCTGCAACGCCGGGAATGTCAGCTTCGGGTCGAGAGCTGCCATGGCGCGTTGCCGGAGCGAAAGTCGGCGTCGAAATTTCGACTGCCCAAACCCGCCGGTCCCCTGTCGGCCAACTCCAGCCAATAACGGAAATTCAAACTGACCCACTGCCGATAGCCGCTTCGGCTTGCGCGTGCGCGGCCCAGCCTATAACCCGACCGGGTCCGCAACCCTTCGACGCCAGGGCGCCATGACTTCAACGCCTCGCTCCTCGCTGACCTACGCTGAAGCCGGCGTCGACATCGACGCGGGCAATGCGATGGTCGAGCGCATCCGGCCGTTGGTCCGCGCGACGCGCCGCCCGGGCGCCGACGGGGAAATCGGCGGCTTCGGCGGTCTGTTCGATCTGAAGGCCGCCGGCTTCCATGACCCTGTGCTGGTCGCCGCCAATGACGGCGTCGGCACGAAGGTCAGGATCGCCATCGACAGCGGCGTTCATGACACGATCGGCGTCGACCTCGTCGCGATGTGCGTCAACGACATCGTCGTGCAAGGCGCCGAGCCGCTGTTCTTCCTCGATTATTTTGCGACCGGCCGGCTCGACCCGGCGATCGGCGCGGAGGTCGTGAAGGGCGTGGCGGCCGGCTGCGTCGAGGCGGGCTGCGCGCTGATCGGCGGCGAGACGGCGGAAATGCCGGGCCTCTACGCCGATCGCGACTACGACCTTGCGGGCTTTGCGGTCGGCGCCGCCGAACGCGGCCGCCTGCTGCCGCGCGCCGGGCTGAAGGTTGGCGACGCGGTTTTCGGCCTGCCCTCGTCCGGCCTGCATTCCAACGGCTTTTCGCTGGTGCGGCGCATCGTCGGGCTCAGCGGCTTGTCGTGGCAGGCGCCGGCGCCTTTCGAGCCCTCGCGCTCCCTGGCGCAGGCGCTGCTGACGCCGACCCGGCTCTATGTGAAGCCGCTGCTGAAGGCGATCGCGGCGTGCGACGCGATCATGGCGCTCGCGCATATCACCGGCGGCGGCTTTGTCGACAACCTGCCGCGCGTCCTGCCCGATCACCTCGCCGTCGCGCTCGATCTCGGCGCCTTCGCGCCGCCGGCGGTGTTCGGCTGGCTTGCCGAGGTCGGCGGCGTCGACGCCGCCGAGATGCTGCGGACCTTCAATTGCGGGATCGGCATGGTCGCGTTCGTCGCGGCCGAGCGGAGCGCCGAGGCGGCGCGGGCGCTCGGCGACAACGGCCTCTCGCCGATCCGCCTCGGCGAAATCGTCGCCAACGACGGCGCGCGGGTGGTCCTCGGCGGGAGTTTGAAGCTGTGACGGCGCGGCGACGCACCGCGATCCTCATCTCCGGGCGCGGCTCCAACATGGCCGCGCTGATCGGCGCGGCGCGCGCGCCCGATTTTCCCGCCGAGATCGCACTTGTTCTGTCCAACCGCGGCGACGCCGGCGGCCTTGCGCTCGCCCGGCAAGCGGGCGTCGCGACGGCGGCGGTCGATCACAAGATTTACGTCGGGCGCGACGAGTTCGAAGCCTCGATGCAGGCGCTGCTCGACATTCATCGCATCGAGTTGATCTGCCTCGCCGGATTCATGCGGATCCTGAGCGCGCCGTTCGTCACGCGCTGGCGCGGCCGGATCATCAACATCCATCCCTCGCTGCTGCCGGCGTTCCGTGGGCTCGACACCCACGCCCGCGCCCTCGCCGCGGGCGCGCGGATTCACGGCTGCACCGTGCATTTCGTAGAGCCGGAACTGGATTCCGGCCCGATCATCGCCCAGGCGAGCGTCGAAGTGCGCGACGACGACACGCCGGAAACCCTGGGCGCGCGGGTGCTGGAGCAGGAGCACGTGCTCTACCCCGCCGCCCTGGCGCTGGTGGCCGGCGACCATGAGGGGGCCGACGCCGCACGCGGCGCGGCGCGCCGGTGAAGCGAAGTCGCGTTCGTCCGTTGACCGCTGCGACCAACGCGACGCCGGCGCCATGTGTGACGTGAACGGGCGTCGCCTCCCGCGCCATCGGCTCGCGACGAGCGCGACGCCCGTCCATCCGAGCGCTCAGCGGACCGTGGATCTGATCGAATTGCAGAGGCATCGAGCTGTTTGGCCGTCTTTCGGACCGTGGAGGTCATTGCGCTTTTCAAGAGAATTCGAAACATTGCGTGATGGCGACGATTTTCAATAGCCGCGGCTGCGAGGCGAACTGGCCCCCAAGCCAAACTGGAAAAATGCTCATGCGGCCGATGATCTCAAGTTTGAGCCTCGCTTCGATCTTGTTCGCCCTGCAGGTCGGCGGCGTCGCGGCAGACGAGCAGACCAACGTCTGCATCGCGGCGCCCACGCGCGCTTGTATCCTGGAAGCGGCGCTTTCGACCGGCGCAAGCACCACGGATGCGGCGTCGCGCGCGAGCGATGATGCGATTGTCGCAGCGGCCGAGGCGAGATACGGATTGCGCGAACTCGCATCCAGGAACCTGGCCCAGGCGATTGGCGCGGCGAAGGCCGTTCCCGAACCTCAAGCAGACCGACCGCGCGCCAGCATCGCGATCGCCCATGCCGAGGCCGGCGACTTCGCGAGCGCCCTCGCGGAAGCGCGATCCATCAAGACTGTCGAACGACGGATTTTCGCACTCAACGGCGTCGGGGCGGCGTTGCAGCGCGCAGGCCGCGCCGATGACGCTGCGGCGAGCTTCGAACAGGCCGTCGGGGCCGCGCAGTCGCTGGCGGGCGCCAAGCAGCTCAATCAGCTCGCGCTGATAGCAAAGTCGCAGGCCTCCGTTGGGCTGCCGAATGCAACTGCTACCTACGATCTCGCTCTCAAGACCGCCAAGGCGCAAAATTCCATATTGTTCCCGACTGTCATCGTGTTCCTTCGCGCCAATTCTGGCGAGATCGTTGAGGCCTTGCGCGATGCGTTGTCGATTGAGGAGCCGGACAAATCCATTGCGTTCGCGTCGATTGTGAACGCGCAGCTGAAGGCGGGCCGCATTGCGGACGCCTCCGAACTTGCAGCGGGCATCGACTATGACGCGGAACACCTTCGCGCTCTGGTCGCAGTCTCGATGGCGCAAGCTCGCATGGGGAAAGTCAAAGAGGCTGCCCACTCCATTGTGGAGGCGCAGTCTGTCGCCGCATCGATGCGCCAACAGGATCGCGGCGCCGCACGAGCCGAGATTGCGGGCGCTCAGGCGGCGTCAGGACTTGCTTCCGAATCGGCGGCCGGCATTGACGACGCGCGTGAGGCGCTCGCCAAGCAGACGGAGCCGTCCGAACGCGACGCGATTTCAGCGGCTATCGCGCTCGCTCTTGCAAGATCCGGGCAACTTCCAAAAGCGATCGAACTGGCGCTGACGCTCTCATCGGAGACCAAGCGCTCGACGGCGCTCGAAGATATCGCAGACGACGAAGTGGCGGCTAAGAGCTACGGCGGCGCGCTACGCGCCCTGCTCTCCATTCCGATCGACGATACGCGGATTAATTTGATGATAGAATTGGCGGCGAACGCGTCGTCCTGAGTCGCTCGTCGGGTGTGGTCTGACTCGGCGAGGAATCCCAAAGCCGACCGGCGCGGTCTGCCGCCTGAACATTCCGCCGAATTCCCGTGCGACAAGCCGCGTGATTGCCACTCGAGGTCTTTACAGCCTGCGGCTGGTCTGGCCTCACCGAAGCGACCTGTCAGATCATATCGAATATTGGCTCAGCCGAGCGACGTCGTCCTGATTTTGTCGGGTATTTTCCAGGAAGCCATAGCCGGGATGATAAACTCGATGCCCGGTGTACCAGCCATCCGTCGACGAGAACCGCATGAGGAGGATGCCCAGGCTAGCAATGAATGCGACGCAGAATGCGACGACAAGCAGAGGTCTTGAGTCCTCGTTTGAGCGCGATAACAATACGAAGAACAGGCCGATCAGACCCGCCGACGCCGCCAGCTCAAGGACAATTTCGAAGCCGATCAGGAGATTTGTGTCCGATTCCTCATGTGCGGGAACGAAGAACCGCCAGAAAAATGTCAATACAACAAGAAGCGAGAGCGAATAGAACAGTCTGCTCACTTTGATGGCGCTCCGAGGATCGGTCGTGCCGGGGTTCGAGAAGTCGTTGCAAGCGGCGCGTTTCGTTACGCTGCAGGGTGTCGCCAAGCAATCATCGGCGCGGCGTCCATTGTTCGACAAAATCGCTCGAAAACGACATCCGAACCTTCATCGCCCAGCACAACAAAAATCCACGGCCGTTCGCTTGGACCCAATCCGCCGTCGGCAATCTTCAGGCCGTCAAACGATTCTTCCTGCGAACAATGCAAATCGCCAAGACTTCGAAATCAAGACATCAGTTGAGCACCAGCATTTCGCGCTGATTGTCGATCGACCACGATTTGAACCGGCTCAAGAAGGTCTGGCCAAGCAGCAGACTGCCCTCGACCGCGGTGACGCTCGCGGTGACGTTCTGGATTTCGCGATTGCCCACTTTCAGCGAGCGAATGAGAAAAGTCACCGACGGCACGGTCGAACCGTCCGCGAGCTTGTAGGTCTGCTCGCCGATGAAGTCGGTCGAGCTGATCGTTCCCGCGCGCATCAAGGTGAGCACGACATCGGCGGGAATGCTGACGTCCGCCGACCCGCTGTCGATGATGAAATTGAGTCTGATCGCCGAATTCACGGTGACGGGAATCGTGAACACCCCGCCTTGTTCCTGCAAAGGCACCCGGCCGTTCGATTGCGCCTCGCGCCCGGAGACCGGCTCGGCGATCCTGGCGTCGCTGACCGGCGGCGCGGCCGCGGCGGGCGACGACGTTTGAGGTCCGAGCGCGCCGGGCGCCGCCAGCGCGGCGATTTGCATCTCCGGCGACGCCCGATTGTTGTCGACGGCGGCCTTGTCGAGGGCCGGGAAGTTCGGCGGCGGCGCGAGAGCCGCGGCGTCGGAGCGCGTCGTCGCCGGGCCCGGGGTCGGCTCGGAGACCGCCTCGGCGGTGCGAGACTCGGCGATCGGGCCGGTCCAGCCGGGCTTGGGGCCGATGAACACCGGCGTCGGGTCGAGATGGACAGGCTGCATCGCGGCGAGCGCGCGGGGATGGGCGGATCGCGGCCGCGGCGGATGGTAATAGAGCGAAGCGCTCCGCGCGCCGCCCCGTGAGCCCGTCGGGATCAGCGGCGCCGTCCATTCCTCGGATTCGACGGCGCTCATCGCCTCCTTGTCGTCCTTCGACGCACAGACCTCGGCGCGCATGTCGGGCGGCGCCTTCGCGCCACGCGACGGCAGCGCGTCGAGCAGACCGAACGCGCCGCTCTTTTTGGCGAAGCCCCGATCGAGCAACGCCTCCGCCTGCGCCATCCGTTCGCTCGCCGACGATGAACCGAGAACCACGACAATCAGACGCCGACCGTCATGGGTCGCGCTCGCCACGACATTCAACCCGGCCGCGCAGGTGAAACCCGTCCTCATCCCGTCTGCGCCGGCGTAGCGCCCGATCAGGCTGTTGTAGGTCGGGATGACGCGGTCGCCCAACTGCAGCGCGCCGATGCCGAACAGGTCGTGATGTTCGGGGAATTCCTTCAGCAGCGCGCGGCCGATCATCGCCATGTCGCGCGCCGAGGTGACCTGGCGGCTGTCGGGAAGTCCGGTCGGATTGACGAAATGCGATTCCTTCAGTCCGAGCTTGGTCCCGGCGGCGTTCATTTCGTCGACGAACGCCTCGACGGATCCCGAAATCCCCTCCGCGACCGTCACCGCGACGTCGTTGGGCGACTTGACCACCAGCAGCTTCAGCGCGTTGTCGAGCGTCACCTGCACGCCTGGCTGAAAACCCATTCTCGACGGCGGCATGTTCGCTGCGCGAGTGGAGACGACGAACGGCGTATCCATGCTGACGCGTCCATCGCGCACGGCGTTCAACGCCACATAGACCGTCATCAGCGTGGTCAGCGCGGCGGGATACCACTTGGCGGTCGACTGCCGCCCGAGCAGCACCTGACCGCTGTCGACGTCGACGACCAGCTCCGGATTGGCAAGGGCGGGGCTCGCCATCAGCACGAGCGCCAGCCCCAATGTCTTGCTCAATCTGGCCAGCCGCACCAGGCCATGTCGCATCGTCTGAATCTCGCTACTCGCACGCGCCAAATCATCGTCCGCCTGACGACGATCACGGGGAAATTCACCTTGTTCCATTTCGACGGATTTTGGCAAGGCTCGTTCGCCGCAAATGCGTCGGTTGTGCACCGAAAATCGCCGCAATCTCGCCAAGGTCGCGGCGCGCCGTCGCCGCGCACGGCATCGCTTGAGGCTGTCGCTGCGGCGTGCGACACAGGTTCTTGTCACGTCCCGTTCGGCGCGGGCGCCGGCAAGCGACTGAGGCGGCGATGAAAGTTACGGTTCTCGGCAGCGGCGTGATCGGCGTCGCGAGCGCCTGGTATCTCGCCAAGGCGGGTCACGAGGTGACGGTTCTCGACCGCCAGCCGGGTCCGGGCCTGGAGACCAGCTACGCCAACGCCGGCGAGATATCGCCTGGCTACGCCTCGCCCTGGGCGGCGCCCGGCATTCCGCAAAAGGCGGTGCGCTGGCTGTTGATGAAACACGCGCCGCTGGTCTTGCGTCCGCGTCTCGATCCGGCGATGGCGATGTGGATTCTCAGGACGTTGCGCAACTGCACGGCGGCGCGCTACGGGCTGAACAAGGGCCGCATGGTCCGTCTCGCACAGTACAGCCGCGAAAAATTGATCGAGCTGCGCGCCGAAACGGCAATCCAGTACGACCAGCGCATGCGCGGGACCCTGCAACTGTTCCGCACCGCCGCGCAGCTCGACGGGATCGGCAAGGACGTGGCGGTGCTGCGCGCCGACGGCGTGCCGTTCGAGACGCTCGACGCGGACGGCTGCGTCGCCGCCGAACCGGCCCTGGCGCGCGTGCGCGGCCTCATCGCCGGCGGCCTGCGGTTGCCGAACGACGAAACCGGCGACTGCTACAAATTCACCGCCGCGCTCGCCGAACTCGCGCGAAGCCGCGGCGTGAATTTCCGCTACGGCGTTGATATTCAACGCCTGCAATTCGGCGGCGATCGCGTCGAAGGCGTGGCGACCGACGCCGGTCCGGTCAGCGGCCGACGCCTATGTGACGGCGCTCGGCAGCTATACGCCGCGCCTCGTCGCGCCGCTGGGACTGAGCGTGCCGGTCTATCCGATCAAGGGCTATTCGATCACCGTTCCGATCGTCGAGGCCGATCGCGCGCCGGTCTCGACGGTGATGGACGAGAGCTACAAGGTCGCCATCACCCGGCTCGGCGACCGCATCCGGGTCGGCGGCATGGCCGAGGTCTCGGGATTCAGCAAGGACTTGCCGGACGCCCGGCGCTCGACGCTGGAAGCGTCGCTGACCGATCTTTTCCCCGACGCCGGCGATCTCGGCGCGGCGACGTTCTGGTCGGGGCTGCGGCCGATGACGCCCGATGGAACGCCGGTCGTCGGCCGCACCCGGTTCGCCAACCTGTTCCTCAACACCGGACATGGCACGCTCGGCTGGACGATGGCTTGCGGCTCCGGGCAGATTCTCGCCGACCTCGTCGGCGGCGCGGAGCCTGAAATCGCCACATCCGATCTTGGGCTCGCGCGATACGCCGCATAGATCGCGCATCGCCGTCGACCCACGCATTGCAACGCGCCTGTCGCCTCGCGTTATCCCCAATTTTCGGTCGCTCGCCATCATCGTGACACAACGACGGCGTAGTCCTTGCCGCAAGGCGAGGCGTCGCACGAGTGCGAGTGTTTCCTCGCCCCTGCGGTCGGGGCGTCGATGCGCCGCGACTCATAAAAACAAGCAAAGAGTTGTGAGGGGAGACGATCATGCACACGTCTGTCATCCTGACTCTCGCCGCCGGCCTGTCGGCCGGGGGCGTCAGCGCGGCCGTCGCCGACTCCGACCCTGATGTCGCAGTCTGGCGGTGGCATGTGACCAACGTCTTGCGCGCCCAACAGCAGCGAGACGATCCGCCGCTTCGGCTCCGCGAAGGGCGGGCGAGCGCCATCGAATCGGACAGCGCTTTCAAGCAGCGTTACGAGCGCTATTTCACTGACGGCTCGCTGGCGCCGCCGGGCGAATTCGCGCGGCGCTAGGTCGACGAGAAATTGCGCGCGGCCACGCCAGTCGGCTGGTCTTGCGCCCTTCGAGGCCGGGCGCCGCGGCGCCCAAAGCCAACGGACCGGGCGGCGATTGCAAGGCGCAGCCGCGCAAGCGATCGGGCGCGAGCGCGACGTGGCGTTGCGCCCGGAGCCGGGCGGCCTCCGGGTCGCCCGCCGCGACGCCGTGGCGCCGCCTGCTCCGATCGGCGAAGATCGCCTGGAAAGCTCAAGTCCTACGGGCGGGCGTGGTTCACCGCGCGCGCGATCATCGGCGATCGCGCGGCGTGCACGAGCAGGCTGCGGCGACGCGCGCGCCCGGTCAGAATGTCGATCGACTGCTCGATCGGCGGCGGCGCATCGCCCGCCGGCAGTTCGAGCAGGACGCGTCCGCCGGGCCCAAAATTCTCAGGCCGCGTCGTCCGAAGCTCGGAGTCGCCGAGATAGGCGAGCCCGGCCCTGGCGCTCTCCCCGATGAACCGGGTGAAGGTTTCCGGCTCGTTGTCGTCCTGGAGGAATTCGTGCGTGAAATAGTCATCCGGCATGGCCATCGCTTCGACCGCCGCGGCGCGCACGCTGCAGTGGTGGGGCGTGTCCGGGCCCCGCCATCGGCTCAACGCGGCGAGGTAGGCGCGCGCCGCCGCGACCTGCGCGGCTGCGTCGCAATCGGCGCGCAAGCGACTCATCAGGGCGTCGCGCAGGACCTGGCTGTGACGCCAGCCCGGCAGGACGTTGTGCCCGATGTAGGCGAGGCCGTCCGGCGCGAGACACGACGCGATGACCCGCAGGATCGCCGTGCGAAGCGGCGCCGGCCCGTGGCGGTAGGCGTTGTGACAAAGGATGTAGTCGAAACGTCGCGACTGCCAATCGAAGGCGGCGAGGTCGCCGCGCAGGATGCGGATGTTCAACAGCCCCAGCCGCGCAATGCTCTCATTGCCGCGCCGCGCCTGCGCCGCCGACAATTCGAGGCCGAGGAAAACGCCGCGCGGATGCTGCGCCGCGAGCGGGATGATGTCGCCGCCGTCCGCGCAACCGATCTCGAGCACCCGCGCGTTATCGGGTGGCGTGGCGTCCAGACCGAACAGGCGGGCGACCGCGGCGAGGCGCGCGGGATGGCCGTGGGCGTGCGGGCGATCGAACGACAGCGCGGAGTTGGCGCGCCAGACGCTCGACGCGTCGGCCCGCGCGGCGACGCCGTCCTTGTGGGTGCGGACATGTCCGGTCACGACTGACCTCTTGGCGATGCGCCCGCCACGAACGCTACCGGTTGAGATGCTCATTATATGCAATCTATGCGTGCATGTCGATTCGAGCCGTCGACCCCCCAGGCAAATTTCACGAGAGTTCGCACATCGGCGGCGCGAAGCGCGCTTTGCAAAGCCATGACGCCTCGCGAGCGATTTATACTTTCGTGTGCGCCTGACTCACTGACCACGACAAAATCTCAACATCAAATAGACAGCGTCGCTACTTGGGAACGCGCTCATATCCTATCGAACCCCGCTCCGCCGGCGCGCTGGCGTCGACAACAGTCGAATGGATGAACGCCGTCGGAGGAAACATGTTCCGCGCTCGCCCCGGAGACGGCGTTGCGACCGCGTCGCCTGTTTTCGTCAAGAGGTTTTTGCGCATAAAAAACAGCTTGACTTGAACGCCGATGTTTCCCTTTTGTCGATAATAAACAAGCGCATAGTCTTGGGGGTGGAAATGCCGGGCAGCATCGATCCGGTCGGGCGACACGCGACGAACCTTTCGCGTCGCTGTGCTGGCCGCCGCGCGCCGAACCGAAGGCGCCGGCGATGAGAGCGCTGCTATGCGCCAATCCCGGCGAACTCAGGATCGTCGAGCGGCCGGAGCCCACCATCAGGCAAGGCGAGGCGCGCGTCCGCTTGCGGCGCGCCGGCGTCTGCGGCACCGATCTGCACATCTACGAGGGCACGCAGCCCTATTGCGAATATCCCCGGGTCATCGGCCACGAGCTGGCGGGCGAGATTGACGAGGTCGGCGCCGCCAGCCGGCTGCGGCCGGGCCAGCGCGTCGCGATCATCCCCTATCTCTCGTGCGGGACATGCGTCGCCTGCCGGCGCGGCAAGACCAATTGCTGCCAGCGCCTCGGCGTGCTCGGCGTGCATCTCGACGGCGGCATGGCGGACTATGTCTGCGTGCCGGAAGCCAATGTGGTCGCCGCCGACACGGTTAGTCTGGACGAGGCGGCGATGGCGGAATTCCTGGCGATCGGCGCGCATGCGGTCGGCCGCGGCGCGCCGACGCGGGGCAGCCGCGTGCTCGTCGTCGGGGCGGGTCCGATCGGCATCGCCTGCATGATCTTCGCGAGGCTCCGCGGGGCCGAGGTGACGGCGCTCGACGGGCGCGTCGACCGGCTCGACTTCTGCGCGCGGCAAATCGCCGTCGATCATTGCGTGCCGGCCGGCGCCGGCGCGAAAGCGGCGCTCTGGCGCCTGACGGAGGGCGATTTTTTCGATTGCGTCTTCGACGCCACCGGCAGTATCGACGCAATGAACGCCGGCTTCGCCTATGTCGCGCATGGCGGCGCCTATGTGCTGGTCGGCATCGTGCGTGAGACCGTCGCCTTCGCCGACCCCGAGTTTCACAAGCGCGAGACGACTCTGCTCGGCAGCCGCAATGCGACGGCGCGGGATTTCGACGACGTGTTCGCGGCGCTGGGCGCCGGCCTCATTCCGACCGGCGCCCTCAACACCCATCGCGCCACGCTGAGCGAGGCGCCGGAACGTTTTCCCGAGTGGATCAGGCCGGAAACCGGCGTGATCAAGGCGATCATCGAGATTTAGGCGAGCCGATGCCCTTCCCCATCATGCAATTCGGGACGAGCCGCTTTCTCCAGGCGCATGTCGATCTGTTCGTCTCCGAGGCGCTGGCGCAAGGCGAGGCGGCGGGACGGATCGCGGTCGTGCAGACGACGGCGTCGACCGACAGCCGGCGGCGCCTCGCCTTCTTCAACGAGGGGCGTCCCTACCGCGTGCATGTTCAGGGACTGGCCGACGGCGGGGTCATCGACGCGTGGACTGAAGTTTCCAGCGTTGGCCGCGGCCTCGACGCCAACCTCGAATGGGAGCAAGTCGAGGACCTGTTCGTCAACGAGGCGCGATGGGCGGTCTCCAACACCGGCGATCGCGGCTACGACCTCGATGCCGACGACAAACGAGACGGCCCGCCTCCGCGCTCGTTCCCCGCCAAGCTGACCCGCCTGTTGTTCGCGCGCTTTTCCGCCGGACGGCCGCCGCTGACCTTGCTGCCGTGCGAGCTGATCGTCGGCAATGGCGGCGAGCTGAAGCGCATCGTTGTCGGCGTCGCCGCGGGCTGGGGCCTCGGCGAGGCGTTCGCGCGGTGGGCGGAGGATTGCATCTGGGTCAACGCGTTGGTCGACCGCATCGTGTCGCAGCCGCTCGAGCCGGCCGGCGCAGTCGCCGAGCCCTACGCCCTGTGGGCGGTCGAGCGGCAGCCGCGGCTCGAAATGCCCTGCCGTCATCCGGCGATCGTCCTCACCGACGATTTGGCGCGCTACGAGCGGCTGAAGCTGTTCATCCTCAACCTCGGCCACACCTGGCTCGCCGAAGGGTGGGCCGCGCGGGGCGCCGACGCCTCGGAAACCGTCCGTCAATTGCTCGCCGAGCCCGTCATTAAAAATGATCTCAACGACCTCTATGATCGCGAGGTTCTCCCGGTATTCGCTGCGATCGGGCTCGGCGATGCGGCGCAAGCGTATCGAGGCGCAGTGATCGAGCGATTCATGAACCCGTTCCTCGATCATTTTCTCGCCGACATTTTCACCAATCACTCGGCCAAGAAGCGCCGCCGGTTTGGCGGCGTGATCGAATTGAAGCGGCGCAGCGGCCTCGACCTGCCGCAACCGCGTCTGGAGGCGGCCGTGGCCGCCGCCGGATGACCTGTTCGTCATCCCAAGAAGCCTGTTCCGGCCAACCGGAAATCAAAGCCCCGAACCCCGGGCGGGACCCGCCCGCATCCCCAGGAGGAACCATGAAGAAGCTTCTCATCGCCGCCGCCGCGCGCGTCGGTCGTTGCGCTCGGCGCGCCGGCCCCGACGCTGGCCGCCGAGCCGACCATTCCGATCATCGTCAAGGACACCACGTCGTTCTACTGGCAGATCGTGCTGGCCGGGGCGCGCAAGGCCGGCAAGGACCTCGGCGTCAACGTGCCGGAGCTCGGCGCCCAGTCCGAATCCGACATCAACGGCCAGATCTCGATCCTCGAAAACGCGGTGTCCGGCAATCCCGCCGCGGTGGTGATCGCGCCGACCCAGTTCGCCGCGCTCGGCAAGCCGATCGACGAGGCGGCCAAGAAGGTCAAGATCATCGGCATCGACTCGGCGGCCGATTCCGAAAGCCTTCACCTCGTTCCTGACCACCGACAACGTCGCTGGCGGGCGGATCGCCGCCGACGGCCTCGCGGCGGCGATCAAGGCCAAATACGGCAAGGACGAGGGCGACGTCGCGCTGATCACCTCGCTGCCCGGCGTCGGCTCGCTGGATCAGCGCGCCAAGGGCTTCAAGGAGGAGCTCGCCGCCAAATATCCCGGCCTCAAGCTGGTCGCCGACAAGGTCGCGGACGGCCAGGCGACGACCGGCCTCAACATCATGACCGACCTGATCACCGCCAATCCGAACCTGCGCGGGGTGTTCGCCTCGAACCTGATCATGGCGCAGGGCGCCGGCCAGGCGATCGCCGAGAACAAGAAGGCCGACACGATCAAGGTGATCGGCTTCGACAGCGACGACAAGACGGTGGGGTTCCTCGAAAGACGGGACGCTCGCCGGCCTCGTCGTGCAGGACCCGTTCCGGATGGGCTATGACGGGATCAAGACCGCGCTCGCCGCCTCCAAGGGCGAGAGCGTGGCCAAGGACGTCGACACCGGCGCCAACCTGATCACCACCGCCAACATGAACGAGCCGCGCTCGCAGGAGCTGCTCAGCCCCAAGGTCAAGTGAACCCGGCAACGCCACACGGGGCGGCGAACAAAGCGCCGCCCCGTTTTGCGCGCGCTGCGGCCCGCATCGCTAACGAAGATTTACCGCCAGTTCATCTTTTTGATTTGAAATGCGAGCCATCTCGGCGAAATGGCGGCGCTTGACGCGGGTCCCGTTCGATCGGACCGAAAGCGGTCGGCCGCTTGGCTCCGGAGTTCGAAAGATGCGCAGACTCGTCGGCCCTGCCCTCGCGATCGCGGCGGCGCTTGGCCTTTCCGGCTGTTACTACTATGGGCCCGGCTATTACTACGGCCCCGGACCCGCCTATTGGGGACCGCCGCCGGGCTACTACGCCCCGCCGCCCGGCTACGCCGGACCTGGTCCTGACGGCGCGCCGCCTCCGGGCTTTCCCGGACCCGACGGCGCCCCGCCTCCGGCTGGCCCTGGTCCCGGCCCCGGGCCAGCCGGGCCCGGTCCGCAAGGCGGAGGCCCTGACCCCGGATATGGCGCGCCCGGTCCGCAAGGCGGCGGCCCCGGCCCCGAATACGCCAGCCCCGGGCCGAACGGCGCTGCGCGCCGGCATTGCTCGAAATTCCACTACGACGAAGACGGCAATCGGGTCTGCGACAAATAGACCGGTCGCCGTGCTCGACGGCGCGATGATCTCTGCAGTGCGACCTCGCCAAGAAGCGCTTGCCTTGCGGCATGCGCCAAGGCATCTTTCGCCCGGCGTTCGACTTCCTCCGGGGGATCGAAATGAGCGCTGTGAAGTTGATCGGCCGGGTCTTGCGCGCCGCCGGCGCGTTGGCCGCGCTGGGCGTTCCGGGGTCCGGCGCCGCGCAGGCGCAGGGCGCAACCACCCAGATCGACGCCTCGATCAGCTACGTGTTCAATCGGCTGAGACCCGATCCGACGCCCAATATTCCGGTCACCCACAGCTATCACATCACCCTGTCCGGCGCGAACCGGGTCGACGAACAGAGAATCTCGCAATCAGGCGCCTTGTCGTCGTCGAGCCATATGACGCGACTGCTCGGCCAATCCAGCAGCGAAGGCAAGACTGGCGGCGCGTGGCGGGTCGCCGGTCCCGGCGGTCTCGTGCGCCAACGCAACCTGCCGCAAAGCCTGGAGACGTTGACGATCAAGGTTCAGGGCCAGACCTGCGCGATCAGCGTGTCCAACCGATTGAAGCCGGGCTTTTCCGAATTCATGTACCCGCGCATCGGCAGCGGCGAATGGCAATATTTCTCCGAGCCCCAGGTCACGGCGACGTCCTGCGTCATCAAGTGAGCGCCGGCGGCGGCATTCGCGGCGTCGGCGCGACGATCGCCAGCGACGGCGTGATGCGATGCTGCGCCGCTGTCCGATCGCCGGGCCGATCACGGCGCGCCGCGATGCGCGTTGATTTCCTCGTCGCCTTGCTCCTTGTCGCTCCCGTCCGCCCCGCCGCAGCGCAAGGCGCGGGAGCGATGTCCGGCGACTACGTCTGCACATACGGCTGCCGCCTGACCGACGCCGCGCCAAGCGTGCAGATCGACGGCGACGCCGCCGTCTGCGTGAACGAATTCGGCGGCCTCTTTCGCGGCCGGGCGCTGACCGAAAACTCGATCTCGTGTTTCAACAAGATCGGCGCGCTGCTCAGCGACGGCAAGACCCTTCGGTGGAGCGACGGCGTCATCTGGACGCGAATGAGGTGAGCGGCGTGGCGGTCCAGACTACCGCCCCGGCGTCGTCCCGCCGCCCGCATTGTGCCAGCCGCCGTCGGCGGCGATCAACGCGTCGGCTTCCTTCGGGCCCCAGCCGCCGCGCGCGTAAGGGACGACGGGCGGCGGCGCGTCGAGGACTGGCGCGACGGCGGTCCAGGCGGCTTCGATCGCATCCTCGCGGGTGAACAACGCCCCGTCGCCCGCCATCGCGTCGCCGAGCAGCCGGGCATAGGCGGGCTGTTCGCCCGGATGCTCGTCGGCCAGGGTGAGTTCGCGCTGGTCGCCGACGAACTCCTTGCCGGCGCGCTTGACCCGCGCGGCGAGCGCGATGATCGCGGTCGGCGAGAGCTGGAAGCGAAAGTAATCGTTGCGGCCGACGGCCGGCGCCGAATCGGCGAACAGCGGCTGCGGCGGCGGCTTCAGTTCGACCAGCACTTCGGTGACGGTCTGCGCCAGATATTTGCCGGAGCGCAGGTGCCACGGCACCCCCTGCCATCGCCAGGAGTCGATGAACAGCTTCAGCGCGCAGAACGTCTCGACGTCGGAGTCCTTCGCCACGTCGGGCTCGTCGCGATAGCCGACGTATTGCCCGCGCACCACGTCGGCCGGGATCGAGCGGGCGCATCGCGCGGAACACCTTGGCCTTCTCGTCCTGCGCGGCGCCGTAGTCGCGCCCGGCGGGCGGCTCCATCGCCAGCAGCGCGACGATCTGGAACAGGTGGTTCTCGATCACGTCGCGCAGGCAGCCGGCGGTCTCGTAGAAGGCGCCGCGGCCCTTGACGCCGAAGTCCTCGGCCAGGGTCACCTGGACGCTCGCGACATAGTTGCGGTTCCAGATCGGCTCCAGGAACGAATTGGCGAAGCGGAAGTAGAGGATGTTCATGATCGCCTCCTTGGCCGAGGAAGTGATCGATGCGGAAGATCGAATCCTCCGGGAAGACGCTGCGCGCGACGTCGTTGAGCGCCCGCGCCGAGGCGAGATCACGGCCGAACGGCTTTTCGACGATCACCCGCGCATCCGTGGCGAGACCCGCGGCGCCCAGCCCCTTGATCACCGTCTCGAACAAAGCCGGCGGGATCGCGAGGTAATGCGCCGGGCGCTTGGCGGCGCCCAGCGCCTGCCTGATCGCCGCGAAGGTGGCGGCGTCGTTGTAGTCGCCGTTCACGTAGCCGATCAGCGACAGCAGGCGCTGCAGCGCGGCGGAATCGTCGACCTTGCCCGATCGCTCGACGCTGTCCTTCACGCGCTCGCGCAGCTGCGCCAGGCTCCATTTGCGCGAGGCGACGCCGATCACCGGGACGTCGAGCGCGCCGCCTTTGACGAGCTGGTAGAGCGCGGGAAAGATCATCTTGTCCGCGAGATCGCCGGTCGCGCCGAACAGCACGAGAGCGTCGGAGTGGGGAAGGGTCATGAGGGCTTCGCTTTCCGGGCTGGGACGCCATTGCGTGAGACCGCCGATCGCCGTGGCGCTTGCCGGCCGCCTCCGGCGCGGCCACATCGCTCAAACGCCGCGCGCCGGGCGGCCGTTCCAGGCTCGCCCGCTTCAGAACATTCGCCGCCGTCCTGTTCCCGTCAACCCCCGGCGAACCCGTCGCGCGGCGCGCTACTTCGGCCCGTCGAGAAACGCCTGCCATTGCGCGGGCTGGCCGTAGTAGGCGTCCTGGTCGACATGGCCCTGAATGCCGGGCGTCGCGCCGTCGGCCTGGTATTGCCAGAAGCGCCAGTCGCGGCCGGCGTATTTGACCGCCGGGTGGTGCTTGGTCGAGCGCACCCAGATCGGATAGTCGGTGAACGCGCCGTCCGACAGGATCGCCGCATAGAAGTCGACGGTGGTGTAGATGATCGGGCGGCGTCCGTAATGGCGCTCCATCTCGTCCAGCATCGTCTTCATGTCGGCGATGGTCTGCTCGCGCTCCAGGCGGCGCCGGCAAGTGCGCGATTCCGGCGTCGCCTCGACGTCGAGCACCGGCGGCAGCGCGTCGTCCTCGACCGGCACGTGCTGCTCGAACCACGCGATCTCCTCGCCCGGCGGCCGGCACCAGTAGACGAAATGATAGGCGCCGCGCGGCACGCCGGCGGCCTTGGCCCCCGCCCAGTTGGCGTCGAATTTCTCGTCGGCGTAGTCTCCCCCCTCGGTCGCCTTGATCCAGGCGAATTTGACGCCGCTGCCGGCGACCGCGCTCCAGTCGATATCGCCCTGGTATTTGGAGACGTCGATGCCGTGGATCGGATAATCCGAGGGATGCGGATATTCGTCGTCGACGTCGAGGATGCCGCCGCCGCCGCAGCCGGCAAGGCCCAACGCCGCTGCGAACAAGACGGCGAGACATGCGGCGTGAACTACAGGCGGACGCATCGACGGGACCGGAGACACAGACTGAGATTGGCGCAACCTAGAGGCATCAATGTAACGTTTGCTTAATATGCCGATTCGTCCGGACGCGGTCGATCGCGACGCATCGCCGCAGCGCGGCGCCGCCAATTTTTTCCGACTATCTTTGGCCAAATCGAGGCGCCCGCATTGAAAGCCTTCGCTGTCCTTCTCGCCCTCGCGCTTTGCGCCGGCGCCGCCCGCGCCGACGACTGCGGCCCGGACAGGCTGGGAACTTCGCGGATCGTCGAGGTCGGGACGAGGGCGGGCTGGCGGTCGGATTCAAGACCTATCCGAAGGAGATTCCCCTCGCCGATCACGAGGTGATCCTCACCTTCGACGACGGACCGGACCCGGCGACCACGCCGCAAGTGCTCGCGGCGCTCGCCGCGCAATGTGCGCGCGCCACCTTCTTCGTGATCGGTCGCAAGGTCGAGGACGCTCCGGAACTGACGCGTCGCGAGGCCGCCGAGGGCCACACGATCGCCCATCACACGTTCACGCATCCGCAGCCGACCCTGCGCTACATGGGCGCCCACGAGGCGCGCGCCGACATCCTGCGCGGCATGATCGCCGTGGAGAGGGTCGTCTACGGCGCCGATTTCAGCGCCGGCGAGCCCAAGGACCTCACGGACCTCAAGCTGCATACGCCATTCTTCCGCTTTCCCGGATTCGCCGACACGCCGGATCTGATGGCGTGGTTCGCGGCCAATAATGTCGGCGCTTTCAGCACCGATCTCTGGGCGTCCGATTGGATCGAGATGCCGCCGAAAGTCGAGCTCAACCTGATCATGGCGCGGCTCGAGGCGGTGAAGCGCGGGATGATCCTTCTCCACGACAACCGGCAATGGACGGCGGATATGCTTCCCGACTTCCTGCGCGAACTCAAACGGCGTGGCTATCATGTCGTTCACATGGTCGCCGGCCCCGGCCCCGGCGTGACCGTCGACGCGCCGCACGGCTGGATTTCGGAGACCGAGCAGGCGCTCGGTCGCCTGAAGCCCAGGCTGGCGAAGCCGCCGCCGTAGCGCCCGCGCCAACGCGAAACGGCGGCCCGGAGGCCGCCGTTCCAATACTGGTGCGGCCAAGAGGACTCGAACCTCCACCCCGGTTAAAGGACTAGCACCTCAAGCTAGCGCGTCTACCAGTTCCGCCATGGCCGCCGAACCGCGCGCAAGCGAAGCTCGCGCAGACAGGCGGGTCGTCTAACAAATAGCCCCCGCGATGACAAGGCCGCCGCCCCGCCGGCGGCGGATCGCGGCGAAGCCGACGCGCGGCGGATTCGGTTCGCCGCCAACGGCGATCTCCCCATCTGGACGCCGCCGCGAGCGTCGCTTCGGATCCGCGAAACAGGACTACGGGGGAATTTTTATTCTCTCCGCACGAGGGATGTAGCCTCCGGGGGCGACCAAGTCCCCGATCGCGCCTCATTTAACTATAACCCGTTCAACTATCGGTGAGCCCGCCTTTTATACGATCGACTTAACCTGTCCGAAACTGGGCGAATCTAACCTTTGCGGACCCCCGGCGCCCGAGTGGTCTTCGACGTCGGAAGGAGCATTTTCGAACAGGAGCAAACGAGATGTTTCGACCCCTCAAGAAGTTCGTCGACAATGAATCTGGCGCCACCGCCATCGAATACGCCCTGATCGCCTCGCTGATCGCGGTTGCGATCATCGTTTCGATCACCGTGCTCGGCACGCAGCTGCAAAACACCTTCAACGAAGTGTCGAGCAACCTGAAGTAACACGATACTCTTCGGATCGATCGCGTCCCGGGCCGCCCCAAGGCGGCCCGGTTCATTTTGCGTCCTGCTTGCCTGTGTCGTCGTCGACGATAGAGCATGACGCGGCGCAAAGCCGCCGCCCGGCATCCGGCGTTCGCGCTTTCGACGGGCGGACGACGCCTCCCGATCGGACGCGCCGCGAAGCCCCGCTCTCCCGGCGCCGCATTCCTTTCGCCGATCGTTCACGCCCGCTGGCCGCGCAAAGCCGTCGGGTCGAAATATCTCTCCGCCGCGGCGGCCTGTTGGACAATGACGGCTTTTGCGCTGCCGGTGCGTGGTCCGGCGCGTCTTCCGTCGCTCGTATCGAGTTCGACGCCATCCGCGGCGACGACGCCGGCGAGACATCGCCGTTCAAGGTTGTCGGGAGCCGAAGGCGATCAACCTTCGCCGCAACCGGATGATGGATACGCCCGGCTCCGTGGGCCGATGAGTTGATCGCGCTCCGAGCCAGGCGGACCGAACCGTCGGTCGCGTCCGAAACGACGAGGATTTCGGCGTCGCGCGGGAGCCCGGTCCGCCGTCGAGGCGTTCCGGACTCCCGCCGATCAACTCACTGCGTCAGATGGGCGGAGGCGACGGCCAATTGAAACAGCTCGGACAGGGCGGCGGAAATGTCCTGGCCCAAGCCGACCTCATAGTACAATCCCGACGAGGCGCAATTTTGCAGCGTCGTGCCGATGCTCGGCTGGAATGACGCGATGTCGTGCTGGTCTGTACCAGGAATTGGTCGGCAGCGGAAAATACTCCGTGTAGAGGATCGCGATCTTGATGCCCTTGGCCTTCAGCGGCGTGCAATAGTCCTTGGTGCCGGTCATCGTCGATTCCTGCCGGCTGCCGCCGAGACAATCTCATCCTCGACGCCGTCGGTGACGATGAACAGGATCTCCTGCGGCGTATCGCCGGCCTTGTTCGTGCCGTTGCCCGGCGTCGGCATCAACGCGGTGATGCCCTGCATGGCGGCGTCGTAATTGGTGTCGGCGTCGCTGTTGGCGGTGCCGGCGCCGCAAGGGTTGACCGTCGTCACGCCATGGCTCGTCGTCGACGTCGACTTGCAGGCGTTGTTGTTGTCGTAAACCAGCAGCGTCTGCGTGTTGTTGGTCTGCATGCTGCTGAGCTGGGTCGCCCATGTCGAAACGAAACTGCCGGTCAGCGGCACAAGCTGGTTGAAAGCGGCGTCGAACGAATTGATCGACATCTGATAGACGGGATCGACCGGGATGCTGGGATTGTGCTCGGCGCTGTACGCCTGATTGGTGAGATCGGTAATCGCCGAATCCAGCAGATCGGCGCGCAGGGTCACGCCGAGGCTTCGCGCCAGAGCGTAATTGTCTTCGCCGCCGGGATTGCTAGAGGGCCGGGCTTCTCCGGCCGGATAGGCTTCGTGGCAGGCGAAGCGCGCACAGCGGGCCGCCCGGAGACGTCGGCAGGTGGAGGCCCCCTGCTTCGGGTGTTGTTCACCATCGTCGTGATGTCGGCCGGCGTGCCGGCGATCCCCATCGAGGGCGAATTGTCGAGGAGCAGATAGAAATTGATGTTCGGCGGCGTCGCGGCCGTTCCCGTCGAGGAGCCGGCGAACGCGAGGGTGTTCGAACCGAGGAACCCGCCGAAAAGGTTCTGGGACTGGGCGCTGTAGGCGACGGTGACGTTGCGCTGCAGGCCGACGTCGGCGACGGTCACCGTCAGGCCGCTCGCGGGGTTGTAGATCAGCCGCGGAAGGCCGGTCACCAGCGCGTTGAACATGTTGGTGGCCGCGGTGCTCGAGTTCGCATCCGACTGGGTCATCATCGCCGGCGTGACGGCGGCGAGCACCGCCGCGTCGGCGGCGGCGTTCATTTTGGATTTGAGACGCGCCGCGGTGCCGTAGTCGATGCCCATGCCGACGATGAAAATCATCGGCACCACCATCAGGCCGAACATCATCGCGACATTGGCGCGGCGGTCCTGGACGAACTTGCGAAAAATGGCGTGGATCATGGCGGGCCTTCACGAATGAAACGACAAATTCAGCGCGCGGGATCGCAGGCCTCAAAGTCGTGGCCCGATCGGCCGCCCTTCCGCCGCGCGACGGTCGAGCCTGCCAGCAAGGCGTCGAGACGGCGTCGCGTTTCGAGACAATAACCTCGCGGCGCCCCTGGGAACGTGTCGCTCGTCTCGCGGCGTCGGCGCGATTTGGTCGCTGCCGCCGGGAGGGAGCGGGTTTCCAGGCCCCAACATGGCGATGATTAACGGCCGCAATCTTTAAGTTTCTTTGAAGTTATTCGTTCAACCTTTATTCAATTTGGCTCTCTGATCGGCGAAATTAGTCCATGGTTACGAACCGGTTGGCGCTTTGACATGTCGGTGTTTAACATCGTTCACGACGTTCGGCGCCCGGCGGCGCGGCGACCGGCCGGCTCGCTCCGGCTGGCCTGGGCGAAATCGCCGACCGCGCCGGCTCCGTTCGCCCGCGCGCCAAGCCGTCTCGCCCAAAACAGTTGCAATTGCGCAACATGCCTCAAGCAATTGGGGAAGGCGCAAATTCGAGCTTCAACGCGCCGCGATTGCGCCATAAACCCCGCGCTAGTCTGCTTCTCGCTTTGTTAGCAACGTCATGGCTCATTTTGCGCCTGGAGATCGCCGACAACCGGCGCGGGTCGCGAAGAGCGTGGCATCTGGAGTTGGGATGGGCGCGTCTGCGTTCGATCGGGGTCGCTGGGGCGCCGTCGCCTTGATGGCGAGGCGCGTTGCGCCGAAACGGACCGCCGTCCTGGCGGTGGCGTTCGCGCTGGCGGGATCGTTTCCCGCCGTCGCGCTCGATGGTTCGCAGCCGGCGACGCTCGACAAGATACCGCTCAAGCTGTTCAAGAGCGCGCAGCAGGCGTTGCGCGCCGGGATCGACGATCTGCGCGCCGGCGACGCCAAGTCTTCGGTCGAGGCGCTGAAATATGCGGCGGCGGGCGGCCAGTCGCTGGCCCAGTGGAAGCTCGGGCGCATGTACGCGCAGGGTCAGGGCGTGCCCCACGACGACTATCAGGCTTACCAATATTTCGATCAGCTCATCCAGAGTTACAACGAGGACGAGCCGGACCGCCGCGATATTTCGGCGGTGTCCAACGCCTTCGTCGCGGTCGGCGTCTACTGCCTGAACGGCATCGCCAACACCGAGGTGAAAGCCGACCCCGAGCGCGCGCTCGAGATGTTTCAATATGCGGCGACCAATTTTGGCGATCCCGACGCGCAATACAATCTCGCCCGCATGTATATGGACGGCTCGGCCGGCCTGACCAAGAACAACATGCGCGCGGCGCGGTGGCTGGCGCTGGCCGCCGGAAAGCGTCACCACCCCGCGCAAGCCCTGCTGGGACATCTTCTGTTTGTCGGCGACGGCGTGCCGCGCCAGCGCGCCCGCGGCCTGATGTGGCTCACCATCGCCAAGAGCGCCGCGCAGGGGTCGAAAGACGAATGGATGATCGACCTCTATACGAAGGACTACGCGCTGGCGAGCGACGACGACCGCCAGATCGCCGCGCTCTATCTGGTGGATCACGCCGGCGGCGGAGTCGCGCCGCCCCGCGACGCGGTCGCCGCGCGCGGCCTGTTGCCGGCGTTGGGGAATTTTCTGCCCGCGCCGCGATTGTTCGAAAACACGCCGATGGCGCCCTTCGGCGCGCCCGATGAATCTCCGGCGCCGACGCCGTAGCGCGCCGTCCGGGCGATCAGCGCGCGGCGCCGTCTGACCAAGACTTAACTCTGAGGATCGTTGGCTGCTTCGACCGGCCGATCGCCGCCTTGCGCGTTACACCGCCATCCCGTGCAGATCATACGCGTCGGCGCGCTCGACCTTGACGCTGACGATGTCGCCGGGACGGAGCGGGCGCCGCGAGGCGATATGCACGGTACCGTCGATCTGCGGCGCGTCGGCCTTCGAGCGGCCCCTGGCGCCGGTCGCGCCGCCGACATCGACGATCGCCTGGATCCGCTTGCCGACCTTGCCCGCCAGGCGCCGCGCGCTGATCGCCTGCTGGCGCTCCATGAACCGGCGCCAGCGCGTCTCCTTGATTTCGGCGGGCACTTGCGGAAGTCCGAGGTCGTTGGCGCGCGCCCCCGCGACGGGCTCGTATTTGAAAGCGCCGACGCGGTCGAGTTTGGCTTCGTCGAGCCAGTCGAGCAGAATGGAAAAGTCCTCCTCGGTCTCGCCGGGGAAGCCGACGATGAAGGTCGAGCGGATCGTCAGCTCGGGGCAGATCGTTCGCCAGACCCGGATGCGCTCCAGCGTCTTTTCCTGATTGCCCGGCCGGCGCATCGCCTTGAGCACGCGCGGCGATGCGTGCTGGAACGGGACGTCGATATACGGCAGCACATTGCCGCCGTTCATCAGCGCGACAACCTCGTCGACATGCGGATAGGGATAGACGTAGTGCAGCCGGACCCACGCGCCGAGCGTCCCGAGTTCGCGCGTCAGGTCGAGGAATTGCGCGCGCACTTCGCGGGCGCCGTCCGGACGCGGCCACTGGCTCGCGGCATAGCGAATGTCGAGGCCATAGGCGCTGGTGTCCTGCGAAATGACCAGCAGCTCCTTGACCCCGGCCTTGACCAGCCTCTCGGCTTCGCGCAGCACCTCGGCGGCGGGACGCGAGACGAGGTCGCCGCGCAGCTTCGGAATGATGCAGAAGGTGCAACGGTTGTTGCAGCCTTCAGAAATCTTGAGATAGGCGTAGTGGCGCGGCGTCAGGCGCACGCCGGCGTCGGGCACCAGATCGATGAACCGATCGCGCGGCGCGGGGGCCGCCTCGCGCACCGCCTCCATGACGCTCTCATAGGCCTGCGGGCCGGTGATCGCGCGCACATTGGGGAAGGCGTCGCGGATCGCATCGGGCTCGGCGCCCATGCAGCCGGTGACGATGACCTTGCCGTTCTCGGCCATCGCGGCGCCGATCGCCTCCAGCGACTCCTGCTTGGCGCTGTCGAGGAAGCCGCAGGTGTTGACGATGACGGCGTCGGCGCCGGCGTGCTGGCGCGACAGTTCGTAGCCTTCCGCGCGCAACTGGGTGAGGATGCGCTCGCTGTCGACCAGCGCCTTCGGACAGCCGAGCGAGACGAAGGAGATGCGCGGCGCGGGGCGTTGGAGAGCGTCGATGGTTTCGTTCATCGCCGTTCGCTTGCCACGGCCGTCGCGCCGACGCAATGCCTTGCGGCTATATCGGACTTCGGAGGGGCCGCGGCTCGGACGACGGCGCGGCGGTTCGATTGGCGGCCAACCCAACCCATTGAGAGCAAAGATCGACCCGCCGAGCCGCCTAAGGCGGCGACTCCGCTTCCCACAATTTCGGGTAGTTCCGAATGAATCCGTTCGGCGCAAGTTCGAGCAGGCCTTGGTATCCGACGCTCGGCGCTTCATACCAAAACGCCGCTTCGCCGCGCCGTCTATAAAGCTGGGCCAGCTCCGTCAGCGCGCCGGCGTCCACGTCGAGCCAGGCGACAGGCAATCCTCGGGCCTCGTCTTGTCCAATCGAGACGCGCCGAAGCTGTTGCAGATTGGTCGCCGGCGTGAAGCCAAGATCGAGATCGAGGAGCGCCTCCAGTCCGGGGACCGGAGTCTCATTCAGCGTCCAGGTCGCTCCCCGATGGGCGACGCGATATTCGATGGGGCGTTGTCCGAGAACGCCGCGAACCCACCCCGACATGGTCCGCCATTGGTGATCGCATTGCACGGAATAGGCGATGCACGCCGGCCCTGACGGGTGGCGAAAGACCGCCGCGCCCTCCACGCTCCAGCCGGCGCTGTTTTGCTCGAGGCGGCAAGCGTCATGGCCCGGCGTATCGATTCGTCGCCAGAGCATGGAAGCAACAATCGTCATCGTCGTACTTTCGACCATGCCCGGCTGAAAGCAGCTTCAGCTCCGGCGAGAGCTCAGAGGCGATGCGCGGGCGCCGTCCGTCTCCCCTGCCCGCGCTTGCGTTCAGCCTCAGGCCACGACGACCCCGGGATCGTCGACGAGCTGCAGTTCAGGGCCGATCGGCACGATGCGGCTCGGATTCAGCCACGGATGGCTCTGGTAGTAGTGGCCCTTGATGTGCTGGAAATTCACGGTTTCGGCGACGCCGGGCTGCGCATAGAGCGCGCGCAGATAGCGCGACAGGTTGGCGTAGTCGGCGATGCGGCGGATGTTGCATTTGAAATGGCCGACATAGACCGCGTCGAAACGGATCAGCGTGGTGAACAGCCGCCAATCCGCCTCGGTTATGGTCTCGCCGCACAGCCAGCGATGCATGCCCAAGTGTTCCTCGAGCCAGTCGAGTGTCGCAAACAGCGCGCGCGTCGCCTCCTCATAGGCCTGCTGGCTGCGCGCGAAGCCCGCCCGATAGACGCCGTTGTTGACGCTGGCGTAGATGCGCTCGTTGAGCGCGTCGATGTCGCTCCGCAAGGCCGGGGGATAGAAATCGCCGGGCGCAGCGCCGATCTCGTCGAACGCCGAATTGAACATCCGGATGATTTCGGACGATTCGTTGTTGACGATCCTGCCGTTCGCGCGATCCAGCAGCACGGGAACATTGACGCGGCCGGTGTAGTCGGGCTGCGCCGCCGCATAAATCTCATGAAGATAGCGCGCGTGAAAGACCGGATCGGCAATGACGCCGGGACCATCCTCGAAGGTCCAGCCGTTTTCGGCCATGAACCAATTCACGACGGAGAGGCCGACCATGCCCTCGAGGCCTTTCATCTTGCGCAACAACAGCGTGCGATGCGCCCACGGACAGGCGAGCGAGACATAGAGGTGATAGCGGCCCAGCTCGGCCTTGAAGCCGCCGACCCCCGACGGGCCCGCCGCGCCGTCGACGGTCACCCAATTGCGGAAGACCGACGACGGCCTGTTGAACCGGCCCGTCGGATCCGAGAGAGCGCGATCTTCCAGGCTCCAAACGCCGTCGACAAGCATTCCCATGCGTCCCGCCTTTCAATCCGCCGCGCGGGCTTATAAGGGGGGTCCGGCGCGGTGATGCAAGCCCGCCGCCCGAATGAGCCGCCATCCCCGAGCGAAAAGCCCTGCGTCGATTACGCCGCCGGCAGCAACGCCTTGACCACGCCGATCACCGCGGCGGCCCACAGCGCCGCGGCCGCCACGCCCTGGATGGTGAACCCTCGGCCGCGCTTTTCCGCGGCTTCGAGGTAGTCGCGCGCATAGAGCGCGCGGCCGGCGATCCACACGATCCCCAGCGCCGCCGCGCCGGCGTCGCTGACATAGAGCGCGGCGAGCCACAGCGCAGGCAGAAAGATCGGCATCCATTCCAGCGTGTTGGCCTGCACCCGCACCGCCCGCTCGAACGCGGGATCGCCGACCATGCTCGGGGCCTTGACGCCCGACCGGGCGCGCGCCCGGCTGACCGGGACGCTGAGCAGGGCATAGAACAGCACGGCGAGCAGGGTCGCCAGCGCGGTCAGGTGCGGCATGGAAAGCGTCCAGGGTTTGCGGAACGGGCGCGCGATGGTAGCGGGCGCCGGCGGGGTTGGCGAGAGGCGCCGGGCGGCCGCACGCGCCTTGCTCGAAACGCTCAACGGACATTGCGGCGCAACAAGCGCAGGATTCAGAACCGTCATGGCCTGCCGCGTGATGACGCAAATTTGTTCTGAGCAACTGCTCCGCGCGGCGCGACGGCTTGGCGTGGAATGGGATGACAAACCGAACGGACCGTGCAATCTAGCGCGCGCCGGCTCGCTGGGGGCCGGCGGGCGAGGAATCACCATCCTGGTGTCCTCGGTTCGTCATCTGTCCTCTTTGGAGCGATCTCATGAAATTCGCTGTCGCAGCCCTTCTTATCGCTGCCCCCTTCGCCATGATTTCCGCCGCCGGTCCGGCCTTCGCCGGCTCCGATGACGCAGCCTGGATCAAGCGTTGCGTGTCCGACAACGCCGACCAGAAGCAGACCCCGGAAGTGCTCGCTGTCTACTGCTCCTGCATGAACGAAAAGATGTCGGACTCGGAGACGCTGTCGATCACCGCGTGGGAGAAGTCCCACCCGGCCGAGGAAAAGGCCTGCTCGACCCAGGCTGGCTGGAAGGGCTGATCGCCGCTTCGCATCTGAATCTCGCTATGGCGCCGGGAACCGCCTGTTCCCGGCGCTTTTTTTTTGCAGCGCGGCGATTGACGATCGAGCCGGTTGGCGGCGACCCGTCGCTTGACCGCGGGAGCGTCGATCGATCGGCGCCGCGGAACTCGACGAACGTGGCCGCTTCGCGCGTCTCACCCGAACCGGTTGTTCCTGGGAAATCCCTTGGGCGGCAGGCGGCCGGCTTCGGCGCGATTGCCGATCCATTCCTTGATGTCGCCGGCGGCCACCGTCCACACGCGCTGCGAGGAATCGCGCCAGGTCAGCCCGTCCTTCAGCGCGAACACCCGCGCATCGGCGAGGCCGCCGCCCTTGTAGCGCTGCAGGCGCACGCCCTTGCCGCGCGCCATCTCGGGAACCTGCGACAGCGGAAACACCAGCAGCTTGCGGTTCTCGCCGATCACCGCGACGTGGTCGCCCTCGGCCGGCGTCGCGACGCGGACCTCCGCCGGCGTCTCGACCACCAGCACCGCCCTGCCCTTGCGGGTCGACGACAGCATCTCGTCGGCGGCGACCACGAAGCCGCGCCCGTCGGTGGCGGCGAGCAGCATTTTCCCGCCCGGCTGGTGCGCCCACACCGCCGCGATGTCCGAGCCCTCGTCGAGGTCGGCCATCAGGCGGATCGGCTCGCCCTGCCCGCGCCCGCCCGGCAGCTTGGCGGCCTCGAGGGTGAACGCCTTGCCGTTGGTGGCGAGCACCAGGATTTTCGAGGTCGTCTCGGTGAAGAACGAGACTTTCAGCGCGTCGTCGCCCTTGAACGCCAGCGCCGACAGATCGGCGACATGGCCTTTGAGCGCGCGTATCCAGCCCTTCTGCGAAACCAGCACGGTCACCGGCTCGCGCTCGATCATCGCCTGCGCGAGATCGGCGACGACGACGTCGGGCGCCGCCTCGAACGACGTGCGCCGCCTGCCCAGCGGAGTCTCCGGGCCGTATTTCTTCTTGATGTCGCGGATCTGAGTGGCGATCGTCTGCCACTGCCGCTTGTCCTCGCGCAGCAGCGTCTCGATCTCGCGCTTCTCCTTGAGAAGTTCGGCCTGCTCCTTTTTCAGCGCCATTTCCTCGAGCCGGCGCAATGCGCGCAGCCGCGTGTCGAGCACGTAGTCGACCTGCGCATCGGTGAGCGCGAACCGCGCCTTCAGCGTCTCCTTGGGCTCGTCGTCCTCTCGGATGATGCGGATCACCGCGTCGAGATTGAGGAAGACGACGAGCATGCCGGCCAGCATTTCGAGCCGGCGCTCGATCGCCGCGAGGCGATGCCGGGAGCGGCGCAGCAGCACGTCGCGGCGATGGTCGAGCCATTGTTGCAGCGCCTCGGCGAGGCTGACCACGCGCGGCGTGACGCCGTCGACCAGCACGTTCATGTTCATCGGCACGCGCGTCTCGAGCTCGGACAGCCGGAACAAGGATTCCATCAAGGTCGCCGGCTCGACCGCGCGGGTGCGCGGCTCCAGCACGATCCGCACGTCCTCGGTCGATTCGTCGCGCACGTCGCCGAGCAGCAGCGCCTTGCGCTCGTTGAGCAGGTTGGCGATCTGTTCGATCAGCCGCGACTTCTGAACGCCATAGGGGATTTCGGTGACCACGACGACCCAGCCGCCCCGCCCGGTCTCCTCCTTGGCCCAGCGGGCGCGCACGCGGAACGAGCCGCGCCCGGTGCGGTAAGCTTCGGCGATCGCCGCGCGGTCGTCGATGATGACGCCGCCGGTCGGAAAGTCCGGCCCTTTCGTAAAAGCCAGCAATTGCTCGGACTCGGCCTTGGGATGGGCGATCAGATAGAGCGCGGCGTCGCAGAGTTCGGCGACGTTGTGCGGGGGTATCGAGGTCGCCATGCCCACCGCGATGCCCTGCGCGCCGTTGGCGAGCAGGTTGGGGATGGCGGCCGGCAGCACCACCGGCTCCTTGGCGTCGCCCGAATAATTGTCGCGCCAGTCGATCGAAGTCTTCGTCGACGCCCTCGAGCAGCAGGCGCGCGACATCGGTCATCCGCGCTTCGGTGTAGCGATAGGCGGCGGCGTTGTCGCCGTCGATATTGCCGAAATTGCCCTGCCCCTCGACCAGCGGATAGCGCGAGGAAAAATCCTGGGCGAGCCGCACCAGCGCGTCGTAGATCGCCTGGTCGCCATGCGGATGGAACGAGCCCATCACGTCGCCGACGATCTTGGCGCATTTCTTGAACGCCGAGCCGGGATCGAGCCGCAGGATATGCATGCCGTAGAGGATGCGCCGGTGCACCGGCTTCAGCCCGTCGCGAGCGTCCGGCAAGGCGCGGCCCATGATCGTCGACAGCGCATAGGCGAGATAGCGCTCCTCCAGCGCCTCGCGCAGGCTGACGTCGATCGGCGCCTGGGGCGGCGCGGGCGGAGGAGGAGCGGCTCTGGCCATGGGCTGGGGTTAGACGAGGGGGTGAGTCGGGGCAAGCGGCGCATTGCAACGGCGATGACCGGGCGGCGGTCTACTCCGGCACGCGTGGCAATTTGCGAACGGTGGTGGCCGCAACCCACCTTCCACCCGTTTTCGGGATGCGCGCCAACGGTATGTTCTTTCTAGGTTCCGATTCATGAGATACGGTTCAAAGAGGGGTAATGAGCCGGAGCAGACGGACCCCATGAACGCCTTCCGTCCGCGTCCGCTAACCCACCGTAGCTTCACGGAGGCGGTTTCGATTGGCGCTGCAGGCCTTCCCCTGATCGGACCACAAACATCGCGCGCGCAGGATATGAGCGACGACGACAATAGAACGAAAGTGCGCGACGTCGTTGCGATCCCGCACGAAAGTCATCTTGGCGAATGAACAAGCGGCTCGATCGAATGCGCGGCAATCCGCGTTTCGATTGGACGATCGGCGACGTTGAGCGAGTCTGCCGCGAGCATGGCGTCGATTGCGCGCCATCGCGATCGGGAGGGTCTCACTACAAGATCACGCATCCGGCGATCGCCGAGATTCTGACCATCCCTTTCAAACGACCGATCAAGCCAGTATATATTCGCAAACTCGTCGCATTCATCGACGCCGTGAGAAGGTCCGATGCCTCGTCTTGAATACCCCGTTGTCGTCGAACCGTTGCCGGAAGAGGAAGGCGGCGGTTTCGCGGCGATCGTGCCTGATCTTCCCGGCTGCATGAGCGACGGAGAGACGCCTGAAGAGGCTCTGGCCAATGTGCGCGATGCGATTGCCGTATGGATCGAGGCGGCGCGCGATCTGGATCGTCCCATACCCAAGCCGTCCCGCCATCTGGAGCGCGCTTGACGGTCGACGATTGGACAATCGAAGGCCGCCGTATTTCCCCCCCTTGTGGAGGAGGGTTAGCGAGAGCGGTCGCGGGCGTCCTGCCGAGACCGGACTCGCTCGATGTCCCGGCGGCTGGCGCACCCCCCATTCGACCTTCGGCCACCTTCCCTCACAAGGGGAAGGGGAACTCGGCTATCTCGGGAGCTCCTTCATGAAAATAGGCGTCATCGGTTCGGGCGTCGTCGCGACGACGCTCGGCGCAGGCTTTCTCAAGCACGGCCATGAGGTTGCGCTCGGCACGCGCGAGGCCGCCAAACTCGCCGACTGGCAGGCGAAGAATCCCTCGGCGAAGATCATGAGCTTCGCCGAGGCGGCGGCGTTCGGCGAGATCGTCGTTCTGGCGGTCGGCGGCGCCGTCGCGCTTGACGCGCTGAGCCTCGCCGGCGCGTCGAACCTCGCCGGCAAGACGGTGATCGACGCCTGCAATCCGATCGGCGGCGGGCCGCCGGTCCATGGCGTGCTCTCCTATTTCACGACCTTCGGGGATTCGCTGATGGAGCGGCTGCAAAAAGCCCATCCCGACGCGCATTTCGTCAAGGCGTTCAATTCGGTCGGCCAGGGCCAGATGGTCAACCCGGTTTTCGCCGGCGGCAAGCCGACGATGTTCATCTGCGGCAACGACGCCGCCGCCAAGAAGACGGTCGAACGCGTGCTCGATCAATTCGGCTGGGAAACCGAGGACATGGGCCCCGTCGAGGCCGCGCGGGCGATCGAACCCTTGTGCATGCTGTGGTGCATTCCCGGCATCGGACGCAACGACTGGTCGCCGCACGCTTTCAAGCTGCTGAAATAGGGCGACCGGACGACCGCTGGCGCGCCTCGATCACCACGAACGCCTGGGCGAGCGGGTGTTCGTCGGTGATGGTCAGGTGGATGAACGCCTCGCAGCCCGCCGGAATGATCGCCGCCAGTCGCGCCGCGGCGCCGCCGGTGAGTTTCATTGTCGGCTGGCCGGACGGCAGGTTGATGACCCCCATGTCGCGCCAGAACACGCCGCGGCGCAGGCCGGTGCCGAGCGCCTTGGCGCAGGCTTCCTTGGCCGCGAAGCGTTTGGCGTAGGAGGCGGCGCGGTCGGCCCGGCGCTCCGAGCGCCGCCGCTCGACGTCGGTGAAGCAGCGCGCGATGAAGCGTTCGCCGAAACGCGCCAGCGTCTCCTCGACGCGGCTGATGTCGCAGAGATCGGCGCCGATGCCGACGATCATCGCCGCTCACCCGGCATCGGCGCGCCCCTCGTCCATCGCCATGCGCATGGCGCGCACGGAGGTCGCGATGCCAACGAAGATCGCCTCGCCGATCAGGAAATGCCCGATGTTCAGTTCGACGATCTCAGGCAGTGCGGCGATCGTGCGCGCGGTCGCAAAATCGAGGCCGTGGCCGGCGTGGCATTCGAGGCCGAGCGCCGCCGCCTGCGCCGCGGCGGCGCGCAGGCGCGCAAATTCGCGCCCGGCGCGCTCCTGTTCGCCTTGCGCCAGCGCGTCGCACCAGGCGCCGGTGTGCAGTTCGACGACCGGCGCGCGAAGCGAGGCCGCGGCCTCCAGCGCCTCGCGCGAGGGCTCGATGAACAGCGAGACGCGGACCCCGGCGCGGCTGAGTTCGGCGACATAGGGCTTCAGGTAGTCGTGCCCGGCGACCACGTCGAGGCCGCCCTCGGTGGTCCGCTCGGTGCGCTTTTCCGGCACCAGGCAGCAGGCGTGCGGCTTGAGGCGCAGCGCGATGTCGAGCATCTGGTCGGTCGCCGCCATTTCGAAATTCAGCGGCCTGGAAATCTCGCGCCGCAGCCGCGCCATGTCGTCGTCGCGGATATGCCGGCGATCCTCCCGCAGATGCGCGGTGATCCCGTCGGCCCCCGCCTCGATGGCGATCAGCGCGGCGCGCACCGGATCGGGCAGCGCGCCGCCGCGCGCGTTGCGCACCGTCGCGACGTGATCGATGTTGACGCCGAGTCGAAGGGGAGGCACGCGAAGAGTCCTTTCGTGTTCCGATCGCCGCGCCCGCTCACGCCGCGCCGACGCTCGCCCGGCTCCCCGGCTTGACCGCCGGCAGCGCGGCGAGCGCCGGCGGCAGCGCGTCGGGCGGATAGGCGGGAATGTCGAGGGTGGCGAGGGCGATCCGGCTGACCCCGATGTCCGCCTTGCCGCCCGAGCGGTCGACAAGGCAGGCGGCGCCGACGACGATTCCGGGATGTTCGGCGATCGCCGCCAGGCATTCGCGCGACGACAGGCCGGTCGTGATGATGTCTTCGACCATCAGCACCCGCGCGCCCGGCGCGATCGCAAAGCCCCGCCGCAGCTTGAACTCGCCCGCCTCGCGCTCGACGAAAATCGCCTTGGCGCCCAGCCAGCGCGCCGTCTCGTATCCCGGCACGATGCCGCCGAGCGCCGGCGACACCACGACATCGATGTCGCCGAACGCTGCGCGCGCCTTGGCGGCCAAGCGCGCGGCACAGGCGCGCGGTGCGCGCGGGATCCTGGAACACCGCCATCTTCTGCAGGAACACCGGCGAATGCAGCCCGGAGGAGAGGATGAAATGGCCCTCCAGCAAGGCGCCGGCGTCGCGGAATTCGTCGAGGACTTCGGACTCGCTGAGCTGTTCGGATTCGACCATGCGCCTTCTTAGCAGGCGGCGGCTTCGCGCCAAAGCCGGCTGTTGCGCGGGGGGCCGCCTCGGGCGCAGGATTTGACGCGCCAACGACCCAGGAGACGTCTTCATGCGCGACCTCGCCGTCCTTCGCCTCGGTTCGTCACCGGACACGATCGCGCCCGACGGAACGCTGGTGCGCCTGCTGCCGGCGCTGGCCGGCGGCAGCCTCGCCCATTTCGAACTGCCCGCCGGCGCGGTTTCGCACGCGGTGACGCATCGGACCGTCGAGGAAATCTGGTATTTCCTCGGCGGCCGCGGCCAGATGTGGCGCCGGCTGGGCGCTGACGAGAGCCTCGTCGAAGTCGAGACGGGCGTCGCGCTGACCATTCCGCTGGGGGCCGCCTTCCAGTTCCGCGCGACCGGCGAGGCGCCGCTGACCTTCCTCGCCATCACCATGCCGCCGTGGCCGGGCGCCGAGGAGGCGGAGCGCGTCGAGGGCCGCTGGACCGCCACGGTCGCTGCGCCCTAACGGACCGGAACGCCCGCGCGCAAGGCATGGCCCGCGCTGCAAACAGCCGCAGCCGCGCTGCTTGAAGTCGGGCCGCCTTCCGTGCCAATCTGGATTGTCGTATTTTTAGATTGGCGACAAACGCCAAAAGCCCGGGAGGAAAAGTTGACAGACAATTCAAATCTGGAATCGCAAAGCCGGCGCAACCTGATGCGCGCCGCCGCGGCCGGCGCGGGCGCCGCCGCGATGTTCGGCGGATTCGGATTCAATCCGCTGATCGGCGCCGCGATGGCCAAGGAAGCCGGCAAGGCGACCCGGCCGCTGAAGGCGGCTTTCTCGAACGCCGGGCTGCAGGCGACCTGGTGCGCGCAGGGCAAGCAGGCGGCCGAATATTGGGGCTCGCTGTTCAACGTCGAAGTCACCTGGTTCGACGGCCAGCTCGACGCCGTCAAGCAGCGTTCGGCGATCGACAATATGGCGTCGCAGAAGTGGGATTTCGTCGCCATCCAGGCGTTCGGCATCGGCACCCTGACCGCCCCGGTCAACAAGATGATCGACGCGGGCATTCCGGTCATCGACATGGACACGCTGATCGCGCCGCTCGACACCATCAACGTCCTGTCGCTGCTCGCGCCCAACAACGAATTCATGGGCGCATCGGTCACCCAGGCGCTGGTCAACGCGATCAACGGCGAGGGCACGATCGTGATGACCCAGGGCGCGCTCGGCCATACCGGCGCCCAGGGGCGCGCCAAGGGCTTCCATTCCGTCCTCTCGAAGTTCCCGAAAGTCCAGCTTCTCGACGAGCAGCCGGCCGATTGGGACGTCACCAAGGTGGCGCGGATCTGGGAGACGCTGCTCACCAAATATCCCAAGATCGATGCGGCGTTCTTCCACAATGACGACATGGCGCTCGCCGCCTCCAAGGTGATGCAGGCCAAGGGCCGCACTGAAACCAAGATCGGCGGCGTCGACGCGATGCCCCCGGCGATCAAGGCGGTGCAGGGCGGCCAGATGTTCGCCACCGTGCGCAACCCGTCCTGCCGCATTCATGGCGGCGCGGTCATCGCCGGCGTGTCGGCGGTCATCAACGGCGCCAAGACCGGAACCGACATTCCCAAGAACATCGTCACCGACGGCCCCGTCGTCACCAAGGAAAACGCCGACGGCATGCTGTGGATGGAGGAGCAGTTCCTGATCTGAACCGCGGGCCGAAAACGCGGCGATGGCTCCGGCCCTGCTCGAATTGACCGGCATCTCGAAGTCGTTTGGCGGCGTCCAGGCGCTTCGGGATGTCGACTTCGCGTTGCTCGCCGGCCAGATCCACGGTCTGGCCGGCGAGAACGGCGCAGGCAAGAGCACATTGATGAAAATCATCGCCGGCGTTCACGGCGCCGACGAAGGCCAGATGCGGGTCGACGGCGAGCCGGTCCGCTTTCGCTCGTCGCGCGACGCGCTGGCGGCGGGCATCGGCATGGTGCACCAGGAGCTCAGCGTGGCGCCGGAGCTCAGCGTCGCGGAGAACGTGTTTCTGGGCGCGCAGCCGGTCAATCGCCTCGGGATCGTCGCCTGGCGCGACATGGCGCGCGCCGCGGCGGCGCAGTTGCAAAATCTGGGGCTCGACATCGATCCGAAGGCGCGCCTGGGGGATTTCCCGATCGGCGTGCAACAGCTCGTCGAGCTCTCGCGCGTCCTGTTCTCGGGCGCGCGGATCATCATTCTCGACGAGCCGACCTCCGCGCTTTCGCCGCCCGAGATCGAACGCCTGTTCGGCGTCCTGTCGAAGCTCAAGGCGAGCGGCCGCAGCATCATCTTCATTTCGCACTTTCTCGACGACATTCTGAAAATCGCCGACGCGATCACCATCTTTCGCAATGGCCGCAAGGTCGCCCACGCCGAGGTGACCGCGGCGATCGACAAGGGCTGGATCATCGAGCGGATGATCGGCGCCGGCCGCGAGGAGCTCGAGGAGAGCTATCTCGGTCAGATCAGACTCGACAGCCGCCCGGATGCGCCGGTGGCCCTCGCCGCCAAGGGCCTGACGCTGGCGCCGGCCTATCGCGACGTCTCGTTCGAGGCGCGGGCGGGCGAGGTGCTCGGCGTCTACGGCTTCATGGGCTGCGGCCAGCTCGAATTGGCGCGCACGCTGTTCGGCAAGCTGCGCGCCGATCGCGGCTCGCTGGAAATCGCCGGCCGCGCCACGAATCTGGCCAACACCACCGCCGCCAAGAAGGCGGGAATCGCCTATGTCGCGGAAAGCCGGCGCGCGATGCTGTTCGCCGATGAGCCAGTGTTCAAGAACGTTTCGATCGCCGTCCTCGAACGCCTGTCGCGCTGGCTGCTCAAGCCCGACCGCGAGCGGGCGATCGCCGGCGAACAGGTCAGGAGCCTCGATATTCGCCCCCCGACCATCGAGGCGCGCCTCGGCGCCCTTTCGGGCGGCAACCAGCAAAAGGTGGCGCTCGCCAAATGGCTGACCCACGCGCCGCGCGTTCTCCTGCTCGCCGAGCCGACCCGCGGCATGGATGTCGGCGCCAAGGAGGACGTCGTGAAAATCGTCCGCGCGCTTCGCGACCAGGGCATGGCGATCGTGGTTTTCTCGACCGAGCCGGAGACGGTGCTATCGCTCGCCGACCGTGTTCTGGTGATGCGCAAGGGCGAAATCGCCCGTGAATTCGCCAGCGAGACGATCAGCAAGGATCGCCTGCTGGCGGCGGCTTGACGACGGGGCTTTAGGTCGATGGACACGCCAGACGCAAAACTCAGCTCTCCCGCCCGGGTGTTTCGGCTGGGCGATTTCCTGCGCGACCAATTGCGCAACATCGCTCCGTTCATCACGCTGCTGTTTCTCGTCATCTTCTTCAGCCTGGCGAGCCCGTCGTTCGCCACGCTCGACAATCTCGAGAACGTTCTGCAACAGGTCTCGGTGACCGCGATCATCGCGGTCGGGTTGACCTTCGTCATTCTGACCGCCGAGATCGATCTCAGCGTCGCCGCCGTCGCCAATGCGACGGCGATCGTGCTGACCTTCTTCACGCTGCAGCCCGATTATGTGAACATCGCCAATCTGCCGACGGTCGGCGCGCTCGCTATCGTCCTCGCCTTGATGGCCTGCGGCGGGCTCGGTCTGATCACCGCCTTCGGCGTCACGCGGATCGGCATCCCGTCGTTCATCATGACGCTGGCGATGATGCAGATCGGCGCCGGCATATCGGCGGTGCTGGTGCGCGGACAGATCGCCTATTCCGTGCCGAGCCTGATCCTGACGCTCGGCTCGAAATCGATCGGCGGGGTTCCCTGGATCATCATCGTCGCGGCTGTCTTCCTGCTGGTCGCCCATCTCGTGCTGACCTACACGCGCTTCGGGCGCTACGTCTACATGGTCGGCGGCAACCGCGAGGCGGCGGAATATTCCGGCGTCAACACCAAGTTCATCATCGGCGCGGTGATGGTGATCTCGGCGATGTGCTCGGGCGTGGCCGGCATGATCGGCGTCGCCTATTTCGGCAGCGCGCAGCAGAACGAATTCGACACGTTCCTGCTCGACGCGATCGCCGCGGTGGTGGTCGGCGGCACCAGCCTGTTCGGCGGGCGCGGCGGCATCGGCAACACCATCGTCGGCCTGTTCGTGCTCGGCGTGCTGAACAACGGGCTCGACTATGTGAAGATCGACAGCTTCCTGAAGATCCTCATCCGCGGCGTCATCCTGCTCATCGCGTTGATCATCAACATCTACGCCGAGCGCCTGCGCACGACGCGCACCGCTGGCGGCTGATCGATGTCGGCCGAAACCTACGCCGCCGTCGACGCCGCGACGCTCGGCGGCAAACTCGCCGCGCTCGCGACGATCCGCGAACGACTGGGCGGCAAGCCGGCCGACTGGCGCATCCGCGAGGTCGGCGACGGCAACCTCAACCTGGTGTTCATCGTCGAGGGCGAGGCTGGCGGCGTCGTCGTCAAGCAGGCCCTGCCCTATGTGCGGATGGTCGGCGATTCCTGGCCGCTGCCGCTCGCGCGGTCGTGGTTCGAATACAATGCGCTGACCGAACAGGGCAGACACGCCGCCCGGCTGACGCCGCAGGTATTTCATTTCGACCGCGCGCAGGCGATGATCGTGATGGAATATCTCCATCCGCACATCATCATGCGCAAAGGCCTGATTCGCGGCGTCGAATATCCCCGGTTCGCCGCCGACATCGCCGAGTTCCTCGCCGCGACGCTGTTCAACACCTCGGCGCTCGCCGAATCGGCCGTCGAGCACAAGGCGCGCATCGCGCTGTTCGCGCCCAACACCGCGATGTGCAAGATCACCGAGGATCTGGTGTTCACCGATCCCTATCGCGAGGAGCCGCTCAACCGCTGGAATCGGCCGTGGCTCGACGCCCACAAGCAGGCGTTCGAGCGCGACGCCGCCCTGAAGGTCGCGGCGCAGGCGCGCAAGTATCAGTTCCTGACCTCGGCCCAGGCGCTGATCCACGGCGACCTCCACACCGGGTCGATCATGATCACCCCGACCGACACGCGGGTGATCGACGCCGAATTCGCGTTCATCGGGCCGATCGGCTTCGATGTCGGGGCGGTGATCGGCAATCTTCTGCTCGCCTTCTTCTCACAGGACGGCCACGAGGATGCGCCGGGCGCGCGAGACGGCTACCGCGCGTGGATACTGGATCAGGCGCAAACGGTGTGGCGCGGGTTCGCCGAGCGTTTCCTCGCGCTGTGGCGCGCCGCGCGCGCCGGCGACGCCTATTCCGCCGGCCTCTTCACGTCCGAACAGGATCGTTCGGCTTTGGAGGCGGAGCGCCAGCGGTTCATGCGCGTCCTGTTCGAGGATGCGCTGGCTTTCGCCGGCGCGAAAATGATCCGCCGCATTCTCGGCCTCGCCCATGTCGAGGACCTCGAGAGCATCGCCGACCCCGAGCGCCGGGCAAAATGCGAGATCAACGCGCTGCGGCTGGGACGGGAACTGCTGCTCGGCGATCGGGGATTTTCCGACATCGGCGACGTGGCGGAGGCGGCGAAGGCGATCCGCAGCCCTCGCGCGAACGCATGAGCCGCACGTCCAACCGGCTTACCCCTGGACCTTTTCGCCGCGCCCGTAGACGAGCAGCATCGCGATGATGACGCCGCCGTAGATGATCTGACGGCCGGCTTCCGGCATTTCCATGATCGACAGAACGCTGTTCAGAAGAACGATGAGAATCACGCCGACCAGCGTTCCGAGATAGCGGCCGCGGCCGCCGAGAATATTGGTGCCGCCGATCACGACGGCGGCGATCGACGGCAGGAGATAGGCGTCGCCCATGCCCTGATAGGCCTTCTGCGAATAGCCGGCCAGCAGCACGCCGGCGAGGCCGGAGGCGAGGCCGCATAGCGCGAAGGAGACAACGATGACCCGCCGCGTGTTCACGCCAGCGAGATAGGCGGCGGCCTCCTTGTTGCCGATGGCGTAGATGTAGCGCCCGAGCGCGGTGCGCTGGAGGATGAGCGCGACGATCGCCGACACGCCCAGCCAGACGAACACCGCGTCCGGAATGCCGAACGTGCGCCCGGCCGCGAGCAAGCGCATCAGATCGGTCGCATGAGTGTCGGGCGCGAAGCCGCCGGTATAGGCGACCATCAGGCCGCGCATCACGGCGTTGACGCCGAGCGTGAAAATCATCGACGGCACGCGGAGATAGGCGATGCCGAGGCCGTTGACGATTCCCACCGCGAGGCCAACGCCCATCCCGACCGGAAGCGCCCACGGGCCGGCGACCGCCGTCGCCATCATCGCCCCCGCGGTGAGCGTCCACGGAACCGAGAGATCGATATGAGAGATGAGAATGACGATCATCATCCCGGCCGCGACAATGCCGAGGAAGGACCCGATCTGAAGTTGCTGGAGCAGATAGTTGGGCGACAGCAGCGGCGCGCTGCCGAAGCGCTCCAGGGTGTAGGCGGTGCCGGCGACCAGGATCACCACAATAAACAGCGCCGCGATGGCGATCGGCCGGTCGTCGCGCGACAGCGTCAAGCCCGCCGCCGTCATCGAAACAGCTCCAGCGTGTTCTTCACGCGCAGAACGCGCAGGGCGCCAAGGCTCACGGCGACAAGCAGCACGATTCCCTCGAAAAGCGGCTGCAAGAGCGGCGGCACGTCGAATATCCTGAAGTAGAATGAAATGACCCTCAGGATGAGGGCGCCCAACAATGAGCCGATGGCGCCGCCGGTGCCGCCGAGCAGCGAAGTGCCGCCGATCACCACCGCGGCGATCGAGTTCAGGGTATATTCTCCGGCTTGCGGGATGTCGGCATTGCCGGAGGACGTCTGGATCGCCAGGAACAATCCTCCGCAGCCTGCGAAAAAACCGCCGAGCGTGAAAGCGGCGAGCCTGGCGCGCTGGATCGCCAGGCCGGACATGTAGGCGGCGCCTTCGGCCGAGCCGATCGCGTAGACGGTGCGGCCGGTCACTGTGCGGCGGAAGGGCGCCCAGACCGCAACGGCGATCAGCAGCAGCAAGACGAAGGGGACCGGGATCCAGGCTACGGGAGCGAACCAGGCCGCCGCGCCGTCGTCGAAAATATGCACGGTCGAGGCGAAATCGCCGAGCGTGTTGGTCATCGCCCAGTTCAGATCGTCGCTGATCTTGCCCCCGGGCGTCGGCCGCAGAAAGAGCGCGAAACCGATATAGATGGCGCCCGTCGCGAGCGTCGCAATGATCGGCTGGATGCGGCCGTAGACCACGACGCAGCCGTTGACGAACCCGCCGAGCGCCCCGGCGATGAGACAAATGATCGCGCCGACAAAGACGCCGGCGCCGCCCCCCGGCAGCGCCATGACCGGGATTTGCAGGGCGCCGATGTTGATGCTGAACACCTGCGCGTGGTCGGAATACGCCAGGAGATAGCTGGCGAGGCAGTCGACGAGGGTCATCAGCGCGCCGACCGAAAGATCGAGCCCGGCCGCCAGCACCGGCACAGTCTGCGCCATGGCCAGCATGGCGAGAGTGAACACTTCGTCGGCGTTCTGCACCAGCACCGCCGAGGAGAACCCCTTTGGGTGAACCAGATGATAGAAGAGATAGATGAGGCAGAACAAGACGAACGCCGTCACGAACCCGGCGTTCTGGCGCAGGCGGATCGTCAAATCCGAGCCGGCCTGCCGGCCTCCCCGCGACGCTGAAGAGGCGGCGTCAGACATGGGCGTGTTTCCGCTCGGCCGCCTGGTCAATATTCAGCGCGCTCTCGACAATGTTCGTTTCGGTCAAGTCATCGCCCGCCAGTTCGCGCACGATGCGCCCGTCGTACATGATGGCGACCCGATCGCAGCAGCCGATGAGCTCATCATAGTCGGTGGAGTAGAACAGAATGGCCGCGCCCTGGTCCGCCAGTTCGCGCATGAGCCGGTACAGCTCCTGCTTGGTGCCGACGTCGATGCCGCGCGTCGGATCGTTGAGCAGGATGATTTTCGGCTCCGTCATCAGCCATTTGGCGATGACGACCTTCTGCTGGTTTCCGCCGGAGAGCGTGGACACCGCATCGGTCTTGGCGCCGATCTTGATTTGCAGGCGCGCGATGCCCCCGTCGACGGCGATGCGCTCCTTGCGCGCGTCGATGAACGGGCCGGACGCCACCGCATCGAGCGACGCGATCACCAGATTGTCGGCAATCGACATCGGCAGCATCAGGCCTTCGGTCTTTCGATCTTCCGGAACCAGCGCGATGCCGACGCCCGACGCCTTGGCGGCGGCCGGCGAGCCGGGGCGCACGGCGCGACCGTTGACGACGATATCGCCGGTCACGCCGCGAAGCACCCCGAACAGCGCGAGCAGCAAAGTCTTCTGGCCCTGTCCGTCGAGGCCGCCGAGGCCGACGATCTCTCCTGACCCGACGCCAAGGGAAATTCCCTCGAGGCGCTTCTCCCAACCCAGATTCTCGATCTTGAGCGCCGGCGCCGGCCGCGGCCGCGTCGGCTTGGGCGGATATTGCGTCGCGATATCGCGTCCGATCATCAGTTGGACGATTTCGGCGGTCGATCGAGCGCCCATGTCGAAGGTTTCGACATGCCGGCCGTTGCGGAACACCGACGCGCGGTCGGCGAGCGCGTCGACTTCGTGCATGCGATGCGAAATGTAGAGGATCGCGACATTCTCGGCCTTCAGCCGCGCCAGAAGCGTGTAAACTTTCTCGACGTCGACGCTGGTCAGCGCCGAAGTCGCCTCATCGAGGATGAGCAGCTTCGGCTTCTGTCCGAGCGCCTTGGCGATCTCCACCATCTGACGGCGCGACAGCGGCAGATCGCGCACCCGAAGCAGCGGATTGACGTCCTCGCATCCGACTTCGGCGAGCAGCGCCTCGGCCCGCCGGCGCTGGGCGCGCGCGTCGATCATGCCGAAGCGCTTGGGCGGCGAGGAGATTGAGATATTGTCGGCGACCGAAAGATCGGGCATCAGCGACAATTCCTGGAAGATGCAGACGACGCCGGCGGCGGTGGCGGCGGCCGGGTTGCTGAACTGGCGCGCCACGCCGTCAAGCTCTATCGAGCCGGAGTCGGGCGTAACGACGCCCGCGACGATCTTGATCAAGGTGGACTTGCCGGCGCCGTTCTCGCCGAGGACCGCGTGAATCTTGCCGCGGGCGCAGCCAAAATCGACGTTTTCAAGCGCGCGCACGCCCCCATACCGCTTGGAGACGCCGGAAAGCACGAGGTAGTCGTTTCCAGTCGCTTGAGCCATTGCCGATAGCTGGTGGGGGAGAGCCGCGCGCGTGGCGCGGCAACAAAATGGCCCGGCTCTTCGGCCGGGCCATCGATCATTGCGAGCGCCGTCAGGCGATCATTGCGTGTTCTTTTCGCTCTGCGCCATGATTTCCGGCGCGGTGAAGTTCACGCCGCAAGGGGTGAACTGGTTCGGCGCGAAGAAATTGGCCTTCAGATCAGGCCAGTAGTTCACGCCGGCCTTCAGATCCTTGTAGTCGGCGACCGGGATCGGGATCGAGATCAACTGCGGCATGACGTTGCCCTTCAGCGCCGAAATCGCCGCCTTGATCGAGATCGCGACGAGCGCCGGCGACTGGCCGTAGGACATGCCCTTCAGGCCTTCCTTCCAGTGATCGGCGATCTGCTTGCGGAACTCGTTCTCGCCTTCGCCGGCGAAGGGGACAAACGGATGCTTGGCGTCCATCATCGCCTGCACCGTGCCGTCGTCGCCGCCCTGGCTGAACACCCCGTCAAAGTGACCGTGCACCGCAAGAGCGTCCGCGGTGACCTTCTGCGAAGTCCCGGTGTCCCAATTGCCCACGACTTCGGTGATGTTGAACTTGTTCGGCGCCTTCTCCATCACCTCGCGGAAGCCGACGTGCCGGTCGCGATCGACCGAATTGCCGGGCAGGCCGCGCACTTCGAGGATGTCGCCGGAAGTCTTGCCTGACTGGTCAATCAGCCACTTCGCCGACATGCGGCCCATTTCCGTCTGGTCTTCGTTGATCTGCATGACCTTGTCGGTGTCGAGCACGTTGTCGAACGGCACGATGACGACATTGTTCTTGTCGGCGAGGCGGATGATGCGGTCGAAGCCCTCCGGCGACACCACATTGGCGATGATCGCGTCGTAGCCTTGATTGATGAAGTCCTCCATCGCGCCGAGCTGGGCGGCGACGTCGGTCCCCGTCGAGACGACCTTGAACTCCTTGATGTCCTTCTTGATCTCAGGCTGGTCGGCGAAGGCCTTGGCCGTCTTGATCATCTGGATGCGCCAGGTGTTGCCGACAAAGCCGTTGGCGACGGCGATACGGTACGGACCTTCCTTCTTCGGCCACTGGAAGTATTTGGTGGACGAGTTCCACGGCTTGAAACACCCCGGATCGGCGCCCGGACCGGAGACGGTCTTGGGCCCGGCGAAAGCGACCGTTGAAGTCAGGAGCACGGACAACGCCACGCTCGAGACCGTCCAAAGATGTGCCTTCATGATTGACCTTCCTCCCTCAAAGAGCGCGGCGCTTTCTGCGCGGCGTCTCTCGGAGCAAGAGTGGTATACCGGTTCAAAATCCCGTGCAAGAAAAAGAAGTATGACCAAAGGCGCAGTCAGGACGGACCTTCGATCGCCCCGCCCCGGCGCGGCGCTCCGCATTCATCGCGCGCTCACCGGGCCAACCGAGACCAGCGTCCAGCGGCCGGCGCCGCCATTCAGCCTCGCAAGCGACAGCGGCGCGACATCGATGCGCCAGAACGAGCCGAGATCCGCCTCGATCGCATGAACGATCGCCGCCCGGATGACCGAGGCGTGGGTGACGGCGAGGGTCGTCCCTTCCATACCCCGCTGCGCCTCCAGCCAGCGCGCGACCCGCTCCGTCAAGACTTGAATCAACTCGCCGCCGTGCGGCGCCGCCGTCGGATCTCGCAGCCATTCCGCGACGGCTTCCGGCTCCTCCGCCTGGACCGACGTCGAACGCGCGACCGGTCCAGCGCCCGTAGTCGCAATCGCGCAGCAACGGCTCGACGGCCGCGTCGATTTTAAGAGCCTCGGCGGTCTGATTGGCCCGCAGCGCCGGGCTCGTCGCCCATCGATCCGCAAGAAGCAGGCGACGCGGGAAAGCGGCGAGTTTCCGCCGCCCCTGAAGGTCGAGTGGTTCATCGGCTGGAAAAGCGGCCGCGCGAACGGCGGGCGTCGAAGCCTGGCAGAGGAGCTTTAGACGAATGGTCATGCCTTCGCCGCCTCGCCACGCCTTTGCTTTTCGCCCGCCTGCCGGGCGCCGGGGCTAATACGCGGCTGCGCCGAACCGCGCGCCGCCGCGGGTCGTCGCGGCGCGCTCGGTCAATGCGCCGAACGCCAGCCCGATCGTCGTCCACATGATCAGTTGCGCGCCCGCCGAGGCCATCCGGAACTGCCACAGCACGACCGCCGGAAATCCTTCCGGCACTTCGTTGACCACCGGCAGCGCGAGAGCCACGACGACGATCGCGATGAGATAGGCCGCCGCGGCGATCAGCGCGGCGTTCCAGCCGCCCAATCGCGGCGTCAGGCGATTGCGAAGCATCCACGCGGCGATCATCGCGGCGAGCGAAATGGCGATCATCGCGAAATACAGCCCCGTGCGCATCCCGATCGTTTCGGGATCGCCGACCGACGGCGGATTGGCGGGATATTTCAGGTTGGGAACCACATAGACCGCGACGATGCCGGAGATCGCCAGCAACGCCGCTGTCGTTCTCGGGCCGAAGTCGCCCATGCGGCGATAGGCCAGAGCGAAAACCAGCGCGAAGAGGCCGCCGAACGCGGTGTTGTAGACCGTCACGCCGGTAAACAGCCCGAGACCCGCCTGCACCGGTCGGCTGACCAGCTCGGGCTCCGGGTCTTCATTAGGCATCGGCATGCCTTTGGCCATCGCTTCGTCCGCCTTGGCCTTGTCCTTGGCTGCGTCCATCGCGGATTCGAAGGCGATCGCGCGATCGACCGCCGGCTCGCCGACGATCTTCAAAAACCCGAACGACAGCAGTCCCGCGACGACGCCGACCAGCATCCCGCGCATGAGCAGGGTTCCAACCATGAGAGCGCTTCCTTTTGACGACGGCGCAGACCAGCGGCTGATCGCCTCGCGATCCCCGGCCCCGAATCCGCCGATGTTTTCGAAATGAGCGGCTCGACGAACGCCGACCGTCTCCTAGTGGCAGGGGAAACCGAGGAGGTGGCGACCGTCGTGCACGAACTCGTGCACATACATGCCCTTGACGATCGAGGTCGCGCCCTCTTCCGCTCCGACGAAATAGACCGCCAGCAACAGAAGCAGCCCGCCGAGGATCGCCCATGGCAGCGCCTCGCGGATCGGAATCGCGACCGGCTGTGCGGTCGGCGCAAATGCGGTGTTCGCCATCGTATGATTCTCCTTGGGATTTCGCGTCCCGTTCGAGTTTCGCCTGATCACGAGGGGGTCTGACTCTCGGCTCCGCGGGTAGACGCGAGAACCGAATACAGTGGCGCGACCGCGCCGGGATTTCACCGGCTTCCGCCTCGTAACGATGCAGTGTCGAGCATAGACCCCGACCTGGCGTTGTCAATCGCAAGTCGCGGTCGCATGAGCCAACCGGGACGCGGCGGCGCGTGATAGGGTGCGCCGGCCCTTGAAAGCCGCCTCGCCCCGGAAGGAGCTTCACATGAGGAAAAGCAACCCGCTGTCGAACCTGGTGTTCGGCGTCATTCTGCTGGTCGGTCTCGCCTTCGCCTATGGCGCCTTCGCGGTCGAAGCGCGCGCGACGAGCCTGGTGATCGCGGTCGGCGCCCTCATCGTCGCGCTCGCCGTCTCCTACGCGATCCGGATCGCCGATCAGTGGGAGCGGGTGGTCGTGCTGCGGCTCGGCCGCTTCCGCTCGCTCGAGGGACCGGGGCTGTTTTTCATCGTCCCGATCGTCGAGACGGCGCCCTACTGGATCGACACGCGGGTGATCACCTCTTCGTTCCGGGCCGAGAAGACGCTGACCAAGGACACCGTGCCGGTCAATGTCGACGCGGTGCTGTTCTGGAAGGTCATCGACCCGAAAAAGGCGGCGCTCGAAGTCGCCGACTACGGCGGCGCGATCAACTGGGCCGCGCAGACCGCGCTGCGCGACGTAATCGGCAAGACCATGCTCGCGGACATGCTGGAGGGACGGGAAAGAATCAGCGGCGAGTTGCAGTCGGTCATCGATCAGCGCACCGAGCCATGGGGCGTCAACGTGATTTCCGTCGAGGTCAAGGACGTGCTGATCCCGCCGGCGCTCGAGGACGCGATGTCGATGCAGGCGCAGGCCGAGCGCGAGCGGCAGGCGCGGGTGATCCTCGGGGATTCCGAGCGGCAGGTCGCGGAAAAATTCGGCGAGGCGGCCAAGACCTATCTCGACAATCCGGTCGCGCTGCACCTGCGCGCGATGAACATGCTCTACGAGGGCCTCAAGGCGAACGCGACGATCGTCGTCGTGCCGAGTTCGGCGCTGGAAACGATGCAGCTCGGCGGCATGGCCGGGTTGACCGCGTTGGCGAGGCAATCCGCTCTGCCGCCGGCCGCCAGTCCGCCGGCGGCTCCGCCCGCGTCCTGAGCGAGCCCTACGCCTTGAGATAGGGCGCGAGAAACGCAAGGTCGGCGGCGCCGAGGCGATCCTTGGCCGCCAGCGCCTGATGCCAGTAGGGATACAGCAGCGGCGGCTGGCTGACCTGATCGAGACTCGCGCGCTCCTCCGGCGTGAGCTTCAGTTCGGCGGCGGCGAGGTTGTCCCGGAACTGCGCCTCGGTCCGCCCGCCGACGATCAGCGAGGTCACGCCGGGGCGCCCGAGCAGCCAGGCCAGCGCGACCTGCGCGGCTGAGACCCCGCGTTTTTCCGCGACCGCCACCAGCGCATCGATAATGTCCCAAAGCTTGGCCTCGTCGCGCACCGGCGGCTCATTCCAGCCGGCGAACTGCCGTGTTCCCTCCGGCGTCTTCAGATTGCGCCGATGCTTGCCCGAGAGCAGGCCGCCGGCGATCGGGCTCCATGCGAGGATTCCGAGTTTCTGGTCGATGGCGATCGGGATCAGTTCGTATTCGGCTTCGCGCGCCTGCAACGTGTAGTGGATTTGTTGCGAGACGAAGGGAACGCGGCCGTCGCGGCGCGCGACCTCCATCGCCTTCATGACGTGCCAGCCGGAATAGTTGGAGCAGCCGATGTAGCGGACCTTGCCGTTGCGCACCAGAGAATCGAGCGCCTCCATCGTCTCTTCGAGCGGCGTCAGGCCATCCCACTGGTGGACCTGATAGAGATCGATGACGTCGGTGCGCAGCCGCTTCAGGCTCGCCTCGCAGGCGCGGATCAGATGCCAGCGCGACAGGCCGCGATCGTTCGGGCCGTCGCCCATCGCAAAGCGCGCCTTGGTGGCGATCAGCACCCCGCGCCGCCGGCCGGCCAGCACTTCGCCGACGACCTCCTCCGAGGCGCCGGCCGAATAGATGTCGGCGGTGTCGATCAGGTTGACGCCGGCCTCGACCGCATGGTCGATGATCCGCCGCGCGTCGCCGACGCCGACGCTGCCGAGCCTCGAGAACCCCCCCGCCGCGCCGAACGTCATCGTCCCAACGGTGATCGCCGACACTTTCAAGCCGGAATTGCCGAGCTGCCGATATTCCATGTCCATATCTCCTCGCGCGGCAACCTAGTGGGGCGGCGGAGCGCCGGCAAGCCTCGCGCCCGCGGCGGCTTGTCGCTAGGCCGGGGTGTGGACCGCGATCGAGCGCAGCAGCGTGGCGCGGGCGGTGCGCATATGCGCGCGGCACTGCGCCATCGCCGCTTCCTTGTCGCGGCTTTTCAACGCGCCGATATAGGCGAGGTGTTCGTCGATCGCCACGCCGTGGCGCTCCTTTTCGCCGATCTTGCTCCACTGGTAGTGGTAGTGAAAGATGATCGATATCAGCGCATAGAAATTGACCACGAAGCGGTTGCGCGAGGTGTTGTTGATCAGGCGGTGGAAGCGCTCGTCGAGCGCCGAGAAATCGACATGCCGCGTTTCGATCTGCGCCTTCAGCAACAGATGATCGCGATTGATGATCTCGAGCGTCCGCCAGGCGGCGTCGTTTTCCGGCAGTTCGACGAACTTCTGCACCGAACGCAGTTCGAACAATTCACGAACCTCGGACAGTTCCAGCGCGAACTCCTTGGTGAAGCCCTTGACGATCCAACTGCCGCTGGGCCGGCGCTCCAGCAGGCCGAACTGGCGGAAGCCGTTGAGATATTCGCGGATCGCCGACGTCGAGACGCCAAACTGGCGGGCGAGTTCGAGACTGTTGATCTGCTGTCCAGGCTTGCAGTCGCCATGCAGAATCCATTGCATGAAACGCTTTTCGACGATGTCGCTGACCGGCTCCGTTTCGATCTCGGGATAATAGTCCGAACTCGACGGGGCGGCGGCGCACGATCTTCTCGCGCCCGCTGAGGCGGATCAGATCATGCCGGGACAATTGCCCAAGCGCCGCGCGGATGGTCGTCCGGCTGACGTCGAGCGCCGCGGCGAGCATCGGCTCGGAGCCCAGATGGGAGCCGAGCGGGCGCGCCGACAACAGATCGAGGCACGCGTTGTAGGTTCTCTTGAAGACGGCGTTGGTTTTCATCGCCCCGGCTCCACGCATCCCTTCACGCGAAGTCCCGCCCGCGCGACCGGGCGGCGCAACCCGCTTAGCGGGCGCTTCGGCGTTTGTCGAGAATCGGCCCGCGCAGCGGCTCCCGGACCGCCCCGCATCGGCCGGCCCGACGCCGACATTCTATGGACGCGCAGCCCAGCGGGCTATAAGCCATGTCCGGAAGACGCCGCGCCGGCCGGGCTGTCGCCAGGGCGGTCCCCCAGGGTTGACGAGGGCCGGAAGCGTGCGCCGATCGCCAGGCCGCCGCGTCGCGATCTCGTCGATTCGCGACAGCGGCGCCGGTTATGAAGCGCGGAGAGCGGTATGCTGAAATCGGTCGGGCCCAACGTTTCCTTCCCGATCAGCCCGGCGGTCGTCGCGGGAAATCTGTTCTTCGCCACCAATGTTCCGGTCGATCTGCAGACCGGGAATTTTGTCAACGGTCCGATCGACATCCAGACCCGGCAAGTTCTCGGCAACCTCGACTATCTGCTCAAGGAGGCGGGCGGCAGCCTTTCCGACGTGGTCCAGATCACCTTTTTCCTGATCGACGCCAAGGACGTCGCCGGGATGAACAAGGTCTACAACGAATTCTTCAGGGCGGCGCCCTACCCCAGCCGCGCGACGGTGGTGGCGCGCGAACTGATCGGGCCCGCCGGAATGCGCATCGAGGCGACGGCGCAGGCGTATCTGAAACATCCGTGACGCCCCGCCGGACAGGGTGTGGCGGTCCGACATGACGAGGGGTCACAGTCCATGAACGCGCCGGCGGGAATCGTTCGTCGCCCTTCCGTCTGCCCGCACGACTGCCCGTCGGCTTGCGCGCTCGATGTCGAAGTCATCGACGGATCGCGAATCGGACGGGTCCACGGCGCCGCGGACCAGAGCTATACGGCGGGCGTCGTCTGCGCCAAGGTCGCCCGTTACGCCGAGCGCATCCATCACAAGGACCGCCTGACCCGGCCGCTGCGCCGCACCGGCCCGAAAGGCTCGCGCCAGTTCGCGCCGATCTCGTGGGACGACGCGCTCGACATCGTCGCCGAGGCCTTTCTCAAGAGCGAACGCGACTTCGGCGCGCAAAGCGTCTGGCCCTATCACTACGCCGGCACGATGGGCCTGGTGATGCGCGATGGCCTCAAACGCCTCACCAACGTCAAGCGCTATTCCGGCTTCTACTCGACGATTTGCGTCAATCCGGCGTGGACCGGCTTCATCGCCGGGACCGGCGCGATGATGGGGCCCGATCCGCGCGAGATGGCCAAGGCCGATTGCGTCGTGATCTGGGGCACCAACGCCGTCTCGACGCAGGTCAACGTGATGACCCACGCGATGCGCGCGCGCAAGGAGCGCGGCGCGAAGATCGTCGTCGTCGACGTCTATCGCAACGACACGATGAAGCAGGCCGACCTCGCGCTGTGCCTGCGCCCCGGCACCGACGGCGCGCTGGCCTGCGCGGTGATGCACGTGCTGTTTCGCGACGGCCTCGCCGACCGCGACTATCTTTCCCGCTACACCGACGCGCCGGAAGCGCTCGAAGCGCATCTGGCTACCCGCGATCCGCGATGGGCGAGCGCCATCACCGGGCTGGAGATTCAGGAAATCGAGGCGTTCGCGGCGCTGGTCGGTCAGCGCAAGCGCAGCTATTTCCGCCTCGGCTACGGCTTTTCGCGCCAGCGCAACGGCGCGGCGAACATGCACGCCGCCGCCTGCATCGCCGCCGTCACCGGCGCCTGGGCCCATGAGGGCGGCGGGGCCTTCCACAACAATGCGGCGATCTATCATTGGCGGAAAACGCTGATCGAGGGCCTCGACGCCCGCGACCCCGACGCCCGCATGCTCGATCAGTCGCGGATCGGCGCGGTTCTGTGCGGCGAGGCCGAAGCCTTGCGTGGCGGCGGCCCGGTCAAGGCGCTGCTGGTGCAGAGCACCAACCCCGTCGTCGTGGCGCCCGCGCAGGGCAAGGTGAAGCGCGGCTTCGCGCGCGACGACCTGTTCGTCTGCGTTCACGAGCATTTCATGACCGAAACGGCTGGGATGGCCGACATCGTGCTGCCGGCGACGATGTTTCTGGAACACGACGATCTCTACCAGGGCGGCGGCCACCAATTTCTGATGTTCGGCCCCAAGCTGGTCGAGGCGCCGGGCGAATGTCGATCCAATCATGAGCTGGTCTGCGCGCTGGCGGGTCGCCTCGGCGCCGAGCATCGCGGCTTTGCGATGAGCCCGCGCGAAATCATCGACTGGACGCTTCAAGCCTCCGGCTGGGGTTCGCTCGACGAACTCGAGGCCAAAAAATGGCTCGACGCGCAGCCGCCGTTCGACGAGGCCCATTTCACCAACGGCTTCGCCTTTCCCGACGGCCGCTTTCGCTTGCGGGCGGATTGGGCGAGCACCCCCTTCGCGAACACCGGCCTGATGGGTCCGTGGCGCGAAATGCCGGGCCTGCCCGACCACTGGGCGATCATCGAGGAGACGGACGACGAGCATCCGTTCCGGCTCGCCACGTCGCCCTCGCGCGGCTTCCTCAACACCACTTTCGCCGAGACGCCGACGTCGCAGTCGCGCGAGCGGCGCCCGACCGTGATGATCCATCCCGAAGACGCGGCCGGGCTCGGGGTCGGCGACGGCGACGTGGTCCGGCTCGGCAACCGGCGCGGCGATACGCGCGTTCACGTCAGGATTTTCGACGGCCTGCGGCGCGGCGTCGTGGTGAGCGAAGGCGTCTGGCCGAGCGAGGCCTTTCTCGATCGGCGCGGGATCAACGTGCTCACCGGCGACGACAGCATCGCGCCGTTCGGCGGCGCGGCGTTCCACGACAATCGCGTGTGGATAAGAGCCGCCGTGACGAAATAGCCGTTTCCGCTCTCGTTGCGATTGCGGAAATACGATCCGGAGCACAAGGCCGGACTACGCGGTAAGTCGTAGACTACAGGTTTTCGCCAAAGGGGACTGGGTCCGATACGCGAGACGCAGCGCCAACGTCGCAGAGAGCAGGCATTCGAGCGAGGCGAGACACCAGAGGGGCGATGGTGTCGCTCTCCGAGAAATTGGTGATATTTTAAAGCGAATGAGAATTGGCGTCGGGACGGCGGAAATTTATGTGAGAATCGCCCCCTCGCAATCGGACAAGAGCCAGATTCTGCGGCGCCAATATCACAGCCTTCGCGACGAAACGATCCAAGGGCGGGCGGGCATGCAACAGCAAATAGGACTCGGCCTCGCTGTCTTGCTCGGCGCTGTCGCGGCAATATCAACGGCCATGTTGCGCACTCGCGCGACTATCTTTCAGAGATGGTTCTGGCTTCAGCCGCGATATTGGCTGGTTATGGCGTGTGGAGGTCGGGACGTGAGATAACAAAAACAATCGAGCGCGAGCACGCAATTGAACGCGAAGTGAATCGGCGAGCGGGTTCGAAACGCCTTCAGTCGGAGAGCCGCCGGGGTGGCGCGGTTACGGGCTGGTGGGGGGTGCAGGGCCGCCAAGCAATTCTTTCGATGATTTGAAGTCGAATTGATCGATCGCGACGCGCCCACAAAGAGTCATTGCGTCCAACGACGTAGCAGTGGGGCCTTGCTGGCGTCTCGACCTGGTCAGAGGGAGAGTTTCTTGGACAGTCCGACGCAGCGCGTATCTCCTCGCACTATCCGTCTAGAGGCGTCGTCGTTTTGTCAGTTGAAATGCCCATCCTGCCCGACAACGTCCCGATCAATTCATCCGGCGGTAGGGAGTGGATTTCTCAGATTCGACGATTTTCGAAAGCTACTTGATCTCAACCCGACAATTCAGCGCGTCGAACTTTCGAATTACGGCGAAATATTTCTAAACCCGCAATTGCTTCAAATATTGGAATACGCTCATGGCAAGAACGTCTCGATTACCGTCGCGAATGGCGCAAATCTAAACCAACTTAGCGATGAAATTATCGAGGGATTGGTTAAATACAGAGTCAGAGAAATGACTTGTTCCATTGACGGAGCGAGCGCTGAAACGTATGGAATCTATCGCGTTCGCGGCGATTTCGACGTGGTCATCCAGAACATTGAAAAAATCAACGACTTCAAGCGCCGCTATGGATCAGTCGTACCGCATCTTCTTTGGCAGTTTATCGTGTTTGGACACAATGAGCACGAGATTCCGGTCGCACGGGAGATGGCGGCGCGACTGGGAATGAAGTTCCGGACAAAACTCACTTGGGATGACGGGTTTTCTCCGCTGCGGGACAAGTCGTTTGTTCGGACGCAGATAGGCGACCAGGCAACCACGCGCGATGAGTTCGAATCCGCGCACGGCGAAAAATATGCGAGCCGTATTTGCCATCAGCTTTGGGATGACCCTCAAATTAATTGGAACGGAAAAGTCCTCGGCTGCTGCCGCAATTTTTGGGCCGATTTTGGGGGCAATGCGTTCAGCGACGGCTTGATTGAGAGCATCAACAACGAGCGAATTACATACGCGCGTGAAATGCTCAGCGGCAGGCGACCGGCCCGCGAGGACGTGCCGTGCACAACCTGCGAAATGTATCATGGTATGCGGGACCGCTCCCGGTTCGTCGTGAGAAAATAATCGAGAGCGAAAAGCGGGCGCTCTTGGTCTGTCCACGAATGCAACCCGGCTGGGCAGTATGCCTTGCGACCCGTTTTGGCGTCCCGCGATCTGCCCGAATCTCGATTACGACGCCCAGCTCGGCGAGGATGTTCCGGTGAGCGCGGCGCGCCGTGGCGGTCGCGACAACAACGAACAGGCGAAACAATAACACCCTCAACAGCGACGACAGCATCGCGCCGTTCGGCGGCGCGGCGTTTCACGACAATCGCGTGTGGATGCGCGCCGCCTGGCCCTGCGCCTCGCCGGCCGGGCTTTATTTGCCCGCTTGCGCGGGCTATAGCACCCGGCCCCATGCGCATCGCGCGCTTGCGGGAGTCGTTTTCTTGCGGCAATGCATCCGGCGGACAGGCATGGCGCGAAACTGATTCGCGCGTCGCGGCGGCCTGGATCGTCGCCCGCCGAGCGCCCGCGGGGGCGTCGGGACTTTGAGAAAAGCGAGCGAAGCATGAAGAAACCGCCAGAGGAAACCGCCGCCGCGCCCAACGAAGCCTCCGCCCGCGGCGTCGATCTTTCGGTGGTCGCGGCGCTCGCGCAGATCGCCGGGCGCCATGACCTCAGCGAGGTCGAAATCGAGCATAACGGCCTGCGGGTGCGGGTGGCGCGCGAGCGGCGCGCCGCTCCTGTCGGCTACACCATGTCCGTCGCCCCCGGCCCCGCCGCGCCGCCGCTCGAGACCGTCGCGCCGGCGCCGGCTTCACCCGGCGATCACCCCGGCGCGGTCAAATCGCCGATGGTCGGCACCGCCTATCTGCGCCCGAGTCCCGAAGCCAAGCCGTTCATCGAGGTCGGCTCGATCGTCAAGGCGGGCGACAAGCTGCTGCTGGTCGAGGCGATGAAGACGTTTAACGAAATCGTCGCGCCGAAGTCCGGCAAGGTGCTGACGATTCTGGTCGAGGACGGCACGCCGGTCGAATACGGCCAGGCGTTGATGATTGTCGAATGACCTCGCCGGTCGCTTTTCGGAGAGCGCGCCAACCGCCCCTGCCAGCCCCGGGTCTCGCCGATGTTCGATAAGATCCTCATTGCGAACCGCGGGGAGATTGCGCTGCGCATCCTGCGCGCCGCCAAGGAGCTCGGCATTGCGACGGTGGCGGTGCATTCGACCGCCAACTCGGAGGCCATGCACGTCAAGCTCGCCGATGAAAGCGTGTGCATCGGGCCGCCGCCGGCGCGCGACTCCTATCTGAACATCCCCTCGCTGCTGGCGGCGTGCGAAATCACCGGCGCCGACGCGGTCCATCCGGGCTATGGCTTTCTGTCGGAAAACGCGCGGTTCGCCGAAATTCTCGACGAGCACAACATCACGTTCATCGGCCCGCGGCCCGAGCATATCCGGCTGATGGGCGACAAGATCGAGGCCAAGCGCACCGCGATGCGGCTCGGCATTCCCTGCGTGCCGGGTTCGGCGGGCGCGGTGAGCGACGACGACGAGGCGCTGCGCGTCGCCGCCGAGATCGGATACCCCGTGCTGGTCAAGGCGGCGGCCGGCGGCGGCGGGCGCGGCATGAAGGTGGCGCAGGACGCCAAGAGCCTCCCCGGCGCGATTGCGACCGCCAAGGCCGAGGCCAAGGCGGCGTTCGGCGACGGTTCGGTCTATCTCGAAAAATATCTCGACAAGCCGCGCCATATCGAAATCCAGGTGCTCGGCGACGGCCTGGGTCAGGCGATTCACCTGGGCGAACGCGACTGTTCGCTGCAGCGCCGCCACCAGAAGATCTGGGAGGAAGGCCCCTCGCCCGCGCTCAACGGCGCCCAGCGCGAGGAGATCGGCGGCATCGTCGCGCGGGCGATGGCCGAGCTCAACTATGTCAGCGCCGGAACCGTCGAGTTCCTCTATGAGGACGGGCAGTTCTATTTCATCGAGATGAACACCCGCATCCAGGTCGAACATCCCGTCACCGAAATGATCACCGGCATCGATCTGGTCAACGAGCAGATCAAGATCGCCGCCGGTTCGCCGCTGACCATCGCGCAGGAGGACGTGCGGATCACCGGCGCGGCGATCGAATGCCGGATCAACGCCGAACACGCGCGCAATTTCACGCCCTCGCCCGGCCGCATCACCTATTATCACCCGCCCGGCGGCCTCGGCGTGCGCGTCGATTCGGCGGTCTATCAGGGTTACGTCGTTCCGCCCTTTTACAATTCGTTGATCGGCAAGCTGATCGTCCACGGCCGCAGCCGCACCGAGGCGTTGATGCGGCTGCGCCGCGCCCTCGACGAATACATCATCGACGGCGTCGAGACGACGCTGCCGCTGTTTCGCACGCTGGTGCGCAACAACGACATCCAGAACGGGCTGTACGACATTCACTGGCTGGAGAAATTCCTCGCCGGACACGCCGAGCAAGGCCGATGACGCCGGGCTCGCCGGCGCACGTGAGCGAAACGCGACGGTCGTCGACGGTCGTCGATTTGGCGTGGCGCGGCGCGCTTGCTATAAGCTTGGCCGATCAAGTAGAAGGCCAGCGTTCGGCGCGAGCCTCCCTTGCATGGAGCAACGTTTGACCTATTGCGATTTCGACGCGTTGGAGCAGTCGCCGCTGCAGCGCGACCCCTTCGATTTCCTTGTCGTTCCCGATTTCATCAAGGCCGACCGATTTCCCGCGGTCATCGCCGATTATCCCGCCGTGCCCGGCCCCGGCTCGCACCCGCCGGCCGAGCTGGAGATCCGCGGCAGGTTCAAGGAGCTGATGGGCGAGCTGCTCGGCCCGCAGTTTCGTTCGGCGATCGAGCGCAAGTTCGCGATCGATCTGACCGGACGTCCGACCATGTACACAGTGCGCGGCTTCGTGCGCGACAAGGACGGCTCGATCCATACCGATTCGACCACCAAGATCATCACCGTGCTGCTCTACATGAACGAACGCTGGCAGGAGGACGCCGGCCGTCTGCGCCTGTTGCGCGGTCCCGACGACATCGAGGACTATGTCGCCGAAGTTCCGCCGCATGGCGGGACGCTGCTGGTGTTTCGCCGCGCCGACAATTCATGGCATGGCCACAAGTCGATTTCCGGCCCGCGCCGCGCGATCCAGCTCAACTGGGTGACCAGCCAGGAAGTCGTCGACAGCGAACAGCGCCGGCATCAGTTCTCGACAAAGTTCAAGAAGCTGACGCGAATGTTCGGCGCGGGCGCGGCGACCGCCGGGCATTGACGAAAGCGGCGCAGCGGCGCGGCGAACAACCTTTTGATCCTGGCGTCAGGCCGGGCGGCGGCGGGGAAGACTAAAAAGAGGAGGCATTCGATGTTGAAAGCTGTTGGGGCGGTATTTTCGGCAATGATTCTGGTGGGCGCGTTCAGCCTGGCGGGAACCGGCGCGGCCGACGCCGAAAGCGTCATGAAGATTTGCGGCGACCAGTGGAAGGCGGCCAAGGCGGCCAACACCACCAATGGCATGACGTGGAAGGACTTCCTCGCCCAATGCCGCACCCAGCAGAAGGCCGGGGCGCCCGCGGCGGCGCCGGCCGCTGCTCCGGCGGCCGCGCCCGCTCCCGCGGCGCCTCCGCCTCCCGCCGCCGCCGCTCCCGCGCCGGCCCCTGCGCCGATGGCCGCCGCTCCGGCGCCGATGAAACCGATGAAGCCCAAGGCGGCCGCGATGCCGGTCGCCGGACAATTCGCGGCGGAGGCCGAAGCGAAGGCCAGGTGCCCGTCCGCTACAGTGGTCTGGGTCAACACCAAGTCGAAGGTGTACCACTACGCCGACAGTTCGCGATACGGGAAGACCAAGCAGGGCGCCTATATGTGCGAAACGGACGCGACCGCCGCGGGCGCGACCGCCGCGAAAAACGAAAAGAAGCCGTGAGACTGGCCGGCGGCTGATCCGTCAGCCGCCGCTCTGGCGACTCTCCGCGCCCGTCGCTTCTCTCGCGCCACCGACGCGGCGCGGGGAAGCGCAGATCCGTTCGGTCATGCGTCGCGAGCCGGAGGGGCAATGCCAAGCAGTTGCTGTCACCCGATCGGCGCCCACAAGCGCCTGCGCCTGCCCGACACCTATGTGTCCAGCCTGATGCTCGATCGCGCGCTCGACGCGATCGAGCGCCGCGTCAAGACCATCGATCGCACTCACGACATTCCCTACCTCGCCGGCTACAGCCTCGACGGCAAAACGATCTATATCGATCGCCATTTGCCGCGCACTTTCCTCTACAAGGCGCGCAAGATTGTCGTCGACCGCTACCTTCTGCTGCACGAGGAGGTCGAGAAGACGCTGATCGACCAGCTCGACCTCCACTATCAGCACGCGCACCAGATCGCGACGCGCGCCGAGGAAGCCGCGGTGCGCGCCGACGGCGTCTCCTGGCGCGCCTACGACCGGTTCATGCAAAAGTTCGTCAAGGTGGCGGGCGACGAACGCCTGACGAAATTGCCGGCCGATCTCGATCTCAAGCCCTATCGCGACGAGCACGACTACGAGCTCATGCGGCGGATGAAGGACGCCATGCACACGGCGTCGCATCCCCTGGCCGCGGACGCCGCACTGGCGCGCCGCCTCGACAAGGCGCTCCATGCGCACGCGGGGCATTCCGGGGCGGCGGGCGGCGCTGGCTGACGCGCGCCGCCGGGCGCCGGCGCGAAGCCCGACACAGGAGGTCGACATGGCCAGCGGCCCCCGCGCCAGCGCGCCGATCCGCACCGCGAGCGGTCTGATCGCCGACGCCGAACCCGATGCGTTCGGCGTTCGCGCTTTCAAGGGCCTTCCCTACGCCGCTCCGCCGGTCGGCCAATTGCGGTGGCGCGCGCCGCAGCCGCCGGCGCGCCGCGACGGCGTCTGCAAGGCGGATCGCTGGGGTCCGCGCGCCACGCAGAGCCGCCGCCTCGGCGATCTCGATCCGCTCAACGATCGCATGAGCGAGGACTGCCTCTATCTCAACGTGTGGACGCCGGCGCGCTCGGCCGATGAGCGGCTGCCGACAATGGTGTGGATTCACGGCGGCAGCAACAGCATCGGCGCCGCCTCGCAGCCCGAATATGACGGCGCGAATCTCGCCCGCAAGGGCGTGGCGATCGTTTCGATCAACTATCGCCTCGACGTATTGGGCTTCCTCGCCCATCCCGAACTGACTGCCGAATTGGGCGTCGGCTCGTCGGGAAACTACGGGCTGCTCGACCAGATCGCGGCGCTGCGCTGGGTAAGCGAAAACATCGCGGCGTTCGGCGGCGACCCGGACAACATCACGGTGTTCGGCGAATCCGCCGGCGCCTTCGACATCAGTCTGCTGATGGCCTCGCCGCTGACCGAGGGCCTGTTCGCGCGCGCCATCGGGCAGAGCGGCGGCGCGATGTCGCGCTCGCCGCTTACCGGGCCGAAGCCGCTTGAGCTCGGCGAGCGGGAGGGACTGGGCTTTGCGCGACGACTCGGCGCCGAGCGAATCGGCGCGCTGCGCGCGCTGCCGGCCGAGACCCTGCTCGCCGCCGCCATCGCCAATCCGATTTCCTACGGCTTCGGCGTGGTGGACGGCCATGTCGCGCCGGAGCATCCCGCCGGGATTTTCGCCGCGGGACGTCAGCGCCCCGTTCCGCTGCTGGTCGGCGCCAACCGCGATGAGGGAACCCTGTTCGAGCCCCGCATTGCCTCATGGGGCCTGGGGCAGCCGTCGTTTGTCGAGCGCGTTCGCGCCCAGTTCGGCGCACAGGCCGAGCAAGCGCTCGCCCATTATCCGCCGGGCGCGACGCTCGCGGAGGACCAGGCCGCCTACGCCAGGCTCGTCGGCGATCAGATTATCGATCTGGGCGCCTGGCGCTGGGCCGAACTCGCCGCCGCCAGCGGCCGCGCGCCGGTCTACCGCTATCTGTTCGACCGTCGTCCGCCCGGCGCGCCGGAGACGTCGATCTATCCGCTGACGGCGCCGGGCGTCTATCACTTCGCGGAAATCTGCTACGTCTTCGACAATCAGCATTTGCGAGACTGGCGCTGGGGGGCGGCGGACCGGCGCCTCGCGCAGGCGATGTCGTCGGTACTGGGTCAATTTCGCGCGCACCGGCGACCCCAACGGCGAGGGATTGCCGCGCTGGCCGCGTTACACGGCCGGCGGCTCCGGCCAGTTGATGCGGCTCGCCGCCGAAATCGAGGCGCGCGGCGAGGCGCCGGCGGAGCGCGCGCGATTGGCGTTCCTCGACGAGTTCCAACGCGCGGCCGCGCAACGCTAGGCAGGATTTCGGAAAAGTGTCGCGCGGTTTTCCGTAAAAATCCTGCTTCTTCAAATGACGCTAAGCAAAGATTCATTGGCGAGCCAACGAATCCTTGGTTAGGCGAAGGGACGAGGCTCGCTTGGCCATTTCCATTGTGATTGTCGCCTTCGTCGCCGCCGCCGCGCTTTGCGCGTTGCTCATTCCGTCGTTTCGCCAGGTTTTTCTGGCCGTGCCCGGCGCGCGATCGAGCCATGCGATGGCGACGCCGCAGGGCGGCGGCGTGGTGGTGGTCCCCGTGGCGCTGGCGCTCGCATTCGCCGCGTCGTTCGCCCTCGGCGCGCGGCCCGACGCCTTCGCCTGGAGCGTGACCGCCGCGATGCTGGGCTTGATGCTGGTCGGCGCCCGGGATGACCGGGCGTCGCTCAATCCGCTGTTGCGCCTGGCGCTCCAGGCCGGCGCGGCGGGCCTCGCGCTCGCTGCGGCGCCGTTCGACATCGCGGGCTGGCTCGCCGCACTGCCGCCGCCGCTGGTGTGGGGCTGCGCGCTGATCGGCATGCTGTGGTTCATCAACCTGACCAACTTCATGGATGGCATCGATCTGATGAGCGTCGCGCAATTCGTACCGGCGCTGGCGACGCTGTATTGGCTCACGCCGGGCTCAGCCGGTCCGGGGCAATGGATCGGCCTGCTCTGTCTTTCGACCGCCGGCGCCCTGCTGGGCTTCGCGTTGCTCAACAGACCCCAGGCGCGGCTGTTTCTGGGCGATTCCGGCAGTCTGCCGCTCGGCCTGCTCGGGGCGAGCGCGGCGCTGGCCGTGGCGGCCGCGCACGGCCCGGTCGTCGCGCTGCTGCCGTTCCTCTATTATGTCGCCGACGCGACCCTGACGCTGGCGCGCCGCGTGCTGGCCGGCGAAAAATTCTGGCAGGCTCATCGCGAGCATTTCTATCAGCGCGCAACGCGTCGCGGGCTGTCGACATGGCGGGTCATCGCGCGCGTCGCGGCGTGCAATATGCTGCTTTGCGCGATCGCCGCGCTGATCGCCGGACGGGCGCCCGCCGCGCAACTGGCGGGGCTCGCCGCCGGCGCCGCCGCCGTCGCGCTGCTGATGCGCGATCTCGTGCGGGAGAGGGTCTGACTTGCCGCGGCTGCTGGTCACCGGCGCATCGGGCTTCATCGGTCGGCGCCTGCTTCCCGCGCTGGTCGACCGCGGCTTCTCGATCGTCGCGCCGGTTCGCCAGGGCCAGCCGCCGCAACCCGGCGTGGTCTTCCCGATCATCGAAGCCATCGAGACCGCCGACTGGAGCGGTCTCCTCGGCGGCGTCGACGCGGTCGTGCATCTCGCCGGAATCGCCCACGCGAAACATATCCGGGCCGAGGACGTCTACGATCGCATCAACGCCGAAGCCGCGCTGCGGCTCGCCAGGGCCTGCGAGGGGCGCGTGTCGCGCCTGGTGTTCGCATCCTCGATCCGCGCGATATCGGGCCCGACCGCCGGGGCGGTTCTCGACGACGATTCTCCGGCCGCGCCGACCGACGCTTACGGCCGGTCGAAGCGGAAGGCCGAAATAGGTCTTGCGCTCGCCGATCTGCCGACCACGATCCTGCGGCCGGCGGCGGTCTACGGCGTCGGCGTGAAGGGCAATCTCGCGCGCCTCGCGCGATGGGCGCAAAGCCCGGCGCCGCTGCCGTTCGGGGCGCTGCGGGCGCCGCGCTCGTTCGTCAGCCTGGACAATTTCGTCAGCGCGGTCCTCTTCAGCCTCGCGCGAGCGGGAGCTGCGAAGGAAAGCTTTGTCCTCGCCGATCCCGAACCTTCCAGCGTCGCCGATCTGCTCGCCGGTCTGCGCGCCGGGCTCGGCCGCCCGGCGAGGCTGTTGACGGTCTCCCCCCGCTTGCTCGCCGCCGCGGCGGCGATGGCCGGCGAGGCGGACAACTGGACCGTTCTCTCCGGCGCGCTCGCGGTCCGGCCGCGCCGATTGCTCGAAGCGGGCTGGTCGCCGCCGATCGGGAGCAGTCGCGACGGCGCGGCGGCGTGGGGCCGGAGCTTGCGCGGAGCTTGACCTCGCGCGCCGCGGACGCTGCGTCACACGCGATCGTGTTTGTCGGATGCCACAATCGTCAGTAATTCTGGTCACAGTTGATTCGCCTTTGGCGAGCTTGATCGGAAATTGGCGATGGCCGACGTCAAACGGGTTTCTGCGACAGGCGGCGTAGGCTTTCTTGACGGAGCCGCGCTGCGTCGCCTCGTCGGCGCGGCGCCAGACGTGGCGGGCCCGCTCGACAGACTGATCGACGGCATCGACTTCGAATCAGGTCGCGCGGCGGGATCTGGCCGAGGCGATGCGCCGTCTGCCGCTCGCGCTGTATTTTGCCTGGAGCGACACCAGGGCGCGCTACAAAAGAAGCGTTCTTGGCCCGTTCTGGCTGGTGATCACCACATTGATCGGCGTCGTGGGCCTCGGAATTATCTGGAGCATCCTGCTGAAGGTCAGCCGGTCGGAGTTCCTGCCGCCGCTCACCGTCGGGCTGGTCGTCTGGCAGATGCTGGCGGGTTGCCTCGCCGACGCGCCGGCGCTGTTCTATCGGCAGCCCGGACAAATCAAGGACATCAACCTTCCCGCCTTTCTCATCAGCCTGCAACTGGTGCTGCGGCATCTGATCAATTTCGCCCATAATTTTGTGGTCGTGGCGATTGTATTCCTGATTTTCGAGCAACGCCTTTCCTTCACCGCGCTATTGGCGGCGCCGGGCCTTGTCATCGTCCTGCTGAACCTGCTGTGGGTCGTCCAGTTGCTGGCCCTCATCGGCGCGCGGTTTCGCGACGTCGATCCGCTGGTCGCCGCCTTCCTGCCGATCCTGTTCTTTCTCAGTCCGGTCATCTACCGGGCCAAGCAGCTCGGCGCCCTGCGATCGATCATGGCGTTCAATCCGTTGGCCTATTGGATCGACCTGATCAGCCAACCCCTGCTGGGGATCGCGCCCAGCGGGCGGGCCTACGCGGTGGCCCTGGGGATCACCGGCCTCGGCTGGCTGGCGACCTTGTGGGCCACCTCGCGCAATCGCCGCCGGCTTCCCTACTGGATCTGAAGGACCGGCGCTTCGCATGGCCAGGCTGCAACTCGAAAATGTATCGGTCGAATATCCGATCTACAACGCGCGCAGCCAGTCCTTGCGCAATCACATCGTCGCCGCCGGAGTCGGCGGCCGGCTGGCCCGCCAGGCTCTCGGGGCGATCACCGTCCGCGCCCTCGACGGCGTGACGCTCGACCTTCGCAATGGCGACCGGGTCGGACTGGTCGGGCACAATGGTTCGGGCAAGACCACGCTTTTGCGAACCATGGCGCGGATATTCGCGCCGACCAGCGGACGCATCAACGTGTCGGGAAAAGTGTCGACGGTGTTCGGCCTCGGCGCCGGGGCCGAGCCGGAGCTTTCGGGCTATGAAAACATCATCCGCATGTCGATGCTGCTCGGCGCCACCCTCGCCGAGGCCAAGGCCAGCATCGCGGAGATCGACGACTTCGCCGAACTCGGAGAGTTCCTCGCGGTGCCTATTCGCACCTATTCGGCGGGGATGCTGACGCGCCTGATGTTCGCGGTGGCGACCGCGGTCAATCCCGACATCCTGCTGGTCGACGAGGTGATGGGCGCGGCCGACCAGAACTTTCAGCGCAAGGCGCGAAAGAGAATGGGCGACTTCATCGACAGGTCCAGCATATTCGTGCTGGCCTCGCATACCGAGGAGCTTCTCAAGCTGTATTGCAACAAGATCTACACACTCAGCCACGGGCGATTGCTCGCTGTGTCGTAGGCGACTCGCGGTATTGCGGACGGGTCGGCGTCGCCGCATCGGGCGCCGGCGCGCGCGGCGCCAGATCGGGCGAGCGCGCTTCGCCCCGGTCGCGATCTGTGCGACAACCCCGCCGGACGCCGATCGCGCCGCGATCGCCAGGGGAAGGAAGCTCCGTCATGGTCCGGGACATCACCATCGCGCCGTCCCTCCTGGCCGCTGATTTCTCACGGCTCGGCGAGGAGATCGGCGCGGCCGAGCAGGCCGGCGCCGACTGGCTCCATCTCGACGTGATGGACGGCCATTTCGTGCCCAACATTTCGTTCGGGCCGCCGGTCATCGAAAGCCTGCGCCCGCGGACCGCCAGGACGTTCGACGTTCACCTGATGATCGCCCCCGCCGATCCCTATCTCGAAGCCTTCGCCAAGGCCGGCGCCGACCGCATGACGGTGCATGCGGAAGCCGGCCCCCATCTCGACCGCTCGCTGCAGACGATCCGCGCGCTCGGCAAGAAAGCCGGCGTCGCGATCAATCCGGCGACGCCGGAGAGCGCGATCCAGGACGAACTCGACCGGCTCGACCTCATCCTGGTGATGACCGTCAATCCCGGCTTCGGCGGCCAGGCGTTCATTCCCGCGATGCTCGAAAAAATCCGCCGCGTCAGGGCGATGATCGGCGGGCGGCCGATCGCGCTCGAAGTCGACGGCGGCATCGGCGCGCACAACGCCGGCGCGGTCGCCGAAGCGGGCGCGGATGTCCTGGTCGTCGGCTCCGCGATCTTTCAGGGCGGCTCCGCCGAGGCTTATCGCGCCGAAATCGCCTCGCTGCGCGGCGAGGCGCAAAAAGGGCGTCTGCGGCGCCGATGAGCCCGTCGACTCAGAGCTTTTTGCCGTCGGGGCCGAATTGCTTGAGGTAGGCGATGACGTTGTCGATGTCGGTTTCCGAGGCGAGCCCGGCGAACGCCATCTTGGTGCCGGGGACCTTGCCGCGCGGGTTCTTGAGATATTCCTTCAGCGTCGCCTCATCCCAGGTGAGGCCGGAATTCTTGTTGGCGTCGCTGTAGGAATAGCCGGGAAACGTCCCCGCGGGACGGCCGACGACGCCGTTCAACGACGGCCCGACCATGTTCCTGGCGTTCTCGCCGACCTGATGGCACGCGCGGCACTTGACGAACACATGCTCCCCGGCCGCCGCGTCCTGGGCGCGCGCGGCGCTTGCCGGAACGGTGAGCGCGATTGAGGCGATCGTCAGACTAACCCATTTCATCGCGAACCCCTCTTGCCGACCCTTCGACCGCGAATTCTGTGACTGATCGCGGCGCGCCCGACAAGCGCGATTCTGGACGGCCGGCCGACGACGTCCCTCACATCGGCGCCGCGCCGCATCTCAGCCCGCCGAGTTGGACCTGAATCGCCGCCTCGATAGCGGAATGAACATCAATGTGCTCGCCGGCCAGATTGTCGATGATCAGCATGGTCAGGCCGTGCGCGGCGGACCGCGCCGTGAAGGTCGCCAGCGCCAGCTTCTCCTCGTCGATCGGCGAGATCGCGAAATCGCCAGTCCGGGCGCCCTCGCGGATGATGCGCTCGAGGGTCGCCTTGGTCTCGTTGCCGGCCACCGACACCATGGCGGGCCTGTCGAGCGTCCCGGAGCCGGCGAGTTCGGGACCGAACATCAACCGATACAGCGCCGGGTTCTCGATTCCAATGCGCACATAGGCGCGCACGCTGGCGGCAAACGCCGCCGACGCCGGATGCTTGCCGGCCACGTCCGCCATGATCCCGTCGCGAAGCCGATGAAATCCAGCGACCGCCACCGCGGCGAGAAGCTCTCTTTTGTCGGCGAAATGGTTGTACGGCGCGCTCTGGCTCACCCCCGCGCGGCGGGCGACCTCCCTCAGCGAAAACGTCCAGTCCTGCTCCTCGGTCACCAGAGCGAGCGCGGCGGCGATCAGCGCCCGTCGAAGATCGCCGTGATGATACGGGCCGGGCTCGGCGGGTTGGGCTTTCATGAAGGTTCCTTTGAATGTTGACACTGATCATTTCGTTCTATATGAACACTGTTAACATCAAGTCGCGCCCGACGCAAAGACCGGCCTGATGAAGCTCAGCCTTTAACCACTCCAACCGAAGGACCTCGCACATGAACAACGCTCATCAAGACACACCAGGCCTGAACCGGAGAACCATGTTGACCGGCGCCGGCAGCATCGTCGCGGTCGGCTCCCTGCTTTCAGGCGCGCTCGCCCAAACTGCGGGCGGTCAGCCCAGCCCGACGACCGACGCCGGCCATAGCGATGGGCCTCAGATGTCGCCGGAGCGGGTGAAGGAGATTGGAGCGTGGGTCTATTCGCTGGCGCTTCAGGCCGCGACCTACGCGGCGCCCATCAATGCGATGTACCTGCTGCGGCATTCGACCTCCACCGGGCCGAACCCCAAAGCGCCCCCCGGCCAGATCTGGAAAATGTCCGATATCTCCACGCCGAAGCTGTCTGAGGAGTCGGGCTACGTGACGCCCAACGTCAACGTCGTTTACGGCTTCGGCTTTGTCGACCTCGCGCGGGAGCCCGCCATCCTGACCGCGCCGGACTCGAACGGCCGCTACTACATGATCGAGATCTGCGACATGTGGACCAACGCCTTCGCCTACCCTGCCGGGGCGACGGCGGGCTACAAGGGCGGAAAATTCGCGCTGGTCGGGCCGGGCTGGGAAGGAACGCTCCCCGCCGGCGTGACGCGGATCGACTGTCCGACGCGCTGGATCGAGATTCAACCGCGCGTGCATGTCGCCAACGAGGCCGATCTGCCCGCCGCCAAGGCGGTGCTCGACGCGGTGTCGCTGCAAGGGCTCGCGCAATATACCGGCCGCCCGGCTCCCGCCGCGATCTCATATGACTACCTCGCCCCGCGAATCAATCCCAAGGTCGCCAGCAGCATGATGCAGTTTGTCGATCCGCTGGAGTTCTGGGACATCTTTTCGGTGGCCATGAACGAAAATCCGCCGCCCGCAAGCGAGGTGGCGTCAGTGCTCCCGCAGTACAAATACCTCGGCATCGAGCTCGGCAAGGTGTGGAAGCGCGAGCATGTGAACCCGCTCGTCCTTGAGCAGATGAAGAGCGCCGCCGACCGCATCGGCCGGATGATGTTCGAAACCCTGCCGCTCGGCGGACGCGTAGCCGACGGGTGGGTGTTGCCGCCCCCGCAAGTCGGCATGCCCGGCGCGGACTACCTGGGACGCGCGCTGGTGGCGGTGTTCGGCCTGACCGCCAACACCCCGGTGGAGGCGATCTATTATTCCGGGCAGCTCGACGGCGACAACAAGCCGCTGACCGGCGCGAAACGCTACACCATGACCTTCAAGGAGCCGATGAAATACCTCGAGCCGGCGTCCCCCGGATTCTGGTCGCTGACGATGTACGACAGCGTCACGAGTTTCAGCGTGCCAAATCCGATCAACCGCTATTGCCTGGGCAGCGACAACAAGCTGAAACGCCAAGCCGACGGCTCGTTCACCCTCTACGTGCAAAACGACAATCCAGGCCCGGACAAGGAGTCCAACTGGCTGCCGGCGCCGAAGGGGCCGTTCTATCTGATCCTGCGCAACTACGCGCCCGTGCCCGAAGTCGCCGCGGGATTGAAGGACCTGGCCGCCTTTCGGGGGCCGCCGCCGGTGACGCCCGTGGCCTAAACCTTGTCCAGCCGCGCCAGCGCCGCCTCGATGCGGACGATCCGCGCGGCGGCGGTCTCGCGGCGCTCGCGATTGTCCTCGACGACCTCCTCCGGCGCGCGCGCGATAAAATCGGGGTTGGCGAGCTTGGCGTCGACGCCGGCGACTTCCTTGCGCTGCGCGGCGAGCTCCTTCGCCAGCCGCGCCCGCTCGGCGGCGATGTCGACGACGCCTTCGAGCGGCAGCGCGACCAGCGTTTCGCGCACGATCATCTGCGCCGATCCGGGGGGCGCGACCGGCGCGAAACCGATCTGCGTCACCCGCGCAAGGCGCTGGATCGTCTCGCCCCAGGTCTCGACATAGGCGACGATCGCCGCTGTGGCGTCGATCAGCCTCAGCGGCAATTGCGCGCCGGCCGGCACGCCCATCTCCGAGCGCGTCGAGCGGATTTCCGAAACCAGAGCGATCAGCCAGCCGATCTCCGCTTCGGCGTCCGCGTCGACGCGAAAAATCGGAGCGCGGCCACGGGCCGAGCGCCAGAAGCCCGGCGCGCTTCGGCCCCTCCTCGCCGCTGATCGCCCACAGCTCCTCGGTGAGGAACGGCATGAACGGGTGCAGCATCGCGAATACCTGGTCGAGGACATAGGCGATCGTCGCGTGCGTTTCGGCGCGCGCCGGCCCCTCGACGCCGCCTTGAAGCACCGGCTTGGCGAGTTCGAGATGCCAGTCGCAAAAGATGCTCCAGGCGAAGCGATAGGCCGCGTTGGCGGCGTCGTTGAAGCGAAAGGCTTCGATGGCGCCGGCGGTCTCGTCCACCGCCTTGGCGGCCTCGCCGAGAATCCAGCGGTTGAGCTTGCCGCGAACGGCGGCGGGATCGAAGCCGGCGACGCGCCGGCAGCCGTTCATTTCGGCGAAGCGCGCGGCGTTCCACAGCTTGGTCGCAAAATTGCGATAGCCTTCGACGCGGGCGGTCGAGAGCTTGACGTCGCGGCCCTGCGCCGCCATCGCCGCCAGCGTGAAGCGCAGGGCGTCGGCGCCGTAGCGGTCGACAAGGTCCAGGGGGTCCGATGACATTGCCCTTGGACTTCGACATTTTCGCGCCCTTCTCGTCGCGCACGAGGGCGTGGATGTAGACGTCGCGGAACGGAATTTCGTGCATGAAATGCAGGCCCATCATCATCATCCGGGCGACCCAGAAGAAAATGATGTCGAAGCCGGTGACGAGCACCGAGGTCGGATAGAAGCGTTCGAGCTCGGGCGTCTCGTCGGGCCAGCCCAGCGTCGAGAACGGCCACAAAGCCGAGGAGAACCAGGTGTCGAGCACGTCTTCATCGCGGACGAACGTCTCGGCGAGCCGCTGCGGATCGCCGGCGATCGCTTCGGCCTCCGCCTCGCTCAGCGCGCCGCGCTCGACCCCGTCGGCCAGCCCGTCGGCGCAAGCCTGCGCTTCGTTTTCCCCGACATAGACGGCGCCCCACGGCGCGTACCACGCGGGAATCTGATGGCCCCACCAGAGCTGGCGCGAAATGCACCACGGCTGGATGTTCTCGAGCCAGTCGAAATAGACCTTCTCCTAGTTCTTCGGCGTGAACAGGGTTCTGCCGTCGCGCACCGCCTGCAGCGCGGGCGCGGCGAGCGTCTTGGCGTCGACGTACCATTGATCGGTCAGTCGCGGCTCGATGACGACGTTGGAGCGGTCGCCATGCGGAACCGCATGCGCATGCGGCTCGATCCTGGCCAGCAGCCCCAGCATTTCCATCATCGCGACGATGCGTTTGCGCGCTTCGAAGCGCCCGAGGCCGTCGAGCGCGGCGACCGTGCGGGCAACGTCGTGATCCTCCGTTGGAATTCCCTCGAAGAATGAAACGTTGCCCTTGAGCTGAACGCGCGCTTCCGCGTCCAGAACATTGATCGGGCGAACGCCTTCGGCCTCATGCCGCTTGCCGACCTCGAAGTCGTTGAAGTCGTGGGCCGGCGTGATCTTGACCGCGCCAGTGCCTTTTTCAGGATCGGAATATTCATCGCCGATGATCGCGATCAGCCGCCCGACCAGCGGCAGGCGCACCTGGCGGCCGATCAGATCGCGGTAGCGCTCGTCGTCCGGGTGAACCGCCACGGCGGTGTCGCCGAGCATCGTCTCGGGACGCGTGGTGGCGACGGTGAGCTTTGCGCCCGTCTCCTCGCCCGCCTCGTCGACCACGGGATAGTCGAAGTAATAGAGATGGCCGTTCGGGTTGCGATCGAGGACTTTGCCGAGCGCCGCCGCGTCGAGCGGCGCTCCGTCCTCGCGCGACCATTTGAACGCGCCGCGGCACTCGACCTGCACGACCTCAAGGTCGGAGATCGCGGTCTGGAACTCCGGATCCCAATTGACCAGGCGCTTGTCCTTGTAGATCAGCCCTTCGCGATAAAGTTGCGTGAAGACCTTGATCACCGCCTTCGACAGGCCCTCGTCCATGGTGAAGCGCTCACGGCTCCAGTCGCAGGAGGCGCCGAGCCGCTTCAACTGGTTGACGATGGCGCCGCCCAATTCGGCTTTCCACGCCCACACCCGCTCGAGGAATTTCTCGCGGCCCATCGCGCGCCGGCCCGGCTCCTGCCGCTCCATCAACTGGCGCTCGACGACCATCTGCGTCGCGATGCCGGCATGGTCGGTGCCGGGCTGCCACAACACGTCCGCCCCCTTCATGCGCCGATAGCGGCACAGGATGTCCTGCAGCGTGTTGTTGAGCGCGTGGCCCATATGCAGGTTGCCGGTGACGTTGGGCGGCGGGATCACCACGCAAAAAGCCTCGGCCCCGGCGCGCTCGGGCCGCCCGGCGCGAAACGCGCCTTCGGCCTCCCATCGCGCCGAAATGCGGCCTTCGACGGCGGCGGGATCGAATGTCTTTTCCATTATGCAAGCCCAGACGCGCCCGAAGACGGGCGCCGCCGCGTTAAACCCCGGGGCGCGGCGCAAAGTCAACGCAGACGAGAGGCGGTCGCGTGGCGATCAGGGGAGCGCAAAACCCTTCTCCCGCATGCGGGAGAAGGTGGCCCGACGAAGTCGGGTCGGATGAGGGCCTCGATCGTAAAGCGCGGCCTTGAGGCTCACCCCAGCCCTCACCCGCGCGCGGGAGAGCGGTGAACTGAGCCCTCAGCGGCCGCCGCGCGCGACCCGCTGGATTTCGGCGCGAACGAGACGCTCGACGATGCTCGGCAGATTGTCGTCGAGCCAGCTCTTGAGCATCGGGCGCAGCATATCGCGGGTCAGGCCTTCGATCATCGCCGAACTCTGCAACGCCACGGTGGTCGACAACGCCTGAAAGGACGCCGCGACCGCCGCCTCGGTCTCCACCGACGCGAACGGCTCCTCTTCGGCGGGCGCCGCCTCGTCTGGCTCGGGCGCCGGCGCTGCAGGCGGCGCGACCGCCGCGGCCGGCGGAGGCGACTCAGGCTTTTCCCAGACCACCTTGGGGGACGGAGCCGCAACCGCGGCGGGCGCCGGCGCTTGGGAAGGCGGCGGCGCGACCTCCGCCGTCTCGGGCGCGGGGGCGACCGGGCGCGCCGACGGCGCCGCATTGTTGGTGTAGACGATCTGCGGGCCGGCGGGCGCGCCGGCCTTCGGCGCCGACGCGGCGGCCGGCTCCCGGTCGTCGGCGATGATGCTGCGGATCGAGGCGAGGATTTCCTCCATCGACGGCTCGTGAGCGCGTTGCGCGCGGCGCAGCGATTCGAGATCCCGGTCGGTCGAAGAAGGATTGGGTGCGTTCATGGCCTCTGCCCCCGCGGCGCCCGATTGCGCCCTGCGCCGTTGAAAACTCGGCTCCCGACTTCGGCCGCCACCGAAGACGGTGAGAATCGCGCCATCGTCGAATACGCTTACCGCTTCGAACGCCGCAGCTTCTATGGATAGGCCCGAGCGGCGCGTCGGCGCAAGACTCCCGCCTCGCTATTCGCGACCCATCGCCACTAATCCACAAGCGCCGCGCAAATGTTCAGCGCCCATCCGGCGTGCGCAGGCCAAACCACTTGTCCTTGACCTGATCGAAGTGAACCTTGGGGTCGTACTGAACGGCGGCGAGCCCCAGATTGGTTGTCGACAGGCGCCCGATCGCCGACAGCACCGCGTAGGACGCGACGACCGCATCGTGTTCCGCAGAGACAAGCTGGACACGCGCGCTCAGCAGCGTCTGTTGCGCGGTGAGAACATCGAACGTTGTGCGCTGCCCGACCTTCGCCTCTTCGCGCACGCCGGCAAGCGCGATTTCGGCGGCCGCCACCTGCGCTCTCGCCGACCGGATGATCGCCGCGGAGTTCGAATTCACGCCCCAGGCCGAGACCACCGCGGCGCGGACCTTGTCGCGCTGCAGGTCGGTCTGCAACTCCTGCTGCCCGAGTTGCTCCTTGGCCTGACGCGTCGAAGCGTAGGTCACGCCGCCGTCGTAAAGCGGAATGGTGATCTGCCCGACCAGCGAAGCCGTCAGCAAGCGGTTGGGTATCGCAAAGCCAGTGGCGTCGAATTGCTGCTGGATCTGACCTTGCAGGCCAACGGTCGGCAACAGCGCTCCCTCGATCACCTTGATATTGAGCTCGGCCGCGTCGACGCCGAACAACGAGCCGACGATCGCCGGATGCTCAACCTGCGAAATGGCGATCGCCTGGGTGAGGGTCTTGGGCAGCGGCTTGTCGAGCGCCTTGACCGGCGCGAGATTCTTGGGCTCCTCGCCGATCACCTGACGATAGTTGGCGATCGACGTTTGCAAGGTCGATTGGGCGGCGAGGGCGGTGGCCTGCGCGCCGGCCAGACTCGCCTCCGCCTGCGCGACGTCGGTTCGCGTCACTTCGCCGACCGTGAAGCGGTCGTTGGTCTGGCGCAACTGCTCCTGCAGCACTTCGACATTGTTGCGGTCGAGACCGAGAATCGCCGTGTCGCGCAACACATTCATATAGTCGGTGACGCCGTCCAGCAGGACGTTCTGTTCGGTGTTGCGCAATGTCTCGCGCGCCGCCATCACGCCTGATTCGGCTTGCCTGACGGAGTTGAATGTGCGGTCGCCGTTCCACAGCGTCTCGTTGACCGTGACGCCATAGCCGCGCGGCCTCGAAAAGATGTCTGTGGATCCGCCTGCCGCCGCCGGGGCGGCTTCGTTGAGTTGTTGAATGCCCGCATTGCCCTGGGCGGTGGCGGTCGGCAGATAGCCGGAGAACGCCTTCGGGACGTTTTCGTCGCTGGCGCGCACCGCGGCGCGCTGCTGGTTGATGTCGGGGTTGTTGAAATAGGCCTTGACCAGCGCGCCACCGATCGTTTCCGCGCGCAAACTCCCGGCGCTCAACAAACTTCCCGAGACCGCCGCGGCGAATGCGACGCATCGCGCCGCCTGGCGGGAAAACGACGCGCTTGGCGCCCTTACATCAGACTTGGACAACAACATCGACGCTCCGCTCTTGGCCGCCGGTGTCCGGCGCCCCACTGTCGACCGCCGCGCGGACGCCTCTTTTGGCCTCCGACGACGACAGTCACGCAACGGCCGCGTACGCCACTCAAGCCGCCCAGACAGGGCCGGCGCACCAACCCGAATCAAATATAGGCGTTTGTCCAACGCGAGCTACCGGCCGCGCCCCCAGATACCAAGTCATGCCCAGCTATTATTTCAAGAGTCGCAATTATGCGACACTTTGGCCGCCTAAAAGGCGAAACTCGGCGCCTTCCGGAAGGCCTCGAGCCTGGGCGCCGTAACGTCAAACAGCGCGCGACGGCTCGTTTGGCCACTGATTCGCTCAATGAGAATCGCCTTCGGCGCGCCATAGGAGGCGTCGACGCCGACGAGACGACCGCCTTCCGCTAAAAGCTTCAGCAATTTTTCGGGAGCGCTCTCGAACGCGCCGTTAATCAGAATCACGTCGAACGGACCGCCCGCGCCCTCGGCCAGATCGCCGGCGACGATTTCGACCGATCGCTCGCTCGCCAGCAGGCGCCTTGCCGCGGCGACCGCCCCGGCGTCCGACTCGAGCGCGACGACGCGCGCGCCCAGATTCGCCAGAATCGCCGCGCTGTAGCCGGAGCCGCCGGCGACGTCGAGCGCCGCTTCACCAGGCTGAACACTCGCCGCCTGGATCAGCCTGGCCAGCGTCATCGGGGCCAGCAGAAGCCGGTCGCGCGCGCCCAGCGCGGGCGCGTCCCGATCGAGATAGGCGAGCGAGGCGAAGTCCGGCGCGACAAAAGTCTCGCGCGGGAGCCGCGCAAAGGCGGCGAGCACCATCTGATTCGTCACATCGCAGGTGCGCAACTGGCCGTCCACCATGTGCTGGCGTCGGACAGCGAAATCGTCGCTGGAAATCGCCTCAGCCATCGGCGTGGTCCGCTCTGTTGTGGCGGCGCGGCTCCGCGCGCCATCTGATTCGGATTTGGAGGCCTCGCCCGGAATCGAACCGGGGTGCAAGGATTTGCAGTCCTCTGCGTAGCCACTCCGCCACGAGGCCGCGCCGTTGCGAAAACTCGCGGCAGCACGGCCGCCTATAGCAAGATTCATTGCGCCGCGGCAAGCCATCGCGCCGCGATTGTCGGTAGCGCACGATATGACCGGTTTAGGTAGCGCACGATCTGTCCGGTAGCGTCTTTGCCTCATGGAGGGCTTTGGATGCGCCGGTCGGAAGCCCTTCAGGGTGTGCGGATGATGAGGTTTTTGGACATTTTGGGACGTTACGAAGCAGCGGAGTTCGGTCAACTGGAAGCAGCCGAGCTTTTGGGCGTTGGCGAGCGGACGTTTCGGCGTTGGCGCCAGCGGCTGGAGGACGACGGCGAAGCGGGCTTGCTGGACCGGCGGCTTGGCAAAGCTTCGAGCAAGCGGGTTCCGGCGGAATGGGAGGCGGAGGTGGAGGCGCTTTATCGCGGCCGCTATGTCGGCTTCACGGCCAAGCATTTTCATGAATGCCTGGTGGGGCGCCATTCTTTCTCGTGGGGCTACACCTGGACGAAGGGGTTTCTTCAATCGAAGGGCCTGCTGGAGCGCGCCGAGCGGCGCGGCGCGCATCGACGCAAGCGGCCGCGCCGACCTGTGCCGGGGATGATGCTGCACCAGGACGGCTCGCGGCATGAATGGCTCAGCGGCCGGCCGGCGCTCGATCTGATCGTGACGCTGGACGATGCGACGAGCGCCATTCTTTCGGCCTTTCTGGTTGAGGAAGAGGGCACGGATTCGACGTTCCGCGCCTTGGCGGAGGTGTTTGGCCAGCACGGCCTGCCGCTCAGCCTTTATACGGATCGGGGCAGCCATTATTTTTACACGCCGGAGGCTGGCGGAAAGGTCGATCGGTCGCGCCTGACGCAAGTCGGCCGCGCGCTCGATCATCTGGGCGTCGAACATATCGCGGCCTATTCGCCCCAGGCGCGCGGCCGTTCGGAACGCGCCTTCCAGACCTTGCAGGATCGGTTGACCAAAGAGCTGGCGCTGGCCGGGATCGACACGATCGAGGCCGCCAACGCCTTCATCAGAGCCGTCTACATGCCCGCCCACAACGCGCGCTTCGCCGTCGAGGCCGAACAGGACGGCGTCGCCTTCGTCGCCATCAAGGGCGTTGATCTCAGCGAGATTCTCTGCGTCCAGGAAGAGCGCTGCGTGGGCAACGACAATTGCGTCACATTCAATGGGCTCAAGCTGCAGATTCCCGAAAGCCCGCTGCGCGCCCATTTCGTCAAGGCGAAGGTCAAGGTTCGCCAATATCGCGACGGAACCCATGCCGTCTTTCATGGACCAAGATGTTTGGGCCGATACGACAACAAAGGTCTCCTCAGCCAAGAAAAAATCGCCGCTTAAGCCCGCTCGGCGGCGAGCCCGTGGACGGCGTGGACAAGCCTACGACTTGCCCACCCCGCCCACAGGAACAAAAACAGAAGAAGCGGACATTTGATGCGCTACCAAAACCGGCCAAGTTAATTCGCTATCGACAGCCATCGCGCCGCGATTTCAGGCGGCGCGGCGCCCGCCCGCCCAGGGCGAATCGCGCAGCAACGGCAGCGCGAGAAAATAAACGGCGGTCGCCGCCAGCCCCAGCCTCACCCACAGGTCTGCGTCGAGCCGCTGCCATACCGCCACGCCGGCCAGCAAGCACCAAGCGAGAGTCGCCGCGATGGTCAACGCCCGCATTCTGACGACCCGAAACGGATGGACATAGACGATCGGCGCGAACATCGCCCCGACGCCGATCAGAACCGCCGCCGCGCCGATTGGCCAGGGCGGGCGAAACACGAAGAGATAGAACACAACCACGTTCCACAACGCGGGAAAGCCGCGAAACCAGTTGTCGGCGGTTTTCATGCGGGTGTCGGCGAAATAGAGCGCCGAGGCGATAGTGACGATGAGCCCGGTCCAGAAGGCGACCGAGGTCGGCATCAGATCGGAGCGCCACAGCGCGACGACGGGCGCCACGACATAGGCGAGGAAGTCGATCACCAGATCGAGGATGACGCCGTCGATCGTCGCGGCGGTCTCGGTGACGCGCGCCGCGCGCGCCAGCGAGCCATCGACGCCGTCGATGAACATCGCCAGGCCGAGCCAGCCGAAAGTCGCGGGAAAATCGCGCTCGATCGCCGCGTAGAGCGCCAGAAGCGCCACCGCGCCGCCCGAAGCGGTCAACACATGCACCAGGAAACCCGCCGCGCCGCGCACAGAGAAGCGCTTGTTTTCCATGCCTGTGCCCAACCGCCTGCCTGGCTTCCACCCACGCGGGAGTCGCGAAAGCCGCGCGGAACCGCGCGCCGCTCGCCTGGACACGAAGAAAGCATGCGTGCGACAATTCAGCAACGCCGGGCGAACGGACGAAAGAAATCCAGCGGCGGCGCGCTGGATTCGCCGCGGTCGCCAGCCAAATCGATGGAAAAACCCTCGCCATGGACGCGCAAGCCGCGGGACTTCTTGCGAAGTTCTGATCGCCGGCGCGGGACTGGCGGGGCTCGTCGCGGCGATCGGCTTCGAGCGGGCGGGCTTCGACGTCATCCTGTGCGGCGAGGCCGAACCGGCCGCCAACGGCCGGACGGTTGCGCTGTTCGACAGCTCGATCCGCCTTCTGGCGGCGCTCGGCTTGTGGGATGCCGTGGAGCCGCGCGCCGCGCCGCTGCGCGCGCTGCGCATCATCGACGACACCGGATCGCTGTGGAGCGCCGCGCCGACGACGTTCCGCGCCGGCGAGATCGGCCTGGAGGCGTTCGGCTGGAACATAGAGAACGCCGAACTCGCCGTCGCCCTGTTGAGCGCGGCGCGCGCATCGCCCGGGCTGCGGATGATCGAGAGCCGGATCGCGGGATACCAATGGGCCGGCGAGCAGGCGCAGGCCCGCTGCGAGAACGGCGCGGTCATCGCCGCGAGCCTCGTCGCGGCGGCGGACGGGCGGGGCTCGCCGGCGCGCAAGGCCGCCGGAATCGACGCGCCGATCCGGCGCCACCCGCAGACGGCGCTGACCCTGATCGTGAGCCATTCGCGCCCGCACGATGATTTCTCGACCGAATTTCACACTCGCGGCGGCCCGTTCACCCTCGTGCCGCTCCCCGACTCGGCCGCCGGCGGCGCCCGCTCGAGCCTCGTCTGGATGATGTCGAACCCGCAGGCCAGACGGCGCGCCGCGCTTGACGACGAGGCGATCGCCCAGGAGATCGAAACGCAATCGCAGTCGCTGCTGGGCGCGATGCGGATCGCCAGCGCGCGCGGCGCGTTCCCGATCGTCTCGCAGACCGCGGCGCGCATGACCGGGCGGCGCCTCGCGCTGGTCGGCGAGGCCGCGCATGTCTTTCCGCCGATCGGCGCGCAGGGCCTCAATCTCGGCCTGCGCGACGGCGCCCATCTCGTCGAGGCGGCGACGCGCGCCAAGATCGAGGGCGGCGACATCGGCGGCCCGCGCGCGCTGGCCCATTACGCCGATCTGCGGCGCCTCGACGTCGCGTTTCGCACCGGCGCGGTCGATGCGCTCAATGGTTCGCTGCTCGCCGGGCTGGCGCCGGTCGACTTGCTTCGCAGCGCCGGCCTCGCCGCGCTCGGCGCGATCGGGCCGCTGCGCCGCTTCGTGATGCGCGAGGGCGTCGCCCCGCATTTCTCGACGCCGAGACTGATGCGATCGGCCGGGCCCGCGGGGGCCTGAGACGATCACCCCTCCGGCAACGGGATGAACTCGCTCTCGTCGGGAACCGCGGCGAAACGCCCCTGCTTCCAATCCTCTTTCGCCGATTCGATGCGCTCGAGGCTCGACGATACGAAGTTCCACCAGATGTAGCGTGACCCTTCCAGCGCGGCGCCGCCGAGAAAGATCATGCGGCAGTCAGTCTTCGCTTTCACCGTGATGCGGTCGCCGGGGCGAAAAATCAGCAGCCGCGGCCCTTCGAAGGCGTCTCCGGCGACCTCGATTTCGCCGTCGACGACATAGACCGCGCGCTCCTCATAGTCCGGGTCGAGCGGCGCCGATCCGCCGGCCGCGATCGTGACTTCAGCGTAGAACCATGGCGACAGGCCGGCGATCGGCGCCGTCTTGCCGAACGCGCTCCCCGCGATGACCCGCGCCTGAAGCCCGTGGTCGGCGACCACGGGCAACGCCGACGCGTCGAAATGCTGGAAGCTCGGGGCGGTCTCCTCGTATTGCTTAGGCAGCGCGATCCATGACTGGATGCCGTAGAGGCCCTGGCCGCTGGCCCGCTGCACCGCCGGCGTGCGTTCGGAATGGGCGATGCCGCGCCCCGCCGTCATCAGGTTCATCGCGCCCGGCGCGATCTCCACCGCATTCCCCTCGCTGTCGCGATGGAACATCGAGCCTTCGAACAGATAGGTGACGGTCGCCAGCCCGATATGGGGATGCGGACGCACGTCGACGCCCTGGCCGGCGATGAATTGCGCCGGCCCCATCTGGTCGAAGAAGATGAACGGCCCGACCATCTGGCGGCGGCCGTGCGGCAACGCGCGCCGGACGGAAAAGCCGCCGAGGTCGCGCACCCGTGGCACGATCACCAGTTCGAGCGCGTCGCACGACTTGGCGTCGCCGACGACCGGATCGAATCCCTCTCGCCAACTCATTGCGTCGCTCCCGTATTCTGAAAAGATGGCCAGCGGCCGCGCGGTCACACTTGCCGCACCGAATCGAAGTCGAACGTCGCGTCGGGAGGATTCTCGCCGACCCGCACGGTCTTGTCGGTCGGGAAATGATACGGCGGCACCGGCAGATTGTACGGCGCCGGGACGCCCCGGTAGACCCGCGCCGAGAGATCGTATCGCGAGCCGTGGCACGGGCAGAAATAGCCGCCCGGCCAGTTGGCGACGGGGTCGGTCGCGCTCGGGGTCGGCAGGAATTTTGGAATGCAGCCGAGATGGGTGCAGATGCCGACCACCACCAGGTATTCCGGCTTGATCGAGCGATGCCAATTGACGGCGTAGGGCGGCTGCTGCAACTCGGCGGAATCGGGGTCGGAAAGGCGGGCGACGAGCTGGGGATCCTGCAACCCGTCGAGCGCCGCCTTGGGGCGGTTGACGATGAACACCGGCTTGCTGCGCCAGACCACGACGATCTGCTGCCCCGGCTGCATCTGGCTGATATCGACGTCGATCGGCTGGCCCGCCGCCACGGTCGAAGCGTCGGGATTCATCTGGTCGATCAGCGGCCACAATGTCGCGGCGACGCCGACGACGCCGACCGCCGCGGTCGCAAGGTAGAGAAAGTCGCGCCGGGTCGGATCCGCGGCCGTGTGCGTGGGAGGCGGCAATAATGCGTCGTTGGTCATGTTCAACCTGCCTCGACGCCCCCGCGCCAACCGAAACGAACCTCGCCGATCAGGACTTCGCGGGGCCGAACCGGGGCCCCACGACGCTCCGCATCCTCACCCCGACGTTGCCGGAGCTTTGGCCGACGCCGGCCCGGCGCTGACCAGCTTGCTGGCGCAAAGGTCCGCCGCGCCGTAGACGTCCTGCCCGACCCCCGGCATCTTGAGCCAGCCGCCCTTGTCGATGAAATCGCCGCGGTTCCAGGTCTCGGCGGCTTTCAGCGCGGCGAGCTTGATCGAAGCGTCCGGCGCGGCGTCGAACCGGCTCACGCAATAGGCCGCCGCCAGTTCCGCCTTGGCCTGCTGCGCGGCCTGCGCCGACATCATCGCCGCCTTGCCCTGCGTCACCCAGCCGCCCCAGGCGAAACCTATGATGATCGTCGCAACGACGCAACCCAGGCAGGACCACAACCACACCGGTTTCGAAGGCCGATAGTCTCGCCACGCCTCTCTCGAACTCTTGCGCTCTTCCATCGCTCGCTCCTGTGCTCGGCCGTCGCGCCTCAGGTCCAGGGGATCGCTTCGCACGGGGACGCCCGCCGGACGGCGAGGCGCCCGATCCGAGGGAGCCGCGACTCTTGCGCATGCACAAGATCACACGCGACCTTAGGGGAGCGTGGCGGGATCGTTAACGATCGTTAAGCTCGCCCGGCCGCGCAAGGCGACGCGCGATGGCCCGCCGGAAACCGGCGCGCGGCTTGACCGCGATCACTCCGCTTCGATCAGCCGCGCGGCGTAGCGGGCCATCTGGTCGACCTCGATGTTGACGAGGTCGCCGACCCGCCGCTCGCCCCAGGTGGTCACGGCGAGCGTGTGCGGGATGAGCAGGACCGAGAAGGCGTCGCCGTCGACGCTGTTGACGGTCAGCGAAGTCCCGTCGAGCGCCACCGAGCCTTTCTGGGCGATGAACCTTGCGAGGGCGGCGGGGGCGCGAAAGTCGAAGCGCGCCATGCCGTCAAAATCCTCGCGCGCGATGATTTCCGCGACGCCGTCGACATGGCCGCTCACCATATGGCCGCCGAGTTCATCGCCAAGCCGCAGCGGGCGCTCGAGATTGAGCCTCGTCTCCACGCGCCACTGGCCGGCGGTGGTCACGCCGAGCGTCTCCGCGCCGACCTCGACCTCGATCTCTGTGCGATTTCCGGCGCGGGCGACGCCGACCACGGTCAGGCACACGCCGGCATGAGCGATCGAGGCGCCGATGTCGATCGTCGCGGCGTCATAGCCGCAGGAAACCCGCAGCCGGCGCAGCCGCCCCTCCTCGCGCACCGCGCGCACCTGCCCGACGTCGCTGATCAACCCGGTGAACATTTCACGCCAGCCTCTCGAAACGCCGCATTTCGTCGTCGCCGAACCGGCGAACCTCCGCCTCGACGTAGCGCGCGCGGTCTTGAAGCGCGGCGAGCGCGGCGCCGTCAAGCGCCGGCAGGCCGGGCCGCCCGAGCGGCTTGCGGGCGGTGAACAGCGCCACGTCATCGGCGAAGCCTTGCGCGATCAGCGCCGAGCCGACGCTGGGCCCACCTTCGCTGAACACCCTCGTGACGCCGCGCCGGCTCAGCGCGCTCAGCGCGCCCAACAGGTCGACATGGCCCGCCTGGTCGGCGGCGACCCGCTCGACGCCGACGCCCGCCGCCTCGAGGGCGCGGGCGCGGTCTGGCGGCGCGGCCTGCGTGGCGATCGCCAGGGTCGGGAAATCGCGCGCCGTGGCGCCGAGCCGCGAGCCCGGCGACAGCCGCAAGGCCGCGTCGAGCACCACCCGCAGCGGCTTGACCGCCGCGCCGGGCAGGCGAACCGTCAGCAGCGGATCGTCGGCGAGCGCCGTCCCCGCGCCGATCATGATCGCGTCGTGCATGAGGCGCATCACCTGCACACGCAGGTTGGCGGCCTCCCCGGTGATCGCGAGGCGCGGATCGTGCTCGCTCCCCGCCGCATAGCCGTCCGCCGTGCGCGCCAGCTTCAGCGTGACCATCGGCCGGCCCCGTGTGACCCGCAGGATATGGCCGAGGTGATCGCGCCGCGCCTGCCGCGCGCCGGGTCCGACGACCACCTCGACGCCGGCCTCGCGCAACAGGCGATGGCCGCTCCCGGCGACGCGAGGGTCGGGGTCCTCGATCGCGCTGACCACCCGCGCAATGCCCGCCGCGACGATCGCCGGGGCGCAGGGCGGCGCGCGGCCCTGGTGAAAACACGGCTCCAGCGTCACGTAAAGCGTGGCGCCGGCGGCGGCTAGGCCGGCCTGATCGATCGCGTTGCGCTCGGCGTGCGGGCGCCCGCCCGGCGCGGTGACGCCGCGCCCGACCAGAACGCCCTCGCGCACGATCAGCGCGCCGACCGAAGGGTTGGGCGCGCAGGCGCCGAGATTGCGCCGCCCGAACGCCAGCGCGGCGGCCATCCAGCGCTCGTCTTCCGCGGTCTCGGAAAGCGGCGGCGGCTCGCCCGCGCTCATCGCGGCTCCGCGAGCGACTTCTTCGGCTTGACCGCCGCTTTGGCCGCTTCTTCCGGCTCCGCCTCAAGTTCGCCGAGAATCGCATTGAAATCGCGCGCTTCCCGGAAATTGCGATAGACCGAGGCGAAGCGCACATAGGCGACGTCGTCGAGGCCCTTGAGCCCCTCCATCACCAGTTCGCCGATGCGGTCGGTCGCAATATCGGCGTCGCCCTGGTTTTCGAGCTGGCGCACGATGCCGTTGACCATCCGCTCGATGCGATCGGCGGCGACCGGGCGCTTGCGCAACGCCACTTCGACCGAACGCTGCAGCTTGTCGCGGTCGAACGGCGCACGGCGGCCCGATTTCTTGACCACCGTCAGTTCGCGCAACTGCACGCGCTCGAAGGTGGTGAACCGGCCGCCGCAATCGGGACAGATCCGGCGCCGCCGGATCGAGGAGGAATCCTCGGTCGGGCGGGAATCCTTCACCTGCGTCTCGAGACTGCCGCAATAGGGGCAACGCATGGGAGCGCTCCTGTCCGGCCAAAACGGCCCTGCCCGGCCGCCGCGGCAAATTCGATTCGCCGCGAGCAAAATCGACGCTGCGCAAATTTGCGAGAGCGGCGCAAGGCCGCCTCCCGGCTCGGGGGCCCGCGCCTCCCGCGCCTCCCGCGCGCCCGGGTCCGGGCGAACCGCCCCCTAATAGATCGGAAAGCGCCGCGTCAGTTCGGCGACTCCGGCGCGCACTTTCGCCTCGACCGCCGCGTTCCCCGCTTCGCCATACGCCGCCAGGCCGTCCAGCGTCTCGACGATCAATTCGCCGACCCGCGTGAATTCGCCGACGCCGAAGCCCCGCGAGGTCGCCGCCGGCGAGCCGAGCCGCACCCCCGACGTCACCGTCGGCTTTTCCGGATCGAACGGCACGCCGTTCTTGTTGCAGGTGATATGGGCGCGCTCCAGCGCCGCCTCCGCCGCCTTGCCGGTCAGCTTTTTCGGCCGCAGATCGACGAGCATCAGATGGTTGTCGGTGCCGCCCGAAACAAGCGCATAGCCGCCCGCCAGGATCGTCGCGGCGAGCGCCTTGGCGTTGGCGACCACCGCATGGGCGTAGTTCTGGAATTCCGGCGTCAGCGCCTCGGCGAAGGAGACCGCCTTGGCGGCGATCACATGCATCAGCGGGCCGCCCTGCAGGCCCGGAAAGATCGCCGAATTGATCTTTTTGGCGAGGCTCTCGTCGTCGGTCAGGATCATGCCGCCGCGCGGGCCGCGCAGGGTCTTGTGCGTCGTGGTGGTGACGACATGGGCGTGCGGGAACGGCGAGGGATGCGCGCCGCCCGCCACCAGCCCGGCGAAATGCGCGATATCGACGACGAAATAAGCGCCGACCGCGTCGCAGATCGCCCGGAATCGCGCAAAATCCCAATGGCGCGCATAGGCCGAGCCGCCGGCGATGATCATCTTGGGCCGGTGCTGGCGGGCGAGTTCTTCGACCTGGTCCATGTCGACGCGATGGGTGTCGCGGTCGACGCCATAGGAGACCGGCTTGAACCAGCGCCCGGACATGTTGACCGGCGAGCCGTGGGTGAGATGGCCCCCGGCCGCCAGATCGAGCCCCATGAACACATCGCCCGGCTGCATCAGCGCGAGAAACACGCCCTGATTGGCCTGGCTGCCGGAATTCGGCTGCACATTGGCGAACCGGCAGACGAACAGCCGGCAGGCGCGCTCGATCGCCAGCGTCTCGGCGATATCGACATACTGGCAGCCGCCGTAATAGCGCCGGCCGGGATAGCCTTCCGCGTATTTGTTGGTCATCACCGAGCCCTGCGCCTCCAGCACGGCGCGCGAGACGATGTTTTCGGAGGCGATCAGTTCGATCTCGTCGCGCTGGCGGCCCAACTCCAGCTCGATCGCCCGCGCGATCTGCGGATCGGCGGCGCTGAGCGGCGCGGAAAAGAACGAATTGGAGCGGATCGGCTTGTCAGCCAGGCGAGCGGCGGTCTGCGTCATGGAGCGGCCTTTGGATGGACGGCGCCGGGCCTCCCGCTTGCCGGGAAACGCCCCGCCGCCTCGCGCCCGCATAGCACGACGGCGCCGGCAAGCGAAAGGCGGGCGGCGGGATAGCGATTGCTACGGTTGATTTTGGCCGAAACGTTTGAGCGTCAGTAGCGCCCCGGAGCTACAGGGCGAGCCATCGCCACGCCCCCGCTTCGAGACGCACCAACGCCTCGCAACCTGCTATGCTCCTGGCGCCGGCTCCTCGCGGTTCGGGTCCAAGCGATGCGCCGGACCAACGTCGCCGATCGGACAAGCCCTTGAGGAGGAACAGATGAAACGACTCGACGCGATCATCAAGACTCTCGCGGCCGCCCTCGTCATCGCCGCGCTGCATCCCGTTGTCGCCGCCGCGCAAACGGCCAAGGACCTCGTGGGAACCTGGACCCTGGTCTCGATCACCTATGATCAGGGCGGAAAGCCCGTGGACGCCTATGGCCCCAACCCCAAGGGCATGCAGATCATGACGAGCGACGGCCGCGTCACGCTGATCGTTTTGAATCCCGATGTGCCGAAGTTTGCCTCCAACAACCGGATCACGGGAACCCCGGAAGAAAACAAGGCGGCCGTTCAGGGCGCCCTCGCCTATTTCGGCGCCTACACGGCCAACGACGCGGATAAAACCTGGAGGGTTCACATCGAGGGATCGACCTTCCCGAACTGGGCGGGCAATTCGCAAGTGCGGACCTTCGCCCTCAATGGCGACGAGCTGACGATCACCAATCCCAAGGGTTCGACCGGGGCCTCCTCGACTGTTGTCTGGAAGCGGCTGAAATAGGGTCGCGGCGCGGCCATCGGGCGCGCCGGCCTTCGGGGAAATTGCAGGCAGGGAAGCGGCTTTTGCAACCGCGACGTCGCGCGTCGATTGCTGTGCGGCCTGCTTGCCGCCTGTCTGGCGATGCATTGCGCGGAAACCGCTACGGCCGGCAACATCCTGACGCGCTTTTACTTCACTGCAAGCGACGGGAGATGTCGCTTACGCTTTCAGTCCACGCCTCCGGTGTGCGAACAGGAATGTTGGGAGTTCGATCATCCACAGGAGCCGTTCTACGACATAACCTGTATTCAAATTCCAGGTGTCCCCTATCGCGCTGTCGATCCCGGCCCACTCGAGCTTGCGTTCGGCGACGATTGGTACTTGTATCTTGTCACTTCGTATTGGCGCCTGCACCAGCGCAAATATAACGTCGGGAGGGTGTTCCCCGAATTCCTGCGGCCGCCCTGGCCGACCGCGGACGGGTTCCCCCCTCCCACAATAACCGCTGACGCGATCGCATCGACGGCGTCGTATCTATGGATCTATGACGCGACGCCCTGATTGCCAGCCGCTTATCCCTCTTCCTGGTGGTTCATCGCCACGATGAGCCCCAGCGCGCAGGGCAGGAAATAGATCATCGCGCCGAGCTGGGTGGCGACCGGATCGGTTTTCGCCTGCCAGGTGAGGAACCAGTCCCCCGCGACCACCATGAAGCCGACGCCCCAGACGAGGATCGCGGCGAGGCAGGCGAGGATCATCCACGCCTTGCCTTTGGCGAAGGCCGCCGCGCTTCCGCGCAGGTTGACCAGCATCACGACAACACTGATCACGCCGAGAATTCCCGCCGCCGTTTCGACCGCCATGATGATTCCGAGCCCGACGGGCGCCGCCCAGGGCGCGGTGATCGCCCGCCAGGTCTGCAGCGGATTGCCGTAGGTGTTGGTCATCGCGATCAGCGGCTTCACGGCGTTATCAGCGGTGCCGCTGAAATCGGTCGCGTTGTTGAGGTCGCCAAGAACGCCCCACAGCGCGGGAAACAGCGCCATGACGATCAGCGCGAGCCTTTTGACCGTCCGCAAATCCATGACATGCCTCCCGGCCTATTCGCACAAATGCCCGGTCCAGGTCTTGGGCTTGCCGTCGACCTGCCACGTCGCGGTGACTGTTCCGTCCGGCAGTTTCTGCATATCGGCCAGGCCGCTTATCGTGTTGGTGCTGATCTGGACGCCCTTGTCGGTGACGACCCAGGTTCCCTCGCCGTCATGGGTGCTGGAATATCGGCCGTCTGCGTAGTAGTTCTCGGTTCCGCCGTCATTCCAGCAGAATTTCTTGCCTGCGAGATCGGCGTTGTTGACCGGCGACGCCATGGCCGGCGACGACAACGAGAGGGAAACGCCGAATCCGACGGCGACGAGCGAGGCTTGCGTTCGCATTTCTTCTCCTCCGGCGGCGTGCGGGATCAAGGCTCTTGCGGCTGGCCCCGATGGCGATCCGCGTCGGAGGTTAGTCGATGAGCTGTCTCAGCGCCATGCCCGCGGCGGTTCACGCTCCCTCAATGCTTCAAGAAATGCCCCAGCACGCCGTAGAGACAGCCCTTGAACAGAATGTAGAAGGCGATGCTGAGGTAGCCGTAGAAGATGAGCTGCGCCAATTGCAGCAGGCCGCCATCCTTCAGCGCCATCACGCCATATTGCGAGACGAAGTTGAAGTTGGCGACGAACAGAACCACAAGATTATACGATGTGATCGCCGACAGCCCGGCGAACACGCCCATCAGCAGGAAGGCCCGCCAGATCGGGCCGTTGAACATTCGGTAGAGGAATCCCTGCATGTCCCATCCCCCCGGAGAGGCGCTCCCATGAGCCATCGACTGTTCGTTCTGGCCGTCCTGTTTGTTTCAGGCTCGACCTGCGCTCACGCGCAAAGCGCCGCCGACCCGGCCGCCCATCCCGCCTACTGGGGCGCGCCCTCGGCCAACGGCGGCAAGTGCTGCGCCACCCTTCTGGAAGTGCGCGACAACATCGACCGGATCGACCGGGCGATCATCGCGCTGATGGCCGAGCGCGGCCAGTATGTCGCGGAGGCCGGCCGCTTCAAAGCCAACCCCGCCGCGGTCAGCGCGCCCGCGCGCGTCGAGGCGATCATCGCCAAGGTCAGGACGATCGCCCGGCAGAACGGCCTCGCCGAAAGCGTCGCCGAGAAAAGCTACCGCGCGATGATCGCCGCATTCGAGGACTACGAGCGGGACGAATGGGCGCGGCGGAACGGGGGGAATAGGCAGTAGGATGTAGGCGGTAGGCGGTAGGAAATGGGCAGTAGGCAATAGGCAAATAGGCAATAGAGACCTTCGTAATGCCTGCTGCCTCCTGCCTACTCCCTACTGCCCGACCCCCGATCCGTAAACACCAGCAGATCGTTCTTGCCGACCCGGTCGAGAACCGCCCGCGCCTCTTCGTCGAGAAGGTCGCGGTCGACCGCTTCCGGGCTCATCAGCGCGACGCGACGCTCCCAACCCTGGCGCTCGGTCTGCAGGCGTTTCAGCTCGCTCTCGAGGCCCTGCATCTCGGTCGAATATTCGGCCTTGGTCTTCAATCCGCGCTCGCCGTTCCACGCGCCGCGCACGAGATAGCCGCTCGCCACGCCGAGCGCGGCGTAGAAGGCGATCGGAAACAGGATGGCGCGCGCGCGGGTCCGGACTACCATCCCGCGAGCTTGTCGCGCTTACCGTTAAGATTCGGTAACGAAAGGGCTGGGTGCGCTCGACGCGCGGCTACTCAGAAATGCGGGGCTTTTGACCAATCGCCGGGCTCGCGTCGCAAAATAGATATTGCACTAAACCGCTTGCGCGGGAGGGGTTTGCCGTCGTTACTGTAGCATGCTGGGTCTTTATGGGAGTCCGAGGGCGTTTGATGAAAATTATTTCGGAAGAGGAAGCGGCGACGTGGTGTCGTCGGAATGGCGTTGCGTTGAATGATCGCAGTCTGCCGGATCGTCGCGATTTCCCGACGAAGTTCAAAATCCCCGCGGATGCAGGGCAGCGCGTTTTTTTGGTTTCTCAGAGCATGGAGGCGTTTCGTGACGAACCCGACTTCCTCGTATGGTTCAACGACTGGAGTGTATGGCCGTCCCATCAGCGCATGCACGTTTTCGAGCGGTTTCGACTGTCCTATGGCGAAACCAGGTGGCTGATAGATTCTCCAGGGCACCTATTCGGACAAGATGAAATCGAAGATGCGATTTCTTTTGTCACGCTGGCGGTTTTGTTTCTGTGGGATTGCTATGTACTGACACCCGGCGGAAAGAAGTTGCTTTTCTTCTCCCACGACGAATACGGACTGACCAACGGCATCCTTTCGGATGGACCGGCAAGCGCGTAGCATCGCGCGTGCGAGCAGGGAGCGCGTTTACCGCGCGCCACGAAGCTCTCGACTCTTACGGCAAAACCTTTTCTCCGAAATTATTGGTTTTGCAGTTTAGCGAACGACGTAAGGGTTTTCCCAAGACTCGCGCTGGCGTGTAAGTGGCTCTACAGAGCCATTCTCGATACGTCGCACAAGGCATGCGACAATGAGCGACGCGGTCTGTAAGGTCGCCTCTCCCTATAGCGACTTGATCGCCGCTCGGCCGGCGAACCGGGCCTGGCTTCCCAGCTCTTCCTCGATGCGGATGAGCTGGTTGTATTTGGCGAGCCGGTCCGACCGCGACAGCGAGCCGGTTTTGATCTGGCCGCAATTGGTGGCGACCGCCAGGTCGGCGATGGTCGAATCCTCGGTCTCCCCCGAACGGTGCGACATGACAGCGGTATAGCCGGCGCGCTGGGCCATATCGACCGCCGCCAGCGTCTCGGTGAGCGTGCCGATCTGGTTGACCTTGACGAGGATCGAATTGGCGACGCCCTTCCTGATGCCGTCGGCGAGGCGCGTCACATTGGTCACGAACAGGTCGTCGCCGACCAATTGCCGTTTCGCGCCGATCAGTTCGGTCAGGATTTTCCAGCCCTCCCAGTCATCCTCCGCCATGCCGTCCTCGATCGAGGCGATCGGATAGGCGCTGCGCGAGCTTGGCGAGATAGCGCGCCTGCTCCTCGATCGAGCGGGTCTTTCCTTCCCCCTCATAGACATAGGCGCCGTTCTTGAAGAATTCGGTCGCCGCGCAATCCAGCCCCAGCACGACGTCGGCGCCGGGCTTGTAGCCGGCGGCCTCGATCGCCTTGAGGCAGAAATCCAGCGCCGCCTCGGCGGAGGGCAGATTGGGCGCAAAGCCGCCTTCGTCGCCGACATTGGTGTTGTGGCCGGCCTTCTTGAGCGCGCCCTTCAGGGCGTGAAAAATCTCCGCGCCCCAGCGCACCGCTTCGCGCAGCGACGGCGCGCCGACCGGCAGGACCATGAACTCCTGAAAGTCGATCGGATTGTCGGCGTGAACGCCGCCATTGACGATGTTCATCATCGGCAGCGGCAGCACCCGCGCGGAAACGCCGCCGACATAGCGGTAGAGCGGCAGGCTCGCCGCCTCCGCGGCCGCCTTGGCGACCGCCAGCGAAACGCCGAGAATGGCGTTGGCGCCGAGTCGCGATTTGTTCGGCGTGCCGTCGAGCGCGATCATCGCCTCGTCGATCGCCGCCTGGTCTTCGGCCTCCAGGCCGGAGACCGCTTCGAACAATTCGCCATTGACCGCCGCGACCGCCTTCAGGACGCCCTTGCCGCCGTAGCGCGCCTTGTCGCCGTCGCGCAGCTCGACCGCCTCATGCGCGCCGGTCGATGCGCCCGAGGGAACCGCGGCGCGCCCCTGCGAGCCGTCTTCGAGAACGACTTCCACCTCGACGGTGGGATTGCCGCGGCTGTCGAGGATTTCCCTCGCGATGATATCCATAATGGCGGTCATGCCGGCTCCTTGATCCCGCGATTTCGCGCAGCGTTCTACGCCAAGCCCGCCGACCATGAAAGGGCGCCCGACGCGGCGTGAGGCAGGAATTCGCGGCGCCCAAACTTTGGGCTCTACGCCCCGAAAAGGCCCGCCGTCCGGACGCCTCCCGCCGCGCCGGCGGTCCGGCGGGCAGATGTCCGGCGCCAGCGACAAATATTTGCGCTACGGCGCCTCTTACTATGGTGACATTGCACATTTTTTCGTCTAGCGTTTTTCTGTTGGGTAAAGGAGGTCGCCGCCAGTTCTTTGGCGTCGCGTGGTTGCCGAGTTTGTGGGAGGACGGGGCGTCTTACCGGTTTCACGAGCAGGGCGTAATTCCTGCGAGCACTCGATGTGACGGAAACCGGCTTCGCAATTCAAGGACAGGTGCAAAAGAGGCAAAGCTCAGCGAGCGCTGGCGCTTTGCCTTTTTGTTTTATGCGCCGGGCGCGCGTCTCGCCGCGCGACCAACCCGCTTTGGTCTCGGCGATGAAATCGGCGAGCCGCCGCTCGACGATCGCGCTGGCGCATGCCGGCCATCAATTCCTGATAATAGGCCAGGTTGATCGCGGTCAGCGCCATCATGCCGAGGATTTCGCCCGACTTCACCAGATGATGCCAATAGGCGCGCGAATAATCGCGCGCCGCCGCGCAAGTCGATTGCGGGTCGATCGGGCGGATATCGTCGGCATGGCGGGCGTTGCGCAGATTGATGCGCCCGAACCGCGAAAACACCAGGCCGTGGCGCCCCGCCCGCGTCGGCATGACGCAATCGAACATGTCCAGCCCGCGCGCCACGCTCTGCAGGAGGTCGTCGGGCGTCCCGACCCCCATCAGATAGCGCGGCCGGTCGGCCGGCAGATGCGGCTCGACGGTCTCGATCATCGCGAGCATCACCGCCTGCGGCTCGCCGACCGCCAGGCCGCCGATCGCATAGCCGGGAAAGTCCATCGCGACCAGTTCGCGCGCGCTGGCCACCCGCAGCGCCTCGACCGAGCCGCCCTGGACGATGCCGAACACCGCCCGCCCCGGCTGATCGCCGAACGCCGTCTTGCAGCGCTCTGCCCAGCGCAGCGACTGCCGCATCGCGCGCTCGGCTTCCTCGTTTGAACAGGGCAGCCGCACGCATTCGTCCAACTGCATCTGGATGTCGGAGCCGAGCAGGCGCTGGATCTCCATCGCCCGCTCGGGCGTGAGTTCATGCCGGGCGCCGTCGATATGCGACTGGAACACCACGCCGCGCTCGCTGATCTTGCGCAGCCTGGCGAGCGACATCACCTGGAACCCGCCGGAATCGGTGAGGATCGGATGCGGCCAGTTCATGAACCGGTGGAGGCCGCCGAGCGCCGCGATGCGCTCGGCGCCCGGGCCGCAGCATCAGATGATAGGTGTTGCCCAGCACGATGTCGGCGCCGAGCGCGCGCACCTCACCCGGATACATCGCCTTGACCGTCGCCGCGGTGCCGAGCGGCATGAACGCCGGCGTGCGGATGGCGCCGCGCGGCGTCGAAATCTCGCCGGCGCGCGCCGTCCCGTCGCGGCTGGTGATGGCGAAGGCGAAGGCGTCAGCCACCGGCGTCTCTCGCAGGCGCGTCGGCGGTCGCGCATTCCCGCCTCGGCCGCGCCAGCAGGCACGCGTCGCCGTAGCTGTAGAAGCGATAGCCGGCCGCGATCGCATGCGCGTAGGCGCGTTTGACCGGCTCCAGCCCGCTGAACGCGCAGGCCAGCATGAACAGCGTCGAGCGCGGCAGATGGAAGTTGGTGAGCAGCGCATCGACCGCGCGAAAGCGATAGCCGGGCGTGATGAAGATCGACGTCTCGCCGGCGAATGGCTCGATGCGGCCGGCGGGATCGGCGGCGCTTTCGAGCAGCCGCAGGCTGGTGGTGCCGATCGCCACGATCCGCCCGCCCCGCTCGCGCGCTTCGTTGAGCGCGGCGGCGGTCGCCGCGTCGATGCGGCCCCATTCGGCGTGCATCGCGTGGTCGCGCGATGTCGTCGGCCTTGACCGGCAGGAAGGTGCCGGCGCCGACGTGCAGCGTCACCTTGTGCAGGCTCGCGCCGCTGGCGGCGATGCGCGCCAGCAGACCGGGCGTGAAATGCAGCCCCGCGGTCGGCGCGGCGACCGCGCCCGGCTGATCGGCGAACATTGTCTGGTAGTCCGCCCGGTCGCTCGGGCCCGGCGCGCGCCGCGCTGCGATATACGGCGGCAACGGCATTTCCCCCAGCCGCTCGATCGCCTCGTCGAGCGCCGCGCCGTGAAACGCGAAAGCGAGCAGAACCTCGCCGTCTGCGCCCTTCTCCTCGACCTCGGCGTCGAGCGCGCCGAGCAGGCAGGCCATGCTTTCGCTGGTCTCGCCAAAGCGTATCCGCTCGCCCGGCTCCAGCTTCCTGGCCGGGCGCGACCAAAGCGCGCCAGCGGCTGGCGTCGACGCGCTTGACCAGCGTCGCTTCGATCTGCGCGACCGCCTCGCCGCGCACGCGGATTCCGCTGAGCCGCGCCGCGATCACTTTGGTGTCGTTGACCACCAGCGCGTCGCCGGGGCGAAGGAAATCCGGCAGGTCGGCGATGCGATGGTCGGCGAGCGCGCCGTCGGCGTCGAGGACCAGCAGGCGCGCCGCGTCGCGCGGCGAGGCGGGCGTCAGCGCGATGCGCTCCGGCGGCAGGTCGAAGTCGAACTCGTCGACGCGCATGACGTTCGAACGCGTCCTGTCGCGCCGCCGGCGGACACGCGCGATCGCGCTCCGCCTCAGCTCAAGGCTCGCCTTCACGATCTTGTCGGGGTTGGTCACCGGCTCGCCGCGCTTGATCTTGTCGACATTGTCCATGCCGGCGACGACCTTGCCCCAGGCGGTGTATTTCCGGTCGAGGAACGATGCGTCGTCGAAGCAGATGAAAAACTGCGAATTGGCCGAATCCGGGCTCTGGGCGCGCGCCATCGACACGGTGCCGCGCACATGCGGCTCGGCGTTGAACTCGGCCTTGACGTTGGGATATTTCGAGCCGCCGGTCCCCGTGCCGTTCGGGCAGCCGGTCTGCGCCATGAAGCCTTCGATCACCCGGTGGAACACGATCCCGTCGTAAAAACCCTCGGACACCAGGCGCTTGATATGGGCGACATGGCCGGGGGCGAGATCGGGCCGCATTTCGATGACGACCGGTCCCTTGGTCGTCTCGAGCGTCAGAATGTTGCCTTGTTCAGTCATCGGTCGCGCGCTCCTGTTGTTCAATGATCCCCGTATATGGGGCGCGGAAGCGCCTTTTCACTTGGGATCGGCGGCGAGGCGCAACGTCACGATCTTGTCGGGGTTGGCCACCGCGCCATTGTTGGCTTCATCGCCCTTCTTGATCTTGTCGACGACATCCATGCCGGACGTCACCTCGCCGAACACCGTATATTTGCCGTCCAGGAATCGCGCGTCGGCGAGGCAGATGAAGAACTGCGAATTGGCGGAATTGGGGTCGCTGGTGCGCGCCATGCCCAGCGTTCCCCGCTTGAACGGCGTCGGGGTGAATTCGGCGGGAAGATCGGGAAGATCGGAGCCGCCCTCGCCGGTGCCCTTGGGGTCGCCGGTCTGCGCCATGAAGCCGTCGATCACCCGGTGGAAGACGAGGCCATCGTAGAATTTGCGCGCCACCAGCGCCTTGATCTGGGCGACGTGCTTGGGCGCCAGATCCGGGCGCAGCTTGATGACGACCTTGCCGTGCCTGGTTTCGAGAATCAGCGTGTTCTGGGGATCGGCGCTCTCCGCCGCCGCGTCGGCGGCGGCCAGAGCGGCGATTGACAGGGCCAGGGCTTCGCGGCGGGTGAATTTCATCGGGGCCTCGCAAGGGGGAAAAGGTCCGGGGTCGGCCGCTTGATAGCATGAGCGCGCGCCCGCGCAACCCTTGGCCGCCGGCCGGCGCAAGGCTTGACGGCGCGCGCCTCGCCCGGCAATCAGGCGCGCCGACGCTTCGCCGGCCGGATCGCGTGATCGATGAGTCCTGCCAGGCGCCTGCGCCATCGAATTGAATATGTTGCGTTTCTGGCGATCGCCGGGATTATTCGCGCGCTGCCGCTCGAAGTCGCCTCGCGCTGGTCGGGCGGCGGCTGGCGGCTGGTCGCTCCCCGCCTTCGCCGGCACCAGCGCGCCGTTGAACAATCTGACGCTGGCCTTTCCGGAAAAGAGCCCGGCCGAGATTCAGCGGATGGCGCTGGGCATGTGGGACAACCTCGGGCGCACATTCGCCGAATTCTTCCATCTCGACGAAATCGTCAACGGCGATCGCGTCCAGTTCGAGCGGCCGGAAATGTTCGAGGCGCTGCGCGGCGGCGCGGTCGGGATGGTCGCCTGCGGCCTGCATATGGCCAATTGGGAAATCACCGCCCAGGCGGCCCTGCGCGTCGGCAAGCGGCCGGCCGGCGTCTATCAGAAGATCACCAATCCGCTGGTCGATCGCTACGTCAATGCGATCCGCGCGCCGTTCTATCCCGGCGGGCTGCTGGAAAAGTCGCCGCGCACCGCCAGGGCGCTTCTGCGCTACGCCCGCGAAGGCGGCTGCGCGGCGTTCCTCGCCGACCAGCGCGAGCGGCGCGGCGTCGACGCCCTGTTCTTCGGACGGCCCGCTCCGTCCGCGACTTTTCCGGCCCAGGTCGCCCGCGCCGCCGAAACGCCGCTCTACGTCTGCCGCGCCAAGCGTCTCGACGGCGTGCGCTTTTCGCTGCGGTTCGAGGAAGTCGCCGTTCCGCACACCGCCGACCGCGAGGCCGACGTCGCGGCGGCGACGCGCGCGATCCAGGCGATGTTCGAGCGGATGATTCGCGACGCGCCGGAGCAATGGATGTGGGCGCATCGGCGGTGGCGTTGAAAAATCCTCGATCTGCCGCGCTGAAAAATGGTCTATGACAGGCCGGCGAGAACAGCGCCGATCGCCGTTAGAGGAGCCCGCCCTGCGCATCGCCACCTGGAACGTCAATTCGGTCCGCCAGCGGCTCGGCCATCTCATCGCCTATCTCAAGGAGGCGAGCCCCGACGCGCTGTGCCTGCAGGAGCTGAAATGCGAGGACGAGGCCTTCCCGCGCGCCGAGGTCGAGGACCTCGGCTACAACGTGGCGACGCACGGCCAGAAGACATTCAACGGCGTCGCCATTCTCGCCAAGCGGCCATTCGAGGTGGTGCGCGGCCTGCCGGGCGATTCCTCCGACATCCAGTCCCGCTATATCGAGGCGGTGCTCCCCACCGAAACCGGCGCGGTGCGGATCGCCAGCATCTATCTGCCCAACGGCAACCCGGCGCCGGGCGACAAATATTCCTACAAGCTGGCGTTCATGGAGCGGCTGATCGCCCATGCGCGCCAGTTGCTCAAGCTCGAGGAGCGGCTGGTCCTGGTCGGCGATTTCAACGTCATTCCCGAGCCGCGCGACGCCGCCAATCCCGGCCAATGGCTCACCGACGCGCTGTTCCTGCCGCAGACCCGCGCCAGGTTTCGCGAGCTGCTCGCGCTCGGCTTCACCGACGCCATCCGCGCCACCACCGACGCCGGCGGCCTCTATACGTTCTGGGACTACCAGGCGGGCGCCTGGCAACGCAACAACGGCATCCGCATCGACCATATCCTGCTGTCGCCGCAGGCCGCCGACCGGCTCAGCGCGGCGGGCGTCGACAAGCATCTGCGCGCGCTCGACAAGCCCTCGGACCACACGCCGGTGTGGGCGGAGCTGGCGGTGTAGCCGAGCGCGACGAGCCGCCCGGCTATTTCGCGCGGGCTTTCTTGCCTGAAGGGCGACGCGCGAACTTTTTGCCGACCGGCGGCTCGGCCGGCCCGGGCTCCGTCTCCTGTACCGGGTCGCTCGCCGGAAACGTCTCCTCGAGCGCTTCATCGAGCTTGGCGTCGAGCCTCGCCTTGGCTGTCTCCTTCGTGGTTTTCCTCGTCATCGGAACCCTCCGCCTCGCCGCTCAAACACTCACCTCAAGTCGCGCGGCGCCTGTCGGCGACGCTGGATAGGGCGTCCGGATCGCGCCGGCGTCGGCCCGCGGCTCCCGACCGATAGCGGGAAGCGGATCGCGGCGCGAGCGACTTCGTCAAATCGAAGGTTCCGCGCCCGGCGCGCTTCGCGTATCGCGCAGACGGCGCGGACGGACACAATTCGGCTGCCGCCGCATGGCGTTGCGGCGATTGCCGGATCGCCTCCGACGTGCGTAATTGGGAATCGAGAAGATTGCGGCGCCCTGGGGGGCGAGTTGAGATGAGGATTGGCGGCCATCGCCTCGGGCGGCGACACGCCTTGTTGCTGATCGCGGGGATCGGGGCGGCCTTCGCGACGCAGGTTGCGGACCTGCGAAGCGCGCACGCGGCTTGCGTGGTCACCCACGGCGGGCAGGTCAACTGCGCCGCGAACACGGTCACCACCTATACCGTCAATCTGGACGGAGCCCATTCATTTTCGTCCAACCGCCAGCAGACATTTGACAATGGCGCGGCCATCGCGGGCGCGGTTCAATCTGGCGTCACGGTAAGCGGCTACGGGCTGGAGCTGACCGAGAGCGCGGCGAGTCCGCGGCCGATCACCATGACCAATCAGGGCGAGGTGACGACGGCCCAGGCGGTCGACGCCCTGCGCATCATCGGCAATGGCGGAGCGATCACCTACTCCGGCGACGGCGGCGTGACCAATTCCAGCGGGCGCGATGCGGGGCTTTTCGTCACCAACGCGGACGGCGACATCTCGATCGCCACCGGCGCCGGCGCCGTCAGCGGCACGATCGGTATCGGCGCCAGCACGACCGGCGGCGGCGCCGTGACGATCGCAACCGGCTCCGGTCTGGTGAGCGGCTCCGCAGGTCCCGGCGTGTCGGCGGCGACAGCCGATGGCGCGCTCAATGTCAGGATTGGAAGCGGCGGTGTGACCGGCGTCGAGCATCCGGGCGTCGAGCTGACGACTAACAATGGCGACATCTCGGTCATAGCCAACGGCGATGTCAGCGGGTTGGGCCTTCCCAACAACAAAGGAGCCGACATCTACGGCATCGAGGCCACTTCGAATGGTCTCGGCAACATTTCGATCGGCGGCTCGGGCACGGCGTTCGGACAATACGGCCGCGGCATCTTCGCCTTCGAGAGCCCCACCGGCCTCGGCGGCATCGTGGTGACGGGAACCGGCGATACGATGGGCGGATCGACGACGCTCGGCTGCCCGCGCGTCGGCGTCGGCGGCTGCTCCGGGATCCGGGCCTGGATCGACAACCCCGCCGATTCCAGCGACATCGTGATCAACCGCTCGGGCGACGTCGCCTCGAACTCCAGTCCGGTGAACCTGGAGACAGCCTCGATCCACGCAGTGACCGCCGGCGCGGGAGACATCGTGGTGGCGACCGGCGCCGGCGCGGCGATCACCAACACCAATCTGTTCGCGATCATCGCCTCGGCCTACGGTCAATCCAGCACCGGCAGCATCACCGTGACGACCGGCGCGAACGGCATCCTCAGCTCGAGCGGTGTTGGCGTCTTCGCCTACAACGAAGCCAAAGCGCTCCCGGTCGCCGCCGGCAGTTTCATCAAGGTGACGAACAACGCGACGATCGCCGCCGGCGCCGGCCTTAACCCCATCAACCCCAATTTCACCGGAGGAGGCAGCGGCACGCCAACCACCCTGCCCGCGGGCATCCTCGCCGGCTACAACGGCGTCCCGGTGTTCGGACCCACCAGCGGCCCTTACACTTCATGCGGCGTTCAAGCTTGCGTGACGTTGAGGCCTGACCCCAACGTCAACGGGACGGTGACCGTCATCAACGATGGCGCGATCGGCGTCGCCGGCGGCTACGGCGTTTTCGCCTACAATTTCGGCAATGGCGCGGTTTCGGTGACCTCGAACGCGCCGATCGTCGTGACCGGAGCGACGGCGCAGAACGGCATCAAGGCGTTCAGCGCCGAGAGCGGCGCGGTGACCGTGACGACCACGTCAGGCGTGAGCGCCGTCAGCGGCGCCGGCGTCTTTGCGGACAGCGTTGGAAAGGGAGCCGTCACTGTCGACGTTGTCGCCGGCGTGGTTCAGGGTGGGGCCAGCGGCGTCGCCGCGCACGCGGCGGACGGCGCCATCACGATCGTCAATTCAGGAACGATCCAGAACATATCGCAGCTGCCCGGCTATCCGGCTGTCAGGACGTCGGGCGGCGTTGCGACTTTGATCAACAATTCCGGCGCCATAGTGACGGGCACGGTGTCGATGACCGGCGCCGGGACCAATGGCTTCGCCAACGCCGGCGTCTGGAACACCAGGGCCACGAGCACGTTCGCCGGCGCGAGCAGTCTCGACAACAGCGGCGTTGTCAACGTGCTCGGCGCGGCGACCGCTTTGCGCGGGCTCACCAGCCTGACCAACAGCGGAATTCTGAACCTCGTCGGCGGCGACAGGACTCTCACCACGCCGGGCTACGTCGGGGCGGGCGGCGTCCTGGCGATCAGCGCCTATCTCGGCGGCGACAACGCGCCGGGCGGCAAGCTGGTGGTCGACGGCGGCTCGGCGACCGGCCACACCGTAGTGATCGTCAACAATGCCGGCGGTCGCGGCGCGCCGACGCCCGGCAACGGCGTCGAGGTGGTCGCGGCGATCAACGGCGCAACCACCGCGCCGGGCGCATTCACGCTGGGCAACCGCGTCGCCGCCGGCGCCTACGGATACCAGCTTTACGACGGCGGCAATGCGGCGAGCGGCGGCGACCCGAACGATCAGAACTGGTATCTGCGCAGCAGCTATCGCCCCGAGGTCCCGCTCGATGCGGCGATCCCGGCGCTCGCCAGCCGCTTCGGCCTCGACATGCTCGGGACCTATCACGACCGCGGCGGCGAGGACGGCGTGCTCGACGCGGCGGCTCCCGACGGGCCGATCGAGGGCCAGTTGAGCCGGCTGGCCGGCTGGGGCCGGCTGTTCGGCGAGACCGGCTCCGGGCTGGTCGGCGGCGGCCCGGGCTCCGGTTTCGGCCTGTCCGGCTTCCAGACCGGCGTCGACCTTTACCGCCGCGCCAATGCCGACCGATCGCAGGATTCGGCCGGCCTCTACCTCGGCGCCGGCGCGGCGACCGCCAGCGTCAACCAGCCGACGGGAAGCGCGGCGGGCGATCTGTCGATGGACGGCTATACGCTCGGCGGCTACTGGACGCATCGCGGCCCATCGGGCTGGTATCTCGACGCGGTCGCGCAAGCGACGCGCTTCGACAATGTCGCGGCCGATTCGGCGGCCGGCCAGACGCTCGCCACCGACGGCTGGGGCTTCGCCGCCTCGCTGGAGGGCGGCTATCCCCTCCTGCTCGGCCATGGCCTGACCCTCGAGCCGCAGGCGCAAGCAATCTTCGAGCGGGTTTCGCTGCACAGCGGCCAGGACGCCTACGGCCTGACCGATTTTGGCGACGCCGATCCGCTCTATGGACGCATCGGCGCGCGGCTCAGCCGGCTGTGGACGCTGGGCGACGGCGCGGCGATCGAAACCTGGGGCCGCGCCAACCTCTGGCGGGCGTTCGGCGGCGACGCCGGCGCCACCTTCGCGACGCTTTCGGGCGCCGATCCGGTCAGCCTCGCAACTTCGCTCGGCGGGACCTGGGCGCAGTTCGGGCTCGGCGCGTCGAGCCGCGTCGTGCGCAATGTCGCGGTGTTCGCCTCGGCCGATGGCGCCCTCGCCGTCGACGGCGCCCGCGGCCACAGCTACGACGGACGCATCGGCGTCAGGATCGCGTGGTGAAAGCTCGGACCTCGGAACTCAACCTCTGCTTTCCTCGCCGCGCCCGTCGACAATGCAGGCTGTCGCCGCAGCGTGACCTGTTTTGTTGGCGGAGGATTACTCGTCCTGGTCAGCCGGCATGAATCGACAGGATGGTTTGGCCGGCCGCAGGGCGACGTCGACGCCGACCCTATACATCCATGCGGTGTTGTGGTCGGGTTTGAAATGGCCGTCGTAGCCGCCGAGGTAGAGAACCTTTCCCTGGTCCTCCGGAAAGGGGGAGACCGCGATGGTTCTGACGGCCCACAGGTCAGAATCGGACCGATGGTATTGGGACGGCAGCGGCGCGACCTCGTGAAGTTGATAGGCAGGATGGCCCTGGTTTTCCTGCCGCGACAGAAAAAACACCGATTTGCAGCTAGGCAGCCTCTTCCCGGGGAGTAAGCCAAGCAGCCGAACGGCTCCCGAGCTTGATTGCACGACAGGCATGTCGTTGTAGGCGGTGATGAAGTCCCCGCCTGGACGCGTGTTGTAAAACCAGTCTTCGCCCAGAACCGATTTCAGGAAATCCTGCACGATCAGCTCTGTGACCACCTTTCCATCATGGAAGTCGAAGCGCATGATCTGTCCCGGCCGGCCCTCGAAAGCGGTCAGCAGGGAACGTTCGTCGGGTCGGGCGGGGTCGGCGATGCAAGTGAGCGCCCTGAAGCCCGAGGCGTATTTGCTTGCGTCAAAGCCGGCGAGAGGGTGGTCGTAGAACGAGGACCATGCGCCGGAGGCGGCGTTCTGCCCGAAGATGGAGGGTTTGGCGGAGAAGAATAGCTGCTGGTTGCATTCCGCCATCGACAGGACCCGATTGGGGAACCCTGCGAATTCGGGCGACGGATTCCACCGGAGCCTTCCGGGAATCGTTGGATCAAAGACAGCCGAATAGATGGCCCCCTCGCGAATGCCCGTTTCACCCCTTCCCGCGCCCACATAGAGTTTCTCGATGCCGGAGACCGGATCGACGCGAACCGCGAAGGTTCGAAGCGGGGTGCTGAACGGATACGAAGCATCCTCCCACACGCCGGGCGCCTTCTGGGTATAGACGCCGCCGTAGAGGCCATCGACGCCGACCACGAGCATTTGCGCCGGCGGATCCAACTTGTTTCCGGCGCCGTCCATATGGAACTCGATCACGCCCATCGAGCTCGGCCGCCGATAAAGATATTTCCCGGTGCTCGGGTTCCTCTGCGGGAAAGCGGCCTCCTGTCGCCAGTGGCCGTCCCTGGAATCAAGCACCAGGATCTGCGGACCCGAGCTTGGATCGGGGTTCTCCGGAAAAAAATCCGGCTTATCCAACCAGTATCCAACGCCGGCGTAGAGCTTGCCTTGATACGGCACGAGGTTGATCAATTCGGTGCCGCCGAGAAAATGTCCCTGCTGGTCGTAACCGCCGGGCTCGAACGAGACGCTATAAGGCTCGCTCGCGGGGTCCGCCTGCGCGCCGGCGGGCACGGCCAATGACAGAAAAGCCAGGACCGCGCCGACAACCGCGGAACGGGTCCGACGTCTGAAGAAACAGCCATGCGCAATCGGGGCATTCATCGAATGGTCCATGTTGGTTCCATATCGCCGGCGCATCGTTCGCGCAGCGAGGCAGTCATATGGCCTCTCTGCTCGACTGGCCACAAGCACGACGCGCCGGCCCGGACGGGGAGCGCCTTCAATCGAGAGTTTCGCCAAATGCGCCCAAAGCTGAAGAAGCGTGGTGGCGGCGCGCTCGGGCAGATCGACGTCGCCGCACCGGATTGCTTTTCGCCGCTAGGATGAGGCGACAGGGGCCGATTGGATGCTGGGAGGGAATGGGTTAGGAACGGGCGTAGCGGTCGCCGCGTCGCGGTCCAACGTGCGGCCTTTTTGCGCGAATCGGTGACGCGACTGTATCATTGGGGAGGCCGACATGAAGATCGCCAGGCGTCGCCGGCGGCGACGACGCCCCTTGTTTCTGGGCGCCTTCTTCGGCGTGGCCCTCGCGACCCTGGCGGCGCTCCCACCAAACGCCAATGCGGCGTGCATAGTCACCCCCGCCGGGACGGTGAACTGCAACGCGGGCACGGCGACCACCGACACCGCCAATCTGGATGGCGCCCGTTCGCCGTCGTCTGATCGGACGCAGAGCTTCCACAATGGAGCCGCCATCCACGGCGTGGTTCAATCCGGCGTCGTCGTCGGCGGGTTCGGTCTGCAACTGGCCGAGAGCGGGGCGGCTCCCCGGCCGATCACCATGCACAATCAGGGCGAGGTGACGACCACTCACGCGATCGACGCGCTGCATATCGACGGCAATGGCGGCGCAATCCACTACTCCGGCAACGGCGGCGTCGACAACCGGACCGGGACCGGAGACGGGCTCTTCGTCGACAACCTTAACGACGATGTGTCCATTGTCACCGGAGCCGGCGCCATCCACGGCGCGGCCGGCATATTCGCGAGCACCACCGGAGCCGGCGCGCTGACCATCGTCACCGGCTCCGGACTGGTGAGCGGGACAATCGATCGCGGCATCTCGGCGTCGACGGAGAACGGCGCGCTCAGCGTCACTGTCGGCAGCGGCGGCGTGACCAACCACGGCGCCGATACGCCGGCCATCGACCTGACGTCGACCAATGGCGACATTTCGGTCACCGCGGGCGGCGACGTTGCGGGGCGCGGCGCCGTGGTGGGGAGCGGCGACGTCGCCAATATCGTTGGCGGCGTCCGTGCGGAGTCGAACGGGACCGGCAACATCGCCGTTGGCGGTTCGGGAACGTTCTTCGGACAATACGGCCGCGGCATATGGGCCGACGAGAGCGCGACGGGCCTCGGCGGCATCCTGGTGGCCGGATCCGGGGCCACCGTCTCCGGGACCGCGGCGTTGGGCTGCTGCTCGGCGATTCGCGCCGAGATCGACAATCCGATGGATTCAAGCAATATCGTCATCGACCGCTCGGGGAACATGATCGCCACGACCACGATTTCCACCGCGGCAGATCCCCTGGCCTCATCCGACGTCCATGCTTTTACGTTTGGGAATGGCAACGTCATTGTGGCGACCGGCGCCGGCGCGACGATTTCCAACAACGGCCTGTTCGCTATCGACGCCGAGACGTCCGGCCTGACCAGCACCGGCAGCATTGATGTTTCGACCGGCGTGCGCAGCGTCCTTAGCGCCGGGGGCGCCGGGATTTTCGCAGTCAATTCGGCGTTCGCAATCCCTGTCTCCGCGGGCAGCACGATCGCCGTGACCAACAAAGGCGCGATTGACTCCGGCCCGCTCAAAAATCCCGTCGGAGGCTTTATCAACGAGGGCGCCGGCGCCACCGCCTCACCGGCGGGCGTCATCGCGGGATATGACGGCGGGCCGGTCATTGGACCCGCCCCCACCAGCGGCGGTTACACCTCATGCGGCCCTATTGGATGCACCACGCTGACGCCGAACCCCAACGTCACGGGAACGGTGAGCGTCGTCAACAATGGCGCGATCAACGCGGCGGGCGGCGACGGCGTTTTCGCCTTCAACTTCGGCAACGGCCCCGTTTCGGTGACGTCGAACGCTCCGATCACGGTGTCCGGCGCGACGTCGCGCGACGGCATTCGGGCGTTCAGCGCGGAGGTCGGCGCCATCTCGGTCACGACGACGGCGGATGTCAGCGCGGTCAATGGCAGCGGAATCCACACCGACAGCGTCGGGCGAGGGACCACCACGATCGACGTGATCGCCGGCGTCGTCGAGGGCGGGGCCAGCGGCGTCACCGCGCACGCGACGGACGGCGCCATCGCGATCGTCAATTCGGGGACGATCCGGAACATCTCCGGCCAGCCCGGCGACCTCGCTGTCAAGACATCGGGCAGCGCGGCGACCTTGACCAACAGCGCCAGCGGCGTGCTGACTGGCGCCGTGCTGATGACCGGCGCCGGCGGCGCCAACGACTTCGAAAACGCCGGCGTCTGGAACACCCTCGGCGCGAGCAGGCTCGCCGGCGCGAGCGCCCTCGACAACAGCGGCGTCCTCAACGCGCTCGGCGCGACGACCTTGCGCGGGCCGACCACCCTCGCCAACAGCGGCGTCGTCAATCTCGCCGACGACGCGACCCTGACGACGCGCAGCTACGTCGGGGCCGGCGGCATATTGTCGATCAGCGCCGATCTCGGCGGCGGCAATTCGCCGAGCGGCAGGCTGGTGATCGACGGCGGCTCGGCGAGCGGCCACACCGTGGTGATCGTCAACGCCGCCGGCGGCGGCGGCGCGCCGACGCCCGGCAACGGCGTCGAGGTGGTCGCGGCGATCAATGGCGCGACCACCGCGCCCGGCGCGTTCACGCTGGGCGACCGCGTCGCCGCCGGCGCCTATGAGTATCAGCTCTACGACGGCGGCAACGCGGCGAGCGGCGGCGATCCGAACGACCAGAACTGGTATCTGCGCAGTTCGGGCTATCGCCCCGAGGTTCCGCTCGATGCGGCGATCCCGGCGCTCGCCAGCCGCTTCGGCCTCGACATGCTCGGGACCTATCACGACCGCGTCGGCGAGGACGGCGTGCTCGACGCGGCGGCTCCCGACGGGCCGATCGAGGGCCAGTTGAGCCGGCTGGCCGGCTGGGGCCGGCTGTTCGGCGAGACCGGCTCCGGGCTGGTCGGCGGCGGCCCGGGCTCCGGTTTCGGCCTGTCCGGCTTCCAGACCGGCGTCGACCTTTACCGCCGCGCCAATGCCGACCGATCGCAGGATTCGGCCGGCCTCTACCTCGGCGCCGGCGCGGCGACCGCCAGCGTCAACCAGCCGACGGGAAGCGCGGCGGGCGATCTGTCGATGGACGGCTATACGCTCGGCGGCTACTGGACGCATCGCGGCCCATCGGGCTGGTATCTCGACGCGGTCGCGCAAGCGACGCGCTTCGACAATGTCGCGGCCGATTTCGGCGGCCGGCCAGACGCTCGCCACCGACGGCTGGGGCTTCGCCGCCTCGCTGGAGGGCGGCTACCCCATCGCGCTCGGCGATGGCCTGACCCTCGAGCCGCAGGCGCAAGCAATCTTCGAGCGGGTTTCGCTGCACAGCGGCCAGGACGCCTACGGCCTGATCGATTTTGGCGACGCCGATCCGCTGTATGGACGCATCGGCGCGCGGCTCAGCCGGCTGTGGACGCTGGGCGACGGCGCGGCGATCGAAACCTGGGGCCGCGCCAACCTGTGGCGGGCGTTCGGCGGCGACGCCAGCACCACCTTCGCGACGCTTTCGGGCGCCGATCCGGTCAGCCTCGCAACTTCGCTCGGCGGGACCTGGGCGCAGTTCGGGCTCGGCGCGTCGAGCCGCGTCGTGCGCAATGTCGCGGTGTTCGCCTCGGCCGATGGCGCCCTCGCCGTCGACGGCGCCCGCGGCCACAGCTACGACGGACGCATCGGCGTCAGGATCGCGTGGTGAGGGCGCCTTTTTCCGCTGATCGCGAGCCTGCGCCTCACAGCCCCAGCGGGTTTCGCGGGGCGGCGAAGTTTTCGTCGAGCTTGTGCGCGTAGCGGCCGCAGCCGGCGTTGTTCCCGGTGTAAAAGAAGCCGGTGATCCTGTCGTCCTTGTCGGCATAGGCCTTGATCGTGCAGTTGACGAGATCCTCCTGATATTCCGGCCCGGACTTGTTCACCCGGAACCACAGGTAAGCTTTCGCGTCGCCGTTCTTGTCGGTTTCGTCAGGCGCGCCGAGCCGTTCGATCAGCGACTGGGCGGGCCGGCCCTTGAAGCTGTCGAGCTCAGCCTGCATCGCCGGAAACGGATCGCGCGCGCAGGCCGACAGGGCGATGGCGGCGATGACGAGACTGGCTGTTCTCATGGCTCTTTCCGCTGGTCGGCCCCGCGCCGCCGGTCGCATGTCCCGGCCGCGACGCGATTATATCCCGTAACTCTCGCCGGGCGATCGATCCGCCGCGAACGGGGAAAAAATGTTCAAACCGCTCGCGGCGATCGGCGCCGGCCTCGTGCTTCTCACCGCCTTCTTCGGCGGCGCCGCCCTCGCCGAGCCCGCCGCGCTGACGCCCAAGGGACAATGGCTGGCGCGCCAGCTCGATCATATGGATGTTGCGACCAAATGGATCGCCGGCGCGCATGTCGACTGGGACACCGGGCGGCCCGACGACCAAGCCGAGGCCCTGCCCGGCCGCCACACCCATTGCAGCGCCTTCGTCGCCGCCACCGCCAAGACGCTGGGCGTTTATATTCTCCGGCCGCCCGAGCATGGCCAGGTGTTGCTGGCCAACGCCCAGAACGAATGGCTCGCCAGCGAGGGCGGAAATCACGGCTGGCGCCCGGTGAACGGACCGCTGGAGGCCCAGAGCCTCGCCAATGCCGGCGCGCTGGTCGTCGCCAGCTACCACAGCCACCGCGCTGACAAGCCCGGCCATATCGCCATCGTGCGGCCCGGCGACAAGAGCGAGCAGGCGCTTCTGAGCGAAGGCCCCGACGTGATCCAGGCGGGGACGCGTCAACAGCAATTCGATCAGCGTCCGGGCCGGCTTCGCCGGGCATCCGCATGCGTGGGGCGATGGCGAGATCGCGTATTACGCGCATGCGGTGCGCTAGCTGTGTCCTGGCGGATGAGTGAGCCGCGCCCGCGCATTGACGAAGCCCGCGTAAAGCCGGCGCGCGCGCGTGGCGCCGTGGTCCGTAACCCCGCGGCGGGCATCAGTCGATCCATGTCAAACCGCAAGATCGGTCGAGCGCGTCATGTTCGGGAACGGCTAGCTGGCGCCGCCACGGAGGCGGGACGATGAAGGCGGCGCTTCAAAACTACCATGCCCGGATGCAGCGGGTGCTGGACCACATCGACCAGCATCTTGACGACGATCTGGGCCTGGAAGCGTTGAGCGGCGTCGCGGCGTTCTCGAAATACCATTTCCACCGGCAGTTCATGGCGACCTTCGGGTTGTCCGTGCATCGCTATGTCCAGCTCGCCCGCATGAAGCGCGCTTCGTATGGGCTGGCTGACAAGGACGCCCAAAGCGTCACGGACATCGCGATGAACGCCGGCTACGAGGCGCCGGACGCCTTCGCCCGCGCCTTTCGGCAACGGCTCGGACAATCGCCCTCGTCGTTCCGGAAGTCCCCCGACTGGGGGTCGTGGCTTGTGGCTTTCGGGCCCTTTGACAACGCCAGGAGCAAGCTCATGCAGACCATCTACACCCACGACGACGTGACGATCCGCGAGGTCGCCCCCGACGCCGGTGGCGATCCTGGAGCACCGCGGCGACCGGGCGATGCTCGGAGAAACCTTCCAGCGGTTCAGCGCCTGGCGCAAGGCCGCCGGCCTGTCGCCCGAGACAAGCCCCACTTTCATGGTCTTTCGTTCCGAAAGGATTCCGGCGATCCCGGCCGACTACAGCATGGACATCTGCGTCGCGACCGACCAGCCGATCGAGGCGAATGACGCGCGGGTCAAGGCTGGAGTGATCCCCGGCGGACGCTGCGCGGTGCTGCGCGTCGCCAACGGCGCTTCCAACAATATGGAGCCCGAAGGGCTCTTCCTTTATCGGGACTGGCTTCCGGCCAGCGGCGAAGAAACGCGTGACTTCCCGGTCTATAGCAAACGATGGCTGTCCTTGGTCCCCGATGTGCGGGTTCATGAAGTCATCGCGGAACTGTTTCTGCCGTTGAAATAGCCCCCTCCGACGGCGGCTTGTCCCTTCGGAATCGCGCGGAGCGGACAGGCCGCTTGCCACCAACCTCCGTCATTCCCGACAAGGCCCAACCAGTCAGCCATCCCGATGGCGGCCAGTTTAGGGTGCGCATAAAGAGAAATACGGGCGTGTCACCGTAATTCGTAATTCCGTAATTCCGCGTTGACATGCGTCGTCTGCGCACAGTTTTACGCCACGTTAGCACGAACAGGTTATGGATGCGATTGTCGGTCAGGAGAGCCTCGCGTGGCGGACAATCGGATAGGGCCAGGACAAATCGAGAAACGGTTCGGCCGGGCGCCGTCGTCGGGGAGCAGTCCGCGTGGCCCGGATGATCCGCGGTCGAGAGACGGGTCGTCGAGCGGCAACACGCTCTTCGCCTCCGCGTTCGTCGTCGTTCTCATCGCCGGGACGGGGGCCCTCGTGGCGTCGGACCGCGCCGCCGATTTCAGGCGCGCCGTCTGGGACGACATCATGGGGCCGCCCGCGGAACCGGCCTATCAATCGCGAGTTGCGTCGGTCTGCGACAACGGCTGGAAAGACGACCGCGAGAATCGGGATCAGGTCCATTGCTATATGACGACCGACGTCGAGCGGCTGTGCGATCCGCGCGAACGCCTCGCGCTCGCGGACAAAATGCGCGCCTACCAAGTCGCGTCCGACCGCGCCATCGGGCGCGTGGCCGTTGCTGTCCTCCAATCATCCGGCAAACCTGGCGTCATGGAAATGGGAAAGGCGGAGGCGAACAGCCGCGATCCCAACCTCAGCGAGGAGCAGCGCGCCGCGCAATTGACAAAGCTCACGGGCATGGCTCACGACCTATTTGGCGCCGACGGAGAAGCCGCTTGAGGAGGGGTTCAGGAACAAACACGGGATCGTCACCATCCTCAACGACGTCAAGAGCCTCGCGGAACAGGGCTACCTCGCCGCCTCGGATTTTCCGACGACCACGCCGAAGATCGTCAAGGAGGGCCTCGCCGCCGCGCATTCCATCGCCGCTTCATCCTGCAAGACACGGTAGTCCGGAATGCGGTTGGCATGCCCGCGAAGTCTCCGACCGTGCGGTGCATACAGTTGTGATTTTAGTTGGGTTGGGATTGAACTCTAAATGCATGAGTGACGATGATTAGGAGATAATGGATGAACGGGGCCTCGATAGAGACAACGCTTGAGTTGTGAGCATCGTCGCTTCGGGACGTGAAGAGACGGATGCGTTCGCTGTTTGCGCAGGAGCGGACGGCGGCGAGCGCCGGCCTGTTTATCGACGGGTTGCTTGGCGAGGAGCGGCGCAAGACCGGATGGATGCGCGCGGAGGCCGCGGGCGATACTGGTGCGTGGCGGCAGCAGGAACTTCAGGGCAGAGACAGTTGGGACGCGGACGCGCTGCGCGATCTGGTGCGCGACTATGTTATAGAGCGCCTCGCGCGCGATGATGCGGTGCTGGTGATGGACGAAACCGGCTTTATGAAACAGGGCAAAGCCTCGTGCGGCGTATGGCGGCAATATACCGGCTCGGCGGGCAAGATGACGAACTGCGAGATCGGCGTTTTCGCCGCCTATGTTTCGCGCGATGGCTATGCCTTCATCGATCGCGCTCTCTATCTGCAGAAGAGTTGGGCTGACGACTCGGTAAGCCTGAAGGCAGCCTCTGTGCCTAGCGACGTGAGCTTCGCGACGAAGCCTCGACTGGCGGCGGCGATGATCGAGCGCGCGATCGCGGCGCGTGTGCCGTTTGGCTGGGTGGCGGCAGATACGGTCTATGGCGTCGGCGATATCGAGCGCGACATGCGCAGCGCAGGCAAGAGCTACGTGCTCGGCGTCGACGCGACGTATGTCTTTGGCTCGTGGGACAAGCAGCGTCGAGTGGCAGTCACGGCCGCGGCAATCGCCAACGCCTTGGGGCAGTCGGATTGGAAGCGCCTGCCAGCGGGCGGCGGAACCAAGGGGCAGCGCCTGCATGACTGGTGTTACCTCGAGCTGGCAGACCTGGAAGCAGAAGCGTTTAACCAAGAAAACTATGGTTTGTGGACGCGCAAACTCTAATACGACGCGATATTGCCGATGGCGATCTCGCCTACTTCACCACTTGGTGTCCGGCGGGAACCTTGATCAAGACGCTGGTCGGGATCGAGGGTCATCGCTGGGCGATCGAGGACAGTTTCGAGAACGCTAAGAACGAGTTTGGGCTAGATTACAACGAGATCAGTTCCTGGCACGGGTGGCATCGTGACGTCTCGTTTGTCATGTTCGCCTTAGCGATGATGGCGGTTATCCGATATAAGGAGAATCAGCCTGCGCTTAAAAAAAAACCTCGAGCGCGGTGCGAAAGCGTTTAGTCTCATTAGTTAGTTAATTTAGGAAATTTATCGGATAGCGCAGCGTTTACGCGAAAGCGTATTTAATAAGTTTATGTTATCACATGGTAACTCTGACGAGGAGCTAATCAAGCGCAGCACAAAAAGAACTTCAAAACAAAATCACAACTGTAATGCTAGGCTCGGGAATTACGCTTACGGTTTGCGGCGGCACCGGGTTTGCGGTGTTTACGGTTTACGGTGACACGCCCGTCTTTCCCTGTTTGTTCTCCCCCTCCACGCTGTTTCGCGGTTTGCGCCCTCGCTTGGCGGGCGTCACCGCGCGGCCGAGCCGGCGGGCGATGGTCTCCAGAAAGTCCGGCGCGCCGATCGGCCGGCCGATCAATTCAGCGCGCCGCAGCGGCGTGAAAGACGCATCGTCCGGCTCGCCCTCGATCAGATCGGCGAAGCGCGGCGCGCGATCAAGCAGCGGCTTGACGCTGACCAGGGCGTCGTCGCGGCCCGTAAGATGCGCCCGCACGCTCGACCACGGCCAGTTCCGCGCCTGACCGACCAGCCGCGCCGGCGCCGGGTTCAGCGCGACATAGCGGGCGGCGGCCATCAGATGGTGTTCGTCCATCGCCGCCGAACCATAGCGCCCCTGAAACAAATGTCCGGTCTGCCGCGCCCGCGCGTTGACGAAGCCCGCATAAAGCCGGTGCGCGCGCGACAGCGCCAGGGCGAGGCCGGAGGCGTCGGCGGGGTTGAGAATGAGATGGACGTGGTTCGGCGTCTCAAGGCGAATGCGGAGCATTCGTCCGTAGGCAATAGGCCCAGCAGGAGACGCCGAATTTCCGGCATGATTCGGCCAGCCAGTCGCGGTACAATTCATAATCGCCATCTTCGAAAAACACCCGCTCGGCCCGGTTGCCGCGCTGGGTGATGTGATGGGGCAGGCCGGGAACGATAATGCGAGCGATGCGGGTCATGCGAGGCGCATAGCATGAAACCGAATAAAGGGAAATACGGGCGTGTCACCGTAATTCCGAACCGGCCTGGCGACAACCAAAGCGCTTTCGGCGTCGACGCCATGAACCTGAAAAACATTCTTGGCGATATCGAGCCCGACGACCGTGACAGACGACAAATTCTTGATAGACTTGCCCATGGACGGCTTCCCTCAGATGGGTTGTGACAACGACCATCTTGGCACGTCGATGCCGCTCGGGGCGCCGTCCACCCCATCACCGTAATTCCTTATTCAGAGCCAGATGCCGGTGCGGGCGCCGTCCACACCATCACCGTAACCACAAGGCGGCGAGCCAGTGAGATAGGGAATTCCGTATCCTGTCCCCGTAACCGCCTAACCGTATCCAGTGAGATAGGGAATTCCGTATCCTGTCCCCGTAACCGCGTAACCGTATCCCGTAACCGTATCCGTAACCCGTATCCTGTCCCCGTAACCCGCTGTCCCCGTAACCAGGCTCAACCCAAGCAATTTGAAATTGTGCCGGAGCGCGCCAAGGTGCGCAATGATGCGATCATGGAGATCGAGGCACAGGATTTAGATAGGTTGCCTCTAGATGGCCGGTTACCTGCAAGACCCCTTGGCCGGCATAATTAAGCGAAACATTTTGGCAAACTTCGAGACCGTCATCTGTAGTTATTTTAGTTGTAAAAGAGTCGTTTTTACCGAGTTGGTATGTCCCAAATATAATGTGCGACGTCCCGGGAACAATATAACCCAAATCATCCACGCCTAGCGATACACAAACGCTTGTTTGACGACTAACACCATGTTGCGCGCTGTTGGCTGCAAAGCTTAAGTCAAATGATTCTTGGTTATCTTGGCTGAGCGAAAGTGATCGTTTCAACTGCTTAGCAAGTTTGTATTTAGGAATTGGAGGAAGAGAGGCTGCCAAAGTTTTCCCACCCCCCTCAACAGCTATTTGCAGAGAGTCAGAATCTCTATCCAACTCAATTGAAGTTGTTTGAGTTGACGATATAGTTCCGTTATATGTATCATCACCTGCTGCGGTGAATCCTACTGTTGAGTGAAGTTTTGCGTTCGAAATCTTTAACATCCAGGGTATGGTTGCAAGAATTGCGGGATTGAACGATACATTTACAAACACGGTTTTATTATTGAGATCGAAGTTATTAAAATCAATGGACCACGGTTGTTGGTTGGCGACCAAGCACGCTTTGTAAGCTTTGACGCCGTCAGGGTCGAGTCGTGAAATAAGTAACCAATCCTTTTGTGTTTCGGTCAGATTCAAGTTTAGGCTCTTAGAGATCCGATTACTCATGTTATTCTGTGCATTGGCGTCAAGATTGCTAATGCCATAGACAGAATAGACGCTATTCGTCAGAGCAGCCTTCTTGTCTTGGTCTGTTGAAGAGGAAGCGGATGACAAAATAGCAAAAAGCGTGGAGTCATCACTGATGTGCTGCGTGGTTTCTGGCTTGAGAAAGTCAACGGGGTTGCAAACTTGACCGGCATGCCCCGGTCCCGAAAGACCTACTGCACTGAGTACTATGAGTTCCACGGCAAACCGCATTTTCATCCCCCCATAAAAAAGCTGTTTTTGTGGCCTCGTGGAGGCGTCGGCTTATGATGAGGCGCATTGTGCCCCCGTTTCGGGCTGCTGACAAGCGCGGCTGGAACGCCGCCGACGCGTTCGCGAGCTGTGTTTGGTTACGGAGGGTTGCGGGGACGTGATACGCATCGGGGTTAAGGGGCCGCAATCCGCATTGCATGATTTCTGCGGCCCAATGCCGCGAGACATTGCGCAACCCCCGAACCCCGGCCAGATGCCATCGAGCGACGCTCATGCACATATGTGCATGTCGGCAAGGCCGCGGCCCCGCGAATCGTTCGAAAACAACGCGTCGCAACGCGCATTTTTGGCATCGGAATCGCGCCTTCCCGGCGCTCCGGGCGTGACGCGGACCGGGCGAAGCCGCGCCATCCGTTCGCGGATTGCGGCGACATTTTGGTTACGGGGACAGGATACGCATTGCATGATCTCTTTGTTACGGGGACAGGATACGCATTGCATGATCTCTTGATCTGTGCTGTGGTGGACCATGGCCCGACTGTCGCGCATTGTAATCCCCGACATTCCCCATCATGTCACGCAACGGGGCAACCGGCGGCAGAAGGTGTTCATCGAGCCCGGCGATTACGCCTTGTATCGCGATTTGCTCGCCGAGCGATGCGAGAAGAACGGCGTGTCCTGCTGGGCCTATTGTCTGATGCCGAATCATCTGCATCTCATTCTGGCGCCGACGACGCGCGAGGGCCTTTCGCGCGCGGTCGGCGAGGCGCACCGGCGCTACACCGCCTTCGTCAACGCCCGCGCGCGCCAGACCGGGCATCTGTTTCAGGGCCGGTTCGGCTGCGTCGCGATGGACGAGCCGCATCTGCTGAACGCGGTGCGCTATCTCGCCTTCAATCCCGTGCGCGCGCGGCTTTGCGCGACGCCCGGCGAATGGGAATGGTCGAGCGTGCGCGCCCATCTGCGGCGGCGCGACGACGCGCTGGTCGACGTGCGGCCTGTTCTGGCGATCGCGCGACGCTTCGGCGATCTGCTGGACATGTCGCCCGGCGAGCAGGCGGAGCTGGCCGGCTTCGAGTAGCTCGGCGCCAACGGCCGCCCGCTCGGCGATGAGGCATTCCTGGCCTTCGCCGAGCGAAAGCTCGGCCGTAGCCTGCGCAAGGGCAAGCCGGGACCGAAACCCAGGGCGGCGGGGTCAGTGAGATAAGGAATTACGTATCATGTCCCCGTAACTCCGTAACTCCCTATTGCCTGATGCCGAACCACCTGCACCTCATTCTGGCGCCCGCGACACGCGACGGTCTTTCGCGCGCGGTCGGCGAGGCCCATCGGCGCTACACCGCCTTCGTCAACGCCCGCGCGCGCGTCACCGGCCATCTGTTTCAGGGCCGGTTCGGCTGCGTCGCGATGGACGAGCCGCATATGCTGAACGCCGTGCGCTATCTCGCTTTCAATCCCGTGCGCGCACGACTTTGCGCGGCGCCCGGTGAATGGGAGTGGTCGAGCGTGCGCGCTCATCTGCGAGGGCGCGGCGACGCGCTGGTCGATGTGCGCGCCGGTTCTGGCGCTCGCTCCGCGCTTCGGCGATCTTCTGGAGATGTCGCCGGCCGAACAGGCCGAGTTGGACGGCTTCGAATCGCTCGGCAGCCAACGGCCGCCCGCTCGGCGATGAGGCATTCCTGGCCTTCGCCGAACGCAAACTCGGCCGAAGCCTGCGCAAGGGCAAGCCGGGACCGAAACCCAGGGCGGCGGGGTCAGTGAGATAAGGAATTACGTATCCTGTCCCCGTAACTCCCGTAACTCCGTAACTCCTCACGCTCGATTTGCGCAAACTATAGATCGCCGCCTTCATTGCGCCGATATTGTCGTCCACTTTCCTTTCGCTATGGTTGAACGCCCAGACGGTCGCCGTTCCCGGACGCGCACAATCGTCACGGAAGGCGACAAACATCATGGAAGATGAAGACAACGACTCCCCTGTTCAATCTCTCGGACAAAAGAGCGGACAAAAGATAGGGATTTACGATTTACGGGGACAGCGATTTACGGGATTTACGGGGACAGGATACTCAATCCCCGAAGTGTCCGAGCCAATGCGCTCTTCACATGCCATCGCCGCGCTCGCCGTCAAGGTCAAGCCGCTCACGCGGTCGCTTCGCGAACCTTGACGCCTCCGCGCGGCGCTGGCTCCCGGCTGAACATTTCCCTTTGGTGATCGAAGCGGCCCGAAGGCCGCGTTCGTTCACCAAAGGGACATGAATGCAAACTGCCGCGCCGACAGGGCGCGGTCACGCCGAAGCGAAGCGGCGGAGCGGCGAAGCCGCTCGACGGCACCCTGGCGGCGTGGCCGCGGGTGTCACGGCGACAAAGCCCAAGACGACCGACCGTTGCGATAGGGAATTGCGTATCCTGTCCCCGTAACCCCTGCGGCGTCGTCAAAGCTGTCGGTCCGACCGCAGACGGGACAAGTAACAGTTTTGCTCCCCGTCTCGTCGTTGATAAGGCCTTTCACCTCTACCTTGCATTCGCCGCAGAGTATTGGCTTCGACTTACTCATCAGGCTTCCTCGCTTTCTGGCGCCAGCTCAAAAATGCCCGCGCCTTCTGCTTAGACGTGCGCGGTTTGACCAGCGGCGCGATACGTAAGGCGCTTGCCTTCCGTCCCCTTGACGATCTTGGCGACGCGCTCAGCATCCTCGACGCCGAGCTTTGAGCGATTGTTGTAGCGGAAATCGAACTCGGATTTACGGTGACACGCCCGTATTTCTATTTGATTTACGGTGACACGCCCGTATTTCACTATTTGCTCTCCCCGCTGCCGACGCTTCTCGGCTTGGGTCGTCGTCTGGTCGGCGCTGCCGAGCCGCGGTTACGCTGACGGTGCATCTGATTGACGCCCCCGCCCTGAGCGCCCACCAACCTCGTGTCCAGCGGCGGGCGCGCCGGCGCGTTTCCCGCAGCCGCTCCAGCCCGACCGGACCACACCGACATCAGCATATGCTTATGCCGCCATTTCACGTTCGGCGCAAAAGAGCGCCGCGCGGCGACGAATCGGCCGTCAAATTGGGCGAAATACGCGTCGATTTCCTGTCGCGCCCGCCTCCCGGACTGCAAAACCCGCGCAAAACTGCGCTTGCGGAACACAGCGGGAACGGCTAAGCCTGCGTTCATGATTTGTTTATTCCCCACCGTGAAAGTGCCTGATGATTCGGGCGTTTCCGCCGAATCGCCGGGACCATCCCCAAGAGGCGCTTGATGCTGACCAAGAAACAGAGCGAATTGCTGCGTTTCATTCACGAACGCCTGCAGGAATCGGGCGTGCCGCCGTCGTTCGACGAAATGAAGGATGCGCTCGATCTGCGCTCCAAATCGGGCATTCATCGGCTGATTCTGGCGCTGGAGGAGCGCAATTTCATTCGCCGGCTGCCCAATCGCGCCAGGGCGATCGAGGTTTTGCGGCTGCCGGAATCGGCGACCGTCGCCGCGCCGCGCTCGCAGAAGTTCTCGCCGAGCGTCATCGAGGGCAATCTCGGGCGGGTGCGCCCGGCCAGCCCCGCCGCGCACGCCAACGAGGACCGCTCGGTCGCCGTGCCGGTGATGGGGCGGATCGCCGCGGGCACGCCGATCAGCGCGATCCAGACGCGCACCCACACCATCAGCATGGCGCCGGACTTCCTCGGCAGCGGCGAGCATTTCGCGCTGGAGGTGCGCGGCGATTCGATGATCGAGGCCGGCATATTCGAAGACGACACGGTGATCATCCGCCGGCAGGACGACGCCGACACCGGGGATATCGTGGTGGCGCTGATCGACGACGAGGAGGCGACCCTGAAGCGCCTGCGCCGGCGCGGCGCCTCGATCGCGCTGGAGGCGGCCAATCCGGCCTATGAGACGCGGATCTTCGGCCCCGACCGGGTCACCATCCAGGGCAAGCTGGTGAGCCTGATCCGGCGCTATTGACGCTGGCCGCGAAGTCCCCTCTCCCGCGCGCGGGAGAGGGCCAGGGTGAGGGCGTCGGAGCCGCGCGCTACGATCGAGGCCCTCATCCGGCCGACTTCGTCGGCCACCTTCTCCCGATTCTCGGGAGAAGGGTGCGGCGCCACTGTCCGAGCCATCGCGGACGGCGCGACAAAGTATTTCTGAAAAGACGGTGTTATGCTAGGATGGTTTCTGGCGTCCGTTAACGCCGAGGCCGCCCGCTCGTTTGGCCCAGGGCTGTGTTTTGGAAATTTGTAAAGTCATACTTTTTGTTATTGAAATCAAAGGGATTTTTTGACGCCGATTTTGGACAAGCGCGCAAAAGCCGCGTCCGCCAAAGGTTTTGCAAGGATTTTGGAAGGGGTTGGCGAGGACCGCCGCCCAGCCCCGCCCGGCGCGCCTGGCGGGACAAAAAAGCATCGCAGGCGCTTGTTTTCATTGACTCGTCGAATCAATCGACGCCGGGAGCGGATTGGCGTCCGCCGGCCCTGCAATCCCCAGTTTTCGGAAGAAAGGTGGCCGGCTGGAAGCAGCTTTGAGGAGGCCACTCCTTGCTGCTTCCAAGCCGGCCGAACCCCACGGACCCAGGAGATGCGGCGGACCTGAGCACTCCGCAGGGTATCTGGCGCGGCTCTCGATGAGCCGCTGCCGGGACGTTACAACGGCGCGCGCGGAAAGCAATCGATCAACGCCGAGTCGATCCGGAAACCTTTTGTTTACCTAAACAAACGGGGTTAAGGCGGCGCTCAGGCGGCGTCGGCGGTCACCCGGTTGCGCCCCTCGGATTTCGAGCGGTAGAGCGCGCGGTCGGCGCGCCGGTAGAGCGAATCGGGATCGCCGTCGGCGCCCGGGCCGGCCACGCCGATCGACACGGTGACGACGATCGTCCGTCCGTCCCGGTCGATCACGAACGGCTCCTCCTCGATCGCCGAGCGGGTGCGCTCGGCCACCTTCATCGCCGCGTCGAGCGACAGGTTGGGCATCGCGATCACGAACTCCTCGCCGCCCAGCCGGCACAGCAGGTCGCCGCCCCGCACGACCCGCCGCAGGCGGTCGGCGAAGCTCTTGAGCACTTCGTCGCCGGCGTCGTGGCCATAGGTGTCGTTGACGTTCTTGAAATGGTCGATGTCGAAAATCATCAGCGACAACGGCGCGCGCCGCCGCTGCGCCTGCTCGAGCATGAGGGCGAGGTGGTTTTCGAGGAAGCGGCGGTTGTTGAGCCCGGTCAGCGGGTCGACCAGCGCCAGTTCGATCGACTGCTGGACCTTGTTGCGCAGGCTGTCGGCGTAGCGCTTGTGGCGCAATTGCGTGCGGGTGCGCGCCAGCAGTTCGTTGCGGTCGATCGGCCGCGTCAGGAAATCATTGACCCCGAGATCGAGGCCGCGCAGCACGCGCGGGCGATCCTCCGGTTCGGCGATCGCCAGGATCGGCAGGCTGCGCGTGCGCTCCATCGAGCGGATCTGGCTGCACAGCCGCAGCCCGTCGTAATTGGCCAGCCCGAGGCTGACGATCAAGAGATCGCAGCCGTCCTCGGCGACCCGCAGCGCGGCCTCGTGAGCATCAGGCTCGACAGTCACCTCGTGATGGGCCCCCAGCGTCTGGACGATCCGTTGCGAAGAACTCTCGCGATCGTCGACCAGCAGGATTCGCCCCTTGCGCCCGTCGTCGCCGTTCATCGTGAACAGCTCTTCGCTCATCCCAGGGGCGAGCGTGGTGATCGCCCGGCTGCGCAATTCGTCGATCACCACCTTCAGGCGGGCGAGCGAGCGCACCCGCGCGATCAGCGCGATCTCATCGATCGGCTTGGTCAGGAAGTCGTCGGCGCCGGCTTCGAGGCCGCGCACCCGATCGGTCGGCTGGTCCAGCGCGGTCACCATCACCACCGGCAGATGCGCCGTCGCCGGATTGGTCTTGAGCCGGCGACAGACTTCAAAGCCGTCCATGCCCGGCATCATCACGTCGAGCAGCACCAGGTCGCACGCGCCCTGCTGGCACAAAGCCAGCGCCTCCGGGCCGCTCGAGGCCGCCAGGACATTGAAATATTCCGCGCTGAGGCGCGCCTCCAGCAGCTTCACATTCGGCAGGATATCGTCGACGACGAGAATGCGGGCGGTCATCGGATCACTTGTTCCCCAAGAAGTTGTCGATCGTCTCGAAGAACTTGATCACGGAAATCGGTTTTGAAAGGTAGGCCTCGCAGCCGCCGAGCCTGATTTTCTCCTCGTCGCCCTTCATCGCGAAGGCGGTCACCGCGATGACCGGAATCGGGCGAAGCTCCTCATCGTCCTTGAGCCATTGGGTGACTTGCAATCCTGAAACCTCCGGCAACTGAATGTCCATCAGGATGAGGTCGGGAAGATATTTGCGCGCCAGCTCGACCGCCTCGACGCCGTTGCGGGTCTGGATGATGCGGCACCCCCGCGATTCCAGGAGATCGTTGAAGAGCTTCATATTCAACTCGTTGTCTTCTACGATCAACACGGTCTTGGTCATTGCGAGGGTTCCGGATCCACGGCGGCGCTACCCAAGCATAGACGAGCGCGGATCGTTTGCGACCCTAACCCGCAGACGTTGACGAAAGGAAAATCCCGATGATGAAGGGCGGTTACAACGCCCCGCCGTCCACAGGTTTGGAGGGCCCGACCCGGACGGCGATCGAGGCGCTTTCGTGGCTCGCGGGCGACCAAAATCGGCTGGAGCGGTTCCTCGCGATTTCCGGCCTCGGACCCCAAAATCTCCGAAAAACAGCCGCCGAACCGCGCTTTCTGGCCGCCATACTGGACTATCTGGCCTCCGACGAGGCGCTGCTGGTCGACTTCGCCCGCGACACCGCGCGAAGTCCCGAAGAGGTGGCGGCGGCGCGTGCGGCGCTTGGCGGGCAGCCGAAGGACGCATTTTCGTGATCGGGCCGAGCGGGCGATCCGCCCGCGCCCATCTGTGCCGGGATTGCCTGGTCGAGACGCCGGGCGAGGCTCCGGCGCGATGCCCGCTTTGCGGCTCTCCGCGCCTTGTGCGCTACGTCGCCGACGCCGATCTCACGATCGCCCATGTCGACTGCGACGCCTTCTACGCCAGCATCGAAAAGCGCGACAATCCTGACCTGCGCGATCGCCCGCTGATCGTCGGCGGCGGTCGCCGCGGGGTGGTCTCCACCTGCTGCTACATCGCGCGCACGTTCGGCGTGCGCTCGGCGATGCCGATGTTCCAGGCCCTCAAGCTGTGCCCGGAAGCCGCGGTGGTTCCGCCCGACATGGCGCGTTACGCGCAGGTCGGACGTCAGATCCGAACGCTGATGCAAACCCTGACGCCGCTGGTCGAGCCGGTCTCGATCGACGAGGCGTTTCTCGATCTGGCCGGCTGCGAGGGCGTTCACGGCGCCGGCGCGCCGGTCGTCCTGGCGCGGTTCGCCCGCACCATCGAAGCCGAGATCGGCGTGACCGTTTCGATTGGCCTCAGCTACTGCAAATTTCTCGCCAAACTCGCATCGGACCTCGACAAGCCGCGCGGCTATTCGATCATCGAGCGGGCCGCGGCGATGGCGCTGCTGGCTCCGCTGCCGATCAGCCGGATCTGGGGCGTCGGCAAGGTCGCCCAGACGCGCCTCAACGAAGCGGGCCTGCGCCTTATCGGCGATGTGCAGGGTCTCGAACTTTCGGCGATGCTCGGCCGGCACGGCGCGGAAGGCGGCCGGCTATGGCGCCTGGCGCGGGGAATCGACGAGCGTCGCGTGACGCCGCTGCGCGAGACCAAGAGCGTCTCGAGCGAAACGACGTTCGACGCCGACAGCGCCGACAAGGAGCATCTCACCCGCGCGCTGTTGCTTCAATGCGAGCGCGTCGCCGCCCGGTTGAAGAAGCAGCAGCTCGCCTGCCGCAGCGTCACGCTGAAACTTCGCACTGCCGATTTCCAGCTCCGCACGCGCCGCCGATCTGGATTCGAGCCGACCCAACTCGCGACGCGGCTGTTTCTTGTGGCGCGCGCGCTTTTGGAGAAGGAGCTGGACGGAACGCGCTTCCGTCTGCTCGGCGTCTCGACCGCCGACTTCGCCGCCGCCGACGCCGCCGACCGGGCCGATCTCGTCGACCAGGACATCGGCCGCGAAAAAGCGCGCGAGCAGGCGATCGACTCGTTGCGGGAGAAGTTCGGCGCGGGCGCGGTGGTTCGCGGCCTGGCCTTCAGGGCGCCGGCGCCGAAGCGGCCGTGAGCGGCCTCGCGCGGCATCGCGTTCGAGCCGGCGATTCAACCCGTCACTTCTCGCAAGGCGCCGATGGCAGCAGTTCGAACTGCGTCAACTGAGCCGAGAGCGAAAAGGTCCCGTAGTCGAGCTTCAGGCTGCCGGAAACGCCGTTCTCGTAGAGATCGAACGAAAGGATATATTCCGGCGCCGCGTCCTTCTTGGCGGCGTCGAAATAGGAAATCGTCACCGGCCAACGCCGCACGGACTTCAACGGCTCGGCCTTCTCCGCGTCCGGGCCGGGCGTCGTCTCTTCCTTGCCAACCACGGTCAGCGTGTCGAAGAGTTTCTCACCGGTGTCCGATCCGTCGAAGACGCGCGCCTCCAGCACCCCGGCCCCCGATTTCGCGGTCTCGATGATGCGGGCGATGTGCTGGGTTGGAAACAGGATGTCCTTGCCCAGCGCCAGAGTCTCCTGCTTGGGTTGGGCGAGATCGACCGACACGTCCCCCGCGTCCGATCGCTTGGCGCTGCCGTCGATCGGCTCCTGCGGGTTGTCGGACATCGTCGTGTCGATTCTGAACCGCAACGTGGTGGCTTTCCCGTCCTCGAATGTGACCGCCTTCGTATCCGACGAAATGGGCGACCCTTCGCTGCGTTGCAAAACCGTCACCTGCCGAAAATTGGCGGCGTAGCCTTCACAGGACGACCCCCGAAATTCATAGGCGATCAGCCCGCTCGCCGAGACCGGCGCTTGCGAGCCGACCCCCTTGGCCAGGGTGATCTGATAGGCGGCGCGATGGGCGGCCAGCGGCATGACCCCGTCGGCGCGCGCGCTTCCCAGGCAGGCCGCCAGAGCGAGCGCGGCCAAAGCGTATTTCAGCCTCATAGGTTCAGCTCCTTAAGCGAAACGCGCCCGAAAACGCGGTGGAGGAATACGGCGGCGCTTCGATCATTGCAACGTCGGGCCGCTGGCGTAGACTGTAGCCGACTTGAAGGCCGACCAGCGCCTAGCGTCGCGCTGTGGCCAAAAAAAGGACTTTTCATGAACCGGATCGCCCTGCGTCTTGACGAATTGGGGATCGTTCTGCCCGCTCCGGTCGCGCCGGTCGCCAACTATGTCGCCTGCACGCGCCTCGGGCGTATGCTGATCGTCTCCGGCCAGTTGCCGATCGGGCCGGACGGCAAGATCGCGCCCGCGCATATCGGCAAGCTCGGCCCGGAATCGCCAATCGAAGTCGCCCGCGATGCGGCGCGGCTTTGCGCGATCAATGTTCTCGCCCAGGTCAAGGCCGCCATCGGCGATCTCGAGTCCGTCGCCCAGGTGGCGCGGCTCGGCGGGTTCTTCAACGTCGCCGGCCGTTTCGATCATTTGCCGCAGGCGATGAACGGCGCATCGGATCTGATGGCCGAGTTGTTCGGCGCGCGCGGGCGCCACGCGCGGACGACGGTCGGCGTCGCCCACCTGCCGCTCAATGCGATGGCCGAAATCGAAGCGCTGTTCGAGGTGGCGTGACGTGAGCCTCAACGCGCCGCATTGGCTGGTCGCCCGCCCGATCGCCCATCGGGGCCTGCATGACGCGCGCTACGGCGTGATGGAGAACACGCTGGCCGCGGCGGAGGCTGCGGTCGCCCGCAACATGGCGATCGAATGCGACGTGCAGGCGAGCGCCGACGGCGAGGCGATGGTGTTTCACGACGCCACTCTCGACCGGCTGACCCATTCAAGCGGCGCGCTCGCCGACAAGACGACGCACGAGATCCAGAACGCGCGCTTCACGGCGGGCGGCGAGCGGATTCCAACCTTGCGCGAATTTCTGGACCGGATCGCCGGTCGCACGCCGGTGATCTGTGAGATCAAGAGCCGTTTCGACGGCGACATGCGGCTGGCCAACCGGGTCGCGCAGCACATTGTCGCCTATGGCGGGCCGATCGCGCTGAAGAGCTTCGATCCCGCGATCATCGCGAATTTCCGCCACAGAGTGAACCCGCCTGGAGCCTCCGGCCAGCCCTGCCCTCTTGGCGTCATCGCGCAAGCGCGCTACGACGATCAAGACTGGCGCGGTCTCTCGGCCGATCAGAAAACCAGCCTCACGCATTTCCTGCACTATTTCGAGACAAGACCGGACTTTCTTTCCTTTTGCGTCGACGATCTCCCGAATGCGATACCGTTTCTGCTGCGCACGATCAGCGCGACCCCGGTGATGACCTGGACCGTGCGGACGCAGGCGCAAAAGCGTCTGGCGGCGCAATGGGCCGACCAGATCGTCTTCGAGGGAGACCTGAGCCGGTAGCGCCCGCCCGAAGCCGACCGACTCGTTCGCCCCATCGTTGGCGCGTCAAGTGCGACGTTCGGCCCCACAGACTTCGTGTATTCCTCACGCTCGCCGCATTGCGGTCTCTGAAGATGATTTTATGTTGAGCGCGTCAACCCCGCCCGAGCTCCGATGCCCCCCGCCCGATTGAATGTCCGCGTCGCCCGCGACATCGCGCAGATCGCCGCGGCGGAGTGGGACGCCTGCGCCAACCCGCCTGACCCGAGCGAGCCGGAGGCGGGCGGAGAGCGCTTCAACCCGTTCATCAGCCACGCGTTCCTGCTGGCGCTGGAGCAATCGCGGTCGGTCGGCGGGCGCTCCGGCTGGGCGCCGACGCATGTGCTCGTCGAGGACGAGGCGGGACGGCTGCTCGCCGCCGCGCCGACCTATATCAAGAGCCACTCGCAGGGCGAATATGTGTTCGACCATGGCTGGGCGCAGGCCTACGCCCAGGCCGGCGGGCGCTACTATCCCAAGCTTCAGGTCGCTGTCCCCTTCACGCCGGCGACGGGGCGGCGGCTGCTGGTCGCCCCGGGCGCCCCGCCGGACGCGCGCGCGACCTTGATCGCCGGACTGCGCGGCCTGTGCAAGGCGATCAACGCCTCCTCGATCCATGTCACCTTCGCCAACGCCGGGGATTGCGAGGCCCTGTCGGCGGCCGGTTTCTTCCAGCGCACCGGCGAGCAGTTTCACTTCGCCAATCCGGGCTATCGCGACTTCGAGGAATTCCTCGGAGCGCTTTCCTCGCGCAAGCGCAAGAACATCAAGCGCGAGCGCAAGGATGCGCTGGGCGACGACATCGCCATCGAATGGATCACCGGCGCGGCGCTGAAGAAGGAGCACTGGGACGCGTTCTTCGCGTTCTACATGGATACCGGGTCTCGCAAATGGGGCAATCCCTATCTGACCCGCGCGTTCTTCGACCGGATCGGGGCGTCCATGGCCGATCGCATCCTGCTGGTGATGGCCAAGCGGCAGGGCCGCTACATCGCCGGCGCGCTCAATCTGATCGGCGACGACGCGCTCTACGGGCGCAACTGGGGCGCCATCGAAGAGCATCCGTTCCTGCATTTCGAGGTCTGCTACTATCAGGCGATCGATTTTGCGATCCGGCGCGGGCTCAAGCGCGTCGAGGCCGGCGCGCAGGGCGAGCACAAACTCGCCCGCGGCTACCGCCCCGTCCCGACCTTTTCGCTCCACGATTTCGCCGACCGGCGGTTGGGCGAGGCGGTCGCCGAATATCTGGCGCGCGAACGCGTCGCCGTGGAGGAGACGATCGCGCTTTACGACGAGCACGCGCCCTATCGCAAGGCGTGAGGAGACGCGCGTGACACAGGATTGGCGCCTAGAACGCCTGCGCACGCAGCCGCGCCTGCGCGGCGCGAGCTTCGTGCGCAAACCCTACCGGGAATATCGAACCGGATGGGACCATGACCATTGTTGCGCATGTTGGGCGAAGCTGACAGAGCCACGCGCGGGGAATACAGATGGAGCTCATGAAGGCTACGCGACAACGACCGAGTACTTTCTCGGCGTTGACTATGACTGGGTTTGCTTGCCTTGCTTCAAAGGGTTCCGCGATCTCATGGATTGGGTCGACGCGACACCGCAGCTTTCAGACTAACGTTCGTCCAAGATTCGGGCGACTTGCCGGGCTTGGCCGTTCGTGGAAAATTCTGGACGATCAAGTTCAACGGACGGCGTGACCCCGCATGGCTGAACGAGGCTCCGCTCTGATCGTCGGCGCCGGCGACGCGACGGGCGGGGCGATCGCGCGTCGGCTGGCGCGCGAAGGGCTGATCGCCTGCGTCGTGCGGCGCAACGGCGACAAGCTGGCGCCGTTGGTCGCGCAGATCGAGGCGGACGGCGGCGCGGCGCGCGCTTTCGGGGTCGATGCGCGCGAGGAAGACGCGGTCGTCTCGCTGTTCGACACGGTCGAGCGCGAGGTCGCCCCGCTCGAAATCGTCGTTTTCAACATCGGCGCCAACGTCAATTTTCCGATCCGCGACACCACCGCGCGCGTCTATCGGAAGGTCTGGGAAATGGCCTGTTTCGCGGGCTTCCTGACCGGCCGGGAGGCGGCGCGCAAAATGGTCCCGCGCCAGCGCGGCACCATCATCTTCACCGGGGCGAGCGCCAGCCTGCGCGGGCGCTCCGGCTTCGCCGCCTTTTCGAGCGCCAAACACGCTTTGCGCTCACTGGCCCAATCCATGGCCAAGGAGCTCGGTCCCGAGGGCGTTCACGTCGCCCATGTGGTGATCGATGGCGCTATCGACACGCCGTGGATCCGCGAGAACTTCCCTGACCGGGCGGCGTTGAAATCGCGCGAAGGCATTCTGGAACCCGACGCGATCGCCGAAATGTACTGGATGCTGCATCGTCAGCCGCGCAACGCCTGGACGCATGAACTGGACCTGCGGCCGTGGATGGAGGGGTGGTGATGGGCGCGGACCGACCGACCGTCGAGCATCATTTCGATTTCGGCAGCCCCAACTGCTATTTCGCCCATCGCGTCATCGGCGCGATCGAGCGGCGGACGGGCGCGAGGTTCGTCTACGTGCCGATTCTGCTCGGCGGCGTGTTCAAGGCGACCAACAACCAGGCGCCGTTGATTGCGTTCAAGGACATTGCCAACAAGCTCGCTTACGACCGGCTCGAAATCCGGCGATTCATCGCGCGCCATCGCCTCGAACGGTTCAGGATGAACCCGTTCTTCCCGGTCAACACGCTGCAGGTGATGCGCGGCGTAACCGCCCTGCAGGGCGATCCGTCGTTTATGCCGACCATCGAGGCGCTGTTCGGCCTGATGTGGGAAGAGGGCAAGAAACTGGACGACCCGCAAGTCATTGTGGAGTCGCTGAGCGAACGCGGCCTCGACGGGGCGGCCTTTCTGGCGCGCACGCAGCAGCCGGACGTCAAGGCGAAGCTGATCGCCAACACCGAACGTTCGGTGGCGCGGGGCGCGTTCGGCGCGCCGACCTTCTTCGTCGGCGATGAAATCTATTTCGGCAAGGATCGGCTGCGCGACGTCGAAGAGGCGATCGTCGCGGCGGCGCCCTCGCCCCTTGCGGTCGCGCCTACACCTTGACGTAGACCCAGGCGTCGCGGCCCGACTTCAGGCGCGCCGAGACGCGTTTGTAGTCGGAAACCTCGTAGGCGTCGGCGGCGGCGAGCTCGGTCTGCGTAATCTCGAACACCTTGCCAGGCACCTCGTCGGTCGGAACGTCGCTCGCCGCGACAATCGGATGAATATTGGCGCCGCTTTTCGCGATGACATCCGGATCGGTGATTTCATTCATCGACTGCTTGTAGCCCAGCAGCGCGTCGTCGCTCCCCTTGAGCGGCCGGCCGAACAAAGCGATCTGCACGCTGTCCTGTCGAAGCGTTCCATAGGAGAACAGATAAATCATCGCCCCGTCGCTCATCGGCAAGCTCCCGCGATTGCAAAGGTCGCGCGCCGTCGGATGATGCGACATTTCCGCGTCCGCTAAAAGCGCCGGCTGCCGGGTTGAAGATCGCTCTACTTCTGCGGTGCGGGCGGATTGGCCGGCTGACCCGTCAATTCCTTCCCCAGCGCGTCGAAACTGCGCCACGACCTCTGCAGGAACAGGAACAAGGATGCTGCAATCAGCGCCAGGCCAATGAAAAACATTGGCCCCGCGAAAAACCGCAAATCCGCGATCCACCAGGACAGCGGAACCGTTATCAGCGAGGACAGCCCCGGCGTCAAAAGAAAGAACATCGTGACGAAGCCGTTGTCATTGGCCGTCGTGGTCAACGCCACTTGATAGAACACGCGGCCCGCCGCCGCGGCCGCCAGCGTCCCGAGCAACAGCAATAAAATCGCCGGCGTTGTTTGTTCGCCCGTCGGAAACTCCGGACGCGCGTGCGAGATCAAGAGAGTCGCCGGGATGAGAATCAGCGCCGATACGACAAAATTGGCCGCAATCGCGGCCGATTCGTCGAACGCGGAGAACCATTTGTAGACCAGGGTCCCGCTCAGCGCGAAAAACAGCGGCATCGGGATCGCGTAGGCCCAGCGGCTATGCAGGATACTCTTCAACAAATCCTGAAGCAGCACATCGCTGGAACTGTCGATCTAACTCCAGGCGACGATCATCGCGCCAACGAACGCTACGGCGAAACATCCAAAGAACACCGGCGGCGAAACAGGGATCGATTTCCTGGAGACCACCAACGCAACCAACGCCGCCCAAAACGGCGAAAGATTCAAGATGGCGGCGGTTATGATCGGGTGGGCGCTGCTCAAGCCAATGTTATACAGGAATAGCCCGCATAGCCCTACGACGAACAGGATCGCCAGCTTTCCCCAATTCCTGAAGTCCGACAACAGTGCGAAGAAGTCGCGACGCGCGCTGGCAGGCAAGGTCAGGAGCGGAACCGACAACAATAGCGCCAATTGCGTGAGGCAGATGAAATAGGGAGACGTGAGGCGCTTGGCGGCCAGCGCCGAGAACGGCTCTTGGGTCGCCAAAAGCACCGCGGTCACCAGCGAGTAGACGCTGCCGAGCCGGTAGTTCGCGTGACCCGTCGAAACCGTCATTTTGGAGTACGCGATGTCGCCTCGGCCGTCGGAGGCGGCCAACGGCAGAGCTCAAAGCTGCGGAGGTTCGACCTTAACGACACGCTCGACAAGCGTCACCGCTCCTTTCTCCACCACCGTTCCATTGACCGCCCGCCGCCTGGGCCGCCTCTTCGCGAAGGGCTCCGAGCAGCGGCGATCAGGACTGGCCCCAACGCGCCGCGGCCCTGATTGTTGCATATCGGCGGCCTTGTCCCTAAACCTCCGGCGATTTTCGCGAGGAGCCCGCCTTGACCGACGCCTTCCATCCGCGCTCCGATTTTCTCGCGACCTTGCGAGCCCGCGGCTTCATTCATCAATGCTCCGACCTGGCGGGCCTCGACGAGAAGGCCCGCTCGGGCGCTCTCGTGGCCTATGTCGGCTACGACTGCACCGCGCCATCGCTGCATATCGGCAATCTGGTGTCGATCATGATGCTGCATTGGTTGCAGGCGGGGGGCGGCAAGCCGATCGCGCTGATGGGCGGCGGCACCAGCCTGGTCGGCGATCCCTCCGGCAAGGATGAGACCCGCAAACTGCTGACGGTCGCGCAGATCGAGGCCAACAAGGCGGGAATCCGCAAGGTCTTCTCGCGTTTCATGACGTTCGGCGACGGAAATATCGACGCGGTGATGCCGGACAACGCCGATTGGCTCGCCAAGCTCAATTACATCGATTTCCTGCGCGAGGTCGGCCGTCATCTTTCGGTCAACCGCATGCTCGCGATGGATTCGGTGAAACTGCGCCTGGCCCGCGAGCAGGAGCTTTCATTCCTTGAATTCAACTACATGTGCCTGCAAGCCTACGATTTTGTCGAGCTTCATCGGCGCTATGGCTGCGTCCTGCAAATGGGCGGGTCGGATCAATGGGGCAACATCATCCAGGGCGTCGAGCTCGGCAGGCGGCTCGGTTCCGCGCAGCTCTACGCCCTGACCGCTCCGCTGATCACCACCGCGTCCGGCGCCAAGATGGGCAAGACGGCGACCGGCGCGGTCTGGCTCGACGCGGCCTTTCTGTCGCCTTACGACTACTGGCAGTTCTGGCGCAACACCGAGGACGCCGACGTCGGCCGCTTCCTGCGCCTGTTCACCCTGTTGCCGCTCGACGAGATCGCCAGGCTCGAGAAGCTTGAGGGAGCCGAGATCAACGAGGCCAAGAAGGCGCTCGCCACCGAAGCTGCCGGCCTGCTGCACGGCGCGGAAGCGGCCTTTGCGGCCGCGGAGACCGCGCGGCGCACGTTCGAGGAGGGCGAACTCGCTGAAAGCCTGCCGACGATCGATGTGCCGGGCTCGGAATTCGACGCCGGGATCGGCGCCCTCGCCGCGTTCCTGCGCGCCGGCCTGGTCGGCTCGACCGGCGAAGCGCGCAGACAAATTCGCGGCGGCGGCCTCAGGGTCAACGACCAGGCCCTGACCGACGAACGGGCGATCTTCGGGCGCAACGTCCTTGGCGCGGCCGGCGTGGTCAAACTGTCGCTCGGGCGCAAGAAGCACGTGCTGCTTCGCGCGGTGTGAAGCGATCGCTTCGCGCCGGGCGGGGACTGATCGCCCGTGAAAAAGGCGGCGGATGAAGTCCCGCGCCGTCAGCGCGCCCCGATCGGCCCGCTCTGCGGCTGCGGCGCCGCCATCGCCGGCGCGGTGCCGTCGATCGCCCCGAAAATCTTGCGCAGAAAGCCCGGCGTCATTGCCGAAAAGGGATTGACGCTGAGCACGGGCGCGCCGGGCGGCCCGACCAGACGATAGTTGACGCCCACCAGCCCTTCGTGGACGCCGCCGCCCAGCACCAGACCGACAAAGGGAATTTGGGTGACGAGATTGTTGACCTGATAGGCCGGCACGAACGTCCCGTTCAGGTCGATGCGGTCATGCGCATAGTCGAGGGTGCCCTGGGTGGTCAGGCCCATCTGGGCGTTGTAGATGACGGCCTCGCGCAATTCGATCCGGCCGCCGACGCGCGTGAATTTCGCGGTCATCCTCTGAAACGGCGCGGCGTCCGGGTTGATCCGCGGGATGCCCGTGGAGTCGCCGCTGGCGGCGGGCGCCTCGCCACCAGCCGCGACGAGCTGACGCAGGCCCGGCTCGTCGCGCAGCACGAAATCCTTGACCACCGCCTGCCCCTCCTGCTGCCCGCCGACATCGCGCAGCACCATATCGAGCGCACCGCCCTCGAGATGCGAATAGATGTTGAAGAACCGGACGAGGCCGCCCGCGTCGCCGGCCTGCAGGCGTATCAAGCCGGCTTCATCGCGCCGGAGACTGACCAGGGCGACGCCGAGACGCGCATCGGCCTTCAACTGCGTCAACGCCCCGTCGCGCCGAGAGAGGCCCATCTCCACCTGGCTGAGCGTCGCCTTGTTGGCGCCCGTCACGCTGTTGATCCGCAAATCGAAGTCAAAGTCCTTGCCCGCGCCCACCGCCGGACCCTGGTCAAGCAACGCCTTGACGATCGGCCGGCTGTCCAGCGTCGCGCCGCGCACCGATACTTTCAGGCCGGTGTCGGCGGCGGCGATGTCGGCCTTCATGTCATCGCCCGGCGAGAGCCGGATCTGGGTGAGTTTGGCTCCCACGAAGCTTCCATCGCTCGATAGTTGCGCGCCGCCCTTGATCGACACCGCGCCGGCGTCGACGACGATATTGCTGAGCGTGGTGCCCTCGGCGTCGGACCGGGCGCTGAACGTCGCCTTGCCAGGCTTGCCGGCCGGCTTGACCAGTCCGGGTACAGGATTGTCGATATTCAGGCGCGAAAGGTCGATTTCGACGTCAGCGCCCTTTTGCGACAGCGGCGCCTTCGCGCGGACCGTCATCGGACCGGTCAGCGCCGGGCCAAGATCGAACCCCTGCCGGGCGCGCGCCGCGTCGTCAAGCGTGAAACTGACCAGCGCCGTCCCTTCGTCATTGGGGCCTTTGTTGACCTCGACGTTAGCGGGAACGCCGAACAATTTCCCGTCGCCGACGATCTTCAACGCGCCAGCCTCGTTTGCGACGGAGAGAGAGCCCTGTTCAAAGCGCTCCTTGCCGAGGAATTTGTCGACCTGCAGATTTGACAGCGAGGCCTCGGCGTGAACGACGGTATCTTGCGGCCGGGCGGTTTTACCGAGTTTCATGTCGAGGGCGAGCTTGCCGTCGAACTGTCCCTTCACCGAAGCCGGATCGACCGGCAGTCCGACAAACGGCCTCAGCGCATCACGCGAAATGAGCTCGGCGAGCGCGTCCGCCGGACCCTGAACGTGAGCGCTCGCCTGCGCCGGATTCAGCGGCTTTGGCGAGGTGTCGGGAATCGAGAAGGCGATGTCGCTCGCCAGGATGCGGCGGCCAGGCGACGCCTCCATGAAACCGCGCTTGCCTGATATCGCGATCTCGTGACCGGTCATCATCCCGCCGCCTTCGAGCCCCGACAGTGGGGGAATCCCGGCCAGCAATTGCACCGAAGCGTCGCGCGCCGAGAATTCGCCGTGCACGCTGTCGCGCGGAACGGGTTGCTTGTTGAGGGCCAACGCGAGAGCCGGCGCATCCCAGTCGAGCGAGAATGTCCCGGCGACGAGTTCGCCGCCCCGCATGTTCTGGACGAACCAGTCGCGCACGTCCGGGACAATGAAGCTCGGCCAGAGACGAGGGATGTCGAGGAGCGGCGTATGGGCCATGTCGAGCTTCAGCTTCAGCGTCGGCCCGGCGCTGGTCATGGCGGCCTGGGCGGTCAGCGAGCCGTTGGCGCCTGGCCCCGAGATCGTGAAATTGTCAATGGTGAAGCGTCGTTCGGCGGCCAGATAGCGGGCCTGAAAGACCGCCTTGTCCAGCCGCGCCGCTGGCTCGCCCGGCCGCTCGCCGGCGAGCACCGTGTCGATCGAGTTCAGGTCCGCATACCATGCCGAATTGGTCGGTGACGGCGGCGACAACGAGCCGCCGAAAAACACGTGCGTCTCCCCGGAAAACACCTGAACATTCTCGATCAGAAATCGCTGACCCGCCGCGTCCCAGCGCCATCCGCCGGTGGCCTCGTCGAGGAAAAACGGCCGCTGCTCCGGATTGTCAAAAGTGAGACGGCCCGCGCCCAGGCCGAACCGTCCGCGCATCGCCGCCAGACTCTTGTCGGCCGCCAGTTCAATATCGAACTTTGCGGAAATCGGCATGGTCGCTTCGAAGGGAAACTTGCGCCCGATCGCCAGCAACAAGTCGTCGAGATTAAGGTCGTGAACTTCGAGGCTGAAGGCGCGCAGCCCGACGCCTTGGGCGCCCATGGCGATCGACCAGCGGCCCGCCGGACCGAGCGCCGATATCTTGAGCGCCGCCACCGCTCCTGAGCGGTCGAAGGCAAGATCGAAATCCTGAAAAATTGACGTTCGATTGTTCGCCTGGTCCTCTACCTCGAGTCGGCCGTGCGCGATGCCCAGCCTGTCAAGAGCCTGGTTCTGTCCCGTCATCGTCTCGACCAGGCTCCAGACCAGAGGTCCGAACTGCGACGCCAAAGGCGCCGCTGTCCCGCTCGACGCGCCGTTCGAGTTGGGGCTTGCCGTCGGCTCAGGCGATGGAAGATCGATGGCGACCGAACCGGGCTCGCTCGCCCCCTCGACCGACAGACCACCGTTGGGTCGGACGGTCAGACGCAAATCCAGCCCGACCAGGTCCAGCCGCCGCACCTTGACCTGGAGTGTGGCGAGCGCCAGCAAATCGAGGGAGACCTCGCCCTTGGGCGCGGCGATGAGAGTGCGGCCGGCGTGGTTCTTGATGACCACGCCGGCAAAGCCGATGCTGACGCCGCTGTCGCTGCGCTCCAGCGAGGTCGGCCCCAAGGCGAAGGAATATTGACCGCCAAATCGCTCCTCAAGGCTTTGCGCGATACGTGGCGTCAGAGAGTCCAGACCGATAGGACCTTCAGTCAGGCGAACGGCGAGGGCGCCGATGGCGATCAGCGCAAGAATTGCCAGGCCGGCGCAAATGCCGAGTCCGGCCAGCATCAACCGGCGCGCCGAAAGGCTCCGCCGCCTGGACGGCAGGCGCGGACCATCGCAGTCGGCCAGCAGGGTCTTCATCGCCAGCCTGGCCTGCGCCCTTGTGGCCGCATTAAATCGGTCGACCAATCCGCTGAGGCTCCTTTATCCCAGAAAGATCAAATCGACCGGCGCCCCATGCTCGGCGGGCGATCAAGCCGGGCCTGGCGACCCGCTGGCGCGCTTGCCTCGACATTCAGAATCGTCGATCAACGGAAATGGTCTTGAACGCGAAGGCCCCGCCGGTCAATGACGCCCCGTCGAACGACCGACGGAAAGACGCTCATTCGGCCGAAACGAGGGCGATATCATGACGCAGCTCGCGGAAGGCGATCCGGCCCCGGATTTCAGTCTTCCGGCTGACGCGGGCCGGTCGATCAGCTTGCGCGCGATGCGGGGGGGCAAGATCGTCCTCTACTTCTACCCCAGGGACGACAGCGGCCTCTGCGTCGACGAAGCCATCGCCTTCAACGGCCTGCGCGCGCAATTCATTAACGCCGAGACGCACGTTATTGGAATTTCTCCAGATTCCACCACCAGGCACGTCAAATTCAAACGCAAGCGCGGGCTGGAGCTGACGCTCGCCTCGGATGAATCCAGGACCGTGCTGGAAGCCTATGGCGTCTGGAAGGAAAAGACCCTCTACGGCCGCAGATACATGGGCGTGGAGCGCACGACGGTGCTGGTTGACGCCGAGGGGGCGATCGCACGCATCTGGCGCAAGGTCAGGGTCGCCGGCCACGCCGAACAAGTGCTGGCGGCGGCGCGCGCGTTGCCCACGAGGACTTCGCGGGCGCCTGCGCCGGCCAGGCCGACGTCGTTTGCGAAGGATTAACCCTAATCAAGTGTAATCGCCGGCGTCGCCCCCCGATTTCGGGGCTGGAGCGCGTTCAATGCCGGTTCGGGAAGCGTATCCAAAGCCAAGATTGCCGACCTCGCATTATTTCTTTTCGCTGGCGCGCGGCGACCGCATGCGCACTTTCGCACTGCGCCCGGCTTGCCTCTGGGCGGTCCTCGCATTGGCGCCGATCCTCGCCGCATGGAGCGTCGGCGCGACGCTGTTCATCGCCTTCCACGACCAAATGCTCGGCGCCGTCGTCGCGCGCGAAGCGGAAATGCAATACGCCTATGAAGACCGGCTGGCCGAGGCGCGCGCGCAACTCGATCGGGTCGCCAACCGCCAATTGCTCGATCAGAATTCGTTCGAAGGCAAGGTTCACGAACTGCTGTCGCGACAGGCCCTTCTCGAGCAGCGCACCTCGGTTGTCGCGTCAATGGCGGAAATGGCCAACCTCGGGCGTCATACGGCGGCCTCGATCGCCGATCGCGCCGCCGGCGGTCCCCAGGCGCCGACGACCGCGCTGATGGCGATCGGCGCGCACGCGCCGGCCGCCACCGACAGCGTCATGGATTCGGTGAAGGCGTTCGCGCCGATCGAGTCCGACGGCGGAGCGTCGCCGAAGCCGGCCAAACCGCGGCCTCTCGATGAACCGCGCGTCGACCGGTCCGAGCACACCAGTTCGATCGCGAACGAGGATTCCGACCATCGCACGCTCGCCGATCTCAACGAAGCCGCGGGCAATCCCGACGTCGCCGCGCAAACGCGCCTCAGTCTCATTTCGCATTCGCTCGATCGCATGGAGAAACGGCAGATCGCGGCGATCCTGCGAATCGGGTCGGCAGCCAGCGAAACGATCGCGCGTCTGCGCGGCGTCATGGATCGCGCCGGCATCGCTCTTGATCGGCTTACGCCGCCGCCTCAGGCGGCGGGCGGCGTCGGCGGGCCTTACATCCCGGTGAGCGTCGACGCGAACGCGCCGGCCTTCGACAAGGCCGTGTCGAACGTCGAGCGCAATCTGGTCGTCGAGGATCGCCTTCGCCGCGAGGTGCCATTCGCGCCGGTGCGTCGCCCGTTGAGCGGTCAGGCCGACGTCTCCTCACCCTTCGGCTATCGCCCCGATCCGTTTCTCGGCCGGCTCGCCCTGCATCCGGGCGTCGACCTGGTGCAGGCTTTCGGCGCGACCGTAAAGGCGACCGGCGCCGGGCGGGTCGTTCACGCCGGTCCGATGGGCGGCTACGGCAACATGGTTGAAATCGACCATGGCGGCGGCCTCGCGACGCGCTATGGCCATTTGGCCGAGATCCTCGTCGAGGAAGGCCAGGAAGTGGAGGCCGGCGCGCCGCTCGGCCGCCTCGGCTCGACCGGCCGCTCGACTGGTCCCCATCTGCATTACGAAGTGCGGGTCGACGGCGAACCGGTCGATCCCACGCGCTTCCTGCACGCCGGCGACGGGCTGCTGGTCGCCGAGTAGGGGGGTGAGGCGGCGAGCTTCGAACGCTTCTCCCCGGGCAACGTTCCGGCCGCGCCGAACAGCCGTTGGCGACAGTCGTGGGTGGCCATGGAAGTCGGCGGACCGCGAATACCACGAATATTTAAAATAAATTGCACTTACCCAGTAAATACGATGGTTCCGATGCCGTAGCGTTTCGGTGAACACTCCGAATATTGCCTCGACCTGTTCGCGATTTTACGTTACGACGTATTTACTTACTTCGCTACGGAACCCGGCCAGGCCGGCGACCCAGAACAAACCCCGCAGGCTACGGCCGGTCGCGCAATTCCGCCGGCGTGAGGAATGATGCATGCGTCCGATGGTTGTTTCGGCGGTTTCATGTCCGGACGGCGCCGCGCCTGGTGAAATTCCGGAAAAGGCCGGTCGCGCCGGCGTCGCGTCATGATCAACATTGTCAATTCGGTCGCCGATCTCACCGCCATGCGCGACAGGGAGGAGCTGGAGATCGCCGTCGCCCTGGTCGCCGCGAACTTGTCCGGGGCTTCGACGGGCAGGGTCTGGCGTCTCGTGCGCCATCTCGGCGAGCTACGGGTGCACGAGCGCGCGCGCCTGACCGATCGTCGCGTCACAATAGCCGACACGCCCGCCGATCTCACCGACCTGCCGACGCTGGATTCGCGCCGCGAATTGCGCGCCTGCTACGACAGCCAAACGCCGGAGCCGGTGAGTCTGGTCCGCGGCGGGCGGCGGCGGCACGTATTTCCGTTGATGGGCCCGAGCGGGGTGGCCGGCTTTCTCGAACTCTGCGGCGCCGCGCCGTTGCGTGACGACCAGCGCCAATTGGTCTGCGGCTTTCTGCGAATCTATCACAACCACCTCAACATTCTCGACTACGGCGAGAACGACGAGCTCACCGGCCTGTTGAATCGCAAGACCTTCGACGCCGCCTTCGCGCATCTGACGCGGATCGAAGCGCCGAGCCGGCCGTGTGCGATTCCGTTCGTGCGGGTTGAACGCCGCCGCCCGGCCGGCGCCAACCAGCCGCGCTGGCTCGCCGTGCTGGACATCGACTTTTTCAAACGCGTCAACGACCGCTTCGGCCATTCCTGCGGCGATGAGGCGTTGGTCTTGCTGGCGCGACTGATGCGCGCCTCCTTTCGCGAGTCCGACCGCCTGTTCCGCTGCGGCGGCGAGGAATTCGTGGCGATTCTGGAGCCCACCGAAGCGCAACACGCCGGAGGGGTGCTGGAGCGCTTCCGCGCCGCGGTCGAGGCCTATGCGTTTCCGCGCGCCGGCCACATCACCGTCAGCATCGGCTATACCCGCGTTGCTTCCGACGACGACGAACTCGCGGCCTTTCGCCGCGCCGACGAGGCCCTCTACGCCGCCAAGAGGCGAGGCCGCAACCAGGTGGTCTCGTTCGAGGAACTGGGAAGCGCGCGCGCGTCGGAGGCCCTGATCGGCGTCAAGGCGGATTCCTGGCTTCATGGAGCGCCAACGCCCCTCAACCCGCATTGACCGGGTGATCACGCGAGGCTAGGCGCGGCTCTTCTCGACGCCGTCGAGCAGCATTCGTGCGATCCGTTCGGCCAGCGCTGCCGGATCGGGCGGAGGTTGTCGGACGCGACCAGCGACAAGCAGGCTCGCGAGCCCATGCGCGAGGGACCAGCAGGCGAAAAACGCGTCGCGCTGACGGTGGGGCGGAACAAGCGCCTCGATCCGCCGCATGAACAGCCCGAAGACCGTGGCGCGGTCGGCGAGCCCGTCGTCCGGCGTCGGCGGCGCTCCCCCAAACATCAGCCGGAACAGGCCGGGGCGCTCAACGGCGAAGCGAACGTAAACGCCGGCGAAGGCGACCAGCGCGGCGCGCGCATCGACCAAATCGTCCACCGCGATCAGCTTTTGGCGCAGGGCGTCGAATCCCGTCGCGGCAACCGCCGCCAGAAGCGCCGCCTTGTCGGGGAAATGCCGGTAGGGCGCCATGCCGGAAACGCCCGCCCGCTCCGCAAGACCGCGCATGCTCAGATCTTCCGGCGATCCCCGCTCGACCATCTCCAGCGCGAGCGCGATCAAAGTCTGGCGGAGTTGGCCATGGTGATAGGTCGAGCGCCCTGATGTTGACATATCATACATCCGTGATGTATGGATCATATACATCAATTGAGCGCTCCTGTAAGCCTGGAGAAGAGAAATGTCCGCTCTGTTCAGGGACCCGCTTTTCTATGCCCAGTGGTTGCGCACGGCCGGACATACGGCGGCCGGCGGAGCGGACCTTGGCGAATGCATTACGGCGGCCGAAACCATCCGCGAGCCGGATTTCGAGAGCTGGCGCACCGTCTGGACCCGGCTGGGCGAGCGTGTGCTCGCCGAAGCCGAGGCAAGCCTTTCGTCGGGGCATACCGTCAGCGCCGCAACCGCCTTCCTGAAGGCGTCCAACTATTTCCGCACCTCTTACGTGTTCCAGATGGGGCCGAATCCGGATCGCCGCCTCCTCGACGCCTATCGACAGCAGCGCGAGCGCCTTCGAAAAGGCCCTCGCCGCGCGTCCTGGGTGGGGCGAAGCCATCGCCATCCCCTTCGAGAGCGGCGCGCTTCACGGCTATTTCTTTGCTGGCCCCGGTTCGTCGCCGCGACCGACCCTGGTGCTGACCGGCGGCTACGACAGCACGGCGGAGGAGGCCTATTTCTTCAGCGGCGGCGCCGCGCTGGCCCGCGGATATAATTTCATGGCGTTCGATGGACCGGGACAGGGCAAGGCGCTGATCGAGGACGGGGTGAAGTTCCGCCCGGACTGGGAGCAGGTCGCCGCATCGGCGCTCGCCTGGCTCGCCGGGCGGCCTGAGGTTGACCCGGCGCGCATCGCGTTGATGGGCATCAGCTTCGGCGGCTATCTCGCGCCGCGAGCGGCGAGCGGCAATCCCGCGTTCGCCGCCGTGATCGCCGATCCCGGTCAGTTTGGGCTGATCGAGGAAATGAGGAACCGCATGCCCGGCTTCCTCGGCCGTCAGATTCCCGACGGCTCCCGCGCGGCGCTGTGGATGATCGACCGCATGATGTCGCGGCGGATGAAGCAACCGACCGCGGGCTGGGCCATTCGGCGCAGCCTCTGGGTCCACGGCGTCGAGGGGCCGCTCGACTATCTCCGGCTTGCCGCCGAATATACGCTCGCCGGCCGGGCCGAACTGATCCGCTGTCCGGCGTTGATCTCCAGCGCCGAGAACGACCAGATCGGCGCCACCGCCCAAATGCTCTACAATGCGCTCGCCGGCCCCAAGACGTTTCAGCGCTACACGGACGCCGAGGGCGCCGGCGCGCATTGCGAATCCGGCGCGCGGACGCTGTTCAACCAGCGGGCGTTTGATTGGCTCGACGGGGTCCTGGCGAGCCGCGCCTCTTCGATCGCGACGGCTCGACCTTTGGCTCCGGGTCCGCTTGCGGAGGCCCCTGCCCCGGCATTCCCGTCAGCGTGACGGCGGATCGGACAGGCGGCGGAAAGGCCTTCGAATTCAGCGCCCCTTCGCGAAAACCCCGGCCTGGCCCGTCACCGCGCTTCCTCGAATTCCGCCGGTCGCAGAGCGCGCGCCAGGGCGTCGAGCACGGCGTTGATCATCCCGGATTCTTCGCGCGCGAAGAAGGCCCCGGCGATGTCGACATATTCCTTGATCGCAACGCGCGCCGGCACGTCGGGACGCGCCTTCAATTCGTAAAGACCGGCGCGCAGGATCGCCCGCATCAGCGCCTCGACGCGGCGCAGCGGCCAGCCTCGCGACAAAGCCTCGTCCAGCGCGCGGTCGATGGCGTGCTGGTCGGCCTGAACGCCGGTCACGACGTTGCGGAAGAAGGCGAGTTCGGCCGGCTTGTATTGGTCGCCCTCGACCTCTTGGCCGATCCAGTGCGCCTCGAATTCGGCGAGGATGTCGTTGAGGCCCTTGTCGGCAACTTCCATTTGGTAGAGCGCCTGCACCGCGGCGAGCCGCGCCGAGGAGCGTTGTTCGGCGCTGCTCATTTGGCGCCAAGCTGGCGCTTGAGCGCGGCGAGGGCGAGCGCGGCGCGCGCCGCGTCGCCGCCCTTGTCGCCTCGCGCGGGGTCGGCGCGGACCTGCGCCTGCGCCTCGTTCTCGACGGTGAGGACGCCGTTGCCGAACGCCAGGCCACGCGCCGCCGCCAGATCCATCAGGGCGCGCGACGACTCGCCGGCGACAATCTCGAAGTGATAGGTTTCGCCGCGAATGACGCAGCCCAGCGCCACCGCGCCGTCGTAGGGCCGCCCTGCCCGCGCCGCCGCGTCCAGCACGATCCCCAGGGCGAGCGGGATCTCCAGAGCGCCGGGCACGCGATAAACCTCGCAGGACGCGCCGGCCGCCGCGATGGCGCGTTGCGCGCCCTCCAGCAACTGCCCCCCGATCGCATTGTAGAATCGCGCTTCGACGATCACGATTCTGCCGCCGCTCAGCGTTACGGCCGGCTTCGAGACATCGCGGCGCGGTTCGGCCATCCGTTCTGCCATCCGATTGGGGGCGACTATCGACGCCTGCCTTAAAGCCGGCGGCGAACCGAAGCAAGGCGCCCGCCTCTGCCGCCGTTCGCGCCAGCCGTTTCGCCGGAGCCTTGACGGACGTGCCGGCGCCCGCGCAAGAAGCGCGGCTCGACGGCGCACGAGGCGCCCGATGATCTATCCGCAGGAGCGGTTACGATGACAACCACCCGAAATGTCGCTGTCCTGGTCGGCAGCCTGCGCAAGGCCTCACTCAACCGGAAGCTGGCCGCGGCGCTGATCAAGCTGTCGCCGGAGGCGCTGCGCAGCGAAGTGATCGAGATCGGGGAACTTCCGCTCTACAATCAGGACCTGGAGGACGCGACCGAGCCGCCAACCGCCTGGACGACGTTTCGCCATCGGATCAAGGGTTTCGACGCGGTCTTGTTTGTTACGCCGGAATACAATCGGTCGGTCCCCGGGGTGTTGAAGAACGCGCTCGACGTGGGGTCGCGTCCAAGTGGAAAAAGTGTGTGGAACTCCAAGCCCGCGGCGGTCGTCAGCGCGACGCCCGGGGCGATTGGAGGGTTCGGCGCCAATCACCATCTGCGCCAGGCGCTGGTGTTCCTCAACATGCCGACCCTGCAGCAGCCGGAAGCCTATATCGGCCGCGCCGCGACCCTGTTCGCCGAGGACGGCAGCCTCGTCAACGACGACACGCGCGAGTTCCTGCGCGGCTTCATGCAGGCTTTCGCAGGCTGGATCGAAACAACGGCCAAGCCCTGAAGCCTCAGGACTCGGCGTTCCGCCGAGGGGTCGCCGCTCGTCGCGGGCGGCGATTGGTCGGCGTGAATTTGGCGGCCAGCGCCGCCGCGACGTTTGGCGGCGCGAACGGCGAGGCGTCGCCCCCCATCGCGGCGATCTGGCGCACCAGCGTCGCCGAGATGTGGCGCACGAGCGGGGAGGCCGGCAGAAAGACCGTCTGCACCTGCGGCGCCATCTGCGCGCTCATCGCCGCCATCCGCATTTCATAATCGAAGTCGGTGGCGTCGCGCAGACCGCGGACGATGAACGCGGCGCCGGCCGTACGCGCCGCGTCGATGACGAGGCCTTCGAAAATCACCGTTTCGAGCGCGCAGCCGGTCCGCGCCATCGCGGGCGCGGCCGCCTCGAGGATCAGCGCGCTGCGCTCTTCGGTCGAAAAAAGACCGGCTTTGCCCGGATTGACGCCGATGCCGACGACCAGGCGGTCGCAAAGCGAGGTCGCGCGCTCGATCACGTCGAGGTGGCCGTTGGTCAGCGGATCGAACGAGCCGGAGTAGAAGGCGATGCGGGCCATTGCAAAGGGTTAGCGGCTGGCGCGCGCGTCGACAAGGGGCAAGCTTCGCCGGCCGCTATGGAGCCTGTCCCGACGCCGCGATCCGCGCCATGGCTATCTTGCGATGGCGAGAGGCTTCGCGCAGACTGCGCGCCGGGAGCGTTGATCTATGACATATGCGTCGCCTTTCGAACCTGCGCGGCCGCGCCTCTACGCCTGCGATGCGCTCGACCGGCGTCAATTCGTGCTGTTCGTCGGCCTGGGTTCGGCCTTGATGCGCGCGGGCGCCGTTCGGGCCGACGAACCGGACCCGATCCCCAAGACGGCGCTCGACGCCAAAGGCTTCGACCGCGGGCTGCTCGATCCGGTCGATGGTCTGAGCTTCAGGCGCTACGCGCATATCGCCTTTGACAGCTTTGCCGGAGACGAGCCCGATCTGGACAAGGTCCTGGCGCGCCACGACGTCACCCGGGCGCAGTTCGATCACGCCAACGCAGCGTTCACGGATCGCATGCGCGCCGACAAGACCTATACCCTGACCGAGGTCTACGGAGCCTATTTCCTGGAGACCGCGCGAGGAAAATATGCGCCGCTCGCGACCGACGTCGCGCGCTCGGTGATCGAGGGCGTCCCCCTGCGCGAGCCGCCGCCGATGCCCTGGGACCAATACCTGGAGTTGATGAGATTCTATGGGGGTAATGTCGCGAACGCCAAGGGAACGACGCGCGCCGCCTTTGATGCGATCCTCAAGCCCAAGGGGCTCGGTTTCGTCGACTACCAGATCATCGGCGCGTGGTTCGGCCGGAAAATGCGCCTCGGCGGCGCTCCCTGAAGGCGACATTCCCTTCGCCGGAGCGACCGCCCGAATCCGCCACAGTCTCGTTTTCAACGATGAAGATGTTCGTATTGGGAGCGAAAGCCTGCCTGCACCCAGGCGACCTGATCCGCTGTCTTCCTCCATCGGGTTCAAACAATCTCTCGTCGGCAGCGGCTGTCGTTTCCGAAGCGTCGATTGCGACCACGCCTCGCATCGCTAGGCCGGCGACGCGCATATACGGGCTGCGCAACGCGCGTCGCGTTCACGTCTTCAGCCGGTATCCCGTCCTGAACATCCAGGAGACGATCGCCAGACATACGCCGAAAAACAATAGCGTCATGCCGAGGCTGACGACCACGTTGACGTCCGATACGCCATAGAAGCTCCAACGAAAACCGCTCACGAGATAGACGACCGGGTTGGCCAGCGTCACAACGCGCCAGAACGGCGGCAGCATATCGATCGAGTAGAAGCTGCCGCCGAGGAAGGTCAACGGCGTGATGACCAGAAGCGGGATCATCTGGAGCTTTTCGAAACTGTCGGCCCAAATGCCGATGACAAAACCGAACAGGCTGAATGTCGCCGCGGTGAGCAGCAGGAATCCCAGCATCCAGAAGGGATGGTCGATCCGCAGTTGCACGAACAGGGCGGCGGTCGCCAGCGTGATCAGCCCGACGACGACCGACTTGGTCGCCGCCGCGCCGACATAGGCGATCACGATCTCGACCGGAGAAACCGGCGCCGACAGCAATTCATAGATGGTGCCGACAAAGCGCGGAAAATAGATACCGAACGAAGCGTTGGAAATGCTCTGCGTCAACAGTCCCAGCATGATCAGTCCGGGCACGATGAAGGCGCCATAGCTCACGCCCCCGACCTGGGACATATGCGCGCCGACCGCCGCGCCGAACACCACGAAATAGAGCGACGTGGACAGCACCGGCGACACCACGCTCTGCAGCAGCGTGCGCCGCGTCCGGGCCATTTCGTAGAGGTAGATGGCGCGGATTGCATGAAGATTCATCGCGCCCCTCGCACCAGATTGACGAAAATATCCTCCAGCGAGCTTTGCTCGGTGAGCAAATCCCGAAACGAAACGTTGGCCGCCGCGACATCGCGAAGCAATGACGTAACGCCGTCCCGCTCGCCGGCGGAGTCGTACGTATAAACGAGTTCCTTGCCGCCCGCTGCGAGCGCGAGCGGATAGGCCGCCAGCGCCGCGGGGATGGCGGCGAGCGGTTCGTCGAGCAGCAACGTCAGGCGCTTCTTGCCGAGCTTGCGCATCAGCTCCTGCTTGTCCTCGACCAGGATCAATTCGCCCTTGCTGACGACGCCGACGCGATCGGCCATCTCCTCGGCCTCTTCGAGATAGTGGGTGGTGAGAATGATCGTCACGCCGGAGTCGCGCAAGGAACGCACCAGGCGCCACATGTCGCGCCGCAATTCCACATCGACGCCGGCGGTCGGTTCATCCAGAAACAAGATGCTGGGTTCGTGCGACAGCGCCTTGGCGATCATCAGGCGGCGCTTCATGCCGCCGGACAGCGTGGCGATCTTGCTGTCTTTCCTGTCCCACAGCGAAAGATCCTTCAGCACCTTCTCGAGATAGCCGGGGTTGGGCGGCTTGCCGAACAGGCCGCGGCTGAGGCGCACGGTGCCCCAGACCGACTCGAACGTATCGGTCGCCAGTTCCTGCGGCACCAGGCCGATCAGCGATCGCGCCGCGCGATAGTCGGCGACGATGTCGTGTCCGTCGGCCCGCACCGAGCCGGCGCTCGGCCTCACGATGCCGCAAATGATGCTGATGAGCGTCGTCTTGCCGGCGCCGTTCGGCCCCAGCAGAGCGAAAATCTCGCCGCGGCGAATGTCGAGCGTGACGTCGCGCAGCGCAGTGAAGCCGGAGGCGTAGGTCTTCGAGAGATGGTTGATGGAAATGATGGGATGCATGTGGGGCAAAGTCATCCATAGGGTTGCGAGCATTTGGCCCGCGTGCCTCTACTGAGTTTGAATTGTGCGAACGGCTTCAACCACCGCCGAAAGCGCATTCGGATCAAGCGTAATCAATCCCTCGCACTTCTGTCCGATCAGTCGCGGCTTCGCGCCTGAATTGTCATAGAGCCAAGCTTGGTCGGCCTGTTCCAGAAACCAGGGCATCTGCTCGAGGGAACGATAGTAGCGTTCGACGATCTTATCTTCGGGAACAGCGTGTCCACCTTTTCTTATGCGAAGTCGCACACGCTCCACATTCCGCTCGGGCGAGTCGAGACATACGTAAACCAGCCGCAGCTCGAATCCGAGCTTTTCGGCCACCACCACCAGTCGCCGATACTTTGCGGTCGACAGAACGGTCTCTACCCCGACAGTCTGATGAGCGCGAATCGAGGCCTCGAGCCACGCTTCGATGCGCTGAACCGCCGCAAGATTCGCGGGCGCGGGCGCTAAATTCTCGACAAGGCAAATTCGAGCCGCCAGGAGATCCGGATTAATGATCCACACGGAGCGACCGAACGCTTCGACGTCCGTATCCTGATATGCGCTGCTCTTGCCGGAACCGTTTGGACCCGCAACGATCAGGAAGACCGGCGGCTCAGCGCTTTTCAACGGCAACGTCGGTCGCACCCATGATTTGCTTGTTCTCGCGGCGCGCCTTGGCGACGTTCTTGCCAAAGACGTAGCCGAACTCGTCGCCAAAAGTGCGACTACCGGCGTCGAGAGTGCGCAAGGTCTTCAACTGCCCATCCGTGTCCCTGACGCGCTTCTTGGTCACCGACGCCGCGAGACTGCGCCTACTCACCTTGGATTTCAAACTCGTGACGACAATTTTGGCCATGGCCGCAATCACTCCCTGCCAATAAGGGTAACACCGAAACGATCCACTTGGAATGCCCGCGCGCGTGGTTCAAGCCGCAGCGCCGCAGTTTGGCCGAAGGCCCGACCTTCGAACAGCAGCGCGGTCCGTCGCTCTACGCCTCCCCCTCCTCCACCCCCTCCTCGCCGTCCGGCTCGGAGATCCGCTCGACCGAGACGACCCGCTCCTTCTCGGCGGTGTCGAAGACGATCACGCCCTGCGTCGCGCGGCCAGCGACGCGAATGCCCTCGACCGGGCAGCGGATGAGCTGGCCGCCGTCGGTCACCAGCATGATCTCGTCGCCGTGCTCCACCGGGAACGAGGCGACCAGCTTGCCGTTGCGCGGGTTCACCGCCATCGCGACGATGCCCTTGCCGCCGCGCCCGGTCAGGCGATATTCGAACGACGACGAACGCTTGCCGTAGCCGTTCTCCGAAACGGTGAGGATGATCTGCTCGGCCGCCGACATTTCGGCGTAACGCGTCGTCGAGAGCGCCGCCACGCCTTGGGCGGGGGCCTCGGCGTCCGGTTCGGCGACTGCCTCCTCGCCGGTTTCGCCGGCCATCGCGCGGCGCATCTTGAGATAGGCCGCGCGCTCTTCGCCATCGGCCTCGAACTGGCGCAGGATCGCCAGCGAGATGACGCCATCGCCTTCGGCCAATGAAATGCCGCGAACGCCCATCGAGTCGCGTCCCTTGAACACGCGGACCTCGTCGACCGAAAAGCGGATGCACTGGCCGAGCATGGTGGTCAGCAGGACATCGTCCCTTTCCGAACAGATCTGCACATCGACGATCAACTCGCCCTCGTCCAGCCGCATCGCGAGCTTGCCGGCGCGATTGACCTGCGCGAAATCGGACAGCTTGTTGCGCCGCACCGTGCCGCGCGTCGTTGCAAACATCACATCGAGGTCTTCCCAGCTCGTCTCGTCCTCGGGAAGCGGCATGATGGTGGTGATGCGCTCGCCCGGCTCCAGCGGCAGCAGGTTGACGAGCGCCTTGCCGCGCGCCTGCGGGGCGGCCAGCGGCAGCCGCCAGACCTTCTCCTTGTAGGCCTGGCCCATCGAGGAGAAATACAGCACCGGCTGGTGGGTGGTCGCGACGAACAGCCGCGCGACGAAATCCTCCTCGCGCGTCTGCATGCCGGAGCGTCCCTTGCCGCCGCGCCGCTGCGCGCGATAGGTCGACAGCGGCACGCGCTTGATATAGCCGCCATGGCTGACCAGCACGACCATGTCCTCGCGCTGGATGAGATCCTCGTCCTCCATGTCGGCGTCGCTGTCGAGAATGACCGTGCGGCGCGGTGTTGCGAACGCCGTCTTCACCGCGATCAGCTCCTCTCGAATGATCGTCATGACGCGGGCGCGCGAGCGCAGGATGTCGAGGTATTCGGCGATCTCGGCGGCGAGCTTGTTCAGCGCCTCGGCGATCTCGTCGCGCCCGAGCGCGGTCAGGCGGGCGAGGCGCAGTTCGAGAATCGCGCGCGCCTGCGCTTCCGACAGGCGCACCGCGCCGTCCTCGCTTATCGCATGACGCGGGTCGGCGATCAGCGCCACCAAAGGCGCCATGTCGCGCGCCGGCCACTCGCGATCCATCAGCGCCGCGCGCGCCGTCGCCTGATCCGGCGACGTTCTGATGAGGCGGATCACTTCATCGATATTGGCCACCGCGATCGCCAGGCCAACCTGCAGATGGGCGCCGTCGCGCGCCTTGGCGAGCAGATGCTTGGTGCGGCGGGTGACCACTTCCTCGCGGAACTCGAGGAACGCCGCCAGCATATCCTTCAGCGTCATCATCAGCGGACGCCCGCCGCTGAGCGCAATCATGTTGGCGCCGAAGCTCGATTGCATGGCGGTGAAGCGCCAGAGCTGGTTCAGCACGACGTCGGCGACAGCATCGCGCTTGATCTCGATGACGATGCGCATACCGTCGCGGTCGGATTCATCGCGCAGATCCGAAATGCCTTCGATGCGCTTCTCGCGCACCAGTTCGGCGATTTTCTCGATCAGCGTCGACTTGTTCACCTGATAGGGGATTTCGGTGACGATCAGCGCTTCACGATCCTTGCGGATTTCCTCGACCGCGACCTTCGCGCGCATGATGATCGAGCCGCGGCCGGTCGCATAGGCCGAGCGAATGCCGCCGCGCCCCAAAATCGAGCCGCCGGTCGGGAAAGTCGGGACCGGGAATGATTTCCAGCAGGTCCTCGAACGTCATGTCGGGGCGGTCCATCAGCGCCAACACGCCGTCGACCGTCTCGCCGAGATTGTGGGGCGGAATATTGGTCGCCATCCCGACCGCGATGCCGCCGGCGCCGTTGACCAGCAGGTTCGGGAAGCGCGCCGGCAGCACCACCGGCTCGAGTTCTTTCTCGTCGTAGTTCGGCCGGAAATCGACGGTGTCCTTGTCGAGGTCCTCGAGCAATTGCATCGCGACTTTTTCGAGCCGCACCTCGGTGTAGCGCTCGGCCGCCGGCGGGTCGCCGTCGACCGAGCCAAAATTGCCTTGCCCGTCGAGCAGCGGCAGGCGCATCGAAAAGTCCTGCGCCATGCGGACCAGCGCGTCATAGATGGCGAGATTGCCGTGTGGATGGAACTTGCCCATCGTCTCGCCGGTCACGCGCGCCGACTTGTTGTAGGGGCGATCAGGCGTGAAATTGAGTTCGCGCATCGCATAGAGAATGCGCCGGTGGACCGGCTTCAGACCGTCGCGGACATCGGGCAAGGCGCGGCTGACGATCACGCTCATCGCGTAATCGAGATAGCTGCGCCTCATCTCGTCGCTGATCGAGACGGGCTTGATGTCGGAGGGGCTGGCGGGCGGCCTCTCATCTTTCCGGTCGGGCAAGTCGCGGGGTTCCTGGCCGGCGTATCCGGCGGCGTCTTTCTAACCGATTCCGCCGCCCGCCGCCACTGCGCAGGGTCGATAACGGATCATAATTTTCAGATTATATTTCAATACGATAGTTCCGACGCCCGCGTGGGAGCGCGGGCGTCCCGCCCGCTCTTGAAACCGCCAGGCCGCGGCGCCCGAGCCGCAAGATGCGACCGGGACGGTCGCGGTCCCGCGACAAGCCCGTCCGGGACGGTTAGCGGGAGCGCGGGCGTCCCGCCCGCTCTTCAAACGGCCAACGCGCGGCGCCCGAGCCGTAAGAGGCGACCGGACGGTCGCGGTCCCGCGACAAGCCCGTCCAGGACGGTTAGCGGAGCGCGGCGTCTCGCCCGCTCTTGAAACCGCCAGGCCGCGCGCCGAGCCGCAAGATGCGACCGGGACGATCGCGGTCCCGCGACAAGCCAGTCCGGGACGGTTAGATATCGGATAGCGGCGAATTTCTTCACCGCGACGGCGGTGGGGGCGCCGGCCATGCTGCTGGATTTTCTGAAGACGGCCTTCGTGACCATGCTGGTCACGCTCGATCCGCCGGGGCTCGCGCCGGTATTCATCGGCCTCACTCTCGGGATGACCAAGGCGGCGCAGCGCGAGGTGGCGTTGCGCGCCTCGATCATCGCCTTCCTGATCCTGGCGGCGTTCGCTTTTGGCGGCGGCGCGGTGATGGACGCGCTCGGCATTTCGTTTCCCGCCTTCCGCATCGCCGGCGGCCTCCTGCTGTTCTATATCGCGTTCGAGATGATTTTCGAGTTGCGGGGCGAGCGCAAACAAGCACTGGCGGGCGGCGCGGCGGCGCGCGACCAGATTCGCAATGTCGCCGCGTTTCCGCTGGCGATCCCGCTGATGAGCGGCCCCGGCTCGATCACCGCGACGATGCTGCTGGCCGGGCGCGCCGGCGGCGACTGGCGGGCGCTGAGTGGCTTGATGGCGATTATCGCCGCTGTGATGGGCCTCTGCTATCTGACATTCCTGATGTCGGAGCGGGTGTCGCGGCTGCTCGGAACCACCGGCAATGTCGTGCTGAGCCGGATGCTCGGCGTCGTACTGGCCGCGCTGGCGGTGCAGTTCGTCATCACCGGCGTGCTGACCGTCGGCAGGTGACGGCTCAGCGCCCTCCCGCCACGTCGAGGATCGCCCCCGTGACATACGACGCCGAATCGCTGAGCAGCCAGACGATCGCCTCGCCGACCTCGTCGACCGTCCCGGGACGCCCGAGCGGCGTGGAGACGCCGAGGCGCAGCGCGCGATCGGGCTCGCCGCCGCTCGCGTGAATGTCGGTTTCGATCAGGCCGGGCCGGATCGCGTTGACCCGCACGCCCTCGCCGCCGAGTTCTTTCGCAAGCCCGAGCGTCAGCGTGTCGATCGCGCCCTTCGAGCCGGCGTAGTCGACATAGGCGCCAGCGCCGCCGAGGCGCGCGGCGGCCGATGAGACGAGGACGATCGAACCGCCCTTGCCGCCGCGGCTCCGGGACAGGCGGCGCGCCGACTCGCGCGCGCAGAGATAGGCGCCAAGAATATTGATGTCGAAAATTCGCTTCATGCGCTCGACGCTCATGTCGGCGAGGCGGGCGATCGGCGCGACCACGCCGGCGTTGATCACCACCCCGTCGAGCGGACCGAGCGCCTGCGCCGCCCCCTCGAACAGGCCAAGGACATCCGCCTCGAAAGCGACGTCGCCGTGCAAGGCGACCGCCTTGCCTCCCGAGCGCTGGATCTCCTTGACCACCGCCAGCGCTGCCGCTTCCTCGCGCACGTAAGTGACGCCGACCGACCAGCCACGCCGGCCGGCCAGCAACGCCGCCGCCCGTCCGATGCCGCGCGAGGCGCCGGTGATGAGAAGAGTCTTGGCCATGGAGCCTCTCTGCCGGAAAAGGGAACGGAAGGCCGCCGAAGCGGCGCAGCGGGTTCTTTCGTCTATCGCTTTCGCGCCGACCCGCCAACCGAAACCGGGGCATCCGCGAGGCGATTGTCCATTGGTCAAATCGTCGCAATGCGGCCGGCGCCGCAACCGCCTTCGTCGGCGAACGCCCGCTCCTCCCGTCGCGAAGGCAGGCCGCGTCTGCCCGTCGCTCGCATTTCTCGCGGCGATCGGCGCGGGACCAATCGCCGCGCGGCGTCCTGCGCACGCGACCGACGGCGCCACCCATCGCCTTGACTTGCCGAACGGCCTTACCGTAAACGAAACATCGCGACCTCAGGGCGATTAGCTCAGCGGAAGAGCACTCCCTTCACACGGGAGGGGTCGCAGGTTCGATCCCTGCATCGCCCACCATCCAGTCCGCGAGAACGACGGCGGTTTCCCCACGGTGGAAATCCCTCGATATGACGGTCGGTTAGCGGTCCGCGCCAAGGTCTGCGGCGGTTATAAGGAGGCAATTGATATGGCGAATGGCCGATTCCGACCGTGAGTCTCTGGCGCCGAAATTCCGTTTCCCAGATAGGCTGACGGAGTGGCGCGGAAGCCTGTCTCCAAGACGTTGCAAAGGCGGCGCGGGTCGTGTGATGTGTTTCAGCGCCGAACCGGGATCCCTTTTCTAATGTGTTATAGTACTTTGATTTTGCGCGGAAAACGCGTGTAGGAGTGGGGTCCCGATCGGCGCTGATCAGGACCCCCGGAGGCGTATTCGTGTTCTATTTCAGTATCCTGCTCCCTTTCCGGGTGGGGACACGGTTCGGTGCTTAAACACAGTCATAGTCATCGCCATCGAAATGTCTCCCGTCGTGCAACAGTCATTGCAAGGCGACCTTCCGGTCGCCGGGTTGCTTTCCCACAGGCGCGCTTGGACGCACACGCCTCGCAGGCGTTGTGGTCGGGACGCGGCGTTGGCTGCGGTCGCGGCTCTCGAGCGACGCGCAAAAACAATAGGGGATCGGCAACGACGTGGCGCGCGGGGACGCAACGCGGCGATCGCCGTCGCAATGAATCTGACAAACAGGTCATTGCCTGTCCGCAAGCCGCGGAAGTCCTTTCGCCATCAGAGCGGCGCTGCGCGGCTGTGGCAGATGAGCCCGAATCCCATCAGCGCCCCGTGGGCGTGCGAGCCGTCGAGACAACAAGTTGGCGTCACGAGCGCGGCAAGGACGAGAGCCGCCGCGAACGCCTTGCCGAGCGAATCGAGACGCCACGCCGGCGGATTGGGTCGAGCATGCACCGGACAGGGCAAAAGCCTCGCGGTGGCCAAAGTCATCGCCGTGCTTTGCATCGCTTCTTTCCTCAAGTTGTCGCTGGCGACGTATTCGCGGATACTTGCGCCGCTGCGATCGCGCCGCGATCCGATCTTCGAATGGCGACCATTTCAGTCATGATCGATAGCGCGATCTCCTCCGTCGTGATCGCGCCGATGTCGACTCCAGCCGGCGCCTTGATGGCCTCCAGCCGGGCGCGCGAGACGCCCTCGTTGACGAGTTCGTCGCGCAATGTCGACGCCTTGCGGCGCGAGCCGACGAAGGCGACATAGCGGGCTTCTATCGCTGCGGCGGCCCTCAACGCCGAACGGTCCCCAGCGCCCTGGGTCGATACGACGACGTAGGCGTGCCGCGGGTCCATTGGCGGCGCCACAAAGCCCTCGATCTTTTTCTCGACATCGCCAAACTTGCCAAGGTCGTCTCGAGTGGCGGCGACAAGGACGAGGAAACCCATGGTCGGCGCAAGATTGGCGAGCGCGACGGCGATCGGCGAGGCGCCGAGCACCAGCAGGGTCGGCCTCGGCAGGATCGGCTCGACAAACACGTCCATCGTTCCCTGGCTGGGACAGGAATTGTTGGCGAAAACAACGCCGTCGCGATCTTCGCCGACCTTGAAGCCCTGTTCGGCCAGAAGATCCTTGGGCTGGATCGAAACAAGGCGCGGCTTGCCGTCGGTCATCGCCTGCCGCGCCGCCTTCAACACCGCCGCCCGCGCGCAACCTCCGCCAATCCATCCTTCCGAGATCGAGCCGTCCTGCGCGATGAGCGCCTTGGCGCCGGCTTTGGCCGCCGTCACGTCCAGAGTGCGAACGACGGTCGCCAACGCAAATGGCTCGCCTTTGGATTTGCGCTGGGCGGCAAGATCGAGAATGTCGGGCGCCATCACTCAAATCCTTGCGAGATAGGGTTCGAGCGCCGCCAGGCTGTCGATGTTGTGGGCCGCGGCGAAAAGATCGACATAGGGCAGCGCCGCCTGCATGCCGCGCGCGCTCGGCGCGTATCCCTCCCAACCGATCAACGGATTGAGCCACACGATGCGTCGACAACGTCGCCGAATGGCCCGCATCGACGCTTCGAGCAGGGCCGGTTCGCCGGTGTCGTAGCCATCCGACAGAATCATCACGCAGGTGCGCGAGTGGATGACGCGGCGCGCGTGCCAGCGGTCGAAAACCGCGAGGCTTTCGCCGATCCTGGTGCCGCCGCCGATCCCCTGGGCCATCAGGGCGAGGCGGTCGAGCGCGCGGGCCGGGTGGCGTTCGCGCAGGGCCGACGAGACATGGGCGAGCCGCGTATGAAACAGGAAGGCTTCTGATTGTCTGAAGGACAGCGAAACGGCGTGCATGAACCGCACGAAGAAGGCTGTATAGAGCTCCATCGAGCCCGAGGCGTCGAGCAGGATGACGAGGCGCAGCGGCTTGCGCTTGCGCTGGCGGAAGGCCAGATCGAGCGGTTCACCGCCGTGCCCTATGCTGCGACGGATCGTGGCGCGCAGGTCGAGGCGCCGGCCGCGCGCCCTGACGCGATCGCGCCGGGTCAGCCGCGCCCGCATCCGCTGCGCAAGCCGCTCGGCGAGCGCGATGGCGGCGGCCATTTCCTCAGCGCCGCCAAGCTTGCGGATGTCCTTGGCGGTGAGCGGCTCCTGCGCGGACGCGCCGCCCAGGCGTCCTCTTCCGCCGGCCGGCCCGTCGTGCGAACCATCGGCCAGGCTGGTTTCCGTCGGACCCGGCGATTTCTCGCCGCCCGGACCGGCCTCGAAACCTCGCGGCTGTTTTGACGGAGCGCCCTGCGCGGCGACGCGGGTCGCCTGGCGCAGACCGCGTCCGCGCCAGAAGGCGGCGAACAACTCGTCAAACCGCGCGAGGTCGGTCTGACGTGAACAAAACAGCGCCCTCAAGGCCACGCGCAAACTCACGGGTCGAACCGCCACGGGCGACGCCAGAAGCCGCGTCGCATCGGCGGTCTCGGCATGGCCGATGGCGAATCCGGCGCCGCGCAAGGTGTTGACGAATCCGGCAAGCCGTCGGCGCATCGAAGCCCCCGGCTCATGCGCATCGCCTTGCACAATGGCGAGGTCGGCGCTCATCTCAGGCGACTTTGCCGAGGAGGCGCTGGGCGACTTCGCTCGTCACCCGCGCGCGGTCTTCCTGCGTCTTCAAAAGCGCGATCAGCGTATCATAGACGAGTTCGGGGGACTGCCGCATGTCCTCCACGCCGAGACCGGCCAGGGTCGCGGCCCAGTCAAGTGTTTCGGCGACGCCGGGAATTTTGCGCAACTCCTCCTTGCGTAGCATGCCGACCATGCGCGAGACCTGCAGGGCGAGGCCTGCATCGATATGGGGCAAGCGCATCAGGATGATCGCCGCCTCGCGGTCGACGTCGGGAAAATCGAGGTAGTGATAGAGGCATCGGCGGCGCAGTGCGTCCGAGAGTTCCCGCGTGCCGTTGGAAGTGAGCACGACGCGTGGAATGGAACGCGCCGAAACCGTCCCGAATTCCGGAATCGTCACCTGAAAATCGGAGAGAAGTTCGAGCAGAAAGGCTTCGAATTCCTCGTCGGCGCGATCGACCTCGTCGACCAGCAAGACCGGCGACGTTTCGCGCCTGATCGAAGCCAGCAGCGGGCGCTCCAGCAGGTAGCTTTCCGAAAATATCTGGGCTTCGATTTCGTCGACGCTGGCGCCCGAGCCTTCGCGAGCCTTGATGGCTAGAAGCTGGCGCTGGTAGTTCCATTCATACAGGGCCGAATTCGCGTCGAGGCCCTCGTAACATTGCATGCGGATCAATTCGCATTGATGCACCTTGGCCAGCGCCTTGGCGACTTCCGTCTTGCCGACGCCGGCCTCGCCTTCGATCAGCAAAGGGCGCGACAAGTGGTCCATCATCCACAGCGCGGTGGACAAATCGCGATCGGCGACATAGCCGGCCTCGGCGAGTCGGCTGGCGATGGACGCGCGCGGGATTGGGGTCATCGGGGACTAGCGGTCGCGCCGCCCCTCATCCGGCCGGCTCCGCCGGCCACCTTCTCCCGCTTCGCGAGAGAAGGGGTGCGCACATTCCCTTCGCCCCGCGCAGCGGGCAGAAGGTGGCGCGCAGCGCCGGATGAAGGGCGGCGCAATCCTTCACTTCGTCCGCTGCGGACGCCCGCACCTCTCACCGATGCAACCCCAAATTCTCGGCCGCTTGCCAGACGCGATAATTGTCGTGCGGCATCGCGATATGCGTCGAACCGAGAAATTTGAAGGCGTCGTTGACCGCATTGGCGAAGCACGGGACGCTGCCGACATTGGGGCTTTCGCCAACGCCCTTGGCGCCGATCGGGTGATGCGGCGAGGGGGTGACCGTGTAATCGGTCTCCCATTTCGGGGTCTCGACGGCGGTCGGCAGAAAATAGTCCATCAGGGATACGCCGCTCACATTGCCCATGGAATCATAGACGATCTCCTGGCCCATCGCGATCGCATAGCCTTCGGTGAGGCCGCCATGCACCTGACCCTCGATGATCATGGGGTTGATGCGCGTGCCGCAATCGTCGAGCGCATAGAAGCGGCGAACCTTGTGGACGCCGGTGTCAACGTCGATGTCCATCACGCAGATATAGGCGCCGAACGGGTAGGTCATGTTGGGCGGATCGTAGTAGCTCACCGCCTCGAGGCCGGGCTCCATGCCGGGGGGAACCTTGTTGTAGGCGGCCCAGGCGAGCTGCGACATGGTCTTGAACTGTTCGGGATTGCCCTTCACGCGGAAGCGGTCGACGTCCCATTCGAGATCGCCCTCATGCACTTCGAGCATGAACGCGGCGATCATCTGCGCCTTCGCCTTGATCTTGCGCGCCGCCATGGCGATCGCTGCCCCGGTGACCGGCGTCGAGCGCGAGCCATAGGTCCCAAGCCCATAGGGAGCGGTGTCGGTGTTGCCTTCTTCGATTGCAATGTCGTCGGCGGGAATGCCGATCTCAGTGGCGATGATCTGCGCCCAAGTCGTCTCGTGGCCCTGGCCTTGGCTCTTGGAGCCCATGCGGCCGAGCGCCCGGCCGGTCGGATGGACCCTGATTTCGGCTGAGTCGAACATCGCAATGCCGAGAATGTCGCAATTCTTCGACGGGCCAGCGCCGACGATTTCGGTGAAGAACGCGACGCCGATCCCCATCAGGTCGCGCGTTTCGCCGCGCTTGAACGCCTCCTGCCGGACCTTCTGCTCCTCGCGCAGCTTGCGATACCCGGTAACCTCCAGCGCCTTCTGCATCGCCGTGTGGTAATCGCCGGAATCGTATTCCCAGCCGAGCGCCGTCTGATAGGGAAACTGCTCGCGCTTGATGAAGTTCTTCATCCGGAAATCGACGGGGTCGAGCCCGAGCTTCTGCGCCATGATGTCCATCGCCCGCTCGATGGCGTAGGCGACTTCGGTGACCCGGAACGAGCAGCGATAGGCAACGCCGCCCGGCGCCTTGTTGGTGTAAACGCCGTCGACCGACAGATGGGCGACCGGAAAGTCATAAGAGCCGGTGACGATGTTCGAGAAGCCCGCCGGCCATTTCGAGGGGTCGGCGCAGGCGTCGAACGCGCCGTGATCGGCAAGGATATGCACGCGCAGGCCGGTGACGCGGCCGTCCCTGGTGGCCGCGATCTCGGTGGTCATGTGGTAGTCGCGCGCGAACGACGTCGTCGAGAGGTTTTCGATGCGGTCCTCGACCCATTTGACCGGCAGGCCGGTGACGATCGAGGCGACCGCCGAGCAGATATAGCCGGGATAGGCGCCGACCTTGTTGCCGAAGCCGCCGCCGATATCCGGCGAGATGACGTAAATCTTGTGTTCGGGCAGGCCGGCGATCAGCGCCACCACCGTCCTGATGACATGGGGCGCCTGGAACGTGCCGTAAATCGTGATCTCGCCCTTGATCTTGTCGAAACTGACCAGGCACTGGCAGGTCTCCAGCGGGCAGGGATGCACGCGCTGGTAGGACAAGAGGTCCTTGGTGGCGACCTCCGCTTTGGCGAAAGCCGCGTCGGTCAGGTCCTTGTCGCCGATCTGCCAGTTGAAAATGTGGTTGGGATGTTTGCGCGGGCCGTGCGCGCCATCCATTTTGTCCTTGATGTCCTCGCGCAAGATCGGCGCGTTGGAATCCATCGCCTTGAAGGGATCGACGACGACCGGCAATTCCTCGTATTCGACCTCGACGAGATCGGCGCCGTCTGCTGCGATATAGCGGTCGGTCGCCACGACGAAGGCGATCTCCTGGTTCTGGAACAGGACCTTGCCGTCGGCCAGCACCATCTGCACGTCGCCGGCGAGCGTCGGCATCCAGGCGAGGTTGACGCCTTTCAGGTCCTCGGCGGTAAGAACGGCGAGGACGCCCGGGACCGCCTTGGCTTTCGAAGTATCGATGCTCTTGATGCGCGCGTGGGCGCGGCTGGAGCGATGAAAGTCGCCGTGCAGCATGCCCGGCAGCTTGATGTCGTCGATGTAATTGCCGCGCCCCTGGGTGAAGCGCACGTCCTCGACGCGTTTTCTCTTGCAGCCGACGCCTTGCAGTTTCTCGGCGCGTTCGATGACGGACGGATCGGTCGGGGCGTTCATTCCGCGGCTTCCTTGTATTCCACGCCGTTGATCTTGGCGGCGGCGTATTGAATGGCTTTGACGATGTTTTGGTAGCCGGTGCAGCGGCACAGGTTGCCGGAGATGCCGAACCGGATTTCTTCGTCGCTGGGCGTCGGATTTTCCTTGAGAAGCCGGTGAGCGCGAATGATCATGCCGGGGGTGCAATAGCCGCATTGCAGGCCGTGCATTTCGCGGAACCCCTCCTGCAGCGCGTGAAGCTTGCCGTCCGCGCCGGCCATCCCCTCGATCGTGAGGACTTCAGCGCCGGCCGCCTGCACGGCAAATATCGTGCACGACTTCACCGACTTCCCGTCGAGGTCGACCGTGCACGCGCCGCAGTGAGACGTGTCGCAGCCGATGTGCGGCCCGGTGACGTTGAGGTTTTCTCTGAGGTAGTGGATCAGCAGCGTGCGCGGCTCGACTTCCGCCGAAACGCTCTTTCCATTGAGTTGCAATGTCACATTGACCTTGGCCATCCGTGCCCCCTTCAGCCGTTTGCGCGCGCAAAGGCGCGGCTCAGGGCGCGGGCGGTCATCACGCCCGCCATTTTCCGGCGATATTCGGCCGAGCCGCGCCCATCGGCGGCGGGCGAGGCGATCGCTTCGGCCGCCGTAGAGGCGCGCGCCAACGTTGCCTTGTCCAATTTGGAGCCGATGACCGCCGTCGCCGCCGCTTGCGCAAACAGCGCCGTATCCGCGACATTGGTGAGCCCGATCGAGCAGGTGGCCACCGCCCCATTCGCAACGGTCAGAACGACTCCGGCGGCGGCGGTTGCATAGTCGCCGACCTTGCGCTTGAGCTTCTCATAGGCGTAGCCGTGCCCCGGCGGCGGCGGCGCGATATGAATGGCGATCAGGATCTCATCGGCCGTCGCGGCGGTCGCATAAGCGCCTTGATAGTAGTCGCGCGCGGCAATCCTGCGCTCACCCGCCGCGCCGCGAAGCGCATACACCGCGCCAAGGCACATCATCAACGCCGGCATGTCATTGCCGGGGTCGCCGTTGGCGACGTTTCCGCCGAGCGTGCCCGCGTAGCGCACTTGCGGATCAGCGATCAGCAGCGCCGTCTCCTTGATGATCGGCAGCTTGGCGGCCAAAAGCTCGGAGGCGACCAGTTCATGCTGCGTCGTCATCGCGCCGATCACGATGTCGCCGCCAACGACGCTCACGCCCCTCAGTTCTCCAATGGCGGCCAGATCGATGAGGTGGCTCGGCGTCGCGAGCCGCAGCTTCATCATCGGGATCAGGCTATGGCCGCCTGCAAGCATCCGCGCGTCGGCGTCAAAGCCGGATAGCAATTTCACCGCTTCGTCCAGACTGGTCGGTCGGTGATAGTCGAATGAGCCGGGGATCAACGAGGCCTCCCTGATGCGTCGACGCGCCTTCCGCAGTTGCGAGCGACCGAAAGAATCATCCATTGTGCGTTGCACCATCAATAGGTCGTGCACGAATGGGAGAAATAGTCACGAAAGCGCATTTGCGATTGCACGAATAACGTCAATATTGCTGACGGTTTGCACGAACGGCGCCGGGAGGCGAACGACTCAAGCCGTTCGCGCCTCGACGAGTTGTTTGACCTGACGAAAATGCGATCGCGCGATCGGGATGCTGCAGCGCACCGGCGCAGCCAGTTCCGCCACGCCATTTTCGCCGGCGCGCTTCAGGCTGACGACCCGATCGATTGCGACGATATGGCTGCGGTGAACACGCAGGAAGCGCGTCGGATCAAGCCGCGCTTCAAGCGCGCTGATCGGCAACCCGCAGAAATATTCCTGTTCGCCGTCGTGCACATACGAATAGTGCGCGTTGGCGCGAACCGCGAAAATATCGTCGGCGCAAATTTCGTGAAGCCGGCCATCCTTTTCGACGCTGATGAAATTCGTCGGACGTGGCCAGTCCCGCGTCGCCGCGCCATCGGATTCTGTTGAATCGGTCGAGAGGCCGCCCGGCGCAATTCCGGGCTCGGAAAAAGCAACATCGGCTGAGGCGGGCGCCGAAATGACTGCCGGGTCAGACCGCGGCGAGGCGTCCGGCCCGGATTGGGACCGCAGGGTCCTGCCATCAGGCACCAGCGACAGCAAGAACGCCGCGGAAACGCCAAAGGCGACCATGGTGGTCAACAGCGCCAGCGTATTGCGCGACAAGGAGGATTCGGCGGCGACGAACCGGGCGATGTCGAAGCATGTCGGATCCAGCCTCATGCCCGCCATCGCCGTGTAATGCATGCCGGAAATGGCGAGGCCCAGCACGATTGCGGCGGCGAGCACGCGGGAGCGGGTGGGCCGCCGCTCCAACGTCCACAAGGCGATCCCGCTTGCGGCGACGGAAATGACGACTGAAAGGAAAACGAATGGCGTCTCTTGCGTTGTCGGCCCGGCCAAATGTACGGCCGACATGCCGACATAATGCATCAGGCTGATGCCCAGCCCCATTGCGGTGGCGCCAGCTCCAATGCGCAAAATCGGCGAGCCGTCGGCATGCGCCGCATAGACGCCAAAGCCCACCACGATCACGCAGATCAGGAAAGACAGGAGAGTTGGCAGCACGAGATAGTCGATCGCCGACGGAAAATCGGCCGCCAGCATGCCGACAAAATGCATCGACCACACGCCGGTCGCCAGAGTGAGCGACGCAGCCGCCAAGAGAACGCGGCGTCGCACGCCTTCCGCGGCGTCCAGGCCCCTGGCCAGCGAGAGGCCGACGAAGCTGCCTTGAACGGCGATCAGTACAGACAGCACGACGAGCCACTGCTCGTGCGGGACCGTCATCTTAACCTCCCAGCGCCGCATATCGACGCTGCCGCAGCGTAGAACTACAGGCGTATTTCCGCAACTCGCAGAATGGGAGGCGCGGCGGCGGCGCCCTGCGCGGCGCGGAGCGCGCGACCGTCGTCTAACTCGGAGATTTCCAAAGGAGGTTTACGATGCCGCCGCCGCGATCTTCCTGCCCGTTGCTGTGCGTCGGCGCTTCGACGGGAGCCGGAAGGGAGGAAGCCGAACTTGCGGGTCGAAGTTGCCTCCGACCCGCTCGTTGCGGCAGCGTGCGAATGCGCTTTCCCGTCGCGACAAAGATCGCGTTGAGAAGCGCCGGGGCGACCGGCGGAACGCCCGGCTCGCCAACCCCCAGAAGCTGGTCGAGGGCGAATGGATCGACGCCATGACAATCTGGCGCTGGTCGGTCCGACCGGAATCGGCGAGAGTTGGCTCGCCTCGGCGCTCGGCCAAAGAGCCAGTCGCGACAACCGATCGGTCCTCTATCAGACGGGTCCCTCGGCGGTTTGGCGACCTCGCGCTGGCGTGCGGCGACGGACGTCGTCCGCGCCTGCTGCGCAATCTCAGCCGCGCTGATCTGCTCGTTCTCGGCGACTGGGGCCTCTCGACGCCGCCGCCCGGCATGATCTCCTCGAAATCCTCGAAGAGCGCTATGGCCGTCGCTCCACGGTGACCACTTCCCAACTTCCGATAGACCGATGGCGCGAAAACATCGGCGATCCGACCTACGCGGACGCGATTCTGGACCGCCTCGTTAACAACGCTCACCGCGTCGAACTGGCCGGCGAGAGCATGCGTCGGACCCGGGGAAAGCAAAACCAGAAGGCTTGACCAAACGCCACAGCCGGTGACAAAAATCCATCGACCAGTGAGGCGCGCACCCGGGCGGCATCATTCCGTGACGGTGGGCGGCATCATCCAGGTATCCCCGGCGCCTTCGTCGGATTCCGCAGGTTCGGCCCGACTTCGCAAGGGTCGGGCAAACGAGGCGGCCCATCTGCTTATGTCGAGCCAAGTGAAGCGGCCACTCGCGAAGACAGCCCGCAGCGAATGCGCTCCAAGATGCCGTTCCAGCAGCGCTCCCACGGGCTGCCTTCGGCTGCGCTTGCGGTCGTTCTGATAGCCATCTCCGATGGTTCAGGCACATGATCCGCTCCGCCAGCTACCCGGAACCGGACGTTTCTCCCTCGACGCATGGGTCCCGAATTTCGCGGAGCGCTAACCCCACAATCGCTTCGACGCGATCGCGGCGCCTTCACTGAGTGACTTCAGCTTGGCCCACGCGACGTCCTCGGCGACCCATTCCCAGCCGGTGAAGGTGCCAAAGCCGCAGTCGACCCCTGCGATAACACGCTCCTTGTCGCCAATCGCATCCACCACTCTCTCGATGCGCTGGGCGACCACTTCGGGGTGCTCGACGAAATTGCTCTTTGAATCGATCACGCCAGGAATGACGGCCATGTCCTTGGGCGGCTTGTTCGCCTTGAGCGCCGCGGTCTCGTGCTGGCGACGCGGGTTGGCGAACTCTAGACCGATGGCGCCGACATTCGCCTGATAGAGCGGCGGCAGCACCACCTCCATTGCCACGTCATGGTTATGCGGTCCTTCCCAATTGCCCCAGCAAACATGGAGCCGGACACGGTCGCGTGGAATACCCACAAGCGCCTTGTTCAGCGCCTCGACATGTCTTTCCGTCTGTTCCGCGAACTCGGCGTCCGTCAAATCCTGATACAGCAGCACCCGCTCCATGGCGAGATCGGGCCCGTCGACCTGCAGTACATAGCCGGCATCGACGATGGCCTTGTATTCCTTGGATATCTCGCGCGCGATCGCAGCGAGATAGGCTTCATCCGAGTCGTAATAGGCATTCAGCATCGTACACGCGATGATGCCGGGCGAGGGTGCGTTCATGAACCACTCGGTGACGTGCGCGTTGGCTTTCGCCGCTTGTTGCTTGAGGCGGCCGATCTCTTTCTGCAGCTCCTCTTCGCCGCGGTAGTGAACTTCGCCGATCGCCTCGGGCGCGTCGAACACCCTGCCCGTCTTCGGGATGCGCTGCATCATCCGTTCGGTGAACTTCGGAAACTCGGCGAACTCCTTGCCGTATGGACGGCTGGACTTGCCACCAAAGCCGCTCCAGCGTTGCGGCACGTAGGTCTGGAATCCGACCCGTCCCTGCTCGCCGTCGTTGGCGATATCAATGCCAACTTCAACCTCTTTGCTCACAATGTGAGCGACGCGCTCGGCGGCGACCTCGTCGATCTTCCGGCGATCAATTCTCTTGCCTTCCTCCTGGTCGATCAGCATCGACCCGAGGGGCTCCCCGCGCGGCATGCTTCCGGCGTGGGTGGTGAGAATCCTGTCCGTGCTGAGTTTCATTTGAATACTAACCCTCTCCGCTGCCCATCCTCGATGGAAAACCGATTGATCCTAGACTATTGTGTTCGGCTATTGTAGCCGCTATGTTTGGCCCCAATAAAAAAAGAGCGAATCCGGCGCGGTCCTGACGGCGTCAAGGGAGGGGACAAATGGCCTCAAGAATGCAACTTTTCCTTTGCGCGAGCGCTGTGGCGCTCACCTCGCAAATGGTGATGTCGGCCCCGGCGGGCGCCGAGAACAGTTTCTCGAAGGTCAATCTCGCCCCGAACAAAAAGGGCGGCATCCAGGACATGCAGGACATCTCGAAATATTGCGGCACCAAGCCGCTCAAGGTCGCCTACTCAGACGGTTGGGGCGGCAACTACTGGCGGCAGATCACCCGCGCGGAGTTCGAGAACGAGGCGGCCAAGTGCCCCAACATCACGGAAGTCCGCTACACCGACGGCGAGTTCAAGGCTGAGAAGCAGATCGCCGACATCAAGGGCCTGATCGCCCAGCATTTCGATGTCATCGTGGTTTTCGCCGACACTGGCGTCGCGCAATTGAAGGTCATGCGTGAGGCGCTGAATGCAGGCGTCGCCGTCGTTCCGTTTACCACCGGCGATGCGCCGTTCGGCGAGATCGGCAAAGACTATCTCACACGCGTTACCGAGACCCAGATCGGCCTCGGCGAGATGCTTGCCCAATGGATGGTCAAGACCCTTGGCGGCAAGGGCAACGTCATCGTGCAGGGCGGCACGCCAGGCAATCCGATGACCAGCTCGCAGGCCACCGGCTGGCGCAAAGTCTTTGACGCTAGCCCGGGGATCAAAGTCCTTGAGGGCCCGGTCGACACCAATTGGGATCCAGCGCTCGCCCAGAAGGTGACGGCAGCTGAGATTGCCAAATACGACAAGATCGATGGCATGATGGCCGAGACCACGGGACCGATCCGTGCATTCCTCGCAGCTGGCCGGCCGATCCCCGCGTGGGCGGGGCAGGACCTCAATGAGCTGAGCTGCCTGTGGCAGGACAACCACGCGGCGAACCCGACCTTCAAGCTGGCGACCGCCAGCGCACACACCTGGCTGGTTCGCCTGGCGCTGCGCAAGGGCCTCGCCGCCGTCAACGGCATGGACAACGACGAGCCCAGCCTGATCGACTTGCCGTTTTCCGAGGACAGCACGTCCTCAGATCCGGCCCTGGCGGTCAAGTGCGACAAAAACCTGCCGCCGACAGCAATTCCCTCGGCGACGGTCTCCGGTGCGAAGATGAAGGCAATCCTGTCCAAGTAATCTGCGCTTTCGGCGGCTGCCGCGATGATACCACCCAGAAGCACGGTTGCGGCTGATCAGCAATCGGAGCGGCGGCGGCCGGAGCGAGCTTGGACGAGGCGTGAGTACAAGGGGCGAAAAAAGCCGCTGCACCGGCTGCTGATCGTCTCGGTAGCCGCGGTTGTGCTGGTGGGTGGCGGCGGAATAGCTGCCCCCAGCACCGTCTCGGTCAGCGCGCTGCAATCGATGCTGCCGTTCTTCGCGATCCTTGCGGTCGCGTCGATCGGCCAGCATCTCGTGATCCAGCAGCGCGGACTCGACCTGTCGGTCGCCGGCATCATGTCGTTTGCGGCAGTCATCGTCTCGGCGCTCCCGAGTTCAGAGGCCGGCGTCCCCGAGACCCTGGCCTTCGTCGCGCTCGCGCTCGCGATGGGGCTCGGCGTCGGGGCTGTCAATGGCGCCCTCGTCGCGCTCCTGCGCGTCAACTCGCTGGTCACCACCATCGGCATGAATTCGCTGATGCTGGGGATCACCATGCATGTCACCAGGGGATTCTCGCAGCAGGCGCCCCCGCCGCTCAACAAGTTCGGCGTCGGTAAACTCCTCGGCGTGCCGCTGACGCTCTACGTGATGATCGTCATCGCCGCGATCGCGATCTTTGTCCTGGAGAAAACGACCGTCGGGCGGCGATTCATTGCGACCAGCGTAAATCCGGACGCCGCGCTTACGGTGGGAATCCGGCTCGACTGGTATCGCGTCGCCACCTACGCGGTTGCCGGCTTCTGCTACGCGGCGGCGGGAATACTGCTGGCGGGCTATGTGCTGTCGCCAACGGTGTTCAGCGGCGTGCCCTATTTGCTGGCGACGGTTGCGGCGGTCGTGGTGGGCGGCAATCCCATTGGCGGCGGCCTCCGCGGCAGCGTTGCCGCGACCATCGTGGGCGCGCTGCTCCTCACATATCTTGGCCAGCTCGTGGTCGCCGTTGGCTTCGCGACGTCGGCCCAGAACATCGTTCAGGCCATCATCATCATCGCCAGCGTCGGCATTGTCGAAGCTGGCCGACGCCTTCGCTTCGAATGGATCCGCTTTAAATTCTGGGTAACCTCGCCTGACGTCGAGTTCCGCATCCGCACGACGTTCACCCGCACAATGACCCGCCTCGGACTTTCCAGATGGATCAATATCTCGCCCGAGCGCAGGGGGCGCTGGGGCGCCATCTACATGCGGCTGAAGAAGCGGCTAGAAATCATAGAATGAGCGTCAGCAAACGGAATCTGTTTGGCGCCCCGATCATGGGGATCGTGGGGGCGACCAAATATTACGGCCCGGTGCAGGCGCTGAAGGCCGTCAGCCTCAACATCCGGCGCGGCCAGGTGCACGCCGTGGTCGGCGAGAACGGCGCGGGAAAATCGACGCTTATCGGCATTGCCGCCGGCGCCGTGCGGCCCGATTTCGCGGTTCTGCGCGTCGCGGGAAAGGAGATCAAGCGTCCCAACGCCCGGAAGCTGCATCGCGCCGGCGTCGCCGTCACCTTCCAGCACCCCGAGCTGGCCGAAGAGATGACGGTCATGGAGAACATCCAGCTCGCGGCGCCGCGCCTCACCGGCCGCGGCGGCCGGGCAGAGGCGGAGCGCCTTCTGGCGGCGGTAGGATCCGAACAGCACGCCATGTCGTTGGACGCGAGGGTTCGCGATCTGACGCTCGCGCAGCAGCATATCATCGAGATTGCGGGAGCCATCGCCTCAAAGCCTAAGGTTCTCTTTCTGGACGAGCCGACCGAGCCATTCCAGCAGGCCGATGTCGACAAACTATTCGCGCTCATCAGGCAGTTGCGTGAGGAAGACGTCGCGATCGTCTACGTCTCGCACCGGCTGCACGAGATCGAACAGCTCGCCGACCAGGTGACCGTGCTGCGCGATGGCAGGTCGATCGACAGTCGCCCGGCAGCGCGGATGAGCACGAACGAAATCATCACCATGATCGCGGGCCGACCCCTCGATCAGGTGTTTCCCCGCAAGATGCAAAGCCGGAGCGAACTCAAGCTCGAGGTCAACGATCTTTCCGCGCCTGGCTTCGCGAGGATCAGTTTTGCCGCCCATGCCGGCGAGATTGTCGGCGTAGCCGGCGTTGAAGGAGAGGGTCAGCGGGAATTTCTGCGCACCGTGGCGGGCCTCGAGCGGCGCAAGAGCGGATCGGTGCGGGTCAGGGGCCAGCCCGTCGCGGGCGCGTCCGCCGCCGCAGCCCGCGCCGCCGGAATCGGTTTTGTCACGGACGACCGTCACGAAGAGGGCCTCTTCCTGACTTTGAGGCTGCGCGAGAACATCGGCATCGGCGCGCTCGACAGCATTTCAACTGCCGGCATGATCGACCGGAAACGCGACCACGCCTTGACCAGCGAAGTGATGGAACGGCTTGGCGTCTACACCGGCAATCGCGTCACGGAGCACGACGACACGACGGCCGCGGAGCTCTCCGGCGGCAACCAGCAGAAGCTGCTGATCGGACGCGAAATCGCAGGCGGACCCGAGGTCATCCTCATCGACCAGCCGACCAAGGGCGTCGATGTCGGCGCGCGCACCGAAATCTACGAACGCCTGCGGGACCTCGCGGACAGTGGCGTCGCGGTGGTCGTGTCGTCGTCCGACGGCATCGAGCTTGCGGGCCTGTGCGACCGGGTTGTCGTGTTCGCGCGCGGCCAGATCGTGAAAGAGCTTGAAGGCGAGGGCCTGACCGACGCGGCCATCACCGAAGCGAACATGACCGCCAGGGTGGCGCGGGAAGGCGGCCCGGCCCGCAAGGAAACGGAAGACAGCGGCTGGCGCCGCATCATGGCCGCTGACCGGTTCCCGGCAGCATTGCTGGCCGTGCTGACGGCCATCGTCCTGTTCGGCACCGATTCGATCAGCGGGTATTTCCTCTCGGCCTTCAATATCGAGACCATGCTGACCTTCCTTTCGATCCTGGCGTTCATCTCGATCGCCCAATTGGCCACCATCCTGGTCGGCCGGATCGATCTCTCGGTAGGCGCTCTGGCCGGATTCGTCGTCGTGCTCGCATCGTTCCTGACGCCCGACGGCGGGTCGGCAGCCAATGCTCTGTGGGGTTCGGCGCTGATCCTTGCAATCACCGCCGCCTTCGGGCTGGTCCAGGGCTGGCTGGTCACCTGGCTCAACATCCCCGCGATCGTGGTAACGCTCGCCACCTTCATCGGCTTGCAAGGGCTCTCCCTTGCATTGAGGCCGGAGGCGGCTGGCGCCGTCACGGACACCCTCTCCGATGTCACGCAGTGGACGGTTGCCGGGATGCCCGCCTGCTTCCTCGCCGTCCTGGTCATCGTGGCTACGTTTGAATATGTCCTGTTCCGCACCGGGCTCGGGCGGCGGCTTCGCGCCGTAGGATCCAATCCGCTCGGCGCGGCACGGGTCGGCATTCGGGTCAACCGGCAAATTCTGCTGGCTTTCGTTCTATCCGGACTGCTGAGTGGCGTCGCTGGTCTCATTCTCGCGGGGCAGGTCGGCATCGGTTCGCCCGCCACCGGAATTGACTACACGCTGATGAGCATCACCTCCGTCGTGCTCGGCGGCACGAGAATCGCCGGCGGGCGCGGCTCGGTCCTGTCCGTCTTGATGGGCGCGGCCCTTGTGCAATCGCTGTCGAGCGCGTCGTCCTTCATCAATCAGGATTCCGCGATCCATCTGATCGTGCTCGGCGCCGTCACGATGGTTGCCGCCACCTTCTTCAGCGTCGCACGGCGCGAGAGAACCGGGTAGAGCCGTCGAGAGGGGAAAGTCTGGCGCCATCTGGTGAGAGCGGCGGATTGCCGGCCAGCGCCGGAATACCTCCAACACAGCGTTGGCATGGCACGCGCCAGCCTGGTCGACCGATCGGTCGGCTGTCGCCGCTATCAGCAATCGGCGCCACTATTGCACGTTTCAGTGCGGCGAGCGTGTCGAAGGGGACCACGAACGGGTGCGAGATTTGCGAACTGCATACTGGCGTTCACACCGACAGCTCAGCGCGAACGATTTTCGTTCCTTTGACCATCGCCTTCATCTTGTCGAAGGCGACGCCGCGCGGCAGATACTTGAGGCCGCAATCGGGAGCGACGATGATGTCCTCGGGCCTCCGGTGTACGAGCGCCCGACGGATTCGGGCGGCGACTGTCTCCGGCGTCTCGACCTCGTTCGTTGAGAGGTCGAGCACGCCGACCACGATCTTCTGGTCCGGCAGCTCTTTAAGCACCGCGCAATCGAGATTGGACTGCGCGGTCTCGATGGAAATCTGCCTGCACCGGCAGCCCCTGAGCTGCGGCAGGAAGGAATAGGCGTCTGGCCGCGAATGCACGATCGCCGCGTAGCCAAAGCAGACATGGACGACGGTCGTCCCATTCACGCCTTCGAGGGCCCGGTTGAGCGCGGCAAGGCCGTATTCCTCCGCGCGCTCGGGCTGCGCCTGCAAATAGGGCTCGTCGATCTGAACAATGTCCGCGCCGGCGGCGAAGAGGTCCTTGATCTCCGCATTGACCGCGTCGGCGTAATCGATCGCCGCGTCGGCGAGGCGCTCATAATGGTCGTTCTGCGCTTGTTGGCTCATGGTGAACGGCCCAGGCACAGTCATTTTTATCGGCTTGGCGGTATGCTTGCGCAGGAATTTCACGTCTTCGACTTCAACCGCGTGCTTGCGGTGAATCTTGCCAACAATTCGCGGCACAAAATTGGGGCTGCCGGAGCGGTTGACCACGGTCCCTGGATTGTCGATGTCGACGCCGTCCAGAGCTGTGGCGAAGCGGTTCGAGTAGCTCTCGCGGCGGATTTCGCCGTCGGTGATAATATCGAGCCCAGCCTCTTCCTGCGCCTTTATCGCTGCGATCGTCGCGTCATCCTGCGCTTCGGCGAGGAAGGGGTCCGGAATACGCCAGAGCTCGAGCGCCCTGACGCGCGGCGGGAACCGACCGAGAAGCTTCTTGCGATCGATCAACCATTCCGGTTGCGCGTAGGAGCCCACGAGCGTGGTCGGCAACAACGTCATATTGTTCTTCCTTTGTGCAAATGATCGCGTTTCCAATTCGCTGGCCCGCAGACGGTTTTCGTCGCCTCCTTCATCTCCGGCTAGACCGGCCTTAAGGAATGAAGCAACACCGGATAGCGCCGAAGTACTTGCGTCAACGCGGCGGCCGCGGCGCGCAACCTTGGCAAGCGCTCTTCGATCATCGCCTTGCGTGTCACAATGCCGGTGTAGCCGGAACTGTTCACGGCGGCGATGATGGCGCCGTCGGGATCGCGGACTGGGACCGCAATGGCGGCGATGCCGTGGTCGAGCTGATCGATGGCGATCGCGTAGCCGCTTTCGCGCGCGCGGGCGATCTCGGCCCGCAATTCATCCGGATCGTCGAGCGTCTGAGCCGTCGGTTTTATTGCTCTGAACTCGTCGAAAAAGCGATCGAGCCGCGATTGAGGCAGGTTGGCGAGAAGCACGCGGCCCATCGAAGTCAATTGCGCGGGATAAGTGACGCCGACGCCGGCGGTCATCCGCGACATCCGCTGCTGAGACAGGTGAGCGACATAGAGGATATTCGCGCCTTCGAGCACGCTCACCGAGGCGGCGTCGCCAAACGTTTCGACAATACGCTTGAGTTCGGGTGTGAAGGCTTCGTCCACGCTCGAGGCCCGCAAATAGGCGGACCCGAGCGCCAGAAGGTTCGGCGTCAGCACATAGCGTTTGCCGACGGCGCGCGCGTATCCAAGTTCGATCAAGGTATGCAGGCTTCGTCGGGCAGTCGCCGGCGAAAGGCCGGAACGCCGAGCGACCTCGACCAGCGCCATTTCACCGTGCCCGCCATCGAAGGCTTGCAGCACCGCCAGGCCATGCGCCAGCGCCGCAACGAACTCAGGGCTTCGCCGCCGGTCGCGCGCCTCGCCCGACACCCTCCCTCCGCCGAGCGTTTGACCCGATTCCATTGCCCGTCGCTTTCCGCGCTTCGGCTGGCCCGCTAGCCCTTGACTCTTCGCCCACCGCGAATCGATATTCGGAGTAAGAATATCAGTTCGCATAGCGAAATTCCGGGAACGCGTCGAGTCCTGCTGGACTGTGAAAAGTGAGATGGACTCAGCGCGCTAGACGGAGTTTTGTGTCGCTCTCGTTGTGAACGCGGCGTCGGCGTTCGCCAGGGACTGGGGATGCGGCGCAACGGCCGCGACAAGACGGGAGGACAAACGTGGCGCTGCTGACCGCCGTCTTGGGAACGACGCACCACCCTTTCTATCATGCGCTCACCACGCGCCCGCCGGAGCAATCGATTCCGCAGGCGCCGGAATGGAAACGCAAGGTCGAGGCCTATCGCGAGACGCTGACCCGCGCCAAGCCGGACATCCTTGTGATGGTCGGCTCGGATCATTTTCATCAGTTCTTTCTCGACAACTACCCGCAATTCCTTATCGGAAAGGCGCCGCGATACGATGCGACTTTTTACAACGAGATCCGTGAGTTCGGCCTGCCGAAGTATACGCTGATCGGCGACGAAGCGTTCTCAGGCTTCATTTTGCAGCGCCTGATGGACAAAGGCTTCGATATGGCGATGAGCTTCGATTTGAAGATCGACCATTCGATCATTTGCCCGATCATCACCACCCGGCCGCAAGCGGATCTGCCGGTCGTGCCGATCTACGCCAATATCTTCGCCCCGCCCCTACCCTCGCCCAAGCGCTTCTATGATCTCGGCCGGGCGATCCGCGAGGCGATCGACGAATATCCGTCCGACAAACGCATCGCCGCCATCGGAACCGGGCACCTTTCGCTCGAACTCGGCGGCCCGCGCCAATTCAAGGAAACCGGCCCCGATCCGGTCTTTGACCGTCAGGCGATCGAATGGCTCGCCAATGGCGATATCGAGGCGATCCTCGCCAATGTTACGCACGAGAGCCTCGCCAGGTCCGGCAACGCAACGGCGGGATTCATGGTCTTGATCCTCATGCTCGGCATCGCCGGGCCGATCAAGGCTTCCTATGTCGACAACCTCGACCTCTTCCATACGATGGAGGCTTATGTCACCTGGACCCCGAACGGAGCCGCGCGATGAGCAAATACTACGTCGATAAATTCCTCTTCACTGTCGACCGGGACCCCGAGCTCCTTCGCCGCTACAAGGAAGACTCCCGAAGTTTCGTGGCGACATGGGAGCAATCGATCGGCCCCAGGCTCAATGACGCCGAAGTCTCCACCGTCCACGCACTGACCGGCGAGGAGCGTGAAACGCTCGTCGCCTATGACTACGTCAAGCTCTTTGAGATGGGCGCGCACTTTTTTCTCAACCTGACCATCTTCATCGCCCTTTTCGACGAAGACTACGCTAAGAAGAGCGGACCCTTGTCGTTCCAAAGAGAATTCGCCGCCAACCTCAGCTCGTGGAACGGCAAGGACTACCCCTCGATCGCCATCTGAAAACTGAGACGACGGGGTTATAAAAAATCCTTGGGAGGATTCGATGCGACAGGTGACGCGACGCCAGTTCGGCTCTCTGGCCGCGGGCCTTTCCGCGACGGCGCTGGCGCGACGTGCGGCCGCCCAATCGGGTGACGGGCCGATCCGCATCGGCTACACCCTGCCGCTCAGCGGCGGCCTCGCCGGCAACGGCAAGCCGGCCTCCCTCGCCCATCGCCTCTGGGTCGAGGAAATCAACGCCAAGGGCGGACTGCTCGGGCGCAAAGTCGAGCTCGTCAACTACGACGATCAAAGCAACCCGGCGCAGATTCCCGCCCTCTACACGAAGATTCTCGACGTCGACAAAGTGGATCTCGTCGTCTCGAGCTATTCCACCGCATTGATCGCGCCCGCGATGCCGGTCGTCATGGCGCATGGCGTCGCTTTCGTCAGTTTGCTCGGATCAGTGACGAACGACGCCTTCCACTATGATCGCACGGTCAACATCAGCCCCACCGGCGGCCACATGCAAGAAGATTTCGCCAAGGGCTATTTCCAAATCGCCATGACCGCCGAGCCAAGGCCGAAGACAGTTGCGATCGCCGGGCTCGACAGCGATTTCCTCCAGCGTTCGATGCAGAGCGCGCGCAAACAGGCCAAGGATCTCGGCGTCGAAATCGTCTACGACAAAAGCTATCCGCCGGGGACGGTCGACTACGGGCCGATCGTCCGGGCGATCCAAGCCGCCAAGCCGGATATTGTCTATTTCGCTTCCTACCCGCCGGATTCGGTCGGTCTTCTCAAAGCCGTCAACGAAGCCAAGCTCACCGCGACCCTGCTCGGCGGCGGAATGATCGGGCCGCAGATCACCGCGATCAAGGCGCAGTTCGGGCCGTTGCTCAACAATCTCGTGTGCTGGGACAGCTACGCCCCCGAACCGACGATGAAATTTCCGGGCATCGACGCCTTTCTGGAGCGCTATCGGGCCGCCGCGCAAAAAGAGAAGGTCGATCCGCTCGGGCTCTATGCGCCACCGCTCGCTTATGCCCAGATGCAGGTGCTCGAGGCGGCGGTGAGCCGCGTCGGCAAGATCGACCACGCCGCCATAGGCGCGGATTTCCACGCCAATACCTTCTCCACTGTTGTCGGCGACCTCAAGTTCGACGCCAACGGCGAGTGGGAGCAGGAGCGAAACATCTACGTGCAATACCAGGGCGTGACGGGCCACGACATCGAGCAGTTCAAAAAGGCCGGCACGCAGGTCATTCTCTACCCCGAGAAATACAGGTCCGGGAAACTCCTCACGCCGTTTCCGGCGTCAAGCTGAGGAGCAAGGACTAGCCTTGGCTGATTGAGGAGAACGCCTATTTCGATGCGATCGGCATGACCGACAGGAACGCGCCGGCCCTTCGACGGCTTGGATATGATCGCCGCGCGCGACGGCCGATGCTTCTCGGCTTCCGCCACGAATCGCCGCATCGAATGATCTTCGAACACTCCCGCTCCGAATGAATTTCGACCCAATTCTGATCGCCAACGCCTGCGCCTCCGGTCTCCTGCTCGGCGCGTTTTACGCAATGGCGGCGGCCGGGCTCTCCGTCTCTTTTGGCCTCCTCGACATCGTCAACATCGCCCACCCCGCGCTCATGGTCGCCGCCGCCTTCGTCGTGGCGACGTTGACGGGAGCGACGGCGCTCGATCCTTTGCTCGCCGCGCTGATCATTGCGCCGCTATTCGCGCTCTTCGGCGCCGGACTCTACCGCGTCTATCATTTCTTCTTCGAAAGCCGGGGAGAGGGATCGATCCGCGGCCTCGCCTTCTTCTTCGGCTTGATGTTCCTGATCGAAGTGTCGCTGCTGCTGCTTTGGGGCGCCGATCAGCAATTTGCGGACGCGCGTTACTCGAGCGGCGTCCTCTCGATCGGGAAGATCGACTTTCCGCTGCGCATGTTGGTCCCGGCGATTTGCGCGCTCGCGGTGTTCGCGATTTTATCCGCATTTCTAAAATTGACCTTCGTCGGCCGGGCCATCTCGGCAGTCGCCCAGGATCGCGAAGCGCTGCGGTTGATGGGAATCAACCCCGTTCGCATCAAGACGATCGCATTCGGCCTTTCGGTCGGGCTGGCCGCCCTCGCCGGCGGCGCGCTCATTGTGATCCAGCCGGTCAACTCCTCCTCCGCGCAAATTTTCGTCGGGCGATTGTTCGCCATCGTCATCATGGGCGGCCTCGGGTCCTTGCCTGGCACGCTGATTGCCGGACTGTTGTTCGGCGTCATCGAAGACTTGACCGCGACGATGCTCGGCCCATCGTGGTCCCCCGCAATTGCATTCGGTCTCTTGCTCGGGTTTCTCGCCCTAAGACCCCGCGGGCTTTTCGGAGCCTCCGCTTGAACGGCGCGGCCAGCTTCGCCTTCTGGCGCAATGGACTTGCCCTGGCGCTGGGCGCTCTGATCGCGACGGCGCTCGCGCTCAGGGCCGTGCACAACGACTATGCGTTCTATCTCGGCTACATAGTTTTCCAGTATGGCGCTCTGGCGATCGCCTGGAACATATTGGGCGGCTACGCGGGCTTCGTGAACTTCGGAGCCGGAGCGTTTTTTGCGGCTGGCGCCTATACGACCGTGGCGTTGAACAAGGCGCTCGCCTTGCCTCTTCCGATTTGCGTGCTGGCTGGAGGTTTCACGGGCGCGGCGCTCGGGCTCGTCATGGGCTCGTTGACGCTGCGACTGCGAGGCGTCTATTTCGCCATCTCGACACTCTCGCTCTCCGTGGTCTTGCAGACCCTCATCGTCAACTGGACCTATGTCGGCGGATCGAGCGGCGCATATCTCGTGCGCCCGAAGGCGATTCCGCTTTTCGCCAGCTATACAGAGTATCTATGCTTGCTCATGTTCGCGATCGCCGCGATGGCCGCGCTGGTCGCCGCGGCGATCGAACGCTCGTCGATCGGCATCGGGCTCGCCGCCATTCGCGACGATGAAACCGCTGCGGCGGCGCTCGGCGTGCCGACATTGCGACTCAAGGTGTTCGCAGCGGCGACGAGCGGCGCCATCATGGGCATGGCCGGCGCGCCCCTGCCCTTTTATAGTTCGTACCTCAATCCTGATTCCGCTTTTGCGATCGGCTACACGGTCAACGCAATGGCGATGCCTCTCGTCGGCGGCACGCAGACCTGGCTCGGACCCGTTATCGGCGCTGCGCTTTTGGGCTCAATGCAGCAATTGGCGGTCGCGTTCATCTCCTCGTCGGCCAGCCTCGCGCTGATTGGGTTCGTGTTCATAGGCTTTGTCGCACTGGCGCCGCAAGGCCTGATCGGTCTCTTTCGGTCCCTTGCAGTTGGGAAGGCGAACCAGTGACTGCGCCGCTCCTGCAAGCCCACAATGTCGGAAAGCGCTTCGGCGGATTCGTCGCGTTGGACGGCGTTTCTCTTAGCGTCGCGCCGGGCGAGCGTGTCGGCCTGATCGGACCCAACGGCTCCGGCAAGAGCACCTTCGTCAATTGTATCGCCGGCGCCTTCGCCCGCCATGACGGCGCCGTCGCCTTCGCGGGCCATGATTTTGCCGGCCTTGCGCCTCATCGCCGCGCGCGCCTGGGGCTGGCGCGCACCTTTCAACTGCCGCGCCCCTTCGCAAGCCTCACCGTTCTGGAGAACGTCGAGGTTCCGCTCCGCTTTCTTGACGCCAAGGGCGGCCCCACGCCCGAGCGTTCGCGGGATCAACTCGAACGCGTCGGCCTCGGTGACAAGGCCCAGTTGCGGCCGCGCGATCTCACCCAGGTCGATTTGCGCCGGCTCGAACTCGCGCGCGCGCTCGCCTGCGGGCCGAAGCTTCTCATCGCCGACGAAGCGATGGCTGGCCTGTCGCATGCGGAAGTCGACAACATCCTGGCCTTGTTGTTTCGCGCCAACGCCGACGGCGTCGCCGTCGTCATGATCGAGCATATCATGAGGGCGGTCGCGACCTTCGCTGAGCGCCTCGTTGTGTTCGTCGCCGGCCGCAAGCTCGCTGACGGCCCGACTTCGGAAGTTCTACACATGAAGGATGTCGAGGCAGCCTATCTTGGAGAGTGAAGCGCTCACGATCGAAGGGCTCACCGCCGGATATGGCGCTGTGCGCGCGCTCGACGGCGTGTCCATGCACGTTCGCACGGGCGAGACCGTCGCCCTGCTCGGCGCCAACGGCAATGGCAAGACCACCCTCCTGCATTGTTTGCTCGGACTGGTGCGGCCGTGGCAAGGTGCGGTTCGCGCGAAGATCGGCGGAAAGACGGCGAATCTCGCAACCCTCGAGCCTGAGGAAATCGTCGCGCTTGGAATCGTCCTCGTTGCGGAAGGCCGTCGGCTGTTCCGGGATCTCAGTGTCGAAGACAACCTGGCGCTCGGCGCCTATCGACCGCTCGCCCGGAAGCGCTACGCCGAAAATCTAGCGCGCTGCCACGAGCTGTTTCCGCCCCTGCGCGAACGACGGCGCCAGCGGGTCGGCAGCATGAGCGGCGGCGAACAACAGATGGTGGCGCTCGGCCGCGCGGTCATGGCGGCGCCTGAAATCCTGCTGATCGACGAGCCCTCGGTCGGGCTCGCGCCGATCCTCGTTCGGCAGACGTTTGACGCGATCGCCGACCTGAAGCGCCGGCTCGGTTTGACCGTGCTGATGGCCGAACAAAATCTGGCGCAGGCGATCCGCGTGGTCGATCGGGGATACGTCCTGGCTCACGGCAGGGTCGCGTTCGAAGGCCGTTCGGCGGCAGAACTCTCTGAGAATCCGATCGTACGCGATATCTATCTTGGGCGCTGAAGGTCGATCGCGCGCGGCCGCGGCTGTGCGCCGCAGATCAGATCTGGCGAATGTCTTCACCGGGCCTTCATTCCGATATCCGCCTGCGGTATCTCGAGGCGTGCCGAGCACGCAGGCGACTTGGGGGCGTCGTCAGGTCTGGACGGCGCCCGCTTATCAAGGGCTATTTTCGGCGTTGCGCTGGTCGTAGGTGCGGTCATGTATTCGGCCTTTCGCGCGGGAATAGAGTCCGCCGGCCCTGATGTTGTCCGCTGATCCTTCGCCCCAAATCACGTTAGCGCGCTTTATCGCGTCAATCGGCCTTGAATGTTGACCCCGTATCGGCGTCCAACTTTGCCCCCAAGCCGACGTCAGATTTATAGGACCGAGCAGTTGCGGGAGCGGGCGGCGTCTGGACTGAATTGAAGGGGATTCCGGAATCTGGTTTGATCCGCCGCGATCCGCAATCCCGCGCAATACCGGCAATCCTCCGCTACATACTAGCCTTCCAAACAACCGACGCGCTTGTCGCCGATAGTATCGAACCGACCGCGAGAATATTGTTGTTGCTATCGACGATGTTCTCCGCCCCGGCCGCTGGAGCTGACAGGTCGAAACTGAGGTCTGGCGTTCCGCCGCTGCAGTTGGTGAATTCGACGGCAGTAAACTGCGGCAGCGGCGCTCCCGCCTGCTGCTCCACCGTCCATTGCGCGGTGCTGCCTTGGGCGGTGACGCCGGGCGCCGGTTGAGGAATCGGAACGGTCATCGCTTGCCCGGTGGCGTAGTTGACGAACAACGCGACGCCCATCGTCGACTGAGGCGCGCAAACGAGGACGCTAATTTGATCGCCCGGACTTATCGCGAAATTTGTCACCTTGGACGACGGCGTTTGGTAGTTGCTGGTGTACCACTCGATCCACGGCCAGTAGATCGGATTGTTGATGTCAACGCCCACGACCGCCGCGACGCCGGCCTGCAGAAGCGAAACCGCGCCTGAGCTTTCCATACCGCTGAGGCCGACCCAAAAGCTGACGACGGCGATATCGGTCGGGTTACCCGCGATAGGAAATACTTGCGGGATCGTCCATTCCCCGTAGATCACATTGGCGACTTCTGTCGGTCCCAGGAACTCGACCGGCACAACCGCGCCGGCTTGGGCGTTAACGCCAAACTCGGTCTTCGGGAGCCGCCGTTTTCTCAGGGTGTCCGGCTCGAGATCGGGCTTGATGAGCCGCGGGTGCGGCAGACGAGCGACCACACGACGCCACGCGCGCGCCAGATGCGGTTGTTTCTCGGGGTCCGGTCGGCGAGGCAGGCCATACCGCCGAAGCGTCCTCTCGTCGGCTGTGTTCAGATCGATATCCGCAGGAAGTTGTTCGAACTCATGCATTTCGGCGCTCCTTTTGCGAGGTAGGGCATTGCCGCCCGCCACGTCGCTACTTGCGAAGCCGTGCTTTCATTCGGTGACTATTGCGTTCTCGAGGTCGCAACTCCGCCGTCACGTTTCGTTCGGTTGCGGCGACACTTTACTATATCTCCTTTCTCCATGGTCGTCTGATCGCAGGGCCGTCGCACCAAATCGCCTTTTTCCTCGGCTCGCGCCGATCCTCGCCCGCAGATCGACGTCGCTGTCAAAGCCGACGAGATCAACGGCAAGGCCGACGCGGCCCTCGATCACCCGTCGCGACATCGGGGAGTTCATCGAATGCGCCTGCCACGCCGAGCGCCTTGATTCGGCGCTCGGCCAAACCGGCGGTTGAGTTCGAAGCCGAACTCCGCCAATCCCGCAGCCGCCAGCCGGAATTTGTAACCGCCTTGTCGCCGAATTGGTCGTATCTCACCGATGGGGTGCAGTCCGATAGTGAACCGGCATTTGAACACGAAAGAGCTGGCTGCGGAAACTATCTCATGAGCTTGTCTATGGCGGTCGATCGAGGACGTTCCCCTGGATGATCGAACAGTCCTTCGACAAGGCCGATCGGTCGAGCCATTGCCACTGTGTGGGGTTGGTCTCCCATCCCTTCATGACGATGAAATTCGTCTGCGCCACCCTGGCGTGGATCAGATCCATCGAGCAGGTGAGATAGTCAGGGCTGACGGAGATCGTCGTCGGTCGCGCACCACTCGTGAAGGCCATGTCGCCGATGAGGGACTTTTGGACGAACCGCCATTGCAAATTATTCTGTTGCGCGCCGGAGACTTCGTTTGAGGAGGAAAGTGTGGTTCGCGCTCGCTCGATTTCAGAAGAATGGATTTTCCGGGGAGCGCGGAGGGTGCTTGTTCAACCCCAACGGCAATCGTCGGCAAACCGACGAGACAGGCGGCAAGCAGGATCGCGCTGGACGGCGATGCTATCGTTCTTCCCGGGTGAAAGTTGGCAGGGCATAGCGGGCAGAGGGCGGCGGGAAAGCAACATCGCGCCGGCTCAAGAAAAAAGCCGCCCGTTGCGGGGCGGCTGAGTTCATCATTGGGGCGTCGGTCGGTTACGGTCTGCGGCGAAGTCCGCCGATGCGGGGGTTGAGCGGCTTCGGCTTAGCGGTGAGCGGCGCATATCGGTCGCACGGGCAGTCGCGGACGCGGCGATTGCCGCGCATGCGGGCGATTTTCCATCATGGTCGGGGCCGAGGTGCTCACAGTGGCGGCAAAGAGGCATGCGTTTTCAATTGGCGCGCGTTGGCAAGCCCAGGCCCTTCGCGTTGGTCCGACGGCGACGTGGCGACGCCCTGTGCGCGCCGACTGTGGCGCGAAGGCCACTTTGTCGCCCCAATTTGTTCTTCACGCCGGCTTGAACGGGCAAAGCCATTGCCTATCAACGGACGGTGCGCGAAATAACAATTCGCAAAGAATCCGCGCCTAGTCTCTTCGAAGGGACGACGCCGCGGCGGCGACCGCTCACCCGGAGAAGGCCAGGAAATGCGCCGTATATTCCTCCTCAATGTCGGCGTGATCGCCGGCCTGCTCGCCATGCCGCCGGCCGCCCGCGCCGCCGCCGACATCAGCGTCTTTCTCTTCCCGCCGGGGGCCTCTTCTTCCGAGGGGCGTCCCCTCGCTTCGCCAATTCCCCGCGAAACGATAGAGTTCACAGGCGCTTACGCGCCAGGTTCGATTCTGATCAATACCAGCGAGCGACGGTTGTATTTCGTCTTGCCCGGCCACCAGGCGATCAAATATGGCGTCGGCGTCGGTCGTCCGGGCTTTGAATGGTCCGGAATGCGACATATCGCCGGCAAGCGCGAATGGCCCGACTGGACGCCGCCGCCGCAAATGCTCAAGCGCCGTCCTGACCTGCCGCGCCACATGGAGGGCGGCATCGACAACCCGCTGGGCGCCCGCGCCATGTATTTGGGGGGAACGCTGTTTCGCATCCACGGCTCGAACGAGCCCGACACCATCGGTCAGGCGGTGTCCTCGGGTTGCATCCGCATGACCAATGACGACGTGATCGACCTTTATGATCGCGCGAAAGTCGGCGCGCCGGTGTTCGTGTTGCGCTGAACGGGAAAATCGCGCGAAAGACGCCGTGGTCGGTCCAACGGCGCCTTTATTTCGCGAATCTTGTCGTCTAAGGTCGGTCGATGAACGCCCACGCGCCAGTCGCCGCCTCGCCTCTCGTCGATCCCTACGGGCGGACGATCAGCTATTTGCGCGTCTCTGTGACGGACAGATGCGACTTTCGTTGCGTCTATTGCATGTCCGAGGACATGAACTTTCTGCCCAAACGCGACGTGCTGAGCCTCGAAGAACTGGATCGGCTCTGTTCGGCGTTCGTCGCCCTGGGCACGCGCAAGCTGCGCATCACTGGAGGCGAACCGCTGGTGCGACGCGACATCATGCGGCTGTTTCGGTCGTTGTCGCGCCATCTGACGAACGGCGCTCTCGAAGAACTGACGCTGACGACCAACGGCTCGCAGCTCGAGCGCTTCGCCGGCGAGCTCGTCGATTGCGGCGTCCGCCGCGTCAATGTTTCGCTCGACACGCTGGATGCCGCAAAGTTCCGGGCGATCACCCGGTGGGGCGATCTTGGCAAGGTGCTGGCTGGCGTCGATCGCGCGCAGGCCGCCGGCCTCGCGGTGAAGATCAACGCCGTCGCGCTGAAGGGCGTCAACGACGACGAGGCGCCGGCGATGATTCGCTGGGCGCATGCGCGCGGGTTTGAGATAACGTTCATCGAAGTCATGCCGCTCGGCGAAATCGAGAGCCGGCGCGTCGACCAATACCTGCCCTTGTCGCAACTTCGAGCTGATCTGGCGGCGCATTTCACGCTGTCGCCATCAGACCATGCGAGCGGCGGCCCGGCGCGCTATTTCGACGTCAAGGAGACCGGCGGCCGGCTGGGCTTCATCACGCCGCTGAGCCATAACTTCTGCGAAGGCTGCAACCGCGTCCGGGTGACCTGCACGGGCACGCTCTATATGTGCCTCGGCCAGGAGGACGCCGCCGATCTGCGCGCGCCGCTGCGTCAGTCGGAGAGCGATATTCCGCTCGCCGCGGCGATCCGCGCGGCGATCCGCCGCAAACCCAAGGGTCACGACTTCATCATCGATCGGACCACCAGCCGCCCCGCCGTCAGCCGCCACATGAGCGTGACGGGCGGCTAGAGCGGCGAAAACCCCGCGCCGCGCGGCGCATCCGACCGCAGGCGCGCGGGGTATCGACCCGCCGCGAGAACTTGGTTATGAGCGTCGAGCGGTTGCGGCGACGGGGGGTCTGAGAAGAACCCCGAGGCGGACGAACAAGGCAAGCCGCGCCGCCGGGAGGACTCGATGAAATATCTGTTGCTGCTGGCGCCTTGCGTCCTTGCCCTGCTGACGCCGCTCTACAACGCGATTGATCCCGCACTCTTCGGCGTGCCCCTGTTCTACTGGTTCCAGTTGTTGTTGATCCCCGTCTCGGCGGTGGCGATCTACCTCGCCGATCGCATTGGCAGGGCGGCGCGATGATCGACAATCTCAACTGGACCGCGACGCTCGTCTTCGTGTTTTTTTTCGGGCTCGTCACGGTCGTCGGCTTTCTGGCGGCGCGCTGGCGGCCGGGCGATCTCAATCATCTGCACGAGTGGGGACTCGGCGGGCGGCGGTTCGGCGCCTGGATCACCTGGTTTCTGCTCGGCGGCGATCTCTACACCGCGTATACGGTGATCGCCATTCCGGCCCTGGTCTACGGGTCCGGGGCCTTCGGCTTTTTCGCGGTCCCTTATACGATCATCATCTACCCCTTTCTCTATCTCACGATGCCGCGTTTGTGGGCGGTGTCGCGCAAGCACGGCTACATCACGGCCGGCGATTTCGTCGTCGGACGTTACGGCGACAAGTGGCTCGGACTGGCGGTCGCACTGACCGGCATTCTCGCGACGATGCCCTATATCGCGCTGCAGCTCGTCGGCATGGAAAGAGTCATTCAGGCCCTCGGCTTTCACGGCGAAGGCTATCTCGCGCATGCGCCGCTGACGATCGCCTTCGTCATTCTGGCGCTCTATACCTACAAGAGCGGCCTGCGCGCGCCGGCGATGATCGCCTTCGTCAAGGACGCCATGATCTATGTCTTCATCGTCGCGGCGGTCATCGTCATCCCGATCCAGCTCGGCGGCTTTGGCGCCATATTCGACGCGGCGAGCAAGATCTACGAGGCCAGGGTCGCCGCCGACCCAAAGGTTCCGGCTGGCCTCACGCTGGCGCCGCAGCAGATCGGCCCCTATGTGACGCTCGCAATCGGCTCGGCGATGGCGCTGTTCATGTATCCCCACGCGCTGACCGGAACGTTGGCCGCTTCGAGCGGTCAGGCGATCCGCCGCAACACCATGACCCTGCCCGCCTATTCCTTTGTGCTGGGCCTGATCGCGCTGCTTGGCGTCATGGCGCTCGCCGCGGGCGTCAAGGTCGCCAATCCGCAGGACGCGGTGCCGCAACTTCTGCTCAAGGTGTTCCCCGACTGGTTCGTCGGCTTCTCCTTCGCGGCGATCGCCATCGGCGCGCTGGTGCCGGCGGCGGTGATGTCGATCGGCGCCGCCAATACCTTCACCCGCAATGTCTGGAAACCGTTCGTCGACCCGCAACTGACGCCCGAGCGCGAGTCCTTCATCGCCAAGCTGGTGTCGCTGCTCGTCAAGGTCGGAGCGTTGTTGGCGATCTTTATCTTGCCCACGAAATTCGCCGTCGATCTGCAATTGCTCGGCGGCGTGTGGATGGTCCAGATTTTCCCTGCGATGATCTTCGGCCTCTACACGCGCTGGTATACCGGCGCGGCGCTGCTGGTCGGTTGGGCGGTCGGGATGATCCTCGGCACCGCGCTCTCCTGGGGTCCGGTCGCAGTGCATGCGCTCGCCTGGGATATCCCGCTGATCGGAAGAATCGATCCGGGTCTGGGCTTTGCGAGCTACAACGGCCTGACCGCGGTGATCGTCAATTTCGTCGTTGCAACGATCCTCTCGGCGCTGTTGAAGAACCGCGCGCCCGATGAGACCGTGGCGGCGGACTACGAAGATGCGGCCCTGGCGCTCAACTGCTGAGCGCCACGATCCCGACGGCCGGAATGATGAAACCGCCTTGCAATCAGCTCTTGCCGCGCCGCTGCCGGATCATGAAATTGTCGAAGGAATATTCGGCGACCTGCCACCATAAATACTGGTCGGCGCGGAAGGCCATGTAGGAATCGGCGATCTTCTTGAATTTGGGATTTTCCGCGCCAAGCTGCGCATAGAGGTCATTGGCGGTCTTGTAGCACGTTTCGATCACGTCCTGGGGAAACAGCCGCAATTCGGCGCCGCCGACCACCAGGCGCTTGAGCGCGCCCGGATTGGCCGCGTCGTATTTGGCCTGCACGGAGCTCTGCGCGACCGCCGCGGCGGCCCGGAACGCCGCCTGATACGGTTTGGGCAGCGCGTCGAATTTCTCGCGGTCGACGATCAGATGGAGCTGCATCCCGCCCTTCCACCAGCCGGGATAGTAGTAATAGGGCGCCACCTTGGACAGGTTCAGCCGATCGCCTTCCTTGCGCTCGCCGAACTTCTCGTCGTCATATGGGCCGACCCATTCCATCGCGTCGAGCGCCCCCAATTCGAGCGCGGGATAGATGCCGTCCTTCGGGGTGGCCGCCGGTTCTGCGCCGAGCGTCTGGAACACTTTGCCGGCAAAGCCGCCGATGCGCATTTTCAGGCCCTGGAAGTCCCCCGGTGCGTGGATTTCCTTGCGGAACCAGCCCGCCATCTGCCCGCCGGTATTACCCGCGGGGATCGCGAACACCTTTCGATCGGAGAGGAATTCATCGATCAATGCGCCGCCGCCGCCCTCGTAGAGCCAGGCGGCGTGCTGACGGGCGTTCATGCCGAACGGCGTCGAGGAGCCGAACACGAAGCTTGGATCCTTGCCCCAGTAATAGTGCAGCGCGCTGTGAGCGCATTCGACCGTGCCGTTGGAGACCGCGTCGAGCGCCTCCAGGGCCGGCGCGATTTCGCCGGCCGGCGAGACGACGATCGTGAAATGGCCGTCCGTAAGATCCGACAACGTGCTGGCGAAGGTCTGCGCGCCCCCGAAAATCAAATCCAGCGAGGGTTGAAAGCTCGACGTCATTCGCCAATGGACGTCCGGGCTGGGGTCGGCCACAGCGGGCCGGGCCAGCCCAAGACCGGCGGCGGCAAGCCCGAGGCCTGCGACAAATTGACGACGCCCCGCGCTCATTTCACCATGCCCCCAAAGCTCGTCAGTCCTCAAAACAACGCGTCAAACAGCATCAAATTCGAACGAGTGCGCGGTGTCTATACACGATCTGGCGCCAAATTGCGGCAAAGTTCACGCCGCTCAAGGCCGCGGCGCCCGCGGGCGCGGCCGCATCCGGTACGCGTCGCCGGCAAGAGGGAGGGACGCACACAGCGCGCGGCGCCAGACGATTTTTTACGCGCACGTTGGTCGACGCAGGCTAAAAGGGGGAGACGCGGCGGAACGCGCCGCAGTGATCGAATAGTCGGGAGAATGGAAATTGGCTGAGGTCGCGTTTCTCGGGCTGGGCGTTATGGGCTATCCGATGGCCGGTCATCTGAAGGACAAGGGCGGCCACCGGGTCCGCGTCTACAACCGCACGGCCGCCAAGGCTGCGCAATGGGTCGCCGAGCACGGCGGCTCCGCCGCCGCGACGCCACGCCTCGCCGTCGAGGGCTGCGATTTCGTATTCGCCTGCGTCGGCAATGACGACGACTTGCGCGCCGTGACGCTCGGACCCGACGGCGCTTTCGCCGGCATGAGGGCGGGCGCCATTTTCGTCGACAACACCACCGCTTCGGCGCAAGTCGCGCGCGACCTGCACGCCGAGGCGGCGCGGCGCGGGACGCATTTCGTCGATGCGCCGGTTTCGGGCGGACAGACGGGCGCCCGCAATGGCGCTCTCACCGTGATGTGCGGCGGCGACGAAGCGCCTTACGCCAAGGCGGAGCCGGTGATCGCCGCCTACGCCCGCGCCTGCCGGTTGATGGGCGGCCCAGGGGCGGGACAATTGACCAAGATGGTCAACCAGATCTGCATCGCGGGCGCCGTCCAGGGGCTCGCCGAAGGCTTGCAATTCGCCGAACGAGCCGGCCTCGACGCAGCCGCCGTCGTCGACGTGATCTCCAAGGGCGCCGCGCAATCCTGGCAGATGGACAATCGGTCCAGGACGATGATCGCCGGCGAGTTCGATTTCGGCTTCGCCGTCGACTGGATGCGCAAGGACCTCGCCATTTGTCTCGGCGAAGCGCGCCATAACGGCGCCCACTTGCCGATAGCGGCGCTGGTCGACCAGTTCTATTCGCAGGTCCAGAAGATCGGCGGCGGGCGCTGGGATTCGTCGAGCCTGATCGCATTGCTGCAAAAACAGGGCGCGGGCGCCGTTACCCGTCTGCCCTCCGGCGCTCCAGCGCGCGCTTGATGGCGGCTGATCCTTGCTCGATCATCGCGCCGATCGGCTCCGCGAGGTCGTTGGGCAGCAGGTCGGCGATCCACACCGCCCGGCTGGCGTCCTCGCCTTCGGCGAAGACCTGCAACGACGCGTTGTGGTGCGTCATTCGGCCGCCGACCACCGTCCAGACCAGTCGGCGCGCCGCATCGTCGATGTCGACGATCAACTCGCGCGCGACGACACCGTTGGCGAAGGTCACGACCCTCGCGTCTCCTCAAGACGCGTGTCGACGACGAAACCTGGCGCGAGCCGGGTGTGAAGCGCGCCGACGTCGCGCACCGCCGCCCAGACATCTTCGGAATGCGCTTCGATAAGGAATTCCTTGCGGATGGAGGCCATTTCTCGTGTCTTCCTTCAGCTTGGATCATTGAAAAATTGAGCGGCCGGAACAAGAGTCCCGGCCGTCGCTGTCAGGTCAGACACACTGCTTCGACATTGTTGCCGTCAGGGTCGAGCATGAAGGCCGCATAATAGGTTGGGCTATAGTCGGCGCGCAGGCCGGGACCGCCATTGTCGCGTCCGCCCGCGGCCATGCCCTTCTGGTAAAAGCGATCCACGGCGGCGCGGTTCGGCGCGCGAAACGCAATGTGGGTCGGGCCGCTAACCGCCTTTGCAGGATAAAGCCACAGCGCCGGCGCCCCGGGCGGCCCGAGGCCGGCGCCCGACGCGTCCCGCGAAGCCACTTCGTGTCCGAGCGGGGCAAGCGCGGCCGCGTAAAAGCGCACGCTCGCGTCCAGGTCTTTCGTCCTCAAGCCGATATGGTCGTACATGACGTCTCCTTGGGTTGGAGGACGCCCTATAGAGGGTAGGCGGCGAGGCGTTCTTGGAAAATCTTGCGGTCTCCTTTCGCCGCCTGGCGAAATCGTCGCGGCGACACGCCGGCCACGCGGCCAAACGTTCGCACGAAGTTCGAGAGGTCGGCGAAGCCGACGTCAAAGGCGACATCGGTGATCGACCGGGCGTCGTCGGCCAACAGCCGGGCCGCCCGCCGCAAACGGGCGCGCACCAGGTATTGATGCGGCGTCACGCCGAGGACGCTTGCGAACAATCTCAAAAAATGGAACGGGCTCAGCCCCGTCTGGCCGGCCGCGCTCTCGAGACCCACCGGCCGATCGGCGTTCGCGTCGATCCACAGCGCCGCCTCGACCGCCCGGCGACGATCGCGAGCCCCGGCCTCGGGCCGCTGCCGGTCGCGGCCGCCGACGAGCCCGGCGAAGCGCGCGGCGAACAGCAGGCCGACTTCGTCGAGGGCGATGTCGCTGGCGCCGCCGGCAATCGCCTGCGCCAGTTCGCCGATCACCATCAGTTCGGGCAACGGCGGCGCGCCGCCCGTCTCCCAGGCCTGCCCGCCGCCGATCGCGTCGACCACCTCGTCCGAATAGTGAAACGACAGGCATTCATCGCCGCCGGCGTGATGCTCGTGCGTGCAAATGTATTCATCGCCCGGCCGCCCGATCATCACCGCGCCGGCCACCAGCTCATGCCGCCGGCCGCGACAGCGACAGCCGAAACTGCCCTTGCGCACATAGGACAGCGAATGGTCGCGGTGCAGTTCCGCGTACGGCTTGTCGGTGGGACCCGCCTCGCACCGGTAGTCGAGCACACGGACGCAGCCGTGGTGCAATTCCGTTCGCGGCGTCATGCGGCGAGGATAACGGCAGGGGCCGCGCCGGGCAATGCGCCCATCTGCCGACGACGGCGCTGGTCGACCAGATTTATCCGCAGGTCAAGAAAATCGACGGCTGGCCGCTGTGATTCGTCGAGCCTGATCGCCTCGCAACGAAGATGGGCGAGCGTCGAAGCGCTCCGCTTCTTGGACTTTGGATGGCGGGCGCTGTTTCGACAAGAGTGCGGCAAGCCGAGAGTTCGTTTGCGGACGTGATGTCGGCAAAGGACGGGGCGAGGCGCATCAAGCTGGTGAGAACCAAGCTTGTCGATACCTTCCGTGAGAGCCTGTCGGCGAAGTAAATGAAGCAGGGCTTTTATTTCAGACTTCTGCATTTGCTCTCACCCTCGAAATCGTCCAACCGCCGAGATTGTAACTACAGCCAATATTGGTGGCGATTTGCACGCTCTCGATCGCCGTGATCTGGGTCACTCAATTGGCATCGAGTTCGATCGAATAATTCTCCCGCCGCGCACGCATAAGCGCGACGCGTGCGCGAACTCCTGACCTGCGCCGTGAAAGATTTAAGGAAGCGACAGGACGCGGGCGCCTACGGCAGCGGCAAAGGCACGAGCGCGGGCGGCGATAAGCGGAACGAGCTGGTTCATCATCACTCCAATTGTGGAAGCTGCTTGAACAACTTCGCCCAGAAGTCATGGACACGGGTCAAGAGGTCCACCACAGAGACGATGCGGCCGTGGTCGACTGCGACGTAAAAACCAGAGACATCGAGCCCAAGCGAGCCACAATCAAGGAAAAGACCGCGATCAAGCCGTGCTGGAGATAGCCTTGCACTTTCGGCTTGGGATCAAGTTCGAAGTGCTTGGAGCCGTTGCATAGCTCCAGAATGACAGGGAAATCCGGAAAACGCTGATTTACCCAATCCCCCCAGACCTTTTTTGTCCGCGGCACTGCCCATGATCGCAGCCTGCAAAGCAAGGTCATGTTTTCGCCGATCGTGCCAAGCCCATTCTCGAAGATGATACGCGTCCCGCGACGCTTTGATCGGCGCGTAGCTGTTGTCGTGATCGGCGGAGAGCGCGCCAAGCTCATACCCCAGCTTCGCTAAAAGGTGCTTCGGCTCGGTGAGGTCAAGGGCTCCGGGCACGTCGGTCTCCTGGAATGAAGGTGGGCAAGACATCTCCCCGGCTATCGAAGACGAAGCGTTTTCTGGTAACGCTCAATTCTTCGGCCACCTTTGACGCGCTAGGCGCAAGGCCTCAACAAAATCAGGTAGGTCAACCCACTCCTTTTCTTGCAGATGATCGACCCATCCGTAGCCCTCGTTTTCCTCCCAAACCCGCTGCTTCGCAATCACGTAAGTGCTGTCTCTAGCCTCTATGCCATAGCTCGTCACAGCCCATTGTCTCCCCGTCCAATACACGGGCTTATGAAGGGGCTCGCTCCTGAGGCGGACTGTCGTCGTAGACAGGTAGGCGGGCGGATCATGGCTCAAGCGACGCGCGAAGACGGCTGGGCGGGGGCGTGCCCGCGCGTCTTGAAAGTCACCTCCACCTCAATGTCCGCATCGAGCTTGCCGAGTATCGCGATCATGCGGTCAAGCGTGAAGCGGCGAAGCTGCGCATTGCGGATGCGGGAAAACTCGGAATGCGCGACGCCGGTGAGTTTTTCAGCGTCGCGGGTCGAAAGCTTGCGCGCGTCGAGGTTGCGAATGATCCTCGCGGCGACGATGGCGCGCGCCTGTTCAAGCCCCGCGGCCGGCCGGCCGAGGTCACGGTAAATATTGCCGCTTCCGCGCATCAGTTCAAAGTCGTCGTTGTTCATTTTAGGGCCTCCTTCAATCGTTTGAGTCTCTCGTGGATAACATCAACCTCCCTCTGCGGGGTTTTGACGCCCGACTTCGATTTCTTCTGGAACGCGTGGATCACCCAAATGTCCGCGTCGATCTTGACGGCGTAGATCGCGCGAAAGGCGTCGCCGCGGTGGCGCAACGCAATCTCGAACACGCCGCCGTCGACGCCTTTGAACGGCTTCGCCTTGCCGGACATTTCACCCTCGGCGGCGAGCGTCGGCGCGTCCCGCATATCGCTCTGCACGTCGTCGGGAAATTCCTCGAAATCCTTCCGTGCAGCCTTCACCCACGAAATCTGTCTGGCGTCTCTCATTGGGAAAACGTTGACATATCCGTCAACGCTTCGCAAGCCGCGAGCAGCGCTTGACGCTGGCGGCGAACGGTTCGCGCCCTCACGCCCTGGCGCTGGGCCGCGCGGCCAGCGCCTCGCGCCACCGCCGCAATCGGCTGAACTCCTCGGGAATGGCGATGCGCGCGGTCCTGGCGAAATCGAGCGCCACCAGCCCGGTGATGTCGGCGATGCTGAAACGGTCGCCTGCCGCGAATTCCCGATTGGCCAGTTCGCGGTCGATACGGCTCATCGCCTCGACCGCCTTCGGTTTGCTTGCCTCGGCCAGTTCGGCGATCTGCGGCCGCTCCATCTGCGCCATATGCGGGTGCGCGTGGCGAAACGCAGTGGCGATGTGGTTGAACAGACCCAGTTCCAGCCGCCGCTGCCACATCTCGACCATCGCGCGCTCCAGAGCGCCGACCCCGAACAGCGGCGGATCGGGTTGCGTCTCCTCGAAATAGCGACAAATCGCGATCGACTCGCAAATGACGACGCCGTCATCAAGCGTCAGGACAGGAACCCGCTGAAAGGGATTGAGCGCCAAGAAGTCTTCCGACCGCTGCTCCAGGCGTCCGAGGTCAATATCGACGGTCGGCACGGTCAGATTCTTTTCGGCCAGAAAGATGCGCACACGCCGCGGATTGGGCGCGAGCGGCGAATTGTAGAGCTTCATGACCGGCCCCCCCCGGCGCGCTTCGTCGTCGTTGTCGCCTCCCGGCGGCGCTCGCCCGAGGGCTTCGACGCGACCAGACCACGCGGCCCAATTATGGTCAACGACCGGCCGGCGCCGCGGAGCGCCGGATCCGGTTTGCGGCGCGGCGCTGTTAACCATAGCGGCGAAAAGGTAGGCCGCGCGCATTGCGCGCCGCCACGCAGGCTTTTCCGCCTCGCCGCGCGACTTAAATGTGACGCAGCATCGACTTCCGGGGAGCCGGACGGTCCCGGTCCCCGCGACCGTCCCGCGAGACTGCTTAGCGGGATTGCTAAAACTCGAGCCGAATCGTCAGTCGGTCATTAACGAATAACGGGCATTATTGGGCTGCGAGTTCTGCGAGCGTGCGTCGAGTGGTCATGAGTGAAGTGACGGCGGAAATGATTGAAAACGGCCGCGCGCTCGACCCCGCGTCGGCGACCCGCCGCCGCAAGATGACCACCAAAATTCGCGAGGCGCGCGAGAAGCTCACCACCGCCAGCGAACGGGCCTACGCCCCGGACCTGCTGCGGTTGTTCGCGCAGAGCCACAAGAGCGCGACGCCCTTTCTGTGCCTGATGGTGATGGCGATCGGCCTCACCGCCCTGGTGTGGGTCGCCGCGCCGCTGGTGCTGGTCTGGACCTCCCTCACCTCGATGGCGATGGCGCTGCTCTACGGTTTCGCGGTCGCCTTTCTGGGGTCGCGTCCGCGCGACGCCAGCGCCGGAATGTGGCGGCTCAAATTCATCTTCGCCGAAGCGCTCAACGGGATCGCCTGGGCGCTGATCGTCGTCCTGCTGCTGCGCTCGCATGATCCGAACGCCCGGACCTTCGTGCTGGTCGTACTTCTGCTGGTGGCGGCGATGACCGCAATGATCGCCTCTTCGATACCCTATGCGGTCGCCGGCGGGCTGGCGCCCGTCACCATCGCGATCATCTACGCTTTGGGCCCGACGACGCGGCTCGACAACCTGGCGTTGTGCCTGCTGTGCGTCGGCGCGCTGATTTATTTCGTGGTTCTCGCCAATCGGCTTCATTCGACCTCGATCGACGGGCAATTTTTCCAGGCGGAGAAAGACGCGCTGATCGCGGAGCTGGAGCAGGCCAAGCTCAATTCGGATGAAGCGCGGCGGCGGGCCGAGGAAGCCAATCTCGCCAAGTCGCGCTTCCTGGCGACGATGAGCCATGAATTGCGCACGCCGCTCAACGCCATCCTCGGCTTCTCCGAAGTGATGAAGGCGGAGCTTTTCGGCGCCCATGGGGTGTCGGCCTACAAGGAATATTCGGAAGACATTCACTCCAGCGGCCAGCATCTGTTGATGTTGATCAATGAAATACTCGACTTGTCGCGCGTCGAGGCGGGGCGATACGAACTCAAGGAAGAATTGATCGCGCTGATTCACGTCGTCGAAGAGTGCCGCCATCTGCTCGCCATGCGCGCCAAGAACCGCGGCATCAACGTCGTTGAATCGCTCGATGAAGCGCTGCCGCGCATCTGGGTCGACGAGCGCGCAGTGCGCCAGGTGACTCTTAACCTGTTGAGCAACGCGATCAAATTCACGCCGCAGGGCGGCACCGTCGCCATCAAGGTGGGCTGGACCAGTCCCGGCGGCCAATATCTGTCGATCCGCGATACGGGCCCAGGCATTCCCGAAGAAGAAATCCCGATCGTGCTATCGTCGTTCGGTCGGGGCTCGCTCGCCCAGAAGAACGCCGAGGAGGGCACCGGTCTCGGATTGCCGATCGTCAAAGGGCTGGTCGAACTGCATGGTGGCGAGTTCAAACTGCTTTCCAAAGTGCGCGAAGGCACCGAGGTCATCGTCATATTCCCGCCCGAGCGGGTGATGAACGCCCTGCCCCAGCTCAATCCGGACGCGCCGGAGCCGCCCGAGCGGGCGCAGGTTCGCCGCTCGCTACGCAAGGTGGCGGCATAAGCGAGGGCCGGCTTCGGCGCCGCCCGGCCGGGATCGCGCGATTCTCGTCGCAACTGGCGGCAACCCCCGTTTCGGGCTATCGTCTGCGCTGATTTTGCGGGGGAGCCTGTCAAGCGGTGCGCGAAGAGGAACGCCGAGCCCGGGCGCGGGAACGTCCGATCGTCGACGGTCTGCCTGATTTACCCGGCATCATCGTCGCGATGAATCTGTCGCCCGCGCTGAGCGCGCCATTGCGCGGCCTCGCCAACGCGCTGCTTGTCGACGAGTTTCCCGGATCGACCTTGCGCCGCAGCGAGCGCGAGCTGCTGGCGACCGCGACTTCCGCCGGCAACGATTGCTTCTATTGCATGGACACGCATGGGGCGTTTGCGGCGGAACTGCTGCGGCGCGACAGGGTGTCCGAGGTCGAAACCCTGATCGACGCCGTTAAAGGCGGAGAGCTCTCGCGGCTTGATCCGAAGTTGTCAGCGCTCGCCTCGATCGCCCGCCGGGTGGCGCGGGAACCGCGGACCCTCGATCGGGAAGACGTCGCGCGCGCCAAAGCGGCCGGCGCCTCGGACGGCGACGTTCAACTGACGATCCTGATCGCCGCGGCGTTCTGCATGTACAATCGCATGGTCGACGGCTTGCGCGCGAGAACGCCGGCGAATGTCGCCGCCTATGACGCGCGCGCCAGGGAGATCGCGGAATATGGCTATGCCGATCCGCGCACCACGTCGATACCGCGAACCGACTGATCCATCGCCGGCGCGTTCGAGCCTCGGCAGGTTCAGGCGCAGGGATGTTCTAGGCGGCGTTCGGCGGCCGGCTTACCGTCACTTCGAGGTCTCTGACCAGCCCATCGGCGAGCGAATAAACCCAGCCGTGGACGCTGAGCGCCTGACCGCGCGCCCAAGCCTCCTGCACGAAAATATCGGAGGCGACGTTGCGCACCTGCCGGATCACGTTGAGCTCGCACAAACGATCCAGGCGGGCGCTCGAATCGGCGATCGCATCGAGCTCATGGCGGTGATCGTGAAAGACCTCGCGGATCGGATGCAGCCAGTGATCCACCAGGCCGCGCCGTTGGCCGTCGACCGCCGCGCTCACCCCGCCGCATCCGTAGTGGCCGACCACCATGATGTGCTTGACCTGGATCACGTCGACGGCAAATTGCAGCACCGAGAGGTAGTTGGCGTCCTGGGGCGGCGCGAGATTGCCGACGTTGCGGTGCACGAAGAGTTCGCCGGGATCCAGGTCGACAATTTCGTTGGCCGGCACGCGGCTGTCGGAGCAGCCGATCCACAGATATTCCGGGGCCTGCTGAGCCACCAGCCGCTTGAAAAAGCTCGCGTCGGCGCTGACCTTCCGCGCCGCCCAAGCGCGATTTTTAGCCTTAAGATGATCGAGCATGGACGAGTCGTAACGCCGATTGCTGCGGCGCACAAGAGACGAAATGAGCGATCGGCGCGACCTGACCCGCCATGTCGCGTCATAGTTCTGGAGGGCCATTGATGCAGCGTGGGATGAACCGCCTCGCCGCGACCGCGCTCGTCGCGACGAGCGTTATGTGCGGCGGGGCCGGCGCCGCCCGCGCGCTCGACGTCGGGCCAAAGGATTTGCCGCTGACAATCGCCGGCGTGCCCGTCCAGATTCCCGTCGCCGGTTCAATCGACGCGCGCACCGACGCCGACGCGATCATGCTCAGCGCGTCGGCGAACGGCGATCTCCGCGCGATCCAGAATCATGCCCTCGCCATCGCGCGAGGTCTGCGGTTTCCCCGCGATCCTTGCGCCCACAAGAATTTCAACATCGTCATCAAGAGCATCGACGCGGCGACCATTACGCCGCGCGGCAATAGCGCGTTCGTCGAACTCTCCGGCCATGTTGGCGTCTGGCTCTGCAAGAAGGTGCTCGGAGAGGTTCTCAAGACCGAGCTGGCCTCGGACAGCGTCAGCATTTCGGTTCCGGTCGAGCTATACCTCCCCGACCCACAGACCATCGCCTTGCGCCTGTCCGGCTCGGCGACCCTGAAGACCGGCGATCCCGCGACCGCTGAGGCGGCGAAGCCGTTTTCCGACGACCTGAACGGATTGTTGACCGCGCAATTGGCCAAGCTGCTGGACACCGCTCGCGCGCGCGCCAGCGTGCCGCCTTTGCCGGGTCTCGAGGTGACGATCGAAGATGCGACATTCGCGCAAGATGGGCCGAACTTGAAGGTGCGCGCGCACGGACGCGCGACGATGAACAGCGCGGCCTTCGCGAGCTTTTTGGGGTTCATCGGCCAATAGGCGCTTCCCGCCTCGCAGCAGCAGCCGGCCCCGCTTGACGCTATGCCTGCTCCAATTCCACCAGCGTCCCGCTGAAATCCTTCGGGTGCAGGAACAGCACAGGCTTTCCGTGCGCGCCGATCCTCGGCGCGCCGTCGCCAAGGATACGGGCTCCTGAAGCGATCAGTCGATCGCGCGCCGAAAGGATGTTGTCGACCTCATAGCAGAGATGATGAATGCCGCCGTCGGGGTTCTTTTCGAGAAATCGGGCGATCGGGGAGTTCTCCCCCAAGGGCTCGAGCAGTTCGATCTTGACGTTCGCCAATTCGACGAAAGCGACGCTAACCCCATGCTCGGGCAGCGGCGACGGCTCCGACACTTTCGCGCCGAGACGATCGCGGTAATTGGCGCAGGCCAAAGCGAGGTCTCTCACCGCGATGGCGACGTGGTTCAGCCGTTGGATCATCTTGCGTGACCCTCACACTTCGACGACGAGAACATGCACCGCGGGCTTCTTGCCCCAAACTGCGTTCACCGCGTTGCGCACCGCGCGCTCGATGGCGGTGGAGACTGCGTCGGCGTCGCGGCGCTTGCCGCGCGGCAGGCTCTCAAACGTCTCGAATATCGCCGAATCCACCACCTCGTCCATGCCGGCCCCCGCGCGCGTGCGGCCCGGCAGGCCGGCGATCATCACGTCGGGATCGCCCGCAAGATCGCCTTTGGAGGACAGGGCCAGCGCAATCGAGATCACGCCCGAGAAGGACAGGCGGCGGCGCTGCGCGATGCAATCGTCGCCCGGCGGCAACAGGATCTCTCCGTCCTTGTAGAGCCGACCGTGATCGAGCTGGCCGACGATCGCCGCGCGACCCGGCGCGAGCTGAACGAGGTCGCCGTTCAACGCCCTGACCACCTCGGCGACGCCCTGGGCGCGCGCAAAGCTTGCGTGTTCGGAAAGATGGACCGCCTCGCCATGCGCGGGAATGGCGATCTTGGGCCGCAACCAGGCGTACATCTTCGCCATTTCGGCGCGGCGCGGATGGCCCGAAGCATGCACCAACCGGGTGCTGTCGGTGATCACCTCGATCCCCTGGGCGACCAGACCGTTGATGATTTTTCCGACGGCTTTTTCGTTGCCCGGAATGGTGCGCGAGGAGAACACGACAAGATCCCCCGGCGCCAGCGTCGCAACCGGATGGTCGTCCTCTGCAATGCGCGACAGCGCGGCGCGTTGCTCGCCCTGACTGCCGGTCGCCAGAGCCAGAACCTTGCTGCGCGGCAGGCGGTCGAAATGGTCCTGTCCGACGAACGACGGCAACTCGCCGAGATAGCCGAACTCGCGCGCGACGGCGACCACCCGCTCCATCGCGCGGCCAATCACCATGACCTGGCGGCCATTCGCAATTCCGGCCTCGGCCGCAGCGCGAATGCGCGCGACATTCGAGGCGAATGTCGTGATGACGACGCGGCCGGACGCTTCGCCGACCAGCGCGGCAAGGTTGCTTGCGACGTCGGCCTCGGACGGACTCTCCCCCTCGCGAAGCACGTTGGTTGAGTCGCAAACCAGCGCGAGGACGCCCTCTTCGCCGAGCGCCTTGAAACGCGCTTCGTCGGTTGGCGCGCCGACCAAGGGCGTTGCGTCGATCTTCCAGTCGCCGCTGTGCACGACCAGTCCGGCGGGCGTGCGGATCGCCAAGGCGCAGCTTTCGGGAATCGAATGGGCGACCGCGATGAATTCGACGTCGAACGGACCGACCTTCACATGCGCGCCCTGGGCGACGATCTCGATCGGAATTTTCGGGGCGCCCGGCTCGCTCAGGCGACGCGCCTCCAGCAGTCCGGCCGCGAAGCGGGTCAGGTAGACTCGCGCGCCCAGGCGCGGCCACAGATCCACCAGAGCGCCGATATGGTCTTCGTGGGCGTGGGTGATGATGATCCCCACGAGGTCCTTCTTGATGCTCTCGACAAAGCGCAGATCCGGCAGGATCAGATCGACGCCCGGCGTTTCCTCGCCGGCGAAAGCGACGCCGAGATCGACCATCAGCCATTTGCGCTTGTTCGCCGGCCCGAAACCGTACAGCGCACAATTCATGCCGATCTCGCCAAGGCCGCCGAGCGGCGCGAAGACCAGTTCATCATCTTGCGTCATCAAATCGATGCTTTCTGCGGGGGTCGGTCAGCGACGATCGGCTCGCGCGATCCGACGTTCGATTCACTCGGATCGGCGATCGTACTAGCGGCCCCGACGCCTTCTTCTGCGAGGAATACTTCGCCGGCCTCGACCGCCTCGACGCCGCTGGCGCCGCGCAACACGAGGCGGCCTCGCTCGTCCAGGGTCTCAAAGACGCCCTCGCGGACGCCACGCGCGCCGGCGATGCGAACCGGGGCGCCGAGGCCCGCGGCGCGCTCCAGCCATTGCGCGCGGATCTCCGCGAAGCCCTCGCCGCGCCGCCAAAGGATGAGGGATTCTTCAAAGCGAAGCGCCAGGCGCGCAAACAGATGTTCGGGCGAGACGGCTTGCCCCAGCGCATTGGACAGGGCGCCAGCGGCGTAACCCAGCCCGGACGGCGCGCTGACGCAGTTGACGCCTATCCCCACGATGCAGGCGGAGCGTCCATCGCTGAGCGCCGTTCCCTCGGCAAGCAGGCCGGCGAGCTTGGCGCCGCGCCAGACGAGGTCGTTCGGCCACTTCAGTTCGACGTCGTCGCGTGCGCCAAGATCATCGACGGCGCGACGCAGCGCGACCCCGGCGACAAAACCGATCTGCGCCGCGATCGCCACGGGCGCGGGATCGATGAGCAGCGCGCTCGCATAGAGATTGCCGGGCGGCGACTTCCAGACGCGCCCGCGCCGACCCCTGCCCTGGGTCTGTTCGCGCGCGACGATCCACAGGCGCCCCGGATCGCCCGCCAGCGCGCGCCGCCGCGCCTCGTCGTTCGTCGAGCCGACGCGGCTCAGGCGTTCGACGCGCCACCCGGCCTTCGTGGTCTCGGTCTCTTCGCTCGATGCGTCGCTATTGTTCAAAACAGCGACTTCGCCGCGGCCATTGCGGCGTCAGTGAGCGGCGCCGGCGCCAGCACGTAGAAGATGACCAGCGCCGTCGACAACGCAAGCACCGCGCGCGCAGCGACGCCGCTGTGGTCGAAAGCTTTGACGGGCTCATCGAAATACATCACCTTGACGATGCGCAAGTAGTAGTACGCGGCGACGACGCTGAGCAGCACGCCGATGACCGCCAGCGCGAAGAGATTCGCCTCGATCGCCGCTGCAAACACATAGAACTTTGCGAAAAATCCGGCGAGCGGCGGAATGCCGGCCAGCGAAAACATCATCGCGCTGAGGAAAAACGCCATCGGACCGTTGGTCCGGGCAAGGCCCGAGAGATCGGCGATGGTCTCGACGTAGACGCCATCGCGCTTCATCGAAAGGATGGCCGCGAACGTGCCCAGCGTCATCAGCAGATAGATCGACATATAGATGATCACGCCGTGCACCCCGTCGGGCGTGCCCGCGGCCAGGCCGACCAGCGCGAACCCCATGTGACCGATCGACGAATAGGCCATCAGCCGCTTGATGTTGGTCTGACCGATCGCCGCGAACGAGCCGAGCGCCATCGAGGCGATGGAAATGAACACGATCACCTGCCGCCATTCTCCGGCGACGCCGGGGAAAGCGGTCGTGACGACCCGCACCAGCACCGCCATCGCGGCCATTTTCGGGGCCGAGGCGAAGAAGGCGGTGACCGGCGTCGGCGCGCCCTCATAGACATCCGGCGTCCACATGTGGAACGGCACCGCCGAAATCTTGAAAGCGAGGCCGGCGAGCAGGAACACCAGGCCGAAGACGACGCCGAGGTTCGCCTGTCCGTGAATGGCCGCGGCGACGCCGGCGAACGAGACCGTGCCGGCGAAGCCGTAGATCAGCGACGCGCCATAGAGCAGCATGCCGGAGGAAAGGGCGCCGAGCACAAAATATTTCAGGCCCGCTTCAGACGCCTTGACGTTGTCGCGATCCCAGGCGGCGACGACATAGAGCGCGAGACTCATCAGTTCGAGCCCGAGATACAGCGCGATGAAATCGGTGGCCGAGATCAGCATCATCATGCCAAGCGTGGCCAGAAGAACGAGGATGGGAAATTCGAAACCGGCGATTTTTTCCCGGCGCATGAACTCCACGGAAAGCACGAGCGTGGCGATCGAGCCGATCAGCGCGAGCGCCTTCATGAACCGGCTGAACGCGTCATCGGTGAACGCGCCATAGAAAGTGACGCCCTTTGAGCCGTGATTGGCCACAAGGACGACGAGCACCGCCCCGAGTAGCGCGACGGCCAATTCCGTCACCATCCAGACCGAGCGCTCGCCGCGCAGCGCGCCGAGCAGAACGAGCGCCAGAATGCCCGCCGCCAGGATGAATTCCGGCAGCACCGTCGAGAGGGACAAGGCGGTGACATTCATTTGCGGCGGCCCCCTACAGTCCGGCGGTTCTTGTGATGGCCAGCGCCTGATCGAAGCCCTTGACGAGAGCCTCGGCGGACACGGCGCTGGCGTCGATGATCGGCTGCGGATGCACGCCATAGTAGAGGGTCAGCACCACAAGCGGCGCCAGAATGACGATTTCGCGCGTCGACAGATCCGCGATATTCATCAGGCCGGGCTTGTCGAGCACGCCGAATATGACGTTCCTATAGAGGTAAAGCGCGTAGGCCGCCGACAGGATGACCCCGGTTGTCGCAAACAGCGCGACCAGACTGTTGGTCTGGAAGGCGCCGATCAGCGTCAGGAATTCACCGACGAAGCCGGAAGTCCCGGGAAGGCCGACATTGGCCAAAGTAAAGACCATGAAGACGACGGCGTAGCGCGGCATGCGGTGGACCAGCCCGCCATAGGCGGCGATCTCGCGGGTGTGCATCCGGTCGTAGACCACGCCGACGCACAGGAACAGCGCGGCCGACACCAGGCCATGCGAGATCATCTGGAACACGGCGCCTTCCACACCCTGCGGCGTCATCGCGAACAGCCCCATCGTCACGAAGCCCATATGCGCCACCGACGAATAGGCGATCAGCTTCTTCATGTCCTCCTGAACCAGCGCGACCAGTCCGGTGTAGATGATCGCGATAATTGACAGCGCGAACACCAGCGGCGCGAAATACTGCGACGCGTCCGGGAACATCGGCAGCGAGAAGCGGATGAAACCATAGCCGCCCATCTTCAAGAGGATGCCCGCCAGGATCACCGAGCCGGCGGTCGGCGCCTCGACATGGGCGTCGGGCAGCCAGGTATGGACCGGCCACATCGGCATCTTGACGGCGAAGGACGCAAAGAACGCCAGCCATAGCCATTTCTGCATGCCGACGGGGAACTGCGTATGCAGCAGGACGGTGATGTCGGTCGTCTTGGCGTACCAGTACATCGCCATGATCGCGAGCAGCATCAGCAGCGAACCGAGCAGGGTGTAGAGGAAGAACTTGAACGCCGCGTAGACGCGCCGCTTGCCGCCCCACACACCGATGATCAGGAACATCGGGATCAGGCCGCCCTCGAAGAACAGATAGAACAGCAAGAGATCGAGCGCCTCGAAGACGCCGATCATCAGCGTCTCGAGCACCAGGAAGGCGATCATGTATTCCTTGACGCGTTTGTCGATCGCCAACCAGGAGGCGCCGATGCAGAACGGCATCAGGAAGGTCGTCAGCAGCACGAACGGCAGCGAGAGGCCATCGACGCCGAGCCGGTAGACGATCGCCGACGAGAACCAGGCGCGCTGTTCGACAAGCTGGAAACCGGCCGAGGCGGTGTTGAACTCACCCCACGCAAAAAGCGAGAGGATGAACGTCGCGATGGTGGTCCACAACGCGATCCAGCGCGCGTTGCCGCGCGTCGATTCGTCGTCGCCGCGCAGTAGCAGCAACGCCAGGACGCCGACCATCGGCAGGATCAACAGCCCCGAAAGAATCCCTAAGCCGAACATCAGCGGATCCCCCCGAGCAGGAACCATGTGATGAACGCGGCGGCGCCGAGCAGCATCGCAAAGGCGTATTGATAGACGTAACCTGTCTGCAGCCGCACGACGTTGCGCGTCACGTCGATGACGCGCGCGGCGACGCCGTCCGGCCCGAGGCCGTCGATGATGAAGCCGTCGCCGCCTTTCCAGAACAGCCTGCCGAGCCAGAAGGTCGGGCGAACGAAAAGGAAGTCGTAGAGCTCGTCGAAATACCATTTGTTGAGCAGAAAGCGGTACAGGAGCGGGTTTTGCTCGGCGAGCGCGCGCGGCGCGTCGGGCTGGACGAGATACATGAAATAGGCCACGCCGAACCCGCCGAGCATCATCAGGGTCGGAAGCAGGGAGACCAGCCATGGCGCGGTCTCCATCTGCTCCAGGATGTGGTTGTCCGGCGCAAGGAACAGCGCCTCCTTCCAGAAGCCCTCGAAGCCGCCGCCGATGAAGATATGGCGGAAGGCGACGCCTGCGACAACGGCGCCGAACGCCAGCACGGCGAGCGGAACGAGCATCACCGGCGGCGATTCTTGCGCCGCGTGGCCGTGATCGGCGTGCGCGTCGGCGGCGGAATGGCCATGATGTGAGCTCGCGTCATGGCCATGATGGCTGGCCTCATGCGCGTCGCCCGCGGCGCGGCGCTCGCCAAAGAACGTCATGAAGATCAGGCGCCAGGAATAGAACGAGGTGAAAGCCCGCGGCGACGACGACGCAAAGGAAGGCGTAGACCGCGCCGGGTCGCTGCGAGGCGTAGGCCGCTTCGATGATCGCATCCTTCGACACAAAGCCGGCGAAGCCGATCGAGGTGAAGGGTATGCCGACGCCGGTCAGCGCCAGCGTGCCGATCACCATCATCCAGTAGGTGAACGGGATTTCCTTGCGCAGGCCGCCCATCTTGCGCATGTCCTGCTCGTGATGCATCGCGTGGATCACCGAGCCGGCGCCGAGGAACAGCAACGCCTTGAAGAAGGCGTGGGTGAACAGGTGGAATATGCCGAGGCTGTAGCCGCCAACCCCGAGGCCGACGAACATGTAGCCGAGCTGCGAGCAGGTGGAATAGGCGATGACGCGTTTGATGTCATTCTGCACCAGGCCGACCGTCGCCGCGAAAAACGCCGTCGTCGCTCCGACCACGGTGACGACGCTCAGCGCCGCCGGCGCAAGATCGAACAGCGGCGACAGGCGCGCCACCATGAACACGCCGGCCGTCACCATCGTGGCGGCGTGGATGAGGGCGGAGACCGGCGTCGGGCCCTCCATCGCGTCGGGCAGCCAGGTATGCAGCAGGAACTGCGCCGACTTGCCCATCGCGCCCATGAACAGCAGCAGACAGGTGATTGTCAGGGCGTCGAAATCCGCGCCGAACACATGGATGGTCTTGCCGGCGATGCCCGGCGCGGCGCCGAACACCGCGTCGAACGTCACCGAGCCGGTCAACACGAACACGAGGAATACGCCGAGCGCGAAGCCGAAATCGCCGATGCGATTGACGACGAACGCCTTGATCGCGGCGGCGTTGGCCGCGGGCCGGTCGTACCAGAAGCCGATCAGCAGATAGGAGGCGAGACCGACGCCCTCCCAGCCGAGGAACATCTGGACCAGATTGTCCGCCGTCACCAGCATCAGCATCGCGAAGGTGAACAGCGAGAGATAGGCGAAGAAACGCGGCCGGCCCGCATCCTCGGCCATATAGCCGATCGAATAGACATGGACGACGAACGAGACCGTCGTCACCACGACCAGCATGACGGCGGTCAGCGTGTCGATGCGCAGCGCCCAGTCGACGGCGAGTTTGCCGGAGGTCAGCCAGTTGGCGATGTGCACGACCTCGGCGTGCTCGACGCTGCCGAACCCGACCATGAAGAAGGCGATCCACGACAGAAACGCGCAGACGCCGAGCGGGATGGTGGTCGCCAGTTCGCAATTGCGCGCGCCGATCCACGGACCGAACAGTCCGGCGACGAGAAAGCCCAGAAGCGGCAAGAAGACGATCAGGTCATACATGCTCGTCTCAACCCTTCAGAGCGTTGATGTCTTCGACCGCGATCGAGCCGCGGTTGCGGTAATAGGTCACCAGGATCGCCAGGCCGATCGCCGCCTCGGAAGCCGCCACCGTCAGGATCAGCAGCGCGAAGACCTGGCCCGTCAGATCGCCGAAATTGGTGGAGAAGGCGACCAGATTGATATTGACCGCCAGCAGGATCAACTCGACCGACATCAGAATGATGATGATGTTCTTGCGATTGAGAATGATGCCGGCGACGCCGATGGTGAACAGCAGGGCGGCGAGGGTCAGGTAGTGGGTCAGGCCGATGATCATGGTCGCCGCCGCTCCTCAAATGCCGACGCGCGAAGGCACTTTGCGCAACTCGACCGCGGTGGCCGGGTTGCGCGCGACCTGGGCCGCGATGCTCTGGCGCTTGACGCCGACGCGATGGCGCAGCGTCAGAACGATCGCGCCGATCATCGCGGTCAGCAGGATCATTCCCGCCGCCTGGAAGAAGTAGAAATAGTGGGTGTAGAGGACGCGCCCGAGCGCCGCGGTATTGGCCAGGGTCCCCGACGGCGCGGCGGCGGAAGCGGCCTCAGTCGAGCGCGTCCAGCCGACCGCGACATAGCCAAGTTCGAACGCGACGAACAGCGCAATCAGCGCCCCGATCGGCAGATATTGCAGGAAGCCCTGCTTGAGTTCGGCGAAATCGACGTCGAGCATCATGACGACGAACAGGAACAGCACGGCGACCGCGCCGACATAGACCACCACCAGGATCATCGCGAGGAATTCAGCGCCCATCAACAGGAACAGGCCCGCCGCCGCCACGAAGGCGAGGATCAGAAACAGCACCGAATGCACCGGATTGCGCGCCAGAATCACCGCCAGCGCCGATCCGATCAAGGCGGTCGAGAAAATCCAGAAGAATATCGCCTCGCCGATCATTCCAATCTCCTCCAGACCCTTCTCCCGCTTGCGGGAGAAGGTGGCGCGAAGCGCCGGGTGAGGGGCCCCTCACCCTGCCCTCTCCCGCGAGCGGGGGAGGGGTGTACAGCGCCTCACCGGTAAGGCGCGTCCATCGCGATGTTCCTGGCGATCTCGCGCTCCCAGCGGGCGCCGTTCTCCAGAAGCCGGTCCTTGTCGTAGAACAGTTCCTCGCGGGTCTCGACCGCAAACTCGAAATTCGGGCCTTCGACGATCGCGTCCACCGGGCAGGCCTCCTGGCACATGCCGCAATAGATGCATTTGACCATGTCGATGTCGTAGCGCGTGGTGCGCCTGGTGCCGTCGTTGCGGCGCGGCCCCGCCTCGATGGTGATCGCCTGCGCCGGGCAGATCGCCTCGCACAGCTTGCAGGCGATGCAGCGTTCTTCGCCGTTGGGATAACGGCGCAGCGCATGCTCGCCGCGAAAGCGCGGCGACAGCGGCCCTTTCTCATGCGGATAGTTCAGCGTCGCCCGCGGCTTGAACATGTAGCGGATCGACAGCGCGAACGCCGCGACGAACTCGGTCAAGAAGATCGATCGCGCGGCCTGATCCAGCTTCAGCGCCATTCGCGCTCTCCTTCAACGGACGCCCCCGGCACCCGACCGAAGCGGATCATCGGCGCCCGAAGGGGTAGTTCGAGGCATGCGGCGATTGGGTTCACTTGAAAACGCCTTTCAGATCGTCGACGCGGCGGTTAACCGGCCCCACCGAGATAGTCGCGAAATTCCAGCACGCCGGCCACCACGACGACCATGAACAGCGAAATCGGCAGGAAGACTTTCCAGCCAAGTCGCATCAACTGATCGTAGCGGTAGCGCGGCACGAAGGCTTTGACCATCGCGAACATGAAAACGACGAAGGTCACCTTGAGCACAAACCAGATGACGCCCGGTATCCAGGTGAATGGCGCAAAGGGAATCGGCGAGAGCCAGCCGCCCAGAAACAGGATGGTCGTCATCGCGCAGATGGTGAGGATCGCGATATATTCGCCGAGGAAAAACAGCAGGAACGGCGTCGCCGAATATTCCACGGCGTAACCGGCGACCAGTTCCGATTCCGCCTCGACGAGGTCGAACGGCGGCCGATTGGTCTCGGCGAGGCCGGAAACGAAGAAAATCACGAACACCGGCAGCAGCGGCAGCCAATACCACCCGAGCAGACCCCAGCGAGAATCCTGCGCTTCGACGATTTCGCTGAGATTCAGCGACCCCGCGCAAAGCAGCACGGTGATGATGACGAAGCCCATCGAGACTTCATACGAGACCATCTGCGCCGCCGAGCGCAGCGCCGCCAAAAACGGATATTTCGAGTTCGACGACCAGCCGGCCATGATGATGCCGTAGACGCCGAGCGAGGAGATTGCGAAGAGGTAAAGGATGCCGACGTTGATGTCGCCGATCGCCCAGCCCGCGTTGAGCGGGATCACCGCCCAGGCGGAAAGCGCCAGAATGGCGGTCACCAGCGGCGCAAGCAGAAAAACGCCCTTGTTGGCGCCGGCGGGAATGATCGGCTCCTTGAACACGAATTTCAGCAGATCGGCGAAGCTCTGAAACAGCCCCCACGGACCCACGACGTTGGGTCCGCGCCGCAATTGCACCGCCGCCCAGATCTTGCGCTCGCCGTAGAGAATGTAGGCCGTGTAGATCAGCAGCAGCACGAGAAGCACGACGCTTTTCAGCGCGGCGACCCCGATCGACCACAGCCAGCCGTAATTCGACATCGGGGCTACTCCGCGGCCTGAAGCTGGCGCGAGCGCGCCAAAGCCGAGCATTCGCCCATTGTCCGGGAAGCGCGGGCGATCGGGTTGGTGAGGTAGAAATCGGCGATCGCGGCCCCGAAAGGCGTCTTGTCGAGCGCGCCGCCGATCGCCGCGAGCCTGGCGAGGTCGCCGGCGTCGGCCGGCTCGACCAGGTCGAGCCGGGCGAATCGGGGATGGGCGGCATAGAGCGCGGCGCGAAGCTGGCTGAGCGAGTCGAAGGGCAGTCGGGCGCCCAGCGCATCGGACAGCGCGCGCAGGATCGCCCAATCTTCCCGCGCGTCGCCCGGCGGAAAAGCCGCGCGCTCGGCGAATTGCGGGCGCCCCTCGGTATTGACATAGATTCCAGTCTTTTCGGGATAGGCGGCGCCGGGCAGGACGACATCGGCGCGGTGCGCGCCGCGATCGCCATGCGTGCCGAGATAGACGACGAACGCGCCCGGATCGATTTCGATTTCGTCGGCGCCGAGATTGAACAACAGATCGACCGCGCCCGCCTTGACCATCGCTCGCGCCGTCAGCCCGCCCGGCCCCGGCGTCAGGCCGAGATCGAGGCCGCCGACCCGGGAGGCGGCGGATATGCAGAACGTTGAAGCCGTTCCAGCCGTCCTTGACCACGCCGAGCGACAGCGCCGCCTTGGCGGCGAGCGACAACACGGCCTCGCCGTCGGGCCGCGCCAGCGCGCCGCCGCCGACAATGAACATCGGATGGGTCTTGTCAGCGGGCGGATGATTGGCGAACTCGGCCAGCGATTCCGGCCCGGCGCCGAGATAGTTGTAGGGGTAGGTCAGATCGACCCGCTCGCCGACGACGCCGATCAGGCAATTGCCTCTGAGCCAGCGCTTGCGGATGCGCGCGTTGAGCACCGGCGCTTCGAGGCGCGGGTTCGACCCGATGATCATGATCGCATCGGCCTGTTCGATGCCGGCGATGGTCGAATTGAACAGATAGGACGCGCGTCCGAATTTCGGATCGAGCTTCGAGCCGTCCTGCCGGCAATCGATGTTGACGACGCCGAGCTTGGCCATCAGCGCCTTCAGCGCGAACATTTCCTCGACGCTCGCCAGATCGCCGGCGATCGCCCCGATCCGCCCGGCGCCCGCCGCTTTGGCCTTGGCGGCGATCGCGGCGAAGGCCTGCGGCCAGGTCGCCGGCGCCAGCTTGCCGTCGACGCGCAGATACGGGCGATCGAGCCGCTGCGTCTTCAGGCCGTCGGCGACGTGGCGCGTCTTGTCGGAAATCCATTCCTCGTTGATCGCCTCGTTGATGCGCGGCAGGATGCGCACGACTTCTCGGCCGCGCGCGTCGATGCGGATGGCCGAGCCCAACGCGTCCATCACATCGATCGATTCGGTCTTCGACAGTTCCCACGGCCGCGCGTGAAATTGATAGGGCTTGGCGGTCAAGGCGCCGACCGGGCAGAGATCGACGACATTGCCCTGCAGCTCCGACGTCAACGCCCTCTCGAGATAGGTGGTGATCTCCATATCCTCGCCGCGACCGATCGCGCCGATCTCGGAGACGCCGGCGACCTCGGTCGCGAACCGCACGCATCTCGTGCATTGGATGCAGCGGTTCATCGAGGTCTTGACCAGCGCGCCCATGTATTTGTCTTCGACGGCGCGCTTGTTTTCGCGATAGCGCGACGAGTCGACGCCATAGGCCATCGCCTGGTCCTGTAGATCGCACTCGCCGCCCTGGTCGCAGATCGGGCAATCGAGCGGATGGTTGATCAGCAGAAACTCCATCACGCCGTGGCGCGCCTTGACGACCATTGGGGAGTTGGTCTCGACCACCGGCGGCTCGCCTTTGGGGCCGGGGCGCAGGTCGCGCACCGACATCGCGCAGGACGCGGTCGGCTTGGGCGGGCCGCCCTTCACCTCGACGAGGCACATCCGGCAATTGCCGGCGATCGACAGGCGCTCGTGGAAGCAGAAGCGCGGAATCTCGGCGCCCGCCGCCTCGCAAGCCTGCAGCAGCGTGTATTCGGGCGGCAGGTCGAGCTCCTTGCCGTCGATGATGATCTTGGTCATGCGGAATTGGCCTGGTGGCCTGCGCGCCAATAGGCAAGCAGGTCGGTCACGGGAATATTGTCAATCGTCATGCCGTCGAAGCGGGCGTCGACAATCGAAGCCCCCGCCAAATTGGCTTTTTCGATCCGCAAGCCCGCCAGATTGACGTTACGGACGCGCGACCCGGACATGTTGAGATCTTCGAAGGAGCCGCCGGACATGTTGACATTGCGAAAGTCGGCGCCCGACAGATTGACGTCATCGAAACGCGAGCCCGATAAATCGGACTTGTGAACGTCCAGGCGCTGCATCTCGGCTTCGATTTTCATGCCGCCTACTCCGCCGCGATCCGCACCGGCTCGCTATGCGGATTGGCCGCATATTGATCGATGCGTTTTTCGATTTCCGGGCGGAAGTGGGCGATCAGGCCCTGGATCGGCCAAGCCGCGGCGTCGCCGAGCGCGCAGATCGTATGACCTTCGATCTGCTTGGTGACGTCGAGCAGCATGTCGATCTCTCTTCTCTGCGCCCTGCCCTCGGCCATGCGGGTCATCACCCGCCACATCCAGCCGGTTCCTTCCCGGCATGGCGTGCACTGGCCGCAGCTCTCGTGCTTGTAGAAATAGGAGATGCGCGCGATCGCGCGGACGATGTCGGTGGACTTGTCCATCACGATCACCGCCGCCGTGCCGAGGCCGGAGCGCAGCTTGCCGAGGGAGTCGAAATCCATCGGACAGTCGATGATCTGGTCGGCCGGGACGAGCCGCACCGACGAGCCGCCGGGGATCACCGCCAGCAGATTGTCGAAGCCGCCGCGCACGCCCCCGCAATGGCGCTCGATCAATTCGCGGAACGGGATCGACATCGCCTCTTCGACGTTGCACGGCCGGTTGACGTGGCCGGAGACGCAGAACAGCTTGGTGCCGAGATTGTTCGGCTTGCCGAAGCCGGCGAACCATGCCGCCCCGCGACGCAGGATGGTCGGCGCGACGGCAATCAACTCGACATTGTTGACGGTGGTCGGGCATCCGTAGAGGCCGACATTGGCGGGAAAGGGCGGCTTGAGGCGCGGCTGGCCCTTCTTGCCCTCCAGCAATTCCAGGAGCGCCGTCTCCTCGCCGCAGATATAGGCGCCGGCGCCGTGATGGACGTAAAGATCGAACGGCCAGCCGTGAATATTGTCCTTGCCGATCAGCCTGGCCTCATAGGCCTGGTCGACCGCGGCCTGCAGGCGCTCGCGCTCGAGGAAATACTCGCCGCGCACATAGACGTAGCAGGCGTTGGCGCCCATCGCGAAGGAGGCGAGCAGACAGCCCTCGACCAGCGTATGCGGATCGTTGCGCAGAATTTCGCGATCCTTGCAGGTGCCGGGCTCCGATTCGTCGGCGTTGACCACGAGATAGGACGGGCGCGCCGGATCGGGCGTCTTGGGCATGAACGACCATTTGAGCCCGGTCGGAAAGCCGGCGCCGCCGCGGCCGCGCAAACCGGAAGCCTTCATCTCGTTGATGATCCAGTCGCGTCCCTTGTCGATCAGCGCCTTGGTGTTGTCCCAGCCGCCGCGCGCCCGCGCGCCGACGAGGCCAAAATCGCCCAGACCGTAGAGATTGGTGAAGATGCGGTCCTTATCCTGCAACATCGCCCGCCCCCGTCCCGGCGTCGGCGCCGGGGGAACCGCTGCTCGATTCGGCCGCGGCCGGCGCGCCGCGACCATCGACGCCATACAGCGAGGTCAGCGAGGTCAGGCCGCCCACCGGCGCCGAGCCGATGCGCCCGGTCTGCGATCCCTTGACCACCGGCCGCCCCGCGACGAGATCGTCAAGCAGCTTGGTGAAATTCTGCGCGTCGAGGTCTTCGTAGAAGTCGTTGTTGATCTGCGCCATCGGCGCATTGCAGCACGCGCCGAGGCATTCGACCTCGATCCACGACAGCGCGCCGTTGGCGGTGACGTGATTTTGCGCGCCGATGCGCTGTTCGCAGATTTTCTTGATATCCTCGGCGCCGCGCAACACGCAGGGCGTCGTGCCGCAAACCTGCACGTGATGGCGCCCGACCGGCGAGAGGTTGAACATCGAATAGAAGGTGGCGACCTCGAGCGCGCGGATCACCGGCATATCGAGAATGGCGGCGACCCTCTCGATCGCCGCCTTGGGCAGCCAATAGTCGTTCTGCTCCTGCGCCCGCCAGAGCAGGGCAAGCACCGCCGAAGCCTGCCGACCGGGCGGGTATTTGGCGATTTCCTTCTGAGCCCACGCCTCGTTCTCGGCGGTAAAGGCAAAAGAGGGCGGTTGAATCTCGGCGAGCCGGCGGACGGTCATTCTGCCCTCGAGAGTTCCGACGCCGCAATCGCGCGCGCGATCATCGATCGACCTCGCCAAAAACGATGTCGAGCGAGCCCAGGATCGCTGAAACATCGGCAAGCAGGTGCTTTCGACACATGAAGTCCATCGCTTGCAAATGCGTGAAGCCCGGCGCGCGTATCTTGCAGCGGTAGGGCTTGTTGGCGCCGTCGGCGACGAGATAGACGCCAAACTCGCCCTTGGGCGCTTCGACCGCGGCGTAAACCTCGCCGGCCGGCACGTGATAGCCCTCGGTGTAGAGCTTGAAATGATGGATCAGCGCTTCCATCGAACGCTTCATCTGGCTCCGCTTGGGCGGCACGATCTTGCCCTGATCCGACGTCACCGGCCCGCCGCCGGAGGCGCCGCTCAGTTTTTCACAACACTGTTTCATGATGCTGGCCGACTGGCGCATCTCCTCCATCCGGATGAGATAGCGATCGTAACAGTCTCCGTTTTTTCCGATGGGAATGTCGAAATCCATTTCCTCGTAGCATTCGTAGGGCTGCGACTTGCGCAAGTCCCACGCCGCGCCGGAGCCGCGCACCATCACGCCGGAAAAACCCCAGGCCCAGCACTCGGCGAGCGAGACGACGCCGATGTCGACGTTGCGTTGCTTGAAGATGCGATTTCCCGTCAGCAGCGTCTCGAGATCGTCGCACACCTTCAGGAACGGGTCGCAAAATCCATTGATGTCGTCGATCAGCTCCGGAGGAATGTCCTGATGCACGCCGCCGGGACGGAAATAGGCCGCATGCATGCGCGCGCCGCTCGCGCGCTCGTAGAACACCATCAGCTTTTCGCGCTCTTCGAACCCCCACAGCGGCGGGGTCAGCGCGCCGACGTCCATCGCCTGCGTGGTCACATTCAGCAGATGCGAAAGAAGCCGGCCGATCTCGCAATAGAGCACGCGGATCAATTGTCCGCGCCTGGGGACGGTGATTCCCAGCAGGCGCTCGATCGCTAGCGCGTAGGCGTGCTCCTGGTTCATCGGCGCGACATAATCGAGACGATCGAAATAGGGCACGTTTTGCAGATAGGTGCGGGCCTCCATCAGCTTTTCGGTGCCGCGATGCAGCAGACCGATATGCGGATCGACGCGCTCGACCACCTCGCCGTCGAGTTCCAGCACCAGCCGGAGCACGCCGTGGGCCGCCGGATGCTGCGGTCCGAAGTTGATCGAAAAATTGCGAAGGTTATGTTCGGTCATGGTCGGTATTCCCGGCGTTCGGCGACAAGGCGCCGGACGAGGGGAGTAGGACTTTGGCAGTAGGGAGTGGGTTGGAGGCTCGCGATCACATTATCGCCCTTCTGAAGTTTGCAAGCTCCGCACGAGCGCGCGCAACATGCGCCCGATCGAGTTCGGCTTGACCGAGCAGTTGTTCAGCAATGTCGAAGCTCGCAAATTTCAACCGCTGCGATAGTAACAAGTGAGTCTCCAATTCCTTCAGCGAACCTTGGGCGATCTTGAGAAACTGTATGTACGACCCGGTGTTGTCACGACCATAGCCTTCGGCGATATTGGCCGGGACTGAAACCGACGCTCTACGAATTTGCGACGTCAGGCCATACATTTCATCCCTCGGAAAAACCTTGGTAAACCGATAGCATCCTTCCACAAGCGTCATCGCGTCGATCCAAACTTTCAGGTCGCGATATGACTTGATCTCGCCCACGTCCGCGCAGCCTATTGCCTATTGCCTATTTGCCGTCTCCTTAGCCCGCCTTCTCGTCGCCCGGCAGCGGCCCCGTCCCTTCCCAGGGACTCAGGAAGTCGAACTGTCGAAATTCCTGGTTGAGCCGCACCGGTTCGTAGACGACCCGTTTTTCTTCGTCGTCGTAGCGCACTTCGACAAAGCCGGTCATCGGGAAATCCTTGCGCAGCGGATGGCCCTCGAAACCGTAGTCGGTGAGGATGCGCCGCAGGTCCGGATGGCCGTCGAACAGGATGCCGAACAGATCGTAGGCCTCACGTTCGCACCAGTTGGCCGCCGGAAACACTGAAACCGCGGAGGGAACCGGCGTGCCCTCGTCGGTCATGACCTTGACGCGGACGCGCAGATTCAGTTTGGGCGAGAGCAGTTGATAGACCACGTCGAAACGCTTCTCGCGCTCCGGATAGTCCGCCCCGCAAAGATCGGTGAAGCAGATGAACTGGCAGCCCGGATCATCGCGCAGGAAAGTCAGCACTTCGATGATCCGCGCAGCGTCCGCCGCAAGCGTCAGTTCGCCAAAGGTCGAATGCGCGCCGGTCACCGCCCCCGGCAAAGCGCCGACAACCTTGTCCCCGATCGTTTTCAGCGCCTCGTCCATGTCGCCCCGATCCGTGCTCGCTTCACCCGCAACGCCTCGCCCGCACCCTGAGGAAGGGCGGGCAAGGTCAGCCCAAAGCGCGCCGCGCCCCCGTCGTCGTCCCGCCTCGCCGCGCGAGGCCGCCTTCAAGGCGAACGCCAGCATTCGCCAATCCCGCGAAGCGCGGAGAAAGCCTCAGCGCTCGATCGTTCCCGTGCGCCGAATTTTCTTTTGCAGCATCAGCACGCCGTAAAGCAACGCCTCCGCGGTCGGCGGACAGCCGGGCACATAGATGTCGACGGGCACGATGCGGTCGCAGCCGCGCACGACCGCGTAGGAATAGTGATAATAGCCGCCGCCATTGGCGCACGACCCCATCGAGATGACGTAGCGCGGCTCCGGCATCTGGTCGTAGACCTTGCGCAGGGCCGGCGCCATCTTGTTGGTCAGCGTGCCAGCGACGATCATCACGTCAGACTGGCGCGGGCTGGCGCGCGGCGCGAAACCATATCTTTCCACGTCATAGCGCGGCATGGAGAGCTGCATCATCTCGACGGCGCAGCAGGCGAGGCCGAAGGTCATCCACATCAGCGAGCCGGTGCGCGCCCACTGGATCAGGTCGTCGCTCGCCGCGACGATGAAGCCCTTGTCGGCGAGTTGGTCGTTGAGCGCGCCAAAATAGGGATCGTTCGCCCCGATCGGCTTGCCCGTCGCCGGATCGATAATCCCGCGCGGGGCCGGCGCCAGGCTCGTCGACGGACCAATCGCACTGCCGGTCAATCCCATTCCAGCGCTCCCTTGCTCCATTCGTAGACGAAGCCGATCGTCAACACGCCAAGGAACAGGATCATCGACCAGAACCCCAAGGCGCCGATGTCGTGGAATGCGACGGCCCAGGGAAACAAGAACGCGATTTCAAGGTCGAAAATGATAAAGAGCAGCGAAACCAGATAGAAGCGCACGTCAAACTTCATGCGCGCGTCGTCGAAGGGATTGAAGCCGCATTCATAGGCCGAAAGCTTCTCGGGATCGGGCCTCTTGTAAGCGACCACAAAGGGCGCAACGAGCAGGACGCCGCCGATCGCCGCGGCGATCGCGATGAAGACAACCAGCGGCAGATAGTCCGATATCAAACTCGGCATGCAGACTCCGAGACGCGACCAGCGGGGCGACGAGCGCAAACCCCGCCCTTGAGGGCCCAAAATCGTTGCGACCTCAAGCCAAAATCCATCGACGGCGCAGGCGTATCGCAGCGCAGCGAACCATGCAAGACGAAACGCGCCCCAATGGCGAAATCTCGCGCAAATGAGATGAGCGAGGCCGCCGCGAGACTGTCAAACGGGGCCACGCCGCCGATGCGCCGTCGGACCCGAGGCGCGGCGGCCCGACATCCGCGAAAAGGCCGGATTGGCTACAGGCGCGGAATGGCGGGAAACATGGCGAGAGTGACGGGACTCGAACCCGCGACCTCCGGCGTGACAGGCCGGCGCTCTAACCAACTGAGCTACACCCCCGTTAGGGACCAGCGCCGGATAGGACAGCGGCTGCGGCAAGTCAAGCGCGGCAAGGCGCGGACATTCCTAAAACTTCGAGGAGGCGAGCCGCCAGCGTTGCAGTTCGGCGGGGCTGACGATGTGGATCTCTTCCGGCGAAATGCGCTCGGCGATCGCGGATCACCGTCGGGTTGACGCCCATCTGCGCGGCGTAGTCGGCCAGCGCCTCGACCATCTCGCGCGAGGCGTAGGAGGGGCCGTCGGGGCGACGTGAGCGCCCCTGGCCGCCGATTTCCTGGCTCGACATGCGGTGGATGCCGACCCGGCTTTCCGGCGGCACAACCCGCTTTACGCCGCCCATCAACGCGTAGACGCAGGCGGACATGCACTGGCCGGCGATCGCGAAATCGCGGCCGCCGTCATCGGCGAACCGCGCGACGATGACCGCGGCGCCCAGCTTGCGCAACGCGGACCCGAGTCGCATGGAGGCGACAACGCGTCCACCCGGCGAATTGATGACGACCACATCGCGCAAACCCGGAGAATCGGCGACCGATCTGAGGAATCCGACGAAAGCCTGGGGGGTATCCTCGGCGATCGCGCCCTCAGCGACAATGACGCGCGGGCAGTGCCCGGCGCAGCCGCGCCCTTCGATGCTGGCCAGACGAAAACTCATTGGCGAAATCTGCGCGCTCGCAGCGCTGGAGCCGGCGAGCAAAGCCGCGCCGGCCAGAAGCAACACCAGAACTGCGCACTTCGCCCGACTCTGCGCCTTCGCCATACGCCAACTCTCACAAATGGTGGGCGGTGACGGGCTCGAACCGCCGACCCTCTCGGTGTAAACGAGATGCTCTACCAACTGAGCTAACCGCCCGACGCCTGCCTGCCCCGCCGGCCTCGATCCCCGTCTCGCTCCGCGCTGATCCCCGCCCCCTCGCGCCTGGCGGTCCAGGCGCGATCGGTGACGGATCCCTCGCGGCGCAAGCCTATACGGGCGCAGAGGCGGCGCAAGCACTATTGCTCGACGTCCTGGCGAAAAACGGGCGGCGTCGCTGGCCGCCCGATCGTTCCTCTAAAATGAGGCTTGGAGCCAATGGCCGATCGCAATCGACGATCGACGGCTCCTGGCGATTATTTCTTGACCGCTTTGGCCTTGTTCAGGCTCCCCTTGAGCGCGGCGCCGGCCTTGAAGCGGGCATTCTTCGAGGCGGGTATCTTGATCTCCTTGCCGGTCGCGGGATTGCGTCCCTTGCCGGCCGCGCGCTCGCGCACGGAAAACGTTCCAAACCCCACCAGGCGAACTTCGTCGCCCTTCTTGAGCGACTTGCCGATGCCGTCCAGTACGGCGTCGAGCGCGGCGGCGGCGCTCGCCTTCGAAAGTTCGGCTTCCTTGGCGACGTGTTCGACGAGTTCAAGCTTGTTCATTTGGCCTCTCCTTTGGTCGGTCCGATCTTCTGCGCGACGCCCGCGCGCTTCAATCGTCGCTTCCGCATCCTGGCAATGCCAAGCTTACGCGAATCGACGCCGGCGTACGTTTCATAGCTCCTTAAAATCTCGCGCAAACGCAAGGGATTGGACGGACGACTCACCAAAAAAGATAGGTTTTCTGCGCGTTGCGCAACATCAAAAGACAAAAAGGGCCGCAAATCCCACGGATTTGCGGCCCAATGTCAAACAATCCGGCCAACGAGAGGCGGCCTAACGCCGTCAGTGGGCGACCACTCCCGAGACGTCGTCTTCCTGGACGATCGGTTTGTTCACCGCCTTGACGTCCTCTTCCCAGACGATCGGGTGCGGCAGGCGCACGAGGGCATGCTTCAACACCTCGTCCATCCGCGACACCGGCACGATCTCGAGGCCGCTCTTCACGGCGTCGGGAATCTCGGCGAGATCCTTGGCGTTCTCTTCGGGGATCAAGACTTTCTTGATCCCGCCGCGCAAGGCCGCCAGCAGCTTCTCCTTGAGGCCGCCGATCGGCAGAACGCGACCGCGCAAAGTGATCTCGCCGGTCATCGCGATATCGTGGCGCACCGGAATGCCAGTCAGTATCGAGACAATGACCGTGGCCATCCCGACGCCCGCCGAGGGTCCGTCCTTGGGGGTCGCGCCTTCGGGAACGTGAACGTGGATGTCGCGTCGATCGAACAGCGGCGGTTCAATGCCGAAATCCACCGCGCGCGAGCGCACGTAAGAAGCCGCCGCTGAAATCGACTCCTTCATCACGTCCTTCAGATTGCCGGTGACCGTCATGCGCCCCTTGCCCGGCATCATCACGCCTTCGATGGTCAGCAACTCGCCGCCCACTTCCGTCCAGGCCAGTCCGGTGACCAGGCCGACCTGATCGTCGTTCTCGATTTCGCCATAGCGATATTTCGGCACGCCGAGGTATTCAGACACATTGGCGCCGGTGATGACGATCCTCTTCTTCTTGGTCGTCAGCAACTCCTTGACCGTCTTGCGCGCGAGGTTCGAAATCTCGCGCTCGAGGTTTCGCACCCCCGCCTCCCGCGTGTAGCGGCGCACCAACTCCAGCAGCGCGCTGTCTTCGACCGCCCACTCCTTCGCGTCGAGCCCGTGCTTGGCCGTCGCGTTGGGCAGTAGATGCTTCTTGGCGATCTCGACCTTCTCGTCCTCCGTGTATCCGGCGATGCGGATGATCTCCATGCGGTCCATCAGCGCCGGGGGAATATTCAGCGTGTTGGCGGTCGTCACAAACATCACGTGCGACAGGTCGTAGTCGACCTCGAGATAGTGATCGTTGAAGGTCGAGTTCTGCTCCGGGTCCAGCACTTCGAGCAGCGCCGAAGACGGGTCGCCTCTGAAATCCATGCCCATCTTGTCGATCTCGTCGAGCAGGAAAAGCGGATTCGACGACTTGGCCTTGCGCATCGACTGGATGACCTTGCCGGGCATCGAACCGATGTAGGTGCGCCGATGGCCGCGAATCTCCGCCTCGTCGCGCACGCCGCCCAGCGACATGCGCACGAACTCACGCCCGGTCGCCCTGGCGATCGACTTGCCGAGCGAAGTCTTGCCGACGCCAGGCGGACCCACGAGGCAAAGAATCGGCCCCGTCAGCTTGTTGGCGCGCTGTTGCACGGCGAGATATTCGACGATCCGCTCCTTGACCTTGTCGAGGCCGAAATGATCGGCGTCGAGGATCGTCTGCGCCGCCGCAAGATCCTTCTTGACCTTGGTCCGCTTCTGCCACGGAATCGACAACAGCCAGTCGAGGTAGTTGCGAACGACCGTCGCCTCGGCCGACATCGGCGACATCTGACGCAGCTTCTTCAGCTCGGTGGTCGCCTTGTCGCGCGCCTCCTTGGACAGCTTGGTCTTCTTGATGCGCTCCTCCAGCTCGGACATCTCGTCCTTGCCGTCTTCGTCGCCGAGCTCCTTCTGGATCGCCTTCATCTGCTCGTTGAGGTAATATTCGCGCTGGGTCTTCTCCATCTGGCGCTTGACGCGCGTGCGGATGCGCTTCTCGACCTGCAGGACCGAGATTTCGCTCTCCATCAGCGCGAGGCATTTCTCGAAGCGCTTGGCGACCGAACTGATTTCGAGAATGGCCTGCTTGTCGGCGAGCTTGACCGCAAGATGCGATGCGATCGTATCGGCGAGCTTGCCGTAGTCGGTGATCTGGCCGACCGCCGCGACGATCTCGGGCGAAATCTTCTTGTTGAGCTTGACGTAGCTCTCGAACTCGGAAACGACCGAACGCGACAGCGCTTCGGCTTCGACCTTGTCGAGCGCTTCGTCGGCGATCACCTCGGCCTTCGCCTCGAAATAGCCTTCGGTCGGCAGATAGCTTTGCACGCGCGCGCGTGAAGCGCCTTCGACCAGCACCTTGACGGTGCCGTCAGGCAGCTTGAGCAATTGAAGGACAGTGGCGAGCGTTCCTGTCTTGAAGATGGCGTCGGTCGCCGGGTCGTCGTCCGCCGCGTTCATCTGCGTGGCGAGGAGGATCGACTTATCGGCGCGCATCACCTCTTCAAGCGCACGGATCGATTTCTCGCGCCCGACGAACAACGGAACGATCATATGCGGAAAGACGACGATGTCGCGCAGCGGCAGTACCGGATAGACGTCCACGGAGCCGGGTGCGAGAGGCTTGCGATTGCTTGTCATAGGAGTTCCTGTTTGGTGTCCACCTGGGCAGGAACCGAGGCTCCTCCCAGGCTTGAAGCGCCGATGAACCTGCGTGGCCCGACCCCGACCGGGCGTCACACCCCGCCGCCGCTCGCACACCCCGCTGCAATCGCAGACCAAGGGCGTCGCGATTCGACGCTTAACCGAATCAACGCAAGATATTACGCCAACGCGATCGTGACCAAGATGGCGGCGGGCGACCGATGTTTCAAGAACCCGTCGCGCCCGATCCTCAGCGGATCTTCCGCAAGCCTCGCCGCGAAACCGAAGCCGCCTCGAACGGAGCCTGGTCGGGTTTCGTTCGACGACACAATAGAACTGCGGCGCCTGGGCTCGAACGACAGCAGAGCCATTGCGCAATGGCCCAAACGGCTGGTCTAGCCAGCCTTTTCGACACGTTCGGAGTAGATGTAGAGAGGTCGCGCCTTGCCATCGACCACCTCAGGACCGATCACCACCTGCTCGACGCTGTCGAGGCCCGGCAATTCGAACATGGTGTCGAGCAGGATGCCCTCCATGATCGAGCGCAAACCGCGCGCGCCGGTGCGCCGCTCGATCGCCTTTTTGGCGACGACGTTCAGCGCCTCGTCCTGGAACGTCAGGTCGGTGTTCTCCATCTCGAACAACCGCTGGTATTGCTTGACGAGCGCGTTCTTCGGCTCGGTCAGGATCTTCTTGAGCGCCTCTTCGTCGAGGTCCTCGAGGGTGGCGATCACCGGCAAGCGCCCCACGAATTCGGGAATCAATCCGAACTTCAGCAAATCCTCAGGTTCGACATGGCGGAAAACCTCGCCGGTGCGCCGATCATCGGGTGATTGCACCTTGGCGTTGAAGCCGATCGACGTGCCCTTGCCGCGCGCCGAAATGATGCGCTCGAGTCCGGCGAAGGCGCCGCCGCAGATGAACAGGATATTGGTCGTATCCACCTGCAGAAATTCCTGCTGCGGATGCTTGCGCCCGCCCTGCGGGGGAACGCTGGCGACCGTGCCTTCCATGATTTTCAACAGGGCCTGCTGAACGCCCTCGCCCGACACGTCGCGGGTGATCGACGGATTGTCCGACTTGCGGCTGATCTTGTCGATTTCGTCGATATAGACGATGCCGCGCTGCGCGCGCTCGACGTTGTAGTCGGAGGCCTGAAGCAATTTGAGAATGATGTTCTCAACGTCTTCGCCGACATAGCCGGCTTCCGTGAGCGTCGTCGCATCGGCCATCGTGAACGGCACATCAAGAATGCGCGCCAGCGTCTGCGCCAGCAGCGTCTTGCCCGACCCGGTCGGTCCGATCAGCAGGATGTTCGACTTGGCGAGTTCGACGTCGCTGTGCTTGGTGGCGTGATTCAAGCGTTTGTAGTGATTGTGCACGGCCACAGAAAGCACGCGCTTGGCCTGCGGCTGTCCGATGACGTAGTCATCCAGGACCTTGCAGATCTCACGGGGCGTCGGGATGCCGTCCTTGCTCTTGACCAGCGAGGTCTTGCTCTCCTCGCGGATGATGTCCATGCACAGTTCGACGCATTCGTCGCAGATGAACACCGTCGGCCCGGCGATCAGCTTGCGCACCTCATGCTGGCTCTTGCCGCAGAATGAACAATAGAGCGTGTTCTTGGCGTCGCCTTCGGCTTTGGCCATTGTCGTCTCCATACCGCCGCTTCCGTCTTACGACTTCGCGGACGCCCGAGCTAGCAAACCTAAACGCACCACCCTAACAAACCGTAGCGATGACTTCCTGCCGGCGAAGCGTCCGAATTGGCGTCGAAGCGCTCGTTGCCGCCAACGACGCGAGGCGCTGCAACGATGCAACCACGATAACCATCAGCAAATCAAGTCGCGCCCGGGCGGAATGTCGCGCAACGCTCCCGCGCCGAGGGCCTGGATGCCCGAAGGGTCGCGCCAAGCCGGCACCCGAACAGTTAATCAGAACGGTTAGTTTTTACGAACAACTTGAAGTTATCAATCACGTTTTTGCCTCTGGCGCTTCGTCCGCTCGTTTGGTCACGACCTCGTCGACAATGCCGAAAGACTTGGCTTCCTCGGCCGACATGAAATGGTCGCGATCGAGAGTCTTGTCGATGGAATCATAGTCGCGCCCGGTGTGATGGACATAGATCTCGTTCAGCCGGCGCTTGATTTTGAGGATGTCCTCGGCATGGCGTTGGATGTCCGAGGCCTGCCCCTGGAAGCCGCCCGAAGGCTGATGGACCATGATCCTGGCGTTGGGCAACGCATAGCGCATGTTCTTCTCGCCAGCGCACAGCAACAGCGACCCCATCGACGCCGCCTGGCCGATGCACATTGTCGAGACCTTGGGCCGAATGAACTGCATCGTGTCGTAGATCGACAGGCCGGAGGTGACCACGCCGCCCGGCGAATTGATATACAGCGCAATTTCTTTCTTGGGATTGTCCGCTTCAAGAAAAAGCAATTGGGCGACGACAAGTGAGGCCGACAGATCGTCGACCGGACCGACCATGAAGATGATCCGCTCCCGCAACAGCCGCGAGAAGATGTCGAACGAGCGCTCGCCCCGGGCGGATTGCTCGATGACGATCGGCACCAGATTGTTTTGATAATAGTCGATCGGGTCGCGCATGGATCTCGCTTTCGGGGAATCGGGCGGGGAGGCGAAGCCCGCAACATAATGACGACGGCGCGGTTGTTAAAGAGCCGTCGGAACGGCCGGCTTGTCGGCGTCGGGCGGGCGATCGCGTGACAAATCGCACAAGCAACGGCGGGTTTCCCGCCGGGCAGAGCCCGGCCCGACGACGCCGGCCAGGGTGGAATGCCTCGCCCTCCCTGCCCGGCGTTGCCGTTCAGGTCGCCGGCGCGGCCTCCTCTTCGTCGGCCTTCATCAGTTCTTCGCGCGTGACCTTGCGCTCGTCCACTTTGGCCTGCGTCAGAATGAAGTCGACGACCTTCTCCTCGTAGATCGGCGCGCGCAGCTCAGCCAGGGCTTGAGGGTTGTTGCGGTAGTAATCCCAGATCTGCTTTTCCTGCCCTGGATAGGCGCGGGCGCGCGCGATCAGCGCGCTGGAGACTTCCTCGTCGGCGATCTTGACCTCGGCCTTGGAGCCGACCTCCGCCAGAAGCAGTCCGAGGCGCACCCGTCGCTCGGCAATCCGGCGATAGTCGGCGCGCGCCGCTTCCTCTGTGGTGTTTTCCTCGGCGAAGCTGCGGCCGGACGCCTTCTGCTCCTGTTCGACCTGCCGCCAGATCGATTCGAACTCCTGCGACACCAGCCCGTCGGGAAGTTCAAACGAATAGCGCTTGTCGAGGGCGTCCAGGAGTTGGCGCTTCAACTTTTCGCGCGAAAGCCTTGAATATTCGTTGTTTAGATTGCCCGAGATCATTTCTTTGAGCTTGTCGAGGCTCTCGAAATTGAGGCTCTTGGCGAAATCTTCGTCGATCGCGAAGGGCTCGGGCGAGGCGACCGCCTTGACCGTGACGTCAAAAGCCGCCTTCTGCCCGGCCAGCGCGCGATTGACATAGGCCTCCGGGAAGGTCGCCTCCACGGCGCGGCGCTCGCCGGCGACAACGCCAAGAAGCTGCTCCTCAAAGCCGGGAATGAACGTATTGGAGCCGAGGATCACTTCGATATTCTCGCTCGTTCCGCCCTCGAACGGTTCGCCGGCGATCCTGCCGACGAAATCGACGGTGACACGGTCGCCGCTCTCAGCCTTGGCGCCCTCGGGTCTGTCGGCATAGGTGCGCCGGTTGTCGGCCAGACGGTCCAGCGCCCGGTCGACGTCCGCAGGCTCCACGTCAGCCACCGGACGCTCCAGGGAAATATCGTCGAAGGCGCCCACGTCGAACTTCGGGAGCACTTCGAGCGCCACCTTGAAATTGAGGTCGCCGCGCGCCTCCAGCGCGGCTTCGATGGAAGCCTGGTCGGTCGGCAGCTCCACTTTCGGCTCCTGCGCGAGGCGCAGGCCGTTCTCGTCGACGATCTGCTTGTTCGCCTCGGTGATCGCCTCCTGCACGACGTCGGCCATTACGGAGCGGCCATAGACCCTCTTGAGGTGAGCGACGGGGACTTTGCCGGGCCGGAAGCCGTTGATCCTGATCTTGTTCTTCATGTCGGCCAGCTGGCCGTCGAGACGCGCGGCAAGATCTGTCGCCGGCAGCACGATGCTGTATTCGCGCTTCAGCCCCTGCGAAAGCGTCTCGGTCACTTGCATGTCAAACCCGCCTCGTAATGATAAAAACCTTCGACGGCCCGCACGACGGGCGACCGAACCCCATGACGATCGACTCGGCGATCACAAGCCGCTGGCAGCCGCGCATCGATCATGGTGCGGGCGGAGGGACTCGAACCCCCACGACTCTCGCCACCGGAACCTAAATCCGGCGCGTCTACCAATTCCGCCACGCCCGCATCCAACCGCCTTGCGTGGGAGGCCCGCCGCATCGGGCGCGGTCTATACCATCTTGCGCCGCCCGCGCCACAAAAAAAGCGCCAAAGCGGGCCGACTTGGATTTCGGGCGAAAAACCGCTAGTCCCGGATCAACACGGCGATCGCGACGGTGAACAGACCGCCCGCCAGGACAATCGTAGCGCCGACGTCGTGCGCCTCGGCGGCAAGAGATTTCCACGGCGTCAGCCACAGGCAACAAGTCACCACGGCGGCCGCGCCGGCGAAAGCGACAAACTTGCTCACAAACGCTTCTCCAACGCTTAAGTCTCGTCGTCCCGTCGCCCCGGACGAAGGCCGCCGCAATCGCGCCCGGGCCACGGGAACCGGACAGCAACGCAAGGTCCGCGCCGCGCCGATTGGTTCACAATGAAACAACAGACCGACCCACGCCGGGAGCGTCGCCAGAGCGCGGCGCGATGAGCCTCGATCGCCGCGACGCGTTGCGCGCGGGGGTTTCGGCCTCGTTGTGGGTGGCGTTTGGCGCGGGGACATCGGCCCAACCCGCCGCCGCGCGCCTGGCGGCGGACGGCTTTCGGCTTTTCCGGGCGGGGCCCGCCAAAGCGCAGATTCTCGAGGCTCCCGCCGCGCTTACCGACGCGCTCGGCTATGAAGGCGCGACGCCGGGACCGCTGCTGCGGCTGCGCAAGGGCGCGGAGCTGAAGGTCCGGCTGATCAACGGGCTGTCGGAGCCGACGACGCTGTGCTGGCACGGCCTGCGCATCGCCAATGCGATGGCGGGGATCGGCGGGCTTACCCAGCCGGCCGTTCCGTCCGGCGACAGCTTCGACTACCGTTTCACGCCGCCCGATTCCGGCTTCAATTTGTATCGGCCGCACGCCGGCGCCGCGACGCCGGGTCAGGTCGGGCGCGGCCTGTACGGGCCGATCGTGGTTGAGGAAGCCGCGCCGCCGGCGCTCGATCTGGAGGTCATCGTCATCCTCGCCGAGTGGCGTCTCGGTGCGGACGGCGCGGCGCGGGACGATTTCGCTGCCCCCGGTCTGACCCATGGAAGTGTCCAGCCTACCGCGCAGGTCGCCGTCAACAACGGCGCGACGCCGCTCGCGCTGCATCCGGCGCCGGGCGCCCGCGTGCGTCTGCGCCTCGCCAACGCGGCCGCGCGCGTCATAGTGATCGGCGTCGCCGGGGTGAAGCCCCTGATCATCGCGCTGGACGGCCAGCCCGGTGAACCGTTCGAGCCGTTGCGGAGCACTTTCCCGATCGGTCCGGGCGCCCGTTTCGACATGATGTTCGACATGCCGAGCGCGGGGGCTGACGTCCGTTTCATCCTGCTTGGCGCCCCCGCCGAACCGGATCGGCCGCTGATCGTGCTGACCGCGACCGGCCCCCCGGTCCCGCGGCGCCCGCCTGTCGCCGGCCTCGACGCCAATCCGCTCCTGCCGCGCGAAATCGACCTCGGTCGCGCCACGCGTGTGGACATCGTCATCGCCGGCGGGGCCGCCGGCCCGTTTTCGATCAATGGCGCGACGCTTTCCACCTGGCCGGCCAAGCCGCTTTTCGCGGTCGCGCGCGGCGCCCCGGTGACGCTGGGGCTCGTCAACAAGACCGCGGTTGTCCAGGCCATCCGCTTGCACGGCCATGTCATGCGCCTGCTTCATCCAATGGACGACGGTTGGGAGCCTTATTGGCGCGACAGCGTGCTGATCGCGCCCGGCAAGACCAGCCATGTCGCGTTTGTCGCCGACAATCCTGGCCTTTGGCCGATCGAATCGGCGATTCCCGAGCAGCAGGCGGCCGGGGTGATGACGATGTTCGCAGTCGGCTAGCGAGCGCTCACGCCGACATTGTCCACTCCCGCGTAGTGTGTGAAAGATCGTCCGGGCGCGGCCCGTCGCCGCCTCGCGTTTGGACCGCCATGCTGATCCACGTTCCCGTCTCCGCCGGCGAATTGATCGACAAGATCACGATCCTGCGCATCAAGGCAGAGCGCATCGGCATGGCGAAAAAACCAAATGTTGCTCATGAGTTGCGTCTGCTGGAAGCGATATCGAACCGCGAATTGCCGCATTCGCCTGAGCTTGCCGCGCTGACCGGCCGCCTTGCCGAGGTCAACGCCAGGCTGTGGGACATCGAGGACGCCAAGCGGGCGTGCGAACGGCGCGGCGCGTTCGGCTCCGACTTCGTCGAATTGGCGCGCTCGGTCTACATCGAGAATGACCGCCGCGCGGCGATCAAGCGCCGGATCAACGAGCTCACCGGATCGGATATCGTCGAGGAGAAGAGCTATCTGAGCGACGAATCGGCGCCCTGATGCGGTAAATTCTTGCCAATTGTCCTCGCCAAAGCCGCGCGACGCAACTTCTCGCCGTCATCCCGCCAACTCGCGCAGCGCCAGCGGTAGCGTTTCCGTCAGATCTTCGGCGATGAGGCCCGGTCCAAAGGCGTGCGCCGCCGCGCCGTGCAGCCAGACGGCGCAACTCGCCGCCTCGAATGCCGGCATCCCCTGCGCCAGCAGCCCGCCGATCAAGCCCGCCAACACGTCCCCGGAACCCGCGGTCGCCAGGGTCGGCGGCAGATCGAGGCCGATGGTGGCGAGCCCGCCCGGCTCGGCGACCACTGTGTCGGCGCCCTTCGAAACGACGACAGCGCCGAGAAACGTCGCCGCCGCGCGAGCGCACGCCAGTTTGCACGACAGATTCAAGATTTCATCTTCGCCTTTGAATAATCTGAGGAATTCTCCATCGTGAGGCGTGATCACCGTATCGATCCGCCCTGTCCGGGTCAGCAAGGCCAGCGCCTTGGCGTCGCCGGCGAAACTGGTCAAGGCGTCGGCGTCGAGCACGAAGGAGCGAACGGAGCCGCTCCGATCGCCGCCGAGCGCCGCCGCGACCAGCGCCCTGGTCGCCGGCCCGACCCCGGCGCCCGGCCCCATGACGACCGCGTTCCGCCGGCCGTCGGCCAGCAATTCAGCAAAACCGGCTGCTCCGTCGAACGGGGCGACCATCACCGCCGTCGAATGGGCCGCGTTGACCGCGACCGCGTCGAGCGGGCTGGCGAGGGTCGAAAGACCGGCGCCGACCCGCAGCGCCGCCCGCGCCGCCAGCCGCGCCGCGCCGGTGTGGCTGGCGCTTCCCGACAGCACTAGCGCGGAGCCGCGCGAATATTTGTTGGAGCCCGGCCGCAAGCCGGGAAAGGCGGCGCGCCACACCGCCGGGACGTTGGCGAAGGCTTTGGGGCCGATAGCGGCAAGCGTCGCCGCGCCGATGCCGATGTCGGCGACCGCGAGCGCGCCGCATCGCGCGCGCCCAGGCAGCAACAGATGGCCCGGCTTCAGGCGAAAGAACGTGACGCTGGCCGTCGCCCGCACCGCCGCGCCGCGCTCGGCGCCGGTCTCCCCGTCGATCCCCGAGGGCACGTCGACCGCCAGGACCGGACGCCCGCTGCGGCCGTATTGGTTGATGCGCTCGACGCAATCGCGCGCCGGTCCGGTAAGATCGCGGTCGAGCCCCGCGCCGAACAACGCGTCGACCACGAGGTCCGCCTCGCCAAGGGTGAAGTCGGCGGCGGGCGCCACAGGCTGGCCCCAGCGCGCTGCGGCCAACGCCGCATCGCCGCGCAACGAGGCGACATCGCCGAGGAGGGCGACGCGGACGCGAAATCCGCGCGCTTGCAACAGCCGCGCGGCGACGAACCCGTCGCCGCCGTTGCCGCCAGGCCCGCACAGCACCGCGATTCGCCCGGCCGAGCGCGCGAGGCGCGCCGCCTGCGTCGGCCACCGCCGCGCCGGCGCGCTCCATCAGCGCGATGCCCGGCGTTCCCGCCTCGATGGTCAACCGGTCGGCCGGCGCCATCTGGCGAGGGGTCAGCAGTTCGGGGCAGCGGGCGGGATCGAGCATGGTCCGAAACTGGCGCCGCACGCGGGCGAGCGCAATGGCGCGCGGCGCGGCCGGGCGACGAACGCGGCGCGCCGCGCCGCCGAATTTGCTGCTTTTCAAGCCGGTTTTTCGTGCTATATGCGCGCACGCCCGGCGTGATCCCCGATAGCTCAGCTGGTAGAGCATTCGACTGTTAATCGAATGGTCGCAGGTTCGAGTCCTGCTCGGGGAGCCAATTCGCAGCGAAACTGCGAACGCGGTTCGCACGAAGCTCCAAGCCAGATCCTCTTCCAGACTTCGCGATCGTTCGGAGGAGTTTCATTTTATTGGCGCCGCTGATCTGGCTTTTGGCGCTTCCGATTTTGACCCGCAGCGCAAGCATTTGCAGATGGCGCCAGCCGAGGCCGCGTCCGCGCGCCCTGATCCGCTTTCGCGCCTCAAGCGGCCGAAGGTCGGTCCGGACGGAAATAGGGAACGACGTAGGGGCCTTCGGGGATCACCGCGATGGCGGGATCGTTGGCGCGCGTCACGCTGCGGGCGATCGCCGCGTCGACATCCCCGATCATCTCGACGCCGGTTATCGCGCGCTCCTCCGCCGACAGACCCGAGGTGTAGAGTTCGATGCGGCCGACGCGCATCGGCTTGAGCTGCATTTCGGTCTGCCACTCGTCGACGTCGGCGAGGGATTTGGCGGTCAGGGTGGCGAGGAACCTTTCGGGTCCAAGGTCGATCAGGCGGCGCTGCGCGGCGCGAAACTCCGCCGAGCCGAATCCCTCGGAACATTCCGAGGCGATGATCAGCGTGCCGCCGGGCTCCAGAATGTCGAGCGGCGTCACCATGCCCTTGACCGTCTGATAGTAGGTTTTGTCGAGCGGATAGCCGGCCGACGACGTCACCAGCGTCCTGAACCTGCGCGTCGCGGGAACGCGGACGACGCCGTTCACGAAGTCGACCGCCGCCGCGTGGCTGGCGATGATCTCGCCGAAGTTGACGCAGATCAGATCGCGGTCCTCGTCGATGACGGTGTTGAGGCCATAGACCTCGCCGAGCCGGCGGACGATCTCGAGCTGTTCCTCATGCAACGGGTTGCCGATCAGATTGCATTGAACCGCCAGCGGATCTTCCATGAACCGCGCCGAATGAAACGTGCGGATGGTTTCGTGGTGGGCGACCCCCGGCGCGATGACCTTGCGTCCGCCCGACCAGCCGGCCATGAAATGAGGCTCCACCAGACCGGTCGCGATGCGCAAGTCCGCTTCGACGAACCGGCGATCGAGCTTGATCGGAGTTCCCCGCGCCGTGGTGAATCCGAGGTCGACATGATCGGCGTCGTTGCGCGCATCGTGATTTTCAATGCGAACCCGCTCCATGACCCAGGGGTCGCCCACCACCTCCGCCAATTCTTCGCCAAGGTTCGGGCGATGCAGGCCGGTGGCGACGAGAATGACGATGCCATCGAGCGGAATGCCGGAGGCGACCATGATCTCAATCATCGGCCTCAGAAACAACCGGTTGGGAACCGGCCGCGTGATGTCGCAGACGAGAATGCAGGCGCTGCTGCGCCCCCGCGCCAGCTTCGCCAGCGGCTCGGCGCCGACCGGTTGGGCGAACGCCGCTCGAACCGCCGCGGCGGCGTCGGGCAGCTTCGGCGGCGCAAGCTTGGCGATCGTGGTGACGCGTGCGCCTGCCGGCATATGCAACGGAAGATGGCCGCGTCCATACGAAATGGCGATCGTCTCGGAATCCGTCAAATCGGCGCTCCCTCTTCAGCACGTCGGCAAACGACCGCCCCGACACATCGTCGCTGCTTCCGGGCGACGGCAGGCGTCATCATGCGGCATTTGAAGACTTGTTCAAGCGCTTTCCGCCTTCGTTCGGACTGACATCGACTTCCGGCGACCTGTCGAGTTGATTGAATGCCGAGACGCCCGATCGGCCAGCGAGGCGCCGGGACCCCGGATGGGTTATGGTCGGCCATTCAAAAATGGCCCGCCTGGTCAAGGAAGCGGAGAATCGCTTGGAGATACATTTTCAACCGCTCGGGGGGTGGTCTGGCGACATGTTCGTCGCCGCCCTCCTCGACGCGTTTCCGGAGTTTTGGCCGCAAGTGGAATCGGCGGTCGCCTCGCTGAAGCTTGGGGACGACGCGCAATGCAGGCTCGCGCCGCATCGCGATCACATTTTGACCGGAAGCCGCTTTCTCGTTGCCGCCAACGCGAAAGCCGAGACGCGGTCGCGGATCGCCGAACCCACTCACGACCACGCCCATCCTCACGGACCGAAGGGTGATCATCCGGACGCCGCTACCGAAAGAGATCACGTCGGGCATACCAAATGGGCGGATATTCGCGCCGATCTCGTGCGTTCAAGTCTCGATGTGGAAGCGAAGAAGCACGCGCTCGCAATCTTCGGCCTCCTGGCCAAAGCCGAGGCCGAGGTGCATGGCGTCGATGAAGCGTTGGTCGCGTTTCACGAAGTCGGCGCGATCAACTCCATCGTCGACATCGTGGCCGCCGCGCAACTGATCGCGCTGCTTGGCGCGGATCGCTGGACGTCGGCGCCCTTGCCGATCGGCTCGGGGCGCGTGCGAACGGCGCATGGCGTTATGCCTTTGCCAGCGCCGGCGACGGCGCTCCTGATGCGAGGGCTGGAGACCATCGACGACGGCGTTCCCGGCGAACGCGTGACGCCGACCGGCGCGGCGATCGCGCGCTACCTCATCGACCCCCGAGCGACGTCGCACGAGCGGCCTCGGCGACTGTCGCGCTGCGGGACCGGATTTGGCGCGCGAACCTTGCCCGGCCTCAGCAATTGCCTGCGCGCGCTGGCGTTCGACGAAGAGGCCGCGCAGACGCCGGACCTGGCGGGAGGCCAGATCGGTCGTCGCCAGTTGGGCGTCATAACGTTCGAGATCGACGACCAGTCGGCCGAGGACTTGGCGGCGGGCCTCGAACACATCCGGACGCTACCGGACGTCCTCGACGTCACGCAGAGCTCCGTTCTCGGCAAGAAAGGACGGCTGGCCGCGCATGTCCAGGTGCTGGTTTCCCCGACAGGACTGGAGAGCGCCATCGCCGCCTGTTTTGAGGAAACCACCACCATCGGGCTAAGATACCAACTGACCGAAGGCGCAATCTTGCGACGCGATTTTGACACGATCGAAATCGGGGGCGAGAAATTGCGGGTGAAGCTCGTCGAGAGGCCGGACGGCGCGCCAAGCGGCAAGACCGAAGCCGACGATGTCGCCAGACATCGCGGTCACATCGCACGGCAGCGCCTCCGCCGCGAAGCTGAGGCGAAGGCGTTGGAGCGAAACGGGGCCGGACAAACAGGGCGTGGCCGCGGGCGCGGAGAAAGGAAGCCGCTGAATGGGGAACGGATCACTGCGCGAGGCGAGCGTCGCGGATCGGCTTGAAGGCGTTCTGCTTGGCATGCCCCAACGGCTGGCGGTCGCGGTGAGCGGCGGCGTGGACAGTCTGACGCTCGCGACCTTCGCTCACACGATGTTGGGCGACTGCGTCGAGATGTTTCACGCCGTTTCGCCGGCGGTTCCGGGCGAGGCGACCGCCCGTGTCGAGCGGCTCGCGGTCGCCCGGACCTGGCGCCTGCATATTGTGGACGCCGGCGAATTCGGCGACGCCGCCTATATGGCCAATCCGGTCAATCGCTGCTTCTTCTGCAAGACCCATCTCTACGGGCGCATCGCGCGCCAGACCGACGCCCAGATCCTTTCGGGCGCCAATCTTGACGACCTCGGCGAATATCGGCCCGGACTTGACGCGGCCAGAAACCACGCCGTCCGCCATCCCTATCTCGAGGCCGAGATCGACAAGAACGGCGTGCGATCGCTGGCGCGGGCGATCGGCCTCGGCGCGCTGTCGGAACTGCCGGCCGCCCCCTGCCTTTCGAGCCGCGTGGAAACCGGCGCCGCGATTCGTCCCGAAGTCTTGCGCGCGATTCATGTCGTCGAACGCGGTCTCGCCAAAGATTATCCCCATGGCGTCGTGCGCTGTCGCGTTCGGGCGCGGGGAATCGTCATCGAGCTCGATCCTGGAACGCTGGCGGCAGTCAAAGGCGAGCGTGAGGACGACGTGCGAATTCAGGTCGATCAAGCCTTCGCCGGGCTGGTCCCCGCCATCAATCTGACATTCGCATCCTATCGTAACGGCAGCGCCTTTCTGCGTGGGCGGGCATGACGGGCGAATTCCGGCTTGATCACGAACGAAGAGGCCGGATCGGTCTGGACGAGGCGATATTTTGCGAAGGCAAGACGGTCAACCAGATCTCGGCGATCATCGATAGCGTGGGCGGGAGCGCCGCCGGGCTGCTGCTCACTCGCCTCGACCAATCCAGATTTGAAGGCCTTGCCGCGCGGCACGGTCCCCAACTCGATTTCGACCCCCTCTCGCGCACCGCCATCTTCGGGCGGCCCCATGCCTTGCGCGTCGCCGCGCCGGTCGCTATCGTCATGGCGGGAACCTCCGATCTGCCGGTCGGGCGGGAGGCGTCGCGAACCCTGTTCTTCGCCGGTCAGCCCTTCAGGGAATTTTGCGACGTTGGCGTCGCCGGCCTGTGGAGAATCCTCGAGCGCCTGGAGGAGATCAGACTCTCTCCCGTCGTGATTGTGGCGGCGGGTATGGACGCTGCGCTGGTCAGCGTGATCGGTGGACTGGTTTCCGGCGCGGTGATCGCGCTGCCGACGTCCGTCGGCTATGGGGTGGCGTCGGGCGGCACGGCGGCGCTGCACGCTTCGCTGGCAAGCTGCGCCCCTGGCGTATGCGCCGTCAATATCGACAATGGCTACGGCGCCGCCTGCGCCGCCTTGCGGATCACACGACAGCTTGGCGCGCCAGCATCAGCGGAGGGATGACGGAGGCGCGGCTCGAACCGCGCTCCGGGCAAGAAGCTGTTGTCATCGCGCTTCAAGAGCCGGCGTTGAAGCGGACTGGCCGAGCGCCGACCGACAACGAACAAGTAACCACTGGGAATATTGTGGCGTGGTCAGCGCGTCCACAAATCGGCGAATGCGCAACTCAAGAGTCAGGAAAGAGAGGAAATCGGCTTCGCAATTCGGAACCCCCGCGATGGTTTTCGACTCGAACCCCTCGGCTGCTTCTTGCGTGTCAATTCCAGCGTCCGTCTGTACTTTTGCATTGACGCTTTCGAGGTCTCTCTTGATTCCGGGGGGTCATCCGACGCCCCGTCCGTTCGTCACGCTGCGCGGCCACGCGGCGCCGTCGCCTCAGGCCCAGAAACGCTTGGTCGCCAGCCGCGCGCCTTCGGCGAGAGCCGCCAATTTGGCCCACACGATATCTGGGTCGACAGCGGCTTGGCCCACCCAGGTGCCGTAGCCGCAGTCGCTGCCCGCAATGACGTTCTCGCGTCCGACGAGCTTCGCGTAGTTGCCGATTCTGTTGGCGATGAGTTCGGGGTGCTCGATGAAATTGGACTTCGAACTCGATCACGCCGGGAATCAGAACCTTTCCTTCCGGCAATTTCACCGTCTCGAACAGCGCCCATTCATGCGCATGACGCGGATTGGCGGCTTCGAACGACACCGCCGCCGGCCGCGCGGAAAAGACGATGTCGACGATTTCGGCGAAGGGCACGTCGCAGTGATGCGGACCCTCGTAGTTGCCCCAGCAAACGTGCATGCGAACGCGCTCCGGCGGGATGTTGGCCAGCGCGCCGTTCAGGAACTCGACGTGTTCCGCCGCGCGCTTTCGAAACTCCGGAAGCTCCAGGCTCGCATACTGAATGTGGCGGCCCATCGCCAGGTCGGGGCAGTCGATTTGAAGGTCAAATCCGCTCGCCACGATCGCCTCGTATTCCCGACGCATCGCCTCGGCGATCGCCTCGAGGTAGGCGCGCTGCGTCGGATAATAGTCGTTGTGGAAGAATAAAGAGATCACCCCCGGCGAGGCGGCCGTCATGAAGCTGCGCCCGGCCTGACGCGCCCCCACCGCCTCCTGGAGGTTGTCGATGTCCCTCGACACCGCGTCGGGATCGGAGACGGCGATCGGCGCGTTGCAGGCGGGGGTCTTTCGGCGCGACCTTCCGGGATCCCCAAACACCCTCTTGGCCAAGTTGGGAAAGTCGACCAGGTCCTGGTAGACGAAACTGTTGCCGAGGCCGCCGAACCCCGAAAGGCGATCCTTCACATAGGTCGCATAACTCGGCTTGGACATCTCGCCATCGTTCACAATGTCAACGCCGGCGGTGGTCTGCTTGTCGACCACCTTTTTGACGGCGCGGCGAATTCGTCGAGTTCAGCTCCGCGCGGTCGACCGCCCTGCCCTCCTCCTTGGCGTACATCATCTGGATGAGATCGTCCGGACGAGGAAGGCTCCCGGTATGGGTGGTGAGAAAGCGATCGACGCTACGCGGCATAACGGCATCATCCTTCTTTGATCGACGCGAGATCAGCGGAGTCCTGCGCCGTCTCGGCGGACATCCAAGTTCCCGGCGCTCTGACCTCCAGGCAGGATCCAGACGCGTCGGACCCGATTTCATAGCGCCGGCGCCGCGCCGGTGTGACAGCGGGCGCGCCCTCGGCTGACCCGACTCGGCTCTTGTATTCGACTTCGGAATCGGTGCATACATGATCTTGAAATATTTCAAAATCGAGCGCCGCGAACGCAAGCGCAGCGGCTTCTGTTCCGGGCTGCCGTCGCAGAACTGATTGGCGCGGCGACGATGCGCTATCACAACGCAGCACGCCCGCCAACTCGGTCAGCGACCTCGATGGCGGGAGATTGCGCGCCGTTCGGGATGGAAGCCATGGGCGAGAAGGTCGTCGCGATAGTCGGAACCCTGGACACCAAGGGCGCCGAATACGCCTATCTCAAGCAGCAGATCGAGAGCCAGGGCGTGGCGACCCTGGTCATTGACGTCGGCGTGTTCGGGCAGCCGCCGTTCGCCCCCGACATCGCCGCCGTCGAGGTCGCCCGGGCCGGCGGCGCCAGCCTCGAGGCGCTCGCCGCCGCGGGCGATCGCGGCAAAGCGGTGGCGGCGATGAGCGCCGGGGCCGCGGTTGTGCTGAAGCGGCTGCACGACGAAGGCAGGATCGACGGCGCAATCGCCATGGGCGGCGGCGGCGGCACCACGCTCGGCTCGATCGCGATGCAGGCGCTGCCGGTCGGCGTGCCGAAGCTCATCGTCTCGACCGTCGCTTCCGGCGACACCAGCGCCTATGTCGGCGTGAAGGACATTACAATGATGCCGTCGATCGTCGACGTCGCCGGCGTCAATCGTCTTTCATCGCGCATAATCGCCAATGCGGCCGGAGCGATCGCCGGCATGGTCAAGATCGATCCGCCGCAGACGTCGAGCCGCCAAGCCGATGATCGCCGCCACGATGTTCGGCGTCACGACGGCCTGCGTGACCAAGGCGCGCGAAGCGCTTGAGCAGGCGGGCTACGAGGTTCTTGTCTTCCATGCGGTGGGCAGCGGCGGTCGCACGATGGAGGAGCTTATTCGCGCCGGCTTCGTCGTCGGCGTGCTCGACATGACCACGACGGAACTCGCCGACGAATTGGCCGGCGGGGTGCTCAGCGCGGGGCCACATCGACTGGAGGCGGCGGGAGAAAAAGGCGTGCCGCAGGTCGTCTCCCTCGGTGCGCTGGACATGGTCAATTTCGGCGCGCGCGACAGCGTGCCCGCGAAATATTCCGAGCGCCAATTCTATCAGCACAATCCGCTGGTCACGTTGATGCGCACGACGCGCGAGGAGAATGCCGAACTCGGCCGCGTCATTGCGGCCAAGCTCAACCGCGCGAAAGGCCCGACAGTGCTGATGATCCCCAGGAGGGGCGTCTCTGCGATTGACGTCGCCGGCAAGCCCTTCTTCGACGAGAACGCGGACGAGGCGCTCTTTGCGCGCTCTGCGCGCCAACGTCGCGCCTAACGTCGTCGTGGTGGAAATGGACACGGATATCAACAGCCTGGAGTTCGCGACCGAAGCCGCGAACCAGCTTCTGAAACTCGTGCGGACCGAGACGTCAGATGCAGTTCACGCGTAAGGGCGTTCTGGCGCGGCTGCGGAAGACGCTCGGCGACGGTCATCCGATCATCGCCGCGGGCGCGGGCATAGGGCTTTCCGCGAAATTCGCCGAGAGAGGCGGGGCGGACCTCGTCATCATTTACAATTCAGGCCGGTATCGGATGACCGGCTATTCGTCGCTTTGCGGCTATTTGCCGATTGGGGACGCCAACGGCATCGTCAAGGAGATGGGCGAGCGCGAGGTTTTGCCGGTGACGCGCGACACGCCCGTCATAGCGGGTGTTTTCGCCGCCGATCCGACGCGCGAAATGTCGCATTTTCTTCGTGAATTGATCGATTTGGGCTTTTCCGGCGTCATCAATTTTCCGTCGATCGCCTGGCTCGAGGGCGAGCTTCGCGCCGGACTCGAATCCTCCGGTCTCGGCTTTCAGCGCGAAGTCGATATGATCCGCGCGGCCGGCGAGGCCGGGCTGTTCACCCTGGCCTATGTGTTCACCCCGGAAGAGGCGGTGGCGATGGCGCGGGCCGGCGTCGACGTCGTCGTCGCCCACATGGGCAACACCGTCGGGGGATCGGTTGGCCAGCCCCAGGTCATCGCGCTCGAAGCCGCGGCGGCCCTCACCCAGGCGATCGCCGACGCGGCGCGCGGGGAAAAGGCCGACGTCATCGCGCTTTGTCACGGTGGGCCGATCGCGCTCGTCGAAGACTTCGCCTTCATTCTCGCGAAGACCGACATCGATGGTTTCGTCGGCGCCTCCAGCATGGAGCGTCTGCCGGTGGAGTCGGCGATCGAGGGGACGACCAGGGCCTTCAAGGGACTGGCGCGGCGCTCGCCCGCCGGGTCGAACGCGGGATCGCCGGAACGCGCATGACGCGCGCGGCGAGGGTTTCGGAGCGAGGCGAAGCCGCTTCGCCTTGCTGAAGGGGCTCAAGGCGACTTCGCTCGCCGCCCAAGGGAGGAGAATACGGTGCGGGAGCTTCGATTCGCTCAGATCGGCGCGGGACTGATGGGCAAGGCCTATGCGCCGGCGCTTGCACAGATCCCGATGTGGTACTGGCCACCGGCGGCCATGCCGCGACGCACGCTGATGGTCGACATCGAGGCGGACAGCGCGCGCGACAACGCCGCGCGCTATGGCTACGACCGCTGGGCCGTCGGCTGGCGGGCCGCCGTCGAGGATCCCGAAGTTGACGTGCTGCTGATCCTCGTGCCGAACAGCCTGCACCGGGAGATCGTCCTCGCCGCCGCGGCCGCGGGCAAGCACATCTGCTGCGAAAAGCCGCTGGCGATGGACGCCGTCGAGGCGAAGGAAATGCTCGACGCCGTCGAGAAGGCGGGGGTCAAGCATCAGACCGCGTTCAATTGGCGCTTCTGTCCGGCGGTGCAGACGGCCAAGAAGATGATCGACGAGGGGAGGCTCGGCCGCCTCTATGATTTTCGCGGCTGGTGGCTCGCCGACTGGCCGATGGACCCGAACATTCCGCTGACCTGGCGATTTCAGAAGGCGCTCGCCGGCACCGGCTCGCTCGGCGACATCGGAAGCCACGTGATCGACCTTGGCCGCTTTCTGGTCGGTGAGATCTCGGAGGTCTGCGGCCTCGCCGACACGTTCATCGAGGAAAGGACGATCGTCTCTCCCTTCGCGCCGCCCGCCGGAGTCGTCGCGGGCTCCAACCAGAAGAAGGGGCCGGTCGACGTCGACGACAACGCGGCATTCATGATGCGCTTTGAGGGCGGAGCCTATGGCTTCATCGAGGCGACGCATTTCAGCGCCGGCCGCAAGAATTCGTTCGGCTTTGAAATTCACGGCGAAAAAGGCACGCTCTATTTCGACTGGCTGCGCATGAACGAGTTGCAGTACTACGACCGCGGCGATCCGGCTGACCGCGAAGGATTCCGCACGATCGTCATGGGTCCCATGCATCCCTACGGCGAGGCGTTCTGGCCTGTGCAAGGCTACGGCCTCGGCTATACCGAGACCAAGATTCTTCAACTGAACGACTTCATCCAGGCGATCGCCTCCGGCGGTCGGCCGCAAACCGACTTCCACGATGGCTGGAAGACGCTGCAGGTCGTGGACGCGGTCATGAAATCGATCGAGGATCACGCGTGGATTCGGGTGGATTCCATCTAGCGCGCCCCACGCTCAGCCGCCGATCGAGAGAGGCGCGGCTTTATCGCGACGTCGCTCCTTCGCCCGTCGCCGATTGCGATACCCGCGTTCCGACATACGATTGCTCGCCGCCGATGCCGTTCGATACGCTGCAACAGGTTTGGAGCCGGCAAGGGCCGCTGCGGTCTTCTGTAGGCGTGGCGAACTTGTCGCCGGGTCGCTGTCGGCATCGCCGGCGCGCAGAGCGCCTTGGAGACGCCGAAACCAGCCGAAACGCGCGCTGACCGAGCCGGGTGGCGCGGCCTGATGACGAAGCATACGGGAGGAAAGAATGAAATTAAGAGGTGCGCTTGCGGCCCTCCTTCTTTTGGGCCTGCCGGGCGCGGCGCTGGCGGAGGATCGCCCCGCGGGCATGTCCGACGCCGATTGGGGTCGCATCAAGAATTTGATCGACCCGAACGTCGTGCAGTGGAACCCATACAAAGGCCTCGCGGTCAAAAAGGATGGCTCGCCATACCGCGTGCTGTACCTGCCGGTTTGGATGGGTGACGATTACCAGGTGGTGGCGCAACATCTGGCCAAATATCAGCTGGAGCAGGCAGGGGCGAAGGTCACCGCGGTTTCCGCCGAATTTGACGCGCAGAAGCAGATCCACGCGCTCGAGGATGCGATCGCGACGCGCGCTTATGACGCGGTCATCATGCAGCCGATGGACCCGGGCTCGATCGCCAGCACGATCGAGAAGGCGACTGCTGCCGGTATTGACGTTTATGACTGGGTGATCCCGGCCAAGACTGACAAGCTCACGGGCTTCGCCGGCTATCTCGCCGACGCGATGGACGCCAATGGCCAGATCGGCAAGGTGTTCACCAAGGAAGCCGAGGCGGCGGGCGCGACAGCGGACAAGCCCTATCGCGTGCTCGAAATCTGGGGCATTCGCGCGGCGCCGATCTGCCAGGACCGCCACAACGGCATGATGAAGGGGATCGGCGACAATCACGCGATCCAGGTCGTCGAATTGGTCGATACGGCGGGCCAGCCGGAGGCCGAGGTGAAGGCGATCCAGGACGCCTTCGCTCGCTATCCCGACATCAAGGCGATCTACCCGCAGTTCGGCGATGCTGGCGCCATCATCGAGGGGTTGCGCTCCGTCGGTCGTCTTGCGCCCAAGGGAGATCCCAAGCATGTCGTCGTCATTCTTCAGGACATCGACAAGGCGATGCTTGCGCCTCTGAAGGACGGCACTTTCGACTATACGATCTCGAACAACCCCTGGCACCAGATCGACGTCGCCGTGAAGCAGTTCATGTGGCATACGGTGCTCAAGCAACCGCTTGCCGACGGCGACTCGACCACCGGCGCCGTCAAGCTGCCGAAGTGGGTCCAACTGCCGATGCCTCTGTTGACCGGCGACACGATCGACACACCCGCCGCGCATATGTGGGGCGGCACGATCGCGTTCACCGAAATGCCGCTCGGCAAATGGGAGGAATGGCCGGTGCTCGACACGTCCAAGGTCGGCCTGCCGACGCCGACGATGGCGGACCGCAAGCGTCTGGTCGACTATTGAGCGGCAAGCCCTAGTTGGGTCGCGCCTGACGTGACGTCTCATGACGTCGCCGGGACGGAATGCTCGGCGCGCCTCGTGCGCCAAGTGTTTTTTGCGCAGTCGGGCGGCGCAGCGCCTGCGAGTTCTTGGAGGACCGGGAACCGCAGCCTAGCCAAAAGAGGAGGCGCGGTGTCCGACAGCGTTCTGAAAATGGTCGGCATCAGCAAGTCGTTCGGGGGCGTCGCCGCGCTAAGGAACGTCGACCTGGAGCTTCGCGCCGGCGAAGTCCACGCGCTATTGGGAGAGAACGGCGCGGGCAAGAGTTCGCTGATGAAGATCCTGATGGGCGTTCACCAGCCCGACGAGGGCGAACTCATCGTCGGCGGCGGACGGGTGCGTTTCTCCAATCCTGCCGAGGCGCAACGCAACCGCGTCTCCATGGTGTACCAGGAATTCGGCCTGGTTCACTCCCTCAGCGTCACCGAAAACATTCTTCTGGGCCGTCTGCCTACGCGCTTCGGAAAGGTCGACTGGTCAAAGGCGCGGACGCTGGCCGCGCAATTCCTCGGGCGCATCGGCAGCCGCGTCTCTTGCGAATTCGATCGTCGGCGACCTGAAGGTCGCCGACCAGCAGGAGGTCGAAATCGCCCGCGCGCTGTCCTATGATCCGCTGGTCTTCATCATGGACGAGCCGTCTTCGGCCCTGTCGCGCGTCGAAATCGACAATCTCTACGCCCTCGTCAACGTGCTGAGGAACAATGGCATCGCCGTCGTTTACATCACGCACAAGCTGGACGAAGTTTTCGCCCTCGCAGACCGCGTCACCATCCTGCGCGACGGTAGGCGCGCGGGGACATTCGCGATCCGCGACCTCGATATGGCGACGCTCGTCGAGTCCATGACCGGCAAGCCGGTCGACGACAACGCGGTCCGCTACACCGCCGGCGCCAAGCGTGCAGGGAACATCGTCGAGCTGGTCAACTTTAGCGCCGAGGGTCTGTTCGACGGGTTGAGCTTTGAAGTCGGCAAGGGCAGCGTGGTCGGGGTCGCGGGCGTGATCGGCGCGGGCAAGAGCGAGCTCGCGCGGGCGATGGTCGGCGCGCTGCCCAAGGACGTCCTGATCACCGGCCAGGTGATTTTCGACGGATCGCCCGTGGACCCGCGCGCGATGACGCCGAACAAGGCCAGGCGGCTCGGCATGGGATTCGTCAGCGAGGACCGGCAAGCGGAAGGCATAGTCCAGCAGCAGTCGGTCCAGTTCAATATCGTCCTTCCGGCGCTGAGAAGAGTCACCGCCGGCTTCGTATTGATCGACCGCGTCGCGCGAACGCTCGCCTGTGCGATCATGGATACTCTCGGATTGCGTCCTCGAGAGCCGACGAAACTCGTCCATCTGCTCAGCGGCGGCAACCAACAGAAGGTCGTGATCGGAAAGTGGCTCGCCGCGAAGTCGCGGTTCCTGATTCTCGATGAGCCGACTCGCGGGATCGACATCGGCGCGCGCCACGAAATCTACGACGTCATCCGGCGGCAGGCCCGCGACAACGGTCTGGGGGTTTTGTTACTCTCGTCGGACATGCGAGAGATTCTCGTCGCCTCGGATCGCATCTTGATCATGTCCCAGGGGCGAATCACGCGGGAGGTGGCGCCCGATCGCGTCACCGAGCGGGAGTTGCTTGATATGGTCCTTCCTCTCAAGCCATTGGCCGAGGCGGAGACCTCGGCGGCGTTCGGTGGCGCGGACTGATGTGGCGGCTCGCTCGAAACGGCGATTTCCTTCGCTTCATCGTCCTCGCCGCCCTGGTGATCGTGTTTGGACGGCTGACCAACGGCGTCACCTACAGCCCGCTCGGCATACAAAATGTGCTTTTGCAATGTTCGGTGGTCGGTATCGCGGCGATTGGGCAGACATTTGTGATTCTCACGGGAGCGATCGACGTCTCGCTCTATGGAACGGGCGTGCTCGCCAGCGTTCTGGGCGCGTCCGCCTTGACCAGCCGCTTCGATCTGAATCTGTTCGGCGGCGACCCTGTGCCGATCGCGGCCGGCGTCGCGATCATGCTCGCTGTCGGCCTGACGATGGGGCTGCTGAACGGCCTTCTCGTCGCGTGGCTTCGCATCCCCTCTCTCGTCGCGACGCTTGGCGTCTGGCAGATCGGTTTTGGCGTCGCACAGCTGATTGGCGGCGGCTACACGATCACCAATCTTTCTCCTGACCTCAGCGTCTTTGGGCAGACGTCGGTCGGAGGCGTGCCGATCCCGGTGATCGAAATGCTGGCGCTGTTCGCGATCGCAGCGTTCGTGCTGCATCATACGCCATTCGGCCGATCGGTCTATGCGACGGGCGGGAATGCGACCAGCGCCTATCTGTCGGGCATCAAGGTCCGCCGCGTTCAGATGATCGTCTTCCTCATCTCGGGCCTGATGGTCAGCCTCGCCGCGGTCTCGATCGCCTCGCGCATGATGGCCGTTTCAATACGAACCTTGAGCGGTTTGCAGATCGACAGCATCGCGGCCGTGACCATAGGGGGCGTCAGCATTTTCGGGGGCAGCGGCACCATTGTCGGCGTGCTGCTCGGAACCCTCATCTTGGCGGTCATCGACAGTGGACTCGGCGCGCTTGGCGCCACGACCGACATCCAGAACACCCTCAAGGGAGCGATCATCATCCTCGCGGTCGCAGTCGAATACTTCCGCCCGCGCGAACGCCTGAGACGCGTCATCGCATGACGCTCGAACCGGGAAATGAAAAGGCGCTGTCCGAGCGCGCCGCCGGGGCCGATCGAAGCTTCGCGCTGGGCGTTCTGAAGAACGACAACCTCGCCCGGTTTCTCTTCTTGTTCGCGCTGGTGATCGCGTTCGCAATCGTCACGCAAGGGGCGGCCGTCAGCGGCGCCAATATCGCCAATGTGCTGGTCCAGTCGGCCATCGCGGGAATTGCCGGCTGCGGCCAGGCGTTCGTCGTACTGACCGCGGGCCTCGATTTGTCGGTGAGCGGAATCGTCGCGGTTTCGATGATGATCGGCGGCAGCCTGATCACGTCGGATCCTCGGGTGAGCCTGTTCGGTTCGGCGGTCTCGCCGCTGTTGGCCCTGCCCCTGATGGTCATCGTAGCCGGGGCATTCGGCGTCGCCAACGGTTATCTCGTCGCCCGATTCCGGCTGCCGGCGCTCGTTGTGACCTTGGGTAGCTGGCAGATCGCCAACGGCCTCGCTTATCAGGTCACCGGCAAAGGATTTGTGGACAATATACCGCCGGGCATCGCCGCGGTGGGCCAAGGCCACATTCTTTCCCTTCCGATTCCGGTGGTCATCCTGTTCGCGATCGTGGGCCTCAGCTATTTCCTGCTGCACCACACGTCTTTCGGCGCGCAGGTGTATGCGGTTGGCGGCAACCCGAAGACGTCATTTATCAGCGGCGTGCGCGGTCCAGCGCATTCGCATCATGGCTTTCGGCATCGCAGGGCTGCTCTACGGCGTCGGCGCGGTCATCAGCATGTCGAGCTATCTGAGCGCCACGATGGCGCAGACGGCGGGCCTCGAGCTGTCGACCATCTCGGCGGTGGCGATCGGCGGCGTCAGCCTGTCTGGCGGCAAAGGCACGATGATCGGTGTGCTGATAGGCACACTGATCATCGGGGTGGTCGACAACGGTCTGAGCATCATGGGCGTTGGCCCCGCCTATCAGGCGATCCTGAAAGGATTGATCATCATCGCGGCTGTTGCGCCGGATTCTCTTCGAAGACGATGAGCGACGCCGGTCCGCCGCGCGTTCCGCCAGAGAGCGGGACGATCCGCGTACCACGAAATCAGATCGCAGCGCACGCGAACCGAGTCGCCCCGGAGGTCGCCTTTCGCCATCATGGCGCTGGTTTCGCCAGGCGGTGGCTCAGGCGGCGGCCCCCTCCCCTTCGGCGAGGTCCTGGTAAACGGCGCTTTCGAAGGCGTCGTAAAGACGCAGCACCGCCGGATCGGCGAAGGGCAGGATTTGGGTCATAACGAGACCGCCGACGCTTTTTGCGCGGTCGATCCAGAAATAGGTGTTGGCGAGGCCGGCCCAGCTCAGGCTGCCCCCGCTTCGTCCTGTCGGCGACGGATCGGGGTTGATCAGGAAGCTCAAGCCCCAGCGTTGAACCATGTCGGGAAAGAAGTCGACGTCATTGGAGTTGCTGCGCATCACGCTCTTGAGAACCCCCGCCCTGATGTCGCCGATATTGTTCTGCGCCATCAGGGCGACCGTCCGCGGCTCGAGCACGCGAACGCCATTGGGGCCCACGCCCTCGTTCAGGATCATTTGGATGAACGTGATGTAGTCCATGGGCGCGCCATAGAGGCCGCCGCCGCCCATGTGGAACTCCGGCTCCTGCGGCACTTCAAGCGCGATGGCGACGAGAGAGCCGTCCGCCTGGCGCTGATGCACGGTCGCCAACCGTGCGCGCTGCGATTCGCTTAGACGGAAACCGGTGTCAGCCATCTCCAGCGGATCGAGGAGGTGATCGCGCAGATAGGCCGACAAGGTCTTCCCGCTCACCGCCTCGACCAACTGACCAACCCAGTCGATGCTGATGCCGTAATCCCAGCGCTCGCCGGGATCGGCGGTCAGCGGCACCAGCAGCGATTTGCGTCGGCAATGGATCAGGCTGGGGAGGTCGTTCATCTCCATGTATCGACCGATGGCGCTGTTCCAGATGTCGTAGCTGAAGCCCGAAGTGTGGGTGAGCAGATGGCGCAGCGTTATAGCCCTCCTGGCCGGGCGAACGCGCGGCGCTCCGTTCGCGTCGAACCCTTCGAGCACTTGCGGCGAAGCGAGGGGCGGCAGCAGGCGACCGACCGGTTCGTCGAGATCGGCCCTGCCTTGCTCGACGAGCTGCATGGCGGCTGTCGCGACGAGCGCTTTGGTCATCGACGCGAGCCAGAACACGGTGTCGAGGGTCATTTCGGCCGATTGGTCAACGCCCCGCTTGCCGAACGCGCTTTCGTAGAGCACATGACGACCGTTGGCCGCGACTGCGACCACGCCCGGGACCTCGCCGACCGCGACGGCGCGGGCAAGCGTCTCGTCGATGCTTTTGAGGATGCCCATCAATTCCTCCCTTGCGCTTGCCCGCGACGCGCGAAGCAAAGTCGATCGCGACGTCTGAAGCCTACGAGGCCGCGGCGGCGCCGAGCGCGTTGAGACCGCCGAGTTCTCCCGCGACATCGTCCATCGTTTCGCCGCCGGCCATAAGGTTGAGGACTTCGAGACCGCTCTTTTCGCCGCGTCGAAAACTCGCCGCGACGCGTCCCTGGATCAATACGACGAAATGATCGCCCACCGACAAGGCATGATGAGCGTTGTGCGTTATGAAAACGATGCCGACGCCACCCGATTTCGCCAGATTGGTGAAGCGCAGCACCGTAGCGGCTTCCTTGACGCCAAGGGCGGACGTCGGCTCGTCGAGAATGAGCACCTTGGCGCCGAAATACATCGCGCGGCCGATGGCGAGCACCTGCCGCTCGCCGCCAGACAGCGTGCCGACGAGCTGCTCACCGTCACGCACGCGAGAAATGCCGAATTCGACGAATTTGCTCCAGGGCGATGCGATTGATCGCCGCGGTGTCGAGGCGCGTGAACGGCGGACGGCCCTTTTTCAGTTCCGCGCCCAGAAAGAAATTTCGACCGACGCTCATCAGGGGGATCGTGCCGACGTCCTGATGTACGGTGGCGACGCCCATCGCGCGCGCTTCGCGCGGATCGGCGAAGCGGGTCTCGCGCCCCTCGACATACATCGTTCCGCTGGTCGGCTGATGGAACCCGGATAGTATCTTGATGAGGGTCGACTTGCCTGCGCCATTGTCGCCGAGCAGACAGACGACTTGCCCGGCGCGCACCGCCATCGACACGTCGGTGAGGGCGTCCACGCCGGCAAAACGCTTGCAGATATTGCGCAGTTCGACGAGGGGAGCGTTCTCGGTCATCGCACGCCTATCCAACGCTCATCGCCAGTCGCCGGAAATAACTGTTGGCGAGGACGGCCAGCATCAGGAGCACTCCAAGAAAGAGTTGAACCCAGTCGGTGCTCCAGCCGGTGTAGAAAATTCCGACGCTGATGACTCCGTAGATCACCGTCCCGAGGAAGACCCCGAACGCCGACCCGTAACCGCCGCCGAGAAGCACGCCGCCAATCACCGCGACGATCGGCGCCTGAAAGACATATCCAAGGCCGGCGGTCGCGTTGCCGGCGTTGAACTCCATCGCCTGTATCACGCCGACGAGCGCCGAAGCGAGGCCGGTGGCGGCGAAAAGCGCGGTCTTGACGAGACCCGTCGGCACGCCCGCGCCCCTCGCCGCCGTGAGATTGCCGCCGGTGGCGAAGATCCAGTTGCCGAACTGGGTGCGCGCCAACACCCAGCCGGCCAGCACCGTCACGGCGATCCACCAGCCGATGGCGATGTTCGCCTGGCCCCACGTCGATGCGAACACCGCGTGCGACAACGGCGTCGAAGTCACAGAAACGCTGGTGGTGTTGGTGAGCAGGCGTGCAAAACCCAGGGACAGTCCGCCGACGCTGAAGCTGCTCGCCAGCGTCACGATAAAAGACGGCAACCCCGTCCGCACCGTGAGGTAGCCGTTGAGCAGTCCGGTCGCCAGCCCCGTCAGCAGCGCCACGGCGATCATGAGCCAGATCGGCAGGCCATAGATCGTCGACCCGATCGCCACGATGATCGAGGCGGCTCCAACGAGCGATCCGACCGAGAGATCGAACTCGCCGGCCACCATCAGCAGGCCGACCGGGATGGCGATGATGCCGAGCTCGGCGGCAGTATTCATCCATCCGGCGGTTGCGTCGATCGTCACGAACCCCGCGCCCTGGGTGGTGACGGCGAAGAACGCATAGACCAGGACGGTCGCCATGAAGGCGCCGAATTCCGGACGCCGTGCGATGCGTCCGGGCGAGAAGCGCCGCGACGGAGCCGCCTCGGCGAGGCTCTCGACCGGCGCCGTCGCATTCGCGCTGGAATTCATCGCCGCTCCACGCCGCCTTTGGAACCGGTAAAGTGCGGCGGCCGTCTTTCACGGCCGCCGCATCGCTTCATCGCGAGGTTCAGGACGCGCCGCGAACGCCCGGATGCTCCCTGTTGATGCGCAACACCTCATCGACGTTGTCCTTGGTGATCATCAACGGGCCGGTCGATATCTGGCCCTTCGGCTTCATGCCGAATTCGACATATTGGTACGCAGCGAGCAGCGCGTAATATCCGTCGAGATAGGGTTGCAGATCCGCGATGAAGAGCAGCTTGCCTTTCTTAAGCGCATCGAGCGAGCCGAGCGACAGGCCGAGCGACCCGTTGACGACCTTGTCGCTCTTGCCGAGCTGGTCGATCGCCTCGACCGAGTTCGACCGCCTGCGCCGCGCCAATCGTCCACACCGCGTCGAGTTCCGGATGCGACTGGAGCTGGCCCTTGATCGCCTGCACGACGAGCGTTGGATTGCTGGCGTCGGAGAACTGGATCATGAGCACGGTCGACGAGCCGCCCGCCGCCTTGAACGCGTCGTCGTAGCCCGCGCAGTCGAGATCAAGCGTCTTGTTGCCCGGCACATGATCCACGCAGAGGCCATGCTTCGCGCCCGCTTTGATTTCGAGGTTCGCGACCGCGCGCCCGAGTTCGCGCGCACTGAAGCCTACGTAGCCGATCGCGCCGTCCTCCTCCCAGGAGGCGCCGCCGTCGTGCTGGATGATGACGGGAATGCCGCCCGCCGTAATCTCCTTGATCATCGGATCAAGCGTGTCAGGGAAGTAATTGCCGATCACCATCGCCGCCGGTTTGCGGCTCGCCGCCTGCTTGAGCAGCTTGGCGTAGTCGACGACGAAATTGTTGGGGTCAGTGCCCGTCACCCACTGATAGTTGACCTTGAGGTCGCGGGCGGCGTCGTCGGCGCCCTTCTTCATCGCGCCGAAAAAGGGATCCCACAGCGGACCGCCCATCATAATGATCGTCGGAGTTTCGGCGGCCGACGCTTGCTGCGCCTGCACCGCCACGCCCGTCACAGCCGCCGCGAACAGCGCGCCGGCAACCGCCGTCGCGCGCAACATGCCCACAGCCGAGATGCTTCCAAAACCCGCCATGATTCCCTCCCCTGGTGCATCTCATTGAGCGCCCGCGAAGGGGCGCAACCTGAATATGCCGCGATTATTATATGTATGGCGGCGCGCTCGCCGGAGTTGCCAATCGGAAGCTCCGCATCGCCGGTCGCGATGAAGACGCCCGATTGATCGATTGTTTTGCATAGGAATTCATCACCGGCAGTCGGCGCGTCCGCCGTCAGGTCGGGCGCCAGCAATTTGCGTCGTGAAGCGCGATGACGACGTTCCCAACCACGACTTCGGCGCGCCGGATGCGTTTTCTATAAAACGCGCGTCGAACCGCCTCGAGCCGTGTCGCCGCACTTGGCGGGTCCGCGCCAAGAAGCGCTTCAAGAACGTCGGCCGGCTCGGCTGGATTGTTGCGCGCCGACAAAACCAAAGCCATTCGGATTCGCGGTTGCGCGGAAACGGGTCGCCAACGCGTCGAGTCGCCCCGCTCGCGCGTCAGCTCGACACGATGAAAGATGAACACATGCGTGCAGACGATTCCTCGGCGCCGGACGCGGTCCATTTGTCGGTCCGCGCGTCGCGCCTTATCGCGCGGTACCGCGATCCGCAGATCGCGCGAGAGGCTGAGGGGACACCGTGGAACGCGGTCCTCGACACGCTGCTCTCGCATCGGACGGTTCGCCAGTACAGTGACCGCGCGCTGCCGCCCGACGCGCTGGAGACAATCATCGCGGCGGCCCAATCGGCGCCGACGTCGTCGAATCTGCAGGCCTGGAGCGTGGTCGCAGTGCGCGATCCGGAACGCAAGAAGCGCCTGTCGAAGCTCGCGGCCGGTCAAAGGCATGTCGCAGAGGCCCCTCTGCTGCTCGTGTTTCTCGCCGACCTGTCGCGACTGCGGATGGTCGCCGCTGGTCGCGGCCAGGCATCCGAAGGGCTCGACTATCTCGAAACCTTCATCGTCGCATTGGCGGACGCCGCCTTCGCCGCGCAAAATGCGCTGGTCGCTTCGGAATCCCTCGGCCTCGGCGTCTGCTACATCGGCGCGATGCGCAACCATCCGCGCGAAGTGGCCGAAGAGCTCGCACTTCCCGACAATGTGTTCGCCGTCTTCGGGATGACGATCGGATATCCCGACCCAACCGTCGAAACCGACGTCAAACCGAGGTTGCCGCAATCGATCGTGCTGCACCATGAACGATATGAGCAGGCTTCCCCGACGTCGTTCGCCGCTTATGACGAGCGTCTGCGCGGGTTTCGCTCCGGTCAGAACATGAACGACATCGGTTGGACCGAACAGGCGGCGGGACGCGTCAGGGACAAGGACTCCTTGATGGGGCGGCATGTGCTTCGCGAGATTCTGCAATCGCGCGGCTTCGGCTTAAGATAAACGACGCGAACCGCCCTCGCGCCGCCACCGGCCGACAGCGGCGCAACCATCCGGGCGGCCGCCCTATTGATCGAGGACTGGCACTCCATGAAAACGACCGCTGCTCTTCCGACCCGCCGCTTAGGTCGAACGGACATGAATATCACACGCGCCGGCTTCGGAGCCTGGGCGATTGGCGGCGGCGGGTGGGCGTTCGCGTGGGGAGATCAGGACGATCGGGAATCGATCGCGGCCATTCGTCACGCGGTCGCTCGCGGCGTCAACTGGATCGACACGGCGCCCGTTTACGGTCTCGGACATTCTGAGGAGCTGGTTCGGCAGGCGCTCGCCGAGCTTCCAGCGGGCGAACGCCCGTTCGTCTTCACCAAGTGCGGGCTGATCTGGGACGACAACAATCGCAAGGCTCCGGCGCGGCGAAGCGGGCAGCCGGCGAACCTGCGCCGCGAGGTCGAGGCGTCGCTCAAACGCCTTGGGGTCGAGCGGATCGATCTCTACCAGATGCATTGGCCTGCGGAAGACGGCACGCGCATAGAGGACTATTGGCGAACCTTGGTCGACCTCAAGAAAGAGGGCAAGGTCCGCGCCGTCGGACTGTCCAACCACAACGCGGCGCAGCTTGAAGCGGCCGAGCGCATCGGCCACGTCGACACGCTGCAACCGCCGTTTTCGGCGATCCGCCGCTCGATCGCCGAAGTCGAACTTCCCTGGTGCCGCGCGCACGATACGGGCGTCATCGTCTACAGCCCAATGCAATCCGGCATCCTGACCGGCCGCTTCACGGCCGAGCGGGCGCGGTCCCTGTCGAATGACGACTGGCGTTCGCGCAATCCGCAGTTCACCGGCGACAATCTCGAGCGAAACCTCAAGCTGGCGCGGGCCCTCGCGCCGATCGCCGAACGCCGCGGCGCGACCGTAGCCTCGATCGCGGTCGCCTGGGTTCTTGGCTGGCCCGGGGTGACGGCCGCGATCGTCGGCGCGCGCGACGCGGCGCAGGTCGACGGCTGGATAGCAGCCGCGACGCTCGAACTGACCGAGCAAGATTACGCAGACATCGCGGGGGCGATCGCCTCGTCCGGCGCCGGCGACGGGCCGGCTTCGCCGGTTCAATAGGGGCGCGAATGGCGGGTCCGGCGTGGTCGAGGACAGTTCCAATCCTCGCACGTTCCGCGGACTCCTGGTCGAAAACGGCTGGCATCGTCCCGTGCGATGATCCGCTTCCCAACCGCGACTCGGAGTTGCGCCGCGCCGCGCTTATGTGCATCGGAGTAGCGGGAAGACGCCGCGCGGGCGTTGCGGCCGGGCGACAGGTCGCCGCGCACCCAAGCGGCGCAACAATCAGGAGGAAACATGCCCTACCCGGAACTCGAAGGAAGAGTGGCGATCGTCACCGGCGCCGCGCTGGGCATCGGCCGAGCCTGCGCGGAAGCGTTCGTAGCGGAAGGCCTTCGCGTCGCTGCGATGGACATCGACAAGGACGGCGTCGGCGAACTGGAGAGGCGGTACGGCAAGGACAAGGTGCTCGGCCTTGCGGTTGACATTGCCGACCCCGCGAGCTGCAAGAACGGCGTCGACGCCGCGGCGCAGCATTTCGGCGCCGTGCACATGCTGGTCAACAACGCCGCGCTCGGGATGAATGCGGTTCACCCCAAATACCAGTCGATGGCGATGCAGATCGAGGATGTCAGCGAGGAGGTGTGGCGGCGCTTCATGCTCACCAACGTATGCGGTTTCTTCAACATGTCCCGGCAAGCGGTTCCGCGCTTTCGCCGCCAGCGCTGGGGGCGCATCGTCAACCTCAGCACCAGCTATTTCACCATGATGCGCCCCGGCTTCTCGCCCTATGGCCCATCAAAAGCGGCGCTGGAGGCCCATTCCCTGATGCTGGCGCGCGAACTCGAGGGCAGCGGAATCACCGTCAACGTCGTGCTGCCGGGCGGCCCGGCGGATACGCAGATGGTGCCCGACGACGTCGGACTCGACCGCAGCACGCTGATTCGCCCGGAGATGATGGCGCCGCCGATGCTCGGCCTCTTCACGGAGGCGGGCGGCGCGCTTACCGGCCGCCGCATCCTTGCGATCGAGTGGGACCCCACGATAAGCGATCCGACGAAGCAGAAGCATCGCTCCGCGGCTTGGCCCGAACTCGCTACGCCGCTGGCGTCGCTGTCGAAGAAGGCCTGAGGGCCGGCGGCGGCGCTGATCGCCAGACGAGCGCGCGACGGCGTTCAGGCGGCGAGCTGGTTCTTGACGAACACCCCCTCCTTCATGATCGCCGCCATGTGCCGGCCCTGTCCCCCCAGTGCGGACAGGTCCTTGACCGGATCCTTGTCGACAACGAGCAGGTCGGCGTAGGCGCCGGCCGCCACCGTTCCGACCTTGCCGTCCATCTGCAGCAGCTCAGCCGCGTTGAGCGTCGCCGACTTGATGACCTCGACGGCGGGCAAAACCTCGGCGCGGATCAGGAACTCCTCCGATTGGTAGCTGTGCATCGGCCCCAGCACATCAGTGCCGTAGGCCAGTTTGACGCCCGCTGCGCGCATGATCTCGAGCGACTCGGGGCCCTTGCTGCGCACGAACTTCAACCGCTCGACAAAGCCCGGGTCAAGGTTGAGCGCGGCGGCTTCCCTGATCTGCGCCTCGTAGGCGGCGATCGTCGGGCAGGCGATTGCGCCCCGCTTCTGCATGATAGCGGCGGTTTCGGGCGTGATCAGCGTCGCATGCTCGATAGAGCGGATGCCGCAGTCGAGGGCGCGGCGCACCGCCTCGTCCGTGTGCGTGTGCACGGAGACGTACATCTTCGCCTTGTCGGCTTCGTCCTGGAAGGCGAGAAGCTCGTCCTTGGAATAGCCCAGATAGGGCCGCGGAAAATGCAGCGACGCGGCTCCGCCGTTGGCCATCACCTTGATGAACTTCGCGCCCTTGCGCACTTCATCGCGCGCCGCGCGGCGGCAATCGTCGACCCCGTCGACGACGCGCCCCACCGAGCCAAGCTGATGGATTTGCCGGTCGCCGCTGACCGTCTCGTAGCGCGTGCGGTAGTCCGAGTGACCGCCGGTCTGCACGAACGCCTTGCCGCAAATAACAAGGCGCGGCCCCTCCATCAGACCCTGGTCGAGCGCGTGGACCTGCGCCACAGTCGCGCCGCCCATGTCGCGGACGGTCGTGAAGCCGCGCAGCAGCATGCCTTTCATGATCCGGGCCGCGTGCAGCGCGATCAGCTCGTTGGGAAGCCAGGAGTTTTCGCCCGGATCAGCGAGCGGGGTGTTCACATGCACGTGGCAGTCGATCAGCCCCGGCATCAGCGTCTTGCCCTTGAGGTCGATGCGTTTCGCGTTGGTGTCCTTGATCGGCCGGTCGGACACTTCGTCGATCATCTTGCCGCTGACGCGAACGAAACGATCGTGTTCGCCGTCCTCCGACGAGCCGTCCAGAATACGTGCGTTCTCGAAGATGTATGAATCCATCTGCCAGTCTCTCCTCGCCGGACGCCCGCCCGCTTTTCGTCGCCCTTCGCGGGCTTCGGCGCAACGCGTGCGTCAATAGGTCGCGCGCCCTCCCGACAGGTCGAAAACCGCGCCTGTGGTGAACGAGTTCTCTTCCGTCGCCAGCCAACAGATCATCGAGGCGGCCTCGCCAAGCTCGAGCATGCGGCCTCGCGGGATCTTGCCCAGCATATAGGCGATTTGCTCGGGCGATTGCGCCATTGCGCCCGGCGTCTTGGCCACGGCCGGCGTGACGCAGTTCACCGCGATGTTCCGACCCGCAAGCTCCTTGCCCAACGACTTCGTCAAGGCGATGACGCCCGCCTTCATGGCGCTGTAGGCGACGGCGTTGGGATTGCCTTCCTTGCCGGCGATCGAGCCCAGATTGACGATGCGCCCATAATTCCGCGCGAGCATGTGCGGAACAACCGCCTGACAGCAATGGAATGTTCCGATAAGGCCGATCTGGACGACCTCCGAGAAGGCGGCCGGCGGATACTCCCAAGTCGGCATGTTCGGTCCGACGACCGCGGCGTTGTTGATGAGAATATCGATTCTGCCGAAGCGCTCAAGGGTGCGCTCGACGCCGACGCGGACGGCGCCGAGATCGGCAATCTCGACCGCCATGCCGCTTATCGCGCCCGGCTCCGCAAATCGGGCCACGGCCCCGTCAAGCGCGCCGATGTCCCTGTCCCAAATCGCGACCTTGGCGCCTGAATCCAACATCCGCCCGACCGTCGCCAAACCAATGCCCTGTGCGCCCCCCGTGACGATTGCGACGCGGCCTTCGAGATCATACCGGTTCATCGCTGGGACCCTCTCTCCCTTGACGACCGGCGCGGAACCGGCAAAAAGCGCTTGGAAGTCGAGAACTGTTTCGGGATAGGATCATAAGTGCGGTTCCCGGGCTCGCTGAAAGACTTCATTGGGAACGCAAGCGTCGCGAACTGCGATGTGCGATCGACCTCATCGGGTGCGGTGCGAGACGCCGGCCCCCAGGCGACGGGCTTGTCATTTCGCCTGTGAGCAAGCCCTGAGGCGAGCGGGTGTGGAGACGGGCCGTGCGCTTCGATTTGCTCACACTTCAGCTTTTCGTCGCCGTCTGCGAGGAACTGAGCATCGCGAAGGCGGCCGATCGCGAGCATATCGCGGCCTCCGCGGTCAGCAAGCGGATGTCCGATCTCGAAGGACGCCTGAAGACGCCGCTTTTCCACCGCGGCTACCGGGGCCTCGAGCTTACGCCGGCCGCCCATACGCTCCTTCACCATTCCCGCGTCCTGATGCGGGATATCAATCAAATGGAGATGGAGCTCGCCCATCACGCCAGCGGCGCCAGCGGACAGGTGCGCATTTTCGCCAGCGTCTCCACCATCATCCAGCACCTTCCCACGGATTTGCGGGAATTCCTGGCCGGTCATCCCGCCATTCGCATCGACCTCACGGAGGGAACCAGCCAGCAAGCCGTCGAAGCGGTCGCGGAAAACGCCGCGGACATGGGGGTGTTCGGCGGCGTCGTGCCGCGACAGGGGCTGCGCATCATTCCCTACAGAAGCGACAGATTGGTCGTGCTCGCCGACGCCGGGCATTCGCTAGCCGGCCGCTCCTCGGTGTGCTTCGCGGACCTCACCGACTTCGACCTCGTCGGGCCGCAAAAGGGAAGCTACCTCGATTCCCTCGTGCTGCGTGCGGCCTCCGACCTTCGCCAGCCTCTCAAGATGCCGATCCGCGTCAACGGCTTCGAGACCGTCGCAAGCATGGTCGAAAGCCAACTGGGCATCGGCCTCGTGCCAGAAGCCTGCGCGGCGCGGTACGTTACCGGCGGAACCCTTGTGGCCATCAGGCTCGAAGAGCCCTGGGCCGTGCGCGAATGGAATATATGTATCCAGGATGGACAGACCATGCCCCAACCGGTGCGACTGCTCCTCAAGCATCTCACCAACGGCAAGGCTCCCTAGCAGGCGCCACCGGTCCGGATCGTCGCGGCGCACGGCGCGGCCCGCTTCGGGCGGCGAGGCCGGCGCGTCGCAGGCGACGATGTCCGCCTTCCCAAGGACGACTTCGGCGGTTTCAACCCGGCTTGCTAATACTGGTCGCCTCGACATGAGACTTGTGGAAAGGCACAGCGTTGAAGATCGCAGTCCTCCCCGGCGACGGAATCGGCAAGGAAGTGACCGGCGAAGCCGTAAAGGCGCTCCGCGCGGTCGTCGCAAACAGCTTGCCGCTCGAACTGCAGGAGGCGCCGATCGGCGGCGCCGGGCTCGACGCCTGCGGCGACGCGTTGCCGCCGGATACGCTGACGCTGGCGCGCAAGGCAGACGCCATCCTTCTCGGCGGCGCCGGCGTGCCGGAGGACGAAAAACGTCCGCCGCGCGAAGGCGCGGGCAACGGCCTGCTGCGGCTGCGCGCGGCATTGTCCCTTTACGCCAATTTTCGCCCAGTCGCGGTCTATCCGGAACTGCTTGACGCTTCGACGTTGAAGCCGGAAGTGGTCGACGGCGTGGACCTGCTCATCCTGCGGGAATTGAACGGCGATCTCTATTTCGGCGAGCCTCGCGGCGTGTCGAGGGACAAGAACGGGGCGCGCGTCGGGATCAATACGATGCGCTACGCCGACTATGAGATCGAGCGAATCGCGCATGTCGGATTCCGGGCGGCTAGAACGCGGCGAAAAAAGCTGTGCTCGGTCGACAAGGCCAATGTGCTGGAGACCATGGCCCTGTGGCGCGAAGTCGTGACTGAGGTCAGCGCGCTATATCCCGATGTCGAGCTGTCGCACCTTTACATCGACGCCGCGTCGATGACGCTGATCCGCAATCCGCGGCAGTTCGACGTGATCGTCACGGGAAATGTCTTCGGCGATATCCTTTCTGACGCGGCCGCGATGTTGACGGGCTCGATCGGCATGCTGCCCTCGGCCTCTCTGGGCGACGACGCCAAAGGCCTGTACGAGCCTGTGCACGGCACGGCGCCGGACATCGCGGGCAAAGACCTCGCCAATCCGCTCGCGGCCATCCTGTCGGCGGCCATGATGCTGCGCCATTCCTTCGATCTCGAGGAGTACGCCGCGCGAATTGAGCAAGCGGTGCGCTCGGTGCTGCGCGAGGGTTACAGAACGGCCGACATCTATCAGCCCGGATGTAAGAAGGTCGGAACGCGCGACATGGGCGAGGCCGTCGTCGAAGCGATCCACCGGGGCGGGCGCGCCGCCGACCGCCGGTCGGTGGAGGCGCGAGGCACTTGACTCGCTCTTTACGGCCGGGCGACGCGGCGCCGAATGGTCGGCGCGCCTCATTATTCCGAAAGCCGGATGCAGCGCTCTCATGACGAGCGACGCATCCAGCAGCGTCGCGGCGGAGCGCGCCATCGGCGTGGCTCCGGAGAGCGTCGCCGGCATGCTTTCGGGTCTTCGCGTCATCGAATACGCGGACGAGACCGCCGAATATTGCGGGCTGCTGTTGGCGGGCCTCGGCGCGGAGGTCGTCAAAGTCGAACCGCCGGGCGGGAGCCGTACACGCAACTTCGCTCCGTTCTTCCACGATACGCCCGATCCGGAACGCTCGCTCTATTTTTGGGCGTACAATCGAGGCAAACAATCGTCCGTCCTCGACCTCGAGACGACGGAAGGCCGCGAGGCGCTGATTTCGCTCATCGCCGCGTCCGATGTGTTGCTCGATTCAAGCTGCGGCCAGTTGAACGCCCTACTGGGGCTTGACCGCGCGAGGCTCGCCGCGCGATTTCCGTCCCTCGTCGTCGCCCGCATGACGCCCTTCGGCGACGAAGGGCCATGGAGCAGCTTCAAGGGCTCCGACCTGGTTCATCTCGCGCTCGGCGGCGTGATGATGAACTGCGGCTACGATCCGGACCCCGAGGGGAAATACGATCTGCCGCCAATCGCGCCGCAGATATGGCACGCGTATCATATCGCGGGCGAGCAGCTGCATGTGGGCGTTCTGGCCGCGCTCGTCGAGCGGCAAGCGTCCGGTCTCGGCCAGGACGTCTCGTGCGCGGTCCACGAAGCGGTCGCAAAAAACACCGAGCTCGATCTGATGTCATGGGTCATGCGGCGCGCGCCGCTGCTGCGCCAGACTTGCCGGCATGCCGTCGAGACAGTCTCGCGCGTCCCGAACATCAGCAACACCAAGGACGGCCGCTGGTTCATGACCTGGGGCGTCGGCGCCCGCGACAAGGCCAACCTGACGCCGTTCCTTGGCCGTTATGGCATGGCCGCCGACCTCCAGCCGCCGGGCGCCGAGGCCGACCGAGCGGCGCGCAACGTGCCGGGGTCGTCGTCCACGGACGAAGCGTCGGCGCACACGCTCGAGGTCATCCAGCGCTTCGTGCGCGCCTATACCTACGACGCGATGCCGTGGAAGGCGGCGCAGGCGAGCGGACTGCTCTGGGCGCCGCTGCGAAAGCCGCACGAGAACGCGCAGGACGAACATTGGCTGAAACGCGGCGCAATCGCGGACGTCGAGCACCCCGAGGAAGGGCGCTCCTTTCCCTACGCGGTCAGCAAATGGCTGAGCTCGGAGACGCGATGGCGGCGCGGCGCCCGCGCGCCGCGCTTGGGCGAACACACAGGCGTCGCGCGCTCGCGGGCGACCCGGGCGCCGATCGAAGCGCCGCGCGCCGCCGTTTCGCCCCTCGCCATCTCGGCTCGAGGTCGGCCGTTCCCGTTGCAGAACGTGCGCATCCTCGACTTTTCCTGGTTTCTCGCTTCGGCGGGCGGCACACGCTTCGCCGCGGCGCTCGGCGCCGAATGCATCAAGGTCGAGTGGAAGGAGAACCCGGACACGCGGCTGGCCGCGATGGCTCCGGTCGGCGGGCGGGCGGCGCGGGACGCAGCGATCGCTCCGCTCGCCGGCGTCGACGATCCGGACATGGGCGGTCAATATAACAATAAGAATTCTGGCAAACGCGGGCTTTCGCTCAACATCCGCCATCCAAGGGGATTGGAAATCGCGCGACGCCTCGTCGCCATCTCGGACGTCGTCGCCGAAGGCTTTTCGCCCGGCGTGCTCGACCGGCTCGGTCTCGGATACGAAGTGCAGCGCGGCATTCGTCCCGACATCATCTACGTGCAGCAATCGGGGATGGGCGGTTACGGCGGCTACGGTCGGATGCGCACCGTCGGGCCGATCGCAGCGTCCTTCGCGGGCGCCAATGATATGTCTGGCCTTCCGGAACCGGCGATGCCCGCCGGATGGGGCTATTCCTATCTCGACTGGATGGGGGCGTATGGATTCGCCCAGGCGATCCTCGGGGCGCTCTACCATCGTTCCGCCACCGGCCGTGGGCAGCGCATCGACGCTTCGCAGTGCGAAGCTGGAATCTTTCTCTGCAGCCAGCCGATCCTCGACTGGTCGGCCAACGGCCGGGTATGGCGACGGACCGGAAACCGTTCGCCCTACGGGAATGCCGCGCCGCACGGCGCCTACCGATGCAAAGGCGCCGATCGCTGGATCGCGATTTCCTGCTTCGAAGATGGCGAATGGAGCGCGCTCGCACGGGTCGCCAGCCGTGACGAATGGCTGTCAGACCCGTGTTTCGCCAATCTCGAAGCGCGTTTGGCCAATGAAGACAGGCTCGAACTCGCTGATTGACGGCTGGACGCAGCGTTGCGACGCCTATGAATGTATGGAGCGCCTGCAGGCCGCCGGTGTGCCGGCCGGCGTATGCCAGACCGCCGAGGATCGATGCGACCGCGATCCGCAGTTGCGGGCGCTGGCGTGGCTGACGGAAGTTGTGGGAACCAAGATCGGCGCCTGGCCCGTGGCCGAAGTTCCGTTCAAACTGAACCGGACTCCGGGCCATATAGGCGGCCTGATCAATCGCGGCGCGCCGTGCTATGGCGAGGACAACGAATATGTTCTTGGAGAATTGCTCGGTCATTCGACCGCGGAGATCCGGGCGATGCACGATGAGGGCGTCATCTGACCTTGCGCGGTCGAGGCAACGGGAGGAATCCATGAACGACCAAGGGGTCGCACGCTCAGCGCCCTCTCCCGCGCGAATGCAATCCGACGCGCGTCGCGCGCTTCTCGCGACATCATCGCGATTCATGCGCGGGGTGGCGGCGGACCTGGCCAATCCGGTCATGCTGTCGAGCTTGACCGAAAGGAGTCGGACATGAGCGCGTCCTCGCGAGCGGGTCGTCAACCGCCCCAGGTGCAGCAAATCGCCATCGGCGAAACGATGGTGAGCGCCGTCAACGACGGGGTTCACCAGGTCTCGTTCGGCGACCTTGTCGCCAGCGATCGCAGCGCCTGCGAACGCGCCCATGTCGGAGAGTTTCGCACCACGCCGCCGTGGCTGACGATCAACTGCTTCCTCATTCGGAGCGGCGGCAAGCTGGCGCTTGTCGACGCGGGCTTTGCGACGAAGACCGAACTGGTCGGCAAGCTCCTCGGCAATCTGGCGGCGATCGGCGTGATGCCCACCGACATCGACATGATCCTGATGACGCACATGCATCCTGATCACGAAGCCGGGTTGATCGACGCCGCCGGCCGGCCGGTGTTTTCGAACGCCGAGCTCGTCCTGCACGAAGACGAACTCGCGTTCTGGCGCGACGATGGAGCAATGGCGCGCGCCTCGCCCGAAGCAAAAGGTGACTTCACACTTGCGCGCGCGGCGCTCGGAGCGTATGCCGACCGCATACGGACGGTCAAAGCCGGTCAGGCGGCTCCCGGAATTCGCTCGTTTCCGACGCCCGGACACACGCCCGGCCACACCGCATGGCTCATCGAATCCTCGGGCGACGCGCTGCTCATCTGGGGCGACATCGTTCATTTCCCCGGCATTCAGTTCGCCATTCCTGAGGCGAGCGTCGCCTTCGACATCGACAGCGCCGCGGCGGCGGTCGCCCGCAAGAAGTTGTTGGCGTTCGTCGCCGCAGAGAGGTTGCGCGTCGCCGGCATCCATCTCGATTTTCCCGGCTTCGGCCATGTCGCGCCCAGCGGAGGCGGCTACCGCTACGTGCCGGAGGTCTGGCGTCCGCTTGCCTGATCGAGTTGCGGCGCGGTCTTCGCGCCGCGACGGCTCTTCTATCCGGCGCCGACGCGCCTGCTTGCGCCTTCACGCGCGGGAAGGAGGGACCGGCCAGCCATTTTCTTCGGCGTGTCGCCGCTCGAACTCCTCGATCTGGTCCATCTGGGACAGCGTGTAGTCGAGTTCGTCGACGCCGTTTAGCAGGCAATGTTTGGAGAACGGGTCAATAGCGAAGGTGTGGACGTCGCCGTTCGGATTGGTCACTCGCTCGGACGCCAGATCAACTTCGACCTGACGCTCCGGGTTGGCCCTCAGCGCCTCGATGATCGAGGCGACTTCCGCCGACTTGAGAACCACCGGCAGCAATCCGTTCTTCAGGCTGTTGCTGCGGAAGATGTCGCCGAAACTCGGCGCGATCACCGCGCGAAACCCGTAGTCGTAGATCGCCCACACGGCGTTCTCGCGAGAGGAGCCGCAGCCGAAATTTTCCTCCCCTACAAGAATGCGCGCGGCCTTGTATTCGGGCCGGTTGAGGACGAAGCCGCGTCTTTCGTCGCCATTGTCGTCGAAGCGCAGATCGTGAAAGAGATACTGCGCAAACCCGCCGGCGCGAGGCTTGGACAGAAAGCGGGCGGGCAGAATTTGATCGGTGTCGATATTGACGCCGGATACGGGAACCGCGGGCGCGCGTAAGATCTTGAACGGCTCCACGGCCCTAATCTTTCGGTTGGAGCTGCCGAACGTCGGTCAGGCGCCCCGTCACAGCCGCCGCCGCCGCCATCGCAGGGCTCATCAAGTGCGTGCGCGCGCCCCGCCCCTGCCGCCCGACAAAGTTGCGGTTTGACGTGGAGGCGCAGCGCTGGCCAGCCGAGACGGTTTCGCCATTGGTCCCGATGCAGAGCGAGCAGCCAGCCTCGCGCCATTGCAGACCGGCGTCCTTAAATAACCGGTCGAGGCCCTCAGCTTCGGCTTGTTGTTTGACGAGGCCCGAGCCGGGCACCACCCAGGCCTCGACGCCCGGATGCACCTTGCGGCCTTTGATCACCGCCGCCGCGGCGCGCAGGTCCTCGATGCGTCCATTGGTGCATGAGCCGATGAAGACACGTTCGATCGGAATGCCCGACAGGGGCGTCCCCGGATCGAGCCCCATATAGGAGAGTGACTTCGCCACGCTCTCGCGCCGCTCGGCCGAAGCGTCATTGTCCAGATTCGGAACGTGACCGGTGATCGGCACGACGTCCTCGAGGCTGGTGCCCCATGTGACCATCGGCACGATTTCCGCCGCGTCGAGCACAACCTCCCGGTCGAACTCGGCGTCCGGGTCGGAGCGGACGCTGGACCATCGGTCTACCGCCTTGGCCCAGGCATCTCCGGTTGGCGCGTAAGGGCGACCCTCGACATAGGCGAACGTCTCCTCGTCCGGCGCGATCATGCCCGCGCGCGCGCCCGCCTCGATCGACATGTTGCAGACCGTCAGTCGGCCTTCAACCGTCAAACCCCTGATCGCCGACCCGGTATATTCGATCACGTGCCCGACGGCGCCTGCCGCGCCGATCTTGCGAATGATGGCGAGGATGACGTCCTTGGCGACGATGCCGAAGCCCAGTTCGCCCTCAACCGCGATGCGCATCGACTTCGGCTTGCGCAGCCAGAGCGTCTGGGTGGCCAGGACCTGCGCGGCCTGCGTCATGCCGACGCCGAAAGCGAGCGCGCCCAGCGCGCCGTGCGTCGAGGTGTGGCTGTCGCCGCACACGATCGTCATGCCCGGCTGGCTGATGCCCTGCTCCGGCCCGATCACGTGGACGATGCCCTGGCGCCGGTCGTCGAGCTCAAAAACGGTGATTCCGGATTCCCGAGCGTTCTCGACCAACGAACGGACCATGTCGCGTCGCTCAAGGCTTGCGATGCGATCGACGCGCCGCCCGTCAGTGGGAACGTAGTGGTCTGGCGTGCCGAAGCTCTGCTTCGGGGAACGCGGCTTCAGGCCGCGCGCCTGCAGGAGCTCGAACGCGGGCGCGTAGCCGTCGTGGATCAGATGGCGGTCTATATAGACAAGCGTCTCCCCGTCGGCGCGCTCGAGGACGCTGTGCTTCGACCAGATCTTGTCGAGCATGGTCTTCGAAACGCGCCGACGATCGGAACCCATCGGAATCGTCCTCGTTGGGAAAGACAAGACAAAGTCGCCGTCCGATTGCTTCGCAGGCCGCGCGAGACCCCGCGCCCCCGAAAGCCGCAATGAATTCCTATAACGCGACGAAGCGTGGCCAAACGAGTCTCGGATTGGAAGGCCATCATCGCGATGTGCGATGAGCTTTCGGATCGATTTGCGCCGACCTCAATTGAATTTCTTCGATTCCGCGCTTAGTCGTTGGCGGCTGGTCGGCCCTGACGCATCCGTTCGGACCGCTCGCGACGCTGGACGCGTGGGAGGATGGAAGCGGCGATGCAGAAGGAGTTTGTGATACTCAATTACAAGCGCTTCCGGCCTTATCTCGTCGCCAACGCTCCGCTTCAGCGTCTTCACACCGGCATGCTGTGGGCCGAAGGACCCGTCTACTTCGCCGATCTTGGAGTGCTGCTGGCAAGCGACATTCCCAATGAGCAGATCCTTCGTTTCGTCGACGGCCAGCCGCCGACGGTGTTCCGTCAACCCTCGGGCAAGGCCAACGGCAACACCCGCGACCGGCAGGGCCGCCTTCTCACCTGCGAAAGCGGCAACCGTCGCGTCACGCGCACCGAACGCGACGGCCGACTGACGGTCATCGCCGACAATTACCATGGCAAGCGGTTCAACTCTCCCAACGACATCGTCGTGCACACGGACGAGTCCATCTGGTTCACCGATCCCGACTACGGAATCCTGAGCGACTACACGGGCGACAAGGCCGAGAGCGAACTCGGCAAGCGCTGCGTCTTCCGTTTCGAGCCGCGAGAGGGCAGGCTGTCGATCGCGACCGACGAACTCGACAAGCCCAACGGTCTCGCCTTTTCGCCGGACGAGAAGACTCTCTATGTGGCGGACTCCGGGGCCACGCACAGGCAGGACGGGCCCCACGAGATTGTCGCCTTTGACGCAGGCGATGACGGTCGCTTGAGCGGGAAGCGTGTGTTCGCGGTGATCGACCCCGGCGTTCCCGACGGATTCCGCGTCGACGTCGACGGCAACATTTGGACCACCGCCGCCGACGGCGTCCATTGCTTCGCGCCCGACGGCGAGCTGATCGGCAAGATCCTGACGCCGGAGACGGCGACCAACCTGACGTTCGGCGGCCCGAAGCACAACAGGATGTTCATCACGGCGGCAGCCTCGGTCTATGCTGTGTACGTCGGCACGCGCGGCGCGGCGGGATGAGCGTGCGCAATGGCCATCGGCGGTGGTGGGGTTGAAGTCGGATTCCGGACGGCAATGACCATGTTCGAGTTGGCGGGTCTGTCCAATCGCGTGTCCGTCGTCGGCGTCGGGACGACGGCTTACGGCAATTTTCCGGAGACCGACGAGTACGGCCTGGCGGCGCAGGCTTTCCGAAACGCCGTCGCCGATTGCGGGCTGGACAAGCGCCAGATCGACGGCCTCCTCACCTGCCGCATTCCCAGCTACAGTCGAATGGGCGAAGCGCTCGGCCTCGATCCCAGGTGGACGATCACACTGCCGGGACACGGCCGCATGTCTGGAATCGGCCTCATCGAGGCGACGCTCGCGCTCGCCTCCGGTCAGGCGAACTACGTCGCTTTGCTATACGCCAACGTCGGTCGCTCCCGCCGCGTCTTCTATGGCGGCGCGGAAATGCCGGGCTACTGGGACCCCTGGGGCTTCACTTCGCCAGGCGCCGCCCACGCGCTGATGTTCCGCCGACACATGGAGCTCTATGGCACGACGACCCGCCAACTCGCCGAAGTCTCCGTCGCGTTTCGCGAACACGCGAGGCTCAATCCCGAGGCGGTGATGAAAACGCCGATCACGATCGACGATCACGAGAACGCTCGCCTCATCGTCGCGCCGCTTCGCCTGCTGGATTACTGCCTCATCAACGACGGCGCGGTCTGCCTGATCCTCACCACCAGCGAACGCGCCGCCGATCTCGCCAGGCCGCCGGTGAGGATCAGCGGATTTTCGGGGCGCGACGCGTTCCGGACGGCCTCGATCGAGAACTTCGACTTCGACTTCTGGCATGACCACACCGCGGCGTCCGGGCGCGAGGCCTTCGCCATGGCCGGCATCCAACGTGATGATGTGGACGCCCTGATGTGCTACGATAATTTCAGCCCGACGGTGCTGTTCAGCCTGGAAGGGCTCGGCTTCTGTCCGCCGGGCGAAGCCGGGCGTTTTGTCGAGGGCGGCGCGCTGCAGCTCGGCGGCCGGTTGCCGACAAACACCGACGGCGGTCATCTCTCCAATTCCTACATGCAGGGGTGGGCGCTGAATGTGGAGGCGGTCCGCCAGTTGCGCGGCGAATGCGGAGCGCGGCAGGTCCCCGGGTGCGAGGTCGCCGCCTATGTCCAGGCGACTCCCTGCACGCGCGTGATTGTCTATACGAAAGCTTGAGGCGCGAAATGGAACATCCCGACCCTCATCCTGCAGCGCGCCGCTACCGCAAGCCGCTTCCCGCAATCACTTCGCTCAACAAGCCATTCTGGCAGTTTGCGCTGGACTCGGTATTCGCCTTGCAGGTCTGCGCAGCCTGTGGCGACGCCCATATTCCGGAGTCCCCCGTATGTCCGAACTGCCTCGGCGCGGACCAGGCGTGGAGACCGTCGAGCGGCCGGGGAACGCTGGAATCGTGGGTCGATTTTCATCGCGCCTACTGGGACGGCTTCGCCGACGAGCTTCCCTACCGGGTCGGGCTTGTGCGTCTCGATGAGGGCCCGCTTTTCATCAGCGGTCTCGTTGGCGAGACTGACGAGGCGCGTCTGGGCGCGCGCGTCCATGCTGTCTTCGAGCGTGTTGCGCCAGAAATCGCGCTGCCAAAATTCGCCCTCGACTAGCCTTAGAAGAAGCCCAGCCCACGCGGATCACCGCTCCGATTTCGCCTTGATCTCGCGCAAGATCGGCTCCAGGTGTTCCCTGAATTTCACCGGGTTTTCTGACATCGGGAAATGTCCGAGGTCGTTCAGGCGAATCCACTGCGAACCGGGAATCATCGCGGCGAGCTCCTGCCCCTCCTCGACCGTCGCGGACCAGTCATAGTCGGCGTTGAGCAGATAGAGATCGATCTTCTTCGTGTCGATGTCCTTGGCGGTGTTCGTCAGGTCGTGTTCCTCGACGTAGTAATGAAGGTCGCCAGGAAACACGCAGGGCGCGCCCTGGCTGTAAAGCCATATCGTCTCCCGGCGATATTCCTCGGGGCTGCTCGGCGAGCACTGCGTATGCTGGAGCGCGGCGCGGCTGTCATTGGAGACGGTCGGGCGCCAATACCAGTCGGTCAGCGAGCCAGGCTCCGGGCTTTTGATCAGCGGCTCGAGCGCGATCGCCGCGCGGAACTCGCCGGGATAATGCAGCGCGAGGTCGGTCGCCAGCAGGCCGCCCATCGAGCAGCCCATGAAGACTGGTCGATCGAGCGCAAGCTCCTTCTTGAGAGCGACCACATAGCGCATGAACCAGTCCATGCGCAGCTTGTAGCCGGTCTCCCAATAGCGCTGGGAGAGTGGCGGGAGGGACTTGCCGTGATAGGGCAAATCCCAGGCGACGAACCGGAAATCCCTCGTCAGTTCGTCGTCTTCGAGAAGATGGCGCCATTGCCGCGCGTCGGTGCCAGCCGTGTGCTGGAGCATGACGGGAATGCCGGCGCCCGCCTGCTCCAGGTAAATCCGGTACTCCACCCCGTCGATCGTCAGGTAGAGGAAGCCGCATTCGATCTTCGAGAATCTCGCCATCCGCGCACGCTCACTGCCTGCCGCCGTGGATTTCGCGGCGCATCACCGCGACGATCCGCTGCAGGGCGCCGTAGTAGGCGTAAAGCGACGAAAGGTCGCCGCCGAGCCGCATGCCGCAATGGATCGCGGCGGGAAAAAAATCGTTGTGAAACCGGATCGGGACGGGTTGGAGAATCTCGCGCCACACCGCCCTGGGCCCACCGACATAAATTGTCGATGCCTGGTAACCATCGGTCCCCTGCCGGAACTCCGTCACGCGTCCTTGCTCGATCTGCATGAAATATTCGTCGGCCTCGTTCGTGTAGAAGCGGATTCGCGCGTTCCAGAAACGCCCGGCGATGGCGAACTCGGCATCCCCGTTGACGCCCTCCCGAACGGCGTCCACCGGAATGATCAACTGATCCTTCTCGACCATGCTTGGCGCGGCCTCTTTGTCGCTTCCTCGGGCCGATTGCCGCTGTCGCGCCCCCGACATCGCGGCTCCGGCCTGTGTGCAGATTCTCTTTCCTCCCCATCGAAGTCCAGACCAGGCCCCATCACCATTTGCGATGGCGTCATTCCAAACGACGACTTCGACTGAAATGACGCCATCGCTAAAGTTTAAGCAACGACCGAACTCTGGAGCGCGTTCGCGGAATTCGTTTTACGCGGATTCTGGGTAGCGCGCCGGACCAATCAGAAGTCGTCTTTGAAGCGGGATGTCGGCGCGCTCCGTATTTATTTCGCCAAGGGAGGAATCACATGAGTTCTTGGAAGTCTTGGTCCGCGAGAACCGTCCGTCTACTTTCGGCGGGCGCTTGCGGCGCAGTTGTTGCGTTTGGCGTCGTTTCGACGAGTCGCGCGGCGGATCCGACGGCGGACGAACAGGCCAAGGCGCTCGCCCCCGTACCAAAGGACGCCCAGCAATATTATGGCGGCTATTGGTATTCGACCGACATCGTCGCCGGCCCGTTCGCTGACTGGAAGCCTCATGCCCCGCCGTGGCAGATCTGTCACAACGACTCGTATCTCGGCAATTCCTGGCGCGCCAATCTGGTGGCCGAACTCAAGGCGCTCACCAAGCAGCTCGCTGACCAGGGGCTGGCCAAGCCCAATCTGATCGTCACCAACTCCAATGGCGACATCAACCTCGAGCTCACCCAGCTCAAGGCGCAGATCGCGCAGGGCTGCGACCTGATCATGAGCTATCCCGGCTCCGCGACGGGCCTTTGCGCCGGCATTAACGAGGCCTATGACAAGGGAGTCCTGGTGGTGACCATCGACTCGATGGTGACCTGTCCAAAGGCGCTCAACGTCGCGACCAACCCTTACTACCGCGGCCAGTTTGAAGGCGACTGGATCGCCAAGCAGCTGGGCGGCAAGGGCAATGTCGTCGTCATGAATGGCCAGCCGGGCACGGCCAACACCGTCGCGCAGGAAACCGGGCTGCGTCAGTCGGTCGCCGCCTATCCGGACATGAAGGTGGTCGGCAGCCTGTTCGGCATGTGGACCGGCTCGGTGGCCAAGACCGAGGTGCTGAAGTTCCTCGCCACCCATCCGGAGCCTGTGCAGGCGGTGTTTTCGACCGGAAACATGGGCGTCGGCGTCGGCCAGGCCTTCGAGCAGTCCGGCCGTCCGATCCCGGTGATCACGGAAGTGACGAACCTTTGCAGCCTGCTGGCCTATTGGAAGGCAAAGAGCCTGACAGCCAACACATTCGTCCAGGACGGCGGGCCGATGGCCTACGCCGCCTTCGTCCCCGCGCTGCACATGATGGCTGGCCAGAAGCCGAAGGTGAACACCATCTTCATGCCCTTGCCGCGCATCACCAAGGAGAACTTCGACGACTACTACGATCCGTCAATGACGGTGCAGAGCACCTGCTTCGCCAATGGCAAGGACCTTCACCTGGTGCCAGACGAGTATTTCCAGCAGTTCTTCACCGGCGGCGCCGACATAGCAAAGGTGCACATCGTCCCGACGGAATGAATTTCTGATACAACGGTCGGGCGTCCGCACGAAGTCTGGTCGCGCGGACGCCCGTTTTTTTGAAAGCGGACGCGGGAGCGGTCGCGGTTGCGCGGGTTTGACGCACATGGCGCCGCAAAGCGATTCGAACACAATGCGAACGGCGCTTCGGACAATCAGGCGGGCGGCGGGACCGGGCGTGCCCTTCCTGGTGGCGATCGCGCTTTTCTTCGTGATCGACTTTTTCATTCCGGGCTATGCCAACGTCAACAGCCTGCTCTCGCTCCTGCTCCTGTCGAGTCTGCTGGGCATCGCCTGCGTGGGCCAGACGCTGACGATCGTGATCGGCGGCTTCGACCTGTCGATCCCGGCCGTGATCGGGCTTTCCAATGTCCTCTTTTCGCTTCTCTACGGCGCCGGCTATTCGGCCTTCTCCGCGTCCGTCTTCATCCTCGCGATCGCCTCGCTCATAGGTCTCGCCAACGGTTTCGCCTCACGGTATCTGCAACTCAATCCGCTGGTGGTCACGATGGCCTCCGGGTCGATCATTTTCGGCGCGATCTGGGCGGGCACGCATGGCGAAATATCGGGATTTGTGCCGGACTGGCTCGTGGACATGGTGTCGGTGATCGGTAGGACCGGACCGATCCCGCTGCCGGGTTCGGTCGTTCTGTGGATCATGATCGCAGCGGGAATCCTCTTTCTCGAACACGGCACCACGCTCGGGCGCTGGATTTTCGCCGCCGGCGCCAACAGCCGGGCCGCTGAGCTCGCGCGCGTGCCGATGCTTTTCGTCTGGATGAGCGTCTACGCCTTGAGCGCATTCCTCGCGGCGACGACGGGCATCCTGCTTGCGGGGTTCAGCGGCGCGGCGGATCCGACCGTCGGCGTCGCCTACCTGTTCACGACGGTCGCCGCGGTGGTGGTTGGCGGCACGCCGCTCACCGGCGGGCGCGGCGGCTATGCGCGCTCGATCGCCGGTTGCCTGGTCGTCACGGAGCTGGGCACCCTGCTCGTCGGATTGGGCCTCGACCTCGCGGCCCAACAGATATTCCTTGGCCTGCTGATCGTCGGGCTGGTGGCTCTCTACGGCCGCGAACCGCATCTGAGCTTGCGCATATGAACCGGGACGTGGCGCACGCGATGAAAGTGGAAAGCTTCGACAAGGTTCAGGACGCAGGCTTCCTACTCGAGGCGAACGACATCCGCCGCACGTTCGGCGAGACGATCGCGCTCGATTCCTGCACGCTGCTGGTCAAGCCGGGAGAGATTCACGCGGTCGTCGGCGAGAACGGTTCGGGCAAGAGCACGCTCATCAAGATTTTGAGCGGCATCGTGCCGGCCGAGTCGGGAAGCCTCCGCTGGGAGGGTGCGCCAGCGCGGTTCGGCACGCCGAGAGCCGCGCAGGAAGCCGGCATCGCCACGGTATTTCAGGAAACGCTCGTGCTTCCGGACATGTCGATTCGCGACAACGTCATGCTCGGGCTGGACGGCGTCGTAAAGCGCAAGGAGAGCGTCGCGCGGGAGGCCGAGAGGGTGCGCAACGCGCTCGCGATCGTCGGCATCGGCGATCTCGACATCGAGCGGCTGACCGGGACGCTGTCGCTCGCCAACCGTCAGCTTGTCGCCGTGGCGCGCTCGCTGATGCGGCCATGGCGTCTGCTGATCCTCGATGAATCGACCTCGGCTATCGACATCGAGGACCGCGATCGCCTGTTCACGGTGCTGCGCGACTTCAGCGCCAAGGGACGTTCGATCCTGTTCGTCTCCCACCGAATGGACGAAATCGAGACTCTCGCGGACCGCACGACGGTCCTGCGTTCCGGTCGGAGCGTCGCCACCCTCGAGCAGGGCGCGTTCTCCAGCGAACGTCTGCTCGAATTGATGTCGACGCGCGAAGGCGCGCGCGCCGCTGAGGGTCGCAAGTCGGAACAGCTCGCGGCCAATGGCCCTGAGCGGGCGGTCGAGATCCGCGACTTGTCGGTAATGGCCGGAAAGCCCGCGTTCGATATGGATCTCGGCGTCGGCGAGATCGTCGGCGTCGGCGGCCTCGAGGGTCACGGGCAAGTCGCCTTCCTCGAATGCGTGGCCGGCATGCGCCGCCCTTCGTCCGGGCGCATTCGCGTCGGCGAAACCGCGATCAGATCGTCGCGCGACGCCGCGCGCGCGAAGATCGCCTTCCTGCCTCGAGACCGCAAGACCGAGGGCATTCTCGCGCCGCTGTCGGTGCTTGACAACGTCACGGTGTCGGCGCTGGGCACGGTTGCCCGATGGGGGATGCTCATCGCCTCCCGTCGCGAAAGACTCACAAGCCAGGTTTGCCGCGAGACGCGCGTGAAAATGGCCAGCCCGCGCGCGGCGATGTCGTCGTTGAGCGGCGGCAACCAGCAGAAAGCCCTGCTAAGCCGACTCATCGCCACCAGCCCGAGGGTTCTTGTGCTGAACGATCCGCTGCGCGGCGTCGACCTCGGGGCGAAACGGGACCTCTACGAAGTCTTGTCCAATCTGGCGGCGAGCGGCGTGACGATCTTGCTGCTCTCGACGGAGCTCATCGAGCTTTGCTTGCTTTGCCAACGCGTCATCGTCTTTCATGATCACGCGGTGAGCGCCGTAATCGGGCGCGAAGAGCTCAGCGAGCGGGCGTTGATCGACGCAATGTTCGCCCATCGCAAGCGGCGGGCGCTCGCCGAGGCGGCCTCGCCATGAGCTGGTTTGCGTCGCGCAGTTACGCTTGGCCTATCCTCGCGGCGGTCGTTCTCTTCACAGCGCTCAACGCACTGGCGAGCCCCGCCTTTGTCGATTCGACAAACTGGAACGGCATGCTGATCGGCGTCGCGCCCTTCATCATCATGGCCATGTCACAGGCCGCGCCTGTCATATCGGGCGATGGCGGCATCGATCTGTCGGTCGGCCCCCTCGCGGGACTGGTCAATGCGCTCGTCACGTCGATCCTCGTGCCGCGCGGATGGTCTGATCCGTTCTCGATCCTTTTTGCATCGCTGGCCGTCGGCGTCGCCTCGGGCCTCCTGAACGGTTTCATGATCGCCGTGGTGCGCGTTCAACCGATCATCGCCACGCTTGGAACCTATCTGGCGTTCCAGGGCATAACGCTCGAAATGCTGCCGATGGCTGGCGGCCAAGCGCCCGACTGGCTGCTGGGCGTGGTCAACAATCATGGCGGCGTGTCCGGCGTGGTGCCGCTGCTGGCGGCGCTTGGCGGCGCGTGGATGCTCTTCGAGCGGACCGCGTACCGGCGCAACCTCCTCGCCGTCGGCGGCGACGCACGCGCCGCCTACGCGGCGGGCGTGAACGTTGTCGCCGTGAAGATTGTCGCCTACGTGATCGCCGGCGTCCTCGCCGCGCTGGCCGGCCTCGTCTTCACCGCCGCGCTCGGTTCCGGCGATCCGCGCGTCGGCGTTCCCTATACGCTGACTTCGATCGCGGCGGTCGCGCTCGGAGGGATCGCGATGAACGGTGGGCGAGGCGGCATGCTCGGCGCCGCCGCCGCCGGGACGCTGCTGTTCCTGATCCAGACGCTGTTCACGCTGGCGCAGGTGTCCATCTTTTACATCCAGATCATGTACGGCTTCATCCTGCTTGTCGCGCTGGCGCTCAACGCCGCGGGCGATCGCGCGCGGCGCAAGCGGATGGCGGACCAGCTCGGCTGACGCTCATAGGCGCGGGCTGGCGAGGCGCAGAGAGGTCGCGGTCGGCGCGAGGGCGCTCGACATCGCCGCCGCGCGGGCGCCGCAACCCGTCCGTGTCGAGCGCTACGCCGCGCCCCTGAGACGAAGGCGGCGCCAGACGATCGGCAGCGCGATCACGGCGATCAGCAATAGTCCGACGAAGATCGACATAACGATGCCGGGCACATTGAGAAGCCCGAGACCGAACGTCACCAGCCCCATGATGAAAGCGGCCAGAACGACGCCAGGAATGCCGCCCGAGCCGCCAAGGATGCTGACGCCCCCCAGCACGACGATGGTGATCGCCTCCAGCTCATAGCCTTGCGCGATCGACGGTCTGGTCGAGCCGAGCCGCGAGGTGACCAGCACCGACGCGACGCCCGACATCAGACCGGTGAGACAGAACAGCACGAACTTGATCCGCCCGACGCGCACACTTGAGAAGTAGGCGGCGACAGGGTTATTGCCAATCACATAGATGCGCCGGCCAAAGCTCGTGAGGTGCAGCAAGACATAAAAGACCGCCGCCGCGACGAGGAACAGGGTGAGCTCGAACGGCACCACCCACCAGACGTAGCCCTGGCCGAAATAACCGAAGCTCGCGGGATAGCCGAGATAGGCCTGATCGCCGAGGATGATGTAGGAAATTCCGCGAAACAGGCTCATTGTTCCGATGGTGATGACGATCGACGGCAATCCGAGGCGCGTGACGAGCGCGCCGTTGATGGCGCCGCAGGCCGCGCCGACGGCAAGTCCGGCTACGACGATGAGCGGCGTATCGGCGCCTGCGTGAGCGGTCATGCCCATCATCGTCGAGGCGAGGGCGACGATCGCCGCCACCGACAAGTCGATTTCGCCGGCGATGATGAGCAGCGCCATCGCGAGCGCGATCAGCGCCTTCTCGGTGAAATTGAACGTGAGATCGGACAGCGACCACGGATCGAGGAAGTACGGCGACGCGAAACTGTTGGCGATGAAGATCGCCGCCGCCACCAGCACCAGCAGCATTTCCCAAGAGAACACGGCGGAGCGAAACGGCTTGTCCAGCCGATCCGGGATGTAGCGCGGCTCGGGCTCTTCGGCGTTGCGATTCATGCGCGCTCCGCCTTGCGCAGGATCGCCCTTCCCTTTCCGCCCTCGCCGCGAGCGTTGAGGATGACTGCGAAGATGATCGCCGCGCCGGAGATCGCCATCTGCCAGAACGGCGAGATGTTGACCACTGGCAGGGCGCTGGTGATGACGCCGAGGAACAGCGCGCCGAGCACCGCGCCTCCGACCGAGCCGACGCCGCCGGCAATGGAAATGCCGCCGATCACGCAAGCGGCGATCACGTTCAGCTCATAGCCGTTCGCCACCTCGACCGAGGCGATCGCAAACCGGGATATCCAGAGATAGCCGGACAAGCCGCCGATCATGCCGGAAATGCAAAAGGCCGCGAACTTGGTGACCCCGACATCGATGCCGGCGTAGACCGAGGCCGTGGGGTTGACGCCGATCGCATAGATCGAGCGGCCCAGCACCGTCTGAGTCATAAGGAAATAGAAGAGACCGACGATGCCGATCGCGAGCCAGGACAGCAGTGGCGCGCCCGCCAACACCATGCGCTGGAAGCTGATGAATTGCGGGCTCATCTGGTCGGGGTTGACCCAGGCTCCGCCCGAAAGAACGAAAGCCATTCCACGATAGATGGTCAGGGTTCCGAGCGTCACGACGATCGAGGGAATCCCGAGCCTCCAGACGAGCAGCCCGTTGATGGCCCCAAGCGCGAGCCCGATGAGCAGCGCGGCCGCGATCAGCAGCCCGAGGGGAATCTCGGGGTGTGCGGCGTTGAGCATGGCGACGGCCATGCCGGTGAACGTGAGGTTGGCCGCGATCGACAGGTCAATGGATCTGGTCGAGAATCACGACCATCTGCCCCAGCGAGAGGATGACCAAGATCGCCGTGTCATTGAACACCGACACGAGATTCGCCGGACTGGCGAAGGCCGGAAAGCGCACCGAAATCATCGCGACCATCAGAACGATCGCCGCGAGCAGCCACAGCTCTCGATGATTGAGAAGGCGCCTCACGCCGCGATCCCCGCCGCGGCGCGCACCAGCGTCTCCGCGTCGAGCCCGCTATTTTCAAAAGCGGCGACGATGCGGCCTTCGCGCATGACGATCACACGGTCCGACATGCCGAGGATCTCCGGGAGCTCCGACGACACCATGATGACCGACAGGCCTTCGGCCACCAACTCGGCCATGAAATTGTGAACCGCCGCCTTCGAGGCGATGTCGATGCCCTTGGTCGGCTCGTCGAGGATGATGATCTTCGGCTTCGTGGCGAGCCATTTGGCGATAACGACCTTCTGCTGGTTTCCGCCGGAAAGCGTGGCGACATCCTGGCTCAGCGAAGAGGCGCGCAGATCAAACCGGCGGGTATAGGCGCGCGCCAGCGCGAACTCCTCGGCGAGCCTCAGAAGCCCGGACTTCGACGTGCGCTTGAGCGAGGGCAGAGAAACATTCTGAAAGATCGGCAGGCCGGCAATGACGCCCTGCCGGCCGCGCTCCTCCGGAACATAGACAATCCCGGCCTCGATCGAATCGGCAGGAGACCGCGGTGCGAATGCTCCGCCGTCGAGAGTTATCGCGCCGCCGCCGGGCCTAGTGACGCCGGCGATCGCCTGCATGACCTCGCTGCGCCCGGCGCCGATGAGCCCATAGAACCCTAGAATCTCGCCCTTGCGCAGATCGAAGGTTATGCCGTCGAACTCGGTCGGATGGGACAGACCTGACACGACGAGAAAGGGGGCTCCGGGGCGAGGATTTCGCTTGGGAAAAATCTGGTCGACGGCGCGGCCAACCATCAACCGCACCATGGTGTTCTGACTTGTTTCCTTCAGAAGCCCCTCGCCCACCATTTCTCCGTCGCGAAATACTGTGAAACGGTCCGCAATCCGGTAGACTTCGTCGAACTTGTGGCTGATGAAAAGCACCGCCTTGCCCTGCGCCTTGAGCAGGCTGGTCAGTTCGAAAAGTTCGGCGATTTCCTTGGCCGACAGCGCGGCAGTCGGCTCGTCCATGATGACGATGCGGGAATCGATGGACATCGCCCGCGCGACGGCGACCAGGTGCTTGCTGGCGATGCCGAGCGCCCTGAGCCGCGAGTCCGGGTCGATTTGGCCCGCGTGGATCCTTGCCAGCACGTCTCGCGCCTTGCGCTGCGTGGAGCGCCAGTCGATCGTCCCCAGCGCCGTCCGCGGCGCATGCCCAAGAAAGATATTCTCAGCCACCGAAAGGTCGTCGAACAGCACTGTTTCCTGGTGAATGGCGGTGATGCCGTACCTGAACGCAGCATGGGCGCTGGGAAGCGTGACCTCACGGCCGTCGATCCTGATCTCGCCTGAATCGGGCTGGTAGATGCCAGTGAGGATTTTGACCAGAGTCGATTTGCCCGCGCCGTTTTCACCGACCAGGGCCGTGACCTGACCCGCGTAGAGCGACAGGCTGACGTGCTTCAATGCGCGCACCCCGGGAAAGGTCTTGCTTACGCGTGAGAGTTCGAGAAGTGGAACGGGGGCCGTCATGTCAGCCACGGATGAGAGCCCGTTGGTGGACGAAAATTCGAGCGTGTCCGACAACTTCGCGGACGTCGCGACGATCCCGCCTCGACCAAGCGCCGCGAACGCGATGCCGGTCCGCGCCCAGACTAACGATACATGTCGACGCTGTCCACGCGACGCGGCGTCGGGCGCCGACCGCGACGTCCGCCACGACGTGAGCGCAGCGGGCGCCGCGCGGTCGGCGATGAGGCCGCCCTGGCCAGAAATCAGAACTGAGTGGCGTATTTCTCGATGTTGGATTTGTCGAAGACGAGAAGCTCTTTCAGGTAGGCGTTGCCGTCCGCCTCGACCGTCATCTCGCCGAGATGGCCGACCTTCACCGTGGTGTTGGGGGCGCCGGTAGCCTCGCCGCGGGCGATCAGGCCGGCGAACATCACCGCCGCATAGCCGAGGTCTGCCGGGCTCCAAAGCTGGAAAGTCTCAGTGACGCCCGAAAGAACGTAGGGCTTCATCTCGGACGGCAGCCCATGGCCGGTCACCATCGTCTTACCGATCCGGCCGGTGTCAGTGACCGCGCGGGCGGCCGCGACAATGCCGACGGCCGTCGGCGAAATTATGCCGCGCAGGTCCGGATGCGCCTTGATCAGCCCTTGGGCTTCGCTGTAGCTCTTATCGATGGCGTCGTCGCCGTAGACGACGCCGACCAGCTTCAGATCAGCGTAGTCCGGCTTCTTCCACTCCTCCTTCATCTTCTCGATCCAGATGTTCTGGTTGGTGGCCTGCGACGTCGCCGAAAGGATGGCGACCTCGCCCTTGCCGCCGAGCGTCTTGCTGATCATACGCACGTCGTTGGCGCCGATCAGGTCGTCATGAGGCGCGTTCACATGCATCACGCGCCCATCGCGAGCGATGCCGGAATCGAAAGACAGCACGGTGATGCCACGCTGCATGGCCTTCTTTGTGGTGGGGATGAGCGCATTGGCGTCGTTGGCCGAAATGATCAGGGCGTCGACCTTCTGCGCGATCAGCGTATCGATTACCGAGATCTGCTGCTCCACAGTCGCCGCGGTGGGGCCAGTGTAGATCAGCTCAGCGTCGCCGAGTTCCTTGACGGCGGCCTGGCCGCCATCGCGCGTCACGTCAAAATAGCTGATGCCCAGAACCTTCACGACGAGCGCGATGCGCAAATGCTTGGCCGCGAAAGCCGCCCGAGTGAGGGCCGCCGGGACCGCGCCAACCAGCGCGCTGGCAGATATCGTCTTCAGGACTTGCCGTCGGTCGATGTTCATTGCTTCCTCCCTGCGTTATTCAGTTTTCCAGGCGCCCAACAGCGCCTTCCCCTAATGTCCGCGTCGACCCAGACGCCGCGCGCGAGCGTGTTTCGCAGAAACGCCGCAGGCGGATGCTTGCAGCGCTCAGACCACCGCTCGCCAGACTTCCGGAACGAACGCGTAACCCCCGCGGTGGCGTTCAACGTGGCCGAACGCAGGAAAGTCGAGATGGATGCCCGCGACACGCAGCCGATCGGCGGCGGCCATGTCGAGTGCGCGTCTGCGTGTGGCGACGGCCTGCTCACGATCAATGTCGAGGACGGTCCCGGCTTCAGGCGCGGAAATCTGCAAATGAGGCATATGCACGATGTCGCCCCACACCATCACGGCGTCGTTTCCCGATTCAATCAGCCAACCGGTGTGTCCGGGTGTATGCCCGGGCTGGCTGACCGCCGTGAGTCCCGGCGCGACCGGGCCTTCGCGGATCGTCCGGATGCGGCCCTCATAGGGCTTCAGCGCCTTCCGGGCGCCGTCGAAGAACTCTATCGTTTCGGCTGGCGCGCGCGAGGAAGACTCCGGATCTCGAAAGAATTGCAGCTCGGCTTCGTTCACGACAATCTCGGCGCCGGGGAATATTGCTTCCCCATGTTCGTCGATCAGACCATTCACATGATCAGGATGAAGATGCGTGACCAGAATGACGTCGATCTGCGCAGCCTCCACGCTCATCGATCGCAAATTGCCGCGAAGCATCCCGAGGGTCGGTCCCATGCTGGCGCCGCAGCCGGCGTCGATCAGCATCCGGCGCCCGGCCGACTGAACGAGAAACGCGTTCATCGTCATCTTCGGCGGAACGGGTCGGAAGGCCGCCGTCTCGAGGCGCTCGCATTCCTCATGAGACACGCCGACGATGAGATCGAACGACGCCTGAAAAGTGCCGTCGTTCACCGCCGTGACGAGCATGTCTCCGATTGCGAGGTGATAGAGGCCACACGGCTGACGGACGAGCCCAGTCATCGGTCAAGACCTTGACGCGCAGGCTTCAGACATCGTCCACACGCCTCCACCCCCTTTGCCGGAGCGACGCGACGCTTCCGTAGAGCGCGTGTGCCTCGCGACGACGCGCGACCGTTCTCTTTCCCGGGCCGCTCACTGCCGCCGGCATTCACTCGCCGTCATCGCGCGATCTCTCCTGTCCCAATAGGGGAAAGCCATTCGCGCTTCAAATCTCAGATGGTTATGCGAGCATCGCGCATGGCGACGAGAACGCGTTCGCCCGTTGCGCCGCAACCGCGCGGGCGGCGGAGAGGCCGGCGCGGCGCGACGTCCGCGCTCGCATTGGATCGCCTGACAGAGCTCCGGCGAAAGCTTCGTCGAAGCCTCAGAAATATCCCTTGGCCAGCCAGCCGCCGTCGACGACGAGATTGGCTCCGGTTATGTACTTCGAATCGTCAGAGGCGAAGAACAACGCCGCCCGCGCCACGTCTTCGGGCTGCGCGGCGCGCTTGAGGGGAATCATCGCTTCGACGCGCTCGAAGAGGTCGCTCTTGCCGTCGTAAAGATCGCTGTGCATGCCCGTTCTCGCCGCACCCGGGCTGACGGTGTTCGATCGGACACCGCGACCGGCGTATTCCATCGCAATGACCATCGAAAAATTCATCACCGCGGCCTTGGTCGGGCCATAAACGCAAAATCCGCCATTGCCGCGGAACGCGCTCTCCGAACCGGTGCTGATGATCGATCCACCGCCGCGCTTCACCATTTCCGGCAGGGCGAATTTTGTCGGAAGGAACACCCCCATGAAATTCACCTCCCACAAGCGCCTCGCGTCCTCTTCGGTGAACTCGGTGGTCTCGATGCCTCTCGGGCCCAGGATGCCCGCGTTGTTGTAGAGAACGTCCAGGCGGCCGTAGGTCTCGATCGTTTGACCGACAATGCGCTTGGCGTCGTCCGTCTTGGAGACATCCGCGCGAACGAAGACGATCTCGCCGCCGTTCGCCGCGACGTCTCTGGCGACCGCCTCGCCGGCCGGGACGTTGACGTCGCAGGTGAGAATCCTGGCGCCTTCCTTCGCCCACAACTCGCACGCGCCCTTGCCGAACCCGGACGCGCCGCCGGTGATGATCGCCACTTTTCCAGTCAACCGTCCCATGAGGTCCCCTTTTCGAGTTGAGCGTGTCGGCAGCGAGGGGCGCCATCGGCGGCTGGCCCCGCGCCGAGTGATCGACCGTCGACGAGGCCGGCGATGCGGTCACCGTGTACTAGGATGTCGGGCGACGGGCAAACGACCCGAGCGGCGCGCCTGGCGGCGGCCGGCCTCGCGCATGGCGCGCTGCGCAATCCGCCGACTGAAACAGGCGCTACGGGCCGAGGATAACCAGCTCGGTATAGGCGAGGTCTCCGAGGCCGGGTGGAACGGGTCCTTTGAAATATTTCGGAATGCGTCCCGAAAAATACCGGCCAACCAGCCCCGGCAAATGCTCCGTCGCGTCCACGATGCAGAACGGTCCGCTGCGAAGCATCAAATGGCGACCGATCGGATTGGCGAACCGCACGAACTCGTTCACGTCGCGGCAATAGATCAACTGCGGACAAGGAATGAGGTTGCGCACGATCGCGCGCGGTTGAAACACGAAGGGATAGGCCAAGCCGTCTTCGAGGCAGACAAGCGCACGGCATCCCATCGCCGCGTGCTCGCTGAGAATCTGGCGCTCGTTCTGCGACAGCAGCGCGGCCTCAGGCCGGTTTGCGGCAAACGCCACGACTCGCGCCTTGCTCCGCGGAGCCGAGAGGATCGGCGCCACGACAATCTGGCCTTCCGAAAACCGCCGGAAGCCAAAAGCCTCGATCGCTTTGCGCGTATGCAAGGCCGGTGAAATATTGACGTAGGTCACTTCCCTGCGCTTCACCGAATTCAAATGCAGCATCGCCGAATGGCCGCGGTGGTCCTGGTCCACGCACCAACTCGAAAGGTTGCAGAAAATTCTGCTGCCAGTCGCAGTGTCTCGTCGCGAAAAAATCTGAAGCAGGACGCCGACCACGGCGCCCTCGACAAGCAGAGCATGACCGTAGCGCGGATAATCTTCGATCGGCGAGCGGCGCGCCATCCGTTCGAGCGCGCGTTCCCAGTAGCCTCTGGGCCGTTCGGGAAATCCCCGTTGCAAGCAGGCGATGACCCCGTCCCTGTCGTCGTCGACGATCGGGCGGCAAATCGTTTCACGTCGCTTCGACGTCGGCATTTCAATTGTCCGATGCGGTGCGAACACAGCCTCGCAGCCGCGCCTTTGCATGCGCCAAGGTCAAACGATCACGACGGCCATCGTGAAGAAGTTGTCGTGCGAGCAAAGCACCTCGAACTTGCGGCGATAGCTGGCGAGATAATCCTGCAGCGCACGGAATTCGTGCATGACGTCGCCGAACTCGTCGAAAATGACGATCGTGCCCGGAGCGATCATCCGGTCGAGCGTCGTCAGGCAAAAGAGCGTCGACGAATAGAGATCGCTGTCGTTGTGGATGATCAATCGGCTGCGCGGCGTGAAATCGCCGAGAAAAGCGGGCAACGTGTCCTGAAACAGGCCCTTGATGAATTGCACGCGCGGATCGTCGGTGGGCGGGGGCCGGCCGCCCGTATCAAAATGGCCGCGCGGATAACCTTGCGACCAGTCTTCCGGCAGGCCGGTGAAGGTGTCGAAACCGAAGAATCGACTGTCGCGATCGGTGTTGCGCTTCGCCCAGTGGAGAATGCTGCGCCCTTCGTGGACGCCGAATTCAAGATAGTCGATGCGGCCCGCCGTTTGCTCCGCGAGAAAGTCCCACATCGCCTCCCGGGTCACAAAGCTCGGAGCATCGGCGTGCTCGCGCACGAAATTCGAGAGCAGCGGCATGCGATTAAGCCGGTCGACCTTTCGGCTGTAGCGGGCGTGGCGGCCATATCGGGCGTAGAGCGTCTTGCCCAATTCAGGTTTGAGTTGAAGCTTGGACATCGGTGATTTTCCCACGCCGATCGACTTTGGCAGGGTCGGCGCCGCCCGACCGATAGCACCGATTGCCGCTAGGCCGTCTGTTCACTTGTTCTTAACGTTAACCCACCGGAGCCGGCTCGCCACCCTCGTCGCGCGCGGCCGCCTCGACGACGGCATGATTCTTCCACGCAGGCGGCGCGTGGCGCCCGGGCGTGTCTCATTCCGAGACAGCTCAGGATCGAGGTCCGATGCCAGACACGACCAATGACGTCGTTCACTTCGCGCTGCGCGAGGCGACAGCCGCGATCGCGGCGCGGAACGAGTACCACGCGGAACCGCCCGGCAATCGCGGTTACAGCCCGATCGCGACGTTGCAGCGCAAGGTCTCCTCGCGCCTGGCGCGACATGTTGCGCTCCAGCGCAGACGTCTCTTCAATCGCAGACCTATGGTCAGCTTCACATTTGACGACGCCGCGGCGAGCGCGGGCTCGACGGGCGCCGAACGGCTCGAAAGAATGGACGGCCGCGCCACCTATTACATCGCGTCTGGCATGACCGGACAAAACGCCGCCGGCTATTCGGTGATCGACCGCGACCGGGTGCGCGAACTGCACCTGGAAGGCCACGAAATAGGGCTTCACGGCCACGCCCACCGGGCGGTGGGCGCGCTATCGGCCCAAGACTTCCATGACGACCTGCAAGAGAACAGGGAGTGGCTGGAGGCCATTCACGAAGATATACGTCCCACCAATTTCGCCTACCCTTACGGGCTCGCTTCGTTCGCCCGCAAGCGCCAGCTTGGCGCCCTGGTCACGTCGAGCCGCAGCGTTACGCCCGGAATCAACATTGGCGACTTCGATCCGCAGTTTCTTCTTTGCGTCGAGTTGGCCGACGAAAGGCTGACGCCGGATAGGCTCGCCCTCTACCTGGACATCGCGACACGATCGTCCGGCTGGCTGATCTTTTGCTCCCATGACATTGCCGACCACCCAACTCCGTTTGGCTGCACCCCGAGCTTGTTTCAACGCGCCCTGGACGAAGTCGCGGCGCGCAACGTTGAAATTGTCACCATCGCCGCCGCGCTTGAACGCAGCCACGCTGTCGAAAATTGGATGCGGCCACCTGAAGTGGCGACGAGATGGAAAGCTTCGTAGCGCGACTGTCGTGAGACGTTCGCAGCGCCGGAGCGGCGCAGGCACAAGAGTACAGCGCGCCGACGCAATGTCGTTCGATACGCTATTTCGTCGAAAGCAGAGGCCGTGGTCGCAGCAATGCTAAGAGATATGGCTCCAGTCGACGACGCCTCTGCGGCAGCGCATTCCAGGCCGGGCGAGGCCGGCGTCCTGTCGCGACCTGGCCCTGAGGCCGTCGTTTGCGTGGCCACCTTTCGACGCCCGGAAATGCTCCGCCGGACCTTGCAATCGCTGGTCGATCAGACCGGCAAGACTCGAATTCGCCGTCGTTGTGATCGACAATGACCCGGCCGGCATGGCGGGCGTGCCGATCGCCAGCGCCTTCCTGAGCAACGGCCTGCTGGAAGGGTTCTGCCTGGTCGAGGCGCAGCCGGGCAATTGCCACGCTTGCAATCGCGCGTTCCGGGAGGCGCGCCTCCGCTTCGCGTCGGCGTCGTACATTTTGATGATCGATGACGACGAAGTCGCCGACCCCGATTGGTTGAACCGCATGGTCGCCGCCTGTCGCGAGACCAAAGTCGATATCGTCGGCGGTCCGGTGACGCCGCATTTTCCCGCCGGCGCGCCCGACGCGATCGCAAATCATCCCGTCTACTGGCCCGCCTTTAGCCGAAGCGGCCCGGTGCCGATGATCTACGGCTCGGGCAATTTTCTCATCCGCCGAGAGGCGTTTGAGCGGCTGAGTCATCCGGAATTCGACTTGCGCTACAATTTTCTTGGCGGCGGCGACACCGATTTCTTCACGCGCTGCCGCCGCGCGGGCCTGACGTTCCACTGGGAGCAGTCCGCGCGCATCTTCGAAACCGTTCCGAGCGATCGCCTTCGGGCCGCATGGATTCTGCGTCGCGGGCTTCGCATCGGCGCGATCAATTTTCATATTGACGATGCGTCCAGCCAGTCGATCCTCGGTCGCGCCAAACTGATCGCCAAGAATGGCGTTCTCCTTCCGGTCTCGGTTTTTCGATCGCTGAAACTGTTGGCGCAGGGAAAGTCCGCGCTTGTGTCCGCTCATCCGATGGTGGTGGCGATCGGCCGTATCATGGCCTGGCTTGGTCTCGAGCCCGAGCAATATCGCTTCTCGCAACCAGAGCCGAAGCCGTGAGCGCTATGACCGCAGAGTTTCGGGCCGGCGAAAGCGGCGACGGCCCGTGGCGGGCGGTCGTATTCGCGGCCTCCCTGATCCTGGCGTGGGTGCCGCTCCAACCCTTCGCGGACCTTGGCGCCGCGGACGCGTTCGATCTCGGCGCCGGGCGCGACGTGGCGACATATATCGCCTTCGCGTCGTGCTCCGGCATTTGCCTGTACCTGGCGGCTTTGCGAGACCAGCGCGGCCTCCGACGTCTCGCCAACCCGGCCTTTGTCCTTCTGGCCGCCTGGGTCGCGCTCAGCGCGGCGACTTCGCAAGACGTCGCGACCTCGCTGAAGCGCGCCGCGATCTGCATTTTCGTCGTCGTCATCGCGGCGACATTGCCGCTTCTGCCGCGAGGGCGGACGCAACTGGCGACGCTGCTGGGCGTCGCCGCCGGCGCGCTTATCGCGCTTTCCTATTTCGGTGTGATATTCCTGCCGCAATACGCCATCCACCAGGCGAGCGACCTCGGAGAGCCGGCCCTGGCGGGCGATTGGCGCGGCGTTTTCGGTCACAAGAATCTCGCGAGCGCTATTTTCGTTTTCACCGCGTTTGCCGGAATCTATATCGCGCGGACCGGATACGCCGTCGTCGGCATCCTCGTTGCGGGCCTTTCGCTGCTGTTCGTCGTGTTCGCCAACGGCAAGACCGCGAATATGCTCTGGTTGCCGACGCTGGCCGTGTCCTATTTTGTGGGCGCCCATGGAGCCGGACGAGTCTGGCGCGTCGCGGCTCTCGCGCCCTTTGTCACGCTCAATGCGCTCGGCGTCGGCTCGGTTATGCTTGCGCCTCTCCAATCGCTCGTGGCGAGCCTGCCCGTCGACGCGACGTTCACCGGGCGCACCGACATCTGGCGCTACGCGCTGGGAAAACTCGCGGCGCATCCCTTCCTCGGATACGGGTTTGACGCGTTCTGGAACACGGAATCGGTGCGCTTTGGCACCGACGATTCCGCCGCCTGGGTGGCCGGCGCTGCGCACGCCCACAATTGCTTTGTCGACGTCGCGATGTCGATGGGCGTTCCCGGCGTCGCCCTGGCGCTTTGGGCCTTCGTCGCCCAACCTCTCGCGGATATCGCAAGAGCCGTCCGCAACGGCGCCGATCCGGCGCTGGTGACATTGTTGACGCAAATCTGGTTGTTCGCGCTCTATGTCTCTTCGTTCGAGTCGTTCCTGTTCGATCGGAGCGACCCCATCTGGTTCACCTTCCTGTTTGCGGTGTTCGGGCTTCGTTACGTCTCAGGATTCCGGACCTCGCCGCGATGACGCCAATCCCCGCCGCGACGCGCGGCTTCGTCGTCTCGCTGACGTCGCCGTCGCAGACGCCTTGCGGGGTCGAGATGTTCGCTCGTGGCCTGGCGCGGGCCGCCGGCGAACTCGGACTCGACTCGCGCCGTGTCGTCGTCGTCGGCCGATGGGGCGATGCCCCTGCCCTCTGGCGCGCATTGGGCGGCGCCTCCGCGCTTGTCGTCAGTCTGCCGGTCGTCGCGTGGAAGAAGGCGCTGCTGACGCCGTTTCTGGCGCTGCTCATCGCCCGGGTTCGCGGCGCGCGGACCGTCGTGGTTTTGCACGAGTGGATGGACCTTCATCCCCTTCGCCGCGCGTTCATTTCCGCCTATCTGTTGCTGGCGCAGGTCGTCCTGTTCTCGTCGCCGACCGTCCGCGATCAGTTTCTTTCAAGCCCGACCGGGCGATTGCCCTTCAAACTGGGCCTCGTGCCCATCCCCCCCAATATCGCGCCGCCGACGGCGCGCATTCATACCGCCGCCGTCGATCGCCTCCAGGCCGAACGGGCGAACGGGCGTCTGATCCTCGGGCATTTCGGCTCGATCTATCCCAAGAAGCAATCAACCGCCGTGCTCGAGGTCGCGCATGCCTTGCGTGGCCTCGGACGCGAGGTTTTCGTCGTCTTCATCGGAGGCTTCGTCAAGGCGAGCGACGATATCGAGGAGCGCTTTTTCTCGCATGCCAGGACGCTCGGCCTCGAAGGGTCGATGATGGTCAGCGGCTACCTCGAATCGGACCAGGAGATATTTTCGCTGTTCGACGAGGTCGATCTCTTCGTCTATTCGTTCGCCGAAGGGTTGACCTCGCGACGCGGCAGCGTGCTGACTTGCCTGGAATCAGGCCGCCCAGTCATCGTCAATTCGCCCGAACGCGCCGACGAATTCGACCATCATCCGGTCTTTGGCGATCTGATCGCGCGGGGTGCGTTGTGCCTCTTGCCAACCAACGCGACGCCAGCAGAGTTTGCGCGCGCGATCGTCATGACCGGAACTGACCATCGCGGCGTCGCGCCGGAGATGTTCGACGCGGCCTGGCGGGCCGCGGCAATTGCGTTGCGCGAAGCGCTGACCTGAATGCGCGCCGTCAGGCCCGCATCTGCCGCCTGGGCCTCGCAATGTCGAACCGCACGACAGCGCGCACCGCGACGTCGGCGCCGCTAAGCGCCTCCCGAATCCACTGCGCGTCGCGCCCCGCTGGCGCCTCCTCCAGCACGAGGACTTCGTCGACCAGCCCAAGGAGCCGCGCAGCATCGTCGTCGCCTGGATCGGGTCCATCGCAGATGATGAATTCGATCGATTGATCGCCCGAGCGTCCAATGGATTGCAAGAGTTCGTCCGGATGCACCCGGCCGATTTCGGCGTCAAAGCCCTTGGGCAATGCAAGCAGAATCTGGTCCGCGGCGCGGTAGAATGCGCCTTTGTCGAGAATTGGCGTCCGCGCGGCGTGGCGGATCGCGCGCGTAAGCCTGGCGTTGCGCTCCGCGGCGTCGATCAACGCCACGTGGACGCCGCGCCGAGCCGCGCATAGCGCAAGGTTGATCGCCAGGGCGGTGCGAAGGCCGGCGCCGTTCGCTCCGGCGACAGCGAGAGTGACGACGCGCCGCGAGTCTTCGCGGCGTCCATCGTTGATGCCAAGCGCATCGAGGACGGCGTCAAATTCCGCGCTGTTGGCGCCGGGCGCCAACACCGGGAAGCCGAGACCCCGAAGGTCCAGGTCATCCATCGATTGGGTCCATTGTTCCGCCTCGAGTTGCGAGCGTGGCGTGATGGCGAAAATGGCGACCTCGCGCCCGGAGGCGCCGTCCGCCTCGCCCCCCTTCGCGGCCCCCGGCGGCGCAACCGCGGCCCAACGCTCGCGCGCAACCGATCCTGCCACGCCGAGCCCAAGGCCGAGCAGGAGTCCGGCGACCGTCATCAGCGCTCCGTTTGGGGGAAAGGCCCGGGACTTCGGAGCAGTTGCGAGGGAAATGATTCGCGTTCGGGTAGGTTCGACTTGCTGGATCTCGCCTGAACTCGCGCGACCGTGTGACAAACAATTCGTAGACCGCCCGCGCCGCCTCGGCTTGACGCTCAAAGTCGCGCAGGCCGACCGAACTTTGGCCATTGGCGTTCGACTGTGTCTTCAGCTGATCGAGTTGGCGGCTAAGCGACGCTTCGAGTTGCCTGGCGCCGTCGTATTCGATGCGCTGGCTCTGCGCGAAGCGCGTCAGCTCGGCGTCAACCGCGGCGTCAGCGGCGAGGACCTGCGCCTCGGCGTCGATCACCTGAGGATGGCGCGGACCCAGTTGGGCCCTGAGGTCGGCAAGCCGTTGACGCGCCAGCGCCTGCTGGCTCCGCAAGGCGGCCAGACTCGCAGATGTGATCTGCGAGGCGATTGCGGCGACATCGCCGCCGCGCCTGTGAGCGTTCTCGATCTGGTCGAGACGCGAGCGCGCCTCGGCCGCCTTCGCGCGCGCGATCATCATCTGCGCGTTCATGTCTTTCAACTGTTGCTCAGTGACGAGAAGGTCGCGGGTTCCGACGAGCCCGTTTTCGGCCTTGAAGTCTTCGACCTTTTTTTCCGCGTCGACGACCCGCTGGCGCAGGGCTTCGAGGCGTCCGGACAATGAGGCCTCGGTTCGGCGCGAAGCATCCGATTGCCACGACGAGGACACGTCGATGTAGGCGCGAGCCACCGCGTTGGCCAGCTCAGCCGCCTTGTCCGGGTCGCGATCGGAAACGGAGAGATCGATGATGAAGGTGCGCTCCGGTCGCTTGACCTGGATACGGGCTCCAAGGGCGGCCGCGGCGGCCGCCGCACGCTCGGACGGGCTCGGCGAAGACCCCGGAAATAGAGGAAATCGCGAGGCGCCGACAAAGTCCGGATCGACGTCGAGCTTTTCGTTGGCGACCACCCGTTCAAGCACTGGGCGTGACGTCAAGATCAGGCTCTGGCTCTCGACATAGTTGATAAAGCCGTTGGAGTCCTGCCCCGGCGCGGGCAGGTCCTGGCTGGCTCCAGGAAGACTGCCGGGATCGATATAGATTTGCGTCGCCGCGACGTAGCGCGGCGTGAGCAATTTCGACGCGGCGAAGCCAAGCAGCGCGCAGGCCACGGCGCAACCGAAAATGAAGACCTTGTGGCGCTTGGCGGTGTTGAACGCCGCGAGAGCGCGATCGCGCACGCCGCCGACCGAACGAAGCGGCTGGGCGTCGCCGCCGCTCGCCTCGGCGGCCGGTGGGCCATACTCGAACATGGTCTGCATACCTGCCGGTTTGGATCGCGCCGATGCAATCCTTCTTGCCGCCCGGAGCGCCAAGCGAATTATCGTTGGTCCTGGTTAACGAATGGTCAGAGGACGCCGGCGACAAGGGAACAACGCCGGTCGGCCAGGCTTTCGTCGCAAAGCCGAGGTCGAACCAAAACTTCTATCAAGACGAGCGCGGTCGCCAGGAGCGGCCTCGATATTGCGACGCCGTCGGCAGGCTTGACTTGCGTCTCATTTTGAGACGCGGCGCCCCTCGACATGCCTGGAGCGAACCTTTGGCACGGTCAGTCGCCCTCATTACGCCCAGCTACGCCGGTGACTTCCAGCGCTTTTCACTTCTGTGCGACAGTCTCGATCGCAGGGTCAGCGGCTACGACCGACACTATGTGATCGTCAGCGACGACGACATGCCGCTGTTTCAGGGGTTCAGCGACCGGCGCCGGATCGTGCTGCCGAGCTCGCAACTCCTGCCGCGCTGGCTGAAGCCCGCGCCGGGAATCAAGCTGCGCAACGGCCGCAAGATCTGGTGGTCGTTCCGCGCGAAGCCGGTTCACGGCTGGCATGTTCAGCAGATCCTCAAGATCGCCGCGGCGATGGAAATGCCGGAACAGCGATTCTGCGTCATCGACTCGGACACTGTGTTCGTGCGCCCGTTCGACGTCGGCGCCTATGCCGGCGGCGAGCGCTCGCCGTTGTATCTGCAGCGCGAAGCGATCGCGGCCGCGGCGCCGCTGCACGCGACCTGGACGCGCAATTGCGATCGCCTCCTCGGCCACGCGGCGACCCGCTTCCCGGCGGACGACTATATCGGCCACGTCATCGTCTGGGATAAGGACATTGTCCGCGGCATGGCGAACGCGATCGAACGCGCGACAGCGCTGAGTTGGCCGCTGGCTCTGTGCAGAACGCGGGCCTTTTCAGAGTATCTGCTCTACGGTCATTTCGCCCGGCATTCGGCCGAGCGACGCGCCGAGCATGAAACGACGACCGACAGCCTCGCCATTTCCTATTGGAGCGACGCGCCTCTCGACGCCGCGACGATCGCCGGGATGATCGCCAACGCGGCGCCGTCCAAGGTCGCGCTGAGCGTTCCGTCATTTTCTCGCACGCCGGTGACGATGATCCGCGCGGCGGCGAATCTTCCCGCGCAAGCCGTGGCTTGCAGCGCGCGTGGAAAGTTTCATGCCGCGGCGTGACCACAGCGCGGTCTGGCCGCTTGTCGCGGCCTTCATCGTGATGTCTCTCGCCTGGCCGGCGCGCCCGGCGCCCGCCGGCGAAAAGCTGATCCACGCCGAGGATTTTTCGACCGCCGCCAAGTTCGACGCCTCGTTCTGGATCGCCGAGACCGGCTTTTTCCGGAACAAGGAAGCGCAATATTACCGACCGGCCAATGTCAGCGTTGAAGGCGGCGCGCTGGTCCTCGAGGGCCGGCGGGAGGCCGTATCGAACGCCGCCTACGACCGCAACGGAAGCGACTGGCTGACGACGACGCGAAGCGCGGATTTCACCTCCGGCAGCATCGTCAGCAGGGAAGCCTTCACCTACGGCGTCTTCGAGGTCGTCGCTCGCCTGCCGCAGGGCGCCGGCGCCTGGCCGGCCGTCTGGACGGTCTATGAACAGGGCCTGCCGTATCGTGAGATCGATCTCGTCGAAGCCGTAGGCGCGTCGCCGGGAAGGGTATGGTCGACGGTTCACGCGGGTCGCAACCTCGCGAGTTTGAAGACATGGCAGGCCGAGACGCCAATGCCCGACCTCGCCAACGCGTTCCACGCCTACAAGCTCGATTGGCGCAGCGATTCGATCATTCTTTCGATCGACGGGCGGCCGGTGTTGCGGATGAATCCGGAAGAGGCTCACAAAGACGGTCTCGATCCGCTGCGCGCGCCGATGCGCCTGCGCATCAACCTTGCGCTCGGCGGCTCCTGGGGCGGCCCGATCAATGAAGCCGCCCTGCCCGCCCGGATGGAAATCAAATCCATCAAGGTCTGGAGCGTCGATCCGTAAGGGGAAGGGTTCCGACCAGGGCGCCTCAGGGGGCTGAGCTTTGGCGAAGCGAGGCGGACTGAAGAGCGGCGATCATTTCAACGGCGGCGGTCGACGCGATCCGACCATCGACCGCGCGTGGTCGCTTCATCGCTTGGTCGCGGCTAACTTCCTCGCAGAGCGATCGGAGCCGCGATCGACAAGCGACGCGCTCAGGTTCAGCGCCTTTTGAGCCAGATTGCGAAGGACAGCGCGCAAATCGCCGATGTCCAGCAACCAACCCGCCGCGGCGTAGATCGCGACGCCCGCCGGCACCACGACGATCAGCGCCATCGGCCCGCAGGCGAGGGTCGCATTCTCCAGGACGTAGACCACAAATCCCATCGCCGCCGTCGCCGCGACGATGCGCCCGCTCCGACGCAGCGGAAATGGCATCGGAAAGGCGAAGCGGCTCAACAGCAGCGCGCTGAGAAAACCGAACACCTCCGTCGCCAGCCGTCCCCAAACCGCGCCCATCACGCCGAAATGGCTGATCAATATGTAGGACGCAATGAGATTCCAGACGATGATCGAACCGGCGTTCAGCAGATAGAACGCCGTGCGATTGGCCAGAAGGAAACTCGTGTGGAGATATTGCTGCGTCAGGATCTGGAACAACAGCGCGGCGGCGAAAACCGGCATCGCCTCGTGCGAGACCAGGCGAAAACGGGGGCCAAGCACGAGGTCGGCGACCTGCGGCGCCACGATGGCGAGGCCAACGCAGGCCGGCAGCGTCGTCGCCAGCAGCATCTCCAGATATTTTCTGAGGTGCGCGCGCGCGACCGGCGCGCCGCCGGTGGCGAGCAACCGCACCGTCATCGGCACGAAGGCCGTCGCGATGCTGATCGCCGGAATGATCAGGCTCTGGCGGACGATATCGAGGCTCGCCCCGAACTGACCGGCGGCCCCGACGCCGGCGAGATTGGCGAGCAGGAATCGATCGGTCATTCCCGACAAGGCGAGAAGCGACAGCGAGATCGCCACCGGAAGCCCGCCCCTGAGCATTTCAAACAGACGCGCGGCGTCGAAGCGCGGCGCCGCCGTCCCCCACGCCGTGCGCCAAAAACTGAGCGCGGTCAGCAGATAAGCAATCGACGTCGAGGCGAGAAGCAATGCGCCGGTCCTGCCGAACAGCGTAAACGCGATTCCCAGACCCGAGACGAGGACGGCGCGAACCGCCGTGCCGCGCATGAAACTCGCCGCCTTCTGTTCGGCGCGAAGCAATTCCTGACTCGTGTCAAAGACGACGATGGCGAGCGTCAGCGCAATCGCGCCGATCGCAATCTCAGGCGCCAGGTTGGCGAGTCGCGCCGCGAAATAGCCGAGCGGCGCCGCCAGACCGCACAGAAGCAGCGCGGCGAGCGCCGAGGGGCGCACGTCCGTCCCGTCGCCGCGGGCGTGATCGCGCAAGATCGAAAGTCTGATCGCGCTCGAGAGGAAGGTCGCGAAGAACGTTGCGAAGGCAAAGCCCAGGAGATAGTCGCCGAACGCGTCGGCGGTGAAGAACCGGGTGAAAACGACGACGTTAACCAAGCCGAATACGGCGGAGAACGCATTCGCCGCAAAATAGAACACCGTCTGCCTGGCCAGCACTACGCGAACCCTCGCTCGACCGCGCCGACGGGGCGCATTCGCGGCCCACAGCAGCGCCGTCGACCCGTTTCAAAACGTCTCGGCTCAATGTGGTCATTCGAGCAAGAAGCGCGCCAGCGCCGAAGGACAAAACAGGCGGCGCTTCTAAGCGGCAACCGCGCCGCTGCGCTGCAACCCCAACCGGGGAGCGTGGCCCGGGAATTCAGGTCTCGACCTGGAGCGCCCTGCCCGCGCCGTTTCCGGTCTGAGGTTGTCGATTCGGCAACCATGACTCTCGGACGAATCCGACAAGGTAACAATCCTTCAATCGAAGCAAACGATAAGCTGGCGGGTTCCTGGCCGTGGGGCGCCTGGAACCGAAGCTTCAGGAGCAAACTGTCGTGACCCTCGGCGCCGCGCCAATGTTTGAGGTCAAGCCGCACGAACGTCGTCGCCACGAGCGCTTTGAGGTGGCGCTGCCCGGCCGCTGCATGCTCTTTGACCGCCTCGAATACCCCTGCTGGACGATCGACGTCTCCCCGTCCGGCCTCGGCATCGTCGGGCTTCGGAAAGGGGATATTGGCGAGCGGATCGTCGCCTACATCAGCCAGATCGGGCGGGTTGAGGGCATGATCGCGCGTCACTTCAGCAAGGGCTTTGCGTTCGAAATTCAGGCGCCGGCTCTCAAGCGCGAGAAGCTCACCAAGCGGATCGAGTGGCTCATCAGGCGCGAGACTCTTGACGCGCCCGACGACCGGCGACATGAACGAATGAGCGCGGAGAGCCAGCAAACCACGCTGAGGACGCCCGACGGGCGCGAATTTCCCGCCGCGCTGATCGACATCTCGGCCCCCGGCGCCGCGCTCAGCGTCGATGTTGCGCCGCCGATCGGCTCAGCGGTCACCGTCGGCCGGACGGCGGCTCGCGTCGTCCGCCATTTTCCCGGCGGCATCGCCGTTTCGTTCAACGACCAGGCTCCTGCGCCGATCCTTGGCGAGAACGGCGAATTCTAGCCGCGTCGCGCAGGCCCCGGTTGACGCGCGCTCAGCGGTGACGCCCGCGCGCCTTCGTCGCTCGCCTGGAGCACCCGAGGGTTGGCGCGCGCCTGACCTCAAGTCACGGCGTTCGGTAGGCAGGGCCGGGCGATCGGCGGCGACGCTCCTCGGCGATCTGATGCAAGGCCGCCGCATATCGGGTCAACACGTCGGCGACGCAGATAAGCGCCGCTCGATCGTCACAAGCCCTGATCGCATCCTGCGCCTCGCGCGACGCCAACTCGACCGTCGCCCTCCGCTGCGCCGCCCCGTTGAAGAAAACGCGCGCCTCAGCTCGTCCCGTCTGCGGCTGCGCCAGGGCCGGAGGGGCGCATAGCAGTTGCGCCGCCAGCGCGAAGCAGGCAACCGAGTCGAGGTGGCGCCAGCGGGCAAAAGGCTTCACGCGATCATCCATGTCGCCGACCGACCCCGGCGCGGGTGGGATGATATCATCCTCGATTACGGTCCGGCGGAACATAAATCGCCGGGACCCCAAATCTGTTCCCTGACGCGCCTGCGCTTGGTCGGGTGTGCCCCGACCGGCGCTCCAGTAATATTGGGCGCTTGCCCGGTCGGGGATAAAACCTCGCAGGGCGGTCGAGGGACGGACACCGCCCTGTTCGCCCGGGCGGAGTGGTCCTTCAGCGGGCCCGCGCGGCTTGACGAGGGCGGCGCAGCATCGGAAAGATGCGCAGAACCATCGTCCACAGCCCTGAGCGCCCATGCCCTCGGTCACCTTGATCGATAATTACGATAGCTTCACGTTCAACCTCGCCCACTATCTGGGCGCGCTGGGAGCGGACGTGTCGGTATGGCGAAACGACGAGATTTCGGTTGCCGACGTGCTCTCCGCGAGGCCCGACGCGATCGTTCTTTCGCCGGGACCCTGCACGCCCAATGACGCTGGCGTGTGCCTCGATCTCATTCGCGCCGCGAGCGCTTCGACGCCAATGCTCGGCGTTTGCCTCGGCCATCAAGCGATCGGCCAGGCTTTTGGCGGCGAGGTCGTCCGTGCGCCGGCGCCGATGCACGGCAAACTGTCGCGCATTTCCCACAACGCGCGGGGGGTCTTTCGCGGCATCAACGGACCGTTTCAGGCGACCCGCTACCATTCGCTCATTGTCGACCGCGCAACGGCGCCCGCCGAGCTTGAGATTACCGCGGAGACCGAGGACGGCCTGATCATGGGCGTATCGCATTGCACGTTGCCGGTGCATGGCGTGCAGTTTCACCCCGAGAGCATTCTTTCCGACCACGGTCCCCTGATCTTGCAGAATTTTCTGGATCTCGCACGCGCCTTCAACGGCGCGACCGGCGTCCACTAGCGCAGGATCGTTTCGAACAGAGACGATCCTGCTGTCTGGCCTGTTGTTTTGACGCGTGCCCTTGTCTCAAAAGTCCGCAGCTTGAGGGGATCGCGCTCAAGGAGAACTGTCGCGTATGGAATCGTTCAAACCTCTTCTCGGCAAGATCGCCGCCGGCGCCTTCCTGAATCGCGCCGAGACCGCGGCGGCGTTCGACGCGATGCTGTCGGGCGAGGTCACCCCGGCGCAGATGGGTGGATTCCTCACCGGCTTGCGGGTGCGCGGCGAGAGCGTCGAGGAACTCACCGGCGCGGTTTCAGCGATGCGAGCCAAAATGCTGCGCGTCGCGGCGCCGCCCGAGGCGGTCGATGTCGTGGGCACCGGCGGCGATGGATCGGGCTCCTACAATGTCTCGACGTTGGCGGCGATCATCGTCGCCGCCTGCGGCGTTCCCGTCGCCAAACACGGCAATCGCGCGGCGTCTTCCAAATCGGGCGCGGCGGACGCATTGGGCGCGCTGGGCGTCAAGATCGGCATCGAGCCGCAGGCGATCGAACGTTGCATCAGGGAGGCCGGCATCGGCTTCATGATGGCCCCGACGCATCACGCCGCGATGCGCCATGTCGGACCAGTGCGCGTCGAACTCGGCACACGCACGATTTTCAACCTGCTCGGGCCTCTTTCAAATCCTGCCGGCGTTCGCCGTCAATTGATCGGCGTGTTCTCGAGCGTTTGGCTCGAGCCGATGGCGCAGGTGCTGCGCAACCTCGGTTCGGAACGCGTATGGATCGCCCACGGCGGCGACGGCCTCGACGAAATGACCACGACGGGGCCGACAAGCATTGTGGAACTGCGCGACGGCGCAATTCGCGCCTTCGAGATCTCCCCCGAAGACCTGGGGCTGAAGCGGGCGCAGTCGGCCGATCTCAAAGGCGGCGACGCCGCGCATAACGCCGCCGCGCTGCTAGGGGTTCTCGAAGGCGACGACAACGCCTATCGCGATATCGCGCTGCTGAACGCCGCCGGGGCGCTCGTCGTGGCGGACAAGGCGCGCGAATTGGCTGAGGGTCTCGATTTCGCAATCGCCGCGCTGGAATCGGGCGAAGCGCGCCGGACGCTTGCCCGGCTCGTCAAAGTCTCAAACGATTGACCTTTAGCGGGAAGGGGCATGTCCGACATTCTGCGCAAGATCGAGACCTACAAGCGGCGGGAGATCGCCGACGCGAAGGTTCGCGTGCCGCGCGGCGCCCTTGAGCGAGAGGTCCACGACCAGACGCCGCCGCGCGGGTTCATCAAGGCGATCGAACGCGAACGGGTCGCCGGCCGATTCGCGCTGATCGCCGAAATCAAGAAGGCCAGCCCCTCGAAGGGACTCATTCGCGAACATTTCGATCCGCGCGCGCTCGCCAAGGCCTATCAATCGGGCGGCGCCGCGTGCCTGTCGGTTCTTACCGACGCGCCGTCTTTTCAGGGCAAGCCGGAACATGTCGGCATTGCCAGGGCCGCCACGCGCCTGCCGGTGTTGCGCAAGGACTTCCTGTTCGACCCCTATCAGGTGTTCGAGGCGCGCGCCTGGGGCGCCGATTGCATCCTGATCATTCTGGCCGCGGTCGACGACGAAACCGCGCGCACCCTCAACAAGACCGCCCACGACCTCGGTCTCGACGTTCTGGTCGAGATCCACGACGAAGCCGAACTCGAGCGTGCGCTGGCGCTCGAGGCTAGGCTGATCGGCATCAACAACCGCGACCTGCGAACCTTTCAAACGTCGCTGGAGGTGTGCGAGAGATTGTCGCGCCTCATCCCGAAGGACCGGGTCGTCGTTGGCGAAAGCGGCATATCGCGCCACGCCGATTGCCAGCGGCTGGCAAGCCTCGGCATCGAGACTTTCCTTGTCGGCGAAGCGTTGATGCGCAAGGAAAATGTAGCGGCGGCGACGCGCGCGCTGCTGACCGGCGTCGAAACGGAGACAGTCAGGGCCGGTCACTGAAGGTCGCTACAAAACCAACCGAACAGCCCTGGTCGACGCCGGAGGTTGCCAAGAATTGCAATCTGGGACATTACCCCAGCCTCGGGACGTTGGTCCCTCCGCACGCCAATCGCCGGTGAAGACGTTGAGCACGCTCACCCATATTGCCGCTTCTGGCGAGGCCCGCATGGTCGACGTCACCGGGAAGGATGATACCCCGCGCGTCGCCGTGGCCGAGGGCCTCGTCGTGATGGCGGCGCAAACACTCAAGTTGATCCTTTCTGGCGATGCGAAGAAAGGCGACGTGCTCGGCGCCGCGCGCATTGCGGGCGTGATGGCCGCCAAACGGACGCATGAGCTGATCCCGCTGTGCCATCCGTTGCTGCTGACCAAGATTTCGGTCGACATCGAGCCCGATGAAGCGTTGCCCGGCCTGCGCCTACGCGCCGAGGCGAGGACGCGTGGACAGACCGGCGTCGAAATGGAAGCGCTGACCGCGGTCGCGATCGCTTGCCTGACCGTCTACGACATGGCCAAGGCCGCTGATCGCGGCATGCGGATAGAGGGCGTCCGCCTGCTGGAAAAGAGCGGCGGCAAATCCGGTGATTGGCGCGCGCCAACGGGAATCTCGTGAGCGGCGGCGCAATGATCTCCGTCGCCGAGGCGCTCGCGCGAGTGCTCGCGTCCGCGTCGCCGCCAATGGAAGCGGAGATCGTGGCGGTCGAGGACGCGCTTGGGCGCACACTGGCGCACGATCTTCACGCCCTGCGCACCCAGCCGCCCTTCGCCAATTCCGCAATGGACGGCTATGCCTTGCGCGCCGCCGACACGGCCTCGGCCCCTGTGCGATTGATGGTGATCGGCGAATCCGCTGCGGGGCGCGCCTTCGATGGCGCGGTCCGGGCGAGCCAGGCCGTGCGCATTTTCACCGGCGCGCCGATGCCGGACGGCGCCGACTCCGTGGTGATCCAGGAGAACGCCTCGCGGGACGGCGATTTTCTCATCGTCAGGGGCCGCGAAACGCTGGGACGCAATGTGCGCGACGCTGGCATCGATTTCGCCGAGGGGGAGCTGCTGTTGTCGGCGGGGCGCCGCCTGACCCCGCGCGATCTCGCGCTCGCGGCCGCCGCCAATCATCCCGCCATCGCAGTGCGTCGCCGACCACGGGTCGCCGTGCTGGCGACTGGGGACGAACTCGTTCCGCCGGGCCAAGTGATCGGGCCGGCGCAGATCGTCGCATCGAACAACTACGCAATCGCCGCGATCGTCGCCGCGAGTGGCGGCGTTCCGATCGATCTTGGCATCGCCGCGGACCAAATGGACGCTCTTGCGCGCAGCTTCCGTCGCGCGCAAGAGACCGAGGCCGACGTTCTCGTCACCTTGGGGGGCGCTTCGGTCGGCGACTACGATCTTGTGCAACGGGCGCTGGTCGACTCCGGGCTTTCGCTTGGCTTCTGGCGCATCGCGATGCGGCCGGGCAAGCCGCTGATGCAGGGACGGCTCGGCGCTATGCGCGTGCTCGGCCTGCCGGGAAATCCCGTCTCGGCGATCGTCTGCGCGCTGCTTTTTCTGCGGCCTCTATTGCGCGCGCTGGTCGGCGACCCGGCTGCTGGAGCAGATCTCAGCGAACCGGCGGTCTTTGGCGCGGACATCTCCGCAAATGATATCCGACAGGACTATCTGCGCGCGACGCTGGTGCGCGACGCCGGCGGCGCGCTCGTGGCGACGCCCTTGCCAAGCCAGGATTCATCTCTGGTCAAATTGCTGGCCCAGGCCCAGTGCCTGATCATCCGTGCGCCAAACGGCCCCGTCGCCCTTCGCGGCGAGGCCTGCCGGATCATCCGGTTCGACGAACTGGCGATGTGAAAGCGCCGATGTAGTAGAAGGTGCGATCGCCGACTCGCGGCGATCGCCTGGCGCCATGTCCCGAATCAGCGAATGCAAACGCCCGCCGGCCCTAGACGCATGCCGATCGCGCATCCCCTCCGCATAGCGCCATTCCGCACGCAAACCCCTCGAAACAGATGGAAGCCGGGGCCGCATACGATGCCGGCCATCTCAATCCCCGACGTCGCGCCGGAAATCGGCGCCGGCGTCATCGCGGCTTGCGCACTCGTCCCAAGCAGGCCACCGCCAAGCATAACGGCAAGAACAGCAAGAGTTTTCATCGAGTCCCTCCAGTTTTGAACACGCTCCACATTCCGTCACTCGCAAACCGCCTGCGACGGCGCGAATCGAGCCGCCGAATTTGTCCGGGGCAGCCGACGCTAGCAGCGCGGCGATCAAGAAACAAATCGGCCCGGCTGGCCCCTATCATCACTGACCCGAGGGATAGTTCGGCGATTCCCGGGTGATCGTCACGTCGTGGACATGGCTTTCGCGCAGGGCGGCCGACGAAATGCGCATGAATTGCGCTTTGGCCTGAAATTCAGCGATGTCGCGCGCGCCGACATAGCCCATCGCCGCGCGCAGGCCGCCGGCCAACTGATGGACGATCGCCCCGACCGGGCCGCGGTAGGGAACCTGGCCCTCGACTCCCTCGGGCACGAGCTTCATCTCTTCTTTGATATCCTGCTGGAAATATCGATCGGCCGACCCTTGCGCCATGGCCCCGAGCGAGCCCATGCCGCGATAGGTCTTGTAGGAGCGACCCTGGTAGAGAAACACTTCCCCGGGACTTTCGTCGGTTCCCGCCAGCAGCGATCCGATCATCACGCAATCGGCGCCGGCGGCGATGGCCTTGGCCAGATCGCCCGAATATTTGATGCCGCCGTCGCCGATCACCGGGACGCCGGCGGCATGGGCGGCCTCGGCCGCCTCCATGATCGCCGTCAGTTGCGGCACGCCGACGCCCGCCACGATTCTGGTCGTGCAGATCGATCCCGGCCCGATGCCGACCTTGATCGCGTCGGCGCCCGCGTCGACCAGCGCCTGCGCGCCCTCGCGCGTCGCGACATTGCCGGCGATGATCGAAACCTTGTTGGTTGCGCGATTGATGCGCCGGACCTGCTCCAACACCTGCTCGGAATGACCGTGAGCGGTGTCGACGACGAGGCAGTCGACGCCGGCCGCCATCAGAAGTTCGGCGCGCTCAAATCCCTTGTCGCCGACCGTGGTGGCGGCGGCGACGCGCAGGCGCCCATCCGCGTCCTTGGCGGCGTGGGGATGCAGCGTCGCCTTCTCGATGTCCTTGACCGTGATGAGACCGACGCAATGGCCGCTTTCGTCGACCACGACCAGCTTTTCGATGCGGCGCTGATGCAGCAACCGGCGCGCCTCATCCTTGCCGACGCCTTCGCGCACCGTCACGACGTCGCGGGTCATCAGCTCGCTGATTTTCTGTTGCGGATCGTCGGCAAAACGCACGTCGCGGTTGGTCAGGATTCCGGCAAGCCGCGCGGGCTTTCCGTTGGTCCCGCGCTCGACCACCGGGATGCCGGATATGGCGCTGCGGCGCATCAACGCGAGGGCGTCGGCGAGCGTGGCGTCGGGAAAGATGGTGATCGGATCGACCACCATGCCGCTCTCGAACCGCTTGACCTTGCGCACCTCCTCGGCCTGGTCTTCCGGCGACAGATTGCGATGGATGACGCCGATGCCGCCGGCTTGCGCCATCGCCACGGCGAGGCGCGCTTCGGTGACGGTGTCCATGGCCGATGAGATGATTGGCACGTTGAGGCGAATCGAGCGCGTCAGCCTGCCGCCAAGGTCGGCCTGGCTCGGCATGATCGTGCTGTGTCCGGGCCGCAGCAGGACATCGTCGAAAGCAAGACCTTCGGGAAAAGCAGGTTTGTCGATCGTGGCCATCGCGGATTCCCTGGGCTCGCGCGCCGGCGGATCGGAGCGACCGCCGCGCCAGGGGCCGGGCCCCCTCGCCGCCCTGCGTCGGCTGTTAACACGCGCGCCGGCGCGCGAACAGGGCGCCACGCCGCCTGATCAACGCTTCGTGAGCGCCTCGACCGCGGCCGAGCGGCGAAACCTCCGATTGGGCGTTGCAGGCTTGGCCGCGCGGCGCCACAAGGGACCCCAATGCGTCTCCCAGCCTTGCGCCCCGCCGTTCTGACCCCGCTGATTATCGCAACCGCGCTGTTCATGGAAAACATGGACGGAACGGTGCTGTCGACGTCCTTGCCGGCGATCGCCGCCGACCTCCATCAGAATCCGATCGTGCTGAAGCTGGCGCTGACCGCCTATATGCTGACGCTGGCAGTGTTCATTCCAGCAAGCGGCTGGGTCGCCGACCGGTTCGGCGCACGCACTGTATTCTGTTCGGCGATCGCCATCTTTACGGCGGGATCGATCCTGTGCGGCGCCTCCAATTCTCTGGTCGAATTGATCGGCGCCCGCATTTTTCAGGGCTTGGGCGGCGCGATGATGGTGCCGGTCGGACGCCTGGTGCTGCTCCGAAGCGTGTCCAAAAGCGAAATGGTCAATGCTCTCGCCTACCTCACCATCCCGGCGATGATCGGCCCGGTGGCGGGGCCCCCGCTCGGCGGGTTCATCACGACCTATTTTCATTGGCGCTGGATTTTCTGGATCAACGTGCCGATCGGCGTCCTGGGAATCGCGCTCGCGCTGACCTTCATCGAAAACGTGCGCGAGCAAAAGATTGCGCCGTTCGACTTCATCGGCTTCTTGTTGTCTGGATTCGGCCTCGCGACGCTGATTTTCGGATTGACGCTGATCGGCGGCGGCCTTGTCGCGGCTCCGATCGATGCGGCGATGATCGTGATCGGCCTCGGTTTGCTGACCGCCTACGTCAGGCGCGCCCGACGCGAGCCGAACGCCATTCTGGACCTCGGGTTGCTTTCGACGCCGACATTTTTCGCTGGCGTCGTCGGCGGTTTCATCTTCCGCGTCGGCATCGGCGCCATTCCATTCCTGCTGCCGTTGCTTTTGCAGCTCGGATTCGGACTGACGCCATTCGAATCGGGATCGTTGACCTTCGCCGCCGCCGCCGGCGCGATGGCGATGAAATTCTCGGCCGCCGCGATCCTGCGGCGCTTCGGGTTTCGCCGCGTGCTGATCGCCGCGGCGATCATCAGCAGCGGATTCCTCGCCTCATACGGCTTTTTCACCAAGGCGACGCCGGAGTGGATGATCCTGGCGGCGCTGCTGCTGGGCGGATTTTTCCGCTCGCTCGAGTTCACCGCCCTCAACGCGATCGGCTATGCCGACATCCCCCCGTCCCGGATCAGCCGCGCGACGAGCTTTTCGAGCGTTTCCCAGCAGATGTCGCAGACCGTCGGAATCGCGGCAGGCGCCGCGTCGATCGAAGCGATCCAGTTCTTCTATGGCGATCAATATCTCGTCGCGCGCGACTTCACGCCGGGTTTCTTCATTGTCGCGCTGATTTCGACCGCCTCCATCGTGATCTTCGCGCGCCTGTCGCCGGACGCCGGCGCCGAGCTCTCCGGGCGTCGCGCCGCGGCGCTGGACCCTGTTCCCGCCGCCGCCGAATGAGGCGCCGCGGCCATGCCGCGGTTCGGCGCCGGCGCCGGGGGGCCCGGCGCAGGAGTCAAGTTTCCCTTGTCCGCCGCCCCCGCCCGGCCTATTTGTCGGCGCTGCAAGCTCGCTCAAACACCCGCCGCGTCGCCCGGCTGTATCGTCACGAGGGGCAGGCGTCGAGCGCCGTTCGACAGGGCCGGTTTAGCTCAGTTGGTAGAGCAACTGATTTGTAATCAGTAGGTCGCGGGTTCGATTCCTGCAACCGGCACCAGTGATTTCAATAGCTTGCGCCTTGCGCAGAGAGAACGGGACGGGAACATCCGACGGCTTGCGACCCGCCGCACCGTCGCACGTGCGACTTTTGTTCCTGAGGGCTGCCAGAGAGGCGGCGCCCGCGCCTCGCCTTCGGCGATCTTTGCGATCAGCGCGCCGCGGTCATCCGGGACCGTCACCGTCATGCCGCCGACAGTCGCTCATTCGCTATCCGCTTCAGGCATCTGGATTCCTTCGCCTTCGTTGTTCTTTTTGACAAGAACGACCATCAGCCTGTTGGTGTTGGGATTCTCGACGACTTCCACGATGTGGAAAGGCTTGAAGAGGTGCTGATTCTCTACGATGTCCCGAAGCAGATCGTCGAAAGTCACCGCCTTTTTCTCGGATGGGCGCATCTCGGTCTCCTCTGTCTTCCGACGTAGTAAACGGCTGGGGCCGGCGGTCGTTCCGCCAAGCGCCGTTCGCGCGCGACGTCCTCAGCGGTTCGAAGGGCGATGCGGCGCTCGCAATCGAAGGCCGGTCGTCGTCGGATCGGTTAACCCTACCAATTGATTAACGTGGAGTTTCGACCGCATTTCGATACAATTCTCATTACTGCGTTAGCCTTTCATTTACGCTTGTGCGGAGCAGGGGCATGGATCCAACAGTGAATTTTGGCCCTTCCGCCTTTGCCGAACGCGTCTGGCGGATGCTGGAGCGAGTGGAGTACCGGCGCGCCGAAAGCCCTGAGGACAAGGACGCGATCTATCGGCTGCGTTACGACGCCTACATGCGCGAAGGCGCCATCGAATTCGACGCCTCGGGTCGATTTACCGATCCGTTCGACGATGTTTCGAACGTATGGATCATCGGCATGTTCATCGACGGCGAACTCGCCAGCTCGATCAGGTTTCACGTCGCCGCCGCCGAAGATGCGCCACTGCCGGCTCAAACGGTGTTTCCCGACATTCTTGGGCCACGATTGCGTCGCGGCCGGATCATTGTCGATCCGACACGGTTTGTGACCCGCCTGGATTTCTCGCGCCGGTTTCACGAGATGCCCTATCTGACCGTGCGTCCGGGCTGGATGGCGGGCGAATTCTTCGGCGCTGATTTTATTCTTGCGACAATCCGTTCCGAACATCAGGGCTACTACCGGCGCGTGTTCGGGCACGAGGCCTGGTCCGGCGCCAGGGACTACCCGACCCTCAAGAAGCCGATCGCCTGTATGGGCCTGGACTATTTTGCGGTGAGGGACCGCGTCCAACAGCGATACCCGTTCTACAAATCGTCCGCCGCCGAGCGCGCCAGGTTGTTCGGACGCTCTTCCAATCCAGATGCGCCGAGGTCGCAAGCGACTTCCTGGCGGCGAGACCCGGCGGCCCCATCGAGCGTGGCGGGGAACTCCCCCGGTGGCGTATCGACAGACTTCGCGATGGTCGCAGGATAGACCCGCGAACCGCGACGAGATCGAACTCACCGTGGATCCGCCTGCCCCCTCCGACGGGTCCCGCAATCAAAATCGAATATTGGATTCCCGGCCATGGCCGCGACGCAGGACTCTCCGCGCCCGGCGCGAGAGGCCTTGGAGCGCCTGCGCCCAGTTCACCCTCGTTCGCCATTCTCGACGATCGCCGCGAGCCTCGCCTCCTCGGCCTCGCTCAGTGGCGGAGCGCCCGATTGCCGCCGCCGCGCCGCGCGCCAGAGTGCGAGCGCGCCCGCCAAAAGGGCGAGCGGCGCGCCTGCCCACAGCAGCAACGTTTGCGGCGTGAACGGCGGCTTGAGCAGAATGAAATCGCCATAGCGCGACACGAGGAAACCGCGAACCGCGTCGTTGCTCTCGCCCTTGGCGATGCGGTCGCGGATCAGCAGGCGGATGTCGCGCGCCAGCGGCGCGTCGGAATCGTCGATCGACTGGTTCTGGCAGACCATGCAGCGCAGCTCGGCTGAAAGGGCGCGCGCGCGGCCCTCCAGGACGGGATCGCGCATCACCTCGTCGGGTTGCACGGCATGGGCCGCCGACGCGGCGATCATCAGGCCGAGCAACAGAGCGAGCCGAGTCAACCTCATCGCTCAAACGCCGCCATGGTTCGGACCGGCGCGGTCCGGGCCGGAGCCGGCGCGCCGATGCGCAGGCGCCGATCGGCCAGCGACAGAGCGCCGCCAAGCGCCATCACGCAGGCGCCCAGCCAGATCAACGACACCAGCGGCTTCCAATAGAGCCGCGCCGCGACGGCGTCGCCGCCGGTCTGATCGCCGAGCGAGATATAGACCTGACCGAACCACAACGTCGCAATGCCGGCCTGGGTCGTCGACGACTGGCGCGCCGGAAAAAATCGTCGAGCCGGTTCGACGGTGGCGACCAGCGTTCCGCCCGATCGAATGTCCGCGACGGCGACAACTTCGCTGTAGTTGGGGCCGGCGCGCGCGCCGACCGTTCGAAACGTCACTTCGTAGGGTCCGACCGCGGCCGGCGCGCCGACGCGCATGGCGGCGATCGTCTCCGAGCCGAACGCCGTCGCGGCAAGGCCGAGCAGAGTAACGCCGACGCCGATATGGGCGATCGCGCTGCCCCATGCCGAGCCGGGCAAACCGCGCGTGCGCGCCAACAATACGCCGAGAGACGCGCCGCGCCGCCAGACGCGCGCGAACATCTCGCTCAAGGAGCCGAGGATAATGTAAACGGCGAGCCCGGCCGCGATGGGCGCCAGCACCGGCCCGCCGCGCCGCGCGGCGAACAGCGCTACGCTGACGCAAAGGCCGACGCCGATCGCGACCGCCAGTCGCTCGGCGACGCCAAGCAAATCCCCGCGCTTCCAGGCCAGGGACTGGCCGAACGGAATGACGCAGCACAGGACCAGCAATAGCGCGCCGCACGTCATGTTGAAAAAAGGCGCGCCGACGGTGATCTTCTCGCCGGTCAGTTGCTCGAGGGCAAGCGGGTAGAGCGTGCCGATCAGCACGCCCGCGCAGGTCGTCGTAAGCAGCAGATTGTTGAGCACCAGCGCGCCCTCGCGCGAAACCGGAGCGAACAGGCCGCCGCGCCTGAGCAGCGGCGCGCGCCAGGCGAACAGCGCGAACGCGCCGCCGATGAACAGAGCCAGGATCGCCAGAATGAAAACGCCGCGCGTCGGATCGCTGGCGAAGGCGTGGACGGATGTCAGCACGCCCGAACGGACCAGGAAGGTGCCGAGCAGCGAGAACGAGAATGCGAGGATCGCGAGGAAGATCGTCCAGACCTTCAGCGCGTCGCGCTTCTCCATCACGGCGACCGAATGCACGAACGCCGTTCCGGCGAGCCACGGCATCAGCGAAGCGTTTTCGACCGGGTCCCAGAACCAGAAGCCGCCCCACCCCAACGTGTAATAGGCCCAATACGAGCCCATCGCGATGCCGAGCGTGAGAAAGCACCAGGCGACCAGCGAAAACGGGCGCACGAAGCGCGCCCAGGCGGCGTCGATGCGCCCCTCGATCAACGCGGCGGCGGCGAACGAGAAAACGATCGAGAAGCCGACATAACCCAGATAGAGCAGCGGCGGATGAATCGCCAGGCCGAGGTCCTGCAGCACCGGATTGAGATCGCGTCCCTCGAAGGGCGCCGGCGACAGACGGGCGAACGGGTTGGAGGTCAGCAGGATGAACGCGAGAAAAGCGCTCGCGATGAGCCCCTGCACCGCGAGGACATTGGCGCGCAACAGCGGCGGCAGGCCGCCCCCCAGGCCGGCGACCAGCGCGCCGAAGAACGCCAGAATGAGGACCCAGAGCAGCATCGAGCCTTCATGGTTTCCCCATATGCCGGATATCTTGTAGATCGCCGGAACGGCGGTATGCGAATTCTCGACGACGTTGAGAACTGAAAAATCGGACGCCAGATGCGCATAGCCGAGCGCGCCGAACGACAGTGCGACCGCGGCGAACTGGCCGAGCGCCGTCGATTGGGCGATCGAGGCGACGCCCTCGTCGCCGCGCCAGGCGCCCCACAGCGGGACGACCGCCTGCACCAGCGCCAGAGCGAGTGCGAGGGTCAACGCGTAATGGCCGATCTCGACGATCATGGCTTGGCTTCGCCCTCTTGCCAGCGCCCCTGCTTTTTCAGCGCGTCGACCACTTCGCGTGGCATATAGCGCTCGTCGTGTTTGGCGAGCACGCCGGTGTTGGCGTCGGCGCGGAACCGGCCCGGCCCCTCCAGAACGCCCTCGGCGACGACGCCCTGGCCCTCGCGAAACAGATCCGGCAGCAGGCCCTGATAGGAAACCGCGACGTCATGGGCGTTGTCGGTGATGGTGAAGGTCGCCGTTTGCCCTTCGCCCTTGACCAGCGTCCCGGCCTTGACGAGGCCGCCGATGCGCAAATGCTCGCCGGGCGCGAGATTCCTGGTCATCAGCTCGCTCGGACTGTAGAAATACACGATGCCGCCGTTGAGCGTGAGCGCCCACAGCGCCAGCGCGGCGGCGAAGGCGATCACGCCGACCGCCACGCCGATGAGGGTGAGACGTCTGCCTCTGCGCGTCAACGCTCAGCCTCCGAGCCCGAATTCGCGCGCCAGCGCGTCAAGGTCGCGACCCGCCGCCGCGTCGCCCGCCATCGCCTTGCGCGCTTCGGCCATCGCCTGCCTCGCCTTGTCGGTTTCATGCAGCACGCTATAGGCGCGAATAAGGCGCAGCCATCCCTGCGCGTCGTTGCCATTTTGCGCAAGCCGCGCGGCGAGGCCCTCGACCATCCCGCGAATGGCCGCTTGCTGGGCATCGGGATCGAGCGCGCCGATCGCCGCTGCTTCGCCGTCCTCCGGCGCGCCCTTCAAGCCAGCCAACCGCTCGCGCAAAACGCCAAGCCAGGGCGCATCGCGCGGCGCATCCCGCGCCAACGCTTCGTATTGCGCGATCGCTTTGGCCTTGTCCCCGTCCTGTTCGGCGGCGAGGGCGAGATAGTAGCGCGCCTTGGGCAAGTCAGGCTGCCTGGCCAAGGCCTGTTCGAAGGCCGCGCGCGCCTGCGCGGTGACGACGCCGCCGCCGGCGGCGGTCAGCGCCTCGCCATAGTCGGCCCGCAGCGAAGCGTCCTCGCCCAGCAGGCGCAACGCTTCGTCATAGGCCTTCACCGCCTCGTCGAAGCGGCCCAGATGCATGTAGACGGGCGCGACAACCTTGAAACCCAGTCCATCGTCGGGAGAGGCGATCAGATGGGCTTCGATCTTGGCGAGCGCGGCGCCAAGATCGCCGGTCTTCGCGAGATCAGCGGTCCGCGAGAGGATTGGCTGGTCAGGCAGACTTGGGCTCCCAAGCCGCGCGTAGAAACCGAGCGCCACCACCGGGACTATCACGACAATCGCCATCGCGACGACGACGCGCGCGCGGGCGGACGAGCGCCGGCCCCCGACCGCAGCCGCGCTGTTCGCCGCCTCGCTGGCGGCGATAAGCCGGCGCGCCGCCTCGGCCCGCGCGCCCGCCGCCTCGCCGGGCGGCAATTGTCCGCGCTCAACGTCGCGGTCGATTTCCTCCAGTTGCGCTCGGTGGAAGGCGATCGCGCGCGCCTGCCCTTGCGCGCCGGGTCGGCGGCGCGACAACGGCCACAGCGCGCACAGGACAGCGGCGCCGGTCATCAAGGCGAAAACGATCCAAAGCATTTCACGTTGCCTTTGAACCGGGCAAGCCTGAAAAGCCTGCCCGGCCTTGCCGATCCCGGGCGGCGCTGATTCGGCTCGTTTCGAGCTTGATCGATCGTGGTTTGACCGCGCAAGGCCTCCTGGCCCCTCTTGAGAACATCATGACCTCGGCGATGGCAAGGCGAAAATTCCCCGATTGCGGAAGCCCGGCGGCGAGCGGCCGGCTGTCGGCCAGAGGCTATCGGAATGGCGACAGGCCGGTCGGGCTGCGTTGAAATCGCGCAGGCGGAGAACGCTTAACCATAGCGCCGTTAACAATCCCGAAAGATTTGGGAGCGATCCGCCGCCAGTCACAGCGCCGGCAGGCGCAATGTCGCGCGCAGGCCGCCAAGCGGGCTCTCCTCGAGCAACAGCGAGCCGCCGTAGATATGAGCGAGATCGACGATGATCGACAGGCCGAGCCCGGACCCTGGCCGCGATTCGTCGAGTTTCTGACCGCGGCGCAAGGCGGCGGTCCGCGCCTGAGGATCGAGGCCGGGTCCGTCATCGTCGATCCAGGTGGCGAAATAGGCGCGCCCGAGTTCGTCGAAGCTGGATTCGCGCGCCGCCGATATCTCGACGCGCGCGCGCGCCCATTTGCCCGCATTGTCCAGAAGATTGCCGATCAGATCGGTCAGATCCTGCGCTTCCCCGCGAAAGCGCAGCCCTTCAGGCGCGGCGGCGGCGAAAGTCAGCGCGCGATCCCGGTAAACTTTATCGAACGTTCGGATAAGGCCCTCGATCACCGGCTTTACCTCGGTCGCCGAGCCGACCGATCCCGCCCGCGCGGCGGCCCGCGCGCGATCGAGGTAGAATGTCACCTGGCGGCGCATGACCTCGGCCTGCTCGCGGACCTTGTCGGCGAGGGTCAGGCTGCCGGCGTCCGCTTCGTTCAGGATGACGCTGAGCGGCGTCTTCAGCGCATGCGCGAGATTGCCGACCTGGGTGCGGGCGCGATCGACGACTTCGCGATTGGCTTCCAGCAGCAGATTGACCTCCTCGGCGAGCGGCGAGATGTCTTGCGGAAAATCGCCGCTGATTCGCTCGGCTTCGCCGCGCCGTATCGCGGCGACGCCTTCGCGGAGCCGGCGCAGCGGGCGAAGCCCGAAGCGGACCGCCAGCGCCATCGACCCAAGAATCGCGGCGAGCAGAACGAAGAAGGTCGCCGCCAGCGCAAACTCGAAATCGACGATGGCGGCTTCGATTTCTTCGGCGTTGCCGGCGACCTGAATGAGGTAGCGCCCTTCATCGCCTGCATCGATCACCCGTTCGATCATGCGCAGGCTGCGATCGTCGGGGCCCACGACGAAGCCGCTGCGCACGGCTCCCGACTCGGGTTGGTTCGCCGCACTGGCGAGACGGGGCAGTTGCGCCGCAAAAAGCGAACGCGACCCCTTTATGTCGGGCTGCGACGAATCGAGCCGCGTGATCTGCCAATACCAGCCGGAACGGGCCAATTCGAACTGCGGATCGATAAATTGCCCAGGCCCACCGTGCGTCTCGTCGCCCGGCGCCGAGACATTGGCCACCAGAGCCTTCAGATACACGCCCAGTTGCTCATCGAACGCCGCCTCGGTCGAACGCGCCTGGATCGCCGTGAGGCCAAGACCGGCGACGATGAGGATCGTCGAACTCCACAACGCCGCCGACAGGAACAGGCGCGCCGCAATTGATTGCGCGTTCAACGCCTTAAACATTCTTTCTCAATCCAAAAGATGAAACGCGGGGCGCTCCATCGGGCTCAGCGCGAGGGCCTGACCGCGGGCGCCGCCGCTTCCACAGGTCCGGCGTCGCCGCCCACGAGATAGCCGAGGCCGCGCACCGTCTGGATGATGTCAACGCCGAGCTTCTTGCGCAAGCGGCCGACAAACACCTCGATAGTGTTGGAGTCGCGGTCAAAATCCTGATCGTAGAGATGCTCGACGATCTCGGTGCGCGAAACGACGCGACCGGCATGGTGCATGAGATAGGAAAGAAGCCGATATTCGTGCGAGGTGAGTCTTATGGCGGCGCCATCGACCGTCACGCGGCCGGCCCGCGCGTCAAGGCGCACCGGCCCGGCGACAAGCTCATTGGTCGCATGGCCGGAGGCGCGGCGCAGGAGCGCTCGGAGACGGGCCAGCACTTCCTCCATATGAAAGGGCTTGGCGACGTAGTCGTCGGCGCCGGCGTCAAAACCCTGGACTTTGTCGCTCCAGCGGTCACGGGCGGTGAGGATCAACACCGGGACCATTCGTCCGGCCCGACGCCAGGCCTCGAGCACTGACACGCCGTCGCGTTTGGGCAGGCCGATGTCGAGGATGATCGCGTCATAGGGCTCGGTGTCGCCCAAAAACCAGCCCTCCTCGCCGTCCAGCGCGCGATCGACGGCATAACCGGCGCCTTCGAGCGCCGCGACGATCTGTCGATTGAGATCTCGATCATCTTCAACGACGAGAAGGCGCATGGTCGTTCAAGTCCTCGGCGGCGTTTCGTGAGACACGCGGGGATTCGCCAGTTTGCCGGTTACGGCGTTCATGACGACATGCACCAGCCGGCCATTGGTGTGCAGCAAGGCGATTTCATAGACAAATTCGTCGCCGAGCCGGCAGAGTTTGGCGGACAGCGCCTCGGCTTTCACCGTCACGGCGGCGCTCTTCAGCGCCACGAACGGCTCCAGCAGATGGTGAGCCTTGATCGCTTCGCGCGTTTCGCTGGTTGCAAAGCAGACGCCCTTCGCCGCCGCCGGCGCTTGGGCGCGCGCCGGACCGGTCGCCGCGATGCAGATCATCGCCACGAGCGCCGGGACGATCGGATGAAGAGAGTTTCGCGCCATGCTTCGACCCTCGCTCGCCTCGCCTGAACAACGCGTGAATATCCATTCATTTCTTGGCTACGGATCCGCTGCACGCCAATTGTCGGACGCACGCGGACGGAAAACTCCGACCTCGGAGGAATGGCCATTCAAACGAAACGCCGCCGCAATGCAACTTTCCCGGATTGGCGGCCATTTTCCCTGACACGCAATCGTTTAGCGGATGTGCGGAGGATTCCCAACCGGGCGCGCTTGCGCCACGCGCTGCGCGCGGGCTAACGCTTGACGCCTTGCCGGCTCTCGCGGAAGGCTGCCTGGAAATGAGAATGTCCTGCTGGCGGTTGTTGATCTGGCTGATCGCCGGCGCGTTCGGCACGCCCGCTTTTGCCGTGGTCGGACCCGCCGCCGAGGACCTCAGCTATTCCGGCCATATCGTCATGGTGCTCAAGCGCGCCGGCGATCGCGCCGGCTTTTGCAGCGGCGTCGTGGTGGCGCCGCGCGCTATCCTGACGGCCGCCCATTGCGTTGCGCCAATCCGGGATATGCGCATTCACTACCGCGACGACGCCGGCCAGCCGGTGTTGATCGACGTCGAGGCGGTCGCCGTGCACCCGACTTACCGGGCCGACGCCGTGGCGCGGCGCGTCGTCTCCATCGACCTCGCCCTGTTGCGCACCCAAGCGCCGCTCGACGAACGATTTTCAGCGGCCGTGCTCGACGACGGGGGCGTCGTCGCGGTGGGAAGCCCGTTGCGGATCTTTGGTTACGGTGTGGCGCACGAAGGTGAGGGGAAGAGCGCGGGCGTCCTGCGCAGCGCCGCCTTGCGGGTGCGCGCGCCCCTTTCGAGGATTCTTCTCTGGGCCGAGGACCCGAACGGCGCCGGCGCGGGCGCCTGCGCAGGCGATTCCGGCGGCCCGATCCTGTCGGAAGACGGCCGTCAGGTCCTCGCGATCTCCACCTGGTCGGCAGGGAGCGGCGCGCGCCGTTGCGGGACCATCACCCAAGGGCCGCTCGTCGCCCCGCAGCGCGGCTGGATCGACGGCGTGCTGAAGGGCTGGGGGCTCTAGGACGATCAACTCCCACGGCCCGTCTTGCGGCGCACCGGCCTACCGAAAGCGCCAAAGCCGCGGTCCAACCTGCAGCGTGGACGCCGGACCGCGCCAGCGCCGTGGCCCCCGCCCGGCTCAGTCGCCGCCCTGCCCCGGCGGCCGGTTTGGCCACGTGACGATCCTCTCCGGCCACAACTCGACCGGCACATCCTCCTCGCCGGCGCTGACCCGCCCGCGCACGGAAACCCCCGCCTCGTGCACGGTCTCCCCGGATCCCGACACCAGCGGGTGCCACCAGGCCAGATCGCGCCCTTCCGCCAAGACCCGATAGGCGCACGTCGACGGAAGCCAGGACAAGGCGCGCGCCCCCTCGGGCGTCAGCTTCACGCAATCGGGCACCCGTCGACGCCGGCGCGAATAGTCCGTGCAGCGGCAGCTCTCCGTATTGAGCAGCTTGCAGCCGATATCGGTGAAGTGGATGTCGCCGGTGTCTTCGTCTTCGAGCTTGACCAGACAGCAGCGCCCGCAGCCGTCGCACAGGCTCTCCCATTCCCGCGCCGACATTTCGTCGAGGGATTTGGTCCGCCAGAACGGCTGCTCTTCGACGGCAACGTCGGTCATCGCTTCAACCTCACCACGTCGGTTCCGATCAGGACCGCCCGAGGCCGCCTGGGGCGCAGCATCGTGTCCGACCTGGGCGGGGCGACGGTTTGGCAGCGCGCCACCCCTACGCACGCGTCAATCAGCAAACTATATGCTAGTTGAAGACGCCAGGACAGCCGGACCGGGCGGCGATCGCGAGAGCGACGCGATTGTGGTCGCCGTCGCGCGGGCGCGGGCATTTGCGCTGTCGAGAGGTCCAGCAAGGACTCGACCAGGAAAACTCGCTCGGGCCAGGGAGCGGCGGTGTTCGACGAAAAGCAAAGATCGGCCTTTTTCGAAGCGATCGGGCGGGCGTTGCTCGCTATCGACGCATTCGTCGACTTCTTCGCTTTTCAGCGCCAGACGCCGCGCCATTGCAAGCTATGCGTCGGCCTCGGCCTTCTTCGATCGCTTCCACGTCTCCGGCGTCGCAAAATTCGCGGTCGAGATGGCCTGCGAGGGCCTGACCCTGGGGCTGGTCGGCGCGCTCGTCGCACTGGCGCTGGCGTTGCCCGCCTTTCGCGAGACCAGCGACGAGGACTGGCTGAAACGCGAAGACCTCGCGGTCACTTTCCTCGACCGCTACGGCGTTGAAGTCGGGCGTCGCGGCATCAAACATGACAATTCGATCCCATTGGAGCAGTTGCCCGATCATTTCATCAAGGCGGTGCTGGCTACCGAGGACCGGCGCTTCTTCAGCCATTTCGGCATCGATGTGGTCGGCACGTTGCGGGCGCTGACCGTCAACGCGCGCGCTTCGAATGTCGTGCAGGGCGGCTCGTCGATCACCCAGCAACTCGCCAAGAACCTGTTCCTGACCAACGAGCGCTCGCTCGATCGCAAAATCAAGGAGGCCTATCTCGCGCTCTGGCTCGAACATCACCTTTCGAAAAAGGAAATCCTCAAGCTCTATCTCGATCGCGCCTACATGGGCGGGGGCGCCTTTGGCGTGCAAGCGGCGGCGCAATTCTACTTCGGAAAATCAGCGCGCGACATCGACCTCGCGCAATCGGCGATGCTGGCCGGTCTGTTCAAGGCGCCGACAAAATACTCGCCCGATGTGAATCTGCCGGCGGCGCGCGCGCGCGCCAACGACGTGCTGAGCAATCTGGTCGACGCGGGTTTCATGACCGAGGGCCAAGTGTACGCCGCCCGTCGCAATCCGGCGACGCCGGTCGATCACGGCGCGCGCGGGAGTCCGGACTATTACCTCGACTTCGCCTACGACGAGGTCAAGGCGCTTGCCGACGACGGCAAGCTTGGCAAGGAGCGCGTGCTCGTGGTGCGCACCGGCCTCGACACGGGATTGCAGCGCAAGGCCGAAAGCGTCATCGAGGATATGCTGCGCGTGCGCGCGCCGGCTTATCGCGCCCATCAGGCGGCGACCGTGGTGGCCGAAACCAACGGCCTGGTGCGCGCCATGGTCGGCGGCCGCGACTACGGGGCCAGCCAGTTCAACCGCGCCACCGAGGCCCTTCGCCAACCCGGCTCATCCTTCAAGATATTCGTCTATCTCACCGCTCTTCTGACGGGAAAATATCACAAGGACACCAGCATCGACGCCTCGAGCGTCTGCATCGGCGACTATTGCGTTCACAACTACGCGGGCGAAAGCGCGGGCGTGTTGCCGCTTTATGTCGCGCTGGCGCAATCGTTGAATACGGCGGCGATCCGTCTGTCGATCAAGATCGGCGAGGCCTATTGGCCGACCAAGCAGAGCTATCATCTGGCCAAAATCGCCGAACTCGGCCGCAACAAGATCGTGGCGACGGCGCGCGCGATGGGCCTTACGACGCCGCTGCCGGACACCGTTTCGCTGCCGGTCGGCGCCGATGACGTGAAGATGATCGACATGCTCGCCGCCAATGTGGTGCTCGCGAACGGCGGCAGGCGCGCGACCCCGTTCGCCGCGATCGAGATTCGAAATCCCCGCGGCGATCTGATCTACAGCCACGAAGCGGATGGGCCGCCCCCGGTTCAGGTCATTCCGGCCGAGAAAATCGCCGAGATGAACAACATTCTGACCCACGTGGTGACCGAGGGCACCGGCCGCGCCGCGCAGATCCCAGGCATTATCGCCGCCGGCAAGACCGGGACCACCAACAATTCGACCAACGCCTGGTTCAACGGGTTCACTGGCAATCTCGTTTGCAGCGTCTGGTTCGGCAACGACGACAATTCGCCGACGGCAGGCATGACCGGCGGCACGCTGCCCGCCATGACCTGGCATGACATCATGCTCTACGCGCATCAGGGGCTCGAAATAAAGCCGCCCTACGGCGTCGCGCCGGGACCGCCGAAGGCGCCCGAAATCGCCGCCGCCGGCCAAGCGGGGAACGGCGAGGCCAAGGCGCCGCGGCCAATCGGATTGTCGCCGCGCGCCGCCCAGGTGATCACCGAAATCGGCGATCTGGCGCGCGTGGACAAGGGGCGGAGCGCCGAGCGAACACAGCCGCTATCCTTTGCCGCGCAGACCGCGGCGGACGCCGGCGTGTGGGACCTCTCCGCCGGCGCGCGCCCGTAAGACGCTGCCGGCGTTCCGCGCGCCGATCCTGCGTAGCAGCTTGGTCCAGACGCGTCAGTCCGCCATATCCCATCTCTCAGCGCTCGCGCCGGCGAGTTCGCGCACCCGCTGCTCATCCCGGCCGAACTCCCCGGCGTCGCCCTCGTAGACCACCTTGCCGTCATCGAGCACATAGGCGCGGTCGGCGATTTCCACGGCGGCGCGCACGTTCTGTTCGACCAGCAGCACCGAAACGCCTTCGGCGCGGGCCGCCACAACGATCTTGAACACCTCCGCCACGATGAGCGGGGCGAGGCCCTGTGAGGGCTCGTCCAGCATGAGGAGTTTCGGGTTCAGCAGCAGAGCGCGCGAGATCGACAGCATCTCCTGTTCGCCGCCCGACAACTGACTGCCCTTGTTCGACTTGCGCTGCGCGAGACGGGGAAAAAGCTGGAAAATGCGCGGGATGGTCCATGGTCCCGGACGTTCGACCGGCACCATCAGATTCTCTTCGACGGTCAGGTTGGTGAAGACGCGCCGTCCCTCGGGCACATAGCCGACCCCCATCGCCGCGATGCGGTAAGGTGGAAAGCCGGTGACGTCGGCGCCGAAGACGCGCACCGCGCCGCCGCGCGGCGGCGTGAGCCCGATCAGGCTGCGCAGGGTCGTGGTTTTGCCCGCGCCGTTACGGCCGAGCAGCGCGACGATTTCGCCTTCGCGCACCTCGAGCGTCACCCCATGCAGGATGTGGCTCTTGCCGTAGAAGGTGTTGAGCCCCTCGGCCTCAAGCGCGTTCATGCCGCCGCCCCGCCCAGATACGCCGCCTGGACCACCTCGCTCCTGGCGATCTCGTCCGGCGTCCCCTCCGCCAGAACCTGCCCCTCCGCCAGCACCATGATGCGGTCTGCCAGGTTGAACACGACCCGCATATCGTGCTCGATCAACATGATCGTGAGGCGTTCGCGTTTGTGCAGGCGGCGGATCAGACGCGCAATTTCATAGGTTTCCTGGTCGCCCATCCCCGCCGTCGGCTCATCCAGCATCAGCAGGCGCGGGCGCAGCGCGAGGGACATCATGATCTCGGTTGCGCGCTGGTCGCCATGGGTCAACGCCCCGACGTCCCTGTCCTTCTTGTCGGCCAAACCGCCCATCTCGACGAGTTCGGCGACCCGCGCGTCGACCTCGCGCCGCATCGCGCGTCCGATCCAGGTCTTCATCCTGAGACCGGCCGCGACCTCGACCGCGACGCGCAGGTTGTCGGCGATGCTGAGTTCAGGGAAAATCTCGGTGATCTGGAACGTGCGCGCCATGCCGCGGCTGACCCGCAGCTCGGGCGCCATCCCGGTGATGTCCTGGCCGTCGAACAGGATCGCGCCCGACGTAGGCGGAAAGAGGCCGCTGATGAGGTTGAAGAACGTCGTCTTGCCCGCGCCATTCGGGCCGATGATCGCCCTGAATTGGCCGGGCTCGATGGTGAGCGACACACCGTCGACGGCGACCAGACTGCCGAAGTGGCGCGAGACGTCGCGCACTTGCAGGAGCGTCATGCGGCGGCCTTGCCGCGGAAGTAGCCGAGAACACCGCGCGGGAAGAAACGCACGACCAGCACGAAGACCAGGCCGATCACCGACATCCAGTTCTCGGTATGGCTGGAGACGTAGTCCTGAAGGGCAACGAATATCGCCGCGCCGATCAGCGGACCCCAGAACGAGCGCATGCCGCCCAGGACCGCCATGATCACGAAATTGCCCGACAGGTCGAAGCGTAGCGCGCGCGGATCGGTGAAGTTGTTGAGCAACGCATAGAGCGAACCGGCGACGCTGACGAACATGCAGGAAATCACGAACGACAGCCAGATATGCCGCTCGATCGGGATCCCGAGGAATCGCGCCCGGCGTTCATTCTCCCGAATGGCCAGCAGAGTTCGGCCGAACGGCGACCTCAGCAGGCTCGCCATGATGCCGACGCAGATCGCGAAAACCGCCAGCGCGAAATAATAGAACGCCTTGTCGTTGCCGAAAATGTCGAGATCGGCGAGACCGAGATCGATCGGCATGCGATGCCAACCGGTCAGCCCGTCGTCACCGCCGGTCATGGTGTTCCAACGATAGGCGATGAAGTAGAATACCTGGCCAAAGGCGATGGTGACCATCGCAAAATAGACTCCGCGACGCCGGACGATGAGCGCGCCGATGATCGCCGCCGCGACCGTCGCGACGGCGACGCCGACCGCCATGCCCAGAAGTGTGTTGGGAACGAGATATTTGATGGTCATCGCCACGCCATACGCGCCCAGCCCGAAATAGGCGGCATGGCCGAACGACAGCACCCCGGTGAAGCCGAGCAGGAAATTCAGCGACATCGCGGCGAGCGCCATCACGACGATGCGCGTCGCAAGTTCGGTATAGCCGCCGATCGCCGCCATCCAGTACGGCATCGTGAGAAGAACGGCCCAGACCGCGATTCCGGCGGCGCGCGTGCGGGTCGTCGGGCTCAATGCGCCCTCCCTTCCTCGCCCAGCAGGCCACGTGGGCGAACCAGCAGCACCAGACCCATCATCACATAGATGACCGCCTCGGTGGCGGAGGGAAAGAACACGGCGGCGAGACCCGAGGCGAGACCGATCAGCAATCCGCCGAGCAGCGTGCCCAGCAGGCTCCCGAGACCGCCGACAATGATCGCCACGAAGCTCGGCATGATCAGCGTCGAACCGATGGTCGGCGACAGCCCCAGCAAGCCCGCCGCGAGAACGCCGGCCAGCCCGGCGATGTAGATGCCAATGCCGAAGTTGAGATTGCGCAAGACACGCACGTTCACGCCGAGTGTCGAGACGGTGTCAAGGTCACGCGTGCCCGCCCGGATGCGCATGCCGAGCCGCGTGTAGGTGAGGACGAAGAACAGGCCTCCCACCGCCACGGCGACGACAAGGATCATGAATACGCGATAGCCGGTGAGGAAAAACAACTGGCTGCTGAGCGGCGAGGTCAGCCAGCCCGGCACCTGAAAGGGCACGCTCTGGGCGCCCCAGATGACGCGCGTGACGTCTTCGAAGATGTAAGCCAGCCCAAAAGTCAGCAACAGGCCGTAGAGGGGGTCGCGCCCATATAACGGGCGGATCAGCACGCGTTCGACGGCGAGGCCGATGAACGCTGTCAGAATGGGGGCGACGATCAGCGCGCCCCAGAAACCGATGGTCGGCATGAGCGTATAGGCGAGATAGGCGCCGATCGCGAGAAACCCGCCATGCGCGAAATTGATCACGCCGCTGAGGTTGAGGATCAGCGACAGGCCAAGCGCCATCAGCGCATAGAATGCGCCGACGATAAGCCCGTTGAACACGTTGAAGAGAATGAGTTGCGTCATTGGCGGATGGCGGCCTGCAGCGCCCGATCGCAGGCGAACGCACAGCGGCGCGGTCGCCCAACCAGCCGCGGCGCGAGCGCGCCGCCCGCCCCTCCGTCGTTGAGGGAGGAGAGCAACGCCGCCCGACGCCGCCTCACGCGGGCCATGTCATCTTGCAGCCGGTCGCCTCGACCGACTCGGCGACATCGGCCCCCTTTACGGCGTCGGTCACCTTGAACAGATCGTCGGCCACATCGCCGCTCGCCTGCGCGTTGCCGACATAGAGGGTCGCCAGGAGTTGATTCTGGCCCGCACGATAGACGGCGGGGTTCGGCGAAAGAGCAATTTCAGGCGGCAACTCAAAATCCTGCAGCGCCTTGGCCATCGCCACGGCGTCAAGCGATTTTGCCTTGGCCGCCGCCAGCGCGCAGGTCCAGGTCGAGACGAGCCCGAACCAGGTGCGCGCGGTGGGCACCCGGCCGGTCCGCTTCTTGACGGTTTCGACGAACTCGGCGACATGCGGCACGCCCGGCTGGTTCCAGTACCATTCCATCACCCAGGCGCCGATGCGGGCCTCGGGCGGCAATCCTTCCAGCGCCTCCAGCTCCTGCTGCGCTCCGGCGAGATGCACTTTCTTGTCGAGCCCGAACTGCACCGCCTGCTTCAGGGCGTTGATCATATCGTCGCCCTGCACGAGGAAGATGATGACGTCCGGGTCCGCCGCCTGGGCGCTGATGAGGTAGGAGGAAAAATCCGCCGAGCCGAGCGGCGTCAGCGCGCCGCCGACGCGCGAACCGCCGAGCGCGGCGCAGGCCTTCACCATGCCCGCCTCCAGCGTGTGGCCGAAGGCGTAGTCGGGCGTGATGTAATAGAACTTCTTGCCGTATTTCTTCACTAGCGCGCTGGCGACCGCAGCCGCCTCCATCTGCGTCGTGTTGCAGACGCGGAAGACGTTCCAGTGGCATGACGCTCCAGTTATGGCGTCGGTGTGGCCCCCGGGAACGATATGCAGGATTTTCTTCTCGTTGGAGACCTGCGCCATCGCCAGGGACAGCGCGGAGTTGACGTTGCCGAGCAGAAAATCGACCTTGTCGCCGTCGATCAGCTTGCGCGCTTTCTGGACGGCCGTGCCGGCGTCGCCGCTGGTGGAATCCTCGACCACCAGTTCGACGGTGCGGCCCAGGATGCCGCCTTTCGCGTTGATCTGCTCGACCGCGAGCTGACAGCCGATCAATTCGTTCTTGCCCGGCCCGGCATAGGTGCCGGTCAATGGATTATCGAGGCCGATCTTGACCGAGTCCGCGGCGCGCGCGCGCAACACGAACGGACTCGCGACCTGCGCTGCGCCGACCACAAGACCCGCTTTCAGCAGGCCGCGACGGCCCACGCCGCCTCTCAAGCTGGTGATGGACACGCTATCCTCCCTGGACCATTCACAGCGGCCAAACGGCGCTCGCGCGGCCAAATTCGACCGATTTTGATCGTTGATAACCGATCACTCATGTCCGCACGGCGCCTGCAGGTCAAGGGTTTCTTTGACCTGCGGCGTTCTATCGCGGCGGTCAACGGCCAGCATCCCTCGGCGCGCCCTGAATTTCGCGGAGCCTGCGCCGTGTCGCGATGCCGCAATGCAAAAACTGTTTGGCTCACGCAGGTTTGCGAGCGCCGGCGAAAGATCCGTTGAAAACGCCGGAGAGAATACGCCGTTTCATGTCGGCCATGTCATCTTGCAGCCGCTCTCCTCTACCGCGCCGGCGACATCGGCGCCTTTGACGACATCGGTGACCTTGAACAGGTCGTCCGGCTCGTCGCCGCTCGCCTGGGCGGCGCCGACGTACAGCGTGCCGATCAACTGGTTCTGCCCGGCGCGATAGAACGGCGCGTTCGGCATCAGCGCGATTTCCGGCGGCAGCGCGAAGCCCTGGAGGGCCCTGGCCATCGCCACCGCGTCGAGGGACCCGGCCTCCGCCGCGGCCAGCGCGCACGTCCAGACGGAGACAAGCCCGAACCAGGTGCGCGCAGTGGGCACTCGTCCGGTGCGCTTCCTGATCGTCTCGACGAATTCGGCGACATGCGGCACGCCGGGCTGCTTCCAGTACCATTCCATCACCCAGGCGCCGATGCGCGCCTCCGGCGGCAGCCCCTCCAGCGGCTCGAGTTCCTGTTGGGCGCCCGCGAGATGCACCTTCTTGTCTAGTCCGAACTGCACGGCCTGCTTTAATGCGTTGACCATATCGTCGCCGCCCAGCAGGAAGAGGATGACGTCCGGGTTCGCCGACTGCGCCTTGATGAGATAGGATGAAAAATCGACCGTGCCGAGCGGCGTCAGATCGCCGCCGACGCGCTCGCCGCCGAGCGCCGCGCAAGCCTTCACCATCGCGGCTTCGAGCGTGTGGCCAAACGCATAGTCCAACGTGAGGTAGTACCACCTTTTGCCATAGGCCTTCACAAGGGCGCTGGCGATCGCGGCGGCTTCCATCTGCGTGGTGTTGCAGACGCGGAAAACATTCCAGTGACAGGACGTCCCGGTGACGGCGTCGGTATGGCCGCCGGGAACGATATGCAGGATTCTCTTTTCGTTGGAGACCTGTGCCATCGCCAGGGAGAGCGCCGAGTTGACGTTGCCGAGCAGGAAGTCGACCTTGTCGCTGTCGATCAGCTTGCGCGCCTTCAGCACCGCCGTGCCGGCGTCGCCGCTGGTGGAATCTTCGACCACCAGTTCGGCGCGGCGGCCGAGAATTCCGCCTTTGACATTGATCTGTTCAAGGGCGAGCTGGCAGCCAACCAGCTCGTTCCTGCCCAGCGCGGCGAGAGGGCCGGTCAGCGGGTTGTCGAGACCGATCCTGACGACGTCAGCGGCGAGCGCGCGCAGCACGAACGGACTCGCCATTTGCGCGCCGCCGACCGCAAGGCCCGCTTTCAGCAGGCTGCGACGATGGACGCCGCTTGAGGGGGTGATGGACACAGAACCCTCCCCTGGCGAAACCGAACGACGGCGCCGCGCTTGCGCGGCTGCTTCTTGGCGGCTTGGAACGTCGACCTTCGATCAGTGAAGTCCGGATCGAGACCGCTGGTCAAGCCTTGTTTGGCGCGGCGCGTTCGATCGCGGCGGTCATTTCTTCGGAAATGCGCCGCCAAGGCGCGCCGGGCGAGGATCCGGGCGACTTCCCGAGCGGCCTCCCGCCGCGACGACGAGCGTGGCGCCGCCGAGCCTGACGAAGCCCCGCACTCCGCGACGTGCGATTTTCACCCGTCTCGCCGCGTTGCGTGCGCGACGCTTGACTTGCACCCGCGCCGTCGCGCTTTATCGAGGTCGCCCGCGACGCCTTCCATCCGGATTGTTGTTTTGGACACGTTGATCAAAGCGCTGCTCGCCTGCGTCATCGGGCTGGCCGTCGGCCTGTGGGCGACCGTGCTGACGCTGCGCGATGCGCGCGGGTTCGACGCAGCGACGATCGGTCCGTGGACGGTTTCGGAGAAGGCGGGCGCAGTCAACGCTGATCCTTACACGCGCGCCGCCCTGGAGCGAAGCGGCGAGATCCCGCTGGCGGTCGGCGAAGGTCTGCAATTCATTGCGCGCGTCGACGACAGCGGCGCGACGCTGAATTCGCGTTGCGTTTATCTGGTCGGCCGCTCGACGCCCCCGACCCGCTACTGGACCTTGAGTCTCATCGACCGGCAGGGCTTTCCGGTCGAGAACCCGACGCAGCGCTATGGGTTTCGGTCGAGCGAAATTCTACGCGGCGCCGACGGCGGTTTCGTGATCGCGGTTTCCGCGCAGGCCCATGCGGGCAATTGGCTGCCCATCGGATCAAACGGCCGGTTCGGCTTGGCGCTTCGGCTTTACGATTCGCCCCTCGGCGCGACGGCGGGCGCCATCGAGAAAGACACGATGCCGCGCATCGTCCGGGATAGTTGCCTGTGAGTCTTCGCCGGCGCGTCTTCGATGTCCTGGGCGTGGTCCTCGGCGCGGCGATGATCGCGGCGCTAGTGCACATCGCCGCGATCCTGATCATCCCGCTCTATGCGACGCGCGACGCCTTTGCGCGATTGACCCCGCTCGGACCGGTCAATGCGACGATCGCGCTCGAACAGCCCGGTCCTCGGGCGCGGCTGCTTCCCTACCGCGATCCGGCGGTCGCCAGCGCGTTCTGTCGCTTCGACCTGGCGAACGGCCCATTGCGCGTGAAGGCGCCGGCGGACGGCTCGGGATTCGTCTCGTTGTCGTTCCACACCCGTCGCGGCGGCATCTTCTACGCGATCACCGACAGGGCGGCGACACATGGCGGGCTCGAGGCCCTCGTCGTCACGGAAATGCAACTGCGGGGGCTGGAGGCCAAGGACGACGAAGACACGCCAGTCCAGGACTTGCGGGTGGTCTCGACCGCCACGGAGGGCTTCGTGATGATTCGCGCCTTCAGCGAAGAGCCGAGCCTCTATCCGCGCGCCGAAAGCCAGGCGCGGGCGCTGACCTGCGCGAATGAGGCGATCCCGCGATGATCGCGCGCAGCGGTCTGTGGACTCGCGGCCGCGTTGGGGCGATGCTGTCGCCGCCAACCAGCGCGACGGTGGAAGCCACGAGGAACCGCCCGACGTGACGACGCTTCTGTTGAGCCATCCCGCAAGCTATGGGCATGAAACGGGGCCCGGCCATCCCGAGCGGCCCGACCGGATTCGCGCGGTCGAGCGCGCGCTCGAGGAAGAAGCATTCCGGCCGCTCGCGCGCATGCAGACCCCGCGCGTCTCGCGGACCGCATTGCTGCGTGTGCATCCTGAGGCCTATGTCGCGGCGGTCGAGCGGGCGTCGCCGAGCGAGGGATTCACCCGTCTCGACGCCGACACCCTGATGTCGCCTGGCACTCTCGAAGCGGCGATGCGCGCGGCGGGCGGCGCGACCTGCGCTGTCGACGAAGTGATGAGCGGGCGCGTCGTCAACGCGTTCGTCGCGACGCGCCCGCCAGGCCACCACGCCGAGCAGGCGACTCCGATGGGCTTTTGCTTTTTCAACAACGCCGCCGTCGCCGCGCGCCACGCCCAGGCGGTCCACGCCGCCGAACGCGTGGCGATCATCGACTTCGACGTCCATCACGGAAACGGCACCCAGGATATTTTCTGGAGCGACGCGAGCGTGATGTATGGATCGACCCATCAAATGCCGCTCTACCCCGGCACCGGCGCAACGAGCGAGCGCGGCGAGCATGGTCAGATCGTCAATGCGCCGCTCCGCGCCGGCGACGGCGGCGACGAGTTCCGCGCGGCGTTCGACGCCGCGATCCTGCCGCGCCTCGCGGCGTTCAGCCCCGACCTTGTCGTCATCTCGGCCGGCTTCGACGCGCATCGGCTTGATCCGCTCGGCGGCCTCAACCTCGAGGAGGCCGACTTCGCCTGGGCGACCCGCCGGCTGATGGAGATCGCGCAAAAGAGCTGCGACGGCCGCGTGGTTTCCCTGCTCGAGGGCGGCTATGATCTGGTCGGCCTGTCGCGCTCGGCGGCCGCTCACGTCGCCGCCCTGATGGAGGCGTGAAGGGACCGACGCGAGAGCCGCGCGTCGTCCGGCGCGGACCAGGAACAAGTCGTCAAGCGAAGCGCGCCACGTTAGTCTCGCCGTCTCTGACACGGGGATTGAATCATGACCGCTGAACCCTCCAGACCGCACGACGCCCGCGGCGCCGATATTTTCAAGCCGTCCATCGATCCGCAGACCCGCATCGGCCACGTCCATCTCAAGGTCGCGGATATCGAACGGGCGCTGGCGTTCTATTGCGGCGTGCTCGGTTTCTCGCTGGTCGCGCGCTATGGCGCCGAGGCGGCTTTCATCGCGGCGGGCGACTACCACCACCACATCGGCCTCAACACCTGGGAAAGCCGGGGCGGATCACCGCCGGCGCGTGGCGCGACCGGGCTGTTCCATCTGGCCATCGTGTATCCGACCCGCGCCGCGCTGGCCGACGCGTTGCGCCGTCTGGCCGCGGCGGGCGTCGCATTGGACGGCGCCTCCGACCATGGCGTCAGCGAGGCGCTTTACCTGCGCGACCCCGACGAAAACGGCGTCGAGCTCTACTGGGACCGCCCACGCGACCAATGGCCGAAGACAACCAGCGGCGGCATTCAGATGTTCACCCATCGGCTCGACCTCGAAGGGCTGCTGAAGGAGGGGGTTTGAGGGCGTCGGCCCGTTCACCCGCTTGGCGCGAAGGAGAAGGGCGCTATCGCAAGGGAGAGCGTAATGAGTGACGAAAAGGCTGTGCAAATTAGGCTTGATCAGCGGGCGGACGTCCATTGGTATCCCGGCCAAGTCATCCTCCCCAACCAGCCGTTGGTTGGCGCTATGAAGAAAACATTTGGATCGCTTCGGAGCGCTATAAACTTCATTATGCACGACTTGGACGGAAATGGGACGGCGTCTATCCAAACAGACGATGATCACTTTCCAATCGAGAAAGTCCGAGAGATTTACGAAAGCGCCACATTCAAATCTGACTAACCCATGAGGCATTCATGTCAGTTGTCACATGTGGCGTGAAGCGCCGTGAGGCACGTTATGCTGCGCTTGTGGTCCCCCAGGGTGGGCGAGGCGCGAGACAGCGGATCAAAATCATCCTCGCTGGCGGCCTTCTCGCGCTCACGCTTTTTGCCGCTGCGGCGGCAGATACATTTGAGGACGGCATGGCTGCCGCTCGGCGCGGCGATTACGCGGCGGCAATCCGGCTCTGGCGTCCATTGGCTGAGCAGGGGAATGCAAATGCGCAGGGCAGCCTCGGCTACATGTATGAGAAAGGCCATGGCGTGCTGCAGAACTACGCGCGGGCCTTCATGTGGTATCGCAAGGCGGTTGATCAGGGGAACGCCCAGGCGCAGCTTAACCTCGGCTCCATGTACGAAAACGGAGTTGGCGTGCCGCAGGACTACGCGCGGGCCGTCGTGTTGTATCGCAAGGCCGCCGACCAGGGGCTCGCCGGCGCGATGTTTTTCCTCAGCTTGATGTATAGCAAGGGTTTGGGTGTGCCGCAGGACTATGCACAGGCCGCCATGTGGTATGATAGGTCGAAAAACGCATCGTTCGAAATACCATCGTCCACGACGACGAATGGATCGTCCGAGATTCCTTTGGAAGAACAAGGTGGGACATTTGTTCTTCCCGTTTTGATAAACAACGCGATTACGCTTTCCTTTGTCGTGGACAGCGGGGCGGCAGACGTGAGCATTCCCCGCGATGTTTTCTCGACCTTAATTCGCAGCGGAACGATTTCAGAAGCCGATGTTATTGGCCAGCAAAACTATCGACTCGCCGACGGTTCAACATCCGTTGGGATAACATTTCGCATCCGCGTCTTGAAGGTGGGCAATCGCGAACTGGAAAACGTCACAGGAAGCGTCGCGCCGGAGACAGGAACCCTCCTGCTCGGACAGAGCTTCTTAAGTCGTTTCAATTCGTGGTCTATCGACAACAATCGCCATGTCCTTTTGCTAAATTAGCGAGGCCGTTCAGACTGAAGAGGGTCATCTCGGAAGGCGCGCATCGTCCAGCTTAACGACCGACACGCGCAAGCAATCGTCGGTGCGCCGCGTACAGCGGGGATGCGCGAATGTGTAGGAGCGATCTTTCGGAGCTTGCCGAAATTGTGGCCAAATGGGCCGATGAGGCACCCGGCATTCCCGCCGTATATTTGTTCGGAAGCCGAGTGCGCGGCGATCATCGACCCGATAGCGACGTTGATATCCGCCTGTATTTCGGTCAGTGCGTATTTGACAATGAGACGACCGCTTGGTGGGCGCGGCAAAATGATACCGAGTTCGCGAAGTTTAAATCCTCGCTTCCCGGACCGCTCGCAATTCACCGCGAGTTAGGGGACGCTGCTGACGAAGCGATCATGGCGGCGAAGGCCAATCCGGTGCTGGTGGTCAGGAAAGTGGTCTGCGTCTGGACGCCGCCGAGAACCTGAAAAGTCGCACTATCGAATTTGGTATTACGGTGCTACGTTGTATTATGGTATTATGAGCGCGCGTGCCTCTTTCCCTTTTTGCCAGCCGCGCTATGCCCTCTCCCAGGCCCGCATCGCCCGCATTGTCGTCGCCGTCCCACCGCGACGCTGCGCAGAATTACGGCGAAGCGGAGCCGTCGACCTCAGGGTTGTTAGTCTCAACCGAAAAGCGCCAAAACGAACGCCCGACGGTTATTATTGGATGCCGAGCCGGCGGGAGCGCTCCCCAATGGGAGCCCGAACCTTCAGGTTCGCTCTCGCAGCGGACCTGAAGGTTCGCGCTCCGCGGCGCCCTCCGCCTCAAAAGCCGATGAAAACCGCCATACGCCCGGCGTCGCCGCCAGGCCGGCCTTTACCGGATTGACCTCGATGTAGGCGAGCGTCTGCTCGAAGTCCCGCTCATTGCGCATGAACCGGTCGAAATAATCCGGCGCCCAGAACTTTCCAGTCGTTCCACGGGCGAGATTGATCGCGTGGGTCGATGTCATTTTCCACAATTTCACAATGCCGCCCAGGCTGTGCTGCGGCATTTGCTCAATGAGGACATGCGCGTGATTGGGCATAACGCACCAACCGCACAGGCGATAGCGCGTTGGATGGGAAGCCTTCAGGCAGCTTACCACGATGGCGGCGCAGGCCGCATCGGCGAGCGGCTGCTCTCCATGGAGTTTGTCGAGCCAGGCATCGACTTGCCCGCGCCGCCCGGCTGCATCCTGGGCCAGCCGGTCCATCAGAGACGCGGGCAGCGAGTTCAACGTGCGCAAGACAATATGCTGCACAGTCCCCGGCGAGTTGAAGTGCGGCAAATACCCCCTGCAGTGCCAGCCTTTGGGATCGGGCATTATCATCTCGCCGCCTACCGGACCGCGGGCCTCCAGGCTCGCATATAATCTGCCGCTTTCAAAAGGCGGCCTTGCCGTTCGCGCGGCGAGAGCGAACCTAAAGGTTCGCGCTCCGCCCCGTTCGGAGCGCGGATCTTCAGGTCCGCTCGTGAACCTGCGAGATCGCGGCGGCGCCAGAGAGCAAGCGTCACGATCGTAGGCAAGCCTGCGCAAGCCAGCCGCGCCACGCGTCACGCGCGCTCGGAGGTTGGCGCCCGAGTCCCGATCGGGTGAGCCTCGGGTCCATCCTTGAGACATCCGAGGCCGACAAGCGTATCGCGCACCGCCGCGTCGAGCGGCGTCGCCGGCAGGTCGGCGCCGAGAAACGCCTTGAGCTTGCCGCCGTCCAGCGTAATCAATTCGCTCCAGAGGTAGCGCATTTCGGCCATCTCGCGGAACAGCCGCACGAACGGCTGCAAGGCGACGATCAGGAACCACGGGAACGGCCAGACGCGCAGATGCGGTTGGCCCGTTGCGCGGCGGATCGCCGCAGCCATCTCGCCGGCCGCCAGTTGATGGCCGGCGAAATGAAAAACTTCGAAATCGCCGAGTTCGCTCTCGCGGTCGATCAGCCGCGCGATCGCCTCGCTGACATCCGGAAGATAGGCCCAGGCGTGGCTGGCTCCGCGCCGCGCGGGATCGACGATCCGCTTGACCGGCGCGCCCGGCTGGACCATCGCCGCGGAAAAGTAGCTGTTGCCCGTCGTATTGGGGCCGAAGAAGTCGCCCGCCCGAACGATGAGCGCCGGGGCGCCCTCGGTCGCCGCCGCCTCCAGCCGCTTTTCCATCGCCACCCTGATCGCCCCCTTGCGGGTGGTCGGGCGCTGAGGCGAATTTTCACGCAGCACAGGAAAAGCGTCGGCCCCGAAATTGTAGACCGTGCCGGGAAGAACAATCCGCGCCTTCATCGCCTTGGCGGCGGCGATCGTATTGTCGAGCATCGGCAGCACAACTCTGTCCCAGTCGCGATAGCCGGGCGGGTTCGCGGCGTGAACGATCAGCGACGCGCCCTCAGCGGCGCGCAGCACGTCGGCCGCGTTCATCGCGTCGCCGCCGATCCATTCGATGACGGCGCTGTCCGGCTGCGGGCGGCGGGTGAGGCCGCGAACAGTCCAACCGTGACGCGCCAGCGCGGCGGCCGTCGCGCCGCCAACCCCGCCGGCGGCGCCGACGACAAGAGCGATTTTATCAATGGAGCGGGACATAGGCTTCTCCCTTCGCGGGGTGGTCAAAACGACCTTGAAGCCAAGTAACCCCTCGACCGGCCCTTCGTGAATTGTCTAATGTCCTGCATCAGCTATACATATCTGCATGGCCGAACCCGACTGGACCCACTACCGCGCGTTTCTCGCGGTTTTGCGCGAGGGCAGTCTTTCGGGCGCGGCGCGCGCGCTGGGCCTCGCACAACCGACGCTCGGGCGCCAGATCGCCGAACTCGAGCGCGCGCTCGGGGCCGCGCTGTTCATCCGCTCATCGCGTGGGCTGCTTCCCACCGATGCGGCGCGCGACATCGCCCCTCACGCCGACGCCATGGCGGCGGCCGCAGGCGCAATGATGCGCGCAGCGTCCGGCGGCGCGAGCGACTCAACAGGAGTCGTGCGGATCACCGCGAGCGAGATCGTCGGGGCCGAGGTGCTGCCGCCGCTGCTCGCCCAATTCCGCCGCTCCAATCCCGGTGTGAAGGTCGAACTCGCGCTGTCCAATCGCGTCGAGGACCTGCTGCGCGGCGAAGCCGACATCGCGGTGCGCATGGTGCGGCCAAGCCAGGAAGCGCTGGTGGCGCGGCGGGTTGGATCGGTCAGTCTCGGGCTCTACGCCCACCGGCGCTATCTGGCGACTGCCCCGCCACTCACCACGATCGCCGACCTGACGCGCGATCATGCGCTGATCGGCTTCGATCGCGAGACGCCCTTTCTGCGTGAGCTGATGGCGCATCTGCCGGTCCGGCGCGACCAATTCGCGCTGCGGAGCGACAGCGATCTTGCGCAACTGGCGGCGATTCGCGCCGGCTTCGGCGTCGGCGTGGTCCAGCGCGGCATCGCCCGCCGCGACCCCGATCTTGTCGCAGTCTTTCCCGGTCAGATCGAGTTTTCCCTGGAAATGTGGCTGGCGCTGCACGAGGATCTGCGCGCGAGCCGGCGATTGCGCCTGATGATGGATCATCTCGCGACGGGTCTGACCGAATATGCCGGGCGATCGCAACGTTGAGGATCTCGTCGGGCCAAGCCGACCGGCTTGCTGGCCAGCGCGACCTATCGCACAGCAAAACAGGTTGTGCACCGCAATAGTCATATGTTCTGACTTGACTGGCCATGACGTTGCCAGTTGTATTGTCCGGAGGTCGTCGCGAACAGTACGACCCAGGAGACGATCAAGGAGAGTGATATGGGTATGATCTCGCGCCGTATGGCGCTGTTGGCGACTGTGGCGGTCGCGAGCTTCGCCGTCACCGCGGCTATGGCCGACGGCCTGCCGCCCCTGAAGCAGAAGGCGACCTACAAAGTCGGTTTCGCGCAGACCGAAATGAACAACCCGTGGCGGCTTGCGCAGACCAAGAGCATGCAGGACGAGGCCAAAAAGCTCGGCTGGCAGCTCGTCTACACCGACGCGGCCGGTTCGGCGGCCAAGCAGGTGGCCGACGTGAACAGCATGATCGCCCAGGGCGTCGATGCGATCTTCCTTTCGCCGCGCGAAGAGAAGCCGCTGATCCCCGCCGTCATGGCGGCCAAAAAGGCGGGCATTCCGCTGTTCCTGATCGATCGCAACGTCGACGCGAGCCTCGCCAAGCCCGGCGTTGACTATGTCACGTTCATCGGCTCGGACTTCGTGAAGGAAGGCGTGCAGGCCGGCGAGTGGCTCGCCAAGACGACCGGCGGCAAAGGCATCATCCTCGAGATCGAAGGCTCGACGGGCTCTTCGCCGGCCAACGACCGCAAGAAGGGTTTCGACGGCGTGATCGCCAAATATCCCGACATGAAGATCGTCGCTTCGCAGACCGGCAACTTCAATCGCGACGAGGGGCGCAAGACCGCCGAGGCTTTGTTGCAGGCTCATCCTGAAGCCAACATCATCTACTGCTCACAATGACGAAATGGCGATCGGCGCCATTTCCGCCATCGAAGCGGCCGGCAAGAAGCCAGGCAAGGACATTCTGGTCGTCTCGATCGACGGCGAGAAGGATGGCTTGCAGGCGATCATCGACGGCAAGATGGGCGCGACGGTCGAGTGCAATCCGAGGTTCGGACCGGCCGCCTTCGAAACCGCGATCAAATATTCGAAGGGCGAAAAGATTCCGCCGATCATGACGAACGTCGATAATTTCTACGATAGCAGCAACGCCGCCGCGAGCATCGCGGGTTCGTACTGATATCTTTTCAGGTTTATCGGCCTCCCAGGGTCCGCCCGCCACTTGACGAAACCCGTCGGCGGGCGGACCATTTTGTTGTTAAGGCGAATGACGGGCTGACATGACGGCGTCTGCGACCCCCCAATCGGTTTCTCCCCTGCTTTCGATGCGGTCAATCAGCAAGGCGTTCGGCGGCATTCCCGCGCTTTCCGCCGCCTCGCTCGAAGTCGCCCCCGGCGAAGTTCACGCGCTGATCGGCCAGAACGGCGCGGGAAAATCGACGATGATCAAGATACTGACCGGCTATGTCAGTCGCGAGGACGGCGATATCTCGTTCGACGGGCGGCCGTTCGAGGCGCGCTCGCCGCAGGACGCACAGCGCAAAGGCATCAGCACGATCTATCAGGAAATCAATCTCGTTCCGTATCGATCGGTGACCGAAAACATCTGCCTCGGCCGTGAAAGCCGCCGCTACGGGCTGCTCGACTGGAAGGCGATGCGTGAGCAGGCGCAAGCGCTGCTGGCGCGTTTCAAGATGGATATCGACGTCCGCAAGCCCCTGCTCCGATTCAACACCGCCACGCAACAAATGGTCGCTATCGCCCGGGCCATCGGTTTCAAGGCGAAGCTCGTCATCATGGACGAGCCGACCTCTTCGCTTGACGAACGCGAAGTCTCGGTTCTGTTCGACGTTATCCGCCAATTGAAGGCAGAAGGGGTCTCGGTCGTTTTCGTCAGCCACAAACTCGACGAACTCTATGCAGGTGTGCGACCGCGTGACGATCATGCGCGACGGCCGCACCGTGAGGAACGCCGACATGGCTTCGATCGGCAAGCTCGAGCTTGTCGCGAGCATGCTGGGGCGCGAAATCGCACAGGTGGCCAAGAGCGCCACGGCCTTCGGCGATCGGCACGGCCGCATCGGCGACGTTGTGCTCGCCGCCGAGCATCTGAGCGCCGGCCACAAGGTGCACGACGTTTCCTTCAGCGTGCGGCGCGGAGAGATCGCCGGATTCGCCGGCCTGCTCGGGGCCGGCCGCACCGAGACAGCCCGCCTGGTCTTCGGCGCCGATCCCATGCGTTCAGGCGCGCTGACCCTGGACGGAGAATCGCTCAGCCCCCGCGAACCGATCGATGCGATCCGGGCCGGCATCGGGTTTTCGCCGGAGGACCGCAAGTACGAAGGCATCGTGCCGGACATGGCGGTGTCGGAAAATCTGACGCTCGCGCTCATGCCGCAACTCACCAGGGCCGGCATCGTCGATGAGGCCAAGCAGCGTGCGATCGTCGAGAAGTTCATCAAGCGTCTTGACGTGAAATGCAGCGGGCCGGACCAGAAGATTCGCGAACTCTCCGGCGGCAACCAACAGAAGGTCCTGCTGGCGCGCTGGCTGGCCATGAACCCGAAGCTGTTGATCCTCGACGAGCCGACGCGCGGCATCGACGTCGGCGCCAAAGCCGAGATCCAAAGCCTCATCAAGGAGCTCGCCGACCAAGGACTCGCTGTGCTGATGATCTCTTCCGAGCTCGAGGAAGTGCTCGAAGGCTCCGATCGGGTCTTCGTGCTTCGCGAGGGGCGGAGCGTCGCCGAATTCTCTCACGCCGAGGCCAGCGAGAGCGCGGTCATGACGGCGATGGCGCATGGCGATAGCGATCTCGTGCCCGAGGGGAGCGCTTCTTGAGCCAGGCCCAGACACCGGCGGCGCCCGCGGCGGTCGGACGCAGAACGGCGGTTGCCGCCGTGATGCGCTTTTCGACGCTCGGCGCGCTGGTTGCGCTCCTTATATTCAACGCGGTGTTTACCCGCCATTTCCTCGCGATGGAGACGCTCGACATCAACCTGACCCAGGTCGCGACAATCGTCATCGTCGGTATCGGCATGACGCTGGTGATCGCCACCGGCGGGATCGATCTGTCGGTCGGCTCGCTGATGGCGATTTCGGGCGCGATCGCGCCGATCATCTTCCTGAACAAGGTCGTCATCATCCCCGAAATCCACCTCGCCGTCGCCGTGTCGATGATCGTCGCGATCCTGCTCGGCGGCGCCTTCGGCTGGTTCAACGGATGGCTGATCACCCGTTTCAATATCCAGCCGATCATTGCGACCCTCGTGCTGTTCATCGCCGGGCGAGGCATCGCTCAGGTGATGACGAACGGCAGTTTGCAGCCGTTCAAGCTCGATACGTTCCAGTGGATCGGGCTGGGGCGGGTGCTGCCCATTCCAAACGTCTACAGAGGCGTGCCGATTCAAGTCATCATCATGCTCGTCATGGTGATCGTCGCCGCCTGGGTGCTCAGGCGCACCCTGTTCGGGCGCCAGATCCTGGCGATCGGCGGCAATGAACGCGCCGCGCGGCTCGCCGGCGTGCCTGTCGCGCGGGTCAAGCGCTGGGTCTATTGCATCAGCGGCCTGTGCGCCGGCCTCGCCGGCCTGGTGGTGATCGCCATCAACAATTCAAGCGACGCCAATCAGGTCGGCCTCGGCATGGAGCTTGACGCCATTGCGGCGGTCGCGGTGGGCGGCACGTTGCTGAGCGGCGGGCGCGCGACGGTCACCGGCACATTGATCGGCGCGTTGATTATTCAGCTCGTGCGTTACACCATGCTCGCCAATGGCGTGCCCGACGATGTCGCCAAGCTCGCCAAGGCGGCGCTGATCATCGCCGCCGTCTGGCTTCAGGGCCAGGGGAGAACCTGAGCCGTGAAGAAACTTTCGGTTATCTCCTTCCTGTCAAGTCAGGGTGTGCTGATCGCGCTGGCGCTGCTCATCCTCTTCGGCTGGCTGCGCTACGACAATTTCCTCGGCCTGTTCAACATCTCCACGGTGCTGCGCTACAATTCGATGTTCGCGCTGGTGGCGCTCGGCATGTGCTTCGTCATCATGACCGGCGGCATCGACCTCTCGGTCGGGGGCACCGCGGCGCTCGGCAGCGTCGTCGCGGCGATGCTGAGCCCGCAGGGCACACTGATCGGGACGCTCGGCGGGGTCGGCGCCGGATTGGCGATCGGCCTGCTCAACGGCATCGTCATCGTGCGGCTGCGCATCCTGCCGTTCATCGCAACACTCGCCGCGATGCTGGCGGCGTACGGATCCGCGCTGCTGCTGGCCAAAGACCAGACTGTCTCGGTATCGTACGAAAGCGGCTTCACCGATCTGGGCCAGGGCGACTTCTACAACATTCCTATCCCGGCGCTGATCGCCGCGGCGGCCTATGTCGTGGGTTCGATCGTGCTCAACTTCACGAGCGCCGGCCGCACGGTGCTGGCGATCGGCGGCAACGAGGACGCCAGCCGGCTGATGGGCCTGCCGGTCGATCGTATCAAATTTCTTGTCTATGCCGCGAGCGGCGCCCTGGCGGGATTGGCGGGCGTCATTCTCGCCTCGCAGTTTGGCGCGGGGCAACCCATCGAGGGCGTCGGCTGGGAGTTGTTCGCCATCGCCTCGGTCGTCGTCGGCGGCACCCTGCTGACCGGCGGGCTGGGATCGGTCGGCGCGACTCTGGCCGGCGTGATGCTGCTCGGCCTGATCTTCAACGTGCTGAACTTCGAAAACGGCAAGGGCTTCATCTCGCTGTCCGCCTATTGGCAATCGGTGGTTCGCGGCGTGTTCCTGCTGATCGTGGTGATCCTTCAATCGCGGCTTACCGGCCGCGCCGAGGAGAGGCAAAGCGGCTAAGCCGCTTACGGCTTCACCTGCGCCAGCAGAACCTCGACCGCCGGCAGGATGTTGGCGACGATCTTCTCGACTCCCTGGCGCGTCGGGTGCAAGCCGTCTTTCTGATTGAGCTTGGGATCGGCGGCGACCCCGTCGAGGAAGAACGGATACAGCGCGACGCCGAAACGGTTGGCGAGATCAGGATAGATCGCGTCGAAGCGGGCCTGGTAGTCGGCGCCCAGATTGGGCGCGGCGCGCATGCCCGTCAGCAGCGCCGCGACATGGGCCGCTTTGGCTCGCGCCAGTATCTGCGCCAGCGAGGCCTCAGCGGCCGCCGGGTCCAGCCCGCGCAGCATGTCGTTGGCGCCAAGCTCCACGATCAGCGCATCCGTATCCTGCGGCACAGCCCAATCGTAGCGCGCCAGCCCGTCGGCCGCGGTGTCGCCGGACACGCCGGCGTTGCTGATTTCCACGTCATAGCCCTTGGCCCGCAGCGCCTTTTCCAGCGCCTCCGGGAAGGCCTGGTCTTGCGGCAGGCCGAGGCCCGCCGTCAGGCTGTCGCCAAGCGCGACCAGCCGCAGTGTGCGCGCCTGCGCCGCACCCCCGCCAAACGCCGCCGCGACGCATAAGGCCAGCGCCAGCAACTGGACGCCCGCGATCCGGCGCCCATATGTGGAGACCCGCTTCGCCATCTGGAAAAGCCTTACAATGACTGAGCCCGCGATAGAACTTCGCGATTTGGACTTGAGTTTGGGCCGCGGCGCGGCGCGCGTCCATATCCTGCGCAAGATCAGCCTGACGGTCGCGCGCGGCGAGGCGGTCGGGCTTGTCGGTCCATCGGGATCGGGCAAATCGACGCTGTTGATGACAATGGCGGGCCTCGAGCGCGCCGACAGCGGATCGATCGTCATTGACGGCGTCTCGTTGAACGGCTTGGGCGAAGACGCGCTGGCGAAGTTTCGCGGGGCGCGAATCGGGATCGTGTTTCAGTCGTTCCACCTGATCCCGACGATGACCGCGATCGAGAACGTCGCGGCGCCGCTCGAACTGGCCGGCCGCAAGGACGCATTCGAGCGCGCCGGCGCTGAATTGGCGGCGGTGGGTCTTGGCGAACGCCTGTCGCACTACCCCGCGCAGCTTTCGGGAGGCGAGCAACAGCGTGTGGCGCTGGCGCGCGCACTGGCGCCGCGCCCGTCGCTGCTGATCGCCGACGAGCCGACCGGCAATCTGGATGAAGAAACCGGGCGCGCGATCATCGAATTGTTGTTTGACCTGAGAGCCGAACGGGGAGCGACGCTGGTGCTGGTCACGCATGATCTCGCCCTGGCGGCGCGTTGCGACCGGACAATCTGGTTGCGGTCGGGAACGATCGAAGCCGCGCCGGCGGCTGCCCTGCGGCCGGTCGAAGCGTGATGGCCGACGCTGGTTTCGCGCTCCTTCGACCAATCCTCCGCCTGGCGCTGCGCGACCTGCGCGGCGGTCTCGCGGGCCTTCGCATTCTGCTCGCTTGCGTGGCGCTGGGCGTCGCCACGATCGTCGGCGTCAATTCGCTGGCGCGCAGTCTCGACGACGGACTGTCCCGCGACGGGCGCGCCATCCTTGGCGGCGACGCGAGCTTCTCGCTGATTCATCGCCAGTTGTCCGAACCGGAGCGCGCGTTCCTGGCTGCGCGGGGAACGCTGTCGACCGTCGCCACGATGCGCGCGATGGCGCGCGCCGACGATGGCGCGGCGGCGCTGATCGAGGTCAAGGCCGTCGAGACTTCATGGCCAACTGTCGGGACAGCCGAGTTTTCGCCCACGCTCAGTCCGCACGACGCGTTCGCGTTGAAGGATGGCGTCTACGGCGCGGCGGTCGAGGACGCGCTGCTCGACCGGCTCAACCTCAGGATCGGCGACCACTTCGCGCTCGGCGGCCTGCGCATCGAAATCCGCGCCACCCTCGTCGCCGAACCCGACCGGCTCGGCGCCGGCATCGGCCTGGGACCGCGGGCGCTCATCTCACAGGAGGCGCTGGCCGCAACCGGGCTGGTCCAGCCGGGGTCTCTGGTGCGCTGGACGACCCGTGTGTTGCTGGGCGTCGCGGGCGCGCCACCGCCAGAGGCGGCCGTGGAAGCGTTCATCGACGCCGCGAACAAGGCGTTTCCGGAAGCCGGCTGGGAGGCGCGCGGGCGCGCCAATGTATCGCCGAGCTTTTCGAAAAACCTCGACCGTTTCACGGAGTTCCTCGCGTTGATCGGCCTGACCTCGTTGATTGTCGGCGGTGTCGGCGTCGCCAATGCGGCGCAGGGTTTCGTGGAGCGCAAACGCCCGACGCTGGCGACGCTCAAAGCCATCGGCGCGACCGGCGGCGCGGTCGTGCTCCTGGCGCTCGTCGAGTTCATCAGCGTCGCGTTGATCGGCGTCGGCGCCGGGTTGGCGCTCGGCGCCGCCCTGCCGTTCGCGGTCGATGCGCTGTTCGGCGCGATCATCCCGTTTCCGCTGGCGCCGGCGATCTATCCCGGCGAACTTGCGCTCGGCCTGACATACGGCCTGCTCACTGCGCTGGTGTTCTCGATCGCACCGTTGGGGCGAGCGCACGACCTGCCTGTCTCGGCCCTGCTGCGCGACCTCGTCGAACCGCCGGGCGCATGGCCGCGACTGCGCTACGTGGCGGCGAGCGCGCTGGCGGCGCTGACGCTGGCCGGCGTCGCGGTCTACGAGAGCGCCGAAAAGCGCCTCGCCGTCATCGTCATCGTCGCAACGATCCTGGGCTTCATCGCGCTGCGTCTCGTCGCGCTCGGCGCCATGGCCGCGGCGCGCCAGGCTCCCCGATCACGGGGCGTCGCGTGGCGCATGGCGCTCGCCAATATTCATCGGCCCGGGGCGATGACGCCTTCCGTCGTTCTGTCGCTGGGTCTCGGCCTCGCCGTGCTCGTGACGCTGACGTTGATCGACAGCAACCTTCGCGGCGAATTGCATCACAACCTGCCCGGCGAAACCCCGAGCTTTTATTTCCTCGACGTGAGCAGCGCGCAGATCGATGGTTTTCGCGAATTCCTCGCAGACAACGCGCCAAACGCCAGGATCGTCGCCGCCCCGATGATGAGGGGGCGGTTCGTCAGGATCGGCGAGACGCCCGCCGAACAGGTCAAGGCGAAGGAAAACGCGGCCTGGGTGCTGGAAGGCGACCGCGGCGTCACCTATGCGCCGGCGCCACCCGAGGGCTCCGAGGTGACCGCGGGCCGATGGTGGCCGCAAGACTATGCCGGGCCGCCGCTGGTCTCGATGGACGAAGAGATCGCTGACGGGCTCGGCCTGAAACTCGGCGACGCCATCACCGTCAATGTGCTCGGACGCAACATTACTGCAAGCATCGCCAACCTGCGCAGAGTCAACTGGCGAAGCTTTGCGATCAATTTCGTGCTGATCTATTCGCCAGACACGTTTCGGGGCGCGCCGCATACGTTTCTCGTCACGGCCGCCTTCGACAAGGACGTCGGCGCGGCCGGTGAGCTCGTCTTGCTGAGAAAAGTCGCCCATGATTTCCCGTCGGTCGCCGCGTTGCGCGTGCGCGACGCGCTGGAGACGATCGAGGGCCTGGTCGCCAAGCTGGCGGTGGCGATCAGGGCGGCCACCGGCGTCGCCCTGGCGACGTCGGTTCTGGTGCTCGCCGGCGCGCTTGCCGCCAATCGCCGCGCGCGCATCTACGACGCGGTCGTGCTCAAAATCCTCGGGGCGACGCGCGCGCGCCTGCTGATCGCCTTTCTGCTCGAATATGCGCTGCTCGGCGCCACCACTGTCGCCTTCGGTCTGGCGGCGGGCGCGGGCGCCGCCTACGCGATCGTCACGCGGATCATGCAATTGGATTTTGCGCTGTCGTGGCCGGCGGCGCTCGCGGCGGCGGCGGCCGGCCTGGCTCTGACCGTGGCGCTCGGGCTCATCGGCGCCTGGCGGATATTGGGACAAAAGCCAGCGGCGTATTTGCGGGAGCTATGAGGGCGGGAGCGGTTGGGCGGCGTGAAAGCCGACAAAATCGGCCCTGTGGCTTCAACCGGGATTGACGCGCTTGCACTGGCCCGAAATCCCGCGGCCTCGCTGCCGCAATCGCGACTTCGGGCCGACAGCGGCGCGACCGACGCAATTCGCGCAACGTCCGATGTCTCGTGAGTGTCACAATACGCCGTTACCGATCATGAGCGATTGACGCGCGGTTCGTCGGGCGCCGAGCGTCGCGCGTGACGCTCCCGGGCGTGAATCCGGAGCTGGGGACCAACGAAATGACGAAGACCAAACTCAACGGCGACACCAAGGTTGAAGAAACCGAAGCCCTTGCCGAACACGACGGGGCGCCGGCCGCCGCCGCTTCTGGCTCGCAGGCGCGCGACACCGCACTGGCGACCGCGGCGACCGTAGGGGTCGTGGCCGTGGGCGCGGTGATTTTCGAAGCCGCCCTGATTCCCGGATTGGTCCTGGGCGTCGCCGCGGTTCTCGCGCCGCAATACCTGCCCAAGATCGGATCTGCGCTGACGCCCGCCTTCAGGTCGACCGTGCGCGGCGCCTATCGGCTTGGTCAGAAATCCCGCGAAGCCTTGGCGGAAGCGCAGGAGCATTTCCACGATATCGCCGCGGAAGTGAATGCCGAAGACAGCACGAAGTCGAAGGTGGGGACGGTCGCGCCGGAGCCCAAGGCGGCGGCGTAGCGACGCCAAGCGCGCCCGCCCGCCTCGCGGCGGGCGACTTTATTCGCTGGCGAGTTGGTGAGCGGGCGCCGGACGCGCGCTCGCGCCCGATGAACGACGGAGCGACCTGATCGGGGGTCGGCGATCGGGACGGGGTAGGCGCCCCACATCAAGGCGGACGATGACAAAACTCAATCTCAAGGTCGAACATCAGGTTCGCGGGAGAATCCGCATCAAGATTCCGGCCGGCAAGGGCAATGCCGGACTGCTCGAGGAGATCAAGGAGACTTTCGGGGTCATCCCGGGGATCGAACGGATCACCGTCAATCCGACCACCGGCAGCGTCGTTCTCCACTACGATGAGGACCGGCACGACGAATTCCATGACGATTTTCAGCAACATTTGCCGCCCGCCCATCGGCCGCCGTCCAACGAGATCGACGAGATCGCCCGCAAGCTCGAAGACGAGGCGGAGTTCCTCGCCGAACATTCGCAGATCGCCAGGGCCGTGGTGGATTTCTTCAAGGACCTGGACGTTCGCGTCAAAGCCGCGAGCGGCAACGTCATCGATTTGAAAATCGTCCTGGCGATCGGAATCATCGGCTTTACCGTTCTTGAAGTGGGCGCCAGCGCCGCGACGCCGGTCTGGGTCACGCTGGTGATCTTCAGCCTGAACCATTTCATCGAAATGCACCCGCCCGGCGCAAGAACGGCGCGCATGACCGAGCCGGCGACCGCTTGAGGCGGCGTGTCGCGCGGCGGCGCCAAGGCTGCCGCCGTTAGCGCGCCGCGAGCGCTCCCGGACGGGCTCCCTGGGAGCCGCGCAAGACGCTGGCGGCGCCAAAGCGCGCACGGGGACGGACGCGCCAAGGCCGTCGACTAAACGGATTTCGCACGGGACGCTGATCGTCATGGACTTCCAGGTTCGCCACTTCATGCCGGGGCGTCTGCGCCTTCACATACCGGCGCTGTGTCGCAAAGCGTCGCTTGCTGACGCCTTCGTTTCGTGGTTGCGGGCGCAGGCCGGCATCAAGAGGGCGCGCATCAATTACGAATGCTCGTCCCTCGTCGTCGAATATGACGTCGCCAACCACAAGTTCTTCGAAGGTATGCTGCGAGAGTTGCGGCATACGCCCCTGAGCGAGTTGCGCGTCATTCTGTCGCTGGCCAAACCCGCGACTGGCGCGACGCCGAAAGACGACGTCGCCGTCGCGCCAAACTCGTCGGCGGTGGTTTCGTGGCGCGCTCCGCTCGCCCTGCCGACCCTGTCATTGCTGATGGCGTTCAGCAGCAATCCCGTGGTGATCGCCATCAACCTGCCGCTGATGCTGTGGAACGGCCTGCCGATCGCCGTTCGCGCCTGGCGGGTCTGGCGGCGCGAGAGCCGGTTGAACATCGATTTTCTCGATACGCTGGCGATCACCGCGTCGGTCATGCAAGGGAACCCGCTCGCCGGTTCGATCGTGACCTGGCTGATCAAGCTCGGCGACTGGATACGCGATCTGACCGCCGCCGGAGCCAAACGCGCGGTCACCGAATTGCTGGAGTTCCAGTCCAAGACCGCCTGGGTCGTGCGCGAGGGCGAGATCGTCTCGATCCCGGCGCGCGAACTAGCCGTCGGCGACGTGGTCGTGGTCTACCCCGGCGAAATGATCCCGGTCGATGGGCAGATCATCGAGGGGCGCGCGACGATCGATCAAAAAACGATCACCGGAGAAAGCCTGCCGGTCGCCCGCGGCGTCGGCGACACCGCCTTCGCCGCCACCGTCCTGCGCGACGGACAATTGCGCGTGCGGGCGCTGCGCGTGGGCGTCGACACCACGGCGGGGCAGATCGCGCGTCTCGTGGAATCGGCCCCGATCGGCGACACCCGCATGCAGAACCATGCCGAGCGTTTCGCCGACCGGCTGGTCTTGCCGACCCTTGCCTTGGCGGTCGGAACTGCGGCGGTCACCCGCGACTTCAATCGGTTCCTGTCTTTGGTCATCATCGACTACGGCACCGGCATTCGCGTCGCGGCGCCAACTTCGGTTCTCGCCTCAATGACCCACGCCGCCCGCTCGGGCATCATCATCAAGAGCGGCGCGCACATGGAGCGGCTCGCCGAGTGCGACACCGTGGTGTTCGACAAGACGGGCACCCTGACCCACGGCAGTCCCGCCGTCGTCGATGTCATCACCTACCAGAAACACATCACGCCCGGCCACCTGCTGGGCCTCGCCGCCGCCGCGGAGACGCGCCTGCATCACCCCGTCGCCGAGGCGCTGCGCAGCCGCGCCAAACAACTCGGCGTCAACATCCCGCCCTGCGACGAGACGCGCTATCGGATCGGCCTCGGCGTCGAAGGCCAGGTCAACGGCTATTATCTCCATGTCGGCAACGAGCGTTTCCTGCGCGAGAGTGAGATCAATGTCGGCGAGTCCGCCGCCGACCGCGCCGCGCTGGATGAGCGGGGCTTTTCCTGTCTCTATATCGCGGTGGACGGGGTTCTCGCCGGGCTTGTGCCTTACGCCGACCAAATCCGGTCGGAAAGCCGACAAGTGATCCAAAGGCTCCACGCGATGGGGGTCCGGAACACGGTCATGCTGACCGGCGACAATGCGACCGTGGCGCGAGCGGTCAGCAAGCGCCTCGGGCTCACCCGCCAATATTCCGACATGCTGCCCGCCGACAAGGCGCGCGTCATTCAGGAGATTCAGCGCACGGGCGCGGTCGTCGCGATGGTCGGCGATGGAATCAACGACTCGCCGGCGCTCAGCTTCGCCGACATCGGCATCGCGATGAAATACGGCGCCGAGGTCGCGCAGGAATCGGCCGATGTGGTGCTGATGGAAGATTCGCTGTGGAAATTGGTCAAGGCCGTCGAAATCTCGCGAGGGGCGGTCAGCCTCATCAAGCAGAACTATGGGATCGTCGCGGCGTTGAACACGCTGGCGCTGGGTCTGGCCCTTCCGGGCGGTCTGATCACGCCGGAAGTGACGGCGCTGATCAGCAACGGCTCGGCGATCATGGCCAGCGTCAACGGGATACGCCCCATGCTGCGGCGCGGGTGAGATGACGGCGGCGGACATCGCGCTGCGCCCGGCAGACCTGCAGGCGCTTCAACGCGCCGTTCGGCGCCTTGAGAATCCGGGGATGGCCGCCCGGCTCGCCGACGCCGCCGGTCAGCCCGTCAATCGCATTCTGCGTCTGGCGCCGCGGGTCGCCAACGACAAATTGAACGAGATCGTCCGGAAGGCGATTCTCAAATGCCTTGAGACGGCGATCGACTCGCTCGACGAGACGCCCGCGCCGGCAGCGCCCTGGCTGTCGTCGATGTTCGCCGGGGTCGCAGGCGGCGTCAGCGGCACCTTCGGGATGCTCGCGCTGGCGGTCGAACTGCCGTTCACCACCACCTTGATGCTGCGCAGCATCGCCGAAATTGCGCGAGCCGAGGGCGAAGATCTGTCCACGATCGCCGGGCGGCTAGCCTGCATGGAGGTCTTCGCGCTTGGCGGCAACCGCGTCGAAAACAAGATGAACGTCGGCTACTATGCGGCGCGCGCGTTCCTCACCAGGCTGACCGGCGAAGCCTCGGCGTTTCTACTCGAGCGTGGCGTCGCCGGCGCTTCGGCGCCCGTGGTGACGGGCTTTGTCGCCGAAATCTCCTCTCGCTTCGGCGTCGTCGTGTCGGATAAGGTCGCGGCGGGCGCCTTGCCGGTCCTCGGCGCGCTGGGCGGCGCCGCGGTGAACGTCATTTTCATGGATCATTTCCAGCGTATCGCTCAGGGGCATTTCACCATTCGCCGTCTCGAGCGTCGATACGACCCGGACAGCATTCGGCAGCAATATACCCGGCTTGCAAAGCAGTTTCCCGGCGCGGAGATCTCGAGCTTGCCGGACCCGTCTGCGGAGCGGACTTTTATGGTCGCTGCCCTGGCGGGCGTCGACCTCGCCGACCGCAACACCGAGCAGAAGGTCCGCCAGTTGCGGCGCATGCGCGCGATCGCGACGCTTCTGCTGGTTTCCATGGCGGCGCTGTTCGTCGCGACCTCGCTGGGATTGGCGGCGTGGCCATGGCTCGCCCCCGTCCGGGCGTTCGCCGAGGCGGCGATGGTGGGCGCCTGCGCCGACTGGTTCGCGGTCGTGGCGCTCTTTCGGCGCCCGTTCGGCCTGCCCATTCCCCACACCGGCATCGTCCCGCGCAACAAGGCGCGGATCGGAACCGCGTTGGGCCGGTTCATGAGCAACAATTTCCTCAGCCCCTCCGTGCTCGCCAAACGGCTCGACAAGATCGAGGCGACCGCGTGGGCGGCGGCGTGGCTCAATGATCCCGCCAACGCCCGGCGCGTCGCCGAACAGGCGAGCCTCGTTCTGCCGCAGGCGCTGGCCGCCGTGCCCCGCGATCAGTTCGTCGATTGGCTCGCCAAGGCCGCGCTGCGCGGCGTCGAGGCGCTGCCCGCGGCGCCGCTCGCCTCCAAAATCCTGGCGGTTCTGTGGGCGCAGGGCGAAACGCAGGCGTTGCTCAATCGCGGAATCGAGTTCGCCGAGGCGTCCCTCTTGAGCCACAAGGATTTCATCCGCGCCAAGGTGACGCAGAGCTCTTCGCGCTTCATTCCGCGATGGGTCGACGGCATGCTCGCCGACAAGGTGATGAACGGTCTGCAATCCACCCTCGCCGAAATGCGCGCGCCCGATCATCCCTGGCGAGTGGAGTTGCGCGGCGCGATCGACACCCTGATCTTCGATCTGGCCAACGATCCCGGCATGGCCGCGCGCGCCGAGAAAATGAAGGCCGAGTTGCTCGCCAACCCGGTCTTCATTTCTCAGGTCAACGGTCTTTGCCAGGACGTGGAGGCGCAACTCGGCGTCCATGCTTCCACCCATGCCGCGTCCCTCGCGGAAGGCCTGCAATTCGCCCTGCTCGCGCTGGGCGGCTGGTTGCGGGAAGACACGAAGATTCGGGCGCGGCTCGATCGCTGGGGCCGCCGCGCCGCCCTGCGCGCGCTGGCGCCTCGGCGCGCCGAGATCGGCGCCTATATCGCCAATGTCGTCGCCAACTGGGATGCGACCACGCTGGTCAACCGGCTGGAGCTGCAGGTCGGGGCGGATCTGCAATACATCCGCATCAACGGGACGCTGGTCGGCGGCCTGGTCGGGGTGATCATCTTCGTAGCGTCAAAATGGCTCCCGCCGGGATAGGCGCGGATGCTGCGCCGCAGGGGTCACGCTGGGGAATCGAGCGTGAAGAGCTCTTGGGGTCTCCCGACCCCGCGCAAGGCGTATCGCCCGACCGAAACGAAGCGGTGGCGCCGATCGGCGACGGCAGCCGCGAACGCGGCGGAGAGCAGCACGGGCTGGTCGACGGAGCGGCACATCGCGGCGATTCGACTGACTTCGTTGACCGCCGGGCCGACGACGGTGAAATCCAGGCGCTCCTTGCTGCCGATGTTGCCATAAAAGACTTCGCCGATATGAAGCCCGAGATATATGTCCGTAGCGGGCAAGCCCTGCTCCTCGCGGCGCGCGTTGAGCGCCTGCACTGCCTGGCGCGCCATGGTCGCCGCGTCCAGCGCGGCGGCGCAAGCGCGGTCGCGCTCCCTCGCGGGAAAGATCGCCAGGACGCCGTCGCCGATCAATTTCAGGACGTCGCCGGCGTGAAGGTGAATGGCGGAGACAACGGCGTCGGCATAGTCATTCAGCAGCGGGATGATCTGCTCCGGCGGCGACGTGTCGGAAATGCGCGTGTAGTTGCGAAGATCGCTGAACCACAGGACGGCCTCGATCCGTTCCGCGACGCCGCGCGCGATGCGGCCCCCGAGAACCCGCCGACCGGCGTCGCGACCGAGATAGGTCTCGACCAGAGTCTCGGCGATGCGCCCGAGCGAGGCTGACTTCACCGCCAGCCCGAGGAAGGGCATGAGGCGCTGGAGCGTTGCGATCTCGCCGTCGTCGAAGCCGTCGGCGCGATCGGTCATCCACGAAGAATAGACGCAATCCATTTCGCCGATCACGCCATCGGCCGCGATGCGGTTGACGATCGCCACATATTCCGTGATCGCGGCCGCGCGCAATTCTGCAAAAATCGCGAACTCGGATTGGTTGTCGGCGGTGATGCGACGGCGCAGGAGCGATTCGCCACTCGCCAACAATAGAAAGAACGGGGAGCTGCGCCAGCGTTCCGCATATTCGGCGTCCGCCGAACGGCCGTATTCGGCCAGCGTCGCCTCCGCCTTGCCGCGGTCCCAGCGAAACAGCCGCCCTTCGTAGATGGGATGCAGCGTGTCAATGAAGACCGCGGCGCGAGCGAGCGGCAATCCAACGGCGACCGCGCGATCGCAAAAACCGGCGACAATTTCGGTTTCTCCCCGGCCCGCCAGCCCGGCCTCGGCGATCCAGGCCGCAATCTCGGCAAACTCGGCTTCGGTCATGACCGCCAATCATTGCGCCGGCCGCGGGGCGCGGTCCCAAGACAAGGCGGCGACTGAATTGTCGAACGGAGATACTATCCTCCATTCGCGCCGGTTTGGGAATCGGCGGCGTGCGCCTGCACGTTCGCCCGGCATCCGCGGACGACTTGCAAGCAATCGTCTTCGCGCCGATATTCGGCCCCAGCTCAGGGGCCGGGGAATGTTCCCCGGTCAGGCAAGCGGCTCCGTCGACGGACGGGAGGGCGCTGATCATGTCTGCAACGTCGGCGCCCGCTCAGCCCCAGCCGGTGAAGGAGTCTGCCGCGCCCCTCGACATGGGTGCGGTGGCGGCCTGGCTGATCGACGGGGCCCGTTCTGCGTCACGCGCAGAAGATGTGCTGACGGAACTCTGCAATCGCCTCGCCGGTTGCGGCCTGCCGCTCTGGCGGGTGGCGGTCTACGTGAACACGCTTCATCCGCAGATTCTCGCGCGCCGCTTCCTGTGGCGCCCGGGCGGAGTGGCTGACGTCGCCGAGGCGCCCTTCGAAATGGCGTCGGACGACGCGTTCCGAGGCAGCCCGATCACTCGCATCCGTACGACCGGCGAAACGATCCGGCGCCGGCTCGCCGACCCCGAATGCCCGATGGATTTCAAGTTTCTCGACGACATGCGAAGCGAGGAGGTGACGGACTACCTCGCCGCGCCGCTGCGCTTCACCAACGGCGAAATCCATGCGGCCTCTTTCACCACGCGCCAGGCGGGCGGCTTCACCGACGCGCAGATCGCCGAGATCGAGGCGATCCTCCCGCCCCTCTCACGCGTCGCCGAGGTGCGCGCACTGCGGCGCACCGCGATCAGCCTGCTCGACGCCTATGTCGGCCATGAAGCCGGCGAGCGCATTCTGGCGGGGCGTATCAGGCGCGGCGACACCGAGACGATCCGCGCCGTCATCTGGCTCTCGGACATGCGCGGCTTCACCGCGCTCGCCGACCGCGTGCCGCCGCAGGCGCTGATCGAGCTGCTCAACCGGTTCTACGATTGCCTGGTGCCGCCGATCGAGGCCGAGCGCGGCGAAGTGCTGAAATTCATGGGCGACGGCCTGCTCGCGATCTTCCGCATCGCGGACGACGCACCGGCGGACGAGGCTTGCGCCCGCGCCTTGCGGGCGGCGAGGCAGGCCAAGGCGAAGATCGAAGCGTTGCCGGCCGACAGCGCCGCGGCGAGCGAGGCGCGGCTGCGCTTCGGGCTTGCTCTGCATGTCGGCGAGGCGCTCTACGGCAATATCGGCGGGGGAGGCCGCCTCGATTTCACCTGCATCGGCCCGGCCGTCAACATGGCGGCGCGCATCGAGAAGCTCGCCAGCAAGCTCGGCCGCGTGATCCTCGGATCGACCGCCTTCGCGCGAGCATCTGCCGGACGAATTCACCGCGCTGGGCGAATTCGAACTCGCCGGATTTCGCAGCGCCGAGACGGTGTTCGGCCTGCGCGAAGACGGGGCGTGAAGAGCGCGGGCGATCTGGCGCTCACGCCGTCGACGCCGCCTTTCGCCCCAGCGCCGCCTGCGCGGCGGCGAGGCGCGCGATGGGAACGCGGAACGGCGAACAGGAGACGTAGTCCAGCCCGATGCTCTCGCAAAACGCAATGCTCGCGGGGTCGCCGCCGTGTTCGCCGCAGATGCCCAGCTTGATGCCCGGCCGCGCCGCCCTGCCCCGTTCGACGGCAATGCGGACGAGTTCGCCGACCCCCTCCTGGTCGATCGTCACGAAGGGATCGGCTGGCAGGATGCCGCGGCCGGTGTAGACGCCGATAAACGAGGCGGCGTCGTCGCGCGACACGCCGAGCGTCGTCTGCGTGAGGTCATTGGTGCCGAACGAAAAGAATTCGGCGCTTTGAGCGATCTCGCCGGCGAGTAGCGCGGCGCGCGGCAATTCGATCATCGTGCCGATCTCATAGGGCACCACGACGCCGGTCTCCCTGGCGACGGCGTCGGCCATCGCCACGATGGTGGCCTTGACGACGTCGAGTTCGGCTTTGGTCATCACCAGGGGAATCATGATCTCGGCCTTGATCGGCTGGCCGGTCCTGGCGCCGGCTTCGACCGCGCCCTCGAAGATCGCACGCGCCTGCATTTCGGCGATTTCGGGATACCGGATCGCGATGCGGACGCCGCGAAAACCCAGCATCGGGTTGAACTCGTGCAGGTCGGCGGCGCGCGCGCGCAGTTTTTCAGCGCGGACGCCCATCACTTTGGCGACCTCGGCGATTTCGGCGTCGGTGTGGGGCAAGAATTCGTGCAAGGGCGGGTCGAGCAGCCGGATCGTCACCGGCAGCCCGTTCATGATCTCGAACAATTCCGCGAAATCGCGCCGCTGGATCGGCAACAGTTTGGCCAGCGCGGCGCGCCGTCCGGCTTCGGTGTCGGCGAGGATCATCTCGCGCACCGCGACAATGCGTTCGCCCTCGAAGAACATGTGCTCGGTGCGGCAAAGCCCGATGCCCTCGGCGCCGAAGCTGCGCGCCGCGCGCGCGTCGGCCGGGGTCTCCGCGTTGGCGCGCACTTTCATGCGTCTGACTGCGTCGGCCCAACCCATCAGCGTGGCGAATTCGCCGGTGAGTTCCGGCTTCACCATCGCCACCGAACCGCGAAGCACCTGCCCGGCGCCGCCGTCGATAGTGAGGATATCGCCCTTTTTCAGCGTGACGCCGTCCGCCGTCATCGTTCGTGCGGCATAGTCGACGCGGATCGTTCCGGCGCCGGAGACGCAGGGTTTGCCCATGCCGCGCGCCACCACCGCGGCGTGCGAGGTCATGCCGCCGCGCGTCGTCACGACGCCTTCGGCGGCGTGCATGCCGTGGATGTCCTCGGGCGAGGTCTCGATACGCACGAGGATCACCTTGCGACCGATGCTTCGCAGGTGCTCGGCCTCGTCAGCGGAGAATACGATTTCCCCCGACGCGGCGCCGGGCGAGGCCGGCAGACCGACCGCCAGCACATGGCGCTGCGCCTTGGGGTCGATCATCGGATGCAGCAACTGATCGAGCGAAGCGGGCTCGACGCGCGCGACCGCGTCGGCTTTGGAAATCAGTCCCTCGTCGGCCATTTCCACCGCGACGCGCAGCGAGGCGCGCGCCGTCCGCTTGCCGGCGCGCGTCTGCAGCATCCAAAGTCTGCCGCGCTCGATCGTGAATTCGAGATCCTGCATGTCGCGATAGTGCTTTTCGAGGAGCCCGGTCATGGCGACGAAACGCGCGAATGCCTCAGGCATCAATGTTTCCATCGAAGGCGCGTCGGAGCCCGCCGCCTTGCGCGCCGCCTCGGTGATATTCTGCGGCGTGCGGATGCCCGCCACGACGTCCTCGCCCTGCGCGTTGACCAGGAACTCGCCGTAGAGCTCGTTGGCCCCGGTCGAGGGATTGCGCGTGAACGCGACGCCGGTCGCCGAAGTTTCCCCCATGTTGCCGAACACCATCGCCTGGACGCTGACCGCCGTGCCCCAGCCCTCGGGAATGCCGTTCAGGCGCCGATAGGTGATGGCGCGCGGGTTCATCCAGGACGCGAACACCGCGCCGATCGCGCCCCAGAGCTGGCGGCGCGGATCCTGCGGAAAGGCCTCGCCGCTCCCCTCCCTGACCGCGGCGTGGTAGGCCGCGATGATCTCGCGCCAGTCGTCAGCGCCAAGGTCGGTGTCCAGCACATAGCCGCTGCGATCCTTCAGGGCTTCCAGGATCGCTTCGAAGCGATGATGATCGAGCCCCAGCACCACGTTGGAATACATCTGGATGAAGCGCCGATAGCTGTCATAGGCGAAGCGCTCGTCACCCGATGTCGCGGCGAGCGCCGCGACAGAAGAGTCGTTGAGCCCGAGATTAAGCACTGTGTCCATCATCCCGGGCATCGAGGCGCGGGCGCCCGAACGCACGGAAACCAGCAGCGGATCGGCGGCGGCGCCAAAGGAGCGCCCGGTCGCCCCGGCTATCGCCGCGAGCGCGGCTTCGACCTGCGCCGCCAGCTCCTCGGGATACTTTCCGGAATTGGCGTAAAAGTAAGAGCAGACCTCGGTGGTGATGGTGAAGCCCGGCGGCACCGGCAGGCCAAGATTGGCCATTTCGGCCAGATTACCCCCCTTGCCGCCGAGCAGATCGCGCATTCCAGCGCTTCCCTCGGCTCTCTCGCCGCCGAAAGAATAGACCCATTTCGTCATCGTCGGTTCCCTGCAAGAAATGAATGCTCGCGCGGCGCCGTGAGGCGCCGGTGCGCGTCACGAAAATCGCTCTTCGTTCGCGCCCGTCAACGGTGCGCGCGAAGCCCCAGGCCAAAACTGACCCATCCGGCCCCGTTGAACAACAAATCAACGCCGAGAAGGGTTCCCAGCACCCAGATGGAATCGGCCGGCCAATGGGTGACGATGATCAGCCCCAGCAGAATGGTGACCGCGCCGGCCACGAACACCAGCAGGCGCGGCTGCTCGACGGGAAGCTGCAGCGCCAGATAGAGGCGAACGACGCCCGCCGCGATCAGGCCGGCTCCGAGGACCAACGTCAGCACCACCGATGCGAAACCGGAGTCGAAAATGCAGACCAGGCCGACAAACAGATAGAGCACGCCGCCGATCATCCAGAGGAAGAACTTGCTCCAGGCCTGCGCGTGCGCGCCGATGCCGATCTCCGCGGCGCCGCCGATCAGGAAAACCACTCCGTTGACGATGACCGTCGCATTGGTCGCCGGCCACGCGAAAATCACGGCGATCGCGCCGAGCGCGATCAGCAACGCGCCGAACGCGACGATGGCGCCCCATTTGTCGTGAAGTCGATGAATCGCGCCGCCCAGGCTATGAGCTTCCCGCCCCGGCTCCGTCGAGTCGGACATGCCGTTCTCCCCTTCATTGAGGCGCCGCAAGCCGAATGTGCGCCCTCGTCCGCGCGCCTCGACCGCACCTCACCGCACCCGCATGAGGTCCCCGAGCACCCGCGCGGTATATTCCACCATCGGCACGATGCGCCCGTAGTTGAGGCGGGTTGGCCCTATGACGCCCAGCACGCCGGCGATTTTCCGATCGCCGTCGCGCAACGGGGCGGCGATCATCGACGACCCCGAAAGGGAAAACAGCTTGTTCTCCGAACCGATGAAAATCTTCACGCCGTCGCCGCTTTCCGCGCGGTGAAGAAGATCGATGACATCGGTCTTTGTTTCAAGGTCGGCGAACAGCAGCCGGATGCGCTCCAGATCGTCCTGGACGCGCAGATCTCCCAACAGGTTGGCCTGGCCGCGCACGATCAATTGCTGGCGTTGTTCCTCAACCCCGCCCCAGAAGGCCATTCCCGCGTCGACGAGACGGGTCGTCAGGCTGTCGAGCTCGTTCTGCGCGGCGCGGCGCGCCGCTTCGATGTCGGCGCGCGCCTCGACAAGGGTGCGCCCGCGCACCCGCGCGTTGAGGTAGTTGGCCGCTTCGACCAGCGCCGAAGCCGGCATGCCCGCCGGCGTGTCGACGATGCGATTCTCGACCGAGCCGTCCTCCGAGACAAGCACGGCGAGCGCCTTTTCCGGTTCGAGGCGGACGAATTCGATGTGTTTCAGCCGAACATTGTCCTTGGTGGTGAGGACGACACCCGCCCCGCGCGTCAAATCCGACAGCAGGCTCGTCGTTTCGCTCAAGGCGCCTTCGAAGCCGCGCCCTTCGGCGGCGGCCTTGACTTCCTTGTCGATGCGCGTGCGTTCGGCGTTGGTGAGGTTGCCGAACTCCAGCAGCGCGTCGACGAAGAAGCGCAGACCCAGCTCGGTCGGCATACGTCCGGCGCTGACATGCGGCGCGTAGATCAGCCCCAATTCTTCGAGGTCCTGCATCACATTGCGCACGGAGGCGGGCGACAGCGAGACCGGCAACAGGCGCGACAGATTGCGCGATCCAACGGGTTCGCCGCTGGCGAGATAGGAATCGACAATGCGCCGGAAAATGTCGCGCGAACGGGAATCCAAATTCGCCAAGGCGCTTGGCTCAGCCGGCGTCCTTTCCGTGGTTCCACCCATAGGCGGCACAATGCCGTCAAGGCGCCGCCAGCGCAAGCGCACCAACGGGCCGCGCGCGAACTGAGCCCGCTTGAAAACGCGGCGCCGCGCGGCCATAGCTATCGCCTGGCTCCGCCATCAGGACCTGACGCCCATGGATTCCGACGCCGCTCCGTTCAAATGGGACGATCCGTTCCGCCTCGAGGCGCAATTGACCGACGACGAGCGGCAGATCCGCGACGCCGCGCAGGCCTACGCGCAAGACAGGCTGCAGCCTCGCATCGTCGAGGCCTATGAGAAGGAAGCGGTCGAACCCGAGATATTCCGTGAGATGGGCGCGCTCGGGCTGCTGGGCATGACCTTGCCCGAAAAATACGGCTGCGCGGGCGCCAATTACGTCTCCTACGGCCTGGTGGCGCGCGAAGTGGAGCGGGTCGATTCCGGCTACCGCTCGATGATGAGCGTGCAGTCTTCGCTGGTGATGTTTCCGATCTACGCCTATGGCGACGAAACGCAGCGTGAGAAATATCTGCCGAGACTGGCGAGCGGCGAGTGGATCGGCTGTTTTGGCCTGACCGAAGCCGAGGCCGGTTCCGACCCCGGCTCGATGAAGACCCGGGCCGAACCGGTGGACGGCGGCTACCGGCTGACCGGCTCCAAGCTCTGGATATCCAACGCGCCGATCGCCGATGTCTTCGTCATCTGGGCGAAGTCATCCGCCCATCGCGGCCAGATTCGCGGCTTCATCCTGGAAAAGGGGATGAAGGGGCTTTCGACGGCGAAAATCGACGGAAAGCTCTCGCTGCGCGCCTCGATCACCGGCGAGATCGTGATGGAGGATATCGAAGTCCCCGCTGGACAGATGCTGCCCAACGTCTCCGGGCTGAAAGGGCCGTTCGGTTGCCTCAACCGCGCGCGCTACGGCATTTCCTGGGGCGCAATGGGCGCCGCGGAGGATTGCTGGCGCCGGTCGCGCGACTACGCCCTGGAGCGCAAGCAGTTCGGCCGGCCGCTCGCCGCGACGCAACTCGTTCAGAAGAAGCTCGCGGACATGCAGACCGAAATCGCGCTCGGACTGCAGGCCTCGCTGCGCGTCGGGCGACTGATCGACGAAGGGCAATGGGCGCCCGAAATGATCTCGCTGGTCAAGCGCAACAATTGCGGCAAGGCGCTCGATGTCGCGCGCGCGGCGCGCGACATTCACGGCGCCAACGGCATTTCGGGCGGCTATCACGTCATGCGCCATGCGCAGAATCTCGAGTCGGTGAACACCTATGAAGGCGCGCATGATGTGCATGCGCTGATCCTCGGGCGCGCGCAGACCGGGCTGCAGGCGTTTTTCTAGCGGCCTCGGCATCCGGGCGCGGCGAGACGACAAGCGCGCATCCGCGTTCGGCGTTTTTTTGTCGCCTTCCGTCCAACTGTCTATGATTGCAGTCTTTTTTGGCCATGCGCCGCGACGACGGGTCGGGCGATGGGCTTTTGACGGGCAAATGCCTATATTGCACCGCACAATAAATGTCAGCGGCGCCTCAAGAATGCAAGGGAATCGGCGATGGGATTGATCGAACAGGCGCGCGCTATCGTGGGCGCGAAGGCGCCGGCGCGGGCGTGGCCTCCGCGACGTCTTTCGCTGGCCCTGCAGGGCGGCGGCTCGTTCGGCGCATTCACCTGGGGCGTTCTCGATCGGCTGCTTGAGGAGAACGACATCGCGTTCGAGGCGATCAGCGGCGCGAGCGCAGGCGCGATCAACGCCGTTCTGCTCGCCTCGGGCATGATCGAGGGTCGCGCGGAGGCCGGAGCGAAGCTCGCCCGGTTCTGGAGGCGGATGAGCGACGCCGCGTCGTTCCTGCCGGCGGCCTCCCCCGCCGTGGCCGCGATGGGCGGCGGTTTCGGCCTTTTTCCGCGGCTGTCGCCCTATCTGTTCAATCCGTTCGACCTCAATCCGCTGCGCGAGGCGCTGGTCGCGGAAATCGATTTCGAACGGCTGCGCGCGCACTCGTCGGTCAAATTGCTGATCGGCGCGACGGGGGTGCGCGACGGCCGCCTGCGAGTCTTTCGCGAGTCGGAATTGACCGTCGAGGCGGCGCTCGCGTCGGCGTGCCTGCCGCTGCTCCATCATACCGTCGAGGTCGACGGCGAGGCCTATTGGGACGGCGGCTATGTCGCCAATCCGCCGCTAATTCCGCTGGCGCTGGCGTCCGAGACCGCCGATCTGCTGGTCGTGCAGGTGACGCCGACCACGACGGAGCGGTTGCCGACGACGCCGCGCGAAATCGTCAAGAGGCTCGACCAGATCAACTTCAACGCAACCCTCAACGCCGAGATCGCGGCGCTGAAGCTCGCGAAAAGTCTGGGCGCGGCGCCCAAGCTGCGCCGCCTGCGCATCCATCGAATCTCCGCCCAGGACGAATTCGAAGGGCTGGCGGATGAAAATGCTGCGAACCTCGGCTGGCGATTTCTGGAGCGCCTCCATGAGAGCGGCCGCACCGCGGCCGAAGCGTGGATCGCGCAGCCGGCGGCGCAGGCCTAGCGGCGTCGGCGCCATGCGACTATCGCGCGACGCGAACCGTCCAATCCAGCCCCTCCTCCAGGCGATCGTTGCCCCAGAAAATCTCGCCGTCCGCCGCAACCAGGTTCGGCGCGCCGAAAATGCCCATGCTCTCAGCGAAGGCCGTCTCGGCGCACAGCTTGTCCTTCACCTCCGCGCTCGCGGCGCGTTCCAGAATCTCGCTGGCGTCAAGCCCCAGCCGTTCCAGAATGCCAACGATTGTCGAACGTTCGGCGATAGACCGACCCTCCCCGAACTCCGCCGCATAGATCGCGCGGGAGAACCCGGGCCGCTGCGCGTCGCCAAGCGCCAGCGCCGCGCGCGCGGCGAGCAAACTGTTCTGCGGAAAGGGCTCGGGGCGCTGCAGCGGCAGGCCGTGGCGCGCGCAGATTCGCTTGAGGTCGCGCCACATATAGCGCCCCTTGGCGGGGTTGAGGTTGAAGGGCGAGTCCGTCATGCCGCGCGACGCGAAGATCGGGCCGAGCAGAAATGGGCGCCAGTTCAACGCGACGCCGCGTTCGACCGCAAGCGCCTCGACCCGCATCGCCGCGGGATAGGAATAGCTGCTGGCGAACTCGTACCAGAAATCGGCGCGAAGGGCCGCCTGCAATTCAAGCCGCCGCGGCAAGCCGCGCGCCGACGAGTTTGCGCAAGGAGCCGAGGTCATGCGCGAAGGTTCTGATGCCCTCAGCGAGCTTCTCGGTGGCCATCGCATCCTCGTTCATCATCCAGCGGAACGCCTTTTCGTCGAGCGCGATTTTTGACGGGGCGCCCTTGACCTGGTCCGGCGACAGCTTCCTGACCAAGGCGCCTTGATCCTTCGACAACTGATCGAGAAGCTGGGGCGAGATCGTCAGGCGATCGCAGCCGGCCAGCGCTTCGATTTCGCCAAGGTTGCGGAACGAGGCGCCCATCACCACCGTCGAAACGCCGTAGGTTTTGAAATAGGCGTAGATGCTGCGCACCGAGACGACGCCGGGGTCGTTCTCGGCGGTATAGGGGCCGCCGCCGCTCTTGACGTGCCAGTCGAGGATGCGTCCGACAAACGGCGAAACCAAGAAGGCCTTGGCGTCGGCGCAGGCGACCGCCTGGGTCAGCGAAAAGATCAACGTGAGATTGCAGTCGATTCCTTCCTTCTGCAGCGTGGCGGCGGCTTGCGCGCCCTCCCATGTCGCGGCGATCTTGATCAAAATCCGTTCGCGGCTGACGCCGCGGCCCGCATAGTCGGCGATCAGTGCGCGCGCCTTGGCGATCGTCGCCGCGGTGTCGAACGACAGATCCGCGTCGACTTCGGTCGAAACCCGTCCGGGCACGATGCGCGTCAGCTCGGCCCCGAAGTTGACGGCAAGACGATCGGCGACCGCGCCGACCGGCGCGCCGCCCTTGCGTCCCCATGCGACCGCCTCGTCAATGAGGTGGTCGTAGCCGGGCAATTGCGCGGCCTTGAGGATCAACGTCGGATTGGTCGTCGAATCCGTCGGCTTGAAGTTGCGGATCGAGTCCATATCGCCGGTGTCGGCGACCACCGTGCTCATTGCGCGCAATTGTTCGAGCTTGGACGCCATAGTTTGCACTCCTTTTCAGGAAATGAATCTGCCGCCATTCGACGCGCGGCGCAAGGCCTCAGCCCGGGTCTCAAACGGCGGGGATTCCCGTCCGTCCATCAATCGCGCCAGAGGCCGCCGGGGAGTCGCAGCGCTCACGCGCCACGGCGCACCATCGGACCGCGGTTGACCATCCGCTAAGGCGCGCGTCGGAAAACCCCTATTCTCTCGACACCAGCGGTTAACCCTAGAAGCAAACAGTGGCCGCGGTCGATCCGGGACCCTCGGTTCATGAAACGTTTAAGACGGTTGTTAACGCGCGCGAGACAAGCATGGCGCCGGCGAACCACAAAATTGTTTGTCGCCGCCACAAGAGAACATAAAATGTCGGGCGTTCGACACGAAGCTATGCGGCGCCTGGTCCCGCTCCTTTTCATCGTCGGACCGATCCGCCGCACCGCCATCGCGCTCCTCGTTTCGGCGTTTGGAGCCGGGGCGGCGATGGCCGACGACTGGCAGGCCGTCAAGCTGCGCGGCGACGTCCTCGTATATTACAAAAATGCATGGGTCCGGCTGAACCGCGGCGACATTGTGTCGGACGACAGCGTCATACGGACGATGCAGGACGGCAATGTCGAGTTCAGCCGCGACAGCGAAATCATCGACATCGCGCCAAACACGCAGATTCAGATCTTCGATCGGGTTGGCAAGCGCTTTACGACGGTCCGCCAGTTCTTCGGCTCGGTGTCCGTAAAGGCCAACGTCGAAAACGCACAGCACTTCTCCGTTCAGACTCCGTTTGTGGCGGCGATCGTCAAGGGCACCGTCTTCAGCGTCGCTTCCGGCGCGCAGAGCGCCGTCGTGCATGTCCAGCGCGGCAAGGTCCGTGTCGAAGACATCGCGCGGAAGCTGCATGTCGATGTGTTGCCCGGTCAGCAGGCGGCGGCGGGCGCCGTTTCCGCGCTCACCATCTCCGGAACCGGCAAGCTCGGCCATGTCGCCACTGCCACGGGCCAGCCGGCCGCCGCGACGAGCAACGCGACGGCGGCGACGGCCACCGCGACCGCCGCCACAACCGCAGCCACCGCCACAGCCGCCACTGCGGCGTCCGCCGCCTCTGCGGCCTCCACGGCCAGCGGAGCTTCGGCGTCCGCCGGAGCCAGCGCGGGCAACGGGAATGGTAATGGAAATGGCAATGGGAACGGCGGCGGCAACGGCAATGGGAATGGCGGCGGCAAGGGCAACGGCAACGGGAACGGGAACGGCAACGGCAACGGCAATGGCAACGGCAACGGGAATGGCGGCGGCAACGGGAACGGCGGCGGCAACGGCAATGGGAATGGCGGCAACGGGAATGGGAATGGGAATGGGAATGGCGGCGGCAACGGGAATGGTCACGGCAAGGGCCACGGCGGCCCCAAATGAGACAGTCAATTGACGCACGCCGCGCCAGAGTGAGGACGCGCGGGGCGCATCCGGTCGGCCCGTATGGATGAATCCCACGAGCCGACGCCGGTCGCCGCTCGACTGGCAGCGATGCCGGCCGAGGTGCGGAACATGCTGCTTGGCCTCTGCGTCGCAGCCGTGATTCTCGGCGGCGCCGCCGCGGGTCTGTTCAAGCCGCTTGACGACTTGCTTCAGTCGTTCCGCTTCCAGCTATTGCAACACGAACCCACTCACGAGATCGTCTTTCTCGAGATCGACGCCAAGAGTCTGCAAAAGGTCGGCGTCTGGCCTTGGCCGCGCAGGGTCGAGGCTGAGGTCGTCGATCGTCTGATGGCGCTCAATGTGCGTTCGGCGGCGCTCGATATCGATTTCAGCGCCGCCTCGACGCCGCCGGACGACGCGGCCTTCGCGACGACGCTGAGGCGTGCGGGAGGGTTCGTATCCCTCGCCGCATTCGAGCAGCGCGCCGGCGCCGGCGAAGGGCGCGTGGCCAACGTCCCGCTCGCCGCCTTCGCTGCGGTCAGTCCGGTCGTCTCCGTGAGCGTGCCGATCGGCGCCGGCGGCTTTGTGCGCGATTATCCCTACGGCCTTCACATCGGCGATCGGTCCGTCCCCTCCCTCGCCACCGCTTTGTGGCGTCCACTGCCGGGCGAGGCGGGCGATTTCGGCACGGGGTTCGGCATCGATTTCGGCATCGACCTCAAGGCGATCGACCGCATATCCGTGGCCGATCTTCTCGCCGGCCAGGTCGACGCCGCGCGCGTCGAAGGCCGGGACGTCGTCGTCGGCTCCAGCGCCGAGGAGCTTCGGGATTTCTTTCTCACGCCGCGTTTCGGCATGATTTCTGGCGGCCTCGTGCATATCCTTGCCGCGGAGACGCTGAAACAGGGCCTGGCGATGCAGGATGTCCCCTTCGCCGCCATTGCTCTCGCCGTCTTGCTTCTGGCCGGTCTCGGGGCGGCTTTCGATCGCCGGCTGAGCGGTAGCCGACCGCTCCTCGGCGCCGCTGCGCTTTGCCTCGCCATCGAATTGGGCGCCCTGGGCCTGCAACGCTTCTGGGCTCTGCGCGTCGAGACCGCGAGCATTCAGATTGCGCTCGCCTCTTTCGTTCTCATCGCCGTCATCTCCGATCTACGGCACCGCCGACGCCAGCAAGCCAGGGCGGAGCGGCAACGCAACGAAACCCGCGCGATGCTCAACCAGGTCATCGCCGACAATTTCGACGGCGTGATCGTCGTTGACGACCGACGGCGAATCGTGGCGGCGAGCCGACTGGCGAGAGATCTTCTTGGCCGCGACCTGAGCGGGCCGATGCCCGCCGGCGCGTTGCCCGGTGCGCTCAACGAGGCGCTCGACAAGGCCCTGGCGGGCGATGACCGCCAGGTGACCACGGGCGAGATCGTCATCGCCGGCGACTACGGAGTCGCACGCACAATCGAATACGTGCTGACGGGGTCGAGGATCGAAAGCGAAGACGGGCGAAAAGTGGCCTGCCTGACATTTCGCGACATCACACAGCGACGCGCGCAGGAAGCCCGCCTGAGCTATCTCGCGAGCAACGATTCGCTTACCGGAGCCTGGACGCGCGACGAATTCGTCCGGCAACTGCAGTCGTTCCACAGCCTGCGCGGCGGTCCGACGTGCGGCGCAGCGCTGATCTCCATCGACCTTCGCCGGTTCAATCAGGTCAACGAGGCATTTGGCCACCTCGTCGGCGACCAGATGCTGAAAGCCGTCGTCGCGCGTCTGCGATCCGCGGGCTTGACCATGGTCGCGCGCCTTGGCGGCGACAATTTCGCCGTGGCGGCGCACAATGCGTCGGACGCAACCGCCGTGGCGGAGCTTTGTCGGCGTCTGATCCAACGGCTTCGCGAACCCTATTCAATTGGCGACCACAAGGTCGTCATAGGCGTGAGCCTCGGCGCCGCGACGACGCAAGACCAGAGTTTCAGCCCCGACAAACTGCTGACCCAGGCCAATATCGCCGAATCCGCGGCCAAGAAACTCTCCGCCAACAGTTTCGCTCTCTATTCGCCCGCGATGGAGGACGAACTGAATGACAAGCTTTCGATGGAGGCGGCGTTGCGCCGCGCCATCGCCGCGGGTGAGCTGTCGCTGAATTACCAGCCACAATTCCATCTGGCGAGCGGCAGGCTGCTGGGGGCCGAGGCGCTGATGCGGTGGCGCCACCCCCAGCAAGGCATGATTTCGCCGGTCAAATTCATTCCGCTGGCGGAGGAGACCGGTCTTATCGTCGATCTCGGCCGCTGGGCGCTTCAAACAGCTTGCCGTGACGCCGCGGAATGGCCACGCCATCTGCGCGTGGCGGTGAATGTGTCCCCGATCCAGTTCGAGGCGACCGACATGGTGGCGGAAATCGCCGGCGCGCTGCAGCGCGAAGGGCTTGCGCCCAGCCAACTCGAAATCGAAATCACCGAGGGTGTGTTCATTTCCGGCGAGGCGGAGATCCCGGCGGCCCTCGAGAGGATTCGCGAGCTTGGCGTCTCCGTCGCGCTCGATGATTTCGGCACCGGTTACTCGTCCTTGAGCTATCTGGGACGCATGCCCATCGACAAGGTCAAGATCGACCGGAGCTTCGTGCAAAACCTGGCGGAAGGAGGCGAACCCGAAGCCATCATTCAGGCGATCCTCACCCTGTCGCAGAGGCTCGGCAAAACGGTCCTCGCCGAGGGCGCGGAGACGAGCGAGCAGGCGCGCGCGCTGTCGCGGATGGGCTGCGACGCCGTGCAAGGCTTCTACTTCGGCCGCCCGACGTCCCTGGAGGCATTCCAGGCCCTGGTCGCGGCGGACGCTGCGCATTCCGTGATCGCCAAAGCGAGCTGATCCATCCGAAGTCTCGCGACAACCGCGCCCGTCGCGCGACGGGCATTGAGCGGGCGCAAGACGCAGGAGAGGTTCGGCGACGCGCCCGCGCCGAACCTCCGTTCGTTGCGTCAGCGGCCATAAAGGCCGGTCAGCGTCGCTTTGCCCAAAGTATGGAAGTGCAGGTTGAAGCCAACGACAGCGGCCGAGGCATTCTCGTCGACATCGAGCTTGTCCACGTCCACGGCGAAGATGTTGACGTGATAGTGGTGCGGCTTGTCGCCCTTGGGCGGGCAAGGACCGCCGTAGCCGGGAACGCCAAAATCGGTGCGGGTTTGCAGCGCGCCGGCCGGCAGGCCGCCCGCCTTGGGATCGCCAGCGCCCTTGGCGAGCGAAGTGACGTCGGGGGGAATGTTGACGACGACCCAATGCCAGAAGCCGCTGCCGGTCGGCGCATCGGGATCATAGATGCTGATCGCGAAACTCTTGGTTCCCTTCGGCGCGCCCGACCAACTCAGCGCCGGCGAAACGTTCTTGCCCGCACACCCAAAGATATTGGCGACCTGTTCGTCCGAAATCTTGCCCCCGGCCTTGATGTCCGGGCTCGTCAAGGTGAGCGCATTCGCCGCGCCCGCGCAGGCCAACCCGCCAACAACCGCACCCACCGTCAGAATGAATTTAACCATAGGCCGATCCTCCCGAAACACACCACCGCCCGCGACGATTGATCTCGTGCGACCGTTTGGCGCGATCATTATCATCCTGTCGCCGTCGAAAGCGCAAGCGCAAGGGCGCTCAGTGTGCAGTGCGCGATTGACGGGTTGGCGGCGTCAATTATGATGCCTTCCCTCTCGGCGCATTGTTGCTCGAGTATTCGATCATCCGGGGGGATGCGGCGATGACGGTGGACGCCCGCGCGCACAATTTAAGACGGCGGAAATTCAAGCCGCGCTCGGGAGTCGAGTTGCAATTCACCGAACTCGGTTTCGGCTCGGCGCCGCTCGGCAATCTCTACCGTCCGCTGACCGAAAAGGATGCGCGCGCCACGCTGGACGCCGCGTGGAGCGCCGGTTGTCGCTATTACGACACCGCGCCGCTCTACGGCCTCGGCCTCGCGGAGACCCGGCTCAACGGCTTTCTGCGCGCCAAGCCACGTGATTCCTATCTGATCTCGACCAAGATCGGCCGTCTCCTCGAGGTCTGCGCGCCGCAGGACCGGTCGCGCCAGGGCGCGTTTTTTGAGACGCCGTCGCGTCGCGAGCGGTTCGACTATTCGTATGACGGCGTCATGCGTTCGCTGGAATTTTCTTTGGAGCGGCTGGGCCTTGATCGCGTCGACATCGTCTACGCTCACGACGTCGACGTGTTCACGCACGGGACCAAAGCGGCCTCCGACGAACGCATCAAGGAGCTGATGGAGGGCGGCTACAAGGCGCTGGTCAAACTGCGCGAGGCCGGCGTCATCAAAGCGATCGGCGCCGGCGTCAATGAATGGGAAGTCGCCGAGGCTCTGGCGCGCTCGGGCGACTTTGATATATTTCTGCTGGCCGGCCGTTACACGCTGCTCGAACAGCGGGCGCTCGAAAGTTTCCTGCCCTATTGCGCGGAAAGGAACATCGGGGTCGCGCTCGGGGGGCCGTTCAACTCCGGCATTCTCGCCACCGGCCCGCGGCGCGGCGCGTTTTACAACTACGCGCCGGCGAGCCCGGAGGTGCTGGAGCGCGTCGCCCGGATTCAGGCGATCTGCAAGGCGCATGGCGTCAAACTGGCGGAGGCGGCGCTTCGCTTTCCGCTCGGCCACCCCGCGATCGTTTCGGTGATACCAGGCGGGCAGAAGGCTGGCGAGGTTCGCCGCAACGCCGAAATGATCGGCGCGAAAATCCCGCCGGCGCTTTGGCGCGACCTGAAGACCGCCGGCTTGATGCGCGCCGATGCGCCGACGCCCCGCTAGCCGGTTGCATCCCTTGATCGTCGCCACGTCGACGCCGCCGATCGGCCGGCCACGGCGTCAAACTCTTTTCGATCGGCCGACAACCTCAGGTGAATGGGCATGCTCAGGAACATCGATCCGCTGCTGACGCCGGATCTGCTTTACGTGCTGCGCGCGATGGGGCACGGCGATGAAATCGTCATCGTCGACGCCAACTATCCCGCCGAGTCGGCGGGGCCCCAGGTGGTGCGGCTGGACGCCCTCAGCGCGACGCAGGCGATGGACGTCATCCTGACCGTCATGCCCCTCAACTCGTTTGTTCCCGACGCGTGCGTGCGGATGGAAGTCGTCGGCAAACCTTCCCGGGAGGAGCCGATCTTCGATGAATTCCGCGCTCTGCTGGCCAAGCACGAAGGGGCGAATTTCAAGCTGCACAAGCTCGAGCGCCACAAGTTCTACGAACGCGCCCGCCAGTGCTTCGCAGTTGTCGCGACCGGCGAACGGCGCCTCTACGGCAACATCATTTTGAAGAAAGGCGTGATCACGCCGGAATAGACGCGGCGTCGAGCGGGACGGCGCGTTCCCCGCGCGAACTGAAGTCCGCGCAGCCTGCGCGAGCGCTGAGATAGCGGTCATGACGCAGGCACAGACCGTCGTCCGCGCGAGCCGACGCATTGCCCGAGCCCAAGCTCGAAAGTCCCGCTATCGCCGCCTCGAGATAGGCGGGATCGTTACGAAAGTGTGCGCAAGAACCGCACCGCCCTCGCACTTGACCAGCGCCCATTGCATCCCCTTCAAAACTCGAGAGCGAGACCAGCGACGCCGCGGGACATAAGCGACGCGTTCGGTTCTAGCGCGCCAGGTTCGCCCAATGAGAGGCGAACACGAAGACGGACAGAAGGAAGCCAAGCGCGACATTGACGACGACGCCGACGCTGAAAGCGGCGAAAGGTCTCACGCCGGCGCCCGCCAAATCGCGGAACCGCGTGGTCAGACCGATGCTGAGAAAGCAGAAGATGAAGGCCCAGGTCCGCAGGTCCTTGATCGGCCCGACGAATGTCGGAACAACCAGCTTGTTGTAGTCGGCGAGGCTGTTGCCCCGGGCCGCCCAGGTGACGAACAGCGACGCGACGACGAAGCCGACGACGAATTTCGGAAAGCGCCACCAGATTTCGGCGATTTCCGGCTTGCGTCCAGATTCAGCCAGCTCCCAGTGGGTGGTCGAAATGATCGCCAGCGCAAGCGCCCAAACGCCGATCCACACATCGCGGCCGACCACCTTCATCAGCGTGAAGGACCATACCGCCTGGTCCGCCGTGCCCGCGATCCCCGGAACCTGGCCGGCGAAGCCCCCATAGGTCTGTGCGGCGGCGAATCCGGCGGCGTCCGCAAATTCGGACGTGCCGATCCACGCGCCGGCGACGCCGGTCGGAAGCTGCAGCGCGCGCGACGCGAAGGGCAAAAAGAAGATCATGACGATCGCCCAGAGGATCACCACGGAGATGGCGATCGGCGCGTCACCCTTCTTGGCGCCGACCGCCCCGGCGATCGCGATCGACGCCGAGACGCCACAAACCGCGCCGCCCGCGCCAAGCGTCGCCGCCAGACGGCGGTCCAGTCCAAGCCGACGCGCGACCGCGAAAATGACGAGAAAAGTGACGATCGAGACGATGGAAGCCTGCAGGATCGCCACCGGACCAGCCCAGACGATCAGGGCGAACGGCAGCGTCGCGCCGAGCAGGACGACCCCCGTCTTGACATAGAACTCGACCCGAAAGCCTGCGTCCATCCATCGGGGCAGGCCGACCAGGTTGGAGATCAGCAGGCCGAGCAGCAGCGCGACCAGCGGCGGCTCAAGATTGTAGTAGTTCGCTTGCGACCATTGGCCGAGCGCGAAGATGACGACCGAGAACACGTAGAGGAATGCGAATGACGGGACGAATTCCCGCGCCTTGAAGCCAAGCGCCGTCAGCGCCGCAGCGAACACCGCCAGCCACAGAATGAATTGTGCGACATAGCGCAATCCGTTGGCCGCGAAATGGCCGCCGAGCTGGTCGAGGTTCGACCATTTCTCCGGCGTCACCGCGATCCACTTGAGGCTCGCGCCATTGGCGAAGAGAACATAGCCGACGATGACGAGGCCGAGCCCCAGCCAAACCGCCCACCAATCCTCTTTCAACCAAAGTTCGCGCCATCCCGCTGTCGCGGTCGGCGCGCGGCCGGCGTCCAATCCCAGTCGGCTTGCGCTCATGTGAACTCACCCCCGTCCGAGCAGCGTCGCACGGCCCGTTTTCAGTGAAGTTTCGGATTCGGCGACCCGTCCCGCCGCCGGCGCAGCGACGCCATTCAACCCCTCCTATTCCAATATATCCATTTAGTCTACGGTCTTTATATCATAAAACCTCGACGACAACGCTACTTGCTCGCCGAGCCGCCGGAGTCGCCGGTTCATTCATCTCATCCGCGCCAGGCGGCGTCGCGCGGACGATGGGCGACCGCCAGCGGGGCGGCTGACTGCGGGGGGTCGTTGGGTCGAAAACGCGTCGGAGCGTTCGCGTCAACTCCGCCAAACTCTCCGCGCGACGTCGACGTGCCGGCGCGGCTGTCGCCGACGCTCGTTATATTTTTGCGAATATAGCGTTGACGAGGCTTCGGCAAGCGAGCACTCTCGGTCGGTTGAAGCGTATTCTCGCCACGGGCCGCAGGTCGACGAGGCGGCGGGAAGAGCGCCGGGATTCGCCGTCGGAACGACGGCCCATGTCGAGTTGAATGCTCTCGCCGCGGCTCGAAGCATCTCTCGACAATAAAAGAAGGCGCGCGGCGCGCCAAATCACGGAGGAAGACGTCATGTTTCAGCAAGCTCTGGAAAAAGTCTCCAAACAGGTTCTCATTCGCGATCGCTACGCCAATTTCATCGGCGGCAAATGGGTCGCCCCGGTCGAAGGGCGCTATTTCGACAATCCGAGCCCGATCACCGGCAAGAAGCTCTGCGAGATTCCGCGCTCCACGGCTGCCGACATCGAGCTCGCGCTGGACGCGGCCCACAAGGCCAAAGACGCCTGGGGCAAGACGCCGATCGCCGACCGCGCGCGTCTGCTTAACAAGATCGCCGACAAGCTCGAAGCGAATCTGGAACTCCTGGCGCTCGTCGAGACGCTCGACAATGGCAAGCCGATCCGCGAGTCGACCTATGCCGACATGCCGCTCGTCGTCGACCATTGGCGATATTTCGCCGCCGCGGCGCGCGCCCAGGAAGGCGGCATTTCGGAAATCGACCCCGACACCGTCGCCTATCATTTCCATGAGCCGCTCGGCGTCGTCGGCCAGATCATCCCGTGGAATTTCCCGATCCTGATGGCGACCTGGAAGCTCGCGCCGGCGCTCGCAGCGGGCAATTGCGTCGTCCTGAAGCCCGCCGAGCAGACGCCGCTCGGCATTCTCGTCGTCGCCGAATTGATCGCCGACATCCTGCCGGCCGGCGTGCTCAACATCGTCAACGGCTTTGGCGTCGAGGCCGGCAAGCCGCTCGCCCAGAACAAGCGCATCGCCAAGATCGCCTTCACCGGCGAGACGACGACTGGCCGCCTGATCATGCAATACGCTTCGGACAACATCATTCCGGTGACGCTGGAGCTAGGCGGCAAATCCCCGAACATCTTCTTCGCCGACGTCATGGACGCCGACGATGATTTCTTCGACAAGGCGCTCGAAGGCTTCACGATGTTCGCGCTGAATCAGGGCGAAGTCTGCACCTGCCCCAGCCGCGCGTTGATCCAGGAATCGATCTACGACAAGTTCATGGAGCGCGCCATCGCGCGAACCAGGAAGATCAAGCAGGGCCATCCGCTCGACGCGACGACGATGATCGGCGCGCAGGCCTCCAACGACCAGCTCGAGAAGATCCTGTCCTATTTCGACATCGGCAAGCAGGAAGGCGCCAAGGCGTTGACCGGCGGCAAGCGCGCGCAGCTCGAAGGCGAGCTCGCCGAGGGTTATTACATCGAGCCGACGATCTTCGAAGGCAACAACAAGATGCGCGTGTTCCAGGAGGAGATTTTCGGGCCAGTGGTCTCGGTGACGAAGTTCAAGAACGACGAAGACGCGCTCGCCATCGCCAACGACACGCTTTACGGCCTCGGCGCCGGGGTGTGGTCGCGCAACGGCAACCGCGCCTACCGCTTTGGCCGCGCCATCCAGGCGGGCCGCGTGTGGACGAACTGCTACCACGCCTATCCCGCTCACGCGGCGTTCGGCGGCTACAAGGCCTCCGGCATCGGGCGTGAGAACCACAAGATGATGCTCGATCATTATCAGCAGACCAAGAACCTGATGGTCAGCTATTCGACCAAGGCGCTCGGGTTCTTTTGAGCACAAACGCCGGCGCGGGCCTCGGCTCGCGCTGGCTTTTCCGGTCAACGGGGAGAGACTCGATGGTGGAGCGGGTCCAGATCACCGATAAGGCTGCTCGGATCGTCGCGCGACTCGCCGCGCAGCATGGCGCCTTGATGTTCCATCAATCGGGCGGATGCTGCGACGGATCGTCGCCGATGTGCTATCCTTCCGGAGACTTCCGCGTCGGTCCGCAGGACGTGCTGCTCGGCGAAATCGCCGGCTGCAAGTTCTACATCGGCGCAGCCCAGTTTGAATATTGGGAGCACACCCAGCTTATCATTGACGTCGTTCCCGGACGCGGCTCCGGCTTTTCCGTCGAAGCGCCGGAGGGCGTGCGCTTTCTGACGCGCAGCCGGGTGTTTTCCGATGACGAGGCCGCCGAACTGGCCGCCTCCGGGCCGCCGGCGCGGGCGGCGTGAAGCAAGCCGGTTCTGAGAGACAGCTCACGGCTTACGGCGGCGCAAAAGGCAACCAACTCCGCGGCTCGAGCGTGACGCCGACGGCGCAATGACAACTAGGCCTGCAGATCGGAACGCAATATGATTCCGTCGGGCAGATAGTATCCATTGAATCTGTTGCCAGAAAAATTGACGCTTCCCAGCCCCGGCATTTGAATATATTTGCCGATACCCTTCATCGCCGGGTGTGTCTCCAAAACCATTTCGGTATCACTCGTATCGATGCCGCCGAACTCCGCGCGGTGTTGTGAAACGATTTTTGCGATGCGTCGATAGAAGTCCTGCTTGTCTGCATGTTTCTTGGGAGGAACCAGCCACAATTTCCAAGTGTCAATATCCGTATTGTGGACCCACATGGCGATACGCGGTCGAAAGCCGGCGGCGTCCAAGGCCTTCACGAGGGCCTGGCCACCGACTACCAGTGTGTTTTGATCCATTCAAGGACTCCTGATTTTGGATCGGCGATAGCGTGGACAAGCAATGAAGCGGACGTGACATCTTTCAATTCGTAGCGCGAGTCCGGCTCCCATTCTGAGACCAGCGCCCAATTTGCGGCGAATTGTGGGTCGAAGTCCTTCTGCGCATTGAGCAGACCCGCCAACCCTGCGAGCCCAACCGACCCCCGAATTGATGATTGAGAATTCCCTTGATGAAGGCCTTATCCGGAATCGTTTCCGCTGGGATTTGCGCGGCAATGCAAGCCTTCAGACCAAGCTCGACGGCATATCCGGCAAGATAATACGCATTTGAGTATCGCTTGTTGTCGAGGAGAAGTCGCGCGTCATCGAGCTTCGCTTGCGCGTTGGCTCGCAATTCGTCGCGGCGCTGCCCGACCCCCATTTTGCCCTCAGTTTAGAGCCAGCCTACGTTTTTCAAACTTGCGCAATCACCAGCGACCGGCGGCCTCGTTTAGTCGGCAACCAAAAGGTGTGTTCGAACGCGCTACCCGCCTGATACGCCTAGCGAGGCGCGGCGGGTCGCCAGATCGGTCACCGAAGCGGCGCCGCGAAAATTGAGAATCGCGTCGCTATAGACGCGTTCGGCGCCCGCGCGATCGCCCTTGTCCACCGCGCCGGCCAGCTCGCCAAGCCAGCGCGTCATCGAAGCGCGGTCGACGGGCGCCAATTGGGCCGCCATCACGCCGTCAACGCCAGTGTCGACGACCGGCTCGTTGCCGGAAAACAGGATTTCGTTCAACCGTTCGCCGCGCCGCGTTCCCGTGAACACGATATCAATGTCGACGCGCGGCTCATAGCCGGCCAAACGGATCATCTTTTCCGCAAGATCCAGAATCCGGGCGGGCTGGCCCATCTTGAGAACATAGACGGAAGCCCGCGCCGCCGCCGAGCCGGCCGGCGAAGCGCCATGGGCGGCGGCCGAAATGACAAGATCGACGGCCTCGCGGACCGTCATGAAATACCGCACCATGTCCGGATGGGTCACCGTCACCGGACCGCCACGCTCGATCTGCGCCTTGAACTTCGGCACCACCGAGCCAACCGAGCCCAGCACATTGCCAAACCGCACGGAAATCAATCGCGGGCCGGCCGGCCGGCCGATGCGTTCGCCATCGACAAGCTGCGCGTACATTTCCGAAAAGCGCTTGGTCGCGCCGAGCACGGATACCGGGTCGACGGCCTTGTCGGTCGAGATCAGCACCCCAGCCGCGCCGACTGCCGCCGTCGCGTCGACAACGTTGACGGAGCCGAAAATGTTGGTCTTGACGCCTTCGGCCCAATCGAGTTCGAGCTGCGGCACCTGCTTGAGCGCCGCCGCATGAAACACGACGTCCGGGCGGAATTGCTCGAACAACGACATCAACCTTGGGCGGTCACGAACGTCGGCGACGGCGGCGCGCAGCCGGATCGGCATCTTCAGCGCCTCGAGCTGCTCGCTGATGGCGAACAGCGCGGGTTCGGAATTGTCGAGAACGAGCAGATCGGCGGCGCCGAGCGCCACGACGCGCGCGCAAATCTCCGACCCGATAGAGCCGCCCCCCCCGGTCACGACAACGCGCCTCGCGTTGACGAACGCGCGCAGGCTGGTGAGATCCGATTGCACGCTCGGACGAAACAGCAGATCCTCGATTTCGATGGGAGCCAACGCCGAGGCGCCGTCAAACTCAACCGTCTGCAACCGCGACAGCGCGACGCCGAGACGCTTGGCGGTCGCCACGACCCGCTCGGAATCGGCGTCCGAAGTGAATTCGCTCGGCGCGAAAATCAGGCGGGCGATCGGATTGCCCTCTTCCGTCGCTTCGCCGACGATGCGCTCGAGTTCGTCGTAACCGCCGAGCACGGGAACGCCGCGAATTGAGGCGCCGCGGTCCGAAGCGCGCGGCGACAGGACGCCGCGCGCGACGAAGCGGCGACGCATCCCCTCTTCGATCGACCGCAACGCAATCTCGGCTTCCGTGCTTCGCCCGAGCACCAAGATCGCCGGCGCCCGTTCGCGCCGGCCGGTCCGCCGCGCCTGGACATATCGGAAATAGCGATAGGCGATGCGCGGTCCGCCGAGCATCGACATCTGCAGGACCCAATAGACAAAACATGCTTTTGCGCCAAAGGCGGGCGAGGCGAGTTCGCCGCGCGCGATCAGCGCGAAGTCCAGAACGAGCAAGGAAATGGCGAGCAGACTGGAGACCCGGAAAATATTGAACAGGTCGGGCAGCGACGCAAACCGCCATTTGGATTCGTACAGCCGGAAGAATTGATAGGCGACGCCGGCGTAAATCGTAAACAGCGGGACGATCCATTCGAGCGCTTCGACCTGAACCGGCATGTTGCCGGGGTAGCGAAGGTAGAGCGCCAACGCCATCGCCAGCGGCGTCGTGATGAGATCGTGCGCCATCACGGCGAGGCTTTTGGCGCTTTGGGATCTATTCTGCAAAATCATCGCGCCGACTTCTTGGGGATCAATCGTCAACCTCGCGCCGAGCCCGGACGGCGGCCACGGGCTCCGAACTATAGTGGCTTTGCCGCCGCGACGCGAGCCGCACCCGCTGCCCGCTGCGGGGAGGCGGGTCGAGGCCCTCGCGTCCCTCAAAAAAGTCCGACGATCCGCCCGCCGCTGACCCTTATCTGTTCGGCGGCCGGGGTGCGCGGCAAACCCGGCATAGTCGGGATGTCGCCGAGCAGAACGACGACGAAGCCGGCGCCGGCGCGCAGGCGCAATTCCCGGATCGGCGCGACATGGCCGCTGGGGGCGCCGAGCAGATTGGGATCCGCGGAGAAGGAATAGGGCGTCTTGGCGATGCAGACGGGCAGCGCGCCATAGCCAGCCTCCTCCAACTGCCGGAATTGCTGGCGGATCGCTGAATCGGCGACGATATCGGCGGCGCCATAGATTTGCGTCGCAATGGTCCGCACCTTGTCCCACAGCGGCGTCGCGTCGTCGTAGAGCGGGTGAAAGCGCGCGGCGCCGTGGTCGGCGAGCGCAACGACGCGGCGCGCCAGTTCTTCCGCGCCCTGCCCGCCGCGCGCCCAATGGTCGCAAACGACCGCCTCGACGCCGAACCTCTCCCTGACCGTCGCGCTGATGAGATCGTGTTCGGCTTGCGTGTCCGAATCGAACCGGTTGATCGCCACGACGACCGGCACGCCGAACCTGGCGACATTAGCGACGTGGCGTTCAAGATTGGGCAGGCCGGCCGCGAGCGCGGCGAGATTCTCCACGCCGAGCGCCGCCTTGTCGGCCCCGCCGTTGAACTTGAGCGCACGCGCGGTGGCGACGACGACGCAGGCGGCCGGGTTGAGGCCGGCGATGCGGCACTTGATGTCGAAGAATTTCTCGGCGCCCAGGTCCGCGCCGAAACCCGCTTCGGTCACGACATAGTCGGCGAGCTTCAGTCCGGCCCGCGTCGCGATGATCGAATTGCAGCCATGGGCGATATTGGCGAAGGGCCCGCCGTGGACGAGCGCCGGATTGCCTTCGAGCGTCTGCACCAGGTTGGGGTGCAACGCCTGGCTCAGCAGCGCGGTCATCGCGCCGGCCGCCTTGAGCTGGCCCGCCGTCACCGGCGCCTTGGCGCGCGAATAGGCGACGATCATCCGGCTGAGACGCGCCTCAAGATCGTCAATGTCGCGGGCAAGGCAGAACACCGCCATGACTTCGGACGCGACGGTGATGTCGAAGCCGTCCTCGCGCGGAAACCCGTTGGCGACTCCGCCAAGCGAAACGACAGTGCTGCGCAGCGCGCGATCATTGACGTCCAGCGCGCGCCGCCAGACGATCCGGCGCGGATCGATATCAAGCGAATTGCCCCAGTAAATGTGGTTGTCGATCATCGCGGCGAGCAGGTTGTGCGCGGCGGTTATTGCGTGAAAATCTCCGGTGAAGTGCAGATTGATTTCGTCCATCGGCGCGACCTGCGCATGGCCGCCGCCGGTGGCTCCGCCCTTGCGCCCGAACACCGGACCCTGCGAAGGCTCGCGAAGGCAGATGACGGCGCGCTTGCCGATGCGCGCCAGGGCGTCGCCGAGTCCGATCGTGGTGGTCGTTTTGCCCTCGCCGGCCGGGGTCGGGTTGATGGCGGTGACCAGAATCAAACGCCCGTCCGGCCGTTCGCCGAGGCCGTCGATGGCGTCGAGCGTCACCTTGGCGATCACCCGCCCATAGGGGCGAAGCGCCGTCTCGGGAATGCCCAGCCTGGCGGCGACCGCGGCGATCGGCAGCAGATCGACCGTCCAGGCGATTTCGAGGTCCGATTTCATGCAAGGGGCTCCCGGGGCGCAGACTCGTCGGCAGCTTAGCGGGATCGCGGCCGAGGCGCATTCTCGTCGTTGACGGGGCCGCCCGAAACTGTGATTGCTGATTCTGGCCGGCGCCGATGGGCGCCGCTTCCGCGGAGGCGCGCGATGACTGTCGAAGGATTGATTTCCGTCCAGAGCCGCTTTGGCGCAAAGGAAACGATGGATCGGCTCGAAGCGGCGCTGCGGGCGAACGGCGTCAGCATATTCGCCCGAATCGATCACGCCGCCGGGGCGGCGAAGGTCGGCGAGAATCTTCGTCCGACCGAACTGCTGATCTTCGGCAATCCGAAGGCTGGCACGCCGCTGATGCAGGCCGAGCAGACGATCGGCATCGATCTGCCGCTGAAAGCCTTGGTGTGGCAGGACGCGATGGGAGCGGTGCGGCTTTCGTACGACGATCCGAGATGGCTGGCGCAGCGACATGGTCTGGGAACCAAAGGCGCGGACGCGGTGGCCCGGATGCTGGCGTTGCTGAGGACGTTGGCCGGCGAGGCTGCGCCGCCGCCGTGACCCCCGTGTCGCCGGCGATCAACCCTTGACCCTGGCGCGCCTGGCGGGCAGACAGACCTGAACGTCTCCATGGACCCCGCCCGTTATGATCCGCTCCGCCTTGATGACCGTGATGACCGGCGCAGCGATCAAGGCCGGACGAGGACTCAAGCGCGACTTCGGCGAAATCGGCAATCTGCAGGTGTCGATGAAGGGCCCCGGCGATTTCGTCAGTCTCGCCGATCAGCGCGCCGAAAAGGTCATTTTTGAAGAGCTTTCCCGGGCGCGGCCGGGTTATGGTTTCGTGATGGAGGAGAGCGGCGCAATAGAGGGCGCCGACAAGAGCCACACCTGGCATGTCGATCCGCTCGACGCGACCACCAACTTCCTGCACGCGATCCCGCTCTTCGCCATTTCGATCGCGCTGGAGCGCGAGGGCCAGATCGTCGCCGGGGTGATCTACAATCCGGCCAATGACGAAATGTATGTCGCCGAAAAAGGTCAGGGCGCGTTTGGCGATAATCGGCGCCTGCGGGTGGCGGCGCGCCGTGAGCTGTCACAGGCGCTGTTCGGCTGCGGCGTGCCGCATCTGGGCAAAGCGGCGCAGCATCCGCGCTTCAAACTGGAGCTGGCGGCGGTGATGGCGCGTGTCGTCAACGTGCGCCGCATGGGCTGCGCCGCGCTCGACCTCGCCTATGTCGCCGCAGGGCGCTTCGACGCCTTCTGGGAGCGCGGTCTGAATTCCTGGGACATCGCCGCAGGCGCGCTGCTCATTCGAGAAGCCGGAGGTTTCGTCAGCGGCGCCGACGGCGAGGAGAACTTCCTCGAAACAGGATCGATCTGCTGCGGCAACGAGGTCATGCATCGCCAATTGCTGGCGCTGATCGCCGATGCGCGATGAGTCCGCGCGTCGGGCCGCGGGTTTCGCCACCGATCCTCGCGCTGCGCCCGGCGGACCGCGTCCGCCCGATCTTCGCCTGTCGGAAGAGCTGGAATTCGCTGATCTGCGCGACCGCGCTCAGAAGACCACTTCGAACTTGCCCTTGATGGCGTTGTCTTCGTCGCGAACCGCGAGCGCGCCCGAATAGTACACGCCGAATGTCGCGTTGCGGGTCAGGCGCCAGTCGAACCCCGCCTCGATCATCAGCGCGTCTTGCGCGATCGGCGCGCCGGCGATCGAGAACGGGATCGAAGGCGCGCTTTCGAAGGCGAGCGTGGAAGCCGGCGTCACGTCGCCGAACACATGCCGCCAACCCAGGAGACCGCGCGCCAGCAGCGGGACGTTGGAGAACATCGTCGCCTCGCCGCGAATTCCGAGCGTCGTCGCGCCATAGTCGTAGCCTTGCGAAGCCCCGCTCAGCGCAGAGGAGCCGCCGGACTCGGCGAAGCTCGCCGTGTCGATGTGCATCGCGAGCGCGCCGACGAAGGGCTCGATCGAAGCCGGCCCCGCCAGGCCGCTCAGCGGCATCCGCCAGCCTGCCTCGCCAAACGCCTGCAGCGTGTCGCCGCCATAGCCGGCGCTCGCCGTGTCGCCAAAGCCGGGAAAGGCGATCGTGCGATCCGTTCCGAAGCGATTGTACGCGTAGAGCGCGCCGGCGCGCAGTTGCAGCGCATTGAAGCTCGCTCCGCCATAGAGCCCCGCGAAGGTCGAATCGATGCTCCCGCTCGAACTGCGCGCGTCGACGCTCAAGGTCGATTGCGTGTAGCCGGCCGCCACGCCGAGCCGATAGCGATTGTCGAGGGTCGCGTCGCCGCCGACGATGAAGCCGCCCAGCGACCGGTCGAGCGTCGCCGCGTTGCCGTCGCCGCCGATATGACCAGACGAACCGAAGGCCTGTCCCCAGGCAGCGAAGACATTCGCCGGCAAGGACGGCGCGACGATCGCGTTCATCGCCGCAAAGCCCGTCGCCCCGCCGCTGTCCAGACTGCCGTAAGGGCTCGACAGCCGATCGAGCACCGCCTCGCGCGGCAGACGTGAATCGTCGAACGCGGCGGACGCCGCGCTTGGATGAATCTCTCCCGACAACGCGTCGAACGCAGCACGGGCCCCGGCGACGCTCTGGCCGAGGATCACGTCGTAGAGCGGCGCGCCCGCGCCCTGGGCTTGAACGGCGCCCGCGGTTGCAACCTGGTTCGGCGTTATCGCGACGGAGGGGAAAGAGGGCGTCCCGCCAGGCGGGGCGATCGCCGTGAGAGTCAGAAAGACGTCCTTCGCCGAATAGCTCAGCGTCGGGGTCAGGAAGGCGAGGTTGGACGTGGTGGTCAACGAGCCGAAGGTTCCGGCCACGCCGCCACGCGCTGTCAGAATCGTATAACGCGTTGTGGAATAGACACCGTTCGCCGCGAGCACGTCGACCACGCCGCCTGAGATCTTCGCGTTGCCGGTCACGAGGACGGAATTGGTCTGGCCGGCCGGATTGATGTTGACGACATAGGTCGAGCCCTGGGAGAAGCCGATGTCGCCGGACACATGCAGCGTGCTGAATGGGGTCATCGCGCCCGGCGCGAGGGTGACGCCTGACGCGACAGTCACGCTCCCGACCGTGCCGGAGCCGCCGAGGGTCGTGCCGGAGTCCAGCGTCAGCGGTGAACTGGCGATCGAGCCGTCGACGATCAGGGTTCCCGCCGCAACCGTCGTCTTTCCCGCGTAGGTTTCGTCGGCGGTCAGGGTCAGCGCGCCGGAGCCCGTCTTCTGCAAGTCGCCGACGCCCGAAATCACGCCGGTGATTGTCGCATTGAACGCTCCGGTGTCGATGGTCGGGTCTTCGTTGGTGAACACGATCTGGTTCGGTAGAACGACGCCCTTCGCGGTGAAGGCGAGCGTCGTATTCTGCTGCATCGTCACCACGCCGGCGCCCAACGCCGCGCTATTGCCGACGCCGAGGGTGCCCGAGATCACCGTGGTGCCGCCCGAATAGGTGCTGGAGCCGGTCAGGATCAATTCGCCGCCGCCGTCCTTTTCAAGGCCGCCGGCGCCCGAAATGGCGCCGCCGAAGGTGATCGTGTTGGAGCGATCGAATGCGAGAACGCCTTGGTCGACGACATTGCCTTTGATCGAGCCGGCCGTCCCGCCGTCGCCGACCTGAAGCACGATCTGTGAGCCGACCGTCGTGCCGCCGCTGTAAGTGTCGGCGGCGGTCAGGAACAGCGCGCCGTCTCCGGCGGTCGAGAGGGCGCCGGGACCGGAGACTGTCCCCGACAGCGTCAGGATCGAGATCGCCGGCAGGTTGACCGTCGCAACGCCGCCGGTGAGCTTCACCGCATTGGCGAATGTAAGATTTGCAAACTGCGCGACCCCGAACGTCGCGCCGCCGGCGATGGCGAGCTGGCCGGTCCCCAAGGCCAGGGGGCCGCCGACCACCAGTGTCCCGCCCTCCAGCCGCGTGCCGCCGGAATAGGTATTGCCGCCGTCGAGGGTCTGGACGCCGCCCTTGATCGCAACGCGTCCGCCTTCCCCGCCGTCGCCGATCGCGCCGCTGAACGTGGTCGAGCCGTTGAGAATGGTCAACGTGGAATGGCCGAGCTGGACTGTGCCAGTCCCCGACAGCGTCTGAATCGAGTCGGCGGTCGTCGCCGCGATGTTGTACCCGCCATTCGCGTCCACGCCGATCGAGCGGGTGAGAGTGTCTCCCGACGCCTCCAGCGAAAGCGTGCCGGAAGAAACGGTGAAGAAAGTCGGAGACCCGCCGCCGCTGACCGTCACCGCGCCGCCGCTGGTGTTTTCCATCGTCACGTTTTGGGTGATAGCCGGCAGCGCCGAAGTGAGAGTGATGGCGCCTGCATGTTCGAAATCAATAGTAACGGGCCCGGCGGCGGCGTTCGCCGAGGTGATCGCTTGCCGCAGCGATCCCGCGCCGCTGTCGGCCCCGTTGGTGACATCAAAGGGCTGCGCGCTGGCTGGCGACAGAACCGCCGAAGCCGCAAGCGTGACCCCCGTCGCCGCCCACAAGCCCGCGGCTGCGAGCACTGGCCAGCGACGATCGGGCTTCGCCCGCGCCGCAATGTCGCGAAAACCCATCTCGTCAGCCCCCTTGCAGCGCCCGAAGCCGCCCAGCCCCGGCGTCGCTGCTCGCGTTAACGCCTTGTTAATTTACCCCGGCCCGCCGACATCTGTCCATCCGCCCGCGCTGGCGCGTGACGCTCCGGCACGGTCCGTCGCAGCCTCCAAAGCGTCCAAACTCCGTCATGCTATGGCGGCGTCAAGCCGCTCCGCGCGCCGCGAGCCCATGCGGCGCCGGCGCCCGCTGGGCCGCGTCCGCGGGAAAAAGCCTCCTCGCCAACCGCCTCACCCTCGCCGGCGCGCGCCTCGCTGGGCTTGGCCGGACCCGCGACGGGCGTGTCCAAAGCCCTTGGCGGAGCCCCCCTCCCTTCTGATAGTGTAGCCTTCAAAAATTCGCTCTTTGCTGATTGATCGAGGCGGCATGGCTGTCAATTCCGAAGTAAGACCTCTTTCCTCGCCCAGCGTTTTCCTGGTCGGCATGGCCGCCTTCCTGGTGCTGGTCGGCTTCGTCGTGATGATTCTCTACAAGCAGATCATTGTCGCGTTCAACGCCAATCCCGGCTTGAACGGCTTGATCATCGGCGTCCTCACGATCGGCGCGTTTTTCACATTCCGTCAGATTTTCAGGCTGTTCCGCGAAATCCGGTGGGTCAATTCGCTGAGCAATCCGCAAATTCGTCCCCCGCGCAGCGGCCCGCGCCTTCTCGGGCCCATGGCGACGTTGATCAATGCCGGCGCCGGCGCGCGGGGCCTGGCGACCGCGACGTCGCGGGCGATCCTCGATTCTGTGGGAACGCGCCTCGACGAGGGACGCGAGCTGAACCGCTACCTCATCGGCCTGCTGGTCTTTCTCGGGCTGCTCGGCACGTTCTGGGGTCTGTTGGAGACCGTGCATTCGATCAGCGGCGTCATCAACGCAATGAAGACCGGCGCCGACGCGACGGCAATGTTCGACGATCTCAAGACCGGCCTCGCCGCGCCGATCGCCGGCATGAGCATATCCTTCACCTCGTCGCTGTTCGGACTGTCCGGTTCGCTCATCCTCGGCTTTCTCGACTTGCAGGCCGGTCAGGCGCAGAACCGCTTCTACACAGAACTCGAGGATTTTCTGGCCAGCCACGCCGAGACCACCCCGCCCCCGATCGCCGAAGTCTTGCCCGAAAAGATCGTCGCCACGGATGCGCTGGACCACCGCAAGAGCGCCGCCGCGATGGCCAATCTCGCCGAGGGCATCCAGGGCCTCGTCACCCACATGCGCCAGGAGCAGCAGCTCATCCGCGATTGGGTGGAGGCGCAGGCGTCGCAGCAGGAAGAGGTGCGCAAGCTGTTGCAACGGCTGGCGCGGGAAACCGAGACGCGGTGAGCCCGCGTCGATCGTCGGGAGTTTGAAATGGCGCTCGCGCACAGACGGCGGGTCGAAAGCGTCAACTACTGGCCGGGCTTTGTCGACGCCTTGTCGACCATGCTGCTGGTCATCATCTTCCTGCTTTCGGTGTTCATGCTCGCGCAGTTCTTCCTCTCCCGCGAGGTCACCGGCAAGGATACCGCGCTCGCCAAGCTGAACCATCAGATCGAGGAGCTGACCAGCCTTCTGGCGATGGAGCGGACCGCCAAGAACGACGCGCAATCGAACCTGATGGGCCTCACCGCCACGCTCGACGCCTCGCAGAAAGAGCAGGCGCGCCTGCAGGGGATCATCGCCCAGGGCGCGGCGAACGTCGATGCGGTGGGCGGAAAAGCCTCGGCGGCGACTGCGGCGCTCGACTCCGAAAAGCAGGTTTCGACGCGCGCGCTTGCGCAGGTCGACATTCTCAACCAGCAGATCGCCGCGCTGCGCCGCCAACTGGCGGCGATCGAAGATGCGCTTTCGGCGTCCGAAGCCTCGGGCAAGGACGCCCAGACCAAGATCGCCGATCTCGGGTCACGGCTGAACACCGCGCTGGCGCAGAAGGTCCAGGAATTGTCGCGCTATCGCTCCGATTTCTTCGGGCGCCTGAGGGAGATTCTGGGATCGCGGCCGGGCATCCGCGTGGTCGGCGACCGCTTTGTCTTCGAATCCTCGGTGCTGTTCGATTCCGGCAAGGCCGATGTGAGCGCCGCCGGCCATCAGTCGCTTGATGACCTCGCCGCCGCTGTCATCGACCTTGAGCGGGAGATTCCCCCGGAAATCCCGTGGATCCTGCGGATCGACGGCCACACCGACAAGCATCCGATTTCGGGGAACGGCCAGTTCAAATCGAACTGGGAGCTGTCCAGCGCGCGTGCGATCGCGGTGGTGCAATATCTGATGTCCAAGGGCATCCCGCCTGATCGTCTGGCGGCCGCCGGGTTCGCCGAATACCAGCCGATCGATCCCGGCGACGACGAGGAGGCGCTGGCGCGCAACCGTCGCATCGAACTGAAGCTGACCGAGCGGTGAGGGAGCCAGGTCGTCACTATAATTCGGCCGCTCGCCGGCATCGGCGGCAGGCCGATGAGCGGCCATCCCACGCGTCGTCGGCAGGAGTAGTAGGATAGTCGCTATGGACCCTTCGGGGGCCATTGCCGCGCGGAGTGAAGAAGGCGCAGAACGCGGATCACGTCGCCGGCCATATCGTAGATCAGAATATAGTTCGGATGCGCGACCAATTCCCTGGTATTTGCGACGCGCCCCGGCCGTCCGACCGTTGGATGCGAAACGAGATGAGCCGCCCGTTTTGCGAACAACTCGTCGAGGTCTGACGCCGCTTTGGGATTGTCGCGCTCAATATACGCATAGATTGATTTGCGATCGCTGCGCGCCTCGGGCGTCCATACCAGCTTCACGAAGTCGACTTATCAAGCTTGCGACGGGTTTCGGCCCGGCGCGTAGCAAACGCTGATTCGACTTCCTCTGCGGAAATGAGATTCCCCGCATTTGCAGAATCAAGACCAGCCTGGACCTCCCGATGGACCCAGGCGTCATATTCGGCCTCTTCCTGCTGGCGCTTCACGTAATCCCTCATGAAGCCGCGCAGCAATTGCGCTGCCGTCTGGTCGCGCGCTTTCGCCGCCTCCCCGAACGCCGATTTCAGCGCGTCCTCGACCCGAAAGGTGAACGTGGCCTCTCCCATGCCGATCCTCATGTGTTACACAGATTATACAGCGTAACACAAACGCCCGATCACCGCTACCGGTTCTTCGCCTTTCACTCAGCCGCGGTGCGCGCGCCCTCGGGCCCCCCGGTCGCACCCTCGAACTGCAGGCGCGCAAGCCGCGCATAGAGGCCGCCCTGCGCGAGCAGGGTCTGGTGCGTGCCCTCCTCGACGATCCGCCCGCCGTCCAGCACCAAAATGCGGTCGGCGTTGACGATGGTGGCGAGGCGATGGGCGATGACCAGAGTGGTGCGCCCGGCCATCAGCGCATCGAGCGCGCCCTGGACGAGGGTCTCATTTTCCGCATCGAGCGCCGAGGTCGCCTCGTCGAGCAGCAGCACCGGCGCATCCTTCAGAATCGCCCTGGCGATCGCCAGCCGCTGCCGCTCGCCGCCCGACAGCGTGACGCCGCGCTCGCCGATCAGCGTGTCATAGCCCTGCGGCAACGCCGTGATGAACAGGTCCGCGGCGGCGCGCATCCGCGGCGGCGCGGATTTGCTCGCGGCTCGCGTCGGGCGCGCCATAGGCGATATTGTCGGCGATGCTCGACCCGAAGATCACCGGGTCCTGCGGAACCAGCGCGAGGCGCGCGCGCAGCGCCGCCGGATCGACTTTGGCGATGTCGACGCCGTCGAGCGAAACGACCCCGGCGGCGGGATCGTAGAAGCGCAACAGCAGCTGGAAGATCGTCGATTTGCCGGCGCCCGGAAGGGCCGACGATGGCGACCACCTCGCCCGGCGCGACGCGCAGACTCAGGTCCTTCAGGACGATCTCCCGCGGCCTTGCCGGGATAGGCGAACGAGACGCAAGCGAACGCGATCTCGCCGCGCGTCGGCGCCGGCAGACGCAGCGGGTTGGCGGGCGCGGTGATTTTCGGCCGCACGGCCAGCAACTCGGCGATGCGCCCGGCGGCTCCGGCGGCCGCCGAAACCTCGCTCCACACCTGCGACAACTCGCCGAGCGCACCCGCCGCCAGCACCGCGAACAGCACGAATTGCGACAGTTGGCCGCCCGACATGCGGCCGGCCAGCACGTCCTGCGCGCCAAGCCAGAGCACGACGACGACGCTGGCGAAAGCAAGGAAAATCGCCGCGGTGGTGACGATCGCGCGCGAGACGGTGGTCGACCGCGCCGCTTCATAGGCGCCCATCGCCGCCGCCCGGAAGCGCGCCGCGCTCGCCGCTTCCGCGACGAAGGCCTGCATGACGCGGACCGCCGAGAGGCTTTCGGCGGCGAAGGCGGTCGCGACGGCCAAAGTGTCCTGCGCGGCGCGCGAGCGCTCGCGAACCGCGCGCCCGGCGGCGTAGAGCGGCAGGATGATGACGGGAAGGGCGACCAGCACATAGGCCGAAAGCTTCGGACTGGTGACGACCATCATCGTCACCGCGCCGATGAACATGAAGAAATTGCGCAGCGCGATCGAAGCGGACGAACCGAATGTCGCCTTGAGCTGCGTGGTGTCGCTCGACAACCGCGACACGATCTCGCCGGTCTTCTCGGAATCGAAGAACCCCGCGTCGAGCCGGGTCAGATGCGCGAACAGATCGCCGCGCAGATCGGCGACCACCCGCTCGCCGAGCGTCATGACGAAATAGTAGCGTGATCCCGAGGCGAGCGCGAGCACGCCGACCACCCCGATCATGCCGATGAAATAGGCGTGGATCAGCCCCGCGTGTTGCTCGGAAAACCCGAAGTCGATCATCCGGCGAACCGCGATCGGCACGACCAGCGTGGCGCCGGAGGCGACCATCAGCGCAATCAGGGCGCCGGCGACGCGCCCGCGATAGGCGAGTGCGTAGGGCAACAGCGGGCGCAACGCCGCAAGGGGCGCGCGAACCGACTTCTGTGCGACGTCAGACGATTGGCTCATGTGCTGAACAGTCTCCCGCCTCGATCTCGCGTCGGAGGGTTACCTACCACTTTTGGACGAAAATCAAATCGCCGCCCGGATCGGCGGCGCTTGTGTCGCAGGCGGGTCTCCCTTATAGGGAGCGCCAAGTTAAAGCGCGGTCGGCCGTCCGGCGGCGCTTATTCCGTTTTCGAGGACGCGACGATGAAGCCCGACATCCACCCCAACTACCACGTGATCAAGGTCGTCATGACCAACGGCGAGGAATACATCACGCGCTCGACCTATGGCGTCGACGGGGGGACGCTGCATCTCGACATCGACCCCAACACTCACCCGGCGTGGACTGGCGGCTCGCAGCAACTGATGGATCGCGGCGGCCGGTTGTCGCGTTTCAACTCGCGCTTCGCCGGTCTGTCGCTCGGCGCCAAGAAGTAGGCCGTAAGCGGCGCTTCAACGATAGTCGACGCGCGCAAGATACAACCCGCACGCCGGCGCGACCTGGCCGCACCGGCGGCGGTCGGCGGCCTCGAGCGCCATTTTGAGGTCGGCGGCGCTCCAGTAGCCTGCCCCGACATATTCGAGCGAACCGACCATCGAGCGCACCTGCCGGTGCAGAAACGACAGCGCGCTGACCCGCATCTCAACGACGTCGCCGCGGCGCACGACGTCGAGGCTGGTCAGCGTGCGCACCGGGCTTTTGGCCTGACATTGCGAGTCGCGGAACGTCGAGAAATCGTGACGCCCGAGCAGGGCCTTGGCCGCCTCGTGCATCGCCTCTGCATCGAGTCGGCGCTTGACGCGCCACGCGCGCCCGCGATCGAAGGTCAGTGGCGCGCGGCGATTGACGATGCGATAGACATAGTGGCGCAGGCGCGCGGAACGCCGCGCGTCGAAGGCGTCGTCGACCGGTTCGGCGAGCAGCACCGCGACGGGATGATGCGCAAGATGGGCGTTGAGGGCCTCGCGCAGGCGCTGGCCGTCCCAGGTCCTGGCAAGATCGACATGCGCGACCTGTCCCTCCGCATGGACCCCGGCGTCGGTGCGGCCGGCGCCATGCGCAATGGCCCGTTCGCCGCAAAGAGCGAGAAAAGCGGCCTCCAGCGTCCCCTGCACGGAAGGCCCATTGGCCTGTCTCTGCCAGCCGACGAACGGCGCGCCATCGTATTCGAGCGTCAGTTTGTAGCGCGGCATGGACAACGGAGCGAGGAACGCGGACCTGCCCGACGAGCCGCCGGGCGCGCTGAGGAGCGCCGTGCGGACGAGAATGTCAAGACGGCCGGCCAGCGCGCTTCGTTGTCGCTCGCGAAGCGAGAAGCTTGGATAAAATATTCATACTATCGAAAAACTCATGTTATAGATGATGTGGTATATAAATCAATATTTTAAGGTTCAGTATGACAGCGCTGCGACAGCGTCTTCGCTCCGACCGGCCATTGTGTGAAATTCATGCTTGTGGCAGTTTTGGGGCCTCGGCAGAATTTGCGGGGCTCCGCGCGGCGAGCGCGAACAGCATTGCGTCGAGGTCTTTCCCGCGAGGCTTGGCGGCGCATCAAGGGGCACATCCATGTTCATCTCGACTCATCGCTTGCTGCTGGCTGGAATCAGCCGCCGAACGTTCCTGAAGTCGTCCGCCGCGCTCGGCCTGGGCGCCGTCGCTTCGCCCGCCATCATCAGCAACGCGCTTTCGTCGTCGGGCGAACTCAGCATCCTCAACTGGGACGACGAACTGCCTGATCCGGTGATCCCCGACTTCGAGAAAGCCACCGGGATCAAGGTCAATTCGACGCCGTTCTCCCAGAACGAGGAGCAGATCAACAAGCTTCAGGCGACCGACGGCGTCGGCTTCGACCTCTGCCAGCCGACCCATGACCGGGCGCCGCAGTACCGCGACATCGGCGTGCTGCAGCCGCTCGACGACAAGCGCGTCAGGCTCGACCTCATCATTCCCTCGCTGCTCAAGGCGTCGACGGCCAATTGGACCTGGGACGGGAAGCTCTATCACGTGCCCCATTGCTGGGGCACCGAGGCGATCGGGTGGCGCAACGATCTGACCAGGATCGCGCCGGCCGATCTGTCCTTCGGCACGCTGTGGAACGACGAATACAAGGGCAAGGTGCAGGGTCGTCCCCATTCGCTGCTGCTCGGCATCGGTCTGTGGCTGGACGGGACCGGCAAGCTGCCAAGCAACCGCATGCTCGATGCGTACAAGAGCGAAGAGCAGATGAAGAAAATCTATGACGTGTTGCTCAAGGAGGCGGTCGACCGCAAGGCGTGGATCAAGCAATATTGGGACTCGGCCGACAACACCAAGTCAGGCTTCCTGTCGAACGGCGTGGTCATCGGCGAGACCTGGGACGGCCCGGTGATCAGCCTGAAAAAGGCCGGCAAGCCCCTCTCCTACCAGGCGCCCAAGGAGGGCGCGATCGGCTGGGTTGACGGCTGGGCGCTCAGCAAGGCGTCCAAGAATGTCGATCAGGCTTACGCCTTCCTGAACTATCTGCATTCGCCCGAGGGCTCGGCGAAGGTCGCCGAAGGCTCCGGCTATAATCCTACGGGAATCGGAGCCGACAAGCTGCTCTCGGACAAGGCGCGCAGCGTGTTCAACGAAGCCTATCCCGGCTCCTCGATCGAGGGCCTGTGGTGGCGTCCGGTCGAACCGTCGTGGTTCGGCGAATTGCGTTCGCAATACGCCGAGAAATACAAGGCGGCCTGATTGCCGGACCGTCGAGCGGGGCGACGGCGGTTGCCGGCGGGCGCCCTTTTTGCATCGCGGCCTCGCGGGTTTGAGACGGCGGCAGCATGAACGCAGACATCGAGTTGGACCGCGTCACCATCCGGTTCGGCGATTTCACGGCCGTCAAGAACGTTTCTCTCAAGATCGACGGTGGCGAGTTCTTTTCGATTCTGGGCCCGTCGGGCTGCGGCAAGACCACGCTGCTGCGCACGATTTCGGGCTTTCTCGACCCCACCGAGGGCGCGGTGCGCATCGCCGGCCAGGACATGGCCGGCATTGGATCGAACAAGCGGCCGACCGCGCTGATCTTTCAGAATCTCGCGCTGTTCCCGTTGATGTCGGTCGCCGAAAACATCGGCTACGGCTTGCGCGTGCGCGGGGTTCCCAAGCGGGAGCGCCGACGCAAGGCCGACGAACTGTTGCGCCTCGTCGCCTTGCCCGACCATGGCGACAAACGCATCGGCGAATTGTCGGGCGGGCAGAAGCAGCGCGTCGCGGTGGCCCGCGCGCTCGCCGTCGAACCGAAGGTGCTGCTGTTGGATGAGCCGCTGTCCGCGCTCGACCTGCGGCTGCGCCAGCACATGCGCGCCGAATTGCGCGCGATCCAAAAGCGCGTCGGCATCACCTTCATCTACATCACCCACGACCAGGGCGAGGCGCTGACCATGTCCGACCGCATCGCGGTGATGAACGCGGGGCGCGTCGAACAGGTCGGCGACGGACGCTCCGTCTACGACCATCCGGCGACCCCGTTCGTCGCCTCGTTCGTCGGCGAGAACAACGGCGTCGCCGGGGTCGTCGAAGAGATCGCGCAGGGCATGGCGACGCTCAACACGGCGATCGGGCGCCTGACGGGGCGTGCGGGCGCCGGCCTCATACAGGGCGCCCTCGCGACGATCTTCGTGCGGCCGGAGGCGCTCGGCTTGTGCCCGCCCGGGGCGACGCCAGATCTTTCGGCCGAATTCGTCAGCGCGGCCTTCGAGGGCAATCTCACGCTGGTTTCCTTGCGCGCGTCGAACGGCCAGTCGATGACCATGTCGGTCGGCCGCGCCGTTCAGGTCGAAGCGCTGGCGTCGGGGACGCCCCTCGGCCTGTCCTTCTCGAGCGCCGACGCCCTGGCGTTGCCGGTCCTGCAAAGCGCGTGAGGGGGAGCCATTGAATCATTCGCCGCCCTCCGCGCTGGTCTTCATCGCTCCCTTGATCGTGATCCTCGCCTTCATCGCGATGGCCACGCGGGACAGGCGGCGCGCGGGCAATCCCGGCGCGCCCAGTTTCTTCCAGCGCAACGGAACGCCGATCGCAATTTTTCTGATCGCCGCGACCGCGTTCTGGATTCTCGCGCTGATCGTCCTGCCGCAGCTCTACATGGTGGACTATTCGTTCCACCCCAAGCTGCCGCAGATCAGGCGCGGCGGCCCCGAGGATCATTACACGCTGGAGAACTACCGCTATTTCCTGTTCGGCTCGACGCAGAACACCGATCATTGGAACGTCACGCATCTGAACGCGTTCTGGATCACCATTTTCGCCTCGACGGTCATCACGATTGTCAACTTCGCGATCTGCTATCCCCTCGCCTATTTCATGGCGCAGGCGGCGAAGCCGCGGACCGCGCTGAAACTGATGGTGCTGCTGGTGATCCCCTATTGGGTCAACGAAATCCTGCGCGCCTTCGCCTTCCGCATCATTTTCGGCACGGAGGGGCTCATCAACAACGTCGCCGTCGCCGTCGGCCTGATTCACCAGCCGATCGATTTCATCGGCCAGGACGTCGCGCTCTACGCGGGGCTCACCTACGCCTATCTGCTGATCATGATGTTCTCACTTTACAATGCGATCGAAAGCCTCGATCCCAATCAGATCGAGGCGGCGCGCGATCTGGGCGCGCCATGGTGGCACATCCATCTGTTCGTGGTGATGCCCTTCGCCAAACCTGGCATCGCCTCGGGCGCGACACTGGTCTTCATGCTGTGCGCGGGCGCGCTGGCGGCGCCGCTGGTGCTCGGCGGACCCAAGACGCTGTGGTTCACGCCGATCGTCTATGACCGCTTCTTCCAGGCGTTCAATTGGCCGCAGGGCGCGGCTTACGCGATTATCTTGCTGCTGACCTGCACGACTTTCGTCCTTGTGGTGATGCGCTTGTTCAAGGTGAGCCTTTCGGAGATCGCCCGATGAGCGCGCGCGCGGTCTTTCGCATCATGCTCGGCTTCTACATCGCGCTGTTCTTCGGCTTCCTGTTCGGGCCGCTCGTCGTCATGGGCGTGACGGCGTTCAATACGCCGTCCTACCCGCAGGTGTGGCCCTTCGAAGGCTTCACGCTCGACTGGTTCGCCAGGCTGTTCGCCGACCGAAATCTGATGGATGGGCTGGTCAACAGCTTCATCATCGGCGCTTTCGTCGTCGCGCTGTCGGTGCCGCTCGGCCTCGCCGGCGCGATCGTGATGACGCAGATCTACAGTCCGGCGCGCTCCCTCTATTATCTCGTCGTCGTTTCGCCGGTGCTGACGCCTGGCGTCATCATCGGCGTTTCGACGGTGATTTTCTGGAAGGACATCAGCGAATGGACCAGCGCGCAATCGCTGTTCAACGGCTTGTTTCTCGCAACGCTCGGCCAGGCGACCTTTATCTCGGCCTATTGCATGCTGATCTTCCTGTCACGCCTGCAGCGCTACGACCGCGCGCAGGAGGAGGCGGCGCTCGATCTCGGCGCGAGCCGGACGCAGGTGTTCTTCGACATCCTGCTGCCCTATCTCCGGCCCGCCATCTTCTCGGCGGCGGTCATCGCCTTCCTTTCCTCATTCGAGAACTACAACACGACCACGTTCGCAATCCTCGCCGACAAGACGCTGACGACGGTCCTGGCCGGCCGGGTCCGCGCGGGCACGACGCCGGCGATCAGCGCGATGGCCGTCGTCATCATCGGCGTGACGCTCGCCGGCGCGATCCTCTACGAGGCGATCAAGCGGGCCGAACTGCGCCGCGAGGCGGCCCGCGCCAGGGCGCTGGCGGCGGCTTGAGCCGGGTCCGCGCAGGCGTCGGGAGCGGGGCGAGGCCGCCCGAGGCGCGGCGGCCCGCCCCGACGGCGCAAAAAAAGCCACTCCGAAGAGTGGCCTGAGTCCGGGGAGGAAACGCCCAAGGAGGGCATGCGGCGATGAATCATCAATCGCCGCATGGATAGGTTACAGTTCATCCGTTTCGAAGTCGTTAATTCGAACCGTCGGCTGCCAGCCCCGCGATTGCAAGGAGTCCAGGGCGGTGGCGCGCCCACTTGGCCGGGCCGTCGTGCCGAGATCCGGGCCATGGCGGAGAGCGGGCGCCCGTCACAGCGATTCCCTGGCGATCGAGCCATCCGCGCCAACGAAACGCCGGATTCGACCGGCATCAACAGGCATGACCCCTCTCTGACCAGACAGTTTCGCCATCGGCCACGCTTGCGGACCGCCGGCCGCGCGCGGCGCCTTCATCATGAGAGGACTTCGCATGACCGCCTGGACCACCGCCGGCCCCGCGATCGCGGCTTCTTTCTTCGCCTCGCTTGTCGAAATGGTGGAGGCCTTCACCGTCGTGCTCGCGGTCGCCGCGGTTCGCGGCTGGCGCCCGGCGACGCTCGGCGCGGTCGCCGGACTGGCGATTCTCGTCGTCATTGTTCTGATCTTCGGCGCGGCGATCCACAGCGCGCCGCTCGGTATGCTTCAACTTCTGATCGGCGTTCTTCTCTTGCTGTTTGGCCTGCGCTGGCTGCGCAAGGCGATTCTGCGCGCCGCGGGAGTTCTCGATCGGCGCGATGAAGCGCGCGCCTTCGACGGGCAGGTAACGGACTTGCGCGAGGAAGCGCAGCGGGAGAACACCCGTCTCGACTGGCTGGCGGGAGCCGCCGCCTGCAAGTCGGTCGTCGTCGAAGGCGTCGAGGTCGTATTCGTTGTCATCGCCGTCGGGGCGGGACGCGGCCTTCTGATTCCTGCGAGCCTCGGCGCGGCGGTCGCTTGCGCAATGGTGCTGGCGGTCGGCATCGCCGTTCGCCGACCCCTCGCCCGCGTTCCCGAAAACACGCTCAAATTCGGCGTCGGCGTGCTGCTCTCGTCGTTCGGCGCGTTCTGGACCGGCGAGGGCCTCGGCGTGGACTGGCCCGGCGCGGATCTCGCCGTTCCCGGCTTCGTTGTCATTTTCGCGGCGACGGCGCTCCTCCTTGTCAGGACCGCGCGGCCCCGGCGCGCAGAGGCTTCAGAATGAACATTTTCGCCGCGGCGCTAAGAGAGATCGCGGGACTGTTCGTCGATGACGCGGGCCTTGCGTTGTCGGTCGTCGGCGTCGTCGCCGCCGCGCTCGTTCTCGCCTTCGGCCTGCATGCGCCGTCGATCGTCACCGGCACGGTGATCGTGCTGGGATGCGTCGGCGCGCTCGCCGTCAGCGTCCGCCGCGGCGCGCGATGAAGCCGATGGAAACTGCCGACCGTCATCGCGGAGCCGCGAGCTTTCGCTTCGACAGATGGAAATGCGGCTTTTCCTCCGGCGCCGCGCCCTTGCCGTGGAGATAGGTGCGTTGCCACCCTTGCGCGACCGCCGCCGGCTCCAACGCTTGCAGCCGTGAATTGAAATCCTTGCGGTCGGTCTTCCACTTCTGGAAGGCCAGATTCAAATCCGGATCGTCTTCAAGCTTCATGATGCGAGGCCGTACGGCGTCCAGCAGCCCATGCGGCGTCAGCGTGATGAAACAAAAAGCCTCGCCCTTTTCGAAGCGGGCGGTTCCCATGCGCGTGAACCGCCAGTTCATGGTGAACGTGAATGGCAGCCAGTCGGTTTCAACCAAACCGTCGAGCGGGGCGATGTTGCGTTTGCTGGCGTTGGGCGTCCCACGAACCCACAGCGCCCAGCCCGGCGGCGTGCGAAACAGCCATCCCGTGTGGAACGTCAAGACGCCGTGGCCGAAATGCGAGGTGACGAGGCGCTCGAAACGCGGGTCTCCGTCGTGCGATCGGATGACGATGTCGGAGCGGTCCGCGCCGCCAAGCCAGCTCGCCTCGAATGAAAACGGCAGGATCAGTTCCCAGCCGCTGGCGTTGGCGATCGACAGCGGCGTGCAGCGATAGGCGAAGCGTTCGTTCGTCGTGTCCATCCAATCGCGGTCGGCCCGCGCAGGAATGATCTGAGGCGGATCGGGCTCGGTCGGATAGCACAGGAGATCGGGCGTCCCGACGCCGCCCGAAGCGGGTTGACCCTGGTCGCCGGCCTTCAAGGGCTCCGCCGCCTTTGGAGGCGTTGTCCGCCGCTTGGGGTCTCGCTGGGCGCTCATGCGACTCGCAATGCTCCCGATCCGTAGCCTTTGCGCCTCGGCGAAATTCGGCCGTTTAGCCGCGTCAACGACCAGCCGAGGGCTGACCGCGAGAGACACGACATCCCTTCGTCGATCGTGGCCTTCGTTCCCGTCAGGACCGCCGCAAGCCGAGCTACGCTACTAGGGCGGCGGAGGTGGCGGCGGAGGCGGAGGTGGTGGCGGAGGCGGCGGTGGAGGCGGTGGAGGCGGCGGTGGAGGCGGTGGAGGCGGCGGCGGCGGTGGCGGTGGCGGAGGCGGAGGTGGTGGTGGCGAATGCGTTATCGTCTTTGTCTTGACGTTGTTCGCCAGACTCAACAGCGTGTCCGGCGTCCACTGACTCGGATCGTCCTCGCGCGAGCGCCGGATCAGGCTCTTGTCGCTGCCGCCGAAATAGACCCGGACGCCCGCCCACGCGGCGCGGTAATTGTTCTGCCCCAGGCGCCCTTCGACAAACGCCGAAACGGCCGTGCCCCCGCCCGACTGAAACAAATGCTCCAGTCCCGCGGCGGCGGCGTTAACGCCACCAGTGTAGCGGTGGCCGACGAACAGGCTGGTGTTGTCGTCGGCGAACCATTCGAGATCGGCCTTGTCGAAGAAACGCGTCTGGACGTCGAGCTTCTGCGTTCCAAAATTGTAGAAGCCGCTGTTGCCGAATTCGACGCCGGCGATCCCGCGGAGCGTGAACCTGTTCAGGTACAGCTCACCCTCGCCTGCCGCGTGGCCGATGTTCACGCCGCCGTAGGCGTCGGAGCGCTCGTAGTCGCCGTAGAATCCGAACAACCCGCTCGCCGGATTGCGCCAAAACGTATGGTTGGCCAGGGACCCGTAGAACTGGCCGTCGACGGAGCCGACGGAGCCGTCAAATTGTGTGCCCGTGGAAGCCGTCAGCGGCGCCGAAATTTTTCCGTCGGCGAGACCCAGGCCGCCTTGACTGGAGCCGCCGCCAAATCCGCCGAATTCTCCATTGACGCCGTCGACGGCTGGCAATTGCGCCATCGGCGGAGGCGCAGTGTAGGCCGTCAAATCCGCCGCCGCGACCGGGCCGGCGCCGAGCGACAAGCCGAAGGCGCTGCAAAGCGCGGTGGTCTGCAAGAGCCTTGCTCGAACCATGGCAAGTCGCCGTATCGCTTGAGGATCGCTGGAGCGAGGCCCTGCCCCTTCAGTTTACCTTTCGTTAAGTTCCACACTTCGGCCACATTTGCAACCTGCCGGGGCGACGTTTCCAACAACCCAGCGAAGCGGATCCCGCCGCCGCAATCGCGTTCGATTGGGCGCGATTCCGTTAACTCTAACGCCTCCTCGTCTTGAACGCGCTCGCTCCAGTTACTGAATATTAATCTGACGAATACAAGGTGATTTTGCTCATCGCCATGGATATCTGAGAGCGGCGATGGTTTAGTTCGATCACACGACGAGCAAGCCGCCGTGGCGCGCTTGCAGGCATCACGCCGCTTCGTCGTATCGGTGCAAGTCCGGATGTCCTGAACAGCTTCAGTTCCGCGCGGGTGTGACGCCTCTGGCTTCCGCCCCCCGGACGTCAGGTATTTCCCGGATGATCGAACAAGCTTCGCTGCTGCGTCGTGATCACGTTTCAGACCTCGACGAATTGCGCTCCGAACAATCACGCGCCGGCTTCGACGAACTGCGGCGCGAAAACGCGCGGCTGCGGCGGCTGCTCGACGAGCGGGCGGACGAGCGGTTTTCGCTCCAGGCTCTGATCGACTCGCTGCCCGACAACCTCTGGGTCAAGGACGTCGAGAGCCGATTCGTTATTTCCAACAAGATCACGGCGACTCGCATTGGCGTGGCGGGACCGGCGGACCTGATCGGCAAGACCGATCATGAGCTTCTTCCGCCGGAGCTGGCGGAGAAATTCTTCGCGGACGAACAGCTGATTGTCCAAACCGGTCAGCCGTTGATGGACATGGAGGAATACGCCTGGGGCACCCAGAAGTGGATCTCCACGACGAAAGTGCCGTTGCGCGACGACCGGAACGAAATCATCGGCGTGATGGGCATCTCGCGCGACATCACCGAGCGCCGGCAGGCGGACGCCCTGCGCGACGGTCAGGCGAAAATCCTCGAGATGATTGCAACCAGCGCCCCGCTGGACGCGGTGCTCGATCATCTCACGCGCCTGGTCGAATCCCAGTTGGTCGGGATATTCGGTTCCGTGCTGTTGCTTGACAAGGACGGAGCCCGGCTGCGGCACGGCGCGGCGCCGAGTCTGCCGGACTCCTACACGAGGGCGATCGATGGCCTGCAGGTCGGCGCCAAGGCCGGCTCATGCGGCGCCGCCGTCTATCGGCGCGAGGCGGTCGTGGTCGCGGACGTCATGAGCGATCCGCTTTGGACGGATTATTGGGAATTGGCGGTGGCGCACCGGCTTCGATCATGCTGGTCGACGCCGATCCTCTCGCATCACGGCGCCGTGCTCGGCACATTCGCCATGTATTCGACAACCGTGCGCGAACCGACCGAGTCCGAGACGCGCCTCGTCGACGCCGCGACACGCATCGCCGGCATCGCGATCGAGCGCAAGCAAGCCGAAGACCGCATCCACTTCATGGCCAATCACGACGCGCTGACCGGCCTTCCCAATCGGGCCCTGCTCAGCGACCGTCTGGCGCAGGCCGTGGTGTACGCGCAGCGATACGACCGCTGGGTGACGGTGGTGTTCGTCGATCTCGACAACTTCAAATTCGTCAACGACAGCCTCGGCCACAACGCCGGCGACGAACTCCTCAAGATCATCGCCAGGCGTATGGTCGACTGCGTCAGGGGAACCGACACCGTGGTGCGGCTCGGCGGCGACGAATTCGTGATTCTGCTGTTCGGCCAACCGAAGAACGCCGACATGGCCTCCACGACCTTGCAGAAAATCCGCTCCGCGATCGCCGAGCCGATCCAGATCGACGGGCACGCTCTGCAAGTGACGTGCAGCATCGGTCTGGCGAACTACCCCAATGACGGCGCCGACCCGGAGACGCTGCTGGCCAACGCCGACGCGGCGATGTATCGCGCCAAGGAAATCGGCCGCGACAATTTCCAGTTCTATACGCCCGAGCTGAACACCAAGGTTCACGAAAAGTTCACGCTGCAGACAGAACTGCGAAATGCGATCCTGCGCTCGGAGTTCGTTCTGCGCTATCAGCCGCAGGTCGACCTGCGGACCGGGCGCGTGTTTGCGGTCGAGGCGCTGATCCGCTGGCGGCATCCGACGCTCGGCATGATCCCGCCTGACAAGTTCATCCCGATCGCCGAAGACACCGGCCTGATCGTGCCGATCGGCGACTGGGTGCTGCACGAGGCCTGCCGCCAGAACAAGGCCTGGCAGGTCGCGGGCCTGCCGCCGGTCACCGTCTGCGTCAACGTCTCGGCGCGGCAATTCAAGGAAAAGAGCCTGATCGGCCGGGTCGTCAGCGCCTTGCAGGACAGCGGTCTGGAGGCTCAATATCTCGAGCTGGAGCTGACCGAAAGCCTGATCATGCAGGACGTCGAACAGGCGGTCGCGACGATGAGGGCGTTGCAATCGCTCGGCGTGCAGCTCTCGATCGACGATTTCGGAACCGGCTATTCCAGCCTCGCGGCGCTGAAGACCTTTCCGGTCGCCCGGCTGAAGATCGACAAGTCGTTCATCAACGATCTTCCCAACGACGAGAACGACAAGGCGGTCGCCAGCGCCGTGATCTCGTTGGGCCAGAAACTGAATCTGAGGGTCATCGCCGAAGGCGTCGAGACCGACGACCAGGTGGCGTTCCTGCGCCAGAACAATTGCGATGAAATGCAGGGCTATCATTTCAGCAAGCCGCTTCCCGCCGACGACATCGAGAATATGCTGCGCCTCCGTCCGCGGCCCTGATCGAACGTCGCGCAACGGCGCCGGCGGCTCAGCCTTTCGCGAGTCGCTCCGTCGGGTTGCGCCCGGCCGTCGCCTGCAAGACAATGGGCGTCATGCCGGACCGTCCGACCAACCCGTCGCCGCGCCTGTTCGACTTCGTGATCGCCGGAGGCGGCGTGGCCGGGCTCTCGCTCGCCGCCGCGTTGAAACAGGCGCTGGGGCGGCGCGCCGCCATACTGGTCGTCGATCCCAACATCGGCGCGCGCGAGGGACGCGATCGCGCCAGCGCGATCGCCGCCGGATCGCGCCGCATGCTGGAGCGGATCGGTGCGTGGGAGGCGATCGGCCCGCTCGCCCAGCCGATCCGGCAGATGGCGATCATGGACGGACGCGTCGGCGACGCCATCCGCCCGATCCAGATGCGTTTCGACGAGATCGACGGCGAGCCGCTCGCCCATATGGCGATGAACGACGATGTCGTCGCCAGTCTGCTGAGCCTGTGCGAGCGACTCGGCGTCGAGCGACGAAAGGGATCCGTCACCGGCTTCACGCCGCGCCCCTATTCGATCGAAGCGGCGATCGATGGCGCGCCTTCCGCCACGGCGCGCCTGCTGATCGCCGCCGACGGCGCGCGCTCGCGGTTGCGCGCCTTCGCCGGCATCGCGACAGTCGACTGGGACTATGGCCAATCGGCGATTGTCGCGACCCTCGCTCACGAGCGCGATCATCACGGGCGCGCCGAGCAGCATTTTCTTCCCGCCGGCCCCGCCGCCCTTCTGCCCTTGCCCGGTCGCCGCTCAAGCATCGTGTGGAGCGAGGCGCACGACGAGGCTGACAGACTGATCGCGCTCGATCCGGAGGATTTCAGGCGCCAGCTCGAGCGCCGGTTCATGCGCAGGCTCGGCGAAATCAGGGCGATCTCGCCGCCGCGCGCGTTTCCCCTCGGCTTTCGCAGCGCGCGCCGCTTCGTCGGCCCGCGCCTGGCGCTGATCGGCGACGCCGCCCACCTCGTTCATCCCCTCGCCGGGCAGGGTCTGAATCTGGGGCTGCGAGACGTCGCGGCGCTCGCCCAGACCCTCGTCGAACCCGTGCGCCTTGGCCTGGATCCCGGGACGCCAGACGTTCTTGAGAACTTCGAGCGGGCGCGGCGCTTTGACGTCGCGGCGAGCGGCCTCGGAATGGATGCGATCAACCGGCTGTTCTCGAACGACGTCGCGCCGCTGCGGATGATGCGCGATTTTGGATTGCGCCTGGTCGATCGCGCGCCGGCGCTCAAGCGCTACTTCATCCAGGAAGCGGGCGGCGCCCGCGGCGAAGCGCCGCGCCTGCTGCGCGGGCTGGCGATCTGACCGACGCGCGATCGCGAGAAGCGCCTACGCCCGCCAGGGAAAGGTCCAGGTTTCGGTGAGCGCCCGATTGCCCCCCCGGAGGAATACGCGCAAGTCGCAGGACTGGCCGGGATCAATCTGAACATCGATGGCGGCGCGAAAGCCGCGCACATGCGAGTTGGGCGCCAGGAACGACCGCGTTATGCGCCCGGCCGAAGTGGTCGGCACGACCTCGACCAGCGTCGGGTCGCTCAGGAAATAGGCGAGGTCGCCGCCGGAAAAATCGATCAGGAAGCGCGTTGCGCCCGGCGCCGGATTTTCCGACGAGCCGAGCGCCCGCGGCCGGGTGCGATAGGTGCTTATAGCGCGCGCGCCGGGGGTCAGACGGCCGTCATCCATCAGAGCGGTGATGCGATAGCCGAAGGTCAACATGCGCCCCGCCTCGACCGTTTCCTTGGGCGTCCAGGAAGCGACGATATTGTCATTGGTCTCGTCGCTGGTGGGCAACTCGACAAGTCCGACCCGCCCCTCGCCCCAGCCCTCGCGCGGCTCGACCCAGTAGCTTGGCCGCAGTTCATAGGCGAGATCGAGGTCCTGATAGTGTTCGAAGCTGCGGTCCCTTTGGAGAAGGCCGAAACCGCGCACATCCTTGTCGAGAAAGGCCGACAGCTCCGGCTGCGCCGGATTGCTGAGCGGGCGCCAGATCCATTCGCCGGAACCCGCGTGAATCAGCAGGCCGTCCGAATCGTGCAGCTCGCTGCGGAAGTCGTCGTCGAAGCGATGATCGTTCTTGCCGGCCAGAAACATCGACGAAAGCGGCGCCATGCCGAGCGCCGAAATGGGACGGCGGGAGAACAGCGTGGCGGTGACTTCGACGCTGGTGTCCATGCCTGGATAGATTTCGAAGCGGAACGCGCCGGTCGCCGATTCCCCGTCGAGCAACCCGTGAACGACGGCGCGCTGGGCGCCCGGCTCCGGCGTGTCGATCCAGAACTCGCGAAAGAACGGAAACTCCTCGCCCCCTCCCTGCCCGCCCGCGCCGATCGCCAGACCGCGCGCCGAAAGACCATAACGTTGGCCGCGGCCGAGAAAGCGAAAATAGCTCGCCCCGAGAAACGCAATCACCTCGTCCATGACATGGGGCGCGTTGAGCGGATAGTGCAGGCGAAATCCGGCAAACCCCAGATTGATCGGCAGGCCGCCTTCGATCTTGTTGTGTCCGTAGTCGAACAGATTGGCCGCATAGGGAACCGGCGCGGGCAATCCGTCGCGCAGGACATTGACGGTCACCGGCCGCTTGTAAAGATGGCCCAAATGGAACAGCTCCAGCCGGAACGGCCCGCCTGGCTGCCCGAGCAGCAACTTGTCCGACTTGAAGCGAATATCGCGCCAGGCGTCGAAGCTGAGGCGCGCGAGACTCTCGGGAAGCGGCGGAATCTGGGCGTCGAACGGCGCCGCGGCCAGATCGCGCGCCCGCTTGATCACGTCGTCATAGCCGAACGTGGGCGCCGCCTTGCCCGGCTCGGCGGCTTGCTGGGCGACCGCCGGAGCGAGACGCGCGCTCGAAGCGACGGCGATTCCGGCGAGCAGCGTGCGACGGCTGATGTGTTGCATGGGGTCCGGTCGATTGAAGCGCGATGAGGTCAACTACAGCGGCCCGGGCGAGCGGGCAACCATGCGAGAGGCGAGGCGGGGCGGACGCAGCGGCGATTCGCGATCGCCCGGCGGGGCGCCGTCGAAAAGCCGGGACTCGCCTCACGGCGACGGCGGCGGAACAAATCCGCGGCCCGCGCCGACGACAGCCGCCAGCCCGACGCTGGTGTTGCTGGTCAGCGCGTAGTTGAAGCCGGCTCCGACAACGCCGCTCGCCGCAAGATTCTGCGAGCCGTTGAACACGTTGTTCATCGAATCGGCGGCGCTCAGATAGCCGGCGCCGGGCGCGCCATCCGGTTTGGCCAAGGCGATGCCCGTCGTCAGATAGGGCGTGAAACGCCCCATCTCATAGCCGACGCGGACGCTTGCCAGCGCGTAGTCGAAGCCCTTGAACGGGCCGGGCTGGAACATCAGCGGGGCATAGCCGGCCGACGCCTGCACGCCGAGCACCAGATTGTTGTCGAAGTGGTGATCGTAGCCCATGTAGGCGGCGCCGCCGGCCATCGGTTTCGAGCCCTTGACCCCGGCGACCATCACGTCGCTCCCGACATAGAGGCCCTTCCAGATCGACGGCGGCGGCGCCTGCGGGTCCAGGGCGAGCGAGGGCAACGAAGGCGCCTGCGGATTCGGCGCGACCGCGGGCGGCGCCGGCGCTTGACTGTCGGCCCTGGCCGGCGCGCCGAGAGCAAGCGCCGACAATGCCGCGAGAACGACGACCGCCCTGCCCATCAACCGCTCCTTCCGCCAGCCGGCTCCGCGCTGTCCACGACAATATATTGACCAATAGACTGCGGCGTCAAAAGGGCGGCGGGGACCCGCGCCTTTTCACGATCGGCGCCCCGCCGCGCTTTCGCCTGCGCGTCGACGCGCCGACCATCCGCCGATTCGCACGCTTAGCCTTGGATCACGGCTGTTCGCGCTCACTGAAATAAGATTCGATGTCCCGATGCCCCTCAAGAACGCTGACAACCTCGAAACGGCCAGCGACATAGCGAAAGAAGATCACATAGTCTCTGTAGGGAAAGCTGCGGATGTCCGCGCCTAACTCAGGACGCGCGCGGCCGATCATGCCGTCGAGCGCGGCCAACGCGTGACATTTGGCGCGGAGTTTGCGCACAAACGCTTCGCCGACCGAAACGCTGCCGCTTGCGTCAGCGACATAGGTGAGGATTGCCAGGAAATCTGTGCGAACCGAGGCAAGGAACGTCGCCCGCCTCACGCGCCGTAGCCCTTGCTCCTCAATTCCGCGCTCTTTGCGGCAACGGCAGCGTCAAGCTCCGCGTCGGTGGCCTGGCCCCCAAGCGCGATCGAGGCGTCCAACGTCGCGCGTAGAGCGACCAGCTTGGCCTCGCGCTCCTCGACGAGGCGCAATCCTTCGCGCACGACTTCGCTGGCTGACCCGTAGCGCCCATCCGTCACCAGGCGGTCAACGAACCCCTGCCAACGATCCCCGATAGAAACATTCATGACTGCGCATCCTCTTGGGAACGGTGCTCATGATAGCACAAATTGCGCAATTTATGCTATCGGTAAGGACGCAATTTAGCGTCGGGCTTTAGCGCCGATCGGCGCAACTGGCGCTCGATCACCTGAGCATTGCCCTTATCAGGCATCGACGGTTTTGGCCCGTTCCGCGCGTTTGCGCTCGTTGGGGTCGAGAAACGTCTTGCGCAGGCGGACCGACTTCGGGGTCACCTCGACCAGTTCGTCGTCCTGGATATAGGCGAGCGCCTTTTCCAGCGTCATCTGGATCGGCGGGGTCAGGCGCACCGCTTCGTCCTTGGAATGGGTGCGGATGTTGGTGAGCTTCTTGCCCTTCAACACGTTCACTTCCAGATCGTTGTCGCGCGAATGCTGGCCGACGATCATGCCTTGATACACCTTCCAGCCGGGCTCGATCATCATCGGGCCGCGATCCTCGAGGTTCCACATCGCATAGGCGACCGCCTCGCCCTTTTCGTTGGAAATCAGCACGCCGTTGCGCCGACCGGGAATGTCGCCCTTCCACGGCCCCCAGGAATGGAACAGCCGGTTCATGATCGCGGTGCCGCGCGTATCGGTGAGAAGTTCGCCGAGATAGCCGATCAGGCCGCGCGTCGGCGCGTGGAAGACCAGCCGCAGGCGATCGCCGCCCGAGGGGCGCATCTCGACCATTTCGCCCTTGCGTTCGGACATTTTCTGCACGACGACGCCCGAATGCTCCTCGTCGACGTCGATCACCACCTCTTCGATCGGCTCGAGCAGTTCGCCCGCCTCGTCGCGCGAATAAAGCACCTTGGGACGCGAAACGCCGAGCTCGAAGCCCTCGCGACGCATCGTCTCGATCAGGATGGCGAGCTGCAGTTCGCCGCGGCCCGACACGACGTAGGCGTCGGTGTTGGCCGCCGCTTCGACGTGCAGCGCGACATTGCCCTCGGCCTCCTTGAACAGGCGGTCGCGGATGACCCGGCTCGTCACCTTGTCGCCCTCGGTTCCCGCGAGCGGACTGTCGTTGACCAGGAACGTCATCGACAGGGTCGGCGGATCGATCGGCTGCGCCTGCAACGGCTCGGTCACGTCGAGCGCGGCGAGCGTGTCGGCGACGTTGAACTTCTCCAACCCGGCGATGGCGACGATATCGCCCGCTTCCGCCTCGTCGATCGGCATGCGTTCGATGCCGCGGAAGGCGAGGATTTTCGACACCCGCCCCTGCTCGACCAGATTGCCGAGGCGATCCAGCACCTTGACCGGCCCGTTGGCCTTGATCGAGCCGGAAAAGATGCGGCCGGTCACCACGCGGCCGAGATAGGGATTGGCCTCCAGCAGCGTGCCGAGCATCCGGAAGCCGCCCTCGATCACCGTCGGCGGCTCGACGTGCCGGAGCACCAGATCGAACAGCGGCGCCATGTTCTGCTTGGGGCCGTCCGGCGAGTCGGCCATCCAGCCCTGCTTGGCCGAGCCGTAGATGATCGGAAAATCGAGCTGCTCGTCGGTCGCGTCGAGCGCCGCGAACAGGTCGAAGCACTCGTTGACCACCTCGGTCGGGCGGGCGTCCGGCTTGTCGACCTTGTTGATGCAGACGATCGGCTTGAGGCCGATTTTCAGCGCCTTGCCGACCACGAACTTGGTCTGCGGCATCGGGCCTTCGGACGCGTCGACCAGCACGATGGCGCCGTCCACCATCGACAGGATGCGTTCGACCTCGCCGCCGAAGTCGGCATGGCCCGGCGTGTCGACGATGTTGATGCGGGTGTCCTTCCACACCACCGACGTCGCCTTGGCGAGGATGGTGATGCCGCGCTCGCGCTCGAGATCGTTGGAATCCATCACCCGCTCGGCGACGCGCTGGTTCTCGCGAAACGCCCCGGATTGCTGGAGCAGCCGGTCGACCAGCGTCGTCTTGCCGTGGTCGACGTGGGCGATGATGGCGATGTTGCGGAGCTTCATGAAACCAGGCTTTCGAATCGGCGCATAGGAACGAGCGCGGCGGGGCCGCGAAAGACTTCACTCCGGCGCGAAGGTGACGGGAACGCGACAACACTTCGGCGAATCTGGCCGCCACGTTCGATTTGTGCGGTGCAATACATGAAAACAGGCGCAACGGGAAGAGACCGGGCGGCCTAACCCTGCGCTGCGCCGGCGCCGGGTCCCGCGCCGCGCTGTCCTCTGTGTGCGATATTGGCGCCCTGCCAAGCAATTTCAACGCGCTGCGATGCGATTCTGTCCGCGCCAGCCGGGATTTGGCGACCCGAACGGTTATTATCGAACGTGACTGCGCGTATTCTTACGAGATCGCCATTTTACGACAAGAAATGTTTCTTTTTGTTCAATGAGAGGCTATCCGGCCTTGTCTATTTCCGGAATCGATCCTTGGTCTGAATCTGAAAAGCCAGCGTCAAAGAGCGCAAAGACTGTATTCGGCGACTGCGCGAATCTCCGAGCGCCCCTCCCGCCAGCGGGTGTCGAGTGTTTCAGAGTTCAGAACACACTTTAACACAATTCTGTTTTTTCGTATATAATTTGTCGCCGTCTGCGGGCGTCCGACGATCTCGGCCATCGGAACCCGTCACGACGGACGTTGCAAACCGCCGCCTCTGTTTCGCCGCGAGCAGCGCGTTGGCGGCCGGCGTCCAATCGGCTTGTTCGACCTGCTTTGACGGGGAGCCAGAGGCCCACCGCCGAGCGCGTCAGCCGAGCGCGGTCGAGGCGCCGCGCGCCTTCGCGCCGGGTTAACCACCTCGCTAAAGCCTTCCTTCACATGGCGCGGGCACGCTGCGGGAAATTAGCGATGTCGCGACGGAGCGGGCGATGCAAGCGCAGCCGACCTTTGGCAAGAGAGGCGCCGTGACGCCGAGAGCGGCCCTTCCGACCGCCTATCCCGCCGCGGGCCGCATTGCGACCGCGCCGAACGTCGAATCCAGTCCCGCGCTTGACCTCGCATCGGTCGACGAAAGCGACATGAAGCTCGCGATCGGCCGCAACTGGGCGAAATATCAGCAGGTCTGGCTCAATCTCGACCCCGGCTTCCCGGAGGCCAGCTTCGCCCGCGCCGGACTGGTCTTCGGCGAGTTGTGGCTGCTCTACCGCAAGCAATACGCCGCCTTTTTCGTCACGCTGCTGGCGCAAATGGCGATCGCCTATGTGGCGCCCGGCAACACAAGGTGGCTCAACCTCACGATCAGCGTGCTGATCGCGTTCACCGGGAAATGGTGGATCACCCGCAGCGCCGCGCTGATGGTGGTGAGAACACGCTCGCTCGGCTTGTCTGAAGCGGAGACCGAACGCCGGATCCAACGCCAGGGCGGCGTCTCCTGGGTCGGCCCCATCATCATGCTGCTGTTCTCGGTGGCGGTGGGCGTGGCGATAGGCCTGTCGCGCGCCGCCGCGCTGCATCACTGACCGCGGCTGCTCGTGAGCGAGTCGTTCATCAAGGCCGCGTCGCTCGCCCTCGCCTGGGGTTTTTCGGCAGCGGCCGCATGGCTTCTGCTCGCCCTTGCCGACGGATGGGCGAGCCGGGCGGCTCTGGGCAAGGGCGCCGTGCTCTCGCTGCTCAGCATCGTGCTCGCGGTTCCGTTCAGCCTCGTGCTGGCGGGCGCCGCGCATCCGATCGACGGGCCGCTTGCGACCGCGGCGATGCGGGCGTTCGTCGCGGCGGCGCTTTGCGAGGAAAGCGGCAGGTTGATCGCGCTGCTGGTGCTGATGCGCATGATGATCACCGGCGATCCGCGCGAGTTTTTCATCGGGGTTGTCGCCATCGGTCTCGGCTTCGGCGTCGTCGAGAACCTGCTCTACCTCCGGGCGTCGAATACGCCTTTGCTGGTCGGCGCCTTGCGCGGCATGATGACGGCGCCGGCGCATCTGAGCTTCGCGTTGCTTTCCGGATTGGGCGTCTGGCGCTGGCGCCGCGAGGGCGCGCCGCTGTCCGTCATGGCGGGCATGTTCCTTCTCGCGATCCTCGCGCATGGCGCTTATGATTTTGCCGCGATGGCCTGGCCGAACCCCGGGCAATGGGCGACCAGCGCGCTGTCGCCGGTCACGCTTGCCGGACTGGGCGCGCTGCTCGTGCTGGCGGTGGCGGCGCAGGGGCTCGCCACGTTCACGACGATCGACGCATTCCTGTGGCGCATCGACGAGACGCCGCCGCATGACCGCGCGGCGGCGCGGGCGCCGTTTTCCCCACTGTGGACCGCCTTCGGCCGGACGCTGACGTTCGCGGGCGCGCCTGCTCGGGTTGGGCGCGATCGCCGGCGTGGTCATGGTGAAGGCGATCATGCTGCCGATCCTGCCCCTCGCGCTCGCCGCGGCGGTCTCGACCGGATTCTGGGGCGTCGGCTGGACCTATCTGACGAACCGGCAGCGCGAGTCCGCGCGCGCCTGGCGGGCGTCCGCCGCTACGCCCGCCAAACGCCGCCCCGATCGCTTCAGAACGGCAGCGTAAGGGGAGCTGGAGCTCAACAAAACCACGTCTTCGAACGCGTTCCGGAAAGTCGGCGACAGCGGCGCGAGCCTCATTCGGGCGGCGAGCGTGGCGGCGGCCTTTTGCGGCCGCCACGAAGGATCAGCATGACGCCGCCGAAGCTGACGGCGAAGCAGATGAGCCACAGCACCCACAGCCCATCCGCCGCCCCTCCGCCGCCCAATGCGCCCATTGAGACGACCGCGCACAGGCCAGGCAGCAGCAGGATGATGCCGAAGAGGATCGCCAGCGCACGCATCGTCGTCCCCTAGCCGCTCGGCTGCCCCTGCAAACGCTGACGAATGGCGTCGATGCGCCCATCTCTGTAGAAGAGATTGTAAGTGTCGAACGGAATGATCTGGCCCGTCGGCGTGACGAAGTGGATGCAGCTTCGCTTGACATTGGCGAGGCAGAAATTATGCGCGTCGAGGAACTCGACCACCGCGACGCGAAAGATGTTCTCGTAGCTCAACCCCTTGGGCGCCGGCACGGATGGCAGGCAGCACAGCAGCGCCTCGACCCGCTCCGCCGCCGTCTCCGGGCCGGTCGACAGCGAGAAAAGATCGAACACGCGGCGCTGCAGCTCCGGATATTTCTCGAACGAAATCGTGTTGGGCGTCGCCGACAGCAGATCGTCGTGCGACACGAAGGCGGTCACCGGCGCGACCTGACGTCCGTTGCGCACGCCATAGCCGATGGTGATGGCGCTCGGGTTACACGGCAGCGGAATCATGTCGCGCTCGCCGAACACGCCGGAATCCTCGACGATGCGGCGGCGGATGTCGGACAGCAGCGCGCGATCGCGCCGGGGGTCGAAGTTTTCGTTGCGCCCGGTGTCCTGCACTGGCTGAAAGGTGACGCCGCGCACGCAGCGCCAATCCAGCGCATGATTGATGATGGCGCCCATTTCGCGATCGTTGACGCCTTTCTTCACCACGCACACCAGCGTCGTCGAAATATCGTGGCGCTCCAGATTTTCGAGCGCCTGCTGGCGCACGCGGCGCAGATCGGCGCCGCGGATGCCCATCAGCGCGTCGCGCTGCAGCGAATCGAACTGAAGGTAGATTTCGAGGCCGCGCTTGTGCTCGGCGAGGCGGGCGACAAAGTCCGGCTCCTGCGCGATCCGCAAGCCGTTGGTGTTGATCATGACGTGGCGAATGGGTTTGCTGCGCGCCAGAGCGAGCACTTCGAAGAATTGCGGATGCAGCGTCGGTTCGCCGCCCGACAATTGCACCAGATCGGGTTCGCCTTCGCTGGCGACGATTGCGTCGAGCATTTTCTCGATCGTCGCCAGCGGCAGGTTTCTCGTCCGCTCCGGCGAGGAATCGGCGAAGCAGACCGGACAGGTGAGGTTGCAGACGTCGTTGATCTCGATCAGAGCAAGGCACGAATGCTGCTCATGATCAGGACAAAGCCCGCAATCATAAGGGCAGCCGAACTCGGTGCGCCGCTGAAAGCTCAACGGCTTGTCGCCCGGCTTGAGAAACTCGCGCTGCCAGCGATAGAATTTTGCGTCCGTCGAGACGAGCGCCTTGCGCACGCCATGCGCCTTGCACCGCTTTTCGTAATAGACCTCGTCGCCCTCGATGCAGATCTTCGCTGGCGCGAGCGCAAGACAGACGTCGCAAAGCGACGTCGTCTGCCCATAGAACAGATAGGGGCGCGCCTTGCGCAATGGTGCGTTCACAGGGCCTCCAGGCGTTCGTTCTACGCGGCCAGCGCATCCGCGTCGAGCCGGCGGTCCATCACGCGGCGGCGCCAGATCATGGCGACGGCATAGAGGGCGAGCGCCGCCGACAACAGGTGAAACAACGTGAACGGACCCAGCACCGTGGCGTAGGGCTTCAGAAATTCCCAGAAGAAACGCTGCACGCCGTAAAATCCGACGGCGAGATAGAATCCGTCGCGCGCCCAGAACCGGCTGCGACGCGCCAGCGCCACGAGATAGACCACGAGAAAGGCCGCCATCGTCGCGCTCTCGTAAAGCTGCACGGGGTGGCGCAGGATTCCGTCGCCGCAATTGACGCCCCACGGCAGGTTCGTCGGCACGCCATAGGTGAAGTCGTCGAGCCCGGCGAAGAAGCAGCCGAGCCGGCCGACGGCCACGCCGGCCGCCAGCGGGGCGGCGAACCGCGCTCCGGTGGCGCCCTCGATGCCGGCGACGCGCTTGAACAGTTCGATCGTCAGCACGCCGCCAAAAATCGCGCCTTCGATCGAGCGTCCGAGGCCGCTGAAGCCGCTCGCCCAAAGATTAAGCGTGCCAAAAAGATAGGCGCCAACGGCGGAGCCCAGCAGCGCCACCGCGACATAGTCGGCGCGCATCGACGCCCGAACGGGAAATGCCAGCGGACGCCAGCGGCTGATTGCAAGCGCGACCAGCGCCGCGGTGGTCCACGCCGCAACGTCGAAGAGGCTGTGAATGAGAGCTGGAACTCACGAAGACCTTCGCTCCGCCGAGACTCGACCCTTGGGCCGCGACAGAGCGGCCGCGCAGGGCTTCGGCGCCCGGTTACACTTCTCTAGCACCGGCGCTTCCCCGGCGCATCAGCGGCGCAGGCGCTCCTTGCCCAGGCCGGGACAGATCGGGCGGGATAAACGGCGGTTTCCTCAGCCCTTCGCCGCCTTGCGTTTCCTTTTGGCCAGCGTACGCAGCCTGAGCGCGTTGAGCTTGATGAAGCCGCTCGCGTCATTGTGGTCGTAGGCGACCGCGCCTTCCTCGAACGTGACGAGGTCCTGGTCGTAAAGCGAATAGGGGCTCTCGCGGCCGACCAGGATGACATTGCCCTTGTAGAGCTTCAGCCGCACGCGGCCGGCGACGAATTCCTGGCTCTTGTCGATCAGCACCTGCAGCATCTCGCGCTCGGGCGAGAACCAGAAGCCGTTGTAGATCAGCTCGGCGTATTTGGGCATCAGCTCGTCCTTGAGATGCGCCGCGCCGCGATCGAGGGTGATCGATTCGATGCCGCGATGGGCGACGAGCAGGATCGTTCCGCCAGGGGTTTCGTACATGCCGCGCGATTTCATGCCCACGAAGCGGTTCTCGACGAGATCGAGCCGGCCGATCCCGTTGTCATGGCCGAGCTTGTTGAGCGCGGTCAGCAACGTCGCGGGAGACATCCTCTCGCCGTCGACGGCGACCGCGTCGCCCGTCTCGAAATCGACCGTCACATAGGTCGCGCGATCGGGAGCCTTTTCGGGATCGAGAGTGCGCGCATAGACATAGCCCGGCACTTCCTCGGCGGGATCCTCCAGCACCTTGCCCTCGGAGGAGATGTGCAACAGATTCGCGTCGGTCGAGAATGGCGCGTCGCCGCGCTTGTCCCTGGCGATCGGAATCTGGTTCTGCTCGGCGAAAGCGATCAGCGCGTTGCGTGAAGCAAATTGCCATTCGCGCCACGGCGCGATCACCTTGATGTCCGGCTCCAGCGCGTAATAGGCGAGTTCGTAGCGCACCTGGTCGTTGCCCTTGCCGGTCGAGCCATGAGAGACGGCGTCGGCGCCGACCTTGCGGGCGATTTCGATCTGCTTCTTGGCGATCAGCGGCCGCGCGATCGAGGTGCCGAGCAGATAGAGCCCCTCATATTGCGCATTGGCGCGGAACATCGGGAACACGTAGTCGCGCACGAATTCCTCGCGCAGGTCCTCGATGAAAATATGCTCGGGCTTGACGCCGAGCAGCAGCGCCTTTTCGCGCGCCGGCCCGAGTTCCTCGCCCTGGCCGAGGTCGGCGGTGAAGGTCACGACCTCGCAGCCGTAGGTGGTCTGCAGCCATTTGAGGATGATCGAAGTATCGAGGCCGCCGGAATAGGCGAGGACGACGCGCTTCACTTTGCTCTTGGGCTCGGACATTGCATGGGGCTCGGATCGGGGGCGAATGGCGCGCGACTATAGGGAGACTTGTGCGCCGCGCAACCCTGACGGCGGTCGCCGGACGCGCCGTCAGCCGGACCTCTGGGTCAATCGCCCTGGCCAAGCGCACGCATGACCGGATCGAGCAGCCGGGCGGCGACGACGCGATAGCCTTCCGGCGTCAGGTGCTTGCCGTCGGGCTGACGCTGGCTCATCGGAATGTCCTGGGTCGACTCGGGGATGACGACGGCGCCGCGGGCCTGGAGGCGCGAGGTCATGGTCGCGATGTCCGCCTGACCCTGGCTCTCGCTGATCCCGTGCACGTAATTGTTGAGGAGCTCCCCGCTCGTGTCGAGGATGACGACCTTGGAGCCGCGCGGTATCGCCTGATCGAGCCGCGCCAGCATCGCCGCCGACGTGTCGCCATAGACGCCGGCGTTCCTGACCCGCACCTTCAGGCCCTTGGCGCGCAGCATCGCTTCAAGCTGCGCCGGATAGGCCTGCGCGCGCGGGACGCCATGGCCCTCGACATTGCTGGCGCCGAAGGCGACCACCTGCGCGCGGGCGACGCTGGGCGCCGTCAGCAAAAACAGCAAACCCGCGACCAGCGACAGACGCTGCGGCCATTCGGTGCAAGACATGGCGGCCCCCGATCCGACAAGCGTCCGCGACGCGCCGACGCGGCGAAAGTCTGCCCCAACTCCGGAATTTCGACAAGCTGACGTCCAGCCGAGCGGCGTGTTTGGGGCCTGTCCGCGCGGGAGCGCCAACAAGCGGCGTCCGCTCCGTCATCCCTCGCGGACAATGTCCGAACTCACGCCCGTTCGAGCGCGCGCGTCGCAAGCGCGACGACGCGCGGGATCGGTTTCGCGCCTTGCTCGTAATAGGCCACCATGCGGCGGCTGACGCCAAGGGCGCGCGCCGCCGAGTCGAGCGTATAGGCCTTGCGCTCGCGCCAATGCCGGAATGCGTCGGGCGACATCGTGATCCCCGCCTGCTCCTGGGCGAGCCGCCACAGCGTGTCGGCGGCCATGTCAATCTCATCCGTCCAGACGATGTCCGCGCCGTGCTCGCCGACCCGCACGCGCGCGAACATTTCCGGCGAGCGCCGAAGCGGTCCATAGAGACGGAAAGCGTCGATGAGGCCGGACACATCGACCCGGCTCTCGTCCCCCCTGTCCCAACGAATGCGCAGGGTGAAAGGCCTCTCGTCCGCCGTCACGGCGACGATGCGCGGCAAGGTTTTCTTCGGCATGGTCAACCTCGTTCGTTGAGTTCCGTCCATTTGAGCGCGAGCATTTCGCGATGCGTTTGCGCCCACGCCAGCGCTTCGGCGATCTCGGTCGGTCGGGCTTCCCCCGCGATCACCGTCAAATCTGAAATCCGCACCAGCGCCTGAAACTCACGGCCGACAATGTGGAAGTGCGGCGGCCGATGGTCGTCAGCGTACATTCGCACGCTGACGGACCCAAAGCGTCGCAGAGTCGGCATAGCGCTACGTCAATCTTCGTGGTGCAACTATTGCACTTTCGGGTTGAATGGTCAAACCTACCGGCGTCGTCACGAAGGCTCGCGGCGCCGATACAGCAACATCCGCGCGCTTTGCACGACGATCAGCATGAGGAGCGCCGCCAGCAGCACGTCGGACAGGTAGTGCCCGCCGTAGGCGACGCGCAGCAGGGCGGTGAGGGCGCCGAAGGCGAGCGCGCCGCCGATTGTCCAGGCGCGCATCGGCGGCGGCGCGAGGCTGGCCGGGGCGACCAGCCAGAACGCTTCGGCGACTTCGCCCGACACGAACGAGCAGTTCCTCTCGCATGCGCCGTCAAAACGGTACCACGGGCGAAACTCGAACTTGCCGCCGAACTGCGCGGTCTGCACCGGGCGCGGCCGGTGGGCGTGGTCTTTCAGGCCGAGATTGACGATGAGGCCGGGCCCGATCGCCATCGTCGCGACAAGAAACACCAGCGCGCGGCCGGTCGGCGCATAGGGAACCGCGACCCCGAAGCGGCGCAAGCCGTAGAGCGCGGCAAGGGCCGCCAACACCACAAACGGCAGAAAGCGGAAGACGTCGCGAATGGCGCGTCCGAACGACGAGCGACCGGCAAAGCCGTCCGCGCTGTCAAACAGGCGCGCGACATCGAGGTCGATCTGCGGCCACAGCGCAAACACCGCCAGCGTCGCCAGCGTCACGGCGACGAGGGCCGCCAGGGTGATGCGCATGCTCTAGACCCTGTAGACTTGGCCGGTCTGCCGGCCCTCGATGCTGCGGCTGAAGGCGAGCGCCGCTTTCGCGACGGGCACGGGCTCAAAACCGCGGAAAAACGGCGCGTAGCCTCCCATCGATTCCACAAACACCGTCGGGCTGACGACATTGATGCGCAGGCCGCGCGGCAATTCGATCGCCGCCGCGCGCGCAAACGACTCCAGCGCGCCATTGACCATGCTGGCCGACGAGCCCATCGCGATCGGCTCCTGACTCAGAATGCCGGCGATCAGGGTGATCGAGCCGCCATTGCGCAAGGAATCGCGCGCCGCCAGCGTCAGGTTGACCTGCCCCATCAGCTTGTTGACGAGGCCGAGCCCGTAGACGGATTCGCCGACGCCGGCCGGCGCGATCGCGCCGAGCGGGGCGAAGTTCACCGCTCCGGCGGCGCAAGCCACCGCATCGAGCGGGCCGGCCGCCGCGAGCGCCGCCACAATGCTGGCGGGGTCGGCGATGTCGACCCGGATGTCGCCCGACTTGGAGCCGGCGGAGACGACGTCGTGGCGGGCGCCGAGTTCGCTGACCACCGCTCGCCCCAGCGTGCCGCCAGCGCCGATCAGCAATATCCGCAAGCGCTCGCTGTTGGCCATCGGTCGACTCCTGAAACCCCCGGCGCCCCGGCGGCGCCGCGTGGTGGGATGTTCCGTGCGTCGAAGGCTGTCAAGTGGCCGACCGGGGCCGCGTCGCCGGTTTGCGCCGAGCGCCCGTCTCGATATAACGAGCCGGCGGGCCGCCCAGCGCCCGCGATGCGCCGGCCCACAGGAGAAAAATGGCGATGACGCGACTGGATGAGAAACTCGCGCGAATTCGCGGCGGCCGCTACCGCCGCGCCGATTTCATCCTCGCCGACGCGAAGGACCCCGACATGGGACCGAGCATGACCGCCTGCGGCCCGGCGCGGCAAGCCGACGGCGGCTGGACGCGCTACCGCACACGCGCCGAGTTCCTCGATCAGATCCAGGCGGTGGTCGAGCAGGACGTCGTCGACGTGATGCTGACGTCGGCCTCGAACCTCGAGCACATGGTCAAGCGCGGCGCCTTCGCCAACAGCGCGGTCAAGCCGGCGATCCGCGCCAATGATACGACCGACATCTGGGTGATGCGCGGCGCCACTTATAGCGCAAAGCCCTCGCGTCCCTTTCGCTCGGCCAGCCTGTCGCGCGTGCGTTTCGGCTCGGCCGCGCCGCGGCCGGACGCGCCCGTCGCATTGACCGACCTCGGTCTCTATTCCATCACCTTCAACAACGACATCGACGCCGACGTCGCCTCGCTGGAGGCGTTCGCCGACTTCCGCCGCGACGCCTCGGCCAATGCGTTCAATTATTTCCTCGAAGTCTTCAACCCGAATGTGGCGACCGGCATCGCGCCTGAAATCGCGCCCCATTATGTGAACGACTGCATCCAGCGCTGCCTCGCCGGCCTGGTCGAGGCCGAGCGGCCGCAATTCCTGAAGGTCGCCTACAACGGCCCCAAGGCGCTCGAGGAACTCGCCTCGTTCGACCCCGGCCTGATCGTCGGCGTGCTCGGCGGCGGCGCCGGAACGACGCGCGACTGTTTCGAGCTGATCCACCAGGCGGAGAAATACGGCGCGCGCGTCGCGCTGTTCGGGCGCAAGATCAACCTGGCGGAATCGCCGCTGGACATCATCACGTTCATGCGCGCCGTCGCCGATGGCGCCGTCGCGCCCTCCGAAGCGGTCGCCGCCTATCACGGCGCGCTGAAAAAGCAGGGCCTGATGCCGATGCGTGATCTGGCGGCCGACAACGCGATCACCGAATCCGCCTTGAAACAGGCCTGAGCCCGGCGCCATGCAACAGCGCAGCGGCGTCGTGTCGGCCGGCACGTGGTGCGTCGATCTGAACAAGCAGATCGCCGAATGGCCCGCCGAGGATACGGCGAACGAGATCCTGGCGATCGACCGGCAGGGCGGCGGCGCAGGATGCAACATGGCGCTGGATTTGCGTCGGCTCGATCCGACCTTGCCGGTGACGGCGATGGGGGCGGTCGGCGACGACGACGACGGGCGATTTCTGCTCGGCCAGTGCGACCTTGCCGGCATCGATCGGACGCGGCTTCGTGTGCTCGACGGCGCGCCGACGCAATGCGTCGACGCGTTCTGCGTCAGTGGCAGCGGGCGGCGAACCCATTTCTTCTATCAGGGCGTCGCCGCGCTGCTCAGCCCCGATCATTTCGACTTTGCGCAGACCACCGCGCGGCTGCTGCACCTCGGCCTGCCCGGCACGCATCGCACGATGGACGCGCCGTGGCGCGGCGAGGCCAACGGCTGGGCGGCGGTTCTGAAGGCGGCGCGCGCCGCGGGCCTCGAGACCAATCTCGAGCTGATGACGATCGAGCGCGAACGGCTCGCCGCTCTCGCGGCGCCATGCCTGCCCTGGCTCGACTATCTCATCGTCAACGATTTCGAGATCGGCGCGGTCGCCGGCGTGGCGACGCGCGCCGAGGGCGGCGCCGACGCGGCGGCGATCGGCCGCGCCATCGACGCGGTTTTCGCGCGCAGCGCCTTGAAGCTGATCGCCGTGCATTTCCCAGAAGGCGCGTTGGTCGGCGCGCGGGACGGCAGGCGTCTGGCGATCGGCTCGGTGGCGATCCCCGCCGATCAGATCGTCAGCGTCAACGGCGCCGGCGACGGCTTCGCCGCTGGGTTTCTCTATGGCCTGCACGAGGAATGGAGCGTCGAGCGCTGCGCCGCCCTCGCCCATGCGAGCGCCGCCGCCTCGATGCGCGCGATATCGACGACGGCCGGCGTCTCGCCCTGGACCGATTGCCTGGCGCTGGCGCGGCGATGGGGCTATCGCGACGCGCCGCGCTGACTCACGCGGCGGCGCAGCAAAGCGCAACCAGACAGCAATGAAAGAACGCGATGGCGCCGCCCTACCCGCACCGCATCGTCTTCGTCCGTCATGGCCAGACCGCCTACAACGCCGAAAACCGTCTGCAGGGCCAGCGCGACACGCCGCTCGACGGCAAGGGGCGCGCGCAAGCCGCCGCCGTCGGACGTTTCCTGCGCGACCACATGGGCGGTGAAATCGCGCGTCTCGACGCACAAGGCGCGTTCTGGGCTTCGCCGCTGCGACGGACGCGCGATACGATGGAGATCGCGCGCGCCGAGATGGGCCTGCCGCCCCAGCCCTATCGCCTCGACGCGCGGCTGATGGAGCTGAGCTTCGGCGACTGGGAGGGCCTGACGTGGGACACGATCCGCGCGCGCGATCCCGCCGGAATGCGAGCCCGCGCCAACGACAAATGGGATTTCACGCCGCCGGACGGCGAGAGCTACGCGACGCTGGTCGCACGCCTGAGGCCGTGGCTCGACGAGCGCGACAGCGACGTCCTGGTGGTCGCGCACGGCGGCGTTGCGCGCGCCTTCCTGGTCATGCTCGCCGGGGTCGCGCCTGACAGCGCCGCCTCCGCCGAAATCTGGCAGGGCCGCGCGCTGATTTTCGACAAGGGCGGGTTTTCCTGGGTCGGCTGACGCGAACGCGCGCCGATAAAAAACCGCGCCCGCCAGGCTCCCCAGCGGGCCAGACGAACGCGGCTTGGATTCACCGTCTGACGAGCGCGCCTTGCGCGCCCGCTCGCGAGGGCTTTCGACTATCAGGTCTTCGGGGTCGCGTCGGGCGCCGGCGTCATGGGCTTGGTCATCGGCTTGGTCGTCTTCTTCATCGTATGGTGCTTCTTCATCATATGATGCTTCTTCATCGGCGGCTTCTTGGCCATCGGCTTGGCGGTGTCAGTGCTGGCGGCGGGCGCAGCCGGCGCGGCGTCATCGGCGAGGGCGAGAGCGGGGGCGAGCATGAGCGCCGAGCCGAGGCCGATCGCCGCAAGTATCTTGATCATTGATTCTCTCCATGTGTTTCGGCCTGAGGGCTCAAAGCGACTTAGGCGGACGCTTCATGGCAAATCCAAGATGAATTGTTGATGAACGCGCGTTCAGGAAATTGTATTAACCCCGCCAGCGCCAGCGCGGAAGCATTGATGGAATTAGGAAAATCGCCTGGCGATGGCGGGCGGCCAGCGACCGAATGAAGCAGCGAGAGCGCCCGATTGTGGCCTGATTGAGGCAGACACCGCGATTTGCCGAACCGATTCGGCGCCGCGGCGCGGTTTGACGGCGCCGGCGCCCGACCATAAGAAATACGGCGGCGCGCCATGTCTCACAACACCTTCGGCCATCTCTTTCGGGTGACGACTTTTGGCGAAAGCCACGGGCCGGGAATCGGCTGCGTGGTCGACGGCTGCCCGCCGCTGATCCCGCTGGAAGCGGCGGATATCCAGGCCGATCTCGACCGCCGCCGGCCCGGAACCTCGCGTTTCACGACGCAGCGCCGCGAGCCGGACGAAGTGAAAATCCTGTCCGGCGTGATGGTCGACGAACGGATCGGACGTCCCGTGACCACCGGCGCGCCGATCGCCCTCTATATCGAAAACCTCGACCAGCGGTCGAAGGACTACGGCGAGATCAAGGACAAATTCCGCCCCGGCCACGCCGACTTCACCTACGAGGCGAAATACGGCATTCGCGACTATCGCGGCGGCGGGCGCTCGTCGGCGCGCGAGACCGCCGCGAGGGTCGCCGCCGGCGCCGTTGCGCGTAAAATTGTCGCAGGGGTGAGGATTCGCGGCGCGCTGGTGCAGATCGGCAAACACCGGATCGACCGCGCCAACTGGGATTGGGACGAGGTTTCCCGCAACCCGTTCTTCTGCCCGGACCGCCAGGCCGCCGAGGTTTTCGCCGCCTATCTCGACGAGATCAGGAAATCGGGCTCGTCGGTCGGCGCGGTGATCGAGATCGTCGCCGAGGGCGCGCCGGCCGGCTGGGGCGCGCCGATCTATGGCAAGCTCGACAGCGAGCTGGCGAGCGCGCTGATGAGCATCAACGCGGTCAAGGGCGTCGAGATCGGCGCCGGCTTCGGCGCGGCCGAACTTTCCGGCGAAGAGAACGCCGACGAAATGCGCATCGGCAATGACGGCCAGCCGGTGTTTCTCGCCAATCACGCGGGCGGCGTGCTCGGCGGCATCTCGACGGGACAGCCGATCGTCGCGCGCTTCGCGGTCAAGCCGACTTCGTCGATCCTCTCGCCGCGCCGGACCATCACCCGCGACGGCGAGGAGACCGAGATCGTCACCAAAGGCCGCCACGACCCCTGCGTCGGCATCCGCGCGACCCCGGTCGGCGAGGCGATGGTCGCCTGCGTGCTGGCGGACGCCTACCTGCGGCATCGTGGGCAGGTGGGATGACGGAGCGGCGCGGAGGCGTCAGATGATCATTCGTGAGTGGCGCGGACGCGCGGCGCGCTCCAATGCTGAAGCCTACCCAGCCCATTTTCAGAACCACGTCGCGCCCGAGTTGAAGCGCGTTCAAGGATTCCTTGGAGCGCATCTCAGTCGGCGAGACCTCAACGACGAGATCGAATTCGTGGTGCTCACGCGATGGACGTCGATGGAGGCGATCCGGGCGTTCGCCGGAGCCGATGTCGGCAAGGCGGTCGTCGAGCCGGGAGCCGTCGCCGCGCTGGCGAGCTACGACGACAGGGTTCAGCACTACGAGGTCATTGCGGAGGTTTGACAGGCCCGCGCCCGGCCGTAGCCGCGCCGCTCCGAGGTCGTTGTCAACCGCGGCGCGCTCCCCCATAGTTCCGAACAGATGACCCGCCGCCCGCTCCTCCTGCTGTTCTCCTTCGCCAATTTCATCATCGGTCTGGGCGCCTTCGTGGTCATCGGCGTGCTGTCGCCGATCGCCGACGCTTTCGCGCTGTCCAAGGCGGACGCCGCCTGGGCGATGACCGCTTATGCGCTGGCCTATGCGCTCACCTCGCCCGTCCTCGTCGCGCTGACCGGCGCGGTCGAGCGCGCGCGGCTGCTCGTCGCCAGCATGGCGCTGTTCGCCCTGGGCGCGTTGCTATGCGCGACGGCGCCGAATTTCGGCGTTGTGCTGCTCGGCCGCGCGGCGATGGCGGTCGGCGCCGGACTGGTGACGCCCGCGCAGGCGGCTGTCGCCGCCTCGGTCGTCACGCCGGCCGAGCGCGGTCGCGCGCTCTCCCTCGTGTTCTTCGGTTTCACCATCGCCCAGGGCTTCGGCGTGCCGCTCGGCGCCTGGCTCGGCTACGCCTTCGGCTGGCGCTGGGCGTTCGCGCTCGTCGCGCTGCTCGCGAGCGTCGGAGCGATGGTGCTGTTCGCCGCGACGCCGCGAGGCCTGAAAATCCCCGCCAATTCGCTCGCGACTCTCGCGACGACGGCGAGCACGCCGAAATTCGTCGTCGCGGTCGGCTTCACCGCGTTGTTCTTCGCCGCCACCTATTGCGTCTACACGTTCCTTGCGCCGTTCGTCGAGGCGCGCTTCGACGCCGATCGCAACGGCGTCACGCTCGTCCTGGCGACGTTCGGCATTTGCGGGGTGGCGGGAAACATTCTCGGCGGAGCCTTGAGCGACCGCCTCGGCCCGGACAGGACGCTTGCCGGCGTTGGCGTCAGCAGCGTGCTGTTGATGCCGGCGCTGACCGGACTTGCGGCGCCGTTCGCGCTGACCCTCGCGCTGGTCGGGATTTGGAGCCTGACGATTTTCGGGAACTTCGCCGCCCAACAATCGCGGCTGGTGGCGCTCGATCCGGCGCGCGCCTCGACATTGCTGGCGCTGAACGCCGCCGCCATCTATCTCGGCAGCGCGGCGGGGGCCTATCTCGGCGGCCTGACGCTGAAGGCGACCGGCTACGCCTGGCTGGGCGTCGCCGGCGCCGCGATCATGCTGCTGGCGCTGGCCTCGCTGCCGCTGACGCGCGTCTTGCGGGCGGGCGATCGGTAGTCGAGCCTGGATTTACGGTGATGGGGCGGACGAAAAGTTCGTGCGGCGATGCCGGGGGGGAACGGTTGCCGAGTTCTGCCGCAACGTTGTTTTTTGAAGTCTGTTCGTCACCGTTTGAGAATTCGGGCGTCGGGTAGTATGCTGTGGCCATGACGAAAACGGTCAAACCGGCAATCGACAAGCCCGACACTCTCGTCGTTCCATCCATTGCGTTGGAGGAGGTCGAGGCGCTCTCGGCGGCTGAACGCGAGAAGCTTGTCACAGACCTCAAGGCTGCCGACGCGCGTATCGATGCGGGGGAATTCGTTGTCTATGATCGCGACGATCAGCGCCGCCGATTTGGAAAGATTTATTCCGGGCGCGCGTAGTTCGATATGAGATATCGCGTGGTGATCGACGCGCTCGCACAACGCGAGATCGATGACTTTTATGAATATCTTCGTCGCTACAGCGAAGACACCGCGCGAAAATATGTGGAAGCGTTCTATGATGCGATCGAACGGACGATCGCCGTCTCGCCCAATTCGTTTTCGTTCTTCGCGGAGGTGGGCGCCCCTTACAAGGCGTTGCTCTTCACCGTCTCGAGACGAACGGCGTTCTGGATCATCTACACAGTCGACGACGACAAGAACGAAGTCCGTGTCTTGCGCTTCTGGAACGCGGCGCGCGAGTTGGGAACGCGTGGGTTGAAGGGATGAATGGCGCGGTGACGCGCGCGCGGCAGGTCACACGAGGCGCGCGGCGCGGACCAACGCGCTGAGAAAGACGGACGTCGTAGCGCCCCGCCGCGGTTCCCAGCCATAGCGCCGGGCGTCGTCATCCACTAACATGGGATGCGGACTGCCGTCAGAACCACGCGCAGACGGCGGTTGAAGCGGAACAGGGGGAATCAATGACAAGCCCAGGTTTGGATCACCGTCATCGCGACAAGAATGGCGAGATCAGCCGCAAGCACGGCAACACGCATGTTGGGACTTTGCGCAAGCACTACGGGGCTGGCTTCGCCTCGGGTTTCAAAGACACCGACACGCTTGCGCATGTCCTCGCGACGCTGGACGAGCCCTCCCTCACCAAGCTGGTCAAGGACCACGAAGGCGGAAAATTGGCCGCGCATATCGAGAAGCATTCCTGATCGCAATTTGAAGCCTCCTCGGCCGGGGCGCCGCGCTCCGCGAAGATCAGTTCGTCGGCGGACTCTCGACGCGCACCCGATGTCCGCCCCGCCCCGCCCCGCCTTCTCGTCAATCCGCCGCTTCTCGCGTAGGATCGCGCGATGACCAGGAAATCCACGGGCAAGCACGCCGGTCCGCCTGACGCCTCCGGGCCGGACGCGACGCTCGCTCTCGCTTCGACCCGCCAGGTCGCGCTCGCCAATGTCGCGACGCGGCGCGAGCATGACATGCTCGGCGAAGTGGAAGTGCCGGCCGACGCCTATTGGGGCGTCCACACGCTGCGCGCGGTGGCGAATTTTCCGATCACCGGCGTGCCGGTCGGCCATTTTCCCGAGCTCGTTCGCGCGCTGGCGCTGGTCAAGCAGGCGGCGGCGCGCGCCAACCGGCGGCTCGGCCAGTTGCCGCCGGCGAAGGCCGACGCGATCGACCGCGCCTGCGAGCTCATCGCCCGCGAGGGCCGCTTCCTCGACCAGTTCGTGGTCGACGCGGTGCAAGGGGGCGCCGGCACCTCGACCAACATGAACGCCAATGAAGTGATCGCCAATGTCGCGCTGGAGTTGATGGGCAGACCGAAGGGCGACTATGCGAGCCTGCATCCCAACGACGACGTCAACATGGCGCAGTCGACCAACGACGCCTATCCGACCGCGCTGCGGCTCGGAATGATTTTCGCGACGGCGCCGCTGGTCAAGGCGCTGCAGGAGCTCGCCTACGCGTTCAAGGCCAAGGCGGTGGAATTCGCCGACGTGCTGAAGCTCGGCCGCACCCAGTTGCAGGACGCCGTGCCGATGACGCTCGGCCAGGAATTCGACGGCTTTCACACCACGGTCAAGGAGGACATCGCGCGGATCGGCGAGGCGGCGGCGCTGTTTCGCGAGGTCAACCTCGGCGCCACGGCGATCGGCACCGGCATCAACGCCGATCCGCGCTACGCGTCGCTGGCGGTCGAGGAATTGGCGCGCGCCTCCGGGGAATCGATGATGCTGGCCTCGAACCTGATCGAGGCGACCTCGGACATGGGCGCCTTCGTGCTGTTTTCCGGCGTGCTGAAGCGCGTCGCAGTCAAGCTGTCGAAAATCTGCAACGACCTGCGCCTGCTGTCGTCGGGGCCGCGCGCCGGGTTCGGCGAGATTCGTCTGCCCGCCGTGCAGGCGGGCTCGTCGATCATGCCCGGCAAGGTCAATCCGGTGATCCCCGAAGTGGTGAGCCAGGTCGCCTTCCTGGTGATCGGCCACGACCTGACGGTCACGATGTGCGCAGAGGGCGGCCAGTTGCAGCTCAACGCCTTCGAGCCGACCATCGGCTATTGCGTGCTGACCTCGCTGCGCATGCTGACCGCCGCGATCGACACGCTCACCCGCCGCTGCATCACCGGCATCGAAGCCGATCGCGAGCGGTGCCTGGCGCTGGTCGAGGACAGCATCGGCCTGATCACCGCGCTGGGGCCGGCGCTGGGCTATGAAACCTCCTCGCGCATCGCCAGGCGCGCGCTCGACGAGCGCCGGCGGGTCGCCGACCTGGTGCTGGAGGAAGGCCTGCTGACCGAAGCCGAACTGAAGGACGCGCTGGGCCTCGAGGCGATGACCCGGCCGGCGCGCGTCTTCACAGCCGTCCGCAGGCCGGGCGCGAAACCGCCGGGCGGTCAGATGTGAGCAGGGTGCGAAGCGATGGAATGGCGCCGCAATTGCGCGCAGGCTTCGCTATTGAGCCTTTGTTCGCATGGAGGCTATTTTGCGCTAAGCTGCCTTTTCGCCTTCCTCCGCCACGGCTCGAATGTTTTCGGAGAGCAACGCGCCTTCTCGAAGGGCGGCGGCGCTTGCGATCGGCATCGGCGGCGGCGGGCTGTCCGGAGGATGTAGCGGAAATGAGATGTCCAGCGCGCGTTGGAGTGCGCTCAAGGCGCGATAAATCACCCAACGCAGCCCGCGAAATTTGCGCGTTTTGAGCCTGCGGCGAATACGGTCGCTATCGCCAACGATGTGCATCGCGCAGAAAAGATATGCCTTCCTCGCTGGAAAGCCAAGTGACCTTGGGACGACGCAACGCGTATCTATGGTCCCGTCAGATACAATATCGCCCTGTTTATTCATCCCGACCAGTTCGATCATAAATTCCACTCGAGCGCGTCATTCAATTTGAACCGAACTGGAACCACGCCGATATTCCCTCCCTCCTTGTGGGGGCGGGTTAGGGAGGGGGGTCGCCCTATCCAATTGAGGCGCACCCACGCTTTCCGTCAGGTCCGTGCGACCCCCCATCCCGGCCTTCCCCCACAAGGGGGAACGAGAAGGCCGGCCGCCCGCTCAATCTGGCTGACGCGCGCCACTCGCGCCCGCCGCGCATCGCATCAATGCGCCGCTGGCGCGGAAACGCTGATGATCGGGCCCATCGGCGCCAGCGCGTCGTCGCGCTTCAGGTCGGGCGCGAACAGGCTCGACACGGTGCCGTCGAGAAACAGCGCGTTCGGGCAATTGAGCGCATCGCGGAACAGCCGCGCAAAATCGTAGAACGTCACCGGCGCGTCGGAAATCGCAAACACCACCGTCCGGCCATCGCGCACGCCGACGCCGTTGCGGATCTTGGCGGAGGTGCCGGTCGGCAGGATCTTCGGGTGGATGCGCCCGTCGATCACCAGCATCGGACCCGACTGGGTCGCATAGCGCGCCAGGGGCCCGGCGCTGAGAAAGCGCGCCGTCTCGGCGATTCCGGCGCCGCCGTCGCCGACATAGAACACGCCGTTCGGCTTCAGGTGAAAGTTGCTGGCGCCGTCGCGCAGATCGGCCTTGTGCTCCTGCTTGCCGTCCTCGATGAACAGGCCGACCGGCGAAAGATCGGCCTCGAACATGCCGCCGTTCATCGCAAAACGAAGCTGGCGCCCGCGCGCCCGCAGCGCCTCGGCGAGACTGGAGAAGCCGCCATAGGCATGGCCGTCGGCGCCCTTCCAATTGATCCTGATGTCGTCCCGACGCGCGTCGAAGGTGCAGACCGTGTAGCTCGCCCCCTCGAAACGCGCCGGCCCGCAAGGCGACGGCGATTGCGCGCGGACGAGCCCGGCGAGCGGGCCGCCGAAGAGCAGCAGCGCGGCGAGCGGAACGGCGCCGAAACTCCGCATCAGCCCGCCTTGGCGGTCATGGCGCGCAAGGCGCAGCAAAGGCGGTTGGGAACGGTGTGAGACATCAATCCCGAACATCGGCGAGCCAATCGCGATTCGCGCGCGCCGAATTTACAGCACCTTGCCCGGATTCAAAATTCCGCGGGGATCGAGCGTCGCCTTCAGCGCGCGCATCACTTCGAGAGCGACGGGGTCCTTGGTTTTTCTCAATAGCGTTCGTTTCAACTGGCCGACCCCGTGTTCGGCCGAGATCGAGCCGTTGAACTGCGCGACGACGCCGTGCACGACTTCGTTCATCGCCTCCCACTGCGCCAGAAACGCCGTCCGGTCGGCGCCGATCGGCTGCGAAACGTTGAAATGAATGTTGCCGTCGCCGAGATGGCCGAACGGCACCACCCGCGCGCCCGGAATGAACGCCTCCACCGCCTCGCTGGCCCGCGCCAGGAACGCCGGCGCCGCGCTGACCGGCACGCTGACATCGTGCTTGATCGAGCCGCCCTCCTTGCCCTGCACCTCGGAGAGCGAGTCGCGCAGGAGCCAGAACGCGAGGCGCTGCTGCTGGCTCGCCGCGATGCTCGCGTCCTCGATCACGCCGCGTTCGAGCGCCGCCTGCAGCACCGCTTCCATCGTCTCGTCGACGCCGGTGGTCAGTTGCGAAGAGATTTCGATCAGCACGTACCAGCGATGCCTGGCGCCCAGCGGATCGCGCGCGCCCGCGGCGTGCGCGAGGACGAAATCGATGCCAATGCGCGGAATGAGTTCGAAGCTGGTGACGCCGGCGCCGGCGAACTGACGCGCAATCTCCAGAAGCCGCAACGCCTGCGCCGGATCGGCGAGGCCGACGAAAGCGGTCGCCAGGGAGCGCGGATTGGGAAACAGCTTGAGCGCGGCCGCCGTGATGATCCCCAGCGTGCCCTCGGCGCCGATGAACAGGTTCTTGAGATCGTAACCGGTGTTGTCCTTGCGCAATTTGGTGAGGCCGTTGATCACCCGCCCGTCCGCCAGCACGACCTCGACGCCGAGAACCAGATCGCGCGCGTTGCCATAGGCGATCACCGCGACGCCGCCGGCGTTGGTCGACAGATTGCCGCCGATCGTGCAGGTCCCTTCGGAGGCGAGCGACAGCGGAAACAGCCGGTCGGCGCGCTGCGCCGCGGCCTGGGCGTTGGCCAGCGTGACGCCCGCCTCGACGATCATCGCATTGGCGTCCGCGTCGACCTCGCGCACGCGGTCCATGCGCCGCAGCGAAAGCACGATTTCGCCGCCGCTGGAATCGGGGATCTGGCCGCCGACCAGCCCGGTGTTGCCGCCTTGCGGCACCACCGGGACGCGCCGATCGTTGCAGAACGCGGCGACCCGCGCCGTTTGCGCCGTCGAATCCGGCCGCACCAGGGCGAGCGCCCTGCCCTGATAGAGCCCGCGCGGCTCGACCAGATGCCCGGCGATCAAATCGGGATCGGTCACCACATGCGAGGCGCCGACGATTCCCGCGAGGCCAGCAAGGACATCCGGCGGCTGCGCGGCGTCGTTCATCCCAACAATCCCTTCCCCAGCGGTCGTTTCGCCCGCGTGGACCTTCTCGCAGGCGGCTTTCTCAGCACGCCGACGATCTCGATATGCGGCGAGAAGCGAAACTGGTCAATCGGCGTGACCGACTCGAGGCGGTAGCCGCCCGCCGTGAGAATGCTCATGTCGCGCGCGAAGCTCGCCGCGTTGCAGGATATTGCGACGATCGTTGGAACGGCGCTTGCCGCCAGTTCGCGCGACTGGGCCGGCGCGCCGGCGCGCGGCGGATCGAAGACGACGGCGTCGAAGGGCGCCAGTTCCTCGTGTCTCAGCGGGCGGTGGAACAAGTCCCTGGCCTCGCAGGCGACCGGACGCAGGCCGCGCGTCTCGCCGGCGGCGCGGGCGAGCGCGGCGAGCGCCGGGCGGTCGATCTCGACGGCGTGAACATCGTGGGCGGCCGCCAGCCGCAGCGCGAACGCGCCGGCGCCGCTGAACAGGTCGGCGACGCGGCGCGCGCCTCGCACGGCGGCTATCGTTAGCTCGGCCAGAATGCGCTCGCCTTCGAGCGTCGCCTGAAGGAACCCGCCGGGCGGCGGACGGACGCGCGCCGCGCCCATCGGGACTTCAGGCGCGCGCCGCTCGATAAGGATCTCGCCGTGGTTGGCCAGCCGCGCGACATCCAGCCGGCCCGCCGCCTCGATCAACGCCTGGCGCGTCGAAAAATCGAGAGCGCCGCAGCCTCTGACGTCGACATCGAGCCCGGTCAGCGTCGCGGTGACGTTGATATCCAGCGGTTTGCCGACGCCGCGCAAACATTCGGCAAAGGCGCGCGCCGCCCCCAGCGCGTCGGCCATCGCAGGCGCGAGCACCGGACAGTTCGCGATTTCCACGATGTGATGGGCGCGCATGCGCATGAAGCCGATTTCGACGCCGGCCGGCCCGGCCCCGAAACGCGCGTGGAACGTCGCGCGCCGCCGTCCCTCGCCATGCGCGTCGACCAGCGGTCCCGGCGGCGCGACGACGCCGGCCTTGGCGAGCGCGGCGGCCAGCAGGCCGCGCTTCCACTCGGCGTAGAGCGTCGGCGCAAGATGCTGCGCCGCGCAGCCCCCGCAATCGCCGAAATACGCGCAAATCGGCGCGATGCGGTCGGGGCTCGGGGCGAGAATATCGACGAGCCTGCCGCGCGCGCCGTCGATGCGCGCCAGCACGCGTTCGCCGGGCAACGCGCCGGGAATGGCGAGGGGGCCGTGCGCCGACCGCGCCAGCCCCTCGCCGCGATCGCCGAGGCCGTCGATCGTGAGCTCCTCGACGGCGCGGTTCATCCATGACGCGCGGCAAACAGAAATTCCTTCGCGCCGCCGCCGCCGGAGATCGGCGAGGGGATGGTCCCGAGGCTCGACCAGCCGAGCGCCTGCGCGCAGGCTTCGATCGCCGCGCAGACCTGCGCGTGAATCGCGGCATCCCTGACCGCGCCCTTCACGATATGGGCGCGTCCCGCCTCGAATTGCGGCTTGATCAGCGCGACCAGCCAGGCCTCGGCGGCGGCCAGCGGCAACACGCGCGGCAGCACCAGACGCAGCGAAATGAAGCTGACGTCGCAGACGATCGCCGTCGGCGGCGCTTCGAGGAGATCGGCGGCGAGATCGCGCGCGTCGCGTCCTTCGTAAACGATCACGCGCCCATCCGCGCGCAGTCGCGGCGCGAGTTGCCCGTGGCCGACGTCGACGGCGGTGACCCGGCGCGCGCCGCGCGTCAGCAGAACGTCGGTGAAGCCGCCGGTCGAAGCGCCGATGTCGAGGCAATCGCGGCCGCGCGGATCGAGCCCGAACGCGTCGAGCGCCGCCTGCAGCTTGACGCCGCCGCGCGAGGCCCAGGGATGGGCGGCGCGCGCCTCGATGAGCGCGCCGGGAGCGACGCCTTCGGACGGCTTGCGCAAGACGACGCCGTCGACCGACACCAGCCCCGCGCCGATCGCCGCCTGGGCGCGCGCGCGGCTCGGAAAATGGCCAAGTTCGACGAGGGCGATATCGGCGCGCTTGCGCATGGGCCTCGTGGCGAGTCGAAAGGGAGGGACGGCGCCAGCGGCGCGGCCGGCCGTCGCGGCGTTGTCGCAGGATGACGCTATTGCACGCCGTCCGCAAGATGCGGCCAATACGGGAGACGACCATGCCTCACGCCAAGCACGCCGCCGAGCATCACGAGCACGCCGCAAAGCATCACGAAGAGGCCGCCGAACATCACCGCGCCGCCGCCGGCCACGTCGCCGACGGCGATCACGAAGCGGGCGCGCATCATGCGCATCTCGCCCATGCGCATCACAAGCACGCCGAACATCACGCGGGAGAAGCCGCCAAGGCGCATATCGAGCTTCATCACGAGCACGCCGACGACGACGAGTGAAGGAGCGGCCGAGGCCAGGGCGCCGGCGGGCTCAATTCCTCGCGCCGGGTTTGACGGCGATGACGAACAGGCGCGGATAGAGAAACAGCAGGCGCCCGTCCGGCTCGGGCGGATAGGCGTCGGCAAGCTCCTTCATATAGCGGGCGACGAATTGCTCACGCTCGCACTCGTCGAGCGGATTGAGAAACGGGCGCAGCGCGCTGCCGCGGAACCAGTCGACCACCGCGCCGACGCCGGGCAGCGGATGGACATAGGTCGTCTGCCAGATGTCGAGCTGGGCGCTCAACGGTTTCAGCCAGGCATAATAGTCGGAATAGATGCCGATCAGCCCGCGGGTCTTGGCCACCGGCACGAGGCGATCGGCCCATGGCCCGTCGGCGGCGACCATGCGCATCAGGGCGTGCGACGGCTCCTGCCGGTTGTCGGGCATCTGGATCGCCAGGCAGCCGCCCTCGGCGAGGAACGACATCAGCCGCGGAACGAGTTGGTGATGGTCAGGCAGCCATTGCAGCGCGGCGTTGGCGAAGATCAGGTCGGGTCTGACCGCGGGCCGCCAGGCGCCGATATCCCCCTTGTGGAAGGCGATCCCCGGCAGTCGCGCCCGCGCGGCGGCGAGCATCTGCTCGGAATCGTCGATGGCGGTGATTTCGGCGTCGGGAAAGCGCGCGGCGAGCAACTGGGTGCTGGTGCCGGGGCCGCAACCGAGATCGACGATGCGCCGCGCATTCGGCGGCGCGCGGGCCAGCAGATCGCGGGCCGGCTGGGTGCGCTCGGCCTCGAATTTAAGATAGAGCGCGGTGTCCCAGTCGCTCGCGGCGGCTTCGTCGCGCGCCGCCGATTGCGGATCTGGCCGCGCCATTTCGACCTCATGCCCGGGACCACGCCCTGGATGAACGGAAGCGCCGCGTTTGGGCGCAGAATGGAGCAAATCGATGGCGGGCGTGGCGGTCAAAAATCAAGCTCCCGGCGGGGCGCGCGCGCGAGACGCGCGACCCTGCCGGACGGGCGCGACCTCACGTTTGACGCCGCGACGGTATAGGGGTTTTGCGAGGATATGTCTACTAAATCGATAGATTTATAGACAGAGGCGTCGGGTGAGCCGCGGGAGGATCGCCGATCGGCGTTACGCTGGGCCGAGTTAGCCGACCGGCGCCGCGAGCGTCGGCGCCTCAGCGGCCGGCTTCGCATGACGATCGGCGGTTCCGATGATCCCGTGCAGCACCATATCGACGTGGCCGTCGATTTGTTCGTCGACCGGAACCCAATCGAAATCGGGAAAGGCGAGGCGCAGCGCGACCAGGCCGTGCATCGCCGCCCAGACCGACTGGGCCGCCGCCCGTCCGGTCTTGAGGCACCGCAATTTCCCGGACGCGACGCCCTGCTCGATCCGGCTCTTCAGCGCATTGAACAACGCGTCGCCGACCGGATTGTGCTCCTTGCTGAGCGCAGGGTCGATCTTCCGTGCGTCGCGCAGCATGAAGACGAGACGATACTCATCGGGGTGGCTCAGGCCGAACCGGATGTATTCGCGCAGATTGGCGCGCAAAAAGTCGACCGGATCGGAGCAACTGTCGTTTACCGCGTCGAGCGCGACGCCGAGCTTGCGGAGCGCCGCATCGACCAGCCGGTCGAGCATCTCCTCCTTGCTCTTGAAGTAGACATAGAGCGCGGTCTGCGAGATGCCGACGCGGGCGGCGATCTGCCGGGTGGAAACGCCTTCGACGCCATGCTCCAGAAACAATTCGCGCGCGGCGCGCAGAATCTCTTCGCGCCGCTCATAGCCGGAGCCGCGCGCCTTGCGGTTTTCAAGGGAGATTACGTAAGTCTTGGGCGGGACCTGTTTGGTTGCCATACGACCCATCGCCGCCTCCTTGTCCGCCCGCCGCTCCCTCGTGGTGCATTTCTTGTTCCAGACGCATCGGGGAGCGTTGGTCGCATCTTCAATACGGACTGTTTCTTGTCAAACGCTTTCAGGTTTCAGGGGTTCCTCGACAAATCGCCGCGGCGCCGGGTTTTCGATCCCGGCGCCGCGGCGAAGGCGTTGAGCGGGGCGAGCGGCGCCCTGAGACGCCGCTTGCCGGGTGAGCGTCGGGGCGAGGTCAGAATCGCGAGAAGTGGCCGCAACCGGCGGTCGCGCTCCAGTGCGGCGTGCCGAACACGGTCAGGTCCCGCACGATCGCAAAGAGAAGTTCACGCATGGTAGTCTCCGATTTGAAATGAAAATCAACGGTGTCTACGGGCCGAAGATCAGCGATTGGTCCGGCCCTGCAGGCGAGGCGTCGCGACCAGGCTGGCGCCGCTGGCGGGCGTAGCCGTAAAGGCCGAGCGTCCTTCGATCACCGACACGATGCCGTTGGATGGCTGGGCCGACCCGTTCAGCACGACGTAGGGGCTCGCGTCCCTGTTGAGGACGGGAATGGCGTTGGCGTCGGCGACGCCCAGGGCCAGAACGAGGCCGGCGGTTCCGAGCACAATCTTGAACATGATATTTTCCTTCTTCACAATAATATGATCAACGATATCTGTATCTCGATCACTGTTCGATGAACATAGATCGATCGAAAGCCGATTTAAGAGGCGCCGAAGAGAAATTCCCGGACGCCGGGGCCGGCGGCTTGACTCTCTCCGGCATTCGGCCAAAACTAGAACAAAGAGCGAACAACAGGATGCTGAAACGAATGTCGCCGGGCGACAAAGCGGAAAGGATGGCGCATTTGCGCAGCGCCATCGCCGGCCTCGAGGCTCATCCGGGCCCCGCGCGCGCCGGCGCGCCGCCCAGGCTCTCCGTCGCGCCCGCGCTCGACCCGGCGCTGGGCGGCGGCCTGTCGGGCGACGCCTTGCACGAAATCGCGCCTGCGCAGGCGGGCGACGGCGCGGCGGCGATCGGCTTCGCCCTGGCGCTGGCGGCGCGTTTCGTCGCGGCGTCGCCGCGCTCTTCGGCGGCGCTGCTGATCAGCGAGGATTTTTGCGCGCGCGAGACCGGCGCCCTCTACGGGCCGGGCCTCGCCGCGCATGGCCTCAGCCTCGACCGGCTCATCCTGGTGCGCGCGCCCGACGCGCGCGCCTTGCTGTGGGCGATGGAGGAGGCGCTCAAAAGCGGCGCGCTGGCCGCCGTGGTCGGCGAAATGTGGAGTCTTTCGAAGCATTACGGCCTCGCCGCCTCGCGCCGGCTGCTGCTTGCCGCGAGGGCCGGCCGCGCGCCGGCCCTGCTCGTTCATGGCGGCGCGTTCGGGCGCGCCGACGCCCTCTCGAGCGCCGCCGAAACGCGCTTTGAGATCGCCGCGGCTTCGAGCCGGCCGGTTGCGCCGGCGGGCGGCCGGCTCGGCCTGCCGGGCGTTCCCGCCTTCGCGGCGCGGCTGTTGAAAGCGCGGCTGCGGCCCTCCGCGCAAGGGCCGCCGGCGCGCGGCTTCGACGAGGCGCGGATCATCCGCCTCGAATGGCGTAGCGACGAAAGGTGTTTCGGTGACCCGACGATTTCTCTCCCTGTGGTTCGCGCGTTTGCCGACCGATCGGGCGCGAGCGCGGCGCGCGGCTGAGGCCGGCCCCGGCGGAAAAGCCGCCCCGCTCGTCGCCATCGCCAAGATCAAGGGCGCGCAGCAGCTCGTTTGCGTCGACCGGCTGGCCGCCAGCCTCGGCCTCGCGCTCGGCCTGTCGCTCGCCGACGCGCGCGCGCGCCGCCCCGATCTCATCGCCGTCGAAGCCGCGCCGGAAGAAGAGGCGCGGCTGCTTGGCCGCCTCGCCGACTGGTGCTCGCGCTTCACCCCGCTTGTCGCGCTCGATGGCGAGGACGGGCTCATGCTCGACATTTCCGGCGTCGCCCATCTGTTCGGCGACGAAGCGAAAATGGCCGACGAGATCACAACGCGCCTCGCCGCCCAGGGTTTCGAGGTCGCTCTGGGCGTCGCCGACGCGCCGCGCGCAGCCTGGGCGCTGGCGCGGTTTTCCGACCGGCGGATCGCCCCGACGGGCCTGGCGGAGCGGCCCTTCGCCAAAATCTTCCATGACCTGCCGCTCGCCGCGCTCGGCCTTGACGTAAAAACTGTCGCCGATCTGGCCCGCGCCGGCCTGCGCCGCATCGGCGACGTCGCGCTGCGCCCGCGTGCGCCGATCGCCGCGCGCTTCGGCGCCGAGGTGATGAGCCGTCTCGATGCGCTTTGCGGACGGGAGCGCGGCGCCATTTCGCCGCGCTTCGCCGCGCCGGACTTTTCCGCCGAACGGCGCTTCGCCAGTCCGATCTGCCGACGCGAGGATGTCGAGGGGACGATCGCCCGGCTGGCGCGGGACCTCGCGGTCCTGCTCGAGCGTCAGGCCAAGGGCGCGCGCCGGCTCGAAGCGCGCCTCTTTCGCGTCGATGGCGCGGTGCGCCGCATCGCCGTGGGCGCCAGCCGGCCGCTCAACGATCCCGCGACGATCGCGCGGCTGTTTCGCGAACGCCTCGACGCGCCGGGCGAGGACGAGTTCGACGCCGGCTATGGCGTCGATGTGGTGCGCCTGTCTTGCCTCGTCGCCGAGCCGCTCGCCCCCGCGCAAAGGACGCTCGAACAGGCCGGGGATGGTGAGCAGGAGCGCGGTCTGGCCGACCTCGTCGACCAGTTGAGCGCGCGGCTCGGCGCCCGCCGGGTGACGCGGCTGGAGCTCATCGATGCGCATGTCCCGGAACTTTCCGTCGCCGCCTTCCCCGCGCGCGACGCGCGCAACGCGCCAATCCCGGCTCGCGCTCACTCTCACGCAAAGCGAACCGGCCGCGAACGCACGTTCGCCGACCCGGCCCATTCGCCTGTTCGAACGGCCGGAATTGATCGAGGCGATCGCCGAAATCCCGGACGGGCCGCCGCTGCGCTTCAAATGGCGCCGGGTCCTGCATGAGATCGCCGCCATCGAAGGCCCCGAGCGCATCGCCGCCGAATGGTGGCGCAACGACGCGCTGACCCGCGACTATTTCCACGCCGAGGACACCGGAGGCCGGCGCTTCTGGCTCTATCGCGAAGGGCTCTACGGACGCGAAACCGCCCGCGCCAAATGGTTCCTGCACGGGCTGTTCGGGTGAAGGGGGCGAGGAGGCGTCCTCCTTCACCTTTCTGGACGGCTCGCCTTACGCCGAGCCAATCTTAGGGAGCGCATCCTCGGACGCTTCACGCAATCGACGGTACAAGTCCTTTGCGAGCTCCAATCGACCGTCCGCGGACTTGTCCGGCTTTAGCCGTGCCGTCATTGCCCAAGGTTCTTGGCAATTTTCCTCTTTGAAAAGATAACCAGCAGTTGCGGCTAACTCCAAGAGAATCGCGTCCGAATTCGCGGCTTCATGCAAAAGCCGACCTCGAGCACCCTGATCTTCCCCCTCCAAATCCTTTACCGAATAAACAGAGTACGTTCCGCCCCAAGAACTCTCCTTACGCTGTTCCGATATCACGTCAAAAGCACTGGCGAGATCGGCGGAATCCGCCAACGCTTCGCTAAATGGCCCATAATGTTTGTAGGCGAATCGGAACTTATCCTCGAAGCCGGCCAACGATAAAAGACAAACCGACTTTTGCAATCGAGTTCGGCCAACAATTGTCCCGCCGGCGTCGCGCACGATTTCGGCGACGAGCCTCATACGATCCCGTAGTGAGAATTGAGCGTCGCTCACGATGCCTCTCCCCTGATGGCGGCGGAAACGCACTCCTCGACGAATCGACGCGCTTCTTTGTCATCTTCGGCGATGTATGCGCGAATGGCAAAAAAAGTACCAATGGCGCGGACGGACTCGGAGCGCTCGCGCAGGCGAACCAGCCTCCCTCCGTCGCGAATCCGATATGTGGCTCAATAACGAGTCGTCGCCCAGGTCCTTGTAAATTTGCCGATCAGGGTAGTCGAAGAGAATGCGGCCATCTCGACCGGCTTTTTCCCCTTTCCACGCTTTGATCTTTTCCTCGACCGAGCCGCGAAATTTCTTGATCGCCTTTTCGTATTCCGCTTCGGCCACCCCCGGGAGATCGTTCCTCGCCATCGCGAGGAGGTCCATCGACTTGAGAAGGCGGCGTGATAACAAGCTATTAGAAAACTGTGAGATCAACGCATCGGGAGATGTCCGAAGCATGGCGAACGCGCTGTAAACAATTGCGTCGTCCAGGTCGCAGAGAGAGGATGAACTCTCAGGGTTCTTGAAGAAAATAACCAGTGGGTGATTTTCGGGCAGTCCGACCGCAGGCGCGTCTCCATTGCTGATTAGAGTCGCAACGCGTTCGAGCACGAACTGAGCGACTTTCTCGGCGCCACGGGTCGTCTTGTGAAGATAGACCGTTGGGTACATTTGGAACAGTCCAACCAAGAAGACTCGGCCGCATAGAGGGCCTTAGGTCCGAGCACGAGCGTCTTTGGGCGTGGCACTTGCGCGGTTTGCGCCTCCTCGGGTCCGTTCGCCGCTTGGCGCGGGAGTTCGCCAATTTCCAAATTCGCGAGCAACCATTCAAAATCGACGCGCGCCAAGCGCGTTCCCGTCATCAGCCCATCGCGTCGAATGTAGTCGAGACGGTCGGCGTCAAATTGGCTCGAGACGATCGAACCGTAGACAGTTTCGGGACCGCGACGCAGGACTTCCGCGACGACGTCGGCGAAGCCGGGACGATATCCGTTCAGGACTTCGCCAATGCCGCCTCGCTCCATCGAACGGATCAATAAGTCGCTGTGCTGCTCGTGATCCGCCACGAGGCTCCAACCGAACCGTTTTCCGATCGCTTCGAAGGCGTGACTAAACGGCCCGTGCCCAACATCGTGCACGAGGCTTGCGGCCAAGGCGGCTTCTCTTTGGATTCTTTCCTCGGGAGTCCTGGGCGCGTAGAGATCGACGATTCGCATCAGTTGGCGGGCGGTGTGAAAGACGCCCAGCGAATGAGCGAAGCGAGTATGCGTAGCGCCGGGGTAGACGAGTTCACTGAAGCCGAGCTGCCTTATTCGGCGCAGGCGTTGAAACGGCGCCGTCTGAACGACGCGCCACAACATGCTTTCGAACCCATCGCCCTCATCAAATTCGATGAGGTCGTGGAGCGGGTCCCGAATTCTTTGATGCTTGAATTCTGCCATTGCGTGTGTTCTATATATGTTCTCATCTTGTTTCAAGCGGCTTGAATGTCAGACATGACGTGTTTGCATAAAAATGGGGTTAATCTGCGTGCACGTGTTCGCTTGGCAACGCGATGACATGATCCGCGCCGAGCCTCGCTTCGCCGAACTTGCGGCGACGACCAATTTTTCGTTTTTTCGCGGCGCCTCGCATCCCGAGGAACTGGTCGCGCAGGCGGCCGGCTCGGCTTGCCGGGATTGGCATCGCCGATCGCAATTCGCTCGCCGGCGTGGTGCGCGCCCATGTCTTCGCGCGCGAGAACAGGGCGGCGATCGGCGCCTTGCGCGTCGTCACCGGCGCGCGGCTGGCCTTCACCGACGGAACGCCGGACATTCTCGCCTATCCCAGGGATCGCGCCGCCTACGGGCGGCTCTGCCGGCTGCTGACCCAAGGGAATTTGCGGGCGCCGAAGGGCCAATGCCATCTGACCCTCGACGATCTCATCGCTCATGCGCAAGGCCTGCAGATCGTCGTGATGGAAGAGGCGTCCGTCTCCTTCCGTCCGCCGGGCGCGCTGAAAGACGGTCTTCTCCGTTTGCGCGAAACCTTCCCCGACCGCCTCTGGCTCGCCGCCGCCATGACCTATGGCGTCGCCATGCGCGGCGATCTCGCCAGGCGCGTCGCCCTCTCGCGCGAGACGAAGATTCCGCTGCTGGCGACCAACGACGTCCTCATGCACGTCCCCGAACGGCGCCCGCTCGCCGACGTCGTCGCCTGCATTCGCGAAGGCGTGAAGATCGACGACGCCGGCCGCCTGCTGGCGGCCAACGCCGAGCGTCATCTGAAGGACGCTGCCGAAATGGCGCGGCTGTTTCGCGAGGCGCCGCAGGCGCTCGAGGAGACGATCCGCTTTCTCGACGGGCTGGCGTTCAGCCTCGACGAACTCGAGCACAATTATCCGGAGGAATTGCGCGAGGGCTACGCCACATCCGCAGGAAGCGCTCGAAGCCTTTACGTGGGAAGGCGCGCGCGCGCGCTATCCCGACGGCGTCCCCGCGACAGTCGCGCAACACCCTGCGCCACGAACTCGCCCTGATCGCGCAGCTCGAGTATCGCGCCTTATTTTCTGACCGTCCACGACATCGTGCGCTATTGCGCGATCGCAAGGCATTCTCGCCCAGGGGCGCGGTTCGGCGGCCAATTCCTCGGTCTGCTATTGCCTGGGGATCACCGAGGTCGATCCTTCGCAGACACGATCTTCTGTTCGCGCGTTTCATCTCGGCCGAACGCGGCAGAGCCGCCCGACATCGACGTCGATTTCGAGCACGAGCGGCGCGAAGAGGTGATCCAATATATCTACAGGCGTTACGGGCGCGAGAAGGCGGGGCTGGCGGCCGCCGTCATCACCTATCGCACGCGGTCGGCGATCCGCGAAGTCGCCAAGGCCTTCGGCCTCTCGGACGATCATCATCAACGCGCTGACCAGCACGACCTGGGGCACGGCTCAGGGAGCGATCGAGGAGACGGACGCGCGGCGCGTCGGCCTCGATCCGCAACGACCCGACCTCGCCATGGCGATCGACCTCGCCGGCGAGCTTTCGGCTTTCCGCGCCATCTTTCGCAGCACAGCGGCGGCTTCGTCATCACCCGCGATCGGCTCGACGAAGTCGTTCCCATCATGAACGCCGCGATGGAGGAGCGCACCACGATCGAATGGGACAAGGACGATCTCAACGCGCTGGAAATTTTGAAGGTCGACGTGCTCGCGCTCGGCATGCTGACCGCCTTGCGCAAGGGCTTCGCACTCATCGACAAGCATTATGGCCAGCGCCCTGACGCTATGCGACCAATCCCCCGCGAGGAGGCTTGCGTCTACGCGATGATCCAGCGCGCCGACACGATCGGCGTCTTCCAGATCGAGAGCCGCGCGCAAATGTCGATGCTGCCGCGCCTCAAGCCGGCGGAATTCTACGATCTCGTCATCGAGGTCGCGATCGTGCGTCCCGGCCCGATCCAGGGCGACATGGTGCATCCCTATCTGCGCCGTCGGCAGGGGATCGACGAGGTCGTCTATCCCTCCGAAGAACTCGAAGACGTGCTCGGCAAGACGCTCGGCGTCCCGCTGTTTCAGGAACAGGCGATGAAAATCGCCATTGTCGCGGCGGGCTTCACGCCCGAGGAGGCCGATCGAATTGCGCCGCGCGATGGCGACCTTCCAGCCGCGTCGGCACAATCGGCAATGTTCGAGAAGAAGATGATCGAAGGCATGGTCGCCAAGGGCTACGAGCGCGACTTCGCCGCGCGCTGCTTCAAGCAGATCGAGGGCTTCGGCAGATTATGGATTTCCCGAGAGCCACGCGGCGAGCTTCGCGCTGCTGGTCTACGCCTCGGCCTGGCTGAAATGCCGCTATCCCGACGCCTTCTGCGCGAGCTTGCTCAATTCGCAGCCGATGGGCTTCTACGCGCCTTCGCAGATCGTGCGCGACGCGCGCGAACACGGGGTGGAGGTGCGGGAAGTCGACGCGAACCTGTCGGAATGGGATTGCACGCTGGAAGGCGCGGACGAACCCTTCTCCCGCTGCGCGGGAGAAGGTGGCCCTCGCGTCAGCGAGGGTCGGATGAGGGCGGTCGTGGCGGAGCGCGACATCAGATGCCGCATCTGGCCCAACCGCCCTCATCCGGCGCCATAGCCCGTCATTTGAGACGGGCGTCTCTCGACGCCCTATGGCGCCACCTTCTCCCGTTTCAGCGGGAGAAGGGGCTCCCTCTTCACCGCCGCCATGCGTCCATGGCGCCCGACATTCGCGCCACTCATGCGGTGCGTCTCGGCCTGCGGCAGGTCATCGGCCTGCGTGAGGACGACATGAAGATTCTCGTCGGCCGGCGCGGCGCGGGCTATGATTCCATCCGCGACCTCTGGCTGCGCACGGGGCTCGGCGCCGCCGTCCTCGAGCGGTTGGCCGACGCCGACGCCTTTCGCTCGCTGGGCCTTGACCGGCGCATGGCGCTGTGGGCGGTGCGCGGGCTCGACCGGGTCGGCGACCAGGACGATCTGCCGCTGTTTTCGGCGAGCCGTCCGGCGCGCGAGCATGAGCCCGACGCCAGGCTGCCGCCGATGCCGCTCGGCGCGCATATCGTGGAGGATTATCGCCGCCTCTCGCTGTCGCTCAAGGGCCATCCCGTCGCCTTCATGCGCCGGCGCCTGGAGGCGCGCGGAGTCTTGCGCAGCGAGGCGCTGGTGGGCGTCGCCACCGGCAAGCGCGTCTCAGTCGCCGGCCTGGTGCTGGTGCGACAGCGCCCGGGTACGGCGAGCGGCGTCATTTTCATGACCATCGAGGACGAGACCGGCGTCGCCAATATCATCGTCTGGCCGAAGGTCTTCGAACGGCTTCGCCCGATCGTCATCGGGGCGCGTTTCGTCGCGGTGACCGGCAAGCTGCAGAGCGAACAAGGCGTCATTCATCTCATCGCCGAGCGGGTGGAGGATCTGACGCCGATGCTGGGGCTGCTGTCCGAACGCGGGCCGCAGATCGACGGCGCGATGCCCGCCGACGAAGTCCGCCGTCCGCCGCCCGCCAATGGCGACCGGCGGGGAACGCGCGGACGGCGCTCCTCGAACCCGCCGACGGCCGCCGCGCCGCCGATCGAGACGGACGAACGCGACCTCATCAGCGCTATGCCGGGCGGCCGGAATTTTCAGTGATCCAACGCTGGAAGACGCACAAGGCGAAGATCAGAGCGTTACCCGCTCCCGCTCTTCCCCTGCCCGCGCAGCGCGTCCTCCAGCCGCATCGTCGCCGACCCCGGCTTCAGCGGCTTCGGCTGGTCGGGATGGGCGCCCAGCCGGAGAGCCAGACGAGGTCAAACGTAGCGCGCAGGCGCCCGTCGCCATCGGCGAAGCGCTCGACATAGATTTCGGCGGCGCGAACCAGCACGTCGCGGCGTAGCGCCACGCGGCTGCGGGCGGCGAGCGCATTGGTCGCCCCCATCGCGCGCAGATCGCGCATCAGCGCGAGCATGTCGGCATAGCGCGTGACCACGCGGTCGAGATCGACCACCGGCAGCGCGAAGCCGGCGCGCTGCAGCAGCGCGCCGAGCGCCCGCACGTCGGCGAACGGCGCGACGCGCGGCGAGGCGCCGAAGCGGATTTCGCTTTCGGCCGCCGTCAGGCTTTGTCGCAATTCGTTCAAGGTTTCGCCGCCGATCACGCAGCCGAGAAACAGGCCGTCGGGCTTCAACGCGCGGCGAATCTGAATCAGCGCGCCGGGCAGATCGTTGACCCCCTGCAGCGCCAGCAGCGAGACGATCAGATCGCTGCGCTGATCGCCCAGCGGCGAGCGCTCCTCGTCGACGACGGCGCGCGCATAGGCCCCCTCGCCGGCCCCGCAGGCGGTCGGAGCCGCGCGCAGGACAAAGCCGATCCGCGCGTCGCCCGCCAGCGCCCACGCGGCGTGCGGGCCGGGGGTCGCCAGATCGACCGCGACGCCGAACTGGCGTTTGACCAGCGAGAGCCGGTCGGCGAGGTCACCGGCGGCGCGGCGCAGCAGAAAATCCGCGCCGCCGTCCCCGGCGAAGGCCCTCTGCGCCCGCGCCAGCCGCCGCCGCGCGAGCGGGCGATCGAACATCTCCTCAGCGATGGGCGGGCCGGACGCGGACACAGCGAGGCTTATGGCCCCGCCACCCTCTCGCGTAAAGGCGACGCCTCGGCTAGGCTCGCGCAATGCAGGAAGCGCCAGCCGACAACGACGCTCTCGCGCCGCCCGGCGTCTGGCCGCGCTTCGCCGGCGCGCTCGCCGCCGCGGGCCGCGCCGCGCTGGATGCGATCTATCCGCCCACCTGCCTCGCCTGCCGCGCCGCGACCGCCGAAACCGGGGCGCTGTGCCCGCAATGCTGGCGCCAGATGCGGTTCATCGAGCGGCCGTTTTGCGACCGGCTGGGGACGCCGTTCGAGCAGGATCTGGGGCCCGGGCTGCTGTCGCCGCAGGCGATCGCCGACCCACCGGTGTTCGCGCGCGCGCGCGCCGTCGCGCGTTTCGAGGACGGCCCGGCGCGTCAGCTTGTTCATCGGCTCAAATATTCCGACCGCGGCGAACTCGCCGCGCCGATGGGTCGCTGGATGGCGCGCGCCGGCGCCGACATTCTGGCCGGCGCCGATGCGCTGGTCCCGGCGCCGTTGCACGCGCTGCGCCTGTGGACGCGCCGGTTCAATCAGGCGGCGGCGCTGGCCCAGGCGATCAGCCGGGAAACCGGGGCGCCGTGCGAGCCCTTCCTTCTCAGCCGCGTCAAGGCGACGCGCAGCCAGGTCGGCCTCAGCCGCGCCCAGAGAGCCGAGAACGTGCAAGGCGCGTTTCGCGCGTCCGCGCAGGCGCAAGCCCGGCTGAAAGGGCGCCGGATCGTCCTCGTCGACGATGTGCTGACCTCCGGCGCCACCGCCAACGCGGCGGCGCGGGCGCTCCTGCGCGGCGGCGCGGCGCAGGTCGATGTGCTGGTTTTTGCGCGGGTTGTGACAAACGCTTGACATCCCATATGATGGTCATCGCGGTGAGTTTCGAACGGCCGCGAACCGGAAACGAATGATGCCGCCGATCGTCGTCTACACCAAATCCACCTGTCCCTATTGCGACGCCGCCAAGGCGCTCTTGCGCAAGAAGAACGCGCCGTTCGAGGAAATCCGCGTCGATGGCGATCGCGCCGCGCAGGCCGCGATGGCGGCGAAGGCGGCCGGACGCTGGACGGTGCCGCAGATTTTCATCGGCGAGCGCCATGTCGGCGGCTGCGACGACATCCACGCACTCGAGGCGGCGGGCCAGCTCGACCCGCTGCTCGCAGGTTGAACGATGATCAAATACGCCCTGGCGTGCGACAAAGACCATTCGTTCGAAAGCTGGTTCGCCGACAGTGACAGTTATGAGATCCAGACCCGGCGCGGCCTCGTCGCCTGCCCGGTCTGCGGCGCCACGCGGGTGTCCAAGGCGATCATGGCGCCGGCGATCGTCGGCGGCCGAAAACCGGTGGAGCAGCGCGCTGCGCCGACCCCCCCGGCCCCGGTCGCGCTGCTCGACGAACGGCAACAGCGCCTGCGCGAAATGGCGCGTCGTCTGCGTGAGGAAATTGTCGCAAATAGCGATGATGTCGGCAGAAAATTCCCCGAAGAAGCGCGCGCGATCCACGACGGCGACGCACCCGCGCGCTCGATTCGCGGCGAAGCCACGCTCGAGGAGGCGCGCGCCTTGCTCGAAGAGGGCGTCGGCGTCCTGCCCCTGCCGTTCCTGCCCGACGAATACAACTGACGTTTGACCGCCCGCCGGGCCGCCGACGCCGCTACTCCTCCGCCTGCACGCTGAATTGCGAGGCCTCGATGACGGTTGTGCCGATCATCGTGCTGACCGAAATGCGGTAGGGCAACAGCACGCGCGCCGATTCGATCGGGGCGAGCCACACCTCGATATTCTTGTTCTCCGCCATGAACCTGGTCCCCGGCCGGTCGGGGCGATGGCCGGCGATCGGCACGTAGCGGACGGCGCAGACCGCGACCGGGCCGCTGTAGCCGCCAGTGGTCACGCGCCGCTCGCCGACATAGGTGAGGCGCACGTCGAACCGTGTGTAGCCGTCAAACACCGGGATGGTGCGATTGCAGGCGGCCGGGCCGACCAGCGGCACGCCGTCGGGAACCGTGACGAGAAACGCCCCGATCGGGTCGAGCACCCCACGCTTGTCAGAATCGCGCAACGGCACCCGGTCCGGCTTGTCCTCGAACGGCGGCGAGATGTCGACGCCGGTCACCGCGCTGCCGGCGAGGCTCATCCGCATCGTTCGCGTTATTCGGGAATTGGCGGCAGTCACCGCGTAAGTTTGCGGGAGGATGCGGCCGTCGACGATCGCGCCGCTGCCGTCGGCGGCGCCGCGCGAATTCGAGGCAAGCCACGCCAGGCCGGTCAGTTTCGCCCTGGCCTCGATCCGGTAGCTGGTGCGCCGGATCTCGCCGGTGATCCCCGCCGTGCCGATCGGCAGCCCGAGCAGGCTGACGCTGTAGGTGGCGCGCCACAGTTCGGCCCGCGCGCCGGCCGCGCCGCCGATCAGGAACAGCAGCGTCGCAGCGATGCGGCTCACCCGCCAAAATGTTGGGAAAACAAGCGAATGCGCGGACATGTCAAGAATTCTCAGGCCGGGGATTCGACAGGCTTCTATCACCCGTCGCGCCAAAATCCGACCCCATTGTGGCTGCGCAGGCTCCCTCAGGAGACCAAATGAGGCAGCCCGAACCGCCGGGCCACGACCGACGATAATGAGCGCCATGTCTACGCCATAGCCCTCCAAAGGCGATAGCTCCGGGGGTCAGCGCGCGCCAGGAAGTCGTTTCCGGCCCGGCGCTCAATGTGACGCCGCGCTTGCATCCGCGTCCTTCAGTTGCTTCGGTGCGTCCATGAATGACGAATTGGCTTTGGGCACGACAACTCTCCTGCCGGCTCCGCCGGCCGGATGGTTCGATTATGGCTATGCCCTGCTCTGGGATGGCAGTCTGGCGCTGGTCCGCACCGACCGTGATATCCGCACGGAATACGGGCGCTGGCAGGACCGGTGGCAGGGTGGAGATCTTCACGCGCGTCAGCCGAACCTCCGCGACGCGCGTTTGCGCCTTTCCAAGTTTGACGGAGCCGTTGAAACCGGAGCAATCACGGCGCCCGCCGGCCATTGGCCAAAGGTCGATTGCCTCGCCGACGGACGATGGCTGGTCGTGAAAGGTCGGGCCGCTCCCGAAGAAAGCAATGCCCGTCTGTATGCGGTCGATGGGACTCCCGCCGGCGCTTTCGCCATCGGCGACGGCATAAATCATATTCGCTGCGCGCCAGACGGGACGATTTGGGTCGGCTATTTCGACGAAGGTGTGTTTTGTCTACCCGACAAGGACGGGGGCTGGCCGGTCTCCTCCTCGGGCATCGCGCGCTTTGGTCCGGATGGCGGCGTCTTATGGCGGTTCAATGGCGAAGAACGCGCCGATCTGTTCATCGCCGACTGCTATTCCCTGGCGCTTGATGGAAACACGGCTTGGTGCTGCCCTTACACCGATTTTCCAATCGTTCGGGTCAAGGACGGTGTAGTCGACCGGTGGCGAAACGATGTCGCGGGAGCAAGGGCGATCGCGGCTGACGGCGACTATGTTCTTCTCGCAGGCGGTTACAACGACAATTCCGACCGGATAGCAGTTCTTCGCCTCGATAGTGACCGGGCTCGGCAGGTCGGCGAGTGGCGTTGCCGTCTGCCGGAGCGAAACGCTGCGCACCTGCTTCAGGGACAGGGAGAAACCCTGCACATCGCCGGACAGGGGTGTTGGACGAAGCTGAGTTTGGCCACGATACGCGCGACTTTGAAAACCCGCCCCGTCTGCTGAAATGGTGAGGCGGCCCTTCGCGTCCGGGCGCCGTCAGCGCCGCAGCACCGGCTGGGCGACGCGCGCCTGCCAGCCCTCGCGCTCCAGTTCGGGGACCAGACATTCGTCCTGCGGCCATCCCACGCAGAGATAGGCGACGAACGACCACGCCGCGGGGATGTCGAGCGTCGCGGCGACCGGCAAGGGGTCAAGGATCGAAACCCAGCCGACGCCGACCCCGTGCATGCGCGCGGCGAGCCAGAAAGTGTGCAGCGCGCAGACCGACGAATAGCGGCGCATCTGCGGCATCGTCCGCGCGCCGAGCCCATGCCCCTGCGGCGTCGCGTCGTCGCAGAACACCGCGAGGTGAACGGGCGCCTCGCGCAGACCCTCCAGCTTCAGGCGCGCGTAGGTTCTCGCGCGCTCGTCGCTGTAGGTCGCCAGCGCCGCGCGGTTGGCCGCCTCGAAATTGGCGATGATCGCTTCGCGGCGCTCGGGCGCGTCGACGCGCACCCAGCGGGTCGGCTGACAATTGCCGACCGACGGCGCCAATGACGTGAGATCGAGCAATGCGCCCAGCAGCGCCTCGGGAACCTCGTCGCGCCGGAAACGGCGGACGTCGCGCCGCCAGGCCAGCAGGTCGACGAACCCGGCCTGGAACGACGCGTCGAACACCGGGCTATCCCGCGAGCCCAACGAAACAGACATCGGCGGATGCATCCTCGCGCGGGCTTCCGCGCCTCGCCTTCCCTATCAGCCTTTGCCGGCGCGCTGCAAAGACCGTTTCCGGCGGCGCCCGCGACCCGCGCGCCCTTCCCCTCGCCCCATCCACGGGATAAGGGAGGCGCGCGCCTTTTCCCCTCGCCTTTTCCGGAACCATGAATCAACCCGATCCCGTCGCGCGCCGGCGCACCTTCGCGATCATTTCGCATCCCGACGCCGGCAAGACCACTCTGACCGAAAAGATGCTGCTGTTCGGCGGCGCCATCCAGCTCGCCGGGGAAGTGCGCGCCAAGGCCAACCGCCGCCAGACCCGCTCGGACTGGATGGGCATCGAGCGGGCGCGCGGCATTTCGGTGGTCACCTCGGTGATGACCTTCGAATACGCCGGCTGCGTGTTCAACCTGCTCGACACGCCGGGCCACGAGGACTTTTCGGAGGACACCTATCGCACGCTGACCGCCGTCGACTCGGCGGTGATGGTGATCGACGCGGCCAAGGGGATCGAGGCGCGCACCCGCAAACTGTTCGAGGTCTGCCGCCTGCGCGACATTCCGATCGTGACTTTCATCAACAAGATGGATCGCGAAACGCGCGACCCGTTCGACCTGCTCGACGAAATCGAAAAGACGCTGGCGCTCGACACCGCGCCGCTGAACTGGACGATCGGGCGCGCCCGCACGCTCGCCGGCGCCTATGACATCCGGCGCCGGACGCTGCGCGGCCTGCGGCAGGACAGCCCCGAGGTTCCGGTCGCCGGGCCCGACGATCCCGCCGTCGCCGCGCTGCTGCCCGAGCACGAGCGCGCCGCGGCGATCGAGGAGCTGGCGCTGGCGGTCGACGGTTGCCGGCCATTCGACCGGCAGGCGTTTCTCGAGGGCCACCTGACGCCGGTGCTGTTCGGCAGCGCGTTGCGCGATTTCGGCGTGCGCGACCTCATCGACGCGCTCGCCGAGTTCGCGCCGCCGCCGCGCGCCCAGCAGGCCGCCGGGCGGATCGTCGCCGCCGACGAGCCGAAGATGACCGGCTTCGTGTTCAAGATCCAGGCCAACATGGACCCCAACCACCGCGACCGCATCGCCTTCACGCGGGTGTGCTCGGGCAAGCTGACGCGCGGCATGCGGGCGAGGCTGGCGCGCACCGGCAAATGGATCACCCTTTCGGCGCCGCAATTCTTCTTCGCCCAGGACCGCTCGCTCGCCGAAGAGGCGTTCGCCGGCGACGTCGTCGGCATTCCCAATCACGGCGCGCTGCGCATCGGCGACACGCTGAGCGAGGGCGAGGATATCGTGTTTCGCGGCGTGCCGAGCTTCGCCCCGGAAATCCTGCGCCGCGTCAAGCTCGCCGACGCGATGAAGGCCAAGAAATTGCGCGACGCGCTGCACCAGATGGCCGAAGAAGGCGTCGTCCAGGTGTTCCTGCCGCGCGACGGGGCGAGCGCGATCGTCGGAGTGGTCGGCGCGTTGCAGCTCGACGTGCTGACCGAGCGGCTGGAGGCCGAATACGGCCTGCCCGTTTCATTCGAGGCGAGCCGCTTCGAGGTTTGCCGCTGGGTCAGCGCGGCCGACCGCCCCGAACTCGACCGGTTCATCGACGCCTATCCCTCCTCGATCGCCGCCGATCTCGACGGCGCGCCGGTGTTCATGGCGTCTTCCGCGTTCAACCTGCGCTACGAACAGGAGCGCTGGCCGAAGATCACGTTCGCCGACGTGAAGGATTATCAGCAGGCGAACGGGGAGTGAGCCGGCGGGCCCCGTTGCGCACGAAAGGCGAACAGGGTTCGAAAAACAAACCGCGGCGTATTTCCAGAACGTCATCCACCCCAATGCGCGCCTTCGCGACTGGCGGGGCGTAATTTCTGACGTCGGACGTCCTATCATTGCGGCCTGCGCGCCAGCCGCCTTCCTCCCCTCCTTTGCGCCCTTCGGAACTCCCTCTTGCTCCCGGCGTTTGTACGGCAGGGGCGTGGATTTCGGACCAGGAGGCGGAAATGCTGAAGACATTGGGCTATGCGGCCCTGATCGGCGGGACGCTCATTGCTCTGCCCGCGTTCGCTCAAACTCCAAACGACACTTTCGTGAAGGAACAGGCGATCAACCAGTGGCGGGCCTCGAAGCTCGTCGGCGTCAAGGTCGTCGGGAATGACCAGAAGAAGATCGGCAGCATCGAGGACGTGCTTCTCGACCATGACGGCGCCGCCCAGACCGTGGTGATCGGGGTGGGCGGCTTCCTCGGCATTGGCGCGAAGGATGTCGCCGTGCCGTTCAAGACGATGCAGTGGCGAACGGAAGGCCGCGCGGTGGCGGTGACTCCGCCCAACGCGTCGCCGGGCGTCGGCCAGACGGCTTCCCCGGCGACGGTGAAGACCGACCCGGCGGCCACCGAGGCGAGCCAGGGTTATCCGGACATGGCGATGCTCGACATGACCAAGCAGCAATTGCAGAGCGCGCCGGACTTCCACTACGCGCCGACGCCGGTGGTCGACAATCCGGGCTCCCCTGCGCCCGCCGCCATGGCCCCGAAGGGCGACGCCGGGGCGCTTGCTCCGGCGCCGGCCGACAGCGCGCCGAAGCAGTAAGCGCTAACGAAGGCGTTTTTGTTCGCCGGCCGACGCTTCCCCGATGCCGCGAGGTATTCGGGGAAGCGGTGTTGGCGCAATGCGCGCCGCCGGAGCGCCGGCTTTCTTGCGTTTGCCGCGCACGCGGAGCGAGCGGGCTTCTGGCCATAGCCTCACTCCCGGGAGATGCTCCGCCAATTGCGTTACGTCGATTGCTGGCCTGCAAGACGTCCGGGGTTGAAACTTTCGCGGCGCCTCGACCGTAGAATGACGGTCGGATGGTTCGTAAGCCGCTTCGGGAGATTTCCCATGTCGTCATCGTCGCCACAAGAAACGGCCCGTGGCCCGGCGAGCGCATATTTGAGCGCCGGCGAGGTCTGGACCTGCCCTCACTGCAAGCAATCGATTGAGATTGTTTCCGGCTGGCCGGAACTGCCGCCGGGGTATTTCGAGAAATGCTAGTTGAGGGATCGGATGATCGCCGACGAGTGCATCGCCTATCGCAACCCCGACAAGGCGAGGAAGCTGATCGCCGAACGGCGATAGCCGTCCCCGCGCGGCTTCCTTCTCCGGCCGCCGCTTTCGTCGGGTCGTTTTGCAGGAAGAGGATTGGAAGGAGGTTCGGATGACGATCGACCGTCGCGCAATTCTGTCCATCATCCCGCTCGCGTTCGTTGCATCAGCCCGCGCGGCGAAGGCGGCAGGCCCGACATCGTGGGACGGCCTGTGGAGCGGACTGTGGGGAGGAACCGACGCGACGTTGATTCAGATCGTCGGCGACAAGGTCATTGCCTATTCATTCAAGGGAACGACGCAGCCCGTCGATACCGGCAATGTCACCGAAACGCAGCTTTCTTTCGGCACGAAGCTTTTCACCATCACCCTCACCAGGGCGAGCGAGACGACCGCGGCGGCGCAATTTCGAAGCGACACGATGGGCGTCGCCAAAGCTGACCTGACCAGGCAGTAGGCTCCGTCCACCGCAGGTTTCATCCGGCATGTCTTCTTCCTAGCGGGGGAACGGATCGCGCGCCTTCATCCGGGCGTCCACTTCCTCGTCGGTGAGACGCGCGTCGTAGATCGAACGCGGCTCGATCGAGCGCGCGACCAAGGTGGCGGCGGCGACCGCCAGCAGCAGCGGCACGATGAACGAGCGATCGCGGCCGGTCAGCTCCATCATCAGCACCACCGCCGAGATCGGTCCCTGCGTGGTGGCGGCCAGCACCGCGCCTGCGCCGATCAGGGCGAACAATCCGGCCGGCGCGCCCGGCCACAGCAGCGACCAGGCATATCCCAGCACGCCGCCGAGCAGCGCGCCAAGCGTGAGGGTCGGCGTGAACAGGCCGCCGGGCGCTCCGCTGGCGAAGCAAAGGAAGGTCGCCGCCGGCCTGAGGAACAACAGCGCCAGGAGAAGCATCGGCGCGACGTTTCCGGTAAACGCGAGGTCGGCGATGTCCTTGCCGTTGCCAAGCAACTGCGGGAACCTGATCGACACGACGCCGAGCAGCCCCAGTGCGAAGGCGGGCGTGACCAGCCGAAGCCAGCCCTTCGGTTTGTTGCGGTCGGCCCAGGCGATCATGCGCACGAAACCGACCGAGACCAGCCCGGCGATCGGCCCGGCGACCAGCGCCCAGACCATGATCGAAGCCGAAAGCGGGTAGGACGGGATCACATAGGTCGGCGCGTCGGGAAGAGCGATCCAGGAGACCGCCGTGGCGATCAGCGAGGCGAGCACGGCGGGCAGCACCAGACGCAGCGCCAGCATTCCCCGCATCACCTCCAGCGCGAACAATGCGCCGCCGAGCGGCACGCCGTAGGCCGCCGCCATGCCGGCGCCCGCCCCGCAGGCGACCAGCAGCCGACGTTGCTCGTCGGACAGGCCGCGTCGGTCCGCCAGCACATTGGCGATCACCGCTCCGGCCTGCTTCGGCGCGCCCTCGCGGCCGAGCGAAACGCCCATGCCGACGATGATCACCGACAGCACGGCGCTGCCAAGCGTGCGCAGCGTCGGCAGTCGTCCCGCGGAAAACCAGATCGCCTGGGTGGTCTCGATCCCGTTGCCGCTGGACAGGCGGCCAAGAACAACCTGACCGGCGCCGGTGACCAGTCCCGCGCCCAGCAGAACCAGCACATGCCGCCAGGCGCTCGCCGCCGACGCCGCATCCAGCAGCGTGCCGGACCCCGGCCACATCAAATGCTGCACCGCCTCGAGCAGCAGCGTCAGCGCCACCGCGCTGGCGCCGGCGCCGAGGCCGGTGAGAATGACGGCGATCCAGAAACCCGCGGCGCCGGGCTGCGCGAGCGTGGCGGGAATCCTGCCGCGGGCGGAAATATCGGCCTGCGCTTGCTCCAATCCGGCAATCTCCCTGGGCAAGACGGGGCGACGAGACCCGGCGCGGCCCCGCCCCGATAGGCCGTCCGATGAAGGACCGCGAATCGGCGTAAGATGCAAGACGGGGCTGGCCAAAGTCCTTCGTACGGCGTCATGACGCGTCGTCGCGCACGCTGAATTCGGAAAGAGTGAATTGAGCGCCACCGAGCAGCCGTCTCCGGCGCCGACCGAGCCCGCCCCATCAAAATGGGGGGCGTTCAGCCATGCCGCATTCGCGGTGATCTGGATCGCCAGCATTGTCTCGTACATCGGCACGGCGATGTTCGACACCGCCTCGGGCTGGCTGATGACCAGCCTCAGCGCCGATCCCCTCGCCGTATCGCTCGTTCAGGCGGCGGTCAGCCTGCCGCTGTTCCTGTTCACCCTGCCGGCCGGCGCGCTCGCCGACGTCATCGACTCCCGGCGGCTGCTGATCATCGTCGAGTCGCTCGTCGTCGTGGTGTCGGCGATCTTCGCCGCGCTGGTTTCGCTTGGCCTCGCCACCACCGGCGGCCTGCTCGTCGCGACCTTTTTGCTGGGCGTCGGCGGCGCGCTGGGTTCCCCGGCGTGGCAGGCGATCACGCCTTTGCTGGCGCCGCGCCGCGATCTCGACAGCGCGATCGCCGCCAACAGCGTCGGCTACAGCCTCAGCCGCGCCGTCGGCCCGGCGCTGGGCGGGATCGTCATCGCCGCCGTTGGAATCGCGGCGCCCTTCTGGGCCTTCTGGGCCAGCAATCTCGGCATCGTCGCGGCGCTGCTGTGGTGGCGCCCGCCGCGCAAGGGCGCGGAAAGCCTGCCGGCGGAACGTTTGAGCAGCGCAGTGCGCACCGGGGTTCGCTACGTCGCGAACAATCGCTATGTCGGCGCCACGTTGATGCGGACCGTGGCGTTCTTCCTGTTCGCCAGCGCCTATTGGGCGTTGCTGCCGCTGATCGCGCGCAGCCAGACCAACCAGGGACCCCAATTCTATGGCGTGTTGATGGGGGCCATCGGCGTCGGGGCGCTCGCCGGTTCGCTGGCCCAGAACCGGCTGAAGGGCAGGATCGGAGCCGATCGCCTCGTCGCCCTGGGCACGCTCGCCACCGCCTTGGCGCTTGTTCTTTTTGGGTTCGCACGCGAGCCCTTCACCGCGATTGGCGCGTGCCTCATCGCCGGCGCGGCATGGACGGTGGTGTTGACCAGCCTCTACGTCTCGATCCAGGTCGATCTGCCCGATTGGGTGCGCGGGCGCGGGCTCGCGATCTTCCTGACGGTGATCTTCGGCGCGACCACGGTCGGCAGCGTGGTTTGGGGGAAACTGGCGGGCCTGGAAGGATTGCCGATCGCCCATTTCGTCGCCGCGGCGGGCATCCTGATCGCCATTCCCCTGACATGGCGGTGGAAGCTCCAGAGCGGCGTCGGGCTCGATCTTTCGCCGGCGCTGCACTGGCGCGCGCCCGCCGTGACGCTGAAGGTCGAGAACAATCAGGGCCCGGTGCTGGTCACCGTTCAATATCGCGTCAACGCCGAGGATCGCGCCGCGTTCCTCGGGGCGCTCGACGAGTTGCGCCATCAGCGCAAGCGCGACGGCGCGTTCGCCTGGGGCGCCTATGAGGACACCGGCGACGGCGAACTCTTCGTCGAGACCTTCCTCGTCGAATCGTGGCTCGAACTGAAGCACGCGCGAGAGCGGGTGACCAACGCCGATCGCATGCAGGAAGAGCAAATCCGCCCGTTGCTCAAGGAGCCGCCGCAAGTCAGGCTGATGATCGCCGCCGAGCGCGCCCATCGATTGTGGCGGCGCGGGACGCGCTAGTCGACGACCGCGGCATGGTCGATGGCCGCCGGGGCCGCGGGCTTCCGCAGGAGGAACACGAGAGGAATCGCCGCCACCGACAGGATCATCAGCAGCTTGAAATCATCGATATAGGCGATGATCACCGACTGCAGGGTGATCATGGCGTCCAGCGCCGCCCGTCCGGCCGCGGTGAGCGGATTGAGGGCGTGCATCACGGCGGGCGTCTGGAAAGCGTGGTTGAAGGGCGTCACATAGGCGGCGATGCTGGCATGGTTGATCTGCGTGTTCTCGGTGACCAGCGCCGACACCACGGAAATGCCGACGCTCGAGCCGATGTTGCGCGACAGATTGTAGAGGCCGGTCCCCTCGCCGCGCATCGCGGCGGGCAGCGTCGAGAAAGCGGTCGTGGTCAGCGGCACGAACAGGAAGCCGAGACCCGCGCCCTGCACGAAGCCGACCGAGACGATGGTCCATTGCGAGACGTCGGGCGTCCAGCCGGTCATCGCCCACATCGCCCAGGCGGTCAGGCCGAGGCCGATGGTCAGCAGCCATCGCGTGTCGACCCGCCCGATCAGCCGCCCGACGACGAACATGCGAAGCCATCGTGCCGAGCCCGCGCGGCCCCATGACGAGGCCGGCGGTCATCACGGGATAGCCCATCAGGGTCTGCAGATAGGGCGTCATCAGCGCCAGCGACGCGAGATAGGTGACGCCGACGATGAAAATGAACACGAAACTGATCGAAAAATTGCGATCGAGAAACAGTCTCGGATTCACGAAGGAGGACTTCGCAGTGAACGTGTGGACCAGGAAGACGTAAAAGGCCGCCGCGCAGACGATCGCCTCGATGATGATTTCTCCCGACGAGAACCAGTCGAGCTGCTCGCCGCGATCGAGGAAAATCTGCAGCGCGCCGATCGCGATGCTGAGCGCGGCGAAGCCGAGCCAATCGAGCTTGGCCAGCGCGTCCTTCTTGGTCTCGATGACGAATATGCTGATGCCGGCGAAGGCCAGCGCGCCGATCGGCACGTTGATGTAGAAGACCCAGCGCCAGCTGATGTTGTCGGTCAGCCAGCCGCCGATCACCGGGCCGAGCACCGGCCCGACCATCACCGAGACGCCGAACAGCGCCATCGCCGATCCGCGCTCTTTGACGTCGTAGAGGTCGAGAAGAATGCCCTGCGACAGCGGCACGAGCGCCGCGCCGAACAGGCCCTGCATCAGACCGGAACACCACGATCTGGATCAGCGATTGCGACAGGCCGCAGAGGATCGAGGCGATGACGAAGCCGGCGATCGCGGTCAGCAGGACGCGCTTGCGCCCGAACCGGTTGGCGAGGAAGCCGGAGGGCGGCGTCATGATCGCGGCGGCGACGATATAGGAGGTCAGCACCCAGTTGATCTGGTCGGCGCTCGCCGACACGCTGCCCTGGATATAGGGCAGCGCCACATTGGCGATGGTGGTGTCCAAGCGCCTGCATGATCACCGCGAGGATCACGCAAGCGGTGATCAAGCCGCGGTTGGCGACCTTAGCCACGGGTCTTGCCGCTCCAGCCAAAGAGGTTGGTCACGAAATCGGGCAGGCCGCGCGCGTGACCGGTGTCGACGTCGACGGCGACGCTCATGCCGACGCGGAGCGGCGGCTTGCCCTCCATGTTTTCGATGCTGACGCGCATCGGAATGCGCTGGACGACCTTGACCCAGTTGCCGGTGGTGTTCTGCGCCGGCAGCAACGAGAAACTCGAACCCGAGGCCGGGCTGATGCTGTCGACGACGCCCTTCCATTCGACGCCGGGATAAGTGTCGACGCTGACCGTCGCGGGCTGGCCCGGCCGCACATTGGTCAATTCGGTTTCCTTGGGGCTGGCCTCGACCCACATCCGCGACGTCGAGACCAGGCTGAACGCCTGCTGCGAGGCCTGAAGGTAGGAGCCGACCCGGATCGCGTTGACATTGGTCACGACGCCGTCGAACGGCGCCTTGGCGACCGTATCGTTGAAATCGCGCTGTGCGTTGTCGACGGTGGACTTGGCCTGCAGATAAAACGGGTTGTTTTCGATCTTCTGGTTGGGGTCGCCGCTGAGCTGGGCGAGCGCGGTGTCGGCCTGCGCCTTGGCGACCGCGATCCGCTGGCGGGTCGCTTCGAGGTCGTGCTGCGCGGAATCGAAAGCCGCCTTGGTTCCGGCGCCGGTCGCCACGAGGTCCTGCTGCCGCTTGAAAGCGGTCTGATAGTAGGTGAGATCGGCTTGAGCCTGCTCGATTTGCGCGAGAGCCAGTTTGTAGCTCGCCTGAAGGGTGAGAATTTGATCGTGGACAGTGCCGAGCTGCGCCTTCGCGCCGTCCAGCGCGGTCTGAAACGCATCCTGCTTGAGCCGGTAGAGCACCTGCCCTTTCTTCACCGCCTCGTTGTCATGGACTTCGATGGCGACGACCGTTCCCGGCACGTCGGTCGACACGCCAACCGTGTCGGCCTGAACATAGGCGTTGTCGGTGGACATGATCTGGCCGCCGGTCACGTAGAAATAGCCGCCGGCGAGAAGCGCGAGAGGCAGCAGGGCGAACAGGATCGGGCGGGTCAGCTGGCGCTTTGGCTGGCGCGCCGCTGGAGCCGGGCCGGCGGCTTTTTCGACGGCCGGCGTCTTGGGCGCGACAGGCGCCTCGGCCTCCGGCGTCGCTCTGCGCAGTTCGCGCACCGCCTCGAGCCGGGTCGGCGCGGCCGGCTCGGCGGCGGCCGCCGTCGTCGCGCGATGGATGGAAGCCCCGTCAGCCATAATACACTTCCTTCTCGGCCGGCGCGTTGCAGGCCGCGATCAGGTTTGATTTCATCAGGGTGAGCGTCTGGAACAGCCGGTCGCGATCCTCTTCGGAAAGGCCGTTGAGCGCCTCCGCGCGGGTCGCTTCGCCGAACGGCTGCATGGCGACGAGCAACGGGCGGGCGGCCTCTTTCAGGAACAATTGCCAGGTCCGCCGATCGGTCGGGTGTTGCCGACGCTCGATCAGGCCGCGCTCGGCGAGCCTGTCGAGGATGCGCACGAGCGTGATCGGCTCGATCTCGAGCATTTCGGCGAGGCCGGTCTGGTTGATGCCTTCGTTCTTGGCGAGGTAGGCGATCGCCTGCCATTGGGAGCGCGTCAGTCCGAGATGCGCCGCCCTTTGCTCGAAGCGCTTGCGCAACAGGCGCGCGACCTCATGTAACAGGAAGCCGAGGGTTGGATGCTGGTCGGTCATGGTCGCCTTCCCGGCGCGCCGTGTGGTGATTGACATTTATAAGGCAGCTTATTATCACCGTGCATATAACAAGCAAGCTATGATCTGGCAAGAGGCAAGGCGGCGTCTCGCAAATTCGTGAACCGGGATCGGCGCAACGATCGGGCTATGGCCCCGCCGCAGAGTTGTCGCCGGGGTGCGACCGGAATGGGAAAGCTTCGAATGAGCGGGGATAGATCGATCCAGGCGTTGCCGCGGATTTGCGCCGGCGTCGTTCTGCTGGTCGCCGCCGCCGGCCCGGCTTTCGCCAAGACGATCGTCAGTTGCGGCGGCGCGGCGTTGCTGGGCGGCGCCCAATTGCTGTGCAGCCACATCGATCCCAAGGAGCCGGCGCAGTTGTGCACGTTCAGTTGGGCGCTGGCGACGTCGACCAACCAGACCCAGGTCGTCCAGGGGTCGTTCCTGCTGCCGCCGGGAGCTTCAAACGTCCAGGTCTATCAGGGCGGCGGCTTCGCGCATGCGCTGTCGGAGCCGATCGTGCTCTGCCAGGGCAAGCGCCGCGCGCCCTAGACGGGTCGGGCGGAGCGAGGCCGCCAGCAGGCGGCGCCCGCCGGGGACCGGCCGGTTCGCGCCCATATCGCGCGGCCCGCCCGCAAAGCAATTCATTTGTGAATTGGCCGCTTTCAGGCATTCACAGGCTCAGTCCGTTCGATTAATATGTTGTTTACGTGTGTCCTTCGGGAAGAACTGCGCAAGAATAGCCAGCCGCCGCGGAGCGGAGCCCGAGCGTTTCCTGGGAGTGTGGCGTGGAGCATCCCTTCCGGACCGGCGTTCCATCGATCAGCCGGTTGGCGATCGACGACGGCGCGCTGCTGAGCGGGCGCTACTGGGGAGAGATGCGGACTTTCCTCGCGGTGGCCAAGGCCAAGAGCCTCGCCAAGGCCGCCCACAAGCTGGGGATCAGCCGGATGACCGCCGGCCGCGAGATCAAGCGGCTGCAGGACGTGATCGGCTCCCAGCTCATCACCATGTGCAAGACCGGCGCGGCGCTGACGCCGCGCGGCGAGGAGCTCGCCCAGACCTTGCTGCGCTTCGACCAGGAGCTGTTCGCGATCACCAACGACCTGCGCGGCGAGACCAAGCAGGCCGAAGGCGTGGTGCGGCTCAGCATCACTGACGGGCTCGCCGTGCTGTTCATCGCCCCCGCGCTGCGTCAGCTCGCGCGGCAATATCCGCGCGTGCGCGTCGAGATCAAAAACCCGCAGAACTATGTGAGCCTGCGCGAGAACCAGACCGACATGATGGTCGGGTTCAGCCCCGAGAAGCATCCCGACATGACTTCCGCGCGGGCGGGGACGCTGCACTACCTGCCGATGGCCGCCAGATCCTATGTCGAGCGCAAGGGGATGCCGACGCTGGACAATCTGGAGTCGCATCTGTTCGTCGACGCCGACCGCTATTCCTCGAAGACCGAGCTGTGGCGCCCGTGGCGCAAGGCGGTCGAACGCGGAACCGTGTCCTGTTGCTGCGAATCCTCGACGGTCTATGGCATGACGGTGAAGGCGGGGCTCGGCATCGGACTGCTCGCCAGCATCAACGTCCTCGAACCCACGGCGATTCCGCTCGACATCAATTGCCAGATCAGCCTGCCGCTGTTCGCGACCGCCCTGACCGAGCGGCTGCAGGCGCGCCCGGTGCGCATCGTGTTCGATTTCATCCTGTCGCTGCTCGGCGAGGAGAATCCCTGGCTGGCCTCGGAAATGAACCTCGCCGCCCGCCGCTCGCCCTACACCGAGGGCTATCAGATGCTGTTCAACCTCTGAGCAGGACTTGACGCCAAGCAACGACTTGTCGGCTCGCCAAATACCTGGAAGGACATCGATGTGGGTGGCGTGCCGCTTCCAAAGCCGCCGAAGCGGAGGAGATGAGGCCAATGGCGCAATTGGACCGCGCCAAAGTTCTCTCTGAACTGAATCGCCTCCGAGAAGCGTCAAAAGAAGGCGGTGCGAAGGAGCTACCTGCCGTCGCTTGGTTGCGTGCGATGTTATCAGACCTGACGGATTCGGAAGACAGATATTTTGTCTATCATTCGTTGGGCGCCGAACTGCGGATGCAAGGGAATATCGCAGGCGCTTTGGAGTGCGCGAGAAACAGGTTGGCTGAATTCGACGACATCGTGTCGCGGGGCGTTGTTGCGCGAGCGCTTTTGGATCTCGGGAGCAGCTCAGACGCTGTCGAGGAATTCAAGAACGCTTTTCGTTTGGCGGTTGAACGCAACGAACTGGTCAATTATACTTTTGGGGAACTTATGCGGGCTGTGGTCAGCCTCGTTGATCGCAGAACTATAGAAGAGTTTTCCCGAGAATATTTGGCGCTGAAGCCCAAGAAATCAAACGGTGATTGTCGTTTGGAGGCGGATTGGATGGACGCAGCGGAAGCTCTGGGAGCTAGCCCAACATTAGTCGCGGAACTTCGTCATCGAGCCGACCATTACCATTAGATGTAGTCAGCATCTTTGTTTTGAGCGCCGCGCAGCCATCAATTGTCGCCTTCGAACGCCGTCGCGACATCCCAGGCGCCCTCGATGCGCATCAGCACGTTGGGATCGGTTTCGATGGTGATCGCCTGTTCCGGCGGCCGCAGGTCCTTGACCAGCGTGAGATAAGGTTCGCCTTCGCGGATCGTCACCCCGCGATGGGCGAGCTGACGGAAGCCGAGGACGCGGATCCACACCATCGCGAAATCGCGCCGCGCCAGCGTGATGAGTTGCGAGTAGCCCTTCTGCGCGACGTGATCGAAAATGAAGCTCGAGCATTGCTTGAGGGTTCGCGCGCTGCGAAACGCCTTGCGAAACGCCGTGCGCTCGATCTTTGCAAAGCCCGAAAACCACCGTATCCTTGTCGCGCCGATCGGTTCGTCGTCGGCATAGGCGACGATATGGGTGGCCTGGAAATCGTTGCCGTCGAACGCCCGCTTTACGGAGATTCCGGTGTCCTCCATAAAGCAGATGCTGCGCACCGCATAGGCGTGCTGGAGTTGTTCGGGCGTGGCGACGACGACAAGCCGGATCGCATTGTCCAATCCGTGGAGGGCGGGTTCGACCATCATGCGCTCCGGCTCGCCGATTCGATGCGTTAACCATCTATCGACTGGGGCGCCGGGCGGAAGGCGTTGATTTGAACTTGTGACGTTCAGATTTGAACACGGGGCCGGCGAACGCGGAGCGGTCATGTCGGGCGACGAGAGCGCGCTTGAGATCATCAACCGGATGTACGCGGAAGCCGCGCGCGCCCACGGCGACGACCCGCTGAGGATCGCCAGCGCCGTCGAGGCGCAAGTCGAGGCGCTGGACCCGCGCGACCGCCTCGCGGTGCGCGCCGCGTTCGAGCGCATGACCTCGTTCGCCGCCGCGCAATGGCCGGCGACCGACACCCGGCACTGAGGCGGGGCGCGGATTTTTCGAAGTTCGTCGCCATGTGGGCGGCTCTCGTCCGGGAGCCGTCAACGAAGCCCGCTTGCCTCGTCCCGCACGCCAGGCGCGCCGCGCCGCCCGTCGCTCAATTCTGAACAACCGCTGTTCAAACCGGCTGCTTCCGCTGCGCAATCCCGCGTGTTGATATCACGCGCCGAAAGAGTGATTGCGGCGCGGTGGGCGGTCGCGTGACACGGTCGAGAGCCGTTCGCGCGGCCGCCCATTCGGGGCGGGGGGAGCGTCGACAAAATTCTGTCGCTACGGGCGCGCCGCGCGGCTGCGGTGGGTGACCGGCGAACAAAGGCCGATTTTACCACATATCGCAATCATCGTGGTAATAAACAAACTTCGTTTTAGACGTATACCGCAATAAATATTCGGGGAGCGGGAGCCATGTTGGTCCTTCGCGTCGCAGCCTCTTTGCTGTGCGGATTGCCACTTGGCGCGTGTTCGTCTTTGCCTTCATTGCCGGAAGATCGTGCGGGCGTATTTAGACCAAGCGTCAAAGTCTCAGACATCGTCGAACACGTAAAATGTGAGCTGGCTGACGGTCTCAAAGAGGCTTACATCGTGCCGTCCCATGGAAAGCCCGTGAAACTGGCTAGTCAACAGACGTGGTGGAGGGATTGGGTTGCGAAGATCGACCTTTCCTTGAAAGTCGATGAGGCTGGCGGAATTACGCCGACGTATGCCCTTCTACATGATTACCCTGCACCCGCCAAAGCAACCCCCAATATGTTTAGCCTTGGTCTGGGTGCCGGTTACACCGATACGGCGTCTCGAACGGCGACCCTCAGCTTCTCTCTACCGCTCAACGACGCTTTCAGCGAGAATTTTTGCCACAAGAGGCCAATTGGTTCAAACCTGAACGGCGATCTCGGAATCAGGGATTGGATCGTGAAAGCCGTCGTTGGCATGCGAGGCGGCGGATTGACCTCTGAGATACTGCAAAGTCAAATAGGCGCCGCACAAGAGCAACTGAATAAAGACGATCTGCAACTGCAGACTGCTAAAACGAACGCTGCGGTGGCTGCGGCGGGGTTGGTGAAGGCGATTGCCGACTGGAAAACTGCTCGTCAGAACGCAAAAGCCAGTCCGAACGACGCTGACCTATCCTTGGCTTTCCGACAGGCTCGCACCAATCTAAATGAAGCCACGAAGCAAGCCAGGGACGCGGTGGCCGCTCGGCAAGTCGCAGACAAGGCAGTTGAAGACTCACAAAAAAAGCTCGACGATGCAAAAGCCGGACTCTTTAATTCGGCGAGCAATACGTCCACTGCGTCGCTCGATTCTTATTGGGACGCTTGTGCAATTTCTGATCGTCCTGAACGCCAACGTGTCGCCGCAATTTACGTTCGTGCAATGGAAGGGTCCCACGAATTCCTCAACGTTCGCATCGATTTCTCGGATGGATACCGACAACATCAACGTCGCTCTCGCACCCGCACCCAGTTCGATGAAAAGTGGAGCCACCGGGGTGACTCAAGAGCATTACTTCGTATTACAGGGTAATCTCTTGTCTCTGATCCCACAACTGCAATCAAATCCATAGAGGATTGTGTCATTGCTGGACCAAGAGCCAATCCACTAAGAATGGATTATAGAGGAAGGGTTGGCTTGGTCAGGCGTTTGAGCATGAGACGGCTCATGGCGAGGCGGACCGAGGCGGCGACGGTTGTCGTCTAGCATTCGATGTGGCGCGCTACACGGCGGTTTCGACTGATCCAGCGAACCGCTGTCCATGATCCATTCTTCGTGGATCGGCACAAAGCTTTCCGGACTTGGGCAACGACTGACACGAAACGGAACGCATTCTTGCAAATCGAACCGCGCGCGAAGGATTTCAAACTGACGTGCACCCACCAAGTCGACGATTCAACGAATTGACATGGTGAACTGACATCGCTTGGACTTGATCTTGTGCCGGCACTGTCCCCTGTCGCCCCTCCCCTACCCCCGCCTCACCACCCCCGCCCCGAGGTCGGCGATCCCCGGATAGCCGTCCACCGCCATCAGCAGGTCGGCCTCGGCCAGCAGGCAGCGCAGGACGTGGACGACGCCGTCCGTTCCGTCGAGCGCCAGGCCATAGGCGTAGGGGCGGCCGATTCCGACGGCGCGGGCGCCGAGCGCCAGCGCCTTGATCACGTCGGTTCCCGAGCGCACGCCGGAATCGAACAGCACCGGCGTCTGGCCCGCCGCCTCGACCACCGCCGGCAGCATCTCGATCGCCGCGAGGCCGCCGTTGGCCTGCCGCCCGCCGTGGTTGGAGCAATAGATCGCGTCGACGCCGCCGTCGATCGCCCGGCGCGCGTCGTCGGGATGGCAGATGCCCTTGAGGATCAGCGGCAGCTTGGTCAGCGCGCGCAGCCACGGCAGGTCGGCCCAGGTCAGCGGCTTGCCGAATGTCCTCAGCACCTGCATCACCGCCGCCGGAATATCCTCCTCCGGCGGCTTGGCGAGCGAGGCGCGGAAATGCGGATCGCTGAAATAATTGGCGAGGCAATAGCCGCGCAGTTGCGGGAAATTGGCGTCGTTGAGATCGCGCGGCCGCCAGCCGGTGACCCAGGTGTCGAGCGTCACCACGATCGCCTTGAAGCCGGCCGCCTCGGCGCGGTGGACGAGGCTCTCGGCGACCGCGACGTCGCGCGGCGTATAGAGCTGGAACATCCCGGGCGTGTCGCCAAGAGCCCCGGCGACCTCTTCGAGCGGCGCGCCCGACAGCGTCGAGGCGACCATCGGCACGCCGCTGCGCGCGGCGGCGCGCGCCGTCGCGAGGTCGCCCTGCCCGTCCTGGGCGCACAAGCTGATCACCCCGATCGGGCTCATGAACAGCGGCGTCGGCAGTTTCATGCCGAACAGGTCGATCGACAGGTCGCGCTGCGAGGCGTCGACCATCATGCGCGGAATCAGGCCCCAGCAATCGAACGCCGAGACGTTGAGCGCCTGCGTGCGCTCGTCGCCGCAGCCGCCCTGGACGTAGGAGAGCACGCTCGGCGGCAGCGCCGCGGCGGCCCGCGCCTCCAGCGACTTGAAATCGACGGGCAGCTTCGGCCGCGCGCCGCGCAACCCGCCGAGGTAAATCTCGTTCTGGTAGTCGCCGAAAGCCGGCATTTCGTTCCCCTCTCGTGAGCGCCTGCGGAAGTTCTCCGACTTTGCAGGCCGGGCGTCGCGGTGGCGAGAGGCTAAGCCAATCAAGGCGCGCGTTCCACGATGACGGCGGCTCGCCTCCCGATTCCAGCGCGGATTCGACTCGCGGCGCCGCCAAAAATTCCAATCATAATCGGTTGATGTAATTAATACCATATGATATTTAAAGCATATGCCTGCACGGCTGATCGAACATCGGAAGCTGACCTTCGACGACGGTTCGATCATCGAAATCAGGATTTGGCGACTGCCCGGCGCTACTCTCGAACGGCCGCACGGATTGAAATACTCGCTGTTCTACGGCCGTCCGGGCGACCGGATCATTGGATACGACAACGAGGCCGGAAAGGGCGATCATCGGCACTATCGGGGAAAACAGGAAAAGTATCATTTCGCGACCTACGGGGAATTGATCCGCGACTTCATGAACGACGTGAAAGAGGAGATCGGGCGATGAAGGAAGTCACCTTGCACGTCCAGGACATCGACGCATTCTTCGCCGATGCGCGGGAAATGGCGCGCCGGCGCGATGAAGGCGAAGGCCGAACCGCCCGCGCCAGATTCGCGTTCGAGAGCATGGAGGGTTTGCTGAAGGTTCTGACCGCCAATCGGTGGGCGCTGCTGCGCGCCTTGCGGCGTTCGGGGCCGTCCTCGATCCGCGCGCTGTCCAGAGGTCTGGCCCGCGACTACCGCGGCGTTCACGCCGACGTGGCGATTCTTGTCGAAGCCGGTCTGATCGCACGCGATGACGAGGGGCTCGTTCGCGTGCCGTGGTCGCGCATCACCGCGGAAATGGCGCTTGGCGCCGCCGCGTGAAAGCAGCGCGCGAGCGCTAATTGACGAGAATGTCCGTAGCCGCTATACACGTATAGCTCGATCGGAGAATGAGGGAATGCTCGCGCTTCGGCTGCCGCGTGAAATCGAAGACCGCCTCGACGCCCTCGCCAAACGCACTGGCCGCAGCAAGAGCTATTACGCGCGTGAGGCTATTCTGGAGCATCTCGACGACCTCGAGGACGTTTATCTCGCCGAACGCGAGATGGAGGCGATCCGATCCGGCGCCGCGGCGACGATTCCCCTGGACGAATTGATGAAGCGCTATGGTCTGGCGGATTGAGTTTTCGCCGCTCGCGGAACGCAATCTCAGTCAACTCGACCGGCAAGTCGCGCAGCGCATCTTGAAGTTCCTTCATGCGCGAGTCGCCCGCCTGGATAACCCGCGCATGATCGGCGAGGCGCTCAAGGGATCGAAGCTCGGCGAGTTCTGGAAGTATGGCGTCGGCGATTATCGCATCATCGCGAAGATCGACGATGAAACGGTGCGCATCATCGTCGTCCGCCTTGGGAACCGGCGCGAGATTTACCGCTGATGGACGATTCCCGAAAGGCCCTCGTCATCGGCGGCGGCCCCGCCGGGTTGATGGCGGCCGAGGTTCTGGCGAGCGGCGGTGAGCGCGTCATCGTGTTCGACCAGGCGCCGTCGCCGGCGCGGAAATTCCTGCTCGCCGGGCGCGGCGGGCTCAACCTGACGCATGCGGAGCCGCTCGGCGCCTTTCTCACGCGCTACGGCGCGGCGGCGGCGCGCCTCAGCCCCGCGATCGAAGCCTTTCCGCCCGACGCGCTGCGCCAATGGTGCGCGGGGCTCGGCGAAGCAACCTTCGTCGGCTCGAGCGGGCGGGTCTTCCCCGACAGCTTCAAGGCCTCGCCGCTGCTGCGCGCCTGGCTCGCGCGGCTCGCCGCCCTCGGCGTGGCGCTGCGCCCGCGCCATCGCTGGCTCGGGTTCGACGAGGCGGGCGGGCTGGTGTTCGCGGCGCCGGGCGGCCGTATCATCGAGCAGGCCGGCGCCGTCGTGCTGGCCTGCGGCGGCGCTTCCTGGCCGCGCCTTGGCTCCGATGGCGCCTGGGTGGACGCGTTGAGCGCGCGCGGCGTCGCGGTCGCGCCGCTGCGGCCGGCCAATTGCGGCTTCGGCGTCGCATGGTCGGCGCCGTTCCGCGCGCGCTTCGCCGGCGCGCCGCTGAAGGCCATCGCGATGCGCTTCGGCGACGCCGGCGCGCGCGGCGAGGCGATCGCGACCGCCTCCGGGCTGGAAGGCGGCGCGGTCTATGCGCTCGCCGGTCCGCTGCGCGAAGCGATCGCGGCGCACGGCGAGGCGATGTTGGAGATCGACCTCAAGCCGGACCTCGGCCTGGAGGCGCTGGCGCGGCGGCTGGCGCGGCCGCGCGGCGGCCAGTCGCTGGCGACGTTCCTGCGCAAGACGGCCGGCCTCGCGCCGGTCGCCATCGCGCTGCTGCGCGAGGCCGGCCCGCCGCCTTCGGAACCCGCCGCGCTCGCGCGGGCGATCAAGGAAGCGCGGGTGCGCCTCGATGCGATCGCGCCGATCGAGCGCGCGATTTCAAGCGCCGGCGGCGTCGCATGGGGCGAGATCGACGCCGATTTCATGCTGCGCCGCCTGCCTGGTGTGTTCGTCGCCGGCGAGATGCTGGACTGGGAGGCGCCGACCGGCGGCTATCTGTTGCAGGCGTGCTTTGCGACGGGCGCGGCGGCGGGCCGCGGCGCGCTGGGATGGCGGCGGGCCGACAGTGACTGGTCCCGCGATGTCGAGGCCGCCGTCAGTCCTCCCAAGGATTGACCAGGTCCATGCCGAGATGCGCGAAGTCTTTTACGTTACGCGTGGCGAGGGTCTTTGAATGGAGCAGCGCGGTGGCGGCGATCAGGGAATCGAGCGGCGCGAATGACCGACCCTGCGACGCGCTTGATCCGCGCAAAAGGCCGGCCGTTTCGGCGATCGGCTCGTCGACATCGATGATGCGTCCACGGAACGAGATCTTGATCGATTCGATCCATGCGCCGAGTTTGGCGCGTCGGGTCGCGTCCGCGACGCGCGCGAGCCCGTACGCGAATTCATGCAGCGCGATGACGCTGAGCCAAAGGTCGCCTTCCCGCGCGAGAAACGCTTCGACCTTCGGCATGGGCCTCGGCCTGACGATTTCGGACAGGACATTGGTGTCAAGCAGGAAGGCCGTCATCGAACGACGCGTCACGGGTCGGCGAAGGGATCGCCGCGCTGATCGACGCGCGACGGCAATTCCATCTCGTCCAACCTCGGTGCGGTCGCCAACAGAAACTCGCCGAGATGCCGCCGGGGTCGCAGCCTCTCGAACTCCGCGACGGAGACGACCACGCACGGGTCCTGGCTGCCGATCGTTTGCGGCTTTCCCGCCCTCGCCAGTCGCAGGATTTCCGACAGTTTGGCCTTCGCGTCCAATACCGACCAAACCCCGCCCTCGATCCGCGCGGCCGGCCCGACAACGGCCGGAACTCTGTCGGGCCTCGTGACTGCCGTCTCGCGCTCTCGCCTGGACATACGACAACCCTGTCGATCGACATCGGAATTAGACTAGTTTAGTTTAGACCAATCGCGGCGCGTGGTCAATCGCTCTGCGGGCGCTGGCGCACCCTACTCCGCCGCCTCTTTCTGCTCGGCGTGCCGGGCCGGCGGCGGGGGATGGGCGACGTCCGGCTCTTCGTCCCGGCGTCCTGGCGCGAGGCGATGGTCGCGCGCCACGAAAGTGTAGACCGCCGGCGTCACGAACAGGGTGAACGCCGTGCCGATCAACATGCCGAAGAAGATCGTCAGGCCGATCGAGAAGCGGCTGCGCGCGCCGGCGCCCGCCGCGAAGATCAGCGGCGTCATGCCGACCACCATCGCCGCGGTGGTCATCAGGATCGGGCGCAGCCGCACGCCCGCCGCCCGTTCGATCGCCGCGCGCCGCGACAGGCCCTCGCCGATCTGCAGATGGTTGGCGAAATCGACCATCAGGATGCCGTGCTTCGAGATCAGGCCGATCAGCGTCACCAGGCCGATCTGCGTGTAGATATTGATGCTGGTGGCGCCCAGGATGCTGCCGATGTTGAGCGGCAGCAGCGCCCCGAACATCGCGGTCGGCAGCGCGATCAGGATGATCAGCGGGTCGCGGAAGCTCTCGAACTGCGCGGCGAGCACGAGGTAGATGATGATCAGCGCGAAAATGAAGGTGTAGACGAGCGCGTTGCCTTCCTGCTCGTATTGGCGGGAATCCCCCTGGAAGTCATAGCTGAACCCTTCGGGGAATATGGTTTTCGCCTTCTCCTTGAGAAAATCCAGCGCCTCGCCGAGCGTGCGGCCGGGGAACGGCACCCCTGACAGGGTCGCCGAATTGAGCTGCTGGAAACTGGTCAGCGCGTTGGGTTCGACGGTTTCCGTCACCGTCGCCACCGTCGACAGCGGCACCATTTCGCCGTTGCTGGCGCGCACTTCGTAGCGGGTCAGCCAGTCCGGGGTCAGCCGGAACTCGCGCGGGGCCTGCGGGATGACCTCGTAGCTGCGGCCGTAAAGGTTGAAGCGGTTGACATAATTGCCGCCGAGAATGGTCGACAGGGCGCTGCCGACGTCCTGCATGTTGACGCCGAGCCGGTTGGCCTTGTCGGCGTCGATCTTGAACTGGTACTGCGGCGTGTCGAACTTCAGATCGGTGTCGGTGAACAGGAACAGCCCGCTCTTGCGCGCCTCATCCTGCATCTGGGCGGCGACCTTGGCGAGCGTCTCGAAATCGCCGGTTGAGCGGATGACGAATTGCATCGGCGGACCGCCGGTCGAACCGGGCAGCGCCGGCGGCGAAAACGCGATGACCTGGGCGCCGGCGATATTTTTGAATTTCGGTCCCATGGCGCCGAGCAATTGCTTGGCGCTTCGCGTGCGCTCATCCCACGGCTTGAACAGCACGCCGGCGAAACCGGAGCGCACGCCGTTCAGTCCGTTGATGGTGAACACATGCGCGACCTCGGGAATATCGCGCACCTCTTCGAACAACGCATGCGTGGCGTGCTCGAGATAGTCGAGATTGGCGACCTGCGGCGTCTTGACCAGCGCCAGCGCGACCCCCTGGTCCTCTTCGGGCGCAAGCTCCCTCGGCGTCGAGATGTACAGGATGCCGGTCAGCGCGAGGACGCCGACCAGGATCAGCAGGGTCAAGGCGCGAAAATTCAATGTGCTGTGCAGCCGGCGCTCGTACCAGCGCCGGCGCCGCATCGAAAAAGCGATCGAGGAAGCCCGAAAATCCGCCGCCCTCGCCGGTCTGGTGTTTCAGCAGCCGCGAGCACATCATCGGCGACAGCGTCAGCGCGATGAAGCCGGAAACCACGACGGCGCCAGCCAGGGTGAACGCGAACTCGCGAAACAGCGCGCCGGTGACCCCCGACACAAAGCCGATCGGCGCATAGACCGCCGCCAGCGTGATGGTCATCGCGATGACCGGGAGGGCGATCTCATGGGCGCCGCGTGATCGACGCGTCGAACGGCGTCATCCCGTCCTCGATATGGCGGTGGATGTTCTCGACGACCACGATCGCGTCGTCGACCACCAGGCCGATGCCCAGCACCAGCGCCAGCAGCGTCAGCAGGTTGATCGAATAGCCCAGCGCCAGCAGGGCGATCATCACGCCGACCAGCGACAGCGGGATGGTGACGATCGGGATGATGGTCGAGCGAAGGTTGCCGAGGAACAGGAAGATCACCACGATGACGATGCCGGCCGCTTCGGCGAGGGTCTTGGCGACTTCGTAGATCGAGGCGCGAATGAACTGCGTCGAATCATAGGCGATCGCCGATTGCAGCCCGGTGGGCAGTTGGCGCTGAATGTCGGGCATGATCGCGCGGACGCCGTCGATGACGGTCAGCGGATTGGCCTCGGGCGTCGCATAGATGCCGATGAACACCGCCTTCAGCCCGTCGAACACCGACGAGCTGTCGGCGTTTTCCGGACCGAGCTCGATCTTGGCGATATTGCCGAGGCGGATCAGCGCGTCGCCGCGCGTCGCCACCACGAGTTGCGCGAAGGCCTGCGCATTGTCGAGCGATGTCAGCGCGTTGACGCTGACCTGGGTGTAGTCGCTCTTGATCTCTCCGGCCGCCGCGGTGAAATTGTTGGCGGCGAGCGCCCGGCTCACGTCGGCCGGCGAAACGCCGAGCGCCGCCATGCGGACCGGATCGAGCCAGATGCGCATCGCGAAGGTCTGGCCGCCGAGAATCTGCGCGTTGGCGACGCCGTCGACGGTTTGCAGGCGCGGCTGCACGACGCGCGTCAGATAGTCGGTGATCTGCGACGACGTCATCACTTTGGAATTGAACGACAGGTACATCAGGGCGAAGCCCTGCCCGGTCTGCTTGATGACGATCGGGTCGTTGGAATCGCGCGGCAGAACGCTGCGCACCTGGTTGGTCTTGGCCAGCACATCGGCGACCGCGCGGTCGGGATTGGCGTCGAGCCGCAGGTTCAGGATGATCGTCGAGACGTTCTGCTGCGAGTTCGAGACCAGCGTGTCGATGCCTTCGGCGCTCGCCACCGCCTGCTCCAGCGGGGTGGTGATGAACCCCTTGATCAGATCCGCATTGGCGCCGGGATAGAGCGTGGTGATGGTGATCGAGGTGTTCGACATTTCCGGAAACTGGCGGATCTGCAATTTGAGACCGGCCATCGCGCCGACCAGCAGAACCAGCAGGCTGACCACGGTCGACAGCACCGGGCGGCGAATGAAAAGATCGGTGAAACGGTTCATGGTCGCAAAGAGCTCACAGCCTCGGCGTTTGCGCGGGCGCGGGCAGCGCGGCGGCGTTGTCGATGGTGACCGGGAAATCAGGCTGCAGCTTGATCTGGCCGGCGGTGACCACGAGATCGCCGGCCTTGACCCCCTCGTCGATCGCCACCCGCTCGCCCCGCGCCTCGCCCACCCGCACGAAGCGCCGCTCGACGACCAGCGCCGGTTTGTCGTCGCGGGTCGCCGCCTGCGCTTCGCCCGCCGGCGGCGGCGCCGGCTTCACCACGTAAACATTGTCGCCGTAAAGGCTGTAGATCACCGCGGTGCGCGGCAGGGTGAGCACCTCCGCCGGGGAGCCGGTGGTCACCTCGATATTGGCGAACATGCCGGGCAGCAGCTTGTGGTCGGGATTGGCGAACTCGGCGCGCACCAGCACGTTGCGGGTGTCCTGGCTGACCCGCGCGTCGATCGCCTTGATCTTTCCGCTGAAAGTCTGGCCGGGAAAGGCGTCGAGGACCATGCGCGCCTCCTGGCCGACCGCCAGATCGCGTAAGGACTGTTCGGGCGTCGAGAAGTCGACATACATCGGGTCGAGCTGTTGCAGGGTGACGATGCTGAAGCCAACCGCCAGATACTGCCCGATGTCGACCTTGGTGATGCCGAGGCGCCCGGCGAACGGCGCGACGATCTTCTTCTGGGCGATGATCGCCCGGGTGCGCTCGACGGCGGCGGCGGCCGAATCGCGCGCTGCGAGCGCCGTGTCGACCTGCGCCTTGGCGGTGTTGCCGCCGGCCACCAGCGTCTGCTGGCGCTCCAGCGAGACATCGGCGTTCTTGAGTTGGGCCATGCCGTTTTTCAGATCGGCCTGATCGACCGAATCGTCGATTTCAAGCAGCGGCGCGCCCGCCGCGACATCCTCGCCCGACGTGAAATGGATCGCGCTGACGACGCCCGCCACCTGCGGCGCGACATCGATGCCCTGATAGGCGTGCAATGTCCCGATCGCCGGCAGGCGGCGCGTCCATTGCTCGAGTTTGACCGGCTCGGCCGAAACCGCCTGCGGCGTCGGCTTGAACGCGGCGCTGATCGCGGTCTTGATGATCCCCGGCTTGACGTCAAAGTGAAAATAATAGAGCCCGCCGCTGAGCCCCGCCAGAACCACGAAGGTCAGAGCGAAAACCGCGACGCGGCGCGCGGTCAACGGCAGCAATCGCAAGACCAGCGCCAGCCCCAGCAGGCCGGCGACGACGAAGAAGACCGCCGGGGGGACAGGCACTTTGAATGCGCCGAGCGTCACGGCGGCCCCAACCGCCGCCGCCAGCGCCGCCAGCGCCAGGAGAATTCGATTCATGCGGCGATCGTCCTTCAGAATCCGCGACGCGCATCATCGCGGGTCAATCTTTTGTGATCTGGCCGCCCCTCATATAGGGAGCGGGCGCGAAAATAAACCACCCTGCGATATGATCGCCTCGTCGCGTCGTTTTGCGCCAAGGCGCAGGCGGTTTGACGCGCGCGGTTTCAGCGGCCAAATTCGCGTCGCCGACCCTCCAACCCTGATGGAAACGCCATGACGCCCACCCCGACGGCCGCGAATCTGACTATTGCCGACCTCGCGGGGAAAGTCGTCCTCATCACCGGCGCCTCGACCGGCATCGGCGCCGCGTTGGCGCGCGCTTTCGCCGCGCAGGGTTCGCGCGTCGCGATCCACTATCATTCCAGCGAGGCGCCGGCCAAAGCGCTGGCGAAGGAGCTGACCGGCGCCGGCGGCGAGGCGCTGCTGGTGCGCGGCGACGTCACCCGCCCGGCCGATTGCGCGCGGATTGTCGAAGAAACGGCGGCGCATTTCGGCCGCATCGACGGGCTCATCAACAACGCCGGCCTGATGCTCGGCCGCGTGCCCTCGCTGGAGGCGAGCGACGAGCATGTTCAGGCGGTGATCGACCTCAACGTCCGCTCGGTGATCGCCGTCACCCGCGCCGCCTTGCCGTGGCTGGAGCGCGAGGGCGGCTTCGTCATCCACACCACCTCGATCGCCGCGCGCAACGGCGGCGCCGGCGGCGCAGTGCTCTACGCGGCGGCCAAGGGGTTCGTATCGACCCTGACGCGCGGCCAGGCCAAGGAGCTGATCGGCCGCAAGATCCGGGTCAACGCGGTGGCGCCGGGGGTGATCGCCACGCCGTTTCACGAGCGCTACACCAACGCCACGCAACTGGAGGCGGCGCGCCAGACGATCCCGCTCGGCCGCATCGGAACCGCGGAGGAATGCGTCGGCGCTTATCTGTTCCTCGCTTCGGAGACGCTCAGCGGCTACATCATCGGACAGGTCATCGAGGTCAATGGCGGACAGTTGATGCCGTAAGGCCGCGTTCGGCGCGACCGGGGGAGGAAACTCGCATGGCGCGCAAGCTGCGCATTGGCTTTGTCGGCCTTGGCCGCGTGTTCGATCTCAATGCGCGCGGCTATCTCCATCATCCCGAGGCGGAGATCGCCGGGCTGTGCGAGCGCGATCCCGCCCTGCTCGCCCGCCGCGCCGCCGAGCACCCGGACGCCTTCGCCACCGGCGACTTCGAGGAGTTCCTGCGCGCCGATCTCGACGTGGTCGAGATTCTCACGCCCCATCCGCTGCACGAGGCGATGACGGTGGCGGCGCTGGCGGCCGGCGCGCATGTCAGCGTGCAGAAGCCGATGGCGATGACGCTGGCCGAATGCGACCGCATGATCGCCGCCGCCGACGCCAGCGGCCGGCGCCTGAAAGTGTTCGAGAATTTCATTTTCTATCCGCCTTTGGTGCGCGCCCGCGAGTTGCTGCGCGAGGGCGCCATCGGCAAGCCGCTGCATTTTCGCATGAAAGTGGTGATGGCCGATCGCGCGCAGGCGTGGCCGGTGCCGGAGGAGGCGAGCCGCTGGCGGCACGCGCTGGCCGCCGAGGGGCGCGGCGGCCCGATCGTCTTCGACCACGGCCATCACATGATGGCGGTGGCGCTGTGGCTGTTCGGCGACGTGCGCGACGGGTTCGCCTGCATCGAGCGCACCGAAACCGCGGCCGGCGTCTACGACGCGCCGGCGACGCTGACCTGGCGCCATGCCGACCCGCCGGTGCATGGCGTGTGGGACGTGTCGCTGGCGCTGAAGATGACCCTGCGCACCGACTATTACGCTGACGCCGAGCGGTTCGAAATCCAGGGCGAGGAAGGGATCCTCCAGGTCACCCGCTGCTCCGACCGGATGCTCGACGAGCCGGCGCTGACGCTCTACCGCGACGGCGAAGTTCGCGCCTTCCACAACCTGCAGAGCGACTGGGGCGGCAGCTTTCCGCCCTCGACGCGCCATTTCCTCGATGTGCTCGCCGGCCGCGAGCCGCAGGAGGCGCTGACCGCGCGCGAGGGCCGCCGGGTGATCGCGCTCTACGACCTGTTCCAGCGCAGCAACGCCGAGCGCCGCGCGGTGGCGGGATAGCACGGCCGCCCCCGATCCGTCAGTTGATCGTCACGCCCCCCTTGCGCAGGCCTTCGACGCGGCGCTCGAAATCCTCGGGGTTGCGGAACGGCAGGACGCGGCGGCGGCGCTCCATCGAGAAGCCGGGATTGATCCGCAGGGCCTGCTCCCACGCCGCCTGGCACTCCGCGGATCGTCCAAGCTGGCCGTAGCACGAGGCCAGCAGGGCATAGGCGGTCTCCGATTGCGCATTGCGCGCAAGCCGCTGCTCGATCGCGGCGATCGCCTGCTCGTATTGCCCGAGCCCGAATCGCGCATCCGCGAGAAGCTGCAGCGCGATGTCGGGATAATGCGGATCGCGCTTCATGTAGACTTCGAGGTTTTCGATCGCGCCGGCGGCGTCGCCCGAGAATATCTGGAGCTGGGCGGTCAGGCGCAGGCTGTCGGCCGAATTGGGCGAGAGCTCGAGGCAGCGGCGCGCCTCGGCCCGCGCCCGGTCGAGATCCTTGCTCCACATGTAAGCGGCGCACAGCGCGAAATGGCCGGCGGGGTCGGTGTCATCCATCGCCACCACCCGCTGCGCGAGCTCGAAGCCCGTCCGCAGCGATTGTTCGGGATCGCTGGAAAAACCGTTGGCGTAGTCGATCAGATGAGTCGCCGCGATGAGCGCATGGGCCGACGGATAGTTCGGCTCGATCGCGATGGCGCGCGCAAGCAGGCTGCGCGCGGCGATGCCGCCGGTTCGCGTCGCCGTCCACGCCTGCTCGCGGCCGCGCAGGAAAAGCTCGAACGCTTCGACATTGACCTCGCGCTTCTGGTTCAGCCGGTCCTGCTCGCCGGTCGTCAGCTTCAGCCGCAGCGCGGAAACGATCTCCTTGGTGAGTTCGTCCTGGATGGCGAAGATATCGGTGAGGTCGCGATCGAACCGGCTCGCCCAGACATGGCCGCCGGTGGTGGAATCGATCAATTGCGCGGTGACCCGCACCCGGTTGCCGGCCTTGCGCACGCTGCCCTCGAGCACGTAGCGAACGCCGAGCGCCTTGGCGACGTCGGCCACCGAAACCGTCGCCTTCTTGTAGACGAACGACGAATTGCGCGCGACCACGTGCAACTCGGACAGCGTCGAGAGATCGGTGATGATGTCTTCGCTGATGCCGTCGGAGAAATATTCCTGCTCGGCGTCGCCGCTGATGTTGTTGAACGCCAGCACGGCGATCGAAGGCTTGCGGGGAGCCGCCGGCGGCGCGGCCTCCGCCGCGGCGGCCGCGGGCTGCGCCGCGGATGTCTGCTGCGCGGGGACGCCGACCTCCAGCGAATAGACCCGGATCGGCTCGAGGATGTTCTTGAGCTGGGTCGCGCCGAGATCGCTGACCGCCAGATCGAGCCGCGCGCGCACCTGGCGATAGGCGTCCTCGGACAGGCAGACGGCGCCGGGCCTGGCGATCCCTTCGAGCCGCGCCGCGATATTCACGCCGTCGCCCATCAGATCGCCGTCGCTCTCCTCGACCACGTCGCCGAGGTGGATGCCGATGCGGAACACGATGCGCCGCTCGGGCGGCAGGCCGGCGTTGCGCTCGACCATGCTGTTCTGCAACTCGATCGCGCAGCGCACCGCGTCGACCACGCTGCGGAATTCGACCAGAAAGCCGTCGCCCATGCGTTTGACCACCCGCCCGTGGTGGACGTCGATGGTCGGGTCGATCAGGTCGCTGCGCAGCGCGCGCAGCCGCGCCAGCGTGCGATCTTCATCCGCGCCGGCGAGCCGGCTGAACCCCACGACGTCGGCCGCCAGGATTGCTGCAAGTTTCCGCGTCTCGGTCATTCCGTCATTCTCCCGGCGTCCAGACTAGCACGAAGCCCCTCGGCGCATCGCGCCGTTCGCGTCACCGATCCTGGCAGACGTCGACCCATTGCGCGCCGACCAGTTCGGCGAGGCGCGCCGCATCGACGCGCACGGCGGCGTTGACCGCGCCGGCGGCGGGCACCACCTCGCCGAGATCGCGCAGCGAGGCGTCGCAATAGATCGCCAGCGGCGTCGCCAGCCCGAACGGGCAGACGCCGCCGACCGGATGGCCGGTGATCCCGGCGACTTCCGCGGCGTCCAGCAATCGCGGCTTGGCCCCGAACGCCGCCTTGACCTTGCGGTTGTCGAGCCGCGCGTCGCCGGCCACCACGATCAGCGCCACCCGATCGCCGAGCCGCAGCGACAGCGTCTTGGCGATCTGGCGAGGCGCGACGCCATGCGCCTCGGCCGCCTCTGCGACCGTCGCGGTGCTCACTTTGAGTTCGACGATGCGCAAGTCGGGCGCTTTTTCCGCGAGAAAGGCGCGAACCGATTCAAGACTCATGCGAAACGCGCCCTTTTCGAGCTGACGGATGAAATCGAACGCTTTTATGGTTGATTTGCAGGCCCGACTGGGGCCCTCCCCCACCATCAGATAGTGAGCCGGCGGGCTGACTGCAAAGGGCGAGCCGCGAAGTTCGCCAGGCGCCGGCTGACGAGTGGATTGAGCCGATCGTTGTCGTCCTCGCCGATCCTGCGAGGCTGCGCCGCCCAAGCTGGCGGACCCGTGAGGGCTTGGCCTGGAGCGGAGCTTCGTCCTATGGTCGAGGCAAAAGGCGCGCCGCCCAAGCCAGGCCGCCAACGATGGGAGGAAGGCGACATGGCGTCCTATCTGTTTCGCAACGTCACCGTGTGGGACGGCGTCAACGACGCGGCCTATCCCGGCGAGGTCGTGGTCGAGAACAACCGGATCAAGACTGTCGCGCGCGGCCGCAACGTCATAGCGAGCGAAAACGCCGCCGAAGTCGTCGACGGCGAGGGGCAATTCCTGATGCCGGGCCTCGTCGAGGGCCATTGCCATCTGTCGTTCGTCGGGCCGGCGCGCAATCAGGATCTCGGCGAGATCCCGCCCGAAGAGCATTTGTTGCGCACTTGCCGCAACGCGACCTTGATTCTCAATCACGGTTTCACCTCGGCGTATTCGGCGGCCTCGGCCAAGATGCGGATCGATGTCGTCGTGCGCCAGGAGATCGAGGACGGCTACCTCGCCGGCCCGCGCTATCGCGCCGCGGGGCCCGAAATCACCACCACCGGCGGTCTCGGCGACGAGCGCAAGCAGCATATGCACGCGGAAAGCTTCGGCATGATCGCCGACGGCGTCGACGAGGTCAGGAGAGCCGTGCGCCTGTGCTGCCGGGAAGGCGTCGACAACGTCAAATTCAATGTCTCCGGCGACGAATTCGTCAGCCACGCGCGCGCCGAGGTCGTCTCGCTCAGCGAGGAGGAGCTGACCGTCGGCGTGCGCACCGCGCATGACTGGGGCAAGCGCGTCGCCTGCCACTCGCGCGCCGCCGAATCGGTCAAGCGCGCCGTCCGCGCCGGCGTCGATTGCATCTATCACTGCGACTTCGCGGACGAGGAGGCGCTCGACATGCTCGAGGCCGCCAGGGACCGCGTCATCATCGGTCCGGCGTTCGGCCTCGTCCACAATTCGGTGTTCGAGGGCGACGCCGTCGGCCTGACCCGGCAGGTCGTCGAGCGCATGGGCCTGCCGCGCAAGCTCGAGCACACCATCGCCACCTACCACCAGATGCGCAAGCGGGGCATGCGCGTGGTGGTCGGCGGCGACTACGGATTCACAGTCACGCCGATGGGCCAGAACGCCCGCGACATCGGCCATTTCGTCAAATTCTTCGGCTACAGCCCCGCCGAGGCGCTGAAATGCGCGACCAGCGTCGGCGGCGACCTGATGGGCCACAAGGGCGAACTCGGAGTCATCAAGGACGGCGCGCTCGCCGACCTCCTGCTCGTCGACGCCGATCCGCTGAAGGACCAGTCGGTCCTCGTCGGCCCCACGCATTTCTCAATGATCATGAAAGACGGCGCGATGCACCGCGACCCGCGCGGCCGGGGGAGCAGCGAGAGGGGGGACATCGCCGCCGAACGACGGCAGGCCGCCAGCGCTCGCTATTCGGGGCCGGCGGCGTAAAATCCAGAGCGCGGCGCTTCGATGCTCTGGTCGCCGACTGCTTGGCGGGCGGGTCAAGCCGCTGGCCGTCATTTACCTCCTGGTTGTCGCCGGCTTGAGCGCCGGTTGGCTTGCAAGCCCGATCCGGCTCAGCCCGATCCCTCGAGAGGCAGCCGGCGGGCGGGCTGCAAAGGTTGAGGCGTCGAAGTTCAACTCCAAGTCGCTGAACGGCTGGATCGCGCCCATGTTGGTCATTCCGCCACGCTGGCTCGCTTCTCAAAAGCGGACATCCGAAGCAACGGCAAGGCCGCCGCCGATGGAGCGCTCAGTCGAGCCGGATCAGGTTCTGAACCGTCAAAGCGCCGCCCGGAATGTTGATCGCTCGACCGCCTTCGTTTGTCTTTCGGCGAGCTGGGCTCAACGACCGGCTTGTTTAGCGTCAAAAACATTGCCTTCTCGAATCTCGCAGCCCTCGTCCGAAAAGGAGTTGGAGAAAATGTCCTGATGGCGGGCTTGGACAGCGGAGCAAGAGGCAGCGAATGTCGCTGAGCGAGTTAAAATGCGCGGCCGATCGACGTCTTTCGTCCGCCCTGTCGATCTTGACTTGGAGGAGCTCCGCCGTGGACAGCTTCCACATTGCTCAGATGAAGGCGAGCGCCATCTTTGTCAGCGCCGCCCAGTCGATATCGAGACCGAGACCCGGGCGGGGCGGCACCGTGATCGGCAGCTCATTTCGCAATTTGAGCCCCTTTATGTGTTCGGTCGAATAGACCAGTTGCTCGTAGAAATCATTGATCGTCCAGCGCCGGAAGAAGGCGGCGATGAAGGCGCTCGAAACTCACGTGCGGCGTGCGCTCGAACCCAATATCGAGCGGCTGCGACGTATCGCGCCCCTTCCTGAACCTCGCGGACTGAATGTCGCGTGGCGCGTAAATGTGAGAAATCGGCGTGGTCTAGGCTGTAGTAGTTCAGCTGGCAGGAGAGCGCCTCTACGTTCCCGGAGTGCTTCGCATTACTGCACCCGTAGCCTTCCGCGTCAGCCCCGAAGCTTCGCGATCTCCGCCCTGGCCGCGCCGACGAGTTCGTCGTTCGTATGGGCGTGTCCCCAGAGTCCCCAGCCGCCTGGCGCCGCTTCCGTCAGCAGCACCCAGGTCCGTTTCTTCAGGCCAGGATCGTTCGCGGCCGCGGCGACAAGGTCGGTCAGTTGCGACACGACGGCGATCTGTTTTTCGCGGTCGAGCGCGCCGGCATTGGTGAGCACCTGAACGCGCACATAGCCGCCCTCGCCGTCGACATTCGCGATGGCCCCGGCGGCCATTTCGTGGACGAAGGCCGCGGTATTCTCCCGGAACATCGGGATGTCGGGAACCTTCTCGACGCCCTTCACCACAGCGGCGGCGTCGGCCGCCAGCTTGCGGGCATCAGCGAACGTGCCAGCGGTTGCATAGATGTCGATCATCGGCATGGCGGAGGGCTCCCCAGTCTGGTGTGAAAGTCACCGCAATTGTTGATGCAGAAATTCGCTTGTCCGCCGGTTGGCGAGCGTTGCCGCCGCGGCGTTGTAGTGCGTCCCATTGTGACGGGCGAAAGCGTGACTCTGACCCGGATAGCTGTAGACGGTCGTGTTTGGTTTGCTCGCAAGCGCCGTCTTAATCTCGGCTTGCGCTGACTTGGAAATGAACTCGTCCTCCTCGGCCAGATGCATAAGCAGCGGCGCATGAAGGCCATCGACCTCGCCCAGATACTTCTCGGTGTCGCCGCCGTGATAGGCGACCGCAGCGTCTACGCCGTAGCGCACGGCCGTCAGGAATGTCATCAGCCCGCCGAGGCAATAGCCGAGGACGGCAACCTTGCCGATGCACTGGGGCAGCTTGGCCACAACATCGGCGGTGTCCTTGACGTCCCTGGCGCCGGCGTCCCTGTCGTAGGCCTGATAGAGACGAAGGCCGTGTTGCCAGTCGGGCTCGGAGGTGACGCTGAGGTCGACGCCCGGCTCCTGACGCCAGAACAAGTCGGGCGCGACCGCAATGAAACCTTGTTCGGCCAGTTCGTCGCAGGTCTTGCGGATATCGGCGTTGACCCCGAATAACTCCTGTAGAACAACGACGGCGGGAGCCGGCAAGACCTTCGGCCGCTCGATATAGGCGCGGAACGTTCCATCCGGAGACACGATCACAATTTGGTTTTCCATTGTGCTCTCCCGGCGGGTTATTTTAGACAACGAATTTGTTGATTTTGCCGATGTCATCTGTGAGTTGGCGCGTGAACGGGTCCTCAGTCAGAGCGCGGGCGATGGCTTAGCCGACCGTCAGCTCTAGTGGCGTGAAGGAAGCTGGGCTAATCTGGGACGCGTGGACGCGTCCCAAGAATAGCCTCGACATAGCGGCGGCGCTTTACTGATTGACAGATGCGGCCGCTTCTTCGATGAGCTTGGCTGTCTCCTTCGGGTGAGACATGTAGGCCACATGGCTCGACTTCACTTCGACCGTCTTGGCCTTGGCGCGCTTCGCCATCATGCGTTCCTGATCCGGATTGATCGATCGGTCTTCGGTGGCCACCATGTACCAGGTGGGTTTGTGCTTCCAGGCGGGATTCGTAACCTGGTGGGTGAATGAGTCGGTAGAGATCGGCACCTGCGATATAGCCATGAACTCCGCCTCATCCCGTGGAATGTCCGCGGCGAAGTCCGCGGCGAAATGCGCCTGGTCAATCCACCAAAGTCCGTTGCTGTCCGATTTGAACGCCTTGGAGGCTTGCGGCACGGCCTGTTCGATCGATGCGCAGCTTTCCCCTTCATCGAGGGCAAAGGCGGCGATATAGACAAGCGCTTTGACGTTTGGGTGGTTGCCGGCCTCGGTGATGATGGACCCGCCGTAGCTGTGGCCGACCAGAACCACCGGCCCGCCCATCGCGTCGATTGTGGCCTTCGTGTACTTTTGGTCGTCGGCGTACGAAGTCTCGGGAGGCTGCGCCACCGACACCTTGTAGCCGCCATTCTTGAGGATGTCGGCGACCCTCTTCCAGCCGGAGCCATCCGCGAAAGCTCCGTGCACCAGGACCACGTTCTCAATATGCTGCGCCATGATCATTCTCCTTTTCGGTTGGAGGCAAAGACCTGTTAGCTACGGGTTCACGTTATTGATTGGCGCCTGCGAACCGTCGGCGAATGCGCGATGCACCAAAACGACATTCTTGACGCCAGTCTTCGGTGCGGATTGCGCCGAGGCGGATTCCAGCGTTCCAGCCGCCAGCGCAGCGGCGAGCATCGCGACAACGCTAAGATTTTTCATGACGTCTCTCCTGCTAGCAGCTTCAACGAACCGTCGAGTTCGACGGCCCGGCGGTTGGTGATTGACCTTCAGCCTCCCATCCCCGGCAGTGGGGAGGCATTACCGGTGGCCGATGGGTTTCAAGGCGCTCTCCCGTTGGACCGCAGGAACTCGGTCCCGCGGATATCTCGGGCAGAAGCTATAGACGTGAGCATCCGCTCGATGACGAGCCAATATTCGGCCTCGCCGTCCGCCTCAACAACTTATTGAAAAGCAACAGAAATTCTTGTCGCTTTCGTGCAAGACTGGCAATTCTATACAATATTGCCGTCCGCTCGATTGCGCTGTAGGCTCGCTCACGACCGGCGATCGCGGCAGTTCCGTTGGGGTCCGTCATGCAATCCAGCGGCGAAGGCGAATGGCTGCACCGGCGGTTTCATTCCGCCGTGCGGGCTTGTTTTGCGGCCGGACTGCCCGATGTCGCGCCCCAGGCCACCTTCACGAGCCTGCGCGCTGAACACTGGACTTGCCTCGGCGATGTGACGCCCGAGGACGCTTACACCCTGCACCTCAATCGCCGATCCTCGACCCGCATCCTGCTGCACGGGCGGCTCGGCGGGCGTCAGCGGCACGACATTCCGTTCCACGGCGCAACCCTTTTCAACCTCTCCGATTTGCCGATGGTGGAGGTGGAAGGGCGCTATGACATGATGCGGGTCTACCTGCCGCGGCGGCGGATGATCTCGGTCGCCGAAAGCATGGCCCGCCGGCCCGACGTGAGGCTTCGCCTGCCGAACCCAGGCTTTGACGATTATATCCTCACGAACCTGCTCGGCATCATCGAACGGGCTTTCGAGAACCCCGCCCAGATCACGCAGCTTTTTGTCGATGAAGTCGCGGTTCTCTTGATGTCTCATTTGATCCACCATTACTCCGACGTTTCGCCCGTCGAGCGCAGCCGGGGCGGGCTCGCGTCGTGGCAGGAGCGCATCGCCAAGGAAATTCTGTTCGCCCGCATCGGCGACCCGCCGACCGCCGACGAGCTCGGCCAGGCCTGCGGCGTGTCGGCCCGACATTTCATCCGGGCTTTCCGGCAATCCACCGGGCGCACGCCGCATCAATGGCTGATGCAGGAGCGGGCCCTCAAGGCCAAGAACCTCCTCGAACATTCCGACAGAACGCTGGCCGAGATTTCAGCGATGTGCGGCTACGCCAATCAAAGCCACTTCTGTCGCGCCGCGCTGAGGTATTTTGGCAAGAGCCCGTCGACGGCAAGGCGGCAGGCGAAGGCGAGCGCTGCAGGTCGCTGACAGACCGGCGGGCCGGCGTGTCCGCTTCCAGCGTTTTCATAACCGAAAGCCGCTATTCCGCTATCGGCCAGCTCCGGTCGTGGTCGCCGGCGCGTCTAAGGTCGGTCGAATACACTCATTCCTCGACCGCCCTCAACCCTCCGCTCCCCTCCCCAACACTGCCTTGAAAACCCCCCGCGCCTTCCCCCGCGCCTCGCCGATCGCGTCGGTCAGCGCCTCGAAGTCGGGCAGGCCGGCGGCGGCGGCGATGCGGCGCTTGACGCCGCCGGCGGCGCGCGCGGGGTCGAACGGCCCGTCGACGCAAAGGCGCATGATCTGCGTGGCGTCGGTGAACAGGCGATGGGCGCTGGTCAGGTCTTCGGCCTGCGCCGCCGTCAGCAGGCCCGCCGCCGCGGCCTTGGCGATGACGGCGCGCGTCGAGACGTCGCGAATGTCGGGATGGTCGTGCGCCGAGGCGAGCACCAGGAATTGCGCGAGGAATTCGATGTCGAGCAGGCCGCCGGACACCAGCTTGAGGTCCCACGGGTCGGCGTCGCCCTTCTCGCGCGCCACCAGCGCGCGCATGTCGCGCACGTCCCTGGCGAGCGCGGCGCGGTCGCGTTTGACGCCGAGCGTCGCGGCGATCGCCTCGTCGATCGCGCGCGCCAGGCCGGGGTCGCCGGCGATGACCCGGGCGCGGGTCAGCGCCATATGCTCCCAGGTCTCCGCCTCGTCGCGCTGATAATGCACGAAGCCGGCGAACTGCGTGGCGAGCGGGCCTTTGCGTCCCGACGGGCGCAGCCGCAGGTCGACCTCGTAGAGCTTGCCCGCCTTGGTCGGCGCAGTCAGCGCGGCGAGCACGCGTTGCGTCAGCCGCGCATAATACTGGGTCGCCCCAAGCCGGCGCGGGCCTTCGGACTCGGCGCCGTCGGCGTCGAAATCATAGATCAGGATCAGGTCGAGATCGGACGCGGCGGTCATCTCGCGCGAGCCGAATTTGCCCAGCGCCAGCACAGCGACGCGCCCGCCCGGCAGATCGCCGTATTCGAGCGCGAAGGCCTCCGATGACACGGGCGAGCAGCACGCGCGTCACACCCTGGGCGAGCGCGCTGAACGCCTGCCCGGCGCGGTCGGGATCGAGCACGCCAGACAGCAGCCGGACGCCGATCACGAACATTTCCTCGGCGGCGAAATCGCGCGCGCGGTCGAGCACGCCTTCGAGGGTGGTTGCGCTGGCGACATAGGCGCCGACGCGCCGGGCCAGCGCCGCCTCGTCGGTCCCCTCGCCGATCAGGTTGGCGCGGCCCGGATCGATCGCCCCGTCGAGCACGTGCGGGCGCCGCGCGATGACGTCGGCGAGGCGCGGCGCGCTGCCCAGCACATCGGCGAACAGTTCACGAAGCTCGGTGTTGGAGCGCAGGATCGCGAACAATTCCACCGCCGCGGTCATTCGGGCGAGCGCCGCGTCGAGCGCCGCCAGCGCGGCGTCCGGATCGCCGGACCCGGAGAACGCGTCGAGCAGCGTCGGCGTCAGTTCGGTCAGCACCTCGCGCGCGCGGGGGCTGCGGATCGCCGCGCGGCGTCCGAAATGCCAGCCGCGGATCGTCTCGGCGGCCTGTTCGGGCTGGCGAAAGCCGAGGCGGCGCAAGGTCTCCAGCGTGTCGGGATCGTCGACCACGCCGGTGAACACCAGGCTGCCGGCGCTCGCATCGAGACCGGGGGCGTGTTCGAACAGCCTCGCGTAGTGCTTTTCGACGTCGCGCAGGCGCCGCACCACGTCGGCGCTGAATTCGTCGAGGCTGTCGTAGCCGCAGAAGTTGGCGAAGCGCGCCAGTTCGTCCGGGTCGACCGGCAACCGCTGGGTCTGCTCGTCGGCGACCATCTGCAGGCGATGTTCGAGGCTGCGCAGGAACAGGTAGGATTCCGTCAATTCGGAGACCGCCTGCGCGCCGACCCAACCGTCGGCGTGCAGTTCGGCGAGCATGTCGAGGGTGCGCGCGCCGCGCATGCGCGGCCGGCGGCCGCCGAAAATCAACTGCTGGGTCTGCACGAAGAATTCGATCTCGCGGATGCCGCCGCGCCCGAGCTTGATGTCATGGCCGGGCACCGTCACCTGCTCGTGGCCGCGAACCGCGTGAATCTGTCGTTTCATCGCGTGAATGTCGGCGATCGCCGCATAGTCGAAATACTTGCGCCAGATGAACGGCGCCAGCGCTTCAAGAAATTGCGCGCCGATCGCAATGTCGCCGGCGACCGGGCGCGCCTTGATCATCGCCGCGCGCTCCCAGTTCTGGCCGAGCGTCTCGTAATAGGAATAGGCGCTGGGGATGGCGAGCGCGATCGGCGTCGCGCCGGGGTCGGGCCGCAACCGCAGATCGACGCGCAGCACATAACCGTCGCCGGTGCGGGTCTGCAGCAGATGCGCCAGAGCCTTGGCGATGCGCACGAACAGCGGCCCCGGCGCGACCCCTTCGGGAATCGCCGGAGCCTGCGGATCGAACAGCACGATCAGGTCGACGTCGCTCGAATAATTCAATTCGCGCGCGCCATGCTTGCCCAGCGCCAGCACGACGAGCCCGCAGCCGATTTCCGGCGCCGGCGCGTCGGCGTCGATGACCAGCCGGCCCGCCTCGGCGTTGGCGCGCAGCAGAAAGCGTAGCGCGCAGGCGACGGCGCCGTCGGCGAAGCGCGACAGCGCCTCCGTCACCTCGCCGACGTCCCACACGCCGCCGATGTCGGCGAGCGCGGCCAGCAGCGCCGCCTCGCGCTTGGCGAGGCGCAGCGCGCGCATCAAGTCGGCTTCGTCCGCATCGCGCCGCCCGGCCATATCGACGACGAGGCGATCCAGCGAGCGATCCGGCGGATCTGCGAGCAGGCGCGCGAGCCGCGCCGGATCCTCGACGATCAGGCCCCACAGGTAGGGCGAATGATCGGCGAGGCCGAGCGCGAGATCGCGCATCTTCGGGCGCGTCAGAAATTCGGCGAGCGGCGCGGCTTCCGGCTGCGCGATCAGCCCGGCGAGGCGCGCTTCGGCGATGTCGGGCCGAGCGAGGCGAGGCGAGGCGCGGATCAAGTCGATCAGGGCGTCGCTCACCGCGGACCCTCGAGTCTCGGCGCGGCCGGTTCGGGAAGCGCCGCGGGGCTGGCCGGCAGAGACAGGACGACGCGCAGGCCCGGCGCATTGTCCTCCAGCCGCACCGCGCCGCCCTGCATCCGCGCCACCGCCGCCGCCAGCGACAGCCCGAGGCCGGAACCTGGCCGCGAGCGCGCGCCCTCCAGCCGGACGAAGCGGCCGAGCACCCGCGCGCGATCCGCCGGAGCGATGCCGGGGCCGTGATCGGCCACCGAGACTTCGACCTGCTCGCCGACCCGGCGGACCTCGAGCGTCACCGCCCCCGGCGGCGAGGCTGGCGCGACGGGCTCGGCGACCGGCCGGCCTCCCGCGGTGACCAGCGCCAACGCGGGTTCGCGCGCTGGCGCGCCATATTTCAGCGCGTTGTCGAGCAGGTTGGCGATGGTCTGGCCGACCAGTTCGCGATTCCCGACGACGATCGCCCCCGGCTCGGCGGCGACGTTCAGCGCGACGCCCGCCTCCTCGGCGACCGGTTCATAGAGCTCGGCGATGCCGCGCGCCGCCTGCCCAACGTCGAATTCGCTCATTCCGGCGCGGTCGGTTCCCGCCTCCGCCCGGGCGATCATCAGCAGCGCGTTGAACACCCGGATCAGCCCGTCCGATTCCTCGATCGTCCGCTCCAGCGCGGCGCGGTAGTCGGCCTTGTCGCCGTCGAAGCGAAGCGCCGCCTCGGCGTGGTTGCGCAGCCGGGTGAGCGGCGTGCGAAGATCATGCGCGATATTGTCGGAGACTTCGCGCAGGCCCGCCATCAATTCGCCGATGCGGTCGAGCATCTCATTGAGGTTCAGGGCGAGCCGGTCGAGTTCGTCGCCCGGACCGGCGACGGTCAGGCGTTGGCTCATGTCGCCGGCCATGATGGCGCGCGCCGACCGGCTCATCGCGTCGATGCGGCGCAACACCCGGCGCGCCGCGAACAGGCCGCCGAGCGCGCCGAGCGCGGTCAGAAAGATCAGCGAAGTCTCCAGCGCGCGGACCATCACCGCGCCGATGCGCGCGCGATCGCGCAGGTCATGGCCGACCAGCAGGCGAAAGCCGCCGGGCAGCACGAAGATTTTCGCCAGCGCGCGGCGGTCCGACGAGGCTTGCGAGACCGTTTCGTAGGGCGTCTCGACGAGGCCAGGCCGGTCGAGCACGCCCTGCGGCAGGCGCGCCACATTGCCGGCCAGCGATTCGCCGGAAAAATTGGTCAGCAGATAGAGCGAAGAGCCGGGCTCGCGTGAACGCTGCTCGATCACCAGGCCGAGCTGGCGGATGCCGCCTTGCGCGTATTGCTCGGCGAGGCCGGCCGCTTCGGCTTCGATGGTGTGGGACATTTCCTCATCCACCACCGCCTGCACCTGCCAGGCGACCGCGCTGAGCACGAGGCCGGCGCCGATCGCGCTGAGGACGAGAAACGCCAGCGCCAACTGGAAGGCCGTCGTGCGGAAAAGTTTACCGAGCGCTGTCACGGATCATATATCCCGCGCCGCGGACGGTGTGCAGCAGCGGCGTGTCGAAATCCCGGTCGATCTTGGCGCGCAGGCGCGAGACATGCACGTCGATGACATTGGTCTGCGGGTCGAAATGATAGTCCCAGACGTGTTCGAGCAGCATGGTCCGCGTCACCACCTTGCCGGCGTTCTGCATCAGATATTCGAGCAGCCGGAATTCGCGCGGCTGGAGAATGATCTCCCCGCCGGCGCGCGTCACCTTGTGCGACAGCCGGTCGAGTTCGAGATCGCCGAGGCGATAGGCGGTTTCTTCGCCCGCCCCTTTGGGACGCCGGCGGGCGAGCGCCTCGACCCGCGCCAGAAGCTCGGAAAAGGCGTAGGGCTTGGACAGATAGTCGTCGCCGCCCGCCCGCAGGCCCTTGACGCGGTCGTCGACCTGACCGAGCGCCGAAAGGATCAGCACCGGGGTCTCCACCTGCTGGGCGCGCAGGGCGCCGATCAGCGACAACCCGTCCATCTTGGGCAGCATGCGGTCCACTACTGCGACGTCATAGTCGCCCTCGCGCGCCAGGTCATAGCCGTCGAGACCGTCGGCGGCGTGGTCGGCCAGATGGCCCGCCTCGCGGAAAGCCTTGGTCAGATAGGCCGCCGCGTCGCGGTCGTCTTCGATGATGAGAACGCGCATGGAGGACATATAGCCTCTCCTTTTCCAACGGCCAAAGGCCAGGCGATCCCGGCCTTCGACAAAGCAAAAGCGGCAGGCCGGGGGGCGCCCGGCCTGCCGCCTCGAAGACGGCGCCGCGTCACGCAGGGGAGGCGTGCGGCGGCGCCGGACCGGCTTCAGACGGGGACAGTCTGAAGCCAACCGTCAGTTCAGGACGCCGATTGCGTGGACAGGGCGACGTAGTGGAACGTGTCGCCCGACTTCACGCGCAGCAGAACCGCCTTGTGGCCGCCGGCCTTGGCCGCCTCGAACGCCGCCGAAATGTCGGAGGCGCTGGTGACCGGCTTGCCGCCGGCGTCCAGAATGAGGTCGCCCGCCTGCAGGCCTTTCTCCGCGGCGACGCTGTCCGGATTGACGTCGGCGACGCGCACGCCCTCGCGGCCGTTGCCGGTCGGTTCGACGGTCAGACCGAGCTTGGCGAGCTGATCGCCGTTGTCCGACGATGACGATTCGGCCTTGGCCTCCTTGCCGGCCGCCATCGCGGCGAGCTTCACGCTGATGGTCTGCGTGGCGCCGTCGCGGATGACGCTGAGCTCGGCGGTCTTGCTGGGCCCGAGCAGGGCGATCTTGCGCGCCAGCTCCTTCGGATCGGCGACGGCCTCGCCGTTGACCGAGGTGATGACGTCGCCGGTCTTGACGCCCGCCGCCGCGGCCGGAGAGCCGGGCTGCGCCCGCGACACCAGCGCGCCGGAGGCCGCCTTGATGCCGAGGCTGTCGGCGATGTCGGCGGTGACCGGCTGGATCTCGACGCCGAGCCAGCCGCGCGCCACCGAGCCGTGGTCCTTGAGTGACTGCACCACCGATTTGACGACGTCGCTGGAGATCGCAAAGCCGATGCCGACGCTGCCGCCGGACGGCGAGAAGATCGCCGTGTTGACGCCAACCACCTGGCCTTCGCCGTTGAAGGTCGGGCCGCCCGAGTTGCCGCGATTGACCGGCGCGTCGATCTGCAGGAAATCGTCGTAGGGGCCGGAGCCGATGTCGCGGCCGCGCGCCGAAACGATGCCCGCGGTCACGGTGCCGCCAAGCCCGAACGGGTTGCCGACCGCGATCACCCAGTCGCCCACCCGCGGCGCCTGATCGGCGAAGCTGACGAACGGATAGTCGCCGCCTTCCTTGACCTTCAGCAGCGCCAGGTCGGTCTTGGCGTCGGTGCCGATGACCTTGGCGGGGATCGTCTTGCCGTCGACCGTGGTGACGGTGACGTCGGTGGCGTGATCGACGACGTGGTTGTTGGTGACGATATAGCCGTCAGCCGAAATGAAGAAGCCGGAGCCCTGGGCCATCTGCAGGTGCGGGTGGCGCGGCTTCATGCCGTCGCCGTCCTGATTTTCGCCGAACTGGCGGAAGAACCGGTCGAGCGGGCTGCCCGGCGCGAATTGCGGGAGCTGCGGCTGTTCCGACTGCTCGTCGCTGGCGTCGGAAATCTTGACCTTGACCGACACCACCGCGCCTTTCACGCGATCGACGACGTCGGCGAACGAGGCCGGGCCGGCCGGCGCGACGGTCGTCGCCGTGGTGGCGGCTTGGGACATCTGCGGAGCGGTTCCGAGCGCCACGCCGCCGATCGCGACGATGGCGACGGCGCCGAGCAAGGCGGCGCGCATGGAGCGCGGCCGAACGCCGGACGAAGTGGGCAATGGCATCGTGTTTCTCCTGAGGTCGAAATGCCAGCGCGGACAATTCGGCTGGCGATCGAGGCGGAGAATGAAGCGAGTCGGCTTACGAGCCGGTGGCGCGGATATGAAAGGTTGGTAATCTTGGCAGGCGGGGCGAGCCCGCCGTCCTGAGCGCGGAGGTCGACGTTACGGCGTCAGACTCTCCAGCAGCGCCTTGTGGAACGCCTCGGGGTCCTGGATCTGCGGGGCATGGCCGAGGTCGGGGAACTCGATCAGCCTCGCGCCGGGGATCGCGCGGGCCGCGTCCTTGCCGAGTTCGGGATAGTCGCCGAGCTTGGCGCGTTGTTCCGGCGGCGCGAGATCCTTGCCGATCGCGGTCGTATCCTTGTCGCCGATCATCAGCACGACCGGAACGGCGAGCTGGCCGAATTCATAGAGCACCGGCTGGGTGTAGATCATGTCGTCGAGCAGCGCCGAATCCCAGGCGACCACTCGGCGTCCGCGATACATCCCGACCAGCATGTCGACCCAGCGCTGGTATTCCGGCTTCCACTCGCCGGCGTAATAGGTCGCCTGCTCATAGGCGCGCAGGCTTTCGGCGGTGGTCTTGCGTTCGCGCTCAAACCATTGGTCGACGCTGATCGAGGGAACGCCCTTGGTCTTCCAGTCTTCGAGCCCGATCGGATCGACGAGAACCAGCCGCTGGACCTCGCCGGGATACATCAGGGCGTAGCGTATCCCCAGCATGCCGCCGGTGGAGTGGCCGATGATCGTCGCCTTCCCGACGCCGAGCGAGGCGAGCAAGGCCTGCGTGTTGCGGGCGAGCTGCTGAAAGGTGAACTGATAACCGAACGGCTTGCTCGACTTGCAGAAGCCGATCTGGTCGGGCGCGATGACGCGATAGCCGGCGTCGCTGAGGACCTTGATCGTGGCCTCCCAGGTCGCGCCGCAGAAATTCTTGCCGTGCAGCAGCACCGCCGTCCCGCGCTCCGGCGCCGACGGCGGCGACGTCCATATAGGCCATGTGCAGATCCTGGCCCTGCGACTTGAAGGCGAATTGCTGGACCGGAAAGGGATAGTCGAAGCCCTCGAGTTCGGGGCCATAGGATGGGGATTGCGCGAGCGGCGGGAGGGGTCGTCAGGCAGAATAAAGCGAGGATCGACAGCGACAGGCGGCGAAACATGGAAGCGGCCCTCGCACGAAGCGCAGCGACCCAACAGTTAGTGGGCGGGCACCATTTCGCACCGGAACTGGGCCGCAAAAGGGCGAACCGACCATTGTGCCGACGCGGCAATTCCAAAGATACTTGCCCTATCCGCACCCGTCCCGGCTACGAGGAAAATCGAACGGCGGACTAGGAAGCTAAATCTGGCAGTTAATCTTGGTATTCGTCCTCTGGGTTGTCGGAGGGAGTGAAGTTTCCTTGGCGATCCCAAACGCGCAAAAAGCCGGTCTCCAACAATCGGCCGTTTCGATTCCGATATTGAATACGGCCCACGACGCAAAGTTCGGCTTGAGGATCGTCAAGGGCAACGTCATTTCCCGTGGCTTCGACCCAAATGACTAATCGCTCTCCGCTCGTAAGAGTGACGGGTTGTGGCAATCGGCGAAGTCCAGCATTCACCCCCGGAGGAAGCCATCCTCCGCGTCCGATGCGCATCGCCAGATCACGACCAAAACTTTCAACGATGGCGTCTGTTTCTCCGACATTTGTTACGGTAACCCAGACTCCTTGCGCACCGTCTGCATTGGGCCACGGGCCTTGAATAAAACGGACGATAATTTTGGGCCTATGAGTCGCAACGAATTGTTGGCGCGCGAGGTCGGCGGACTCGCGCGCTGCGCTAGCGACTTCTTTGGCGTCAGCCAAGCTTTCGCGGATGAGATAGAGTTGCCAAAGAAAGAGCAACGCTTGAGCTACGCCTACGAATATCAAATATCCCGTAAAGCGAGCAACCCACCAATCGGAAGAATGTTTCTCGCTGTCTTGTCCAAGACAATCGTCGGCATTGGCACTGCCATTGCGGGAGTCCAATGTCGTCTCTGGCAGCTTGCCGCTCTCGGATCGGCCATGTTTGCTGCAAGAATCATTTGTTGCTGGTCCTAGCAGGACGGGATTTTGAATTGAAAACGATAGTACCAATACTCCCATCGCTAGAAATAATAGGACGCCAAAAAACGGGCGATCGATTTTTTGTATCGTCAGCATCCCTTGATCGCCGCCCCAAAGATGTCCGCGTTCAAGCAGTGGTCATAGCGGAACTGGAATTCGGCGACGTAAAGCGGCGGATATTTGACGCTGACCTTGCGGAAGGTGCCAACTATCCCGCGCTTGATGAGCGACCAGAAGCCTTCGATCGTATGTGTATGAACCGCTCCGACGACATATTCGCCCCGCGCGTGATCGATCGTGGCGTGCTGAGGAAACTCCCGGTTCAGATACTTGTAGCCGGTCCATCTATCGGTGCAAAGCAAGCTAACTTTGTGAGAAACGGCCTCGCGCACGAAGCCCTCCAAGGTCTTGGCCTGAAAGTTTTCCATGACGCGGGCAACGACGTTGCCCTTGCGGCGAACAGCACCGACCACAATCGCCGAAATTAGGACACTCCCTCCCTCAAACTCAGACATTCAAGGGCAACGTAGGACAGCACTGGGCTATTGCGCGATCGTCAGCAACCGACCGATCGCGCCCGGCGCCGTTGAGCGCCCCTCAGAACGGAATGTCGTCGTCCATGTCCGCCGCCGCCGCCGCCCCCGCCGCCGGCCATCGCCGGGCGCTTGTCGACCGGCGAGGAGCGGCCGAAGCTCGCGGCGGGGGCGCGCTCTTCGCCGGCGAAGCTGTCGCCCGAGCCGCCGGCGCGCGAATCCAGCAGCGTCAGTTCGCCGCGAAAGCGCTGCAGCACGACTTCGGTGGTGTATTTCTCGACGCCGGCCGGATCGGTCCATTTGCGCGTCTGCAACTGGCCCTCGAGATAGACCTTCGAGCCCTTCTTGCAATATTGCTCGACGATCTTGCCGATCTGGTCGTTGAAGATCACCACATTATGCCATTCGGTGCGTTCCTTGCGCTCGCCGGTCGCCTTGTCGCGCCACGTATCCGACGTGGCGAGGCGGATGTTGACGACCTGGTCGCCGGAATTGAGCCGCCGCACTTCGGGGTCGCGGCCCAGATTGCCCACCAGAATGACCTTGTTGACGCTGCCCGACATCTCGCTCTCCTGCACCCGCCGCGCCGCACGCGCGCGATCCTGTTCGCATCGGCTCGCCTGAGACTACCGCTTCGCGGACGCCGACGCCGCCCCGCGTTGCCCTTATCCACAGCCGGCGCGGCGCGCCGTCATTTGGCGTGGCGCGCATTCGCACTACATTAGGGGCGCCCGCTATCATTTGTTCCGTTTTTGTTCTAGCATCGCTGCGCGCCCGACGCAAGCCCGCGCGAAGCAATTCTTATCCGTTCTGAAGGTTCACATGGCGACCTCCAAGCCGACCCGCAAGCCCCGCGCCGAAGCCGCCGCCGCACCCGTCGAGCGGCTGTTCGACGGGCGCGCGATCACCGTGCGCGGCGCGCGCGAGCACAATCTGAAAAACGTCGACCTGACGATCCCGCGCGACAAGCTGGTGGTGCTCACCGGCCTGTCGGGATCCGGCAAATCGTCGCTCGCGTTCGACACGATCTACGCCGAAGGCCAGCGCCGCTATGTCGAGTCGCTGTCGAGCTACGCCCGGCAGTTTCTCGAGATGATGCAGAAGCCCGACGTCGACCAGATCGACGGGCTGTCGCCGGCGATCGCCATCGAGCAGAAGACCACCTCGAAGAATCCGCGCTCGACCGTCGGCACGGTCACCGAAATCCACGATTACATGCGGCTGCTGTGGGCGCGGGTCGGCGTGCCCTATTCGCCGGCCACCGGCCTGCCGATCGAGAGCCAGACGATCAGCCAGATGGTCGACCGGGTGCTTGGCTTACCCGAGCGCACCCGCCTCTATCTGCTGGCGCCGGCGGTGCGCGGCCGCAAGGGCGAGTATCGCAAGGAAATCGCCGAGTTCATGAAGCGCGGCTTCCAGCGCCTGAAGATCGACGGCGAATTCCACGAGATCGCCGATGCGCCGGCGCTCGACAAAAAGCTGAAGCACGACATCGAGGTGGTGGTCGACCGCCTCGTCGTGCGCCCCGACATGGCGAGCCGGCTCGCCGAGAGCTTCGAGACGGCGCTCGAGATCGCCGACGGCATCGCGGTCGTCGAATTCGCCGACTCGCCGGCCGAGGGCGAGGAGCCGCGGCGCATCCTGTTCTCGTCGAAATTCGCCTGTCCGGTCTCCGGCTTCACGATTTCCGAGATCGAGCCGCGGCTGTTCTCGTTCAACAATCCGTTCGGCGCCTGCCCGGTCTGCGGCGGCCTCGGTTCGCAGATGACGGTCGATCCCGAGCTGGTCGTCCCCGACGCCCGGCTGACCCTGCGCCGCGGCGCGATCGCGCCATGGGCGAAATCGACCTCGCCCTATTACATGCAGACGCTCGAGGCGCTGGGCCGCCAGTACAAGTTCCGCCTCGATGCGCCGTGGGCCGAACTGCCGGCGAAGGCGCGCGAGGTCATCCTCAACGGCTCGGGCGAGGAAGAGGTGCGCATGGCCTATGAGGACGGCCTGCGCTCCTATGAGGTGAAGAAGCCGTTCGAGGGCGTCGTGCGCAACCTCGAGCGCCGCTACCGCGAGACCGAGAGCGAATGGTCGCGCGAGGAAATCCTGCGCTACATGAGCGCGACGCCGTGCGACGCCTGCCACGGCTACCGGCTCAAGCCCGAGGCGCTGGCGGTGAAGATCGACGGCCAGCACATCGGCGAGGTCAGCCAGCTCTCGGTCAAGGCGGCGGTCGGCTGGGCGCGCGCCCTGCCCGACAAGCTCGACGCCAAGCGCAACGAGATCGCCCAGCGCATCCTGAAGGAGATCGGCGACCGCCTGACCTTCCTGCGCGACGTCGGACTCGACTATCTCACCCTGGCGCGCGCCTCGGCGACGCTGTCGGGCGGCGAGAGCCAGCGCATCAGGCTGGCCTCGCAGATCGGCTCGGGGCTGACCGGCGTGCTCTACGTGCTCGACGAGCCGTCGATCGGCCTGCACCAGCGCGACAATGCGCGCCTGCTCGACACGCTGCGCCGCCTGCGCGATCTCGGCAACAGCGTGCTGGTCGTCGAGCATGACGAGGACGCGATTCTCGCCGCCGATTATGTCGTCGACGTCGGCCCCGGCGCCGGCATCCACGGCGGCGAAATCGTCGCGACGGGAACGCCGGCCGAGATCATCGCCAACCCGAACTCGCTGACCGGCCAGTATCTCTCCGGCGCGCGCGCCATTCCGACGCCCGCCAGGCGGCGCGTCGCCCAGCCAGGGCGCGAGGTCCGCATCGTCGGGGCGCGCGGCAACAACCTGAAGGACGTGACCGCGACCATTCCGCTCGGCCTGTTCACCTGCGTCACCGGCGTCTCCGGCGGCGGCAAGTCGACGCTGGCGATCGACACGCTCTACAAGGCGGTGGCGCGCCATCTCAACGGGGCCAGCGAACATCCCGCGCCCTACGAGCGCATCGAGGGGATGGAGCAGCTCGACAAGGTGATCGACATCGACCAGTCGCCGATCGGCCGCACCCCGCGCTCGAATCCGGCGACCTACACCGGCGCGTTCACGCCGATGCGCGAATGGTTCGCCGGCCTGCCGGAAGCCAAGGCGCGCGGCTACCAGGCCGGGCGCTTCTCGTTCAACGTCAAGGGCGGGCGCTGCGAAGCCTGCCAGGGCGACGGCGTCATCAAGATCGAGATGCACTTTCTGCCCGACGTCTACGTCACCTGCGACGTGTGCAAGGGCAAGCGCTACGACCGCGAAACGCTGGAAGTGAAATATCGCGACCACTCGATCGCCGACGTGCTCGACATGACGGTCGAGGAGGCGGCGGCGCTGTTCAAGGCGGTGCCGTCGATCCGCGACAAGATGGACACGCTGGTGCGGGTCGGCCTCGGCTATGTCAAGGTCGGCCAGCCCGCGACGACGCTGTCGGGCGGCGAGGCGCAGCGCGTCAAGCTGGCCAAGGAGCTGGCGCGCCGCTCGACCGGCCGCACGCTGTATATCCTCGACGAGCCGACCACCGGCCTGCATTTCCACGACGTCGCCAAACTGCTCGACGTGCTGCACGAACTGGTCGACCAGGGCAATTCGATGGTGGTGATCGAACACAATCTCGAAGTGGTGAAGACCGCCGACTGGATCATCGACATGGGGCCGGAGGGCGGCGACGGCGGCGGCGAGGTGGTGGCGATGGGGCCGCCCGAGGCGATCATCCGCAACCCGCGCAGCCACACCGGCGCCTATCTGCGCGCCGCGCTGGCGCGCCGGCCGCCGCGCAAGGCGCGCGAGGAGGCGGCGGAGTGAGAAGCCGTGGTTCTCGGAAGCAAGCAACTGCCATGATTTCTGTATTGTTGCCCAAATATTTAATCTGCGAATGGCTTCACATAAAAATCAACATTACGTTCCCCGGTGCTATCTGAAACCCTTCACCTTGAATGGGATTGGTCTGGCCATTAACCTGTATAACATTGATCGGCGAAAGGGCTTTCGTGGCGCGTCGGTGAAGGGGCAATGTTCTCGGAGTTATTTTTACGGCGACGATTTGCGTTTGGAGAAATTGCTTCAAAAATCGGAGGCTTTATACGCAGCGACCATTCGAAACATTAGGCAACGCGACTATCGGCTGAGTGAACTGGACAAGGTCGTTCTCCGGCAATTATCACCTTGACATAGTAGCGCCGATATGTTGATATGGCTCTCATAAGGAGCTAGCCATGTCCAACCTTTCAAACCCGATCTTTCACGACGAAACCAAAGCCCGCGAATGGCTTGAAGCACGGGTTTGGGCGAAGGGTCGCGATCTGCCCGCATTGCGGCGTGGTCGATCAAGTCGACGCTCATGAAGGGCAAGACGCATCGCGCACGGCCTCTATCAGTGCAACGCTTGCCGCGAGCCGTTCACCGTGACGGTCGGAACGCTTTACGAGCGCTAGCAAGATTCCGCTGCATACGTGGCTGGCCGTGACGCATCTGATGATGGCTTCAAAGAAGGGAATGAGCGCCCTTCAAATCAGCCGCATGATCGGCAAGCCTTACAAGACGGTTTGGTTTTTTGTCATCGCATTCGCGAGTCGTTGAAGCCGGCGCCCGATCTTGCGCCGCTCGGCGGCGCAAAACAAAGTGGTCGAGGCCGACGAAAGCTATGTCGGCGGCAAAGCCAAAAACCGCGCGCATCGCAAGCCCGCACCGAAGGAAGCGGTATTCTCGCTTGTCGAGCGCGACGGCAACGTGCGCTCGTTTCACATGCCGACCGTTTCAGCCAAAACTCTTGCGCCCGATCATTAGCGCCAACGTCAACAAGGCGAGCGCCCTCATGACGGACGAAAGCCCGATCTATCCGAAGATCGGGGCCGCGTTCGCCTGCATGGCACGGTGAACCAGCAGCGCCAACGAATATGCCCGCGCGTTTTTCTGGCACTCGAATACGGTCGAGGGTTATTTCAGCCTCTTGAAGCGCGCGGTGTTTGGGACGTTCCATCACGTCTCCGAGGCGCATTTGCACCGCTACACGGCGGAACAGGATTACAAGTGGAACACGCGCAAGATGACCGATTTTGCGCGCTTCTCGCAGTCAATCGGCGGCATTGTCGGAAAGCGATTGACGTATCGGCGAGCTAACGAAGCGCGAGCCTAAGAGGTTTTAGATTTTGAGCCGGACTTTTGCACGCATATCGCTGGGAGATGCAATTCGTGCGGAGCGGGAAGTAGACCACGCGACCACCAGATCGTCGTCAATAGCATCTACCACCAGCGCCGGCGCGCCGCCGCTGTTGAGCCGAACCCAATCGCCAATTACAATCTTTGATCGCGGGAACTGTTTTCCCTTTGCGACAACCAAAAGGTCGCTGCTAAGGTATATAGCTTGTAAAACTGACATTTTACATCCTTGGGAGCGTGATAATGGCGGAGAAAGCAAATGATCGCTGGCGATGTCGTGATGCTAAAGTCGGGCGGCCCTCAGATGACCGTCACAAGTGTCGATACAAACGCGCTAGGAACGCTGTTAGTCTTTTGCGTTTGGTTCGAAGGTAACAAGCCCATTGAGGCCAGCTTTCCGGCCATCACAGTTGTTCGGAACGCAGAACGCGGGCTAGTGCGTGCGGACGCCCGATGCGGGCGTTGAGACGATTTTGAACGCGCGCGGATCGGAGCGCTGCGCGGCGCGCTGGCGCGAAGGCCGCCGCGCAAGGCGCGCGACGAGGCGGCGGAGTACAGCGCTTCCCCTACTCCCAAAGGGAGAGGTGCCGGGGGTGAGGGGACGCCCCTGGGAGGAAAGAGCGATGAGCTGCGAGCATCGTGGGAGAATTCGCGCGCGCCTTGCGCAAGCGCCAGATGCGCGCGAAGGGGGCCTTTTTCGAGGATCTTCTCTGGGAGCGCCTGCGCGGCACGCGCTTTCATCGCGCGAAATTGCGGCGGCAAGTCGCATTCGATCGTTTCGTGGTCGATTTCTATTGCCGCGCGGCGAAGCTCATCGTTGAGCTCGACGGGAAACGAGCACGAATGGTTTGCCGATTACAACGCATCACAGTCTACCTATTGCGGTTACTATGTCAAGGTGATAATTGCCCGTTCTCCGCCATTTTTGTCTTCTTCAGCATTGTCGGACTGAAGCAGCGTCACAGCGGGCGGCATTGGTTTTTTCCGAAGTAGCGGATATCGCCTTCGGTGACACTGTTCTCCATGATTTGCGCACCACGATCCGGGATGCCGTTCAAATATCAATGCGCAACTTCGGCGATATAATGGGTGTTACGGACGATCTCAAAGTTTGTCTAATTCGCAATAAAACCCATAGGCCGTTTGTTACTTCTGACGATCCAGCAATTTTGACGAACCGGTCGGGTATTCCAGGACCCGCGGGCACAGGGCCTGAGTTGTGGCGTGGGCAGCGCCGGCGCGCTATTTTTCTTTCCGCTTACGCCTGATATCATGTGTGTAATTTACGACGGGGATGTCTATAGCATGCCGAGCGAGGGAGGATGGGTCGTCACGCATAAGGTAGGCGACGTTGACGCATTCAATCAACACCAGTTTCTGGGTTGCATGGCGAATATCTATTTTTTGGATTGGGAGAATTTGCACGCGGTCGAACAGGCGTTTGCCGAATCCTTACCACGCCGCCCCGAGGTGAGGCACGAGGTTGTCACGGCCTCGATGGAACATGAGGACTCCGGGGGAAAAAAATATCGAGTTGTGGGACGTGAGGAAATTGGAGATCAAGGTGAAACACTGATTTCACGTAAAGAACGTCAGGCCACGACCTGCATTTTGGCCGTCAAGCGTTAGATGGCGGAGCAAGCGACGAATTTATTCAAACGGAACCGGAACCGGATTTGTTCGTCACTCACAAATTGCGAATGGCGTCGGGTATAAGCGGATCAGCTACTAATCGCTCGATCGCCTCGACGATGTCCGTCAATCTCGGAATGGGCGACCGAGCGACCACTAAAACACGCGGACCGCTGTCGCTTCTATCGACGGCCGCAGCGTCTTGTGCAGGCTGTCGCGCGTCATGATATCGGTCTTGCGGCCAAGGATGCTGGCGGCGCGCTCCTTCACGTCCATCAGTTCGAAGAGCCCGAGCTTGCCCTTTTCGTGATCGAAAAACAGGTCGACGTCGGAATCGTCGCCGGCCTCGCCGCGCGCGGTCGAGCCGAACAGGTAGAGACGCTGGACGCCCAGCCGTTTCAAATCGGCTTCGTGCGCCTGCAAAAGGGAAATGGCTTCGTCGCGCTTCATGGGCGCAGAATAGCAAATCGAGCCGTCTGTTTCCACGTCCTTCGCTCTGCGCCAATTCGACGCTTCGCCGTCGCCCAGCAGGACCGGGCTCTCCACGGTCAGGTAAACGCCGCGCCGGGGCCGCGGCCGACGCGCCGGCCGTCCGTGCGAAATTCCGCCAGGCTTGCAAGGCGCCTGATTTCCGGATATATGTCTGGACATAATTGGAACCGCTCGATGGGAGCATCTACCCGATGGGAACACCCGCGCAAAATCGCGCTGTGCGAAACTACCGCGCCGGCCTCGCCGAGCGCGGCCTTGCCCGCTTTGAAGTCGTTGCGCGCGACGCCGACCGGGAGCTCATTCGCACGCTGGCCCGGCAGCTCGCGGAAGACGGGCCGGAAGCGGTGAGGATTCGGGAGGCGGCAGCCCCGCATGGCGCAGGATATGTTCCTGGCAAGGGCGGCCTCATCGAAGCGCTGCGGCGCTCGCCGCTCGTCGGGTCCGGCGTAGCGTTCAAGCGCTCGAAGGACGCTTCCCGCCGGGTCAAGTTTTGACGCGCTATCTGCTCGACACCAACATCCTCAGCGACGCGATCAAGCCGGCGCCGTCGGCGAGTCTGCTGGCGTGGATGGGAGAGCAGGAAGACGGCGACCTCTTCATTTCCACGGTGTCGATTGCCGAAATCCGGCGAGGCATTCTCGATCTGCCCAGAGGCCGAAAGCGCGCCGCGCTCGACGACTGGTTCCACGGATCGTTCGGCCCGCACGCGCTGTTCAGCGACCGAATTCTGCCTTTTGACGAAAATTCCGCCCTCGTCTGGGCGAGGATCATGTCGGAGGGAAAGACGCGAGGGCGTCCGCGAAACGCCTTCGACATGATGATCGCCGCGATCGCCGAGGCGAACGATTGCCTTGTCGTTACCGGCAACGCGCGGGATTTTTGGGGAATCGAGATCGTCGACCCTTTGCGCGGTGTGAAATGACTGGCGACAGCGGTTCGGGCGCTGAGCGACGTCGCGCCGTTCATCGGGCGCGACGCCGTCGCACAATTTCCACATCGCCGCGCCAGACTGCGGCGTCATTCAGCAAGGGAGAGCCGCAATGACCAGTCCCAAAGGCAAGTTCGTCTGGTACGAATACATGGGCGACGATCTGCAGGCCGCCGTCGATTTCTACAGCGGCGTCGTCGGCTGGAGCGTCAAGGATTCCGGCATGGCCGGCTTCGATTATCGCATCGCCTCGGCCGGACCCGACATGGTCGCCGGCATGATGACGGTCCCCGACGAAGCGCGCAAAATGGGCGCGCGTCCAAGCTGGCTGGGCTACGTCTGGGTCGAGGACGTCGACGCGGCCCTGCCGGCGCTGCGCACGGCGGGCGGCCAGGTGTTCAGGGAGCCCGCCGACATTCCCGGCATCGGCCGTTTCGCCGTGGTCGCCGATCCCTTCGGCGCGGTCTTCATGCTGTTCCGCGACGCCGGCGGCGATCCGCCGCCGCCGCCCCCGCCGGAAACACCCGGCCTCGTCGGCTGGCGCGAATTGCACGCCGGCGACGGCGAGGGCGCATTCAAGTTCTATTCCGGCCAGTTCGGCTGGACCAGGGAGCGCGACTTCGACATGGGGCCGATGGGCGTCTATCACATCTTCAGCAGCGCGCCCGGCGAGTCCGGCGGCATGATGACGCGCTCGCCGCAGACGCCGGCCTCGTTCTGGCTCTATTATTTCAACGTCGATGCGATCGACGCCGCGGTGGCGCGGGTCAACAAGACCGGCGGCAGAATCGCCAACGGACCGATGGAAGTGCCGACCGGACAATGGGTCGCGCAGGCGTTCGATCCGCAGGGCGCGATGTTCGCGCTGGTCGCGCCGAAGCGCTGAGCCGACCCCGACGACGGCATCGTCAGCCGACGATCTCGTTGCCGGGGAAGAACTGCGCGATCTCGATCGCCGCGGTTTCCGGCGCGTCGGAGCCGTGCACCGAATTCTCGCCCATCGACAGCGCGAACTCCTTGCGAATGGTGCCGGGCGCGGCCTTTTCCGGATTGGTCGCGCCCATCACGTCGCGATAGCGGGCGATCGCGTCCTCGCCTTCGAGAACCTGCACGACGACCGGCGCCGAACTCATCATCTCGACGAGCTCGCCGAAGAACGGCCGCGCCCTGTGCACGGCGTAGAACGTCTCGGCCTGCGCGCGGGTCATGTGCACCCGCTTCTGCGCGACGATGCGCAGGCCCGCCTTCTCGATCGCCGCGTTGACCGCGCCGGTCAGATTGCGCCGCGTGACGTCAGGCTTGAGGATGGAAAAAGTGCGCTGGACGGCCATCGTGCTTCCGGTTTTTCAAGAGGCGTTGAATGCGCCGCGCTTATAGCGGCGGCGGGCAAGGGCGGCAAGGCGGCGGGCGAATCGGCGGGCAGGCAAGCGCCGTTCCCAGGCTCCCCCTCGAGGAGGGAGGGCGCGACGCTTCGTTCAGACGCGCGGCGGCTTCACGTGCGCGGCGCGCATCGCAGCTTCAAGTCTCGCGTCAAGCGTCACCAATGGCAATCTCTCGCGCAGCGCAAGTTCAAGATAGGCGGCGTCATAGACAGTGAGCCGGTGCCGGCGGGCCAGCGTCATCAATTGCGCTTCGTCGGGCGATCGATCGATGCGGATGGGCAAGCGCGACAGCGCGCGCAAAAACTCCGTCGACTGACCCTCGCTCAGCCGGCTCCGGCGCTCATTGACGAGCAGAACGTTGCGGACTTCGAAAAACAGCAGGGCCGGCGCGAGCGCTGGTTCGCTGCGCAGGCGTTCAAGCGCCTCTGCGGCCTGCGACGATTCCTCGTCCCTGAGCGCCCATGCCGCGACGATCGATGCGTCGATGACAAAGGGCATCAATATTGATGCCCTTCGTGGCGCGCGTCCAGAATATCGGGCAGCGACGCCTTGCCGGCTGTGGCGCGCAATCGGCGCACATCGTCCACAGCCCGATCAATCTCCGCTTGACGAAGATCGCTTTCGGGAACCAGACGCGCAATGGCTCGACCGTGCCGCCGTATCACGATGGTCTCGCCGCGCTCGACGGCGGTCAGCAATTCCGCCAGCCTCGTTTTGGCGTCGGACGCCTGCACTTCGCGCATTGATACTGTCTTTCGATTGGTCGAATTGACTGGTCGAAATATAGGGATGGACTCGCAATTGAGCAAGAGAAATCCGGAGCCGCCGACTCCTGACGCCTCGCCCGGCGCGCCATCTACGGCAACCAATTCAGAAATATTCGAATCAGGCACGCCGTAGCGACCTCTGCCTGATCCGGACAAATCCGCACCGCAATCGCTTGAAACGAAACGGCTCGCGACGAAAATGCGCAATCCGCCCGAAGGCGCCGAACGACCCCTCTTGTCGCGCTTCGCGCCGAGCCTCGCGCCCTACCCTTCCCCCCGCTCCCGCCGCAGCTTCTCCCAATATTCCAGCCGCTTCCTGATCTCGCGCTCGAAGCCGCGCTCGACCGGCTCGTAGAGCTTGCGGCGGCCCAGGGCCTCGGGCCAGTAGTTCTGGCCGCTGAACGCGTCGGGCGCGTCGTGATCGTAGGCGTAGCCGGCGCCGTAGCCTTCGCCGCGCATCAGCCTGGTCGGTGCGTTGAGAATGGTCTTCGGCGGCGCGAGCGAGCCATGTTCGCGGGCGAGCCGCGTCGCCTCGCCGAACGCCGTATAGACCGCGTTGGATTTGGGCGCGGTCGCGACATAGACCACCGCCTGCGCGATCGCCAGTTCGCCCTCCGGGCTCCCAAGAAAATCGAAGGCGTCCTTGGCGGCGTTGGCGACGACCAGCGCCTGCGGGTCGGCGAGGCCGATGTCCTCGCTCGCCATGCGCACCACGCGCCGCGCCAGGAACAACGGGTCCTCGCCCGCGTCAAGCATCCGCGCGAGATAGTAGAGCGCCGCGTCGGGGTCGGAGCCGCGCACGCTCTTGTGCAGCGCCGAAATCAGGTTGTAGTGGCCCTCCTGCGCCTTGTCGTAGATCGGCGCGCGGCGCTGCACGATTTCGGCGAGCCGCGGCGCGTCGAAAATCTCGTCGGGCCGCGCGGCGCGCCAGACTTCCTCGGCGAGCGTCAGCGCCGCGCGTCCGTCGCCGTCGGCCATGCGGATCAACGCGGCGCGCGCGCCGGCGTCGAGCGGCAGCGCCCGCGCCATCAGGCCCTCGGCGCGGACCAGCAGCTTTTCGATCGCCGCCTCGTCGAGCGCGCGAAACACCAGCACGCGCGCGCGCGACAGCAGCGCCGCGTTGAGTTCGAACGACGGGTTCTCGGTGGTCGCGCCGATCAGCGTCACCGTGCCGTCCTCCATGACGGGAAGAAACGAATCCTGCTGGGCGCGGTTGAAGCGATGGATTTCGTCGACGAACAGCAACGTGCCGCGGCCGACCGCGCGGCGCTGGCGCGCCGCCTCGAAGATTTTCTTCAGATCGGCGACGCCCGAAAAGATCGCCGAAACCTGCACGAATTCGAGGCTCGTGCCTTGCGCGATCAATCGCGCGACGGTGGTCTTGCCGCTGCCCGGCGGCCCCCAGAAAATCATCGAGCCCAGCGTCGCCGCGCCGATCATCCGCGTCAGCGCGCCATCGGGCCCCAGCAGATGATCCTGCCCCGCCACCTCGGCGAGATCTCGCGGACGCAGGCGGTCGGCGAGCGGGCGCGGCGCGTCGTCGGCCAGCGAAGAGGATTGAAACAGATCGGCCATCTCGAGACATTGTCGCGCAGGCGCCGCCAAGTCCAGTCGGCTCCATGCCCGGAGAACCGCCGCGCGGTGGTTTCGATAGCAACAACCGGAGTTCGGCGGACGCGCCGTTGCGCGATGCTCCGTTTGAAAGGAGCGCGCCATGAGCTTTCAAATCACCGCCCTCGATCATCGAGGCTTTGCAAGGTATTTCGCGATGTCGGCCGACGAGCTTGCCGCCAATCACGCGGTTCGCGTCACCGCGACGAGCAAGCCAGGCTTTCCCTGCCGGGTCAGCCTCGCCGACGCGGAAGTCGGCGACGATCTCGTGCTCGTCAATTTCGAACACCAGCCGGGCGCCTCGCCGTATCGCGCGGCGCATGCGATCTTCGTCCGCGAGGGCGTCGCGCAGGCGCGCCCGGCGGTCGGCGAGACGCCCGAAGTCCTGCGGGCGCGGACGCTGTCGCTGCGCGCCTTCGACGAGTTCAGCGATGATCGTCGCCGCCGATCTCGTGGAAGGCCAGAATCTCGCGGGCGCGCTCGACCGTCTGCTCGCCAATCCCGCGACGGCCTATGTTCACATCCACTACGCGAAGTTTGGATGCTACGCGGCGCGCGCCGATCGCGCCTGATGGAACGATTGCGGCAGGGCCGCGCGCCGTGGCTGCTCGCGGCGCTTCCGTTCGGATTGGCGGGGGCGGCGCAGCGGAAGATCGAATAAACGACGGAAGGCCAGCCTGTTGTACTGAATTGTTACGCTTCGTTAACCAATTCCCCCCCAGTATCCTATCGATTCGTTAACCAACAGCGCTGGCCCGGAATCGCGGCCTCGCGCCGATCGTCGAGGAGGCTGGGTCCATGCGCATAATATCGCTCGTTACGCAAAAAGGCGGTTCCGGTAAGAGCACGCTTGCTTCTTCGCTGGCCGTCGCGGCCCACGCGGGGGGCGAGCGAGTGTTCGTCATCGACATGGATCCGCAGCAGTCGCTGGTCAACTGGGCCAAGACGCGCGGCCGCGACGATGTGCCGGTCGGCGCGGTGACGGCGGCCAGACTGCCGGCGACCCTCGCGGCGCTCGAGAAGAACGGCTTCACGCTGGCGATCATCGACACCGCGGGGGCCGAGGGCGGCTCCTCCAGCGCCGCGATGAAGGCGGCCGATCTCAACATCATTCCCTCGCGCCCCAACATCTTCGACCTGTGGGCGAGCGAGCAGACCCGCGCGACGCTGAAAGCGCTGAAGAGCGAATTCGTTTTCGTGCTCAACCAATGCCCGCCGGCCCAGCAGACCGCCCGCGTCGAGGAAGGCGCGGCGGCGCTCGAAGCGATGGGCGGCCTGATCACCCCGCTGGTCCAGGCGCGGGTCGACTATCAGGAGGCGGCGCGCCACGGCATGGGCGTCACCGAAATCAATCCGCATGGCGCGGCGGCCGGCGAAATCAAGGCGCTGTGGTCGTCGATCAAGCGGCGTCTGGCGCGCGGCAAGGGCAAGGCGACGGTCCGCAAGGCGGCCTGAAGCGCTGTGCTATGATGGCGGCCCGAGGCTCGAACCGCGAGCGCCGCCATGGCCTACCAATCCTCGTGGATGACGCCGGAGCTCAGCGTCTTCCGCGATCAGTTCCGCCGCTTCCTGAGCGCCGAGCTGGCGCCCAAAGCGGCCGGCTGGCGCCGCGCCAAAATGGTCGACCGCGACGCCTGGCGCGCGCTCGGGCGGATCGGCGCGCTGCTGCCGAGCGTGCCTGAGCCGTACGGCGGCGGCGGCACGTTCGCGTTCGAGGCGGCGGTCATCGAGGACATCAGCGCGCTCGACGCCGGACCTGGCGACCGGCGTCAGCGTGCACAGCGCGATCGTCGCCCATTACATCCTCAACTACGGCTCGGATGAACAGAAGCGGCGCTGGCTGCCGAAGATGGCGAGCGGCGATTTCGTCGGCGCCATCGCGATGACCGAGCCCGGCGCCGGCTCCGACCTGCAGGCGGTGCGCACGAGCGCCCGCCGCGTCGGCAATTCCTACGTGCTCAACGGCCAGAAAACCTTCATCACCAACGGCCATTCCGCCGATCTCGTCATCGTCGTGGCGCGCACCGGCGGGCCCGGCGCCAAGGGCCTGTCGCTGCTGGTGGTCGAGACCGCCGATTGCGCGGGCTTCCGGCGCGGCCGCAGCCTCGACAAGATCGGCCTGCACGCCTCCGACACTTCGGAATTGTTCTTCGACGAGGCGATCGTGCCGCCCGAGAACCTGCTCGGACCCGAGGAGGGCCTCGGCTTCGCGCAACTGATGCAGCAATTGCCGCAGGAGCGGCTGATCCTCGCGGTGTCCTCGGTCGCCGCGATGGAGAGCGCGATCGCCCTCACCGTCGACTACACCAGGCAACGCACGGCGTTCGGCAAGCCGCTCATCGAATTCCAGAACACCGCGTTCAAACTCGCCGAGCGCAAGACCGAGGCGACGATCGCGCGCGTCTTCGTCGATCATTGCGTCGAGCGGCTGATCGCCGGCGAACTCGACACCGTCACCGCCTCGATGGCCAAATACTGGTGCTCGGAAAAGCAGGCCGAGACGGTCGACGAATGCCTGCAATTGCACGGCGGCTACGGCTATATGGAGGAATTCCCGATCGCCCGCATGTTCGTCGACGCGCGCATCCAGAAGATTTACGGCGGGGCGAACGAGATCATGAAGGTGATTATCGCGCGGGCGCTGTGAGGGGGAGGCGAACGGCGCTTGCTCGAAGAAGGAGGACTCTCGATGCGAAGCGGTCCCTCACCTTCGGTCAGACGAATTGGTGCTCACGCTCTCAGTTTTCCATTCGCGGCATGAAGACATTTGGATTGGGTCAAGCTTGCGCAGCCGAGCATACGGTCATGTCCCTACATATTCAACGGAGATATCACCGGAAAGAGCGTTGAAATGAAGATTGTCGACGATCGTCGTTCCGAAAGCCAGGGACTGTTATCTCCGATTTCGAGACTTTCCAGTTCCGCTGCGAACGTCGAGGACGCCTGCTGAATGTGACCGGTAGCCCCGGCGCCATCGCCTTTCGAAATCTCAAGAGACGATGGACTTGTTGGACCGGACGGTCCACCAACGTAGTGAGAAGTTCGACTCAGGCCGATCGGTTCTTCAAAATTCATTTTTCTCAGACCCCCCTGCCACGTGGGCAACCATTCCGACTTTAGCCGCTTCTCGATCTGCAAACTTGCTGCTCGATGTATTGCAACGTTTGCTCTCGCTCTGCGTCGCTCAATTTATCTTTTTCGATGTCTGTCCGCTCATGCGTAAGATGCACAATCTGCTGACTGATTTTGCTCTCTAGCTTCGCCGGAATGAAATTTCCCGCAATCTGGTAATCCTCAGTTGCAAAAGCTCTCGGGTCGATGGCGCACTGCTTGTCGTTCTTAAAAAACTCCATCAGATTGCGGGCGTGTATGTGAAACGATTCGATCTCGGCATTGCGACAAAGCTGTGAAGAAGCTCCAGCTACGAGACGCTTATAAAGCGCTCTCATCATTCCGATTTCATAAGGAATGAAGTCGGCGAGCATTTTCTTCGCCAATCCATCTCTTCCGGAGTCGGCTTGGCATATTCTTTCCTTTCCGCCGGCTCGTCGTTTTCTCTTGGCCGATCACGACCTCTCTGAATGATACGACCACCTGTGCAGCAGCGACCACCTGTCGCGCATTTCTAACAGATCGCTATTGGTCGACGCGAACCGATAACTATGTGGGAAGCGGCAAGTCTGCTGACTAGAACAACTGCGCCACTTGCGACCCATGGAGCGAGTCGATCCGTCGCTCCGTCCATAACGGCCCCTATGACACCGGCGTCACGCCCTCTTCCTTCCCCTACCCCCCGAACACCGACTGGATCACCTCTCCCCCTCGCCCGATCGCCAGTTTCCAGTAGCGTGGGCGCGAGGCGGCGGCTTTTTCGAGGTCGCGGGTGGTGTCGATCTTTTCGTCGTTGACCGACAGGACGAGGTCGCCCTTCTGCAGGCCGACGCCGGCGGCGGTCGAGCCTTGCGCGACGTCGGTGACGATGACCCCCTTGTGCGCGTCCTTCGATCGACATTTCCTCGATCAGCGCCGGCGAGATGTTCATCACCGTCGCGCCTTCGAACGGCGAGCGGCTGCGGATGCGGATCGCGTCGCGCGGCGGAATCTCCGGCGCCGCGGCGAGCTTCAGCGACAGGACGATCGTCTTGCCGCCGCGCAGCACAGCTGAGCGCGGCGACGCCGCCGAGCGGCTTTTCGCCGAGGCGGAAGCCGACGCCGCCGCTGTCGTCGACCGGCTGGCCGTCGATGGCGGTGATGACGTCGCCGCGCTTCAGGCCCGCTTCCGCCGCCGGCCCGCCTTCGATCACGTCGGCGACCAGCGCGCCGACCGGCCGGTCGAGCCCGATCGAATCGGCGATTTCCTTGGTGACGTCCTGCAGCGAAGCGCCGAGCCACGGCCGCTTGACCGCCGTGCCGCCGCGCCTGCGCGGCCGCCACGACGCCCTTGACCATATTGACGGGAATGGCGAAGCCGATGCCCATGCTGCCGCCGGAGCGCGAAAAGATCGCCGAATTGATGCCGATCAGCCGCCCGCTGAGATCGACCAGCGCGCCGCCCGAATTGCCCGGATTGATCGCCGCGTCGGTCTGGATGAAGAAGCCGTAGTCGTTGATGCCGACCTGCGTGCGCGCCAGCGCCGAGACGATGCCCTGGGTGACGGTCTGGCCGACGCCGAACGGATCGCCGATCGCGATGACGAAATCGCCGACCTCGATGGCGTCGGAATCGCCGAGTTCGAGCACCGGGAACGGTCTCGTCGCTCGCGATCTTGAGCACCGCCAGATCCGAGCGCGGATCGCGCAGCACGATCTTCGCCGGAAATTCGCGATGGTCGGTCAAGGCGACCTTGACGTCGGTCATCCCCTCGATGACGTGGTTGTTGGTGACGACGAGGCCGCTGGCATCGACGATCACCCCCGATCCCAGCGAGTGCGAGACGCGCGCATCGCCGCCCTGGCCGCCGAAGAACTGGCGAAAGATCGGATCGTCGAGCAACGGATTGCGGGCCGCCTGCTCGACGCGCGAGGCGTAGACGTTGACCACCGCCGGCCGCGCCTTCCTGACCACCGGCGCGAAAGACAGATGAACCTCGCCGGGGCTCTGCGGCACGGTCTTGTCGCCTTGGGCGAGCGCCGGACCAAACAGCAGAGCGAAAACGGCGACGATCGCAAAACGAAGCAAAGCGCACCTCGGGAAGCCCGCCCGCCCCTCGCGCGCCGAGAGACGGGACTGGTCGGCCGGCCTCAGCCCGCGGACGAAGCCTTGTCCTGCGCGGGTCCGGAGTCCTTGCCTTTCGCCTCGACGTCGCGATCGACGAATTCGATCACCGCCATCGGCGCATTGTCGCCGGCGCGAAAGCCGGCCTTCATCACCCTGAGATAGCCGCCGTTGCGCGCCTTGTAGCGCGGCCCCAGCACGTCGATCAGCTTCTTGACGAGGTCGGCGTCGCGCAGCCGCGAAATCGCCAGGCGCCGCGCGTGCAGATCGCCGCGCTTGCCCAAAGTGATGAGCTTCTCGACGACCGGGCGCAGGTCCTTGGCCTTGGGCAGCGTGGTGGTGATCTGCTCGTGCTTGATCAGCGCCTGCGCCATATTGGCGAACATCGCCTTGCGGTGCTCGGCGGTTCGATTGAACCGCCGCTTCTGACGTCCATGATACATCGCGGCGCTCCTGTTGTTACGGCCGCCGTGCCAAGGAACGGCCGTTGTTTATTACCTCCCTCTCCCGCTTGCGGGAGAGGGTCGGGGCGAGGGCGCGTCGATGCGACATCGACGCGAAAGGCCCTCATCCGTCACGCTACGCGTGACACCTTCTCCCGCGAAGCGGGAGAAGGGTCTTTCACTCAGTAGTGCTCCTCGAACCGCTTGGCCAGATCCTCGATATTCTCGGGCGGCCAACCCGTCACCTCCATGCCGAGGTGCAGCCCCATCTGGGCGAGCACTTCCTTGATCTCGTTGAGCGACTTGCGGCCGAAGTTCGGCGTGCGCAGCATCTCGGCTTCCGACTTCTGGATGAGGTCGCCGATATAGGTGATGTTGTCGTTCTTCAGGCAATTGGCCGAGCGCACCGACAGTTCGAGTTCGTCGACCTTCTTCAGCAGCGCCGGATTGAACGCCAGTTCGGGGATCAGTTGCGCGGCCTCTTCGCGGCGCGGCTCCTCGAAATTGACGAACACGTTGAGCTGATCCTGCAGGATGCGCGCGGCATAGGCGAGCGCGTCCTCCGGGGCCAGGGCGCCGTTGGTCTCGATCGTCATGGTCAGCCGGTCCTTGTCGAGGTCCTGGCCCTCGCGGGTGTTCTCGACGCGATAGGAAACCTTGCGGACCGGCGAAAACAGGCTGTCGATCGGCATCAGGCCGATCGGCGAATCCTCGGCGCGGTTGCGGTCGGCCGGAACATAGCCCTTGCCGGTGGTCACCGTGAATTCGAAGCGGATTTCCGCGCCTTCGTCGAGCGTGCAGATGACCAGACCGGGGTTGAGGATCTGGATGTCGCCGGTGGTCTGGATTTCGCCCGCCGTCACCGCGCCGGGGCCGTGGCGCTTGAGCACCAGACGCTTGGGGCCGTCGCCCTGCATCTTGATCGCGATGTCCTTGACGTTGAGCACGATGTCGACGACGTCCTCGCGAACGCCGGGGATCGACGAGAATTCGTGCAGCACGCCGTCAATGTGGATCGAGGTGATCGCGGCGCCTTGCAGCGACGACAACAGGATGCGGCGCAGCGAATTGCCGAGCGTCTGCCCGAAGCCGCGCTCCAGCGGCTCGGCGACGACGGTGGCGAAACGGCGCGGGTCGTCGCCATGCGACACTTCGAGTTTCTTGGGCTTGATCAGTTCTTGCCAGTTTTTTTGAATCACGTGCGTTTGCCTTCCATTCGACGGCGCGGCGGGGACGGCCCTCGCGCCTTCCGCGGCTGCGCATTCATCGGCCGGCGCGCCCCCGCGCGCCCGATGCGCAACCGTAATTTCCGCTCAGACGCGGCGACGCTTGCGCGGCCGGCAGCCGTTATGCGGGATCGGCGTCACGTCGCGGATCGAGGTGACGTTGAAGCCCGCCGCCTGGATCGCGCGCAACGCCAATTCGCGCCCCGAGCCCGGCCCGGAGACCTCGACTTCGAGCATCCGCATGCCGTGTTCGGACGCCTTGCGCACCGCATCCTCGGCGGCCATCTGCGCGGCGAACGGCGTCGACTTGCGCGAGCCCTTGAAGCCCATCGTGCCGGCCGACGACCACGAGATCGTATTGCCCTGCGCGTCGGTGATGGTGATCATCGTGTTGTTGAACGTCGAATTCACATGCGCGACGCCGGACACGATGTTCTTGCGTTCGCGACGGCGCACGCGGGTCGCTTCTTTGGCCATTTTTCAATCCTTAAAGAGCGCCAGCGGCGCGAAATCTCAAAAACCCGAAATCCGAAAACCCTTCGGCGTCACTTCTTCTTGCCGGCGATCGCCTTCGGCTTGCCCTTGCGGGTGCGGGCGTTGGTGTGCGTGCGCTGGCCGCGCACCGGCAGGCCGCGCCGATGGCGCAGGCCGCGATAGGCGCCAAGGTCCATCAGACGCTTGATGTTGATCGCCGTCTCGCGGCGCAGGTCGCCCTCGACCATATAGTCGCGATCGATCGTTTCGCGAATCTGCATCACCTCGGAGTCGGTCAGTTGCGACACCCGGCGCTCCGGCGGAATATGCACCTTCTCGGTGATTTCCCTGGCCTTCGTCGGACCGATGCCGTGGATATACTGAAGCGCGATGATGACGCGCTTGTTGGTCGGGATATTGACGCCTGCGATACGGGCCAAGCTCTCAGCTCCATGTCGGCCGCGCCGAAGCGCGGGGTTGATCGAACTCGACGTCCGGTGGAGGCCGGCCCTTGTCGAGCTTTCCGGAACGCAAACGATCCCAGTCGCACGCAACGGCGCCGGGACCCAGCAATTGGTTCGGAACGCGGGCTCTTACGCCATTGCCGACGCGGCGTCAACACCGGGTCTCAGCCCCTCAAGGATGCAACGCGGCGCGCGGGCGCGCCACGCCTCACGCCGCCAGCGCGGTCGCTCGCGGGCTACAGGCGTGCTCCTTGAGAACCACGTCGGCGGGGCCGGTCTCGCGCAGCAGCACGTCGTAGCCCCAGAGGTCGGCCAGATGCTGCAGCACCCGCCCGGCGTCCGCCTCGGCGAGCAGGCGCCCGTCGAGCACATGATGCTCCACGATCAGACGGCGATCGCCGGTGAGGTCGACGTCGACCACCTCGATATTGGGATCGACCCGGCCGACGTCGTATTGCCTGGCGAGCTCGCGGCGAATGCGCCGGTAGCCGCGCTCGTTGTGGATCGCCTCGACCCGGACGCCGTCGGTCTCAGCCGGGTCGTCGTGAAGCTGGAACAGGCGCATCTGCCGGATCAGCCGCGGACTCAAATACTGGCCGATGAAGCTCTCGTCGCGGAAATTCGCCCAGATTTCGCGCAACGCCGCCATCGCGTCGCCGGAACCCGCCATTTCGGGAAACCATTGCCGGTCCTCATCGTCGGGGTCGGTGACGATCCGCTCGATGTCGCGCATCATCGCAAAACCGAGCGCGTAAGGGTTGAAGCCCGAGAAATGCGGATCGTCATAGGCCGGCTGGAAGATCGCGTTGGAGTGCGACTGCAGGAATTCCAGGAAATCGCCGTCGGAAATGCCGCCGCGCTCGTGCAGGCGGGTCATGATGCGATAGTGAACGTAGGTCGCCGCGCCCTCGTTCATCACCTTGGTCTGCGCCTGCGGATAGAAATATTGCGCGATATGGCGCACGATGCGCAGAAGCTCGCGCTGCCAGGGCGCGAGCCGCGGCGCGGATTTCTCGAGGAAGTAAAGGATGTTCTCCTGCGGCAGGCCGAGCAGGGCCTTTCGCCGCACCGCGCTGAGCTCCAGGACGGTCTTGCCGGGGCCGGTCGGCACCGTGCGCCACAGATCGTTGAAATTGCGCTCGCCGTGGGCGCGCCGCTCGCGCTCCCGCAGCTCCTCCGAGCGCAGGTCGAGCTTCTTCTTGCCGGGATAGCGGAAAACGCCGTGCGACATCAGCGCGTGCGCGGCGTCGAGAATGCGCTCGACGGCGCCCTGGCCATGGCGCTCCTCGCAGCGGGCGACATAGCCCTTGGCGAAATTCAGATATTCAAGAATCCCTTCGGCGTCGGTCCATAGCTTGAACAAATAGTTGTTCTTGAAAAAGTGGTTGTGGCCGAACGCCGCGTGGGCGATCACCAGCGCCTGCATCGTCGCGGTGTTCTCCTCCATCAGATAGGCGACGCACGGCGAACTGTTGATCACGATTTCATAGGCCAGCCCGCGCAGCCCCTTGCGATAGAGCGCCTCGTGCTGGGTGAAGTGCTTGCCGAACGACCAATGCTTGTAGAACAGCGGCATGCCGACCGAGGAATAGACGTCGAGCATCTGTTCGGCGGTGATCACCTCGATCTGGCTGGGATAGAGATCGAGTCCGAGTTCGGACAGGGCGATGTCCGCGCAGGCGTCGTGAATCCGCCGCAACGTCGAAAAATCCCAGTCGGCGCCTTGGTACAGCCGGTCGATCGCGCTCGCCTTCATCCGTGCGCCCTTTCCTTCGCCGGCCGTCGCTGGAACAGATCGCGGAACACCGGGAAGATATCGCTCCGCGCGCGAACCTTGCGCATCGAGAGCGGTCGTCCCTCAGCGCACAGCGGCTCATAGACGCCCCACAGCGACGATCGCGAGCTTCCGTAGTCGCCGCGCTCGTTGGCCTCGCCGACCTCGAGATAGGCGAAATACTGACTGACCGGCAGGATTTCGTCCCGCAGAAGCCGCGCCGCGGTCTCTCCGTCGCCGGGGGCGTTGTCGCCGTCCGACGCCTCGGCGGCGTAGATGTTCCAGTCGGCCGGGCGGTAGCGCGCCTCGACCACCCGCCGCATCGCCTCCAGCGCGCTCGACACCACGGTTCCGCCGGTCGCCCGGCTGTGGAAGAAGGTGTGCTCGTCGACCTCCTCGGCCTCGTCGGTGTGCCGGATGAACACGATCTCGACATGGCGGTAGCGACGGGTGAGAAAGATGTAGAGCAGCGTGTAGAAGCGCTTGGCGAGATCCTTCATGTGCTCCGACATCGAGCCCGATACGTCCATCAGGCAGAACATCACCGCCTGCGCGATGGGCTTCGGCGCGTCCTCGAAGCGGCGATAGCGGATGTCGATCGGATCGATATAGGGAATGCGCCGCATCCTCGCCTCGAGCGCCGCGATTTGTCCACGCAGCGCCGCGCGATCCTCCTGGTCTTCGCAATCGGCGACGTCTTCCTCGAGCCGTTCGATCGCGCGGGCGCTCGGGCGGCGCAGGGCGATGCGGCGGGCCATCGCCAGACGCATCGTGCGGGTCACCGCGATATTGGACGGCGATCCCGAAACCGTATAGCCGGCGCGGCGAACGCCCTCATGCTCGACCTCCGCCAGCCGTCGCTTGGCGAGGTCGGGAAGTTCGAGGTCGTCGAGGAACAGGTCGAGAAACTCCTCCCGGCTCAGCATGAAGCGAAACGCATCCTCGCCCTCGCCGGCGCCGGTCTGCGAACTCGCGGCGTCCTCTCCGGACCGCGGCAGCAAATCGCCCTCGGCGAATTGCCGGTTTCCGGGCAGCACGCTGTCGTGAACCCCGCTCCGGCCGGCACGGAGCCGCGGCTCATCGACCCCGGCCGCCGGGATGCCGACCTCGCCGCCCTGCAGAATATCGCTGATGTCGCGCGTCTGGGAGGACTGGCGGACCGCCTGCTGCACAAGAGCCTTGGCGCGTCGCAGAAAACGCTGGCGATTCTCCAGGTTCTTGCCGCCCGGGTTGAGGCGACGATCGAGAATCTGCATCCATTCTCCCCCAGTGCCCGGCTCAACCCGCCTGCTTCACGCGCATATACCACTCGACCAGCCGCCGGACCTGACGCTCGGTATAGCCGCGCGCCACCATGCGTTCGACGAACTGCCCATGCTTCTTCTCGGATTCGCCATCCTTCTTCGATCCGAACGAGATGACCGGCAGCAGGTCCTCGACCTGCGAGAACATCCGCTTCTCGATCACCTCGCGGATTTTTTCATAGCTCGTCCAGGACGGATTCTTGCCGCCGTTGTTGGCGCGGGTGCGCAGCGAGAACTTGACGATCTCGTTCCGGAAGTCCTTCGGATTGGCGATCCCGGCCGGCTTCTCGATCTTGGTCAGTTCCTGATTGAGCAGGTCGCGGTTGAGCAGTTGCCCGGTGTCGGGATCCTTGAAGTCCTGGTCCTCGATCCACGCGTCGGCGTAGTCGACATAGCGATCGAACAGGTTCTGCCCATAGTCGGAATAGGATTCGAGATAGGCCTTCTGGATCTCATGGCCGATGAATTCGGCATAGCGCGGCGCCAACTCGCCCTTGATGAATTCGAGATAGCGCTTCTCGGTCTCGTCGGCCAGTTGCTCGCGGCGGATCGACTGTTCGAGCACATACATCAGGTGCACGGGATCGGCGCTGATCTCGCTGACGTCGTGGTTGAACGTCGCGGCGAGCACCTTGAACGCAAAACGCGTCGAGACGCCGTCCATCCCTTCGTCGACGCCCCCGGCGTCGCGATATTCCTGGACGCTGCGCGCCTTGGGATCGGACTCTTTCAGGGTTTCGCCGTCATAGACGCGCATCTTGGCGTAGAGCGTCGAATTCTCGTGCTTGTGCAGCCGCGACAGCACGGTGAAGCGGGCGAGCGTCTCCAGCGTCGCGGGCGCGCAGGGGGACCTGGCGAGTTCGGATCCCTGGATCAGCTTCTCGTAGATTTTCGCTTCCTCGGCGACGCGCAGGCAATACGGGACCTTGACCACCGAAATCCGGTCGATGAACGCTTCGTTGTTCTTGTTGCTCTTGAAGGTCTGCCATTCCGACTCGTTGGAATGGGCGAGGATCAGGCCGGAGAACGGAATGGCGCCGATATTCTCGGTGCCGATATAGTTGCCCTCCTGGGTGGCGGTGAGCAGCGGGTGCAGCATCTTGATCGGCGCCTTGAACATTTCGACGAATTCGAGAATGCCCTGGTTGGCGCGGTTCAGGCCGCCCGAATAGCTGTAGGCGTCGGGATCGTTCTGCGCGAAAGTCTCGAGCTTGCGGATATCGACCTTGCCGACCAGCGACGAGATGTCCTGGTTGTTTTCATCGCCGGGCTCGGTCTTGGCGATGGCGATCTGGCGCAGCCGCGAGGGCTGGACGCGGGCGACGGTGAAACGCGAGACGTCGCCGCCGAACGCCTCGAGCCGCTTGAGACACCACGGGCTCGCCAGCCCGTTCAAGCGCCGGCGCGGCACGCCGTATCGCTCCTCGACCATCGCGCCCATCGTCTCGGGATCGAACAGGCCGAGCGGGCTCTCGAACACCGGAGACAGTTCGTCGCCGGCCTTCAGCACATAGATCGGATGGACTTCCATCAGCGATTTGAGACGCTCGGCCAGCGACGATTTGCCGCCCCCGACCGGTCCGAGCAGGTAGAGGATCTGCTTGCGCTCCTCCAGGCCCTGCGCGGCGTGGCGGAAGAACGAAACGATCCGCTCGATCGTATCCTCCATGCCGTAGAATCCGGCGAACGCCGGATAGGCGCGGATGGTCCGGTTCATGAAAATCCGGCCGAGGCGCGGATCCTTGGCGGTGTCGACGATCTGGGGGTCGCCGATCGCCGCCAGCAGGCGTTCGGTCGCCGTGGCGTAGCGCATCGGGTCGCCGCGGCACGATTCCAGATACTCCGAAAGCGACATTTCCGTTTCACGCCGCGCCTCGAACGATCGCACGAAGGCATCGAAGACATGGTCGCTGAACATGGCATCCTCTTAATGCGCTGCCGGCTGTCGGGTTCCTCCTGTGGCTTGGACGGACACGCTTGGCGGTTCCGAATCAGCCCTGCTGTCGCCCCGATTGGACACCGCCAGCGGCGATTTCACAACGTGCAAACGCCGTGCCCGCCGGCATTGCGCATGCAGAGTAGGAACAATGATCATGCAAGTGCGACTTTTCTGGGCAGTGCGGCAAAATTGTCGCGCCCGACGGCGATTCGCCGCCCGAATCGTCGCCTGCCGGCGCGCCTTGCAATGCGCGGCGACGCTGTCCCACGCGGTGGCGGCCGCGAAAGCTCCGGCGACGTTCTCCCGCCAGGTTCTTTGCAAGAACCGGGCGACTCCGGTAAGGGTCGCGGCGTCATTCTGGAGGCCTCGTGTCGGAACAGCGCAGCGCCGCCGCGGCGCAATCGACCGGCGAAATCGCCAATCCTCCGGCGCCGGGCGGCTTCCTCGCCATGCTGCTGATTGTCGCGGGGCGTTTCCGGCCGACCGGACGGCTCGCCAAGACGGCGCTACGCGCGTTGCGCGCGCGTCAGATGATTCCGAAATTTGTCGCCAGCCGCGTCAACGGCCGGCCGATCGCGCTCGACCTCGACGAGGATGTCGACGCCAAGATCTTTCTCTTCGGCGCCTATGACGAGCGCGGGCTCAGACTGATCAAGCGGGTGATGCGGGCGGTCGACTGCCGCACGGCGCTCGACGTGGGCGCCAATGTCGGCAACCACACCGCCTATTTCAGCGACTGGGCGCGGCGGGTCTACGCCTTCGAGCTCAATCCGCCGGTGTTCGAGCGGCTGCAGGCGTTCGTCGCCGGCGCCCGGCTCGCCAACGTCACGGCGTTCCCGTGCGGTCTTTCCGACCGGGACGACGAGCGGACCTATTACGTGTTTCCCGGCCAGGCCCATCTCACGACGTTCGAGCCGGGTCCGGGCGCCGTCGCCGCCGGGCGGGTTCGCGTGCGCCGCGGCGACAGCATCGTCGCGGAAGCCGGCATCGCCGACATCGACGTCATCAAGATCGACGTCGAGGAGCACGAATTCGAGGTTCTGAACGGCCTTCGCGCGACGCTGGCGCGCGACAGGCCGGTGCTGTTCATGGAATTCAAGGAAAACTCCGCCGCCAAGTTCGGCGGCCCGGCCGGACTCGCGGCTTTCCTGGAGGGCTATCGGATATTCGGGACGGGCAAAGGAGCGATGTCGCGGCTGTTCAAGACGGCGCTGCGCCTCGAGCCGTTCGTCGCCGGGAAATACTACGTTCACGTCGTCTGCGTGCCCGAACACCGGATCGCGGCGCTCGGCAAGGCGGGCTTGCGCGCGGATTGACCTTCGGCCACCGCGCCAGCCGGCCAGGAGCCCGTTCGGGGCGTCCGTCACCGGAGCAGATTCGTCCACGTAGATCGGGTAAGACGGCCGGTCTGGCCTTAAGTTATGTTTTCCGCTGCTGAATGGAGGGTAGCCCGCCCGGCAGTCGCGCGTGCTGCACAATGGCAGGGGCTGACATGATCCATTGGCGGAAGACGAAAAAGCGCAATATACGAGGAATCCTTGTTGCTCCACCAGATCTGGGCTCCGAGATGGGCAGCCTCTTTAATGCCGACAATGCGACGGCCGCTGCAAGTGCTTCGTGGGTGAAATGATGAGTGGGAGGGCGTCTTCAAGCGTATTGCGGACTGTCGACATTAGCGACAGAGTTATTACATTAGGAAGCGGTGCGGCGGCGATCCCAGAACGTCTGCTTCTCGCCCATGCGCGCGGAGAAGTTCTTTTTGTTGCTGGGGCTGGCATATCGCAACCCGCTGGTTTGCCTGACTTCCGCGGGCTTGTAGTCAAAGTATACGCACAACTCGACACAGCCGTTCATGACGTAATTTCCGCTATACCTCGGGGTGCTTGCAATCACTGGAATGCGGATTTAACTGGCTTAACCAATCAACAGGCCGCAGAGGTCAAAAAATTCGTCGGCGGAGACTACGACGTTGTTTTGGGAATGCTCGAGCGCCGGATGGATGGGCAGTCGGATGGCAGGAGTTGTGTGAGGCAGGCAGTTGGGGGCGAATTGCGCATTCTTAGTCCAAAGCCCGCGCCAATTCATCAAGCTTTGGCGCGTCTTGCTGATCGCGGCGGAACGGTGACGATCGTTACAACCAACTTCGACCTGCTCCTTGAGGACGCCGCGAAGAAGTTGTACCTGCCGATTCAGAGCTATGCTCTTGGAGGTATCCGAGGCCAGGGCTGTTCAGTTCTCAATGAGTGCCTAGGATTTTGAGGGCGAAGGTGATGTCGAGAGCGGCGCGGTAGCGGGCGTTTTTGATGTTGTCGGCGCCGGAGGCGCGGATGAGATTGTAGGCGAAGGAACGCAGGCGGGCGACGATGTCCGGGTTCTTGCGGATGCGGGAAGCGTCCTCGGCGAAAGCGACGTCGCGCACGTAGTGGCTGCCGTTCTCGATGCGCCAGTGGCCGCGTATCCATTCGTTCCAGCGTTCCGGAGCGATCCCTTCGGCGGACGAGACCCAGAAGACGGTCTCGGTCGTTGTGGCGCACAGCCCCGTCTTCGGGTCGCGCTTGCAAACCGTTCGCTCCAGTCGAAGCACGGTCTTGATCAGCTTTTCCCACGGCGTATGGCGAAACCACGCCTTGGCGGGAAACACCGTCAATTCGCGGGTTTCCCAGCGATTGCGGCCCTTCGCTTTGCTGGTGGCGCGGCCGCTCGGCTTGCGCCCGGCGGCCCCGAGTTCGAGCTTGCGGCGCAGGGTCGGTTGGTTGTCCTTGACCTGGGTGAGCAGGTGGTTGCCCGAGGCGATCACGCGCTCGAACAGTTTTTTTGAGCATGTTCGGCGTCGAGCGTGAACACGCAGCCCTTCAGTCCGAGCGTCTCGATCAGTTCCGGGGCCGTCGGTATCTCGTTGCTCTTCTCCCCGACCATCAGATGGCCGAGGACGATCTGGTCGACGTGGCGCAACGCCGAAAGCATGTGCGCCGCCTTCTGGTCGGCGAAGGCGTCGAAGCTGCCGCGCAGCGTTTTGCCGTCGACGGCGATGGCGACCATGCCCTCGGCGCGGCAGCCGGCGCGATCGAGGATGCATGCGCCCGAAACGCTGTCTCCAGCGCGTTCGGATCGACGCCTTGGAGGATATCCCGCAAGCCCGTGTAGGACGGCGCGTAACGCAGCGCCAAGCCGAACGCCTCGTTCAGACGCCGACGATGAACGCGAATGAATTCATGCATTTGCCGGTAGGAATTGGCTCCGGCGACCATGCCGAGGATCGTGTACAGCAGCACGGTGGCCAGATCGAAGCGCTTGCCTTCGGCGCGGCGATGATCCGGGATCGAGCGCAAAATCTCCAACAGCGACGACGCCATCCGACAACCTCCGATTCGGGTTGTCGCGGATAGATTCAGACATTTTCGCTCGCGGGAATCCCCGACGGCCCTCAAAGTTCAGAGAACTGAACAGCCCTGATCCCGAGGCCAGGACGGCGCGTCGATTTTGCTGGCGTTCTTCACATCCATGGTGCGTTGGACCGCGATGCAACCAGAACATCCGATTTGATCGTATCCGATCAAGATTTTGGCGAATTCTATCTACGTCGACGCACAGTACCGGACTTCATCTACGACGCGGCGCGACTGTTCAATCTCGTCCTCGTCGGCTACAGCGCCAATGATCCCCCGATGAGATATCTGTTGAACGCGGTGGCCGCAGATGGCGCGCGCTTTGACGACTTGAAAGAGCGTTTCACGTTCACCGGAACCAGGTCTCCCGATCCAATCGCGCTTGAAGACTGGAAAGGTCGTGGAATCACGCCGATCCAATACGACGGATCGAACGATCATTCGGCGCTCCTCGACACCTTAAGGACCTGGGCTGACTTATCGGCAATCAATGGCAAGGGAGGTCTCATTGATGCCAATGTGAAGCGGATCGTCAAAACAACTCGTGCATCGAGCGCGGATAGCGATCGCGATCTTTTCGATCACCTTATTCGACGCAGCGATCCAAACGAAAGGGTCCGTTTGTCAGCGCTTGCAACGAAATACAAGGCCGATTTTGGTTGGCTTGACGCTATCGTCGCCGTCTCCGCTGAGAAGAGCGCGGAGCGCCGCTGATGTGGTCATCTTTCGGCCGCCTCAGTGAGCGGGATCGAGCGGCATGCCGCGCGACGATGGCGTTCATCAATGACCGCCTTGATGAGCGGGCAACGATCGATTGGGCACTTCACCTTGGTCGAGACGAGGTCGTCAAGCGGGCGGCGATACGTGATCTGCTCGACAGCTTGAGCGGAAAAAAGCTTGGCGAGCCATGGCGATCCGCATGGCACCTTATCGAGGAAAGTTGGGACAGTCCTCCCGTAGAAAGTGGTACATCCAGAGGCGTGTATCAGGCGCAGAGTTGTTTGCGCAAAGGGGATCGATCCGGCGCGCTTGTTGCCGCAATTGTCGAACTTGTCACCCCCCGGCTTGAAATCGAGCCGTTGTCGCAGCAACAGATCGATTTCCAAAAGCCGGCAAAACGCCCTCGCACCGTCAATGATCTTTTCTCCACTCGGCTGACAAGCGGAGAGGTTGTAGATCCCGACCTGTTAGACTTGAGAAAGCTGACCGACCGTTCCTTTCTGCTGTCTCTAGCACATGCCCTGGACACAGCCGTGATTGCCGGGCTTGATATAGCGAGGCGTATCGGCTGGGACGGCGAGCGTCGCTTTTGGCTGCTTGGACAACTGCATCGCGTCTACTATGTCGTGGCTGCAAAACGCGCCCCCGGAGAGCATGAGCCCGACGAGTTTCATCGGGGGATCGCACCCTCGGTGAAGCTGCTACACGCTGTCATTTTGAGACTCGTCGATATCGACATCGCGGTCGCGACTGAATTTGTTCGTCGCTGGAGATTGGCGAATTCGTCAGTCCATCTGCGACTTTGGGCCGCCCTATCGTGCGACCCCCGGGTGACGGCAGCCACTGAAGTTGGCCCGCTACTGATATCGTTGGATGATCGGCGTTTCTGGAATCTTCATGGGTATCCAGAGATCGCTGAACTACGCGCCAAACGATTTGTGGAATTGTCTTCCCACGAGCACGCGACTCTCGCTGCTCGAATTCGAAAGCTCCCGCCCCGCGGTCAATGGCCGAGGAAAGCGGACGCCGCTCTTGTCGAACGCGGAAGGCTGTATTGGGCGGTTCGCGAGTTGAAACGGATCGAGATCGCCGGAGGCGTCCTTCCACAGCGAGACAAGGCTTGGTTGGGTTCGAGAATTGGTCAGTTCCCGGAACTGGTTCAAATGAGCCGGCTTGATGAAGGCTTCGTCGGGTCAGCCCAAGCGCGTTGGGTGCAGCCGAATCGGACAGCCGATACGACTTGCTTGCGGGAGAGGAGCGACTAAAGGCGCTAGAGGCCGCCCTTTCTTCCGCGCGTAGGGGCTGGGTTGATGATCCAGGCGAACGTGCGGCGGATTGGATTCGACAGCAAGGAAATCCCGCTCAAGTCCTCACTGATTTTGAAATCACACCCGACGGCGGAGCCGCCTTCGCACGAGTTTGGGACAGCTTCGGTTGGGCACATTCTCCAGCACGGGAACAAGGTGCAGTGGCGGCGCAGCGCGATTTGCAAATGGAGGCGGCGCGAGTTCTCATGCTCCTCGCGAAGCTACCTGAGTCGACTGTACGTCAAGCACTCCAAGGTATCTGCTACTGGCTCGATGTTTGGAAGACGCAGGTCGTAAGCTCGCCCGAGGGATTGAAGGTTTGGTTTAAAGTCTGGCCGACCGCGGTCGAAGCGACAAACGCCATGCAGCCCGCCGAGAACGCAGCAGACCTCAATACAGTCGCGCGCTCTTCAGACGATCGCGAACCGATGGACCTCGATACATTGAACACCCCGGTCGGAAAACTGGTCGGGGTGTTTCTGGCCGCGTGCCCCAACCTTCAAGCAAATAGCCGTCCGTTTGACGCCGACGGCGCGCCCGGAGCGATGCGTGAGACCACCATCATGGCACTAGGCCGCTCTGGGCTGATCGCCCGGCATCGAATGATCGAAGAATTGCCTTACTTCCTGCGCGCCGATCCAGATTGGACAATTCAGCATCTGACCGCCCCGCTGATGACTGACGGCCCAGACGTCATCGCGCTTTGGCGCGCAATCGGTCGCAGGACTCAATTTGAGTCGGTGCTCAAGATCATTGGCGGCGCGATGGCTGAACGCGCAACCGACACGCAACTCGGCCGGGAGACCCGGCGCTCATTGGTATTCAGCCTCGTCATAGAATGCTTGCACGCCTTTTGGGAGGAGCGCGATCCCGCCATTCCGTACGCCCGCACTCAGCAGATGTTGCGGTCCCTCGATGACGAGGTTCGGGCACACGGCGCGGGAGCAATTCAGCGGTTCGTACGTGATGTTTCAGCCCCGACCGAACACTTACCAAATCCACCTTCTCGGGAAGCGCTATTTCGATCGGCTGCAGCACCGTTTCTCCAACAAGTCTGGCCTCAAGAGCGCTCTCTTGCAACGCCTGGTGTCAGCCAAGCATTGGCCGATCTTCCGGCAACCGCCCGAGCAGCGTTCGTCGAGGCGGTCGCCGCAATCGAGCGCTTCCTGGTGCCATTCGATTGCTGGTCGATGTCAGACTTTGGACTCTTTGGCGAAGAGGCCGGCGAAGCTAAGCTGTCAAGCATCGATGATAGGGAGAAGGCGGGCGCTTTCTTGCGGCTCCTTGACATCTCCATCGGCGTCGCCGAAACGTCGGTAATCCCCACCGATCTCGCCGTCGCCCTTGATCAAATCCACCGAATAGCCCCAAATCTGGCCGAAACACAGGCGTTTCGCCGTCTCGCGACTGCGGCCCGCCGTACATAAGCGTAGGTGGAAAGAGCTGGCGCGCCCCCTACTCCGCCGCGTCCACATGCCTCGCCGGCGCGGATCGCCGTTCCGCCTTCAGCAGTTCGGCGACCAGGAAGGCGACTTCGATCGCCTGTTCGGCGTTGAGCCGCGGATCGCAATAGGTGTGGTAGCGGTCGTGCAGATCGGCCTCGGAAATTGCCCGCGCGCCGCCGGTGCATTCGGTCACGTTCTTGCCGGTCATTTCCAGATGCACGCCGCCGGCATGGGTTCCCTCGCCCTTGTGGACCGCAAAGAAGCTCTTGATCTCGCCGACCACGCGCTCGAACGGGCGAGTCTTGTAGCCGTTCGCCGCCTTGATCGTGTTGCCGTGCATCGGATCGCACGACCACAGCGCCTTGCGCCCTTCCCGCTCGACCGCGCGGATCAGCGGCGGCAGGCCGGCCTCGATCTTGTCGACGCCGAAGCGGCAGATCAGGGTCAGCCGCCCCGCCTCCTGCGAAGGGTCGAGCAGGTCGATCAGCCGGATCAGCTCGTCGGGCTTCAGCGAAGGGCCGCATTTGAGGCCGATCGGATTGCGCACGCCCCGGCAATATTCGACATGGGCGCCGTCCGGCTGGCGCGTGCGATCGCCGACCCAGATCATATGGCCCGACGTCGCGTACCAGTCGCCGGTCGTCGAATCGACGCGGGTCAGCGCCTGTTCGTAACCGAGCAGCAGCGCCTCGTGCGAGGTGTAGAAATCGGTGGCCCGCAGTTCGGGATGCGCCTCCGCGTCGAGGCCGATCGCCCGCATGAAGCCGAGCGTTTCGGTGATGCGGTCGGCGACCTCCTGGTAGCGGCCGGACTGCGGACTGTCCTTGACGAAACCGAGCATCCAGCGATGGGCGTTTTCGAGATTGGCGTAGCCGCCGTTCGCAAAAGCGCGCAACAAGTTGAGCGTCGCCGCCGACTGGCGATAGGCCTCGAGCTGACGACGCGGATCGGGCGTGCGCGCAGCCTCGGTGAACGCGATGTCGTTGACGATATCGCCGCGATAGCTCGGCAGCTCGACGGCGCCGACCTTCTCGACGCCCGACGAGCGCGGCTTGGCGAACTGGCCGGCGACGCGGCCGACCTTGATCACCGGCGAGGCCGCCGCGAAGGTCATCACCACCGCCATCTGCAGGAAGACGCGGAAAAAGTCGCGGATGTTGTCGGCCGAATGCTCGCCGAAGGATTCGGCGCAATCGCCGCCCTGCAGCAGGAACGCCTCGCCGGCCATCGCCTTGCCCAACGCCCGTTTGAGCTTGCGCGCCTCGCCTGCAAAAACCAGCGGGGGAAAGCCGGCGAGCTGCCGCTCGACATCGGCGAGCGCCGCGCCGTCGGGATAGACGGGCGCCTGCTCGATCGGCTTCGATCGCCAGCTTTCGGGACTCCAACGGCTCTCGGCCATGTTCAACGCCTTCACTACGTCCTTCAAACGCCAATGCGTGCGCCGCACGCTGTGGCGGGAGGCGCACGCGACGGGCTTATATACATGCGCCGTCCCGATGGCGAGATACCGTGGAATGAGCCGCTCGCGCCAGGATCAGCCCCGAACGACGCGGCAGGCTGCGCGCGACCCCCGGTCAGCCCGGGTCCTTGACGACGCTCATATCGGGCGCGTTGGGGTTCTTCATGCCGACCACGTGATAGCCGGAATCGACGTGAAGGATCTCGCCGGTCACGCCGCGCGACATCGGCGACAGCAGGTAGACCGCGCTGTCTCCGACCTCGTCGATCGTCACCGTGCGACGAAGCGGCGCATTGTATTCGTTCCAGCGCAAGATGTAGCGGAAGTCGCCGATGCCGGAGGCCGCCAGCGTCTTGATCGGCCCCGCCGAAATGGCGTTGACGCGGATCGCCTTCTCCCCGAGGTCCGCGGCGAGGTAGCGCACGCTCGCCTCGAGCGCGGCCTTGGCGACGCCCATGACATTGTAGTGCGGCATCCACTTTTCGGCGCCGTAATAGGTCAGGGTCAGCATCGAGCCGCCGTTTTTCATCAGCTTTTCGGCGCGCTGCGCGACCGCGGTGAACGAATAGCAGGAGATCAGCAGGGATTTGCAGAAATTGTCCTGGGTGGTGTCGACGTAGCGTCCGGTCAGTTGATCCTTGTCCGAAAAAGCGACGCAGTGCACCACGAAGTCGAGGCCGCCCCACAGCTTTTCGGTTTCAGCGAAGACGGCGTCGATCGTCGCGCTGTCGGTGACATCGCAATGGCCGACCACGTGCGCGCCCAATTCAAGGGCGAGCGGCCGCACGCGCTTTTCGAGCGCCTCGCCCTGAAAGGTTAACGCGACTTCGGCTCCGGCTGCGCGGGCCGCCTTGGCGATGCCGTAGGCGATCGAGCGATTGTTGGCGACGCCCATCACGAGTCCGCGCGCCCCGCGCAGCACGCCGCCATCGCCGGAAGCACCGCCCATTTCGCCTTGCGCCATCGAATACCTCGTCAATCCCTCGAAAATCCACGCCGACTCCCGCCGCGAGGAACGGGCGCCCGGGGCACCATTAGCGTTGGTCGCGGCCAATGGGAAGGCGCGCGACCACCATTCACCCTCACAAAATATGTGGGAACTCTCACATTGGACCTTTGAAGAAGGCGATGTTCGGACTAAGATTATTAACATTAACGGGACCCGGAGACGCTTGGCTTTGACCGCGAAAAGCGGATCGGCTGACAGGGTAGGCTCATTGCGCCGGTTCGGCTTGGCCGTCGTGCGCGACAACTGGCTCGTTTGCGACGAACGGACCGCGCGCAGGCTCGTCGAGAGCCTGTGCAATCGCGCGTTGCTCGCCGCTCGCAATGGCGAGGGGCCGCGCGACGGCGACGGGCGCGTGCATCTATTCTCGCTGTTCATCCGCTTCTATCGTCATCACGCGCGCTTGGCGGCCCTCGAGGACCGCGCAGGCGAGACGATTTCATATGGCCCATCCGGCGTCGCGGAGGCCGGAGGCGGCGGGCTCGCGGTGGCGCGCGCGATGAGAAACCTGCCGCTGGAATTGCGCGAATCGCTGCTTCTGGTGACTCTTGAAGGTTTCTCGCATGTCGAGGCGGCTGAGGCGCTGGACATTTCGCTCGCCGCGCTGATCGACCGGCTTGCGCGAGGGCGGGCGATGCTGGCCGCCGGCCTGTCGGAGCGCGCCGCCGCGTCGCCCGAACATTCGTTGCGGCGCGGCGGCCCGAACCTGAGACTGGTCAAGTGAGCCGCCCCTCGCCGCGCGCCCTCGCCGGCCAGATGCTGGCCTATGTCGACGACTGCCTGCCGCGCGAAGATCGCCAGGCGCTCGAAAGCGCGATGACCGAAAGCCCCGAGATCCGGCGCCAGATCGAGGAATGGCGTGGGCAGAACCAGGCGATCCGGGCCGCTTTCGCCGAGCCCGCCGTGTGGGGCGCTCCGCCCGCCGCGGGCAGGTTCGCCGCGGCGGCCTTCGTCCCGGCCAGGGCGGCGCGCGCGGCGGAGACCAAACGCCAAGGGGACGATCCGGACCGTCGGCGGCCGGCGAGCGCGCCGGCGCGCGAGCGCCTTGGCGGCGGCGCGGCGACGCTACGCCCAGCGACCGGCCCGGCGATCCCCGCGAGAGGGCGTGGGCCGACCGTCGCGCGGCGCGTCTTCCGCGCGCTCGCCGGCGCCTTCGCGCTATGGTGCGCCAGCGCCGCGTTGTCGCCGCGCGACCCGTCGATCGATTTCGTCGCCGCGGGCGCCGCCGCCTACCGAACGTTCGCCGGCAACGCCACGCGGCCGGTCGAGACGACGACGAAGGACCGCGCCGCTTTGGAGCGATGGTTCGCGGCCCAGGGCGAGCGCGCCGCCCCGGTCCCCGACCTCACCGCCGCCGGATTGGCGCTGCTCGGCGGCCGAATCATCCCCGGTGCGTTTTCGCCGGCGCAATTCATGCTTTACGAGAACGCGCGGCGCGAACGCGTTGGGGTGGCGATCGAACCGCTGGATTCACCGCCTGCGTCAGCCATCGTATTCGGCGAGAGCGGCGGAGTCGCCAGCGCCGCGTGGACCGGCGCCGGACACGGTTTTGTCGTGCTTGGCGCCGCTTCCGGCGCGCCGATCGCCCGATTGGCGCGACTGGTTCGCGACGGCGAGCCGCCGAACCAGCAAACCGCAAGACAGGCGCGAGAGAATTAGTTCGCCATCAAGTTCAATCCAATAAGCGAGTTTACTCCCCTCCTGCGCGAAGAGAACCCTTCCCGCTACACCAGCCGCGACTGCGCCTTGGCCGCCGCGATGAAGCTGGCGAACAGCGGATGCGGCTCGAACGGCCGCGACTTCAGCTCCGGATGATATTGCACCCCGATGAACCAGGGGTGGTCGACGAATTCCACGGTCTCGGGCAGCAGCCCGTCGGGCGACATCCCGGCGAACAGCAGCCCTTTGGCCTCCAGGCGCGCGCGATAGGCGGTGTTGACCTCGTAGCGGTGGCGATGGCGCTCCGAGATTTCGGTTTGTCCGTAGATCGCCGCGATCTTCGAGCCTTCGAGCAGGTCGGCGCGATAGGCCCCGAGGCGCATCGTGCCGCCGAGATCGCCCGCCGTGCGGCGCTGCTCGAGCGCGTTGCCGCGCAGCCATTCGGTCATCAGGCCGACGACCGGCTCGCGGCTCGGCCCGAACTCGCTTGAGTTGGCTTCCGGCAGCCCGGCCAGCGAGCGCGCCGCCTCGATCACCGCCATCTGCATGCCAAAGCAGATGCCGAGATAGGGCACCTTGCGCTCGCGGGCGAAGCGGGCGGCGAGGATCTTGCCCTCCGCCCCGCGCGGTCCAAAGCCGCCCGGCACCAGAATTCCGTGCACATGACCCAGATGCGGCGCGGGATCGGCGCCCTCGAAGACCTGGCTCTCGATCCAGTCGAGATTGACCTTCACCCGGTTGGCGATGCCGCCGTGCGCCAGCGCCTCGATCAGCGACTTGTAGGCGTCCTTGAGCCCGGTGTATTTGCCGACGATGGCGATCGTCACCTCGCCTTCGGGACTGTGCAGCGCCTTGGTCACGTCGGCCCAACGGCTCATGTTCGGCTTGGGCGCCGGCTCGATGCCGAAGGCGGCCAGCACCTCGCGGTCGAGCCCGGCGTCGTGGTAGGCGCGCGGCGCGTCGTAGATCGAGCCGACGTCGCGCGCCTCGATCACCGCGTTTTCGCGCACGTTGCAGAACAGGCCGAGCTTGCGGCGCTCCTCGCGCGGGATTTCGCGATCGGTCCGGCACAGCAGGATATCCGGCTGGATGCCGATCGAGCGCAGCTCCTTGACCGAATGCTGGGTCGGCTTTGTCTTTAATTCTCCGGCGCTTGCAATGAACGGCAAAAGTGTAAGATGAACATAAACAGCATGTCCGTTGGGCAGATCGGCGCCGAGCTGGCGGATCGCCTCGAAGAACGGCAGCCCCTCGATGTCGCCGACCGTGCCGCCGATCTCGACCAGCACAAAGTCGACGTCCTCATTGCCCTCCAGGATGAATTCCTTGATCGCGTTGGTGACATGGGGGATCACCTGCACCGTGGCGCCGAGGAAATCGCCACGCCGCTCCTTGGCGATCAGCTCCTGATAGATCCGCCCGGTGGTGATGTTGTCGCCCCGCGTAGCCGAGCGGCCGGTGAACCGCTCGTAATGGCCGAGATCCAGATCGGTCTCGGCGCCGTCGTCGGTGACGAAGACCTCGCCGTGCTGGGTCGGACTCATCGTCCCCGGATCGACATTGAGATAGGGGTCGAGCTTGCGCAGACGCACGCTGTAGCCGCGCGCCTGCAGCAGGGCGCCGAGCGCCGCGGAAGCCAAACCCTTGCCAAGCGAGGAGACCACGCCGCCGGTGATGAAAACATAGCGAGCCATGGGAGCCGACCTCTAGCCCATCGCGGACGATTCGGCGAGCGGAGAATCGGGCGATCGACAAACGAGGCTGTGAACAGCGGCGCGGGCCGGTCGCGCGCATGCGCCCTGCTCGCCAACCGCCGCAGCGTCGATCGTTCAGCACCACATCCAGTTGCAGCCGAGGAAGCGATACCGGCGGATGCGAATGAAACGGGCGCCCGGCGCGCGGGGCTGCGCGGCCGTCCGCTGCGGCGGCGACACATCCGGATTCTGGCTGTTCGGGTCGATCTGCGCCGCCTGCAGCCGAAGCGCGGCCGCCTTTCCCGGATCGGGTGTCCCGAGCAGGCCGCGCTCATACATGATGGCGAGGAATTTCAGCGAATAGCCGTCGCCGAGATCGGCGGCCTGCTGGAAATATTGCGCCGCCGCGTTGTAGTCGCGCGGCGCTCCCCGACCGTTGAAATACATGACCCCGGCTTCGGCCAGACCGAAGGAATTGCCCGCCTCGATCGCCTTTTCGAACCAGTCGAGCGCCTTGGCCGGGTCCGCCTTGACGAACAAGCCGTTGGAATACATCACGCCGAGATCGTTCATGCCGCCGGGCGAGCTACCGCTCGCCGCCCGGTTGAGCAGGTCGAAGGCGCGCTGGGGGTCCTTGACGACGCCGCGACCCGTCGCAAACAGCACGCCGAGCGTATCCTGCGCATCCGCGTAGCCGGCGTCGGCGGCCTTCGCGTAGTGGCGCGCCGCCGCCTGGTAGTTTTTGGTCACGTCATAGGACAGCCCGAGCAGATATTGCAGGCGCGCCACGTTCGGGTTGGCGTCGACGGCGGCCTCGCAGGGAGGAATGGCGAGCGCGTAGTCGCGGGTCTTAGCCTCTTTCATCTGGGTGGGGCTGGCGAACGGCGGCGCGGGCGCCGCGCGGCGCTCGCACTCGGCGGCCGGCCCACTGGCGGCGGCCGTCGCCGGAGCGGCCTCCCGCGGCGCGGTCGGCGGCTGCGCCGCCGGCGCGGCCGGGGCGGGCGCCGGCTGGCTGGCGATCGGCGCGCCCGACGCAGGCGCGGCGGGCGCCGGATTTGAAGGCGGAGCCGCGCCGGGCGTGGCGGCCGCCGGCGGCGGACCGCCGAGATAGACGTCGCCGACCAGCGAGGAATTGTCCCATGGCCTCTGCCGATGCCCGGTCGCCTCCAGCACGTCGCCGCGAACCCTCGAAATCATCTGCCGGACCTCGAGGCCCGGCGTCGCCAGATGTTTCAGGAGCGCGGCGGTGAACGGCGAATTGCGGCCCGCGCCGTCGAGCGCGACATTGCCGGGTTGGGTCGAGTAGACGATCAGCGACCCCTCGCCCGTCGCTTCCATGACGCCCAATCCGCGGGCCGGCGCCGAGCGGCCTCCGCGCGACAGTTTTTCGACAAATGGATTGTTGCGGCAGGCGTCGAGGATGATGATGTTGGCGCGCCCGCTTCCCTCCATCTCCTGCTGGACGTCGCTGAGATTGATGGTGTTGAAGCGCACATCGGCCGGGTTTTCGATTCTCGCGTCGACGGGAAGAAGATAGTTCTCGCCGTTCATTTGGAGACCATGGCCGGCGTAGAAGAACAGCGCGACGTCGGCGTTGCGCAGACGCTCCGAGAAGTCGCGCACCGCCCTGGCCATCGCCTCGCGCGTCGCGTCGCGCTGCTCGATCACCTCGAATCCGGCGCCGCGCAAGGCTTGCGCGACGTCGGCGGCGTCATTCGAGGGATTGTCGAGCGCGGGAACCGCCTGATACTGGCCATTGCCGATCACCAGCGCAAGGCGAACGCCGGCCAGCGCGCCGGACTGGAGACCGATCAGGGCGCCGATGGCGCAGAACAGCGGGATGGCGCATCGGCGAAAGAAATCTCGCATGACGGTCCCACGGTCTTGAAATGACGCCGGCGTCGCCCGGCGACCGGCCGTCGCATATTGAGACGCTGCGCAAGGGCGTCAAGCCGGGTGTGGTCGGCGTCCATCGCGCGCCGCAGGCGACGCGCAGTTCACCGGTCGGGCCGCAAGACGCGTGTGTTCTGCTTGTCAGAACGAAGAACTGCCGCCGGACGCCGAAATTCGCCTATCGGTCGGCGAACGAGGCGCGACGAAGCGCCGAGAGAGAGGCGGCCGCGGCGCGTATTCCGATCCGACGGCGCCCGCCATTCGCCTCAGTGTCATCGTCGCCCCGCGACGACGCCGAGCAGCCCGCCGAGCGCGTCGAGCGCGACGCGCAGCCGGTCGGTGACGATGGCGTCGGCACGCCAAGTCGTGGTCACTTCGGCGATGAATGCGCGGCAGTCGCGGACCCCGGCCCCTTCGATCACGATGCGCCGCAGGATCGGCCAAGCCGCCGGGCCGGCGAGGCGCTCGGCCTCGCGCAATTTGTCGCGCGCGTGCAACGCCATTTCGGTGAGCGGCAGGCCGGAGCGCGGGCCGAATCCGCCGCCGCCGATGCGCTCGGGCGCGACCGCGCGCAGCGCATCGAGGCTGGCGCGCTGATGCAGGCGGCGCAGCGCCTCGCCGATCAGCCAGCGCAGATCGTTGAGCCTCACGTCATGGGGAGCCAGCGCGCGATGGACGCGCATGACGTCGAACGGATCGCCGATCCGGCGCAGGCGATCGGCGCCGCGCTCCGTCGATTGGCCGCGTTCGGCGGCGCGGGCGAGGCGCTCCGGCGTGGCGTCAAGCCGTTCGTCCGGCTCGGCGGCGGGCGGCCGGCGGCGGGGGGCGGGCTTCGATCTCTTCATTTCACCAGCTCCGCGCAAAGCTGGGCCGGCGAGGCGCAGGACGAGCTGACCGGCTCCGGCGCGATGCGGGCCGGAACCGAACGTTGCGGCACGGCGACGTCGGGCGGCGGCGCGCCGTGGACGCGGCGCAGATCGCGCAGATGCGCCTTGCAGGCGCTCACGCTTTCGCCGCGCTCGGTCTGGGTTCTGGGCGCGCGTCGGCGCCCGCGGGCGTTGCCCATCGCTGACTCCTGGCTGATTCGAGAAGGGTCGGACGGCGGTCGCCGCCGTTTGTTCCTGTTATGTTCTATAATTTCGAAGATTCTGTCAAGCAATATTTCTGAAATTCGTGATTGCGTTGGTTCGGAAAAGCCGAATAATGACAAAATGACCGTCGACTGGATTCGCAAGGGCCTCGTGGAGACCGGCAAGACCCGCAGCGGTCTGGCCAAGGCGCTCGGGCGCTCGCCCTCGGCGGTGACCGATTTGCTGAACGGCTCGCGGCGGCTGCGGGCCGAGGAGATCGCGGTGGTCGCCGAATATCTCGGCGTCGAACCGCCGCGTCTGGTCGGCGGCGGGCGCGCGCCGCCGCGCGACGGGCGGGTGCCGCTGGTCGGCTATGTCGGCGCCGGCGCGGTCGCCCATTTCTACGCCGACGGACAGGGCCCGTTCGACGAAGTCTCCGCGCCCGACGCGGCGAGCGCCAGCACGGTGGCGGTGCAGATCCGCGGCCATTCGCTCGGCGCTTTGTTCGACAGTTGGCTGGTGTTCTACGACAATGTGCGCGATCCGCCCGGCGACGATCTGGTCGGACGGATGTGCGTTTGCGGACTGGCCGATGGGCGGATCCTGATCAAGGCGCTGAAGCGCAGCCAGGTTTCCGGCCTGTGGAACCTGCTCTCCAACGTCGAGCCGCCGATTTACGACGTCGCGCTCGACTGGGCGGCGGTGGTGCGCGAAATGCGGCCGCGATAGGCGCGTGATTTTGACACGATGAGCGATCTTTCGCCGGCCCCGACGCTTCCCCTCGCCGTCGAAATCGCCGGGCGGCTGATCGCCTGCCGGTCGGTCACTCCGGCCGACGACGGCGCGCTGCCCTATCTGCGCGATCTGCTGGCGGGGGCGGGGTTCGCCGCCGAGATCGTCTCGTTCGCCGAGCCTGGCGCGCCGACCATCGACAATCTCTACGCGCGCATCGGAACCGAGCCGCCGCATATCGTATTTGCCGGCCATACCGACGTCGTGCCGCCCGGCGATCCCGCCAGATGGCGGTTCGATCCGTTTTCCGGCGCGATCGCCGAAGGCATGATCTGGGGCCGCGGCGCGTGCGACATGAAGGGCGGCCTCGCGGCGGCGGCGGCCGCCGCGCTGCGCTTCGTGGCGCGCGGCCAGCCCGCCGGTTCGATCAGCTTCCTCGTCACCGGCGACGAGGAAGGCCCGGCGATCAACGGCACCGTGAAGTTGCTGGAATGGGCGCGCGCCCGCGGCGAGCGGTTCGACCACTGCATTCTCGGGGAGCCGACCAGCCGCGAAGCGCTCGGCGACACCATGAAGAACGGCCGGCGCGGCTCGCTGACCGGGCGCCTGACGTTGACCGGCGAACAGGGCCATGTCGCCTATCCCCATCTTGCGCGCAATCCGATCCGCGCCCTGGCGCCGGTTCTGACCGCCCTGCTCGCCCCGCCGCTCGACGCGGGAACCGCCGCGTTCGAGCCGTCCAACCTCGAAATCGTCACCGTCGATGTCGGCAACGAGGCGGCCAACGTCATTCCCGGCGCGTTGCGCCTGGTGTTCAACGTGCGGTTCAACAATTCATGGTCGCCCGAAACCCTGGGCGCCGAAATCGAACGACGCGTCGCCGACGCCGCGAGCGGCGGCGTGCGTTGCGACCTCACGTTCGATCCCACCAACGCGGTCGCGTTTCTGACGCCCGACGGCCCCTTCACCGCGCTGCTCGGCGCAGCGGTCTATGACATCGCCGGGCGGCGGCCCGTTCTGACGACCGGCGGCGGAACCTCGGACGCGCGCTTCATCAGAACCGCTTGCCCGGTCGTCGAACTCGGCCTGGTCGGACAGACCATGCACGGCGTCGACGAGCGCGTCGCGATCGACGACATCGAGACGCTGGCGCGCATCTACGAGCGGGCGCTGGAGCTCTATTTCCCGGCCTTCGCGCGCGCGCATAAACGAGATCTGGCAGCCGTTCGCGCTCAGGTCGCGCCCAACAGCGCGCGCCATTTCCGCCTCCAGCGAATCCACGTCCGCGAAGAGGTCGCTTTTGGCCGCGGGCGGAGGCGGGTTCGGCGCAGTCGCCTTCGCCGGCGCCGGGACTGCGGGCGGCGCGACCGCTGGCGCGGGAGGCGCGGTCAGCGCGACCCGTGGCTTCGCGGGACCGACGGGCGGCGGAGCGGGCGCCCCCGCGGCGGACGGGGCGACGACGATCGGCGGCGGCAATTGCGAGGGCCGCGCCGGCGGCGGCTGGACGGGTCGCAACGGCGTCACCTGCGGGCGCGGCGGGGCGCGATTGTCGACCGACTCGACCGCTGTCGGCGCCTTCGGCGCGACGGGCGGAGGCGCGGGTTGCGGCGGCGGCGTCTTGGGCTCGACGGCGGCGCGCGGGGGTTGCGCGACGGCGACCGGTCCCGGTGGCGGCGCGGCGCGAGCCACGACGACAGGCGCGGCCGGCGCGACTGGAGTGACCTTCGCGGCCGCCGGCGCCTGCACAGGCGCCGCGGCCGGCTTGGGCGCGGGCGGCGGCGCGGAGGGCGCGGCGGCCTCCTTCTCGCGCGGCGGGGCCTGCGGCTGGGCTTGGGGCTGAACGCGAATGATCTGCGACTCGACGACCACGTCGGTGGGGCCGCCGATCATGACGAGATGCTCGACGTTGTCGCGGCGCACCAGCACAAGCTGGCGCTGCCCGTCGAGCGAGAACGCGTCGACCAGGCCGAGCCGCGGCTGGCGCGCCCGGCCGCCGCCCGAAAAACGCAACCGATGGCCAAACAATGCGCGATAGGCGATAATCAACGCGGCGATCGCGACCAGCGCGACAGCGGCGAGCGCCGCGAGCTGCAGCGGCGGACGGTCGCCGAGAGGAAGATTAGCTAACCATTGCATACGCTATCCCGATGATCCCTGGCGCCCGCCCCGCATCGTCCAAACCGGCGCGCCGACGCCGACGCACGAGGTCCATAGCAGATGGCGCGGCGGCGCGCGACTGCCCGACGCGCTGAGGGCGCGTCGTTGGGCCCCGACTTTCGACTCGTTCGATGAAAATCCCGCGCCTGTGATCGTCCGGACCGCGTTGCAAAGGCGTCCCCACCGCCGCATTGTTGCCGAATCGGCCTGTTCAGCAAGGTCGCCTCGTCAATACAGTGCGGAACGAATCGGCTTGAGAAAGTCTATCGATGAGCCCGTTGACCACGCCCGCCGCCATTGACCGCACCGATCGGGGCGCCAATCCCGGCCTGCTGGTGCTGCTGATCGTCTGTCTGCTCGGCGCCATCGGCCTGTTCTATTTTCTACCGGGCGGCCAGGGCGCCAAGCTGCTGTTCGGAATCATCACCGTGCTCGCCGTGCTCGGGATTTTTTCGACTCTACTCTACACGTTCGGCATTTTGCAATTTGCCGGGCAGGCGGCGCGCAACGACACCACCAAAGCCATCGCTGACACCAATACCGACGGCCTGATCGTCACCGACGCCGAATCGCGCATCATCTACGCCAATGAAGCCTATATGACGTTGTCGGGGGCGCGCGACGCCGCCGACGCGCGCGTGGTCGAGCGGCTGTTTTCCGGCGCGCCGGAGGTTTCCGAGGCGATCTACCGGCTCGCGCGGGCGGCGCGCGAAGGCAAGCGCGGCGCCGAGGAATTGCGGATGTCGCCGCCGCTCGCCGGCGACGCGTCGGCCGGCTGGTATCGCATCCGCGTGCGCCCGCTGGAGAATCTCGGCGTCGCCCGCGCCACGCTGTGGAGCGTCGCCGACGTCACGCGCGAGCGCGAACGCCATGAGAATGTTTTCCAGGAGCTGCAACACGCGATCGACTATCTCGACCATGCGCCGGCCGGCTTTTTTTCCGTCGAGCCGGACGGCGCGATCTCCTATCTGAACGCCACTCTGGCCGGCTGGCTCGATTATGATCTGGCGCAGTTCGGCTCGGGCGGCCTGAAGCTGTCGGACATTGTCGCGGCCGACGGCGTGGCGTTGATCAACGTCGTCTCGGGCCGGCCGGGCGAGGTCAAGACCGAACAGTTCGACGTCGATCTCAAGCGCCGCACCGGCCGCTTCCTGCCGGTGCGCATCCTGCACCGCGTCGCCTATGCGAACGACGGCGCGCCCGGCGCCTCGCGCACCCTCGTCATCAACCGCGCGCCCGGCGAGGAAAAGGCCGAGGACCTGCGCGCCGCGGAGGTGCGCTTCGCGCGCTTCTTCAATTCGACGCCGATGGCGATCGCCTCGGTCGATGGCCGCGGCGCCATCCTGCGCTCGAACGCCGCCTTCGCGCGCCTCGCCCCCGCCGCTTTGCGCACCGGGGCCGGCGAGGGCGGTCCGTCGATCTACAGCGGCCTGATCGAGCGCGACCGGACCGGCCTTGTCGAGGCGATCGCCGCCGCCGGCGAAGGCAAGGGCGACATCAGCCCGGTCGACGCCGCGCTCGACGGGGCCGGCGAGCGCTCGGCGCGGTTCTTCGTTTCGGCCGCCGATCCCGGCGGCGACGAAGGGGCCGTCGCGACGGTGTTCGCGCTCGACACGACCGAGCAGCGCACGCTGCAGGAGAATTTCGCGCAAAGCCAGAAGATGCAGGCGATCGGCCAGTTGGCCGGCGGCATCGCGCATGACTTCAACAACGTTCTGACGGCGATCATCGGCTATTCCGACCTGCTGCTCGCCAATCACCGGCCGACCGATCCGTCCTTCCAGGACATCATGCAGATCAAGCAGAACGCCAACCGGGCGGCGGGCCTGGTGCGTCAGCTTCTCGCCTTCTCGCGCCGCCAGACGCTGCGCCCGCAAATCCTGCAGCTCAGCGAGGTGCTGTCGGAACTGGAGATGCTGCTGCGCCGGCTCGTCGGCGAGACGATCGATCTCGACATCAAGCATGGCCGCGACCTGTGGCTGGTCAAGGCCGACCTCAATCAGTTCGAGCAGGTCATCGTCAACCTGGTGGTCAACGCGCGCGACGCGATGACCGACGGCGGCCACATCTACTTGCGCACGCGCAACGTGGCGGCCGCCGATTGCGCGGCCTATCAGGAGAAATCGCTTGTCGCGGGCGACTATGTGCTGATCGAGGTCGAGGACACCGGCCATGGCGTGCCGGCCGATGTGCGCGACAAGATTTTCGAGCCGTTCTTCACCACCAAGGAGGTCGGCAAGGGCACCGGCCTCGGTCTGTCGATGGTCTACGGCATCGTCAAGCAGACCGGCGGCTATGTGTTCTGCGACAGCGAGCCGGGCCACGGCGCGACGTTCCGCATCTTTCTGCCGCGCCACCTGCCGACGGTCGCCGACGAAGCGCCGAAGAAAGAGGCCGCGAGGCCCGCCGCCGATCTGACCGGGCGCGGCGCGATCCTGCTGGTCGAGGACGAGGAGGCGGTGCGCGCCTTCGCCTCGCGCGCGCTGGCCTCGCGCGGCTACACCGTGATGGAGGCGGATTCGGGGGCCGAGGCGCTCAAGGTGGTCGAGAAAGCCGGCGGCGCCGGCGCCATCGATCTCATCGTTTCCGACGTCATCATGCCGGAGATGGACGGGCCGAGCATGCTGACCGAACTGCGCCGCCGGGGCCTGACGGCGAAGATCATCTTCGTTTCCGGCTACGCCGACGACGCCTTCGCCAAGAACCTTCCCGAGGGCGAGGAATTCCTGTTCCTGCCCAAACCCTTCACGCTCAAGCAATTGGTCGAGGCGGTGAAGGGCGCGATGAGCTGAGACGATTGCGTCGAGGCGGCGAACGTCCCGCCGCTACTTTATCGTCTCGATCTGATCGTGACTCAACACCCAGATATGGGCGGGCAGTGCGATGAAATGGGCGTTGTCGAGATATTTCTCGTTGGTTTCGTCCGGCGCGATGGCCCACAGCAGAAACTTGCGGATCGCGGCGGCGGTCGCCGGGTTCGGCTGTCTGGTCGAAACGATCGCATATTCGTAGTTGATCAGCGGATAGGCGTTGGCGCCGGGAGCGTTGACCAGGGTCAGGCGCTCATCGGTTGGCGTGCGCGGGCCGAGCGACGCCGCGGCGGCCGCGATCGACTCTGGCGTCGGCAGCAGGAACTCGCCGGAATAGCTCTTGAGCGCCGCCGTGCCGAGCCCGGCCTTGGCGACGTCGTCGTGGAAGCTGACGCCGACATAGCCGACCGAATACGGCGTCGCCGCCAGCTTCTCCACCATGCCGGGATTGCCGGTCGCCTCCAGTTCGCCGGGCGCCGAGGGCCAGGCGATCGTCGTGCCGAAGCCGAGGCTGTTCTCCCAGGATTCCGAGGAGAAGGTGAGGTACTGGGTGAAGATGAACGTATCGCCCGACCCCTCGGCGCGGCGGATCGGGATGATGTCGTTGTGCGGCAGCTTCGAACCAGGATTGAGCGCGACGATCGCCTTGTCGTCCCAGGAGCGGATTTTGCCGGTGTAGACGCCGGCCAGCGTGGGGCCGTCAAGCTTCAGATTCCCGGGGAAACCGGGAAGGTTGTAGTTAACGGTCTGCGCGGAAATCGCCATCGGCACGTTGATGATCTGCGGGCTTTGCTTGATCTGGGCGTCCGACATATAGGCGTCCGACGCGCCGATCTGCGCCGCCCCGGAAACCGCCTGCTCCATGCCGGCGCTCGAGCCGGTGGAGGCCGCGGTGACAGTGATGCCGGGGTGGGTCTTGGCGTATTCGCCCGCCCAGACGCTGAACAGCGGATAAAGCAGGGTCGAACCGGTCTCCGCGAGAGTCATATCGTCGGCGCGCGCCGACGCCGCGGGGAACGCGAGCAGGCCAAAGACAAGCGTGGCGAGGCCGCTCGCGCGCACAGCGCGCAGCCGGTCGGGATGAGTGGTCATGCGTCTGTCTCCTTCGTCGCGGCTGTTCGCGCCGCCGTCTCCGCGCGACCGGCGCCGGAGATTCCGGCGCTCGCCATTCGTTTGCCCATTTCAGGCGAGGCCGGCTTTCGCCGGGGGCGCAGGCAGGAGGGAAAACGATCGTAGGCCGCTCGGCTCTCGCCCATCAGTGTTGTTCAAGACTGTCGAGGCTCACGCCGGTCGTCTCGATGCGATACATCCATGTCACCACCGCGCCGAGGATCGAGGTCACGATCAGGCCATAAAGCAGGGCCTGCGTGCCGATCGAAACGAGGAGAATGGGAAACAGGAACGCGGTTGCGACCGCGCCGATCTTGGCGAAGGCCGCGGCGAAGCCAGCGCCCTTGCCGCGGATCGCCGTGGGGAACACTTCGCCAGCCAGAAGATAGGTCTGCGCGTTCGGACCGAGGTTGGTCATGAAGTTGAACAGCATGAAGCCGGCGAAGATCAGCAGGGTCTGCGTCCCGCCCGTGAAATTCGCCGACAGCGACGCCAGGAACAGGCCCGCCGCGCAGCCGATGAAGCCCAGCACCTGCAGCAGTATCCGGCCCACGACATCCGCCAGCATCACGGCGAAGATGATGCCGACGATCAGCAGCGTGGTGATCAGCGCCGCGCCCTTGGCGGCGGTGATGTCGTTGGCGATCAGGTCGGCGAGGCTGCGGGCGTGGTCGGAATTGGCGCCGACCGCGGCGGCCAGGATCGTCGGGGTGAAGATGCCGATGCCATAAGTTCCGAGATCCTGCAGGAACCACGGAACCGAGGCCAGGATCGTCGCGCGCCGGTTGGCGCTGTTGAACAGCGACGCATAGGTCTGTTTCGATTGCGTCTTCGCGGCGGCCTGCGCCTCGCGCGGCGCGAGCTTGATCTCCGAGGGATATTGCGGTTTGCGCACCAGCAGCCTGGTCGCCGCGTGCGCGGCCTTCTCCAGCTCACCGCGCGACGACAGCCAATTGGCGCTTTCAACGATATAGAAGCGGCCGATCGTCACGAGCACCGCTGGAATGATCGCGCTGGCGTACATCCAGCGCCACGCGCTGATTTCCGGCAGGGTCGACAGGACGGCGTAGCCGACGGCGGTGCCGCCGAGGGCGCCGACCGCCTGAAACGCGAACGCGCCGAGCACCAGCTTGCCGCGGCTGGTGCTGGGGATGCTCTCGGAGATGATCATGTGCGCGGTCGGGTAGTCGCAGCCGAGCGACAGCCCGAGCCCCAGCAGGCAGATCACCAGTTCGATGTAGTTGGTGCAGAAGCACAGCAGCACCAGGAACACCGAGAAGATGATCATCTCCGCGACGAACATCGGCTTGCGGCCGAAACGGTCCGAGAGGCCGCCGAGGCCGACGGCGCCGACAAGAATGCCGAACAGGCTCGCCGCGCCGATGACGCCATGTTCGGCGGCGCCGATGTTGAACTCGCTCGAAAGAAGGGGCAGCGCGACGCCGGTCATGAACACGACGAAGCCTTCGAAGAACTTTCCCGCGGCGGCGAGCGACCAGATCAGCCATTGCATGCCGGTCATCGGCGCCGACAGGAGTCGGGTTCCGTCCGCCCAGATCGGCAGTTCGTCGATATGGTCCTGAACCGACTTTGCGCGGGATTGGCCAACCGGCTCGGCTATTGCAACATCGTCCATTCCGCAACTCCCCAGCGTCACGAATGACCCGATCATGCCTGTGTGACACGCGTTTTACATTGCGTGCGGCGCGCCGCGCTCGCACATCGCGCGCCGATCGCCCGACCGGACGCTGGAGGGGGCGCCCGCCGGTTCGCGGCGCCGGTCGGGTGTGCGAAGGCGGGCGCTTTACGCCGCCTCGCCCGCGCTGGTAAGCATTTCGTCACATTCCGCGGGGTCGGCCATGCGCTTTGAGGGCACGAAAACCTATATCGCCACCGAGGATCTCAGGATCGCGGTCAACGCGGCGATCGTTCTGGAGCGCCCGCTGCTGGTCAAGGGCGAGCCGGGCACCGGCAAGACGCTGCTCGCCGAAGAGATCGCGGGCTCTTTGGGCGCGCCGCTGCTCTCCTGGCACATCAAATCGACCACCAAGGCGCAACAAGGGCTCTATGAATATGACGCGGTGTCGCGCCTGCGCGACTCGCAGCTCGGCGATGCGCGCGTCTCCGACATCCGCCACTACATCAAGCGCGGCAAGCTGTGGGAGGCGTTCGACGCCCCCGAACGCCCGGTCCTGCTGATCGACGAGATCGACAAGGCCGACATCGAGTTCCCCAACGATCTGCTGCTCGAACTCGACCGGATGGAGTTCTTCGTCTACGAGACCGGCGAGACGGTGCGCGCGCCGGCGCCGCCCGGTCGTCATCATCACCTCCAACAACGAGAAGGAGTTGCCGGATGCGTTTCTCCGGCGCTGCTTCTTCCACTACATCCGCTTCCCCGACCCCGAGACGATGCGCGCGATCGTCGAGGCGCACTACCCCGGCATCAAGAGGCGGCTCGTCGAGGAAGCGTTGCGCATCTTCTTCGAACTGCGCGAGGCGCCGGGCCTGAAGAAGAAGCCCTCGACGTCGGAACTGCTCGACTGGCTCAAACTCCTGCTCAACGAGGATATGTCGCCGGAGACGCTGCGCGAGCGCGATCCGAAGAAACTGATTCCCCCGCTCCACGGCGCGCTGCTCAAGAACGAGCAGGACGTGCATCTGTTCGAACGGCTCGCCTTCCTGAACCGGCGCGAGCGATGATGCGGCAAACCTGAGGGTGCAAGCCGGCCGCGGTTTTGCTAATCTGGCGCGATGCTCCGCCTCCTGCTGCTGCGCCATTCGAAGGCCGTCCCGTTCACCGGGAGCGGCGACCATGAACGGGCTTTGACCGCGCGCGGACGGGCCGACGCCGCGCGGCTCGGCGCCTTCATCGCCGGCGAAAAGATCGCGCCGCAAGCGGCCGTGCATTCGGGTTCGCGGCGCACCGCGGAAACGCTCGCCGTCGTGCTGGCGAAGCTCAAGTGCGACGCGCCCGTCTCCGTCGAGCCGCGCCTCTACGAGGCGAGCGAGGCCGCGTTTCTCGACGTGCTCCGTCATGGCCCCGACGCGGCGAAGACCCTGCTGGTGGTCGGCCACAATCCGAGCCTCGGCGAAACGGCGAGCCGCCTCGCCGGAACGGGCAACCGGGCCGCCCTGTTGAAGATGGTCGCCAAGTTCCCGACCTCGGGCCTGGCGATTATCGATTTCGAGACGGATCATTGGCGCGAGATCGACGCCGGCGCCGGCCGCCTCGAGCGGTTCGCGACGCCGGCCGGGCTGGAGGGATAGTATTGTGTCTCCGGCGCAAGATTTCCAAATGTTTCCGGGCGGACGAATCGTGAGAGACCCGCAAAATCAATTCGAATAAGGCACCCGCCGAAAGTCTACTGCGGTAGCACGATGTCGCGCGTAGCCGGGGGACGCAAACATCAGAATCACATCACTAGAGCGGGCTGTCTTTGAATTGAATTCGGAGGGGATTCCCGAATTGGCAGTGTTCTGATTCAACCTGTTGGCTGGGCGGAGGCCAGCAGGAATGCCAAAGCCGTATTCACAAGATTTGCGAGACCGCGTGATCGACGCGGTGGAGAAAGGCGGAATGAGCCGCCGCGCGGCGGCGCGGCGCTACGAGATCAGCGAATCCATCGCCGTCAAATGGCTTGAGCGCGTTGAACGGGACGGCTCGCGAGAGCCGACCGGGCGTCGTGGCCATCGGGCCTCCAAGCTGATGCCGCACCGGGAGTTTCTGGAGGCCGCGCGGGTGGAGAAGTCGGACGTCACGCTTCAGGCGCTTTGCGACCGCCTTTTGTCCGAACGAGGCGTCAAGGCCGACACCTCGATGATGAGCCGCTTCTTTCGCCGGATCGGCGTCACGTTTAAAAAAAGACCCTCGTCGCGCGCGAACAGGATCGTGCGGACATAAGCCGCCACCGCAAACGATGGCGCGCCTATCAGGGCCTCATCGATCCCAGGCGTCTGGTCTTTATCGACGAGACCTGGACCAAGACCAACATGACCCGCCTGCGCGGTTGGGCGCCCAAGGGCGAGAGGCTCGACGACAAGGTGCTGCACGGCCACCGGTAAACCGCGACCTTCCTCGCCGCGTTGCGCAGCGACGGCATCGAAGAGCCCTGCCTGTTCGACGGGCCCATCAACGGCGAACGCTTTCACGCCTACGTCGAGCAGTTCCTCGTCCCGACCCGCAAGTCTGGCGACGTCGTCAACCTCGACAATCTGGCGGTCCCACAAGGGGAAGCCGTGCGACGGGCGATCCGCGACGTCGGTGCGCGTCTCGTTTTTCTGCCCAAATACTCTCCGGAACTAATCCCATCGAGCAGGTCTTCGCCAAGTTCAAAACCCTCCTGCGAAAAGCGGGAGCGCGAACCTACGAAGCCGTCTCTCGAGCCTGCGCCGACATCCTCACTCGCTATCCACCCGAAGAATGCGCCGCATACATCAGGAATGCAGGATATGCGTAACGTCAAATGCAGAAGGCTCTAGCCGCTCCGACACAGAAGTTCCTTTAGATCATTCAAATCCGGACCACCTTCAGAGTGGATATTCCGTAGCAGTCCTAAAAGAAGGGCGCGGACTGGTGCGCCACAACGTTCAACGAGGAAGAATCTCCTTCTGTATGCCTGCATGGCAGAGCGCCCTATCGCCTGCCTCTTTCGCCAGAATGGCGCGGCCAGCCCAAGCCCACCCTTGTGCTCTCCGATTGTGCAAATTAGGCGGTAGCTTACATGCCTCCTCGAAATGAGACAGTGCTGGAGTTCGGTATCGACTCAGTGCGTCTATTACGCCTGTGATGGCCGCGGTAGCGGCCGCGCCTTCCGTTGAATTCAAGTCACCCTGCTGCGAGATTGCGACCCGCGAATTACGGATCGCATCTCGTGCCAAATCCAATTTACCCTCAGCGAGACAGAGCTGCGCCTCAATCCGCTTGATAGTGGCTAGTCCCGGGATTGATGGTTGATGCTCGACCGAAGCCTCGATCAGACGTCGAGCTGCAGCGTGGTCTCCCTTGGCCAAGTATGCCAGCCCTAAGTCAACCTGAGCATTTATGACCCAGCGGCGGGCAAACATGCTTCGGCCCGCGTTTGCTATCTCAGGATCACTTACAAGGCTACTAAATCGGGACAAACGCTCGGTCAATGCACGGATGGCTGCATCTTCGAAGCCTTCCTCGTAGGATATCATCGCCATGATGGCGCGCGCGATCTCGGCTCCGAGTTGATCATTTGCTAGATCACATTCGGCTTCACTACGCTCAAGCGCCGAGCGGGTGGACTTGGCGTCGCCACGCAGCCGATGCAAATAGCCAATCTCATAGAAAAGCCGGCCCAGTTCCCTGTGAATCATCGATTTTCGAGAGCCCGCAGCAAAGAGGTCACGCGTTAGAATTGCCACAGCGTCATTGTATCGTCTTTCAGAACGATCCAGATCCCCTCGCCGTCGATTAAACTCGCCCGCCGTGATCAGGATGGACGCGGGGTCAGGTATCCACGGTTCTCGACGAAGTGCACTTTCGGCCAATTGATCTAGAATTTCCTCTGCGAAGGAATGAAGAGAGTATCCTTCGGCAAGTCGCCCAAGCAGTTTTCCATACTGAAGTAGCGTCGCACTTCCTACACCACGTTGCCGGTTGACAGCGTTAGTCCACTTACCTTTCCACATCTCAATTCTTTTATCAACACTCTCTATTTTTTGTTGATGAATATTAAATACCGCATCCTCTATCTGACGAAGATAACCATTAAACATCCTTGTGGCAAATTCCGGAACGGTTGCTTTCTCCGGCATGAGACTCAACTCCGATCCCCTCTAAAATAAGCTTGGGTAATAGGGTGCATGGCCAGAACACTGAGATCAACGAAAAGCTCTCTGTGTATACAACTCGATTCAAACAGTTTGGATAGCACTATGTCAAAATCATCGTTCGATAAGCCACTCTCAAGACGCGCCATGTCTTCATCGACGCCGATTTCATTCTGAGCAATTTCAGAGAGAAGATCGACTCCCATCGGACCCAGTACTCGCGGAAACGATTGTCAAAAACGTGGTCGCACAAAGCTGATAGGAACTCATCGTTCAATTGATCATCGGCACTGCGCCTCCACTTTTCATGGAGCTCCAAAATTGAACGCAATCCTTGCGTTATCAGCTTTCCTGTCAGAAATTCAAGCGCAAGAGGATGACCTTTGCCTACTTCGACTATCGCATCTATAGCAATGTTGCCTTCCGCTCCCTGAGCAAAATAACTTCCCAATCGATCCATCACCAAGCTTCGACACGCTGAAGCATCTCGAATCGTACCCAGAGAAACCACGCCGAAATGTGCCGGATGGTCTTCTGGGAATTGCCGAGTTGTTATCAATGCCCTGCGCGTCGGCGGTACGCAAATCCGATCCAAGAAAGCCAATACATCGATCATGGATTCCATAGTCTCCAAATTATCGATAATAATAAGAGCGCTTTTCTCGCTCAAGTGCTGTACGATTTGCTTTTCCAGATCTGTATCGGTGCGGGTTTCTGGGTCTTGCACGTCAAGCTGTTTAGCAATTGTAACAAGGAGCTCCCGCAACCGCAAAATCGTTCCAAGTTGGTCAAACCTGATCACTTTACTCCTAATTTGGCGTGTATCGACGCGAATTCTGGCGCTTCGAAGCCTGAACGCCAAGAACAATGTCGTATGATTTCCAGATCTCGCGCGCGATGCAACTTTCGCGTGCCAGCGCCGTCTTACCCATCCCGCCCATGGCTTGAATTGCCAACCCCTTGTATGGTGACTTACGCGACAGCATCCGTACAACTTCTTCCAGCTCTTGCTTTCGTCCGTATAAAGCGATGTGCTGAGATTGAAGAGTTGCGTAAATGCGCTCCAGCATGGCGAGGAGGGGCGCTGGCTCAACTCCCCTTTCGTGTGCAACTTGGTCGGCTAGCGTTACTAATTGCTCCACGATAGGTCGTTGCGCGTCAGCGATATGCCGCGCGATAGCCTCTTCGTCTAAGCCAACATGGATCAACTGTCGCGAAATCACCGCTAACGGCGAAACCTCCGCCGTCGGCGCGGACTATGCTGGCCGCGGCATGAGATTTCCTCCAACCAAACCACGTGAGCCAACCCGCCATGATCGAATCCTAGCGCTTCGTTCTGCCGCCTGTATTGATCTCATTGTTAAGGGCGTCGCGCCCGACCGCAACGCCGCCTTGCGTTGCCGAGACAGCCGGAGGTGGCTGGCTCTTCTCTGAACTCTTTGAAAAGAAGAACTTCACTACAGCCCAGAGGGCGCCCGCTACGACGACAATTCCGCCGCCGATCCAACCCAGTAGGGCACGATTGTTCTCATCCTGCAAAAAGGACCAAATTCCATCCGACATAGGATTTTCCCCGTGCCTGGCGGTTCAACAATTCTACTCCGGGTATATACAATGCCAGCACCTTGCCGTCTCGCGCGACCCTCGAAGCGTCGCTAGTGTTGTCTCTTTGACGCAGGATTTCCAAATATTTTTGAGCTTACGAATTGCGGGTGAGGTACAAAATCGACTTGAATAAGTGCCGGTCGAAAATCCGCCGCCGTTGCGCGACGTCGCGAGGCAAGTGTCAGAATCAGGCCACTGGGGCGGTTGATATGCAGCAAGTAGGGCTTTTGGCGAATCCGGCCGTGATCGTTTGGCCGCGCTCGCCACGGCGGCGTCGCAGAATTGGCCTCCCACGCTTGGCGAACCCCGAAATGGCCAACGCGTCCCGCTGGGCAAGACGGCCCGCGCCGCCTAAATAGGCGGTTGCTGCTTTCAACGGCCCTCGCTTGCCCTTTTTCAAGAATTTGGTCTTCGAAGCCGGCGTCGCGGCGCGCAGCCTCGCCGATTATTTCGGCGGCGGCGGGTTGCGGCTGGGGGTCACCGGGCTCTCCCGCGCGGGCAAGACGGTGTTCATCACCGCGCTCGTCAACAACCTGCTGGCGCGCGTGCGCTTGCCGGTGCTCAGCGCCTCGGCCGAGGGGCGGATCGCCAGCGCGACGCTGGAGCCGCAGCCCGACGACGCGGTGCCGCGCTTCGCCTATGAGGATCATCTGGCGGCGCTGGCCGGCCCGGCGCGGCGCTGGCCGCAATCGACGCGGCGCATTTCGCAATTGCGGCTGACCATCGAGTTCGAGCGCGCCAAGGGCTGGGGCGACCGCGCCTCGACGCTGACGCTGGACATCGTCGACTACCCCGGCGAATGGCTGCTCGACCTGCCGCTGCTCGCCAAGAGCTATGCGCAATGGTCGCGCGAAACGATTGCAGCGAGCAGCGCCGCCGCGCGCGCGCCGCTGGCCGCCGATTGGCGCGGCTACCTCGCCGGTCTCGATCCGGCGGCGCCGGCGCAGGAGGACGCGGCGCGCACCAGCGCCGAACTGTTCACCGCCTATCTGAGAAAATCCCGCGCCGACGCCTATGCGCTGTCGACGCTGCCCCCCGGCCGCTTCCTGATGCCCGGCGATCTCGAAGGCTCGCCGGCCCTGACCTTCGCGCCGCTGCCGATAGCGGAGGGCGCGGAGATCGGCCATTCCTCGCTCGCCGCGATGATGGAGCGGCGCTACGAGGCCTACAAGACGCATGTCGTGCGCCCGTTCTTCCGCGATCATTTCTCGCGGCTCGACCGGCAGATCGTTCTCGTCGACGCGCTCGCCGCGCTGAACTCGGGACCGGCCGCGGTGCGCGATCTCGAACACGCGCTCGCCGAGGTTCTGCAGGCCTTCCGCACCGGCCGCTCCTCGCTGCTGGCCAGCCTGTTCCGTCCGCGCATCGATCGCATCCTGTTCGCGGCGACCAAGGCCGACCATCTGCATCACAGCAGCCACGACCGGCTCGAGGCGATCCTGCGGCTGCTGACGGCGCGGGCGATCCAGCGCGCCGAGGGCGTCGGCGCCTCGATCGACGTCATCGCGCTCGCCGCGATGCGGGCGACGCGCGAGGCGCGGATTCGCCACGACGGCCGCGCCATGGAGGCGATCATCGGCGTGCCGGAGGCCGGCGAAACGCTGGACGGCCAGGTTTTCGACGGCGAGACGGAAGCGGCGGTGTTTCCCGGCCAGTTGCCCGCCGATCCCGCGGCGGCGTTCGCCGGCGATGCGCTCGCCCGGCCGGAAGCCGAAGGCGACTGGCGCACGTTGCGCTTTCGCCCGCCGCTGCTGGCGCCAGGCGCCTGCGCGCCGCATATACGGCTGGACCGCGCGCTGCAATTCCTGATCGGGGACAAGCTGGCATGAACGATCCTCGCCCCCGCCCGCGCGCCTTCCGGCTCGACGACGCGCAAGTGGTCATCGAGCCGCAGGCCGAACCGATCCCCGCTGAAACGCACGCGCCCGCGCTCGACCCAGACGAACGCGAGATCGAAATCGCCCAGCAGAAGGGCATGCTGGCGCGCTGGCGCCCCGGTCTCGGCGCCTTGTTCTGGTCCGGCCTCGGCGGCCTCGTCTCGCTGGGCCTCGGGGTGTGGTTCACGCAGCTTCTCGCCGACCTGTTCGCGCGGGCGCAGGCGCTTGGCTGGATCGGCGTCGGTTTCGGCGCGCTCGCCGGCGCCGCGCTGCTCGCGATCCTCGCGCGCGAGGGCGCGGCGATCCTGCGCCAGAGCCGCATCGCCCGTCTTCACGCAGGCCTCGCGCTGGCGAGGGCGAGCGACGACGGCGAGGCGGCGCGCCCGCTGGTCTCCCGCCTGATCGCCCTTTATGAGGGCCGGCCGGAGACGGCGGCGGGGCGCGCCGAGACGGCGGAGGCGGCGCGGGCGATCATCGACGGGCGCGATCTGATCGACATCGCCGAGCGCGCGCTGCTGCGCCCGCTCGACGCCCGCGCGCAGGGCGAGATCGCCGCGGCGGTGAAACGCGTTTCGATGGTCACCGCGATCAGCCCGCGCGCCATGCTCGACGTAGTGTTCGTCATCGCGCAGATCGTCTACCTGATCCGGCGCATCGCCGAGATCTACGGCGGCCGGCCGGGGCTGCTCGGCTTCTTCAAGCTCGCCCGGTCGGTGGGCGCGCATATCGCGATCACCGGCGGCGTGGCGGTCGGCGACAGCCTGGTGCAGCAGATTCTCGGCCATGGCGTCGCCTCGAAGATTTCAGCGCGGCTCGGCGAGGGCGTGCTCAACGGCCTGCTGACGGCGCGCGTCGGCCTGTCGGCGCTGGCGGTCTGCCGTCCCGCCCCGTTCGGCCTTCAAAAGCCGCCCGGCGTATCGGACGTCGCGCCATTTCTGTTCGGCGGCGGCAAGGAGCGCTGAGCGTTACTTCACCGGCGGCGTGCACACCACGTATTGATCGGTGATCGTTTCGTGATCGCCCTGTTTTTCGCGCTGGAAATAGAGATAGCAGATGCTCAGCGATCCCGTGCGGTAGTCGACACGGAACACGCCGCCTTCCTGTTCGTGGCGCGTGGCGATCAGGCCGTAGTCGCCGGGGTCCTGCTTGGTCGCCCCCTCGCCCGAGCGATAGCAGACGGTGACGCCGAACGCGCCGGGCTCGATGTCGGTCTTGCCGGGGTTGTGGCCATACTGGCAGGCGATGATGTCGCCGGTCAGCTTGTCGAGCCGATAGACGAGGCTGAGGTTGATCTGGGGTGCAGCGAGAAATTCGTAGTTCGAAGCGGCGGCCGGCGCCGCGCCGGCAACGCTCGCCGCCATCAAAATCATCGCCGCCCGAATCGGATGGGGTAAACGCATCGCCAAGCCTCGCTTGAGATCTGTCGGGTTCGCATCGTCATGCGAATCATTTCAGCGCATTCTACCCCGAGCGAGGCCGCGCGAAATGTTCCCGCGACGAATATGTCGAACCACCGAGGCCGAGCGGCGGCGCGGCCCGCCGAACCCCACCGGCCTGCCGCTTGATCCGTTTGCGCACATCCCCTATCCACGATCCGCCATGACCAGCCCCGCGCCCGTCCTCCTGTTCGATCTCGACGGCACCTTGGCCGAAACGGCGGGCGACCTGATGGGCACGCTCAATGTCATCCTGGCGCGCGAGGGGCTTGCGCCGTTGCCGCTCGCCGATGCGCGGCATCTGTTGGGGGCCGGCGCGCGCGCGCTGATCGCGCGCGGCTTCGCGCAGGCCGGCCAGACCCTGGCGCCCGATCGGCTACAGCGCTTGTTCGGCGACTTTCTCGAGCACTACAACGCGCATATCGCCGACAACAGCCGGCTGTATCCCGGCGTCACGGCGGCGCTCGATCGCGCCGCGCGGGACGGCGACCGGCTCGCCGTGTGCACCAACAAGCTGGAGCGCTCGTCGCATCTGTTGTTGCGCGCGCTGGGGATCGCCGACCGTTTCCAGTTCGTCTGCGGGCAGGATACGTTCGGCGCCGCCAAGCCCGACCCGCGGCCGCTGGTTGCAACCGTCGCCACGCTCGGCGGCGACCTCGCCCGCGCGATCATGGTCGGCGACTCGCGTTCGGACGTCGAGGCCGCGCGCGCCGCCGGCATTCCGGCGATCGCCGTCGACTTCGGCTACAGCGACGTCCCGGTCGCGGCGCTGCGCCCCGACCGGGTGATTTCGCATTTCGACGAACTGGCGGCGGCGGTCGCGGCGATCCGCGCGGAACAATGACGGCGTCGCGTCACGCGCCGTCCCAATGGGCGATCGCGACGAGCCTCGCCCGGTCGCAGAACAGGCGATCGGAGGTGCGCCCGATCGCCCCCGCCTTCTCGAGGGCGCCCAGCGCCTCATTGATCTTCGGACGGCTCGCGCCAAGAAGCAGCGCGAGTTCGCTCTGCGAGAAGTTCAGCTCGACCGGAACGCGCCTTCCCGCGGGCGCTGTCCGGTCGCCGAGCGCGACCAGCAGAAACCGCGCCAGCCGGACGTCCATCGGGTAGAGCGCGATGGTCTCCAGCTTGTCGCTGACGTTGCGCAGGCGCTGGCACAGAAACGACACCACCGCGTCGGAGATCGCCGGGCGCGCGGCGCGGAGCCGCTGAAAATCGGCCCGCGCGAGCAGATAGGCGACGGTCGGGGTCAGCGCGGTCGCCTCGGCGCTTCTCGGCCAGCCGTCGAGCAGCGCGATCTCGCCGAACAGAGCGCCGGCGCCGGCCACCTGGAAACTCAGCTCGCGCCCTTCATCGGTGGCGATGGCCAATCGAACCTGACCTTCGGCGATCACATAGAGATGGGTTCCCGGATCGCCGCGCGCGAACAGCATTTCGCCCTTGCCGTAGCGCGCCTCGCGGAAACTGGCGGCGCAGGCGGCGAGGTCGGGGGCGGCGAGCGTCCGGAACAGGTCGGCGTTCCCGAGAAGCTCGAGGATCGGATTGTTTGCGTCGTTCAG
>CAVPVQ010000016.1:0-10802 GCA_963709185.1 uncultured Alphaproteobacteria bacterium
CTTCCTCTGGAACGCCGCGGACCCGCCGAGCCGAAGATACGCATCCGCACAAATCCGGCCTTGCGTAACGGCCGGATCCGCCAAAGGCTTGGGCCCGTCCAGCGGCGGAGGCGTCACGCCGCTTCCTGTTCGCGATCCGTTGAGGTAGTGCGGCGTTCGTCGTCGCTAGGGAGAAAGCCGAGAAGGAAGTCGGCGGCCTTGCTCGCTTGCGAGGCCGCGCGGACGATGGCGCGATTATCCTCGCGGAGCACTTCGAGCCACGAGCCGATATAGTCGGCGTGGCGCACGGTCGGCACGATGCCGAGCGAGGCGCAGCAGAAGGCGGCATTCATCTCCGCCACCAGTTCCTCGAACGCATACTTCTTGGAGCCGAAGGAGCCGGAGAGATCGCGGTTCAGCCGGTGCTGGGCGCCGCTGGCATGACCGAGCTCATGCAGCGCCGTGCGGTGCCAGTTGATCGGCTCGAAATAGGCTTGCGGCGGCGGGACCTGCACATAGTCGTGCGCGGGCATGTAGAAGGCGCGGCTGCCGCCGATGCGGAAATCGATGCCGCGTCGCCTTGATCAGCGCCTCGACCTTGGGCTCGATCAGCCCGGGCTCCGGCGGCGGCGCGGCGACCGCGAGATCTTCGGGCAGACCCTCGCACTGCGCCAGGTTGAAGACGGTGAAGCGCTTCAGGAACGGGATCGCCTGCGCTTCCTCGCCGGTCTCGCGTGCCCGCTTCTTCTCGTCGTCGGGAATGAAGCGGTCGGCGTAGACGACGGTGGTGCCGTGCTCGCCCTTGCGGACATTGCCGCCGAGCGACAGCGCCTGGCGGAAGGTGAGCCAGCCCTGGACCGGGAATCCGTGCTCGATCACCGACCCCCAGAGGATCAGCACATTGATCCCCGAATAATTTCGGCCGGTGGCGGCGTTCTTCGGCATGGCGAGCGGCGCTTTCGCCGCCGCCGTCCCCCACGGCTGGACCCAGGGCACGCGGCCGGCCTCCAGCTCGCCGATGATCTTGGTGGTGATTTCGTCGTAGAGGTTCGTCCGGTCGGAGCCGGAACGGGCGCGAGCGGTATGTCTGGACATCGCGGATCTCCGCGACGGGTGCCGGAAGCCTCTCTCCCAGCCTTCAACCCGTCACGGAAACCCCGTCCGCACTCTTCCTCTCGGGGCGTTGCGGGGTGTCCCCGCAGAAGGGGTCGGCCGAGACGATTGGCTCGGCCGCAGGGGAAGGCCTTCCCCACAGACCTCCCTTTCTCGGGACCCCCCATGTCGAGGCCATGGCGTTCAATGCCGCCTAGGGCCGCTCTATTCATGAAATTGCGTTGAAAGGGGTGTTTTATACCCTATACGGCGCGTTTTTCGCGATCCAAGGGACGGGTCCGGCTTTTTTTCCCAAGAAGACTCAGTTGACAAATATGCGTCAGAATGGCTATTTACTGCCCATCTTGACGCAAGAATCACAGACTCACCATGCAGCCTCGCCAGCACAAAACGGCCAGCTTCCTGTCGGCTCATCCCGGTCTTCACCCGGGCGGAGTTCGCGGCGGCTTTCGGCCATCCGGCGGGCGCGGCCAATGTTACGAGCCTGCTCCGGCATCATCTGCGGGCTGGCAACATCAAGCGCGTCAGTCGCGAGGTGTTTGCCGCGGTGCCGGCCCACCTGGCGGCCGAGCGGATGGTGATCGACCGCTTCGCCGCGGCGAGCAAGCTGCGCTCCGATGGCGTCCTGGGGTTTCACTCCGCGCTTGAGCTGCATGGCATAGCCTATTCCGAGTTCAACGAGGTCCAGCTCATCAGCGCCGGGCGAACCGAACGCGTGGACCTGCCGTTTGGCGCTTGCCGCTTCGTCACGCCGCCGAAGGCGTTGGCGGCGGCGGGCAAGACCGACTACCTGACCATGACCATGGATCGGCAGGGGGTGCCGGTCCGTGTGACCGCGGTCGAACGCACGGTCGTCGATGTCCTGCACCGGCCGGAACTCGCCGGCGGCGCCGAGGAAGTCCTGAAGTCGCTGGACCTGGTGCGCTATCTCGATCCGGCGAAGGTCGCCGACTATGTCGAGCTGCTGGACAACCGGTCGCTCGCCTCCGTTTCCGGCTGGTGGCTCGAGAAGCGGCGCGCCGCGCTCGGCGTCGCCGACGACGTCCTGGCGCGCCTGCGGGCACGGCTTCCACGATCGAAGCACTACGCGCTGGGCGCCGAACCTGGTCATGCCGTGCTCGTCGAGCCGTGGCGCGTGCTTCTCCCGGCGCAGGCGGTCGACGCCGCCTTTGAAGGCGTCTGATGGTCGCGTCGCGAGAAACACTTCAGGACATCGCGGCCGAGCGGCAGCTCCAGCCCGCGACGCTGGAGCGTGTGATCCGGCTGATCGACATTCTCGATGCCTTCGGCGCCGACACGCTGATCGGGCCGCGCGTCGCCTTGAAGGGCGGCACGGCGCTCAACGTCTTCCATTCCGATCTGGACCGCCTCTCGGTCGATATCGACGTCAACTATGTCGGCGCGGTCGAGAAGGAACAGATGGACGCCGACCGGCCGGGATTGGAAGACCGGATCGAGCGCTTGATGGAATCGAAAGGCTATGCCGCGCGGCGCGAGCCGTCCGAGCACGCCGGCGGCAAATGGATTTATCGCTACGCCTCCGCGCTGGGCGGCGCGGGGACCATCGAGATCGATATCAACTATCTCTATCGCGGCCCCCTTTACGGCGTGGATCGCATGTCCTCGGCGGCAATCGGATCCTACCAGGCCACGAATGTTCCGGTTCTCGATATCCACGAGATCGTCGCCGGCAAGATGGTCGCGCTGATCACGCGGCGCACCGCGCGCGATCTGTTCGACGCGCACCGGATCATCGCCATGCCGGGTCTCGACTGGGCGAAGATCAAGGTGGCCACCTTGATGATCGGCGCGAGCGCCAAGAGCTTCGACTGGCGCGCGGCCTCGCCCGCGGCGATCGGATGCGAGGTCGGCGACATTACCGGCAAGCTGACCATGTGCCTGCATGACCGGTATTTCGATGCCTTTGGCGGTCCGGCGGCCTGGATCGAGAACGTCACGACCGAATGCCGAGACAAGCTCGCGCCGCTGTTTCAGTTCACGGCCGGCGAAACGGCATTTCTGGATGCCGTGCTAGAACGGGGTGAGATCGACGCGTCCGCTCTGGAGGCGCCGGAGAATGTGCGCGCCGCGATAGAGGCCAGTCCCGCCCTGCGGTGGAAGGCACAGAACGTCAAAGCTTGGAAATCGGGCGACAAGTCGCTGGCGCTACGCACGAGACGAGCAGGGCGACCGCGTGGAGAGACCAGGTGAATACTGAAGCGGACACCTGTCGAAAATTTGTTGTTCTGCGCCTACAGACGGCGGGTTTGGAAGGTGCGTCCCACGCCATAAACGACCAACGCACCTTCACCGATGACGATGTTGTCTCTGCCATTATTGCGTTCGACGAAACGCAGGTTCACTTACCATCCACAGAAACCGTCGCGCCGTTGACCAAGACTGAGATGATGGTGCGAAGGTCGTCGAGGTGCACCTGAACGAAACGAATGACCTCTAGCTCACCCGCGAGCGTCACTGTGATTTCAGGTGTCCGCGTCGATTGCAGCGCGGCGATCACGTCTGCGTCGGAGGTCGTTCGCACATGACGCCACTTCGCACAGCAAGTCGGACAGAGTGCGAGGTGGTTTTCGACTAGCTCTGCCGAGGCCTCAGGCAGCAACTCCGGCGCCTCGTAATAGGGAGATCCATCAGCGAGGTTGAACGGCATCGCCTGATGGCAAGCTTGGCAAATCATCTGGTCCGCTGCGTTTGTATAGAGGTCGCCAAGATATGGCCGTGCCAGTTGGCGGGCATCCCTGTCGCTAGTGCGCACGCTGCGCTCTCGGACCTCGTAAGTCTTCTCCGGTGCCGCCCGCGCGCGTTCGGCCATGCGTTCGGCGCGCCGCTCGGGATTAGGTGACTGGCGTTCGGGAAATTCAGGATCACTGGGCGCTTCGCTTTCGTTGCGCTCCCACTTCGCGAGGATCCGTTTCAGCTCATCTATCGGAATTTCTGCAAGCTTTCGCGCCGTTTCGGCATCCTCAAAGCCAAGAGCTTCGGCAGCCTCCTCTTGCTTGCGTTGCTGCTCGATCGCTGCGGCGGCTTCTGCTTGCGTTCTTTCATCCTGCAACTGAACGCCCCTGCCGAACTGGATTGCCTTGATCCATGGCCAGCCTGGATCGAAGGTAAACCCGTCCGGAAGCAGCTCTGCGCGGGCTTGCGCCGGGCGCACAAACTCACCGCCGCGTTGTGGCACCCAGGCTTCGTTGCGAAGCTGATGAACCAGTTGCGAATTGGCAAAATGGGCACCGCCCCGTTCGTTCTTGCGGTAGACAGCGCGCAGCGGGTTCTGGTGGTGTGTGGAATTGTAGCCGTGTCCGGTGTCTGGTAAAGAGCACAGGGTGCTCCAGACGAGGCGCGCGAGCTTTTCCCACTTCTTAGCGACCAACAAATGAAATCGACTGATGATGTAGTCGCGGTCTATTGGGTTGGTGTATCGCTCCCCGGAGACACTGCTTAGGTAGCTCCATTGCGGATTCTTGCTACAGGACGATCGGGCTATTGTGATCTTGGTGAGACAGCCGAGCTTTTCAGCGAAACGGGTAATTTTCGGCGTGTCGATGGGCAGTGACTGATAGAAGTCGGCTAGCGGGGACGGCTGGTTTGCCGCGCTGAGGATCCCAAAATATTCGCCGAGAGCCGTATCTAGGTAAGGCGCGTCAAGGTAGATGCCCGCAGGCTTGTACCATTTGTTATCCTTTCCCATGAAGAGAGGGAAAGACGATAGCAGGGCAGCACATGAAGGATCTTCGTCCAAAAGTTTTATGAAACGACGCATATGCGCCACATACTCGCGCTGGTTCAGCGTCCGTGCATCGCTCGAATATGTGTCCTTGAGAATCGCTTCGACAAGCTGACGCTCCCCAACATTGGTAACGCCCAGGTCTTCTAAGAGCTTCCGGGCGCTCTCCTGTTGCGCTTTGCTCCTTCCGGATGAGTAGATAGCGGGATCGACGCAGAGTCCTCCACCCGATTTCAAGCCGCGGTCGTCAGGAAAGTGGCATTTTTGTCCGACGCTGTGCGTCCCGTCGGCGAGACGCACGATCCTGCAACGTTTTAGCCGATTCAGTTCGCCTTGCGCTTCGCTGTCTCTGGCCAGGAGCGCGTAGAATTGCTGGTGCCATTCGACGCTCTTTCCGGCGAGCCATGCCATGAACTCAGCGTCCGCGCCGCGCCAGTTGCCTTCAGAGACTTTCTCATCGATACAGTCGATGAACGCTTCTATGTCCCAGTCCTTGATTGCGAGCCCGTTCATGAACCTTTCGACGTTGGTGCCTTGTAGGGCGCGGCTCGCTGCCCAACGTGGCGGCTGGTCGTCGTAGTCGATAAGGAATTCGATGTCCTCTGGGCCCAGCAGCTCCTTGAGCGACGATTTGGCCTGAACGAGCGTTTGTGCGGGGGCGTGCCCCTTGGAGTGCGTGGGCGTCAGTGGTTCCGTGTTCATCGCTCTATATGCGGATTCGCGGATGCCGACATAGCGTGTGCCCAACTGGTCTTGTGGGTTGGGCAAGACCGCGAGAAAGTCGGCCGAGAGGAGTTCCAGGTCGCGGATTGCGTGGAGAGATGACGCGGTCAGAGCAGCAAGCTGTTCGAAAAGGGGCTTGTTGGCCGGCGTCTCCTTGATACTGGCGCGGCTCAGTTCAGGGACAAAGGGCGCGTGCAGGTGGAACCGCAATCCCGAAGTCTCCTTATTCGCAGGAAAGAAAACGGCTACCTGGCCCGGCGTCGATACGATCTTGAGCTGCTGCGAGAGCGGCTTGTCGGAAGAGAACGCCTGCACATTCGGCAGGAGGTCGAGGGCGAAGGCAATTGCGACCCGGTGCTTATCCAGGCCGGCCACCGGCTTGTCGAATCTAAGGAAGTTCGAGCTGGTTGTAGTCCGTCCGCTGATCTGCTTCAGGACCTCGATATGGAAGTTGGCGCGCTCGATGCGTAGAACTTCGCCCGACGGTTCGCCGTCGGGCGAAGTTCTACGCATGAGCGCGCCGACTTCCATATCGAGGTCCATAAAGCAGATCAGCGGACGGACTACAACCAGCTCGAACTTCCTTTAATTCGACAAGCCGGTGGCCGGCCTGGATAAGCACCGGGTCCGCAATTGCCTTCGCCCACGACCCCTCCGAATGTGAGCGTTCTCTTCCGACAAGCCGCTCTCGCAGCAGCTCAAGACCGTACCGACGCCGGCCAGGTAGTCGTTTTCTTTCCTCGAATAAGGAGACTTCGGGATTGGTCCACCTGCACGCGCCCTTGTCCCTGAACTGAGCCGCGCCAGTATCAAGGAGACGCCCGCCAACAAGCCCTTTCGAACAGCTTGCTGCTCTGACCGCGTCATGTCTCCACGCAATCCGCGACCTGGAACTCCTCTCGGCCGACTTTCTCGCGGTCTTGCCCAACCCACAAGACCAGTTGGGCACACGCTATATTGGCATCCGCGAATCCGCATATAGAGCGATAACAGGAAACTAACGCCCACGCACTCCAAGGGGCACGCCCCCGCACAAACGCTCGTCGGCCAATCGTCGCTCGGAGTGCTGGGCCCAGAGACATCGAATTCCTTATCGACTACGACGACCAGCCGCCACGTTGGGCAGCGAGCCGCGCCCTACAAGGCACAACGTCGAAAGGTTCATGAACGGGCTCGCAATCAAGGACTGGACATAGAAGCGTTCATCGACTGTATCGATGAGAAAGTCTCTGAAGGCAACTGGCGCGGCGCGGACGCTGAGTTCATGGCATGGCTCGCCGGAAAGACGTCGAATGGCACCAGCAATTCTACGCGCTCCTGGCCAGAGACAGCGAAGCGCAAGGCGAACTGAATCGGCTAAAACGTTGCAGGATCGTGCGTCTCGCCGACGGGACGCACAGCGTCGGACAAAAATGCCACTTTCCTGACGACCGCGGCTTGAAATCGGGTGGAGTACTCTGCGTCGATCCGCTATCTACTCATCCGGAAGGAGCAAAGCGCAACAGGAGAGCGCCCGGAAGCTCTTAGAAGACCTGGGCGTTACCAATGTTGGGGAGCGTCAGCTTGTCGAAGCGATTCTCAAGGACACATATTCGAGCGATGCACGGACGCTGAACCAGCGCGAGTATGTGGCGCATATGCGTCGTTTCATAAAACTTTTGGACGAAGATCCTTCATGTGCTGCCCTGCTATCGTCTTTCCCTCTCTTCATGGGAAAGGATAACAAATGGTACAAGCCTGCGGGCATCTACCTTGACGCGCCTTACCTAGATACGGCTCTCGGCGAATATTTTGGGATCCTCAGCGCGGCAAACCAGCCGTCCCCGCTAGCCGACTTCTATCAGTCACTGCCCATCGACACGCCGAAAATTACCCGTTTCGCTGAAAAGCTCGGCTGTCTCACCAAGATCACAATAGCCCGATCGTCCTGTAGCAAGAATCCGCAATGGAGCTACCTAAGCAGTGTCTCCGGGGAGCGATACACCACCCAATAGACCGCGACTACATCATCAGTCGATTTCATTTGTTGGTCGCTAAGAAGTGGGAAAAGCTCGCGCGCCTCGTCTGGAGCACCCTGTGCTCTTTACCAGACACCGGACACGGCTACGATTTCACACACCACCAGAACCCGCTGCGCGCTGTCTACCGCAAGAACGAACGGGGCGGTGCCCATTTTGCCAATTCGCAACTGGTTCATCAGCTTCGCAACGAAGCCTGGGTGCCACAACGCGGCGGTGAGTTTGTGCGCCCGGCGCAAGCCCGCGCAGAGCTGCTTCCGGACGGGTTTACCTTCGATCCAGGCTGGCCATGGATCAAGGCAATCCAGTTCGGCAGGGGCGTTCAGTTGCAGGATGAAAGAACGCAAGCAGAAGCCGCCGCAGCGATCGAGCAGCAACGCAAGCAAGAGGAGGCTGCCGAAGCTCTTGGCTTTGAGGATGCCGAAACGGCGCGAAAGCTTGCAGAAATTCCGATAGATGAGCTGAAACGGATCCTCGCGAAGTGGGAGCGCAACGAAAGCGAAGCGCCCAGTGATCCTGAATTTCCCGAACGCCAGTCACCTAATCCCGAGCGGCGCGCCGAACGCATGGCCGAACGCGCGCGGGCGGCACCGGAGAAGACTTACGAGGTCCGAGAGCGCAGCGTGCGCACTAGCGACAGGGATGCCCGCCAACTGGCACGGCCATATCTTGGCGACCTCTATACAAACGCAGCGGACCAGATGATTTGCCAAGCTTGCCATCAGGCGATGCCGTTCAACCTCGCTGATGGATCTCCCTATTACGAGGCGCCGGAGTTGCTGCCTGAGGCCTCGGCAGAGCTAGTCGAAAACCACCTCGCACTCTGTCCGACTTGCTGTGCGAAGTGGCGTCATGTGCGAACGACCTCCGACGCAGACGTGATCGCCGCGCTGCAATCGACGCGGACACCTGAAATCACAGTGACGCTCGCGGGTGAGCTAGAGGTCATTCGTTTCGTTCAGGTGCACCTCGACGACCTTCGCACCATCATCTCAGTCTTGGTCAACGGCGCGACGGTTTCTGTGGATGGTAAGTGAACCTGCGTTTCGTCGAACGCAATAATGGCAGAGACAACATCGTCATCGGTGAAGGTGCGTTGGTCGTTTATGGCGTGGGACGCACCTTCCAAACCCGCCGTCTGTAGGCGCAGAACAACAAATTTTCGACAGGTGTCCGCTTCAGTATTCACCTGGTCTCTCCACGCGGTCGCCCTGCTCGTCTCGTGCGTAGCGCCAGCGACTTGTCGCCCGATTTCCAAGCTTTGACGTTCTGTGCCTTCCACCGCAGGGCGGGACTGGCCTCTATCGCGGCGCGCACATTCTCCGGCGCCTCCAGAGCGGACGCGTCGATCTCACCCCGTTCTAGCACGGCATCCAGAAACGCCGTTTCGCCGGCCGTGAACTGAAACAGCGGCGCGAGCTTGTCTCGGCATTCGGTCGTGACGTTCTCGATCCAGGCCGCCGGACCGCCAAAGGCATCGAAATACCGGTCATGCAGGCACATGGTCAGCTTGCCGGTAATGTCGCCGACCTCGCATCCGATCGCCGCGGGCGAGGCCTCGCGCCAGTCGAAGCTCTTGGCGCTCGCGCCGATCATCAAGGTGGCCACCTTGATCTTCGCCCAGTCGAGACCCGGCATGGCGATGATCCGGTGCGCGTCGAACAGATCGCGCGCGGTGCGCCGCGTGATCAGCGCGACCATCTTGCCGGCGACGATCTCGTGGATATCGAGAACCGGAACATTCGTGGCCTGGTAGGATCCGATTGCCGCCGAGGACATGCGATCCACGCCGTAAAGGGGGCCGCGATAGAGATAGTTGATATCGATCTCGATGGTCCCTGCGCCGCCCAGCGCGGAGGCGTAGCGATAAATCCATTTGCCGCCGGCGTGCTCGGACGGCTCGCGCCGCGCGGCATAGCCTTTCGATTCCATCAAGCGCTCGATCCGGTCTTCCAATCCCGGCCGGTCGGCGTCCATCCGTTCCTTCTCGACCGCGCCCACATAGTTGACGTCGATATCGACAGAGAGGCGGTCCAGATCGGAATGGAAGATGTTGAGCGCCGTGCCGCCCTTCAAGGCGACGCGCGGCCCGATCAGCGTGTCGGCGCCGAAGGCATCGAGAATGTCGATCAGTCGGATCACACGCTCCAGCGTCGCGGGCTGGAGCTGCCGCTCGGCCGCGATGTCCTGGAGGGTTTCTCGCGACGCGACCATCAGACGCCTTCAAAGGCGGCGTCGACCGCCTGCGGCGGGAGAAGCACGCGCCACGGCTCGACGAGCACGGCATGACCGGGTTCAGCGCCTAGCGCATAGTGCTTCGAGCGCGGAAGGCGTGCCCGCAGGCGCGCCAGGACATCGTCGGCGACGCCGAGCGCGACGTGCCGCTTCTCGAGCCACCACCCGGAAACGGAGGCGAGCGAACGGTTGTCCAGCAGCTCGACATAATCGGCGAGCTTCGCCGGGTCGAGATAGCGCACCAGATCCAGCGACTTCAGGACTTCCTCGACGCCGCCGGCGAGCGCCGGCCGGTGCAGGACATCGACGATCGTTCGTTCGACTGCGGTCACACGAACCGCCACGCTTTGCCGATCTATGATCGTGGTCAGGTAGTCGGCCTTGCTGGCCGCCGCCAAGGCCTTGGGCGGAGTGACGAAGCGGCAAGCCCCGAAGGGCGGGCGACGAGTTCGGTCCGCCCGGCGCTGATGAGCTGGACCTCGTTGAACTCGGAATAGGCTATGCCATGCAGCTCAAGCGCGGAGTGAAACCCGAGGACACCATCGGTGCGCAGCTTGCTCGCCGCGGCGAAGCGGTCGATTACCATCCGGTCCGCCGCCAGATGGGCCGGTACGGCAGCGAACACCTCGCGACTGACCCGCGTGATATTACCGGCGCGCAGATGATGCCTGAGTAGGCTGGTGACATTGGCCGCGCCCGCCGGATGGCCGAAAGCCGCCGCGAACTCAGCCCGGGTAAAGATCGGATGAGCCGACAGGAAGCTGGCGGTTTTGTGCTGGCGAGGCTGCATGGAGATTCCATGATTCTGCGTCAGAATGGGCAATAAATAGCCATTCAGGCGCAGATTTGTCAACTAAGTCTTCTTGGGAAAAAAAGCCGGACCCGTCCCTTGGATCACGAACCGCATCAAATAGGGTATAAAACACCCCTTTCAACGCAATTTCATGAATAGAGCGGCCCTAGGCGGCATTGAACGCCATGGCCTCGACATG
>CAVPVQ010000017.1:0-89607 GCA_963709185.1 uncultured Alphaproteobacteria bacterium
GGACAGCCCCCGCCTTTCATCGTCTAATCCCGCAAGCGACCGGCGAAGAGTCGCCGGTCGTGGGAGGTGGTCATGAATTTCACGAGACGGTCCGTAACCGCCGGTCTTTCCGCGGCGCTCGCCATGCCCGCGCTTCTGCGCCACGCGCGCGGGCAGAGCGCGCCGATCAGGATCGGCATGGTGCTGCCGGTCACCGGCCCCGCCGCCGATTCCGGAAAATATTCGCTGACCGGCGCGAAGATCGCGCTCGAGCGCGTGAACAAGGCCGGCGGCGTCCTGTCACGACAAGTTGAACTGGTGACCGAAGATGATCAGACCACCAATCCCGGCGCCGTGCTCGCCTTCTCCAAGCTCGCCGCGCAACCCGATATCGTCGCGTTCGTCGGGTCGATCCGCTCGACGCAGAATCATGCGATGGCGCCGGACATCTTGCGCACCGCCAGGCCGGTGTGTTTCGGCGGCACCGATCCCGCGCTGACCAGGATGGGCAACCCCTGGATGTTCCGGTTTCGGCCCAACGACACCTATTCCGGCCGGGTGATCGCCAGCTACGGCGTGGAGACGCTCGGCAAGAAGAACTGGGCGGTCGTCCATTCGACCGACGCTTTCGGAACCGGCGGCCTGAAGGCGTTGTCCGAATCGCTCGCCAAGGTGGGCGCCAAGATCGCCATCGACCAGGGCTATCCGAACCAGGCCCAGGATTTCACCCCGGTCGTGCTGGCGATCAAATCATCGGGCGCGGACATCATCGGCTCCTATTTCACGTTCGACAACGACCTGGCGATCTTCGCGCGGCAGTTGCGGCAGTTCGGCGTGACCATCCCGTGGGTCGGCTCGCCATCGATCGTGGTGGCGGGCGCGGTGAAGCTCGCCGGTCCGGCGCTGTTTGGAACCTACGGCGTCGCCGACTACGCCGAGGACGCCAGTGCGGAATCCAGGGAATTCGCCAAGCTGTATCGCGCGGTCTCCAGCACGCCGCCCGACAACTATGGTTCGTGGACCTACGACGCGGTCGGCGTCCTGTGCGCCGCCATCGCCACGGCGGGCGTCACCGATCCCGACAAGATCCGCGCGGCGATCCTCGCCACGCGAGGCTACAAGGGCGCGGAAGGCGAGTACAATTTCGACCAGTTCGGCGACGGCCTGCACGGCTACAATATCGTGCGCAACGAGAAGGGCGCGATCGTCTTCGACAAGCACATCGAGTTCACCGATTGAGCGACGGCGCGGCGCCGCATTCGCCGTCCTCCGCCGATCGGTGACGCGAAATGGATCTGGTTCTCCAACTCTTGTTTTCGGGTCTCGGCATCGGCGCGATCTACGCGCTCGTCGCGCTCGGCTTCGTCCTGATCTTCCGCGCAACCAGCGTCGTCAATTTCGCGCAGGGCGAATTCTCGATGGTCGCGGCCTATCTGATGGTGGTGTTCGCGGTCGACCTCGGCTGGCCGTACTGGCTCTCGTTCCTCGTCGCCCTCGCCGGCATGGCGCTGCTCGGCGCGGTGTTCAATCTCGGCGTCTATTATCCCTTGCGGAACCGCACCTTCCTGCCGGTGATCATCTCGACGATCGGCGCGTCGATCTTCCTCGCCAATACGGTGCTCGCCCTCTACGGACCGCAGCCGCAGGTGCTGCCCGGCTGGTTCGACACTCCGGGCATCCAGCTCGGCCCGGTCTATCTCGACAGCCAATATCTCCTGATCATCGGCGTGACGATCCTGCTCGTCGGCTTCCAGTACTGGTTCTTCGAGCACACGCTGCTCGGCAAGAAATTGCAGGCGACCAGCCAGGACAAGGAGATGGCGGCGCTGCTCGGCATTCCCGTCGCGACGATGATCATGATCACCTTCGTCTACAGCGCGGTGCTCGGCGGCATCGCCGGCATTCTCGTGGCGCCGGTGCTGTTCGTCTCGATCCAGATGGGGTCGACCATCGCGCTGAAGGCGTTCGCGGCGACGATCATCGGCGGTTTTGGCGACGTCGCGGGCGCGATCGTCGGCGGCTTCGCGCTCGGGATCATCGAAACCTTCGGCGCGGCCTATATATCGGTGCCCTACAAGGACGCCTTCGCCTTCCTCGTGCTGATCCTGTTCCTCGCCTTCCGGCCGCAGGGCCTGTTCGGCGAACGCGTCGCGGAGAAGGCATGAGCGCCGCGCGCGCCGCCGCGCCGACCGCCCCCCGTTTGTCCGGCGCCTTCGCCGGCCACGGCCTCTACGCGCTCCTCGTGGTCGCGGCGGTCGCCTGCGCGGCGACGATCAAGACCGACGGCTACGTCGCCAACATTCTCATGCAGGCGGCGACCTATGCGATCGCGGTCATCGGCCTGTCGGTGGTGCTCGGTCTGTGCGGTCAGATCAACCTGGCGCAGGCGGCGTTCTTCGCGCTGGGCGCCTACGCGGTCGGCCTCGGCACCGCCGACTACGGCGTCCCGTTCTGGCTTTGCCTCGCGGCGGGCATGGCGATCGCCTTCGTTTCGGGCGGGCTGCTGGGCCTCTCGACGCTACGGCTCGGCGGTCATTACCTCGCGATGGTGACCATCTCCTTCCAGCAGATTCTCACGGTCGTGCTGCTCAACGCCGTCCGGTTCACCCACGGGCCCGACGGGGTCAGTTCGATCCGGCGGCCCGATCTGTTCGCCTCGGGGCAGGCCTATCTCGCCCTCGCCGTGGCGATTCTCGCGATTGCCGGCTATCTGGTCTGGCGGCTGGCCGACACCAGGCTTGGCCGGGCGATGCGCGCGGTGCGCGACAACGAGATCGCCGCGAGCGCCGCCGGCATCGACGTCTACCGCACCAAGGTCGCCGCCTTCGCGATCTGCGCGCTGCTCGGCGGCCTCGCCGGCGGCCTGTTCGCGGGCGGTTTCGCCTATGTCAGCCCCGACCAGTTCGCGTTTTCCGATTCCATCGTGTTCCTGACGATGGCGCTGCTCGGCGGCGTCGCTTCGCCCATCGGCTCGGCGATCGGCACCGGGCTGCTCATCCTCATTCCAGAATGGTTGCGCTTCCTCAAAAGCGTGCCCGGACTCTATCTCGCGATCTATGGACTCGCGGTGATCCTGATCGTCGTCTTCATGTCCGACGGCATCTGGGGATTCATCGCGCGGATGTTCCGTCGCCGCGCCGCAGCCGCCGTCGCGCCGGCGCGGCCGCTCGCGCTGGTGCCCGCCGATTCCGGGGCGGCGGTCGCGCTGGAGGTGAAGGGGCTCGCCAAATATTTCGGCGGCCTGAAAGCGGTCGACGGCGTCGATTTCACGATCCGCCGCGGCGGCGTTCACGCGCTGATCGGCCCCAACGGCAGCGGCAAGACGACGACGCTCAATGTCGTCTCCGGCCTCTATCGTCCGACCGCCGGCCGCATCCTGGTCGACGGCGTCGACGTGACCGCGCGCTCCGCGCATCAGCGCACGATCGCCGGACTGGGGCGGACATTCCAGAACATTCGCCTGTTCCGCTCGATGACGGCGCTCGAAAATGTCGTGATCGGCGCCGAGCGGCAGGGCAACACGCAGGTGGCGCGCGGCCGCGCGGCGCTGGAGGAACGGGCGCGCGCCGCGCTCGATTTCGTCGGCCTCGGCGCCCGCTGCGGCGATCTCGTGACGAGCTTCAGCTACGGCCATCAGCGGCTGATCGAGATCGCCCGCGCGCTCGCCGGCAATCCGACCGTGCTCCTGCTCGACGAACCGGCGGCGGGCCTCAACTCCAGCGAAAAGAAGTCGCTGCACGACCTCCTCGACAGGATCGCCGGCCACGGCCTCACCATCCTCATCATCGACCATGACATGACGCTCGTCGCGGGCGTCGCGCGGCATCTGACGGTGCTCAATTTCGGCCGGCGCATCGCCGACGGCGATACGAGTGAGGTGCTGCGGCAGCCGGATGTCGTCGCGGCCTATCTCGGAGCTTCGTAATGGCGCTGATCGAAGTCGCCGATCTCGACGTCCGCTATGGCGAGATCGAGGCCTTGCGCGGCCTTTCGTTCTCGATCGACGAAGGCGGCGTCGTCGCGCTGCTGGGCTCGAACGGCGCGGGCAAGTCCACCACCCTGCGCGCGATCTCCGGCCTCGTCGCGCCGCGCGCCGGATCGATCGTGTTCAACGGCAAGCCGATCGCCGGCCTCGGACCGCAGGCGATCGTGCGGCTCGGCATCGCCCATGTGCCGGAAGGGCGGCGCGTGTTCCCCGGACTGACGGTGCGCGAGAACATCATGCTGGGCGCCTCGAACGGCAAGGCTTCGAGCGCCGCGATCGGCCGCGACGCCGACGGCATGCTGGAGCTGTTTCCGGAAATTCGCGCCTTCGCCGACAAGCTCGGCTGGACGCTGTCGGGCGGCCAGCAGCAGATGGTCGCGCTGGCGCGCGGCCTGATGGCCAGGCCCCGTCTGCTGCTGCTGGATGAGCCCTCGCTGGGCCTCGCGCCGATCATCGTTCAGGCGGTGTTCCGCCTCATCGAGGAGATTCGCCAGCGCGGGACGACGGTGCTGCTGGTCGAACAGAATGCGCGCATGGCGCTCAAGGTCGCGAACTGGGGATATGTGCTCGAAACGGGCCGCCTCGCCCTCGGAGGATCGCCCGAGACCCTGTGGAGCGACGAACGCATCCGCGACGCCTATCTCGGGGGAAACCAGACGAAAGCCTCGGCATGACCATCGCCATTCCCGCCGACCGCCTGACCGCGCTGTGCGCCGACGTGTTCGAGCGCGTGGGCTGTCATCGTGAAGAGGCGCAGCGCGTCGCCCTCTCGCTGGTCGGCGCCAATCTGGCGGGGCACGACAGTCACGGCGTCATCCGCGTGCCGCGCTACGTCGACTGGGTGCGCTCCGGCGACATCGCGCCGAACCAGACCATCGAGCGGGTCGTCGACGCGCCGGTCCTCGCAGTGATCGACGGGCGCTACGGATTTGGACAGACCGTCGCGCCGCTCGCCGTCGCCATCGGCGTTGAAAAGGCCAAGGCGGCGGGACTTTCCGCGATATCGCTGCGCAACGCCGGCCATGTCGGGCGGGTCGGCGAATGGGCCGAGATGGCGGCCGCCGAGGGTCTGGTCTCGATTCATTTCGTGAACGCGTCGGGCTCGGTCCTCGTCGCGCCCTATGGCGCGATCGAGCGGCGCCTGTCGACGGCGCCGTTTTGCGTCGGCGTTCCGCGCGAGGGCGCCGAACCGGTGATCCTCGATTTTGCGACCTCGCTGGTCGCCGAGGGGAAGGTCGCGGTGGCGAGCCGCGGCGGCAAGCCGCTGCCCGAAGGCGCGCTGGTCGGGCCCGATGGCGCGCTTTCGAAAGACCCGGCGATGCTCTACGGCCCGCATACGCCGACCGGGCCGCGCGACCCGAAGCTGGGCGCGGGCGCGATCCGCGCCTTCGGCGAGCACAAGGGCTCCGGCCTCGCGCTGATCTGCGAACTGCTCGGCGGATCGCTCACCGGAACCGGCGCGACCAGGCCCGATCGGCGTTTCGCCAACGGCATGTTCTCGCTTTACGTCGATCCCGCGCGGATCGACCCGTCGCATCTGTTCGACGGCGACATGGCGCGCTACCTCGCCTGGTTCGGACAGGCCAGGACCATGCCCGGCCACACGATGCTGTCGCCGGGCGAACCTGAGCGCGCCGCGCGCGCCCGACGCCTCGCCGAAGGGGTGCCGCTGCCCCGAGAGACCTGGGAATCGATCGCCGCCGCGGCGCGCGCCGTCGGCCTGGACGACGCCCGCGTGGCGCGCACGCTTTGACGGCGCCCTCGCCGCCATTAAGCGAAAAATTCGCAAAACCGTCTATATTCCAGGAATCGGGCGTCGTCCCGCCCAGGGGCAAAGTCGCCAAAACCCGCCGGCCGGCGTTTCGCAGGCGCGAAATTCCGGATATCAGGTCGTCGTCGATCCCGCCGCGTCGCGGGCGGCAAGGAAGAGCAAGATGTTGATCGAGCGTTGGTCCCGGGTTCTCATCGCCGCCGCTGTTTGCCTCGCGCCGTGGTCCGCTGTCGCGCAGCCGGCTCCGGCCAAGCCGCCGGCCGTCGGCGTCGTCGCGGCGATCAAGAAGCCGATCACCTCGTCGAGCGAATATGTCGGCCGCATCCAGGCGATCAACCGGGTCAACCTCGTGGCGCGCGTGGCGGCGTTCCTCGACGCGCGCCTGTTCACCGAGGGCGCGGAAGTCAAGAAGGGCGACCTGCTCTATCGCCTCGAGCAAAGCCCGTTCAAGGCCGACGTCGAGGCCAAGCAGGCGGTGATCGCGCAATACAAGGCGCAGTTGCAGAACGCCGACCTGACCCTGACGCGCGCCAAGACGCTGCTCAACACCCCGGCCGGTCAGCAGTCGACCGTCGACGCCGCGCTCGCCAACCGGCTGTCGCTCCAGGCCCAGGTGCTCGGCGCCGAGGCGCAACTCGAGCAGTCGCAGATCAATCTCGGCTATACCGAGATCCGCGCGCCGATCGACGGCAAGATCGGCCGCGCCATCGTCACCGAGGGCAATTATGTCACGCCGAGTTCGGGCGTGCTCGCCTCCATCGTCAGCCAGGACCCGATGTATGTGACGTTTCCGGTCGCCGCGCGCAGCGTCATGACCCTGATGCAGACCGCCGCGCAGCGCGGCGGGTTCGGCTCCATCCTCGTCAAGATTCGGCTGCCCGACGGCAGCGTCTACGACCAGACCGGCACGCTGGATTTTCTCGACAACAGCGTCGCCGGCAGCACCGATACGATCGCCTTGCGCGCGGTCATCGCCAACCCCGCCCTGGCCGGCGCCAAAGGCGACCTGACCGTCCGCAAACTGATCGACGGTCAATTGACCACGGTGATCCTGGAGGACGCGCAGCCGGTCGAAGCGCTAGTCATTCCGCGCGCCGCCGTGCTCACCGACCAGGGCGGCGACTATGTCTATGTCGTCGGAGAGGACGACAAGGCGCAGCAGCGGCGGATTCAACTCGGCCAATCCTCGCCGAGTCCGACGCTGGCGGTGGTGCTGAGCGGCCTCACCGAAGGCGAGACCGTGGTCCTCGACGGCATCCAGCGCATCCGTCCGGGCCAGACGGTCTCGCCGGCCCCGGCCGCCGCCGCTCCCGGCGCCGGCTCCAGCGCGCTGGACGGCCCGGCGGCGGGCGCGTCGCGGACCCTGCTGAGCCGCGTCGCGCCGCAATGATCTCCGCCGTCTTCGTCCGCCGCCCGCGGCTGGCCATCGTCATCGCGGTGGTCATCACCATCGCCGGGGTGATCGCGATCACCCGCATTCCGGTGGCGCAGTTCCCCGACATCGTGCCGCCGCGCGTTCAGGTCACCGCGAACTACCCCGGCGCCTCGGCGGCGGTGGTCGAGGCCACCGTCGCCCAGCCGCTCGAGGCGCAGATCGTCGGCGTCGACAAGATGATCTACATGAAGTCGACCAGCGGCAACGACGGCAGCTACAACCTGAACGTCAGTTTCCTGCCGGGCTCCAACCCCGACACCGACACGGTCAACGTCAACAACCGGGTGCAGACCGCGCTCGCCCAGCTTCCCCAGGAGGTGCAGCTCCAGGGGCTCATCGTGCTGAAGCGGTCGGCCTCGGTGCTGCGCTTCATGACGCTGTACAGCGAGGACTCCAAGCTCACCCCGGTGTTCATCACCAGCTACGCGACGATCAACATCCTCGACGAGATCTCGCGCGTGCCGGGCGTCGGCCAGGCGCTGCTGTTCGGCAAGCTCAACTATTCGATGCGCATCTGGTTCGACACCCAGCGGCTCACCAATCTGAACCTGTCGCCCTCGGACGTCGTCAACGCGATCCAGGCGCAGAACGTCCAGGCGCCGGTCGGACGCATCGGCGCGCGCCCGGTGAGCGACGACCAGCAATTCCAGATGAACGTGCAGACGCAGGGCCGGCTGACCACGCCGGAGCAGTTCGGCGATATCGTGCTGCGCGCCAATCCCGACGGCTCGGTGCTGCATATCCGCGACGTCGCGCGCGTCGAGATGGGCGCCCAGAACGACGACGTCGTGACGCGGATCAATGGCCGCCCGGCGGTGGGCATGGCGCTCTATCTCACGCCGGACGCCAATGCGGTGCAGACGGCGACGCTGGTCGATCGGGCGATGGCGCGGCTCGCCGCGCGTTTCCCGCCCGGCCTCAAGGCGCATGTCGTCTACGATTCCACGATATTCGTCGCCGACACCATCCACGAAGTGCTCAAGACCCTGGCCGCGGCGTTCGTCCTGGTCGTCATTGTGGTGTTCCTGTTCCTCGGCAATCTGCGCGCCACGATCATTCCCGCAGTGGCGGTCCCGGTCAGCCTGATCGGGGCTTTCGCAGTGCTGCTGGCGATGGGCTATTCGGCCAATACAGTGTCGCTGCTCGCCCTGGTGCTCGCCATCGGCATCGTCGTCGACGACGCGATCGTCGTCGTCGAGAACGTCGAGCGGGTGCTGGAGGAGGAGCCCGGCCTTTCGCCCGCCGACGCGACGATCAAGGCGATGACCCAGATCACCGGCCCGATCATCGCGATCACCCTGGTGCTGCTTTCGGTGTTTGTCCCGGTGGCGTTCATCCCGGGCATTTCCGGCCAGCTGTTCCGCCAGTTCGCGGTCACCATCAGCGTCGCGATGCTGATTTCCGCGCTCAACGCGCTGACCCTGTCGCCGGCGCTGTGCGCGCTGGTGCTGCGCCACGAGGGGGCGCGGCGCGGCGTCATGGCGCTGGTGCTCAGGGGCATCGACAAAGTGCGCGACGGCTACGCGGCGGTGGTGCGCCGACTGGTGCGCGTCGCCATTCTGTCGATTCCGCTGCTCGCGGTTTGCGCTTTCGCCGTCTACGGCCTGTCGCGCATCACGCCGACCAGCTTTCTGCCGGAGGAGGATCAGGGCGCCTTCTTCCTCAACGTGCAACTGACCGATGGCGCCTCGGTGGCGCGCACCAGCAAGACGGTCGAACAGATCGAGAAGGTGCTGCGATCGATGCCGCAGGTGAAGGACGCCTTCGCGGTGATCGGCTTTTCGCTGCTCGACAGCGCCAACGAGTCGAACGCCGCCTTCCTGGTGGCCAGGCTCAAGCCGTTCGAGGATCGCCTCGGCGCGGCCAATTCGGCGCAGACGCTGATCCGCCGCATGTTCGTGGAATCCCAGCAGATCCGCTCCGCCAGCGTGGTCCCCTTCAACCTGCCGCCGATCATCGGCCTGTCGACCGGCGGCGGGTTCGAATATCAGCTCGAGGCGCTCGAAGGACAGGACCCCGCCACCCTCGGCGGCGTGATGCGGGGCATCATCGCCGCCGGCAACCAGGACCCGCGTCTGGCGCGGGTGTTCTCCACCTTCACCGCGACGGCGCCGTCGATCTATCTCGACATCGACCGCGACAAGGCGCAGGCGCTGGGCCTCAACATCAACGACGTGTTCACCGCGCTGCAGTCGACGCTGGGCGGATTTTTCGTGAACGACTTCAATCTCTACGGGCGCACCTGGCAGGTCAACATCGAGGGCGAGGCGGCCGACCGCCGCGACATTTCGGACATCTGGCAAATCTATGTGCGCAACAAGACCGGCGAGATGGTGCCGATGCGCTCGATCGCCTCGCTGCGGTTCGTCGCCGGCCCGCAGGTGATCACCCGCTACAACAACTACCGCTCGGTCACCATCAACGGCAGCCCGGCGCCGGGCGGTTCGTCGGGCGCGGCGCTCGCCGCGATGCAGGAAGTGTCGGACAAGACACTGCCGCCCGGCTACACCTTCGAATGGACCGGCACCGCCTTTCAGGAACACGAAGCGAGCGGCCAGACCGGCCCCATTCTCGCCACCGCGGTCATTTTCGCCTACCTGTTCCTGGTCGGGCTCTATGAGAGCTGGATGATTCCGATCCCGGTGCTGCTCTCGGTGGTGGTCGGCGTGGTCGGCGCCTATGCGGGCATCCTGATCAGCGGCCTGACCCTCGATCTCTACGCCCAGATCGGCCTCGTCGTGCTGATCGCGCTGGCCGCCAAGAACGGCATTCTGATCGTCGAATTCGCCAAGGAGCAGCGCGAAGCCGGGATGGCGATCGGCGATGCGGCGGCGCTCGGCGCGCGCATGCGCTTTCGCGCGGTGATGATGACGTCGATCGCCTTCGTGCTCGGTCTGGTGCCGCTGGTGATCGCCGAGGGCGCGGCGCAGATCAGCCGGCGCGACGTCGGCACTTCGGTGTTCGCCGGCATGCTCGCGGCAAGCTCGATCGGCATCTTCCTGATCCCGATGCTCTATGTCGTGTTCCAGCGGCTGCGCGAATGGGGCCACGAGCGTCTGTCGCGACGCGCGCATAAGCCCCGTCCGGCGCCGGGCGAATAGCGCTCATCCTCATTCCGCTTATGCATGTGGGCGACGGGCGGCGTCGCGATGTCGGAAGCGCGGGTCTATTGGCGTTTCAGCACGGCGTCATCGACGCTGAACGGGCCGGCCCCGGCAAGGACAATGTAAAAAAATACGAAGCAGAACAGGATCGCCGCGTCGCCACCGTTCACCGCCGGATAGAACGAGCGCGGAAAGTGCGCCATGAAATAGGCTGCGGCCATGTCGCCGCAGAGGATGAAGGCGACCGGCCGCGCATAGAAGCCGACCAGCAACGTGGCGCCGCCGAACACTTCGATCACCCCCTGTATCGCCACCAAGGGCGACAGCGCCGGCCCCGCCGCGGGGAAGCCGAACAATTTCTCCAGGCCATGTTCGACGAACAACAGCGAGGCGACGATGCGCAAGACGCTGAGCCAGTAGGGCGCCCATTTGTCCAGAAAGGCCATGCTGTCGCGATCCGATCGAAATCCGCGCGGTCGGCAATTCGCACGACCGATCATCCCCGCCGGAACAATCCGGCGCGCCTCATATAAGGCCGACGACGCGCCAAAATTTGGCGAATCGGCGCCACGGCGATCAACAGAGCGTGATCCCCATCGATCGAAGATCAGCCTGCGCGTGGGCGCGCGCCCGGCCGCGAGGCGCGGTCGAGCGCCTCGGCGACGTGGCAGGCGACGCGGCTGGTCCCGTCGCGAATTTGATGACGGCATGAAAAGCCGTCGGCGACGATTAGCGTATCCTCCGGCGCCGCGCGCACGGCGGGAAGCAGCGACAATTCGCCCATTGCGAGCGAAATGTCGTAGGTCTCCGCCTGATAGCCGAACGCGCCGGCCATGCCGCAGCAACTGGACTCGATCACCTGCACGTCAAGGCCGGGAATGAGGCGAAGAACCTTTTCCGTGGCGCCCATCGCGCCAAAACTCTTCTGATGGCAATGGCCGTGCAACAGCGCCGTGGCGGCGATCGGCGCCAGCGCGAGATTGAAACGCCCGGCGTCGCTCTCGCGCGCGATGAATTCCTCGAACAGCATGGCGCAGGCGGCGACCTTGTCGGCGCCATCGCCCAGCCGCATCGCCGCTATCTCGTCGCGGAAGGTCAGCAGGCAGCTCGGCTCGAGCCCGACGATCGGCACATCGCGCTCCGCGAACGGCAGGAGCGCGGCGAGCGACCGTGCCGCCTCAAGGCGCGCCTCCTCGACCAGCCCCGCCGCGAGAAACGTGCGTCCGCAGCAGAGCGGCCGGCCGGCGCCATCGACGGCCTTCGGGACGTGAACCCGGTAACCCGCCGCCACGAGCACCCGCAACGCGGCGTCGATCTTTTCGCGCTCGAAGGTCGCGTTGAACGTATCGACGAACAACACCACTTCCGGGCCGCTCGCCGGACCGTGGCTCTCCCCGGCGGCGGTGAAACGATCGGCGCGCCACGCCGGCAACCGCCGCCGGGCGGCGAACCCGAGAATTGTCTCCGACAGGCCGGCGAGCAGGCGAACCCGGTCGCGCAGATTGAGCAGCGCGTGGAGACGCGACGCGAGACCGGCATAGCGAGGCAGCCAGGCGATCAGGCGCTCGCGCACGCCGAGCCGGCCCTTGCCGGCGCGCGCCGCCAGCACCTCGATCTTCATGCGCGCCATGTCGACGCCGGTCGGGCATTCGCGGCGGCACGCCTTGCAGGACACGCAAAGCTTCAGGGTTTCGGCCATCGCGTCGGACGCCAGCGCGTCAGCGCCGAGTTGCCCGGAAAGCGCCAGACGAAGGCTGTTGGCCCGGCCTCGCGTTACGTCGCGCTCGTCGCGGGTGACCCGGTAGGACGGGCACATCGCGCCGCCGGCGAGCTTCCGGCATTCGCCATTGTTGTTGCACATCTCGACGGCGCCGGAGAAGCCGCCCGCCGGGCCGGGATACGCCGACCAGTCCAGCGCCGGCGCGAAGGCGCCGACGCGGTAGTTCGGCCCGAATCGGAACTTCTCGCGATCGTCGAATCGCGGCGCGCGGACAATTTTTCCCGGGTTGAACAGGCCGTCCGGATCGAAGCGATCCTTGACCTCCTCGAAAGCCCGCACCAGGCGCGATCCGAACATGCTCTCATGAAATTCGGAGCGCGCGATGCCGTCGCCGTGCTCGCCGGAGTGCGAACCCTTGTAGGCGCGCACCAGCGCGAACGCCTCCTCGGCGATCGCCCGCATCGCCTTCACGTCTTTGTCGAGCTTCAGGTTGAGAACCGGCCGCACGTGCAGGCAGCCCTCGGACGCATGGGCGTACCAGGTTCCCCGCGTCCCGTGCTTTTCGAACACTTCGGTCAGCCGGGCGGTGTATTCGGCCAGATGCGCAAGCGGCACCGCGCAGTCCTCAACGAACGAGACGGGTTTGCGCTCGTCCTTCATCGACATCATGATGTTAAGGCCGGCCGCGCGCAGTTCGGCGATCGCCGTCTGCGCGGCGGGATCGAGCACCTCGACCACGCCGCCCCATTTGTTCGCTTCGCGATCCCATCCGAGCCCGAGATCGCCGATCACCTGCGTGAGGCGCGACAGCCTCCTTCGGTTCTCCTGGTCGTTTTCGGCGAATTCGACGACCAGCACGGCCTCCGGCTCGCCGCGCAGAAACTGCGCGAGCGTCGGTCTGAAAATCGCGATTCCGGCCGCCAGGCCCAACATGGTCCGGTCGACGAGTTCGACCGCGATCGGCTTCAGCGCGACGATATATTGCGCCGCGTTCATCGCCTCGAAGAACGAACCGAAGTGACAGACCCCGACGGCGCGGCGCCCCAGCAGCGGCGACAGCTTCAGTTCGATCGCCGTCGAGAAGCCGAGGGTTCCTTCCGACCCGACCAGAAGATGGGCGAGATTGACCCGCCCGTCGGACTGCCGGCCGGGCGCCGCGAGGGCGTCCAGATTGTAGCCGCCGACCCGTCGCTGGACGGCCGGAAACCGCGCCGCCACCTCGTCCGCCTCCCGCGCCCCGATGTTGAGGAGATCGCCGAACAGCGCCCGGCGCGGGTCATCCGCGGCAAGATCGGACAGGTCGGCTTGCACCGATCCGAAATGCGCCGCCGAACCGTCGGCGAGCAAGGCGTCGATCGACAGGACATTGTCGCGCATCGTGCCGTAGCGAAGCGATCGTCCGCCGCACGCGTTGTTGCCCGCCATGCCGCCGAGGGTCGCGCGCGAGGCTGTGGAGACATCGACCGGAAACCACAATCCGTGCGGCTTCAGCCGCCGGTTGAGTTCGTCGAGCACGACGCCGGGCTCGACCTTGCAGAGCGCCGCCTCGACATCCAGCGAGAGGATGTTGTTGAGGCGTTTGGAGCAATCGACGACCAGCGCCTCGTTGACCGTCTGTCCGCTTTGCGAGGTCCCGCCGCCGCGCGCAAGCACCGGGACTTTCTCGGACCGCGCGAGGCTCAGGGCGCGCGTCGCCTGCTCCATCGATCCGGGGACGACGACGCCGACCGGCATGATCTGATAGGCCGACGCATCGGTGGCGTAACGGCCGCGCGCGAACGCGTCGAACCGGACTTCGCCGACGCTTTCCTCGCGCAGCCGGCGCTCGAGCGCCGCGTGACGACCCCGCATTCACCCGTTCCCCCGCCGGACTCCCCGGGCGTCGAATGTCCAGCCGATCAGCAAGAAGCGCCCGCTTCGGCCAGCACGGTCATCGCCGCCGCGACGCCGCCTTCCGCGTGCGGGACGCCGGCCAGCCGCAGCGCCATCTCCACGCCGCCGAGCGCGCCGATCAGCGACAGGTCGTTGAAGTCGCCGAGGTGCCCGATCCGAAACACCCGGTCCTTGAGAATCCCGAGGCCGTTGCCGAGGCTCATGTCGAAGCGCTCCAAGATCAGCGCGCGCAGCGCGTCCGCACTGTGTCCGTCCGGCAGTCGCACGGCGGTGAGCGAGCCGGAGTAATGATCCGGCTCCAGGCATTGCACCTCGATCCCTCCCTCTCGTCCCCAGGCCCGCACCGCCGCGCGCGTCGCCGCGCCGTGCCGCGCGTGGCGGGCGAAGACATTGGGCAGGCCCTCCTCGTCGAGCATCGCCAGCGCCTCCTGCAATCCGCGCAACATGTTGGTGGCCGGCGTGTAGGGGAAATAGAAGGTCGCGTTGGCTTCGAGCATCGGGCGCCAGTCCCAGTAGCTGCGCGGCAACCGCGCCGTTTCCGCGGCGGCGAGCGCGCGCGGGCTGACCGCGTTGAACGACAGGCCCGGCGGCAGCATCAGCCCCTTCTGGCTTCCCGCCACCGTGACGTCGACGCCCCATTCGTCATGGCGGTAGTCGATCGAGCCCAGCGAGGAGATGGTGTCGACCATCAGCAGCGCGGGGTGCCCGGCGGCGGCGATCGCCGCACGCACGGCGGCGATCGGACTGACGCAGCCGGTCGACGTCTCGTTGTGGACGACGCACACGGCGCGGATGCGATGGGCGTCGTCCTGGCGCAGCGCCGCCTCGATCGCCGCCGGGTCGGCGCCCCGGCGCCAGTCGGTCTCCAGCATGATCGGAGCGAGGCCAAGCCTGGTCGCCATCTCGCGCCACAGCGTCGCGAACCAGCCGGTGCGCACCATCAGCACCGCCTCGCCAGGCGACAGCGTGTTGACCAGCGCCGCCTCCCACGCGCCGGTTCCCGAGGCGGGGTAGATCACCACGGGTCCGGCGGCGCCGACCACCCGCCGCATGCCGGTCAACACGGCGCGTCCCAATTCCGCGAAGCCCGGACCCCGATGGTCGATGGTCGGCTCGGCGATCGCGCGCAAGACGCGGTCGGGCACATTGGTCGGGCCGGGAATCTGCAGGAAGTGGCGGCCGGGGGCGCGAGCGTTCACAATTTATCTCCCCGCGACAGGCGGCGCGAACAACGGCGGGCCGGAGCGGCGCCCCGGGCGCCGACCTCGCCGCGCGCGATCGCCCGCGGCGCCGCGGGAACGATACAAGACCTCGCCGCAATGCCCAAACCCGGCGGCCGCGACGGCGGTGAATGGGCGCCATTCCGCCTCCGGCGGCCATGGCCCGATGGTCACGATTGCGTTAGGGCCGCGTGAACGCGGTTGTTCCGAAAGGCGGAATGGGACACGTTGAACGGCGATCGGAGCGGTTCGTCCGACGCCGCCAATCAAGGAAAAACGCGATGACGCTCAGAGCAATTCTGGTGACGGGAAGCCTGCTGGCCAGCCTGACGGCCTCGGCCGCAGATCCCGTTCGCATCGGCGTCACGACCATCCTCAGCGGACCCCTCGCCGATCGCGGACAAAGCGAACAATATGGCGTCGAGCTCGCCCTGTCGCGCATCAACCAGGCCGGCGGCGTGCTGGGCCGCCCGGTCGAGGCGTTCTACGGCGACAACGCGGCGGACATACCGACTGGAATCAAGGCGACGAAGCGGCTGATCGAGGAGGAGCATGTGCCGGTGCTGCTGGGCGCCCTCGCGACGCCGGTCACCCACGCGATCATGCCGATCACGCAAGCGGCGAAGGTGCCGCTGGTCATCGACATTTCGGCGGGCCAGGATTTTGTCGACGCTTCGGGCGTCGGCGGCGACGACTACGCGTTCAAGACGATTCCTTCCGATCGCGATATCGCGATCGGCCTGATAGGCTGGCTGAAGGGACAGGGCGTCGGCAGTGTGGCGATCGTCGCCGACGACAACGACTTCAACAAGACCAATGCCGCCAGCATGGAGAAGGCCGCGACCGCCGCCGGCGTCAAGACGCTCGCCAGCGAGACGATCGCCAAGGGCGCCACGGATCTCGCTCCGCTGCTGGAGCGGTTCAAGGCGCTGGCGCCCGATCGGATCGTCTGCGTGCTGGGTCCTTCGACCGCGCCGTTTTTTCGCGCCTACGAACAGACGCCGGGAAGCGCGCCGGTCACCGGCCGCGTGGATTTCGCGGCGGCGATCGGCGCGTTGTCGCCGCAATTCGTCGCCGCGGGGAGCCTCGCCAACGCCACCGGCGTCACGGTGTTCAACCCGTTCATCGAGACGCCGGGAGTCAAGGATTTCGTCGCGGCCTATCGCGCCAAATACGGGTTGACGCCGACCCAGCGTTCGTTCTTCGCCTATGAATCGACCAACCTGGTGGTCGATGCGATCCGCCGCGCCGGTTCGGACAAGCCCGAAGACATCCAGAAGGCGCTGAAATCCTCGAACATGCCCTCGCTGCTGGGCGGCAGCTATGCGATGGACGACCACAATCATCCGCATACGCCGCTGCAGATCATCGGCGTGCGCGACGGCAAGGTCAGCGTGATCGCGCAGGTCGGCGGCTGACGTAAGCAAAGTCCGCACGCGCGCCGGCCCGTCCCGCCAACGTCCTGACAGGAAGCTGACCCCTTATGACGACTTCGACAACGGCGTCGGCCAAAACCGGCGTCGCCGAAAAAACCCTGTCGGCCGGAATGACGACGCTGCTCGCCGCAGCCTGCGGCCTGACGGCGGCCAATGTCTACTACGCGCAGCCGCTGATCGGCCTGATCGCACCCGCCGTGGGCCTCGGCGACCGGGCCGCGAGCCTGATCGTCACGGTCACCCAGGTCGGCTATTGCATCGGCCTGATCCTGCTCGTGCCGCTCGGCGACCTCATCGAAAACCGCGCCTTGACGTTCTGGACGCTGCTGGCCGATGTCGTGGCGCTGCTGGCGGCGGCGCTCGCCCCGTCCGCCCTGGCCTTTCTCTCCGCCGCGCTGTTCATCGGGGTCGCCTCGGTCGCCACGCAGATGCTGGTGCCGATCGCCGCCCATCTCGCGCCGGACGCCACCCGTGGGCGGACGATCGGCAATGTGATGAGCGGCCTGCTGCTCGGCATCATGCTGGCGCGCCCGGTCTCCAGCCTGATCGCCGACGTCTTCGGCTGGCGGGCGGTGTTCGGGCTCTCGGCCCTCGCCATCACCGCTCTGGCGTTCGCGCTGCGCGCGCGGTTGCCCGAACGGGCGCCGAAGGTCGACCACGGCTATGTCACGCTGATCGCGTCCTTGTGGACGCTGCTGCGCGACACGCCGGTCCTGCGGCGCCGCGCCGCCTATCAGGCGGCGCTGTTCGCGGCGTTCAGCCTTTACTGGACGGCGGTTCCCCTCGAACTCGCCGGGCCGGCTTTCGGATTGAGCCAGCGCGGCATCGCGCTGTTCGCCTTCGCCGGGGCGGCCGGCGCGCTGGCCGCGCCAATCGTCGGGCGCATCGCCGACCGGGGCTGGAGCCGCGGCGCCACCGCTGTGTCGATGGCGATGGTCGCGGCGGCTTTCCCGGTGGCGCGGATCGACGCCGGCGGATCGCTGATCGCGCTGCTGGCCGGCGCCGTTCTGCTGGATGCCGGCGTCCAGGGCAATCAGGTGGTCAGCCAGCGCGTCATCTACGCGCTCGGCGACCAGGCCCGCAGCCGGTTGAACGGCCTCTACATCGCGATGTTTTTCGTAGGCGGCGCCGTGGGCTCGTCGATCGCCAGCCTCGCCTTCGCGTCGGGCGGCTGGGAGCGGGTAAGCTGGATCGGCATGGTCTTTCCGCTCATCGCGCTGGCGCTGTTCGCGGGCGAATCGCTGCGGCCGGCGCGCGGGGCGGGCTGACAGCGCGCCGACGGCCGACGTATCCGGCGGATCGCCGCCTCGCGCGTCGCCGACGCGCGGGAGCCTCGCCGCGGCGGGCGATTCGACAGGTTTGAGCGGTCCTGGACGCCGGCGAGACCGGCCAGCCGGTCGATTTCGGCGTTGCTCTCGCCTCCCCGCGCGGCTAGGCTTCCCTTGACTATTCTGTCCTGAAGCGCCGCTGTTCTTTTCGCCGCCGCGTTTCTCGTGAGATCGAAATGACAGGAATCGCAGGGCGGGACGTCAAGCCCGGAGAGGAAGAGCCCGGGGAGACGTCGCTGGAGCAACGCTTTCGGGACGCCGGCGCGGGGGCCTTGATCGATGAATTGAGCGGCCTGTCGGCGTCGGTCGCCGCGATCTCCAAAAGACTGGCCGAAGTCGAACGGTCGGCCGAAACCATCCTCGCGCTGCTCGATTTTCCTCTTCCAAGACAAGGCGCCGCGCGGACGCCTCTGATGAAGCGGGTCGTCGTCACGGCCAGGATGTTCTGCAACCCGGCGGACGGGTTTCATCGGCTGGAATTTTCTCCGGACGGCACGGCGTTTCGATGGACCGGGCCCCGGTCGGAGTTTCGTTTCACGGTCTATGTCGATCGACGGCAAGGCTGCCGCGCCGAGCTGGCGCTGATCGACAATGAGCGGATGCGAGATGTGGCCGAACTTGCCTGCTACATCGACCGGAGCTGGACGCCGTGCGAATTGCGCCGCGCCGATGGCGAGGCGCTTGCGCGGGTGAGCTTCAGCCTGCCCCCGCTTGAGATAAACCGCGGGACCGAAATTCTCTTCTCGGCGCCGTTCATGTTCGTGCCGCGGGATCTGAACCCCGACAGCCTGGACACCCGCTCGCTGGGCGTGCAGTTCGTCGAACTGCGCATCGACCGCTCTGACGTCGGGGTCGCTCAAGCTGGGTCAGACGATGTCAAGCATTCCGCGAATTAGCGCCGTCGTCTGCACTTACCGGCGCTACGATCTGCTTGAAGCGGCCTTACAGAGCCTGAGGCGGCAATCGATTCCGGTCGACCGATATTCGATCATCGTCGTCGACAACTCGCCCGACGCCGCGCAGGCGCAAACCTACCTCGACAGGTACGACAGGATCGACAATATCCGCTACATCCATACGCCGACTTCGGGCCTGTCGAACGCCCGCAACATCGCGGCGCGCGAATGCCGGACGGAATTTGTCGCCTATCTCGACGACGACGCGATCGCCTCGCCCGACTGGCTTGAAAAACTGCTCGACGCGTTCGACAGATTCGGCGAAAGGGCCGGCGTGGTCGGCGGCCCGATCCTGCCGATCTGGCAGGACGAGCGTCCGGCCTGGCTGGCCGACGAACTCGTCGGCGCCCTCTCCATCGTCGACTGGGGAGGAAGCCTTCGCATCGCCGGCGAGCACGAATGGATCGCCGGCGCCAACATAGCCTTCCGCACCGCGCCGCTGCTTGACGCCGGCGCGTTTTCCACGCTTCTCGGACGCAACGGCGCGGGCGGAGCGCTGCTTTCAAACGAGGAAAACGAGGTCATCGCCAAACTTCGCGCCGCCGGGTTTGACGCGATCTGGGCGGCCGGCGCGCGCGTGCGCCACCTCGTGCACCGCGACCGCCTGCGGCAAGGCTGGTTTCGCAGGCGCTGGGCCTGGCAGGCGGTGTCGGATTTCCTGTGCCGCGACAGCGCCGGCGGACTCGAGCCGGACGGCTATTGGCAGGGCCTCACCCGGTATTTCAGCAGCCTGTCGCCGCGCCTTCGCACGCCGCGCGGGCTGTTCGTCGAAGTCGCCGACCCCGACGATTTTGCGCGGCAGGTGAACGCGAACTACAACCTGACCATGCTGCTCCTGCTGGGGCATCACGTCGCCGAAGCGGATCTGCAATCCGGACCGGGCGCGGACGCCGGAAGGCCCTGATCGATGGACCGGCTCCTCGATATCGCGGTGTTGTCGCCGATGCCGAGCGATCCCCGCGACTTCGGCAACCGCAAGCGCGTGCACGCCCTTTGCACGGCCTTGCGGGAGCGCGGCGCGCGCATCCATTTTCTGCTCTATCCGCTCGACGCGGACTGGCGGAATGCAATCCCCGAGCCGGCGCTCGCCGCCATGCGCGCGGCCTGGGACGAGTTCCACATCATACCGCCGAGCCTTCCCATTCACCCCCCGGCGATCGGTCTCGACCACGCGATTGACGAATGGTGGGACCCCACGCTTGACCATTTCCTGGAGTGGTACTGCGCGCGCCGGCCGCTCGACGCCCTGCTGGTGAACTATGTCTATCTGAGCCGGGCGTTCCTGCATGCCGGCCGCAACTGCCTGAAGGTGCTCGACACCCATGACCGCGTGTCCGGCCGTCGCGAAATGCTGGCGGGGATCGGCGTCAAGCCGGAGTTTTTTCACACCACCGCCGAACAGGAAGGGATCGGCGTCCGGCGCGCCGATCTCGCTCTGGCGATCAAACCGCAGGAACAGGCCTATTTCGAAAACTTCGACAGCCCGCCGGTCCTGACGGTCCCCTATGTCGAGGAAAGCCGCCCTTCCGTCAGGCCGCTGGAACTCTCGGATGGCTATCTGCGCATCGGCGTGCTGGGCGCGCAAAACAATATCAACATCCAGAGCGTTTCGCGCTTTGTCGAATGCGCGACGCCGCGATTCCGCGAATTCATGGCGCCGATCAAGATCGTCCTTGCGGGGTCGATGTGCCTGGGGCTCGACGCCCTGCGGGACTGCGACAATGTCGAGGTCGTCGGCCCGCTGAAGGATGTGCGGTCTTTCTATGAGATGGTCGACGTGGTCGTCGGGCCCGTCGACCAATCGACCGGCCAGAAGATTCGCATCGGCGAGGCGCTGGCGCACGGGGTCCCGGTGATCGCGCACGCCCATACGTTCGAGGGCTATCCGGCGACCCATCCCTGGCACCAGCTTCGCGATCTCGGCGCGATCGCCGACGCCTGCGTCGCTCTGGCGTTCGACCGCTCGGAGCTGGCGGCGCTGCGCGAGGCCTCGCTCGCCAGCCATCGCCGTCAGCAGGCGGTCGCCTCGCTCGCGGTCGACGCGCTGGTCGAGCGGATCGCCCGGTCGAGGCCCGCCGATCTGTTCCTCGTCGACGTCGCCAGGCTGCGCGCCGATCCGCTGCTCGCCCGGCACATCGCCGCGATGGTCGGCGTCGCCGCGCGGCAATCGAGGCCGCTGGTGCTGCTCAACGAAGCGCCCGACAAGTCCTGCGTCCCGCTGGTTCGCCTGATCCGCCATTGCGCGCGCGTCTGGGCGAGGCAGGCGGCGCCGCCCGGTCTCGGACTGGAGGAAATCGCCGTCGCCGAGGCAGCGGCGCTGCTCGATCGCTTCCACGTCGGCAATGTCTGGCTCTACGGGACGGACGGCGTCGAGGCGCTGGCGGGGACGAATTACACGGCGATCGCCACTTCGGGTTCGATCGACGAAATGCCGACGGACGGGGGGCGCCAGGGATACGCCCGCCAGACCGCGGGAATGGCGCGCTTCGGGCGTGTCGTCGCGCGCGACGGCGCGATGGTTCTTCGCGTCGACAGCGGCCTTTCAATCCCCTATTTCTGGAACTTGCATCACGAACATCTGATCGGCGGCCCGGCGTTGGCCGGCCCCCGCGCCGTCGCCATCGCCGTATCGCCGGCCAGCGTCGAATTCGCGGCGACGATCGCCCGGACGATCGCGCGGGGGAGCGGCAAGCACGGGCGGACCGCGGTCCTGCTGGTCGTCTCCGACGAGGCGACGGCGTCGCGCCTGCGGGAAGCGCTCGCCGGGCCGGCGAGCCTGCGCCGGGGCATCGAAATCATCGATTTGAATGGGCGCGGCCTTTATGAATTCGGGCTCGAACTCGTCGTCGATCTCGCCGGCGGCGTCGGGGCGTTCGCGCCGCTGGTGGAATATGCGGCGCACCGCGGCGTCGCGGTGCTGCGCGCCCCGGTCGGCGCCGAGTTGTTCGCCGGGGCGGGGCCGTGCGAACCAAGCGGCCTCGGCTTCTTGCTGCGGGCCGTCAGGACGGCGCGCGATCCCGAATATCGCGACGGGCTGCGCCAGGCCTGGCAGGATCATCGTGACGACGCGCTGGCGATCGACGCACTCTGCGCGAGACTCGACGAGAGCGCGAAATGGACGATGCGGGATTATTGAGCAGGCGCGCGGCGCGGCGCCGGCCCGCGCGATCGGCCGTGGGGCGGGACGCGAGGCCGGGCCGATGACTCTCGCGTCGGAATTTGCGAGCGATCTCGCCGGCCTGCACCCGCATCTGCCGGTCTCGGCGGTGGTCTACGGCGTCAACATCTCGCTTCGCCACAAATACATTTTCGTCGAGACGCCCAAATGCGCCTGCACGACGATAAAGCTGGCGTTGCAAAGGCTGGAGTTGGCCGATGCGCGTTTCACCCGATCGGATCCCGAAGACATCCACGTCAGGGAATTCTCACCCTTGTTGAACCCGCGACAGGTCCCGTCGTTCCGCAATCTGCTGGCGGACGAATCATTCTTCAAATTTTGCTTCGTGCGAAACCCGTTCACCCGGCTGCTGTCGTCCTACCTGGACAAATTCCAGAGGAATCGACCACAGAAAATCGAAATACTGAGGCAACTCGGATTGCCCGACCACCGACTGGATACGCCCGTGTCGTTCGAGCAATTTGTCAAAGCGGTTGTCGAACAGCCGGTGGCGCTGATGGACGCTCATTGGCGCGTTCAGTACTATCAGACCATGCAGTCGGGGATCACATATGATTTCATCGGTCGATTCGAACGGTTCGCCGAAGATATGCGGGTCGCGGGAGGCAGGATCGCGCAAGACTTCGGCTCATACCTCGGCGCGGAGATTTACAATGGGACCGATGCGGCGTCGGCTGCCGAGCATTATTTGACGAAGGATATCAAGACGGAAATCCGTCGAAAGTATCAGATCGACTTCGAGCATTTTGGCTATGAAGCGGAATAGATCAGCTTTTCGCTCAAGTCCCATGTTAGGCCTTCAACTCCCCAGCACGCCCCCCGCCGGCTACGCGCGCGCCGGCGCCAGCCAATCGCGAAACTTGCGCGGCGCCTGCATCAAGCCCCGGTCCGCGAGCGTCAGACTGTCCGCCAGTTCCTCGGATACGCCGGTCTTGAACAGATCGACGTCGCTCAACGCCGCCAGGCGCGACGCGTATCGCACATGGCGCCGTAGGGTTTCCGCATTGCGATCCCGCGCCACGAACGGGTTGCCGCGATCGCTTGAACGCGGCTCCTTGCTGCGTATCGCGAGATTGAGAAGTTTGTAATGGAGCAGCGCGCCCGTGATGTCCGCGAATCGGAGATGAGTGGTCTCATGGGCGTTGAGCGCGACGCCGCGACTGGACTTGATGAGCGGGACCTTGTGCAGATATTCCTGCGCCTCAAAAAGACGGACTCGAACGCCGCCCGAAGGGCGTAGATAGGGCGGTCTGACGAGGCCCATCCAGACGTAGTCGCGGTCGTAATACCGGTACTCGGAATAGCGCGTCGGCTCGCCCGCCGCGTCGAACAGCCGTCGCGGAAATACGTCGAACATGAAGGCGGACACACCCTCCATGCCTTGGCGGTCGAGGTATTCCGTAAGGCGGTTGAGCGGCGTCGTTTCCCAACCGGGATAGATGAACATCTCATCGACATCGACGTGGAGGCACCAGCCTCCCCCGCCGTGGCGTTCGATGAGCGCATTCTTCCACCGCATGCCGGCGCTCGTCAGTTGAAAGCTGCCGTCGCAGCGGTAGAGGACGACGTCGGGCTGGTTCAGGAGAAATACGTTGCTTTCGTCGGAAGACATATGATCGATGAAAATGAAGCGACGGATTCCAAGTTTTCGATGATGCCGCAGGAATTCCGGCAGGAGCGTCGCCTCGTTGCGAAACAGGACAATGGCGGTTACGCCCTCTGGCTCGAGCGCTCCGTTTTCGGGCGTCAACAGCTCCATCGCGGCGTTGGCGCGGTGGACGCCAGCAAAGTACTTTCTTGAAAGTATCGTCCGCCACAACTGCTTTGCTCGATCGTCCTCGCCGCGTTGCGCGGCGGTCCAGGCCCGCAGTTGGAGGACCTCGTCTGTTGCGTATTGCGAGGGGATGGTTTCCACCAATTCCAGCGCCGCTCGGTCCCGGCGCGACATGATCAGCGTTCGCGCCCGGGCGCAGACCACTTGGACTTGATTCGGAAATCTTGCGGCGAGATCGTCATACAGGAAGAGCGCGAGCTCCGCCGCCCAAACGGACCACAGGCCCAGGAGGAATTGGCCCACGGCCAGGCCCGGCCAGAGCGGCCAAACGCGGCCCAGGACAACCCGCTGCACGGTCTGGCTGGCGAGTTCGGCGCCGCTCCGATCCAGGTCGAAGCGCCAACGGCTGACGATCGCATGGTGATCGTCAGCCTCGGCTTCGAGCGCCTCGATGACCTTTTCCGCGTCGGCGAGCCGTCCCAGCGCGAGCAGGTTGACGACGTGAGACGCCGAAAAACCGCGATCGCCTGGGAAGCGGCGAACCGCGTGTTCGATCAGCGTCGACTGCGCATCGACGCCGAACTCCACCTGAAACGAAAAGCGGAATTTTTCTCTGCAGGCCAGGGGCGAATCTGGAAACCGGCTCTCAAGCTCGGCCAGGACGAGATCGCCGGCGCGATCCATTCGCTGATCATGCAGACTTCTCGCCAGATTGGCGAACCACTCCGGCCTCGATTTGTCGGGGAACCGCGCGATCATCGTGGAATAGCATTGTTGCGCGGGGGCGAAGTCTCCGAGCTCCAGAAGCGCCGCCCCCATTGCCGCATAGCCGGGCGCGAAATCGGCAAAGCGCTCGGTGAGATCGCGCCAGATTTCCAGCGCTTCCTCGATCCGCCACAAACGAAAGAGCGCGTTGGCGCGGCCATTCAACGAGTTTGGCGTCATCGCGGCCGCATGAAGCTCCAGACATTCCGTCCACAGATCGAGCGCGCGGCTCCATTCCTGGCGTTCGGCGGCCGCCTGCGCCTGCGTCGAAAGCGTGGCGGCCGCTTTGGGAGATCCGCGATCCATTTCTCAAACGTCGACCGGCCTGGCGAAAACCTAGCGTCCGTCACCCAACTTCACAGCTTGAATGATCTTTGACAACTGGCGGTGGGCTCCAAGGCGGCGCCAGATACTCCCAGCACGCTCTCGACGACCGCCATCCAGCCAGCCCTTCACACGGACCGCCGATACAAGTAAAATGATCGACGGCGCTCGATGCTTTCGAACTCCGATTCGCGTTTAAGCTGGAGAGCAATACCCGTGGCAGCCAACGCAAATACCACGGAAGTGTGCTTTTTATTGGCGGCGGAGAGGTCTGGCACACATTTTCTGCGCTCATTGCTAGGAAAAGTTACAGGTGTTTTTGCGCCTGGTGAAATCAGCAACGCAACGTCTGATGACATTCGAACGTCTCCCACCTCTTTTCTAAAATTTAGAGCAAGTGTGTTCGCGGAGGAGCAGAGATTTTGTTATCCAACGTTTCAGACTCAAACAGAATTGCTGGACAAATACCTAGAGACCGTCCGGTCTGCGCAACTAGCCAGCCATACTATTATTTTGGATGTCAAATATTCTCATATCAACAATTTTAACGCATTTTGGTGGGACATGATTGCTCGCCCGTTATTAATACAGTATTCGGCGGATAGAGGTATAAAAATTATTCACCTGGTACGCGAGAAACCATATCGCACCGTGATCTCGCGCATGTACGCTCAAGAGTCGGGGGTTTGGCGAATTAAGAATCCTGCCCTCCGTCCATCGTTGAAAATTAGAATTGATCGGTCAAAGCTGCACGCAAAGACAATGGAGCTAACCAAGACAATAAGTTCATTTAGCCAATGGCTCGTAGGCTCCCGAAGTACAAGAATTTCCTACGAAACTTTGACGGATGAAAGCGGATCGTCTTTGGCGACGTTGCGCGAATTTCTGGGCTTTAAAGTTGATATTCCAACCGTTTCAGAATTTGTTAGAACAACTCCTCAGTATGAGGAGGCAATAGAGAATTTTGCAGAAATTGCAGATTTAATAGACATCGATTTGACAGAACTAAGCATGTGCCAATTGTGATATTGTGTTGTCTATGGTCGCGCGTAGAACCGATAGTGATTAATATTCGCGGATGGCAATTTACTAACTGAAGACCTCTTATGGGTTCTTGATTGCTAATTACTCGAAATAACTGGAAATAATATTGCCAACTGCCCCGTTCTTGTCGGACCCGCATTGAAAATCGTCGAAATTAGTTAATGTACTTTTGAAATCTGTGACGAATACTCCGTCAGGGAAATCAAAGGCCCACACCGTAAGCCCAATTTTCTTTCGTTTTAGATAAATCAGAATATCTGCTGCGAATTGTGGATATTCGCTATTGCAATTTTTACGGCGGGATCTGGCGTTCCACTCTGTCACCAAGACAGCGTGACTCTTCGCGTAATCGCCGAACATATTATCCCAGCTGAGATTCGTTGCGAAGACGAGGGGAGTAATAGGGATGAACCGCGTAAACGACCTGTGTCAGAGGATCGTTGAGTTGCGGCGCGCCCTCTATCATCTGCGCCCAATACAACCCATCCACAAGGAGGACATTCTTGGCGCCAAGGCTACGGACCTCATCCACGAGCGGCTGCATACGCGATTTCCAGGAATTCCAATCGTGAGGTTGCACGGCGTCAGGCCCGTCCACTGAAGGCTCGTTGAACAACTCGAGCATGACGCCGCGGTCGGTTGCGAAAAGTGGAGCAAGGCTCTTCCATGCACGTACCGCCTTTTCGCTTGGCATCCCCATTTCGTCCAAGCCGCTGGGCTTCTCGGCGTCTAAGCAAACAATCACGCTGAACCCCCGGTCGCGCGCCATTTGCACCGCGGATTTCACCTCCTTTAGATAATCTTGGGAGTAAATGGTCGATTGCGGATCGCTGCCGCCCTGGCTGACCTGAAACCGAATGAGGTCGGCTCCAAATTGTTTGGCGCTCTCAAGCTCGTCCTCGCCGAAAATAGCGCGTGCATGCTTGTAGTCACCGCCATGTGTGACGGCGGCGGGCGCCGTTCGGCCAACGATGCCTACGCCTTTGGCGACCCACGGCTTGCCATCTCGCAAGATCGTGGTCCCTTCTACCGATACATCGCCGCTTGCGTACGCCCGATCGGACGTAGGGACGCAGGTAAGCAAGGCCGCCGTGAAGAGGGACAGTAAAACACCGCCCGTTCCGCCTATTCCAGATGCGTCGGGTCGCCGAATCGCGTTCATCGGACCGATCTCTCCGGCTCAGTCGCGGTGATGCATTACGCTTAACTTGTCGTTTTTATGATGCCTGCGAGCTGGTCTCCGCGCAGGCTTGCGCAACGGTCGACATGGCGCCGGAGCAATCCGGCGAGGCTTTGCGACAGATGGAAGGAATGAACAGACGGGCGATCAATTGACCGCGTCCGGGGGGGCGCGGCGTCCGCCGAGGATCGCCCACCTTGGGCGGCGACGGGCGGAGTATGCATAACGACATTCAGATATGCGAATGCCTGTCCGTAAACGCCGCTCTTCATTGTCCCAACAACGATGCAATAAAAGACGCCAAATACGCAAACAGTTTGGCGCCGCGCCGCCTGACCGCGCTTCGCGCGAGCGATTTTCGCGCGAAACTCGGCGCGCCTTATTCCGTTTTAGAGAAATTATTTTCTGGACATTTCGACTTATCCGCTATAGTGTCGTCGGGCGACGAGTGATCGCGCGGAGGAGCGATGAGGTTTTGCCGAAAGGCGGAACGGGGATGAAATCCCGGTCGGGGTGGGGTCGAGATTCCCAAAAACGCATTTCCAAAGTTTTCGGCCGGAAGCCCTGAAAGCCCGTAAGACGGTCGAATAAAAATCCGGGGCGGCTGGCCAGACGATCCTTTTTTTCTCTCAAGCCATTGATAATGCTGACTCGAAGAATAGATTGTCGGGCGATTGTCAGCAAAACGTCAAGCCGATATTTCGGCAAGTGAGCCCCCGTCTCACAGCCCCTTGAGAAACCCCTCCACGCCGGCGAAATACTCCCGCCAGGTCGGCGCCGCAAATCGGCGCGCTTCGTCCCGCCGCGACCGGCGATAGGGCGCGTCGCCGCTGAGCCGCTCGATCTCGGCGCGCCAGGCCGGGCCGGCGAGCGGCGACAGCAGCCGCGCGCGCCCCTGGGTCACCTCGCGGAACACCGGGATGTCGGAGGCGATCGCCGGCGCGCCGAGCGCCAGCGCCTCGACCACCGGCAGGCCGTAGCCTTCGTCGTAAGACGGCGCCAGCAGCCCGCACGATCCCTGCAACAGGCGGGCGAGGCGCGCCGAGGGCAGACCCGACAGTTCCGCGACATGGGCGCGCAAGGCGACCGAGCGATCGAGAATGTCGGCGACCTGCTCGTTCTCCCAGCCGCGCGCGCCGATCAGCACCAGCCTCGGCGCGCTGGCGTCGGCCGCCGCCAGTTCGCGCCAGATGTGCAGGACGAGCAGGTGGTTCTTGCGCGGCTCCATCGTGCCGATCATCACGAAATAGGGATGGCCGCCGCTCTCGCCGGCCGGCGCGGCCGCGGCCGCGTCTTCCAGAGGCGAGGCGAACGGCTGCACGTGGATCGGCCGGTCGGGAAATCCCTGCCGCGCCAGTTCCTCGCGCAGCCTGGCGCGCACCACCTGCGTCGAGGTGATGAACGCGTCGGCGTGGCGAAACGCCGTGGCGAGCCGGCGGCGGAACACCGCGAGATTGCCGGCGCGGAAATATTCGGGATAGTCGAGCGGCAGGAGGTCGTGGATCAGGAACGCCTTGCGCAGATCGGGCCGCCGGTCGAGCCAGCGAAAGAACAGCGGAAACTCGAATGCGTGCTGCGCGGCGTTGAGATAGATCGCGCCGGCGGGGATGGCGAGGCGACGATCGTGGGCGATCCGGAAGCGGGCCTGTGCGAGACGCCGCGCGGCGCGCGCCAGCGCCGGTTGGCCCTGCCCCGTCGCGCGGCGCGGCGCGAAGGGCGCGGCGGGCGGCGCGGCGAGCCAATCCAGCAGCGCGGAAAAGTCGACGTCGCCCGCGCCCTCGCGCCACACCGCGGCCGCGGCGGCGACGATCGCGCGGCTCAGTCGCGGTGAGAGCAGGTGCGGGCCGGTCAGCCCGTAGTGCGCGCCCGCGACGATGCGATCCTCGCCCGCGAAGTGAGCGCCATAGGCCAGATCGACCCGGTCGATGCCGCTCGAGGCGGCGGTGGTGAGGCGGGTGACCAGATGGGTGAGGTCGTAGACGATCGGCCGTTTGGCGTTGGCCGGCGGAATGTCGTCGACTCCCACGAGGTCGGGCATCGCGCAGGAGGTTCATGAACCGGCCGGCGTTTGCAAGCAAAATGTCCGGCGCGCGCGGCGACGCCCTCGCCCGCGAAGCGCGCTTGCCGCGGCGGGCGGCGCTATTGACCCCGATGCGGGTTAGGCTAACGTCGTCGCGGCGCGGCGGAATTCCCGCACGAGTGGCTGTCGTCGCGCCCATTGCGCCAGGGGACCATGTCCGGCACGATCCTGTTCGACGGCCACAATCTCCTGAAGAGCAATGCGACCGGGATTGGCACCTACGCGCGCGCCCTGGTGACGACGGCGCGGCGCCTCGGCTATCGCCCGCACCTGCTGATGAGCGGCAACGCGCCGTTCGACGCCAGGGATCCGCAGGTCAGCGAAATCCTGCTGTTCGACGCGCTGCTCGAGGACAAGCAGCCGCCGCGCCTGCGACGCGAGCGATGGCTCGCTCAATATTTCGGCAAACCCTTCGGCATCCGCGCGACCGAATATTCAAACGCCGGCGCGGTCCATCATGGGTCGGCCAACCCGCTCGCGCAGTTCGACGGCATTCACGTCGCGCCGAACGTCTTCGACCTCGCGACCTCGCATTTCCGGCGGCGCAGACAGCGCGCGACGCTCAAGCTGCGCAAGACCCCCTCCCTGCTGCATATGACCCTTCCGACCCCGCTGAAACTGCCGGGCTGCCCCAACATCTACACCATCCACGACATCGTCCCCTTGCGCCTTCCCCACGCGACGCTCGACGACAAGCACCATATCGCGCGCCTGCTGCGCCATCTCTGCGCCAAAGCCGACCACATCGTCACCGTGTCGGAATTCTCGCGGCGGGACATCATCGACTTCTTTGGCATCCCGGAAGACCGGATCACCAACGCCTATCAGAGCGTGCACCTGCCGGAAAATCTGATCGCCAAGGACGAGCATCAGGTCGCCAACGAGATTTCGCGCGCGTTCAACGTGTCGATGCGCGAATATTACCTTTTTGTCGGCGCCATCGAACCCAAGAAGAACGTGGGGCGCATGGTCGACGCTTACGCCGCTTCCGGCAGTCCCTATCCCCTGCTGATCGCCGGCGGCCTTGGATGGCAGTTCGAGTCGGAGGTCGAGAAAATCGACGACGAACGCTTTCTTTCCTACGTGATGAAGGACGGCAGAATATCCTCGGATCGCCGCGTCCGGCGCATCCCCTATCTTCCCTTGAGTCAGTTGATTTCCCTGATCCGCGGCGCGCGCGGCGTGCTGTTTCCCTCGCTTTATGAAGGTTTCGGGCTGCCGGTTCTCGAAGCGATGCTGCTGGGGACGCCGGTGATCACCTCGAACGTCTCATCGCTTCCGGAAATCGCCGGCGGCGCCGCTTCGCTGGTCGATCCGACCGATGTCGACGATATCGTCCAGGCGATCCGCGGGTTCGATTGCGACGCCGATCTGCGCGCCGAATTGACCGCGCGGGGCGTCAAGCGGGCGGCCTATTTTTCCCCGCAGGCCTATGAGCGCCGGATCGCGGCGCTCTACAAGCGCCTCGGCGTCGCGGTCCCGGCGATTGCGCCGGTCGAACCGGAAGTCTGCAACGCCGCGCCCTGAAGCGCGCGGCGAACTCCTCGCAAGCGAAATCGCAAGGCATGACAAGGGCGATCGTGTTTGACGTCTCGCATCTGGCGCACCGCTCGCGCTACTCGTCGCCGTCGGGAATCGAAAAGGTCGACCTCGCCTACGCGCGCCACTTCGCGCTTTCTCCCGGCAAGATCGTCGCGGGAGCCCAGTACCGGCTCGTTCGCCCGAGGGTCGTCGCGCCCGACCGGGTCAAGGCGTTAGTCAATAGCGTCCAATCGAAATGGGCGGCCGATCGGCGCATCGAGGACGACGCGAAATTCCAGCATGTCCGCCGCTGGCTGGTCGGCGAGACGCGCGCGCTGCGCAGCCTCGCCGACCGCGACACAAGCATCAAGGAATTCGCCGCCAACGCCGTTTCGCGGATGAAGCGCGACGTGCTGCGCCGCCTCCCGACGCGCGACCTGGAGATTCCAGAAGGCGCGATCTACCTCAACGTCGCCCAGCACGCCCTGGAGACGGCGGTGTATTTCTCCTGGCTGTCGACCCGCCCGGACCTGCGGCGCGTATTTTTCGTGCACGACATCCTGCCTCTGCAACATCCGGAATTCTGGCCCGCCGACCATCTGCCGCTGTTCCGTCGCCGCATCGCCTGCGTCGCGCAGCATGCGACGGCGATCATCACCACCAGCAAGGTCGTCGAGGCCGCGCTGCGCGGGGAGATGGCCCGGCTGGGCCGCCCGAACCTGTCGATTTTCGCCTCGCCGTTCCCCTCGCCGCTCGCGCTGTCGGGTCGGCCGATCGGGCGGGACGCGGCGCTCGCCGGCGCCAATTACTTCGTCGCCGTCAACACCATTGAACCGAGGAAGAACCTTCCGCTGCTGCTCGATGTCTGGCGGAAGCTGGCGCCAGCCGGGGCGAGCGCCCCCAAACTCGTTCTCGTCGGCAAGCGCGGCTGGAGGTTCGAACAGGTCACCGGCCTAATCGCGCGCAGCGCTGCGCTGCGATCGCTGGTCATCGAGGTCGCCGGCCTCTCCGACGAAGGGCTGCAGGCCCTGCTGGCCGGGGCCAACGCGCTGCTGGCGCCCTCTTTCGCCGAGGGTTACGGCCTGCCGATCGTCGAGGCGCTGACGCTCGGCGCGCCGGTCGTCGCTTCGGACATTCCGGTCTTTCGCGAAGCCTCGCAGCAACGCGCGATCTTTTGTGATCCGCACGATGTCGAAGGCTGGCTCGCCGCGGTCCGCGCGCTGTCACAACGCGCTTCGCCGCTCTCACGCGAGGCGCGCGAGGCGGCAACGGCCTTTGCGCCGCCGGGCGGCCAGGCCTATTTCGCCGCGGTGGAGGCGTTTCTGGCTTCGCTGTGACGATTGACCGGGCGCCGGGCGGATCGGCGGCGCGGACTGGCGGTTCTTGTCGAGCGCCGAAGGATCCGACGATTCTCAGCTATCCGCCTGGGCGTGCTCCCGCAGCCCGGTCTTGAACAGCCAGAAGATCATCAGGCCCAGCAGGTTCAGGATGGCGATCGTCGCAAAATTCCACGTCCGCAACGGCATCGTCGCGTAGTCGGGCTCATTGGGGCTGACGATCCGCTCCAGGAAAAGCTGCTGGCGCCGCGCCTCGACCTCGGCGGACTCCTGCGTCTGCAAAGATCGGTTGAGCGCATCCACCGCGAACTGGCGGTCCATCGCAAGACGCTCATAGACCGAAAGCTTGTCGGCAAGCGCCTTGGGATCGCCCGCCACCTCCTGCCGTTCGGCCTGGATCTGGTTTTTCAACGCCAGCACGCGGTCGTTGAGCACCGACAGGCCGGGGTCCTCGGGCGAGTTGCTCGCCATCTCCCTCGCCTTGGATTGCGTGTCCGCGAGATCGGCGCCCAGACTGGCGATCAGGTCGTTCAGCATCGCTGAATTCTTGGCCGGGTCGATCATCAGCTCGCGATTCTGGAACGCCGTGATCTTGACCATCGTGTCGGCGAGGCGGCTCTCGGACAGCTTGACCTGATCGTCGGCGACCCGCACCGCGTCGCGGCGAATGCGCGCGTTGAGCTCGTTCACTTTGTCTTCGGCCAGATCGAGCAGCGTCGAGGCGATCGCATGGGCGTCGTCGGGGCGAAACGCCTGCACGCTGAGCGTGGTGATGCCGGTCGTGTTGTTATAGGTGACGGCAACCAGCATCCTGATGTATTTGTAGAGCTCCTCCTTGGTGGGGCCAAAGATCACGGAAGGATAGCGCATCAGGAAGTCGGCGCCCGGGCGGGAATAGATATCGCGCAACGGGAGTCTCTTGTTCAACTGGTCGATCGCCTCACGCGATGTTATGAAATCCTGGACGGAAAAGACGTCGTCGTCCGAGCGGGAAAATCCGACCATCTGCAGCACCGCGCCCAAACCACCCGATCCCGAGGGCTTCGAGGCGGTCCTGACGACGAAACGCGCCTCCGACAGATAACGATCGGTCGCAATGAAGGCGAAATAATCCCGGCGGCGACAGTCGGGAGCAACAAGACGAACAAAACGACGTATTTGCGCCAACGCGGCGGGCGGTAGAGCCTCAATTCGCCAACCGGCTCCGCTCTCCTGGCGAGCGGCAGCCATCGCTGGAACGACGTCATCGGGCCGGCATTGTCGCGGACGCTGCGCGCTTCGGTGCTGGTTTCCGGCGGGTCGTGCGTCTTCAGCATGCGGCAAAGCTACCATGAAGGGCGCCCAATCGCCAGACAGCCGCCGATCGCTTCCGTCGTGCGGGGATTCTGCTAAATTCATTGGAGAACGACGGGGATTCTGAAATTGGCTCTCGACCGCCCGGAGGTCTTTGTTCAGCCGATCAAGCTCGTCCGCCTCAGCGCGGACGACGCCTATGGCCTCGCCGCGCCGGCGCCGACGGGATGGCCAGCGCGGCTGCGGCGTTATCTGCGCCGCCACGTGCTCTTTATCGGGATGGTGGCGTTTCCGACGCTGGCGGCGGCCGTTTATTTTTTCGGGCTGGCCGCCGACCGCTACGAATCCCAGATCGAATTCGTGGTTCGAAGCCCGGCGACCAACGCCTCCAACGAGCTCAGCAGCATCGTTCAGGGGCCATCCTCCAGCATGCGGTCCTCGGATGACGCCTATATCGTCAAGGACTTCATCCTGTCGCGCGACGCGATGGACTATCTGACCGCCAACGCCGACCTGCGGACGGTGTTCGATCGACCGGAAGCCGATTTCCTGTGGCGCTACCCCGACCTCATTCACGCCGACAACCGGGAGAACCTGTTCAGACACTATCTGCGGTTCGTATCCGTCGACTACGATCAGACCACCGGGATCGCCAACCTCAGCGTTCAGGCGTTCCGCGCCGCCGACGCGCAGCGGATCGCCCAGGCGCTGATCGAAAAGGCGGAGGCGTTGATCAACGGGCTCAACGAGCGATCGTCCGCCGACGCCATCCGGACCGCCGCGGCCGAGGTCGAGACGGTCGAACGGCGCGCGCATGAGGCGCTCGACGCGCTCACCCAATTTCGCAACCGCGAGCGGCTCATGGATCCGACCCAGGTCTCGCTGGCGACCCTCAACACCATCGCGTCGCTCTCGCTGACCACCGCGCAGGCGAACGCCGAACTGTCCGGCGTCGAGAAGACGACGCCGGACGGCCCGCATGTCGCGACGTTGCAGCGCAAGATCGCGGCTCTCCAGGATCAGATCGTCGCCGAACAGCGCAAACTTACCGGAAGCAACGCCTCCCTGGCCCCGCAGCTGGCGGAATACGAAGGCCTGATCCTCGATCAGAGTTTCGCCGAAAAGAGCTTTCTCTCGGCGCTGAGCGCGCTCGAAACCGCCCGCGTCGACGCGCAGCGCCAGCGCGTCTTCCTCGAGCCGGTGACCAGCGCCAATCGGCCCGACTACCCCGTCTACCCCCGCCGCCTCATCTGGACGGCGGTCATCCTGGCGGCCAGCCTGATGGGCTGGCGGATCGCCCGGACGTTCGTCGCCGACACCCTGTCGCACGCGGGAAACTAGCGGAAATGGCCACCGGCGCGGTCCTTCAGGCTGAGTCTCACGGGGCCGTCGCGCTGGCCGGCGCCGCCGATCGCGATCTCGTGCCGCGGCGGACGATCGACGTCGTCGAAGTGGTCAAGGAGTTCCCGATCGAGGGCGGCCGGGTGAAGCGGGTGCTCGACGGCGTCTCGTTCAGCGTCGGTCCGGGCGAGCGCATCGCGGTGCTCGGGCGCAACGGGGCGGGCAAATCGACCCTGATCCGCATTCTCTCCGGCCTGCAATCGCCGACCAGCGGGCGCATTCACCGGGGCTTGCGGATGTCATGGCCGCTGGCGTTCGGCGGCGGCTTCGAGGGCGAGCTCACCGGCTCGGACAATGTGCGGTTCATCGCCCGGCTCTACAACGCGCCGATCCGCGAGACCTACGCCTATGTCGAGGATTTCACCGAGCTCGGCCCGCAACTCAACCTGCAGATGAAATATTATTCCAGCGGCATGCGCGCCCGGCTCGCCTTCGCGCTGTCGCTGGCGATAAAGTTCGAATGCCTGCTGATCGACGAGGTGATCCTGGTCGGCGACCAGCGGTTCCAGCGCAAGTGCCACGACGAATTGTTCGAGAACCGCAAGAGCTGCGCGATGATCATCGCGATTTACGGCGTCGATTTCGTCAAGGAATATTGCAGCAGGGCTCTGGTGCTCAAGGATGGACGAGGCAAGGTGTTCGATGACGTCGATCTGGCCGGCGCGATCTATGCGACATTGTGAGGCGGCGGCGGGGAGGCGGGCATGGCGGCGCGGCTGATCGAGGAGCGCGCGGCGGGCGACTTCTGGCGCGGGCTCGCCGTGCAGGGGCGCGTGCTGCACGCGCTGACGATCCGCGAACTGATGATGCGTTATGGGCGCGGCAACATCGGCTTTCTGTGGCTCGTTCTGGAGCCGATGATCCTGTGCGCCGGGGTGATCGGCCTGCGCTATCTGATCCAGGCGCATGTCGAGCACGGCGTGTCGCTGGTGGCGCTGCTGCTGTCGGGCTACATGCCGCTGACCCTGTGGCGGCATCTGACCAACCGCGGCATTCATCTGGCGCGCCAGAACATCGGGATGCTCTACCATCGCGACATCACGCTGGTCGACACGTTCATGATGACCATGGCCCTCGAGTTCCTGGGCTGCACGGTCGCCTTCGCGATCAACTACGCCGCGCTGGTGGCGATCGGCGCGATCGATCCGATCGTCGATTACGGCCTGGTCTGCGGGGGATGGTTCGCGATGGGCTTTCTGGCGATCGGCGTGGGCGGCCTGATCGCCGTGCTGACCGAATATTATGAATCCGCCCATCGGTTCACGCAGCCCCTCCAATATCTGATTCTGCCGATTTCCGGCTTCCTGTTCATGGTCGACTGGCTGCCGACGCAGGTGCAGACGATTGCCTGGTATATGCCGATGATTCATTGTTTCGAGATGCTTCGCGCCGGGTTTTTTGGCGATTCCGTCGTTACCCACTACGATATCTGGTATCCGCTCGCGGTCGGCGGCCTGTTTTTGGGAATCTGTCTCCCGATGATCGAGAAGACGCGCGACCGCGTCGCGCTGGCCTGAGCGCGGCGTCGGCCGAGCGATCTTTGGAAAGCGCGGGATGCCGGGTGTGCTGAGGGACATGGTCGCGGTGGGCGCCCCGGGGTGCTCGCGACCTGGGGCTTCGATCTGCTGCGCGAGGCCTGCGCCCGCCTCGACCCCGAAGTCGACATTCGCGACGTCGATCGCGACGATGCGGTCGAGGGCCTCGGGATCGCCGCCGGGCGCCCGCGCATCCTCTGCCTTTCGCAATTCACCAGCCCGTCGCTGCGCGCGGCGATGGCCGCCGGCGTGGTTCCGATCGTGGCGTTCCTCGACGATCCCGTCGACAGCGTGCGCTATCTCAAATTCGCCTCGGAATGCACGACGATGGAGGCGCTGCGCGCCCAGACCGCGGCGACCGCCGGCTACGCCTTCCTGTTCGCCAATCGCCAGGCGCTGCTCATTCCCCGCGCCTCGCCGCGTGGTGCGCGCGAAATCGTCCGCCGGATCCTCGACCATCTGCAGTTCGATCGGCTGGCCCCCGACTATGAGGCTGTGGTGGGCGAGTTTTCCGGCGCCGACGACGAGGCCGTCAGCCTCGAGGCCGCGCTGGCGCGAAAGGTCGCGGGCTATGAGCCGCCGGAATCGGCCGCGCTGAGCCTGGCGTCCGGCGAGTTGCAATGCATCAACGACGCATTGGCGCCGATCGTCCGCATGGCCGGCAGCGCCGAGGCGGCGCCGATCGTCTGGCCGACCGCGGTGTTCTTCTCGGGCGATCAGCCGGGCGAGCCGGCCTCGCTGGTCGCCGACATGACCGGGGCGGCGCGCATTCTCTATTACGGGCCCTACCTTCATCTGCCGAGCGGCGCGTGGACCGTGCGCATGATGGTCGGCTTCTCCGACGGCGCGCGCGGCACGCCGCTTTCGATCGAGGTGCATTGCGAGCGCCTTCTCGCGCATGCGACGATGCAGCCGGCCGGCAAGGGGGTGTTTCACGCCTCCTTCCAGTTCGCCCACGACGCGCCGCAGGACGCGATCGAGATTCGCCTCAGCAGCGACCGCGGCGCCATCGACGGCCGGCTGGCGCTCGGCCGCGTCGAGTTCACCCGCCGGCCGGACGGCGACGCGGCGCCCCCGGTTGCGGGGCGGCCGTCGCGAGGCTAGTGTCCAGAGGATCGCCTCCGTCAGCTCAGCGCGTCCCGCCGGCGCATTCGGGCGCGCCGGTGTCCGCGCGCTTCCGGCCGATGGCCAGGCTGCCGGGCGGTCGGTCGTGCGTCTTCCCGGAGCGCTGCAACGAATGGCCTCGCCCCGTCTCCGCGAAGATTTTGAGGTGATCGGGCTCGAGGACCTCGCGAGCGCCGACCGCTTCACGCTGGAGCGCGCCTGCCGCGCCCAGGCGCAGCCGGTCTATATCGGCGACCACACCGCCTTGTGCCGCATCCTCGGGCGCTACAAGTTCTATGTCGACACGCGCGACCGGGGGTTCGGCTCCAACGTGCTGCTCGACGGCTTCTGGGAGATGTGGCTGACCATGGCGATCGCCCGCGCGGTCAAGCCGGGCATGGTGGCGATCGATATCGGCGCCAATTTCGGCTATTTCTCGCTGCTGATGGCCGATCTCGTCGGCCCCGAGGGGATGCTGGTGGCGGTCGAGCCCAATCCGCATGTCGCGCCCAGATTGCGCGCCTCGCTGGAGCTCAACGGCTTTGGCGCGCGAAGCCGGGTGATCGAGGCGGCGGCGGCGGCGACCGACCAGGGTTCGGCGCATCTCTACGCCACGATGTCGGAGCCCAAGAACGCCACCATCGTCTCGGCCCAGGCGGTCGCCGACCCGGCGGTGGCGACGATCACCGCGGTCGCGCGATGGACGCCGGCGGCGATCGCCCGCGAGTTCGGCCGCCTCGACTTCATCAAGATCGACGCCGAGGGCGCCGAGGAGGGCATCATCGCCGGCCTGCGGCCGCTGCTCGCCGAGCACCGGCCGCAGCTCGTCCTCGAATTCAACGCCGCGCGCTATCCGGACGCGCGGGGGTTTCTCGCCGAAGTGATGTCCGGCTATGACGGCCTGCGCTACGTCGACGGCGACGGCGCGCTCGTCCCGATCGCCGCCGAGGCGGTCCTCACCGAAGATGTCGGCGAGGACCGGCTGTTGTTCCTGTCGGGCGGGGCGGAATGAGGCGGGGCGATCCTCCGGCTATCCGCGCGTAGGTCGCCGCCCCTTGCGAGCGCCGGGCTATCCGGCGACGCCGTCGCCAAGCGCGAACGCTTCGTCGGCGAGCGGCGGCCGGCTCTTGAGGCTCTGGAGATCGGACAATTGCAGGGCTTCCATCAGGCGCAGGCGGGCGTCCGAGTCGCTCTCGGCGCAATAGTAAAACCCTGCGACGCCAAGGGTCGCTAAGCGTCGGTCGACTCCGTCTGACGAGGTGGACAGCTCGACACGGGCATCCGATCTCAGCCGAAAGTGCATGACGCCGTCTTTGACCAAACGCGCCGGGACTTCCAGTTTTCTATAGCGCCATTCCGCCGGCGGAATGCTGTCATTCAAACCGCACTCGCCCTCGCCGACCAGATCGATATGGAAATTTGCCGCCTGCGAGTTCGCGGGGAGGCCATGCAGCACAAAATAGATCAGGTATCGGCCGCCGGAAATGATCGCGCTGCTCGGAATCTTGAACGCGATATCGGCGTGTTCGCGCTTCATCCAACATCCCCAGTCGTCGCAAAAATTCCATCCGAGACCGGTTCGAAAAACCTCGCCCGCCGACATATTTCTCCAAACTCGCGTTTCCGTATTGCGCGAGAAAGAATGATAGACGCCGGTTGCGGCCTCGACTGACCAGATCGGATCGCCGTCGCGACCGGCGCGCGAACTCAACGGCAGCGATCGGCTTCGTCGCCTCCAGGGCCGCGTCGATGATCTGCGAAGCGATCTCGCCCCACGTCCGCGGCTTGAACGAAGTTTTGATCAGCCGTTCCCGCTCGGCGCGATACGCGCGATCGTCGATGAGGCGTTCGAGCTTGGCGAGGAAATCCTTCTCGGAATCCAGATCGAAATAGTCGGCGAAAATTCCCCCCGACTCCGGAAGGGAGGACGTATTGGCGATCAGCGCGGCCTTTCCGTGACAGAATGACTCTGTCACCGGGAGGCCCCAGCCCTCGTAGGAGCTGGGATAGATCGTGAATACGCAACCGCGATAAAGCGCCGCAAGCTCTGCGTCGGAAATTTTCGACAGCATGACGACCTTCTTCTTCAGAAGGTCGCTGGAAGCCAATCGGCCGAGCGCCGCGTCGACCATCCAGCCGGCATTGCCGACGCAGACCAGCATCGGGGTGTTGGCAAGCCCCCGCTTTCTTATCATTTTGAGCCACGCGTTGAACGCAAGCAGATGATTCTTGCGCAACTCGATCGTCGACACGAAGAGCACGAATGGGCGCCGCTCAAGGTTGTTGTCGGCGAGCACGGACGATGCGTTCGCCGCTTCGAGCGCGGAAGGAGGCTCCGCCGAGGCCGCGTCCGCACCGTCGAGATAGATCGATTTTGGCGGAGCAATGCTGTGGCCAAGGAATTTGCCGACGTTTGTCAGATCGGCGCCCGTCGCCTTCGAGTTCACCAGGAACCCATCGGCATGGAGGAAGACGCCCAGCAGCCAGGTGATGAAATCCTGGGTCAATTCCCTCACGCAATGTTCCGGCGCCATGACGGGAATGCAGTCGTGAACGAACGGAATGTAATGGACGCCGTGCGTCGCCTTGGCATAGCGGACCATCAGAAAGTAGTTCTGGAGCCACCACGAGGTACCCAAATTCAAGAGACACGCGCCGCGCGCGAAGGTGACGGGGTCGCCGATCGCGAGGTCGACATGGAGATCGTCGATGGTCTTGCGCCAAACCGGGTCTTTGGTCGTTCCTCCCCAGAGAGCCAGCCGGCAGATTCGGAGAAACGTCTCGGGCGGAATTTCGACCCAGAAATCAACTTTCTCCGTGAAGCACACGATCATCACGTCGACGTCCTGGCGCTCCTGACCGAGAATGGAGGTCACGACATTCATCTGGACGCGCTGAATTCCCGTCGGCGTCCGGGCGTCCAGGAAATAGTGCATGAGATCGCTCACATCGAAGGCGATCTGACGCCCGCTGCCCTGGGCCTTTCTCGGGTCGGTCCGCTTGCCCGCGAAGAAACGGCTGATCGACGGGCCGGACAGGCCAAGGTTGGCGAGTTCGTAACGGGCATGCTTGTTCTTCGGATCAAGCTCCAGCGATTTCAGATAGGCTTGGGTCGCTTCGTCGAGGCGTCCGCCCAGCTTGATCGCGTGCCCCAACTGGAGGTGAGCGTCCGAGTTGTCCGGGCTGATCTCGATGGCGCGCCGATACGCGCGCTCCGCGCCGGCGACGTCGCCGCTCTCTTTGATGGCGTGACCCAATTGAACCCAGATCGGGTGGTGATCGGGCTCAACCTCAAGCGCATCGTTGTAGCCTTGCGCGGCGGTCTTCCAATCGCGCCGACCGCGCGCTAAATCGGCCTTAGCGACCAAGTCGGAGAAACGAGAGGTTTTGGGGCCTAGCAACATTCATGCGCTCCCGGTCGACGCCGACAGAATTCCTGACGTTGGCCAATGGGCTTCGAACAATAGCGACGCCGCAGAAGCAATGATAGTCCCGAATACCGGACCTCATGGTGACTAAGGGGTTGAAAGCCTTCGCGTACCGAACGACTTCGTCGTCGGCGTGAAGCGACGACAAATTCCGCTTGAATTTTATGGTCGTTTAGTCCACAGGCTGCTTTGACATTTCTGGCCAAAGGCAACCAGCGCAGGCTTGAATTGGCTGCGTTTCGAGGAACACCTCTTGTGCGCGTCCACGCATATTTCTATTTGCCATTTTGTCGATTTTAGCAAATCCCCTCATGGGTACTCAAGAAATGTCGATCGTTTTCTTGCAAACATCGGACCTCACCTATCGTCCGTTGCTCGACATCACGTCAAAGACCGTTAGAGAATACTGTAGTAGACATGGATTTAGCTATGACTGCTATTTGGGGATCATTAGAGGCTATCATCCGTGGCACGCGACTTATAACAGAATTGCTCTTCTAGAACGGCTCGCTCAAGCAGAATTCACAGGCTGGGTTTGCTACCTCGACGCGGACGCGTTTATAGCCGATTTAGACTTCGATCTTGTAAATTATCTAGCGGGGAAAAATAATTTTGCGTTCATCGCGGCGCCCGGTGAACCCCAAGCGGTATGGTGGAATGTAAATGCCGGGGTATTTCTCATTAATCTCGCCAACCCGGTGGGGCGCCGGATCATTCGAGATTGGGCAAGCCGTTTCGCTGCACTGACAGACGAGCAATTGCAAGGCGCGAGCGCTTGGTACTCGGTGACCGACGATCAGTCAATGCTATGGCAGGTTCTGCAAAACATTCCAGATGGAAAGCAATATACGCTTGTCGAGAACGAGACGCCCCGTTTGCTGAACTATAGTGGCCGATTCATCACGCAGATCCTGCGGGTCTCCGGCACATTCGCAGATCGTTTAGCTCGCCTAGATTCATCTGTCGAACTTGTGCTGAAACCGCCACCCAGCGACCAGCATTCTAAGAATCAGAAAGGCCTCAATGATCAAGAAACACGGGAAACATTCGTCCGGACGCTCTATCGGGTTCTCCTTCGAAGGGAGCCCGACCCAGACGGTTTCCGGTCCGCTCTTGAGGAACTTCGGAGCGGCGCAAGCTTTGAAGAACAGATGATCAACTGCCTACGATGCGGAGAATTTAGGAGTCATATTGAGGAATTTGTTCAATATTATATCGAACAGACTTGAAGATGATCATTATCGATCGGCAACGCACCTCGTTTCAACTAGCACAGATAACTGACCAATGCCAGTTACCTATCGAAAGCTCAGGCGTTGTCGATAATCGATCGCAAAGACCTCTATAAAAATTACTTAGCGTGGTGTTTATTTCAATCTAGAGGCCCGTGTTAATAGATTCTCGCTTTAGGCATAAGGACGCGTCGGAAACATCATGACGAGTTCTGTCAATAGACGTTGTAGCTCTGGAGCAGGCCAATGCCCGACGTAGATTGGAACCGCAGATCATGGGACGGCGGCCACGATTGGCGTAACTGCGGGGAGGAGTGGAGCCAGCCTTGGGGGGGCAGCGAGGCTCAATGGTTCGGCTCATTGTACCCTCGACTTCACAGATTTCTCCCCGCAAAGAGCATTCTTGAGCTGGCGCCCGGGATGGGAAGGTGGACAAAATTTTTACTTCCCCTTTGCGACAAATATCTTGGCATTGATCTCTCTTTGGAATGTGTATCGGGATGCCGTCGGATATTTGAACAAACGCATCACGCCGAATTTGTACAGAATGACGGTTACTCGTTATGCGCGGTCGAAGACGACAGCGTTGATCTAGTTTTCTCTTTCAATTCACTGGTGCACGTCGGGCTAGACGTATTTGAACATTACGTCCCACAAATTGTTCGAAAGTTGCGACGCGGAGGCTTCGCATTTATACACCATTCCAACTTAGGGGCTTTCGGGAACGCCTTTGGCTCGCCTCACTCGCGTGACGGATCGGTCTCACGGGAAAACGTCGAACGATTGATCGCGAAAAACGGAGGCAAGGTTGTCATTCAAGAGGTAATAAACTGGGTTAACAATGTGCTTCCTCAGGACTGCCTGACTCTGTTTGCGAAAGATGCCGACGGAAAAGTCGATCCAGTGCACCTCTACAATTTGAGGTTTGCGGAAGAGGCCGTAGTGGTCAGGGAGTTTCAGGCGTTTTATTCACAGGTCGGAAGCCGCGGCGCGTAGCGCTTTCGTCGCATGCCCAAGCAAAGCGGGTGCGCGCGCCTCAACAGCGACCAGCTAATCGACGGTCGTCGGACCCACCTTCACACCACCCGAACAAAAGATTGACCAACCCCCGATTTGCGGCGATTCTATTTCCGCGGGGGCGACAGGAGCGCCGCGAGCGCGAAGCGCGCGCGGTCCATTTTAGCATCGCAAGCCATTGAAATCGCTCGGCCCCGTGTCATAAAATCCGGCGAATTCGCTTGAGATTCGGACGGAAATTCCGGATTTTCGTGGAAATAATCCCGAACTCCGGCGGCCGCTATCACCTGGCGGCCGTCGCAATGCGCGCCGCCGAGCCGGCAGGCGCCAGCAGCGTCGTCGCGAACAGCTCCAGCGCCTTTTCGACCTCGACCAGCGGCGCGTTGGCGACATCGGCGAGGTCGCGGTCGGCCTCCCGAAACGCCGCGCATGGAACGGGCGCTTTTCTAGAAAGGCCCGCGGCGGCGCGATGCGCCTGCAGATGCGCGGCGGCGATTCCGACCCGCTCCGGCCTGCCGCCCTTGCGCGCCAACGCCGGAACGCGCCCGGCGGGAATTCTCTCCGCCGGACCGGCGTCGCGAACACCCCGCGCCGCCGGGCCGGCGGAGCGAGGTTCAGATCACCGCCGACGCGTAGCTCGTCACTTCCATGCCAAGACACACTTCGACGACAACCGGCACTGTCCAAGCCATGATGACCTCCCCAGGTTTCGCGGGCGCCTCGACTCCCGATGCGCCGCTCACATCCGCAATATAGTTCGTTCGGGCGCGCCGGCCAGTTCTTTCGCGCGAATGCGGGATCCGCCGCCGGCTTCGCCCGGCTTGTCGTCCGGTCGATTTCCGACTATTCTTCACGGCTGTTTCATTGCGGGATGCGGTCATGTCGATTTTCGCCCGGGTGATCACTTCAGCCTTCATCGCGGCGTTCTGCGTCGCCCTTCCGTTGACGGCTCGCGCGCAGACATCCGCGCCCGCCCCGTCGCAGCCCTCCGAAGAGACCTGGAACAGCATCAAGGGCGACATCTTCAAGGGTCGCCCGATTCTCGACGGCTCGGGCCTCGTCAAGCTCGATGCGCCGCGCCGCGCCGAGGATGCGGCGATTGTGCCGATCGGCATGCGGGTCACTCTGGCGGCCGACGACCCGCGCGTGCTGCGCTCGCTGACCCTGGTCATCGATGAAAATCCCGCGCCGGTCGCCGGCAAGTTCACGATCGGGCCTCATTCCGGGGTGACCGCGATCGCCACGCGCGTGCGCGTCAACACCTATTCCTACGTGCGCGCGGTCGCCGAACTGAGCGATGGTCAGCTCTATGGCGTGAAAGCCTACGTGAAGGCGTCGGGCGGATGCTCCGCGCCGATGTCGGCGAACGCCGACGCCGCCAAGCCGACGCTCGGCCAGATGAAGTTCCGCACCTTCCCGCCGACCGCCGAGGCCGGCGCCGACGCGCTGCCGGAAGCTCAGATCATGCTGCGCCATCCGCAAAACTCCGGCCTGCAACTCGATCAGTTGACGCGGCTCTACGTGCCGCCGTTTTTCATCGAGACCCTGGAAGTCCGGCAGGGGGACGACCTTGTCGTGGCGCTCGACGGCGGCATCGCGGTCTCCGAGGACCCGAACATCCGCTTCAACTACCGGCCGAACGGCGCCGAGAATTTCCGCGTCGAGGCCAGGGACACCAGCAAGAACGTGTTCAAGGGCGAGTGGCCGGTCGCCAAATCGATGCTGTAACCCTCGCCGGGCGCATCGATCGATTCAAAAGCAGCGCACTTCCGCCTCGGCCTGCGCGCGTCGGAATTCCTCGAGCGGCGCCTTGGTTGGCAGGGCCGAACGGAATTCGGCCCCCATCGGACCGGTGACCTGGGACATGCTGAGGATTGTCTCCGCCGTCACGTAGCGATCGTAGGGGATCACCGAGGCGATGACGTCGATCGAGCACGAACACTGGTCGAGAACCGCGCGCGTTTGGCCATTGGCCTGCATGCAGGCGAAGACATAGTCGGCGCGCGCCGCGGTTGGATAATCGTTGAAATCGGCAGCCCGCGAACCCGCGCCCGATCCGAAAGTCGCGACCGCCACCAGCGCGCCCGACGCCAGAACGGTCGGCAAGACTGACATCGTCACCGCCTCCCGCGCCGGCTTCCCGGCGCTCGCCCCGGCGACCCCGCCCGCAGTGACACGACGCGAAGCCGCCTTGCGTTCAGAGCTTCTTGCCGTCGGGTCCGAACTGCTTGAGATAGGCGATGACGTTATCGATGTCCTCCTCCTTCTGCAAGCCGGGGAAGATCATCTTGGTGCCGGGAACCTTGGCGCGGGGATTCTTCAGGTATTCCTTCAGGGTCGCCTCGTCCCAGGTGATGCCGGAATTCTTGTTGGCGTCGCTGTAGGAATAGCCGGGATACGTCCCGGCGGGGCGGCCCACCACGCCATTGAGCACCGGCCCGACGGCGTCCTTGGCGCTCTCGCCGATCTGATGGCAGGCGCGGCACTTGAGGAACACTTTCGCGCCGGCGGCCGCGTCCTGCGCGGCGGCTGCGCCCATTGAAGCGGCGAGCGCCGCGGCGACGACCGCACAAAACTGAAGCCTGTTCACCGGTTCCTCCCTGATTTGCGTTTCCAACCCGCTCGCCCAACTGATTCCCAAGGCCGTCGATGGGCAAGGGCCGCCCTCGCGACGGAATGTCACACCACCCGGACCCGCCGGACCGGAGCGGCGGGCGCCTGTCGGCCAAACCCGGTCGATCGCGGCGCGCCGGCCGGCCCGAGCGTCGCGATCAAAAACCGGGTTATGCTGGCGTCCCTCGCCAAGACGACAGGACGCCTCGCCGTGAATGTTGATCGCAGAGCGGTAATCGGGATGGCGATGGTCATCGCTTCGGCGCGTGACGCATCGCCTCAATCGCCGGCGGACGCAATCCCGCTGTGGCCTGCCGCGCCGCCGGGCGGATTGCCATCCTCGGGACCGGAAAAGGTCAACGCCAAAGGCTCGATCACCAACGTCGACCGGCCGCGCCTGAATGTCTATCGTCCCGCCCGTTCGAACGGAGCCGCGGTCGTCGTCATCGCCGGCGGCGGATACGCGCATATCGAAGCTGGCGCCGAGAGCGCGCCGACGTGCCAATGGCTTCAGGCCTCCGGCGTCACGGCGTTCGAACTGATCTATCGGCTTCCCCAGGACGGGCAGCCTCCGCTCGCGCCATTTCAGGATGCGCAGCGCGCGATGCGGATCATACGCGCGAGCGCGGCGCGCTACGGGGTCGATCCCGCACGAATTGGCGTCATCGGGTTCTCCGCCGGCGGCCATCTCGCCGGCATGACCGCCGTGCGCCCGGACAGGCCGCTCTACACGCACGCGGATCCCATCGATGAAACCTCGGCTCGTCCGGATTTCGTCGGGTTGATCTATCCGGTCCTGACGATGATGCCCCCGTTCGATCAAACCCACGCAAGGCGCGCGATACTCGGCACGCGCCCTGCCTTGGCCGAGAGCGAGGACTATTCGGTGGAGCGCCACGTGGAGGCGCGCGCCCCGCCAATGTTCCTGGCGCAGGCGGCCGACGACCCGATATCCCCGCTCGACAACAGCCTCATGATGTTCGCGGCGCTCCGCGCGGCGCGCGCGCCGGCCGAACTGCACGTCTTTCAGACCGGCGGACATGGTTGGGGGATGGGGCGTCCGGAAACCGAAGTCCGCGTCTGGCCGGAACTCTTCGCGACCTGGGCGAGGCTGAACAATTTTCTGCCGACCCAACCGCAGCGATGATTGGAAACGATTGCGGCGCGCGGGTCTGCCGTTACGTCAGTTCGAATTCAGCCTCTCGACGAGGAAGCGCACCATGTCGCTGCTGGTGATCTCGATCTTCGCCCTGCCATGGCCATGATCGAATTTGTCGCTCGCAATGGCCTCGAATTCCTTTCTGAACGATTCGAAGCGCGCCAGGCACGCGCCGCTGTCGGTCGATGAGCTTCTCATATCCTGCAGAACGCGGCGGGCGACAAGAACCCGAACCGTCGTATGTCGGTCCCTCATCGGGAAATGCACGCCCTGGGCGTTTTCGAACCCGGCGCGATTGATGCGATCGAGCGGCATCGGCGCTCCTTGCTGCAGACTGGAGGGGCGCAATCTTGGATTTCAATGGGTCGAAAATTCGACCGCCCCTGTCCAAATCTCGACGCAATCGCCGCCGGCGTCGTGAACGGTCCGCCGCAGGATCGTCGCGGAAGTCTCGCGGCGCAGGCCTGCCTGGCCTGCCTCGATGTCAGGGAATACGCGATTCTTGCGACCTGACGGAACGGCTAGAGCGCCGCTCCGTCCGCCAGGACGTCCGAAGGGAGGTCGCGCGTGAACGCGACGGCGATGCCGCCGGGGAAGTGCCGCACGACATGCGCCGATGTCTGGCCGATGGTCACGGGCGAACCGATCGGCGGCGCGGCGTCGACGTTGAGCGCTGCGCCGGGCGCCGAAACGTCGATCAAGGCCGCGCTGTATTCGCTTCCCTCCGGCGTCGTCAGCGTCGTCCGCCGATTGCTGGGGACGCTGCGTTCATGCCGACGGTTGTCGGGTTCGCCAAGCTTCTGATGCCGCACCAGCCAAGCGATTTTCGACATGAGCTTTTCGCGCTTGTGCGGCGGCGCCTGCAGCTTCATCGCAAAGCAAGTGTCGAAATGGCGCGCAACAACGCCTTCGAGCCGGCCAAGCTCGGCGATATAGGCGACGATGCGCTCGCCGATATATCCTTTGTCGAACCCTCTGAGAGCGACGCCGCCCGCGGAAATGTCGATGGTCTGGCAGGGGCACTCGTTGCCGTCGCGCAGCATGTAGCGGCCGGACAGCGTCAGTTCGGCGCGTTCGTCGCCACGCCGCTCTTCATGCGTGACGGTGAACAATTGCATGGGTCGAGGGATCACGGGCGCCTGCTCCGGGAGCGATCGTTCCCGGCGAATGCCACAGGAACTGGCGGATTTTATCAGCCGCGCGCGTTAAGGGTGTACCACCGCGGCCGGATGCTTCGAGAGTCATGGTTGCTGAATGGCGCCCTCGAACGCCGAAAAACGCCGCCCACCTGGGAGCCGGTCTTGCCGCTGCGGAGCATTTCGGAGCGACGGCGGCCGTCGATCGCCGGATCAGGCCTTGCCGGTCTCCTTCATGCTCAGCACGCTGAGGAAGCTGATCGCCGCGGCGAGGCTGAGGTAGTAGCCGACCCAGGGCAGGCCGCCGCGCTCCAGCAGCAATTGCGCGAGGTAGGGGGCCAGCGAAGCGCCGAGAATGCCGCCCAGGTTGTAGGCGCTCGAGGCGCCGGTGTAGGCGACCGGGATCGGAAACAGCTCCGGCAGCAGCGCGCCGAGCGGCGCGAAGGTCAGCCCCATCACGCCAAGGGCGAGGCACAGGAACAGCAGCGTCTCCATCGCGTCGCCGCCGAGCAGTTCGGGCAAGGCGAACCCTGAAAGAGCGGCCAGCGCGCTCGCGGCGAGCAGGACCGGACGGCGGCCAAAGCGATCCGCGAGCGCCGCCGAAAGCGGCGTCGCCGCCGCCATGAACAGCACTGCGACGCATAGCATCGCCAGGAAGTCGGTTCGCGGAATATGTCGCGCATTCACGCCGTAGCCCAGCGCGAAAACCGTCGATATGTAGAACAGCGCGTAGCAGACCACGATCGACAGCGAACCCTGAATCAGCGGCCGCCAATGATGGCGCAGCACGTCGAGCAACGGGACCCTGACGCGTTGGTTGCGCGCCAGCGCCTGGCGGAAGGCCGGGGTTTCGCTGATCGAAACCCGGAGGTAGAGGCCGATCGCCACCAGGACCGCGCTGATCAGGAACGGCACGCGCCAGGCCCAGGCGACGAACGGCCCCTCGCCGAGGCCGAGCAGCAGCGCCAGGAACAGCCCGTTGGCCATCAGAAAGCCGAGCGGCGGCCCAAGCTGGGGAAACATGCCGAACCACGCGCGGCGGCCGGGGGGCGCGTTCTCGGTGGCCAGCAAGGCGGCGCCGCCCCATTCGCCGCCGAGCCCGACGCCCTGGCCGAACCGTAGCAAACACAGCAGCCAGGGCGCCAGCGCGCCCGCCTGCGCATAACCCGGCAGGACGCCGATCAAGGTCGTCGACAGGCCCATCATGAGCATCGAGGCGACCAGCGTCGACTTGCGCCCGATGCGGTCGCCGAAATGGCCGAACAGGACCGATCCGACCGGTCGGGCCAGGAAGGCGATCCCGAAGGTCAGAAAGGCGTTGAGCGCCTGCGATCCGGGCGCCGATTGGGGAAAGAAGGTCTGGCCGATCACCAGCGCGGCGGCGGTGCCGTAGATGTAGAAATCGTAGAACTCGATCGTCGTGCCGACGAGGCTGGCCAGCACGATGCGGCCGACGCCGCCGGCCTGCCGCGTCGCGCCGTCCTCGACCGCGGCCGTCGTCCCAAGGGTTCCCGCCATCTCTGGTTTTCCGACCGCGTTTCGCAAGTGCGCCGATTTCGAGCCTGATCTGTCACAATAGCGCGATCGCCGCCACCAAGCGATGGCTCGTCCTTTGAGGTCATCGCGGCGATCGGCTAGGCTGCTTTGCCTGGCGCGAGATCAGGGCCAGGCGACCGCCGCAGGCGCAGGGACGCGACATCGCGTCGTCAACCGCCAGGTTGAGAGCGCGCCGTGGTTTGAACCTCGACCAAACGACTGGAGCCATCGATGCTGAAGTTCTATTTCAACGGTTCGCCCAACCCGACCAAGGTCGCACTTTTTCTTGAAGAGGCGGGGCTGCCTTACGAGCCGACGCCGGTGGACACGCGCAAAGGCGACCAGTTCAAGCCCGATTTCCTCGCCGTCAACCCGAATGGCAAGGTGCCGGCGATCGTCGATGGCGACGTCGTGGTGTTCGACAGCAACGCGATCCTCCTCTATCTCGCCGAAAAGACCGGGAAGTTCCTCCCGCCGGACACGCCGGCGGTCCGCGGACAGTTCCTGTCGTGGCTGATGTTCGCGGCGACCGGCGTTGGGCCGTTCAGCGGCCAGGCCGTGCATTTCAAGCATTTCGCGCCGGAAAAGACCCCTTACGCGATCAATCGCTATCTGTTCGAGACGCGGCGGCATTTCTCGATCCTCGACGACCATCTCGCCAGCCGCCGATACATGGTCGGCGAGGTCTATACGATCGTCGACATGGACGTCTGGGGCTGGGCGCGTTTGGCTCCGTTCATCCTCGGCGAGGACGCGTGGGCGAAGTTTCCCAACCTCAAGCGGCTGCATGACGAGATCAGCGCTCGTCCGGCGGCGGCGCGAGCGGTCGCGCTGAAGGAGAAGTTCACCTTCAAGGCGGAAATGGACGACGAGGCGCGCCGCAACATGTTCAAGCACCTGTCGACCAATGCGGCGTAGTCACCGCTGAATCTGCGCGACGGCGGCCCGGCTCCGGCCGCTGTCGGCCTTGGTGAAAGCGCGACATCGTCGCTGCGTCTCATGCGATGACGGGATCGAACGGCGAACCGTGCGCCAGGCCTCCGAACGCCGGTTCGCGACGGGTCGAACGGCCGCGCCGGGACCGATTTTTGCAAACGCCCCTCATCGGCCTGCGTGGTTTCGGCCGCGGCTTCCAACGCGCGTCAGTACGCCCATTCCACATGCGGAATCTTCTAAATATCGGTAAAACCCGCTGAATCGATATTTTGCGTTTGAAACGTTTGACTGACGCACAAATCGCTGTCACGATCGACTTTATCGAGAAAAAACTGCGGGAGGATGGTCGTGACTATTTGCGCGCAACCGGCGCTTTCGCGCAGCCGAAACAGGCGAGGAGCGGCTCGAAGCCCCCTAGTCGCCGCCCTAAGCAGCGTAGCCCTGATCTGCGGCGCGGGGATGGCGCAAGCCGATGACGCCTCTCTCGACCACGCCCGCCAGGAAACGCCGATGAGCTGGGCCGGTCCGACGACCCCGGCCAAGGCGCCCAAGGGAATCAAGGTCGGCATCGTGAGTTGCGGCGCCCAATTCCGCGGTTGTCAGGCGCCCGCCGACGCCGCCTTCGAAGCGGCCAAGGCGATCGGCTGGACGCCGACCATGTATGACGGCGCCGGCACCCAGGAAAAGCAGAACGCCAGCATCCTCGACGCCATTTCGGCGGGAGCCAATGTCGTGCTGACCGTCTCGATCGACCCGCGCTTCATTCAGCTCGCCCTGCAAGCGGCCAAGAAGGCCGACGTGCCGATGATCTCGGGCTCGGCCGGCATCGATACGCCCAATCCGGTGATCAAGCCGGAAGGCGACAACCTGACCCACGCGCTCGACGTCGGCACAGACTATGTCGGCGTCGGCCGGCATGTCGCCGAATGGATCACCGCCGATTCCGGTGGCAAGGCGAACGTGCTCGTCTTCACCGACGAAGAATTCTACTCGGTCACCGCGGTCGTCGACGGTCTGCTCGATGAGTTCAAGAAATGCCCCGCGTGCAAGATATCGGCGCCGCAGAAATTCACCGCGTCTCAGGTCGCGACCAATGTCGGGCAAATGGCGGTCGGTTATCTCCAGGCGCATCCCGAAGTGAACTACATCTACGCGCCTTACGACCCCTCGGCGGTGTTCATGGTCAATGCGATCGTGCAGGCGGGTCTGGCCGACAAGGTGAAGGTGGCGAGCATCGTCGGCGCGGCGCAGAACCTCGACTTCATCCGCCAGGGGCGCGTGCAGGTCGCCGACGGCGCGTTCGACAACGCCTACATGGGCTACGCGATGGTCGACCAGGCGATCCGCCTGCTCAACAAGCAGCCGCTGTTCGAACCCCATGACGAGGGCACCCCCTATCAGGTCCTCGACAAGACCAACCTGCCGCCCGCCGGCCAGGATTGGGCGACCAAGTCGGCCTACAAGGACCGCTTCCTCAAGCTCTGGCAGTAACGCCCGGAACGCCCGCCCGCTTCCCGACGCGGGCGGGCGTCCCTCCCCCTTCGCTTGTTCACGCAAGGAGCAACGTCGTGCAAAAGCGCTGGAAGGTCCGGCCCGAACACTCCAACTGGGGGGATTTCGGCGATGACGACGAGGTCGGGCGACTGAATCTGATCACGTCGGAGCGGCGCCGCGCGGCCGCGGCGGAGGTGCGCGAAGGTCTCGCCTTTTGCCTGAGCCTGCCGCTCGATCTGCCCGGCGGCAATCTTCTGGTCCCGCAACGTCTGCCGCCGGTCAGAACGATCGCCGACATGCCGAAGGGCCATACGTTCGTGAACTATCCGCTGGCCGCCGACAACGAACATTGGATCGACCACGCCTCCGACGACGCGGTCCTGCTGTATACGCAATATTCGACCCAATGGGACGCGCTCAGTCACGCCGCGCGGCATTTCGACGCCGATCAGGACGGGACGGCGGAGCTGGTTTGCTACAACGGATATCGCGCCGACGTCGACCTGACCGGCCCGCACGACCCCGCCGGCCCCGGCGCGCGTCGTCTCGGCATCGAGAAGATGGCCGAGACCAGCGTGCAGGGCCGCGGCGTGATGATCGATCTGTTCGCCGAGTTCGGAACGCGGCGCCGCTGGGTCAATTACGATGACCTGATGCGCATCATGGAGAGGGAAGGAATCGCCGTCGAAGCCGGCGACATGCTCTGTCTGCACACCGGCTGGGCGCATGGCGTTCTCGAGCGCAAAGGCAATCCCGACCGCGAGTTGCTGCATGAAAGCTATGCCGTGCTCGACGGCAACGACAGCCATCTGCTCGACTGGATCGAACGCTCCGGGCTGTCGGTGATCATCGCCGACAATTTCGCGGTCGAAGGCTTCCAGGAGCACGCGCCCGACAACAAGGCCGACCATTTCGCCGCGCTGCCGATCCATCAGCGCTGCCTGGTCGATCTTGGCATCCATCTCGGCGAGCTCTGGTATCTGACCGAACTCAGCGCCTGGCTCAAGGCGCATCAAAGGTCGCGCTTTTTCCTGACCGCGCCGCCGTTGCGGCTGCCCGGCTCCTTCGGCTCGCCGCTGACGCCGGTCGGCACGGTATGATGGAATTGGCTCCCGCCGCGTCAGTGTCGGCCTCGCCCCGTTATCGCCATCGCTTCGCCAACGGCTGCGGCGCGCATCTCTTCCTCGAAGCGCTGCGGCGGCACGGCGTCGACGTCATTTTCGGGCAAAGCATTCCCTCCCTTCTGCATCTGATCGCGCCGGAATACGGCATCCGCCAGATCGGCTATCGCACCGAGAACGCCGGCGCGGCGATGGCCGACGCCTATGCGCGCGTCTCGCACAAGGTTCCGGTGGTCACCGCGCAGAACGGGCCGGCGGCCACCCTGCTGGTGCCTGGCCTCGCCGAAGCGCTCAAGGCGTCGATCCCGATCGTGGCGATCGTCCAGGAGGTCCCCCGCGCGCTGCGCGACCGCAACGCGTTCCAGGAGCTCGATCACGCCGCGCTGTTCGCCGGTTGCGCCAAGTGGATTCGCCGGCTCGACGACCTGTCGCGCGTCGCCGACTACATCGACATGGCGTTCACCGCGGCGGCGAGCGGCCGGCCCGGCCCGGCGGTCCTGCTTTGCCCGATGGACCTGTTCGAAGAGGCGCTGACCGCGACGCAGCGGCCGGCGGTCGGCCCGACGCGGGTATCCAGCCTCGGCCACTATCCGCTCGACCGTCCGTGCGCCGACCCCTCGCGCATTCGCGAGGCGGCGGCGCTGCTGGCCGGCGCGCGGCAGCCGCTGGTGGCGGCCGGCGGCGGCGTCCATCTCTCCGGCGCCAGCGAGGCCCTGGCGCGCCTCCAGGACCTCGCGGCGCTGCCGGTAGTCACCACCAGCATGGGCAAAGGCTCGGTCGACGAGTCGCACCCGCTGTCGATCGGCGTCGCCGGCTACATCATGGGCCGCCGCGGCATGTCGCGGCACAGCCGCGGGCTGATCGCCGGCGCCGACGTGATTCTGATGGTCGGCACGCGAACCAATCAGAACGGCACGGATTCCTGGAAGCTCTATCCGCCCGGCGCGACCTATATCCATATCGACATCGACGGCCAGGAGATCGGGCGCAACTACGAGGCGGTCCGCCTTGCCGGCGATGCGCGCGCGACGCTGGAGGCGCTGGCGGACGAACTCGAGCGCTGCGATCTCGGCATGCGCCGCGCCGCGCGTCCGGCGCTCGAAGCCGCCATCGCCGCCGGACGGCGCGCGCATGAGGATGAATCGGCTGCGATGCTCGCGAGCGACAGCCGGCCGATCCGCCCCGAACGGATCATGGCGGAGATCGATCGGAAATTGACGCCCAACTCGATCGTCGTCGCCGACGCCAGCTACTCCTCGGTCTGGACGGTCAACTTTCTGCGCTCGCGCCGGCCGGGCATGCGCTTCCTGACGCCGCGCGGCCTCGCGGGGCTCGGATGGGGCCTGCCGTTCGCGATCGGCGCGCGCGTCGCCGAGCCCGTGGCGCCGATCGTTTGCGTCGTCGGCGACGGCGGCTTCGGCCATGTCTGGTCGGAGCTGGAGACGGCGCGCCGCCTCGACCTGAAACTGACGCTGATCGTCCTGAACAATCAGATCCTCGGCTATCAGGCCCACGCCGAGGACCTGCTGTTCGGCGATCACACCGATGTCTGCGATTTCACCGCCGTCGACCATGCGGCGATCGCCCGCGCCTGTGGCTGCGAAGGCTATCGCATCGACGACCCCGACGACCTTGCGCCGGCTCTTGAACGCGCCCAGAAGGGCGAGGCGGTCACCTTGCTCGATGTGATGACCGATCCCAGAGCGTTTCCGCCGGTCACCATGTACGATGCGGTCGAATAGGACCGGCGAGAGGTTACGGCCAGGATGGCGATCGCAGCCGAATCAGTCAGCAAGTCGTTCTCGGGCTTGCGCGTTCTCGACGACGTGAAGATCGCCGTGGCCGGCGGGCGCGTCCATGCGCTGCTGGGCGCCAACGGCAGCGGCAAGTCGACGCTGGTGAAGATCCTCACCGGCGTCTACCAGCCCGACCATGCGGCGATCACGCTGAAGGGCCGGGTCCTGTCGGCGATCGCCTCGCCGCAGCAGGCGCAGGAGCTTGGCGTCGCGGTGGTGCATCAGGAGGCGCCGCTGATCGACAATTCGACCGTCGCCGAGTGCATCGCGCTGTTCCGCGGCTATCCCTCGAAGGGCGGACGCGTGCAGTGGCGCGAACTCTACGAGCAAGTGGCGGCGATGTTCGAGCGCTTTAACGTGAAGATCGATCCGCGCATGCTCGCCGGCCGGCTCAGTCCGGCCGAGCGCGCCCTGGTGTCGCTGATGATCGCGCTCGACCGGGCGCCGTCGGCTTTGTCCGTGCTCATCCTCGACGAGGTCACCGCGTCGCTTCCGCGCGACGAGGCCGAGCCCTATCTCGAGCGGGTCTCGAGCCTGGCGAAATCGGGCGTCGGCGTGCTGATGGTGACGCATCGTCTGGCCGAAGTGCGGAGCCACGCGTCGGATGTCACCGTGCTGCGCGACGGCCGTCTGGTTTTCGCCGGCGCGCCGGAAGAGGTCGACGACGACGCGATCGTGGGATTGATGGTCGGCGAGGAGGCGCGTGGCGAGAAGGCGGTGGGCGGCGAGCGCGCCAATGTGCTTGGCGGCTTCTGGCGCGAATTTTCGGACGTCGCGAAATCTTCGGCCGCCGGCGCCGCGGAAGGCGACGTGTTGCTAAAGGTCGAAAATCTCAGCGGGCGACAATTGCGCGGCATATCCTTCGAGGTGCGCGCCGGCGAGATCGTCGGCATCGCCGGGCTGGAGGAGACCGGCATTTCCGAACTGCCGCAGATTCTCGCCGGCGCGGCGCCGTTCGCCGCCGGGCGCATCAGCGTCAAAGGCAAGCCGCTGCCGCGCTCCGGCAACCCGGCGGCGGCGATTTCCGCCGGATTGACGGTGCTGCCCGCCGACCGGCTGCATTCGGGCGGCGTGCGAACTCTGTCGGTCGCCGAAAACATCATGCTGCCCGCCTTCGGACGCTACTGGACGCAGCCAACCCGCGAAAAGGCGGTCATCGAGCGGCTGATGAGCGATTTCGACGTTCGTCCGCGCCGCAGTCAGGCGCTGTTCAGCACATTCAGCGGTGGCAATCAGCAAAAATCCCTGCTCGCCAAATGGCTGCACCTGCGCCCCGCGGTTCTGGTGCTTGACGATCCCACTTCGGGCGTCGACCCCGGTGCGCGCCAGACGATCTTTCAACTGCTGCGCGACGCCGTCAACGAAGGGGTCGGCATACTGTTCTTCTCGACCGAGCCGGAACAATTGGCGGCGATGTGCTCGCGCGTCCTGGTGCTGAAGGACGGCGCTGTCGCGACCACGCTGACGGGCGAGGCTCTCAACTATCAGTCGATCAGCCGGTGGTGCTACGCATGACAACGATGAAACCGGCCGCCGTCCCGATCCGCCAATCATCGGCGGCGCAGCGATTCGTCAACGTGGTGTTCACCCGCTACGCGAGCATGTTGCTCCTGTTGATCCTGATCGTCGTCTTCTCGCTGGCCAGCCCGCAATTCCTGACCAACCGCAATTGGCAGAACCTGCTGGTGGTGCAATCGGTCGTCACCTGCATGTGTCTGGCGGCCACCATGCCGCTGGTGGTCGGCGAGTTTGATCTGTCGCTGGGATCGATGATCGGATTCCTGGCGATGCTGGGCGCGTGGCTCGGCGGCCAGAAGTTCACCGCCGAGACGGTCATTCCGATCATGTTGATCGCCGGCGTGCTGGTCGGCGTGATCAACGGCCTGCTGACCGTCAAGCTGCACATCAGTTCGTTCATCGCCACGCTCGGCACCGGCATTCTGCTCAGCGGCGTCACGCTCGGCATCAGCAACGGACAGGTCCTTTTTTCCGGCATTCCCAAGCTGATCCTGACCATCGGCCAAGGGCATCTGTTCGGGCTGGGCATATCGGTATGGCTGACGTTGATCACCGCCGCGATCATGTTCGGCCTGCTGGAGCACACGCCCTTCGGGCGCAAGCTCTATGCGATCGGCGGCTCGGAGCGCGTCGCGTTCCTGGCCGGCGTGCCGACCGGTCTGTTCAAGATCGTGTCGTTCGCCGGCGCGGGCCTGCTGGTCGGCGTCGGCGCGGTGTTTGCGCTGGGCCAGACGGGCGCCGGCAACGCCTCATTCGGACCGGAGCTTCTGCTGCCGGCCTACGCCGCCGCGTTCCTCAGCGTCACGACGTACCGGCCGGGCTATTACAACGTGCCCGGCATCGTGATCGCCATCCTGCTTCTGGCGGTCGGCTTCAACGGGTTGAATCTGCTCGGCGCCCCGTTCTGGGCGCAGCCGATCTTCAATGGCGCGGTGCTGCTGATCGCCGTGGTGACGGCTCGGGCGGAAAGCCGCCACATCAAGACATGAAACGGAGCGCGCAATGAGCGGCAAGATTGTCGTCGCCGGCGCGCTGGGTCTGGTCGGCCGCGCCGTCATCGATCACCTGGAGAAGCTGGGCGGCTGGACGATCGTCGGCCTGTCCCGCAGGTCGGCGTCGTCGTCCAACCCGGCGACGCAGCACATCTCGGTCGATCTCGCCAATGCCGAGGATTGCCGGAGCAAGCTCGGCGGGCTCACCGGCGTGACGCATCTGGTCTATGCCGCGCTGTTCGAGAAACCGGAGCTGATCAAAGGCTGGCTGGAAGCGGACCATATGGCCACCAATCGAGCCATGTTCGCCAACTTCCTCGACACGCTGCTGCCGGGCAATCCGGGGCTGCGCCATGTCTCGTTGCTGCAGGGCGCCAAAGCCTATGGCGCGCATCTCGGGCCGATGAAGGCGCCGGCGCGCGAGCGCGAGCCACGCCATATTCACCCCAACTTCTACTGGCTGCAGGAAGACCATCTCAAAATGCGCCAGGCCGGCCAGCCCTGGACCTGGACGATCTTCCGCCCGCAGTTCATCTTCGGCTTCGCCGTCGGCAGCCCGATGAACGTCCTGAGCGCGCTGGGCGTCTATGCCGCGATCAGCCGCGAACGGGGCCTGCCGCTGGCCTTCCCTGGGCAAGGCCCGTCGGCGGTGATCGAGTTCACCGACGCGCGCCTGATCGGCCGCGCGATCGAATGGGCCGGACGGTCAGGGAGCGCCGCGGCTGAGGCCTTCAACATCACCAACGGCGACGTCATCGCGTGGGAGGATAGCTGGCCGGAAATCGCCCGGCACTTTCGCATGGAAGTCGGGGCGCGCCAGCCGATGTCGCTGGCCGCGGTGATGCCCGGCCACGAATCGACCTGGACCGACATCCAGCGCAAATACGGATTGGCGCCCCACAAATATGACGAGATCGTCGGCACGGCGTGGCAGTTCGCCGATTCCTGTCTCGGCTTCGGCGCCGGCGCGCCCCACTCGCACCTCAGCACGATCAAAATCCGCCAGGCCGGCTTCCACGATTGCATCGACTCGACGGACATGCTGATCGAGCTCCTGGGAGAGCTCGAATCGCGCAAGATCATTCCCGATCCGGCGCTGTTCGAGTCGGGCTGATCCGTCAGAGGGCCAGGCGATAGTGCCGGATGGCGTTGGCGGCGAACAGCTTGTCGCGCTCCTCAGCGCTAAAGCCCTTGGTCAGCGAGGAGAACGCCTCCCAGATCGCCCGCATCGTGCTGAACGCGTTGTCGGTCGGGAAATTCGACGCGAACATGCAGCGGTCGACGCCAAAAATGTCGATCGCGTCGAGCACATAGGGACGGATCGACGTCTCGGTCCATTTCGGCACGGTGTTGCCGAGCCCGGAAATCTTGCACACGACGTTCGGGGCGGCGGCCAGCGCCCGCATCCCCTCGCGCCAGACCGCGACGCCCTCAGGCGTATGGTCGTAGGGCATGCCGGTGTGCTCGACGTAAATCGTGACGCCGGGATTCTGCTGCGCCAACTTCGCCATCGGCTTCATGTGATTGGGGAAGCCCATATAGTCGAAGCCCAGCCCGTAGCCCGCGAGGCGCGGGAAGTTGGCGACGAACCTCGGGTTCTCCAGATAGTCCTGATCGGCGATCCATCCAGGCTTCGCCGAATAGCCTTGCGCGGCCCACCAGTTCTCGTGAGCGCCGCCGAGAAAATTGACGATATGCCGGATCGAACGCGCGCTGCGATCGCGCGTGTGGCCTTCGAGGAGCTGGTCGAGATTGACGGCGGAGATGTCGGCCTCGCCGACGATCCCTTTCAGCAGGCCGTTCTCCTTGCCCGCGTCGGCGAGACTGCGCACCCATCGCGTCTCACCCACCCGGTCGTTCGGGTCCCAATGCGCCTCGATATGGACCACGCCGACGATGTTGTAGCCCACCGCGTCGGCCCGGTAGTCGTCGGGCAGATAGTTGTGCGCGTGGGGATTCTTGTAGGGATTGGCGGTGTCGAACCAATGGATGTGAGCATCGACGATGCGCTGCGGATGGCTCGGGGCCATGGGGCGGTTCCTCTCGCGATAGGTCGGCTGCCGACAGCGTTCTGCGTTGCGTCGCCAAAACTGGTGACGCGGCTATCTTCGTCGATAATTTTTCTCAGAGCGCCAGAATAAATATAAATCTCGGCCGGACGGGAAGTCAATCAGCGGCGATGGCGATGCGAAGGCCGCGTGGAGGCGACACACAGGCGGCTGAAAGGGCGGCGGACCGAGGGCGGGCCGTCAGACGCCGGCGCCGGTCAGGCTGCGCTCCGGCGTCGGCGTTTCCGCGCGTAGCAATTCAAAGGTGCGGCGATAGTGCGCGCACAGAAGCTCCACGGCGCGGTCGGCGTTTCGCGCCAGCGCCGCTTCGCTGATCTCCTTGTGCTCGGCGCCGCGCTGATAGTCGCCGGTCATGTAGATCCTGACATTCGACAGGTGGCGATAGCGCGACGCATGATCGTGGAGTTGCGAGCACATATGCTCGATGACGCGGTTGTTGCAGCCGCCGATCAGGGCCATGTGATAGCGCTTGTGATGCGCCTCGAAATTGGGATTTGGCACGAAACGATCGGCGCTCAGGGAATGGGCCGATTTTTCCAGATCGTAGCTCGCGATGACCACCCCATATTCCCACTTCGACGTGCCGTGCGCGATCAATTCGCGCAACGCGATGCTCTCGATCCAGCAGCGCGCCTGCACCAGATCCTCGTAGGCGTCGACGTCCGCGCTCGCCACGCGGAAACCGCGATTCTCGGTGCGGGTCACCAGACCGTCGACGGTCAGCTTGCTCAACGCCTCGCGCAACGGGCTGGAGCCCGTCTCGTAGCGCAGCCGCAAGTCCCGGATCTTCAGCTTTTCATCCGGGCGCAGCAACCCGGCGATGATGTCGTCGCGAATTCGGTTGTAGGGCGCCTGGACTGCGGAATCATTCGCCGCGATCTCGAATTCATCCGCCTTCATGGCCCACTCGAATAAAGTGACGCGATTTGCGCCGATCGCCCATCGCCGACGCACTCAATATTGCAGCCGGGTCGGATTGTCGACGAAAAACGCAGAATCTCCATTTGTCGACACTTTCATTTACAGTCGATTTTTACCGGTGTACAGGTCGCGGCAGGTGAAAATCGGCGTGTGGAAGGCGGGCAGCCATGAATCTGGATTTGACGGGCAGGACAGCATTGGTGACCGGTTCGACCGCCGGAATCGGGATCGCGATCGCCGCCGGGCTCGCCGAATATGGCGCCCATGTCTGGGTGAACGGCCGGACCCGGGCCCGCGTGGATTCGGCAATCGCCAGGATCCAGAAAACCAACCCCAAGGCGATGCTCAGCGGCGTCGCCGGCGATCTGGCCACCGCGGAAGGCGCGCGCATCGTGACCGAGGCGGTCCCGGAAGTCGATATTCTCGTCAACAATCTCGGCGCGGTGAATGTGCGCAAGGCGTTCGAGGCGTTGACCGACGCCGAATGGCAGGAATTGTTCGACGTCAATGTCATGAGCGGCGTGCGCCTGACGCGTCACTACATCGCCCCGTTCCGCAAACGTGACTGGGGCCGCATTGTTTTCGTCTCCAGTGAATCGGCGATTCAGATTCCCACCGAATTCATTCACTACGGCATGACCAAGACCGCCAATATCGCCATCGCGCGCGGCGTCGCCGAACTGTTCGTCGGCACCGGCGTGACGGTGAATTCGGTCCTTCCCGGCCCGACCCTGGCCCAGGGGCTCACCAGGCGCATCGCCGATTCCGGCAAGAGCGAAGACGACTACGCGGCGGAGTTCTTCCGAACGGTCCGTCCGACCTCGCTGCTGAAGCGCTTCACGTCGACCGACGAGGTCGCCAATCTCGTCGTCTATCTCTGCAGCCCGGCGGCGTCCGGAACGCATGGCGCCGCGCTGCGGGTCGAAGGCGGCGTTCTCAAAGGCGCGTTCTAGCGGGCGTCAAGAAGAGGCGATCGGCGCGCCGGGCAGGGCGAGATCGGTTTCGATCCGATGCTCGGCGAACAGCCAGACGCCGCCGACCCGCACCATCTGATCGTGGTAGGTCCCGAAAATCTGGACGAAGACGCCGTCCTTCACGAACATCGCGGTGAAATAGGCGACGATCGATCCGCGGTCGCCGTCGACATCCACCTGCATCGCGGTCGGTATGTGCTTCAGATTTCGCAATCCCGCGCGGGACTGCGAAATATAGCGCTCGTACCATCGGCGGATCGTCTCGCGGCCGCGAACGGCTTCAGAACTCTCATAGGCCGGACGCATCACGCCGTCTTCGGCGAAAAGCTGCGCCACCTCCTCCGCGGAGCCGCGGTCGAGGCGATGGCAATAGCGGATGAGGACCTGCTGGATTTTCGAGACGTCATCAGACATGGCGAAGCCCCAGGGCGACCGCGCGACGCGCCCTCGCGCGATGGCCGAAAGAGCGGACGACGGCCGCCCGAGCCGAAGAACCGGGCGGCCGTCAGGCCCGCGATCTATTGCCAGAGCTTCAGGAACGCCGCCCTGAAATCGACCTTGGCGCCGTATTCCCCGCCCGGCGGCGGCAGATTGTCCTTGGTGATGACGGCGTAAGGCGTGCGCTCGTCGTTCGGCTCGATCAGCGGCTGTTTGTTGAGCACCCGGATCGCCTGGTCGACCTGCGCCCAGCCCATGTAGAAGTTATCGAAGGCGCCGTCGGCGACCTGCACCCTGCCCTCGCGGATGAAGTCGATGTTCTGCGCCGAGCCGACGATGCTGACCAGCTTCACCTTGTCCTGCAAACCGGCCTGCACGATGGCGTTGACCATCACCGCGGCCGAAGGGTCATAGGGCGCATAGACCCAATCGACGTCGGGATGGGTCTGGAGATAGCCGACGACCATCTGTCCGACGGCGCCGATCTGCGACGCCGTGAACTTCTGGTATTCGGACACCTTGCAGCCGGCGCACTTCTTCAGCGCCTCGACGAAGCCGATGTCGCTGTTCACCGCCGAGGGGAATTCCTCGTCCTCGTAGACGACGACGTTGGCCTTGCCGCCGGATTCCTTGGCGACGTAATCGCCGAGTTCGCGCCCGACGCCGATGAAATCCGTGCCGACGTCGGTCACATATTTCAGGCCGTCGCCCGAGGGCTTGATGACCGGATTGGGCGTGTCGGTGCCGGTGGAGCTCGAAATCACCGGAACGCCGGCTTCCTTCGCCTTCGACAGCGCCAGTTGCATGAAATTCGGATCGATCGCGGTGGTCAGGATCAGGTTCGCGCCCGACGACAGGGCGTCGAGGATCGATGAATTCTGCTTCTCCTGCGTGCCGGCGCCGTCATACGACGTGACCGTCCATCCGAGCGCTTTGGCCGCCTCCGCCGCGCCGAGCGCCGGCGCGTTGCACCCGCGAAATTGCACGCCGCACGGAATGATTCCGACCTTGATCCCCTTGGGCGCCTTGGCCGGAGTCGTCGGACCCGGCCACCCGTCTTCGGCTTGCGCCGCTCCAACGCCCAGGCACAACGTCGTGGCGGTCAATGCGCCGAACAGGGCGCGCCGAATGAGGACGAGCCCATTTTGGCCGCGCGAAAACGGCGGCCCCGCACGAGTGTTCACTGGCATCCTCCCTTGACTTTATTCTCGATAAATTTGAGCGTGGCAGCAATTTGTACGACAGTCAACAATCATAGCGCGCAATGTCGATTTGCCAGTCAATTGTCGTTGTTTATCGCGATTCCGAAAAAGTGAATCGCTCAGGCAACCATCGAGGACAAGGTTCATGAACGCCATTCTCCCGACCACCCTGGTTGGAAGCTATCCGCAGCCCGATTGGCTGATCGATCGGGCCGCGCTCGGGAAATTCGTGCCGCGGCTGCGGGCCAGGGACTTGTGGCGCGTCGCGCCGGAATGGCTGGAGCAGGCGCAGGACGATGCGACCATCCTGGCGATCCGCGACCAGGAAAGCGCCGGCGTCGACATCGTCACGGATGGCGAAATGCGGCGCGAGAGCTATTCCAATCGTTTCGCGACGGCGCTCGAGGGCGTGGACATCGAGAACCCCGGCGTCCGCCTCGACCGCGTGGGAAAGCCGAGTTCGGTGCCGCGCGTCGTCGGCCCGATCCGCGGCAAGCATCCGGTGGAGGTGCGCGACGTCGCGTTTCTGCGCGCCCACACCAGGCATCCGATCAAGATCACGGTGCCCGGCGCCTTCACCATGGCGCAGCAGGCGCAGGACGACTTCTACAACGACGAGGTCGCGGTGGCGATGGGTTACGCCGACGCCATCAACGCGGAGATCAAGGACCTGTTCGCGAGCCGGCGCGGACATCGTGCAGATCGACGAACCCTACATGCAGTCGAGCCCCGACAAGGCGCGCCAATACGGCGTCAAGGTGGTGAACCGCGCATTGGCCGGCGTGTCGGGCAAGACCGCGCTGCATATCTGCTTCGGCTACGCCGCGCTGGTTCATCAGCGGCCGTCTGGCTATTCCTTCCTTGCCGAACTGGAAGGCGCCGCGGTCCAGCAAATCTCGATCGAGACGGCCCAGTCCAATCTCGATTGCGCGGTCCTCGAAAAACTGCCGGGCAAGACAATCATTCTCGGCGTCATCGATCTGTCGACCCACGCCATTGAAACGCCGGCGACCGTCGCCGAGCGCATCCGCCGCGGGCTGGCGCATGTCCCTGCCGAGCGCGTCATCGTCGCGCCGGACTGCGGGATGAAATACCTGCCGCGCGATGTCGCCTTCCACAAGCTCGAAGCGATGGTCGAGGGCGCGGCGATCGTTCGCCGCGAGATTGTCGGCGCGGCGTAGAATCGTTGGCGCAGGTGACTCTGACGTTCGACAACGGACCCGATGACCAAGCCACCCCAATGGTGCTGAAGGCCCTGGAGCGGCATTCCGTGTTGGCGAGTTTTTTCGTCGTCGGCGAGCGCATGGCCGATCCCGACCATCGCCGCCGCGCCGAAGCGGCCCATGCCGCCGGACACTGGATCGGCAATCATTCGATGACCCATAGCGCACCGCTCGGCGACGACCCGCGGCCCGATGCGGTCGAGCGCGAGATCGTCGCCGCGCAAGAGGTCATCGGCTCGCTGGCGCATCGCGACAAATTCTTTCGGCCCTTCGGCGGCGGCGGCCATCTCGATCGGCGGCTGCTTAATCGCGCCGCCCGCGACTATCTCATTCGCGAAGGGTTCACCTGCGTTCTGTGGAATGTCGTGCCGCGCGACTGGGAGGATTCCGAGGCGTGGGTCGGCCGCGCGCTGCGGGCTTGCGCGACACAGCCGGAAGTCCTGCTGGTTCTGCACGACCATCTGCTCGCGGCGATGAAGAATCTCGACGGCTTCATCCAGCAGTTGAAAGATCAGGGGCACACGATCGCCCAGGAATTTCCCGCGGCCTGCGTGCCGATCCTTCGCGGAAGCGTCGTTCAGGATATGAACAGCTTTGTGCGCGACGCGTAGAGAGATGATTTATGATCGAACCGAGCCGGTCGGGAATGATCCGTCGTTTCGCATGGCGGGGCGTGTTTCGCCGCTGAGAGCTTGTCAACGATGGCCCTCCGGGCCACCGCCGAAGGCGGCGCGCTGCGCGCGTCATTGACAAGCTCTCAGCGGTGAAAAAAATCACCTCCATGCGAACAATGGCTCAATAGCGAAGGCCGCGCGCGATTCGATTATTTCGCACTACGCTCCACAGATCCTCGATCGAATGACGAGGGGCAAGGGGCAGGGCGACGCGCGCAAGCCGGACTCACTGGAAGTCCTCCCATCGATGAGGCGTTTGCGGCGGCCCGCGAAAGACCTTCAGCCCATGCGGCGTCGAGACAACGTCGCCCACGAGCAGGGTCTCGTCAGCGAGCAACGCGTCCATCGGGTCGGCGACTGACCCAGCGCCGCATTTGAAGCGCCGCGCCAGCACGCAAGACAGCCATTCCGCATGACGTTGGCGCGCCGCCTCGGTTTCGGCCCGCCATTCCGACTGATCGGGCGTCGGGCTGCTGTCCGGATTCGCGACGGCGACATCGGCTTGGGGATGAAAGGCCGGCGCGGCCGGCCCCGGCAGGGCAGTCGCCTCCTGCGCAGAAGCGCCGACAGGGAGCGAGAGGAGGGCAAGCGTCGCGAAGATCAGCCGCTGCCCGACGGCGAACGAAGATCGTCGAGTCACCCGCGCCTCCTTCCCTTCAAACCGTCAGGCGGCTGGCGAGGAAATCGACGAACAGCCTCACCCGCGCCGGAACCAGCCGCGAGGTCATGACGGCGTGGACCGGCATCGGCGGCAGGCTCCACTCGTCGAGCACGCGCTGCACCAGACCCGCGTCATAGACCGGCCGCGCGATCAGCGGCGACAACGCGGCGACGCCATGCCCCTGCTCGGCCAGTTTCAATGTCATCGAGACATTGTTGGTCGAAAACCGGCCGCGCACCGCGACGTCGACCGCTTCATCGCCGGCGATCAGCCGCCAGACATTCGGCTGAGCCATGTAAGACTGGAGGATGCAATCGTGCTTGTCCAGATCGGCGGGGCGCTCAAGCGCGGCGCTTCTGGCGAGATAGGACGGCGCCGCGTAGAGCACCCGCGCCGCGCCGCCAAGCCGGCGAACGATCAGCGACGGATCCTTGATCTCGCCGAGGCGAATGGTGACGTCGACATTTTGATCGACGAGATTGGCCGGCCGCGGCGACAGGTCGAGGTCGAAGGTGATCTCGGGGTAGCGCCGCGCGAACTCGTCGATGATCGGGGCGATCGACGAGAGGCCGAACTCGACCGGCATCGACAGGCGCAGCCGCCCGGCCGGCCGCTTCGCCGCGTCCATCAGCGCCTGATGCGCGATGCCGGCCTCCTGCACGATGCGCTCGCAGCGCTCGAGATAGCGTTTGCCGGGTTCGGTCAGCGCGAGACGCCGCGTGGTGCGCTCGAACAGCCGCACCGCGACACGCTTTTCCAGCGTCGCAATGCGCCGCGACAGCGTGGCGATCGGCACGCCGGAGATGTCGCTGGCCCTGGTGAAGCTGCCGGCGCGCGCCACCTCGACGAACAACGCCATATCCTGCATCGCCAGCACCCCGGGCGATGACGTCGTCATGGCGGCGCTCCAATCTTCTCATAAATGAAATAATCGTTTCCAGATTACCCTATTCAACCGTTTTATGAAAGCGACCATCTTCTCCTGCATCGAATGCGCCGTCGCCTCGCCGCCGATCATGGCGCGAAACCGCCGGCGCCGGCATGGGAGAGCCAAATGTCCACACAGCAACTCGCCGGAATTCTTGAACACGCCGCCCATCATCCGCCGCCGCCAAACCCCACCCCGGCGATGATGCGGGACTATGTCGAAACGGCCACCAGCCAGCTTCCAGGAGCGGAAGGCATGCGGATCGAGCGGGTCAGCGGCGGCGCCTTCGAGGGCGAGCTGATCCTGCCGACCGGCGGCGACGCGACGAGCCTGATCATCTTCTACCACGGCGGCTGTTTCTTCTTCGGCTCCAGCCGCACCCACCGCGTCGTCACCACCAATCTTGCGCGCGTCGCCAATTGCGCGGTGCTGGTCCCCAACTATCGGCTCGCCCCCGAACATGCCGCCCCGGCCGCCCATGACGACGCGTTCGCGGTGTATCGATGGGCGCTCGATCAGGGCTATGCGCCGGGCAGGATCGCCCTCAGCGGGGATTCGGCAGGCGGCAACCTGGCCATCGCCACGGCGGTGCGCGCCCGCGACGCCGGGCTGCCGACGCCGGCCGCGCTGGCGGTGATGTCGCCGTGGCTCGACTTTGCCGGCGAAGGCGCTTCGCACCGCGAGGTTTCCGACGACCCGATCCTGTCGCCGGAATTGCTGGAGGCCAGCATCGGCCTCTATCTCGGCGCCGGCGACCGCAAGTCGCCCGCCACGACGCCGCTCTGCGCCGATTTCGCCGGTCTGCCGGCGACCCTCGCGCATGTCGGAAGCTGGGAAAGACTGCGCGATGATTCCGCAACGCTGGTTTCGCGCATGAGAGCGGCCGGGGTGGCGGCCGAACTGAAGGTGTTCGACGGCATGTGCCACATCTGGCAGCTCTACGCGCCGATCCTCGACGAGGGCATGCAGTCGATCGAGGAAGCCGGCGCGTTCATCCGCGCGCGCCAGGCCTGAAATCCGCGCGGCGCTCCCGATCGGACCAGCGGGAATAGCAAGAGCGCCGCATTCCTTCCCCTCGCGAAGATGGCCCTGATTGCGGTCAGGCGCTCGCTGCCCCCGCTGGCGGCCTTCGCTCGACAAGGGCGACTCCGATGTCCCTCACAACCTTGAGTCTGATCCTCGCCTGGGCGCTCGCCGCCTTTTTCGTTCTCGGCGGCGCAATCAATGTCGCCGGCCGCGGCTCCACCATCGCCGAGTATCGGCGTTGGGGATATCCGGACTGGTTTCGCTTCGTCACCGGCGCACTGGAATTCGCAACGGCTGTGCTGCTCGCCGTAACGACGACCCGTCTCCTCGGCGCGGCGCTCGGCGGCGCGGTCATGCTGGCCGCGGCCGCGACCGTCGTGTTCAATCGCGAATACGCCCGCGCCGCGCCGCCGGTCGTCGTGCTGATCCTGCTCGCGGCGGTCGGCTGGAGCGCGCTGTAAGCAACCGTCGTCGGCCTATGCGCGCCTCATTCGGTCAGGCGCGTATAGGCCGTGGCCATTAGGAAAATTATCGCGCCGTAAAGGATCTGTTTGACCGGCTCCGGGGAATCCAGCAGCGTCAGCAGCCCGTTCAGCACGGTCAGGACCAGCGCGCCGACGATACTGCCGGCATAGCCGCCGCGCCCGCCGAAGATCGAGGTTCCGCCGATGATCACCGAGGCGATGGAGGGCAAAAGATAGGTTTCGGCGAGGCTGAGGTCAGCCGAATTGGTGTTGCCGACCAGCACGATCCCCGCCACCGCGGCGAGCAGGCTGCAGATCACATAATCGGCGAGCAGGACCCGCCAGACGCGGACGCCGGCCAACTGGCAGGCCTCGCGGTTGTCGCCGATCGCATAGAGCAGCCGCCCGAAGCCCGAGTTGCGCAGGCCGAGGATCACCACCATGGCGATCGGCGCCCACAGGAACAGATCGACCGGAACCAAGCCGCCAAGCCGGCCGGAGCCCAGGACATGGATGAACTCGGGCACGACCGACCGGGTGGCCAGAATTCTCTGGCTGTAGACGATGACCACGCCCTGGGTCATCAGGCCGGAGCCGAGCGTCATCACCAGCGGCTGGACGCGGAGCACGGCGATGCCGACGCCATTGATCAGGCCGACCACGAGACCGAGCAGCAGACCGACGACAACCGCCCATCCCTCGCCGAAATGCAGCGCCGTCGTCGTCATCAGGAAGGCGGAGCCGGTGGCGACGCTGACCACCGACAGATCGATGCCGCCGGTCAGCATCACCAGCGTCTGGCCGGCGGCGAGAATGCCGAGCGGCGCGGCGAACAAGAGCGTATTCGACAGCCACACCGGATTGACCGTGCCGGGCTTCACCGACCTCGACGCAGCCGACGAAAACGCAGCAGCAGCAGGATCAGCACGATGATCGTATGGCGTTGCATCGCCTGGAGCAGGCGGGCGAACCCGTCAGGCGCGCGCGGCGCGGAGAGATCGCTCGGCGCGCTCATTTGCGGCTCCGCGCCAGCGTTGCGAATCCCCCGACCATCACCACCAGCACGATCAGCGTGCCCTGGATCACCTGACCGAAGTTCGGATCGATGTTGAGAAAGATCAGGTCGGCGGGGATCAGGGTCAGCACGAAGGCGGCGATGATCGGCCCGACGATGCCGCCGCGCCCGCCGACGAGGCTGACGCCGCCGATGACCACCGCCGCCAGTCCGCTCAGCGTGTAGAGGACTCCGGCGCGCGGCGAGCCGATTCCGGTCGTCATCGTCAGGCCCAGGCCGCCGAGCGCGCTGAACAGCCCGCCGAACACATAGGCGAGGAACCGGCCGCGGCCGATGTTGACGCCGCTGCGAAACGCCGCGATCCGGTCGCTGCCGACCGCGTAGATGACGAGGCCGACCTTGCTCCGGCGCACCGGAATCCAGATGATCGCCACCGAGACGACCAGCAGGATCAGCGAGTTCGACACCCATGGCGAGAATTGGGCGCCGGTGCCGAGCGCCAGAAACTCGTCCGGCGCGCCGCCTCCGGGCCGCTCGCGAATCAGCAGCGCCACGCCGCCCCAGATGAAGCCGGTGGTCAGCGTCACGATGACGTCGGGCACCCGCGACGCCACGACGAGGCAGCCGTTGACCGCGCCGATGATCGCTCCGACGAACAGGATCGCCACGGCGAGCAGAAGCGCCTGCCCGAAGCCCGCCTCCTCCATCGTGCTGGCCGCCAGCACGTTGCAGACCGCCATCACCGAGCCGATCGACAGGTCGATGCCGCCCGAGATGATGACCACCGTCTGCGCCGCGGCGGCGAAGGCGAGCGGCAGCGCCGCCATCGCGACCGACTGCGCGTCGAATGAGTCGAAACCGGGGGTGGATCGCCACGGTGGCCGCGAGGAAGACCGCCAGCAGCAGCGGCATGCCAAACAGCGCGGGGTGGCGGAAGACGACGGTTCTGGCCCGGTCTGCGAACGCCGTGTTCCGGCTCCGCGACTGCGCCGCGGGGACATGGTCGGTCATGCCGCTTCGCCTTGCGGCGCGAGCCCATGCGCGGCGCGCAGCAGCGTTCCCTCGTCTGCGGCGCTGGCGGGCATTTCCTGGACGATCTTGCCGCCGAACAGCACGAGCGTGCGGTCGCAGACGAGCTGTATTTCCGGAAGCTCCGACGTGAACAGAAGGACCGCCGATCCAGCCGCCGCCAGTTCCCGCACGAGATCGTAGATCTGATGCTTGGTGCCGATGTCGATGCCGCGCGTGGCGTCGAAACAGAGCAACGTCTTGAAGCCGTTGGCGATCCAGCGGGCGATCACCACCTTCTGCTGATTGCCGCCGCTGAGCCGCCGCACTTCCGACTCGGCGCGGGTGTCGATCTGCAGCCTTTTCACCGCCGATGCGACGCGCTTGCGCTCGTCGAGCAGGCGGATCGGACCCCATTTTCGCAGACTGCGGAATTCCGGCAGCGCGACGTTTTCGCGAATCGAACGTTGTTGCAGCAGCGCCTGCAGGCGATTGGCGGGAACCAGCACGAGTCCGGCCGCGATCGCGTCGGCGGGATGACGAAGCCTCAGCGTCTTGCCGTTCGCCAGAATCTCCCCGCCGTCGCTGCGACGCACGCCGGCGATGCAATCGAACAATTCCTCCTGGCCCTGCCCTTCCAGCGCCGCCACGCCCAGCACTTCCCCCGCATGCAAACTGAAAGAGACGTCGTTGAGCATGGGCCGGCATCGCAGCCCGCGAACCTCGAGCGCCGGCGCGGTGGCCGAGGCGCCGCGCTTTTGCGCCGGGCCGGCGATTTCGTGAGCGCGCGGCTTCGCCCCATCCTCGCCCAGCATCAGTGAGACGATCCGCTCTTCGCTGCCGCGCGCGGTGTCCGTCACCCCGACGACGACGCCGTCGCGCAGCACCGTGGCGCGATCGCAAAGCGCCGCGACCTCGGCCATTCGGTGCGAAATGAAGATCACCGAATGACCACGCTCGCGCCACAGGCGAACGACGCGGAAAACGCTTTGCGACAGATCGGCCGGCAGAGCCGCGGTGATCTCATCGAGCAGCAGGACGGTCGGGTCGGACGCCAGCGCGCGGGCGAGGTCGATCAGGCGCAGGAGCGGATAGGGAAGATCGCGCACATAGGCGTTGAATTCGAGGCCTTCGACGCCGAGGTCGCCGAGCCAGGCCTGCACCGCCTTCAGCCCCACATCGGCCAGGCGCATGTTGTCGGCGACGGTCAGATCGGGCACCAGCGCCGGGTCCTGATAGACCGACACGATGCCGGAGAGCCGCGCCTCCTTGGGCGAGCGAAACGATCGCGCCGCGCCGTCGACCGCGATGACGCCGCCGTCGGCCATGAAAACGCCGGTCAGGATTTTGACGAGCGTGCTCTTGCCCGCGCCGTTGGCGCCCATCAGCGCATGGACCTCGCCGGCGCGCACACTCATCGTCGCCGATCGCAACGCGACGACCGAGCCGAAACGCTTGCTCACGTTGCGAACCTCGAGGAGATTTTCCGTCGCGCTCACGAAGTCGCCGTTCCGCCGGTGTCTCGTCCGATCAATTGCTTGTCCTGGAATCCTCGACGGCCACCGAACGCGAGGGATGGGTGACGGGCCGCTCTCGACGGCGGCCCGGTCCCGAAATCGCTCCCGCGGCGCGCGCTCAGGGTGCGCCGCGCCGCGAAAACGTCTCAAACGTGGAGTCCGGTCAGCGTCGAAACGCTCGGCCGATCACTCGCCGGGGCCTTTGCACGCCTTCTCCTGCGCGGCGGTGAAGTGTCCGTAGTCCTTTTCCGGACCGTAGACGGGGTCGGTCGCCGCGACATCCGGATCGTAGAGCGCCTTCAGCTTCGCGACGCCTTCGTCGGTCGTGTTGTCGTACCAGGCGGTCGGAACCGTCGTCACTTTGTCGCGAGGCTTCTTCTGCAGAACGTCGAGGGCGACGACGAGGCCCGCCGCGCCGATCGCCGGAGAATTGGCGACCGCGATGCCGGCGAGGCCGTCCTTCTTGTAGTCGATCAACTGCTTGATGAAGCCGTTGTTGTCCGCGCCGACAAACGGCACGAACGGCTTATGCGCGGCCTTCATCGCCTCGATCACCGTATAGTCGATGCCGGAGGTCCACACCCCGTCGAACTGCTTGCCCGAAGCGAGCATGGTCGACATCTGTTGCGCGGCCTTTTCGTTGGACCAGTCCATGAACGTCGTAGCGACCACCTTGATGCCGGGATTATCCTTCAGGACCGTCTCGAAACCCGACTGCCGGACGCCGTCGCCGGGCGCGCCGTCGATGCCGCGCATCTCATAGACCTCGCCCTTGCCCTTCAACTGATCGAAGAGCCATTTGGCGCCGACCTTGGCGTAGGTCACCTGGTCGCCGGTGACGATATACGCCTCCGGAGCGCTGACCGGCTGGTCCGCCGCCACGACGATGATTCCCTTCTCCGCCGCCGCCTTGATGACGCCGTTCAGCGCCTTCTCGTCCGACGGGTTGATGATGATGGCGTTGACGCCCGCCGAAATCATCGTGCGCAGATCGGCGATCTGCTCAGCCGGCCCGGCTTCGCGATTGGCCAGGACGATCTTCGAGACGAGGCCCGAGGCCAAGCGCTTCGGCCTTGATCGAGCAGACGAACTCCTCGCGCCAGCTATTGCCGATATGGGTGTTCGAGACGCCGATCACGAACTGGTCGGCGGCGCTGGCGCCGCTGACCGGAGCGACCGCCCACACAGCCGCGCCCAAAGCGAGCGCGGCGACACTATTGTAAAGCTTCATCGGTTCCTCCCGTTTGGCGGCTGGCGCAATCCAGCACGCGCGTCGCAGCGATCGCGCCGCAACGCATTTTTCAAGCACAATCAGACGCCCGTTTATCTTGATCGCGCCGGACCTTCGCCGGAGGCCATCGTCATGCCGCGTCAGGGTAGCGACGTGACGACAAGCGTGTCAACAGCGCAACGACGCCCGAGTCGTTCCCGCTTCGCGCATCGCGCGTCGCCGGCCGTTCGCCTCAAGGCGCCCGCTTCTTCGCGTCTTCGAGACCCAAACTCCGCCGCGGTCGCCCGGCGTCGGATGCTCCGCCGGCGAAATCATCGAACGCCTTGTCGGTCGTGCGGATGATATGCGCGGCGATGAACGGCGCGCCCTCGCGCGCGCCATCCTCTGGATGCTTGAGGCAGCACTCCCACTCCATCACCGCCCAGCCGTCGTAGCCATAGGCCGCCAGCTTCGAGAACACCGCGCCGAAATCGACTTGCCCGTCGCCCAGCGAGCGGAAGCGCCCCGCCCGACCGAGCCACGACTCGAAGCCGGAATAGGCGCCCTGTCGGCCGTCGGGGTTGAACTCGGCGTCCTTGACATGAAAGCCGCGAATCCACGGGTGGTAGAGATCGATGAAGGCGAGGTAGTCCAGTTTCTGCAGCACGAAATGCGAGGGATCGTAGTTGATCGCGCAGCGCGGATGATTGCCCACACTCTCCAGAAACCGCTCGAAAGTCGCGCCGTCGAATGTGTCCTCGCCCGGATGCAGTTCGTAGGCGACGTCGACGCCTGCGTCGTCAAACACGTCGAGGATCGGGCGCCAGCGGCGGGCGAGTTCGGCGAACGCCTCCTCGATCAGGCCCGGCGGGCGTGGCGGCCACGGATAGAACAGCGGCCAGGCGAGCGCGCCGGTGAAGGAGGCCGCGACGTTCAGGCCCAGGTTGCGGGAGGCGCGCGCGGCGAGTTCGAGTTGGCCCACCGCCCATCGTTGGCGCGCTTGGGGGCGGCCGCGCAGCGCTTCCGGCGCAAAGACGTCGAAAGCCCCGTCAAAGGCCGGATGCACCGCGACGAGTTGGCCGAACCGGTGGGTGGAGAGTTCGGTGATCTCGATCCCGTGCTCACGGCCGACGCCGGCGACTTCGTCGCAATAATCCTTCGATTCGGCCGCCCTCCCCAGGCTCGAGAAACCGATCGTCGCCGGCCGGAAGCTGGATGCCGCGGTAGCCGAGGCCCGCCGCCCAGCGGCAGATCGCCGGCCAGGAATTGAACGGCGCCTCGTCGCCGGCGAACTGGGAGATCACGAGTCCGGGTCCCTTGAGCGTCGCGGCCATTCAGCATTCCTTGATTGCGAGGAGACGGTTTGTCAGCCGAGGCGAACCGGCGCGCCGCTGCGGGCGCTTTCGATCGCCGCCTGCGACAGGCGCAACGCCGCCAGATTGCGCCGCGCCGAATGGATCGGCTCCTCGCCGGACTCGATGGCGCGGAGCAGCGCGCCCATCGTTCCGGCGAAGCCGTCGTTGAACCATTGCCCCGTCAACTCGGGCTGCGCCAAGCCCTCGGCGGTCGAGAGGCGCACCGTCTGCCGTCCGAGGTCCGGCCCGATGCTTTGCAGCGTCCCGCGCGAGCCCGCAACGACGGTCGTGTCCGAGGCGCCGTATAGGGCGGCGCCGTTGAATGAGAGAGAGGCTTGCCCGCCCGGGAAGGTGACGATCGCCTGCGACAGCAGCGGCGCAGCGACGGACTGGCCGTGGGCGCGCGAGGCTGTGGCGAACACCATGTCCGCCCGATCGCCGATGACGCTGACGAGAAAATCAAACCAATGGATTCCGAAATCTTCGAGAATCACAAACGGCATGTCGGCGAACGGCGTGCCCTTGATGAAACTGTGGTCCCAATCGATCGCGACATGAACGCCGGTGACCTCGCCGATCAGCCCGGCGTCGACCGCCTCGCGCATCCAGGACAGATGCGGCGCCCAGCGGCCATTCTGGTTGACTGCGAGTTGCAGGCCCTTGCTTTGAGCGAGCGCCACGAGGTCGCGGCCGACCTGCAAGTCCTGCACAAACGGCTTCTGCGACAGAACGTGCTGGCCGGCTTCCAGCGCCCGCCGCATAAGCGCAACGCGATCCCTGGGATGGACGGTGATGTCGAGCACCGGGATGTCGGGCCGTCCGAACAGCTCGTCGACCCGGTCGGTCGCCTCGGCGTCGGGAAAATAAGCGTCGCGCCTCAGCCGCGCGCGATCGAGGTGCCGATCGCCAATCGCCACGACCCTCAGCCCGTATTTCCGGTAGGCGTCGAGATGCGCGAAGCTGATCCCGCCGGCCCCGATCAGCCCGATGCCGATCGAGCGGTCGCGCGGCATCGGCGGCGCATAGTCGAGGATCGGCGCAGGAATCGCCTTCGCCTCGCTCGTCACCAGCGCATAGGCGTCCGGCGAGGGCCGGTCGCTCAGCGTTGCGTTGTCGGGGCTCATGCTAGGCTCCAGACTCAATCGGATCTGCTTTCGGCAAGGGATCGTCCACACCATGGGCAATAGTTGATGGTAATGGCCGAACTTCCGCCATCGTGAACGAAGATTCCATAGCGGCCGGATTTTTCATTGTATGAGATCAGTGCGTCGGGGCACTCAGACCGTTCTGGGTGCATGTCGCAGACATGGTTCAGATCGTATTCCATACGTTCGCAGCAGTGTTTGCGCGTCATCATCGGCACTCATTCTTCTCGGAGCGCATCATATCCAAAAGGATTGAAGCGGTTATAGGCCGTGGTGGACGGGCCGTATTCTTTCGGACAGTCGATGCGACGGGAGCCTGTCTTCAGGACGTGGATGATGCCGGAAATCACTCGCCGATCATCGAACCGCCGTACCCAGGCTGGTTCTTTGGCACGTATGGCTCGATCGCTGCCCACTGCTCGTCATTCAACCAAAACAGCCTGCTCGTGGAGCCCTCCATCTTGCCGATGGACGGCGTGAATCATGATTTGCCGTTACTACTCGAGTACCTGATTGAGTGTCGGCCTTAGAAGGTCCAGGGTCCGCTTCTGCCGGGCCGACAGCGCGGCGGTGTCGACGATGCGCTGCGCGGTGCGGCAAAACGCCGGGCTCAGCGGCCCGACGATCGGGCTGCCGCTCTCCTTGCAATGAAGCACGTATTCGATGGGCTTGCGGAACGGCGCCGTCAGCACATCGACGGGGATGCTCTGCACCGCGCGCTGGCTTCGGGTCTGCACGCCGACATGCGCTTCGAAGTCGTAGCTCGAGATCGTGCCCTCGCTCCCCACCACCACGAAGCCGCATTTGGGCTGCGGCTGAAGCGTCCACGGATCGGTGAACGTGCCCCAGCGGGTCTCGAACTTCGACAGTCCGCTGGCGTATCGGCAGACGGTGATCGAATGCTCGTCGACCTCCAGGCCTTCGGGCTCGTCGACGACGCTGGTGACGGCGAGCGGCGCGCGTCCGTCCATGAACCAGGTTCCCAGCGTCGCGCCATAGCCGAGATAGTCGAGCAGGCTGCCGCCGCCCGACGCCGCCTTGTACCACCATGAGGTCGCGCGGGATCGCCGCGCCTCCTCGTCGGAAACCTCCACCTTGTCGGCCAGGTGATAGCCGGGCCCGCGATTGCCGTCGTAGAAATGAACCTCGATGACCTCGCCGATCAGCCCTTCGCCGATCAGCCGTTTGGTCGTCACATGCGGCGGATACCAGGCGAGCGGCCAGTTGATCGCCAGCCGCGCGCCCGCCCGCTCGGCCGCCGCGATCATCCGGTCGGCGTCGCTGAGCGAGGCGGCGAACGGCTTTTCGACCAGCATATCGACGCCATGCGGCGCGACCTGTTCGACCGCCGAGGCGTGATCGGCGGTCGCCGGGCACAGCACCACCAGGTCGGGGCGGCACGCGGCAAGGCACGCGTCGACGTCGGTGAACACCCGCTCGGCGGGAATCTGGAATGTCGATATCGCGCCGCTCATCCGCGCGACGTCGCGATCGCACACCCCGGCGATCTCCGCGTCCGGATGCTCGGCGACCTCCCGCAGCAGGTCGCCCATATGGATATGGTCGAAATTCACGCCGACAATCCGCCAACGGCGCATCGCAATTCCTCCCGGCGGACGGCGCCGCTCTCAGCGGCGTTCCCTTGAAACAGGTCCGGCCTGAAATTGATTTTGGCCGATTCAGGCCGCGCGCGCGAGCATCTTTTCGATTGTCCTTTCCTTGACGGCGCTCGGCGACCAATTCGTGTCGAAAACCTGCATTGAACGGGCAGGGGCCGATCCGCTACCATCGCCGAGCCCGTTGCAGCGGCGCGGCGCGACATCAAGGACCGGCGATGGTCAGGCTCAACACGATCTACACGCGCACCGGCGATGACGGCACGACCGGCCTCGGCAACGGCGAGCGGCGCCAGAAATTCGATCCTCGCGTCGCCGCCTATGGCGAGGTCGACGAGACCAACAGCGCGATCGGGCTCGCCCGCGTGGTCACCGCGGCGTCCTCCGACGCCGGCCTCCAGGCGATCGACGCGATGCTGAAGCGCATCCAGAACGACCTGTTCGATCTTGGCGCCGATCTCTGCACGCCCGAGCCGAGAAAAGTCGAAAGCCGCAAGGCCGCCCGCGCGCCGCTGCGAATCCTGATGAGCCAGGTCGCCTGGCTGGAGGCGGCGATCGATGAGCTCAACGCCGATCTTTCGCCATTGCGCTCGTTCGTGCTGCCTGGCGGCGCGCCGGCCGCCGCCGCGCTGCATCTGGCGCGCGCGATCTGCCGCCGCGCCGAGCGGGCAATCGTCGCGCTCGCCGCCGGCGACGGCGAGCCGGTCGGCGCGGCGGCGATCGCCTACATCAACCGCTTGTCGGATTTCCTGTTCGTCGCGGCGCGCGCCGCCAATGATCGCGGAAAGGCCGATGTGCTATGGGTTCCCGGAGCGAATCAGAAGGAGTGAGCGCATGGCCAGATTTCTGTTCGAACCGCCGCCGGCGCCGGCGCTTCCGGTCGACGGCCTCGACCTCATGTATCCGGTGCTGCGCATTTTTTGCGTCGGCCGCAACTACGAAGACCACGCCCGCGAAATGGGCCTGACGGTCGACCGCGAAAAGCCGTTCTATTTCTCCAAGAGCGCGACGGCCTTGCGCCAGTCGGGCGCGACGCTCCCCTACCCGCCGGGCACCGAGAACTATCATTTCGAAATGGAGCTGGTGGTGGCGATCGGCGCCCCGGCGTTCCGGATCGCCGCCGCCGACGCGCTCGGCGCGGTCTACGGCTACGCCTGCGGCCTCGACATGACGCGGCGCGACCTGCAATTGTCCGAACGCGCCAAGCAGCGGCCGTGGACGCTCGGCAAGGACGTCGAGGCGGGCGCGCCGGTCTCCGCCATCGCCCCGGTCTCGCGCATCGGCCATCCCGCCAGGGGGCGAATCACGCTGCGCCAGAACGGCGAGACGCGCCAGTCGGCCGACATCAGCGAGCTGGTCTGGTCGGTCCCCGAGATCATCGCCCATCTCTCCGGCTTCTATCATCTGGCGCCCGGCGACCTCATCTTCACCGGCACGCCCGCCGGGGTCGGACCGGTCGCTCCCGGCGACCGGCTGGAAGGCGCGATCGAAGGCGTCGGCGAACTGACTGCGACGATCGGAGCGCGCGCATGAGTGCGGCCGCGCCCCTGCTCAAGGCGATCGGCGTCATCTCCGGCACCTCGATGGACGGCATCGACGTCGCGCTGATCGCCAGCGACGGCGAGACGAGGGTCGAACCCGGCCCCGGCGCCACCTTCGCCTATCCGCCCGAAGTCGCCCACGCGCTGCGCGAGGCCGTCGCCAACCCCGACGTCGCCCGCGCGCCGCTCGACGACCTCCAGCGCGCGGTGACCGACGCGCATGTCGCGGCGGTGCAGGCGTTCATCGACAAATTCGGCGTGCGGCGCGAGACGATCGCGCTGGTCGGCCTGCACGGCCAGACGATCCTGCATCGGCCGCGCGAACGCTTCACCCGCCAGCTCTGCGACGGCGCGCGCGCCAGCCGGTTGCTCGGCCTCGACGTGGTCAATGATTTTCGCGCCGCCGACGTCGCGGCGGGCGGCGAAGGCGCGCCATTCGTCCCGCTCTATCACGCGGCGATCTGCGCCGGCCTGCCGCATCCGCTGATGGCGCTGAACTGGGGCGGCGTCGGCAACGTCACCTGGCTCGGGGCGGACGGCGCGATCGTCGCGTTCGACACCGGCCCGGCCAATGCGCTGCTCGACGATTTCGTGGCGCGCCGGCGCGGCCTCACCCATGACGAAGGCGGCGCGCTGGCGGCGGCCGGGCGCGTCGATTCCAGCGTGCTGGCGCGGCTGATGAGCGATCCCTATTTCGACCGCGCGCCGCCCAAATCGCTCGACCGCAACCATTTTCACGGCCTGGCGCGCGAAGTGGACCTACTCGGCGACGCCGACGGCGCGGCGACGCTCGCCGCCTTCACCATTGAGGCGACCGCCGCGGCTTTGCGCCATGTCGCCGCGCCGCCGTTGCGCTGGCTGGTATGCGGCGGCGGGCGCCGCAACCGCACCTTGATGGACGCGCTTGCAGCCCGGCTCGGCGCGCCGGTCGAGCCGATCGAGGCGATCGGCTATGACGGCGACGTGATCGAGGCGCAATGCTTCGCCTATCTCGCGCTGCGCTCGCGCCGCGGCCTGCCGCTGTCGCTGCCAACCACCACCGGCGCGCCGCGGCCGATGCGCGGCGGCGTGTTCTGGCCGGCCCCCAAGGCCGCCTGACGCGCCGGAGCGAACGCAGCGGGGCGCAAGAAAAAAGGGCCTCGCCGAAGCGAGGCCCTTGAGCGGGACGCCGCGGGGTCTGGGCGTCCCGACGCCGGACTGGGGGGAGGCGCCGGCGAATCGATTGAACGCGCGCGCGAGCGGGAGCGTTCCTGCGAACGTCTACGCCGCGCCGGCCCAAGGATTGACTAACCGCAGGGAAAAATCGCCCGACAAGGCGAACAGAGCCGACGCGCGATTGATAAGATTTGAGCCGATTGGCGGTCGGACAGATCATTGGCGCGTTCTGACGCGCGCGTTTTGGGCGCCTGCCCGGATGGCGTCCGTCGACAACCGGCGCGGATCGGCGCTTTCCTGTCGTTTCGCCGCTGCGCCGCCGCCCGGACTCAAACCCATGCCGATCGAAATCCTGGTCGACGCCGACGCCTGCCCGGTCAAGGACGAGGTCTATCGGGTCGCGCAGCGCTATGGCGTGAAGGTGACGATCGTCGCCAACAGCCCGATCAAGGGTCCCCCGCGATCCCCTCGTCGAGCAGGTCGTCGTCGGCGCCGGCTCCGACGCCGCCGACGACTGGATCGCCGGGCGGGCGGGGCGCGGCTGCATCGTCGTGACGGCGGACATTCCGCTGGCGAGCCGCTGCGTCAAGACCGGCGCCGAGGTTCTGACATCGACGGGAAAGCGCTTCACCGACGCCTCGATCGGCATGGCGCTGGCGACCCGGAACCTGATGGATCATTTGCGCTCGACGGGCGAGACGACCGCCGGCCCGAAGGCGTTCTCGGCCCGCGACCGATCGAATTTCCTCAGCGCCCTCGACAACGCCGTGACGCGGCTCAAGCGAGCGGGATTGGGCTGACGCGCCACGCCGCGCGGGGCGTCAATCGTCGCGATAGATCCGCTCGCGCCGCTCATGGCGCTCCTGCGCTTCCACCGAAAGGGTGGCGATCGGGCGAGCGTCGAGACGGCGCAGCGAAATCGGCTCGCCGGTCTCCTCGCAATAGCCGTAGGTGCCTTCCTCGAGCCGCCCCAGCGCGCTTTCGATCTTGGCGATCAACTTGCGCTGGCGGTCGCGCGCGCGCAGTTCGATGGCGCGATCGGTTTCCGACGAGGCGCGATCGGCGATGTCGGGATGATTCTCGCTCTCGCTTTGCAGCGCCGCCAGCGTTTCGCGGCTTTCGCGAAGAATGCCTTCCTTCCAGTCCACCAACTTGCGCCGGAAATAATCTCTCTGACGCTCGTTCATGAACGGCTCGTTATCCGACGGCCGATAGCCGTCCTTGATCACCCCAGCCAGGCCCATGCTCGAGAATCCTCCGAATGCATTCGGCGCCCTTATAGCGAGACGTTCATTGCCGAACAATGACAATGACGCCGTCGCGCGAGGCAAATGATTGAAGGCATTGGCAGACGGGGCGGCGAACCGCCGAATCGAAGCCGCGACGGCCCTCGCGCGGCCGCGCCAGACGTTTGCTGCGCCGCGTCAATCCCCGCCAATCCCGAGGCCGCGCGTGACGCTCAGCGTTCGGCCGCCTCGCGCATCGCCCGCCACAGGTCGGCGACATGGTCGCGCTCGGTCGGCAGCGCGCCGATCGAAACGCGGACCATCCAGCGATCGTCCAGCGTCGCCGGCGTCAGATAGGCCGCGCCGGAGCGGTTGACCGCCTCGACCCAGGCCAGCGTATGGCGGTCGAGCGCCTCGCCGGTCAGGCCGGTCGGCTCGTGGCGCAGGCACAGCGTCTGCAGCGGCGTCGGCGCAAGAAGCCTCCAGTCCGCAGCGCGTGCGACCTCGCCGGCGAGCCAGCTTGCGTTGGCGAGATCGCGACGCAGCCGCGCCTGCAAGCCCTCGACGCCCTCGGCGCGCAAGCAGGCACCACAGTTTCAGCGCACGGAACCGTCGGCCGAGCGGAATCCCCCAGTCGCGCAGATTCTTGACCTCGCCGTCGACGCTGGTCTGCAGATAGCTCGGGTTGGTGCTCATCACGCGGATGAGGTGCTCGGGATCGCGTACATAGTAAAGCGAGCAGTCGAACGCCGCGCCCAGCCATTTGTGCGGGTTGAGCACCACCGAATCGGCGCCTTCGACGCCCTGCCACATCCAACGGCATTCCGGCAGGATCATCGCCGAGCCGGCCATCGCCGAATCGACATGCAGCCACAGGCCATGACGCCGCGCCGCCGCGCCGATCGCCTCGACCGGATCGAGCGCGGTGGTCGTCGTTGTGCCGGTGGTGGCGACCACCGCGCAGGGCGTCCGGCCGGCGGCGCGATCGGCTGATATCGCCGCCTCCAGCGCATCGGGCCGCATCGCATAGGCCGCGTCGGCGTCGATCAGGCGGATGTTGTCGCGGCCGAACCCGGCGAGCAGCGCGGCCTTGTCGACCGAACTATGGGCCTGGCGGGAGGCATAGACGACGAGCGGCGCGGCGCTCGCCTGGAGGCCGCCGCCCGCCAGGCCATAGCCGCTCGTTCTCTCGCGCGCGCAGATCAGCGCGACCAGCGTGGCGGTCGAGGCGGTGTCCTGGATCACCCCGCTCCAGGCGTCGGACAGTCCAACCATCTGGCGCATCCAGTCGGCGACCACCTCCTCCAGTTCGGTCAGCGCGGGGCTGGCCTGCCAGGACAGGCCGAGCACGCCGAGCCCGGTGCTGAGATAGTCGCCGAGCACCGAGGAGAGTTCGCTGTTGGCGGGGAAATAGCCGAAGAACCGCGGATGCTGCCAGTGCGACAGGCCGGGCATGATCAGCCGGTCGAGATCGGCGAACACGGCCTCGAACGGCTCGGGGCGCAGCGGCGGCGCCGTCGGGCAGCGCCGCGCGCAACGCGCCGGGCGCGGCCTGAGACATCACCGGACGGTCGGCGACGCCGGCGCGATAGTCGGCGATGCGGTCGATCAGTTCGTGGCCGATCCGGCGGAATTGCTCGGGCGTCACCGTGGTCATCCCTGTGGCGGGCCGCGGCGCATCGCCGCGCTCACGCCAGCGCGAAGCGGATGTCCTGCGCGCCTTCCCACAAGGTCATCTTGCCGAGCCTGGCGAGGTTTTCGAGGCCCGAGGTCAGCGTGATGAAATGGTTGCCGGCGAGTTGCCCGACCTTGGAGGCGAAGCGGACGCCGCCATAGGCGAGCAGAATCTCGGTCTCGCTGACGCCGCCGGGATAGAGCAGGAACTGGCCGGGCGCGGGAAAGCTGGTGTGGTTCTCGTAGCCGACCTTGAAATCATAGTCGCCGAGCGGAATCCACACGCCTTCGCCGCTCCAGCGGACATGGACCACCTTGCTCTCGAACGGCAGTCTGGCGAGGAACGATTCGCAGGTCTTCGGCGCGTCGGCGGTCTCCAGCCTGGCGTCGAACACATAGGGTCCCGCGGTGATTTTCAGGGCCGTCATCGGCGTTGCTCCTCCCGTTCGGCGCGACCGGCCTCAGCCCCCGCCAGTTCACCGCGGCGCGCCGTCTCTTCCCTAACCTGCGCCGCGGCCGGCGAAAAGAGGACAAGCGGCGCGGCCCGGCGCCGGAGGTGACTTTTGTCGCGCGACCCGTGAGCCGCGGCCGGACCCCGGCGTCGATCCGATTGCGACATTCCGCCCCCGGGCGGCGCCTGGCCGGGCGGCGACAGAGGCGGGCTGTCCGAAATCCCTTAAGCCGCTCGTAACGACAATACACGTATGACGTGTATCATTATTATATATGCTCTCAATACGCGCTGCCGGCCGAGCAAATGAACCTCTCGAATTCCGCCTGCTGCCGCGCCTTTGCCGCCGTGGCCGTGGTTCTGGTCGTCGTGGCTCAAATTCTCTCGCCCGCCGACAGCGACACGGCGCCCTCGCGGCTGCTGATGCGTTTCTTCTATTTCCCGGCCGGCTGGAGCGTTTCGATCTTTCTGCTGATCGTCCTGTCGACGCAAGAGCGCGCCAAGTTGTTGGGCTGGATGCTGGCCTGCGCCGGCGCCGGCGGCCTGGCGAGCGCGATGTGGGAAGGCTCCGCCGATGGGCTGCTGCGCGGCCTTGTCGGCGGCGCCGGGCTCTCGCCCTATCTGTTCGCGCTTCGTCGCATCGGCGCGAATTCAGGAATGGAGAGGAGCCGGTGGATCGACCTTCTCGCGGTCGCTTCGCTCATCCACATTTCCGCCCTCGCGATCCCCTTCTTTCGCGACCAAACCGCCCGCTGGCTTCCGACCATCGTCGATCTGCCTATTGCAAGGCTCGACGAAGCTTTTGGCGCGCAACCGTCCGCCGCGATGGCGGAAATCTTCGCCGCATTGCCCGCGCTGCACAGTCTTTCCCTGGCCGCCTACGCCTTCGTGCAGCTCCCGATTGTCGTGGTCGCGGCTGTCCACTGGAAGACAAAGGACCCGGCGGACGTCTCGATCCTGCCGGCCTTCATCATCGGCTCGATGATCGGGTTCGCCTGCTACTGGCTGACCCCGGCGATCGGGCCGAGGGCGTATTTCGGCGCCGACTTCCCGCTCGCCCATGCGACCGCCGGCTATCTCGCCAATCTGCCGGTGTTTGATTTCGATCCCGGTCATCCCCGCAATGCGATGCCGTCGATGCATATCTCATGGGCCGCGCTGGTGTTTCTCTACACCCGCGGCTTTCCGATGTGGGCGCGGTTCTACGCCGGCGCCTTCACGTTGCTGACCGCTTGCGCGACGCTTGGGCTCGGCGAGCACTACCTCATGGACCTGGTGGTCGCAGCGCCGCTGGTTCTCCTGGTGAGGGCCCTGTGCGCGACGCGATTGAGCCGGGCGGACGGGGCGAGATTGAGAAGCGCCGCCGCGGGGCTCGCGCTGCTGGCGTTCTGGATCGCGGCGATCCGCATCGGACTGTCGTTCGCGCCGCCGATGGCGCTCATCCTGATCGCGCTCACCGTCGGCGCGTCCGCGCTGCTCGAACACGCGCTGGCCTGCGCCGAGAATGTCCATGCGCGCCCGAAGATTGTCCCCGCGCCGGAATCTGCCGGCGTGTTGATATCATTGCGATAATATCGGCGCCCCGGCCGAACCGCCAGACAATCCGGACCCTCCGCCGGCGTCGGAACAAGGCGTTTGCGTCGTCTGACCGGGCGAGCCGTTGAGGGCGCTTTCTTCGCCGAATCCCGTGCTGAATCAACGCCTTGCGTTACGCAAGGTGATCATGACGATATACTTTGCGTTTACCAGGCGTAACTGAAATCGCGATACCCCCGACTGTACGCGATCGGATTAACCGTGGGGCAACAGCAAGGCGTCAATGTCCCAGACATTTCAACGCGCGAGGAAGCGGCTCAACCGGGCCAACCTTCCTCAACGGGGGATCGCGCGTCTCCAACGGCATGTCGCGTCATGCTTCAGCGAGGACAGGACGAATACCGCAACTCCCGGTGGCCAACTTGCAGTCCTACCCACTCAACCTGACTTCACGAGGCGGCGCGCGGGCCTTTGTGACTCTGGACGGCCTGCGCGGGATCGCCGCGCTGGCGATCGCCGCGCGCCACGCGCCGTTCCTGTGGCCGGCGGGATACCCGACCGGCGTCATGCAGAAGAGCTATCTGGCGGTGGACTTCTTCTTCGTCCTCAGCGGATTCGTGCTCTCGCACGCCTATTCCTCGCGATTCGAGACCGGATTGACGGTGCGCCAATTTATGATCGCGCGCCTGGTGCGCGTCTATCCCCTGTATTTTCTCGCGTTCATCTATTCGACTTTCATCGCGGTCAATCAGTTCATCTTTAACAACACCAACGTGTGGACGGTCATTCTCGATCCGCTGTTCGCCATTCTGTTCATCCCGACGCCGCTGAGGCAGCAATTGTTCCCGATGAATCACCCGGCATGGTCGCTGTTCTTCGAGCTTGCGGCCAACGCCGTATTCGGCTGGATCGGCAAGCGGCTCAACGCATGGGTGTTGGCCGCCATTCTCGCTCCGGCCGCGCTTGTCCTGGTGGCGACGGTTTCGTTCGGCAGGCTCGGCTTTGGCTTGATGAGCGGAGCGATGGACGCGGGCTTCGACTGGCCGTCGTTCGGCGCCGGGCTGGTCCGCGTCGCCTATTCGTTTTTCGCCGGCGCGCTGGTCTATCGATTGTGGAAAACCGCCCCGCGCGGATGGGAGCTGCCGCCGGTCGCGCTGGTCGCCGCGCTGTGTGCGATCCTCGCGGCATGTCCAAGCCCGCAATATCAGTCGGCGTTCGACCTCGCGGCGACCCTGCTGGTGTTCCCCGCGCTGGTTTTCCTGGGCGCCCGCAGCAAGCCGGGCCGGCATGCCGCGCGCCTGTACGCGTGGCTCGGCGGCATTTCCTACGGGGTCTATGTGCTGCAGGCGCCGGTGTTCGGCTACGCGCATGCGATCGCCGTAAAGCTTGGCGGGCGCTTCGGCAATCTCTCGCTGTTCTGGGCGGCGATGAGCCTGCTGCTGCTGGTCGCGGTCGCGGCGGTCGCCGATGATTGCTTCGACCGGCCGATCCGCCGCGACCTGACGAAATTCTTTGGCCGGCCGGAGCGTCGCCCCCAAGAGCGCGAACCTGTCCTTGGCGAGCGCTATCAGGCCCAATCATAGTTCGCTGAAATCGGCGCCGCGTCGCGGCTGCGAGAACGCGCGAATTGGCGCTCGACAGGCGCGGGCGGGCACAAAAATAAAGGCGCGCCCCGATTTCCGGGGCGCGCCGTTCGGCAGATGATCGATCGCCGTTAAATCACTTCCCGCGGCGGATCACTTCAGGTTGCTGGAGACCTCGTTGAAAGTGTTCTGGAGCTGCGAGCCCAGCACCTGAAGCGAAACGATGATCGCGAGGGCGATCAGCGAGGCGATGAGAGTGTATTCGATCGCCGTGGCGCCGGCGTCGTTACGAATGAAATTCTCGACCGATTTGATCATTGACGATCTCGTTCCCGTTGTGGATTGCGCGCCCGTCTGAACAAATTGTTTGCTCTTCGGATACGAAAAATTTACTTCCGGGAAATTTCCAGAATCTTAATTCAATCTTAGAGATTCGGGGGTATCGGCGATTCAATTTGATTCGACCGCGGTAAGATTAATGGCGCTCGCGCGCCGGCCGACGGGTCCGCGCCGCCGGATCGCCCCTGGCGATCCGTCGAGACCCGGAGATAGCTGACAACACGGGGGCGGGGAGGGGCGACGGGAGGAGTCCGGGACCGGTGCGTCGCTCTGGCAAACGGTCGTTTGGCAGAATGACACACCCCACGGTGCGACCGTCGCCCAAAGACATAAATTCAGAATGTTGATTTCGAGGGCGGGACGAAGCGGTTCGCGTCGCTATTCCAGATAGGGCGCGAGCACATTTTCGATCCATTTCATGAACGCGCGGACTCGGCGCGACAGATTGCTCCGATGTGCTACGACAAGCGACACGGCGAGCGCCCGGCGACGAAAATCGGGAATGATCTCCACGAGCGCCCCACTCTCCAAGTATCGGCCAATCCCCAAAAGGGGCGCCTGAATCAGGCCAAGGCCGGCGAGGGCGGCGGCTTCGTAGGTCTGCGCGCTGTTGACGTGCAGCGAGCCTGGCAACTGAAGCGTCGCGTAGCTGTCGCCGTCCGGATATTCCCATCCATGGGGTCTTGCGCCCAGCATCGTCGAAAAATGAATTGTCCGATGTTCCTGACGCTGGAGGTCTTCTAGCGATCGGGGGACGCCATAGCGCGCCAGGTAGGCGGGACTGGCGGCGTTGACCACCCGTAACTTGCCCAGCGGGCGGGCAATCAGCGTCTCGTCCCTTATGGGTCCAAGCCGCAACACACAGTCGAACCCCTCTTGAACCAGATCGACTTGCCGATCCGTGCTCGACAGTTCCAACTCCAACTCGGGATAGGTCGCCATGAAGGTCGGCAAGGCGGGCACGATCGTGGTGCGCGCCAGTTCGCTCGGCAGATCGACCCGCAAGCGCCCGCGAAGCGCCACGCGATCGCTTGCGAACATTGAGCGGAGATCATCAACGTCAGCAAGCAGATCGCGGGCGCGTGCGTGAAATGCGCGTCCGTCTTCCGTCAACTGCACGCTACGCGTCGTCCGGTGCAGAAGCCTGGCGCCGACATCTTCTTCCAGCTTCCGGACCGCCGTTGAGGCCCTTCCCTTCTGGATGCCCAGGCTCTCGGCTGCGCGGGTGAAGCTCCCCATTTCCGCGACCGTTATGAAAATGAGGATGGGTTCGAGATTCTGCATTTTTGCGCGTCGGTATTGTTCGCAACAAAGAGAACAGTGAGTTCATTTTATCGGTGTTTATCATAAAAGCGGGACACAGTAAGCTCTGAATATCGGATCCCCCCATAGGAGAATGGCAAGTGTCCCAAATTATGAACCTGCATCACGCGCCGGAAACTATGACCTTGCATCGCGCCCTGTGGGTCGGCCGGACAATGAGTGCGTTTGTCGTTATCGCCCTGGTGGCGGACGGCGCTACTCAGCTTTTCGCGCCGGCGCAGATCGCGAGCACGTTGCAGGAAACCGGGTTTGCGATGGACCTGACCCGTGTCGTCGGTCCGATCATACTCGCCTGCGCCATCCTCTACGCCATCCCTGCCACCACCGTCCTCGGAGCGATCCTGGTGACGGGCTTTTTGGGAGGCGCCATCTGCGCCCATGTCCGCATCGGTGAATTGGGCTCGCCGCCGGAAATCATTTCCCTGCTTCTGGGCGCGATGACATGGGGCGCCCTCTACGCGCGCGATCCCCGTATCCGGGCCATTCTGCCGCTTATCCGTTGAACCAACAGGGGCAGTCCTCTGTCCCTCAAGATCAGGAGAAAACACATGTTTTTAGTCATGGGAATCACCGGAAAAGTGGGCCGCGCAACGGCCGAACATCTGTTGGCGCACGGCAGGCAAGTCCGCGCGCTGGTCCGCGATCGCGAGAAGGCGTCAATCTGGGCGAACCGGGGGGTGGAACTGGTTGACGGTGACTGGAACGATTCGGCAGCCATCGAGCGGGCGCTCAAAGGCGTCGAAGGCGCGTTTGTCATGTTGCCGGCCGTCTGGGCCCCCTCGCCCGATTACAAAGAAGCCAAGGGCGTGATTGCGACCTATGTCGAGGCGCTCACCAAGGCGCCGCCGCCGCGGGTGGCAGCGCTTTCGTCGATGGGCGCCAACAGGACCAGCGGGCTTGGGATGATCACGGCCTTGTCGCTTCTGGAGCAAGGGTTTCGCGACCTGACATCGCCCATCGCATTTGTGCGCGCAGGTGGATTCCTCGAAAACTTCCTCTACGGCTTGCAGGTCGCCCAGGGCGGAACGCTGCCGGTCTACTACAATCCGACAAACCGGAAATCGACCATGGTCGCGACGAACGACATCGGCGCGGAGGTCGCGACCCTGTTGACCGGGCCAGCGTGGTCAGGGCGGCGCGTCGTCGAGCTCGGTTCGATGGTCACCGCGGATGAAGTCGCGGAGCAATTGGGTGAAGTCCTGAATCTCGACGTGAAAGCCTTTGCAGTCCCGCGTGCAGGGTGGGCGGCAGCGTTCGAGCAGTTCGGCATCCCGAAGGGCCATACCGGACCTGCCGAAGCAATGTTTGAGGCCGTGAATGCAGGATGGATGGACCTCGGAGTTGAGGGGACGGAGCAAGTAGCGGGTACGACGTCCGCACGCGACGTCTTCGCGGCGGCCCGGAAAGCCGTGACGGCGTGAACCGCGAGGTTCACACCAATGAAGATCGTGATCGCCAGTACCGCGACATCGTTGAGACCGGCAACGAGCTGGCGCTTCAAGAACCGCGCCTAGCGTTGCCGCGCTCGCCCCGGCTGCGCAATTCCGACCAGTTGCGCCGGGGCGAGCGCTACCACTCCTGCCCGCGATAACATCGGGGTCCCTTTTGGGTGAAAGCCCAGGGTCCCGTTTCGACGTTCATTGACAGCCGAAAATCAACGAAGCTCCGCCCAAACGGCCCGAGGGATCGGATCACCCATTCGAATTCCGCTCAGCGCCGCGGCCCTCCCGCCCGCTGTCGCCAGGGCCGCGGGGGGACGGCCAATCACGCTCGGCCTTCGGCCGCGATCTGCACGCGGTCGGGATTGGGCCTTTGCCGAGCCTCAGGGAATGAAAATATTTGGTCGGAGTGAGAGGATTCGAACCTCCGACCCCCTCGTCCCGAACGAGGTGCGCTACCAGACTGCGCTACACTCCGACTGCGTCGCTTTCTGAAACGCGGCGACGACGGCGTTATAGAGGCGCTTCCGGACCGGCGCAAGCGCGCCGAGCG
>CAVPVQ010000018.1:0-117312 GCA_963709185.1 uncultured Alphaproteobacteria bacterium
AGCGATTTGCCTGCTCTCATCGGGACAGTCGTCCGCCGGTCGAACGCGTCCGAGAGGCGGCCGGCGCACGCGCTTCGCGCGGTCGCCCCTTTTCCTGGCCACGCCGCGGCTTGACCTGTTCGGTGAAGAGTGATAAATGTCAATTATCTTCAGTCATCATACGTCATTGTTCATTTATCACTCGTCACGGTCCCGATGAGCCTCGCACGTCGAACCCCCGAAGAGACCCGCCAATGCATTCTTGTGGCGGCATGGGATCTGTTTCGCCAACTCGGTTTTCGCAAGACGACGGTCGCCGACATCGCCGGGACGCTCGGCATGTCCAGCGCCAACATCTACCGGTTTTTTCCCTCGAAGGACGCGCTGACCGAAGCCATATGCCGCAACCAGCTTGATTTGCTGGTCGCGACGGCCCGCAAGATGGCGGCGGGGCCCGGCGGACCGAGCGAGCGCGTCAGCGCGGTCCTGATGGCTCTATATCGCGATCTTCGCGATCAGATGACCAACCACAAGCGCGTTCATGAAGTGGTGGCGGTCGCGCTGGAGGAGAATTGGCCGGCGATCGACGAATTCCTCGACGCCTGCAAGGCGACGGTCGCCGGGCTTGTCGCCCAGGGCCAGGCGAGCGGGGAATTCGGTCCCGGCGATCCGGCGATGCTCGGCGAGATGACGATGGCGGCCTGCGCCGCCATCCACCACCCGACGCTGATCGCCCATTGCTCGGGAGACGTGGAGGCCGAGGCGGTGGTCGGCTTCGCGCTGCGCGCGCTCGCCAACCGGAATCCGCCGAACTCGGCTTGAAGCTTTGGAGTAAAGCGTCATGGCGTTTCGCCCGGTCATCTTCGCCCTCCTGCCCGCTTTGTTGCTTGCCGGATGCGGCGCGCCGACGCAGGCGAAAAGACAGACGCCCGAGCGTCCGGTTCTGATCGCCGAGGTCCACTACGCGCCCCGCGAACGCGATCGCGTGCTGCCCGGCGTGGTGAAGGCGCGGATCGAGAGCGACCTCGCCTTCCGCGTCCCCGGCAAACTGGCCGAGCGTTTTGTCGACGCCGGCGCGGTTGTCCGGAAGGGCGATCCGCTGGCCAGGCTGGATGACGCCGATTTGCGTTTGCAGGTCGAGCAGGCCGACGCCGATTATTCTTCGGCCAAGGGCGCCCTCGACCAGCAGCAGGCGGAAGAGCGCCGGATCGCAACGCTGAAGGTTCAGGGGTGGACCTCGGCCGCCGATGTCGACAAGATCAAAGCAGGAGCGGATCAGGCGCGGGGCGCTTTCGCCAGGGCCGAGCGCGCGGTGACATTGGCGCGCAACGCCGTGAGCTATGCCACGCTCGACGCGGATGCCGATGGAATCGTCAGCGCGGTTCTCGCCGAGCCAGGTCAGGTGGTCGCCGCCGGCGCGCCTGTCCTGCGCCTGTCCCACACGGCTGAGCAGGAAGCGGCGGTGGCGATTCCCGAATCGCTCGTCGATCGCGCCCGTTCGGCGCCGGGTCGGGTCGAATTCTGGGCGCTGCCTGGCGTCGAGATGACGGCGAATCTGCGCGAGCTTTCGCCCAACGCCGATCCGACGACGCGCACCTATCTGGCGCGTTACACCCTGGCGGATGCGCCGCGCGATGTGCGGTTGGGAATGAGCCTGACCGTCACGCTTGCCGACAAGACCGAGAAGGTCGCGCGTCTTCCCCTGGCCGCGTTGTTCGACCGAGGGAAGGGGCCAAGCCTCTGGGTCATCGATCGCGAGAGCGGAGCGGTGACGGAAACGCCGGTGCGAATCGCCGGATATGAGAACGAGTCCGTGCTGGTCATTGACGGCGTTGCGGAAGGAGCGAGCGTTGTCGCGCTGGGCGCCCACAAGCTCGACGCTGCGCAGAAGGTGCGGGTCGTAAAGAATCTTGCGGGGTTGTGATGAGCCCGATCAATCTCTCGCAATGGTCGATCCGCCATCCCGCGCTGATCTCCTTTCTGATATTTGCGATCGGGATTGGCGGCGTGCTCAGCTATTTCCAGCTCGGGCGCGCCGAAGACCCATCCTTCACCATCAAGAACGTCAACGTCAGCGCGATCTGGCCCGGCGCCACCACGCAGGAGATGCAGGATCAGGTCACTGACCGCATCGAGAAGAAGCTGCGCGAACTCGCTTATTTCGACAAGTCGACGACCTACACCAAGCCCGGCTTCACCTCGATCGGCATTGATTTCAAGGACTCGACGCCCGCCCGCGCCGTTCCGATGTTGTTCCTCGATCTGCGCAAGAAGCTTGGCGACATGCGCGCCGATCTGCCGTCCGATTTGATCGGACCGAACGTCAATGACGAGTTCGGCGACGTCGATGCGGTGCTCTATGCGATCAAAGGCGACGGCGCTTCCTATGCGCAGCTGAAGGAAGTGGCCGAGGCGTTCCGCCTTCGCCTGCAGCGCGTGCCCGACGTCACCAAGGTCGATCTCTACGGCGATCAGGCGCAGCGCATCTTTGTCGAGTTCAGCCACGCCAAACTGGCGACGCTGGGCGTGCCCACGCAGGCGTTGTTCGATTCTCTCGCCAAGCAGAACGCGGTCAATCCGGCCGGCGAATTCCAGACTTCGGGTCAGCGCGTGCCGGTGCGCGTGACCGGCGCTCTGGAGGGCGTGTCCGCAGTGCGCGAAACGCCGGTATTCGCCAATGGCGCGACGTTTCGCCTCGGCGATATCGCCGACGTCAAACACGGTTACGAAGACCCGCCCTCCTATCTCATTCGCTCGCAGGGCGAGCCGGCGCTGGAGATCGGCGTCGTGATGCAAAAGGGCGCCAATATTCTGGCGCTCGGCGAGAACCTCGATGAGGCGCTGCGCGATTTCGAGGCCAATCTGCCGCAGGGGATATCGATCCAGCGCATCGCCGATCAGCCGAAGGTCGTCGGCGCCGCGGTGTTCGAATTCATGCGCTCGTTTCTCGAAGCGCTGGTGATCGTGCTCGCGGTGAGTTTTGTTTCGCTGGGCTGGCGCACCGGCATCGTCGTGGCGACTTCCGTGCCCTTGGTGCTCGCGATCGTTTTCATCGCGTTGGCGTTTCTGGGTCTCGATCTGCAGCGCATAACGCTTGGCGCGCTCATCATCGCCCTTGGCCTGCTGGTCGACGATGCGATCATCGCGGTGGAGATGATGGTCGTGAAGATGGAGCAGGGCTGGGATCGCGAGCGCGCGGGAGCGTTCGCCTGGACGTCGACGGCCTTTCCGATGCTGACCGGCACGCTTGTCACCGCGATCGGATTCCTGCCCATCGGTCTCGCCAATTCCGCGGTCGGCGAATATGCGGGCGGCATCTTCTGGGTCGTTGGAATCGCGCTGGTCGCGTCATGGTTCGTCGCGGTGATCTTCACGCCCTATCTCGGGGTGAAGCTACTGCCCGACGTCGCGCGCAAGGGCCGCCACGTCGATCCGGAGGCGGTCTACAATGGTCGCGTCTATCGGGTGTTTCGCCGCGTCCTCGAGTTCTGCGTGGCGCGACCGCTGGTCGTCATTGCCGTGACCGTGACTTTCCTCGGGCTCGGCCTCAGCGGCTTCAGCCACGTGCAGCAGCAGTTCTTTCCGCTTTCAGAGCGCCCCGAACTGTTTCTCGAAATGCGAATGGCCGAGGGAACGTCGATCGCGGCGACGTCCAAGGTCGCCCACGAGGCCGAGCAATTGCTGACCGGCGACGCCGACGCTTCGTCCTACACCACCTACATCGGCAAGGGATCGCCGCGATTCTGGCTTGGGCTGTTGCCGGTCCAGCCGAACGAGTCCTTTTCGCAGATCGTGATCGTCGCCAAAGACGTCGAGGCGCGCGAGCGGATCAAGACGCGTCTCGAAGCGGCGGTCGCCAATGGCGCGCTTGGCGCGGCGCGGGTGCGCGTCGATCGCTTCAATTTCGGGCCGCCGGTCGGCTTTCCCGTCCAATTCCGGGTGATCGGTCCGGATCCCGCCGAGGTGCGGGAGATCGCCTACCGGGTCCGCGAGGTGATGAGAACCGACGACCGGATCGTCGATCCGCAACTCGACTGGAACGAGAAGATGCCCTCGGTCACGCTCGAAGTCGATCAGGCGCGCGCCCGCGCGCTCGGGCTGACGCCGCAGGATCTTGCGCAGACTCTGCAGACCTTGATCGGCGGCGTCACGGTGACGACGATTCGCGACGGCGAGGAAAAGGTGGACGTCGTGGCGAGAGCCGTGCCGGCCGAACGCGCCGCCCTTGATCAGATCGACAGCCTGACCGTGCTGGCGCATGACGGCGCCGTCGTTCCTGTCTCGCAAGTGGCGCACGTTCGCTACGGGTCGGAAGAGCCGATCATGTGGCGGCGCAATCGCGACATGGCGATCACCGTGCGCGCCGATGTCGTCGATGGCGTGCAACCGCCCGACGTCTCGACGGCGTTATGGCCGAAGCTTCAGGGAATTCGCGACAGTCTGGCGCCCGCTTATCGCATCGAGATGGGCGGCGCGATCGAGGAATCGGCGAAGGGCAATGCGTCGATCTTCCTGCTGTTCCCGATCATGCTGCTCGGCATGCTCACCTTGCTGATGATTCAGTTGCAAAGCCTCTCGCGGCTGGCGATCGTTTTTTGCACGGCCCCGCTCGGGATCGTCGGCGCTTCGATCGCCCTCAATCTGGCGCACAAACCGTTCGGCTTTGTAGCCTTGCTCGGTTTGATCGCCCTGGCCGGCATGGACATGCGCAACACCGTCATTCTGGTCGACCAGATCGAAACCGATGTGCGCGAACTCGGCATGACCCGTAGAGAGGCGATCGTTTCGGCGACCGTTCGTCGCGCGCGGCCTGTCGTGTTGACCGCGCTCGCGGCGATTCTCGCGATGATTCCGTTGTCGGAAAGCGCCTTCTGGGGCCCGATGGCGGTGACGATGATGGGCGGTTTGGCGGTCGCGACCTTCCTGACCCTGCTGTTCCTGCCGGCGATCTATGCGTTCTGGTTCCGCAAATCGCTGGGCGCGCGGGCGGCGCCCACCGTAATCCACACGCATGCGGGTGACTTCGCGACCGCGCTTGCTTCGCCCGCCGAATAGCTGTTCCTGGGGTTTGTGCGATGTTTGCCGATTGGGTGCTTGCCAGTCTCCACCATCTGGCGGTCTTTACACTCGCCGCCATATTGGCCGCGGAACTGGCGATCCTGACGCTCGACATCGACGCCAAAGGGATCGCACGCCTCGTGCGGATCGATGCGGCTTATGGCGTATCGGCGGCGATTGTGGTGCTGGTCGGGGTCGCCCGCGTCATCTGGGGCGCCAAGGGCTACGAATACTATATCGCCAACCATATCTTCTGGACCAAGATGGCGCTGTTCCTCGTCGTCGGCCTGCTGTCCATTCCGCCGACGCTTCGCTATTTCGCATGGGGGCGGCAAGCGCGCGCCAATGGCGCGTTCCGGCCCGAGGTTTCGGAGATTGCGCGCATGCGCCGGTATCTGCGCGCGGAGGCCGTGTTCTTCCTGGCGATTCCGGTCGCCGCCGCGGCGATGGCGCGCGGCTACGGGATATAGTTCAGGATTTTTCCGAGAGGTCAGGCCGTCGCGCGCGGGTGATTCGCAGCGCTTCCTCACGCCGCCATTTGGCGATCTCGGCGTGATCGCCGGACAACAGAACATCGGGAATTGTCCGTCCTTCCCAGTCGCGCGGACGCGTATAGTGCGGGTATTCCAGCAGACCAGTCTCGAAGCTCTCCTGCGCCGCTGATTCGACCTTCCCCATCACGCCCGGGATGAGCCGCACGCACGCGTCGAGGACGGCGAGCGCGGCGATTTCGCCGCCCGACAGGATATAGTCGCCGATCGACATCTCGATCAGATTGCGCGCCTCGATCACCCGTTCATCGACCCCTTCAAAACGCGCGCAAATGATCACGAGGCCCGGCCCTGTCGCCCACTCGCGCGCCTTGGCCTGAGTCAAACGTTGGCCGCGCGGGCTCATCAACAGCCGCGGCCGGGGATCGCCCGCCTCGAGCGCGGCGTCGAGGCTCGCCGCCAGCACGTCGGCGCGCATCACCATGCCGGGGCCGCCGCCGGCCGGCGTGTCGTCGACCGCGCGGTGGCGACCGAGCCCATGGGCGCGAATGTCCACGGTCGCGCAAGACCACAAGCCGCGCGCCAGCGCGTCGCCGGCCAGCGACAGGCCGAGCGGGCCGGGGAACATCTCCGGGAACAAGGTGAGAACCGTCGCCGCGAAGCTCATTCCCCAGCTCGCTCTTCGCCGTCAACTTGATAGGGCGGAACGATCACGATCCGGCCGCGACTAAAATCGATCTCGACGGCGACCGCTTTCGTGAACGGCAGATAGAACGTGTCCTCGCCTTCGGCTAGCGCGATTTCCAGAATGTCCCCTGCTCCGAAATTGCTCAACCCCACGACCCGGCCGAGTGGCGCGCCCTCGCGCGTGACCGCCTCCAGCCCGACGAGATCGTCATGATAGAACTCGTCCTCCGCCGGCGGCGGCAACTGCTCGCGTCGCGCGAAAAGTTCGACGCCGCTGAGCTGCTCCGCGGCGTCGCGGCTCGTCACGCCGACGACGCCGGCGACGATGAGATCGTGCTTCAGCGGGCGCAGGCCGGTCAGCGTGAAGCTGAGCGCGCCGGCCCTGTCGGTGAGCGGTCCATAACGGCCGATCGCGACCGGATCCTGCGTGTAGGACTTGACACGCACCTGCCCCTTGACGCCATGCGGAGCCCCGAAAATCCCGAGCGGGATGAGCTGGGTGGGAATGGGCAAAGGAAGCGTACCTTCCAGCGCTCCCCTTCTCGCGTTTTACGGGAGAAGGGATCAGGCTCCGGCCGCCGCGGCCGCGGCTTTCTCGGCGGCGGCGGCCGCCGCGGCGCTACGCTCCTGCGCCTTTTTCTTCGGCAGCGCCTTGACCGGATTGTTCTGCGCCTCGCGTTTGGCGACCCCGAGGGAGTCGAGCAGGCGCAGGACGCGGTCGGTCGGCTGCGCGCCCTTGGCGAGCCAGGCCTTGGCCTTCTCGACATCGAGCACCAGACGCGAGGCGTCGTCCTTGGCCTTCACCGGGTCGAACGTGCCGATCTTTTCGACGAAGCGGCCATCGCGCGGCATGCGCGCGTCGGCGACGACGATACGATAGAACGGCCGCTTCTTGGCGCCGCCGCGAGAGAGACGAATTTTCAGAGACATGCTTTCATTCCTCTTTTGTCAGGCTTGCGTTTGCAGAACCAGACGTCGAATCCCTTCTCCCCGCTTGGCGGGGAGAAGGTGGCCCGAAGGGCCGGATGAGGGGCTTCGCGCCATCGATCGCGTGGTTTCCAGCGTAAGTTCCCTCAAAGTCGCGCCGCCCCTCACCCCGGCCCTCTCCCCGCTTTGCGGGGCGAGGGGGTGCGACGCCGCTTCCTCGCCAGTCATTTCTTCTTTCCTCCGAACGGGTTGATTCCGCCGAGGAGAAGCCGCCGCCGAGGCCGGGGAGGCGCGGCGCGCCCAAGCCCGGCAGGCCGGGGAACGAAGAAGGGTTGTTGAAGGCGCCGGGCGGCGGCGCATCGGGAATGCCGCCGCCTTTCGCGCCAGGAGCCGCGCCCCCCATCTGCTTTTGAAACGCCTCCAGTTGTTCGGGCGTCGGCTGCGGCATGCCGCCGCCCATGCCGAACATCTGGCCGAGCTGCGCCAAGGGGCCGCGTTTTCCCGCGCCGCCCATCGCCTTCATCATGTCGGCCATCTGGCGGTGCTGTTTCAGGAGGCGGTTGACCGCCTCGACGTTGACGCCCGAGCCCGCGGCGATGCGCTTCTTGCGCGACGCCTTCAGAAGGTCCGGGTTGCGGCGCTCCTTCGGCGTCATCGATGAAATGATCGCGCGCTGGCGCCCGATCACCTTGTTGTCGAGATGGGCGGCGGCGACCTGTTCCTTGATCTTGGCCATGCCGGGCAGCATGCTCATGATCCCGCCCATGCCGCCGATGTTTTCGATCTGCGCGAGTTGCTCGGAAAGGTCGTTTAGGTCGAATACGCCCTTGCGCATCCGCTCGGCCATCTTGGCCGCCTTCTCGGCGTCGATATTTTGCGCCGCCTTCTCGACCAGGCTGACGATGTCGCCCATGCCGAGGATGCGGTCGGCGAGGCGCTGGGGATGGAAATCCTCCAGCGCATCCATTTTTTCGCCGACGCCCAGCAGCTTGATCGGCTTGCCGGTGACCGCGCGCATCGACAGGGCCGCGCCGCCGCGCCCGTCGCCGTCGACGCGGGTCAGCACGATGCCGGTGACGCCGACGCGCTCGTTGAAATTCCTGAGCGAGGTTGACGGCGTCCTGACCGGTGAGGGCGTCGGCGACGAGCAGGATTTCATGCGGTTTCGCCGCGTCCCTGATCTCGGCCATTTCAGCCATCAGCGGCTCGTCGATATGGGTGCGTCCCGCCGTGTCGAGCAGCACGACGTCATAGCCCTGCAGCCGCGCCACCGTCTCGGCGCGCCGCGCGATCTCGACCGGGCCTTGCCCCGCGACGATCGGCAGCGTGTCGACGCCGATCTGTCGGCCGAGCACCGCGAGCTGCTCCTGCGCGGCCGGGCGTTTGACGTCGAGGGACGCCATCAACACCTTGAGCTTGGCGCGTTCGGCGAGGCGCTTGGCGATCTTGGCGGTGGTGGTGGTCTTGCCGGCGCCCTGCAGGCCGACCATCATGATCGCGACCGGCGCAGGGGCGTTGAGATCGATCGCCTGCGACTCGCCGCCGAGCGTCTCGACCAGCGCGTCATGCACGATTTTCACGACCATCTGGCCGGGCGTGACGGATTTCAGCACCGCCGCGCCGACCGCCTTGGTGCGCGCCTTGTCGACGAACGAGCGCACGACCTCGAGCGCGACATCCGCCTCCAGCAGCGCGCGGCGCACCTCGCGCATCGCGGCGTTGACGTCCTCCTCGGAGAGCGCGCCGCGGCCGGTCAGCTTGTCGAATATGCCGGAGAGCTTTTCGGAAAGGCTCTCGAACATCGGGGGCTCCTGAACTGTCCAACGCCGATCGCGCCCGGGGGCGCGACGCGCTGCCGGGCGGCGACCGCCTGCCTCAGAGGGCGGGACGGCTGATCGACGAGGACGAACCTGACGAAGATTGATCGGGCTTATAGAAGAGAGGGAAAGGGGAAGTCAAATCCAAGTAAGGCGCCTCTCAGCACTGCGCCGCCGAATTTCTTGGGCGAGCGAGCCGGTCATTCCTTGATTGTCGCAGCGATAGCCGCTATCGCGATTTTCAATCTCGGCAATTCGTCGACCACGACGCCCCAAATCACCTTATCGGAAAGCCCGTGATATTCGTGTCGGAGAATGTTGCCGATCGCCATGACCCGTCGCCACGGGATTTCAGGGCGCGAAGCCTGCAACTCAGCAGGAACGCGCCGGCTGGCTTCAGAGATGATTTCGATCGCGCGTTGAACGATATAGGCAAGCTGCCAGTCGGCTTCGAATTCCGTAAGCGATCTTTCATTGGTGACAGTTTCGATTCTTCCGATCGCCTCGAGAATATCGTGAAGCGAGTGGCCGACCTTCCTTTGCATCAAAACACGCGAAGCGCAGTTTTCTCGATGTCTTCCCGCAGCATGGGATGCAGCCCGTCGCGAGTCGTGATGTCGACCTCGGCGTGCAATTCGTCCTCCAGAAATTGTTTGATCCCGATCAGATCAAAGGCGTTGAAGCGGCCGGAAGGATCGTAGTCGATGAAAAGATCGAGATCGCTTCCCGAACGCGACTCATCGCGAGCCGTCGATCCGAACAAGTACAGCGACGTCGCGCCCATGCCGCGAATAGCGGGCGCGAAAGCGATCAATTTGGAGTATGCTTCCGTCAGTTGCATAGGTTGAATGATACTTCAAAAACCGGCAGGACCAAACAATGAACTTGGCGCCTTGACGTCGCGGCGACAGGCCAAGAGGGCCCCATGGCCCAAGGCGGCTCAGGTCGAAACCAACCCGCCCTCCGCCGGCGCGGGCCGCGCCCGTTGGTTGTAAAGCAGCTTCCGCCGCCGCTCCTGTTCTTCCGGCGGCAGGCTGTCCGGGTCTTCGCTCGGCCCGGCGGTCACCGCGAGGCCGCGCTGGACGGCGGGGCGGGCGCTGAGCTCATCGAACCACCGCTTGAAATACTTGAACTCCTCGATGTCCTGCCGCTGGCCCTTCCAGTTCACGGTCCAGGGGTATGAGATCATGTCGGCGATCGTGTATTCGTCGCCGGCGAGATAGCGGCGGTCGTAGAGCCGGTTGTTGAGCACGCCGTAGAGGCGATTCGCTTCGTCGGTGAAGCGGCGGACCGCGTAGGACTGGTCGCCCTGCTTGTCGCCGAGGCGCAGGAAGTGGCCGCACTCGCCGAGCTTCGGGCCCTGGTTGGCCATCTGCCAGATCAGCCATTGGTTCACTTCATAGCGGCGGCGCAGGTCCTGCGGATAGAAGCGGCCGGCCTTTTCGGCGAGATACATCATGATCGCGCCGGATTCGAACACGCTGATCGGCGCGCCGCCGTCGGCCGGCGCGTGATCGACGATCGCCGGCATGCGGTTGTTGGGGCCGATCTTGAGGAACGCGTCCTTGAACTGATCGCCCTTGCCGATGTGGCAGGGCACGATGGTGTACGGCGTCCCCAGTTCTTCCAGCAGGATCGTGACTTTCTTTCCATTCGGCGTCGGCCAGTAGTGCAGATCGATCATTGAAACCCCTTTCGAAATTGGCGAGCGCGGCGAATGCGCTCATCCCTTCATCTGGGCCAGCGTCCCCGCGATGTCGCCCATGCCCCAATGTTCGATGATCAGGCCGTCTTTCACTGCGAAAATGTCGCAGGAGGTGAAGCGCAGCCTTCGTCCGGTCGGCGGCACGCCGAGATAGACGCCCTGATGCGTGCCGGAATAGACGAAACTCGCAGCGACCTTGTCGGCGCTCGCCACCATGGCTTCGATCGTGACGCTGAGATCGGGCAATCCCTTAAGCCGGCCCGCGAAGAACGCGATCGTGCGCTGCTTGGGCGCAACGCCGGGCGCCGGGGGCGGCGCGGCCGCGCTGGTCTGGTGATTCACATAGTCCTCGGCGAACAGCGCGGCGAAGGCGGCGATGTCATGCGCGCTCAACGTCGCCGCGAATCGCTCGGCCAGCGCGCGGGCGGCGTGGCCATCATCCTGCGCGGCAGCCGGCGCGCTCGCGGCGGCACGGCCAGCATGCCAGTCATCATCGCGCGGCGATCCATCTGCGGCTCCTTCGGTTGCTGCTGAGGCGATTGCGCGCCGAGCCCGCTCAGCCGCGAAACAGCGCGAAATAGATAACGTAAATCCAGCCGAGAATTCCATCGATGATCGCCCAGAGGATCGAATGATTGGTGGGATAGGAAATCGCCATCGCCAGCGCGGACCCGAAGCCGACGCCGTATTTGGCCCCTTCCACGCGGACGCCATAATACCGGCTGCCGTTCATCTGCTTCCTCCCCTGCCTCGTCTTCCCTTCATCGCCGAGCCGCTCGGCCGCGCTTCGCCGCCCCCCAGTTGTGCGGCCCCATATCGGCGTCGGTCGGCTTGTGCGCGCGGCTCGCCGGAAGGTTGGCGGCTCTTCCGAATTTGCGCTCGCCTTCGTAGCCGCCGCCCTGCGCCTCGATCGCCGCCTGGCGCGCCAGCGGATCGTCGCCGACCGCCAATTCGACCGTTTGCAGGCGCTTGATTTCATCGCGCAGGCGCGCCGCTTCCTCGAATTCGAGATTGCCGGCCGCCTCCTTCATGCGCTTCTCGAAATCGGCGATCGTCGCCTTGAGGTTATGTCCGATCAACGCGCCGTCGCGGCCGCCCGCCCCGAGCCCGCCGTCGACCGTCACATGGTCCGCCTCGTAGACCGAGGACAGGATGTCGGCGATGCCGCGTTTGATCGAAGCGGGGGTGATGCCGTGCTCGTCGTTATACGCCGCCTGTTTCGTCCGCCGCCGCGTCGTCTCGGCCATCGCGCGCCGCATCGAGCCGGTCATCGCGTCGGCGTAGAGCACCACCTTGCCGTCGACATTGCGCGCAGCGCGGCCGATCGTCTGCACCAGCGAGGTCTCCGAGCGCAAAAACCCTTCCTTGTCGGCGTCGAGGATGGCGACCAGAGCGCATTCGGGAATGTCGAGGCCCTCGCGCAGCAGGTTGATGCCGACCAGCACGTCGAACGCGCCCAGGCGCAAATCCCGGATGATCTCGATGCGCTCGATGGTGTCGATGTCCGAATGCATGTAGCGCACGCGCACGCCATGCTCGTGCAAATATTCCGTCAGGTCCTCGGCCATCCGCTTGGTCAACGTGGTGACCAGCGTGCGATAGCCGCGCAAGGCCACCGCCTTGACCTCGCCGAGGAGATCGTCGACCTGGCTGCGCGCGGGCCGCACCTCGACCGGCGGATCGATCAGGCCGGTCGGGCGGATCACCTGCTCGACAAACACGCCGCCGGTGCGCTCCATTTCCCAGGAGCCGGGCGTCGCCGAAACATGCACCGTTTGCGGGCGCATCGCCTCCCATTCCTCGAAGCGCAGAGGCCGGTTGTCCATGCACGAGGGCAGACGGAAGCCGTATTCGGCCAACGTGGCTTTGCGCCGATAGTCGCCTTTGTACATCGCGCCGATCTGCGGCACCGTGACGTGGCTCTCGTCGGTGAACACGAGTGCATTGTCGGGCAGATACTCGAACAGGGTCGGCGGGGGTTCGCCGGGCCGGCGGCCCGTCAGATAGCGTGAATAATTCTCGATGCCGGCGCACGAGCCGGTCGCCTCCAGCATTTCGAGATCGAAGGTCGCGCGCTGCTCGAGCCTTTGCGCCTCGAGCAGGCGCCCCGCATTGTTGAGCTGATCCAGCCGGACCTTCAACTCCTCCTTGATCGCCTTGATCGATTGCAGCAGGGTCGGTCGCGGCGTCACATAATGGCTGTTGGCGTAGACCTTGATGAATTCGAGGTCCTGGGTCTTCTTGCCGGTGAGAGGATCGAATTCGGCGATCGACTCGACCTCGTCGCCGAAGAAGCCAATCCGCCAGGCGCGGTCTTCATAATGGGCGGGGAAAATATCGATGGTGTCGCCGCGCACGCGAAACACGCCGCGCGTGAAGTCGCCCAGCGAGCGCTTGTATTGCAACGCGACGAGGTCGGCGACGAGCTGGCGCTGGTCGATCTTCTCGCCGAGCTTCAGCGAGAATGTCATGGCGGTATAGGTCTCGACCGACCCTATGCCATAGATGCACGAGACCGAGGCGACGATGACGACGTCGTCGCGCTCCAGCAACGAACGCGTCGCCGAGTGCCGCATCCGGTCGATCTGTTCGTTGATCGACGATTCCTTCTCGATATAGGTGTCGGTGCGCGGAACATAGGCCTCTGGCTGGTAGTAGTCGTAGTACGATACGAAATACTCGACCGCGTTGTCGGGAAAGAAGCTCTTGAACTCGCCGTAGAGCTGCGCCGCCAGGGTCTTGTTGGGCGCCAGAATCAGCGCCGGGCGTTGCGTCTTCTCGATCACCTGCGCCATGGTGAACGTCTTGCCCGAGCCGGTGACGCCGAGCAGCACCTGGTCGCGCTCGTGCGCGCTGATCCCTTCGACAAGCTGCCGGATCGCCTCCGGCTGGTCGCCCTTGGGCTGGTATTCCGAGACGATCTTGAACGCCCGGCCGCCTTCGGATTTGTCGGGGCGCGGCGGGCGATGCGGCGTCCACGGCCGCGCCCCGCGAAGATTGGGGTCGCCGAGTTCGAGCAGCGTCTTCAGAGATTCGATCGTCGCCGCCGCGCCGGACATGCCGCGCGGATGATCGCTCGTCGCATCGTCCGCGGGTTCGAAGCGCGCCTGCGGCGCCTCGGAGAAGCCTTGCGGCTGCCCGACCAGGGCCGGATTGAGCAGCGCCGCCAGATGGTCACCGAGCGGATGAACTTCCGGCTTCGACGCCTTGGACTGGCCCGAACGGAATGTGGATTTCGAGGACTTCGCCATGCGTCGCAATATGGGGGCAAAGGGATGGCTAGGGAAGGGCGCCGCCAGGGAAGCGGAACGACCCGCTCGATGCGAGGCCACACGCTCGCGGCGAACTTGCGCCAATCCGAGGTTTTGCGCGAAAGATACGACTTTGGGAACGCAATCGAGACCGCCGTCGATGAATTCGCGCCTCCTTGCAAGTCTCCACGTCCGCGCCGTTGCGGGCGATCGCGCGCGCGGCCGCCTGTTCGCCGGCGGTCTCTGCATTCCCTGCGCGCTCGGACCCGCGGGAATCGTGCGGCGCAAGCGCGAAGGCGATGGCGCGACGCCGGCCGGACGGTTCCGGCTGCTATGGGCGTTTTATCGCCCGGACCGCCAGCGGCGCGCCGCGGGCGGCGCCCCGATGCGCGCGTTGCGGCGAGACGCTGGCTGGTGCGAGGACGCGCGCAGCCCGAACTACAACCGACCCGTGCGGCTGCCGTTTGCGCTCGCCTGCGATTCGATGTGGCGCGACGACAACCTCTATGATCTGGCTTTCGTGCTCGATTACAATTTCTCGCAGCGCCGGAAGGGCGCGGGCAGCGCGATCTTCTTTCATATCGCGCGGCCGGGCCTGACGCCGACGGCAGGCTGCGTGGCGATCCGCGCCGCCGACATGCGCCGGCTGGCGCCGCTGCTTTCACCCAACGCCATGATGATTATCGACTGAACCGATTGAATTTACGAGCGCGCCCCGAAGATTGCGCTGCCGATTCTCAAAGAGGTCGCGCCAAGCTGAATCGCCAGCGGCCAGTCGCCGCTCATGCCCATCGACAGTTCGGCGATTCCGCAGCGTCTGGCGATCACCCCGAGGAGCGCGAAATGCGGCGATGCCTGCTCCCCGACTGGCGGGATGCACATCAGCCCGGCGATTTCCAGCCCGTATTTCTCGCGGCACAACCCGATAAAGGCGTCGGCTTCGCGCGGCGCCACGCCGGCCTTCTGCGGCTCCGCGCCGGTGTTGACCTGCACGAACAGCCGCGGCCTCTTGCCGGACTTCGCCATGGATTCGGCCAAGACGGCGGCGATCTTTTCGCGATCGACGGTTTCGATGACGTCGAAGGTTTCCACCGCCTCGCGCGCCTTGTTGGTCTGCAACGGCCCGATCAAATGAAGCTCAATCATTCTGCCCAGACCGGCGGCGCGGCCGCGCAGGTCGCGCCATTTGGCTTGCGCCTCCTGGACGCGGTTCTCGCCGAACCGACGCTGGTCGCCTTCGGCGATGGTCGGCCAGACCTCATCGGCCGAGAAGGTCTTCGACACCGCCGTCACCCGCACCGAGGCTGGATCGCGTCCGCAATCGACCGCCCGCCGGACGACGGCCTGGCGGAGCTGGCGCAGGCGCGTCAGGACTTCGTCCTTGTCGAGCGGGCCTTCGTCGGTCATCTGGGCCTCCGTCGCGCCGCGCGCGCTTGACGCGCCGGGACCCTTCCCCTATAGACCGCCGACCCAAGAAGCCGCGACGGGTTTTTCCGCTGGGCCGTTTTACGAGGCGGCCCTTTTTGACGTTGGTCGGTCCGGCTTCCCAAATCCCATTCCCGTCGGGAGAGTTTGAGCTATGTCACGGCGCTGCGAATTGACCGGCAAGGCGGTTCAGGCCGGCAACAATGTCAGCCATTCAAATCGTAAGACGCGCACCCGGTTCCTGCCGAACCTGTGCAATGTGACGCTGATTTCCGATGCGCTGGCCCGTTCGGTGCGTCTGCGCGTCGCGGCGGCCGCCTTGCGCTCGGTCGAGCATCGCGGCGGCCTCGACGCGTTTTTGGTCAAGGCCCGTGACGAGGACCTGTCGCAGGGGGCGATCGAGCTCAAGCGCGAAATCAAGAAGAAGCTCGCGGAAGCGGCGGCGGCCTGAGGGCTTCCGGCGCGCTGTTCGAACGGGGCGCGGCGTCACGCCGCGGGACGCTTGATGCGCGTCGCGTGACCATGCCTCGACGGTCGGCTCAGCGCCGCTGCTTCATCGAACAGTTCGGCGAGTTTTTCGGTCATCGCCCCGCCGAGCTCCTCGGCGTCGACGATCGTCACCGCGCGGCGGTAATAGCGCGCCACGTCATGGCCGATGCCGATCGCGATGAGTTCGACCGGCGATCGGGTTTCGATGTCCTCGATCACATGGCGCAGGTGACGTTCGAGATAATTGCCGGAATTGACTGACAGCGTGGAATCGTCGACCGGCGCGCCGTCCGAAATCATCATCAGAATGCGCCGTTGCTCGGCGCGCCCGACCAGCCGCTGATGCGCCCAGTCCAGCGCCTCGCCGTCGATGTTTTCCTTCAGCAGGCCTTCGCGCATCATCAGCCCGAGGTTCTTTCGCGCGCGACGCCACGGCGCGTCGGCGCTCTTGTAAATGATGTGGCGCAGATCGTTGAGCCGTCCCGGCGCCGGCGGCTTGCCGGCCTGCAACCAGGCCTCGCGCGATTGCCCGCCCTTCCAGGCGCGCGTCGTGAAGCCGAGAATCTCGACCTTGACGCCGCATCGCTCCAGGGTGCGCGCCAAAATGTCGGCGCATGTCGCCGCCACGGTGATCGGCCGCCCGCGCATCGAGCCGGAGTTGTCGATCAGCAGCGTGACCACCGTGTCGCGGAAATCCATGTCCTTCTCGGCCTTGAAGGACAGCGGCTGCTGCGAATCGATGATGACGCGCGACAGTCGCGCCGGATCGAGCATGCCCTCTTCGAGATCGAACTCCCAGGCGCGATTCTGCTGCGCCATCAGCCGGCGCTGCAGGCGATTGGCGAGGCGAGCGACGACGCTCGACAGATTCTGCAACTGCTTGTCGAGATAATCGCGCAGCCGCTGCAACTCCTCAGGTTCGCACAACTCCTCGGCGCTGATCGTCTCATCGAACCTCGTGGTGAAGGCCTTGTAGTCGGGACCGCGACGCTCATTGCCAGGGGAGGGCGACGGCGTGCTCTCGGCCGCCTCGTCGGCCTCGCCCGCGTCCGCCTCGTCGGGAAACTCGCCCGACGGCGCGTCGGCCGCTTCCATCGCGCCTTCCTCGACGTCGTCCGCGGAATCCTCGGACGCCTCCATTTCCATCTTGTCCCGCGATTGTTCCTCCTGGCTTTCGCCATCGGCTGCGTCGCCCTCGTCGGGCGGCGCGTCGTCGCCCGAATTGTCCTCTTCGTCTTCCGTATCGGCGAGCGAATTGGAGGCCATGTCGAGCGAGGCGAGCAGCTTGTGGATGGATCTGGCGAAAGCGCGTTGATCGAGGATCGCCGCATCGAGCCGATCGAGTTGGCCGCCAGCTCTTTCTTCAACGTAAGGGCGCCAGAGATCGACAATGCGCCGGGCCGCCGCCGGGGTCGGGAGTCCGGTCAGGCGCTCGCGCACCATCATCGCCACGGCGTCGTCGAGCGGTGCATCGGCGCGCTCCGTAACCTCGGCGTAAGGCCCGCGATGGAAGCGGTCCTCGAGCATGGCGGTGAGGTTGGAGGCGACCCCCTCCATCCGGCGCGATCCGATCGCCTCGACGCGCGCTTGCTCGACCGCGTCGAACAGCGAGCGCGCCGCCGGGTCCTCCGGCGCAAAACGGCGATGGATCGCCTCGTCGTGGCAGGCGAGCCGCAGCGCCATGGAATCGGCGAGACCGCGCAGGATCGCGGCGTCGAGCGGGCTCGGCTTGCGCGGCGGCTCGGGCAGGCGCGCTCTGGCGCCTTCCGGCCCGGCGGCCAGCGAGGGCTTGTCGGCGGCGAAGGTGATTTCAAGCTCGGGATGACGCGACATCGCGCGGGCACACGAGGCGATCGCGCGCTTGAAAGGCTCGTTCAACGGTTCTGCTTTGCCCGCCGACTTGCGGTTGCTGGGCATTTTGACGTCGAGGGGCGGCATTGGGCTTTCGCTGTCGTGCGGGGCGACCGTAATTCGCCCGTTTCGCGTTGTATAGGGCGCCAGGCTAGGCCGCGTCACCCCGGATCGCTTCTGATGAAGCGGTCAAGCCCGGCGCGCAGCGCCTGCGCCAGCGCGGGATTGGCGACAATCCGATCGGCGTCGCTGTTCTGTCCGGTCAGCGGCGGGAGGACGAACGCCTCTGCGATCAGACGAGCCGACATGGTCGTCAGAATTTCGCGCAGCGCCTCCTGGGCGTGGCGCGCCCGAGGCGCTGCGTTGATCAGCGCGACCGGCTTGTCCGGAAATTCCAGGCTGGCGACCAGCCAGTCCAGTGCATTCTTCAACGCGCCCGGCACGCCATGGGCGTATTCGGGCGCCGCGATGATCAGGCCGCGGCTGGAGCCAACCAGTTTGCGCAGCGACACCACGGCCGGCGGCGGCGCATCGCCGTCGTCGTCCGGATTGAAATGGGGCAGCGCGCCGATCTCGCGATAGATCGCGATTTCGACGCCAACCGGCGCGAGGCGGCCCAGCGCCTCCAGGACCGCGGTATTGGTCGAGGCCCTCCTCAGACTGCCGGAAAACGCCAGAAGTTGCATATCAGCGGCGGCGGGCCGCCCTCAGCTCAGCGCCACGTTCAGCGCGCTTTCCGGCAATTCCTGGCCGAAGCAACGCTGATAGAATTCAGCGACCAGGGTTCGCTCGAGTTCGTCGCACTTGTTGAGGAAGGTGAGACGGAAAGCGAACCCGATATCCTTGAAGATGTCGGCGTTTTCCGCCCAGGTGATCACCGTGCGCGGCGACATCACCGTCGACAGGTCGCCATTGACGAACGCGTTGCGGGTGAGATCGGCGACACGCACCATCTTGTTGACGATGTCGCGCCCTTCCTTGCGGCCGCGGTAGTGCGGCGCCTTGGCGAGCACGATGTCGACCTCCTTGTCGTGCGGCAGATAGTTCAGCGTCGCAACGATCGACCAGCGATCCATCTGGCCCTGGTTGATCTGCTGGGTGCCGTGATAGAGCCCTGACGTGTCGCCAAGGCCAACCGTGTTGGCCGTCGCGAACAGCCGGAACGCCGGGTGGGGGCGGATGACGCGGCGCTGGTCGAGCAGCGTCAGGCGACCGGAAACCTCGAGCACGCGCTGAATGACGAACATCACGTCGGGGCGGCCCGCGTCATATTCGTCGAAGCACAACGCGATGTTGCTCTGGATCGCCCATGGCAAAATGCCATCGCGAAATTCCGTGACCTGCTTGCCGTCCTTGAGCACGATCGCGTCCTTGCCGACAAGATCGATGCGCGAGACGTGGCTGTCCAGATTGACCCGCACCAGCGGCCAGTTGAGACGCGCGGCGACCTGCTCGATATGCGTCGATTTGCCCGTGCCGTGATAGCCGGTGATCATCACGCGTCGGTTGAACGCGAAGCCGGAAAGAATGGCGAGGGTTGTGTCGCGGTCGAACAGATAGTCGGGGTCGAAATCGGGCACGTGCTCGTCGGGCGTGGAATAGGCTGGCGCTTCCATATCCGAATCGATGCCGAATAATTTTCGCACGGATACGCGCGTGTCCGGCAGCCCGGGGACGGCGTCGGCTGCTTCGGTCTGGGGTTGCGACGTAGCGACTTTCATCAATCCTCCGTTCCCGCCGGCGACCCGGGCGGGCTTAGACCCTACAGGGACCTCCCTTGGGACGAAAGGCCGGCGGCCGTGCCTCGGCGAACGAGGGTCCGCCGCTCAGGCCGAACCGGCGTCCGGCCTCAGACCAGCTTGTTGGCCCTCAGGTAGTTATAGGCTTGGATGATTTCGCGCAATTTCTCTTCCGACGACCGGTCGCCGCCATTGGCGTCGGGATGGTGGCGTTTCACCAGTTCCTTGTATCGGGTCTTGATGATCGCCTCATTGGCGCGCGCGTCAAGTTCAAGAGCGGCGAGCGCCTTCAGCGCCAGACTGTTGTAGCGCGGCTCGTGCCGGTATTGCCCGCTGCGCCCCGCGCCGCGCCGGCGAGCGACGCGCGCTTCGCCAAAGATCGTCTCGTCGCTGGGCTGGGGCCCACGCGCGCCCCTCTTTGCGCCCAACGGCCAGGTCGGCCGGTGGCCAACAACGTCGTCCTTTTGGAATTTCGCAAGAGCCTCTTCGTTCATCCCTCTGAAATAATCGTAAGTCGCGTTATATTCGCGGACATGGTCGATGCAGAAACAGAAATACTGGCCTTCCCTTTCGCGCCCCATCGGCGCGCGAAAAACCCCCTCGGCCTTGCATTCCGGGTGATTGCAAGGCGCGGCGACGGGATCGGCGGCCCGCGGCGCCGACTTCACCCGGATTCGATCGAACAGACGCGAATTGAGATTCATCGTCACGACCTTAGGCGCCCGTCGGGCGACCGGCAAGCCCCGAATATTCGGAAGCGGATCGGGTGAGATTCAGAAGCGCGAAATGCGCCGCCGCAAGATCGGGCAACGAGTTGCAATAGTTGCGTTTCGCGCGGGCGGACCGCACAGCAGGGATGGCGCGGAAAAATGAACATCAAGGACCGTATTATGGCGAAGCTGGAGGCCGGGCTCGCACCGACCAGAATAGAGATCGAAGACGAATCGCACCTCCACGCAGGTCATGCGGGCGCGCGCGAAGCGGGCGAGACCCACTACCGCATAAAAGTGGCGTCGGCATCCTTTTCCGGCAAGGGGCGCGTTGAGCGTCATCGGATGGTTTACGCGTTGCTCGCCGAGGAAATCGCCGGTGGCGTTCACGCCCTCGCCCTGCAGACGAAGACGCCTGACGAACCGTGAGCGAAAGCGGTTGTCCGAAGGGTCTGGGACCCTGTTCATTTACGTTGACCGCGCCGGAAGCGGAGATCGCCGCTTCCCGCGCCGGGCTGCGCGCCGCGCTGTCGGGTCGCCTCTCGCTGACCCATGTCGCGCCGCTCGTCGGCTTCGTGCTTTTCATCACGTTTGTCGCGATATTGGCCACGACCGGACTGCTTGGCCGCCGACTTGGCGAAGCAGCGCTGATCATCGGGGCGCTCGCGTTCATGGCTTTCAGAATGGCCGCGCATTGGCGTCTGCGCGGCGCGCGAAAGAGCAGTCTGGCCGCCATGGCCGCTTTGCGCGAGGTCGGCGAGGCGACGGCTCGACTCGACGATTCCGGCCTGCATGTCGAAAACGCGGCCGGATCACGCCATCTGGCGTTCGCCGACTGCGATGAGGCGGAAGAGGCCGGCGGGATCATCTATCTGTGGCCGCTCGATGGCGACCCGGCGTTCATTCCGGCGCGCGCCTTCCCCGACGAGTATGCGGCGCGCGAATTTCTGGCCTTCGCCCGCGCCGGGGTCGCCCGGGCCATTAAGCGCCAAGTCTAGGGACGGCGATCGATTCCTAAGGCTGCAAAGGCGCGCCCGCCAAAGCCAAAGTCCCCTGCATCGGCCTTGGCGATTTCGTCGCGGCTTCACGCGCGGTCCCGAAGCCTTGCCCGTTCAGCGAAGCTTGCGGCTTCGTCGCCGAATCGACGGCGGCGTCGCGTCGGGGCGGCAGCGGCACATCGGACGGGACGGGCACTGCCGGCTCAAACACTTTCACCGCCGTTGCGTCGTCGTCCTTGGCGGTGAAGTTCAGCCACTTTTTCACGAAGGCTTCGCTGGATGCGCCCGCCCCGCCAACCATTGCCAGCGGCGAAAGCGACAAACCGGTCGAAGCCGGTTGCGCCGAGGCCGGCGCTTGCGCGACCAAAGCCTGCGCTGGGGCTACAGCAGCCGCGGCAGGGCGCGGCGCCTCGACCGCCGCTGCGACTTTCACGACTTCCGGAATCGGCTTGCCGGTGGTTGCGTCGAGCACAATTTCGGTCGGTCCGCTGGTAATCGCGTCGGGGTCGCTCACGTCGCCTTTCATGCCGACGAACGATGCGTTTTGACCGCCATCTTCATAGACCAACTCGATCGGCTTGACGCCCTGCGACACCAATTTGGCGATGGCCATGTCGTCGCGCGCCTGTTTCGCCTGGACCTCCGCCTCGACCTCCTCGTCGCGCCGCAAGGTCGGGCAGGGAGCCGTGGCGTCAAGGCTGCTGTCCGACTGGACGCCGAATACATAGCGCTTGCCGCAGACGCCGACCTGCGGCTCCGTTTGCGTCACCTCGAAATGATCGGAGCCGTTCTTCAACTGCTTCCAGAAATCGATGTTCGGATCGAGCCGGTGCTTGGCGAGGTTTTCGGCGGTCATATGGAAGGGATAGGATTGCATCTGGATTTCGCGCTGGCCGCCGTTGAACGCCTCGCGCGCGATCGCGTAAATTTCGGCGATTTGCGCGTCGGTCATCGACATGCAGCCCGCCGACGAACATGCGCCATGCACCATGATCGCGCCGCCGGTGCGCCCGAACGCACGATCAAAGGCGTTGGGGTAGCCGACATTGAACGACAGATAGTAGTTCGAGTTCGGGTTCATCTGGCCGGGGGTGATCGGATAGAAACCCTCGGGGACCTGGCGATCGCCTTCGCGAGTCTTGGGGCCGAGCTGGCCCGACCAGCGGCACATCGGATAGGTCTTCAACAAAGCGTAGCGCCCGTCGGACCTCATCTTCCAGATTTCGAACTCGGCTTCCTGCTTGTAGGTCCGAATGAGAACCGGCGAAGACGGCGACGTCTCGTTCTTCTCCATCAGCGCAATGGTTTGGGGAGGAATTGCGCGCAGCGAGCGCCCTGGTCCGCCCGCCAGTTGGTCGCCGTCACAAGCCGCCAGCATGGCGGCGAGAGAGGCGGCAAAACCAAAGGCGACTAACCTAGACCCCCAAGAACTCTTCGCCATCGATTGTCACTCTCGGCGCCCGCTTGAGCGAGCCATTAACCCAGATTTTTGTCTCGCCGGATTTAAGACCTTTATCCTTTCCGGGAGCTTACTGCAAACCGCCCGCCCGTAAGAACGTGGTGAAGAGGTTGTTAAGCGCGCCGCTCTCAGGTTCGTCGGCCGATGCTGAGAAATTTGGCGGCGCGAGCATCGCGCACCTGATCGCGCGACATGTTGCCCATCTGCTCGAGCGCGCCGGCGATGGCCGCGCCTGTCGCGGCGATCGCCGCGTCGGGATTGCGATGCGCGCCGCCCAGGGGCTCCGGCACAATCCCGTCGATAATCCCGAATTTCAACAGATCCTGCGCGGTGATTTTCATGCTGGTCGCTGCGTCCTGGGCGCGCGAGGAATCGCGCCACAGGATCGACGCCGAAGCTTCGGGCGAAGCGACGGTGTAGATCGCATGCTCCAGCATCAGCACCTTGTTCGCCGTGGCGATCGCGACGGCGCCGCCCGAGCCGCCTTCGCCGACGATGACCGCCACGTTGGGCACGCCGAGCGACAGACACATATCGGTCGAACGAGCGATCGCCTCGGCCTGGCCGCGCTCTTCCGCGTCGATGCCGGGAAAAGCGCCTGCGGTGTCGACGAGCGAGATGACCGGCAGGCCGAACCGGTCGGCCAACTCCATCAGGCGCGCCGCCTTGCGGTAGCCCTCCGGCCGCGCCATGCCGAAATTGTGGCGCAGGCGGCTTGGCGTATCCTCGCCCTTCTCCTGGCCGATCACGCATACCGGGCTGCCGCGAAACCGCCCGAGGCCGCCGACGATCGCCTCATCTTCGGAGAACTTTCGGTCGCCGGCCAGCGGAGTGAAGTCGTCGACAAGCCCATTGACGTAATCGTGGAAATGCGGCCGCCCCTGGGTGCGAGCGACCTGAGTCTTCTGCCAGGGCGTCAGGACCGCGTAGAGATCGGTCAAGGCCTTGGCGGATCTGGCCTCCAGCCTGGCGATTTCCTCTACAATCGCCGGCGAATCCCCTCCCGCCGCCAAGGCGCGCAATTCGTCGATCTTTGCGTCGATTTCGGCGATCGGCGTCTCAAAATCGAGATAGCTGCGCATTGGACCCTGGTTGGAACCCGACCCTGGACAGGGCGCGCCTAAGTGGCGGCAAGCCGCACTGGTGTCAAGACGGGGCGCCGATGATGGCGCGGCGTCTATTCGTCCGCCAGCGGGTGCAGATCGCGCACCATCGCCTTGGCCCGCTCGTCGAGCACGTGCGTATAAATCTGCGTCGTCGAAATGTCGGCGTGGCCGAGAAGGTCCTGGACCACGCGCAGGTCGGCGCCGTTTTGCAGGAGGTGGCTGGCGAAAGCGTGGCGCAACGCATGAGGGCTGATGCGCGAGCCAGCCAAGCCAGAGGCGGCGGCGAGCGTTTTGAGGTCGCGCGCAAAGGCCTGGCGCGTCAGGTGGCCGCTTTGGCTATCGGCGGGGAACAGCCACGGACTTTTGGCGGCGCGCGGATGGCTCTCCAGCAACTCCCGATAGAGCTGAATCGCCGCCAGAGCCGGCTCGGAGATCGGAACCAGCCGCTCCTTGGCGCCCTTGCCGCGCACGGCGATGAGGGGCTCGCGCGCCCGGGCGGCGGACTTGGGCAAGCCGAGCAGTTCCGACACGCGCAAGCCGGAGGCGTAGAGCAATTCCACGAGGCAGGCCAGGCGCGCGGCCTTCAAACGCTCGGCCGCCGGGCGCTCTCCCGCCTCGACGCCCTCGCGCGCGACGGACAGAAGCCGCTCGACCTGCCCGACGCTGAGCACTTTGGGAACCGGGCGGCTTCGGCGCGGCCCCTCGATGGCCATCGTCGGATCGTCTTTCCGTCGTCCCTCGAGAAAAAGATGCTTGTGAAATTGCCGCACCGACGAGAGCTGGCGGGCCAGCGAGGAGGCTTTCAGGCCCGCCGCGCCGCGATGGGCGAGGAAGCCGCGCGCGTCGTCGCTCGAGGCCTTGAGCGCGTCGACGCCTCTTTGCGCGAGGAAGGCCGAATAATCCTCCAGATCGCGCCGATAGGCCTCCAGCGTGTTGCGGCTCGCCGCGCGTTCCGCCGCGATCGCTTCGAGGAAGTCGGCGATGAGAGAGGGACCGGGGGTCCGCGCGTTCATGCGTTCATGCGTTCATTGGGGCGGCTTGGGGAGCGGCACGCTCTGCGTGATTTCACGCGGCTCGACCTGCACGTAAGCGACGAGCGCCACCATCCCGCCGTAGACCAGCGCGGCGAGCACGCCGAGAACGAGGATGAAGCGGAACAGACTGGGCAAGCAAGATCTCCGGATTGCTGCGACGGCGCCCTAACCGAGCCGCCAGACGCCTGCTCACGCGTCATCTTCAAACAGTCCCTGTTGAATGGCCTCGCGTTCCGGCTCTTTCAAGCCGAGATGCCGAAAGGCATGCGCGGTGAGCAGGCGCCCGCGCGGCGTTCGCTGAACGAAGCCCTGCTGGATCAGATAGGGCTCGATGATCTCCTCGATCGCGTCGCGCGGCTCGGAGAGCGCCGCGGCGATCGTCTCCACTCCGACCGGACCGCCGCTGAAGCCGACCGCGATCGTCTCGAGATAGCGCCGATCCATTTGGTCGAGGCCGAGCGGATCGACGTCGAGCAGGCGAAGCGCGCCGTCAGCAATCTGGCGCGTCACACAGGCGGCGTTCTCCACCACCGCGAAATCGCGAACCCGGCGCAGCAGACGCCCGGCGATGCGCGGCGTTCCGCGCGCCCGCCGCGCAATCTCATTGGCGCCGTCGGGCGCCAGTTCGAGGCCAATGACGCGGGCGCCGCGCCGCACGATGCTCTCCAGCTCCGGGACCGTATAGAAATTCAGCCTCACTGGAATGCCGAAACGATCGCGTAACGGCGTGGTCAGCAAGCCTGCCCTGGTGGTGGCGCCGATCAGCGTGAACCGCGCCAGGTCGATCTTGACCGAGCGCGCCGCCGGCCCCGCGCCAATCATCAGATCGAGCTGGAAATCCTCCATCGCAGGATAGAGAATTTCCTCGATCGCCGGGTTGAGTCGGTGAATTTCATCGATGAACAGAACGTCGCGCGGCTCCAGGTTGGTGAGCTGGGCGGCCAGATCCCCCGCTTTGGCGATCACTGGCCCCGAGGTGGCGCGGAAATTGACGCCGAGTTCGCGCGCAACAATCTGCGCGAGCGTCGTCTTGCCAAGGCCGGGCGGCCCGACGAACAACACATGATCAAGCGCATCGCCCCTCGACTTGGCCGATTCGATGAATATTTTCAGGTTCTTGCGGACCGCTTCCTGGCCCGTGAAATCGGCGAGCAGTTGCGGCCGCAAGGCGACTTCGTCCTCGACGCGCTTTTCGGCTGAGACGAGCCGGCGCGACGGGGCGCTCATTGCGCCAGCTCCTTCAAGCCGCGCCGGACCAGCGCCGCGGCTTCAGCGCCCGCGCCGAGCGAGGCGACGCCCCTGGCGACGGCGAGCGCGGCTTGCGGGCGCGGATAGCCGAGATTGACGAGCGCCAGAACTGCGTCCCGCGCGCTTTCGCCAAGCGCTTCGGAGCCTGGCGCGTCCGCGGCGATGACGCCGCGCAGGTCGGTCCCGCCGGAAGTCGGGGCCTTGTCCTTCAGCTCGACAACGATGCGCGTCGCGAGCTTGGGGCCGACCCCTGGCGCGCGCGCCACCATCGCCTTGTCTTGCAGGGCGATCGCGTTCGCCAGTTCCGCCGAGGACAGGACGCCCAGAATGGCCAAAGCGACTTTCGCGCCGACCCCCTGGACGCCTTGCAGCAGGCGAAACCAGTCGCGTTCGACCTCCGCGAGGAAACCGAAGAGCCGGATCGCGTCCTCGCGCACCTGGGTCTCGATGTGCAAGGCGACGGCCTGCCCGGCGGCGGGTAGATGGCGCAACGTGCGCGCCGAGGCGGCGACGACATAGCCAACGCCATTGACGTCGAGAATGAGGGAGTCCTCGCCGACGCTGTCGACCAGGCCCTTGAGCTTGCCGATCATGCCGCACCCCTGGTCCGCGCGCGGCGGTGCTGAGCGTGGGTGATCGCCACCGCCAGGGCGTCGGCGGCGTCGGGCGAGGCGATCTCGCAATTGGGGAGCAGCATCTTCACCATCATCGCCACTTGCTGTTTTTCGGCATGGCCGACGCCGACGATGGTTTTCTTGATCACGTTGGCGGCGTATTCGGCGACGATGAGGCCGAGCAACGCGGGCGCGGCGAGCGCGACGCCGCGCGCCTGACCCAGTTTCAGCGCCGATTGTGGGTCACGATTGACGAATGTCTCTTCGACCGCCGCCTCATCGGGCCGCCTCTCCTCGATCAGCGCGGCGAGCCCGCGATGAATTTGCGCGAGCCGTTCAGCGAGCGACAGGTCGGCGCGCGTCTTGATCGAACCACAGGCGATATAGGCCAGCCGCGACCCGTCCGCCTCGATCAGGCCCCAGCCGACATTGCGCAGCCCAGGATCGATGCCGATGATGCGAATCGCATGGCCGTTCATGAAATGATCTCTACGACAAAGCGCAGGCTGGAGGCCAGCGCCGGTTGTGACGGCGTTCCGATCGATATTGCCGGATCGCGCGCGAAAGGGGGCGCGGCGAACGCGCGTCGGGCGTCTCGCTCGCGCTGCCGTAGTCCAGTCAAAAGCGTCGGCCGAAGCGATATTTCGGTTTTGTCGCACGCCCGACGCCTCGAACGACAAACAAATGGAGCGACAACTTGCAGGATCCCCGGCGCACCAGCCAGCCCGGCTGTCAATCGGCTGTCACATCACAGGTTGTAATTCGCCGGGAATGCAGGGAAAGTCCAACTCCCGCATTGAGCATACGAGGTCTTCGTTGGCGACGTCGGAAACAACTGCGGGAGATCTGACCAAAAGCTCCCTGCCGGCTCTGAGCCTCGCGGCGCTCGGAATCGTGTTCGGCGACATCGGCACCAGCCCGCTCTACACGTTCAAGACCGTCCTCGACCTGACCGGCGCCAAGCCCGACGCCGCCGCGATCCTCGGTTCGGCGTCGCTGATTCTCTGGACATTGTTCATCATCACCAGCGTCAAATATGTCGGCTTCGCGATGCGCGTCGACAATGACGGCGAGGGCGGCATCCTGGCGCTGATGTCGCTGCTTGGCGTGAAGAAACAGCACCGCCCGACCATCGTCGCGGTCGGCCTTTTCGGCGCGGCGCTGATCTACGGCGACGGGGCGATCACCCCCGCCATTTCGGTGCTGTCGGCCCTTGAAGGGTTCGAGCAGGCGGCGCCGGCCCTCACCTCCTATGTGCTGCCGGCCGCGGTGGTGATTCTCGTTGCGCTGTTCGCCGTTCAACCGCTGGGTACGGCGCGCATCGGGCGGGCTTTCGGCCCAGTCATGCTGGCCTGGTTCGTCGTCATGGCCGTGCTGGGACTTTACGGCATTGCCCAGCATCCGAGCATCGTGGCGGCGCTCAATCCGATTTACGGGCTTCGCTATCTCTTTTCGGGCGGGCTGACGAGCTTCCTGGTGCTGGGCGGCGTCTTCCTTTGCGTAACGGGCGCCGAGGCGCTGTATGCGGACATGGGGCATTTCGGACCTGCGCCGATCCGTCTCGCCTGGAATTTCGTCGTGTTGCCGAGCTTGCTGCTCAACTATCTCGGTCAGGCGGCGCTGGTGCTGGAAGGCGCGCCGACCGAGGGGAATATCTTCTACCGCCTGTGTCCCGCCCCGTTGCTGACGCCGCTGATCGTCGCTGGCGACGATTGCGACGATCATCGCCAGCCAAGTCGATCATCACCGGCGCCTTTTCGATGACGAGACAGGCGATTCAACTGGGCTGGATGCCGCGCCTGACGATCAAGCAGACGTCATCGGAAGGCTATGGCCAGATCTATGTCGGCGCGGTGAACTGGCTGCTGATGATCGTGACGCTCGGCCTGACGCTGGGGTTCGGCAAATCCGACAATCTGGCGGCGGCTTACGGCATCGCGGTGTCGCTGACCATGCTGATGACGTCGGTGCTTTTGTTCATCGCGATGCGGGAGATCTGGGGCTGGAGCCTCGCGGCGGCCGGAGCTGTCGCCGGCGCATTTCTGGTCGTCGACGGCGCCTTTTTCGCCGCCAACATGGCCAAGGTGATCGATGGCGGCTACGTGCCGTTGCTGCTGGCGATGGCGGTTTATGGCGTGATGTGGGTCTGGCATCGCGGCGCCGGGGCCGTCCACGACCAGGTCGCCGAGACTTTCACGCCGATCGAGCCGCTGCTCGCCAAGCTGGCGTCCGGCGCGATTCCGCGCGTTCCCGGCTCGGCCGTGTTCTTCACGCGGGCGGCGAGGGGCGCGCCGCCGGTCCTGATCTGGCATCTCAAGCATAACCGGGCGCTCCACGAGCATGTGCTGATCTTGCGGCTCAGTTTCACCTCGGCCCCGCGCGTCGTCCTTGAGGATCGCATCACGCTCGTCCAGTTGGCGCCGAGGTTCTGGCGCGCCGATGTGCGTTTCGGCTTCATGGAGACCCCCGACATCCCCTTGGTGCTGACGCAAACCCATGCGTTGGGCTGCGACGTCGATCTTGCCGACGTAACCTACTATGTGGGCCACGAAACCATCGTATCCCGGCAGGACGGCAAGGGCCTGCCACGCTGGGAGGAGGCCGCCTTCGCGGTCATGCTGCGCAACGCGGCGCGACTCAGCGACTTTCTCAAAGTGCCGAGCGGCCAGATCGTCGAGATTGGCCGCCAGATCGAGATTTGAGGAGGCTGAGGCGAAGTCGCCAAGCGGCCTGCGCCTTACGCCGGACCTTGCGCCGCGCCCGCGATGAACGCGCTTGCGCTTACGGGGTCGGCGAGAAATTGCTTCCAAGCACCGTCGCCACGACCGCGTCGGTGATCTGTCGCGTCGTGGCGCCGCCGCCGAGATCGGGCGTGCGAAGTTTGGCGTCCGCCGTGACGCGTTCGACAGCGCGCATCAGGAGGTCGGCCGCGCGTCGCTCGCCCAGATGTTCGAGCATCATCGAAGCCGTCCAGAACGCGCCGACCGGATTGGCGATTCCCTTGCCGGCGATGTCGAAGGCCGAACCATGAATCGGTTCGAACATCGAGGGGAACTTGCGCTCGGGATTGAGATTGGCGGTCGCCGCGACGCCGAGCGAGCCGGCGAGCGCCGCTGCGAGATCGGAAAGGATGTCGGCGTGGAGGTTGGTCGCGACAATCGTATCGAGCGTCTCGGGCTTCATCGTCATGCGCGCGGTCATCGCGTCGACCAGCATCTTGTCCCACGTCACGTCCGGAAACTCGCGAGCAATCTCGGCGCCGATTTCGTCCCACATCACCATCGCGTGGCGTTGCGCATTCGATTTGGTCACAATGGTGAGGCGCTTGCGTGGGCGCGAGCGCGCGAGCGCAAAGGCGAAGCGGAAGATGCGCGCGACGCCGGCGCGCGTCATGATCGAGACGTCGGTCGCCACTTCTTCCGGCAGGCCCTGATGCACGCGCCCGCCGACCCCCGCGTATTCGCCCTCGGAGTTCTCGCGCACAATCACCCAGTCGAGTTCTGGACCGCTCACGCCGCGCAAAGGACTGACAATGCCGGGCAGGATGCGGGTCGGACGGACGTTGGCGTATTGATCGAACGGCTGGCAGATCGCCAGCCGCAGGCCCCACAGGCTGATATGGTCGGGCACATCAGGCGCGCCGACCGCGCCGAAATAGATCGCGTCATGATGCTTGATCAGGTCGCGCCCGCCCGGCGGCATCATCAGGCCGGTCGCTTTGTAGTGGTCGGAACCCCAGTCAAAATGATCGAAGACCAGCTCGAACCCGCCATCGCGTCGGGCCGTCGCGGCAAGCACTTCGACGCCGGCCGGGATGACCTCCTTGCCAATTCCGTCGCCCGGAATAGTCGCGATTCGGTACCGCCGCACAGGACAGGCTCCTTTTCATCAGTCAGCGTCGCCAGGGCTTACACACCATCCGCAGTCTGTCCCGCCTCCCAGCCGATCATCGCCAGTTTGCGCGGCAGGCCCCAGTGATAGCCGGTCAGCGCGCCCGAGCGGCCAAGAACGCGATGGCATGGCACCACGAAAGAGATTGGGTTTCGCGCGACTGCGCCGCCGACCGCCCGCGCCGCGGTGGGCTTGCCGAGACGCCGCGCGATGTCGGAATAGGTCGTCGCGCGGCCCACCGGCACGCCAAGCAGAATCTCCCAGACGCGCTGCTCGAACTCGCCGCCGATCAACACCACCGGCAGCGGCGCCTCGGGACTCCATTGCGCGGGATCGAACGCCCGAGCGGCCAGCGGCGCGGTCACGGCCTGGTCGGCGGTCAGCGCGGCGAGCGGCCAGCGCCGCTGCATGTCGGCGAGCGCGACGCCGCGTTCGCCATCGTCGACGAAGCCGAGGCCGGCGAGGCCGCGCCCCGTCGCGACGATGATCGCTTCGCCGAACGGCGAGGGATGAAAGCCGTAGGACATACGCAAGCCCGAAAGGCGATCGGCGCCCGGCGTGATCGCTTCGCGGGTGACGAACAGGTCACGCAGCTTGGGCGGTCCGGAAGCGATGTCGTCGCGAACCGCGTCGAGTGCGCTCGCCGAATCGCGCAGCAGTTCGCGCGCCCTCTCGACCGTGATCGCGCGCAGGAACGCTTCGGGCGTCGATCCCGACCACCGCGCAAACAGTTGACGAAGTTGCGGGGTCGGAAATCCGAGATGCTCCGCAAGGCTGTCGATCGACTGCGAGGCGTGGCGACGCGACCCGATGAACTCGATCACCTGCCTGACGACGGGATAGTCGCCCATCTCGCCGCGCGCCAGGCTGGCGTCGTGACTTGCCGCGGTCAGGTCGAGCATGGCGTTCTCCACACTGGTCGTCGTCCGACAGCGTTGCGCGCCACAACGCGACGGTGGCGCTGATTGCCAAAGCACATTGCCGAGCGCCGGCCAAGCCTCCGAGAGCCGGACCAGCCGTTTTCAACCGGACCGCGCCCCAAAATCTCCGCCAATCGCTGGCTGATTGAGCGACCACCGGTTCAGCGACCGGCCCGCGTCTTTCCTCGCCGACGTCGGGCGCCGTCCCGGATTGAATGCGGAGGGCGCGGCGCCTCAACCGCCGGCGCCGTCGTCGGATCGTCCCGCGTCGCCCGTGCGGACCTTTCCGGCGTCGGATGCAAGTGCGCCGGGGCCGCCGTTGGGCGCGCGCGCCGCTCCTTCGCCGAACGCCGGGCCGCTCAAATCGAGTTCCTGGCGCGGATAGGCTAGCCGAATGGCCGCCTCTTTGAACCGGCGATGGAGTTCGAAAAGCATATCGCTTTTGACGCGGTCGGCCATATCGATTTCGTCGACGAAGCAGACCAGCTGGAATTTCAGCGCCCAGTCGCCGAACTCGCTGAACAGCACGAGCGGCGCGGGGATGGCGAGCACCAATTCCTGTCCCTTGGCGGTGGCGATCAGTATTTCGCGAACCGTCTCGGGATCAGTCTCGAAGGCGATATTGAGTTCGATGATGACCCGGCCGATGCGATCAGACAGCACCCAGTTCTTGACGACGCCGGAAACCAGCATGGCGTTCGGCACAATCAGCGTCGCACGATCGAAGGTCTCCACTTCGGTGGCGCGCGCGTTGATGCGGCGCACATAGCCCTGTTCGGCGCCCACGACCACCCGGTCGCCGACCCGGATCCCGCGCTCCCACAGCACGATCAGACCCGACAGGAAGTTGTTGACGATCGACTGCAGTCCAAACCCGATGCCGACGGAGAGGGCGCCCGCGACGATCGCCAGATTCTGGAAATTCAGGCCCAATTGAGCGCTGCCGAGGATCAGCGCCGTCACAAAACCGACGTAGCCGAAAATTGTCTTGATCGAATTGCGCATGCCCGCGTCGAGGCGGGTGTGCGGCAGCAGCTTGGTGGCGAGCCAGCCTTGCACCGCGCGAGTGACCAGCACGCCGACTATGAAAACCGCGGCGGCGGCGAGCAGCGAGGAAACGGAAACCGTGACGTTGCCGACCTGGAACCCGAAATAGGCGGCGCGCAGGTTGCCGAACATGTCCTGCGACTGAATGCCCCAAGGCGCCAGGATCAGCAGAATCCCCGCGACGATCAGGGCGACGCGCGCGGCGCCCTCGATCAGCACCGCGAGCTGTTCGAGGGCCTCGCGGCCGAGGCCCACCGTCGATGTCAAACCGCGGCCAATCGTCGTGCTTGGCTGCAACAGCGTCTCGGCCCCCTCCTCGACGATGACGCCGATGAGATAGACCGCCGTGGCGACGCCGGCGACCCAGATCATTTGAGCAACGATGAAGGTCGCGAAGGCGATGTAGCCGATCAGCGCCGAGCCGAACAACACGACGATCAGCAGCCAGCCCAGCATGCGCGTCGGCGCCCAATCGTCGCGCGGGGGCGATCCTTGCAGAACGACCCTGGCGTTCGCCCAGTGCAGCCGCGCCATCAACAGGGCGGCGATCGTCGCGCCGAGGCCGCGCACGGCGACCGTCACGCTCAGGGAGGCGGAGACCGCGTCGACAGTCGCTTCCAGCAGCCTCATGACCGCCAGGATCGCCGCTATGCTCATCCAGAAGCCAATGGCCTGCGCCACGAACCGATCGCTTCGCGGGATCAGCCGCCAGGAGGATTGGCCGGGCGCCAGCAGCCCGCGCGCAAGGGCGTTGGTGACGAACAACAGCTTGAGGCCGTCGAGCGCGGCGTCCTGAACGCCCTGCAGGCGTGGGTCGGAAAGGTCGAAGGCGTCGAGCGCATAGGCGATCGCCGCCAGTCCGAGAAGCGGCACGCCGGCGAGGACGAGCGTGGTCCAGACGGCGGCGAGCGCGCGGCGCAGTTTGCTCGGCGCGGCGATCGCCGGGTCGCGTGCGATGACGCGCCGCGTCATCCAGCGCGTCGGCGCGGCGAGCAAGCCGAAAGCGAGCGCCAGACCGAGCAGACTGAACGCCTGCGACCGGGCGAGCCGGCTGGAGACGCCGTTCAACCAGTCGTACAGCAGCGCGCCCAACCGGCTCGCATCGGCCGGCGTCTCGCGGACTACAGTCGCCCACAGCAGAGGGCTGAAAATGCTGGACGAACGTTCAAAAGTCTGGCGAGCGAACAGACTGCGTCGCGCGGCTCCGATGCGGGCGCTGTCGTCGTCAATCTGCAACGCGAGCGCCCGGGCGGTGCGTAAATTCGCGTCAAGCTCGTCGTGAGCCTTCTGTTCCGCGGCGAGCTCGGCGCTGGCGCCATCGGTTTCCGCCGTTTTGTCCTTCGACTTGGGGGTCAATTCGGCGAGTCGCTTCGCCGAGGCGTCCAACCTCGGCGCCAATTCGGCGATCAGACTTTGCACTTCGGTGGCGAGCGGGTCATTCTCCGCCCGCAGGCGCTGCAGTTCGCTGTCCGAAAGGTTGGGCTCCTTGAGCGCCGAGTCGATTTCGACGAGCGCCGCTCGAACCGCGTCGAGACGCTCCCGCGCGATCCCCTGCGCCTCGGCCGCGCCGAGTCCTGCAAATCCGACGAGGATTGCGAGGACAGCAAGAAAAAGGGCGCTGAAACGAGGCAGAGCGATCAATCCTAGTGATTCGGGATGGGCGCGGCTTCTGTCCCATCCGAACATGGCTGGCCTGTGGCCGCAACGCCTTCCGGCAGCCTTCGCATTCGCCGGCCGCATGTGGCGCTGCGAAAAACATGGCGTTCACCTTTGAGCGGGAAAAGGGCTGCGCGCCTGCCCTGGCTTTGCTAAAGGAAGCGACAATTCCCGAGAAATTGAGCAAAATTCGAGAAATCGAACCGTGAATCAGGCTCCGGCGCAAGTGCTTGAAAACCAACCGGCCGGCGGCGGCGCCGGGGCGCGGGCGCTTGATCGTCTCCTGGAGGCCGGCTTCACGCGCATCGAGCCGCCCGTGTTGCAGCCGGCGTCGGTTTTCCTCGATATGTCCGGGGAGGACATTCGCGGGCGGCTCTATCTGACCAGCGACGCCGACGGCGCCGAGCTTTGCCTGCGGCCGGACTATACGATCCCGGTCTGCCTCGCCTATCTTGCCTCGCCGCTGGCGGGGCGCGAGGCGCAATACGCCTATCTCGGTCCGGTGTTTCGCGCCCGTCCCGGACAGAGCGGCGAGCTGACGCAAACCGGGCTCGAAAGCTACGGGCGAACCGACGCGGAGGCCGCCGACGCTGAAATCTTCGCGGTGGCGATGGAATCGGCGGAGGCGGCGGGGGCGGGCGCCTTGCGTGTGCGCCTCGGCGACGCGCATCTGTTCGACCAGGCGCTTCATGCGCTCGACCTGCCCGACGTCTGGCTGCGCCGCTTGCGGCGGGGCCTTGCGCGCGGCCGTTCGCTCAGCGCAATCCTTGACGAAGCGGGCAACGGGCAGGCCAGTCAATCCGGCGTGTTGGCGGCTTTGGAGCGCGCCGATCATGCCGGCGCCAAGGCGCTGGTTGAGGATTTGCTGGCCATCGCCGGCATTGCGCGGGTCGGCGGGCGCACCGCCAGCGAGATCGCCGACCGCTTCCTCGATCAGGCCGCCGTGCGCTCCGGCGCTGGTGCGCCGAAGGAAAAACGCGCGATCCTGGAGCGATTCCTCGACATCGGCGGCGACCCGGATGCAGCGTCCCGTGAGTTGCGAAAGCTCGCCGCCGACGCGCAGCTCGACATCGGCGCCGCCCTCGACGCCCTCGACCAGCGCATCGGGTTCCTGGCTGCGCGCGGCATGAAGGTCGAAAACTATACGTTTTCCACCGCCTTTGTGCGCGATCTCGATTATTACACCGGCTTTGTCTTTGAGGCCGTCGATCCAGGCCGCCCCGACGGCAAGCCGGCGATCGGCGGCGGGCGCTACGACGGATTGGCGAGGCGCCTCGGCGCGCCGGTGGACATCCCGGCCGTCGGAGCCGCGATCTGGATCGATCGGCTCGGCGCGCCCCGCGCGGACGGGTCAGAGCCATGAGCGCGCCCGAAGACTTCGAAGCGCCGTTGGTCGTCGCCGTGCCCTCGAAGGGTCGGCTGCAGGAGAGCGCCTCGGCGTTCTTCGCGAGCGCCGGCCTCGAATTCGCGCAAGCGCGCGGCGCGCGCGACTATCGGGGCGCGATCGCCGGCCTTGCCGGCGTTGAAGTGGCGTTTCTTTCCGCTTCCGAAATCGTCGGCCAGCTCGCCGCCGGAGCCGCGCATATCGGCGTGACCGGCGAGGACCTCGTGCGCGAACAGATCGCGGACGCCGACCGGCGCCTGCTGTTGCTGGCGCCGCTCGGCTTCGGGCGCGCCAATGTCGTCGTCGCCGCACCGCAGGCCTGGATCGACGTGCGCAACATGGCCGACCTCGAAGACGTCGCGGCCACCTTTCACGCGCGGCGCGGCGAGCGCATGCGCGTCGCCACCAAATATGTCAATCTGACCCGTCGCTTTTTCTCCGGCCACGGAATCGGCGACTATCGCATTGTCGAGAGCCTCGGCGCGACCGAGGGCGCGCCTGCGGCGGGGGGCGCGGAACTGATCGTCGATATCACCACGACCGGCGCCACGCTTGCCGCCAACGCGCTCAAGGTTCTCGACGACGGGGTGATCCTGCGCTCGCAGGCCAATCTCGTGGCCTCGCTCGGCGCGCGCTGGAGTCCGGCGATTCGGCGGACCGCCCGAGCCATGCTCGCGCGCATCGCCGCGGCCGAAGAGGCGCGCCGATCGCGCGAGGTGCGAGCCCGCCTGCCCGGCGCGACGCATGATGTCATCGAAGCGGCCAGCGTTCTGTTTGGCGCACAGGCCGCCTTTGGCGAGGAGACCGATTCGCTCGGGCTCATCACGTTGCATGCGCCCAAGCACAGGGTCGCTGAACTCGCCGACTGGCTTCTCGCGCAGGGCGCCGAGCGCGTCAGCGTCAGCGCGCTCGAACATGTTTTCAGCGCGAGGAATACGCTCTATGAGACGCTCGAGGCGGCGATAGGGCCCTAGCGTCCTATCCGTGAGCCTCGCCCGGTTTGCCGGAATGCGCTCTACAGGGCGCGCTGGCGCAGGTTGAGCGCTTCGATGCAACTTGTTTCAACATCTGACAATCGCGCGCCGCCGGGCGCGGTCGTCGCCATGGCGCGGGCGGTCGACGGCGTGCGGCTGCGCACCGCGCGCTGGGTCCCGCAAACCGCCTCGCGCGGGACGGTGGTTCTGCTGCAAGGCCGCGCCGAGTATATCGAGAAATACTACGAGACGGTCGCGCAACTGCTGGCGCGCGGCTTCGCCGTGGCGGCGATGGATTGGCGTGGCCAGGCCGGCTCAGCGCGGCAGTTGAAGAACCCGCGCAAGGGCCATGTCGACGATTTCTCGTTGTACGAGCGCGATCTCAGCGCTCTGGTCGACGATGTGCTCGGACCCTCGTGCCCGCAACCATGGTTCGGGCTTTGCCATTCAATGGGCGCAGCGATCATGCTTTCCATTGCCCACGCCGGCCGCTGCCCGTTCGAGCGGGTCGTGCTCACCGCGCCGATGATCGCTCCGGCCCGGCTGACTCACCCCCGCGCCGCCCACATTCTCGCCGAGGTTCTCGATACGCTCGGGTTCGGCGGAGCCTATTCGCCGGGCGGACGGGAGGCGCATGGCTTGCAAGCGCCGTTCGAGGGCAATGTCCTGACCTCGGACCCGGTCCGCTACGCGCGCGCGGCCGGCGTTCTGGCCGCGGATCCGGGTCTTGGCGTCGGCTGGTGGACGATCGGCTGGATTCATGCGGCGTTTCGTTTGTGGAGGCGCTTCGAGGACCCCGATTATGCGCGCCAGATCATCGGGCCGCCGATGCTGGTCGTCGCGTCGGGCGCGGATCGGGTCGTCGATTTGCGGGCGATCGAACGCTTCGTTGGCCGCATGCGCTCGGGACGCTTGATCGTGATAGAAGGCGCGCAGCATGAAATCGCGTTGGAGCGCGACCCGCTGCGCGATCAGTTCTGGGCCGCGTTCGACAGGTTTATTCCGGGCGCCGAAGAGAAGATCGCGGAGCGGCGAGACCTTCTCCGTGCCCGGCGAGGCGGAATCGCACCGCCTTCGCCGTTTTGATGGGGAGAACCGGCATGCGGTCGCCTCCGGGCCGCCAGGATTTCGCCGGCGCCGCGCTTCTCGCTCGCGCCGGTCTCGACGCGCTCACGTGGGGGGCGATTGCCATCGCTATTGGGAGCATCCGTCCCGGCGTCGCGTTGCGCTTCGTTCCGCTGCCTTTTCGGACGCCAAACGCATCGCGGCGCATCTGATGAGCGAGGCGCTGTCGCATGGGGCGGCGCGGCCGAACGACGAGGCCGCTTTCCGCAATTGCGCGCTCACGCTGATTGTCGGCTTCGCGCTGGCCCGCGTCGCGCTCGCCTACGCGCTCGGCTTCGGCGTCGACGAGGCTTATACGATCGCGATCTCGCGCCGGCTGAGCCTTTCCTATTTCGATCACCCTCCGCTGCATCAATGGCTCGCGCATTTCGCGGCGTTGCTTCTGGGCGAAGGCGGATCGCTGCGTTTGCCGTTCATCGTCTTGTTCGCGGCGACCGGCTGGTTGATGTTCGTATTGACGCGCAAGCTGTTCGGCGCGCGCGCGGGCGTGCTGGCGGTGTTCGCGCTCAACGCGTCGCCGTTCTTTTTCGTCTCCGCCGGCGGCTGGATCGTGCCGGACGGACCGCTGCTGTTCGCCCTCGCCGCCGCCGCCATTGTATTCGCGCGATTGTTTTTTGACGCTCCTGAGCCGGGCGCCGCGCTACGGCTGTGGCTGGCCGGCGGGTTCTGGCTTGGCGTGGCTGGCCTGTCGAAATATAGCGCGGCGTTCGCGCCGGTGGGGCTCGTCGCGTTCATGGCGCTGTCGCCGCGCCAGCGCCATTGGTTCGCGCATCCCGCGCCTTACCTTGCGGCGGCGCTTTGTCTTGCCGTGATTTCGCCGGTCATTGCATGGAACGCGAGCAATCACTGGGTCTCGTTCGTTTTTCAGGGCGCGCGCGGGGCGTCGGGCGGCTCCTGGCGCCCCGCCCAGGTCGGCGCGATGGCGGCGGGCGAGATTCTGTGGCTCGCGCCGTGGATATTTGCGCCGCTGCTCGGAGCCCTGATCGTCGCCGCCCGGCGGGGGCGCGGCGACGAGCGGCGGCTGTTTCTTCTGTGCCTGTCGCTGCCGCCGATTCTGGCGTTCACCCTGACGCCGCTATGGGGCGCCAGGGGGTTGCCGCACTGGCCGATGCCGGGCTGGTTTTTTGTGTATCCCCTGCTCGGCGCCTGGCTCAGCGAGGGATGGGCGAAGTCCTCCTCTTTGCATCGATGGGCGATCGCCTCGACGGCGCTGCTCGGCGTCGCCGCGCTCGGGTTGACCGCCCAGGCGGCGACGGGTTGGGCCACCGCATTGATCCGGCTGCCGCCCGGCGCCGTCGATCCGACTCTCGAGGCGCTGGGGTGGGATAGGTTGGCGCAGTCGCCTTTGCTGCGCGGGGGGGACGCTCCCGTCCCCGCTTTCGTGGTTTCGATAAAATGGTCCGAGGCTGGCAAGATCGCCATGGCGCTCGGGCCGGGCATGCCGGTGATCGTCTATTCCGACGATCCCCGCGGCATGGCCTTTCTTGATGATTCGACCAGGTTCGTCGGAGACGACGCGGTCATCATCGTCCCGCAGCGCAAGTTGCCGGCCGCGGTCGCGCAGTTCAAACCGTTCTTCGCCAGTCTGGGCGAACCGCAAAGTGTGAACCTGGGGCGGCGCGGCATGGACGAGATCGATCTGGCGCTGATTCCCGCGCGCGGCTTGACGCGGCCCTTTCCATTGCCCTATCCGCGATAGAGCCCTGATTCTGCAGCCTCCATTCAAGGCGTCTGATGACCGACCGCGCGGCGCCTACGTTATCTGTGATCGTGCCGACCTATCGCGAAGCGGCGAACGTTCCGGAGCTGTTTGAGCGGCTGAAGACCATTCTGAGCGACCACGCGTGGGAGATGATCGTCGTCGACGACGATTCGCCCGACGGCACCGCCGACGTCGCCTTCTCCCTGGCCGCCGAGGATTCCCGGATGCGATGCATCCGGCGGGTCAATCGGCTGGGCCTCGCCGGCGCGGTGATCGAGGGCGTTCTCTCGTCCAGCGCCGAATATGTCGCGGTCATCGACGGCGATCTTCAGCATGACGAAAGAATCCTGCCGCAGATGCGCAAGTTGCTGGCGAGACGACAGCGCGGATCTGGCGATCGGCACGCGCGTGAGCGACGCCGCCGCCGAACGCGGCCTCACCCCGGCGCGCCAGCGACTGAGCAACGCCGGCGCCTATTTCTTCAAACGCATTTCCGGATTGAGCGTCTCCGATCCGATGAGCGGCTTCTTCATGATCCGGCGCCTGATCGTCGGGCAGGTGGCGCCGAGACTTTCCTCGGACGGCTTCAAGATTCTCGCGGACATTCTGCTTTGCGCGCCGCCGGGCTTGCGGGTTGTCGAAGCGCCTTACGTCTTTCGCAAACGCCGGGCCGGCGAATCCAAGCTCTCCCCATTGGTGGCGCTGGATTTTCTGGGACTCATCGTCCATCACGCGAGCGCCGGAATTCTGCCGATTCGATTCGTGCTGTTCGCGGCGATCGGGGCGTTCGGCCTGCTTGTGCATTTTTGCATGTTGACCGCGCTTGTCGAGACGGGCGCGCTTGGCGATTTCAGGGCCGATCAGCTTGTCGCGACGCTGGTTGCGATGGCCAGCAACTTCGCGCTCAACAACGAAATCACCTACCGCGAGTACCGTTATCGCGGCTGGAGCGCGCTTGGCGGCCTGCTGCTATTCTCCCTTTTGTGCGGCGTCGGAGTGGTGGTGAATATCGACGTCGCCTCGTGGTTCTTCGACTTCCAGCACGTCTGGTGGGTCGCCGGGTTTTCCGGCGCTCTGATCAGCCTCGTCTGGAATTACGCGGTGAGCGCCTCGTTCGTTTGGCGCCGGCGCAGAACGAAGTGACGCGGAGCGCGCCGATCGCTAAGAGAGCGGCATGATCGACGACGCCTTCGCCGCCCTTGCGCAGATATTCACGCCGCCGTTTCGCGCGACGCTGGTCAAATCGCTGGCGCTGACGATCGGCCTGCTGATCCTCGCCTGGTTCGCGCTCGATCGATTGGCCGCATCGTTCATCGACGGCGCAAGCCCCTGGCTGGCGACCATTCTGTCCTGGCTCGTCGGGCTTGGGCTGGTCGTCGGGCTGGCCTTTCTGGTCGCCCCGGTCGTCTCGCTGGTCGCCGGCTTCTTCCTCGACGACATTGCTGCGATCGTCGAGCGCGAAATCGACCCTGCCGCGCCGCCGGGCAAACCGGTGTCCGCGGGCGTTGCGGCGCTTTTCGCCTTGCGCTTCGCCGGCCTGTCGATCCTCGTCAATCTGCTCGCCCTGGCGCTGCTTTTCGCGCCGGGCGTCAACGTCCTCGCGTTCCTTGGGGCAAACGCCTACTTGCTCGGCCGTGAGTATTTTGAGCTCGCGGCGATGCGCTTCCGGCCGCCGGACGAAGCGCGCGCGATGCGGCGCCACTTTGCACTGCCGGTCTTTCTGGCGGGGCTTTTCGTCGCCGTCTTCGTTTCCGTCCCTCTGCTCAATCTGTGCACGCCGCTATTCGCGACGGCGCTCATGACGCGCCTGCACAAACGGCTGGCGGCGACGAATCGCCCCCAGCCCGGTTGAGCCTCGGTTCACGCCGCGCCGCTGCTGGCGTATTGGCCGGTTTTCCGGAAGCGATAGAGATAGGCCGGCGCGATCGCCTCGAGGCCCTGCGCGACGATTGCGAGCCCACGCAGCGTGCGGTCCTGCTCAATGGCGGCGCGCGACACGAGATTGTCGTGGCGGAGCAGGTCAAGCTGATCGCGCGTCGTCACCAGCGCATCGGGAAATGCGCCGAGCGAAAGGGCGCTGGCGATTTCGGTGGCCTGCGCGATCAGTCCGGCGACGCCGAAGGGCACGCCGATCAGCGCCGGCCGGCGCCCGGTCGTGCGGAGGACGAATTCGACGATTTCGCGCAAAGTCATGATTTCGGGGCCGCCGAGTTCGTAGACTTCACCGGATCGGGCGCGCCCCTCGATGGCGAGCGCGACCGCCTCGGCGACATCGCCGACAAAGACCGGTTGCATTTTCGCGCCGCCGCCGCCGAACAGCGGCAGGACAGGCAGCGAGCGCGCCAGCGTCGCGAAACGGTTGAGGAAGTCGTCTTCCGGTCCAAAAACGACGGAAGGACGCACGACGACGGCGCCCGGGAAGGCTTCGCGCAACGCCGCCTCGCCCCGTCCTTTGCTCGCCACGTAGCGCGAGGGCGAGTCGGGATCGGCGCCGATCCCCGAGACATGCGCCAGCGCGGCGACGTGATGGGTCGTGGCGGCGAGAGCGATCTGGCGCGCGCCGAACACGTGCACGGCCTCGAAGTTCTGGCGCCCGTGCGGCCTCTGCACCCCGACCAGATTGACGACGGCTTGCGCCCCGATCAGCGCCGAGGCGATCGAGGCGGGATAGCGCACATTCGCCTGGACGGCGTGAACCTGGCCGACATCGCCGAGCGGTTGCAGGAAACCCGCGAGATCCGGCCGGCGCACGGCGACCCGAACGCGCCAGCCGCGTCGAACCAGCGCCCGCACGACATGACGCCCGATGAAGCCAGATCCGCCGAAAACGGTGGCGAGGCGTGTGGTGACAAAGGGAGTTTCGGCCATCAGCGATCAGCTCCGCGGCTGCTCTCAGCAAACGGGCTTTTGCATAGGCGAAGCTGCCGCTTCTGTATAGGCCGCCCGAGGCGCCGAACGCCAATCAATCGCCGTTCGCAGCGGGGCCGTCGGCAGTCTGCCCGAGAGGATCCATGGCGTCGCGCGGCTTCGAGGCGGCGTCTGTCGCGAGAAGGCCGCCTGATATAGGCTGGCGCGAGGCCGGAGGACTGAAAGATGGATGGCCACGTCGATCCGACGAAGGAAAGTTTCGCCCGTTTCAAGAGCCTGCCGACCGACCAGGCGATCCACATGCTCAATCTCGTCAGGCTACGGGCTGAGGCGGCCTACCCCGACGCGCGCAAGGCGAGCGGCCTCGACGCCTACCGCGCCTATGCCAGGGAAAGCGGCCCGGTGTTTCGTCGCCTCGGCGGACAGCAGGTGTGGATCGGGCGACCGGAACTCACGCTGATCGGCCCCGAAACCGAGCGTTGGGACATTGCCTTCATCGCGCAATATCCGAGCGGCCAGGCGTTCATCGAGATGATTCGCGATCCCGTCTATCGCGAGGCGGTGAAGCACCGCCAGGCCGCGGTCGCCGATTCCCGCCTGATCCGCCTCGCCCCCGCGACGCCGGGGCCGCTTTTCGGTGAAGAAGGGTGAGCCAAGGCCGGTTCGCCTCTGGCCGCGGACAGCCGCCCCCTTGTTCCTACCGAGACGATCCCTCGGTTCCCGCTTTCGCGGACGACCGGCCGATCATCATCTTCGATGGCCATTGCGCGCTTTGTTCAGGCTGGGTGCGCTTCGTGCTGCGTCACGACCGGGCGGCGGCGTTTCGGCTGCTGCCGGCCCAGACCGCGCTCGGCGCGGCGCTCTATCGCCATTACCGGCTCGATCCCAAGGACTACGAGACCAATATCCTGATCGAAGACGGCCGCGCCTTCTTCAAATCCGAGAGTACGATCCGCATGTTGGAGCGACTTGGCGCGCCCTGGTCGACGGCGCGTGTGTTTCGAGTGCTGCCGCTTTCGTTGCGCGACCGGCTTTACGAGTTGGTCGCACGCAATCGCCTGCGCTGGTTCGGGCGGCGCGACCAGTGCCTGCTGTCGGCGCCCCGCTATGAAGATCGCTTCCTTTCATGAGCCAGGCGACACGGAAAATACTGATCCTCGGCGGCTACGGCGTCTTCGGCGGTCGTCTGGCGCAGCTTCTCGCGACGGATGCTCGTCTTTCGCTGATCATCGCCGGGCGATCGATCGACAAGGCCCGCGCTTTTTGCGCGTCACTGCCAGAGGGCGCGTCGCGCGTCGCTGCGGCCTTCGACCGCGAGGGCGACGTCGACGCGCAACTCGCGCAGATCAGGCCGAACGTCGTGGTCGACGCCAGCGGGCCGTTCCAAGCCTACGCCGGCGATATCTACAAACTGGTTCGCGCCTCGATTGCGCTCGGCGCCGATTACATGGATCTCGCCGATTCCTCCGAGTTTGTGGCCGGTATCGCCGCCTTCGACGCGGCCGCGCGCGCCAAGGGCGTTTACGTGCTGGGCGGGGTCAGCAGCTTCCCCGTCCTCACCGCGGCGGCGGTGCGCCGGCTGGCCGGCGGGGTCACGCGCCTCGAAGCAATCCGCGCGGGCATCGCGCCCTCGCCGTTCGCGCGGGTCGGCCCCAATGTCATTCGGGCGATCGCCAGCTACGCCGGTCACGCCGTGCCGCTCACGCGAGATGGCGCGGCTCGGCAAGGCTACGCTCTGACGGAGACGATGCGGCGCACGGTGTGTCCCGCCGGCATGCTCCCTTTGGAGAACCGGCTTTTTTCGCTGGTCGATGTTCCCGACCTGCGCGCGCTGCCGCCTCTATGGCCCGGCCTGCGTTCGATCTGGGTCGGCGCGGCGCCAGTTCCGGAAATCCTGCATCGCGCCCTGATTGCTCTGGCGTGGCTGGTGCGGCTGCGCCTTCTGCCGGGTCTTACGCCGTTTGCGCCTCTGTTTCACGCCGTCCTTGCGATTCTGCATTGGGGCGCTCATCGCGGTGGAATGTTCGTCGAAATCGAGGGAGCGAATGAGGCTGGGCGCCCCGTCAGGCGTTCGTGGCATATGTTGGCCGAGGGCGACGCTGGGCCGCTGATTCCCTCAATGGCGATCGCTGCGATCCTGAGCCGGGGCCTTGACGGCAGGCGGCCCGACGTCGGCGCGCGGGCCGCCACTGGCGAACTCGAACTTGCCGACTACGACGCGGTTTTTCGACCCTATGCGATTCGCCACGCAATGCGCGACGACAGCGCGCTCGCACAGGCGCCGCTCTATCAACGTGTGCTGGCCGGCGCATGGGACGACCTGCCCGCCGCCTTGCGCGTCATGCACGCCATTGGCGCCGGGAAGGTTGCGCGCGGGGAGGCGGATATCGAGCGCGGATCGGGCTTGGCGGCCGGCTTGATCGCCGCCGTCTTTCGCTTTCCCAAGGCGGCGCGCGCGGCGCAGACGACCGTGGCATTTGAGGCGCGCGATGGGGGCGAGACCTGGACGCGCAATTTCTCGGGCCGAGTGATGCGCTCACGTCAATGGCGGGGCGAGGGGCGCTGGGAGGGTCTGCTCTGCGAACAATTCGGCGCGTTCACCTTCGGACTGGCGGCATTGACCGGCGAGGGACGCCTGCGGCTCGTCGTGCGCCGCTGGGCGCTGTTCGGCCTTGTCTTGCCGATCGCCCTCGCTCCGCGCGGCGACGCTTTCGAGAGCGAAAGCGACGGTCGCTTCCACTTCGACGTGACGATTGGCGCGCCCTTCGTCGGAACAATCGTGCGTTATCGAGGATGGCTTGCGCCGGAATAGTCGCCGCAACCCTACGGCGATGGCGATTGTTTCACAAAAATCAGGCGTTTGATCCCTGCACCTGACGTCGTGCGGCGATGATTGCGTCGGCGGGGCGGCCGGACAACTCCGCCAGGTGGTCGAATTTGGCTTCGTAGCCGCCCGCTCCGGCGGTCGCCGAGCGCAATTCAACGATCAGATCGCCGATTTCCGCCTCAGGAATGAGGGCGCTCAAGACGTCCCATCCCTCCCATCCCTCGCGCGACTCGAAGCCGAGGATCTGTCCTCGTCTGGCGCTGACCAGCGCGCTGGCCCGCGCCATCGCGTCGGCGGGCACGAAAATCGACACGGCGAGAATCGGCTCCAGCAGAACCGGACGCGCCTTGGGCAGGGCGTCGCCCAGCGCGATCTTGGTCGCCGCGCGAAACGCCATGTCGGACGAATCCACTGAATGATAGGAGCCGTCGGTCAGCGTGACCGAGACGTCGACGACCGGAAAGCCCAGCGGGCCGCGCGTCATGGCGTCGCGCGCGCCGGCCTCGACGGACGAAAAATATTGCCGCGGCACGGTGCCGCCGTGCACTTTTTCTGCGAAGGCGAATCCTTCCCCGCGCGCGCGGGGCGCGACATCCACCGCCACGTCGCCAAATTGGCCATGGCCGCCCGATTGCTTCTTGTGGCGACCGCGCGCCGAGACCGCGTCGCGAATGGTCTCGCGATAGGCGACCGATGGTTTTGTCGAGTCTACGGCGACGCCGAAGCGGGCGGCGAGCCGCTCGATGGTCACCCGCAGATGCATCTCGCCCTGGCCCATCAGTTTGAGCTCGGCCGATTCCTGATCGTGAAAATAGACCAGCGCCGGGTCCTCCTCGCATAACTTGGCGAGCGCCGCTGCGAGGCGCACCTCGTCTTTGCGATCCTTCACATGCACAGCGATCGACTGGGTTGGCGCCGGCGGCGGCGCGACAATCGCGGGATCGGGCGCCTTCTTGCCATCGGCGAAGCGATCGCCGGTCATGATATGCTCAAGACGAACGAAGGCGACGGTCTCGCCCTGCTCGGCGCGCGCGATCTTCGCGGAAGCCGCGCCCATCAGGCGCGACAACCCGGCGATTCGCTCCTCCGCGCCGCGCGCGCTGACGACAGTGGCGCCGTCGGCGAAGCTGCCGCGCAGCACCCTGGCGAGCGACAATTTGCCGCCGTGGCCGGTGTGGATGGTGCGCACGACCTGCGCGAGCGCCGGACCCTGCGCGGCGATTCCAAGCCGTTCGCGTGTCTGTTCGACGCCGGGCGCCTCATGTCGCAAGGCCTTGAGAAGCCGCGTGACGCCATGGCCGCGATCCGCCGAGCCCATCAGCAGCGGCACGATATGGCCGCCGCGCAGCTCCTTGGCCAGATCGTCGAAGACACGGTCGCGCGGCGGTTCGATTTCGCCGATCAACTGCTCCATCAACGCGTCGTCGTAGTCGGCGAGACGCTCCAGCATGGAGTAGCGCGCCTCCTTGTGATCGGGCGCCACGCCGGCCGGCGTTTCGATGACCGTCGACGGGGCGTGTTCGCGATAGAGAAAGGCCCGTTCGAGAGCCAGGTCGATGAACCCGGTCGCGACGCCATGTTGCCAGACCGGGAGTTGACGCAACAGCAGCGGCGTGCGCGAGGCGGTCTGCAACATCGCCAGCGTCTCGCGAACGCCGACGGTGGCTTGGTCGATCTTGTTGAGAAACAGCAGCCGCGGCACACGCATCTCTTCCAGTTCGCGCAGGATCATTTGCAGCGCGAGCGTCTTGCGGCTGTCGGCTTCGCAGACCACCACCGCCGCGTCGCACACCGGCAGCGCCGGGCGCATGTCGTGGATAAACTCGACCGAACCCGGGCAATCGAAAAAGGTGAAGCGGTCGCCCATATAGTCGATGCTGGCGATATTGGGCTCGACGCTCATCGCGTGGGCGCGCGCTTCGGGGCTGGAATCGCCGATGCTGGTTCCTTCGCGCACCGAACCCTGCCGCGGCGCCCCGCCGCCGCGCGCCAGGATTGCCTCAAGCAAGCTGGTTTTGCCGCTTTGAAACGGTCCGACGAGCGCGATCAGGCGCGGCCCTGCAATCCTTCTGTCGCCCGTTTCCGTGGAGCCGACCATGACGATCCTCCCAGCTTCCGCCGCCGGCTGCCTCGTCCGGCGGAGGTCAAAACCTGTCTTCGCGCCCAAGTTACTAGTCTGACTGTCCGGCGCAAGATGGCCGCGCTACCGGCCTGGACGACCGCGCGCAACCCGCGCCTGTCGCAATCTGGTAAATTACGTAGTATGGACGGCCAAATTGCAGCGCCTCGTCCCGCGCGACGGTCCTGGCGCGGACGCGCCAAGCCGTCACTGATCCCGCCGGACCGCAGCAAGGTCGACGTCGCCTGCGACTCCGAAGCGCCGATCAGGATGGAGAGGCATGGTTGGCGGGGATACTTTTGAAGGAAGCGATGTCGGAAGCTGCGCTCATCGATCGTAATGCCCTGGTCGCCGCCCTTGGCGGGCGATCCGTCGTGCTGGTCGGCATGATGGGGGCGGGAAAGACCTCCGTCGGCCGACGCCTGGCGGCGCGCCTTGGTCTGCCGTTCGTCGACGCCGACGCCGAGATCGAAGCGGGCGCGCAGATGAGCGTGCCGGAGATATTCGAGCGGTTTGGCGAGCCCTATTTCCGTGAGGGTGAGCGCAAGGTGGTCGCTCGGCTGCTGGGCGAGGGGCAGAAGGTGCTCGCCACCGGGGGCGGCGCTTTCATGAACGAGGCGACCCGACGGCGCATCGCCGATTCCGGCGTCTCCATCTGGCTGAAGCCCGATTTCGAAGTGTTGATGCGGCGGGTTCGCAAAAGGTCGAACCGCCCGTTGCTGAAAACGGCCGACCCGGAGGCGACCCTGCGCCGGATCCTGGAAGAACGCAGCCCGGTCTATGGCCTGGCTGACCTGACGTTCGAGCCGCGCGACGGGCCGCATGACGCCGTCGTCGAGGCGATCGTGGCGGCGCTCGGCGCGCATCTGGCGAAGGGGACGGCGGAAGCTTCGCCCAACGGCGCCGGCGCGGCGCCGACGGCGCGGCGCGTCGTCGAAGTCGCGCTCGGGGCCCGCGCCTATCGCATCCTGATCGGCGAAGGCCTGATCGCCGAGGCGGGCGAGCATATCGCGCGCCTCGCGCCGGGCGCGCATTGCGCCGTCGTCACCGACAGCAACGTCGCCGCCGCGCATCTCCCGACCCTCGCCGACTCTCTTGCGCGGGTCGGGCTGCGGTGTTCGACCATCGTCGTCCCGCCGGGCGAAGCATCGAAATCCTATGAACGATTCGCCGAGGTTTGCGACGGCCTGCTGGCCGCCCATATCGAGCGGCGCGACGTCGTCGTCGCACTCGGCGGCGGAGTCGTCGGCGACCTCGCGGGCTTCGCCGCCGCAAGCGTGCGGCGCGGGCTTCGCCTTGTGCAGATTCCCACGAGCCTTCTCGCGCAGGTCAATTCCTCGGTCGGCGGCAAGACCGCGATCAATTCTCGCCACGGCAAGAACCTAGTGGGCGCCTTTCATCAGCCGGCCCTGGTCCTGGCCGATATTGGCGCGCTCGACACGCTGAACGCGCGCGAATTTCGCGCCGGCTATGCCGAGATGGTGAAATACGGGCTGATTGGCGACCGCGCCTTTTTCGATTGGCTGGAGGCCCATTGGCGCGAGGTTCAAGCGGGGGGCGCGGCTCGCCTTCGCGCCATTGCGACGAGTTGCGCCGCCAAGGCGGCGGTGGTGGCCGCCGACGAAACCGAGCAGGGCGAGCGGGCATTGCTCAATCTTGGCCACACCTTCGCTCACGCCTTTGAACGATTGACCGGCTACGACGGGGCGCGCCTCATTCACGGTGAGGCGGTGGCGATCGGCATGGCTTGCGCCTTCCGCTTCTCCCGGGCGCTCGGTCTTTGCACGGGGCAGGACGCGGTGCGGGTCGAAAATCACCTGCGCGCCGTCGGTCTGCCGACGCGGATCCTTGAAATCCCTGGTCTTCACGCGGAGCCGGAGGCGATCCTGGCGGCCATGCGTCAGGACAAAAAGGTCGATCGCGGCCGCCTGGTCTTCATTCTCGCCAAGGGGATCGGCGAGAGCTTCGTCGCCCGCGATATCGGCGAGGCGCAAGCGCGCGACTTTCTGAGCGACGAGCTTGCGCAAAAATAATAAAGTTGACGCGACCGCCTGACTGGGACGGGCGCCAGCATCACATCGAGGGCTCCATGTCGCTAACCGTCGACGCTTTGATCGTGTTGGCGAGCGTTTTCGCGTCGGCGTTTTTTTCCGGGGCCGAGACCGCGCTCACCGCCGCGTCCCGCGCGCGCATGCACGCGCTGGAAATGGACGGCGATCAGGCCGCAAAACTGGTCAATCGGCTGATTGCGATGCGCGGACGATTGATCAGCGCGATGCTGTTTGGCAGCCAGATCGTCAATGTGGCGGCTTCCGCGTTCACCACCAGCGTGCTGGTGGCCCTGGCGGGCGATCGCGGCGTCATCTACGCGACCGTCATCATGACGGTGCTGGTCGTCATCTTCGGCGAAGTCCTGCCCAAGACCATCGCCATCGCTTATGCCGATCGGGTCTCGCTGTTCATCGCGCCGGTCGTGTCGTTTTTCGTAACGATATTCTGGCCGGTGGTCGCGGCCGTGGAAACTCTCGTGCGCGGGCTTCTCTGGCTGTTCGGCGTCCACGCGAGCGAACGCCACACGGCCGCCTCGGGACACGAGGAACTGCGCGGCGCCGTCGATCTTCTGCATCGCGAGGGCGGCGTCGCGCGTTCGGAGCGCGACATGTTCGGCGGGCTTCTCGAGCTTGGCGAGATCGAAGTGTCCGACGTGATGATTCACCGGACCAACATGCGCACCATCAACGCCGACCTGCCCCCGCGCGAACTGGTGCGCGAGGTGCTCGCCTCGCCCTATACGCGATTGCCGCTGTGGCGCGGCGCGCCGGACAATATCATCGGCGTCCTGCACGCCAAGGATCTGTTCCGCGCGGTGGCGTCCGCCGGCGGCGATTCAAGCCGCATCAACATCGAGGACATCGCGCTCGAAGCCTGGTTCGTGCCGGACACCACGACGTTGCGCGATCAGTTGCAGGCGTTCCTGCGCCGCAAGACCCATTTCGCGCTGGTCGTCGATGAATATGGCGTGGTGATGGGGCTGGTGACGCTCGAAGACATCATCGAAGAGATTGTCGGCGACATCAAGGACGAGCACGACGTTGCGGTTCCCGGCATGCGACCGCAGCCGGACGGATCGGTCGTCACCGAGGGATCGGTGACCATCCGCGATCTCAACCGGGCGATGGACTGGGCGCTCCCCGACGAGGAGGCGACGACGATCGCCGGCCTGGTGATTCACGAAGCGCGCGCGATCCCCGAACCCAAACAGGCCTTCGTCTTCCACGGGTTCCGGTTCGAGGTTTTGCGCAAGAACCGCAACCGCATCACGGCGCTGCGCATCTCGCCCGTCGCGGCGCCGGCGGCGAAGAGCGCTGAGAAAGATCCGGACCTCGAAGGCGATGCGGCGATGCGCGACTGACGTCAGGGGGCGGGCTGCGCCGCCAACGTCATTCCGCAGCTCACCTCGCGATGGCGACGGCCTCGATCGTCATCGTGTCGATCGCGAATCCTCCGTCCGCGGCGATTGCGAAATGGTCGCGGACGGCGGCGCTGGCCTGCGCCTGAAGCATGAGGATCGCCGCCACGCAGGTCTGCGACGTCTGGGTGCGCTCGGTCCACGAGGCGAAATCCAGCGGCAATTTGCGCGCCGTGAGTCCGGTCGCGGAAAAGCCCGAGCGGCCAAGCGCCGCCATCCATTCGGCGGCGCTGTAGTTGCGCACGTGCGAGGCGTCGCGCAACAGCTCGATCGTCTGCAAATGCGTGTCGAGCAAAGGATCGGAGGGAGCGACGCAATCGGCGAGGACCGCGCGACCGCCCGCTTTCAGCACCCGCCGGGCTTCCCGCAGTCCCGCCTCCATATCGCGCCAATGGTGGGCGGTGTATCGACACAACAGGATGTCGAAGGAAGCGTCCCCGAAGGGAAGGCGCTCCGCCGCGCCCTGTTGCACGACGATATTGTTCAATCCGCGCTCGCTCGCCGCGCGTTTGACATGCGCCAGCATATCCGGCGTCAGGTCGCAGGCGACGACCTCGCGCACATGCGGCGCGACGCGGTAGCTGACATGGCCGCCGCCGCATCCCAGATCCAGCACGCGGGCATCCCCGCATCCGCGCGCGAAGGCTTCGATTTGATCGAGATCGGCGCCGGCGCTGTGGACCGCGCTGCTGACATAGGCCGCCGCCCGCGGCGCATAGTGCTTCGTCACAAACTCATGCTGGGTGTCGCTCATTGCGCTTCTCCTGTGCGGATGACCGTTCTCCGCCTATCTTTAACCTGTTACAAGTTAGCTTCTTATCCTGGTATAAAGTGTTCCCCGGATGCTGCTGCCCGTCGACCAACGTCGTCTTCTCGGCGCCTTTCTGAGGCGCCGCCGCGAGCAATTGCGCGCCGCTGACGTCGATCTGCCGGCAAGTCGTTCGGAGCGCCGGCGGACGCCCGGCCTTCGCCGCGAGGAGATGGCGCAGATTTCCGGAATGAGCCCGACCTGGTACGCCTGGATCGAGCAGGGGCGGGATATCTCCGTGTCCTCGGCGTCGTTGGCGCGGCTGGCGGCGGCGATGCGGCTGACGCCGGCCGAACGAGGCTACATGTTCGAACTCGCGCGTCGGCGCGATCCCGCCGAATCGTCGGGGCGGCTCGAGGAGAATGAGCCTTCCCGCGCCTTGCGCGACGCCTTGAACGCGATGACCGCGCCGGCCTATCTGCTTGACGGACTGTGGCGTGCGCGCGCGTGGAACGAACCGGCCGGACGGCTGTTCAGCGATTGGCTGGGGAGCGGCGAGCCCAGTCTGTTGAACTACGTTTTCCTCAGCGACGGCGCGCGCATATTCATCGCGGACTGGGAAAACCGCGCGCGGCGTCTGGTCGCCGAGCTGCGCGCCGATACCGGGCGGCGGCCTGACGATCCCGCGTTGCGCGCGTTGGTCGATCGCTTGCGGACGGTCAGTTCGGATTTTGCGGCGTTCTGGAGCGATCATGCCGTTTTGGCGCGTGAGGGCGGCGCGCGCGCGTTCAATCATCCGCTGGACGGCGCGCTGAGCTACGAACAGGTCACACTGACGCCTGGCGGCCAGACCGACTACAAGTTGGTCATGCTGCTTGGCCCGCGAGCCCAAAGGTGACCTCGCCGCGCGAGCGCGCAACCCATCCTCGTCGTTCTACGCAGCGCCAACGAGCGCCGGCAGTTCGGAAAGGGATTTCACCTCCCGATCCGGCGCGCCGGGAAGCCGCTCGGGCCGCTGGCCGGTTCGATTGCACCAGACCACCCGCATCCCGAACGCCGAAGCCGCGTGCGCGTCCCACGCGTTCGACGACTGAAAGGCGATCGCGGAGGCGGGCAGGCCGAGTCGGTCGAGCGCGAGTTGATACACCTTCGGGTGCGGCTTGTAGACGCCGACCTCCTCGACCGAAAGCACAGCGTCGAACATTCCGCCGAGTTGCGCGCCGGCGACCGCCGCGCCGAGCATCGCCGGCGTGCCGTTCGAAAGTATCGCCAGTCGCAGGCCGGCGGACTTGAGGCGACGCAGCGCCGTGGGCGCCTCCGGAAAGGCGTCGAGCGTCATGTAGAGCTGCAACAGGCGCTCGCGCAGGTCGGGGTTATCGATCCCCAACGTTTCGAGCGCGAAGTCAAGGGCTTCGCTGGTCACTTGGAGGAAGTTGGCGTGTCGACCCTGCGCCGCCCGCAGCCAGGTGTATTGCAGCTGTTTTTCGCGCCACAGCGCAGTCAGGGGCGCCGCCCGGTCGCCAAGCGCGCCCGCGCAGCCCCGCGCCGCCGAAGCCAGATCGAACAGGGTGCCATAGGCGTCAAAGACGCAGGCCCGGACGCCCTCGAGCGGTTTCAATGTCATCTGCTCCCCCTTTGGACGCCTGCGCGCGGCGCATCGCCGATTCGGCGGCGCGCCGCAAGTTTGGACGCGACGCCGGATGGCTTTCCAGCATCGCCGCGTTGCCGGGGCCGCCCTCGTCCCCTATATAGGCGCGCAGCAAGGCGGGCGCTGGCCCGGCAAGAGGGTTCATGTCCTGGAACAATCAAGGCGGCGGTCCGTGGCGTTCCGGGCAGGGGCCGTGGGGGCAGGGATCGGGCGGACTGCAGCCTCCGGGCGATCTCGAAGAGCTGCTGCGCCGTCTGCAGGCGGGTTTGCGCGGGCTGCTCCCGAGCGGGGGCGGCACGGCCGGGCGCGGCGCGATATTTCTTGCGCTCATCGTCGTCTTGTTGTGGTTCGCTTGGGGTTATTACACTGTCCAGCCCAACGAAATCGGGATCAATCTGGTGTTCGGCCAGTACACCGGCAAGACCAAAGCGGGCCTCAACTATAATTGGCCATGGCCGATCGGGACGGTGATCAAGGCGCCGGTCTGGGACCAGAAGATCACCGAGGTGGGCTATCGCGGCGAGGGCGAGCCGGGGGCTGAAAATGGCCGCACCCGAGCCCAGGCCCCTGAGGAAAGCCTGATGCTGACCGGCGATCAAAACATCGTTGACGTCCAGTTCCGCGTCAGCTGGCAGATCGACCCGGAAAAGCCCCAGGATTTTGTCTTCAACATTCGCCATCCCGAAGAGACCGTGAAGGCGGTGGCCGAAAGCGTCATGCGCGAGGTCGTGGGCCTCAAGACGATCGACGGCATCCTCACCACCGATCGCAAGTCGATCGAACCGGACGCTCAGGCGCGGATGCAGAAAGTGCTTAACGACTATCATGCCGGCGTTCTCGTCAAGCAGGTTCAGCTTCAGTCGGTCGACGCTCCGGCCCAGGTCCTGTCCGCCTATCGCGATGTGACGGCCGCCCAGCAGGATCAGCAGCGCGCGGTCAATGAGGCGGAGACTTACGCCAACCGCGTCGTGCCAGAAGCGGAAGGCGGAGCGGCGCGCATCAGACTGGAAGCCCAGGCCTACCGTCAGCAGACGGTCGCCGAAGCCACCGGGCAGACCTCACGCTTCAACCAGGTCTATGCGCAATACAAGAACGCGCCTGGCGTCACTCGCGAGCGGATGTATCTGGAGACGATGGAGCGGGTTCTCGGCGCGATGGACAAAATAATCCTCGACACCAGCGCGGGCAGTTCGCCGGTGCCTTATTTGTCGCTCGACGCGCAGCAGCGCAAATCGGGCGGAGCCGTCAAATGAAAAATCCACTGACCGGTTTGGCGCTCGTGGTCGCGGCGATCGTCGTCATTGTGGTTGGGTCCGGCGCGTTTTTCACCATCAACCCGACCGAACAGGCTTTGGTCCTGCGGTTTGGCCAGCCGGTGCGCGATCCGATCGATGCGACGGGTCTCTTTGTCAAATGGCCGTTCATCGATTCGGTGATTTATATCGACAAACGCATTCTCGACCTTGACGAGTCCCGGCAGGAAGTGCTGGTCGCCGACAACCAGCGCCTGGAAGTCGACGCGTTCATGCGTTACCGGATTTCCGACGCCCTGCGGTTTTACCAGTCTGTCGGCTCGATCCAGGGGGCGAACGCCCAACTCGGCGGCATGCTCAATTCCGCGCTGCGCCGAACCTTGGGCGATGCGTCGATCACCGACATCGTGCGGGACAAGCGCGACGCGCTGATGAGCGACATTCGCGATCAGGTGAAATCGGGAGCCGAGCGCTTCGGCCTGGACGTGGTCGATGTGCGAATCAAACGCGCCGACCTGCCGCCGGAGAATTCGGAGGCGGTGTTCCACCGCATGCAGACCGAGCGCCAGCAACGGGCGGCGAAGTTCCGCGCGCAAGGCTCCCAGCAAAGTCAGCAGATCAAGGCCGAGGCCGACCGCCACGTGACCGTCACCATCGCCCAGGCGCAGCAGGAAGCCGACCAGATCAGAGGCCAGGGGGACGCCGAAAGAAATCGAATTTTTGCAGAGAGCTACGGCAAGGATCCCGACTTTTTCGCGTTCTATCGCTCGATGCAGGCTTACGAGACCGGTCTGAAAGGCGGCGATTCGCGCATTGTCATGAGCCCCAAGTCGGATTTCTTCCGCTATTTCACGACGCCGACGCCCACCGAGGCGCCTGTGGGCAACGCGACGCCAGAAACCCAAACGGTTAAGTAGCTTGCGCGATCTTTTGGACCGTTCTCGGCCCTGGCGTCGCGACCGAGGATATGCTTTTGCAGGATTCGCCCGGTCGGTGCGTCGCCGCCTGTTTGACGGCGGCGCGACGGGCTATATGAGTCACGCGGTGTTGTGAACGGGAGTTGACGGCGAGCGCCGCATCCGCCGCTTTTGCGACAAGATTGTTGTTCAGTTGTAAAATCAATACTCAAGAAGTATCGGCTCCAGGAGAAGCACGCCATGCGCGTCGTCCAAATGTCCGCCCCGGTCCTTGCTCGGCCGGTCCCTTCCCGGCCAGCCCTCATGCGGCTTGGTCGGCGTGCGGCGTTCGCATCGGCGCTTGTCGCCGGCCTTGTGGCGGCGCCCGTTCTGGCGCCCGTCAAGCCGGCCATGGCGCAAGCCCGTCCCGCCTCCCTGGCCGATCTGGTCGACAGCGTCGCCGAGGCGGTGGTGAACATTTCGGCGACGCAGACGGTCGAAGAGAAGCAAACGGATGCGGCGCCCGACCTGCCGAAGGGAACGCCGTTTGACGACATGTTCGAGCAGTTCTTCCGAAACCACGGTCAGAACGGCGAAGCCCCGCGTCCGCGCAAGACGAGCTCGCTGGGCTCCGGCTTCGTCATCGACGCCTCCGGAATCATCATCACCAACAACCATGTCGTCGGCGACGCCAACGACATCATGGTTATCTTCACCGATGGGCGTAAACTGAAGGCGGAGATCGTCGGCAAGGATCCGAAGGTCGATGTCGCGGTGCTGCGCGTCAAGAGCGACAAGCCGCTCAAAACCGTCAAGTTCGGCGACAGCGACAAGATGCGGGTTGGCGACGGCGTGATGGCGGTCGGCAATCCGTTCGGCCTCGGGGAGACGGTCACCGCCGGCATCGTCTCGGCGCGCAACCGCAATATCGATAGCGGGCCTTACGACAATTTCATTCAAACCGACGCCTCGATCAACAAGGGCAATTCGGGCGGCCCGCTGTTCAACATGGCGGGCGAGGTCATCGGCATCAATACGGCGATCCTGTCGCCGTCGGGCGGCTCGATCGGCATCGGCTTCGCCACGCCGTCGGCGACGGTCGTGCCGGTGATCGCCCAACTTGAGCAATTTCACGAAACGCGGCGCGGCTGGCTCGGGGTTCGCATCCAGAATGTCGACGATTCGATCGCCGAGAGCCTGGGGCTCGGCACGGCGCGAGGTGCGCTGGTCGCCGGCGTTGACGATCACGGCCCGGCCAAGCCGGCGGGCCTGTTGACCGGCGACGTGATCGTCAAGTTCGATGGCAAGGACATCAAGGAGTCTCGCGACTTGCCCAAACTCGTGGCGTCGCTGCCCGTCGGCAAGGAAGTCGACGTCGTCGTCGTCCGCAAGGGCCAGGAAATTACCAAGACGGTCAAGCTTGGCCGCCTCGAGGACGGCGAGAAGGCCGCCGCCGCTGCCGCCAATGGCAATGGAGACGAGGAGACGAACGCCGAGAAGAAGGCCATATCGAAGGCCTTCGGCATGGAGCTTTCGGGTCTTTCCGACGAGGCGCGCAAGACGTTCCGGATCAAGGACGGGGTCAAGGGCGTGGTTATCGCCTCCGTCGAGGCCAATTCGCCCGCCGCGGAGAAGGGCTTGCAGGCCGGCGAAGTCATCGAAGAAGTCAACCAACTCGCGGTGAGCCAGCCCGCCGAGGTGAGCAAGACGATCGACGCGCTCAAACAGGCCGGCAAGAAGTCGGCGCTGCTGCTTGTCGCCAACGGGAATGGCGACGTTCGCTTTGTCGCGCTGGCGATCCAATAGGTCGGCGATTCTCCGGCCCGAGAGCGCGCTCAGTCTTCGACGAAAGCGCTGCGCGGGTAGCCCTGCGCGTAGAGCAGCGCCGTGAGATCGGCGTTGTCGAGGCGGGCGTCGGCCGCCGCGGCGACGGCGGGTTTGGCGCGATAGGCGACGCCGAGCCCGGCTTCGCCGAGCATCGCCAGGTCATTGGCGCCGTCGCCTAGCGCCAGCGTCTCATGCGCGGCGAGGCCGAATTGCGCGCGAAGTTCGCGCAGGGTCGCCAGCTTGGCGTCGCGCCCGAGGATCGGCTCGGCGACCCGACCCGCCAGTCGGCCGTGCTCGACCACCAGCCGGTTGGCGCGGTGCTCGTGGAAGCCGAGTCGCTCGGCGATGGCGCCGGTGAACAGCGTGAAGCCGCCCGAGACGATCGCGGTATGGGCGCCGTTGGCGCGCATGGTCTGCACCAGCGCCCGCGCGCCCGGCGTCAGCGTGATCGCGCTTTCCAGGACCTCGGCGACGATCGTTTCGGACAAACCGGCAAGCAGCGCGACCCGCTCCCTCAAGGCCGGCTCGAACGCGATTTCACCGCGCATCGCCCGCTCGGTGATCGCCGCCACACGCGCGCCGACGCCGACCCGCGCCGCGAGTTCGTCGACGCATTCCTGACCGATCAGCGTCGAGTCCATGTCGGCGACCAGGAGTTTCTTGCGCCGCCCCTGCGCCGATTGGGCGATCGCGTCGATCCGCTCGCCCGCCACCGCGGCGAGCAACGCGCGCCTCGCCAGCGCGAGAGCGGCGTCGTCACCCTCGAAAAACAGATCCGCCGCGACGCCCGGCTCGAGCCATTGCGCGGCGGAAAACCCCGGCAGCGCTTGCGCCGCGCGCGCGATCGAGGCATCGCTCAGCGCCGAATGGGGCAGACTGGCGACGAGAGTGGCGACAAGGGGACGAGACGGCATGAGTTCGGACAGCCCGGCGCTGGCGCGGCGGCGATGAAGCGCCGCGCCCTTCTCATCGCAGGACCGACGGCGAGCGGCAAGTCGGCCGTCGCGCTGGCGATCGCGCAGAGGCTCGGCGGAACGATCATCAACGCCGATTCGATGCAGGTCTATCGCGACCTGCGCGTGCTGACGGCGCGGCCCGCCGAAAGCGAGGAGCGCCTCGCGCCGCATGAGCTGTTCGGCTGCGTCGACGGCGCCGTGAATTTTTCGGCCGGGCGCTGGCTTGTCGAAGCCGGGGCGGCCGTCGACCGTGCTTTCGCGCGAGGGGCGCCGGCGATCGTCGTCGGCGGCACGGGGCTGTACTTTCGCGCGCTCACCCGCGGGCTTTCGGAGATTCCGGCCGTGCCGGACGACGTGCGGGCCCGCGTGCGCGCCGAGGCCGAGTTGTTGCCGAGCGCGACCCTGCACGCCGCGCTCGCCGCGCGCGATGCGGCGAGCGCGGCGAAGCTTCGCCCCGGCGATCGGCAGCGCATCCTTCGCGCACTCGAGGTTCTGGCGGCGACCGGGCGCCCGATCGTTTCCTTCCACGCTGCGCGCGGCGCTCCTGCGCTCGAGTCGGGGCAATGGCGAGGCATCTTTCTGGCGCCCGATCGTGAGGCGCTCAACTTGGTGATCGCGCGGCGTTTCGAGGCGATGTTGACGGCCGGCGCTCTGGCGGAAGTCGCCGCGCTGGCCCGTCGCGGCCTCGATCCCGCGCTGCCGGTCATGCGCGCACATGGCGCGCCCCACCTTATCGCGCATCTGAACGGCGGGTTGTCGCTGGAGGAGGCGGCGCGCCGCTCTGTTTTCGACACGCGCCGCTACGCCAAGCGGCAATTCACCTGGGCGCGCCACCAGATGCCGGACTTCACCTGGGTCGCGCCGGAGCAGGCGCCCGAAGCGGGGGCGCGGGCCCTTGACAGCTTCCGCTGAGCGGGCCCTTGCGGTAGCATCATTGCCGATGCCGAAAAAGTCTCCGCCCGTCGACAGGCTCGAACCCGATGACGCTCGCGTGGAGCACGCGCGGCTTGGCTCGGAAATCGCCAAGCATGACGCGGCCTATCACGGCAAGGATGCGCCGGTCATTTCCGATGCCGAATATGACGCGTTGCGCCGCCGCTATGAAGCGATCGAGCAGGCATTCCCTGCGTTGGCTGGGGCTGATTCGCTGAGTCGGCGGGTCGGCGCCGCGCCATCCGAGAAGTTCGCCAAGGCGCGGCATGTCGTGCCGATGCTGTCGCTCGGCAATATCTTCGAGGACGCGGAAGTCACGGAGTTCTGCGCGCGCGTGCGTCGCTTTCTCGGACTGCCGGCGGAGGCGGAGCTGGAAGTGACGGCGGAGCCCAAGATCGACGGCCTGTCCTGCTCCCTGCGCTATGAGCGGGGCCGGCTCGTCCTGGCGGCGACCCGCGGCGACGGCTTCGAGGGCGAAGACGTCACCCAGAATGTGCGCACGATCGCCGAGATTCCGCAAAAGCTGAGCGGCGCGCCCGACGTTTTCGAAGCGCGGGGCGAAGTCTATATGGCGAAGGACGATTTCGCAGCGATGAACGCGCGCCAGAAGGAGGCGGGAAAGCCGGTCTTCGCCAATCCCCGCAACGCCGCCGCCGGCTCGCTGCGCCAGCTTGACCCCCGCATCACCGCCGCCCGGCCGTTGCGCTTCTTCGCCTACGCCTGGGGTGAAATCAGCGCTCTGCCCGCCGATACGCAACTCGGCATGACCAAGGCGTTCAAGCGGTTCGGCCTGCCGGTCAATCCGCTGACGCGTCTTTGCGTCTCGGCCGAGGAGATGATCGCGCACTATCGCTTGATCGAAAGCAAGCGCGCGACATTGGGCTACGATATCGACGGCGTGGTCTACAAGGTCAATTCGCTCGCCCTGCAGGAGCGGCTCGGCTTCGTTTCGCGCAGCCCGCGCTGGGCGGTCGCCCACAAATTCCCCGCCGAACAAGCCACGACGATCGTCGAGGCGATCGAGATCAACGTCGGCCGCACCGGCGCCCTGACGCCGGTCGCCAAATTGCGGCCGGTGACGGTCGGCGGCGTCGTGGTGTCCAACGCGACCCTACACAATGAAGACGAAATCTCCCGCAAGGACGTTCGGGTCGGCGACACCGTGCGCATTCAGCGCGCCGGCGACGTCATTCCGCAGATTCTCGAAGTGGTCGACGCGGACCGCCCGCACCGCGGCAAAAAATACGAATTTCCCACGGTCTGCCCGGTTTGCGGTTCGGCGGCGGTGCGCGAGATCGACGAGAAGACGGGCGTTGCCGACGTCGTGCGCCGTTGCACCGGCGTGTTGGTCTGCCCGGCACAGGCCGTCGAACGGCTGAAGCATTTTTCTTCGCGCAATGCGATGGATATAGAGGGCCTCGGAGACAAGCAGATCGAGCTGTTCTTCTCGGAAGGGCTCATCAAGACGGCAGCCGACATCTTCACCTTGGCCGCGCGCGACGGCGCGGAGGGGCCGCGGCTCAGCGAACGCGAGGGCTTTGGCGAACTCTCCGCGCGCAATCTCTTCGCGGCGATCGAGGCGCGACGGACCGTCCCGGTCAATCGGTTCATCTACGCGCTCGGCATTCGGCACATCGGCGAAACCAACGCGCGGCGGCTGGCGCGTCATTTCGGCAATTTTGACGCCTTGCGCGCCGCCGCGAGAAACGCCGAGAGCCGGGCCGAGATCGATGGAATCGACGGCGTCGGTCCGGTCGTCGCCGAGGCTGTGGTCGATTTCTTCGCCGAGCCGCACAATGAGGCGGCGCTGCACAGTTTGCTGGAACAGGTCACGACGACCCCGATGGAGACGGTCGCCGCCGGTCACCCCCTGGCGGGCAAGACCATCGTGTTCACCGGCTCGCTGGAGAAAATGACCCGCGACGAAGCCAAGGCGATGGCCGAACGGATCGGAGCGAAGGTTGCCGGTTCGGTCTCGGCCAAGACCGATCTCGTCGTCGCGGGCCCCGGCGCCGGCTCCAAGCTGGCCAAGGCGCGCGAGCTTGGCGTCGAGGCGATCGACGAAGAGGAATGGTTCAGGCGGGCCGGGCGGGACTGACGCCGGCGCCGCGCGGGATCGGGAATTCCGGCCACGCCCCGCCGCAACCACCTCTCAATTCGTCTGACTGTGGCGCGACGCCTCACCGGTACAAATCCGCGCGCGTCGGCGGCAGATCGACGGGGCCCTTCACCCGCCTCGACGACAACGTCTGGTAGACGCCGCAATTGTTGCGCTCGAAGGCGATCGAACAGGCGGCGAGATAGACGATCCAGACCCGTGCGGTGACTTCGCCGACTTCTTGGCGCGCCGCGTCATAGTTGGAAACCAGGCGGTCGTGCCAAAGGCGGCAGGTGCGCTGGTAGTGCTCGCGCCAGCCTTCGACATCGTGGATCTCGAAGCCGTTCAATTCGAGATTGGTGACCGTGCGGCCGATATAGTCGAGCTCGCCGCCGGGGAAGATATAACGGGTCAGCGCCGCGAAATCGGCGCGTTTCTTGCCGGTCCGGGCGGCGCGGCTGCCGCCCGGGCGGGTTATGGCGTGATGCAGGAACAATCCACCCGGCTTCAGCATACGATGGACCGTCTTGAAATAGGTCGGGAAATTGACCGCGCCGACATGTTCGAACATGCCGATCGAGGCGATCTTGTCGAAGCGCCGTTCGCCCTGGAGCTGGGTGTAGTCCAGCAATTCAATTGTCACGCTTTCTTCCAGACCGAGACGCTTGATCTTCTGCCCAGCATAGGCGGCCTGGCTCTCGGAAAGCGTCAGACCGTGGACTTTCACGCCGTAGCGCTGCGCGGCGTGGCAGGCGAACGCACCCCAGCCGCAGCCGATGTCGAGGACGGCCTCGCCGGGCTTCAGGCGCAGCTTCCGGCAGACCATGTCGACTTTCTGGATCTGCGCCGTATCCAGGTCGTCGCCCCGGTCGTGGAAATAGGCGCAGCTATAGACCATCTCCCTGTCGAGCCAGAGCTCGTAGAATGCATTGGAGACGTCATAATGATGCGCGATGTTTTTCTTGTTCGCGACGGCCGATCCGTCGCTTTCGCGATCCTTGCCGATCGTCTCCAGCGGCCAGGGGCCACCGCGTGAAACGAACAGAAAATCAAAACCCGTCTTCAATGCGCGCGGTGAGAATAGCGCCTTCTTCAAGTCGCGGGTGCGGCCCTTTGGCCGCTTGGCGACAAGATCGAAAAGGGTCCCGTTGATGAGGTCGATCCGCTTGGCCGCCCATAGATTGGCCAGAGTCGTGATCCTCGGCGCGCGCAGCAGTGCGGCGATCGCGCCCTCGTCGGCAATGGCGATAGCCAGCGACCCGGCGGGCCAATCCGCGGGAACTGACGAGCCGTCCCAAAGCCGAAAGCCGAATTCGAGGCCCAGGCGCCGATGGGCCTGCGTGAGAAGCGCCCGAAGACTTCCCAGCCGCTGCTCCGCTCCGTCCAAGTCCGCCTCGTCGCTTTTCGCCGCGCCGCCGTCCGGCCGGGCGCGGACCATAGTTGCCGACGCGTCGTCGACGCAAGCGCTTCCCCTGGGCGCGTCGGCGTGAAACATTCGCCTCGGTTTTCTTTCCGCCCCGACGTCTCGAGCGAGCATGAGCAAGATTTCGATCCGCGCGGCAAGTCTGCGCGACCTCGATGCGATTTTCGCGTTGGAGCAGGCGGTCTTTTCCGCTGACCGCCTGTCGCGGCGCTCGCTGCGCGCTTTCATCCAAAGCCCGAATCGGCCGCTGCTCGTCGCCATTGCGGAGCGCAGCCTCGCCGGCTACGCGCTGGTCGCCCTGCGCGAGGGGGCCGCCGCCGCGCGACTCTATTCGATCGCCGTCGACCCGAGCAAAGGCCGACGCGGCGTCGGGCGCGCCCTGATGAAGGCCAGCGAGCGCTACGCGGCGGCGCACGGACGCCAATCGCTGCGCCTGGAAGTTCGCTCCGACAATTATGCAGCCATCGCTCTCTATGAGCGGCTCGGTTTTCAGCAGTTCGGCCACTACGACGGCTACTACGCGGACGGGGCGCGCGCCTTGCGCTTCGAGAAGCGCGTCGGCGACAGGATCGCGAGCAAGATCGACAAGAGGGAGGCGCGGCGACGCTCGTGAAGCGGCAATATAAATGTTGAACCGGCGTCGCGCCTATTGCGCGGCCCGCGGCGCGGAGACATTGTGGGCTGGACGGCGTCGCCGAATCCGAGGATTGCGAAGGTCGCCCGCTTCGTCGCGAGTCCACCCGGATGACCGCGGGCGGGGCTTTGGCGACGGGGCGCCCGCCACAATGCGTCGGCCGGCGCTGGAACCGGTGGGTCGCAAGAATCGTTTCAAGCGCATGTCGTTTCGTCGCCCACCGATCGAACCTCCCGGAACGGACGTCACGCAATGACGGGCTGGGTGGTCCTTGTCGATCAGCCTCGCGATTTTCCCAATGCGGACACGCCGCACAAGGTGATCACGACCAGCGACTATCTCGCGCGCCCCAAATTGTTCGCCGGCGCGGGACGCGCCAAGCTCATCAACCTGTCGCGCTCGTACAACTATCAGTCCAAGGGCTATTACGCCTCGCTGCTCGCCGAAGCGCGCGGGCATCGTGTGATCCCCAGCGTCGAGACGATGCTCGAACTGCGCGAACACAAGCTTTACGAGCACGCGCTGCCTGATCTCGAACAGGCGCTCAACATCGCCGCCCATCGCGCGCGGGCGACCGAAAGCGCGACATTCGATCTGTTGTTCTGCTTCGGCCTTACCCAGGACCCGCGTTTCGAGGCCTTCGGACGCCTGCTGTTCGACTGGTATCGGTGTCCCGCGCTGGAGGTGACGATCACCGCGGGCAAGAGGTGGAAGATCGATCGGTTGCGCGCCCGCCCGCTCGGCAAGCTCGGCCCGGAGGACGCCGCGCTATTTCGCACCGCGCTGCATCATCACACCCAGCGCGACTGGCGCAATCCGCGCGCCCGCACGGTGGCCAAATACTCGCTGGCAGTGCTCTACGATCCGCAGGAGAAAATGCCGCCCTCGTCGATTGAGACGCTCAAATATTTCGAAAAATTCGCCGACCGGCATTCAGTCGACGTCGAATTGGTGACCAAGCGACAACTCGCGGAACTGGCGGAATTCGACGGTCTTTTCATCCGCGCGACGACCTCGATCGACAATTACACCTATCGTTTCGCGCGGCGCGCCTTGCAGGAGGGGATGCCGGTCATCGACGATCCCGTTTCGATGATCCGCTGCACCAACAAGGTCTATCTGCACGAACTGATGGAAGCGCATGGGGTGCCGATCCCGCCCACCGTGATGCTGGCGGAGGAGGAGGATCTGGCCAGGGCGGCGCAGACCTTGGGCTGGCCGATGGTGGTGAAAATCCCCGACGGCTCATTTTCGCGCGGCGTTCACAAGGTGGAGGACTTCGAGGCGCTGAAGAAGCTCGCCGAGGAATTGTTCGAGGACACCGACCTCCTGCTCGCGCAGAAATTCATGCCGACCGAGTTCGATTGGCGCGTCGGCGTGCTCGAAGGCGAGCCGCTGTTTGTATGCCAGTATCAGATGGCGCGCGGGCATTGGCAGATCATCAAGCACGGACCGAACGGCGCCGAGGAAGGGCGCTTTCGCACTCTCGCGCTCGCCGACGCGCCGCCCAGGGTGATCGACGTCGCGCTACGCGCCGCGCGGGCGATCGGCGGAGGCTTCTACGGCGTCGACGTCAAGGAGACCGGAGACGCCGTCGCGGTGATCGAAGTCAATGACAATCCCAACCTCGAGCATGGGGTCGAGGACCAGGTTGGCAAGGACGAGGTCTGGAGCCGCATTCTGCAATGGTTCATCAAGCGCATCGACGCCTGAGACGGGGATGCACTCCGGGCGCGCCTCGCGCCGCGTCGCTTCTCGGCAAGCGTCAGTGCTCGCCCACGATCACCCCTTCGACTTCGGCGACCGTGGTGCGCTTCGGGTCGATATCGTCGGCGACGATCCGGCCGCGCCGCATCACCACGATGCGGTCGACGACCTGGAAGACGTGGTGGATGTTGTGGGCGATGAAAATGCAGGAGTGCCCGGAGTCGCGCGCATTGCGCACGAAGCTCAGGACGCCCTGCGTCTCGCTTACGCCGAGATTGTTGGTGGGCTCGTCGAGAATGATCAGGTCGCTGTCGAAATGCATCGCCCGGGCGATCGCCACGGCCTGGCGTTCGCCGCCGGACAGCGAACCGATCGGCGTCGAAGGAGGAATGTCCTTGCCGATGCCGACTTCCTTGAGCAGGTCGCGCGCCACCGCTTCCATGAGCGAATGGTCCATGCGGTTGAGGAAGCGCGGTCCCTTTATGGGCTCGCGGCCCAGAAACAGATTGCGCGCGATCGACAATTGGGTGACGAGCGCGGAGTCCTGGTAGATGGTCTCGATGCCTTGGGCGATGGCGTCGGTGGTGCGCCGGATGTTCACCTTGCGGCCGCGCACGTAGATGTCGCCGCTCGTCGCCGGCTCCGCGCCAGACAGAACCTTGATGAGGGTCGATTTGCCGGCTCCGTTGTCACCGAGGAGCCCGACGATTTCGCTTCCGCTGACCCTGAGATTCACGTTGTCGAGCGCCTGGACGCGCCCGTAGAACTTGCTGATGCGCTCCATGCGGATGAGATCTTCGGCCATCGGCTCAGCTCCCGCCCTGGCGCCGGCGCTCCAGCCCCGAGTGGAGCGCCATCATGCCGAGGATGATCGCGCCGATGAATATGTTGTAGGCGAGACCCGGCACGCCGATCAGAACAATGCCGTTGCGCATCACGCGCAGAATGAAAATGCCCAACACGGTTCCGATTATGGTGCCGCGCCCGCCGGTGAGGGCGGTGCCGCCGATCACCACCATCGCGATAACCTCCAGTTCGTAGCCCGTGCCGCTGTTGGGATTGGCGGCCGAGGTGCGGATCGAACTGATGACGCCCGCCAGCGAGGCCATGACGGCGGAGAGGACGAACAGGGTGGTCTTGGTCGCGTTGACGTTGACGCCGCGCGCGCGCGCCGCGCCGGGATTGCCGCCGGTCGCCAGAATCCAGTTGCCCGCCTTGGTCTCCGTCAGTACGTAGCCCAGCGCTATCGCGGCGGCGATGAACCAGAATAGCGACATATAGATGCGGAAGCCGCCGACGTAGAACTCGCCGACCAGCGCCTGCGCCAGCCATTGGCCGCTCGCGCTCCACGTGCGCTGCGGAAAGCCGTCGGTGACGTACAGCGCGGTGCCGCGCACGACCAGCAACATGCCGAGCGTGACCAGGAACGAGGGGATTTTCAGCTTCGTCACGAACCAGCCGTTGACGAGCCCGATCAGCGCGGCGACGACCATCGCGATCGCGAACGCGGCCGGCAGCGAGGTGAGGCCGCCGTTGTACAGCGTCCACATCAGCACCGGCGAAAAGCCGAACAACGATCCGACGGAAAGATCGAACTCGCCCGACGTCATCAGCAGCGTCATCGTCAGGGCGATCAGGCCGAGTTCGACGGTGAACGCCAGGGTGTTGCTGATGTTCTGAGCGGACAGGAAGTCCGGATTGATCGCCCAGAACCCGGCGAGTTCGATGACGAGCAGCACGAAAGGCCCGAACTCGGGCCGCGCGATTGCGCGCTGAATGACGGAGCGTTGTTCCACGTGAGCTCGCCGATCGCCTGAGAAGGCGCGCGTTGACCAGACCCAGCGGCGCCGCTCGCGCCGGACGGGTGTGCGCCGCCCTCAAAAACGGGAAGGCGTTCGCCGACGGGCAGCGAACGCCAGGAGTCCCGGACCTATTTGCCCGACAGAATGTGGTCGTAGATCGACGCCTTGTCCTTTTCGTAGAGCGCGCCGGTGATGATATTGAAGCCCGGCGGGATGCCGCTCGCCGCCATCGCGGCCAGGGACAGCGCGACATAGCTGGTCGCCTGCGGGTCTTGCCACTGTGCGGCATTGACGTAGCCGTTCAGGACTTCCTGGGTCGTGTCGAGCGAATTGCCCCAGCCGACGACGGGAATTTCGCCGGGCTTGACGTGAACCTGGTCGAACACCCGCTTGATGCTGCCGTCGGCGAGGTCGCCGAGCGAGATGATCGCCTTGATCTTCTTTCGGTTGGCGGTCAGGTAGTCCGACATGCGGGTGATGATCTCGCCCTGGTCGAGGGTGGTCTCGGTCACCTCCCAGGTGATTCCAAGCGGCTTGAACACGCTCGAAATCCCCTCGGTCTCCTGAACGCCATAGGTTGCGCCGGGAACTTCGACCGGCATCCAGACGAAGTCGCCGGCCTTCACCAGACCCTTGTCGACCAGATATTGCGCCCAGTGCCGGCCGAACACCACGTTGTCGCCGCCGACATAGGCGTTGAAGCTCGCCTTCGGATCGGGCGTGTTGAAGTTGATGATCGGGATTTTCGCGTCGTTGGCCTCCTTGGCGACCTGGATCAGGCTTCCAGGGTCGGGGCTCGTCGTGACGATGCCGTCCGCCTTGGCGGCGATCGCCGAACGCACGGCTTCCTGCTGCGACGCCACGTCGCCGTTGTGGAAGGAGGTCTTGACGGTGTTGCCGGTATCCTTGGCCCATTGGTTGGCGCCGGCCAGGAAATAGGTCCACACCGGATCGGCGGGCGAGCCGTGCGATATCCAGTAAAAGGTCTTGGCTTGCGCGGCCAATGGCAGCGCGAACGCCAGAAGCGCCCCGCAAATTGCGAGCAACAGTTTTCTGAGCATGCGATCTCCTCCCGTTCGATCATCGTCGCCCGCTGAAAACGGGTCTCTGACTGCCGCCAAACTATGGCATGGGCTCGGGGCAGCAGCAAGGACGCCACCCCCTCCGGCGGCGCTTTCGCCGAGCGATTCTCAGGGCGGAAACCATTCGCGCAAAGCCTGTCAGTCGGCGGTCGTCCCGCGTCAATTCCATCGTAACCGGAAACGCCCTACACTGGAGGCGTCACGTCGGCCGGGGCCTTGTTCGCATGTCAGTCGCCGACGATCCGTCCAAGGACCCGCCGCTCGATCGTCGGCTGACGCCCGCGCGGCCTGATCTTGCCGCGGCGTCGCTACGCGGCAGGGTCGAGGCGGCGCGATTCGTCGAGGGATGGCGCCGGCGCGTCATCGAAGGCGTTGCGCCGTTGCGACGCGCGCCCGCGCATGAGGCGCCGCTGGAGACCGAGGCGCTCTACGGCGAGCACGTCGTGGTCTATGAGGAGAATGAGGGCTGGGCCTGGGCGCAACTCGAACGCGACCGCTATGTCGGCTTCTTGCCCGTCCATGCGCTGGGCGCCGCGGACTCCCCCACCCACCGGCTCGCCGTCCCCCGCAGCTTCGCCTATCCCGGACCCAGCATCAAGCTGCCTCCGGCTCTCGCGCTTTCGCTTGGCGCGCGCCTCGCGGTCGCGGCGAGCCGCGGCGATTTCGCGGCGACCGCGGATGGCCTTTATGTCCACGCACGCCATCTCGCGCCGATCGCCGCGCGACAGCCGGATTTCGTCGCCGTCGCCGAGCGTTTCCTGGAAGCGCCCTATCTGTGGGGCGGGCGCACTTCGCAAGGAATCGACTGCTCGGGTCTTGTGCAGACCGCGCTCGCCGAGGCCGGCGTCGCGGCGCCGCGCGACACCGACATGATGGAGGCCTCGCTCGGCGCGCCTGTCGCCTTCGACGGCGCGTTGAGCGACCTGCGGCGCGGCGATCTGGTGTTCTGGAAGGGGCACGTCGGTATCATGCGCGACGCGCGCACGCTGTTGCACGCCAACGGCTGGCATATGAGCGTGGTCAGCGAACCGCTGCGCGAAGCGCGCGACAGAACGGTCGAAAAAGCCGGCGGCCCGATCACCTCGATCCGGAGGATTTGAGCGGCGCCCAGCGTCGACCGAAATCCGGAGCTTCTATCGCGGAGGCGCCTTCAGCCGGGCGATCCACTGGCGGGCCTGCCGACGCACATTGGCCGGCGCCGTTCCGCCGTAGCTGGCGCGGCTTTTGACCGACCGGACGACCCCGAGCACCGCGAACACCGTGGCGTCGATGCGCGAATCGATCGCCTGCATCTCGGCGAGCGGCAGCTTCTCCAGCGCGACGCCGCGCGCCACCGCCACGGCGACGATGCGCCCGGCGACGTGGTGCGCCTCGCGGAACGGGATGCGCCGCTCCCGCACGAGCCAGTCGGCAAGGTCGGTGGCGGTGGAATAGCCGGCGCCGGCGGCGGCCTTCATGCGCTTCACGTCAGGGGTCATGTCGCGCACCATGCCGGCCATCGCCGCGATGGTCAGCGAGAGCGTTCGCAGGGCGTCGAAAGCGCCCTCCTTGTCCTCTTGCATGTCCTTGGAATAGGCGAGCGGCAGGCCTTTCATCACGCTGAACAGGGCGACCAGGGCGCCGACAACCCGGCCGGTCTTGCCGCGCACCAGTTCGGCGGCGTCGGGATTGCGCTTCTGCGGCATGATCGAGGAGCCGGTGGCGAAAGCGTCCGACAGCCGGACGAAGCCGAATTGCGGCGTGGTCCACAACACGATCTCCTCGGCGAACCGCGACAGGTGGGTTGCGCAAATCGCCGCCGCCGCCAGCGTCTCCAGCACGAAATCGCGATCGGCGACGCTGTCGAGCGAATTGGCGGTCGGCCGATCGAAGCCCAAAGCCTTGGCGGTCATCGCGCGATCGATCGGAAAGGAGGTGCCGGCGAGCGCCGCGGCGCCCAGCGGGCTCTCATTGAGGCGCTTGCGCGCATCCCGCATCCGGCCGCGATCCCGGGCGGTCATTTCGACATAGGCGAGCAGATGATGGCCGAAGGTCACCGGCTGCGCCGATTGCAGGTGGGTGAAGCCCGGCATCACTGCGCCGGCATAGGCCAGCGCCTTTTCGGCGAGCGCGGCTTGCAGATCGGCGAGTTGCGCGTCGAGCGCGTCGATCGTGTCGCGCACCCACAGTTTGAAGTCGAGCGCCACCTGGTCGTTGCGCGAGCGGGCGGTGTGCAGCCGTCCCGCCGCCGGACCGACGAGTTCGCCGAGCCGCTGCTCGACATTCATATGAATGTCTTCCAGCGCCCGCGAAAACGTGAAATTTCCCGCCTCGATTTCGGCGCGAACCTGGTCTAGACCAGCAGTGATGACGTCGGCGTCGGCGTTGGAGATGATGCCGGTGTGGGCGAGCATCGCGACATGGGCTTTCGACCCCGCGATGTCCTGGGAGGCGAGATTGCGGTCGAAGTCGATCGAGGCGTTGATTTCCTGCATGATGTCGGATGGCCCGCCGGCAAAGCGCCCGCCCCACATTTTATTGCTCATCGCCGCCTCTCGGATCGCTGAATGACCGAACCAGCGCCCGTCCCGCGAAAACGGCGACCGCCGGCGATCGCTGTCGCTGCGGTGCTTGCCCTCGCGCTCGGAGCCGCCGTCCTATACGGGAAGGGGCCGGCGGGGAGCAAGGACGCCGCCGCCTGTCCGACCGCCAAAGCGACCGCGGCGCGCCTCGCCCCGCTCGCTCGCGGGGACGTCGCGGCGTTGAATGTCGAAAAAAATCCCCAGCCGGCCATCGACAGTTTCGTTCAACGGTCCGGACGGCAAGAAGCTGACGCTCGCCGACTTTAAGGGCCACAACGTTCTGCTCAACCTGTGGGCGACCTGGTGCGTGCCCTGCCGCTCCGAGATGCCGGCGCTCGATCGCCTCCAGGCGAAGCTCGGCGGCTCCGATTTTGAGGTGGTGGCCGTCAATATCGACACCAGCCGCCTCGACCGGCCGAAGGCGTTTCTCAATGACGCGGGCGTCAAGAACCTTGGCTTCTACGCCGATCCCACGCGCGGATTCGTTCGAGGCCTTGCGGGTGGCCGGCAAAGCGCTTGGTCTGCCGACCTCGCTGCTGATCGGCCCTGACGGGTGCGAACTCGCGGTGATGGCCGGCCCCGCGCAATGGGACTCCGACGACGCCGCCAAAGTCGTCGCGGCGATGGTGGCGAAGTAGCGGGGGCTCTCAGGCCTTGACGGTCTGCTTCAATTCGACGCCGACCTCGGCCAGATGCGCGGCCAATTCGCCCGACTGGAACATCTCGCGAACGATGTCGCAGCCGCCAACGAATTCGCCCTTGACATAGAGCTGGGGAATGGTCGGCCAGTTGGCGTATTCCTTGACTCCCTGCCGGATTTCCGCGTCGGCGAGCACATTGACGCCTTTGAATGGCGCGCCGAGATAGTCGAGAATCTGCACGACCTGGCTGGAAAAGCCGCATTGCGGGAATTCCGGCGTCCCCTTCATGAACAGGACGACCTTGTTCTCGGTGATTTCCCGGGTGATCTGATCGTGAATGCTGGCCATGGCGCTTGAACCTCTCTCGGCGGGGGTCAAGGCCCCGCTTCCACAGCCCCCATATAGAACGGGCTTGCCGTCCTCGCCAGTCGTCCCCGCCAAAATCACGAAGGCGTCATGGCGCAGAGGTTGGGGTGCGCGCGGCTCTGAACCGCGCCGAGGGCCCGAATTCTCCCTCGATCGTTATGAGTCGACGGGCGGCGAGGTCTTCGAGATGGGCGAGGGTGGACAGGGTCGCGGCGTCGACGAGCGCCGGTTTGAGGTTCTCGTAAACCCTCGCGACGATTTGCGGCGCCGTCGCGTCGCCCGCGTCGAGGCGCGCCAGGATCGAGGCCTCGCGCTGCCGGCGGTGGTGGGCGAGCGCGCGCGTCCAACGCCGCGGCTCGCGCACCGGGCCGCCATGGCCGGGCCAGAAGATCGCTTCGCCGCGATCCCGCACCTTTTCGAGCGAGGCCATATAGTCGCCCATCGATCCATCCGGAGGAGCGACGATCGACGTCGACCAGGCCATGACGTGATCGCCCGAGAACAGGCAGTTTTCTTCTCGCAAGGCGAAGCAGAGATGGTTCGCGGCATGGCCGGGCGTCGCGATCGCTTCCAGCGTATAGCCGCGCCCTTCGATGCGCGCGCCGTCGTCCAGCGGGTGATCGGGCGCGTAGGCGAGATCGTGCGAGGCGTCGAGGCCCTTGAACGCGCCCGACATGCCGGCCCGCGGTTGATAGGGGCGGGCCCCGACGATCGGCGCGCCCGTCGCGGCCTTGATCCGCGCCGCCGCCGGCGAATGATCGCGGTGGGTGTGCGTCACCACGATATGGGCGACGCGGCGCCCGTCCACCGCGCGCAACAGCGCCGCGATATGGACCTCGTCGAGCGGGCCGGGGTCGATGATCGCCAACTCGTCCTGCCCGACGAGATAGCTGCAAGTCCCCGTGAAGGTGAACGGCGATGGATTGTTGGCGATCAGGCGGTGGACGAGCGGAGAGACGCGCACTGACTCGTCTGCGGCGGCTCGCGGCGGTCCTTCGAAGATCAGTTCGTCATCGGGGGGTGGGTTCATCGAGCCTGTCTCGCGATGGTCGAATGCGGCGCCGCGTCGGCTTGTTCGGCGCCGAGGGCTCCTCTATACCCTTCGCGCGCGCAGCGCGACCTTGCGCTGTCGATCGGCGAACGCCCGTCCGCGCGGGCTCAACGGAGGCATGATGAACGACAATCGGCGCCCGACCCTCGCCGCGACGCTTTGGCCCCAGCAGGCCGCCTCGCGCATCGCCCGTTTCGCGGCGCTGGCGATCGGCGGCGCATTGGCGCTCGCCATATCCGCCAAAGCGCAGGTGCCGTTCTATCCGGTGCCAATGACTTTGCAGACGCTGGTCGTGCTGGCGATCGGCGCGGCGTTCGGCGCGCAACTCGCCGCCGCCACCGTCGCGCTCTATCTCGCCGAGGGCTTGCTCGGCCTGCAGGTGTTCGCCGGCGCCAGCGCCGGTCCGCTCTATATGGCCGGGCCGACGGGCGGCTATCTCGTTGGCTTCCTCGTCGCCGCCGCATTGGTCGGCTGGCTCGCCGAACGCGGCTGGGACCGTTCGCTCGAGCTGGTTGCTCGCGGCGGTGGCGCTCGGCGACCTTGCGATCCTGGCCTGCGGGTTCGGGTGGCTGGCGGCGTTGATCGGGCCGGAAAAGGCGTGGCTTGGCGGCGTCGTTCCTTTCCTGCCCGGCGATGTCGTCAAGACGTTGCTCGCCTCCGCGCTCGTCGCCGCGGCGTGGCGCGGCGTTGCGACGCTCGGCCACCCGAGCGCCTGAGCGGCGCGGTGGCCGAGACGCCAGCCAGGCCGACGCCGCTTGGCCGCGCGGCCTTTGCGCGGTTCGTGCCCATGTCGACGCGCTGGTCGGACAACGATCCATACGGCCACATCAACAACGTCGCCTATTATTCGTTTTTTGACGCGGCGGTGAACGCGATTCTCATCGAGGCTGGCCTGCTCGATCCCGCATCAAGCGAGGTCATCGGCCTCGTCGTCGAGAACAGTTGCGCGTTTTTCGCCAGCCTCGCTTTCCCCGAGGCGATCGAGGTCGGGGTGGCGGTCGAACGACTTGGACGCACTTCGGTTCGATACCTCGTGTCGGCCTTCAAGGTTGGCGCCCCGCAGGCAGCCGCGCAGGGGCGCTACACGCATGTCTATGTCGAGCGCGCGACCCAACGTCCGACCCCTATTCCCGACGGCCACCGGCGGCTGATGGAAAGCCTGCGGGTTGTGGCGCCGGATTGAAACGCTCCTCGCGCGCCGCGCTGGAGTGAGCGAATTGCCCAACCCTACCGTTTGGTAGTAGCGTCCAGGATAAGCGGGGGCGCTATGACCAAAGACCATGAGCGCAAGCGACTGATCAGTTTTGTCAGTCAGAAGGGGGGCGTCGGCAAAAGCACGCTCGCCAGGTTGCTGGCGGTCGGCGCGGCGCATCGCGGGCACAAGACCTTGCTCGCCGATTTTGACCTTGAACAACTGACCTGCGTCGAGTGGAGCGCGACGCGGATGCGCAACAGCGTGCTGCCGGAGATTGACGCGCGGCCGTTCAAGAGCCTCAAGAAGCTCTACAAGAGCGGGGAAGAGATCGATTTCATCATCGCCGACACGCGCGGGCTGGCCGACGAAACGACCAGGGAGCTCGCCGAGGACAGCAATGTGGTGTTCCTGCCGACGGGAACCTCGAGCGACGATCTGCGACCGACCCTCGCACTGGCGCGAAAGCTCGCCAAGGAGGGCGCGGAGGGGCGGATCGTCATCGTGCTCTCCAAGGTCGGCCGATCCGAGAAGCAGGTCGCCAACGCGGTCGCCGCCATCGAAGCATCGGGATTCGAACTGCTGTCGCAGCAGTGGCCGCTGCGCGACGGGTTCCAGACCGAGCTCGACGCCGGGCGCGCGGGCCGCGAGGCGCACAATCCCTACCTTCGCGAAATGGCTGAGAAGATGGAGAAAGCGCTGATCGATCGCGCGACGTCACGCGGGTGATGGGCGCCGTCGTCGGCCGTCCAGACGCTGATCAATCCGTAAAGGACGCTTGGTGAAACGACAGGATTCTCGAACTTCCGTCATTGACACGCGCGGGTTGTGTCCGTTAGCTGGGGTCAACCGGCGATGTCGTCGTGAACTGAGTCTCGCGATGGGCAGCCGTCGGGCAAGCGAACCGCTTGGAGCGCCCGATGGATGAGAGCGGCGAGAAGCTTCTGGTCTATTTTCAGGACGAACAGCACATCGTCCAGCGCCTCGGCGCGGCCGTCATCTCATGCTGGGAAGACCTGCCGCGGTCCGTTCGCTCAATGCTGGTCGACCAGGCGATGAAAGTATTGGACGGCGACGAGACGGATCAGTTCGACGCCCAACTCAAGAATTTCATCCGCCAACATACCGGCGACGGATGAACGCGTCGGGCAAGAAGCCAGCGCTAACGAAGGCTTGAATCGGACAACGCACCGCAACGGCGCCCATGCGATGTGGACGGCCCATCCGGATCGGCCCTATCGAAAAGCGGAAGGGATTTTTGCGGCGCCGTCGCCTCCGGCTGAAGCACGAAGTAGAAGGCCGCGCCGTTCTCCGGTTCAGCCTCCGCCCATATTCGTCCGCCATGCCGGGCGATGACGCGTTGGACGATCGCCAGGCCGATGCCATTGCCAGGATACTCGCGCGCGTCGTGCAGGCGCTGGAACGCGCCGAACAGCTTGCCGGCGTAAGCCATGTCGAAACCTGCGCCATTGTCCCGAACGAAGTAAGCAATCTCGCCGGCGATGTCGCATCGCCGGAATGCGATGCGCGCGGGCGCGCGCCGGGCAGTGAATTTCCAGGCGTTGCCGAGCAGGTTCTCAAGCACGACGCGCAACAGGCGGGGGTCGCCGCGGGCCTTCATGCCTTCCGCGATGTCGAATTCCACGGCTCGCCCCGGAGAGGCCGCGCGCAAAGCATCCGATATTTCGACGGCCTGCGCGCTCAGATCGACGTCCGCTCGCATCAGCCCGGTCCCGCGAATCCGCAAGAGGCTCAGCAGGTCGTCGATCAATGCCCCCATATGCTGCGCCGATCGGCGAATCCGCGCGACATAGTCCCGCCCCGTTTCGTCCAGCGCCTTGGCGTAGCCGTCATCGAGTATCCGGCTGAACCCGGTTATCGCCCGGAGCGGCGCTCGCAAATCGTGGGAGATCGAATAGCAGAGCGCCTCCAGCTCACGGTCGGCGGTCTGCCGGTCCGCGGCGTGCTCGGCGAGGCGCTCGTTGAGCCGGCGGATTTCCGCTTCGGCCTGCCGCCGTTCCGTGGCGTCGCGCCATGACCTGTCTGGCGTCGATTCTTCTTTCATAGCGCGACGCGGCGCGTCGATCGTCGGCGCCCCGCGGAGGCCATGACTGCCGGCGCCAACGCGCTGAGCGTGAGGTGAAAGATCGTGCCGCCGCCGGGGGCCGCCTCGAAGCCGATCTCGCCTTTGAGCCGTTCGACAATCTGCTTGACGATATTCAAGCCAAGACCGGTGCCGCCGATCAGGCGCGTGTTGGTGGCGTCGACCTGGACGAATTTTTCGAAGATGCTTTTCCGGTAGGCTTCGGGAATGCCCGGACCGTGGTCGCGAACCGAAATGCGGACGGTTTGATCGCAATGTTCGATTCTGACGAATACTTCCGCGCCGCGCGGCGAAAACTTGACGGCGTTCGACAGGAGATTCGTGATCACCTGGGTCAGTCGGTCGGCGTCCGCGAGCACGACGCCGCTCGCCGCGCAATCATCGAGACGAACCGGCACGCCGTAACCCTCGGCGAAACCGCGGGTGGCTTCGATCGCCTGCTCGACCAGCGGGCGCACTTCCAGCGATTGAAAGTCGAACGCCATGTTGCCGGTCTCGATCTTCTGAATATCGAGAATGTCATTGACCAGCCGAACGAGGCGTTGGCAGTTCGTGCGAGCGATCGTAAGCAGGCGCAGCGCCGGCTCGGGGATGGCGCCGACCGCGCCGCCGGCCAGAAGGCCGAGCGCGCCGGCGATCGAGGTCAGCGGCGTGCGCAGCTCGTGGCTGACCGTCGCGACGAATTCGTCTTTCATCTGCTCGTGGCGCTTTTGCTCCGTAATGTCGCGCGAGATGCCGACGAGTCCGACGATGGCGCCGCCCTGATCTCGAATCGCCGCCTTGGTGGTCGAAAGCCAATGGACGACGCCGTCCGGCTGCTCGCGCCGCTCGCTGCAGTCGACGAGCGGCTCGCCGGTCGAAAATATCTTTTCCTCTTCCTTGCGCCGCATTTCGGCTTGTTGCGGCGAAAGGAATGCGTCGGCCGTCTTGCCGCGCACGTCCTCATTCGACGCAATGTTCAGACGCAGGCGCTCCGCGTCATTGAGATGCGTGTAACGGTGCTGCAAATCCTTGAAGTAGATGGCGTCGGGGATGCCCTCCATGAGCTGGCGCAGCAATTGTCGCTCGAACTCCAACCTCTCGTCCGCCTGTCGCTTCTTGCGGCGCGTCTCGGCCGCGCCGAGCTCCCGCTCGATCGCGGCGGAAAGACGGGTGAGATTGTCCTTGCGGACAAAGTCCTGCGCTCCGGCCTTCATCATCATGACGGCCGCTTCCTCGCCGATGACGCCGGAAATGAAGATGAAGGGAACATCGAGCCGATGGGTTTCGCGGACGGCGCGAAGGGCCTCCAGGCCGCTGAACCTCGGCAGGGCGTAGTCCGACAGAATCACTTCCCACGGCTGACTTTCCAGCGCGCGTCTAAGCGCGGCCGCGTTGTCCACGCACTGGTGAACGGGATCGTAGCCGCCGCGCCACAGCGTCTGGAGGATCAGTTCGAGGTCGTCGAGATTGTCCTCGACCATCAATACATTGAGCGCTTTGCCCAAGCGAGGTCACTCCTCCGAACGTCAAACCGGACGCAAACGCCGACGGCCGCGCATAATCCCGGCGTGGCGACTCAGGCGTTCATCGCGCCAGATCTTCTCGCCTTCCAGGCGCGCCAGGTCACGCGACAGCAAGTTGCCGCCTCACTTCTGCGCAAAGACCCTCGAGGTCCAATGGCTTCGGTTGAAACGACACGACCTTGAGAAAGGAGGCGGGATTCTGGCTGAGCCTGTACCGCTCCAGCACTTCGTGGCCGGTCATGACGATGACCTTGATCGGTCTTGTCGCCTCCGACTGGCGCAGGATGCTGAGCAGATATTCAGCCGAGCCATTGGGCATTTCGAAATCGGTGATGATCAGGTCAGGGGTTTCCCTGGTCGCCAGCTGGACGCCCTGAAATCCTGAATAGGCCTTGAACAATTGGACGCCGGTGTCGCACAAGACTTCGCATATCGCTTCGACCAGATACTTGTCGTCGTCGACGACAAGCACCCGTTTTCTCGTAAGGTTCGCCGGACGCCCTTCCAGCTTGACGGCCGGCTCGGCCGGTGGAGGCGACAGCGCCGGCGCCGCCACGACCACCGGATCGCCGCTTGCGACCGCGAGCTTTTTGAACGTCTCCAGATAGGGGGCGAGATAGGGTCGGTTGCTGGACTCGCGACCGACCTTGATGTTGAAGACGCGCCGAAGAATGCGAGAGGCAAGCTCCTGGCTGTCAAACGGCGGCGCCAAAAACCACTCGTCCGAAATGCCGTTCAACAGAATTTTTGGAAGGAAGTCCTGCGACTTCATGAAGAAGAGGACTTCGACGGTCGAGAACGCCGCCTTGCCCCAGAATCGCTCGGCCAGCTCAAACCCGGCAAGCTCATCGGGATGCACGGTTATGATGAGGACGTCGGGCTTGAACGTCTCGGCGTGTGGCAGCGTCGATTCGTAGTCGTCGCTGATCTGGATTTCAAAGCCGTTTCTCTCGAAAGCCAGCACGAAGTCGCGCGCCAGCCAACGTCGGCCCTGGACGACCAGCAGGCGGTGATGCCGCGCCGACGCGGACTGTGATGCGCTGGCGAGTTGAGATTGCTTCTCCTCCCGGGCGAGCCGCTGCAGGAGCTCTTCGATTTCCGCCAGGTCATTCTTTCCGATGCCGGCGCGACTGGCGATGATGTCCTGCAGGCGATACTCCAGGGCCCGGGCGATCTGGCCGACCTGGGGGTAGCCGAAGGTCGCCGCGGAGCCGGCTACGCTATGAGCGAGCGCCCTCGCTTCTTCGAGAGAAGCCGGGTTTCGTTTTTCATCATTCGGACGAATATTGCGGATGGTTTGCTGGAGACGTTCGACCCGTTCATGCAAGGTCGCGCCGTAGGACTTGCGAAGGCGCAGCAAACGCTGGTCGATTTCGATCGCGTTAGGCGCGGACATGGCGCGCCCAGATTTTTGCCACCTGATCCGACAAGGCGAGCGGATCGAACGGTTTTTGAATGACATCGATCGCGCCGAGGGCCTTGAGGGCGTCGATGTCCTTCGTCTGAACCCTGGCGGTCATGAACACCACCGGGACGTCCGCTCCGCGGGGCGTTTTCCGCAGGGCGCGCAGGACGTCGGGTCCGCTCATCGCGGGCATCATCACATCGAGCAGGATCATTTGCGGCGAGAATCCGGCAAGCGTCGCCAGCGCGTCGGCGCCGGACTTGCACGAACAGACCGTGTAGTTGCCGATCGAGTCGAGCGCGAGATTCGTCACCTCGCGGATGTCGTCCTCGTCATCCACGTGCATCACGCGCTTCAGTTGTGCTGGCGACATCGGAGCGCTTTTCTCGTTCTTCCTCAGTGCGCGCGCACGCGCTGTGTTGCGCCCAACCAAGCGCTGTCGTCGGCATCCACCCGCCTGCGGCGCGCGGCGATAGCGCGGCGACAGACACCTTTAGAGAGAAACTACAACACTACGACAACCCATACGTGTCAAAACCTTAAAATTGATTAACGACCGCTTTGCAAAGCTGTCCTTCGTATTGCGCCGGCCTGTATCCGCCTTGTCGGCCCATTTGTTCGGTTCATGCCCCCCGGTGCGGCTGGCGGCGTTTTTTCCTTGGCGACGCGCCCCCGATCAGGCTTGATTGCGCGATGTTCCTGTCCTTCTTCGCCTCGCTTCGCCAGGCGCGCGTGCCGGTCACCCCGCGCGAATATCTCGTCCTGATCCAGGCGCTGGCGCACGATCTGGCCGACAAGTCGGTCGAGAATTTCTATCACCTGTCGCGCGCGCTGCTGGTCAAGGACGAACGCAATCTCGACAAGTTCGATCTGGCGTTCGCCGCCGCGTTCAAGGGCGCCGCCTCGTTGACCCAGGCGATCGAACGGCAGGACATCCCGGAGGAATGGCTGCGCAAGCTTGCCGAACGTTACCTGTCGCCCGAGGAAAAGGCGCAGTTGAAGGCCATGGGTTTCGAGAAGCTGATGGAGACGTTGCGCAAGCGTCTGGCCGAGCAGCAGGAGCGCCACCAGGGCGGCTCCAAATGGATCGGCACGACGGGAACTTCGCCGTTCGGGGCCTATGGCGACAATCCCGAAGGGATTCGCATCGGCCAGCCGGAGGGCCGCAACCGCAGCGCGGTGAAGGTCTGGGACCGGCGAGATTTCAAGGACTTGAGCAGTTCGGAGGAACTGGGGCCGCGCAATGTCAAGATCGCGCTGCGCCGCCTGCGCCGGTTCGCGCGCGAAGGGGCGGCCGAGGAGCTCGACCTCGACGGAACGATCCGCGGCAGCGCCGCCAAGGGCTATCTCGACGTACAGTTGCGGCCCGAGCGCCGCAACGCGGTCAAGGTCCTGCTGTTCCTCGACGTCGGCGGTTCGATGGACTGGCATGTCGAGGCGGCCGAACACCTGTTTTCGGCCGCGCGCAGCGAGTTCAAGCGGCTTGAGCACTTCTATTTCCACAATTGTCTCTATGAGAGCGTGTGGAAAAACAATCGGCGCCGCCATGCCGAGCGCGTGCCGACGCAGGACCTCTTCAACACCTATGCGCGCGACTATCGGGCGATTTTCGTCGGCGACGCCGCGATGAGCCCGCATGAGATCACCATGCCCGGCGGCTCGGTCGAGCATGTCAACCCCGAACCCGGCCAGGTCTGGCTCGAGCGAGCGGCGAGAGCGTGGCCGCGCGCGGTGTGGATCAATCCCACCCCGCGGTCGCAATGGCGCTATTCGCAATCGGCCGGCATGATCGCCGGGATTTTTCAGGACCGCATGTTCGCGCTGACCCCCGACGAACTGGAAGGGGCGATGCGGGCGCTGGTTCGATAGCGCGCGGCGAACGAGCGGCGCTCAACTGCGCACGACCAGCACTGAGCAGAGAGCGTGGCGCACGATCGTCTTGGCGTTCGAGCCGAGGAGGTAGTCGACGACCACGGGCCGGTGCGAGCCGACGACGATGAGGTCGGCGCCCCAGTCGGCCGCCTCGGCGAGAATCTCGTGGTAGATGCCGCCGACGCGGACCGCGCCAGAAACGCGCTCCTTTGGCAGTTGCACGGCGGCGACGATTTCCTGCAATGCGAGCCGCGCGCGCTTCTCCTGCTCGGCGTCGAAATCCGCCGGGACATATTCCATGAAGGTCGCCGGCATGAGCGGCTGGATGTTCACCAGCCGCAACAGACCCGCGCTTGCCGCGGCCAGTTCGACGGCTTGCACGAGCCCCTTTGGCGACGGAACGGGATCGGCCAGATCGACGGCGATGATGATCCTGTTGAACATGGCCTTTGTCCTCGGCTGGCTGCGGCTCGCTGGCGAGACGCGGAGCGTCCGATACGGTCAGGATTGACAGTCGACAGACTGACGCTTGCCGACGCGTTTTTCAAGGCGGTCCACCTCGCTGGCTATTTCCGGCTTGAACGGCGCGCCATAATCGGGCATAGCAGCCGCTCGCTGAATAGACGCCGTGGGTGAAGCCCGCCGGCCGTTTTTACCCGGGTGCCCCATGAAAGTCCGCAATTCGCTGAAATCCCTGCGCACGCGCCATCGCGACAACCAGCTCGTGCGCCGCAAGGGCCGCGTCTATATCATCAACAAGACGCAGAAGCGCTTTAAGGCTCGTCAGGGCTGAAGCTGCCGAACAGCGGCGCGCCGCATCTTGCCGGAAGATGCTCTTTGAGACGCGTGGTTGGCAAGACAGATTGCGCGCCGAGGCGTTTTGACCGGGCGCGCGAGGCGGCGTAAGTTTGCGCGATGGTCGTGATTGGTCGCGTCGTTTTCATCACCTGTTTGGCGGCGCTCGGCGGCGCCGTGGCGACAGCCGTCGCCAGCGGTTCAGCCCTCCCAGTATCCGAGTCCGCGCCGCGGCAGACCGATGATCCTGCGCAGCCGCCAGCCGGCGGCGATTCCAAGGCGCCGACGTCGCAGCCGCCCTCGCTCGAACAAACGCGCCGACAGAAGCTCGAGGATCTGTTCACCCGTCTTGCCGCCTCGACCGATGTCGCGGAGACCAATGGCCTGGTGCTGGCCATCGATCGACTGCAACTCCAGTCAGGCTCGAACACCGGCGACTATCTGATGGCCCGCGCCATCGCGGCGATGGAGGCGCGCGATTTCGACACGTCGCTGGCGGTGCTCGACAAGATCATCGTTCTGCAGCCCGATTGGGCGGAGGCCTGGAACAAGCGCGCGACGGCGCGCTATCTCGCCGGCGACGACCAGGGTTCGATGACCGACATCGCCCATGTGTTGATCCTCGAGCCGCGCCATTTCGGCGCCCTGTCCGGCATGGGCATGATCCTGGAGCGCAGGGGCTTTCAGGATGACGCGCTGCGCGCCTACCAGCGCGCCCTGGACGTCGCGCCGCAATTGCCGTCCCTGCGCGCCGCCGTGGAGCGGTTGAAAGCGGCGGTCGCCGGGCAAGGCCTGTAGCAACGCCGTTGTCCGAGAGACGCCATATCAAGCCGAGCGTCGGTCGCTGGCTTGATCGACGCCGTCCGCGGTTCGCGCCGCCATCAGTGTTTGGGTTTGTCCTGGACCTCGCCCAGCAACTTCGCGATCTCCTGCGGCGGGATCGGTCTGCTGAAGTGATAGCCCTGCATTTCGTCGCAATTGTTTTCTCGCAGGAACGCAACCTGTTCGTCCGTCTCGACGCCTTCGGCGATGACTCTCAGATTGAGCTTCTGGCCCAGCAGAATCACCGCGCTGGCGACCGCCCTGTCATTTTCATTGCTGGGAAGATCGTCGATGAACGACTTGTCGATCTTCAACCGGGCGACCGGAAAGGTCTTCAGCGCCGCGAGGCTGGAATAGCCGGTCCCGAAGTCGTCGATCGACAACTGGACGCCGAGGCGCTGCAGTTCCTTCATCGTCGCGACCGCCTGTTCGACGTCCTGCATGATCAGGCTTTCAGTCAGCTCAAGCTCCAGATATCTGGCCTCCAGGCCGCTTTCGCTCAACGCGTTGACGACGCCGCTGATCAAGCTCTTTTCTCTGAATTGCCGCGCCGACACATTCACGCACATCGTCACCAGCGGCAGGCCGGCGTCCTGCCAGGCCCTGTTCTGGCGACAGGCTTCGCGCAGCACCCAGTCGCCGATCGGCACGATCAGTCCCGATTCCTCGGCCATCGGAATGAACTTGATGGGCGAAACGAGGCCCTGAGTCGGGTGCTGCCAGCGGATCAACGCTTCAACGGCGAAGATGCGTCCCGTTCGCAGGTCGACCTGCGGTTGATAGATGAGGACGAACTCGGAACGAACGACGGCGTTTCGCAACTCCTCCTGAAGCAGGAATTTTTCGTGAACCTTGGTGTTCAGTTCGGGTGTGTAGAACTGGAAATTGTCGCGGCCGATTTCCTTGGCGCGATACATCGCCGCGTCCGCGCTGGCCAGCAATGCGTCGGCGTCGGTCCCGTCGTTGGGGTAATTTGCAATGCCAATGCTGCCGGTCACTCGCAGATCATGGCCTTCGAGACGAACGCCCTCGGCAATCGCCGATCTGAGTTTTTGCAAGGTCGCGGTGACGATGTCCGCGTTCTTGGGTTGGTCGACAAGAAGGACAACGAATTCGTCGCCGCCCAGTCGCACCACGGTGTCGGTCTCCCGCACGCTCTCGACCATCCGGCCGGCGACGACCTTCAGGAGCTCATCGCCGGCGTTGTGGCCGAGGCTGTCGTTGACGAACTTGAAATTGTCCAGATCGATGAACACCACCGTCACCCAGCGGTCGTATCGCTGCGCGTGAAGCAGCGCCTGCTCGAGGCGATCCTTGAGCAGGGTGCGATTCGGAAGCCCGGTGAGCGCATCATGGTTGGCCATGAATTGAATGCGGTCTTCGGCCTGCTTGCGTTCGATCGCGATGCCGGCGATGCGGATGATCGTGTCGATCAGACGCAGTTCGATCGGGGTCGGTTCGCGCACCGACCTGGAATACATCGCAAAGACGCCCAGCACATCGCCCTGATGCGACAGGATCGGGGTCGACCAGCACGAGCGATAATCATGCCGCGCGGCCAGTTCGCGATAGTCATCCCACAGCGGGTCGTTCGGGATGTCGGCGACGATCACCGCTTCTCGTCGATAGACTGCGGTGCCGCACGAACCGACCTTGGGACCGATGCGGACGCCGTCAATGGCTTTGGTGTACGCCTCGGGCAGGCTCGGGGCAGCCCCGTGCCGCAGGTGGATCCCGTCGTTGTCGAGAAGCAGGACGGAGCCGAATATCCCGGTCAGCTGCGATTCGACGAGACGCATGAGGTGATCGAGAACGCTCCCCAACGGGGCGCTCATCGCGATCATCTGCAGGATGTCCGATTGACCGTCGCGCAAAGCGTCCGCCAATGTGCGCTCGGTAATGTCGCGGGATATGCCGGCCACGCCGAAGATTTCGTTGCGATCGTTTCGCAGCGGCACCTTGGTCGTCAATATCCACGTCTTCCGACCCGCCGCATCGAGCATGTATTCCTCCATGTCGGCCATAGGTTGACCGGACTGGATGATCTTTTGTTCGTCGGCAAAGAACTTCTGCGCGACCTCGGCGGGCAGCAGTTCCAGGTCGGTCTTGCCGATCAGATCCGCTGGCCCCGCTAGCCCCATTCGGGTGGCCGTAATCTTGTTGGAGATGACAAAGCGGCTCTTGGCGTCTTTGACCCAGAGGTTGTCGGGCAGCCAGTCGATCAGTGTCTGCAGCGAGATGCGCTCGTTGGCCACGGTGCGCATGGCCTTGAGTTCGGTAATATCATCGTGCGTCGCGATCCAACCGCCGTCCGGCATCGGCTGGTGGCAGACGTGAATCGTGCGACCGTCCTTGAGTTCGGTGGTCCAGGTCAATCTTTCGCGTTTGGCGATGACCGCGCCGCACCACGCCAGATAGTCGTCCGCGCTCATCGAAATCGCGCCGCTGGCCGAGCGGCTTTCGGCGATCTCCCGCAGCGTCGCGCCGAGGCGAACCTGCTCGGGCGTAAGGCGGTAGATTTCCGCGTAGCGGCGATTGCACAGGATCAGCCGCTGCTCGCGGTCGAAGAAGCAAACGCCCTGCGAAATGTTGTCGATCGCTGTTTCATAGCGCAGCGCCTGCGCCTTCAGCTCGGCGATCGTCGTGTAAAAATCGCGCTCGACAATTCGGGACGACGCGGTCGCCAGCCGGGCGAGCGCCGCCATCGTGGTCTCCTCGGGCGGCGCAGCGGCGCGCTTGGCCGGATTCTTGCGCAAAAACGGTTCCTCCGTCTCGGCGACCAGAGAAGAGTCAAAATGATCGCGTAAGTTCCAAGAGTTGATGCAAGTTAATAGAGGTCGATTAATACTCTGTGAATCGGCGCCGATTGTCGGACAAGGCCGAGATCGCCGCAAAGAATTGATTGCGCTGCAATATTGGATCGAGCGAAATCTCAAAGATTCGACTTCGAGAGTGGGTCGCCGCGCCGTCGCGACCTCTGAAATTGGCTTTGCGGCGGTCCATCTGGTCGCGGCGACCGCCCGATCGCCGCCGCTGTCAGGCCGAGCCGCCCTCCGCGGCGATCATCGCGATGCGCATATTGTTGGTCGCGCCCGGCGTGCCGAAAGGCACGCCCGCGACAACGATGACGCGCTCGCCGGGCAGGGCGAAACCGTCGATGAAGGCGTGCCGGCAAGCCCGGTCCGCCATGTCGCGTTCATCGCGCGCGTCTTCTGTGACCACGGCGTGGACTCCCCAGGCCACCGCCAGTCGGCGCGCCGTCGCGACGATCGGCGTCAACGCCAGGATCGAAGAGCGCGGCCGCTCGCGGGCGATGCGCAAGCCGGTGGCTCCCGACGCCGTCCAGGCGCAGATGACCTTCAACTCCAGCGTTTCGGCGACGTCCCGGGTCGCCACCGCGATCGCGTCGGCGCCGGTGGCCTCGGGCTCGAAGCGTTGGCCGGCGATGATGCTGCGATAGACTTCCTCGCTTTCGACTTCCTCGGCGATGCGGTTCATCGTGGCGACCGCCTCGCGGGGATAATGTCCCGAGGCGCTTTCGGCCGACAGCATGATCGCGTCGGCCCCGTCGAAAACCGCCGTCGCGACGTCGGAAACCTCGGCGCGCGTCGGCACCGGAGCGTCAATCATCGATTCGAGCATTTGCGTCGCCACGACGACCGGCTTGCCTTGCCTTCGCGCCAGGCGGGTGATTCGCTTTTGCAGGCCGGGTACCCGTTCGAGCGGCATTTCCACGCCGAGGTCGCCGCGCGCCACCATCAAGGCGTCGGAAACCGCGATAATTTCATCGAGGCGCGCGATCGCCTGCGGCTTCTCGATCTTGGCCATGATCAGCGCGCGACCCTTGACCAGCGCCCGCACCTCCCGGACGTCTTCGGGCCGCTGCACGAAGGAGAGGGCGATCCAGTCGATATCCTCCTCGAGGGCCGCCGTAAGGTCGAGGTGATCCTTCTCGGTCATCGCCGAGGTGGGAATGGTGGTGTCCGGCAGGCTGACGCCTTTCTTGTTCGAAACGCGGCCGGCGACTTCGACGACCGTGATGGCGCGACCCTTCTCGACCGCGGTCGTTCGCAGCAGCACCTTGCCGTCGTCGATCAGAATCCGGTGGCCGGGCTCGAGCGCGCCGAGAATTTCGGGGTGCGGCAGAAACACCCTCGTTTGCGTTCCGGGAGCGGGGTCCGAGTTCGAGCGTGAACGCGTCGCCCTTGCGCAACAGCGCCGCTCCGCTGTCGAAGTCGCCGACCCGCAGCTTGGGGCCCTGCAGATCGATCAGGATGCCGATCGGGCGCCCGAATTGCTCTTCCAGCGCGCGGATCATCGCCACCCTGGCGCGCATGCCGTCGTGGGAGGCGTGGCTCATGTTGATGCGAAACACGTCTGCGCCAGCCTCGAACAGCGAGGCGACGACCGCCTTGTCGGACGAGGCGGGGCCGAGCGTGGCGATGATCTTGATGCGACGCCGTCTTCTCATCGAACGCTTCCCCCGTGAAACCGTTTTCCGCCGCGGCGGGATCGCGCGACGCCCCCATCCGGCCGACCGGCGACCTTCGTGACGCATTCCCGCGCGCGATCAAACGCGCTCGAATCCGCCAAGCCCGCACGACGGAGGCCGCGCCGAGATCCGGCGCGATCCGAGCATAGTCGCCGTCGCCGTCAATTGCGCGACAAACCGCGCCGACAATGACCCGCTCAGGGACCGGTCGGGTCGGTGAGTTGCACCGTCCAGTTCTTGGCGTCCTTGCCGGTGTCGACTTCGAAGAACCCGGTGCGGTCGAAACCTCGGACATAGCAATCCTGGCGGCCGTCGATCTTGAACTCGCGGTCGCTCGTGCACATGAACGCCTTGCCCTTCCACTCGCCGCCGCGTTCGTCCATCGCGTAGACGTAGTAGAACTGCGCCGCCAGCGCGCCGCGCAACAGCGTGTCGCAGTCGGACGGCTTCAGATTCCACCAGCCTTCGCTCACCCAGGCCTGGCCGTCGGTGTAGGCCAGGGAGACGCTCACCCGACTGGCCGTGTTGTTGCACATCCGAAAATCCGCCCGCGCCGACGCGGTCGGCAAGGCGGCGATCGCGCCGAGAAAAAACAAGCCAACTTTACCGCTCATGACGATCCGGATCGACGCCCCCAAAGCGCCCGTCGCCGCGCCATATTCTTCGCCTTCGCGCCCGTGTCAACTTGGCCGCCCGCGACTGATGGACGCCGCGACGGCTATCGCGGCCGCGCGACATAAATGCCCGCCAGAATCGCCACTCCGCCGACCCCCTGAACCAGCGTGACGGGCTCGCCGAGAATGACCCAGGCGAAGCACGCGGCGGCGATCGCCTCCACAAAGATCACCAGCGACGAGAACGCCGCCGGCAGCCGGCCGAGCGCCACCGCCAGCAGGCCCTGGCCGCCGGCGTGGCTGATCCACGCCAGCGCGACCAGAACGGCGGCGCCTTGGGCGGTGGCCGGCAGCAACCGGGGCTCCAGGACCAACGCCACGACGAACAGCAGCGCCGCGGTGATCGTGCTCGCCTCGAAGGTGACGCGCGCCGCCGAACTGCCCTCGCGCGCCGCCTGCACCGCGAGGAAATACAGGCCGAAGAACACCCCGGTGAGGAGGCCGTAGAGATCGCCCGCCGCGCGTCCCGTCGCGAAGTTCAAACTTTGCATCAGGAGCGCGCCGCCGCCGGCGATGCAGAGGGCGAGGCCGATGAGCACGCCGGCGGATGGGCGGGCGCGAAAAATCAACCAGCCGAACAACACCACCCAGATCGGCGCGGTGGTGGCGAAGAACGTCGCATTGGCGACGGTGGTGTTGACGATCGACAGATGCCAGAAGAACAGATCGCCGGTGAAGGCGAGGCCGGCCCAGATCGTCGCGCGGGAATAGCGGCGGTGCGGCCGCGCCTCGCCGCGCTCGCTGAGCCGCATCCAGGCGTAGAGCACCGGCAGGGCGAGCGCGACGCGCCAGAACGCGCTGGCGAACGGGCCCACATCGGCGAGCCGCACGAGGATCGGCGACACGCCCATCGCGAGCGCGCCGGCGACGAGCGCCAGGAAAGGCGCGGCGAGGCTTTCGGGCCGGAGCGTCGGCGACGACGAGACGTTCATTGAAATTCCGGCCGGCGCCCGCTTCGCCCGAACGCGCGGGAAAAGGCGATCCGCGCCATTTGAATCGGGCGAGCGCAGTCCTTATTCTCGCCGCTTCGCTCAAGCAAGAGGCTCGCATGCACGCCGCCGCGCCGACGCCAACCTTCGTCCCGGTCGAGCGGATCGACGGCGCGCTCGACGCCGGGGCGATCGTCATCTGCGACCATGCCGCCAATGGCCTGCCCGCCGAATATTGCGGCCTCGGCCTTGCCGACGCGGCGCTCCAGCGGCACATCGCCTATGACATCGGCGCGGCCTGGCTGACCCGCCGCCTCGCCGCGCGGCTCGGCGCGCCGGCGGTGCTGTCGGCCTTCTCGCGCCTGCTGATCGACGCCAACCGCGGCGCCGACGACCCGACTTTGGTGATGCGCCTGTCGGACGGGGCGATCGTGCCGGGCAACGCGCGGGCCGACGCGGCCGAGACGGCGCGCCGGCTCGCGCTGTACTGGACGCCCTATCGCGACGCTTTGGCCGAGACGGTGGAGGCGATGGCGGCGACCGGCGTCGCGCCTGCTATCGTGTCGATCCATTCCTTCACGCCGCTGTGGCGCGGCGTCGCGCGGCCGTGGAAGGTCGGCGTTCTATGGGACCGCGATCCGCGGCTGCCGGAGCCTCTGCTGCGGGCGCTCGCCGGCGAGGCGGACCTTGCGCCGGCGGAAATCGGCGACAACGAGCCTTATGACGGGGCGCTGCAGGGCGATGTCATCGACGACATCGCGACGGCGCGCGGCCTCGCCAATGCGCTGATCGAGGTGCGCCAGGATTTGATCAGCGTCCGCGAGGACGCCGAGGCCTGGGCCGACCGACTGGCCCGCCTGTTGAAACCGATCCTCGCGCGGCCGGAGCTCCACGTGCGCACCAGCGAATTCGGCAGCCGCGCTTCGGGCAAGGTATGCAGAATTTCAGAACGCCCGGCGCCGGGGGATCGCCGCGATGGCTGAGCGGCGAAGCTGAGGGCCGTAAGGACTTGCCGGCCGCGAAGCGCCCTTCGCCGCCGGTTTGCAAAAATTTGGAAAATCCTTGGAAGACGCGGTTTTGATTGGTTTCGGGATTTGCGGGGAGAAAAAATCACTGTGTTTTCAATTCGTCGTTTCCTCGCTCTCCAAATTCTTAAAAAGATTTCTTTTGGCGCTTCTGGGAATCTCAAAGGGTTGCGCGCGAAAAAGTTTGGAAATCGCGTTTTTCTGGTGAACCAGGCTGGTCCACAGCATGGGTTTCCTGAGCGCGAGCGATTGGAGATCGAGCTTACCACGAATTCGTCTTTTTAGAAACAATATGTCGCTTTCCCACGCGCCCGCCGCCTGGGGCGGTTATGAGCGCCCGATGCTGCAATCCCCGTCAGGTCTTATCGGCGCGGTGGAGGCAATCCCTCGCTCGCCGCGCTGAGAGCAGGCAAATCGTTTGACACTTCGCCCCAACCTGCCTATAGGACGCCTCGCTCCAGCGCGGCTTTCGGCCGCGCTTTTGGTTTTGACTTCGGCGCGCCGAAGCCAGGCGGGGCGTCCACCAGCGGGTCAATGCTGCAAAGAAGCCGGCCGCGCCGTTTGAAGCGCAGCGCCGGATTGAACACGGAGAAAACGATGTTCGCAGTGATCAAGACCGGCGGCAAGCAATACCGGGTCGCCGCCGAGGACGAAATTACGGTTATGACGCTCAAGGGCGAGCCCGGCGACGCGGTGGCTTTTGAGGAAGTGCTTGCGCTTTTCGACGGTGAGGCGAGCCATATCGGCGCGCCGCATGTCGCCGGCGCGACGGTTGCGGGGACGATTGTCTCGCACGGACGCGGACCGAAGGTCATCGCGTTCAAGAAGCGCCGCCGCAAAAATTCCCGGCGCAAGCGCGGCCACAAGCAGGACCTGACGGTGGTGCGGATCACCGGATTTCTGACTGGCGGCGCGAAGCCGGTCGTCGGGGCTGGATCCGAGGCGCCTTTGGCGGCGCCCGGGGAGCAAGCCTGAACGCGGATTCCCAGTTCGCTTGAACTATTGTATAGAAGCGCGAGTTCGCCGTTTGGCGATGACAGGCGCGCGATCCGGAGCTTGGTGTCATGGCCCACAAAAAAGCAGGCGGTTCTTCGCGAAACGGTCGCGATTCGGCGGGGCGCCGACTCGGCGTGAAGAAATTCGGCGGCGAGAAGGTCGTCGGCGGCATGATTCTCGTTCGTCAGCGCGGCACGAAATTCCATCCCGGCCGAAATGTGGGCATTGGCGTGGACCATACTCTGTTCGCCATGACCGCCGGCAAGGTTGAATTTGAAACCAAAGCCAACGGCCGAGCTTATGTAGCGGTCGTCGCCGCCCAAGCGACCGAATAACAAAGCGGGGGAAATGACGAGACCCCGCTCGGCGCCAGCCCCGCGGACGGTCTCGAGGATAAGTCCTCAGACTTCAAAGGCGAGACAAGCTCTCCTTCGAAAAGTCCGGTAGGTCCGCAAGGCCTTGATGGGGAAGTGGGGCGCCGCTTCCCCTTTGTCGTTGCGGAGCGCCATTTGTGCGGGCGCCCGCCGGACCGGAGCCGACGATGTTTCCCGATCTCGCGCGAGACGATGTCTTTCGACTGGAGACGAAGCGGCTCTGGCTACGCTGGCCGCGAGCGGCCGACTCGGCGGCGATCGAACGCTACTCCAGCCGCTGGGAAGTCGCCAAAATGACCGCGCGCATTCCCCACCCCTATCCGCCTGGCGAGGCCGAGCGCTTCATTTTCACCGCCCGCGAGGCCAATGCTCTCGGTCGCGACCTGATCCTCGTCATCACCCCCATTCGCGGCAAACGCGACCCGATGGGAATGATCAGCCTCGAGAGCCGCCGCGAGGGACGGCTGACTTTGGGATATGCGTTGGCCCCTGAAATGTGGGGCAAGGGCCTGGCGACCGAGGCCGCCGCCGCGGCGATCAACGCCGGCTTCGCGCTGACCGATGCGCTCGAAATGTTGGCGACCGCGCATGTCGAGAATCCGGCGTCGCGCCGCGTCCTCGAAAAATGCGGGTTCGCGCATATGGGTTCGGGCCTGGAAGGCGCCCCGGCGCGCGGCGGCATGGTTCCGTGCGATCGCTTCCGGCTCGAGCGTTCGGTCTGGGCGTCGCGTCGCGTCGCCCGAGAGTCCGGCGATCCGCCCCAGGCCGAAGGCCAAAGAGCGCCGTCATGAGGTTTCTCGATCAAGCGAAGGTCTATGTCCGGTCCGGCGACGGAGGGGCCGGCTGCGTCTCATTCCGCCGCGAGAAATTCATTGAATTTGGCGGCCCCGACGGCGGCGACGGCGGACGCGGCGGCGACGTCGTCATCGAATGCGCGAAGGGCCTGAACACGCTGATCGACTTTCGTTACCAGCAGCATTTCAAGGCGAAGGTCGGCGTGCATGGCATGGGCAAGAATCGGGCGGGGGGACGGGGCGCGGACGCGGTTCTGAAAGTTCCACTCGGGACGCAGGTGTTCGACGAGGACGGCGAGACGCTGCTCGCCGACATGAAATACGAAGGAGAGCGCGTGTGCATCGCGCGCGGCGGCAACGGCGGCTTTGGCAACGCCCATTTCACGACCTCGACCAATCGCGCGCCCCGCCGGGCCAATCCGGGCGAAGCCGGACAGGAGCGCACGCTGATCCTGCGCCTCAAACTGATCGCCGACGCCGGTCTTGTCGGCCTGCCCAACGCGGGAAAATCGACGTTTCTGGCGACCGTCTCCGCCGCCAAACCCAAGATCGCCGACTATCCCTTCACGACCTTGCATCCGGGCCTCGGCGTCGCGCGCGTCGACGGCCGCGATTTCGTGCTGGCGGATATTCCCGGCCTGATCGAGGGCGCCCATCAGGGCCTTGGCCTCGGCGACCGGTTCCTCGGCCATATCGAGCGATGTCGCGTTTTGCTGCATCTGGTCGATGCGACGGGCGCGAACGCCGGGGCCGACTACCGCACCATTCGCCGCGAGCTTGCCGCCTACGGCGCCGGCCTCGCCGAAAAGGCCGAGATCGTCGCGCTGTCGAAAGTCGACGCCGTCGATGCCGAAACGCTCCGCAAGCAAAAGGACCGCCTGAGGCGCGCGCTGCGCGAATACGGACCCGAGCTTGCGAACGGCGTCACGCGCGCCCGGCCGCACGAGCTTTCCGCCGTCACCGGACGCGGCGTCACCGAACTCTTGCGCGCCGCGGCCGAAGCGATCGACGCCAATCGTGCGCATGATGACGCGGAGGCGGCGACCGTACAGGGTGAGCCCTGAGCAAGCTTGGCGGTCTTCAGAACCCCTTCGATTGGACCGCGACCCGGCGGCGCGCCCGGTTATTGCATCATCGGTCCGTTTGCGCTTAATGCGAATCCCGGCCGCTCTGGCTCCGGGCCGGTAGCTCAATGGTTAGAGCCGGCCGCTCATAACGGTCTGGTTGCAGGTTCGAGTCCTGCCCGGCCCACCAGCTTGATCGGCGATGCGCCTGCTCAGAATGGCCTTCGACGAGTCCGAAGAGTTGCAAATTGTGGGCTCGCCGGTATTCTTCCCTCCGGTACGGGAGACCCCATCAAGGGTTCGGTCATTGTAACGCCTGACTGGGCGATCGGAGCGAAGCAGGGCTGCTCTGACCGCACAAATATCTGGCGCTTGCTCGCGATTGCTGTATAAGCCGCGCTTCGCGAGGGGATTCCCTTCCGAACCGACCGACCTGGACGACATCCCGGCTCGGCCGTTCCAAACGACAGAGAAGCGTTTCGCCTTGATGACGGCGCGCCTTCCCGCAACAAAAGGACCACACCGATGTCGATCAGCGTTGAGCGCAAAGCCGCGCTCGTGAAGGAATATGCCTTGAAGGCCGGCGACACAGGTTCGCCGGAGGTGCAGGTGGCGATCCTCACCGAGCGCATTTCCAATCTGACCAATCACTTCAAAACTCACGTCAAGGACAATCATTCGCGCCGGGGCCTCCTGAAAATGGTGTCCCAGCGCCGCACGCTGCTTGATTACGTAAAGAAGGATGACGAATCCCGCTACAAGTCGCTCATCGAACGACTGGGGATTCGCCGTTGATCCAGGCCGAGCGCCTGGTTGCTGTACGCCGACGGCGGCATGGGGCCGCTGTCGCGATTTAAGGGATGTGAAAGCTGCGCGTCATGGCAGGATCGCCGGACGCTGGCCACCCGCCGCGACGTGGGATGAGGCCAGCTTCTCGCCGTCTTGCCGATGACCGACCTCATGGCGAAACCAGATGATGGCAAGACCACTTGGCCGAGAAGCTTTCACCATCTTTGGAAAGATGATGAGAGATGTTCGATATTCAACGTGAAGAATTCAATTGGTGCGGCCGCGACCTCGTATTGGAGACCGGACGCATGGCGCGCCAGGCCGATGGCGCGGTGTTTGCGAGCTGGGGTGAGACCACTGTCCTGGCGACGGTCGTCTCACTCAAGACTCCCAAGCCAGGGGTCGATTTCTTCCCTCTGACCGTGAACTACCAGGAAAAAGCGTTCGCGGCCGGCCGCATTCCCGGCGGCTTCCTCAAGCGTGAGGGACGGCCCTCCGACAAGGAAACGCTGACTTCGCGCTTGATCGATCGCCCGATCCGGCCGCTGTTTCCCGACGGTTTTCGGTGCGACACGCAGATCGTCGTGACGGTGCTGAGTCATGACCTCGAGACCGATCCCGATATTCTGGCGTTGATCGCCGCTTCGGCCGCCCTGACCCTGTCGGGCGTTCCTTTCATGGGTCCGATCGGCGCGGCGCGGGTCGGCTACATCAAGGGTGAGATCAAAGTCAATCCGACCATCGACGAACTGAAAGACTCCGAGCTCGATCTCGTCGTCGCCGGCACTGGCGAGGCGGTTCTGATGGTCGAATCGGAAGCCCGCGAGCTCTCCGAAGAGATCATGCTCAACGCCGTGATGGCGGGCCACAAGGCGTTCCAGCCGGTCATCGAGGCGATCATCCGTTTGGCCGAACGCGCCGCCAAGGAGCCGCGCGAACTGACGCTCGCCGACAAGTCGGCGGTCGAAAAGGCGGTGCTCGACAGCGCGGGCGCGGACCTGCGCGCCGCTTATGCGATCACCAACAAGCAGCAACGCTACAGCGCGGTCGACGCCGCCAGGGCGAAAGTGCTGGCGCAGCTCATGCCCGAAGGCGGCGAGGCGAAATTCTCCAAGGAACTGGTCGCCGAAGCCTTCCACGACGCGCAGGCCAAGGTCGTGCGCTGGAACATTCTCGACGACAAGCGGCGCATCGACGGCCGCGACTTGACCACGGTTCGCCCCATTCTGGCGCAGGTCGGCGTGCTGCCGCGAACGCATGGCTCGGCGTTGTTCACGCGCGGAGAAACGCAGGCGCTGGTCGTGGCGACCCTGGGCACCGGCGAGGACGAGCAGTTCATCGACAGCCTGGAAGGCACCTACAAGGAGCGCTTCATGCTCCATTACAACTTTCCGCCCTATTCGGTCGGCGAGACCGGCCGTATGGGCGCGCCGGGCCGGCGCGAGATCGGCCACGGCAAGCTTGCGTGGCGCGCGATCCATCCCATGCTGCCGACCGTGGCCGAATTCCCCTACACCATCCGTGTGGTCTCGGAGATCACCGAGTCGAACGGTTCGTCCTCAATGGCGACAGTCTGCGGTTCGTCGCTCGCTTTGATGGACGCCGGCGTGCCGCTCAAGCGCCCGACCGCCGGCATCGCGATGGGCCTGATTCTGGAGGACAAGCGTTACGCCGTGCTGTCGGATATCCTGGGTGACGAAGACCATCTGGGCGACATGGACTTCAAGGTCGCCGGCACCACCGAGGGCGTCACCTCGCTGCAGATGGACATCAAGATCGCCGGGATCACCGAGGAGATCATGCGGGTCGCCCTGGCCCAGGCGAAGGACGGGCGGCTGCATATTCTCGGAGAAATGAGCCGGGCGCTCAGCGGCGCCCGCGCGGAGCTCGGCGAGTTCGCGCCGCGCATCGAGACGATGAAAATCCCGACCGACAAGATCCGCGAGGTCATCGGCACGGGGGGCAAGGTCATCCGGGAGATCGTCGAGAAGACGGGCGCCAAAATCAACATCGAGGATGACGGAACCGTCAAAATCGCCTCACCCGACGGCGCCAAGATCAAGGCGGCGGTCAACTGGATCAAATCCATCGCCTCCGATCCCGAAATTGGCCAGATCTACGACGGCACGGTCGTCAAGACCGTCGATTTTGGCGCTTTCGTCAACTTCTTCGGCTCCAAGGACGGCCTCGTCCATATCTCACAGCTCGCCAAAGGCCGCGTCGCCAAGACCACCGATGTCGTCAAGGAAGGCGACAAGGTGAAAGTAAAGCTGCTGGGCTTCGACGATCGCGGCAAGGTGCGGCTGTCGATGCGCGTGGTCGATCAGCAGACCGGCGCCGATCTCGAGAAGCAGGCCGCGGCCGAGGAGGTCAGCTCCGCCGACTAACCCCGCAAAGCGCGCCGCTTCTCCCGCAATGCCGGCGGAGGCGGCGCGCGGCGGCTGGCTTTTTTCCAGATTTCGGTCGGATAGCGCGATCGCCGTCGATCACGCGAGCGAAGGATTTCGCGCCATCCCGTAAGAAGGCGTGGCGCAAGGGCGGCCGCGGTCTTTAGGCTTTCGTCAACCCAAACGCCGCAAATTGCGCGCAATTTCGGATTGTTAAGACCTATGCAAGCAGCGCCCGCTATTTCATCGCAAGAACGGGCGGGCGCAACAAGAAAATGGCAAGCGTAATGCAAGTGAGTCACTCCAACAAACTCGAAGACGGCCGCGGCCATTATTCGATCGGCCGCATCAAGGCCTCCTCCGTCTGGCGCGCCGCGGACGCCGCGAGCCCCGAGGCCGACCGACAAGCGGCGGTTCAGGCGCTGATCCGCGAAGCCCAGGAATATGACGCCGACGCAATCATCGGTCTCGATTTTGAAGTGGACCGCGTCAGGCGCGCGGACATGGACGGCCCCCCGTTGCAGCGCGTCGCCGCCACCGGCATCGCGGTCAAATTCGCGCAAGCGGCCTGATCCGGCGCACGCGCGCCGCCGGGCCACGCGGCGCCCGCGCGCAGAAACTTCCGGGATCGCATAGGCGACGGTCTGCAAAGCGCGGAGCAAGCCTGACACTCACCGGAGTGTCGGGCCTATTTCGAAAGCCACCAGCCGTCGCCGGCCAGCCAGCATGAAGAATCGGGGGTCGTTCCCCGATGCAGCCGGCGTACATCCTTGGCGCCGCCGCTGGCCAACGCCGCTGAAAGCCGCGCCGCCTCGCCGGCGTTTCTGGCGCCGTCGCATTGGAAGAACACGGCGCCCGAAACAAAGCGCGCCGAATAGACGCCATCGGCGCGCCACCCGACATGAAGCATGCCGCCGATCCCGACATCGGGAGTGAGCGGGAAAATCAAACGTCCGTCCCGACGAAGCGCGTCGAGCCAAACCGCCATCGGCGCGGTCGCGCCAGCATTGACGTAGACGACGTCGACGTCCGGCAAAGCGCCCGCCGCGCCCGAGCGCGTGTGAACGAAGACATTGGCGCGGTCGGCGAGATTTCGCCGGGCGCTTTCGGCGATCTCAGGGTCGATCTCGTAGGCGTCGACCCGACCCTCGCCGCCTACGAGTTCGGCGAGAATGGCGGTGTAGTAGCCAGCCCCGGCGCCGATGTGCGCGACATATTCGCCCGCTTTCGGCTCAACCGCCTTGAGCCAGAGAGCATGGGAACCGGGCTCTCCATTGTTGAGCCCGCGCTCGGGGACCAGCCCGATCGCGGCGTTGCGATAGAGAAAGTCCGGATCGGGCGAAGGCGTGCGGGCGTAGCCTTCGCCGGTCGCCACAAGCCAAGGTCCGTCGCCGCAATACCTCTCGCGCTCCACCGCCGCGAACGCGGCTTCGATTCGCTGGTCCCCTGACGCGCCCAGGGCCGCGACAAACGCCGCGTATTGGCGCCTTGCGGCGCGCACGTCGGTCATCGAAGTTCTCCGACGGAGCCGATTTGTCCGCGACCACGTCTATCGACCGGGCGACGGTTGCGGTTACAATGGCGCCGCCGGCAGGCGACATCAATGGAATGCGCGATGGCGAGGAAATCGAAGAAGCGGGCGGTTGGCGAGGGAGTCACTGCTCTCGATCTGAAAAGCGCCGAGCCGACGCCGGCGATGGCGGCCTATTTCGATAAGTGCCGCGCCAAGCTTGGGTTCGTTCCCAACGTGCTGACCGCCTATGCGCATGACATGGCCAAGCTCGAAGCTTTCGCGACGTTCTACAACGATTTGATGCTGGCCCCGTCCGGGCTCAGCCGGCTGGAGCGCGAAATGATCGCGGTGGCGGTCTCGTCGGACAACCACTGCTTCTACTGTCTGACCGCGCATGGCGCAGCGGTGCGTCAAATCTCCGGGATTCCCCAGCTTGGCGAACTGATGGCGATGAACTGGCGCGCCGCGGGGCTGCCGCCGCGCCAGCATGCGATGCTCGCCTTCGCCGAAAAGATAACCCTGAGTTCCGCGCAAATTGAAGAAGCCGACCGGCAAGCCCTGCGCGACGTCGGATTTTCCGACCGCGAAATCTGGGACATCGCCGCGGTGGCCTCGTTCTTCAACATGTCGAACCGCATGGCCTCGGCGGTCGACATGCGGCCGAACGACGAATATCACACGCAGGCGCGGTAGACCCTGCGACGCTTATACGCCCCTCAACTTTCGCGCCACGTCTTCGGGCAGCGCCTGGGCCTTGAGCCGACCGCCCTTTTCGGCGTCGCGAATCGTCCAGACCCTCTTCTCACGTCCCTCGACCGCCAATCGCGCGTTGTTGAACAGCCGGTGGCTGATCTCGAAGCTGGAGCGTCCGACGGCCGTCACGCTCGAAACGATCTCGATCTCCTCGCCATATCGCGACGGGAGATGAAAAACCGCCTGCGTGTCCACCAGCGGAATGCCGGCGACGCCATAGGCGGCCAGCATCTCGGCCTTTTCCAGGCCAAGCGCGGCGCGCACGAGCAGCGCGGTCGACCAATCGAAATATTCGAAGAACCGCGGATTGAAGACGATCCCGGCGGGGTCGCAATGGCCCCATTCGACCGTCAGCTTGCGAGCGAACTGAAAACCCATGACGAACATTCCTCGCCGCCGTGGCGCCGGGCGGCGTCAGCCCGATCAGGCTTCCGCCAGAGTGATGACTCGGGAGGAACAGGGGGTTGCGTAAAGCTCCTCGACGATATCGGCGCGACGGGCGAGCACCGCGCGTTGATTGATCGAGCCCTTGTCGGTGATTTCACCCGCGTCGAGCGACGGCGGCGCCTCCAGCAGGGTCAGCCGCGCGACGCGTGTCGATGAGCCGGTCGCGCCAGCGGCGAGGGCGGCCAGCAGGCGGCGCATTTCCCGTTGCAGGCGCGGATCGGAGAGTATGCCACGCGCATCGTTCGATCCTGCGCCGCCGGCGACGAGGGCGCGGCAGGCGTCAAGATCGGGAAAGGCAAGAACCGCCACATCGTCGCGATCGAGTCCGGCGATCGCCACATCGCGAAAATAGGGCGCGAAATGAGCGATGATTCGGGCGCGCATCGGGCCGACGCTGACCCAGGTGCCGGTGGAAAGCTTGAAATCCTCGGCGATGCGCCCATCAAACGCCAGGCCCTTGGCCGGGTCGCGCTCGTCGACCCATTTCAGGGCGTCGCCAAGGCGGTAGTAACCCTCCCCGTCATACGCCCTGGTGTTGGCCGGCGCGTCGCGCCAATAGCCGGGGGTGATCGCCGGACCGCGCAGGCGCGCTTCGAATTTGTCCTCGACCGGCGCCAGTTTCAGCTCGACGCCGGGAACCGGCAACCCGACATAGCCAGAGCGGCAGTGTTCGAGCGGACAGGCCAGGGCAAACGGACCGCTTTCCGTGGCGCCCAGGCCGGTCATCATCGGCACGCGCTCCCCCAAGGTCTCGAAAGCGAGCGCGTCCATCTCATCCCAGACGTGCTGCGCGAGGCCGGCCCCGGCGAAGAAATTCATGTTAAGGCGCGAAAAGAATGTCTGCCGCAGCGACGGATCGGCGCGCAGGAACGGAACCAGTTCCTCGAAACCCTTGGGCACGTTGAAATAGGCCGTCGGCGCGATCTCGCGCAGGTTTCTCACCGTCGCCAGAATGCCCTTGGGCGTCGGACGGCCCTCGTCGATGTAGAGCGAGCCGCCGTTGTAGAGGACGAGGCCGAAATTGTGGTTGCCCCCGAAAGTGTGGTTCCACGGCAGCCAGTCGACGAGAACCGGCGGCTCGTCGCGCAGGAACCGGAAATAATTGGTGATCATCTCGAGGTTGGCGGTCCACATCGCCTGCGTGTTGATGACGCCCTTGGGCAGGGCGGTCGACCCCGAGGTGAAGAGAATCTTGGCCACCGCGTCGCCGCTGATTGCGTCATGGGCGCGGGCCACGAGTTCATCGTCAACCGAAGTCTCCAGCAGTTCGGAAAACAGAGTTGCGCGGCGCTCCGGCGGTGGAAGGCGCGTGACGACGATTTCCTCCGCGCCGCCGCAGACAGCCTTCAGAGCGGCCGCGAAGACACCGCCGTCGCTCGCGAACACCAGACCTGGCGTCAGTAGCCGCGCAATATGGACGAGCCTCGAGAAATCGCTCGAGGCGGTCGAATAGGCGGGCGAGATCGGCGCGTAGGGTTGGCCGACATGCAGACACCCGAGCGCCAGCAGCGCATGCTCGATGTCGTTGCCGGAAAGGATCATCAGCGGACGCTCGGGCGACAAGCCCCGCCGGATCAGCGCGCTGCCGATCGCTTTGGCGGCGTGAAACGCCTGGGCGTAAGTGATTTTGCGCCACGCGCCGTCGGCATCGCGCTCGGCGAGGAATATGCGGTCCGGGGCCTCTCCGGCGAAGCGCGCGAGACGTTCGGTCAACCTCCGGGGATAAGCGCCAAGCTGTTGGGTCGGGCGCACCAGGATCGCGCCGTCGGCACGCGGTTCGACCGTCGCGGCGTTGGAGCAGGTCTTGAGCCTGCGCATCGGCGCGGATGCCGCGTTGTCCCGTTCGGACGAGACGAAGCTCGTCTGCATCACCAATCTCCCGGCGTCGTCTCGTTTGACAAGCTAAAGCGGAATCACGGTTGTGGGGCGACCTTGTCCGCGCGTTTTTCCAGGAAAGCGCGCAGCCGCGATTTGGCCTGCGCATCGTCCTGCGCGATCGCGGACATCAGCGCCTCCATCAGATAGCCGGCGGCGCGGTCCCCTTCGGCGATGCGCGGCAGGGCGTGGATCAGCGCGAAATTTGTGCGCCCGGCGTTGCCGGCGATCTTGCGCGCGAGTTCCTTGGCCTTGGCGAGGCCTTCGCCGACCGGGACGACATAGTGCGAAAAGCCGAATTGATAGCCCTCTTCGGCGCGATAGACGCGGCCCGTCAGCATCATCTCCATCATCCGCGCGACGCCGATCAGGCGCGGCAGCCGCACCGAGCCGCCGCCGCCGACGAACACTCCGCGCTGGCCCTCCGGCAAGGCGTAAAAGGTCGAACTCTCCGCGACGCGCACATGGGTGGCGCAAGCCAGCTCCAGTCCGCCGCCCACCACCGCCCCATGCAACGCCGACACGACGGGCACGCGGCCAAATTCGATTGCCTCGAAGGCGCGATGCCACATCCGCGAGTGCTCGACGCCGTGGTTGAGGTCGGCGTCGACCAGTTCGCTCAGGTCGAGGCCCGCCGAAAAATGCTCTCCCGCACCGTGAAGCACCGCGGCTTTCACGCCGTCGGGGAGGGCGCGGAACGCCGCTTCGAGCGCCAGGATCGTCGAATCGTTGAGGGCGTTGCGCTTGGCCGGCCGATTCAGGCGAACGATCGCCACATCGTCATCGATCTCGACGGCGACGACGGCGTCCCCTGCGGCGGCGATTCCTGCGGGCACAACGCGGCTCCTTCGATTGTTAACCTGGATAACAATCGGGGCGTTTGTCAAACCAGCGCGGCCTCATCCGGCGGCGAGGAACACGAGAGAGAGGCTTCCGACCGTGGAGACGCCCCGTCCGTTCGTCCCCTTCGGCCGGCTCACAAGAGGTCGCCCAACCAGCCGTGCGAGTTGAGCCATGTCGTCGGAACGCACCTGAAGCCATTGCCGTTCGGGAATGACAGCGCGAAGTAGCCGGACGGGCAAATGCGGCTCCTGTCGACATAGTCGACGCACGCGCCCGAGGCGTCGCGGAGATAGCCGGGACCGCATCCCATCGCCGCCAGGCGGAGCTCGGACGCCGGCATCGGCGCAGAAATCAGCCCAGCTTGCGCTGCTGGCGCGCCAAGGAGCGCGACCGCCAGACAGCAACCCGTGAAGGCGCGCAGCAACATGAGTTTTCTCCTTTGGCGATCGGCGCCACGGCAGCTTCGATGACGAGTCGAGGCGACGAGCCCGCGGCGCCCGTCCGAGTGTTCAACGAACTCTAGCATACATGAACTCCTCAGGCGTGGCTTCGGATTGCGTCGGGCGCGATCTATTGCGTCGCGGCCGCTCTTTGCGCTCGACTTGCAACCATCTATCATCACGCGAAATTCGCGACGCCTTGGACGCGAAACCGGGGGGAATGCGCATGGCCTATGTGGGAGCGACGGCCGGGGCTCGCGGCGGTCCGGGCGAGATATCGGCGCGCATCGACCGCTTGCCTGCGACGCGCACGATCTGGATTTATTCCGCGCTTCTCGGCCTCGGCTTCTTTTTCGAACTCTACGATTTGTTCCTTTCCGGCTACGTCGCGCCAGGCCTCGTCAAGGCCGGCATCCTGACGCCAACGACGCCGGGCCTGTTCGGAACGACCGGGATTGCCGGCTTCATCGCCGCATTGTTCGCCGGCCTGTTCGTGGGAACGATCGCCTGCGGTTTTCTCGCCGACAAATTCGGGCGGCGCTCGATCTTCACCTATTCGCTGCTGTGGTACACGGCGGCCAATATCGTTCTGGCGTTCCAGGATACGGCGTTCTGGCTGGATTTCTGGCGTTTTGTTTCGGGCGTCGGGATAGGCCTCGAGATGGTGACGATCGGCACATATCTTTCCGAATTGGCCCCCAAGAGCATGCGCGGCCGGGCTTTCGCGTGCTGTCAGGCGATCGGCTTCTGCTGCGTTCCGATGGTCGCCTTTCTCGCTTACCTGCTCGTCCCTATCGCGCCGCTCGGCCTGGATGGCTGGCGCTGGATCGTGTTGATCGGCGCGGACGCGGCGATCTTCGTCTGGTTCATCCGCCGGGCTTTGCCGGAAAGTCCGCGCTGGCTCGCTCGACAGGGGCGTCTGGAGGAAGCGGACCGTGTCCTCGCCGCAATCGAAGCGCGGGTCGAGGCGGAGTACGGACGCCCGCTGCCCCCTCCCGAACCGCCGGCGCCGATAGCCGCCGCGGGCGGGTTCCGGGATCTGTGGGTGGCTCCGATTCGCCAGCGCGTCATCCTGATGAGCGTCTTCAACGTGTTCCAGACGGTCGGTTTCTATGGGTTCGCCAACTGGGCGCCGAAGCTGCTCATCGAGCAGGGCATAACCGTGTCGACAAGCCTTGGCTACACCAGCCTGATCGCCATAGCCGCGCCATTCGGACCTCTTCTCGGCTTCGCGATCGGCGATCGTGTTGAGCGCAAGACGATCATCGTCGCCGCCGCCGGCGGCATCCTCATCTGCGGCCTCGTCTTTGCGCAGACGCGGGAGCCAGCGATCATCATCGCGATGGGCGTCGGCCTGACTCTGGCCAGCAACATCTTATCCTACAGCTTCCACGCCTATCAGCAGGAGCTGTTCCCGACCGGCATTCGCGCGCGCGCCGCCGGCTTCGTCTATTCCTGGAGCCGGCTGTCAGCGATTTTCAGCGCCTTCATCATCGCCCGCTTGCTTGATCTGTTCGGAGCCTATGGCGTCTTCGTGTTCATCGGCGGAGCAATGCTCGTCGTCATGGCGACGATCGGCCTGTTCGGTCCGCGCACGAAAAATCTCTCGCTCGAGGAAATCTCGCACTGACGGGGAATCGCTGGTCGCCCGGACGCATCAGCACTCCCGGCGATCCTCGGCGCCGGACGATCCGGGAACCCGGTTCGTCTGCGCAAGCGTGGAGCGCGCAAAGACGCCTTCAGCGCCGCCCGCCGCAAGGCGGCGCTATCACCGCGCCACCAGCGTCGCCGGGGAGGCGACAGCGGCCCACGCTGCTCGACTATTCCTTCATGTCGGCGGGCGGCTGTTGCACATTGGCGGGCGGCAACTGCGCCTGGGCGGTCTGCTGCGGCGGCTGAACCTCCGAGGACGCCTGCCTGTTGTAATCACAGGCGAGCGACGGCGCGACGGTCGTGGCCAGCAAGCCGCAGCCCAGCAACAGTCCGACTAGCTTCAAGCTCATGATCAAGCCTCCGTAGCACCCCATCGCCCTGGATCAATGTAGCGCCGAAGCAACGCGACGCAAAGAGCAATTCCGCGCCCATAGCGCCAGCCCGTTGTGGGCGTGGGGCGGGGCGGCGGACTTCTGATCGAGGCCACGGCGATCGCGACCGACCGCTCCCTCCTCCGCGCCTCCGAGGCGCGCCCACCGTTCCGCGGCGGCCCCGTCGACCTCGGCCGAAGAGCGTGATTGGGGAGGCAATTACTGGTCGATCCACCGCGTTGCAGTCGCCCAATCGTTGCTTGCGTCCGATTGTGACAAAGAGACGACGGTCCGGCCCGGGAGCGCGGCCACATGCCGTCCCATTCTGCAGGACAACACGGCGCGCCGCGGGGCTATTGACGCGCCGAACCGCGCTTGCTTTTAAGCGGCGCGACGGGCGCCGGGCGCGCTGGTCTATCCGATCGGAGAACAGAAATCATGACGCAGTGGCGACAACATGGGCGCATCGACGGCGCGATCGTGATGATCGGCTTCGGTTCGATCGGCAAGGGAACGCTGCCGCTCATCGAACGCCATTTCGACTATGACAAGAATCATTTTGTCGTGATCGGCCCGGACGGCTCCGATCGCCATCTGCTCGACCAGCGTGGCATCGAATTCGTGCATATGCCGATCACCCGAGAGAACTACCGAGAGGTGCTGACAAGATATCTCACCGCCGGCAGGGGCCAGGGCTTTTGCGTCAACCTGTCCGTCGACACGTCCTCGCTGGCGATCATGGAGCATTGCCGGGCGATCGGATCGCTGTATATCGACACCGTCGTCGAGCCCTGGCCGGGCTTCTATTTCGACCGGAGCATCGGGCCGGAAGCGCGCTCCAACTATGCGTTGCGCGAGACGGTTCTGGCGGCGCGCCGAGCCAATCCGGGCGGCGTCACCGCCGTTTCCTGCTGTGGCGCCAACCCCGGCATGGTCTCCTGGCTGGTCAAGCAGGCGCTGCTCAATCTGGCCGACGACCTCGGCGACGCGACGCCCGAGCCGACAACACGCGACGAGTGGGGCAGGCTCGCCAATCGGCTTGGCGTGAAAGGCGTCCACATCGCCGAGCGTGACACCCAGCGCGCGAAGACCCCCAAGCCTCTCGACGTTTTCGTCAACACCTGGTCGGTCGAAGGATTCCTGTCCGAAGGGATGCAGCCGGCCGAACTCGGCTGGGGAACGCATGAGAGATGGACGCCCGCCAATGCCGGTTTTCACAAGACCGGCTGCGGCGCGGCGATCTATCTGAACCAGCCGGGCGCCAACACCCGGGTTCGTTCGTGGACGCCGACCGCGCAGGCGCAATACGGCTTTCTCGTCACCCATAACGAGTCGATCTCGATCGCCGACTATTATACGCAGCGCAACGCGCAAGGCGCGGTGATCTATCGGCCGACCTGCCACTACGCCTATCATCCGTGCAACGACGCGGTGTTGTCGCTGCACGAATTGTTCGGTCGCGCCGGCGCGATGCAAAGGGACAATCACATCCTTGGCGAAGCGGAGATCGTCGACGGCATCGATGAACTCGGCGTTCTGCTCTTCGGTCACAAGCAGAACGCCTATTGGTACGGCTCGCAGCTTTCGGTCGAGGAGGCGCGCGCGATCGCGCCGTACCAGAACGCCACCGGCATGCAGGTCACGTCCGCGGTGCTCGCGGGCATGGTGTGGGCGCTCGAGAATCCGATGGCCGGGATTGTCGAGGCGGATGAGATGGATTTTCGCCGCTGCCTCGAAATCCAGAGGCCCTATCTCGGCCCTGTGATCGGCGCCTATACGGATTGGACGCCGCTGACCGACCGGCCCGGGTTCTTCCCCGAGGATATCGATGCTTCGGACCCCTGGCAGTTCCGCAACGTGCTGGTGCGGTAGAACCACGCGACCCCGGTTCGCGCTTTCAAGGGTCGCGCCGACGGACCGCCATTGACATTCGCGGGTTGGGCGAAGAAACCTCGCGCCGCCCTCAGACCGGAACCGACTATGCCGCATCAACGCCTGCAAGCCATCGTCGAGCAAGCCTTCGAGGACCGCGCGACGATCAGCCCTCAGACCACGGGCGACATCCGCGACGCCGTAAACGCGGCTCTGGGCCTGCTCGACAACGGGCAGGCGCGCGTCGCCGAGAAAATCGCGGGCGCGACGGGGCCCGGCTCGTGGAAAGTCCATCAATGGCTGAAGAAGGCGGTGCTGTTGTCCTTCCGCCTCAACGAAAACACGCTGATCTCCGGCGGTCCTGGCGGGGCGAATTCCGGTGCAGGCTGGTGGGACAAGATCCCATCCAAATTCGCCGGGTGGGACGCCGCCGCCTTCGCCAAGTCGGGCCTCCGCGCGGTGCCGACCTGCGTCGTGCGCCACTCCGCCTATATCGCGCCGGGCGTGGTGCTGATGCCGTCATTCGTCAATCTCGGGGCCTATGTCGACGCCAACACGATGGTCGACACCTGGGTCACCGTCGGCTCCTGCGCGCAGATTGGCAAGAACGTGCATTTGTCCGGCGGCGTCGGCATTGGCGGCGTGCTTGAGCCGCTGCAAGCCAATCCGACGATCATCGAGGACAATTGTTTCATCGGCGCGCGCTCCGAAGTGGTCGAGGGCGTCATCGTCGGCGAGGGGTCGGTGTTGTCGATGGGCGTGTTCCTCTCGGCATCGACGAAGATCGTGGATCGGGCGAGCGGCAAAATCCATTTCGGCTATGTCCCGCCCTATTCCGTCGTCGTCCCCGGCTCGCTGCCCGGCAAGCCGTTTCCCGACGGCTCTCCTGGTCCCTCCCTCTATTGCGCGGTGATCGTCAAGACGGTCGATGCGCAGACCCGCGCCAAGACGGGCATCAACGAATTGTTGAGAGATTGATGAGCCAAACGCTGCGCGGCGAACGCTTTCGGTTTCTCTACCGCCAAGGCGAGGGCGCTATCGATCGACGCGAATGGCGCCTCGCTAGTTGGCCGCCGGTGGCGATCGCGCTGGCGATGACGGTTGTCTGGCTCGTTATCGCGCCGCGCCAGGCGCGCGACCTGTCGCGCGAGAATTTTGTCGACCTGAGCGTTGTCGCAACTTACGGATATCTCATTGTCTACGCCTTCGCGCTGCTGCTTTGCGCGGTCGCGGAATATTTTGTCAGCGCGAAGCGCTTCGCCGATCGCGGGAGATCGCCGACTCTGGCGGGACTTGCGCCGTTTTCGCTGTTTCTCGCAGGGGCTGCCAATTGGTATCAGCCGCGCTCCGAAGGGGCGATGGCGCCCTGGCTGACCTGCGCCTTCGACGCGGTCGCGCTGGTCGTCTTGGTCTGGACCATCGCCGAACTGGGCTTCGCCAAGGGCGGCAGGTCATAGGCTCATCGAAAAAATGACCTTGTAACATATTGATAACACACACTAAATCGTGCCGTCTGTGATCTTCCCGCAAACAAAACATTGCCTGATTACGCCAGCGCGGGCATAATCCGGCATGTTGGAGATGGCGTGTTTGGGACGCCGCCTCGTTCTTGCGATCACTTTGCCCGCCTGGGCGCGGCTTTGATCGAAGACCCCTCAAATAATTGGAAATCTCATGCCGCCCGCAGCGAAGTCGCGCAGCGTCGGCGAAGGCGCGCCCGCCGTGGCGACGGCTCCGCGGGCGCTGGATATGCTCATCTCAGGCCAGAGCGTCGACAGCATCGCCGACGCCCGCAGGCATACGCGAGCGCGCGTCGAGAGAATTCTGCGCGCGGAGCTGAAGGCGATTTCGATTCGCCCGGCGCTGGACTACGCCAAGCTGCAAATCAAGCGCCTTGAAGCGATTGTCGGCAAGCTGGTCGAAAAAGCCAACGACGGCGATCTCGCCGCCGTGGATCGCATCCTGAAGATTCTCGATCGCCTCGATCGATATCACGGCTTCGCAAAGTTGCCGCCGGCAAGCCGACGATCGACCAACCAGGCGTATGAGGAGCTGTTGAAAAAGCTGGCCGACATGGCGGCTCGCCGTGACACCGCGAAAAAAGAGGCATGATCGAGAAACGGCGCGGGGCCGGGACGGCGCGCAAAGCTTCGCCGCCGACCGATCCAACAAACCCTGGCGGCGCCGGGCGCGGAACGGTTCGCGATTGGCTCGACTTGAGCGAAACGCAGCGGGCCAGATGGTTGGCGAAGTTCAGCCCGGAAGCCGGAGAGCAATTGCTGCGCGACTGGCGCTTCTGGGCGCGGCCGGACCAACTGCCGCCGGGTGGAGACTGGGTATATTGGCTGATTCTCGCGGGGCGCGGCGCCGGCAAGACGCGCGCCGGCGCCGAAGCGGTACGCGAATGGGTCAAGAGCTACCCAATCGTCAATCTCATCGGCGCCACCGCCGACGATGCGCGCGACATCATGGTGCTCGGAGAGTCCGGGCTGCTGGCTTGCTGCCTGGACGACGAACGCCCGCACTACGCGCGCGCCGCGGCGCGCCTGTCGTGGCCGAGCGGCGCGATCTCGCAATTGTTTTCGGCCGAAGAGCCTGACCGGCTGCGCGGCAAGCAGCACATGAAGCTGTGGTGCGACGAACTCGCGGCCTGGCGCTATCCCGAGACCTTCGACCAGGCGCTGCTCGGGCTGCGGCTTGGCGATGCTCCGCAGGCAGTCATCACGACGACGCCGCGGCCGACGAAAATCATCAAGCAATTGCTGAACGACGAGCATGTTATCGTAACCCATGGCACGACTTTCGACAATGCCGACAACCTCGCGGAGGCCTTTCTCGCCCGGATCGCCGCTCGATACGATGGCCGTCGCATCGGGCGCCAGGAGTTGTTCGCAGAGGTGCTCGAGGAGGCCCCGGGCGCCCTGTGGACGCGCGACCTGATCGAGCGGCATCGCATTTCGGGAAGCGCCGCGCCCGGCGACTATGTCGAGATGGTGGTCGGCGTCGACCCGCCCGCGACCTCCGGCGCCCGCGCCGACGAATGCGGCATCATCGTCGCAGCGAGGGCGGCCGACGGCGCGATCTATGTGCTGGCCGACCTGTCGAGCCAGGGCGATACGCCGGCCGCCTGGGCGGCCCGCGTCGTCGCGGCCTATCGGCGCTTCAGCGCCAATCGTGTGGTGGCGGAGGTCAACAACGGCGGCGAAATGGTTGCCGACGTGTTGCGCCAATGCGAAGCCAATCTGCCGATCAGATCGGTGACGGCGGCTCGCGGAAAATTCCTGCGCGCCGAGCCGATCGCCGCCACCTATGAACGCGGGATGGTGCATCATGTCGGCGTCTTTTCGAAACTTGAAGACCAACTCTGCGCTCTGACCCCCGATTTTGACGCGCGCTCGGCCGGCTATTCGCCCGACCGAGCCGACGCCCTGGTCTGGGCGGTCGCCGATCTCATCAATCTCGATCGCAAGGGCAGTTCAGGCATGGTCGAGTTCTACCGCGACGCCGCGCGAAAACGCTGAGCGCGGAGCGCTTCATCGTCGCGGCGGGAACTCCTGCGCCGAGACCGCATGAAGCAGGCTGCCGAGCTTGCGATTGAATTCCTCGGCGGCGATCTGCGCGTTGACCACGCTGGTCTTGTCAGCGTCGGGTTGCGGACATTGCGCGACGATGCGCGAAGAGCCCTGACGCTCCAGAACGTCCTTGAATTCGGTTTCGAGGCGTTCGCGATCGGCCGCGGCCGGAAACACTTCGGTGATCCACACATCTTTCGCGCCGAGCATCGACGCGACGCAAAATGTCCAGCGTTCGCCAGCGGTCGCTGGCGACGCCGCGACGAAGGTCAGCAAGCTCAGCGCAATCGACAGTCGCCCCGCCACATCAGTCTCCAAGGTGATTCTGAATCTATAGCGCAATCCGCGCATCGAACAACGCCGGGCGACAGCCGCTTCGCGCTTTCAGGAGCCGTCGAGCCGTGACGCCCAAGGCAACCAAAGGAATCGTAGAAATGTCGTCAGACGAAGGGATACGGACGCCGCTGCCGCCGAGCCTGTTCGGGCGTCTGGCGAGCGCCGCGCGCTTCGTGATCACCGGCGTCGCGCCTGAGACGTGGTTCGGGCCGCAGCAGCCGCTCGCGCCGATGGCGCCGCCGGAGGTGAAGGGGCGTCAGTTCGACTATCCCTTCGGCGCCAATATCAACTATACGCCGCGCTCGGACAACGCGATCAGCTTTGCTGAATTGCGCGCGCTCGCCGACGCGCTGCCGCTGCTGCGCGCGGTGATCGAGACGCGCAAGGATCAGATTGCGGCGCTGGACTTTTCGGTTCGCTCGCGCGACCCCGCGGCTGGCGCCGGCGCCGCGCCGCGCGCCAAGGCGGTCCTCGCCTTCCTCGATCGGCCCGACCGTCGCCACTCCTTCGCCGCGTGGCTGCGCATGCTGCTCGAGGACATGCTGGTGATCGACGCGGCGACGATCTATCCGCGACTGACCCGAGCGGGCGCGCTCTACAGCCTCGACATCGTCGACGGATCGACGATCAAGCCGCTGATCGGCGAGGACGGGCGATCGCCGGAGCCGCCGGACCCCGCCTATCAGCAAGTGCTGCACGGCGTGCCGGCCGCCGACTTCTCGTCCGACGAATTGCTCTATCTGCCGCGCAACGTGCGCTCGCATCGCCTCTACGGCATGAGCCCGGTCGAGCAGATCGCGCTGACCATCAACATCGCGCTGCGGCGCGACGTTGCGACGCTCGAATACTATCGTGCGGGATCGGCGCCCGACGCGTTCGCGACCTTGCCGAAGGAGTGGACGATCGATCAGATCAGGCAGTTCCAGGACTATTTCGACGCGCTGATGTCCGGCAATCTCGGCGCGCCGGCGCATGCTCAAATTCATGCCGTCGGATTTCCGGCTGCAGGAGATGCGCCAGCCGCCGCTGAAGGACCAGTACGACGAATGGCTCGCGCGCGTCATCTGCTACGCCTTCTCGGTGCCGGCCTCGGCCTTCGTCTCGCAGGTCAATCGCGCGACCAGCGAGACGCTGCGCCTGCAGGCGGCGCAGGAAGGGCTGGTGCCGCTGAAAGCGTGGATCAAGGACGCGCTCGACCGGGTGATCCAGACCTATCTCGGCGCGCCCGACCTCGAATTCGTCTGGGTCGGCGACGACGCGATCGACCCGCTGCAGCAGGCGCAGACGCTGCAAATTCTGGTCGGCGCGGGCATCAAGACGACGCGAGGAGGCGCGGGCGGATTTGGGGCTCGCGCCGGCGGGCGGGACGCAGCCAGCGGCCGGGTTGGCGAAGTTCAATCCGTATCACGACGAGCGAAGGGCGGTTCACGACGGCGGATGGCGCGGGCGCCGGAGGGGAGCAGCCAGACGCACAACGAGATAAAAATGATAGTGCGAGGCCCATTCAAGACGCCGCCGATCAGAATCAATTCCACGACGCGGTGGAAAAGCAATGGGCAGACTATCTCCGCGGTTTGGGATATCAGGTTTCGACAGAGGCCTATTTGAGCGTTGGGAGCCGTAACAGCGAGGCTCGATATCCTATATCGGGTTCCATCCGGCGTGCTGCTGGGGATCGAAATAAAGACGGGTGAGAATCCATACCTGAGCCTGGAGCAATCTATCGTGTATCCTCATGCCATATTAGGCGCGGCGAGTTACACCGGGGCGCGAGGCGCCGAAATCGGCGTCGCGCGCGATGCCCGGCTGCCTCCTGTCCCCATTCTCGTCATTTACGCTGAGAAGCCAGGAACTGAATACAAGTTTCTTAGTCTCACGCCCGAGCAATTGGACAAGTCGCGCTACGTCAGCAACTGACGCGAGCCTGATCGAAGGATGTCAAGACTTATGAACGGACCGGAATCTCAGCTCCCCTCGCCGGCCATGCAGCAGCGCCGGGCGGCGGCTCAGAAGGTGATTTCCAAGGTGATCGCGCTGGAAATCGCCGGGTCGATCGTGCTTGAGGAACTCGGCCAAGCCGGGCTCAATGCCCAAATCCCGTTTTCGATCTCCGCTGAGGGGGACTATTGGCGCGTCCGCGGAGCCGACAATGACGGATCGGAAGTAAACGAATTTGGCAAGCGCGTGCCATTCGGCAGCCTGGATATGATCATCTCGCAATATGACGGGCAAATCGCGGATTTGAAATACGGCGTAAGGATCAGCCAGTGGCCTTCAGGTCGCTGAAATCTCGGCGTTCTGAGGTTGAATTCGAGTGATCCGCGCAGCGCAGGTTCATTTTGTAAGACGCGGGGCTCAACATTGCTGCAGCGGGCGCCATCATTGACATGTTGAACGCCGAGGTCGCGAGGTCCAAACGATGGAAGCCACTCCGCGCCACCCTCTGTTCCCGACGATGATCATGCGTCGCTTTGCAGGACAGAAAGTAATCAGCAACTCCACCGCCGCGAAGATCGCGCGCATGATCGTGATCGAGGAATGTGGCGAAGCGGCGCTCAACGCGCAATTGCCGTTGACCATTTCGGCGGAGGGCGAGCATTGGCAGGTGCTCGGATCGAGAACCGACGCCCTGCAAACGCTCGTGCGAGAGAACGCAGAGATCGTCGGACCATTGAGCATGAGGATATCTCAATACGATGGGCAGATCACCGACCTGCACTATGAGACTTTCGGTGACGCGCCCTAGCGTCGAATAGTTGGATCATCGAACAAAGACAGAACATTGTCTTGCGCTATTACGCCGCAAGCGACATAATGCGTAAGTTGGGGAACGTGGGGCCGCAGCGACGGTCCCGGCGCTGAAGCGCCTCCCAACCTCTTCCGCAAAAGCCGGTTCTGCCTCGCCTGCGCGTCGCGCAGCGCGCCTTCGCATCTTCTCGCCCGGAGCCCCCATGTCCGCACTCAAGCTATTCCTGCCGATCACCAAGGTCGACGTCGATCAGCGCCTGGTCTATGGCCTCGCCACCGCCGAGGTCGCCGATCGCGCCGGCGAGATCTGCGACTATCAGTCGACCAAGCCCTATTACGAAGCCTGGTCGGCTGAGATGAACGAGGCGAGCGGCGGCAAGTCGCTCGGCGCGTTGCGCGCCATGCACGGCCGCGTGGCGGCGGGCAAGATCACCGACATCGCCTTCGACGACGAAGGCAAGCGCATCATGATCGCCGCCAAGATCGTCGACGACGACGAATGGCGCAAGGTGGAGGAAGGCGTCTACACCGGCTTCAGCCAGGGCGGCCGCTATGTCCGCCGCTGGCCCGATCCCGGCAGCGACCTCACGCGCTACACCGCCGAGCCGCGCGAAATCTCGCTCGTCGATCTGCCGGCCGTCGCCTCGGCGACGTTCGAGGTCATCAAGGACGGCGTTGCTGAAAAGCGCGCCTTCGCCTCGGCCGCGCCAGCCAAGGACGCGACGCCGGCGAACGACGATGACGGGGATGAAACCGCGGCGCAACGCCTCGCCGCCCTCGTGCAACTGGTGGGCGCAGCGCGCGAGCTGAGCCGCAAGCTCAACGCGGAGGCCGAAGCCCTGGCGGCGCAGATCGGCTCCGAGGCGGACGACACGCCATCGGCGCCCGACGCGTCGCAGCCCGACAATGCGGAACCCTCCGCATCCAAGATCGCAGCGCCGCCGGCCTCGCAGCCGAGCCCCGACGAGGCGCCCCCTCCCCGCGCTCGCCAAGGCGCTCGGCGAAACGGCGGCGCTGCGAACCAGGCTGGATGTAATGGCTCCGGACCTCGCCGCCCTCGCCTCACGCATCGCCGCGCTCGAGGCGCAGCCGCAGCCCGCGAGGGCCGCCCTGCGCGCCGTTTCCAAAGCGGCCGATGGAGCGGGCGCCGACGGCGGCTCATCGGTGGACGACGCCATCCGGCGCCTTTCCACGCTGCCGCCCGCCGAGCGCGCCCTCGCGCTGACCAAGCTCAGCTTGGCCAATCCGATTTCGCCGCGGCTGTGAAGGCGGCTGCGACAAATAGCGGACTCCGGTGGAAGCGTGGCGCACGCGATGGGATGCGCCTGACCCTCGCGCCAACGTGATCTCGATCGACGCCAATTCCGAGGGAAACGCCGGTCAGGCGACGGCGCCGGAAGACGGTGGCGGATCGAGTTGGAACCTGGCGAGCGCGGGCTTCTGACGCGCGGGGAATAGTCGCAAGGCCCGAATAACGAGAGCGAGCCCGTCGAGCCCTGCTTCGTCGGTCTTTTCGCCGACCACCCTTCATGCGCGAGACCAAACATGGCGGTCGACGAGCTTCATTCGCCACGGGAAGCGCGCGACCATCGCACGCCCTTGCATCTGGCGATGACATTCGAAGGCGACGCTCTCGTGCTCGGCGTCGGGACAAGGCTGGGCCTCGCCAATCGCGGCTTGCTTCTGCGCAATCAACGCAGCGAAGCTTTCGACGAGGCGCGCGTCGCGGCGCTCCTGGCGGCGGCCTACGGGCGCGCAATAGGGCCGTCCGAGCTCGCGTATATCCGTGGGGCGCTTGAAAAGCAGAGCGAAGATCAGACGCCGCTGGCGCTCGTCTACCTCGCGCTTGCTGACCTGCCAAAGTTGCAACCACCGGCGGAAGCCGCTTGGCGGCTGGCGGCGGCGGATGAGCTGATGAAGGGCGGCATGGCGCGGGGAGAGTCCCCGGGGCGCTCGGAATCGGAAAAACGGCGGGAGAAGAATTCGTTCGAGCCTACAACCCCGATCAGCCGCGCGTGCCCGCCGGCAACGGACGCGAGAGCGGGCAATGGACGAGCGGGGACAACGCCGACGACGCAGACGATGCAGCCTCGCCCCCTGGCGCACCGAACAGCCCCTCTAACGACGGGTCTCGGGGCGTCCAAATTGCGGACGATTTCGACGACTGGCCGCAGTATTTTAGCGCTGTCAGCTCAGCGCAGGCCGCGGAAGCTGGGAGACCTCCGTTCAACGGCGTCGGACCCATGCACAACACCAAGCCGGCGTCGCCCGTGCAATTGCGCTCTATCAAGCCAATGGATTGATAATCGCCTCTGACCGTCCCGTAGCGGTGAACGTGCCTGGCTTCACGAGCCCACGCGTTTACGACTTCATGGTCCTTGATCCCGTGACAGGCTTTTACATCGGCGTCGAAGTCAAAACGACGATGTATGATACGATTTTTTCGACAGATCGCAGGTGGACAAAGACGTCGCCCTATACACGACTGGAGGCGGCTTTGCGCCGGCTTTGCCCGGCAATAAAATGATAACTCGCGTCGCGTATGAGGCGTTTTGCGCGTATTGCCCGTTGGTCAATCTTGGGAGCGCCAGTCTGGCGCTCAGGCTCCTCGAGGCGGGGATTCGCGTGCGAGCCTATCAGCACCCCGGCGAAGGCGGCTTCGACTAAGGATCAACTGGATGAAGAAACCCACCGGGAAAAGCCCGTCGCCACAATCTGGCGCGGTCGATCAAGCCCCGCTTGGACCTTCGGGATCGGCGACGCTCGACGAGCCGCAGTCGATCGCCGGCGTAATCGGCGTCGTTCCCGGCGAAGTGTCGCCGGAAGAGAAAGCGCGCGCGAGGCAGATGTTGAACGCGCTCAAGCAAATCCGCGAGCGCTCGCCGCGCCCGAGCCGCCAGGGCATCAGCCCGCCACCGCAGGAACATTCGGCCGCGGCCTCTGGCGAGTCTCATCCAAAGCGTAAGAAACTCGACGATATCCTCGCGCCGGCCCTGGCCGAGATCGGCTACAAGAAGGTCGCAAGGCTGACTTATCGCGGGGAATGGAGCACGTCGGAAGTCGAGCACGTGTTGAAGCTGGAAACTTACGGAACTCCGAAAATCTATCTCACCGGCAGCGCCGGGTTGCAAAACCCGCAAGCCAGTGTATTCGCCGATCAGTGCAGAGACCGCTACGCCGATCGGACAATTTTGCAGTGCTTGCGCGAATTCAAGTACGTGCCCCCGCCATGGTTCTACCCCACCCAATTCCCGATCGGCCTCCTGTTACACGGCAGTCTCCCCTGGTGGCTCGACATCTCGGCCTGTTCACCGAGCGAGCTTGCGCGAATTCTGGCCGAATCCGTGCGATCCAAGCTTGTACCTTTCGTGAGTCCCCGTCGTGTCCACGGCGGCATTTCTGGAGTTCCTCGATCGGAACGAAGAGCCGGTGCTATGGGTTCGCACGGGCGGGTGCGAGCAGGCGGCGATTGTCGCCTATCTGGCGGCAACGCTCGGCTTGGATCGTGCAAAACGAAAGCGCGGCTGCTTCGAAATGCGCGCTCGATCGTAAGCTGTCTGGATCAGATCCACTGAACTCGCGAAACCTATATCGAGCACCTCCTCGACGACGCCGAAGCCGCCGTCGCACAAGCGGCAAATTAGGCGCAACTCAAGCAGCGCCGCGCCCAACTGACACGGCTCCCCGAATTCCTTGCAACTCACGCCCGCGCCCGCTCGAGCAGCGGCCGTCCGCGCACGCCCTTTCGACGCCGCCTTCCCTCCAACCGCACAAGGAATGCCCCATGACCATTGCCCCGACCACACAAGAAACGCTCGAGCTGATGAAAGAGTCGCTCGCCAAGAACGTCACGATCGCGACCGGCCTGACCGCCTACGATCTTCAGGCGCCGGCCAAGAACCTCTATCCGACGATCACGCCGCTGCGGAACTCGCTGCCGCGCGTGCAGCGCCTCAACCCCGGCGACGCCGCGCGCTGGCGCACGATCTCCTCGATCACCGGCTCCGGCTTCGACGCGATGGGCTGGGTTCCGGAAGGCCAGCGCACCGCGAGCATGTCCTATGCCGCCGACGCCGATGGTCGCGCCCTATGTGACGCTCGGCGAGGAAGACACGGTGACCTTCGAAGCCGAGGCCGCCGCGCAGGGCTTCGAAGACATCAACTCCGACCGCGACGCTGCGCCTCTTGCAGAAGACGATGCGCAAGGAGGAGACCGCGCTGCTCGGCGGCAACACCTCGGTCGCGCTCGGGACGCCCGCCGACGCCGACGCTCGCCGCCTCCGGCACGGGCGCGACGCTGCCGGCGGCGACCTATTCCGTCATCGTCGTCGCGCTCACCTTCGAAGGCTACCGCAATTCCTCGCGTCAGCCGCGCGGCGTCGCGACGACCAAGACGATCACCGGCAACGACGGCAACACCTATACGCTCAACGGCGGCTCCTCGAACACGCAGCGCCAACGCCACGCAGGCGGTGACGCTCGGCCAGACGCTGTCCGCGACCGTCGCCGTCGTCAACGGCGCCGTCGCCTACGCCTGGTTCGTCGGCGCGGCCGGCTCGGAGACGCTGCAGGCGATCACCACGATCAACAGCGTCGCGACCTTCGCGCGCCGCTGCTGACCGGCCAGCAGCTCGCGAGCGCGATCACCGCCGACAATTCGCGCAACCCGACGCTCGCCTTCGACGGCCTGCTGACCGTCGGCTTCAATCCCGCCAACAGCGCCTATGTCCAGTCGCTCGCGACGGGAACGGCGGGCACGGGCACGTTCCTGACCGCGTCGGGCCGCGGTTCGGTCGTCGAGATCGACAACATGCTGGTCGCGATGTGGAACAACTATCGGCTGTCGCCGACGGTGCTCTACGTCAACGCGCAGGAGCAGAAGAACATCACCAACAAGTGCCTGACCAACGCCTCGGGCCCGCTGATCCGCTACAACGTCGCGGCCGACAGCGACGACGGCGGCCCCTACGGCATCTCGGCTTCCGGCGTCGTGCGCTGGTACTACAACCCGTTCAGCGTCGACGGCGGCTTCGACATTCCGATCAAGGTCCATCCCGACCTGCCGCCGGGCACGATCCTCGCGCTGTGCGAGCGGCTGCCGGTCTGGTACCAGTCCAACGAGATGCCCAATGTCGCCGAAGTGCTGACCCGGCGCGACTATTACCGCGTCGATTGGCCGCTGCGCACGCGCCGCCGCGAATATCGGCGTCTACGCCGAAGAAGTGCTGGCGGTCTACGCGCCGTTCGGCGTCGGCGTCCTCACCAACATCGGCAACGGCTGAGTTCGCCGCGAAGGCGCGCGGGACGCGCGCTTTCGCACGCGGCGACTGTCGCGCTCTTCACCCGACCGCGTAACGGCGAGGCGGCGAATGTCCCCCAACGACCTCGCGACATTGGCGGCCCTCAAAGCGTGGCTCGGGTTGCCGTCGACGGACTCGCCGAACGATGCAACGCTCGCCGCGCTGATCACCGCG
>CAVPVQ010000019.1:0-12700 GCA_963709185.1 uncultured Alphaproteobacteria bacterium
CACAAGCGGCGTGTGCGTCCCTTTGTGAGCGAGGCGAAAGTCAGTCCGTTGGGCTGCTCGCGTCCTTTGCAACGGGTCATCGTCGACTTCGCCGCCGATCAACCCTTCGCTTGCGCCCTCGCGCCAAGTTGCTCGAGCACTACGGCTTCGAAATCGGCGAGAGCACGATCCAGCGGATCACCTTCGCACACGCGCGGGCGATATACGAAGCCGGGCCGCGAGGATTTGGAATTTCCCGAGAGCCCAGGGCCTCGGCAAGCCCATCATCGTGGAGACGGACGGCGGCATGGTTCCGATCGTCGAGCCGAGCGAGGAGGCGAGAGAGATAAACGCAAGGGCAAGAAATTGGCTGTGGCGCGAGGCGAAGCTGTCGCTGGCGCATGCGCTAGGGGAGCCGAACGCCCGTCTATGCGGGCTCGATCGAAGGCGGGGTCGAAGAGGCGGGCCGCCAGTTGTTCTCTTGTGCGGTTCGCGCCGGCTTCGGGGCGAACTCGCAGGGTCACGCCGTCGGCGACGGGGCTCCTTGGATCGTGGGCCAGATTGAGGAGCGGTTTGGCCACCAGGGGCGCTACCTGATCGATTTCTATCATGTTTGTGACTCTGTCGCCGCCGCCGCCAAGAACGGTCGAGCCGGCCGAGGAGGCGCGGAAAATCTGGATAGAGGCGCAAAAGAATGCGCTCAAAGACGGGCGTCTCGACACCGTCTTGCAAGCGCTCGCCGGGCATCGCGAAGCTCGCCAAATCGACGACGAGCATGCGCCCGGCGACCTGCCATCGCTATCTCAGCGCTCGCGCCAATCAGTTGAACTATCGCCAGGCTTTGGCCGAAGGCCTACCGATCGGCTCGGGCGAAATTGAGAGCGCCATCGATACGTCGCCCGACAACGACTAAACGGCCCGGCGCGTGGTGGCGCGTCGAGCACGCCGAACACATGCTCGCATTACGAATAAACCGAATAAACGGCCATTGGGACGCCTACTGGAAAGCCCTCGCTCCAAAAAGGTCAATCCGCCGCCAACGACAACGCCCCTACAAAATCACCCCACCGCGCAGCCTGACCGCATCACTTTGGTTCGCACCCTCTCGCCACCTTCGACTTGCCTATGTCGGCGGCCAGCGCGGATCGATGAGCGCGCGCGAGCGGGCCGAAGGCTTTCGCAAAGTCGTGTGGGAGGCCGCGGCCGGGGCCAGCGAGGTGTGTGAATTGTTCTGCGATTATACGGCCGCCCACGGGAGGGTCGCGATGAAGAAAATTCTCGACGAGCACTCCGAAGTGACGGGTGTTTTCGCGGGGAGCGACGAGATGCCGACTGAGTGCTCGAAGTTATGCGCGATCGAAGCCTGAAGGTTGGCGCCGACATTTCAATCGTTACGTTCGACGATGTCGGACCGGTTGGCCTGCTTGAACCTTCCATCACGGCGGTTCGGCAGCGCGTCAATGATATGGGGGCACGGCAGTAGGGTTGATCACCGCCACACTCGCCGGCGTGCCGCACGTCGAGACCGTGCGGATCCCCGTCGAGCTGGTAGCGCGCGCGTTCGGACACGGGCATTCAAACACTAATACCAAGTCCTTAAAAGCTGAACCCATGGGCCCAATCGCGGATTCCGATTGCCATGATGAGCCAGGGGCGGTCGACCAGTTTGTTCCAGTTGAAGCAGCAATGATCGACTATGTCTTCGTAGCTGGAAAAGATCCGGTTGGAGAGCCAGTTGTCGCGCATATATTGCCAAATGTTCTCAACGGGATTGAGCTCGGGTGACTTGGCCGGGAGGGGGACGAGCGTGATGTTTTCCGGCACTTCCAGCTTCGCCGTGACGTGCCAGCCAGCCTGGTCGACGAACAGAACGGCGTGGGCGCCGGGTTCTACAGCCAGCGCGATCTCCCGGAGATGCAATTCCATGGCTTCGGTGTTGCAAAATGGCAGGACAAGACCGGCCGCCTTGCCGAGCGTGGGACAGATGGCGCCGAAGATGTAGGCCGAAGCGGTTCTCTGATCTTTCAGGGCAAAAGGGCGCGTCCCGCGTTCGGCCCAGCGTCGTGTGATCTTGTTTTTTTGGCCGATGCGGGCTTCGTCTTGGAACCACAGTTCGAGAGGCTTGCCGTTGGCCGCCGCGATGTCGGCCAGGAGGTCTGGGACTTTTTTTTAAAGGCTGCTACGGCCGCCTCGTCATGCTCATGATGGCGTGGCCGCGCCGAGAGCTTTCGATAACCCAGCGCGCGCAGTTCGCGGCTGAGGATCTGTTTGGTGACCGATAGGCCATATTCGGCGAAAACCCATTGCGCAAGATCGATGAGCCTCCAACGTACGACCTCATGAATTGCGGGGATTGGACCGGCCTTGACCCTGGCGATAAGCGCGCGCCTTTGTTCGTTATTGAGTATCGAGGGACGCCCGGTCGACTCGCCGTCGATGAGCCCATCCGGCCCCTCGGCGTTGAACCTGAGAACCCAATCGCGAATGGTCTGGAGCCCGACCCCGCCAAGCCGGGCCGCGTCACCCCGCGTGCCACCATCATAAATCGTCACGAGAGCGAGAAGGCGGCGGGTGACGCTACCGGCCTTCTCCGAAAGGGCCAGGGTCCGAAGCATCGGCCCATCAAAATCCTCGCGTAACGAAATAGGCGCCGCCATGCCGAATTCTCCTCGGCATCACTGAATCAGATCGCCACCGTTTTGGGAAATCCAAGCGAGCGACCGTTTTCGGGAAATCCAGGGGAGAGAGTCAGCTTTTTAGGGACTTGGTATAAGGACAAGCTCGCTCGCCAGGGAACGGACCAAAGCACGACGGAATTGCGACGCGCCCGACTCGCGGCGAAGCTTATGGAGGAAGGGAGTTCCTGACGCATCCGACGACGGACCCGCTCCTCACCGTGAGAGGAGTTCCTGAAAGCCCTTTGGCGCGTTGGTCGCTCTCTCGGGCGTCGATCTCGATATTTGTGTTGGCGAGGTTCTTGCCTTGGTCAGCGACAACGGCGCAGGAAAGTCAAACTTCATCAAGATTTTCTGCTTGCGCCCGTCCGCTAAGCGAGGGCGAGATTTGCTTGGACGACAAGCTCGTCTCTTTCGCCTCCCCGAATGACACAGGCGCAGCTGGCATCGCCACGATCTATCAGGGAGCTCGCGTTGTCCGAGAACCTCTCAATCTCTGACAACGTCTATCTCGGGCGAGAGATCGGACGGGTGCGTCGCCGGCATTCCCTTACTGCGGCGGGCGGAAATGAATTAGCGGGTCGCAGGTCTCATCAAAGAGCTTGATGCCCACATCCCCGACGCCGACGCTACCGTTGGCGCGCAGTCCGGCGATCAGTAGGCAGGCGGTGGCGATTTGCGGCGCGCTCAACCTCCGCGCCCGGTTGGTGATCATGGATGAGCCGACCGCGGCGCTCGCGGTCGCCGAAACGCGCAAGGTGCTCGCCTTGGCGCGTCGCCTGGCCGAACGCGGCTGCGCCGTAGTCTTGAAAAGTCAAAACATAGCCGATGTCATGGATGTCGCCGACCGCATTGTTGTGTTCCGGCGCGGTCGCAAGATCGCTGAGCGAAATCGTAGCGCGACGCACGCCGAGCAATTCATCCCGCTCATAACCGGCGCTCACGCCGACGCGTGCGCGTTCGAAAAGGCCTCCGAGGGCAATTGGCCCATGTCACCAGCGGAGGTAAGCAAGTCAATCTTGTGGAATAAAGCAAGCTCTCACAGCCGCGATCCTGGCGTTCGCCGCCAGCACGGCCTTCGCAGACGAGATGAAGAGCGTCGCCTTCGTGCCGGAGATCGTCGGCGTCCCCTATTTCAGCGCCATGCAAGACGGCGGCAACAAGGTCGCGAAGGATATCGGCGTCAAGTTCATCTATACGGGGCCCGTCGACACCAATCCCGTCGACCAGCTCCAGATCGTGCAAAACTGCTCAACCGGGGCGTGAATGCGATTGCCGTCAGCGTTCTCGACGCTTCGAGCATCGCGCCCGTCGTCCAGGCGGCCAAGGCCAAAGGCAGCATTCCTTTCACTTCCGACAACGACGCACCGATGAGCGGTCGCGCCGTGTTCGTTGCGCAGGCGAACGACGAGGGCCTCGGCGACACGATCATCGATGAGATGGTGAAGCGGGTTGGCGACAGCGCCAAAATCGGCATTGTCTCGGGCGAGGCGACCGCGTCCAATCTCAACGCCTGGATCGCCATCATGCGGAAGCGAGCGAAGGAGAAGTATTCCAAACTGACGTTACTGGCCCACAAATCGCCGACGGAACGGCCGAGCGCGCCGCCCAGCTCGCGAGGGATTTGATGACCGCCAACCCGGACCTCAACGGCCTCATCGTCATCGCCTCGACGACGTGCCCTCGCGTTGCGCAAGCCATCGAGACCGCCAACAAGATCGGTGGAGTGTTGGCACGGGTTATTGCAGTCCCAACAGGGTTCGCTCGTATTTGAAGAGCGGCGCCATGGTCTACAGCGTCTTCTGGGATTCCGATGGCGCTTGGTTATTTGACTGTCTGAGTTGGCAAGCAGTTTATCGACGGCACGTCATTCCCCGCGGAGAACTAGGTTCCGGGCTTCGCGAAGCCCGTGATTTACGATGACAAGAGGAAGAACCGGCTGCTCGGCGGTCCCGCGGTCGTCACCGCCGACAACGTTGATAAGTTTAACTTCTGAGCGGCTGATGATGGGGCGGAACTCATGGATCAAGGGCCGCGAGCTGACGCTGCTGATCGCCTGCGTCCTTGTGGCCGTCGCTGCATCCGCCGTATCGCCTTATTTCGCGACGGTCGACAAACTCACGACAGTACTGCGCAACATCGTCGAGCTGATGATCGTCGGGCTCGGACTGACGCTCCTGCTCGCGATGGGCCGCATTGACGTATCGATCGGCTTGGTGCTCGGCTTGACCGCCCTCGCCGTCGGCATACTCGTCAATCAAGGCTACGGTCCCCTCTTGCCGATGCTCGCCGGCCCCGTCGTCGGCGCCCTGCTCGGCCTCCTCAGGGGCGCCGTCGTGGTTCTCGGCGGTATCCCGGCCATCGTCGCTACGCTCGGGCTCCTCGGCATCTATCGTGCGGCCATTTTCTTTCTTCTTGGCGGCCGACGGCTTTCCGGCCTGCCGCCGACGCTAACGAACATCCTTTCCTCCCACGTCCTCGGCGTCCTCGCCGCTGTGATCGTCATCGCGGCGATCTATCTGATGACATGGTTGGCGCTGCGGCACACGACGTACGGGCCGCATCTCTTCGCGATCGGCAATAGCGAGGAAAGGGCGAGGCTTTCGGGCATCGCGGTCTGGCGCGTTCGCATCGGGACATTCGTTGTAAGTGGGCTCTTGGCCGGCGTCGCCGCGGTGTTTTACGTGTCGACCTACCGCAATGTCGCCATGACCATCGGCGGCAACATCGCGTTGGAGGCGATCGCCGCGGCGCTGCTCGGCGGCGCAAACGTCATGGGCGGTGGGTACAGCCTCATGCGAACGGCGCTCGGCGTGGTTCTCATCCGCCTGATGCAGAATGCGTTGGTGGTCGTCGGGGTTCCCTCGCTGTGGCAGACCGTGGTCACCGGCGCGCTCCTCATCGCGGTGCTGAGCGGCGAGGCGATGCATGGACGTCTCATCGGTCCGCGCTTTTTCTGGCGGCCGTCGTGAGCGTCTCCGGCGTCCTCTCGCGCCGCCCGATCCTCGCCATCCTTGCGCTGCGCTGGCCGCTCGTGGTCGGCGGCCTCATCATCGTCGCGCCAGAAACACTGAACGGCGACACCGTCGGCACGATCCGGCAGTTTTCGACGATCCTCGCGGTGGTTGCGCTCGGTCCGGCGCTCGTCATCCTGTGCGGCGGCGCGGGCATCGACCTCTCCGTCGGAGGCGCGGTTTGCGATGGCAGTCCTTAGCGCGCTTGCCATTGAGGCTCATGTGCCGGATTCGATGCTTCCGCCGCTTTGCCTCATCATCGGCACCTTTCTCGCGCCCTTGACCACCTGCTTGTCACGAGCGTGCGCATCCTGCAGCTGATCGCAATGCTCGGGACATTTTATGCTTACTCCGGTCTCGCCGTCGCGCTCACCGGCGGCGCGGCGACGGGCCGAGTCCCGGATTGTTTGATCGAGTGGGGACGCGGTCAGTTCGCGACAGTCCCGCTGCCGTTCCTCACAACAGGTCTGCCGGCGGTTGTGATTGCCGCCGTGCTCCTGGGTGGACGGTCTGGCGTCGGCGGGTCTACGCGACGGGACGCAACGAGGCATCGGCGCGGCTATGCGCTGTCCCCGTCGATCTCGCGTGAATGCTTGTTTATGTGACAAGTGACGCTTGCGCCGGGACCGCCGCGCTTGTTTCGTTCTGTTGGTTGGGAAGCGCGCGTCCCAATATCGGCGTCAATCTCGAACTTTCCTGGCTTGCCGCCGCCTGCTCGGCGGCGTTGCGTTCCTCGGCGATCGTGGCGGCGCAATCGGCGTGCTGGCCGCCGTCATTCTTCGTGTAACGCTCCAGACCGGTCTACTAAGCCTCAATGTAAGCTCGACCTGGCATGTCGGCGTGGTCGGCGTCTTACTGATAATGGTGCCGGTAGTCGACCGCTTCACATCTCGTTGAGCCTAAAATGCGTCAAGGGATGTTCCATAAATGACGATGGAACAGCGCACCACATCATCTGTTTCGGGGGCGGCGGATTGCATCGTCACAACGCTCTCAGACGTTGTCGCCTTTCCCTCGGTCGTCAAGGTCGATCCGAAGGAAGCGGGGTCCCGGCGAGCGCCGATGCTGGAATATCCCAAGTGGTGGTTGGAGCGGATTGGTTTCGTGACCGACCTATGGGAGCCAGACGGCCCGCGCACTCTTTGCGAAATATGAGGGACGACCGGGCGCCAACGGAGGATGCGCTTTTGAGGGCCGTCCCAATCTGGGCGGCCGACTTAGTGGCTCAGAAGCGGGGCTTCTCGCACGCAGCCCGGGCATATCCACGTCGTGCCACCTGGCTATCGACATCGTTGGATGAGCGAGCCCTTCGGGCTGCTCGTTCAGGACGGCTTCGTGCAGGGTCGAGGCGCGGTGGACACGAACGGGGGCGTCGCCTCGATGCTGATGGCCATCGAAAAAGTGAAGGAGCTCGGCGTCCCGCTTTCCGGTGACGCGGTGTTCACGACCGGTGTCGACGAGCCAATCGGCGGCACGGGCGCGCTGGCGATGGTCGATCGCGGCTTTTGGGCTGGCGCGGGCATCATGACGGAGCCAACCGCAAATAAGACCGCTCCACTTTGCCGTGGAATTCTGTGAGGCCGCATATTCATCGACGGCATCGGCGGCCATGCCGAGCTGACGCCGAACAGCACGTATACGAGTGGCCCGGTAGACGCGATCCAACTCTGCCGCCAGACGCTTGACGGCATCGATATCCTCGACCGCCGTTGGGCCCATGACCCAAAAGGAAACATCCGTTGATGGACCTGCCCAATCAGGTCACAGTCACGGAGATCCGCCCGGGCGAGCATCCCGCTTCTTTTGTCAGTCGCGGCGAGATCGTCATCGGCGTCCAATATATGCCGTCAGAGAAAGACTGCCACGGTCACGGCGGCCGTGTGAAACAGGAAGTTGAGGAACATATACGGGCCGTGTGCCAGGCCGATCCCTACTTGCGCGGACGACCGGCGCGCATTGAATGGATCCTTGACGCCGACCGCGCCGAAGTATCGGTGGACCACCCGTTTGTCGGCATTCTACAAGATTGGTCGCGGCGGCGGGACTGCAGCGGGCGCTATCCGGCTTTGGCGCCCACAGCGACATCGGCTTGCCGACGGAACTCGGCCGGACCCCGACGGTCAACTTCGGCCCCGGCGATCCCGCTATGGCCCACCAGCCCAATGAGCGGGTCGCGATTGCCGATCTCGTCAATTGCACCAAGGCGATCGCTTTGACGATCGAACGCTGGCGCCGCTTACTCCCGGGATCGGTAATCCGCCACAGCGCTGCGGATCCGAGCCCGGGGGCTGCGGAAGTCGCGGGGTGGCGGAGTTTAAGGCGCGGCCGAAACCCCGCCCGTCGCGTCGCGGAGGCAAGGCGTAGGTAGTCACCACGGTTGATTGCCGACCTTCAAGAGTTTAGAAGCGCTCGCGAAAGGCCAGTCGGTCGTTTCCAGGGGAAGATTTGAAAAGCGCCTTGAGCCGGCCGATTATTTATGACCTGACGCATTTGCGCCAACGCGCGACGGTCGATGCCCCCAGCGGAATTGATCGCGTCGATCTCGCTTTTGGCCGTCATTTTGCGCACGCCTCGCCTGCCCGAGTGGAAGCGCTGCACTATGGCCTTCGCAGCCCGCAGTTATGTACGCTGGCGGCGCTGCGTTCGGCGGTAGCCGAGCTCGACGCCCGCTGGCGTGAAAGGCAGGGCCCGGAGGAAGACGCTCGCTTTGCGGTTGTTCGCGGCTGGCTCATCGGCGGGCCAAAACCCTGGCCATCAACGACGCCGGGGGTGAGGAAGAGCTCTGGCTCAAGTGACCTCTTCACCGCGCCCCGCCGTTGGGCTCGTTTCGCACGCTATCTCAGGTCTGGCGCGGTTGACGTGCCCGGAAACGCGATCTACCTCAACATTGCTCAGCACCAAACTGAGACGCCCCAGTTCTTCGCCTGGCTTAAAGGGCGGACCGACGTAACGCCCGTGTTCTTCGTGCATGACCTGCTTCCCATCGATCATCCAGAATTCTGGTGGGATGGTCACCAAGTGCTTTTTGAGCGACGAGCGGCGACGATATTTGGATCAGCCAAGGCGATTATTACGTCTACCGAAGTAGGGCGCGCCCGTATTATTGAAGAAATTGCTAAACGTGGCATCACTCCTATTCCTGTTTTCAGCTACACCCTTCCGTCTCCTCTCGACTTATACATAGGTCACAAACTTCACGACGAAGCGTTAGCGGCGGCGAATTATTTTGTGGTGGTAGGCACTATCGAACCCCGGAAAAACCACGCTCTACTGCTATCCCTTTGGCGGCGTTACGCCTCGCGCGGCAAGGCCGCGCCAAAACTTCTGGTCATCGGCGCTCGGGGTTGGGAGAACGCGAACGTCGTCGGAATGCTCGAGCGATGTCTGGCGATCTCCGACAATGTCATCGAAGCGTCCGGTCTCGGGGCCGAATTGCTCGCGCGCATCATCGCCAACGCGCGCGCGCTACTGATGCCCTCGTTTGCGGAGGGGTACGGGCTGCCGGTCGTCGAGGCGCTGAGCCTAGGGACTTCGGCGATCGTCTCCGATATACCGACATTCCGTGAGATATCGCAAGGCAAGGCAATATTCATCGACCCCCTCGACGGCGCCGGCTGGGACAGGGCCATCCAAGGCCTCGCCGATCCGGATTCCGATTTGGCTCGCCAAGGGCGCGAGGCGGCAGTTAATTTTCGCCCTGTCGCCGAGACGGTCTATTTCGAGGCAATCGAGCGCTTCTTGGCGACACTATAGTTTCGACGCAGCGCTTACGACGGATGGGCCGGGAGCGGGTAACGGCCAAACCAGCGGCGCACGCGCCGCGCGTAGGCATCGAATCCCTCAGGGTGAAGCGAACGCAGCATCGCCTCCTCGGTCGGCATCACCACCCAGTCGTTGATAAGGAAGAACGCGATCGGCAACAGCAGACGCCGCGGCGAGCATCAGCGGATTCCAGGCCATGAAAATCTGCAGATAGAAAGCGAGCGCCGACCAGATGAGAAACTGCAGCATCGCCAGCGCATAGGTCGGATGGCGCGACCACGCGTAAGGCCCATCGACCACCAGCAAAGAGGATTTGACGTAGGCGCGCGCGTCCCCGCCGCGGCGGTCGAGATGCGAGACCGTCACCACCTTGCCGATGTAGCAGCTGCAGAGCGCAAGCGCGAGAAGAAGGGTCGGCGCCACGACGCCAGGCCGCGATCGATCGCCCGGCTCCACGTCGGCAGCACCGCGGCGACGTAGAGCGCCGAGACGGCGAGGTCGATCACGAAGGTCGGAGCGACCTTGAACTTCTTTCGGCGCCGCGGCGTCGAGCGAGTCCGGTTCATCGAAAATCGAACGATCGAAGGCGCTGCCCATGCTAACTCCGCGCAGATGGCCGTAGATGTCGTCCCCGCGAAAGCGGGATGTAGGGGTGAAGGCCGCCGCCCTTAGTCGTCGAGGACATGAAGCCCTATGAAGCCTCAATGCCCGCGTTCGCGGAGACGATAAAGCGTGAAAATTCGCGCCCGGCGATCGCCGCGCTATTTTGCTCCGCAAGCGGTAAAGAATTTCTGGCGGCGAAGCCGGTTTCGCCCGCAAGCGTGAAGGGCTTTCGCCGCAAACGCGCGCCCTTCAGTAGCCGAGATACCTCATCACTGAGCTTGCCGAAGGCATGACCTCGGCTAAAAATTCAGCGCTGGACCCTCACCCCGAACAGGAAGATGTCGTTGACATCGCTCGAGTTGGGCTGGTTGGAGCCATAAGTCTGCCGCGTCGCGCTCGCTTTCAACACGACGTCGCGATTGAGATGGTATTCCGCCTTGACGCCAAGCGACGTCGTCGTGTCGCGTTGCGGTCGAGCCAACGTATTCGTCGGTCGCATAGCTGCCGTCGAGGCCGATGGTGAGCGCGCGCGTCAGCGCATGCGAGAGGTCGATCGTGTAGGTATGATTAATATCGGCGGAGGCGCCGGAGAGGATCGAGTCGTTGAGCGCGCTCTGCGCCTTCAGGGTTAGCGTCGTCAGCGGAGTCATGGCCCAGATCAACGAAGCATCAATAAGCGGCGTTTCGGCGTGCGGCAGGCGCGGGTCCTGATAATTGCGCTCGCCATAGCCGACGCTCGCTTCGCCCGTGACCATTTGCGAGAAAGCAACCGTCACGCCGAGGCGGCCGAGAACGCCGGTAGAGTTGCGCTCATAGCCGAGCGCGTCGGTCACGCCGTCGTAAAGCCGTTCATCAATGACGAATTCGGTAAAGGGCGAAAGCACCTCGCTGATGCGGTAGCTCGCGCGGGCGTGCAGCGCATAGTCGTTATAGTCGTCGGCCGAAAGGTTGCCCTCCTCGTCGCCGAACAGCTGAGTGTCCTGATACGATTCGCGGTCGACGCTGCCATGCAGGCCAAGCGTAAGATCGCCGAACTTGTCGGCGCCGCCGAGGGTCGCGCCGAACGTGGAGACGTCTATGTAGGGGTTGGCGCCGTTCGCCGAGGTCGAGAGGCCGAAGTTGGAGAGCGGCTGCGGCGCGAAACTGAACCGCCCCTCGGCGTCGAATGACAGATCGCGCGTCGCGTCGACGCGCACGTCGGCGACGCCTGACCCGTAGTCGCCGCTCGCCGCGGGCGTAGCGAAATAATCGGTGTAGCCGGCCTTCAAATCGCCGTGGAAATCGTTGCGGCTCCAGTCGGACTGCCAACCGAGCCCCGACTTCGGTGGTTTCGAACAGTGAGCCCTGGCGGATTCGCGTCGGGCCGAGCGGGTTTGTCGCGTAGCCGACATCCTCCTCGACGTAGGGCTTCAGGACCATATCGCCGACGCGAAGCCCAACCGGATCGAAGGGGCCGGGGTCGGCGAGAATTTTGCGGCGCGGCGGCGGCGTCGGGCTGGGAGGCGGCGATGGTCGGGCCCGGCGGGGCGAGGCTGACCGGCTCGCCGGATGGCGTCGACGCTCGGTATCCGCAACGCCGCCCTTGAGGCCCATGCGTTGGGCGCCGTGGTAGGGTCTCAGCGGCGGCAGGTCGCTAGGCTTGGGCTTGGGATGAGCTTCCTTTTTGGGCTTCGGCTTCTTTTCCGTCTGCTCGGCCGTCGGCGCGTTCGGCAGGTCGGGCAGCGTCGCGGCGTCGGGGCTCGTCGCCTCGGGGACGTCGGTGCTCGCCGGCTCGGGGACGTCCGTGCGCAGCGGCGCGACCTCGGCCGGCGCTTGCTGCGCGAGCGCGGGCGCGCTGAAAATCGCCCAGGCGGCCGTCGCGAGCGCCAGGCATGCAATCAGGAAGATCGGACGGCGGGCCGACGGCACGGACGCTCCTCTCGCGCGCGGGGAAAGAAGACCGCGCGACGCCGGTCCTTTGGGCGTAAGCAAACATGGTTAACGCCCGCTTAATTCCCCGGCCGGGTCGCGCGAAAAGGATGCGCCGTCCGTCGAGCGATGCTAGAAGCCCGGCCATGACAGCGACAAATTCAAGGGCGGCGGCGGCCTCCGCGCTCCGTACGCTCGCGGCGGAACGCCAGGGGATCGCCGCGCTCGAAGCGGCGCTGAGGGCCGAGCTCGGCCGAAGATTTCGCAAGCGCCGTGAAGACGATTTTCGACTCCTCCGGCCGCGTCATCGTCACCGGCATGGGCAAGTCCGGCCACATCGGGCGCAAAATCGCCGCGACACTCGCCTCGACCGGCCAGCCCGCCTCGTTCGTGCATCCGGCCGAGGCAAGCCACGGCGATCTCGGCATGCTGCAGAATAGCGACGTCGTACTCGCCCTCTCCTGGTCGGGCGAGACGGTGGAACTCGCCGCGATCGTCACCTACGCCAAGCGGTTCGCGATCCCTCTCATCGCGATGACTTCGAGCGCCGAATCGACGCTCGGACGCGCGGCCGACGTGCTGCTCAAGCTGCCGCCGGCGCCCGAAGCGTGCCCCAATGGGCTCGCCCCGACCACCTCGACCACCATGCAGCTCGCGCTCGGCGACGCGCTGGCGGTCGCGCTCATCGAGGCCAAGGGGTTTACCGCGCGCGACTATGGGCGCCTTCATCCCGGCGGCAAGCTCGGGGCCAAGCTCGCC
>CAVPVQ010000020.1:0-24189 GCA_963709185.1 uncultured Alphaproteobacteria bacterium
GATACGCTCTCCGATATGGACCTCCATATCGCGGAGGTCGCTGCGATTCGGCAGGGCGCTGATGGTCTCCCGGAGACGGTGATGATCTTCGTGAAGCTGCGCCAAGCGCTCCGACAGCAAAGCAGCGGCGCCGGCGGCTTCATCCTTGTGGGTTTCGAGGTCGATCCGCTGACGATCGATGGAAATCGACAGTCGCTCCAGACGCGCGATCAGACGCCAAACGAACGCCGCGACGCTGACGATCAATGTCGAGGTTCCCGTGACGAACCATTCGACGAAGCTCCAAGGCGGCTCGCCCACTGCTGGCAGGTCCATCGGATGTCCCCGGGGTTGTCACTGCGTCCGACGCTCGCCATAGAACGGCGCGTTCGCAGGCGCGGATTGGCCAGCGAATTTCGGAGTCTCCGAGCAAGACAGCAAAAGCCGAGCGCGCCATTGACACGCTCGAATTGCGGTCTACCGCCCTGTTCTTCTTTGCCCTGGAACATCGGAAATGCCGACGGCAGCGGATATGCCACCAGCGTTAGTTTCGGCCGCTACGACGGCCGTCAGTACTGCGCCGACCAGTCTCGCGTCGGTCGCGATTCCCGGGCCGTCAGCCGCCGCCGCGCAAATCCTATCGGCGGCGCCGGCCAGTGCGCCAAGCACGTGCGATTTCTGATGCGCGTCGCCGAGCGCGTCGATCAGCGAGTGGGTCGCCTTGCACAGCTTGTCGAGGTCGACCACAACGCCGTTGATGTCGGACGTGGCGCGGGCCGCGCCGCCGATCGTCTCGACGACGACCGGCGCGCCCTGCCAGCCGCCAAGAAAAGCCGCGAGTGCGGCGACGGCGGGCGCCACGTCACTTCACCAGCGGCTTCAGGACTTCGTACACGTTGAGGATATCGAGCGCCGCGACCACAGCGTTGGTGGGTGGCGCGTCCGGCGGGCACAGGCTGGCGAGCAGCGAATAGGCCGCCTGGCTGTTGGCGTCGGTCGGGACCTTGCCGTTGAGCGCGGCTGCGACCGGGCAGGCGATGGCGAGCGCGGCGGTGATGTCCGATTGCGCGGCTGGCGCGAGCGCGCCGGTCGAAGTGCAGGCGGCGGCGCAAAGAGCGAGCGCGAGCGCGCCGGCCAGCAGGATGGCTTTCATGATGAACCTCGTTTTTTTTGGAAAGGGCGCGAAGATCGCGCGGGTGCGGCTTTACTTGGCCGGGAAGAACTGGTTCCAGGTCTCGGCGAGCATCGCCGCGCCGGCCTGGGCGACCCCGGCATAGGCGCCGAGGTCGGAATAATTGGCGTGGGCGAGCGCCACCACCGCCGCGGCGCCCGCGGCCATCGCGACCTGCGCGCCGAGATGCACGAAAAAGTCCTTCATGGGAGCCTCCTGGGATCGCGGGCGTCCCGCCCGCGGTTGCGTGAAAAGGGCGTCGCGCCGCCCCTCATCCGTCTGCTTCGCAGACACCTTCTCCCCGCCTGGCGGGGAGAGGGGTGACGCGCCGCGGGATCAGTCGGCGAGGTTGCCGTCTTCCTCGCGGGAGCGGAGGTAGCGATCGAAGGCCTGTTCGAGGGCCGGCTTGTTGCCGGCGAATTCGATGACGCCGAAGGTGTTGCGCTTCAAATCCGTCGACGGATCGAAGCCGTGCCGAGGAACATGTCCCAGCGGTCGACATAGGCGCGCCGCGTCTTCGATCCGTGCCAGGAATGCTCGATGGTGCCGGGCACGAAGCCGAGCTTCAGGTTGACATGGGTCAGCGCGCGGCCTGCCAGGTCATCACCGCTTTGCGATAGGCCTGCGCCACCTCGCCGGGGAACGAGCGGTCGGCGGCGCCGACCAGCGCCAGCGCCATCACATGATCGCCGGAGCCCATGCCGGCGTCCTCGAACAGGCCGCCGATGAGATCGAGCGCGCGGCGCTGCCAGGCCCAGGCGTAGCCGCTATGCGAATAGTCGTAGGGGCCGCCCTGGAACTTCCAGAAGTTCGGCCCCAGGGCCACCACCGGCTTGCCGGCATGCCACAGCGAGGCGAAGCTGGTGTGCGTCTGCAGGTGGAAATCGTTGGGCCCGAGGTCGTAGGCGTTCTGCCACGGCTGCACGACGGGATAGAGGTCGAGCGCGGCGATCGCTTCATGGCCCAGCCGGGCTTGCGGAACGCGATGTCGGCGTCGAACATCCCGATGAACGCGGCGTCGGCCGGCAGGCGCGAGATGCCGATGTTGAGCAGGTTCTCCTTGTTCCACGCGAGCGTCGTGGCGCGCACCGGGACATGGGTCACGCGCGGCACTGGCGAGATCGGCGAGCTCGTAAGGCCGCCCGCCATAGGCGCATTCGACCAGGGTGACGGCGACGTTCGGCTCGGCGAGCCAGCCGATGATCGCCGAGCGCGCCAGCGCGATGCGGCTCTTCCAGCGGATCGGATTGGCGACGGCGGTGACGATGTGCAGCGTGTCGGAGCGCATGGGCGGCCTTGGCGTGGGGGAAACGATGAGAGGCGCGGGCGCCATTCGCCCCGCAAGGCGGAGAGAAGGTGGCGCGAAGCGCCGGACGAGGGGCCTCGCGACGCCGGTGGATAGGCTTGAGCGCCTGCGGTAGAATGACTTCGGCGATTCGTGGAAGAAGCGCCCAGCAGACAGACACGAATGTAGGCTTCGGCCGGCGAGCTGGACGGCATGGCGCTTACGCCGGAGGACCAGCGTAGTGCAGGTTTGAGTCCTGCGTCGCCGTGTGGCGCGACGTTTGCGCCGCCCCTCATCCGTCATGCTTCGCGTGACACCTTCTCCCGCTGCGCGGGGCGAAGGGGCTCAGCGGGGCTCCGCCCGGATCGTGAAGGCCGCGCCGAGCGCCAGGCCGCAGACCAGGCCGATCGGCCCCGCGAGGCCCCAGCCGACCAGCGCGCCGAGCGCCGCGCCGGCGAAGGCGCGGACGACGTCGCTCAACTCATGCGCCGAGCTGCTTCGCGCCAGATCGCGCGCCAGGCGAGGCGCGTGGCGAGATTGGTGTAGCCGCCGTTCAGCCGCAGGGTCTCGAGCTGAAAGTCTCCGATGTCGGCGAGCGGCGAGAGATTGGCGCGCTTCCAGAACGAGGCGGCGAATTCGATGGCGTGCGCCGGGTCGGTCAGCAGATCCGGATTGACGAGGCAGTCGAGGCCGGTCGCCCTGGCCTCGGCGGCGTAATTGTCGCGAAACGTCTCCTGGATCAGCCCTCGGCCGCGGAAATTCCAGCCGTCGTCGGTCCCTGCGACATTGCCGCCGCGCCCGCCGTAGACGATGTCGGCGAGCGCCTTCGGGTTGTGCGCATAGGGCGCGGCCGACGCGGCCGTCGGAAACCTCGACGGCCACACCTGGACGAGGCGCTCGGCGGTGTAGTTGAGATTCTCCTCGGTCTCGGTCCCGGCGCCGGTTCCTCGGAAATCTGCGCGAGGAAGTCGGCCTGCGTCGCGGCGGTGATAAGGCCGTATTTGCCGAACGTCGCCGGCGCCGCGGCGACGATGCCGGCAACCAGCGCGTGGGAGGCCCGCGGCCAGCGGCGGTTGAGCATCGCGAAAGTGAGCATCAGACGTCGACCTCCTTCTTGAAACGCACGCCGGCGCCTTCGACGACGATCTCCTGCTGGCCGTGATAGCCCGAGGCGAGCACGGGCGAGCTGACGCGGACCTGCAGGAGGCGGTCGCCGAACCGGCTCGCCGAGAGAATGGTCACCGCCTCGGCGTAAAGAGGGCGCCGGAGTTTTTCGATGAGCCCTGGCGTCATCAGCACGTCGGCTTCGCCCAAGGCGTCACTGGGCCGGCGCGAGCCGCAGCAGCTCGTCGAGCATCCCCGGCCTGGGCTTCAGCATCGCGTTGTCGGGCCTGATCAGCGGAACCGCGCCGAGGCTGTCGGGCTTCTCCTCGTCCTTCAGCGGCGGCAGGCCGGCCTTGGCGCGTGTCGCATTGCGCTCGTCGAGCCGGTCCTTGACGCAGGCGGCGTGGTCCTTGGCCGCCTTCGAGTTCCACACGTCCTCGTAGCAGTTCTCGGTCAGGAACTTCTGCACCAGCGTGTAGGGGATCGCCAGGCCGAGGCCGGTGTAGCCGGTGAACGAAGCGGCGGTGACGCCGATCAGCTCGCCTTCGGCGTTGTAGAGCGCGCCGCCCGAATTGCCCGGATTGACCGCCGCGTCGGTTTGGATGAACGGCACCTCGGCGTCGTCGGCCCACGGCACCTTGAACATCCGCGTCACTGAGGAAACGACGCCGCGCGACAGGCTGGCGTCGAGCATGAACGGGTTGCCGACGGTCCATACCGGCTCGCCCCGCGTCACCGTCCTGCCGTCGTCGAGGACGTGGCTGTAGAGCGTTTGCGGGATCTTGTCGGCGCGGATCTGCAGGATCGCCAGGTCGTAGGCTTTCCGGTGCGCGGCGATCCGCGCCTCGAGCGTGGTTTCGCCGACGTTGCGAAAGCCCTGGTAGGCGCGCTGCTTCAGCGCCATGTCGCGGAACACCTCGCGCTTGACCTTTTCGATCTTGCCGTCGGGGCCGGCCTCGTCGAGCTCCTGCTGGTCGATGTAGTTCTCCACGCAATGGTCGTTGGTCAGCACCAGCTTGTAGCGGAGCGAGATCAGCTCGCCGCTGCACTGGTCGGCGACGATCAGGTTGGTCTGGTTGACCAATTCGTTGATGTCGAACGCCGGCGCATCCGCGGCGAAGGTCGCGCTGGCGAGCAGCGCGCCGGCGACGCAGTGCGCGCCGAAAAGAACGGTTCGGAACATGCAAGGCTCCTTCGATTGGGGGGCGCCGTGAGACGATCGGGAAAGCCCGATCGCTCAGGGCACGCCGGGGATCAGTTCGACGAGGACGTTTCCCAGCGTCATTGTGTCGGTCGCGGTCGCGAGCTCGATCTCGACGGCGAGCGTCTGGCTTTGCGTCGTGTCGACCGACCCGAAGAACGGCGCCGCCGTCGTCGCGCCGCCCGCGCCTGACGTCGAGCCCAGCATCGCCTGAACGTTCGTGGCGCCGCAATTCGAGAAGCCGGTGATGAGGCCGGTCGAGAGGTCGGTGCTCGGCGCGTTGCTCGCAAACTGCGTTCCGCCGTAATAATCGCGCGCCGTCTTGGCGCCGGCGCTGTTGTTGAAACTGAGCATCTTCGAAATGCGGATCGACCCGTTCGGCCCGACCGCGTTGCCAGGGATGGTCAGCGAATAGGCCGTGATCAGCGTGGCCGTCGTCTGGGTGAAGGCGCCGGGCCCGGTGGTGACGAAGGCCGTCGGCGAGGCCGGAATCGCCGGGGTGCCCGAGGAATACGCATTGTTGTACACCGTCGCCGCTGATGTCGAGGAGAACACCGCGAAATACCAGCCGGCGAGGCTGCCCGAGGCGATCGCCCCGGCGGGCAGATAGACATAGGCGGCGGGATAGATCGCCGCGACGGCGGTGATTCCGCTAAGCGCGCCGTTATTGCCCATGGTTCCCGAAGAGACCATCACGAACGGGATGTGGGACTGACCGATCGCGCAGATCGCGCCGCGGTTGATCGCCTGGTTGTTGGCGTCGATCACCGTCCACGCGTTCGAGCCATTGCTTTCGAGCTTCAGCGAGCCGTAGGCCGAGGCGATGACCGCCGACGCCGCGCCGTTGATCGTGTCCGAGCCGGCGCGCGCCAGGGTGACGGTGAGGGTCGGCGAGCATGCGCCGGATTCATCGATGGCCGTCAACACGGCCCCGGTCGGATAGGCGGCCGCGGCCGGAAGCGTCACAACCCGCGCAGCGGTCAGCGCGGTGTAGGCGACGATCCGATCGGTGACGAGCGCGCTGTAGGGCGCGTCGGAGACTGCGGCGCGCGTCGCCAGCGCGAGCGGCCAACCGCCTTGCGTTTGGCCATCGTTGACATGAAGGATGTTGTTGGTCGTATCGACGACGACTTCGCCCTGCAGGCCGGTGAAGGCCGCGACCTGGCTTACAGTTCCACGCCGAAGCTGCAATTGTTCGCTCATTCAGGACTCTCCGCTGGCGCCGCCATCAGGACAGCGGGATGATCTGCAGGACGACGTCGGCCGTCGCCGCGGCGCCCTGCGCGGTGCCGACATTGATGTAGAGGGTCGAGAGGTTGAGAGAGAGCGTGCTCGATGGCGTCAGCTGCGCCTCATTGCCGATCGTGTTCGCAGCCGACGTGGTGATCGACGAGAGGGCGGACTGCGCCACGATTGCGACGCCGCCCTGGCTGGCGGCGGTGTACACGCCGAGCTTGGCCGTGGTCAGCGAGGTCGAGGCGTTCTCGACGTAGACGGTGCCCACGTGATAGCGCGTGATGCCGGCGGAGGGCGGAGGGATCGCCACCTGGGTATCGCCGAGCGCGTTGAGATTGACGCCCAAAGCGCGCACGTAGACCGCCTCGGAATAGGTCGGGGCGAAGGCGTCGACGATCGTCCACGCCGCGACGCCGTTGCTTTCGAGGGTCAGCGAGCCGTAGGCCGAGGCGATGACCGCCGACGCCGCGCCGTTGATCGTGTCCGAGCCGACCGCCGTCGCGGCGATCGTCTTGACCGGCGAGCACGCCCCACTTTCATCGATGACGACCAGCAGAGCGCCGGTCGAATAGGCCGCCGCCGTCGGCAGGGAGACGACGCGCGCCGCGGTGATCGCGGTGTAGGCGATGAGGCGGTCGGTCGCCAGCGCGGAATAGGCGGCGTCGGAGACCGGTGTGCGCGGCGTGCTGGGAGCCCGCGAGTGGACGATCGTCCATGCGTTGGAGCCGTTGCTTTCGACGGCCAACACACCGTTGGCGGCGGAGATGACCGCCGAGGTCCCGCCGTCGATGGTGTCGGAGCCGGCCCGACTCAACGTGATGGTCTTGGTTGCGGACGCGGCGCCGCTTTCGTCGATGACGGCCAGAATAGCGCCGACCGGATAGGCGCCCGCGGCCGGAAGCGTCACAACCCGCGCAGCGGTCAGCGCGGTGTAGGCGACGATCCGATCGGTGACGAGCGCGCTGTAGGGCGCGTCCGAGACGGCGGCGCGCGTCGCCAGCGCGAGCGGCCAGCCGCCCGCCGTGGCGCCGTCATTGACGTGCAGAATATTGTTGGTGGTGTCGACGGCGAGCTCGCCCTGCGCTCCGGTGAAGGCCGCGACCTGGCTTATAGTTCCACGCCGAAGCTGCAATTGTTCGCTCATTCAGGCGACTCCAAGGTCGATCACGCTCGACGCCGCGACGCCGGGCGACCCAAAATCATCGAAAACATTGGGCGTCCCGGCGACCGAACCGAAGTCGACGGCCATCCCGAGCAGCAGTTGCGCGACAATCGGATCGGTCACGATCGTTCCAAGATCGATCGCCTGCAGCGCCGCGCCGGCGGCCGTCCCGAAGTCGTCGGAAAGGACAGGCGCGGCGGCGACCTGGCCAAGATCGACCGGCAGCCCTGAAGACAATTGAGCGGCGATCGGATGGGCGCTGCCGACGCCGGCCGGCGTGAACGGATAGGCGACGCAGGACGAGAGTTCCTGTACGCCGTTGCCGAACACGTTGAAGCTCTGGAATTTCAGGTAGAGCGTCTGGCCGATATAGTTGGCCGCCAGATTCTCCTTGACGATCGCCTGGCTGAGACGCGTGAACGGCGCGCCGCTCGCATGCTCTGCCGCGACCGTTCCGTAGAGCCCGCGCGCGAGGCCGGTCAGGTTGTAGCTATGGGCGCCGGCGAGCGTCGCGTTGGTATAGGCCAGCAGCTCGTTGTCGACGAGGCACAAGGTGACGCCGGCGAGCGCCTGCGCCTCGGTCGTCCCGGCGAGCTTGCCGGCGCTCTCGCTCAGGTTGACGGCGAGCGTGTGGGTGGTGTCATAGCCGGACGCCGCCGACAGCGCGGCGGTCAGGACCCCCTGTTTGACTGGCTGGTTGAGGGTTCCCATTTCCGTGTAGGTCGCATCGTCGAGCGAGGCCCAGACATAGGCGCCGCCCCAGTTCGGATCGGCGGCGCCGCCCGAGCCGCCCGATGCGGCGACCCAGATCTGCGTCGCCCCGCCGGTCAGCGCCGGCGGCGGCTCGTAGATTAGCGGCGTATTGACCGGGTCGGCGGCGGCGCCGTGGTTGGGGATCGTGCTGATCGATTTCTTCGTGCGATAGAGCGCCGGCGTCGAAACGCCCACCGTCAGCTCCTCGGCGGTGACGGTGAGGATTCCCTTGTCGTCCTCTTCGATCGCGGTGATTCGCACGGGGGTGTTGGACAGGCCGAGATTGGCGTCGGTGATCTCGACGATGTCCATCGGATCGAGCAGGCAATAGAGCCATGAGAGCTTGAACGTGAAATGCGCGCGGACGTAGAGCGCGCGCTGTAGAATGGTCTGCGCGACGATCGATGCGACGATCGAGACGTCGCAGATTTCGTGCGCGGTGATCGTCGAACCGACGCGCGGCCCGAAGAGCTCGATCTGCGACTGGTCGCGCGCCTCGACGGGCGCGAGTCCGTACTGGTTGTTGCGGTCCATCACCTCGATGCGCTGGATCGTCGGCAGCGAGAATGGATCGACCCGCGAGACGAGGACGGGGTCCTCGTTGCCTTTCGAATCGACGAAATCGTTGTCAGCGAGACTGTAGATCGGCGTCAGGTCCGGGACGTAGCTGACGAGGACCTGATACGTGTAGGTGATCGTGACGCCGTTGCCTTCGTCGTCGGCAGAGAACTCGTAAGTGCCGTTCGCCCCCATCCCGTAGGTTCCCTGCCCAGACGGCGGCGAACCGCCGATATAGGTCAGCGGAATCAGCGAATTGGAATAGACGACGCCGCCGTCGGACACGAACTGGTCGGGCGAACACACGGTGATCGACGGCGGCGGCGAGGTCGTCGAGGGCGTCAGCAGCGCGATCTCCGTGGTGACGGTGACCTGCGTCCCCGAAGCGATCTCCTCATCGCCGTAGGGGATGAACTTGAGCTGGCCGCCGCTCCATACCGCCGCGCAATTGCAGATTTGCAGCCAGCGCGCCAGGATGCTCGACGCCTGCTCCTGGTCGGTCAGCGCCGGACTGAAGGCGATGCCCGCCGCTCGGCAATAGGTCTGCAACGAGGCGTCGCCTCCGGAGCCGAACAAGGTGGTCGCGTCGATCGAGGCGCCGTCCAAGCCGAGACCGTATTGCGCGTTGGTCAGGAAATCGGAAATGACGAAGGCCGGGTCCGCGTCGATCTGGTTGATGCCCTGGCCGAAATTGACGCCTGCGACTTCAAAGTTGTGGTTGGATATTTCGGCGTTGGAACCCAACTGGTAGCTCGCCGCGCAGGCATAGGCGGTGCCCTGGTAGGCGAGCGCCTCGTATGGCTCCGAGGATTCGAGATAGCTCCAGACGTCTTGCGGCGTGCCGCCCTCGAACAGGATGAGATCGAGTTCGCCGAGCGTATAGACCGATTGGTCCTTCCAGATCTGGTTGACGCCGGCGATCGGCCCCTCGCAGAGCGCCATGATCAGGTCGGCGGAATAGGTCGGCGTCGTGGAATCCGAGCTGAAAAAGCCGCCCTTGCCGCCAGAGCTGGAGCTCCCTTCGATCGTCTGGAAGTTGTTGTACCAGATCACGTTGGGCGCGATCTTCGATTCGCCCCAGACGATGGCGATCGGCATCGTATTGACGGAGGTGTTGAGCTGCAGGCCGGTGTAGGTCGGCGTCTGGTTGTTGTTGCTCGCGCGAAGCCAGCCCATCAGCGCCCGATCTCCTGGTCATGCGCGCCCCAGTAACTGGCGAACCGCGCCTCCGGCAGACGTCTGGCGATCGCCGCGTTGCGGTTCACCTGCTCCTCCAGAACGACGCGGGCCGAGGCGAAGGCGTGGATCATGGTGAACGGCTCCGCGGATGTGACGATGCCGCCATGGGAAAAGCAGCGGCCGTAACGAAACAAGACGACATCGCCGGGCTCGACCTCGGTCCGTGCGACCTCGCGGGAGCGCGCCAGGAGGAGCCCGAGATAGACTTCCTCGCCGCGGTGCAGGTGCCAGTCGTTCGAATAGGGACGCGGATCGAACGGCGCCACCAGCCCGAGGTCGCAAAACACCCGCACCAGGATCATCGCGCAATCGACTCCGGCGCCCTTGACATCGGCGCCGAGGTGATAGGGTGTGCCGATCCACGAGCGCGCTTCGGCGACGACGGCGGCGCGGGTGGCGGCGATCGCGGAATCGGTCAAGCGGGCCTCCGCTTCGGCGGCAGGCGATAGGCAATAGGCAGGGACGGCCTCTGCCGATTGCCGACTGCCTCGCTTTCAGTAGGCGATCTGCGGCGGCGGCACGAACGGGAAGCCGCGAAAGTTGGCGAGATTGCTGAACTGCGACTGGCAGGTCGCCGGCGTATGGTCGCAGCCCTGATAGACCTTGAAGGTGTCGTCCGTCGCCGGCGCGCTCGGCAGGGGATAGGCAAGCGCCAGAGAGGCGCCGACCGTCGCGATTTTCACCGTGCCGGTGATGTCCTCATTGGCGCCGGAGGTGAAGGTGATCGAGCCCTGCTGGTGGACCGCCAGAGCGCCGGAGAAGTTGATCAGCGAGGCGGTCGAGCCGGCCCCCACCGTCCCGTCGGTCCTGAATGCATTTTTGACCAGCGTGCAGCCGGTGTCATAGAGCACATGCAGGCAGGTCGCCGAATAGAGGTTCTTCGGCATGTCGTAGTCGAGGATGATGAGGTCGGAGGCGACCGTCACCTTGGCGCTGGTGCGCCCGACCTGGTCGACCGTCGAGATGCGCCCCTGGAACAGGATGACGCCGCCGACCGGCGCCTCGCCGAGCGCCGACATGAAAACCCGCTGGCGCTGGAACGAGGCGCCGTCGAACGCTCCCGAGCGCAGCGCGTTGAGGAACGTCGCGCCGGCGACAAGATCGGTCGGCCGGGCGGCGATGGTGATCTGCTGCTTGTCGACGTCGAGACCGGCGGCGCAGCGGTATTTGAGCCCCTGCACCAGCGGGCCGGACGCCGAATACGTGACGCCGTTGTAGACGATCGATTGGTCGACGTTGGTGTAGGTCAGAACGAGGCCGGTCTGGGCGAGCGTGAACGTGAAGCAGTCGGCGAAGGCGATCGGCGAATCGGGCGCCGCCCGCGCCGCGTTGAGAAAATTGATCAGCGCCGTCGTTGCGGTCTTCATGGATTCGCTCCGCGGAATAGGCAGTCGGCAGTCGGCAGCAGGTCAGCCAGGCTGCCTGATCCCCACTGCCTGTTGCCCCTCTCAATCGCTCCGCACGCTGCGGAATTTGAGGCTGTCGACTTTCCACAGGTTCTGCATGAACTGCTCGAAGTCCTCGCGGTCGTCGAGAAAGCGGCAATTGAAGGCGTAGGCGAAGCTTGCGGTGATGACGACGCCAGAGCCCGGCGCGGAGCCGAACACCAGCGAATTCGGCGCGGTCGCCGACCACCCCGACGCCTGGTTCACGCCGTTGAGATAGACATTCGAGATCGCCGTCACCCAGCCGACCGGTTCGGTGAAGCCGCCGAGCGAGCGTCCCATGGTGAAGGTCGTTGTCGATCCGTCGCCCGTTGCGATGCCCTGGTTGACCACCGCATTGTCGGTTGGATCGGTGTAGAGGAACGTGCCGAACTGTCCGCCGCTTTGCAGGAACAGGCCCATCAGGCTTTGCAGCGATTGCCCGCCGAGGCCGGGATAGCTCGACGCGGTCGAGTCGAGCCCATCAAACACGAGCTCGAACTCCCAGAGCGGATATTGCCACAGTAAATCGCGGACCTCGCGCCCTGATGTGGCGGTGGCGACGATGGTGTTGAAGGTCGGCTTCTTGTGAACGCTCCAGCCCTGGCCGGCGAGCGTCGGGAAGGACGGCGGCGTGGTCATGGGGTCTCCGGCGAGCAATGGACAATAGGCGGTGGGCGGCAGTCGGTTGGCAGGGGCGGACCTGACTGCCTAATCCCCACTGCCTGTTGCCCCCTTCATACCCGCACCGTCTGGAGCTTCACCGTCTTGAACGTCCACAGCATCGCCATGAACTCCTCCAGGTCGACGACGTCGTCGGCGAAACGGCACAGCATCAGCAGGTCGAAGTCGGCGGTGACCGCGACGCCCGCGGCGGGTGGCGGCGCGATCGTGACGGCCGGCAGATAGCCGGCGCTGACCGCGTAGCGCGAGGGCGCGATCGGCGCGCCGTCGAGATAGACCGCGGTGACGCCCGAGGTCCCCTGGACCGGCTCGCTGTAGTCGCCGAATGTTCGTGTGAGGACGAAAGTCCCGGTCGCGCCGTCGCCGGTCCCAATCGGCTGCGCCGCCAGCATCAGCCAGTCCGGGCGGCGCCAGCCAGAACGGCGTCGCTCGCCCCTGCATCTGTTCGAAAAAGCCGGCGATCGCCTGCAATTCGGCGTAGGCGGCGGCGCTGCGCAGAAGCTCGTAGGTCAGCTCGATATCGTAGAGCGCGGCGGCGTGGCGCGATCGCCGCGTTGAGCGGCCGGAGACGAGCTCGGTCACGTCGGTCGCGAACTTCGGCGCAATATGCGTCGACCAGCCGAACGTGGCCAGCGTCGGGAAGGTCGCGTAGGCTCCCGGCGCCGGCGCGGGCGACGGTTGGGCTGGCGGCGTCGCCGGACCGCGGCCGCCCAGCCACTCGCCGAACGGCCAGTTGCCGGCGTCGCCCCATTCGCTCGACAGCAGCGGAAAGGTCGGGAACGGCCGCGCGTCCCAGTTCCACACGCAGCAGAACGCGAACTGGACCATCGCGACGCCGGCGCTGGAGACCGCGTTGCAACCGTCGTCGTTCCAATATTCATAGACGGCCTGGAGCGCGAGCAGCGCGATCGTATCGTCTTGCAGCGGCAGATAGCCGCCCCCCGGGACCGAGCGCCAGACCGACCAGAACGGCGTGAAGCTCTCGACCGAGACGGGATCGTAGAACACGTTGGGCTGGTTGGTTCCCTTGTCGACCGCCGGGAAGCCGTATTCGACGAAACTGATCGATTTCGACTGCGGAATCCACTCGGTCTGTGGCCCGTGCGGCGCGAAGCCGGAGCCGTCGCCGTCGTCATAGACAGCCTGGTGCGGGTTGTTCCACCACCAGCGCAGCTGCTTGTTGGCGAGCAATTGCTGGTTGGGAAAATAGGGGTTGCGCGCCTGGGCGAGCCGATCGCCGTCCGTCAGGGAGACCTGCTGATCGGAGCCGAGCGGGTCGAGGCCGCGGCCATCGTTGTTGCTGTCGAAATAGAACCAATCGAAATACTGGCCGCCCTCGATGCCTGCTTTCAGATAGGGAAGCGACCAGATCGTCGGCGCGCCGCTGAGCCCGAGCCCGCTCGCCGCTGACATCGCCGGCGGCCATGCGATGGCGGTTGCCGGCCCGCAGTCCGTGGTGGAGGCGACGGCTGAAGTCGTCTGGCCGCAATCGACGGTCGCGGATGAAGCGATTGTGACGAGGCCCGCGTCAAAATAGCCCAATCCCGGCGCCGGCGCGTTCCAGTTGGCGACGTCGAGGCCGCCCTCGAGTTCGTCCAGTCCGACAAGGGCAGGTAGTTGTCGAAACTGACGAGGTCGATGTTGTCTTCAGCGAACAGTTGGTCGAGATGCGGCCACTGGCCGTTCTCGCCCGGATGCTGGAAGCCCATCCAGTCCGACCAGTCGGCCGAATAGGCGATGAGGTTCTTGAGAGTCGTCGGATTCTTCGTCAGGCTCTGGCTGTCGAAGATCGAACGCACGTCGTTGGCGAGCGCCTGCAGGCCGGCGACGAACGGATAGTCCCAGATCGCATAGCCGGAGCCGTCGGTCGTCCCGGCTTTGGTCCAGCCCGGCCCGCGGATCGTCTCAAGGCCGCGCAATTCCGACCCCAGCATGAACAGCTCGACGCCGCCGGCCACGGTGCAAAGCCAGGCGTAATGCAGGATCATCCGCCGATAGGTGTAGTCGGTGGCGCTGCCGGAATAGGCGACGGTCAGGTTGACCGGGTCGGGTGTGAAATCGCCGGCGGCCGCCGACCCGAGGAACGCCTCGACCGCCGCCGTAGCGGCGCTCGAAACATCCGGCTGGAAATAGCTGATGCGGCCGCGCCAGGGCAGGCCGGGCGCGGTCATCAGGATGAATGGGTAGAAGATCACGCGAAAGCCGCGCGCCTTCAGGTCGCGGATGCAGCGCACGATGCTCGGGTCGGACGGCGTGCCGCCATAGATGAAGCTGTCGCCGCTCTCGGGGATCGGGATCAGGCCGGACGACGCCTGTGTAAGGCTTGAGACCATCCACTGGTCGGCGACCCAGGAGCCGCCCGAAAGCTGCTCAAAAGAACCCCCGATATAGGCCGTCGACGGATAAATCTGGCAATAGTCGACGGTTTCGTTGTTCCCGAACCAGGCGCAGACGACCGAGACCGTCGTGCATTCGGGATGCGCGGCCTGGAGTTGGTCGATCGCGACGGAATAGTCGGTGTAGGAGCCCCCTTCACCAGAGAACGTGTTGACGCCGAGCATCGCGCCGCCGAGCCGCTGGCCCTGGTGCGCGATCGTGTCGTAGGTGAATTCGCCGGTCGAGGGCAGCAGGTGGACGCCGCCGACAAATCCCATGGCGCGCTCCTCACGCGCCGGCGAGCCGCCGCAGGCCGAGCAGCGCGCCCTGGCGCGCCGCCTCGTTCATTGCTTTGGCGATGTCGGCGCTGTTGTTGCGAAACCATTGCGCCGTGCTCGCCGAGTCGACGGCCGAAACGTTGAAATTGGCGGTCGGATGGATATGCACCGGCGCGCCGCCGCCGCCCGGCGTAGCGGCGCCGCCGCTGAGAAAGTCGCGGAACTCGCTGGCGATGCCGCCGCGCGAGGGCACGATCATCTCGCCCTGATGGACGCCGGCGAGCATGTCGCGGGGGATTTCCCAGGCGCCCGTGTCGTAGAGGCCGCCGGCGACCGCCAGCACCGTCGCCTCCGCCGCGGCGCCGGCGGCGGGCGCGGCTGGGCCGAGGATCGGCGCCATGAACCCGGTGACGCCGGCGAAGGTCTGCGCCGCCGACGCCTCGATCGAATGCAGGATGGCGCCGAGATTGGCCAGCGCGCCGGTCGCCCCGGCGCTCGCCTGGGCGGCCGATTGAGCCGCCGATCCCGCGACCTGCGCCGCCGTCACGGTGTTGATGCCGGCGATGTTCATCGCGACCTGTTCGACCTGCTTCAGCCCCCAGTTCAGGAAGAAGGTGATGAGGTCGGAGGTCAGGGTGGTCAGCACGCTTTTCAGCGCGTTCGACCAGGTCGTCGTTCCCGTCAGTAGGCCGCGCACCTGCGAATCGAAGGCGTCGTTGATCGTAGTGAACGCGCCCTGCCATTGCTGCGCGGTGACGGTCGCGGCGTCCTCCTGGATCTTCTGGACCTGGCCCGCATAGCTCTGCTCGAGGCTGGCGAGCTGATCGAGAATTCTCTGGCGCTGCTGCGGCCTGAGATTGTCGAGCGCCAGCTCCTGATTGAGGATATCGGTTTCGTCCTGCAGTTCGTCCTGCAAGGCGTCGAGAGTGAGCTGGACCTTCTGATCCTCGGTGATCGCCTTGCGCCGGTATTCATCGTTGTAGAGCGCGATCTTCTGGTTGGCGGCGGCCTCAGTCAGCCTGACCTCTTCCTGTGCCTCCTCCATCGCGGCGGCGCGCATGTCGGCGGCGGCGCGCTGAGCGCTTTGCCTGACGCCGTTCATCGCCGAAGCCAGCGCCGGCGCGGCTCCGGACGCCGAAGCCTGCAGCGCGGCGCCCAATGCTTGCGCCTTGTTCGGTGACAAAGCCTGAGAAATGGAAGCGCCGAGGCTGGCGTATTGTTTGTTCATCTCGCCGACCGGCGCCGTCAACCCTGACAGCGCATCCTTCGCCTCGGCGACGCCTGAGGTCAGACCGTCGATCGAAGCGGAGAATGTGACGACAAGATTCGCATCGGTCATCGTTGACTCCAGAAGCGCGGTGGCGGCTCACAGTCGCCCACTCGGAAAGGCTGCTCTCATTTGCGCGATCGTCGACTGCCGCGCGGCGGCCGGCGCCGAGTTCGTGGGAGGTCGATATTTCAACGCCGCGGCGATCAGCCAATGGGCTGGAGGATGGGCGCGCCATTCGCTTTGCAGAGCGGCCAAGCGCGGCATCGTCAGGCCGTCGAGCGCCTGATCCCAGGTCCAGCCTGTGTTGGCGACGACCTGCGCGATCAGCCGGTCGAAATCGACTCCCCCGGCGCCTCCTGCGGAGCGTCGCGGAGCGGTTCAGCCGCGGATTGAACCGCACGCAGTCCAGCGGCGCTGGCGATCGCCGGGAACGCCTGCATCAGTTCGCCTACCGAAAACGGCAGGTCGAGGAACGAGTCTCGCGACAGCTCGGGATCGACATGCGCGACCGCCAGATAGGTCGCCTCGGCGAGGCGGTCGAGATGGGCTTCGCTGAGCTGCGTGACGCTGGCGGTCGACATCGCCGCGCCGCCAAGCTCGGAATAGACTTGGAACAATGCAGGTTGAATCTTCTTGATCGCCCGGAAGGGAAGATGCGGGAGACTCCATCGCCGCCCGCCCAAAGTAACGAGAAACGTCTCCTCGCTCATGCCGCGTCCCCGAAGTTGAGCTGGCACACCTGGCCGGCGCTGTTGGCGAAGCACTGAAAGTCGAGTTCCGGCAGCGTGAAATCCTCGAGTTTCGTGCCCAACGCCAGTTTTTCGGCGACGCAATTGTAGAGCAGCACCGAAAACTGCTTGCCGGTGGTGGGATCGGAGGCGAACAGATTGGCCGAGAATGTGATAGTCGGGCCGATCAACTGTGAGGTGACCGCGACGCTCTCGCCGCTGCTCGCATTCGTGTAGGTGTACGAGATCAGCACAGCCGCGCCGGCGTCTCCCGCGGCAAACGTGTAGACGCCGCCCGATTGGGAATATTGTCCTGTCGCTGGCGCGGAGGCGACGAGGCGCAGCGGCAGCGCGCTCGCCGCATAGACGACGCCCTGATCGGCGACGAAGTTGGTGTGAAAACTTGTTGTGTAAGTGTATGGCGAGGAGGCCGGCACGCTCGCCGCCTCGCCGAATTGCGTTTGCGTCACGCCGGCCGAGGGCGTCACGCCAAAGAACAGCGAGCCGAGCGCCTGGCCCGATATCCGGGCCATTTTCGCCTTGCCGCTCATTTTGCGCGTTCCCGAGCCGATCGCCACGGGGAAGTCATATTGCCCATACAGCGATTTGGTCGTCGCGCTGACGCTGAGCGTCACTTCCTGGGCGAGGCCGAAATTGATCGGCGCGCCGCCCTGGGGCGTGCCGATCAGCACACCCGAGCCAAAGACGAACATGGGGGGTTCTCCATTGTGAAGGGGAGTAGAGTTGCGAGAGGCGTCGAACGCCGGTCAGTCCAGTGGCGGTGGCTCGCGTTCGACGGCTGCGGGCGCCGCTGGTCGCCTTCAATCGAAGAAGGAAGCGATCTCTGTACCGATGTTGAAAGTTGGCGCGCTGATTGACGCTCGCCCTGCCTCACGGCAGCACAAGCCTGACGCCCACCACCGCCAGCCCGTCGCCGTCCATGTCGCCGGTGTCGCGCACCGGGACACCCGCGATCTTGCAGTCATAGACCGCGCCGCCGAGCGTCTGGCGGCCGGCGGCGAGGTCGACGCCCTGCGGCGCCAAGGCGGCGTCGATCGCATCGAGCGCCGCGTTGATCGCGGTCGCGCCGGGCGTCAGCGGATCGCGCGAGTCGAAATAAAGAAACAGCTTGGCTTCAACGGTGCGCCTCGGGGTCGCCAGCGAGGTCCATTGATAGGTTTCGGGGCCCGCCTCGAGCTGGAACAACGCGGGTCGCATGGCCGCCGGCACGTCGCTCCACAGCTTCAGCCGACGCGATGCAACGCCCCAGGCATAGGCGTCCGTGAGCGTTTCGAACAAAGCGGAGAATGCGGCTTCACGGCTCATCAGGGCTCCCAAACGTCGCCCGGCGAGCGGCCGAGTGTTTCGACGATCTCGTCCGTCATGTCCTCAAGGCTCGAACGCAAGTAGGAGCGCTCAGGGATGGCCGAGCCGGGATGCTCGACGCGTCTTGCAAAGCGAAGCGCGCCGCCAACGAGGAAGGCCAGCGCATCGGCTTTCGACGGCAGGATTTCATGGGCGGCGGTCTTGCCGCCATACTCCTGGATCGCCGCATATTTGATGTCGCCCGCCAACTCGACGCTGCCGACGACATCGTCACCGTCGACACCGGCCTCGCCGATGATCGAAGCACGCAAATCTCCGCTGACGACATTGAGAACCTGGCCGGACAGTTTGTCGTTTCTCACCTTGGCGGCAAGAGCGTCAGCCAAAGCCGCGGCTTTGGCGGCCAGATCGGCGAGGAGTTCCGCGGGAAAGGCGCCGAGCCGCGCATCAAGCGCGTCGGCCCCAGCGAGGCCAAGCGTCAACATCTATATCGTCACGCGGCGATAGGGCTGCAGTAGCGCCAGGACCGTCGACGATACAGCCGACGTGTCGTAGCCGATCGTTTCCTGTCCGCCGAGCGATTTGGAGCGAAGACCGATCCGCTCGGCGGCCCGAAATCGCTCCCCCGCAAGTTCCAGCGCCGCCTGCGCGATGTCCTGCGGAACATAACCGTAGGACAGCGACACTTGCCCGCCGGCATCCGCCGCCGAAAAGGTATAGAGGCCCGCCGAGACGGCGTATTCGCCCATCGACGGCGAAGCGGCGACCGCGATCAGAGGCGCGCCGGTCGCCGCATAGACCGCGCCGAGATCCGAACCCCAAGGCCCGAACGGTTGCCCGGCGGCGACCTGCCATGGCGTCGCACCCGGCACAATCTGCGCTTCCTCCGCCACCCTGTAGCCGGCGTTGTAGGCGATCGCGACATTCTGGCGGCCGCGCAGCATCCATCGGCCGAAAATATCGACGTATTGCTGCCGCCCTGGTGGCGCGGAGTCCGCGCCTTGCAGGAGATAGCCGTGGCGAACGCCGGGGATCACCGGCGGGACGCTCAGGCCATCGATCGTCAGCGAGGCGATGTTTATCACCGGCCAGTGGCGCAGCATGAGGCGCGCGGTCTCGCCGTCCAGCGTTTCGCTGTAGCTCTGCGGCAGCAGGCCAGGCCGGCTCAGCAAGGCGTAGATCGCGCAACTCGCCGCGGTGATCAGCGCGGCGAGCGTTGCATCGTTCGGCGAGTCCGCCGACGGCAATCCGAGCCACGCCTTGAGGGCCGCCAATGTCGTGAGGTCGTTGGGGGACATTTACCGCCTCGCCGTTACGCGGTCGGGTGGATGAGCGCGACAGTCGCCGCGCGCGAAAGCGCGCGTCCCGCGCGCCTTCGCGGCGACGTCAGCCGTTGCCAATGTTGGTGAGCACGCCGACGCCGAACGGCGCATAGACCGCCAGCACCTCTTCGGCGTAGACGCCGAATTCCCGGCGGCGCGTGCGTACCGGCCAGTCGACCCGGTAGTAGTCGCGGCGGGTCAGCACCTCCGCGACATTCGGCGTTTCGTTGGACTGGTACCAGACCGGCAGACGCTCGCAATAGGCGAGGATCGTGCCGGGCGGCAGATCGGGATGAACCTGGATCGGAATATCGAAGCCGCCGTCGACGCTGAACGGATTGTAATACCAGCGCACGACGCCGGAAGCCGACACGCCGTAAGGGCCACCGCGATCGCTGTCGGCCGCGATATTATAGCGGATCAGCGGACCCGAAGCGTTGGTCAGGCACTTGTTGGTGATGTTCTTCTGCTCCTGCGCGTTCACGTAGAGCACCGTCGGCGACAGCCGATAGGCGTTCCACATCGCGAGCAGCATGTTGTCGATCTCGACGACCGAACCGCGGCCCGACGCCGTGAGGAAAGAGCCCGTTCCCGCCGTTCCCGCGCTCAGCGCCTGGACATAGGCGCTGTTGGTGGGATTGAAGCCGATCGTCAGCAGGCCGTCGAAGGCGAGCGTCGAATTGCGCGAGCAGTCGGCGGAAATGGCGCTGATCGCCTGCTGTCCGGTCGCCAAGGGCGCCGAGATCGCGACACTATTGATCGTCGTGATCGCCTGCAGCGTTTCCGAGCCGGCCGTTCCGACATACCAGGCGTAGGCGACGGCGCCGTTGACCACGGGAACCGTGGCGAACAGCGTCTCGCCGAGCGTGACGGCCTCGGTGGCGTTCGCGCTCTTGTTCGAGGAGCCGCCGTTCAGGCTGTAAGTGTTGCCGTCGTTGCCGGTGATCGTCTTGGTCGTCGCGACGCCGGCGGCGACCGACGAGTTGCCGTAGCCCTCAAAAGAGAGCGCGACGACGATCACCGAATAGGTGGCCGCCGACAACGTCGCGCCGGTTCCCGATGCGGCGAGGGTCGGTGTCCCCGGCGTCCCCAGCGCCAGCGAAGAATTGCCGCCGAGCAGGCCGGTCTCCTCCTTGCGCATGGTCTTCTGCAAGAGCCGCAAGGTCGCGGTGGCGTTGATGTCCTCATAGCCCTGGGCGGCGGCTTCCGCCTCGAAGGTCACCGTGTCTTCCTCGCCCAGTGTCATGTAGGACGCGACCTGGAGATTGGCGGCGTAGGACATGCTCGCGGTGCGCTGACCCTCTGGCACCCACCCCATCGCATCGAAGCCGGAGCCGGTGATCGCCGAGATCGTCCGCCAGCGCGCGGCGTCGCCCGGGTTGAGACGCTGCACGCGCGGGATCGCGTTGCGCAGCGGCGTGATCGTCGGATAGAGGTTCTTGGCCGGCGCCTGCAAATCATAGGCCGACAGGCCGGTGGCGATCGTGACGTTCTTGGCGAGAGAATCTTTCATCAGCCCGAGCGTTTCTTGTGTGGTTTGGGCAATCGTCATGGGGCATTCCTTGTGCGGTTGGAGGGAAGGCGGCGTCGAAAGGGCGTGCGCGGACGGCCGCTGCTCGAGCGGGCGCGGGCGTGAGTTGCAAGGAATTCGGGAAGCCGCGTCAGTTGGGCGCGGCGCTGCTTGAGTTGCGCCTAATTTGCCGCTTGTGCGACGGCGGCTTCGGCGTCGTCGAGGAGGTGCTCGATATAGGTTTCGCGAGTTCAGTCGAGTCTCATCGAGACAGCTTACGATCGAGCGCGCATTTCGAAGCAGCCGCGCTTTCGTTTTCGCACGATCCAAGCCGAGCGTTGCCGCCAGATAGGCGACAATCGCCGCCTGCTCGCACCCGCCCGTGCGAACCCATAGCACCGGCTCTTCGTTCCGATCGAGGAACTCCAGAAATGCCGCCGTGGACACGACGGGACTCACGAAAGGTACAAGCTTGGATCGCACGGATTCGGCCAGAATTCGCGCAAGCTCGCTCGGTGAACAGGCCGAGATGTCGAGCCACCAGGGGAGACTGCCGTGTAACAGGAGGCCGATCGGGAATTGGGTGGGGTAGAACCATGGCGGGGGCACGTACTTGAATTCGCGCAAGCACTGCAAAATTGTCCGATCGGCGTAGCGGTCTCTGCACTGATCGGCGAATACACTGGCTTGCGGGTTTTGCAACCCGGCGCTGCCGGTGAGATAGATTTTCGGAGTTCCGTAAGTTTCCAGCTTCAACACGTGCTCGACTTCCGACGTGCTCCATTCCCCGCGATAAGTCAGCCTTGCGACCTTCTTGTAGCCGATCTCGGCCAGGGCCGGCGCGAGGATATCGTCGAGTTTCTTACGCTTTGGATGAGACTCGCCAGAGGCCGCGGCCGAATGTTCCTGCGGTGGCGGGCTGATGCCCTGGCGGCTCGGGCGCGGCGAGCGCTCGCGGATTTGCTTGAGCGCGTTCAACATCTGCCTCGCGCGCGCTTTCTCTTCCGGCGACACTTCGCCGGGAACGACGCCGATTACGCCGGCGATCGACTGCGGCTCGTCGAGCGTCGCCGATCCCGAAGGTCCAAGCGGGGCTTGATCGACCGCGCCAGATTGTGGCGACGGGCTTTTCCCGGTGGGTTTCTTCATCCAGTTGATCCTTAGTCGAAGCCGCCTTCGCCGGGGTGCTGATAGGCTCGCACGCGAATCCCCGCCTCGAGGAGCCTGAGCGCCAGACTGGCGCTCCCAAGATTGACCAACGGGCAATACGCGCAAAACGCCTCATACGCGACGCGAGTTATCATTTTATTGCCGGGCAAAGCCGGCGCAAAGCCGCCTCCAGTCGTGTATAGGGCGACGTCTTTGTCCACCTGCGATCTGTCGAAAAAAATCGTATCATACATCGTCGTTTTGACTTCGACGCCGATGTAAAAGCCTGTCACGGGATCAAGGACCATGAAGTCGTAAACGCGTGGGCTCGTGAAGCCAGGCACGTTCACCGCTACGGGACGGTCAGAGGCGATTATGAATCCATTGGCTTGATAGAGCGCAATTGCACGGGCGACGCCGGCTTGGTGTTGTGCATTGGGTCCGACGCCGTTGAACGGAGGTCTCCCAGCTTCCGCGGCCTGCGCTGAGCTGACAGCGCTAAAATACTGCGGCCAGTCGTCGGAATCGTCCGCAATTTGGACGCCCCGAGACCCGTCGTTAGAGGGGCTGTTCGGTGCGCCAGGGGGCGAGGCTGCATCGTCTGCGTCGTCGGCGTTGTCCCCGCTCGTCCATTGCCCGCTCTCGCGTCCGTTGCCGGCGGGCACGCGCGGCTGATCGGGGTTGTAGGCTCGAACGAATTCTTCTCCCGCCGTTTTTCCGATTCCGAGCGCCCCGAGGATCTCTCCCCGCGCCATGCCGCCCTTCATCAGCTCATCCGCCGCCGCCAGCCGCCAAGCGGCTTCCGCCGGTGGTTGCAACTTTGGCAGGTCAGCAAGCGCGAGGTAGACGAGCGCCAGCGGCGTCTGACCTTCGCTCTGCTTTTCAAGCGCCCCACGGATATACGCGAGCTCGGACGGCCCTATTGCGCGCCCGTAGGCCGCCGCCAGGAGCGCCGCGACGCGCGCCTCGTCGAAAGCTTCGCTGCGTTGATTGCGCAGAAGCAAGCCGCGATTGGCGAGGCCCAGCCTTGTCCCGACGCCGAGCACGAGAGCGTCGCCTTCGAATGTCATCGCCAGATGCAAGGGCGTGCGATGGTCGCGCGCTTCCCGTGGCGAATGAAGCTCGTCGACCGCCATGTTTGGTCTCGCGCATGAAGGGTGGTCGGCGAAAAGACCGACGAAGCAGGGCTCGACGGGCTCGCTCTCGTTATTCGGGCCTTGCGACTATTCCCCGCGCGTCAGAAGCCCGCGCTCGCCAGGTTCCAACTCGATCCGCCACCGTCTTCCGGCGCCGTCGCCTGACCGGCGTTTCCCTCGGAATTGGCGTCGATCGAGATCACGTTGGCGCGAGGGTCAGGCGCATCCCATCGCGTGCGCCACGCTTCCACCGGAGTCCGCTATTTGTCGCAGCCGCCTTCACAGCCGCGGCGAAATCGGATTGGCCAAGCTGAGCTTGGTCAGCGCGAGGGCGCGCTCGGCGGGCGGCAGCGTGGAAAGGCGCCGGATGGCGTCGTCCACCGATGAGCCGCCGTCGGCGCCCGCTCCGTCGGCCGATTTGGAAACGGCGCGCAGCGCGGCCTTGGCGGGCTGCGGCTGCGCCTCGAGCGCGGCGATGCGCGAGGCGAGGGCGGCGAGGTCCGGCGCCATCACATCCAGCCTGGTTCGCAGCGCCGCCGTTTCGCCGAGCGCCTTGGCGAGCGCGGGGGAGGGGGGCGCCTCGACGGGGCTCGGCTGCGAGGCCGGCGGCGCTGCGATCTTGGATGCGGAGGGTTCCGCATTGTCGGGCTGCGACGCGTCGGGCGCCGATGGCGTGTCGTCCGCCTCGGAGCCGATCTGCGCCGCCAGGGCTTCGGCCTCCGCGTTGAGCTTGCGGCTCAGCTCGCGCGCTGCGCCCACCAGTTGCACGAGGGCGGCGAGGCGTTGCGCCGCGGTTTCAGCCCCCTCGTCGTCGTTGCCCGACGTTGCGTCCTTGGCCGGCGCCGCCGAGGCGAAGGCGCGCTTCTCGGCGACGCCGTCCTTGATCACCTCGAACGTCGCCGAAGCGACAGCAGGCAGATCGACGAGCGAGATTTCGCGCGGCTCGGCGGTGTAGCGGGTGGGGTCGCTGCCGGAAATGGTCAGCGGCGCACATAGCGGCCGGCCTGGCTGAAGCCGGTATAGACGCCTCCACCACCTTGCGCCATTCGTCGTCGTCGACGATTTCGCGGCGATCATGATGCGCTTGCCTTCGTCGTCGAAGGCGATGTCGGTGATCTTGCCCGCCGCGACGCGGCCGTGCATGGCGCGCAGCGCGCCAAGCGACTTGCCGCCGCTCGCCTCGTTCACCTCGGCCGACCAGGCTTCGTAATAGGGCTTGGTCGACTGATAGTCGCAAATCTCGCCGGCGCGATCGGCGACCTCGGCGGTGGCGAGGCCGTAGACCAGGCGCTGATCGA
>CAVPVQ010000021.1:0-23501 GCA_963709185.1 uncultured Alphaproteobacteria bacterium
GACGGGCGAGCGCCGCCGGCCCCGCATGACTCTCGTCGCAAATCCCGATCGAAGCGTCTGCGCTATGGCGCTCGCCCGCTTCAACTCCCGCCGGCGCGCGCCTGGAACTGGGAAACGGCGACGAGGGCGTGACTGGCGTACATCACCGACGGACCGGCGCCCATGTAGATCGCCATTCCGAGCGCCTCGAGCGATCTCCGGCCGCGAGGCGCCCTGCTCGAGAGCCGCCTTGACGTGAAAGGCGATGCAATCATCGCAGCGCACCGCCACGGAGACGGCGATGGCGATCAGCTCCTTGGTCTTCGCATCGAGCGCGCCCGGCGCCAGCGCCGCCTGCGCGATGGCGGAAAAACCCTTCATCACCTCTGGCGCGCCGCGCGCGAAGATTCCTGAGTTCGGCGCTCAGACTCTTTGGTCATCGCCGTCCAGTCCGTCTGCGTCATGTCAGTCTCCTGTCGTCCGTCAGCCCGTCGCCGTTGGTTCACGCCTCGCCCTTCGCGGGCCGCTCGTCGTCTCTCAGCCAGACATAGATCGCCGGGATGACCAGCACCGTGAGGGCGGTCGACGAGGCGAGGCCGAAGACGAGCGAGATGGCGAGGCCCTGGAAGATCGGGTCGGTGAGAATGAAGCCCGCGCCGATCATCGCGGCGGCCGCGGTCAGCACGATCGGCTTGAAACGGGTCGCACCCGCTTCGACGAGGGCGGTCCTCAAGGCGACGCCTTCGGCTTGTTTGTGGCGGATGAAATCGACGAGCAGGATCGAGTTGCGCACTATGATGCCGGCGAGCGCGATGAAGCCGATCATCGAAGTCGCGGTGAAGGCGGCGCGGAGCAGCCAATGTCCCAGCACGATGCCGATGAGTGTCAGCGGCACCGGGACGAGGATGACCAGCGGCAGTCGGCAAAATACCCCGAATTGGGCGACGACGAGCAGGTAGATGCCGAGCAGCGCGACCATGAACGCCGCGCCCATGTCGCGGAACGTGACGTAGGTCACCTCCCATTCGCCGTCCCACAGCAGCGTCTGGGCGGCGTCGGTCGCATCTGCTGGCCGGCCAGAGAGGACTTGCGCGGGCGGCGCGGCCCCTCCCCAATCGATATGGGCGATCTTGTCCTCCACCGCGAGCATGCCGTAGATCGGCGCCTCGAAGCGCCCGGCGATCTGGGCGCTGACCATTTCGGCGAACCGGCCGTTGTGGCGGAAAATCGGGAGGAAGCGCGCTCGCGCTTCAGGCTGACCACGTCGCCAAGCTCCACATTGGCGCCCTGCCGCGCGGTGCCGCCGGCCGGCAGCGGCGTCGACAGGACGCGCTCGTTCAGCGACAAGGCGCTGCGCGGCAGCGCGACGCTGATGTCGATGGGCTTGAGGCCGCCGCCGCGCTGCGAGTAGCCGACCTTGGCGCCGCCGATCAGCGCGCCGATCGTGTCGTAGACCGCCTGCTCTTCGACGCCGTGGAACTCCAGCGCCTCCTGGTCGATCGCAAAGCGCAGGCGATCTGATGGAACGCCAAAGCTGTCGTCGACGTCGACGACGAAATCGACCGCCTGGAACGCCTCTCGCACCTTGCCCGCCAGCGCGCGGCGGCTCGCGGCGTCAGGCCCGTAGATCTCGGCGAGCAGGGTCGACAGAACGGGCGGACCGGGAGGCACTTCGACGACCTTGACCGCCGTGCGCGCCGGCGCCGCCAGACCGGCGAGACGCTGGCGAATGTCGAGCGCAATGGCGTGGCTGGCGCGCGAACGCGCGCCCTTGGCGACGAGATTGACCGAGAGGTCGCCGAGCTCCGGGCTCTCGCGCAGATAATAATGGCGCACGAGCCCGTTGAAATTGAAGGGCGCCGCTGTCCCGACATAGGTCTGAATCGACGTCAGTTCGGGCAGGTCCTTGAGTCGCTCGGCCGCCGCCGCCAGCACGCGATCCGTTTCTTCGAGCGTCGATCCCCTGGGCAGGTCGACCACCACCTGGATTTCCGACTTGTTGTCGAACGGCAGCAATTTGACGCGCACGTCCTTGGTCGCAAAGAGCGCGCAGGCCGCGAGCGTCGCCGCGCCGACCAGCACGAGGAAGATCTTGGAGCGCCGCCGGCCCTTGAGCAGTGGTTGCGCGATGCGCGCGTAGAAGCGACCCATCGCGCCGGCGTCGTGGCCATCGCTCGCGCCGGACGCGTCTGCGCCTTCGAAGCGCCGGCGCGCCAGACGCAGCAGCAGCCAGGGCGTGACGGTGACCGCGACGAAGAAGGAAAAGATCATCGCCATCGACGCGTTGGCGGGAATCGGGCTCATGTAGGGGCCCATCAGGCCGCTGACGAACATCATCGGCAGCAGCGCGGCGATGATCGTCAGGGTCGCCACGATCGTCGGATTTCCGACCTCCGCCACCGCCTCGATCGCCGTCTCGACCAGCGAACGCTCGCCGCGCCGCGACCAGTGGCGCACGATATTCTCGACCACCACGATCGCGTCGTCGACGAGGATGCCGATCGAGAAGATCAGCGCGAACAGACTGACGCGGTTGATCGTGTAGCCCATCAGCCACGAGGCGAAGAGGGTCAGCAGGATCGTCGTCGGGATGATGATGAGGACGACGACCCCCTCGCGCCAGCCGATGGCGATCGTGATCAGCGCGACGATCGAGAGCGTCGCCAGGCCGAGGTGAAACAGCAGTTCGTCGGCCTTTTCGGTGGCGGTCGCGCCGTAGTTGCGCGTGACCGCGACGTCGAGACCGGCCGGGACGATGCGTCCCTTCACGGTTTCGAGCCTGTTCATTATCTCGTCGGCGACGACGACCGCGTTGGCGCCCTTGCGCTTGGCGATCGCGATGCTGACCGCCGGACGCCGCTGCAACTGGCCGTCCGACGCGCGCGTCGAGGTCCAGGCGCGATGCTCGGGCTCGGCGGCGCCGACCACGACATTTGCGACATCCTTGATATAGACCGGACGTCCGTCGCGCGTGGTGACCAGCAGCAGGCCGATATCGGGGACGCCCTGCAAAGTCTGGCCCGCCAGCACCGGGACGGAGCGGCCGTCGTCGCGAAACGCGCCGACCAGGAACGAACGATTGGCGTTGGTCAGCTTGTCGATCAGTTGGCTGAGCGTGACGCCATACAGCGACAGTCGCTCCGGGTCGGGCTCGACGCGGATCTGGTTGGGACTGCCGCCGACGAGATAGGCGCCGCCGACGTTCTCGACTTTGGCGAGTTCATGCTGCAGCTCTTCGGCGACCTGATAGAGGCCGTTGTCGGTCCATATCGCGCTCTGGTCGGGCCGCGCGGAAAGGGTGAGGACGACGATTGCGACGTCATTGATGCCGCGCCCGACGATCAGCGGCTCCGGAATGCCCTTCGGCAACCCGGTGATATTGGCGCGGATCTTCTCGTGGATGCGCAGCACCGCGGTGTCTTCATCGGTGCCGACCAGAAAGCGCGCGGTGACGACGACGCGGTCGTCCTCGGTCTGCGAATAGACGTGTTCGACGCCGTTGATGCCCTTGACGATGTCTTCGAGCGGACGGGTGACGAGTTCGACCGCCTCCTCGGCCTTGTAGCCATTGGCCGCGACCATGATGTCGACCATCGGCACGCTGATCTGCGGCTCCTCCTCGCGCGGCAGCGCGACCACGGCGATGGCGCCGGCGACGATCGCCGCGATCAGCAGGAGCGGCGTCAGCGGCGAATTGATGAAGGCGCGGGTCAGCGCGCCGGAAAGCCCCGGTTTCATGGCGACACGAGGACGTCGCCATCCCGCAGCCCAGAGAGAATTTCGACGCCGTCCTCGCGCGACTCGCCGGGCTGGACAACCACCTCCGCGCCGCCGGCGAGCTTCGCATAGGTCACGCCCGCACGGCGGTAGACGTAAGAGGCCGGCACGACGATTGCCCGGCGCGCGCCGGTCGCGACATAGACGCGCGTGCGTTCACCGACGAAATAGTCGCCGAGCCCGGCGACGTCGACATCGGCGATCACCCGTCCGCCCTGGATCTCGGGATAGACGAGGCGAACGCGGCCCTCGCGTTTCTTCTCGGTCGAATCGCTCTCGAGGCCGCGCGAGGCGATGAGCACCACGTCGCCCGCGCGCATGAAGCGGGCGTGGCGCTCGGGCAGCTGCAGGCGCAGGATGTAACGGTCCTCGGCAAGCGTCGCGATCGTTTCGCCCGGCAGCACGACGCGGCCTTCGGACACCGGAACGGTGAGGATGCGGCCGGCCCCCGGCGCCAGCACGACGCCTTCGCTCGTCTGCTGGGCGAGCACGCTGCGGTCCGATCGCATGGCGGAGAGATTGCGCTCGGCGATGTCCAGATTGGTCTTGGCCTGGTCCAGCTGGCTTTGCGTCGCCACCCCGCGCCGTTGCAATTCCTGGATGCGGTCGAGATCGGTCCTGGCCTGGTCGCGCTGGGCCTGCTGCGATTGGATGCGCGAGTCGATCGCCTCCATTTGCAGAACCAGCTTCTGGTCGGCGACCGTGGCAAGCTCCGCGCCGCCGGCGACGCTGTCGCCTTCCTTCGCCTTGAGCACGGCGATCGTGCCGCCAATGCGCGCGCGCGCCACCAGTTGATGAATGGGTTCGACGGTGGCGATCACCGCCTTCTGGTCGACGATCTCGGAGGCGTGCGCGACGAACCCCTCCGCCGCGACGGCGAAATGCGGCGCGATGACAGCGGCGGCGATCAGACAAAGGCGACGCATCGAGCAATTCTCCGAAACGGGTCTTGACTTATATATTCGCAATATCTAATTTAGCAACCATGAATTTAAAGGAAATGCGCGCCAAGGCCGGCAACGCCGAGGCTCTGCTGAAAGCGGTCGCCAACGAACATCGCCTGATGATCCTGTGCGAATTGCTCGCCGGCGAGCGCTCGGTGAGCGAACTGCAGAAGGCGATCGGGTTGAGCCAGTCGGCCCTTTCGCAACATCTGGCGCGGTTGCGCGAGGATGAACTCGTCGCGACGCGGCGCGAGTCGCAGACCATTCACTATTCGCTTGCGAGCACTCAGGTGAAGCGCCTGATCGAGCTGATGTACGAGCTGTTCTGCTCTCCGGAAAAGTCGGGAAAACGAGGGAAAGAGAAGCCATGACAATCGATCGCGCCGTGATGACATTCGCCGGACTCCTGGTCCTCGCGAGCCTGGCGCTCGCGGAGCTCGCCAGTCCGTACTGGCTGCTGCTCACCGCCTTCGTCGGCGGCAATCTGATCCAGGCGTCGATCACCGGCTTCTGCCCGGCGGCCATCGCCTTCCGGTGGCTCGGCGTCAGGCCGGGAGCGACGTTCTCCTGACGGCGGCGGGCGCGAACGCCGCTGCGGATGCAGCGGCGCGTCGCGCATGCGTGTTCAGAAGCTTCCGGGGTCCGTCTCATGTTTTCACGCTACCGCCGTTCCCCCGGCGTTGGTTGATTCAAGTCAAGGCGAAAAGGGGGAAGACGTGATGGCTTATCGTAAACTGAGGCGCGCTTGAGGGACGCGGAGGCCCGCGTGATCGAGCGTAGACGAGCAATGTGAAGCGGGGAGAGTTAGGTCATGCCGAAAGTGGTTGTCATTGGCGCCGGCATCGGCGGCGTTCCCATGGCTTTCGAGCTGCGCGACCTTCTCGGCCGCAAGGCGGAGATCGAAGTCGTCTCCGATTCCGAATGGTTCCAGTTCACGCCCTCGAATCCCTGGGTCGCGGTGAACTGGCGCAAGCCGCAAGACGTCAAGGTTCATCTCCCCGAAGTCTTCGCACGGCTCGGCATCGGCTTCTCCTCCGCGGGCGCCAAACAGGTCATTCCCGAATCCAATGTCGTCGTCCTCAATGACGGCAAGCGGATCGCATACGATTTTCTCGTCGTCGCGACCGGCCCGAAGCTCGCCTTCGACGAAATCGAGGGCCTCGGCCCGCAGGGGCGCAGCCACTCGATCTGCCATGTCGATCACGCCGCCGCCGCGGCTGAACGCTGGGAGGAATTCTGCAAGGACCCCGGTCCGATGGTCGTCGGCGCGGTGCAGGGAGCGTCGTGTTTCGGCCCCGCCTATGAATATGCGCTGACCGCCGCGACCGATCTGAGGCGGCGCAAGATTCGCGACCGCGCGCCGATCACTTTCGTGACCTCCGAGCCCTATATCGGCCATCTCGGGCTCGGCGGCGTCGGCGACACCAAGGGCATGCTCGAGTCGATCATGCGCGATCGCGACGTGAAATGGATCGTCAACGCGAGGATCGACCGGGTGACGGCCGACGCGGTCGAGGCGACCGAGGTCAACGAGGACGGCTCGGTGCGCAAGACGCACAAGCTCCCCTCGAAATTCTCGATGTTCATTCCGGGCTTCCGCGGCGTCGACTGCCTCAAGGGCGACGACGGCAAATGGATCCCTGGCCTGACCAACCCCCGCGGCTTCGTCCTCATCGACAAGACGCAGCGCAACCCGACCTATGGAAATGTCTTCGCGGTCGGCGTGTGCACCGCGATTCCTCCCTACGAGGCGACGCCAGTGCCGGTCGGCGTGCCGAAGACCGGCTATATGATCGAGTCGATGGTCACCGCCGCCGCCCATAACATCAAGGACCTGATCGAAGGGCGCGCGCCCAGCCATACGGCGACCTGGAACGCGGTCTGCCTCGCCGATTTCGGCGACAGCGGCGTCGCGTTCGTCGCGCTGCCGCAAATACCGCCGCGCAACGTCAACTGGTCGTCGCAGGGCTATTGGGTCCACATGGCGAAGGTCGGGTTCGAAAAATACTTCCTGCGCAAGGTCCGCAAGGGGTCGAGCGAGCCGGGTTACGAGCGCCTGATCATGAAGACGCTCGGCATCAACCGGCTCCGCCCCGGCCAGCAGCCGCCCGTCAAGGGCGCCGCGTAAGGGCGGCCGCCGCCAGCGCGATCGCATGTTCGCAACAGGCTGACGGGCCAGCGGCGCGCGTTTGCTTCGGGTTGGCGCCGATGCGCGGTGACGCCGATCGCATCGAGACCAAGCGATCGGCGCGATTGGCGCGCCTCGATCCAGACCGCCGGCGTGTCAGGGGTGCAGCGCGGCCCCTTTCGCCGCCTTCTCGACATCTCTTGGCCCTCTCAGCGCCGGGCGGACGAGATCGGGCGCATCGGCTGGCGCGGCCAGGAAGGCGGCGCGGTTCGCAGCGTCGCGCCCGGTCGCGAACATCGCCCGGACGCAGACGGCGCGCGCCCCGCCCCGATCGATGGCTTGTCCATCGGCGCGAACCAGCGTTTCGGACGACGCCGCAAAGATCAGCATGGGCTGGCCGAGCAGCCGCGCATGGGCGCAGCCCCCCGCGTCGACGTACGGCTCGCCCAGCGCTTCGGGAGCCGCGCCCGCGACGCCGGCCGCAAGAAAGGCGGCGACACTGAGCTTCCGCCAGACCGGAAGGTCTCCGGCGCCAGGATCGCCACCTTCGCATCGAACGCCATGCTTTCCTTCTCCAGGCCCCGCCTCGCCGGGGAGCGGGGGGGAAGACCGTAAGTCCGCCATGGAGCGCTCAGACGCCAAAGTGGAGAAGGCCGCAAGTTCAAACTGAGCCGCCAAGCCGCCGTGCATCCGTTCGCCTTTGGCGACGAGCGGGTCGCGGATTTCAAATCCTGGCGAAGCGAAGGTGAAGGCAACGCAAATGTTCGAAGTCTCTGCGCCGCGCGCGTTCGATTCATTCGACTTTCGCCGTCTCTCGCGGCAGATTTTGATCGTCGCCGCGGTGAGTGTTGTCGCGCTCGGGTTGAGCGCAGCGGCGACCGCCTGGATCGTCAATATGTCGGCCGCCCCGCGGCCCGCGATCGCTCCGGCGACCGCGCAGCGCCGGCCGCTCCCGGCGCTTCCGCCGATGGCGGCTGAACCGACAGCCCCCGCGAACCCCCTTCTCGCGCAACGCGACCTCGAGCCTTCCCCGCCCGCGACGCCGATTTTGCTTGGGGCGGCCCCTTCGTCGCAAGACGCGTTGCCGACAAAGCCCGCCGTCGCTTCGCTCCTCGCGCGCCCGCCCGCGCCCCCGCCGAAGGCCGCGGTTTCGCCGCTGCCGGAGGATGCGCCCTTGCCTCCGCCGCGTCCGACCCAGTTCGCCTCGCTCGCCGGTTCGCCGGCCGGCCCGTTCGATCGATGGACCGCCGTCTATGATTTGACCGCCCATACCGTCTACATGCCCGACGGAACGAAACTGGAGGCGCATTCGGGCCTCGGCGACCGGCTGGATGATCCCGGTCACGTCGACGAACGCGATCGCGGCGCGACGCCGCCCCATGTCTACGACCTGACCGCCCGCGAGGAGCTTTTCCACGGCGTGCAGGCTTTGCGGCTCAACCCGGAAGGCGGGGGCGGCATTTTCGGGCGCGAGGGCCTCCTCGCCCATCCCTACATGCTCGGCCCGAACGGCGATTCCAACGGATGCGTGTCGTTCAAGAACTACGACGCCTTCCTGCAGGCCTTCCAGAACGGCGCGGTGAAGCGCCTGGCCGTCGTCGCGAGCCGGGTACTGACCGCCGCGCCGGCTCGCCACCAAAGCTGAGCCCGCCTTGATCCTGAGGGTGTCGACAATGGCCGATAGTGGACCGGCTGCTTCGCGGCGATCAACGTTGATAAGCAGACGCTCTGTGATAGCAACGTCGGGCGGCCGAGCCGCGTGAGAATCGCCCGCAGCAGACGAAAGGGAACGACAGCGATGGCCGAACGCGGGTTACCCGAATCGGTTGCCCCTGAACCATTGGAGCCGGAGCGATGGGTCCGGGACAAAGAACGGCTTGAGGAGCAGCTTGAGCTTCTGAAGAGCGACCCGTCCGCTCTGAATCAGTTACGCAATGATGCTCAGGGTTGCGCCGTGCTTATAAGCTTGGCCAAGCACTGCGATCGTGAGGGTGACCGGAATCTGGCCACGACGTATCTGGCGATCGCGTTTCCGGGCGAGCCGGGCGTTAGGGCTTTCTTCTTCGACCAGTTGCGGCATGTGGCGCGCCTGGAGGATTACGCCGCGCTTTACGCGATCCTGGCCAACTATGTCGACGACGACAGCGCGATCCGGGAACTCGTCGCGATTTTCCGCGAACTCACTCCGGGGGACATCGCCGCTCTTCTCCGCGAGAGCGTCAAGTTCTCTCCCCCCATCGGCGTTATACACAAGGCCCACCAACCGCCCAGGGGCGTCTCTAAAGAGGCCTGGGAAGACTGGAACATCGCTATCAGGTCGGCGACCTGGCGTTTGCTGCCGCACCCAGACCTGCAAGCCCTGCTCTTCGACGTCATGCGCCGCGATCCGGACGGGCCGGTGGAGTGGGTGCTCGAGGACATCTTGATAAATCTGATCCGGCTGCCGCCGAAATCCGCATTGACCGACCCTGTTTATGTGGCCGCCGAACAGACCGCCCACGACCTGTCCCGAAGGATCGCCGCCCTGCATCCCAAATGGCCGCGCATCGACGACTACATTGACGAACTCGACAGCGTCGCCAAGCGGCGCCTTCCGGGATGGCGGCGCGCTTATTCTATGTTTGATACCGATTTAGAAACTCGCCAGTCACGAGTTGCGGCTCGTATGTCGCAATTCCCCGATGCTGTCGCGGTGCGGCGCGCCTTCGAGACCATGCTTTTCGATCGGCCACCCCTGTACCGAAAGGTGCGGGACGAGCAGGACTATTACCAGTTCGAGCCGATAGGCTGGCGCTGCGTCGCGTGGATTGTGTTGACCAGATCGCACTGGTCCGTCGACGAAGCCGTGGACTTCGCTCGCCGCGTCGTCGGCTCAGGCCCTTGGGACGACGAGGCGCGCAAATCCAAGGAAGCGATCGAAGCCGTCGTCCGCACCTGGCCGAACGAAGAAAGCGTCGTGGCCTTTCTTGCCGAGAGCGAGGACCGGGCGGATGTCGGCGCGTTCGTCCGCGACGCCATCGCGCGCCTTCGGGGCGAGGCTCAGGCCGGTAAGGCCATTCGGCTAGATCGATATTGGGGGAAAGGCTATAGGAAGCCGATCTAGAACCAGTGGCTGGCGCTTTGCGTTTCGTCCAGCGCCGCCGCTGTGGCGGTCTCCGCCAGCCGCTTCGGCGCGTGTTGGGTGTGGAGCGTCGTAGGCGACTATGTCCGCACTCACGCGAGTTTTCGTCGCCTGTCGACGACGGCCTTGGGCGCAACGCGGTCGTCGATCCGGCCGATCCACACGTCCGCTTCGCGCCCAGGCTGAGCCCGGCGGATGGCTCGCCCTCAGACACGACAGGTGATTGAAGGAATCGCACGCCGACCGCGGTCCGAATCCCGCCGCCGAAGATATTCGCCTCCTACGCCCTCTTCGAACGCCAAACGCGGTTCCCCGCGTCTCCCCCGCCGCCCACCCTACATCGCGCCGCGCTGCGGGTCGCCGCCCGGCGTCGCGGCGGCGATCTCGGTGATGAGTTTGCGGATCATCGCCTCCTCGAAGCTGTTGAAATCGTCGATCGGCAGGACGAACGAGCCGGGGCCGCCGATCACGTTGTCGTGGTAGTATTGGGCGAGGCCGCCGGGCGGGTTGGTGTGCCGCGCGAGATAGCCGCCCTGCTCGGCGGCGGTCTTGTTGAAGATGGCGAGGCCGTTGATCGTCACGCCGGCGCCGAGCGCCGCGTCGCGCGCGTCGGTCACCGGCCGGCCCTGATTGCTGGTCCCGTCGCCGGACACGTCGATCACCCGCCGCTCGGCCTCGAAGCCGCTCTCGCCGATGAGGCCCATCGAGAAATCGATCGCTGATCCGATCGCCGTGCGCCCAACATAGGATCGCGGCGCCTCCAACAGCGCGGCGGCGAATTTGCGGGCGTCGGCGCCGTCGTGGATCACCGTCCAGTCGACCACCGTCTTCTGCTCGGAGTTGCCGGCCCATTCCACAAAGCTGATGGCGATCGCGCCATGCGGGCCCGAGCCGATCGCCTCGATGACCCGCGGATTGGCGATCGCCGCGGCGTAGCCGCGGCGCTGGAGCGCGAATTCGCCGTCGTTGATGCTGCGCGAGACATCGGCCGCCAGCACCAGGGCGACGTCGACCGCCTGCGCGGCGCGCGCGGGCCGCGCGGGAGGCCCCACCGCGCCGGCGGCAAGCGCGAGGAGCGCCATCGAAACGGCGAGCCAAACGCGCGCCAAACGCATCGGAGCCTCCTGCGATACACGGCGGCCGGTTCCCTCGCCGACAACGCCAGAAGAGCCGCGGCGGGGCCGCAGGTCAAGGCGACAGTCCGGCGCCGGTGTCGCGCGTTCAATAGAAGCCGACCGGGAAATATTTCAGGTAAAGCTCGGCATAGACGCCGCGCGCCGCGAGCCGCGCCAGCGCCCAGTCCAGCGCGCGCCGCAGCTTCGCGTCCTCCTTGCGCAGGGCGAAGCCGACCCCTTCGCCGAAGAACCGGCTCTCGGTAAAGGGGCCGCCACGGAATACGCAGCAATTTTCCGACGACGAGCCGTTGAGCCAGACGGCGAGCGACAGGCCGTCGCCGAACAGCGCGTCGATGGCGCCGGCGCGCAACGCCTCGCGCGACGCGCCGGCGTCGGGAAAGGCCTTTTCGACGATCCCCGGGAAGAACGCATCGAGATAGGCCTTGTGCGCCGAGCCCGCGATGACGCCGACGGCGCGGCCTTTCAGGCCGGCCGGCGTCGCCTCGAACGGCGGCGATTCGCGGCGCGCGACAAAGCGGGCGGGCGCGCCATAGTAAGGCGCGGTGAAGTCGAGTTTTTCGCGCATCGCCGGGGTCGCGGCGAGCGAGGCGGCGATCGCGTCGCCTTTCCCCTCGAGCAGCGAGTCGACGATGGTGTCCCATCGGCGCGCCTGGATCGTGCAGCCCACCTGCAATTCCTCGCAGGCGGCGCGCGCGATGTCGACGTTGAAGCCCGCCAGCGAACCGTCGGCCAGCGCGAAGTTGAGCGGCGGATAATCGTCGTCGGTGAGGAAGCGGATCGCCCGCAGGCCGGAGAGATCAGGCCGGTCGAGATGAAGGTTGGGGTCCCAGAAGCTCGGCGTCTCGACGCGGGCGTTTTGCGCGAGGGCCGGCGACGCGCAAAGACTGGCCGTCGACAACACGATCAGCAAAAAATTTATGAAAACAAGACGGAACATAATGACACGATCGCTACGTTGATATTGAATGGCCTCGGCTGGCGAATGAAAGCTGAAATCCGCGTCCGAAGTCTGCCCTGCTCCTGTCCGAGGGACGCCGCGAATTTGGTCGCCGCCGGCGATTTCTAGCAAGTTTGTTGGCGTTGCGTGACAGATTTCTTGCAGCCCTCCGCCTTCCCGGGTCAAGCGCCGCACCGCGCGTCGATGGCGTTGGCGCGGCGCGACGGAGAGCGCATCCGCGCTCCGCGCGAGGGCGCGATCGCCGTCGAAATCGCCTTTCTCGCGCGCTACGGCATGCCGCCGGGGCCGTTGCTGGCCGCGACGCGCGCGGCGCACGACGGGGTGACGGCCGATCAGGCGCTGCTCGCCGACGGCCTGATGCGCGAGGAGGATTTCTATCGTCTGCTCGCGCGCCATCTCGGGGCGCCCAATTTCGCGCGGAAATGACGATCGCTCCCTGCGATCCGGCCGGGGCGGTCGCCAGCGGGATCGCGCCGCTCGCGCCGAACGCTGAAGGATTGCCTCACGTCCTGGCGCCGCGAGGCCGGGCGCTGGCGCTGCTGCTCGCCGCCGCCCCGAAGCGTTCGCCGCCCGCCTTCGCGATCAGTTCGCCGCAAAGACTGGGCGCCGCGATTCGCCGACAGATGGGGCGCCGCATCGCCAACGACGCGGCCGGGGCGCTCGAGCGGGCCGATCCGGCGCTGGCGGCGCGCACCGACTTCAGCAACGGCCAGTTGGCCTGCGTCGTCCTGCTGGCCTTCGCCGCGCCGCTCGCCGCCTGGCGGCAGCCCGAGGCGCTGAGCGCGCTCTGCGCCGTCGTCCTCTATGCGGTGTTCGCCGCCTCGGTCGCGTTGCGCTTCGCCGCGCTCACCGCCCGCGCGCCGGCGCGCGCCGATCCGCCGTTGGACGACCGCGACCTGCCGGTCTACTCGATCATCGCGCCGCTCTATCGCGAGGCCAAGGTCGCCGGGCGGCTGATCGACGCGCTGGAGGCGATCGACTATCCCAAAGCGCGGCTCGACATCAAGATCGTCGTCGAGCGCGACGATCTGGAGACGCTGACCGCGCTGGCGCGGATGCGGCTGCCCGCGCGCTATGACGTGATCGTCGCGCCGCCCGGCGCGCCGGCGACCAAGCCGCGCGCGCTGAACGTCGCGCTGCCGTTCGCGCGCGGCGATCTCGTCGTGATCTATGACGCCGAGGACACGCCTGCGCCGGACCAGTTGCGCCGCGCCGCCGCGCGCTTCCGGGCCGACCCGGATGTCGATTGCCTGCAGGCGCGGCTGGTCGTCGACAACATCGACGATTTCTGGCTGACCCGGATGTTCGCGATGGAATACGCCGCGTTGTTCGACATCATCAATCCCGGCCTCGCCGCGCTGGACGCGCCGATCGCGCTGGGCGGAACCTCGAACCATTTCCGCGCCATTAGGCAGCACGCTACCGGAACAAGTAGACAAAATGTCGCTTGACGCAATATGTATGGCCGCAAATGTCGGCGCCTCTCGCTTGATGCGAATTTTTCGACTCTATTGGGAAACCCGCCAGTTTAACGATAAAAATTTGCTGTTCTTCACGCACTATTCAACGGAGAAACCGTGCGCGCCTAGATTTCGAGATCTTGCGCGAGAATTGTCGAATTGATTTGGCGGGCGAATTTCTTGGGCTCCGAAAGCCGACAACGGCTCGCGATGTTTGCGCATCGGAGCCGATCTACTTGTCGGGAGTTATAAGGGGAGACGGGATGGAGCTAGGGGTCGGGCGAACTCTGGTGGTTGTAACCATAGTAGCAATGCGGATAAACGCAGACACCAAACGTCGAGAAGTAGCTGGGTATAAAAGGACCAGCCGTAAGCAACGTAGGTCGAGTTACCACCGCCTCCACCGTCGCCGCGTAGCTCAATTGGCAAGAGCGGGGGTTTCGTAACCCCCAGGTTCCGGGTTCGAAGCCCGGCGCGGCGACAACCAACGATGAATCACCGGGATGCCATCGTCCAGAGAACGAAGCGGGTTCTACCATCGTTCTTTTTATCCGTCTAGACCGTCCGCTTTAGGAGAACGAGATGATCCAGATGCAATCTTTTCATCATCAAAGACGAAGCCGATCCCGGCCTGTTCTAGCGCAGCTCGAATTGCCGCTAGATTATTCACAATCGGAACGCGGCGCGCGCTTCTCAAAATCCTTCACGGTGGAAAGCGAAACGTGCGCGGCGCTGGCAAGATCGTCTTGCGACCAAGCCCAGCCATCCCCGCGCTGCGCGACATTGTTCCGGCGTCATCGGAAAAGCGATAACATCAACGAAAATAATTCGTCAAGGTCAACCGTTTTGTGTTGACATCATCGATATCAGCTCTTATCGCTAAGGTCAACCGAAAACGTATGGCCTGGACATGTCTCAGCACTTCCTTCTTTCCTCAGCGGCCCGCTCGCTTTCACTGGCGAAGGTGGCCCGTATGTAGCGACGACGAAGCCCGCGACGCCTTCCGGCTGATCCGCTGGGCTTCGACCGAAGGCGCGCCGGTTTGCCCCAAGTGCGGGTGCCTTGGCGTCTATGCCCTTCAAGACCCGCGCCGCTCTTCAAGTGCAAGGCGTTGTGAGCATCAATTCAGCGTCACGTCCGGGACGATCTTCGCCAGCCGCAAGCTCCCGATGCGCGACCTATCTCTTGGCTATCGCGATCTTCGTCAACGGCGCCAAGGGCCATACCGCGCTTGCAATTGAGCCGCGATCTGGACGTGCCAATACAAGACCGCCTTCGTCCTGTCCCACAAGCTCCGCGAAGCCATGGCGGCCGAAGCCAAAGACGAAACAGTTTCCGGCGAGGTCGAGGTTGATGGCGCCTATTTCGGCGGTCATGTGAAGCCCGCGAATTACAAAGAGAACCGCCGCGATCGTCGCCTTGCGATCAACCAAAACGGCAAGCGCCGCGTGGTTGTCATCGCCCGCGAGCGCAACGGCAAGACGCTTCCTTTCGTGTTCAAGAGCGAAGCCGCTTCGCTCGAAACGATCGGCTCAGTCGATCAAGCCGGGCAGCACGGTTCATGCCGACGAAGCGACGCATTGGGACGCGCTGCATTCCCGCTACCTGACCAAGCGCATCAATCACGAATGGGCTTATATCGGATGGTGAGGCTTGCACGAACCAAGCCGAAAGCTTTTTCTCACGCCTGCGTCGGGCGGAAATCGGGACGCATCACCATTTCGCCGGCCGGTATCTTCACGCCTATGCGGCCGAAATGGCTTGGCGCGAGGACAACCGCCGCGTCTCGAATGGCGAGCAATATTTGATGGCCGCGAACGCCGCTCTGGCACATCCGGTCTCGCCGCCAGTGGAAGGGATATTGGCAGCGATCTTCAACCTAGCCCGCTGCCCCCAGCGTTGGAAGCGGCGGCACATCAGCATCCTTAGCCGGCGCATCAGCAAATGGGACGCCTATTTTTGCTTCAACATCAGCGATAAATTCTTGGGCCTCATCGTTATTGGCACTGATTGCGGCCTTCCAGCCGTCCTGACCCTTACTCAAAGTAGCGATCTTAATAGGGCCGCCTACCATGCCCGGCGCCAAGCTGATTGTGTGACTCAGTGCCCAATAGGCCCCAAACCGACCTAGCCTCAAGTCTGGTATCTGATTCTTCCAAAGGACACGGCAGACAAAAGCCAAAAATGGGTCCGCCAAAGATTGTCCCGACCCCATCGAGACGTAAAACAACTTGTCCTCTTTGAATTCAGACTGGAAGTCTTTCGCATCCGTATTCAACGAGGCAAGGTTCTCCATTTATCTCGGTTGCCAACAATGCACCGAAGCCGATGCCATGTGGCGGGAACGATGGTGCCAAACTACTCTGGAGGTCCGCGATGAACCTTTTACTAATGAGTTGAGGCCTTTCGCTCTTTTTCGTCGTCAGAAATCCGCCGCCGGTGACAGACTGCTCAACGTGATACAGAAGGCGCTGGGATATAACCCACGGCTCCGGTCGCCGCGACGATCACCTTGTCCCTAAAAATGTGAATCTTGTCGTTCGATCTTATCTGCATCACAGGCTGCGGCCCAGCGCTGGACGTAGCAATGCTATCCGAACCGATTACGACGCCGTCGGTGCATTTTACACCAACAAGAATGGTCAAGATTTATCCCCCGAAAATGCTATTGACTCCGGATCTCAGGATATTCAGCATAAATCGCTCTGTCACCAGTTGTTCAAATGATAGGGAACGAACCCATTGCGAAATTTGCGTTACGTAGTCGCGGTCGCGCGGGCTCATTCGATCTTAGAATGGCCTGTCCTTCTGCTACGCCCGCGTCAGATGCCGCATAGACCTTCCAACGACCGTTTGGCGCTGGGGAAATCGCGGCATGTCCTTTTGCCGCCATCACTTCAGCGTCGCTGTATACGTCCTTATCCGAACGGACCATAATCGTATGGCTGAAAGTCATATCTTGGTCCGGCATTGATTAGATCAGGGAGGTTTTTTGAGACCAGAAAGGCGGCCTTTTGAATCTGGGCAGCGGCTGAATGGGCGCCCTTGAGCTGCGGCCAGAATAGCAAGTGAGCGCTTCGCTACGAGTTGTAACATGGCAGCGAGATTCTCCCTTATTTTTCAGTCGGAAGCGGTATAACGAATTTCCCTCAAGATGCTCTTAACACGCATCTTCACTTTTGCAAAAATTGCAACCGATGCAGCCGCGATGTGCTGCATCTTACTTAGTCCCGCCGAAGACTATAGTTTGTGCCTTACGCGACGCTGATTTCTTGAATGACGGACCACACCGCCGCACCAGTCCTATCCCGATGGCCTTGCACCATCTTCGCGGCGCGCATCTTCCGAAGCGCGCATCCGACCCGCCGCGTGACGTCCGCGACAAGCCTGCGATCGCGCGCGTCCTTCCCCTCGCACTGGCAGACCATCTCGGCCAAGCGCCGGCTTGAAAGCGGCTCAGCGGCCTTCCTAAGCTCGCCCAAGAGGTATTCGCGCAGTTCGTTCCGATAGAACAGGATGACGCGGGCGGCGCGCGGCGACTTGCCTTCAAACTCGCCATCGAAGCCGAACGCTTCAAGCACGCGGTCAATCGCTTCGATGCTGTTAGCGACGATCGCCATTTGCTCGCGAAGGCTCGCGCTCTCGCGCTGCAATTCGTCGCGCTTTTTGTAGCAAGCCGTTGATTGTGGATTCATCGTTCATGCCCGCGAATGTGCGGCAGTCGGGCCGGAAAAGCGCCATGAGCCCGCTAGGTGTGCTTGCTACCTAATGCCGCATTTCCGCGCCGAGGTCCTGCGCCGGGTCGGCGGCTGGGACGCCTGGAACGTCACCGAGGACGCCGACCTCGGCCTGCGCCTCGCCCGTTTCGGACGCCGCGTCGGCGCGCTGGATTCGGACACTTACGAGGAGGCGCCGGCGGATTTCCGCAACTGGTTCGGCCAGCGGCGCCGCTGGCTCAAAGGCTGGATGCAGACGCTCGCCGTCCACACGCGCGCGCCCCGCCGCCTGTTCCGAGAACTCGGCGCGACGCGCGCGCTGGCGGCGCTCGCGCTGATGCTTGGGGCGGCGCTCGGCGGCCTGCTGGGTCCGGCGCTCGCCGCCTGCGCGCTGTGGCGCGTCCTCGCCGGCCAATTGCTCGCCGCGCCGACCACCTGGCAAGGCGTTGGCGACGCGCTGGCGCTGGCTTTGCTGCTTTCAGGATTTCAGGCGATCGTGATCCCCATCCTGCTGGCGTTGCGCGGCCGCGGCCTGCAACGGCTCCACCGCAGCCTGCCGCTGCTGCCGCTCTACTACGGCCTCGTCTCGATCGCCGCCTGGGCGGCGCTGATCGATCTTGCGTGGCGGCCGTATCACTGGTCGAAAACCGAGCACGGACTGGCGCGCAGCTCGGCGCGGGCGTCCGGCGAGGTTCGCGACCGGCTCATCTCGTAGAAAGGCGCTGACGATTCCCGCAGCGCCGCGCGCACGAGTGGGTCAGTTTGAATTTTCGCTTCCAACCAACGGCAGCCACGCGGCGGGCGCGACAGGAATGCGCCTAACGGCGCCGTTCCCTGAGAGCGGACCTTCGCTCCGAGAGTCCCTAAGGCCATGATGGGTGGTTCTTTGCGGTTGGTGGCTTTTGGTGGATGAGACCCTTGTCCTTTTTGTGGTTCTGTGGATCGAGATGCGCCGAACGTCGGCGTGGTTAGGGCGAGGCCAGCCGTCGCAACGTCGCTGGTAATCAGCGCGCGCCGGGGACGGCCCCGAAGTCTGCTGGTGCATCGCGCCGATAATGTCTTTTTGGGTGCTCATCGCATTCTCATTGTCGCCGGGAGCCTCGTTCCGATTTGCAAGGTTAGGGGCATTCAACTGTCCTGCCATCGAACGGCGCGGCCGTTTCCGCGGTCAGTCTCGTTGCGACGACAAAGGCGATAAGCGCGCCGACGGCGCACAAAAGCATTGCCGCAATGAAGGGGGTAAGGGTGGCGTCATACGCGAGCGCCAAAGCCGCGCCGCTGGCGCCAGCAAAGGCGTATTGCAGGACACCCAGCAACGAGGAGGCTGACCCGGCATGGCTGGTGGGAGCGCTTTTCATGACGAGCGCGATGCCATTGCCGACCACGAGCATCAGGCTCGCCATGGCAAGGAAAATCAAGGCGCCGGCCACGTAGACTCCGGCCACCATGACAACGGTGGCGACAAGGAGCGCGACACAGCAGGCGGCGTGCAGCAGAAGTCCAAAAACCAGAATTTGGCGTTCCGCCCAGCGGCTCAGCAGTAGCACGTTGATCTGGCCGCCAATCACCATCCCGACGGCAATGCCGGCGAGCACTAGGCTGTAGATTGCCGGCGGCAGGCCGAAATGATCGACGAACACAAACGACGATGAGCCGATATAGGCAAATAGCCCCGCCATGGCGAAAGCGCTTGAAAGGGTCAGCCAGGCGAGCCTGCCGCGTCTGAAAAGGGCGGCATAGTCGAGCAAGGTGACGCGGAGGCCCGCAGTCGCACGGCGTGAGGATTCCAGTGTCTCTGGCACGATCTTGAGCAGAGCCACGAGCGACGCAGCGCCAAAGAGCGCTAGGAACCAGAAAATCGCCTGCCACCCCATCGCGGCGACCAAAAGGCCGCCAATAGGCGGCGCAACGATCGGTGCGATCATCATGACCTGCAACAACGCCGAAAACAGTTTCGCTACCTCGCGTCCTTGATAGCGATCGGTGACAATCGCACGTGGAATGACCAGCCCGGCCGCCGCGCCAAGGCCCTGAAGCGCTCGTGCGACCATGAACATCGCCATGCTCCGAGAGAGAGCCGCGAGGACCGCCGCCAGAACAAACAACAAAATTCCAAATGCCAGCGGTCCGCGTCGGCCGAACCGATCGGTCACGGGTCCATAGAAAAACTGTCCGATCGCGGCTCCGCCGACGAACACGGAGAGAGATGTTTGCATCGTGCCGGGGTTTGCGCCGAGAGAGCGTCCGATGTCGCGGAAGCCAGGCAGATACAGGTCGATCGCCATCGCATCGAAGGCGGTGATGATGCCCAGAACCACAATCAGCGGCAGCGTGCGGGTGGGGTGTCCGTCGGAATTCATGCAGTCCTCGCGTCAAATTGAGAGGCCAGCTTCCACGGCGCGCGCCGACGTGGTAATCAGACCAACCAGTCGGAAATAGTTATGCGACTGCTCAGTCGGAAAAGCAAGGGGCCAGATTTGACGCGGAAAAAGGAAATTGATCGGGATCGGATTCTGGATGCCGCCGAGCGCGTGATCCTCGAATCCGGAGGCCGAAATTTCACGCTCGATGCCGTCGCCCAGCGTGCGGGGATCAGCAAGGGCGGTCTCGTCTACAGCTTCGCGACCAAGGATGGATTAGTCCGCGCGGCGTTGGAGCGGGAAGTAACGCGCTTTCAAGACGCGGTGCGCCAGCGGCTTGGCGGCAGGCCGGTTGAGCCTTTCGAATTGGTTCTAGCGCACATCGACGAAGCGCTCGATGAGGACGACGCTGCGACGCGCAAGGCGGCTTTTCTCGTAACGGCGTTGGTGCACGCCCCCGATATGATGGAACCAGTACCGACGGTATTATCGCGCGCTGCTCGATCCGCTCCTGTCCGATTCCGGCGCCGCCCATCGCGTTCGTCATGCCCTGCTTGCCGTTGAGGGAATTTTCCTGCTCCGAGGACTAGGCTTCGTCGAGATCTCGGCGGAGGAGCACAAATCCGTCCTGCTTCACGCGCGAGACATCGTTGCCCGGGTGCTGGCCGGACGTTGAGCGCCGTGGCGGCCGAACATCCGAGTTAGGTCGAACTATGCCGTTCGACTTCGCGCCCTTCGAACGTCCGCTTGTCCTCCTCATCGTCCTGAAACTGCCATTCCGGTATCGGCCATCAACGGAAATTCCAACTGACCCACCACCGCGGCGCCCGCCGATTGACTCGGCGGCCGGTCTTTCTACTGTGCGGCGTCCGGCCGGCCTGGCCGCGATCCGAATTTCAAGGCAAGATCAACAGAATGCGTGAAACGCCATCCGACCTCGCGCGCGACGCCGCGCAGGCTTCGAAGGCCTGGCCGTTCGAGGAGGCGAGGAAGCTGGTCGCGCGCGCCCAGCGCAGCGGCCAGCGCGAAGTGCTGTTCGAGACCGGCTACGGCCCCTCCGGCCTGCCGCATATCGGCACGTTCGGGGAAGTGGCGCGCACCACCATGGTGCGTCATGCGTTCCGGGTGCTGACCGGCGACGAGATCGCCACCCGGCTGATCGCCTTTTCCGACGATATGGACGGGTTGCGCAAGGTTCCCGACAATGTTCCCAACCGCGAAATGATGGCGGCCCATCTCGGCAAGCCGTTGACCCAGGTGCCCGATCCGTTCGGCGAATTTGACAGCTTCGCCGCCCACAACAACGCGCGGCTGCGCAAGTTCCTCGACGCGTTCGGCTTCGACTATGAGTTCGCGTCGTCGACCGCCTATTACCGGTCGGGGCGCTTCGACGCGGCGCTGCTGCAGATGCTGGCGCGCTTCGAGGCCGTGCAGCAGATCATGCTGCCCTCGCTGCGCGAGGAGCGCGCCGCCACCTATTCGCCGTTCCTGCCGATCCATCCGCGCACGGGAATTGTCATGCAGGTTCCGCTGCTGGCGCATGACGCGGCGGCTGGCACGATCGCCTGGCGCGATCCCGACACCGGCGAGGCGTTCGAGACGCCGGTCACCGGCGGACAATGCAAGCTGCAATGGAAGCCCGACTGGGCGATGCGCTGGGTCGCGCTCGGCGTCGATTATGAGATGGCCGGCAAGGACCTCATCGATTCGGTGAAGCTTTCCTCGGCAATCGCCCGCGCGCTCGGCGGCGCGCCGCCGGAGGGCTTCAACTACGAATTGTTCCTCGACGACAAGGGCCAGAAAATCTCCAAGTCGAAAGGCAACGGCCTGACCATCGACGAATGGCTGACCTATGCGAGCCCGCAGAGTTTGTCGCTGTTCATGTTCCAGAAGCCGATGGCCGCCAAGCGCCTGTATTTCGACGTGATCCCGCGCACCGTCGACGAATATTTGGGCTTTCTCGACGCCTATCCGCGCCAGGAGTGGAAGGAGCGGCTGGGCAATCCGGTGTGGCACGTCCACGACGGCGCGCCGCCGCCGCCCGAACGTCTCGCCCACGGCGACGGCGAAACGCCGGTGTCGTTCAGCATGCTGCTCAACCTGGCGGCGGTCGCCAACAGCGAGAACCCGGCGGTGCTGTGGGGCTTCCTGCGCCGCTACGCGCCGTCCGTTTCGCCGGCGACCCACCCGCGGCTCGACCGCCTCGTCGCCTATGCGGTCGCCTATTTCCGCGATTTCGTCGCCCCTAAGAAGCGCTACCGCCCACCCGACGAGGTCGAGGCCGCGGCGCTCGAAGCGCTGTCGGCGAGCCTGGCGGCGCTGCCGGCCGACGCGAGCGCCGAAGTCATCCAGCACGCGCTCTACGATCTCGCGCGGCCGATCCCGCGCTATCAGGACCTCAACGCCAAGGGCGCGACGCCGGAGCGGCCGGGCGTGTCGAACGACTGGTTCAACATGCTCTACCAGGTGCTGCTCGGCGAGGAGCGCGGCCCCCGCTTCGGCTCGTTCATCGCGCTCTACGGCATCGAGGCGACGCGCGCGCTGATCGCCAGGGCGCTGGCGGGGGAACTGGCGGGGGAGAGGGTGATGTGAGCCCAGGCCCAAAGGCCGACGTAGCAGGGGGTAACGCCGAATGCTCCGCATAAACAAAAATGACAAAGTCCTGGTCCATCTATCAACTTCATCACTGTCTCAGGCGGAGCATTGGGAACGAGATCTTCAGGCGATGATCCTCAATAGCCCTGATGCATTTTGTGATGAGATTGGGGAGCGTTTGTGGATAGTCGGACAAGAAATTCATCCGTCTGAAGCCGTTCCAGACAGAATTGACATCTTGGCGATAGACGATGCCGGTAGCGCAGTCGTGGTCGAATTGAAGCGGGGTAGTCGCAAACTGCAGTTATTACAGGCCATTAGCTACGCCGGTATGATTTCCCGATGGACGCCAGAGCAGTTTGTGGAAGCGCTGGTTGCGAACTACAAGCAACCGACTGACGATGCTAGGGCCGCCATTGAGGCTCATACGGCATTGGACATTTCCTATATCAATCAGGCGCAGCGCATCGTTCTGATCGCAGAGGATTTCGACCCCGCCCTCCTGATAGCTTCGGAGTGGCTCCACGAAAACTATGGCGTCGATATTCGATGCTACCGCCTACAGCTATCTCGCGAAAATAGCGATGACTATCTCACTTGCACGCGTGTCTATCCTCCAATTGAGATTGCAGCTCTGACGCGCGGCTCTGGTTTGCCGTCGACCCGCGCGTCAAATTTCCCAACCGATTGGGACAGCGCGCTCGCCACTGTCGAGAATTCCGCTGTGAAGAATTTTTTCAGAAAGGAAGTGGACAAGAATTGAAAAGTTCGATGCTCAAGCGGCGGCGACTATTTTACCGCATTCAGGAGAGACGGCGCTTTTCGGTGAGCGGCCGAACGAAATTCGTGTAAGTTTGGCAGATTGGTCGATTCGGTGATGACGAGTCATTTCGGCGATCGCGCCTTTCGGAACCCGAGGAGGTAAAGCCAGTCCACGAGAATCGGAGCTTGCGCTTCTATCTGAGCACCGCAGACGACTTCGCAAAGTTCACAGCAGCAGTCACTAAGGAACTTGTGGCCAAAGACTTTGTTGGTGGCGCGGACCACGAGGCCTCATCTGCCGACGAATAGCTTCGATCGGTTGCACCGGAGGGACCCACTCAACAAAGTCGATCTTGGTGCGACACTGAATATTAGGCTGGAGTCTGCGAAACGACGAACTGCGCGCGGTCTCTTCGCGCTCGATCCGACAGAGGTTCTGCGCCGTCGCGAGCGTCGGCGATTGGCCGGCGGCCGAGCTTCCGGCTGCTGTCGCCCGTTCATCTTCCGAACGCCAGCCACGCCGTGCCCGGCGAGCAGCGTGATCGCGGTGAGCGGCAGCCCCACC
>CAVPVQ010000022.1:0-764178 GCA_963709185.1 uncultured Alphaproteobacteria bacterium
AGAAGACGCGGGCGGCGGCTCCGCTCTCAGAGCTGGATCACGCCGAGGCGCGCCGCGTGGGCGACAGCGTCGGTGCGGCCGGTGGCGTCGAGCTTGTCGAGCAGCGAGCCGACGTGGAATTTGACGGTGTGGACTGATATTCCGAGGCGACGGGCGATCGTCTTGTTCGAGGCGCCCGCCGCGAGATGGCCGAGCACCTCGACCTCGCGCGGGGTCAGCGCGGCGGCCGGCTCGCTCGGCAGGTCGGCGGGGCGCGGCGACACCACAACGATGTCGGCAGCCTCGCCGGAGCGCGCGAGCCGCAGGCCGGGGACGTCGGAAAGCAGCGCGGTCAGTCGGTCGGCGAGCGCGGGATCGTCGAGGGCGATCGCGATGACGATCGCCGCTGGCGCGCCGGCGCTCATCAGCTCTCCGGTCTTTCGCCGATGGTCAGCGCAGCTTCCGCCGGCGCCCCGCCGCGCAACAGAGAGAGTTCTGACGGTCGATCCGACGCTGTCGGGGCCGAGCGCCCGCAGCAGCGTCCTGAGGTCGCGGATCGGCTGGCCATCCCATGCGACGATCACGTCGCCCTGGCGCACTCCCGCCGCGGCGCCGGGACCGCTCGGATCGACATTCATCACCATCGCGCCGATTCCGCCGTCGCCGTCGAGCCTCGTCGGCTGCAGCCCGAGCCCGAGATAGCCGCGGGCGATCCGCCCGTCGCTCGCCAGCTTCGCCGCCACGCGCTCGATGGTCGCGGCGGGGATGACCAGCGCCCTTTGTCGCGGCCCGAACACCGCCATGCCGAAGGCGCGGCCCGCGGCGTCGAGCGCAAGGCCGCCCTCGCCGGCGCGGCGCAGCGAAAGATCCAGTTCGATGCGCGCGTCAATGTCGCCGCCGCGCAGGCTGCGCCACGCCACGCCGACGAACGAAACCGCGCCGAAGGCGGCGAGCGGCGCGCCGTGTTGACGCCCGACCGCCAGCGCGACAGCGCCGACCGCCGGCGTCGCCGGTTGAAGCGGGGCGGCCGGAGCCTCGAGGCGATCGACCCGAAGCACCGCGACATCGGTGGTCGGATCGCGTCCGGCGACGGTCGCGGGGACGGTTTCGCCATCGGGCAGCCCGACCGAAATGTCGCCTTCCTCGGCGAGGGCTTCGTCGGCGGTGACGATCAGCCCCGGCCGCCAGACGAAGCCGCTCGAGCGGGAGCGCGCGGAATGGATGGCGACGACGCTCGGCGCGGCCTGAGCCACGACATCGGCGAGCGCGTCGGAGAATTGTTGCAAGAGACCGGCGGGCGCGGTTTTCGACATGGGAGCCTCCTCAATCATTGCTCCAACGTATGACCCGCCCGGGCTGCCGCCTACTGCCCGGTTGGTCAGGTCCGACTGGAGAAGGCGCAAAGGCCGCGCCGCTTTAAGGAGCGTCTGAGGCTTAAGAGAACAGCAGGCCGCCGTTCACCGCGATGGTCTGGCCGGTCATGAAGGCGTTGTCGACCAGCATCAGCACGGCCCTGGCGACCTCGTCCGCCTCGCCCATGCGACCGACCGGCACGCGGGCGCCCTGGCCGGCCGCCTTCAACGGCGCCCCCATGTCGGTGTCGATCGGCCCCGGCGCGACGGCGTTGACGGTGACGCCCTCGGCCGCCAGGCGAGAGGCGTAGCCGCGCGTCAAGCCTTCGAGGCCGGCCTTCGACGCGTTGTAATGGACGCCGACCAGGCCGCCGCCGCGCGCCGCGATCGACGAGATATTGACGATCCGGCCCCAGTGGCGCGCCCGCATGCCCGGCAGCACGGCGCTGATGCACAGGAACGCCGATTTGAGATTGATCGCCATCGTGCTGTCGAAGTCGTCCTCGGTCAGGTCGTCGAGGCCGCGAACCGTCGCCACGCCGGCGTTGTTGACCAGCACGTCGACGGGGCCGAGTTCGGCCTCGACCTCCTTGACCATAGCGTCGACCGCCCGGCGGCTGGCGACGTCCGCGCCAACCGCCATGGCGCGCCGGCCTCCGGCGAGGATTGCGCCGACCACTTCGGCGGCCTGCGGCTGGCGATCGCGATAGTTCACCGCGACATCGGCGCCGGCTCTCGCCAGGGCGAGCGCAACCGCCCGGCCAATGCCGCGCGATCCTCCGGTGACCAACGCGACGCGCTTCGCCAGATCGCCCATTGCAACGCTCCGTGGTTGAACGCGACGCCCGATCCGGGCGCATCGCGGGACGGGCGGCCGGCTGAGGCAGCCACGCGTCAGGAGGCTCTGGCTAGCCAGTTTTCCCGAGATAGGCAATTGCGTCTGAAACCGGACGGCCCGCTCACGGCCACTTCACGACCGGCGGCATCGAGGACAGGATCGAATCGACATTGCCGCCGGTCTTCAGCCCGAAGATCGTGCCGCGATCGTAGAGCAGGTTGAATTCGACGTAGCGGCCGCGACGCGCCAGTTGCTCCTCACGGTCGGCCTCGCTCCACGGCGCCGCGAAATTGGCGCGCACGATCGCCGGATAGATCAGGGCGAAGGTCTCGCCGACGTCCCGCGTGAACGCGAAGCCGGCGTCGAAGACCGCGCCGTCCGGCGGGCAATCGAGATGATCGTAGAAGATGCCGCCGACCCCGCGCGGCTCGCCGCGGTGCTTGAGATAGAAATATTCGTCGCACCATTGCTTGAACCGGTCGTAGGGCGCGACTGCGGCGTGACGCGCGCAGGTCTGGCGCATCGCCTCGTGGAAAGCCTGCGCGTCGGGATCGCTCTGGACGCGGCGCCGGTCGAGCGTCGGGGTCAGGTCCGCGCCGCCGCCGAACCATTGCTTGGTCGTTGCGACAAAACGGGTGTTCATGTGGACGGCCGGAACGTTCGGGTTGCGGGGATGGGCGATCAGCGAAATCCCCGCCGCCCAGAAGCGCGGATCGGTCTGCGCGCCCTCGATCTGGCCGGCGAATTCCGGGGCGAGGGTTCCAAACACCGTGGAGACATGCACCCCCGCCTTCTCGAACACGCGCCCGCGCAACATCGCCGCCCGGCCGCCGCCGCCCGGCGCGCCCGAATGGTCGAGGCGCGACCACGGCGCGCCCACGAATCGGCCGGGAGCCTGAGCATCGCCGGCGAACGGGCCCGGCGCGTCGTCCTCCAGCTTTTCGAGCGCCGCGATCAATGTAAGTTGCAGGCCCTCGAACCAGGCGGCGACGGCGCGTTGGCGGGCCTCGACGGTTGCATGCGTCATCCTGTCGCTCCCCCGGCGCGTCCGATCTGGCGCAGCGCCTCGCCAAGCGCCAGCGCCGCCGCGACGCTCACGTTGAGCGAGCGCAACGGCGGCCGGATGGCGATGCGAATTCGCGCGTCGGCGTCGTCGTGCACCTCCTGCGGCGCGCCAGCCAATTCCCGCCCGACCATGATGACGTCGTCCGCGCGGAACGCGAAATCCCACAGGGTCTCCTGCGCGCTTGTGGTCAGCAGCACCAGCCTTTTGCGGTTGTCGCGCCGCCATTGCGAAAAGGCGCGCCACGAAACATGGCGATCGATCTCGACGTGGTCGAGATAGTCCATGCCGGCGCGGCGAAAATGGCGGTCGGAGACCGGAAAGCCGGCCGGTTCGATGATCGCCGCCCGGACGCCGAAACAGGCGCAGGTGCGCAGCATGGCGCCGGTGTTCTGGGCGATGTCGGGCTCATAGAGCGCGAGGCGGAGAGAAGGGGCGAACGGCGCCATGGCTTTGGCCTTTAGAGCCAACCGCGGAAAAGGGAAAGCCGCGACCGCGCGATCCCCGCCCCGCCGCCGTGACGACACGCCGCGCCCGGCGCCCCGATCGGACTATGGACAACCAAAGCGAAGGGTGCGAAATAGCCGCGAACGACGGGCCGTGGGCGCGCTCTTTTGGCGTTTATCTGGTCTGTCCGGGCGCCGGCTGGCGTTTCGAAATTAAGTGTTCTGAGGCGCAGCGAATGCGGCTCGATCGGCTCGGCGCGATCGCCCGGAAAGGGTAGGGCGCCGCCGCAGGAATTGGGGGCTCATTTGGCAGGCGCGGCGACCGTCGATCCGAACCGCAGGGATTTCCTGTTCCTGGCCACCGGCGCGGTCGGCGCGGTCGGCGTCGCCGCGGTCGCCTGGCCGCTGATCGACCAGATGAATCCCGACGCGTCGACGCTGGCCCTGGCGGCGATCGAAGTCGACATCAGCGCGATCGCGGAAGGCCAGATCGTCACGGTGAAGTGGCGCGGCAAGCCGGTGTTCATCCGCCACCGCACGCCCAAGGAGATCGAGGAGGCGGTCGCGACGCCGCTCAGCGAATTGCGCGATCCGCAGACCGACGCCGAGCGCGTCAAGAAGGCGCCGTGGCTGATCGTGGTCGGCGTCTGCACGCATCTCGGCTGCGTGCCGCTTGGCCATCAGGGCAAATACGGCGGCTGGTTCTGCCCCTGCCACGGGTCGGTCTACGACACTTCCGCGCGCATTCGCCAGGGGCCGGCGCCGCTCAATCTCGAAGTTCCCGAATACGCGTTCCTGTCCGATGCGAAAGTGCGGATCGGTTGATCCCGGGGCTGCAGCCCGGCTATCGTTTCGCGCAATTCCCGCCAGCCTGTCGATAGAGAACCAAAGTCATGAGCGGACCCACGACTTACGTCCCCAAAAGCGCTCTCGCTCGCTGGTTTGAAAGCCGACTGCCCATCATGGGGCTCGTGCATTCGTCGTTCGTCGCCTATCCGGTCCCGCGCAATCTCAACTATCTCTGGACGTTCGGCGCCATTCTGTCGTTCATGCTGGTCGCCCAGATCGTCACCGGCGTGGTGCTGGCGATGCACTACACGCCGGAGTCGACGATGGCGTTCAACTCGGTCGAGCACATCATGCGCGACGTCAATTTCGGCTGGCTGCTGCGCTACCTGCATTCGAACGGCGCGTCGATGTTCTTCCTCGCCGTCTATATCCACATCTTTCGCGGCATCTATTACGGGTCCTACAAGGCGCCGCGCGAGGTGCTGTGGATTCTCGGCGTGATCATCTACCTCCTGATGATGGCGACCGCGTTCATGGGCTACGTGCTGCCGTGGGGCCAGATGAGCTTCTGGGGCGCGACGGTCATCACCAACCTGTTCTCGGCGATTCCGATCGTCGGCAAGAACGTTTCGATCTGGCTGTGGGGCGCCTACGCGGTCGACAACGCGACGCTGACCCGCTTCTTCTCGCTGCACTACCTGCTGCCGTTCATGATCGCCGGCGTCGTCGGCCTGCATGTCTGGGCGCTGCACGTCGGCGGCCAGAACAATCCGGACGGCGTCGAGATCAAGAATGTCGAGCGCGACACCGTCGCCTTCACGCCTTACGCCACGCTCAAGGACGCGCTGGGGCTGGCGGTGTTCCTGATCGTCTACGCCTGGTTCGTCTTCTACATTCCCAACTACCTCGGGGACGCCGACAATTACATCCCGGCCAATCCGCTGGTCACGCCGGCCCATATCGTGCCGGAATGGTATCTGCTGCCGTTCTACGCGATCCTGCGCGCCATTCCGAACAAGCTGGTCGGCGTCGTCTGCCTGTTCAGCGCCATCGCCGTGCTCGCGTTCCTGCCGTGGCTCGACACCTCGCCGGTCAAATCAGGCAAATACCGCCCGGTGTTCCGCGTGTTCTTCTGGGTGTTCGTCGCGGTCTGCCTCGGTCTGGGTTGGCTCGGCTCGCAGGAAGTGACGGACAACGCCACCCTGGCGGCGCGGCTGCTGGCGTTCTGCTATTTCGCGTTCTTCCTGATCGTCCTGCCGCTGCTCGGACTGTTCGAGAAGACCAAGCCGCTGCCGGCCTCGATCGCCGACGCGGTGCTGGCCAAAGGCGCGTCGGCGGCGCAGCCCGCCGAATGATTTGAAACCGATCGCTCAAGGGAAATGCACATGATCCGTTTCAAAGAAATCGCCTTCGCCGCCGCGGCGTTGGCGCTGGTCGCGGCGCCCGGCGCGGTCTCGCGCGCCGACGACGCCGCCCCGGCCGCCAGCGCGCCGGCTCCCGCGCAGCCTGACGCCAGCGCTCCGGCCGCCGCCGCTCCTGCTCCCGCGACTCCTGCGCAGCCTGACGCGAGCGCTCCGGCCGCCGCCGCGCCGCCGCCGGCGGCCGCCGCCGCTCCTGCGCCCGCTGCAACTCCCGCGCCCGCCGCCGCTCCAGCCCCGGCCGCTGCGGCGCCCGCCGCTCCCGCGACTCCGGCTCCCGCCGCAACGCCCGCTCCGGCGGCGCCTGCCGCAAAGCCCACCCCCGCCGCCGCGGCTCCCCCGGCCGCCGCCCCGGCGCCAGCCGCCGGCGAAGCGCCGGCGGCGGAACAGGCCGGCGCGGAGGCTCAGCCTTCGCCGTCGCGGCAAAGCTGGAGCTTTTCCGGGATGTTCGGAACCTACGATCAGGCGCAGTTGCAGCGCGGCTTCAAGGTTTATCACGACGTTTGCGGCAATTGTCACCGGCTCAGCATCCCCTTCCGCACGCTGTCCGACCCCGGCGGCCCGAGGTTCAGCGACGCGCAGGTCAAGGCGCTGGCGGCGACCTACCAGGTCACCAACGACACGCCCAATGACCAGGGCGAGATTTTCAAGCGCCCCGGCATTCCCTCCGACATTTTCCCGCCGCCGGACGCCTATCCCAATCCGGAGGCCGCCGCCGCGACTTTCGGCAAGGCGCCGCCCGACATGGCCTTGCTCGCCAAGGCGCGGAAATATGAGCGCGGCTTCCCGTGGTTCATCTTCGACGCCCTGCCGGGCGTGCAATATCAGGAGCTCGGCGCCGACTATATCTACGCCATCCTGACCGGCTACACGAACGAGCAGGATCCGAACTGGAACCTGTATTTTCCCGGCCACAAGATCGCCATGCCGCAACCGCCGATCACCGACGGCTCGGTGGAATACACCGACGGAACGCCGGCTACGTTGACCAACTATGCGAAGGACGTGACCGCCTTCCTCTATTGGGCGGCCGAGCCGAGCCTCGCCGAGCGCAAGAAGATCGGCTTGCGGGTGATGATTTTCCTGATCGTGTTCGCCGGCCTGCTCTATTTCACCAAGAAGAAGGTCTGGGCGAAGCTTCACTAGGCCTTGCGGATTTCATGGTTCGGCCGGCCGTTTTCCGACAGCCGCCGCGTTTTCGCGCCGCGCGTCGTCGACCCCGCTGTCCGCCGCAGGCGAAACATGGATTGATCCGGCGCTGGCGCTCGACAATAATGAGTCGGTGGACGCGGAGCCGAAGCGCATGACCAAGGCGATCGTCGGAATCATCGGCGGCTCGGGCGTCTACAGCCTCGACGCGCTGACGCAGATGCGCGAAGAGAAGGTCGCGACCCCGTGGGGCGAGCCGTCCGACGCCTTGCGGTTCGGCAGGATCGGCTCGACCGAGGCGGTGTTCCTGGCCCGGCACGGGCGCGGGCATCGCTTCTCGCCGTCGGGCGTCAACTACCGCGCCAACATCGACGCGCTGAAGCGGGTCGGCGTCACCGACATCATTTCGCTCTCCGCCTGCGGCTCCTTCCGGCGCGAATTCTACCCCGGCCTGTTCGTGCTGGTCGACCAGTTCGACGACCGCACCTGGCGGCGCGAGACGAGCTTCTTCGGCAACGGCTGCGTCGCGCATGTCTCGATGGCCCATCCGGTCGCGCCGCGTTTGCAGCGGCGGATCGCCGACGCGGCCGCCGCCGAAGGCATCGCCTGTCACCTCGGCGGAACCTATCTGTGCATCGAAGGGCCGCAGTTCTCCTCGTTCGCCGAGTCGCTGAACCATCAGGCGCGCGGCGCCGACGTCATCGGCATGACCGGGGCGACCGAGGCCAAGCTCGCGCGCGAGGCGGAGATTTCCTATGCGACGATCGCAATGGTCACCGACTTCGATTGCTGGCACGAAGAGCACGGCGCCGTCGATGTCGCGGCGGTCGTCAAGGTCATGCATGAAAATGCGCAGCGCGCCGGGGCGCTTGTTGCGCGCGTGCTGAGCGAGTTTCCCGCCGAACACGAGGCTTGCCCGACCGGCTCCGATCGCGCGCTGGACAACGCGATCATGACGGCGCCGGAGGCGCGCGACCCCGAACTGGTCAAGAAGCTCGACGCCGTCGCCGGGCGCGTGTTGCGAGGCTGAAAGCGAACCCTGGCAAACCTGCGGCCCGCCGCGTGGACGCGCGACGCGCGCGAGCCGGATATTGGCCTCAGGCAGGTCTGCCCGCCTCGTCAGAAACCAAGGTTCGCGGCCGACGCGAACTTGCCCTTGACGGCGGCGCGCGCTCCCGACCGCTCCTCATCCGCCAGCGCTTTGCGTCCATCGTCGGTGATCTCGGTCAGCAGATCGAGCACGCCGATCGGAATGACCTGGGCGAGCCCGGCGTCTTTCAGTTCGGCGAACCCTGGCGAGACGCCGCCGGTGGTCACCCGCCGATGGGCCGGCAATTCGACAAGCTCGCGCAGCAAGTTGAAATGGCTGTCGGTCAATTTCATGGCCTCCTCCCGTCGCCAGAGTCGCATGCAGCGCCATGCCGGCTTCGAGGCGCCTTCGACGCCGATTATTTCGCCGGCCTTCGGTTCGCCCCGCGCCGATCGTCAAGCGCGACAGTCACCATTATCCACAATCGCGCCGAAACTGTGTTGGGGCGGCGATCGCGCCGCCTTGTCGCCGCTGGCTTGCCAAACTTCGCCGTCGGCGGCCCCGTTGCGGACAACGCCGTCGCCGGCGTGATATTCTCCATCCGCCCCGTCACAACCAGCCCGATGCAAGGAATCCTCATGCCGCGCATGTCCGCCAGCGAAGCTTTTGTCGAAACGCTCGTCGCGCAAGGGGTCACCGAGGTGTTCGGCATCGTCGGCTCGGCGTATATGGATGCGCTGGATCTGTTTCCGGCCGCCGGAATCCGGTTCATTCCAACCGTCCACGAACAGGGCGCGGCGCATATGGCGGACGGCTACGCGCGCGCGTCGGGCCGCTGCGGCGTGTGCATCGCCCAGAACGGCCCGGGGATCACCAATTTCGTCACCGCGATCGCCGCCGCCTACTGGGCGCATACGCCGGTCGTCGCGATCACGCCGGAAACCGGAACCGCGACAATCGGCCTTGGCGGCTTTCAGGAAACCGACCAACTGCCGATCTTCTCCAGGATCACCAAATATCAGGCGCATGTCGCCAAGCATCCGCGCGTCGCCGAATTGCTCGCCCGCTGTTTCGACATGGCGAAATCCGAACGCGGCCCGGCCCAGTTCAATATTCCGCGCGACAATTTCTACGGCGAGGCGGACTACGAAATCACCCGTCCCAAGACCATCCTGCGCGGCGCCGGCGCCGACCAGAGCCTCGATGAGGCGGCCGATCTGCTGGCGGGCGCCAAGTTCCCGGTGATCGTGGCGGGCGGCGGGGTCATTTTCGCCGATGGCGTGCGCGAGGCGACGCTGCTGGCCGAGCAATTGCAGGCGCCGGTGGTCAGCTCCTATCTGCACAACGATTCGTTCCCGAGCGATCACCCGCTATGGGCCGGGCCGCTCGGCTACCAAGGCTCCAAGGCCGCGATGAAACTGATTGCGCAGGCCGATGTGGTGCTGGCGCTCGGCACCAGGCTCGGGCCGTTCGGCACCTTGCCGCAACACGGCCTCGACTACTGGCCGCGAAACGCCAGGATCATCCAGGTCGACGCCGACCATCGCATGCTCGGCCTGGTCAAGCAGATTTCCGTCGGGATCGCCGGCGACGCGCGGGAGGCGGCGAGGGCGCTCGGCTACCGGCTGGCCAACCGCCGCCTCGAATCGAGCGTCAACGCGCAGCAGCGCCTCGCGCGTATCGCCAGGGAGAAGCAGGACTGGGAGCGCGAACTCGCCGACTGGACGCAGGAGAACGACGCCTGGTCGGCGGAGGTCGCAAAGGACTCGCCCTACATGCACCCGCGCCAGATGCTGCGCGCGCTGGAGACGGCGATGCCCCAGGACGCGATGGTTTCGACCGACATCGGCAACATCTGCTCGGTGGCCAATTCCTACCTGCGGTTCAGGAAGCCCAATTCCATGTTCGCCGCGATGAGTTTCGGCAATTGCGGCTATGCGCTGCCGACCATCATCGGCGCGAAAGTCGCCGCGCCGGGCCGCCCGGCGGTCGCTTATGTCGGCGACGGCGCCTTTGCGATGAGCTTCGGTGAACTCCTCACTTGCGTGCGCGAGGACATCCCGGTCACCGCGGTGGTGTTCCACAACAAGCAATGGGGCGCCGAAAAGAAGAACCAGGTCGATTTCTACGACCGGCGGTTTGTCGGTGTGAACCTGCGGAACCCGAACTGGGCCGAGGTCGCCCGCTCGCTCGGCGCCGAAGGCGTCACGGTGGACCGGCTCGATCAGGTCGGCGAGGCGCTCGGAAAAGCCTGCGACGCGCAAAAGCGCGGCCGCACGACGGTGATCGAGGTCATGGTCACCCAGGAGCTCGGCGATCCTTTCCGTCGCGACGCGTTGAAGAAGCCGCATCGGCTGCTGGAGAAATACGCGCACACCAATGGGGCTTGAATGCATTCGTCTCATTCCATAGGCTAAGTCTTCTTTCTGAGGAGCGCGCATGATCCTGGATTGGGCGCATTTCACCCCGTGGACGTCGCTGGCCGGCGGCCTGATCATCGGCCTGGCGGCGGCGGCGCTGATCCTCGGCGTCGGACGCATGCTCGGCGCGGCGGGCATTGTGGGTGGCGTGGTCGACCCGCGCCCCGGCGATGCCGGCTGGCGTCTCTGGCTCATCGCCGGGCTGCTGCTGGCTCCCGGCGCGCTTGCCCTGTTCTCGGCGGCCAGGCCGCCGTTGATCGGAACGTCGTGGCCGACGCTGATTGTCGCCGGCCTGTTGGTCGGGTTTGGAACGCGGCTCGGATCGGGCTGCACCAGCGGACACGGCGTCTGCGGCGTCGCGCGTCTGTCGCCGCGCTCATTGGTCGCCACGGCGCTGTTCATGGCGTCTGGCTTGGCGACCGTGTTTGTCGTCCGTCATTTGCTGCCGTGAGCCCGGGTTCGGTTTTGAGGGACGACCATGCGCGCCATTGTCTGTTTCGCAGTCGGCCTCGCCTTTGGGATCGGTCTTTGCCTCTCCGGCATGACGGAGCCGGCCAAGGTGCTGGGGTTTCTCGATCTGGCCGGGCCGTGGGACCCTTCGCTGGCCTTCGTGATGGGCGGCGCGGTCGCCGTCGCGCTGCCGGCGTTCGCCCTCGCCAAACGGCGCAGAATCGCCATCGACGGCGAGCCGATGCGGATTCCGGCGGTTCGCACAATCGACCGGCCGCTGGTCGTCGGCGGCCTGATCTTCGGAATCGGCTGGGGTCTGGCCGGGATCTGCCCGGGTCCCGGCGTCGTCGACGTCGGCTTTCTCAACTCGCGCGCGTTGGTGTTCGTCGCGGCGATGGCGGCGGGCATGCTCGCGCATAGGCTCGTCGGGCTCCGCTTGCCCGCGCCGGGTCCGATCGGGCAGGATGCCTGAAGACGCCGCGGACCGAGCCGATGATCAAACGCGTTCTTGAAAGAGTGCTGTTCGCAAGCCGCTGGCTGCTGGCGCCGTTCTATTTCGCGCTGGCGCTCGGTCTTCTGGCGTTGCTGGGCAAGGTGGGCCTGCGCGTCTACGCCCTCGCCGTCGGCTTCCAAAGCCTCAACGAGGCGGGCGTCATGCTCGGCGTGCTCGCCATCGTCGATCTCACCCTGACCGGTTCGCTGATCGTGATCGTCATCATTTCGGGCTATGTGAACTTCGTCTCGCGCATCGACGCCGGCGAGCATCGCGACTGGCCGGACTGGATCGAAGGTGTCGACTTCGGCGAACTCAAGCTGAAGCTGATGACGTCGATCGTCGCCATCACCGCGATCAGGCTGCTGGAGTCGTTCATGGAGATCGGCCAGGAATCCGATCGGGATCTGTATTTCCTGATCGGCATCCACCTCACGTTCGTCGTCTCGACCTTGATGCTCGCCCTCTCCGACCGGCTGGGTCACGTCAAGCCGAACGCGAGCGACGCCGGCGCGCCCGAAAAATAGAGCGTCGGGCGGCGGCTGAATATGGCCGGCCGTTTCGCCATGCCGACGAGGCCGCGATGATTTGCGGCGCGCGGCGGTTCAGAGTCGATCCGCGCTCATTTCTCCAGCACCACCTGCCGGCATTCCGGCGGCATCTGCGCCAGCGTCAGCGGCGGCTTCGGCTTGGCGTTCGGGTTGACCGCGGGGTGCAACGCCTCGTCGGTGAACCACCAGGCCAGCGACTTGTCGCAGCCGTCGCCCGGGGGAACCGGCTCCTGAGGCTGGCAGGTCGTCTCGCCGGCCGGGCAGGCGATGCGGACATGAAAGTGGTAGTTGTGCCCCCAGTAGGGCCGCACCTTGGTCATCCACGGGGCGCCGCGCGCGGTTTCGCACAGCGCCTTCTTGATCGCTGCGTTGACGAAGATGCGCTCGACCTCGGGCTCTTCGGCCGCCGCCTTGATGATCCCCGCCTGACGCGAGGTCCAATGGGCGGGGTCGACGCCGAGCCCGTCGTCGGTCACCATATTGACGGCGGACATTTCCTCCCGCTCGCCGCGCGTCAGCGTGCGGTCGGGCATCGGGGTCAGCCAGATGTCGGCGTCGAGGCCGACCTGATGCGAGGCGTGGCCGGTCAGCATCGGGCCGCCGCGCGGTTGTGAAATATCGCCGACGAGGATGCCCGGCCAGATCCCCTGGCGCGCCGCCTTTTTCGAGAAGCGCTCGAGAAACGAGATCATCGCCGGATTGCCCCAGTTGCGATTGCGCGACAGACGCATCACCTGCCAGGTCTCGCCGTCGACCGGCAGCGCGATGGCGCCCGCGAGACAGCCGCGCGAATAAAAGCCGATCGAGCGCGCCTGCAGCTCGGTCGGCGTCAGGGCGCGGCCGAACACCTGCTTGGCCGGCAGCGACGGGTCGCCGGGATTGGCGAGCGCAGGCAGCGGCGCGGGGTTGACGCTGCCCTGGTCCTGCGCCATCGCGCTCCCGCCGATCGCCAGCCCGATCGCCATGATCGCATGGGTCATGCGGAAAGGTGAAAGCGTCACGGCCTTTCCTCTTCTTGCGGAATGGCGAGTGTGCGCCGCGCCCGTTGACGAAGCGTTAACCACGCGCCTGACCTGTCGCCCCGCGGACCGCCACGACAAACAGCCGCGGGAAGGGCAGCAGCACCCGCCCGTCGGCGAGCGGCGGATAGGCGGCGGCGATCTCTTCGCGATACTGGGCCAGGAACGCCTGTCTCTCATCCGGCGCGAGCGGCGCGAGGAACGGCCGCAGCCCCGTGCTGGCGACCCAGTCGACAATGGCGTCGGGACCGCTGAGCGCGTGCACATAGGTCGTTCGCCACGCCTCGATCTCGGCGCAGACCGGGGCCAGCGCCGCGTAATAGTCGACAAACGCCCCGATCTCCTCGCGCGCGGCCGCCGCGCCGGCGAGCCTGGCGCTGAACGGCGCCCGCGCGGCGACCTTGCGCATCAGTGCATGGGAAGGCTGGTCGAGATTGTCCGGCATCTGCGCCGCCAGGCGGCCGCCGGGCGCCAGATCGGAGATCAGCCGGACCATCACCGCGATATGATCCGGGATCCATTGCAGAACGGCGTTGGCGAAGATCAGGTCGAATGGCGCATCGGCGCGCCATCGCGCAATGTCGGCCTTCTCGAAACTCACGCGCGGCAGCCGCGATCGCGCCTTGGTCAGCATGTCGTCCGAGGAATCCACGCCGACGATCGCGGCTTGCGGGAAGCGGTCGCGCAGCAGCTCGGTCGAATTGCCGGGACCGCAACCGAGATCGGCGACGCGGTCGATCGGCCCGTCGGGAACACGGGCAAGCAGGTCGGCGGCCGGCCTTGTCCGCTCCGCTTCGAAGTGCAAATATTGAGCCGCGCTCCAATCCGCCATGCCGCGCCTCCTTCAGCCAAATCGCGGCGGCCGCCCACCCGTCCGACTCGCGAAAGCCATCAAATTTCCTTCATTGCGACAAAATTACAACAAATCCGGGGGCTTCGGGGCTCCGCCATCGCCGAACATGCAAAACGATCATAATTCAAAGCCTTGCGGGTAAAGAGACGGTTCCGCCGAGCGCGACGCCGCGGCCGGCGCGGTTCCAATCCACAGGCCCAAGAATCATTCTGTCGCACGAAGGTTCCGCCGCCACAGATCAACGCAAAAAACTCTCTTGGTTTGTCAAGGCATTGCAATCATGCAAATGCGAGATGTTGATTAACCTCGCCATTCTGTCGCCATATTCAAGACACTTTTGCTACAGCCCCTGTTGCTCCTGTGCGACGCCCGTGCGATATTCATTAAACGGAAAGCAATGGCGTTGAGGCAATCGCGGGCCGGCTGAATAGCGGTAATCTTAACAAGAACGAGAGTCGATGTAGAGCGGCTCAGGTTGCGTATATGGCCGTATCGCCATCGCTTATAGGCGGTGGGCGCGGTTTTTGGAACGCTCTTCTGGGCGTTTTCTACTGATGTTTTCAATAAACTAAAAAAAGAAAAACCACAGTGCGGGCTGTGGAAGGAGAGGCCATGTCTACCCAACTGTTAGACGGATACGCAGGGGACGTGTCTGTCATTGATGCCTATTCCATTTTGGAAAAAGATCAGTCGGCTGTTCTGGTCGACGTTCGCACCAAAGCCGAATGGACCTACGTCGGCGCGCCGGATTTGTCCGGCCTCGGCAAGGAGACCATTTTCGTCGAATGGCAGGAGTTTCCTTCGATGAAGGTCGCGCCGGATTTCACGGCGCATCTTTTGGAGATCCTTCGCGCGCGTGGGGTTTCCGCCACGGCGCCGGTGTTGTTTCTGTGTCGTTCCGGCGCGCGCTCGCGCGCGGCGGCGATTGCTTTGACTGAGGCGGGGCAGACGCGCTGCCACAACATCGCTGAGGGCTTCGAAGGGCCGCTCGACGATAAGCGCAAGCGCGGCTCTGTGGGCGGTTGGAAAGCCGGCGGACTGCCGTGGGCGCAGTCCTGACGCTGGCGCGACGCCATCCCTGATCCATCGGCTGCCTGGCGGTTGCGACCGGAGCCGTTGTTCGCCTCAATTCAAAGAAAAGAATCACAAAATGTCTGACGTTCAGGTCATTGTCGAAGATCCGGTGTCGACGGTTCGCAAATCGCGCAGCCTCGAGGAATCCTGGAAACGATGCGGGTCTCGCCTGAGAGCCGAACTTGGCGAGGATGTCTTCTCGAGCTGGTTCGGCAGGCTCGAACTGGAGGGCGTCGCCAACCGTCACGCCCGGTTCACCGTGCCGACCCGATTCCTCAAGAGCTGGATCGAATCCCACTACCTCGACCGCATCCTCGCCACGCTGAACGGCGAGATCGGCGAGATCGCCGGCCTGACCCTCGCGGTGCGCTCGTCGACCCAGTCGCCGCTGGCGGCTCCGCCGAACACCGTTCGCCGCGCGGCGCCGGACGAGGCCGCGCCTGCCGAATATGGCGTTGCGCCGCGTCATGAGGCGGGGCCGCGCGCGCCGGGGCGCCGCGACGAGGGCGCCGCCGCTCCGGATTCGCTGCCCGGCTCGCCGCTCGATCGACGATTGAGTTTTTCGACCTTTCTGGTCGGGCGCTCGAACCAGCTCGCCTATTCGGCGGCGCAGCGGGTCACCGAAACAAGGTCCGGGCAATTGCCGGCCTTCAGCCCGCTCTATATTCACGCCGCGGTCGGGCTCGGTAAGACCCATCTGCTGCAGGCCATCGCGCACGCGGCGACCGCCCAGGGGCGGCGCGCCATCTATCTCACGGCGGAAAAATTCATGTACGGCTTCGTCGCCGCGCTGAAGGCGCAGACGGCGATCGCGTTCAAGGAAAGCCTGCGCTCGATCGACCTGCTGATCTTCGACGATGCGCAGTTCCTGCAGGGCAAGTCCATTCAGACCGAGTTCTGCCATGCGCTCAATGCGCTGGTCGACGCGGGACGGCAGGTGGTGGTCGCCGCCGATCGGCCGCCCGGCGACCTCGAGGCGCTGGAGGAGCGCGTGCGTTCGCGCCTGGCCGGCGGCCTGTGCGTCGAGATGGGCGGCCTCGACGAGCCATTGCGCATCAAGATCCTGGAAGCGCGCATTGCGGTTGCCCAGCTCACCCAGCCCAATTTCGAAGTCGCGCCGGCCGTCCTTGCGTTCGTCGCGCGCTCCATCAATTCGAACGGGCGCGACCTCGACGGCGCGGTCAATCGCCTTCTCGCGCATACGACGCTGACCGGCGCGCCGCTCAGCGTCGAGACCGCCGAAATCGCGATCCGCGACCTCGTGCGCCCGCATGAGCCCAAACGGGTGAAAATCGAAGACATCCAGAAGCTGGTCGCCAGCCATTACAGCGTGACGCGCGCCGACATCCTGTCGTCGCGCCGCACGGCGACGGTGGTCAAACCGCGGCAGATCGCGATGTATCTCGCCAAGACGCTGACCTTGCGTTCGCTGCCCGAGATCGGGCGCCGCTTCGGCGGGCGCGACCACACCACCGTGCTGCACGCGGTGCGCAAGATCGAAGGCCTGTCGCACGCCGATCGGGCGCTGAACGACGAACTTGAGCTGCTCAAGCACATGCTGCAGGATTGACGCGCGGCGCCGATGCGCGCGTTCGGCGGGATCGCCGCCGCCCGAGCAAGGCTTCGCCAGGCAGGTCCAGCGAGGCGTTTGGCAACCGCGAGGGGCGATGACGCTCATCTTCAAGATCGCCGGCGCCGATGAATGGCGCGGCGCGGAGGCGGCGGGCGTCTTCACCGGCGCGCCGGTCGATCGCGCCGACGGCTACATCCATTTCTCGACGGCGGCGCAGGCCGCCGAGACCGCCGCCAAATGGTTCGCCGGGCGCAATGATCTCGTGCTGGCGGCGATCGAGGCCGAGGCGCTCGGGCCGGCCCTGCGCTGGGAGGCGGCGCGCGGCGGCGCCCTGTTCCCACACCTCTACGGGTCGTTGCCGCTGTCGGCGGTGCGCTGGACGCGGGCGCTGCCGCTCGGCGCCGACGGGCGCCACGTCTTTGGAAATCTTGGCGCATGATGCGGGCGCTCGGCGCGCTGGCGCTGCCGCTTCTCTCGAAGCTGGAGCCGGAGACCGCGCACCGCGCGGCGATCGCCGCGCTGCGGCTGGCTCCGTCGGGCGGACGCCGGCGCGACGATCCGCGCCTCGCCGTCGCGGCGTTCGGTCTGGCGTTCGCCAATCCGCTCGGCATGGCGGCGGGCTTCGACAAGAACGCCGAGGTTCCCGGCGCGCTGCTCGGCGCCGGCTTCGGCTTCGTCGAGGTCGGCACGCTGACGCCGCGCGCCCAGGCCGGCAATCCCCGGCCGCGGCTGTTTCGCCTGACGCGCGACCAGGCTTTGGTCAATCGGCTGGGCTTCAACAACGACGGCTATGACGCCGCCCATGCGCGCCTGTCGCGCCGCCGTCCTCGCGGGATCGTCGGCGTCAACATCGGCGCGAACAAGGATTCGACCGACCGGCTCGCCGACTATGTGTCGGGCGTCAGAACCTTCGCCGACGTCGCGAGCTACCTGACGATCAATATCTCCTCGCCCAATACGCCCGGCCTGCGCGAGCTGCAGCGGCGCGGCGCGTTCGACGAGCTGATCGCGCGGGTGATCGAGGCGCGCGACGCCTGCGCGGTCCGCCGCCCGGTGCTGGTGAAAATCGCCCCCGACCTCGACCTGATCGCGCTCGACGACATCGTCTCCGTCGCGCAGGCGCGCGGCGTCGACGGCATGATCATCTCCAACACCACCGTCAGCCGCCCGCCGACCCTGCAGGACCGCCACGCGAGCGAAAGCGGCGGGCTTTCCGGCCGGCCGCTGTTCGATCTGTCGACGCGCACCCTGGCGCGGGCGTTCCTGCGCGCCGAGGGGGCGTTTGCGCTGATCGGCTGCGGCGGCGTCGACGGCGCGCCGGCCGCGCTGGCCAAGATCCAGGCGGGCGCCAGCCTCGTGCAACTCTACACCGCGCTGGTCTATCGCGGGCCGGGGTTGATCGGAGAAATCCTCAGCGGCCTGTCGGCGGCGCTCGGCGAGGCGCGCGGCGGACGCATCGGCGATCTCGTCGGCTCGGGCGCGCGCGAATGGGCCGCGGCGAAAAGCTGAGATGGCCCGCGCCCGGAGGGCCGCTCGGCAAATCGCGCAAAAAAAGAGGCGGCCGAAGCCGCCCCTTTCGCAATCCGTCAGCGCGTGGGCGTGGATCAGAAATCCATGCCGCCCATGCCGCCGCCGCCGCCACCGCCCATCGGCATGGCGGGCTTGTCCTTCGGCAGTTCGGCGACCATCGCCTCGGTGGTGATCAGCAGGCCGGCCACCGAGGAGGCGTCCTGCAAGGCGGTGCGCACGACCTTCGAGGGGTCGACGATGCCGGCCTCGATCATGTCGACATATTCCTCGGTCTGCGCGTTGAAGCCGAAGGTCTGCGACTTGTTCTCGAGGATCTTGCCGACCACGATCGAACCTTCGACGCCGGAGTTTTCGACGATCTGGCGGATCGGCGATTCCAAGGCCTTGAGCACGATGTTGATGCCGGCCTGCTCATCGGCGTTTTCGCTCTTGAGCTTGGCGACCGCCGCCTTGGCGCGCAAAAGCGCGACGCCGCCGCCGGGAACGATGCCTTCCTCGACCGCGGCGCGGGTGGCGTTGAGCGCGTCTTCCACGCGATCCTTCTTTTCCTTGACCTCGACTTCGGTTGCGCCGCCGACGCGGATCACCGCGACGCCGCCGGCCAGCTTGGCCAGACGCTCCTGCAGCTTCTCCTTGTCGTAGTCCGAGGTGGTCTCCTCGATCTGCGCCTTGATCTGCGCAATGCGCCCCTCGATGTCGGCCTTCTTGCCGGAGCCGTTGATGATCGTGGTGTTCTCCTTCTCGATGCGAATCCGCTTGGCGCGGCCGAGCATCTGGAGCGTCACGTTCTCGAGCTTGATGCCGAGGTCCTCGGCGATCATCTGGCCGCCGGTGAGGATCGCGATGTCCTCGAGCATCGCCTTGCGGCGATCGCCGAAGCCGGGCGCCTTGACCGCCGCGACCTTGAGGCCGCCGCGCAGCTTGTTGACGACCAGCGTCGCCAAAGCCTCGCCCTCGATGTCCTCGGCGATGATGACCAGCGGCTTGCCGGCCTGAACCACCGCCTCGAGAACGGGGAGCATCGGTTGCAGCGAGGAGAGCTTCTTCTCGTGGATGAGAATATAGGCCTCGTCGAGCTCGGCGATCATCTTCTCGGCGTTGGTGATGAAATAGGGGCTGAGATAGCCGCGATCGAACTGCATGCCTTCGACGACGTCGAGTTCGGTTTCGGCGGTCTTGGCCTCCTCGACCGTGATGACGCCCTCGTTGCCGACCTTCTGCATCGCCTTGGCGATCATTTCGCCGATCGACTTGTCGCCGTTCGACGAAATGGTGCCGACCTGCGCGACCTCGGCCGAATCCTTGATCTTCTTGGAGCGCTTGGCGATGTCCTTGACCGCCTCGGCGACCGCGAGATCGACGCCGCGCTTGAGGTCCATCGGGTTCATGCCGGCGGCGACATATTTGGCGCCTTCGCGCACGATCGCCTGGGCGAGCACGGTGGCGGTGGTGGTGCCGTCGCCCGCCTTGTCATTGGTCTTGGAGGCGACTTCGCGCACCATCTGGGCGCCCATGTTCTCGAACTTGTCGTCGAGCTCGATCTCCTTGGCGACGGTGACGCCGTCCTTGGTGATGCGCGGCGCGCCGAACGATTTGTCGAGAATGACATTGCGGCCCTTGGGGCCGAGCGTCACCTTCACCGCATTGGCGAGGATGTCGACGCCGCGCAGCATTTTCTCGCGGGCGTCAGAGGAAAAACGTACTTCTTTGGCTGCCATGGTTCTAAAACTCCTGACCCGTGCCGGGTCTGAAAGACGGGAAAATCTGGGAAAACGCCGGGATCAGCCGACCACGCCCATGATGTCGGATTCCTTCATGATCAGAAGCTCCTGACCATCGATCTTGACTTCGGTGCCCGACCACTTGCCGAACAGCACCTTGTCGCCCTTCTTGACGTCGAGCGGGGTCAGCTTGCCGGCTTCGTCGCGCCCGCCGGGGCCGACGGCGATCACTTCGCCCTCCTGGGGCTTTTCCTTGGCGGTGTCGGGAATGATGATGCCGCCCTTCGTCTTCTCCTCGCCCTCGAGGCGACGGACGACGACACGGTCATGCAGGGGACGGAATTTCATGAGTTGAGCTTCCTATCTCGCGTTCGCCCGGGCGTCGGGCCCGGGTCGGTTTCAGCCGTGTTGGCACTCAACAAGACGAGTGCTAACAGCCGGCGCTGAGATAGGGGCGCCCGGCGAGCCCGTCAAGGCCAGACGGGCGCGTCGGGGCGGTAAAATCCGGATTATGGCTGATGGCCCCGCCGGGCGGGCGCGAGCGATTCGCGCGTCAGGCGGCGAGCAGCCGCTGGACCTCGTTGACGAGGTCTTTCAGATGGAACGGCTTGGACAGGATGCGCGCGTCCTTGGGCGCATTGTTGTCCGGGTTGAGCGCCACCGCGGCGAAACCGGTGATGAACATCACCTTGATTTCCGGATCGAGCTCGGTCGCCCGCCGCGCCAGCTCGATGCCGTCCATCTCCGGCATGACGATGTCGGTCAGCAACAGTTCGAACGGCTCCTCGCGCAGACGATTGTAGGCGGACAGGCCATTGTCGAAGGAGGCGACGTTATAGCCGGCGGTCTGCAGCGCCTTGACCAGGAAGCGGCGCATGTCGTTGTCGTCTTCGGCGAGAAGAATCTTGGTTGCGATTTCGACCGGCGCGTTCATTATTTCCCCTCGGATGCCAATTCACCATCGTCTCATATCAGTAAAAATCGAGTGAAGGCGATGAAGAACGAATGAAATTCCCGCGCCGATCGACGAGAGCGTCGCCTCGGCGCGGACCCCGCGGCCGCCTGGTGAGTCCGGCGGACGATTGTGTTCCTTTTTGCGGCGCCGGGCGAACGATATTTGTCGCGCCGTCCGGCATATTGAAGCATAGTCGCGGCGATCTCCAGTCTCGCGCATATCCGTTGCAAGGCGGGCGCCGGGATTGCGTTCGAAAACGAGACAGACCAGATGCGTGGCCACACGATGGGGAGCGAAAGCGCCGAAGTCTCGGACTTCCAGGGCCTCGATTTTCGCGATCCCGATTCGTCCGACGCGGATCGCGCGGCGCCGTTTGAGATATTCGAACCGCACGTTCTGGCGACGCCGCTGGTCTTCAATTCGCCGCACTCGGGGCGGATCTATCCCAGTAGTTTTCTCGCCTCTTCCCGGCTCGATGCGCTCACGCTGCGCCGGTCCGAAGATGCGTTCGTCGACGACTTGTTCGCGCCCTGCGTCGAGATCGGCGCGCCGCTGATGCGCGCGAACTTTCCGCGCGCCTATCTCGATCTCAATCGCGAGCCGTTCGAGCTCGATCCCTTGATGTTCGCGGGCCGGCTGCCGTCCTACGCCAACACCCGCTCGCTGCGCGTCGCCGGCGGGCTCGGCACGATCCCGCGGGTGGTCGGGGAAGCGCAGGAGATCTACAAAGGGCCGATTCCGGTCGACGAGGCGATGGCCCGGATCGCCGCGCTTTACAAGCCTTACCACCAGGCCTTGCGCAATCTCATCGAGCGCGCCGCGAGCCGTTTCGGCGTGGCGGCGCTGCTCGATTGTCATTCCATGCCTTCGAGCATGGCCGAGGGCGGCGCGACCGATTTTGTCATCGGCGATCGCTACGGCGCGAGCGCGGCCCCGTGGGTCGTCGATACCGTGGAGAGCGCGCTTCGACGCGCCGGCTATTCGGTGCGGCGCAACAAGCCTTACGCGGGCGGCTTCATCACCGAACATTACGGCGCGCCGGCGGCTTCGCGGCATGTCGTGCAGATCGAAATCAATCGCGCGCTCTACATGGATGAACGCGCGATGGTGAAATCGGCGCGATGGCGGCAATTGAGCGCCGACCTGTTTGCGATGGCCGCGCTGCTGGCGAATCGCATCGCCCATCACATCGGGCGCTCGCAAATCGCGGCGGAATGAGCGGGCCTCGCCCGATTCGCCTCCCGACCAAAAAGGAGGCCGCCTGTGTCGCCACAAGCGGCCTGAGTCTAGGGAGGAAACGCCCAAGGAGGGCATATGCGGCAGGTCATGCCGCACCGCAACAATATCGCCGTGCGTCGCACCAAATGCAAGATATTTTTTGCGACGCTTCGGCGCGGCGGGATAGAATGATGTGGAATACGCCGGTTAATAGCTTTCCTGATGTGTGAAATATGGGCGATAACAGGTTGGTATAGTCATACAAAACAAAGGTTTAAGAGAACGCTCCCGGGCGATCGGTCCGGATGGTTCAACATCACAGGTATAGCTCATATGCATTTTTCGCAGCGCATCGGGCTCGCCGGGGGCGCCCGACATGACCGCCGTTGATTTCGCCGCCTTCGTCGAGCGCCTCGCGCAAGTCTCCAGTGAAGTGATCACGCCGTTTTTCCGTAGCGCCATCCGCGCCGAGGACAAATCGAAGGGCGGCGTTTTTGATCCGGTGACCGAGGCGGACCGCGCCGCCGAAGTCGCGATGCGCCGGCTGATCGGCCAGACCTTTCCGGCGCATGGGGTGATCGGCGAGGAATACGGGCAGGACCGGCCGGACGCCGAATATGTGTGGGTGCTCGATCCGATCGACGGCACCAAGAGCTTCATCTCCGGCCTGCCGACCTGGGGCACGCTGATCGGCCTGATGCATCGCGGCCGGCCGGTCTACGGCATGATGGCCCAGCCTTTCACCCGCGAGCGCTATTTCGGCGACGGCAAGCGCGCGCGCTGGCGCGGCCTGGCGCTGCCCCGCGGCGACAGCGCCAATGGCGAATGGACCACCCGCACGCTGCGCGCGCGGGCCTGCCCGTCGCTCGCCGAGGCGACATTGATGACCACCAGCCCGCTGCTGTTCAACGACGAGGACCGGGCGGCCTACCATCGCGTGGAGAAGCCGACCCGCCTGACGCGCTACGGCGGCGATTGCTACGCCTATTGCATGCTCGCGTCGGGTTTCATCGACGTCGTCGTCGAATCCAATCTCAAGCCGCACGACATCGTCGCGCTGGAGCCGATCATCGAAGGCGCCGGCGGCGTCGTCACCAATTGGGAAGGCGGCCCCGCGGCGGCGGGCGGCCGCATCGTCGCCGCCGGCGACCGGCGCGTGCACGCCGAGGCGATGAGGCTGCTGGCGGGGTAGGGGCGGGGACGTCCGGGGCGGGCCTGTCGCAGTGCCCCGTAGCCGTCGTCCCACTGGTCGAGATTGGTGGGAAGCGGACTGGTGGTTTACGGGCGCTTGAGAGGCGAAAGCGGATGCCCGATAGCCGCAACTCCGTGCGCGCAGTCGCAGAAAGACGCGTCGGAGCGTGAACTGCGTCGCGCAGGGCGACGCGTTGGCCGAGCTGCTCCCAAGAGGGCATTTTTCCCAATTGAAGACCGCAACGCGTTCGCCGCGATGATCGCGCAAGTTGCCGAGAATACGCCCGGGATGGAGCGATAGAACTGCCCTCCACGCCGCTGGCGGCGAAAATGCCCGCGGGTGATTTAATCTTGATCAAAGCGCCGCGGGAGGATCGTGCCAAGCTTCGATAGTGTTACATCAAAGAGTCATCGGACAAGTCATGGACGCCCTCGCGTCAACAGGCACGATTGTAGCGGTCCGCGGCGCCGTCGTTGAGGTCAGCTTCGCCGGACAGGCCCTCCCGCCGATCAATACCGCGCTCATCGTGCAGTGGGACCGGCCCGAGCCGCTTGTTCTCGAAGTTCACAGCCATGCCGATCCGAACACCGTGCGCGGCCTCGCTCTGCAGGCCACGGCGGGTCTCGCGCGCGGGGTCAAGGTTCACGCGACCGGGTTGCCGATTTCGACGCCGGTCGGCGAGGCTGTGCTCGGGCGGCTCATCGACGCGATCGGGGCGATCAGGGATGGCGGCCCGCCGCTGGCGGCCGACACGCCCCGACGCGGTATCCATAATGCGCCGCCGAGGCTCGAAGACGAGACGTCGATCAATGCGATATTCGAGACGGGCATCAAGGTGATCGATCTCCTTGCGCCGCTCGCCCAAGGCGGAAAGGCCGCCATGTTCGGCGGCGCCGGCGTCGGCAAGACGGTGCTGGTGATGGAGCTCATCCACGCCATGGTCGAGAAATACCAGGGCATCTCCGTCTTCGCCGGGGTCGGCGAGCGCTCGCGCGAAGGCCATGAACTGCTCACCGACATGCAGAGCTCGGGTGTGCTCGCGCGCACCGTTCTTGTCTATGGCCAGATGAACGAACCGCCTGGCGCGCGCTGGCGCGTGCCGCTGACCGCCTTGACGATCGCCGAATATTTCCGCGACCAGAAGCACCGGAACGTGCTTCTGCTGATGGACAATGTCTTCCGCTTCGTGCAGGCGGGCGCCGAAGTGTCGAGCCTGCTGGGACGCCTGCCGTCGCGCGTCGGTTATCAGCCGACGCTGGCGAGCGAAGTCGCCGCGCTGCAGGAGCGCATCGCTTCGGTGGCCGGGGCGGCGGTGACGGCGATCCAGGCGGTTTATGTCCCGGCGGACGATTTCACCGATCCGGCGGTGACGACGATTTCGAGCCACATGGACAGTCTGATCATGCTCTCGCGTTCGCTCGCCGCCGAGGGTTTCTACCCCGCCGTCGATCCGCTCGCCTCGTCCTCCGTGCTGCTCGACCCGCTGGTGGTCGGACAGGCGCACTATGAAATCGCCGAGCGCTCGCGCGAGGCGCTGGCGCGCTTCAAGGACCTCCAGGACATTATTGCGCTGCTAGGGGTGGAGGAACTCGGCGCCGCCGACCGCCTGATCGTCAAGCGCGCGCGCCGGCTGCAACGCTTTCTCAGCCAGCCCTTCGTGGTCACCGAAGCTTTTACCGGAGCGCCGGGGCGCAGCGTCGCGCGCGCCGATACATTGAGCGGCTGCCGCGCGATTCTCGAAGGCGAGACCGACGACTGGGCCGAGAGTTCGCTCTATATGGTGGGAACCCTCGAGGAGGCGCGCCAGAAGGAGCAGGCGGCGGGCAAGACGAAGGAGCGGTCGACATGAAACTGCGCATCGTGACGCCGCTGGCGGTCGTCGTCGACGAGGATCAAGTGGCGGCGCTCCGCGCCGAGGATGCGACCGGCGGCTTTGGCGTGCTGCCCCATCACGCCGATTTTCTGACCAGCCTCATCGTTTCGGTGGTTCGTTGGACGAGCGAGAGCGGCGCGCACCGCTATTGCGCGGTGCGCCGCGGCGTCCTCTCGGTGACCTTGGGGCGGCAGATCGCCATCGCCACGCGCGAGGCGATCGCCAGCGACGATCTCGCCACGCTGGAAGAGACGGTGCTCGCCCGCTTCCGCGCCGACATTGAAACGGAGCGCGTCGCACGCACCGAAAGCGCGCGCCTGCAGCTCAACGCGATCCGCCAGATCATGCTCCATCTGCGCCCGGGCGGGGGCGGTCGATCGGCGACCTTCGCATGACGACGCCCGACGATCAGAGCGAGCTGGATCCGCTGGTCAAGAGCGTCCGGCTGCGCGAGGAGCGCCATCGACGCTGGCGGCGCGAAGGCGAGCCCTCGGTGGCGCGCCGCCTCGCGCAGATCGGCGTGCTCGGCTGGATCATCGTCTTTCCGATGCTGGTCGGCATGTTCGCCGGGCGCTGGCTCGACCGGGCGTTCGGCTCGGGACTGTTCTGGACTGCGCCGTTGCTGCTGCTCGGCGCCGCTCTGGGGTGCTGGTCGGCCTGGAAATGGATGAAGAGCGCATGAGTTCATACGCGTTCTCCGGGCTCTCCTCCTGGCTCACGGCTTTCGGCCTCTTCGTCCCCCTCGCTGTGGGAATCGCCGCCGGCCTGCTTTATTTTCGCAGCGTGTGGTGGAGCGCGCGTCGGCTCGCCGGCGACGGACGCGTCGGCGCGACTGCCGTTCTCGTCGTCGGACGCTTCGCTTTGCTGGGCGCCCTCCTGATCTTCGCCAGCCTGCGAGGCGCGCCGCCCCTGCTGGCCATGGCGCTCGGCATTCTCGTCGCGCGATCCTTGATCATGCGCAGGCTTGGGGGAGCGCCGCGATGAAGTCGCCGCTCTCCAGCGTCGCGTTGTTCTGCATCGGGCCGGCGCCGATCACCGCTGGCGTGGTCGCCACCTGGGCGATCATGCTCGCGCTAGTTCTCGGCGCCATTCTGATGTCTCGCAGTCTGTCCCTCGCACCGTCGCGCGCCCAGGCCTTCTTCGAGCTGATCGTCGAAACGGTCGATAGCCAGATTCGCGACACGATGCGCGTCGAGCCGCAGCCCTATCGCGCCTTCATCGGCACGCTCTTCGTCTTCATCTTCGTCGCCAACTGGTCTTCGCTCATTCCCGGCGTCGAGCCGCCCACCGCGCATATCGAGACCGACGCCGCGCTTGCCCTGCTCGTGTTTCTCGCGGTGATATGGTTCGGCGTGCGCGCGGGCGGCGTGCGCGGTTACCTCGCCGCCTTCGCCTGGCCGAATCCGATCATGATCCCGCTCAACTTCATCGAGAGCCTCACGCGCGCCTTCTCGCTGCTGGTGCGCTTGTTCGGCAACGTCATGAGCGGCGTATTCGTGGTCGGAATCGTGCTGTCGCTGGCGGGGCTCATCGCGCCGATCCCTCTGATGGCGCTCGACCTGCTCACCGGCGCTGTGCAGGCCTACATTTTCGCGGTCCTGGCGATGGTGTTCATCGCCGGCGCGATCGGCGAACAGAAATCCGGACCCGACGCTTCGAACCTAAGGACGCCTCCATGAACTGGTTAGCCTTCGTCAGCATCATATCGGCCGCCGTCGCGGTTTCGTTCGGGGCGATCGGCCCCGCGCTCGCCGAGGGGCGAGCGGTCGCCGCCGCGATGGACGCGATCGCGCGGCAGCCTGAGGCCGCCAACACCATCTCGCGCACGCTGTTCGTTGGCCTGGCGATGATCGAAACGATGGCGATCTATTGCCTGGTCATCGCGCTGCTGCTGCTGTTCGCCAATCCCTTGCTGAAATGACGCCATGACCATCAACTGGTGGACGCTCGGCATTCAGGCCGTCAATGTCGTCATCCTGGTCTGGCTGCTCGGGCATTTCTTCTGGCGACCGGTCGCCGCGATGATCGAGCAGCGCCGCGCCGCGACGCGGAAGGTTCTGGCCGAGGCAGAGGCTGAGCGGAGTGCGGCGAGCGCCGCCCTGGCCCAGATCGAACGCACGCGCGCGGGCTTTGCGAGCGAACGCCTGTCGATCCTCGACACCGCCCGGCAAGCCGCCGACCGCGCGCGCGAAGCGCGGCTCGGAGAGGCGGAAAAGGAGGCGCAGGCGCTGCGCGACGCGGCGAAGGCGGCGATCGCCAAGGACCGGCAGGCGGCCGACAAAGCCTGGGCGGACGGCGCTGAGCGCCTCGCGATCGACATCGCGCAGAGGCTGGTGGGCCGCCTCGACGGTCCGACCGTCCGCGCGGCTTTTCTCGACTGGCTGGTGGCGGAAATCAGAGCGCTGCCCGAGGCGGCGCGCATCGCCGCAGCCGGGGGGGCGACGCTTGAAGCGATTACCGCGGCGCCGCTGGAGAAAACCGAACAGGAACGGTGCGCCAAGGCGATCGCGCAGGCCCTGGGCGTCGATGCGACGATCGTCTTCAATTCGGACAAGGCGCTTATCGCCGGGCTCGAATTGCGGGGACCCCACCTCGTCGTGAAGAATTCCTGGCGCGCCGATCTTGCTTCGATTCTGGCGGACCTCGCACATGACGAACGGCTCTGACGCAGGCGCCGACGCCTGGCTCGCGCGGGCGCGCGCCGCGGTCGGCGCCGTCGCGCTCGGCGCGCGCACCGAACAGAGAGGGCGCGTCGAGGCGGTCGGCGACGGCGTGGCGATGGTCTCCGGATTGCCGGACGCGCGCCTCGATGAACTCCTGCGGTTCGAAAGGGGACAGTTCGGCTTCGCCTATGCGCTCGACCGCACCACAATCGGCTGCGTCCTGCTCGATGGCGTCGACACGATCGAAGCCGGCGACGCCGTGCGCGGGACGGGCGAGGTGGTGCGCGTGCCGGTTGGACCTGCGCTGCTCGGACGCATCGTCGATCCGCTCGGTCGTCCGCTCGACGGCAAGGGGCCGATCGTCGCAGAGCGCCGGGAGCCGATCGAGCGCCCCGCGCCCGGGATCATCGACCGCGACCTGGTGACCCAGCCGGTGCAGACCGGGCTTGTCGCCATCGATGCGCTTTTTGCGCTCGGCCGCGGCCAGCGCGAGCTCATCATCGGCGACCGCGCGATCGGCAAGACGACCATCGCGATCGACGCCATCATCAACCAGAAGACGAGCGACATCGTCTGCGTCTATGTCGCGGTCGGACAAAAGAGCTCGAGCGTACGCCGCGCGATCGATGCGATCCAGGCGGCCGGCGCGGCGGAGCGCTGCATCATCGTGGTCGCGCGCGCCGCGAGTTCGGCCGGATTGCGGTGGATCGCGCCTTTCGCGGGGTTCACGATGGCGGAATATTTTCGTGATCGTGGCGGACACGCGCTCATCGTGGTCGACGATCTCAGCAAACACGCCGCCACGCATCGCGAGATCGCGCTGCTGACAGGCCAGTCGCCCGGGCGCGAGGCCTATCCGGGCGACGTGTTCTATGTCCATGCGCGGCTGCTGGAGCGCGCCGCGAAACTGTCGAAGGCCAAAGGCGCCGGCACATTGACCGCCCTGCCGATCGCGGAGACCGACGCGGGCAACCTCAGCGCCTATATCCCGACCAACCTGATCTCGATCACCGACGGTCAGATCGTGCTCGACGCCAGGCTCTTCTATGAAGGCCAGAAGCCGGCGGTGGACGTCGGCGTCAGCGTCAGCCGCGTCGGCGGCAAGACACAGGCGCAAGCGTTGCGCGCCGCCGCCGACACGTTGCGCCTCGATTACGCGCAGTTCCTCGAGCTGGAGATATTCACCCGCTTCGGGGGCATGCCCGATGCGAGGGTGCGCGATCAACTGACGCGCGGCGCGCGCATCCGCGCAATCCTCAATCAGCCCCAGCACGCGCCGCTGCGTCTGGCCGAGGAGGTCGCGCTGGTCATCGCGGTCCAATCGGGTTTGCTGGACGAGCTGCCGCTGCCGGCCCTGCTCGAATTCCGGCGCGGCCTCGGCGCGGCGCTCGATCGAGACGCCTCCGAGGCCGTCCGCCAGATCCAGGCGACGGGGGCGCTCGACGAGGCGCTGAGGCACGCGTTGCGCGAAGCCCTCCAGCACTATACGCGGGCGGTCGGCCAGAAAGGTTCGGCGCCGGCGACGAGCGCGCCATGACCGAGCGCCTCGCCGAAATTAGCGCCAGGATCGACGGCGTCCGTCAGCTCGGCGCCGTCGTCAACGCGATCCGCGGCATCGCCGCGGCGCGGGCGCGGCAGGCGCGCGGCGAGCTCGTCGCCGTCGACAGCTATGCCGCGACGATCGCAGCGGCGATCGGGCGCTCGCTCGAGGCGACTTTCGCGCCCCGCTCCGAGGGCGGGCGTCGTCCGGGCGGGGCGGCGCTCGTGGTGTTCTGCGCCGAACAAGGTTTCGCCGGCGCGTTCAGCGAGCGCGTGCTTGACTTTGTCGGCGCGGAAAGCGCGGCGTCCGAGCTGTTCCTCGTCGGCGCCCGCGGCGCCTCGCTCGCCGCCGAACGGGGCCTGGTCGCCGCCTGGAAGAGCGGCATGCCGCCGCACACGCTGGGCATTCCCAGACTCGCGGACCGCATCGCCGAAGCACTCTATCACCGCATCGCCTCCGGCAAGATCGACCGTCTCGAGGCGGTATTCACCCAATGGCGGCCAGGCCGCAGCGCATCGATCTCGCGCCGCGCCTTGTTCCCGCTCGACTTTGCCGCTTTCCCGCGTTCGACGCATGCCGAGGCGCCGCTGCTGAATCTCGCGCCCGAGACGCTGCTGAGAGACCTTACCGCCGAATACGTTCACGCGCAGCTCTGCAACGCCGCGCTGCATGCGTTCGCCGCGGAGAACGAGGCGCGCATGGAGGCGATGGCCGCGGCGCGGCGCCATATCGAGCGCGAACTCGGCGCGCTCGAGGCGACGCGACGGTCGGTGCGGCAGGAGGAAATCACGGCGGAAATCATCGAATTGGCGGCCGGCGAAACCGCCAACCGCGCCGGCGCCCGATGACTGAACCGCGGAGCTCGAGCCAACGGGACAAGCGAACGCCGATCGTCGGGTCGACTCGAGGCCCTAACACAAGCGAATGGCGCCCAAGCGGCGACCGCCTTTTCCGCTGTCGACTTGCGCCCGACGGGCCACGAAGGTCGCAGGGGCCATGCCGAGACAATGTCCGCTTTCGAGAAAGGACCAGTTGAGGTCGATTGGCGTATTTCGGCGCAACGCCGCGCCTAAGGTGAGCAGCAATTTGTCCCATGCGCACTCGAAGCGCGCGTTGCGCTTCACGACCTCGTTCGCCTTTCCCCCTGAGCGCCTACCCCTGCGGGTCGAGCGGCGCGTCGATGAACAGGTCGTTGAGCGGGGCGGTCTGGCGGCGGCTGTCGGGCGAGAAAATGGCCATCGACCAGCCCGCCGCGAATCCCGCCGCCCCAATGCTCAGCGCGCCGATCAACAGCCTCGGGCGTCGTCGACTGGCTGCGCCGCGGCATCGAGGAATGGATCGACGGGCGGTTCACGCTCAAGCAGGAAACAAGCGCCTATGCTGTGCTTCCCGTATAGGAATACCGCGGCGGCCGTTGGCGCCGCACAGGGGATAGCAATCTGCGCCGCATTGGCCTGGCGATACGCTCCCCGCGATGCCCGACGGACCACGACATGGTGCGCCCGGCGCGGCGCCGCCGACCGCGACAGAGTATCCTGACGCTGGAGAAGGTGTCGCGCCTCGACGAATGGAAAATTGGAGAACGGCATGGGTCTTGCGGCGCGCGACGTTCTCAAGATCTGCTGGCGCGTCTTGCTGAGACGCGATCCCGAATACAGCTACGTGATCTATAATTCTCCAATCTTTTGGGAGCGAACCAGGCGCTTTCTCTTCAATTCAGCGTCTCGAAATCGCAGCATCGCCAAGGCGGGCGCGTCCTGTTTTCATTATGTCGGCTCAAATCACATCGATTTGAGCTGCGGCGCCGAAGACATGGGGCGCCTGAGAGAGCATGTTCGCGATGTCTGGACAAAATATGGGGATGACGATCCACACTGGTCGGTCCTGACATCTCCGCGGTACCGCAAGGGCGAGTTGACGCCGTCGGCGGAGCGATCTTTCTATGAGACCGGGAAATCGGATGTCGATGCGTTTGTCGCGGCCTGCCGGCGCTCCGGTCTATCGCCCAGGCTCGGCGGCTCCGTGCTCGATTTCGGATGCGGCGTCGGACGCATGGGGGAGCATTTATCCGCCATGTTCCAAAGATACATAGGCGTAGACGTCAGCGCTCCTCATCTGAATTTCGCGCGAAAGAGATTGCAATATCTTGGCCGCCGCAACTTCGATTTTTTTCTGCTCGATGAATTTCTCACGGGAACGGCGGACGTCGACGTCGCGATTTCCTTGATTGTGCTTCAACACAATCCTCCTCCAATGATGGTCATGCTTATTGACGCAATACTATCGCGTTTGAAGCCCGGAGGCATCGCGTTTTTTCAAATTCCCTGTGTCATTTTTGGCTATAATTTCATTCTTCCAGAATACCTTGCGTTTATAGAACACGGAGGGATCATGGAAATGCACGCGCTGCCTCAGAGCGAGGTGTTCAATATTTTATCGAGAAACAATTGTCGCCCCATTGAAGTTATATTAGACGGCAAGATTGGTGATAAAGGATTTTCTTATACATTTTTAGCAAGAAAAGATTTGTGAATGCGCAACCAATCGTGTCTTGCCGCCGCGCTTGCGTGCGACGACAAGTTGGAAGAGGCGAAGTCCGCCATGGCGGAAGCGCGCCTCAACCCCGGGCTTACCGTCAAGAGGCTGCGATCGACGGCCCGAGGCCTATCCCCCTCCCGTGTCCAAAGCCCTGCGCAAGGCGCGGCCGCCGGAGGAGCGGTTCGTATGCTCAAGCGAGCCAACTGACAGCCATCTTCGCCGCCTCGACCGTAACACGCGAATGTCGCCTTTCCACCCGAAGCCGACGCTCTGTCGTGCGCGCCGTCTTTCGGACTCTGCCCGCGCGCCTACCCCTGCGGGTCGAGCGGCGCGTCGATGAACAGGTCGTTGAGCGGGGCGGTCTGGCGGCGGCTGTCGGGCGAGAAAATGGCCATTGACCAACCCGCTGCGAATCCCGCCGAGGCGACGCTCAGCGCGCCGATCAGCAGCCTCGGCGCGTCGGGAACGCGATGCTCCAGCGCGCCGAGAACGAGGGCGGTCGCCAGACTGGCGGTCAGGCTGGCGATGGCGTGCGTCGAAGTGGCGCGCGAAAAAAGGGCGAGCGCCAGCACCGGCGCGGTCAGCCCGAGCGCCGCCGCCGCCGCCGTCACGATGGCGAATTTCGGATCGACGAGCGAGCGCGCCGCCAGGCCCGCGCAAACCGCGATGACGATCAGCGCCAGGGCGCGCGAGCGCGCGAGCCTTTGGCTGGCCAGCGGCGGATATTGGCGATCGAGGCCGCGCGTGTTGGTCAGGCCCCAGGCGCGCGAGGCCGAATGCGCGCCGCCAGCGGCGAGCGCCAAAGCGGCGAGCAGGACAGCGCTGGATCGCAGCCCGCCGGTCATCGGACTCGATGGCGTCGACCATGCGAGCGGATCGAGGAGCGCGGCGAGGCCGACCAGCCCGGCGAACACCAGCCCGAATCCGCCGGCCCGCAGGGCTTGCCGCTCGCCCCAACTGGCGGCGGCGGGCGTCGCAAAAAGCGGCAGCGCGGCGATCGCCAGCGCGCTCGCGACGACGACCAGCAGATGGGTCTCGGGATCGCCGGCCCCGGCGCTCCACGAGCGCGCCAGCGCGTCGCTCCACCAGTTGGCGTCGCGCAGCGTCGGCCAGGCCGCCGCATCGCCCCCGAACGTCTGCGCGGCGATCGGCAGATAGCCGACGATGAGCGCCACGCCGGCGCTCGCCGCCGCGCCCCAGATCAGCCCAGCGAGACCGCCCGGCACGATCATCAGCGCGACGATGGCGCCGATCAGCGCCGCCGCGGCGCCGCGAGAGAGCGCGAACAGCCCGACCAGCGCGTCGCTCGCCAGTTCAAATCCCGCCGTCGCGACGAGGCCGCCGATCGCCAGCAGCAGCGCGGCGAGAACCAGCCTCAGCGGGCGATTGGAAAAGCGCGTCGCCATCAGATCGGCCGGGGCGCTCGCGCCTTTCGCGCGCAGCAACGGCCCGACCACCGCCGCGCCGACCAGCAGGCCGAGCGCGACGCCGGCCGAAGGCAGCGGCGATTCGCCTGGCGGCCCGAGGGCGACCATCAGGCCGATCGCCATCGCCGCGAAGGCCAGTCCGGCGTAGGGCGCGGGAATCGCGCGATCGGCGGCGAAGAACGCCGGCACGCGGGTCGAGCGGGTCAACAGGCCGAGCACCCCGACGCCGGCCAAAGCGAACAGCGGCCCCAGGGCGTTGACCAGCCCGTCCGGGGCGCCGACTCGCGCCAGCAGGAAGATCAAGCCGACGCCGATCAGATAGGCCGCGCCCGCGAATGCCGCGCGCCCGTCGATTCTGGCCCGTTCGAGTTCCTGTCGATCCTGCATGCCGAGCTTGCCGCGTTGGGTCCTGGCGCGCGAGTTTCAACGGGCGCTGTTTGCAAATTGCGCGACCTGGCGGCGGTTTATGCGCTCGACGGCGCGGCGCGGCAAGGGCCGGGCGCCGCAGCTTCAAGGGGCCTTGCAGGCCTCGCCGTTGGCTGGCGTCAGCGCCTTGATCGCCGCGTCGAGCTGCGGGTCTTCGCCCTTCTCCCAGGCGGTAGGGTCGGAGGGGACCGGAATGTCCGGCTCGACCTCGGCGTTCTCGTACAGCGTCCCGTCGCGATCGCGGATCGGCAGTTGCGCCAGCCCATAGACCAGCCCGGGGACGAGCAGCGACTCCGGCCACCACGTCGCAGTGCCGGTGCCCGCCACGGGATCGCCGATCAGCGGCCCGAGCTTGAATTCGCGATAGGCGTGCGGAAACACCGAGCCGTCCGAATAGCTGCTGGCGTTCATGACGACCGCCGACGGCCTGGTCCAGCGGTCGCGCGGCTCCTGCTGGTCCGGGCCGCCGCGGGACGGCTCGAAGGTGAGGTAGGCCTTGCCGGACAGCAAGGTCAGCAGGTGATTGTGGAGGTTGCCGCCGAGATTGTAGCGGATGTCGACGATCAGGCCGTCGGCGTGCGGAAACCGGCCGAAAATCTCCGAGAACGTCGCACGATACGATGCTGAATCCATGCCGGGCACATAGACATAGCCGAGCCGGCCGCAGGATTTCGCGACGACCGCCTCGCGCTTTCGCTTGATCCATCGGGCCCGCGCCAGGTCGTATTCTCGTCCCATGGAAATTGGGACATGCTTTTCGGTGAAACGGCCGCCGTCGGGATGCTCCGCGGTGATTGCTACGAGTTGGTTGGCGCGCCCCCGCAAAATGCGGCGGACGCCGCCCTCGTCGGGAATGTCCTCGCCGTCGACCTGCCGCAGGATGTCGCCGGGCTTCAGGGCGCTGTCGGCTGCGTCGAACGGGCCGCCGGCGATGATTTCCGCGACCTTCATGCCCGGTCCGGGATAGCGCTCGTCGTAATAGAGACCGAGCGACGCCGTCTGCTCTCCCGACGGAGCGGATCTGCGAAAATAGCCGCCGGTGTGAGACGCATTGAGCTCGCCCGACATTTCGGACAACAGTTCGGCGAGGTCGCGTCCATCGACGATCGAGGGCAGGAAGCGCTCGTATTTGCGGCCGGCGGCGTCCCAGTCCACGCCATTGAGGTCGCGATCGAAGAAACGTTTTTTGGTCAGCGTCCAGAATTGTTCGAAGGCGGCCTTTCTCGCTTCAGCTTCGTCCCGCGTCACGTCCAGGTTGATCTTGATCAGCCGATTGGCGCCCTTGCCGACATCGACCTCCATCACGCCGTCGGTCGCCCCTTCGCCGGAGCGCGACAGGAAGTAGAGCTTCTTTCGATCCTTGCTCATCAGCACCGGGCTCGGCGTTTGATCGGGAGCCGGTCCCAGGACCTGATAGGGGAGCCCGGAGAACAGGGTCTTGCGTCGCCCCTCCCGCAGGTCGCGGACAGTCCCGGTCGCCGTGAAACCGTTGCCTTCGGCGTTGAGCGACCAGTCGACCGACAGCACGCTCACGCCGTCGGCGAGCAGCCCGTAGTAAACAAGATGGGTGGGCTCTTGCGACAAGGTGATTTTTCGATCCTCGACGCCGCCCGGCTCAAAAGAAAAGACCTGCCGCTCTTTGGCCTTGGGCGCCTTGGCCTCCGCGCCGTCGCCGCCTGCCGGCGCGGCCTCGTCCGGCGACGAGGCCCGGCGTTCGCGGGTGTCGGAAGCGGCGGCGTCGCCAACGACAGGCTCGCGCAGCTTCGCGCGAAAGACGTCGCGCGCCTTGAGCGAGGAAAAGACCGCCTCGACCTCGCCGAGCCAATCTCCCTCGTATGCGAGATGCAGCGCGTCGGCGTAGTTCGACCACAGAAGCAGGCCGCCGTCGGCGCTCCACGCCGGCTGCTCCTGGTCTTCTCCGGACGGGGCGATGCGCACCGCCGGCCGGCTGCCGTCGGCGGGGGCCACGCCGATATTCTGGATGTAGCCGCTCGGCTGCATCGGCAAGGCGACCCATTTGGAGTCCGGCGACCACGCGAGCCCCCACGGCCAGTCGGTCAGGGCGAAGTCCTGTCCCTTGGGCAGGATCTCGATGTCGGCCTTGCTTTCGACGTCGAGCACCCGCACCGACTCGCGGTTCGCGACATAGGCGATATGCTCGCCGTCCGGCGCATAGACCGGCTGCATGGCGTCCTCATCGCCCGCCTTCAACAGCTTCTCTTCGATCCCCGTCGCCTCGGAGAAGGTCTTTTCGTCGGGATCGACGATGCGCGTCTCGTAGACGCTCCAGCGTCCGTCGCGCTCCCCGGCATAGGCCAGACGGCGCCCGTCGGCCGAGAACGTCGGTGTGCGCTCCTCGCCGGGCGTGCGGGTGATGCGCTTGACATATTTGCCGTTCATCGAGGCGACGAAAACATCGCCGCGTGTGACCAGCGCGATGTCCTTGCCGTTTGGCGACAGGGTGAAGTCGTCGATATGGGTAGTCTTGTTCGCACGCTCGCCCTCGAAGTCGGTGCGAACGATGTTCACCGCGATCCGCTCCGGCTCGCTCGCGCCCGCCCGCAGCCGATAGAGCGCGCCGTCCCGCGCGAACGCCAGATCGTCGGTTCGCGAGATCGACAGCCAGCGGACGGGGTCGCCAGTGAAATGGGTGATCTGCGTCGGCTTGCGATCGGCGAGCGACAGCCGCCAGACATTCAGCGAACCCGAGGCTTCGCTGAGGTAGTAGACGTCGCCGCTCGACGACCACACCGCGTCGCGGCTCTCATGCGCGTCGCCGGTCAGGCGCTCGTGCCGCCCGGTCGCCGCGTCATAGAGCCAGACCTGGCGCGCGGCGCTCGACGTCTGCCGCTGGCGAAACGGCTGCTCGATGTTGGCGCTGGTGTAAAGCAGACGTCGCTTCTGCGAATCCCATCGCGCGTTGAGCGCGGCGTTGGGCAAGGCCAGCCGCTCGCGGCCTCCCGCGACCGGGACTTCGTAAAGCTGGTTCGACTCCTCGAATTGGCTGGGGATCGCGAAAGTCTGGACGGCGTCGCCGAGCTGTCGCGACGAGAACAGGACAGCCTTGCCGTCCGAAGTGAAGCTCGAAGGCTGCTGATCGAAGGAATACCATGTGAGCCGCTTCGCCTCGCCGCCCGCTGCCGGCGCGATGAAAATGTTCATCGCGCCGAAGCGGTCGGTGGCGAAAGCGATCGAATCGCCTGATGGCGACCACACCGGCGAGGCGGCATGAAAGCCGGCGGGCGTGAGCGCCAGCGCGTCGCCGCCGGCCGTCGGCGCGATCCATATCTGACCCTGGAAGCGAAAGGCGATCCGCGCGCCGTCCGGCGAGATCGCGGGCTCGCGCAACCACAGCGAATCCTGCGAGGCCTGCGCCGCGCTCGCCAGAAGGCACAAGGCCGCGCAGAGCGCGCCAAGCGTACGGCCGAACGGAGCCCGTCGCATTGTCGCCAGTGTCGCGACGCCTCGTTCTCTCGCTGCGCTCATGCTCTTGCCCCCGCGCCCGCCCGATCGCCGCCCGTTCGGCGCAGGCTACGACGGCGCGCCGGCCGGCGCGAAGCGAGGGCGCGTGCGCTCACAGAGAATTGACCGGCCCGGCTGGGCGGGGGCGCGCCTACCGCCACATCGCGCGCATGCGCGCCGCGAGGTCGACGCGCGGGCCGTTCGCCGCCGCTCTTTCCTCGGCCCGCGCCGCCGGCCAGGCGATCCGCTCGAACAGCGGCAGCAGTTCGGCGGGGATGAAACGCGAGCGGCTCGCCAGCACATGGCGGTCGCCGCCGCGCGGCTGGCCATGCACGAAAAACCGCTGTGGGACGACCAGCGTCAGCTCGTCGCGCGCCCGCGTCATCGCGACATAGAGCAGGCGGCGCTCCTCCTCGATCTCGTCGCTCGAGCCGGTCGCCAGGTCCGAGGGGATGCAGCCGTCGACCACGTTGAGCACGAACACCGAGCGCCATTCCTGTCCCTTGGCCGAATGGATGGTCGACAGGATCAGATAATCCTCGTCGCGATGCGGCGGCCCGGATTCATCGCTCGCCGCCTCCGGCGGGTCGAGCGTCAATTCGGCGAGGAACCGTTCGCGCGAGGGATGGGTGGCGCCGATCCGCTCCAGCGCCTCCAGGTCGGCGAGCCGTGTCGCCGCGTCCTCGTGACGCCGCTCGATATGCGGGCGCAGCCAGGCGATCGCCTGCGCCAGATCGGCCGGCCACGACGCGCCGGGCGCCGCCAGGGCGCGCATCAGCGCCGCGAAGGGCGCGAAGTCCTCGCGCGCCTTGGCCGGCGCGGCGAAAGCGGCGAGCGCCGCGAAGCCGTCGTCGGCGCCGGCGGCTTCGACGATGCGCCCGGCGGTCGCCGGGCCGACGCCGGGCAGCAATTGAGCGACGCGGAACGCGGCGATGCGGTCGCGCGGGTTCTGCGCCAGCCGCAGGATCGCCAGCGCGTCCTTGACATGCGCGGCGTCGAGGAATTTCAGGCCGCCGAATTTGACGAACGGGATGTTGCGCCGCGTCAGCTCCAGTTCCAGCGCCGCGCTGTGATGGGAGGCGCGAAACAGCACCGCCTGCGATTTCAGGCTGGCCCCCGCTTCGCGGCTCTCGAGGACGCGCGTTGCGACATAGCGCGCCTGATCGGTCTCCTCGCCGACGGTCGCCAGAACCGGCGGCGCGCCGGTGGCGCGGTCGGTCCACAGGTCCTTGGCGAAGCGCTGGGCGCTGAGGGCGATCACCGCGTTCGACGCGGCGAGGATCGGCCGGGTCGAGCGATAGTTGCGATCGAGCGTGATCAGCCTCGCTGGCGGATCGAAGGCGGCGGGAAAGTCGAGGATGTTGCGCACGGTGGCGGCGCGGAACGAATAGATCGATTGCGCGTCGTCGCCGACCACCGTCAGCCCTCGGCCGCGCGGCCGCAGCGCGAGCACGATTTCGCCCTGCAGGCGATTGGTGTCCTGGTATTCGTCGACCAGCAGGTGATCGAAACGGCCGGCGACCTCGGCGGCGATGTCCGGCTCCTGCATCATCTGCGCGAAATAGAGCAGGAGATCGTCGTAATCGAGCACGCTCTGGCGCTGCTTGGCCTCGACGTAGGACGCGAACAGGCCGCGCAACTCCTCCTCGAACGCCGCGCACCACGGAAAGTGGCGGCCGAGCGTCTCGGCGAGCGTGGCGCGGCTGTTGACGGTGCGCGAATAGATCGCAAGGCACGTCCCCTTGGTCGGGAACCGGTCTTTCAGGCCCGACAGCCCCCGCTCGTGCCGCGCATAGTTGATCATATCCGCGGAGTCTTCGCGGTCGTGGATGGTGAACTGCGGATCGAGACCGAGGCGCAGAGCGTAGTCGCGCAGCAGCCGCGCGCCGATCGAATGAAAGGTGCCGGCGAAGGACGGCGTCGCGGCGGCTGCGGCGTCGGGCGCCAGCCGGCGCGTCAACAGGCGCTGCACCCGCCGGTTGAGCTCGCCGGCGGCGCGCCGCGAAAAAGTCGCGAGCATGATCCGCCGGGGGTCGGCGCCGCCAAGGATCAGATGGGCGACGCGATGCGCGAGCATATTGGTCTTGCCGGCGCCGGCGCCAGCGATCACCAGCAAAGGAGCCGGGCCGTCGGCCTCGCCCGCGCCATGCTCGACGGCGAGGCGCTGGGCGTCGTTCAGTTCGCCGAATGGGCTGACGGCGAGCGGAACGGGGGCGCGAATCACGGCGGGGATCATCCCCCACAGCAATCATGTTTCGCCTTTTGTTCGCAAGCGGCCGCGGCGATATTATACTTGACGGGACCAGACGCTATGGATGGTCCGGGCTACGCAAGTCGTCCGGATAAATTGGGGGCTTATACCCTAAGATATTTGATGAATACGATTGCCCCCAAAGCTCCTAGAACGATGAGGATGAACATAAAAATCCCAACGAAGCTATTCCCTGACGCTCTGAACATCCTCGGCCCCCGCCCAACTGCTACTTCTTATCGATGATAGCCTTTGCCGGTTCCGGCTGGCGATCTGCGATCTTCCTAAGCGCTCTATCGAGCGTAGCCGGGTCGTCTCCAGCTTCGACCTCGCGCGCCAGCTTGGGCATGTTCGCAGCGCGCTCGGCTTCGGTGATTTGGGTTTTCTTGGCGGGCACTGGCGCTCACTCTCGCGACGGCTCTGCCTTCGAAGTGATCTGAATTTCACCGCTTCCCATATACATCAAATCGAAGCAATTTGCCGCTGCCTGCAACCATTTCGCACGCCCTTCGATGGCCCAATTTGTATCGGGCTCGGGCAGAGATTTTAGAAGTCCTTGAATGAAAGGATGACGACCTCGGTCAATATCTCGGGTGTCAGAAGGCATCGCGCCGCCCGCGCCGCCAACGCTGCGCCCGACTTCGTCGCCCCCTCCATAAAAACCCCCCGTCGGGCCGGTCGACCCTGTAGGGCCAGTCGATCCGCCGCTGCCAAGAATCGGCATAATCAGGCGATCGGAGTCCGCTGCAAAGAACCCAGCTTGGGTCGCCGATTTTTCAAAGACTAATCTCGCGACTCCCTTCTGTTTCGGCGACACACCAAATCTGACAAGCGCCTGCGGCGGGGCCCATGATCGGAAGTGCGAAATAAGGGCGACACGTGCTTGCTTTTATTCGCGCGTCCCAGCCCAGCGACGCCTCTCGGCCGATCAAAATCGCAATAAGGAAATATGCGGCTGCCGCCGAAATTCTAATTGCGGCTCACTTCATCCGCGTTGAGGCCTGGACTACCGTCACAATTGCCGCGCAATCGCTTTTGTGGCGTCAATGATCTGGCCGACCTCGCCCTGCGTCAATGCCGGGTAAATGGGTATCGATATTGTTTGGTCAAAAGCGCGGACCGCGTTTGGAAAAGCGGCGTCGGGGAATCCTCGTCTGCGATGAAGAAGCCGATCGACGCCTCTCCGCACCGTAATTCCGCGGTCGGCGAATGCGGCGTGAATTTTGTCAAACTCAGGGTCAAATCGAATGGGAAACCTGAAGTAGACGCTTCTTCCGGCGCTCTTGAGAGGGCCGGTCAGTCTCTCCGGGAGTTCGGCAAAATATCGGCTTGCGATCGCGGCCCGTCTTTCCAGCATTTCATCGTAGCGGGCCAATTGGCTCAACCCCAGCGCTGCTTGAAGATCCGAGAATGGCGCATTGCTTTCTACAGTTGCGGCTTCGCGAAACACGGCCGCTCCACCCTCTCCGGTGGTCAAGCACTTCGTAGCGTGGAATGAAAAAAACGCGGCGTCGTTCTTCAATTTGGACAATCCAAAGCTTTGACAATGATCTTCTATGATGGGTATCCCGATGTCCCTGAGATCAGCTTCGACGCCAAAGATGTTGACGAGGATGATTGCGCGGGTCCGGTCGGAAATGTTCGCCTTCACCGATCTGAGGTCCATGTTCCAGAATGGGCCGCTGTCGCAGTATATGGGTTCTGCGCCGCGTTCTCTGATCACTCTCTCGACGCTTTCGCAGACGTAAGTCGGCAGAATAACCTCGTCTCCTCTTCCGACGCCCAAAGCCGCCAGACAGACCGCCTGAGCAGCCGATCCGCTCGCCGTCAGAATTGCCGTCGTTCCGCCGGACCAACGCAACAGTTCCGCTCCAAACTCGCGCGACGCCTCTCCGGTCGCGATCATGCCTCCCGACATTTGTTGCGCCACGGCTGCGATATCTGAGGCCGTTATCCAGGGTCGTGAGTGTGCTATCATTTTCCAAACGTACGAAATTGCTCGAAGGAAGTCACCGTGAAGAAATCTGTCACCGAAGCGATAGAAAAAATCCGCGACACTTACTCGAGCCTGGTGATCGAGCACGGGGCGGACGCCAGAGCCGGCGGATATCGCGACGAGGAGAAACGAAACCTCCGTTACGACCGGCTTGTTCGCGTTTTGGACGACGCGCCGGAACAGTTCACGATCGCAGAATTGGGCTGCGGGTACGGAGCGTTCTACACCTACCTGGACGAACTGATGCCTGGGCGAATCAGCCACTACGACGGATACGACGTCAGCGCGGAGATGCTGAAGCGTGGCCGCGACCATCTCGGCGGACAGCCGGTTTCATTGATGTTGGAAGACCATGTCGTCCGGGAGGCCGACTATGTCTTCATTTCCGGCATCTTCAACGTAAAGATGAACGCCCCTGCGAGCGATTGGCAATCCTATATCGAGGATACGCTCAAGGTCTCTTTTGCCAAGGCGCGACGGGGGCTCGCCTTCTACCTCCTGTCCGGCTCCCGCGTCGATTTTCGCAACCAGGATTTCTATTATGGCGACGCGAAGGAACTCATGGAGTTTTGCGACAAGAATCTATCGCCATTTCATACCATCGATGAGTCCTATCCGCTCTACGAGATGACCTGTTGCGTCTTCCCGAAAGGCCATGGCGCCAGCCGTTGACTCATTCCGGCCAGGCAAAATCAAGGCGCAATAGATATTCGCAGCGCTGCGAATATCCCGAAGCCCCCTGCTGCAGGCTTCAGCGGCAGACCTTCTCACAGCCGCCGGGAGCGAAGGTTCGGCAGGAAGTAGGTCAGCAGCCCGATCGCCGGCAGGAAGCCGCAGACCTGATAGACGAAGGTCAGGCTGGTCAGGTCGGCGACCTCGCCGAGCACCGCCGCGCCGATGCCGCCGAGGCCGAACGCCAGGCCGAAGAACAGGCCGGCGATCGCCCCGACATTGCCCGGCACCAGCTCCTGCGCAAACACGATGATCGCCGAAAACGCCGAGGCGAGGATCAGCCCGATCGCCACGCTGTCCAACGCCGTCCAGAACAGATCGAGATGCGGCAAGGCGAGGGTGAACGGCAGGACGCCGACGATCGACACCCAGATCACGAACTTGCGCCCGAACCGGTCGCCGATCGGCCCGCCGACGAAGGTTCCCGCCGCCACCGCGCCGAGAAAAACGAACAGGTAGATCTGCGACTGCTGCACCGAGACGTGGAAGGTCTCAATGAGATAGAAGGTGTAGTAGCTCGACAGGCTCGAGAGATAGAACATCTTCGAGGAGACCAGCACCACCAGGATGGCGATCGAGCGCCCCACCAGCTTGCGCGGCAAGCCGTGCGGCGCGATAGCGCTCGCCGTCTTGGGCGCGGCGCGATGGGCGGCGTACCACTGGCTGACGCGGGTCAGGATGACGATGCCGATCAGCGCCAGCGCGCTGAACCAGACGACCGAGGTCTGGCCGAACGGCACGACGATGAAGGCGGCCATCAGCGGCCCCATCGACTGGCCGATATTGCCGCCGACCTGGAACAAGGATTGCGCGAAGCCATGGCGACCGCCCGAAGCGGCGCGCGCCACGCGCGAGGACTCCGGGTGGAAGATCGCCGAACCGACGCCGATCAGCGCGACCGACACCAGCAGAAAGGTGTAGCTGCGGCCAAACGCCAGCAGCGTCAGCCCCAACAGCGTGAACATCATCGCCACGGGCAGCGAATACGGCTGCGGCCGCCGGTCGGTGTAGAGCCCGATCAGCGGCTGGAGCAGCGAAGCGGTGAACTGGAAGGTGAAGGTGATGAGGCCGGTCTCGAAGAACGTCAGGCCGAGCTGGTCGCGAAACACCGGATAGAGCGCCGGGGCGAGCGACTGCATCATGTCGTTGAGCATGTGCGATACGCTGATCGCGACAAGGATGCTCAGGGTCGTGGTTTCCGCGACGCGACGGCTGACCCGTCCCGGAGCCGGCGCTTCCAGCTCCGCGACGGACGATTCTTGGGCTGCGCTCAAAGGAGAAAATCCGTGCGGGTCACGCGTCGCGCGGATCGCGGCGCTCATTGCGGTGAGGTATGTGCTTAGCGCACGACCCCGCCGACCGCCAATGCAGGCGTTGCATGGCGGCCATGCCGGGGTCGGGGAGCTGGCATGTCAGTCGCCCGCGTTTGCGGCGGGCCGCGGGCGACCGGCGGCGGCCTAGCGCGGCGCCAGCACCATCACCATCTGCCGTCCTTCCATCAGCGGCTCGGCCTCGACCTTGGCGATCGTCGCCGTTTCCGTTCGCACGCGAAGCAGCAATTTGTAGCCGATGTCCTGATGAGCCATTTCGCGACCGCGAAACCGCAAGGTGACCTTCACCTTGTCGCCTTCGTCGAAGAACCGGCGCACCGACCTCATCTTCACTTCGTAATCGTGGTCGTCGATGCCCGGACGGAGCTTGATTTCCTTGATTTCGACCACTTTTTGCTTCTTGCGCGCCTCGGCGGACTTCTTCTGCTCGAGGAAGCGGAACTTGCCGAAATCGAGAATTTTGCAAACCGGCGGCTCGGCGTTGGGAACGATCTCGACCAGGTCGAGCGAGGCCTCGTCGGCGAGCTGCTGGGCCTCGGCGATCTCGACGACGCCGCGATTGTGCCCCTCGGCGTCGATCAGTTGAACCTTGTTGGCGCGAATGTCGCGATTGATGCGCGGCCCCCCTTTCTCCGGAGTCGCTTGGGCTTTCATGGGACGACGAATGGCTGATCTCCTAAGGCTGTTGAGACGAACGGGTTGAGGCGCACACACTTAGCCCCGCGGCGAAACGCTGCGAGGAACACACGCGAATGTGATGATCCATGGTTCGCGGGGTCAAGTCAATCACGGGAAGACAACCGCGCGTCTACAGCATGCTCGGCAGCACCCGGTCGGGCGGGCGGTGGCCGTCGATGAAGGTCTTGATGTTGACGATGACCTTGTCGCCCATGTCGTTGCGGCCCTCGCGGGTCGCCGAACCCATATGGGGCAGGAGCAGCACCTTGCCGCTTTCGGCGAGCCGGATCAGCTTCTCCGATACGGCGGGCGCGTGTTCGAACACGTCGAGGCCGGCGCCGGCGATTTCATCGGCCTCCAGCATGCGGGTCAGGGCGTTTTCGTCGATCACCTCGCCGCGCGCCGTGTTGACGATGATCGCGTCGGGCCGCAGATATTTGAGGCGCCGCGCCGACAGCAAGTGATAGGTCGCCGGCGTGTGCGGGCAATTGACCGAGACGATGTCCATCCGCGCCAGCATCTGGTCGAGCGAATCCCAATAGGTCGCCTCCAGCGCCTCCTCGACGTCGGCGGGCAGGCGCCGGCGGTTGTGATAGTGGATCGACAGGCCGAAGGCGCGGGCGCGCCGGGCGAGCGCCTGGCCGATCCGCCCCATGCCGAGAATACCCAGGCGCTTGCCGGTGATCCGCCGCCCGAGCATCCAGGTCGGCGACCAGCCGTCCCAGCGGCCGTCCGGAATGATCCGCGCGCCTTCCACCAGGCGTCGCGAGACGGACAGGATCAGCGCCATGGTCATGTCGGCGGTGTCGTCGGTCAGCACGCCGGGCGTGTTGGTGACGGTAATGCCGCGCCGCAGGGCGGAGGTGACGTCGATGTTGTCGACGCCGTTGCCGAAATTGGCGATCAGCTTCATCTGCTCGCCCGCCTGGGCGATCATGCCGGCGTTGATCTGGTCGGTGATGGTCGGCACGAGCACGTCCGCCTCGCGCATCGCTTCGGCGATCTGGCTCTCGCTCATCGGCTGGTCGTCGACGTTCAGCCGCGCGTCGAACAGTTCGCGCATGCGGGTTTCGACGAGATCGGGCAGCCGGCGCGTCACGACGACGAGGGGTTTCTTTTTTGTCATATCGACGCCCCCTTTCGGATCGATGATCCGGCCCGTGCGAACCGCCCCGCGTTCACCAAATCCGCCCTCCGTTTTGGCGGCTTTACGCCTCGTTAACGCCGACGGCGGCAGATGGGTTATGACGGCGCGAGCCGTCGCACGCGCCCTGACTCGGCACGGCCTCTCTAACAGATGGCGGGGCAAAGACAAGGACGGCGGACGCGTTGCAATGGTGACGGGGGCGGGATGAGACCGGACGACTTTCCGATGATCTGGCGGCTGCTGCGAGCGGCGCCGTTCTTGTTCATGTCGGCGCTCCTGCTGGCTTCGCCGGCGACGGCGGCGTTCGCCCAGCAAACGGCGACGGTGACCGGCCTGCAGACCGGGAGCGTGACCGGCCTGCCGGTGCCTCGCTACGTCAGCTTGAAAACCAGCCGGGTCAATCTGCGCGAAGGTCCGTCGATGGATCACGCCACGACCTGGGTGTTCCAGCGCGAAGGCTTGCCGGTGCAGATCACCGCGGAATTTGAAACCTGGCGCAAAGTGCGCGATTCGGAGGGCACCGAAGGCTGGGTGCTGCATTCGCTCCTTTCGGGGCGGCGTACCGCCCTGGTCGCGCCTTGGAAGAAGAACGAGAATTTCAAAATCTTCACGCGGGCCAGCGAAACCGCCGACCTCGCCGCGATCTTGCAGTCCGGGGTCATCGGCAGTATCCGGAGCTGCGACGGCGCCTGGTGCCTGATCGATGGCGACGGGTTCAAGGGCTATATCAAGCAGTCGAATCTCTGGGGCGTGGATCCTGGCGACAAGATCGAATAGACGCGCTCTTCCCGATTGGGTCGGCGCCTGGCGGCCATCGCCGGCGCCGGACCCGGCGGGCGACGATTTCGGCCAGCGGGCGCGCCGGCTGCGCGTCGATACGCTGATCCGGCTGCGGTGGCTGGCGGTGGCCGGCCAGTCGGCCGCCGTTCTGGTCACCCGCGTCGGCCTTGGCTTCGACCTGCCGATCGTCGGGTGCTTCCTGTGCGTCGCCACATCGGCGCTGCTCAATTTCGGGCTGCGGCTGCGTTTCCCGATCAGTCAGCGGCTCGACGATCGGTGGGCGGCGAGGATTCTCGGCTTCGACATCCTGCAGCTCGCCGCGCTGCTGTTCCTGACCGGCGGCGTGATCAATCCGTTCTCGATCCTGTTTCTCGCTCCCGTCATGATTTCGGCGGCGTCGCTGCCGCTGCGGCGCACGCTCGCGCTGCTGGCGCTGACCCTGGCTTGCGCCACGGTGCTGACGTTCTGGCACCGCCCGCTGCCGTGGACCACGGACGGCGCCCTGCGTCTGCCGATGCTCTACGGCGTCGCGGTCTGGGTGGCGATCGCCGTGGGCGCCGCGTTCATCACCGTTTACGCCAACCGCGTGGCCGAAGAGGCGCGGCTGCTGGCCGGCGCGCTCAACGCCACCGAACTGGTGCTGGCGCGCGAGCAGCATCTGTCCCAGCTCGACGGCCTGGCGGCGGCGGCGGCCCATGAACTGGGCACGCCGCTGGCGACGGTGGCGCTGGTCGCCACCGAGATGGCGCGTCAGAACCCGCCCCCCGGCGCTTTCGCCGATGATTTGCGCCTGCTCAATCAGGAGGTCGACCGCTGCCGCGCCATATTGGGCAAGCTCGCCTCGCTGGGCGAGGATGGGGCCGGGCCGCTCGACGAATTGAGCCTCAGCCATTTGATCGAAGAGATCGCCGCGCCGCACCGCCATTTCGGCGTCGCCATCGCGATCGAACTCGATGGCCCCGGTCCGGAGCCGGTCTGCCGGCGGAATCCCGGCATGCTCTACGGGCTGGGCAATATCGCGGAGAACGCGGTGGACTTCGCCAGCCAGCGGGTGAGCATCCGCGCCTCGTGGAGCGGCGAGACGGTGACGATCGTCATCGCCGACGATGGACCGGGCGTCGCCGCGCATGTCCTGGCGCGGATGGGCGAGCCCTATATCGCCGCGCGGGGCGCGGCCCAGGAAGAGCGGCGCGAGACCGGCGGCGGCCTCGGCCTCGGCCTGTTCATCGCCAAGACGCTGCTCGAGCGGTCCGGGGGCGAATTGACCATCGTCAACGCGCCGCCGCCCGACGCCGGGGCGCAGGCCGCCGTCGCCTGGCCTCGCGCGGCGTTCGAACGAGGTCGACAGCGGCGTCAACAGCCAATAGAAGAAGGCGCCATCCCTGCGGCGTCGTGAGTGAAGCCGCCATCGGGTGGCGTTGCGAGCTCAAGCCATGGAACGATCGGGGGAAATCCGCGCTGCGACCGTATCCGAGGCGCCCTTGGGCGACCGGTCGCTGCTGATCGTCGACGACGACAAGCCGTTCGCGGCTCGTCTGGCGCGGGCGATGGAGTCGCGCGGGTTCGTCGTCGAGACGGCGGGCGGGGTCGTCGAAGGGCTCGGCGCGATCGCGGTCCGCGCGCCCGCCTTCGCGGTCATCGATCTCAGGCTCGGCGACGGCAGCGGGCTCGATGTGATGCGCGCGCTGCAGGCGGCGCGGCCGCCGGCCCGCGCGATCATTCTGACCGGCTACGGCGCGATCGCCACAGCGGTCACGGCGGTGAAGCTCGGCGCCTTCGACTATCTGGCCAAGCCGGTCGATGCCGACGAGATCACCGCCGCGCTGACCGGCGCCCATGGCGCGCGTCCCCCGGGGGCCGAACTTCCGATGTCTGCCGACCGCGCGCGCTGGGAGCATATCCAGCGCATCTACGAATCGTGCGAGCGCAATGTGTCGGAGACGGCGCGCCAGTTGAATATGCACCGGCGGACGCTGCAGCGCATTCTGGCCAAGCGCGCGCCGCGCTGAGGCGGCGCGAACGCCCCCTCCGCTTTTGATGACCGGCGCGGACCCGCCCGCCCGCCGCTGCGCAAAAATGCGCCACGGCGCCTAAAGGTTGCGCGCAATGCTGTGACCGGACCCCCGTTTCTGCCGCGTCGCGGCGGCAAAGCGGCGGCGGGCGCCCCGGCCCCGGTGGCATAGGGCTTGCGTGGTGCTGGCGCCCCAAAGCGGGCGTCAACCTCAAGCCGGCGTGGAACCGGCGCATCGAAGACGGGGTCTCTCATGTCATTCTCAAGACGGTTTATGCTGCGCGCGGCCGGCGCGCTGGTCGGCGGGGCGGTGGCGCTCGGGGCCTTCGCCGCCAGGGCTGAGGATACGATCAAGATCGGCATTCTGCATTCGCTCTCGGGCACGATGGCGATCAGCGAAACGACGCTCAAGGACGTCATGCTGATGCTGATCGACGAGCAGAACAAGAAAGGCGGCGTGCTCGGCAAGAAGCTCGAGGCGGTGGTCGTCGATCCCGCGTCCAACTGGCCGCTGTTCGCCGAAAAGGCGCGCGAGCTGATCTCCAAGGACAAGGTGTCGGTGGTGTTCGGCTGCTGGACCTCGGTCTCCCGCAAGTCCGTGCTCCCGGTGTTCCAGGAGCTCGATTCCATCCTGTTCTATCCCGTGCAATACGAGGGCGAGGAATCGCAGCGCAACGTGTTCTACACCGGCGCCGCGCCGAACCAGCAGGCGATTCCGGCGGTCGACTATCTCATGAGCGCCGACGGCGGCTCGGTGAAGCGCTGGGTGCTGGAAGGCACCGACTACGTCTATCCCCGCACCACCAACAAGATCCTCGCCGCCTATCTGAAATCCAAGGGTGTGCCGGACGAAGACGTTCTGGTCAATTACACGCCGTTCGGCTTCTCCGACTGGCAGACTGAAGTCACCAAGATCAAGGCGTTCGGCTCGGCGGGCAAAAAGACCGCGGTCGTCTCCACCATCAACGGCGACGCCAACGTTCCCTTCTACAAGGAGCTCGGCAACCAGGGAATCAAGGCGACCGACATCCCGGTGGTGGCGTTCTCAGTCGGCGAGGAAGAGCTCGCCGGCCTCGACACCAAGCCGCTGGTCGGCCATCTCGCGGCGTGGAATTATTTCCAGTCCATCGACACGCCGGAGAACAAGGCGTTCATCGAAAAATGGCGCGCCTTCACCAAGAATCCGAAGCGCACGTTCAACGATCCGATGGAAGCGCATGTGATCGGCTTCAATATGTGGGTCAAGGCGGTCGAAAAGGCGGGCAGCTTCGATGCTGACAAAGTAATCGACGCGATGATCGGCGTCTCGGTGCCGAACCTGACCGGCGGCCTGTCGACGATGATGCCCAACCATCACATCACCAAGCCGGTCTATATCGGCGAAATCCAGGCCGACGGCCAGCTCAACACGGTCTGGCAGACGCCCGGCACGGTGGTGGCGCAGGAATGGTCGCCGTATCTGGAAGGCTCGCGCGATCTGATCGCCGACTGGCGCAAGCCGCTGTCGTGCGGCAACCTCAACGTCAAGACCGGCAAGTGCGGCGGCTGACGACGCCCGCCCGGGTCGATCGCTCCCTTCGATGCGGGGAAGCGATCCGATGAAGTCTCACGAACCGGGCCCGCCGACGGCGGCGGGCTCGGGCCGGACCGGCGCCGAAGGCTGAACGCATCGACGCTCCGCCCGCGCCAGACTTCCGTTCGATTGACTTTCGCCGGTCAGCCGCCCGCCGTTCGCGGCCGGATGCGGCCCAGGCGGCGCAATAGAGAAACGACGCATGACGATAGCCCGCCTGTTCGCCGCCTTGTTTCTGCTCTGCTGTTTCGGCGCCGCCGGGTCCGCGGCGCGGGCGGACGCGCTCGACGACACGCTGGCGCTGTTCCTCGACGACAAGTTTCCGCAGACCGAGAAGGCGATCGGCCAGCTCGCGGTAAGCGGCGCGCCGACGGGAACGCAGATTCTCGAAGCGCTCGCCGACAACCGGCTGTTCATCGACAAGGCTTCGCACGTCATCGTCTTCAAGAACGCCGCCGGCGACATTTTCAGCGCCAGGACCGGCGAGAAGGCGAGCAACGTCAATCCCGACGCGCTCAAGAAGGTGCGCGTCAACAACGCGTTGCGCAGCGCCATCGACGCGGCGATGGGCTCGATGACGCTCGCCTCTCCCGATCCGGCCAAACGCATCGCGGGCGCCGACGCGGTGTTCAAATCCCACGACGCCAAGGACCTGCCTGCCGTCGACGCGGCGCTTGCCAGGGAAAAAGACGCGGGCGCCGCTCAAGCCTTGCGTCAGGCGCGCGCCGCGATCCTCGTGCTCAGTACCCGAAGCTCCCGAGGCTGACCGCCTGGCGGCCGTCGAGGCCCTGAAACAGCGCGCCGACCAGGACGCGCAAGGCCTGCTCGACGAAATGACGCAAAAGGCCGGCGAGGGCCCGCTCAAGGCGGCGGGTCTCGCGGCCCTGGCGTCGATCAAGTCCCGTCTCGCGCTTTGGGATATCGTCCAAAACCTCTGGTACGGCCTGTCGGCTTCGTCGGTCCTGCTGCTCGCCGCGATCGGCCTGGCGATCACCTTCGGCGTCATGGGCGTCATCAACATGGCGCATGGCGAAATGGTGATGCTCGGCGCCTACGCCACCTTCATCGTGCAAAGCCTGCTGCCGCCGCAATTCGCCCAATGGTCGCTCGCCATCGCCATACCCTTGGCCTTCGTCGTCGCGGGATGCATGGGCATCCTGATCGAGCGGCTGGTGATCCGCTTCCTCTACGGCCGGCCGTTGGAGACGCTGCTCGCCACCTGGGGCGTTTCGCTGATCCTGCAGCAGCTCGTGCGCACCATCTTCGGCGCCAACAACCGCCAGGTCAGCGCGCCCGCTTTCATGTCGGGTTCGATCAAGGTCGGGGGCATCGAAATAACAACTGGACGGCTGTGGATCATCGTGCTCGCCATCGCCGTCTTCACTGCGCTGCAATTGCTGCTGCGCGCGACATCGTTCGGGCTGCGGATGCGCGCGGTGACGCAAAACCGGCGGATGGCGGCGGCGATGGGCATTTCGACCGGGCGCATCGACATGCTCGCCTTCGGCCTCGGCTCGGGGATCGCCGGCATCGCCGGCGTCGCGCTGTCGCAGATCGACAATGTCTCGCCCAATCTCGGCCAGGGCTACATCATCGACAGCTTCATGGTGGTGGTGCTCGGCGGCGTCGGCAATCTGTGGGGCACGCTGCTCGGCGCCCTCACGCTCGGGGTCGCCAACAAGCTGCTGGAGCCGTTCGTCGGCGCGGTGCTCGGCAAGATCATGCTGCTGGTGTTCATCATCCTGTTCATCCAGAAGCGCCCGCGCGGCCTGTTCGCGCTGAAGGGCCGGGCGGTGGAGGCATGACCGGCTTTCGTTTCCTCGCCCACGACCGGCTGGGCCTCGCCTTCATCGCTCTCATGCTCGCGGCGGCGATTGTCGTGCCCGTGCTCGCGCTCGCCGTTCCCCCTGGCTCCGCCTTCGCCATTCCGCCCTATGTCGTGGCGCTGATGGGCAAATATCTGTGCTACGCGCTGCTCGCGCTGGCGCTCGATCTGGTGTGGGGCTATTGCGGCATTCTCTCGCTCGGCCATGGCGCCTTCTTCGCGCTCGGCGGCTATGCGATGGGCATGTATCTGATGCGCCAGATCGGAACGCGCGGCGTCTACGCCAATCCGATCCTGCCCGACTTCATGGTGTTCCTGAACTGGAAGGAGCTGCCGATCCCCTGGTGGGGCTTCAATTTCTTCCCCTATGCGATGGCGATGGTGATGCTCGTGCCGGGGGTCCTCGCCTTCGCGTTCGGCTGGTTCGCCTTTCGCTCGCGGGTCACCGGCGTCTATCTCTCGATCATCACCCAGGCGCTCACCTATGCGCTGAAGCTCGCCTTCTTCCGCAACGATTTCGGCTTCGGCGGCAACAACGGTCTGACCGATTTCAAGGACATCGTCGGCTTCAACGTGCAGGCGGGGGCGACGAGGGTGGCGCTGTTCTCGATCTCGGCGCTCGCGCTGGTCGCCGCGTTCATCCTCGCCAAGGCGATCGTCACCTCGAAATACGGCAAGGCGCTGATCGCGGTGCGCGACGCCGAGAGCCGGGTGCGCTTCCTCGGCTACCGCGTCGAAAACTACAAGCTGTTCGTATGGGTCGTTTCCGCGGTGATCGCCGGCATCGCGGGCGCGCTTTATGTGCCGCAGGTCGGCATCATCAATCCGTCGGAATACGACCCCGGCAATTCGATCGAGGCGGTGATCTGGGTGGCGGTCGGCGGGCGCGGCACGCTGGTCGGCGCGGCGCTCGGCGCGGTCGTGGTCAATTTCGCCAAGACCTATTTCACCGCCGCGTTCCCCGAATACTGGCTGTTCGGCCTCGGCGCGCTGTTCGTGCTGGTCACGCTGTTCCTGCCCAAGGGCATCCTCGGCTGGTTCGCCGGCTTGCGCCGCGGACCGACCCAGGCGCCGCCCGCTTCGCTCGCCGAACAGGCGGAGATCGCCGAACAGGGCGGGAGCGCCCAATGATCGGCGCCGACGATCCCAAACTCACCAGCACGCTGCTCTATCTCGATGGCGTCAGCGTGTCGTTCGACGGCTACAAGGCGCTGCGCGGCCTGTCGCTGATCCTCGCGCCCGGCGAAATGCGCGCGATCATCGGCCCCAATGGCGCGGGCAAGACGACGATGATGGACGTCATCACCGGCAAGACGCGGCCCGACGAGGGCGACGTCTATTTCGACGGGCGCCATAACCTGCTGCAACTCGACGAGGCCGAAATCGCCCAGCTCGGCGTCGGCCGGAAGTTCCAGAAGCCGACGGTGTTCGAGAACCACACGGTGTCGGATAATATCCTGCTGGCCGCCAAGGCTCCGCGCGAGGTGTTCGCCACGCTGTTCGGCGGCGCGCGGGCGGCCGAGCAGGCGGCGATCGACCGCATCCTCGACGTGACCCGGCTGACCGACCACCGCGGCCGCCTCGGCGGCGCGCTCTCGCACGGGCAGAAGCAATGGCTGGAGATCGGCATGCTGCTGGCGCAGGACCCCAAGCTGCTGCTGGTCGACGAGCCGGTCGCCGGCATGACCGACGCCGAGACCGCGGTGACCGCCGAACTGCTGCGCGAGATCGCGCGCGATCATTCGGTGGTGGTGGTCGAGCACGACATGGCCTTCGTGCGCGAGCTCGGCGTCAAGGTGACGGTGCTGCACGAGGGCTCGGTGCTGGCCGAAGGCTCGCTCGACCAGGTGAGCGCCGACGAGCGCGTCATCGAAGTCTATCTGGGGCGATGAGCGGATGCTGAGCGTCGACAACATCGACCTGTTCTACGGCGCCGCCCAGGCGCTGCGTTCGGTTTCATTGAAGGCCGAGATCGGCCGCGTCACCTGCGTGCTCGGCCGCAACGGGGTCGGCAAATCCTCGCTGCTGCGCGCCATCGTCGGCCAGCAGCCGATCGCGTCGGGGGCGATTCAGTGGCAGGGCGAGAACATCAGCACGCTCCCGCCCTACCAGCGCGCCAAGCGCGGCATCGGCTATGTCCCGCAGGGGCGCGAGATTTTTCCGCTGCTCACGGTGCGCGAGAACCTGATGACCGGCTTCGCCACCCAGGGCCGGGCGACCCGCTTCATCGACGATGAGGTTTTCACCCTGTTTCCGGTGCTGTCCGAGATGATGGGCCGGCGCGGCGGCGATCTCTCCGGCGGCCAGCAGCAGCAACTGGCGATCGGCCGCGCGCTGGTGACAAGGCCAAAACTGCTGGTGCTCGACGAACCGACCGAAGGCATCCAGCCCTCGATCATCAAGGACATCGGCCGCGCCATCCTCTACCTCAGGCAGAAGGGCGAGATGGCGATCGTCATTGTCGAGCAATATTTCGAATGGGCGCGGGATCTGGCCGACGACTACGCGGTGATGGACCGCGGCGCGGTGGTGCTGGCCGGCGAGCGCCGGAACATGGTCGAGGCCGACGTGCGCAAGAAGCTGTCGGTGTAGGGGGCGCGTCCCTTCTCCCACCGGAGGCGGGAGAAGGTGGCCTCGCGAAGCGAGGTCGGATGAGGGCGCTCGTCGTAAGGCGCGGCCCTCATCCATTCGATGCGGCAGCCGTCGCGCGAATGGCGTCGATGACGAGATCGCCGCCACCCAGCACGAGATCGTTGTGGAATCGAAGAACACGATATCCCTGTTGGCGCAGCCATTCATCGCGCGTCGAATCCCGGCTTCTCCGCTCCTCGCCATCATGCGGCGCCCCGTCGAGCTCAACAATCAGGCGATGGCGAAAACAGAGAAAATCGGCGATATACGATCCAACGGGAACCTGGCGGCGGAATTTCAGCCCGTCGAGGCGCGATCCGCGCAACAGACGCCAGAGCATCGCCTCGGCGTTGGTCATGTCGCGGCGCAATTGGCGCGCGTGGTCGAGCTGGTGGTTGGGATAGCGTGTCGGCATGACGGGGACGGCGCTGAAGGGGTATTGCTGCGCGAATGTTAAGCCGTTTGAGGTTGGCGCTCTGCGACCAGCGCCCTCATCCGACCTTCGCTCACGCGAAGGCCACCTTCTCCCACCGGAGGCGGGAGAAGGGAGCGTCGCGTCTCACAGCTTCACCCACTTGCCGTTGGCTTTCGACGATTTCACCGCCGCCTCGATGAAGGCGAGGCCCTTGACGCCGTCGTCGATGGTCGGGAAATGGACGCCGGGGGGCGGCTTGCGGCCGGCCCGCGCGGCTTTGATCGCCAGCGCGACTTCGCTGTAAAGGCTCGCGAAAGCCTCGAGATAGCCTTCGGGATGGCCTGGCGGGATGCGGGTGACGCGCGCCGCCGCGCTCCCTGAATCGGGGCCGCCGCGGGTGACGATGCGGGTCGACTGGCCGAGCGGCGACCACAGCATCTCGTTGGGATTGGCCTGCACCCAGTGGAGTCCGCCCTTGGTCCCGTAGATGCGGATGCGCAGGCCGTTCTCGTTGCCCGGCGCGACCTGGCTCGCCCACAGCGCGCCGCGCGCGCCGCCGGCGTAGCGCAGCGTGATCTGCACGTTGTCGTCGAGCGCGCGGCCGGCGCCGAACGAGGTGAGTTCGGCGCTGAGTTCGGCGAGCTCCAGCCCGCCGATATAGTCGGCCAGATTATACGCGTGGGTGCCGATGTCGCCGATCGCCCCGCCGGCCCCCGAGCGTTTCGGGTCGACCCGCCACTCCGCCTGCTTGTTGCCGGTGGTCTCGGTCGGGCCGGTCAGCCAGTCCTGGGGATATTCGACCTGGATCAGGCGAATTTCGCCGAGATCGCCCGCCTTGACCATCTCGCGCGCCCGCCGCACCAGGGGATAGCCGGTGTAATTGTGGGTCAGCGCGAAAATGCGGCCGGACTTGTCGACGGCGCGCTTGAGCTTCCTGGCCTCGGCGAGCGAAATGGTCAGCGGCTTGTCGCAGATCACATGAATCCCGGCGGCGAGAAACGCGTAGGTCGGACCGGCGTGCATGTGGTTCGGGGTGACGATGGCGACCGCCTCGATCCCGTCGGGTCGCCCCGCTTCGGCCTTGGCCATCGCCTCGAAATCGTCGTAAATCCGGTCCGCCGGCAGGCCGAGCGCGGCGCCCGACCGTCGCGCCTTGTCCGGCGTCGCGGAAAGCGCGCCGGCGACCAGGTCGTAGTGATCGTCCATCCGCGCGGCGAGCCGATGCACGGCGCCGATGAACGCGCCTTCGCCGCCGCCGACCATGCCGAGCCGAATCCTGCCGCCGCCGCGCGCGTCGCTGCGTCCCTCGATCGCCATCCGTCGTCTCCCCAATCGTTTCTCAGCGCAGGCCGAGCGCCCGCTTGATCTGCTTCTTGTCGACCGCGCCGCCGGCGAAATCGTCGAACGCCCTCTCGGTGACGCGGATGAGATGATGCTTGATGAATTCGGCGCCTTCCCGCGCCCCGTCTTCCGGGTGCTTGAGGCAGCATTCCCACTCCAGCACCGCCCACGACGAATAATCATACTGGGCGAATTTCGAGAACACCGCGGCGAAGTCGACCTGTCCGTCGCCGAGCGAACGGAACCGTCCCGCCCGGTCGACCCACGAGGCGAAGCCGGAATACACGCCCTGCCGCCCGGTCGGGTTGAACTCGGCGTCCTTGACATGAAAAGCGCTGATGCGTTCGTGGTAAATGTCGATGAACGCGAGATAGTCGAGCTGCTGCAGCACGAAATGCGAGGGATCGTAGTTGATCGTGCATCGCTTGTGGCCCTTCAGCGCGTCGAGGAAGCGCTCGAAGGTCGCGCCGTCGAATGTGTCTTCGCCGGGGTGGAGTTCATAGGCGACGTCGACCCCGGCCTCGTCATAGGCGTTGAGGATCGGCTTCCAGCGGCGCGCCAGCTCCTCGAAGGCCGTCTCGATGAGGCCGGGCGGGCGCTGCGGCCAAGGATAGACGTAAGGCCAGGCGAGCGCGCCGCTGAAGCTCGGGCTCGCCGTCAGCCCGAGATGCTGCGAGGCCTTGGCCGCCATCAGCAGTTGTTCGACCGCCCATTTCTGACGTTCGCGCGGGCGCCCGTGCACTTCGGCGGGCGCGAACGCGTCGAACGCTTCGTCGAAGGCCGGGTTGACGGCGATGAGCTGGCCTTGCAGATGGGTCGCCAGCTCGGTGATCGCCAGGCCGTGGCTTTGCGCGGTCCCGGCGATCTCGTCGCAATAGGTTCGCGACTGCGCGGCCTTGGCCAGATCGAACAGCCGCCCGTCCCAGGTCGGAATCTGGACGCCCTTGTAGCCGAGCGAGGCCGCCCATTTGCAGATCGAGTCGAATGTGTTGAACGGCGCGGCGTCGCCCGCGAATTGCGCCAGAAATATCGCCGGTCCCTTGACATTCGCGCTCATGATTCCCCCCGTACGGAGCTTTGTCGTCGCCGCGCCCTTCGGCTCCCGGGCGTCGCCCGACAGCCCATCAAACCCGATTTTCGACAGATTCGCCAGCCATGCGGCGCGGCGTCAAGGCTGGCGCGGCGCGGCGCGGAGGATTGGCCGGCGGAACGGACGCGATTCGTCCGCCGATCGCCCGCCAAGCCGGACAGGCGGGTCGCCCTTCGCCGCGTCACATCTTGCCGAGCGTGCGCATGAGTTCGGCGATCTTGGCGCGCTGCTCGTCGCGATCGCCCGCGACGATGGCGTGTTCGACGCAATGGGCGACGTGATCCTTGAGCACCTCTTCCTCGACCCGCTTCAACGCCGCGCGAACCGCCGAGACCTGGGTGATCACGTCGATGCAATAGCGGTCCTGCTCGATCATCCGCAGCAGGCCGCGCACTTGCCCTTCGATCCGGCTGAGGCGCTTGAGGCACGACGTCTTGACGGGAGGGCGCATGCTTGTCATATACCCCATGAGGGTATAGACGACAAGCCCGCGACGCGGCTTTTCCGCGTCATCGCGAGGCGGAGGCCGCCATGACCGACACCGCGCACGCCCATCGCGACGACGCCCACGCCGCACGCCATCATCGCTCCGGCGGCGCCGCGACCGTCAAGGATCCGGTCTGCGGCATGGACGTCGACCCCGCGGCCTCCAAACATCGCGCCGAACACGGCGGCAACACGTTCCATTTCTGCTCCGCCGGCTGCCGCGCGAAATTCGAGGCCGACCCGGCCCGCTATGTCGCGGACGGCGGCGAGCCGGCGGCGCCCGCCGCGCCCGAAGGCGCGATCTACACCTGCCCGATGCACCCGCAGATTCGTCAGGTCGGGCCCGGATCATGTCCGATCTGCGGGATGGCGCTCGAGCCGCTGCAGGTCGAGGCGCAGGTCGGAGCGAACCTCGAACTCGCCGACATGACGCGGCGATTCTGGATTGGCCTCGCCTTCGCGGCGCCGCTGTTCGTCCTCGAAATGGGCGGCCATCTGTTCGGGTGGGATCACCTCGTTTCGCCGACGGTTGAAGCGTGGATCGAGTTCGCGCTGGCGACGCCGGCGACGCTCGGGGCGGGGTGGCCGATCTTCGTGCGCGGCTGGCGCTCGCTGGTCACCCGCAACCTCAACATGTTCACGCTGATCGCGATGGGGACCGGCGTCGCCTGGGCTTACAGCGTCGTCGCCACGGCGGCGCCGGGCCTGTTCCCCGCCGGCTTCCGCGCGCCCGGCGGCGGCGTCGCCGTCTATTTCGAGGCGGCGGCGACGATCACGGTTCTTGCGCTGCTCGGTCAGGTGCTGGAGCTGCGCGCCCGCGAGCAGACCTCCGGGGCGATCCGCGCGCTGCTCGACCTCGCGCCCAAAACCGCCCGGCGGCTCGGCGCCGACGGGAGCGAACAGGAGACGCCGCTCGACCTCGTCGTCGTCGGCGACCGCCTGCGCGTGCGGCCCGGCGAGAAGGCGCCAGTCGACGGCACGGTGCTCGAAGGCCGCTCGGCGCTCGACGAGTCGATGGTGACGGGCGAGTCGATGCCGGTGACCAAGGGCGTCGGCGACAAGGTGATCGGCGGCACGCTGAACCAGTCCGGCGCGCTGGTGATCCGCGCCGGCCAGGTCGGCGCCGACACGATGCTCGCCCGCATCGTGCAGATGGTGGCGCAGGCGCAGCGCTCGCGCGCGCCGATCCAGCGCCTCGCCGACAGCGTCGCCGGCTGGTTCGCGCCGCTGGTCATCGGCGTGGCGCTCGCCGCCTTCGCCGCCTGGGCGATGTTCGGGCCCGAGCCGCGCCTGGCCTATGGGCTGGTCGCGGCGGTCTCGGTGCTGATCATCGCCTGCCCCTGCGCGCTCGGGCTGGCGACGCCGATGTCGATCATGGTGGGGGTCGGGCGCGGCGCCGGACTCGGCGTATTGATCAAGAACGCCGAGGCGCTGGAGCGCCTCGAGCGGGTCGACACGCTGGTGGTCGACAAGACCGGCACGCTGACCGAAGGCCGCCCGTCGGTGACGGAAGTCGTTCCGGCCGAAGGATTCGCCGGCGACGACGTGCTGCGGCTCGCGGCGGCCGTCGAGCGCGCCTCCGAACATCCGCTCGCCCGGGCGGTGGTCGCGGCGGCGGAATCAAAAGGCCTCGCGGCGCCGGCGGTAGGGGATTTCGAAGCGCCGGCCGGCAAAGGCGCGCGCGGCGTCGTCGAGGGCCGCCGCGTCGCCCTCGGCAGCGCCGCTTTCCTGGGCCAGGAGGGTGTCGATGCGGCTCCCCTCGCCGCAACGGCGGAACGATTGCGGGCCGACGGCGCAACCGTGATTTTCGCCGGCGTCGACGGCCGACTGGCCGCCGCCCTGGCGATCGCCGACCCGATCAAGGCGACGACGCCCGCCGCGCTCGCGGCGCTTGCGCGAGAAGGCGTCCGGGTGGTCATGGCGACCGGCGACAACCGCGCCACGGCTGAGGCGGTCGCGCGGCGTCTCGGCATCGCGGACGTCGAGGCCGAAGTCCTGCCGGAGGGCAAAGGCGCCCTCGTCGACCGGCTCAAACGCCAGGGCCGCGTCGTCGCCGTCGCCGGCGACGGGGTGAACGACGCTCCGGCGCTCGCCGCCGCCGACGTCGGCATCGCGATGGGATCGGGAACCGATGTGGCGATCGAGAGCGCCGGCGTCACCCTCGTCAAGGGCGATTTGATGGGCATCGTGCGCGCCCGGCGGCTTTCGCGGGCGACCATGGCCAACATCCGCGAGAACCTGTTCTTCGCGTTCTTCTACAACGCGGTGGGCGTGCCGATCGCGGCGGGCGTCCTCTATCCCGCTTTTGGAATTCTGCTGTCGCCGGTCGTGGCGGCCGCCGCGATGGCGCTGTCCTCGGTCAGCGTCATCGCCAACGCTCTGCGGCTGCGTTCCCGCGCGCTTTGAGCCGGCGCCGACCGCGCGCCACCCTTCCGGCTTGACCGGAACAGCGTCGTCCGGACAGGGTGGCGAGGTCGCGCCGCTCAGCACGGCCAACGCCAACAGGGAGCAATGCATGTCCGTCGTCGTCGCTTATGGCGATTCCAACACCTGGGGCTCCGATCCCGCGACCGGCGCGCGCTTTGCGCCGAGCCAGCGCTGGACCGGGGTGATGAGCGAGGCGCTTGGCGGCGGCTTCCACGTGATCGAGGAAGGCCTGCGCGGGCGCACCACGGTGTTCGACGATCCGATCGAGCCCTATCGCAACGGCCTCGCCTATCTGCCGGCCTGCCTGCTGAGCCACGCGCCGCTTGACCTCATCATCATTTCGCTGGGCTGCAACGATCTCAAGACGCGGTTCTCGCTGTCCCCCGGCGATATCGCGCTTGGCGTCGAGCGGCTTGTGCTGACCGTCCGGTCGCTCCCCGTGGGCCCGGCGGAGCGCCCGCCGGACATCATCATCGCAGCGCCGCCGCCGCTGACCGAACTGACCGATCTCGCCGAGATGTTCGAAGGCGGTCAGGAAAAGTCGCGCGGCCTGGCGGCGCGCTATCGGGCGGTCGCGCGGCTGCACGGGGTCGGGTTCGTCGACGCGGGCGAGCACATTCGTTGCTCGTCGCTGGACGGCATCCACTATGAGGCCGACCAGCACGCCCGGCTCGGGCGGGTCATGGCGGCGGCGGTGCGCGAGCGGCTCGGCTGAGGCGGGCGACCGCGAAAGTTACCAACATTTCATGGGTGAAGCCGATGGCGCGCCCTTCTTTCGGGCGAACGCGTCTGCGATAGTGCGCGCTTTCCTGGCGCGGCGCCCGCCGCTCCCAATCGTTCGAGGCCCTGCCCAATGAGACTTCTCGCCTTTGCCGTCGGCGCGTTCGCTGTGGCGACGTTTCTGGTTGGGCTGCGCACGCCGGACGCGATGGTGTTCCTGCTCGCCGGCGCGGCGCTGGCCTGCGCGGCCACCACCTTCCTGTCGCAGCGTCAGTCGCCGTTTCTCAAAGTTTTCGGGGCGACTTTCGCCGTCGAGACCATCGTTTTCGGATTGGCGTTTCTCGTCGACCGGCTCGGCCTGTGGCCGAAGGCTTACGAGAACTACACCTTGCCCGACAGCCTGCCGTTCGCGGTCGCGCTGTTCGGCGTTTTCATCTACGCCATTTCCTTCATCCCGATCGTCCACAAGATGATGGGCATCGCCGATCCCTACTTCGACGCGGCGACGCCGACGAGCGCGAAAATCTGGCCGTTTCCGGCCTTTGTCGTTGCGCAGAACACGCTCGCCGCGGCGAGCCTGGTGTTCCTGATCGTCGTCAACCAGGTTGAAGTGGCGCTCGACGTGCGGCTGTCGTATTTCCGCGCGGATTTCACCAACGCCCTCAAGAATCTGGATCAACCCGAGTTCTGGCGTCAGTTGTTCTTCGTGTTCCTGCCGGTGGTCGCGGTGTTGGTCGCCGCCTACACCCTCGAATATGTCGTGACGTCGACCTTCGTCGTTCGCTGGCGTCGCTGGCTGACCGCCCATTACACCGGCCGGTGGATGAGCCACGGCGCGCACTATAAAATGCTTCTGACGGGATCGGCGACAGACAACCCGGACCAGCGCATTTCCCAGGACATCTACAGCTTCATCGACGGCACCGGAGGCACCAGCAACACTGACGGCACGAGCCGCGGCATATACGGCTATTCGGTTGTCGCCCTGCAAAACCTGACTTCGCTGGTGTCCTACGCGATCGTGCTGTGGTCCCTGTCGACCGGATTCACGTTGCCCGGCTTGGCGATCGTCATTCCTGGCGTGCTGTTCTGGGTTGCGCTGGCCTATACCGGCGCCGGCACTATGGTCACCCATTGGATCGGCCACTCGCTGACCAATCTGTATTTCACCCAGCAGCGGTTCGAGGCGAATTTTCGTTTCGGCCTCGCCCGCGCCCGCGAATACAGCGAGCAGATCGCGCTGCTTCATGGCGAAGAGAACGAGGTCAGGGCGGCGAACCGCAAATTCGCGGATATTTTCGACAATTACATGCGCATCGTCAGCGTCCGCAAAAGACTCACCGCGTTGACCCGGTTTTATTTTCAGGCCTCGGTGTTCATCCCCTACGTCGTCGCCGCCCCCTTCTATTTCGCCGGCAAGATCAGCCTCGGGGGGCTGAACCAGGTCGGCGCCGCCTTCAACAGCGTCAACGAGTCCATGAACTTCTTCGTGAGCTACTATGTCGGACTGACCGATTTCAAGGCGACGGTCGATCGCCTGACCTCATTCGACGAGTCCATCACGCGCGCGCAGGCGCTGGGTTCCCACAGTCCGCGCATCGAGGTCACACCATCGGCCTCGCGCGACCGCAAGATCGACGCCCTGTCGCTGGCACTGCCCGATGGGCGCGCGCTGGCCCGCGTCGAAAACCTCACCCTCGCGGCCGATGAGCCGACTTTGCTGACCGGCGTTTCGGGCTCGGGCAAGTCGACGCTGTTCCGCGCCATCGCCGGCATCTGGCCGTTCGGAGCCGGCGCGATCGCCGAACCCGAGGCGAGCCTGATGCTGCTGCCCCAGCGCCCCTATATTCCGATCGGCTCCCTGCGCGCCGCCATCGCCTATCCCGAGCCTGTCGAAAAGTTCACCGAAACCGCGATGCGCGAGGCGCTGACGGCGGCGGGGCTTGGCCCGCTGGCGGACCGGCTTGACGAGACGGACAATTGGCAGATGCGCCTGTCGGGCGGCGAACAGCAGCGATTGGCCATCGCCCGCGCGCTGCTCGCCGCGCCCGACTGGTTGTTTCTCGACGAAGCGACCTCAGCCCTCGACGAGGCGAGCGAAGCCCAGATCTACCACGCCATCGCGCAGAAGCTGCCTGGCACGACGCTGGTGTCGATCGGCCACAACGCCACCCTCTCGGCCTTCCACAAGCGGCGCATCGAGATGCAGCCGCAAAAGGACGGGCCGGCCGAGGTGCGCGAGGCCATCGCCGGACAATAGCGCCGCGCTCAAAGCGAGCGGGTGAGGCGCAGCGTCCCCTTCGGCCCCTTGATGACGAGATCGCCGTTCACCAGATCCCATGTCGGGTTTCCGGTGAGCGCCGACAGGAATCCGAACTCAATGGCCATCACGTCCTTGGAGCATTGCTTCTTGGTCAGCGCATAGGGGCCGAGCAGCAGGTGCTGGTCCTTCACCGGATACAGCGTCGCCGACCACGAATTGCAGCCGGTATAGCCCGAACCCCGCAGCGTGCCGTCGACCATCAGGCTGGCGTCGAGGCCGGGCGGCACCGGCTTGTCGTTGATGTCGCGCAACGAAAAGGTCTGATCGAGCGGAAAGTTCTTCTGCTGGGGTGGGAGAGGCTTGGGCGTGTCGTCGTCCTTTTGTCGCATCTGGGCGATCGCCAATGTCGCGAAGGTCGCGGCGACCAGGGTCACGGCGGCGCGCAAGAAAGTTCGATTCATCGGGGGTCCTCTGGGCTGCGGCGCGGATGGCCTAGTGGATGACGGGCCTTTCCGTCGGGGAGGCTGACGGCGCCGGTTGCGGTCATGGCCGCAGACGCGCGCCGGCGCCCCACTTTGCGTGAAAAGGCTGATGAGTCGGCATGGTATAGCCAGACGCGCGCCGTCAGGCAATCGTTGAGCGCGGCTCGGCGGCCTCGATTTTTTCGACGCGCTGGCGGCGACCCTTGCGCGCCTCGCGCCGCCTCACCACATTGCTTTCGACGCGGTCCGTCCGGACGCGTTCGCCGCCAGCGTCGCCCAATGCGGGGCGCCGGCGGTTCATGTCGCTTCATCAGGAGGATGTGCCAATGCGTACTTATGATTTGTCGCCGCTCTATCGATCGACCGTCGGGTTTGACCGGCTGTTTTCGCTGCTCGACCAGCAGTCGGGCTTCGCGGGCGCCGCATCGACCTACCCGCCGTACAATATCGAGCGGACTGGCGAAAACGCCTATCGCATAAGCATTGCGGTGGCGGGCTTCGCCGACGAGGATCTGTCGATCGAGACTCGGGAAAACACCCTCACCGTGCGCGGCTCCAAGGAGACCGCGCAGAAGGGCGCCAACGAGAACCGCGAGACGCTCTATCAGGGTATCGCGGCGCGGGCGTTCGAGCGCCGTTTCCAGCTTGCCGATCATGTGTCGGCGACCGGGGCCGTCACCCAGAACGGGCTGCTTCATATCGACCTCGTCCGTGAGGTCCCCGAAGCGCAGAAGCCCCGCACCATTGCGATCAACAAGTCCGCCAGGCCGGTCGAATCGACCGTCCAGCCGATCGCCAAACAGGCGGCCTGAGCGCGGGTTGATTTGCTAGTTCTGGCAGGGGCGCCGCTCGCGGCGCCCCTGTTTGCTATTCGAGCGGCGCAACCGGCACGTCGTTGACCGCCGGCTTGGCGGCCGGGGCTTTTGGCGGCGACACGGCGGGGGCGGCCACCGCCATCGCCGGGGCGGGCGCGGGCTTGCTTTCCGCGACATGCGGCGCGGCGGCGGGCGCGCTCGAGGCGGCCGGCGGGGGCGGCGCAACGCCCGGAACCGCCGCCGGCTGGGCGACCGGCGCGGGCCTGGCGGCGCCCGGCGTCGTCGCGGGTTGAGCGACCGGGGTGGCCTCGAACCTCTTGCGTTTGACCTCCGGCCGCGGCCTCGGCTTCTCGAGCAGCGGCGCGCGGGCTGCCGCGCCCGGCGTCCCGATTGGGGCCATAATCACGTGCGGAACATCGTCGTCGGTGCGCGCGGCCTGCTTGACGACCGGCGGACGGAGCGGCGCCGTGCGGATCGGTTCGCCGCCGGCGCCCGGCTCGAGGCCGGCCGGCGGGCGCGGCGCAACAGCGTCGTCGTCGCCGCTGAACCAGCCAAACAGCGAGCCGGAGTCCTGCGGTCGCCCCCACCAGCCGCCAGCGTCGGCCTGACGCGGCGCCGCCGCGAAGCGCTGGAGCACGCGTCCGTCCCGCGCATCGACGATCAGCCGCTCCAGGTCGTTCTGCGGGCCGAGGACGTTGACCAGATAGACCGCGCCGTGGCGAATGGCCGGCCCGGTCAGCCGATAGCCGCTCGCCTGGATCAGGCGTTCGACCTGACCCCGGGGCAGCGCGGGGTCCCAGTTGAACAATTGCGCGCGGGCGGCGGACGCCCCCATGGCGACCACGGAGACGGCGAGCGCAAGCGCCGCCGCCCGCGGCCGCGAAAATATCCATCGCGATCGAATGTTCATGTTACGCAACTCCCTACAGCCCAAACGGTTCCCGTCCATCCTTCCCCAACAATTGCGGCAGGGTTAGGACCGGGCGCTTGTGGCCCGGTCGTCCAGCAAGCCGCGCCGCGCCGCCTCAACGACCGCCATCCGGGCGCGCGCAATGGGCGCCGACGATCGCCAGAAACCGATCGACCTCGGCTTCATCGGTGTCGAACGAGCAGACGAGCCGCAGGAACGCCTCGCCGTCGCGGGGGGCGGTCGAGGGGGCGACCGCGCGCGAACTCCATTCGTGGAATCCGACGCCTTCGGCCCGCAGGGCCGCGGCCAGCGAGCGCGGCGCGATCAGGAAAATCTCGTTGACCCGCCCCGGCCAGGCGAGGCGAACCTGCTCGACGCCGGCGAGGCCGCGGGCCATTCGCCGGGCCGCGTTGTTGGCGCGCCGCGCGAGGGTCAGCCAAAGCCCGCTGTCGAGATAGGCCGCCATCTGCGCGCCGAGGAAACGGCCCTTGGACAGCGTATGGCCGCCGCGCTTGCGTTGAAAGGGGAGGCTTGCCGCCTGATCGGCATTGAAGAAAATCACCGCTTCGCAGCCCATCGCCCCGTTCTTGGTGGCGCCGAACGACAAGGCGTCGACGCCGGCCCGCCAGGACATCTGCGCGGGGGAGCAGCCCAACTCGACCAGCGCGTTGGCGAAGCGCGCGCCGTCCATATGCACCGCGAGGCCCGCGCCATGGGCGATTGCCGACAGCGCCGCGATCTCGTCGAGGGAATAGATCGTGCCGGCCTCGGTCGCCTGCGAAAGCGACAGCACGCCGGGCTGCACCGACTTGACCAGGCCGCGCGGGAAACGGCTGAGCGCCTCGCGCAACCCGTCGGGCGTGACCTTGCCGCCTTCCCCTTCGACGCCGACCAGTTTGGCGCCGCCGGTGAACAGTTCCGGCGCGCCGCACTCGTCGTCGTGGATATGCGCTTCCTCGTGGCAGAACACCGCGCTCCATGGCGGCGTCAGCGCGCCGAGAGCCAGAGCGTTGGCGGCGGTGCCGGTGCTGACCAGAAAAGCGGCGACCTTGCGCTCGAACGCTTCATCCAGGGCGGCCTGCGCGCGCAGCGTGAACGTATCGGCGCCATAGGCCGCCGCCGTCCCCGCGCTCGCCGCGACGATCGCGTCGAGAATCGCCGGCGCGACGCCGGCCGCGTTGTCGCTGGTGAAATTCATCCGCCCGCTCCTGCGATGCCCGGCGGGGTTCTTGTCGCAATCCCCGCCGGGTCGCAAGCCCGTTCATCGGTTCGGCCAAATTGTCGCGGCTCAAAAAATCTGCTTCGGATCGCGCGCGACGCCTTGTGCCGCGCCGTTAAATCTGTCAAGGTCGCGCGAGATAGGACAGTTGTGCTGACCATTTTCTGGCGCGTTTGTTGCAGGGAGAAACCCCGCGGGCGCGTGTTTGGGGATCAGCGCAATCAGGCGACGGCGAAGATGAGATTGACGGTCGAAAGAGATCGAAAAAAACACGCCGCGTGAAGCCTCTTTGGCCGCGTCGCGGCCTTCCATGTCCAGACTACGCCAGCACAATTTGACGACGGACGGCCGGGGGGATCGCGGCCGCGCAAAGGGAGCGGAAAGATGAATGGCAAGGCCCCAGGCGAGCTTTCCGCCGGTCGCGCCGAGCGCGGTCGAACCGCCGTCGCCCCCATCCCCGACGTTTTCACTTCGCGGAGACCCGCCGTGACCGATCCTTTCCTGCCGCGCCGGCAAGGCCTTTACGATCCGGCCAGGGAGCACGATTCGTGCGGCGTCGGCTTCGTCGCCGACCTGCACAACCGCAAGTCGCACGACATCCTGCAAAAGGGCCTGCAGATTCTGGTCAATCTCGACCATCGCGGGGCGACCGGCGCCGACGCCAAGCTGGGCGATGGCTGCGGCGCGCTCGTGCAGATTCCGCACGGCTTCTTTGCGCCCGAATGCGCCGCGCTCGGCCTCACCCTGCCCGCGGCCGGTCATTATGCGATCGGCCAGTTCTTCATGCCGCGCGACCCCAAGGCGCGCGCCGAGGTCGAAAAGATCATCGAGCAGGTGGTTGCCGAGGAAGGCCAGACGTTGATCGGCTGGCGCGACATTCCGGTCGACAACGCCGATCTCGGCGAGCGGGTGAAGGCGGTCGAGCCGGCCCATCGCCAGTTGTTCATCGGCCGCGGTCCCGACGTCGTCGACGAGAACGATTTCGAGCGCAAGCTGTTCATTCTGCGCAAGGTCGTCTCCAACCGCATCTACGCCGCCAGCGCCGCCGGCTTCGCCGAATATTATCCCGTCTCGATGTCGTGCCGGACCATCGTCTACAAGGGCATGGTGCTTTCGCCGCAACTGGCGCCCTATTACGCCGACTTGCGGGATCCGCGCTTCGAGACCGCGCTGGCGCTCGTGCACCAGCGCTTCGCCACCAACACCTTCCCGTCCTGGCGGCTCGCCCATCCCTACCGGATGGTCGCCCATAACGGCGAGATCAACACGCTGCGCGGCAACGTCAACTGGATGGCGGCGCGCCAGGCGAACGTCTCCTCCAAGCTGTTCGGCGACGACATTTCCAAGCTGTGGCCGATTTCCTACGAAGGGCAGTCGGACACCGCCTGTTTCGACAATGCCCTCGAATTCCTCGTGCAGGGCGGCTATTCGCTGACTCACGCGATGATGATGCTGATCCCCGAAGCCTGGGCGGGCAACCCGCTGATGGACGAGGAGCGGCGCGATTTCTACGAATACCACGCCTCGATGATGGAGCCGTGGGACGGTCCGGCGGCGGTCGCCTTCACCGACGGGCGCCAGATCGGCGCGACGCTCGACCGCAACGGCCTGCGGCCGGCCCGCTATTTCGTCACCGACGACGATCTCGTGGTGATGGCGTCAGAAATGGGCGTGCTGCCGGTTCCAGAGGAGAAGATCGTCGCCAAATGGCGCCTGCAGCCGGGCAAGATGCTGCTGGTCGACCTGATCGAACACCGCATCGTTTCCGACAGCGAGATCAAGCAGGCGTTGTCGCGCGCCAATCCCTATCGCGAATGGCTGGAAGACACCCAGATCGTCCTCGAGGACCTCAAGCCCGTCGAGCCGCGCGCCTCGCGCACCGACGTGTCGCTGCTCGATCGTCAGCAGGCCTTCGGCTACACGCAGGAGGATCTGGCGATGCTGCTGGCGCCGATGGCCTCGACCGGCCAGGAGGCCGTCGGGTCGATGGGCACCGACACGCCGATCTCCGCCTTGTCCGATCGTTCGAAGCTGCTCTACAGCTATTTCAAGCAGAACTTCGCGCAGGTGACCAACCCGCCGATCGATCCGATCCGCGAGGAACTGGTGATGAGCCTGGTGTCGTTCATCGGGCCGCGCCCGAACCTGTTCGATCCGGCCGCCAACGCCAAGAAGAAGCGCCTCGAAGTGCGCCAGCCGATCCTCACCAATGACGATCTGGAGAAGATCCGCTGCATCGGCCATTTCGAGGATTCCTTCGACACCAAGACGCTCGACGTCACCTATGACGTCGACAGGGGCGCGAGCGGCATGGAGGAGGCGCTGTCGCGTCTGTGCGAGCGCGCGGAAATCGCCGTGCACGGCGGCTACAACATCATCATCCTGTCCGACCGGATGGTCGGCCCCGACCGCATCCCGATCCCGGCGCTGCTCGCCGTCGCGGCGGTGCATCATCACCTGATCCGCAAGGGCTTGCGCACGTCGGTCGGCCTCGTCGTCGAAACCGGCGAGGCGCGCGAAATCCATCATTTCGCGTGCCTGGCCGGCTATGGCGCCGAGGCGATCAATCCCTATCTCGCCTTCGAGACGCTGACCGCGATGGCCCCCGGCCTTCCCGAAGAGGTCAGCGCCTACGAAGTGGTCAAGCGCTTCATCAAGTCGATCGACAAGGGCCTGCTGAAGGTCATGTCGAAGATGGGCATCTCCACCTATCAGTCCTATTGCGGCGCGCAGATTTTCGACGCGATCGGCCTGACGCGCGCGTTCATCGACCGCTTCTTCTTCGGCACCGCGACGACGATCGAGGGCGCCGGCCTCGACGAGATCGCCGAGGAGACCGCGCTTCGTCACGCCGATGCGTTCGGCGCCTCGCCGGTGTTGCGCGAGGCCCTGGAGGTCGGCGGCGAATATGCGGTGCGGCTGCGCGGCGAAGCGCATTCGTGGACCGCCGAATCGGTGTCGCTGCTGCAGCACGCGGTTCGCGGCGGCGCCAAGGACAAATACGCCGCCTATGCGAAGCTGCTGAACGAGCAGCAGGAGCATCTCCTGACCATTCGCGGCCTGTTCCGCGTCAGGGACGCGGCCGAGGACGGCCGCCAGCCGGTTCCGCTCGACGAGGTCGAGTCGGCCAAGGACATCGTCAAGCGGTTCGCCACCGGCGCGATGTCCTACGGGTCGATTTCGCGCGAGGCGCACACCACGCTGGCCATTGCGATGAACCGGATCGGCGGCAAGTCGAACACCGGCGAAGGCGGCGAGGAATCGGACCGCTACAAGCGGATGGCCAACGGCGATTCCATGCGCTCGGCGATCAAGCAGGTCGCCTCGGGCCGCTTCGGCGTGACCGCGGAATATCTGGTCAATTCCGACATGATGCAGATCAAGATGGCGCAGGGCGCCAAGCCCGGCGAAGGCGGTCAGTTGCCCGGCCACAAGGTCGACGCGATCATCGCCAAGGTGCGCCATTCGACGCAGGGCGTCGGCCTCATCTCGCCGCCGCCGCACCATGACATCTACTCGATCGAGGACCTCAAGCAGCTGGTCTTCGATCTGAAAAACGTCAATCCGCGCGCCCTGGTGTCGGTCAAGCTGGTTTCGGAAGTCGGGGTCGGCACGGTCGCGGCGGGGGTCGCCAAGTGCAAGGCCGACCACGTCACCATCTCGGGCTTCGAAGGGGGCACCGGCGCTTCGCCGCTGACCTCGATCAAGCACGCCGGCTCGCCGTGGGAGATCGGTCTGGCCGAGACCCATCAGACGCTGGTGATGAACGGGCTGCGCTCGCGCATCGCCGTGCAGGTCGACGGCGGCGTGCGCACCGGACGCGACGTGGTCATCGGCGCGCTGCTCGGCGCCGACGAGTTCGGCTTCGCCACGGCGCCGCTGATCGCGGCGGGTTGCATCATGATGCGCAAGTGCCATCTCAACACCTGTCCGGTCGGCGTCGCGACGCAGGACCCGGTGTTGCGCAAGCGCTTCGTCGGCCAGCCCGAGCATGTCATCAACTTCTTCTTCTTCGTCGCCGAGGAGGTGCGCGAACTGATGGCCGCGATGGGCTACCGCCGCTTCGACGAGCTGATCGGCCAGCGCCAGATGCTGGACCGGAGCCGGGTGATCGAGCACTGGAAGGCCAAGGGACTCGATTTCTCCAGCCTGTTCATCAAGCCGACGCCCTCGCCCGGCGACACGATCTATCGCAGCCAGGCCCAGGACCACGGCATCGACCACGTTCTCGACCGCCGGTTCATCGCCAGCGCCGGCGAAGCGATCGAACGCGGCAAGCATCTGCGGCTCGACCTGCCGATCCGCAATTCGGACCGCTCGACCGGCGCGATGCTGTCGGGAGAGATCGCGCGCCGCTACGGCCATGCCGGCCTGCGCGACGAGGCGATCCATATCAAGCTGAAGGGCTCGGCGGGCCAGAGCTTCGGCGCCTTTCTCGCCCGGGGCGTGACGCTGGAGCTGGAAGGCGAAGCCAACGACTATGTCGGCAAGGGCCTGTCGGGCGGCCGCGTCGTGGTCTATCCGCCGAAGGAGGCGATCAAGCTGGTCGCCGAGCGCGCGATCATCGTCGGCAACACCGCGCTTTACGGCGCGATCGCCGGCGAGTGCTATTTCCGCGGCGTCGCCGGCGAGCGCTTCGCCGTGCGCAATTCCGGCGCCCTCGCGGTGGTCGAGGGAACCGGCGACCACGGCTGCGAATACATGACTGGCGGCGTCGTCGTGGTGATCGGCGAGACCGGGCGCAATTTCGCAGCGGGCATGTCGGGGGGCATCGCCTATGTGCTCGACGAAGCCGGCGATTTCGCCAAGCGCTGCAACCTTTCGATGGTCGAACTCGAGCCGGTCGCGGCGGAAGAAGAGCTGATGCAGCGCCTTCATCACTCGGGCGGCGATCTGGAAGGGCACGGGCGGGTCGACGTGATGGGCGATATGAACCGCCACGATTCGGAGCGTCTGCGTCAATTGATCGTCAATCATGCGCGCTACACCGGCTCCAGCCGGGCGCGCGAGATCCTGGAGAATTGGGACGCCTATCTGCCGAAATTCCGCAAGGTGATGCCGGTCGAATACCGGCGCGCGCTGGCCGAACTCGCCGCGCAGAAGAGCAGCGAGCATCTGCTGGCCGCGGGCGAGTGATGGGCGATGACTCGACGCGGGTTCGCATATTGTTCACGTCGTACGCGCTTCGGAAGATGAGCGATGCGACCAGAAATTTGAGTGAGGAGGTCGTTGCGACTACGATCCGACGCCCCGAGTTCGCTCGGCCCGATCGGCTAAGGAGCGATCGGATCAACGCGTTTCGGCGCGCGCCAGAACTCGGCGGTCGGTGGATTCGGGTCGTATATGAATTGGCAGGCGAAGACGTTTTGGTGATCAACGCGTTTCCAGACCGCAAAGCGGAGCGTCGGCAATGAGGTACGAATTGGAGACTGGCAGCGTCGCAATCCGGTTCGAAGCCGCTGCGCCAATGGCCGCCGAAAAGATCGCCGACCGCGTTTCGATCGCCGTGGACCGGAATGGCGCGATCCAGACGATTTGGGTGGATAATCCCCCTTGGGTCGCGGTCTTCGATGGGACGGGCGACGCGAGCAAGAGCTCGGGCGCCGCGCCTTCGGTACGACGAGGAAGTCGACGTCCTGACATTCGACTTCGGCGGCGCGCAATATAGCGCATCGGAAGAGGCTTCGATGCCCGGGATCGTCGTCGATTACGACGTCAACGGCGACGTCCGCGGTTTGGAAATCTTCGATGCGAGCAAGCGCATCTCGCGGACCGAACTCGAAACGATCGCGAAAGCGCCGGTCGCCGCGACGCGCGTCCAATCGCGGCGAGCCGCCGGATAAAGGGCCGCACAAACAGCGGTCCTGCCGAACAGGGGCATCGTAGGCGCCGAGTGCTTGAAGTCAGACCGCCGCGGCCCCCAACTCCGACCCGAACTGGCACTTTTAAATTCGAAGGCGAAACATGGGCAAGGTGACGGGTTTTCTGGAGATCGATCGGGCGGACCGGCGCTACGCCCAGGCCTCCGACCGCATTCGCCATTACCGCGAATTCATGCTCCCGCTGTCGGAGGAATCGACGCGCAACCAGGCGGCGCGCTGCATGAATTGCGGCATTCCCTATTGCCATACCGGCTGCCCGGTCAACAACCAGATCCCCGACTGGAACGATCTGGTCTACCGCGGCGACTGGGAGGAGGCTTCGCGCAATCTCCACACCACCAACAACTTTCCCGAGTTCACCGGCCGCGTCTGTCCGGCGCCGTGCGAAGCCTCCTGCACGCTGAACCTGCAGGACAGTTCGGTGACCATCAAGACCATCGAATGCGCGATCGTCGATCGCGCCTGGAGCGAGGGCTGGATCAAGCCGGAGCCCGCCGCGCACCGCACCGGCAAGCGCGTGGCGGTGGTCGGCTCGGGGCCGGCCGGCCTCGCCTGCTCGCAGCAACTCGCCCGCGCCGGTCACGACGTCCATCTGTTCGAGAAGCACGCCAAGCCGGGCGGCCTGCTGCGCTACGGCATTCCCGACTTCAAGATGGAGAAGGGCCATCTCGACCGCCGCATCGCGCAGATGAAAGGCGAGGGCGTGGTCTTCCACTGCGGGACTCTGGTCGGGCGCGACATCGCCGCCCGCACATTGGTTGACGACTACGACGCCGTGGTGCTGTCGGGCGGCGCGGAATCGCCGCGCGACCTGCCGGTCCCCGGGCGCGACCTCGCCGGCGTGCATTTTGCGATGGATTTCCTGCCGCAGCAGAACCGCCGGGTCAGCGGCGAGCCGATCGGCTCGAACGAGCCGATCACCGCCAGCGGCAAGCATGTCGTGGTGATCGGCGGCGGCGACACCGGCTCGGATTGCATCGGCACGTCGATCCGCCAGGGCGCGGTGAAGGTCACCCAACTCGAAATCATGCCGATGCCGCCGAAGGCCGAGGACAAATTGATGACCTGGCCGAACTGGCCGCTGAAGCTGCGCACCTCGTCAAGCCACGAAGAGGGCGCCGAGCGCGATTTCGCGGTGCTCACCCAGTCGTTCGAGGGCGAAAACGGCGCGGTGACTGCGCTGAACTGTGTTCGCGCCGACGCGAAGTTCAAGCCGGTCGAGGGCAGCCAGTTCCCGATCAAGGCCGATCTGGTGCTTCTCGCGATGGGTTTCGTCTCGCCGGTGCGCGAGGGCATGGTGAGCGATCTGGAGGTGGCGCTCGACCCGCGCGGCAACGTCCAGGCCAATGTGGCGAACTACGCCTCATCGCGTGAGAAGGTCTACGCGTGCGGCGACATGCGCCGCGGCCAGTCGCTGGTGGTGTGGGCGATCCGCGAGGGCCGCCAATGCGCGGCGGCGGTCGACAAGGCGCTGATGGGCGCGACGGTGCTGCCGCGGTGAGTGCTCCCTTCTCCCGCGGAGCGGGAGAAGGGCTCAACGCCCTTACGCGGTGATCCGGTCGTCGGCGGCGCTGGGCTCGCGCAGCACGTAGCCGCGGCCCCAGACGGTTTCGATGTAGTTGCGGCCGTGCGAAGCCATCGCCAGCTTCTTGCGCAGCTTGCAGATGAACACGTCGATGATCTTGAGTTCCGGCTCGTCCATGCCGCCGTAGAGGTGGTTGAGGAACATTTCCTTGGTCAGGGTGGTGCCCTTGCGCAGCGAGAGCAGCTCGAGCATCTGATATTCCTTGCCGGTCAGATGCACGCGGGCGCCGTCGACCTCGACCGTCTTCTGGTCGAGATTGACCAGCAGGTCGCCGGTGACGATCACCGACTGGGCGTGGCCCTTCGAACGGCGCACGATCGCATGGATGCGGGCGACCAGTTCGTCCTTGTGGAACGGCTTGGTCAGGTAGTCGTCGGCGCCGTGGCCGAGGCCTTTGACCTTGTCCTCGATGCCCGCCATGCCGGACAGGATCAGGATCGGCGTCTTGACCTTGGTGACGCGCAGGGTGCGCAACACTTCATAGCCCGACATGTCGGGCAGGTTGAGGTCCAAAAGGATGATGTCGTAGTCGTAGAGCTTGCCGAGATCGATGCCTTCCTCGCCGAGGTCGGTCACGTAGACGTTGAAATTCTCGGATTTGAGCATCAGCTCGATGCTCTGGGCCGTGGCGCTGTCGTCCTCGATCAATAAAACGCGCATGTCAGGTCCCCAGCCTTGTCCATCGGTTCGAGACCGCGGTTAAGTTCGCCGCTTTCGCGCCGCGACGAAGCCGGCGCGCGACCGAAGGCGAAATCGGCCGATTCGAGACGCAACCGTGCAAGCGAATCGTTAACAAACCTTGATTCATCCTCGCAAGCCCAATCGCAGAGAATCGCAAGAAAACACTCAATTATTTGAGTTTATTACGCTAATCGCGCCGCTCATTGCTAAGGCATCACGTTAAGTTGTGCTCGTAAGCGATTCCATGGACTCGCGGTTGCGCGTTCCTTCGAGGCGGCGCAGCCGGAACCCGTCATTCGCTCTGCAGGGAGTGTTAACGATCCGGGTAAACGAACCGCTAACGCGCGGGAAGGAATCGCCGTTTTCGCTGCCTTAACGGCAATTTGATGCGGAATTTCGGGCGCGGGCCGGTTGCGTAACAAACGAGCAACTTTCATGCGGCATGTTGCGGGGGTCTCGCGAATCAGGATTTGGGCGGCCCCGACCCCTCGCTTTGGGCCTGTTTGTTTGCGTTGCGGAGCACCATCGATGAAGTCGCGGGACACGCTAATCCGATTGAAGCGCTTCCAGGTCGAGGAAAAGCGCCGCCGGGTGCGGCAGATCGAAACGATGATGGCCGAGTTCTCGCGGATGACCGTCGACCTCGACCGCGAGATCGCCGTCGAGGAGAAGCGGGCGGGCATCAGCGACCCCGGCCATTTCGCCTATCCGACCTATGCGCGCGCCGCGATGGCGCGTCGCGAAAACCTGAAAAGCTCGATCGCCGAGCTGGCCGGCCAGATCGAGGACGCCAAGGCCGCGCAGGAAGAGGCGCAGGCCGAACTGCAGAAGTTCGAGACGCTGGACGGGCGCGAGAAGGCCGCCGAGCGCGGCGCCGAGATGAGCGCGCGGGCGTGAGGCGGCGCGGCGGCTCAGCCCCGCCGCCGGACAATGACGACGCGGTTGGTGTTGGTGCCCTTGGCGTTGTTGTCGACGCCCCAGCACCTGGCCGTCTTGGTGAATTCCTGAACGTTGACCAACACGCAGACGGGCGCCCACGGCAGGTCGGCGACCGCGCGCAGAACCAATTTCTCGAGTTCGATCGTTTGCGACCGCACCTCGCCGACTTCGAACGCCGCGTGGCCGCCGATGCGGACGACGCGTGCGAGTTCGATGAAAACCGCGCGAATGAACCGCATCCAGTCTTCCGGGTTGCGGTGCATGGCGATCGGGATCGTCGCGGCGTCCTGGCCGATGAACCAGCAGCGCAGCCAATTGTCCGCGGCGTATTGCACGATGTCGAGGAACGGCGGCGACGTCACGACGAGATCGATCGAGCCGTCAGCGATTTCGGGCGTTGAAGCCGCGTCGCCGGTCAGCAGCCGATGCTGGCGGATATTGTTCGGGGCGCCTTGTGACAGAAGCGAGCGGGACTTCTTGAGAATGACGCCGGCAGCGTCGCGCATGGGCGGCGTCTGGCCCCTCTTGACGTTGATCTTGCGCTGCGCCTGCGGCGAAACCGCCTGGTTGGGCGGCAACGTGTAAACCGAGAGAAAGCCCGGCGAGTGGCCGGTCAGGCGGTTGACCGCGACCATGCGTATCCATTCGTCGACCGCATCAAGCCGCCCGGCGCTTTCGCGTTTGAGCAAATAGCGGCGTAGAGCCTGAATCTGCGCGAGCGTCGCCGGATGAAAGAACGCCAGCAGGTCGGCGTTCGCCTCGCCGCCGCAAGTCCATTCGATGTCATTGAGGCGCGCCGCGACCGCTTCCAGCGAGGGCGGGGCGAGGCGGGGCCGGGCCAGCACCACGCTCAACGGATTGGCGTCGACGCCGATCGCCCGCCGGCCCATCAGGGCCGCCTGGACCGGCGTCGTGCCGCGCCCCATGAACGGGTCGTAGACGGTCTCGCCCTCGCGGGTCAGCCGTGCAATGAAGAACTCCGGCAATTGCGGCTTGAAACAGGCGCGATAGGAGACTTCGTGCAGCCGATGCGCCTGGCGCTGCCGGGCGGTCCAGAATTCATTGAACAGGAAATCGACGCCGTCGCGGCGCTCGACCATTGTCCGCTCGCCGTTGAAGGTGAAGGCTGCGAGTTGATCGACCAGCGACGGCGCGCCCGATGCCGCCGGCGCAAACACGTCGAGCTGACGCGCCATCGTCGCATTCTCCACGAATCCCATATCCAACGGCGCCATCGGCGAAGCCCCACGGCGATGAGCGAATCAGGCGCCGCCAAAGCATAGCCGAACCGTGCGCCCGCCGGCGCGGCGCAACGGTAGTCCCGCGCACCGAAATTTCTTTTCCCCCCTCGGGAATAAACCGCGCATCCCCGGAGTCACTTCCTCAGCCGGCGCGTCGCCGGGCGAGGAGAATCGAAATGGCCGAGAAAGAGGACAGAGGCGTCGACCGCCGCCAGGCGCTCGAATGCATGGTCTGGGCGGGGACCGGCGTCCTGTGGACGCTGGCCGGCGGCGTGCCGAAATCCGCGCTGCTGGGGTCGGCGCAGGCCGCCGAATCCGGGTTCAGCTTCCTGCAGATTTCCGACAGCCACGTCGGCTTCGACAAGGCGGCCAATCCCGACGCGCTCGGCACGCTGCGCGAAGCGATCGGCAAGGTCGTGGCGATGCCGGTCAGGCCCGCCTTCATGATCCATACCGGCGACATCACCCATTTGTCGAAGCCCAGGCAGTTCGACGACGCCGACCAGGTCATCGGCGCGGCGCGGCTCGATGTCCATTATGTGCCAGGCGAGCACGACGTGATCGACGAGGCTCAAGGCAAAGCCTATCTCGACCGCTACGGCCGGAACGCCAAAGGCGCGGGCTGGTATTCCTTCGACCAGGACGGCGTCCATTTCATCGGCCTCGTCAACGTCGTCGATCTCAAGGCCGGCGGCATGGGCAATCTGGGCTCGGCGCAACTCGTCTGGCTCGCCGACGACCTCGCAGGCAGAAGCGCCTCCACGCCGATCGTCGTGTTCGCCCATATCCCGCTATGGACCATCGCGCCGGAATGGGGCTGGGGCACCGAGGATTCCGCGCAGGCGCTGGCGCTGCTCGCCCGTTTCGGCTCGGTCACCGTGCTGAACGGCCACATCCATCAGTTGATGCAGAAAGTGGAGGGGGCCGTCACCTTCTACACCGCGCGCTCCACCGCCTTTCCGCAGCCGGCGCCGGGAACGGCGCCCGCGCCCGGTCCGATGCTCGTCCCGCCGGGCCAGTTGCGCGGACTGCTCGGCGTCAGAACCGTCGCGTTCCGGCAGGGCGTCAAGGACCTCGCCGTCACCGACGCCTCGCTTGCGTCTTAAGGAGCAGCGCCATGATCAGGAGTTTCAACAGGCGCCTGCATCCCGCCGAGATCGGCTGGCTCGCGGCGACGGCGATCGCGCTCATGCTGTCGTTCGGCCCTCCGATGCTCGCGCGGGCGGACGATGCGAATGTCGCAATCGACAATTTCGCGTTCAGCCCGGCGGTGCTGACGGTCAAGCCGGGCGCGACCGTCACGTTCGTGAATCACGACGACATTCCGCATCTCGTCGTCGCGGTCGACGGCGCCTATCGCTCGAAGGCGCTGGACACCAACGACAAGTTCAGCTTCACCTTCGCCAAGCCCGGCGAATATGCCTATTTCTGCGGCCTGCATCCGCACATGAAGGGCAAGATCGTCGTCGCGCCGTGAACAACGGAGGCGCGGTGATCCGCGAATCGACCCGCCGGCGTTTCGCCGAGATGGTTCTGCCCCATCTCGACGACGCCTATGGCCTCGCCCGTTGGCTGACCGGAAACGGCGCCGACGCCGAGGATGTCGTGCAGGACGTCTGCCTGCGGGCGCTCGCCTCTTTGGACACGGCGGTGGTCGATCGGCCGCGCGCCTGGGTTCTGGCGATCGTCCGCAACACCGCGTTCACCTGGCTCGCCCGGAACCGGCCGGGAAACCTCGTTCTGACCGACGATGTCGAGGCGCTGGAGACGGCGGCCGCCGCGGACCCCGGCGCTCCTGCGCCCAATCCCGAGGAAGCTTTGATCGCCGCCGCCGATGAGAAGGCGCTCGAGGCGGCGATCGCGGCGCTGCCGCCTCTGTTCAGGGAAGTGGTGATCATGCGCGACGTCAACGGGTTGAGCTATCGTGAAATCTCGGCGGCGACCGGCGCGCCGCAGGGAACGGTGATGTCCAGGCTGGCGCGGGCGCGGGCGCTGCTCATCGACAGGCTCGGGAGGCCGACGTGAGCGAGGCGCCAGGCGACGACCGGATGCTGCTGAACGCCGCGCTGGACGGCGAACTCGACGCCGCCGGCATGATCGCGATCGAAGCCAGGCTCGCCGCCGACCCGGCGCTGGCCGCCGAATATGCGCGGCTCGTCGCGCTGCGCGATGCCCTGCGGGCGCGCCTGCCGCGCCAGAACGCGCCCGAATCCTTGCGCGCGAAGGCGATCGCGATGGGCTCGGCGCCGGGCGAGGCGCGCCTCGCCTCGCCGCGCCGCGCAGGACTGGCCGACACGCGCTGGCGCGCTCTCGCCGCGTCGCTGGCGCTGGGGGTCGCGCTGGGCGCCGGGGGCTACGGGTTGCTGGCGCCGCAGTCCGCCGGACGACGACGTCGAGCGCGCGATCGTCGCCGGCTTCGTGCGCGGCCGCCTGTCCGGCCAGCCGGTCGACGTCGCGACTTCCGATCGGCACACAGTCAAGCCGTGGCTCGCCGGCAAAATCGCCAATGCGACGACCGTCGTCGATCTCAAGGCCGACGGGTTTCCGCTGGTCGGCGGCCGCATCGACGTGGTCGGCAAGACGCCGGTCGCGACGCTGATCTACCAGCGCCGCGAGCACCAGATCGCGTTGAGCGAGATGCCGGCGTCCCACGCCCGGGCTCCCGCCGCGCCGCAGAGCAGCGTGCGCGACGGTTATTCGCTGCTCGAATGGACCGACGGCGGGCGGCTGTTCGCGGCGGTGTCCGACCTGCCGCCCGGCGAGCTCGACGCCTTCGGGACCGCGTTCCGCCGCGCCGCCGCCGCCGAGCGCGAAGAGCCGCCGAAGCCGTGATGGCGGGGCGATCGTCGTTCGCGCCCGCCCGCCGGAGCGCGAAATCGGTCGGTCAGTGTGCGGGCGCTGCGAGCTGGTCGATCAGTTCCTCCCGGACCTCCGCCGCGCGGGCGTTGTCGATCTGGCAGGTGCCCGCCGCCGCGTGTCCGCCGCCGTTGTAGTGCAGGCAGAGCGCGCCGACGTCGATCGGCGAGCTGCGGTCGATGATCGACTTGCCGATCGCGAACACGGTGTTTTGCTGCTTGAGGCCCCACAACACATGCATCGAGACCCGGCACTGCGGAAACATCGCGTAGATCATGAACCGGTTGCCCGCGTAGATGGTCTCCTCGTCGCGCAGGTCGAGCACGACGAGGTCGCGGTGAACCTTGGCGCAACGCAGCGCCTGCTCGCGGAACGGCGCCTCGTGCTGGCGGTAGAGGTCGACGCGCTCCCTAACGTCCGGCAGCGCGAGAATTTGCTCGACCGTATGATTGCGGCAGCAATCGATGAGCTGCATCATCAGTTCGTAGTTGGAAATGCGAAACTGCCGGAAGCGGCCGAGCCCGGTGCGCGAATCCATCAGGAAGCTCAGGAACGCCCACCCCTCGGGGTTGAGGATTTCGTCGCGGGTGAACCGCGCCGAGTTGGCCTTGTCGACCGCGCTCATCAGATCCTCGCGAACCCGCGGGAAGTGCGGCTCGCCGCCAAAATAGCGGTAGACGACGCGGGCGGCGGAGAGAGCCTGGGGATCGATGATGTGGTTGGCCGGCGAGCGGCCGGCGCCGCGCTCGACCTCGCTCGAATGATGGTCGAACGCCAGATGGCAGCCCGCGACATACGGCAGGTTGGTGGTGATGTCGCGCGCCGAGATCGCGATCTTGCCGTCCTGCATGTCCTTGGGATGGACGAAGGCGATCTCGTCGATCAGTTTCAGCTCTTTCAGGAGAACGCCGCACACCAGGCCATCGAAATCACTGCGGGTCACCAATCGGAATTGCGTCGCGTTCACGGGCTTCTCCTGGAGGCTGAAAGCGCCGGATCGTATCGGATGTTTCTGAACGGGGCGTTAGCGTCATTCGCGCCAGGTCAGCAGGGTTTGGCTAACCACGCCGGGCGAATTTGACACGAGCGGCGCGCCGCGCCGAGAATCGTCGCGCCGCGCTTTTCGCCGCGCCAGCCCCGGAGAACCGTTGATCGCCATGTCCGATTTGCATCCCGCGCTCGCCCGCGCCGAGGCGTTCTGCAAGACCTACAGTCTTCGCATGCCGATCCTGCTGGCGCCGATGGCCGGCGCCTGCCCGGCCTCATTGTCGATCGCGGTGGCCAACGCGGGGGGTCTCGGAGCCTGCGGGACGCTGCTGATGGGGCCGGCGGCGATCAAGGCCTGGGCCTCCGAAGTGCGCGCCGGCAGCAACGGCGGCTTCCAGCTCAACCTGTGGATTCCCGATCCCTCGCCGCCGCGCGACGCCGCGGCCGAGGACGCCGTGCGCGCCTTCCTCGCGCAATGGGGTCCCGAAGTCGCGCGCGAAGCCGGCGACGCGACGCCGCTCGATTTTTCCGCGCAGTGCGAGGCGATGCTCGAGGCCGGCCCGACGGTCATTTCCTCGATCATGGGGCTCTATCCGCCGGCCTTCGTCGAGAAGATGAAGGCGCGAGGGATCAAATGGCTCGCCGCGGCGACGACGGTCGCCGAGGCGAAGAGCGCCGCGCGCGCCGGCGCCGACGCGATCGTCGCGCAAGGCATGGAGGCGGGCGGCCATCGCGGCGCGTTCGACGCGGCGAAGGCCGAGAGCGCGATGGTCGGGCTGTTTTCGCTGCTGCCGGCGGTGGTCGACGCGGTGAATGTCCCGGTGATCGCGGCGGGAGGAATCGCCGATGCGCGCGGCGTCGCCGCGGCGCTGATCCTCGGCGCCTCGGCGGTGCAGGTCGGCACCGGATTCCTGCGCTGCCCCGAGGCGAAACTGCCGGCCGCCTGGGCCGACGCGATCGGCGCCAGCGCCCCCGAGGAGACGATGGTCACCCGCGCCTTTTCCGGGCGCGCCGGGCGCAGCGTCGCCACCGCTTACGCGCGCGCCGCGACTGCGCCGGATGCGCCGCCGCCGGCGCCCTATCCGGTGCAGCGCGCGCTGACCCAGCCGATGCGCGGCGCGGCGGTCAAGGACAACGACATCGCGCGGATGCAGGCGTGGGCCGGCCAGTCGGCGGCGCTGGCTGAGGCGCGCCCCGCGGCCGATGTCGCACGCGCGCTGTGGGACGGGGCGCAAGGGTTGCTGCGGTAGGACGCGCGGTCGTCGCGGAGTGCGAAGAGGCGCCGAAGTGCCAAAAACGACCAAGTGACCGTCGTGCACCCGAAGAAGGACATTCCTTCGGGGACATTGCGGAGTATCGAGAAGCAGGCCGGCCTCAGACTAAGGTAGTCGCCATGCGCCAGTATATCGCCCTCATCCATAAGGCTCCCGGCAGCGACTTCGGTGTGTCGTTCCCCGATCTTCCGGGGTGCGTCACGGCGGGCTCGACGTTGGACGAAGCGCGCGATATGGCCGCCGAAGCCTTGGCCTTTCACCTCGAGGGCATGGACCAGGATGGCGACGCCATCCCGGAACCATCCGCCCTGGAAACGGTAATGGCCGACCCGGAAAACCGGGACGGAGTCGCCATCCTGGTTCCAGCGCCGGGCCGCTCGGCCAAATCCGTTCGCATCAACATTACGCTGCCCGAAGATGTGCTCAGCGAGATAGACCGTTACGCCGAAGCCCAGGGGTTCACCAGATCCGGTTTCCTCGCGAAGGCCGCCAAAAGCGCGATGGCGGGGTAGGTGAGGCGGCGCCCGCGCGGGCCTAATTGAGACGCTGGCTCGATTGGGCGTCGAAGAGGTGGATCGCGCCGGGTTGCGGAGCCACGCGGATCGTCTGGCCCGGCCTGGCGGCGATGCGCTCGCGGAACACGCCCGACATCGGCTGATCGCCGAGCTTGCCCTGCACCTGCGTCTCCGATCCGGTGGGCTCGATGAGTTCGACGGCGAACGGCAGGCCGGCGCCGTCGAGGGCCAGATGCTCAGGCCGGATTCCGTAAACCGCCGCGCGCCCGGCATGCGTCGCCGCGTTGGCGTCGAGCGGCAGGGTCAGGCCGTCGGCGGTCTTGAACCCGTCCTCGCAAATCTTTCCGGCGATGAAATTCATCGCCGGCGACCCGATGAACCCCGCGACGAACAGATTGGCCGGACGATCATAGAGCTCCAGAGGCGCGCCCATCTGCTCGATTCGGCCGTGGTTCATCACCACGATCTGATCGGCCATGGTCATCGCCTCGATCTGGTCGTGCGTGACATAGACCGTCGTGGTCTCCAGGCGCTGATGCAGCGATTTGATCTCGCTGCGCATCTGCACGCGCAGCTTGGCGTCCAGATTGGACAGCGGCTCGTCGAACAGGAACACCGAAGGGTCGCGCACGATGGCCCGCCCCATGGCGACGCGCTGGCGCTGGCCGCCGGACAATTCCTTGGGGTAGCGCTGAAGCAGCTCCTGCAGGCCGAGGATGTCGGCGGCGCGCGCCACCTTGGCGTTGATCTCTTGCCTCGGCGCGGCCTTGAGCTTCAGGGAAAACGCCATGTTCTGCTCGACCGTCATGTGCGGGTAGAGCGCGTAGGATTGAAACACCATGGCGATGTCCCGCTCCTTCGGCGCGACGCCGTTGACCACGCGCGAACCGATTCTGATCTCTCCGGCGGTGATCTCCTCGAGGCCGGCGATCATCCGCAGCAGCGTCGACTTCCCGCATCCGGAGGGGCCGACCAGGATGACGAAGGCGCCATCGGGGATGTGAATCGACACGCCGTGCAGGATCGGCGTCGCGCCGAACGACTTCGTCACATTTTCGATCGACAGGGACGCCATCTCACCTTCTTCCCATGTTCACGGACTCATCGTCCTCAGACCTGCGCCGATCTCGTCGATGCGCACCTGCCACGCGCTATTCCTTCACCGCCCCGGTCAGGCTGGACACGTAGTATTCGACGAAGAACGAGTAGAGGATCACCACCGGCAGCGAGCCCAAAAGCGCCGCGGCCATCAACGAGCCCCAGTGGTAGACGTCGCCTTCGACGAGTTCGGTGATCGCGCCGACCGGCACCGTCTTGTTCTCCGATGAGGAAATGAAGGTGAGCGCGTAGATGAATTCGTTCCACGACAGGGTGAAGGCGAAAATGCCCGCCGAGATCAGGCCGGGAACCGCCAGCGGCAGCGTGATCGACCAAAGGACCTGAATCCGGGAGGCCCCGTCGATCATCGCGCATTCCTCGAGTTCGTAGGGAATCGTGCGGAAATAGCCCATCAGCAGCCACGTGCAGAACGGCACCAGGAACGTCGGATAGGTCAGGATCAGCGCCCAGTCGCTGTCATAAAGGCCAAGCTGAAAGATAATCGCCGCCAGCGGGATGAACAGGATGCTGGGCGGCACCAGATAGGCGAGAAAGATCGCCAGGCCGACGTAGCGCGCTCCGGTGAACCGCAGCCGTTCGATCGCATAGGCGGCGCACACGCTGGCGAACAACGAAAGCGCCGTCGACGCCGCCGCGACGAACATCGTATTGTAAAGCCACTGCGGATAGCTCGTCTCGAAAAACAGCTTGTGAATATGCATCAGGGTCGGATGAACGATCCAGAACGGATTGAAGCGCGCGTAGTTGTAGAGCTCTTCGTCCGGCTTGAAGGTCGTCGTGGTCATCCAGTAGAAAGGGAACAGCAGCACGAATATGAAGACGGCGAGCGGCAGGTACAGCGTGAAGAGGCGGCGGGGCAGACGCTCCAGATAGTCCATGCCTTCGGGCGCGCCCTGTTTGGCCATCGCTCAGCCCCGCGCTCCCGGCTGCCAGCGGCGGCGCTGCAGCCCGAAATAGCTGAACAGGATGGCGGCGAGCAGGAACGGCACCATCGCGTCGGCGATCGCCGCGCCCTCGCCGAGATGGCCGCCGGTGATCGCCCGTTCGAACGACAGCGTCGCCATCAATTGCGTGGCGTTGATCGGGCCGCCCTCGGTCAGCGTGTAGATGAGCTGAAAGTCGGTGAAGGTCATCAGCACCGAAAAGGTCATCACCACCGCGATGATCGGCGACAGCAATGGCAGCGTGACAAAGCGGAATCGCTGCATGGCGCTGGCGCCGTCGAGCGTCGCCGCCTCATGGAGGGAGGGCGAGATCGTCTGCAGGCCGGCGAGCAGCGTGATCGTCACGAACGGTATGCCGCGCCAGACATTCGCCGCGATCACCGACCAGCGCGCGTGCCAGGGCACGCCGAGAAAGTCGATGTAGTGGTCGATGAGTCCGAACTTGATCAGCGCCCAGGACACGATCGAGAATTGCGGGTCGTAGATCCACCAGAAGGCGATCGCCGAGAGCACCGTCGGCACGACGAACGGCAACAGAACGATGGCGCGCAGCAGCGATTTGAACGGCATCCGCCGGTTGAGCAGCAGGGCGAGATAGAGGCCGAGAAAGAACTTAAAGAAGCTCGCGACGGCCGTGTAGAACAGGGTGTTGAACACCGAGAGCCAGAACACCGAATCGTGCGCCAGCGAGACGAAATTGGCCAGGCCGACAAAGCGCCCGGGCGCGCCGATCGGCGTATCGGTGAGACCGAGCCAGAAGCCGAGGCTGAGCGGATAGGCGAGGAACACCAGCAGGATCGCCGCCGCCGGCAGCATGAAGACGAGGCCCAGAACATTGCGATTGTCGAGAAGGCGCGCAATCGAGCGGCGCCGACCCGCCGAGGGTCGGTCGGCTGTCTCGACCTCAGCCGCCATGGAGCCTCTCCTCGAGCTGAAGCCGGCGCCGTCGTCAGGCGCCGATCCGCTCCTCCTCGTTCCCGTCAGGTCTTGTAATAGCGCTTGGCGCGCTCGGCGGCGCGCTCAGCGGCGGCCTTCGGGGTCTGCGCGCCGCTGCTGGCCTCGGCGAACATGTCGACGCATACGAAGTCGCCCATCACCGCGGCCGAGGCGTAGCCGAGCGATCCGGAATAGCCGACGTCGCGCGCGTATTTCAGCACATCGCGGAACGGCGTCACCTTGGGATCGGCGGTCCACACCGGATTGTCGTTCCATGCCGGCAGCGGCGGCGCCATGTAGCCGTTCGAGGCGGTCTCCCAGGCGTCCACCTGCGGCAACTCCCACATGAAGCGCAGGTATTCGCGCACCGCGTTCGGATATTTGCTGTAGCTGTAGGCATAGGTGTTGAGGATGTTCTGCTGCTCGCTGTGCTCACCCGAGACGCCGATCGGCATGTTGGCGTGGTTCATGTCCTTGGCGATGGCGTTCAGCGCCGGCTCGGGCGAATTCTTGGCGACCGTATAGATCGAGATGCCGTTGAGGGTGAGGCCGATCTGGTCGGCGAGGAACGCCTTGTTGTTGCTCGCATCGTTCCACGAGAGCACGCCGTCGATGAAGGTCGCGTAGAGCTGTTTGGCGTATTCGAGCGCGGCGATCGTCTCGGGCGAGTCGATGACGACATTGTTGTTGTCGTCGACCATCTTGCCGCCATGCGCCCACAGGCACCAGTGAACCCATCCGTTGGCGTCGCCGGTGGCGTGGCCGAGGGCGAATCCCGGCGGTTTGCCGACCTTCTTCAGGCCCTGGCACAGCTTGAGATACCCGGCGAGATCTTTCGGAAACTCGTCGAATCCGGCGGCGTGCATCGCCTCGACGCGATAGTTCATACAGCCGCCCGTGGCGCCCTGCGGCAGGGCGATCCACTTCTTGCCGAGCATGCCGTAGGTCTTGGCGACCGGATACCAGCCGCCGTATTTGGCGCCGAGGTAATCGGCCAGATCGGTCATGTCCAGCAGCTTGTCCGGGAATTTGAACGGGTCGTCGTTGGTGCCCATGATGATGTCCGGGCCGGCGCCGACATTGGCCGCGACCGCCGCCTTGGGCCGGATGTCGTCCCAGTTCTCAGCGTCGACGCGCACCTTGACGCCGGTCTGTTCGCTGAATTTCTTGGTGTTGGCGACGAATTCGTCGAATTCGGCCTGAATGAACTGCTTCCAGCGCAGCACCCGAATCGAAGCGTTCGGCTCGGGGGCGGGGCCATTCCAGGCCGGCGCCGCCGACGCGGTTCGACCGAGCAGGAGACTGGCGCCCGCCGCGGCCGCGCCGGACGTCACCAGCCTGCGTCTCGTAATCTCGCTCATTCGTTCCTCCCATGACGTCCTTCAGGGCATTGTCGCGTTCGCGCGTTTTAATTGTCAACCGCGGGGCGGGCGCGATGACCGCGTGCAGACAACCCGCCGGGACGGGCAGTTTGCGTTGGTTTCGCGGACTGCGACGCCGTGGTCCGGCCATTCCGCCGCGCGGATCGCCCCGAATCGCCTCGGCGCGCGCGCCGCGCGCGTCACATGCGTCTCAACAAATCCTTAACACCTGGGGGAATAATACTTGATTCGTCCGAATTATTCGGGCGCGTTCGGCGCGCGCGTGGACGTCTCTCCATGTTCGGCGCGTCGCCAAGGCCATGACGGCAGTCTCTTTTCCTCACCAGAAAGGCGAACGGTCATGCTCATTCCCGAAATCTCCCCGGTCGGCGCGCGAACCTCCAACTCCGGCCGACGGGAGCCGGCCGCCAATGCGCGCCGCGCGCCGGCGGTCGCCGCGACGCCGGCGCAAATCGAACCGCCGGCGTTCGACGCCGGCGAAGACCTCGAGGCGGACGATCTGGCCGCCGCGGCGCCGCAGCAGGGCATGACCCTCGCCGGCGCCTTGGCGGCCTATGCCTCGTACTGACGCGCCGATCGCACGAGGCCCGCCGGCCGCCGCGCGCGGCGGCGGATCGGAGCGTCCGATCATCGCGGCGTGCGCCTGTTTCCTCGCGCTTCTGCTCGGCGCTTGCGAGTCGTCCGGCGAGCAGGAGATGGCGACCTGCCATGCGCGGGCGCAGCGCGCCTATCCGCAGGAGGCAACCCCGCACTCGGAAAAATGGGACGAATATATGAAGGCGTGCATGGCGACCGAGGGATACAAATTCAACGCGGTCTCCTTCAATTGCGGCCACGGCGACGCCTATGAGGACGCCGCCTGCTACGTCAGGTGAAGCGAGATCGGACAAATAGACCAATGCGTCGCTCTTCATGCCGGAGCGCCGCGCGGCGGAGCGGGGTAGGGCTGCTCTAACCGAGAAAATCTACGGCCTTCGGCGCCGATCGGATCATTAAATACTCCAACACCTGTGCTGCGCCCTTAACGCCGCAACGGGAACCGTCAGTGCGCGTCGAGAGCGGGGAGATTGAGATGCTGCTCCATCCGGCGCACCCGCGCTTCGAGCTCGCTGATCAGCACGCCATGGCCGATGACGGCGGAATGATACTCAATCACCGCGCGGCGCAGTCCGGCAATCTGGTCGCTGTGCTCTTTGCGGGTCGTCAGCAGGTCAGACGCCACGTCGGCGCGCAGCGAATGAATATCGGCCTTTAGCGCGGCCTTCGCCTCGGCCAGTTCAGGCTTGGTGGCGACGTTGGCTCGCAGGTCCACCAGCTCGACCTTCACGTCCGCCACATCGGCGCGCAGACCGCGAAGAAGTTCCAAAACGAGGTTGTCGGGTTCCTGAGCCATCCCGCATCCTATCGCATTCGGGGTGGAGCTAAAAGTGATGCGAGGGCCGGTTTTCCCGGAGCTCCTGAATCCATGGCCTTTCACGTCCGCCCCGAGCCGCAGCCGGGCTTGCCCAACGTCGCGGGCGGCCGGCGGCGAGACCGTCCACGTCTTTTCCATTTAGAGAATCGCCTGGATATTCCAGTTTTCCGGAACCGCCTACGTTATAGCGCCCGCACCCCGGCCGCGCCTGCCGCCAGCAGCCGATGCCGCGCCAACCGCTCATAGAGCGGCTGCGCCGCCTCGGCGATCGGCTTCAGCGCGTCGGGCAGGTCGTCAAATCGCGCCCGCGCGGGGGGCGGCGCGAAGCCGGTGGACTTTTCCACCGCCTCGTACCACGCCGGTGCCCAGACGCCGTCGCTGTCGCGCTTGCCCGCCGGCCAGGCCAGCATCGCCTCGTCGAAGGAGACGCCGCAGGCCGCGCATAACGCGCCGAGCGCGCCGCGCGGATCGGCGAGCACGTCGGCGCCGTCGACCACCGGCGGCGCCGCGCCAAGCCGGTCGGCGGCGCGCTCGAACAGTGCGACCTGGGCCGGCAGGCCGATCTCGTCGAGGCTGAACGCCCGCCGCTTGCGCGCATAGGACGCGAGCACGGCTTGCGGTTCGCGGATCAGGAACGCGTTGACCACCTGGTCGGTCCAGTCGCGGCCGAACCCGGGAAGCATGTGATGGGTCATATGCTTCTGGTACCACAGCGCCCGGCCGCCCGGCGGCGGTCCGGTCAGATGCGCGGCGACCTCGCGCCAGTCGGTCGGCTGCGCGGCGATCACCGCTTCGCGCATCGGATGGTCGAGCCCGGTGGCGGCGAGATAGGCCGCGTAGAACGGCTCGTCGCTGACCGCGCAATCGGCGCGATTGCCGAACGCCCGCATCATCGCGGTCGAGATGTTGCGCGGGCCCGACCACATCGCAATGCGGATGGTCACAGCGGGCGGCCCTGCGCTTCCTCGGCCTCCATCGCCTTGTAAAGCGCACGCAGGCGCTTGGTCATCGGCCCCGATGCGTCGGCCGGGTCGCGCGCCGCCTCGCCGATCGACCGGCCGTCGACGCGCGCCACCGGGGTCAGGCCGGCGAACGTGCCGGTGCAGAAAGCCTCGTCCGCGCCATAGACGTCGAACAGCGAGAAGTCGCGCTCGAAGGCCGGAATGCCGGCGCGCCGCGCCGCGCGCAGCACCGCGTCGCGGGTGATGCCGGCAAGACAATAGCCGCCGCCCGAGGTCCACAGCTCGCCTTTCCTGACAATGAAGAAATGCGTGGAGTTGCAGGTGGCGACAAAGCCGCGGTCGTCGAGCATCAGCCCCTCGTCGGCGCCAGCCTCCATCGCCTGGATGCAGGCGAGGACGCAATTGAGCTTGGAATGCGAATTGAGCTTCTGGTCCTGCTCGGCCGGACCGGTGCGCCGGATATGAACGGTGAAAAGCCTGAGCCCGTTGGCCAGCATTTCCGGGCGCGGCAATTTCCATTCGGGGATGATGACGATCGTCGCGCCGCCGATGGTCAGGCGCGGGTCCTGATAGGGCGAGCGTTTCTTGCCGCGCGTGACCATCAGGCGGATATGCACGCCGTCGCGCATGTCGTTGGCCTCGATCACTTCGAACAGGCGCGCGGCCAGCGCCGTGCGCGTCAGGCCGATGTCGATGCGCAGCATTTTCGCGCCGTCCCACAGCCGGTCGAAATGCCGGTCGAGAAAGGCGATCCGTCCGTCGATCAGCCGCAAGCCCTCCCAGACGCCGTCGCCGAGCACGAAGCCGGAATCGAACACCGACACTTTCGCCTCATCGCGCGGCGTCAGGACGCCGTCGACGCTGATCAGGACCGCGTCGTTCCTGGCGTCGCCGACATAATCCTGCGATCCGCTGCTCTCCTGCGCGCCTGGCATCGATCAAAGGCTCCCTGGTTGGCGTTCGCCCCGCCGAGGATGATCGCGTCCGGGGGCGCCGCAAGTCCCGAGACCAAACGAGCGCGGCGCGCGGCGCAAAGTCGATCAGCCGTCACATCGCGACGCCGATGATTTCCTCCGCCGGGGTCGGTCGCCCCTGGAGGAGGGTCAGCCAGGGCGCGCCGCTCCGCTCCGCCTCACGCGGATGTGAACGGTCCCTTGCCCTCGACGGCGCGCTCGTGCAGGGAAGGGGCGGCCAAGGACGAGGACCGGCGGATTCGATGAAGCGTGCGATGGAATTCGTGTGGCCGGCGATCGGGCTTGCGGCGGTCGCCTTCTCCTTTTGGCTGCTGTGGAAGGAATTACGCGGCATTTCGCTTGCCGATGTCGCGGCGAGCTTTGACGCCATTCCCCTGCTGCACTGGCTTTTCGCGGCTCTGTCGACCCTCGTCGCCTATGGGGCGCTCGCCTGGTACGACCGGATCGGCCTCGCCCATCTCGGGCGCCGCCTGTCCTGGGGCTTCATCTCGCTCACCTCGTTCACCACCTATGCGCTGTCGCACAATATCGGCGCCTCGGTGTTCTCCGGCGCGGTGGTGCGCTACCGCGCCTATTCGACCAAGGGCCTCGGCATGGCCGAAGTCGGCCTGCTCGTCGCCTTCTGTTCGTTCACCTTCTTTCTCGGCACCGTGCTGCTCGGCGGTCTGGTGCTGACGTTCGAACCGGGAATCATCGAGCGCTGGGTCGACGCGCCGGATTGGCTGGCGCGACTGCTCGGCCTCGTCATGCTGCTCGGGGTCGCCGCCTACATGGCGGGCTCGCTCCTCCATTTTCGCCCGCTCAAGGTCCGCCAGTTCGAGCTGGTCTATCCCCGCCCGCCGATCGCCGCGCGCCAGTTCTTCGCCGCCCCGCTCGAACTGCTCGGCGCGGCGGGAATCATCTATTTCGCGCTGCCGGCCGCGGACAATCCGGGCTTCTTCGTCGTGCTCGGCATTTTCATCGCCTCGTTCTCGATCGCGCTGGTCAGCCATGCGCCGGGCGGCCTCGGCGTGCTCGAACTCGCCTTCGTCAAGGCGATGCCGGATACGCCGCACGCCGATCTGGTCGCGGCGCTGCTGGCGTTCCGGCTGCTCTATCTGATCCTGCCGCTGGTTTTCGCGCTGGTGGTGGTCGTGCTATTCGAGCGCGGACGGATCGCCGAGATCGTTCGCGCCAAGGCGTGAGACGCCATGCCCCAGACACTCGTCATCGACCAGCGGGACGCGCTGCTGGTCATCGACATGCAGAACGACTTCATGCCCGGCGGCGCGCTGGCGGTCGCCGACGGCGACGCGATCGCGCCGCTGGTCAATCGCCTCGATGCAGGGCTTCGTCAACGTCGTCCTGACCCAGGACTGGCATCCGCCCGGCCATGTGTCGTTCGCCTCTTCGCATCCGGGGGCCAGGCCGTTCGAGGTGATCGAAACGCCCTATGGCAGCCAGGCGCTCTGGCCGGACCATTGCGTGCAGGGGAGCCCCGGCGCCGCGCTGCACGAGCGGCTGGCGAGCGATCGCGCGATCCTGATCCTGCGCAAGGGATGTCGCCGCGCCGTCGATTCCTACTCGGCGTTCGCCGAGGCCGACCGCGAGACGTCGACCGGCCTCGCCGGCTTCCTGCGCGACCGGGGCGTGCGCCGCGTCTTCGTCTGCGGCCTCGCCACCGACTATTGCGTCGCCTGGTCGGCCTGCGACGCGCGCGCGAACGGCTTTGCGACGCTGGTGATCGAAGACGCCTGCCGCGCCATCGACGCCAACGGTTCGCTCGCGCAGGCGTGGGCGAAGATGGAGGCGGCGGGGGCTGTCCGCATCCGGTTGGATGCGCTCGCCGTGTAGCGGGGCTGCGGGGTTGCCGCGCCTTGCCCGCGCCTTTACCAACGCTTAACCGAACCGGCGACTAGGGTGTCCGACGAAGCCATGCCGGCGCCAAAGGAGGGATTTGCCGACCGGCGATGCTGCTATAGTCGCCGCGCCGCCTCACCCAAAACCTGTCAGGTCTCCCGCGCCGAATGGTTACGCTTTTCCATCATCCGTTTTGCCCGCATTCCCGCTTCGCGCGTCTGGCGCTCGGCGAGTTCGGCGTGGAGCACGAACTCATCGAGGAGCGGGTCTGGGAGCGGCGGCGCGAATTCCTGCTGCTCAACGCCGACGGGACGACGCCGGTGATGGTCGAGGCTTCGGCGCCTGGCGTCTCCGGCGCCGGCGTCATCGCCGAATATCTCGACGAGACCCGCGGCGCGGGCCCTCGGCGAGCGCCGCCTGATGCCCGACGATCCGCGCGGGCGCGCCGAAGTGCGCCGGCTGATGAACTGGTTCAACGTCAAGTTCTACTACGAAGCGTCGAGCTGGCTGGTCACCGAAAAGATCTACAAGCGGTTCATGCCGACCAAGAGCGGCGGCGGCGCGCCCGACACCGAGGCGATTCGCGCCGCGCGGGCGAATGTGCGCTATCATCTGCGCTATGTCGGGCATCTCATCGGCGCCCGCAACTGGCTGGCCGGGGACAGGCTGAGCTTCGCCGACCTCGCGGCGGCCGCCCATCTCTCCAGCATCGACTATCTGGGCGACGTTCCATGGGCCGAGGACGAAACGGCGAAGAACTGGTACGCGCGCGTAAAATCGCGCCCGTCGTTTCGCCCGCTGCTGGCCGACCGGATGAGCGGCACGATCCCGGTCGAGGCCTACGCCAATCTCGATTTCTGACCGAGCTGCGCGCCAGGGCGCAGGCGCTGGGGTTCGACCTGTGCCGGATCGCCGCGCCGCGATTGCCCCAACAGGCCGGCGACAATCTCGCCCGCTGGATCGACGAGGGCCAGCACGGCGACATGGACTGGATGGCGCGCACGCTTTCAGCGCCGCGCCGATCCACGCGCGCTGTGGAGCGAGGTGCGCAGCGTCGTGATGCTTGGCGTCAACTACGCTCCGGAGGGCGATCCGCTGGCGGCGCTCGCCGACCGGGACATCGGCGTCGTGTCGGTCTATGCGCGCAACCGCGACTATCACGATGTTCTGAAAGGGCGCCTCAAGACGCTGGCGGGCTGGGTGACTTCGGCGGCCCGCGAGCCGCCTGCGCAGGTCAAGGTGTTCGTCGACACCGCGCCGGTGATGGAGAAGCCGCTCGCCGCCGCGGCGGGGCTTGGCTGGCAGGGCAAGCACACCAACCTGGTGTCGCGCCAGTTCGGTTCGTGGCTGTTTCTCGGCGCCATCTTCACCGACCTCGAACTGCCGTTCGACGAACCCGAGGCCGATCATTGCGGAACCTGCCGCGCCTGCCTCGACATCTGCCCGACGCGCGCCTTTCCCGCGCCCTATCGCCTCGATGCGCGCCGCTGCATCGCCTATCTCACGATCGAGCATAAGGGACATATCGCGGCGGAGTTTCGCGCGCCGATCGGCAACCGCATCTTTGGCTGCGACGATTGCCTGGCGGTCTGCCCGTGGAACAAGTTCGCCGAGCGCTCGCGCGAAGCCGCCCTGACGGCGCGCGCCGACCTCGAGGCGCCAGCGCTGGGCGATCTCGTCGCGCTCGACGAAGCGGGGTTTCGCCGACGCTTCGCCGGCGGCCCGGTGCGACGACTCGGGCATGCGCGCTTCCTTCGCAATGTGCTGATCGCGATCGGCAATTCGGGAAACCGCGAGTTCGTCCCGCTCGCCGTCGCGCGGCTGGCGCATCCCTCCGCGCTGGTGCGCGCGATGGCGGTCTGGGCGCTGGGGCGACTGTGCGAGCCGGAGACATTCGCCGGCCTGGCGCAAACCCACGCGCCACACGAAGCGGATGCCGAGGTCATGGCGGAATGGCGCGTCGCCTCACCCGCCTGATTTTCAATGTGTCCGGATCACCGGAGGGCGGCCGCGGGCGCCGCCAAAAAAAATCAAAACATCCCCCGCCGCGCAAAGCGGCGTGACGATCCGGTGGGAACGCGAGAGGCCTGTGGCCGGCGTTCTAATGCGTTGTCGCGAGGAGCCTTTCTTGCCGCAACTTCTCGATTTCGTCCTTGAGCACCAGTTTCTTTCGCTTCAATTCGATCAATTTCAAGTCGTCGGCTGCCGGATGCGTCTTCTCCGCGGCGATCGCCTGTTCGATCGCCTGGTGACGACGCTCAAGTTCCACAAGATGCGACTCTAGGGACATAAATCGACTCCCTTGTTGTGATCGGCGACGAAATTGTGACACAGACCGCGCCCGTTTCAAGCCGGGAACGTCGCGCTGGCGATCAATTCTTTTACCGGCCTGTTCGAATTGGGCGAATTGCGGGGATATGTCGCCAACGCCACGCCGGCGCCTGGAACGTGGTCTATGTCGGCTTGACAGGAGGTTCGGCGGCTCACTAGCTTGGCGGCGACGGTTCCCTTCGGGGATCAAAAGGGAACGCGAAGCGGGCGAGCAATCACCCGAAGCGCGGCTGCCCCCGCAACTGTAGGCGGTGAGTTCTTTGCAACTAGGCCACTGGGACTTCTTGTCCTGGGAAGGCGGCAAAGAATGGCGACCCGCTAGCCAGGAGACCTGCCGTCAGCCGTGGTCACGCGCGATGACATTGGGCGGGGTGTCCTGATGGTAGCCAAACTGAGGGCCCTCGGTCGAGGGCGCGAGGGGCGACTTCGTTCGCGGTGACGGCCACTTGGCGTCCCGTTCGAGGTCCATCGTGAAAACCCTTCCCTTTGTCGCCGCGCGGCGCGCTATGCGTCGGCTGTTGCGCGCGTCCGTCCTGTTGACCGCTCTGACCCTGTCATCGATTCCGACAAGAGCGCAGACAACGGCTCCTCCAACGAGACTCTGTTCTTCTTCCGGTAATCGTCGTGACGCCCACTGGCGTGCCGACGCCGGCTACGCAGCTCGGCAGCTCGGTCACTGTCATCACCGCCGAGCAGATCGAAAACCAGCAACGTCGCACGATCAACGACGTCCTCAATAATGTGCCGGGCCTCAATATCGTGCAGACCGGCGCCCCCGGCGGCCAGACGTCAGTGTTCATGCGAGGCGCAGATTCGAATCACGTGAAGGTGTTGATCGATGGCATCGATGTCAGCGACCCCAGCAATCCCAACGGTTCGTTCGATTTCGGCCAGTTGCTGACGGGAGACATCGAACGCGTCGAAGTGTTGCGTGGTCCGCAGAGCGGACTCTACGGCTCGGACGCGATCGGCGGCGTCATTTCCATCACCACCAAACAAGGTTCCGGGCCGCCGAAGGTCACCGCCAGCGTCGAAGGCGGCTCGTATGGCACGCTCAACGAAAAGGTCGGGCTAAGCGGCTCCAGCTCGATATTCAACTATTCCTTCAGCATCGACCATTTCCGGTCTCTCGACACGCCGGTCGTGCCGGCGTATCTGATGCCGCCTTCTCAGAAGGCCGCCGACAGCTACTACGACAATTATACCTATTCCGCGCGCGTCGGCGCCGATTTGACCGACACCTTCGCGGTCAACTCAATCCTGCGCTTCACCGATTCCACACTGCTGTTCAATAGCGACCAGCAGGGCGGCTTTGCGGACGCTGATCGTTCTCAGCAGACCGACAGGCAATTTTATACGCGCGAGGAGGCCGTTTGGCACTCCCTCGACAATCGATTCAAAACGACGTTCGGCGTCGGCTATACCGATGTCTCGACCTATACCGTCCAGCCTCCGGAAGATTTCACGCCGCCCTCGACCAGTATCGGCGAGCGCCTGAAGTTCGATGTGAAGCAGGAAATCGGCATCGTCGAGGGCGAGAAGCTCATTCTCGGCGCCGAACGGGAAAGTGACAGCCTCAACAACGGCGTCGCGACGTATACGAACGCCAACAATGCGGTCTACGGCGAACTGGAATCGAACCTCTTCAAGCACTTCTTCATCACGTCAAACATCCGCTACGACGACAATCAGTCGTTTGGCGGCCATGCCACCTATCGCATCGCGCCGAGCTATATTGTCCCCAATCTCGACACCCAGTTGAAGGCCAGCTACGGAACGGGCTTCAAGGCGCCGACACTGAGCGAGCTCTATCAGAACTTTCCCGCCTTCAACTTCTTCGCCAATCCGAACTTGCAGCCCGAGGAAAGCAGGGGCTACGACGTCGGCTTGGAGCAGCCGTTCCTGAGCGATCGCATCCGAGTCGGCTCGACATATTTCCACAACGATATCGACAATCTGATTACCGACAACGCGACGTTCACCACCAACATCAACGTTGGCCGGGCGGTGACCTACGGCAACGAATTCTTCGCCTCGTACAAGGTCAACGATCGGCTCAATTTCAGGGCGGATTACACCTTTACGATCGCGAAGGACTTGATCGCGAATTCGGAGCTTCCGCGCAGGCCCAGAGACAAAGCGACCCTTCAGGCGGACTGGACCCCGATCGACAAGGTTCATCTTTCCGGAACCGTGCTCTATGTCAGCTCTTGGACGGACATCAATCCGCTGACCTTCGCTCCGCAAATCGCCAAGGGCTACGCAACAGTCAATCTCGCCGCCAGCTACGACATCAACGCGCAGACGACCGTATTCGCGCGCATCGACAATTTACTCAACCGGCAATATGAGGACCCTTTGGGCTTCCTGCATCCGGGCATCGGCGCCTATGCCGGCGTTCGGGTCACGTCGTTTTGAGACAAAAGCCTGACCCCGGGCCGCACGGCCAGCGGAGCGCCTTAGCGCTCCGCTTCTCCGGTGCGCTATGCGTTTTGTTTCTTTGGACGCCCACGTCCAAGGCCTTGGCGAGTGTGGACGCCGTTCGGCCCGCACGCATCGTTTCGATCAACATGTGCACCGACGAGCTTCTGTTGCGGCTTGCCGATCGCGACCGCATCGCTTCCGTCACCTGGTTGTCGCAGGACAGCCGCAATGCCAACATGGCGGAGGCTGCCGCGCAAATTCCGGCGAATCACGGACTGGCCGAGGAGGTTCTGTCCTTCCGTCCTGATCTCGTGCTCGCCGGAGCCTACACGACGCGCACGACGATCCAGCTGCTCAAGCGCGTCGGCGTGAAGGTGGTCGAATTCGGTGTGCCGAAAACACTCGAAGGCGTGCGTCAGCAAATTCGCGACGTCGCCGCGACAATCGGCGAGGGCGAAAGGGGCGAAGCGATTGTCAGCGATATGAACGCGCGCCTCGCGCGCCTGGGTGCGCGCGCTCATGCGCCGCCGCTCAGCGCCATCGTCCTGCGGCCGAACGGTTTCACTGTCGGCCGCGGATCGCTGGTCGACGAACTGCTGGAGCGGGCCGGTCTCGACAATCTTGCCGCGCGTCTGGGAATCGACAACTATCTGCAAATCCCGCTCGAGGCGGTCGCTCTCCAGCACGCGGATGTTCTCATCCTGAACGGCGAGACCGACGGCGCGCCGTCGCTGGCGACTGAAGTGCTGCGCCACCCGATCGTTGCGGAGCTGGGCGACAGGCTGAAAATCATCTCGATGCCTTCGCGTCTGTGGACCTGCGCGGGGCCGGCAGTTCTTGATGCGGTTGAGCGCCTCATCCAGCAGACGAATGAGCCGCCCGAACAGGCGGGTCCGTGATGGTCGCGCGTGCAACTCTGCTATTCTCGGGCGGCGCGGGAAGAGTCCGCGCGCTACTGGCGGCTGGTCGTCGGTCTGGCCCTCGGCGCCATTGCGATGACCATTGCTTCGCTCGTCGTCGGTTATGCCCGCCTCGACGTCGCGCAGGCGATCACAGACGCGCTGCGCAGCGAGCGTAGTCTGCCGGCGCTCGTCCTGGTCGAGCTTCGTCTTCCCCGGGCGTTGCTCGGCTGCTTCGTCGGATTCAGTCTCGGGATCACCGGGGCGGCGATGCAGGGCCTGTTGCGCAACCCCCTCGCCGAACCCGGCGTGATCGGCGTTTCCGGCGCCGCGGCGTTTGGCGCGGTCGTGGTGTTTTATTCGGGGCTCGCCGGCGCTCTGTCGCTTGCTCTTCCGTTGGGCGGGATTGCGGGCGCTGCACTGGCCGCTCTGTTGCTCTACGGCCTGGTCGGACGCGGCGCCGGCACGATGACCCTGATTCTCGCCGGCGTCGCCATCAACAGTTTCGCCGGAGCCCTTACCAGTCTGGCGCTCAATTTGTCGCCCAATCCCTATGCGGCGCTGGAGATCGTCTTCTGGCTGATGGGTTCTTTGGTCGATCGCAGCATGCCGCAAGTCTGGCTCGTCCTGCCGCTGATGCTCCTCGGCTGGGCGCTGCTGTTGGTCATCGGCGGCGGCTCTCGACGGCCTGACGCTCGGCGAGGACAGCGCGCAAAGCCTCGGCTTCGACCTGTCGCGACTACGGCTTAAGCTCATCGCCGGCTCTGCCCTGGCGGTCGGGAGCGCGGTGGCGGTCACCGGCGCGATCGGTTTCGTCGGCCTGGTTGTTCCGCATATTCTTCGGCCGTTCGTTGGCGCCAGGCCCGGGCGCCTCCTGCTGGTCAGCGGTTTCGGGGGCGCGATCCTGCTTCTCGGCGCGGACATCGCAGCGCGTTTGCTGCCAATCCATCCCGAGTTGAAGCTCGGCGTGATCACCGCGATTATTGGCGCTCCTTTCCTTTTCAGTCTCATCTATCGCCTGCGGCAGGAGGCGTGATGCATATCGAGGCGGACAAACTTGCCGTTCGCTTCGGCAATTCGATCGTTCTGAGCGACGTGGGGCTTCAATTGCGCGCCGGAGACATGGTCGGTCTCATCGGTCCGAACGGGGCGGGCAAGACCACGCTTCTGCGCGTTCTGGCCGATCTCATGCCGGCGACTGCCGGGGCGGTGCGCTATGACGGCAAGACCCGAGCCGACTATGGCCGCGCTGACTTCGCCCGACGGCTTTCCTTTCTCGCGCAGGGAGGCGAGGTGCATTGGCCGCTGCGGGTCGATCATGTCGTCGCGCTGGGACGCCTGCCCCATCGCCGTCCCTTCGCGGGCCTCAGCCAGCAGGATCGGGCGGCGATCGAGCGTGCGATGGCCGCCGCCGAAGTCGGGCGCTTGCGCCTTCGCCCGGCGTCGACCCTTTCGGGCGGCGAGCGCATGCGCGTGCTTCTGGCGCGCGCGCTCGCCGTCGAGGCGGAGATGTTGCTGGCCGACGAGCCCGTCGCCGCACTCGATCCGCTGCATCAGCTGCGCATGATGCGGCTGTTGCGATCGACGGCCCGGAGCGGCGCGGGCGTCGTCGTCGTTCTCCATGACCTGACGCTGGCGACGCGTTTCTGCGACCGGCTCATTTTGCTGGCGGGCGGCCGGATTCTTCTCGACGGCGCTCCTTCGCTGCTCACCGACGAACTCATTGCTCGCGCCTACGGCGTCGCCGCGCTTCGAGGCGAGCATGAAGGTCAGTCGTTCGTCGTGCCGTGGGCGCCCATCGACAGCCCATCGAATGGCGAGACCTCACCCGGAGACGTCCGATGATGAATGGCGCGGATCTGCGCGCGTGGATCGCAAGCGAGATTCGAGACGCCGAGACGAGCTGGAGCGTCGGCGCTTTCGGCGCGATCGCTGAATTCTCACGCGATTCCGAGGAGCCGGCGAGTCTCGTCTGCGACGCTTCGCGATTGGAGGCGGTGACCGGGCGAGGCGGCGTCCGGATCGACAGGTTGGAGAATGTCCGACCCGTGGCCTACGAGACAACGAACAAGAATCCTGACCTGTGGAGCCATGCAATCGCCTTGTGTCTGCCCTCCGCCGCGTGCGCGATGAATCGCCGCGCGACGCTCGCAGAAATCGGGCCGGATACGGCGGCGCTGCGCAACGAGGATCGCGACGCTCGGCTGTTTGATCTCGGTCTGGGAACAATTCAGGTCGACGTTTGCGTGCGCACGGCCGATCCCGATCTTCTTCGCGCCCTGCGTGATGGAGCCGGAAAGTCGTTGTTCGATCCGGGGAGCCCGGCGATGCGGGCGATCCTCGACGCGAGCCCCCATCGTGTATTTGTCACGCGTATCGGACGAGCGGAAGTCTATCAACCCATCCCGCTGGCCGACCAGCAAAGCCCCGAAGGGCCGCATACGCATCTGCTTCCGAAGCTGCTGCGCGCCGGACGGACGCACGCGGCCACCAATCCGATCCCCAATGACCGGGTTCCCTGCGCCCATCTCTACCCCGCGCATCCGGCAAAGGACGCGTTCGGTCGTCAAAAGCCGTTCGACCGAAAACAGCACGAGAGGTTTCAGGCGCTTCTCGGCGCGTTCGGCGACGCCAAACTGATCGGTTTGAAACAGCGCGTCGTCGAGGGCGTCGAGACGCGAACTGATCCCGCCGACCTGGAAATCCCGACGAGCCAATTCGCGCGCGCGGCGATACGAATTGCCCTCCGGCAAGCGCGGGCGCTCGCCGGCCCCTCGCCGAGTCTGGCGAGGTGGAAGAAATTCCACGATCGGGTCGCCGAGGCGGCCGACGACGAGGACGAGCAGGCGCAACATGGTTGACGCAATGTCGCGATAAAGGGCGCGGACAAGCCGGGAGACCGCCGCGAGTGCGCAGGGCGGGCCGTTGCCGGCGTTCGCCGCGGGTCGGCGGGCCCCGACGCTTGCGAACTTCCGCGCCCGCTATCATAATCGCAACGCGTTCGAATCCACGCCGAAACAAGACGAATCAGCCGAGCGAGCCGGATGGCGCAACAGGAGTTGAGCGAGGTCGAGCGCGCCGAATTGCGACGCCAGCTCGAGCGCCTGCGCGAGGAGCATCGCGACCTCGACACCGCGATTGAAGCCCTGGGCAACGCCGGCGCCGCGGACCGGCTGCAAATGCAGCGGCTGAAAAAGCGCCGGCTGGGCTTGCGCGATCGCCTGTCGCAACTGGAAGATCTGCTCACCCCCGACATCATCGCCTGACGAGCCCGCGCCGGGGCGCGCGCCTTGCGCCGCCAGCGCCCTTCGTTTATGCGGTTGGGCCGTTTGGCCGCGACGTCTCCCCGACTGGACAAGCCTTTGGCGATCAGCCCGAAACCCGTCGCCATCATCATGGGCAGCCAGTCGGACTGGGCGACCATGCGGCGCGCCGCCGAGACGCTCGAGGAACTGGCGGTCGGCTTTGATGCGCAGATCATCTCCGCCCACCGCACCCCGGATCGGCTGGTCGCCTTCGCCAAAGGCGCGCGGGCGGCGGGTTTCAAGGTGATCATCGCGGGCGCGGGCGGCGCCGCCCACCTGCCGGGCATGACCGCCGCCTTTACCCCGCTCCCGGTGTTTGGCGTTCCCGTCGCGTCGAAGGCGCTCTCGGGACAGGACAGCCTTCTGTCGATCGTCCAGATGCCGGCCGGCGTGCCGGTGGGGACATTGGCGATCGGCGAGGCGGGCGCGGTCAACGCGGCGCTGCTGGCGGCCGCCGTGCTGGCGCTCGGCGACACCGGGCTGGCCGATCGGCTCGACGCCTGGCGCGCCGCGCACACGCAGGCGGTGGCCGACCGGCCTTCCGACGCCGGCGCAGGGTCGCGATGATTCTCGCCCCCGGCGCGACCATCGGCATTCTCGGCGCCGGGCAGCTCGGCCGGATGCTGGCGATGGCGGCGGCGCGGCTGGGATTGCGCAGCCATGTGTTCGCGCCCGAAGCCGAGGCGCCGGCCTTCGACGTCGCCAGCGCGCGGACCATTGGCGCCTATGACGATGAGGAGGCGCTCGCCTCGTTCGCCGAGGCGGTCGATGTCGTCACTTACGAATTCGAGAACGTGCCGACGCCATGCGTCGATTTTCTCGCGACCTGGAGGCCGGTGCGGCCGGGCGCGCGGGCGCTTGCGGTGACCCAGGACCGGCTGACTGAAAAGGCGTTCTTGAACGACCTTGGGCTGAAAACCGCGCCGTTTCTCGCCGTCGAGGACGCCGGCGCTCTGGTGCGCGCGGTCGCGACGCTGGGCCGTCCGTCGATCCTGAAAACGCGGCGCTTCGGCTATGACGGCAAGGGTCAGGCGCTGATCCGCGAGGGCTCCAATCTCTCCGCGCTGCATCGCGGGCTGGGCGGCGCGCCGACCATTCTGGAAGGCTTCGTGGCGTTCGAGCGCGAGGTGTCGGTGATCGCCGCGCGCGGCCTGGACGGCGCCTTCGCGGCGTTCGACGTCTGCGAGAACGAGCACGAGCGCCATATCCTGGCGCGGACCCGCGCGCCGGCGGCGATCGACGCGGCGACCGCCGCCGAGGCGGTCGGAACGGCCCGTCGGATCATGGAAGCGCTGGACTATGTCGGCGTCCTCGCCGTCGAAATGTTCGTGGCGCGCGCGCCCGACGGGCGCGAGAGCCTGGTGGTCAACGAACTGGCGCCGCGCGTCCACAATTCCGGACACTGGACGATCGACGGCGCGCAGACCTCGCAGTTCGAGCAGCATGTGCGCGCGATCGCCGGCTGGCCGCTTGGCGGCGTGCGCCGGCGCGGGCCGATCGAAATGCGCAACCTGATCGGCGACGAGGCCGCGCAATGGCGCGAGATTCTCGCCGAGCCGGACCTCTGCCTTCACCTTTACGGCAAGGTCGAGTCCCGCCCCGGCCGCAAAATGGGCCACGTGACGAGGATTTTGACCGAAGACGCGATCGAGACCGGCGCCCCGTCCTAGAGGAATCCGGCGCGGCGACCGTCAAATGCCATAGGACTGAAACCGCTCCGGGTCGGCGGTGTCCTCATAGCTCGCCAGCGCCGGCGCTTCGAGCTCCAGCCGCGCCATGTCCAGCAGATATTCCGCCATCTCCAGCCCCAGCAATCGGGCTTCTGCGCGGCAGTAAAGCACCTCGCAGAGCAATGTTCCGACAACGCTGACGTTTGCCTCATCGGTATTTGAATAGCTCATTTGACGACCCCTCCCCCGTAGTCGGCCGCAGAACGGGAACCTGAACGTTGCCACAGGCGCGCGGGCCGCCGCGCCGTCCGGATTGTTGCGCACCCACACGCGCGAATCGTCGAGCGCCGCGCCTTCGAGCTTCTTGTTCCATGGGCGGCGAGAAGGTCGCCGGTCCCTGGCTCGACGAGCGCGGCGATCGCGAGAGGCAGCGATTCGCCACGATGGAATCATCCCACGCGAGAGCGCAACGATCCTGCCGTCCCGACCTTTGCGAAGCGCTCGCGACGCCGATGCGGCGTTACAGGCAAACTCCGATCGCCGTGACGGAGCCAGTGTCAGGACTGCGGTGGAAAATCGCCAATTTCCAATTGACAGCCGCCGCTACATTTCAACTTCGCCGGTTCTGATTGCGTTGACCACCGCCTGGGTGCGGGTCACCGCGTTCAGCTTCAGCATGGCGTCGGCGAGAATCTTGTTGATCGCGCGCTCGCTGCGTCCTGAAATCGAGGCGATTTCCCATGACGTCTTGCCTGCGGAAATCCACTGCAGCACGTTGCGTTCGCGCGCCGTCAGCGGACGCGTCGGCGGCCCTGCGTGGCGCGGATGGCGAAGCGCGTAGGCCTTGCTCGCCGCAAACAGCGCGATCAGCTGAATCGCGTGCTTGGCTTCGTCGTACAAATTCGGGTTTGCGCCGGCCAGCCACATGCAGGCGGGGATGTTTTCAGGGCGCCCGATGGGGACCACCAGCCCTCTGTGTATGCGAAACGTCTCCAGGGCCTGCAGAAATCGCCGGTGTCCCGCCGCGTTGCCGCCGGGGTAGGGAGCGTCGCGGAAGCGGAAGGCTTCGTAGGTCGCTCGCGCGTGAGCGCAGATATGGTCGACCAGATAGAAGCGCTCTTGGATATAGCACTCGCGGAAACCGTTCGGCGCCGATTCGGTCAGGACGTGCGGATCGGCGTCCTCCGTCGGTGGCGGCAACCCGTTGATTCCCAACGAGGTATACCCGTATTCTGCGACCGCGCGGCTGACCGTTCCGGCGATCTGCGGGAGCAGGGTCAAACCGGAAATCTTGTCTATCGTGTCAAAGACACGATTCCGGAGCGAGCCGAAATTCATATCGGATATCACCGGTCTGAAACATCCGAAACGCCCTCGCGGGCGAGAGTAACCATAACAGGCGCCAACATTAAGGCGCGTCCACCGGTCGGCCCGCCACCCCATCCATCGCGCGGGGCGCGGCGGCGCGCCCAAACCTTCGCCAGAACGCCAGGGCGCCGACGCCAAGCAACGCCAACGAGCCCAGGCCGAGAAAGACCGCCGATTCCTCCATCCAGGCGATCGCCGGAACCCCCAACGCCATCACCGCCCCGACCAGGCAGATTTGCCAGGCGAAGATGTGAACGCCAGCCGTGAATGCGCCCAGCGCCAGCAGCATCAGAATGGCCAGGCCGGTCGCGTTGCCGTCCATCACTTGCTGAACGCTGGCGAGCAGCACCAGGTTCATCGCGGCGACGAAGGCGAGCCAATGCAGCGCCTGCGTTCCGACCAGGCGAAGGCGCGCTCCCCTGTCGCCCGCCTGCGCCCATCCCGACGCGACGCACGCCACCCCGATCAGCGGCGCAAGAAACTCCCAATAGCCGACGATCGGTCGCCTGGAATAGCTGGTGTAGGCGATGCCGAAAATTGTGAGAATGAGGATCGCCGCGTAAGGCAGCTCCCTCAGCCAGAAATGTCCCTTCGCCGATCGCGGCGGGACGGCCGCGGGGATGTTCGCTGAGGGGTCGCCGGCGCTGCTCATGACGAAATCCTGTTGGGCGGCCTCCCAAGAGGCGCGCCCCTTTGAGACCGCGGCCGACAATCGGGGCCGGGGTCGGGGCGCAGTCTAGTCGCAATCGAGCCGTCCCGACAGCACGGGTCCGTCCTTCGCGCGACCGCCCCGATTGGCCTTGTTGGCGGGTGCGGCGCCAGGGATGCTATGATCGGGCGCTCCGTCGGGGTCGGCCCGATCCTGTCGAAATTGTCCGCCTTCGAGACTTTCCGCGACACGCGAATGACGGCCTCGTGATACGTTCCGACGTCGAATTCCCGGCGGTCGTGCTGCCTCATTCCGGACGGACGCGATATGGCGAAAAGAGCCAAGGCGACCTCCCTGACCGCGGCTGCGATGCAGCCGATCGAAAGGCGGGGTCTTGGCCAACAGGTGGTCAGCCGGATCCTCGAACTCGTGCGCACGGGCAATCTTCGTCCGGGCGACCGGCTTCCCCCCGAACGCGAACTGATCGAGATATTTCGGATCAGCCGGCCGAGCCTGCGCGAATCGCTGCGCGCGCTTTCGGTCCTGGGGGTCATCGAACCGCGCCACGGCGGCGGGGCCTATGTGACCGATCTGGAAGCGCGAACGCTGCTTGCTCCGCTCGATTTCTTCCTGTCGCTTTCGCAATCCAATCTCGAGGACGCTTTCGAGGGCCGCCGGGTGGTTGAAGTCGAGATCGCGCGCAAGGCCGCCGCCAACGCGCGCGCCCGGGACGTCGCCGAACTCAAGGCGATGATCGGCGCCCACGCGGCGGTTCTGGACGATCCCATCGGATTCCGAATTCTCGATAGCCGGTTCCATGAAAAGCTGTCGCTGATCGCCGGCAACGCCGTGCTGCAACGCGTCGCATACGGCCTGTACAATCTGGGGCTCGACATTCGCCGCCGCGCCACCGAGGAGCCGGGCCTCATCGTGCAGAGCACCGCGGATCACACGCGCATTGTCGACGCGATCTCGCGAGGCGAGACGCATGGCGCGGCGGAAGCGATGACGGCGCATCTCGCGCATATCGAAGAGAGCACCAGGCGCTTTGCGACGATTGGCGAGCGCGCGCGTTCCTTTGACGCCTCACGCCGTTTGCGGCCGCGCCCGGCGGACGGCGAAGCGCTCCTCGCCAACGCGGAGATCGACAAGACGATCGCCGTTGAACGCGCAAGCGCCGCGCGATCGAGAACATCCGGACGCGCCGCCAAGGCTCGCCGATAGAGCTTCTCTAAGCGGTTCTGCGGCGGGATTTGGCGAAAGTGTCGAAGGCGACCGCCAAGACAATGATGACGCCGATGATGATCTGCTGGATGTACGGGGATACGCCCATCAGCACGAGGCCGTTGAGCAGCACGCCGATGAGGATCGTGCCGATCACCGTGCCGAAAATCGTTCCGACGCCGCCAAACAGGCTGGTGCCGCCAATCACCACGGAAGCGATGACGGTCAGTTCATAGCCGGTGCCCGCGACCGCTTCGGCCGAATCCAGCCGCCCGGAAAGCACGAAGGCGCCGACCCCGGCGAAGAAACCGATGATCACATAGACGCTGCAGATCACCGCGCGCACATTGAGGCCCGAAAGCCTCGCCGCTTCCATGTTGTCGCCGACGGCATAGACCTGGCGTCCGTAGCGCGTGTAGCGCAAGACGATATGGGCCAATACGGCGAACGCGATGAAGATGATCGCCGGAATCGGCACGGGCCCGATCTTTCCCTGTCCCCACCACACGAAGGAGGGATCAAATCCGCTGATCGGGCCGCCACCGGCCATCAACAGCGCGGCGCCCCGGAAGACCGACATGCCGCCGAGAGTCACGACGAAAGCCGGCACCTTGAGACGGGTGATGGCGAACCCCTGGATAAAGCCGCCCGCGACGCCGACGGCGATCGCCGCCAACAGGGCGAGCTCCCATCCATAGCCAAACGAATTCTGGCCGGCCGATATCGAGAAGCGGTTCGCGAGACCCCCCTTGTCGACCGCCGCGGCGGCGAGACCGGCGAAGGCCAGCAACGACCCGATCGACAGGTCGATGCCGGCGGTGAGGATCACGAAGGTCATGCCGATCGCCAGCAGGCCGACGATCGAAACCTGCCGCATCACATTGAACAGATTGAACGGCGTCAAAAACCGGGGCTGGCCGATCGCGAAGGCGATCATCAGCGCCAGAAGGAACAGCAGAGGCGCAAAGCGAGCGAGAAACCCCAGGATGTCGCGTCGTTGAAAGGCGCGGGAGGGCGCTGGCAACGCTTCGGTCATGCTTTTCTCCTCAGCTCGCCTTCCGACGCCTTGCCGCCGAGCGTCATCATGCCCATCAGGATCTCCTGATCGGCCGCTTCGCGAGCGACCTCGCCGGTCACCCGGCCTTCGCGCATCACGACGACGCGGTCGCTGATCGCCAGGACTTCGGGAAGCTCCGATGAAATGGCGATGATCGCGATCCCGTCGCGCGCCATCTCGAACAGCAGATTGTGCACTTCGACCTTGGCGCCGACGTCAATGCCGCGCGTCGGTTCGTCGACGATCAGAACCTTGGGGCGCAAGGCGAGCCAACGCGCAAGGACGATCTTCTGCTGATTGCCGCCGGAAAGATTGACGACCGCCTGATCCTGGCTCGCCATGCGGATGTTGAGCAACTGGCGATATCGTTCGGCGAGCGCGCGTTCCGCCCGGTCGTCGATGAACAGGCCCCAGCGGCTGATGCTCCGATGCGCCGCCATGCTGAGATTTGCGCGCACCGCCAGCGACAAAAACAGCGCCTGCCGCTTGCGGTCCTCAGGCACCAGGCCGATGCCGTGCCGGATGGCGTCGCGCGGGGAGCGAATCGCCACTGGCCGGCCGTCGACGAGGACGCGGCCGCTGTCAAAGTCGTCGGCGCCGAATATCGCGCGGGCGGTCTCTGAGCGGCCGGCGCCGACCAGTCCGGCGATGCCCAGAATCTCGCCGCGGCGAACTTCGAGAGTCACGCCGTCGAGCACCGTGGCGTTCTGGTCTCGCGCATGGCCGCGCCTGGAGAGTCCTTCGATGCGCAGCGCGACATCGCCGGGCGTCGCCGCCGCTCGACGGGCGTAAAGCGAGGTGATCTCCCGCCCCACCATCAGGCGGATGATCTCGTCGATGCTCATGTCGGCGACCGCGCCCGAGCCGACCTGCCGACCGTCGCGGAGCACCGTGTAGGAATCGCAGATCTCCATCACCTCTTCCAGCCGGTGAGTGACGAAGATGATGCTGAAGCCGCGCGCCTTGAGATCGCGAATGATGCGGAACAGCTTTTGGACTTCGGTGGTGGACAAGGCGGCGGTGGGCTCGTCCATCACGATCAGGCGCGCATCCATCGACAGCGCGCGCGCGATCTCCACCAATTGCTGCTCGGCGACGCTGAGATCGCGAACGAAAGCCATCGGCTCGAGCATGAGGCCAAGCCGGCTGGTGATCGCCAGAGTGTCCGCCGCCATCCGGCGCCAGTTGACGAACGGCCGGCGGCCAGGCTCGCGGCCGATGAACACGTTCTCGGCGATCGTCATGTTCGGCGCGAGGGTGAATTCCTGATAGATCGTGGCGATGCCGAGACGCTGGGCGGCGTGCGGGGTCGGGAGGACGACTTCCTTCCCTTCGACGCTGATCGTCCCCTCGTCCGGCTGCTGGGCGCCCGAGAGGATTTTGAGAAGGGTCGATTTGCCGGCCCCGTTCTCGCCGAGCAGCGCGAGAACTTCGCCCGGCGCGACTTCGAGGGTGACGTCCTGAAGCGCCGAAACGCCGGGAAAGCTTTTGCTGATCCCCGACATGCGCAGAAAAGGCTCGATCATTCGTTCGGCCGTTCCTTTGACGTAGAGAGGGCGCCGTTCGCGGCGCCGGCGCCCTCACGCGCGGGCTGCGCGCCCGCGGAGCACTTTGCCTGTCCTCGGCGGACCTGCGGTTATTTGACCTCGTTCAGACGCTCGGCCTTGTCGAGATTTTCCTTGGTGATCGCCACCGGCGTCAACAGCGTCACTGGCTGAGCCGGCTTGGCGCCGGTGCGCAGGAACGCCACGAGCGTGTCGAGCGCCGCCTTGCTCTGCCCGCCGGGCGACTGCTCGATGGTCGCCGTCATGTTGCCGTCCCGAATCTGAGCCAGCGCCTCGGGCAAAGCGTCAAAGCCAAGGAGCTTGACCTTGCCGACGAGGTTGCGGGCCTTCAGCGCCTGCAGGGCGCCCAGCGCCATGTCGTCATTGGCGCAGGTAATGACGTCGGGCGGGCTCTTCATGCCGTCGAGCGCCGACTCGGTCATCGAGAGGCCCTTGGCGCGATCGAAGCCGGCGGTGTCCTCGAACACGAACTTGTATTTGTCGGCCGCCTTGTCGAGAACGTTGTGAAGCCCCTTGTTGCGGTCGATGGCGGGGCTCGATCCCGACTGACCCTGGAGGTTCATCACATTCGCGCCCTTGGGGAACAGCTTCATGATCAGTTCGCCCTGCGCCTCGCCGCCCTTGATATTGTCGGCGCCGACATGGGCGAGGATGCCCGAAACCTTGTCGACGCGGCGATCGACCGTCACCACGGGGATGTGAGCGTCGACGGCCTCCTGCACGGCAGGCGCCAATGCATCCACTTCATTGGGGTCGAGGAACATGCCGTCGACGCCCTTGGTGATGGCCGCCTCGATGTCCGCCGTCTGCTTGGGCGAGCTGCGCTGGCCATCGGCGACGACGATGTCGATGCCGCCGATCTTCGCGGCCTCGGCCTTCACCTCTTCCGTCATGTGAGTGAAAAACGGGAACGCCATGTCGGGCATGGTCACGAGGATGGTCAAATGCTTGTCGGCCGCCTGCGCCGGCGATCCCTGCCAGAGCGCCATTCCCATGACGCTGGCCAGCAGAACCATCTTGCGTCTCGATAGATGCATTTCTTCCTCCCTTGAACCTGTTTATGACTTGGCGAATGTCATTGGCGACATCGCCGCGCGGACCGATAAGTGGTCAGACCACCTTAAGTACCGGCCTGCTTGCGGGAAGTCAACAACCGCGCCGGACAGTAGCGTGCGCACCGAAGATGTCGATTCATTGTTCGGCGCGGCGCGCATAGGCGGGCAGGCGAGCGCGGCGTTCGAGCGCGCGCGGCGGATCGGCGCCCGCCCCGGTCAACGCCTTCGCCGCGCTGCGTGGGCTCTCTGGACAAAAAGCGTTGAGTCTGATATCCGCGCGCACTCAACATTCGGGCGCTCTCGAAGCGCCGGGATGGTCGTTGCCCTAGCCGCCGCCCATTTCCATGCAAGGCTGACGCCAGCCTCAAGATACAGGATCGCCCGTGCAAGTTCTCGTCCGCGACAACAATGTCGATCAGGCCCTCAAAGCGCTCAAGAAGAAGATGCAGCGCGAGGGAATTTTCCGCGAGATGAAGTTGCGTGGGCACTATGAAAAACCTTCGGAGAAGCGGGCGCGCGAAAAGGCCGAGGCGATCCGTCGGGCGCGCAAACTGGCCCGCAAGAAATTGCAGCGCGAGGGTCTTCTGCCGATGAAGCCGAAGCCGGTGATGGGCGCTCCGCGCTGAGGCCGGGTTGAGCGGCTCGCCGAGGCATTGGCGGTTGCGCCGGGCTCATCGCGGCCGGGCGCGGGTTGCCGGCGCGGCTTTCACGCGACAGCGGCGGTGAATGCGTTCCCGCCGTCTTTTATTCTGCGCGCCTTGCCGGCGGCCGGTTGGTCGCGACAAGACATGCATTTTCGGACGCGCTGACATTCGGGGCCACGGAGGTCGGGACGAAATGCGGACAACGGCCAGGCCTTGCGGCGGTTCGGGGTGGGGCAGGGTGGTCGTCGTGGCCGCCGCGCTGGCGCTTGCCGGATGCGAGAGCACGGGGTTCGGCGGCCGGCCGACCGGCAATGTCGCCGAGATCGACGCCGACACCTCGGGCGCAAGCGCGGCGAACATCGCCTCGCTCAGCGACGTCATCCAGCGCAACCCCAATGATTCGGTCGCCTACAACACGCGCGGCGCCGCCTATGCGAAGACCGGTCGCTACCAGAGCGCCATCGACGATTTCAGCAAGGCGATTCAAATCGACCCGAATTTCGTGGGCGCCTATGTGAATCGCGCGCTCGCCTATCGCCAGACTGAAAAAGACAGCCTCGCGCTGGCCGATTTCAATCAGGCGCTGGTCGTCAATCCCAATCACGCTCCGGCCTATCTCGGCCGCGCCAACCTTCTTCGCGCGCAAGGCCACCTGCCGGAGGCGCTCGCCGACCTCAACCAGGCGATCAGGCTCAATCCCGAGGGCGCGCAGGCCTTTCACGCGCGCGGGCTGATCTACCAGCGTCAGGGCAATCATCAGCAGGCCATCACCGACTTCAACAACGCGATCGACCGCGACCCGTTCGCCGGCGCCCCCTATCAGGCGCGCGGGCAGAGCCTGATCGCCATCGGCAAATATGACGCCGCGATCGACGACTTCAACGCCGCCCTGAACGTTGATCCGAAGAACGCCGAAGGCTGGGCCGGCCTCGGCCTCGCCTACGAGAAGCAGAACAACAAGATCAAGGCGATGGAATCCTACGGCTCCGCGATCAGCCTCGATCCCAACAACCAGATGGCGCGCGACGGGATGGCGCGCCTGCGCTAGCGGATCCGCTGTCTAAGGCGCACCGCCCATCATCGCTTGATCGATCCATCGCAGAACCTGTGGAATCGCCGCCCCCAGCGCGAGATGGCCCTCGCCCTCGACGCGGATGAATTCCTTGGGCTGGTTCGCAAGCGCGAACAGCTTCTCGCCGAAGCGGATCGGAATGACCGTGTCGGCCGCGCCATGAACCATCAACACCGGCGCCGCGACCTTTCCGATTTTCTCGTCGGAGCGGAATTGATCGCGCATGAGCCAACGCACCGGAAACATCCAGAATCGCGCCGCCGCAACGTCGACGGTTGAGGAATAGGGCGAGTCGAGGACGAGCGCGCCGACGGGATGGTGCGCCGCGAGGTCAACCGCGACCCCGGTTCCGAGCGATTCTCCCATCGCGACGACGCGGGCGGCGGGAATGCCGAGGGCGAGCGCCTTGGCGTAGGTCGCCTCCCCATCGCGCAGCAGGCCGTCCTCGGAAGGCCGACCCGTCGATCCGGGATAACCGCGATATTCGACGGCCAGCAATCCGGCGCCCGACGCCGTCAACTCCCGGAATCGCATGCCCCGATCCCCAATGCCGTTGGCGTTGCCGTGAAAATAGAGGATCAGCGGCCGGCCGGGCGCCGGCGCGATGAGCCAGGCGAGCAGCGTCTCTCCGTCGTCGGTCCGCAGATGGAGAATCTTCGCTTGCGGCAAACCGACCGAGGCCGGCGCGGCCTCCCGCGCGTAGGGGAAATACATGAGTTTGCGCTGACCGAGCGCGATGACGGCGAGCCCCACGAGATAAAGGCCGAGGCCGGTTGTTAGCAGGAAAGCGATGGTTCGGTTCAACGGCCCATCCATGGCTTCGCAGTCAAAACGCGCCGGGAGTTCTATTAGCCCAATCTTTCGGCCCATTGCAGCGGAGCGGGAAGATCTTCTCCGGCGTAGTCGACGTGCAGCACGCGTCGGCGTGATGGTTCAGCGGCGCGGTCCGATTTGTGCAGGCTAAGAAGGCGCATCGCCAGAACGTCTCCGGCTTTGCCGAGCGCGACGAAGCAGCGCGACCCGTGCGCCACGGCTCGCGCATTTTGCGAGGGGATGCGGCCGACGTTGTGGGTGTTGCAGGCAATTTCGAGAGGGCCACTGCCGGCGTCGCAATCATCGAGAAACAAGCGGAGCGTCAGCATATTTTCAAGCAAGGACACTGGCGGTTCAACATGGGTGACGCCCTCCTTGACGCTCCATGCGCCAAAGCCGGGCGTGTCAACGCGCTCCCTTACGGCGATCGTGCGGTCCTGATGCCAAGGCACGGCCCAGTTGGTTTCAGCCGTCTTGTCGAAAAAGAGAACGCGGACCGGTTTCATGGCGCGCGCCGCAAAAAACGCCGCGAGCTCACCGAGCGCGCCGCCGCCGACGATCAAAGCGCGTACAGAAGCGGTTGGCGCGAAGCCCCTGCGGCCAGGTTTGCCTGTCGCGTCGGAAAAAGCCTGAACAACAGACGAGATCGTTTCCGCCGCAACGGCGCGGCGGACGACCGAAACGCCGTCGTCGAGAAACGTGGACAACGCGCACGCGCGCGCTTCCAATTGCAACGTCGCGCTCAGTGCGCGAGCGCCTTGACGATCGAGTCGGTCACCTTCTTGGCGTCGCCGAACAGCATCATCGTGTTGTCGCGGAAGAACAGCTCGTTCTCGACGCCGGCGTAGCCCGAACCCATGCCGCGCTTGACGAACAGCACCGTCTTGGCCTTCTCGACCTCGAGGATCGGCATGCCGTAGATCGGCGATTTCGGATCGGTCTTGGCGGCCGGGTTGGTCACGTCGTTGGCCCCGATGACATAGGCGACGTCGGTCTGCGCGAATTCGCTGTTGATGTCCTCGAGTTCGAACACTTCGTCGTACGGCACATTGGCTTCGGCGAGCAGCACGTTCATGTGACCCGGCATGCGGCCGGCCACCGGATGGATCGCGTATTTGACCTCGACGCCGTTCTTTTTGAGGATGTCCGCCATTTCGCGCAAGGCGTGCTGCGCCTGGGCGACCGCCATGCCGTAGCCCGGCACGATGATGACCTTGCTGGCGTTTTTCATCATGAACGCGGCGTCCTCGGCCGAGCCCTGCTTGACCGGGCGCTGCTCGGCCCCGCCGGCGGGTCCGGCCACTTCGCCGCCGAAGCCGCCGAGAATGACCGCGATGAACGAGCGGTTCATCCCCTTGCACATGATGTAGGAGAGGATCGCGCCGGACGAGCCGACCAGCGCGCCGGTGATGATCAGCGCGAGATTGCCCAGGGTGAAGCCGATGCCGGCCGCCGCCCAGCCCGAATAGGAATTGAGCATCGACACCACGACCGGCATGTCGGCGCCGCCGATCGGCACGATCAGCAGCACGCCGAGGGCCAGCGCGTCGAGCGCAATCAGCCAGAAGAAGACGGTGAGCTCCGTCGCGAAGAACAGGGCGATGAACACCACCAGCGCGACGCCGAGGCCGAGATTGATCGCGTGGCGCTGCGGCAGCATGATCGGCTTGCCCGACATGCGGCCGTCCAGCTTCAGGAAGGCGATGATCGAGCCGGTGAAGGTCATCGCGCCGATCGCCAGGCCCAGCGACATTTCGATGAGGCTCGGCGGGTGAATGTCGCCGCGCTCGCCGATGCCGAAGGCCTGCGGCGCATAGAGCGCGCCCGCGGCGACCAGAACCGCGGCGAGGCCGACCAGCGAGTGGAACATCGCCACGAGTTGCGGCATCGCGGTCATCTGCACGGTGCGCGCGCGCCAGACGCCAAAGCCGCCGCCGATGGCGAAGCCGAGCACGACGAGAAACCAAGAGAACAGGCTGGCGGGCGGCCGCAGCGCCAGCGTGGTGACGATGGCGATCGCCATGCCGATCATGCCGAACCGGTTGCCCTGACGGGAGGTGGCCGGCGACGAGAGGCCGCGCAAGGCGAGGATGAACAGAATGCCGGCGACGAGATAAAGAACGGCGGCGAGGTTGTCGTTCACTTGGCCGCCCCTTTCTTCTTGTACATCGCGAGCATGCGCTCGGTGACCGTGAAGCCGCCGAAGATGTTCACCGAGGCGAGGATCAGCGCGAGAAATCCGACCAGCCGCGCAAAGCCCGAGCCGCTCTCGATGCCCCCGACGCCGACCGACAGCAGCGCGCCGACCACGATGACCGAGGAGATCGCGTTGGTCACCGACATCAGCGGCGTATGCAGCGCCGGCGTCACCGACCAGACGACGTAATAGCCGACGAACACCGCCAGGACGAAGATCGCCAGGCGAAACACGAACGGATCGATTGCGCCGCCCGAGGCGGCGTGGCCGGCCGCGGCGAGCTGATCGGCATAGGTCTGCGCGGCGTCCGCCGCCGCGCCTCAGCTTGGCGACTATCTGATCGGGATTGTCCATCGGGCCCTCTTTGGCGTCAAAGACGTAGGCCAAGCCCACGTCAGTCCATGCGGCGCATCGTTCAAATCCTGAATCGCGATCACGCTTTCGGCTGGAAGTTCGGATTGACGATCGCGCCGTCGCGGGTCAGGCAGGTCGCCTTGACCAGTTCGTCGTCCCACTTGACCGCCAGCGACTTGCTCGCCTTGTCGATCAGCGTCTCGACGAATGCATAGAGATTGCGCGCATAAAGGCTGGAGGCGGTGGCGGCGAGGCGGGTGACGCTGGAATAGCCGACGATCTTGACGCCGCCCGCCGTGGTCACCAATTCGCCCGCCGTCGCCAGTTCGCAATTGCCGCCGCGCTCGACCGCCAGATCGACGATGACCGAGCCGCGTCGCATCGACTGAACCATTTCGGCGGTGACCAGACGCGGGGCCGGGCGGCCCGGGATCAGCGCGGTCGTCACCACGATATCCTGTTTTGCGATGTGCGAGGCGATCAGCGCCGCCTGTTTGGCCCGGTATTCCGGCGACATTTCCTTGGCGTAGCCGCCGGCGGTTTCCGCCTGCTTGAACTCCTCGTCCTCGACGGCGACGAATTTCGCGCCCAGCGACTCGACCTGCTCCTTGGTCGCCGGCCGCACGTCGGTGGCGGTCACCACGGCGCCGAGACGCCGGGCGGTGGCGATCGCCTGCAATCCGGCGACGCCGACGCCCATGATGAAGACCTTGGCGGCGGGAACCGTTCCGGCCGGCGTCATCATCATCGGCAGGGCGCGGCCATACTCGCTCGCCGCGTCGATCACCGCGCGATAGCCCGCCAGATTGGCCTGGCTCGACAGCACGTCCATCACCTGCGCCCGGGTGATGCGCGGCAGCAGCTCCATCGCGAAAGCGTCGACGCCGGCCTTGGCCATCGCCTCGATCGCCGGAATATGGCCGTAAGGGTCCATCATCGCGACGACGAGCGCGCCGCGCTTGATCTGGGTCAGTTCGACGCCGCTCGGACGGCGCACTTTCAAAAGGACGTCGGCGCCGGAGAGCACTTCGGCGGCCGCGGCCATCCTCGCGCCCGCGCCCTCATATTCAGCGTCGCTCACGCCAGCGCCGGTCCCCGCGCCATGCTGGACCGCGAACTCCGCGCCCAGCGCGATGAATTTCTTGACGGTTTCGGGACTCGCCGCGACGCGCGTCTCCAGCGGATCGGTTTCGGCGACAACGCCAATCAGCATGGGTCAGTCCTCTGGCCGCGCGGGACGAATGACGAGGAGCGCCCGGCCGCCCCGGGACGCCGCCCGCTACAGGACGATGCAGGCCAGGCCCAGCAACACCAAGACCGGGGCGACGGCGCGCCAGTTCGCGCCCGTCAGGCCGCCGAACAGCGCCGCCGCGGCGGTGAGCGCGAAGCCGATCAGGGCGACGCCGCCATGGCCCTGGAGGCCCCACAGGACGAGCTCGAGGATGATGCAGACGAGCGTCGCGATGATCGTCCCGGTCAAGGCGACGAAGGACGCGTAGGTGGCGACATGGTCGGCCAGATCCACGTCGCCGTCGGCCGTCGCCACAGAATGATCGTCCGCCATGCCAGTGCCTCGAAGCGTTCGGGGAGGGTCAGCCCCGCATTTACCGCAAAGCCGGGCCGATCGCAACGACGCAAGCGCGGCGGACCGGTCGACCGGCGGCCGGGCGCCAGGATCGTCGCGAGCGGCTTGCCTTGGCGCCGTGGTTGTGGTTTTCGGCGGCGGTCGGCGATATCGTGGCGCCGAAGCGGGCGCGCCGATCCTGCTTGGTTTGTTGAGCGTTGAGCCGGGCGGGCGGGGCGAGCGCGAGGTCGACATGACGTACGGAACGGACGGCGCAGCGTTCAGCGTGCAATTGAAACAGGTCGCCGGCGAGGTGGACAGCCTGCTGGAGCGCCTGCTGGCCGAAGCGCCGCTGCCCGGCGAGATCGAGCGGCCGGCGCGGCTGCTCGCCGCCATGCGTCATGGCGTTCTTGGCGGCGGCAAGCGATTGCGCCCGTTCCTGGTGGTCGAGACGGCGCGGGCGTTCGGACGCATCGGCGAGGGGCCGCTGCGCGCCGGCGCGGCGATCGAACTGCTGCATTGCTATTCGCTCATCCACGACGATCTGCCGGCGATGGACGACGACGACCTCAGGCGCGGGCGCCCCACCGTGCACAAGGCGTTCGACGAGGCGACCGCGATCCTGGCGGGCGACGCGCTGCTGACCCTCGCTTTCGACGTGATGGGCGATGCGCCGACCCATCCCGACGGCGCGACCCGCGCGGCGCTCTGCGTTGGCCTGGCGCGCGCCGCGGGCCTCGGCGGCATGGTCGGCGGACAGATGCTGGACCTGGCCGCCGAATCGGCCGCCGCGCCGCTGGCCGGCCCGGCGATCGAGCGGCTGCAGGCGATGAAGACCGGGGCGTTGCTGCGCTTTTCCATCGACGCCGGCGCGATCATCGCCGACGCCGCGCCGCACGCCCGCTCGTCCCTGTCGCGCTGCGGCGGCGCGCTGGGCGCGGCGTTCCAGATCGCCGACGACATACTCGACGCGGAGGGCGACGAGAGCAAACTCGGCAAGCGCGCCGGCAAGGACGCGGCGCGCAACAAGGCGACCTTCGTCTCGGCCTATGGACTCGACCAGGCCAAGGCGGCGCGCGACCGCCTGGTCGCGCAGGCGCAAGCCGCCATCGACAAGGCGGGGCTTGGCGAGAGCGGCGACACTTTGCGCGCCGCCGCGCTGTTCGTCGCCGCGCGCAATAATTAGGGCGTTTGTCGCGGCGGCCCCTCGCGGCGCGCCGACCCGCTGAGATAGCCAACAATCGTGCGCGACACCTCGTCCGGCGGCGTGAAATCGACGCGCGGATGGCGGAACGGGACCCATTGAAACCGTGCGTACCACAGCCGGCCGGGATGCGGCGGCTGGCTGTAGTCATAGACCGCGACGGGCCGGAAGCATTCACGCTCAATGCCGACGTAGTTTAGATTACCCCGCTCCGACGCATAGAGCCGCAGAAGCTCGCGCTTTCGCCGCCGCTCCTCGGGGGTCAGGACGATCGTTTGCTCGTCGCCATTGGAAAAGGGAAATTCCTGCGCGCGCGCGCGGCCGCCGAAGAAATTGTATTCGGCGAATTCGAGCACGCTCAGACGGTCGGCGAACCCGGCGCCAAGCGCATTGAGCGCGTCGTGGTCGGGATTGCCGCCTTCATAGGCCGGGACCCACAATTGATCGGGCGCGTGCGCGCTCGATCGCGGCGCGTATTTCGGCGTCGACCCGCGGCAATTCGCGCCAGAGGCGCCGGGTCGGTCGCGCCATCCAGCCGGCCGACGAAACGCCGAGCCGTTCGGCGGCGGCCTCGGCCTCCCGCCGGCGACGGGCGACCGCTTCGGCGTGATGCCCGCGGCGCCACGGCCACATCGTCTCGCGCGCCAGGCAGCCGTCGGTCAGATACAGCGCGAAAATCTCCGCGCCCTCGGCTTTCGCGCGGCCGATCGCCGCGGCGCAGGCGACGACCTCGTCGTCGGGATGGGGCGTCAGAATGAGGATGCGCCGCCCGAACATCTCTCTCGCCATCCTCATCCGCCGCCGCACTCACCGGCCGGAAAGCGCCGCCCGCCATCCCGGCAGAAAATCCTCGTACAACGCCTCGCCCCAGCTCGCCAGACGGGCGTCGCGGTAGGCGAGGGCCGCGCGACGCATCGCCTCGCGCCGTTCAGGGTCGGCCGCCAGATCGCGCATCGCCGCCGCCCAGTTCCCAGCGCCGCCATCCACCGCCAGCACCGCCGGCGTCGCGCCGAACAGCGACGTCGATCCCGCCGCGCGCGCGACCATCGCGGGGCAGCCCGAGGCGATCGCCTCGACCGCCGCCATGCTGTGAATCTCCACTTCCGAGGGCAGCGCGAGAAAATCGACGCTCGCGTAGAGGCGCGCAAGCTCGTCCGGCCTGACGAAACCCGGCAGGCTGACGTGGTCGCCAAGCGCCTGCGCGAGGTCTTGGGCCATCGGGCCAACGCCAGCGACCACCAGATGCAGCGGCGCGCCCGAGGCGATCGCCTGCGCGGCGGCCTCCTTCAGCACACGCGCATTCTTGCCGGCGTCGACGCGCCCGACGAACAAGGCGATCACCCGGTCCTCCGGGATCGCATAGTCGCGGCGCACGCCTGCGAGGTCGCGCCGGTGCGGGCCGAACATCGCCTTGTCGACGCCAACCCGGATCAGGCTGACCCTGGCCGCGTCCAGAACGCCTTGCGCCAGAGCCTGATCCTCCGCGCGCGTGACGAAGGCGTGGGCGCATTGTCGCAAATGGCGCGCCAGCCGGCGGTCCATCCGCGCGCCCTGGCGCTCCGGCATGCGCCAGTCCTCGATCAGTTTTCGCCGCAGCCAGGGCCGGCGCGCGCAGAGCGCTTCGATGGTCTGGCGGGTGAACAGCCGCGCATAGGCCGGCGTATCGGTGTGCAGCGAAGTGGTCAGCGGAATGCCGCGCGAACGGGCGACGCGCTCGGCGGTGCGCGCGAAAGCGAAAAATCCATCGGTCGCGTGGATGAGATCGTAGCGCGGCAATTCGCGGGCGAGGCGCGGATGCCAGGGCGCAAGATCGGTGTGGTCGGGAACGTAGGGCAGGAACTTCAGACGCGCGGTGCTGAACGCCGGCGGCAGATGCCGCAGCCGGACGTTCGGGGCGAGCGTCTCGTCGGGCGCGTCGCCGGAAAAATAGACGGTGAGGTCGATCGGCGCCCCGCCGTGCGCCGGCTCGGCGGCCGCGGTGGCGAGCCGCTCCCAGTATTTGACATGCCCGCCCGCCCGCGGCGAGCGCGCGAGATCGACCAGCGCGGCGACGCGCAGCGGGCGGCGTGGCGGGGCGGGGGAATTCAAAGGGCGGTTGAAGCGGTCGATCGCATGGCTCCGCTTAGCAGGCGTGGCGGCACACCGGCAATCTTCCTTCGCAGCGCCGCTTTGGCCACGGTGATAGACCGGCCAATCCTAGCTCACGCGCAACGCTTTGACTCAGCGGGTCTTTTGCCCCAGGGCGTTCAACGCCCTTGAAAATCTCGTCAGTTTGTCCGCCGTCGAGGCGGAAACGTCCCAAGTCGAGCGCGCTACCCAGATCGCCATGCGCGTGAGGTGCCCGAAGGTGATACATCGGATATCGCCGGCCGTGGGTTTGAGGCCGGCGAGACGGAGTTGCCCCAAGTCGTCGCGCACAACTCGGGTCAACTCATCCGTTGATTTGAAAAGATGACGGCGCTTTGCAGAGCCGCTGGAGCGGCACACAAAAATTGTGTCGACGATTGAGGACCCCGTGCCGTGAATATGAATTGAGCCGCCCATTTCCGCCGGGCACGGAAGACTTGCGGAGCACGTGAGGCCGGAATCGAGAATCGCGACGCCGATTGAATAATAGGCTTCGAGCTTGTTGTGGTGAAACGTGAAGGCCAAGGGCGCTCCTGGCTTCAAGGCCTGCGCCATGATGGCGTAAACGCGAGATATGCCTTCCGTATAGTGCGCTAGGTCGCGGCCCTCTGTGACGTTGACCGTCAATTCTTCGCCAGCGCGCGTGGACAAGCGATCGAATCCTTCTGCCTGCGGGCCGACCAACCTGCGAAGCCAAGCGAAGCAAAAGTCCATCAATTCAGCATATTGGACGTTGCCGAAATACGGAGGGTCGGTAAATACCGCGTCCAGGCTTCCTGGCGCCAACTCGATACTCGTGGAGCTCGCACAGCGGATCAACACCTTGCGTGAGCGCTGGCCCGCCCGCGTTTCACCGATCCATTCGCCTTCGACCGCGACGTTGACCTTCCGGCCACCGTGGTGTTGGACCTCAAATGGGGCCTCGCAGTACCGCTTGGCTTTGGCGTATTTGTCGATAATATTGCGCCATCCTCCAGACCCAACATTAGCGCCGGAAGCGCTGTTCATTCCGAGGATATTCAATTCGCACTCGACCAGCCCCACCGGGAAGCCATGGACCGAGAAGATATCAAGGGACTTGAGCGCCATGGTGTCGTAGCGGCACAAGGTATTCTGATAGCGCAAGAGGTCTGAAAGGTTGGTCGCCAGGGCGCGTCTGAATTCGCGTGTCCTTGACCGCCGCGATGAGCCGACAACTCATCTCGAGACCAAGAAGTTGTCGCGGATTGAACAACTCGCGATAGAAACGGTACCCCCAACGGTGAAGTCGGTCGCTCTCGTCACCGACGGGAATCGCTTGCTCAGGAACGAATTGGGCCGTAAGCGCCTTCATCCGCGCGTCAGCCGTCGCACATCGCGCTACGTCGTTCGCATCGGGCTTTTTGAAGAGACGGCCGACGTATTCGCCGCGGCGACGCGGGTTCGCATATTCGATCGCAAAGAGGCGACGTCCGAGCGGGCCGCCGCTCTTGCGGGGATAGCTTGCGACGGCGCCGCACGACTTGCAGAGGCACCGGTTGCGATGCGCCGGACCGGCCAGCTTGAGAGTCGCGCGGCAATGCGAGCAAGCGCCGGGGTTCTTTGTGTCTGCGACCTCGTTTAGCTCGCCGCAATCAGGGCAGACCAGCACGTTGCGAGGGTGCCGTGTGTTGTCGGCCAGCAGGTAGCCCGGAAACAGATCGATGTTTTGCTTGCAGTCTTGGCACGCAATGGTCTTTACCCACAGGAAATACTTGACTGGCGCCCGCTTGTCGCCGAAGGCAGGGCAGTCGGTGAGATACAGCTCGCCGACCTCGCGTTCGAGCGCCGCGACCAGCGCTGCCGCCGCCCTTCCGTATGCCTCGTGGTCGAGGTGTTCGATCTCTTCGCGCACGATCCACGCCGCCATCGGGTTGATGTCGAATCCCAGGACATCGCACCCGACTCGATTGGCTTCGACCAGCGGCGTGCCGCCTCCCATGAAGGGATCAGCCACAACCTTTGTTGGAAAGTCATGGCCCTTGAAATAGGTTTCATCCAGCCGCTGGTCGACAAATTCGGAAAGCAGGAGCCCGCGAAATAGCGTGCCAGGACGCCTCGCGAACCATTTGTGGACGGCGATGATTGGCCGGTAGTTCTGCTGAATCTGCTTCTCTCGCAGCGCAAGAGAAGCGATAAGCGGGATGTCGAAGCGGTGCTCGATGGTCATGACTTGTATTGGTCCATGCGCGCCGCAAGGCTCCGCGTGAGGCAAGAACAAATAAAGAACTTTTGTTCCCTCTACAAGGCGTAATTCGCGGTTGTCCAGCATGATGACCTTGCGCGCCCGATCGCCTCTGGGTTGTGCCATCAAGGTAGTCGATCATTGACGCATCGAACGGCGCGGCGCTCTGTCGCCTCACTCGACAAGCCAATTCCCCTCGCGCGCCAATTGCTGTAGGGAGGGCGCTTCAATGGGCGGGCGCGGAGCCTGTGCGCCGCCCGACTGGAACAAAGGACCTCCGCTTGGGCATACCTTTGATGCAGATGGCGCGGGTCGGCGCCTATGTGCTTCGTCAGCGGTTCGCCGGCGTCAAGCGCTATCCGCTGGTGTTGATGCTCGAACCGTTGTTCCGCTGCAATCTCGCCTGCGCAGGCTGCGGGAAGATCGATTATCCCGACAAGATCCTCAACCAGCGCCTGTCGGTCGCCCAATGCGTCGAGGCGATCGAGGAATGCGGCGCGCCGGTGGTGGTCGTCGCCGGCGGCGAGCCGCTGCTGCATCGCGAGCTTCCGGAGATCGTTACGCAAGCCCTGGGGCGCGGCAAATACGTCACCGTTTGCACCAATGCGCTGCTGCTCGACAAGAAGCTCGCCCAGTTCAAGCCGCATCCGCGCTTCAACTGGTCGATCCATCTTGACGGCGATGAAGAGATGCATGATCGCTCGGTGTGCCAGAAGGGCGTCTACGATCGCGCGGTGGCCGCGCTGAAGAACGCCAAGGCGGCGGGCTTCCGCGTCAACATCAATTGCACCTTGTTCGACGGCGCCGATCCCGCGCGGGTCGCCGCCTTTCTCGACGAGACCAATCGCCTTGGCGTCGAAGGCGTCACCATTTCGCCCGGCTACGCCTATGAGCGCGCGCCTGACCAGAAGCATTTTCTCAACCGCACGCGCACCAGGCAGTTGTTTCGCGACATTTTCGCCAGGGGCAAGGGCGGCAAGGCGTGGGCGTTCTATCAATCCTCGCTGTTCCTCGATTTTCTCGCGGGGAACCAGAGCTATCACTGCACGCCATGGGGCAATCCGACGCGCACGGTTTTCGGCTGGCAGCGGCCCTGCTACCTGCTCGGCGAAGGCTACGCCGCGACCTTCAAGGAATTGATGGACTCGACCGATTGGGACGCCTACGGCGTCGGCAATTACGAAAAATGCGCCGATTGCATGGTGCACAGCGGCTTTGAAGCCTCCGCCGTCACCGACGCGCTCAACCACCCCTTGAAATTGCTGAAGGTGGCGATCTCCGGCGTGCGCACCGATGGCCCGATGGCGCCCGACATCGCGCTCGATGGGCAACGCCCCGCCGAGTTCGTGTTCTCGCGTCATGTCGAGTCAAAGCTCGCCGAGATCGACGCCGGCGAAGTCCGCGCCAAGCAGCGCGCGGACGCGCACTAGCGCTGCGAACGCCCGGCGCGCGTCGAGCGCCAGCCGCGCCAGCGCCGGCAATTGGCGCGGCTCGCGGGCCAGCGCGCCAAGCATCGCGGCGAGGTCGATCCCGCCGTCGGCGCGCATCGCGACAAGCGCCGCTGGCGGCAGCGCGCGATGCGCGGGATCGGCGATGGCGCGCAGGATTGCGAACGGCAGCCGGTGGCGCGCCGCCGCCCGCGCAACGACAGCCGATTCCATGTCCACCGCGGCCGCGCCCGTCAACGCGTGCAGCGCCGCCTTGGCGGCGGGCCCGCCGACGGGCGCATCGGCGCCCGCGACATCCGCGAAAAAAGTTCTCATCGCCCAGCCGTCATTGCGAGCGGAGCGAAGCAATCCAGACGTCGTGCCGCGCGCTGATTGGCGCGGCTTGATATCCCCCCGCTCCAAGGCCGCGCCAGCCATGCCGACGCGCGGACCGGCGATCGTCTCGATCCCTGGATTGCTTCGCTCCGCCCGCCATGACGATTGGGCGCGCGCAAGACCATTCATCATCGCCGCGCTCCAGGGCGGATCGCAAGGCGTGCGCGTCGCGCCGTCGACCAACGCGCTCCCGACGACGAGATCGCCCGGTTCGAGATGCGGGGCCAGCGCGCCGGCGACGCCAAAGCTCAACAGGCGCCGCGCGCCGCCGGCGATCGCTGCTTCGAGTTCGGCGGCGAGCCGATCCAGGCGTCCCGCGCCGATCAGCACCGTCACGCCGGGCGCCCGGGCGATGCGCGCCTCGGCGGCGATGCCGGTGACGACGACGAGGCTCACCAGGCCGCGCCGAGCCGTTCGAGCGCGAGGCCCGCGGCCGTGTGGCCGGAGCGAATCGCCCCCTCGATCGTCGCGGGCAGTCCGGTCTGCACATAATCGCCGGCCAGCAGCAGATTTGGCCAGCGCGTCTGGCTGGCGGGACGCCGCGCGTCTTCCTCCGGCGTGGCCGCGAAGGTGGCGCGCCGCTCCTTGACGATGCGCCAGCCGGGCAGGGCGTCGGACAGGCCGGTCAGCCCGGCGACCTCCCGCCAGAGGTCGGCGGCCAGTTGTTCGCGCGGCGTGTCCATCAGGCGGTTGGCGTCGCTGACCGTCACCGAGAGGCGATCGGGATAGGCGAACAGCCATTGCGTGGTCGCGTTGACCACACCGAGGATCGGCGGCGTCTTCGGCGGCGGCGCGATGCTGAAATGGGCGTTGAGAATGGCGTTGAACGTGCGCGGCGCCTCCAGGCCCGGCGCCAGCGTCACCGCGACATGGGCGGGCGTCGCCAGCACGACGAGGTCCTGCGTGCCGAGCGCGACCGAATCGTGCTCGAACTCCAGCGCCGCCACATGTTCGTCTGCAAACTCCAGCGCGCGCAGCCGCCGTTCGAAGCGCACTTGCGCGCCGGCGCGGCGCAACAGCTTCAGCGCGGGGTCGACGAAGGCGCGCGACAGGCCGTTGGCCGCCACCAGCGGATGACAGGCGCGCCCGCCGCGCGCCAGCGTCTCCCGCACAATCGTCGCCGCCAGCGCGGCGGAGGCGCCGCGCGGCTCGGTGTTGAGCGAGGCGAGGAACAACGGGCCCCAGAGACGCTGGTAGAGGGCGCCGGAACAGGCCATCGCGTCGGCGATCCTCGACTGTCTCGAGGCTCGCAGCAACCGGACGACCGACAGGTAGTCGGCGGCGCGCGTGCGCGGAACGCGGCGCTGCTCGAACAACACCCACCACGGCAGGCGACCTTCATTCGGGCGCAGCGTCCAACGTTCGCCGCTCGCCATGTCGGCGAAGGCGATCTCGCAACGCGCGGGGCCGCGCAGCTCGTGGCGCGCGCCGATCGTATCGAGATAGGCCAACGCCGAATCGTTGCCCGACAACAGCAAATGGTTGCCGTTGTCGATCGTCGCGTCCATCGTCTCGTCGAAGAACGAGCGGCACCGCCCGCCGGCCTGCCGCGCCGCTTCGTGCACGACGACCTCGCAGGGCGCCGGCGCAAGTTTCACCGCCGCGGCGAGGCCGGCCAGTCCCGCGCCGATGACATGGACGACCGGACGCGCCATCAGAGAAATCCATATCGCAGGACGGCGATCAACAGGCCGGGGAGCGGCGCGCGCACCGGCGCGCGCGGCGCCGCGAATCCCCGCGCCACCAGCCGCTCGAGAATTGCGCCGTAGACCGCCGCCATCAGTTGGGGCGCGCGCACGTTCGAGCGCGGACAGGCGTCCATGATTTCCCGCGCCAGGCGAAATCGTCGCTGCGCTTCGGCGACCACCGGGCGGGCCGCCGCGTCGATCGCCGGCGAATTCAGCGCCGCCGCCGGGTCGCGCGCGTCGATGCCGGCCTGGTCGAGCGCCTCGCGCGGCAGATAGAGGCGGCCCAGCGCGCAATCCTCGTCGAGGTCGCGCAGGATGTTGGTCAATTGCAGCGCGCGGCCGAGATGTTCGGCCAGCGCCTCGCCGGCCCGCGCTTCGAGGCCGAACACCCGCGTCGACAGCCGCCCCACCGCGCAGGCGACGCGGTCGCAATAGAGCTCCAGCGTCGCCCAGTCGGGCGCGCGGATGTCCGCTGCGACGTCCATCTCCATGCCGTCGATCACCGCGAGAAAGTCGCGCCGCTGGAGGTCATAGGCGCGGATCGCCGCCGCCAGACCGGGGAGACGGCCCGGCGGCGCGCCGGCGAAGATCGCCTCGATATCGGCGCGCCACGCCTGCAACTCGCCGTGGCGCGTCTGACGCGGGCGCGAACAATCGTCGGCGATGTCGTCGACCGCGCGGCAGAAGCCATAGATCTCGAACATCGCCTCGCGCTTGTTGCGCGGCAGGATGCGCATCGCGGCGTAGAAGGAGCTGCCGCGCGGCGCGGGCAGACGCGGGCGCCGACGCGTTCACTTGCGCGCCGCCTCGGCGTGGACCGGCCTGGCGCCGCGCGTCGCCCGCGCGAGAGCGCCTTGCGCGGCGCCGATCAGGCCCGACCAGACGAACGCCGCGCGGCCGGGATGGACGCGCTCCGCCAGCGGATCGAATTTCCGCAGGCGGCGGACATTGGCGCGCGCCAGCCGCACGATCGCGCCGATCTCGCAGGCGAGGCGCCAGCCCGCGACGCGGCTGGACAGCGCCGCGCCGTCGTCGAGCAGCGCGCCGGCCTTTTGCGCGAGGTCGACGATCGCCGCGCGCAACGCCGGCGAGGCGCGCGGCGCGGCGAGATCCGCGCAAGTCGCGCCGGTCCGCCGCAGCGCGTCCTCGGGCAGGTACACGCGATCGAGCCGCGCATAATCTTCGCCGCAGTCCTGAAGATGATTGATGACTTGCAGGCTCGCGCAAATGGCGTCGCTGGCCGGCCACAGCGCCGGGCTCTCGCCATGGACATCGAGCACGAAGCGCCCGACCGGCATCGCCGACAGCGCGCAATAGCCCATCAGCGCCGGCCAGTCCCGATAGCGGCGCTGGGTCACATCGAGGCGAAACGCGGCGATCAGGTCATGCGCATGAGCCGGGCTCAGCTTGCGCGCCGCCAGCGTCGCGCGCAGCGCCGCGGCGTCCGGATCGGCGTCGCGCGAGCCGGCCAGCGTCGCATCGAGCGCGTCGAGCGCGTCGAGCTTGGCCCGCGGCGCCAGCGCGGGGTGATCGGCGAAATCGTCGGCCTTGCGGGCGAAACGATAGAAGGCGAGAATCGGCGCGCGCAAATGCGGCGCGATGAGGCGCGAGGCGACCGGGAAATTCTCGTCCCGCTCGGTCTTGGCCGCCGGCGCGCCGCCCGCCTTCATCGCTTCCCTCCGCCCGCGCCTCAGGGGGCCTGCACGCGGCCCTTCCACAGACCGCCGCGCCCACGTCCGTAGAGGTAGGCGGATTTGACCGTGAAGGCCAGATAGGCGGCCGCGATCAGCGGCAGCGCCAGGCCCCACGTGGTCGCGCGCCCGTAAAAGCGCAACATCGGCTGGAAGGCAAGCGCCATGGCGATCCATGCGGCGAGGCCGACCAACGCAGCCGAATCCGGCGCGAACAGCGTGGCCAAGGGCGCGACGAGAAACGTCAGCGTCATGCCCGCGACGACGCCGATCAACCTTATCGGGGAATAGCCGAGCTGCGCATAGGCCGAGCGCGCGACCATCGCGCCGATGTCGGCAAAGCGCGGATAGGCGCGCAGGCTGACGACGCGCCGCGTCAACGCCAGCATGATCGGCCCCTGGCGCTTCATCAGCGCGGCGAGCGCGCAATCGTCGATCAACGCGCCGCGCATCGCCTCGAACCCGCCGGCGCGCAGCAGCGCCTCACGATCGGCCAGCATGCAGCCGCCCGCGGCGGCGGCCGTGCGGGCGTCCGGATCGTTCACCCAGGCGAAGGGATAGAGCATCTGGAAGAAGAACACGAAGGCGGGAATAAGCGCGCGCTCCGCAAGACTCTCGCAGCGCAGCCGCGCCATCAGCGACGCCAGCGCGCAGCCCTTCGCCTCGGCGCGCCGCACGAGCATGCTCAAGGCGTCGGGCGCAAAGGCGATGTCGGCGTCGCAGAACAGCAGGCGCGCGGGCGCCGGCGCGCGTGCGCTCGCTCTCTCGAGCCCCTGGGCCATCGCCCATACCTTGCCGCTCCATCCCTTGGGACGCGGCGCGCCGGCCAGCACCGTGAGGCGCGCTTCCGCGCCGCAAGAGGCCGCGGCGGCCTTGGCGATGGGGCCGGTGTCGTCGCTGCTTTCGTCGTCGACGAGGATGATCGAGAGGTCGCCCGAATAGTCCTGGCGCAGCAGCGACGTCACGCACGCGCCGACGCTCGGCGCCTCGTCACGTGCGGGAACGATGGCGACGACCTCGGGCCAGCGCGGCGGATCGGCGTCCCGAGGCCAGGAATCGTCGCGCTCGCGCGCCCGCCAGAAGGCGCCGCGCGCGGCCAACAGGGTGATCCAGACGGCCAGCGCCAGCGCGGCGAGAACAAGGCTCATCGCCGCCGCCCGACCGCGCCAAATTCGATCGGCGCGGCGAGTCGACAATCGAACCGTAGAAAATCGCGCGCCGCCATCGCGCGCAACGTAACAAAGCCGCGCTCGCGAACAAAGTCTTCCGCCGTCGGCGGGCGCCGCGAGCGCCGACTTGACAAGGCGCGGACGGCGCGCGAGCATCTTGACCGATTGGTCAGGATTGCGTCGCGTCCGCGCTTCGCGCGCCAGCCGATGGGGGCCTTGCATGGCGACTGCCGACGAAACCAGGGGGCTGTCGGGCGTCGCGGCCGGCATTCTCGATCCGGCGACGCTCGCCGCCAATTTCGGCGATCTTCATCCGCCGCTGACCAGGCATGAGGCGTTGGTCGAGGCGGAGCGATGCTACTTTTGTTACGACGCGCCGTGTCAGCAGGCGTGTCCGACCTCGATCGACATTCCGCTGTTCATCAGGGAAATCGCCGCCGAGAACCCGCTCGGGGCGGCGCGCACCATCTTCGACGAGAACATCATGGGCGGCATGTGCGCGCGGGTCTGCCCGACCGAGACGCTGTGCCAGGAGGCCTGCGTGCGCGAGGCGGCCGAAGGCAAGCCGGTGCGCATCGGCCTGCTGCAGCGCTACGCGACCGACGCGATGATGGAGACCGGCAAGAATCCTTATGCGCGGGCCGCGCCGACCGGCAAGCGGGTGGCGATCGTCGGCGCCGGCCCAGCCGGTCTCGCCTGCGCCCATGCGCTGGCGGTCGCCGGCCATCAGGTGACGATTTTCGAGCGGCGCGAAAAGCCGGCCGGCCTCAACGAATACGGCATCGCCGCCTACAAGACGCCGGACGACTTCGCGCAGCGCGAGGTCGCGTTCATCCTGTCGGTCGGCGGCATCGAGGTGAAGCACGGCGCAGCGCTCGGCCGCGACGTCGATCTGGCGTCGCTTCGGCGCGACTATGACGCGGTGTTTCTCGCCCTCGGCCTCGCCGCGGTCAACAAGCTCGGCCTCGCCGGCGAAGGCTCGCTCGCTCACGTGCTGGACGCTGTGAACTATATCGCGGAGCTGCGCCAGGCCAGCGATCTCGCCCGCCTGCCGGTCGGCAAGCGCGTCGTGGTGATCGGCGGCGGCATGACGGCGATCGACGTCGCCGTCCAGGCCCGCCTGCTCGGCGCCGAACTCGTCACGATCGTCTATCGGCGCGGCCAGGAGCACCTGAAGGCGAGCGGCTATGAGCAGGAGCTCGCGCAAACGCACGGCGTGCTGATCCGCACCTGGGCGCGCCCGGTCGCGCTCGAGGGCGCCGGCGACGCGGTGAGCGCCGTGGTGTTTGAGCGCACCCGCGAGGAGGCGGGCAAACTCGCCGGCGCCGGAGAGGTTTTCCGCATCGAGGCGGACATGGTGTTCAGCGCGATCGGCCAGTTGCTGACGCCGTCCTCGTTCGGCGGCGACGGCGCGCTGCAAGGCAAGGACGGACGCATCGTGGTCGACGACGAGCGCCGCACCAGCGAGCCCGGCGTGTGGGCGGGCGGCGACTGCGTCTACGGCGGGCCGGACCTGACCGTCGGCGCGGTGGAAGACGGCAAGCGGGCGGCGCGCTCGATCGACGCGGCGCTGCGGTCCGGCCTCACGAGCTGAAGGAGAGCGCCATGGTCGATCTGCGCACCACGTTCCTCGGCGTCAAATCCCCCAATCCGTTCTGGCTCGCCTCGGCGCCGCCGGCCGACCGCAAGACCAATGTCGAGCGCGCGTTTCGCGCCGGCTGGGGCGGCGTCGTGTGGAAGACGCTGGGGGAGGCGGGGCCGCCGGTGGTCAATGTTTCCGGCGCCCGCTACGGCGCCGTCTACGGCCCGGACCGCCGCCTCATCGCGTTCAACAACATCGAGCTGATCACCGACCGCGACCTCGAGATCAACCTGCGCGAGATCAAGGAGGTCAAGCGCCAGTGGCCCGACCGCGCGTTGATCACCTCGCTGATGGTGCCCTGCGACGAGGAGTCCTGGAAGAAGATCCTGGCGCGCGTCGAAGAGACCGAATGCGACGGCGTCGAGCTCAATTTCGGCTGCCCGCACGGCATGTCCGAACGCGGCATGGGCTCGGCGGTCGGCCAGGTGCCCGAATATATCGAAATGGTCGCGCGCTGGTGCAAGGCGCATACGCGAATGCCGGTGATCGTCAAGCTGACCCCCAACATCGCCGACATCCGCAAGCCGGCGCGCGCCGCCAAGGAGGGCGGCGCCGACGCGGTCTCGCTGATCAACACCATCAACTCGATCATGGGCGTCGACCTCGACGCGTTCGCGCCGATGCATCATATCGAGGGCAAGGGCACGCATGGCGGCATGTGCGGGCCGGCGGTCAAGCCGATCGCGCTGTCGATGGTCTCGGAAATCGCCCGCGATCCCGAGACGCGCGGCCTGCCGATCTCGGCGATCGGCGGAATCACCACCTGGCGCGACGCCGCCGAATTCATCGCGCTGGGCGCCGGCAACGTGCAGGTCTGCACGGCGGCGATGACCTACGGGTTCAAGATCGTCCAGGAGATGATTTCCGGCCTCGAGAATTACATGACCGAGAAGGGCTACCGGACGATCGAGGATTTCCGCGGCCGCGCCGTGCAGAGTCTCGTCGACTGGCAATATCTGAACCTCAACTACGTCGCCAAGGCGGAGATCAACCAGGACCTCTGCATCAAGTGCGGACGCTGCCACATTGTCTGCGAGGACACCTCGCACCAGGCGATCTTTCCGATGGTCGACGGCAAGCGCCAGTTCGTGGTCAATGACGATGAATGCGTCGGCTGCAATCTCTGCGTGCTGATCTGCCCGGTCGAAAGCTGCATCACGCTGGTCCATCGCACCGAGGGCGTCGACCCGCGCACCGGCCTCGCCTACGCGCGGGCGCCGGCCAACTGGACGACGCATCCCAACAACCCGAACGCGGTGGCGGCTGAGTAGCGGGCCGTCGGTCCGATCGGAGTGGGCATGCGCGCAAAGCCGACATTCGGGATCGTGGCGGCGTTGCTGTTGAGCGCCTTGCATTCGGGCGCCGCCCTCGCGGGCGACCCCAATCCTGTTCCCAAGGTCCCGAAGGGCGATCCGGCGATGACCGCGGCGTTCGCCCGCGCGGCATCCACGCTCGACGATTTTTTCGCCAAATGGCGCGCTCCGCCGGCGGGCGCCGGGCGATTCCTCGTCAAGATCGGGCTGGCGGATTCCGACGCCGCGCCGGGCTACGTGGTCATCCGGCCGGGCGCCGCCGGCCCCGGCGGTCCGGTCGAATGGTTCTGGGCGGGCGACCTGCGCGCGGAGGGCGCGGGATTTTCGGCGCAGCTCGGCAACGACGCCGACGACCTGCGCAACGTGTCGTTCGGCCAGATCGTCCGTTTCGCCCGGGAGGATATCGGCGACTGGATGTATTTCCAGGACGGCAAGATCGTCGGCAACGCCACCGCCTGCCCGGCGCTGGCGCACGCCTCGGCGGCGGAGCGGCGCCAGATGAAGGAGCAATACGGGCTGGCGTGCGAGTAGGCGCGTCCTGAGATAGAGCGACATCGCGCGCGCTGGCGATGGCGGCTGATTTTTCAACGCAAAGTCGTCACGCTGCGCAGTCGCCGCGCGCCAACAAGATCGCTTGCGTGGGTGCGCGCAAAATTTAATCGACAAGCCGGGGCCGCGGCGCCATTTTAGGCTAGACTGTTGACTAGACTATTGGTGGTGGCGATATGAAAGAAGTCGGGGCGTTCGAGGCGAAAAGCCGGTTTGGGCAGTTGCTCGACTGGGTTGAGGCCGGCGACGAAGTCGTCATCACGCGGCGCGGCAAGGTCGTCGCGCGTCTCGTGCCCCCCGCGGGAGCCGTCAATCGTGAGGCCGGCGCCGAGGCGGCGGCGCGCATTCGGGCGCGGCGGCGCGGCGTCACATTGGGCGGCCTAGAGATCAAGGAGCTCGTCATCGAGGGGCGCCGGTGAGCCTGGTCATCGACGCCTCGTTGACGCTGACCTGGTATTTCGAGGACGAGGCCACGCCGGCGACCGAAGACCTGCTCGACAGGGTTGCGCGAACCGGAGCGGTTGCGCCGCCCCTTTGGCGGTTTGAAGTGGCGAACGGGTTTCAGTCGGCAATCCGGCGCAAGCGCATCGACGCCGCCTATCGAGACGCGTCGATCGCCGATCTCGCCCGGCTGCCAATCGCCGTCGATCCCGAAACGGACGCCCATGTCTGGACGACGACGCTGCAATTGTCCGATCGGCATGGGCTGACGATCTACGACACCTGCTATCTGGAGCTTGCTCAACGACGAAACTTGCCGTTGGCGACGCTCGATCAACAATTGCGCGTCGCCGGCCAGGCGCTCGGATTGCCGCTCCTTGGGAGATGAATTTGGAAAGGCGCTCGCCGGCCGGCTCCGCCGCCGCCGCCCTCCGCGCAGCGGCTCCTCATCCGCTGGCGCCCGTTTGCGTCTCGCCGCGCGACGCCGCATGACGAAAGGTCACCGTCAGATCAACCGGAACATATTTGTCCCGGTCGCCTTGAGAAAGCGCAGCGACGGAGCCCGCCGAGAATCGATCGGCGACGAGCAGGCTTTGCCGCGCAAGCACAGGGAAGCCTGGAATCAGTTTCGAAATTGGAGTGATGCTTGGTTAGGCATTAAAGTCGCAGCGGCTCCGGCGCTCATTATTTGACTCGACTTCACGCCGACCAGCGTGTTTGATCGTCCCAACAACGGGGACATGAACACGTCGCGGATCTCGGCGAATCGGTTCGGAATCGCCGGACACGACTTGGATGTGGCGTTGCGACTGGCCCCTCCGATAGTTGCGGTTGGCCGTTGATTTCCGGTTATTGCCGTCATTGCGCTGCTCGGCCGGTCTCAAATCAAGCGGCGCGAATCAAGTCATCCCGGGACGGGGCGAGATTTGGAATGAGCGACGCTTCGACTTTCTCGATCTCTGACGTCAAACCAATTCCTGACAATTCCATGGATTCGATGAAGAGAACGGACGCCGACTATTTCCTCGGCCACGACGACGAGGAGATCGCGCGCCTGCAGCTTCAGGCGGGCGTCATCGAGGGGGTGACGCGCCGCCTGATCGGCGATTGCTCGATTGAGCCGGGGATGCGCGTGCTGGAAATCGGCTGCGGCGTCGGCGACGTGTCGATGCTGCTGGCGGACGCGGTCGGCGAATCCGGCGTCGTCGTCGCGGTGGATCGCGAACCGCGCGCGATCGACACCGCGAGAGGCCGCGCGGCGAAGGCCGGCTACAAGCAGATCGAATTCGTCCTGTCGTCGGCCGAACATCTGCCGGAACGCGCGCCGTTCGACGCCGCGTTCGGTCGCTATGTGCTCGTTCATCAGCCCGATCCCGCGCTCATGGTGCGCCGGGCGGCGGCGGCGGTGAGGCCCGGCGGCGTCGTCGCATTCCATGAGCCGGCGCTTCACGTCATTTCCCGCGCGCTGCCGAGGATCAGGCTGTTCGATGCGGTGGCCGAGTGCATCGTGACGGCCTCGCGCGCCCTGCTTCCCAATTATGACATCGGCGGTCAACTGGTCGCCTGTTTCGAGGCGGCCGGCCTGCCGAAGCCCCATCTGATCTGGGAGGCGATCGCCGGAGGACCGGCTTCTGCGCTGACGGATTGGGCGGCGATGACCTATCGCGCCTACCTGCCGCACGGCCTGGGGCATCCGGAGATCGGCGATCCGGAAACGCTCGCCGACCGGCTGGTCGCGGCGGCGCAGGCGGCGGGTTCGCAAATCGTCTCGATGCCGCAGGCCTGCGCCTGGGCCACCCGCCCGCTCATTCACCGCGAAAGCTGAGGCTTTCTTCACGCCGCCAGTTCGGGCGGCGAGATCGGTCGATCAGCGGGTGTCGGCGACAAACGCTTCGAGGAGAGCGTCGAACGCCGGCGCCTGCTCCCATTGCGGCGCATGACCCGCGTCGGGGATGATCTGCACGGCGCCGCGCCACAACGTCGGCGTCTTCAGGCTGTTGAAATAGGCCCCGTTGACCAGTTGTTCCTTCGCGCCGTGGACGATCGCCAGCGGGCGCTTCAGATCGGCGACCACGGCGACCTCGTCGCGATAGCCATTCGGCGCGATGCTGGCGCCAAGATGGGCCCTGGCGCGCCCGTCGGTGCGCATCACGTCGTCGAGGAAGGCCGGGGCGACGTCGGCATAGCCGGGCCTGAAGAACGACGCCACGAACGCCTCCGCCTGCTCCTTGCTGACCTCGGCCGAAAAGCCGACGCCGAAGGCCGGGTTGGGCAGGAACGCCTCGGCCATGGCCGGCGGAAAGGCCAGCGGCGGCGTGCCGAAAATCATGAAACCCGCGGCTTTGGGCAGATCCGGCGCCGCCTCCAGCAGCACGTGCCCGCCAAGGCTCCAGCCGACGAACACCGCCTCCTCCAATCCGACCGCCTTGACCAGCGCGGCGACGGCGCGCGCATAGCCGGGCAACGAATAGGCGGCGGGATCCGCGGCGTTCTGCGATTCGCCGTGGCCGGGCAGGTCGATCGCGACCAGCCGCAACCGTTCGCCGATCGGGCCGTCGAGTTGGCGCGCAAAAGACCGGGCCGAGCCCGAGTTGCCGTGCAGAAGGACCACCGTCGGCCCGGCGCCGCTCGACACGCGGTAGGCCATCGTTCCAAGCTCGTTTTCAAGAAACGTTGCTTTCACGAATGTCTCCTCTTGAACTTGCCAGCGTCGACCAGCAACCTGAAATGTTGATCGGATATGCAGATGAATTTACCGCCGTGGACCAGGACGTCGTCTTCAACAGCAACCTGTTCAGCCGAACGCCCGATCAACAACGTTTGACAGGCCGTGTCTTGCGCCGGGACGGAATCGATGCTTTGATGCTTCGAGCTTTCATACAATGATACGAGTTAATATCGACTTAAGCATCAAGCTATTTGTGTAATATACTTATGGTATAGGATTATGCTTAGGGAATTGTGAACATCGCGCCGGCGCCGCCGCCGGCCCGAAGGATTTAGGTCCCGACGTTTGGTTTTTGGGCGCGAAGGGCGGCCTCGCTTCGCTCGATCCCGTCACCCCGCCGGCTCTGCAAGGGGAGAAGGCCGCCAATCCCGCGGGCGCCGTCCTCGCAACCGAGGCGCAAGCGTCACGCCCCCGGATAATCCTCGATCCGCCCGAGCGCCGGCCCGCGCCCGGCGCGCAGGCGCTCGCCGACCCGCTCGACCGCGCGCATCGCGCGCAGGAAATTGCGTGAGGCGATCCTCGCCAGGTCGCCTTCGGAAAAGCCGCGGCGGATCAGTTCGGCGAACAGGTGGGGAAAGCGGCCGACATGCTCGAGGCCGAGCGGCTGGGCGCCGCCGAAGAAATCCGAGCCGATCCCGACGTGATCGACGCCGGCGGTCTCCACGAGATAGACGATATGGTCGGCCAGTTCCTCCAGCGTCGCGCGCGGCGCCGGCCCATGCCGCGTCTCCTGCTCGGCGAGCGCCGCCTTGGGATCGGCGACCAGCGGCGCCTTGCCATAGCGGTCGCGCGAGCGGGCGAGCCAGTCGCGCAGCTTTTGCGAAATGAAGCCGGGCACGAAGGTCGCCATCACCAGCCCGCCATTGTCCTTGAGGCGGCGCAGCACGTCGTCCGGCGCGTTGCGCGGATGATCGCACAGCGCGAAAGCGTTGGAATGCGACAGCACGATCGGCGCCTCGGTCACGTCGAAGACTCGCCGCATCGCGTCATGCGAAACATGCGCGCAATCGACGATCATGCCGAGCCGGTTGAGCTCGCCGACCACCGCGCGGCCGAAGGCGTTGAGGCCGCCGGCGCGCGGCGCGTCGGTCGCCGAATCGATCCAGTCGAGGCTCTCGTTGTGGCACAGCGTCATCAGCCTGGCGCCCGCCGCCCGCCAGACGCGCAACGGCCCGAGCGCGTTCTCCAGGCCGACCCCGCCCTCGACCGCGATGAACGAGGCGATCCTGCCGGCGCGGCGCGCCCTGGCGACGTCGCTCGCTCGGCGCGCCGGCAGGAACGTTTCGGGATAGGCCTCCTCGATGCGGCGGATCAGGTCGATCTGTTCGAGCGCGGTGCGCGCCGGATGCGGCGCGCCGGTCGGCTGGAACGCCGCCCAGAACTGCGCGCCGACCAGGCCTTCGCGCAGCCGCGGAATGTCGGTGTCGCCCTTTTGATGCTGACGCGCCAGATCATAGGCGACGACGTCGCCGCGCGCCTCCGCGTCGATACGGATCACCCAGGGAAGATCGTTGTGGCCGTCGAGAAGGGGAACCCGTTGGAGGAGCGCGCGGGCCTGCGCCAAAGCGGTGTCTTGTCGCATCCCCGTCATAACTCCCGATCAATCTGGCCAGCCCGACACAATCGTCATTCCGCGGCCGGCGCAAAGGGCCGTCCTTGGCGCGGTCATCCCTCGTGCTCCGATCGCTTGTCGCCTGTCAATATTCGGCCGGGGCGTTGCCGGACCCGGCGAAGCGCCATAGAAGGCGACAGATGGTGTTGAACCCCAAGGGCGATCGATGCGCATTGTGATGATTGGCGCCGGCTACGTCGGGCTGGTGAGCGCGGCGTGTCTTTCCGACTTCGGCCACAATGTCGTGTGCATCGACACCGACGCGGCGAAGATCGCGGCGCTGCGGCGCGCGGAGATTCCGATCTTCGAGCCCGGGCTTGGCGAGATCGTCGCCGGCAATCTGAGCGCCGGCCGTCTTTCGTTCACCACCGACCTCAAGGAGGGCGCGCGCGGCGCGCAGGCGATCTTCATCGCGGTGGGGACCCCGACGCTGCCGGGCGACGACCACGCCGACCTCAGCGACGTCTATGAGGCGGCGCGCCGGATCGGCGCGGTGCTCGACGGCTACGCGGTGATCGTGACGAAATCGACGGTGCCGGTCGGCACCGGCGACGAGATCGAGCGGATCATCGCCGACGCTTCGCCATCGGCGCGATTCTCGATCGTCTCCAATCCCGAATTTCTGCGCGAAGGCTCGGCGATCAAGGATTTCAAGCTGCCTGACCGTATCGTCGTCGGCGTGGAGGACGAGCGGGCGCGGCACGTGATGAGCGAGATCTATCGGCCGTTCTATCTCAATCAGGGCCCGGTGATGTTCACCGGCCGGCGCACCGCCGAACTCATCAAATATTCGGCCAACGCCTATCTCGCGATGAAGGTGACGTTCATCAACGAGATCAGCAATCTCTGCGAGCAGGTCGGCGCCGACGTCCAGGACGTGGCCCGCGGCATCGGCCTCGACAACCGGATCGGCCGCAAGTTCCTCAACGCCGGGCCGGGTTTCGGCGGCTCGTGCTTTCCCAAGGACATGCTGGCGCTGGCGACGACGGCGCGCGACGCCCGACGCGCCGTTGCGCATCATCGAGACGGTGATGGATGTCAACGAAAAGCGCCAGGCCGCGATGGCCGACAAGATCATCCGCGCCTGCGGCGGCGCGGTCGCCGGCAAGACGATCGCCGTTCTCGGGCTGACCTTCAAGCCGAACACCGACGATATGCGCAGCGCGCCAAGCCTGGTCATCGTGCCGGCCTTGCAGGCGGCCGGCGCGAAGGTGGTGGCCTTCGATCCGAAGGGCGGCAAATCGGCGCGCGAACTGCTGCCGGGCGTCGCCTTCGCGCAAGGCCCCTATGATTGCGTCGCAGGGGCGCACGCCCTGGTCATCATCACCGAATGGGAGGCGTTTCGCGCGCTCGATCTGGCGCGCGTCAAGGCTTCGATGCGCGAGCCGATCGTCGTCGACCTGCGCAACATCTATCGCCCCGAGGAGATGGCGGCGCTCGGCTTCGTCTACGAGAGCGTCGGACGAGGCGCGGGCAAAAACCCGCCGGCCGCCTGAACGCCCCACGCGCGCCTCACTCGCCGGCGGGCGCCTCATCGGGATGGGCGGGCTGCTCCGGCGCGTCGCCGCCGCGATTGTCCTGCGGGCTGTCAAAACCAAAACTCGGGTGCGGCCGACGCCGGCGCCCGCGCGCCGGAAAGCGCGGCGCTCCCTCGACGCTCTCGACCGGCGGCGCGGCGGCGCGCGCACCCTCCGCCTCGGCCGGCTGGCCGGGCTCGGGGTAGTTGGCGCGGTTCGAGAATTGCGCTTCCTCGCCGTCCTGTCCCGCGTTGGCGCGCGCCGGCGCGGTGATGAACGACGGCAGCGCGGCGGCCGGCCCCGCGTCGGCCGGATTGTTGGCGGCGTCCCGCGGCGCATTGGGCTCGCGATAGGGGCGGAACTCGCGCGGCCGATTGTCGCGCGGGAAGCGGTTGTCCCGCGAATCGCGGTTGTCGCGCGACGAGTCCTGGCGCTCCTGATAGGGCCGGTTGTCGCGCGGTCCGCGATCCGGCGGCCGGTTGTTGTTGTGCGACCGGTCGGGGCGACCCTGATAGCCGCGGTCGCTCGGCTGGCGGTCACCCTCGTAGGGCGCGCGATCCTGGAAAGGCTGCGACTGGGGCTGCGCCTGGACCACCGGCGCGGTGAAGCCCGGCTGCGCCTGATACGGCTGCGGGACGCGCTCGGCGGGCGAAGCGAAGCGGTCGGACAATCCCCCGCTGTCGTCTTCGTCGTCCATATCGTCTGCGTCGTTCTCGCCCGGCGGCCGCGAGGCGCCGTTCTGCTGCTGGAGCTGGGCCGCCTGCGCCGAGGCGATCAGGCGAAAATAATGTTCGGCGTGCTGGAGATAGTTCTCCGCCGCGACGGGGTCGCCGTTGGTGTGCGCGTCCCGCGCCAGTTGCAGATATTTTTCCGCGACGTGGTGGGCGTTGCCCCGGATTTTCACGTCCGGCCCGTTCGACTCGTAGGATCGCGTCAGGGGATTCGGGCCGCGACGATTATTGCTGGGGCGACCGCGCATGCGCTTGTTCTGACCAGGTCTCATTGACAATCCTTAACTCCCGAAGGCTCGGAATTTTCAAAGCTGTTGAACTCTCAGAGGTCCGTGCTCTGTTCAGATAATCGGCGCATCCCGCGCGCTCGCGGCGGCGCTCCGACGAGCGCCAGAACAAGGAGGGAGCGCTCGCCAGCGGTCCGATCCCGACGATCCGTTCGCGTCCAAAGACACGCGATCACGAGCTGACTTTCGGCCGCGACCAACGACGCCTGCGCCAAATGGACGCCTCAAGGTCGAGTAATAGTCTCGCGGCTAAAGCCTCTCCGCTTGTCGTCATTCTGAAACGGTTGATGATGCGGCCAACCCGGAGCCAGACTCCGTAGGCGGCTGCGCAACTCTCGCCCGGGCAACGACGCGGAGACGATTCTGTCTATAAACTAGTCTTTTTTTCGCTCCCCGCCAAGAGGCATTCTTCGGGCGGCGCGCTGCAGGTCGCAGCGCGACCGCTGACCACCCGCGCGACCCCCGAAAGATCGGCGTGGGTCGCCATTCCCGTCAGACCATTGGCGCGAAGGATCGCCATCGCGCCGTCGGCCTGTCCAGCGCCGACCTCCAGGAAGAAGCGCCCGTCCGGTCGAAGCAAGGCGCCAAGCTGGCGGCCGATCGCCCGATAGGCGTCGAACCCGTCGCGGCCGCCGTCGAGAGCCAGCGCCGGGTCATGGTCCCTCACCTCGCGCTCAAGATCGCCGATTTCGCCGCTCGGAACATACGGCGGGTTCGAAACGACCACATCGAACGGCCCGCAAATCGCCCGCCCCCAGCAACCGACCACGACCGTTGCGCGCGCGTCGAGGCCGCAGGCGGCGAGGTTCGCCCGCGCCTGCGCCGCGGCGGGGGGCGACAGATCGACGGCGACGCCGCTCGCCGCGCTGAACTCGGTCAGCAGCGCGCACAGAATGGCGCCCGAGCCGGCGCCGAGGTCAAGAATGCGTAAGCGCTCCGTGCGCTGGTGAGCGAGTTGGCGGACGACCGCTTCGACCAGGGTCTCGGTATCCGGCCGAGGATCGAGCACGGCCGGCGATATCGCCAGCGGCAGGCCCCAGAACTCGCGGCGCGCCAGAATCCGCGACAACGGCTCGCGCGCCGCCCGCCGCGCGGCTAGCGGCGCCAGGCGGGCGAGCGCCGCCTCGCTCACCGCGCGTTCTGGCTCGCCGATCAGATCGGCGCGACTGAGGCCATCGGCGGCGCAAAGCAGCAGGCGCGCGTCCGCCGCGAAACCTTCCACCCCGGCGTCGGCCAGCATGGTCCGCAACGCTCGCAGCGCCGCGCCGCGCGTGATCCCGGCCTGCAGCGTCGGCGCGATGTTCAGGCGAGCACTCCGTGGCAATGCTTGTATTTCTTGCCCGACCCGCAGGGACAGGCCTCGTTGCGCCCGACCTTGCCCCAACTCGAGGGGTTCTTCGGGTCGCGCTCGCTCGCATCGACCAGCGCGGGCGCGGCGACCGCGCCAACCGCCGCGGCGGTGAGTTCGGCCACGCCGCCGCGATCATTGAGATCGGCGGCGAACGGTTCAAGGCCGCCCCCCGAGCGATCGGGGCCGTTTCCCGAGGGATCGGGGTGCTGGAACTGCATCGGCGGGGGCGGCGGCTCGGGCGCCTGGAAACGCACCTCGATGCGCATCATCTGCGCGATGACGTCTTCGTGCCAGCGCTCGATCAGCGTCTTGAACAGTTCGAACGCCTCGGACTTGTATTCGTTGAGCGGGTCGCGCTGGGCGAGCCCGCGCCAGCCGATCACCTGCCTGAGATGGTCGAGCGTCACCAGATGGTCGCGCCACAGGTGATCGAGCGATTGCAGGATCACCTGTTTTTCGATGTAGCGCATCGCCTCGGTGGTGTTGCGGCTGACCCGCTCCGCATAGGCTTCGTCGGCCGCCTTGTGCAGGCGCTCGTTCATTTCCTCGTCGGCGATGCCTTCCTCCCTCGCCCAGTCGGCGACCGGCGATTCGAGATTGAGCTTGGACCGAATCTCCTCGTTCAGGCCCGCTATGTCCCAGGCTTCGGGATAGGCGTCGGCGGGAATGTGCTTGGCCACCAGGTCGTCGATGACGTTGGCGCGCATTTCGGCGATGGTCGGCTCCAGCGATTCCTGGGCCATCATCTTGCGCCGGTCCTCGAAAATGACCTTGCGCTGATCGTTCATCACATTGTCGAACTTGAGGATGTTCTTGCGCATGTCGAAGTTGCGCGCTTCGACCTTCTGCTGGGCTTTCTCGAGCGCCTTGTTGATCCACGGATGGACGATCAATTCGTCCTCCTTGAGGCCGAGGCGCTTGAGCATCGCATCCATGCGCTCCGAACCGAAGATGCGCATCAGATCGTCCTGCAGCGACAGGAAGAACTTCGACCGCCCCGGGTCGCCCTGGCGCCCCGCGCGGCCGCGCAACTGGTTGTCGATGCGCCGGCTCTCGTGACGTTCGGTGCCGATGATATAGAGGCCGCCGGCGTCGATGGCCTTCTGCTTGAAGTCGGCGACTTCGGCGCGAATCGCCGCCTCCTTCGCGACGCGTTCGTCGCCGGGGCCGAACGACTGGCATTCCTGGACCACCCGCATCTCGACGTTGCCGCCCAACTGGATGTCCGTCCCGCGGCCCGCCATGTTGGTGGCGATGGTGATGGCGCCCGGCACGCCGGCCTCGGCGACGATATAGGCTTCCTGTTCGTGGAAACGCGCGTTCAGCACCGCGAAAAGCTTCGACGGCTTGCCGGCGCGGGCGGCGGCGTAGAGCGGAGCCAGCGCCTCGGGCGCGGCGAAGTCGATCTTCGTGTAGCCGTGCTTTTCGAGAATTTCGGCGAGCTGCTCGGATTTCTCGATCGAGGTCGTGCCGACCAGCATCGGCTGCATCTTGGCGTTGGCGTCGTCGATTTCGCGCACCACGGCGCGCAGTTTTTCCGCGCCGGTGCGATAGACCTCGTCGTCCTCGTCGAGGCGGTTGACCGGCCGGTGGGTCGGAATCTCGACGACTTCGAGCTTGTAGATCTCGGAAAATTCGTCCGCCTCGGTCGCCGCGGTGCCGGTCATGCCGGCGAGCTTCTTGTAGAGACGGAAGTAGTTCTGGAAGGTGATCGAGGCGAGCGTCACGTTCTCGGGCTGGACCTGGACGTGCTCCTTGGCTTCCAGCGCCTGGTGCAGGCCCTCCGAATAGCGTCGGCCAGGCATCATGCGGCCGGTGAATTCGTCGACGATGACGAGTTCGCCGTTGCGCACGATATAGTCCTTGTCGAGCTGGAACAATTTGTGGGCGCGCAGCGCCTGATTGACGTGATGGACCAGCGTGACGCTCGAGGCCTCGTAGAGCGAGCCCTCCTTGAGCAGGTCCGCCTCGCGCAGCAATTGCTCGGCGTGCTCGTTGCCCGCCTCGGTCAGGTTGACGGTGCGCTGCTTCTCGTCGAGTTCATAGTCGCCGCGCTCGAGGCGGGGGATCAGCGCGTTGACCGAGTTGTAGAGATCGGAGCGGTCGTCGGAAGGGCCGGAGATGATCAGCGGCGTGCGCGCCTCGTCGACCAGGATCGAATCGACTTCGTCGACGATCGCGTAGAAATGGCCGCGCTGCACCATGTCGGCCATGTCGTATTTCATATTGTCGCGCAGATAGTCGAAGCCGAATTCGTTGTTGGTGCCGTAGGTGATGTCGGCGGCGTAGGCCTGGCGGCGCTGGTTGTCGTCGAGCCCGTGCACGATCACCCCGACGGTCATGCCGAGGAAGCCGTAGATCTGGCCCATCCATTCGGAGTCGCGACGCGCCAGATAGTCGTTGACGGTGACCACGTGGACGCCTTTTCCGGCGAGCGCGTTGAGATAGCTCGCCAGGGTCGCCACCAGCGTCTTGCCTTCGCCGGTGCGCATCTCGGCGATCGCCCCCTCGTGCAACACCATCCCGCCGATCAACTGCACGTCGAAATGGCGCTGCTTGAGGGTGCGCTTGGCCGCCTCGCGCACCGCCGCGAAAGCGGGCGCGGCGATGTCCTCGAGCGTCTTGCCGGCGGCCAGCGCGTCGCGAAATTCCTGCGTCGTGGCGCGCAACTGTTCGTCGGTGAGCGCCGCGAATTGCGCTTCGAGCGCGTTGACCGCGGCGATGTGGGGCCGATACGACTTCAGCCGCCGGTCGTTCGACGAGCCGAAAACGCTTTTCAACACAGAGCCGAGCATATTCGACCTTTCCGACCCCCGGCGCTTTCGGCGCCGCAATTTCTTGCCGTTCCGCCAGGACGCAACCGCCGCATCCTAGCGTCCCTCATATGAACCGGGGATGTCCATTCCCTCAACCGGGCGCCGCGCCGCCAATCCGGGCCGCCCAGGCGCCCCGGCGATTTGCCGGACCGCGCGTCCGTCTGCGTCCGGACGCTCCGAGCCCGAACCCGACCGATCCGTGAACGCGCGCGCCGACCGGACAAGCCAAAACCCGCCTTCGCCGCGCAGGGACAGACGCTTTCCCAGCAGATAGGAGGCGGTTGACCCCTTGTCAATGCGAGGGCGGAGCGGACTCTCGCCCCGCTCCGAAGCGCCGCCGCCGGGCGCGCGGAGGGCGGCGGCCGGCCGCCGCGTTGATCAAGAAAGCGTTAATCGCGACAACAAACTTGAATCCGTCGCGCGACGGTCCTACTTTCGACAGATCAGGGTGTCCGGCGTTCCCGCGTGCTTCTCGAGCCCTTGGATCGCCGTCAAAAGGGGCCGATTCATGGGAACGCTGTTCAGGACCTTTCTGTCCACCCTTATCCGCCACGGGCATCTCGAAGTCCAAACCGCCGACGGGATCACCCAGGTGTTCGGCGATCGGACCGGCCCAAAACTCGGGGTTCGGCTCGCCGACCGGGCGGCCGAGCGGGCGTTGACCTTCGATCCTACCCTCGCGATGGGCGAGCTTTACATGGACGGCCGGCTGATCGTCACCAAGGGCGATCTCTACGACGTTCTGGCGCTGGGCGAGCAAAACATCCTCGCGTTCGGCGGCCCCCGGTGGCTCAAGCTGCTGGAGGACGCCCGCATCGCGACGCGGCGATTCCGCCAGCGCAACGACCGCCTCCATGCAAAGCAGAACATCGCCCATCACTACGACCTCAATGTCCGGCTCTACGACCTGTTCCTCGATGCGGACCGGCAATATTCCTGCGCCTATTTCGAGCATCCCGGGGCGACGCTCGAGGAGGCGCAACTGGCCAAGAAGCGGCATATCGCCGCCAAGCTGCTGGTCGAGGACAGTCACAGCGTTCTCGACATCGGCTGCGGCTTTGGCGGCATGGGGCTGTATCTGGCGGGAGCCGCCGGCGCCCGCGCGACCGGCGTCACCCTGTCGCGCGAGCAGCACGGCGTGGCGGTCAAGCGGGCGATCGACGGCGGGCTCGCCGATCGCGCCAGCTTCCACCTGCAGGACTATCGCGACGTCACCGAACGCTTCGACCGGATCGTTTCGGTCGGCATGTTCGAACATGTCGGCGTCGGCGGCTATCGACGAGTTCTTCCAGCACGTCCGGCGTCTGCTGAAGGACGACGGCGTGATGCTGCTGCACGCGATCGGGCGCAGCGGCAAGCCCAACGCGACCAACCCGTGGATCGCCAAGTATATCTTTCCCGGCGGCTACATCCCCAGCCTTTCCGAAGTGTTCGCGTCGATCGAGCGCGCGGGGCTGTATGTGACCGACACCGAAATCCTGCGGCTTCACTACGCCGAGACGCTGAAGAATCTGGCGCCAGCGTTTCATGGCCAACCGCGAAGAGGCCAGGGCGCTGTACGACGAGCGTTTCTGCCGGATGTGGGAATTCTATCTCGCGGGATCGGAAGACCTCTTTCCGGGTCGACGGAAACATGGTGTTTCAGATCCAGCTCGCCAAGAATCAGAACGTCGTGCCGGCGACGCGCAACTATGTCGCCGCGCGCGAGGCGCGATTGCGCGAGCGCGAACAGCAGAAGCCGCGCGCTGCGGCTGGCGGGCGAGTGAATCGCCGGCCCCGAACGGTCGGGGCACGGACGGTTGGCGAGGCGACGATGCCCAACGATCCGGTGTTCGACGTCGAGGACGCGCCGAACCAGTCGCCGCCTTTCGTCGATCGCAACCTGTTTCTCGAGGATTGCGCGTTGCGCGACGGCGCGGCGGCGGCCGGCGTCGACGCGGCCGCGAGAGACGCTGGCCGAGTTCGGCGCGGCCTGCGGCGCCGCCGAGGCGATGGAGCTCGGCCGGCTCGCCAATGAATTCCCGCCGCGCCTGCGGCTCGTCGATGCGCGCGGCAATCGCCTCGATCAGGTCGAGTTTCATCCCGCCTATCACGCGCTGATGGCGCGCAGCATGGCGGCCGGCCTGCATTGCTCGATCTGGGATCAGGCGCGTGCGCGCCTCGATCGAGCCCGTCCGGCCAGGCGGCGCGGGCGGCGCGGCTGTTCATGGCGACGCAGGCCGAGAGCGGCCATATCTGCCCGCTGACGATGACCAGCGCGAGCATGGCCGCGCTGAGCAGCGAACCGGCGATCGCCGCAGAACTGGCTGCCGAAGATTCGCGGGCGCCTCTATGATCCCGCGCAGCGCCCATGGTGGGAGAAGAGCGCCGTCACGCTCGGCATGGGCATGACCGAGCCGCAGGGCGGCACCGACGTGCGCGCCAACACCACCACGGCGACGCCGGTCGCGGGCGGCTACGCGATCACCGGCGCCAAATGGTTCATGTCTGCGCCGATGTGCGACGCGTTTCTGGTGCTCGCCCAGGCGCCGGGCGGACTGACCGCCTTTCTGACGCCGCGCTTCCGGCCCGACGGCGCGAAGAATGCGATTTTCTTCGCGCGGCTGAAGGACAAGCTCGGCAATCGCTCCAACGCTTCGTCGGAAGTCGCCTTCCGGTCGGCGTTCGCCGAGCGCGTCGGTCCGGAGGGGCAGGGGGTGCGGACGATCATCGAAATGGTGCAACTGACCCGCCTCGATTGCGTCGTCGCCTCGGCGGGACTGATGCGCTTCGCGCTCGCGCAGGCGACGCACCACGCGCGCTGGCGCCGAGTGTTTCAGAAGCGTCTATCGACCAGCCGCTGATGCGCGCGGTGCTCAGCGATCTCGCGCTCGAGGTCGAGGGGGCGACCGCGCTGGCGTTCCGGCTGGCGCGCGCCTTCGATCGGGCCGGAGAGGATCCTTTTGAGGCCGCTTATGCGCGCCTCGTCACGCCAGCCGCCAAGTTCCTGGTGTGCAAGGCCGCGCCGCAACTGGTCTATGAGGCGATGGAGTGCCTGGGCGGCAACGGCTATGTCGAGGAATGGCCGCTGGCGCGCGCCTATCGCGAGGCGCCGGTCAACGCGATCTGGGAAGGATCGGGCAATGTGATGGCGCTCGACGTGCTGCGCGCCGCGGCGCGCGCGCCCGACGCGGCGACGCAGGTGATCGCGCGGCTCAGCGCGGCGTGCGGCGTCGAGGCCGATCGCTTCGGCGTGGCGGCGAATTTGGACGCCGAGCGACTGGCGCGACGCGCCAGCGAACGTCTGGGCCGCCTCGCCGCGGCCGCCGCGCTCGCCGAACGCCGCTCCTCGCTCGCCGACGCCTATGTCGCGACGCGCCTCGCCGGCGAGCCGCACGCGCAGTTTGGCGCCTGCGATCTGGCGGGCGTCGAACAGCAACTCGTCGACCGCATTTTGCCGCAGGGCGACTGAACGCCGCAATCGGCAGTGTTGACGACCGGCCTTCCCGGGCGCTCAATCAATGTTGTCTTGCAATGTTCTCTTGCCGGCGCCGAGGGGAATTCAGGATATGCGTCTTGACCCGGTCCTGCTCTCGCGGATCCAGTTCGCCTGGGTCATCGGCTGGCATATCCTGCTGCCTGCCTTCACGGTGGGGCTGGCGTCGTTGGTCGCCTTCCTGGAGGGCGCCTACGCGCTGACAAGGCGCCCGGTGTTCAGCGGCCTCTCCCGGTTCTGGCTGCGGATTTTCTCCATCTCGTTCGGCATGGGCGTGGTCACCGGCGTCGTCATGCCGTTTCAGTTCGGCACCAACTGGAGCCGCTTCTCCGACGCCGCCGGCAACATCGTCTCGCCGCTGCTCGCCTATGAGGGCCTGACCGCGTTTTTTCTCGAGGCGACCTTCCTCGGCGTGCTGCTGTTCGGCCGCAAGCTGGTGCCTCCTTCGATGCATTTCGTCGCCGCGCTCCTGGTGGCCGCGGGCACGCTGTTCTCGTCGTTCTGGATCCTCGCCACCAATAGCTGGATGCAGACCCCGGCCGGCTATGAAATCATCGATGGGCGCTTCTTCCCGAAGGATTGGTGGGAGATAATCTTCAGCCCGTCCTTCCCTTACCGGCTGGCCCACACCGTCAGCGCGTTCTACGTGACCACCGCGTTCGTCGTGCTCGGCGTCGGCGCCTACACCGTGCGGCGCGGCAAATCGCTTGCCGAGGGGCGGATGATGCTGCGGCTCGCCCTGTGGTTTCTCGCGATTTTCGTGCCCATGCAGATCGTGCTCGGCGATCTTCATGGGCTCAACACGCTCGAACACCAGCCGGCCAAACTGGCGGCCATGGAGGGCCTGTGGGAGGGCGGGCGCGGCGTTCCAGCCTCGCTCATCGGCTGGCCCGACGCCGCGGCTGAGCGCAATCTCGGCGAGATCGCGATTCCGCGTCTCGGCAGCCTCTATCTGACGCATTCCTGGGATGGCGAGGTCAAAGGCCTGAAGGACTTCCCGGCCGACCAGCGCCCGCCCGTCGCCATCGTCTATTTCGCGTTCCGGATCATGGTCGGCATCGCCATGCTGATGCTGGCGGTGGTGGCGACGGGATTCGGGCTGATGGCCAAACGCCGGCTCGACGACACAGGATGGTATCTGCGCCTCTGCCAGTTCGCGGCCGGCCTCGGCTTCGTCGCGGTGATCGCCGGCTGGACCACCACCGAGGTCGGGCGACAGCCCTGGACGATCTTCGGTTTGCTTCGCACCGCCAATTCGGCGTCGCCTTCGCTGACCGGCGGCGACGTCCTGACCTCGCTGCTGCTGTATGTCGCGGTCTATCTGATCGTCTACCCCGTCGGGTTGTTTCTGATGCTGAAGATCGTGTGGAGCGGGCCGTCCACCGGCGATCTCGACACGCCGGTCGAGGCCGGCCGGCCGAAGGCGCCGTTCGAGGCTTTGCCCGCCGCGGCGATGGAGGCGCCCGAATGACCGCCACGCTGAGCCTCGTTCCGATCTGGACGGCGATCCTGGGGGTCGGGGTGTTCTTCTATGTCGCCCTCGACGGCTTCGATCTCGGCGTCGGCATTTTGTACAGTTTCGCGCCGGGCCGCGCCGAGCGCAATCTCATCATGAACTCGATCGCCCCGGTGTGGGACGGCAACGAGACATGGCTGGTGCTGGGCTGCGTCGGTCTGTTCGCCGCCTTCCCGCTGGCCTTCGCGATCATCATCCCGGCGGTCTATTTTCCGATCCTGATGATGCTGCTCGCCCTGATCTTTCGTGGGCTGGCTTTCGAGTTTCGCTATCGCGACGCCGAGCACCGGACATTCTGGGATCACGGCTTCGCCATCGGCTCGGCGCTGGCGGCGTTCTCGCAAGGCGTCGTCCTCGGCGCCTTCGTGCAGGGCTTCAACGTCGAGGGTCGGCAATTCGTCGGCGGCTCGTTCGATTGCTTCACGCCGTTCTCGATCGGCGCCGGATTCGGCCTGATGGCCGGCTACGCGCTGCTCGGCGCGGGATGGCTGGTGATCAAACTGGAAGGCGATTCGCAGCAATGGGCGCGCAAGCTCGGCCGTCGCTCCCTGCTCCTGACCCTGCTCGCCATCGGCGTCGTCAGCCTGTGGACGCCGCTCGTCGATTCGCAGGTCGCGGCGCGGTGGTTCACCTGGCCGGACATCGCCTATCTGTCGCCGGTGCCGATCATCACCGCCGCCTTGGTCTGGTGGGAATGGCGCGCGCTGGAGCGCGGCTCCGACTACGCGCCGTTCTTCGGCGCGCTGGCCCTGTTCGCGATGTCCTACCTCGGCATCGCGATCAGCCTGTGGCCGATGATCGTCCCGTGGCGTTTCACGCTGGACGAGGCCGCGGCGTCGCCGAGCACCCAGGCCTTCCTGCTGATCGGCACGCTGTTCCTGCTGCCGGTGATCCTGATCTACACCGCCTGGTCGTACTGGGTGTTCCGCGGCAAGGCGAGCGCCGAGGTCGGCTATCACTGAGGCCGGCGGCGCAATGGCCTGGAGACTCGCCGCGTCCCCGGCTTTCCCACAGGTCTCAATATTGACCGGCGAGCGAGGCTTCGAGCAACCCGATCTCGTCCGGCGTGAGATCGAACAGGCGATAGACGAGCGCGTCGATTTCGCGCTCGGCGGCGGCGATGTCGGCGGAAAGGCGATGAACCTCGGCCGCGTTGTCGGCGAGGTGGATTTCCCATTCGCCGCGCTGCTTCACCGGGATGTCTGCGTGGAACGCTCGTCTTCACTTCGTCACGGAAGGCGGCGAAGTCGAGCTCGTGCCAATTCTCAAGCTTGCCGGTCAGCTTGCGCCGCTCCGGCGGCGCGAGGTCGAGGAGGCGATGACGCACCGCGGATTGGATCGCGAAGCGCGCGCGGGCGGCGTCGGTGCAGGTTTGGGCGAGGGCGACGAGCGAGCGCGGCGGCGAGAGCGGAAGTCGGGAACAGGCAGACGTCTCGACATATTGCGCTTCGCGCTTCGATGTCAACCACTGCCGCACTGACGTGCGCGATTCGCTAAACAACGAAGAACCAGGCAGTGATGCGAATTTAAGCAAGCAAAGAAAGCGATCAATCTGTCGGTCGGAATGAAATAGCATTTGTTGTTCGAGATAACGTGCTCGTCGTCTTCGAAGGCGAAAATGTCGTTCATTTTGGAAATGCGGCCAGACGATATTTTTGCGCTTTCCAATTGTCGGTTGATACGCCAACTGCGCTTGCTGCAATTCCCACCATTCCTGCCTGGTCGCGCGATTCTCCAACTCCGCCTTGAACGGCAGCAGCCAGTCGCGGATCGCCGGATAGCGCGCGATATCGACCTTGCCCTTCGGCGTATTGATGAGGAACAGGTCCTCGCTTTCGACGCGCCAACGTTTGATGTCCTCGCCGCGCAGGAAAGGCTTCAGCAGTTCCGCCGACCTCGGATCGGCGGCGACAAGCTGGTCGCGCGTCGCGCGGTCGATGACGAAGGCTTCGTTGAAACCCGTCTTGATGCCGTAGAGCGGCGGCCCATAGACCTCGCCGAGCGTCTTGCGCCCTTTCGCGATCTTGTCGCGCAGCCCCGCCAGCGCGTCGTCCTCGAAACGCCAGGAGCCGCTGCCGAGCCGCGCCCGCGGCATGGGCGCCCGCCCTGCGCGAAGGCGCGGCCGAGATCGTCGGGCAGCTTCGTCCTTCACGATGAGGAAGGCGAGATCGCCCGCGCCTTCGCCCTTCTTGAGCGTAAGGATCGCCGGATAGGTGGTCACGCCCTCGAAGACCTGAATATCGCCGAAATCGACGACGCTTTCGATCCCGACGCCATCGGTGAGGAAGAGGCGCAGGTTTTCGCCCGAGCCGGTGCGGAAGAAGGTCGACGACGAGATGTAGCCAAGCCGCCCGCCGGGCTTCAAAAGCTTAGCGCCGCGCTCGAAAAAATAGGCGTAGAGATCGGCGCGGTCGGCGGCGACGACATAGTGCTCCTGGAGATAGGGCTTGACCGGTTTCAGCAGCTCCATCCGCACATAGGGCGGATTGCCGATCACCACGTCGAAACCGCCGCGCGCGAAAACGTCGGGAAAAGCGGCGCGCCAGTCGAAGGGCTGCTCCGTGAAGGCGGGATCGTCGATGAGACTGTCGCCGCATTTGATCGTCGCTTCGAGATTCTGCAGCCGATGCTCGCGGCGCGCGGTCTTCAGCCACAGTGAAAGCCGGGTGATCTCGACCGATTCGCGATTGAGGTCGACGCCGAAAAGATTTTTCGTGACGATCTCGTCGAAAATATCGAAGGCGATTTCGACACCGAGATCGCTCAACGCGCTCGCGGCGTCGCGATAGCGGCGCGCCATTTCATCGAACGCCGCGACGAGAAACGCGCCGGAGCCGCAGGCCGGATCGACAAGGGTGAAGTCGCGCAGAACGGCGAGATAGGCCTGCCAGAAAGCGATTTCGCGCGCCGCGCTCCGGCTTCTCGGCTTCCATGCCATGCGCCGACCACAACGCGGCGCGGCGATCGTCGAGAGAGAGCGCCAATCGTGCGCTCGACGAGAAAGCGCGTCACCATGTCGGGCGTGTAGACAATGCCCGCGCGCTTGCGTTTCGAGACGGCGGGCGGCGCCTCGCCCTTGCCCTCCGCCTTCAGCTTCTCGATGTCGGTGATCGACTGCTCGAAGATGTGACCGAGGACGGTGACCGGCACTTCGCGCCGATAGTCCCATTGGCCGAGCCTGGCGACGTCTTGCGCCAGGGGATCGGGCAGAACGAGCGTGTCGGCGAGCTTGTCTTCCGCGAACAGGCCCCCGTTATAGGCCCAGATCGCCAGCCGGTCGTTGCCCCGATCGATGGCGCGGAACAAGGCGAGGAAATTCTTCCAGATCGGCTGCGGCAGGAATTTGCTTTGCTCCTTGGACGCATCCTCCAACAGCCGGTCGGGCAGGAGATCGGTGCGCTGCGCGAAGGCGATGAACAGGATGCGGTCGAGAACCTTCTGCGCCGGCTCGATCGCCGTCGAGGGCCGACAGCTTCGGTCCTTCGGCGGCGTCGGTCAGGAAGCCGATCAGCCGGCTGCGCAGCTCCCGGTATTCCTCGTAGAGCCTGGCGGTGACATCCTTGTAGGCGCTGTCGGTCTCGCGCAGCAGGCGATCGGTCGGCCCGCCGAGCAACTGACCGGCTGACAGGATCAGCCAGAGCCGTGCGTGCTCCTCCGGCTCGTCGAGCCGCGTGAGATCGAAGACTTCATAGGCGTCGCGCCCGCGCCCGAAGCCGTAGAGCCGGATTTCGAGGCAGTTCGAGACGAGAACCCAGCGCGAACCCGGCGCATCGATCGCGTAATCCCAGGCCTGCTGCACGGGGCTGCGGCCCCGGCCGGGCATGACGCGGTCGAGATCGGCTGCATCCGGCCCCTTCAGCTCGAAAGGAGCGACGATCTCATCGCGGCTCGTCCGGCCGGTTGAACCGCCCGATGCGCGACATCGACGGCGCCGGCGCGGATCGCCTCTTCATGGGCGAGCGTATAAGGCTGCGCCGGATCGTAGGGCTGATAGCCGAGGACGGCCTGCAGGACTTCCTGGACGAAAAGGGGACGGACCGCCGTCTCCTTCTGCTTCAGGAACTTCGGGTTCTTGATCTTGCGCGCGTAGTCCCGCGCCGCCCTGGTCTGCTCGGCGCTCGGCGCGAAGGCGAGGCGCGCCCGCGCGGCCTCGACGACCTTGTAGCTGAACAGCGGCACGCGAATGCTGCGCAACACGCCGCGCCTGCCGCGTCCGCTGCCCGGCGGCAACTCAATTCCCGCTGCTGCGAATAGCTCCATCGGCGGCCAAGCTATCCGGCCTCAGCGATTCCGTCGAGGACACGCTCAAGGGCTTTTTCGGCTCCTGTCCCAATCGGTTTTCGGCTCCTTGAAGCGTTCGCGCCCTATCCACGCGCCTCACGACCGGCCAGATGCGCGTGATGAAGATCGCATCATCCGGCGGCAGAATTCGATAGCGCACGATATAGCCGCGCCGACCGAAGCGAACGATAACCTGCCGTATATCGCGGTCCTTTGTCACCTGTCCGATGTGGGGCGCGACCTCGACGCGCCCGAGCGCCGTCCAGATAGCGCGCATGGCTCGGACTGCGGCTTGCGGATTTCTGATGTCGAGAAAAGCCCGAACACGTTCGATGTCCGAAAGAGCGTCGGACGAAAAAAGAATCACCGCAGCTTGCGCGGCTGGGGCCGTGGCAACTCTTTCGAGGCGCCCCACGATTTAACCCAGGCCCTGACCTCTTCCCATGGCACTGCTTCGCCGGTGCGTTCGAACTCGCGAAGACGCCGCAAATCCTCCTCGATATCCGGCCCTTCGATGTCCATGACAGAATCGAGCAAGACCACGGCGTCCGCCACAACCATTGCGGCGTCCTGGCCCTTCTCCGCCGCAAGAGCGTTGAGGCGGGCATCCGTATCTGGATCGAGATCAAAGGTGCGGCGCACGGGCGCCATTAAGGACCTCCGCAATCAATTATCCAAAAAGCTCCTCAGTTTCCGCGACCGGCTCGGGTGCTTGAGCTTGCGCAGCGCCTTGGCCTCGATCTGGCGGATGCGCTCCCGGGTCACCGAGAACTGCTGGCCGACTTCCTCCAGCGTGTGGTCGGTGTTCATGCCGATGCCAAAGCGCATGCGCAGCACCCGCTCCTCGCGCGGGGTCAGCGAGGCCAGCACGCGCGTCGTGGTCTCGCGCAGGTTCGACTGGATCGCCGCGTCGATCGGCAGGATGGCGTTCTTGTCCTCGATGAAATCGCCGAGATGGCTGTCCTCCTCGTCGCCGATCGGCGTCTCGAGGCTGATCGGCTCCTTGGCGATCTTCAGCACCTTGCGCACTTTTTCGAGCGGCATGGCGAGCTTTTCCGAGAGCTCCTCGGGCGTCGGCTCGCGGCCGATCTCGTGCAGCATCTGGCGCGAGGTGCGCACGATCTTGTTGATCGTCTCGATCATATGCACGGGAATGCGGATGGTGCGCGCCTGATCGGCGATCGAGCGGGTGATCGCCTGGCGGATCCACCACGTCGCATAGGTCGAGAACTTGTAGCCGCGCCGGTATTCGAATTTGTCGACCGCCTTCATCAGGCCGATATTGCCTTCCTGGATCAGGTCGAGGAATTGCAGCCCGCGGTTGGTGTATTTCTTGGCGATCGAGATCACCAGGCGCAGATTGGCCTCGACCATTTCCTTCTTGGCCTGCCGCGCCTCGCGCTCGCCCTTCTGCACCATATGGACGAGCTTGCGGAATTCCTGGATTTCGAGGCCGGTCTCGGTCGCGAGCGCCTGGATGTCGGAGCGCAGATCCTTGATCTGGTTCTTGTCCTTGGCGACGAAGTCCTTCCAGCCGCGGGTTCCGAGCTTCGAGACCCGCAGCAACCATTTCGGGTCGAGCTCGGAGTTCTGGTAGTTCTTCAGGAAGTCCTCGCGCGAAACGCGATGGCCTTCGGCGAGCCGCATCAGCTTCACGTCGAGGCCGATCAGCCGCTTGTTGATGTCGTAGAGCTGCTCGACCAGCGCGTCGATGCGGTTCTGGTTGAGCGACAGCGACTTGACGTCGGTGACGATCTCTTTTTTCAGCGACTTGTATTTGCGCTCCTGGGCCGGCGACAGGGTCTCGTTCTTGAGCTTGTTCTCGACATTCTGATCCTGCAGGCGGCGCAGCTTCTTGTAGGCGTCGGCGACGCGGTCGAACGTCTCCAGCACTTTGGGCTTGAGCTCCGCCTCCATCGCCGACAGCGATACGGAATTCTCCATATCGTCCTCGTCGTCGAAATTCTCGGCGCTCGGCGGCGGATCGCCGTCGAAGCCGGCGGGCGGCGTCTGCGGCGCGGTGGCGGGCGCGCGCTCGCGCTGCTGGGCGGCGAGCGCCTCGGCGGCGCCCGGCGCGGTCATGTCGATCTTGGGCGCTTTCTTGCCGTCCGGGCCGGCGTAGGTGGCCTCGAGGTCGATGATGTCGCGCAGCAAAATCTTGGCGTCGTTAAGCTCGTCGCGCCAGATGATGATCGCCTGAAAGGTCAGCGGGCTCTCGCACAATCCGGCGATCATCGCCTCGCGGCCCGCCTCGATGCGCTTGGCGATGGCGATTTCGCCCTCGCGCGAGAGAAGCTCGACCGAGCCCATTTCGCGCAAATACATGCGCACGGGATCGTCGGTGCGCTCGGCGGGCTCCGAACTGCGGGTCGCCACCGCCGTCGTGCGGGTGGTCTCGGCGACTTCGGCGCCCTCGGCCTCCTCCTCCTCGCCGCCTTCGGTGGTTTCCTTCTCCGCCTCCTCGGCGTCCTCGTTGTCGACGACATTGATGCCCATCTCGTTCAGCATCGAGTTCATGTCCTCAATCTGATCGGAGGAGATCTCCTCGGACGGCAGCACCGCGTTCAGTTCCTCATGGGTGACCCAGCCGCGTTTCTTGGCGATCTTGATCATCCGCTTGACCGCGGCGTCGGTAAGATCGAGCAACGGGCTGTCCGTCGTCTCCACCACGACGGCCTCGCCCTCAGTCTTCTGCTCGTCTTTCTTCGCCATAGATACTACTCCGTCCGTCCCGCGCCGAAACGCGGATTTGCAACAATGGGCCGTTCACCGACCGATCGCCGCCTGCGCAACGGGCGCGGCGGGCCAGTCGTTCCCCGAGTCATTTCAAGGGAGCCGCGGGCGCGCATTCTCCATAAATGCGCCGGTGATTCGGCGACCCCCCAAGGTCGCCCACAGCTCCTAACCCCCCGTTAACCGTCATGTCAGCAACCCGCAAGCGTCACACGGGCGGCGCGTTCCGGCCCGACAGCGTCCCGAACCCCTCGATGGACGCCTCGGCGTTCGCCAGATCGGCGAGATTTTCCTTGATGTCGCGCAGTCTGGCGAAATTCTGCTCGTTGATTTCGACGCCATTGTCGATAGCGAGCGCTTTTTCCGCCAGTTTCAGTTCCCTATTTAGCGCCTGCGCCTTGCGATGCAAGGCCAGCGTCTGACGTAAAACCTGATCGGCGTCGGAAGAATCGGCCTCGGGGCGCAGGCACCACCACAGCGGGGTTTGCGCGGCGAGGCCAAGGATGCGCCGCCGCTCGGCGGCGAGCCCGGCCGCCTCCAGCGCCGCCTCGCTGATCGGTCCGTCGAGCCCGAGGGCGAGGAGGCGGTCGCGGAAACCGGCCAGATTCCGGTTGGACAGTTCGAGCCCGGCGATTTCCTCGACGTGGCGCTCCAGCAGGCCGGGATGGTTGACGACGATCGCCAGGATCACGACGTCCCTTGGCGCGTCCTTGGGCTTGCCGGTCAGCGCCTGTCGCTTCGGCAGGGGATGGGCGGCAAACCCGAGCCGCGGCCCGGCGTTGAACAATCCGGGGCGCCACGGGCCGCCGGCCGGCCGCGGCCGGAGCTTCGCCGGCGCGATGGGCCGGTTCGAGCCGAGGAAGGCCGCCAGCCGCGCCTGCATATCCTCCCAATAATGGCGGCGCAGCGCCTCGTCGCCGATCGCGCCGGTCAGCTCGCGCAGCCGCCGCTCCAGCGCCGCGCGCCGCTCGGGCGTGTCGAAACGCCCGCCTTCGGTCTCGCGCAGGAACAGCATCTCGGCCAGCGGCCGCGCCGCCTCGACGACCCGCCCGATCTCCGCCGGTCCACCCGACCGCGCGAGGTCGTCCGGGTCCTGCCCCTCGGGCAGCAGCGCGAAGCGCAGGCTGCGGCCCGGTCCGATCAGCGGCAGCGCCATGTCGATGGCGCGGAACGCCGCCTTTTGCCCGGCCTTGTCGCCGTCGAAGCACAGGATCGGCTCGCCGGCCATGCGCCACAACAGTTCGCACTGCTCGCCGGTCAGCGCGGTGCCGAGCGGCGCGACGGTGTGGGGATAGCCGGCCTGCGACATCGCGATGACGTCGACATAGCCCTCGACGACGATGACCGCGCCGCTGTCATGGGCCGCCTTGCGCGCGCGATGATGGTTGAACAACACCGAGCCCTTGTGGAACAGCTCGGTATCCGGAGAATTGAGGTATTTTGGCTTGACGCTGGCTTCCATCGCCCGCCCGCCGAACGCGATGACGCCGCCGTTGCGGTCATGGATCGGGAAGATCACGCGATCGCGGAAACGGTCATAGGGAACAGCGATTTCGTCGCCGTGCACCAGCAGTCCGGCGGCGATCATCGCCTCGGCGCCGACGCCCTGGGCCGCCAGCGCGTCGCGCAACGCGAACCGTTCGGGCGGCGCGTAGCCGAGCGAGAATTCGCGCTGGACGCCGGCGTCGAGCCGCCGGTCCGCGAGATAGCCGCGCGCCTTTGCGCCGGTCTTTTCCTGCAGCGCCTTCTCGAAGAACCGCGCCGCCAGGCCCATCACCTCCAGCAGCGAACCGCGCTTGCTGTCCTGCGCCTGGCTTTCCGGCGAGCGGACTGGCATGGCCAGGCCCGCCATGTCGGCGAGGCGCTCGACCGCTTCGGGAAAGCTCAAGCCCTCCGTCTCCATCAGGAAGTCGAACGCGTCGCCGTGCTTCTGGGAGGAGAAGTCGTGATAGAAACCCTTTTGGTCGTTGACGAAAAACGACGGCGTGCGCTCGGCGGTGAAGGGCGACAGGCCCGCCCATTCGCGGCCCTGCTTCTTCAGTTTGACGCGTTTGCCCACCACCTCGGAGACCGGCAGGCGCGCGCGTATTTCGTCGAGGAAGGCGGGCGTGAATTTCATCAAGGCCTCCCGTCTGAGATCGCCGCGGCCGCCGGTCGCGGCAACACAAAACGCTGGTTCTCCCCGACTTCCACAGGCGCGGCGGGCGGTCAGCCCGCCTCCGCCCCCATCAGCTTGCGCGCCTCGGCGGCGCTCAGCGCCCGCCCGAACGCGTAGCCCTGCGCGAACTCGCAGCCGAGCTGCGACAATTCGACGGCGTCGGATTCAGTCTCCGCGCCTTCGGCGACGACGTCCATGCCGAGATCATGGGCCATCGCGATGACCGACCGCAGGATCATCGGGCGGACGCCGACGGCGTTCTGGCGCACCAGCGACTGATCAATCTTGAGCGTGTCGAAATGATAGCGCTGGAGATGGCCGAGCGAGGAATAGCCGGTGCCAAAATCGTCGAGCGACAGGCCGGCGCCGATCTCGCGGATTCGCTGCAGCATCTGCGCGGCGAATTCCGGGTTCTCCATGACGAGGCCTTCGGTCAGCTCCAGCTTCAGCGTGCCGCGCAGCACATAGCTGCGGCTGAGCGTCGCCTTCACGTCGGTCAGCAGATCGTGCCGCAGCAACTGGCGCGAGGAAATGTTGACGCTGGCGAAAATCGGCGGGTCGACCTCCAGCGCCTTCTGCCAGGCGGAAAGCTCGCGCGCCGTTCGCTCCATCGCGAAAACCCCGAGGTCGACGATCAGCCCGGTCTCCTCGGCGAGCGAGACGAAATCGGCGGGGCCCAATTGCCCGAGTCTCGGATGCTGCCATCTGAGCACCGCCTCGAAGCCGGCGACGGTGCGATCCTCCAGCCGCACGATCGGCTGGAAGAAAACCTTGATCTCGTCGCGGTCGAGGGCGCGGCGCAGGTCGCTTTCCAGCGAAGGCCGGTCGGCGCGCTGGGCGCGCATCGCCGGGGCGAAGAACTCGGCGCGGTTGCCGCCGATTTTCTTGGCGTTGGCCATCGCGATTTCGGCGTCCTTGACGAGGTCGCCGCCCTTGGCGCGAAGCTGGGGATCGAACAGCGCGACCCCGATCGACACAGTCAGCGCCACTTCCCGTTCGCCGAAACTGATCGGCGTCGCCAGATTGTCGCGGATCGATTCGACGATTTCGTTGATCTGGTCGGCCACCCCGTCGATCATCACGATCGCCCCGAACTGATCGCCCGCCAGGCGCGCCAGCGTGTCGCCCGGCGGCAGATTGCGGGCGAGACGCCGCGCCACCGTGAGCAGCACCGAATCGCCGAGCGAAGGGCCGATCGCCTCGTTGATCTGCCGGAAGCGATCGACGTCGATCACCAGCACGGCGGGCGGCGCGACGCCGGATCGTCGCGCGGCGGTCAGCGCGGCGTCCAGGCGGTCGAAGAACAGCTCGCGGTTGGGAAGGCCGGTCAGATTGTCATGCACCGCGTCGTGCAGCATGCGCTCTTCGGCGGTCTTGATTTCCGTGACGTCGGACAACGCGCCGATCACCCTGACGACCTCGCCCTCGGCGCTGACCACGGGGCGCGCCTTCATGACGAACCAGAAATAGTGACCATCGGCGGCGCGCAGGCGGATGTCGTGATTGATGCGCCCGCATCGCTGCTGAAGAACGCCGTCGAGCGCCGCCTTGTATCGATCGCGGTCCATCGGATGAAGCACTTCGAGCCAGGACGCGGCGGGACCCTCCAGCGCGCCGCGCTTGAGGCCGAGCTGCGCCTCGATCTCGGAGCTCACGTAGATCTGGTCCTGGTCGACGCTCCAGTCGAAGATCGCGTCGCCGCAGCCGGTCATCGCCAGGGCGCGGCGCTGCGAGTCGACGCCCCGGAAGCTCGCGACGCCCGATCCCGAAAAGGCGTTTTGCATCACGGTGAAGCCGATCAGCATGACGATCAACACCAGCCCGCCGATCAGTCCCGGCGAAGCCAGGTCGTTGGTCAACGCGCCGGTCACCGTGAAGCCCGCGCCGATCACCCAGATCAGCAGCAGGAACCACGTCGGAATCAGCATCACGGCGCGATCCGAGCCGCGCGCCGCCAGATGGAGCACGAGAATGAACCCGATGCCGGCGACGGTCGCGATCGATATGCGCGCGACGCCGGCGGCGATCGGCGCGTTGTAGATCGACAAAGCGACGACGGCGGCCATCAACGCCAGCCAGACCGCGGCGATATGGGAATAGCGCACGTGCCAGCGCCGCAGGTTGAGATAGGCGAACAGGAAGATGATCAGCGTCGCGCCAAGCGTCGCCTCGACGCCGGCGCGCCATATCCGCTCGGCTTCGTCCTCGAAGCCGAAAATCTTGCGCCAGAACCCGAAATCGATGCAGACGTAAGCGAGCACCGTCCACGCCAGCGCGGCGGCGGCGGGGAAGATCAAGGCGCCCCTGACGACAAACACCGTCGTCAGGAACAGGGCGAGCAGGCCGGCGACGCCGATCACGATCCCTTGGTAGAGCGTGAGGCTGGTCGCCTTCTCCTTGTAGGCGTCCGGCTCCCACAGGTAGATCTGCGGCAGGTTCGGCGTCCGCAATTCGGCGACATAGGTGACTGTCGTGCCGGGATCGAGGGTCAGCCGGAAGACGTCGGCGTCGACCGCGTCGTCCCGTTCCGGCGCGGCGCCCTGGCTCGCGGTGATCGTGGTGATGCGGCTCGATCCGAGATCGGGCCACACGACGCCGGAGCCGACCAGCCGGAAATGCGGCGCGACGATCAGGCGCTCCAACTGCTCGTCCGAGTCGTTGGTCAGCGCGAAAACAATCCAGGAGGGCTGGCCGCCCGCTTCCAGCGCGCTGACCTCGATGCGGCGCACCACGCCGTCGGCCCCCGGCGCCGTCGAGACCTGGATGCGGTCGCCTTGCGCGCTGTAGTGCTCGACCACGCTGGTCAGGTCGATCGCATCGGCGTCGACCGGCACGCGGATCGATTGCACCGCGAAGGCCGGTTGCCAGCCCGCGCCGACGAAAAACAACAGCGCGGCGACGCGCAGCAGCGACATCAGCGGTCGGGCGCGCCGATCTTCCCCGCGTCGACCCGGCTCAATCGCCGCGTCAGCCGCGCCGCGCCGTTTTGGAGATACGCCGCGATCAGCCAACGTCCGGTCCCCGTGGCGGCCGCGCGCGCGCGGCGTCGCTTTCGAGAAGACCGAACAGGTAGTGATCCCGCCACTCGCCGTTGATGCACAGATACGAGCGGGCGAAGCCCTCGCGCTGAAAGCCGTTGCGTTCCAGCAAAGTCGCCGAGGCGACGTTGTCGGGGATGCAGGCCGCCTCGATGCGGTGGAGCCGCAAGGTCGAAAATCCGAAAGCGACCGCCACGGCGACGGCGCGCGTCATGTGACCCTTGCCGGCGTGCGGGGCGCCCATCCAATAGCCGAGCGTCGCCGATTGCGCGACGCCGCGCCGGATGCCGCCGATCGTGATGCCGCCCAGCAGGGTGTTCGGGCCGTCCTCGAAGATCAGGAACGGAAACGATTCGTCACGCGCGATCTCGTCGGCCTGGCGCCGCAACCGGCGGCGGAAAGCGCCGCGCGTCAGGTCGTCGGCGGGCCAGACCGGCTCCCACGGGGTGAGAAACTGGCGGCTGCGCTCGCGCAACGCCGACCAGGCGAGATAGTCGTCGCCTTGGGCGGGGCGCAGATAGAGCCCGCCGCCGCGCAGCAGCGGCGCGGGATCGACGGCTCGGGTTACGCGGAACAGCGCCATGCCGCGCCCTCAGATTCCGGCCAGGCGTCGCGCGACGCGAGCCTGATCGATGACCTTGCCGGTGCGCCCGACCGCCGCGACGGTCGGCGCGGAGCCCAGCATCGCGGCGCCCGCCGCGCGGACATCGCCGACGTCCAGCCGCTCGATGCGCGCGATCATCTCCTGAGTGCCGAGCGGGCGTCCGTAAACGAGCATCTGGCGCGCCACCTGCTGGGCGCGCGCGCCCGACAATTCGAGCGCGGTGAGCAGCGAGACCTTCATCTGCGCCTTGGCGCGATGGATCTCCTCCTCGCCGAGCGACGCCGCGGCCTCGCTGAGGCAATCGAGCGCCGCGGCCATCAGGTCGCCGGCGCGCCCCGGCGATGTCGCGGCGTAGAATCCCATCAGGCCGGCGTCCGAATAGGCCCAGTGAAACGAATAGATCGAATAGGCGAGGCCGCGCTTCTCGCGCACTTCCTGAAACAGCCGCGACGACATGCCCCCGCCGGCCGCCGCGGCGAACACATGGGCGGCGTCGTGGTCCGGCGCGTGAACCGCGCGCCCCTCGAAGCCGACCACCACATGGGTCTGGCCGAGCGGCTTCTTGACCATGATCTCGCCGCCGCGATAGGAGGCGGGCGAGGCCGGCGGCGCCTCGCCGCGACCCAGCGGCTCGAAGTGCCTGGCGCTGAGATCGACGATTTCCGAATGGTCGACAGCGCCGGCGCCGGCGACGATCGTCGCGCCGGCCTGGTAATGGCCGCGCAGGTAGCCGTCGATCGCTTCGCGATCGAATGAGCCGACGCGCTCGCGCGTTCCCAGAATCGGGCGCCCGATCGGCTGCCCCGGCCACGCCGCCGCGGTGAACCGGTCGAAGATCAGATCGTCGGGCGTGTCTTCGACCGCGCCGATCTCCTGGAGGATCACCCCCTTCTCGCGCTCGAGTTCGGCGGCGTCGAACGCGCTCTCGGTGAGAATGTCGGCGAGAATGTCGAGCGCCAGTTTGGCGTCCTCGCCGAGCACCCGCGCGAGATAGGCGGTCTGCTCGACGCCGGTCTCGGCGTTGAGGTCGCCGCCGGCGTTCTCGATCGCCTCGGCGATCTCGCGCGCGCTGCGCCGGCGCGTGCCCTTGAAGGCCATGTGTTCGAGCAGATGCGACAATCCGTGTTCGTGGGTCAGTTCGTGCCGCGATCCGGCGCCGACAAACACGCCGAGCGAGGCCGTCTTGAGGTGCGGCATCGCGTCGGTGACGACGCGTAAGCCCGAGGGGAGGGTGGTGATTTCAACGCTCATCAGGCGGCCCGCGCACGCTCACGAACGAATCGCTCGACGGCGCCCCGGTCGTTCGGCAGAACTGTAAAGCGCTCCTGGCGCTGCATCAAATCCGCCAGATGCTCCGGCAGCGGCGGGCGTCGGCCGATCGCCCGCTCGACCGCGTCGGGAAACTTGGCGGGATGAGCGGTGGAAAGAACGATCATCGGCGTCGCCGGATCGCGCGCCAGGGCGCGCCGCGCGGCGCTGACCGCCACCGCGGTGTGGGGATCGATCACCGCACCGCTTTCCTCGTAGGCGCGGGTCATTTCCCGCGCGCAGGCCGCCTCGTCGGTCGAGAATGCGTCAAACGTGTCGCGGATGAATTGCAGCGGCGCCGGGGCGATCGAGAACTCGCCGGATTGCGCCAGGCTGGCCATCAGGCCGCGCACCGCGGCGGCGTCGCGGCGGTAGGCCTCGAACAGCAGCCGCTCGAAATTCGACGAGACCTGGATGTCCATCGACGGCGATTGCGTCGCCACCACCCGCTGCTTGCGATAGACGCCGCTCTCCAGCGCGCGCGCCAGAATGTCGTTGTCGTTGGTGGCGATCACCAGCCGCTCGACCGGCAGGCCCATCCGCTTGGCGCAATAGCCGGCGAACACGTCGCCGAAATTGCCGGTCGGCACGGCGAACGAGACGCGCCGCCCCGGCGCGCCGAGCGCAACCGCGCTGGTGAAGTAATAGACGACCTGCGCGGCGATGCGCGCCCAGTTGATCGAGTTGACGCCGGACAAAGCGAGGGGATCGCGAAACGCCGGGTCGTTGAACAGGCCCTTGAGAATCGCCTGGCAGTCGTCGAAATCGCCTTCAATGGCGATCGCGTGGACGTTGGGCTTGTCGACCGTGGTCATCTGCCGGCGCTGCACGTCGGACACCCGCCCGTGCGGATAGAGAATGAACACGTCGGTCTGCGAAAGGCCGCCGAACGCCTCGATCGCCGCCGCCCCGGTGTCGCCGGACGTCGCGCCGAGAATCGTGGCGCGCCGGCCGCGCTTGCGCAGCACATGGTCCATCAGCCGGCCGAGCCATTGCATCGCGAAATCCTTGAACGCCAGCGTCGGACCGTGAAACAGTTCGAGCACGAACAGATTGTCGCCGATCTGGACCAGCGGGGCCGTGGCGGGATGGCGAAAGCCGGCGTAGGCCTCCTGCGCCATCGCGCCGAGTTCGGCCGCGCTGAGTTCGCCGTCGACGAACGGCGCGATCAAGGCGGCCGCCGCCTGCGCATAGGGCGCGCCGGCCAGCGCGCCGATCGCCGCCGGCGCGATCGCCGGCATGGTTTCGGGAACGTAAAGGCCGCCGTCGCGGGCGAGACCGGCGAGGAACGCGTCGGAAAAGCCGATTCTCGGCGCTTCCCCGCGCGTTGACACATAAGACACGTCAGATTTTTCCCCGATAAGGCGGGCGAGGTCTATCGCATTTCCCGCCAAAGGCGAAGCCGATCCCCTCAAAGCAAAAACAATGCGGCCAAACAAAGACCTGGGGGGGGAGCGGGATTGTTGTGGAGCCTCGTCGTCGCGTTTGAACACGCTGCCGATGGGGGACTCAAATTTTCCCCGCTCCTCCACCGGCGTCGCGCGCAATTTCCACACAACGAGTTGACTTGCCTTACTCTGTCCATACAATAGGATCATGAGGGCGATCGCCTGGAGCCCGGAGAAGAACCGGGAGCTCAAATCGGACACCAGACGAAACATCTGTTTTGAGGACATCGTCGCCGCCGTCGAAAGCGGCGGACTTCTGGACGATATTGAGCATCCCAATGCGGAAAAATATCCGGGTCAGCGCATGCTCGTGGTCCTCGCGAAGGCCTATGTCTATGCCGTGCCCTACGTCGCAACGCCGGATGGAATATTCCTCAAGACGGTTTTTCCCAGCCGGCGCCTGAAAGCCCACTATTTCTCCGGTGAGTCCGATGACCAAGACGCCTGAAATCGGCAAGTATCTCGACGCCGAAGAGCAAGCGCTCGTTCAGTCCTTTGAAACGAGCGGCGCGCCGTTGAAGAGCGTGCTCAATCCCCGACGCAAGCGCGAGATCGAACTCATGGCGCGCGCCGCGATGACCGACGAGCGCGCCAAAATCTCGCTTCGCGTGCCCAAGCGCGACCTGACGCGCCTGAAGTCGCGCGCGCTCCAGGAAGGCATACCCTACCAGACGCTGATCAATGCGCTGATCCATAAGTATGTCTCGGATTAAGGGAGGTGAGGCGGCTTGACGGATCAAGGCAATGAGCCTTGGACTGTGCTCCGGGAGCGAGACATGCGGGCCGCGGCAGGCGGCGCACGGGGGTTACGCAGACGCCATCACAAGATCTGAATCATTTGGCCGGCACCCGCGCGCTGGCGCATCCGCCGCGTCAAAGGCGCGGATCAGGGATTGCGTATGGCGTCCCCGTAACCAAAGCCTCTTTCGTCATGAGAGCAGCGACAGATGAACCAGCGAACGCCCTGCCGAGATCGCCTGAGACGACGACGGGAGCGGGTTGCCCGGGGTTACCGACCGAATAAACATTGAAGGGAACTCGGCTGACTTTGATAGCCGCATCACATTTGTTCGTGCCGAAAGAAAGCCCGGAATCCGAAGCGAAGCAGACATTGTTCTGCGTCCGCCAGACCATGCACAAAGTCATGACGCCCTCCTATCCAACCCGCCTGGTGCGCCCCGCGGGTCCGTGCTCTGCCGCTTTCCGTATCTCTCAAAAGTTGCATATTTTCCGCCAAAAGTCGGTTCGTCAGAATTCTTGAATTTTGCAAAGGACGCGACTGTATCGTGTGCTGTCAAGACACTATTCGTTCGGCCGTGGCGAGGTGATTCCAAAAATCTTCAAGCGCCTTAATTGCTGCGGTGTAATCGGCTTCGGTAATGAAATGCTCCAGTTCAAGGCCAGCGTCATGCTTCATCGTATTCACACGGCGGCGCATTCGATCAATCGTATCGGAAATTCCTATTGGCAAAACTACAGAAAACGAAACTAATATGTCCCGGATACGGTCCGTGAAGGGTCCTGGTCCCAATTTCACAGCACCGCCATTTTGTGACGCCATGGCGGGAATGTAAGCTTTGCAGTCCTTCTCCCACAGGTGATATTCACGCATATAGGCGCCTTGGAAAAGGGTCTCGGCGACCCAATCTTTCATGGTGTCTTCCATCACCAAAGTAACCGGATCACGGCCCAATAATTCGAGATTCAACTCGTAAATCTTTTTGATCCCTGCAATCGTATATTCGACAGCATCGCGGCGATGACTTACCTGTATGTAGTTCTCCGCAGCGGCTGATGATTCATTGAATTTCCTGCGTAGCTCCATTGGGATGGCCTCTCCTCATCCGTCACCATCATTGCCCGACTCTTAGCGCGACCAACATGAATGCCGTGAACGTTAGCGCCGCGAACGCAAAGGTTTTTTCTCCGGTAGGCTTCTGCATCTATTGCGGCGGGGGCGGCAAGCTCACGAAAGAGCATGTTTTCCCGAAAGGGCTGGGTGGCGGCCTCATTCTGCCGCGCGCGAGCTGCGCGTCTTGCCAGACAGAGATTCACTCCTTCGAGACGATTTGCATGCGGCAAACACTTTTGCCGTACCGAAAAAACACTGGGCTAGTCCGTCATCTGAACGATCTTCCGGCTAGGGTGCCTTTAACCCTCGACTTAGAACTTCAAGGGCCAACGCAGGTTGCCCTTGATTCGCATCCAAATGTCGTCGTGCTGCCGGGTTTTCGCGACCTTCCCGGCATCCTGACGGATCACTCCCCCCAGCCGGTGATAGAGTTTGAACACAAGATTTTTTGTGAACTCGAGATACTTGCAGAGATGAAACTCAAGCTTCAGGGACGAAAAATTGGGATCAATCTAGACGGGTACGCGTGGGTGCGAATGCTAGCTAAGATCGCCCACGGTTATGCGTTTGCAGAGCTAGGGCTAAGTCGGTTCACGCCAGCGTTGCCCGATTTGATCCTCGGTCATAACCCGCGCCTAGCCAACCATCTTGTCGGAAAATGCCCAATGCCTTTTCCCATTCCAAATTCACCGCCTCTGTTCATGATCGAGATGAAATCCGCCGAGGTAAAAAGCGACAACAAACCGACGCAACGTTTCGCAGCCGTCAATATGCGCCTATTCGCCGAGTTAGGCGCGGAAGCCCCTGTTTACACAGCAATTGCTGGGATTCTGACAGATTAGCTATGACCATAACTCCTGAATTTCTCGATGCCTTAGCACATGCTGCTGAGAACTCCGGCCCGCGACAAATCCCTTGGCCGCAACCGGGCATGCCCGGAGGAATTGTCTCTTTTGCAAACTTCGCCGTGTGGCAACGGATCATTCTCGGCTTTCGCCTACCGGACGGCGTTCCGGGCGATATGGTTGCGTTGTTTGACCGCGCCCTCAAATTGCATCTCGTCGCGTGGCTTGATTTCGATCTCATCACTTCGGGCGAAATGGCGGCGCTCGCGGCCCTCGAACATAGTCTGCGCGACTGCTATCTGGGGCATTTCAGAGAGGAGCACAACAAAGCGGTTGTGGCAAAAGCAGCGAAAGCAAAGCGGTCACCGACCCTGAAGGAGAATTTCCGACCTGAAAGTGTTTCGCTCGCCGCCCTCCTTCGGCACATGCATGAACACGACGGCTTAAGAAACGATCAGCTTCCCTTCGTCCGCAAGTATGGCGGTAGCGTCATGAGATTGCTCACGGGCGAGAGCGATCCAAGCCTAGCCGACATGCGGAACGCAAGAGCGCATGGAAGCCCTTTCGGAAGTGATTACCGATCCGGCTTGCTTGAACTCGTTCGGGACCTGATCGAATACGCCTACCGGGGCCGAATTGAGGAAACGCGCCGCTTCCTTCGCCCACAATGAACCGTGGCGGGCGCAGTTCACCCGTAATTCCCCTTTTGAGGCTGAGGCATCGCCGCGACGATGCTGTGAATTGTTCATCCAAGGCGGCGGAGATTCGCCCGATCGCCCTGGGCGCAGCCGCGATCGCACTTCCCTACCGCTGACACACCGGGCAATAGAACGTCGAGCGCCCCGCCTGGACGATCCTGGCGATCGTCCCCGTGCAGCGCGGGCGGAGGCAGGCGGCGCCTTCCTTGCCGTAAGCGACGAAGGAATGCTGGAAATAGCCGAGTTCGCCGTCGGTCTGGCGATGGTCGCGCAAGTGTCGAGCCGCCCGCCGCGACCGCTTCTTCGAGCACCGCGCGGATCGCCGCCGCGAGCCGCTTCGCCCCGGCGGTCGGGCCGCCGGCCTTCGTCGCGAGCGCGCCCGCCTCGCGCACGCGGCGACAGGGCGGCGCGATGCAGCGCCTCGCAGACATAGATGTTGCCGAGGCCGGCGACGAGGCTCTGGTCGAGCAGCGCGGCCTTCAGCGGCGTCTTGCGGCCGGCGAGCAGCCGCGCCATCGCCGCCGCGTCGAAATCGGCGGCGAGCGGCTCGGCGCCGAGGCGGCGAAACAGCGGATGGTCGGCGAGCCCGTCTGACGGGGCAAGCTGCATCAGGCCGAAGCGTCGCGGATCGTTGTAGGTGACGCGCGCGCCATTCGACAGGCCAAGCACGACATGGTCGTGCGCCGCGCTCTTCGACCGCGCGAAATGAAAGGCGCCGGGCGTCTGCTCCGCGCCGTGGTCGATGCGGAACGAGCCGGACATGCCGAGATGGACGATCAGCGTCTCGCCGCTGTCGAGCGGCGCGAGGATGTATTTGGCGCGCCGCGACAGCGCGCCGACCCGCCGGCCGACCAATCGCTCGGCGAAATGCTCGGGGAAGGGGATGCGCAAGCCGGCGCGGCGCAGCGCCACCGTCTCGATCCGCGCGTCGGCGAGAACCGCCGCCAGGCCGCGGCGCACCGTCTCGACTTCCGGCAGTTCAGGCATCGGCTTCCGCCTGAATGATTGCGAGGAACGCCGCGCCGTATTTCTCGAGCTTGGCGATTCCGACGCCATGCACTTCGGCGAGCGCGTCGAGATCGCGCGGCCGCCGCGCCGCCATTTCGATCAGCGTGCGGTCGGGAAAGATCACATAGGCGGGTTGGCGCTGGCGATGCGCCAGCTCGCTGCGCAGCGCCTTCAGCGCGGCGAGCACGCCGGCGTCGGCGTCGCCCGGCAGCGCCAGCGTCTTGTCGCGGCGCCGCGACTTTTTCGTCACCACGTCCTCGCGCAGCATGAACGGCGCCTGCCCGCGCAGCACCTGCTGTCCGTCCTCGGTCACGAACAGCCGGTCGCGATCGGCGGGATCGTGGGCGATCAGCCTGGCCGACAGCAATTGCCGCAACACGCCGCGCCAGTCGGCGGGCGCGCGCTCGGCCCCGACGCCGAAGGTCTTCAGCCCGTCATGGCCATATTGGCGCACCGCATCGGTCGCCTTGCCCGCCAGAATATTGCCGAGATGGCCGAAGAAGAACCGCCCCGAGGTGCGCAGGATCGCCGACATCGCCTTTTGCGCGTCGATGCGCCCGTCGATCAGCCGCACGCCGCCCTGGCAGACGTCGCAATGGCCGCAGGGCTCCGCCTCCTCGCCGAACATGCCGAGCAGCACCTGGCGGCGGCAGCGCGCCGATTCGCACAGCAGCACGAGGTCGTCGAGCTTCTTCTCCTCGATGCGCTTGCGCTCGTCGGGCGCCGCGCCCTCGGCGATCTGGCGGCGGCGCAGCGCGATGTCGCCGGCGCCGTAGAGCGTGAACGTGTCGGCCGGCAGCCCGTCGCGCCCGGCGCGGCCGATCTCCTGGTAATAGGCCTCGATCGAAGCCGGCATGTCGGCGTGCAGGACGAAGCGGACGTCGGGCTTGTCGATGCCCATGCCGAAAGCGGTGGTCGCGCAGACGACGATGCCGTCGTCCTGCAGAAACGCATCCTGGTTTTGCGAGCGCGTCTGGTGGTCGAGGCCGGCGTGATAGGGCAGGGCGCGCCGGCCGTGGCCGGAGAATTCCTGCGCCAGCTCCTCGGTGCGCCGCCGCGACGCGCAATAGATGATGCCGCTCTCGCCCTGGTGCGCCGCCAGCCGCTCGGCGAGCTGGCGCGTCGCATTGGCCTTGGGGCGCATCGCCAGGAACAGGTTGGGGCGGTCGAACGAGCGCACGAAAACCCGCGGCCGGCGGATGAACAGCCGCGCGACGATGTCGGCGCGGGTCGGCGCGTCGGCGGTCGCCGTCACCGCGATCGTCTGCACGCCGCCGAGCGCCTCGGCGACCTCGCGCAGCCGCAGATATTCGGGGCGGAAATCATGGCCCCATTGCGATACGCAATGGGCCTCGTCGATCGCGAACAGGTCGATCTTCGCCTCGCGCAGCATGGCGATCGTGTCGTCGCGCACCAGCCGCTCCGGCGCGACATAGAGCAGCCGCAGCGAACGGCTCCGCAACGCTTCGCCGACGCGCTGGCGTTCGCCGCCGTCGGACGCCGAATTCAGCGCCGCCGCGGAGACGCCGAGTTCGCGCATTTGCGCGACCTGGTCGCGCATCAGCGCGATCAGCGGCGAGACCACCAATGCGAGCCCTTCGCGCGCCAACGCCGGCAGTTGGTAGCACAAGGATTTGCCGCTGCCGGTCGGCATCACCGCGAGCACGTCCTCGCCGCCGAGCGCCGCGCCGATGACCTCCTCCTGGCCCGGCCGAAAGCCGGGAAAACCGAACACGCGGCCAAGCTGCGCGCGGGCCTTGTCCAGCAGCCGATCGCCTGGCGTCATCGACCAGCCTCGGGCGAGGGATCGAACACCGGCGTCCATTGCACCTCCTCGATGCGCTCGGCGCCGCAGGCCAGCATGACCAGCCGGTCGAGCCCGAGCGCCGCGCCGCAGGCCGGGGGCATGTGGTCGAGCGCGGCGAGGAAATCCTCGTCGAGCGGGTAGCTTTCGCCGTAGACGCGCTGCTTTTCCGCCATCTCCGCCTCGAGGCGGCGGCGCTGCTCGGCCGAATCGGTCAGTTCGCCGAAGGCGTTGGCGAGTTCGACGCCGCAGGCGTAAAATTCGAAACGCTCGGCGAGGCGGGAATCGCGGGGGCTGATCCGCGCCAGCGCGGCCTCGCAGGCGGGATAGTCGCGCAGCGCGGTCGCGCGGCCAAGGCCGAGCGCCGGCTCGACCCGTTCGCTCAAGATCCGGCTGAAAACATCGGACCAATTGTCGTCCGGCGCGACGCGCAGGCCGGCCGCGGCGGCCTGCGCCGCGAGCCCGTCGCGATCCGGCGGCGCGCCCGTCGCCCGGCAGGCTGTCGAACAGGTCGATCCCGGCATGCCGCAGGAACGCCTCGCGCACCCCGAGCCGCTCGGGTTCGGCGAACGGATCGGCCTCGCGGCCGCGAAAGCGAAAGGTTTGCGCGCCGGCCTGCTGCGCCGCGATGGCGATGATTTCGGCGCAGTCGTTGATCAGCGTCTCATGGGGGGCGCCGGCGCGATACCATTCCAGCATGGTGAATTCGGGCGCGTGCAGCGCGCCGCGCTCGCGGTTCCGGAACACCCGGGAGAACGCGAAAATGCGCTGCTCGCCGGCCGCCAGCAGCTTTTTCATCGCAAATTCCGGCGAAGTGTGCAGGAAAGCGGTCGCGGCCGCGCCGTCCGGCCCGATCATCCGCGTCGAAAAAGCGTGCAGATGCGCCTCGTTGCCGGGCGAGGCCTGAAGGATCGCCGGCTCGACCTCGATGAAGCGGTGGCGCTCGAAATAGCGCCGCAACGCGCTGGTGATTTTCGCGCGCGCCGCCAGCCGCGGCCGGCGGTCGGCGTGGCGGTCTTTCGACCAGAATGGCGATGGCGGTTTCAAAGCGGTCAATCGATCCGGCTGGCCTTTCGCCCCGCGGAAACAATCCGTCTGGCCTTTGGCGGCGAAATCGTTATGTTGCGCGCCGCAACAGCGCAAGGGCGCGCGCCCCGACGCGTTTTTTCAAAGACCGTCGCCGCCGATCATCCAGGGACTCAAGACGTGAAAGTCATCGCAAGCGCGATCCGAAAAGGCAATATCATCGAGCGGGAGGACGGTCAGCTCTGCGTCGTTCTGTCAGCCGAAAGCTTCCATCCCGGCAAGGGCACGCCGACGACGCAGATCGACATGCGGCGCATTTCCGACGGCGTGAAGGTCACCGAGCGCTACAAGACCACCGAGCAGGTCGAGCGCGCCTTCGTCGAGGACCGCAATTTCAGCTACCTCTATTCCGACGCCGACGGCCATCACTTCATGAACGACGAGACCTACGACCAGATGCAGGTGGCGAGCGACGTCATCGGCGATCAGGGGCAATGGCTGCAGGAAGGCATGAAGGTGATCCTTTCGGTGTTCAACGACACCGCCGTGGCGATCCAGTTGCCCCCGCGTGTGACGCTGGAGATCACCGAGACCGAGCCGGCGATGAAGGGCCAGACCGCGTCTTCGTCCTACAAGCCGGCCAAGCTTTCCAACGGCGCGCGGGTGATGGTGCCGCCTCATATTTCGCCGGGCGTCCGCATCATCGTCCAGACCGAGGACGGATCCTACGTCGAGCGCGCCAAGGATTAGGTCCGAGATAGCGCCTCGGCGCGCCCTTTTTGCGAGTTTCACACCCCTGACGGAGACGCGTGATGCAACTGGGCATGATCGGACTGGGCCGGATGGGCGCCAATATCGTGCGCCGGCTGATGCGCGACGGGCACTCTTGCTCCGTCTATGACCGCGATCCCGCCCCCGGCAAGGCGCTCGCCGCCGAGGGCGCGACCGCCGTCGGCTCGCTCGCCGATATCGTGAAATCGCTCGCCGCGCCACGCGCCGTCTGGGTCATGCTGCCGGCCGGCGCGCCGACCGAACAGACGGTCGACGCCCTCACCTCGCTGCTCGAGCCCGGCGACGTGGTGATCGACGGCGGCAACACGTTCTGGCGCGACGACATTCGCCGCGGCGCGGCGCTCGCCGCCAAGGGCCTGCACTATATCGACGTCGGCACCAGCGGCGGCGTGTGGGGGCTGGAGCGCGGCTATTGCATGATGATCGGCGGCGACGCCGCGGTGGTGCGCCGGCTCGATCCGCTGCTGAAATCCCTGGCGCCCGGCCACGGCGCGCTTTCGCACACCCCGAACCGCGAGGGGCGCGACCCGCGCGTCGAGGAAGGCTACCTCCACGCCGGGCCGTGCGGCGCCGGGCATTTCGTGAAGATGGTCCACAACGGCATCGAATACGGCATGATGCAGGCCTATGCCGAGGGCTTCGACATCCTGCGTCACGCCGACAGCGAGGCGCTCGCGCCCGAGCATCGTTTTTCGCTCGATCTCGCCGACATCGCCGAAGTGTGGCGGCGCGGCAGCGTCATCACCTCGTGGCTGCTCGATCTGACCGCGGCGGCGCTCGCCCATGAGGGCGAACTCGCCTCCTATTCCGGCTTTGTCGAGGATTCCGGCGAGGGCCGCTGGACGATCATGGCGGCGATCGAGGAGGCGGTGCCGGCGGAAGTTCTGTCGGCCGCGCTCTACACGCGCTTCCGCTCGCGCCAGAGCCACACCTTCGCCGAGAAGATCATCTCGGCGATGCGCAAAGGCTTCGGCGGCCATATCGAGCCGGGCAAACACGACTGACGGGCGAGCGCCGCCGGCCCCGCATGACTCTCGTCGCAAATCCCGATCGAAGCGTCTGCGCTATGGCGCTCGCCCGCTTCAACTCCCGCCGGCGCGCGCCTGGAACTGGGAAACGGCGACGAGGGCGTGACTGGCGTACATCACCGACGGACCGGCGCCCATGTAGATCGCCATTCCGAGCGCCTCGACGATCTCCGGCCGCGAGGCGCCCTGCTCGAGAGCCGCCTTGACGTGAAAGGCGATGCAATCATCGCAGCGCACCGCCACGGAGACGGCGATGGCGATCAGCTCCTTGGTCTTCGCATCGAGCGCGCCCGGCGCCAGCGCCGCCTGCGCGATGGCGGAAAAACCCTTCATCACCTCTGGCGCGCCCGCGCGAAGATTCCTGAGTTCGGCGCTCAACTCTTTGGTCATCGCCGTCCAGTCCGTCTGCGTCATGTCAGTCTCCTGTCGTCCGTCAGCCCGTCGCCGTTGGTTCACGCCTCGCCCTTCGCGGGCCGCTCGTCGTCTCTCAGCCAGACATAGATCGCCGGGATGACCAGCACCGTGAGGGCGGTCGACGAGGCGAGGCCGAAGACGAGCGAGATGGCGAGGCCCTGGAAGATCGGGTCGGTGAGAATGAAGCCCGCGCCGATCATCGCGGCGGCCGCGGTCAGCACGATCGGCTTGAAACGGGTCGCACCCGCTTCGACGAGGGCGGTCCTCAAGGCGACGCCTTCGGCTTGTTTGTGGCGGATGAAATCGACGAGCAGGATCGAGTTGCGCACGATGATGCCGGCGAGCGCGATGAAGCCGATCATCGAAGTCGCGGTGAAGGCGGCGCCGAGCAGCCAATGTCCCAGCACGATGCCGATGAGCGTCAGCGGCACCGGGACGAGGATGACCAGCGGCAGTCGGAACGACCCGAATTGGGCGACGACGAGCAGGTAGATGCCGAGCAGCGCGACCATGAACGCCGCGCCCATGTCGCGGAACGTGACGTAGGTCACCTCCCATTCGCCGTCCCACAGCAGGGTCGGGGCGGCGTCGTTCAACGGCTGGCCGTGATAGGCGATGCGCGGCGGACCGGCCCCTCCCCAATCCATATGGGCGATCTTGTCCTCCACCGCGAGCATGCCGTAGATCGGCGCCTCGAAGCGCCCGGCGACCTCGGCGCTGACCATTTCGGCGAACCGGCCGTTGTGGCGGAAAATCGGGTAGGAAGCGCGCTCGCGCTTCAGGCTGACCACGTCGCCAAGCTCCACATTGGCGCCCTGCCGCGCGGTGCCGCCGGCCGGCAGCGGCGTCGACAGGACGCGCTCGTTCAGCGACAAGGCGCTGCGCGGCAGCGCGACGCTGATGTCGATGGGCTTGAGGCCGCCGCCGCGCTGCGAGTAGCCGACCTTGGCGCCGCCGATCAGCGCGCCGATCGTGTCGTAGACCGCCTGCTCTTCGACGCCGTGGAACTCCAGCGCCTCCTGGTCGATCGCAAAGCGCAGGCGATCTGATGGAACGCCAAAGCTGTCGTCGACGTCGACGACGAAATCGACCGCCTGGAACGCCTCTCGCACCTTGCCCGCCAGCGCGCGGCGGCTCGCGGCGTCAGGCCCGTAGATCTCGGCGAGCAGGGTCGACAGAACGGGCGGACCGGGAGGCACTTCGACGACCTTGACCGCCGTGCGCGCCGGCGCCGCCAGACCGGCGAGACGCTGGCGAATGTCGAGCGCAATGGCGTGGCTGGCGCGCGAACGCGCGCCCTTGGCGACGAGATTGACCGAGAGGTCGCCGAGCTCCGGGCTCTCGCGCAGATAATAATGGCGCACGAGCCCGTTGAAATTGAAGGGCGCCGCTGTCCCGACATAGGTCTGAATCGACGTCAGTTCGGGCAGGTCCTTGAGTCGCTCGGCCGCCGCCGCCAGCACGCGATCCGTTTCTTCGAGCGTCGATCCCCTGGGCAGGTCGACCACCACCTGGATTTCCGACTTGTTGTCGAACGGCAGCAATTTGACGCGCACGTCCTTGGTCGCAAAGAGCGCGCAGGCCGCGAGCGTCGCCGCGCCGACCAGCACGAGGAAGATCTTGGAGCGCCGCCGGCCCTTGAGCAGCGGTTGCGCGATGCGCGCGTAGAAGCGACCCATCGCGCCGGCGTCGTGGCCATCGCTCGCGCCGGACGCGTCTGCGCCTTCGAAGCGCCGGCGCGCCAGACGCAGCAGCAGCCAGGGCGTGACGGTGACCGCGACGAAGAAGGAAAAGATCATCGCCATCGACGCGTTGGCGGGAATCGGGCTCATGTAGGGGCCCATCAGGCCGCTGACGAACATCATCGGCAGCAGCGCGGCGATGATCGTCAGGGTCGCCACGATCGTCGGATTTCCGACCTCCGCCACCGCCTCGATCGCCGTCTCGACCAGCGAACGCTCGCCGCGCCGCGACCAATGGCGCACGATATTCTCGACCACCACGATCGCGTCGTCGACGAGGATGCCGATCGAGAAGATCAGCGCGAACAGACTGACGCGGTTGATCGTGTAGCCCATCAGCCACGAGGCGAAGAGGGTCAGCAGGATCGTCGTCGGGATGATGATGAGGACGACGACCCCCTCGCGCCAGCCGATGGCGATCGTGATCAGCGCGACGATCGAGAGCGTCGCCAGGCCGAGGTGAAACAGCAGTTCGTCGGCCTTTTCGGTGGCGGTCGCGCCGTAGTTGCGCGTGACCGCGACGTCGAGACCGGCCGGGACGATGCGTCCCTTCACGGTTTCGAGCCTGTTCATTATCTCGTCGGCGACGACGACCGCGTTGGCGCCCTTGCGCTTGGCGATCGCGATGCTGACCGCCGGACGCCGCTGCAACTGGCCGTCCGACGCGCGCGTCGAGGTCCAGGCGCGATGCTCGGGCTCGGCGGCGCCGACCACGACATTTGCGACATCCTTGATATAGACCGGACGTCCGTCGCGCGTGGTGACCAGCAGCAGGCCGATATCGGGGACGCCCTGCAAAGTCTGGCCCGCCAGCACCGGGACGGAGCGGCCGTCGTCGCGAAACGCGCCGACCAGGAACGAACGATTGGCGTTGGTCAGCTTGTCGATCAGTTGGCTGAGCGTGACGCCATACAGCGACAGTCGCTCCGGGTCGGGCTCGACGCGGATCTGGTTGGGACTGCCGCCGACGAGATAGGCGCCGCCGACGTTCTCGACTTTGGCGAGTTCATGCTGCAGCTCTTCGGCGACCTGATAGAGGCCGTTGTCGGTCCATATCGCGCTCTGGTCGGGCCGCGCGGAAAGGGTGAGGACGACGATTGCGACGTCATTGATGCCGCGCCCGACGATCAGCGGCTCCGGAATGCCCTTCGGCAACCCGGTGATATTGGCGCGGATCTTCTCGTGGATGCGCAGCACCGCGGTGTCTTCATCGGTGCCGACCAGAAAGCGCGCGGTGACGACGACGCGGTCGTCCTCGGTCTGCGAATAGACGTGTTCGACGCCGTTGATGCCCTTGACGATGTCTTCGAGCGGACGGGTGACGAGTTCGACCGCCTCCTCGGCCTTGTAGCCATTGGCCGCGACCATGATGTCGACCATCGGCACGCTGATCTGCGGCTCCTCCTCGCGCGGCAGCGCGACCACGGCGATGGCGCCGGCGACGATCGCCGCGATCAGCAGGAGCGGCGTCAGCGGCGAATTGATGAAGGCGCGGGTCAGCGCGCCGGAAAGCCCCGGTTTCATGGCGACACGAGGACGTCGCCATCCCGCAGCCCAGAGAGAATTTCGACGCCGTCCTCGCGCGACTCGCCGGGCTGGACAACCACCTCCGCGCCGCCGGCGAGCTTCGCATAGGTCACGCCCGCACGGCGGTAGACGTAAGAGGCCGGCACGACGATTGCCCGGCGCGCGCCGGTCGCGACATAGACGCGCGTGCGTTCACCGACGAAATAGTCGCCGAGCCCGGCGACGTCGACATCGGCGATCACCCGTCCGCCCTGGATCTCGGGATAGACGAGGCGAACGCGGCCCTCGCGTTTCTTCTCGGTCGAATCGCTCTCGAGGCCGCGCGAGGCGATGAGCACCACGTCGCCCGCGCGCATGAAGCGGGCGTGGCGCTCGGGCAGCTGCAGGCGCAGGATGTAACGGTCCTCGGCAAGCGTCGCGATCGTTTCGCCCGGCAGCACGACGCGGCCTTCGGACACCGGAACGGTGAGGATGCGGCCGGCCCCCGGCGCCAGCACGACGCCTTCGCTCGTCTGCTGGGCGAGCACGCTGCGGTCCGATCGCATGGCGGAGAGATTGCGCTCGGCGACGTCCAGATTGGTCTTGGCCTGGTCCAGCTGGCTTTGCGTCGCCACCCCGCGCCGTTGCAATTCCTGGATGCGGTCGAGATCGGTCCTGGCCTGGTCGCGCTGGGCCTGCTGCGATTGGATGCGCGAGTCGATCGCCTCCATTTGCAGAACCAGCTTCTGGTCGGCGACCGTGGCAAGCTCCGCGCCGCCGGCGACGCTGTCGCCTTCCTTCGCCTTGAGCACGGCGATCGTGCCGCCAATGCGCGCGCGCGCCACCAGTTGATGAATGGGTTCGACGGTGGCGATCACCGCCTTCTGGTCGACGATCTCGGAGGCGTGCGCGACGAACCCCTCCGCCGCGACGGCGAAATGCGGCGCGACGACAGCGGCGGCGATCAGACAAAGGCGACGCATCGAGCAATTCTCCGAAACGGGTCTTGACTTATATATTCGCAATATCTAATTTAGCAACCATGAATTTAAAGGAAATGCGCGCCAAGGCCGGCAACGCCGAGGCTCTGCTGAAAGCGGTCGCCAACGAACATCGCCTGATGATCCTGTGCGAATTGCTCGGCGGCGAGCGTTCGGTGAGCGAACTGCAGAAGGCGATCGGGTTGAGCCAGTCGGCCCTTTCGCAACATCTGGCGCGGTTGCGCGAGGATGAACTCGTCGCGACGCGGCGCGAGTCGCAGACCATTCACTATTCGCTTGCGAGCACTCAGGTGAAGCGCCTGATCGAGCTGATGTACGAGCTGTTCTGCTCTCCGGAAAAGTCGGGAAAACGAGGGAAAGAGAAGCCATGACAATCGATCGCGCCGTGATGACATTCGCCGGACTCCTGGTCCTCGCGAGCCTGGCGCTCGCGGAGCTCGCCAGTCCGTACTGGCTGCTGCTCACCGCCTTCGTCGGCGGCAATCTGATCCAGGCGTCGATCACCGGCTTCTGCCCGGCGGCCATCGCCTTCCGGTGGCTCGGCGTCAGGCCGGGAGCGACGTTCTCCTGACGGCGGCGGGCGCGAACGCCGCTGCGGATGCAGCGGCGCGTCGCGCATGCGTGTTCAGAAGCTTCCGGGGTCCGTCTCATGTTTTCACGCTACCGCCGTTCCCCCGGCGTTGGTTGATTCAAGTCAAGGCGAAAAGGGGGAAGACGTGATGGCTTATCGTAAACTGAGGCGCGCTTGAGGGACGCGGAGGCCCGCGTGATCGAGCGTAGACGAGCAATGTGAAGCGGGGAGAGTTAGGTCATGCCGAAAGTGGTTGTCATTGGCGCCGGCATCGGCGGCGTTCCCATGGCTTTCGAGCTGCGCGACCTTCTCGGCCGCAAGGCGGAGATCGAAGTCGTCTCCGATTCCGAATGGTTCCAGTTCACGCCCTCGAATCCCTGGGTCGCGGTGAACTGGCGCCAGCCGCAAGACGTCAAGGTTCATCTCCCCGAAGTCTTCGCACGGCTCGGCATCGGCTTCTCCTCCGCGGGCGCCAAACAGGTCATTCCCGAATCCAATGTCGTCGTCCTCAATGACGGCAAGCGGATCGCATACGATTTTCTCGTCGTCGCGACCGGCCCGAAGCTCGCCTTCGACGAAATCGAGGGCCTCGGCCCGCAGGGGCGCAGCCACTCGATCTGCCATGTCGATCACGCCGCCGCCGCGGCTGAACGCTGGGAGGAATTCTGCAAGGACCCCGGTCCGATGGTCGTCGGCGCGGTGCAGGGAGCGTCGTGTTTCGGCCCCGCCTATGAATATGCGCTGACCGCCGCGACCGATCTGAGGCGGCGCAAGATTCGCGACCGCGCGCCGATCACTTTCGTGACCTCCGAGCCCTATATCGGCCATCTCGGGCTCGGCGGCGTCGGCGACACCAAGGGCATGCTCGAGTCGATCATGCGCGATCGCGACGTGAAATGGATCGTCAACGCGAGGATCGACCGGGTGACGGCCGACGCGGTCGAGGCGACCGAGGTCAACGAGGACGGCTCGGTGCGCAAGACGCACAAGCTCCCCTCGAAATTCTCGATGTTCATTCCGGGCTTCCGCGGCGTCGACTGCCTCAAGGGCGACGACGGCAAATGGATCCCTGGCCTGACCAACCCCCGCGGCTTCGTCCTCATCGACAAGACGCAGCGCAACCCGACCTATGGAAATGTCTTCGCGGTCGGCGTGTGCACCGCGATTCCTCCCTACGAGGCGACGCCAGTGCCGGTCGGCGTGCCGAAGACCGGCTATATGATCGAGTCGATGGTCACCGCCGCCGCCCATAACATCAAGGACCTGATCGAAGGGCGCGCGCCCAGCCATACGGCGACCTGGAACGCGGTCTGCCTCGCCGATTTCGGCGACAGCGGCGTCGCGTTCGTCGCGCTGCCGCAAATACCGCCGCGCAACGTCAACTGGTCGTCGCAGGGCTATTGGGTCCACATGGCGAAGGTCGGGTTCGAAAAATACTTCCTGCGCAAGGTCCGCAAGGGGTCGAGCGAGCCGGGTTACGAGCGCCTGATCATGAAGACGCTCGGCATCAACCGGCTCCGCCCCGGCCAGCAGCCGCCCGTCAAGGGCGCCGCGTAAGGGCGGCCGCCGCCAGCGCGATCGCATGTTCGCAACAGGCTGACGGGCCAGCGGCGCGCATTTGCTTCGGGTTGGCGCCGATGCGCGGTGACGCCGATCGCATCGAGACCAAGCGATCGGCGCGATTGGCGCGCCTCGATCCAGACCGCCGGCGTGTCAGGGGTGCAGCGCGGCCCCTTTCGCCGCCTTCTCGACATCTCTTGGCCCTCTCAGCGCCGGGCGGACGAGATCGGGCGCATCGGCTGGCGCGGCCAGGAAGGCGGCGCGGTTCGCAGCGTCGCGCCCGGTCGCGAACATCGCCCGGACGCAGACGGCGCGCGCCCCGCCCCGATCGATGGCTTGTCCATCGGCGCGAACCAGCGTTTCGGACGACGCCGCAAAGATCAGCATGGGCTGGCCGAGCAGCCGCGCATGGGCGCGGCCCGCCGCGTCGACACAGGGCTCGCCCAGCCCCTCCGCAGCGGCGTCAGCGGCGCCGGCCGCAAGAAAGGCGGCGACACTGAGCTTCCGCCAGACCGGAAGGTCTCCGGCGCCAGGATCGCCACCTTCGCATCGAACGCCATGCTTTCCTTCTCCAGGCCCCGCCTCGCCGGGGAGCGGGGGGGAAGACCGTAAGTCCGCCATGGCGCGCTCAGACGCCAAAGTGGAGAAGGCCGCAAGTTCAAACTGAGCCGCCAAGCCGCCGTGCATCCCGTTCGCCTTTGGCGACGAGCGGGTCGCGGATTTCAAATCCTGGCGAAGCGAAGGTGAAGGCAACGCAAATGTTCGAAGTCTCTGCGCCGCGCGCGTTCGATTCATTCGACTTTCGCCGTCTCTCGCGGCAGATTTTGATCGTCGCCGCGGTGAGTGTTGTCGCGCTCGGGTTGAGCGCAGCGGCGACCGCCTGGATCGTCAATATGTCGGCCGCCCCGCGGCCCGCGATCGCTCCGGCGACCGCGCAGCGCCGGCCGCTCCCGGCGCTTCCGCCGATGGCGGCTGAACCGACAGCCCCCGCGAACCCCCTTCTCGCGCAACGCGACCTCGAGCCTTCCCCGCCCGCGACGCCGATTTTGCTTGGGGCGGCCCCTTCGTCGCAAGACGCGTTGCCGACAAAGCCCGCCGTCGCTTCGCTCCTCGCGCGCCCGCCCGCGCCCCCGCCGAAGGCCGCGGTTTCGCCGCTGCCGGAGGATGCGCCCTTGCCTCCGCCGCGTCCGACCCAGTTCGCCTCGCTCGCCGGTTCGCCGGCCGGCCCGTTCGATCGATGGACCGCCGTCTATGATTTGACCGCCCATACCGTCTACATGCCCGACGGAACGAAACTGGAGGCGCATTCGGGCCTCGGCGACCGGCTGGATGATCCCGGTCACGTCGACGAACGCGATCGCGGCGCGACGCCGCCCCATGTCTACGACCTGACCGCCCGCGAGGAGCTTTTCCACGGCGTGCAGGCTTTGCGGCTCAACCCGGAAGGCGGGGGCGGCATTTTCGGGCGCGAGGGCCTCCTCGCCCATCCCTACATGCTCGGCCCGAACGGCAATTCCAACGGATGCGTGTCGTTCAAGAACTACGACGCCTTCCTGCAGGCCTTCCAGAACGGCGCGGTGAAACGCCTGGCGGTCGTCGCGAGCCGGGTACCTGACCGCCGCGCCGGCTCGCCACCAAAGCTGAGCCCGCCTTGATCCTGAGGGTGTCGACAATGGCCGATAGTGGACCGGCTGCTTCGCGGCGATCAACGTTGATAAGCAGACGCTCTGTGATAGCAACGTCGGGCGGCCGAGCCGCGTGAGAATCGCCCGCAGCAGACGAAAGGGAACGACAGCGATGGCCGAACGCGGGTTACCCGAATCGGTTGCCCCTGAACCATTGGAGCCGGAGCGATGGGTCCGGGACAAAGAACGGCTTGAGGAGCAGCTTGAGCTTCTGAAGAGCGACCCGTCCGCTCTGAATCAGTTACGCAATGATGCTCAGGGTTGCGCCGTGCTTATAAGCTTGGCCAAGCACTGCGATCGTGAGGGTGACCGGAATCTGGCCACGACGTATCTGGCGATCGCGTTTCCGGGCGAGCCGGGCGTTAGGGCTTTCTTCTTCGACCAGTTGCGGCATGTGGCGCGCCTGGAGGATTACGCCGCGCTTTACGCGATCCTGGCCAACTATGTCGACGACGACAGCGCGATCCGGGAACTCGTCGCGATTTTCCGCGAACTCACTCCGGGGGACATCGCCGCTCTTCTCCGCGAGAGCGTCAAGTTCTCTCCCCCCATCGGCGTTATACACAAGGCCCACCAACCGCCCAGGGGCGTCTCTAAAGAGGCCTGGGAAGACTGGAACATCGCTATCAGGTCGGCGACCTGGCGTTTGCTGCCGCACCCAGACCTGCAAGCCCTGCTCTTCGACGTCATGCGCCGCGATCCGGACGGGCCGGTGGAGTGGGTGCTCGAGGACATCTTGATAAATCTGATCCGGCTGCCGCCGAAATCCGCATTGACCGACCCTGTTTATGTGGCCGCCGAACAGACCGCCCACGACCTGTCCCGAAGGATCGCCGCCCTGCATCCCAAATGGCCGCGCATCGACGACTACATTGACGAACTCGACAGCGTCGCCAAGCGGCGCCTTCCGGGATGGCGGCGCGCTTATTCCATGTTTGATACCGATTTAGAAACTCGCCAGTCACAAGTCGCGGCTCGTATGTCGCAATTCCCCGATGCTGTCGCGGTGCGGCGCGCCTTCGAGACCATGCTTTTCGATCGGCCACCCCTGTACCCAAAGGTGCGGGACGAGCAGGACTATTACCAGTTCGAGCCGATAGGCTGGCGCTGCGTCGCGTGGATTGTGTTGACCAGATCGCACTGGTCCGTCGACGAAGCCGTGGACTTCGCTCGCCGCGTCGTCGGCTCAGGCCCTTGGGACGACGAGGCGCGCAAATCCAAGGAAGCGATCGAAGCCGTCGTCCGCACCTGGCCGAACGAAGAAAGCGTCGTGGCCTTTCTTGCCGAGAGCGAGGACCGGGCGGATGTCGGCGCGTTCGTCCGCGACGCCATCGCGCGCCTTCGGGGCGAGGCTCAGGCCGGTAAGGCCATTCGGCTAGATCGATATTGGGGGAAAGGCTATAGGAAGCCGATCTAGAACCAGTGGCTGGCGCTTTGCGTTTCGTCCAGCGCCGCCGCTGTGGCGGTCTCCGCCAGCCGCTTCGGCGCGTGTTGGGTGTGGAGCGTCGTAGGCGACTATGTCCGCACTCACGCGAGTTTTCGTCGCCTGTCGACGACGGCCTTGGGCGCAACGCGGTCGTCGATCCGGCCGATCCACACGTCCGCTTCGCGCCCAGGCTGAGCCCGGCGGATGGCTCGCCCTCAGACACGACAGGTGATTGAAGGAATCGCACGCCGACCGCGGTCCGAATCCCGCCGCCGAAGATATTCGCCTCCTACGCCCTCTTCGAACGCCAAACGCGGTTCCCCGCGTCTCCCCCGCCGCCCACCCTACATCGCGCCGCGCTGCGGGTCGCCGCCCGGCGTCGCGGCGGCGATCTCGGTGATGAGTTTGCGGATCATCGCCTCCTCGAAGCTGTTGAAATCGTCGATCGGCAGGACGAACGAGCCGGGGCCGCCGATCACGTTGTCGTGGTAGTATTGGGCGAGGCCGCCGGGCGGGTTGGTGTGCCGCGCGAGATAGCCGCCCTGCTCGGCGGCGGTCTTGTTGAAGATGGCGAGGCCGTTGATCGTCACGCCGGCGCCGAGCGCCGCGTCGCGCGCGTCGGTCACCGGCCGGCCCTGATTGCTGGTCCCGTCGCCGGACACGTCGATCACCCGCCGCTCGGCCTCGAAGCCGCTCTCGCCGATGAGGCCCATCGAGAAATCGATCGCTGATCCGATCGCCGTGCGCCCAACATAGGATCGCGGCGCCTCCAACAGCGCGGCGGCGAATTTGCGGGCGTCGGCGCCGTCGTGGATCACCGTCCAGTCGACCACCGTCTTCTGCTCGGAGTCGCCGGCCCATTCCACAAAGCTGATGGCGATCGCGCCATGCGGGCCCGAGCCGATCGCCTCGATGACCCGCGGATTGGCGATCGCCGCGGCGTAGCCGCGGCGCTGGAGCGCGAATTCGCCGTCGTTGATGCTGCGCGAGACATCGGCCGCCAGCACCAGGGCGACGTCGACCGCCTGCGCGGCGCGCGCGGGCCGCGCGGGAGGCCCCACCGCGCCGGCGGCAAGCGCGAGGAGCGCCATCGAAACGGCGAGCCAAACGCGCGCCAAACGCATCGGAGCCTCCTGCGATACACGGCGGCCGGTTCCCTCGCCGACAACGCCAGAAGAGCCGCGGCGGGGCCGCAGGTCAAGGCGACAGTCCGGCGCCGGTGTCGCGCGTTCAATAGAAGCCGACCGGGAAATATTTCAGGTAAAGCTCGGCATAGACGCCGCGCGCCGCGAGCCGCGCCAGCGCCCAGTCCAGCGCGCGCCGCAGCTTCGCGTCCTCCTTGCGCAGGGCGAAGCCGACCCCTTCGCCGAAGAACCGGCTCTCGGTAAAGGGGCCGCCACGGAATACGCAGCAATTTTCCGACGACGAGCCGTTGAGCCAGACGGCGAGCGACAGGCCGTCGCCGAACAGCGCGTCGATGGCGCCGGCGCGCAACGCCTCGCGCGACGCGCCGGCGTCGGGAAAGGCCTTTTCGACGATCCCCGGGAAGAACGCATCGAGATAGGCCTTGTGCGCCGAGCCCGCGATGACGCCGACGGCGCGGCCTTTCAGGCCGGCCGGCGTCGCCTCGAACGGCGGCGATTCGCGGCGCGCGACAAAGCGGGCGGGCGCGCCATAGTAAGGCGCGGTGAAGTCGAGTTTTTCGCGCATCGCCGGGGTCGCGGCGAGCGAGGCGGCGATCGCGTCGCCTTTCCCCTCGAGCAGCGAGTCGACGATGGTGTCCCATCGGCGCGCCTGGATCGTGCAGCCCACCTGCAATTCCTCGCAGGCGGCGCGCGCGATGTCGACGTTGAAGCCCGCCAGCGAACCGTCGGCCAGCGCGAAGTTGAGCGGCGGATAATCGTCGTCGGTGAGGAAGCGGATCGCCCGCAGGCCGGAGAGATCAGGCCGGTCGAGATGAAGGTTGGGGTCCCAGAAGCTCGGCGTCTCGACGCGGGCGTTTTGCGCGAGGGCCGGCGACGCGCAAAGACTGGCCGTCGACAACACGATCAGCAAAAAATTTATGAAAACAAGACGGAACATAATGACACGATCGCTACGTTGATATTGAATGGCCTCGGCTGGCGAATGAAAGCTGAAATCCGCGTCCGAAGTCTGCCCTGCTCCTGTCCGAGGGACGCCGCGAATTTGGTCGCCGCCGGCGATTTCTAGCAAGTTTGTTGGCGTTGCGTGACAGATTTCTTGCAGCCCTCCGCCTTCCCGGGTCAAGCGCCGCACCGCGCGTCGATGGCGTTGGCGCGGCGCGACGGAGAGCGCATCCGCGCTCCGCGCGAGGGCGCGATCGCCGTCGAAATCGCCTTTCTCGCGCGCTATGGCATGCCGCCGGGGCCGTTGCTGGCCGCGACGCGCGCGGCGCACGACGGGGTGACGGCCGATCAGGCGCTGCTCGCCGACGGCCTGATGCGCGAGGAGGATTTCTATCGTCTGCTCGCGCGCCATCTCGGGGCGCCCCAATTTCGCGCGGAAATGACGATCGCTCCCTGCGATCCGGCCGGGGCGGTCGCCAGCGGGATCGCGCCGCTCGCGCCGAACGCTGAAGGATTGCCTCACGTCCTGGCGCCGCGAGGCCGGGCGCTGGCGCTGCTGCTCGCCGCCGCCCCGAAGCGTTCGCCGCCCGCCTTCGCGATCAGTTCGCCGCAAAGACTGGGCGCCGCAATTCGCCGACAGATGGGGCGCCGCATCGCCAACGACGCGGCCGGGGCGCTCGAGCGGGCCGATCCGGCGCTGGCGGCGCGCACCGACTTCAGCAACGGCCAGTTGGCCTGCGTCGTCCTGCTGGCCTTCGCCGCGCCGCTCGCCGCCTGGCGGCAGCCCGAGGCGCTGAGCGCGCTCTGCGCCGTCGTCCTCTATGCGGTGTTCGCCGCCTCGGTCGCGTTGCGCTTCGCCGCGCTCACCGCCCGCGCGCCGGCGCGCGCCGATCCGCCGTTGGACGACCGCGACCTGCCGGTCTACTCGATCATCGCGCCGCTCTATCGCGAGGCCAAGGTCGCCGGGCGGCTGATCGACGCGCTGGAGGCGATCGACTATCCCAAAGCGCGGCTCGACATCAAGATCGTCGTCGAGCGCGACGATCTGGAGACGCTGACCGCGCTGGCGCGGATGCGGCTGCCCGCGCGCTATGACGTGATCGTCGCGCCGCCCGGCGCGCCGGCGACCAAGCCGCGCGCGCTGAACGTCGCGCTGCCGTTCGCGCGCGGCGATCTCGTCGTGATCTATGACGCCGAGGACACGCCTGCGCCGGACCAGTTGCGCCGCGCCGCCGCGCGCTTCCGGGCCGACCCGGATGTCGATTGCCTGCAGGCGCGGCTGGTCGTCGACAACATCGACGATTCCTGGCTGACCCGGATGTTCGCGATGGAATATGCGGCGTTGCTCAACATCATCGATCCCGGCCTCGCCGCGCTGGACGCGCCGATCGCGTTGGGCGGGACGTCGAACATTTCCGCGGCATTAGGTAGCAAAGCCGATCCCCGGCCCGCTCCAGAGCAGCTCGCATTGCCTCTAGATTATTCGCAATCGGAACCCGCTGCCCGCTTCTCAAAATCCTTCACGGTGGATAGAGCAAACCTTCGCGGCTTTGGCAGATCGTCTTGCGACCAAGCGAGCCAAGCCCGTGCGGCCCGACATTGCTCCGGCGTCATCCTTTTTGGATAACATCAGCGAAAAAGTTCGTCAATGTCAGCTATTTTAGTTGACTTCACCCATATCAGCCATTATAGCTAAGGTCAACCTAAAAGGGTTGGCGTAGACATGGCCCAGCACTTCCTCCTTTCGGCAGCGGCCCGGACGCTCTCAGCTTAGCGAAGGTCGCGCGCATGTAGGATGAGGAAGCCCGCGAAGCCTTCAAACAAATCCGTTGGTCCGCGACCGAGGGCGAGCCGATTTGCCCGCGCTGCGGTTGCCTCGGCGTCTACGCCTACAAGACCCGCACCGCTCTTCAAGTGCAAGGCGTGCGAGCATCAATTCAGCGTCACGTCGGGCACGATCTTCGCCAGCCGCAAGCTCCCGATCCGCGACCTACTCTGGCGATCGCGATCTTCGTCAACGGCGCGAAGGGCCATAGCGCGCTTCAATTGAGCCGCGATCTGGACGTGCCAGTACAAGACGGCCTTCGTCCTCTCGCACAAACTCCGCGAAGCGCTCGCGGCCGAAGACAAGCGACGAAACGGTATCGGGCGAGGTCGAGGTCGATGGCGCCTATTTCGGCGGTTACGTGAAGCCCGCGAACCACAAAGAGAACCGCCGCGATCGTCGCCTTGCGATCAACCAAACCGGCAAGCGCCGCGTCGTCGTCATCGTCCGCGAGCACAACGGCAAGACGTTCCCTTCGTGTTCAAGTCGCGAGGCGCTGTCGCTCGCGACATCGGCGAGCGCATCGGGCGGCTCAACCGTTCATGCCGACGAAGCGACGCTGGGACGCGCTGCACGCCCGCTATCTGACGAAGCGCATCAATCACGAAGAGGCCTATCGCGACGACGAGGCCTGCACGAACCAAGCCGAAAGTCGTTTTTCTCGCGCCTGCGTCGCGCCGAAATCGGCATGCATCACCATATCGCCGGCCGTACTTAGGCCTATGCGGCCGAAATGGCTTGGCGCGAAGACAACCGCCGCATCTCGAATGGCGAGCAATATCTGATGGCAGCGACGCGGCGCTGGCGCATCCGGTATCGCGGCAGTGGAAGGGATATTGGCAGCGATCTTTTTTTTTTTTTTTTTTTTTTCCCGACCAAATCGCCGCCCCGCTCCTGTCTCGCTCGCCTCGCACGATCTTTGCGGCTCGCATCTTTCGGAGCGCACATCCGACCCGGCGCGTAACGTCCGCCACGAGCCTACGGTCGCGCGCGTCCTTGCCTTCGCACTGGCAGACCATAGACGCCAGCTCCGGCTCGATAGCGGCCTGTCAGCCTTCCTAAGCTCGCCAAGAGCCATTCGCGAAGCTCGTTGCGATAGAACAGAATGACGCGGGCGGCGCGGGGCGTCTTGCCTTCCAACTCGCCTTCGAAGCCGAACGTTTCAAGGACGCGATCGATCGCTTCGATGCTATTAGAGACGATCGCCATTTGCTCACGAAGCGCTCACGTACTCGCGTTGAAGCTCTTCGCGCTTGCGGAGCAAGCCGTTGACCGTCGTGTCGTCGCCCATGGCCTAGCATATGAAAAATCCAATATTTCCGATAGATGGGCTTAGGTGTGGTTGCTCCTAATCCCGCATTTCCGCGCCGAGGTCCTGCGCCGGGTCGGCGGCTGGGACGCCTGGAACGTCACCGAGGACGCCGACCTCGGCCTGCGCCTCGCCCGTTTCGGACGCCGCGTCGGCGCGCTGGATTCGGACACTTACGAGGAGGCGCCGGCGGATTTCCGCGACTGGTTCGGCCAGCGGCGCCGCTGGCTCAAGGGCTGGATGCAAACGCTCGCCGTCCACACGCGCGCACCCCGCCGTCGTTCCGCGAACTCGGCGCGACGCGCGCGCTGGCGGCGCTCGCGCTGATGCTTGGGGCGGCGCTCGGCGGCCTGCTGGGTCCGGCGCTCGCCGCCTGCGCGCTGTGGCGCGCCCTCGCCGGCCAATTGCTCGCCGCGCCGACCGCCTGGCAAGGGGTTGGCGACGCGCTGGCGCTGGCTTTGCTGCTTTCAGGATTTCAGGCGATCGTGATCCCCATCCTGCTGGCGTTGCGCGGCCGCGGCCTGCAACGGCTCCACCGCAGCCTGCCGCTGCTGCCGCTCTACTACGGCCTCGTCTCGATCGCCGCCTGGGCGGCGCTGATCGACCTTGCATGGCGGCCGTATCACTGGTCGAAAACCGAGCACGGGCTGGCGCGCAGCTCGGCGCGGGCGTCCGGCGAGGTTCGCGACCGGCTCATCTCGTAGAAAGGCGCTGACGATTCCCGCAGCGCCGCGCGCCGAGTGGGTCAGTTTGAATTTTCGCTTCCAACCAACGGCAGCCACGCGGCGGGCGCGACAGGAATGCGCCTAACGGCGCCGTTCCCTGAGAGCGGACCTTCGCTCCGAGAGTCCCTAAGGCCATGATGGGTGGTTCTTTGCGGTTGGTGGCTTTTGGTGGATGAGACCCTTGTCCTTTTTGTGGTTCTGTGGATCGAGATGCGCCGAACGTCGGCGTGGTTAGGGCGAGGCCAGCCGTCGCAACGTCGCTGGTAATCAGCGCGCGCCGGGGACGGCCCCGAAGTCTGCTGGTGCATCGCGCCGATAATGTCTTTTTGGGTGCTCATCGCATTCTCATTGTCGCCGGGAGCCTCGTTCCGATTTGCAAGGTTAGGGGTATTCAACTGTCCTGCCATCGAACGGCGTGGCCGTTTCTGCGGTCAGTCTCGTTGCGACGACAAAGGCGATAAGCGCGCCGACGGCACACAACAGCATTGCCGTAATGAAGGGGGTAAGGGTGGCGTCATACGCGAGCGCCAAAGCCGCGCCGCTGACACCAGCGAAGGCGTATTGCAGGACACCCAGCAACGAGGAGACTGACCCGGCATGGCTGGTGGGAGCGCTTTTCATGACGAGCGCGATGCCATTGCCGACCACGAGCATCAGGCTCGCCATGGCAAGGAAAATCAAGGCGCCGGCCACGTAGACTCCGGCCCCCATGGCAAGGGTGGCGATAAGGAGCGCGACGCAGCAGGCGGCGTGCAGCAGAAGTCCAAAAACCAGAATCTGGCGTTCCGTCCAGCGGCTCAACAGTAGCACGTTGATCTGGCCGCCAATCACCATCCCGACGGCAATGCCGGCGAGCACCAGGCTGTAAATTGCCGGCGGCAGGCCGAAATGATCGACGAACACAAACGACGATGAGCCGATATAGGCAAACAGCCCCGCCATGGCGAAAGCGCTTGAAAGGGTCAGCCACGCGAGCCTGCCGCGTCTGAAAAGGCCCGCATAGTCGAGCAAGGTGACGCGGAGGCCCGCAGTCGCACGGCGTGAGGATTCCAGTGTCTCTGGCACGATCTTGAGCAGAGCCACGAGCGACGCAGCGCCAAAGAGCGCTAGGAACCAGAAAATCGCCTGCCACCCCATCGCGGCGACCAAAAGCCCGCCAATAGGCGGCGCAACGATCGGTGCGATCATCATGACCTGTAACAACGCCGAAAACAGTTTCGCTACCTCGCGTCCTTGATAGCGATCGGTGATAATCGCTCGTGGAATGACCAGCCCGGCTGCCGCGCCAAGGCCCTGAAGCGCTCTTGCGACCATGAACATCGCCATGTTCTGAGAAAGAGCCGCGAGGACCGACGCCAGAACAAACAACAAAATTCCAAATGCGAGCGGTCCGCGTCGGCCGAACCGATCGGTCACGGGTCCGTAGAAAAGTTGTCCGATAGCGGCTCCGCCGACGAACACGGAGAGAGATGTTTGCATCGTGCCGGGGTTTGCTCCGAGAGAACGTCCGATGTCGCGGAAGCCCGGCAGATACAGGTCGATCGCCATCGCATCGAAGGCGGTGATGACGCCCAGAACCACAATCAGCGGCAGCGTGCGGGTGCGGTGTCCGTCGGAATTCATGCAGTCCTCGCGGCAAATTGAGAGACCAGCTTCCACGGCGCACACCGGCGTGGTAATCAGACTGGCCAGTCGGAAATGGTTATGCGACTGATCAGTCGGAAAAGCAAGGGGCTAGATTTGACGCGGAAAAAGGAAATTGATCGGGATCGGATTCTGGATGCCGCCGAGCGTGTGATCCTCGAATCCGGGGGCCGAAATTTCACGCTCGATGCCGTCGCCGAGCGTGCGGGGATCAGCAAGGGCGGTCTCGTCTACAGCTTCGCGACCAAGGATGGGTTGGTTCGCGCGGCGTTGGAGCGGGAAGTAACGCGCTTTCAAGAAGCGGTGCGCCAGCGGCTTGGCGGCAGGCCGGTTGAGCCTTTCGAATTGGTTCTAGCCCACATCGACGAAGCGCTCGATGAGGACGACGCCGCGACGCGCAAGGCGGCTTTTCTCGTAACCGCGCTGGTGCACGCCCCCGATATGATGGAACCAGCACGACGCTATTATCGCGCGCTGCTCGATCCGCTCCTGTCCAATTCCGGCGCCGCCCATGGCGTTCGTCACGCCCTGCTGGCCGTTGAGGGAATTTTCCTGCTCCGAGGACTGGGCTTCGTCGAGTTCTCGGCGGAGGAGCACAAATCCGTCCTGCTTCACGCGCGAGACATCGTCGCCGGGGTGCTGGCCGGACGTTAAGCGCCGTGGAGGCCGAACATCCGAGTTAGGTCGAACTATGCCGTTCAACTTGCGCCCTTCGAACGTCCGCTTGTCCTCCTCATCGTCCTGAAACTGCCATTCCGGTATCGGCCATCAACGGAAATTCCAACTGACCCACCACCGCGGCGCCCGCCGATTGACTCGGCGGCCGGTCTTTCTACTGTGCGGCGTCCGGCCGGCCTGGCCGCGATCCGAATTTCAAGGCAAGATCAACAGAATGCGTGAAACGCCATCCGACCTCGCGCGCGACGCCGCGCAGGCTTCGAAGGCCTGGCCGTTCGAGGAGGCGCGCAAGCTCGTCGCGCGCGTCGCGCGCACCGGCCAGCGCGAAGTGCTGTTCGAGACCGGCTACGGCCCCTCGGGCCTGCCGCATATCGGCACGTTCGGCGAAGTCGCGCGCACCACCATGGTGCGCCACGCGTTCCGCGTGCTGACCGGCGACGGGATCAAGACGCGGCTGATCGCCTTTTCCGACGATATGGACGGGTTGCGCAAGGTTCCCGACAACGTTCCGAACCGGGAAATGATCGCGGCCCATCTCGGCAAGCCGCTGACCCAGGTGCCCGACCCGTTCGGCGAATATGACAGCTTCGCCGCGCACAACAACGCGCGGCTGCGCGACTTCCTCGACGCGTTCGGCTTCGACTACGAATTCGCCTCGTCGACCGACTATTACCCGTCCGGGCGTTTCGACGCGGCGCTGCTGCATATGCTGGCGCGCTTCGAGGCGGTGCAGGCGATCATGCTGCCCACGCTGCGCGAGGAGCGCGCCGCGACCTATTCGCCGTTTCTGCCGATCCATCCGCGCACCGGCATCGTGATGCAGGTGCCGCTGCTGGCGCATGACGCGGCAGGCGGGCACGATCGCCTGGCGCGATCCCGACACCGGCGAGGCGTTCGAGACGCCGGTCACCGGCGGCCAATGCAAGCTGCAATGGAAGCCCGACTGGGCGATGCGCTGGGTACGCGCTCGGCGTCGATTATGAGATGGCCGGCAAGGACCTGATCGATTCGGTGAAGCTGTCCTCGCGCAATCGCCCGCGCGCTCGGCGGCGCGCCGCCCGAGGGGTTCAATTACGAACTGTTCCTCGACGACAAGGGCCAGAAGATCTCCAAGTCGAAGGGCAACGGCCTGTCCATCGACGAATGGCTGACCTATGCGAGCCCGCGAGAGCCTGTCGCTGTTCATGTTCCAGAAGCCGATGGCGGCCAAGCGGCTGTATTTCGACGTCATCCCGCGCACCGTCGACGAATATCTGGGCTTTCTCGACGCCTATCCGCGCCAGGAGTGGAAGGAGCGGCTCGGCAATCCGGTCTGGCACATCCACGCCGGCGCGCCGCCGGCGCCCGAACGTCTCGCCCACGGCGACGGCGAGACGCCGGTCTCGTTCAGCATGCTGCTCAATCTGGCGGCGGTCGCCAACAGCGAGAACCCGGCGGTGCTGTGGGGCTTCCTGCGCCGCTACGCGCCGTCGCGTTTCGCCGGAGACCCATCCGCGGCTCGACCGCCTCGTCGCCTATGCGGTCGCCTATTTCCGCGATTTCGTCGCGCCGAAGAAGCGCTACCGCGCCGCCCGACGAGGTCGAGCGCGCGGCGCTCGAAGCGCTGTCGGCCAGTGCTGGCGGCGCTGCCGGCCGACGCGAGCGCCGAAGTCATCCAGCACGCGCTCTACGATCTCGCGCGGCCGATCCCGCGCTATCAGGACCTCAACGCCAAGGGCGCGACGCCGGAGCGGCCGGGCGTGTCGAACGACTGGTTCAACATGCTCTATCAGGTGCTGCTCGGCGAGGAGCGCGGCCCGCGCTTCGGCTCGTTCATCGCGCTCTACGGCATCGAGGAGACGCGCGCGCTGATCGCCAGGGCGCTGGCGGGGGAACTGGCGGCGGAGAGGGTGACGTGAGCCCAGGCCCAAAGGCCGACGAAGCAGGGGGTAACGCCGAATGCTCCGCATAAACAAAAATGACAAAGTCCTGGTCCATCTATCAACTTCATCACTGTCTCAGGCGGAGCATTGGGAACGAGATCTTCAGGCGATGATCCTCAATAGCCCTGATGCATTTTGTGATGAGATTGGGGAGCGTTTGTGGATAGTCGGACAAGAAATTCATCCGTCTGAAGCCGTTCCAGACAGAATTGACATCTTGGCGATAGACGATGCCGGTAGCGCAGTCGTGGTCGAATTGAAGCGGGGTAGTCGCAAACTGCAGTTATTACAGGCCATTAGCTACGCCGGTATGATTTCCCGATGGACGCCAGAGCAGTTTGTGGAAGCGCTGGTTGCGAACTACAAGCAACCGACTGACGATGCTAGGGCCGCCATTGAGGCTCATACGGCATTAGACATTTCCTATATCAATCAGGCGCAGCGCATCGTTCTGATCGCAGAGGATTTCGACCCCGCCCTCCTGATAGCTTCGGAGTGGCTCCACGAAAACTATGGCGTCGATATTCGATGCTACCGCCTACAGCTATCTCGCGAAAATAGCGATGACTATCTCACTTGCACGCGTGTCTATCCTCCAATCGAGATTGCAGCTCTGACGCGCGGCTCTGGTTTGCCATCGACCCGCGCGTCAAATTTCCCAACCGATTGGGACAGCGCGCTCGCCACTGTCGAGAATTCCGCTGTGAAGAATTTTTTCAGAAAGGAAGTGGACAAGAATTAAGAGTTGATGCTCAAGCGGCGGCGACTATTTTACCGCATTCAGGGGAGACGGCGCTTTTCGGTGAGCGGCCGAGCGAAATTCGCGTACGTTTGGCAGATTGGTCGATTTGATGATGACGAGTTATTTTGGCGATCGCGCCTTTCGGAACCCGAGGAGGTCAAGCCAGTCCACGAGAATCGGAGCTTGCGCTTCTATCTGAGCACCGCAGACGACTTCGCAAAATTCACAGCAGCAGTCACTAAGGAACTTGTGGCCAAAGCCTTTGTTGGTGGCGCGGACCACGAGGCCTCATCTGCCGACGAATAGCTTCGATCGGTTGCACCGGAGGGACCCGCTCAACAGAGTCGATCTTCGTGCGACACTCAATATTAGGCTCGAGTCTGCGAAACGACGAACTGCGCGCGGTCTCTTCGCGCTCGATCCGACAGAGGTTCTGCGCCGTCGCGAGCGTCGGCGATTGGCCGGCGGCCGAGCGCCGGCTGCTATCGCCCGTTCATCCCCCGAACGCCAGCCACGCCGTGCCGGCCAGCAACGTGATCGCGGTCAGCGGCAGCCCCACCTTGAAATAGGCTCCGAAACTCAGCCGCGCCCCCGCCGCGCGCGCCTGCTCGGCGACGATCAGGTTGGCCACCGATCCGAGCAGCGTGAAATTGCCGGCCAGCGTCGAACTCATCGCGACCACCAGCCAGGCCCGCCGGGGATCGTGGAGGCCGGGAATGAACGGCTTCAGCGCCAGCACCGCCGGCACGTTGCTGGTTATGTTGGACAGAACTGCGGTGAAGCCGGAGAGCCGCCAGACGTCGTCGAGGCCGAGGCCCTTGGTCGAAGCGATGATGTCCGGCGTCAGCAGCACGCGCTCGGCGCCGGCGACGACGACGAACAGGCCGGCGAACATGAACAACAGCGGCCCGTCGATCTCGCGATAGATGCGCGCCGGCTTGATCGCCCGGGTGAACAGCAGCAGGGCGCCGCCGACCAGCGCCGCTTCGGCGACCGGAACCCCGGCGAAGAAGGCGATCGCCAGCCCGAGACACACCAGCGACGCCTTGATCATCTGGCGCGGATGCGTCGGGCCGCGGGTCGGCTGGAAATTCAGCTCGGCGCGGCGCGCAAATTCGGCGCGGTAGACGATGCGCACGATCACCACGACCGCCGCAAGGCCGAACGCCGCGATCGGCGCCAGCGCGACCGAGAACGCGGGATAGGATATGCCCGACAGCGCCCCGATCACCATGTTCTGCGGATTGCCGGTGATCGTCGCGACGCTCCCGCAATTGGAGGCGGTCGCGGTGGCGACGAGATAGGGCACGGGATCGCGGTCGATCGCGCGCGTCACATGGACGACGATCGGGGCCATCACCAGGCAGATCGCGTCGTTGACCAGGAAGGCCGACAGGATGCCGGTCAGCAGCGTCACCATGACCAGCAGCACGAACGGCGCATGCGCATGGCTGATCGCCAGCGCGCCGAGACCGCGGAAGACGCCCGACACTTTCAGATGGGCGACGACGATCATCATGCCGAGCAGCAGCGCGATGGTGTCGAAATTGATCGCGCGGTAGGCGTCGTCCATGCTGAGGGCGCCGATGGCGATCATCGCCGCGCCGCCGAGCAGCGCGATGCCGGCGCGGTCGAGGCGCAAGCCGGGAAAGCGCCCGACGGCGACGCCGGCGTAGGTCAGCACAAGGATGGTGAGCGCCGCAAGGCCCGTCCAGGTCATTTCGGGTCGGATGGTTCGGATTGAGCCGCGGAATGGAATTCGAAGAGACCGACGGTGCGCCGACGATCGGACACCGGTTCGACTATGAGACATCGCCGCAGGCAAGTCACGCGTGAGAGGCCGGCGGGTGCGCCAATGACGTCGCAAGGCCGCCAACCTTCCCCTTCCCCCCTTGTGGGGGAAGGCCGGGATGGGGGGTCGCGCCGCCGTTGGGTGTAAAGCGGAGTTGCGCCTCAAGAGGAGAGGGCGATGCGACCCCCTCCCTAACCCTCCCCGGAACGAAGGAGGGAATATCGAAACCTTTCAATGCCGCATTGAGGCGGCGTTCGACGCGCCGCCCCCTTACCGCAGCACCGCCCCGTTCGCCGTCAGCACGGTCCCGGCCAGGTACAGCGATCCGGCGATCAGGATGCGCGGCGGGGTCGGCCAGTCGCGGGCGGCGAGGAAGCGCAGCGCCGCCTCGACGCTGGGACAGGCGGCGGCGCTCAGTCCCACGCTGCGCGCGAAGGCGGCGACTTCGTCGGCGGTCCGGCCGGCGTGTTCGCCGGCTATCGGCACGGCGAGCGTCTCCTGCGCGAGGCCCTTGAAATGACGCAGGAACCCGGCGGTGTCCTTGGTGTTCAGCGTGCCGCAGATCAGCGCCAGCGGGCGGGGCGAGTGATCCTCGAAATCGGCCATCGCCTGCGCCAGCGCGCGCCCGCCTTCCTCGTTGTGGCCGCCGTCGAGCCAGAGCTCGGCGCGCGGCGGCGCGAGGTCGACCAGCGGCCCGGCGCGCAGGCGTTGCAGCCGCGCCGGCCAGTCGGCCTCGGCGACGCCGCGCTCCAGCACGCGCGCGCTCAAGTCGGGTTCGATCGCGCGCAGCGCGGCGAGCGCGTTGGCGGCGTTGACATGCTGATGGCGGCCGGGCAGGCGCGGCAGCGGCAGGTCGAGCAGCCCGATCGCGTCCTCGAACACCAGCCGGCCGTTCTCCTCGTGCATCGTGAAATCGCGGCCGCCGACGATGCGCGGCGCGCCGACCCGCAGGGCTTCGCGCTCGATCACCGCCAGCGCCAGCCCGTCCTGCTCGGCGATCACCGCCGGGGCGCCGCGCTTGAGAATGCCCGCCTTTTCATAGGCGATCTTGTCGACCGTCGCGCCGAGGAATTCGGGATGATCCATCGACACCGGGGTGATCACCGTGACGGCCGGCGCGTCGATGACGTTGGTCGCGTCATAGCGTCCGCCAAGGCCGACCTCGAGCAGCAGATAGTCGGCGGGCGACCTCGCTGAACATCAGCAAGGCCGCGGCGGTGGTGATCTCGAACACCGAAATCGGCTGGCCGGCGTTGACCGCCTCGCAGCGATCGAAGGCGGCGAACATCCGCTCGTCGTCGACGAGTTCGCCGGCGAGCCGGATGCGTTCGTTGAACCGCACGAGATGGGGCGAGGTGTAGACGTGGACGCGCTTGCCCGCCGCCTCCAGCGCGGCGCGCATGAAGGCGATCGTCGAGCCCTTGCCGTTGGTGCCGGCGACATGCACCACCGGGGGCGCGCGGGTCTGCGGCGCGCCGAGATCGGCGAGCAGGCGTTCGATGCGCCCGAGCGACAGATCGATCCGCTGGGGATGGAGCGGAGCGAAGCGCGAGACGATCGCATCCTGCTGGTTCATGCCGATATTCCTGCCTCCGGCGGGGCGGTCCAGGGCGGACCGGCGCGCCTGAATTGACTGCTTAGCACAACGGTCTGCGTTGCGCCGTGACGTTGCTCGGGATGACCGCCGCTCGCGCTCAGGCCGCCGCGGGCTCGGGCGCCTCCGCCTTGGGCGCATGGGTCAGCAACCGGCACAGGCGGGCGAGCAGCGGGCGCAGTTCGTGGCGGGTCGCGACCATGTCGACCATGCCGTGCCGTTTGAGGAACTCGGCGCGCTGGAAGCCTTCCGGCAAACGTTCGTGGATCGTCTGCTCGATCACCCGCGCCCCGGCGAAGCCGATCACCGCGCCCGGCTCGGCGATATGGATGTCGCCGAGCATCGCATAGGAGGCGGTGACGCCGCCGGTGGTCGGATTGGTCAGCACGACGATATAGGGCAGCCCGGCGGCGCGAAGCTGGCGCACCGCGACCGTGGTGCGCGGCATCTGCATCAGCGCGAACACGCCTTCCTGCATGCGCGCGCCCCCGGAGGCGGTGAAGATGATGAAAGGGGTGCGCCGGTCGAGCGCCGCGTGCATGCCGGCGATGATCGCCTCGCCCGCCGCCATGCCCAGCGTGCCGCCCTGAAACGCGAAGTCCTGCGCCGCGACGGTGACGGTGAGCCCTTCCAGCGCGCCGACCGCGAGGGTGATCGCGTCGGGGGCGCCGGTCTTGGTGCGATATTCCTTCAATCGGTCGGAATAGCGCTTGATGTCGCGGAATCTCAGCGGATCGGTGGGAACCTCGGGGGTCGGCAGTTCGTCGTAGCGGCCGTTGTCGAACAGGCTGGCGAGCCGCGCCTTGGCGCCGATCGCCATGTGATAGCCGGAGCCCGGCACGACGAAAAGATTGGCCTCCAGGTCCTTGTGGAAGATCAACTGGCCGCTCTCGGGGCATTTGACCCACAGATTCTCCGGCGTCTCGCGCCGCAGAAAGGAGCGGATCTTCGGGGGAACGACGTCGGAAATCCAGTTCATCGCATTCCCTTCATTTGCCCTTCATCGTGCGCCGCGGCGCAACAGTCACCGGGCGAGGCGGGCGCTTCGCACGCCCTCGGCGAGCCGCGCCACCAGACCGGTCACCGCCGGCAACGTCGCCGCGCTGGCGGCGCCGTTGTCGAGCGAGCCGCGCACCGCTTCGACGATCGCCGAGCCGACCACCACGCCATCGGCGTCGGCGGCGATCGCCGCCGCGCTGGCGGCGTCGCGAACGCCAAAACCCACCGCCACCGGCAGATGGGTATGCGCCTTGATTCGCGCAACCGCGGCGCCGACCTTGCCGGCGTCGGGCGCCGCGGCGCCCGTGGTGCCGGCGACCGACACGTAATAGACGAAGCCCGATGTGTTGGCGAGCACGGCGGGCAGGCGCGCGTCGTCGGTGGTCGGCGTCGCCAGGCGGATGAAATTCAGCCCGGCCCGCAGCGCCGGCAGGCAGAGCTCCTCGTCTTCCTCCGGCGGCAGATCGACGACGATCAACCCGTCGACGCCGGCGCTCCTTGCGTCGCGCAGGAACGCCTCAACGCCGTAGACATAGATCGGATTGTAATAGCCCATCAGGATCAGCGGGGTGTCGGCGTCGCCGCGGCGAAAGTCGGCGATCAGCGCGAGTGTGCGGCGCATGGTCTGGCCGCCCTTCAGGGCGCGCAGGCCGGAAGCCTGGATCGCCGGCCCGTCGGCCATCGGATCGGAGAACGGCATGCCGACCTCGATGACATCGGCGCCGGCGGCCGGCAGCGCCTGGAGAATGGCCAGCGAAGTCGCGGGATCGGGGTCGCCGGCGGTGACAAAGGTCACCAAAGCGGCGCGGCCTTCATCGCGCAGGGCGGCGAAACGGGTGTCGATGCGGGTGGTCATCGCGGGTGGTTAGCATGGCCGGCGCGTGAGCGCGACTCGGGTGATCCGACAATTGGCGCCGCTGTGGTCTTCGAATCATTGCGACAAAATGTTTCGGAAAAAGCGGATCAATGGTAGGATGGCGTTTTGATAAGCGCCAAGCTGAGCAGAATGAGGCTCCCGGCCGTGTCTCGGTCTGAATTTTCGTTGGCGATGGCAGCTTCGCGCGGTCGCTGCATCCATCCATGCTTCGGGCAATAGTGCGATCGCCCTGAAGGGCGGTCGGTACAAAAAAGCATCGCTGTGGCTTGATATGATTGAACTGCGGGACATTTGGGCGCGGCGCGATGGTCGTCGAGGGCGACGCATCACGCATCAATCACTTGCTCACGGAGAAGCTGACCGAAACTGGGGTTCGCCCGCCAGATGGCGGTTGGCGCAAGCTGTTCCGGCACAAAGAGACAAAAGGCTTATGGGAGCTCGACTATCCTCAAAGCGAAATGCGCGGCGGCGGTCCGCCCCGTCTGCAAGAGCTCGAATTTATCGACCCGGCTGACTGGTCGAAACATGGATCGCGTTAGATTTCAAACCGAACCGCTACCGGCTCTTCGGTAGTGTCTCAGTTTGAAACTCGGGATTGAGTGGAAAGCGGACCTCTGGTTATTGATCACACCGACGATGTGGCGCGCAGATCGTTTCCAACCTCACTTCTGCGCAATGTCGGCTCAAGCTATTCTGAAGAACTTGAGATGGAGTTTTGTGGCATGGCGAAGCTCATCTTCGGAATGAACCAGTCCCTGGACGGTTACATAGACCACACCGAGTTTGCGCCAGGTCCGGTGCTCTTCCGTCACTTCATCGAGCAAGTGCGCGGCTTGGCCGGCAGTGTGTACGGTCGCCGCATGTACGAGGTGATGCGCGTTTGGGACGAAGACCGTCCCGAGTGGGACGCGGCGTTCCGCGACTTCGCGGCGGCATGGCGGAGCCAACCAAAGTGGGTCCTGTCGCGCTCGCTTACGTCAGTCGGCCCCAACGCCACCCTTGTCGCAGATAACCTCGAGGCGGTGACGCGCGGGCTGAAGGCCGAACTCGCTGGGGAGATTGAAGTCGCTGGACCAGATCTGGCGCGAAGCCTGACCGACCTTGGTCTCATTGATGAGTATAGACTCTACCTCCACCCCGTCGTGCTTGGTCGCGGCAAGCCATTCTTCGCCGGTCCCCGGCCACCACTCCACCTTGTGGCCGGCGATCGAATTGGCGAGGATGTGATCAGGTTGACGTACATTCCTGCATGATCACACAACTCGCCCGGATGGATCGCGCCGACGCGCCAGGCCCACTTTAACTCGTGAGCAGAAACTCAAACTGAGACACTACCGGCTCTTCGCCGAGGTGGAGCGTCAGTGCATCGGCTGCTATCATCGAGACGCGCGGCGATTCGCCGCCCTCGCGCGACGTGCGAGAGCGAACCAGTCGGCGCGGCAGGGGACGCAGGAATCGGGGTGTTGAAGCGGGGCGCGCGGGGGGCGAAGATCGACGTTTTGATCTTGAGCGGCGGGGCGGCGGGGTGGTTTTCGCCGGCCGGCGTGGGAGTCCGCGATGGCCTTTCCAACGGTTGCCGAATGTGCAGGATTGAGCGGGGCCAAGCGCGACCTGCTGCGCGAGTTCGACCAGTTGCTGCGCGACGCGCTGCGCGCCACGCAGCGCAAGGCGCGCCGGCTCGACATCGAGGACGAAGAGCTCGGGTCGGCGTGCGTGACGGTGATGATGACCGTCGCCGCCGGCGCGGCGCTGTCGGCGCTGGAGGGATCGGAAATCGACGGCGCGCATTTCACCGCGGTGGCGGACGACGCCCTGGCCTGGGCGCGGCGCCGGGCCGCCGGCTTCGCCCGCCAGGGGTAAGCTCAGCGCCGCCTACATGCCGCCGAGGTGATCCGCCACGGTGAAGATGTCCTTGTCGCCGCGCCCCGACAGGTTGACCACCATCAGATGATCGCGCGGCCTCTCGGGCGCGAGGCGCGACACCGCGGCCAGAGCATGCGCCGGCTCCAGCGCCGGGATGATGCCCTCCAGCCGGCTGCAGAGCTGGAAAGCTGCGAGCGCCTCGGCGTCGGTCGCCGAGACATAGGTCACGCGGCCGCTCTCCTTGAGCCAGGAATGTTCGGGGCCGACGCCGGGATAGTCGAGGCCGGCGGAGATCGAATGGCCCTCGTTGATCTGGCCGTCGTCGTTCATCAGCAGATAGGTGCGGTTGCCGTGGAGCACGCCGGGCCGGCCGCCCGTCAGCGAGGCGGCGTGCCCGTCGGGAATCTCGAGGCCGTGGCCGGCCGCCTCGACGCCGAACATTTCGACGCCCGGGTCGTCAAGGAACGGATGGAACAGGCCGATCGCGTTGGAGCCGCCGCCGATGCAGGCGACGAGGCTGTCGGGCAGCCGCCCTTCCGCCGCCATCATCTGCTCGCGCGTCTCTCGGCCGATGACGCTCTGCAAATCCCGCACCATCGCGGGATAGGGATGAGGGCCGGCCGCCGTGCCGATGCAATAGAACGTATCGTCGACGTTGGTGACCCAGTCGCGCAGGGCCTCGTTCATCGCATCTTTCAGCGTGCGGGCGCCGGACTGCACCGGGCGCACCTCGGCGCCCAGCATCTTCATGCGGAACACATTCGGCTTCTGCCGTTCGACATCGACCGCGCCCATATAGACCACGCATTCCAGCCCGAAGCGTGCGCAGGCGGTGGCGGTGGCGACGCCGTGCTGGCCGGCCCCGGTCTCGGCGATGATGCGCGGCTTGCCCATGCGGCGGGCGAGCAGGATCTGGCCCATGACATTGTTGATCTTGTGCGATCCCGTGTGGTTCAGCTCTTCGCGCTTGAAGTAGATTTTTGCGCCGCCCAGCCGCTCGCTCAGCCGCTCGGCGAAATAGAGCGGACTCGGTCGCCCCGCGTAATGTTTGAGGAAATGATCGAGTTCGCCCTGATAGGCCGGATCGGCCTTGGCCGCCTCATAGGCCTGCTCCAGCGACAGCACGAGCGGCATCAGCGTTTCGGCGACGAAGCGCCCGCCGAATATGCCGAAATGCCCGCGCTCGTCGGGGCCGTTGCGGAACGAATTCTGCTTGTCGATCCTGGTCACGCGACTCTCCCACGCGGCGCCGGGTCCGCCGGCGCCGATGATGCGCCGGCGCAGTCGGCCTGCGCAAACCCGGCGCGCGCCGCTGCAATGAACGCCCTGATCTTGCCGATGTCCTTCACGCCCGGCGCGCTCTCGACTCCCGAGGAGACGTCGACGCCGCGCGCGCCCGAAAGCGCGATCGCGTCGGCGACATTCGCCGCGTCGAGGCCGCCCGACAGCAGCCACGGTCCGCGGCGGCGCGAAGGCGCGCGCGAGGCGCCAGTCGAACGGCGCGCCGTTGCCGCCCGGACGCGTCGCGTCCTTGGGCGGCTTGGCGTCGATCAGCAGCCAGTCCGCAGCGCCCTCATACAGGCGCGCCTTGTCGAAGTCCGACGCTTCGGCGACGCCCAGCGCCTTCATGACGGGAACGCCGAACTGACGGGCGATCTCGGCGACCCGCGCCGGGCTTTCGGCGCCGTGCAATTGCAGGAGATCGGGCTCGAGCCTTGCGACGATCGCCGCCAGCGTGCGATCCGGCGCGTCGACGCTGAGCGCGACGATCCTGGCGCGGCCGCGCGCCTGCGCGCCGAGTTCGCGCGCGTGATCGAGCCCGACGAAGCGCGGACTGCGCTCGAAGAACACGAATCCGACCATGTCGGCGCCCGCGTCGAGCGCCGCCTCCAGCGTCGGCGCGCTCGACAGGCCGCAGATTTTGACGACCGAGGACATGGCGCTCCTTTCCGCCAATCCGCGCGCCTTGTCAAAGGCGAGGTTGTTCAGGATGGCGCCAACCTGCGCCACACCAGCATCGCCGCCGCCAGATCCTCGAGCGCGGCGCCGACCGATTTGAACAGGGTTATCTCCTGCGGCCCGGTGCGCCCCGATGCGCCCCGGCACAGCGCGCCGAGGTCGGCGAGCACATGGCGGCGATTGATCGCGCCGGCGCGCAAGGCGAGCGCGACGTCGCCGCCCTCGGCGAGCGCGGCGTCGGTGTCGACGAAAACGCGCGCGCGGCGCAGCGCTTCGTCGTCCGCCTCGCGCATGTCAAGATTGAACGCGCCGACGAGATCGAGATGCTGGCCCTCTCGCAGCCACGCGCCGGCGATGAGCGGCGCGGCCGACAGGGTGGCGCAGGAAATGACGTCGGCGTCGCGCGCCGCGGTCTCCAGATCCTCGGCGACGCTCACGCGCCAGCCTTGCCCCGACAGCGAAGCCGCGAGCTTTTCCGCGCCGGTGCGACGATGGTTCCACACCGTCACCTCTTCGATCGGCCGCACCGCGGCGTGCGCGCGCACGAGAAACGGCGCGAGCGCGCCGGCCCCGACCATCAGCAGGCGGCGCGCATCGCGGCGCGCCAGAAACCGCGCGGCGAGGGCCGAGGCGGCGGCGGTGCGCCAATGGGTGAGCCGCGCGCCGTCCATCGCCGCCAGCGGCTCGCCGGTTTCGCCCGATTGCAGGACATAGACCCCGAGCACCGCCGGCAGGCCACGCGCGCCGTTGTCGGGAAAGACGTTGACGATCTTCGTGCCGAGCCAGGCGCCCTCCGCTGCGTCCTGCGTCGTCCACGCCGGCATCAGCAAATGAGTGGCGGTCGCCGCGCCGGCGCGCTCGATCGCGTGATGATGACGCTTGGGCGCGGCAAATCCGCCAGCGAAGGCTCGCGCGAGCGCATCGATCAGCGTGGGAAAATCGAGGGCCTCGTCGATTTCCGCGGCGGAGACCCAACGCATGGCGCAGTTCCGGCGCGTCAGGCGCGATGCTGAAGGCTTACGCCGGGCTCGGCGCGATTGTCGTTCGGCGCGGCGCGCAACGCCTGAGCCTGGCCGCGCAACCGCTCGGCTTCGGCGCGGTTGGCGCGCGCGGCCTTGCGATGTTTTCCCTGCCGCAGCCAGGTCGCCGCGCCGCCGGCCAGCACGCCGATCATCGCCGCCAGAAACAGCACGAGGAACAGCGGCGCGCTGATCGCCGCGACAGCGGGCGTGTTGTCGGCGGCGAACGGATCGAACGACACCGTCACGATATGCCGATTGGCGAAGGCGAACGCCAGCAGCAGAATCGCGATCGGCGTGAGGACGATGAATTTGAGGAGAGTCTTCATTGCGGCTTTCCTGCGCGTCTGCGCCGTCGTCAAGCGACCGCGCAGCGCCAGCGCGCGAGCCCCGGTGAACGACGAGCGGAAAAAGACGATCGCGCCGGGCGGCTCACGCGGGCGGCGTCTTGTTCAACCGCTCGCGCATTTCCTTTCCCGTCTTGAAGAACGGCACCAGCTTTTCGATCACCGGCACCTGGTCGCCGGTGCGCGGATTGCGTCCGGTTCGCGCCGAGCGCTGTTTGGTCGAGAAAGCGCCGAAGCCCCGCAATTCAACTCGCTCGCCCCTCGCCAGTCCCGCGGTGATTTCATCGAGGATCGCATCGACGATGTTTTCGACGTCGCGCTGATAGAGATGGGGATTGCGCGCCGCCATCCGCTGCACCAGTTCAGATTTGATCACTGGAATACCCCCTCCCCAGAGAACGCGATGCAGAGGCGCCGGTCAAGCGGCGGTCAATTGCCCGAGGGAAGCTGCCAAAGAGACACAAGGCCGTCAAGCAACTGGACGTCGCCCGCCAGTTCGCCCCGCTTGAGAAGACCGGCCAGCCCCGTCAGTCCAAACCCTTCCGCGACCGAGGCCGCCGATCCGAGCAGGCCGAACGCCAAACTCGTCTTTGGCCGCCAATCGCGCACCGGCAGGTCTTTGGCGACGCCCTTCTCCTTTTCGAGCCAGGCGATCGCTTCCCGCTCGCCGCCGATGGCGTCGGCGAGCTTCAGCGGCAGGCTTTGACGGCCGGTGAACACCCGCCCGTCCGACACTTGCGCCAGCTCCTCGTCGCTCAAATGCCGGCGATCCCGGACGAGGCCCTTGAACCAATCGTAGGAATCGGCGACCAGCGCCGCCATCGCGGCGCGCGCCGCCTCGCTCGTCGGCGTCATGCCGTTCGGCGCGGCTTTCAGCGGCGAGGACTTCACTTCCTCGAGCTGCACGCCGATCTTGTCCAGCAACCCGGAAAAGTTCGGAAATTCGATGATGACGCCGATCGACCCGACGAGCGAGTTGCGCTGGACGAAAATTCGATCGGCGCCGAGCGCCGCGATATAGGCGCCGGAAGCCGCCATCGTGCCGACCACCGCGACGACCGGCTTTTTCGCCGCCAGAAGACGCAATTCGTCGAACAGCCGCTCCGAACCGGCCGTCGTGCCGCCGGGACTCGAGATGGTGAGAACCGCCGCGGCGGCCTTGGAATCGGCGATATCGCGGATCGTGCGCAGCGTCGCTTCATCGCCGGTGATGACGCCCTGGATCGCCAGTCGCGCGATATGCGGCTGGTTCGAGGCGTCCGCGAGGCCCGAAAATCGATAGGCGACGGCGAGGATCGCCAACGCCGCGACAATCAACGCGATCAGCCGCCAGAACGTCACCTGCCGCCGCAATCGGCGACGATCGACGATATAGTCGGCGGCGGAGGTGGAAACGGACATCGCATTCTCATTTGACAATTAAGGAATGCGCGCGGCTCGCGGCTCGTTTCAGCGCATAGGCGCGGACACTAGTCGCGCCCGTCGGCGCGCGCAAGGCTCTCACCGCGGCGCGGCGGGAATCAAAGCTTCTTGAAGATCTTGCGCGATCTTGCGCGCCGCCTCCGCCTCGTAGCGCTGCGCCGAGCCGGCGCCCCACACCGGACCGGGCCACGCCGCGTCATTGAAGCGGCGCGCAACGACGTGGATATGCAACTGCCGCACGATATTGCCCAGCGCGCCGACATTGATCTTGTCGACGCCGGGCGCGCCGATCAGCGCTCTGGAGGCGGCGGCGATCTCCTCCATGAGGAGGGTGCGATCGGCGCCGTCGAGATCGACAATTTCGCTCAAATTGTCGCGCCGCGGCGCAAGAATGAGCCAGAGATAGCGCGCATCGTTCATCAACAGGACGCGCGACAGCGCGAGGTCGCCGATCTCGATCGTATCGGCGGCCAGCCGCGGATCGAGCGCGAAGGTCACGGCAGCCAGCTCGCGCCGTGCGCGCCGGGGGGCAGGCCGAGCCGTCGCGCGATCGTTTCGGCGATGTCGGCCAGCGTTTCGCGCCGGCCGATCGGACCCGGCGCGACGCCGCCGCCGAACGCGAGGATCGGCACGTGCTCGCGCGTATGGTCGAAGCCGCGCCACGTCGGGTCGTTGCCATGGTCGGCGGTGATCACGCAAAAGTCGGCGTCGCGCTTCGCGGCGGTCAGTTCGGGCAGCCGCGCGTCGAACGATTCGAGGCAGGCGGCATAGCCCGGAACGTCGCGGCGATGGCCGAACTCCGTGTCGAAATCCACGAGATTGACGAAAACCAGTCCGCCGTCGGCCGCCTCGCCGAGCGCCGACAAGGTTAGATTGAAGTTATCCGCATTGCTTGCGCCTTTCATTTCGCGTCCGGTGTTTCGATGGGCGAAAATGTCGCCGATCTTGCCGATCGTCACAATGTCGCGCCCGGCCTCAGCGGCGCGCTCCAGCAGATTTCCCGCGGGCGGCGGCATCGCGAAATCCTTGCGATGGCTGGTGCGCGCGAAATCGGCGACGGTTCGGCCGAGAAACGGTCTGGCGATGACGCGGCCGATATTGAGCGGGTCGCAAAGGCGGCGGGCGATTCTGCACAGCGCGTAAAGCCGCTCCAGGCCGAACGCTTCTTCATGCGCGGCGATCTGCAGAACCGAGTCGGCGGAGGTGTAGCAGATCGGCTTGAGGCTGCGCAGGTGTTCTTCGCCGAGTTCCTCGATCACCTCCGTTCCCGAGGCGTGTTTGTCGCCGAGAATGCCTGGCAGTTCGGCCTCGGCGATCAGCGCCTGCGTCAGTTCGCGCGGCAGCGCCGGGATGGTCCGGGGGAAATAACCCCAGTTGAATCGCACCGGCGTTCCCGCGATTTCCCAATGTCCCGACGGCGTATCCTTGCCGAAGGACGTCTCGACGCCATAGCCCCATTGCCCGGTCGGCGCGCCCCGCGGCAAACCCGGCGGCGCATGGCCGGACGAGGCTTGCATCGCCTGTCCGAGACCGAGCCTTCCGAGATTGGGCAGATCGAGCGGGCCGGCGCGCACGCTGGCGCGATCGCCGCGCCCTTGCGCGCAGGCCTGCGCGATATGGCCGAGCGTATCGGCGCCCTCGTCGCCGTAGGACGCGGCGTCCTCGGCGCCGCCACAGCCGACCGAGTCGAGCACGACGATGATGGCGCGGCCGATGACCTGTTTCATGGGACCATCCCACTCATTGACTGACGACGCCGCGCGGGTCGGCCTCGATATTGAAAGCGGCGGCGAACAGGGCCTTGGTATAGTCGCTCTGCGGCGAGGCGAACACGCGCGCCGCCTGGCCGCTTTCAACCACCTGGCCGTGACGCATGACGATGATCTCGGAGGCCAGCGCGCGCACGACCTTCAGATCGTGCGAAATGAACAAGTAGGCGAGGGCGCGCCGCTTCTGCAAATCACGCAGCAGATCGACGATCTGCGCCTGGACCGACATATCGAGCGCCGAGGTCGGTTCGTCGAGCACGATGAATTTCGGATCGAGCGCCATCGCTCTGGCGATCGCGATGCGCTGGCGCTGGCCGCCCGAGAACTCGTGCGGATAGCGGTCCATGGAGGCGGGATCGAGTCCGGTGTCGGCCAGGGCGCGCGCCACCGCCGCGCGCCGTTCCGCCGCGTTCATCCTGGTCTTTTGCGCCAGCAGGCCTTCCTCGACAATCTCGGCGACCGACAGACGGGGCGACAGCGAGCCGAACGGGTCCTGAAAGACGATCTGCATGTCGCGCCGCAACGGGCGCATTTCGCGGGAGCCGAGCGAGTCGATGCGCCTGCCGCAATAGACGATGGTCCCTTCCGAGCGAATGAGCCGCAGCATGGCCAGACCCAGCGTCGTCTTGCCCGAGCCGGATTCGCCGACCACGCCCACCGTCTGTCCCTCGCGGACGATGATCGAAACGCCGTCGACCGCCTTCACATAGCCGACCGTTCGCCGCATCAGGCCGCGCTTGATCGGAAACCACACCTTGACGTCGTTCGCTTCGAAAACGGCCGGGGCGGCGGCGTCCGACAGCGGCGGATCGCCCTTGGGCTCGGCGGCGAGGAGCGCCTTTGTATAGTCATGCTGCGGATCGGCGAAAATCCGGCTCATCGGGCCAGCCTCGACGATGCGTCCCTTTTGCATCACCGCGACGTCCCGTGCGACCTTTCGCACGATGCCGAGGTCATGCGTGATGAACAGCATCGCCATGCCGTGCTTCGCCTGGAGCTCCTTGAGCAGTTTCAGGATCTGCGCCTGCACGGTGACGTCGAGCGCCGTCGTCGGCTCGTCGGCGATAAACAGGTCGGGCCGGTTGGCGAGCGCCATCGCGATCATCACGCGCTGGCGCTGGCCGCCCGAGAGCTGATGCGGATAGGCGCCGAGCCGCGAAGCCGGATCGACGATCCCGACTTCGGTCAGCAGCGAGACGACCTGCGCGCGCGTCGATTGAGCGCCGCGGTGCAGCGCGATGATTTCGCCGACCTGTCGCTCGATCGTATGTAGCGGATTGAGCGAGGTCATCGGCTCCTGAAACACCATGGTGACGCCGGCGCCGCGCATAGCGCGCAAGCGCGCGTCCGGCATTTTCAGGACATCTTCGCCCTTGAACAATATCTCGCCGGAGGGATGGCTCGCCGTCGGATAGGGCAGCAGTCGCGCCAGCGACAGCGCCGTCACCGACTTGCCCGAGCCGGACTCGCCGACCAGCGCCAGCGTGTCGCCCTTCTCGAGCCGGAACGACACGCGGTCGACGACGGTCTGGGCGACGCCGCCTTGCGAGAACGCGACCGAGAGATCGCGCACGTCGAGCAGCGGGGGCTCATCGGGGCGCGCCGATGGGCTGTTCGGCGCGGAGGTCGGGTCTGCGCGAGAGTCCCGGGTCACGTGAAGGTCTTTCGCGGATCGAAAGCGTCGCGCACCGCCTCGCCGATGAAAATCAGCAAGGACAGCATCACGGCGACGATGGCGAAGGCCGAAAGACCCAGCCATGGCGCGGACAGATTGGACTTGCCCTGCAGCAGCAATTCGCCGAGCGACGGCGAGCCGGGCGGCAGGCCGAGCCCCAGGAAATCGAGCGAGGTCAGCGTGCTGATCGACGAGTTCACGACAAAGGGCAGGAAGGTCAGCGTCGCCACCATCGCGTTGGGCAGGACGTGCTTGACGATGATCCTGGCGTTGGAGAGGCCGAGCGCGCGCGCCGCGTTGACATATTCGAAGTTGCGCGCGCGCAGGAATTCGGCGCGCACGACGTGAACCAGATTGACCCAGGAGAACAGCAGCAGGATCACCAGAAGCACGAGGAAGCTCGGCGCCAGGATCGCCGAAAGGATGATCAGGATGTAGAGGTGGGGCAGCGACGACCAAATCTCGATCAGCCGTTGCATGATCAGATCGAGCCAGCCGCCGAAATAGCCCTGCACCGCGCCCGCGGCGACGCCGATCACCGAGGAGACGCCGGCGAGCGTCAGCCCGAACAGGATCGACAGGCGAAAGCCATAGATCAGCCGGGCCACGACGTCCCGCCCCTGGTCATCCGTCCCGAGCCAGTTCCACTCGATGTCGCGACAGGAGCCGGGGCCTTTGGGCGCGGCAGCGGATCGCGGGCGGCCTGAGTGGCCAGCGCGGCCTGGCACTGCGCCTCGCTCAGCATCCAGGTCGGCGCGGAAGGCGCCGGCGTCGGCAGATTGAGATTGTGGGTGTTGTTGGCGAAGCGGATCGGCGGCCAGATCGCCCAGCCATGCGCCTCGATCTCATTCGAGATGACCGGGTCGCGATAGTCGGTTTGCGCGAGAAAGCCGCCGAATTTCTCTTCGGGATAGTCGAAGAGCACGGGGAACAAAGTCTCGCCTTTGTAGGAGGCGACGATCGGCCGGTCGTTGGCGACGAATTCGGCGAACAGCGAGACGACGAACAGAACGAGGAAAATCCAGAACGACCAGAGCCCGCGCCGGTTGCGGCGAAAGTTGTGGAGTCGGCGCCGGTTCATCGGCCCGAGCCGCAGCCAGCCGTGGCGGCTCGCAGTTTCGCCTTCCCCGGTCAAATCTCAGACCTCCCGCGTTTCGAAATCGATGCGCGGATCGATCCAGGTGTAGGTCAGGTCGGAGATGAGGTTCACCACCAGGCCGAGCAGGGCGTAGATGTAGAGATTGCCGAGCACGACCGGATAGTCGCGGTTCATCAGCGAATCGTAGGAGAGATAGCCGAGCCCGTCGAGCGAGAACACCTGCTCGATGAGCAGCGATCCCGTGAAGAACGCGCCGATGAACGCGCCGGGGAAGCCGGCGATGACGATCAGCATGGCGTTGCGGAAGACGTGGCCGTAAAGCACGCGCCGCTCGCTCAGACCCTTCATCCGCGCCGTCTGGACATAGGCCTTCTTGATTTCGTCGAGAAAGGAGTTCTTGGTCAGCAGCGTCGAGGTCGCAAACGAGCCGAGCACCAGCGCCGTCACCGGCAGCGCAATGTGCCACAGATAGTCCAGCACCTTGTGCGGCCAGGAGAAGCCGGCGAAATTGTCGGAGGTCAATCCGCGCAGCGGGAAGATCTGCCAGAACGATCCGCCGCAAAACAGCACCACCAGCAGGATGGCGAACAGGAAACTCGGTATCGCATAGCCGATGATCACCACCGCCGAGGTCCAGGTGTCGAAACGCGATCCGTCCTTGACCGCCTTCCTGATGCCGAGCGGGATCGAGATCGCGTAGGACAGGAAGGTCATCCACAATCCGAGCGAGATCGACACCGGCAGCTTCTCCCGGATGAGGCTGAGAACCGGCTCGTCGCGGAAATAGCTGCGCCCGAAATCGAAAGTCGCGTAGTCCTTGACCAGCATCAAGAAACGCTCGGGCGCCGGTTTGTCGAAGCCGTATTGCTTCTCCAGCTCCTTGATGAACTTCGGATCGAGCCCTTGCGCGCCGCGATACCGCGAGGAGACGTCGCCGCCCGAATGGGCCATGGCGCCGGCGCCGATCTGGCCGCCGCCCCCGCCGATCCGCGCCGTCGCGCCTTCGTCGAACCCCTGCAACTGGGCGATCGCACGCTCCACCGGGCCGCCCGGCACGAATTGCACGATGACGAACGAGACGAGCATGATGCCGAAAATGGTCGGGATCATCAGAAGGAGGCGGCGGAGAATATAGGCGAGCATGGGACCTGGGCTCTCACGCGCGGCGAAGGCGCCGAACAACGGGGCGGCGCTGGTTCATCGTCGATTTCGCCTAGAGCCCAATCTTTTTGGCCTTCTGTTCGTCCCACCACCAGGTCTCGGGCGCGCCGGTGCCCAGCTTCGGCTGGCGCTCCGGTCTGGCGAAGGCGTCCCAATAGGCGACGAGCGCCTGGTCGCGATACCACATCGGAATCCAGTAGTGGGCGGCGCGCAAAACCCGGTCGAGCGCGCGGCAGGCGGCATCCAGCGCGACGCGCGACTCGGCCTGGGCGATTTTCTCGACCAGCGCGTCGACGACCGGGTCGGCGACGCCGCACATGTTGCGCGAGCCCGGCGTCGTCGCGGCCTTCGAACTGAAGAAGATGCGCAGTTCGGACCCCGGCGTCGGCGCGCCGCCAAATGCGCTGGTGATCACGTCGAAATCGAAATTCTCGGTTCGGCTCTTGTATTGCGCGGCGTCAACGATGCGCGACTTCGCATCGATGCCGAGCTTGCGCAGGTTCTGCTCCAGCGGCGCGGTGTGCGGCTGCAAAGCCTCCGAGGAGTCGAGAAACTCGATCGTGAAGGGTTTGCCGCTCGGCAGCTTCAGGACGCCGCCGTCGCGGACGCATCCCGCGGCGCGCAGCAATTCGTCGGCGCGCCTCAGCAGCGCGCGGTCGCTTCCCGAACCGTCGGAGACCGGGGGCCGGTAGGGCTCGCCGAACACTTCATCGGGCGCCTTGCCGCGAAACGGCTCCAGCAATGCGAGTTCGTCAGGGCCGGGCTTGCCGACCGCCTCCATCGCGGTGTTCTGGAAAGTAGGAAAACACGCGCTTGTAGACGCCATACATGATGTTCTTGTTGGTCCATTCGAAGTCGAAGCACAGACCGATCGCCTCGCGCACGCGCGGATCCCGAAACTGCTCCCGGCGCGTATTGAAATACCAGCCTTGCGAACCGGTCGGCGCCCCGTTGTGCAGCGCCTCCTTCTTGACGCGCCCGTCGCGAAAGGCCGGGAAGTCGTATCCGACCGCCCAGATCCGCGAGGTATATTCCTCATGATAGTTGGTGGCGCCCGCCTTGAACGCCTCGAAGGCGACTTGCCGCTCGCGGTAGTATTCAAAGCGCAGCCGGTCGAAATTGTTGACGCCGACATTGACCGGCAGGTCCTTCGCCCAATAATCCTTGGCCCGCTCGAATTCGATGAAGCGGCCCTGCTCGAAGGTTTTCACCCGATAGGGGCCGGAGCCGAGCGGCGCGTCCATTGTCGAGGCGTCGAAGTCGCGGGTCTTCCACCACGCTTGCGAGAAAATCGGCATGCCGGCGACGATGAGATGGGCGTCGCGGCTGCGCTGCTTGATGAACCGCACGACCACAACGTCTTCGGCTTCGGCGCCGGCGCTTTCGAAGTCGCCGAGCAACTGCGAATAGGTCGGATGGCCTTTTTCCTTGAGAACGCTCAGAGAGAACGCGACGTCGGCGGCGGTCAGTTTGGAGCCGTCGCTGAACCGCGCCTCGGGGCGCAGGAGGAAGCGATAGAGGAGCTTGTCCGGGGTGTAACGGACGCCGCGCGCGACCAGGCCGTAGACCGAATCCGGCTCATCGCCGGTCGCCGCCATCAGATTGTCGAAGGTCGCGGTCATGCCGGCCGCGCCGTCGCCCTTCCTGGAGAACATGTTCAGGGTGTCGAACGTGTCGAAATTCTGGTTGCCGCCGGTCGCGGTGATCTGCAGCGAAAGCAGGCCGCCCTTCGGGGCGTCCGGATTGACATAGTCGAAATGCTTGAAATCGGCGGGCAGGGCGAGATCGCCAAACGACGAAAGGCCGTGCGACTCGATTTCGCCGTCGGCGCGCGCCGTCCGGACGGCGAGGCCCGGCGGCAGGAGGAGAGCGGCGGCGGCGCCTTTGAGAGTCGCGCGCCTTGTGATTCGCGCCGTCATGAGGCTTTCTCGCAATATTGAGGTCCAGTTCTCAATTCGCGGCGATTTAATCCGCTAATGGTCTGCTTGGCCAGTGCGATGGCCGGGGCGCCGCGGCGGTGGTTGAATGGAGCGTTGAAAGCATGAATGAGGCTTTTTTCAAATCGGGCGACCGGGCGATGCAGTTCGGCTTCGCCGCCAATCCACTCGACCGCCTGTCCGAGCGGCGCGAAGACGAGGCGTTCCTGTCCGCGCTGCGCGCCCGAGCCGACGCTCGCGCGCTGATCATCTGCCGCGATACGCCGATGCTGAAGAAGCGCGCCGCCGACCTCGATCCGCTGTTTCGCCTCGACGAGATCGAGGCGCTCGGGACGCCGCGGCTGATGGCGCTGCTCGGCCTGTTTCCCGGCGGCGCGCCCGTTTACGCGGCGTTGCTGGACGACAGCGCGGTCGAACTGCGCTCGGACGCCAGCGACGGGTTTCTCGACCGGCGGGTGCTGGTCGCTCCGGGCCGCGACGACATCGCCCTCATCGACATGCGTTCGATCGCCTCCCAGGGCCTGCTCGCTCCCGACCTTGTCGGCGTGTTCGGGCAAGCCAAGGCGCTCATGCACTGGCATGCGCGCCACGGCCATTGCGCCAATTGCGGGGCGGCGACGCGCGTCGCCGCGGCAGGCTGGCGGCGCCAATGCGACGCGTGCAAGGCCGAGCATTTCCCGCGTACCGATCCGGTCGTCATCATGCTGGCGGTCGATGGCGACAATTGCCTGCTCGGCCGTCAGGCCCGCTTTCCAAAGAGAATGTATTCGTGCCTCGCCGGGTTTCTCGAGCCGGGCGAGACGATCGAGAGCGCGGTGCGCCGCGAAATCTTCGAGGAGGCCGGGGTGACCTGCGGCGCGGTCGGTTATCTCGCCTCGCAACCCTGGCCGTTTCCCGCCTCGCTGATGATCGGCTGCATCGCGCGCGCGACGACGCACGAACTCCATGTCGACGGCGCGGAGCTTGAAGACGCCCGCTGGTTTTCGCGCGACGAAGCGCGCGCGATGCTTGAGGGGCGCCATCCCGACAGGCTGATCGCGCCCAATCCGATGGCGATCGCCCACCACATCGTGCGGGCGTGGGTGGAGGAATAGGCGCGCGAGGGAGTCCGGGAGAGCTTCAACTCCGCTCGGCGAGGATCCTGTCTCGAATTCGATCGCGATCAATAGTGGAAATGCGCGCGCCGCTGAGATGCAGCGTCGCAATCGCCTCTCGTCCTGCGATTTGACCTATCCTCGTTAAAACACGCCCCTTGCTGTTTCTAACGTCGGGGCCGCCTCCCCCGAATAAATTGAGTGTCTCAAATCCAATTGCGACAATTCGCCGGGGTTCGATCGCATCGACTATTCTTTCCACGCGCGGTAGGCAGAACTCTTCAATCTTCGCGCGCTGCAACGGGCTGATGGCCTTTCGAAAGATTTCAACGCTCGGCGCACGAACGAAAATCGCATTCAACGCTACAGAACCTTCCAGAAACGCGCAGCCAAACATCTGCTGCATATTTCTGGCCAACGACCAGGATTCAGTGGCGTATTCACAGACGGCGGGCCAGCCTTCGTGTGCGCCTCCCAAAAACTCTCTTGCGCAATCCTCTCGCCCGCCGCCCGGCTGATAGCCGACAAAGAGAGCCTGCGGTTTTGAAATAGGCGGCCCATACAGAATCTTAAATCCCAGCTCTCCGCATGCTTGCGCTGTTTGCGCGTAAAAAGACTTCGTCTCTGAGTAAATCTCTCTGCACAAGCTACTCAGATTTGAACTCATCATCCCGACCTTCGCCTCATCGCATCGCAACAGCGCGAGGATCGCTTGGTGCAGCTCAGACAGCGATCGCCGCCTTCTGCATCGCGATCAGGCTCGCCACGCCGCCGCGCGCCAGCGACAGCAGGCTCAACAATTGCGCCTCGCTGAACGGGGCGCCTTCGGCGGTGCCTTGCACTTCGACGAGGCCTCCCGAGCCGGTCAACACGAAGTTGGCGTCGGTTTCGGCGGTCGAGTCTTCGGCATAGTCGAGGTCGAGCACCGCCTCGCCCTTGACGATGCCGCAGGACACCGCCGCCACATGTTCGCGCATCGGATTGTCGCGGATGATCGAGCGCTGGGCCATCCAGTTGAGGCAATCGTTCAGCGCGATCCACGCGCCGGTGATCGCCGCCGTTCGGGTGCCGCCGTCGGCCTGCAGGACGTCGCAATCGAGCGTGATCTGCCGCTCGCCCATGCGCGGCAGATCGACGACGGCGCGCAACGACCGGCCGATCAGGCGCTGGATTTCCTGGGTCCGGCCGGAAACCTTGCCGGCGGTCGATTCACGCCGCGTGCGCGTTGAGGTGGCGCGCGGCAGCATCGCATATTCCGCGGTCACCCAGCCGCGACCCTGGCCGCGCAGCCATGGCGGCGGCTTGTCCTCCAGCGATGCGGCGCACAGCACGTGCGTTTCACCGAAACGCGCCAGGCACGAACCTTCCGCATAACGCGCGACGCCGCGCTCGAAAGTCACCTTGCGCAATTCGTCGCGCGCGCGATTGGAGGGCCGCATCGGATTTTCCCAGTGGTCGACGTTGCTCTAGCGCCGCCCGGGCGCGGACGCAACCAACGGGCGATGCATCGCGGCGCGCCGCCCGCGTCCCCTCACTCCGCCACCGGCACCGTGTAGTTGAGCGCGAGACGTCCGCCATCGGGGTAGATGGTCTGTCCGGTGATGTAGGACGCATCGTCGCTCGCCAGGAACGAGGCGACCGAGGCGACCTCTTCGGGTTCGCCGGCGCGGCCGAGCGGGGTGCGCGCCAGGATCTTGCGACGCCCGGCGTCATCGCCCATCACCACTTGCCTCGCCATATCGGTCAGGATCGTGCCGGGCCCGATCGCCACCACGCGGATGTTGTGCGGCGCAAGTTCGACCGCCGCCACCCTGGTCAACTGGTTGAGAGCGCCCTTGGAGCAGGCGTAGGCGGCGAGGCCGGGAATGGCGAGCAACGCATTGACCGACGACATGTTGATGATCACGCCGCCGCGGCCGCCGGCGATCATCCGCCGCGCCGCCAGTTGCGTGCCGATGAACGCCGAGCGCAGGTTGGTGGAGAGGACCCGGTCGAACACCTCGTCGCTCATGTCGAGGATCGGCGCGTTGGGCGCGACGCCGGCGTTGTTGAGCATGATGTCGAGCCGGCCAAATTCACTGAGCGCGCGATCGACCAGCGCAGCGATCGCCGCGCGCTGCGTGACGTCGGTCGCCACGAAAACCGCCCGGCGGCCGTCGTCACGCAATTGCCGCGCCGCCAACTCGCCACCCGCCGCGTCAATGTCGGCCAGCAGCACCGCGGCGCCGTCCGCCGCCAGGCGCCGCGCGCAGGCCAGTCCGATGCCGCTGGCGGCGCCGGTCACCACCGCGCATTTGCCGGTCAATCGCGTCATATCCGCCTGCCCTTTCGATTGCCGCCGGCCTTGCTTGACAAGGCCCCGGCATGAAAAGCAAAAGCGCATGGCTTTGTCGAGGGGCGGGGGCCGAGGCGCCGATGGAGGGTTTGTATGATGTGGTGATCGGCGGCGGCGCGGTGATGGGCTCCTCGGTCGCCTATCACCTGGCCGCGCAGGTCGGCTTTTCCGGCAGCATCCTGGTCATCGAGAAGGACATGACCTATCGCAAAGCGGCGAGTTCGCTGTCGCTGAGCTCGGTCCGCCAGCAGTTTTCTTGTCCGATCAACATTCGCGTCGGGCTCTACGGCGTCGCCTTCCTGCGTCAGGCGCGCGAAACTCTCGCGGTCGACGGGGAGGCGCCCGATCTGTCGTTCACCGAAAACGGCTATCTCTATCTGGCCAGCGACGCCGGCGCGGCGACGCTTGCGCAAAATCACGCGACGCAGAGCGCAGAGGGCGCCGACGTGGCCTTGCTCGATCTCGAGGGACTGAGGCGGCGCTTTCCGTTCCTCAATCTTCAGGGCGTCGCGGCGGGCGCCTTCGGGCGGACCGGCGAGGGCTGGTTCGACGGCTACACGCTAATGCAGGCGTTTCGGCGCAAGGCGCGCTCGCTCGGCGTCGGCTACCGCGAGGGGGAGATCGTCGGCGTCGAGCGCGCGGGGCCGTCCGTCGCGGCGGTCCGGCTGGCGAGCGGCGAGCGCATCGCCTGCGGAGCGCTGGTCAATACCGCGGGCGCCTCCGGCGCCGCGCGGCTGGCGGCGCAGATGGGCCTCGACATTCCCGTGCATTCCCGGAAGCGCTGCGTCTTCCAGTTTCGCGCGCATGAGCGCATCGCCCGTTGCCCGTTGGTGATCGATGCGAGCGGGGTCTATTTCCGCGCCGAGGGCGACGGCTATTTGTGCGGCGTCTCGCCGCCGGAATCCGAGGACCCGGACAGCGACGATTTCGATGTCGAGTGGCGGCAGTTCGACGAGATCATCTGGCCGGCGCTCGCCCATCGCATTCCCGCCTTCGAAGCGTTGCGCGTCGGGCGCGCCTGGGCCGGCCATTATGACCTGAACGTCTTCGATCACAACGCCATCGTCGGCCGCGCGCCCGGCCTCGACAACGCCTACTTCGCGACGGGTTTTTCGGGCCACGGCATGCAGCAATCGCCGGCGGTCGGACGCGGCCTCGCCGAACTGATCGCGCAAGGGCGCTATGCGACTCTCGACCTTGGCGATTTCGCCTATGAGCGCATCGCCGCCGGCCGCCCGTTGCTCGAGCGCAACGTCATTTAGGGCCGGCGGGAAAACAGAATGAACTTGCTATTGCAGGCATCGAAAGATTAGAATTTTTCACAGAGGCGGCCGGCTTGGCGTTTGGCTTCAGGAGCCCACGATGAAGAAGACCCGTAGTTCGACCCTTCAAGCCTATTCAATTCGACCCGTCTCGGTCGCGCTATCGATAAGCCTGGCGGCGAATGCGCCTCTCGCGGCCTTGGCCGACGCTCACCCACCGAGCGGCGATCGCGATCACCGAGCCTTGCCGGTTTCCACCCAGACTCCGGCCGACTTCGTGAGGGCCGCGTCGCCTGGCGACTGGACTGGCGCGGGGGCGTTCCGGATTGCTGCCGATTCCACGACGCCCTTGCAAATTGCTCAGGCCCAGACACCGGACGCGTCCAGCGCCTCGGAGAAGGCGACCCAGGAGAACATGTTCTGGGAGTCCGCGCAGAAATCAAACTCAGTCGCCGACTACAAGGCCTATCTCGACGCGTTTCCGAATGGCGTCTATGCGCCGCTGGCCAAGAACCGCATCGCCGCGATGAGCGCCCAGCCGGCGGCGGCGCCGCCCCCCGCGCCGGCCGCTAACTCTCCCGGCGGACCGCCGCCGAGCGAGCCCGCGCCCTCGGCGGCCGCGCTGAAGGCCGAAGTCGGCACCATGCAGACGGAGCAATCGCTCAATCTGGCGCCTGAAGATCGCATCGAATTGCAGCAGCGTCTGCAGGCGCTCGGGGTCTACACCGGCCCGACCGACGGCAATCTCGGCGCCGCTTTCAGGGCGGCGGTCGGAAACTGGCAGAGGCAGCATCAGCTTGCGCCGACCGGATGGCTCGGGCCCGTTCAGTTGCAGGCGCTCAAGGCCGAAAGCGACGCGGTGGCGCAGCAGCAGCCCGGCGGGCCGCCTCCCGACGCCACTCCTGGCGGGCCGGGCGCCCCGCCGGCCGCCGGCGGTCCGGCCAGTCCGGAAAAGGCGGCGATGGAAACCAAGTTCTGGGATTCGGCGGAGCGCTCCAATTCAGCGGCCGACTACCAGGCCTATCTCCAGGCTTTTCCGAACGGCCTTTACGCGCAAATGGCGAGGAACCGGATCGCCGGCCTGAACAATGGCGGCCCGCCTGGCGGGCCCGGACCGGGCGCGGGACCGGGGCCCGGCGCGCCGAGCGCCTTCGGGCCGCCGCCGCAGCCGGTCCCGCCAGAGGCGCTCAAGGCTGAGGTGGGGACCGTCGAGACGGAACAGCAACTCGACATTGGGCCGCCGGGCCGGATCGAGCTCCAGCAGCGGCTGACCGCGCTTGGCCTGTACAACGGCCCGATCGATGGCGACCTCGGGCCAATGGCGCGCGCGGCGATCGCCGAATGGCAGAAACGTCACGACGTCGCGCCGACCGGCGACCTTGGTCCGCTCCAGCTTGCAGCGCTGCGGATCGAAAGCGAGGGGGCTTTCGAGCAGTTCCTCGCGTCGCGCCCGGTTGTCGCAGCGCCAGTGTATGCCCCGGTGCGGCGCTACTACCATCCCTACGCGGCCGCCCCGGCGCGCAACGATGCGGCCCCGGCTGTCCTCGGGGTGCTCGGCGGCATCGCGCTGGGAGTTCTGGGCGCGCGGCTCGGCGGCAAGGGTGGCGGCGGCAAGGGCGGCGGCAAGAAGAAGAAGTAGAACCACCCCTCGCTGGCGCGGCCCGCCAGCGGTCCTGGCGGCCAGCTCCGCGTGCTGCGCCGTCGAGGCGGGTTGCGGCGCCTTCGGCGGAATCCAGGCGACGTGCGTTTCGGCCGCGGTCCCTCGCAACCGGGGACAGGGCGACCTCGTCTGAGGCCGCGCACCCTGACCGCAGCGTTCGGGTCCATCGGGTCCCGACGATTGCGCTTGCCTGGTCCGGCCGCGCGCAACCCGGCCCGGCGGCCCGTCTGGCCATTTTTTTGCTAGGGACTCGACGCGTCGCTCTTGCCTAGTCCAATGACGCACCGCAACATGCAAAGCCAGGGCTTGGCCCGCCGACCCCGGGGCCGGCGTTCGAGGAGTATGCGGCCAATGTCGATCGTTCCTGTCGCCCAAACGCGCGAAGCGCCCACCACAATGCAAACGCCCGAAATGGAGGGTGACGAGAAGGACCTTCCCCTGCGCGCCGACATCCGGCTGCTTGGCCGCATTTTGGGCGACACGGTGCGCGAGCAGGAGGGCGGCGCGGTCTTTGAGATTGTCGAGCGCGTCCGCCAGGCCTCGATCAGGTTCCACAGGGACAATGAGGTCGGCGCCAGGCGCGAGCTGGAGGCAATCCTCGACGGCCTGACGGCCGACCAGACCCTGACGATCGTGCGCGCCTTCAGCTATTTCTCGCACCTCGCCAACATTGCCGAGGACCAGCATCATATTCGCCGCAATCGCGCCCACGTGACGGCGGGATCGGCGCCGCGCGCCGGCGCGATCGCCCACGCCTTGAAGCGCGCGCGCGAGGCGGGGATCGACGCCAAAGCCCTGCGCGCTTTCTTCGATCGCGCCCTGGTCAGCCCGGTCTTGACCGCCCATCCGACGGAAGTGCGGCGCAAAAGCACTCTGACGCGCGAACTGGAGATCGCGCAAATCATCGACGACCGCCAGCGCATGGAGGGCAATCGTCAGGAACTGGAAGAGAGCGAAGAGCGGCTGCGTCGGGCCATTCTGACGCTGTGGCGCACCAGCATGCTGCGCCAGATCAAGTTGAAGGTGCTCGATGAGGTGGCCAACGGCCTCTCCTATTACGACTACACTTTCTTCAACGAACTGCCGCGCATCTATGGGGCGCTCGAGGACGCGCTGACCAGTGAGACTCCGCCCCCCAAGGACGGCGACCTGGCCTCTTTCCTGCGTGTCGGCTCATGGATCGGCGGCGACCGCGACGGCAATCCGTTCGTGACGGCCGACGTGCTGCGCGAGACCATGCGCTTGCAAAGCGCGCGCGCCCTTCGTCACTATCTCGACGAATTGCATGAACTGGGCGGCGAATTGTCGCTCAGCGCCAGCCTGGTGCGGGTGAGCCCGGCGCTCGGCGAATTGGCCCAGCGCTCGACCGACCACTCGGCCAACCGCCGCGACGAGCCCTATCGCCAGGCCATCGGCGGCATTTATTCGCGCCTCGCCGCGACCGCCCGGGAGCTCGATCAGGTGGTGGTTTCGCGCCGGCCGCTCGCCGAGGCGCCGCCTTACGGCACGGCCGCCGAACTGCGCGCCGATCTCGACGTGATCGCCGCTTCGCTCGAGGAAAACGGCGGCGCCATCCTCGCGCGCGGGCGCCTGCGGGCGCTGCGTCGCGCGGTCGACTGCTTCGGCTTTCATCTCGCGCCGCTGGACCTGCGTCAGAATTCCGACGTCCACGAGCGGACCGTGGCGGAGCTGCTCGCGGCGGCGATCCCGGGGACCGACTATCTGAAGCTGGATGAGGAGGCGCGCATCGCCTTGCTGTTGCAGGAATTGCGCTCGCCGCGGGCGCTCGTCTCGCCATTCCTCACCTACAGCGAGGAGACGCGGGGCGAACTCGGCGTGTTCAGCACGGCGGCGTGGATTCGCAAGACCTATGGCGAGCCGGCGATCGTCACCAGCATCATTTCCAAGGCGCAAGGCGTCTCCGATCTTCTGGAGCTCGCGCTGTTGCTGAAGGAAGTCGGCCTCGTCGGCGCCGACGGGCGTTCGGCGCTCAATCTTGTGCCGCTGTTTGAAACGATCGACGATCTGCGCGCCTGCGTCGGGGTCATGGACCGCTTGCTCGGCATCCCGGAATATCGCCGGATGGTCGACAACCGGGGCGGTGAGCAGGAGGTGATGCTTGGCTATTCCGATTCCAACAAGGACGGCGGCTTCGTCACCTCCGGTTGGGAACTCTACAAGTCGGAGATCGGCCTGGTCGAGGTCTTCAAGCGCCACGGCGTGCGCATCCGGCTGTTTCACGGGCGCGGCGGATCGGTGGGACGCGGTGGCGGTCCGAGCTATGACGCGATCCTCGCGCAGCCGGGCGGGGCGGTGCAGGGCCAGATCCGCATCACCGAGCAGGGCGAAATCATCTCGAGCAAATATTCCAATCCCGAGGTCGGGCGGCGCAACCTGGAGATTCTCGCTTCAGCCACGCTGGAGGCGAGCCTGCTGCAGGAGGAGGTCGCTGCGCCCGATCCGGCCTTTCTCGATGCGATGGAGCGCCTTTCGCAAAGCGCCTACGCTGCTTATCGCGGCCTGGTCTATGAAACCGAGGGGTTCGAGCGCTACTTCTGGGCCTCCACCGTGATCACCGAAATCGCGACGCTCAATATCGGTTCGCGGCCCGCTTCGCGCAAGAAAACCACCGCCATCGAAGATCTGCGGGCGATCCCTTGGGTGTTCAGCTGGGCGCAATGCCGGCTGATGCTGCCCGGCTGGTACGGCTTCGGCGCGGCGGTCAAGGAATTCATCAACGCCGACCCGGCGAACGGGCTCGCCCAGTTGCAGGACATGCACCGGCAATGGCCGTTCTTCCGCACGCTGCTGTCCAACATGGACATGGTGCTGGCCAAGAGCAGCCTGGCGATCGCCTCGCGCTACGCCTCGCTGGTGCCCGATGTCGCGCTGCGCGAGGCGATCTTCTCGCGCATCAGCCGGGAATGGCGGGGTTCAATCGATGCGCTGCTGGCGGTCACCGGTCAGGCCAATCTGCTGGAGGGCAATCCCTTGCTCGACCGTTCGATCCGCAATCGCTTTCCATACCTCGACCCGCTCAACCATGTGCAGGTCGAATTGCTGAAACTGCATCGCGCCCACGCGGGCAATGAGAAAGTGCTGACCGGCGTCCAGTTGACGATCAACGGAATTTCGGCGGGCCTGCGCAACAGCGGTTAGGCGGGGAGAGCGTCGGGGCGCGCAGTTCGGTCTTCGCCCGCCCGCGCCGCGTTCTCGGGCAAGCGTGAGACTGGGTCGTTGACACCGCGCGCCTCCCGCAGGCAATGTCGGGGCGATCGCCGCGTCGGCGCGGCGTCTGGGCCGGAGCGCGCCGCGCTATGCGCTAGTCGCCAGCGGCAGGGCCGCGCGCCGAATATCGCGGGTCGCGCCAGGGTCGAAGATTTCCTTGCGTTTTCAGGTCAATGGCTCGATGGCGACGTGGCTGAACGGGGACCTGGTCGATGCGCGGACGGCGACGTTCGATCTCAGCGACCGCGGTCTGCTGCTCGGCGACGGCGTGTTCGATACGGCGCTGGTCGTCGAGGGTTCGATGGTCTATCGCGACCAGCATCTTTCGCGACTGCACGACGCCTGCCGGGCGATCGGCGTCGGGATCGGCCGCGACGAGCTCGCGGCGGCGATGAACATCGCCGCGCAGGATGTGCCGCTCGGCGTCTCGCGCGTCACTGTGACCCGCGGACCGGGGCCGCGCGGTCTTGCTCCGCAGGATGGCGCGCGCCCGACGATCATCGCTTCAAACATGACGCTGCCGCCCGACATCGGTTTCCAGGGCGTGACGCTGTGGCCGAGCGCGATCCGCCGTAACGAAATGTCGCCTTCCTCGCGCCTGAAGACGCTGGGCTATCTCGACGCGATCCTGGCGACCCGCGAAGCCCGGGATCGCGGATTCGATGAGCCCTTGCTGCTGAACACCAGCGGCCGGGCGGCATGCTCCGGCAGCGGCAACCTGTTCCTGCTCAACGAGCGAACGCTGGCGACGCCGCCGCTCGAGGAGGGGGTCATGCCGGGCGTGTTGCGCGCCGTGGTGATGCGGCTTGCGCCCGAACTTGGGCTGGAGGTCCGCGAACGGACGATGAGCCTAACCGAAGTGGCGAACGCCGACGCGGTCTTCCTCACCAGCAGCCTGAAACTGGTCGCGCCGGTCAATGCGGTGGGCGATCATCCTGTTTCGAAACAGTCCCGACACGTCGTCGCCCGCCTCGCCGCCGCGCTATGCGCCGATATCGGGCGCGCCTGTCGCGTCGACCCGGGTCCTTACCTCCGGCCCGAAAGATGCGCATGACCAGCCAGAGGCGATTCAAGCTGCGCGATGAGTTCCTGGCCTCGATCAAGCGGGCGCCGGCGATCATGGGCGTGCTCAACGTGACGCCGGACTCGTTCTCGGACGGGGGGCAGCACGCGGCGTTTGACGACGCTTTGGGCCATGCGGCCGCGATGGCGCGAGCCGGATGCGCGATCATCGACATTGGCGGCGAGTCGAGCCGTCCCGGCGCGCAGGCGGTGCCGGCGGCCGACGAACTCCAGCGCGTCGCGCCGGTGGTGGCGGCGGTTTGCAGCAAGCTCGACATTCCCGTCTCGATCGACACCACCAAGGCGGTGGTGGCGCGGGAGGCGGTCCGGCTCGGCGCCGTCATGGTCAATGACGTCTGGGGCCTGCAGAGGGACCCGATGATCGCCGAAGTCGTCGCCGAAACGGATTCGGCCGTCGTCATCACTCACAATCGCGACGCCATTGACGCTTCGATCGACATTGTCGACGACGTGCGCAGGTTTTTCGATGCGTCCCTTGCGATCGCGGCGCGCGCGGGAATTCCGCTCGGCCATATCATACTCGATCCGGGGGTCGGCTTCGGCAAGACCGTCGCGCAGAATCTCGCCTGCATCTGGCAGCTCGATCGGCTCGCCGCCTATGGCCTGCCGATCCTGCTGGGCGTGTCGCGCAAATCGTTCATCGGAAAGGTTCTCGACAACCAGGTCGGCGAGCGGCTGGTGGGGACCTTGGCGGCCAACGTCATCGGGCTGATGCGCGGGGCCTCGATCATCCGGGTTCACGACGTGGAGGAGCACCGCGCCGCGCTCGCCATCTTCAACGCGGCGCGAGGGTCGTCGGATGGCTGACCGCGTTTTCGTATCGAACCTCCGCGTCAGCCTGCGCGGCGCGGCGACGGCCGAAGAGACTCCACCGGCGCGGGCGTTTTTTGTCGATATCGACTGCGCCGTCGACGACGACACGACGCGGGGCTGTTTCCTACGTCGCGTTGTGCGACCTTGCCGCCGAGGCGTCGCAATCGGCTCCGTTCAAGCGCGTCGCGGTGTGGGGCGAGCGCGTCGCGGCGGGCGTGTTGAGCCGGTTTGCCTCGGTGTCCGAGATTCGCATCCGGATTCGGGATCCGGCGGCGGCTGTCGCCTCGAAGATCGATCAGGCGGGTGTCGAATTGACCCGCGTTCGAAGCACCGAGGTGGCGTTTTCGCTCGGCAGCAACGTCGGGAACAAGACGGCCAACCTGCGGAGCGCGCTCGCCCGGCTCGACGGCGATCCGCACATCGAAATCGACGCCGTGTCGCATTTCTATCGAACCGAACCATGGGGCAAGTCCGATCAGGACTGGTTCGTCAACGCCTGCGCGACGGGCCGGACCAGCCTGCGGCCGCGCGACCTGTTGCGTCGCTGCAAGGCGATCGAGATTCAGATCGGGCGCACCCCGGGCGTTCGGTGGGGGCCGCGGGTCATCGACATCGACCTCTTGTATTTCGGAGACGAAGCGGTTCTCGCCGACGACCTGACCTTGCCGCATCCGGAAATGTTCAACCGCGCGTTCGTCCTCGCGCCGCTCGCCGAAATCGCGGGGGATCGGGTGATCGCCGGACGCCGCGTCAGCGAGGCCGCCGAGCTCCTGCAACGCTCCGCCGGCGAGATCGAGCAACTGGATGAAACCTGACGATGACACGGATTTTCGTCGTCCGCCGGCCGACGGTTCGCGGCGGCTCCCGCCACGCCTCCAGGACTCGGCGCCGGCGGCGAGGGCGAAGTCTCTTGCCGGTCATCGCGCGCGGCGCCAGACTCGCCTGGCGCGTCGAAGTCGCGAAGCGCCGGCTCAGTCGTCGCGCAATCGAACCGGTCATCCAGGCCCCGGCTTGCATCGTCGCTTTGCTCGGTCGCCATGAAACGAAAGACCGCCGATGTGGCATCGCGAGCTTGACACGATCGAGGCGGTCGACGCCGCCGAGCGCCTGTCCAGCCGCCGCGGCATGGCGTTCCTGGACAGCGCAATGCGCCACCCGCAGTTGGGCCGCTATTCCTATCTGGCGGTCGACCCGTTCGGGACGTTCGTGGTGCGCGACGGCGCGGCGACGTGGAACGGCGCCCCGCTTGGCGGGCCGCCGCTCGACGCCCTGCGCGCCCTGCTCGCCCGTTATCGCTGCGACGCCGCGCCGGGGCTTCCGCCTTTTCAAGGCGGCTGCATGGGCTATTTCGCCTATGATTTCGCGCGCCGGCTGGAGAGTTTGGCGGCGCCGGAAGTCAACGGGGCGCAGTGCGACGAAGTCGCGCTGCATTTCTATGACGTCGTCGTCGCATTCGATCATGAGCAGCGGCGCTGCTGGCTCATTGCGTCGGGCTTTCCGGAGGACGATCCCGACCGCCGCCGGGCGCGCGCCCGCGCGCGCCTCGACGAGGTCGCCCGGCAGCTCGAGCGATCGCCCGAGCCGATTCGCGCCGCTCGCCAAACGGACGCCGCCGTCGCGTGGGAATCCAATTTCTCGCGCGAGACTTACATGGCGGCGGTCGAACGCGTGAGGGAATACATTCTTTGCGGCGATATCTATCAGGCCAACATCTCGCAACGGTTCGTGGCGACGCTGCCAACTGGCCTCGAACACTGGCGCCTCTATCGAAGGCTGCGGCGCGAAAATCCCGCGACCTTCGCCGCCTTCCTGTCCTTTGGCGACCTGTCGCTGGCCTCCAGTTCGCCTGAACGCTTCCTGCGTCTGCAGGACCGGCTCGTCGAGACTCGCCCCATCAAGGGGACCGAGAAGCGCTTCGCCGACGCGGAGTTGGATCGGGCGGCCGCGGCGCGGTTGCAAAATTCGGAGAAGGACCGCGCCGAGAACATCATGATCGTCGACCTCATGCGCAACGATCTGTCGCGGGTCTGCGCGCCGGGAACCGTCGAGGCGCCGCAGCTTTGCGCGTTGGAGAGCTACGCCTCGGTCCATCATCTGGTGTCGGTTGTCACCGGACGCTTGCGCGACGACGCCGACGCCATCGATCTGTTCCAGGCCTGCTTTCCCGGCGGATCGGTCACCGGTGCGCCGAAACTGCGATCGATGGACATCATCACCGAACTGGAGCGGCAGGCGCGCCAGGCCTATTGCGGCGCCATCGGCTATCTTGGCTTTGACGGGAATCTGGATGCGAATATTGCGATCCGCACCGTTATCCTTCGTGGGCGCACGGCGATCTTCCAGGCGGGCGGCGGGATAACGCTGATGTCCGACCCGGCGCAGGAATACGAGGAGACTTTGGCCAAGGCGCAGCGCATCTTCGCCGCGTTCGAGCGCGAGCCTGTCGCCGGGCGGCAGGACCTGGCGGCCAGCCCATGCTCCTGATCATCGACAACTACAATTCGTTCGTTTTCAACATCGCGCGCTATTGCGAGGAGCTTGGCCAGAAAACCAGCGTCGTGCGCAACGACGCGATTGCGCTGGACGATATCCGGGCGCTGAACCCGACCTCCATTATTATCTCGCCCGGCCCCCGCACGCCGACCGAGGCGGGAATCTCCCTGGCAATCGTCGCCGAACTGTCGGTGCGGATCCCGATCCTCGGCGTCTGCCTCGGGCATCAATGCATCGGCGCGGTGTTTGGCGGGGCGATCGTCAGGGCGAAGACCCCGATGCATGGCCGCGCGTCGATGATCGCGCACGATGGCGTCGGACTGTTCGAGGGGTTGCCGACGCCGCTGCGGGTCGGCCGATATCATTCGCTGATCGTCGAGTGGCGCGCCCCGATGCTGCAGGCGCTGAAAGTCGACGCGACCGCCGAAGACGGTGAGGTGATGGCGCTTTCCCATCGCTGCCGGCCGACCTTTGGGGTGCAGTTCCACCCCGAATCCATTCTGACCGAACACGGCCACGCGCTGTTGGCGAATTTCTTCCAAGCCGCGGAGCGATGGACGCGCGATCGCCCGGCGGAACGCCCGGGCCGAGCCCGGGCGTGACGCGATGCGCTTCACGCCGCTGCGCGAAGTCTGGCGTAGAGATTCAGCGCCGCCACGTTTTCGGCGACGTCATGCACGCGGAATATCGCGGCGCCCGCCGCGGCGGCCGCCAGATTGACAGCGATCGAACCGATGAGACTTCCCTCCACGCCGTCTCCGGTGAGCGAGCCGAGAAAACGCTTGCGCGAGGCGCCGATCATCACCGGCAGTCCATAGTCGCGAAATTTGGCGACGCCCGCCACGGCCAGTAGAATTCTGTCGCGCCGTCTTGGCGAACCCGACGCCGGGATCGAGGATGATGCGCGCAGGCGGGACGCCGGCCCTCGCCGCGATCTCGAGCGAGCGATCGAAGAAACGGCGGATGTCCGCGATGATGTCGACGCTCTCGTCCTTTTCGGCGCGATTGTGGGTGATGACGACGCCCGCTTCCGCCTCCGCCGCCGCTTCCGCCATCGCGGGGTCTTTCTGCAAGCCCCAGACGTCGTTGATGAGGACGGCGCCGAGACGGCACGCCAGCGCGGCGACGATCGCCTTCGTGGTGTCGATTGAAACCGGAATATCGACGCCGTTGATGAGATGCTCGAGGACGGGCGCGAGTTGGGCGATTTCCTGCTCTTGCGTGACCGGCGTGGCTTCGGGCCTCGTCGACTCGGCCCCGACATCGATGATCGCGCAACCCTCTTCAACCATCCGCCGCGCATGGGCCAACGCCCGATCGGGCAATTGGAAGCGCCCGCCGTCGGAAAACAAATCGGGCGTCAGGTTGAGAATGCCCATGACCAGCGGCGCTTTGCCGATCGCGCCGAAAAAGGCGTCGCGCCGGGCGCGCGCCTCCGTTCGCATCAAATGTCCTGCTTCCGCTTGCCCGGATATTGGCAGATCCATTTCCTGGCGACCAGGTCGGGGTGGTCGCCGATCCACTGGGCGATATACGGCTGCGCGGTCATCGCGCATTGGGTGAGTGAGCCGTCGAACGAAAACTGCAAGCGCCTTTCCTCGCAGGCGGTGGGATTGGCCACCGCGCACACGGTCAGCACGATCTCGATAAGTCCCATGGCGTCCCCCATGTGTCAGGGCTCGAACGCGAAGCGGCGCGCGCGCATCGAACGCTAATTGCACCATGCCTCGGGCGATCGGTCAATTCCTCTCAGACCGCGACGAAAATCTCTCCCTTGCCCAGAACCGCCATATCGCCGGCGAAGCGGCGAAGCGAACCGCGCAGCAGCGCCGCCGCCGCGCGGCTGGGGCCGCCGACCAACGCGGCGATCAGCCGGAGGGCGACCAGATCGTGCACGCCGCAGTCGAGGAAGGTCGGACCGAGATCGTCGTCCGCCGCGCCAAGCACGATCGTGCCGCGACGCATCAGGTAGCCGGCCCGCGTCCCCGCGCGCCCGCGCACGATCAAAGTGCCGGCGAGCATGCGGCTGCCGGCCGCCGCGCCGGCGTCCCCGCCGACGATCAACATGCCTCGCCGCAGCCGATCGCCCGCCCGCTCGCCGGCGTCGCCGCGCACGCTCACCATGCCGCCGCTCATGCCCTCGGTCTCGCCGGCCAGCGGCCCGCCGAGGCGATCGCCCACGTCGCCCGCGATTTCGATGAACCCCGCCGTCATGCCGGAAGCTGTCCAGTGACCCGAATGTCCCATGACGGTCAGCCGTCCTCCGGCCATTCGGCGCCCCGCCTGGTTGCCCACGTCGCCCTCGACGATGATCGAACCGGCGTCCATTCCCTCGCCGACTCCGTCGAACCTCTCCGACCCGCCTTCGATGACAATATGCTCCACGCTTCCCGCCGACAGCGCGAAAACGTCGCCGACCTGGAGCCGCTGACGCGTTGTCTGCAACTCGATCGCGGCGATCTCCCGGGCGCTCTTGCCCGTGAGGCGTGGAGGCGACAGCGGGGACAGATCGAGCCGCTGCTCGGGCGCGGCGCGCAGTCGCAAGGTGAGCGGCTTCACGTTCGCGGCTCCTTCGCGCCTCGCCGGCGGCCGCTTTCCGGCGACAATTCTCTCAGATGGTAGTGATGCGGGCCGAGCTTGCCGCCATAATTGCCCGCGCTGACCCGCGCCGCGCCTCGGATCGGACCGAGTTCGACGATCGCGCGCAGTCCGGCGCGCATCGCCTCGGCGACCGCTTGCGACGTCAGCCCGTCGATGACAATCTCCAGCACACTGGCGATTTCCTTGTCGAGCGCGGTCTTCACCGCGCCTTTCAGCGTCGGGCAAAAGGTGTCGTTGGTCGATGCGCTCATGGTTTTGTATTTCGCCCCGACCTTGGAGCCCGAGCGCACGATCCCGCCGGGGAAAGGCATGATCGTGTCGGCGACGGCGCCGATCGCCTTGACCGCCGCCTCCGCCGCGGTGAGCGTCTGCTTCGCGCTCGCGCCGAGAATAAGCAGATTGCCGCCGCCGACCGCCTGGCGGGTCAGACCGGCGGTCGCCTCGCATACGAACTCGCCGTCCATCACCGGAATGCGCCAGTAGTGTTTTGCGCCGAGCCGTTTCGAGATCTGCCAGCCGTCGCCGAAATAGCGCAACGAGTCGCCGAGCTTCAGCGGCTCCTCGCCGTCGAGGTCGCTGTAGCAGGCCGAGCCTGGCGAGGTGAGCACGCATTGCCCGACGCGGTTGCGAAGTTGTTTCTGCAACTCCGCCACCGACATCGAAAAAACGAGAACACGCACGCCGGGCCTGCCGTCGGGCGTCTGACCGGGACGGATGTCCCGATCGATGCCCGCTTCGCAGCCGCAGCCGATGACCGATGTTGCGTAACCGGTCATCGTTACCGCCGCCTGGCGCGCCCAGCGCAGGCTGTCGGCGGTGATGATGAGAGCGGTCGCCCGCATGCCGAAGGCCTCGGCGAACGCGTCGTCGATGACGACGCCATTGGATTTCATCGGGCGCATGGCACCAACTCGAATGGATCGGGCCGGCCGATCGCGCCTGTCGGCACTTTCATGTACCTGAAGGTCGAGTCCATAGGCGTCATCGCAGTGGTCGCGCATGCGCCGTTCGATGGCCGGGTCCGGTTCGCAATCCAGGGTCAACGCGCGTCCCCAGCGATAGCGCTCGACGCGGCCGTCGCGCACGACGAGATCGCCGTCCTTGAACACCAGCGCGGCGTTGCGGAACATCGCCGCCTTGTCCGGCCTCTCGGCGTAAAGCGCCACGTCGGCCACGGCGCCGGAGCCGAGATGGCCGCGATCGGGGAGGCCGAGCAGCCGGGCGGGGGCGGCGCGGGTCATCGTCGCGATTTCGTTCAGCGTGTATTCCCGCGCGATCGACGGCAGGGTGCTCGTTTCGATGGCGGCGGGCGGCAGGCGGGCGATCCATTCGTCGCGAAGCTGACGGCTCATCAGCAGCGCGAACAGATCGGGATAGGCGGTGTAGGGCGCGCCGTTCGGATGATCGGTGGTGAAGAACACTTGCGAAGGGTCGGTGATCAACAGAAACAGTTCGAGGCCGGCCGCCCACTGCACCGCGTTGTGGAAGTCGCTTTGCCGGTAGTTGTAAGGCACGACGCCGACGCCATTCGAATCGCCGTCGAAAATGACCCATTTCTTCGGACTGGCGCGTCCCCGCGCGCCGAACTGGCGCAACACGTCGCTGGAAATCGTCACCGTCTGTCCGAACATCACCTGACCGACGTCCACCGTCACGTTCCGGTGGGCGTTGACGCATTCGGCGAGGCGCGCCGCCGCGGAAGAAAACTTGCGCGCGCCTTCGCCGCCATAGGCGTAGAATTGAATATGGGCGAGGTGCAGCGGCAATCCTTCCGCCGCCTCGATCGTCGCCACGACGCTGTCGGCGCCGGCGGCGAGGCCGAGGTTGTTGCAGTGGACATGCAGCGGATGCGGGGCCTTGAGATCGATCACCGCGCGTTGCAGGGTCTTGACGATGTCGCGCGACGATACGCCGTACCACGGAACGACGTCGTCAAGCGAAAAGGCGCGCACATTCGCCTTGAACGCCGCCGCGCCGCCGGCGTTGACCACCTTGACGCCCAGAGCTCGCGTCGCCTGAAGGGTCCACGCGACATAGTCGCTGACGTTCGCGGCGCCAGCCCTGTCGCGCATCAGCCGCAGCAAATAATCGTCGTTGCCGAGAACCGTCAGAATCGCCTTGTCGATAATCGGAACGTCGGCGAGTTCAAGATGGGCGTGCAGCGCGTGGTGCGGCGAAACGGCCGGCTCGACGACGGTCGTAAAGCCCATCGCTGCATAGCCGCAACCGGTCTCGAAGGTCGACCAGCCGGCGTTCGCCAACGGCGTCCGGGCGGGCCGTGAGGTCGATCGCCGGTGCTGTTCGGGCAGCAGCAGGCGAGCCGTGTTCACGTTGGCGCCGGCGATGTGCGAGTGGATGTCGATGGCCCCGGCCATGACGACCAGGTTCGCGGCGTCGTAGGTCACGTCGGCGTTGGAGCCCTGCGCGGGAGCGGCGACAACGCGGCCGTCGCGCATCCAGACATCGCCGACTTCGTCGCGGCCGTGGGCGGGATCAATGATGCGGCCACCCTTGATCCGGGTCAGCACGAGACCGCTCCTCCCGCGTCGTCGAGCGCGGCGACGAGGCGGCCGACCACGTCGGCGACAGACGGCGCATCGCTCGCCCGCGACGCCGCCGCGGGGACGAGGGCGCCGACGCGCGCCAGATGTTCGACGCTGTCATGGTCGACGCCGGGGCGGCCGACCCCGATATGCACTTGCGGGGCTTTGAGAAATTTGGCGCCGGCGCCGGTGAGCGCGATCAGCGGGATGGCGCGCTCCCATGGCGGCGGCGCGGCGTGATAGGCGGAAATCCACACTGCGCAATCGGCTTCGCCGCGGTCGACCAGACGGTCCGCGTCGAAACGCCAGGGATCGTGTTCGGGAAAACCGCGGGCAAAACCGGTTCGCATGGGAAAGCCGGTCATCCAGCCGCAGACCTGCAGGACGCCGATCGCGTTGTCGGGCGGCGCAAGCGGCAATCCGGTGAACCGCGTCCGGGCGTTGAGATCGGCGACGAGGCCGCAGAGCATTTCGATGGCCAGTGCATCGAGCCGCGTCGCCGACCATACGGCGACGCCGAATGTCGCCGATTGCAGCGCCGTCGCGAACGAGTCGATCTCCCGCAGTCGTGCGGCGGCGAGCGCGACAGGCCGGCCATTGACGCGCGCGCGCAGCGCCGCGAGCAGCCCCGGCAACGCCTCGACGTCGCCGGCTATCGTTTCTATATCGACGCCCGCGTCACGGTCGCGACCGGGGAACCCGCGCCGCGCCGCATCGCCCGGGCAGAGCCTGAGAATGCGCCGCCGTCGCTCCGCCGCCGGAGGCGCCATGACATGCGTGCGCAAGTCCGGCCAGAGTTCCGGCAGACCCGCTTCGTCGAGCCCGTCGCCGACCAGAAGAACGACATCGCCGCGACGGCGCGCCTCGTTTGGCGTGGTCAGCATCAGGCCGGATTCGCGCATGACGTCGAGATCGCGCAGCACTGCGAACGAATGCATGTGATCGACGGCGGCTCCGACGCGGTCTGCGAGCGCGATCGCGGCGCGAGCGCCGGCGACGTCGGCGCCCATACCCGCAATGACCAGCGAACGGCTTTGCGCAATCAATCGCGCCGCTTCCGCGACAGCCGCTTCCAAGGAAGCCCGACGCCCGCAGATTAAGGATTGCATCATCCGCGCACTTCCTCGTGACGATGCGGGATTGTTTTTCGTCGGCAGGGCTCCGACGTGTTGGCCACCGCGGCGTGTCTCGGTCAGTCGTATTTGACGTATGCGAAGCGCTGATCCTTGTCCGGCGTCCCCTCCAGTGCGCCGCCCGCCTTGCCGGGCTGCCAATGCACGAATTCCTCGATCTTCCTGGCGAGCTCGAAATCCTTGTCGGTGATCCCCTTGGCCGCGTGGTTCTTGAGGCGCACCTCCACCCAGGCGTAGGACGCGGTGATGTCCGGGTGGTGCCAGGCCGCTTCGGCGAGATGGCCGACGGCGTTGATCACCATCAATGTGCCCTTCCAGCTATGGGTGCGGTATTTGCGGCGAATCCAGCCCGCCTCGAACCACCAGTGCGGCAGGTCGCTTTGCAATCGCGATGCGATCTCTTCTTCCGAATAGACTCGCTCAGGCGCTTGTTCGGCCATCAAACCCTCGCCCGAAGACTTGTGGATCCGCGCCCGCGCGCCATTGCCTGTTGCCAATCGCCGACACAACCAGCATTCTAATGTTTCTTTCGATTTCGGCAAGCCGCGATTGGGGGGCCGGCGCAGGGAGGCGCCGGGGAGGCCAGGAATGAACGCAGGTCCCGAATTGTCGTTGGCGGAAGTGGTGACGACCGCATCGGCGCGGCTGCATTTGGGCTTCATCGACCTCAACGGCGGTCTTGGCCGGCGTTTCGGCAGCGTCGGACTCGCGCTCGGCGATCCTCGCGGGATCGTGATGCTGCGGCGCGCCGAGGCGACCCGCATCGAGGGCGTGGATGGAGAGCGGGCCGGTCGCCATCTCGCCGCGATGCAACAACGCCTGGGTCTGACCGGCGCCCATCATCTGTCGGTTGTGGAGGCGATACCGCAACATGCCGGCCTCGGCTCCGGGACCCAGCTCGCGCTGGCGGTCGCGGCGGCGCTCCGGCGATTGCATGGTCTGGCGCCCGACACGCCCGGCGACGCGCTTCATCTCGATCGCGGCGCGCGATCGGGAATCGGCGCCGGCCTCTTCGAGACCGGCGGGTTCATTGTGGACGCCGGACGCGGACCGGCCACCACGACGCCGCCGATCGTCAGCCGAATGGAGTTCCCTTCGGAATGGCGAATCATCCTTGTGCTCGATCCGACGCATCGGGGCCTGTTCGGCGAGTCCGAGCGCGCGGCGTTCCGCGCGCTGGCGCCGATGGCGGAGAGCGACGCGGCGCATATTTGCCGCCTCCTGTTGATGCAGGCGCTTCCGGCTCTGGCCGAGCGCGACATCCTGCGCTTCGGCGCGGCGATCGGCCGGATGCAGGAAATTCTGGGCGACTATTTCGCGCCCGCCCAAGGCGGCCGCCGCTTTACGAGCGCCAACGTCGAAGCGGTCGTCGATTTCCTCGCGAGCGCGGGCGCGCATGGGGGTGGCCAGAGTTCCTGGGGCCCGACCGGGTTCGCGTTCGCGCAAGGCGCCGACGAGGCGGAGCGGCTGGCCGATCGGGCGCGTCGCCGCCCGGACTGGAGCGCGCTCGACATCCGTGTCGTTTCCGGGCGTAATCGAGGCGCGGAGGTGATGACAATCGATGCCGCAAGCGCGCGGACAGTTTGATAGACGACGCCTGCCGCCGGGGGGACCGTGACCGACAAGAACATTCTGCATATGTTGACGCCGCTCAAACACATGAGCCCGTTCGATGTGAACATGGCGCTGGACGCCGGTTACGACGCTGTCGCGCCTTACACCTCGGTCGGGCTCGACGAGGTCGCCGGGCTGGTTCAGGACGCCATGTTCTCGCGGCCGCCGAAACTCGGCGCGCGCACCGGCTGTTTCATCGCCGGCAAGGACGCGATTCTCGCGCTCGACATGCTCGAGGCGGCGCGCAAGGCTCTGATGCCGCCTTTCGAAGTCTCCCTCTTCGCCGATCCGGCCGGCTCCTTCACCACCGCGGCGGCGATGGCGGCGGTGGTCGAAAAGGTCCTGACTGCGAAGTGCGGCCGAGGACTCGGTGGGCTGCGCATCGCGGTGTTCGGCGCGACCGGGGTGGTCGGCTTTTCATCGGCGGTGATCGCCGCACTGGAAGGCGCTGAAGTCACCCTTGTCGGCTATGACGGTCTGCGGCGGGTAAGCGCGAGGGCGGCGGAAATCAAGGCGCGTTTCGGAGTGGACGTGCAGGTCGCCGACGGCGGAGGCGAGGACAAGAATTCAGCGATCGCCAAGGCGGCGCAGATCATATTTTGCGCCGGAAGGGCCGGCGTGCGCGTCCTGACCAGCGCCCAGATCGCCGCGGCCAGCGATCTTCTGGTGGTCGCCGACGTCAACGCTGTGCCGCCGACGGGGATCGAAGGGCTCGATCCGTTCGCCAGCGGCGTGGAAATCGGGTCCAGCCGCGTGTTCGGAGTTGGCCCGCTGGCGATCGGCAACATCAAATACAAAACCGAATCCGGACTGTTTCGACGCATGATCGCCGCCGAGAAGCCGGTGCGCCTCGATTTCCGGGAAGCGTTCGCGCTCGCTCGTGAACTCAATGTCTGAGGCTCCCGCCGTCCTGATCGCGGCGGCTTCGGGCCGCGCCCTCGCGGCGTCGGCGCGCAGCGCCGGCTATGCGCCGTTGGTCGTCGATTTCTTCGCCGACGACGACACGCGCGCGATGGCCAAGGCGTGCGTGCGCCTCGACGGCGGCGTCGCGTGCGGATTTCAGATCGACGCCTTGCTGGCGGCTTGCGAACGGCTCGCCGAGGAGGCGCAAATCGCCGGTTTCGTCTACGGTTCCGGGTTCGAGGATCGCCCCGCCATTCTTGACGCGATTGAACGGCGGTGGCGGCTGCTGGGCAACCGCGCCGGCATCGTTTCGCGTCTCAAGAACCCGCTGGCGTTCGCGGCGCTTTGCCGCGATTGCGCGATCCCGCATCCGCCAACCTCGCTCGATCGACCGATTGACGCTTCTGGTTGGCTCGCGCGCCAGCGCGGCGGCGCCGGCGGCGGGCACATCCGGGCGGCGCACGATGAGTCGACCGCCGACGCGCAGACCTACTATCAAGGGCGCGTCGCGGGTCGGCCGGTGTCGGCGCTCGTCCTCGCGAATGGCGTCCGCGGCTCGGTCGTCGGGTTCAGCGAGCAATGGGCGTCGCCGACGTCGGGTCGGCCCTTCCGCTATGGAGGCGCTGTCCGCCCGGCCGCTTTGGCGCCGACGATGACACAATCGCTGACCTCGGCCGTGCAGCGACTCCTGCGGCGCGCACCGCTCGTCGGCCTGAACAGCGTGGATTTTCTGGTGTCGGACGATCAATTCTGGCTGCTCGAAGTCAACCCGCGGCCGGGCGCGACGCTCGATATTTTCGAATCCGACAACGCGCTCGACGACACACTGTTTGCGCGGCATATCGCCGCCTGCAACGGAACGCTTCCGCCGCCGTCGCGCCAGAGCGGCGCGCGCGCCGCCGAAGTCCTCCGCGCCGAATGCGACGTCGTATCGTCGCCGCGGATGGATTGGCCGATTTGGGCCAGGGACCGCCAGCCCGCCGGCAGCTTCGTGGCCAAGGGCGAACCGTTCTGCACGATCCTCGCCGACGGCGCCGATGTCGCCGAAGCGATGCGCCTGTTGAAGGAGAGATCGGCGTCTGTCCATCGATCGCTCCGCATGAGGGCGGCATGAACGCGATACATGACGAAGGGACGAGCGGCGTCAGCGTCAACGCGCGCGCCGCCGTCCTTGTCTCCGAACTCATCGCGCGCGCGGAGGAACTGCGCATCGGCGTCGCCAAAGGGGAACTCGGCGAAACGTTGGTCGACGCGGGCGCCCGCCATCTCGGAGGCGTCACGGCCGGTCTCCTGATGGCTGAGATTTGCATGGGAGGATTGGGCGAGGTCTCGCTGTTCTCCAACGCTGCGACGCCACGCTGGCCGTGGTCGGTGGCGGTGCGTTCATCGAATCCGGTGACGGCGTGTCTGGCCAGCCAATACGCCGGGTGGCGCCTTTCGCACGGCGAGGGCCGGGACGCCTATTTCGCCCTGGGGTCCGGCCCGGCGCGCTCGCTCTCGCGCAGGGAGGCCCTATTCCGGGAACTGAACTATCGCGATGCGGCGGCGTCAGGAACTCTGGTTATCGAAAGCGATCGCGCCCCGCCGCGCGCGGTTGTGGCGCAAGTCGCCGAGGAATGCGGGCTTGCGCCCTCGCAACTGACCTTCATCTACGCGCCGACGCAGAGCCTTGCCGGCGGCTGCCAGATCGTCGCGCGGGTCCTTGAAGTGGCCCTGCACAAGCTGCACGAGTTGAAGTTCCCGCTGGAGCGGGTGATCGACGGCATGGGCGCGGCTCCGTTGCCGCCGCCCCACCCCGACTTCGTCACCGCGATGGGGCGCACCAACGACGCGATCATCTACGCGGGCGCTGCACATCTTTTTGTGACCGGTCCGGCGGCCGACGCCAAGGCGCTGGCCGAACGATTGCCGAGCGCCACGTCGCGGGACTACGGCCGGCCATTCGCCGAGATATTCCGTCGCTTCAATGGCGACTTTTACGCCATCGATCCGATGCTGTTCGGGCCCGCGCAGGTCATCGTTACAGCGGTTGACACCGGCGACAGCTTCCACCGCGGCGGCGCCGATGCGGCCCTTCTCGACGCGTCGTTCAATGCCTAGCAAGGGTCTTGCCGATCGTTCGCCCGGGCTTCGCATCGCGGTCGCGGTCGACAAAGTCGACTGGCATGCGCGCGAAATCGCCCGCGCGATGTCATCGTTGGGCGCGCGCGCGATCCCGTTCAGGCTTTCAGCGGCGCGTTTCGACACCGATGCGGCCTTCGGCCTGAATATCCGCGGCTTCGGGAACGATCTTCCCGACGCGGTGATCGTGCGAGCGATTTCGGGCGGCACTTTTCAGGCGGTGACGATGCGGCTTGGAATTCTGCACGCTCTGCGCGAACTTGGAGTGCCGGTGTGGAACGACGCGCGCGCGGTCGAACGTTGCGTCGACAAGTCCACCACGACCTTTCTGCTGGATCGCGCGGGAATACCGACGCCCGCCACCTGGACCGTTGAGTCGATGGCGGCGGCTCGCGGCATCGCGCAGCGTGAAACGCAACACGGGCCGCTCGTGCTGAAGCCGCTGTTCGGCTCGCAGGGGCGCGGATTGCAGCTCATTCGCGCCGCCGAGGACTTGCCCTCGCCCGAAACGACCGCCGGCGTCTACTATCTCCAGCGATTTGTCGGGGTCGAACGCGACGGCTTTCGCGACCTGCGCATCCTGGTGCTGAGAGGCCGGGTCGTCGCGGCGATGGTCCGCCATGCGGACACCTGGATCACCAACATCAATCAGGGCGGCCGCCCGGTGGCGACGGTCCCGGACGCGCAGGTGAAGACGCTGGCGGTGGCGGCCGCCGGAGCGGTCGGCGCCGAATTCGCCGGCGTCGACATCGTGCGCGACGCGGACGGGCGACCCTACGTCCTGGAGGTCAACAGCATGCCGGCATGGCGCGGTCTGCAGCAGGTGACCTCCTTCAATATCGCCGGGTTGATCGTTGGCGAGCTCCTCGCCGCGCTGCAGGCGGACGCGCGGCAAAGGCAGGCGATGTGACGCGGCTCGAGCAAGCGGTCTCCGCGGCTTTCATCGCCGCGTGTCGCGATGAACTCGACGCTCCCAAGCCCGGCAATGTCCATGTGTTCGCCCCGGGGCACGGCTGGGCCGTGGCCGATTTCACGATGAGCGCCGAGGTCTCCGCCGAGCCGATCGCACGACGCGAGGCGTCTGTCGGCGCGCGGATCCTCGGCGCGGTCGAGGCCACGCATGCGGCAATCGGCCATAACACCAATCTCGGCATCGTGCTCCTTTGCGCGGTGCTGGCGCGCGCCGCCGAATTGCCGGCGTCGCCGTTGCGCGTCGGCGTCGCCGATGCTCTTGCCGCCCTCGATGTGCAGGACGCCCGGTTGGCGTTCCGCGCAATCGCGCTCGCCTCGCCAGGCGGCCTCGGACGCCGGGAGCGCCACGACGTGCATCAAGCCGCGACAGTGACCTTGCGCGAGGCGATGGCGGATGCGGCGGCGCGCGACCGGATCGCGCGTCAGTACGCGACGACCTTCGACGACGTGTTCGATCTTGGCGTTCCGCTGTTCGAGGCCGCCGAAAGACGCTGGGGTCAGGACCAAAAGGCCTCCACGTTGGCCGTCTATCTCGGCTTTCTCGCGGCCTTCCCCGACACCCACATCCAGCGCAAGCACGGCGCGGCCGTGGCCGCGGCGGTGCAAAAGGAAGCGGAGCCGCTGCGCGCGCGATTTGAAGGCCTCGCCGATCCCGCCGCCATGCTCGACGACCTGCTCGTCTTCGATGCAAGTTTGAAGCGACGCGGGATCAATCCGGGGGCCAGCGCGGATCTCACCGTCGCGGTTCTTTTCGCGCGCCGATTGCATGGTCTCGAATTGCCGAACAGCGGGCGATAGCCAACCAACCTTCTCCATCTCTCGGGCGCGTCGAATGTCGGCAAGCTCGCGCGTCCGCGCTCGCCGAACGACTTGCGTGCGGCGCATACCAAGCCCTCTGGATCGCGACGAAGCGACCGGAAAGATCATGCGCCGAAGACACAAGTCTTCGAACGTCTTGCAGTCTGTGCGCAACAATGATTGACTTGTGTTGGCGGGGGATGTCTTCCGCAAGAACTATCCGGCCAACCGGTCCGCTTGGAGAGCGTCAGACTCTCCTTTCGAACGCTGCAACAAGGGTAGTCGCCACGCTGAACGCCAAGGGCCTCGGTCGTTGGCTCTTTGTGTTTGGCTCTAATCCGGGAGGAGATAGTCATGGCTAAGATCAACAAATTGTGTGTCGGCGAATCGCTGGTCGGCGACGGCAATGAGGTCGCGCATATCGATCTGCTCATTGGGCCGCGCGGCAGCTCAGCCGAAACGGCTTTCGTCAATTGCCTGACCAACAACAAGGACGGCTTTACGTCGCTCCTCGCAGTGCTCACCCCGAACCTGCTTACCAAGCCGGCGACGGTCATGTTCAACAAGGTGACCATCAAGGGCGCCAAGCAGGCTGTTCAGATGTTTGGTCCAGCCCAATACGCCGTCGCGAAGGCGGTCGCGGACAGCGTCGCCGAAGGGGTGATTCCCGCGGCGGAGGCCGATGATCTTTTCATCTGTGTCGGCGTGTTCATCCACTGGCAAGCCAGCGACGACAAGAAAATCCAGGATTTCAACTATCGCGCCGTGAAGGAATCGATTGCTCGGGCGGTCAGCGGCGAGCCGAGCGCCGCCGAAGTCGTCTCGAAGCGGTCGACGGTCACTCATCCGTTCGGCGCGGCGGCTTAGACAGGAGACCACCGCGAGGAAACCGATCCTCTGGCTGTGCCCAAAGGTCTCCTTCGCCGGTGGGCCCACATGTTGGGCTTTTCCTAGACTCCGTCGCAGCGGCGACATCGAAGCATGAAGAGGAGCCACGCTCCTCTTCATTGACCTTCGCCGGTTTCGAGCCTGGCGATGTCGCCGGCGGTGAGCCGTTCGTCATGCAACGCGGAGGCGACGAGCGCCCCTGCGATATCGGCGCGCGCCAGCGCCTGAACATCCGCGAGGTCGCGAACCCCGCCCGCTGCGTAAAGACGACGGTCAGGGGCGGCGCGTCGCAGCGCGGCCAGCCGTCCCATATCCGGACCAGCGCCGCTGCCGACCCGCGCGAGCGTCATGGCGATGATTCTTCGCGGCCACGCGCGCGGATTGGCGAGGACTTCCGGGGGGCCTTGAAACGCGTCGCCGCGAAAGTCGAGCGAAAGCACGATGCGCTCGTCGCCCGCCAGCTGGCGGACAAGCCTGTCGTCGACCTGCGTCTCGCTGCCGAGCACCAGATCGCCCATTCGCAACGCGAGCCAGGTCTGCGCCGCTTCGGAATCGAAGATTCCATTGTCCACCCAAAGCGCGAGACTGGGGAACGCCGCCTTCAGGCGCGCCAGGGAGGCTTGGTTGTCCCCCATTCCTTCGATCGCGTCGAGATCCGCGACGTAGAGCGTCTTGAACGGGAGCGCCGAGAGAAGCCCACCCGCGACATCGACCGGGTCGCTTGTCGGCGAGAGCCTTGTCTCGATAGGGCGATATTCGGCGCGCCGGCCGAGCCGCGCGCGCACGACCGCGGCTCCCTTGAGGTCGATGACGGGAACGATTTCCATTGCGTTTCGCTCGGCGGCTGAATGTGCCGTAGGTTCAACTTGGACAATGCATCGCGCCGGTTCAAGCCGCCGCGAACAAGGGTTGTGGGTCATGAGCGTGGTCATCGGATGGGATGTCGGGGGCGCGCATCTCAAGGGCGCTCGCGCTGAACAGGGGCGTCTCGTCGCGGCCATGCAAATCGCTTCGCCGCTTTGGCAGGGCCTGTCGCGACTGGACGAGGCCTTCCGCGTCGCCAAGTCGAAGCTCGGTCCGGCCGAGGCGCACGCCGTCACCATGACCGGTGAATTGTCGATGGCCTTTCCCTCGCGCGCCGCGGGGGTCGACGCGCTGGCGTCGCTGACCGCGGCGACTTTGGCGCCGGCGCCGGTGCGCTTCTATGCCGGCCGCGCCGGCTTTGTGTCGCTGGACGAAGTCGGCGCGCATCGGGTCGACATCGCCTCGGCCAACTGGCACGCCAGCGCCGCGTTGGTCGCGCGCCATTGTCGCGACGCGCTGTTCGTCGATATGGGATCGACGACGACCGACATCATCCCGATTGTCGACGGCGCGGTGGCCGCGCGCGGCTACACCGACGCCGAGCGGCTCGTCACCGGCGAACTCGCCTATGTCGGGCTCGTCCGCAATCTTGTTCTGGCCAGCGCCGCCTATGCGCCGTTTCACGGCAAATGGACGCCGCTGATGAACGAGGATTTCGCCAATATGGCCGACGTGCATCGGATCATCGGCGACCTCCCCAAAGAAGCCGACGTGCAGGCGACGACGGACGGACGCGACAAGTCTGTCGAGGCTTCGCGGATGCGGCTGGCGCGGATGGTCGGGCGGGACGCGAACGAGATGAGCGAAACCGCGTGGCTGGGACTCGCTCGCTGGTTTGCCGAACGCCAGTTGCGCGCCATTGCGGACGCCGCGACGCTTGTTCTCTCGGATGGCCGCTTGCCGGAAACGGCGCCGATCGTCGCCGCGGGAATCGGCGTCGAATTCCTGCGCGGCCTCAGCCGCCGTCTGGGCCGCGACCAGATCGGCTTCGACGCATTCGTCGGCGACGCGCCTTCGGCTGGCGCAGCGGCGGCGCACTTCGCGCCCGCGGCGGCGGTCGCACTTCTGGCGTCGACAGCCTGAGGCGCGCGCTCCTCGCGCTCGACGCGGCCGCTCCGGCTTCGACGATCGCCAGCGTCGAGCACTTGCGCGCCCCACGCAATTCGCTGACTCCTGCTCATCACAAATCGAGTTGCAATATCCGTTGCGAACTATTGCCAAGCGATGCAATCTTATTCTTGGGGGAGGCGCCAGCCATGACGCTTGAGGAGTTGGTATGCCCGCCCCCGAGGAAACAGGGGAGGATACAATGGGGCTCATTACGGCGCTGGCAATCAGTATTAGCGTTCTTGGCGGCATCGCGACGTTTCTGTTCTTCGGACCGCTGGCGGGCGTCGGTTTCCAGATATGGATCGCCTTCATCGCCTGGGCGACATTCTATCACTGCGGCGGCAAAGAAGCCGGCCTGACCAAGACGCTCACCAACAACATCTTCGGCGCCATCCTCGGTTGGGTGATGCTGCTTCTCGTGACGCAGATTCCGCTGGCCGGTGCGCTGGGGCTGCCATTGTGGGCGGGCATTTGCGTTCTGATCACTGTCTTTGTTCTTGTTTACGCCGCGCACAACGCAATGTTCAGCGATATCCCCGCTTCGGTGCTGGGTTATGCGGCCCTCGCCGGGCTCGCGCTGGCTGGCAACAAGCTTGGCGCAGTGCTGGCGGTATCGCTCGAAAATCCGCTTGTCACCACCGTGCTGTCGCTGATCGCCGGCGCGGTGCTCGGATATATCTCGGAGAAGATCGCAGGAGCGCTCGCCAAGAGTTGAGGCCAAGAGACTCAACGATCAAGACCGCCGCTTTTCGTCGCCCCTTCGGGGGCGACGATTCGTTCGATTTCCAACCCCGACCGCCGTGGCGTCTATTTGCGAAACGTTCGCCGCGGATCGGCTCGTCGCGTTCTCAGACAATCTTCGCGTCGATCGCCGCGTAGTGGGCGCCTATCTTTTCGATGAGCCAGCTCCAGGCGGTCTGTTCATCCGGACCCGCGGTCTTCGAAATGGCAACGCCGAGCTGCGCGATCTCGCGCTCCACCTGGTCGCGCGGCAGCAAGTGAAGGCGGCTTGCCAGGATCGCCGCTTCGATCACCGCGGCCTGGGCGCGATTGAAGCCGGCGAATGGCGCGTGCGCGACATGGCGCAGCACGTTGCAATGAAAGCGCGGCCGCAACTCGTCCTCGGTGATCCGCGCAACGCCAAGCGAGGTGTGCGCGAGGCAATTGGCCAGACGCGGCGGCGGCGCCTCGTCGCATGGGACGGTCGGCCAATCGCGCCGCCCGGTGAGGCACCCCGCGAAAACGCGCACGTCATCGGTGTGGCTGGCCACGGCAAACGGGACGGCGCGCAGATTGTCGAGCGTCGTCGAGGGGCGAAAGGGCGCAAGGATCCATTGGTCGCCGTCGCCGATGATGCCGAGCGGCGCAATATGGACGCGTCCCTGCGAATCGACCGTCGTGACAATCGTCTCGCGGATCATCGGCATCGGTCATCCCTCGGGCGTGGCGGCGCGAAGCGTGTGGCCCGCCTGCCTGAACCTGGCCAGATCTTCGCTCTTGCGCGAAACGGCGGCGCCCCAGTCGAGCGGCTCGTCCTGGACGTAGCGCTTGCCGAGCGCCAAGGCTATTTCGGCCTTCATCAATTCGGCGCCGAGATAGAAGGCGTGCGGCGCGTCTGCGCCGACGCCGAGCTTGGGAAACAGCGAGAGAGCGTCGCGCCCGATGTGGTGGCCGGCCCTGTTGTAGACGTGAATGCCGTCCGCCGCCGTTTCGATGCGAAAATTCGTGTCCTTCACCTGCGACGCAAGCTCTTCGATTTCATCGGCCGAATTCGGAAACGGCTTGCGGTCGTGGAGTTGCAGCAGCGCGGAACTGTAGTCTCTCGGCAGGCTCGCGTCTTCGCGCGCCGCGAACATCACCCGCCGCGCCGCGTCATGCTCTTCGATGGTGCGCCGCGTATGCGGGCTGACCTGGACGACGAGCACGTTCCTGATCCGCAGTTCCGAGCAAAGCCCCAGCAGCGCCGCGGTGATCCCGCCGGAATCGGCGTCCGTCAATTCGGTCAGATTGCCCGTGCCCATCAATATCTCGGCCTGCGGCAGGCGCTGTCGCAACTCCGCGTAGCGCGCCAGCGACGCGGCAAAGCCGAAATGGATCGGATCGAGAACCGGATCGAGAATACAGACGATGCCGCGCCGGTGCGCCGCTTCCGCCGCGCGCACCAGGGAATCGATCTCCCCGTGGCGCGTCGGAATCAGCACCGCCGCCGCCCCGGTGTCGGCGGCGACGTCCAGCGATGCTTCGTTCAGGCTCAACAGGAAGTCGGCGCCGGCGCGTCCGCCGCGGGCGAGTTCGTCAAGGTCCGCGGAGTCGACGCTGACGCGGAGGCCCGCATCCTTCAACGCGCGAACGCTGTCCTCAAGATGCGGGAACGGCGTCTCGGGCAGGCAGCCGACGTCGATGACGTCCGCGCCGGCGCCCGCCATCGCGATCCCCCGCGCCACGATCGCATCGACGGAAATTGCCGAAGCGTCGACGATTTCGGAGAAAATGCGGATGTCGTGGCGCGACAGATCGATGGCGCGGCGGCCGGCGCCCAAGAACGCCGGAAGGTCGTTCAGCTCATCAGGTCCCCGTTCAAAGGCCACGCCGAATTCCGCCGACAGCCCCGCGAGATCGACGCGGCACCGCCCGGGAACCACGACGCGGCTGGCCGACACCGGTCGCGCCAGCCGGCGCGAGATGATCGCCTGCGTCATCAGCGCCGCGACCTTCACGCCGATGTCGACGACCGTCCATTCAAGGTCAGGGCGATGAACGCCAGCCAGCACCCGCTCGAGGCGCGGCCGTGCGAGGCGCCCGGTCAAAAAAAGCAGGCGCTCAGGCATCACCGGGCGAGCTCTTGCTGACGGCGCGCGATGGCGTCCACGAGTTGCTCCAGCGTCTCGACGACGCTGGTCGCCTCGAAGCTCTTCAGCAATTCGGTGTTGGCCAGATCGATGCGGCGCGGATAGACCTTGACCATGCCTTTTGGCGCCTCGGTCATCAGTTCGGGCGCTGTGTCGCAGGCGAACACGATCGCTGGAACGCGGCATTTGCCGGCCTGCGCGAAAACGTTGGTGGTCAGCGTATCCGATATGCCGAAGACGCACTTGGCCACGGTGTTCGACGTCGCGGGCGCGACCACCAGCGTGTGGTAGGCGCCATAGTAGAACTGGCCGACTGGCGGCGCGCTCGCCGTCGTGTCGCGGAACACGCGCGCGCTCTTGGGCAGCAACAGGTCCTGCTTGTACATTCGCACGACTTCGCCCGCGGCGCGGCTGACGAATATGTCGACGTGCTCGAGCTCGCGGATCAGTCCCAGGCATTCCTTGAAGAAATGCCCGGAGCCCGTCAGCGCCCAACCCCAGCGCGGAGTCCTGATCTCGGCCATGGCGCGAGAGTTCTATTGCACTTGCGCGCTTTGCGGCAAGTCGAGGCGGCGCCGCGCGCAAATCCATTTGACCGCCCGCACGACGTCGGCGGGGCCTGCAACCACAGCCTCCGCGCGGCTTGCGCGGAGATGGCGCGCGAACAATGGATCGACGATTCCGCGCGCCGTCAGTTGATCGACGTCGGGGCGCAAACTGTAGGGGACGCCGTGCTTGACCAGCATCACCTTTCTGGCGCCCAGTCGACCGGCAAGCCAGGCGGCGAGGCTGTCCGACGTTACGTCCCAGGATGGCGGCAGATCATCCGCGCCGAGCGCCATCCTGACCGGCGTCCAGACCGGCGCGCGAGTCTGACGCAGCGCCTGGTCGATCGCGGCAAGCGAGGCGGCGCGCACGAGGCGAGGCTCCAGTCCGGCGATCGCCACACCGAATTGCTCCATCGCCAGCAGCGCCATATGGTGCGCGGCGCGATCATCGAACCCCATGCTCGCCTGCATTTCGCGCACACGATCCGCGAACGGGCCGCCTCCTGGCACGATGACGACGCGGCCTCCGCAGGTCGCGAGCGCCGCGAGCCACTCTCTCAGATGCGGCTCGACAGCGTGGCTGCCGCCGAGCTTCACGATCGTCAGGTCGCGAGGTCGGGCTCCCATGTCAAGACATCACGAAGCGCGCTTTGGTTCGGATCGGCCTACCGGACCCGGAAACAACTGATGCGCGCTGGCGGCCGGCGCGGCGCGTTCGCGGGTGATCTCGACGCCGACGCTGCCGGGCCGGATGTCGAGCTTCTCGACACGGACGGTCACGCGCGCAACGCGCGGATAGGCCAGGGCCAGCGCCGCCACCCGTTCCGCAAGCATCTCGATCAGCGCGATATGTTCCACCGCCACGATCATCGCGATGCCATCTGTCACGACGTCATAAGACACTACGTCGCGCATGTCCTCGGGAACATGGTCGAGGCGTTTGAGGTCAATGTCGACATTGAAACGAACGCGCTGCGGCTGCTCACGCTCGCGCGCGTAGGCCCCGACGCGGACCGGCAAAACGAAATCGCGAACGAAAATGCGGTCGGTCGCGTCGTCGCTTTTTCCAGGATCGTTGGAGAAGCATTGCGCGGCGAGCAGGCGATAGTCGGCCCTCGACGCGATGACCGCGCCCGGCGACCGAGAACGCTCGCCGGGGATGAGTTCGCGGACCTTGCCGACCGCCCGCGAATCCATGCGGCCGTTTCGCCCGTTCGCTCCACAGAGCGCGCCGCGAAACCCGAGAAAATCAGGCGCCAGCGGCAGCAGACGCGGGATGTCCGGCAGTTCGAGCGAACCCGCCAGGCCGACCAGCAGACCATGGGCATGACAGGAATCCACGAAACTCATCAGCGTCGGCGGGTCCAGATGATCGAGCAACCGCTTGTCGCCCTTGTGCGCGGTGTCGATCATCGCGCCGGCGAAACCGGCTTGCGCCATCACCGGTATCAGCGCCGCGTCGGCGCCGTGGTCGGCGAACATCACGCCGATGAGTTTGACGCCCGCCGCCGCGGGAGCCAGCGCGCGTATGCAGGCTTCGCGCGTCGCGCCGGGAAAAAGGCCGATCTTGACATAATCGACGCCGGTCGAAGCGAGAGCCCGAACCGCGGCGAGAATGACCTCCGGCTCCATTGGCAGATCGCCGGCGACCGCGCTGACCGGGGCCTCGCCAGCCACCGCCGCAAGGATGGCCGCGACAGCGTGAGGCGCCAGCGCGCCGAGCGCGCCTGTCGTCGTCGGATCCTTCGCATCGACGATGTCCACGCCCTGCGCGCATGCAATTCTCGCTTCATCGGGGTCGGCGACGCTGGCGAGAAAACGAGTCACGGGGAATGTCCGGAGTTTGATCCGCCGAACCGGCGAATTGCGCAGACCGCAAGCGGACTATAGGCGGGCGCGGATCGACCGCAAGGGGCGGGTTGCAAATCCGCGGGCAAGGCGTCGCGTCTCGTCCCGGCGTGAACAAACCGCCTTCGGGCCGGCGTGGCGCGAAGTCGAGGGCCCCAACCTCGCCAGAATTGCGCCGGCTCGAATGTGATATGTTAGAGTGCCGCGACGGTGTGCGAAGCAAGAGGCTCAAGGCCGGCAAATCGGGAGGTGGCGCGTGGCGCGTTCGGCGATCGACTTGGCTCTGTGCGCCGGCGTCGCGCTGGCGACCTGCGCGGCGTCATCGGCTTTCGCGGCTGACCCGCGCTATCCCGATTGGCCGTGTCCGCAATTGAAAGTGCCGGGGATATCGCTGGCCAGCGTCTGGACGGGCCCATCGATCGAGGGGATCAAGCCGACGCAAACCGACGACCCGAACCTCGCCGATCTGGTGTTGCGTCTGGCCGCCCGCCGCACCGCGATGGAGGATGCGCGCAAGCTGATCAACGACTACATCGCCGGCACGGACGAAGAACGGCAGGCGAAGGCCAAGCTCCTGTTCGCGGCGCTGTATTCGAAGCTCGACGCGCAGCGCGACGAGGTGATGCAAGGCATCGAGCGCCTTTCGCGCAAGCAAAAAGACATGGCCGCGGAGATTCGCGATAGAACGCGAAAGATGCAGGAACTCCAGGACGCGCCGAACGCCGATTCCGCGCAGATCGACGCGCTCGTCGGTCAGATTACGTGGGAGACGCGCATTTTCGAGGATCGCCGCAAATCGACCTCGTACGTTTGCGAAGTGCCAGTCCTTATCGAGAAGCGGTTGTTCGATCTCGGAAAGGCGATTCAAACCGCGACGACAGCCGACGCGCCGGCGAAGTGAAGGGCTCGCGTCCGTCTTTCACGTCGCGCGAACCCGCTCATTCGCCCGAACGCGGCTCGGGCGTCGCGTCTTGCAGCGGGAGGCGGGCGGCGGACCAGCCTTCGGTTCCTTCGCGATACCACGCGACATTGCCGTAGCCGAGCGCGAGCGCGCGCTTGGCGGCGTTCCACGACATCCAGCAATCCGCCAGACAGTAGAAAACAACCAGCCGGGCGCGGTCGCCGTTGGTCGCCTTTTCCAGACCCGCCGAAAAATATTCGACCGTGACCGGCGCGAGTTCGCCATAGCCGGTGTCGGGCAGCCAGATGCTGCCGGGAATGTCGGCGCGCGGCTTGTCGCGCCAATAGGTTCCGGCAGGCAGGCCCCGCGGGCGCGGCGTTCTCGGCAGCACGTCGACAAAAGCCGCGGAATGGCTGCGCCAGATCGCTTCGGCTTCCGCAGTCGCCAGGACTCGGGCGCCGCGCAGGGTGACGGGCGTCGGCGCGCGGTAGTCGTCGAGGCGGTAGGCGTCCGGCTCGGGCGGCGAGCGCTTCGGCGATGGCGACGCCGATGCTCAATGCGATCAACCCGAACGCGGCGCGGACGATGGCCGCGTTCATGGCCGCTTGGAAAGCATATCGGATGTGATCGCCGCGTTCGACTCGTCGAGCAGCGGGACGCCGTAGCTGATCAGCAATTTGTTGATCTCCGCCTGATTGTCCTCGATCAAGCGGTTGAGCGTGCGCTTCCACTCCTGGTCCGACGGCCGCACCGCCATGCCGATGCGATAAACAAATTGCGGGCCGGTCGTCTCCTTGACCAGTGGCACGACGATCATCGGCGTGTTCGCCTTGCTCGCGTAGTAACCCGCCATCGGTCCCCAGAGAATCCCGCAGTCGATATCGCCGCGCGCAAGGTCGTCCATCATCGCCTGCGCCGACGAATCCACGCGCGTATCGATGAACAGCGGGTAGGGCTTGGCGCGCGCCATCAGCCCGTTGATCGCCATGTTGGCGCTCGGCGGCGTGCCGGCGACAATTCCGATCCGCTTGTCCTTGAGTTTCGGATCGTTGATCGTCGTCACATCTTCAAGACCGCTCCCCTGCTTGAACACCAGCGCGTAGGTCGTCCGGTAATATGGCACCGTCACCTGGGCCATATCGTCGCCCTGCGGGAACCCCATGATCACGTCGCATCGGAAAGAGCCCAGAGTCATCCGGACAAAGCCCGTCGCCTGGGGGTAGTAGGTGTAGCGGAGCTTCTTGCCGAGCTTGCCGGCGAAGAATTCGGCGAGCTTGTTCTCAAACCCCTCGCCCTTTTCGTTGGAGAACGGCAGATTTCGCGGATCGCCGCACGCGCGAAACACCTCCGGGTCGACCAGTTCGAGCGCGCCGCCGATGTCCTCGGCGCGAGCGCAGCGCGCGTTCACCACCAGGGCGACAAGCGTGAACGCCAGCATCGCCGATATGCTCCGCAACGCCCATGCGATGGATTTTTGATTCCCGATCATCGTCGTCACCTGCGTGGCCGCGCCCCCGCCGTCACTTGATTCCCGTGCAACTGGCCTCGGCCGCCCTGGCCGCCGCCGGCTTGTCTTCGTGGGCGGGCGGGCGGCCGCCCGGAATGGCGCCGTTGGCGCGCGCCCGCAAATACACATAGATGTCGTCGATGAAGCACATCACGTTCACGTTCGAGGCGAACGAGGGCATGACCTTGTCATTGGCGGCGTCGACGTGATTGCGGCCATTGGTCACGATGCCGATGAAGTCGCCATAGCTGAGCGTCTTCAGCGAATTGGCGAGCGCCGGCGCATAGCTCGATCCTTCGCCGTTGGGGCCGTGGCAAACGTGGCAGTCCGAGTGATAGCGGCGAAAGCCGGAAAAAGTATACCAATCCACGGTTCCGTCCGCATGGATGTTGTAGGTCGGATTGCCGTCCTTGTCGGAATATTTGCCGTTGTCGGAGGACGCAACGGCCGGATCACCCGATCCGTCGGCGCGCGCGGCGGCGCCGAATGAGGCGAAGGCGAGAATCAAGAGCGCGGTTTTCCAATGGCTGGTGTTCACGTGAGCCGTTCCTTGAAGGGCGTCATAGAGGGGGGCCGGCAATAGCGCGGCGCGCCGCAGGACTGCAGCGCGCCGACTTATTGCTCACGAACCACGCAGACTTATTCGCTCGGCAGAGCGAACACCGTCAGCGTGCCGCCGAGCGACGTATACGCCGCCAGACCGGCGTAGCCGCCGACCGCGCCGAGCCCCGCCGTGTCGACGATCTTTTCTTTGCTCGGCAGCTTGCCCTGATCGACCGCGCCATGCCAGGCCGCGGCGTTTTCCGGTTGAAGGAGACCGGCCGCCAGGCCGATGCCCGCCCAACCGCCGACGCCGGACAGCACTGCGACATATTGTTTGCCGCCGTGCTCGTAGGTCATGACGTTGCCGATGATGCCGGAAGGAGTTCTTGAACTTATAGAGCTCCTTGCCGGTCTTGGCGTCGACCGCCTTCAGATAGCCCTCGAGCGTGCCGTAGAACACGACGCCGCCCGATGTCGCCAGCGCGCCGCCCCACGCGGAGAACTGCTCCACGTCCGACCACACGATCTTGCCTGTTTTGCCGTCCCAGGCGATGAAGTTGCCCATGTTCGTGTCGCCGGTGGGCGGGTACATCGCCACGGCGGCGCCGACATAGGCCTGACCGGCCGTATAGGCGACCTTGTAAGGCTCGTAGTCCATGCAGACGTGGTTGGTCGGGACGTAGAACAACTGGGTGTCCGGGCTGTAGGCCGCCGGCTGCTCGTCCTTGGTGCCGAGCGCCGCCGGGCAGATGCCCTTCGAGTTGGTGTCCTCGCCGTTGTGATCCGTCGAATATTGCGGCAGAACCAACGGACGACCGTAGGTCTTGGACGCCTTGTCCATGTCGACCTTGCTGGCCCAGTTCACCTTCGGATCGAACTTCTCGGCGACGAGCAGTTCGCCGGTCGCCCGATCGAGCGTGTAGCCGAAGCCGTTGCGATCGAAATGGGTGAGGAGCTTTCTGTCCTTGCCGTCGATGGTCTGATCGGTGAGGATCATTTCATTGACGCCGTCGTAGTCCCATTCGTCATGCGGCGTCATCTGGTAGATCCATTTGACCGCGCCGGTGTCGAGATCGCGCGCCCAGATCGACATCGACCATCGGTTGTCGCCGGGACGCTGCACCGGGTTCCATGTCGAAGGATTGCCCGACCCATAGTACACAAGGTTCAGCTCGGGATCGTAGGAATACCAGCCCCATGTGGCGCCGCCGCCGATCTTCCACTGATCGCCTTCCCAGGTCGACGTCGACGAGTTCGGCCCGACGGGCTTGCCAAGCGACATCGTCTTGTTGGGGTCGATCAACGTGTCGGAGTCCGGCCCTTCCGAGTAGCCGCGCCAGGCGAGCTTGCCGTCCTTGATGTTGTATGCGCTCACCCAGCCGCGCACGCCAAATTCGCCGCCGGAGACGCCGATCAGCACCTTGTCCTTGTAAACAAACGGCGCATCGGTGCCCGACTGGCCCTTGCCGGCCTCGCCGTCCATCACCGACCATACCGGCTTTCCGGTCTTGGCGTCGAGCGCGACCAGTGTCGTATCCGCCTGATGCAGGAAAACCTTGCCGTCGGCGTAGGCGACGCCGCGATTGACCGTGTCGCAGCACATGATCGGGATGACGTTCGGATCCTGTCTCGGCTCATATTTCCATATGATCTTGCCGTCGTGGTTCAGATCGAGCGCGTAGACTGTGTTCGGAAACGGCGCGTGCACGTACATGACATCGCCGACCACCAACGGGCCGCCTTCGTGTCCGCGGAGCACGCCGGTCGAGAATGTCCACGCCACCTGCAGCTTGCCGACATTGGAGGCGTTGATCTGGTTGAGCTTCGAATAACGCGTGTTCGAGTCGTTGCCCTGCTGCATCACCCATTGTTTGGGATCTTTGGCCATGCCCTCCAGCGCATCGTCGGCGCGGGCAGGCAGGCCTTGCATGGCCAGGAAACCAATGACCGAAGTCGTAGTGACCAAAAACTTATTCATACACTTCCTCCCTAGGGTTATATGCCTAGAGAGCAGCTGACCGCCCCTTGGAAAATGCGCGCACTCCCAACAGGGACGTCAATCGCCCTCGTCTTGGGAAGTGTTTCCGGCAGCGTGTCACAACCTCAGCGAGGCGTTCGGGGCACTGTGCGAGCGACCCCCACCTGAGTCTTCGAAGTTCCGGAGGCGCTCCCTATTCGCCACCGTTCTTGAAGCCGGGAACGATCGGAACTGTAAGTCACCCCGCCAATTTGCGCAAGCGGTATGATCGATGCTTGATCAACCGGTTTCCAGCGACCCGATCGCCGGCTTGACGGGCGGCGCCCAAAGGTCGGCGGCGACGGGGTCGAAGGCGTCGCGCGGATGGGAGAGAACCATGACGGACCGAACCATTCGGGAATCGCGCGAGGCTGCGTTGTCCTGTCCGCTCGCCTCGCGCCCGGCGCGCGCCGCGTGGCGAGGGCGCGCATGGCGGGGCAGGCGCAGTGGGGCCGCGTTGATTTTCGCCCTGTTGCTGGCGGCTTTGGGCAGCCCGGCGCGGCCGGATGAGGCGCTCGCGCCGCTCACCACCCTCGAAGTTGCGCCCGGCGTCCATGTCCACGTCGGCGCGATCGATTTGATGAGCGAGGCCAATGAGGGCGCCATCGCCAATGTCGGCTTCATCGTGGGCGGCGAGGCCGTCGCGGTCATCGATTCCGGCGGCAGCGTGCGCGAGGGGGCGCGCCTGCTCGAGGCGATCCGCGCTGTGACATCCAAGCCGGTGCGCTATGTCATCAACACCCATGTGCATCCCGATCACATTTTCGGCAACGCGGCGTTCGTCGGGGCCGACACGACCTTCATCGGCCATCGCAATCTGCCGCGCGCGATGGCGGAGCGCGGCGAATTCTACCGCAAGGCGTTTCGCAGGTTGCTTGGCGACACCCTTGTCGACGAGGTGAAGATCGTGCCGCCGACCCTGCTCGTCGACGACGAGACGCGGATTGACCTCGGCGGGCGTATCCTGACGCTGAAGGCTTGGGGACCCGCCCATACCGACAATGACCTGACCGTGTTCGACAATGCGACCGCGACCCTGTTCGCCGGCGATCTGCTGTTCATCGACCATCTGCCGATCATCGACGGCAGCATCCGCGGATTCCTGGCTGTCCTGCGAGAGCTGCCCCGCATTCCCGCCGAGCGCGTCGTGCCCGGCCATGGGCCGGTGGTCAGCGACTGGCGGCCCGCCGTCGCCGCCGAGCGCCGCTACTTCGAGAGCCTCGCCCACGACGTGCGCGGCTTGATCGCCGAAGGGGCGCCGATAGCCAAGGCGGCCGACGGCGCCGGTCAGGGAGAAAAATCCCGCTGGAAACTGTTCGACGAATACAATTCGCGCAACGCCATCGCCGCGTTCAGCGAACTCGAATGGGAATGACCCTGGCGGCCCATCCCGCCACGCCGAACGCGGCTTGCCAAAAGCCGGTCAACGGTTACAAAGTCCGCCCCGGCAAGGGTGTCGTCCGGTCGATGCCGGCAAAAGCCGGAACAGCCGAGAGCACAGGCAGCGGCGCTCGCCATGACGACGTCAAACGGAGGAAACGATGATCAACACGACACGGCGCCAGACGCTCAAGCTCATGACCACCGGCGCGCTCGCCGGCGCCGCCCCGGGGCTATGGGCGACCGCGGCGCGCGCCGACAACAAGCGCATCGCGATGGTGGTGAAAAACCTCGGCAACAGCTATTTCGACGCCTGCGCCAAGGGCGCCAAGGAAGCCGCCGACGAAGTCGGCGGCTATGAAATCATCTACACCGCGCCGACCAAGGCCACGGCGGAGGAACAGATCGCGGTGATCGACGCGCTGATCGCCCAGAAGGTCGACGGCATTATCGTCTCGGCCAACGACGCCAACGCGCTGGTGCCGGTCGGCAAGAAGGCGATGAGCCGCGACATCAAGGTGATTTCGTTCGACAGCGCGATCGCCAAGGACGGCCGGATCATGCATCTGAACGCCTCCTCGACGCCGCTGATCGGCGCCAAGCAGGTGCAGATGATCGGCAAGACGCTGAACTACAAGGGCGAAGTGGCGATCCTGTCGGCCGCCTCCACCATGACCAATCAGAATTCATGGATCGCGGCGATGAAGGAAGAATGGAAGAAGCCGGAATACAAGGACATGCCGCTGGTCGCGACGGTCTATGGCGACGATCAGGACGACAAGAGCTATCGCGAGATGCAGGCGCTCGCCAAGGCCCATCCGAACCTCAAGGGCGTGATCTCGCCGACCACCATCGGCATCCGCTCGGGCGCCAAGGCGATCATCGACGACGGCCTGGTCGGCAAGATCTTCATCACCGGCCTCGGTCTGCCTTCCGAAATGAAGAACGCGGTGCTGAAGGGCGCCTGCGACACCTTCGCGATCTGGAACCCGGTGGACTACGGCTACGCCTCGACGCAGATCATGATCAACATCCTCAAGGGCGCTCCCGCCGGGCCGGGATCGACCGTGAAGATGGGCCGCAAGGGCGAAACCAAGGTCGGCGATGACGGCGAGGCCGCGATGGGCGAGCCCTTCGTGTTCGACAAATCGAATGTCGAGGAATACGCCAAGATCTTCTGATCCGGCCTCGGCCCTCGCCCGGTGGGCGGGGGCCCTCCCCGCCCACTTCCTGCGCTCCGGGTCGAACCGGAGCCACTTGGGCCTAGAGCACGCGCGGCGGCGCTCGATCCAACCGCGATGTGATTGACTTGCCAACACCAGCGCCTTCCTCGTCGAATCCGGAAGCCCCCGTTCTGTCGCTCTCAGGCGTCTCGAAGGCCTTTCCAGGCGTTCGGGCGCTGCACGATGTCTCGTTCGACCTCCGCGCGGGCGAGGTGACCGCGCTGATCGGCGAGAACGGCGCGGGCAAATCGACGATCGTGAAAATCCTGACCGGCATCCACAAGCCGGACGCCGGCGCGATTCTCGTCAATGGCGCGGCGCGCGACTTCGCCTCGCCGCGCGAATCCTGGGCCGCCGGCATCGCCGCTATCCACCAGGAAACGGTGATGTTCGACGAACTCCCGGTCGCCGAGAACATCTTCATGGGCCACATGCCCGGCGGCCGCTTCATCGACTGGCGCGAGATGCATCGCCGCAGCGCCGACCTTCTCCAGCGCATCGAGGCCGATTTCGACGCCGAGGCGCCGCTGAAGCAGCTCTCGGTCGCCCAGAAGCACATGGTGGAGATCGCCCGCGCGTTGAGCCACGAGGCCTCGGTCATCATCATGGACGAACCGACGGCGGCGCTGTCGCGCAACGAGATCGACGACCTGTTCCGCATCATCGCGCAATTGAAGGCGCAAGGCCGCGCGATCGTCTTCATCTCGCACAAGTTCGACGAAATCTTCCGCGTCGCCGACGCCTATGTGTGCCTGCGCGACGGCGAGATGGTCGGAAGCGGGCGCATCGCCGACACGCGCGAGGGCGATCTGGTGCGCCTGATGGTCGGCCGGCCGATCGACCAGGTGTTCCCCAAGCGCGACATCGCGATCGGCGAGACGGTCCTGGAGGTCGAGGGGCTTTCGAACGCCACCGAATTCGCCGACATCACCTTCGCCCTCCGGCGCGGTGAGATCCTCGGCTTTTACGGCCTCGTCGGCGCGGGACGCTCGGAGACCGCCCAATGCCTGTTCGGCATGAGCCGGCCGACGCGCGGAACCGTGCGGCTCAATGGAAAGCCGATCGTCACGCATTCGGCGGGCGACGCCATCAAGGCCGGCATTTCCTATGTCCCGGAGGACCGCCAGCAGCAGGGCGCGGTGTTGCCGATGAGCATCCGCGAGAACGTCACCCTGGCTTCGCTCGCTTCCTATGTGAGGGGATTGTTCATCTCGCGCGCCGCCGAACGCGCGGCGACCCGAAGGCTGGGACGCCGCCTCGACGTTCGCGCGTCGAGCTGGGAGCAGAAGCTCGGGGATCTTTCCGGTGGCAATCAGCAGAAGGTGGTGATCGCCAAATGGCTGGCGGCCAAACCCGCGGTGATCATTCTGGACGAGCCGACCAAGGGCATCGACGTCGGCTCCAAGGCGGCGGTCCATGATTTCATCGGCGAGTTGGCCGAAGAGGGCCTCGCGGTGATCCTGATCTCCTCCGAACTGCCCGAAATCCTGGGGCTGGCGGATCGCGTCATCGTCATGCAGGAGGGGCGCATCGTCGCCGAGTTCACCCGCGGCGCCTGGAGCGCCGAAGCGATCGTCTCCGCCGCCACCGGCGCGGAGAAGGCCGCATGAACCTGATCCTGCGCCACCGCGAGGTCGCGCTCGCACTCATCATCGCCGCGATGGTGGCCGGCGTCGGCGCCTATGCGCCGGCGTTCACCTCGCCCGGCAACATGGCCACGGTGCTCGACGACACCGGCATCCTGTTCATGATGGTGCTCGCGCAAATGGCGGTCATCCTGACGCGCGGCATCGACCTTTCCGTCGCCGCCAATCTCGCCTTGAGCGGCATGATCTCCGCGTCGTTGTCGCAGCACTATCCCAACCTGCCGGTGATCGTCTATATCGCCACCGGCGTCGCGGTCGGCCTCATCCTCGGCCTGTTCAACGGCGGGCTGATCGCCGGCGTCGGCATTCCGCCGATTGTCGTCACGCTCGGCACGCTGGCGATCTTCCGCGGCCTCATCGTCGTCTATGGCGGCGGCAGCCAGGTCAATGCCTCCGACATGGGCGACGTGTTCCAGGCGTTCCCGAAACTGACGATTCTCGGGCTCGACACCGTCTTCTGGATTTCCGTGCCGGTGGCGGCGGCGATGTGGCTGTTCCTCAACTTCACTCGCCAGGGACGCGGCTTTTACGCGGTGGGCGGCAATCCGGTGGCGGCGCGCTATTGCGGGATCGACATTCGCCAGCCGGTGATGCTCGCCTATGCGATCTCCGGCGCGACCTCGGGTCTGTGCGGCTATCTCTGGGTCTCGCGCTATGGCGTCGCCTATTCCGAGATCGCCTCGGGCTACGAGCTGACGGTGATCGCGGCCTGCGTGATCGGCGGCGTCTCCATCGCCGGCGGCGTCGGCACGGTGCCCGGCGCGTTGCTGGGCGCGCTGTTCCTCGGGGTGATCGTCAACGCGCTGCCGGTGATGCAGGTGACGCCCTTCTGGCAGATGGCGATATCGGGCGCCGTCATCCTCGCCGCCGTCGTCGTCAACGCGCGCGCCGAACGGCACGCCGAAAAGCTCATCCTTCCCGAAGCCCGCCGCAGCGCGGGCGCCGCGAAATGACCGACAAGACCCGCGCCGTAATTCCCGACGAACCGCCGTGGCGGATCAGCGAATTCCTGTTGCGCTGGGAGACCGTGCTGATCGGCCTGCTCGTTCTGGTGTTCGTCGGCAACACCTATCTGTCGCCCTATTTCCTCGACATCAACAATCTCTCCGACGCCACCTCGAATTTCTCCGAGAAGGCGATCATCGCGCTGGGCATGGCGCTGCTGATCCTGGTGCGCGAGATCGACATTTCGGTCGCCGCGATCATCGCGGTCTGCTCGCTGGCGATGGGGCTGGCGTCTGAGGCGGGCGCCGGAACGGCGACGCTGGTGCTCGTCGGCCTCTTCGTCGGCGCCGCCTGCGGTTCGTTCAACGGCTTCCTGGTCGCCCGGATCGGATTGCCGTCGATCGTCGTCACCATCGGCACCCTGTCGCTGTTTCGCGGCATCGCCCAGGTGGTGCTCGGCGATCAGGCGATCACCGACTATCCCGCAGCTTTCCAGTCGCTCGGCCAGGACTATTGGATCAAATGGCCGCCGCTGCATTATTCCATCACGATCTTCTTCGTGCTCGCCGTGGTCTTTGCGCTGACCCTTCATCGCACGGCGCTCGGCCGGCGGCTCTACGCGATCGGCGCCAACCCGGTCGCCGCGCGGTTCTCCGGCATCCCGGTCGACCGCATCAAGTTCTGGCTGTTCGTGCTGACCGGGACGCTGTCCGGCCTTGCCGCCGTCCTGCTCACCGCGCGCATCGGCTCGACCAGGCCCAACATCGCGCTCGGCTGGGAGCTCGAAGTCATCACCATGGTGATCCTCGGCGGCGTTTCGATCGCCGGCGGCTCGGGCACCATCCCCGGCGTGGTGATCGCGGTGTTCGTGATCGGCCTGGTGACCTTCGGCCTGTCGCTGGTCAACGTGCCCGGCATCGTGATCAGCGTGATCCTCGGCTTCCTGCTGATCGCCTCGATCAGCGTGCCGATCCTCACGCGCCGGATCATGGCCGCGCGGCCCGGGGCGGGCTGAGAGCCTGCACCGACGGAGCTGACAGGGCGCCGGATATTCCCTCCCCCCTTGTGGGGGAGGGAGCGAGCGCACGCCTTTCAACGTTGCGGATGCAAGCGCCGGCGCCAGCGAGGCGCCGTATGCGGACACCCGGCCCATCGACGCCCGTAACAATCTCTTTCTGAAAACCAAGATTTCTCAGTAGAATACGGAGCCCGCCGGCGCAACGACCACTGATTGAAGTCGGCGCACTGAGCTTGGGAGGAAAGACCTCGGATTGGAAAACGCGATTTCCAAACTTTTTCGCCCGCAACCCTTTGGAATTCCACAAAACGCCCAAGAAAATGGCGATATTATACGTGACGTGACCAGTCACTAAATTCGAAAAATGAGAATCGCCGTTCGGCGACGATTCTCACGGCTTTTGGGGAACTGGTTTCTTGACGCAGTTGAGATTGGAAAGGCCGCCCAGCTTCTGGCAATCCCACTCTGGGCCAAAGCCGTAATTTGCGCGCCAGAAAAAGTCCGGACCGTAGAGCCCGCTCAAGACAACCAAAATCACAAAAGCAATGAGCGCCAGCACCCGGGCTGCGTTGTAGAGCGCCCGTTTCATTGCTGCTCCCTCATCGCGCCCATTTGGCTCAATTTGAGCCGTCAGGATTTGTAGGGCGCTTCATGCAAATCGGCTCGCCCCTACCGTTATTGGTGCAATCCCAAGACGAATCGAACCCTGCGTTCGTCTTCCGATTTGCGTCTTGAAAGGTTGTCCCGCCGCAGAGGGCGATAGCGAGGATGGCGACCACGAAAAGAATGCCGGCGATCTCTCGGCGTGTTGGATATGGCCATGGCCAGTTCATTTCTTGGCCACGCTCGGCTTCGCTTGGTCTGGCCTATGCTGCACGATCTTCCTAAGCGCCCTATCGAGCACCGCCGCGTCATTGCTCGCCTCGACCTCGCGCGCCAGCTTGCGGATGTTGGCGGCGCGCTCGGCATCGGTGATTTGGGTTTTCTTGGCGGGCATGATTCAGAATTCTCCAATATTCCCTCGAACTCGCCATTTCTCATTTTGAACTGTAGCTTCCCTTAAAACAACCAAAAGCCGCCAAGCTGGGTTGGTTGGGGGAAGCGATGGCCACCACGGAAACCTTTAAGCTCTCCGAGCTTCGTCTCGATCAGCAAAACTATCGAATTGGTCCGGTCGGGACGCAACGCGACGCTCTTAAAGAAATAATTGAAGATCAAAAGTCAAAACTGGCCAACTTGGCCGAAGACATTCTAGCTGTTGGTCTAAGCCCGGGCGAACAGATTTGGGTCACGCGCGACTTGAATACAAAGGGCTCCTATGTGGTGCTTGAGGGCAATCGTCGCGTAGCAGCCCTCAAGTTGCTCGAAACGCCGGCTCTGGCGGATGGCACCGAAGTAGAGAAAGCATTCCATTCCCTGGCCAAAACTTACGCGGAAAATCCAATCCGAGAGATTGAAGCGCGAGTATTTGGCAGTCGTGAAGAGGCGCGCCCGTGGCAGCGGCGACGCCATATGACGTCAACATCCGGGGTCGGCCTTCAGGGGTGGAAACCGCTGGCGAAGGCGCGCGCCAATCGCGATCATGGGGACAAGACGCCGAGATTCTTGGCGGTGGTCGATTTGCTCCAAGATGACAGCGACGAATGGGAAACGCTCGCTGATCTTCTAGATTCAAAATGGACCACCGTTGATCGCGTATTAAATGCATCCTCGATGCCTAAGACCTTGGGCGTCGATATCGATCCAAAGACCGGCATCACCACGTTTGAGAACGGCGACGAAGAGGCCGGAAAGAACCTATTGCGAAGGGTATTGAGCGAAGTAGCCAGCCCCGATTTTGCTTTCGCATTGATCGAAAAGGACGTCGACCGCGACAATTTCATCAATCGGTTTGCTGCTTTGTCGGTCAAGACAAAGCCCGGAACCGTGTCAACCGCCGGCGCGGGTGGCGCAAAGTCAGTTCCTCCGCGATCCGCCGCGCCAGCAGCCGCCTCGGCGAAGAGGCTCACCGTAGCGCCGCGCCAAACTCTGGCGCCAAAGAACGGGGCGAAGACGTTCCATGTAAATGGAGATCGGCTGAACTCCCTTTATCGCGAGTGTCGCCATATCCAATTGAAGGGCAACGAGAATGCGTCTGCGTTCTTGCTCCGGGTATTCATCGAGTTGAGCAGTGAGACTTTCTTAGTTGAGAAGAAAGTTCCGATTCCAGCAAGTGCTAAAGGGAAAACCAATTGGGACGATTTTGGGATAGCTCTGTCGATCAAAGTAGCGTGCGTTCTGGCTCAACTTGATTCGACCGGAAGGGCCAAACAATTTCAACAAACGCGACTTTCCATCGATCCGAGTTCTCACTCAGTTTCGTCGATCAATTCACTCCATGGGTATTTTCACAACCGGCTCCTTAAGCCCGACGCGACCGCGGTAAGAGAGGCATGGGACGCATGGGAAATATACCTGCGCGAGTTGCACAACAATCGCTGAAAATAAAGATGGCCATTTAACTCGATTTTTGCTAGGTGCGGCGAGGATTGGGGAAAAGGCCATGTTCGACAGTCCTTTGCGCTACCCTGGGGGAAAGGGGCGTCTAACTCAATTTGTCATCGATCTGATCGAAATGAATGGCCTCACCGGGGGCCATTACGTCGAACCCTATGCTGGCGGCGCGGGGATCGCGATATCCTTGCTCTATCTGGAATACGCCAGCCATGTTCACCTGAACGATCTCGACCGCTCGGTGCATGCTTTTTGGCGGTCTGTCATCGACCAACCGGAAGCACTGTGTAAGCTGATCGTTGACACGCCCGTAAGCGTGGACGAATGGCGCAGACAGAAAGCCATCCAATCTACCGCGAACGGTGACACATTGTCGTTGGGCTTTTCGACGTTTTATCTCAATCGCACAAACCGCTCGGGAATTATCTCAGCAAGAATGATTGGGGGAATGTCGCAAGCGGGCGCGTGGAAGCTCGACGCGAGATTCAACAAGCAAGCACTCGTCCAGCGAGTTGAAAAAATCGCTAGCTACGCTCCGAGAATTAGCTTGCACAATATGGACGCCGCTGCATTTCTCAAAGGGCCGGTAAGACGGCTTCCAAGATCGACTCTTGTCTATTTGGACCCTCCTTACTTCGCCAAGGGACAGAAGCTTTACGAGAACAACTATGACCGCGATGATCACGCCGCTCTCGCCGTCATCGTCGCCAAAATTCGACAGCGTTGGGTTGTTTCGTATGACGACGCGGCCCCAATCCGTCAGTTTTATGCTGCGTTTCGCCAACAGTCGTTTGGACTCAATTACTCAGCCCAAGCACGATACAAGGGGACAGAAATAATGGTGTTCTGCGACCGGCTAAAAATGCCGGGCGCAGTTGAGCCTTACCGGGGCATCGCAGTCTAAAGAACCTCAAGAATACCGCTCAATCAAAGTCAATATCGCTCTGAGTTTTATAAGGTTACGTTCGAACCTATTGCGCGCGATCAGATTGTCGATAGGTGAGGCGCTTACCAATCGCGCCCATCAGTGCGCGATCAGCGCGGGCGGTGTCATTCACGCCCAATTTGACGCGATTGCTATATCGAAAATCGAATTCGCTCAGATAGCGGTGAAGGTGCTGCTCGCCGCAATGCTGGTAAACGCCCTTCATTCCGCGCTTGAAGATCGAATAGAACCCCTCGACCGTGTTCGTGGTGATGACGGTATCGGTCTTGCGGTCGTGATAGGCGTATTCGCCGCGCCCGTGATCGACCGCATCGTGCTTGGCGAAGTTTTTGCCGACCTGAGTGTAGTGATTGCCTTCGTCGGTCATGATGTGCGTCTGGTGATCGACGTTGAGCCTTGATGATCGGCGCAAGGTCTTTGGCGCGGACGCTGTCGACGTGGAAGCTGCGCGCCGACCCGCCACGCTCAACAAGCGTCATAACCGCGTTTTTGTGACCGAAACCGGCCCTTGGCCTTTTCAACGCCGTCCTTGCGACCAATGAACGGTCTCGTCGATCTCCACGATGCCGCCTTCCCCGCCCATCGGAGCCAATGATCCGTCGCGCATCGCCTCGCGGATGCGATGGCCCATGAACCATGCGCTTTTCAGCGTGATCCCCAAAGTGCGGTGCAATTGGTTCGCGCTGACGCCCTTTTTGCCGCTGCAAATCATGTGGATCGCGATCAGCCAATCGCGCATCTGGATATGGCGATTTCTCGAAAACGGTCCCAATCTTGACGGTAAACGGCTTGCGGCAGGCGTAGCACTTGTAGAGGCCAATCCGGTCGCCTTTGGCCTTTAGCGGGCTGGATCGATCGAGCACGCCGCAGTGCGGGCATGGGCGGCCATTCGCCCAAAGGCGCGCCTCGACATAGGCGTAGGCGGCGGCTTCGTCGTTGAAGTGCGGGGCGGCAAAAACGGACTTGGTCACGGCAAAATCTCCTTATGCCGCAACCATATATCTAGCCCGTGGTCATGTCAAGTATAATATCGCCAAGAAAATGTTTTTGAAAATTTGGAGGTGATGCCAACGCCACATTGAAAACAAAGGGATTTTTCTGCGGCGATTTGCACGAATCGTGTAATTTCCGTGGATTCCAAGGATTTTCCAAATTTTTGCAAACGGGGCGGACGACGAGGCTGGACCCTCTCCCGCTCGCGGGAGAGGGCAGGGTGAGGGCGTCGGGGCCGTGCTCTTCGATCGAGACCCTCATCCGGCCGGCTCCGCCGACCACCTTCTCCCGCGAAGCGGGAGAAGGGACTAAGCGTTGCGCTAAAACAGAAAGTAGCGCTGCGCCATCGGCAGTTCGGTCGCCGGCTCGCAGACCAGCAGGACGCCGTCGGCGGTCACCGCGTAGGTCTCCGGGTCGACCTTGATGTCGGGCGTCGCGTCGTTGTGGATCAGGCTCTTCTTGGAAATGCCGCCGCGGGTGTTCTCCACCGCCACCAACCGCTTCTGCACCTTCAGCTTGGCGGCGAGCTTCCTGTCGACGGCGGCCTGGCTGACGAAGGTCAGCGAACTGCCCGTCCGCGCGCGGCCATAGGCGCCGAACATCGGGCGGTAGTGGACCGGCTGCGGCGTCGGGATCGAGGCGTTGGGGTCGCCCATCGGCGCGGCGGCGATGATCCCGCCCTTGATGACGAGGTCGGGCTTGACCCCGAAGAACGCCGGCGTCCACAGCACGAGATCGGCGAGCTTGCCCTTGGCGATCGAGCCGATGTGCTTCGACACGCCATGGGCGATCGCCGGGTTGATCGTGTATTTGGCGACGTAGCGCTTGGCGCGCGCATTGTCGTTGCGCGCCGTGTCGGAGGGCAGCGGCCCGCGCTGGCGCTTCATCTTGTCGGCGGTCTGCCAGGTGCGGATGATCACTTCGCCGACCCGCCCCATCGCCTGGCTGTCGCTCGACATCATCGAGAGCGCGCCGAGGTCGTGCAGGATGTCCTCGGCGGCGATGGTCTCCTTGCGGATGCGGCTCTCGGCGAAGGCGAGGTCCTCGGGGATCGACGAGTCGAGGTGATGGCAGACCATCAGCATGTCGAGGTGTTCGTCGAGCGTGTTGCGGGTGAACGGGCGCGTCGGATTGGTCGATGACGGCAGCACGTTTTTGAGGCCGGCGACGCGGATGATGTCGGGCGCATGGCCGCCGCCGGCCCCCTCGGTGTGGAAGGCGTGGATGGTGCGGCCCTTGAACGCCTTGATCGTGTCCTCGACGAAGCCCGATTCGTTCAGCGTGTCCGAATGGATCATCACCTGCACGTCGTAGTCGTCGGCGACCGACAGGCAGCAGTCGATGGCGGCCGGCGTGGTGCCCCAGTCCTCGTGCAGCTTCAGCGCGCAGGCCCCCGCCTCGACCTGTTCGACCAGCGCGGCGGGTTTGGAGGCGTTGCCCTTGCCGGCGAAGCCGAGGTTCATCGGAAAATCGTCGGCCGCCTCGATCATCCGCGCGATGTGCCAGGGGCCGGGCGTGCAGGTGGTGGCGAAGGTGCCGGTCGCCGGCCCGGTGCCGCCGCCCAGCATCGAGGTCACGCCCGACATCAGCGCTTCCTCGATCTGCTGCGGGCAGATGAAATGGATGTGGGTGTCGAAGCCGCCGGCCGTGAGAATCTTGCCCTCGCCGGCGATCACTTCGGTGCCCGGCCCGATGATGATCGCAACGCCGGGCTGGATATCGGGATTGCCGGCCTTGCCGATCGCCGTGATCAAGCCGTCCTTCAACCCGACATCGGCTTTGACGACGCCCCAATGGTCGAGGATGACGGCGTTGGTGATCACGGTGTCGACCGCGCCGCGCCGACGCGTGACCTGCGATTGGCCCATGCCGTCGCGGATCACCTTGCCGCCGCCGAATTTCACCTCTTCGCCATAGGTGGTGAAATCCTTCTCGACCTCGATGAACAATTCGGTGTCGGCGAGGCGCACGCGGTCGCCGGTGGTCGGGCCGAACATGTCGGCGTAAGCCTCGCGCGAAAGAAACGCGCGGGCGGGCTCGTTGCGAGGTTTGGCCACGAGATCAACGTCCTTTCAGAATGACCGGCCGTCGACGGCCTTGGACGGCAGCGCCCGGGGGTCGACCCCCTCGAGGCAATTGACATTGACGGCGACCATCGGAGCGCCTTTCGGCCTCTCCCCCATGCCGAAGGCTTCAATGCCGCAAGTCTTGCAAAACAGATGACGAATCTGCCGCTTGTTGAATTGATACTCGGTCAGGTTTCCTTCGCCGCTTTTGAGCTGAAAAGAACTTCCCGGCGTGAAGGTCATCACCCAGCCCAACCGCTGACACCGCGAGCAATTGCACACCATTGTGTTATCGAGATCGACCTCCGCTTCGAAGGTCACCGCGCCGCAATGGCAGCTTCCGGAATAGGATTTCATCGCCATGTCAAACGCCCCCCATGACCTGCTGGCGAAACCCGTAGACCTCGCGCTTGCCGGCCAGCGCGACGAGATGCACTTCCCGGCTCTGCCCCGGCTCGAAACGCGTCGCGGTCCCCGCGGGGATGTCGAGGCGAAAGCCCCGCGCCTTGGCGCGATCGAATTTCAGCGCCGGATTGGTCTCGAAGAAATGATAGTGCGACCCGACCTGAATGGGCCGGTCGCCGCTGTTGGCGACCTGCAGCGTGACGGTTTCGCGCCCCACGTTCATCGTGATTTCCCCGGGCTCGGCGACGACCTCGCCGGGATGGAGCCTGGTCGCCGCTCCGCGCACGGGATTGTGCACCGTCACCAGCTTGGTGCCGTCGGGAAAGGTCGCCTCGACCTGGATGTCGTGGATCATCGAGGCGATGCCGTCCATCACCTGGTCGGCAGCCACGACATGGGCGCCCGCCTCCATCAGCTCGGCGACCGTGCGCCCGTCGCGCGCGCCCTCCACGACGAAGTCGGTGATCAGCGCGACCGTCTCGGGATGGTTCAGCTTGACGCCGCGCTCGAGCCGGCGGCGCGCCACCGTCGCCGCCATGGCGATCAGCAGCTTGTCCTTTTCGCGCGGAGTGAGGTTCATGACGAGGCCAATGCTGGAGGGAAACTGTCGCGCCGATCGTGCAAGAGGGGCGCCGGCTTCATGACCAGACGCGCGGCGCGGCGCGCCCCCGCAGCGCCATCATGACGTCGCCGACGGCGCCGCGCAACCGGGCCGGCGAAGGCGAAATCAACCGGGCTAACACAACTCCGTCCAGCGCGGTGGCGCCCGCCTCCAGGGGCTCGCCGTCCGCCTGGCAGGCCGCCTCAAGCGCCGCGCGCAGAGTGTCCAGACGCGCCTGCGCGTCGGGCGCCACGATTAAAAGAGAGGCAATCGCCCGGCCGCCTCGCCCAACCGCCGGGCGATCGAGAGCGGCGCCGGCCTGTTCGAGGCGCAGCTCTTCGGCGAACGCCAGCCGGCCGTCGCGCCGGATCCGCCAGCGGTCGCGCAGAGCGGCGTCGGCCGTGTGTTCGCCCATCGCGATCCGCCCGAAGGTGACCGCCTCGATGAGGAGGAGCGAAGCGTCGGCGGCGAGGTCGACGTCCAGCCGGCGCGACAGCCTCGCGCCATGAAACAGGATCGTCTCCTGCGGCAGCCATTCCAGACGGGCGCCGGGACCGACCGCGACGCGCGATTCGATCTGCGCCGCTTCGCCGTCCGAGCGGTAGACTTTCTCCGCCGACTGCGTGGTGAACAGAACCTCGGCTCCCGCTTCGAGGACGATCGCGATTTTGGCGCGATCGCCCCCCGCCATTCCGCCTCCGGTATTAACCAGCACCGTTTCGCATCCGGCCGACGCCCGGGGAAAGCGCAGCCGCAGGCCGCCCGTCTCGAACACCCGCGCCGGCTCGGTGCGCCCGCCGATCCGCGCGAAGGTCGCCCGCGCCTCGCCGCGCGCGCGCAGCCGCGCCGATGACGCCTTGCGTCTCGGCCACCGGAAAGACTGGTCCGGTCATTGGGGCGGCCCGCGACGATGCGGCGGCGAGCCCACGCTGCGGCCACCGGCGACCGGCGGTTGGCCGACCCGCGCCGCGCGCCGCGCGGTCCGCGCGGCGGCCGAGATCGCGCGGGTTGCTGTTGCCGCCAAGGAGCGCTTCATCCTGCGACCCATAGAGCGGCGGGGCGAAAAGCGGAAGCCGCATGCGGAGCCGCCGTCGAAGTTTGACGGGCTCGGCGTCGGGAATTCGCGGTCGCGGCGACGAGGCGCCGGCGAACCGCGACAGGCGCTGCGGCGCCCGGAAACTTGCGCGCTGGCGGGCCGGCGCCCGCCTTGCGCCCTGCCGAGCCCCCTCTTATATACCGGCCAACCACGCGGGAATCATTCGAGGCGGGGCAACCGCGCGATTCGATCCTGCGAAGATTTTGTTAGCCCATCGGGGACCGGACGGAGAGGAATGCGGCCGAATGCGGCCAATTCCGGCGCCGTCCACAGCCGGGCCGCTTCGGGGCCTCGCGGTCTCGCGACATAGTGAGGGATAGTGCAATGGCTAAAGTAATCGGCATCGACCTTGGCACCACCAATTCTTGCGTCGCGGTAATGGAGGGCGCGACTCCCAAGGTGATCGAGAATTCGGAAGGCTCCCGCACCACGCCGTCGATCGTGGCGTTCACCGACGACGGCGAGCGGCTGGTCGGCCAGCCGGCCAAGCGGCAGGGCGTGACCAATCCCGAGCGCACCTTCTTTGCGATCAAGCGGCTGATCGGGCGCCCGTTCGACGACCCGATGACCAAGAAGGACATGGGACTGGTGCCGTACAAGATCATCAAGGCGCCCAATGGCGACGCCTGGGTGACCGCCGACGGCAAGCAATATTCGCCGTCCGCAGATTTCGGCCTTCATCCTGCAGAAGATGAAGGAGACCGCCGAGGCGCATCTGGGTGCGCCGGTGACCCAGGCGGTCATCACGGTTCCCGCCTATTTCAACGACGCCCAGCGCCAGGCGACCAAGGACGCCGGCAAGATCGCCGGCCTCGAAGTTCTGCGCATCATCAACGAGCCGACCGCCGCCGCGCTGGCCTATGGCCTCGACAAGAAGAAGTCCGGCACGATCGCGGTCTACGATCTCGGCGGCGGCACGTTCGACGTGTCGATCCTCGAGATCGGCGACGGCGTGTTCGAGGTGAAGTCGACCAACGGCGACACGTTCCTCGGCGGCGAGGACTTCGACATGCGTCTGGTCGAATACCTGGCCGGTGAATTCAAGAAGGAACAGGGCATCGACCTGACCCGCGACAAGCTCGCCTTGCAGCGTCTGAAAGAAGCGGCGGAAAAGGCCAAGATCGAGCTGTCTTCGGCGACCCAGACCGAAATCAACCTGCCCTACATCACCGCCGACGCGACCGGCCCCAAGCATCTGACCTTGAAGCTGACCCGGGCCAAGTTCGAAGCGCTGGTCGATGATCTCGTGCAGAAGACCGTCGAGCCTTGCCGCAAGGCGTTGAAGGACGCCGGACTGTCGGCCGGCCAGGTCGACGAGGTCGTGCTGGTCGGCGGCATGACGCGCATGCCCAAGGTGCAGGAGATCGTCAAGCAGTTCTTCGGCAAGGAGCCGCACAAGGGCGTCAATCCCGACGAGGTCGTCGCCATCGGCGCGGCGATTCAGGCCGGCGTGCTGCAAGGCGACGTCAAGGACGTGCTGCTGCTCGACGTGACGCCGCTCTCCCTCGGCATCGAGACGCTCGGCGGCGTGTTCACGCGCCTGATCGACCGCAACACGACGATCCCGACCAAGAAGAGCCAGGTGTTCTCGACCGCCGAGGATAACCAGACCGCGGTGACGATCCGCGTGTTCCAGGGCGAGCGCGAAATGGCGGCCGACAACAAGCTGCTCGGCCAGTTCGACCTGGTCGGCCTGCCCTCCGCGCCGCGCGGCGTGCCGCAGGTCGAGGTGACCTTCGACATCGACGCCAACGGCATCGTCAATGTCACCGCGAAGGACAAGGCGACCAACAAGGAGCAGCAGATCCGCATTCAGGCTTCGGGCGGCCTGTCGAGGCCGACATCAACAAGATGGTGAAGGACGCGGAACTGCACGCCGCCGAGGACAAGAAGCGGCGCGAGTTGATCGACGCCAAGAATCATGGCGAATCGCTGGTCCATGACGCGGAGAAGTCGCTGAAGGAATATGGCGACAAGGTCTCGGAGGCCGACAAGAGCGCGATCGAAGCGGCGATGACGGCGCTGAAGAGCGCGCTGGCGGGCGAGGATATCGAAGCGGTCAAGGCGAGGACCAACGACCTGATGCAGGCGCAGATGAAGCTCGGCGAGGCGATGTACAAGGCCCAGCAGGCAGCCGGCCCCGGCGCGTCCGAAGGCGCGCCGGCGGGCGGTCAGCCCAAGGACGATGTCATCGACGCCGAGTTCAAGGAAGTCGACGACGACAAGAAGAAGTCGGCCTGACCGGCCGGGGCGAAGGCTCCGACCGCGGGCGGCGCGGCTTGAAGGGGAGTTCGCGGCGCCGCGATGAGGGAAGCGGAGGCGTCGGGCGGCGGAGCCGCTTCCGGCCTTTCGTCGGGCCGGTTGTGGCCAGCCGATCGATGGGGGTGAACGGTGGTTGCGCAATCCGGGAGCAACGCTGGATTGATCGAACGACTCAATGACCAAGCGGGCTGAAGCTGACGTGGCGAAACGCGACTTCTACGAGACTTTGGGCGTCGCCAAGACCGCCTCAGAGGCGGAGCTCAAGGCCGCCTTCCGAAAGGCGGCGATGCTTTGCCACCCCGACCGCCATCCCGGCGATCACCACGCCGAGGCCCGTTTCAAGGAGTTGAACGAAGCCTATCAGGCGCTGTCCGACGCCAACAAGCGCGCCGCCTACGATCGCTACGGCCACGCGGCGTTCGAACAGAACGGCGCCGGCATGGGCGACGGCTTCGCCTCGTCGATGGCCGACATATTCGACGATCTGTTCGGCGACATGATGGGGCGGCGCGGCGGCCGCGGCTCCTCGGGCAAGGAGCGCGGCGCGGATCTGCGCTACAACCTCGAGATCGCGCTCGAGGAGGCCTACCACGGCAAGAATGCGACGATCAAACTGCCGACCTCGGTGACCTGCGAGACTTGCGCGGGGTCGGGCGCCAAGGCGGGGTCGAAGCCGCAGACCTGCAAGACCTGCGCGGGCCATGGCCGCATCCGCGCGCAGCAGGGTTTTTTTGCGATCGAACGCACATGCCCGACCTGCCAGGGGCGCGGCCAGACGATCGACAATCCCTGCGAGCGCTGCGCCGGTTCGGGCCGGGTCACCCGCGAGCGCACGCTGTCGGTCAACGTGCCGGCCGGGGTCGAGGACGGCACGCGCATCCGTCTGACGGGCGAGGGCGAGGCGGGCCAGCGCGGCGGGTCGGCGGGCGATCTCTACATCTTCCTGGCGATCAAGCCGCATCCGTTCTTCCAGCGCGACGGCGCCGATCTCTACTGCCGCATTCCGATCTCGATGGTCCAGGCGGCGCTCGGCGGCGAATTTTCGGTGCGCTCGCTGGATGGCGGCGACGCCAAGGTGCGCGTGCCGGAAGGCGCCCAGTCGGGGCGCCAGTTGCGTCTTCGCGGCAAGGGCATGCCGGCGCTGCGCTCGCGCGACTTCGGCGACCTCTACATCCAGATCAATGTGGAGACGCCGCAGAATCTGACCCGCCGACAGCGCGAACTGCTCGCCGAATTCGACGCCGAGTCTTCGCACAAGACCCATCCGGAAAGCGCCGGCTTTTTTTCCCGAATGAAGGAATTCTTCGAGGGGCTCGGCGGCCAATGACCACGACGCCCGCCGCCGCGTCCGATCGATGCGAAGGAGCAAGGACGCCTGCGGGCGGGAGCGTCTGTTGGCCCCGGCGTTGAAAAAGCGGATCGACATCGCGAAGCTGCGCGGGCGCCTGCGCCCGTCGGGTGCGTTGGCCGATGAGCTTCGCTTCCTGAAAACCCTGATCGAGAGTCCGAAGCTGACGGGCGCCGTGTCGCCTTCAGGCCGTTTCCTGGCGCGGGCGATGGCGAAAGCGGTCGGCCCGATCGGCGACGGCCTGGTGGTCGAACTGGGCCCCGGCACCGGGCCGGTGACGCGAGCGCTGATCGGACACGGCGTCGACCCCGAGCGGCTGGTGCTGGTCGAATACGAGGCGGAGTTCTGTCGCCTGCTGCGCCAACGCTTTCCCGGCGTACGGGTGGTGCAGGGAGACGCCTTTGCGTTGCGGCGCACGCTCGCCGAACTCGCGGACCGCCCGATACGCGCCGTCGTCTCGAGCCTGCCGCTTCTCAATCAGCCACCGGCCCGCCGCACGGCGCTGGTCGAGGACGCATTCGCGCTGATGGCCCCGGGCGGCGTTTTCGTCCAATTCAGCTATGGCGTGGCTTCGCCAATTCGCCGTCCCGCCGGCGCCGGCCGTTTCTCGGCGCATGGGAGCGCGCCGATATGGGCCAATCTGCCGCCGGCGCGAGTGTGGACCTATCGCGCCGAAACCAGTTCCGCCGCGCCGGAGCCGCTCCTGGCGAGGCTGTGCGAACGGGCCGATCGCCTCGGCGAGGAATGGGCGAGAAAAGCCGGAGCAGCCGGCGATATGCTGGGCTCGCAAAGAACCAAACTCGGCGCGAGCGTGCGCGCCCGCGCCAGCGAGATGCTGGACAAGGCGCGCCGCCGTTAGTCAGGTTGCGCAAAATCGATTTTCGCGCCATGGCGGCGCGCCGCAGGCCGGAGAGTTCATGCGCAACACCATTCCGCCGCGTGACAGGTTGATCGTCGCGCTCGATCTGCCGGAGGTCGCGCAGGCCGAACGGCTGGTTGCACAAATCGGCGAGAGCGTCAGCTTCTACAAGGTCGGGATGGAGCTCGCCTATGGCGGCGGGTTTGCGCTGGTCGAGCGGCTCGTCGCATCAGGCAAGCAGGTTTTTCTCGATCTCAAACTTCACGATATCCCCAACACTGTCGAACGTGCGGTCGCGCAGATCGCGCGCCTTGGCGCGACGTTTCTCACCGTCCACGCCTATCCCCAGACGATGCGCGCGGCGGTCGCCGGCCGCGACGGCTCGGCTCTGAAACTGCTGGGCGTTTCCGTGCTGACCTCAAGCGACGACGCTGACTTGCGCGAGGCCGGCTACGCCTTCGGGGTTGAGGCGCTGGTCGCCCGGCGCGCCGCGCAGGCCGCGGCCGAGGGGATCGACGGACTGATCGCCAGCGCCGCCGAAGCGGCGCTGTTGCGCGCGCGCCTCAGCGATCGCCTGATTCTCGTCACCCCCGGCATTCGCCCCTCCGGCGCCGCCTCGGGCGACCAAAAGCGCGTCGCCACGCCGGCTCAGGCGATCAAGGACGGGGCGGACTACCTCGTCGTCGGGCGGCCGGTGACGCAAGCGCCCGATCCGCGCGCCGCGGCGGAAGCGATCGTCGCTGAAATCGCCGCGACTTGCTGACATGCCCGCCGCAATCCGCATCCGTCTCTGAACTGGCCGCGCAGGAGCCGCCCATGCCCAAAGGCTATTCGATCGTCCGGATCGACATCACCGATCCCGAGGCCTATGCGCGATACGCCAAGGTCGCGACGGAGGCGATCCGCAAGCATGGCGGGCGGGTGCTGGCGCGGGGCGGGCGTTTTGAAGCGGTCGAAGGCGAGGCGCGGGCGCGCAACGTCGTCATCGAATTCGACAGCTTTGAAGCCGCGCGCGCATTCTATTTCTCATCCGAATACCAGCAGGCCAAGGCGTTGCGCGAGGGCGCGGCGACCGTTGAATATGTCCTTGTCGAAGGAGCGTGACATTGCCCAAAGGCTATTGGATCGCCCATGTCGACGTCACCGACCCCGAAGGCTACAAGGCCTATGTGGCGGCCAACGGCGTCGCCTTCGCAAAATTCGGGGCGCGCTTTCTGGTGCGTGGCGGGCGCGGCGAGGTGAAAGCGGGCTCCGCGCGCCAGCGCCATGTGGTGATCGAGTTCAAGGACTACGCGACCGCGCTCGCGTGCCTCGATTCGCCGGAGTATCGTCACGCGGCGGCGTTGCGGGACGCGGCGAGCCTCGTCGACCTCGTGGTCATTGAAGGCTATGACGGACCGCAGCCCGGCTGAAACGGGGTCCGTTGGACGGCGGAGCCGACGCGCGCGAAGGGGATGACATGGCCGACATGCGGCTCGTTGTGACTGGCGCCGCCGGACGGATGGGGCGGATGCTGGTCCGCACCATCCACGAGACCCCGGGCGCTGTCCTCGCGGGCGCGCTGGAGCGTCCGGACTCGCTCGCCCTCGGAGAAGACGCTGGCTTGCTCGCCGGCGCCGGGAAGAGCGGCGTCGCGATTTCCGCCGAGCCGCTCGCCGCCGTTCTGGAGGCCGATGGCATCCTGGATTTTTCGACCCCGGCCGCCACGCTGGAATTCGCCGCGCTCGCCGCGCAGGCGCGCATCGTCCATGTCATCGGCACGACCGGCCTGTCGGCCGACGACCTCCGGCGCATCGCCGCGGCGGCCCGGCATGCGACCATCGTGCGCTCCGGCAACATGAGCCTCGGCGTCAATCTGCTCGCCGCTCTCACGCGCCGCGCCGCCAGGGCGTTGGGCGAGGATTTCGATATCGAGATCGTGGAAATGCACCACCGCATGAAGGTCGACGCGCCGTCGGGCACCGCTCTGTTGCTCGGCGAGGCAGCCTCCGAAGGGCGTGGCATTGGCCTCGAACAGCGAACCGCGCCGCTCCGCCACGGTTATACCGGCGCGCGCCGGACCGGCGATATCGGCTTTGCCTCGCTGCGCGGCGGAACCGTCGCCGGCGATCACAGCGTGATTTTCGCCGGCGAGGGCGAGCGCATCGAGCTTTCCCACCACGCCGAAGACCGCAGCGTTTTCGCACGCGGCGCGGTGAGGGCCGCGCTTTGGGCGCATGGGCGCAAGGCCGGGCTCTATTCGATGGCTGACGTGCTGGGGCTGGGTGAGGCGTGAGCGAATCGGGGCGCAAAAAACCCCGGCTCGGTTGCCCGCGCCGGGGTCAATGTTGTCGCAGACGCGATCGCCTTACCGCCGGTCGCCGGTCAACTGCATCAGCGCCGTGAAGATATTGATGAAGTCAAGGTAGAGCCGAAGCGCGCCGTAGACCGACTTCTTCTGCGCCATTTCATAGCCGTCGCCGGCGAAATACTGCGCCTTGATCGACTGCGTGTCCCAGGCGGTCAGGCCGGCGAACACGCCGATGCACAGGATCGACAGCGCCCACTGCAAACCGGTGCTCTGCAGGAACAGGTTCACCACGCCGGCGATAATCAGGCCCCAGAGGCCCATCACCATGAACGAGCCCATCGCCGACAGATCGCGTTTGGTCGAATAGCCGTAGAGGCTCAAGCCGCCGAAGGCCGCCGCGGTCTCGAAGAACACGCGGCCTATCGAGGCGCCGGTGTAAACCAGCGCCAGGGACGACAGCGACAGACCGATCAGCGCGGCGAACACGAAGAACGCGTTGCGCGCCGTCGCCGCCGAGATCGCGTTGATGCGGGCTGAAATGAAGAAGACCACCGCGAGCGGCGCCAGAATGATCACCCAGCGCAACGCCGAACCGTAGATCGCGTGACCGAGATCGGTCAGGCCGATGATCCGTCCAGCCTCGTTTTCGACGACGCCGAGCTTGAAGGCGCCGATCGCCACGAGGCCGGTGATGCCGAGCCCCAGGGTCATGTAATTGTATACGCCGATCATATAGGCGCGCAGGCCCTGATCGATCGCGCCCACGCCGGACCGGGCAACGCCGGCGCCGTAACGAGCGTTTGCTGTGCGGTCATAGTCGGACATCGAAATCCTCATCGGGTTGGTCGCGCGCCAAAGCGGCCCGCTCGGGCCGGCCGGCTACGCTCGCGTGCAATATGGTCCCGCACGCCGCCGCGCGCAAGGGATTCCCGCGCGCGATCGGCGGCCGGGCCGTTACAAATCGTTAACCCGAAACGGTCCGATCGACGAGGCCCAACTCCCGGAGCGCCGGGCGCCGGGTTCGCGGCGGGCGCGTCGCCAAGGTTGCCGGTGAACGATTATTTCGGCTTCCATTCGGCCGCAAGGCGCTGCGCCTCGGCGATTTCAGCGGATGTCATTTTGGCGGCGACATGGTCGAGGTCGCTCGAATGGTGGTACTTGCTTGAAGCGGGGAACCGCGACGCCCCCAGACTGAGCCACATATAGGCCTGAACGTGGTCCTCCGGCACGCCCTTCGCGAAGACCCATTGGTTGGCGTAGGCGTATATAACCCCGATCGCCAACTGAGCGGTGGCGTCGCCCTGCTCCGCGGCGAGGCGGAGCCATTTCACGGCCTCAACATAGTCCTGCGGCGGCAGTTTGTAGATACTGCCCAGATTGACCTGCGCTATGGAATTGCCCTGCTCGGCCGCTTTGCGGAGCCATTTTATCGCCTCTTCCCGGCCTCCTGCGCCGCCAAGCCCGAAAGCGTACATGAAACCCAGATTCGCTTGCCCCCTGGCGTCCCCCTGATCGGCGGCGAGGCGGAACCATTTCATCGCCTCGTCGTAGTCCTGCTCCACGCCTTGCCGGGCGGCGTAAACGAGGCCGAGGTTGACCTGCGCCTCCGCGTTGCCCTGGTCGGCGGCGAGCCGAAACCATTTTACGGCCTGATCGCCGTCCGGCTCCACGCCCCGCCCGATCGCATAGCGAAGGCCGAGGTCGATCCGGGCGCGCGCGTCCCCGTTGTCCGCCGCCTCGCGGCGCGCTTTCATCGTCCCGGCGTCCTCAGGCCCCTCGCCCTCGCCCTCGCCGTCGGCGGCGATCACCGCGAGATTGAGCTGCGCCTGGGCGTCGACCCGATCCGCGGCCCAACGAAGCCATTTCATCGCTTCGGCATTGTCGCGCGGCACGCCTTGCCCTCTCGCGTACATGAGGCCGAGACTTGACAGCGCAAAAGCGTCGCCTTGATCCGCGGCCTTGCGATACCATTCGAGGGCCTCGGCGTCGTCTCGCGGAACGCCCAGCCCGTTGGCGTACATGAAGCCAAGATGGTCCTTGGCCCGCGCGAATCCATTGAGCGCGGCCCTGTTGTCCGCGGCCAGACGGTACCATCGGACAGCTTCGGCATCGTCCCGCGGGACGCCGCGCGCCCTGGCATACATTACGCCGAGATCGTCCTGCGCCTGGGGATCGCCCTGATCCGCAGCCTTGCGGAACCACTCCACCGCCGCCGCGTCGTCCCGCGGCACGCCTTGTCCCTTGGCGTACATGACGCCGAGAGCCGTCTGCGCGAACGAAAGCCGGTTATCCGCGAGCCGCCGCCAGAGCTGCAAAGCCGTTGCATAATCCTTGCGCTGGTAGGCCTGATTCGCGGCGTTATAGTCGGGAGAGCCGGAGGCGATCGCCGTCCCGATCGACGCCGCCACCGCCGCCGCCAAAGTCGAGGTCCCGGCAAGTCGCATCCGAACCTCCCCCAGAGTGTTTCAGTGCTGGCGCATCCGCCCGTCCGGCTCGTCCAAACCTCTGGATAGCGACGGGTTCCACCCCAAATCTGCAACGGCTTTGTATTGCTGGCAAGCCGCGCGGGATGGCGAGGGCATTGCGCCGCACCGCGGAGGCGCGGCGCGTGCGCCGTGCGCCACGATGGACTCGTGCGCCCGAATCCTGGTCGATGATCCCGAGTGTTCCCCGCTGGCCCGGGCGCAGCGGGCGCCCGCTTCCGCGGCGCGCCTCGCCTCACCCTTCCTCCCGTCGTTCTCCTCCTGTACATTGACGCCCTGGGGCACGGCGGGGAGGTCTTGCATGAGCGTCGCGGTGAAGGCGTCGGCCGAAACGTTCGGCGCGCCGATCAATCTTTTCAACTTCGCGTGGGGCGGGCTGGCGCTGGCGGCGATGGCGGCGGCGATCGTCATCGGCGATCTCTGGCTGCTCAATTTCGTCCACGTGATCGCCGGCGCGCTGTGGACCGGCATCGACCTGTTCATGGGCTTCGTGGTCGGGCCGATCCTGCGCGCCGCGCCGTTCGAGGCGCGCCGCGCGGTCATCACCAGGCTGACCCCCAAGACCCTGTTCATCATGCCGACGCTGTCGATCGCCACCGGAACCAGCGGCTGGTTCCTCGCCCGCCAGCTCGGCCTTCTCGATCTCGGCTATCCCCAGTTCGGCTGGGTCGCGGCGGCGCTGGTCATCGTCGCCATCCTGACAGTGCAGGGGCTCGGCTATCTCCTGCCGACCAACCTGCGGGTCTATTGGGAGCTGCGCAAACCCAACCCCGACGGCGCCAAGGTCGGCGCGATGATGAGCCGCTATTTCTATGTCGTCGCGTTCCAGGGCGCGATGCAGGTGGCGATCATCGTGGTGATGGCGCGCTTCGCGACCGGGCTTTAGCGGGAGCGGCGGCATAGCGGCGGCTATCGCGTCAGCACCTGCTGAATTGCGTCAAGCCGCGACGCGTCGCCGGCCGCATCGCCGCGCCGAAAGCTTGGAACGAGCGCGCCGAACCCTTCCGCGCATTCATTCCAGGCGTAGACGAGGACCGTATTGGCCGGGGAGGCCGATTGATGGCCTTCCGTCCACGCGATCGCCTGCTCCAGGTGCCGGGCGATCTGCGCCGGCGTCGCGCGCTCGTAATATGCGTAGTATCTGTCGAGCCGCGCCGCCTCCGGCAGATTTGAGTGGTCCCAGTACGGAGGGTTCTCGATCAATGGCCGCTGGTCCCATCCGGTCATCGCCGTGGGAATCATCGCCATGCCGCTGCGGGCCAATTCGTCCCACCGCTTCTCTGCGTCTTCGGTGAGCATCTGATACGTGGACTGATCCGGATGTCCGGCGATCGCATAGGCGCCAATGGCGTCGCACCCGATCGAGCGGGCCAAGGCGACGTCTTTCCCCAGAAGGACGATATAGGGATCGCCGAGTCCTCGCGATTGCGCTTCGGACCGCATGAAGGTCACGAGGTCGGCGACCCCCTGGGCGCCGCGCCACTCGGCCTCGATCTGCTCTTTGGTAGTCGACCACAGATAGTAGAGCGGTCGAACTCTCCAGAACGCGTATGTAGCCTTCCTCTTTCATCATCGCGAGTTCGTGCGCCGTTCTCTGCGAAATCCGTCCAGGGGATCCGCCGTTGGCGATGCTGCCGATCATGCAAAACCCGAGCTCGCGCCGCCGCGCGCTGGAAAGATAGAGATCGAGCGCGTTGGTCATCGGATCGTCCGCCGCGTAGCCCATGAACGCCCAGTAATCCAGGCCGGCGCGCGACGCCGCGGCGATCTCGCGATCGATGACGGCCTGCAAATCCCCGTCGATGCGCACGCTGTCCGCCCCGGTCTCTCGTCCGAAGAACGGCATCCTGTCGTGATAGCGCGCCGGGCCGAGCGCCGCCTCCACCGCACGCGCGACTTTGCCGTCGGTCGGGTCATACCAAGCGTCCCAACGGATCGCGCCGACGCTTGGACGACTTGTGCGCGATCGCGCAAAACTCGGCGCGAAGGCGGCGGCGGCGCAACCGCTCAGAATCTGAAGCAGGCCGCGGCGTGTCGGTAATGCTCGAAGGCGCATGGCGTCAAACCTGGCGCCTTGCGGCGCATTCGGAGCTGTTTGTCGATGCGGCGCTCGATCGGGGACCGTCGCCACGACCCTTGCTACAACTCGGGGATCGGCCGCTTGGCGCCGATCAGCACTTCGGTGAAGTCTCCGGCTATCCCCTGGTCCATGTCCTCGACCCGCTGCAGAAGAAACGACAGGCCGGAATGATGCTGCAGATACGCGCAAATGTCGTAGCCCCAGTCCACCGTCACCAAGGCTCCGTCCGAACTGATCGGATTGCCATGAAATTGAGGCTCGAGGATGTTGACAATTTTTCCGCTGGTCGATCGGGCGCGCCGCCGCGATGGATTCGAGCGCATGACGATCGGCACCGTCAGCAGCGTCGCTCCGCCGGGCCGCAAGGTCCTTGCGATCTCCTTTATCGCGAGGTCCGGCCTGAAGATGTGCTCGAAAACGTCTTGCGTGACGACGAGATCAAATTGACCGTCGCGAAAGGTCTGGCGCTCCAGGTCTTCGACAACATACTTCTTGCAGGGCAGCTTCGTTGCTTCGACGACGGTTCCCGGCGCCTTGTCCGGCTCGAATTGCGAGGCCACGTAGTGTGCGCATTCGTGGGCGAGCCGGCGACTGACGATGTCCCATCCCGGCGAACTCTCGTGTATCGATAGCGAACGCCATTGAGGGTAGTGTCGGGACAGGGCGTACATGATCGCACGATTCCTGGGAGCGGAATTGCACCGGGCGCAGCGAAGCGTATTGCGAAAATACGGGCCGCTCGCCTTGAAGACGGTGGCCTGGTCGCAGGCGGGACAATAGCCGGCGCGCTCGAAATGATAGGCGGCGCTTTGGGCCTCGGACATCAGGCGTTTCCTTTCGAAGTCGCGGCGCCTGGCGGCGCTCCGGCCGCTGCGGGAAATGGATCGCCTTTTTGGAACAAGCCGTGGGGTCCGGGCTCCTAGTTGGCGGCGCGACGCAACAGGAAGACGTCCTGCGAGAGGGACGAATCGTCGAAGCCGACAACCGTCAACGGCAGTCCTTCCTCGACAATCATCTGACGAAGGGCGCGCTCTCCGAAAAACGCCTCGCCGTAGATCTTGGAGGCTGTAAAGGCGAACCAGACGAATTCGCCGCGCTCGTAGGCGGCGATTCGCTCGGGCAGATCGCCGGCTCCTTCAATGCACTTCTTTGAATACCAATGGAGGTCCTTGCCCTCCTTGAGGTCCTCTTGGTCCTTCTGAAGCCGGTGGAGGAACCGCGATCCCCATGTCGTAAAAACTCCCGTCCCGCCCGGTCTCAAGACTTCCGATATCTCTCTGAGCCATTGCCGAAGCGAAGAATTGGAAAGGTGGGAAAAAATCGACCACCCGACGACCATGTCGAACCAGCTCTTGGGGATAGAACCGTCTGGCGTGAATCCTCCAGAAAGAACCGAGACGTAGGGATTCAAGGAGCGGGCGACCGTCGCGAGCAGCAGATTCGGTTCGAAACCGAACATCTTGTCGAGGTCGAAATCCCTCAGGAATGGCCGCGTCATTCGCCCCCAACCGCATCCAAAGTCGAGAAACCGAGGCGACGCAACAGCGCCCAGATCGACCTTCGACTTTATGAAACTATAGAAGCTGAACGCACCCCCGATCGACATCTGCCACGACGACGATCCGTGAATTGATAATTGTAGCTGTTGGTCAGGGATGGTCGGAAATTCTATTCCGGAAATATTTGTTCCGTTTTCCGTGGAAAGCCAAACAGCTCTCCACTCGTCGTCCGATAGGGACGAGAATTTGTCGCGAAAAACGTTGGGGCTTTCCAGCAGGTTCTGATCGTATTCGATCTTCGGCTTGGTGACGGAGTACATGCCCACCTCTATCTGGCTGCGCGGCCGCTCCCGCCTCCCGATGGATCGATAGCCGCGAGAGCGGACGCAGCTCGGGGCCCTCGGAAGGTCCGCGGCGCTCGCGTTTCCTTCGGAGCGCGGCATATTTCCGCCGCGCCTCGCGTCTCGACCCCTTCGGAGGCCGCAGCGGACTGTCTCGAATCTCCCGATCGGAATCCAGAATTTGCATCTGCGTTGATATCCGCTCTCGCGGATGCTCGCCCCTTTCCCATGCGTGAGCCAAGGCAATTCAAACGCGCTGGTTAAGCGGGAATTGCGCGAACGTGTCGCTTTTTATCGCCGCCGTGCGCGCCCGGCCCTCGGCGACCGCCTTCGCGATTGGCGCGACGCCAGCAATTCCGCAAATCGCGCGCTGGACTCAACGCCCCCTTCGCTGTCATGTTTGGTCGCGCAACAGCGCAGGGGAGCCTGCGCCCACCGAGGCGAAACCTCATGCGTCGGTTGTTCGTCGGAGCCTTCGCATCGACCTTCCTGCTTGCGGCGGGGAGCGCTGGGCGCCGCCTGCTACGATCTGTCGAAATCAGAGCCGCACAGCCTCACCGGGCTGCTTTCGCAACGCATCTTTCCGGGGCCGCCGGGGTTCCAGGACGTGCGCAAGGGCGACACGCCGGAGCCGGGCTACCTCCTGCAACTGCCCGAGGCGATCTGCCTCACCGGCGACGAGTTCGCCGACCCCGCCAACATGTTTTCTGAAGTGCAACTCGTCGAAACCGACAAGACGGCGAGCGCGATGCGGGCGCTGGCGGACCACAACGTGACGGTCGAACTGACGCAGCCGATAGCGGCGATGACCGGCCACCATCATCGCCCGCTGGTCGCCTGGGTGACCAACATCGTCGCCGCCGACGACCCGACGGCCGAATATGGAACCGCGGCGACCACGGTGCGCGCGTTCTACGACGCGCTCGCCGCCGGCAATGGCGGGGAGGCGGCCGACTTCATCGCGCCGGAGCGACGAAGGGGAGCGTTTTCGCCAGACGAGATGACCCGTTTCTATGGCGGCCTCGTCGCACCGCTCAAATTGCTGAGCCTCGAGCCGAGCGGCCCCGACGCCTATCTCGTGCGCTATCAGTTCGCCAGCCGCGCCCGCGCGTGCAACGGGCGGGCGATCGTGAAGACGGTCAATCGCGGCGGGTCGAATCTGATCGCCAGCATCCACGCGCTCGACGGCTGCTGAGCGGGTCGTCTCGAACGCGTCGACGCAGGAGGCCTGACCATGCGGATCGGCATCGCGCTTGTCGGCGCGGCGCTTCTGATGGGGACCCCGCAGCCGGCGCGGGATCTTCCCGCTCCGCCGCGGGTCCTGTTCGCCGACCTCTACGCGGACGTCGAGTTGCAGGGCGTGTTTCCCGACAGCAAGGAATTCGCCGATGCGACGGCGAAATCGCCGCCGGGTGACATCGTCGCGCAGTACCACGCGCAAAAGCCTCTGGCGGCCGACGCTCTGAGGCGATTCGTCGAGGAGCATTTCGATCTGCCTGTCGCCGCTGCGCCGCCGGCCGTCGCTCCCTTGCCGGAGCCGATCCGCGCACACATCGACGCGCTGTGGGATCGCCTGACGCGCGATACGCCGGCGGCGCCGCTCTATTCCTCGCTGCTGCCGCTGCCGCGCCCCTATGTCGTTCCCGGTGGCCGCTTTCGCGAACTCTATTACTGGGATTCCTATTTCACGATGCTGGGCCTCGCCCAGAGCGGCCGCGCCGATCTGGTGGGCGACATGGTCGAGAACTTCGCCCAGCTCATCGACGCCTATGGCCATGTGCCCAACGGAACGCGCTCCTACTATCTCAGCCGCTCGCAGCCGCCGTTCTTCTTTGCGATGGTCGGGTTGCTGTCGCCGGCCGATCCGGCCGCGGCGTTCGCGCGCTATCTGCCGCAACTGAAGGCGGAAGAGGCGTTCTGGATGGCGGGCGTGCAGGGGCTCGCGGCGGGTGGCGTGCATCGCCGCGCCGTCGCGCTGGACGACGGGTCGATCCTCAATCGCTATTGGGACGACAGCGATGCGCCGCGCGACGAATCCTATCGTGAGGATGTCACGCAGGCGCGGGCGACGCCGCGCGAGCCGTCGCGGACCTATCGCGAGATCCGCGCGGCGGCCGAGAGCGGATGGGATTTCAGCTCGCGATGGTTCGCCGACGCGCGCAATCTCGCGACGATCGACACGACCGAGATCATTCCGGTCGACCTCAACGCATTGCTGTACGGACTGGAGAACGCGATCGGCGCCGGATGCGCGCGGGCGGGCGACCGCGATTGCGCCGCCGACTACGCCCGTCGCGCCGCCGCCCGCCGCGCGGCGATCGACCGCGTTCTCTGGGACGCCTCGCGCGGCGTCTATCTCGACTATCGCTGGACAGCGAGGCGCCGCATCGACGGGATCAGCGCCGCCACCCTGTATCCGCTGTTCACTGAAGCTGCGAGCGCGGCGCAAGCGGCTTCGGTCGCGCAGGCGGCCGAGAAAGAACTGCTGAAGACCGGCGGGATCGTCGCGACGCCGCTCGCCACCGGCCAGCAATGGGACGCGCCCAACGGTTGGGCGCCGCTCCAGTGGATCGCCGTGGCGGGCCTGACGCGCTACGGCCAGGGCCGGCTCGCCGAGAGAATCGCGTGCCGTTGGATGGTCAATGTCGCGCGGGTTTATCGCCAGACCGGCAAGCTGCTCGAAAAATACGACGTGATCGCCGCCGATCGGCCGGGCGGCGGCGGCGAATATCCGACCCAGGACGGCTTCGGCTGGACCAACGGCGTGACCCGCAGGCTGATGGCGCTCTATCCGGCCGACGCCGATCTTGCGAGCCCCGATCAGTGCTCCGGCGGCTGACGCGGGGCCGGCGCCGCGCGTCTTGCGGCGCCGGCCTTCGAGCGAGCGAACGAGCTCACGTCACAGGCACATCAGCGGATTGACCAGCACCCAGTACGGATTGCAGGGGTAGCCGTAGTATCCGCCGTATCCGCCATAGCCGCGATAGCCGCCATAACCGCCGTATCCACGACCGAAGCCGGCGCCGAAATGGCGCCCGGCGAAACCGCCGCGGAAGCCGCCGAAATGGTTGCCGGCGAAACCGCCGTGGAAGCCCCCGCCGTGGAACCCGCCGCCGTGAAACGCGACGGCGGCGGAGGCCGGCGTTGCGGCGCCAACTGTCGCCAACGCAAGGCCCGTGGCCGTCACGATGCCGGCGACCGTGTTCCTGATCGATGCGCGCATAACGAACTCCCTGGTGAAGCAGTGCGCCGACCGCCGGCGCGCTGTGCGTATTCACGCCTTACCAAGAGACGTAGTCAGCGCTTTTGTGAGCAAAAGTGGAATGTCGAAAAATAAAGAAAATTTAATAGAAGTCGTTCGCCGTTGAGCGCACCCAGACCGTACTAAATTATAATTTAGCCGCCGCGATTTTTGTGGTCCGCGAGCCCAGAGATATTCGAAGAACCGCTCAACAAGGGCGGCGAATGGCGTCGCCATCTTTCCGCCGCGCCGGCGGCGCTGCGACCGCGAAGCCGCGCAACGCGCTTCTCTTCATCGCCTGTTCATTTGGCCTGTGCATAATTTTGCGCGCTGGGGCAACGCGGAGAAACCTATGTCGTTGCGAAGTTTAGCAAGCCGTTCGATCGCCGCGGCCGCCGCCGCATCCATGCTCGCGATGTCGTTGAGTCCGGCTTCCGCCCTCACCATCGCCGGGCCCTCCCTGGCGCAATCCGTCTCGTCCGCCCAGGTCGACAAGGTCTGGTGGCGTGGTGGATGGGGCGGGGGTTGGCGCGGCGGCTGGGGCTGGCGCGGTGGCTGGGGATATCGCGGCTGGGGCTGGCGCGGCTATGGATGGGGACCGGCGGCGGTCGTCGGCGGCGTCACCGCGGGCGCGGTCGTCGGTACGGCGATTGCCGGACCAGGCTACTACGGGCCCGGCTATTACGGCGGCTACTACGCCCCCTATGGGCCCTGCTGGCAGTGGGCCGCGGGCGCCTATGGCAAATATGAATGGCGCCGCGTTTGCTGAACGCATAGATCGCCAGAGACGCGCGCCGGCGCGCTTGCCGGCGACCGGCGCCCCGCTGGGGCGCCTCACCCGGCGGGCAGCGCCTGCGCGATCTCGTCATAGCCCGCCCAGGCTTCGGCGCCGCGGCGGGCGAGTCGCGTCGGCATCGTGCGAACGGTGAACGCGCGCGGATCAAGCTTGGACGTCACCTCCGCCCAGGCGAGCGGCGCGGCGACCGTGGCGCCCTCGCGGGCGCGCGGCGAATAGGAGGCGACCGCCGTCGCGCCGAGCCCGTTGCGCAGCCAATCAATGAGGATGCGGCCCCGCCGCGCCTCCTTCGACACCGTCGCGACGAAACGTTGCGGGGCCTCGCGCGACAGCGCCTCCGCCATCCCCTTGGAAAACGTCCGCGCCTGCGCCCAGGTCGCCGGGCCCGAAAGCGGCGTCACGACATGCAGTCCATGCCCGCCGGTGGTCCGGCAGAACGACACGAGTTTCAGCGCGTCCAGCCGCTCGCGCAACAGCAGCGCGGCGTCGACGACATCGGCGTAGCCGACGCCTTCGCCGGGATCGAGATCGAACACGATGCGGTCGGGACGCGACGGATCGCGCTCGCTGGCGCCCCAGGCGTGCAGTTCGATCGCCGATATCTGGGCCATCGCGACGAGGCCCTCGCCATCGTCGATCGCCAGATAGGGTTCGCCCTCCGCGGTCCCGGCGCGGATCTGCCGGGGCAGGCCCTTGTGCCCGTGCTTCTGGAAGAATTGCGCGCCGCCGACGCCGCTGGGGCAGCGCAGGATCGCCAGTGGCCGGCCAGCGATTCCCGGCAGGGCGAGGGGGGCGATGGCGCGCCAATAGTCCGCGAGATCCTGCTTCGTCACGCCCGGCCACAGTTCGCGCTCGGGATGGGTAAGGACGACTCCATCAGGCGCCGCCCGGAGCGGCGGCCGGCGATCGCCGGTCGGACCCTGCCGTTTCGCGGTCATGGCGCGCGCCTTTCCGCTTCGAGCGCCACGGCGTCGGCCCCCGGACGCTCGAGGCCGTCGTGTTCCTTGATCAGCAGCCAGTTGTCGCCGCGCTGGCGCGGCCGCGGTTTCAACCGGACCAACACGAAGCCGCCAGTCAGGCGGGCTCCATGCAGCGTGAATTTCAGTTCGCCCCGATCGAGCGCGGCGACCGGGTCGTCGTCCGGCCGCCAGGCTCCTCGATCCCAGATCTCGACCGTCCCGGCTCCGTATTCGCCGGTCGGGATGCGGCCCTCGAACTTCGCGTAAGCCAGCGGATGGTCCTCGACCCGCACCGCGAGCCGCCGGTCGGCGGGGTCCATCGACGGGCCTTTCGGCACCGCCCAGCTCCACAGCACCCCGCCGTGTTCGAGACGGAAGTCCCAATGGAGACTGCGGGCGGCGTGTTTCTGCACGACAAATGCGAGATCGCTGGAGGCTTGGTTTTCCCCGTCTGGCGCAGGCTCCGGAGTTTTCGCGAAGTCGCGCTTCTTGCGATAGGCCGACAGCGCGCCGCCGGCCGCTTCGGCCACGGCGGCGCGGCGCTTCGCGGGCGTGCGGCTCTTGACGGGTTCGCGCATGCACACTCTCGCGTCAGGGAATCGGAGCCGTCTACATCGACTCGGCCGCCGCCTTGAGGCGCCGGCCCATCTCGGCGCGACCCGCGACCATCGTCGACCAGCTCTTGGCCGCGGCGATCATTCCGCCGTCCACCACGATATCCTGGCCGCTGACAAAGCTCGACCCGTCGCTCGCCAGATAGACCGCGGCGCGCGCGATGTCGTCCGTAACGCCGGCCCGCGGGATAGGTTGCAACGTGGCGAACGCCTCCGCCACCAGATCGGCGATCCGGTCGGCCTTGGAAGGATCGACCCCGGCCACCTTGCCGAAAATGCCGGTGACGATCGCGCCCGGCGAGATGCTGTTCACCCGAACACCCTTCTCGCCGAGCTCCGCGGCGGCCGAGCGCGTGAACGCCAGGACCGCGCCCTTCGAGGCGGTGTAGATGTGGCCGGATATGCCGCCGCGATGGCCGGCGATGCTGGCGACGTTCACGATGCTGCCGGCGCCCTGCGCCACCATCGCCGGCGCGGCGTGCTTGACCGCCAGCATGACGCCGCGGACATTGATGGCGAGGACCTGGTCGAGGATCGCCGCGTCCGTTTCGGCGACGCCGGCGACCGGCGCGGGAACGCCGGCGTTGTTGATGAGGCAGTCCAGCCGGCCGAATCCGTGGATGGCGAAATCGACCATCGCCTTCACATCGGCTTCGGACGAAACGTCTGTTCGGATGAAGCGCACGCCGAGGCGCTTGATGAGCGCCTCGCCTTCCGTCCGCCGGCGCGCCGCGACGACGACTTTGGCGCCCTCCTTGACGAAGGTTTCCACAATTTTCTCGCCGATGCCGCTCGTGCCGCCGGTGACGATCGCGACTTTCCCATCCAGAGCGCCCATGTCCCGATCCCTCGCTACAAAGCCCGCCGTCTGCTGATATTCCAATACCCCGCCGCCGATCGGCGCGAAACGTCCGCCAGCGTCGGGCCGTCGCGACCGACGCGGGCTCACGGCCATTGTGGCGCTCCGCGACCGTCGCGTAAACTGCCAGCGGGACGGACCAGCGGGCCGCCCCCTGTGCGGCATGTCGGCGAAAGCTCCATCAGTGACGTCAAAGCGAAACAGAGAACGCGTTCTGCTGCTGGCGGTCATCGCGCTCGCCGGACTTGTCGGGGCGCCGGCGCGCGCCGCCGAAGAGGACTTCTGGGGCCGCAAGCTCGCGAACCAGCCGACCAACTTCATCTTCGGCTACGGCTCGCTGATCAATTCCCAGTCACGCAATGCGACCGCCGCGGCGCCGATCCCGGCGATCCCGGCGCGGGTTTCCGCCGCGTTCGGCTATCTCAGAACCTGGAACGACCGCTCGGCCTCGGGTTTCACCGCGCTCGGCCTGCGCAGGCCCTCGCCGGGCGAGCCGGCGCGCACCTTCAACGGCGTGCTCTATCCCGTCGACGGCGACGACATGTCGAAGTTCGACGCGCGCGAGAAAGGCTACGTGCGCGTCGAAATTCCGCCGGTGCAGATCGAGGCGGTGGGGTGGCAGCCGCTGCCAGCGGCTGGGCGCGTCTGGGTCTACGTGCCGGAGAAGCCGGCGAGCGAGGGCGGCTCCGGCGAGCCGGGCGTCGGCCTGCCTGGGCCGGATGCGGACTTCCCGCTGCTCGAATCCTATATCGACGTCGTGGTCGAGGGCGGTCTCGAATACGGCCCGGAATTCGCGCGCGAAATCCTGGAGACCACCGACGGCTGGAATCGTTACTGGCTGAACGACCGCGAGCTGGCGCGCCGGCCGTGGGTGCGCGATCCCAATGCGTTGCGCGTCGACGCGATCATCGGCAAGGCGCCGGCCGCCGCCACATTGATGAAAGGGCGCCTGTTCCCCGAGGACTTCGCGGCGCGTCTGTTGATCGCGCCGGCGCAATAGCGGCTCGATCGGCGAGAGCGAAACGACGGCCGGCGAACAGGAGCGGAGACGACATGCTGCATATGCGGGTCAGTGGTTACGACATGCCCTATATCTCGGTCGGGCGGGGCGATCCGCTGGTCTGCGTCCACGGTTCGCTGGGCGACTTTCGCTCATGGGCTTGCGTGCTTGGCCCGCTGTCGCGCCATCATCGCGTCGTCACGCCGAGCCTGCGGCGATTTTTCCCGGAGCATTGGGACGGGGTCGGCGATGACTTCACCGTCGCCCAGCATGTCGCCGACCTCATCGCATTTCTTGAGGGGCTGGGTGGCGCAATCGACCTTCTCGGCCATTCGCGCGGCGGACACATCGCGTTCCGCCTCGCCCAGCAACGTCCGGATCTGGTGCGCCGCCTGATTCTGGCGGAGCCGGGCGGCGATCTCGACGCGTCGCTGGCGCCTGACGCGGGGAGCCCTCAGCCGCCGTTGCGCTCGCATGTCGCCGCGGCGATCGAAAAGATCGCCAGCGGCGATATTGACGGAGGGCTGGCCTCCTATGTCGATGCGATCAACGGGCCGGGGAGATGGACGAGCTTGCCCGCCGCCACGCGGCAGCAGCGCCGCGACAACGCCCGCACGCTTCTCGGACAGGTCAATGAAGGCCGCCAGCCGTATTCACGCGCCGACGCCGAACAAATCCGCGCGCCGACGCTGTTCATCGGCGGCGGAGATACGCCGGGCTCGCTGCCGATCGTCCTGCGCGCGCTCGCCGCGCATGTTCAAGGCGCCAGGCTCGAACTCATCCCGAATGCCGGGCACAGCATGTTCGTCGACGACCCCGTCCGCTTCTGCGCCGTGGTGCTGGATTTCCTGGCAGAGCGCTAAGCACGCTGGCGACAACTCACGCCGCGTCGCCCTCATCGTTGCGCGCGGCGGCGCGGAATTCCGGCGCCAGGGCGCGGTAGAGGCTGCGGAAGCGTTCGATGCGCGGCCGGAACGCGGCGACGAGGGCGGGATCGGGCTCGGTTCGGTCAGCAACCGGCGGCGGCTTGCACAAAGCCTCGGGAGCCTCGCCGGTCCTGGCGAGGCGGGCGAGCCGCGCCGCGCCGAACGCCGGGCCGGTTCCGGCGTCGCGATAGCGCACCACCGTGCGCTCCAGCGCGGCGGCGATCATCCGCGTCCATAGCGCGCTTTTCGCGCCGCCGCCGATCAGCCCGACTTCGCCGAGCGGCGCGGCGCCGTTTTCGACGCAGTCGCGCGCATCGGCCAGCGCGAGGGCGACGCCTTCCATCGTTGCGCGCGCCAGATCGGCGCGGCTCGTCGAATCGGTGAGGCCGAAATAGACGCCGCGCGCATGCGGATCGTCGTGCGGCGTGCGCTCGCCTGAGAGATAGGGCAGGAACAGCGTCTCGCCGGGCCCGCGATAGTCCAACGCCGCCTCGCGCTCCAACTCATCCGCGCCGACCCCGAACAGCCGCCCCGCGAAGGCCAGCGCGCCGGCGCCGTTCAGCATCGCCGCCATGCGATACCAACGTCCCGGCAACGCATGGGCGAAGCTGTGGACCAGACGCTCGGGCGCGGCGCGATAGGCGTCGGAGGCGACGATCAACTGCGCCGCCGTGCCGAGCGAGACGAACGCCGCGCCGGGCCGCACCGCGCCGATCCCCACCGCGCCGGCCGCGGCGTCGCCGCCGCCGGCGGCGACCACCACGCCGCGCGGCAGGCCGAAGCGATCGGCGACCGCGTCGCGCAGGAAGCCGACCGCCTCCGAGCCTTCGGCGAGACGCGGGGCCAACGCCGCGTCGACGCCGCTCGCCATCAGGGCGGCGGCGGACCATCGCCGGCGCGCCTCGTCGAGCCACCAGGTTCCCGCCGCGTCGCTCATGTCGGTGCGTCTTTCGCCGGTCAGGCTGAGGCGCAGATAATCCTTGGGCAGCAACACGCAGGCGATTTGCGCGAAAATCTCGGGCTCGTTGCGGCGCAGCCACAGCAGCTTGGGCGCGGTGAAGCCGGCCATCGGCTTGACCCCGGTGACGAACGCCAGCTCGGGATGACCTTCAGCGAGCTCGCGCGCCTCGCGCCAGGCGCGCGCGTCATTGTGCAGGATCGCCGGGCGCAACGGCCGGTCCGCCGCGTCGAGCAGCACGGCGCTGTGCATCTGCCCGGAAAAGCCGATTCCCGCGACCGCGCCCATCGCCGCCGGCGCCTCGCGCGCCAGCGCGGCGAGCGCGTCGAACATCGCGGCGCGCCAGTCGTCAGGATCCTGTTCCGACCACAGCGGCCTGGGGTGGTCGGGAAGATAGCCGTGGGTCGAAGCGCCGAGAACGCGCTCCTGCTCGTCGACCAGCACCGCTTTCAGCGCCGAAGTTCCGCAATCGATCCCGAGGAAGTTCATGCCGCCCCACGCACCCGGCGCTCTATTCAAACCATCTGGCGTAGATCGCCCTGAACGAGCCGTCCTCCATCGACAGATGCAGCCATTGGTCGACGAATTGCTTCAGCGCGACGTCGCGCGGCATCCAATAGGCCTTCTCGGCGAAGTCGAACGGCTGGTCGGGATGGATCGCGCACAACACGCCGGCGTGCTGTTTCTGCTGGAAGCGCGCCTCCGAAGCGTCGGTGATCATCAGGTCCGCCTCGCCCCTGGCGATCTTGTCGAAAATCGTCAGGTTATCGGGATTGACGACGATCTGCGCGCCATGAAGGCGCGCGCGATCGAAGCGCTCGTTGGTCCCGCCGGGATTGACGATCACCTTGACGTCCGAGCGGTCGATCTGCGCGAGCGTTTGATATTTGTCCCGGTCGGCGCAGCGGGCGATCGGCGTCTTGCCTTCGCGCAGATAGGGGGCTGAGAAAAACCCCTTCTTGGAGCGATCGAGCGTCACCGAAACGCCGCCCATCGCGATGTCGAAGGCGCCGGCTTCGAAATCCTTGGTGAGGCTGGGCCAACTCGTCGGCTCGAATTCGACCCTGACGCCGAGCGCCGCGCCGAGCGATTGCGCGAGGTCCACGTCGAAGCCGGAATAGGCGCCGCTCGCCTTGTCCAGCGCAGTGAACGGGCGGTAATCGCCGGTCGTCCCGACCCGCAGCACGCCGCGCGCGAGAATGTCGTCGAGCCGCGAGGTCTGCGCGATGGCCGGGGCGGCCAGCGCGACGGCGGCCAACAGGATGAAGCGACGCAGCCGGCCCAATCGATCCTCCCTCGCCGCGCGGGGCGGGCGAGGGATCAATGTCGCGCGGATCGTCGCCGCCGGCAAGGCGCGGCGTCGGTCAGCCGCCGCTTCAGGCGTGGCAACATCCGGCCGAAAGGGCGCGCGGAACCCACGCGGCGGGATGATCGCCGCCGGACCAGCCGGCCGGATTGGCCTTCGCCCATAACGCGCGGCTGAGGATATAGCGCAACCCCGAAAGGATCGGCTGGTCGGCGCCGCGCACCGCCTCGTCAACGCCGGTCCCACTCCGGTTCGTCGGCCCTGATCGAGAATTCGGTGACCAGCCGCGCGGCGAGCACGCCGACTGGCATGTTCTTGCGCGAGGCTCGCGCGGCGAAGTCCGCGGCGAATTCGCCGCCGATCGAAGCGAGTGCGGCGCGCGCAACGTGGGGATTGGAGCAGGTGTGGACGATCTCCTGCAATATCATCGCTGGCCTCCATGAACGATCCAGACGCATGCCCCTCCACTAGACGCCAAAAGAGTCCGAGTTGTGACCAGCGCGTTCGCGCAAAGTGAGCATTTCGCGGCGGCGTTCGCCATTTATGGAAACCGTCAGATGTCTCCGATCAGTCAAATGCCCCGGATCAGAAGTCGCTCGCCAGGCCCTTGACCTCCCAGTCGCCGTAGCGAACCGGATCGGGACCGTCGCGCCCGCCGATTTCGGGCGGGCGCGGCGGCGGGGCTTGCCGCCGCCGCTCCTCGGCCTCCGCCAGCGCGCGCCGCGCCGCTTCGCCGGGCGCCCCGCGCCGCGCTGCGTGGCCGCGCTCGCCGTCCGACTCGCCGTGGCGCGGATTTTGCGGCGGCTCCGCCACTCTCGTCTCCCATTCCGGCGCGCAATCGCAAGGGTCCCGCCGCCCGCCGACGATACCGCGCCGGTTGGTCGATTGGAAATCGCGCGCGCGTCCGCCGCTATTCTTGCTATTGTTTTGGGCGAAGGGCCGCTCCCTGATTCGGCGAGGTCGAAGGCGTGAAACCCCCGGACCGTGTGAATAACGGAAATTTCAGGCGCCGCCCCGCGGGTCCGTCCGCCGCGGCGCCGGAACCGTTGGCGCCCGGCCTGGCGGCGCGCATCGCGGCCGCCCAAATTCTCGCCGACACGCTGACCATGGGCCGGCCGCTCGATGAGCGGTTCTCCGGCGACAGCGCCCATGCGAGGTTGAACGGGCTGGATGCGCGCGATCGCGCCCTCGCCCGGTCGATCGTCACCGTTTCGCTGCGCCGGCTCGGCACCATCCGCAAGGCGCTCGGAGCGTTTCTCGACAAGGGGCTGCCCAAGAAGTCCGGTTCGCTGGAATGGACGCTGATCGTCGCGGCGGCCCAGATGCTGTTTCTCGACACGCCCGATCACGCCGCTGTCGATCTGGCGGTGCGGGCGGCGCGCGTCGAGCCGGCCGCCGCGCCTTTCGCGGCTCTCGTCAACGGCGTCCTGCGCAACGTGGCGCGCGTGCGACAGGACATTCTCGATGGTTCCGACGCGCTCGACGACGATACGCCGGCCTGGCTGGCGGCGCGCTGGCGCGCCAACTACGGCGCGCCGACTCGCGCGACGCGATCGCCCTGGCTAATCGCGACGAGCCGACGCTCGATCTCAGCGTCAAGAGCGACGCCGAAGGCTGGGCGCGGCGTCTCGGCGGGATCGTCCTGCCGACCGGCTCGGTGCGGCTCGAATCCCACGTTGCGATCCACGAACTCGAAGGCTACGCGGAAGGCGAATGGTGGGTGCAGGACGCCGGCGCGGCGCTGCCGGCGCGGCTGCTGAAAGCGTCGACCGGCATGCGCGTCGTCGATCTTTGCGCCGCGCCGGGCGGCAAGGGCGCGGCGATCGCGCTGACCGGCGCCCGGCTCACCGCGGTCGACCGGTCCGCCGAACGTCTGAAGCGTCTGGCGGTCAATTTCGAACGGTTGCGCGTCAACGCCGAAATCGCGGTGGCGGATGCGCTGTCATTCGACGCGCCGCCGTTCGACGCGGTCCTGCTCGACGCGCCTTGCACCGCGACCGGCACGATCCGCCGCCACCCCGACGTCGCCTGGACCAAGCGGCTCGGCGATCTTGCGCCGCTCGCCGCGCTGCAGACGCAACTCCTCGACAAGGCCGTCGCGTTGACGAGGCCAGGCGGCGTGCTGGTCTATTGCACATGCTCGCTGGAGCCGGAGGAGGGCGAAGCGCAGATCGCCGCGTTGCTGCGCCGCAATCCCGACGTGCGGCGGGCGCCGATCGAAGCCGACGAAATCGGCGGACTGACCGAATGTCTTTCATCCGCCGGCGACTTGCGCGCGCTGCCCTGTCATTTGCGCGGGCCGACGCCGCGCCTGTCCGGCCTCGATGGCTTTTTCGCCGCCCGGCTGCGGCGCGGGAATTAGAGCGCCACGCTCGCTTCGCGCTGCGGCGCATGGTAGTTGCAACCAGATGCGGGAGACCGACTTGCGCACGGGAGACGCCAATCGCCGCGCCCGATTGGTCGGCGATCCGACCTTGTCCGGGCTTGCCGCCACGGCCGACTGCTGAGATGGATCCGGGCTCCCGAACCGCCGCGCTGTCGCGCGTCCGTCTCCTGCGGTTCACCGCCGGCGCCTGGCTCGCGCGCCTCGGCCGGCCGCTGACGATGCCGCGGCGGTTGCTTTCTTCGATGGGCGGGCGTCGTTCCGAGCGCCTGTTGATCGCGCCGCAAGACATTCGCACCGCCGACCCAATCGCTGCGGAGCACATCTATGCCGGCCATTTCTCGCTGGCCGGCAAGATGGTGAACACGCACGGCTATTCGCCCTTCGCCATTCCCTCGCCGTCGGCGGCCTGGGGCGAGGCGGCGCATGGCTTCGGCTGGCTTCGACACCTGCGCGCCGCTGGCACGACGCTGGCGCGCGCCAACGCGCACGCATTGGTCGAGGACTGGCTCAATCTCGACGCGCGCGGATCGCTGGACCGCGAGGCGGCGTGGGCCTCCCGCGTCGCCGCGCGCCGGTTGATCTCGTGGCTCAGCCAGTCGCCGATCATCCTGGAGAACGCCGACCACGCCTTCTATCGGCGCTTCCTGCGCGCCATCGAGACGCACGCCGCGACCGTGGAGCGGGCGCTCGCCGGGGGTCTCGAAGCCGATGCGCGGCTGACCGCGATCATCGCGCTGACGCACGCGGGCCTTTGTCTGGAAGGCGCCGGTGGACTGCTGCGCCGCGCCGCCGCCATGCTGGCGCGAGAACTGCCGGCGCAAATCCTGGGCGACGGCGGTCACCTCAGCCGCAATCCGCGCGTCCTGGTCGAGCTTCTCGTGGATTTCCTGCCGACCCGACAGGCGTTCGTCGCGCGCTCGATCGCCGCGCCGGAGCCGCTGCTCAATGCGATCGACCGCATGACGCCGATGCTGCGGATGTTCCGGCATGCGGACGGGGCTTTGGCGGGGTTCAACGGTATGGGCGTCAGCGAGCCCGAGACATTGGCCACCTTGCTCGCGCATGGCGCGGCCGGCGCGGCGGCGATTCTCGATGCGCCCTATTCGGGCTATCAGCGCCTCGAAGCCGACGGCGCCATCGTCATCGCGGACGTCGGCGCGCCGCCGCCCCTGGCGTTTTCGCGGGAGGCGCACGCGGGCTGTCTGGCGTTCGAATTCTCCAGCGGGTTGCAGCGGATCGTGGTCAATTGCGGCGCGCCGCAGCCCGACGTCGGCAAGGCGCGCGAGGCGGCGCGAGCCACCGCCGCTCATTCGACGCTGGTCATCGATGATCATTCGAGCTGCCGCTTCGCTCCCGTCGGGTCGCGGTCCTTCACAGCCGGCGTGGTTCTCGAGGGCCCGTCGCGCGTCGAGGTCAAGCGCGAATCGGCCGAGGCTGGCGCCCAGACGATCGATGCGCGCCATGACGGCTATGCGCGTCGCTACGGCGCGGTTCATCGGCGTGTGCTTCGTCTTGCCGCCGACGGCGCCGGACTGCGGGGCGAAGACTGGATTCTGCCGGCGCGCAAGGCTGCCGCGCTTCCGGAGAAAATGCTGGCGGTGCGCTTTCACCTTCATCCCGCGGTGCGCGCCGAGATGGGCGGCGAATCGGGTTCTATCGTCTTGACGTTACCATCGGGCGAAGAATGGCGCTTCGAGGCGACGGGAAGCGCGATCGGTCTGGAGGAAAGCATATTCTTCGCCGCGCCGGGCGGCGCCCGGCCGACGACGCAGATCGTGCTGCAGACTGGCGTGGTCGAAAACGCGCCGATCCGCTGGTCGTTCCGCTGTTCGAGGCCGGCGGGCGCGGCGGCCGGCGTCTGAGCGAGCAATCCCGCCGCGCCGCGAGTTTTGTTTTCCGCCGAAGCGTGATACGGCGCCGCAACAAAATGTGAGGCGGCGCGTTTTGCGGCCGCTGCGCGGGAGATTGCATGGCTGGCGACCTGGCGCGGATCGGCCGCGCGCTGATTTCCGTCTCCGACAAATCCGGTCTCGTCGAACTCGGCGCCGCGCTCGCCGCGCGAGGGATCGAAATCGTCTCGACCGGCGGCACGGCGCGGGCGTTGGCGCAGGCCGGCCTCGCCGTCCGGGACGCGGCGGAACTCACCGGCTTCCCGGAAATGATGGACGGCCGGGTCAAGACGCTGCATCCGGGCATTCACGGCGGCCTGCTGGCGATCCGCGAGAATCCGGCGCACGAAGCGGCGATGCTCGCGCACGATATCGCGCCGATCGACCTGTTGGTGGTCAATCTCTATCCCTTCGAGGAGACTTTGCTGCGCGACGGCGCGTTCGATGAAATCGTCGAGAACATCGACATCGGCGGTCCGGCGATGATCCGCGGCGGCGCCAAGAACCACGGCGACGTCGCGGTGATCGTCGAGCCCGGCGACTATCGCGCGTTGATCGAGGAACTGGCCCGCCACGACGGCGCGACCAGCCTGAAGTTTCGCCGCGCGATGGCGCAGAAGGCCTATGCGCGCACCGCGGCCTACGACGCCGCCATTTCGAACTGGCTGGCGCGGGAGATCGGCGAGCGCGCGCCGCCGTGGCGCGCCTTTGGCGGCCGGCTGGTCCATTCCATGCGCTACGGCGAGAATCCGCACCAGACCGCGGCGTTCTACGCCGGCCCCGAACCGCGTCCGGGGGTCGCCGCCGCGCGGCAGGTCCAGGGCAAGGAACTGTCCTTCAACAACGTCAACGACACCGACGCCGCGTTCGAACTGGTCGCCGAATTCGATTCCGCGCGGTCGGCGGCGGTCGCCATCATCAAACATGCCAACCCTTGCGGCGTCGCCGAGGCGCCGACTTTGCGCGAAGCCTATGAGAAGGCGCTCGCCTGCGATCCGGTCTCGGCGTTCGGCGGCGTGGTGGCGCTCAACCGGCCGCTCGACGCTGACGCGGCGCGCAAGATCGTCGAGATATTCACCGAGGTGATCATCGCTCCTGGCGCCGACGGGGAGGCTCTGGCGATCGTCGCGGCCAGAAAGAACCTGCGGCTGCTGATCGCCGGCGCCCTACCGGATCCGCGCGCGCCGAGCCTGTCGTTTCGCTCGGTCGCCGGCGGCTTTCTGGCGCAGGACCGCGACAACGCGGTCGTCGACGATCTTGCGCTGCGCGTGGTGACCAAACGGGCGCCGAGCGAGCGCGAGCTCGCCGACATGCGGTTTGCCTGGCGCGTCGCCAAGCACGTCAAATCCAACGCCATCGTTTATGCAAAGGACGGCGCGACGGTCGGCATCGGCGCAGGGCAGATGTCGCGCGTCGATTCCTCGCGCGTCGCGGCCCGCAAAGCCGAGGACGCCGCGCAGGCGGCGGGCGCCGCGGCGCCGTTGACCCGCGGCTCGGTCGTCGCCTCCGACGCGTTTTTTCCGTTCGCCGACGGCCTGCTCGCGGCGGCGCAGGCCGGCGCCGTCGCGGTCATTCAACCCGGTGGTTCGATGCGCGACGACGAAGTGATCGCCGCCGCCGACCAGGCGGGAATCGCCATGGTGTTCACCGGCGTGCGCCATTTCCGGCACTGAACGCGGCGGCGCCGTCGCGCGGACCGGCGGACCGGCGGCGACCCCAAGCATTGGCAGGGCGCCGCGCGTCGGGTAAAGAACAGCGCTTGGGACGCCTTGGGGCGGGCGTCGCCCGCGGGCCCGTCGATCGATGACGCGCATTCGCCCGCCGTGGTTTTTGAGAGAACGCGATGGTCAACGCAGAACTGGCCCCCGGCGGCGAACTGTCGTGCGAGGGCCGCATCGTCGGACGGCTGCAGGGATTTCGATTCACGCCAGAAGCAATTGGCGCCGAGCCGGTCAGCATCGAAAATGCCGACGTCGCCGACGCGATTGCGCGTGAACTTGAGGTCAGGGCCAACCGGCTCAGCGAAGCGGTTGACGGCGCGCTCGTCCTCGCCAACGACGGCGCCATTCGCTGGTTGGGCGATCCGATCGCCAAGATCGCCAACGGCGATACATTGCTGGCGCCGCGCGCGCTGATCCTGGCCGACGACAATTTGAGCGAGGCGGCGCGGCAAAAGACCCAGGCGCGCGTCGATCTGTGGCTGGCCGCCTATGTCAGGCGCTTGCTCGGTCCGCTGTTCGACCTCGAGGCCGCGGCCGGCCTCGAGGGCGCGGCGCGCAACGTCGCGCTTCAACTCTCGCAGGCGCTCGGCGTTCTCGAACGTGGCCGGGTGGCGCAGGACGTCAAGAGCCTCGACCAGAACGCGCGGGGGATGCTGCGCAAGCTCGGCGTGCGTTTCGGCGCCTACTATATCTATCTGCCCAACCTGGTGAAGCCGGCGATCCGCGTGCTGGCGACGCAGCTATGGGCGCTTCGTCAGGGCGGCTCGGCGCTCGCCGCCGGTCTTGACGAAATTCCGCAGCTTGCCGCTTCGGGCCGCACGTCCTTCGTCGCCGACGCGGCAATCCCCAGGGAAACCTATCGGGTCGCCGGCTTCCGGCTGTGCGGCGACCGCGCGGTGCGGGTGGACATTGTGGAGCGCCTCGCCGATCTCATCCGCCCCGCCGTCGCCTACCGGCCCGGCGTCAGCGCGGGCGCCCCGCCGCCCGGCAGCGCCGATGGCGACGGGTTTGTCATCACCGGCGCGATGACGTCGCTGACCGGGTGCTCTGGAGAGTCGTTCGCCTCGGTGCTTCGCTCGCTCGGATTCGCCAGCCGGCAAGTGAAGGGCCCGGCGCTGACTATTGCGCCAAGCCCTCCGGAAGCCGCCAGGCCGGCTGATGGCCCGTCCGTTCACCACTGCGCCCGATCGCCGAACCGTTTGAACGCGTTTCCGATAGCGCCGGGGCGGCGAACGGCGGCGAGGATCGAACTGCGCTGCCGTCCGGCGACGATGAGGCTCAGCCCGCGGCCGATTTCGCCGCGATCGTCACGCCGGGCGCCGAGGGCGTCGCGGCGGAGTCGGAAACTTCCGTACCGGAGCGCGCCACCGAGGCGTCCGAAGCTCCCGTGTCCAACGGCGCGCTCGCGGAGCCCGAAGTTTCCGCGCCGGAGGGCGCCATCGCGGCCGCGCCGGCCGAGGATGTCCTGATCGAGGTGTGGAGCCCTCGGCCGCCCGGGCGGCCGAGGATCCCGCGGCGCGACGCAAAAGACCGGGCGCCGCCGCGCCCCGAACCCGCGCCGGAAGGCGAGATTCAACCGGAGCGCCGGGCTGAGATGGCGGGCCGCGCCGCAGGCCGGCGTCGAGCGCATTTTTCAGGCCCGCCGCCGGCCAGCGCCGAGACGGCGCCGCCGAAGCAGGAGGCGCGCGGCTTTCGCGGCGGGCGCGGGGATCGCCGGCGTTTCGACAATTCGGCCAACGGCGAGGTCGCGCCGGGGCGGCGCGGCGGCCCGCACAAGGGCGGCGCGCCGGATGAGCGGCGACCCGAGCTCCCCGCGGCGCCGGCCCCACGCCGCGAGCCGCCGATCAACCTCAATTCGCCGTTCGCCAAATTGCTCGCGTTGAAAACGCAACTTGAGGCGAAGGGCAAAGGCGGCTAACTCTCGCCGGGTCTGAGGCGTCGAACGGCATCGTCGACCGGCCTGCCGGAGCTTTGTCGGGCAAGCCGGCCGGGCAGGGGTGCGCGCCGGAGCCTCGGGGCGAGCGTTGCGTCTGTCGCTCAGGCGGGAGAATGCGAGCGGATCTTGCCGATTTCCGACACCGGGATACGCCGACGAAGGCGCCTCGCGCGCCTGCCACACAGGCCAAACGACGAGCAACGGGAACGAACTTCGACAATCGGCGGCAGGAACGCCGTGAGGAACTGACGATGACTTATGTCGTGATAGAGAATTGCATCAAGTGCAAATACATGGATTGCGTGGAAGTGTGCCCGGTCGACTGTTTTTACGAGGGTGAGAACATGCTCGTCATCCATCCGGACGAGTGTATCGACTGCGGAGTATGCGAACCGGAATGCCCGGCCGAGGCGATCAAGCCGGATACCGAGCCGGGTCTCGACAAATGGCTGGGCTTGAACGCCGAATACGCCAAGGTCTGGCCGAACATCACGATAAAGCGGGAGCCGGAACCCAACTCGAAAGATTATGACGGCAAGCCCGGCAAGCTGGAAGCATTCTTTTCTCCCAATCCAGGACAGGGGGATTGAACGACCAACCGGCCCCCGCCCGCCGCCGCGATTAACCAAATGAACGAACCGCCCGCCGGGCGCGCAGGGTCGCCTTTGATTTTCCATGCATTTTGTGCTAAAGACACATTTAACGAATAAACGATCGCTCGCGACAAACAATCGTCCGGGCGCGGCGCAACGAGGATAATCGCGTCCTTTTGCCGTCGGGATCTTCTTTCAAGCGCGATCGCGCCGCCCGACCATGATCGGCCGAAATTTGCATTGCGAGGGATCGGGCCGCGCGGTTCGTGAACTCATAGGACGCCCGGTGCGCTCAGTTTCAGGAGAAAGCGGGTCATGACGACTCGGAAAAAGGCGACGAAGAAACCATTGAGCCGCCCCACGAAGGCCGCCAAACGACCGTCGAAATCCAGTCCTTCGGCCAAGAGCAAGCTCGCCAAGGCGCCGAGGCCGGCCAGGAAGGCCGCGGCCAAAACCGTTAAGGGCGCCCGGGTTTCGAGCCGCGCGGCGGCTCCGAAGACGGCGACGCGCGCCAAGTCCAAGACCGAACGCTCCAGAGCGAGTCGCGCCACGACTTCGGCGAAAGCCTCGGCGAGGGCCTCGGCCAAGCGCAAAACGGCCGCCCTCAAGCATCAGAACGCCGGCCGCGCGTCGGGCGCCGCGGCGAAAACGGCTGCCGAGCATGCAAAGCAGCGCAAGATCGTCAGCGCCGCGAAAAAGAAGGTCGAAAGCGTCAGGAAAGGTCATGATCGCCTGTCGGCGGCCGTAGAATCGCGCAAGCCGCTCGTTGCGGCGCCGGCGGTGGCCGAAAGCGACGCCAAGACGCGCGAGCTGCCGAAGGTCCTTGCCGCGCCGCCTGCGCCGGAGCCTGCTGCGCCGGTGAAGCCGGTCAAATCGGCGGTTCCGGAAAGGCCGACGGCGCCAGGCGCCGACGAAACGGCTCCGAAGGCGCCGAAAACCGCCGGCCAGCGCCAGGGGTTCAAGACGGGTGAATTCATCGTCTATCCCGCCCATGGCGTCGGCCAGATCGTCGCGGTCGAGGAGCAGGAGGTCGCGGGCTTCCGGCTCGAGCTGTTCGTCATCACCTTCGTCAAGGACAAGATGACGCTACGCGTGCCGACCGCCAAGGTCGTGGGGGTCGGGATGCGCAAGCTAGCCGAGCCCGACGTGGTGAAGAAGGCGCTCGATATCTTGCTGGGCCGCGCGCGCATCAAGCGGACCATGTGGTCGCGGCGCGCCCAGGAATACGAGACCAAGATCAACTCGGGCGACCTCGCGGCGATCTCCGAGGTCGTGCGCGACCTCTATCGATCCGAAGCGCAGCCGGAACAGTCCTATTCGGAGCGGCAGCTCTACGAGGCGGCGCTCGATCGCCTGGCGCGCGAAGTCGCGGTTGTGCAAAAGCTCAGCGAAAGCGAGGCGTTGAAGGTCATCGAGGGGCAATTGCAGCGCGGCCAGCGTCGCGGTCCCAAGGTCGAGGCCGAGGGCGCCGCGGCCGGCGCGGGCGAGTCAGACGTCGAAGAGGCGGCGTAAGCCGCCCGGCGGACCCAAGCGTCGGCGCGCCAACGCGCGCCGCCGCCTTCGCCATCCGGCTCTTGCCGGTCCCAGTTCAATCATTGCGCCGCCCGCTTCGCTGGCGCTGCGGCGACCGGTCAGGCCTTTTTGCGCGACCCGCTTTCGTCCTTCTCGTCGCGTTTGCGAAATCGCAGCACGGCGCCGGTCTGAGCGGCGCGTCCGGCGATCCGTCGGCGTCCGGTGAGCGTCAGGACATAATGGCCGCGCTCGCCGTCCCAACGCATCAGGTCGTCCTGGACCGCGATCTGGCGGATGATCATCGTGGTCGGATCTTGAACATGCGCCGGCGCCACATCGCCGAACGTGTCAAGCTTCTTGAGAGCTTCGACGAGCTTGTCGCCAAAGGATTCTGTCATTTGTCTTCTCCACGATCAAGATGATGCGGCGGCGCCAGAACTGCAAGCCTGGATGGATGGACGCCCTGCCGCGCGACAGGCCCATCGGCGCCAAACGCGCCGCGAGGCCTTCGCGCCAGGGGTCGCCGATCGCCGACGCCTGGGGATTCCTTCAACGCCCGGCGCGCAGCGTCAGCGATGCGACGCCCGCCGCGAGCGCGAGACCGGTCTGCGCCTCGACCGACAGGGGTTGCAGGGTGATCGAGCGGCCGAAGCCGCCGATCAACGCGTTCGCTCCGACCCCCGCCCCGACAGTCGCCGAGGCGCTGACGCCGATATAGTCGCCGGCCAGCGCGCCGCGTCGCGTCCCCATGGTCGGCGCCAGCACATCCCACGCCAGAACGCCCTTGTTGGTCTGGCCGATATCGAGGCCGAATTTCTTGATTGTGCCGTAGTAACGCTCGGTATATCCGCGGGCAGAGTGGTAAGCGCAGCGCATTTCCTTGGTGGAGGCTACAATGAGCCCGAGGCCCGCCGAGACTTCGCAACGCAGCGCGCCGATCTTCACGTTTTGCTGCGCCAACGCCGGTTGGGCGGACGCGATCGCGAGGATCAGGGCGGCGACGGATGAAATGGCGCGAATGCTCATCGTTTTCTCCTGTTGTTCCGTCGAACGGAGCGAAGCGATCTCGCGACCAGTGCGGATTTGCGTTCTCTTCCGGCGAGAGCGTCGACGCCGCGCGTTCGATTCCATTAGAGGCGTCGCGCCATGCCCCGTCAAGCCGCGAGTTCGCCTGGCGAAAGTTCGATTGCTATTGCAATGGCTTAGCTGCGATGACGCGGTGCAATCAGACGGCGGCGCGCGGGGCCGCGATGATCGGCGGGGTTTCGGCGGGTCGCCGCCCGCGCCGCTACCCGCCGGCCGCCGGAACAGCGCGACCCGGCCATGCCGGTTTCGTCCTAAGCTGCGCGGGATGAGGGATCGGCGGCCGCCCGCTCCAGAATATAGGTGCGACGGCGGTCGTGCTCATAGTCGTTCAAGCCGGTCCAGTCGGTGATCCCCGACGCCTTCCAGTCGATCACCCGCCAGCCAAACTGAAAATAGTCGCAGAAGAACTTGATCAGTTCGTGATTGGGGATCGCCAGAATGGACTTGTATCGCTCTGGCCCGTTCGCCTTGCCGTCATCGTCGGTTCGGGACCTGAAGCGGACGATCGGGCCTTTTCCCTGCGTGAGCCTCGTATCCAGAATGACGTGCTTGGCGCGGAGCCGCGAGAGCTGCTGGAAAACAAATCTTGGATCGGACTGTTCGAGGAAGCCGTGGCATTGCACCACGTCGAACGCTTTGGGATCGAACTTCCGCAACGCTCCCGGCGTCTCGGAGTTGATGAATCGGTACGACGCCGAATTGATCCCGTATTCGGTGAACGCATTCTTCGCCGCTTCGATGGCCGGCGCCGAGGCTTCCACCCCCGTCACCTGGGCGGCCCCCGCGTCGAGCGCCGCCAGACTCCAGAACCCAGAAGCGCTCGTCAGGTCGAGCACCCGCGCGCCCCGAAACAAATCGCGATTGGCGGCGTAGATGGCTTGGTAGCGATGACGCAATCGGATCGGGTCCGACGGGCCCGAGCCCGCCCCGGCCCCCGCGGCTCGCTTCCTCAAGAACCGGTCGTAGCGATCCGAGGAAGGGGTTGATCCGAGTTCATTCATCCCAAGGCTCCTGTCAAAATACGATCCGCGCCGCAGGCCGCGTTCTAGGGCGTCGTCGAGGCGCAAGCGGGCTCATCGTGCGACCGACGGGCGTTCCGGCCCCATCCGCCGCGGCCGCGACGCTCACGCGCCCGGCCCCAATGACTTTCTCCTGACGCCGCGGGATCGCCCATGTCGGGATCAGCCGCCTGGCCCAGTCGCCGCGTCGGCTTCGCGCGCGCCGCGCGCCAATCCTTACGGTCCCGTCGGCGACCTCGTTTCCGTAGGGGTCCGACCAGTCAAACGCAACCGTTTTCGCAGCGCGGAGCCGACCGCGTCCGAAACCGATCATGTCGCCGGTCTCCTGTCGGGGGTGAACTTGGGCCGCCAACGCGGACGCTTCCAAACCAGGATGACGACGCGCTTGGCGGCCGGCGGATCGAAACGCTCGGGAAAGCGGCGCGGTCGACCCGTCCCGTAACCGATCGGCGCGCCGGGCGCATCTTCGAGGATCGCCAAATCGATCGTTTGGAAACCCGATGAATGTTTGCGCGCGCACGCTGTCCTCTCGGCCGGAAAGAAAGGGGCCGAGAATCACTGATGGACCGGCCGGGGAATCGAGCGCCGGGTCCAGCCCTTTGCGGCGCGCCCGTCGAGACCGCCAAGGCTCGCGCAACGCGCCATTTCGACCGTCCGCTGCGTCGCAGGGAGGCTGCTTTCGCGCGCCGCATCGTTGCATCAAACCCCAGCCGCCCGCCTGCAACGTTGCGCGCCCGGCTGTCCCAAAGGAAGTCAGACAATTGCGGTGTAGCGAGCGACCCGTCGGGCGTCAAGTTGACGCCTATAAAGGAATCCATCAAGAGTGATTTCGGCATGGCACCATTTTCTCGCACTGCAATCAACCCAACCAATCGGCCGGTTCCGGCCAGGTCCTGATGCGGCTGCTCGGGCTTCTTGCGCAGGTCTCCACGCTGCGGCTGGTGATCGCCATTCTGGTGAGCGTGCTCAGTGGCGTCGCTGAGTTGGGGGCCACGGTTTGCGTGCTGGAATCGTTCCGCACCGGTACGGTGCGATGGTGGCAGTTCGCCTGCGTCGCCGTGTTTGCGGTGGTGATCGGGCGCTATTCCCGAGCGTCGGTCAGCCGGCTCGCGGCGCAGTCGATCGTGCGGATGCGTCGCCGATTGGTCCGATCCGTGCTTCATGTGCCTCTGCTGGATTTCGAACGGATCGGAGCCACGCGGCTGATGGTCGCCTTCACCGGCGACGTCGGCAGCGTGGGATCGGCGGTTCGCAATCTCGCGGCCCTGGCCGCCAGTTCCGCGATTCTTGTCGCCTGTCTCGCCTATATCGGCTGGTTTGCGCCCGCGATCATGGTGATCTCAGGGCTGTTGTGCGTCGTGTGCGTCGGCGGCGCCGTCGTTCTGCGCAAGCTTGAAACACGGCAGCGCCACTCCGGGCGTGAGACCTGGGACAAGGTTGTTCGCGTGTTCGCTATGATGCTCGAAGGCATCAAACAGCTAAAGCTCAATCGTTCGCTGGCGCGCCTGGCGCTGCTTGCGTTTGAACATGGCGTGCGCGACCAGCAGCAGTCCGCCAGTTCGTGGATCCGCCATTCCGATCTGGTGGCGATCTGGACCCAGTCGATGTTCTACATCATCCTCGGTTTGGCAGTGTTCGGCCCGTATAGCAACCCCCAGTTGAAAGTGGAGTTTGGGCTGCTGGCGCTGCTGCAGATTCGTCGCCCGCTTCGGACCCTGATTAACGGCAGCAGCGCGCTGGCTGACGCCGCCGTCGCGTTTCAAAGGATTTCCGACATTGGTCTAAAAGTCTCGGGAGACGACGGCGGGCGCGACGGCGCGCAACACGCGCCGCCGACGGCGCAGAGTTTGCGCAGCCTCGCCCTGAAGGCGGTTCAGTTTCGCTACGGCGGCGGAAATCGCAAGGATGGCTTCGCGCTCGGACCGCTGGAGGCGACGCTTGGGCCGGGAGAGCTGGTGTTTGTCGCGGGCGGCAATGGCAGCGGCAAGACGACGCTGATCAAGCTGCTGACCGGGCTGTACCCGCCGACCGGCGGAACCATTCGTTTGGATGGCGTCGCGGTGGGCGAGCGCAACATCCAATGGTATCGCGGCAAGTTCGCGGCCGTTTTCGCCGATTTTTGCCTGTTCGAAGGCGTGGCGGACCTGAAGCCGGAAGATATCGGTCGTCAGGCGGAGCCCCTGGCCGTCCGGTTGAAAATCAGCCGCCGGATGATTGCGGGGCCGGATGCTTCGGGCAAGCGGGCGGCGCTCTCTTCGGGGGAGCGTCGCCGGATCGCGCTGCTCAAGGCGGTGCTCGAGAATCGCCCGATTCTGATTTTCGACAAGTGGGCGGCGGACCAGGACCACCGATACAAGGATTTCTTCTATCAGGAATTCCTTCCGCTGATGCGCGATTCGGGTAAGCTGGTCATTGCGGTGTCGCATGACGAACAATATTTCCACATGGCGGACCGCGTGCTGTGGCTTGAGCGGGGAGCGCCGCCGACCTGGCGGTCGCCCTCTTCCTTCGGGACGGCGGTCGAGGTAATACCCGACCTTGACAACTCCGGCGCGCAGACGTCGATCGACCAATGAACCGACGGCCGCTGGGCGAAATCTCCGCCAGCATCGGCTCCCGCGCCGTTGGCGGGCGGGCGTCCCGAAACCGGGGTGGGCAAGCGGGGGGCGGCGATACAGGCGGTCGCGTTGAGTGGATAGTCTAATAAAATCTTCAACCTTGTCGAAACACTACCCCGGATACGCGTGGTTCAAAGCCCTGGCCTCTTCTCTGCGGAGCCCCAATGGATGTCTGATAGCGCTCGGTTGAGCCATCCGACGCATATTTCTCGGGATCAACGGGCTCTCCTGGAGAGGAGACTCCGGGGGGAGTCTGCGGCTGAAGCTTCGAGGTCGACAATACCGCCGCGCAGCAATCAGGGCGTCGCGCCGCTCTCGCTCGCCCAGGAGGGTCAATGGCTGCTGCAGCAGCTTTTTCCGGACAATGCGGCGCTCAACACCTTCAGGACCTTGCGCTCGACGAAGCCTTTTGAGCGGGGCGCGCTCGAGGCGGCGTTGACCGAGGTGATGCGTCGGCACGAGATTCTTCGGACCAACTTCCGCATCATCGACGCCAGCCCGATGCAGGTGATCCGGCCGCCCGAGCCGATGACCGTCGGCGTGCTCGATCTCAGCGATCTGCCTTCGGCTGATCGCAAGGCGGAACTGGTGCGCTGGTTGCGAAAGAGAACCGCCGAGCCGTTCGACCTCGCCGAGGACGAACTGTTTCGCTGCGACCTCGTCCGCATGACGGAACGCGACCACATCGTGCTGTTCAATCTGCACCACATCATCTGCGACGGGTGGTCGCTTGGCGTCCTGGTGCGCGAGACGACGACGCTGTACAAGGCGATCAGCAAGGGCAAACCCTATCCGCTGACCGAGCTTCCCCTGCAATACGGCGACTATGCGGCCTGGCAACGCTCGAGCCTGCAGGGGGACGCCCTCGAACGGCAACTGTCGTTCTGGCGCGCGCGATTGGCCAATGCGCCGCCGGCGACCGCGTTGCCGTTCGATCGGCCGCGGCCTCCCGAACGTTCGTTTCGCGGCGCCCAGAGCGGCGTCGCGCTCCCACGGTCGCTGATCGCCCGGCTGCGGGCGCTCTGCCGGAAGGAGCAGACCACGCTGTTCATGGCGATGATCGGGGCGCTAGCGACCCTGTTTCATCGTTATTCCGGCGCGACCGACATCGTCATCGGGTCTCCGGTGGCCAATCGCAGCCTCGCCGAAGTCGAGCCGCTCATCGGGCTCTTCATGAACACTGTGGCGTTTCGCTTCGATCTTTCCGGCGATCCTCCGTTCCGGGAGTTTCTCGGCCGCGTCCGCGCCGAGGCGATGGAGGTGTTCAACAACCAGGACCTGGCGTTCGAGAGCGTCGTCACGGACCTTGGCGTGCGCCGCGAGAAAAATCGCTCCCCGGTGTTCCAGGCGATGCTGGTGATGCAGCCGCCCAGAACGGGCTCGACGTTCGCCGAGCTTGGCGTAGACGCCGCGGAGCTTGCGCCGCGCGGCTCCAAATTCGATTTCACCCTGACGCTTTCGGAGGGGGAGGGCGGAGACTTCGGCGGCGTCATCGAATACGACACCGATCTTTTTGGACAGGCGACGATCGACCGCCTGTCCGGGCACTTCGTCGCACTGCTGGAAGCAATCGCCGCCGATCCGCGCCGCCGGCTTTCGGCGCTGCCGATGCTCGGTCGCGAAGAGCGCCGGCAAGCGCTCGCCGCATGGAGCGCCACGGCGGCGCCCTATCCGCAGGCCTGCCTGCATGAACTCTTCGCCCAGCAGGCGGCGCGCACCCCGGACGCTGTCGCCTTGCGCTTCTCCGGACGGCGGCTCGACTATCGCACGCTGGAGAAGCGGGCCAATCAACTGGCGTGGCGCCTGCGCGGCCTCGGGGTCGGACCCGATGTCATCGTTGGGCTCTGCATGCGTCGGTCGCCGGAACAGGTCATCGCCCTGCTTGGCATTCTGAAAGCCGGCGGCGCCTATTTGCCGCTTGATCCGGGCTACCCGCCCGACCGCCTCGCTTACATGATCGCCGACGCGCAGCCGCGCGTGTTCGTCACCGAGGCGGCGCTCGCCGCGCTGCTGCCGGCGAGGCAGGCGCCGGTGGTCGAGCTCGATTCGGAATGGTTCCTCATCGATTCGCAGCCGGCGGTCGCTCCCCCCGTCGCGCTCAGCCCCGACAATCTGGCCTATCTCCTCTATACCTCCGGATCGACCGGGCGACCGAAGGGGGTGATGGGCACGCACCGGGCAATCGTCAACCGACTGCATTGGGATCCGCCGCGGCCGACCGGCGATGAGGTCTATGTCCAGAAGACGACGCTCGGCTTCATCGACTCGCTGTGGGAAATATTCATGCCGCTCATTCGCGGCCAATCGACGGTCATCGTTCCCGAGGAGGTGGCCTGCGATCCCTCCCGTTTCGTCGACTTGTTGGAGCGCGAGGGCGCCACAAGGCTCGTTCTGGTTCCCTCCTTCCTGCGCAGCGTTCTCGACAGTTCGAGAAACCTCGCGCGGCTTCTGTCGAAACTGCGCCACTGGGCCTGCAGCGGCGAGGCGCTGTCGGCGCCGCTCGCGGCGGCTTTTGCGGCGCGGCTTCCCGAGGCCGAATTGTTCAACATCTACGGCGCTTCCGAATTCTGGGACGCGACCTGGTTCGCCGCGCGCGATCGGGACGGCCGCTCCGGAGTGCGCATCGGCTCGCCGATCGCCAACATGCGCGCCATGGTCCTCGACGCCGACTTCGAGCCGACGCCGGTCAACGTCGCCGGCGAGCTGTTCATTGGCGGCGTTGGCCTGGCCAGAGGCTATCTCGGCCAGCCCGGCCTGACCGCCGAGCGCTTCCTGCCGGACCCGCTCGGCGACGGCGAGCGGATCTATCGCACCGGGGACATGGCGCGGCGCGGGTCCGACGGGATCCTCGAGTTCGTCGGGCGTCGAGACCATCAGGTGAAGTTGCGCGGTCACCGGATCGAGCTTTCGGAGATCGAGCTGGCGTTGCAGGACCATCCGGGCGTCCGCCACGCGGTTGTCGAGATGCGCGACGACCTGCCGAGCGGCGAACCGGGCCTGGTCGCCTATGTCGCGCCCGAAGGCGCGGCTCCGGCCAATTCGGCGCTGCGCGAGCATTTGAAAGCGAGCTTGCCCAGCCACATGACGCCAGCGCACTTCGTGGTTCTCGCGGAACTGCCGCTGACCCCGAGCGGCAAGGTCGACCGCGCGGCCCTGCCGCCGCCGCAGCCCAAACAACAGCCCGCGCGCATTCATGTCACGCCCAAATCCGAGATGGAGAAACTGCTCGCCGGAATCTGGAGCGAGATACTCGGCGTCGAGGATATCGGCATCGACGACAGCTTTTTTGAACTTGGCGGCGGCTCCCTGACGCTGGTGCGCATTCAAAGCATGATTGGCGAACGGGCGCGCCGGGACATTCCCATCGTCGTGCTTTTCCGCTATCCGACGATCCGCGCGTTGTCCTCCTATCTGGTGGAGGGCCATCGCAACGACATTCTGGTGGGATCGACGAAGCGCGGTGAAGCGCGAAAGAAATTCCTGACGCGGCGCGCTGGGCTCAAGGCGCGTCCTGGTGAACGAGGCATCCTTGGAACAGACTGATAATGGCGGCCGAGGGTCGCGCGTTGCAATCGTCGGCATGGCGCTTCGGGTCCCTGGAGCGGAGAATGTCGCGGAATTCTGGTCGAATTTGAAGAACGGGGTGGAATCCGTCTCGATTTTCACCGAGGAGGAGTTGCGAGAGGCGGGAATTTCAGAAGCGTTGCTGAAGCTGCCGACCTTCGTCAAAGCCGGCGCGCCGCTGAAGGGGCTCGACCTGTTCGACGCCGAGTTCTTCAAATACAGCGCGCGGGAAGCCGAGTTCATCGATCCGCAGCATCGCGTGTTTCTCGAATGCGCGGTGGAGGCGCTGGAGACCGCGGGCGTCGACCCGGCGCGCCATCCCGGTTCGATCAGCGTGTTCGCCGGCGAAGGCCAGACCCTCTACGGCAACCAGATCCTCTCGAGCAAAGGGGTGATCGGGGTCGACCGACAGATGGCGGTGATCGGCAACGACAAGGATTATCTAGCGACGCGGACCTCGTACAAGCTTGGCCTGCGCGGCCCGAGCTTCACGGTGCAATGCGCTTGCTCGACTTCGACGGTCGCGGTGCATCTGGCGACGCAGAGCTTGCTGTCGGGCGAATCGGACGTGTCGCTGGCCGGCGGCGTTTCGGTCTCATGGCTGCGCGGCAAGGGCGGCTATCACTTCGTCGAGGGCGGCATTCTGTCGCGGGACGGACATACCCGCACGTTCGACGCCGACGCCAGCGGCACGGTGTTCGCCGACGGCGTCGGGGTCGTCGTTCTCAAGCGGCTGGAGGATGCGATCGCCGACGGCGACGACATCCAGGCGGTTATCCTGGGGACCGCGGTCAACAATGACGGGTCGTCGAAGGTCAGCTACACCGCGCCGGGCGTCGATGGCCAGTCGGCGGTCTTCGCGGAGGCGCTGGCGGTCGCTGGTGTGTCGGCGGACGCGATCGGCTATGTCGAGGCGCACGGCACCGCCACGGCGCTCGGCGACCCGATCGAGATCGAAGCGTTGCAGCGGGTGTTTCGAACCAAGACCTCGCGAAAGCAGTTTTGCGGCATCGGCTCGCTCAAATCGAATATCGGGCATCTCAACACCATTTCCGGGCTTGCCGGGATGATCAAGGTCGCCCACTGCCTCAAGACCGGCGAGATTCCGCCGAGCCTCCATTTCGAGACGCCCAACCCGAAAATCGATTTCGCGTCCTCGCCGTTTTTCGTGCCCACCGAACTTACCAAGTGGGTGGGCCCGGGGCTGCGGCGCGCCGGCGTCAGCGCCTTCGGCATCGGAGGCACCAACAGCGAAGTGATCATGGAGGAGCCGCCGCTGGCCGTCTCCGAGGCGAGCGCCAAGTCGATGCACGTGGCGATCGTCTCCACCAAGAACGCGATCGCTCTCGAAGCGGCGTCGGCGCGCCTCAGCCAGCATCTGCGCCAGCATCCCGACGAAAATATCGCTGATGTCTGCCACACCCTGGCGATCGGCCGAACGCTCTACCAGCATGCGCGCGTGGTCATTTGCGCCAGCGCGCAGGAAGCCGCCGACGCGCTCGAGTCGAACGATCCCAGCGCGGTCGTCGAAGGGGTGCGCGGCGTTGCCGGGCAGCCCGTCGCCTTCCTGTTCCCCGGCCAGGGTTCGCAGCACATTTTCATGGGCCGCGAACTCTACCGGGAGGAGCCGGTCTTCCGTCGCGAAATCGACCGTTGCGCCGAGCTGCTGAAGCCCCATCTGGGACTCGATATACGCGGACTGCTCTTTCCGGCCGTCGGCGCGGAGACCGAGGCCGAAGCGCTTTTGCGCGACACCCAATATGCGCAGCCGGCGATCTTTTCGGTGTCCTACGCGACCGCCAAACTGTGGATGAGCCTCGGCGTTCGTCCCGCCGTCGCGCTCGGGCACAGCATCGGCGAATTCGCCGCGGCGTGCATCGCCGAAGTATTCTCGCTCGAGGACGCCTTGCGCGCCGTCGCGGCGCGCGGACGCCTGATGCAGAGCATGCCGGCGGGGTCGATGCTCGCGGTGATGGCCCCGGCGCAGCAGGTCGAGCTCATGCTGCCGCCGACCATTTCGATCGCCGCCGTCAATACGCCGACGGCGTGCGTCGCTTCGGGCCCCGGCGAAGACATCGCGGCGCTCGAGCGGCGATTGTCGGCCGAGGGGATTTCCTCGACCCCGCTGCATACCTCGCACGCCTTTCATTCGGCGATGATGGATCCGGCGGTTGGCCCGTTCGTCGAGCTGATGCGCAGCATCGAACTCAAGCCGCCGCAGATCGCCTATATTTCCAACGTCACCGGCGAGTGGATCACCGACGAGCAGGCCACCGATCCGGCCTATTGGGGCGAGCAACTGCGCGCCCCGGTGCATTTCCACAAGGGGCTGTCGACCATTCAGGATCAGGTGTCGACGGTTCTTCTCGAAGTCGGTCCGGGGCGGGTCCTTGGCACCCTCGCCCAGTCACTCGTCGGCCAGGCGAGCGGCAACGTGATCCAGTCGTCTCTTGCTCATTCGGCGGCTCGCGGGGTGGGGGAGGTCAAGGCGCTGCTGCGCGCCGGCGCGGCGTTGTGGCTCGCCGGCGTGTCGATCGATTGGGGCCGCCGCTACGAAGGGGAGCGTCGCCTCAAGCGGCCCTTGCCGACCTATCCGTTCGCCCGGCAAAGATACTGGGCGATCGATCCGGACCCGCCGGCGGTTGTTCCGGCCGCGGCCGGCCTCGTCGGCGCCGGCGGCGCGGTCATCGGCGCCCCGCCGGCCCCCGCGCCATCCGACTACCTCATGGAGACGGTGTCCTGGCGGCGGGTGCAATATTCCGTCGATGAGGATCAGGATCGGCGGCGGCCGAGCTGGCTGGTTTTCGTCGCCAAAACGGAACTGGACGAGCGTTTCGCGGACGCGTTGAGCGAGGGCGGCGGCAAGGTGACGGTGGTCGAGAAGGGCGCCAAATTCGAGCGCCTCGGCGATCACCGCTTCTCCGTCGACCTCAATCGCGAAGCCGACCTCAACGAGCTGTGCGCCAACGCCGTTCTTGGGCTGGGGCCTGCGCAACGGCTTCGCGTGGTTTATTTCTGCAATCCGTCGCGCCCGCGGCCCGCTGAGGCGGTGGTCTCGGAATACCGTCGGGAAGTCGACGACAAAATCAATGCGCCGATTGTGCTGATCCGATCGCTCATGCGGCACGCCGACGCCAAGAACATCAACCTGACTTTCGTCACCCGCGAGGCTCAGGCGATCACCGGGACCGAGACGATCGATCCGATGATGGCGCTGCCTATCGGGCCGTGCCTGGCGGGGATGCACGAATATCCCGAGCTGCGCTGCCGCGTCGTCGACATCGGATCGTCGAAGGCGGACATCGAACCGCTGGCGCGCCAGCTCGCCGCCGATATCGCGGAGCCGTCCCCGAGCGTCATCACCGCGTACCGCGGCCTCACCCGCTGGGCGCGGTCGGTCGAGCGGATTCCGCCGTTCCTGCTGAAGAGCCAGCAGGCGAAGCTGCGCCAGAACGGCGTCTATCTGATCACCGGAGGGCTGGGCGACCTCGGTCTCGCCGTCGCCGAGCATCTGGCCGCGCGCCACCAGGCGGCGCTTGTGCTGATCAGTCGAACGCCGCTCCCGCCGCGCGAGGAGTGGAGCCGCATCCTGGCGGCGGCCGAGGACGAGAACCGCCTGGTTCGGATGATCCGCGGCGTCGAGCAAATCGAGGCCGCTGGAGGGCAGGTGATCGTTGGCGCGGCGGACGTGTGCGATCTCGCGCAGATGCAAGCCGTGGTGCGCGAGGCGTATGAGAAGTTCGGCGTCATTCACGGCGTGATTCACGCCGCCGGGGTCTCCGGCAATACGCCGATCGGGCTGAAGACGCCTGAGGAAGTGGACGAGGTGCTGCACGCCAAGATTCTCGGGCTGGCGGTGCTCGAACAGATATTCGGCGACGACAGGCTGGATTTTCTCGCGCTGTTCTCCTCGACCAGCGCGGTGTGGGGGCGCGTCGGTCAAGCCGACTATACCGCCGCGAACGCCTATCTTGATTCGTATGCGATCGCCGGCGCGGGCCGCGCGAAGTGGCCGACGATCTCGATCAACTGGGACAACTGGCGCGAAGTCGGCATGGCGGTGAACACCCTTCGTGCGGCTCCCGGCCAGACCAAGCCGCGCCAGCTCAGGGTCGGGTTGACTACCGAGGAGGGAATCCGCGCGTTCGGCGAGGCGCTCGCGGCGAGGCACGCCCAGGTGATCGTCAGGGCGGCTCCGCAGCGTCAGGCGAAGGCGGGGCCACGGGCGGCGGTCGGCGCCGGCGGCGCGGCGGCCCAGGCGGCGGCCAAGCCGAAGGCCAAACGCTACCCGCGCCCGGCCCTCGCCCAGCCCTACCGCGCGCCAGTGACGGAACTGGAGACCGCGCTGGTCGCGTTGTGGACCGATCTGTTGATGATCTCGCCGATCGGTCTCGACGACAATTTCTTCGAGCTTGGCGGCCATTCGCTCCTGGCGCTTCAGTTGCTGCCGAGAATTCGGGAGAAATATCGGATCGCGCTCGAGCCGCGCGAATTGTTCGCCAAGCCCACCGTCGCTTCGCTCAGCGGCCTGATCCACGACAAGCTGGTGTCGGAAATCGCCGACCACGACTCGCCGGACCAGAGCCGCGTCGCGGATGTCGAGACGATCGATCCGCAGTAAGCGGAGCGGCGCCATTGTTGGTCGAGGCCTGATCGTCGCCTGCCGCCGCGTTGCAGCAGCGGCGCGCCCCGGCTGTCAGCGGCCCGCGCTCACGGGGATCCGTCGAACGAGGCCGTGGGCGACAGGCCATGCTCGCGGCGGAAGCGGGCCGCCCATGCGAGGTTGATTTCGTCGCCCTGTTTCCTGATGGCGGGGGGACGAATCTGCTCGGGCTCGTCGTTCTCGACTTGCAACAATTCGACGACGCCGCGCACCACGCCGGCCCGGTCGGCGATCAAATCCTCGAAACTGACGACGACCGGCGCAATGGCGTTGACTTCAAACCAGCGCAGCCAGCCGAGCCGCTGGCGCTCGATCTCCTCAAGGCATTGGCGGATCAGACCTTCATCATAACGGGGCGTCATCGCGGCGGCGCCGTCCATCGACGTCCACGCGTTGGTCTGCATCGCCCTCGCCATCGACACCGCCTGGGCCAGCTTGTCCCGGCGATTGAGGACGATATAGGTCACCGGCGACAATCGCTCGAGCATCGACGGGCACCAGGCCAGCGCCGGCTCGAAGTGATGGAAATGCGCCTTCATGCCAAACACGCCGTTCCGGGACGTGCGGCGGGCGAGCAGCTTCACGAAATAATCTTCCGGCGAGGAGGCCTGAAGCCGCTTCGCCATCACATCCCGCAGCATCCTGCCCTCGCCGATGTTCAGATATTCGGCAGGCGCGCCGAGGACGCCGGTTCGCCAAAGCTCCGAACAAAAGAACGTGCTGCCGCAGCGATACGACGACGCCACCACGTAAGACTTGCGCAGCGCCGCCGGGCCAGGAAAATCGAGCCGCCGGCCCATCCAGTTGCGGATCGGCGCCGGATTTTCGAGATCGCGCGCCATCGCGCGAGGCTGGTCGTCATCCGGTTCGCTGTTCACCTCGGGACCTTTGCTGCGCCGGCGGGCGGCCGGTCGCTGGGAGCTGCGCCAGGACGAGCGAACTCATCAACAAAGCCTCAGGCAGGTCAAGCGTCCGCGCGGGTCACGGCGCCGGTCAAGCAGCGCATTCAAAGGATGACCCGCAAATACGAGGCGATCGTCGCGCTTTGATCCCATTGCTCGGGATAGCCAAGCGACACTTCGTGGAACTGCACGTTGTCATGCTCGAACTGGCGCCGGATGTGGAGGTGACCGTACACCACGGCCACGGCGCGGAAGCGTTGATGCCAGCCGGTGGTGAGCTGCGTGCCGCACCACGGCGCGAAGCGAGGCACCCGCGGCAATACGGCGTGCGCCTGCTCCAGCGGATAATGGTTAATCAGCACGGTGGCGTACTCGGACGGCAGCGCGGCGAGCCGGGCGGCCGTCTTGACCACGCGCGCAGCGCACCACGCGGCCCGGTCGGCGTAGGGCGTCGGATCGATCAACGCCTCGTCGGCGCTGGCGATCCCATCCGCCGCCGCCCATTCGACGACATCGCCGATCGGCATCCCGTCAGGCCGGAAGCTGTAGTCATAGAGCGTGAACAGCGGCGCGATGACGATCGGCCGCCTGCTCCCCGGCCAGATCGGATAAGGATCCTCGGGCGTCACGACGCCGAACGAGCGCGCGAGCGCGACGAGCGCGGAGTAGCGCGCCTCGCCGCGCGTCGCCTGCGGCGAGCCCGGAGCGTTGTCCGTGGTCCATAGTTCGTGGTTGCCCGGCGCCCAGATCAGTCGGGCGAAGCGGCGGCGCAGGAACGCGAACGCGTCCGCGAGCTGTGTCTCCGAGTCGCCGATATCCCCGGCCAGGATCAGCCAGTCCTTCGGTCGCCGTCCGATCGAGCGAAGGGCCTTTCGGTTGGCGTCCTGGCCGAGATGGAGGTCGCTGATCGCCAGCAGGTTCATGCAGGCCGATTTCGCGCGCGACCGGATTGCGAACGCTTTCGATCGCTCCAATTCGCTCGGCGGCGCCAGACCGAGATCATCGGGTCGACGCCTTCAGATCGCTGGAATGTGATGCTGATTGCTCCACGGACTCGGGCGATCTCGAAGCTCAATGTTGTCCGTCTCACAAGACCGGCTGCGCCCACATTATCGGCAACGCCGGGTCGGGACAATGGGCCAACGGGTCTCGCCAAAGCTCGGCGGCGGCGAGGCTTTTTACGCGCGGGCGCATGCTCCACGCGCGCCTTTGCAGCACGACGTCAGTCCTCCGGCGCAACGGCTTCGAAACGCCGCGCGCGCTTCTGCGCCTTCGCCCCAAGGCTGCCGTGAATTGAAAATATGTTGGCGCCGCCTTACCCGAAAGTGTAGACAAAGGGCGGGCTAAGGGAACGTCCAAGCAACAGTGGACAAGATATCGAGGTCGTCATCATGAAGATTTGGTTTGTCGCGGCGGCTGTAGCGGCGGGCGCCGCGTTTTCCTCGCCGGCCCTTGCAGATATGACGCTGAGGAGCCAGGACGGCACTATGGAGCTCGCGCTGCCCAACGGCTGGCATGAGGCCAAGTCGGAAGGAGCCTTGGCGAAGCTCGCCGCCACCGACGGCCACGGGTCTCGCGTCGTTGTGCGCGTCTATCCCAAAGAGGATTTCAAGGACGCCAAGACCGTCATGAATTTCGCGATCGGAAAATTGAAGCTGGTCGACAATAGCGGCTCGAAAACCGAGGATATCCAGATGGGCGGCAAGCCTGCGGTGCGCACGAATCTGACCGGCACGCAATCCACCGGCATGAAGGCTGGTTTTATCATCACCGTTTTTGAGAACGAAGGCGAGTATGTCGACGTGGTCGGAAAGTCGGACGCCTCGGACTTCGCCAAGCAATCGGCGGTTTTGGCGGGATTCGCCAGTCAGTTGAAAATCACCAAGCCCGCCGCGGCCGCGACGAAGTAACCGATCTGGCGTTGGGCGCCTGATCGAGGCGCCTGCGTCTGCGCGCGGCGTGGAACGCCGCCGAGGCGGTCCCGCCCGTCCTCCTTGGCTGCCGTGTCGAATTCGGGGCGGCGGGTCGTCTCGCTGTGCGGGCTTCGCGGGCGCGCCGCTGATATCCGAATCCGGACGCTACTGGTGACTCGGGCTGCCATAGCGTTCGAGCGCGGTGTCGACTCCGACGCGGTAAAGCCACGCCGTGTTGTGATCCGGTTGAAAGTGCCCGTCATAACCCCCGAGGTACAGGACTTGCCCTTGGTCCTCGGGAAACGGCGAGATCGCAATGGCGCGCACCGACCACAGCGCGGCGTCCGAGCGCGGGTTCGGCCAATCCAGGGGGCTGACCTCGTGGAGGTCGTAGCGCGGCGGATCGCCGTCCGTGCGGGCGAGAAACCAGGCTGAATTCTGTTGCTGGTCAAGCGGTGAACGCGCCAGGACGCTGAACAGACGGACCTGCGGATTGCTCTTGACGACGGGCGCATCATTGTATCCCGCGATAATGTCCTTTCTCTTCGGCCCACCCCCCCATTGTTCCGTCAGGAACTGCCGGGAATGAAGCTCGACAACCGCTGCTCCGGATTGCGGATCGATGCGCAGAATGTCGCCCGAAACGCCCTCGAAGCCGCTCAGCAGGACCTTCCCGCCCGCCCGCGCAGGGTCGTCCACACAAGTCAACCCCCTGAATCCCGAAGCGTATTTCGATCGGTCGAAGTCGTCGGCGATCGGGTAGGAATAGATCGTCCGCCAGGTCTTGTTCGCGTCGTCGCGGCGAAAGATGGAGGGTTTGGCCGCTGCGAAAAGCGCGCCCCCGCAATCGGTCATGGACATGACCCGGCTCTCGACCGCCACATCCTCCGGTGCGCTGTTCCAACGAATCCGTCCTGGCGCCGAGGGATCGTAGACGCCGGAATAGACGCCATGTCCGACCCTCCTGTCCTGCTCGCCGCCGAACCCCGCATAGACCTTTTCCGTCCTGTCGACGGGGTCGTAGTGCACGGCGAGCGAGCGGACGGGCGTGGGCGCCGGGATCTGCGTATCTTCCCATTTTCCCGGCGACGCTTGCGTATAGACGGCTCCGAGAACGCCATCGAGACCGACGGCGAGCACTTCCGCCAACGGGCCGACGACGTTTCCGTTCGCATCGAAGCGGTGGAATCGAAGCACTTCCATCGTGCTGAGCCGCGAATATTTGAAACCGGCGTCGCCGCCCTTCTGGTCGAAAACAAACTCCTGCCGCCACTGGGCGCGTTTCGAATCCAGGACGACAATCTGCGCCGCGGATCGCGGATCCGAGCTTCCGAAGACGCCCGGGCGATCCATCCAGTAGCCGATGCCGGCATAGAGCCTGCCGCCGAAGGCGGCCAGGTTCATCAATTCAGTGCCCCCAAGGAAATCCCCCTGGGCGTCGTGACCTCCCGCCGCATAGGAAAGCGAGTAGGGTTCGCTTGCGGGAAGGGCCTGTTGGGCAGTCGCTCGAACGTCGACGAATGAGCCGGCGAGGGGCGCAAAACAGACGATCAGGCCGAGAGCGATCTTATGGAGAGAGCCAGTGTGCATGGCGGCGTCCTGCATCCGAATTTCCGACGCGCTCCGGATGCGGCGGAGTGCTGTCCGGCGCCGCATTTGCGTCGTCTCGATCGCTCGATCCCGGCCGAGGGACGATGCGATCGCCTGGGCTTCCGGCGCAGGCTGGCGGGGCGGACAGATCGACGACGTCGGGACAGTCAGGGAACACTTTGAGGGGGGTGGGCGAGAGAGCTGAGGCCCCCGTAGGTGACGGCCGCCGCGGCGATGACCGCCGCCGCCGCGGCGGCGATGACCAGCCACGGCAGGTAGCGCGACGCGTTCAACGTGGCCTGCATCGCGTCTTCCAGCGCCTGGTTCGCCGCCTGCTTCGCGGCGATCATCCGCCGCGAAGCCGGCGACTTTCCGTCTCCATCGTCGTCTTCGTCTTCGAATTCCTCGTCGTCATATATCGGCGCCATCTGATTGTACCTGATTTTCGTAGTGCTCGACGCGAGCGAACGAGCCCCCGCGTGGAGGCGCAAAAAAGTCTCCGCGCCGCCGGCGACGATGCGGCCGATGTCGTCCAACCCGACGTCCGGAGCAGGATCGGACGGACTCCGGTTCGGCGCCAATTTCCTTATGCCGCAAGGGCGCGCCGACGGCCATACCAAAAGCGGCGGCGGCGAACCGAAATCCCGCCGCCCTATGAAATCCGATCCAGGATATAGGTTCGCCGCTGGTCGCGCTCGTAGTCGTGGATGCCGGTCCAGTCCACGATGCCCGCCGCGCGCCAATCGGTCAGCCGCCATCGAAAATCGAACGTGTCGCAAAGGGACATGACCAGCGCATGGTTGGGCGCCGCCAATATGTCTCCGATTTCGAGTCGGAAGCGGGCGATCGGACCCTCGCCAATGACGATCCCGGTGTCCAGAATGACCTGCTTCGGCCGCAGGCGATGCAGTTGACGGAAGAATTGAAGGATATTGCACTGTTCGAAAAACGCCTGACACAGGATCAGGTCGAATGATTCAGGCTCGAAAGCCTGAATCGCTTCCAAGACGTCCGAATTGATGAACCGGTAGGAATGCGGGGCGACTCCGCATTCCCTGAACGTGTTCGCCGCCGCCTCGACCATCGGCGGCGAGGCCTCGACGCCCACCACATGGACCGCTCCGGCGTCGAGCGCCGCCAGACTCCACAAGCCGTAGGCGCTCATGACGTCCAGCACGCGGGCGTTCTGATAGAGTTTGCGGTTGCGCGCCACGATCGCGTCGTAACGGCGCCGCGAGCGGATCAGGTCCAGGAATCCGGTGGCCGAAGCGGCCCCCGTTGGAATGCTTTTGACCACCCGATTGAAGCGATCGAAGAAATGCGCGTCGGCCGAAACCTCCGGTTCGGGGCCGGACGCCCGAGCGGAGCCTTCGCCGACGTCCGCGCCGACTCGCTGGCGTTGCCCTTCCGCCTTCGCCTCGCGCTCAAATCGTTCGATCCACTCCTGGTTGGTTTCATCGGCCTGTTTCTTGGCCGGCGGGATGTCGACTTCGTCGCGTTCGTCGTTCTGGACGCCAAGAAACTCGACGAAATTGCGCACGACGCGCGCCGCGTCGGCGGTCAATTCGTCATAGGTCACTTGAAACGGCGTAATCTTGTAGGTCTCGAACCAACGGCGCCAGGTGGCGTCCTGCTGCTCGATGTCGACGAGACAATGGGCGATCATTTCCCGGTCGTAGAACAGAACCGGCTTTGGACCTTCCTCCATCCGCGAGGTCCACGCGTCGGTCTGCAACGCCTTGGCCATCGACACCGCCTGGGCGATCCTGTCCTGCCGGCTGATGTAGATGTAAGTGGTCGGCGCCAGCACCTCCAGCAGCGGGGGATACTCCTTCTGGAACGCCTCGAAATGATGAAAATGCGCCTTCATGCCAAAGACGCCGTTCCTCGACGTGCGGCGCGCCAGCAATTTGGCGATGTAATCGGCGGGCGACGACGCATTGAAGCGGCTCATCAGAACCCGCAGCTCGCTGGTCGGGTTCAGGACCTCGCTTGGAGCGCCGAGCAGGCCGGTTTGCCACAGTCTCCAGCACAGGTATTGGCTGCCGGAACGATAGGAGGACGCGACGATGTAGGATTTCCGCAACGGCCCGAAATGGTTGAGGTCGAGCCGTTCATCAATCACATAGCGAACCGGCCCCTGTTCAGTGTTGGATTTCATCTGCAGCGCGCGTCCGTCGAAGGTTCAGAGCTGTTCTATCACGACGCCCGATCGAGCACATAGGTCCGCCGCGTGTCGCGCGCGTAGTCCTGCACGCCGGTCCAATCGGCGATCCCCAGCGCCTGCCAGTCGACCAGCCGCCATTGAAACTCCGACTCGCACAGAAACTCGATCAGGTCATGGTTCGGGAGCGAGACGATCTTGCCTTTGCGCAACTTGCGCTCTTTGCCCCCCTTGCGGGTCTTGCGGGTCTTGGCCTTGCTGGCGATCGCGAAGCGGGCGAGCGGTCCCAGGCCGCCGACGATCTTGGTGTCGAGAATGACGTGCTTCGGCCGCAGGCGACTCAATTGCTCGAAAAGCAGAACGAAATCGGATTGCTCGAAGAACCCTTTGCACAAAATGACGTCGAACGCCTCGGGCTCGAAGCTTTCGAGCGCAGCGAAAATCCCCGACCGGATGAATTGGTAGGACTCCGGATTGATCCCGTTGTCGGCGAAAGACTTCGCGCCGGCCTCGACAAGCTTTCGCGATCGCTCGACCCCGACGACGCGCGCGGCGCCGCGGTCGAGCGCCGCCAGGCTCCAGAATCCCTTGGAGCACGCAAGATCGAGGACTCGGGCGTCCCGAAACAACGCGTCATTCTGCGCGACGATCGCGTCGTAGCGATGGCGCAGGCGGATCGCGTCGATGAAGCCGGTGGCGGTTCGCGTCTTTCCCGACAGGTTCTTGATCAATGGGCTCTGGCGATCGAAAAAGTGCCCCGACGGCGTCGCCGAAGGCTCCGATCCGGCGTCCGCGGCGTGGCGACGATTTCCGGCGCCGGCGTTGTCGTCTTCGAGCCTGCCTCCACGCTCCTTCAACTCGCGCTCGAAACGCTCGATCCATTCCTCGTTCGTTTCATCGCCCTGCTTGTTGACCGGCGGCACATTGACCACATCGGATTCATCGTTCTGGACGCCGAGAAGCCCGACGATGTCGCGCACCACGCCGTCCGGGTCGGCGGTCAGATCGTCGTAAGTCACCTGGTGCGGCGTGACCCCATGGGCCTCGAACCACCCGCGCCAATCCTGATCCTGTCTTGCGATGTCATTCAGGCAATTGGCGATGGTCGCAAAGTCGTATTGCAGGCGCGCGCCTGGTCCGGCCTCCATCCGGGACGTCCATTGGCCGGTCTGCAGCGCCTTGGCCATCGACACCGCCTGGGCGATCTTGTCCTGGCGGCTGATGTAGATGAACGTAATCGGCGACAGCACTTCCAGCAGCGCCGGATATTCCTTCAGGAACGCCTCGAAATGATGGAAATGCGCCTTCATCCCAAACACGCCGTTTCGCGATGTGCGAAGCGCGAGCAACTTGGCGATGTAATCGCTGCGCGACGAGGTTTTGAGGCGGTTCGTCAGCACCCGCATCACGCCCATCGGATTCAAGACTTCCATGGGAGCGCCGAGAAGGCCGGTCTGCCACAATCGCGAGCAGAGATAGACGCTGCCGCACCGGTATGAGGACGCGACGCAATAGGACTGCTGGAGCGGAGCGTCGTGGCGGAAATCGAAATCCTCGCTGGTGACAGAGCGGACCGGCTTGTCGTCGTCCGTCGATTTCACTTGCATGGCGCACCTGTCGAAATGCCGGCCGTCATCATCAAGACAACCGATCCAGCACGTAGGTCCGGTGGCTGTCGCGCGCGTAGTCCTGCACGCCGGTCCAGTCGGTGATCCCCATCGCCTGCCAGTCGACCAGCCGCCATCGAAACGTGGACTCGCACAGAAACTCGATCAATTCGTGGTTTGGGGTCAACACGATGTCGCCGCTGCGCCCGGCGACCATCGCGAAATGGGCCATCGGGCCGTGGCCGGCGGCGATCTTGGTGTCCAGAATGACATGCTTTGGCCGCAGGCGCGCCAGATGATGAAAAAACAGCGGGAAATGCGATTGTTCGAAGAACCCCTTGCACAGGATCACGTCGAACGTTCCGGGACGGAACGTCTCCAGCGCCGGGAATATTTCCGATCGGATGAACTGGTAGGTCTCCGGCTTGATCCCGTGGTCGGCGAAATTCTTGGCGCCCGCGTCGACCAGCTTTTGCAGGCGCCCCACCCCCACGACGTGTGCGGCGCCTGCGTCGAGCGCCGCAAGGCTCCAGAAGCCCTGGGAGCTTGCGATGTCGAGGACCCGGGCGCCGCGAAACAGCGGGCGGTTCTGCGCAATGATCGCGTCGTAGCGGCGGCGCAGGCGGATCGCGTCGATGAAGCCGGTGGCCGAATTCGTCCCCTCCGGCATCGTCTTGATCAACGCGTCATAGCGATCAAAGAAATGACCTCCGGCCTTGGCGGGCGATGAGCCGGCGGCGGCGTGCGCGGCGCTTTCGGCGGCTGCCGGCCCGGCTTGCCGGCCTGCATCGAGCGCCTTCGTCTCGCGCTCGAAACGCTCGATCCACTCGTGGTTCGTCTCGTTGCTTTGCTTTTTGGCCGGCGGGACGGGGACCTCGATGCGCTCGTCATCCTGGACGCCGAGCAGTTCGACGATGCTTTCCACCGCGCGAGGCGTGTCGGCGACCAAATCCTCATAGGTCAACTGGAACGGCGAAATGTTGTTGGCTTCGAACCATTTCAGCCAGCCGGCGTCCTGCCGTTCGAGGTCTTTCAGGCAATTGGCGATCAGCGCGCGGTCGTATTGCAGCGGCGGGCGCGTGCCATCCTCCATTCGCGACGACCACTGGTCGGTCTGCAGCGCCTTGGCCATCGACACCGCCTGCGCGACCTTGTCGCGACGGCTGATATAAATGTAGGTCACCGGCGACAGCACATCGAGCAGCGCCGGATAGACCTTCAGAAACGCCTCGAAATGATGGAAGTGCTCCTTCAGCCCGAAGACGCCGTTCTTCGAGGTTCGCCGCTCGAGCAGCTTGGCGACATAGTCGGCCTGCGAGAACACGTTGAAGCGTTTCATCAGAACCCGAATCTCGTAACCGGGGTTCAGATATTCGCAAGGCGCCCCGAGGACGCCGGTCTCCCAAAGCTTCCAGCAAAGGTACTGGCTGCCGCACCGATATGAGGAAGTGATGAAATAGGACTTCCGCAGCGGCGTAGATTGTTCGAAGTCGAGGCGCTCGTCGGTGACAAACCGAATCGGCTTTTCATCGACATTCGGCCTTGCCTGCATCGCCCACCTGTGACGTGAAGGGCCGGTTCTATTCCAACTCAATCAAAGTTGGCAACACGGATGTTTGAAACGCGCTGTCCTCTGGCGCGCATGATCAATTGCGCTTCGACGCCCGATCGCCGCGCGCGGTTCGCAAAACGTTCGGCGGGGTCCAATTGCGCGGGATTTTAACAAAGCGGCGCCACCCCGGGCGCCGGGCCGCGCCGGGGCGATCCGGCGCGCCATCCCGGCGTTCAGGCGGGAATTCTCGCGAGGAAGTCGACGACGCTGGCGCAGAATTCGGCGGGGTTGTCCATCATCACGGCGTGCCCGGCGGCCCCGATGGTCGCCAGCCGGCCATCCCACAGCGCCTGTTCCGACATGCGACTCGCCACGTCCGGGGGCAGCACGCCCGACCCGCTGCCGCGCACGACCAGACTCTGGGCAGGCGATTCGGGCGAGCATCGGCCACAGATCGGGGTCGCGGTAACGCCCGTCGCTCGCCACATTCCGGCTGATCTGCGAACGGCTGGCCAGCGCGGCGTCGGCCTTCGGCCGCCAGTCCCGGGGCGACGCCTCACGCAGGCTCTGGCGCGCGAACTGCCGCAGCAGGGTCGGGTCGGCCAGCGGGCGGCGGGCGATCAGCCAATCCGCGTAGTGCTCCTGCGACTCGAAGGACGGCGGCGTCGCGGCGAAGCTGCGCAGGATCTCGTCAATCCCGCGTTCATCGAGTTCGGGCCCGAAGTCCACGATCACCAGCGCCGCGACTTGGGCGGCGTTGTCGGCGGCGAAACGGATCGCCACGTCAGCGCCCAGCGAATGACCGATCAGGATCATCCGTTGGAAGCCGAAGGCGGCGGCGGCGCCGGTCAAATCGGCGGTGAAGGTTTTCGGAATCGTAGCGGGCTTCGGGATCCCAATCCGAATCGCCATGCCCCCGCAGGTCCATCGCAGCGACGCGGAACCGCGGCGCCAGCCGAATCGCCAGGTGGTTCCACACGCAGCCAGCGTCTCCGAAGCCGTGCAGCATGACGCAAGGAAGCCCGCGCCGGCTCCACTCCGTCACGGACAAGGCGAGACCGCGCCCTTCACCCGCGATGACCGACTTGCGCCACATGTCGCCTTTGAAGGTGGTCAAGCCGATCGCCGCGCCGGCTCGCGATTGCAAAAAAAATCAAATCACAAAGGACAGGGATCAGGAATTGCTGTCAAACCTTTTCGAAGGTTTGCCCTGCCGCGACGCCGCCTCCATTGTCCGCCGCAAGCTGAGCGGCCTCATGTCGGTCCACACCTCGTCGATATAGCGCAGGCACTCGGCCTTCCGCGCCTCCTTGCCAGCCGGACGCCACCCCCGCGGCATCGCCTTGTCAATCGGCCAGATCGAATACTGCTCTTCCTTGTTGACGACGACCGCGTAGATCGCGCCGTCTTCCTCGTCGTCCGCCGTCACCTCGACACTCCGGGAGATCGCTGAGCCGCGCCGAAGCAGCGCCGGAACGGTACAGTCGGCCGGCGCCGTTTTCAAGGGACGCGCGGCGCCGCGGATGGGTTCGATTGAGCGGATGGTCTGCGTATGTTAGCTGATCGCGTCGCGGGACGCGCCGGGTTCACAGGCCGCCGGCCACGGGACCAGGCGATTGGGCGCCCGCGCCGGCGCACGCTCAAACTGGCGATCGGCGATGCAACGCCTGCTGGCGCTGTTTTCCGGGACGGCTTTGTCCAATTGGGTCTGACGCCATGCGACCGCCAAACGTTCAAGCCGGGGCGATGGGTCGTCTGAGCCTTATCGCGCGGGCATTGGCAAGCTGCGTCGTCGCCTTCGCCCTGGTCGTCTGGAGGCTGGACGGCGTAAGCGCCGTCGAGCCGGGAGGCCAATTCGAGGTCTCGTTCGCGCCCGGGTCCCGAGACGCCGCAGGCCGCTTCATGGGCGGCACCGAGATGCGCATCCTGGCCGCGCATGCGGGCAAGTTGTACGCCGGAAACGGTTATTGGGAGGATCGCCCCGGTCCGGAGGGGTTTCAAGGCGCGCAAATACTCGTGCTGGACGGAGTTGGCGGCCAATGGCGGGTCGACCATGCTTTCGACGAGCGGATGCCGGACGGAAGAGCGCGCAACCTCGCAGTCTCCGTGCTTGGAGAGGTCGCTTTCAAGACCGATGGAGCGGGCGAGCCTCTGGCCGAACCGGTCTCCTTGCTGATCGCCGCCACGTGGGACCTCACCGGGGAGGCGAGGGTGTTCACGCGCGACGACGCCGGCGGCGCCTGGACCGCAGCGACGCTGGTCGATGAGCATTGGGTCCGCGGCGACGGCGCGTTGCCTCAGGTGCGCAGCTTTGGCTCGCATCGCGACCGCGTCACTGGCGTCGACTATGTCTTCGTCGGGCAGGATCCGCACGGCGTCTTTCGGGGCGCGTACGACCGCGGCGTTGCCGGCCGCGTCCGTTGGGCCCATGCGCCAGAACTCGACATCTCGACAATTTCGACGGCGGCGTTTCCCGGTCTCGCCGACCGGCTGCGGATCAGCAGCTTCGCCGAATGCAATGGGCGCCTCTACGCCGCCGTCGGACAGCAGATCTACGAGCGGGTCGACGGCGCGGAGCCGCGTTGGCGCCTCATCTATTCCAACCCGCGTCCCGGGCGCTCCGAGACCGGGCTGCGCGGACTGACCGCGATTCCCGATCCCAGCGGCGAAGGTCAGACGTTGATCGCCGCCGTCGAGGGCAGCGCGGCGCGGATCGTGCGGGTCGATCCGCGCGACGGCGGCGAGGTGACCGATCTCGATCTCCAGGATTTTCTCGGGCGCGCCTGGGGCATGCGCGTCGGCTACGTGATCGCCGCATATAACGACATGGCTTCTGTTCACGATTCGGATGGACGAGACACGCTGTTGATCGGCGTCGAGGTCTTCATCCCGCCACGCGCCGCGCTGGCCAAGGGTCACGCCGTTGTGGATGTCGGCTACGGCCGACTCGAGAGCGGCGCATGGTATCTGGCGCGGCGGCCGACGGGACAATACCGGCTTCGTCGGATCGGCCCCATCCCCAGCCGGCCCACGCCAATGGTGGCGACGCGATCGATCCTGGCTTCGCCATTCCCGCGGGACGGCGACGGGCTCTATTTCGCCGGCTACGACGCGAACAAGGCGCCAGCGCATGACACCGCCTGGATCGTCCGCGCGACGGCCGCCGCGGCGATCGGCGAGCCGTGACGCTTACACGAGCCGATCCAGCACGTAGGTGCGATGCTTGTCGCGCGCGTAGTCGGGGACGCCGGTCCAGTCCTCGATGCCCATCGCCTGCCAATCGACCAGCCGGCATTGGAAGTCGTAATGGGACAGGAACGCGATCAGGTCGTGGGTCGGGGTCGACGTGATCCTGCCTCTGCGCCCCCTCATGGATTTCTTGGCGAGCGCGAAGCGGGTGATCGGGCTGTCGCCCGGCGATATCCGGGTGTCCAGAATGACGTGCTTGGGTCGAAGGCGCGAGAACTGCTGGAAAAGTTCGACAGACTGGCAATGCTCGACAACCCCCTTGCACAGAATCACGTCGAATTGCTCAGGAGCGAAGCCTTTCAGCGCCGCGAAGATCTTTGAACTGACGAATCGGTATGACTCGGGATCGATGCCCAAATCGACGAAATTGGTCGTGGCCGCGTCAACCGCCTTTCGCGAGGTCTCCACCCCGACGACGTGAGCGGCCCCGGCATCGAGCGCCGCAAGACTCCAAAAGCCATCGAGGCTGATGAGGTCGAGCACCCGGGCGTTGCGAAACAACGCGCGGTTTTGCCCGATGAGCGCGTCGTAGCGACGGCGAAGGCGTATCGCGCCGACAAAGCCCGTGGCGGAGTTCGATCCTTCCGGCAGGCGCTTGATGAGCTGGTCGTATCGATCGAAGAAATCGCCGCCGCCGGTCGAAGAGCGAGAATCGTCGCCCGCGCCGGCGACGCTGCGTCCTTCGGCGTCGGCCCGCGCCTCTCGCACGAATCGCTCGATCCACTCCTGGTTGGTGTCGTCGCCCTGCTTCTCGATCGCCGGAATATTGAGGTCGTCGGGTTCGTCGTCCTGCACGCCGAGCCGCTCGACGACGCTGCGGACGCTGGCGGCGGGATCGGCGATCAGGTCTTCGTAGGTCACCCGAAACGGCGTGATGTTATGGAGTTCGAACCACCGCAGCCACCGCGCGTCCTGCAGTTCGACCTCGCTCATCGATTTGGCGATCAGCTCGCGATCGTAGCGCAACAGCGGTCTTGGACTTCCACGCCACTGGGACGACCATTGATCCGTCTGCAGCGCCTTGGCCATCGAGACCGCCTGGGCGACCTTGTCGCGACGATCGATGTAGATGTAGGTGATTGGGGCAAGCGCCTCGAGCAGCGGCGGATATTTCTTCAGGAAGGCCTCGAACTGGTGAAAATGCGCCTTCATGCCGAAGACGCCGTTCCGCGAAGTGCGGTTGGCAATCAGCTTGGCGACATAGTCGGCGTGGGAATACGCCCTGAAGCGAGCCATCAGGGTCTGCATCTCGTTGGTCGCCGAGTTGAAGACTTCGCTCGGCGCGCCGAGCAGACCCGTTTGCGCAAGGAGCCTGGCCAGATAGGTGCTTCCGGACCGGGCCGAGGAGGCGATGATGTAGGATTGCCGCAGCGGCGCAGGATGGCTGAAGTCGAAGCGTTCGTCGCTCAGCGAGCGGGCCGGTTCTTCATCAACGTTCGATTTCGCCTGCATCGCCCACCTGTGCAATTTCGGGGTCGATCTATATCAGGTCTGACCGCCCCGACAATATGCCCCTGGAATCGTTTCCGGACACGCCGGCTTCATCGCCCGGCGAGCGATTGAGGCGGTCGGCGGCCCGTGATAATCTCGCACAAGCCTGCTGAATCTGGCGTGCCAATCCTCTCCAACGAAGACGCCAATGACCGGGTTGCAGACCTCCAGCGGCGATCGACAGCCCGCCGCGGCGGACCCCGATCTGGCCGACGCCGCGCGGCTGGCGTATATCTACGGACTGCCCTGCTACGAGGTCGCCCGCCTGCGCTACCGGGCGGTCACCCTTCCTCGAAAGGGCGGAGGGTTGCTGCAGCTCAATACGTTTCACCACACCCGGACGCTCAGCACGCCGGAGACCGCCGTGGTCACCGCGGTCAACAGCGACACGCTGCTGTCGCGCGCCTGGATCGATCTTTCCCGCGGCCCGCTGGTCATCCATCTGCCCGACACCGCCGACCGATATTACAGCCTCGCGTTGATGGACATCTTCACCAACAACTTCGCGGTGCCGGGACGGCGCACGATGGGCACGGCGCCCGTTCTGTTCTTGCTCGCTGGTCCGCAATGGGACGGCGCCGCGCCGGCCGGAATGAAAATGATCAGGTCTCCGACCAATGCGGTTTGGGCGCTGGTTAGAATTCTGGTCGACGGGCCCGACGACGTCGCGGCGGTTCATGCGATTCAGGATCAACTGGCGATTTCCCGATGGGGCGCCGCTTCCACGTCAGGGAGTCGCGATCCTGTGTCGTTGCCGGTGCCGCCGTTAGACAACGACAAGCCGTTGACATTCTTCGAAGTGCTCAACGCCGTATTGACCGAAAATCCACCGCCGGCGGAGGACCGGCCCGTTCTCGATCGCCTGCGGACAATCGGCGTGGGACCCTTCCTGCAATTCCGCCGCCAGGACTACACGCCGCCGCAGCTCGATGCTCTCAGGCGCGGACTCGCCGCGGCGCGCGACATGATCCGCGCGCAGGTGGGCTTTCGCACGCTCGGGCCGCAACGCGCGGGATTCGGCGATTGGCCTTCGGATGTGCTGCTGGCTCAATTGCGCGGCCCGATCGACGCATCGCGGCGCCCGACGCATGGCGATCGACGAGTCGGCTGGAGTGGTCCGTCCGGCGACGCCGGCAGTTTCGGCGCCGACTATCTGTTTCGCGCCCAGTGCGCGCTCGCCGGCCTCGGGTTGCTGCCGCGCGAGGAGGCGATGTACTTTTCCACCGCCACTGATGCGCTCGGCGCTGCGCTGCATGGCCGCGACCGCCATGTGCTGCGGTTTCCGCCGGGCGGTCTGCCGCCGGTCGACGCGTTCTGGTCGCTGACCATCTATCAGACCGATGAGACCAATCGTCGCTGGCTTGCGCCCAATGCGATCGAACGCTACAGCGTCGGAAGTCGAAAGCCCGATCTGCGTTACGGTGAGGACGGCTCGCTGACGATTTTCATTCAGCGCGACGCGCCGGCGGGCGACGAAAAGAACTGGCTTCCGGCGCCCGACGCTCCGTTCCTGCTGACGTTGCGGGCCTACCAGCCGCGAAGCGACCTGCTTGACGGACGCTATGTGATTCCTGATGTGCGGCGCCGGTCGCCGTCCGACTGAATCAGCGGCTGGCCGTCCGGCGAATCCGTATTCCCTCGCGGACTTCCCGCTCGAAGCGCGCCGCCCAGCGTTGCCTGACCCGGCTGGCGCGCGGTTTGAACTTCGCGGGATGGCGGATCTGCTCGGCCTCGTCGTCCTGCACGCCGAGAAACTCGAGGACGCGGCGGACCACGTCGGCCTTGTCGGCGACGACATCCTCATAGGCGACGACCAGCGGTTCAACGCCGCGGCTCTCGAACCATCGGCTCCAGCCGAGCCTCTCCCGCTCGAGCAGCCCGAGGCATTTGGAGATCAAATCCCGGTCGTAGCGCAGGGGCGCGGCGCGCTGTCCGCGGACGGAGCCGCGCCGATTGGCCTGCATCGCCCGCGCGACGTCCACGGCATGAGCGAGCCGGTCCCGACGCTCGACGTAGATGTAGCTTAGCGGAGACAGCAGGCTCAACGCTTCGGGGACCCGGAGCAGCGTCTGCTCGAAGTCCTTGAAGAGCGCCTTCACGCCGAACACGCCATTCCTCGATGTGCGAAGTGCGATGACCTTGGCGATATAGTCGGCGTGCGACGATGGTCGGAGACGCTTCGCCAGCTTGCCGCCGAGGCGCCCCCCGGATAGACCAGATATTCGGAGGGAGCCCCGAGCGCGCCGGTCTTCCACAGGTGCGCGCAGAGGAGCGCGCCGCCCGCCCGCGGAGTCGACGCGACGATGTAGGATTTGCGCAGCGCCGCCGGGCGGCGGAAGTCAAAGACGCTGTCCGCCAGAGCGGCGGCCTTGGTCTTCCCGCGGCGCGGCTGGTCGCCTGCCGATCCAACCTTCATCGATGCCACGGGTTGCTCCGGTCGGCGTTCGCCGGAATTGATACGGATTCCGAAGCTTGTTCAAGGCGCCCATCCGTCACGCGGCGCGCTGTTCCAATGGTATGTTCGTGGTCCGGAGCGGGCGGCGCGCCGGAAGCGGGCCGATTGCCGCCAGCGCGAAGCGGCGCCGCGCTTGCCGCGCGCCTTGTGTTTGCGCGGTCGCGTGGGTAAGTTTTGGCGCGTCTTTTGAGCCCTCGAACGGAAAATCGGAACCGCCCCATGCCGCCACCGCAGAACGACGAGGACACTGACGATTTGTCGCAGGGCCGCCCTGGACCGGGGCAGAAGCGGCGCGCGCGACAGGCGCAGCGCCGGATGAACGTGCGCACGCGTTCGGCGGAGGCTCAGGAGATCACCGCGCGCGCCATGGAGAAGAACGCCCGCTACATGCTGTGGTCGGTCGCTATCGCCTGCGCCTCGACGGTGGTGGTCGCGGCGGCGATCATTTTCGGAGTTTTCGCCCGCGCGCATTGAACGCAATCGCCGGGCTCGGCGACGCAGGCGCCCCTCGCGGGGCATGGAAGCCGGCGATCGCTTTACGCCGGCGCTGCTGCGGGCGACTGACGGCTGCGCGTCGGGTGTCGCAGGCCCAGCCTGCCGACCGCCAGATACACCGCCGGCGTGGTGTAGAGCGTGACGAATTGAGAGAGCAATAATCCGCCGACGATCGCAACGCCGAGCGGCTGGCGCAGTTCGGAGCCCGGTCCGGTCCCCAGCGCCAGCGGCAACGCGCCGAGCAGGGCGGCCATTGTCGTCATGATGATGGGGCGAAAACGCAGCCGCGCCGCGCGCTGGATAGCCTCCGCCGGCGGCAGGCCCACCCGCCGCTCCGCATCCAGCGCGAAATCCACCATCATGATCGCGTTTTTCATCACGATGCCGATCACCAGGAGGCAACCGACCGCGGCGATGAGCGTGAACTCGGTATGGGTGATCGCGAGGGCGAGCAGCGCCCCAAACGCCGCCGAGGGAAGCGTCGACAGGATGGTGAACGGATGAGCGAAGCTCTCGTAGAGGATGCCCAGGATGATATAGATGCTGATGACCGCCGCCAGGAACAGCAGCGGCAGTGATTGCGAGGTTTCGTCGGCCAGCCGCGCTTCGCCGCGAAAGCCCGTATAGATGTTGCTCGGGACATGGGCGGCCGCCTCGGCGCCCCGGACCGCCGCGATGGCGTCGCCGATCGAACCGCCGAGCGGCGTGTTGAACGAAAGGGTGTACGACGGAATTCCGTTCTCGTGAGGAATCCACATCGACGTGTGCATACGCCGGCGCCGGCTCAGGATATCCGCGGGCAGGCCCTGAATCAGAAACAGACGGTCGATATCCGAAGGGTCCTGCCGGTACTGAGGCTCCACCTCCAGCACCACCCTCGCGTGATTGATCGGGTAGCGAATGAGATCGAGCCTGATCTGGCCGAACCAGTCGTACAGGATGTCGTCGACGTCGGTGGGCGTGGCGCCGGCGCGGGCGGCGCGGATCCGGTTGACAAGCACATTGACCCCAAGTCCTCGACGTTCGTAGTTGAGATGCACGTCGGTCACTTGCGGCAGCGCGGAAAGGCGTTGCTTCATCAGCAGCGCCCAATGGGCGACTTCGTCCCGGTTGAACCCCGACATTGCGTATTGATAGCGGGACGAGGATTTCTTGGCGCCGACCTTCAGGTCCTGGAGCGGCACGAACACCGCTTTCGCATCCTTGCTCTTGGCCAGCTTCGAGCGAAACCGGTCGATGACCTGCTCGACTGATTCCTTGCGCACGCCAGGCGGCTTGAGGCTCACCAGCATCGATCCGCCGCTCATCGTTCCCAGGCCGATGTAGGAGCCGACGTTCGCGACCGCCGGGTCGGAGGTGATCGCATCGGCGATCGCTTGCTGGGATTTCTCCTTGGCCTCGAATGAGATGTTCGATCGGCTGATCGTCCGCACCGCCAGGACCCCGGTGTCCTGGGTCGGCAGAAATCCCTTTGGCAGATGGACATACATGCCGACCGACGCGGCGGTGAGCGAAGCGGCGAGCGTCAAGGTGAGCCAGCGATGCCGGAGCGCCCAGTTCAGGCTGCCGCCGTAGAGCGCGATGCTGCGATCGAGGACTCGTTCGCAGAACACGCCGAAGCGGCCGTCCGGCCGCATTTCGTCGCGCCGCAGCAGATGGGCGCACATCGTCGGGGTGAGCGTCAGGGAGACGACCGCCGAAGCGACGATGGCCGCGACCAGGGTCAATCCGAACTCGCGAAACAGCCGGCCGACAATGTCGGGCATGAAGAGAATCGGGATCAGCGCGGCGACCAGGGCGACGGCGATCGAGATCACCGTAAACCCCATCTGCCGCGTTCCCTTCAAGGCGGCGTCGATCGGGTCTTCTCCCTCCCCGACCAGCCGCGCGATGTTTTCGATGATGATCACCGAATTGTCGATGACGAAGCCCACCGCGATCGTCACCGCCAACAGGGAAACATTGTCGAGACTGAAACCGAGCGCGTAGATCACCGCCATCGTGACGGCGAGCGACACTGGGATGGTGACGGTCGGGATGACCGTCGTCCAGAACCGGCGCAAAAACAGGAACACGACCAGCACGACCAGCAGGATGGCGATCGCCATGGTGAACTGGACGTCGGAGACCGCCGCGCGGATCAGCAGGGTGCGGTCGTAGAGCAGGTGAACGTGGATTCCCGCCGGGATCCAGCGTTCGAGCTGGGGCAGCATCTTGAGCGTGGTGTCGACGGTCTGCACGACGTTGGCGTCGGCGTCCTTGAGGACATAGAGCACGACCGCTGAATCGTCGTCGAACCAGCCAGCGCGGTCATCGTTGATCGTGCTGTCGAACACATTCGCCACGTCGGGCAGCTTGATCGCGGCGCCGTTCTTCCAGGCGACGACCACGTTCTTGTAGTCGGCAGCGGTCATCAGTTGATCGTTGGCCGCCAGGGCGACGGAGTGAGGACCGTCGGAAATCTCGCCCTTGGGCAGATTGGCCGAAGCCACCAGAACCGCCGATTTCACCGCGGCGGTCGACATGTGCATATCCGCGAGCGCGCGCGGATTGACCTGAATTCGAACGCCGGGCCTGGTGGCGCCGCTGATCGCGACCTTGGCGACGCCCTGGATCTGCGACAACTTCCCGGCCAGCACCGTATCGGCGTATTGATAGATGTCAGCCGGGGTAAGCGTGTCCGAGGTGAGGGCGAGCGCGACGATCGGGAAGGCGTTGGGGTTGGCTTTGATGTACAGCGGCGGGCCCGGCATGTCCTTGGGCAGGTCTGTGCTGGCGGTGTTGATGGCGCTCTGCACTGCGACCGCCGCGGCGTCGATGTCTTTGTCGAGCTCGAACTCGAGCGTTATGACGGAGCGCCCGTAAATGCTGCTGGCGTGCATCTCCTTGAGGCCGGAAATCAAGCCAAGCTGGCGCTCCAGCGGCGTCGTCAGCGACGACGAGACGGTGTCGGCGCTCCCACCCGGCAATGAGGCGACGACGCGAATCGTCGGGCGCTCGATGTTGGGCAATGAGGCGATCGGGATATTGAAATAGGCGACGATTCCGAGCAGCGCGACGCTGATCGTCAACAGCGTCGTTGCGACAGGCCGGCGGATGAATGGCTCGGAGATGCTCACGCTTCTGCGTCCTGCGGCGTCGCGACCTCCCGGGCCGGAAGCGGCGCCTCAATGGCGCCGATCGGCGAAGCGGCGCGGCGCGGGCGCACGGGTCGTCGAAAGCGTCGCTCGAGGCGCGCAAACATCAGGTAGATGACCGGCGTCGTGTAGAGCGTGAGGAACTGCGAGACCAGCAGGCCGCCTACGACGGCGATGCCGAGCGGGCGGCGCAGTTCCGATCCGGTGCCGACACCCATGGCCAGCGGCAGCGCGCCCAGCAGCGCCGCCATGGTGGTCATCATGATCGGCCGGAAGCGCAACAGGCATGCCTGGTAGATCGATTCCTCCGGCGACAATCCCTCGAGGCGCTCCGCCGAAAGCGCGAAGTCGACCATCATGATGCCGTTCTTCTTCACGATGCCGATCAACAGGATGATGCCGATGAGCGAAATCAGGTTGAGATCCTGGTGGAACAGCATCAACGCGAGCAATGCGCCGACGCCCGCCGACGGCAGCGTCGAGAGAATCGTGATGGGGTGGATGTAGCTCTCGTAGAGAATGCCCAGAACAATGTAGACCGCAACGATCGCCGCAGCGATCAGGATCGGCTCGCTCCTGGTGGAGGCCGCGAATTCCGCCGCGCTGCCGACCGGGTTCGCCTCGATCGCAGCCGGAAGACCAAGCGCCCGTTGCGTCGAGCGCAGCGTTTCCAGCGCCCCGCCGAGAGACCCGCCGGGAGGCATGTTGAAGGACAGCGTGATCGCCGGGAACTGGCCCTGGTGGGTGATGACGAGAGGCGCCAGATGCTTCTCCAGGCTCGCGAAGGACGCCAGCGGCACCGACGCGGCCGGCGTGCTGAAATCAGAACTCACGCCGGCCGCCGCCTGGCGCAGATTTGGCATTTCCGAGCCGGCGACCGTGAGATAGATGCTCTCGAGCGCCGCGACCGTATTGCGGAACTCCGGGCTGACTTCGAGAATCACGTGATAGAGGTAGATCGGCGAGTAGATCGTGGCGATCTGGCGCTGGCCGAACGCGTCGTAGAGGACCTGGTCGATCGCCGCGATATTCAGGCCGAGGCGCGCCGCCGCTTCCCGGTTCACGGTGATCATCGTCTGTTGACCGAGATCCTGTTGGTCGCTGGCGACGTCGGCCAGGTCGCGGTGCTTGCGCAATTCCTGGAGGAGCTTGTCGGCCCAGTAGCGAAGCTCCCCTTCGTTGAGGTCCTGAAGGACATACTGGTATTGCGTGCGGGTCGGCCGCGTCTCCAACTGAATGTCCTGGACGGGTTGCAGATGCAGCGTGATGTCGCGCACCTCCGCGACGGCGTCCTCGAGCCGTTTCATGATCTGCGCCGCGGTGGCGCGACGGTGGTCGGGCGAGCCGATGTCGATGTAGAATCGCCCGCTGTTGAGCGTCGCGTTCTCGTCGCCAACCCCGATCAGGCTGACGACGTTGACGACGTCGGGGTCCTTCTGGATGATATCGGCGACCTTTCGCTGCAGCGCCGCCATGCTTTCGAAGGAGATATCCTGCGCGGCGTCGGTGACGCCGGAAATGAGGCCGGTGTCCTGCGCCGGCACGAATCCCTTGGGAATGGCCACATAGAGCCAGATGCTCGCAACGAAGGTCGCCGCGGTGAAAACCAGCATCAAGGTCTGACGCCGCAGAGTCCATCGCAGCCCGGCCTCGTAGACATAGAGCATGCCATCGAAGGCGCGCTCGCTGACCCGGAACAGCCAGCCGTGACGTTGCGATTCGTGCGGCTTGAGCAGCTTGGCGCACATCATCGGGGTCAGGACGAGCGACACGATCCCCGAGATGACGATCGACGCCGACAGGGTGATCGCGAATTCGCGGAACAGGCGCCCGACGACGCCGCCCATCAGCAGCAGAGGAATGAACACGGCGATCAGTGAAATCGTCAGCGAAACGATCGTGAAGCCGATCTGCCGCGATCCCTTGAGGGCCGCCTCGAGTGGGCTCTCACCCTTCTCGATGAATCGCACGATATTCTCGATCATCACGATGGCGTCGTCGACGATGAACCCGGACGCGACGCTCATCGCCATGAGCGACAGGTTGTCCAGGGTGAACCCGATGGCCGCCATGATCGCGAATGTGGCGACCAGCGACACCGGCAAGGTCACGCCGGGGATCACCGTCGCCCAGAATTTTCGCAGGAACAGGAAAATGACCAGGATCACCAGGGCCACGGTGATCGCCAGCGTATGCTGAACTTCGAGGACCGCGGCGCGGATGGTGGTGGTGCGATCGCTCGCCACCGAGATCCTGAGGGCGTGCGGCGACGTTTTCTCGATCGCCGGCAGCAGGGCGGCGACTGCGTCGGCCACTTTGATGATGTTTGCGCCGGGCTGGCGCTGCACTTGAAGGATGACTGCGGGCTGGCCGTTGTACCATCCCGCCAGTTTCTCGTTTTCAAGACCCTCAACGGCGTCGCCGACGTCCTTGAACATGACGGGCGAGCCGCTGCGATAGGCGAGGATCACATTGCGATAGGCGGTGGCGTCGAAAAGCTGGTCGTTGCTGCCGATTTGAAATTCCTGCCGCGGGCCGTCGATTTCCCCTTTCGGCAGATCGACGGTGTTGGCGCCGATGGCCCGGCGAACGTCCTCGAGCGACAGCCCGAGAGCGGCGAGCTTTCTCGGATTGACCTGGAGACGCACGGCGCGCGCCACGCCGCCTTCGATGGTGACTTCGCCGACGCCCTCGACGCGCGAAAGCTTGGGCACGAACGCCGTCGAGGCGTATTCGGTGATCGCGTAGAGCGGCATCGTGTCGGACGTGAGAGCCAGCGTCACGACCGGCATGTCCGCCGGGTTCACCTGGTGATAGGTCGGCGGCGAGGGGAGCTGCGACACCGGCAGCCAGCCGGTCGACGCGTCGATCGCCGCCTGCACGTCCTGCGAGGCGGAGGCCAGAGTGCGGGACAGGCTGAATTGCAGCGTGATCTCGCTCGTGCCGAACGAACTCGACGACGTCATCACGGTGACGCCGGGGATGCGGCCCAGATGATATTCGAGCGGCGCCGAGATGGAAGACTGGACGACGTCCGGGTCCGCGCCGGGGTAGCTGGTGATGACCTGAATGGACGGGAATTCGACAGTCGGCAACGCCGCCACCGACAGCGCGGAATAGCCGAGCAGCCCGACCAGAACGACAGCGACGACCAGCAATATCGTCGCGATCGGCCGGACGATAAATGGCGCAGAAATGTTCATTCGGTGACGGAGGTCTCGGATCTGTCGCCAGGCAGCTCCGGGACGATTGCGACGTGGGTTCCGGTTCGCAAGTAATACTGGCCTTCCACCACTATTGTCTCGTCGGCCTCCAATCCGCGGTCGATCAACGCATCGTCGCCGATCGTCTGCCGCACGCGCACCCGTTTTGGCGACACCACCGAATCCTGGCCGACCGCCCACACGAAATCGCCCTTGGGTCCGTGCTGGATCGCTTCGGCGGGGACCGTGAGCCCATCGTGACGACTCTCGACCACGATCTTGCAGTCGACGAAATCGCCCGGCCACAGCTTGGATCGTTCGTTGGCGAAATTGGCCTTCAGCTTGATCGTGCCGGTCGCCGGATCGACAATGTTGTTGACCGTCTGCACCTTGCCGCGATCAAGCAGCGCAATCCCGTCTTGCTCGTAGGCGGAGACCGCCAGATCGGTCATGCCCGAGGAAATGCCAGCCTGCGCCAGGGATTTCGCCGGCACGGTGATGATGACCGAGATCGGTTTGGTCTGAACCACGGTGACGATGTTGGTGTTGTCGGCGACGCGGATGAAATTGCCGGGGTCGACGTGCCGGATCCCGGTCCGACCGTCGATCGGAGACCGGATGATCGTGTTGTCCAGCTGATTCTGGGCGAACTTGATCTGCGCGTCGGCTTCGGCGATATCGGCGGTGTATTGGCCGACCAGCGCCGTCTCGCCGTCCGTCTGCTTCTGGGTGGCGAAATCCTTGGCCAGCAACTGCTGATCCCGCCAAAGGTTGGTCTTCGCATTCTCGAGTTGCGCGGTCGCGCGCTGCTTGGCCGCCTGCCACTGCATGACGCGCGCCTCGTACGGCGCCGGATCGATGGTCACCAGCGGGTCGCCGATCTTGACGTCGTCGCCTTCCTTGAAGTTCAGGCGCAGGATCACCCCATCGACTTGCGCCTTCGTGTCGACGGTGTTGTACGCCTGCACCGTCCCGATGCCGGAAAGGAGGATCGGAACCGTCGACTGCTTGACCTGAGCCACGACGACGCGCACGGTTTCCGAACGTTCGGCGCCTGTGGCCGGGTTCGGCGGAGTCGGTTCGATCATCGCCGCCGCCCACCCGCGGATCGGGAAGTTCGGGCTCCACAAATAGAAGCCGCCGAACACCACCGCGGCCGTGGCTAAAAAGACGACATATCTTGCCTTCATAGAGGCGCGCTCGCGAGAGATGATTTGGCCATCAGGGTAGCACGGATCGGCCGGTGGCGGTAGAAGGATAAAAGTTGGGTAATTTGAAGGCAATATCGGGTTCCGCCGGCGTCTTCGGAGGACGTGTCGGGAGGCCCGGTTGAAGCGACCCGACCGGCCGCTTCGCCGCTTCGCCCCGCTCGCCCGGGACGAGATTACGGTCTGGTGGCTGTCCACCGACGCCGCAGGACCGGCGGATATCGAGCGCTGGTCAGCGACGCTCGACGAGGACGAGCGCGCGCGCGCGGCCCGCTTTCATTTTGACGCCGATCGTCGGGATTTCATCGCCGCGCACGCCCTGTTGCGCGCCATGCTGACATCCTGTCTCGGCGCTCCCCCCGACGCCTGGCGGTTTTCGATCGATGCGAACGGCAAGCCGGGCATCGACAACAGGCTCGCCGTTGGGGACGTCGCGTTCAATCTTTCGCATACGCGCGGCCTCGTCGCCGTGGCCCTCGCGTCCCATGGGGCGATCGGCGTCGACGTGGAGAAAATCGACGACGCGAAAGCCGATCTCGCGGTGGCGGAAGCCTATTTCGCGCCGGCCGAGGTTGAGCTGATGCGACGCGCGCCGGCGGCCGACCGGACGCTGTGCTTCTACCGTCTGTGGACGCTGAAGGAAGCCTATCTCAAGGCGATCGGCGCGGGGCTCGGCGCGCCGCTCGATTCCTTCGCGTTCACCCTGGAGCCGATACGCATTGACCTGGGCGCCGGGCGCGACGCGGCGCAGTGGCGCTTCGCGACCCTGCCGACGACCGGCAAGCACGTCCTCTCGGTCGCGGCGGGTCGGCCGTCGAACGAGACGGCGCGCTTCGCCGCCCGCGGCCTGGCGCCGGCCGATCTTTAGCCGGCCCGGCAAACCGTTGGAATTGCAGGGCCCTCCGCGTCAGGCGATGCAGCCGTCGCCCGCACGGCCTTGCGGAGCGCGGCCTGCCATGCCAAACGCTGGGCCGGCGCGGAAATCGCACCTCGCGGGGAAGGCGAACGGGTGACCCCGGACGAATACTTCAGGCAGATCGTGGAGCCGACCATCAACGAGATGGCCGCGAACCGCTCTTCGATGCGTCACGCCATTATCGCGTGCTTCGCGACCTTTCACACACTCGACTATCTCGCCGGGAACAGGCGCCGAGCAGTTGTGCGGGGCGAATACCGCCGGCTTTCGCCGGCTTTCGCCGCCGTTGATCGCATTGCCCACGGCGCGGGTCGCAAGCCGTCTGCCGATCGCCGCGCGCCGCCGCGCGGCGGCGCGCCAGGCGACGAATGGATGCATGCTCACAAGCATGTCAACGACGCGGCGATCTTCCTCAGGAACAAGATTCGCGAGCTCGATTCTTTACTGGACCAGCCGACGAACGACGCCTACTACGTCGTCATCCCGTTCGATCGCAACGCCGACGGCGACGTCCGGCCCGGCGCGGCGCAAGAGGCGATCAGCGCTGGCGCCGCCGAGCGACGGGCCCGCGCCCTCGCCGCCGAGCATGGCGGAGCGGTCGCGTTCTCCCGCCGCGGCGACCCGGTGACCGGCGACTTTGAGGACCCGATCGTTCTGGCGCAGTTTGGCGAAGTGGATTTGAGCGCCTTGGGCGGGTGAGCCGGTCGCCCCGGAATCGCCGGGGCGAGGCGGCTCAACGCGGGGAGGGGACGCCGCGATACAACCAGGCCGAATTGTGCGGCTGGGTGTTTCCGGCGTCGAAGCCGCCGGCGTAAAGCGTTCCCGGGGGATCGGAAGCGAATGGCGAGACGATGATCGCGCGTGTGGCCACCAGCGGCGGCTTGGGCGAGATGTTCGGGTCGAAAATCTCGCGCGAGACGTAACGGCCCTGGCAATCGCGGATGAGATAATACGCGCCGGGGGCCTTGTTGTTCCCTCCGATTGCGTTTGAGGCGTAGGGAGTCTTTGCGTCGTAGCCGCCGATCAGCAGCGAGGGGCATGAATTGCTCGGGTCCGGATAGGGCGTCATGTCGTTGTAAGCGATGATGCCGGCGATGACCTGGGTGCCCCAGATCTTTGTCAGGGCGTCGTTCACGTTGAGTTCGGTGACTGCTCGGAACCCTTCGCGCGGATTGATGCGCAGGATTTGTCCCTCTTCGCCTTCGGCGACGACCAGAAGCTCCTGTCCCTGGCCCGCCCGGTCGTCGATCGCGGTGAGGCCTCGCAGACCGCCGGACCCGTTGAACGGCAGATTGTCGCCAAAGGCGTAGACTTTTCTCCACGACGGCGAAGGGCCGTCCTGGCGCTCGTAAATGTCCCAGCCGACCGTCGCGTACAGCTTGCCGTTGCACTCGGCAAAGCTCATCACGCGCTGCGCCCTCACGAGCGTCGGCAGACCCGGCTCTGAGGCGGAGTCCCACCGAATCCCGCCCGAACCGGAAGCGTCGTAAGCGCCGCTGACGATCCCGTTGGGGTTCGTTCCGGCGAAGGCTCGCTCGATGCCGGTCGCCGCGTCGCGGTGAAATCCAAAGCTTCGAATCTGCGAGTCGGAGGGGGCGCTGGCGGCCAGATCGGTGTGCGTCCACCTCGCCTCGCGACCGTTCTTGGAGAAGACCTTCAGGCTGCCCTGCCGATCCCACATGCTCGCCAGCAGCACCGAACGCGGCGGCGACAGCGCCTGGCCGTTGCGATCCGAATGGAACTGGACCGCCTGAAGCGCGCCGATCGCCATGTAGCGATGCATGCCGCCGCCCATCCGGTCGTCGAACTGGCCATCCACCCGCCACGCTGCGGTCGGCGAATCCAGAGCCAGGACTTGCGGGCCGGGCAGGCCAGGATCCGACTGACGCGTATCGCGCCAATAGCCGATAGCCGCATAGAGCGTGCCGTCCATCGCGGCGAGCGCGCGCACTTCGGTCCCGCCAATCTGGGAGATTCCCCGGTTCGCCGAATCGACCGGCAGCGATCGCGCCCAGGCGATTGGCGGCACCGTCGAGGCGCCGTTCGCCGCGTCGGCGACAACGCCGCCGCCGACATAGGCGGCTGCGCAGGCGAGCGCTGTCGCAATCGCCAAGCGCCTGAGACCAGGTCCAAGCTGCCTCATGATGACCATCCAAAGAGCGGAGAGCGGTTGTTAATATCCTTGACAGTGACACGCTTCAAGCGAACGCCCCAATCCTCCAACGCGCCGCCGCAAACGCGCGACCGGGCGAAACGTTCCCCCCACGTGCGTCCTACGCGGCGCCGGCGAATATCGTCAGCCGGTCGGCGGCCTCGCGTAACGCCGCGCGCACCGGCATCTGCTCGACCGGCCCGGACCCGAGCGCGCGCTCCAGCGTCGCGAGCTTGGCGGGGCCTTCGATCTGGAGCGCCAGCGCGCGGGCGCGCAAGATCACCCGCCCCGACAGGGTGAGCCGCGGTTCGGGCGCGCCGGGCGCGTTGATCCGCACCACCAGCGTCCGCGCGCCGGGGTTGATCGCTTCGGCGAGATTGTCGGCGCCGGGAAACCACGACGCAGTGTGGCCGTCTTCGCCCATGCCGAGAACCACCAGATCGGCCGGCAGGGGCAGATCGGCGATCCGCGCGTTGGCCGCCGCCAGCTCCTGATCGGGCGACAGGCGCGAATCGGCCAGCGGCGCAAAGCGCGCCGCCGCGGCGTTGCCGCGCAGCAGCGTCTCGCGGATCAATTTCGCGTTCGACCGCGGACTGTCGTCGGGCACGCAACGCTCGTCGGCCGGCGTGACGGTCACGCGGGTCCAGTCGATCGCCTGCGTTGCGAGGGCGGCGAAAAAGCGCGCGGGCGTCGTTCCGCCGGACACGATCAACAGCGCTTCGCCGCGCTCGTCGACGCCGTTCTGGAGGAGCTTCGCCGTCCATTGCGCGAAAGCGGCCGCCAGGGTCGCGCCGTCCGCAAAGTCGCGGCGTTCAGGTCTGGTCAAAATCATTCGTATTCCTCGTTCCAGGTGCGTCCGTCGCGCTCGATCAACGCAATCGCCGCGGCCGGCCCCCACGTGCCGGCGGTATAGGGGCGCAGCGCTTCGCGCGACTGGCTCCACGCCTCGCGAATCGGGTCGATGAAGGCCCAGGCCGCCTCGACTTCGTCGCGCCGCATGAACAGCGCGGCGTTGCCGCGCACGACGTCCATCAGCAATCTCTCGTAGGCGTCGGCTGACGGCCCCGAAAAGGCCTTCTCGAAGCTCATGTCCAGCGGCACATGCTGCAGCCTCATGCCGCCGGGTCCCGGCTCCTTGATCATCAGCCACAGCTTGATGCCTTCGTTGGGCTGGACGCGGATGACCAGGCGGTTGGCCGGAATGCCGTCAAGCCCCGATTCGAAGATGGCGTGCGGCACGCGGCGAAAGCCGATTTCGATCTCCGAAAAGCGCTGCGGCAACCGCTTGCCGGTGCGCAAATAGAATGGCACGCCTGCCCAGCGCCAGTTGGCGACGCCGACTTTCAGGGCGACGAAGGTTTCGGTGTCGCTCGCCTCCTTGCCGATGTCCTGAAGATAGGACGAGGCCGCCGCTCCGTCGGCAAAGCCGCCGCGATACTGGCCGCGCACCGTCAACAGCGATGCATTGGCGGCGTCGATCCTCGCCAGCGACTTGAGCACCTTCAGCTTTTCGTCGCGCAAGGCGTCGGCTTCCAGCGACGCTGGCGGCTCCATCGCCACCAGACACAGCAATTGAAGCATGTGGTTTTGCACCATGTCGCGCAGCGCCCCGGAAGCGTCGTAATAGGCGCCGCGGCCTTCGACGCCGAGCGTCTCGGCGACGGTGATCTGCACGTGGTCGATATGGGCGTTGTTCCACAGCGGCTCGAACAGCGCGTTGGCGAAGCGCAGCGCCATCAGGTTCTGCACCGTTTCCTTGCCCAGATAGTGATCGATGCGGAAAATGCGCTGCTCCGGGAATACCGAGCCGATCTCGTCATTGATCGACGCCGCGCTCGCGCCGTCCCTGCCGATCGGCTTTTCAACGATGATGCGCGAGCGTCGCGTGACAAGGCCGTTGGCGCCGAGGCGTCTGGCGATCGGGCCGAACAGATCGGGGCTGGTCGCCATGTAGAACGCGCGCACCCGCTCGTCGGGTCCGAGCAGCGCCTTCAAGGTCTCCCAGCCCTCGTCGCCGGTGACGTCGACCGACGCGTAGAAGATGCGGTTCAGGAAACGATCGACATACGGCGCCGAGGCGTCGTCCGCGCCGCCGAACTTCAGCAGCGCGTCCCCGACCAGCGCGCGATAGGCGTCGTGTTCGATGTGACGGCGCGAAACGCCGATAATCCGGGTCGGTTCCTTGAACTGGTCGTCCTTGTCGCGATGAATGAGCGCCGGAAACAGCTTGCGATAGGCGAGATCGCCGGTGCCGCCGAACACGACGAGATCGAACGGTTCGACTTTTATGATCTGTGAGGTCACTGGCGGCCCCTGCCGATTATCACGCCTGCAGCCAATTGCCGGATTGGCCCGCGGTCAGCCCGCTCGGGACGTCCTTAAACAGCACTTCCCTGTCACGTGCAAAGTTGGCGATCAGCGGCAGCGCAGCGCCGCCGATCGCGCGCGCCTCGGCGCCGATCGCGCCGGCCATGATCGCCGCGTCGGACAGGCCGCGCCGGTCGAGCTGCTCGACCCGTTCGGCGACCCGCGCCGTCAGGCGGTCGCGCACGCCGGTCGGCATCGCGCCGTCGACGACGATCGCCGAGAAATCGATGACCGAGAGCGCCGCGACGCAGGCGTAGGCGAGCGCCTGCGAAGCATCCTCGATCCAGGCGTCCAGAAGCGATCCAAAATCGCTCCAGTCGGCTGGCGTTCGCCAGATCGACGAAGGGTCAAGGCCCGCCGCCTCGACCCGCCGCTCAAGCTGATAGATCGAGGCGCAAGCGATCAACTGTGAAGGAGGATCGCCCGCCGGACCCGGCGCCGTCACCGGCATCGAGCCGAGCGCGCCGGCGTTTCCCGTGCGGCCCGGAAACAGGGCGCCGCCGATGACGAGGCCGCCGCCAACGAACGATCCGAGAAAGAAATACAGAAAATCGCGATGCCGCCATCCCTGGCCAAAGAAGAACTCCGCCGCGCAGGCCGAAGTCGCGTCGTTGCAGAGGATCACCGGGAACGCGCACAGCCGCGCGATTTCCCGCTCGATGTCGATGGTTCGCCACAGGTCCATGGCGCCCGGCGGCGCGCCGATCTCCGCGCCCCAGTTCCACAACTGAAACGGCGCTGCGATCCCCAGCCCCGCCACGCGACGAAGCTGCCTCGGCGACAGTGTCCGGGTGAACGAGGGCAGCGTGCGCGCCGCAAATTCGAGAATCAACCGGGGCGTCGGATAGGCGAAAGTCTCCTGGGCGCGCTCGCGCACGCGTCCCGTGAAATCGACCAGCACGAGTTCGCAACTCCGCCGGCCGATTTTCAGGCCAAACGAAAATGCGCCCTCCGGATCGAGCGAAAGGGGGACGGTCGGCTGGCCGACTCGCCCGCGCTGAGGCGCCTCGCGGCGCAACAAGCCGTCCAGTTGCAGGCGGTTCATGATCGCCGTGGCGCTCTGGACGGAAAGGCCGGTCAGCCGCGCCACTTCGATCTTGGAGAGTTGACGGTAGCGGCGAACCAGCGAGAGGATCAGGCGTTCGTTGTAAACGCGCACGCCCGCCTGATCGGCGCCGCTGGCGATCGCCGCCGCCGCAGGCGGCTCAAGCCTTTCCTCTTGCTCGGGCGGCATCGCGGCCTCTTGTTCTTGCCATATCGAGTGGGCGTGAACAGTCGCGCGAGGAAGCGCAGCGTCCAGGTCGCTCGCGCCGATGTCGCGGCGACGCTCTCGGCGCGCACCATGGGTGGACGCGGCGGCTGTGTCAATAATAATTCAGGCCGATTTATTTATCAATTGACACGGCGCTTGAATTTTGCGTCTATGACAATGCGACGGCGTGAACTGACCTTGCAAGGAAGTCGGCTTCGACGAATCGCCAAGGGCTCCGCGCAAAGCGCGACCGCCGCAGCAAAAACGCAATTCTTTCGGGAGGAAACTCAATGTCCAGGAAACTCGGAATCTTGTCTACCGCCGCCGCCGCGGCGCTGTGTGTCGGCTTGATGAGCGCGCCGTCCTACGCGGACGGGCCGATCGTCGGCCTCATCACCAAGACCAACACCAACCCGTTCTTCGTCAAGATGAAGCAGGGCTTTGAGGCCAAGGCCAAGGAACTCGGCCTCACGCCGCAAGCCTATGCCGGCAAGTTCGACGGCGACAACGACGGCGAAGTCGCCGCCATCGAAGCGCTGATGGCCGCCGGCGCCAAGGGCATTCTGCTGGTGCCGAGCGACTCGACCGCGATCGTGCCGACCGTCAAGAAGGCGCGCGCCGCCGGCATCCTGGTGATCACCCTCGATACGCCGCTCGATCCGATCGACGCCGCCGACGCCAATTTCGCCACCGACAATTTCAAGGCCGGCGAGTTGATCGGCCAGTGGGCGAAGGCGACGCTCGGCGACAAGGCGTCGAGCGCCAAGATCGCCACCCTCGACCTGACCGCCAATCAGCCGACCGTCGACTATCTCCGGCACAACGGCTTCCTCACCGGCTTCGGCATCCCCGTCAAGGATCCCAAGCACTTTGCGATGAGCGACAGCCCGCAGATCGTCGGGTCCGACCTCTCGTCGGGATCGGACGAGGGCGGCCGCACGGCGATGGAGAAGATTCTCCAGAAGGCCGATCATATCGATCTCGTTTACGCGATCAACGAACCAGCGGCGGACGGCGGCTATGCGGCGATGAAGGCGGCCGGCAAGGAAAAAGGCGTGCTGGTGGTCGCGGTGGACGGCGGCTGCAACGGCATCAAGAGCGTCAAGGCCGGCGTGATCGGCGCCACGTCGCAGCAATATCCGCTGCTGATGGCCTCCGACGGCGTCGAGGCTGTCGCCAAATTCATCAAGACCGGCGAGAAGCCCCACAGCATCGATACGGGCGAACAGCTTGTGACCGATCATCCTGTTCCGGGCGTGAAGTCGATCGACACGGCCGAGGGCGCAAAGCTCTGCTGGGGTTGATTTTCTCCTCGTTTGATCGCTTAATCAACTGAAGGGTCGGCGCTCGCGAGCTTCGTCTTCGAGCGCCGACTTTTTTAAGAAGGCGCAAACCTTCGGGGAAATCAGGGGGAGCGAGCGATGAGCGAAGCCTCGGCCGGCGATCGACCCACGCCGCAAGAGTTTGAACGCGTGCTCGCGGCGGCGGCCACTGCGCAAGCTTCGTTCGAGGAAGAGCATCTCCCGTTCGTCAAGCGCGTCCAACGCTTCCTGCACCTCTATCCCACCGTCGTTCCCTTCGTCGTGCTGTTGCTCGGCCTTCTGCTCGGCGTCACCGTCAATTTCTCCCACTTCGTCACCGGCAGCAATCTGTCGACCGTCCTGACCCAGGTGACGATCGTCGGCTTTCTCGGCATCGCGCAAACATTGGTGATCCTGACCGCCGGCATCGATTTGTCGGTCGGCGTGATCATGGTGATTTGTTCGGTCGTGATGGGACGCCTGGCCGTCGTTGACGGCGTGACGCTGTTTATCGCCTTTCCCGCCGGACTTTTGTGCGGGATCGCCTGCGGCTATCTCAACGGCGCGCTCGTCACGCGACTGCAGATGCCGCCGTTCATCGTCACGCTCGGCACATTGAGCATCATCGGGGCGCTGAATACCTTCTACTCGCAGAGCGAGACCATTCGCGAGCAAGACATCACGGATCAGGCGCCGTTCCTTCAATCGATGGGCATACCCTTCGAAATCTTTGGCGCGCGCATTATTCTGGGGAGCATTCTCCTCATCGCGCTGGCGGTCGTCGTCTGGTACATCCTCAATCGCACCGCCTATGGCCGCCATATCTACGCGACGGGCGACGATCCCGAGGCGGCGCGCCTGGCCGGCATCGACACCGACCGCATCCTGCTCAGCGTCTATGTCCTGGCCGGGCTCATCGCCGCGATCGCCGGCTGGGTGCTGATCGGGCGCATCGGCGCGATCAGCCCGACGGCGGGTGCGAACGGCAACCTCGACAGCATCACCGCGGTGGTGATCGGCGGCACCAGTCTGTTCGGCGGCCGCGGCTCGATCATCGGCACGCTGATCGGCGCACTGATCGTCGGCGTCTTCCGCTCCGCGGTGTCGCTCGCCGGCCTCGACGTGCTGTGGCAGGAGTTCGCCATCGGCATCCTGATCATTGTCGCCGTGGCTCTCGACCAATGGATCCGGAGGATCTCGAAATGAGCGCCGAGCCGATCCTGCAGGCGCGCGGTCTGGTGAAGAAATATGGCCGCGTGACGGCGCTCGACCATGCCGATTTCGATCTCTACCCCGGCGAGATTCTCGCGGTGATCGGCGACAATGGCGCGGGCAAGTCCACGATGATCAAGGCGCTCTGCGGCGCCGTGATCCCCGACTCCGGAGAAGTCAAGCTGGCGGGCGAGGTGGTCAACTTTCGCTCGCCGATCGACGCGCGCGAGTCGGGAATCGAAACCGTCTACCAGAACCTCGCGTTGTCGCCGGCGTTGTCGATCGCCGACAACATGTTCCTCGGCCGGGAGCTTCGCTCGCAAAATCCACTTGGCAGGCTGTTTCGCGCCCTTGATCGGACCGCGATGCAGAAATTCGCGCGCGACAAACTGAACGAAATCGGGTTGATGACCATCCAGAATATCAATCAGCCGGTCGAAACGCTCTCGGGCGGCCAACGCCAGGGCGTGGCGGTGGCGCGGGCGGCGGCGTTCGCCCGCAGGGTCATCATCATGGACGAACCGACCGCCGCGCTTGGCGTGAAGGAATCGCGCCGCGTGCTCGAACTGATCCTCGACGTCAAGAGGCGCGGCCTGCCGATCATCCTCATCTCGCACAACATGCCGCATGTGTTCGAGGTCGCCGACCGCATCCACATCCATCGCCTCGGGCGGCGCCTGACGGTGATCGACCCCAAGAAGCAGACGATGTCCGACGCGGTGGCGATGATGACCGGGGCGTTGGCGCCGCCCGTCGATCAGGCGGCGTAGCGGACGGCGCGTCGCCTCACCCCCTTTGGCCGCGCGGGCTTGACCGATAACTTGTTTGTGCCTTGCCCGACGGGCGGCCGCCGCCTAGATGTTCGTTGTCGATGCGCGGCTCGATCGCCCGAACGTTCGGCGTCGGCGCAGCGACAACTCCACCAGAAGGGAATCCGTCGATGAAATACCGCCCGCTTGGCCGCACCGGCCAGTTCGTCTCGGAAATATGCCTGGGGACGATGACCTTTCATGGCGGCGCCGGCTTCTGGCGCAATATCGGCACGGTCGAGCAACAGGGCGCGACCGCGCTCGTTCAGCGCGCGCTCGAAGCGGGCGTCAATTTCATCGACACCGCCGACGTCTATTCCGAGGGACAATCGGAAGTCATGCTCGGCCAGGCCCTGCGCGACCTTTCCGTCAAGCGCGAGGACGTCATCGTGGCCACCAAGGTTCGCGGCCGCACCGGCCCCGGCCCCAATTCGGTCGGCCTCTCGCGCGGGCACATCATGGACCAGGTCGCCGGCAGCCTGAAGCGGCTCGGCCTCGACCATATCGACCTCTACCAGATTCACGGCTTCGACGCGGTGACGCCGGTCGAGGAGACGTTGCGGGCGCTCGACGACCTCGTCGCGCGCGGCCTGGTGCGCACGATCGGCTGCTCCAATCTGGCGGGGTGGCAGATCATGAAGGCGCTCGGAATCTCGGACAAGCGCGGCTACGCGCGGTTCGAGACGGTGCAGTCTTACTATACGATCGCCGCGCGCGACCTCGAACGCGAGGTCATCCCGGTGGTCGAGGATCAGGGTCTCGGGGTGATGGTCTGGAGCCCGCTGGCCGGCGGCCTGCTGTCCGGCAAGTTCACGCGCCGGGGGGCGACGCCGAATGACGCGCGCCGCCTGGTGTTCGATTTTCCCCCGGTCGATCGCGAGCATGCCTATGACGTCATCGAGGCGATGGAGCCGGTCGCCAGGGCGCATGACGTCTCGGTTGCGCAAATCGCGCTCGCCTGGCTGTTGCAGCGCGCCGGCGTCATGAGCGTGATCGTCGGGGCCAAGACCATCGAGCAACTCAACGACAATCTCGCGGCGGTGAAGGTGGTCCTGACCGCCGACGAGGTCGCCGCGCTCGACAAGGCCAGCGCGCCGCGCCCCGAATATCCCGGCTGGATGCTGGAGCGGCAAAACAACCAGCGCGCGCCGGCGCCGGCGGTGTGAGGCGGAACCCTTCTCCCGCATCGGACGATCGCTTTGCGATCGCCGAGGGGAGAAGGGGAAGCTTGTACTTCGGGGGATCGCACAATGACGGACAAGGTTTCCTGGGGGGTGCTCGGCGTCGCCAGGATCGGCGTCGAGAAAGTGATCCCGGCGATGCAGAAGGGCGCGCGCTCGCGCGTCGATGCGATCGCCTCGCGCGACATCGAAAAGGCCAGGGGCGCCGCGGCGGCGCTGAACATCGCCAGAGCCTACGGCTCCTACGAAGAACTGCTCGCCGATCCGGCGATCGAGGCGATCTATAATCCGTTGCCCAACGACCTGCATGTCCCCTGGACGTTGCGCGCGCTCGAGGCGGGCAAGCATGTGCTGTGCGAGAAGCCGATCGCGCTGACCGCCGGCGAGGCGGAGCAATTGATTGAGGCGCGGTCGCGCAGCGGCAAACTCGTCGCCGAGGCGTTCATGGTGCGCTTCCATCCGCAATGGCGGCGCGCCCATGAGATCGCCCGCTCCGGCGAGATCGGCGGATTGCGCGCGATCCAGACCTTCTTCTCCTACCATCTGCTTGACCCCGGCAATATCCGCAACAAGCCGCCGGGCGGCGGCGCGCTTTACGACATCGGCTGCTACGCGATCCTGACCGCGCGCTATATCTTCGGCGACGAGCCGGTTCGGGTGTTCGGATCGATCGACCGCGATCCGGCGATGGGCGCCGACCGGCTGACCAGCGGGCTCGCCGAGTTTCCGGGCGGCCGTCAGCTCGCCTTCATCTGCGGCACCCAGACTTCGCCGCATCAGCGCGTGACGATCGCCGGCGACAAGGGGCGGATCGAGGTCGCCATTCCGTTCAACGCGCCGCCGGACCGGCCGACGCATATCACGATCGATAACGGCGCCGACCTGTCGGGCGGCGGCGCGCGAAGGGAAGAATTCGCGACCTGCGATCAATACACGCTGCAGGGCGACGCCTTCTCGCGCGCGGTCCGCGGCGAGGCGAGCCTCGAATTCCCGATCGAGGACGCGATCGCCAACATGAAGGTGATCGACGCTCTGTTCCGCTCGGCGCAGAGCGGGCGGTGGGAGACGCCGTAGCGCTGCTTCGCGAATGTTCGCGAGGACGCGATATTGTGATTGTCAGCAAATGTAGCGCGTTTGCGGGAGGCGCTCGTTGGACGCAATTTCGTCAGGCGTCACAATGATATCAAGGGGTTGCGATGCAGAAACGTCCCTGGCGGCGCCAAGGCCGGAAATCCGCCGATATGTGAGCGGGATGGCTCCCGGTTGAAACGCTCGGTCGTCGTTTCGAGGGGGCGCAGCGACAAAGCAAGCCGGACTCCAATAGCCCTCGTCCGGCGCCGGCCGCAACGACGACCGGCGAAAGATCGGCTTGTTGAAGTGTAACACGCTTTGCTGATTTTCGGAAACTATTGTGCAAGATTCAGCACGTCGCTTTCCGGCGAAGGTCCGCCCGTCGCTGGTAGAGGCGTGGCTGAGGCGGGCGAGCGAGGTGAGGATGTGGGCGATGGCGGGCTCCGCCCTGGCGCCCGGGCGGAATCCGCTGGCGATTCTTCACGCGCCGCCCGCCGCTCAGAGCTTGAAGACGCGCTTGACCAGCTTCATCTGGATTCGGCGCCCGAGCCAGCGGCGCACCGGCCACAGCCGTTTGGCGTCGGGGCCGGCGAGGTAGCGCAATCGGTCGCCGGGGTCGGTCGCCGCCTGATAGATGACGCCGGCCACCAGCTCCGGGCGTGCTGGAATTCTTTGTAAAATTCGCGCGGGCCGCCTTCACCTTGGCCATGAAGTCGGAATAATCGGGCAGGTTCGACGAATCCCACACATCCATCGAGCGACCGCCGAAATCGGTCTTGATCGCGCCGGGCTCGACCAGCTTGACCTTGATCCCGAAGATGCCGAGTTCGTACCAAAGGCCCTCCGACAGGCCCTCGACCGCGAATTTCGAGGCGTTGTAGACGCTGAACGACGGCACGGTCATGAGGCCGCCGACCGACGAGACATTGATCAGCACGCCGGCCTTGTTGGCGCGAAAGTGCGGGGCGACCGCCTGCACGCAGGCGATCAGGCCGAAAACGTTGACGTCGAATTGCCGCTGAATCTGTTCGCGCGTTCCCGCTTCGAGCGGCCCGAAGGCGCCATAGCCGGCATTGTTCAGCCACACATCGATCCTGCCGAAGGCTTCGATCGCCGCGGCGACCGCGGCCTTCGGGCTCGCGGGATCCTGCACGTCGAGCGGGACGAGTTTCAGTTTCGCCGACTCGCGCAGGTCCTTCTCGGCGGCCGGATTGCGCATGGTGGCGACGACGTTCCATCCGCGATCGGCGAACAGCCGCGCCGCGGCCTTGCCAATGCCGCTGCTGGCGCCGGTGATGACGATTGTCCTGCCTGCATCGCCGGCCATCGAAGTCCCTCCCGTTGTCGGCGCGCCGCTCCTGCCTGGTTGATCGAGGTCGCGGTGACTGCCGGGCTGGCTTGGCGACCCGTGCCGGCACGTAACGCGAAAATATAGCATCCGCAAGCCTGCGACAAGCGTATGTCGACCTTATCCAAGACTTGCTTGAGGTCCGTTTTCGACTGCTTCGTGATGAGGTCTTTAGACCCATGACGGGTAATATCGAACGGCCCAGCCACACCGAAATTCATACGGCCCCCGCCCTGCCTCAAAAAGATTCCAGGGTAGAAAGGTTACCCTCAATCGCAATGCCAATCAAGTATTCGCAAACAATACATTCCGCGCTACAACATCGTCACTCGGCCGCGGTCTTGGCGCCTTCCCCGAATCGCCGCTCGATATAGTCGATCACCAGCGCCTTGAAGTCGCGGGCGATGGTCGGCCCGCGCAGCGTCACCGCCTTGGCGCCGTCGATGAACACCGGCGCGGCGGGCGTCTCGCCGGTTCCCGGCAGCGAAATGCCGATGTCGGCGTGCTTGCTCTCGCCGGGGCCATTGACGATGCAGCCCATCACCGCGACGTTGAGCGCCTCGACGCCTGGATAGCGCGTGCGCCAGCCCGGCATTTCGTCGCGGATATAGGTCTGGATGTCGCGCGCCAGCTCCTGAAAGACCGTCGACGTCGTGCGCCCGCAGCCGGGGCAGGCGGCGACCAGCGGCACGAAGGTGCGAAAGCCCATCGTCTGCAATATTTCCTGGGCGACCTTCACTTCGAGCGTGCGGTCGCCGTTCGGCTCGGGCGTCAGCGAGACGCGGATGGTGTCGCCGATCCCTTCCTGCAGCAGCACCCCCATCGCCGCCGACGAGGCGACGACGCCCTTGGAGCCCATGCCCGCTTCGGTCAGGCCGAGATGCAGCGCATAATCGGAGCGCGCCGCGACCATGCGATAGACCGCGATGAGGTCCTGCACCGCCGAAACCTTGGCCGACAGGATGATGCGGTCGCGCGCGAGGCCGATTTCCTCCGCCCGCGCCGCCGACAGCAGCGCCGACTGGACCATCGCCTCGCGCGTCACCGCCCGCGCGTCGATCGGCGCCGCGGAATTGGCGTTCTCGTCCATCAGATGGGTCAGCAATTCCTGGTCGAGCGAGCCCCAGTTGGCGCCGATGCGCACGGTCTTGCCGTAGCGGATCGCCGTCTCGACGATTTGCGAGAACTGGCGGTCGCGCTTGTTCTTGAAGCCGACGTTGCCGGGGTTGATGCGGTATTTGTCGAGCGCCTCGGCGCAGGCGGGATGGTCGGCCAGCAGCTTGTGCCCGATATAGTGGAAATCGCCGATCAGCGGCGCGGTGACGCCCATTTGCGCGAGCCGGTCGCGGATATGCGGCACCGCGGCGGCGGCCTCGTCGCGATCGACGGTGATGCGCACCAGCTCGGAGCCTGCGCGGGCGAGCGCCGCGACCTGGCGCGCCGTCGCCTCGACGTCGGCGGTGTCGGTGTTGGTCATCGATTGCACGATGATCGGCGCGCCCGCGCCGACCGTCACCGCGCCGGGCCCCGAGCCGATGCGCACGCCGACGCTCCTATGGCGGGCCATCGGACCGACGCGGGATGGCGGCGCAGTCGAAGTCATGCGGTTCTCGCCTGTCTGGTTGCAAGGGGCGCGGAAGCAAGCGCCGCGGCTTGCCCGACCCGATTTCGCGCCGATGTTTCTATTGCACCCGCCATTCTTTGTCATTAGCGTCGATGGCACGGGGACGGCGGGGTGATTTTTGATCCGAACGTCAATTTCCAGCGACCCGCCAGGGCCTGAAGGGGAGGCGCGATCGGGGGTTGACCGCCCGGCGATCGCGCGGCGCGGCGTCCGTTCCGGAAAGCCGGCGGCCAGAGGCAACGCCAACGACTTTCTCGCGGCGGCGCTCGGCGGCGAAATCATCGCCGGGGTCTATCCGCCGGGTTCGCGGCTGCCTGGCGAAGCGAGCCTGCTCCAGCGGTTCAAGGTCTCGCGGCCGACCCTGCGGGAGGCCTTTCGCGTGCTCGCCGCCAAGGGGCTGATCGTCTCGCGCCAGAAAGTCGGCACCAGCGTGCGTCCGAAGTCGGACTGGAACATGCTCGACCACGATTTTCTCGCCTGGCACCTGGGCGCGGCGCTGAACGATGATTTCGTCGACGATCTGTTTCAACTGCGCCAGATGATCGAGCCGCAAGCCGCCTATCTCGCGGCCGAGGCCCGCGACGCCGCCGCGTTCGAGCGGATCGAGGCCGCCTACAGCGACATGGAGCGCGCGAATCCGGGGACCGACGAGGTGACGGACGCGGATTTGCGCTTCCATCAGGCGATTCTCGACGCCACCGGCAATCCGTTCATCGGCTCGCTCGGCGGGCTCATCGACACCGCGCTGGTCGGCACCTTCCGGCTCGGCTGGCGCGCGCCGGCCCCGATCCGCGACGATCGTCTGCGCCAGCATCGGTTGGTCATGAAGGCGATCGGCGAGGGAAAGCCCGAGGAAGCCCGCGAGCGCATGGCCGCGCTTCTCAGGGATTCGGTGACCGATGTCCGGCTGGCGATGGATCTTCCCGGGGCCGCCGCGGGCGCCGATCAAGAGCCAGCCGGGGATCGCCCTTGACGCGCCGCGCGTGCAGTCTATTATTTTTATAGAAATATGGCGGGAGCGCGCGATGATCTCTTCCAATCGGCGTCGGCCGGGACCGGCGTTGGGCGCCTGGGCGGGCGCGCTCGCCATGCTAAGCTTGGCGATTGCGCCACTGGTCGCGACGACAGGCGCTTTCGCCCAGGAGCCTGGAGCGGCGAGCCTGCAAGGGCTGGCGGCGGGCGCGCAGCGCAGCCCCGCCAATCGCGTGCGCGATCCCTATCGTCATCCCGTTGAAGTGCTGACGTTTTTTGGCGTTCCCGACAACGCCGCGGTGATCGAAATCCTGCCGGGCGCGTCCGGCTACTGGACCGAGATTCTCGCGCCCTATCTGAAGGACCACGGACACTATATCGCCGCGATCGACGATCGGGACTCGCCGACGCCGGAAGCGCGACGCGAGAACGAGGGCTTCGCGGCCAAGATCGCTGGCGATGCCGCGGACTATGGCAAGGTCGAGACCGCCGAATTCCATCCCGGCGTGAAGGAACTGGCGCCCGCCGGCTCGGCGGATTTCGTGCTCACCTTCCGCAACATCCACAACTGGATGGCGGCGGGCACGGCCGACAAGGCGTTCGCCACGTTCTTCCGGGCGCTCAAGCCGGGCGGCATCCTCGGCGTCGAGGAGCATCGCGGACGCGCCGACCAGCCGCAGGATCCGGCGGCCAAGAGCGGCTATGTCCGGCAGGACTATGCGGTCGCGCTCGCCGAGGCCGCCGGATTCAAGCTCGTCGGCGCCTCGGAAGTGAACGCCAACCCCAAGGACACCAAGGACTATCCGGTCGGCGTCTGGGCGCTGCCGCCGACCTATCGCCTGAAGGACCAGGATCGCGAGAAATATCAGGCGATCGGCGAGAGCGACCGGTTCGTTCTCAAATTCGTCAAGCCCTGACCGCGCTTCTCGCCGCGCTGGCGGCGACATGAAACTGAGATAAACAACCACCACTATCGCCTCGCTCACTCCTTCCGACCGTCGCCGATTGCAAAGGCCGGGGCGAGGCCGCCAGGCCGATCGCTTCGGATCGGCCTTTACAATTTCGCCTCATCGCGCGAATTCCCTGCTGCGATGCAATAGAGCGCCCGTGGCCGCCGAGGCTCGCGCGGCGCATTCCCTTTCAGGAGCGTTTCATGTCACTCGCCAAGCGCAATGCTCTCGTCACCGGCTCAACCAGCGGCATTGGCCTCGCCATCGCGCGGGCGCTGGCCAAGGAAGGCGCCAATGTGGTCATCAACGGGATGGGCGATCCCCAGGCGATCGAGACCGAGCGGGCGGCGATTGAAAAGGATTTTGGCGTCAAGGCCTTCTACAATGGCGCCGATATGTCCAAGCCGGCCGAGATCGCCGCGATGATCGCCGACGCGCAGGCCAAACTCGGTTCGCTCGACATTCTCGTCAACAACGCCGGAATTCAGTTCGTCTCGCCGATCGAGGATTTCCCGGTCGAGAAATGGGACGCGATCATCGCGATCAATCTGTCCGCCGCGTTCCACGCCATTCGCGCCGCGGTCCCCGGAATGAAGGCGAACAAGTGGGGCCGCATCATCAGCACCGCCTCGGCCCATTCGCTGGTCGCCTCGCCGTTCAAATCGGCCTATGTGTCGGCCAAGCACGCCATCGCCGGCCTGACCAAGACGGTGGCGCTCGAACTTGCGACGTTCGGCGTCACCGCCAACTGCATCTCGCCCGGCTATGTCTGGACGCCGCTCGTCGAACACCAGATCCCCGACACGATGAAGGCGCGCAACCTGACCCGCGAGCAGGTGATCAACAACGTGATCCTCGCGGCGCAGCCGACCAAGCAATTCGTGACCTCCGACCAGGTCGCCGCGCTTGCCGTCTTTCTGTGCTCGGACGCCGCCGCGCAAATCACCGGCTCGAACTATTCGATCGACGGCGGCTGGACCGCGGAATAGCGCCCCCATATCCGCGATCGCGTGGCGTCTGCAGGTCGCCCGCAAGACCTTGTTAAGCCAGGGATGCGAGAAACAGCGGGGCGAACGTCTTGCGTTCGCCAGCCGTCGTGGGCGCTCCCCGGTGTCAGCAACAACCAACGTCTTTCGCGCCGCTCCTCGCCACGCCGTCGCGGCGGCGGACTGGCGGCGCTCGCGCGCGGGAGCGATGGTCGCGCGACTGATCCCGCTCGGAGCCGCCCTCGCCGCGTTCGCCATTCAACTGCTGCGGCCAACGAATCCGGACGTCTCGTGGCTGCTGACCGTCAACGAGCGAATCCTGGCGGGCGCGACGCCTTACAAGGACGTGGTGGAGCTCAATCCGCCGGCTTCGATCCTGCTGTACCGTCTGCCGGCGATGATCGGAAAACTGATTTCGGCGCGCCCCGAATGGGTCGTCGCGGCGATGGCGGCGCTGCTGGTTGGCGTCGCGCTCGCCTACGCCGGCAATTTCATCGCGCGCTATCGGCTGAGCGCGTCCGAGGACAACGGCGTTTTCCTCATTGTCGCTGGCCTGGTTCTCGCGGTCCTGCCGTTCGACGAATTGGCGCAGCGCGACCACATCGCGACGATCTTCATGCTGCCCTATGCGCTCGTGGCGATCGCCCGCGCGTCGACGCAAAGGATCGGGCTGGCGGACGCGCTGGTCGCCGGCGTATTGCTCGGTCTCGGCGTCGCGATCAAGCCGCATTTTGCGCTATGCGCACTGCTGGTCGGCGGTTTCCAGGCGTGGCGGTCCCGCGACGTCAGGGCGCTGCTGCGGATCGAATATTGGGCGGCGGGCGTGGTCGTCGCCGCCTACCTCGCCGGCGCTGCGCTGTTCTTTCCGCTGTTCTTTTCCGACGTGCTGCCGAAGCTCGCCGACGTCTATCTGCCGCTGCGCCTCGATGCGCTCACGCTGGCGACGCGGATCGCGACGCTGATCGCGCTTCCGCTCGCCGTTTGCTGGATTTGCCGCGATCGCCAGCGCAACGCCGGAACATCAGTCCTGCTGCTGATCGGCGCCGGGTTCGTCGGCGCCTATCTCGCGCAGGGCAAGGGCTGGGGCTACCACGCCTATCCCGCGGTGGCGTTTTTCCTGATCGCCGCCGGCTGGGCGGCGCAGCAGGCCGAGAGCGAGGCGAGGGGCGTTCCGCGCTTGCTCGGCGCGCTGCTGCTGGCGGCGGCGCTGATCCTGCCATTGCCGCGCTTCGTGCGCGCGGACTCATCGAACCCGGCGCTGGCGGCGGCGATCCTGCGGCTGGCGCCGCATCCGCGAATTCTCGCGATCGCCTTTCCGCTGAACTTCGGCCACCCGCTGACCCGCGACATCGGCGGCGTCTGGGTCGGGCGCACCTGGGGGCTGTGGGAGACCGGCGGCGCGCTGTTCATGAAAGCCCATGCCGGGGACGATCCGGCGCGGCGCGCCAAGGCCGATGCGTATTTCGACGACGACCGGCTCGGCGCGGCGCGCGATATTTTAACGCAGCGTCCCGACATCGTGCTGATCCAGGAAACGCCCGGCTTCGATTTCGCGCAATGGATCGACGGGTCGCCGCCCCTGCGCGCCGCGATGAGCCTCTATGTCAGGGCGGACGTCGTCGGCGACGCAGAGATCTATCAGCGTCGGGACGAGACGATTGAACAGGGCGAACCGGCGGCCGCCGTCACCGCCCCTTGAACGCCGGCGCGCGCTTCTCGATGAACGCCGCCATGCCCTCTTTCTGGTCCTCGGTGGCGAACAGCGAGTGGAACGCGCGGCGCTCGAAACGCAGGCCTTCGGCGAGCGTCGTCTCATAGGCGCGATTGACGCATTCCTTGGCGATCATCACCGAAGGCGCGGACAGGGCGGCGATGCCCGCGGCGACTTTCAGCGCCTCCTCCAGCAATTGCGCGGCGGGGATGACGCGCGAGACCAGCCCGGCGCGCTCGGCCTCGGCGGCGTCCATCATCCGGCCGGTCAGGCACATCTCCATCGCCTTGGACTTGCCGACGAAACGGGTGAGCCGCTGGGTGCCGCCGACCCCCGGAATGACGCCAAGCTTGATTTCCGGCTGGCCGAACCTTGCGGTGTCGGCGGCGAGGATGAAGTCGCACATCATCGCCAGTTCGCAGCCGCCGCCCAGCGCAAACCCTGCCACCGCCGCGATGATCGGCTTGCGCAGCCGCGCCACGCCTTCCCAGCGGACGAGGAAGTCATCGAGATAGGCCTCCATATAGGTCTTGGGCTGCATTTCCTTGATGTCGGCGCCCGCCGCGAAGGCCTTGTCCGATCCGGTCAGCACCAGCGCGCCGATCCCCGCCTCCGCCGTAAAGAGGCCAAGCGCGGCGTCGAGTTCGTCGATCAGCGCCGCGTTCAGCGCGTTGAGCGCCTTGGGCCGGTTAAGCCTGATCAGGCCGACCCGGCCATGCGTCTCGACGATGATGTTTTCATATGTCATGGCGCGGCTCCCTCGATGCGATCGCCGCAGGACTAGCGAAGCCGCGGCAAAATGCAAAGAGATCGGCCCGCGGCTCGCGCCCCGATTTCCACTTTCCCGGCGTTCGACGGCCGATGCTGAGCGCGGCCGCGGTCATGAGTTCCGCGGATTCGAGCGTCGCGCGGTCGCGCCGGGCGTCCTTCGGCAGCGCTCTGGCGCCCTTGCCAAGGCGAGCGCTGCAATGGGAATGTCGCGCCGATGCAAGCAGGCGAGGAACGCATGGGCGAGGCGTATATCGGCGTCGATGTGGGCACCGGCAGCGCTCGCGCGGGGGTGTTCGACGACGCGGGGCGACTGCTCGCCAAAGCCAAGAAACCGATCGCGGTCTGGCGCGAGGCGGGCGGAATCGTCGAGCATTCGTCGCAGGACATCTGGCGCGCCGCGACCGGCGCCGTGCGCGAGGCGGTCATCGCGTGCGGCCTGCCGCAGCAGGACTTCGCCGGCATCGGATTCGACGCGACGTGTTCGATGGTGGTGCTTGACGCCTCGGGCGCGCCGCTGCCGGTCGGCCCCAGCGGCGTCGCGCAGCGCGACGTCATCGTGTGGATGGATCATCGCGCGACCGGCGAAGCTGAGAGGATCAACGCCGAAGGCCATGAAGTGCTGCGCCATGTCGGGGGAAAAATCTCCCCCGAGATGCAAGTCCCCAAGCTGCTCTGGCTCGCCCGGCACATGCCGCGGACATTCGCGCACGCCGGCCATTTCTTCGATCTGACGGATTTTCTGACCTGGCGCGCCTCGGGCGTAACGCGACGGTCCCTCTGCACGCTCACCTGCAAGTGGACCTATCTCGCGCATGAGCGGCGCTGGGCGGGGGACTTTTTCGAGGGTCTCGGCTTGCAGGATCTGGCCGCCGATGGTTTCGCGCGGATCGGCGCAGAGGTCGCCGAGCCGGGGTCGTCGCTCGGCGACGGGCTCACCCGCGAAGCCGCCGCGGCGATGGGGCTGCCGGCGGGAGTCAAGGTCGGCGCCGGCCTGATCGACGCGCACGCCGGAGCGGTCGGCACGCTTTCGGCGGGCTTCGGCGGCGCCCCGGCCGATCCGCGCCGCCGGCTCGCGCTGATCCTTGGGACATCGGCCTGCTGCATGGCGGTCTCCGATCAGCCGCGGTTCATCGACGGCGTCTGGGGCCCTTACTTCTCAGCTCTGACGCCCAACCAATGGCTGACCGAGGGCGGGCAATCCGCCTTCGGCGCGGCGATCGATCGTCTGATGCGCCGGCACCCGGCGTTTTCCGAAGCCTCGCGTTTCTCGGACGACAGCGCCTATGAGGAAATGGAGCGCGATATCCTCGCGCGGGCCGGCACTCTGTCGCGCGCCGCCCTGCTGGCCGCGGATCTGCACGTCCTGCCTGATTTCATGGGCAACCGCTCGCCGCTCGCCGACGCCAACATGCGCGGCGCGCTGATCGGCCTCGATCTGCGCGACGATCGCGCCAGCCTGCTCGAGCTCTACGTCGCAGCGCTGAGCGGTCTGGCACATGGCGTGGCGCAAATCATCCGCACGCTGGAGGCGGGCGGCTACGACTTCGACATGCTGGTGGTGAGCGGCGGGGCGGGGCGCAGCCCGCTGGTGCGCCAGATCATCGCCGACGCGACGGGAAGGCGGGTCGGCGCGCCGGAGGCGGGGGAGCCGGTGCTGCTCGGCGCCGCCATGCTCGGGGCCGTCGCCGCGGGGAAACACGATCTGGTGTCGGCGATGTCCGCGATGTCTCGTCTGGCGAGTGAAATCACACCCCAGGGGGGCGAAATCGCAAGGTTCCACGCCAGGAAGCGTCGCGCCTTCGACCTGATGCAAAAGTCCGAGCGAGGAATTCGCCGAATCATGGGCGCCTGAGCCGCGCGCTGCGCCGCGTCAGATCGCAACATTGCGGGCATTTGACCATGCTGCGAGCAGTTGTTTGTCTCCGAAAACGCGATCATGCTACCGTGAAGGCGGATCGCGGCGGCGCGACGTTGCGCCAACCTGGTCGAAGTGAATGTCATGCGTTGGCCTGAAGTCGTCATATTCGATTGCGACGGCGTCCTCGTCGACAGCGAGTTGATCGCGCTGGGACAGACGCGCCGCGCACTTGGCGCGGCCGGACTGCCGATCACCCACGCCGAGGCGATTGACCGGTTCCTCGGCCTCAGCGTCGACACGATCGTGCAGAGAGCCGAAGAGGATCTGGCCGGCGCGCTGCCGGCCGATTTCCGAAGCGATCTGGCGCGCGATATCCTCACCCGTTTCACTAGCGAGCTGAAGGGCATAGAGGGCGTCAGGCAAGCGGTCGCCGGATTGGGATGCCGGGTTTGCGTCGCCTCTTCCAGTCCCCCTGAGCGGATTCGCCTCGCCTTGTCGGTCGCCGGCTACAGCGGCCTGTTCGAGCCACATATTTTTTCCGCGACGATGACGCCGCGCGGCAAGCCTCATCCCGATCTGTTTCTTCACGCGGCGCGCCAGATGGGCGCGGCGCCCGACAAATGCCTCGTCATCGAAGACAGCGCGCCCGGCGTCGTCGCCGCGGTCAGAGCGGGAATGGAAGTATTCGGCTTTGTCGGAGGCAGTCACTTTTCCGGCGACGCGCCGCGGGAGCGCCTGAAAGAGGCCGGCGCTTCGCTGATTTTTGACGAGATGAGCCAATTGCCGCAAATCATCGCGCAACGCCGGCGACAGAATCAAGACTGCTAGAATGGTTTGACGCGGACATGGTCAGGAAAAGCGAAGCGGAGGACGGGCGGCTCGACGACGCCGCCCGGGCCGGTTGGCTCTATTACGTCGCCGGCAATACGCAGGAAGAGATCGCCCGCAAGCTCGGCATCTCGCGCCAGTCGGCGCAGCGGCTGGTTTCGCTGGCGATCAGCGAACGCCTGATCAAGGTCAGGCTCGATCATCCCATCGCCCGCTGCATGGAGCTCGGAGCCGCCCTGAGGCTGAGGTTCGATCTGCGTTTCTGCGAGGTCGCCCCGACCGATCCGACCTCGACCTCTTCGACGCTCGGCATCGCACAACTCGCCGCGGCCGAAATGGAGCGTTGGCTGCGCAACGTTGAACCGGCGATCATCGGCATCGGGACCGGGCGGACGATGCGCGCGGTCGCCGACCAACTGCCGGCGATGGAGTGCCCGCAACATAAATTCGTCGCGCTGGTCGGCACCACCAAGACCGACGGATCGGCTTCGTTCTACGACGTCGTCATCCGCGCTTCCGACACGGTTCGCGCCCCCCACTATCCAATGCCGCTTCCGGTCATCGCGCGCTCGGTCGAGGAGCGCCAGTTGTTGACCGGCCTCGCCTCGGTGCGCAGCGTTCTCGCCCTGATCGAGCGCGCCGACGTCAGCTTTGTCGGGGTGGGCGCGATCGGCGACGCGTCCGCGATCGTCGTGGACGGCATCATCACGCATGAGGAGGCCGAGGCGCTGCGCGCGGCGGGCGCAGTCGGCGAGATTACCGGTTGGGCCTTCGATCCGCATGGCCGGCTCATCGAGGGGTCGATCAATGACCGGGTCGCCAGCGCGCCGCTGCGCCGGGCGACCAATCGGCTGGTGATCGGCGTGGCCATGGGAGCCTCGCGCCGCGCCGCATTGCGCGGCGCCTTGGCCGGCAGACTGATTTCCGGGCTCGTGACGGACGAGGCGACGGCTGAGCATTTGCTTCAGCGATGAGCGGATAAACATAAAAAAATCAACAAAATCATCAGTTTGATTGTTGCTTGTGACGCATATGTTGCGCCGCAGCGACGATTTTCTGTTGACTTCGCCTTAAGATTCATATGAATATTCGCCCGCACGGCAAGCAAATGCTCAGGCATTGCCAATGGAGGAAACACCATGAAGGTTCTCGTGAAGAGCCTGCTCGGGGCCTGCGCCCTGGCTGGGTTCTCGCTCTCCGCCTACGCGGAGACGACGTTGACGATCGCGACCGTCAACAACGGCGACATGATCCGGATGCAGAAGCTGACGGACGATTTCACCGCCAAGAATCCCGATATCAAACTCAACTGGGTGACGCTGGAAGAGAATGTGCTGCGTCAGAAGGTCACTACCGACATCGCCACCAAGGGCGGCCAGTTCGACGTGCTGACGATCGGCACCTACGAGGTTCCGATCTGGGGCAAGAAGGGCTGGCTGGTTCCGCTCGACAATCTCGGCGCCGACTACGATGTCGATGATCTGCTTCCGGCCATTCGCGCCGGCCTCACCGTCGACGGCAAGCTCTATGCCGCGCCGTTCTACGGCGAAAGCTCGATGGTGATGTATCGCAAGGACCTGATGGACAAGGCCGGGCTCAAGATGCCAGACGCCCCGACCTGGGACTTCATCAAGGAAGCCGCCGACAAGATGACCGACAAGAGCGCGGGCATCTATGGCATCTGCCTGCGCGGCAAGGCCGGCTGGGGCGAGAACATGGCGTTCCTGACCGCGACCGCCAATTCCTTCGGCGCACGCTGGTTCGACGACAAGTGGAATGCACAGTTCAACACGCCCGAATGGAAGAAGACGCTTGATTTCTACGTTCCGCTGCTGAAGACCGACGGTCCCCCCGGCGCGGCTTCGAACGGCTTCAACGAAAATCTCGCGTTGTTCAACTCGGGCAAGTGCGGCATGTGGATTGACGCCACGGTCGCCGCTTCGTTCGTCACCGGCAAGGACTTCGACGGTCGCCGACAAGGTTGGTTTCGCTCTCGCGCCGGACAACGGCCTCGGCAAACGCGGCAACTGGCTGTGGGCGTGGTCGCTGGCCATTCCCGCCGGCTCTTCGAAAGTCGCCGACGCCGAGAAGTTCGTCTCGTGGGCGACGAGCAAGCATTACACCGAACTGGTCGCCAGCAAGGAAGGCTGGGCCAACGTTCCTCCGGGAACGCGCACCTCGCTCTACAAGAACCCGGACTATCTGAAGGCGGCGCCATTCGCCCAGATGACCCTGGATTCCATCAACTCGGCTGATCCCACGCATCCGTCCGTCAAGCCGGTGCCTTATGTCGGCGTGCAGTTCGTGGCCATTCCCGAGTTTGCGGGCATCGCCACGGAAGTCGGTCAGGACTTCTCGGCGGCGCTTGCCGGGACGATGACCGTGGATGCCGCCCTGGCCAAGGCCCAGGCCAGCACGGAAACGGCGATGAAGAAAGCCGGCTACGTGAAGTAGTCGGCGAATCGTCGCCTGTGAGAGTCGCCTGAGGCGACCAAGAGGGACCGTCCTCCCGATCCCTGTCCCTTCCCCTCTCGCGGGGGGAAGGGGCGATCCGGGGGAGGGCTGGCGGACGCTCTACGCCTTTTCTATTGTTGGTTTGAATTGAGCGGGTCGAAGGCGCGGCGGCCTCGAGGCGAGGCTCCGCCAACTTCGGTCGCGCGGCGCGGGATCATCGCAAGTTTCGCGGCGCGCCGGCCAAGAGGTCGGGAGGGGCCAGTTCCATGGCGACGCAGCAGACAAATATCGCGGGCCGCATTCTCGTCGCGCCATCCGTCATCCTGCTCTTTCTCTGGATGATCGTTCCGCTGGTCATGACGATCTATTTCTCGTTGCTCAATTACAACCTGCTTGATCCCGATTCCAAAGCCTTCATCGGTCTTCGCAACTACACCGATTTTCTGACCGATCCGGACTTCCTCGGCGCCCTGGTCAACACGTTGATCCTCGTCGTGTCGGTGCTCGTCCTGAGCGTGGTCGGCGGCATATTCGTCGCGCTGCTGATGGATCAGCAAATCTATGGACAGAACATCGTGCGGGTCATGGTGCTCGCCCCGTTCTTCGTCATGCCGACCGTCAGCGGACTGATCTGGAAGAACATGTTGATGAACCCGGTCTCCGGGCTGTTCGCGTGGATCGCCAAACTGTTCGGACTGACGCCGATCGACTGGTTCACAAACTGCCCGATGCTGGCGGTGATCCTGATCGTGACCTGGCAATGGCTGCCGTTCGCCAGCCTGATCCTTCTGACGGCGCTGCAATCGCTCGACGAAGAGCAGAAAGAGGCCGCCGCGCTGGACGGCGCCAAGGCGCCGGCGTTCTTCTTCTACATCGTGCTGCCGCACATCGCCCGCGCCATCACCGTCGTCATCCTGATCGAGACGATCTTCCTGCTGAACGTGTTTGCGGAGATCCGCGTCACGACCAACGGCGGCCCCTCGACGACCAATATTCCGTTCCGCATTTTTGAACTCGCCACCAACGCCAACGATGTCGGCGGCGCGGCGGCGGGCGGCATTGTCGCGGTGGTGCTCGCCAATATCGTCGCCTTCTTCCTTGTGCGTATGATCGGCAAGAACCTGGAGGCCTGACCCATGGCGCTGAAACAAACGACCACCCGTCGAGTCGCCTTCACCGCCGCCGCGTGGCTGGTGGGGTTCCTGATCTTCTTCCCGATCCTGTGGATGTTCCTGACCAGCTTCAAGAGCGAAGCAGACGCCTACGCGATCCCGCCCAAATTCCTGTTCTTCCACTGGACAACGGCAAATTACGCGGAGGTGCAATCGCGCGCCGACTATTTCCTTCACGCCTACAATTCGATCGTTTTGTCGGTCGGCGCCAATCTCGCCGGGCTTGTCATCGCGATCCCTGCCGCGTGGTCGATGGCCTTCGCGCCGTCCAGGCGCACCAAGGATTTGCTGATGTGGATGTTGTCGACCAAGATGATGCCGGCGTCCGGCGTCTTCATGGCGGTCTACTTCCTGTTTTTGCAGGCGCATTTGCTCGACAGCCGCTGGGGCGTCGGCTTTCTGCTGATGATGGCCAATTTGCCGATCATCGTGTGGATGCTCTACACCTACTTCAAGGAAATCCCGGTCGACATTCTCGAGGCGGCGCGCATGGATGGCGCATCGCTCGCCAATGAGATCATCTATGTGCTGACCCCGATGGCGGTGCCGGGCATTGCCTCCACGATGTTGCTGTCGGTCATTCTTTCGTGGAACGAGGCGTTCTGGACGCTTAACCTGACCAACGTCAACGCGGCGCCGCTGACCAATATGATCGCCTCGTTCTCAAGTCCCGAGGGCGATTTCTGGGCGCTGCTTTCCGCCGCCTCGGTGCTGGCGATCGCGCCAATCCTGATTCTGGGATGGTTCTCGCAACGCCAGCTCGTGCGCGGCCTCACCTTCGGCGCCGTCAAGTAATTTGCTCCAATCGAAAGACGCGACAATGGGCAGCATCGAACTCAAGCAAGTGCGCAAGGCCTTCGGCGGCATGGCGGTCATCAACGGCGTCGATCTGAAGGTCGAAGACGGCGAGTTCACGGTTTTCGTCGGCCCCTCCGGTTGCGGCAAGTCGACGCTGCTGCGGCTGATCGCCGGGCTCGAGGACGTCACATCCGGCCAGGTCCTCATCGACGGCAAGGACGCCACCAACGTCGGCCCGGCCAAGCGCGGCCTTTCGATGGTGTTCCAGTCCTACGCGCTCTATCCGCATATGAGCGTGCGCAACAACATCGCTTTCGCCTTGAAGATGGCCAATCAGCCAAAGGACGTCATCGACCAGAAAGTCAGGAAGGCCGCCGGCATCCTGAATCTGACCGACTATCTCGATCGAAAGCCGCGCCAATTGTCCGGCGGTCAGCGCCAGCGCGTGGCGATCGGGCGCGCTATCGTGCGCGAGCCGAAGGCCTTCCTGTTCGACGAGCCGCTGTCGAACCTCGACGCCGCGCTCCGCGTTCAGATGCGCCTCGAAATCGGCGATCTCCATCACAGCCTGAAGACCACGATGATCTACGTCACGCACGACCAGGTCGAGGCGATGACGATGGCCGACAAGATCGTCGTTCTCAACAAGGGCGCGGTCGCGCAGATCGGTTCTCCGCTTGAACTCTACAACCGGCCCAATGGCCTGTTTGTCGCGAGCTTCATCGGTTCGCCGACGATGAATCTGGTCACCGGCCCGTCCGCCGCCAGACGCGGCGCCGCGACGATCGGGGTGCGGCCGGAGCACGTCGATCTGTCGACGACGTCAGGCGAATGGCCGGCGCGGGTGCGGCTTGCCGAACATCTCGGCTCGGACACCTTCGTCTACGTCGAGGCCGACAATATCGGTCCGATGACCGTCCGCCTGAGCGGCGAGGCGCCCAATACGCCGGACCAGCGCGTGTTCGTGACCCCGCAGGAGCCGCGAATTCATCGCTTTGACAAAGAGGGTCAAAGGATCAGCCCATGAAGCTCGCAGGCAAGACGGCGGTGGTGACCGGCGGCGCGCGCGGCATCGGCCGCGCCATCGTCGCGCGCTATATCGCCGAGGGCGCGCGCGTCGCGATCGCGGATCTGGCGATCGCGCAGGCGCAGGACGTCGCCGCCGAATTCGGCGACAAGGCGTTCGCCGTGGAAGTCAATGTGACGAGCCGCGCCTCGATCGACCGGATGGTCGCGAGCGTCGTCTCGCAATGGGGCGGCGTGGACATCCTCGTCAACAACGCGGCTATTTTCGACATGGCGCCGGTCGTCGCGGTGACCGAAGCGAGTTTCGACAAGGTGTTCGCGGTCAACGTCAAGGGCCTGTTCTTCACCCTGCAGGCGGTCGCGCAGCACATGATCGCGCGCGGGTCGGGGGGCAAGATCATCAACATGGCCTCGCAGGCCGGGCGGCGCGGGGAAGCGCTGGTGTCGGTCTATTGCGCGTCCAAGGCGGCGGTGATCAGCCTGACCCAATCGGCGGGCCTCGACCTGATCAAGCACCGGATCAACGTCAACGCCATCGCGCCTGGCGTCGTGGATACGCCGATGTGGGACGACGTCGACGCGTTGTTCGCCAAATACGAGGGGCGCCAACCCGGCGAGAAGAAGAAGCTGGTTGGCGCCGCCGTGCCCTTCGGGCGGATGGGAACGCCCGAGGACCACACCGGCGCCGCGGTCTTTCTCGCCTCCTCCGACGCCGATTACGTGGTCGCCCAGACGCTCAATGTCGATGGCGGCAACTGGATGAGCTGAATAGACAATTCCCCAGATGGAGTTCTTCCGATGTATCTTTCTCGCTACGACCTCAAGGGACAGACGGCCGTGGTCACCGGCGGCGCGCAATCGATCGGTCTGGCCTGCGTCGAGGCGCTGGCCGAGGCGGGCGCCCATGTCTATATCGCCGACCGCAATCCCAAGGCGGGCGCCGAGGGTCAGGCCGCGATGAAAGCCAAAGGCTACGCGGTCGACTTCCTCGAAATGGAAGTCACCGACTCCCGCCAGGTCGACGCCGGCGCCGCGCGCGTCATGCAGGAGCGCAAGCGCGTCGACATTCTGGTGTGCAACGCCGGCATCGCGCGCAGCGAGACCCGGGCCGAAGACGTGACCGACGAGCACTGGCTCAATGTCATCGACGTCAATCTCAACGGCCTGTTCTGGTGCTGCCGCGCTTTCGGCAAACACATGCTGGAGGCGGGGCGCGGCTCAATCGTCAACATCGGCTCGATGTCCGGCTTCATCGTCAACAAGCCCCAGCCCCAAGCCTACTACAACGCGTCGAAAGCCGGCGTGCATCATCTCACCAAGTCGCTCGCCGCCGAATGGGGCGCCCGGGGCGTGCGCGTCAACGCGGTGGCGCCGACCTATATCAACACGCCGCTCACCGCCTTCGTGAAGACCAATCCGGAGATGTACGGCGCCTGGATCGGCGGCACGCCGATGGCGCGCCTCGGCGAGCCCGACGAAATCGCCTCGGTCGTGTTGTTCCTCGCCTCGGGGGCGTCGAGCCTGATGACCGGCAGCATCGTCTTGGCCGACGGCGGCTACACCTGCTGGTGACGACGCGCCGGGGCGGCCGGCGGATTGTTTGAGAGGGCCAGCGCCCGCTGCGCGCCGCCTTCTCATGCCGGCGAAGCATGGCCGGCGGGCGAATGCCCTGTCATTGGCGCCGCGACGACGCTTCGTTGCCCTTGATCCCGCATTGCGCGCCACGCCGGGACCATCGGCCGTCAGGCCGCGGCGCGATTCTTGAACCTACCGGCGTAGCGTTCGCGACGCTGGGCCGCGCGATTCGTCGCTGCTGGCCCTGGCGTTCGCCGTGAGTCGGCGCGAATCAATCTCTCCTCCGGCGCTGCGAACGGAATAGGCCGATCCGCCCCAGCCGGTGTCGACGGGCGATCCGCTCGAGCGGCGGCCGGCCCGCCAAGCATTCGACCGGAGAGGCCTCGCGCCCCCAAAATCGAAGGGTGCAGGGCGCCTCAGCGACCGCCGGGCGACCTCCCATTCCGGGATGGCCCGATGCGCACGCAAATTTTTTCGACCACAGCTCCAGGTTGTATTGCAAATGCTGTATAGGGTGTGGTATGGCGTTTACTGCACCCTGATTTGAATGAGCCGGGTGCTTTGAATTCACAAGGAGCCGGGGCTATGGCAACCATCGAAAAACTAAGCGCTGACCAGCAGATCGAGGCGTTCTATGTCGCTTATTACGGCAGCGCGGCCGACAGCAAGGGATTCGCCAAATGGGAATCCAAATACGCCCAGCTCCTGAACCACGACACGCCAAAAGTCGCGCTCGAGGCGTTAGGCGACTACATCGGATATTCCAAGGAAACCAAGGCGCTCTACCCCTTCCTCGCCCATTTGCCGTTCAACGCTCATTCGGCGCTCGTTCGGTCCGAGGCGACGACGCTGATCGACAACATTTACCAGAATCTGCTCGGCCACGCCCCGCCGGCGGGCGACCCGGCGCTCGCCAAACTGGTCAATGGCTTCCTGCACGAGACGACGACGATCAGCGAGGTCGTGCTGGCGATCGGCAATTCCGCGACCGGCGCCGACCTCGCCACGCTCCAGAACAAGCTGACGGTGGCGACCGATTTCACCACGGCGAGCACCGCCGCCGGCCTCGGGTTCACGTCGCCGCCGCCCGCCGGCTATCTCGCCGAGGCCGCCGCCGTGGTCGCCGCCACCACCAGCGATCCGGGCACGGTGACGACTCAGGAGGCGGCGATCACCGCCTATATCGCGCAGGCCAGCGCGGTCACCTTCACGCTCACCACCGGCGCGGACGATTTTGTCGGCAAGCCTGGCGTCGATTCGACGTTCATTGGCGATCTCACGAGTTTCATGGTCAACGGCAAGGGCCCGACGCTCAACTCCGATGACATTCTGACGGGCGGCACGGGCGCGGGCGTCGTCAATACGCTGATCATCAATGACAGCAACCCGAATGGGATCGACGTGATCCCGGCGGGCGCGCAAATCTCCAATATCCAGGACATCCTGTTGCAGACCGCCGGCAACGCCGGCGGCGGCGCGGCGTTCGACACGACCGGCATTTCGGGCGTCGTTGAAGTCACGGTGAACTCGGCGGGCAACGGCCTGGACGTGGTCAAGGCGGCCGCCGGCGTGGCGATCACCATCGACCATTCGGCTTCGACCGGCGGCGTCACCACCATCGGCGGCGGCGCAGTGACCGTGACGTCGGCCGGCGGCGACTATAGCGGCGACACGGGGATTCTCGTCGGCAGCGGCGTCAACGCCGGCTACGATCCGACCGGCGCGGTCAACGTCACGGCGACCAGCGCCGCCGCAAGCGTTTGGGTGTTCGGCGGAACTGACGTCACCATCGACACGGCCGCCAAGAACTTCGCAGGGTCGCATGGCGACTTTCACAACTACACGCAGGTCGGCGCGAACTACGCGACCCCGTCGCCGTCCGAGCCCACCGGCAACGTCACTGTCGATGACACCGGCGACGCGGCGGTCTATGTCTATGGCGGCCTCAACGTCAACGTGCAGTCGGCCGGCGGGTTTGTCCAGGTCGGCTCCGATCCCAATTCCGCCTACACAGACGCGCTCAGCGACGATGTGGGCAGCAGCAGCGGCGCGGTCTACGCGCCGGCCGGGACGGTGACGATCACCGACGCCGCCGCGCAGGTCTGGTCGGAAACGACCGGCTACGAGGAAGACGTCGAGGTGATCGGCGGCACGAATGTCAGCGTCACCACCAACACCGGCGCCGTGAACATCGGCGACGTCGCGCTGAACACCGCGGGCACGGCGCTGCTCGCCGGGCAGAACCCGTCGGGCAACGTCACGGTCGTCGACACCGCGACCAATACGCTCAGCGACGTCTATGTCGCCGGCGGCGCCAACGTCAGCGTCACGACCTCGGGCGGCAGCGTCTATGTCGGCGACGTCAACACGGACAATTCCGCCGGCCAGACGGGTCTCAACGACGTCGTCAGCGCGGTGACTGGCGCGGTGACGATCGTCGATCACGCCGTCGCGACGTGGAGCGACACCACGGGGGGCGAGCAGCAGATCGACGTCATCGGCGGCACGACCGTCAGCGTGACGACCAACACGGCGAGCGTTTATGTCGGCGGATTCGCCAATGACATGACTGCGGACAATGCGACGGTTCCCCTCATCAACGCCGCGGGCACTGCTTTCCTGGCGGGGCAGGAGCCGACCGGCAATGTGACGGTCACCGACACGGCGAGCGCCACCGGCGACGACGGAACCCAGATCGACGTGTTCGGCGGCGCGAACGTCACCGTCACCGCTTCCGGCGTCGATGTGAACATCGGCGCGGTTGTCGCGGCGGGCGACGAGGTGTCCAACGTCGGCAGCTGCAGCGATGAGATCACCGCCGCCAATGACATCGTGTCCGCGCCGACTGGCGCGGTGCTCGTGACCAATACGGCGGCCGCGGTCTACGACGGCATCATCAACGATCACAACGAATCCGTGAAAGTCATCGGCGGCACGACGGTCGATGTCACGACCAATTCCGGCAACGTGTCCATCGGCAGCTCGACCGGCGACGCCGGCTCGGAAGCCAGCGGCAACGTGACGGTCACCGACACCGCGACCTCTCCGGACACAGAAGTGATCGTCTACGGCGGCGCCAATGTTAATGTCAGCTCGTCGGCCGGGTTGGTCGGGGTTGGCGGCAGCACCGGGGCGACCGATCCGACAGGCTCGGTCACGATCGACCAGTCGGGCGTCAACACTGGCTATCAGTATGACAACTTCATCGTTGTCGGCGGCGCCGGTCAAGGCGACAGCGTGACCATCAATACGACGGGCGCCGGCTGGCATGTCGACGCGCCGGGGCCGCTGGCCGGCATTATCGTCGGCGGCAACGTTCTCGACGACGAGACGCCGGTGACCGGGGCGGTGCTGATCAACGACACCTACAGCGGCTGGCAGCACGACAACATCGACGTCTCCGGCGGCACGACGGTGACGATCAACGACACCGTTTCGTCGGAGAACTTCATCGACGTCGGCGCCGCGCCTGTCCTGACAAACGGCATGACGCTCGCCAATGGCGCGGATGACGCCACCGGGAATGTGGCGATCAACGACTCCTCGACCTTCGGCGGGACGACATATTACGGCTCCGAACATTTCGACGTCGTCACCGACGGATCGACCTCGGTTTCAGTGACGGGCGGCGGCGGTTGCAACAGCATCACCGACGCCGACACCGCGCTGCAGACGGCGGGAATCGACGCCGGTCAACCGGTCGGCGCCAGCCACCTGAGCTCGGTCTCTCTCGACGGAGTCAGCGGTGTCACCACCGTCGTCTCCGATGCTTTGACAAGCCTGTCGATCGACAACGCGGATTGCCTCACCGTCGACGCGGTCAACAACACCGTCAACTCGTCGCTGACCATCAACCTCGCGAGCGACACGAACACGGTCGTCGAGGACGAAAGCGTCAGTGGGTATATCGGCAGCGTGACGGTTACGGCCACCGGCGCGGCGAGCGATCTGGCTCTCGACACGCCCGGCGCGACGTCGGTGACGTTCGACAACACCGCCGCCCTGACGCTCGACAGCAGCTCCGATCTGGCGGACGTGACCACGATTACGGCGAGCGGCTCCGGCTTTCTGACGCTCGGCGACTTCACCGACGCCGGCGCGCTGACCTCGATCAACGCGAGCGGCTCCTCAGGCGGCGTTGGAGTCGGGATTGATCCCGGAATGACCAGCTTCACCGGCGGCTCCGGCGACGACGTCGTCGTCCTCGACCAAAATGCGTTGGGCGCGAATGTGACGATCACGGGAGGAGGCGGCGTCAACGACCTCTACGCCGATTACGCGGCGAGCGGGGAGGACAGTCCGCTTGGCAACACGCTCGGCATCTCCGGATTCCAGTATCTCGGCGTCGTCGATCAGGCCACGGGAACCTACGACGCGGCGGGTTTCCAGGGCATGCTGGTGGGCGGCTACTTTCCATACGAGGGCGGCTCGTATGTGGGGGTCAGCGGCGACATCACCTTCACCGATGTCGCGCGCGGCGCAACGCTTGATCTGATCGATAGCAATTGCGCCACCGTCACCTACGACCTTCAGTCTCCGTTTGAGTCGGGCGGCGCGTTGAGCATCACCATTGGCGCGGATGCCGGCGGGGCGCTCACCGGTCCGGGGACCACCGGGGTGATGACCGAGGTGGTGGCCGAGGCCGATGGCATCACCAGCCTCAACATCGACAGCCAGGGGATCGTTGCGCCTGAAAACTGGAACACGTTGGCCGTGACGGATTCCAACGTAACGACCATCACGATCACCGGTGATGAAAATCTGATGCTCGCCTCGAACGGGGCGGCGTCGGTCATCGACGCTTCCGGTTCGAGCGGCTCGGTCGTTGTGACCGAGGTCGGTCTCGCAGCCGCTGGCGTCACCGTCACCGGCGGCTCCGGGCTGATTGTGGCGACCGGCTATGCTGAGACCGCCATCACCAGTTCGGTTGATGTCTTCAACGTCGGCTCGGGCGGGGGCATCATCACCTTGGGGGCCGGCGGAGCGGGCTACGAGGCGGGAACCGGAGACAGCACCGGCAGCGAGACCATCAATCTGTCGCCCACGGCGCCGGTCGGCACGACGATCGTCGCGGGCTCGGATGTCGTGTGCATCGACACGCAAGCCTACGGAACCTTCGGCATCGTCAACGGCTGGACTCACGGGACGATTGCGAGCGGTCAGACCGCCGATTCGATCGTGCTGTCGGGCACGCCGGAGGTGATCGGCAATCAAAGCAACATCCATGAGGTGGACGGCGCTTTCTACAACGTCTCCGACGGCGTGATCTCGCTGGCGTCGGGCAGCGCAATTCCGTCCGCGACCCAGCAATTGCAGGACGCGGAGACTATTGTCGATCTCGGCGGGATTGGCTCGGTCGGGATGATTACGGTTGAAGTCCAGACGGCGCCGGACGTCACGAGCCCCGCGACCTTCATCATCGAGGACAATAGCGAGGGCGGTCCGAGCGTCGCGGACACGTTCGTGGAGCTTGCGGGCATCAGCGGAGCGACCGGCTTTGGCGGCGTGCTGGCGGCCGAGGACCCTGCCTTCGCCGGCAATGTCGGCGCCGGCACGAGCATCATGCTTGGCGGGTTCAGCGGCTATGACGCAGTGTTCGCTCGTGTCACGCTCGACAACGGCGGATCGGCGACGGCCAACGAGACCTACACCGACGCCGGCTACACGATCGACAGTCTGGCGAACAGCGGCTTCGGCTTCACCAACACGTACAGCAAACTCGCCAATTTCGGCATATTGCAAGCCGACACGACTGGCGACGGCAATGTCGTCGTCACGCAGGTCGGCGTCGATCCGATCCTGACCTTGACCGCATTCGGCGCGGTGGATGTCAACGATCTGACCTACGGCAACAGCGCCATCGCCAACGACGATCCGCTGCTGACGCTGTATACGGAACTCGGCTCGATCAACATCACCGGCGACCTGATCGACGCGAGCAACACGGGCACCACGCTGGTGATCGCCGGCGGCAGCGAGGTCACGGTCAACGGGATCATCGACACCGCCCTGACTACGATCAACGCCAGCACGCTCGACGCGTCTCTGACGCTGACAGCGAGCGAGAACGGCCTCTCGATCGTGGGCGCGACGGCCGACGGCGACGCGATTGTCGCCAGCGGGACCGGCGACAGCATTTCGGTGGGCTCGGACTGCGGCCCCGCTTCGATGAAGGCGTATGTCGAAATCACGGCGAACGGCGCCGGAGACACAATCTCCGTCATCGGCGGCGAATTCGACGGGACGTCCGCCCACGGGATCAACGCAGGCGGCGCGGGCGATACGATCACCGAGGCCGGGGCGTGCGGCGTCGTTGAAATTTCCAGCAACGGCGCGGCGCTTGGCGCCGATGACACGATCAACGTCGGCGACGCGTCGGTCGGGCATGGCGACGCCTACGTGATCGTCGGCGCCAACTCGACCGTCAATATCGTCGGGTCGTGCTCCAGCGCCGTGGTCAACGTCGAGAATGTCGCGACCGGGGCGCGATCCAGCGGGGATTACGCCTTCACGACCATCACCGGCGTGCACGGTCACGATCTCACCCTGGACATTGGCAACGCGTCGCTTACGGACAACAGCTGGGCGGGCGGGTCCAACTCCTGGGATGGCTTCAAGTCCCAGGTCAACGTGGCGACCGCGACATCGCTGGCGAACGCCATTGACATCGCTGCGAACCAGGCGGCGGTGCTCGATCAGCAGTTCAACGGCGGCATCCACTCGTCGGTCGTCAACGGCGTGCTCGAACTCAACGCCAAGACGGGGTTGGCCGACTGGTTCCAGTATGGCGGCAACACCTACATCGTAGAGGCGGTGAACACCGGCTCCACTTCCGCGGCCCATGCGGCGCTGGGCGTCCATGACGAGGTCATCAAACTGACGGGCCTGGTGGACGCGAACCACGTTCACATGGACTTCGCTGGCGCGGTCTGACGCTCTGATCGAGGACAACCCCGACCCTGAAAAGGGCCGGGGTTTCTCGTTTGCGACAAAAATCCGCAACGGATGGGACGTCGCGTTGGCGCGTGTCGACGGCTCTGTATGCGGCGCGGCGCGACCGACCGTGCGCGGGCCGTTAACGTTGGCGCTTGGTGGAGCGGCTCCCGGAGGTTCGCGTTTGCCCGCGCCTGCGGCTCGGCCGGCGCGACAGGATTGCCGCTCAGCCTGCTGTGGGAGTAGTTTCGCTCCGCGGGCGATTGGGCGAAGCCGCAACGACAGTTGCGCGAGGGGAGCGCCGCCGCGAAGAGGAGGCGCGATGAGTTGTCTTGCAGACTGGTCCGCCATTGTCGCTCTCCACGCGGCGGTGGTCGCTGTTCCGGCGACGGCGCTCGCGCAGGCCCCGTCGAGCACGAACTACACGAGTTTCGATGCGACTTCGGCCAGGCCGGTGCAGATCGGCTACTACGGCTCCGCGCACAAGGACTGCACGGCGGCGGCGCTGCCGACGATCCGAGTTGTCGAAGCGCCGCGATCCGGGTTGTTCACCGTTCGCCGCGGCGTATTGACGACCAACAACCTGCCGAGTTGTCCGGGGTTGAGGATCCCCGCCCAGGTGGCGTTCTACCAGGCGCGCCCGGGCGTCGCCGGGACCGACCACTTCGTCTACCTCGTGACCAACGCGGACGGCTTGGTCGCCGCCTATGATGTTTCAATCAACATCAAGGAAGCGCCGAAGTCTTCCGTTCCAGGCCTCGCCAACCCGATCTGACGCCCGTGCGGACGCGCTGCGTTTCCTGGTCGTGCGCGATTTCGTGTCTTGCGAACCGCGCCGGTTTGATGGTAGAGTAAACTGCAAACAAGGACCAAGAGGATGTATGGCAGCGTTCAAAAGCGCTCGGACACGGAAGTGCAGGAATTGCGGCGAGCGGGCGGGCAATGGCTGCGAGAATTGCGTGAACTGCGCGGCCTCTCTCAGCGGCAGTTGGCGAAGCTGGTCGGCGCGGAATATTACACGTTCATCTCTCAGTTGGAGACCGGTCGCGGTCGCGTGCCGCCCGATCGCTATCGCGTCTGGGCCGCGGCGTTGGGCGTCGACGCCGCAGCGTTCGTTCGCGAACTGTTGCGCTTCTACGATCCGGTGACCTTCGAAATCCTGTTTGGGGCGCCTCCTGAGACTTGATCGGCGAACCAGCGCCCTCGCCGAGGAGTAACCACGGCGCCGCCGCCGCCGTCCCTCATGCGCAAACCGGCGCCGGCCGCCATGGGCCGGGAGTTGCGATGGGCGAATCGGCGCGATGCGCGCGGCGCCCGGACGCCTGGCGAGCAACGATGCAGCAGCGCCGATCCCCTGTGCGACGGCGATCCTTCTGACCAGCGCCGGCTTGGATTTCCAAGAACATTCCGCCCACCGCGAGCGGCGCGGCTTCCTGCAACCGAACTGACGACGCATCGTTGTTGACACGCATAGGTTGTGATGGTTAGTTGCGCTCAACCGACGGGCTTGTCGCGAAGGGGACCGTCGCAGTTTTGCGGTCGATGGGGCTGGGATGAGGCGGGCTGTACTACAATGGCCGGGAAGGTCCGAGACGCGCGCTGGTTGGACAAACGACGAATTGGCCGAGTTGTATCGCGTCGAACACGCGCTCAATCAAGCGGCCTTCGCCGTCGAGACCGACTGTGGCGTATCGGATGAAGGCGACCCGTGGTTCGTTTTCTGCCACCCGGACGGGCAGGTCGTCGTTCACATCGCACGAATCGACGGCCTTTATCATCTGTTTTGCTTGACGCTGCCGGAGCCGTTGATCGGAACCAGTTTCGTCGGCCTCACCAAGGCTTACGTTTCAACGCTTCCGAAGCCGCAGGCCATGCCGAAGGCTGGCGGGGTCGTCGCTCACCCTTCCGCACTGCTGAGCCTGCTTGTCGCGGCGGCGATGTTTTCGGTCGATGCGCTTGTGCAGCATCCGGCTCATGCGGCGGAATTGCCGAAGGCGTCGCACGAAGATCCGTCGTCCGGCCATCTTGTCCGGCCCGGCGCCATGAAGGCCGCGGTGCTCAAGGCTTTCAGCGAGGCTTTCGCGGCCGCTGTATGGCGTGGGCATGGCGCCGAAGGCGTCGAGGCCGGCGGCGCCTGGCAAGCGGTGGAACAGGCTGCGTTGGGCTTCGCGGCCCTCTACGAAGCCAATCTGGTGACCGATGTCGCCCGGTCGATGGCGACGGGAGAGCCTACGACGCCCTTGCCGGACGTGTTCGCGTCGCCGGTCGAGAGGGCGCTGGGAACCGCCGCCGACCAGACCCTCGAGACGCGCGCTCAGATCGACAAATCCGATGACGGGCGCGTGGCGATCCTGGTCGGCCCGAGCCGGGACCTCGTCGCCGCGGTCGACAGGCCGCAAGCAAATCTCATCGATCCGGCGCTGGCGACGATGTTCGGCCCCACCGGCGCGATTGACGCCAGCGGCGACGGCCTTGGCGCGACGCGGTGGCGTCCCGCCGTTCTGGGGAGTTCCACGAAGACTGCGGGCGTCCTCGGCGTCCTGGCCGCGGCGCTGGATGACGGCGCACCGGGTCTTCCGCTGATTTCCGACAGCGAGCGAGATCTGGCGGTCACGCTGGCGCCCGGGGGCGGAAGCCTCGACCTTGCCGCCGGGGGCCTCTGGCGCCTCGTCGTTTCCGGTCAGGGCGAGTTGACGCTGATCAACGCCGGCGCGGCCGAATCGATCGACTTTGCGAGCCACACGACAGCCGACGTCGACCTGTTCTACGACGCGACGTCCTCGTCCGCGCCTGTCGCGCAAAAGCTGAGACTAGACGGCGCGACCCACGTGTCTCTCGCTGAGTCTGCGCCGCCAGACGCGCAGCCCGTGCGCCTCGTCGTCGACAGCCACGGAGCGAAAGCCAACGATCTGAACATTCTCGATACGGCGCGCGGTCAGGGTGCGGATTTCAGCCTCGAGATCACCGGGCAGGAAAGTCTCACATTGCACGAGTCCGCCGCCACGTTCGGCGCCTCGCGACTCGACGCTTCGAAGCTCACGGGGACTCTGACAATCGGCATCGATCTTGGCGACCGCGCGGCGGGCGCCACGGTTCTCTCCATCGACTCCGGCAACTTCATTGTTGATTCACAAGACAGCGTCGCGCTGGAAAATCTGGGCGACAATGCGACGATAAAGATCGACGTCGATCTCAACTCGGCGATTTTCGGCTTCGGCGGGCGCGCGAGTTCGGCGACCGGGACGCTTGCGCTCTCTCTCGATCTTGGCGCCGCCGACCAGAATGCGCCCGTGAGCGTCGGGCTGATCGATGCGCATGGAGTCGAAGATCTGTCGATCGCGTCGTCGGGCGGCGACAACGTGGCGCAGACGATCATTGATCCCGCGTTGACGAACCTGCAGCTTATCGGCGGCGGCGGGCTGGAAATCGACGCCATACTGGGCGTCAAGCCGACCGACGGTCAAAGCGTCGACATCGACGCCAGCGGGCTCAGCGGCTTCCTGACGCTCAACGCCGGCGGAATCTCCGATCTTGCCGCCGGAGGGCGTCCGGTGTCGATCGCTCTGGGCGCCGGGGGAGGCGCGGTCACCGACATGAACGCCTCCGAAGCGGTGACCGTCACGCTGGGCGCCGGGCAGGGGCGTTTGTATTTTGCGGACGGCGCGACCCACGTCGCCATCGCCGGCCTGAGGAGCGCCGATCAGGTGAGCGTGGGCGACGCGACGGTCGCCGACACGTTCATCAATGGCCTCAGCCCTGGTTCGTCGCAGCAGACCTCGATTGACGCTTCGGCCAATCTGTTGGCGGCGGCGACGACGGCCGCGACAGCGGCGGGCGCGTCGCTGGCTCATCAGGCCGTGCTCTTTTCATACAAGGGGGATTCGTACGTCTTCGTCGACGTGGTGGGCAACCACGTCTTCGATCCCGCCCTCGATGCAATCATCAAGCTGGTCGGCGTGCTTCCGACGGCAGATTTCGCGGGCGTGTTTCACTCGGCCTAGCAAGGTTGAGGTTTGGCTCGATCGATCATGCCTGCGTCCCCGTTCATCCGGTCGCAAGCCGCCCTCGATCGGTCTCGTTGGTTGATGGTTGACGACGTCGGTCATTGTCTCTGGACAAGGGATTCATGCGATGAGGAACGCCAGTGCGAGACGCATCACCAACGATGCTCTACGCAAGGGGCTAAGAGCGATCGCGCCGGCGTTCGCCACGGCGATCATATTCAGCTTTTTCCTGAATCTGCTGATGTTCGTCAGCCCGTTGTACATGCTGCAGATATACGATCGCGTGCTCGGCACCCGCAATCTCGCCACCCTCGGCGGGCTCACGGTGATCGCCGCGGCGTTGTTGATGGTGTGGGCGGGGCTCGAGACGTTGCGCTCGCGCTTGCTGGTGCGGGCGGGCGTGCTTTTCGACGAGCGCTTCGCCGCGCCGATGTTCAAGGTCGTCTACCAGGGCATCCTGTTGCAGCCGGACGCCATCAATCAGCAAAACCTGCGCGACGTCGACACCATTCGCGAGTTTCTGACCGGCTCCGGCCTGATCGCGTTCTGCGACGCGCCGTGGTTTCCGGTATTCATTCTGGCGGCTTTCGTGCTGCATCCGTGGTTTGGCGTCATCGCGATTATCGGCGGCCTGACGACGCTGGGCCTGGCGCTGCTGAACGAGATCGCCACCCGCAAGACGCTGCTCGCCGCCTCGAAGGCCAGCATGACGGCGGGGCAGAGCGCGCAGTCGACGTTCCGCAACTCCGAGGTCGTCCAGGCGATGGGAATGGTCGACGCGCTGATCGGCCGCTGGAGCCGCCACCATTCGGAAGTTCTCGCGTTGCAGGCCAGAGCGAGCGACCGGGCGGGCGCGATCGTCGCCTTCACGAAATTCTTCCGGATGCTCCTGCAAACCTTGATTCTCGGCGTCGGCGCATTTTTGGCGGTCCGGCACGAAATATCGGCGGGCATGATGATCGCCGCGTCCATTCTGATCGGGCGCGCGCTGCAGCCGATCGAACTGGCGGTCGCCAACTGGAAGGGCTTCCTCGGCGCGCGGGAGGCCTTCGGCCGCATGGGGCGGTTGCTGGCGCTGGTGGGAGCCGAACCGGAGCGGATGTCGCTGCCGCGTCCCCAGGGTTCGGTGACCGTGGAGAACATCGTCGCAGGCGCGCCCGGCGGCCGATCGCCGATCCTGCGCGGCGTGTCCTTCGCGGTCGGCGCAGGCGAATTGCTCGGCATCGTTGGCCCGAGCGCCGCCGGCAAGTCGAGTCTGGCGCGCGTTCTGGTGGGCGTGTGGCGGGTGACGGCCGGCGCGGTGCGCCTCGATGGCTCCGATCTGCTCCACTGGGATCCCAAGGAGCTGGGACGCCATCTCGGTTACCTGCCGCAGGACGTGGAATTGTTCGGCGGCACCGTCGCCGAGAACATCGCCCGGTTCGACGAGATCGACGATGAGGCGGTGATCGCGGCGGCCCGCCTCGCCGGCTGCCATGAGCTGATCCAGAATCTGCCCGACGGCTACAACACCAATATCGGCGAGAACGGGCAGGTTCTGTCCGGCGGGCAGCGGCAGCGCATCGGATTGGCCAGAAGCCTGTATCGCACGCCCAGCCTGATCGTGCTCGACGAACCGAACGCCAATCTCGACGCGGCCGGCGAGGAGGCGTTGCTGGCGGCGCTCCAGAAACTCAAGGCTATCGGCGCCACGGTCATTCTGGTGACCCACAAGGTCAACATTCTGTCGATGGTCGACAAGCTGTTGATCCTGCAAGAGGGCATGGTGCAGACGTTCGGCGCCAGGGACGAGATATTGCGTCGCGTGACCGGACCCAAAGTCGTCCGGAACGCCTCCGGGCAGGGTTCAGCCCCTGTCGTAGTGACCAACGAAGACAAGGCGAGCGCGTCATGAGAATTTCACCGGAGAATCCGAGCCGGCCGGCGAACTGGCGCCCCATAGCCGTGGTCGGCTACGGGCTGATCCTCTCGACATTCGGCGTCGTCGGCGGTTGGGCGGCGGTGACCAAGATCGACAAGGCGATCGAGGCGCCCGGCGTCGTCTCGATCGAGACGAACCACAAGACGGTGCAGCATCTGGAAGGCGGCATCATCCGGGCCATTCTCGTCAAGGAAGGCGATGCCGTCGCCGCCGGCGCCACGCTGTTCCGGCTCGAAAATGTCCAGGCCAAGGCGACCTTCGACGCGCTCGAAAACCAGTTTTTCTCGTCCCTGGCGATCGAGGCCCGCCTCGTCGCCGAACGCGATCAGAAAGAGGCGATCGTCTGGCCGCGCGCGATCGAAGAGCACGCCGGGGAGGGGTTCTTCTCGCACCTCACGGTCGACCAGCAGGCCGATTTCTCCAAGCGGCGCGATTCTCTCCAGGGTCAGGTCGACGTGCTGGAATCGCGGATGAAGCAACTGGCGATCCAGATCGACGGCGTGCGGGTCCAGAGGGAATCCACGGAAAAGCAGATCGCCTTCATCGAAAAGGAGCTGGTCGGCCTGCGCGGCCTCAGCGAGAAGAACCTGGTGCCGGTGACCCGGCTCTACAGCATGGAGCGGGAGCGCGAGCGGCTGCAGGGGGTCATCGGCCAGGCCATCACCGACGCCGCCAAGGCGCAGGGGCAAATCGGCGAATACACCTACCAGGTGCAGCAGCTGAGGGAAAAGTTCCAGGAAGAGGTCGAGGCCACGCTGGTCGACACGCGCCAGAAGCTCTCTGACCTGCGCGAAAAGCTTGCGGTGGCGCAGGATGTCCTGCGGCGGATCGATGTCACCGCGCCGGTTTCCGGCACGGTGCAGAACCTGAAGGTCTTCACGATCGGGCAGGTGGTGCGCCCCGGCGAGGCGCTGCTCGACATCGTCCCTGAGAAAGAGCGGCTGATCGTCGAGGCGCAGTTCTCGCCGACCGACATCGACGGCGTGCACGCCGGGCAGGAGGCGGAGATTCGCTTTCCCGCCTTTCATTCGCGCCTCATCCCGTTGCTGATCGGCCGTCTGGAATCGATCTCCCGCGACCGACTGATCGACGAAGGCTCCAAGCAGCCCTACTACCGGGGCATCGTGGTCCTCGACAAAGCGGAAATTCCCGAAGATCTCCGCTCGCGGGTCATCGCCGGCATGCCTTCGGAGGTCATCGTGGCGTCCGGCGAGCGCACTGTGTTGAACTATCTGATCTCCCCCTTGTCGTCGACGCTCCGCAGGACCTTCATCGATTGAGGCGCGGCGTCTGGGCGCCTCGCTCCCGGTTCGGTTCGAAAGAACGGCGAAATCCGGGATCGCGGCGACGGGGAAACGAAACGGCCTGGCCTGTCCGGCCCGGCCTTGTCATTCAAGCGATCCTGCGCGCTGTCTGATCGCCGGCTTTCAGTTGGGCCAGCGCCGCCGGGCGTCGGGGCCGAGGTGATAACCGGCCGGGCAGGCGCGCCGATGCGCCCAGGGATGGCAGTGCCCGCCGGGGCCGCCGGTCCTGACAGGCCAGAACGGTCGCCGCCGATCGGCGTCGGCCGACCGGCCACGCCGACTCGGCGCCGGATAGAGGGCGCTGGGAAGCGGACTAACCGGGATAGATATTCACCGAACGCGCGACGGAATCGGCGACGTGCTCCTTGGTGATGACCCCAAGGATGTGAGCCGGCCGCGGCGTCGCCTTGCCGGCTTGCGCGGACACCACCAACGCCATCGTCGCGTCCTTGCGCGACATCCGGGTGATCACGTCGAACATCGCTTCGCCCTCGCGCACGATCGTGAAGTTCTTCTGCGCGACCGCGCCGAGCGTCACGCCGCTTTGCGCCTGGGCGAGCGGGCTGCGGATGCGGGTATTGATGCGCAACACGCCGAAGATTCGACCGTCGCGGGTGACCACGACGTGGCGGATGGCGCCCTTGTTCTCGGGTCGCAACAGAAACTCGTCGAGTTGGGTGTCGGCGGGAAGGATCGGCGCGTCAGTCTCCATCACGTCCCTGGCGCTCTGCACCAGGAACATATTGGCGTGCAGGCCGCGGGGCACCGGATGGCCGCGTCGAATCAGTTTGAGGGTGTAGATGTTCTCGCGCGAGAACAGGCGACGGGTGGCGAGGCTGGCGCCGACCGCGAGGATCATCGGCAGCACGATGTCGTAGTTGCGCGTCATCTCGAAGATCATGGTGACGGCGGTCATCGCCGCGCCGGTGCCCCCGCCCACCATCGCGCCCATCCCGACCATCGCGAAGGCGGGCGCGCTGACCGGAATATGCAGCAGATTGGCGAGAACCCCGGCAAAGGCCGCGCCCAGGGTGCCGCCCATATAGAGAGACGGCGAAAATACGCCCCCTGATGATCCCGCGCCGAGGCTGATCGAGGTGGCCGCCATCTTGCACAGGAACAGCAGCGCCAGCAGCGCGGCGCCGTCGAGTTGGCCGCCGAGAATGGCCTGGATCGTCGCGTAGCCGACCCCTTCGACGTAGTAGTGCCCAAACGTCCTGAACAGCATGTAGATCAGCACGCCGACCAACAGCATGCCGAGCATATGCCTGAGGTAACGGCCGGGGATTTTGTCGAAAACATCCTCCATCAGGTGCAGGCTGCGGATGAACGCCGCGGCGGCGACCCCGGTCAGCGCGCCGAGCAGGATGTAGAGCAGCAGCGTGAAGGCGCCGGCGACCAGATCGTTGGGCAGCGGCGCCAGCGGCGGCGCCATGAAAGCGGGATTGGGTCCGAAGAACAGCCGGCCGACGAAAGTGGCGATGCCGGTCGCGGTCGCGACCGGCAGGAAGGTGTTGACGCTGACTTCCGGCAACATCAGTTCGGTCACGAACAGCACGCCGCCGATCGGCGTGTTGAACGTGGCGGCGATGCCGGCGCCGGCGCCCGCGGCGACCAGCGTGATGCGCTGGCCGGGCGACAGGTGGATGATCTGGCCGAAGGTCGAGCCCAGCGCCGAGCCGATCTGGATGATCGGGCCTTCGCGGCCGACCGCCGCGCCGGTGCCGATCGCCACGGCGGAGGCGAGGGATTTGGCCGCCGCGACGACCGGGCGGATAATGCCGCCCTTGTAGTAGATCGCGTCCATCACCTCGGGCACGCCGTGCCCCTTGGCCTCCGGGGCGAAATTGGCGACGACGAAAGTGACGATCAGCGATCCGGCGACCGGAACCAGAACCACCCATCCGCCCCAGGGGTTGGCGGGCGTGAACTGGCTGGAATCGTAATTCAGCGAAATCGTCTGCAGGAAAAACAGATTGTGGACGAAGCTGATCATCAGGCGGAACAGCAACGCGCCGAAACCCGTCACGACGCCGACGATCGCCGCCAGCGCGCAAAGCGCCGCGATGCCCATATGCTCTGGCTCGGGCGCGCGCGGCCTCGCCTCGAGCGCTTGCGTGGAAACCGCCATCTGCCCCTTCCCGGATGAGCCGCGATTCGGACCTAGAACCTATTCGCGCTAGCAAGGCAATGCCGGCGGGATGCGCTGTGGTGACGCGGCCGGCGGGGTCTAAAGCGATCGGAGGCTTCGAGCGCCGCCCGATCGTCAGCGGCCGCCCCCTTCCGCCCGCCATCGCGAAAGCCGGGGCCCGACCGGCCAGCGGCGGAGGGCGGAACCAGGCGTCGCGCAACAGAGCTGTCGGCCGCGCGAATCGTCCTTCTGCGGTCATTTTACGCAGGGGCGGCCGGCGATTGTTCATCGACTAGTCATTTTGGCGGCGCCATTGTCGGCGGGAATCATCGCCGCCGCCGCAGGGAACGGCGTCGGCTGGATGCATGGCTGGGACGATGGCGTTGCCCTTTCCTCGATTGCTGGTGGTCGCTCTGTTCGCCGCCGTGGGGTCGGATTCGCTGCTGGAGAGCGCGCAGTCGCTGCCCGTCTCGACCTATTGCGTCACCGCCGATCAATGCGCCGCGCTGTGCCGCCATTTCGTCGAGGGCGATGACCGGCCGGAGGATTTCATCCGCCGCGCCGCCTTCGAGCTGGGGCCCCCCGACACGTTCAAGCTTCCGCCCGCCACCGCCGCGGCGCCGCCGGTGATCGACCCGACCAATGTCTATTCGGAGACCCGCGCCGGCAATTTCAGCCCGGCGGTGGCGGGCGCCCTGCCGCGCATTTATTCGCCGAACCTGGCGACCGGCGAGGTCGATGTGATCGACCCCAGGACGTTCGCCGTCGTCGACCATTTCGCCGCCGGGGCCAGCCCGCAGCACATCGTCCCCTCCTGGGACCTGCAGACGCTGTGGGTGACCGACGACGTCAGCGGGCGCGGCGCGCATGGCTCGCTGGTGCCGATCGACCCGAAGACCGGCAAGCCGGGCGCGCCGGTCAAGGTCGACGACGCCTACAACATGTATTTCACGCCGGACGGGCGCTCGGCGATCGTGGTGGCCGAGGCGATGCGCCGCCTCGAGTTCCGCGATCCGCACACCATGGAGCTGCAGGGCTATATCAACGCGCCGCAGTGCTCGGGGATCAACCACGCCGATTTCGCGCCGGACGGCTCCTACGCGATCTTCACCTGCGAATACAACAATTCGCTCGTCAAGATCGACATCAACCGTCACGAACTGGTGGGCACGCTGAACCTGGCGGCCGGCCACATGCCGCAGGACATAAGGGTGTCGCCCGACGGCGCGGTGTTCTTCGTCGCCGACATGCTCGGCGACGGCGTGGTGGTGGTCAGCGGCGACGCGTTCAAGGAGATCGCCTTCATCCCGACCGGCGTCGGCACGCACGGCCTCTACCCCAGCCGCGACGGCAAGCGCCTCTATGTCAGCAATCGCGGCACCCACAATCTGGCCGGCGTCCGGCAAGGCGCCGGCAGCATATCGGTGATCGACTTCAAGAGCCGCGAGGTCGTGGCCAACTGGCCGATCCCCAACGGCGGCAGCCCCGACATGGGCAATGTCAGCGCCGACGGGGCGACGCTGTGGCTGTCGGCGCGCTACGACGGCGCGGTCTATGCGATCGACACCAACGACGGTTCGGTGAAGACCATTCCGGTGGGCGGCATGCCGCACGGCCTGACGGTCTGGCCGCAACCCGGACGCTACTCGCTCGGCCACACCGGCAACATGCGATAGCCGCCGATCGCGCTTACCCTGGTTCCTCGCCGCCCCCGGCACGTCTTGGCCGGGCTCGTCCCGGCCATCCACGCGGCGCCGCTGCGAGAAGCTTTCGAGGTTGGGGACAGCGGATCGGCGTGGATGCCCGGCACAAGGCCGGGCGTGAAGCGCGGAGGTTGGAGGGCCTTCCTGGTCAGCGCCTCATCGCGTGGCGGCGCGCAGAATGTGGCCGCCGGCGCCGGACGAGGATCGCGGCGGGCCGGGCAGGTAACGCGCCGCGATCTCGGCGCCGCCAATGTCTTCGATCTCGGCGAACCCGATCGCCCGCAATCGCGCTGTGAGCGCGGCGGTGTCGAAATAGCTGCGGAAGGTCTCGCCGGCCGCCGCGACGCGCGCCGCCAGCGCTTCGAGAAAGGCGCGGCGCTCTGCGTCGACGACCGTGTCCGGAGGATTGGCGTAGTCGAACACCACCTCGCCGCCGCCCGGCAGCGCCGCGATGAAGCCGAGCGTCGCGAACACCGCCTGCTCGGTGAGGTAGGGGACGACGCCGAGCCAGGTGAAGAAGCTCGCCCCGGCCGGATCGAAGCCCGCCGCCGCGAGGCCATCGGCGAGCGACTCGCGCTCGAAGTCGACCGGCGCGAAGGTCAGCGCCTCGGGGATCGCGATGCCAGCCTCGCTGAGCCGTTCGCGCTTCCAGGCCTGCGTCGCCGGGTGGTCGACCTCGAACGCCCGCGCCCCGGCCGGCAGGCTGGCGCGATAGGCGTAGGTGTCGAGGCCCGCGCCCAGCGCGACGACCTGGCGCACGCCGCGCGCCAGCGCATTGGCCAGGGCGTCCTCGGCAAAGCGCGTGCGCGCCGCGATGAACAGCCGCAGGGCGCGCCTCAGCGGCTCGCGCCGCGCCTCGTCGATCGCCGCCTCGGCTTCCTCACCGAGGATGCGCAGCGCCAGCGGATCGGCGAAGATCGCTCCGCGCTCCAGCACCTGATGCGCCGCGCGATGGCCGGCGGCGCCAAGCGCGGTGCGACTCGCCTGTCCTGGCTGCATCACGGCGTCCTTTTGCGGTTCGGCGGCGGAAAAAATATCTGGAAGGCGTCGGTTTTCGATGATTTTTTGGACGTGGATTCAATGGAATCAACGGGTTGGGATGATTTTTTGTCCGCGCCGGATTTACGAGACGACGATTCGATATGGCGCCGACTCTTTCTCCTCCTCGCCTCTTCCGTGACCCAAAGTCGAGCCTTCGCTTGCGCCGGAATAGAATCTTCGCGAACCGGGACCTGGTCAATGTTTTGTTTCAGGCGCCTTGACGACGCTCGCGAAAAGGGCAGCGCTGCGGCGCTGGACGGGCGACCCAAGTCGTGTCATTCGGCAGGAGCGCCGCTGCGCGGCAACGCGAAGGCGCGGAACGCGACGATCGGGCAACTTGGTCGACAAATGAGGAATTCGCCGATGAGGTCCGTCACTCGCATCATCGCTGGGAATGGCTCTGTCAGCTTGCGCGGCTTCGTCCTCCCTCGCTGACGAGGCGTTTGCGCCCGCCGATCCGCGCTCCGTGGTCCAGACGGTGATCGAACTCACCGACAAGCACGCCTTGCCCGGCTGGAGCGACGCCGGTTTCGGCGCGAAACTCGCGCCCTACCTGACGCGCGATCTGCTGGCCGCCGTGCAAAGCGGCGGCCGGATCGCAATGAAGAAACACATCAACCTCTATGACGCCGAGTTTTTCACCGGCAGCCAGGGAGTGGAGCATGCGCGCCTGTTCAGCGCCACGGTCATCAAGGCGGACGGCGACAACGCGACGGTCGAGGCCTCGATCGGGACGAGTGACGATCCCAACACCCAGCCGAAAGCCGGCGACCGCACGCGGTTCCAGTTGAAGCGAACGGGCGGCGTCTGGAAGATCGACGACTTCCGCAATCTCGAATCCTATGCGAGCGCGCAACCCTCGATAAAGACGCTGTTCAAGGACCCGGTGCGCTACGGGAATTGAGGGGAGTGATGTTGGCCAAGACTGTCGGTCGTCCTTGCGAGGGAGCGCAGCGACGAAGCAATCCAGACTGAGGCTTCCGCGGTCCGGCTCTGGATTGCTCCTCCACTGCCCGCAATGACGATCGGGTGACGTCGCAAACGCTCATCGCGGTCCGGGTCGACACCCCGGCGTCAAGGACCCGAAGCAAGCCTTCGCGCGGCGTCAAAAGATCGTCGGCTGTTCCCCGGGGAACAGCGCGGGCGGATGAATCGGCGGAATGATTCCGGCGCGAGCGGCGGCTGACGACAAAATGTCGTTTCGGGTCGCTCGCGCAACTGGAGCAAACCGTCATGAAAATCTCCTTTGTTTCGATCGCTGCTCTCGGCCTCGTCGTCGGCCTGTTCGGCTCGGCGGCCCAGGCTGCAATGGAGTCGAAGGCGCAGGACGCCGGCGCGCAGTCGCGGCCGATCGTTCGGGCCATCGAACTCGGCAACCCGGACTCTTCGCTGAGGGCCGAGGTCGCCAAGACGCCCGGCGCGCAGGTCGCGTGGTGCTACTGGTACCGCAACGGCTACAACCTCCCGTGCCGATGATCCGGCGCGTTCATCGCATCGGATGAACGATCGACGCCGGCGCTCGATCCGCCGCCTGTTCCTTTTCCTCGGTTGGGGGAGGGGCCGGCGGCGGTGTTCGGCGACAGCGCGGCGAGCGTTCAGGCCATCCCTTCTTCCGACTACTCCAATCAACCAGGCGCTTCCAGGAACCAATCCCGATGGCCGACAACCCGCTGATCGAAATCGCCGACGTCATTCGACTCGCGCCTGTCGCCGACCCGCGCGGCAGGTTGACTGGCGGGCATCCGCTTCTGGATCGCTATGTCGATCTCGAGAAGATCGCCAATTCGTCGATGATGCGCGCTCTCTTGATTGCGGCGTACCCACGCATCCGGGAGAGCGTCCTCCCGACGGCGCTTGATGGCGGCTGCTGCCTCCTCGCCGACGGTTCGCTGGTCATCGAGCCGCATTGCTGCGGCGATCTCGGCGATCTGTCATCCTGGGAATCGATGGCGGCGCTTGGCGCGCAGAGCGGTCCGCTCACGGCGCCAGAACCGGAATGGCGCAAATTCTGGATCGGCCACCCCGCGCTGCTGGCCAAGCCGCACGGCGAGCACGTCTGGCTGGCGATTCACGACGAAGCGGCGGACAATGGTCTCCCATGCCGCGGCGAACCCATATGGACCGTCCGTCGCGCTGATCTCGCGAGGGCGGCGTCCGCCGCGCGGCGGATCGTCACCGGCCTGTGGGCCTGCGTCGACCAGGCGCTCGATGGCCTCATTGACGATGATTTGCACGACCTCGCCGTCGACTGGATCCTGAATGGCGAAGGCTCCTATCAAACCACGGCGGCGGCGCGCCAATCGTCGAAGGCGTGAGATGTTTCAATAAGCTGGCGTTTTGGATGCACGGCGGCTTGAACGAGGAAGAGAAAGCGATGAGCATTTCCGGCAAGACGTTGATCGATTGGGGCCTCAAACCCGGGCGGTGGTTTCCCGAGGCGATCGAAGCCGCCAACGCGGTCCTCGCGAACGGCGGCGATGAGGCGGCGGCGCGGCGGGAAGCCGAGCGGTTTGCGCCGGCGCCGGCTGTCGGTCTGCGCGCGCCGGGCGCGCTCGGCTACAGCGTCAACATGACGCCGGAGGGCGAAGACGAGATCGACAACCTCGCCAAGGTCGAGGCGCATATGGCCGAACTGATGCGCGTTCCGACGATCGTCGCCGGCGCGATCATGCCGGACGCCTGTCCTTCGGGCTATCAGCGCGGAACCATTCCGGTCGGCGGCGTCGTGGCGGCGAAAGAGGCGATTCATCCGGGGATGCACTCGTCCGACATTTGCTGTTCGATGGCGGTGACGACTTTTGGCAAGGACACGGACGCCACGGCTCTGCTCGACGCTGGAATGAGGCTGTCGCATTTTGGCGGCGGCGGCCGCGCAAGCGGCGCGCAAATCAAGCCCGCGTCGGTCTTGCTTGAAAGGTTCGCGCGCAATCCATTTCTTCGCCAGTTCGAAAACGAGGCGATCGCGCATCATGGCACGCAGGGCGACGGAAATCATTTTTTCTATGTCGGCCGCGTCGCATCGTCCGGCGAAGTCGCCCTTGTCACACACCACGGCTCACGCGCGCCCGGCGCCCGTCTCTACAAGGCGGGGATGGCGGTCGCCGAGAAATTTCGCGAGCAATTGTCGCCGGAAACCGCGCCGCACAACGCCTGGATTCCGAGCGAGACGCGCGAGGGCGACGACTATTGGAGCGCCCTCCAGATCGTTCGCGAATGGACCAGGAGCAACCATTACGCAATTCACGACATGGTCGCCGACGCGCTCGGGCTGCAACGGCGCGAGCGCTTCTGGAACGAGCACAACTTCGTGTTTCGCAAGACCGATGGCCTGTTCTACCACGCCAAGGGAGCGACGCCGGCCTACGACGGCTTCGCGTCCGACACCAACGGCCTGACGCTGATTCCGCTCAATATGGCCGAGCCGATCCTGATCGCGCGGGGCCTCGACGCCCCGAATGGTCTCGGCTTTTCACCGCACGGCGCCGGGCGGAATTTCAGCCGCAGCCACTTCATGAAGCGCAACGCCGGCAAGACCGCGCGGGACATGATCGCCGAGCAGGCGCCGGGGATCGACGTGCGCTATTTCTGCGGGATTCCCGACGTGTCCGAACTGCCTCTGGCGTACAAGAACGCCGCTTCCATGCGTCGCCAGATCGACGACTTTGGCCTTGCTGGGGTTGTCGACACGATCGACCCGATCGGAAATATCATGGCCGGCGACTGGCAGCGCGAGGCGCCGTGGCGGAAGAAGAAGGCAGCCGCGCCGCCCTCGACAGAGGAGCCATAAAATGAATCGCCCCCGACAGAGGAGCCGTAAATCGACCGAGCTGTCGTACTTCCTGGACCTGTATTTCAGCAATGAGGACGACGACGTCGCCGTCGAGAACCTGCAGCAAGGCCTCTCCGTCGAACAGGCGCGCGCTCTCAAAGCCGAATGGCGGCGCGTGCTCGCCCGGCGCGAGCCGAAGGAATGCCTGGAGCTGGTGAGTATCAACGCCATGCGCGCGCCGCCCGACGCAGAGGCGGCATGGGCTTGGCTGGACGCCCGATATCGAGACCTGCGGCCGTATTTCGATCTCGTCGAGGACGAGGAAGAGACCGGGACTGTCGGAAGTCTCGTGCGCCGCGCCATGGCGATGGTGACGGCGGGGCGGCTGTGGCGATCACGAAGGTCATCGTGAACGCTGTCGTCAACGTCGCGCCCCGCTTCGGCGCGCTCGGCGCCGCATGATTCGACGTTGTTCTCACGCGCTTTGACGACAATCGCAGATCGTTTTGCGCTGTTTTCGAGCGTTCGATGCGATATTTGCGGGAAAAAACTGGGTTCGGCGAGGCGCCTCCGCGAATGCCGCCTATACCCGGATCAAGATATTCTTATGCGTGCATGAAGACGCGGGCTGCCCCGCGCCCGCCGCGGCGAGCGTTCAAGAATCCTTATGCGGTCGAGGCGGCGTCTGTGTCCCGCCCGCTTGCGACGTCAGGGGGAGGATTCTTCCTTGTCAGCCGACGAGCGCGATTTCGATCCCCGCCTCGACCGCTCGGGCCATCATTCGTTGCGCTGAACGGCCTTGATCGGGGATTGTGTATGGGGTCGCCGTAACCCCGGAGGGGCTCGACGCGGTCCACCGGCGCGCCGGCGGCGGTTCGGCGGAAGGTCCCGGCTTGCCCGGAACCGGCAACGGGCGCAGATTGGGTTTGAACCGGCGACCATCCGGTGGATGCCGGTTAAGCGCCGGCCAACTGGCGAATATCGGTCCAGGAGGCGCATTTGATGAGACAATTCCTGGTCCTCGCCGCCATGCTCGCGGCCTCGCCCGGGCAGGCGCTCGATTGCGGCAAGCTCGCCGACGGCCACAGCCCGTTTTCCGGGGCCTTGACGGTGAAGAACGGGAAGACGGGATCGACGGAGCGCTACGGCGTCGGCGTCGAGCGCGGCGCTCATACGCTCTTGAAACTGCGCAGCGCCGCCGCAGGCACTCCGGAGGTCATCAACGAATTCGATCGCGGCATCCTCATCGCGACCAGTACCGGCTCTCCGCGGCCCCTGCGATGAAATACGAGGTTCAGCCGGTCGACGGCGACATGTGGTCGCTCGCGCCCGGCGCCGCCTCGAGCTATCGCAAGACCATCACCCTGGGCGGAAAGCCGTACGGCGTCGAGACCACGACGCAGACGATCGGCGCGCACGAAACGCGGTCGTTGTTCGGCTGCGATGTCGAGATCGTCCACGTCCACCGCGAAAGCGACACGAAAACGCAAAACCAGTTCGTGTCGGGATACCGCGCCGTCGTCGATGAGGACTACGCGCCGGCCCTCGGCGTCGACGTCCATTTCGTGAACATTTTCCGCAGCCCGACGCTGGAGCTGCGCACGGAGTCGACGCTGGAGAGCGTGAGCACGGATTGATCGGTCCGGCCGTTCGCGTTCGGCAACCGCCAACGCCTCGCGTGATCGTCATGCTTGCCGCCTTCCTGACCGCCTCGCCGGCGCTGGAGTTCGATTGCGGCAAGCTCAACGACGGCCGCAGCCCGCTTACGGGTGAAAACAAAATCAAGGCGCGCCTGATAGCGATTTTCGGAGAGCCGTCGCTACAGGCGGGGATGCTCGGTCAAGACGGGCGCCGCGGCGCTGTTCGACGGGGTTGCGGGGGTTTACGGGGAGGGGGCGTCACCGCAATTCCGCTTTATTCCTGTCCGGCATAATTCGATTGAGAGCCATCGGCTGCGATGGCATTAATCACCCCGCAATCATCTACAGCGAAGCCAAACTGTTGGAACGCCGTACGATAGTCGTTGCGTAGAGCAGCACCAAAATCGTCGCCGTTGGCAAGTAGCGTGTTGAACGCTTGGTTGTTCTGGCAGTAAATGGCGACAATCCACTGGCTGCCGACTGCAAGGAAGTTTCCCCCACACGGATTGCCTTGGGAGTTCTGCAGGCAGCCCTGAAGAGCGGTCGAGCGCGCTTGCTCCGGAGCGCCTGCATTGGTGACGCTTGCGGTAGCGCCGCTTGCCGCGGCGCTCATCGCGCCCCAAAAGCATGGGTTAGCGTTGCAACCGCTGGTCGGTTCGATTGGAGACGAGACGTCAATGTTGTCGATATAGGACTCAACATCGACAAATGAGCCCCCTGCGAGGCCGAACACGGCGGCAGGCAGAGCCCCCTGCATGGAACTACGGTTATGTGCTTCGTGCCATCCGTGCACGCCTTGGATCATTGGATGTCCATGCGGTCCCATGCCAGGTCCCGCCATGTTTGAGGCGCCCCCAAAGCGTTGAAACTCTGGCGCGCCGCGAGGCCGTAATTGACCGCCGGGAATTACTTGCCTGAATATTTGCGGGCGAACTTGAGGAATGAAGACGCGGCCAGGCTGTTGCACGAAGCACCGTTCGCCGGGAGCGCAATATGCGTTGGCTGTGGTGGCGAAGAAAACCGCGAGGAGTGCGATCGCCGCTCCGAACCCGATGGAAAATCGATTGCTCATGACGCCACCGCATAGGACGCCGCAGAGAGGATATACAATCCCTGTTTGTTGCAATTTGCAAAGCATATTCGACACCAAAAGCCCCCAGAAAGGGGGGGTTACGGGGACGATACGCAAGGCATGATCTCGACCGCGCCGCAGGAACGCGCAATTGAGGATTGCGCAAGCTGTCGCGATCCTTGGCGCCCGGCGGAAATTGCCGCGCGCAACCGCCAACGTCGCAGCTTACGAAATCTTCGGATGCGCGGCCGGAGCATTGGCGCCGGCGCCCCCTGGCGACGACCGGACATTTGCGAAGCCCCGAACCATGTCCTGCAAGGTTCCCACGATCTGTTCTGGACGGTATGGCTTGAGAACGAACCTGCTTTGCGATGGCAATCGGGCGGTCGGGAGCTGCATTCGGCCGGAGGTCACCAGCAGCTTGATCGACGGCCGCCTATCCCGGACGAAATGCGCAAGATCGAGGCCGTCCATCGCGCCGGGCATATTGATATCCGTGAAAATCGCGTCGATGGGCTGACGATCCTCCAGCGCGCGGATCGCTTCCTGCGCGTTCGCGGCTTCGACGACCACGAAGCCCGCGTCCTCCAGGAATTCGGCGGCGATCATGCGGATCATCGCGTCGTCCTCGACGATCAGGACCGCGATGGGCTCAAATGAGGACGATTTTGTCATGGGGGTTTAACCATCCACGGCGTCGATTGTTTCATTCCATTGGCCGCGATGGTTTACGTTTCGTTTCGGTCAATAAATTCCGTCGAGTTTGATCCGTCGGCGCGATTGGAAGCCTCAGCCTGTTTCGTTCGCCAAGCGCTGCGCAGCGCCGCCAGCGGCAAGGCCGGTCAGCGGCCGGCGCGCGCGCCGATGAACGCCAGCGCGGCGTCGATGACCTGCCGATCTTTAAGGATTCTGCGGTGCCCGAGATCGGTCGTGGTGAGCAGCCTCGCGTGCGCCGCCGCTTGGCTGAGCGCCAGGGCGTGGGCGATCGGCACTTCGCGGTCGTCGCGATCGTGAATGAGCAGCGTCTTCATCGGCGTCGCGCGCAGGATGTCGGCTGTCGAGAGGCTCTCCCACGCGACGCGGCCGCGGTGCCGCGCCACCAGCATGTCGCGCATTCGCCGGCGCAATTCGGGTCTGAGGTCGAGAAAGTCGCCGGCGACCTCGGCGATCCAGGCGAAATCGGCGAGACAGGCGATCGAAACGAAGACGCCGGTTCGCAGCTCGAAGTCGCGCATCGCGAGCAGGCTGGTCGCCGCCCCAAGGGAATGCCCGACCACCGCGTGAAGCGGGCCGCAGGTCCCGCTGACGGCGGCGATCGCCTCGGCCATCTCGATCATGTCGGTGTCGCCGCCGGTCGATCGCCCGTGCGCGGGATAGTCGAAGGCGACGACGCGGAATCCGGCGCTTCTGAGCGGCGCGATCCACGGGCCGAACTGCGTGCCCCGACCGCCCCAACTGTGGGCCAGCAGCACCGCCGGCCCGCGGCCCCAGCCGTAGCAATGCAGCCAGCGGCGCCCGAAGGCGATGCGCCATTCCTGCGCCTCGGCGCGGAGGCTGTCCTCGTCGGGGCGCGGGCGATGACGCGGCGGGACGGAGAGGAAGCGGTAACCGACGCGGGCGGCCAGGTGGGGGCTCACGCGGTCGAGCGCCGCCATGCATCCGCGCACCGCATGGACGCCGGTCTTGGCGAGAAAGCGCGCGTTGGTTTCGCTCCTGGGACGCTGAGCCGCGACGCTCGCTTTGGTCAAAGCCGGTCCGATCGCCGGCGCGTCACGGCGCGCCGCCAAGAGCTCGTTCATCGATTGTCCTTTTTTGGCAGGCGAGCGTGTTGTCGCGCAGGTCTGTGACGCGCGCGCGACGCGATCGTTGTCCGATGCGGGCAATGGGCGCCTTCGAATCGCGGCGACCGTCAAAGTTCGTGCAGCGACCACGCAGCGGCGTGACGCAAGGCGCACTACAGCGCGCATCGTCACGCCCTCTGAGCCCGTAATCCCCACGCGCAGCGTCCGGCGCCTTCGCATTGAGGCGAAGGAAAAGATGAACGAAGCGAATGCGCGCGAGGCCGCTGGTCGGCGAATGTATCCGGCTTTGGCCAAGGTCAGACGCAGCGTCGCCGGCCGCGTTGCTTTTGCAATCTTCGATAAGGGTGCGCGATCTCGCCACGTGCCTCGCAAAATGCCTCGACGGCCCGCGGTGCGATGTTGAGATGGAGCCCCGCGCGCATCATCGAACCCCTATCCAGAAGCATGACCAGCATCAAATCCGACCGTGTCCGGTGACACCATGATGGCGCCCCAGAGGCCCAGCGTGAGCTTGCTGAAACCAATTGTGATCGTTTCCGTCGTTCGATCGCCGTTCGTGGACAGCGACATCTGCGTGATGATCGCGTCGCTCGCGGTATAGCTTGAGAACAAATGTTTCTCGCTCGAGAGGACGATGTCGAAGGTGATGGTCATTTCGGTCTCGCTATGGAAGGCCAGCGCGATTCTCGAGCTTGCCGAAATCCATCGCCTTGACGATGATCAACTCGCCGGCGGACGACGGGGACTTTTGATCAGAACCAGAATCCGAGTCCTCCGGAGGCGGCGCCGAGCGCACCTGGAGGCTCACCGCCTCGACCCACCCATTGTGCCCGTCGTCCTTGCTTTCTCCGGGAATGTAAACCAGACCGTCTCGGAGGAAATTGACATATGACGTCATGTTCCGTCTCCCTGCGTTTCGCTCGGCTCGACATGGCGGCTTGACCGCATCCGGGCTCCGCAAGGGGACACTGGCCTTCTTCCGGGACCGGCGCTGTTTCGCAGGGAACAGTCGCCGCTGCGATCGGCTTTGAACACATATTTCACCTCTCGATTTGCCAGATCAAGCGGGAAGCCGGAGCCGTGGATCCGATGACAAGAGCGCATACGGCTCAACTGAGCCAAACCCCATGCGTTGCGCAAGGCGGTCGGCTACGCGCTTGACCATCATCTCGAGGCCCGCCTCGCGCTCGTCGCGCTCGACCGGGCGGTCGACGCGCGCCAGCCGCCGCGCGGCCTCGTCCACCATTCCGATCGCGGCGTGCAATACGCCTCGACCGAATACGCCGCAAGGCTCGACGCACGGGGCTTCCAGCGCTCGATGAGCCGGCCGGGCAATCCTTACGACAACGCCAAAGCCGAAAGCTTCATGAACCGGCATCCACCGGATGGCCGCCGGCTCAAACCCAATCTGCGACCGTTTCGGGTTCCAGGCAAGCCTGCACCATTCGCCTGACCGCCGCCGGCTCGACGGCGGAGGGCGTCGACGTGTGCCGGAGCCGCGCCGAACGCTTGGAGAGCCAAATCGTCCGCAATCAAGACGCACTTCTCCTGTGGGTTTTGACGAACGCGTGACATCCGAACGCCTCATGCTGTTGACGTGACCGGCGGCGGCCGCAATTGCGCGATCAGCCGCAGGATGTCGGCGAAAACAGTTCTCGGAATGGCGACCTCCGCCATCTGGAACGCGACATAGCGCCCGTGACTGACAACCTTCGCGCCGATCTTGATGAGCTTTTCCTTGAGGCTCGTCAGCGACCAGTCTTTCATCGGCTCGGGCGTGGCGAGGGTGCGCAGGAAATTGCCGAGATTGTAGGCGAGCGCGTGAAGCTGAAGCCGGACGGCGTTGGCCGCGAACGAGCAGCACGAAAGCCGAGTCCATCGGATCGCGCCCTTGCCTTCCTTTATCCACTGCTCACACGTGCCGCGCTTGTTGTAGAACGCGACGACATTCTCGGCCGGCCTCGCCATGTTGGTGACGATGAAGCCGACGCGCGGGTAGAGTTCGCCCGGATGCCATTCCACCTTGGCGACGACGCGGCGCGGCTTCGTCCAGCTTCCCGCCTGATAGGTGAAGTTCGCATAAGAACGGCGGACATCAAGTGAGGGGCGGCCCATTGGACGCTTGAGCAGATAGCCAATGCGTTCCTGCAGGACACGGTTGGCGGGCAGCCGGATCGCGTATTTGATCCCTTCGCCTTCGAGATACCCGTAGACCTCGGGATTGGCGAAGCCCGCGTCGGCGCGGAAATAGATGCGCGAGACCTTGCCGCGATACCGCGCCACGACCGGCTTCAGCACGCCCTCCCATCCATCGGCGCTGTGGACGTTGCCGGGGCGCAAGGCGCAGCGTTCGAGGTCGCCGAACTGATTGAACACGAACAGCGGGTGATAGCAGGTGCATTCGTAGTGACCGTTCCAGACGCTCATCTCCTGTTCGCCATGGGTCGGGCTGACGCTCGAATCCATGTCGAGGACGACGCCTCGCGGCGGACGGCGGGTATGAACCTTGTCGATCCACTGGCCGGACAGATCGGCGAGCGCCGAAAGGTTCTTTTCGGCCGTCAGCCATCGCGTCTCGAAGCGGCCCATCTGGCTTGCCGATGCCGCGCCTCCTGAGGCCGCCTTGCCGCCGACGATCCAGCGCATCGCCGGATCATGACGCAGCCGTTCGGCGTCGTTGACATCCTCGTATCCGGCGAGCCGCCCGAACACGGCCTGCCGCAACATCCCCACGAGCGCGTGCCGGCCATTCTTCCCGGTTCGGGCGTCGGCGAGTTTCTCACCGGCCAAATCGGTAAGGCTGAGCGCATCGTCGAGTTCGCGATAGGGCAAAAGTCCGGCGTCGGAGGTCACGACCGAACCGCGAAATTGGAGCGTCAGTCGGCGGTCGAAATCGAGCCGCAGCGCCTCGCCGTTCGCTTCACCCGCCGGGTTCGCCATGACATCAGCTTTCAAATCAGCTTAACATGCTGATTATTATAGCTGAATCGTCGGCGAAGCGCCTCAAATTATTGCGTCATCCGGCGAATGCGGGCTGAGAGAGTCGAAGTGGCGCAATTTTTCCTGTACGGATTGATTCCGTATAGTATATTGGCGGCGACAACCTCGGGAGGCCTCCATGCCCCGCACCCTGACCGACAGCGGCCGAGTCGAACTCAGGCTCCGCCCTGAAGACAAGGCGACATTGACCCGCGCCGCCGCCATCAAGCGGCTCGATCTCACCGGCTACATCCTGCGCAGCGTGCTGCCGCAGGCCCAGGCCGACATTTCCGAAGCCGAGCGGCTCATGCTTTCGGAACGCGATTCCCTGCGCGTCCTCGCCCTTCTCGAAAACCCGCCACAAGCCCCAGAACGTCTGGTGCGCGTCGCAAAGGCCGGCTTCAGGCTCCGATGACGGCGATCGCCTGGGAGGAGGCGCCGATCGCCAGACGGCACGATCGGGCGGCGTTTGATTGCGGCGACTCTGATCTCAATCTCTACTTGCGACGGTACGCCCGCCAGAATCATGACAGCGGCGGCGCAAAATGCTTCGTCGCCGCGCCTCGCGCCGCGCCAACGCGCATCCTCGGGTTCTACACGCTGAGCCCGGCCTCGCTCGAGTACCGCCGCACGCCCGCCATGGCGAAGAAGGGTCTCGGCCGCTACGACGCGCCCGTGTTCCGCCTCGGCCGCCTCGCCGTCGACGCAACGGTTCACGGCCGGGGCCTGGGCGGCGCTCTGCTGCTGCGCGCCGCCGAGCGCTGCATTCGCGTCGCCCACGAAGTCGGCGGCGTCGCGCTGCTCATCGATGCAAAAAACGATCGCGCCGCGCGCTGGTGCGAAAGCTATGGCGCTTTGGCCCTGGACGACGCACCGCTCTCGCTCGTGCTGCCTCTCGCCGTCGCCGCCGACGCGCTGAAGCGGGGAGTTTAAGGCCGGCTTTTGCGCGAGAATCTAGGTCAGGAAATCGCCGCGAACTCTTGTCAGTGCTGAGCGGAGCGGTCAAGGCGCGCGAAGCGCCCGCGTGAGCGGCTTGGCCGGACGAATGCCTCGCATTCGCCTTGGCTTGACGGCGAGCACGGCGATGGCATGAGGCGCGGGCGGCGGCTTGGATCATTGTGATGAGGCGCAATTGGGGATTGAGTAAAGTGGCGTCCCCGTAAAGGCCGCGTTCGGTTTCCGCGAAGGCCGCCGCGATCGTGAAAAACAACTTCGATAGGTCGTTTGACGGCGGCCGCGTCTTGCCCTCGCGCCTCTTCGGGCGCGCAGACGCCGAGCGCGAGCCCGAAGGCTCTGCGCGTCTATGGGCCGAGGCTTACCGAGACGCGCGCCACGAGCCTTGGCGCGCGAGCACCAACCGCCTTCAGCACGCCGCCTCGCCCTCGTGGCTGATCCTGCGCCTTTGGCGACCATGGCGGCGGCGACGGCCCTCTGCGGCCTTCCCTCGCGGCGCAATGCGATCATTTTCGGCGACGCTTTCTCGCTCGGCTTGTTTGACAAATCATGCCACGCGTATCAACTACATGGCCCAGTCGAAAGGGCGCATCTGCCCGCCCAGCCGGGATGAGACGCATGAGTTTTACCGTAAGCGTCGGCTATGACGAGGCCGCGCACCGCTATTTTGTCCTTTCTTCAGACATTCCCGGCCTCAACATCGAGGCGGATACGTTCGAGGAATTCATCGAGGCCGTTCAGGACGTGGCCCCCGACCTCGTCGGCGATCATGCGGCGGGCGCGAAAATCAAGTTCGAGCGAGAAGTCGCCATCGCCTGATGGGCTCCAACCTCTATCCCGAACTTGTGCGCCTGCTCAAGGAAGCGGGATGCAATTTCGTGAGGGCAGGCAAGGGCTCGCATGAAATTTGGTTCAGTCCGATCACAAACGCCAAGTTCACCGTCCCCAGATATATCGTCATCAGGCATACGGCGAACGGCGCGCTCAAGGACGCCGGTTTGCCCAAGGCGTTCTGATCCGGAAGTTTGAAATTTGACGGCCTCGACGCTGACCGCGCGCGAGCCTCTCTTTTTCGATAAGTTCGTCACGGTCCCCGAGCCGTTGCAATGCCGCGCCGGTTCGAAGCACCGCCGGTCTTAATGTCGGCGATCATCGGTAAGAGATCACCCGCGCGGTTGTCGGCGGCCCGCGCGCCTACTGCCCGCCCATTGACGCGACCCGCCATTTGATTGCGAAGGTTTTCCGGATTGCCAAGCTTTACGCCGCCCACGGCCAGCTTTGGATCACTCGTCTGGGATAGGCAGCGCTTTGCAAGAGTCGGAACTCAGTGATTCTGTGGGCCTCCGCGGCTATTCATTTCCTGCCGCGACGTTTGGGCCCCTCTCCCCGCGACGCGGGGCGAGGGGTCCTCGACGTCGCGCAATCGCTCCTCTCCCCGCCCCTTGCCTTTTTCGCCGCCGCCCCGCATAGCCCCGCGCTCATCATCTCGCGGGCGCGGTCATGGGTTTCAAATGCGGCATTGTCGGGCTGCCGAATGTCGGCAAGTCGACGCTGTTCAATGCGCTGACCCAGACCGCGGCGGCGCAGGCCGCCAATTATCCCTTCTGCACCATCGAGCCCAATGTCGGCGACGTCGCGGTGCCCGACCCGCGCCTCGCGGTGCTCGCCGAGATCGCCGCCTCGAAGGAGATCATCCCGACCCGGCTGACCTTCGTCGACATCGCCGGGCTGGTGCGCGGCGCCTCGAAAGGCGAGGGGCTCGGCAACCAGTTTCTCGCCACCATCCGCGAATGCGACGCGATCGCCCATGTCGTGCGCTGTTTCGAGGACGGCGACGTCACCCATGTCGAGGGGCGCATCGATCCGCTCTCCGACATCGCGACGGTCGAGACCGAATTGATGCTCGCCGATCTCGAAAGCCTTGAGCGGCGGGTCGTGGCGATGGAGAAGCGCGCCAAGGGCGCCGACAAGGAAGCCAAGGAGACGCTGGTCCTGATGAACCGCTGCCTCGCCGAATTGCGCGAGGGGCGGCCCGCGCGGGCGGCAGGCGCCGGCCCGGACGAGCGGCGGCTGTTTCATGCGCTCGGCCTGCTGTCGTCCAAGCCGGTGCTCTATGTCTGCAACGTCGAGGAGGCGGCGGCCGATCGCGGCAATGCGTTTTCCGACGCGGTGCGCAAGCTGGCGGCGAGCGAGGGCGCGGCGGCGGTGGTCGTCTCGGCCAAGATCGAGAGCGAAATCGCCGTGCTGCCGCAGGCCGAACAGGCGGACTATCTCGACGCGGTCGGGCTCGCCGAACCCGGCCTCAACCGCGTCATCCGCGCCGGCTACGATCTCCTGCATCTCGTCACCTTCTTCACGGTCGGGCCGAAGGAGGCGCGCGCCTGGACGGTCGAGAAGGGCGCGAAGGCGCCGCAGGCGGCGGGGGTGATCCACACCGATTTCGAAAAAGGCTTCATTCGCGCCGAGACCATCGCCTATGACGATTACGTCGCGGGCGGCGGCGAGGCGGGGGCGCGCGAGGCCGGCAAGTTCCGGCTGGAGGGCAAGGACTACGCGGTCGCCGACGGCGACGTGCTGCATTTCCGATTCGCCAACTGACCGGACGGGGGAAGGAGCGATGGGCCTGTTGTATTTTGAAGATTTTCCGGCCGGCGAGGTCGTCGAATACGGGGATACGGAAGTCTCGGCGGTGCGGATCAAGGCGTTCGCCGAGCAGTTCGACCCGCAGCCGTTTCATCTCGACGAAAACGCCGCGCGCGACACCGTCGCCGGCGGCCTGATCGCCTCGGGGTGGCATACCGCGGCGATGCTGATGCGCATGAACTGCGATCATTTTCTCAACCGCTCGGCCTCGCAGGGCGGGCCGGGGGTCGAGGAGGTGAACTGGCTGAAGCCGGTGCGGCCCGGCGACCGGCTGCGGGTGCGGCGCACCACGGTGAGCGCGCGCCCCTCCGCTTCGCGCCCCGAACTCGGCCTGGTCGATTTCGCGTTCGAAGTCGTCAACCAGAAGGGCGAGGTCGCGATGACCCAGAAGAACGTCGCGATCTTCAAGCGGCGCGCGGCGGCTCAAGGGGCCGCGCGATGAGCCTGTACTTCGAGGACCAGAAGGTCGGCGCCGCCGCCGCGCTCGGCGCGCACACCTTCACCCGCGAGTCGATCATCGCGTTCGCGCTGCTCTATGATCCGCAACCGTTCCACCTCAGCGAAGAGGCGGGCAAGAAATCGATTTACGGCGGACTGGTCGCGTCGGGCTGGCACACCGCCAGCGTCTGCATGCGGCTGTTCATCGACTGGCGCGACCGGGCGCGGGCGGAGCGCGCGGCGCTCGGCGAAGCGCTGCCGCGGCTCGGGCTGTCGCCGGGCTTTCGCGACATGCGCTGGCTCGCTCCGGTGCGCGCCGGCGACACGGTCGCCTATTCGACGCGCGTCGAGTCGGCGCGCAAGACCCGGCGCCCCGATTGGGGCGTGGTGACCAGCCGCAGCATCGGCCTCAACCAGCACGGCGCCGAAGTGTTCGCGTTCACCAGCGCGGTGTTCTGGGAGCGGCGGGCTTGAGCGGAGGCGCGCATTGAGCCGCGCCGCCCGATGGGCCGGCGTCGCCGTTCTGGCGATCGCGCTCGCCGGCTGCGCGGGGCGCCCGAGCGGCAATCTCATCGCCGTGTCGGCCGGCGCGCCGGGCGCCAGCGCGGTCGACATGCTGGTGGCGACGACGCGCGCCGAGGATCTGTCGCCGCCCGGAATCATGTTCAGCGGCGAGCGCGGGCGCGGCCTCGCCTTCGCCGACATCGTCGTTTCGATCCCGCCGGACGCCGCGCGCAAGGTCGGCGAGGTGCAATGGCCGGCCTCCGTCCCCGGCGATCCCGCCCATGATTTCGTGACCTTGCGCGCCGACCGGCTCGACCTCGCCCACGCGGTCGCGGCGTTCGATCGGCGTCTGCGCGCCGAGCCGTCGCGCCATGTGCTGCTGTTCGTGCACGGCTACAACACGCGCTTCGAGGAAGCGGTCTACCGCTTCGCGCAGATCGCCCATGACGCCGGCGCGCCAATCGTGCCGGTGCTGTTCACCTGGCCCTCGCGCGGCAAACTGCTCGACTATGTCTATGACCGCGAGAGCGCGACCTACTCACGCGACGGGCTCGAGGCGGTGTTGCAGGCGATGGCGAAGGACCCCAATGTCGGGTCGATTTCGATTCTCGCGCATTCGATGGGCAATTTCGTCGCGGTCGAGGCGCTCCGGCAGATGGCCATCCGCAATCGCGCGCTGTCGCCCAAGATCAGGGACATCATGCTCGCGGCGCCGGACATCGACGTCGACGTGTTTCGCCGCGAAGTCGCCGAGATCGAAGCCTCGGACAAGAGTCCGCCGATCACCCTGTTCGTGTCGCAGGACGATCACGCGCTCGATCTGTCGCGGCGGCTGGCCGGCGACCAGCCGCGCCTCGGGGCGATCAACCCGAACGCCGAACCCTATCGCACGATCCTCGAGAAGGCGCGCGTCCACGTGGTCGACCTCACCAGGGTGAATTCCGACGACGCGCTCAACCACGGCAAGTTCGCGCAGAGCGACGTCGTCAAGGCGATCGGCGCCCGGCTCGCCGCGGGCCAGACGCTGACCGACGCCAGGCGCACGCTCGGCGAGCGCCTCGGCGGCATCGCCCAGGGCGCGGCGGAGACGGTCGGCGACGCCGCGGCGCTGGCGGTCTCCGCGCCGGCGGCGATCATCGATCCCGACACCCGCGCGACGCTCGAGGACCAGGCCGTCACGCTCGGCGCGACGGCCGGGGAAGCGCTTCGGGCGCCGGTGGGCTCGCTTGCGCGGTGAACCATGCAGGCGCGAGCGCCGCGCGCGTTTCCCCATCGGTTTGAGAAAGGCGTCCGCCGCATGACCATGCCCGCGGAGGCCCCGGCCGGGCGGCTGGCGCGGCTGCCCGTGGCGGCGCGATGGGGCCTGCTGATCGTTCTGTCGGTCGTCTTCGCCGCCGCGCTGGAGGCCGCGCGCCTTCCCGCCGCGCTGCTGCTCGGGCCGATGATCGCGGGCGTCGTGATGGGGGCGAACGGCGGCGGCGTGCGCATCCCGCGCCCGGCCTATCTGGCCGCGCAGTCGGTGGTCGGCTGCCTGATCGCCCGCGCGTTCACCCTCGACATCGTCGGCGCGCTGTGGAGCAAATGGCCGCTCTGCGTCGGCGTGGTGCTGATGGTGATCGCCGCCAGCAGCGCGCTCGGCTTTCTGATGAGCCGCTGGCGCGTGCTGCCGGGAACGACGGCGGTGTGGGGGTCCTCGCCCGGCGCGGCGACGGTCATGATGCTGATGGCCGAAGCCTATGGCGCCGACGCGCAACTGGTCGCCTTCATGCAATATCTCAGGCTGGTGTTCGTGGCGATCACCGCCTCGGCGATCGCGCGGCTGTGGCTTGGCCTGTCGGGCGCCGGCGCGCCGGCGATCGTGTGGTTTCCGCCGATCGCCTGGCCGCCGTTCCTCGAAACCCTGGCGATCGCCGGATTGGGGGCGGCGCTCGGCTGGCGGCTGCGCATTCCGGCCGGGGCTTTGCTGGTCCCCCTGGCGGCCGGCGCGGCGCTGCATGTCGCCGGGCTCGTGCGGATCGAATTGCCGCCGTGGTTGCTGGCGCTGAGCTATGCGGCGCTCGGCTGGAACATCGGCCTCGGCTTCACCCGGCGGATTCTGCGCCACGCGTCGCGCGCGCTGCCGCAAGTCGCGCTGTCCACCCTCGCGCTGATCGCCTTTTGCGGCGGCCTCGCGCTGCTGCTTGCCCGGGTCCTCGGCGTCGATCCGCTGACCGCGTATCTCGCCACCAGCCCCGGCGGCATGGATACGGTGGCGATCATCGCCGCCTCGACCAAGGTGGACGTGCCGTTCGTGATGGCGCTGCAGACGGCGCGCTTCGTGATCGTGATGCTGGTCGGGCCGCGGCTGGCGCGGCTCGTGGCGGGCTGGAGCAGGGACGCGCCGCGCTGAGCGCAACGGGCGCGGCCATCCCCCGCGGGATCATCAAGGAGGGTTTGCGATGGCGTGGCATTTCTATCTCGCGCAATTCGTCAGCGGCCTGTTGCTCGCCAACGGCGTTCCGCATTTCGTGCAAGGGATCAGCGGCGAGAAGTTCCAGTAGTCCGTTCGCTTCGCCGCGCGGCGTCGGAGAATCGTCGCCGCTGGTCAACGTCGTCTGGGGCTTCGCCAATCTCGCGGTCGGCTTCGCGCTGCTGCGCGCCTTCGCGCCGCAGGAGCCGGACGCGGTTCCCGGCTGGATCGCCGTCGGCGCCGGCGTCCTGCTCGCCGGCGTCGCGATGTCGCGTCACTTTGGGCGGGTGCGGGGGAACGCGGGGTGAGGATCGACGGCGGCGGGGGTGCGGTGGTCGTGCGGGCGGTTGAAATCAACGGGTCTGCCGGCGCGCGGCGAGTTTGTGGTGTCCGCTGAGGAGCGGCGATCGATTTGCGTCCATTGCGACCGCCCAGATACGCTGCGTCGCTTCACGAAGGCGGGCGAGGCCTCTGAAAGGCCATGTTTGCAGGGATAGGTGGAAAGCGCAGGGCGGACCTCCGCCGTTCAACGCATTCTTCGCGCCCGTTGCGGATGTATGTGTTCGGTGACATGCTGTCCGAGCAGCCAGCGTAAGTTGACTCTCGGCGAGCAGGACCTTGGCTGATCAAGAGACGCTCTATCCCATCGAATTCTTCATCGCCGCGACGCCAATTTCGCTTCAGGCGAGCCCCCGGTCGAGAGAGCGATGGAAGGCGAGCGTCGCAGAAGCAGCCCGGCAACGGATTAAAGAAACGGACGAACTGAGGTTTCTTGATCGACGCCCACTCGCCCTTAGAGTTTGTCCGTGAACATCATGTGGGATTGCATAGCTTTCGCAACATGAGCCTGATGGAAGCGAGGCGTAGGAAGGCGAGCGCCTTGCGATTGAGGTTTTCCCAGTCCTTGGCGAGCCTGCGGCAACGGCCGAGCCAAGCGAAGGTTCGCTCCACGATCCAGCGTTTTGGCAAGACGACGAAGCCTTTGGCTTGATCCGAGCGTTTGACGATTTCGATGTTCACGCGGGTCAGGATTTTCTTCAGCGCGCGCCGAAACTCGGGCCCCTGGTAGCCGCCGTCGGCATAGAGCTTCAGGAGGAACGGAAACATCCCGAACAGCGTCGCCATCACCAGCGCCCCGCCGTCACGATCCTGAATATCGGCGGCATGGACGACGGCGTGCATCAGCAGGCCTTGCGTGTCGACGAGAATATGCCGCTTCTTGCCCTTGATCTTCTTGCCGGCGTCGAAGCCCGACGGATCGATCGAAGCGCCCCCTTTTCCGCGCTCTTCACGCTCTGGCTGTCGATGATCGCGGCGGTCGGGCTCGCCTCGCGCGAGGCGGCTTCGCGGCACTTCACATAGAGCGATTCGTGAATGCGATCGAGCGTGCCGTCCCAACTCCACAGCTCGAGATAGTCATGCACCGTCGAGCGCGGCGGCAGGTCCTTCGGGATCGCGCGCCACTGGCAGCCGGTGCTCAATACATACATCAGCCCGTTGACGATCTCGCGCTCATTCACATGGCGTTTGTTGCCGCCCCGCCTAGCCGGCGGAATCAACGGCGCCACATGCGCCCATTCTTCGTCGGTCAAATCACTCGGATAGCGCAGTCGGCTGCGATCGTAACGACCGCGATTTTCGTTCGTCCACATCGGCGACCTCCCAAGAATCAGGCCGCCTCCCTTGAATCACAAATGATTCCGACAATTCAATATGATTTCGGACGGGCTCTTACCGTTTACTATTTCCCAGTCGCAGCGATGATAGGCGACATCGACAATATCTTGAAACCGATCATGGACGCTCTGATCCATGTCGCCTACATGGACGACAATGACGTCGAACGGGTTGTCGTCCAGAAGTTTGAGCCACAGGTCGAGCGGGACATTGCCGAGCCCAGCGACCAACTTGCCGCCGCTTTGGATGCCGACGCACCCGTGGTGTACATCCGCGTCGACGATGATTTGAGCTGGAGGATAATCAAGTGACTTCGTATGCTCAATCTTGGCAGGCCGAAACAGAGAGAGAGTTTATCGAAAGTCTGCGCGCTCGCTATGAGCAAGAAGGCTTCGCCTTCACTGCCCCGCCTCACGCTGCGGAACTGCCTGACTTCTTGGGTTCCTACGTTCCTGACGCGCTTGCTCAAAGGGCGGGACGCAATGTGGTCATTGAGGTAAAACGTCGGCAGAGTCCGTCAACCGAACGCGCGCTGAGGGATATCCGGCGATTGTTGGAGGGGCACTCCGACTGGCAGCTCCACGTTGTCTTTATGGGCGACGATCCGCTGCAGTTGGCGACAATTCCTCCCGCCGGGCCGGAGACGGTCCGCGGACGCGTCAAGGAAGTTCGCTCTCTGATCGCCCAAGGACATCGTCGTCCGGCCTTTCTCATGGCTTGGTCACTTCTCGAAGCAGCGCTTCGGACGCTCGACGGCGAAGCAACTAGTCGTGCTCGCACCCCCGGTACGGTCGTGCAAACGCTCGCCATGAACGGGTATATCGAGCCAGAAATGGAGCAACGCATGCGCGCTCTGATTTCTGTTAGGAATCAGGTTGCGCATGGTGACCTAACTGTCGAGCCCACTGTATCGGATGTCGAGTTGGTGCTGTCGGCGATCGAGGAGACGCTGAGCGCGGCTCATCCCAAGGCCAGTTCCAGTCATTAGGTCTTACTCGGCCAAGGCTCCGAGAAGGGGCGACCGCCGCGGTTCCCGGTTTCGGGGTGGTGGCCGTCTCTGTGCTGGAGCCTTCCGCATTTAGATGGACGCATATCCGGCATTCCTGAGATAGGTGGGGGCGGCGGCGGGGAGGTGACGAAGGTCGCCACGACGCTGGCCGGCCAAGGCGCAAAGCGCCAATTGCCATCGACCCTGGGTTCGACATCCCTGGTCTCGACGATGATTGCGCCACTGCCGCTCCCTTCGGCAGGATCGACGCGGAAACGTATTGCCGGGTCGGCGTAGGGTCGAACGGCTCCGGAGTCTGTTCACGTCGCCGTGGGGTTGGCGAGTCGTCGCCTGTTGTCAACGTCGTCTGGGGCTTCGCCAATCTCGCGGTCGGCTTCGCGCTGCTGCGCGCCTTCGCGCCGCAGGAGCCGGACGCGGTTCCCGGCTGGATCGCCGTCGGCGCCGGCGTGTTGTTGATCGGCGTCGCGATGTCTATTCACTTCGGGCGGGTGCGCGGGAACTCGGGTTGACGATCCGTGGCGGCGGTGTCTCGCGTCCGTCACGCCAGCGGTGAAGATCTGACGGACGATATCCCGCGCTGACCCGCCGCAACGGGCGTACAGTCAGAGTCGGGAATGGCGGAGCGTGCTGAAGAGGCGGACGATCGGACGGGGAGAATATGGCATGGCCGACGACACGACAGCTTCGATCAAGCGCATCAATCCGCCCGCACTTGGCAGCCCGCCGGGCTATTCGCAGGTCGTGGAGGTCCGCGCTGGCCGCTTGGTCTTCATTGCCGGGCAAACCGCGCTTGATCGGGACGGCCAGTTGGTTGGCAGAGGTGATTTTGCTGCACAGGCCGCTCAGGTGTTCCGAAATCTAGGCGCCGCACTCGAGTCTGCCGACTGCGCCGCAAGCAATCTGGTCAAGCTGACGGTCTTTCTGCGGGATATGGACAATCTGCCAGCCTATCGAGAGGCGCGAAATCGATTCTTCGCCACCGCGTCGCCGCCCGCGGCTCCGGCAGTGACGTTGGTCGAAGTGTCGAAGCTGTACGGCCCGGAATTCATGATCGAAATAGAGGCCATAGCGGCTGTATAGCGCAGCGAATGCCTGCAATGGGCGGAGCCCTGTTGGACTGCGCGGCATCGACCCCCTCGAAATCAGGCGCAGAACCACGCGCCCGCCGCATTGGGCTGTCGGTTCGATGACACGCCCTCGGCGAGCAGAGCGCGGGGATCGCTATCCCGGCGACCCGCGCCTCGTCTGCCGCCGGTCGCGCGGAATCGCATGCGGCGGCGCCTCCGAGATCGCTGTCCACAGCGCGGCATGAGCAACCCGGACGAGCGTTTCCTCAGTCCCGCTTCTTTGTCACGATCCCGGCGCACAGCGGGACGAGGCTGAGCAGCGCGGCGAGCATCCAGAAGGCTCCGGGAAGCCCCACGAGCTTGGCGAGGAAGCCGACGCCAGCCGGGCCGACGAGAATTCCCGCATAACCCGTGGTGGTGATCGCCGCGACCGCCAGCCCGGTGGGCATGATGGTCTGCGAGCCCGCGCGTCGGAACAGGATTGGCACGATGTTGGACGCGCCGAGGCCGATCAGCAGGAAGCCGCCGATGGCGAGGGTCGAGATCGGCGCCAGAAGAATTGCGAATCCGGCAATCGCGACGACGCCGCCCGACAGCAGGGTCATCCGGTCGCCCAGTCTGGCGGCGATGGCGTCGCCAGCCAACCGACCCGCCGTCATGGCGATCGCAAAGAGCATGTAGCCGAAGCCGCCCCGGCTGGAGTCGACGAGATTCTTCGACGTGAGAAGCAGAGCGCTCCAATCCAGCATGGCGCCTTCGACCAGAAAGGTGATCGCCGCCAATCCGGCAAGTACAAGCACGATTCCGCGCGGTGTGGCGAACAACGGACTCTGCAGGGTCCTGACCGCCCCCAGCAGGCGGGGCGCGGCGACAATCATCGCCGCGAGCATCAGCAGCGCGCACAGCAGCGTCGCGACGAAAGGAGGAATGTTCACGCTCAGCAGCAGGGTCACGAGCGACGATCCTGCAAATCCGCCGATGCTGAACAGCGCGTGAAAGCCGGACATCAACGGACGGCCCGCGGCCTTCTCAACCTCGACGGCATGAACGTTCATCGCCACGTCCAGGGATCCGAGCGCGGCGCCAAAAGCCAGAAGCGCCAGCCCGAGCGACAATGGCGCGCCGGTTATCGACAGCAGCGGCAGGATCAGAACCATCCCCAGTCCGCCCACAATGACGATGGGTTTGCTGCCGAAGCGCGCGCTGAGGATTCCGGTGACAAGCATTGCGGCGATCGACCCGACGCCGAGCGATAGCAGCAGCAGGCCAAGCATTTCATCGTCGACCCCCGCGCGTTCTTTTGCGTAGGGGACGAGCGGCGCCCAGGCGGCTATTCCGAAGCCCGCGACCAGGAACGCCAGCCTTGTGGCGAGCCTGGTCGCCGGCCGGTCCGCGGAGCGCATGCCGGCGTCGCGCGGCATGCTGTCGGCGATCGCTGTCGTCACGCTTCGTTGGCCCTGACGATCGAGAAGCCGGCGCCGGCGAGCGCCGCCGCGTCGTCGTTCGGCATCTCGCTTTCGACGAACAGACAGTCGATATCGCCGGCGCCGCCGATGCGATGCGGTGAGAATTCCTGGAATTTTTCGGTTGTCGCCATCACAACGCGCTTCCGGCTCCTCTTCAGCAGCGCGCGCTTGAAGATGGCGTCGGCATGGTCGAAGACGCTGATCCCCCTTGTCGGGGAGATGGCGCAGACGCCGACGAAACATCGATCGATGTTCATTTGTTCAACGCTGGCGACGGCGGATGCGTCCACGCAGCCCCCGACCGTCAAGTTCACGGCGCCGCCGATGACCACCAGCGGAAGGTCTCCGCGCTTCATGGCGGCGACCGCGATGTCGAGCGAGTTCGTGGCCAGGGTCAGCTCGTGATTCTCCGGCAGCAGGCTCACGAGGGCGAGATTCGTGCTGCCGCTGTCGAGAAACAGGAATTCGCCGGGCTCGATCGTCGCGGCCGCCGCGCGAGCGAGCGCTCGTTTGCGGTCGGCGCCCTGCTCGATTCTGGCGGCCATCGGCAGGGATGCGGACGACAGCGGCAGCGCCCCGCCATAGACCCGACGGCATTTTCCTTCGGCGGCGAGCGCGCGCAGATCGCGCCTGATCGCATCCTCGGAGACGTCGAATTCCGCGGCCATCGCCGCCGCCACCACGGGCTGTCCGTGGGCAAGTCGGGTGTAAATTGCGTCGCGGCGCGAGAGGGGAAGCTGAACGCTCATAAACATGCATTAACGTGCAGAAACGCGAAGGTCAATCCACAATAATGCGCGGGACTGTGCGGCGACGGCATCCTCGCTCGCCGGGAGCGACCCGATTGAATTTCTGCTTTCGCGCCTCATCGCCCGCTGCGCCGCTGACCGCGCTCGAGCCTCAGGCACCGCACGCGGTTTCCGGCCGGGTCGCCGCCGGCGTCGCGATGTCCCGCCGTTTCGACCGGATGGGCGGGAACACGGGCTGACGCGCGGCGGCCTGAGGGAGTCGCCGGTCATGCGGCGGCGCGTCGCCGCTCAGCGGGCGGCGCGCCGCGCGCCTCGCGCGGCGTGGCGATCCTGAAGAAACGTTTCGATTTCCGACGCCGCCGCCACGGCGCCGTCGGGACCGGCGATCTCCTTCGATAGTTCGCGCGCGCGCCTCGCATAGGTCGCGTCGTCCAGCACATGCGCAGCCATCGCGCGGATGGCTTCGACGCTGGAATCCTGGTTGAGCGCGCGGCCGGCGCCGATCTCCTCGACAAGGGCGGCGTTGGGGGTCTGGTCGGCGGCCATGCCGGGCATGACCAGCATCGGCAACCCGTGCTTGAGCGCCCGCATCATCGTGCCATGGCCGCCATGGGTGACGACCATCGCGGCGCGACGCATCAGGGCGTCGTGATCGGCGGCGTCCAGCGCGACGGCGTTGGGCGGCGGCGCGACATGGCCGATCTCGATGCTTCGGCCTCCGGTCGCAACCACATGGACGGGCAGGTCGGCGAGCGCGTCAAGCGTTCGCTGCATCTTGTCGACGTTTCCCTGTTCGGGTCCGGTGGAAAAGCTCAGCACGACGAGCGGCGTCCGATCGTCGGCGGGCCAGGGAAGGTCGACCGCGCCGGCATGCCGCTCCATTTCGAGCGCCGGCCCGACGTGGCGGACCTTTTCGGCGCCCGTCGGCTGCGGATCGCGGCGGTCGAGCGCCTTCAGCGATGTCGTGATGATCAGGTCGCGGTCGAACCACAACCGGTCCGCGTCGGGCAACGGATCAAAGCCCGCCGCCTGCCGGGACGCGTTCGTCCGGCCGCAGAACGCGCGGTAGTGATCGATGTGCCGCAGGAACAGGGTGTGACACATCATGATCGAAGGCTGCGGCGCCCTGGCGGCTTGCGCGAGGCCGGCGGTGAACATCTGGTCGACGAGGAGAAGGTCAGGCTCCTCGGCGTCGATCACCTCGCCGACCTGCTCCTCGACCGCCGGCGACGAGAGGTAGCAGGCCATCCGCCACAGCGGCCAGTCTTTCGGATAGAGGTCCGCCTGTTCATAGGCGCGCGTCAATTCGATGGGGCGAAACCCCGCCTGCGCGACCCGCGCGACCATTTCCGGCCGTCCGGCGAAAGCCACATCATGACCGCGCTCTCCGAGCGCGCGGGCAATGCCGAGGCTCGGCGGCAGATTTCCGCCGCCGGACCAGTTGAGCCAAAGGAATCGAGCCATATCATCCTCCTCCCACAAGAGAATCGACTATCCCGCGAATGACCGCCTCGGCGGCGCGCCGGCCGAGAGCGAAATCGCGGCGCAACAATTTCCAGGCGTAAACATCGGTCGCCACGAGGATCGCGGTGAGAAGCGCCGCGCGCCGCGCCTTGTCGCGTGACGCCAGTTGCGGCGCGAAGCTCTGCTCGATCCACCGGCGATGATTGACCCGCCCGGACTTCAGGAGCGCGTCGAGCGCCGGCACGCGTCCCTCGTCGGCAAGGCGAAGGATGACGGCGTCGCCGATCTTTTCGTAGTCGTCGAACAGGATTTTGATCGATGCGGCGACGTCGCCGGGGTGGAGCGCGCCGTGGCCTCGGCCGGCCTCGAAACGCACCGCCGCGGCGAAGACCTCGTCCTTGCTGCCGAAAATGCGCAGAACCGTGCGCACGGTGACTTTGGCGCGCTCGGCGATGGCGTCGAGCGTCAGACCGTCCAGGGTGCGCTCGACAATGAGATCGGTCGCGCTCTTGACGATGCGCTCCCGCGTCGCGGCCGCCTTCTCGGCGCGGACTTTCATCAGATAGGGGCGTGTTTCGATATTCATGTCATGATGAGTGACATAAAATAATTTTGGTGTCAACAGGACTGACGTTAAATAATTCTCGCCCGCGCCGCTTCCCGACGCGCTGGAGGCTCAGGATCGGCGGCGGGCGCGGTGACGAGGACTCGCGACAATGCAGCCCGGCCGCGATGCAGGGCGCCCGGCCTGGTCGCGCGCGTCATTCAATTTGAAAAGCATTGGAACCGCGCCGATATGCTCCCCCTGGTGGGGGAGGGTCAGGGAGGGGGGGGTCGCATATGCCCTCTCACATCGAGGCGCAACCCATTTTCCGTCAGGTCCGCGCGACCCCCCATCCCGGCCTTCCCCACAAGGGGGGAAGGGGAAGGCCGGCGCCCACTCAATTTGGCTGAAGCGCGCCACCAGGCGGGGGTGATTGAGCAGGAGCGGGCGGGGGCCTGCGGCGCGGGCCGCGAATCGAAAAAACGTCCGGCGGATCGCTCCGCCGGGCGTGCAAGCGCCAAGCCTGGTTCGCGTGGCCGGTCGGGAGCTACTTCGGCTCCGGCGGGTCGTCCGAGTTCGCGTCGGCGGCGTCCTGGGCGGCGTCCTGGCTGGCGTCGCGCTTGGCGTCGGTGTGGGCTTGCAGCGTGTCGGACAGCTTGCCGGCGCCCATGAATCCGGCGACCGCCGCCGCGCCCTTGACGAGAGCGCCGGCGTTCGGGTCGGCCGCTTCAGCGGCCTGCTCGGCGGCGATGGCGCCGCCGACTTCCTCGATCAATTTTCCAATGCCCATGGTCCTGCTCCCGTTCGAAGTTACCATTTCTATCATACCCATTTTGTCGCGATTATGAAGGCCGAAGCGCCCGCTCACGCCCGCTCGATGCGGCGTTTCGCAAAGCCGCCCGGCGCGTCGCCGAGCGGGGCGAGCATGGCGCCGGCGAGCCTCCTTTCAGGGGAGCGGCGGCCCAATGAACGGACAATGCTCATTGCAGCCTTTGATCGTTTCAATAAGGAGAAATAATACGATTTATTCATAGAATCTGTTTCACATTGCCACCGCTTGTCGGCGCAGCGTTGAAATAGGCCAGCTTCGTTATGTTCACCGTGTACCAATTGCGTCGTTCATCAGCACGATCTCAGGCTCGTTGCGCTCGCCGCCGCCGTTTGCAGCCTCGCCTCCTTCACCGCCATCAATCTCCTTCATCACGTCCGCAGGACGACGGGCCATTTGCGGTCCGTCTGGCTCTGTGTCGCGGCGACGGCGACGGGATTTGGAATCTGGGCCACGCATTTCATTGCGATGCTCGCCTTTTCGCCGGGATTGCCCACCGGCTACGACGTCCCCTTGACGATCGCCTCGCTGATGGCGGCGATCGCTCTGACCGGCGTTGGGCTGGCGACCGCGCTGTCGACGATCGTTCCCGGCGCGCGCTGGCTCGGCGGCGCCATTGTCGGGGGCGGCATCGCGGTCATGCACTATTCCGGCATGGCGGCCTTCGAGATTCCCGGACATATTCACTGGGACTCGACTCTGGTCGTCGCGTCAATCGCGCTGGGTACGCTGATCGGCGCCGTCGCGCTGCCGGTCGGCCTTCGCGATCGCTCCGCAAAGTCGATGATCGCCGGCGCCGCTCTGCTGACGCTTGCCATCTGCAGCCATCACTTCACCGCCATGGGCGCGGCGTCGCTCATTCCTGATCCAACGATCGTGGTCTCGGAGGGCGCGATCCCAACGAGTTGGCTCGCGGTCCTCGTCTCGATCGCCGCGATGACGATCCTGCTTCTCACCTTCGCGGGGCTCGCCCTCGACATCCGGGACCGGCGGCGCGCCGAACGCGAGACCGACCGAATGCGTGGTCTTGCGAACGCCGCCTTCGAAGGCCTGCTCGTCTGTGACGGCGAGGTGATCGCAACCGTGAACGCCAGCCTGGCCTCGCTCGTGCGAAGCTCCGAGGAGCAACTGGTCGGGAGAAGCCTCGCGACGATCCTTCCGGACGAGGCGGCGCGGCGGCGGCTGGCGGAAGAACCCAACGTCGCCTTCGAGACCCTGCTTCAGCCGATGAACGGCGCGACCATCATGGTCGAGGTGATATGTCGCCCGATCAGTTTCGCCGACAAGCCGCACAAGGCGATCGCCATTCGGGACCTGCGCGATCGCAAGAAGGCCGAGCGCCACATTCAGTTCCTCGCCCATCACGACGCGTTGACGGGCCTCGCCAACCGCAACACGTTCAACAAGAGGCTCGACGAGCTCATCGAAGCGCAGCAGGCCAGAGCCCTTCGCGACGGCTCCTGTCTCGCGGTGCTGTGTCTCGACCTCGATCGCTTCAAGGAGGTCAACGATCTCTTCGGTCACGCCGCCGGGGACGAGCTTCTCCAGACCATCGCGCGGTGCGCGACGAGGACGCTCAGGGAAGGCCAGTTGATGGCGCAACTCGGCGGCGACGAGTTCGCGATCATCGCGCCGGGGTTGAGCGATCCGACCCAGGCCGGGCGCATCGCCGAGGATCTGCTCGAAGCGCTGCGGGTCGAAAACGAGAACGCCTCATCCGGAGCCGCCCTGATCTCCACCAGCATCGGCATCGCCATTTTCCCGACCGACGCCGCCGATGGCGCCTCGCTCATGCGTCACGCCGACACCGCGCTCTATCGCGCCAAGGCCGAGGGCCGGGGAACCTACCGGTTCTTCGAGAGCGCGATGGGCGAACAGGTTCGCGATCGCCGTCTGATCGAACATGATTTGCGCTACGCGGTTTCGCGCGGCGAACTCTCGCTGGTCTATCAACCTCAAGCGCGCACCGGCGACCGAGAGATTGTCGGCTTCGAGGCGCTCTTGCGCTGGAACAGCCCGGAACGAGGGATGGTTCCACCCAATGTCTTCATTCCGATCGCCGAAGAGTGCGGTCTTATCGTTCAGATCGGCGAATGGGTCCTGCGCGAAGCCTGCCGGGAGGCGGTGCGCTGGGCGCATCCGCTGAGCGTCGCGGTCAACGTCTCGGCGATTCAGCTCCACAACGCGAACTTCCCGCAACTCGTGCATGAGATTCTGTTCCAGACCGGATTGGCGCCCAATCGGCTCGAGCTGGAGATCACGGAAACCGCGCTGATCCGCGATCTCAATCGCGCGCTTTCCGCCTTGCGTCAGCTCAAGAGCCTCGGCGTGCGGATCGCCATGGACGACTTCGGCACAGGCTATTCCTCGCTTTCCAATCTGCGCGCGTTTCCGTTCGACAAGATCAAGATTGACGCGTCGTTCATCAAGTCGGTCAACGAGGGCGGTCAGGCGGCCGCGATCGTCAGGGCGGTGCTGGGACTCGGTCGAGGCCTGAATCTGCCGGTGCTCGCCGAAGGGGTCGAGACCGCCGAGGAGCTCGCCTTCCTGAACGCCGAGGCGTGCCAGGAAGTCCAGGGCTATTTCCTCGGAAGGCCCCAGGCCATTGACGCGTTCTGGCGGCAAACCGGGGCCGCCCGGCTTGTCGTCGAATCGCCGGCGGGGGCCGAAACCGGCGAACGGACCGTCGCCCGGCGCGAGCAATCTGCGCCAACCGCAAGGGCGGCGCGCCCGCCTGTCGCCGCGTCGGGTTAAGTCCCAGGCCCGGCCTCGAAGGCGATTCGATGCTCCGGCTTTTGCAAGATGCCTGGTGGCGGCGCGCCGCCATGGATCACCCGAAGAACGCCAGGGCAGCGGATGGCCAGGGAGTTTCAAGCTATCCCACGCGCAATTGACGAAGAGGCGCTTGACCCCGTATTCAACTTGCGACCGCTCGGGGTTGCCGTCGCCCCTCGTTCGCCGACTACTTGCGAGGCGCTTCGGCCCATGGCGCCGATCGAAAAAACAACAATCCTCGTCTGGGACGCGCCGACCCGCCTGTTTCACTGGCTCATTGTCGCGCTGGTCGCCGCCGCTTATGTCACGCAAAAGCTGAACTGGATGGACTGGCACGCGATGGCGGGCGACGGCGTGCTTGTCCTCTTGCTGTTCCGGCTGGCCTGGGGCGCCTGCGGCGGCGAAACGGCGCGTTTCGCCGGTTTCCTTGCTTCGCCGCGCGCCACGATCGCCTATCTCAAGCATGTGTCGCGCCGCGAGCCGGACGTCCAGATCGGACATAATCCGGCCGGGGGCTGGATGGTGCTGGCGCTGCTGGGGCTGCTTCTTGGCGAGACGTTGACCGGCCTCTATGCGCTCAACGACATCGCCCAGGTGGGGCCATTGACTGAACTCACGCCGGCGCACGTCGCCAACCTGATCGACGCGCTGCATTCAACTCTTTGGCAAGTGTTGCTGGCCGCCGTGACGCTGCATGTCCTGGCGATCGCCGCCTACAGGGCGGCGATGGGCCACGATCTGCTGACGCCGATGATTACCGGCCGCAAGACGCTGCCCAGGGGGACGGCGCCTCCGAGCATGGTTTCGCTCGCACGGGCGGCGCTCCTGCTCGCCGGCAGCGTCCTCGTCGCCGCCGGGCTGATCAATTTCCTCTGACCGGGAATCAACCCTTTGGCGGGGTCACCTGGCCGCGGATTTCGCCAGCGGGATTCACTTTCGTGTGAATGTTGACGTACCATTCCCCGGCGGCGAACTCTTTCGCCTGGTCAGGCGTCAGCGTCGCTTCGCCCTTGATCGGGCTCTCGGCCATCGAGCCCTTCTTCGACAACCAGATTGTCACCGGGCCGTTCTTGCCAGCCATCGCCGGCCCGTGGAAGTGGGCCATCGTGGCCGGACCCGAGAGGTCGCTGAAGTTGATCGTCCACGTGACCATCCTCGTGTCTGGGTCGTAGGTCAGCTCCGCGGTTCCCTTGCCGGGGGTCTGCACGGGCGGGACCTGTTCAGCGCCGGCCAGTGGAATACTGATTGTCATCGGAGCCGCCAACGCCAACCCGGCCCACGCGAGGCCCGACATGCCCGCCGCGACAAACAGCACGCGTCGTGAAATTGAACCTGCCACATTAGCCTCCCGTGATAGCCGACGGTCGTCAGCGCCCGCCGCGCGTTGTAAGGCCTGGATCGCCACGACGCCAGACTTTACGCGGCGAGGGAAGAAATAGAGAGCGCTTGTGGCGGACTCGCGGCCGCCGGCCCAGCTTTTCGGTCTTTTTTCACTCCTTGTCCAACGCGCGGTTTGCGATCGAAAGCGGTCATCTATCGAGCAGCAGCGCCGGCCCGACCCCGCAATTCAACGGGCGAACGACAAATCTCGGATTTCCGTCACGCCAGCTCGATACGGTATTTCGCAAAGCCGCCGGGCGCGTCGCCGAGCGGGGTGAGCTTGACGCCGGCGGGCGCGGCGGCGTGGGCGGCGGCGGGGGAAGTCACGAAGGTCGCCACGACGCTGGCCGGCCACGGCGCAAAGCGCCAGTTGCCGTCGGCCTTGGGCTCGACATGCCTGGTCTCGACGATATAGCGCGTCAGCACTTCGCGGTTGGCGTCCGGCGCCTCGATCACAACAGTCGATCCGTCGCAGCCGGGGAACCGGCCGCCGCCGCTCGCCCGGTAATTGTTGGTGACGACGAGGAACGCCTGGCGTTCGTCGATCGGCTTGCCCTCGAAGCTGAGATCGCGGATGCGGCGGGCCTGCGGCGCGATGAGGTCGCCCTCGGAATCGTAGCGCGAGGGCTGCGTCACGTCGATCGCATAGGTCACCCCGTCGATGACGTCGAAATTGTATGAGGCGAACGCCGGGTCGATCAGCGCCTGCTCGCCGCTCGCGGCGGGATCGATGCGGCGGAAGACGCCGGCCGAGCGCTCCAGCCATTCGCGCAAGGTCGCGCCGTCGACCTTCACCACGCGCAGGCTGTTGGGATAGAGATAGATGTCGGCGACGTCCTTGATGGCGATCGGGCCGGCCTTGACGTCGGTGTAATAGTCGGGCCCGCCGCGCCCGCCTGATTTGAACGGCGCCGCGGCGGAGAGAACGGCGAGGTCCTTCAGCGCCGGCATCGACGCGGCGAGACGCCGGACGTACCAGCTCTGCGCCGAATTGACGATCTGCACCGACGGATCGTCCGCCACCAGCGCGAAAAACGACTGGATCGGCGAGACGATGTCGCCGACCGGCGAGCGCACATAGGCCAGCGTCTGGTCATGCGCCTGCTGCGCGGCGGCGAGCACGTTCGGCTCGGCTTCGACGAGCGGCGCCACATCGCGATCGCTGCGCGCATAGATCGGGCGCGCCTCGACCGCGGCCGCGGCGACGCGCCAGCCCGACGCCTCGCGCTCCAGGGTGAGATCGATGAGCCCGAGATGGCTGCCCCAGAAGCCCGGCATGAAGGCCGGAACGCCGAAGAGAGCGCCCCTGGCGACGTCGACGCCCGCGACGCCGGCAAAATCCGCGCCGGGCAGCAGCAGGTGCTGATGGCCGAGGAACATCGCGTCGACCCCCGGAACCTGGGCCAGCGCCAGCGCGGCGTTCTCCTCCGCCGGCTCCGGCGCCGGTCGGCGCGAAATGCCGGAATGGCAGAGGGCGACGACCAGATCGACTTCAGCGCGCAGCGCTGGCAGATATTGGCGCGCCGCCTCGGCGATGCCCATGGTGGTGACGCGGCCGGCGAGATGGCTGTGGTCCCATTGCATGATCTGCGGCGTGGTGAAGCCGATGATTCCGATGCGCAGCTTCTGTTCTTCGCCGGCCTCGTCGCGGAAGGCGCGCTCCAGCACCAGCCAGGGCGGGATGTAGAACGAGCCGTCGGGCTTGAAGATGTTGCAGCAGACCGCCGGAAAGTTGGCGCCGGCCATCGCGGTTTCGAGAAACTCGAGGCCGTAGTTGAACTCGTGGTTGCCGAGCGCGCAGGCGGCGTAGCCCAGCGTGTTCATCGCGGCGATCATCGGATGGATGTCGCCGGTCTTCAGGCCCCTGGCGAGCGCGACGTAATCGCCGAGCGGCGTGCCCTGGATGATGTCGCCATTGTCGAGCAGGATCGAATTGGGCGCCTCGGCGCGCGCCTTGGCGACCAGTCCGGCGGTGCGGGCGAGCCCGACGGTGTCGTCGGGCCGGTCGCGGTAATAATCGTAAGGGAAGATGTTGGCGTGCAGGTCGCTGGTGCCCATCAGGCGAAGCCGCAGGCGCGCCGGCGCGGCGGCGTGAGGGTCCGGTGGCGGCGGCATGAAGTCCCCAGGGCGCGGGCGCCGCGATCGAATGTTCGAGGGCTACCCGAACCTTGCGTCATAAGCGCCGCCCGCCGGCGAGTCGAGACAGACCGCCGGGGAATAGTGATAGTGGGTCACTTTGAATTTCTGTCATGGCCGGAAACTCTGCGCCCAACATAGCCGTTCAGCCGGCGGTCGCCGCAACTTCGAAGCAGACGTTCCGGCGAACGGCAGAATCGACCGCTGTGGGGGAAAACCTGCCGTTCATTGAGACCCGTTTGAACGGCCAGGTCGCGGCAATACCGGCCATTCCCGAGCGCAAGGCTGCACCTCCTGGTAGCGAGGATGGCGTGGGTTTACGGACCCGAAATGCGCGCTGGGCGATACGACGGCCGTTAAGGCGTCGGCTCGCCACATTCGCCGGCGCGCTCTACTCGGACGCTCCGGACAACGACGCGGTCCGCCTGCCATCCCAGAATAATCTTGGCGCGCCCCCCGGTTGGGCAGGCGTTGGCGTCGCCCTTGCGCCAGAGCGGAGTCTCAGTCGCCATCGTCGTGTAGTCGGGATAGACACCTTTCTGGACCGTGCGCCCTGACGGAAGCCGAGCAGCCAGATCGCCGAGCCAGCTCGCGGTGTCGCCCTTGCGCCACTCGTAGTCCCGCCAGACGAACAGTTCTTCCTGGTTCAAATTGCCCGTGCCGGATTCATGTCCCGGAATCCACAGCAGCGTGCGGTCGGCCAGCTTGATGATCCGCGGCTTGTCATACTGGACGGCTGGATCACCCGGGGTGGCGAATAGTTGGGTCACGTGTCCGCCACCCTCCATGACCACGACCCGCCGGTAATCGAGCGTGTGGTCTTTCGGGTCCGCGTAGTGATACATCGCGTAATACAAATGGGTGACGTAGACCACGCCAAGCTCGCCAAATTGTTCGACCTTGCAATCCGTGTTTTTCTCGTCGGCCAGCACGAAGCACTTCGTATTCGCCTGGTCGAGCCACATCTCCGGGATGGGCGGCGGGGGCGGCTCGATTCCCCCGAAATCGCATGTGGTCCTTTGGTTCGTGCACGACAGTCGCCCCCAGCCCCAGCCGCGCACCGTGTTTCTGGGACCGTCGGAGGGAAGTTTGGGTTTGAGCGTGTGGTCCTTTGTCGACAGCGGCGCCTCGATGCGGAGCCAATCGCCCTTGCAATCGAGAATCGCCGTGGCGTCGAACCAGTCAAATTCAACCACGTCGGCGGCGCTTTTGTCGGGCGCCGCCTTAAGGCTCTGCGTTTGCAATGTGGTGGTCAGCAGCTTGCCCGAGACCCAGCCGCGGCCGGCGTAAACGGGCGGGAGTTTCTCGGGAAGATCGTAGTCGCCGTAAGCCGCGCCCTCAATGAGAAACCAACCGTTCTTGACGCCGATTACATGCACATCGGCAGCGATCTTTTCGCCGTTCACGTTTTCAATGATCGGCAAACGGCCGAGAATCGCCGAGTCGGCGCGGGGTTCGGCGCGTATGTTGAGGCCTTCGCGCGTGTGATCGTTGGTGAGCGCTTTGACGTCGCATGCCGCGACGCCCGGCGGCAACGGCCCTGCCTTCGCCTCCTGAGCCGAGATGCTCGGGCTTTCGGTCGACAGCGTCAGCACGAACGCGGTCATGGCGGCAATACCCAGCCAGGGCGAACGGGCCGTCGTGTGTGTCAAGAAATAGGTCTCCCGTCGCGGCTCCATCGCAAGCCCTCAAGTGAATGATCGGTGGCGAAGCGAATGAGCAAACGCCACACTTCGCCCCGATTGTCGCATTGGCTCAGAGACAGCGCCCCTCTGAGACGGAAACGACCCAGTGCATGTCGGCTTTGGGTCAGGACACGCCGTTCGGCAGTGGTTCGGCGAACGGCGCAACGGGTCGACTCCAGCCAGTCGCCTGGGTAGAAGCAACGGCAGCTATTCGACCTTGCCCTAGACAGAGCGGTCGTTCCGCAATCGGCCAATCACAGCCGGTCGATTAGGGGTTACGATCCCCAGCTTCGGGTGGAAACCAAGAATTCAAACTGACCGACGACCGGCCGCCGACCATAGTGCGCCCTGCGACGCCCCCGTTTCAGTCCGATGGAAGCGCCCCGTCTCACATCGCCGTCGCGTGCGCCCGCCGCCGGGGCCGGCGCGCCGGTGGCCTGCGGTTGCGTCGGCGCGGCAGGCGCCGGCTGCGGCGCGGCCATCTTGTTGAAGTCCCAGCCGCCGGGCGGCGCGGGCGCGTCGTTGGCGGCGGGAAGGGGCGTCGCGGGGTGGAAATCGGCGAGCGCGGCGGCGTCGGCGGTCAGCGTCGCGGAATCCATCTTGGCCGCCACTTCGTCGCGCTTCTTGGCGGCGTCGGCGTCGCCCTGCCTGGCGGCGAGCGAGAACCAGAACCACGACTGGCTGAGGTCCTGGGCGATGCCCATGCCGCGCGCGTAAAGGATGCCGAGATTGTACTGGCTGTCCTTGACGCCGAGCCGCGCCGCCTTGCGGAACCAGTCGGCGGCCTCCGAATAGTCCGGCTTGACGCCGGCCCCTTCGGCGCTGAGCACCGCCAGATTGTGCATGGCGCGCGCATTGCCCGCGTCGGCGGCCTTCTTGTACCAGCTCTTGGCGAGCGTCAGATCGTGCGCGACGCCAAGGCCCTTCTCGTAGAGCGATCCGAGCCGGTATTGCGCCGGCGCGAAGCCCTGGGCGGCGGCCTGTTCGAGCCATTGCGCGCCGGCGCGGGGGTCGCGCGGCAGGTTGTGTCCGTCGACGAGGCGCGAGGCGAGCTCGAACTGCGCGGTGGGGTCGCCGGCGGCGGCCGCATCGCGCAAGCCCTGCGGCGTGACGCCGGGGATCGCCGCCGCGAGGTCGGCCGGGGCGGGGGTCAGGAATTTCGCCGGCGCGGGGCCGGGCGGCGTCGCGGCGATCGAGCCGACCGGCGTCGTGTCGATCGCCCGCGTCTCGGTCTTGGCCGGCGCCGGCGCTTCGGTCGGCGCGGTGAGTTCGGCGAGCGCCAGCTTGGCCGCCGCGATCGGATCGAGGTCCGACTTCTGGATATTGGGCTGGCGCAGCACGCCAAGCTCGACGGCGGCGATGGCGAGCAGGGCGACCAGCGCCGCGCCGAGCAGCAGCGGTCGACGGCGCGCTGCGAAGAACGCCTTCGCCTGCTGGATTCCGGTGACGCCACCCTGCGCCCCCGCTTCGGCCGAGGAGGGTTTGGCGACGTTGCTGGCGGTCTCGGCGAGCGCCGCCTGCGCCGCGCGGCGCGCCGCCGCGATATGCGCGTTGACCGCGCTGCGCGGATCGGCGCCGGCGATCGGGTCCTTCTCCAGCGCCCGCAATGGCGCGCCGGCCCCCGGCTCGATCAGGAAGTCCGAACCGTCGAGCGAGCGCATCGGCGCGCTCGCCGCCGTCGCGCGCGAGGCGGGCGCGTCGGGTCGGTCGTCGACGCGCGGTTCGGGCGTCGGCCGCGCCGGCGCGGGCGCCGGGGTCTCGCGGATCGTCGAATCCATCCAGTTGAGCGCGGCGTTGGCCGGCGCAACGCCGGAGGCGGGCGGAGCAGGGCTGCGGGACGGCGCGGGGCTTGCCGGCTGCGGGGGCGCGGGGTCCGCACGGGCGATGTCGTCCTCGATCTGGCCGATGCGATCGACCAGCGATTCCAGCATATGGTGGACGCCGCCCAGCGTCGCCTGCATGCGGTGATCGGCGTTGCTCTGTTCGGCGCGCAATTCGGCGAGCTTCAGGGCGAGCGTCTGGTCGCCGGCCGCCTCACCGCCCGACGGCGTCGAGACGGCGCTCAACGCCTGGCGGGTCTGGTCGAGCTGAGGCAGCAATTGCGCGACCATCCGCTCGAGCGCGTCGATCGACGGGGCGTCGGGCTGCGGCGCGTCGAGCCGGCGCCGGACATTGGCGATGTCCTCGGCGAGCGCCTCCAGCGCGCGCGGGTCCGAGCCGCCGACATGGGCGTTTTCGAACTTCTGCTCCAGGCCGCGAATGAGGTCTTCGATCGCCCCGATGTCCGGCGAGGCGCCGGTCTTGGCGGCGAACCGCTCCGACAGGATCTGAACGGCCTGGTCGATCCGCTCGGCGGCGAATTGCGGCGAGGCGCTGAGCTCGATCTTGTCCTGCAGCGAGCGCAACGTCTGTTCGAGCGAGCGCGTGTCGATGATCGGGTTGGTGCGCCGATCGATGCGCGCGGCAAGATCGCGGATCATCCCTTCGAGCGCGGCCGGCTCGATGGTCGGCGGCGCCGGCCGGTCGAGCTTGGCGTTGATGTCGCGCAGCAGGCCTTCGAGCGCGTCGTCATTGGCGGCGGCGGCCCGCGCGCCATCGAGCTTGGCGCTGATGTCGCGCAGCAGGCGTTCGAGAAGGTCGGTGTCGGGGGCGGCGGCGCGGGCGCCGTCGAGCTTGGCGTTGATGTCGCGCAGCAGGCGCTCGAGCAGCTCGGAATCGGGCGCGCCGCGCGCGCCGTCGAGCTTGGCGCTGATGTCGTGCAGCAGGCGTTCGAGAAGGTCGGCGTCGGGGGCGGGGCGCGTCTCGTCCAGCTTGGCGCCGATGTCGCGCAGCAGCCGTTCGAGAAGCCGCGCGTCGGGCGCGGCGGCGCGCGCGCCCTCGATCTTGACGCTGATGTCGCGCAGCAAGCGTTCGAGAAGGTCGGCGTCAGGCGCGGCGGCGCGCGCGCCGTCGAGCTTGAGGCTGATGTCGCGCAGCAGGCGTTCGAGGCGGTCGGCGTCGGGGGCGGCGGCGCGCGCGCTCTCCAGATTGGCGTTGATGTCGCGCAGGCTCTCGAGAAGTTCGGCGCCGGGAAGCGCGGCGTGCGCGCCCTCCAGCTTGGCGTTGATGTCGCGCAGGCTTTCAAGAAGCTCGGCGTTGGGCGGAGCGGCCTGGGCGCCCTCGAGCTTGACGCTGATCTCCCGCATCAGGCCTTCGAGCGGCCTTGTGTCGACGGCGACCGGGCGGTCGCCCAGCCGGCGCAGAACCTGCTCGAGCGGTCCGGTGTCGATGATCGGATTGGTGCGTCGGTCGATGCGCGCGCCAAGATCGTCGATCATGCTCTCGAAGGCGGCCCGATCGATCGACGCGGCGGTCGGCCGGTCGAGCTTGGCGCTGATCTCGCGCATCGCCAGTTCGAGCGCGCTCGTGTCGAGCGCCGCGGCGGGCGCCGCCGCATAGCGAGTCTCGATGCTTTCGCGCACGCCGTCGATGCGCCGCGACAGGTCTTCAAGCGCGCGCGGGTTGATCGGGGCGGGCGGCGGACGCTCCACCGCCTGATCCATCCGGGCGGCGATCTGTTCGAGCCGCCGCTCGATCGAGGTCAGCGCCGAGGCGGGCGTCGAGCGTTCGACCTGCGCGCGGGCCTCGGCGAGCGAAGCGAGGAGCTGCGCCGATTCGGCGCGCGGCGCGAGACTCGTCGGCAAGCGGTCGACGCGATCGGCGAGATCGCCGATCTGCTTTTCCAGGCGGTCCAGCGGCATCGGCCGCTGGGCGAGGGTCGCCAGAAGCGTGCGCGCTTCCTCGGTCTGCTGGCGAATGCGCTCGAGCGCCAGGGGATTGATGCTGGTCCGCGCGATGCCGTCGACTTTGCCGCCGATCGCGCCGATCTCGCGTTGCAGCGCTTCGACGGCCTGCCGCGGGTCGTGGGCGCGCAAGGATTCGCGCAGTTCCGCGACCAGACCTTCGATCGGCGCGAGCAGATTGTCGCGCGCGCCGTTCTCGCGGGAGGCGGCGACCCGCTGGCTGAGGTCGCGTATCGCGCCCTCCAGCGCCACCACGGCGTTTCTCGGCGCAAGATCGGCGAGACTGCGCGACATCGCGGCGAGTTCGGCCCGCAGCCCCTCGATATTGGCGGCGGGCGCCTCGCGCTTTTCGCTGTGCTCGCGGCGCAACTCGTCGAGGCGCTGGCTCAGCTTGGCGATCTCGGCTTGCAGGGCGCCCGCCGCGTTCTCCTTCGCGGCGGCCTGCTTCATCACGGCCTGGATCGCAACGTCGCGGGCGGACGGGGCCGGTTCGCCTGAACGGGCGGCGGCGGGCGGATCGATCCCGAAGTTGGTCCAGCCGCGCTTGGCGGACTCGGCCTCGCCGATGACGGCGCGCGCGTCGAGCTCCTGCCGGCGACGCGCGATCTGGGCGGCGGCGTCGGCGATGTCGAGGCGCGGACGGGCGGCGCGTGGCGCATCGCGGCTTCCCTTGTCGGAGGCTTCGAGCCGCCGCGACAGGTCGTTGACGCGCTCGACGAGGTCGCGCGGGCCGTCTTGCGTCGGCTCGGTCCGCGCCGCGGGCCGGCTCGCCGGGGCGACATGCGCCGCCGGCTGGCCGGTGATTCTTTCTTCCAGGCTGGCGAGGCGGCCGACGACCGCGCGCAGCGCGTCGTTTTCGTCGCGCTGCCGGCTCTGGTTTCGCTCGATCCATGTCGCAACGGAATCGAGCGCGCGCGCCGTGCGCGCCTCGCTCTTGGCGGCGCGGCTTTCGAACCTGCCGATCGCCGCGTCGAGCAATTCCTCGGCGCGCGCCGCTTCGCCGGCGGCGTCCGGTTCGGCGAGGGCGTCCTCGCCCTCCGCCTCGCGCCTCGCGCGCCGGGGGTTGACGTCGTCGCGACGGGGCAGGCCGGAGAGTCGCTGGCTGATCGCTTCCAACCGCTCCTCCTGATTGAAATCCTTGGGATCGACGCCTTGTTCGGCGGCCTGTTCGGCGATCACGTCGTCGAGCCATTCGCCGAGGCTCATGCCGGCGCGGCGCGCCGCCTCCTGCGCGGCGTTGCGCGTCTCATGGCCTACTCCCCTGACGTTCCAAGCAGCGGCTCTGTTCATGGGCGCCACGGATGCCGAAATTGTCGAATCGAGACGCCACCGGCTCGATCTGGCGCCCCGGCGCGATCTTTCGGCGTCCGTGGTGAAGAAATCGTTAACGGCGCCCCAATTTGACGCAGTTCGCCGTTCACACGCAAAACTCCCGGTTGCAACACAGAAAATAACAACTATAAGTTGCATTGACGCCCGATTCGAAACCCGATCGCGCCCGGCCGCCGCCTGTTCGTTGCGGTCAGCGCGGTTCAGAACCTTGCGGCGCCCAGGAAAGGAGAAGCCATGAGCGCGATGCCTTCAACGGAATGCGCTGCGGAGGAGTCCTATGTCCGCAACGACCGAGCGGAGTTCACCATAGGACAAATGGCGAGCGAATTCGGCGTCACCTTGCGAACGCTGCGCTTCTACGAAGACAAGGGCATGCTCAAGCCGCGCCGCGAGGGAACGTCGCGGTTCTATGCAAGCGGCGACCGGCTTCGCCTGCAGATGATCCTCAAGGGCAAGCAGCTCGGCTTCACCCTTGGCGAGATCCGCGAACTGATCGGCTCCGGCGGCGCCAACGGCAGCGCCGAGTTCGAGGAAAAGCTGCAGCCGGACCAGATCGTCAGCCAGATCGGCCATCTCGAACGCCAGCGCGCCGAAGTCGAAGACGCCATCGCGCGCCTGCGCGAGACCCATCGGCGACTCGGCGGCCCGCCGAGCGGGCCGTAGCCGCGGGACCCGCTTATCCGCCCTCCTGCCGACCGCGCCGCTCGTCGACGATTCGCGCCGCCTCGGCGAACGCCGCCTCGACGCTGAGCCGCGTGGTGTCGAGAACCGCCGCGTCCGGCGCCGCCTTCAGCGGCGCGACGGCGCGTTCCGAGTCGCGGGCGTCGCGCCTCGCGATGTCCTCGAGGATCGCGCCGTAGTCGACCCTTTCGCCGCGCGCCGCGAGCTCCAGGGCGCGCCGCTGCGCCCGCGCCTCGGGCGAGGCGGTGACGAATATCTTCACGTCGGCCTGCGGACAGATCACGGTTCCGATGTCGCGGCCGTCAAGCACGGCGCCGCCGGGGCGCCGGGCGAAGCCGCGCTGGGCCTCGGTCAGCGCCTCGCGCAGCGCCGGCAGCGCCGCGACGATCGAGGCCGCCTCGCCGATCTCGCGGCTGCGCAAGCGCGCCTGGTCGAAATCGGTGAGCGCCAGGCCGCGCGCCGCCGCGACCGCGGCGTTGACGTCGCCGAGGTCGCGGCCCTGATCGACCAGCGCGGCGGCGGTCGCCCGATAGAGCAGCCCGGTGTCGAGATGGGGCAGGCGGTAACGCTCGGCGAGCCGGCGCGCCAGCGTGCCCTTGCCCGAGGCCGCGGGTCCATCGATTGCAATGATCATGCGCGCCACGGCCCCGTCGAACGGTGGGCTCATAAGGCTTCGCCGCGCCGCTGTCACGCGCCTCGCCAGAATGCGCGAGCGGTATCGTTCGCTCGTCGGCGTATGATACGATTTCTCAAACGGAGTCGGACGATGATGGGAGTTTCGCGCTATTCGACCTCGCTCGGCCGCGCGCTCGCATTGGCGTACGATCGCGCTCGGCGCGGGCTCCGTCGCGGCGGACGAAGCGATGGTTCCCGAAGTGCGTCCCGGCGTCCTGGCGGGTTATCTGCCGCACGCCGCGCTGCCCGACAGCGTCGCGCTGCTGCCGGCGCCGCCCGCCGAAGGCTCCGCCGCGCTGGCGCTGGACCAGGAGACCAATCGGGGGGACCTGGCGCTGCAGGGCACGCCGCGCTGGCGGCTCGCCGGAATGGACGCCAATCTGGCGTTTCCGTGGGCCGCCGGCGACTTCGCCTGCGCGCTGAACACTTCGGTCACGCAAGCCGACACCCCGCGCCTCTATCAGTTGCTGCGCCGCGCGATGAGCGACGCCGGCGCCGCCACCGGCGCGGCCAAGGACAAATATCATCGGACGCGGCCGTTCATGGTGAACAAGCAGCCGACCTGCACGCCCGGCGCCGAGGACAATCTCGCGCAGAACGGCTCCTACCCCTCCGGACACACTGCGATCGGCTGGACCTGGGCGCTGATCCTCAGCGAGATTGCGCCCGAACAGAGCGACGCGATCCTCGCGCGCGGCCGGGCGTTCGGCGACAGCCGGCTGGTCTGCAACGTTCATTGGGACAGCGACGTGATCGAGGGGCGCCTGGTCGCGTCGGCGACCTTCGCCCGGCTGCAGGCCGATCCGACCTTTCTCGCCGATCTCGACGCCGCAAGGAGCGAACTCGCCGCCGCGCGCGCCAGGAAGCTGACGCCGCAGCGCGATTGCAAGTTTGAAGCCGAGGCGCTGACCGGGCGGCCCTTCGAGGCGCCGTAACAGGCGGACCCTGAAGGGAACGGCGGCTGGTCAGTTCATTCGGGCACCTCGACGCCTTCGGCCTGCGCCATCGCGAGGATCGCGGCGTCGAGCGAAAGCTGGTCAGTGTTGACCGGCGATTGCCGCGCCAGGGCTTCGACGAGCGCTTCCTGTTCGAGCAGCGTCTCCGAGCCGTCGCGGAGCCTGATGTAGGCGGCCCAGGGAACGAATTTGGTGAGTGGGAACGGCATGCCCGACGGCGGCGAAACGTCGATATTGAGGCCGGCGACGAACAGCAGGTTCTTGCCGCGATATTCCGGCCCGCCGCGGAGGCTGCGATAGGTGCGGTCGAATTCGACCTGGGTGTGGAAGCGGGCCGCGTCGAGCGCCGGACGGGCGGACGTCACCAGCGTCGGCATGAGCGGGGCGAGCGCCGCCTCCAGCAGGTCGGGGCCTTCCGGGCCCTCGGGCGGCGTGCGGCGAAAGAAGAACATGTCCGGCGACAGCCGGCTGCCGATCGGGGCGCGGCCGCCGTTCCAGACGTCGGCCGGCAGCAGCTCGACGAGGCTCGGCGCCGCGGCGAAGCCCTTGGCGGTGCTGAGCACCTTCAATGGCGCGGCCTCGCCGCCGGCGATCAGCCGGTCGAGCCGCAGGAACAGCCCCTCGACGCGTTCCGCGCTCAGCAGGTGGTTGTCGATGAACACGACCGGGGCGCCGTCGATCCTCGCCAGAGCGACATCGCGGCCGGCGTCGTCATATTCCTTCTGATGCCAATGCAGGATGCCGCAAAGCTTGCCGCAGCAGTCGCCGAAGCCGCGATCGGCGGTGCGCTGGCGTTGATAGACCCCGAAGCGCCGGCCAACTGGATCATAGCCGACGTGGCTCGCCTGAACGATGACGAGGTCCTCGCCGTGGTGGGCGTGCGGGCCGTGCCGGTTGGTCGCCACCTTGCCGCCGACCCGCCCGTGGTCGAACGGAAACGTGCCGAAATGCTGCATCAGCAGGATGACCGGATAGCCCTGGCTCTCGTCCGAACAGAATGCGCGGGACGGCATCATGCGGGCGCGCTGAAAACCCAGCGACAGGCAATAATTGTAGAGCCGGGGCGCGAACAGGCTGTAGCGCATCGCCCGCGCGCCGAGCTGGAAGTCGTCCACGACGTGGGGCATCGCATTCCCCTTCGACAGCGCCGCGCGCGCGTCGTTCGCCGAACGATGGCCGCCGTTTGCGACGCCCATGCGAAAGCCGGAATCGTGGTCGGCGACCGCGCCCTCAGGCGAATTGCGCGCCGAGCCGCTCCATCAGGCCGCGGAAGGCGGGAAAGCTGGTGGCGATCATCCGGGAATCGTCGATCGTCATCGGGCTGTCCGAGGCGAGGCCCAGAATGAGAAAGCTCATCGCGATGCGGTGGTCGAGATGGGTCTCGACCAGCCCGCCGCCGCGCACGCCGCCGCCGCGCACGATCAGGTCGTCGCCCTCGATCGCGTGCGCGACGCCGGCCGCCGCGAGGCCCGCCGCCACCGCGGCGAGCCGATCGGATTCCTTGACGCGCAATTCGTGCAGGCCGCGCATCCGCGTCTCGCCCTGCGCGAAGGCGGCGGCGACCGCCAGAACCGGATATTCGTCGATCATCGAGGGGGCGCGGGCGGCCGGCACGTCGACGCCTTGCAGCGCGCCGGCGCGCACGCGCAGGTCGGCGACGTCCTCGCCGCCCTCGCGGCGCCGGTCGAGCGCCTCGATCCGCGCGCCCATTTCAATGAGGGTGGTCATCAGGCCGGTGCGCAGCGGGTTCATCATCACGCCTTCGATCACCACGTCGGAGCCCGGCGCGATCAACGCGGCGACCATCGGGAAGGCCGCCGAAGACGGATCGGCGGGAACCACCACCGGCTTTGGCCGCAATTCCGGGCGCCCCTTGAGGGTGATGCGCCGACCCGCCGCGCCCTCCGGCGCGACCGTCACCTCGGCGCCGAAATGGGCCAGCATTTTCTCGGTGTGGTCGCGCGAGGCTTCGCTCTCGATCACCGTGGTTTGCCCGGGCGCGTTCAGCCCGGCCAGCAGCACCGCCGATTTGATCTGCGCCGAGGCGACCGGCGTGCGGTAGAGAATCGGGGCCGGCTCGCCGGTCCCTTGCAGGACGATCGGGCAGCGGCCGCCCTCGGCCTCAGCCAGCACCTGCGCGCCCATCAGCGCGAGCGGATCGAGAATGCGGCGCATCGGGCGCTTGCGCAGCGAGGCGTCGCCGTCGAACGTCGCGGTGATTGCATGGCCGCCGACCACGCCCATCATCAGCCGCGATCCCGTCCCCGCATTGCCGAAATCGAGCGTGTGGGTCGGCGCCAGCAGCGCGCCGACGCCCAATCCGGCGACGCGCCATTCGCCGTCGCCGATCCGGTCGATGCGCGCGCCAAGCGCCCGGCAGGCTTGCCCGGTGCGCATCACGTCGTCGCCCTCCAGCAGGCCGGAGATTTCCGTGACGCCCTGGCACAACAGGCCGAAGATGAAGGCGCGATGCGAGATCGATTTGTCGCCCGGCGGCCGCACGCGCCCCCTCAGCGCGCCGCCGCGGCGGCTGGACAGCGGCGTCGCCGCATCACTCGATTCTGATGACACGTTCGGTCGACGATCCTCGCAATTTCTCACCGGCTTGCCCGCCCGCCCGGCAGGGCGCGCGACAATGCGGCGGCGGGGCGGCCGCGGCCGATTTCGCCCGGCCGCGACGGGATTGACGCCGCTCGAGATTCAAAACGCCGACCGGCCAGGAAGGCTCGCTTAGCATTGGCCGCCCGGCGTGTCGACAAGGCTATGCAAAGCGCATTGACAGGGGCTTTGCACCCGACTAACCGGAGCGACCGAAAGCGGTCACCCCCAAGATCAGGGATCCAGACAAGTGGCGAAAGTCGAGCTCGGAGCCAAGCGCCAATGCCAGAACTGCGGCGCCAAATTCTTTGATCTGAACAAGGATCCGATCATCTGCCCCAAGTGCGGAACGGTGTTCCAGGGGACGACGGCGCGCGCCCAGCGCGCGGCGCCGAAGGAAGAGGCGGAGGAAGTGGAAGCGGTCGCGCCCGCCGGCGTCGAACTGGTGTCGCTCGAAGAGGCCGACGCCGGCGACGAGAAGGCGGCGGTGGTGGTCGACGACGATATCGAAGTCGAGGACGACGAACCCGTCGGGGACACCTTCCTTGAAGAAGAGGAAGAGGACGACGACGACGTCGCCGCGCTGATCGACGGCGATATCGTCAACGACGAAGAGCCGTGACGACTGACCGCGGGCGCCGTTGCGGCGGCCGCGGAGGATGAAATAGCCGGGGCGGCCCTTGTGAGCGGGCGCTCTTTGAGTCTATACAGCCGCCCCGTTGCGCGCGCGGCCGGTCCCAACCGGTCTCCCGCGTCGGGCGCACGTTGCGAGGTTGCTGAACAGTGGGGCCATAGCTCAGTTGGGAGAGCGCTTCAATGGCATTGAAGAGGTCGTCGGTTCGATTCCGTCTGGCTCCACCAAGCAATTACGTGATTTTACTCGCTTTTTCGTCTCCGTGAATGTCCGCCACATGTCACAGACATGCGCCGTGAGCCGACGTAACGAGCACCCGGAATCATTGGTCGGCGAAACGTGGTTTGAGGCGCTTTTGATGGACCTTGCTTTTTGTCCAGGCGAAGGGAGTGGCAGTGTCGTTGTAGCTTTGGATGAAGGCGTGGATATGGGCGATGAGTTGGGCTACTCAACGAGCGCGGGCATCACTCGAATTGCGCAATCCGAGTCGAATACTGAAGCAGAACCGCCAGAAATCGCGGTAGCAGTGCGCGGCGCGCAGAGCGCCGCGGTTTCGACAACTGGATTGCGCGTCGGTTGAAATATGCCGTTTTTTGCCCTCGACGATTTGCAGGCGTCGAAGCTTGATCGATAGCGTTCGCCAACTCTTGCGGTCCGCGATTGCCGCCGTCGGGCTCGCGTCGCACGAGGCGGCTTCACGATTCATCAGCGATCACGCCCACTAGCACGACTCAACTGCTCGAGATCGCCATACGCCGTCAGGCGCGGCGGCCGGTCCTTCGCGAGCGTGCTCCACCGGGCGTCGACGCGCGTCACGCCCCGGTTCACGGGGCCGGAGGCGCGTTGGGCAAGCCTCTCGGAGGAAGAAAAGTGACGACGGCTCCCTATCGACGTTGGTCGTTGGAAGACTGCCGCTCCCGCCAAATTCGTGATCGTCTTCGATGACGCAGCAAGGTCGCCGCCTCCATGCGGCGACCTGGCGTCTGATCATCTCGCCGCCGCGGTCAAATCGCGCACTCTGCGTTCATGCTCGACCGCATTGCGCGCTGCGTCGTTCTGATTGAACAGCTCCAGGGAGCCGAAATCCTCGTCGACCGTCGGCGTCAACGCTTGGTCCATATACGCCCTCTTCTGAGGATCGCCTTTAATCGCGATCGACATGCCATAGAGGCGCCGCGCCACGCGCAAAATTCGCACGAGCTTGCGCGCCGTGCCCCAAAGGTATTTCGGATAGAACTTCAATGTCGGTTCGATCGCAAAGGCCGGTCGGCGATCACGTCGAAACTTCAACCTTAGAATTCCGCCCTGCAGCGGATGGACATTTTCCACCCCTGCGAATTGCGAAAACATCAGGAGCGTCCCTGCGAGCGCGCTGAGATTGATGCCAGACGCGCCAGCCCGGCGCATGATGCGCTCCAAATGCTCCGGCGTGTAATAACCATCCCAGGCGGCTCGATAGATGTCCTCCCATTCCTTTTGGCTCATGCGGGGATGCGCGGTCACCACGTGCTCGGTGTCGTATTTGTTCATGTCGGCGTCCATCGCGATCCCCTTGCGATAGAGACTCTGATGATCTTCGGAACCAGGCAGCGGCGTAAGACAGAAGAACTCCATGATGTCGATCGGCAGCTCGCGTTGAATGATCCCAATGTCGCGCCGGATGCTGTCGGGTGTGTCGTTCGGGAAGCCGAGGATGTAACCGGCATAGGTGACCACGCCCACGGCCTTCCACGCGAGCAACAGATCCCGATACCCGGTGATCTTGTTCTGCCGCTTTTTGGCGGCGATCAACGTATCTGGATTGACGCTCTCAATTCCGATGAAGACGCGCCTGACTCCCGCCTTCGCGCACTTCTCGACGAAGTTCGGGATTTTGTGACAGAGAGCGTCGACCTGAATCATCAAGGTGGCGCTGATGCCTTCGTCCGCGCGCAGCTTGATGATGCGGTCGAGAATGGGCTCCCAATCCTTGTTGCGGGCGAGATTGTCGTCGGTGATGAAGAAGCGGTGAATCCCTTGCGCCCAGTTCTGGCGGATGATGCGCTCGACATCGTCAGGCGAGCGCCGGCGCGATTTACGGCCCTGCACATTGATGATGGTGCAAAACGAGCACTGATACGGGCAGCCGCGACCTGCATCGAAGGTCGAGAAGACGCCCATCGTCCGGCGCACGTGCTTGCGCGGCAGGAACGGCGCCGGCTCGGACTGGATCGAGGGGAGGTCGCTCAGGTAGTTGTAGATCGGCTGGAGCTGGCCGCCCGCGGCATCGCGCAGCAAGGCGTCGAACCGCTCCTCCGCTTCGCCCGCGTACAGGCTGATCCCGATGTCGAGAGCCTCCTGAATGTCGGGCTGCATATCAGCAAGCATCGACAGGCACCCGGAAACATGGAAGCCCCCGATCACCACCGGCACGCCGGCGGCTCGCAAGACGCGGGCAATGTCCATGGCGCGAGGAAACTGGTTCGACTGCACGCCGACGAGGCCGACCAAACCGAAGCCATTGTGGCGCTTCAGGCGCGCGATAATCTCCTTCGGCCTGATCCGAGTATTGGTCTCGTCGACCGGCGTCACATCGATGGCGACCTCGGGTCCGAGCACCTCGCGCTCGGCGGCGTCGATCGCGAGCCCATAGAGCGCAGCCAGCGAGTTCGACGGCATGAGCGACCGGAACCATTGGATCACATAGCCATCGTCGTCGTAGTGGGACGGCTTGACCAGGATCAACTGGAAGCGGCGATGCTTTTGGATGCTTTTGGACATAGGTCGATCGCCTTGCAATTCCGTTTGCGATCTATCCGGCTCTCGTAACCTTCTTTTGTCAATGTTCCACCGGCGGCGTCTCACTCGCCAAGGACGGCCGGCTTCGGCGCCGCCCCTCTCGTTCGGCTTCTGCAGCGGTTTGAATAGGTCTCAGGGCCTGTTTGAGAATGGCTCGATGGACGATTCGCCGCCACAAGAGGCTGCCGAGGGCGACGTGGATCATCGCCTTGGAGACGTCGATCCGTTTTTCGTAGTCGCGCACCAGGCGCCGCCAGCGCGTCATCCATCCGAAGGTTCGTTCGACCACCCACCGTCGCGGCAGGACCTGGAAGCCTTTCTGGCCGTCGATGCGCCTGATCGCCTCGATCACGAAGTCCTTGTAGGCGGCTTTGTCCATCAGCGTGCGCCGGTCGTAGGCGCCGTCGGCGAAGAGATGCTTGACCCAGCGCCAGCGCTTGCGGATCTGATCGAGGATCATCTGCGCGCCGGCGCTGTCGGAGATGTCGGCGGTGGTCAGGTTGATCATCAGGAGCCGCCCGTCGGTATCGACCGCGATGTGGCGCTTGCGTCCGACGATCTTCTTGCCGGCGTCGTAGCCGCGAACCTCGGCGCCGGGCGCCTTGACGCTCTGGCTGTCGATGACGCCGGCCGACGGGCTCGCCTCGCGCCCAACCCTCTCGCGATCGATCATCACCGCCATGTCGTGGATCGTCTCGAAGAGGAACCGCCGCACGAAGCGGCGAAACCACCGGTAGACGGTCCCCGAGGGCGGAAAATCCTTTGGCGACATGCGCCACCCGGCGCCGGAGCGCGCCATGTAGCGGATGGCGTTCAGGACCTCGCGAAGATCGGTCGTCGGTTTGCGTCCACGCTTGGCCGGCTTCGGCGGGAACGGTCCGATCCGCTCCCACTCCTCATCCGTGAGATCGGTCGGGAAGCGCTCGGTCTTCTTCGCGATGTCGGCCATCCGGCCACGGCTTGCCGGGGTCCACATCCCAAGCTTGAATCACGACCGTGAAAACACCGCAATCCCATTCTCAAACGGGCTCTAAGAGCCCGTGAGTTGGCCGGGATGGCGGCATTGGCTCGAGGCGGGCTCGGCCCTGAAATGAGCCATCGCTCGCTATCGGCGACCCTGGAGCGAACGCTCCGCCATCGCACCGCGGCGACGTCGCGAAGTTCGCTCGACAGTTTCGCGCGGCGGAGCATCGGGGTCCCAACGCCTCTCTCATCGAGCGCCTGCAACGCCGCCGATAGCACGCTCGGCCATAGCTTTTGCGCTGGCCACAACGATGCGGTATAGAAATGAAAGCGCTTTCATTATCACGCAAGAGCACGGACGAAAGAAGTGGTCGATCATCTCAAGGGCATTCGAATCGTCAGCTTCAACCATTTCCTCATGGGCCCGGTCGGCATCCAATTCCTGGCTGACCTCGGCGCCGACGTGATCGCTATCGAGCCGATCGAGGGCGCTTTCCAGCGCAAGTGGGGCGGCGCCAACCGCCGCGTCGATGGCCAGACGATGCTGCAGCTCACGGGCAACCGCAACAAGCGCAGCCTCGCGCTCAACCTGAAGAGTCCCGAAGGCGTCGCCATCGCCCGCAAACTCGTCGCCCGCGCGGATATCGTCGCCGAAAATTACCGTCCCGGCGTTATGGCGAAGCTGGGCCTGGGCTATGACGATATTCGCGCGATGAAGCCTGACATCATCTACGCGGCGGCGTCCGGCTTCGGGCCAGACGGTCCGTATGTCGATCGGCCGGGGCAGGATCTCATCATCCAGGCCATGTCAGGGCTGGCGGCGATTACCGGCACGCAGGAGGGCGGACCGCGAGCCGTTGGCGTATCGGTGGTCGACCATCATGGCGCGGCTTTGTTCGCCGCCGGCATCCTTGCCGCACTCGTCAAGCGTGGGCGCACCGGTCAAGGCGGCCGCGTGGACGTCAACCTGCTTACCGCGGCGCTGGATCTGCAGATGGAGTCTCTGGTCTGTTTCCTCAACGGCGACCGTCGCGACGATGTGCGGCAGACGGGCCCCCTGTCTGGCTGGTACTTTGGCGCGCCCTATGGCATCTACTCGACCAGGGACAGCTTCATTGCCATATCGCTCGGATCGCTCGATGCGTTGAGCGAGGCGCTCGGAATTCCCGCGCACGAGCGGGTGCCCGACGCACAGGCCTATGAGCGGCGGAAGGAAGCGGCTGCAGGCGTCGCACGCGCTTTGAAGGCTCGCACGACCGCCGAGTGGCGCGAGATTTTCACCACGCGAGGCATCTGGCATTCGGCGGTCGATGATTACAGCCGTCTGGCCGACGATCCTCAGGTCGTCCACAACAAGAGCTTCATCACGGTGACTGGCGCCACGGGCGCGCCGGTGACGCTTGTCGCCCACCCCGTGCGCTATGACGGGGCTACACCTCCCGTACGGCTGGCGCCTCAGAAACTCGGCGCCCAGACCGCCGACATTCTGTCGGAGCTCGGCTACGACGATCGCGCGGTTCGCGCACTCTTCGAAAGCGGCGTGGCGTCGGGAGAACGGCGCGATGAGGTCGCGCCCGAACCGACGCTCGTCTGAAACCGCGTTGCAACGAAAGGACCCGGCGCATGACGATGATGCACGTTGAGATCGGCGACGCGGTGCGGTTTTCAAAGACGGTCGGGGAAGCCGACGTCTATCTGTTCGCCGGCGTGACGGGGGACTTTTCCGGCAATCACGTCGACGAAGAGTTCATGAAAAAGTCGAAATACGGCCGTCGGATCGCGCACGGGGCGCTCCTGGTCGGATATATGTCGACGGCTTCAACGCGGATGATCGAGCGCAGCCTGTCGAAGGGCATCGACTCGACGCCGGTTGCGCTCGGCTACGATCGCGTTCGCTTCCTCAATCCGGTCTTCCTCGGCGACACGATCAGCGTCACTTACACCATCCGGGAAATCGACGAGGCGCGCCGCCGGACCCGCGCGCAGGTCGATGTGCACAATCAGTCCGGTCTGATCGTCGCGGTCGCCGAGCACCTCATAAAGTGGGTTCCGAACGAGATCGAGAATGCGGGCGCGCCTTCGCCGCCCGCCGCGACAGGGCGAAGCCAATGAGCGTTGGCAGGACGGCGATCGTCACCGGCGGCGGCACGGGGATAGGACGCGCGATCGCGCTTGGCCTGGCGGCGGCGGGCTGCGACGTAGGGGTCATCGGCCTCACGGCAGAGTCGCTGCAAAAGGTTGCCGCGGATATTGCGACCGCAGGGCGCCGCGGCTACGCCGCGACGGCTGACGTCGCGAACCCTGACGCCGTGCGGCTTGCGGTGGACGAGCTGGCGAGCGAGCTCGGCGGCCTCGACGTCCTCGTCAATTGCGCGGGGATCATGAGGCTCGGAACATTGGAAAGCCTCAACGTGGATGATTGGCGAGAGACGTTTGGCGTGAATGTCGACGGGCTCTTCCACACCAGCAGGGCGGCGATCCCGCATCTGCGCGCGAGCGGCGTGGGCCGGATCGTCAACATTTCGTCGTGGCTCGGCAAGAGCGGCAAGGCCTATTACGGCGCCTATTGCGCCTCCAAGGCGGCGATCATCTCGTTGACCGAGACGATGGCGCTTGAACTCGCGCGCGACCGCATCACGGTCAATGCGATCTGCCCGGGCATCATCGCCCATACCGGCATGCGTGATCGCGGCGAAGCCGACGCGCGTGCGCTGGGGTTGCCGACCGCCGAAGCGCGCATCGCCGGCATTCCCCTCGGCAGGCTGGGCGCGCCTGAGGACGTCGCGGCCATCGCCGTTTTCCTCGCGTCCGACGCCGCCGCCTACATGACCGGCCATACCGTCAATGTGACGGGCGGCCTCTGGCTGGCCTGATCAATCGCGCCTTCGTGGAAAGGAAGGTCCATGCCCCAGTTCAAGGCTTATACGCCCAAAGGCGTGATACCGGCGACCCTGCTTGCGCTGCACGACGACTATTCGATCGACTACCGCGCCACCACGCAGCATTTGCGCGACGTCGCGGGGGTTGACGGCGTTTCGGCGATCACCGTCAACGGCCATTCCTCCGAGGTGCACGCCTGCGGCTTCGATGAGCAACGTCAAATCCTCGAAGCCGCAGTCGACGCGATCGGCGATCGCTTGCCGATCATTTCGGGCGTCTACGCCGACGGCAGCTTCGAGGCGGCGCGCATCGCCCGCATGGCCGATCAAAGCGGGGCTTCCGCCCTGCTTGTCTTCCCGCCGAACTCGATCGGCATGGGCGGCTACCTGCGTCCCGAAATGGCCCAGGCGCATTTTTCGACGATCGCCGACGCGACCGACCTGCCGCTCATCCTGTTTCAATATCCCGAGAGGAGCGGTGTGCAATATCCCCTGGAGACGCTCCTGCGGCTTGTCGATGCGGTTCCCTCGATCCGCGCGATCAAGGACTGGTGCGGCGATCCAGTGCAGCACGAAACGCATATCCGGATTCTGCAATCCCTGCCGCGCCCCGTGAACGTTCTGACGACGCATAGCGCATGGCTGATGGGTTCGCTCGTCCTCGGCTGCAACGGATTGCTTTCGGGGGCCGGCAGCGTGATCGCCGATCTTCAGGTCGCTCTTTGGCGGGCGATCCAGGGCGGCGATCTGGCGATGGCCAGAGCGGTGAACGACCGCATTCATCCGATGACCAGCGCCTTCTATGCGCCGCCTTTCGTCGACATGCACAATCGCATGAAGGAATGTCTGGTGCTGCTCGGGCGTCTGCCGCGGGCGGTCGTGCGTCCCCCTTTGGTGAAACTGCTTCCTGCGGAGATCGCGCGGCTTGGCGGCGCGATCCGATCGGCGGGGCTTTCCCGGGAGGGCGCCGTCGATCTGGTTGCGTGACGCGAGAAAGGCGAAGGGGAGGAACATGGCCGATTACATCATCGTCGGAGCAGGCTCGGCTGGATGCGTCCTCGCCAACCGCCTGAGCGCCGACCCGACCATCGAGGTCGTGCTGCTCGAGGCGGGCGGCCGTGATTCCAGCCCCTTCATCCATATGCCGGCGGGTTATCGCCAACTGATGATTTCAGGAGCCGTCGACTGGGGATACCGGACGTCGCCCCAGAAGCATTGCTACGATCGCAGTTTTCACTGGCCGCGCGGCAAAGTGCTGGGCGGATCGAGTTCGATCAACGGGATGGTCTATATTCGCGGCCACGCCTCGGATTACGACCGTTGGGCGCAACTGGGCAATCGCGGATGGTCGTACGCGGAGGTTCTCCCTTACTTCAAGCGCGCCGAAAGCTGGGAACACGGCGAGGACGAATATCACGGCGGCGGCGGCCCATTGCGCACCTCGCGCGTCAAGGACTTTCATCCGCTGGCGCTCGCCTGGCTGGAGGCGGGCGCACAGGCGGGCTATCAGCGCACCTCCGACGTCAACGCCGCCAGCCAGGAGGGTTTCGGTCCCCTCGACAGCACCATCAGCGAAGGGCGGCGATACAGCACAGCCTATTGCTATCTGCGGCCGGCCTTGTCGCGTCCCAATCTCAAGGTCATCACGCATGCTCTCGCCTCGCGCGTCCTGATGCAGGGCGGCCGCGCCGTTGGCGTCGAGTATTTGCGCAAAGGCCGGACGGAGACGCTGCGCGCGGACCGCGAGGTGATTCTTGCGGGGGGCGCGATCAATTCGCCTCAACTCTTGCAGCTATCCGGCATTGGCGACGGCGACCATCTCCGTGCGCTGGGCCTCAAGACGGTGCACGACCTCAAAGGCGTTGGCCGGAACCTGTCGGATCATGTCGCCGCGGAAATCCGGCAGATGTGCGCCCGACCTATTTCGCTGCTGAACGAATTGCGCCCTCTCAAGATCGCCAAGTCGCTCGTGCGCTATATGTTGACCCGGAAGGGGCCGATCGCCCATCCCGGGATCGAGGCCGTCGCCTTCGTCAAATCGCGGCCTGAAATCGTCGCGCCCGATCTTCAATACCACTTCATCATGATCATGTACGGCGAAAATGGCCTGGAATTGCACAAGTCTCATGGCTATCAGCCGCTGGTCAACGTCCAGCGTCCGGAAAGCGTCGGAACCGTCCTTATCAATTCATCCGATCCGACCAAGGCGCCGGACATCGATCCGAACTATCTTGCAGAACCCGAGGACATCCGCGTCTTGCGCGACGGCGTCAAGATCGGCCGGGAAGTGCTGGCCCAGCACGCTTTCGATCCCTATCGCGGCCCCGAACTCTCGCCTGGCGCGGACGTCAAGACCGATGCGCAGATCGATGAATATCTGCGCCGCAATTGCCATACCCAATATCACCCGGTGGGCACGTGCAAGATGGGACAGGATTCGATGGGGGTTGTCGACGCCAGCCTGAAAGTGCATGGGCTCGAGGGGCTGCGCGTCGTGGACGCCTCGATCATGCCGACGATGGTCAGCGCCAACACCAACGCCGCGACCATCATGATCGCCGAGAAGGGCTCGGACATGATCCTGGATGGAAATTCCAGCATGACGGCGCGCGCCGCCTGACGACATGACGACACGGAGAACGGCCTCGCATATTGGCCCTGTCCGGGCCAAGCTCGCCGACGTGGCGCGATTGGCGGATGTTTCGCTGGCGACCGCGTCGCGCGCCCTCAACCAGCCTGAAATCGTGCGGCCGGCGATACGCGAACGTGTCCAAAAGGCGGTGATGAGGCTCGCCTACGCGCCTGACCGGACGGCCAAAGCGCTGAGTTCCGGCAAGAGCCGCATCATCGGCGCCGTCGTTCCAACGCTCGGCAACGCCATCTTCGCCGACGGCGTCGAAGCGCTGCAGGAGAGACTGGGCGAACGCGGCTACACGCTCCTTTTGTCGAATTCCCAATACGACCCGGACAAGGAGCTGCGGCAGGTCGGGGCGTTTTTGGAGCAGGGCGTGGACGGCATGGTGCTGGTGGGAGATTTCTTCGCGCCTGAGGTTCTGCCGTTGATAAGGCGTCGCGGCATCCCCTTCGTCACGACTTATGTCTGCGCTTCCCGCCACGACATTCCGGCGATCGGCATCGACAACATGCAGGCGACCCGGGAGATAACCGAGTACTTCTGGAGTTGGGTCACCGGCGATTTGCGATCGTCGCGAACACCGCCCTGCCCAATGACCGATCGCAGGCTCGCCTGGAGGGCATGCGGTCGGCCCTGGGCGATTGTGGGATTCCTATCGCGCCCAATGGCATTGTCGAGGTGACGCTGCCTACGATCGCCAACGGACGGCGCGCTTTCGCGACCCTGATTGCGGCCAACCCGCGCCTCACGGCGATCCTGTGCACGACAGACGCCCTTGCCGTTGGCGCGCTTGCTGAGGCGCGCCATCTCGGAATTCGCGTTCCCAAGGACTTGTCGGTCGTCGGCTTCGACGATGTCGAGATCGCCGCGGAGGTTGATCCGCCCCTCACCACCGTGAATGTTCCGGCTGCGGAAATCAGCCGAACTCGCGGCCGATCATCTGGTCAGCGCGATCGCAGGGAATTCCATCCCGATGACCACTCAACTCGCCGCGCGCCTGATCGTTCGGGCGTCGACGGGCCGTGCGCGGCGCCGTCAGTCGACGCCCGCTTGATTATAGCCAGCCGACCCCGCGCGCCCGCAATGCGGAAATGTCGAAGGGGAAGGGGCCGACGGCTGTGAGACACATTTTGATCGACCGGCATGCCGTCTCGCGGCTGTGCGCTGCCGTGGAATCCGTGTGCTGGCCGGTCTCGCAGCGAACTTCGCCCATTTCCTAAAATGTCAATCGCAATCCGACCGTCGGCGCGATATTGGTGCTGTGGAGATAGCCATTGGCGATGCCGCCGCCGGCTTCCGAAAACATCACGCCGCCATAGACGTCCAGACGCTTGTACGGCCGCCAATCGATCAGGCCGGAAACAGCCTGGAGCGAACCCGCGCAACTCGAATGGTTGGAGCCCTGCGGCGCATAGCCCGGCGCCGGCGCGGTCGTGTTCGGTCCGCAAGGCGCGGCGCCCTTGACGGCGTAGTTGGTATAGTCGTTCTGACCGGCCCAGTAGTAAGCGCCGGTGATATCGAGATCGGGCCGGAGCGCATATTTTGCGCCGACCCAGGCGACCTGCAGCACCTTGTTGTCGGTATAGGCCGTCGTTGTTACAGCGCCCGGCAGCGTGGTGTAGCCGCCGAGCGTGCCAAAGCCGTCGGGATAGGCGTCGCTGGGATTGGAGAAGCGCGCATTCTCATATCCGCCAAACAGCTTGACCGGTCCGTAGGTGTATTTGGCGGCGAGTATCGCCCCGTTGATATCGGCGAGCGTCGCCTTCAGATCGTCCGGCGTCACGCCGGCCGGAAGCGGATCGGTTCCATAGAGCGAGAGCGCGACGGCGTCCCTTGCATAACTATAGATCGCGTCGACGGAGAGGCCGCTATAGTCGAACCCGACGTCGAACTGATAGGCGCCGTCGGAACCGTTGCCCAGATTGTAGCCGCCGAACTGCCAGACGGCGCCGGCGCGCATGTTGTTGTAGGCGATCTGATATTTGACCGAAGTGTTGTAGCGCGACACCTCGGTGTCGCCGACGCCGGCGACATAGGTCGCCGAGTTGCCGATCAGCGAGAACGCATATGACCCCCCCATCGGATCATAATTGTTCACGGCGTCGTTGCTGAAAGGGTACTGACGACCGACCGTCAATGCGCCGAACGTGCTGTTGCTCACTCCCAGATAGCCGCGCGTATTGTCCCATTGGCCGGCGCGGCTGGAGTCGCTGCTGGCGGTCTGGTTGAGGATCGTCTTCTCATTGTTGTCGACGAGCGACGCCGGCCCGTTCGCCAACTGCAGCGAGTACGGATCAAAGGCCGTGTCGACGTCGAAGATGAACGCCCATCCCGGCGTGAATTCCTCTCTGCCTTTGACGCCGACATTGGACTGGCTGAGCCCGTTGGGGACGAGCTGCCACAGGGGCTTGTTATTGGCCTTCCCGATAAGTTCGCCAACGCCCTGCGAATAGGCGCCATTGAACAGCGCCGCGTGGGAGCTGTATCCGACGCCGACGTCGATCTGGCCGTAGACGGTGATTCCCCGATAGGACAGAGGGCAGTCCGCCGCGCTTGCGCTGAGCCACGAATCGAAGCTGGCGAAGCATGACGCCATCGTAGGGGGAGCCGGCGCTTGGGTGCGCGCCGGTAAGTCCGCTGCGTCGGCGACGCCAGCCACGCCCAGGAGAATCGCTCCCGCGACGCCAAATCTCATCACCATCATTGCCCCCGCTGCTGTTGCCATTTTTGGCACAAGTTATTGATTGTTCTACATATTTATCACTGTCGCACGGCCTCTTCGCGAGACTCAGCTCATTAAATCTATCGATGTTATAGATAATATAGTTTTCGTAGTCAATCGCGGACCGGAATTGTCCAATGGCGATGTTCGGCGAGTGTTCAAGGGGGCTACCAAAGGGCGACGCTTCGCCAGCGCTGGACAGGCGCCATCGTCGGCGTTTTACGGCGCTGGGTTGGCGCGCTGAGCCGACGGCGCTGCTGAACGTCGCCTATGATGCGCTGGTCGAGTCTGACGCCATCGACCATTTCCGCCAGGGCGAGCAAGAGTCCCGCCGGCTGGCGGACGCGTCCGCCGAACGCGCAAGCGGGGGGATTGATCTGCGTGAGGCGCTGAGCGCGATCCGCTGGATGTCGCGGTCGGGCTGCGCGTGGCGCATGCCGCCAATCCGCCTTCCGCCCTGGCGGGGCCTATTGGTGGTTTCGCCGGTTCGACGACCGCTGCTGTTTCGCGCGATCGAGGACGCGGCGGCGATGATTGATCGCCAGCGATCGGGAAGAAACGCCGGTCCGAGCGCCGCGTTCGTCCGCCTCGCGATGATCCGTCTCACGGTCAACCGCCTGACCAGGCCAAGGCCTCCGGTCATGAATCCATTCTTCTTAGGCCGGCTCTAGGACCCGTTTGCGCTGGGCGTGACGCAGGAATAGCCCTCGAGCGCGGAATTTGCGCCCCAAACGGGTTCAGCTCTGTCGGGCGGACAGTCGTTCGCGTTGCGGACAATATGCCTGGTCATGTTCGCCGCGGATTCGCTGGCGTCAAAGCTCTGACCAGCACATGCCGCGGAAGAGGTGGCCAAGAACGCAACGATTGCAAGACAACTGTTCTTCATGACTTTCTCCTCGGCTGTCATCTCCCAATGGAACGGTTCGAGACAAACAGAACCACTGACGCGCCACGCCGTATCAGCGTGTTGGCGCGAATCTCTCGTGTAACGGGATCGCGGTTGATCTCTGATAAGCGCGACGGCGTCAGCCGACAGCGCGAACGCTACCTATCGAAACGGAAGCTGTGCATTGAGCGTCGATCCGGCGAAACAAAGGATCGACGCACAATATTTCGCCATCATTCTTTTTCCCGCGCGCTCAAGTCGCTCCACACAACAACTCATGCGCAGAGCATAAGTGCGACGCCGGGCGGGCGATCTCAACTAATATATAATTTAAGATCGGCCCTGCTGCTTTGGCTCGCATCAACCGCGTCCCTCACGACCGAGAACAATCGCCGCGTCTGGGAGGGGCGATGTCGGCCCCTGGGGCGGCAACCGACCCTGTCGAATTGCCAGGGACACGACCCGCTTGTGCGGGAGAGGCGGCCTGGCCGTGACCGCGCGCCGAAGCCGCGCCCCACACTCGAGCACTCCAGCCTGCATGTCCGGCGGCGCCCGCGATGAGGATCGATTTTGGGCCCCGAGGTTCCGCTTGACATATATAGCCGGACGGTTATTGGTTCTATCAATAGCCAACGGGTTATCGATCGTCCATGCCCAACGCTCACGACGCACTGTTCCGGTCGCTCGCCGATCCGACCCGCCGGGCGATTTTCGAGCGCCTGTGCCGCGACGGCGAGCAGACTGTCGGAGCGCTGACGGCGCAGGCCGGGGTCTCGCAGCCGGCGGTGTCGAAGCATCTTGGCGTTCTCCGGCGGGCCGGGCTGGTGCGCGACCGCCATGAAGGACGCCAGACCCATTACAGCGCCGAGCCCGGCGCGCTTGGCCCGCTGATCGACTGGACAGATCAGATGGCCGGGTTCTGGCGAAGCCGGTTCGACGCCCTCGAAGACCTGCTGAACCGGATGGACCAATGACCGCCGCAATTCCACGCGGCGAACATGCAAACACAACCAACGGAAGGAACTGCCGATGAAGATCAAGTTGACCGCCGTCTATGTCGACGACCAGGAAAAGGCTCTGCGCTTCTACACCGAGGTGCTGGGCTTCACGAAGAAGGCCGATTTCAGCAACGGGCCGTTTCGCTGGCTGACCGTCGCCTCGCCCGACGAGCCCGACGGAACCGAGCTGCAGCTCGCGCTCAACGACAACCCCGCCGCCAAGGCTTATCAGCAGGCCCTGTTCCAGCAGGGCCAGCCGGCGCTGATGCTGTTCACCGACGACGTCAAGGGCGACTGCGAGCGCATCACGGCGCGCGGCGCGCAATTCAAGATGCCGCCGACCGCCGTCACCGGCTCGACCATCGCCCAGGTGAACGACACCTGCGGCAACCTCGTCCAGATCACCCAGCTGGCGCGCTGGTAGGGCGGCGCGGCCGGGCGAGCGCCGGCGAGAGGATGGACCGATGAACAAGCCCGCGACCGGGGCGCGCTCCGTCGTCGTCGAGCGGGAGATTCCTCATCCCCCGGAAAAGATCTGGCGCGCGCTCACCCAGCCGCACCTGATCGAGGAATGGCTGATGAACAACGATTTCAGGCCGGAAGTGGGGCGCCGCTTCAATCTGCGCGGCGCGTGGGGCGGCGTGCTGGACTGCGAGGTGCTCGCCGTCGAGCCGCTGAAAACGCTGTCCTACACCTGGGATTTCGCGCACGACGACGCGGCCTTCAACCTGAAGAGCGTGGTGACCTTCACGCTGACCCCGACCCGCGCCGGGACGCGCCTGCGCATGGAGCAGGCGGGTTTTGGGCCGGAGCAGAAGCAGGCTTTCGGCGGCGCGAGGGTGGGGTGGGGGAAGTTCTTGGCGAAGCTGGAGGAGGTGGTGGGGCGGGGGGAGTGAGACTTCTCGGCGCCTTCATCATGCCTGCCCGATCAAAACGGGTCAGCGTGCAGATCACCGTGTCCGCAAGATTTCTCTCTTTCAGGTGTTTCGGCGCGAAGTGTATTGTGCCAGCGTGGAGCTGTAAGAGGTACGAAGCTGCTACCGCATGCGCCGTCTAATACTGGCTTGCATGTCTTCGCTGCTGGCTTGTTAATCGTAAGTCTTGGCAAGCGCCATCAAGAGCTTCGACGCGACGAACGGGTGCGATACTTGTAGTGCGCGCCCCCAATCGCGGTATTTGTCCGCGAGCCGACGCTCCTGCTCGCCGCCTTCACCGCGAAAGTGAACGCCGCGCGAATTGTAAACGCCGGTTTGCGTGCCGTTCAACATGGACTCGGACTGAAAGTCCTCCATGACGTCGCGCACTGGCTCGCATGGCCACACGCCGTCTTGGCCAATTGGCGCGTAAGAAAGAACCTTGCCCACACAAATGTCGGCGATATCCGCGCGACCCAACGCGGCGGACGCTTCATGAACAGTAGCGATCCATTTCGCAAGGCGACCCGCCTCCAACTCACCGAGGTCGTTGTGGCCGGGCAGCCGCTGGTATCCTTCCAGCAACTTGTAGCCGCGTTCGGCCATTGTTGTGACGCGCTTTGGCGATACTTGATATTCGATGGGGTCGGTCGCGCCATCCTTGCGCTTGTATGTCCACGCGATCGCCTGAACGAAAAGTTCGGGATGCGCCTCGATGTACCGCTCGAGGTTCGGGATACCGTAGTTGTCCCGGCTATCCCAAGGACGCGCCAGCACCTCGATGTACGCGAACTCAAGACCGGCCTTTTGGTCGAGGGTTAGCGCCGGGCTGCTGTTCAGGTGTTTGAACGCATTTTCGACGTCGTAGTGCTCCAGCATGTGGTGGCCGGACTGATCGTTACCGCCCTGCGCCATTGCAGACAGGACGCGGTAAAGAAGCTGCACATCAATCTTGTGCGGCTCGTGTCGGATGCATGAGAATGCCGCGCGAGGCCGTCCGGCCAGTAACAGCCGTTCTACACCCTCATTCTTTTCAACGTCGGAATCGAGAATCCAGTCAGGCGCGGCTTCGCTCCAGTATTTGGCCCGGGCCGTTTCATTGAGTGCGTCGGCCAGCTTCCAAGTGCTCTTGCCGAACGGTGCAAGGACAAGCAGCCGCGCCGTTTCCAATTCCGGCAGTCCCGCCGCGACGCGTTTGAGAAGTGCTTCCCGCTTCTCGTCGTCGACGATGGCGCGCATCGCGCCGCCGATGAGATTCTTGATTTGAGTGGATATCTTCCTTGCCGGCGAGGATAGGCATTAGCGCCAACCGCAATAGTTCTTCGAGTTCCTGTTCGGTCATCACGCCGCTGGCCGCGAGTACCGCCGATCACCCATGAAGCTCTCCCGTGTTCGGAAAGCTCCAAAATCCCAACGAGACCCCGCTGTGTCAGAATTTCACGCAATGCGTCGGTCCTCAGTTTCTTAACCTGCTTCTCACGCCTATCGAAGTTGATCTGTTCAATGTCTTCGATCTCGTCCGCGGATTCTTCGACCCATCCATCGCGAAACAGCCACGCGTGTTTGTTGAGAATATCGGTCGGCTCAAGTGCGGCATAGGCGGCCTTTCCTGCGCTCACCAAAGCTCCTGACTTCGCATTGTCCTTCGCGCGCATTGCCGCGCGCCGTGATAAAGTCGAGACGCGAATTTTCTCACGCATCGCAGCTTTGTCGGCATCGCTGGCGCTAGTCCTCGCCCAGGTTTCGACCAGCACCCAAACGCGGGCTTGATCGGCGGCGCTTAGGTCATGCAAGCGCTCCACAAGATCGCACAGCGTCCCGAGCGAATGGCCGTTCCATGTCAGGGCCATCTCGACCATCTCGCGTATAAAGTCGACGATCGGCCCCAAGGTTGGGAAAGGTTCGCCGAACCCATAGCCGTCAGGTCGCCAGCGCGGTTTGTGGCTGTAGTGGCCGACTTGATGATGATTGCCAAACTGCGCCACGCAGATTTTCCAGGCAACGCCCGGAAACTTCGCGGCCAACTTCTTCACCGTGCCCACGCGTTGTTGGTGGTTCGCGGCCGTTTGCGGCATCCAAGCGCGGAAGATGGACTCCAGCGAGTTCGTCGGCTTGTTGATCCAGTTGTCATTGATCTCGACCCCCGCAAGTCGAGCGAGGATGGCGGCGGCCCGCGGCATCGTCTCCGGACTCCAGGCAAGACCTTCCAGTGCCCAGAGCAGTCCGGTGCGGCTCGGGCCGCTCCCGAACACGCCAGTAGCCGCGGGACGCAGAAGGCCGAGAACCGCAGGATCGTTGGACTTGAGGTCGCGCTCTAGGATCGAAAGGAATTCAAGAGGAGCCGCTTCCGCATAGGTCGGAAGATCCCGATCATTGGCCTCCAAAATCCGCGTGGTCAATGGAGTCGGAAGCAACTCGCGCACCACGCGCACTACCTCAATCTCGGCATCCACGCCAAGTCGGCTCTTGAATAGGTCTGCGCCGTGAACCGATAGCAACACCAGGGTTTCCGAAATGCCTTCCCGGAAAGCGCTCGAAAACTCCCGCGTCTTGCCGTGGATCGATGCGGCCCAACGCTGATCCTGATCCAGATCGAGAGCTGGATCGTCTTCACCAAGCACCATGCGCGCCATCGAAAAATAGCGGTTCAGGTCATCAGGCGTCACTGCACGAGCAATCGCGTAAAGCAAATCAATCTTCGAAACGACGCCTCGGTAGGCGCCAATCGACCAGAGCGGCGCGTCGTTCAATTGGGCGAGGCTTTGGCACTCCTTCTCAAGCTCGTCGTAAGGACGGCCCGCCGCCAGGAGCGAAAGGCCAAGCTTGTCGGTCTCGTTCTGGCTATTCCATGCTCCTACAAACAGGAAGGGTACAAGACTTGCTGCTGTCAGGTGGTCGGCCGCCCATTCCGGCGTCTGCACCGCAGGGACCGTCGAAAGTTGACGGCGCAAAACGGTTAGCGACCGGCCCGAGGCGCTTTCAAGTCGCGCGATTTCGTCGCGATCCTTGCCCATTTCTTTGAGGGCGTTGCTGAAAGTCTCGTGGCTCACCGGCTCAAGAACGACGGCAGGTTGCGCGGTCGCGGCGTTGCGCGGATAGACGACGATGGAGTGCATCGACATTGCATACGGAGCGAGTTCGCGCTCGACTTCCCGAGTGAACGCTACTGGAATGAAGGTTTGCGCGGTCGCTGCCAGGCGTGGCAAAACACTCGACTTGTCAAACACCAGCACACGATCGCGATACGAGGCCAGTTCTTCATCGCTCCGCTCGTCAAACAGTTGGGCGAGGAAGGCCAGCGCCTCATCGGTCGAGTCCGCAGCGATCAAAATCGGCCCTTCGGAAGGCTTGGAGAGACGCGACAGTATGGTGCGCTTGGTCGCCTCTATGGCCGAGTTGAACAAGGCGCCCGTCAACGGTGGCGTCGCGACGTTGGACCAGTCCGCCCAACACTTGTCGAGCGAACGAACGTCCTGCGCGGGAATATGCCTTTCGTTAGCGAACCACGCCTGCCCAGGCAGCGATTGCTCAACCCATTGTTCAAGGTCGCTCGCGTCGTAAGCGCGAACGTCCTTCCAAAGCTCTATTGCTTTCTTGGCGGCAACCCAGGCGAATTTTCCATGCCACCGGCGCGGAGTAACGAAAACAAATGTCGTCTTTTCCCGCTCATTCTTGTCGCACGCCTTCACGCTCTTTTCGAAATCACCCTCGGCCTTGGCTTTCGGATCTTCGTTGGTGCCGAACTCCCAGCCAGCGCGCCCAACCGGGAGCCACGGCGTTCCCTCGCTCGCCTCAGTGAGGCCGTCCCATCCGGGGCGCTCGGCATCGTCGTTGCCGGGAAAGTCGACTTTTGTGAGCCCCCTGCCCGTCGAGTGCACTAAGGTGCGCAAGAAAACGGCAAGTCGACTCCGCGCCGGGATGTTGTGCGAGACCCAATCGTCGATGTCGTTGGCCTTAATTGACAAGAAAGGCGGCACATACGCCTTGGTGTTGAAAGGCGCGTCCTTTTGACTGGCTTGCGCCGCGTCGTAGCGAGCTTGCATCTCCATCAGTGACGCAAGAGGAAACTTATTGAACGCCTTCTCCAGGCGCATCGCCATGTCTTCGGACAACGAGGCGTTGCCGTTAAGCAAATTTGATAGGGCGGGCCGGCCGACGCCCATCAATTGAGCGGCCTTTGTGACCGACATTCCGGGTGGAATTACCTCGGCTCTGATACGAATTCCTGGATGTAGGACGTCGCTATTTGTAGCCATTGAGTTCTCGATAAGTTCCTCTATGTAAGGAGCACCGCCACGCATGCCTTGTCTTGGCCAAGAATTAGTCATGCGTGGCGGCTCACGCCTCCAAACGAAGGAGGTAGCTTGCGCCCGCCGCGCGCGCCATTGCCATGGTCACGCCGGCGGGTTCTTGCCCCCAAACAAGCGGGGGTAGCCCGCGATGCATCCGGACCTTTCCCAGGTTCCGGCGGCACTTCGAGCATGGTGTAGCCTATAACGCTACGCAATACAAGACCGGTCCGTCGAGCGGCGCGCTGAAGCCGGTACTCGCCTTGCAATATTGTCCGTTGCTCGCGCATGACGCTGATGCCAGTCTGTTGTAGCTTCGATGCAACCGGGAACGATCGGGCAGCCGAACCTACGGCCCGATCCATGCCGTCCCCCAGCCAGACGGGGCGCCAATCAACCGCGCAAACGGCGCGTCACGGACGACGACCATGAAGAAAGCGAGAGACGCGGCGACCAAGGCCGGCAACGCCGGCCCGAGACAAGCAAGAGCCGCAGCCTCCCCCTCCCGCCTCATCGACGCGCGCATCGCCGAACTCGGCGACTGGCGCGGCGAGATGCTGGCGCGCGTTCGCGCGCTCATCAAGGAGGTCTGCCCCGATGTGGTCGAGACATGGAAGTGGCGCGGGGTTCCGGTGTGGGAGCACGCCGGCATGATCTGCACCGGCGAGACCTACAAGGCGGTCGTGAAGCTGACCTTCGCCAAGGGCGCCGCGCTGGACGATCCCTCGCGCCTGTTCAACTCCAGCCTCGAAGGAAACGTCAGGCGCGCCATCGATCTCCATGAGGGCGAGGCGATCGACGAGGCGGCGTTGAAGGCGCTCGTCCGCGCCGCCGTGGCGCTGAACGCGTCGTCGGCCGGCAAGCGGAAACGGTAAGGGTTTCAGGCGAGGCCGCGCGCGACGCTCGAAGCCCCTCTCCCGCGGCGCGGGAGAGGGGTTGGGGTGAGGGACTTTGGGGCGCGCTCTACGATCGAGGCCCTCATCCGTCATGCTTCGCATGACACCTTCTCCCGCGACGCGGGAGAAGGGCTTCGCGTTCGCGCGTCAGCCGATGCCGTAGACCAGGCTCACGCGCCCGTCGGCGAGCGGCTGGGCGCTTCGCAGTTCGAGCCCGTGGCGGCGCTCGGCCGCCGCGAACAGCGGCTTTCCGCCGCCGGCGATCAGCGGATAGACAAGAAGCCGCAGTTCATCGACCAGCCCGGCGTCGATCAGGCTCGCGGCGGTTTTCGCGCCGCCGATGAGATAGATGTCCTTGCCGGGCTGCCGCTTGAGGGCGGCGAGGTCGTCGAGGCCGCGCAGGAAGCGGGTGTTCGGCCATTGCGCCGCAGCCAGCGCGCTCGACAGCACATAGTGCGGGGTCTGCGCGGCGAAGCGCGCCCATGCGATCTCGGCCGGGGTCGGCGGGGCGCCGGTGATCCACACCGGCTTTTCCGGCTCGTTGCGGATCGCGCTCCAATACCATTCGTAGCCGGGATACATGCCGGCGCCGAGCACGCAGGCGTCGATCTCAGGCGTCAGGCCGTAGTCCTCCGACCACGCCTGCACCCAATGGGCGGCGCCTTCCGGCGCCTCGATCTTGCCGTCGAGAGAAATCTTCATTCCGGCGATCAGTTTTCGCATCGCGCTCTCCATCGTATTGTGCGTAAGGCGGGGGTCGCGTCCGCCGACGGCGAGTCAGCCGCCGCTGGACGCCGCGGCGGCGAGCCCTTCGCCGGGCAGGCCCGGCTGTTCAGCCTTGGGGAACGGCCGGAAGGTCAGGGCGATGAGGAAGGCGCCAAGCCCGATCGCCCAGGCGCCGACATAGAGCCAGGTGTAGCCGCCGAGCGCGTCGTGGATCAGGCCGCCGGCCAGGGGGCCGGTCGCCATGCCGAGGCTGCCGGCCATCGCCGTTCCGCCGATGATGGTCCCCATCATCCGCAGCGGGAAATTCTCGCGCGCCAGCACCGCATAGAGCGGCATGACGCCGGCGTAGATGAAGCCGAACGCCGTCGCCACGGCGTAGAACGCGCCAAGCTCGCGCACGAAGGAATAGGCCAGCGCGCCGAACGCCTGCGCCAGCAGCCCGAGGACCAGGACGCGCTTGGCCCCGAAGCGGTCGCCGAGAATGCCGAACGCCACGCGCCCGCCCATCCCCGCCAGGCCCTCCACGCTGTAGATCGAAACGGCGGCGATCAACGGGATGCCGCAGCTCACGGCATAGCTGACGGTGTGAAAGATCGGGCCGGAATGGGTCGCGCAGCAAAAGAAATTGGTCAGCAGCAGGATGATGAACTGCGGCGAGCGCAGCGCCTCGCTCCGCGTCATGCCGGACGGCGACGGCTCGCCGGCGGCGGGCGCCATGGGTTCGCCCTGCAACGCCGGCGGGCGGCGCACCAGCAGCGCCGTCGGGATCATGACGACGGCGGCGACGGCGGCGATGATCACGAGCGATGTCCGCCAGTCGGTCTTCGAGACCAGCCAAGCCGCGAAGGGCGACATGGTCAGCGGCGCCATGCCCATGCCGGCCGACACGAGCGAAACCGCGAGGCTGCGATGGGTGTCGAACCAGCCGGTCACGCAGGCCATCATCGGCGCGATGATCGCCGCGGCGGAGCCGCCGACCAGCACGCCGAACAGGAGCTGGAACTGAAGAAGCGAAGTCGCGCGGCTGGCGAGCGCGAGGCTCGCGGCCAGGGTGATCGATCCGATCATCGCGATCACGCGTGCGCCGAGGCGGTCCGACAGCGAGCCCCAGGCGAAACTCGCCGCCGCCATCGCGACAAAGCCGATCGTCATCGCGCTGGAGACGCCGGTGACCGACCATCCGGTGTCGCGCGAGATCGGCAGAAGGAACACCGGCAGCGAAAACATCGAGCCGATCGCGATGCAGCCCAACAGGCCGCCGGCGGCGACGATCACCCAGCGATAGCGGGAATTGTTCATATCGCATCTCCGTTCCGGGCGCCGCCCCCGACGCCACGGCTCATCTGTTCATCGTCCTCAGGCCGGCAGCCGCCGCTCGTATTCGTTCCGCAGGCGGCGCCAGCCGTCCCAATACGGCTCCGGCTCGTTGCCGGACAAGCGGGCGACGAGAACGTCGAGATGGGTGTGCCAGCCGGCGCTGACATTCAGCAGGATGGCGCGTTCGGCGACCCGGCGATGGACCACGGTGAGCAGCACTTCATCGCCCTCCGGCTCCAGTTCGAAGGTGACGCCGCCGGTGCTTCCCCAGGCGATGGCGAGCTTGTGGGGCGGATCGAGTTCGGTGATCCGGCTCTGCATCCGGTGGTCGGCGGAGAAGCCCGGCGGCCGCTCGCCGGGCGGCTTGGTGAGTTCGTCGTTTCGCCAGACGAGCTCGAACGGCGCGTCGACCTTCATCTCCATCTCGCCCGACGCCAACCACTGGCGGCGCAGTTCGCTCTCGGTGAGATAGGCCCAGACGCGCTCGATCGGGCCCGGCAGGCGGCGCTGGATGGTCAACGTGGCGGGTTCGGTCAGCACGCCATAGGCGCTGAGGGTCGCAACTTTGGTCATGGCTTGTCTCCTTCTGGGGTGGGGGATTGTCGGGCGTCCTCCTCGCGAAGGAGCCGTTCGAGCGCATCCAGACGGTCGATCCAGAAGCCCTCGTAGAAGCTGAGCCACTCATGGGCGCTGGCGAGCGGCCCGGGTTCGAGACGGCACAGATGCGTGCGGCCGCGCACCTCGCGGCGGATCAGCCCGGCGCTCTCCAGCGCCTTGATGTGTTTCGAGGCGGCGGCGAGCGAGATCGCGAAGGGTTGGGCGAGCTGCCCGACCGTTCGCTCGCCGCCGGCGAGCTCGCGCAACATCCGCCGACGCGTGGCGTCGCCAAGCGCGCGGAAGACGGAATCGAGGGGAGGCGCCTGTAATTCAACCATATGGTTAAATATAAACGGGCGTTTTCGGAATGTCAACCGATTGGTTGAATGAATGGCGGGCGTGCGATGGTGGGCGCCGACGCCGCTCCGGATCGCGGTGATTCACGCGTTTGAGGAATTGGTGGCGCGGGCGCGCGCCGCCGTCGAGCGCCCCTGTGGGATTGCGACCCTCGGCGCGCCGCATCGCGCGGTCGAAGCGTTGAAGCGACGGGTTCTGGACGATCGACCGCGGCGCGCATCGCGCGAGCCGGGGCAGGCGGCGCATCTTGTTGAATTAACCTTACATTTTGATTACCGCGGTTTCGCCGCCCCAACGGCTAGCCGAACCCCCGGCTCTGTGGTGTCATCAGTCATACGGTTGGCTCGCTCGCCGAGTTCCCCATGCGACGACGCTTTTTCGAAACCTCCCGGGCTTGGATCGGCTCCGCGTGAACATCACAACGATTGCGGGGCGCGACCTCGGCTCCGAGCTTGCGACGGCATGGGCGGCGCTGCAGCGCGTCAACCCCGACCTGTCGAGCGCTTTCTTCCATCCGGAATTCACCCGTTGCGTCGCGAGCGTGAAGCCGAACGTGGAGATCGCGGTGGTCGAGGACCGCGGCGCGATCGTCGCCGTCTTTCCCTTCGAGCGGGTTTTTCGGTCGCTCGGTCAGCCGGTCGGCGACCTCCTTTCCGACTATCACGGCGTGATCAGCGCCGACGGCGTCGATACCGATTTCGCGCGTCTCGATCTGCTGCGCGCCTGCAAGCTGATCGCCTGGGATTTTTCACGCCTTCCGGCGTCGCAATCGCGCTTTCGCGGCCAGACGCATTCGATGATCGCCAGCCCCCGGATCGAACTGGCGGACGGCTACCCCGCCTACGCCGAGCGCAAGCGTGCGTGCGGGTCCAATCTGATCGACCGATCGGCCTATCTGGCGCGCCGCCTCGGCCGTGAGGTCGGACCGCTCCGCTACGTCGCCCATGAAACCGATGGGAGGGTTCTCGACCAGGTCCTGTCCTGGAAGTCGGCCCAATATGACCGAACGGGCAAGCCGGACATTTTTCGCGCTTCGTGGACGCGCGCCCTGATCGGCGCGATCCATGAGACGCAGAGCGAAGGCTTCGCCGGCGCGCTGTCCACGCTCTATGCCGGCGATCAATTGATCGCCGGCCATTTTGGCATGCGCTCGCGCGAACTCGTGGCACTATTGGCTGCCGTCCTACAATCGCGACTTCTCGAAATATTCGCCCGGTCTCATCCTGATTTTGAAGATGGCGGAGAGCGCCGCCCAGTTCGGCGTGCGGATGATCGATCTCGGCGCGGGAATGTCGCAGCACAAGTCGCGCCTCGCCACCGGTTCGGTGATGCTGTCGGCCGGGAGCATTGAACTGTCGACGTGGCGGTCGATGCGTCGAAATGTCCAGCGCAACATCGCGGCCGGGGTGCGCAACACCCCGCTGGAAGCGCCGGCCCGCGCGATCGCCCGCTCCTGGCGCGCGCTGCGGTCGCCAACCTGATGAGGCGCCGCGTCGCCGAATGACCGGCGGCGAACGCGCCGGCGACCGACAATCTGCTACAGCAGTCCCGCCAGGCCGCCATAGAGGCCGACGGCGATGACGATCGCCGCAAGGCCGATCAGCGCCCGCAGGTAAAGCCCGCGCGGACGCAGCGGCGGCGGAAGCGCCGTCAGCGCCAGCGCGATCAGGAAGCCGATCACCAGCGGCAGCAGAAAAGCATTGAGCACCTGCGCGGCGATGCTGAGCCACACCAGGTCCGGCGCGAGCCAGACGATCGCGGCGGCGCCGACGACGCAGGCGACATAGACGCCGTAGAACCATTTGGCGGCGAACGGATGATGCTCCAGCGCGCGCCGGTAGCCGGCGACCTCGCCGATCCCCCAGGCCAGCGCCAGCGAGCACACGATCGCGGCCACCAGCGAGGCGCCGAGGACGCCCGCGCTGAACACCAGGCGGCCGAAATTATCGCCAAGCAGCGGCGACAGCGCGTTGCTGATCTCGCCGACGCTGGCGAGGCCCGTCGAAGCGCCGCCAGCGCCCAGCGTCGCCGCCGCGGCGACCAGCACCGCTCCGGTCAGGCACTGGGTCAGCAGCGCGCCGGCCGCCGTATCCAGCCGGGCGGCCTTGAGATCGTCGGGCCGCAGCCTCTTCTCCGCGACGGCCGACTGCTGGTAGAAAATCATCCACGGATTGAACGTCGCCCCGATGATCGCCGCCGCCAGATAGGTGAATTCGCGGTTGCCGAACGGCAGGTCGATAGCATCCCTCGCCAGGGCGGCGAGCCTGGGATGGGCGGCCCAGGCGACGGCGAAGAAAGCGAGTTCGAACAGGCCGATGACAATCGCAGTCCGCTCCACGCGGCGGTATGAGCCGGTGGCGACGACCGCCAGCAGCGCCGCCGCGGCGACGGGCAGGGTGAGGCTGCGCGACAGGCCGTAGAGTTCGCCGATCCCTCCGACGCCGGCAAATTCGGTGACCAGCGAGGCGATCGTCGCCGCGGCGAGGCCGGCCGTCGAAAGCCATGCCCATCCCACGCCGAATCGCTCGCGGATCAGTTCGCCGTAGCCGCGCCCGGTGTGCGCGCCGAGCCGCACCGTCAGCTCCTGCACCATGTAGAGCATCGGGGCGAGCAGCAGAAGAAGCGGCAGCAGCCGGTAGCCCCATTGGGCGCCAGCCTGTGCGCCGGTGACGACATTGCCGGCGTCGGTGTCCGCCAGCATCACCAGCAGGCCGGGGCCCCAGACATAAAGCCATCGCAGAGGCGCGCCGATTCTCGTTGTCGTTGGAACCAGGCCGTCCATGCCGCCGCCGTCTCGCGCAATATCGGTCAAGATCAAATGCCGGTCCGGACGAGTCAAGCGACCGCGCCACCCGGTATGGGCTGGCCTCAGCCGTGTGATGTGCCAGATGGAAACACCCCGGCGCTTACGTAAGCGGTCATCGGTTTGCTCACGGGATCGCTGAATCCCGGAGCAGATCGACATGACCGACAGGATCGACAAGATCGTTGACCGCGCCGCCGAATACACCAAGGCGCTTCTCTCGAATGAAGCGACCCAGTGGCCGGCGGCGCGCGAGGGCCTGGAGCGAATTCTTGACGACCTGGCGCGCAGAGCGCCCGGCCATCCCGGCCTGCTGCGCCTGCGGCGCTTCATCGATGACCTGAGCCTGATCCATGGCGATGGCGAAGCGGGCGAACGAGATGCGCCGGCGATTGCTTTCGGGCGCGGACGCGCCACATAGAGGACCGGGCTCAAGGGAGAACAGATCGATGGCTCGCCATTCGACAATGCTGATTGTGACGACGCTTGCGCTCGCCTTCGCCGCGACGCTCGGCGCCGATGCGCAGGCGCTGACACGCCATCCGCGCCACCGCCTCGCGCGGGGCGGGGACGTCGTCGTTCATACCGGGCGCTCCTATCTCGATCCCGGCACGAGCGCCGAGGTCGGCTCGGAAAACCATTATTTCAGTGACACCGCGCCCTACTCCTTCTCGGGGCTCGGACCGTCGTTCACCGGCGCGGCCGCCGGGTTCGAGCTGCTGCCGACCCGGCTGAACCCGCCCGGCCGCCCCGAGCCGCTGTTCCAGTTCTAGCTCAGCCGGCGGAGCAAATCCTGAACGCTGCGCGGCGCTGGAGGACTCAGTTCGAGAGTTCGAACTCCTTGGCCGCAACGGCGCGCGGCGGCGCCCGGCTGCCTTCGATGTGGCTCAGAAACTGCCGCGCGCTTTCGCGCCAGGTGAATTGCTGGGAATGTTCGCGCGCCGCCTCGCGCGGGATCGCCAGGGCGGCGAGGCACGCGGCGCCGAGGTCTTCATCGAGAACCCCCGCGCCGCTTCGGCCGATCACGTCGAGCGGGCCGGCGACGGGATAGGCGGCGACCGGCAGTCCGCTCGCCAGCGCCTCGATCAGCACGATGCCGAACGTATCGGTGCGGCTGGGGAATACGAAAACGTCGGCGCTGGAGTAAATCTGCGCGAGCGGCTCGCCCGAGCGGCTGCCGAGGAAATGCGCGTGAGGATATTTGCGCTCGAGCGAGGCGCGCGCCGGCCCGTCGCCGACGATCACCGTCGATCCCGGCAAATCGAGGCTGAGCAGCGCGCCGAGATTCTTCTCCACCGCGACCCGCCCGACATAGAGAAAGATCGGGCGCGGCAAGTCGAGGACGCTGGTCGTTCGCGGTCGGAACGTCGAATGGTCGACGCCGCGCGACCAGACCTTGACGCGCGCGAAGCCGCGCCGGCCGAGTTCATCGCGCATCGTCGGCGTCGGGACCATCACGACGGCGGCGGGCGCATGAAACCACCGCAGCGCCGCATAGGTCCATTGCTCGGGGATCCGCGTGCGCGCCGAAATATACTCGGGAAAGCGCGTGTGATAGCTGGTGGTGAAGACGCGCCCGTGGGCCTGGCAATACCGGCGCGTCGCAAAGCCGATCGGCCCCTCGGTGGCGATGTGGATATGATCGGCTTGCGTGGCGGCGATGCGCCGGCCGATCGCGCCCCAGGACGGAAGCGCCAGCTTGATGTCGGGATAGGTCGGCAGCGGAAAAGTCGGAAAGCCTTGCGGCGTCAGGAAATCGATTTCCGCGCCCTGGCTGCGGGCGGCCGCCGACATCTGCTCGAGAGAATGCACCACGCCGTTGATCTGCGGGCGCCACGCGTCGGTGGCGATGAGAATGCGCATCAGGCCGCCTTCGCCTCGGCCTTCACCTTCTCCGGCGTCTGGTTGGCCCTGGCTGCGAGCGCCGCCCAATAGAGAATCTCCAGCTTCCCGTCATAGTGCTCGACGACCACCGAGCACGATTCGACGAAATCCCCGGTGTTCACATACGTGACCCCGTCGATCTCGCGAATCGCGGCGTGGTGAATATGGCCGCAGACAACGCCATCGGCGCCGCGCCGCTTGGCTTCGCCCGCCAATTCGCGCTCGAAGCTGCCGATGAAATTGACGGCGTTCTTGACCCTGAGCTTGGCCCAGGCCGAAAACGACCAATATTCAAAGCCCAGAAGGCGGCGCACCCGGTTGAAATGCGTATTGATGAACAGGGCCGTTTCATAGGCCCAGTCGCCGAAAAACGCCAGCCATTTGGCGTGGCGCACCACGACGTCGAATTCGTCGCCGTGCATGATCAGGAAGCGGCGCCCGTCCGCGGTCACGTGCATCGTGTTGCGCACAATCTCGATTCCCCCGAACATCAGTCCGAAGAACTGGCGGGCGAACTCGTCGTGATTGCCGGGCACGAAAATCATCCGCGCGCCGCGCCGCACCTTGCGCAGCAGCTTCTGGATGACGTCGTTGTGGGATTGCGGCCAGTACCAGCCCGATCGCAGCCGCCATCCGTCGATGATGTCGCCGACCAGAAAAATCGTGTCGGCGTCGTTATAGCGCAGGAAATCCAGCATCAGATCGGCCTGGCAGCCGCGCGTGCCGAGGTGCAGATCCGACATGAAAATCGTGCGATAGCGCATGGCGCCGTCGTGCTCTTTGGCCAAGGCCGCCTCGGCTTTTTAGCGCGCATGAAGCGCTCCAGCGCCCGTTTGGCCAGATTCTGATGTCGTTGCGATGACAGCGGCGAGGGGGCCTCTCCGGCGGGCTCCGGCCATTGAACGCGCGGCGGTCGGCGCTTGCCGGGCGGCGCGCAAGCCGCCACAATGCGCGATATTTCTTAACCTGCTTGTGGAGTTTTCCCCATGGATTTGGGCATTGCCGGGCGCAAGGCGATCGTCTGCGCCTCCAGCAAGGGGCTTGGCAAGGCGTGCGCCAAGGCTCTGGCGCGGGCGGGCTGCCAGGTGGTGGTCAATGGTCGCGACGCGAGGATTCTCGAGGCGACGGCGCAGGAGATCCGCGCGAACGGCGCCGAAGTCATCGCGATCGTCGGCGACATCGGCGACGCCAGCGTGCGCGAGGCGGTCCTCGCGGCGTGCCCGGCGCCCGACATTCTGGTCAACAACAACGGCGGACCGCCGCCCCGGCCTTTCCCGGCGATCACGCGCGAGGATCTGCTGCGCGGGCTGGACGCCAACATGCTGACCCCGATCGCGCTGGCGCAGGCGGTGCTGCCGGGCATGGCTGAGCGGCGCTTCGGGCGGGTCATCAACATCACCTCCTCCTCGGTCCGCGCGCCGATCCCCGGGCTGGACGTCTCCTCGGGCGCGCGCGCCGGCCTGACGGCTTTCATGGCGGCGACGGCGCGCGCGCTGGCCAAGGACAACGTGACCATCAACTCGATCCAGCCAGGCGCCTTCGACACCGACCGCATCCGCTCCAATCTGGCCAAACAGGCCGCCGACCGCGGGCGGGACGAGGCGCAGATGCGCGCCGAGCGCCAGGCGTCGATCCCCGCGGCAAGGTTCGGGCGGCCGGAGGAACTGGGCGAGCTCTGCGCCTTTCTGGCGAGCGCCCACGCCGGCTACATCACCGGCCAGAACATCCTGATCGACGGCGGCGTCTTTCCCGGCGCGTTCTGAACCCCTGACGCCTGCCCGTCCGGGGAAAAATCCTGCGCGGCGCGCCAAAGCGTTCGATAAACCGGACGACTTCGGTTACTATGCCAAACGTTATTTGGCGTGGACTGGCACATGGGCGTCGAAGGCAAGGACAAGGCCAAGGTGCTCGAGGCGGGCGCGGCCGCGCTTTCCGGGCAGCTTGGCCGCACCGTCCAGCGGCTGCGCAAAAGCCACAGCCTGTCGCTGTCCGAACTCTCGACGCAATCGGGGGTGGCCAAGTCGATCATCTCGCAGATCGAGCGCAACGAGACCAATCCGACGTTGACGACCATCTGGCGCCTGGCGCATGCGCTCGACGTGTCGATCGAATCGGTGCTGCACGGCGCCGATGAGGGGCCGTTCATCGAGCGGTCCAGCCGCGGCGACACGCCGCTTCTGGTGTCCGACGACGGGCTCTGCCGGCTCGCGGTGATCGGCTGGATCAAGACGGTCGACTGGCTGCAATGGTACGATTTTCAGGCCGAGCCGGGCGGTTCGCTCGAGTCGGAAGCTCATCAGAGCGGTTCGATCGAGTGCCTGTCGGTGCTCGACGGCGATCTGGAGATCGAGGTTGGCGGCGTCGCGCAGGCGGCGCACGCCGGCGAGACGCTGCGCTACCGCTGCGACCTGCCGCATCGCATTCGCAACGTCGGCGCGAAGCCGGCCCACGCGACGATGGTGTGCATCCTGCGGGCGGCGGTGATGGATTGAGCATGTTCCCGGCGTCGCAGGCCCGCGACATCGGATCGCGGCTGTCGCTGGTCTACGCCGCCACCTTCTTCACCTTCGGCATGCAATTGCCGTTTCTGCCGATCTGGCTTGGCGCGCGCGGGATCGACGACCGCCATATCGCGATCATCCTGGCGACCCCGCAATTCCTGCGCGTGCTGTCGACGCCGCTGGTCGCCGGATGGGCCGATCGGCGCGGCGATTTTGTCGGCGCGCTCGCGGGGTCGCTGATCGTCATGACCAGCCTGTTCTGCGCGTTGACGATGGTGTCCGGATTCGCCCCGATTCTTGTGACGGTCACGCTGTTCTCCTGCGCGCAAGGCGTCGCGATGCCGCTCACCGACGCGCTGACCTTCGCGGTGCTGCGCGCGCGGACCAACGGGCCGGGGCTTTCAGGCGCCGCGGCGGCCGGCGCGACGACGCGTCTCGAATACGGCGCGATTCGCAAATGGGGCTCGGCCGCGTTCATTGGCGGCAATCTCGCCGCCGGGCTCATCTTGAGCCGGACCGGCGTCGCGGCGATTCCCTACGGGCTCGCCGCCGCGTCGCTGATGTCGGTCGGGGCGGCGCTCCACGCGGCGCCGCTCGGCGCCCTGGCGCACGCCCCCGCGCCGGCCGAGGCGGCACAGTCGGGCGGGCGCCGCCTCGGCTTGCTGTTCCTGGTGATCGGCGCGGCGACGCTGATCCAGGCCAGCCACGCGCTCCTCAACACATTCGGCTCGCTGCATTGGGCGCGCGAGGGCCATTCCGACGCCTTCGTCGGCGCGTTCTGGGCGCTTGGGGTGGTCTCCGAAACGACCTTCTTCGGGCTGGCCGGGCGCTGGTTCGCCGGCCCCGATCGCGCGGTCGGCCTGCTGGCGCTCGGCGGATTGACGGCGTCGCTGCGCTGGCTCGCGATGGCCAGCGACCCCGGGACCGCGCTGCTGGCGCTGGCGCAACTCGGCCACGGCTTCAGCTTCGCGGCCACCCATATGGGCTCGATGTATCTCATCTTCGAGCTCGCGCCCCACCCGATGCGCGCCCGCGCGCAAGGCTGGCTGTACGGCGCGATCGGCGGCGTCAGCGCCACCGTCGTCGCGCTGGCGGGCCCCCTCTATGTCAGCCTTGGCGAGCGCGCCTATTTGGTGATGGCGGGCCTCGCCGTCGCCGGCGTCGGGTTGGCGGCGGTCGTTCAATTGCGCCGGCGCCTCGCTTAGAGGGCCGCGCGAAACCGGCGAGGCGCGCCGGCTGCCGGCGGCTTACGCGCCTTGGGCCGGTTCGTCGCGCAGCAGATTAAACATAACGATGGCGTGAATAGCAAAATTCTCGCGCAAGCGAGTGAACTTTATTCGCGCTCGCGCGTTAGCCGGCGCCAGCATCCTGGCTTCCCGTTCGGATCGGTTGCCAGCGGCGGCTCATGCCGGTTTAATGTCTCGGCGCCCCGTCGTCGGCCCACCAATTGGGCGTTCGAGTCCCGTTCGAATGCGTGGAGAGCCATGAGATGAAGGCGACGGATTTTTTCGTTCCCGAAGCCGGCGCAATCAGTCTTTTCCTCGATGTCGACGGGACGCTGCTCGATCTGGCGCCGACCCCCGATGCGGTCGCCGTCCCCAGATCCCTGGTTGATGAACTGGCTGTCGCCGAGCGGCGGCTGGACGGCGCGCTGGCGCTGGTGAGCGGGCGCCCGATCGAACAACTCGACCTTTTGTTCGCGCCGCTGCGGCTGCCGGCGAGCGGCGTCCACGGCGCGGAAATCCGATATTCGCCGCGCGAGCCGACGCGATTGCTGACCGAGCATCGCTTGCCGGCGAGCGCCTGGGCCGAATTCCAGCGCCTGCTCGACGCCTTTCCCGGCTCGCTCGCCGAAAACAAGCGGGTCAGCTTCGCCGCTCATTACAATCTCGCCGGGCCGGTCGAAGATGAACTGGTGCTCGCTCTGCAGCGTTTTCGCGAGAAATTCCCGCGGCTTGGCCTGGAATTGGTGTCCGGACGGAAGGTTTTTGAGCTCAAGCTCCGCGGCTTCGACAAGGGCGCGGCGATCCGCCGGTTCATGCAGCGCGCGCCGTTCGCCGGCCGTCGGCCGGTGTTCATCGCCGACGACAAGATTGATCGACCCGGTTTTGAGACCGTGCTGGCGCTCGGGGGCGCAGCCTTTTCGGTCGGCGTCGAAATGCCCGGTCTTTCCGGTTCGTTCGCCCGCCCGGCGGCGGTGCGGGAATGGCTCGCGAGGGTGGTGGGGTGACCAATTCAACCAAACTCGCGGAAAAACCGGCCGGCCGGCAGCCGCTCGATCTCGCCCTGATCGGCAATTGCCGGGTCGCCGCTCTGGTCGACGCCACAGGCCGGCTCGTCTGGTGGTGTTTTCCCCGTTTCGATTCCGATCCGGTGTTCTCGCGCCTTTTGGCCGGCGACGAGGAGAAGGGCTTCGCCGACGTGGTGCTTGACGATCTGGCCCACGTGAAAGCCGCCTACGTCCGCAACACCGCGATTGTCGAAACCGAGCTCGAGGATCGCCGGGGCGCGCGCGTTCGCGTCACCGATTTCGCGCCGCGCTTCTATCGCTTCGAGCGGACGTTCCGGCCGCCGCAACTGGTGCGCCGGATCACCCCGGTGGCCGGATTGCCCAAGATCGCCATAAGGGTCCGCCCGACCCACGATTACGGCCGGCCCACCCGCGACTTCTCGATCGGCTCCAACCATATTCGCTATCAGGGCGCCGGCCCGGTGCTGCGGCTGACCACCGACGCGCCGCTCTCCTATATCGCCGAGGAGCGAACCTTCCCGCTGACGCGGCCGCTCACGCTGGTTTTCGGTCCTGACGAGCCGTTCGTGAGCGGGCTCGACACCACCGCCCGCGAATTCGAGGAGCATACGCGCCTCTATTGGCAAGGTTGGGTTCGCTCGCTCGCGGCGCCGTTCGAATGGCAGGAAGCGGTGACGCGGGCCGCGGTGACCCTCAAACTGTGCAGCTTCGAGGAAACCGGCGGCATCGTCGCCGCGCACACCACATCGATTCCCGAATCGCCCGCCAGCGGCCGCACCTGGGACTATCGCTATTGCTGGCTCAGGGATTCCTATTTCGTCGTCCAGGCGTTGAACAGGCTCGGCGCCACCGAGACGATGGAGGCCTATATCAATTACGTGCTGACGGTCGCCACCGATCCGGACAAGCCGTTGGCGCCGGTTCATTCGATCGTCCCCGGCGACCCGCTCGACGAGCGCATCGCGCCGGACCTCCCCGGATTTCTCGGCCAGGGGCCGGTTCGGGTGGGCAATCTCGCCGCGATGCAGGATCAGCATGACGTCTACGGCAGCGCGATTCTGGCGGCGACGCAGATGTTCGTCGACGAGCGTCTTCCCAAAATGGGCGACGCGGCGCTGTTCCGCGAACTCGAGCCGCTCGGCGAGCGGGCGTTCAAACTGGCGCTGACGCCGGACGCCGGCATTTGGGAATATCGCGGAAGCCGGCGGGTCCACACCCATTCGGCGGCGCTCTGCTGGGTGGCGTGCGACCGGCTCGCGCAAATCGCCGAGCGCCTGGGGATCGCCGATCGGGCCGCCTACTGGCGCACCGCCGCCGACGGCCTGCGCGACCCGATTCTGGCGCGGGCGTGGAACAAGAGCAAAGGCGCGCTCGCCGGCACGCTCGACGGCGAAGAACTCGACGCGAGCGTCCTGCTGCTCAGCGAATTGGGGATGCTCGCCGCCGACGATCCGCGATTCGTCAGCACCTGCGAGGCGATCGGGCGCGAGCTCGATGCGTCACGGCCGCGTCATGCGCTACACCAACGAAGACGATTTCGGCGCGCCGGTGACGGCGTTTCTGGTGTGCAATTTCTGGTATATCGACGCGCTCGCCTCCCTCGGCCGTCTCGACGAAGCGCGCCAGATGTTCGTCGATCTGCTCGGGCGCCGAAACGCGTTCGGTCTGCTGTCCGAGGACATCCATCCCGAGACCGGGGCTCTGTGGGGCAATATCCCGCAGACCTATTCGATGGCGGCGATCATCAATTCGGCAATGCGACTTTCTGTGAAATGGGAGCATGCATGGCGCCGCGTCTGATCCTGGTCTCGAATCGCGTCAACGTTCCCGATTCCGGTCCGCGCCAGGCGGGCGGCCTGACAGTCGCGGTCAACGCCGCGCTCAAGCAGCGGGAAGGCGTGTGGTTCGGCTGGAGCGGCAAGGTGAGCGAGGAGGGCGCGCCGCCCGCCCCGACGGTCGTCAGGCGGCGAATGCGCAGCTACGTCACGCTCGATCTCTCGGCGACCGACTTTCAGGAATATTACAACGGCTTCGCCAATCGGGTGCTGTGGCCGATCCTCCACTACCGGGTCGATCTGGCGGAGTTCACCACGGTGGACCTCGACGGCTATCTCAGGGTGAACGCCCATTTCGCCGAAATCCTGTCGCCGTTCATCGGGCCGGAAGACACGATCTGGGTGCACGACTATCACTTGCTGCCGCTCGCCAAGCTGCTGAGGGCGCGGGGTCACGAAAATCCGATCGGCTTTTTCCTTCATATTCCCTGCCCGCCGCCCGACATGCTCGACGCGCTGCCGCAGCATTGGGAGACGATGGGCGCGCTCAGCTACTACGATCTGGTGGGGATGCAGACCACGCAGGACGCGGAAAATCTCGGTCGGTATTTCGCCGTCCATGGCGGCGAATCGCGGCGCTCGCCAGGCGTCTACGAGGTCGACGGCCGCAGGGTGATGGTGCGCGCCTTCCCCGTTTCGATCGAGACGACGCTTTACGCGCGCGCCGCGCGCCGGGCGATGGGCTCAAAGCTGATCGAGGAGCTGCGCGCCAGCCTGATCGGCAGGCGCCTGATCGTCGGCGTCGACCGCCTCGACTATTCCAAGGGCATCCCCCACCGCATCAACGCCTTCGGCCATTTCCTCGACAAGCATCCGGAATGGCTCGGCAAGGTGTCCTTCCTGCAGGTGACGCCCAAGAGCCGGGCCGAAGTGCCTGAATACGCTGCGATGAACCGCGAGATCAATGAACTCGTCGGGCAGATCAACGGCCGGCACGCCGATCCGTCATGGACGCCGATCCGCTACGTGAACCGTTCTTACTCGCGCGCCGCGCTGGCGGGGCTCTATCGATCGGCGCAAGTGGCGCTGGTGACGCCGCTGCGCGACGGCATGAACCTCGTCGCCAAGGAATATGTCGCCGCCCAGGATCCGGAGGACCCCGGCGTGCTCGTGCTTTCGCAGTTCGCGGGCGCGGCGCAGGAACTCGACTCGGCGCTGATCGTCAACCCGCACGAGACCGAGGCGATGGCCGAGGCGATCAGGGAGGCGCTCGACATGCCGCTGGACGAGCGCATCGATCGCCACACGCGCATGCTGGAGCATCTGGCGGCCAATGACATCGACCGCTGGGCGGAGCGTTTTCTCACCTCGCTCGGAGAGGCCAAGGAACGGCCCGGACTTCTGAAGGGCCTGCGATCCCTGTTCGCGCAACGCGCCTGAACGGCGGCCTGCGTGGTCGTCCGGTCGGGTCCCTCGCGAACGACGCCGGGCGGTTCGCGCTCCCTCCCGCCCGCCTTTCCCGCTATGGGACGTCCGGGTCGCCGGCTCGTCAACCCGGCGCCAACCATAACGCGGGCCGAACCCGTCGGCGGCGCGAAACGCGCTGGCTTTTTGGCGAGGCTCCTCGGCGAGTCGCGCAAGAGCCGATTCGTGCCGGTTTCGTACCCGTTCTGGCCGGACGTTCCCGGAGCGGGAAAGCGCGGCGGCGCCGGGGCTAACCATCCGTCAACGCTGACCCCGCCGGGTTCGCCTCGACAGCCGCGCACGACCGCGATAAGAGCCACCCTCGACGGCAGTCCTCGAGCGCCCGATGCCTTCTGCGCCTTCCACCAAGAGCGAAAGAACCGGCGAGGGCGTGCGCGTGTCGCTGCTCGGCGACTGGACCGTACACGCCGGACGATTGGCCGAGACCGAGGCCAACAGCATCGTCCTCGCCGCGGACGGCGCGCGTCGGGCGACGATCGATCTTGGCGGAATCGAACAGCTCGACACCGCCGGCGCATGGCTGATCGATCGCTCGCGGGCGCAATTGGCCGCCGCCGGAATGGAGGTCGGCTATGCGCGGGCGCATCCCGAGCACAATATCCTGCTGGACGAAGCCCATTACCGCGTCTTCGAGGCGCCGGCGCGGCCCCATATCGCGCCACTCATCCTCGTGCTCAGCGACATCGGCGAGAGCGTCTTCACTTCGGGGCGGGATCTGCTCGAAGGCGTCGGGTTTTTCGGCCGGGTGGTCGGCACCACCTTGTGGCTGACGGTCCATCCCGAGCGCTGGCGCGTGACTTCGACCGTCTTCCAGTTCGAGGCGTTCGGTTTTCGCAGTGTTCCGATCATCGTCCTGATCAACTTCCTGGTCGGCGCCATCGTCGCGCAGCAGGGCATCTTTCAGTTGCAGCGTTTCGGCGCGCCGACCTTCGCGGTCGACCTGATCGGCATTCTGGTGCTGCGCGAGCTTGGCGTCCTGATCACCTCGATCATGATCGCCGGGCGGTCGGGATCGGCGATCACCGCCGAGATCGGCTCGATGAAGATGGGCGAGGAGATCGACGCGCTCAAGGTGATGGCGCTCGACCCGATCGAGGTGCTGATCGTTCCCAGGGTGATCGCGCTGGTCGTCGCGTTGCCGATCCTGACTTTCCTGGCCGATCTTTCGGCGTTGTTCGGCGGCCTTTGCGTGTCGTGGATCTACGGCGGCATCGCTCCCGAGCTCTATCTCGAGCGATTGCAGGGGGCCGTCGACCTCAGCGTCTTCATGATCGGCATCACCAAGGCGCCGTTCATGGCGCTGATGATCGCGATCGTCGCCTCGGTCGAGGGCTTCGCGGTGCGCGGTTCGGCCGAATCGCTGGGAAGCAGCGTGACCAATTCGGTGGTCAAGTCGATCTTCATGGTGATCGTTCTCGATGGAGTGTTCGCCATGTTCTTCGCGGCGGTTCGCAGTTGAGGGACGCCCCGCCTGATGGCCGGGGGACGCCCATCAACGGGGCGGCGCCGCATGAGGCGATTCTGCGCGTGCGCGGGCTGAAGGTCGGTTTCGGCGACAAGCTGGTGATGAACGGCCTCGATCTTGATCTTTATCGCGGCGAGGTGCTCGGCTTCGTGGGCGCTTCGGGCTCCGGCAAGTCGGTGTTGACCCGCGCCATCCTCGGGCTGCTTCCCAAGCGCGCCGGCACGATCGAGGTCAACGGACACGACCTCGACGCGATGACCCACTTCGAGCGCGACCAGATCGAGCAGCGCTGGGGCGTGCTGTTCCAGCAAGGCGCCCTGTTCTCCAACCTGACCGTCAAGCAGAACGTCCAGGCGCCGATGCGCGAACATCTGGGCATCTCGCGGCGGCTGCGCGATGAACTGGCGATGCTGAAAATCGCGCTCGTCGGCCTGCCGGTCGACGCGGCGAACAAATATCCCTCGGAACTGTCGGGCGGCATGATCAAGCGCGCGGCGCTCGCCCGGGCGCTGGCGCTCGATCCGGACATCCTGTTCCTCGACGAGCCGACCTCCGGCCTCGACCCGATCGGCGCCGGCGATTTCGACGAACTGATCGCGACGTTGCAAAAGACTCTCGACCTGACCGTGTTCATGGTGACGCACGATCTCGACAGTCTCTATGCAATCTGCGACCGCGTCGCCGCGCTTGGCCAGGGACGGGTGATCGCCGCCGGCCCGATCGCCGAACTGCTTCACTCGGATGATCCTTGGCTAACGGCGTATTTTCATGGGAAGAGAGGCGAAGGGCGCAGCTTGCGCCGAATCGGCGCCGCCCCGTCGGCGCCGCCGCGGCAGACCAGCGCCTGACCGTCGGCGAGGCGCATGAGTTGACGACAAAAGCGGTTTTGTTCGACCCTGTGACGGTCGGAGATTGAAGACGGCATGGAGACCAAGGCGAACTACGTTCTGATCGGCGCGTTCACCCTGGCGGTGATCGTGGGCGCGTTCCTGTTCGTGCTGTGGCTGTCGGGCGCCTCCAAAACGGCGGAGCACAAAACCTACCGGATCGTCTTCACCGGATCGGTCTCCGGCCTTTCGCGCGGAAGCGCGGTGCTGTTCAACGGCCTGAACGTCGGCTCGGTGCGCTCGATCGATTTTCTCGAGAAGGACCCGAGCCGCGTCGCCGCGCTGGTCGACGTCGCCGGCCGCACCCCGATCAAGACCGACACCAAGGCGCGCCTCGAATTGCAGGGCCTGACGGGCGTCGCGGCGATCGCGCTGACCGGCGGCGCCGAGTCGACCCCGTCGCTGGAGCCCGGCGCGGACGGCGCGCCGCCGACCATCAACGCCGAGCCCTCGCAGCTTCAAAATCTGCTGGAGACCGTCCAGCGCCTGTCGGTCAAGGCGGACGACCTGATCGGCAAGGCCAACAAGCTGATCGACGAAAACAGCCCGGCGATCACCGACACGCTGGCCAACGCCGACACGTTCTCGAAGGCGCTCGCCGACAATTCGTCGGGGGTGAGCGCCGCCTTGAAGGGCGTCGCCGATCTCGGGCGCACGCTCGCGCCGCTGACCAACAAGCTGCAGACCCTCTCCGACGACGTCGATGGTCTGGTCAAGGCGGTCGACGCCGGCAAGGTGCGCGACATCGTCGACCAGGCGCATGACGTCGCCAAGAATGTCGACGCCTTTTCGGCGACGCTGGCGCGCAATCAGGGTTCCGTCGACAGCCTGCTCTCGGATACGGCGGCGCTGGCCAAGAAGCTCAACCAGACGGCGGGTCAACTGGACGGCGCGCTCTCTGATTTCCGCGGACTGGCCAAGGCGATCGACACCAAGAAGATCGGCGAGGTCATCGATGGCGTCGACAATCTCGTCTCGGCGGTGGAGGCCGAGAAGGTTCGCGGCGCGATCAACAATCTCGAGGCCTTTTCGGCGACGTTGGCCAACAACAAGGACCACGTCGACAGCCTGCTCGCCGACGCCGCGACCTTGGCCAAGAAGCTCACCGGAACGGCCGATCAGCTCGACGGCGCGCTCGGCGACGTCCGCAATCTGGCCAAGGCGATCGACAACAAGAAGATCGCCGATGTCGTGGACCGGGTCGACGGCATTGTCGGGGCGGTCGATCCCGACAAGGTCCGCGGCGCAGTCGACAATGTCCAGGCCTTTTCGGCGACGCTGGCCAACAACAAGGACCATGTCGACAGCCTGCTCGCCGACGCCGCGACGCTGGCCAAGAAGCTCCCGGCCACCGCCGACCAGCTCAACGGGGCGCTCGGAGATTTCCGCGACCTGGCCAAGGCGGTCGACGAAAAGAAGATCGCCGGCATCGTCGACGACGCCTCGAAGTTCGCCCAGGCGCTCGGCGAGAATCAGGGCAATGTCGACCGCGCGCTCAAGAACGCGTCGGAACTCGCCGCCAAGCTGAACAATTCCGCCGACCGGCTCGACGAACTGATGGTCAGCGCCCAGAACTTCCTCGGCTCGCCGGAAACCAAGGGGGCGGTCAGCGAAATCGGCGACGCGGCGCGCTCGGTCCGCCAGTTCGCCGACGACCTCAACCAGCGCACCAAGGACATCGCCGTCGGCCTGACCCGCTTCAGCGGTTCGGGCCTGCGCGAATACGAGGCGCTCGCCATCGACGCGCGCCGGACGATCGGCGATCTCGACCACGCCATCCGCTCGTTCGAGCGCAGCCCCAACCAGTTGATCTTTGGCTCCAAGCCGGCGTTGCCGGAGTATCACGGCGGACAATGAACGCGACAATCCGCATGGCGCGGCGGTCGAGAAGCGGTCTGGCCGCAGCGGCGCTTCTCCTCGTCGCCGGATGCGCGAGCGCGCCGCCGGAGACGTTCGATCTGTCCGCCGCTTCGCTTCCGCCGGCCCACAAGCTGCGCGCGCAACTCGCCGTTCGCGAACCCGTCGCCTCGCTCGATCTCGACAGCCAGCGCATCCTCGTGCGCACCGGGCCTGAAACGGTCGCGTATCTGGCGGGCGCGCAATGGTCCGACCGGTTGCCTTCGCTGGTGCAGACCCGTCTGGTGCAGACGTTCCAGAATGCCCAGCTTCTGCAGTCGGTGGCGCGCGCGGGAAGCGGCCCCGCCGCCGACTACAGCCTCGAACTCGACATTCGCGCCTTCGAACTCGACGTCCCCGCCGGCCAGGCGAATGTCGACATCGCGGCCAAGATCGTCGGGGCGACCAGCGGGCGGGTGATCGCCGCGCGGATCTTCAAGACCCGCGTCCCGGCGGCGGGCACCGGCGGCGCCGAAGCCTCGAAGGCGCTGAACGCCGCGCTGTCGGCGGTGATGGCGCAGATCGTGGCGTTCACCAGCGCGCAGATTTAGGGCGCGGGCCTCGAGCTCCGCTTCTCCCGCCTGCAGGAGAGGGTCGGGGTGAGCGGAAGCCGCTGCCGAAGGCCCTCATCCGGCGCTGCGCGCCACCTTCTCCCGCCGCCGGCCGGTCCCGTGCCGGGCTCTTTCTTGTCCCAATGACGATTGCGGTTCGATCCGCCGACGTACGTCTCGTCCGCCTCCACAATCCCCATGAGCTTGCGGAATTCAGGGTCGGTCAGACCGGCGCGAACGCGGTGGCAAAGATAGTGCGCGGTCGAATAGGAGCCGAACCCCATCATGCGCTGGATTTGGAGGGCGGAAATGCCCTTCTTGCTGGTCATCATGAGATAGATGACCTTGAACCAAGAGCGCAGCGGAACGTTGGTATTCTCGAAGATCGTCCCGACCAGAACAGAGAACCGGTAGCCCTTCTTGGCGCAAGCCGGGCATTCCCATTTGAAGGGCATTGTTTTGAGCGCGTAGACCTTGTCGCTCCCGCACTTCGGGCAAGTCACGGCTTTGGGCCAGCGCCGCGCGACCAGATAGCTTTTGCAGGCATCGTCAGTCGGGAACAGCGCCTCGAATTGCGGGACCGTCATTTGCTTGGTGAACTTGGCCATAGGCTTCGCGCCACATTCCTCCCGCAAGCGGGAGAAGGGCTGGGGAAGCCGGCCTATCCCATGCGGCCCGAGGCGTGGGCGAGCATCGTGTAGACCTTGCCGGTGTCGGACAGCAGGTAGGCGCGCGCCTGCGCGCCGTCGCGGTCGTTCGGGCCGATCTTGGCGAGCAGGCGCTCGAACTCCTGGGTGTAGCGCTCGACGGTCTCGCGGAATTGCGGGTCGGCGCGGCAGCGCCGGCGAATTTCGTCGAACGTCTGCTGGCCCTGCGCGGTGTAGAGCCGGCGCGAGAACGCGTTGTTGTCGCCGCGCCGCCAGCGGTCCCACATTTCGGCCGCCGCATCCGCGTCGATCAGGTTGGCGATGCCGGTGGCGATCGCGTCGAGCGCGTCGTTGGCCGGGCGATTGGCGGACGGGGCGGCGGGGGCCGGCGGTTCGTCGCGCGAGGCGCGCGACAGCAGATCCGACAGCCAGCCGGCTTGCGCGCGTTCGGCGGGCGGCGCCGGCTGGCTCCGGCTGGCGCGCGGCGCCTCGAGCGGGCTGAGCTGCGCGAGCGGGCGCAGCGGCGGCTCGACCGGGCCCGGCAGTTCGATCACCCGGGGCGGCTCGCTGGCGCGCGGCGGCTCGACCGGCGCCGGCGCGGCGGCGGGCGGCGCCAGACTCGGCGGGGCCGCTTCGGAGACGTCGAAACCGGCCCCGGAATTCGACACGATGCCGGCCAGTTCGTTCAGCGCCTTGATCTGGTCGCCGATGACGCGGCGCATCGCGCTCGCCTGCTCGCTGGTCTCCTGCGGCAATTCCAGCACGCCGCGGCGCAGCTCCTGCCGGGTGGCTTCGAGTTCGCGCTGGATTTCGCCGGCCATCGCCCGCACGTCGGCGGCCGATTGCTTGAACCGTTCGGTGACCTGGTTCATCACGCTGGCCAGTTGCGTGTTGGCCTGGTCATAGGCCGCCTGCAGCGCCGCGGCGGTGCGCTCGCGCTCCTTGCCGGCATTGTCGCGGATCATCTCGAACTGGCTGCTGACGGTCGCCGCCGCGCCGTTGGTGGTCAGCATCAGCGCGGCGTTGATTTCCTTGGCGCGCGCCTGCGCCTTGTTGAACAATTCCTCGACCGTCCCGGCGAAGGAGCGCATCAACGCCTCGAAGTCCTCGCTCTTGCGCCCGATCTGGCCCATCAGCGTCTGCAGGCTTTCGCGCCGCCGATCGAGCGCCGCGTCGACCGATTCCTGGGTCGTCGCGAGATCATGCGCGACGCCGGCCAGCGAATTGGTGTGTTCGGCGAGCCGCTCGACCAGTCCGCTCGCTTCGGCCTGCGTCGCGGCGGACGCCCGATTGAGCCCGGCGACCTGCGAGGATATCGAGCCGAGCGCGCGCTGGAACTCGGTGACCCGCTCGGCGAGGCCGGTCTGGACCGCGCTGAGATCGGAGCCGGCCGAGCCGACGATGCGCTCAAGGGTCGAGCTCGCGTCGCCCAGCCGGTCGAGCACCTGGCTGAGCTCATTGCGCAGCCGCTCGCCGGTTCCGCCCAGCGCGCTGACCGAAGCGCCGGCGCTGCGCTCCACCGCCTCGCGCAGCAGGGCGCCCGATTGCTCGGCGTCGGCGCGCAGGCGGTCGGTCAGGCCGACGATCGCCTGCGTCGAATTGGTCGTCGAATCCCTGGCGGCCGATTGCAGGGTCGCGGCGGCCGCCTCCATTTCGAGTCGCAACCGATCGGTCAGGCCGGCGATGGCCTGCGTCGAATTGACCGTCGAATCCTTGGCGGCCGACCGCAGGACCGCCGCCGACGCCTCGATCTCGATCCGCAGATTGTCGGTCAGCCCGGCGATGGTGTGCGTCGAATTCTCGGTCGATTCCGAGGCGGCTGAGCGCAGCGCCGCGGCGGCCGCTTCGAACTCGCCGCGCAGGTTCTCCGTCAGCCCGGCGATGGCGTGCGTCGAAGTCTCGGTCGAATCCCTGGCGGCCGACCGCAGGGCCGCGACGGCGGTCGCCATCTCGTCCCGCAGCCGCTCGGTCAGGGCGGCGACCGCCTGCGTCGAATTCACCGCCAAATCCTTGGCGACCCACTGCAAGGCCGCCGAGGACGCCTCGGCGACCGACTGCAGCGCCGAGGTGGACGTCTCGGCGACCGACTGCAACGCGGTGGCCGAGGTCTCCATTTCGAGGCGGAGGCGGTCGGTCAGCGCGGCGACGGCGTGCGTCGAAGTCTCGGTCGAATCCTTGGCGGTCGACTGCAAAGCCGCGGCGGAGGCCTCCATTTCGGCGCGCAGGCGTTCGGTCAGGCCGGCGACCGCCTCGGTCGAACTGGCCGCCGTCGACTCCAGCGCGGCGCGCAACGCGGCGGCGGCCGTCTCGACTTCGGCGCTGAGCTGGCCGGTCAATGCGCCGACCGCGCGCACCGAGCCCGCGGCGCCGGCGTTGATGGAGGCCAGCAGGTCCTCGCTGCGGCGCGACATCAGGCCCATCAGGCTGTTCGTCTGCCGATCGAAGGCTTGCGCGGCGCGCTCGCCGACGCCGGCGATATTGTCCGAGACTTCGCCGCCGCGCGCCGTCAGCTTCGCCAGGAAGTCCGCGCCCCTGACGTCGATCAGCGACCGCATTTCGTCGATCTGGCCCGACAGCGCCTGATTGAGTTGCCCCCCGCCGCCCTCGATCGACTGGCGGATGGCCTGGCTGTGCGAGTCGATGGCTTTGTCGAAGATTTCCTTGTGCTCGGCGACGACGCCGGCGATGCGGTCGGTATGAGCGCCGACAAGGCCGTCCAGCGCCGTGGCGTGCGCCGACAATTGTTCGGAAATCTCCAGGCCGCGCTTGTCCAGACCAGTGGAAACCACTTCCAGCGGATCGACCACCCGCTCTCGCAGCCTGGCGACGCCGTCGCTCAGCGCGGTGGTCATTTCATTGAGGTTGCCGCCGAGGGTGACGTTGATTTCGCGCGCCAGGCTCGACAACGCCTGGGTGAGCGAAAGCGCGCGCGCGCGCAACGTCTCGTCGATTTCGGCCGACTTGGCGTCGAGCCCGCCGGCGACTTCGCGCCCGCCCTCGCTGAGGACCTTGGCGACTTCCATCGTCCGTTTGGCCAGCGCCTCGGTGATGTTCCGCCCGCGGGTCTCCAGGTTCGCGTCGACGCGGCCGAGCAGTTGCTCGAGGGAAGAAGCGACATCGCGCAGCTTGGCGCTCGCGCGATCGTCGATCGCCTGCAGGTTGGTTTCGTAAAGCGCGGCGGTCTCCGCGTTGCGCTTGGCCAGCCGATCGTCAAGCGCGGGCCCGCGTGTGACGATGACGTCCTCGATCGCCGAGAGCTTTCCTTCGAGCTGGTCGGCCAGGGCGGTCGACTTGCCGTCGATCCGCGCGACGATCTCGTCCGTGCGTTGTCCGATCGTCGTCTCGAAACCGCTGAGCCCGGCGCCCATCGATTGCTCGACGCGCTGCGAATGCGCAGCCATCGCCTGGTCGACGGCGGCGTGATGAGCGAGCGAGGCGGTCTCGAATTCGGCAAGGCGCGCGCTCGAGGCCTGCTCGAAGCGTTCGTTGTGCTCGGCCAGCCGGCGATCCAGTTCCGTCTGATGGCCGGACATCACGCCGTCTATCGCGCCGACCTGCTGGTCGATGTGGGCGTTCAATCGCTCGGCATAGGCGCCGATGCGGTCGACGACGCTTTCGCCGCCCTCGCCGACCAGGCGCTCGAAGGTGTCGAGCTGCGCGCCCAGTTGCGTGGTCTGGCCCGCCAGCGTCGAAATCAGCGCGCCGCCGCGCGCCGCGAACGTTTCCTCGAACGCGGTGAGGCGGGACGCCAGCATGTCGTTGACGCCGTCGCTGTGAATGGCGATCGCGGCGACCGCCTCGCCGGCGATCGTTGCAAATTTCTCGTTCAACTGGCCGGTCTGCTCGCTCATCTGGGCGAGCGAGTCGGATGCTGTCGCGCTCAGGCGCTCGTGCATGGCGTTGCTGTGTTCGGCGATGGCGTCCGCCGCGCGTTGCGATGTCTCGTCGAATCTGGCGGTCAGCTCCCTCGAGTGACTATCGAGCTGATCGCGCACTCGCGACTGCCGGCCCTCGAGCTCGTCGGACCAGGCCGCGGCGCTCGTCTCGAACAGGTTGCGCGCTTCGTTGGCGCGTTCGCCAAGCTGCGTGGCGAGGCGTTCGCTCGACGCGGCGAGATTCTCGTCGAGCGCGCGCCCCTGCACGACGATCGTCTCGTGCATCCGGTCAGCGGTGTCGGCGAGCCGCGCGACGAGACTGTCGCCATGCGTCAGGATCGTTTCGTTCAGGCGCCCGCCGGTCGCGTCGATGCGCTCGGCGAGGCTGTCGGCGCGAACGCCGAACTCGCTCGCCAACGCCTCGGTGGTCTGCGCGAGGCGGCCCAGAACGCTGTCACCCTGGGTGAGGATCGCTTCCGTCGTGCGCGAGCCCGTTGCGTCGAGGAGGCTGACGAGCGCCTCGCTGCGGGTTCCAAATTCGCCGGCGAGCGTGTCGCCGACCTGGGCGAGACGCGCCGAGACGTTGTCGCCATGGGCGAGGATCGCCTCGGTCGCGCGAGCGCTGCTCGCGTCGATGTGGCCGACGAGCGCCTCGCTGCGCGATCCGAATTCGCCGGCCAGCGCGTCGGTGGCCTGCGCAAGGCGAGCCGAGACGCTGTCGCCATGCGTGAGGATTTTTTCGGTCGCGCGGGCGCTGCTCGCGTCGATCAGGTTGACGAGCGCCTCGCTGCGCGATCCGAACTCGCCGGCCAGCGCGTCGTTGGCCTGCGCGAGGCGCCCGAGAACGCCATCGCCGTGCGCCAGGATCGACTCGGTGGTGCGCGCGCCGCTCGCGTCGATCAGGCTGACCAACGCGTCGCTGCGCGTTTCGAACTCGCCGGCCAGCATGTCGCTGGCCTGCGCGAGGCGCTTCATCACGTTGTCGCCGTGGCCGAGGATCAATTCGGCGGCGCGCAGTCCACTGGCGTCGATCCGCGCGACGACTTCCTCGCTGCGCGCGCCGAAATTGGCGGCCAGCGCCTCGCCGCCGACCTTGATGCGATCGTCGATTTGCGCCACGCGGGCGAGCAGCGCATTGGCGCTGTCGTCGCTCGCCTGACCCAGCCGCGCGCTGACCTCCGCCCCCAGCGCCGCCAGCGTGTCGCGCATTTGCCAGCTCTGGTCGGCGATGCGCCCGACCGCCTCGTGGCCGGTGCGGTCCAGCGTCGCGGAGATTTCTTCCGAGGTCGAGCCGAGCGAGGAAACGACCCTGCGGCCGGCTTCGGAGACGCGTTCGCTCATGCGATCGGAAATGGCGTCGAGATCGGCGGCGACGCCCTGGTGGGCCCCGGCGATCGCCGCGCGCACCCGTCCGCCATTGGCGACGATCGCCTCGCGCTGGTCGGCCATTTCGGCGATCAGCGAGCGAATGCGCCGCTCGTTCTCCGAATAGGAGCGCTCCAGGGTGGAGACTTCGGCGCGCACCAGGTTCTCCAGCTCCGAAGCGCGGGCCAGCGCCCGTTCGATGCCGTCGCCCATCGAGGCGACCTCGCGGCGTATCGCCTGCGAAAGCGTCACCACCTGGTCGGTCGCCAGCGTCTCAGGCTCGGCCAGCCGCATCGCGACCTGGGTCATCGAGCGGGCCGAGGCGCGCAACTCCTGGGCGCGGCGCGCCAGAAACGCCAGCGCGAACAGGAACAGCGCGGGGCCGATCGCGGTCAGAGCGGCCAACCCGATCTCCGGCCGTAGCCAGAAGTCGCGCCCGGTCAGCGCGCCCGCCCCTTCGGCGCCGTAATGCTCGACGTCATAGACCACGCAGAGCGCCAGCCAGGCGAGGGAGGCGACAAGCGCCACGACGAACGGCGCGCGGCTCGGCGGCCGGGTCTGCATCGCCTGCAAAATCTGCCCGACCGACGGGCGGTCGTCGTTGGCCGGCGCGCCGCCCGGCGCCAGGATCGGCTTGGCTTCGGCAGTTTCCGGAGGGGTCGGCGGCGCCGAGGGCTTCAAGGTGGGGGTCGGCGGCAAGGCCGCGGCCGGCGGCGTCGGAGCCGGCGGTTTCGGCTCAAACCCGGCGTTGGGGAGCGGCGAAGGCTTGGCCGGCGCGGGCGCCGGCGTTGCGCCCGCGGGGGCGCGCGGGGCGTCCGCGCGCGAGGTGTCGACGAGACCGTCGTCGTGGGGCAGGTTCAGGGCGTCTTCGATCGCCGACATCGCCGCCGCGAGCGGATCCTGAGCCTTGTTCTGTGTCGCCATCGCGTCCGCCCCATCCGGTTGACCTTAAGCGCCGGCGGACTGTCTATCGTCCCGCCGGCGTTACGCGAGCCCCGTTTCGGCCTCTGAGGGGTTCGCGCCGGCCGATGATTAACCAATCTCATCCTACAGGCCGCAGGTCGAGATTGAAACATAGAGGATTCTCATCCTCGAAACGTCGTTAACGGTTCAGTTACTGTAAACACTGACCATAAGTCCCGTCCAATAGACGCGTCCGGCGCGCTTGGCGAGGGCGCGTTCGCCGCCGCCAGCGGCGACGGGATCGCGGGATGCGGAGCCGACGATGGCGGACGTTCCAAGTCCTTGCGATAAAAAAGATTTTTCTGTCGCCGGGGGCGCCATGCCGGACGATCGCGATGCGCCGGCGATCGACTTCGCCCACCTCGCCCGCCAGACCCTCGACGACCGCGCGCTCGAGAACGAACTGCTCGCGCTTTTCGAAAATCAGGCGGCGCGAATCACCGCGCAACTCATCGCGCTGGGGGCCGGCGAAGCGAAATTGCGCGCCGATCTCGCCCACACGTTGAAAGGCTCGGCGCTGGCGATCGGCGCCGGGCGCGCCGCGCGATCGGCGCAGGCCTATGAAACGGCCTGTGCGACGGGGTCGCCTGGCGCGGCGCTCGACGACCTCGTCGCCGCGGTGGCGCAGGTCCGCGTCGCGATCGCCGAGCGGCTCGCGCGACCGTCGCCGAAGCCTGCCCCGGGCAACGCCAAAGGCTGAGCCGCGCCGCCGCCGCCGGCCGGGGAACGCCAAACCACCCCCTCGAAATCGGCCTTTCGCTGCGCCGCCCGAGGCCTTATGTAGGCGCGCCGCCACCCCCCGCGGCGCCAAACGCACTCGCCAGCCCACGACAGGAAGAAGCGCGCTCCATGATCCACGTCACCTATATTGATTCCAAGGGAACGTCGCGAACCGTCGAGGCGCAGGAAGGCGCGACCGTCATGGAGACGGCGCTGCGCAACAGCGTTCCGGAAATCGAGGCGGAATGCGGCGGCGCCTGCGCCTGCGCGACCTGCCACGTCTACGCCGCGCCGGAATGGAGCGAGATCGTCGGCAAGCCGTCGCAAATGGAAGAGGACATGCTCGATTTCGCGTTCGAGGTGCGGCCGACCTCCCGCCTGTCCTGCCAGATCAAGGTGACGCCGGCGCTCGACGGCCTGGTGGTCAGCACCCCCGCCAGGCAGGGCTGAGACGATGACCGAGATCATCAAGACCGACGCGGTCATCGTCGGGGCCGGGCCGATCGGCCTGTTCGCGGTGTTCGAACTCGGCCTGCTCGATATCAAGGCGCAACTGATCGACATCCTGCCCAAGCCCGGCGGGCAATGCGCCGAGCTCTACCCGGAAAAGCCGATCTACGACATTCCCGGCTTCCCGATCATCACCGGGCAGGGGATCGTCGACAATCTCATGACGCAGATCGCGCCGTTCGGCCCGCGCTTCCACTACAACGAGATGGTCGAGGGGCTCGAAGTCGTGGGAACGCCGGAACATCCGGCCTTCCGCGTCGCCACCGACGGCGAGAAGGTGTTCGAGGCCAGGGTGGTCATCGTCGCGGCGGGCGGCGGGTCGTTCCAGCCGAAGAAGCCGCCGATCGCCGGCATCGACGCCTTCGAGGGCACAAGCGTGTTCTACGCCGTGCGCAAGATGGAGCCGTTTCGCGGCAAGCGCGTGCTGATCGTCGGGGGCGGCGATTCGGCGCTCGACTGGGTGCTCAACCTGCATCCGGTCGCCGAGCGCGTGACGCTGATGCATCGGCGCGACGCGTTTCGCGCGGCGCCCCATTCGGTCAATGCGATGCGCGCGCTGGTCGCCGAGGGCAAGATGGATTTGGTGCTCGGCCAGGTGACCGGGCTGAAGGGCGAAGGCGGCCGGCTGACCGCCGCCAGCGTGCGCGGCGAGGACGCCAGCGCGTTCGACATCGCCTGCGACGCGATGCTGCCGTTCTTCGGCCTGACCATGAAGCTCGGCCCGATCGCCCGCTGGGGCCTCAACCTGCACGAGAACCTGGTGCCGGTCGACACCGCCAAATTCGAGACCAATATCCCCGGCATATTCGCGATCGGCGACATCAACGCCTATCCCGGCAAGCTGAAGCTGATCCTGTCCGGCTTCCACGAAGCCGCGCTCGCCGCCCAGCAGGCGTTCCGCTACGTCTATCCCGACAAGAAGCTGCTGTTCCAATACACGACGTCGTCGACCAGCCTGCAGAAGAAGCTCGGGGTGAGCTGAGCGGACCGGGCTGCCCTTCTCCCGAGAATCGGGAGAAGGTGGCCCGACGAAGTCGGGTCGGATGAGGGCGTCGAAGCCGGGCGCCGCCGAGATGTTGGCCTGCGAGTCCAAGCGCCCTCATCCGACCTCGCTTCGCGAGGCCACCTTCTCCCACTTTGTGGGAGAAGGGAAAGCCACCCTCCCCACCGCCCCCCGCTTCCACTTCCGCCGCTTCATGGGCTAGAAGGGGATTGGCGAGACGGGGCGAGGGTTTATGAGCGGCGTCAACGAGATCAGGTCGAGCTTCATCGACTTTTTTCACAAGCGCGGCCACGAGGTCGTGCCCTCCAGCTCGCTGGTGCCGCGCAACGATCCGACGCTGATGTTCACCAACGCCGGGATGGTGCAGTTCAAGAACGTCTTCACCGGCGTCGAGAAGCGCCCCTACCAGCGCGCCGTCACCGCCCAGAAATGCGTGCGGGCGGGCGGCAAGCACAACGATCTCGACAATGTCGGCTATACCGCGCGCCACCACACGTTCTTCGAGATGCTCGGCAATTTCTCGTTCGGCGACTATTTCAAGCCGCTGGCGATCGAACTCGCCTGGGACCTGCTGACCAGGGAATTCGCGCTGCCGCGCGACCGCCTGATCGTCACGGTCTATCACACCGACGACGACGCCTTTGATCTGTGGAAGCGGATCGCCGGGCTCCCGGAGTCGCGCATCATCCGCATCGCGACCTCCGACAATTTCTGGGCGATGGGCGACACCGGGCCATGCGGCCCCTGTTCGGAAATCTTCTACGACCACGGCGACCATATTGCGGGCGGCCCGCCGGGTTCGGCCGACGCCGACGGCGACCGGTTCATCGAGATATGGAACCTCGTATTCATGCAATACGAGACGTTGCCGGGCGGCGAGCGCCTCGACCTGCCGCGCCCGTCGATCGACACCGGCATGGGCCTCGAGCGCATCGCGGCGGTGCTGCAGGGCGCGCACGACAATTACGACATCGACCTGATGCGCGCTTTGATCCGCGCCAGCGCCGACGCGTCGGGGGTCGACGCCGACGGCCCGCACAAAGTCTCGCATCGGGTGATCGCCGATCATTTGCGCGCTTCGGCGTTCCTGGTCGCCGACGGCGTGCTGCCGTCCAACGAGGGGCGCGGCTACGTGCTGCGCCGCATCATGCGCCGGGCGATGCGCCACGCGCAATTGCTCGGCGCGCGCGATCCGCTGATGTGGCGCCTCGTGCCGGCGCTGGCGCGCGAGATGGGCCAGGCCTATCCCGAACTGATCCGCGCCGAAGGGCTGATCGCCGAGACGCTGAAGCTGGAGGAGACGCGCTTTCGCGCGACGCTCGCGCGCGGCCTCGCCATCCTCGACGAAGAGGCGCGCGATCTCTCGGCGGGCGCCAGCCTGCCCGGCGACGTCGCGTTCAAGCTCTACGACACCTACGGCTTTCCGCTCGACCTGACGCAGGATGCGCTGCGCGCCCGCGGCGTCGGCGTCGACACCGAGGGTTTCGCCGCGGCGATGGCGCGTCAGCGCGTCGAGGCGCGCAAGGCCTGGGCGGGGTCGGGCGAGGCGGCGACCGAGACGATCTGGTTCCGCCTGCGCGACGAACTGGGGGCGACCGAATTCCTCGGCTACGAGACCGAGACCGCCGAAGGCGTCGCGCTCGCCCTGCTCAAGGACGGCGCCGAGGTCACCAGCCTGCGGGCCGGCGACAAGGGCGCGGTGATCCTCAACCAGACGCCGTTCTATGGCGAATCCGGCGGCCAGGTCGGCGACGCCGGCATGATTCTCGGCGCCAATCTCGTCGCGCGGGTGACCGACGCGCGAAAAAGGCTCGGCGATCTCATCGTGCACGAGATCGTCGTCGAACAGGGCGAGCTGGTCCGGGGCATGGCGCTGGAGCTGCGGGTCGATCACGCGCGGCGCCTGAACATCCGCGCCAATCATTCGGCGACCCATCTGCTGCACGAGGCGTTGCGGATGGTGCTCGGCGACCATGTCGCGCAGAAGGGCTCGCTGGTCGCGCCCGACCGGCTGCGCTTCGACATCGCCCATCCCAAGCCGATCAGCGCGGACGAACTCGCCGAGGTCGAGGACATCGCCAACCGCGTCGTGCTGCAGAACGCTTCCGTGACGACGCGGCTGATGGCCGTCGACGAGGCGGTGGAATCGGGCGCGCGCGCGCTGTTCGGCGAGAAATATGGCGACGAAGTGCGTGTCGTTTCGATGGGCGTCACCGAAGGCGGCGACAATTCCGCGCGCCCGTTTTCGGTCGAGCTGTGCGGCGGCACCCATGTCGCGCGCACCGGCGACATCGGGCTGATCTCGGTCATCGGCGAGAGCGCGGTGTCGGCGGGCGTGCGCCGCATCGAGGCGCGGACGCGCGAGGCGGCGCGCCATCATCTCAACGAAAGCGCGCGCGCCCTCGCGGATATCGCAACGGAATTGCGCGCGCCGCCCGCCGAAGCGGGCGCCCGGCTCAAGGCGCTGATTGACGAGCGCAAGAAGCTCGAACGCGAATTGAGCGACGCGCGGCGCAAAATCGCGATGGGCGGCGGCGGATCGGCGCAGGGCGAGACGGTGCGCGAGGTCGGCGGCCTGAAGCTTTACGCGCGCGCGGTGAGCGGCGTCGAGATGAAGGACCTGAAATCCATGGCCGACGAAGCCAAGCAGGCGATCGGCTCCGGGGTGGTCGCCATCGTCGCGCTGGCCGAGGACGGCAAGGCGAGCGTTGTCGTCGCGGTCACCGCCGACCTGCTGGCGCGCCACAACGCGGTCGATCTGGTGCGCATCGCCTCGGCGACGCTCGGCGGCAAGGGCGGCGGCGGGCGCCCCGACATGGCCCAGGCCGGCGGTCCCGACGGCGCCAAGGCCGAAGCGGCGCTCGACGCCATCGAAGCCGCGCTGCGCGACAAGGCGGCATGAGCAATTCCCTTCTCCCGCCAAGGCGGGAGAACGCAGCCCGACGAGGTCGGGTCGGATGAGGGACCTCGAAGCCGGGCGCGACATTACCGGGCCTTGCGCGCCGAAACGCCCTCATCCGGCGCTGCGCGCCACCTTCTCCCGCTCCGCAGGAGAAGGGGATCGGCCCGCCTTTCGACGCGCTTCGACGTAGCGTCGCAGCACGGCGTTGATGCGCGTTTGGTGGCCGCGCCCCTGGGGCTCGAACCAGCCCAGCACGTCATCGTCGCGATTGAGGCCGACGCTCCCTTTGGTTGGCCTTGCGCGCTGAAATGATCAGCGGTCGGAATTAAGCGCCCTGTCAACGCGCGCACCGCCGCTTACTTGTCTCGCAAAAACTCGCGGGTGATTTTGCGCCGTCCGTGAGCGATGCGCATAATCATGACAGTGTCGTCGGATTCGATGTGCTCATAAATGACAACGTAGGGCGCCACGACGCAGATGCGGACGTGCATCCCAAGCGCAGGGCGGAGTGCGCCGCTCTTGGGATAATCGGCCAAACGCTCATAGAGCCTGTCGAGGTCGGCATCGTAGCGCTCGGCGACATTCGCGCCAGCCTTCGCGCCAAGATCGGCGAAGATATGCGCCGCGTCGCCGTCCGCCGGCGACGTGATGACGATGCGCGCCACTATTTCCTGAGCGAAGCAAGGCGCGTCGCGTTGCGCCTCCTGTGTTCTTCAAGGGTGATCACGTCGCCGCGCGCGATCGCCGCGCGCGCTTCGTCGACCAAGGGCTTGGCCCACGCCATATCGTCGTCATCTTCAAGGGCAAGCTCCGCGATGCGGTCGTCGATGAGCTGGCGCGCCGCCTCTTCAATCGAGGCGAAATCGCCTGTTGCGACATGGGCTTGAATCCAAGCCTCTTGTTCCGGAGTGAGGGTGATCGGCATGCCCGTTCCTACCAAACAAACCGATATTTGGACAGCGAAATCATCCACCGACTCTGCGCAGGTTCCGCTCGGGAAGGGCCGCTCTGTCACCCCATCGCCGCCTGCAAATTCGCGTCCACCTTATCGAGGAAGCCGCCCGTCGAGAGCCATTTCTGCTCGGGTCCGACCAGCAGCGCGAGGTCCTTGGTCATGAAGCCGGCTTCGACCGTGTCGACGCACACTTTCTCCAGCGTCGTGGCGAAGCGCGCCAGCGCCGCGTTGTCGTCGAGCTTGGCGCGGTGGGCGAGGCCGCGCGTCCACGCGAAGATCGAGGCGATCGAATTGGTCGAGGTCTCCCGGCCCTTCTGATATTCGCGGTAATGGCGCGTCACCGTGCCGTGCGCCGCTTCCGCCTCGACCGTGCGCCCGTCCGGCGACAGCAGCACGCTGGTCATCAGGCCGAGCGAGCCGAAGCCCTGCGCCACGGTGTCCGACTGCACGTCGCCGTCGTAGTTCTTGCACGCCCAGACATAGCCGCCCGACCATTTGAGCGCCGAGGCGACCATGTCGTCGATCAGGCGATGCTCGTAGGTGAGGCCGGCGGCGACGAACCGCGTCTTGAACTCCGCCTCGAACACTTCCTCGAACAGGTCCTTGAAGCGGCCGTCATAGGCTTTCAAAATGGTGTTCTTGGTCGACAGGTAGACCGGGTAATGGCGCGCCAGGCCGTAATTCAGCGAGGCGCGCGCGAAATCGCGGATCGAATCGTCGAGGTTGTACATCGCCATCGCGACGCCCGAGCCGGGGAACTTGAACACTTCCCGCTCGATCATCTGGCCGTCCTCGCCCTCGAAGCGGATGGTCAGCCGGCCCTTGCCGGGAACGCGAAAATCGGTGGCGCGATACTGGTCGCCATAGGCGTGGCGGCCCATCACGATCGGCTGCGTCCAGCCGGGCACCAGCCGCGGCACGTTCCTGCAGATGATCGGCTCGCGGAAGATCACGCCGCCGAGGATGTTGCGGATCGTGCCGTTCGGGCTCTTCCACATCTGCTTCAGCTTGAACTCGACGACGCGCGCCTCGTCCGGGGTGATCGTCGCGCATTTGACGCCGACGCCGCAGGCCTTGATCGCCTCGGCCGCGTCGACCGTCACCTGGTCGTTGGTGGCGTCGCGATGCTCGACGCCGAGATCGAAATATTGAAGGTCGATGTCGAGATAGGGATGGATCAGTTTTTCGCGGATCAGGCGCCAGATGATGCGGGTCATCTCGTCGCCGTCGAGTTCGGCGACCGGGTTGGCGACCTTGATCTTGTCCATGGGTCGAATGCCTTTCCAGGGCGTGGTGTGCGCTGCAACGTAGCTCCAAACGGCTATAGCATTCGACGGGAACGAGGCAAAGCGAGCGGCTGAAAAAACGAAGGGCTTCGGGCGCCGGCGATCGACGATCGACTTTGTATAGGGTAGGGGGCTATGCTATAGAGGCGCATGACCCACACCATCCGGGAAAAGCATAAGCTGCTGGCGCGGGTGCGCCGCATTCGCGGCCAGGTCGAGGCGATCGAGCGCGCGCTCGAGGGGGAGGCCGGCTGCGAGCCGGTCATGCACCTGATCGCCGGCGCGCGCGGCGCGATGGCTGGCCTGATGGCCGAGGTCGTCGAGGATCATGTGCGCGAGCATCTGGTCGACGCCGATCGTCACCCCGGCGCGTTGAACGGCGAGGCCGCCGAGCAATTGCTCAGCGTCGTGCGCACTTATTTGAAGTGAGGCCGATCATGACATCAGGCTCGATGGGGTTCACGCCCGCGCACGGCCATGTGTTTCTCGGCCGGAGCCATGAGAGAAGCGAGCGCCGGACCTGGGCGGTGATCTGGCTGTGCGGCGCGATGATGGTCGGCGAAATCGTCGGCGGCCTGATGTTCGGTTCGATCGCCCTGGTCGCCGACGGCATGCATATGAGCACCCATGCCGGCGCGCTGCTGCTCGCGGCGCTCGCCTACACCTACGCGCGCCGGCACGCCGCCGACCCCCGCTTCACGTTCGGCACCGGGAAAATCGGCGATCTCGCCGGCTTCACCAGCGCCGTCGTCCTCGCGATGATCGCGCGCGCTGGTCGCCTACGAATCCGTGGCGCGCCTGTTCGCGCCGACGCCGATCCATTTCGCGCAGGCGATCCCGATCGCCTGTCTCGGCCTCGCGGTGAACATCGCGAGCGCCTGGCTGCTCGGCGGCGGCCACGCGCATCATCATGCGCATGGCCATGCTCATGGCCACGACCACGACGAGGCGCGCAACATCACGACCGCCGACGGCCTTGTCGTGCTTGAAGTGTTCGAGGAGGGCGTCCCGCCGCGCTTTCGGTTGCGCGCGCCAGGCGGCTCCGGTCTGTCCGCCGCGGCCGCCTCGGTCGAGACCGAGCGGCCGGACGGCGCGCGACAGGTTTTCGCGATGCGCGATCAGGGCGGCTATCTCGAATCGATCGAGGAAATCCCCGAACCGCACGCCTTTACGGCGCGCGTGAGGATCGGCGAGGGCGACTATCCCGTCGTCTTTGAAGAGCATGCGCATCCCGAGGGGAAGGCGGAGCGCGACAACAACATGCGCGCCGCGTTCGTCCACGTTATCGCCGACGCCGCCGTCTCGGTGATGGTGATCGTCGGACTGTCGCTCGCCCTTCTGTTCGGTTGGCTGTGGATGGATCCGCTCGCCGGCATGGTCGGGGCGCTGGTTATCGCGAGCTGGTCCTATGCGCTGATCCGCGACACCGGCGCCATCCTGCTCGACGTCAACCCCGATCGACGAATGACGTCCGAGATCCGCGAGGTCGTGGAACGCGGCGGCGACCGCGTCGTCGATCTCCATCTCTGGCGCCTCGGCCCCGGCCATCTCGGCGCCATCCTGTCGGTGGCGACGCGGCAGGGCCGCGGGCCGGACTACTACCGCGCGCGGCTCGCCGAGGTTCGCGGGCTGTCGCATCTGACGATCGAGGTCAACGCGGGATAGGGCCTTGGCGCGCCGTCCACGAATTCGCCGGGACCGCGGCGTGCGTCTCACGGCCGCCGTCCCGGCCTGGGCGTCAGCCCGAGCCGCCTGGCGAGCAGCCGGTCGACGACGCGTTTGGGCAGCAGCGTGGTGATCGTCCAGTTGGCCAAGGGGTTCGGAACCACGGCGTAACGCGCCCGCGGCTTGGGCGTCGTCAGCGCATGGAGGATCGCCTCGCCGATGCGCTCGGGCGGAAAGCCCTTGCGTCCGTCGGCGACGAAATAGTCCTTGAACTTCTTGAGAACCGCCGCGTAGTCGGTGTTCGCATAGGCGGTCTCGTCGCTCCTCTCGACCTTGTCCCAGATCGGCGTCACCACCGCGCCGGGACCGATCGCGATGACGTCGACGCCATAGATCATCAATTCGCGGCGCAGGCTGTCGGTAAACGCCTCCAGCGCATGTTTCGACATCGCATAATCGCCGAGGAAGGGCGGCGCGAACCGTCCGGCGACCGACGTGATGTTGACGATGCGGCCGGGCTCGCCGGTCAAGGCGCGATCGGCCCCGAGCAATGGAATGAACGCCTGGCTGACGGTGACCGCGCCGAGAACGTTGACCTCGAACACCCGCCGGATTTCGTCGACCGGCTCATGCAGCAGCGGTCCGCCGGTCCCCATCCCGGCGTTGTTGACGAGGCCGCGCAGCGTCCGGCCGCCGAGCCTGGCGCGCACGGCGTCCGCCGCCGCGCGCACCGCGGCGGCGTCGGTCACGTCGAACAGCAGCGGGGAGACCTTGTCGCCGAATTCCTGGCGCAGCGAATCGGCGTCGGCCGCCTCGCGCACGCCGGCGAACACCCGCCAGCCATGCGCGGTGAGGACCTTGACGGCGCCCCGGCCGATGCCGGTCGAGGCGCCGGTGACCACGGCGTCCATTGTCATGCATTCGCTCCTTGCGCTGAGAAAGTCGGGCGGATCGACGGGCCGCCGCTATCGCGGCTCCAGCTTGCCGGTCGGGGCCCCGAAATCGAGCGTCGAGAACAGTTTCCTGGCGTCGCGCACCCCATCGAGCGCGCAGTCGCGCGTCGCCGGGCCGCCGCCGCTTCCCAACAAGCCAGCAAACGCGTTGGCTTGCGCCACCACGCCGAGCGCCGCCAGTTTGCGCATGTCCCGCCCGCCGCAATCGGCGATCGCGACAAAGCCGACGCCGCCGCGCAGCCGCAGGCGCGCATAGACATAGTCGCCGCCGTCCGTCTTCGCCTGCACCGCGAACAGCGCCCCGCCGAGCGGATGCAGCGTCAGCGGCGTGACGGCGCCCTTTTCGTTGACATAGTCATAGCCGTGGTCGCGGCGGCGCAGTTCAACGGTCTCGTCGCGCCGGTAGCTTGCGCCGACCCTGCGATAGGCAAGGTAGCGTCCGCCGTCGCCCAACGCCGCGACCGCGCTGGTCTCGGAGAACAGCGGCCGGTGCGAGGTCAGACACCCGCCAAGCGCGACCGACAGCGCAACGATCGCCGCCAGGGCGGCCGCGCGTCGAAGGTTCGCTCCTCCGGCGGCTGGCGCTCGGGCGATTGGCGTGACGTCCAAGGAGCATCCCCGTGGATAGCGGCGGCGCCGGTCGCGGCGAGGCCGCGCCGACCCTATCCTATCGCCGGCCCGCGCGCCCGGTATTCCGCCGGTCGCTCGCCGGCGCGTCGACAGGGGGGCGGCCCGGAGTCCGCCCGGCCCGGCGCGCCGTCGATTTCGTCGCGCAGGGTTACTTAACCGTTAACGTTAAAGCTATCATTCTGAATTAGTTATGAAAAACTAGAGTAATCAATTGTTGACGCCTTGTCATCCGACGTTCGACGTGCGCCGCTGTTCGCAACGGAGTTCTCTTGAGGTTTCGAAAATGAGCGTTTCACCCAACAATTCGGGCTCCGACACCGTCGATGACCACAGGGCGTCCTCGTGGAGCAACCTCAAGCTCCACATTTTCGGCCGAAGCGCCGCGCCCTCGCCTTTGCCGCCCGATTTCGTCGCCCCGCCGCCGTCGACCGCCGCGGAGCTGGACACGCTCGCCAAGGTCAACGAGGAAATCCGGGAGCGATGCATTCGCATTGTGACCAAGTCCGACGAACTCACCACACTGCGCAATGAATTCATCGAAGTGTTCCGGGGGGTCGACAAGATCCTGAGGGAGACCGAGGGAACGAGTTCCGCGCTCGCCGAGCGCAGCGCGATGCTGGCGCGCGAAACGGACGAGCATGGCGCGCTGAAGACCCTCTATCGCGCGCTCAACGAGGAGAGCGAGAAGAGTCGCGGCGAGATTGGCCTCTTGCGCAGCGAGATCCAGCGCTACGGCGACCTCGTCGCCGGACGCGAGGCGCGGATTCAGGCGCTGGAGGCGGAGCTTTCGGCGGAGAAGGACAATTCGGTGACGCTGAAGAGCGAAATGGATCAGCACCGTTACGTCGCCGGTCTGGCGACGGAAAAGCTCCAGAGCGCGCTGACCGAAATCAGCGTCAATGAATCGCTGATCTCGGAACTGCAGGCGCAGGTCGCCGCGCTGAGCGATCGGTGCTCGACCGCCGAATACCATGTGAAGGCGATGCAGGGGAGCCTGGCCGAGAGCCAGAACGTCGCCAAGGGACTGCGCGACGCGCTTGCCGAAAGCCAGCACGTGGCCGAGACCCGCGCGCAAGGTCTCAGTGAGGCGGACGCCCAGATCGCCGGGCTCCGCCAGCACGGCGACGAGATCGAGTCCTCCCTCTCGTCCGCCCGGCTCGAATATGAACTGGCGCAGACGCTCTGGCAGCAGCGCGCCGAGGCGAACAACGACGAGATCGAGGCGCTGAAGGCGGAGATCGACGCCCACCGTTCGCGCGCCGACGCCGGAGACGAACTGCTCGCCGAGACGCGCGCCGAGTTGCAAGCCGCCACTGCGGACTCGCGCGCAAAGCAGCGCGTCGCCGAGCAATTGGACGCCAGGATCGCCTCGCTCGACGAATACGCCAGGCAGGCGGTGCAGGAGATCGCCGATCTCAACCAGAAGGTGGTCGAGGCCGAGAAGTCGGGCGCCGCCCTGGCCGATCGCTCGCAGGCTCTCGTGCGCGCGATGAACGACCAGAAGGCCAAGCTCGAAAGCGTCGAGGAGCGCTCCCATCTCCTCGAGGAGAGGCTGGCGGTCCAGTCGTCGCGATTCGCCGCGGACAGCGAGCAGCTTCAGCAGAAAATTCGCGGCCTGGTCGAGAAGCTCGAAGAGGAGAAGGTCGCCCGGGTGGTCATCTCCGGCGCGCTCGAAGCGGCGCGCCGCAACACGGCGAACAATCCTCGCGGCGAATCGACTCTGCTCGACATCTTCGCGCGGGCGGTCACCGAAGCGGACGCCGAGGATCGCCAGACGGCCACGCGCGCGGCGCCGGCTGCCGAACCCACGGAGTTCGCCGCGGCGACGCCCGCGGAAGACGAGCAGCGCAATCCCGCGCTCGGACCCGCCGAGCCGACCGGCGGCGTCAAGCGCGCGCTTCCCAGAGCGCGGCCCCTCGTCATCAAGCGCGAAAAACAGCACGGCGGCGGTCGCCACTGAGCGACCACGCCACGGCGAGCGCGCGGCGATTGGCGGCCCGACGATCACGCCGTCCATCTGCCGGCTGCGATAGGGGAGCGCCTGTCGCGGCTCCTTAACGTCAGGTCGCGCCGCGCAGCGGACGCCGTCGCTCGTCAACCCTGCCGACAACTCCGCCGCGTTGGCGATTGACCCCGCCGCATGATCCGCTAACCTCAACCCGTCGCCGATTCTCATCTGGTGAATCGCGGCGCCATATCGCCCGCGACATCCCTGACGGGGGCAGCGCTGCTGTTTCCAGCGATGACGGCCGGTCGTCGGGAAGAATTCGCGTGGCGGGACAAGGCGATCGGGGTCGTGAACTGACGATGACTATGCGCGGGCGTCTTCGTTACGGGCTGCTGATCGGCGCGCTGTTGCTGCTCGCCGGTTGCGACCAGCCGTCGGTGCACGACGCCATGGCCGCGTACCAGAAGGGCGACTACGCGACCGCGATCTCGCTGTTTCAACCGCTGGCGGAAGGCGGCGATGCGTCGGCCCAGGTCGCCCTCGGTCTGATGTACGACAACGGGCAAGGCGTCACGCGCGACTATGCGGAGGCGGTGAAATGGTATCGGCTCGCCGCCGACCAGGGCAGCGCCGACGGACAGGCCGCTCTCGGCGCGATGTATGACAACGGGCACGGCGTCCAGCAGGACGATGCGGAAGCCGTGAAGTGGTATCGGCTCGCCGCGCACCAAGGCGACGAGTTCGCACAGTACAATCTCGGCGTCCTGTACAAGAACGGGCGGGGCGTTCCGCAAGACAACAAGCGCGCCTACCTGTGGTTCAACATCGCAGCGGCCAAGGGCCAGCAGGACGCCATCGAAAAGCGCGATCTCGCCGCCGCGAAACTGACCGCCGACGAAGTCGCTCAGGTCGAGGCGATGGCGCGAAAATGCGAGCAATCGTCATTCAAGGACTGCAACTGATCGCCTTCGCGCCTCGTCGCTTCCCTCGCCCGCATCCCTGGCGCGGTGCAACGCCACGCCGACGATGACGAGACCGACGCCGAAGAGTTCGGCCGGCGTCGGGACCTGCCGCAGGACCACCAGGCCGATGGCGACGGCGGTCGCCGGCAGGATCGCCAGGAGCAGCGCGAACGAGGCGCGCGGCAGTCGGGCCATCGCAAGCTGGTCCGTCACATAGGGAATGACCGACGAAGAAATCCCGACGCCGACGCCGGCGGCGAGCAGGCGGATGTCGAGAAAGGCCGGCGCGGCTTGGCCGATCCCGATCGGCAAGGCGGCGACCATTGCGATCAGCATCGCCAGGCCAAGACGATCGAGGCCGCCGCGGCCCGAGATGCGATGGCCGAGGACGATGTAGACGACGAACAGCGCGCAGTTGGCGAAGGCGTAGAGATAGCCGAGCGGCGCGCCCTCCAGCCGGGCGTCGGTCAGGATCGCAACGCCGGCGATGGCGGCCGCCAGGGCGGCGAGGTTGCGCGCCGACCGGGCGCCGAGCGCGGCAAGACCGATCGGCCCCATGAACTCGATCGCCCCCACCGTGCCGAGCGGCAAAAGCTGGATGGCGAGGTAGAACAGCGAATTCATCGCCGCCAGCGCGACGCCAAGGCCGACGATCGTCCAGCGCTCCGGGACAGTCAGCCCTCGCCAATAGCGCCAGGGTCTCCGCCAGATCGCGAATATCAGCGCGGCGCTGGCGATGCGCAGCCAGGCGACGCCGAGCGGTTCGATCGCCGCGAACAGCATCACGGCGAAGGCCGGACCGAGATAGTGGAAGACGGCGCTGACGAGGAAGTAGGCGTGGGGCGGCACGCGATCCGTCAGGCGAGGTCCGGCGATGGCGTCGGCGTGGCTCATGCCTTATCATAGGGCGGCGTCTCGTCGCCCGTCATATCGTATTGAAGGACATGCGCAGATTTTCCCTTCGAATTGGAGGAACCCGGCGTGAAAAACCTTGAGCGGTCGCCCCTTCTCGCCGATCCCGTTCATTTGCGGATTCTAAAGACCCTCGCCGCCAATCCGCGCATTCCGACCGCCGAGCTCGCGCGGGCGGTCGGCATGTCGGGGCCCGCCGTCCGCGAGCGCGTGCGGCGTCTTGAGGAGGCGGGCCTGATCCGCGGGATTCGGCTCGATCTCGACCCGAAGCACCTGGGTTATCCCGTCGCGGCGATGGTGCGGATCCGCCCGATGCCGGGTCAGCTTCACAAGATCATCGAGCTGGCGCGCGGCGCGCCGCGGGTCGTGGAATGCTACCGGATCACCGGCGAGGATTGTCTGGTCATGCGCCTCCATCTCGAGAGCATCGATGTGCTCGACAGCGTGCTGGACGCCTTCCTGCTCTACGGACAGACCACCACGTCGATCATCCAGTCTTCGCCGGTCCCGCTGCGCCCGCTGCCGCTGCCGAACGGCGCGGCGCCGCCGTGAGCGCCGTCGTCTCCGCCGCCTCATCGGAAAAAAATCGGCGGACAGGCTCGGGACGTCACGCCACGGACGCGCCGACTGCGATAAGATCGCGCGTCGCCGCCGCGATTCGTGGTGGGCGGCCAGACGCGGTTCGACAACCGGGCATTGCCAAAGCCCGTCGAAAGCGACAGTCTCAGCCCCGGCAGAGCCGTTATTCGGCGGATGTCGTTCGACAGGAGATATCGGTGGCCGCCAGAAGCTTTGTTATCGCGATCATCGCCATGCTGGCGCTTTGCTCCGCCGCTCGCGCGCAGGGCTATTCGACTCCCGCCGAACAGGACTACAGCCCCTACAACGCCAATTTGCCGGCCTGCGACGATCCCGGCGTGCTCGCGCTGATCAGCGCCCGCTTCGCGCAAAAGGAAGCGAACTACTGGAAATCGCCGCTCGAAATCTCCGGCTATGACCGCATTCGCGAAATCGGGTTTCGCTCCAACGGCCGCGGATATATTCCGCGCCGCTACTGCATCGCGCGCGCCGAGGTGAACGATCTCCGGCGCCGGCCGGTCATCTATGCGATCGGCGAGGGTGAGGAAATTCGCGGCTTCGGCTTCCTCGGCATGGGCTGGGGGGTCGAGTGGTGCGTCGTCGGCCTGGACCGCAACCTGGCCTACGCTCCGGGATGCCAGGCGGTGCGGCCGATCATCGATGTCGATATTGTCGGCGCCCGCGGCATGGACAAGATCATGCGGGACCTGTCGAGAACGGTGAAGATGGCCCAATAGGCGCGCGCGCCGGGGCTGTCGGGCCGGCCTTTGCGGCTGGGTTCCGGGTCCGTTGCGCGTTCTGGTTGCCGCGCCAAAGCAAATTCTTGCACAATATCAAGATAATTCGCCGGGTCGCAGGAACAAATAAGTGACCGGGCGATCTTGTTCGGATTAAGATGATCGAAATGTTGGAGCGTTAGCTTGCGGACTTCACTGGCCTGAGTGGCGCTGGTTTTTCGGCAATACTCATAAGCGGAAACATCGACCGTGAGGAAGCTAATCGACAAGTTCGCAGCGAATGAATCGGGCGCGACCGCGATCGAATACGCTCTTCTTGCGTTGCTGATCGCCATCCCGATCATCCTCTCCATCACCGCCATCGGCAGCGGGCTTTCGGGACAATTCAACGAAGTCTCGAGCAATTTCAGCTAGCCATATCGGCGAGTCCGGCTGGCGGGCGGCGGCCTGTCGCGTGTCGGCGGCCCCCAATTGCGGCGCATCGCGCTCTTCGCCAAAGGCCGGAAGAAGGCCAGGATCCAGACCGCGGGGCGAAGACGGCGATAAGATCGCCGACATGGTTGCCCAATCGTAATCGGCGATTGTGATTCCGAAAATTCGTCGGCATCCGCCTCCCGGAGGCGCTCACGCTCCACCGGCGGACGACGACATCGATCATCCCGGCCTGGCAATTTCCCTTGCAATCGTCGCCATGGCCGGCGCAAGCCCGCCCAACTTTCGGCCTCCGTTCATCGGACCGCGTCGAGCGCGCGCGCCTCGACGCGGCGATTCTCCGGGCTGAACGCATTCGACACCAGCGGCTTCGATTTGCCAAAGCCCCTGGTTGTCAGAGCGGGCAGGCCTCGCGACATCAGATACGCGGCGACCGATGACGCCCGCCGCTCCGACAACTCGTTGTTGTAGGATTCGGCGCCGGCCGCATCGGCATAGCCGTCGATTTCAAACCGGCGCCAACTCAGCATCGGGTCTTTGAGCGCCTTGGCGAATTGATCGAGGTTTTCCCTCGCTTTTTGGGTCAATTGATCGGAGTTCGCTTCGAAATTGACAAGGATGAATCGCCCCTCCGAGGTCGCGGCAGGACACGTCGCCTCGGTTCCGATGCAAAGACGGCCCGCCTCATGGGTGAAGAAATAGACGACCGTTTCGGCCTTGTACGTCGGATCGGCGCGAGCCGGCGCGATCATATGAGCCGGTCCGATCAACAACTCGGCGGCCAGAACGAGAATGGCGCCGGAAAGCGCGCGCGCCCGGATGGACCTCGCCGGGATGGCCACGGATTTCGCCACGACAGTTCTCGCTTCATGCGCGCCGGCGAAACCCCGCTCGGCGCGCCGCCAGATTATCACGATTCCAATTGGTGGCGGGCGGGCTCTTGGAGCCGCCGCCGCGCCGATCGAGCGGGTGTCCCGTAAGCAGATTGCGGCGACGGGCAAAAGACAAGTCGTCCCCGTCGACACCAGGGCGGCGAGGAACGGTCTTTGACCCGAGCGCGCCTGAAGAGGAGCGTGGAATGATTCGCGTTTCGATGGCCGTCCGACGGCCCTGTCTCCCACCCATTTTCGCATTGGCGCTGTTGCTCGCGGCGCTGTCGCCGCATCCCTCGCGGGCCGCCAACTCCGGGAGCGCAAGCCAGGGCGCGATCCCGATCGCCAGCGACCTCCAGAAGATCGCGCTGAGGCTCTATCCGGCCGACGAAATCATCGGCGACGATCGCTCCGGCGACTATGGCCTGCCCGAGGGGCCGCCCCTCGCCTCGGCCGTCGGGGCGCGCGTTCTGTTGCAATTGGCCGCGCTGTCCGGCGATCCGACCGACCATGAACTGGTCGGCATCATGATTGAATCCGGGGCGGGCGGCCCGCGCGACTATGCGGCGGCGCGGGCGCACTATCGCCTGTCCGGCAACCGCACCGCTCTCTGGCGCCTCGGGCTGCTGGTCTATGCGGGCAAGGGCGGCCCGGCCGACCTCCCGGCCGCACGCGCGCTCTTCAAGCGGTCCGCCGGTCTCGGCCTGATCGACTCCGCTTACGAATATGCCCGCATGCTCGAACTCGGCGAGGGCGGCGAGCGCAATGAGGCGGAGGCCCGCCGCCTCTACGAGACGACCTTGCAATATTGCCACGGCGACATCGCCAATCGCCTCGCGATGATGCTGATGCGCGGCGTCGGCGGTCCGGTGGATGTCGCGCGCGCGGCGCAAATGCACCTGAAAGCCGTGTCCTGCCATAACCAGTTCTACGAGGACCCGGCCGTCGTCGCGTCGCCCGAACTGATCGACCCGCCGACGGTCGCCGAAATTCAGAGGCTTCTCAAAAAGCGCGGCGCCTACCGCGGCCCCATCACCGGCCGCCTCGACGAGGCCACGCGGCGCGCGCTCGATCATAGCTGGGGCGTGTGACCTCAGGCGGGTCGGCGCCGGTCAGGGCGGCCCGCCTCTGCGCGAGACGACTGTTGCGCCGCGCGCGATTGCTTCCCGCAGCGTCGAGAAGTCGCTGACCAGGACGGCGCGCGGGACCAGAAGCAGGGCGTAAAAGGTCAATTTTGTTCCGCGATTCATTTCTTCGAGAAACTCTCCGGCAATCGGAATCTTCAAGATTATTTCGCTGTCTTGTATCTCGGAGGTGGCCCCTTTGAGTTGAAGCGGCGCGTCGTCGAACTCGCCTTTCTTGAAATAGTGGAAGGCGACGGCGGCCAGGTAGTGGGACGCCCGCTGGTTCAGGAAACACCGGCCGGCGGCGCGCACCTGCAGGTTCGCATCGTCGAACCGCCCCCAAGCGGTCATGCATTCCTGGGAAATCGGCGGCCCCGCGCCGACGATCCCGCCGACCTTCGCCAGGAACGCGGCGCCGCTCAGAATCAGAAAGATCAGCGGGACGACGCGCCATTTCGGGCTCGACAGAAGCGCCGGCGATCGCCCGGCTTCGGCGGGCCGAGGGAGCAACGTTTCCCTGGCCAGGACGAGCGCGGCGATCCACAAGCCGCCATAGGCGACCCAGTCCCAGACATCCCATGCGTTCATCGGCGATCCCCCGTCGCGCCGCACTCCAGGGCGGGTCGGCCAAGAATTTGTTCTCCGGCTGCCCGAAAGTATAAAATGAACGTCGATGTGATTCGGAGTGCGGCCAATGAAAAACGCAATGGCAATGGACAATAGGGAACAGCGTATTCGCGAAACCGCGTATCGTCTATGGGAACAGGACGGCCGTCCGGTCGGTCAGGCGGACCGGCATTGGCATCTCGCCCAAAAGCTCGCCGGGGACGACGAACCGCGGCAGCCGGCGCCCCCGCGCGATCGGCGCGCGGACCGAGCGAAAAGAAAGCAGCGCCTGCCCGGAAGCGGTCGTCCGCCCGTTAAGGCGGCTCACCGCCAACTTCGAACAGGGCGGGCGTCCCACGCGCCCGCCTCGGTTTAGCGATAAGGGCTTTCTGAAAAGCGGAATGCGAGGTAGAATGGCGGCGCGCTTATCCCCGCCAGGACCGCCGCCTTGAACGAACCCGCTCGATCAGCGCCTGTCGCCAAACAGTGGGTCACCGCGCAAGACCGCGCCGACCCGCCGATGCGGATTTTCGCCCGGCTGCGGGAAGGGTGGTCCTACGAGGCGATCGCGCAGCACGAGGGCCTGCCGCGCGAGCGCGTTCGGCAGATCGTCTCGGAAATCCTGTCCGGCCGCGCGGTCGAGCCGCGCAGCGACCATACGCGCCTGCAGATCGCCCGGCTCGATCCGGCCTTGCGCCTCGCCGCCGGCCAGGTGGCGGCGGGCGATCTTCGCGCCGTTGACCGGCGGCTGCGCGTGCTGGATCGGCTCGACAAATATCAGGGCGTCTTTGCGGCGATGGGCGGCGCGCCCGGCGACAACCGGGCCTACGAAGAATTGCTCGCCAAGCTCGGCCGGATGGCCGCCCGCCGCGACAAGGGAGCCAGTGAGGGCATGGCGCCGTCCGGCGCCCGAGAGCCGCGTCCCGGCGAGCGGGCCGCGGCCGAGGCGGGCGGCGAGATGGACATCGCGATTTCGAGGTTTTACCGTGCGCAAGCGGTGGAAGACAGCCGAGCCGACCGAGGATGAGTTCACGAGAATCTTGAGACGACGGCGATCCTCAATTGAGAAAATGAGAATTCCTCAGGCGCTGCGGCCGAATTCGCGCTCCGGCCCTCTCCTGCGCGGTCCCTCAAAATCCGACCAGAGTAGTGCCTCAGTTTGAAATGTGTCGGCCTTGACGCCGGTGTCGCTGGGGCGCTCTTTTGTATGCTTGGCGGGAAGCAGGGGTGGACCGTGCCAGACGATGCAAAACGAGCGTGGCTCGTGCAAGGTTACGATGGGCTTCGGCCGATTTTCAAGTTCAAGTTATCGCCCGCTTTGGGCGAAAAAGAGATTGGTACGCTCTTGCAGCGTTTTGTGTGCCGCGATCTGACTCCGTTGGAAATTGTGAACGCGTCACTACGCAAGCGTATGAAGGGGCACTCTTCCTTTTTGAACGTGGCCCGTGAACGAGGATCGCGGGTAATCCTGTCGGTTGGGAGCAATCCTCATTACGTTGCCAGTCAACATACCGCCTTTGAGTTTAGGGATATGGACGAATTCTGATGCCCAAAGGACTTACCATCCGACGTTGAAAATGTCGCCGGCGATGGCTCCCGGCGTGAGCAAGACACTTTGGGAAATCGGCGATATTGTGAAGCTTGTCGAGGCCGCCGAAGCGAAGTCAGCGAGGCGTGGTCCATACAAGAATCAAGCGCCAGGTGGCAACTAAACTAAACATTCGGCGATTGGCGCTCTCGCTCAGCATCGTTGGGGCGACAGTCGTGCCTCTTTGCACGGGCAGTTTGACGCGTTTTGTTAGACATCCGACCATCCCCGCCGGCGTGGCCTACGAGAATCCAAGTGAGCCAACCGAGGATGACTACAGTTGCGCCATCGATCCAACTGACAAGGCCGCCTGTGAAAGAGTGCGCAATGAAGCAAACAACCGTCGCGCCACTCCTTATTCGGTTTCATTGGATTGGGATCGTGCGTTCAGTTTAGCGCGCGATGCCGCGATGGGGTTCCTTTTTTCCGCAGCCATTGTTCTGGTGTTTCCCGGGATGGTCCGCAGACATTGGCGCTGGATCACTTCCTGAAGTCGAAGATTTTAAACGGACCCGTTACCCCGCCCCCCATCCTTGCGCCTCTCCCCCAAAGCTGCTAGCACCCGCGCCTTCCTGCGTGGAAGAGCGGCCGGTCGCCAGCCGGAGAACGCTCGCACCACGCCACTGCAACCGGCGCCGGCGTCGCTCGAGAAAGCGGCGCGGGCGCTTCATTGGAGCAGCCTCCATGGCCAAGAAGATTACCGGCTACGTCAAACTGCAGGTGCCGGCGGGCGCCGCCAATCCGTCCCCGCCGATCGGCCCGGCGCTCGGTCAGCGGGGGCTCAACATCATGGAATTCTGCAAGGCCTTCAATGCGCGCACCGCGCAGATCGAGAAGGGCACGCCGATTCCGGTGGTGATCACCGCCTACCAGGACCGTTCCTTCACCTTCGAGATGCGCAACGCGCCGGTCACCTTCTTCCTGAAGAAGGCGGCGGGGCTGAAGATCGGCAAGAAGCCGGCTTCCGGCGCCAAGACGCCGGGCCGCGGCTTCGTCGGCAAGGTGACCAAGGCGCAGGTCCGCGAGATCGCCGAAAAGAAAATGCCCGATCTCAATTGTTCGACCGTCGAAGCGGCGATCGCGATGATCGAAGGCTCCGCCCGTTCGATGGGCCTCGAGGTGGTGGGGTAAGCGATGAGCAGCGCAAGCAAGAGAATCGTCAAGGCGCGCCAGAGCGTCGAGCGCACCAGGCTTTACAAGCTCGATGAGGCGGTCAAGCTGGTCAAGGAGCGCGCCACCGCCAAGTTTGACGAGACGGTCGAACTGGCCCTCAATCTCGGCGTCGATCCCAAGCACGCCGACCAGATGGTGCGCGGCGTCGTCAACCTGCCCAACGGCACCGGCCGCGTCCTGCGCGTCGCGGTGTTCGCGCGCGGCGCCAAGGCCGACGAGGCCAGGGCGGCGGGCGCCGATGTCGTCGGGGCCGAGGATCTGGTGGCGGCGGTGAATGGCGGCGAGATCAATTTCGACCGCTGCATCGCCACGCCGGACATGATGCCGCTGGTCGGCCGTCTCGGCAAGGTGCTCGGCCCGCGCGGCCTGATGCCCAATCCCAAGGTCGGCACGGTGACGATGGACGTCGCCGCGGCGGTCCGGGCCTCCAAGGGCGGCGCCGTCGAGTTCCGCGTCGAAAAGGCCGGCATCGTGCAGGGCTCGGTCGGCAAGGCCTCGTTCGGCGAGGCCCAGCTCGCCCAGAACATCCGCGCCTTCGTCGAGGCGGTGGCCAAGGCCAAGCCGACCGGCTCGAAGGGCACCTATCTCCAGCGCGCCGCGATCTCCTCGACGATGGGGCCGGGCGTCAAGCTCGACCTGTCGACGCTGGCGACAGCAAGCGCCGTCGGCTCCTGACGGCGCAGCTTAGCGGGCGCGATACAGCGCCCAGCCGACCGACGACAGGCCCCAGCTCTCATAGCGGCGCACCAAGGCGAAACGCGACGCGACAATCGCCCGCCGGCAAATCGAGCTCCGGCGGCAGTTCGGCGATGCCGGCGGTCTCGGCGATGAACCATTGCGGCCGCCGCGCGCACCAGTCGGCGCGCGCGACGAGTTCGAGCGGCGCATGGTCGCGGTTGTAGTAGGCGACGAGCTTGCCGACCCGGTCATCGAAGCTGCTGGCGATAACGACCTCACCGGAATCGGCGATCGCGGCGAGCGCCTGCGGCCAGGCGGTGTCGCTTGGAAGTCTGATAGCGGATCAGCAGGCCGGCGTCGCCGACCAGCATCGCGGCCAGCGCGGCGACCGCCGCCGCCCGCCGCCACGCGCCGGCCCGCCACAGCCCACCGAACGTTTCGGCGATCAACAGGATCAGGAACAGCGCGCAGACGAGATAGTAGCGCGGGATATGAGCGTTGGGCGGGCGGATGATGAAAACCGCGGCGGGCAGCGCCAGCAGGATCACCGCATAGGCGATTCGCCGGTCGTCGCGGACCAGCCGCCAACGCAACGCGACCAGCACGCCAACGGCGCCGGCGGCCAGGATCAGTCCGCCCGGCGTCGCGAGCGACAGGCCGATCGTATCGCGCGCCATGTCGGCGATCGCCGCCAGCGCCTGCCCGGCGTCGAAGGCGCGCACGCCCCCGATGGTCAGCCGCCCCACGACAAGAATTCCCGCGACGACAAAAGCGAAGGCGGGGATGACGGCGAGGGCGGTCGGCGCCAGGAAACGCAGCGTCGCCGCGGCGGCCGGCTCCCAGCGGCCAAGCGCGCGCCTTTGTTCGCCAAGCTGGATCAGCGCGAACAAGGCGATGACCGGCGCCATCGCCAGGTGCCACAACAGCCCGATCCCGGCCGCCGCGGCGAATACGAAGCGCGCGGGCGAATCGGGCCGCTCGGCGGCGCGCTCCATTGCATCGAACGCCACGACGATGGCGAGCGCCATGCCGGCGTAGCCGCGCGCCTCGACGCTGTAGTTCACGAAGAAATAGGATGCGGCGGTCAGCGCGGCGGCGGCGATCGCCGCTGGCGCGCTGTGGCGCGCCGCGATCCGCGCCATCATCGCGACGGTCAGCGTTCCCATCACGATCGACGGCGCGCGCAAGACCCGCTCGTCGGCGGTCCATCCGGTGGCGAACCACAGCCACAGTGAATTCAGGAAGTGATTGTTGTCGTGGGAGATTCCCCAAAAGACCTGCCACCATCGGGTCAGCGGCGCGAGATTCTCGATCGACCAGATTTCGTCGAGCCACAACGGTCCGCCGGCGCACCACAGGCGCACGGCGAGGCCCGCCGTCACGAGGACGGCGACGCCGATGGCGACCCGGTCCGGGCGCACCCGCAGGCTTGCAGCGGTCCCCCGTTCCATCGGGATCGAAATCCCCGCCGGCGTCCGGCGCTCCAGCGCGGTCATGGCGTTTCCTGACAGCCAACCGCTTTGACATTCACCATACACTCCTCTCCGCCCGGTAAATTCGCGGTCGGGAGGCCCAAATGCTCAAAGCAATCCAATGGCTCGGCGGTCGATTTGCCTGCATCGGGGGTCTGTCATGATAATTTCGCATGGCGGATAAAATAGCCGTGATCCCCCTTGGCAGAATGGCCGCGGCAGGATAAACAGCGCGTCCGGGGTCGGCGGCGCAATGCGACCCTGATGATCATTTTTGGCTTCCGCCACGTCCGGGTTCATTCCAAGCGATTGGGTTTAACGCGGATGGGAGCGGTGGATAGGCTGGAGGACACGGGGCTCGCCCTGTGTCTTGTCCGGCCATGTCCTGTCCGAGACTGCCGGCGCGCGCGCCCCGCTTCGTGGGGAGCCGCTTAATTCCCTCCCGCCGTCGGCGGGGCGACAGGGGGCCTGCATAGACGGGGAAGACCGGGTTGTTGTTGAGCCGCTGACCAGCGGTTTGGTGATTTCGGTTCGAACCTTCTGTCCGGCGGCGGGCTCATCGCCCGGCTCCGGGGACAGGCGCAAGTCGCTGCGGCGACGCCTTTTGCGGGCGCGGCGCGGCATGTGCAATAGGCGGAGATGCTCCGCCAACCGGAGAAAGCACCGTGGACAGAGCGGAGAAAAAGGAGGCGGTCGCGACGCTTCACGAAGTCTTTTCGAAGGCTTCGGTGGTCGTCGTGGCGCACTACTCCGGCCTGACGGTCGCCCAGATGCAGAATTTGCGCAAGCGGATGAAGCTGGCTGGGGCGCGCGTTCAGGTCGCCAAAAACCGCCTCGCCAAGATTGCTCTCGAAGGCACGGACGTCGCTTCCGTCGGCTCCCTCCTCAAGGGGCCGGCCCTGATCGCCTATTCGGACGATCCGGTGGCGGCGCCGAAGGTCGCTGTGGCCTTCGCCAAGGATTACGAGAAATTCGTGCTCCTCGGCGGCGCCATGGGCAAGACCGCCCTGAACGTCGATGGGGTCAGGTCGCTTGCGACCCTGCCCTCGCTCGACGAGTTGCGCGCCAAGTTGCTGGGCCTGTTGCAGGCGCCGGCGACCAAGCTCGCCCAACTCTCCACTGCGCCGGCCGCCAAGCTCGCGCGGGTGTTCGGGGCCTACGCCTCAAGAGACGCAGCCTGATCGAAGGCTCTTATCAAACCCCAGGGTTCGAACCATATAAAGGATCAAGACATGGCCAATTTGGAAAAAATCGTCGACGAACTGTCGAGTTTGACCGTCCTTGAGGCGGCTGAACTCGCCAAGCTTCTGGAAACAAAGTGGGGCGTTTCGGCGGCCGCCGCGGTAGCGGTGGCGGCGGGTCCGGCGGGCGGCGCGGCGGCGGCCGCTCCGGTCGAAGAGCAGACCGAATTCACGGTCATGCTGACCGCGGTCGGCGACAAGAAGATCGAAGTCATCAAGGAAGTGCGCGCCATCACCGCGCTTGGCCTCAAGGAAGCCAAGGACCTGGTCGAGGGCGCGCCGAAGGCGGTCAAGGAAGGCGTCAGCAAGGACGAAGCCGCCAAGATCAAGGCCGCTCTTGAGAAAGCCGGCGCCAAGGTCGAACTCAAGTGACGCGTCGCGGGCCGAGCGGGCCCGCCTTGCAAGACGAGCGATCCCGGGCCGGCGGCCCGGGACCGCTCCATCGTTTCAGCGCGCCCATGCGGCGAACGGGCGACCCCTGACGGGGTCGCGGCGGTGACGCGATGAGGTTGTTGGGGGCGCGACGCCCCGATCCGTTCGCCCCAACGCGCAGGGAGCGCGGCGCCCACGGGCCTTTGTGACGAACAGCCCGACGGTTAGCAATATCGAGGAACGATATGACGCAGACATTCACCGGCCGCAAGCGTGTTCGCAAAGTCTTCGGCCACATCAAGGAAGTCGCGGAAATGCCGAACCTCATCGAGGTTCAGAAGGCGTCGTACGACCAGTTTCTGATGGTCGACGCGCCCGCCGGCGGCCGCGCCGACGAGGGCCTGCAGTCCGTTTTCAAGTCCGTGTTCCCGATTTCCGATTTCGCGCAGACCGCGCTGCTCGAGTTCGTCAAATACGAGTATGAGGCGCCGAAATACGACGTCGACGAATGCCGTCAGCGCGGCATGACGTTCGCCGCGCCGCTGAAGGTGACGCTGCGCCTGATCGTGTTCGACGTCGACCCCGAGACCGGCGCCAAGTCGGTCAAGGACATCAAGGAGCAGGACGTCTACATGGGCGACATGCCGTTCATGACGTCGAACGGCACGTTCATCGTCAACGGCACCGAGCGGGTGATCGTCTCGCAGATGCACCGCAGCCCCGGCGTGTTCTTCGATCACGACAAGGGCAAGAGCCATTCGTCGGGCAAGCTGCTGTTCGCCGCGCGAATCATTCCCTATCGCGGCTCCTGGCTCGACATCGAATTCGACGCCAAGGACATCGTGCATGCGCGCATCGACCGGCGCCGCAAGATTCCGGTGACCTCGCTGCTCTATGCGCTCGGCATGGACGGCGAAGAGATTCTGTCGACCTTCTACAAGAAGGTGGTCTACACCCGCGCCAAGGACGGCTGGCGCGTGCCGTTCGACGCTGACCGCATGAAGGGCCTCAAGGCGTCGGTCGACCTGATCGACGCCGACAGCGGCGAAGTCGCCGTCGAGGCCGGCAAGAAGCTGACGGCGCGCACCGCCCGCCAGTTGACCGAGCGCGGCGTCAAGGCGTTGCGCGCGGTGGACGCCGATCTCTACGGGCAATATATCGCCGACGATCTCTATGATCCGCAGACCGGCGAGATTTTCGCCGAGGCGGGCGACGAGATTACCGACAAGTCGCTGCACGCCCTCATCGAGGCGGGCTTCGACGAACTGCCGGTGCTCGACATCGATCACGTCAACATCGGCCCGTATATCCGCAACACGCTGAAGGTCGACAAGAACTCCTCGCGCGAGGACGCGCTGTTCGACATCTATCGCGTGATGCGCCCCGGCGAACCGCCGACCATCGACAGCGCGGAAGCGATGTTCACGTCGCTGTTCTTCGACCCCGAGCGCTATGACCTGTCGGCGGTCGGCCGCGTCAAGATGAACATGCGCCTCGATCTCGACGCCGAAGACACCGTGCGCGTGCTGCGCAAGGCGGACATTCTGGCGGTGGTCAAGGCGCTGGTCGACCTGCGCGATGGCCGCGGCGAGATCGACGACATCGATCACCTCGGCAATCGCCGCGTGCGGTCGGTCGGCGAGCTGATGGAAAATCAGTATCGCGTCGGCCTGTTGCGCATGGAGCGCGCGATCAAGGAGCGGATGTCCTCGGTCGAGATCGACACGGTGATGCCGCAGGACCTGATCAACGCCAAACCGGCGGCGGCGGCGGTGCGCGAATTCTTCGGCTCCTCGCAGCTTTCCCAGTTCATGGACCAGACCAACCCGCTGTCCGAGATCACCCACAAGCGCCGTCTTTCGGCGCTTGGCCCGGGCGGCCTGACGCGCGAGCGCGCGGGCTTCGAGGTGCGCGACGTGCACCCGACGCACTATGGCCGCATCTGCCCGATCGAGACGCCGGAAGGCCCGAACATCGGCCTCATCAACTCGCTCGCGACGTTCGCGCGCGTCAACAAATATGGGTTCATCGAAACGCCGTACCGCCGCGTGCGCGAGGGCAGGGTGACGATGGAGGTCATCTATCTCTCGGCGATGGAGGAGGGCAAATACAGCGTCGCCCAGGCCGATACGCCGCTGAAGGACGACGGCACGCTGAACGGCGACCTGATCGTCTGCCGCCATGCGGGCGACGTGGTGTTCCTCAACCCCGACCGCGTCGACTTCATGGAGGTTTCGCCCAAGCAGCTTGTGTCGGTCGCCGCCGCGCTGATTCCGTTCCTCGAGAACGACGACGCGAATCGCGCGCTGATGGGCTCCAACATGCAGCGCCAGGCGGTGCCGCTGGTGCGCTCCGACGCGCCGCTGGTGGGCACCGGGATGGAGGCGATCGTCGCGCGCGATTCGGGCGCGGCGATCGGCGCGCGCCGCGCCGGCGTGGTCGACCAGATCGACGCCACCCGCATCGTGGTGCGCGCGACCGGCGAGACCGACGCGGCCAAGCCCGGGCGTCGACATCTACCGCCTGATGAAGTTCCAGCGGTCCAACCAGTCGACCTGCATCAACCAGAAGCCGCTGGTGCGCGTCGGCGACATCGTCGCCAAGGGCGACATCATCGCCGACGGTCCGTCGACCGATCTCGGCGACCTCGCGCTCGGGCGCAATGTGCTGGTCGCCTTCATGCCGTGGAACGGCTACAACTTCGAGGATTCGATCCTGTTGTCCGAGCGCATCGTCAAGGACGACGTGTTCACCTCGATCCATATCGAGGAATTCGAGGCGATGGCCCGCGACACCAAGCTCGGGCCGGAGGAAATCACCCGCGACATCCCCAACGTTTCCGAAGAGGCGCTGAAGAACCTCGACGAGGCGGGCATCGTCTATATCGGCGCCGAGGTGGTGGCGGGCGACATTCTGGTCGGCAAGATCACGCCCAAGGGCGAAAGCCCGATGACCCCCGAAGAGAAGCTGCTGCGCGCGATCTTCGGCGAGAAGGCTTCCGACGTGCGCGACACCTCGCTGCGCGTGCCCCCGGGCGTGCAGGGGACGATCGTCGAAGTGCGCGTGTTCAATCGTCACGGCGTCGACAAGGACGAACGCGCCCAGGCGATCGAGCGCGAGGAGATCGAGCGGCTCGCCAAGGACCGCGACGACGAGCTGGCGATCCTCGATCGCAACGTCTTCGCGCGCCTCGCCGAGGTGCTGATCGGCAAGCGCGCGTTGTCCGGCCCCAAGGGGTTCAAGAAGGATCAGGTGCTGACGCGCGCGCTGATCGACGAGCACCCGCGCTCGCAATGGTGGAACTTCGCTCTCGAAAGCGATCAGACCATGTCCGAGCTGGAGGCGATGCGCAAGCAATACGACGAATCGAAGAAGGGGCTGGAAAGCCGCTTCCTCGACAAGGTCGAGAAGCTGCAGCGCGGCGACGAATTGCCGCCCGGCGTGATGAAGATGGTCAAGGTGTTCATCGCGGTGAAGCGCAAGATCCAGCCCGGCGACAAGATGGCGGGACGCCACGGCAACAAGGGCGTCGTCTCTCGGATTGTGCCGCAGGAGGACATGCCGTTCCTGGAGGACGGAACGCCGGTCGACATCGTGCTCAATCCGCTCGGCGTGCCGAGCCGGATGAACGTCGGCCAGATCCTCGAAACGCACCTTGGCTGGGCCTGCGCGGGCCTCGGCCGGCAGGTGGGCGAGGCGGTCAACCTGTATATGCGCAAGGGCGACGTGAAGCCGCTGCGCTCCAAGCTCAAGGAGATCTACGGGGTCAACGAGACGATCCAGGAGCTCGACGACAAGGACGTGGTCGAGCTTGGCGAGAACCTGCGCCGCGGCATTCCGATCGCCACGCCGGTGTTCGACGGCGCGCGCGAGCGCGACATCGTCGAAATGCTCAAGATGGCCAATTTCGATTCGTCGGGTCAGGTGGCGCTCTATGACGGGCGCACCGGCGAGACCTTCGATCGCAAGGTGACGGTCGGCTACATCTACATGCTGAAGCTCCACCATCTGGTCGACGACAAGATCCACGCGCGCTCGATCGGCCCGTACAGCCTGGTCACCCAGCAGCCGCTCGGCGGCAAGGCGCAGTTCGGCGGCCAGCGGTTCGGCGAAATGGAGGTGTGGGCGCTGGAGGCGTATGGCGCGGCTTACACGCTGCAGGAAATGCTCACCGTCAAATCGGACGACGTGGCGGGCCGCACCAAGGTCTATGAGTCGATCGTGCGCGGCGACGACACGTTTGAATCGGGCATTCCCGAGAGCTTCAACGTCCTGGTCAAGGAAATGCGCTCGCTCGGCCTCAATGTCGAACTGGCGTCGATCAAGAAGCCGCTTGGCGAACTGCCGCCGGTCGAGGCGGCGGAGTAAGGGCGCCGCGTGCGTAACCGAAAACTTGACGGGCGGGGCCGCCGCGGGCCGCGCCTTCTTCCATCAACGCGAGCCATGGCGCAGTCGGCGCGCATGGCCTCGCAGGAGATGAAATAATAAATCAGGAAGTCACCAATCCCTTTGCTCCCGTGGTCCAGCCGCAGGCGTTCGATCAGATTCAGATCGCCATCGCGAGCCCCGAGAAAATCCTCTCCTGGTCGTTCGGCGAGATCAAAAAGCCCGAGACGATCAACTACCGCACCTTCAAGCCGGAGCGCGACGGGCTGTTCTGCGCGCGCATCTTCGGGCCGATCAAGGACTACGAGTGCCTGTGCGGCAAATACAAGCGCATGAAATACAAGGGCGTCATCTGCGAGAAATGCGGCGTCGAGGTCACGCTGTCGCGCGTGCGGCGCGAGCGGATGGGCCACATCTCCCTGGCCGCGCCGGTCGCCCATATCTGGTTCCTCAAGTCGCTGCCCTCGCGGATCGGCCTGCTGCTCGACATGACGCTGAAGGACCTCGAGCGCATCCTGTATTTCGAAGTCCTACATCGTGCTCGACCCCGGCCTGACGCCGCTCAAGGACCGTCAGCTGCTGTCGGAGGATGACTTTCTGCGCGCGCAGGACGAATACGGCCAGGACAATTTCACCGCGATGATCGGCGCGGAGGCGATTCGCGAGATCCTCAAGGGCATGAATCTGGCCAAGATCGCCGAGGACCTGAAGGTCGAGATCGCCGAATCGAAGAGTGAACTCAAGCCCAAGCGGCTCGCCAAGCGCCTCAAGATCATCGAGGCGTTCATGCATTCGGGCAACAAGCCGGAATGGATGATCCTCACCGAAGTGCCGGTGATTCCGCCGGACCTGCGCCCGCTGGTGCCGCTCGACGGCGGCCGCTTTGCGACCTCCGACCTCAACGATCTCTACCGCCGCGTCATCAACCGCAACAACCGTCTCAAGCGGTTGATGGAATTGCGCGCGCCCGACATCATCATCCGCAACGAAAAGCGGATGTTGCAGGAATCGGTCGATGCGCTGTTCGACAACGGCCGGCGCGGGCGCGTCATCACCGGCGCCAACAAGCGTCCGCTCAAATCGCTGGCCGACATGCTCAAGGGCAAGCAGGGGCGTTTCCGCCAGAACCTGCTCGGCAAGCGCGTCGACTATTCCGGCCGCTCGGTGATCGTGGTCGGCCCGGAACTCAAGCTGCATCAGTGCGGCCTGCCCAAGAAGATGGCGCTCGAGCTGTTCAAGCCGTTCATCTACTCGCGCCTCGACGCCAAGGGCCTGTCGGCGACGGTCAAGCAGGCCAAGAAGCTGGTCGAGAAGGAGAAGCCGGAGGTCTGGGACATCCTCGACGAGGTGATCCGCGAGCACCCGATCATGCTCAATCGCGCGCCCACGCTGCACCGCCTCGGCATCCAGGCGTTCGAGCCGGTGCTGATCGAGGGCAAGGCGATCCAGTTGCATCCGCTCGTCTGCTCGGCGTTCAACGCCGATTTCGACGGCGACCAGATGGCGGTGCATGTGCCGCTGTCGCTGGAGGCGCAGCTTGAAGCGCGCGTCCTGATGATGTCGACCAACAACATCCTGCATCCGGCCAACGGCATGCCGATCATCGTGCCGAGCCAGGATATCGTGCTCGGGCTCTACTACGTCTCGCTGATGCGCGACGGCGAGCCCGGCCAGGGCATGGCGTTCTCCGACATGGGCGAGATCGAGCACGCGCTCGCCGCCAAGGCGGTGACGCTGCACGCCAAGATCAAGGGGCGCGCCTGGACGTTCGACGCCAAGGGCAATCGCGTCGCCAAAATATTCGACACCACGCCGGGCCGGATGATCCTCGGCGAACTCGTGCCCGAGCACACCAAGATTCCCTTCGACGTCGTCAACAAGCTGATGACCAAGAAGGAAATCTCCAACATGATCGACATCGTCTACCGCAATTGCGGGCAGAAGGAGACGGTCATCTTCTGCGACCGGATCATGGCGCTCGGCTTCAAGGAGGCGTTCAAGGCCGGCATCTCGTTCGGCAAGGACGACATGGTGGTGCCCAATTCCAAGCCGCGCTTCATCGCCGAGACTTCGGCGCTGGCCAAGGAATACGAGCAGCAGTACAACGATGGCCTCATCACCCAGGGCGAGAAATACAACAAGGTCGTCGACGCCTGGGCCAAATGCTCGGACAGGCTCGCCGAGGAAATGATGGCGGGCATCTCCGCCGTCCGCAAGGACAAGAACGGCCGCGACCTGCCGATCAACTCGATCTACATGATGTCGCACTCCGGGGCGCGCGGTTCGCCGACCCAGATGCGCCAGCTCGCCGCGATGCGCGGCCTGATGGCCAAGCCGTCGGGAGAGATCATCGAGAGCCCGATCATCTCGAACTTCAAGGAAGGCCTGTCGGTCCTCGAATATTTCAACTCGACGCACGGCGCCCGCAAGGGTCTCGCCGACACCGCCCTGAAGACCGCCAACTCCGGCTATCTCACGCGCCGTCTGGTCGACGTCGCGCAGGATTCGATCATCACCCTTCCCGATTGCGGCTCGACGCGCGGCATCGGCATGCGGGCGATCGTCGACGCCGGCACGGTGGTCGCGACGCTGGCGATCCGCATTCTCGGCCGCACCGCGGCCGAGGACATCAAGGACGCCGACGGCAAGGTGATCGTCCCCGCCGGCCGGATGATCGTCGAGGAAGACATTCCCGCGATCAACGCGGCCGGCATCCAGGAGGTGAAGATCCGTTCGGTCTTGACCTGCGAGGCCGAGAACGGCGTCTGCGGCTCCTGCTACGGGCGCGATCTGGCGCGCGGCACTCCGGTCAACATGGGCGAGGCGGTCGGCGTCATCGCCGCCCAGTCGATCGGCGAGCCGGGCACCCAGTTGACGATGCGCACGTTCCATATCGGCGGCGCGGCGCAACTGGCGGACCAGTCGTTCATCGAGTTCGAGCTTCGACGGCGAGGTGAAAATCCGCAACCGGTCGGTGGCGCGCAACTCGGAGGGCGACATGATGGTCATGGCGCGCAACGTGGCGGTGGTGATCGTCGATCGCGACGGCACCGAGCGCGTGGTTCATCGCGTGCAATACGGCGCCCGCCTGAAAGTGGACGACGGCGACAAGGTCAAGCGCGGCCAGCGCATCGCCGAATGGGACCCCTACACCCGCCCGATCATGACCGAAGTGCCCGGCGTGATCGGCTTCGAGGATCTTGTCGAAGGCGCCTCGATGTCCGAGCAGATCGACGAGGCGACGGGCATCGCCAAGCGCCTGGTCATCGACTGGCGGATGTCGCCGCGCTCGGCCAATCTGCGCCCGGCGCTGGTTATCAAGGGCAAGGACGGCAAGATCATCAAACTGCCGCGCGGCGGCGACGCGCGCTACATGCTGCCGGTCGATTCGATCATTTCGCTCGAACCGGGGGCGACGGTGAATGCGGGCGACGTCATCACCCGCATCTCGATCAACAGCGCCAAGACGCGCGACATCACCGGCGGCCTGCCGCGGGTGGCGGAGCTGTTCGAGGCGCGCCGGCCCAAGGACCACGCGATCATCGCGGAAATCTCCGGGACCATTCAGTTCGGACGCGACTTCAAGAACAAGCAGCGTGTTTCGATCGTCCCCTATGAGGAAGGCGGCGAGCCGGTCGAATATCTGATCCCCAAAAGCAAGCACATCCATCTCCAGGACGGCGACGTCGTGGAGAAGGGCGACTACATCGTCGACGGCAATCCGGCGCCGCACGACATTCTGGCGATCAAGGGCGTCGAGGAGCTCGCCGCCTATCTGGTCAACGAAATCCAGGAGGTCTACCGGCTGCAGGGCGTCAGCATCAACGACAAGCACATCGAGGTGATTGTCCGCCAGATGCTGCAGAAGGTCGATGTGGTCGATCCCGGCGACACCGACTTCCTGTCGGGCGAACAGATCGACAAGTCGGAGCTCGAAGCGGCCAACGAGATCATGAAGGCGGAAGGCAAGAAGCTGGCGACCGGGACGCCTGTCCTGCTCGGCATCACCAAGGCCAGCCTGCAGACGCGCTCGTTCATTTCGGCCGCCTCGTTCCAGGAGACCACCCGCGTCCTCACCGAGGCGGCGGTCAACGGCAAGGTGGATACGCTGGAGGGCCTGAAGGAGAACGTCATCGTCGGGCGCCTCATTCCGGCCGGCACCGGCGCCGCGATGACCAAGCTGCGCAGCGTCGCGGCGATGCGCGACACGCTGATTCTCGCCCAGAAGGCCGAGGCGTCGAGCGCGCCGCAACTGCCGCCCGCCGCCGTGCCGAGCGAAATCGCGCGGCAGGCGGAGAAGACGCCGGCCGAATAGGGGCCGGAAAGCGCGCAGGGTTCGTCGGAACTACGAGAGAGCCGCCCTCGGGCGGCTCTTTTTCCTTTGATTGCAAGGATCTGGGGCTGTGCTCTCTTTGGTCGCTCGGGGCGGCCCGGAAGGGGTGCATGCGCGTGGGCGTCATTTGCGCCGCAGCGCCGCCGCAAGTCGGGCTTCATTTGGCCCGCAAATCGCGGTCTGTTGCATCCCGTAACAATTGGTTAACGGCCGCTCGGCGGTCGGATTCGGATTGGCGGGGCAGGACATGAAGGCGCAAATTCAATCCGCCGGCGGAGCGGGCGCTGACGAGGCCCCGCGTTTCCTGACCGACCCCTCGCTTGCTCCGGTGCTCGCCGGCGCGCGCGCCCGCGGCATGGCCGACACGCTCGAGCTGCTGGGCGTCGCGGCGATCCTGATCGATGAATGCGGTTTTGCGCTGCACGTCAATGCGCGCGCCAGAAGCCTGCTGGGGCCGCAGCTCCGGATTGACGCGGGACGTCTGAGGGCGACCGAGCGTGAGCTGGACGCGGCGATCGGCGCGGCGCTGGAATCGGCCGTGACCGCCGGCGGCGCGGCGAATATCGGCGTTGCCGCCGCCGCGCGCGGCGTCGCGGGAGTGAAGATTCTGCCCGTCGTCGCCGAGCCGGACGACGCGTTTCAACTGCTTCGGGCGATCGTCATTATCGAAGAACGCGTCGCGTCGCGCGACGGCGGTTGCGGCGTCCTCAACTGAGCCGCGCCCGGACCCGCGCCTCATCGACGCGCCGCGGCGAGATTATTCCTCCCAGACCCGGCGTTTTGCGCGGGAAAAGGGGTTGACGCGTCGGGGCCTCGCGAATATGGTCCGCGCGCTTTCGACAGGCAGTAGATCCATCGCTGTTGCGGACGACTCGTCCGAAACCATTCGGTTCTAAACGCTGTTGATTTCATCGACGAGCCGATCATACCGATCATTTTGAGAGCCTGATCGGGCATGGGGCACGATCGCGGCCTGGCCGCGGTCCTCTGCAATGTTCGCGCCTTAAGCCCCTGGCTTAGCGGCGCGGTTTGTTTTGCGCGTTGCGTCGCCGCGATGAGCAAGACGAGACAAGGGATTTTTTAAAGGACGCCGCCGCCGGACCCGGCGCGTCGTTCCGACAGGACGAAGGGCCAGATATGCCGACGATCAGCCAGTTGATCCGCAAGCCGCGGCAGCCGAAGACCTATCGCGAGAAGGCCCGCCATCTCGAGGCGAGCCCGCAAAAGCGCGGCGTGTGCACGCGCGTCTATACGACGACGCCGAAGAAGCCGAACTCGGCGCTGCGCAAGGTCGCCAAGGTGCGCCTGACCAACGGCTTCGAAGTGATCGGCTACATCCCCGGCGAAGGTCACAATCTGCAGGAGCATTCGGTGGTGATGATCCGCGGCGGCCGCGTCAAGGACCTGCCGGGCGTGCGTTACCACATCCTGCGCGGCGTGCTCGACACGCAGGGCGTCAAGGACCGCAAGCAGCGCCGCTCGAAATACGGCGCCAAGCGGCCGAAGTGATCTGAGAAACGACGGCGGCCCCGGACCAGCAGGTTCGAAGGTCGCCGGAAGAGATTGACCGGATGGCCGCCTCAAGCCCGGCCACGACCCTAGAGAGAGTGAACCCATGTCGCGCCGTCACAGCGCCGAGAAACGCGAGATCATCCCGGACGCCAAGTTCGGCGATCTCGTCGTCGCGAAGTTCATGAACACCATCATGTACGAAGGCAAGAAGTCGATCGCCGAGGCGATCGTCTATGGCGCGTTCGACGGGATCGAAAGCAAGGCCAAGACCGATCCGCTGGCGGTGTTCCGCCAGGCGCTCGAGAATGTCGCCCCGGCGGTCGAGGTGCGCTCGCGGCGGGTCGGCGGCGCCACCTACCAGGTGCCGGTCGAGGTGCGCACCGATCGCCGTCAGGCGCTGGCGATCCGCTGGATCATCACAGCGGCGCGCGCGCGCAACGACAAGACGATGGTCGACCGGCTGTCGGCCGAACTGCTGGACGCCTCCAACAATCGCGGCGCGGCGGTCAAGAAACGCGAAGACACTCATCGCATGGCCGAGGCCAATCGCGCCTTCGCCCATTATCGCTGGTGAAGCCGTCTTCGGCCCGCATTTAAGGAACGATTATGGCGCGCAGCCATCCCATCGAGGACTACCGAAACTTCGGCATCATGGCCCACATTGATGCGGGCAAGACGACGACCACGGAGCGTATCCTCTATTATTCCGGCAAGTCGCACAAAATCGGCGAAGTGCACGACGGCGCTGCGACCATGGACTGGATGGAGCAGGAGCAGGAGCGCGGCATCACCATCACGTCGGCCGCGACCACCACCTTCTGGCAAGACAAGCGCCTCAATATCATCGACACCCCCGGCCACGTCGATTTTACGATCGAGGTCGAGCGCAGCCTGCGCGTGCTGGACGGGGCGGTATGCGTTCTCGACGGCAATCAGGGCGTCGAGCCGCAGACCGAGACGGTCTGGCGACAGGCCGACAAATACGGCGTGCCGCGCGTGGTGTTCGTCAACAAGATGGACAAGACCGGCGCCGATTTTTTCCGCTGCGTCGAGGAGATCAACACCAAGGTCGGCGGCCGACCGATCTGCATCCAGTTGCCGATCGGCTCCGAGCACGACTTCAAAGGCGTCATCGACCTGCTGCGCATGAAGGCGGTGGTCTGGGAGGAGGAGGCGCTCGGCGCCAAATATCATGACGAGGAGATTCCCGCCGGCCTGCTGGCCCAGGCGCAGGAATACCGCCACATCCTGATCGAGGCGGCGGTCGAACTCGACGACGACGTCATGGGCGCCTATCTCGACGGTCAGGAGCCCGACATCGACACGCTGAAGCGCCTCATCCGCAAGGCGGTTCGGCAGATCACCTTCATTCCGATCCTGTGCGGGTCGGCGTTCAAGAACAAGGGCGTGCAGCCGCTGCTCGACGCGGTGGTCGACTATCTGCCTTCCCCGGTCGATCGCGGCGCGATCAAGGGCGTCGACATGAACACCGGCGCGGAAGTCCTGCGCCTGCCCAAGGACAGCGAGCCGTTCTCGATGCTCGGGTTCAAGATCATGGACGACCCGTTCGTCGGCACGATCACCTTCTGCCGCGTCTATTCCGGCAAGATCGAGTCCGGCACGACGGTCCTGAATTCGACCAAGGACAAGCGCGAGCGGGTCGGGCGCATGCTGCTGATGCACGCCAACAACCGCGAAGACATCAAGGAAGCCTATTCCGGCGACATCGTCGCGCTGGCCGGCCTCAAGGACACCCGCACCGGCGATACGCTGTGCGACCTGCACAAGCCGGTGATCCTCGAAAAGATGGAGTTTCCGGAACCGGTCATCGAGATCGCGATCGAGCCGAAGTCGAAGGCCGACCAGGAGAAGCTCGGCGTCGCTTTGGCCAAGCTCGCCGCCGAGGACCCCTCGTTCCGCGTCTCGACCGATCAGGAATCGGGCCAGACCATTCTGAAAGGGATGGGCGAGCTGCATCTCGACATCAAGGTCGACATTTTGCGCCGCACCTACAAGGTCGACGCCAATATCGGCGCGCCGCAGGTCGCCTATCGCGAAAAGCTGACCAAGCGGACCGAGATCAACTACACCCACAAGAAGCAGACCGGCGGCACCGGGCAGTTCGCCAAGGTGACGATCGTGTTCGAGCCGGCGGAGCCGGGCGTCGGGTCGTCGTTCGAATCCAAGGTGGTCGGCGGCGCGGTGCCCAAGGAATATATTCCCGGCGTCGAAAAGGGCATCAACAGCGTGATGGGCGCGGGAATTCTGGCGGGTTTCCCGGTGGTCGACGTCAAGGCGACGCTGATCGACGGCTCCTATCACGACGTCGACTCGTCGGCGCTCGCCTTCGAGATCGCCTCCCGCGCGGCGTTCCGCGAGGGGCTGCAAAAGGGCGGCTCGGTATTGCTCGAGCCGATCATGAAGGTCGAGGTGGTCACTCCCGAGGAGCACACCGGCTACGTGATGGGCGATCTGTTGTCGCGGCGCGGCCATGTGCAGGGGCAGGACATGCGCGCCAACGCCGTCGTCATCAACGCGATGGTGCCGCTCGCCAACATGTTCGGCTATGTCAACAATCTGCGCTCGGGCACGCAGGGGCGCGCCAGCTTCACGATGCAGTTCGACCATTACGCGCAGGTGCCGCCGAGCGTATCCAAGGAAATCGAAGACAAATACAAGTAGGACGCGCGCCCTCGCGCGCGTCGACAAGGTCTAAACATTCAGCACGACAAAAGGAGTCCGGCCATGGCCAAGGAAAAATTTTTGCGGAACAAGCCGCATTGCAACATCGGCACGATCGGTCATGTCGACCACGGCAAGACGTCGCTGACCGCGGCGATCACCAAGGTTCTGGCCGAGACCGGCGGAGCGACCTACACGGCCTATGACCAGATCGACAAGGCGCCGGAGGAAAGGGCGCGCGGCATCACGATCTCGACGGCGCATGTCGAATACGAGACCAAGGCACGCCATTACGCGCATGTCGATTGCCCCGGCCACGCCGACTATGTGAAGAACATGATCACCGGCGCCGCGCAGATGGACGGCGCGATTCTCGTCGTCTCCGCCGCCGACGGCCCGATGCCGCAGACCCGCGAGCATATCCTGCTCGCCCGCCAGGTCGGCGTTCCCGCGCTCGTCGTCTACATGAACAAGGTCGACATGGTCGACGATCCCGAGCTTCTGGAGCTGGTCGAGCTCGAGGTTCGCGAGCTTCTGTCGAAATATGATTTCCCCGGCGACGACATCCCGATCGTGAAGGGCTCGGCGCTGATGGCGCTCGAAGGCAAGTCGCCGGAGATGGGCCACGATTCCATTCTCCGCCTGATGGAGGCGGTCGACAAATACATCCCGCAACCGGCGCGCCCGAAGGATCAGCCCTTCCTGATGCCGGTCGAAGACGTGTTCTCGATCTCCGGCCGCGGCACCGTGGTCACCGGCCGCATCGAGCGCGGCATCGTCAAGGTCGGCGAGGAAGTCGAGATCGTCGGCCTCAAGGACACCGTCAAGACCATCGTCACCGGCGTCGAAATGTTCCGCAAGCTGCTCGATCAGGGCGAGGCCGGCGACAACGTCGGCTGCCTGCTGCGCGGCACCAAGCGCGAGGACGTCGAGCGCGGCCAGGTGCTGTGCAAGCCCGGCTCGGTCAAGCCGCACACCAAGTTCACCGCCGAGGCCTATATCCTCACCAAGGACGAGGGCGGCCGCCACACCCCGTTCTTCACCAATTATCGCCCGCAATTCTATTTCCGGACGACCGACGTGACGGGCATCGTCACCTTGCCGGAAGGCACGGAGATGGTGATGCCCGGCGACAACGTGACCATCCAGGTCGCGCTCATCGTGCCGATCGCCATGGAGGAGAAGCTGCGCTTCGCCATCCGCGAGGGCGGGCGAACGGTGGGATCCGGCGTCGTCGTTTCGATCACCGAGTGAGGAAACGACGGTTGACAGCCGGGCGGGGGGACCGCCCCCGTCCACGCCGGCCAGGGATTTGAAAAATGAATACGCAAAACATCCGCATCCGCCTCAAAGCGTTCGATCATCGCGTGCTCGACGCTTCGACAAAGGAAATCGTCTCGACCGCCAAGCGCACGGGCGCGCGGGTGCGCGGGCCGATTCCGCTGCCGACGCGGATCGAGAAGTTTACGGTCAACCGGTCGCCGCACGTCGACAAGAAATCGCGCGAGCAGTTCGAAATTCGCACGCACAAGCGGGTGCTCGACATCGTGGACCCGACGCCGCAGACGGTGGACGCGCTGATGAAGCTCGACCTGGCGGCGGGCGTCGACGTCGAGATCAAGCTCTGAAGGGAACTCACCGGGCGCCTCGCCGCAAAGCGAGCGCGCCCTTAAGGAATACGCGCCATGCGCTCAGGCATTATCGCACAGAAAGTGGGAATGACCCGCGTCTTCACCGATGCGGGCGATCACGTGCCGGTCACGGTGCTCAAGGTCGAGGGCTGCCAGGTCGTCGCCCATCGCACCATGGACAAGAACGGCTATACCGCGTTGCAGCTCGGCATCGGCCGCGCCAAGGTCAAGAACGTGCCGAAGGCGGAGCGCGCGCGCTTCGCCGTCGCCAACGTCGAGCCGAAGATGAAGCTCGCCGAGTTCCGCGTCGCCGAGGACAAGCTGATTCCGGTCGGGGCGGAAATCACCGCCGATCATTTCCTGGTCGGCCAGTTCGTCGACGTGACCGGCGTGACGCTCGGCAAGGGGTTCGCCGGGCCGATGAAGCGGTGGAACTTCCGCGGCTTGCGCGCCACCCACGGCGTCTCGGTTTCGCATCGCTCGCATGGTTCGACCGGCGGTCGTCAGGACCCCGGCAAGACCTGGAAGAACAAGAAGATGGCGGGCCATATGGGCGTCGACCAGGTCACCACGCAGAATTTGCGCGTCGTGCAGACCGATCCCGAGCGCGGCCTGATCCTGGTCGAAGGCGCGGTGCCCGGTCACGCCGGCGGCTGGATCGCGGTGCGCGACGCGGTGAAGAAGCCGCTGCCCAAGGAAGCGCCGTCGCCCGGCAAATTCCGTGTCCACGCGGCGCCGCCGGCGGCCGAGCCCAAGGGAGCCTGAGACCCATGAAAATCGACATCACGTCGATCAGCGGCGACGCCGCTGGCTCCCGCGAACTCGACGAGGCGATCTTCGGGCTGGAGCCGCGCGAGGATCTGATCGCCCGCATGCTGCGCTGGCAGCTCGCCCGACGCCAGGCCGGCACGCACAAGACGCTCGGCCGCGCCGAGATCCACCGCACCGGCAAGAAGATGTACAAGCAGAAGGGCACCGGCGGCGCCCGCCACGGCTCGGCCCGCGTGCCGCAGTTCCGCGGCGGCGGCCGGGCGATGGGTCCGGTGCTGCGCTCGCATGCCCATGACCTGCCCAAGAAGGTGCGGGCGATGGCGCTCAAGCACGCCCTGTCGGCCAAGCTGCGCGATGGCGGCGTGATCGTCTGGGACAAGGCCGATCTCGCCGACGGCAAGACCGCGGCGCTTACGCGCCTCGTTCGACAAGGCTGCGCTGAAGAGCGTGCTGATCATCGACGGGGCGACGCTGCAGCCGAATTTCGCGATGGCGGCGCGCAACCTGCCGCAGGTCGATGTGCTGCCGGTGCAGGGCATCAACGTCTACGACATTCTTCGCCGCGAGAAGCTGGTGCTGACCGTGGCGGCGCTCGACGCGCTGGAGGCGCGGTTCAAATGAACAAGGATCCGCGCCATTACGACGTGATCGTTTCGCCGATCATCACCGAGAAGGCGACGATCGCCTCGGAGCACAACCAGGTGGTCTTCAAGGTGCGCCGCAACGCCACCAAGCCGCAGATCAAGGCGGCCGTCGAGAACCTGTTCGAGGTCAAGGTCACGGCGGTCAACACGCTGCTGCGCAAGGGCAAGAACAAGGTGTTTCGCGGCGTGCGCGGCGCGCAGCAGGACGTGAAGAAGGCGGTGGTGACGCTCGCCGACGGCTATCGCATCGACGTGACCACCGGGCTCTGAGGTTTACGACAATGGCTCTCAAGACATACAAGCCAAGCACGCCCGGCCTTCGCCAACTGGTGATCGTCGACCGCGGCGGGCTGCACAAGGGCAAGCCGGTCAAGGCCTTGACCGAAGGCAAGTCGGAGAAGGGCGGCCGCAACAACGCCGGCCGCATCACCGTGCGCTTTCGCGGCGGCGGCCATAAGCAGACCTATCGCATCGTCGACTTCAAGCGCCGCAAGCTCGATGCGCCGGCGACGGTCGAGCGGCTCGAATATGATCCCAACCGCACCTCGTTCATCGCCCTCATCAAATACGCCGACGGCGAGCAGTCCTACATCATCGCGCCGCAGCGCCTGGCGGTCGGCGACGCGGTGGTGTCCGGCGTCCAGACCGACGTGAAGCCCGGCAATGCGATGCCGCTCGCCAATATTCCGGTCGGCACGATCGTCCACAACGTCGAAATGAAGATCGGCAAGGGCGGCGCGATCGCCCGCTCCGCGGGCTCCTACGCGCAGATCGTCGGCCGCGACCAGGGCTATGTTTCGCTGCGCCTGAGTTCTGGCGAGCAGCGCCTGATTCACGGCCAGTGTTTCGCCACGGTCGGCGCGGTGTCCAACCCCGACCACATGAACACCTCGATGGGCAAGGCCGGCCGCAACCGCTGGATGGGTCAGCGGCCGCACAATCGCGGCGTGACGATGAATCCGGTCGACCATCCGCACGGCGGCGGCGAAGGCAAGACCTCGGGCGGCCGCAATCCGGTCAGTCCGTGGGGCAAGCCGACCAAGGGCAAGAAGACCCGCAGCAACAAGTCGACCGACAAGTTCGTCGTCGCATCGCGGCATGTCCGCAAGAAGAAGGGCTGAGACATGGCGCGTTCAATCTGGAAGGGTCCGTTCATCGACGGCTATCTCCTGAAGAAGGCGGACGCGGCGCGTGGGACGGGCCGCTCCGACGTCATCAAGATCTGGAGCCGCCGCTCGACCATCTTGCCGCAATTCGTCGGTCTGACCTTCGGCGTGCACAACGGGCACAAGCACGTGCCGGTTTCCGTCACTGAGGAGATGATCGGCCACAAGTTTGGCGAATTCTCGCCGACCCGCACGTTCCACGGCCATACCGCGGACAAGAAGGCGAAGAGAGCGTAACCCTCATGTCCAAATCCGCAACCCCTCGCGCCCTCGGCGAACACGAAGCCAAAGCGGTGGTGCGCATGCTGCGCGTCAGCCCGCAGAAGCTCAATCTTCTGGCCCAGCTCATCCGCGGCAAGAAGGTCGCGACCGCGCTGGCCGATCTCGAATTCTCGCGCAAGCGCATCTCGACCGAAGTGCGCAAGGCGCTGGAATTGGCGATCGCCAACGCGGAAAACAACCACGAACTCGACGTCGACGATCTGGTGGTCGGCGAGGCGTTCGTCGGCCGGGCGATGGTGATGAAGCGCTTCAGCCCGCGAGCGCGCGGCCGCGCCGGACGCATCGAGAAGCCGTTCTCGAATTTGACGATCATCGTGCGGGAAGTCGCGGCCAAGCCCGCCGACGCAGCGGCCTGAGGAGGGCGCCATGGGTCAGAAGGTCAATCCGATCGGGCTGCGCCTCGGGGTCAATCGCACCTGGGACTCCCGCTGGTATTCCGGCAAGAACGAATACGGCAAGCTGCTGCACGAGGACATGAAGATCCGCGACGCGCTGATGAAGAATTTGAAGCAGGCCGCGATCTCGAAGATCATCATCGAGCGGCCGCACAAGAAGTGCCGCGTCAACATTCATTCGGCGCGTCCCGGCGTGGTCATCGGCAAGAAGGGCGCGGACATCGACAAGCTGCGCAAGCTCGTCTCGAAGCTGACGGAGTCGGAAGTCGCGATCAACATCGTCGAGGTGCGCAAGCCCGAGGTCGATGCGACGCTGGTCGCCGACTTCGATCGCCCAGCAGCTCGAGCGCCGCGTCGCGTTCCGCCGCGCGATGAAGCGCGCCGTGCAATCGGCGATGCGCCTCGGCGCCGAGGGCATCCGGATCAATTGCTCCGGGCGGCTGGGCGGCGCGGAAATCGCCCGCCTCGAATGGTATCGCGAGGGCCGCGTGCCGCTGCATACCTTGCGCGCCGACGTCGACTACGGCGTCGCCACCGCCCATACGGCCTACGGCACCTGCGGCATCAAGGTCTGGATATTCAAGGGCGAAATCCTCGAACACGATCCGATGGCCCAGGACAAGAAGCTTGCCGAGGCCGATCATTCGGGTGGCGGCCGTCCGCGCCGCGACCGCGAGCCGCGCGACCGCGACGCCGCCTGAAATCTGAAAGCTCACGATCATGCTGCAACCCAAGAAAACCAAGTTCCGCAAGGCCTTCAAGGGCCGCATTCGCGGCGTCTCGAAGGCCGGGTTCGAACTGAATTTCGGCCAGTTCGGACTGAAGGCGATGGAGCCGGAGCGCGTCACCGCGCGTCAGATCGAGGCGGCCCGCCGCGCGCTGACGCGCCACATGAAGCGCGCCGGCCGCGTCTGGATTCGGGTGTTCCCCGACGTGCCGGTGTCGAAGAAGCCGGTCGAGGTGCGCATGGGCAAAGGCAAGGGCGCGCCCGAATTGTGGGTGGTGCGGGTCGCGCCGGGCCGCATCATGTTCGAGATCGACGGCGTGCCCGCCACCATCGCGCGCGAGGCGTTCGACCTCGCCGCCGCGAAATTGCCAATCAAGACGCGCTTTGTCGAGCGCATCGCGGAATAAGGGGTCGCAGCGATGAAAACGAAAAGCCGCCTGTCGGACTTGCGCGTCATGACCGAGGACCAGCTCGCCGACGAGACTCTGGCGCTGAAGAAGGAGCAGTTCAACCTGCGCTTTCAGCGCGCCAGCGGGCAATTGCAGAATACGGCGCGGGTGCGCGTCGTGCGGCGCGATATCGCGCGAACCAAGACGCTCGCCGCCCAGAAGCGCGCCAGCAAGAACAAGAGCTGAGGACGAGGACTATGCCGAAGCGAATTCTCCAGGGCGTCGTCGTCAGCGACAAGCAGGACAAGACCTTGGTGGTCAAGGTCGAGCGCCGTTTCACCCATCCGCTGCTGAAAAAGACGGTGCGCCGCTCCAAGAACTACCACGCGCATGTCGAGAACAAGACGCACAAGGTCGGCGACACCGTCTCGATCGAAGAGACCAAGCCGATTTCCAAGCTCAAGCGATGGATTGTCGTGGACGGCGCCGTCGCCAAGAATTGAGGCGCGGCGCAAACGGGTGGCGAACCCCGAGGCGAAGATCTCCTTCAGGCGTAGTCCGGCGGCGCAATCGCTGGAAACCGCTCTGACCAGAAAGGCGAACAGGCGATGATTCAGATGCAAACCAACCTCGACGTCGCCGACAATTCCGGCGCGCGCCGCGTGATGTGCATCAAGGTGCTCGGCGGCTCCAAGCGCCGCTATGCGTCGGTCGGCGACATCATTGTCGTTTCGATCAAGGAGGCCATTCCGCGCGGCCGCGTGAAGAAGGGCGACGTCATGAAGGCGGTGGTGGTGCGCACCGCCAAGGACATCCGCCGCTCGGACGGCTCGGTGATCCGATTCGATTCGAACGCCGCGGTGCTGATCAACGCCCAGTCCGAGCCGGTGGGCACGCGCATCTTCGGGCCGGTGCCGCGCGAATTGCGCGCCAAGAACCATGTCAAGATCATCTCGCTCGCCCCGGAGGTGCTGTGATGGCCGCCAAGATCAAGAAAGGCGACAAGGTCGTCGTTCTGGCCGGGCGCGACAAGGGCCGCAGCGGCGAAGTCAAGTCGGTCGATCCGCGCGCCTCGCGCGCCATCGTCGAGGGCGTCAACCTCGTCAAGCGCCACACGCGCCAGACCGCGCAGACCGAAGGCGGCATCCTGTCCAAGGAGGCGTCGATCGACCTGTCGAACCTGGCGATCGCCGACCCCAAGAGCGGCAAGCCGACGCGGGTCGGGTTCAAGTTTCTCGATGACGGCCGCAAGGTCCGGTTCGCCAAGCTTTCCGGAGATCTGATCGATGGCTGACGCAAAATCCGACAAGGGCGCCAAGTCCGACAAAGGCGCCAAGGCCGACAAGGGCGCCAAGCCGGCGAAAGCCGAGGCGCCGGCCGAGGCCGGCAAGTCGGCCAAGGGCAAGGGCAAGCCGGCCGCCGCGGCCAAGGCGCCGCCGCAGGCAGGCCCGGCCGCCGCGCTGCCGAAGGACTATGTCGCGCGCCTCAAGAAGCTGTATCGCGAGGACATCGTTCCCAAGCTGCTCAAGGAGTTCGGCTACAAGAACGCGCTCGAAGTGCCGCGCATCGACAAGGTCGTGCTCAACATGGGCGTCGGCGAAGCGGTGAACGACACCAAGAAAGTCGCCGCCGCGGCGGCCGATCTGGCGCTGATCGCCGGTCAGAAGCCGATCATCACGCGCGCCCGCAAGGCGATCTCGACCTTCAAGGTGCGCGAGAACATGCCGATCGGCGCGAAGGTGACGCTTCGCCAGACGCGGATGTACGAATTCCTCGATCGTCTCGTCACGGTGGCGCTGCCGCGCGTGCGCGACTTCCGCGGCCTCGACCCGAAGTCGTTCGACGGGCGCGGCAATTATGCGCTGGGCGTCAAGGAGCACATCATCTTCCCCGAAATCGACTACGACAAGGCGGAAGCGATGCTTGGCATGGACATCGTCGTTTGCACGACGGCCAAGACCGACGCGGAGGCGCGGGCTCTGCTGCGCGCCTTCAACTTTCCGTTCCGGCAGTGAGCTGACCCGCTCAGACGCGGAAATGAGAGGAATCAATGGCAAAGAAGAGTTCGATCGAGAATAACAATCGGCGGGCGAAGCTGGTGAAGAAATTTGCGGCGCGCCGCAAGCGGTTGCTGGCGATCGCCAACAACGAGAAGTCGCCGATGGAGGAGCGTTTCGAGGCGCGCCTGAAGCTCGGCGCGTTGCCGCGCAATTCTGCGGCCGACCGCGTGCGCAACCGCTGCGAAGTGACCGGGCGGCCGCGCGCCTATTACCGCAAGTTCAAGATGTCGCGCATCGCGTTGCGCGATCTTGGCAACAAGGGCCTGATCCCGGGCCTCGTGAAGTCGAGCTGGTGAGGGGAAGACGATCATGGCTGTGAACGATCCCCTGGGCGATATGCTGACCCGCATCCGCAACGCGCAGATGCGCAAGCGCGGCAAGGTGTCGACGCCGGGCTCAAGCCTGCGCGCCCATGTTCTCGACGTGCTCGAGGCGGAAGGCTATATCCGCGGCTATTCGACGACCGACTACGGCAACGGCCGCACCGAGTTCGAGATCGAGCTGAAATATTTCGACAACGAGCCGGTGATCCGTCAGATCGAGCGGGTCTCCAAGCCGGGCCGCCGCGTCTACGCCGCGGTCGATGCGATGCCGCGGGTCGCCAACGGCCTTGGCGTCACCATCATCTCGACCCCCAAGGGCGTGATGGCGGATCATGCGGCGCGCGAAAATCATGTCGGCGGCGAAGTCCTCTGCAAGGTCTTCTGAGCGCCAGAAACGGAAAGAGCGTCATGTCTCGTGTCGGCAAAAAGCCCGTCCTCGTCCCCGCCGGCGTCTCCGCCCGGCTGGACGGCCACACCGTCGCCGTCAAAGGCGCCAAGGGCGAACTGAAGTTCACCGCGTCCGACGACGTCACCGTCAAGGTCGAGGGCAATCTGATCCGCATCGACCCGCGCGGCGACAGCAAGCGCGCGCAGGCGATGTGGGGAACGGCGCGCTCGATGATCCAGAATCTCGTCGTCGGCGTCACCAAGGGCTATCGAAAAGAAGCTCGAGATCAACGGCGTCGGCTACAAAGCGGCGGTCGCCGGCAAGAACCTGCAGTTGTCGCTTGGCTTCAGCCATGATGTGATTTATCCGATCCCGGCCGGCGTGACGATCGTCACCCCCAAGCCGACGGAAATCACCATCGCCGGCATCGACAAGCGGCAGGTCGGCCAGATCGCCGCCGAAATCCGGGCCTTCCGGCCGCCCGAACCCTATAAGGGCAAGGGCGTGAAACACGTCGACGAATTCATCTTCCGCAAGGAAGGCAAGAAGAAGTAAGGGCGCCGCCATGGCCACATCGAAAAAGACCACCGACCGGCGCAAGGCGCGCATCCGCCGAGCCGTCGCCGCGCGCCGCTACGGGCGTCCGCGCCTCAGCGTGTTCCGCTCGTCCAAACAGATCTATGCGCAGATCATCGACGACGAGAAGGGCGTGACGATCGTCGCGGCGTCCTCGCTCGAGAAGGCCAAGCGCGAAAGCCTGAAGACCGGCGCCAATATCGAAGCGGCGCGGCTGATCGGCAAGGAGCTCGCCGAGCGCGCGGTCAAGGCCGGGGTCAAGCAGGTGGTGTTCGATCGCGGCGGCTATATGTATCACGGGCGCGTCAAGGCGCTGGCCGAGGGCGCCCGCGAAGGCGGCCTCGACTTCTGAACCGGGAATGACCCAAGCGAGCGGCGCGCCGTCCGGCGGCGCCGCGTCAAGTGACGGAATGGAATTGACATGGCGCGTGAAGGGGAAGGCGGCCGCGGCCGCGACCACAATCGGGAGGAGCGGGACAGCGAATTCGTCGACCGCCTCGTTCACATCAATCGCGTCGCGAAGGTTGTGAAGGGCGGACGCCGCTTCGGCTTCGCCGCCCTCGTGGTGGTGGGCGACCAGAAAGGCCGCGTCGGCTTCGGGCATGGCAAGGCGCGCGAAGTGCCCGAGGCCATTCGCAAGGCGACCGAAGCCGCCAAGCGCGGGGTGATCCGCGTGCCGCTTCGCGAGGGGCGCACGCTCCATCATGACGTGAACGGGCGCCACGGCGCCGGGCGGGTGGTTCTGCGCGCCGCTGTCGCCGGCACCGGCATCATCGCGGGCGGCCCGATGCGCGCCGTGTTCGAATCGCTCGGGGTGCATGACGTCGTCGCCAAGAGCCAGGGGTCGTCCAATCCCTACAACATGGTTCGCGCGACGTTCGACGCGTTGCGCCAGGAAGACAGCCCGCGCTCGGTCGCCCAGCGGCGCAACATCAAAGTCTCCACGCTTCAGTCCCGGCGCGTCGGCGTTGAAGCCGACGCGTCGGATTCATGATCGGGAAGCCCGTCATGCCGCAGGTGAAAATGATCACGCTCGAACAGACCGCCAGCGCCATCGGGCGCCGCAACGATCAGCGCCAGACCCTGATCGGTCTTGGCCTCAACCGGATCGGCCGGCGCTCGGCGGTGCTCGACACGCCCGCCGCGCGCGGCATGATCGCCAAGGTCGCGCATCTCGTGCGCGTCATTGACGACCTGTAAGGATTTGAACCCATGAAACTCAACGAGATCGCCGACAATCCGAGCGCCTCCCAGGCGCGCACGCGGGTCGGGCGCGGCATCGGCTCCGGCAAGGGCAAGCAGGCCGGCCGCGGCGGCAAGGGCCAGACCGCGCGCTCGGGCGTGCGCATCAAGGGTTTTGAAGGCGGCCAGATGCCGCTGCATCGCCGCCTGCCCAAGCGCGGCTTCACCAATCCGTCGGCGAGCGACATCAACGAGGTCAATCTCGGGCGCGTGCAGGCGGCGATCGACGCCGGCAAACTCGACGCGGCCGGCGTGGTGACGGTCGAAGCCCTGGTCGCGGCGGGGGTGTGCGCCCGCGCGCGCGACGGCGTGAAGATTCTCGGCAAGGGCGAACTGACGGTCAAGCTGTCCTTTGAGGTGCTCGGGGCGTCGAAGAGCGCGGTCGCGGCGATCGAAAAAGCCGGCGGGGCCGTCAAGCTGCTCAGGGCGGAGGCGGCCGTCGAGAGCTGAGGGGTCGCCTCGCCAGTGACAAATCGCTGCGGGCCGACCATATGACCGGGGTGACGGGATGGCGCTCATCTTCGGCGCTTTGCCCCACCGCCCAAGTCGGAACCTGTTGAACCCGGCGCGAAGCGCCGCTCGGAGCGCTCTCAATGGCATCGGCAGCCGAACAGCTCGCAGCCAACATCAACTGGTCGGCCTTCGGCAAGGCCGAGGAACTCAAGAAGCGCATCTGGTTCACGCTCGGCGCTTTGGTCATTTTCCGGCTGGGAACCTATATTCCGCTGCCAGGCATCAACGCCGACGCCTTTGAGCAAGCCTTCCTCGGCCAGAAGCAGGGCGTGCTCGACCTGTTCAACATGTTTTCGGGCGGCGCGGTTCAGCGCATGGCGATTTTCGCGCTGAACATCATGCCGTATATTTCGGCCTCGATCATCATCCAGTTGCTGAGCTCCGTCGTTCCCAGCCTCGAGACCCTGAAGAAGGAAGGCGAGGCGGGGCGCAAGGTGCTCAATCAATACACCCGCTATCTCTGCGTCATTCTGGCGGTGTTCCAGGCCTATGGCATTTCGGTCGGGCTGCAGGGGCGCGAAGGCATCGTCGCCGAACCCGGCCTGTTCTTCACCTTGTCGACCGTGGTGACGCTGACCGGGGGCACCATGTTCCTCGTCTGGCTCGGCGAGCAGATCACCTCGCGCGGCGTCGGCAACGGCTCCTCGCTGATCATTTTCGCGGGCATTGTCGCGCGCCTGCCCGAAGCCGTCGTCCAGACGTTCGAACTCGGCCGCCAGGGCGCGATCTCGACCGGCCTGGTGCTCGGCGTGGTCGTCATGGCGATGGCGGTGATCACCTTCATCGTGTTCATGGAACGCGCGCAGCGGCGCGTGCCGATCACCTATCCCAAGCGCCAGGTCGGCAACAAGATGTACGAGGGGCAGACCTCGTTCCTGCCGCTCAAGCTCAACACCTCCGGCGTCATCCCGCCGATTTTCGCGTCCTCGCTGCTGCTGCTGCCGACCACCGCCGCCAATTTCGCGCAGGGCAGTTCGGGGTCGGGGATTCTCGCGACGATTTCGACGCTGCTCGGCCGCGGCAGCCCGCTTTACTACCTGCTCTACGTCGGCCTGATCGTATTCTTCGCCTTCTTCTACACCGCGACGGTGTTCAACCCGACCGACACCGCCGACAATCTGAAGAAGCATGGCGGCTTCGTTCCCGGCGTGCGGCCCGGCGAGCGGACGGCGCAATATATCGACTACATCCTGACCCGCATCACCGTGGTCGGCGCCCTCTATCTCGCGATCATTTGCCTGTTGCCGGAAATGCTGATTTCCTATGCGGCGCTGCCGTTCTATTTTGGCGGCACGTCGCTGCTGATCGTGGTCAACGTCACGATGGACACGGTCGCCCAGATTCACGGACATCTACAGGCCCACCAATACGAAGGCCTGATCCGCAAAGCCAAGCTGAGGGGGAGAAAGAGATGAGGCTGTTGCTGCTGGGGCCGCCAGGCGCCGGCAAGGGCACCCAGGCGACGCGGCTGGTGGAGAAGTTCGGCATTCCTCAACTTTCAACGGGCGACATGCTTCGGGCGGCGGTCAGGGCGGACACGCCGATCGGCCGGCAGGCGAAGGCGATCATGGACTCCGGCGCGCTGGTTTCCGACGCCGTGGTGGTGGGCATCGTCGCCGATCGCATCGACGAGCCGGACGCCGCGAACGGTTTTATTCTCGACGGTTTTCCCCGCACCATCGCCCAGGCCGAGGCGCTCGACGCGATGCTCGCGGGCAAGGGACTGAAGCTCGACGCGGCGATCGAGTTGCAGGTCGATCGCGGCAAGCTGGTCGACCGGATATTGCGCCGCGCCGAGCAGGCGAAGGCCTCCGGACAGGCGGTGCGCAAGGACGACGATCCCGAAGTGTTCAAGACCCGCCTTGCCGCTTACGAGCGAGACACGGCGGCGGTGACGCCCTATTACCGCGATCACGGTGTGCTGCATTTCGTCGACGGCATGGCGCCGATCGGCGAGGTTTCCGCGGCGATCGACGACATATTGGCCGCGCACGCCTGAAACGGTCTCGGGTTGACTGGAGCGCCCTTCCCCTCACCCCAACCCCTCCTCGGCGATCGCGAAGCGATCGTCCGGCGCAAGCGGGCGAGGGGCTTTCCGGCGCTCCCCTTCTCCCGCTTGCGGGAGAAGGTGGCGCGCAGCGCCGGATGAGGGGCGGCGCGAACCCGTGGGGAGCCGTGTAACAGCGCAATCTCCCGCGCGCGAGAAGGGTCGGCTGTCGATTGGGGAGTTTCCATGAGCGAGCCTGAAGTGCGGGTTGAAAAGGGCGGCTGCGCCGGGCTCATCGTTCTCAACCGGCCTAAGGCCCTCAACGCGCTGACGCTGGGAATGGTGCGCGCGATCGCCGCGGCGCTCGACGAATGGGAGCGCGACGAGACGATTGCGCGCGTGGTGGTCACCGGCGCGGGCGGGCGGGCGTTCTGCGCGGGCGGCGATATTCGCCAGCTCTACGAACAGGGCCGCGCCGGCGATCATGCGGCGCAACTGACCTTCTGGCTTGAGGAATATCGCCTCAACCGCCGCATCAAGCGCTATTCCAAACCCTATGTCGCGCTGGTCGACGGCGTCGTGATGGGCGGCGGAGTCGGCCTCTCCGCGCATGGCGCGCACCTCGTTGCAGGCGAGGGTTTCGCCTTCGCGATGCCCGAGGTCGGCATCGGTTTTTTCCCCGACGTCGGAGCGACCTATCTGCTGCCGCGGCTGCCCGATCTCGCCGGCGTCTATCTCGCGATGACCGGCGCGCGGGCGGGCGCCGGCGACGCCGCGGCGTTGGGTCTGGCGCAGGCGGTCGTTCCCAGCGCGCGGATCGGCGAACTGGCCGAGGCCTTGACCGACCGCCAGCCGATCGATTCGATCATCGCGCGATTTGCCGCGCCGACGACCGCTTCGCCGCTGGCCGCCCAGCGCGCGGTGATCGAAGCGTGCTTCGGCCATCCGACGCCCGCGCGAATCATCGCCGCTCTTGGCGTCGCGGCGAACGGCGGCTCGGCCTTCGCCAGGGTCGCGCGGGAGGCGATGCTGACGAAATCCCCGACCAGCCAGGCGATCGCCCTGCGGCAAATGCAAATCGGCGGCGCCTTGTCCTTCGAGGACGCGATGACCGTCGAGTTTCGGATTGTCTCGCGGATCTGCCGCGGACATGATTTCTATGAAGGCGTGCGGGCGCTGATCGTCGACAAGGACAACCGGCCGCAATGGCGTCCCGCTGCGGCCGAGGCGGTGTCAAAGGCCGATACCGACGGCTATTTCGCGCCGCTCGGCGAGAGCGACCTCACGTTCGAGGCGGTCGAGCGATGAAGGAAACCGGCCGGCAAGGCGCCGCGAGCGAGGTTCGCGTCATCGAGCACACGCCGCTGCCGCCGATTCGCGAGGTCGGCGCGACCGGGGAGCGTCCCGCCGCGCTGCGCTGGACCTGGATGCTGGTCTGGTTCATGCGCACGATCGCCCTGGTGTGGATCGCCAAGGGGCTGTTCGCCTGGACGATCGTGCTCGGGATCAATCACGCGGTCGCCGATTTCGTCGAACTGCCCCCGGTCATGCGCGGGATGATCGGCTTTTTCGCGGTTTCCGATCTGATGGCGGCGGTCGGTCTCTGGCTGGCCGCGCCGTGGGGCGGGGTGCTCTGGCTGGTTTGCGCGGCGACGGAGCTTGCGGCGCCGGCGCTGGACAAACAGGCGTCGATGACCGGCGCCCTCGGTCTTGCGCTCGACGCGGTGCTGATCGCCGCCTATTTCGCCTTGAGCTGGCTCGCCGCGAACGAGCGGGCGTAAGCCCCGGCAGGGCGACCTTTAAGAGTTTAGCAAAGTAAATAAAGCCTTGGATTTAGATCAAATTTACCGAAACAAGTAAACTACGGATTCATCCTGACTTTTAAACTCGTCTTCATGCGACCTCGTTATAGTTCACCTCACAGACGGACCGAATATAAAAGTCGGCCGGGGACAGTCGAACAAGTGGGTGAACTATGGGAAACATTGCGAAGTCAGAGCAGGTGACCAGCCGTTCGGAACGAATTGCCGAGGTTAGCCCGGTATATCTTGAAGCGTTGACGATGGTGGAACGGCTCCATCGTCGCCTTCTCGACGTCATCAAGGACGAATTCGATCGTCGCGGACGCTCCGACGTCAATGCGGTGCAGGCTTTGTTGCTTTACAATATCGGCGACAAGGAACTCACCGCCGGCGAACTGCGGACGCGTGGTTACTATCTCGGGTCGAACGTCTCGTATAACGTCAAGAAGCTGGTCGAGATGGGCTACCTGCATCACGCCCGCTCGCGCATCGACCGTCGTTCGGTTCGCATCAGCCTCACCGAAAAGGGCGAGGATGTCCATCGGATCGTCGCCGGGCTCTACGAGAAGCACGCCAAGACCGTCGAGCAGATCGGCGGCGTCCTCACCGACGACTTTGCGCGCATGAACCAGTCCTTGGCGCGGCTGGAGCGCTTCTGGACCGATCAGATCAAATATCGTCTCTGATCGATACGCCGACATCGAGCGGGCCGCGCCGGACGCGCGGCGCGCCACGTCAGGTTGAAGCCCGAGGCGCCAGTCGCCGGGCCGCCGATCGTCCCGGCGGCGCGCCGGCGTTCGCCTGTTCGGGGCGCCGCGCGTCGCGAAAGCCGCGCAATTCTCCGTGATGCGGTCTTTTGACGCTTTGCCGGCCGCGCAAGCCATAAAATCGCCAGACTGGTCCCGTCTTTTGTGCAGTGCGGTCGCAAGGCGGTCGGCGCGACGCCGGGGCGGCGGGGTCGCGGCGCGCACGCGCCGCAATTCGTCCTTCGAAGCCTAACTGCGTTGTTGGGCGCGCCGGTCGTTGCGGGTATAGTGAATCGCGCATTGTCAGAGGGGGCCAGCCTGTCCATGAATCGATTCGAATTTTCGCGCGCCGACCGGCGGGCGCGTCTGTCGATGGCCGCCATCGGCGGGCTGGCTATGGCGGCGGCGGCCTTGATGAGTCCGGGCGCTTTGGCCGAGGACGCGGACAGCGCCGGCGCGCCGCAGGCGGAATGGCGGCAAAGCTACGAGACCGCCGAGCGTCTGGCGGTCAACCGCGAAACCACCCCGGTGTTGTCGCCCGAAACGCTCACCGCCACCGAGGCGGCGATCCAGCAATATCAGGGGATCGTTTCTCGCGGCGGCTGGAACGCGGTGCCGTCCGGCGGCGAATTGCGCGTCGGCGTCAAGTCCGCCGCGGTGCGGGCGTTGCGCCAGCGGCTTGTGGTCTCCGGCGATCTTGACCCGGTCGCCGGCACCGGGCCGGTATTCGATTCCTTCGTCGAGGCCGGCGTCAAGCGGTTTCAGGCGCGGCACGGAATTGGCGCGACCGGCGTGGTCAATGACGAGACCTTCACCGCGCTCAACATCTCCGCCGATGCGCGGCTTCAGCAACTGGAAACCAATATCGTTCGCCTGCGCGCCTTCTCCGGCAATCTGGGCGAGCGCTTCGTGATGGTGAACATTCCGGCCGCCGCCGTCGAGACGGTGGAGAACGACACCGTCTATTCCCATCACGTCGCCGGCGTCGGCAAGATCGATCGCCAGTCGCCGATCATGCAGGCCAAGGCGACGCAGATCAATTTCAATCCGTTCTGGACGGTGCCGCCTTCGTTGATCCGCAAGGACCTGATCCCCAAGATGCAGGCCGACCCGGCCTACCTGACGGACGAAAAAATCCGCGTCTTCAACAAGGAAGGCCAGGAGGTTTCGCCGCAGTCGATCAACTGGAACTCGCTCGACGCGACCAACTACAAATATCGCCAGGACACCGGCGCCGACATCAATTCGCTCGGCTTCGTGCGCGTCAACATCCCCAACCCCTACGGCGTCTACATGCACGACACGCCGTCGAAGGGCATTTTCGGCGACGACTTCCGGTTCGTCTCGTCCGGCTGCGTGCGCGTGCAGGACGTGCGCGATTACGTCGCCTGGCTGCTCAAGGACACGCCTGGCTGGTCGCGCGACCAGATCGATGAGGTGATCCGCTCCGGCCAGCGTTTGGACGTGACTCTGACCAAGCCGGTCAACGTCTATTGGGTCTACATCACCGCCTGGGCGACGCCCGATGGCGTGGTGCAGTTCCGCCAGGACATCTACCAGCGCGACGGCGCCGGGCCGGGTCCGATGGCCACCGCCATTCCCGCTCAGCCGCTCGCGGCGGTGCAGGAGTAGGGTCCAGCTATCCCTCTGTCGGCGGGTGAGCGAAGCGCCCGCCCGCGGCCGGTGAGCGATTCGCGGCGGGCGAAGGTCGACCGACACAGCGCCACAGGCAGGCTGATGCATATCAATCCAGTCGTTGAAATCGGTCGCGGCGCCGGCGCGGCGCGTTTTGGCGCGGCGCTGCCGCTCGCCGTCATCGCCGGCCCGTGCCAGTTGGAGAGCCGCGCGCACGCGCTGGAGATGGCGGAGGCGCTGCGCGACATCGCGGGCCGGCTCGGCTTCGGCTTGGTGTTCAAGACGTCGTTCGACAAGGCCAACCGAACCTCCGGCGCCGGCCGGCGCGGCGTCGGTCTCGATGACGCGCTGCCGATCTTCGCCGAAATCCGCGAGCGCCTCGGCCTGCCCGTGCTGACCGACGTCCATGAACCCTATCAATGCGCGCTCGCCGCGCAGGCGGTCGACGTGCTGCAAATCCCGGCGTTCCTGTGCCGCCAGACCGATCTTCTGGTCGCCGCGGCGCGCACCGGCCGGGCGGTGAACGTCAAGAAGGGACAGTTCCTCGCGCCGTGGGACATGAAGCATGTCGTGGCCAAGATCGCCGACGCCGGCGGCGTCAATGTGCTGGTGACCGAACGCGGGGCGAGTTTTGGCTACAACACTTTGGTCTCCGACATGCGCGCGCTGCCGATCATGGCGCGCGAAACCGGCGCGCCGGTGATCTTCGACGCCACCCATTCCGTCCAGCAGCCCGGCGGACAGGGCGCCTCGTCGGGCGGCCAGCGGGAGTTCGTCTCCGTGCTGGCGCGCGCGGCGGTCGCCGTCGGCGTCGCTGGCGTATTCGTCGAGACCCACCAGGATCCCGACCATGCGCCGTCGGACGGCCCCGCCATGGTGCCGCTGCGCGACTTCGAGGCGCTGATCGGCGAACTGATGGCGTTCGATCGTCTGGCCAAGCGCCGCGGTCCGATCGGGGAACCGGGCGCTGTTTTGGCTTGACGCGGCGCGCGCGTCCCCGTCATGGTTTCTTCATACGCCGGGAATAATCGATTCCGATGGACGACTATCTGTTCAGCTACGCGGCGCCGACCGACCCCGCCGTCAAACGCAAGCTGATTCGGTTGGTGGAGCGGGCGACCGGCCAGCCGACCCTGAAGCGCCTCTATATCGACAACCAGCGCCATCCCCGGCCAAGCGAGAGCTTCTGGGCGGCGGCGGTGCGTTCGCTGGCGCTCGAGGTGCTCTACGACGAGGCGGCGCTGGCGCGGCTTCCCCGCTCGGGCCCCACCGTGTTCGTCGCCAACCACCCCTACGGCGTGCTCGACGGGCTGGTGATTTCATGGCTGGTGCAGAAGGTTCGTCCGGACTTCCTGGTGCTCACCAACGCCATTCTGATGCGCGCGCCGGAAGTGCGGGACTTCGTCCTGCCGATTGATTTCTCCGACACGCCCGAGGCGCGCGCCATCAATTTGAAATCGCGCGCGGCGGCGAGAGACCAACTCGACGGGGGCGGCGCGGTGGTGGTGTTTCCGGCGGGCGGCGTTTCGACGGCGCCCGATCGGCTGGGCCGCCGTCCGGCGATCGATGCGCGCTGGCAGCCGTTCGTCTCCCAGCTCATCCAGCGATCGCGGGCGAGCGTCGCGCCGATCTGGTTCGGCGGCCAGAACAGCCGGCTGTTCCAGATCGCCAGCCATGTCAGTCTGACGCTGCGCCTGTCGCTGATCTTTCACGAGGTCAAGACGCGCATCGGCACGGCGTTGCCGGTGGCGATCGGCGCGCCGATTCCGTTCGAGGAACTCGCTCCCATCAAGGATCGCCAGGCGATGGCCGATCTGTTGATGGCGCGCACCTACGCGCTGGCCTGTCAGGCGCCCGGACGTTCGCATAAGGAAGGCTCGGGGGCGAGGCTGCGCGGCAAGCTGCGGGAATTGCGGCGACGCCTCGCAGCGGCGGCCTGAGCGCGCGCCTATCCCCGTCCGCGATAGGGAGCGACGCCCTGGTCGGGCGCCCAGGCGCCTTTGGGCAATTCGCCGGTCTGCCAGAAGACGTCGATGGGAATGCCGCCGCGCGGAAACCAGTAGGCGCCGATGCGCAGCCAGCGCGGCTTCAGGAGCGCGGCGAGATCCTTGCCGATCCGCATCGTGCAATCTTCGTGAAAGGCGCCGTGATTGCGGAAACTGCCGAGATAGAGCTTCAGCGATTTCGATTCGACCAGCCATTGGTCGGGCGTGAAATCGATCACGATATGCGCGAAGTCGGGCTGGCCGGTGACCGGGCACAGCGAGGTGAACTCCGGCGCGGTGAGCCGCGTGACGTAGTTGGCGTCGGGATGCGGGTTCGCCACGCGCTCCAGAATGCCGGCGTGCGGATGATCGGGCAGCGCCGACGGGCGCCCGAGATGGGTCAGGCCGACAGAGGACTTGGACTTCGGCATGCAAGGGCCTTGGCTCGACTCAAGCGCGGCGCCAATCCCTTCTCCCGCGAAGCGGGAGAAGGGAAGAAACCAGGCGCGCCGCCTTGCGAGTTGACAGGACTCGGTGATTTCGCGCAAGGCCCTGTTGGCGCAGCGTTCGGGAGCGGGTATCCATGGGCCTTGCAATCAGCGTGACGAGATGGACGTTGGCGCGCCCGAAATCGGCGCGTGCGCGTTATCGCTCCGCGCGCGGCGACGGGGAGGGTTCCCATCCCCGCCGGTAGCATGCGGCGCGGCGTCCCAAGACTTGCGAGTCGCGGCGCGGTGGCCCAACCCCTGGCTCGAAAGGCGCTTCAATGACATCAACCGTCGCGAGAGGGTCAAGCGTCGCGTTGCCGGCGACGTCGGCGGGCGTCATTCTGATCGCCGGCGCCATCTGGGCTTCGCTGGGACCGCACGCGTGGATCGTCGCGGCGATTCTCGGCGCGGCCGGCCTGGCGGCGTGGCGCACCGCGCTGAGGGTCGATCCGTTCTCGCCGACGCAGGTCGCGTTGGACGCTGCGGCCTTCGCGATTTTCGCCATCATGCGCAACGACGCGGCCGGCTTCTGGCAATTGGCGGGGCCGTGGAGCGATGTGCCGCATTTCAACGTCGCGGGCGCATCGATCGCCTATGCGATCTATCTGACAGGCTCGCTCGCCGCGCTGTTGAGCCGGCGGCGCGGCCTGCGGACGATCGAGGCGCTGGGCCTCATCGCGATTCCGTTCCTGTTCAATCTTGTCGTCACCCTCGGCGCCGACTGGCACATGCGCGAACTCGGCGCGCTGCTGAGCCCCGATGTTCCCCGCTCGTTTCAAGGCCAGGTGGCGGTCGGGCGCGCGGCGGTGCTGCTGTTCTGCGCCGAGGTCCTCGTGTTGGGCTATTCGGCGATCGGAACCGGACGGCCCGCGACGAACCCCAGGCTCCATGGGCTCGCGCTGATCGGCGCGATATTCGGCGCGCTGACGCCGCTGATCGCCAATCTCGCGCAAAGCGTGAGCCAGCCCATTCTGGCGATCGCCGTCAGCGCGATTCTCGCGGCGCTCGCGCAGGCCGGCCTGTGGAGCATCGTCTACGTCATGACCGGCCTGACGCTCGATCTGCTGAGCGGCAAGCCCCCGACCTTCGTCGGCGCCTATGGGCATTGGCGCACGGGACTGGTGAAGGGCGCGATCTACGGCGGCGTATTCATGTTCCTCGTGCTTGTCGTGGCGCTGCCGTTGCGCGAGCCGGTCTTCATCGCCTTCGTCAAGAGCAATGCGCTGGCGCTGGCCCCGCTCGCCGGCGCGCTGATCTTTCCGCTGATCCAGACGCTGGTCGGCAGCGCCGACGGCACGCCGCCGTTCTTCGGCCGTCTGCGCAAGAGCTACCGCGACAAGCGCGCCTATGCGCGCGGGCTCGTCGCGGGGAGCGGCGCCGCCTGGGCTCTCGCCTCCGGCCTCAGCGAGGCGTCGGGCGCCGATCGGTTCGGCGCGCTGTTCCTCGTCGGGGCGCTCGCCTATGCCGGCGTCGACATTGTTTTCGACGCCGCGCGCATCGTCTCTGGCGAGCGGCGCAAATTGCAGACCTGGCGGCTTTACGCGCTCGGCGTGCTGATCGGCGGGCTGGTGGCCGGGGCGCTCGGCTGGTATTTCGACACCGCCCAGATCAATGTCGTGGTCGCCAAATTCTGGGCCTACGCCGACGTGAACTATCGGCTCACCGGCCGCGCGCTCGGCGACTATTCGGTCTATCCGCTGTTCAACAAATACGGCCAGATCAACCTCGGCGAAGTCGCCGGCGGGGTAAGGCTGTTTTACACCGAATCGCTCGCCGGGGTGATCAACTGGTCGATCGCCGCGCCGTTGTTCAGCATCAATTTCGCGCTGCTGTCGGCGTTGATGGAGCGCAGCCTGCGCCCGATCAAGGGGCTGGTCAGCGCGAACGGCCTCCAGGGTCTGTTCGAACAGGCGGTGCGCGTGATGCGCTGGGGCCTGTGGATGTCGCCGATCATCAATTCGTTCCTGCGCCAGTCGCCCGATCCGACCTGGTACAACCAAGACGGTGCGGTGCGCAGCCTGGTCGCCATCGGCGCCGACATCGGGTTGCCGGGCCCCGATTTCCGTCTGTTCAGCCTGATGATGTTCATCGGCCTGCTGGCGTTCGACTGGCTGCGCGTGCTGATCTGGTTCGATCACATGGGCTTGCGCGTCGCGACGCTGGTCAACCTCACCTTCGTCGGCGGCGATCGCGCCGATGAGGCGGCGGCGCGCCACGTCGGCTACAGCGCGCGCGCCCGCGTGATCCCGGACGGCGTGCGGCGCTTTGCGACCTGGGCGCCGCTGCTGATTCCCTTTTACATTCCGCGTGGGCCCGAATGGGACAAGGCGTGGACCGGCGCCGAGGCGTTGCGCAACGCCGGCGGACCGCTGCCGGGCGCGGTGCGAACGCTCGCCATCGCCTATGGGATCGCCGGCGTCGCGATCGCGCTGGGCGCGCTCGTCTTCGTGAGCCGCGCGCGCGAAAAACTCGGCGCCGCAGGACCGCCGCTCGCCGGCGCGCCCGACGCGCTTGGCGACCTGCCTGGCACGTACACGTTCAACAATGGCGCGGTCGGCGTCGACCTCCTGCGCGACGGGCGCGGCGCGGCGTTCGTGCTGGGCGCCGAGCGCGACAGTTTCGCGATCGACCTGACCCGCCGCCCGCTCGATCCCCTGCAATCGCGCGGCCAGTTCTTCTACATCAGCGAGGAGGGCGCGGCGCCGTGGTCGATCGGCTACGAGCCGGCGCGCCGCGCCGGCGCCTACAGCGTCGCCCAGACCGACCGCAACAGTCTCGTGATCAGCAACGAGATCGGCTCGCTCGCCGCGTCGATGGAGATCGGCCCCGATCCCGAGGGCGCGGTCGTGACCTGGCGCATCCGCCTCGCCAATCAATCGGAGCGCGCGCGACGCCTGCGCCTCACCAGCTTCGCCGAAATCGCCGCGCATGAAACCGGCGCCTATGCGCGCGATCTCGACTTCGCCGGCATGCACGTCGAGACGTTTTTCATCGCGCAGCTCAACGCCATTTTCGCGCGCAACCGCCTGCTGCGCTCGCCGCGCGCCGGGCGCTATGAGATGGCGTTTTTCGCCGCGCGGGGGTTGGCGGCGGGCGTCCGGCTGGTCGGCTATGAGGATTCGCGAAGTCGCTTCATCGGCGAGGGCTCGCTCGCCGCGCCGACCGGACTCGGCGCCGGGCGATGGCGCAAGCCGCACGATGAAGGCAAGCTGTGGACCTTCGATCCGGCCGCCAGCCTCACGCTGGAGGTCGAGCTTGAGGCCAACGGCGTCGCGGACATCGAATTCATCGCCGGGCGCGCCGACAACGAATTCGCCGCCGCCGATCTCGTCGCGCGACGGCTCGAACTGCGGCCGATCGCGCAACGCGATCTGGCGCACCGCGTCCACCACAGCCGCTCGGTCGAGCCGACCTTCGCGCTGGCGTCGCGCTGGCCGTTTTCGTTCTCGTCCGACGGCGCCGAACTGCGCATGACCCATCGCACGCCGCGCCCCTGGGCGCATGTGATGGCCAATGAGATGGGCGCCGGCGCGGTCGTCGCCAATGACGGTTCGGTCTATTCGTTTGTCGGAAACGCCCAGCAGAACGGCCTGACGCCGTTTCGCTTCGACAGCGTGACGACGCCGCAGCCCGGCCAGGTGGTCTATATCGGCGATCGCGAGACCGGCGAGGTCGACGCGCCGGGCTTTGCGCCGTTCCAGCGCGGCGACGCGCGACACGAGGCGACCTACGAGCCGGGAGTCGCGACGTTCAGCAAGCAGCGCGGCGATCTGGCGATCGACTATTGCGTGTTCGTGCCGCCCGATTTTCCCGGCGACGTGCAGGCTGCTCACGCTGCGCAATCTCGGCGCGAAGACCCTGCGGCTGCGCGTGACGCCGTTCTTCGACATCGTGCTCGGCGAGAACGCCAACGACACCGCCGGCAATCTCAAGACCGAGATCGTCGGCGACGTGATGCTGTTTGAAAATCCGCGCAATGATTTTCACCGCGGCGTCGCCTTCGTGGCGACCAGCCTCGCCGATCCCGTGAAGGAAACCGTGCGCACCCGCTTCTTCGGTGCGCCGGGGCGCAACATCACGTCGCCGGTCATGGTCGAGACCGGCGCGGCGGATGCGTCGCAACACGACGACGGGCGCCGGGTGGCGGCGTTCTCGCGCGACGTCGAGATCGCGGCGGGCGGTGAGATGAAGATCGCGATGGCGATCGGCGAGGCGACGGATCGCGCACTTGCGCTGAGCGTCGCCGGCGCGGCCGAGGTCGCCCGCGCCGAGGCGCAGCTCGTCGCGACGCGCGCGCATTGGGCGCGGCGGCTGGGCGGCGTGCGCGTGACCACCAACCGCCCCGACTTCGACCGCCTGGTGAACATCTGGCTGCCCTATCAGGTGATGGCCTCGCGTCTGTTCGGCCGCGTCGGCCCCAATCAGCGCGGCGGCGCGTTTGGTTATCGCGATCAGTTGCAGGACGTGCTGCCGCTGATCTTCATCGAGCCGCGGCTCGCGCGCGCGCAAATCCTGCTGCACGCCGGCCAGCAGTTCCTCGAAGGCGACGTGCTGAAATGGTGGCACCGCGCGCCGGACGGGCAGACCGGCATCGGTCAGCGCACCAGGGCGAGCGATCCCCATCTGTGGCTGCCCTATGTGCTCGCCCGCTATGTCGCGGCGACCGGCGACGTGGGCGCTGCTCGGCGAAAACGTCGCCTATCTCGAAGGGCCGGCGGTTCCCGAGGGCGAGGACACGATGGTGATCGCGCCGCGGCCGTCGCGCGAGAGCGGCGACGTCTACGAACACTGCCGCCGCGCGATTCTCTACACGCTGCGCCATCTCGGCGCCAACGGCCTGCCGCTGCTCGGCGCCGGCGACTGGAACGACGGCATCGACGCCTTGGGCCGGGAGGGCCGCGGGACCAGCGTGTGGATGGGCTTCTTTTTCTATGACGTGCTGGCGCATTTTGCGCCGCTGGCGCGCGCGCGGGGCGACGAAGCGTTCGCATCGCGCTGCGACGCGGCGCGCGCGGCGTTGCGGGACGCGCTCGAAGTCGGCTGGCGCGGGACCCATTACGCGCTCGACTTCGCCGATAGCGGCGAGGCGCTCGACATGCCGAATGCGATGACCACCGGCTGGCCGGCGTGGTCGGGCGCGGTCGACGATGCGCGGGGGCTGGCGGCGATCGAGGGCGGCCTCAAGAGCATCGAGCGGAGCAATCGCATCGTGCTGCTTGAGGCGCCGTTCTTCGAGCATTCCACGCCCTATCCCGGCCGCATCGCCGACTATCCCCCCGGCGTGCGCGAGAACGGCGGGCAATACAGTCACGGCGCGTCATGGATCGTCGACGGCTTCGTGCGCCTGTCGGAACAGGCGCGTGCGTCTGGCGACGGACCGGCGGCCGCCGCGCTGATCGCTCGCGCATTCACGATCTTCGAGAAAATCTCGCCGCTGAAAAAGACCGATCCCGACAATATCGCGCGCTACGGCCTCGCCCCCAATCAGCAACCCGCCGACATCTATGACGGCTACGGCCACGACGGGCGCGGCGGCTGGTCGTGGTACACCGGCTCGGCGGCGCGCATGCTCTCGGCCGCCTACGCGGTCCTCGGCGTGAAGATGATCGGCGGCGCGATCGTGGTGGCGCCGGAGCTGTTCGAGGCGAAGGGCGAATTGCAGGTGACCGCGCTGCGCGCCGGCGGGCGCGAATGGCGCCGCCCCGACGCTGACCCGGGTTGAACGCGCGGTTCGTTGTTCGGCGAAGGGTTTAGGCGCGCATCGCCGTCTTGCGGGTCGCGAGCTTGGTCAGCCGCTCTGGATCAGGAATGCGCCACGCGCGGGCGAGCGCGAGCGTCTGGTCGAGCGGCGCTGGCCGGCCGAACAGATAGCCCTGCGCGAAGGCGCAGCCGAAGTCGGCGAGCAGCCGTTCCTCGTGGGCGTATTCGATGCCTTCGGCGACCACCGGCCGGTCGAGCTCCTCGGCGAGTCGCAGGATCATCTGGATGATCTTGCGGCTGGTCGGCTCCTGCGTCATCGAGCGCACGAAGCTGCGATCGATCTTGATCGTGGTGATCGGCAGCGCGCTCAGATAGCTCAGCGACGAGTATCGCGTGCCGAAGTCGTCGATCGCAATGTTCAGGCCGAGCTTGCGACAGGCCCGTAGCGCGGCGATCGCCCGCAGCGGCTCTTTCATCAACACGCTCTCGGTGATTTCGAGCATGATGCTGCTCGCCGCGACGCTGGCGCCTTCCAGCGCCTTGGCGACCGAGTCGACGAAGGTCGGACGCGCGAGGTCGTGACTGGAGATGTTGACCGACATGAACAGCGGGTCGACCGCGCCGGAATTGCGCGCGCCCGCCGCCTCGATCGCCGGAAAGACCCGTCCGACCTGCGTCAGGGTCCACGCGGTCATCTCGACGATCAGGCCGCTCGCCTCGGCGATCGGGATGAACTCGCTCGGTTCGACGAGGCCGCGGGTCGGGTGGCGCCACCGCAGCAGCGCTTCGAAGCCGGCGAGACGACGCGTCGGCAAGCGGACGATCGGCTGGAAGAACAGCTCGAACTCGTCCCTGTGAAGCGCGCGCCGCAGTTCGCACTCGAGCGAAAGGGTGTTGAGCGCGGCCGTGAATTCATCATGCGACGCCGAGACGCCTTCCGGCGAGGCGCGCCCCGCCGCGGTGGCGTCGAGCATCGCCAGGGTCTCGCGATAGCGCTCGAGCACAACCCCGAGGCACATGCGCAGAATCGGATCTGTCTCGGCGACGCGATGGGCGATCTGTTCGGCGGTGACGACCAGCAGCTCGCAGTCCTCGATGACGCGGACCGAGGCCGAGCGCGGACGATTGTCGATGATCGCCATTTCGCCGACGATCTCGCCGCGCCCGCGGGTCGCGAGAACGACGTCATGGCCCTCGCGCCCCAGGAATATTTCGAGGCGGCCGCTGTTGATCAGATAAGCGCAGGAGCCAACGTCGCCTTCGCCGAACAGCAGCGTGCCGGCGGAGACCGCAATCCGGTCGAGAGAGGCGTCCATGGAAGAGCAATACCTCTGTGCCGTGCGTAGGCGGTCCGACCATCGCACGGTGAAGGTTAAGCGAACCTTCCGCGGAAAGATAAAGCAAATTAACGCGTGGAAATTCAGAAAGATTTCTCCGGCAAGGTTAACCTCAGACCGGAAGCGGTGTTTTGCGCGAAATGTCGGACGTCAGTGTCGATCTTGCGCTAACGCCTCGTACGTATGCTTTGTTGTACACGCACAAACAGCCAATTCGCGAACTTACCGACATGACGTTAACTCTATAAAATGGCTTCATCCGACTCCGACGCTGTCGATCACTTTATCGTTACACGCCGCTCACTGCATTTTCATCGGGCGATTCACGCGCGGTCGCTGGTCTTCGATACGCCGCCGCAGGCCGGACTATCGGAAACGCCTGTCGCGGGCGTCGCGGCCGTCGGTGCGGTGAGCCGCGCGAGGTTGCTCGCGCCGTCCGGTCGGGCGGCGAGACGATTTGCGGCGCGCGGCGGGGCGCGCGCTTATTGCTGGGCGAAGGTGATCGTCGCCACGGCGCGCTTGACGCGGTCGTCGGGCCATGCGGCGGCCTTGGCCGGGGCCTTCTTGGCGTAGACCATGGTGCCGCTGCCTTCCTTCAGATCGACGCTGCCGTGGGCGGTCTTCAGCCAGACCTCGCCTTTCAGGACCAGCACGCCGAAGCCGCCATCGATCCGGCCGCCCCAGACGGTGGTGCCGCGAACGCCCAGCGTGCCGACCGGGGTCCTGATCGAGACATTGCCGCCGGTCGGGCCCTCGATCTTGCCGCCGACGAACAGGAAGGCGCCCTGGGTCGCGCTGAGCACCAGCTTGTTGCCCTGTTCGCCGGGACGGTAGACGAATTCGTCGACGGTGAGCTTGCCGTTCTGGCCCAGCGTCAGCACGGTTCCGTCATCGAGCTTGGCCTCGAGCCGGGCGCCGGCGCCGGTGCGCATGCGATCGCGAAAATACACCGGTCCGGCGGCCGCCAGATCGCGGATCGCGCCCGCCTGCGTCGCCGTCGCCTGTTCCTGAACCTTGTCGACGGTCCCGACCGGAACCGGCGCGGCGGCGGCGGCGTGGCTGAGGCAGGCGGCGACGGCGGTCGCCAGGATTGGGGGGAGGACTGACTTCATCGCTATCTCCTGTTTCTCTGCGTCGTGACAAACTCAGCCGAGCGCCCTGGTCCTGGCGGGCGCGGCTTCGGGCGAAGGCGATTCGCGGAGCGAACGCCAGGCGCGGGTGAGGGCGAGCGTCTGGTCGAGCGCCAGGGGCTTGCCGAACAGGTAGCCCTGGCCGAAGGCGCAGCCGAGATCAGCCAGCAGCCGCGCCTCGGGCGGCCTTTCGACGCCTTCGGCGACCACGGGTATGTCGAGCTCTTCGGCGAGCCGAAGGATCATGTGGATGATCTTGCGACTCGCCGGCGCCTCCAGCATCGAGCGCACGAAGCTCCGATCGATCTTGATCGTGTTGATCGGCAGGGTGCTGAGATAGCTCAGCGACGAATAGCCCGTACCGAAATCGTCGATGGCGATCGTCAGGCCCAGCCGGCGGCAGGCGTCGAGAGCGGCGACCGCCTTGGCCGGGTCGCTCATCAGCACGCTTTCGGTCACTTCGAGCTTGATGCTGGCGCCGCCGATTCCGGACTTCTCCAGCATCGTCGCCACCGAGTTCGACGAACGAGGCGCGCAAGAGATCGTCGCCGGAGATATTGACGGACATGAAAAGCGGTTCGACCGCGCCGACATTGCGCAGCGCCGCCGTCATCAGAGGCGGAAACGTGCGGCCGACCTCATCGAGGCACCAGTCGGTGATATCGACAAGCAGTCCGCTCGCTTCGGCGATCGGAACGAAGTCGTCCGGCGCGATCAGCCCGCGCGTCGGATGACGCCAGCGCAGCAACGCCTCGAAGCCGGCGAGGCGCTGCGTCGCGAGGCGGACGACCGGCTGGAAGAACAGTTCGAACTCGCCTTTCTGAAGCGCGCGTCGGAGCTCGCTCTCCAGCGAGAGGGCGCCGAGCGCGCCTGCGAATCCATCGAGTGACAACGAGGGTTCGGCTCGCCGAAATCGCGGCCGGTCGGCCTGATCGATCATCGCGACCGTTTCCCGGTATTTCGCGATCACCATGCCGAGGCACATGCGCAAAATCGGGTCGGTGCGCGCGACGCGATGGGCGATCTGTTCGGCCGTCACGATGACGAGCTCGCAATCGGCGGTGATGCGCGCCGAGGCGGAGCGCGGCAGACTGTCGATGATCGCCATCTCGCCGACGAGTTCGCCCGGACCCCTGACAGCGAGGACCACCTCGCGACCCTCGCGGACCAGATAGATTTCGATGCGGCCGCTGTCGATCAGATAGGCGCACGAGCCGGAATCGCCCTCGGCGAAGAGCAGGGTCCCCGCGGGCAGCGCAATCCGGTCGAGCGAAGCGTCCATGGGCTCCGGAAAATCTCCGAGAGGAGCGTGAGCGAAGACCCATATCATAGGAAATACTTAGGAATCCTTGCCGGATACGTTACGGGAGACGGGCGTCGGGGGTTTCGCCCCATTCCGCCCACAGGGTTAATCGAACGCCAACAAACCCGGCGCCGCATCGAAGCGCGGCGTTTACCCGCCGCCCACCATTTGAGCGCTAGTCTCCGCCTGCCGCCTCGCGATGCGGACGGGGGTGTGACCCGATGAGATCGACCTGGCGACGCAGCCTTCCCGCCCTTGTCGGCCTGTTCGCCATATTGTCGTTGCTCGCTGCCCGCGGACTGTTCCCCGATCCGTTCGAGCGGGCGCGATTGTTCGTCTTCGACTCGCTGCAACGCCTCGCGCCCTGGGAGACGCCGCCCGCCGGGGTCAAGATCGTCGATATCGACGACCAGAGCCTGAAGCGCCTCGGCCAATGGCCATGGTCGCGCTCTACGCTCGCGCAACTGGTCCGCAACCTTCAGGACCTCGGCGCCAAAGCGATCGCCTTCGACGTCGTGTTCGCCGAACCGGACCGCACCTCGCCGGCGTTGCTCGCCGCGGAATGGGAGCGCGCCTTCGGCTGGCGGCGGCCCGCCGCCGACGCGTCGGTCGCCCTTCCCGACTATGACCGCGATCTGGCGGCGGCGATCGCCCGCGGGCGCGTGGTGACCGGCTTCGGCCTGCTGGCCGAGGCGAACGGCGCTTCGCCGACGATCAGCGCGAGCCTCGCAACGATCGGCGGCGACCCCGCCGCCACCGTCAGGAATTTCCGTGGCGCGATTCCCAATCTCCCCGTCCTCGAATCGGCGGCGGCGGGCAATGGCAGCTTCACTTTCGCCGCCGGTCGCGACGAGATCATCCGCCGCATGCCGATGCTCTCGGCTTTCGATGGCAAGCTCGCGCCGGCGCTCGCCCTGGAGGCGTTGCGCGTCGCCGAGGACGAGGACACTATCGGGGTGCGCGTCGAACACAACGGCGGCCCGGCGGGGCCGGTCACCGGCTATACCGTTCGGGTCGGCGCCTATGAGGCGCCGCTCGACCTCGACGGCTCGTTCATCCTGCATCACGGCGCGGAGCCGGCGGGCGGCACGCTGCCGGCCTGGCGCGTGCTCGATCCCGACCAACGCGCGAAGCTGGCGAGCGAAATCGACGGCCAGATCGTGCTGATCGGCGCCAGCGCGGTCGGCCTGTCCGATCGTCGCGCGACGCCGCTCAATCCGCTCGAGCCGGGAGTCGACCTGCATGCGCGCGCCATCGAACAGATGCTCGCGCATCACTTCCTGACGCGGCCGGCATGGGCGTCGGGCGGCGAATTCGTCGCGGCGGCGCTGCTATCGGCGGCGCTGGTCATTCTGGCGACCTATGCCGCGCTGCGCCTCGCCGTCATCGCGCTGGCGGCCTGCGTTGCTCTGCTGATCGGCGCGACAGGGTGGGCGTTTTCAGCGGAAGGGCTGCTGCTGGACCCGAGCCTCGTCGTCCTGACGACAATGTGCGGCGGGATCGCAGCGAGCTTCGCGCGCTATTTCATCGTCGAGCGCGACGCGGCGCTGCTGCGCTCGGCGTTCACCCATTATCTCGCGCCGGCTCTCGTGCAGGCGCTGGCGCGCGACCCCGGCCGCCTGAAGCTGGGCGGCGAGCAACGCGAGATGACCTTCCTGTTCACCGATCTCGAAGGCTTCACCCATCTGACCGAAACGACCGCTCCCGAAACGCTGGTCGGCCTGCTCAACGCCTATCTCGACGGGCTCTGCCGCGTCGCGATGGAGCATGGCGGGACCGTCGACAAGATTGTCGGCGACGCGGTGCATGTGATGTTCAACGCGCCGCTCGACCAGCCCGATCACGCCGAACGGGGCGTTCGCTGCGCGCTCGCCATCGACGCGTTCGCGCTGCGCTACGTCGTCGAGCAGCGGGCGCGCGGCATTGCGTTCGGCGTCACCCGGATCGGCGTCAACACCGGGGTCGCGGTGGTCGGCAATTTCGGCGGCGGGCGCCGGTTCGACTACACCGCGCATGGCGACGCGATCAACACCGCCGCGCGCCTCGAATCGGCCAACAAGACCTTGGGGACCCGCATCTGCGTCGCCCGCGCCACCGCCGACAAGGTCAACAGCGTCGCGTTCCTGCCGATCGGCACGCTGATGCTCAAGGGCAAGGCGCAGGGCGTCGACGTTCTCACCCCGCTCGGCGAGGCCGCGGAGGAGTCCTGGAGCCTCGTCTACCGCGACGCGTTCGCGCGTCTGTCGGATGGCGACGACGCGGGGCTGGCGGCGCTGGTCGCGCTTCATGAGCGCCATCCCGACAATCCGATCCTCGCGCTGCACGCCCGCCGCATTCGCGCCGGCGAACGCTCGGTGCGCATGGCCGCGTGAGCGCCAGCGCGGTCAGAGCACGAAAAAAGCCGACGCCAGCCCGATGTTGGTGATCTGATGCAGCAACTGATCGAAGCCGATCAGCCACCAGAACGCAGAGTCCTGCGCATCCCAGCCGCCGCGATTGCCGACCAGCGCCTTGCAGCGATCGATCGTCGCGTGAATGACGAGGTCGACAAGGGCGAGCCACCACAGGCGCGGCGCGAGCAGCAGCGCGATGACCAGGGTGAAACCGGTGTGGCAGAGGACGTGGACGGCGAGCGGCGCGAACCAGCCGAGGCTGCGCTCCTTGCCGCGCGCCATCCAGCTCGTCTGCAGCAGGAAGTCGGCCACATAGTGCTTGAGCGTCATCGCCAGAAGAAGGAGACAGAAGGACCAGAGCGGAACGAGGGGGCCAAGCTGCGGCACGATGACATCCAGCGAACGGAACGGCGGATATTGGACGGCACCATCGCTGATATTTCGTTAAGCCGCCAGTGTCCGCCGCGCGCCCGACCTCGCGCCTTGCTCGAATCGCAGGCTTGTGGGATCGTCGCGCTCGGGTGATCGCCAGAGCCTTGAGGCGGGGCATTCCGGGGACAGCGTCGCGATGATCCTTGGCGTTCTGAACCAGAAGGGCGGCGTCGGCAAGACCACGCTGGCCGTCAATCTCGCCGCGACGCTGGCCAGTTCCGGCGCCCGCGTGCTGCTGGTCGACGCCGACCCCCAGGGCAGCGCGCTGGCGTGGTCGGGCGCGCGCGAGCGGGCGCCGCTGTTCGCGGTGGTCGGCAAGGCGTCGCCGAGCCTGCATCGCGAGCTGCCGCTCATCGTCAAGGACTATGATTTCGCGCTGATCGACGGCGCGCCGCGCATCAATGACCTCGGGCGCGCGGCGATCCTCGCCAGCGACGTGGTCCTGATCCCGGTGCAGCCATCGCCCTACGATGTGTGGGCGGCCGCCGACACCGTGCAACTGATCCGCGAGGCTCGCCAGTTCAAGCCGAACTTGAGGGCGGCGTTCGTCATCAATCGCCGCATCGCGCGAACCGCGATCGGCCGCGACGTGGCGGCGGCGCTGGCGCAGTTCGAGGAGGTTCCCGTCCTTTCCGCCATGCTGACCCAGCGGGTGATTTACGCCGAGAGCGCCGCACGGGGGCTCTCGGTGATCGAGGCCGCCCCGAAGAGCGAGGCCGCGCGGGAAATGCGCGCGCTCGCCAGGCAGGCGGTCGGCGAGAAGGAAAGGAAGGCGGCATGAGCAAGAAGACCGTGGTGTTCAACATGCCGGCCAAAGACGGACGGCGCGCCGACGCGCCGCGAACGCCGGCGCGAGGCGAGGAGTCGGCGCTGCCGGTTCCCTGGAGCGCCGCGCCGGCGCCCGAGGCAGTCGGCTCGTCGCCGGACCAATGGGTGCGCGACCGGCACGCGCGCGCGGTCGTGGAGCGGCCGATCGCAACGGGCGGCGTGGTGATCGATCTGGCGGCCAGGCGCGACCTCATCCAGGTCGCGGCGCTGATGCTGCTGGTGCCGCCGATGCTCGGCTGGTTCTGGCTGTTTAATTTCGTCAACGGCCAGCGGCGCCGTTTGGAGTGAATGATCCTGAAGGGTCGTTTGTTCGGGTGCGTGCGATGAGGGGATTGGCGATTCGATGGATCGGCGGCGGCGTTCTGCGCGCACTGGCCGGCGCTTGCGTCAGTCTTGTCCTCGGCGCCGCCGCCGCTTCGGCGCAGACGCCGTTCTATCAGCCGACGCCGCGGGAGATCGACGGGCCGCCCGGCACGATCATCCGGCAGGAGCCGATGGCCTTCGCGCCGGCCTATATCTCGGCGGTTCGCGTGCTCTATCGTTCTCGCGGGCTGCATGGCGAGCCGATCGCCGTGTCGGGCGTGGTGATCGCGCCGCGCGGCGCGCCGCCGCCCGGCGGCCGGCCGATCGTCGCCTGGGCGCATCCGACGTCCGGCGTGGCGACGCGTTGCGCGCCCTCGCTGGCGATGTTCGTGTTCGAGCAGATCCAGGGGCTCCGCAACATGGCCGACCGCGGCTTTGTCGTCGCCGCGACCGACTATCCGGGTCTCGGCGCGCCCGGCGTTCACCCTTATCTTGTGGGCGAGAGCGAAGCGCGCGCGACGCTCGACATCGTGCGCGCCGCGCGGTCGATCACGGCGACCGCCGCGTCGAGCGATTTTGCGGTGTGGGGTCATTCGCAAGGCGGGCAGGCGGCGCTCTATGTCGGCCTGATCGCCAAGCGCTACGCGCCGGAGCTGCATCTGGTCGGCGTCGCCGCCGCCGCGCCGGCGACCGAGCTGGCGAGGCTGATGGGCGATGATCTCGGCAGCCCGGGCGGCGACAATCTGACCTCGATGACGCTGTGGTCATGGCAGCGCGTGTTCGGCGCGCCGATGAGCCGCGTTGTCGAGTCGCGCGCCGTTCCGGTCGTCGACCGGCTCGCTCTGGCCTGCATCGAGTTCGGTCTATGACATCCTGGTGCGCCGCCGCATCGGGGCGCGGCTGCGCGACGGCTTTCTCTCCGTGAAGAATCCGCTCGCTCTCGAACCCTGGCGTTCGCTCGCCGCCGCCAACACGCCGGGGACGTTGCCGCGCGACGTCCCGCTGTTCATCGCGCAAGGCTTGAACGACCAGCTCGTGCGGCCCGAGGTGACGCGCGACTATGTCGCGCGCTCCTGCCGCGCCGGCGGCAAGGTCCGTTTCTTCGCGATGCCGGGCGTCGGTCACGGTCTGGCCGCGCATGACAGCGCCGAGGGCGGCGGTGGAGTGGATCGCCGGCCGTTTCGCCGGCGAAGCGCCGCCCGACGATTGCTAGGGCGAGCCGGTTGGCGCAGTTTCACTCGCGGAGCAAATCGATGCGCGCTCTTAGCTTTGGCGTACTGGCGGCTTGCGGTCTGTCGCTGATCGTTTTTCCGGCGCCGGCGCCGGCTGCGCAACTTTCCGCCGCGTATTGTCGGAGCGCCGCAAGCACCGACGCGCGAGCGGTTCCCGGTTCCCTCGCGCCCGCGGTCGCCAAGGCGTTCGGACTCGACGAACAGGCGGTGAAGGGCGCCAGCTACTATCGCTGCGCCGGCCGCCGTCTGCTGGCCTGCGTCGTCGGGGCCAACCTGCCGTGCGGCAGGGCCGACGTCCGCCGCCGGCTGCCCGGCGCCGGCGACTATTGCCGGCAGAATCCCGGCTCGACCTTCATTCCGATGGCGGTCACCGGGCACGACACTGATTTACGCCTGGCGCTGCGCCGGCGCCGTCGCTGCGCCGGGCGCGCCGATCGAGCGGGTCGACCGGCAGGGCTTCGTCGCGCGCGTCTGGAAGCCTCTCTGAGCGGATACGTTCGCATCATCGGCCGCCGGCCGTCGCCCGAAAAGAAGAGCCGCCGGGAGCCATGGAGCACCCCCGGCGGCCCTCGCCCATGGGGCAGTGCGGAACCCGACAGGCAGACTCCTTTACGGGAGGCCGGACCGATAGTTTCAATGGTCGGCGCGAGTCACACTTTCGTCATCGCCATGCGTGCGGACAGCGAACGGAATGTGTCGGCGGCCCGCTATTCATGGCGGCGCGGCGGCGCGATCACGGCCAATCACGGAAAGATCGCGGCATCGTGCGCCAGCCGCAAATTGAATCGTCGGACTTTTGATCCACGTGGCAGCGATCGACCGGAGGAGCATGGGGCTCCTCGTCGAACCAAAGTGGATGAAGGTAAAATACGATGCGCAATGTTGTTGCAATCGGAGCTACGGCAATCGTCCTCTCGCTCGGCGCCGGCGCCGCCACCGCCAATGGCCCGGCGTCCTCGCCCTACGAGATCATTGTTCCGCAGCAGCCGACGGCGTCGTTGTTCGCCACGCCGATGAGCGAGGGACGCTCGGCGGTGGTCGACCGCAGCCAGGGCGGCTATGCCGCGCCGGCCGCGACGCCCGAGGATCTGACCTATTATTCGCGCGGGCGGTAAGCGAAGACGCAAAGCCGGCGGCGCAGCCGCCGGAGCGACCACGACCGGGAGGCGCCGCGAGGCGCCTCTCGCCGCGTCTGGCCTATCCCGGCCGACCGCCGCCGTGAAAATAATCCATCATCGGCGCGTGTGATGATGGAACCAATCGCCCCGACGAACGCTTTGGTGAGACTTTCTGTTTCCTCCCCCAACTCGGGCCGCTCCTTCATGGGCGGCTTTTTTTTGGCCGCCGCAGCGCCGGAACCCCCTTGCCCCGGAAGCGTTCTCGGATATCTCGCAAGCCAGGAGGCCGATATGGACAGGGAGCAAATCCGCCCGCTTGGCAGACCCGCGCTCGGCGCTGTCGACGCCGCCGCCAACGAACATGACGCGTGGTCGCTGGCGGAGCACGCGATCGGCAACGCCGCCATGGCGGCGCGTGACGCGTTGGCCGATATCGCCGAGACCGCCCGCGAACTGACGCAACGAATCGATGCGGCGAAGGCGAAGGGCCGCATGGATTCCGGCGATCGTTAGCGCGCTCGCGGTCGTCCGCATCCGCCCGCGCTTCGTCCGCCGACGTTTGTCTCGCATGGGATGATTCGCGCAGCCAATTCTTTTGGCGCCATCATCTTCGAACCTGACGCTATCGCGCACCTGGGCGGGCGAGTCGACGCGCGCCGATGCGTGCACTTGAAATGTTCTAGCAACCTTTCATAAGAATATGCCGGGGTCGTATGAAGCGCAGGTGAGTCGAGCGAAATGGCGCGGGATAGGCGCCCATCGGCAACGCGACTGGCGATTCGTGATCTGATTTCGGCAAGGAGACTCAACCCATGATCCGTGCTCCCCATCTGGCGTTCGCGGCCCTCATCGCCGCCGCCGCGTTGTCCGCGCCGCCGTCGTTCGCCGCTTCGGCCGCGATGAGGATGTTCGACACCGACAAGGACGGAACCCTCGACATGGCCGAGGCTGCCGCCGCCGCCGGCGCGCTGTTCGATCGCCTCGACCGCGACAAGGACGGGACGCTGGACGCCAAGGAATTGCGCGGTCGTGTCTCCGCGGCCGGTTTCAAGGCTGCCGATCCCGATCACGACGGCACGCTCACCAGGGACGAGTATCTCGCTTTGGTCGCGCAATGGTTCAAGGACGCCGATCCCGACGGCGACGGAAAGATCGACGAGAAGGAGTTGCGCTCGCCGGCCGGAAGGAAGCTGCAAAGGCTGCTCGGGCGCTGACGCCGGCGCAACCTATGATGTCACGATGCAGGTCCACACGTCATTGCGAGCGGCAGCGAAGCAATCCAAACGAGAGTCAGAGCAGCTTCAGTCTGGATTGCTTCTCAAGGCGAATGCAACGCATTCGTCCGGGCTACGCTCCCTCGCAATTGTCCGGCCTCTTGCAAAACGGTTCGTCGCGTCCTACCCGCGCGGCGGCGCGATGGTGAGGTAGAGGATGCGCTTCTGCTCGACCCGCGCCCTGGCGAGGCTGTCGAGGATCAGGCCGCAGACGCCGATCAGCGCGGCGAACAGGGTGAGCCCGGTGCACAGCACGACGGTCGGGATGCGCGGCACCAGGCCGGTCTTGATGAAGGTCGCGAAGATTGGGACCGCCAGCACGATCGCCAGCCCCATCGCCGCGCCGGCGATCGAACCGAAGAACATCGCCGGCCGCGTCTCCTTGAGCAGCAGCGCGAAGGTCGAGAGGATGCGCAGGCCGTCGCGCACCGTGCGCAGCTTCGACGACGAGCCCTCCTCGCGCTTGCCGTAGGGCAGCACGATCTCGGCGGTCGGCAGTTTCAACTGGCTGGCGTGCACCGAAAGCTCGGTCTCGATCTCGAAGCCCGACGACAAGGCCGGGAAGCTTTTGACGAAGCGTCGCGAAAAAGCGCGGTAGCCCGAAAAGATGTCGTCGAACCCGGCGCCGAACAGCGCGTGATAGAGCCGGTTGAACAGGCGGTTGCCGATCGCATGGCCGCGCCGGTGGGCGTCCTCGCCGATCATCGCGCGGGCGCCGATCGCCATGTCGACATTGTCGTTTTCGACGCAGGCGACGAGCCGCGGCGCGGCGGCCGCGTCATAGGTGCCGTCGCCGTCGGCCATCAGGTAGATGTCGGCGTCGATGTCGGCGAACATCCGCCGCACCACATTGCCTTTGCCGGGCCTGGGTTCGAAGCGCACCTCGGCGCCGGCCTCGGCGGCGATCGCCGCCGTCGCGTCGGTCGAGGCGTTGTCATAGACGATCAGCCGCGCGCCGGGCAGGGCGGCTGAGAATTCGCGCACCACCCGGCCGATCGACGCCGCCTCATTGTGGCATGGCAGCACCACGGCGACCCGCGGCATCGCGGGGTCCCGTGCGACATCGAGCCCGTCGAGCGCGCCTCGCATGTGCCGCGCGGCGGCGCGTAGCGAGCGGGCCAGCGCGTCCGACCCCTGGGGCTTCGGCGCGGGCGGCGCGGCGAGGCCGGCGTCCGCCGGCGATCGGCGGTCGGCGGCCGGCGCGGCGCGTTCAATATTCGACATTGGCGCCCCGAGGCTGGGTTGGCGATCCTGAAACTAACGCGATTTCAATCATTGGCTGGGAAAGGTTGAGCGTTCGTGAAAACGCGCGCGGGTTTGTCGCCTTCGCCCGCCCTGCGCCCCGGCCGTCAGGAATCGCCGCATGTCCGTCGCCATCGCCCGCCCCGCGGCTTCGCTTTCCGACGCGCGCGGCGGCGCCTGGCTGTTGCGCTCCACGCCATTCCTCACCGCCATCGGCCTCGCCTTCACGCTGGCGATTTCCTGGCCGATCGCGCTGGCGGTCTGGCGGACCGGGGCGTTCGCCAACACCGACGACGCGATGCGCCTGGTCGAGGTGCGCGACTGGCTGGCCGGCCAGGCGTGGTTCGATCTGCATCAATACCGGCTCGATCCGCCGGGGGGCGTGCAGATGCACTGGACGCGCGTCGTGGATGCGCCGCTGGCGCTGCTGATCAAGGCGTTCTCGGCCTTCCTGCCGGTCGAGCAGGCGGAGCGACTGACCCGCATCGTCTATCCCCTGGCGCTGCATATCGGGTTGTTCGCCGCCGTCGCCAGCCTCGCGCGAAAGCTCGCCGGCCCGTCGATGATGCTGCCCGCGGTGATGATCGCGGCGTTGTCGGGCGCCGTCCTCGTGCAATTCCAGCCTGGGCGCATCCACCACCATTCCGCGCAGATTCTGCTGGTCGTATTGATCCTGCGGGCGACCGTCGGGGCGATCGAGGCGCGCAAATTCTGGCCGGCGGCGGGCGCGGCGGCGCTCGCCGCGCTGTCGCTGTCGATCAACATCGAGAACCTCACCTATATCCTGGTCGAGGTCGCGGCGTTCGCTTTGGCGTTCGTCGCGCTGGGCGAGCGGTTTCGCAGCGCGCTGCTCGGCTTCGCGGTCGTTCTGGCGATCGGTTCGCTGCTGGCGTTCGTCGCGACGGTCGGGCCGTCGCGCTATTTCGTCGGGGCGTGCGACGCGTTCTCGACCGCCCATCTGTTCGCGATTTTCCTCGGCGCCGGCGTGTTCTGCATCCTTGCGGCGCTGTCGTCGCGGCTGCCCGGCGCGCTGTCGCGCCTCGCGGCCTGCGCGGCCGGCGGCGCGCTGGTGCTCGGCGCGATGGCGCTGGTCTATCCGGCCTGCCTGCACGATCCGCAGGCCGCCGTCGATCCGCTGCTGCGCAAGCTGTGGCTCGACAACGTCGAGGAGGCGCGCCCGCTGCTCGGCGTCGCCGCCGCCCATCCCGTCAAATTCGTCACGCTGGCCCTCGCGGCGGTGCTGGGCTTTGTCGGCGCGCTGGTCGCGGCGTGGCGCGAACAGGGCGCGGCGCGGGCTTCCTGGCTGATCGTCGGCGCGTTCGCCGCCATCGGCCTCGCCACGTCGCTGTGGCAGGTGCGCGCGCTGTCCTCGGCGTCGGCGGTCGCGCTGTTCGGCGGCGCGTGGATCGTCGCGCGCGCCATCGATTGGGCGGCGCGCCGCCCGAGCGCGTTGGCGATGCTCGCCCCGTTCGCGCTGGGCCTGCCGTTCTGCTCGCTGTTCTGGGCGATCGTCACGCCGGCCCAGGCGCAGTCCGACGCCGTCGAGGGGCGCATCGTCTGCCGCGCCCCGGCGGCGGTCGGCGCGCTTGCCGCGCTGCCGAAGTCGGTGCTGATGGCGCCGATCGACATGGGCTCGGATATTCTGGCCGACACCGGCCACGCCGTGCTCGCCGGGCCCTATCACCGCAACAATCACGGCAATCGCGAACTGGTCGATGCGATGATGGCGGCGCCCGGCGCGGCGCGCAAAATCGCCGTGGACAGCGGCGCCGGCTATCTCGTGTTCTGCCCCGCCATGCCGGAACTGGCGATCTACGCCGCCGCCAGCCCGAACAGCCTCGCCGCGGCGTTGCTCGCCGGCCAGGCGCCGGACTGGCTGACCCCCGAGCCGATCGCCGGCTCGCCGTACCGCATCTACAAAATTCGCTGAGGCGGCTCTGCGAAGGCGTTTGCGAGATCCGGCGGGGGCGACCTTGCAGCCGGGCCATACTTTCAGGGCAAGATGAAATCTGCTCGCGAGAAGCTGCAGGTCAAGCAAATCTTGCCGCTGGTCTCCTATAGGGCGCTTTTTAGATTCATTCAAAGGACGGCCGTTTATTTGCCATGATTGTCACGTCAGCGTATTCGTCAGTAGATACGCACTTTGTAATCGTTATAATATGTCAAATAACTCTTGCGAGGGGTCGGGTAGTGGCGTTAGACAGCGCCGTCAATCAATTGGAATGCCGACCGGCCAACGCCGCGCCGGCCTCGACGAGGAAAACGCGATGAGACGTGAATTGGCGATGACGGCAATCCTCCCGCTCGCCGCTGCGCTGTGTCTCTGCGGCGCGCCGGGCGCGCGAGCGCAAGAGGCGACGACCCTGCAAATCGCGCTCAAGGATCACCGTTTCATTCCCGCCGAATTGGCCGCGCCGGCCAACAAGCCGCTCGTCGTCGAAGTGACCAACCAGGATCCGACCCCCGCCGAATTCGAAAGCAAGACGTTGCGGGTGGAGAAAGTCGTCGCCGGCGGCGGCAAGATCAGCGTCCGGATTCGCGCCCTGGCGCCGGGCCGCTACCGCTTCTTCGACGATTATCACGAAGAGACGACCGTCGGCTTCCTCGTGGTTCGATAGGCCGCGCAGAACCCGAAGAAGTCTCGGAATATGTTCGTTGAGAGCCTGACGAAATGATTGGCGCACTGATCATCGTCTTTCGAGAGGTCATCGAGGCCGGCATCATCGTCGGCATCGTGCTGGCGGTCACCCAGGGGATCGGCGGCGCGAAGCGGTGGATCGCGGCCGGCGTCGCGGCGGGCGTCGCTGGAGCCATTCTCGTCGCTGTCTTCGCCGGGGCGCTCGCCGACGCGCTGGCCGGCATGGGCCAGGAACTGTTCAACGGCTCGATCCTGGCCGTCGCCGTCGTGATGCTGACCTGGCACAACGTCTGGATGGCGAGCCACGGCCGGCAGATGGCCGCCGAAATGCGTCAGGTCGGCGAGGAGGTGCGCGCCGGCGCGCGTTCGCTCGCCGCGCTCGCGGTGGTGGTCGGCGTCGCGGTGATGCGCGAAGGCTCGGAAATCGTGTTGTTCCTCTACGGCCTCGCCGCGGCGGGCGGCTCGACCGCGGCCGGCCTCATTCTCGGCTCGATCCTCGGGCTGGTCGCCGGCTGCGCGGTGAGCGCGCTGACCTTCCTCGGGCTGGTGACGATCCCGACGCGTCATCTGTTCCGCGTGACGACGGCGCTGATCACCTTCCTGGCGGCCGGCCTCGCCGCGCAGAGCGTGCTGTTCTTTCAGCAGGCGGGGCTCATCACCGCGCTTGCGCAGACCGCCTGGGACACCTCGGGCGTCCTCTCCGACACCAGCCTGTTCGGACGCGTGCTGCATACGCTGATCGGCTATTCCGATCAGCCCTCGGTCATGCAGGTGATCGTCTATGTCATGACGCTCGCCGCGATTTTCGGGCTGTCGAAAGCCTTCGCCGCGCCCCCTCGCGCGCGCGTCTTGCCCGCGACCCCGACGCATGACGCGCGCGCGGCCTGACCTCAGTTGCGCTTGCCGGCGATATAGGCCTTGAACTCGCTCATCGAGCCGAATTTGAACGCGCCCTGATCGGTTTCGGCCTCGATCGACCCATCCGAGAAAATCGAGTAATTGGCGCCGCCGGCGCTGTAGCGACCGATCAGCGCCGGCGGACCGGCCGGCTCCGGCGACGCTTGGTCGATCGCCTCCAGCGGCGGCGAATGACCCTTCCGGTTCTCGTTGATCGCCGCGACCTCGCGCTGGCCGGGGTCGTCAAAGACCGGCGCCGGCGCCATCGCCGGCTCCGCGACTTCCACAGCCGGCGCCTCGCGCGCGGTGACGCCAGCCTCGGTGAGAACCGTCGGGTCGACGCCCGCCAGCAGCGGCGGCGCGACCGGCTCCACGCGTTCAGATCGCGTCTGCTCATTTCCACGCAGGATCGTCCGGCGCAACGCGTCGACGCGCCGGATCAACAGGCCGATCGCGATCACGATGACGCCGCCGCTCACCCCGACCGCGCCGCAGGTCGCGTAGACGAGGCCGAGTTGGGTGGTCAGCAGATCGAGGCTCGCCACGAGCCCCGCGCCGCCCGCCGATGCGAGGACCAGCCCCAGAAACAATGCGATCCAGCTCATGACTGATCCAACGTGGTTATTTTGTCAGAATAGCGGCGCGGATGAGGCGCGTCGCCGCGCGCCGAAAGGGTGCGCCGGCCGCGGTTGCGGGCGCCGCCTGAGGGGTTTAACAATGCGGCACATCGTCCGACGGCTGGCGTTCCGGCCGGCTGGTTCCGATCCCGTTGTCGCTCAAATGGAGCCGAGCCCATGACTTTCACGCTTCCCGAACTGCCCTACGCCCACGACGCCCTGGGTCCCTACATGTCGAAGGAGACCCTCGAGTTCCATCATGACAAGCATCATCTCGCCTATGTCAACAACGGCAACAACCTGTTGAAGGGCACGGAATGGGAGAACAAGTCGCTCGAAGAGATTGTCAAGGGTTCGTTCGGCAAGAATGCCGGCCTGTTCAACAACGCCGGCCAGCACTACAACCACACTCATTTCTGGCAATGGATGAAGCCGAACGGCGGCGGCAAGATTCCCGGCGCGCTGGAAAAGGCGATCGTCGATTCCCTGGGCTCCGTCGAGAAGGCCAAGGCGGACTTCATCCAGGCCGGCGTCACGCAGTTCGGCTCGGGCTGGGCGTGGCTGGCGGTGCAAGGCGGCAAGATCGTGGTGACCAAGACCGCCAACGGCGAGAGCCCGCTGGTGCACGGCGGCCACCCGATCCTCGGCGTCGATGTGTGGGAGCATTCCTATTACATCGACTATCGCAACCGCCGTCCCGACTATCTCAAGGCGTTCGTCGACAATCTGGTGAATTGGGACCATGTCGCCGCGCTCTACGCCGCCGCGGCCAAGTAACGCCAGGACGCGACCAGGTCATTGAAGCCCGAGCGCGACGCAGCCGGACTTCCGGCTGCGTCGCGCGCGCCTTTGCGCCCCGCCTTGGCCGGCGGATTGACGTCAAGCATCTCAACCAAAGCCGGCGGACAGGCCTTCGGCCGGCGAAGCGAAGCGACGCGCGGTCCGGCAGGCGCTTTCCAGCATCGGCAGCGCGTCCTCGATCTTCTCCGCGACCAGATAGTGCAGATCGAAGCCGTCGCGGATGAAGCCGAGATTGTGCATATGCGCGACGAGGCTGAGCAGCGGTCGCCAGAATCCGCCGATGTCGGCGATCAGCACCGGTTTGGCGTGGCGTTGCAGTTGCGCCCAGGTAAGCTGCTCAACCAGCTCCTCCAGCGTGCCGACGCCGCCGGGCAATGCGATGAACGCGTCGGCGCGCTCGAACATCAGTTGTTTGCGCTGGTGCATGTTCTCGACGACGATCAACTCCTGCGCCGCCTGGAGGGCATGTTCGCGCTTGATCAGAAACGTCGGGATGATCCCGGTGACCCGCCCGCCATTGTCGAGAACGGCGTGCGCGAGGCGCCCCATCAATCCGTCCTCGCCGCCGCCGAACACCAGGCCGATGCCGGCGAGCCCCATCGCCGCGCCCAAAGCGTCGGCCGCTTCGGCAAAGCGCGGGTCGCTTCCGAGGCTGGAGCCGCAATAGACGCAGATGTTTTGAATCGTGCTCATCCGTCTTTCTGACGGGCGATTCCATCAAAGGTCAAGCGGCGCGATCGCCGATGCGAAACGAGCACGGCGCGCCAAAAAACAGCGGCGCCGAAGCGCCGCCAATCCGTCCGCCTGCATCGCACGCCGCGCTGGGGGAGGCTCTGCGCCTCCCGACGACCCGATTGGCTTCCAGCGAGCCCGGTCGGCTTCGCGCGCGAAGATGGTTACTTCCGGCGTCGCCGTTGCTGACCCAATCCCATCTGCTTGGCGAGCGCCGAACGGGCTTTGGCGTAGGCCGGCGCGACCATCGGATAGTCGGAGGCCAATCCCCATTTTTCCCGATATTCCTCGGGCGACATATTGTATTGGGTGCGCAGGTGGCGCTTCAGGGACTTGAACTTGCGGCCATCCTCCAGGCAGATGATGTAATCGTTGGTGATCGACTTCTTGGGCGCTACGGCAGGCTTGGCGACTTCGGGCGCCGCGACGACCGCCCCGCTCGAAACGCGCACGATCGCCCCGTGAACGTCGCCAATCAAAGTCGGCAGGTCGCTTGCCGGCACTGAGTTGTTCGAAACGTAAGCCGAAACAATTTCGGCGGCGAGTTCGATATAGTTCAACGTATCAGGCATGTGGCGCATTGCTCCAAATTCGACGGCGGAAAGCGCAGTCAGCCTCCCCGCCAGAACGATCTATCGTCGACCATCATAGTGACAGCGTGGTCTTCACGACGATTCGAGACCATCACTGATCTCTTCCATAGTCATATCTCAAGCCAGCAGCAAGTCTAATAATAAAGAATTTGTGGCGAAATCTTATCGCAACGCAGTTCGCCACTATCCGTCAGTCGCCGCCGCCGCGTTTCAAGCAGTCGCCTACCAACGGGATTCTCGGCGCCTGAGGCGGGCGCCGGCGCCAGGCCAAGTCAAAATGTGGCGGGATCGCGCGCTTTCGGGGATGCAGGCGGGCGACCTTCGCCCTATATCTCATCCGATTCACCGGCGCGGGCTCCAATGCAGCATCAGAAATCGACGAAATTCATCGCCGCGGGGGCCGCCCCCCGCGACGAGGCGACACTGGTCGGAACAGTCCGTCGATTGTGGCCGTATATCTGGCCGACCGACCGGATCGATCTGAAACTGCGCGTCCTGTCCGCTGTTCTGCTGATGGTGGCGGCGAAACTTGCGACAATCGCCGTCCCCTACGCCTATAAATGGGCGACCGACGCGCTCACCGGCCACGCCGCCGCCGACCGGATTCCGCTGCCGGCGCTGCTGAGCGGCGTGGTCGCCCTCACGCTGATCTACGGGTTGCTGCGCGTCCTGATGGCGCTGTTCACGCAGGGGCGCGACGCGCTGTTCGCGACGGTCGCGATGAACGCGGTGCGCCGCCTGGCGATCGAAGTGTTCGTCCATTTGCATCAACTGTCGCTGCGCTTCCATCTCGAGCGCAAGACCGGCGGTCTGACGCGCGTCCTCGAGCGCGGCCGCAACGCCATCGAGACGATCATCCGCACCTCGATGCTGACGGCGGCGCCGACGGTGGTCGAGTTCGTGCTGATCCTCGGCGTGTTTCTCTATTCGTTCGACTGGCGCTACGTCGTCGCGGTCTGCGCGATGATCGTCGTTTACCTGGCGTTCACCACGATGGCGACCAACTGGCGGATCGCCATCCGCCGCTCGATGAACGAGAGCGACACCGACGCCAACACCAAGGCGATCGACAGCCTGCTCAATTTCGAGACGGTGAAATATTTCGGCGCCGAGAAGCGCGAGGCGACGCGCTACGACGCGTCGATGGCGCGTTACGAGCGCCTGAGCGTGCGCACCTATGTATCGCTGGCGGTGCTCAACGCCGGGCAGGCGGTGATCTTCACCGCCGGGCTCGTCATCGTCATCGTGATGTGCGTCGTGGGCATCCGCGGCGGCCGCAACACGATCGGCGATTTCGTGCTGATCAACCTGATGATGCTTCAGCTCTATCAGCCGCTGAACTTCATGGGCATGGTCTATCGCGACATCAAGCAGGCGATCGTCGACATCGAAATGATGTTCGACATCCTTGGGCAGAATCCGGAGATCGAGGATCGGCCGGGCGCGCTCCCGCTCAGCGTCAGCCGCGGCGCGGTGCGTTTCGAGAATGTCGAGTTCAACTATGACCCGGCGCGCAAGATCCTGCGCGGCGTCTCCTTCGAGGCGCCGGCCGGGCGGACGGTGGCGATCGTCGGGCCGTCAGGCGCCGGCAAATCGACGATTTCGCGGCTGCTGTTCCGCTTCTATGAACCCTCGGCCGGGCGCATCACCATCGACGGCCAGGATATCGGCGCGGTCACGCAAGTCTCGCTGCGCGAGGCGATCGGCATGGTCCCCCAGGACACCGTGCTGTTCAACGACACGATCCTCTACAATATCCGCTACGGCCGTTACGACGCCACCGATGAGGAAGTGCGGGCCGCCGCCCGCGACGCGCAGATCGACGATTTCATCCGCTCGTTGCCGCACGGCTACGATTCGCCGGTCGGCGAGCGCGGCCTCAAATTGTCGGGCGGCGAAAAGCAGCGGGTGGCGATCGCCCGCACCATGCTGAAAGGGCCGCCCATTCTGGTGCTCGACGAGGCGACATCGGCGCTCGACAGCTTCACCGAGCGCGAAATCCAGGCGGCGCTCGAACGGGTGTCCAAGGGGCGCACGACGCTGATTATCGCGCACCGGCTCTCGACGGTGGTCCACGCCGACGAAATCCTGGTGCTCGACAAGGGGGTGATCGTCGAGCGAGGCGCGCACGAGGCGCTGCTCGCCAGGGGCGGCCTCTACGCGGGGCTGTGGAGCCGTCAGCGCGAGGTCGACGCCGCGCAGGAGACGCTGCGGCGCGCCGAACTGGAGGCCGGCGGTTCCGACGCCGACGCCGAGCCCGCCCTGCTTCTCCCTGTCGCGCTCGATCTGGTTTCGGATGACCGCCCCGCCGCGGACTGACGGCGCGGCGCCAGAGCGCGCGGCGAAAAAGTGGATGCCGGTTTTTCGCATATCGCGCGCGTTTTCAAGGGACTCCAGAACCGATTGCGATTCGATCGAATTGCAATCGGTTCTGGCGCGCCCGTGACTCTTGTGGCGTTTGGCGCCAAAAGACCGGGGCGAACAGAGAGCGTCTGTTGATGTCCGTCCTCGATTCCATCCGCCGCCAGCTCACGCCGGTCCATCCCCAGGGCTATGTGTTCATTGCCGCGTTCGCTGTGGCGACGCTGCTTCTCGCCTGGCTGTGGAGTCCGCTCGGCTGGATCGGCGCTATCGCGACGGCGTGGTGCGCGTATTTCTTCCGCGATCCGCCGCGCGTCACGCCGGTGCGCGACGGTCTGGTCGTTTCGCCGGCCGATGGTGTGGTGAGTTTCAGCGGCTATGCGGCGCCGCCTCCCGAACTCGGGCTCGGCGCGCGGCCGATGCAGCGGGTGTCGATCTTCATGTCGGTGTTCGATTGCCACGTGAACCGCGCGCCGGTCGCCGGCCGGGTGGCCCGCGTCGTCTACAAGCCGGGACTTTTTCTGAACGCCGATCTCGACAAGGCGAGCGAGGACAATGAACGCAACGGCGTGGTGATCGAGGGCGCGGCGGGGACTTTCGGAATCGTGCAGATCGCCGGCCTGATCGCCCGGCGCATCGTCTGCTTCGTCGAGGCGGGCGCCAATCTCGGCGCCGGCGAGCGCTTCGGCCTGATCCGCTTCGGCTCGCGGGTCGACGTCTACCTGCCGGATCGCGCGCGCATTCTCGTCGGCGTCAATTCGCGCGCCGTGGCCGGCGAGACGGTGATCGCCGAGACCGCGCTCGACGAGCCTCTCCGCGCGTTCCGGCGGAGTTGAAGGCATGAACGAGATGCGGCGCGAACGCGACATCGAAACCCCGGTTCGGGGCCCGCGCGGGCGCCGCTTCCGCGGCGTGCCGCTGCGGCTGCTGATCCCCAACCTGCTGACGCTGCTGGCGCTGTGCCTCGGCCTGACGGCGATTCGCCTGGCGTTCGAGGACCAGATCCAATGGGCGGTCAGCGCGATCGCCGCCGCCGCGGTGCTCGATGGGCTGGACGGGCGCATCGCGCGCGCGCTGAAGGGCACGTCGCGATTCGGCGCCGAACTCGATTCGCTCGCCGATTTCGTCGATTTCGGCGTCGCGCCGGCGATCGTGCTCTATGTGTTCGGCCTGCAGGAGATGAAGAGCCTCGGCTGGTTCGCCGCGCTGATGTTCGCGATCGCCTGCGCGCTGCGCCTCGCGCGGTTCAACGTGATGATCGATGACGCCGACCAGCCGGCGTGGCGCGGCCATTTCTTCGTCGGCATGCCGGCGCCGGCGGGCGCGGTCACCGGCCTGCTGCCGGTCTATCTGCATTTTTCGCTGTTCAGCATCCCCAATATTCGCGCGCTGACGCTGATCGAAATCGCCTATGTGCTGGCGATCGCTTTTCTGATGGCGAGCCAGATTCCGCACTTTTCGGGCAAGTCGATCGGCCGGGTGCCGCGCGAATACGTGGCGGTGGTGCTGGTCGGCCTCGCCGCCGGGGTGTTGCTGCTGGCCTATTTTCCGATGGAGGTGCTGGCGGCGATGTCGCTCGCCTATCTCGGCTCGATCCCGTTCAGCATCCGGCGGTTCCGGCGGCTGCGGGACGCCGGGACGGCGCCGCGGCCGCCGTGACCGGCGGCGCGAAATCCGGTTTCCTCTTTTTCGCGAAATAATATAGGGTCCGGCGCGATTTGCAGGTCGGGCGCGGTCCCGCCGCGCGCCGCGGCGAACCGGATCGTCCCTGGCCGGACGACGGAGACGTCACTCAACAGGTTTGAACCATACCGCTTGCCGGCGGACGACGAATCCGCCCGAGGGAGGGCGTCTGGCGCTTGCGATAAGCGCCGGCGCCGCAATGAAAGGCCCCAATGTCGAAAGAAGAATTGCTTGAGTTTCCCGGTTTCGTGGTCGAGCTGCTGCCCAATGCGACGTTTCGCGTGAAGCTCGAAAACGAGCACGAAATCATCGCCCACACCGCCGGCAAGATGCGCAAGAACCGCATCCGCGTGCTGGCCGGCGACAAGGTCCTGGTCGAAATGACGCCCTATGACCTGACCAAGGGCCGCATCACCTATCGTTTCAAGTAATCCCGGCTTCGCCCGAGCGCCAGCGATGTTTGCGATGACCGAGGGCGCCGCGCGCCCGGCACTGGTGTTGGCGTCGGGCTCGCCGCGGCGCCTCGCGTTGCTTGCGCAGATCGGCCTCGACCCCGAGGCGGTGATTCCCGCCGACATCGACGAGACGCCGCGCCGCGGCGAGTCGCCGCGCGCGCTCGCCCAACGGCTGTCGGCGGAAAAGGCGACCGCCGCCGTCGCCGTGGCGTTGCAGCGCGACGGCCTCGGCCGCTGCCTCGTGCTGGCCGCCGACACCGTGGTGTGCGTCGGGCGGCGCGTGCTGCCGAATTGCGAGACCACCGATGAAGCCGCCGCCTGCCTGCGCCTGCTGTCGGGGCGCGCGCACCGCGTCTACACCGCGCTGACGCTGATCGCGCCGGGCGGGGCGGTTCGCCGGCGCCTGGTCGAGGCGCGGGTGCGCTTCAAGCGGCTGTCGCGCGAGGAGATCGACGCCTATCTCGGCTCCGGCGAATGGCGCGGCAAGGCGGGCGGCTATGCGATCCAGGGCCTCGCCGGCGCGTTCGTGGTGCGCCTCATCGGCTCCTACACCGCCGTCGTCGGCCTGCCGCTCGCCGAAACCGCGGCGCTGCTCGCCGGCGAAGGCTACGCCGCCCACGCCCGTTGGGCGGCCGGCGCCTGAGCGCAACACAACCGCCGGACGCCGATGACCAAACCCGCCCCGCCCGCCAACGACAACGCCGACGCCAAGGCCGAGAGCGCCAGGCCGGCTGCGGCTTGCCCCATATGCGGCCGCCCGCGCGCCGAAAAATACAAGCCGTTCTGCTCCGCCCGCTGCGCCGATGTCGATCTCTACCGCTGGCTGAACGGCAAGTATGCGATCCCGGCGAGCGAGGAGGGCGGAGCCGGGGGAGGGGGCGGGCGAGGAGGAGTGACGGGCGGTTGGCTGCGCGCTAAATTGCGACCATGAAATCCTTCGTTGTGGCCGCCAGCCTCTGTCTTCTCGCCGCGCCCTCGGCGCTTGGCGATGGCATGCATTTCAAGATCGACTGGCAGATTCGCATCGGCTGCGACGGCCCGACCGTTCTCTTCCCGATCCGCGATTGGCCGGCGCAGGTGGAGGGAGACGTGTCGCTGTCGTCCGACCGTTCGACGTCGATGGAGTTGACGATCTCGGGTCTGGGCATTCCCACCGGCGTCGCGCGCTGGGACGGCCGACTCGGCGGCAAGCCGACCACGACCGCAGGCGGCACGGGCGAACTCCGCGTCACCGGCCCGCATAGCCTGCGCGCCATCTGGCGCCAGCCCCACAACGACATCTTCCTAGATTTCGCCGCCGATCAGCAGTCATGCAATCTGTCGGTGGACGTGAAGCTGCATCGCGGCGAGACCTTCTACACGCTCTACAACGGGCGCAATTTTGAAAACTGCCCGGAAATCCGCACGGTCTCGGCGACCTGCCAGGCGTATTGAGGGCTGGGCGGGGAGCGGGAATGATCGCGCCGTGAAACCTTGGGATCAGACAATTGACCCGTGTTTCACTGCCACGGAAAATCGTCGCGGGGCTTCAGGCCATATTCGGCGACCAGATTGTTTGCGGCGTCGAGGCGGGCTCCATCTGCGCTGAAAAATCGGACGAAGCCGTCGCCGAGCCATACAACGTCTCCGCAACCCTTCACGACGGCGTAGCCTTCCCACGTCCACTCCAACATCAGGCTCATCAGCCACATGGCTATCGACTCCTCCTCGACATCGACGAGCGGGCGGTTGTCGTAGTCGGTGGCGTCGGTCTTGGTCGAGGCAAAGACATGCCCAGGCGCTTCGGCGAGCCGCTGCGGTACACCGCTCCCTTTCCGAATGGTCTCGAAGATATGCAACTGGTCGGGTGGGTAGTCCCACCAATCCGAAACGATCAGAAGGCGCTCGCGCCCGGCGGGCATCCAATCGAGAAGGCGACGAGAAAGATCCGGCAGGTTGAGTTTGACGCCGGGGATCACGTAGTAGCGCGGCGGCCGCTGCATTCCTTCGTCAGGCTCTTCAACTCTGAGATTCTGGTCGAGAACCAGACCGGAAGGAGCGAGCCAGGAACGGCACTCCTCGGCTGAAAGACATCGCATGGTGTAACCTTTCTCGCTCAAACTTCCTTCCGGGCATCACGCGTTCCGGGCTTCGTCGCGTCTGCGGATGTTCGGATTGGCCGTCCGCTCGTGCCTCACAAGATTTTTCGATCGATTTCTTCAGAAGGATGCGCTTGATCAGCTCGCAAACTTGCGAAGCCAGCGCCTTCGCCAAAGCGAATCGCCTTACCCGCCCAGCAGTTCGACCAGCGGCGGGATCAGCGGCGCGTCGGCCGGCGGCATGGGATAGTTGCGCAACTCCCCGGCGCGCACCCATTTCAGCGCCTGGCCTTCGCGCGCGGTGACAAAACCTTCCCAGCGGCGACAGACGTAGAGCGGCATCAGCAGATGAAAATCGTCATAGGCGTGGCTGGCGAAGGTCAGCGGCGCCAGACACGCTTCCTTGACGGCGATGCCCAGTTCTTCGGCGAGTTCGCGGATCAGCGCCTGCTCCGGGCGCTCGTCGGCATCGATCTTGCCGCCGGGGAATTCCCAGAGATCGGCGAGCTGCTTGCCCTTGGGGCGCTGCGCGATCAGCACGCGATCGTCGGCGTCGATCAGGGCCGCGGCGACGACGAGCAGCAGTTTCACGGCGAGGGTCCTTTTCGGCGGCGATGTGCGAAGAGCCACGCAGTTACAACGGCCGAACCGTCATCGCGAGCGGAGCGAAGCGACAGAGGTCGTGATGCCGGCACGAAGGCGCGCGGCAGCGGCGTTGGCGGGCGACTAATTTTCCAATCGCTGGATCTCTGGATCGCTTCGGTCGCTCGCAATGACGATCGGTGATTTGCGCCGCGAGCCATCGCAACGACGCTGGAATGCGAAATCATCCAATCGCGCAGCAATTGCACGCGTCCTTTCGCTATCGAGCCATCGTTCGCATGGCGGAGCGATTATTTTCATTCTTTGAAAGCTTGTCAAGGATCGCCCTGCGGCGCGACCGCAGAAGGCGGTCGCGCTTCGGGCGATCCTGGACAAGCTTTCAAAGGATGAAAACAATGCGCCATCATGCGAAACGAAGGATCACCTCGACCGGCTCGGCTCAATCCGCTGCGGCTCGCCGCGGCGGCGGTTCAACCTCGCCATCGACGCCGTGGCGCGCGCGGCAACTTCCAAACCTTTACGACCGATAATCCCCGTTGATCGCCACATATTCCTTGGTGAGGTCGCAGGTCCACACTTTCGCCGTCGCGCTGCCGACGCCGACATTCACTTTGATGTCGATCTTCGCGCGCTTCATGTAGGCGGCGGCTTCCGCCTCGCTGTAGGCGGGATCGCGCACGCCGTTGTGGGCGACGCGGATGTCGCCGAAATGGATGTCGAGCTTGTCGCGTTCGGCCTTCTCGCCGGCCTTGCCGACCGCCATCACCACGCGACCCCAGTTGGCGTCCTCGCCCGCCGCCGCGGTCTTGACCAGCGGCGAATTGGCGATCGACAGCGCGATGCGTTTTGCCGCCTTGCGCGACCGCGCGCCCTCGACCTTGATGGCGATGAACTTGCGCGCCCCCTCGCCGTCGCGCACCACCTGATGGGCGAGATCGAGCAGCAATTTATCGAGCGCGCGCCTGAACGCGGCGAGGCGCGGATCGGCGGGATCGGCGATCGCCGGCGCGCCGCGCTTTTGCGCCGCGCCGGTCGCAAACATCATCAACGTGTCCGAGGTCGAGGTGTCGCTGTCGACGGTGATGCAGTTGAACGAGCGGTCAACCGATTTGGCCAGCAGTCCTTGCAATACCGGCGCGGCGATCGCCGCGTCGGTGAACACGAAGGCGAGCATCGTCGCCATGTCCGGCGCGATCATGCCGGCGCCCTTGGCGATGCCGTTGATGACGACCTCCGCGTCGCCGATCTTCACGCGCGCGGTCGAAACCTTGGGGAATGTGTCGGTGGTCATGATCGCGCGCGCCGCGTCCATCAGGCCGTCGGGCCTGGCGCTGGCGGCAAGATCGCGCAAGACCGCGGCGATCCTGTCGCCGTCGAGCGGCTCGCCGATCACCCCGGTCGAGGCCATGAATATCTGCGCGGGCGGCGCGCCCGTGGCGTCGCTCGCCGCCTCGGCGACGTGGGCGACCGCCTTGGCGCCGACGCCGCCGGTGAAAGCGTTGGCGTTGCCCGAATTGACGATCAGCGCGCGCGCCAGGCCCCCTGCGAGATTGGCGCGGCACCAGTCGACCGGCGCCGAGGGGCATCTGGAGCGGGTGAACACCCCCGCCGCCGCCGCCGGCGCGTCGAACAGCGCGAGCATCACGTCGGTGCGCCCGGCGTAGCGCACGCCGGCCGCGGCGGTCGCAAAGCGCACGCCGTCGATCGGCGGCAGGACGGGATATTTCTTCGGCGCAAGCGGCGACAGCGCGGCGGGAGCGGCCATGGCGAATCTCGTTAGAGCTGGCGAAGGGCCGCGAAGAAAGCCGGGCGCTGTCTTCGCGGCGGGATTTCAGGGCGTCTTCGCGTCGGCCGGCTTGTCCGCCGGTTTGGCGGCGTCGCCGGGGGCGGCCGGCTTGGCCTCGGGCTCGGTGCGCTCGATCTTCGCCGTTTCGTGCAGCTTGCCGATCAGCTCGGCCTGCGCCTTCTGCACGACATAGCGCGCCGCCTGGTCCTTGACCTGCTCGAAGGGCGGGAAGCTCTTCATGCGCTTTCCCTCGAGCTTGATGATGTGCCAGCCGAACTGGCTCTTGACGGGATCGGACACCTGGCCGGGCTCCATCTTGAACGCGGCGTCGGCGAATTCGGGCACCATCCGGTCCTTGGTGAACCAGCCGAGATCGCCGCCCTCGCTGCCCGGATCCTTGGACAGCTCGGTGGCGACCTTGGCGAAATCCTCGCCGTTCTTGACGCGCGCCAGCGCCGCCTTGGCCTCCTCCTCGGTCGGCACCAGGATATGGCGGGCGTGGACCTCGGGCACCGGCGGCTGCGCCTTGGCGGCCTCGTCATAGGCCTTGTGCTCGGCCTCGTCGGTGGCCGCCTTGGTGGCGACGTCGGTGAACAGCGCCTCCATCGCCAGCTTGTCGTGATAATAGGCGAGCCGGCGCTCGAAGGCGGGCCCGGAATCCATCTTGTCGGCGGCGGCCTTCTTGGCGACCAGCCGCATGTCGATGAGGTAGTCGAGCACGTAGCGCTGGCGCGCCGGCCCATCGAGTTTTTGCGGCAGGCCGGGCCCGATGTCCTGCATCGCGATGGCGAGGTCGTCCTCGGTGATCGGCGCGCCGTCGATCGTCGCGAGAACCTTGGGGTCTGCCGCCGCGGCGCCGGCCAGCATGAGAGCGGCGCCAAGCGCGAAGGCGCCGGCGAGGCCGCGCCGGCGACGCGGCGCGTTAGCGAAGTGCATCATGGAATCTCCTTTGGGCGAGCCGTCCAGGCGGCCTCGGCGGGGTTTCTGGCAGCGGCTATAATGCCAAACGGAAGATATTGCGAGAGGCGGGGCGCGCCGCCGTCGAGACATTCCTTGCCCTTTCGATGAAATTTTCCTATATGAGCGTCGCGCCCGGCTTTGCCGTCGGGCGTCAAACCCAGCTCTCGTCGCCGGTTCCAGCGCCGGCCCGCCTTATGGCGGTGGCGGGCCGTCGCGCGGCCCCATCCTGCGAAGAGAGCGCCCGTCCACGCCAACCCGCCGGCGCCGCCCAACCGGGCTCCTCAGGAGAAAGAATGTCCGTATCCGCCAATTCCTACGCGCCCTCGCGCGAGGATTTTTCTGCTTTATTGAACGAGACCTATGGCGAGGACGAGGCCTTCGAAGGCTCCGTCGTCAAGGGTCGGGTCGTCGCCATCGAAAAAGACATGGCGATCATCGATTGCGGTCTGAAGACCGAGGGGCGCGTGGCGCTCAAGGAATTCACCAATCACGGGCGCGATCCGGCGCCCGTCGTCGGCGACGAAGTCGAGGTCTATCTCGAGCGCATCGAGAACGCGCTCGGCGAAGCGGTGATTTCGCGCGACAAGGCGCGCCGCGAGGAGAGCTGGGTCAAGCTCGAACAGGCCTTCGAGAAGAATGAGAAGGTCGACGGCGTCATCTTCAATCAGGTGAAGGGCGGCTTCACCGTCGATCTCGACGGCGCGGTGGCCTTCCTGCCGCGCAGCCAGGTCGACATCCGCCCGGTGCGCGACGTCGCCCCGCTGATGAATGTGCCGCAGCCGTTCCAGATCCTGAAGATGGATCGCCGCCGCGGCAATATCGTGGTGTCCCGCCGCACCGTTCTCGAAGAGAGCCGCGCCGAGCAGCGCCACGAGATCGTCGCCAACCTCGCCGAGGGCCAGGTGATCGACGGCACCGTCAAGAACATCACCGACTACGGCGCGTTCGTCGACCTCGGCGGCATCGACGGCCTGCTGCATGTCACCGACATCGCGTGGCGCCGGGTCAACCATCCGACCGAAGTCCTGTCGATCGGCCAGACGGTCAAGGTCAAGATCATCAAGATCAATCACGAAACGCACCGCATTTCGCTCGGCATGAAGCAATTGCTCGAGGATCCGTGGGCGGCTATCGAGAGCAAATACCAGGTCGGCATGCGCCTCAAGGGCCGCGTGACCAACATCACCGACTACGGCGCGTTCGTCGAGCTGGAGCCGGGCATCGAGGGCCTGATCCACGTCTCGGAAATGTCGTGGACCAAGAAGAACGTTCACCCCGGCAAGATCATCGCGACGAGCCAGGAGGTCGACGTCCAAGTGCTCGAGGTCGACTCGGCCAAACGCCGCATTTCGCTCGGCCTCAAGCAGACCTTGCAGAATCCCTGGGAGGCGTTCGCCGAGAAGCATCCGATCGGCTCCGAGGTCGAGGGCGAGGTCAAGAACAAGACCGAATTCGGTCTGTTCATCGGCCTCGACGGCGATGTCGACGGCATGGTCCATCTCTCCGATCTCGACTGGAATCGTCCGGGCGAGCAGGTGATCGAGGACTTCAAGAAGGGCGACATCGTGCGCGCCAAGGTGCTCGACGTCGACATGGAGAAGGAGCGCATCTCGCTCGGCGTCAAGCAACTCGGCAGCGATCCCTTCGCGACCAAGAAGCCGGCCGAAGAGGGCGTCGAAGCGGGCGCCGGCGAATTGCGCAAGGGCCTGGTGGTCACCTGCGAAGTCGCCGAGGTCAAGGACGGCGGCATCGAGGTCAAGATCGCCGGCACCGACCTCACCGCCTTCATCAAGCGGTCGGAACTCGCCCGCGATCGCGCCGATCAACGCCCCGAACGCTTCGCGGTCGGCGAGAAGGTCGATGCGCGCATCACCCAGTTCGACCGGCGCGCCCGCAAGATCGCGGTGTCGATCAAGGCGCTCGAAGTCGCCGAAGAAAAGGAAGCGATCGCCCAATACGGGTCGGCCGATTCCGGCGCTTCGCTGGGCGATATTCTGGGCGCCGCGCTGAAGGCGCGCGACAAGGGCGAAAAGGCGAAGAAAGCCGAGTAATCGGTTCGTCGCGAAGTCTGGCGGAAAACAAGGCCGCGCGGCTCGCTCCGCGCGGCCTTTGTTCGTTGCGGACGGTCGGCGCTACCGATCCTCGGATGCGTGGACCGCGCCCTCGAGCGTGGCCGGGGCGGTCCGACCGGCGCCGCCGACATACGCCGCCCCCTCCTCGCCAGTCGCGTGAAGGTCGCCGATCAGGCCTTCGCTTTCGAAGCGTTGGCGCTCGCTCGCGCAGGCCGGTCCGCTGAGACGTTCGCGCAGATCGGCGATCAGCCAGCGCCCGGCGCGGCCGATCTCGCGGCCGCGCTCGTGCACGACGTGGACGCGGAAGCGGATGTCGTCGCGCTCGGCGGTCTCCAGCCGCTTCAGCCGGCCGGCGGCGATGTGACCGGCGACCATATGCACCGGCATGTTGCACCAGCCAAAGCCGGCGAGAAGAAATTCGAGCCGCGTCGCCAGGTCGGCGAAGCGCCAGACGTGATGGCTGACCACCCCGCCGATGAGGTGCTGGGTCAGCGGCGTGCGGTCGGTCAGCACCAACTGGACTTGCGGCTCGAGCGTTTCGCGCTGGATCGGCGAGGGTTCGCGGGCCAGCGGATGATCGATCGCCACCACGGGAATCGTCGGGATCTCGGTCAGGAAATTCGCCGAGAGATCGCGCGCGCCGGTCGCCGCGATCGGATAGATCGCAAAGCCCACCACACCGTCGCGCAGGCGTTGCTCGGCGCCGCCCAGGCCCTCGGTGAACACCGAAACCGGCAGCAGCGGAAACTCGAGGCGAAGGGCCTTGAGGCTCGCCATCAGCAAGTCGTTGGGAAAGGTGGCGTCGACGGCCAGCGTCAGTTCGGGCTCGACATCGGCGAGGATGGTCGACGCCCGGGTTCTCAACGCGCGGGCGCCGTCGATCAGCCGTCGCGCATCCTTGAGCAGGACCGCGCCGGCCGCGGTGAGGCTCGGCGTTTTGCCCGCCCGATCGAACAGCGGCACGCCGAGCACCTGTTCCAGCGTGTTGATCGCCTGACTGACCGCCGATTGCACCCTCCCCAGCCGGCGCGCGGCCGCCGAAAAACTGCCGGTCTCCACGACGGCGACAAAAATTCTCATCTGGTCGAGTGTAAGAGGATCGATCATCGGGCGTCTCGATTTTCCATCGCTGTGGCCGATGGATACTAACATAATTTCAGCGGTTGCAATGATGCCATGTTCGCCTCATCAGTGGCGCAGTCAGGGCGATCAGCGACGGACCGCGATGACGTCGCGGGCGTTCAGCTATTCGCTTCGCCCGGCGCTTTGTCCTCGCATTCGAAAAGGGAACCCATGTCCAAGCTGAAGATCGCCGTCATCGTCGGCACGACGCGCGCAGCGCGTTTCGGGCACAAGGCCGCGCAGTGGATTTTCGAAATCGCCGCCAAGCGCGACGACCTCGAGGTCGAGTTGATCGATCTGCGCGACTTTCCGCTGCCGTTCTTCGACGAGGTCGCTTCGAACGCCTGGGCGCCGACCCAGAACGAGGTCGGCGTGCGCTGGCAGAAGAAGGTCGGCGCGTTCGACGGCTATATCTTCGTCACGGCGGAATACAACCATGGCATTCCGGCCGTGCTCAAGAACGCCCTCGACTACGCCTATCCCGAATGGAACAAGAAGGCCGCCGCCTTCGTCGGCTATGGCGCGGTCGGCGGAGCCCGCGCGATCGAGCAACTGCGCCTCGTCTGCATCGAACTGCAGTTGGCGCCGACGCGCACCGGCGTGCATATTCAGGGCGCCGATTTCATGGCCGTCTTCCGGCAGGGCAAGCCGATCTCCGAACTCGAATATTTGAAGCCCAACGCCGACTCCATGCTCGATGAACTCGCGTGGTGGACCGGCGCTCTCAAGGCCGCCCGCGGCAAGAGCTGAGCCGCCGCCTCGCGGCCGGGAGGCGAGGGTTCCCTTGCCTTTCCGGCGCATCGTCCTTCGCCGAATGCTCTCGAGGCTTGGAAGCCGAAACCCCGACGCTGGCCCCAAGGCTGGCGCGACGGCGGCCGCTTGCGCCGCGCGGCCCGCTATCCATCGTACATACCGATGGAAATCAACTTAATTTTGCGGGTTGCGGTGATGCTTCCAGCACCCATGTACGAACTGCAAGGAGACACCGATGTCAGATCGCAATGCAACATTGTTCAAGCGCGAGCCCGTGGACGCCGCGGCCATGGCGCAGATCTTCACCGAAGCGCGGACCCACAACGGCTTCCTGAACATACCCGTCGACGACCAGTTGCTTCGCGACGCGGTCGACATCGCAAAAATCGGCCCGACGAGCGCCAACAACTCGCCGCTGCGCGTCGTCTTTCTCAAGTCGGAGGCGGCCAAGCTGCGTCTGAAGCCCTTTCTGTCTCCCGGCAATCTCGACAAGACCATGTCCGCGCCGGTTGTCGCGCTCACCGCCTATGACCGGAAGTTCTACGATCACCTGCCGTTTCTGTTTCCCCATGCCGACGCGAAGGCGTGGTTTGTCGGGAACGAGGCCTTCGCGAACGACAGCGCCTACAGGAACGGCACGCTGCAGGTCGCCTACCTCATCCTCGCGCTACGCGCGGTCGGCCTCGACACCGGCCCGATGAGCGGCTTCGATAGCGCCAAGGTCGACGCCGAGTTCTTCCCCGACGGGCGGTTCAAATCGAACGTGCTCATCAACATCGGCTATGGCGACGCCTCGGGCCTGTTCCCGCGCAGCCCGCGCCTGTCGTTCGACCAGATCGCCACGATCGCCTGAGCGCGCGGGAGCCGATCGTCCGCGCGAGCGACGCTTTGGCGCTGTCGTTTCGAGAGTCGCGGCGCCGGCTGTTCGCCGTCGCACACCACGAGCCGTCGGCTGGCGAATGAACGCCAGCGCCGGCGGCCCCACAGAAAGGCAAGCTCGTCATGAACGTCGCTATTCTTCCGCGATCATGGGCGCCGGCGCTTCAATCGGCCCTGCGCATCACCGCCGGCCTGCTCCTGCTGGAGCACGGCACGGGCAAGATCTTCGACTTTCCCGATCTGCCGGGCATGAAAGAGGCGCTCGGTCCGCTGTTCCTGCCGACCGGATTGATCGAACTGGTCGGCGGCGCGCTGATCCTGGTCGGCTTCCTGACCCGGCCAACCGCCTTCGTGCTGTCCGGCTTCATGGCCGTCGCCTATTTCATGGCCCATTTTCCGAGAGGCTTCTTCCCCGTCCTGAACAACGGCGAACTGGCGATTCTCTATTGCTTCGTGTTTTTGTATCTGGCCGCGACCGGGCCGGGGCCCTACGCGATCGACAAGAAGTAGCGGCCGCCGCGAATCGTTCAACAGACGGCGCGCGGTTTGTCGCTCGACGAAGAGGGACGCGGACGTTCCGCCTCGAGTCCTCTCAGTCCGCGGGGCCGCGCAAATCCATCGAGTCGCCCGGCGCGAATGAGCTGCCGAGCGGTTTGACCGCTGGGCCGGTGAAGGCGTCCGATCGCAAATCGCCGTAAGGCTGGGCCGCGAACGCCGCCGGCGCCTGAACGTTTGGCGTCAGCATCGCCATCAGGGCGTCGGGACGCGCGCTCGCCAGAACAGCCACGATGCGCGGCCCGGCGGAGGGCTTGCCCGGAGCCTTCGTCGGGGCCGCGGTCATCACCGTGAAATTGGATCGATCGATCCTCGCGGCGACCAGGACGCCCTTCGGCGCGGGGCGAGCCGGAGACAGCGGCGCCGACAGCAGGGCGGCGCGCGCGAGCGGCGAGAGTTTCGCCCATTCGATCGGCGGCAACGGCGCGGTAAGCGCGGCGGCCCTGGCGAGCGCCACCGGGCGCTCAGGCGCGTCGGCTTCGAATTCAGCGAGCGCGAGCGCGCGCGACGGGACAGCGCCGCCCGCGCCCCGGGTGATCACGCTCGGCAGTTTGCGCGTGAGCAGCGCGGCGGTCAGGTCGTTCCGGTGTGCGGAATCGATGGTCACCGATGCGAGCGACGCCGCGTCGGGCGCGCTGGCGAATTCGATCGGGCGCGCCGGCGGCGTCGGGGCGTCGGAGAGGCCGGCTTCGAGAAGCGCCAGTTCGCTTGGCCGGCGCGGCGGCAACGGCGCCGCATCAAGGATGTTCGAGGCGCCGGCGTCGGGCTGCTCAACCGCTGCGAGCGCTTCCAGCTTCTGCGATTGCGACGAAGCGACGATCGCCGCGGTCGGGGTCGTATCCGGCGACCTCAGGAACGTGTCGACCCGCGGCGAGTCGTGTCTGGCGCTCGCGATCAGCTCAGGCTGCGGGCTGGCGGTCTGGTTCTGCGCCGTGAAGAAGGGTTGCGCGCTCGTCGCGCCGCGCCCGCCGACCCCAGCCGCACCGCCTCGACGGGGCGCTTGGCCGTTTTCCTCCTCGTCGTCCTCGCCGCCGCCAAACAGCATCGCCAGCAGATTCTTCCCTCCGCCGGCTTCGCCGCTCAACGCATAGATCGCGCCCCCACGCGCCTCGATCTCGGCCGCCGCCTGCTGATAGCCGGGCAGCGGCACGCCGTCCGACGGGATGAAGACGGTCTTGCCGTCGGGAAACAGCCGCGCGATCTGATCGTGGCTCATCCGCGGCCAGTATCGCACCGAGCCGGAGTCGATATGGACCCAGGGCGTGTTGCCGGTCGGATAGAAGCCGACGCCGCCGGCCTGCAATCGCATCGCGATGTCGCGAATCTTGGATGTCGGCACATCGAGGAAGTGAGCGTCGATCGCCTTGCCCATCATGTGCTGTGAATGTTCGGCGACCTGGCGCGAGCGGCGACGCAGCATCGCGTTGGTCTCGGGCGAACGATAGCCGGACAGCACGTCGATCGGTTGGCTCGACTCCGACTCGCGATAGACCTCCCAGATGACGTCGAAGAGCCTGGGGTCCATGGTGGTCTTTTCGTCGTGCCGCCAATCGCGCAGGAACCAGTTCAGCTTGTCGAGGACGGCGGAATCGTAGGTCCCGTTAACCATATAGGTGAACGAGCCAGCCTCGTTGGTGTGCCCGTTCGAAAGGCTGATCGTGCGGGTCTCGCCGTTGGCGATCGCCGATTCCGTCGAGTTGGACGCGAACGCCAGGCACATCAACAAAGGCGCAAAGAACGCGCGGGCCAGGGCCAACTCGCGGGATCTTGGGACCTTGGATGATTTTTCCGACGGCAAAATTATCCCTTCCGCAACCATCCAACCGTCGCCCCGGCGATGCGCCGGCGCGTCTGAAATCGATATTGAGTCGCGCGCCAAACGTGTCGCGCGACCGGATGCCTGTGTCGCCAAAGACACATGATGGCAAAAAAACGCGGGGAACGCCAGCGACGCGTGGTCTAACGCTTTGGGGCCGCCCGTTCAACCCGAGGTCGTCAGGCCCAACGCCAACTCGACCCGGCCGGTGTGGCCGTAGATGTCCTCCCGGAGCTGCAAGGCCCCGGATTCGTCAACGAAAGCAGTGAAATACTCGAGATGGATGGGCAGCGGGCGGGGCAGGAAGATGGTCCGCTCCTTGTCCCCGACGAGCGACCGCAACCGCGCCTGTGTCCAACCCCGATCGGCGCCGCCCATCACCAGTTCGCCAAGGCGCATGGGATCGTCCACCCGCACGCAGCCGTGGCTGAAGGCGCGCCGGGCCGAGCCGAACAAGCCGCGCGAGGGCGTGTCGTGCAGATAGATCGAATGCTCGTTGGGAAACATGAACAGGATATGGCCCAAGGCGTTGCGCTCGCCGGGCGGCTGACGCACGATCAGCATGTCGCCTTTCTGGGTGACTTCGAAGCCCGCGCGGGTGAGGTAGTCGGGATCGTTGACCAGCTTGGGCAGCATCTCTTTCTTGATGATCGACATCGGCACGTTCCATGCCGGATTGATCAACAGATATTTTATCTGGTTGGAGAAGATCGCCGTCTGGGTGTCCGGCTTGCCGACGATCACCCGCGCGCGGTGGACGATTTCATCGCCCTGCATGACCTTCAACGTGAAATCGGGGATGTTGACCTCGACGTGCTCCTCGCCCATGTCGCGCGGCTCCCAGCGCCACATCTCCATATTGGCGAGGATGGCGGCTTCCTGCCGGGATGACGCTCCCCCCGAGAGAGCTTCGACGGTGTCGGGCGTGAGGCGTCCGGAGGCAGGCAAGCCGTTGGCGCGCTGAAAGTCGGCGACGGCGGCGGCGACCTGCGCGTCGTAGACAAGCGCGTCGGAGCCGCCGTCGTCGCCGATCGCATCGAGACCGAAGCGCGCGCGGATGATCGCCACCCGTTGATCGACCATCCCGATCTTGAGCGGTGGGCCCGGGGGGAAGCGGGCGGCGGCGGGCTTGTCCTCGGCGCGCAACTGGGCAAGCTTGTCGCGCAGATCGCGATAGCCCTTTTGCGGCGGGTTGAAGTCTTCGAGGACGGCGCCGGGGTCGTCGGCGTCGGCGACTTGCTTCAGCGCGCTGAGCGGATCGGCGACAACAGGCTTGGCGGTGATCTGCGCGGATATGCTGCCCGGCGCGATGCGCCCGCCGCTGGCCTGAACGGCGTAGGCGACGACCGCCTCGGAAATCTCAACGTCGGCCTCGGCCAATTGCGCGGGCGTCAGGCCGTTGGCCCCCGCTGCGGGAAGGGACAGGGCGGAAAGATCGAGGCCGTCCTCCCGGGCGCGGTCGAGGCGCGAAATCGCCGAGCGGGCGGCCGGCGTGAATCCGGCCTCGCTGGTCCACACCGGGGCGAAACCGCGGATGAGGTAGAAGACGCCGATCGCCATCCGCGCGGCGCGCCAGTCGCGCGCCCCGACAGGTTTGCCCCGCGCCTTTTCCGCCAGCATCGTCTCGATCGCCGCCTCGACGTCGGCGGCCGAGGCGCCGGCGGCCGAGGCGATCCCCGGCTGCGCCGCCGCGGCGACGGCGGTTGGCGGGGCGTTCGGGGGACGGTTGAGGACCGACGGCGGATCATTGCCGTCGTCAGGCGGAAGTTCAGGTTGGAAGGGGAAGGCGGCTTGCGCGCCTCGCGTCCGATGGCTCGCCGCGGAGAGTGTTTTGCGCGCCGAAGGCGAGTCGGCCGGATCATCCGCCGCCGAAGGCTTCATGAAGCTCTCGAATCGGATCTCCGTCGAACTGGCGCGCGCTGGCGTCGCCGGAGCGTCTTCCGCGCTGGCGAAAAGACAGACGCCCGGCGCCAGGACGCAGACCAACGCCAGCAAAAACGACTTGTCGAGCGATCTCATGGAATAACTCTGCGCGCCACACTAACCTATTTCGGTCTGCAGCGGCAGAGCGCCGATGGTCCACGGCGCCGCCTTGTCGCTCCGCCGGCGTCCGCGCGTCGAGAGCCCGGATCGCGCTTCACGCCGCCGCATCGTCGATATCTTCTCCCATAGCGTCGCCGTCGACGCCAATATCCTTCATTTTCCGGTAGAGTGTCGAGCGGCCGATGCCGAGCTTGCGCGCCATTTGCGACATTTGGCCGCGATAATGGGCGAGCGCGAAGCGGATCGCCTCCGCCTCGATGTCGGCGAGCTTGCGCACGTCGCCGGTGTCGTCGATCAGGCGCATGACATTGGGGTCGCGCGGCTCGAAATGCGCCATCTCGGGTTGGCCAGGCGGCGGCTGGCTGGGTTGGACGGCGGCGGGAAGGGGGGGATCTTGATATCGAACCCCTCGACCTGCGCGGCGATCTGCGGAAACTCGGCGGTCGTCAACTCGTCGCCGTCGGCGAGCACCACGGCGCGGAACATCGCGTTTTCCAGCTGGCGGACGTTTCCGGGCCAGTCGTAGGCGCCCAGCAACGCGTGGGCCTCGCTGGAGATGCCCCGGATGCGCTTGCCTTCCTCAGCGCAGAAGCGCGCCGCAAAGCGCCGCGCCAGATCCGCGACGTCGCTGGCGCGGGCGCGCAGCGGCGGAATGGTGATCGGAAAGACGTTCAGCCGATAGAACAGATCCTCGCGGAAGCGGCCGCGCTTGACCAGATCGATGAGGTTCTGGTTGGTCGCTGAAACCAGCCGGAAATCGACCTTGACCGGCCGTCGCGCGCCGACCGGATCGATCTCGCCGTCCTGCAGCGCGCGCAACAGCTTGACCTGCGCTTCCAGCGGCAATTCGCCGATTTCATCGAGAAACAGCGTGCCGCCGTTGGCCTCGGCGAACTTGCCGATGTGCCGTTCCGTCGCCCCGGTGAAGGCGCCCTTTTCGTGGCCGAACAGGATGGATTCGATCAGGTTTTCCGGCAGCGCCCCGCAATTGACGGTGACGAAGGCCTTGCCGCGCCGCTCGGAGCCGCCCTGGATCGCGCGCGCCATCAATTCCTTGCCGACGCCCGATTCGCCTTCGATCAACACCGGAATGTTCGACTTCGCCGCGCGCTCGGCCAGCCGGATGACGCGCGCCATGTTCTCGGCCTTGGTGACGATGTCCTTGAACGTCAGCTCGCCGGCGCTGCGGCGGGTGGCGCGGCGCAACTCGTCTTCGAGCGCGTCGACCCGCAGTGCGTTCTTGATCGAGACCTGCAGCCGCTCCGCGCCCACCGGCTTGACGACAAAGTCCAGCGCGCCGGCGCGCATCGCCGAAATCACCGCCTCGATCGAGCCATGCGCAGTCTGGACGATGGCGGGCACCCGGATCGCCCGCTGGCGCATCCGGGCCAGCACGCCCATGCCGTCGAGGTCGGGCATCACCAGATCGAGCACGATCAGATCGACCGCCGGGCGCTCGGCGGCCTCCAGCCGCGCCAGCGCCTCTTCTCCCGACCCGGCGACCTCCACGTCGTAACCGAATCGCCGGCCCATGGCCTCCAGCAGCCGGCGTTGAATCGGATCATCGTCGACGATAAGAATCAGAGCGGCCATGTGCTTTCCACGCCATGCGGCCCGTTCGGCCGCTTATCGACGCATCGTCGGCCATCGCAGTAAACGCCGTGTTAATGGCGTCCCATTTTGGCGCGCGTCCTGGTCCGGGAGCCGTTCCGGCCATTGAATGCGCGCGCGCCTTGGACGATATAGGCGGGGAATCCCCAGCGAGGCGCGGCGATGTTCAAGGACGCGATTTTTTCGGGCGGCGTCGTTCGCCAGGCCGCGGCTTCAGGCGCCGCGACGCCGGACCTCGGCGCGCTGCCGGAATGGCGGCTCGACGACCTCTATTCCGGCATGGACTCGCCGGTGTTCGTCGCCGATTTGCAGCGCGCCGCCGAGGAGGCCAAGGCCTTCGCGGAACGCTATCGCGACAAGCTCGAAACCCTCGCCAAGGGCCCGGCCGCCGGGGAACAGCTCGGGCAGGCGGTGAAGGCCTATGAAGCGATACAGGACCTCGTCGGGCGCATCATGTCCTACGCCGGCCTCGTCTACGCCGGCGACACCAGCGATCCGGCGCGCGCCAAATTCTACGGCGACGCGCAGGAGAAGGTGACCGCGCTGGCGGGCGATCTGTTGTTCTTCGAACTGGAGCTCAATCGGCTCGACGACGCGCTGATCGACGCGGCGATGGCCGATCCGCTGGCCGGCCATTACCGCCCGTGGCTCGAGGACATCCGAAAAGAACGCCCGCATCAGCTTTCCAACGAGATCGAGCAATTGTTCCTCGAAAAGTCGGTGAGCGGCGCGGCGGCGTGGAACCGGCTGTTCGACGACACGATCGCTGCGCTTCGCTTCAAGTTCGAGGGCGAGGAGCTGACGCTGGAGCCGCTGCTCGCCAAGTTGCAGGACGCCGACGAGAAGAAGCGCGAGGCCGCCGCCAATGCGCTCGGCGAGACTCTGGGCGCCCATCTGCGCACTTTCGCACTGATCACCAACACGCTCGCCAAGGACAAGGACGTGTCCGATCGCTGGCGGCGGTTCGAGGACATCGCCGATTCCCGCCACCTCGCCAATCGCGTCGAGCGCGAAGTGGTCGAGGCGATGGTCGCCGCGGTCATCGCGTCCTATCCGCGCCTGTCGCATCGCTACTACAAGCTGAAGGCGCGCTGGTTCGGCAAGGAGCAGCTCAATCATTGGGATCGCAACGCGCCATTGCCCCGCGCGCCCGAGCGGGTGTTCTCCTGGAGCGCGGCGCGCGACACCGTGCTCGACGCCTATCGCGGCTTCTCGCCCGCCATGTCCGATATCGCGCGGCGGTTCTTCGACGAGGGCTGGATCGACGCGCCGGTGCGCCCCGGCAAGTCGCCGGGCGCGTTTGCGCATCCGACCACGCCGTCCGCGCACCCTTACGTGCTGGTCAACTATCTCGGCAAGCCGCGCGACGTGATGACGCTGGCCCATGAACTCGGGCATGGCGTGCATCAGGTGCTCGCGGCGCCCAACGGCGCGCTGATGGCGCCGACGCCGCTGACCCTCGCCGAGACCGCCTCGGTGTTCGGCGAAATGCTGACGTTCCGCGCGCTGCTCGCCTCGACCACCGATCCCGCGATGCGCAAGTCCATGCTCGCCTCGAAGGTCGAGGACATGCTCAACACGGTGGTGCGCCAGATCGCCTTCTACAATTTCGAGCGCAAGCTGCACACCGAGCGCAAGAAGGGCGAATTGACCGCCCAGTCGATCGGCGAACTCTGGATGAGCGTGCAGAGCGAGAGCCTGGGGCCGGCGATCAGGCTGGGGCCGGGCTACGAGACCTACTGGGCCTATATCGGCCATTTCATCCATTCGCCGTTCTACGTCTACGCCTATGCGTTCGGCGATTGCCTGGTGAATTCGCTCTATGGCGTCTACGAGGGCTCGCGCGAGGGCTTCGCGGAGCGCTATCTGGCGATGCTGGCGGCCGGCGGCACCAAGCACCACGCCGAACTGCTGGCCCCGTTCGGCCTCGACGCCCGCGACCCGGCGTTCTGGAAGATCGGGCTGTCGCTGATCGAAAGGATGATCGGCGAGCTCGAGGGCATGGATTGAGCGGCGCGGCGGTTTTTGCGCGACTCCGCGCTTCAGCGCCAGGAAAATCCCTTTGATTTCAATGATCGAGAACTTGACCCCGGATGGCCCGGCCCCGCCGCGCCGCCGCCCGACGGCGAACCAGGACATGGTGCAAAAAAATCACGCCGCCACAGATATGCTCCATAGCGGCGTCTTGGCCATTTCAAGTCGGCCGGGCAGACCGTAAATTGAGCACGCGACGATCGCTCGTCGCATGCCCTCCTTGGGCGTTTCCTCCCCAGACTCAGGCCGCTTTCGGGTGGCCTCTTTTTTTGCCTGGGCGGACCGTTGTAACCCAGCGTCAGACATCAAGACAAGCGCGCCGCGACGCATTCGTCGTCCGACGATCATTAATCTTAAGTCTACATCGCTGACCAATCGACCGGCGGCCGCGACGACGCACGCCCGCGTCAATCCGCGATCGCGATATCGATGACGACGAGCCCGTCCCGGCCGCCCTCCGCCGCCGCGACAAGCTGCGCGCCGGCCGCCTTGTGCGCGGGATGAACGAGATAGGCGTCGCGCGCCGCCGCGTCGGCGAAATCGGCGACGAAGGCGTGGGTGAAGCCGCGCGACAGCGGCTCCGGGCTGACGTTTGCGCCGGCCGCGAAGCGCAGCATTCCGGGAACGACCGCCTTGAGATCGTCGAGCGCCTTGAACACCGCCCCGATCGCCTCGGGACGCTCGTCGGCGGGAAATTTCACGAAGACGGTGTGGCGGATCATCGCGCGCTCGAAAAAGAGGTAATCGACGGGGAAGGCATAGGCCGCTTCCTTGCGAGGATGCAAGCGGGGCGCGGCCCCGGAACCGGCCGGAAGCGGAATGGCGGCCTTGCGAGACCTGGAGGATGAAAGCTGAAATGGACCGGTCGGTCGGTGTTATCGGGCAGGACCGGGGCCCTCGCGCCGCGAAGTTGCTTCTCTCATCCGTTGAGCGCCCGCGGGCCGCTGACGAACCGATTGCCCCGAACGTAGAATCGCATCGGACTGTCGGCTGCGCGCGTGATGCCGATCCGTTTGCTCCGCCCGATTTCGCCCGATACGTGACCGTCCGATCCGAGCCACAGCGGGCCCGCCTGACAGAGGTCGATCCCGTCCAGCCGGCGGTCGATCGCCAGCGCCGCGCACAGCCGTCCCGGTCCTCGCGCGAGGTCCCGCACCCGCTCCGCGCCGCGATTTCGCGCCATGATCGCGATGCCGTCGGTCGGCTCGATCGCCCGGATCAGGACACCCGCGCCGACGCCGGGCTTCTCGCTGGAGACGTTCAGCATGAACGAGACGCCGTAGGCAAGATAGACATAGGCGTGCCCGCGCTCGAGGAATAGCGCCCGATTGCGCGGCGTCATGCCGCGATAGGCGTGGCCCGCGGGGTCGCCGACGCCATAGGCCTCGGTCTCGACGATGCGGCCACCCGCCGCGCCTTCGGCCAGCGTCCGCACGAGCATTTTGCCGATGAGAAAATGCGCGAGCTCCACAGTGTCGACGGGAATCTCCGTGCGGTCCATCACGCGCGGGCGCACGACCGTCCCGCCGGTTTCATCCCGTTCGCTCAACCCAGGGCGCGCGCGAAGGTCCGGGCTCGAACGGATCGGCGAAATATTGGGTCTCGCGGGCCACCTTGCCATCGACGAACTCCATGACGCTCACCGAATAGGACGGCCGACCGTCATAGGCGAGGATGAATTCGGTGACCCAGAGGTCGTTTGCGCCGACGATCCGGCGCACCGTGAAGCGCTTCGCGTCCGGCTGCGCGACGCGCGAAGCCTGGATGTTGCGCCGGCCCCTGATGCGCTCGCCCGATTGCGGATATTCGAGCACGGCGTCCTCACGGTAGATGTCGTGCTCGACATCGAAGTCATTGGCGTCCGAGGCTGCCCAGTGGCGATCGAGCGCCTCTCGAATCTCCTTCTCGTCCATCCTGCTATTCCCGGGCTCATGATCAGCGCTGGTGGTGATCATTGACCTCGAAGGGTCGAGAACCGATCTATGACCTCTTGTAGACCGCGCTTCGGCTTGCCCGACCCATCGCCGTCAAAACCGGCCGGGAGCGCACATTGAGGCAGACACGCCATCGGGCTATGGTCTCAACGCAAATATATGGACTCTGGCCTCGGTGAGTAAAGGCGAGAAAGGCTCGCACGAGCGCGAGCGTTCAGAGGGCTGCTCGACGGAGAACGGGCGCCATCCCTTCGCCGGCAAGAGGCCGACGGCAACGAAATAATGAGCCGCGCAAAGGACGCCAACCCATGCGGATGACGGGCAACACCATTCTCGTGACGGGCGGCGGCAGCGGCATTGGCCTTGCGCTCGCCAGGCGCTACGCCGCGCGCGGCAATCGCGTCGTCATCAGCGGGCGCCGCGCCGAAGCGCTGGCGGCGGCGAAGCGCGACATGCCCGCGCTGGAGACGTTGCGCGGCGACGTGTCGAGCGAAGCGGGCCGCGTGGCGTTGATGGAGGAGGTCATCGCGCGTTTTCCCGCGCTGAACGTCCTCGTCAACAACGCGGGCATCCAGAACCGGCCGGCGCCGCTGTTGCAGCCCCAGGACTGGTCGGCGCACCGGGCCGAGCTGGCCACCAACCTCGACGCCCCGCTTCACCTCACCATGCTGCTGCTGCCCCATTTGGCCAAGGCGCCGTTCGGCGCGATCGTCAACGTCACGTCGGGTCTGGCGTTCGCGCCCATCGCCTTCATGCCAACCTATTGCCTCACCAAGGCGGCGCTGCATTCCTTCACGCTGAGCCTGCGTCATCAGTTGAAGGACACCACGCTCGATGTGGTCGAGATCGTGCCGCCGGCTGTCAACACGGATCTCGGCGGCCCGGGCTTGCACACGTTCGGCGCCGATCTCGACGCCTTCGCCGACAGCATTTTCGCGCGGCTGGAGAACAGCGAGACGGAAATCGGCTATGAGACGTCCGAGGCGCGGCGCCTGGCCAGCCGCCAGGAGCTCGACGCGTATTTCGCCCAGTCGAATGCGCCGCGACGGTGAGGGGCGGGCAATGACGACTTGGGGCAACAGGATGGCGGCGGCGGCGCTTGCCGTGGGGCTCATCGCGGCGCAGGGCGTCACGCCGGCGCGAGCGCAGGTGAATGCGCGCGAACCCGATCCGGCGGTCTGGTTGCGCCAGATCTACGATCTCTATCGTCGCGCGGAAAAATCGTCCGCGCTGGAAGGCCAGGCGAGCGACGAACTCATCGTAAAACGGGCCTCGAAATCGCTCGCCGCGCTTTTCAGGCGCAACCGCGATTGTGAAGTCGCGAGCGGAATTTGCGCGCTTGACTGGGATTTCGTCATCGACGGCCAGGATTCCGAGTTGTCGAACATCAAAGTCGGCCCCGCCGTCGTCGCCGACGACAAGGCGACGGTTACGGCGACGTTCAGGAATTTCAAGGAGGCCGACGTCAACGTCTACTTTTTCGTGCGCGAGGGCGGCCAGTGGAAGGTCGACGACATCGAAACCAGACAAGGTTCTCAAGCGCCCGTGCGGATCTCCAAACTACTGAAGGACTACGATTACAATCAGAAGTAGGGAGCCAGCCGCGCGGCGTCGCCGCAATTCACTCGGCGGGTCAGCGAAGCTGCTCTGAGACTGGGTTCCAACCTTCGCATCGTCCGTCAAGCGCCTGACTTCTCTCCGTACAGATCAAAGAACCAGAACGGCGTATCGGCCAGTTCCGCTTCCAGGGATGGGTCAGTCGTGAAGGATTGCAGCCAGTCCAGGGAAACGGTCTCGGTGAAATGTCTTTTGACAGCCTCGATCGCCGCGCGCCGATTGGCCTCCGGGATGAAGTCCACTTGAGCGGCGTTGCCGCTATTGTCGCCCGAATAATTTCCTTTGAGACAGTGCGACCACGCCCAGTCGATGGGGGGATAGTCGGACTGGGCGAACTGCGAGGGCTGCCGAATCGCGCCGCTCAGCATGTCCCTCGCGCCCAAGAGCCAGATCAGCACCTGTGCGCGCCAGTGGGGCTCGTCGATCGCGAGCGCCGAGTCCAGCCAGGGCTTCACCTCCCGCGGCAGAAGATACTTCAGGCACAGGAACATCGAGGCGGACAGCGCGCCGCTGGCGACGTACCAGTGCCAAACTCCGTCGGAGCCCGCGGAGAAATTCAGACAAACCTTGACGTCCAGGGCGCCGCCTGGCCAGCAGACGGCGTCCATCAGGCATTGGCCCACGCTGGCGAGCACGTCTTCGCGGAAGCCGGGATAGCGCGCCTCCTCCAGCCCGGCTGGATATTGGGTCACGAGGGCGGTGATGAGAATCTCCAGCAAAGGCTCAACATGAGTCTCGTGGCTGCGAGGAACGAGGCGCGGAAGGAGATAGTGGAGCCAATCGCTCCATTCGTCGTAGTGCCCGAAGCTGGATGTTCCGCTGGCTATCTCGCCCAGGATGTATTGAAGGTCTCTTGTGGGGATGGCGGCGAGGTCGCCCAACAGTTCGGGATACATGCGGCGCTTGTCGGACATGAACCAGGCTTCCCCCATCGGCTGAACCGGTCGGGGGGAAGCCTGTTCCAGGCGTCGCAACGCGGCGGGATCATAGCCCCGGCCGGGAAGCCACTGGAAAGGTGTTGCGGTCAATGGAGTCTCGGAGCCATCTAGAGAACCGCCGTGTCAGCCGGAACTGGCCGCAATGGGGTGCGTTCCAGACCTACCCCACCATCAGGCAATGCCGGGTGAACTCCGCCAGCCTCTCGGAGACCTGCGCCCTTGCGGCTTCCTCGCTCGCGCCGGTTCGCGCGGCGATTTCGCGGGCGAGATCGTCGCGGGTCCGGGTTCCGTCCAGCGCCACCAGGAAGTCGCGGGCGGAATCATCGTCGAAGGTGTAGGGATAGTGAAGCAGCGTGGCGACAGTGTTCTCGCCGCGCGCCGCCTGGAAGCGGGCGAGCGGACTGGCGATCGGGCGATCGCCGGGCGCCAGCGCGAACGGCAGCGGCGCGGCGGTGATGCGAATGACATTCGCCACGAACAGCGTCAGCACATATTCGGCGAGGCCGGGCTCCTCGGCGGCGGCGTCGAGCGCGATGCACGCGGGGAACGCCGCGGCGAGGCTGGCGAGGAACCCCGCCAGCGTCGGATTGTTGGTGGCGATCTTTGCGCCGCTGGCGCGGAAGGCGAAGCTGCCGGGCTCTTCGGGATCGGGCTCCGCCGCCCGGAGATCGCCGCACGCCCACAGGCCGCGCAGCCGTTGCGCTTCCAGACGGCGGTCGGCGCTGGCGCCGCGACAGAAGATCGAGCTGCGAAACGAGCGCATTTCGGTGAAGTCGACGAACTGTTCGAAGCGCGCCCAATCGCCGGCCGCGCTCGCCCGCGCGGCCGCGTATTTTTCGGAAGGGAAAAACACTTCCGCGCTGAATCGCGGCTGCGCGTCGCAGAGATAGGTCAGGCCGACCTCGCCGGCGGCCGTGATGACATCGCGCAGCAGATGCGGCTCGTAGAACGCGGTCATCTCGTCGTGGAACAGAACCTCGGGCGGTTGCTCGATGATATGACGCGCGACGACGATCATCGCGCGCTGAAAGGCGTCCGCCTCGGACCAGATCGCGATCTGTTCGGTGAGGGCGGCGCGGGCGCGCTCGAGCCCTTCGCGGGGATCCGCGGCGCCCTTGGCGGCGGCGAGCAGCACGTCGCGCACCGCCTGGTGAAGGCGGCCGCCGGGATGGGCGGTATAGCTGATCAGCGCCAGTCCGTCGGCGCTCAGCAGCGCGCCGACGATCCGCATCAGCGCGCGGCTGACCTCGGCGGGAACCCAGGCGTAGACGCCGTGGGCGATGATATAGTCGAAGCGCCCGAGCGAGGCGTCCATGTCGCGGATGTCCTGAACGTGAAAGCGCACGTTGCGCACGCCCGAGGCCTCGGCGGCGGCGCGGGCGAGCGCGATCGGCTGCTCGGCGAGATCGACGCCGACGAATTCGGAGGCCGGCGCGCCAAGCGCCATGCTGATGAGATTGACGCCGCCGCCGCAGCCGATTTCGAGCACCCGCGATGTGGCGAACGGCGTGTGCGCCTTGCCGAACAACGCGGCGAACGCGCCGAGCGCGACCGGGTGGGTCTGGGGGAAGCACAGATCGGGATAGCGGACGAGATCGTGGGCGTTCGGCATGAGCGTTGTCCCTGTCGTCGATATCCCGGCCGCGCGGCCGCCAGAGCCCCGGCGCACGCCGCGCCGTCATCATGGTCGTCGTCGAAGCCTGCGGAAGTCAATTCGCTGCTTCCATTCTATACATCGTCCGTCCGGCTGGCTTCGTTCGAAACGACATGCGCCGCGCCTCGACCGTTGTGGAAGTCGCCAGGGATCGTATGCTGACGCAGGCGAGGAGAACGAGCCGCCAATGATCGAGGTCGACTTCATCGAGGCGGGGTCCGGTCCCCTGGTCGTGCTTTTGCATTCAAGCGTCGCGGGCGCGCGCCAATGGCGCCGCCTGGTCGACGATCTGAAGCCCGACTTTCACGTCCGCGCGGTCAATCTGTTCGGCTATGGCAAGACGCCGCCGTGGTTGGGCGCGACGCCGCAGTCTCTCGAGGATCAGGTCGATCTTGTGGAGGCCGCGCTGCCGGCGAGCGCCGGGGCCGTCAGCCTGGTCGGCCATTCCTTCGGCGGGGCGGTCGCAATGAAGCTGGCCGCGCGGACGCCTGGCCGTATCGCCCGGCTGGCGCTTCTGGAGCCCAATCCGTTCTACCTGCTCAGGCAGGCGGGACGCGCGGATGCATTCGCCGAGGCGATGGCCCTGCGCAACGTCATCAAGACGCGCGGCGCGCTCGGCGACTGGGCGGCGGCGGCCGAGCAATTCGCCGACTATTGGGGCGGCGCCGGCTCCTGGGAGACGATGTCCGCGGAACGACGAAGCGCGTTCGCGGAGGCGCTGAAGCCGAATTTCCACGAGTGGGACGCGGTGATGGACGAGACCACGCCGCTGGAGGAATGGGTGCGCCTGCTCCCCGACGCGACGCTTGTCGTGAGCGACCCGATGACCGTATTTCCGATCCGCGAGATCACGGCGCTTCTGCGCGGCGCCTGCCCGAAGTGGACATTCCAGGAGATCGCCGGCGGCGGTCACATGGCGCCGCTGACGCGGCCGGAGATGGTCAATCCGCTGGTGCGCGCGTTTCTGCATTCGCCGCCGGGCGGATCGCGATAGCGGATATTTGCGGCCTCTCGTCGCGCAAGCCGCTACAAGCTCCGCCGGACGCAGGCGAGCGCGAAGGCGTAGGCGAGCGCCACGTCCTCGAGCTTGTCGAAGCGCCCGGACGCGCCGCCGTGGCCGGCCTCCATATTGGTCTTGAGCAGCACCGGGCCGCCGCCGGTCATCGTCGCGCGCAGCCTGGCGACCCATTTGGCCGGCTCCCAATAGGTCACGCGCGGATCGGTCAGGCCAGCCAGCGCGAGGATCGCCGGATAGGCTTGGCGCTGCACATTGTCGTAGGGACAATAAGCGCGAATGGTCGCGAAGGCCTCAGCGTCGGCGATCGGATTGCCCCATTCGAGCCATTCCGGCGGGGTGAGCGGCAGGCTCGGATCGAGCATGGTGTTGAGCACGTCGACGAACGGCACGTCGGCGATGATGCCTGCGTAGAGTTCGGGCGCCCGGTTGGCGATCGCCCCCATCAGCATGCCGCCGGCGCTGCCGCCATGCGCCACGACGCGGCCGGCGGCTCCAAAGCCGTGGTCGATCAGGTGCCGCGTCGCCGCGATGAAATCGCCGAACGTATTGGCCTTGTGGGCGAGCTTGCCGTCCTCGTACCAGCCCCAGCCCTTGTCGGTTCCCCCGCGCACATGGGCGATCGCATAGACAAAGCCGCGATCGACCAGCGACAGGCGATTGGTCGAGAACGACGCGTCGATCACCAGGCCATAGGCGCCGTAGCCGTAGATCAGCAGCGGCGCCGTCCCGTCGATCGGCGTCTCCCGCCGATGCAGGATCGAGATCGGCACGCTCTCGCCGTCCGGCGCGGCGCAAAAGATCCGGCGCGTGACATAGTCGGCGGTCGCGAAATTCTTCGGCGCCATCTGCTTCTTGCGCAAGGTGCGCTGGCGGCGGGCCATGTCGTAGTCGTAGGTCTCCCTCGGGCAGCTCATCGACGAGAACGCGAAACGGAGCGTCGGGCTGGCGAATTCGAGCGTGTTCTCGAAGCCGAGGAAATAGGTCTCCGCCTCGAATGCGATGGCGTGCTCCTCGCCGGTGGCGAGCTCGCGCACGACGATGCGCGGCGCGCCGTCCTCGCGCTCCAGCCGCGCAAGAAAGCTCTCGAACAGCGACGCGGCCTCGATCAGCCGTCCGGGACGGTGGACGACGAGTTCGCGCCAGTTCTCGACGCCGGGCGCGTCCTTGGGCGTCGTGACGATCTTGAAATCCTGCGCGCCGCCGGCGTTGGCGCGGATGAAATAGCACTCGCCGTGATCCATCACCTGATAGCGCAGGCCGGGCTGGCGCGCGGCGATCAATCGCGGCGCGACCGCGGGATGGTCGAGGTCGACGACATGCGCCTCGGAGGCGTCGTGGCCATGCACGGTGATCACCGCCAGCGCGCCGAGGCGGGTCGGCGCGATGTTGATGAACCAGGCCGGATCGGCCTCCGCGTAGATTTCGACATCGTCGCTGGCGGGCGCGCCGAGCCGGTGCAGCAGGACGCGGCACGGGCGATGGTTCTCATCGAGCCCGACATAGAGAAAGCCGCGCGAGTCGCGCGTCCAGACGAGGTGGCCGGTGCAGTCGCCCACCTTGTCGTCGAGGTCGGCGTCGCGCTCGACGTCGCTGACGCGAATGGTGAAGATTTCCGAGCCCTTGTCGTCGGCGCTCCAGGCGACCTTGCCGTGGTCAGGCGAATGCCGGGCGTCGAGAAGCTGGAAGAACGCCTTGCCGGCGGCGCGGGCGTCGCCGTCGAGCAGGACTGTTTCGGCGCCGCCGTCGCGCGGCTGGCGGCAGAAAATCCGGTGCTGGCCGCCCTGGCGAAAACGCGCGTAATAGGCGAACGGGCCGTCGGGCTGGGGAACCTCGCTGTCGTCCTCCTGCAGTCGCGCGCGCATCTCGCGCACCAGCCGCTGCTGGAGGGGTCGGGAGGGGCCGAGCCGCCGCTCCGCATAGGCGTTCTCCGCCTCCAGCAAGTCGCGGATGTCGGCGGGCAGGGCGGCGGGATCGCGCAGCACGTCGCGCCAGTTGTCGGCCTTCAGCCAGGCATAGTCGTCAATCCACCGCACGCCATGCGCCGACCTGTGCGCTGGCCGTTTGCGGGCGACCGGCGGCGAGCCGTCGCCGCGGGCTTTCGTCTGCGTCACGATCCCAGGGCTCCCGCCTTCGCCGACGCCGGGGCCGTGGCGCGCGCCCGGCTCAGGCCGCCCATGCTTGCCACGGCCGGCGCGTCGGCGAAAGCCCGGCGACGCGAGCGGCCCGGCGCGGCGTTCCGCCGCCGATTCGATTGGCCGGCGCGTCGCCCGGTCGTTATGATCGCGGCGGTTGCTTGCCGGAGCCTTCGATGTATGAGCCGTTTCCCCATCGCCAGGATGATCTTGCAGCGCAGCATGCGCTGATCCGCAGCCATCCGCTGGGCCTGCTGATTTCGCACGGCGCGCAGGGGCTGGAGGCCAACGCCATCCCCTTCCTCGTCGACCCCGCGGCCTCGCGGCTGGGAACGCTGCAGGCGCATATGGCGCGCGCCAACGGCCAGTGGCGCGCCCTGCAGGAGGCCGACGAGGCGCTGGTGATCTTTCATGGCGCCGATCACTACATCACGCCGTCGTGGTATCAGACCAAGCAGGAGACCGGCCGCGTCGTTCCGACCTGGAACTACGTGATGGTTCAGGTTCGCGGCCGCCCGAAGGTGATCGAAGACGCCGGCTGGCTGCGCGCGCAGATCGAGGCGCTGACCAATCGCCAGGAGGGCGCGCGCGCCGCGCCATGGGCGGTCGGCGACGCGCCGGAGGCGTTCATCGAGATGCAGATCAAGGCGATCATCGGCCTCGAAATGGAGATCACCCATATCGCCGGCAAATGGAAGGCCAGCCAGAACCGTCCCGCCGCCGACCGCGCCGGGGTGATCGCCGGGCTCGAGGCGATGGGCGACGAAGCCTCGTCAACCATGGCCTCGATCGTGCGCGAGGCCGCGCCGAAAGCCTGACTTCCGGCCTTGGCGCCGGCGGCGGCGCGGCGTTTGCCGCGCTATATCGCGGTCTATATAGAGGAGGGGATCGTCGAAGGCCGCCGGCCGGGGCCGTCCGGCGCAGCGAGGCGCGCGTGGAGCAGGGGCAGGGGATCGGCGTCTGGGTCGGCTTTTCGCCGCAGGAATGGACGGCGATCGGCCTGTCGCTGAAAGTGGCGACGGTCGGCGCGCTCGCCAGTCTGCCGTTCGGCGTCGCCGTGGCCTGGCTGCTGGCGCGGCGGCAGTTTCCCGGCAAGCTGCTGATCGACGGCCTGGTCTATCTGCCGCTGGTGTTGCCGCCGGTCATCACCGGCTGGGCGCTGCTGATCGCCTTCGGGCGGCAGGGCGTTTTCGGACATGCGCTGGAAGCCTGCTGCGGAATCGTGCTGGCGTTCCGCTGGACCGGCGCGGCGCTCGCCGCCGCGATTATGGGGTTCCCGCTGATGGTGCGGACCATCCGCCTGTCGATCGAGGCGGTCGATGCGCGCCTCGAACAGGCGGCCGAGACGCTGGGCGCGCCGCCGCTGGCGGTGTTCTTCACGATCACCCTGCCGCTGGCGCTGCCCGGCGTGTTCGCCGGACTGATCCTCGGCTTTGCGCGGGCGATCGGCGAATTCGGCGCGACCATCACGTTCGTCGCCAATATTCCCGGCGAGACGCAGACCATCGCCACCGCGATCTACGGCTACACGCAGCAGCCCGGCGCCGAGACCAGCATCGTGCGCCTGACCCTGGTGGCGGTGGCTATCGCCTTCAGCGCGATCGTCGCGTCCGAATTGCTGGCGCGGCGCGTCTCCGGGATGACCGACCGGTGATCGAGATCGACGCTGCTCATTCGTTCGGCGAGTTCCGCCTCGAGGCGCGCATCGCGGCCCATGGCCGCGTGCTCGCGCTATGCGGCGCCTCGGGGGCCGGCAAGACGACCCTGCTGAACATTGTCGCCGGTCTGTTGCGTCCGCGCGAGGGCCGGGTCGTGATCGACGGAGACGTGTTGCTGGACACCGCCTCCGGCGTCGACCGCGCGCCGCGCCGTCGACGCATCGGCTATGTCTTTCAGGAGCCCCGGCTGTTTCCCCACCTGAGCGTCGCGCAAAATCTCCGCTACGGCGAGCGCTTCACCCCCTCGGGGCGGCGCTTTGTCGATTTCGACGCGGTGGCGTCCTTGCTCGGGATCGCCCCGTTGCTGGCGCGGCGGCCGGACCGCCTGTCGGGCGGCGAGAAGCAGCGCGTGGCGATCGGCCGCGCCTTGCTGGCCAGTCCGAGCCTGCTACTGATGGACGAGCCGCTCGCCGCGCTCGACGATGCGCGTCGAATGGACATCCTCGGCTACATCGAGAAGATGCGCGACGCCTTTTCGATTCCGATCGTCTTCGTGAGCCACAGGGTCAGCGAAGTCGAGCGTCTGGCCAGCGACATCGCGGTGCTTGACCGCGGCCGGCTGGTGGAAATGCGCCGGGGCGGCGCGCTCGCGCCGACATCGGCCGCTGCGAGAGATCGCCAACCGATTCAACCAAAGTCGAATTGACGGCCGGCGAGCGACAAGCGGCTATGCACCGGAGCAAAAAGACCAGGAGACGCCGTCGACGGCGCGAGCTGGTCGTTTTTAGCCGTGAACGGTCCAACCTCGGGGAGGAAGAAAGATGACTCGCAGAAAATTCGGTCTGGACGACATTGGCGCGGCTGTTTCGCGGCGCGGGTTGCTTCAGGCCGGCGCCGGCCTCGTCGGCGGCGCGATGTTGCCGGCGGGCCTGATCCTGCCGGCTCACGCCGAGGACTTTCCGCCGCTCGGAACCTGGCCCGAGGGCTCGTCGGGCTCGACTGTGACCATCGGCGCCGCCGTGCCGCTGACCGGCTCTTACGCCCAGGCGGGCGCGGATGAGCTGAAGGGCTGGGAGCTTGCGGTCGAGCACCTCAACGAGGGCAACGCGCTTGTCAAGACAATCGCGCCCAAGGTCACCAAAGGCCTGCTGGGCAAGACGGTGAAACTGGTCTCCGCCGACTCTGCCGCCAAACCGAACAACGCGGTGCAGATAGAGCAGACCTTCATCAACGACAACAAGGTCGTCCTGATGACCGGATCGACTTCGTCGGCGGTCGCGGTCGCGCTCAATCATTTCGCCCAGCGCGAAAAGGTGCTCTACGCCGCCGCAATCTCCGGCTCGAACGACACCACCGGCAAGGACTGCGTCCGCTACGGCTTCCGCCAGTGCTTCTATGGCCAGACCGCGGCCGCCGCGATCGGTCCCGTGTTGGTGAAGACTTTCGGCAAAAACAGAAAAGCGGCGTTCATGACGCCGGACTACACCTATGGTCACACCGTCACCAAGTCGGTGAACGACTATCTGACCCAGAACGCCGGCTGGACGCAGGTGACCGACCAGGTCTCGCCGCTCGGCACCCAGGATTTCAGCCAGTACCTGACCAACATCGCGAATTCCGGCGCTGAATTCCTGATCAACGTCAACTGGGGCCGCGATGCGGTGCTGTCGACGCAGCAGGCGCATCAGTTCGGCATCATTCCCAAAATGACGCTCGTCATTCCCTACCAGATCCCGTTTCTCGCCAAAGAAGTGGGGCCCGAGATCATGGGCGGCGTGCTCGCCGCCACCGATTTCTGGTGGACGCTCGAAGACAAGTATCCGCTGGCCAAGGCGTTCGTCGAAGCGTTCAACAAGAAGTACGGTTATATGCCGGAGTGGGGCGCCGAGAACGCCTACATGCAGATCGCCATCTGGGCGCGCATGGTCTCCGAGGCCGGCACCTTCTACCCGCCGACCGTCATCAAAGCCTATGAGAAGGGCGAAACCTTCGACTCCATGGTCGGCCCCGTCCACTTCCGCCCCGAGGATCACCAATTGGTCCGTCCCGTCGTCATCGTGCGCGGCAAGCATCCGAACGAGATGAAGAACCCCGAGGACTACTGGGAGGTGCTCGAAGTCGTTCCCGGCGAGCCGTTGATGCAGAAGCCGGACGCCTTTGGCTGCAATCTCGGCGACTACACCTGACGCGCCCGACGCTCTCTTCGCGTCGATGACGCGGAGAGAACGCTCTTGCCGAGTTGTGGCCGGGCCCAGGGCGCGAAGCATTTTCTTCGCGGCTTTCGGCCCGGCCGCTTGCAAAATGCTAGGCGGCGCCGACGCCTGGCGCTAGTGTCGAGAAGACGACCGGGGCAGCGGCGAAACTGCATCGCTAGGGATTGCGGACGACAGCGTGATCAACTGGGACAATTTTATCTCGCAGGTGTTCAACGGGGTGGTGCTCGGCGCACTTCTGGCGCTGATTTCGTCCGGTTTGACGATCATTTACGGCACGCTCGGCGTGCTCAATCTCGCCCACGGGGCGATGTTCATGCTCGGCGGCTACGCCGGCTGGCTCGCCTATACCTACACAGGCTCGTTCATCGTCGCCGTCATTGCCGGCTCGCTGTTCGGGATGCTGGTCGGAGTGGCGATGGAGCGTCTGGTGATCCGCCACTTCTATTCCCGGCCGGACGAGGACCAGTTGCTGGTCACCTTCGGTCTCGGTATCGTATTCGTGGAGGTCGTCCGCTTTTTCTTTGGCAGCCTGTCGAAGACGCTGCCGCCGCCCCCCGGTCTGGCGGGGATCACGCCGCTTGGCTTCATGGTTTATCCGACCTACCGCCTGGCGCTGCTCGGCATCGTCGCGGTCGCGCTGCTTGCGCTCTATGCGGTGCTCTACCGAACCCGCATCGGCATGATCGTTCGCGCCGGGATCGAGGATTCCGTGATGGTCAGTTCGCTGGGCATCGATGTCTACAAGGTGTTCATGCTGGTGTTCGGCATCGGCGCCATGGCGGCCGGTTTCGCCGGCGTCGTCAATGCGCCGGTGGTCTCCATCGCTCCCGACGTCGGCGAAGCAATCCTGGTCCAGACCTTCGTGGTCGTCGTCATCGGCGGCGTCGGTTCGTTCCCGGGCGCGGTGCTGGGCGGCTTCATCGCCGGCGAGATCATCAGCATAACGTCGATGTTCAATCCCGGCTATTCCTACGTCATGCTCTTCGTGGCGATGACGCTGGTGCTGGTGATTCGTCCATACGGTCTGCTCGGCGCCGCCGGCCGCGAATGAGCGCGAACGCCTGATGCGCACCCAACGTCCCTACCTGATCGAGGCGCTGACGGCGATCGGGCTGATCGCCGCTCCATTCGTCCTGCCCTATCTCGACTTCACGCCGACGACCATGAGCCGCATCGTCGTCTGGGGCCTGTTCGGCATCGGCTTCGACATCCTGTTCGGCTTCACCGGCTTGCTCTCCTTCGGTCAGTCGGCGTTTTACGGCACAGGCGGGATGGTCGCCGCGTATCTGCTCACCATCGTCGGCTTTCCGCATGTCGTGACGGCGATCATCGTCGGCACGATCGTGGCGTCGATCGTTGGCTGTCTGGTCGGACTGATCGCGCTGCGACGCACCGGCATTTATTTCGCGATGATTACCGTGGCGATCGCCGAGGTGTTCTATTTCGTCGAATTCAACCCGCTCTCGGAATATACCGGCGGCGAGAACGGCTTGCCCGGCGTGCCGACGCCGACATTTTCGCTCGGCTTCACGACCATTCACCTCAAGACCGATTGGTCGCTCTACGCGTTTTTCGCGTTCTGGTATCTGGTCGGCATCGTGATCGCGCTGCGCATCGTGCGCTCGCCGGTCGGCGTCATCTTCAGCGCCATCCGCGATAACCCGTTGCGCGCGGCGGCTGTCGGCCACAACGTGCATGGCTACAAGCTCACGGCTTTCGTGATCGCCTCGGCCTATGCGGGCTTCGCCGGCGGCCTGCTGGGCGTTCTGCAGGGCTTCATGCCGCCGGAGGCGTTTACATTCGATACGTCCGGTCAATTGGTCATACAGACCGCGATCGGTGGCGCCGGCACGCTGTTCGGGCCGCTGCTGGGGGCGACCGTCTGGCTTTATCTCAGCGACTTCTTCCAGAATACTTTGCATCTTGGCGCGACCTGGAAGCTGGTGCTGGGCGTCGTGTTCGTGCTGCTGGTCTGTTTCCTGCGCCGCGGACTGATCGGCGCGATCAAAGATCTCTACGAACTGGCCGCGGGGAGCGGCGCCGCCAGGGACGAGCCGCCGGATGCCGCGCGGGCCGCCGGCCCGTCCGTGGACGACGCACAACGCGCGATCGCAACAGCCGCGTCGGCGGCGCCTATGCGGCCGCGTCATCGCGCCGGGGACAACTGGTCCGGCCCCATTCTCGAGGCCAGCGGTCTGACCAAACGTTACGGCGGCCTCCTCGCCAACAACGACATCAATTTCTCCGTCAACCGCGGCGAGCTGCGCGGCATCATTGGCCCGAACGGAGCCGGCAAAACCACTTTCTTCAAGATGCTGACCTGCGAAGTGCCGCCGACCTCCGGCAAGATCGTGTTCGAGGGTCGCGACATCACCGGCTTCGACGTGACGGCCGTCGCCCAGCTCGGGCTCACCAAGAGCTATCAGGTCAATCAGCTGTTTCTGCGGCTGACCGTGCGGGAGAACATCATGATCTCCGCGCTCGCTGAGAAGCGCGGCAGCTTTCGCCTCGATCTCCTGCGCGATCCCTCGCATATCCCCGGACTCGACGAACTGGTCGCGCACACCTTGCAGTTGATCGAACTGACAGCGCGCGCCGACGTCGCGGTTTCCAGTCTCGCCTATGGCGAGAAGCGCCGGCTCGAAATCGGGCTGGCGCTCGCGACCTCGCCGAGCCTGCTGCTGCTCGACGAGCCGCTGGCGGGCATGAGCCCACGCGAGCGCGCGGAGACGGTGAAGCTGTTGAAATCGATCAGCCGCGGCCGCACCACGATCATCATCGATCACGACATGGACGCGTTGTTCGAACTGGCCGAACGCGTCACAGTGTTGCAGGAGGGCCGGATCCTGGTCGAGGGAACGCCCGACGAAATCAAGGGCAACCCGGCGGTGCAGGAAGCCTATCTCGGCGGAGTGCTCGAACAGTGAGCCTGCTCGAAGTCACCGGGTTGAACAGCTACTACGGGGACTCCCATATCCTCTTCGACGTCTCGCTGCGCGTCGAGCGCAACGAGGTCGTGGCGCTGCTCGGCCGAAACGGCGCCGGCAAGAGCACGACCCTCAAGAGCCTGATGGGCGTGGTGCGCCCGCGTTCCGGCTCTGTGAAGCTGGAAGGCGTCGACCACGCGGGAAAGCCGAGCCATACGCTCGCCCGACATGGCATGCAGCTCGTGCATGAAGATCGGCGCATCTTCGGCGCGCTCAACGTCGAGGACAACATCATCCTCGCCAGCCTGACCGCGCCGAAGCCCTGGCCGCTGGATCGCATCTATGAAATGTTCCCGCGGCTCAAAGAGCGCCGGGGAAGCCGGGGGACCGATCTGTCCGGCGGCGAGCAGCAGATGCTGGCGATCGCCCGCGCGCTGGTGCGCGATCCCAAGATTGTCCTGCTCGACGAGCCGTTCGAGGGGCTGGCGCCGGTGATCGTGCGCGATCTCGTGCGCGCCTGTCGCGACCTGGCGGCGGCCGGACAGACCATCGTGCTGGTCGAACAGAACCTCGCGGCGACGCTGGCCCTGGCGCAACGGGTCTATCTCATCAACAACGGGCATATCGTGCATGAAGGGCCGGCCAGCGAACTGAAGGGGCAGTCCGACATCCTTCAGCGCTATCTCGGCGTGTGACAGCCTCGCCGGGACGGGTCGCCCCTGCGAGAGGGCCGGCGCGCCTTCGGGAGCGCGCGGATTGCGGCTCAAAATGGGTCCGCGAGGGCGGTCCGCCGCGGCGAATGCGCGCCGGCGTCCATGCGTTGTGCCAGCGGCGTCGATCGGCTAGGTTGTCAGGGGGCTGGTCGCCGGCCCTCAAGAGTTGCCTCCCGAGCCGGCTCTCGCGGCCCCAATCACCATATCCCGACGGCTGCCCGCCGGCGCGTCGGAGCCTTAAGAAAAAGGCCGAATGATGGATTTCCTCAAGCCACGGTTATTGCCCATGAACCGCCGCCGACGCATTTACGAAGGCAAGGCCAAAGTCCTCTATGAAGGCCCGGAGCCGGGAACGCTCATTCAACATTTCAAGGACGACGCGACGGCGTTCAACGCCAAGAAGCATGAGGTGATCGAAGGCAAGGGCGTGCTGAACAACCGAATCTCGGAGTATCTGTTCCAGAATTTGAATGATATCGGGGTTCCCACCCACTTCATCCGCCGGCTCAACATGCGCGAGCAGCTTATTCGCGAGGTGGAGATCATTCCGCTCGAAGTGGTGGTCCGCAATGTCGCGGCGGGCTCGTTGGCGACGCGCCTGGGCATCGAGGAGGGCACGCAACTGCCGCGCTCGATCATCGAATTCTACTACAAGAACGACGCATTGAACGATCCGCTGGTCTCCGAAGAGCATATCACCGCGTTCGGCTGGGCGGCTCCCCAGGAGATCGACGACATCATGGCGCTGGCCATTCGGGTCAATGATTTTCTCACCGGCCTGTTCCTCGGCGTCGGCATTCGGCTGGTCGATTTCAAGATCGAATGCGGCCGCCTTTGGGAGGGCGAAACGATGCGCATCGTCGTGGCCGACGAGATCAGCCCGGATTCGTGCCGTCTGTGGGACATCAAGTCGAATGACAAGCTCGACAAGGATCGCTTTCGCCGCGACCTCGGCGGCATGATCGAGGCCTACACCGAAGTCGCGCGTCGGCTTGGCGTCATGCAGGAAGGCGAAACCCCGCGCGCCGGCGCGCCCAAGCTGGTGAAGTGAGCCGCGCCGGCCGATCGCGCCGCCTGAGTTTCAGCGGCGCGCCACGGCGGGCCGCGAGCCCCGCTCGGCGACGCCGATGCCGACGATGACAAGAACCAGCGCCACGGCGTGATAGAGGGCGAAGCTCTCGCCCAGCAACACGACCGCCAGCAAGGCGCCGAACGCCGGCACCAGGTTGACGTAGACGCCGGCCCGGCCGGGGCCAATCAGCTCGACGCCGCGCATGTAGAGGATCTGGGCGATCAGCGAGGGAAGCAACGCCGCATAGAGCAGCGCGAGCCATCCTTTCAGCGTCGGCGCGACAAAGGCCCCGTTGGCGATCTCGATCGCCAGCAGGGGAATCGAGGTGACGAAGGCGACCGCCGCCATCGCCGTGAAAAAGCCGAGGCCGGAGATCGCCGGGCGGCTGCGCAGGCCCACGGTGTAGCCAGCGTAGAAAATGCACGCGAGCACCATCATCGCGTCGCCCTCGTTGAAACTGAGGGCGAGCAGCCTGCTGAGGTCGCCCTGCGCGGCGATCGCCGCGACGCCGACCATCGTGATGAAGGCTCCGAAAGCCTGCCAGCCGCCGACCCGAACGCCGAACGCCAGCCGCGCGCCGATCAGCACGAAAGCCGGGATGGCGCCTTGCAGGATCGAAAGATTGAGCGCGCTGGTTCGATGGGCGGCGGTGTAGAACAGCGCATTGAATGCGGTGAAGCCGAGCGCGCCCATCGCGATGACGAAAATCCAGCGGGGGCGCAGAATCGCCAGGTCCCGCCTGAAATTGGCGCGCGTAGCGAGGGCCAGCGGGATCAGCGCCAGGCCCCAGCGGCCGCAGGTCAGGGTCATCGGCGAAATCTCGCCGACCGCCAGACGGCCGACCACCGAATGGCCGGCGAACATCAGCGCGGTCAGCGTCAGCAGCAGCGCCGGGCTGTTCCACGGCGCGCTCCTCCAGACGGCGCGCCCCTTCGCCGGAATATCCGTCATCGAATCACGCCCCGAAGCATCCCTCGCCGCGAGCGGTCCGGAAAGAGACGGTGCGCACGTGTGACGGAGTTGAAGACCGACTTAGGTGCTCCGGTCGGCGAAGGCAATGGCGCCGCGGCGCCTCGCCCCGTCTGGCGGCGCGAAACCGCCGTCGCGGAGTCCGCCAAGCGCGCCAAACGCATCGCGGCGCCGGTTGGAATCCGGCGCCGCAAGCTCAAGCTTTCGAGACGGCTGCGATCTCAGTATTTGCGCACCAGCGGCTGTTCGGGCGCCGGCGCGTAGCTGGGCGCTTCGAGGAAGGTCCAGCGCAGGCCGATGCGGAAGTCCTGCGAGGACAGGTTGCCGGTCGACAGGTAGTTCGCGGAGCCGCCGCAATTGGCGGGGCTGAAACCGCCGTTGGCGCCCGTGCCGTTGAAGCAGTTCGAGCCGCCCGAGGCGAATTTGCCGTAGTTGAGATAGCGATAGCCCAGTTCAAGCTTCAGATTCTCGGTGACGTTGAAATCGAGGCCGGTCATCAGCGCCCAGGCGAAGTTGGTCTTCGACCCGTTGCTGAAATAGCCGCCGGTCGGCGCGCCGCCGTTGGTGAACACGCTGGGGCTGTAGGTGAATCCGGTGTCGGTGAGGCCCGACAGCCGGTTCTGCGCGACGCCGACGCCGGCGCCGACGAACGGCGTGATGCCGTACCAGGTGCCGATGTCGACATAGCCGTTGACGAGGCCGACGATCGACGTTCCCTGGGCGCGATAGAAATTGGCGTTCTGATAGCCTTGCGCAAAGCCGGCGGCCGGCGGCACGCCGACCTGTTCGAGCGACTGGAATTGCGATCCGCCGCGGTATTCGCCGGTGACGTCGAAGCGCAGCCAGTTGTTGATCTGATAGCCAATGCCGACGTCAAACATGCCCGCCGCCGACAGCGTCGAGTTGTAGAAGCTGTTGAAGGCGCCGGCCGGCGCGCCGATCAGCGGATTGGGGTTGATCACCGGGTTGATGGCGCCGGTCTGGGCGCCGATGCCGATGTCGCCGCGAAGATACCATCCGCCGAATTCCGGGGCGACCATCGGCGGCGCCGGCTCGATGGCGGGCGGCGGCGGCAGATCCGCCGCCTGAGCGAGGCTCGCCATGGCGATTGCCGCGCCGCTGGCGAGAAACAGGGCCTTCAAGCCGCCCATGACACAACCCCTTCGTTCGGCGCGGACTTCGATCCCGCGCGCCAGCTTCTACGGAAGGGGAAATTGCCACGAAGTGTTTAACGCTGACTTAACCCTAAAAATTGACCTTAATGGAAAGTCGCCAGGCGTAAAAAACGCCGGCCGGACCGACCGGTCACGGCGCGGGCGCGCGTTTGGCGGCGGGACGCCCTACAGGGCGAAGCCGCCGTCCGCCAGGTGGATTTGGCCGGTGGTGTAGGAACTCTCGTCCGAGGCGAGATAGACCGCCAGCGCGGCGATTTCCTGCGGCGTCCCAAGCCGCCCCATCGGCTGGCGGTCGACGAACGCCTGGCGGACGACCTCGACCGTCTGGCCGGTCTGGCTGGCCAGCGTCGCGATGCGCTGATCGAGCGACGGGCTCTCGATGGTGCCGGGGCAGATGGCGTTGCAGCGCACGCCGCGCTTGATGAAATCGGCCGCCACGGCCTTGGTCAGCCCGATCACGGCGGCTTTCGAAGCGCCATAGACGTAGCGATTGGGGATGCCGCGCACCGAGGAGGCCCCCGAGGCGACATTGACGATCGACCCGCCGCCTTTTCCCAGCATGCCCGGCAGCCATGCGCGGATCGTGCGATGCATCGATTTCACATTCAGATCGAACGAGAAATCCCAGTCGCTGTCGGCGCACTCGAGCGCCGAGCCGTGGTGAACGTAGCCCGCGCAGTTGAACAACACGTCGATCGGCCCGACTTCCCTGGCGAGCGCTTCGACCGCCTCGGTCGAGCGGACGTCGAGCTTGCGCAATTCGCCGGGCAGGCCTTCCAGCTTCGCGGCGTCGAGGTCGGTGGCGATCACGCGGGCGCCTTCGGCGTGAAACGCCTGCGCCGTCGCGCGCCCGATGCCGGCCGCCGCCGCGGTCAGCAGCGCAACCTTGCCCTTCAGACGTTCAGACATTTCCTCACTCCTGCCATTTCCCGCGGGCCGGTTGTCGATCAGCGAGCCCTTCGCTGCGCTCGATAGCAAAGCCGCGCCGCTCATGCCAGCCGGCATTGGCGCGCATCTTGTCGCGCGCCCGGCGGCGCATCGCCGGCCATTTCAGCGTCCGCGCCGTGAGCGCGGTCAACCCGGACCCTTGGCGAACAAGCGGTTGAGTTCGGCGAACGGCGCGCCATGGGCGAGGCTGTCGAACCGTCCGTGCTGCGCGATGTCCTGCGCCGCGCTCATGAAGCCGCCCCAGGCGACGCGCGCCAGCGAGCCGCCGACGCTGACGCGCCGGACGCCGAGGTCCTCGAGCTGCGTGAGAGTCAGCCCCGGCGTGAAGGCCAGCACATTGACCGGCAGGCGCCCGGCCGTCCGCACCACTGCGCTCACCGCCTCGGCGCTGCGCAGGCCCGGCGCGTAGAGCACGTCGGCGCCCGCTTCCGCATAGGCCGTGAGGCGGCGCAGCGCCTCGTTCAAGCCGTCAGGGTGGCCGCGCAGCACCGCCTCGCTGCGCGCGGTCAACAACACCCGCTCGCCGCTGGCGTCGATCGCGGCGCGCGCGACGCGGATGCGGTCGGCCGCCTCCTGCACGCCGTAGAACGGCGCGCGCGGATCGCCGGTGTAGTCCTCGAGCGAAAAGCCGGCGACGCCGGTCGCGATGCAGCGCGCGACGCTGTCGTGAAGTTCGTCGCGCGTCGCCGCGAAGCCCGCTTCGTAATCGGCGTTGAACGGCAGGTCGGTCGCCGCGACGAGGTCGGCGATATGGGCGAGCACCGCCTTTCGCGTCATGCCGCCGTCCGGCAGGCCGGCGGCGAACGCCGCGCCGGCGCTGGTGGTCGCCAGCGCCTTGAAGCCGAGCGAGGCGAGATACCTGGTCGAGCCGACGTCCCAAGGATTGGGAATGACGAAACAGCCAGGGCCGGCGTGCAATTCGGCGAAACGCGCGCGCTTCCCGGCGATCGTGAGCATCAGCTCGGCCTCCCGGCGATTGAGCGTCGACAGCGAGGTCCGCTGGCGACCCGACAAATCGAAATTCTCCGGCGCCAGCCATTGCTCGAACGCCGCGCGGCGGGCCGGCCATTCGCTGTCGAGCATGGAAAACCAGCCGGTGTCGCGATTGCGGCCCTTGACGATCATGTGCTGGCGAAACACCCCCTCGAAGGTGAAACCGAGGCGCAGCGCGGCGCGCCTGGAGGGCGCGTTGAGGTTGTTGCACTTCCATTCGTAGCGGCGATAGCCGAGGTCGTCGAAGACGTGGCGGGCGAACAGATATTGCGCTTCGGTCGGCGCCGATCGTGCGCTGCAGCGCCGGCGTGTACATGATGTTGCCGACTTCGATCACCCGATGCGTCGGCTCGATGCGCAGGAACGTCTGATAGCCGACCGCCTTGCCGCTCGCGTTGTCGATGACCGCAAAGAACAACGGGTCTTCCGACGCCGCCTTGCTTTCGATATTGGCGCGGAAGACGGCGCGGTCGGCGTAGGGACCGTCGAACAGATAGGTCCAGACGCGATCCTTGTCGCCGCCGTTGGCGCCCTCGAACAAGGCGTCGGCATGGGCCTCGGCGTTCAAGGGGACGAGGCTTATCGCGCGGCCCCGCAGAATCGTGCGTTCGGGGCGCCTTGCGGGCGACGTATCGACGGGTTCGCCGATCGGCTGCGCACTTTCACTGGAAGCCATGCTGCGATCCTATCCGCGTTCGCCGGCGCCTGCCAGCCGCTGGCGCGGCCTGGACGCCTTCACGAAGAACAGCCGGCGAGCGACGGCGTTTCCAGAGACACCGACGAGCGGCGCGGCCAAACTGTCCGGCGGCGAGGCCGTGACAGATCGCCGGCGGCGGACGGCGCGCCGAGGGGACTCGCTCGACGCTCCTTGTTCCGCGATGCGATCGCGGCGCGCGAAGACCGCCGCTCAGTGGTTGTCGCGCGGGACGCCTTTGGTCTGGGCGACGCGCTGGTAGTTGACCGCCGGCTTCAGCACCATCCCCGCCGAAAGCTGATCCTCGATCCCGCGCTGGATTTCCTGCCACGGCGTCTGGCTCGCGGGATAGGGGAAGCCGTGCTTGCCATACTCGGCGCGGCGCCGCGCGAGTTCGGCGTCGCCGATCAGCATGTCGGCGGTGTGTTTCTTCAGGTCGATGCGCAGCCGGTCGCCGGTGCGCACCAGCGCGAGGCCGCCGCCGACCGCCGCCTCGGGCGAGGCGTTGAGGATCGAGGGCGAACCGGAGGTGCCCGATTGCCGGCCATCGCCGATGCAGGGCAGGGCGTGGACGCCCTTCTTGATCAGCGCGGCGGGCGGCTGCATGTTCACCACCTCCGCGCTGCCGGGATAGCCGATCGGCCCGGCGCCGCGAATGACCAGCACGCAATGCTCGTCGATCTTCAGCTTCGGGTCCTCGATCCGGTGGTGATAATCCTCGGGGCCGTCGAACACGATGGCGCGGCCCTCGAAGGCGTCGGGGTCCTTGACGCTGGAGAGGTAGCGCTTGCGGAATTCCTCGTCGATGACGCTGGTCTTCATGATCGCGCTGTCGAACAGGTTGCCGTGCAGCACGATGAAGCCGGCGTCCTGTTTCAGCGGCTTGGCGATCGGGAAGATGACGTCGGCGTCGCCGCTCTCCTTGCCCTTGCAGTTCTCGCCGATCGTCTTGCCGTTGACGGTCAGGGCGCCCTTGTGGATGAGCTTTTTCTTCATCAGTTCGTTGACCACCGCCGGCACGCCGCCGGCGCGATGGAACTCCTCGCCGAGATACTTGCCCGCCGGCTGCATGTTGACGAGCAGCGGCACCGCATGGCCGACCTTCTCCCAATCCTCGATGTCGAGCCGCACGCCGATATGGCGGGCAATCGCGTTGACATGGATCGGCGCATTGGTCGAGCCGCCGATCGCGCTGTTGACGACGATGGCGTTCTCGAACGCCTCGCGGGTGAGAATGTCGGACGGCTTCAGATCCTCCCACACCATCTCGACGACGCGCTGGCCGGTGGCGTAGGCGATCTGCCCGCGCTCGCGATGCGGGCCGGGGATGATCGCGCAGCCGGGCAGGCTCATGCCGAGCGCCTCGGCGATCGAGTTCATCGTCGAGGCGGTGCCCATCGTGTTGCAATGGCCGACCGACGGGGCGGAGGACGTGACGATTTCCATGAACTGTTCGTAGTTGATCTTGCCGGCGGCGAGCTCCTCGCGCGCCGTCCAGACGATGGTGCCCGAGCCGGTGCGCTCGCCGTTGTGCCAGCCGTTGAGCATCGGGCCGCCCGACAGCACGATGGCGGGAATGTTCACCGTGGCGGCGGCCATGATGCAGGCCGGCGTCGTCTTGTCGCAGCCGGTCATCAGCACCACGCCGTCGAGGAAATAGCCGTAGAGCACCTCGACGAGGCCGAGATAGGCGAGGTTGCGGTCGAGCGCGGCGGTCGGCCGCTTGCCGGTCTCCTGCAGCGGATGAACCGGGAATTCGAACGCCACGCCGCCAGCCGACACGATGCCGTCGCGCACTCTTTTTGCGAGTTCGATATGATGGCGGTTGCACGGCACGAGGTCCGAGCCGGTCTGCGCGATGCCGATGATCGGCTTGCCCGAGCGCAACTCGCCCGGCGTCAGGCCATAGTTGAGATAGCGCTCGATATAGAGCGCGGTCATTCCGGGATTGGCGGGATTGTCGAACCACTCGGCCGAGCGCAAGCGCCGCCTGCCGTCCCGCTGTTTGCCATTGCCTGGCGATTCGTTTTTGCCGCTCATCGACCTCTCCTCCGCCGCGCCTCGCCCTGCTGGTGACCGCGAGCGATTGCCGTCACATTAGAATGCTACCTATTGTATGGTAAATCAATATTGAGATTGTGATGCGGCGTTACGGGCGCGGCATGGGCGTTTCGCGACTCCCGCCAGACAGTCTGAGACTCGGTCTTGACAACATACCAACTAGTGGGTATTCGGCAACATCATGGCGATGCAACACGAATCCAAAACGAAGCTCCTGAACGCGGCGCTCAACGCGATCCGCGCCAAAGGTTATGCGGCGACGACAATCGACGACATGTGCCACGCGGCTGGGGTAACCAAAGGAAGCTTCTTCTATCACTTCAGGACTAAGGACGACCTTGCTCTCACCGCCGCCGCGCATTGGAGTCAGACGACCGAGAGGTTCTTCGCCGAGGCGCCCTATCGCCGCCTCGCCGACCCTCTTGATCGCGTCCTTGGCTATGTCGATTTCCGCATCAGCATCCTGCGCGGCGAATTGATGGACTACACGTGTTTTCTCGGAACGCTGCTCCAGGAGACATACGCGACCCATCCCGAAATCCGCGAGGCCTGCGAGCGGGGCCTGGCGACGCACAACGACATGCTCGCCCGCGATATCGAAGCCGCCAAGCGTGTCTATGCGCCGGATGCGCCCTGGAGCGCCGAAAGCCTCGGCGTGTTCATCCAATCGGTCGTGCAAGGCGCGCTCATTTTCGCCAAGGCCAAGCGAGGTCCTGAAGTCGCCCGGGAGAGCCTCGCGCATTTGCGGCGCTATCTCGAATTGCAGTTCAACCGCCGAAAAGCGCCTAGCCAGAGGGACCTACGTGAAAGCGAACGGAAGCGTCAGAAAATTTGAACGTTAAAACAGATTCTGGAGGACGCGCAGATGAAGCTCTATTATTCGACCAACCTCAATCCGCGCGTCGCCGTCGCGGTGGCGCGGTATTTGAGGTCGCCTGTGGATTTTATCCGCGACAGTCCTCGCGACCCGCGCAACGAAAACTCCTTCCGTGTAATCAATCCGAACACCCTGGTGCCGGTGCTGGTCGAGGGCGATAAATCCCTTTGGGAGACCGACGCCATTGCTTGCCGACTGTCTCAGATCGCTGGCTCGGATTTTTGGCCGACCGGCGAATCATTGCCCGAGACGATCAAATGGCTGAGCTGGAGCAAGGATCATCTCACGGCGGCTGGCGCAGCCTATTATTTCGAGAACATCATCAAGCCGAAATATCTAGGTTTGCCGCCCGACCCACGCGTCGTCGAAGGGGCTGAGGGCAACTTCCATCGGTACGCCAAAGTGCTCGACGACATTCTGTCCTCGCGCCGCTGGTTGATCGGGGATCGACCGACCTATGCCGATTTTCGCGCCGCGACGATCATGCCTTTCGCCAAGAACGCGAAGATGCCTGTCGATGGTTACAAAAATATCCTGCAATGGGCGGGCCGCCTCGATGAAATCGACGCTTGGCGCGCGCCGTTCGAAGGGTTGAATTGACGAACCGGCGCATGGCCGCCCGAGCTGCGGTCGGCTGAAACTCTTACGCAAATCAGTTCACAATCAAACGGAAATCTCCCCATGGGCAAAGTGCGCGTCGCAGGTTTTGCAATATCCACCGACGGCTTCGGGGCCGGCCCGGACCAGAGCCGCGAGCACCCGATGGGAAAAGGGGGCAGGGCGTTGCACAATTGGTTCTACCCGACCCGGACCTTTCGATCGATGATCGGGCAGGACGGTGGGACTGACGATCGCTTTGCCCGCGCCGCGATGGAAGGCTTCGGCGCCTTCATCCTGGGCCGCAATATGTTCGGGCCGGCCGGTGACGATTGGGGCGGCCCCGACTGGAAGGGTTGGTGGGGCGACAATCCGCCGTACCACGCGCCGACCTTCATCCTCACCAACCACGCTCGGGCGCCGATCGCGATGAAGGGAGGCACGACATTCCATTTCGTCACCGACGGCATCGAGGCGGCGCTCGCCCAGGCCAAGTCCGCCGCGGGCGAACTGGATGTGAAGGTCGGCGGCGGCGTTTCGACGGTCCGCCAGTACCTGCTCGCTGGCGCGATCGACGAGATGCATCTGGCAATGTCGCCCGTCTTTCTGGGCCGTGGTGAATCTCTGTTCGCAGGCATTGACCTGCCAGGTCTTGGCTATCGGGTGACGGAGGTGGTCCCAACGGAGTTGGCGACCCATCTCGTGCTGACCCGCTGACCCATGTCATCGCACGCCTCCAACTCGAAATCTGCCCTCTCGCCCGCACGGCGCGGATCAATTCGGACAGCCAGATGGCGGCCGACAATCAATTGTCGCAAAAGCGCTTTCCAGGCCTTTGCACGAGGCAGGTTTCAATCTTTTCAGCAGCGGTCATTCGAGTCGCCGAGACGCGCATCGCGCTGCTGTTCGACCTGCCGGGCTGCCCGTTGGCGCAGCGCGCGCATGAGCTTGCTATAAGGTCCGCCGATGCCGAGATCAGCGTCCTGTTCGCGCAGATTTCACAAAGCCCCGACGCGCCCGTAGCTCAATTGGATAGAGTATCGGTCTTCGAAACCGAGGGTTGGAGGTTCGATCCCTTCCGGGCGCGCCACTCGTCTCTACGCCGGCCGGCGAACCGGTTGAATGAAACTTTGGCCGGTCGGCGCGCGTATATGTCGTGACGGCAACCCCAGGGTCGCAACATGGCGGGCTTCAATCTCAGGTTCGGCGTATTGATCGCCGCTCTCGCAATCACCCTCGCGGGCTGCATGCCGGGCGAGCCTTCGAACTCTTATCAGGCGCAATATCTCGCCACCCGCACCGTCTGCCAGCCGGGCATGCACGCCATCCCCCGGATGCGAGGAAGCGGCTTCTGGTGCGTGCCCGACGAGGCCGGGCGCTGAAGGATCCGGGGCGGCCCGCCTGAGGGCCGCCCGCGTTCGCGAATCCGCCCCGCTCATTCGTCGGTGAACGGCCCGATCACCAGTTGCTCGACCTTCATCCAGTTGGCCAGTTGCTGGTAGGTGAGGCCGACGCCGTGCAGGTCGTAGGTGACCTCCGAGTGGGTCGGCCCGACGCATTTCGACACGCCTTTGCTGTCCGTTGCCTTTTTGCAGTCGGTCTCGCTGTCGGCGTAGTAGACGCGCCCGTACAGACCCGGCTTGGTCTGGTCGCTGGCCGAGAAGAACGCGTCCGAATCGGCCTTCGCGGTGTCGGCGCCGAAGAACGCCGCGTCCTTGTTCACCGTCGGCTCGTTGAACCGCAGGTTGTATTCGTAGTACGACGTGTAATTGTGCTTCTTGGCTTTCGCGTCGGTGAAGTCGCCGGGCTCCTCGACATAGCGGATCGAGCCGGTGACATGGTCCGAGATGACATTGCCGCCGACGGTGTAGGTGAACTGCAGCCCGGCCTGATCGGTCAGCCAGTTGCCGAGTTCGTAGTCGTAGTCGAACACGCCGGAGACCTTGGTCGGCGCGATGAACGAGAACGGACCCGCCGCCAGCCCGAGCTCCTCGAAACGCAGCGGATCGGGGTTCTTGACCTGGATCGAGACCACCTTGCCGTCGACCAGCCGCGAATAGGCCTTGGTGACTTCCTTGCTCGCCGCCGTCAGCCGCTTGCCGATCTGCCACCACCGCGTGACCTCGCGGCCCTGGATGTCGCCGTCGAACTTGCTCGACGACTGGTTTCCCTTGACGACGTCGAGCCTGAGATTGCCGTCCTCGGGAATGTAACGCCCGTTGGAATCGATCATCAGATCGCCGCGCAGGATCGCCGCGTCGCGGGCGATCTGCGACGGGTTGGCCGGGTTGATCACATCCATCCGGACCGAATAGGTCATCCGCTGGTCGGGGATGCGCTGGATCGCGCCCTTCAGGATCATCAGGTCGGCGACCGCGAGATCCTGGACGTTGTAAACGTCAACGTTGCTTTGCGAGCGCTCCGAACGCGAATTGTAGTCGATGACCACTGCGCCCGTCACCTTCGCCTTGTCGTCGGGGATCGCGGTGGTCGCCCGGCTGGTTTGCGCCAGCGCGGCGGTCGAGCCCAACAGCGCCAGACCCATCCCCATTCCCAGCAGCGTCCGCCCCATCAATGCATTCGTCATTGGTTGCCCTCCAGTTTTCGCCCGGCGCCCGTCGCGCGGCGCGCCATCGGGTTGGCTTACGGTATGGGCGGCGGGGCGTGGCCGCGCGCCGCCGCGTTTCCTGACAAGCAGGCCATCATCCCGCAGTGATCGTCGAGCGCAGCTTCAGCGGCGAATCCACCATGCGCAGGTTTTCGAAACTGCTGCCGGTTCCGCGGATGGTGACGCTTCCGTAGTTGAAAAGTCGGCCGATCTGGGTCTGGTCGACGTCGACGCTCTCGACCTTCTGCATGTTCATTTCGACGGTGTGGCGGCGAATGAACCCGCGCTTGAGGATGATGCGGCGGTCGGTGACGGCGATTTCGGTCGTCCACCGGCGAAACCACGCGCGCACGAAACTGGCGAAGGCGACGACCGCGAGAAGCCCGGCGAGGAGCAATCCGACGATGCCGAGGTCCGGGAAGCTGGCGCCGAGGATCAGCAGCGCCACCGCGCAAACCGCAAGCAGCAAAGCCGGCGCATAGAGCGTCCAGGACAGGGTGGTGCGGAACACGACGCGCTCATTGGGCTCGAGGATGCTGTCGACATAGTTCATGGGGGCCTTCGCGCGGCGATGAGAAGTCGGCGATCGTCAGCTTAGCAGAAACCCGGGCGGCGATCCGTTCGCCGCGAGGAAATTCGTCCGGGCCCCGGCGGCGGCGTGTCGAAAACGCTTTTTCTTCTTGACAAAGAGCTATCACGATATATCTTAATTCACGACATATCGCAATATGTCTTACAACTCAGGAGAAAAGACAATGTTTTTCAGACACCCGCATCCGGACGGCCACGAGCCGTTCCGCGCCGCGAGAGACGAATTCGGCCGCGCCTGGCGCGATCGCCACGACCGCCATCATCACGGCGGCGGCTTTCGCGACGGCGACAGCGGGCGGGTCTTCGAACACGGCGATCTCAGGCTGGTGATCATGGCGCTGCTCTCGGAAAAGCCGCGCTACGGCTACGAGATCATCAAGGCGCTGGAGGAGTGGGTCGGCGGCGGCTACAGCCCGAGCCCCGGCGTGGTCTATCCCACCTTGACCCTGCTCGAGGAAGTCGGCCACGCCACCGTCTCGGACGAGCATGGCGGGCGTCGGCTCTATACGCTTTCGGACGACGGCCGCGCATTCCTCGAAGCCAACCGCAAGACAGTCGACGCGATTTTCGCGCGGATCGACGGCGCCAGCGCCTCGCGCCGCGGGCCGCCGACCTCGGTGCTGCGCGCCATGGAAAGCCTCGGCCACGCGCTTCGCCATCGCCTGAAGGGGCGCAGCCTCGGCGAGGAGCATATCCGCGTCATCACCGCGGCGCTCGAGGCGGCGACCAGGGCGGTCGAAGAAAGCTGAGCGGGGCAGGGCCGTACCGTCTCGCGCCAGTCGGCATCAAGGCTTTGTGTAGAGGCCGGCGCGGCAAGGGGCTTTCAAACGCCGGCGATCCGCGCTAGGGCGCGCAAGGCGTGCGCGGTTTCCGCGCCTGCAAGCCCGAAATTGGAGGATCGATGGCTGACTTCGAGGGTCTGCCAATTCCGCTGCGCTATTGGTCGGCTGTGGCGATCTGGATCGCGCTGACCATGGCGGTTCTCGACGGGGCGATCGCCAATGTGGCGCTGCCGACGATCGCGCGCGAGCTGTCCGCCGCGCCCGACCAGGCGGTGTGGGTGGTGAACGGCTTCCAACTGGCGGTCGTCGTGTCGCTGCTGCCGCTGGCGGCGCTGGGCGAAATGATCGGCTATCGCCGCGTTTTCCTCGCCGGAATCGTCGCCTTCACCATCGCGTCGCTCGCCTGCGCGCTCTCCGACAGCCTTCCCGCCCTCATCGTCACCCGCGCGCTGCAGGGATTGGGGGCGGCGGGCATCATGAGCGTCAACGGCGCGCTGCTGCGTTTCACCTGTCCGCCCGCTCAGCTCGGCCGCTTTGTCGGCCTCAACGCGCTGGTGGTGTCGGCGGCCGCCGCGTTCGGTCCGACCGTCGCCTCCGCCATCCTCGCCCTCGGCCCCTGGGAATGGCTGTTCGCCGTCAATGTGCCGATCGGCGTGGTCGCGGTCCTGGTCGGCCGCGCGGCGCTGCCGGTGAGCCCGAAGCAGGGAAAGCTCGATCTGCCGAGCACGCTCTTGAATGTCGCGACCTTCGGCCTCGGCTTTGTCGGCGTCGATCAGCTCACGCGCGGGGTGGACATTTGGGCGGGCGGCGTGGAGATCGCGCTGGCCGCGCTGTCCGGGCTCGCGTTGATCGCGCGGTCGCGCGGCCAAGCCAGACCGCTCGTCCCTATCGATCTCCTGAAAAGCAAGATTTTCACGCTGACGGTCGTGACTTCCATCGCCTCGTTCAGCGCGCAAATGCTGGCCTTCGTCTCGTTGCCGTTCTATCTGCAAGGCGCGCTGCATCGCAGCCAGGTCGACACCGGCCTGCTGATGACCCCGTGGCCGATGGCGGCCGGCCTCGCGGCGACCGTCGCGGGGCGGGCGGCCGACCGCTATCCCGCGTCCATTCTCGCCGGCGCCGGCCTCGGGCTGCTGGCGCTCGGGCTGCTGTCCCTCGCGCTTCTGCCGACCGACGCGACCTCCCTCGCGATCGCCTGGCGAATGGCGATCTGCGGCCTCGGTTTCGGCTTCTTCCAGTCGCCGAACAACCGCACCATGCTGTCCTCGGCGCCGATGTCGCGCAGCGGCGCGGCCGGCGGCATGCTCGCGACGGCGCGGCTGACCGGCCTGACGATCGGCGCGACGCTCGCCGCCATCTCCTTCCGGTTCGCTTCCCGCGCCGAATTCGTCGCGCTCGTCGTGGCGGCGTTGCTCGCCGCCGGCGGGGCCGCGGCGAGCCTTTCGCGCCTTCTGCATGCGCCGACGGCGCCGCCGACCGAACCCAGCCCGGTCGCCGACGCGCCGTGAAAATCGCCAAACGCCGCGCGGTTTGATTGAATGGAGTCTCGCGCGCGGGGCGATCGGCGCCGCGCGAACCATAAAACCCGAGGAGCCCTCATGCTGAAGGTCGCGATTCTCGACGATTACGCCAATGTCGCGCTGGAATCGGCCGACTGGACGCGCCTCGCCGGCGTCGCCGACATCACCGTTTTCGACCGCCACCTCTCGGAACAGGAAGCCGCTTCGGCGCTGAAACCGTTCGACGTTCTGTGCACGATGCGCGAGCGCATGGCGCTGCCGCGCAGCCTGTTCGAAAGGCTGCCGAACTTGAAGCTGGTGGCGATCGTCGGCCTGTCGCTGTCCAACCTCGACATGGCGGCGGCGACCGAGCACGGCGTGCTGGTCATCCAGTCCGATTTCAGGACCGCCGAGTCGAACGATTACGCGAGCGCGACGCCGGAACTGGCATGGGGTCTGCTGATCGCCACGGTGCGCCATATCGCCGGGGAAGACCGGCGCATGCGCGAGGGCGGCTGGCAGAGCACGGTCGGCGTGATTCTGTTCGGCAAGACGCTGGGCCTGCTGGGCCTCGGCCGCATCGGCAAACGCATGGCCGGATTCGGCCGCGCGTTCAGCATGAACGTGATCGCCTGGAGCCAGAACCTCACAGCCGAGGCGGCGGCGACGGCCGGCGCGCGCTACGTCGGCAAGGACCAACTTTTCGCCGAAGCCGACATGGTTTCGATTCACCTCCAGCTCAGCGCCCGCACGCGCGGCCTCGTCGGCGCGCGCGACCTCGCGCTGATGAAGCGCCAGGCCTATCTCATCAACACCTCGCGCGCCGCCATCGTCGACACCGCCGCTTTGGTCGAAGCTTTGCGCGAGCGCCGGATCGCAGGGGCCGGGATCGACGTGTTCGACCTCGAGCCGCCGCCCGCCGATCACCCCTTCCGCATGATGGACAACGTCACTCTGACGCCGCACCTCGGCTACGTCACGCGAGAGACCTTGCGCGTCTTCTACGGCGCCATGCCCGAAGCGATCGCCGCTTTCGCCCGCGGCGCGCCCGTCCGCGTCGCCAATCCCGACGCGCTGAAGCATGCGAAACATCAGGTGTAGCGCGGCGTCAGGCGCAGGCCTCGAAATCCCTCTCCCGCGCGCTGCGCCCGACGCCCCTCATCCGGCCTTCGCTGACGCGAAGTCCACCTTCTCCTCGCTGTGCGGGGCGAAGGGTTTGCCGCCGACCCGATCGCTGGGGCTTTGAAACCCGGTTGTTTCCGCATCCCCGCTTGATCCTTTTCCTCCGGCGCGGCACAACAGCGCCGACCCATCGAGGAAACGCTCCATGCTGCACGTCAATCCCGCCTTCTCGCGCATCGGCGAGGAGAATGCCTTCGCGGTGCTCGCCAAGGCCGCCGAACTGCAGCGGCAGGGGCGCGACATCATCAACCTCGGCATCGGCCAGCCCGATTTCTCGACCCCGCCGCACATCGTCGAGGCGGCTGTCAAGGCTTTGCGCGATGGGCAGCACGGCTATACCGCGGCGACTGGAATCCTGCCGCTGCGCGAGGCCGTGGCCGCCGATCTCAAGCGCCGCCACGGCGTCGAAGTCTCGCCCGAGCGCGTGCTGATCGTGCCCGGCGGCAAGGTCACGATGTATATGGCGATCGTGATGTTCGGCGAGCCGGGCGTCGAGATCGTCTACCCCGATCCCGGCTTTCCCATCTACCGCTCGATGATCGAATATACCGGCGCGCGGCCGATCCCCAACCCGGTGCGCGAGGAGAACGGCTTTGCTTTTTCGGCCGACGAGACGCTGGCGCTGATCACCCCGCGAACGCGCCTGCTGATCGTCAACTCGCCCGCCAATCCGACCGGCGGCGTGACGCCGAAGGCTGAGATCGACAAGCTCGTCGCCGGCCTCGCCAGATGGCCGGACGTCGCGATCCTGTCCGACGAAATCTACGGCCAGATGACCTATGATGGCCTCGCCCATCAGACCCTGCTCGCCTATCCAGAGATCGCCGACCGGCTGATCGTGCTCGACGGATGGTCGAAGACCTATGCGATGACCGGCTGGCGGCTCGGCTATTCCATCTGGCCGGAGACGCTCTACGAGAACGCGCGCAAGCTGGCGGTCAATTCCTATTCCTGCGTCAACGCGCCGACGCAGTTCGCCGGAATCGCCGCGCTGAACGGGCCGCAGGATTCGGTGCGCGCCATGGTCGCCGAATTCGACGCGCGCCGCCGCGTGGTGGTCGAGGGCCTCAACGCGCTGCCGGGCGTGCGCGCGGCGGTTCCCAAAGGCGCTTTCTATGCGTTCCCCAACATCGCCGCAACCGGCTGGAAGGCCAAGCCGCTCGCCTCGGCGCTGCTCGACGACGCGGGCGTGGCGACGATCGGCGGCCCGGATTTTGGGGTGTTCGGCGAGGGCTTCATCCGCCTGTCCTATGCGAACTCTACGCTGAACATCCGGCGCGCCCTCGAGCGCATCGGCGATTTTCTGAGCCGCCGCAACGCGCCGCGATGACGCCGGCGCGTCCCGTAAATGACGGCGGCGCGACGCGTGACGGCGGTTTGAACTTCGCCGCCGGCGATTGTAGATTGGCTCGTTGATGGGATCGGTCGTGATGCGAATTTGGCTTCTGTGCCTGGCGCTTGTTTCGGCTTCGGCGTCCTGCGCCTGGGCCGATGCGCCGCGCCCGTCGCAGGCCGAGTGCGACCCCGCCAGGATCGGCGCGCGGGAATTGGCCGATTGCCTGCGCGCCGCCGCCGACAAGTCCGACAAGGAGCTCGCCGCCGCGATCGACAGCGCCGCCAAGTCGATCGACGGGCGCGCCTGGCCTGCTCAACGGGCAAAAATCGCGCTGGAAGCGGTCGCTCAACGAGTCGGAGGGCCAATGGCTCGGCTGGCGCGACACCGATTGCCAGGACGTCGCCCCGTTCGAAGCCGGAATGAACGCCAAAGGCGGCGACCCCCGCCTCGCCTGCATCATCGACCGCAACGCCCAGCGCATGGAAGAGATCAAGTCGCGCTACCCTTGAGGGCAGGGGCCGCAACTATCCTTCTCCCGCTTCGCGGGAGAAGGTGGACTTCGCGTCAGCGAAGGCCGGATGAGGGCCTCGATCGGAGGAGGATTGATGGGTTCGCTCGTAAGGAGCGCGGCATTCTGCGCGATCGTATTCCTCGCAGGCGGTCAAACGATGGGCGAGGCTTTCGCTGGAGCCCGCATCACGATCACCTACGACGAGGTCAAGACCGAAGTCGCGCCGCATCAAAAGACGTTCAGGACGAGCGAAAACCGGGTCTACACGCTGCACGGCAAGAACCGGGTCGATTTCTCCGGCTCGGGAGGGTTCAAGACCGCCACGGGAATGCAGCTTGGCAATGACATGGAAGGCGCGACCAGCGGCGGCCTGCCGTTCAAATTGACCTACAGAATATTGAACGGTGTTCTTTTTGTCGTGACGGATCTGGACAGCTACACGACGACGCGGAAGATCAAAACCGATGGAAAAAACACCTGCGCGAGCACGCTCGAATATAAAAAGAAAGCGGGGCATCCTTATTTTGAAATCCCGGCGTTGAACGTGACCTTCTCCGACATGCACGCCGAGAATATGACTTGCTCCATTGCCGAGACCGCGGACTAATCGTGACGGCCGCGCGCCCGCGGAGGGTCACGCGCGGCCTTCTCCCGCGAGGCGGAAGGTGGACTTCGCGTCAGCGAAGGCCGAATGAGGGCCTCGATCGAAGCGGCGCGGCGTCATATGCATGGCGACTTTCGGAATGACATGCGTCAATGCGACGGGGCGGTTTCTCGCTATCAGAGGATTTTCAAAAACTCTTCCAAGAAAACAGGCTCAGCAATCCTGGGGGGGTCGCAGCGGTGACTCAAAAGTCGATAGTCGCTTTCGTTCTCGCGCTTGGCTGGGCGGTCGCCGGTTGGGTCAACGTCGCCTTGGCTCAGGCGAGTTTCGATTGTCGAATCGCCCGCTCGCCGACCGAAATAGCGATTTGCTCGGACGCCCACCTCAGCGAACTCGATAGAATCGGCGCATTGGGATTCAGCATTGGCAGGCGTCGACCCGGTGCTCACGAACTGATCAGAGACACCCAGGCCCTGCTCCTGGCCCGAATTGCTTGTCGATCGGATAAAGCCTGCATTCTCGAAAATCAGGTGCAGGGAATCGCGCTCTTTCAGCGTTGGAGCATCCCCGTAACTCTCCCGGATTGGGTTCCCCAATATCGGGCCGAGCTGGCGGGAGCCTCAGGGCTCTCTTCCCCTCCCTTAACCGAGCCCACGGGTTCCAACAGTCCTGCCAACGGTGGAGAGGTCGTCCAGGGCAGATGCCACATGGATGTCTGTTCGTGGTTCCGCGTCGAAGATCGCGACACGGTGCAAACGAACGAACTGGGATCGCTGGTTCGCATCACCCTGGTGACGGGCGAGTCAAGCCACCCGAACGCGAGCTATGATCTCAAGACGCCAATCGAATGGGGCCCGGCCGCGAGCGCCTATGTGTTTTGTTCGAAGGCGCAGCCGGCCGTGATTTTCGACAACGATGGAAAGTGGGAAGCCGCCACACTATCTCCCGGCCATTCGGAGGGAGTGTTTGGCTATAACGAATTCGCTTACGCTGAATATTTGTTCGTTTGCCACGGCCTCACAAATGCCGATCCCGCCGACGCTTCCGTCGCAGCGCGCTTCGGCTACCCTGCTTTTCTCTCCGAAAAAATCGCGCAATTCGAACTGCAGCGGCCTGAGGACATCATGAAGCTAAGGTGAGCGTGGACCAGATTCGACGCTGCTCGTAACCAAATATGTAAGGTCATAGGGGCGGTCGCACGAACAAAATCTTGACCGCGCGGCGATTGTCGATGATCCTGTTTTTCAGGACAGGCGGCGAGGATAATTCCTAAAAACGAGATTTCCAGGCTTTTTCGCCCGCAACCCTTTGAGATTCCCCGAAACGCCCAAGGAAATGTTTTTGAAAATTTGGAGACGCCGAAAAATATCTCAATCTTTTCAATGAAGGGAAATGTCGGAAATTTGCAGAATTGGCGTTTTTGGGCGCAAAACAAGCCATTTCCAAACATTTATTTGGAGGGCTGGGCGTGCCTTCGGCGCCCTTCCCCCGCAAGGGGGGAAGGGGAGTTCGTGCCCGCCGCCGCCCGCCCTTGCCATTGCCCGCCGCCTCCCACAAGGTCGCCTGATGAATTTTTCACCACCCGCCAGCATTGACGCCGCCGACCCCTACGCGCCTGACGGCCGCTACGCCTATCGGCGCCTCGCGCTGTCGCTGGCGTTCGCCACCATCCTCGGCGCCGGCATGTGGGCGGTGATCGTCGTCTTGCCGGCGGCGCAGCGTGAATTCGGCGTCGACCGCGCGGCCGCCTCGCTGCCCTACACCGCGATGATGTTCGGCTTCGCCTTCGGGACGATCGTGCTGGGGCGGATGGCCGACCGCACCGGCATCGTCGTCCCGCTGCTGCTCGCCGGCGCGTCGCTCGGTCTCGGCTTCATCCTCGCGGGCCTCGCGCCGAGTCTGTGGATGTTTTCCGCGGCGCACGCGCTGCTGATCGGCGTCGGCGCGGGCGCCGGCTTTGCGCCGATGATGGCGGATGTTTCGCACTGGTTCGTCAAGCGGCGCGGGCTGGCGGTGGTGGTCGCGGCGTCGGGCAACTACCTCGCCGGCACGATCTGGCCGCTGCTGATGAACTGGACCATGCCGATGATCGGCTGGCGCGGGAACCTACATCGCGATCGGCGCCTTCATCGCCGTCACGGTGATCCCGCTGGCGCTGCTGATGCGCCGGCGGCCCTCGGCGCAGACGTTCGCGCAGGCCGAGGCGGCGACGAGGATCGCCTCGGCCGACGTCGGCATTTCGCCGCGCCTGCTGCTCGCCCTGCTCGTCGCCGCGGGCTTTTGCTGTTGCACGGCGATGTCGATGCCGCAGGTGCATATCGTCGCCTATTGCGGCGACCTCGGCTATGGCGTCGCGCGCGGCGCTGAAATGCTGTCGCTGATGCTGTTCCTCGGCATCATCTCGCGCATCGGGTCGGGCATTGTGGCGGACCGTATCGGCGGCACGGCGACCCTGCTGATCGGCTCGTTCATGCAGGGGCTGGCGCTGCTGCTCTATCTCTATTTCGACGGGCTGACCTCGCTGTTCGTGGTGTCCGGGATTTTCGGATTGTTTCAGGGCGGCATCGTGCCGATGTACGCGGTGATCTGCCGCGAATTGCTGCCCCCTCGCGAAGCGGGCGCCAAGATCGGCCTCGTCGTGTCGGCGACGATTTTCGGGATGGCGTTCGGCGGCTTTTTCTCGGGCGTGATCTTCGACGCCACCAGCTCCTACCGGATGGCGTTCCTGAACGGCGTCCTGTGGAACGCGCTCAACCTCGCGGTGGTCGGCTGGCTGTTCTGGCGCCGGCAGAAGCTGTCGCCCAAGCCGCGGCTGGCCGCGGCCGCGTAGAGGGAGATGCGGATCGATTGAACCGCGCCTTAGCTTAGCGGGATTTCGCTATTGAGCCATTGTTCGCATAGAGGCGATTTTTTTTCACCCCCGAAAGCTTGTCAAGGATGGCCCGTTGGGCCACCGCCGCAGGCGGCGCGCTTTGCGCGTCCTTGACAAGCTTTCGGGGGTGAAACACGCTCCGCCATGCGAAACGATGGTTCATCCTCGACCGGTTCGACCAGAGAGCTTCAGCCATAGATCGGCGCCCGCGCTCCGGCGCCGCCATCGTCCTCAAACGCTCGTCGACAGCCCGCCATCGACATAGAGCACGTGGCCGTTGACGTAGCTGGCGGCGTCGGAGGCGAGAAAGATCGCCGCCCCCGCCAGTTCGTCGACGTCGGCCCAGCGTCCGGCCGGCGTGCGTGCGCAGACCCAGGCGGAAAACGCCGCGTCGTCGATCAGCGCGCGATTGAGTTCGGTGCGGATGTAGCCCGGCGCGATGGCGTTGATCTGGATGTTGCGCGCCGCCCATTCGGCGCAGAGGCCGCGCGTCATCTGGCGCAGCGCGCCCTTGGTCGCCGCGTAGGGCACGATCGTGGCGCGGCCGAGTTCGCTGGCCACCGAGCAGATGTTGATGATGCGCCCGCGTCTTCGCTCCAGCATGCGCGCGCCGACCGCCTGCGTCACATGGAACACGCTGTCGAGGTTGGCCGCCATGATCTCGCGCCAGGTCTCCTCGGGAAAGCTCTCGAACGGCGCGCGCCGCTGAATCCCGGCGTTGTTGACCAGGATGTCGATCGGCGCGAGGTCGCGCTCGATCGCCGCGACGGCGTCGCGCACAGCGGCGCGGTCGGTGACGTCGAACGGCGCGGTCGACGCGGCGAGGCCCTCGCTCTCAAGCAGCGTGCGTGCACGCTCCAGCTTCGCGCCGTCGCGCCCGTTGAGCACGACGCGCGCGCCGGCCTGGCCGAGGCCGCGCGCCAGCGCGAGGCCGATCCCCTGCGACGAGCCGGTGATCAGCGCCAGCCGGCCGCTGAGATCGAACAGTTTGAAGGCGGCGTTCGGCATGCCCAGAAGAACCCATCGCGTTACGAAAAAAGTCGACCCGAACGTCCCGGGCGCACTTGCTCGCTCGTGACGGGAACGGCACTTTATCTTCGAATTGGAGCGCCGACGATCTCCGTTGGGGGGCCGAATGAAAACGTCCTGGATCGCGCTAAGCGCCTTTTTTCTGACCGCGCCAACGCCGACTGACCTTGCGGTTTTTGCTGCTTCGGCCATCGCCGATCCGATGCAGTCGTGTCCTCAAATTTGCCCGCATTTTCTCGCCCGGCATTGCGCAAAGTTTCCAAACGGCGCGATCCACGCCGCCTGGACGAATTCCTGTCTTGCGTGCCAACAACACCTTACACTGCTGCATCAAGGAGCATGCGGCAGTCCTGCTCAAGCGACCAAATGATTGCGCGTCGACGAAGGCGACCTCGCTGGGAGCTGGCGGCGACCCGCCGCTGCATTGGCGGCTAGTGATTGAATTGCGTGGCGTTTTGCGACGTCGTCACCATCATGTTGTAGTCGTTGACGATCCACGTGAGGTCGCTCCCGGCGCCGCGCCGCGCGTCGCCCCTGGCGCGGTCGATCTTCTCCTGGAACTCGCGCAGCTTGCCCAGCAGCGAGCGCGGCTGCGACTCGAACACGAAGAACGCGTTGGGGTGGCCGGCGCTGTAGGCGTCCATGTCCTTGACCGCGGCGGCGTAGCTCGCCATCGCCGCGTCGAACGGCGCAAGGTCGATGACCGGATTGGCGTTGCTCGGCAGCAGGTCGATCACCCGCCGCGCCCGCGTCATCACATTGACGACGTGCCAGTTCGCGCCGCGCCCCTCGCGTTGTTCGATCGCCGCGAGCTGTCGCTCGTCGAGCCTCGCCTTTTCGTCGCGGAACGCTGCGTCGGCCCGCGCCCGCGCGGCGAGGAATGGCGCGGCGACGGCGATGATCCTCGCGTGCAGCGCCTTGCCGCCGGCCATCCTGTCGGTCTTGTAGTCCTCGCGCTCGTAATAGGCGCTGGCCTCGTTGAGGATCGGGCCGAGCGCGGCGTTGGCGGCGATATAGTCGCGCATCGCCGCGTCGAGCTCGGGAAGCAGCGGCTGCCGGGTCAGCGCCGCCGTGGCGCTTTCGGCTTCCTTCGTCGTGTCGTAGACCTGATAGAGGCCATAGACGATCGATTCGCGGCCGGTCGGGCCGGTTTTCATGTTGACCCAGCTCTTGTAGCGGTCGAGCGACTGCACCGCGCGCAGGGAGCGGTTCAGCAATCCGACATAGGCGTTCATTTTGGCGACGCTGGCCTCGAGGCTTTCGTCCTTCGCGCCTGTGGTCGCAGCGTCGGCGGGAGCGTTCTGCGCATAAGCGATTTCGGGCAGACCCGCCGCGATCATCGCCAGGATCAACGCCGCGCCCAATTCGCGTCCCATCGCCATCGCAGCCTCCCCCGTCGCCTCTGCGCTCGATGTTACGGGATTGCCCTCGGACACCGGCGCCGTCGGCTCCAGACTAGTCGCAAATGCGTTGGGGCGACAGGCTTGCGCGCGACAACGTCCCTGCTATGGGGATGCTGGGGGTTAAGCGATGCGCCGAACGAGGATTGCGTTTCTGATGGCCGCGGCGGTGATCGCGCCGGGCGCGGGCTTCGCGCAAAGCGGCGCCGCTGTGTCCGGCGAGCGCGCGCCCGCCCTCGCGCCGCTCGGGGTCGGGCCGCTCCATATCGCTTCGAGCGCCGATCTCGACGTTGAGAAGATCGACGTCACCGTGACGCTCGACGCCGTCGTCGCCGCATATTCCCTGAAGAACAAGGGACGCGCCGCGCTCGATCTTGCCGCCAGCTTCGCGATAGCGGGGCTCCAGGCTGTCGCCGATGACGGCGAGCCGTGGAATCTCCCGGCCGCCACGCCGGAAAACCCAATCGGCCTGTCCATCGCCGCCGAGGGCGTTCCCGTGGCGACCGTGGCTGACGTCAACGCCTATGCGCTTGGCGTCGACCGGCGGACGGAGATCAAGGCGGCGCATTTGCCGCTGCTGCCGTTTGGCGCGGGGACCGCGCAGGCGCTCGCCGGCCTCCCGCCGGCAACGCGGGCGGAATTGTCGTCGATGGGAATTGTTTCTCCGCGCGATCCCGCGCACCCGGATCGGCCGGTCATCGCCGACTGGACGCTTTCGGTCGTGCATAGCTGGCGCCAGCCGCTGCCGGCGGGCAAGACGACCAGGCTCATCGTCAAATATTCGCCGCTGCGCGCCGAGGCGCGCTTCCGCCATGCCGACGCCCTCGATCTGGAAGACCTCAAGGACGAAGCCTGCCTGACGCCGCTTCAACTCGCCGCCGCGCAGGACGAGCTCAAGAGTCCCGGCAGCGCTGTGGCGGTCACCGAAATCGCGCTGGTCAACGAGCCGCCGGTGCGGTGGTTCGACAGCCCGGCCGCCAGCGTTTCGGTGACCAAGCCGCGGCCCGACGCGATCGTCTCGTTCTGTGGAATGGACGCCGCGACCGCCGACCAGCCGATCGTTCGCGGCGCCGAGCTCGGCGGCGCCGACCCCAGGGATTTTCGCATCTTGTTCATCGAACCGACCGCCAAATGAGTTCGCGAGGCGCGGACGCAACGACAGGGAGTTCAGACATGAAAACGCGCGCCGCTATCGCCTGGGAGGCCGGAAAGCCGGTGACCATCGAGACGATCGAAGTCGCGGCGCCGCGCGCCGGCGAGGTTCTGGTCGAGGTGATGGCGACGGGCGTCTGCCACACCGACGCCTACACGCTGTCGGGCGCCGATCCCGAGGGCCTGTTTCCCGCGGTGCTCGGCCACGAGGGCGCTGGGATCGTGCGCGAGATCGGCTCCGGCGTGACGACGCTGAAAGTCGGCGACCACGTCATTCCGCTCTACACGCCCGAATGCCGCAACTGCAAAACCTGCCTCTCGCAGCGCTCCAACCTGTGCACGGCGATCCGCGCGACGCAGGGCAAGGGCGTCATGCCTGACGGCTCGAGCCGCTTTTCCTGCGAGGGGACGGGCGACCGGCCACTGTTCCACTACATGGGCTGCTCGACCTTCGCCAATTTCACCGTGCTGCCGGAGATCGCGCTCGCCAAGGTGCGCGAGGACGCGCCGTTCGACAAGATCTGCTACATCGGCTGCGGCGTCACCACCGGCGTCGGCGCGGTGATCTGGACCGCCAAGGTGTGGCCCGGCGCCAATGTCGCGGTGTTCGGGCTCGGCGGCATCGGCCTCAACGTCATCCAGGGCGCGCGGATGGTCGGCGCCGACAAGATCATCGGCGTCGACCTCAATCCGGCGCGCCAGGCGATCGCCAAAAAATTCGGCATGACGCATTTCGTCAATCCCGACGAAGTCGGGCGCGACAAGGTCGTGTCGGCGATCGTCGACCTGACGGGCGGCGGCGCCGATTTCTCGTTCGAATGCATCGGCAATGTCGCCACCATGCGCCAGGCGCTGGAATGCTGCCATCGCGGCTGGGGAACGAGCGTGGTCATCGGGGTCGCCGCCTCGGGTCAGGAAATCGCGACGCGGCCGTTCCAACTGGTCACCGGGCGCGTCTGGAAAGGCACGGCGTTCGGCGGCGCGCGCGGGCGCACCGACGTGCCGAAAATCGTCGACTGGTACATGGAGGGCAAGATCGCGATCGACGATCTGATCACCCACACGATGCCGCTCGGCGACATCAACAAGGCGTTCGACCTGATGCATGAAGGCAAGTCGATCCGGTCGGTGATCGACTATCGAATGGGGTGAGGTCGGCCGCGCTATGTCATCGCCGGGCAATTTCCCGGCGAAGCGCCGCCGGGAGTCATCGGCGGCAGCGGGATGGGGAGCGTCTTCAACTCCTCGAGCGTCCGGCGCCGCCAGGCCGCGAACAGGCGCTTGGCCTCGGCGAGCTGCTCGGTGGTCATCTGCGGCTCGATCATCGCGCGGATTTGCGAATTGTCGTGATAGGGGCTGCGCGCCGCCAGCCTGAACCACAGATCCGCCTGGACGAGATCGATGGCGATCGCCGCGCCGCGGTCGTCGTGCTCGCCGCGCGCGAGAATCATGCTGATCTCTTCTTGCGCCCGCGGTTCGTCGAGCATCCCGGCGCGCATCAGCCAGCAGATGCCTTCGGCGATGTTGCGTTCGGTCGAAGGGACGCCGATGGGCGTGTTGAAGCCCATGAAGCCGAGCGTCGTCATCGCATCGAGATTGCCGTGAGCCCCTGAGACGGCGAGCCATTTCTTCGCCTCGGCGCGATTGGCCGGCACGCCCGGCGCGCCGAGCAGGTAGAGGCGCGAGAGATCGTTTTCCGCGCCGGAGGAGCCGAGTTCGGCCGCGCGTTTCAGCAGGCCGAGGCCCACCGCGAGATCCTGCTTGGCGGCGCGGCCACGAATGACCATCGGTCCGAGCGCGCGCATCGCCTCGGCGTCGCCCTTGTCGGCGCGCAATTTCAGCGCGGCGGCGATTTTTGCCTCGTCTACCTCGATCAACACGCCGTTGCGCAAGCGATCCGATATGTCACGCGCCGCGTCGGGGTCGCCGAGCTCCGCCGCCCGCGCGATCCAGCGCAGTCCGGCCTCGCTGTCGGTCGGCGCGCCGTCGCCGAGCCGCAGCATCAGGCCGAGCATATAGGCGGCTGATGGATCATTGGCGATGGCGCGGCGAATGACCCTCATCGTCTTGCTGGTCACCGGGCAGAACGCCGGGATGATGCATGTCCACCAGAGTTGGTCGACCGTTCGCTCAATATTTTCCGGCGCATACTCGCTCGGCTCCGCCGCCGCCGCGGCGCCCGCCAGCGACAGCAGCGCCAGCGCGGCAACGGACGCGCGCATCCACGCCAGGAGTTTCCCGATATCCATCTTTCACGCCCCCGCCCGCGAAATCCTCACGAATCTACACCAGGCAGCCGTCACATGCCGACCGTCGTTGCACAGCGGCGACGGTCTTTCCGGCGCTGGTCGGGCGATGAGGAGATGTCTGCGCCGCGCGTCAAGACCCGAGACCTTCAGGCGCCGATCCGGAGATTGGCCAGCGTCGCGCGCAACGCGACGGCCTTCTCCGCCCCGTTGCTCTCCTCGAATTCCCTCTGCGCCTCGCGCCACAAGGGCGCCGCGGCTTTCAGCACGGCGAGGCCCTTGGCGGTCAGCGTGATTTTGCGGCTGCGACCGTCAGTCGCCGAAGGCGCGACGCGGACATAATGCCCCCGTTCAAGCGGGCGCAGGTTCTTCCCTGTCGTCGTCCGGTCAAGCTCCAGCCGTCCGGCGAGCTCATTGACCGACAATTCGCCCCTGTCGCGAATGGCGACGAGAATGCCGTATTGGCTCGCCCGGAGTCCCGTCGGCGCCAGCTTTTCATCATAGAACTGCGAAATGCGACGGGCGGCCCTGCGCAACGCCGCGCAATGACACCCGTCCATCCCCGATCGGCTGAGTTGTTCCACGGCCAGCCTCCTCCCGTTCATCAATTCGCCCGCCGGGGGCTTGCGCAAACTAGGAGCATATGCTCTTTTTATAACAAAGAGCATATGCTCTTATCTGCGAAAGCGCAATCCGGGACATGAGCATCGCAGGCGAGGGCGGCGTATCGGTCTGTGGAGACTGGCATGAATGTGACGATGACCGTTCGCGAATTTCCAGTCGGCTCGTCCGGAGCGCGCGCCGCCGACGATCGGAAGGCGATCGTGCGCCACGCCATCCTGACGGCGCCGATCTTGCCGACCATGCTGAAGCTCGCGGCGCCGACGATCGTGGTGTTGATCGCCCAGACGCTGGTCGGCGTGGTCGAGAGCTACTACGTCGGCTTCCTCGGCACCGACGCCTTGGTCGGCGTCGCGCTGGTCTTTCCAATCCTGATGCTGATGACGATGATGTCGGCGGGCGGCATCGGCGGCGGCGTCGCGTCGGCCGTCGCCAGAGCGGTGGGGGCCGGCCGGCAGGCGGACGCGGATGCGTTGACGCTTCACGCCCTGGCGCTGGCGATCGCATTCGGCCTCGTCTTCACCGGTGGGGCGCTGCTGCTGGGGCCGGCGCTCTATCGCGCCCTCGGCGGCCAGGGTCGGGCGCTCGACGCCGCGCTTTCCTACTCCGCGTTTGTCTTCCTCGGCGCCGTGCCGATCTGGATCGTCAATTTGATCTCCGCGGCTTTGCGCGGCGCGGGCAATGTGCGGGTTCCGGCCATCGTCACGCTGTCTGGCGCGCTCGTGCTGATACCGTTGTCTCCGCTGCTGATCTTCGGTGTCGGGCCGTTTCCGCGGCTGGGAATCGCCGGCGCCGGCGTGGCGGTGAGCGCGTATTACACGGCGGCGGCGGTCGCTTTGCTCGGCTATATGATCACCGGTCGCTCCGGCCTCGTTCTCAGGCGCGGCGCCCTTGAGTGGCGACTGTTTCGCGACATCCTCAGCGTCGGCGCGATTTCGGCGCTGAGCTCGATCCAGCTCAATGTGACGGTGATCCTCGTCACGGGCGTCGTCGGCCGGTTCGGCATCGAGGCCCTGGCGGGCTACGGCATGGCCGCCCGCCTGGACTATCTGCTGATTCCTCTGCTGTTCGGGCTGGGCACCGCCGTGCTCACCATGATCGGGACGAATATTGGCGCGGGAAATGTCGCACGGGCGCGGCGCGTCGCCTGGATTGGAACTCTGGTCGGCGCGGGATTCACCGAAGCGATCGGCATTGCGGCGGCGCTGGCGCCCGCGGTGTGGATGGGACTGTTCAGCCATGATCGCGGCGTAATCGAACCGGGCTCGCTTTATCTGCAACTGGTCGCCCCATTCTACGGCGCCGTTGGCGCGACCTTCTCTCTGAGCTTTGCGGCGCAGGGCGGCGGCAGGCCTTTTTGGCCGTTTCTCGCGGGCACGGCGCGCCTGCTGATCGCGGCGGGGCTCGGCTGGCTGGCGGTCGAGAAATTCGGCGCCGGCGCGTCGACGCTGTTTCTCATTATCGCCGCTTCGTCGGTCGCATCCGCGTCGATCTGCATCGCCGCGACGGCGGCCGGCGCGACATTCCGGCCAGGCCGCGAATAGCCGCGACGAACCGCGCGCCTTCAGCGCGCCGGCGCGTTCCTCGCCTGGAAGGTCGGCCGCTCGCGGCGGCCCTGACGGGCGCGGTGCGGCTGCCCGGATGGCCGGGCGCCGGCGCGGCGCGGATCGTTGTGGGGCGCGTGGGCGCGCTCGGGTGAGGCGGGCGTCGCTTTGCGCACGACAGGCGCCGGCGCCGGGCCGCTGGCGCCGCGGCGATCGACCGTGAAGATGCGCAGGCGAGTAAGCCGTTCGATATTGCGAAGAAGCTCGCGCTCGGTCCCGTCGCACAGCGAAATCGCATTGCCGGCGTGCCCGGCGCGCGCCGTGCGCCCGATCCGGTGCACATAGGCCTCGGCGACTTCCGGCATTTCGAAATTCACGACATGGGTCACGCCGTCGATGTCGATGCCGCGCGCGGCGATGTCGGTGGCGACCATCGCGCGCGCCTTGCCGCCGCGAAACGCGGCGAGCGAGCGTTCGCGCTGGCCCTGGCTCTTGTTGCCATGGATGGCGAGGGCGCTGATCCCCGCCTCGTCGAGCGTCTGCGCGACGCGGTCGGCGCCGCGTTTGGTGCGCGTGAAGACGATCACGCGCGACAGCGCCTGATCCTTGAACAATTCGACCAGCATGTCGCGCTTGCGCGGCCCGTCGACGAAAATGACCCGCTGCTCGACGCGGTCGACGGTCTTGCCGACCGGCGTGACCGCGATTTCCACGGGGTCGCGCAGCAATTCCCCGGCGAGCTTGCGAATGTCGGTCGGCATGGTCGCCGAGAAGAACAGGTTCTGGCGCCTGGCGGGGAGATCGCGCACGACGCGGCGGATCGATTTGACGAATCCGAGGTCGAGCATCTGGTCGACCTCGTCGAGCACGAAGAACTCGACATCCCGGAGTTGGGCGACGCGCGCGTCCATGTGGTCGACGAGACGGCCGGGGGTGGCGACCAGCACATCGAGGCCTTTGGCCAGCGCCTTGATCTGCGCGCCATGCGGCACGCCGCCGAACACCACGGCGATGGCGAACGGCAGGCCGGCGCTCAGGTCCTTGAAGCTCTGGGCGATCTGGCTGGCCAGTTCGCGCGTCGGGCTCAGCACCAGCACGCGGGCGCCGTTGCGCGGGGCGGGGCGCGGATTGGCGAGGAGGTGGTGGAGAATCGGCAGGGCGAACGCCGCGGTCTTGCCGGTGCCGGTCTGGGCGATGCCGATGAGGTCGCGCCCGGCCATCAGGACGGGAATGGCCTGCGCCTGGATCGGCGTCGGCTGGGCGTAGCCCATCTGGGTCAAGGCGGTGACGAGCGGCGCGGCGAGGCCGAAGCCGTTAAAGTTTTGCAATGTTGTTTCTTTCAAGCAGCCGCGAATCGCACCGGACTGTTCCAGCGCTGCGGCGAAGGATTTGGGTTGGGGACGCCCTGCGTGTCCGGGCGGTCGGGCGGAGTTCAAACAGGCGCTCAGCAGGAGGACATCGGTCCTTCACGCAGCCGGCGCGCATCGGCCGCTCGAGGAGCAGCGGCGTCCTCATGAATGATGCAGCGCAACAAGTCAAGGAAAATGCGCGGCGCCGGCCGCCTCAGGTCGGCGTCTCCGCGGCGCGGATCAGCACGCAGCCGGTGATCAGCCACGTCCCGTCGGGCTGGCGCGCCAGCTCATAGAGCGCCTTCCAGACCTTATTGTCGTTGTCGACGATGGTCAGAACCTGGGAAATCCGGTCGCCGTCGTCCTCGGCGTCGCCGAATTCAACGCTGCGGTGGCGATAGACCGGCGCATATTTATCTCGCACCATCGCGAGAAACACCTCGGGATCGGCGAATTTGGTCTTGATCGCCGGCGCCGCCAGCGCATAGGCGCCTGGCGCGTCGTCGCGCGCCAAAGCGTCGAGCTGCCGCTCGATCAGCGCCCGGGCCTTCGGCGCCGCGTTCGAATCGTCGCCGGCCATCGCCGGAGCCGCCGCGAACAACAGCGCCAAGCCGAGGGCCGAAAGCATCCGGACGAATGGGCCGGTCATGACCGCCTCCTCACGATGGGTCTATACGGAGATACGAACAACGGTGACGAGAGTTTCATGCCTGCGTCCGGGCGAGGCCGAGATCGGCGCCGACGTCGTTTAGCCGTTTGTCCCTCGTCCACAGCGCGGCGTCGGCCGTTAGCTGAACCGCCGCGAGCAGATGAGCGTCGATGTATCCGATCCCCCGTCCGAACAAGGCGTGGCGATGAATGAAATGCAGGACTTCCGCGTCCGTGGCGATGCTGGCGCGAGGCAGATCCGACATGGCGGTCAAGACAAGTTCACGTCGCCGCAGGTTTGCCAATGCAAGTTCGCCGACAACGAAGGGATGCGACAGAACCATTCCCGAATTGAGGAGCGTGGCCAGCGTCTTGTCGCCCGCGCGTAGATGGTCGATCCAAACGGACGTATCGACCAGAATCATTTCGAGGCGGGCTGCCTTCGGGGCGGCGGGGCCAGGTCAGGCTCGCTGCCGCCCAACCGGCTCAACCGCCGGGCGCTCTCGCGCTCGATGAGGGCTTTGAGCGCCTCGCGGACCAGGCTGGATTTTTCGTTCAGGCCAGTGAAGCTTTGAGCCTTCGCAACCAACTCATCGTCGAGGGCGAGCGTCGTGCGCATCTGCGATCTCCATGCTCAGGCACTATGTTATCATCATTTGATGTCCATTCCAATGCCGACCGGAAGCGCAGGGAGGGCCGCGGTCCCGCGCCAGCTCAGGTCCGGCGGAGGACTGCGACTCGAATTTGCCTTCGCCGCCCCCGACGTGGCGGATCGATCCCGGAGCAACGTTTTGATCGATCGCCAGATACGGCCCTTGCGCCGGCGCGGGCGCGAACATGGACTTTGTCTTCGCCATGCGTTAGAAGGGATCATCACGTTTAGGCCGAAGACTTTGCTGCGCCTCACTCACGGCCCCGCTCAAGACCTCTCTCGAAACGCGATGCAAGCCGGCCTCGCGCGAGCAGGCCAAACTCGATACCGACCTCTAAGGAACTAAAATGGCTACGGGAACTGTGAAGTGGTTCAACGGCGAAAAAGGCTACGGCTTCATTCAGCCTGACACCGGCGGCAAGGATGTGTTCGTGCACATCAGCGCTGTCGAACAGGCGGGAATGCGCGGTTTGAACGAAGGTCAGAAGATCAGCTACGAAGAGACCGCCGACAAGCGCACCGGCAAATCGTCGGCCACCAATCTCAAGGCCGTCTGAACGAACACCGATCAGCTTTCGCCGGCGGAGCCTCTCCGCCGGCGGGGTGAAATAAGGATCCAGAGCCGGTTGCTCCCGCGAGGAGTTCGAACCGTCGGCGGGAGCGTTTGGGGCGCCGACCCGTCGCTTCGACAAATCCTTCGCGTGCGAAGGACGCCCCGCGCGGCGACTGCCGCGTCGATGTTTGGCTCCAGAATCTTCAATTCATTGAAATCATGAATAGGGCGCCTTGGCGCACGGCCCGCCGTCGTGGTTCGCAACGCGCCGCCGTCACCACATTGTCAAGTTCGCCCGCAAGTGTGGTTTTTCACGGGGGATTCGCGGCGCATGGATTTTTTTCGACATCTGACGGTGCTCGTCTGCGCGCCTGCCTTCGATCCCGACGACCTGGAAGGCGCGCGGGTCCAGCAGATCGTCGCGGCGGTCGAGCGGCTGGGCTTCGAAGTCGTCCGGGCGCGCCGCGTCGAAGACGCCGTCATCGCGGTGCAGACCGACGCGGCGATCGGCTGCATGGTGGTCGACTGGGGCAAGCGCGGCATCGACGGCAAGGCGACCGCGCTGATCAACCTGATGCGCAAGCGCGGCCTCGAAATGCCGATCGTCATTCTGGTGCGCCGCAAGCGCCTCGAGGACATTCCGGTCGAGGTGCTCGATTTCATCGACGGCTATATCTTCCTCGCCGAGGAGACGCCGGAATTTATCGCCCGCGGCCTGGTCAGCCGCCTCAAGCAATATGCCGAGACGTTGAAGACGCCGTTTTTCGGCGCCCTTGTCGATTACGCCGAGGAGGGCAACCAGCTCTGGACCTGTCCGGGCCACAACGGCGGCATCTTTTACAATCGCAGCCCGATCGGCCGCATTTTCGTGCAGCATCTCGGCGAGGCGGTGTTTCGCGACGATCTCGACAATTCGGTGCTCGAACTCGGCGATCTGCTGGTGCACGAAGGGCCGGCCCTGCGCGCCGAGAAAGAGGCCGCCGCGATCTTCGGCGCCGAGAAGACCTATTTCGTCCTCAACGGCACCTCGGCCTCCAACAAGATCGTGCTGTCGGCGCTGGTCGCCGAAGGCGATCTCGTGCTGTTCGACCGCAACAACCACAAGGCCGCCCATCACGGCGCGCTGTTCCTCGGCGGCGCCATCCCGATCTTCCTCGAGACCGACCGCAACGCCTACGGCCTGATCGGCCCGATCTATCATGAGGCGCTCGACGAGGCGGCGATCCGCGAAAAAATCCGCGCCAATCCGCTGGTCGAGGACAAGGAGGCGTGGCGCCGCGAACGACCGTTCCGCGTCGCCATCATCGAGCAGTGCACCTATGACGGAACGATCTATGACGCCCGGATGATCCTCGAGAAGATCGGGCCGCTGTGCGACTACATCCTGTTCGACGAGGCGTGGGCGGGCTTCATGAAATTCCACCCATTGTTCGCCGGCCGCTTCGCGATGGGGCTGAAGAACCTCGACGCCTCCGCCCCCGGCATTATCGCGACGCAATCGACGCACAAGCAGCTCGCGAGTTTCTCTCAGGCCTCGCAGATCCACACCAAGGACAGCCATATCCGCGGGCAGGCGCGCCGCGTCGAACATCGGCGCTTCAACGAGAGTTTCCTGCTGCACGCCTCGACCTCGCCGTTCTACCCGATCTTCGCCTCGCTCGACGTCGGCGCGCAGATGATGAAAGGCCGGTCGGGAGAAATCCTGTGGGACGACACGGTCAGGCTGGGCATCGAACTGCGCAAGAAAGTGCGCGCGATCCGGCGCGAGTTCGAGGACAAGGAGCCGGATCCCGCGCGGCGCTGGTTTTTCGATCCGTTCGTCGCCGATCGGGTCGGCGCCGCCGGGAGTTCCCTCGCCGGACGCCGGCGTGGAGAGCGTCGCCTGGGAGAGCGTGCCGACCGATGATCTGGCCGCCGATCCCCGCTACTGGGAGCTGACGCCGGGCGCGGCGTGGCACGGCTTCGCGCATGTCGCGCCGGGCTATGTGATGACCGACCCCAACAAGCTGACTTTGCTGACCCCCGGCTTCGATCGCCAGACCGGCGCCTATGCGGACGCCGGCGTCCCGGCGCCGGTGGTCGCGCAATATTTGCGCGAAAACCGGGTGGTGCCGGAAAAGAACGACCTCAACTCGCTGTTGTTCCTGCTGACGCCGGGCGTCGAATCCAGCAAGGCCGGCACCTTGCTCAGCGCTTTGGTCGCCTTCAAGCGGCTGCACGACGACAACGCGCTTCTCGAAGACGCGATGCCGGAATTCGTGCGGCGCCGGCCGCAGCGCTATCGCGGGCTGCGCCTGCGCGACCTGTGCGCCGAAATCCATGCGTTTCACCGGGAGGCTGGCGCGTCGGCGCTGCAGCGCGGCCAGTTCGCGCCCGAGCACCTGCCTGAAATGGTCGTGCCCCCATATCAGGCGGTGCGGCAACTCACGCGCAACAAGGTCGACTATTTGCCGATCGAACGCGCCGAGGGACGGATCGCCACGACGCTGATGCTGGTCTATCCGCCGGGGATCGGCACGATCGTGCCGGGCGAGCGCATCGGCGCGCGCGCCAAGCCGATGCTCGACTATTTCAAGCTGTTCGAGACGAGCGCCAATCTTTTTCCGGGCTTCGAGGCCGAGATCCAGGGCGTCTATCGCGAGGTCGAAGCGAGCGGCTTGATCCGCTTCTACACCTATGTCATGCGCGAATAGGGCGGCGCGGCCGGAGTCAGGCGAGGGGTGTGTTGGACCTGTCTCACAATATCGTCATTCGGCCGTCGACCGACCTCGACGTGCCGGCGATGCTCGCGATCTACCGGCATCACATCACGCGCGGCGTCGAGGACCTCGGCGACTACGAGCCAGAACCGCTGAGCGCCGAAGACCTCAAACGCCGTCGCAAGACGATGCGGCGAAAGCGATTGCCCCACCTCGTCGCCGATCTCGATGGTCTGATCGCCGGCTACGCCTACGCCGTGCTGTTTCGCAAGCGGCCGGCCTATCGCTATACGGTGAAACATTCCATCTACGTGCACCCGGACTTTCTGCACGCCGGCATCGGACGCCGCCTTCTGCCGACGCTGATCGAGGCCTGCGCGACCGCCGGCTATCGCCAGATGATCGGCTATATCGACGGCGCCAACGAGGCCTCGCTGCGCCTGCACGAGTCCTGTGGGTTCCGGCGGGTCGGGCTGCTGCCGTCGATCGCCTTCAAATTCGGCCGCTGGAGCGACAGCGTGATGGTGCAATGCGCCCTCGGCGAAGGCGATGCGAGCAAGCCCCTCGCCTGGGTGAAATCCAGCGACGAAACCGCCGGCCCGCCGGGCGCGGCGAAGTAGCGACGACGCGCGTCTTTGAAACCACGGCGCGCCCGGCTCGTATCCCCGCAACGGCGGACGAGGCTTGCTTCCTCGCCGGCCGCGTCCCGTAAGGCAGGGCCAGTTCGCCCACCGAAACGGGCGGAGCGCGGGGGACGGATCGATGCGCCACGCCTGGGTTTTGTTGGCCGTTTTCGCCTTGGCCGGCTGCAATGGCCACGCGGATGGCGACGCGTCCGATGGCATGCGTTGCTCGGCCAAGGTTCTTGGCGTCGCCGACACCGGCGAGACGATCAACGAGGATCCGGTCGCCCGCCTGACGCTGCTGGTCAGCCCGCCTGCAGGGGCGGCGCCGTTCGGGACGACGATCGAAGCGACGGTGTCTCGCCGCGCGATGCCCCGTAACGGTGAAATTCTGCCGGTGGTTTGCGATCCCGCCAAACCCGACAAGACCGAACTGGTCGAAGAATAGCGCCACGCTGCTCGGCCTGACCATTGAGCGGAGCCGACGAAACGGACAATTTGCTCTATCTGTCTCGTTAAAATTGTCGTAGATTTGCCGCGAGGAGGCCGCCTCATCGATGGAGTGACTATGAAAACTTCGTCAATTGTCGCCGCGGCCGTCCTTACTGTCGTCTCGCTCAATCAGGCGATCGCCGGCGGCTGGATCGCATCGGCGCGGCCGAACGTCGTCCCGCTTACGCGCATGGTCGGCGTCCCGATCAATCGGCCGGCGGCGTCGTTCGGGCCGGTGAACCGGTTCGGTTCCTTCAACCATTTCAGCTTCGCGAATCGATTTGGCCCGTTTGGCGGATTTGGCTTCCAGCGCCCGTTCGGCCAGTCAGGGTTCTTCCCCTTGGGCTACGTCGCCGCGTCACTCCCGTATCCTTCCGACGTCGGCGAGCCGCCGGCGCCGCAGATCATATGGGCGCCGTCCTACGTGACGGTGGTCGCGGCGGGACCACGCTGCGGCTACGGTGGTCCGAAGATCATCGTCGTCGGCGCGCCGGCCCGACCGACCCGCGCGGAGAACTTGCCGATCGTCATCTACGGGACGCATGGCGGTTGCGTCTGATACGGCGGGACGATCGCCGCTGGAGCAGGCCTGCCGCCTCAGTCGCGACCTGACCGTCGGGTTGAACAGGGCTCATCCGCTGAAGCTATCGCGCTTGCTCTAGGGCGGGCGCAAACCATGGCTGCCGGAGGAGCGAAGGCCGCGCCAATCGGCGATGTCGCTTGGGCGAATGGCCGAGCGCCAGCCCAAGGCGGCAAGCATCCGGCGCTATCCACCGCCGGTTTTCGGCTACGAAAGCGCCGCAAGTTCGGGCGCCAGCGGCGGTGTATCGTCCTTCAACATCACGCCGGTCATCGCGCGCCGCCGCGCCTCGCCACAAAGATAAAGCAGGTGACGGGTCGCCTCGCCGAGGGACATGCCTTCGGGGCGAATATTCGACAGGCAATTGCGCTCGGCGTCGGTGCGCCCGATCGCCGGCGCCCAGGTGATATAGGCGCCAAGGCTGTCGGGCGAGGTTAGTCCGGGGCGCTCGCCGATGAGCACGACAACCAGCCCGGCCGCGAGAGCCGCGCCGATCGCATCGCCGATCGCCACGCGGCCCTGTTCGACCACCGCGACCGGGCCGATCCGCCAACCGTGACGGGTCAGTGCGGGGAGGATCTGATCGAGGAGCAGCGGCGCGTGACGCTTGGCCGCGGGGGCCGACAGGCCATCGGCGACGACGAAGACGAGGTCATAGCCTCGCGGCAGCGCATCGAGGCGAGCGCGCGACGGCTCGTCGAGACGCCTGCCGAGATCGGGGCGGGCCAGATAGGTCAGGCGATCAGGCGCCGCGCTGTGCAGGGGCACGCTTCCGACACCCCGCGCGCGCAGATTTTCGACCAGCAACTCGGCGTCGAGCGGCTCCATTACCGCGTCGCGCGCCCTGGCGTGGGCGAACTGAAAGGCGAGCAACGCGGGGGTCGCAAGTGACGAGCCGGCGCGCGGCAGCCCGATGCGGGCCGGCGTCGCGGCGCGCAGCGTCGCCCAACGCGGATCGGTCTCGTCCGGCGGCCCGGCGGTCATCGCAGACCCCGGTCGATCAGCGGCAGGAAACGCGCCGGCAACGCATCGGGCCGGATCAGACCGCGCTCGTTCATCAACCCCGCGCCTTCGAGCCAATCGGCGAATTCGGGCGCGGGCCGCAGGCCGAACATCTGCCGCGTCGCAAGGACGTCGTGGAACGACGTGCTCTGGTAGTTCAGCATCACGTCGTCAGCGCCGGGGACGCCCATCACGAAGGTTACGCCGGCGGCGGCGAGCAAGGTGAGCAGCGTATCCATATCGTCCTGATCCGCCTCGGCGTGGTTGGTGTAGCAAACGTCGCAACCCATCGGCAGGCCCAGCAGCTTGGCGCAGAAATGATCTTCGAGCCCGGCGCGGATGATCTGTTTGCCGTTAAACAGATATTCGGGCCCGATGAAGCCGACGACGCTGTTGACGAGTAGCGGGCGGAATTCGCGTGCGACTGCGTAGGCGCGCGCCTCGAGCGTCTGCTGATCGCAGCCGTAATGCGCGTCGGCCGACAGGGAACTGCCCTGGCCGGTCTCGAAATACATGACATTGTCGCCAAGCGCGCCGCGCCGCAGCGACAGCGCCGCTTCATGCGCCTCGCGCAGAAGGGCGAGATCGACGCCGAAGCTCCGATTGGTCGCCTCGGCGCCGCCGATCGACTGGAAGACGAGATCGACGGGCGCGCCTTGCTCAACCAGTTGCAAAGTGGTGGTCACGTGCGCGAGCACGCACGATTGCGTCGGTATGGCCAGCCGCTCGCGCAAATCGTCGATCAGGCGCAACAATTCGCCGCATCGCCGCGGACTGTCGAGGGCAGGATTGACGCCGATGACGGCGTCGCCGCAGCCGAGCAGCAGACCATCGATAACGCTGGCCATCACGCCGCGTGGATCGTCGGTCGGATGGTTCGGCTGAATACGCGACGACAGGCGCCCGGCCAGCCCGATCGTATTGCGGAAGCGCGTGATCACCCGGCACTTGGCGGCGATCAGCATCAGATCCTGGTTGCGTGAAATCTTCGACGTCGCCGCCGCCATCTCCGGAGTCAGCCCTGGGGCCAACCGGGCGAGGCTCTCGCCAGTAGCCCGGTCTGAAAGCAGCCAGTCGCGAAAAGAGCCGACGGTGAGCGCCGAAACCGGCGAGAAAGCGGCGCCGTCGTGGCGATCGACGATCAGGCGGGTGACCTCGTCCTTCTCGTAGGGGATCACCGCTTCGTTGAGAAAGGCGGCGAGCGGCAGGTCAGCGAGCGTCATCTGCGCGGCGACCCGCTCTTCGGCGCTTTCCGCCGCGACGCCGGCCAGACAATCGCCCGAACGGAGCGGCGAGGCTTTCGCGAGCAGGCGCCGGAGGTCCTGAAAACAATATCGTGTGTCGCCAATGGCCGTTGCATACATCGCTGGCGCTTTGCAAATCGGTTTTCACTGCGATCGGGGCACTATCGCACGCAACGGCTTGTCAATCACTGATGTTTCCACTCTCGCCGGGAGCGGGCGGGAGGCGCGGCCAAGCCGCAATTTCGAACGATCAAACGATTCGATGCGGCCGACAGGGCGGCGGCGTCGCGGTCCACGGCTTGTCTCACGCGCCCGCGCCTGCGATCATTGCGGGATTGGCGTCGCCCTCGCCGGCGGCGCCACGACGATTCCCGCGGCCCTTCGACCGGCGGCGCCATGGCCGAACCTTCCCAGCCGACAGTGGCTACCGCGCTCTATGACCCAAGGGTCAGAGGCTACGCCTATCAGGCGTTGCTGGTCGCCGTGCTGGTCGCGCTGGTGTGGAGCGTCAGCCATAACGTCTATGTCAACATGCAGGCGCGCGGCGTGCCGACCGGCTTCGGCTTCTGGGACCAGACGGCGGGCTTCGACATCAACCAGACGTTGATCCCCTATTCGTCGCAGTCGACCTATGGCCGGGCGTTCTGGGTGGGGCTCTGCAACACCGCGCTGGTCGCCGCCCTCGGCATCGCGCTGGCGACGCCGCTCGGCTTCGCCATCGGCGTCGCGCGCCTTTCGCCCAACTGGATTCTCGCGAAAATCGCGATGATCTACGTGGAGATCATGCGCAACACGCCGCTGCTGCTGCAACTGCTGTTCTGGTACAACGCGGTGTTGAAGGCGCTTCCCGCTCCCCGCCAATCGATCGCTTTGTTCGGCCTGGTCTTTCTCAACAATCGCGGTCTCTACGCGCCGCGCCCAGAGTTCGCCGCCGGGGCATGGTGGATCGCGATCGGCCTGCTGGGCGGGATTGTCGGCGCGTTGGCGTGGCGACGTTCGGCGCGCCGGCGACAGGCGTTGACTGGCGAGCAGTCGCCGGTCGGCGCGGTCGCCGCCCTGTTGTGTTTCGGGCTGCCCGCCGCCGCCTATTTCGCGGCGGGACGGCCGGTCGAATTCGACCTCGCGCGCCAGGCCGGGTTCAACCTGCGTGGCGGCGTGCAGATTTCACCCGAACTCGCCGCGCTGATTTTCGGCCTGGTGACCTACACCGCCGGCTTCATCGCCGAGATCGTCCGCGCCGGCGTGCTGGGGGTGTCCAGGGGGCAGAGCGAAGCGGCGGCCGCGCTCGGCCTGCGCCGCGGCCTGACCATGAAACTCGTCATCATTCCCCAGGCGATGCGCCTCATCACGCCGCCGCTGACCAGCCAGTATCTGAACATCGTCAAGAACTCGTCGCTCGCGGTGTTCATCGGCTATCCCGACCTCGTGCAGATTTTCGCCGGCACGGTGCTCAACCAGACGCAGGCCGCGGTGCAGGTGATGGCGATCACCATGGGCGTCTATCTCGCGATCTCGCTGGCCGTCGCCTTTGTGCTCAACGCCTACAATGCGCGTCAGGCGCTGAAGGAGCGTTGAAATTGACCGACGCCTCCCTCGCTTACGTGCGCAGCGCGCCCGAGCCGACGCTGGCGGCCCCGATGTTTTCGCGCGGGGCGCTCGCCTGGACGCGCGACAATCTGTTTTCGAGCTGGACCTCCGGCGCGCTCACTCTCGGTCTGCTCGCCCTGTGCGTCTGGCTGATTCCACCGCTGGTCGAGTGGGCGACGGTGCGCGCGGTCTGGTCGGCGCCGGACGGCGCGCTCTGCCGCGCCCATCAGGACGGCGCCTGCTGGGCGTTCGTCGCACAGAAGATCGATTATTTCCGCTACGGCTCCTATCCGCCGGGCGAACGCTGGCGCGTCGACCTGACGGAAGCGATCGGCGGCGTGTTGATCGCCTGGCTGGCGTGGCCGCGCGCCCCCCGGCGCGGCGTCGCGGCGCTCCTGTTCTTCCTCGCCTATCCGATTCTCGGCTTCATCCTGCTGCGCGGCTCGGAGTGGTTCGGCCTGCCGGTCGTCGAGACGATTCTGTGGGGCGGCGTATTCGTGTCGCTGCTGACGGCGCTGGTCGGGATCGTGTTCTCGTTGCCGCTCGGCGTGATGCTGGCGCTCGGGCGGCGCTCGCCGCTGCCGATCGTCAGGATCGCCAGCATTGCATTCATCGAATTCGTGCGCGGCGTCCCATTCGTGACCGTGCTGTTCATGGCCAATTTCATGCTGCCGCTGTTCCTTCCGGAAGACTGGACGCCCGATCGCCTGTTGCGTTCGCTGGTCGGCACGGCGCTGTTCGCCGCCGCCTATATGGCCGAAGAAGTGCGCGGCGGCCTGCAGTCGATCAACAAGGGCCAGTTCGAGGGCGCCATGGCGCTCGGTCTCAAATACTGGCCGATGACCGGCCTGGTGATCCTGCCGCAGGCCCTGACCCTGGTCATTCCAGGCATCGTCAACAATTTCATCGGCCTGTTCAAGGACACGACGCTGGTGTCGATCGTCGGCCTCGTCGACTTTCTCGGCGCGGTCGAAAATGCGTTCAAGGACACGGTGTGGGCCGGCCCGACCATCGCGCCGACCGGCTACGCCTTTGCGGCGCTGTTCTATTTCGCGTTCTGCTTTGCGATGTCGCGCTATCAGGCTTTCACGGAGCGCCGGCTCGCCGCCGGCCGACGCTGATGGCGGGACGGGAGAAGCCTTTGACGATGGCCGACGATCCGACAAGCCTCGCTGATCCCGCCGGCGCCGCGATCGAAATGATCGGCGTGCACAAATGGTACGGCGCGTTCCACGTGTTGCGCAACATCAACCTCACGGTGCAGCGCGGCGAGCGGATCGTCATCTGCGGCCCCTCGGGTTCGGGAAAATCGACGCTGATCCGCTGCGTCAACCGTCTCGAAGAGCACCAGCGCGGCGCGATCGTCGTCGACGGGGTCGAACTGACCAGCGATCTGAAGCGCGTCGACCGGGTTCGCCGCGACGTCGGCATGGTGTTCCAGCAGTTCAACCTGTTTCCGCATCTGACAATTCTGGAGAATTGCACGCTGGCGCCGATCTGGGTGAACAAACTGCCCCGGGAGGAGGCGGAAGAGACCGCGATGCGCCTGCTGACGCGGGTCAAGATTCCCGAACAGGCGAGCAAATATCCGGGCCAGCTCTCGGGCGGCCAGCAGCAGCGTGTGGCGATCGCCCGCGCCTTGTGCATGAACCCCAAGATCATGCTGTTCGACGAGCCGACCTCCGCGCTCGACCCGGAAATGGTCAAGGAAGTGCTCGATACGATGACCGGGCTGGCGCAGGACGGCATGACGATGATCGTCGTCACGCACGAGATGGGATTCGCCCGTCAGGTCGCCGACCGCGTCGTGTTCATGGACAATGGCGAGATCGTCGAGATCAACGCGCCGAAGGAATTCTTCGAGCGCCCGCGCCATGAGCGCACGAAGCTGTTTCTGAGCCAGATCCTGCGTTGAGCGCCGGCGTCTCGCGCTCGATGCGCTTCCAGCCGTCGAGGCCGAGCCGCTCCTGCGGCAGGTAGCGGCCCTTGTAGGCCATCTTCTTGGAGCCCTCGACCCAATAGCCGAGATAGACGTGGCGCAGGCCGAGACGCCGGGCCTTTTCGATATGGTCGAGAATCATGAAGGCCCCCAGCGAACGGCCGCGCTCGTCAGGGTCGAAGAACGAATAGACCATCGACAGGCCGTCGGCGAGCTGGTCGGTCAGGCAGGCGGCGTAGAGGCGGCCGGCGCCGCGCTGGGTGATGAAATGGTCGGGACCCTTGCGACGATATTCAATGATCCGCGTCTCGATATGGCTGTCTTCCACCATCATCGAATAGTCGAGCACCGACATGTCCGCCATTCCGCCGTCGGGGTGGCGAGCATCGAGATAAGAGCGAAACAGCGAATATTGTTCCGCCGACGGTTTGGCCGGTCCGGTCGCGCCGATCAGATCGTCATTCTGGCGGGCGATGCGGCGCAGATTGGCGCTTGGGCGAAAGTCGTCGACCAAAACCCGCACCGAAACGCAAGCCCGGCATTGTTCGCAGGCGGGACGGTAGGCAATGGTCTGCGAGCGCCGGAACCCGGTCTGCGTCAAGGTGTCGTTGAGCGCCGCCGCCCGCCGGCCGACCAGATGCGTGAAAACCTTGCGCTCCTCCATGCCCGGCAGATAGGGGCAGGGCGACGGCGCCGTCAGGTAAAACTGCGGGGCGTCGCGCGGCTCTCTCGTCACGCTTTCCCACTCCATGCCTCAGGTCCGGACCGAAGGCTAGAACGGATTGCCCCGGACTGGAATGGCCGGAAGCAAGATATTCGCCACTTTTTGCGCGCGTTCAAATCCGGCGCACGAAAATCACGCCGGCCAGCATGTCGTGCAAGCAGCGTTTCTCCGGATCGACCAGCGAGACAAGGAAGATCGGCGGCAGCATCCAGCTCAGATAGAAAAACAGGGCATGGGCCGCGGCATTGATGAAAGGCACGCGCGCGCCGGTGTCGACCATGCGCACCTGCAGGTCCATCACGCGCATCCCCGGGGTCGCCATCCGATAGCCCGACACCGTCAGCCCATTGTAGAAGAACGCGACCAGCGGATAGATCGGCGGCAACAGCAGCAGCGACAAGCCGAGCGTCAGGACGAGGAGGACGCTCCACAGGACCACGGCGATGATGGTCACCAGGAACAGATCGATGCAAAGCGCCGCGATGCGCCGCGTTCTCACGCCGGCCAGGGCGTCGGCGCGAAACGCCTGCGCCGGCATCGCCGCTGCTCCATTCACGCCGTAAGAAAAATTCGACATCGAGACTGCTCCTCGACCCGCCGCCGCCCACACCGATGTGGGAGTCCGGAAAACAGGATTCAAGGGCGCGCTCACCGGCGCCGCGTAAACGCCCCGACGCCCAGGATTCCGCCCGGCCGCAGCACGAGCACGATCGCCAGCAGGCTGAACACCGCGACGTCGCGGTAGTCGATCGGCAGGAAGGCCGACCATGCCGCTTCGAACGCGCCGATCAGCAGGCCGCCGAGAAACGCGCCGGGGATCGAGCCGATGCCGCCCAGAATCGCCGCGATCAGCGCCTTCAGTCCGAGCGTCGTCGAGGCGCCATAGCCGACGCCGCCGTAGTAGACAGTCATCGCAAAGCCCGACAAGCCGGCCAGCGCGCTGGCGAGAGCGAAAGTCTTGGCGAAAATCGCGCCGGGCGCGACGCCGAACATTTCAGCGGCGATCGGATCGTCGGCATAGGCGCGCCACTGCCGTCCGAATCGGGTCCATTTCATGATCGCCAGCAGCGCGAGCGCGCAGACCAGCGCGAACGAGCCGATCAGCAGGGCGATCGGCGTCGCCGCCGCGAAAAAGTCGCCGGCCCGCAACAATGCGAACGGTTCATTGAGGATCGGGCTCACCCAATGGATTTGCGCCCCCTGGGTCAGGCGGAGGAATTCCTGCAAGAACAGCGACAGGCCGACAGTGGCGACCAGCGCCTGCTGGCCGCTCGCCCGATGCAACGGCGCAAAGACCAGGCGGCCCGACACGACGCCGAAGGCGCCGGCGGTCGAAACCGCGAGCGCCAGCGCGAGCCCCAGCAGGGCGGCCGGCGCAAAGCCCGCCGCCAGCATCACGCCGAACGAGGCGGCGTAGCCGCCCGCCGCCGCGAGTTCGCCAAACGCCAGGTTGATGCGCCCGACAAGGCCGTAGACCAGCGAGTAAGCAGCCGCCAGCAGCGCGTAGATCGCCGCGAGCGGAAGACCATTGATCGCCTGCTGCAGGCTGTAGGCCGCCAGAAGAGGCGCGCTCCAGACCGATTCGGCGCCGGCCAGCGGCATCGGATCGGCGGCGCGCCCTTCCGGCGTCGCCAGCCAGAAGCGAATCAGCATCGCCAATTGATACTCGCTGAGCGGCCCGCGATCGGTGACGAGCGAGATCATGTCCTGGGATTTCCTTGGGCGACCTGGCGCAAGGAAGCGGCACTCGGCGAAATGCGGCGCCAGCGCCTCGCCGGGCGCGCCGGCGAGGTAGTCGACCCGCAGGCCCCGCCCGTCCTCGAACGGCGTCTGGCGCTTGATCTGGATCGTCGAGCCGGCGTCCTCGATGGCCGGCAGGGCCATCCGGCACAACCGCGCCTGATCGGTTTCCAGCAGCGGCGCGCAGCCGGCGACCAGGCACACGCCGGCGAGGGTCAGCACAGATCGGGACACGCGGCGAACATGACGCGTAAGAGGCGGCAAGGGAAGGCTCGGCGCGCGGCGGGAACGGGTCAACCGCGACGCGTCTTGGCGCTGTGTCGCCGCTGTTTTGCGCGATTGCCGCAAATCTCCATTTCGCACCAGCGCCGGCTCCTGTTCTTTGTCGTGTCGAAGAACAGCCAGCCGCATTTCTCCCCCTGACATTGCTTGATGCGCGAGAGATCGCCCTGGGTCAAAGTGGTGAGCGCGGACAGGGCGATCGGCCCCAACACCGCCTCGGCGGCATTCTCCCTCGGCGTCCACGACCACACGTAGCGGTCCTCGAAAGGCGTGAGTTTGGCGCAGGCGAGGCAGGCGGCGTGCGTTCGCGCGAGCGCCTCGACGCCGGCCCGCGGCGCCGGCCGCCCGGCGGCGACTTCGACGGCGATGGCGTGGATATTCTCGCGCAGGTCAAGCGCGCGCCGCAGCACGCGGCGTGCGAGGCTCTGGTCGGCGCTCACCGCGGCGCGCAGCCATTCGGCGTCGGCCGGTCCGAGCATCTTGGCGTGTTGCGCCCAGTCGACGACGTTCAGGGCCGAACGCAGATGTTCCTGATGGGTCGGCCAGCCGCGGCCCGACGAGGTGTTGGTGAAGTCGAAGGCGAGTTCGCCGCCCACCAGCGTCAACGAGCCCGCGCGGGAAGCGGCGGCCTCCGGGTGAATAACCATTGAAACCATCTTTACAGGTTATGGGCGCGGCGCTAGTTTGCCCTTCCAACCATTCATAATGCTTTAGGAGGTTAGCATGAGGTCCACATTTCTCAAGGGCGCCGCTTTCTGCCTGGCGTTGGCGCTCGCCAATGGCGGCGCGTGGGCGCAGGTCAGGCTCGGGGTGGCCGGTCCGATCACCGGGGCCAACGCTTCGTTCGGCGCGCAATTGACCACCGGCGTCGCGCAGGCGGTCGCCGACATCAACGCCGCCGGCGGCATCCTCGGCCAGAAAGTCGAGGTCGAATCGGGCGACGACGTCTCCGATCCCAAGCAGGGCGTTTCGGTCGCCAACAAGTTCGTCGGCGACGGCGTGAAATTCGTCATCGGCCATTTCAATTCCGGCGTCACGATTCCCGCCTCGGAGGTCTATGCGGACAACGGCGTGTTGTTCATCACCCCGTCGGCGACCAATCCGAAGGTGACCGAGCGCGGGTTGTGGGACGCCTTCCGCACCTGCGGACGCGATGATCAGCAGGGCAAGCTATGGGCCGATCTGGCGCTGACCAAGCTCAAGGACAAGAAGATCGCCATCGTCCATGACAAGACCACCTATGGCCAGGGCCTCGCCGACGCGGCGCGCGGCTTCATGAACGCCGGCGGCAAGAAGGAAGTGCTCTACGAAGGAGTCAACACCGGCGAGAAAGACTATTCGGCGATCGTCTCGAAGATCAAGGCTTCCGGCGCCGAATATCTGATGTGGGGCGGCCTGCACACCGAAGGCGGCCTGATCGTGCGGCAAATGCGCGACCAGGGCATGACCACCATCATGATCTCCGGCGACGGCATCACCGACAACGAGTTCGCCTCGATCGGCGGCCCCGGCGTCGAAGGCACGCTGATGTCGTTCGGCCCCGAACCGCGCAACAACCCCAACGCCAAGGACATTGTCGCGGCGATCAAGGCCAAGGGCTTCGAGCCGGAAGGCTATACGCTCTATTCCTACGCCGGCGTGCAGATCATCAAGCAGGCGGCGGAGAAGGCGAACTCGCTCGATCCGAAGAAGGTCGCGGCGGCCATGCATTCCGGCATGACGTTCAACACCGTGATCGGCCCGATCGCCTATGACAAGAAGGGCGACCGCACCAGCGTCGACTATGTCTGGTATGTCTGGAAGAAGGGCGACGACGGCAAGATCACGTTCAAGCAGATATAAGCCGGGTGCGCGTGGGGGGCGAGGTTGAGCCACTTCACCCTCCCTCCCGCGACCGCACTATGGACAGGGCGGCGCGTCAATATTCCAAGCCGACGCGAAAACGTCTCGCTTCGTCTTCAACGACTGCGATGACGGAGGCCGCCGTTCATGCTGCTTCCGGGACGTACCGCAGAACAAGCAATCCGGCCCTCGAACACGTTGCGATCGCGTATGCCCGACCTTGGTCGTCGCTGAACTCCACGATCGCGGTTCCGTCATCAACTTGCTCGACGACAGTGCCCACCTGCCCGCGTGCAAGGCCCGCTGAAGGAATATCTGTCAGCAAAGCGACGACGTCCAATACGGATGGCGCTTCGCGCTTCTCAGTCCTCTCCCGTTCCATCACAGCACCCAACAGGTAACGAACCTCGGAACATTCTCTCCGGTTCGCACAATCCAGACTGTTCTTACTACAGCGCTCTTTCCGTGTCGCGAAATGGTTGTGTCGAGTCGCCAGTAGACTCCCCATGCGTCCTCGGCCGTCCGTAGCGCGTCGCCCTCGCGCGCGGCGTGGAGCAGACGGTTCCGCAGCCATGCCGCGTCAATCCGCTCAACCCCGAGCGTCTGACGAAAGACCCGGGCCTTGTGTCTCCCGCGTGGATGCTGCGCGCTTAGACAATAGTCTTCGATCTTGCGAATATCGAGAAATGCCAAATCACCGTGCGGCAAACGCGTCATCATCTCGGCACGCGGACTTTGTCGTTAAGGAAAGAAAGTCGTGAATCATTCGCATGGCGCCGCTGACCCGGATCGAAGCCGTGTCAACGACGAACGCCCGCCGCCAATCACCCTGACGGGGTCAGCGGCGTTTTTCGCGTTCACGAGCGCCCCTACCGCCCCGCCTTCAGCTTCTGCGCGGCGCGCGGCGCGAAATAGGTCAGGACGCCATCGGCGCCCGCGCGCTTGAAAGCGATCAGGCTCTCCATCATCGCCTTGTCCCCGTCGAGCCAGCCGTTCTGCGCGGCGGCCATGATCATCGAATATTCGCCCGACACCTGGTAGGCGAAGGTCGGCGCCGCGAACGCGTCCTTCACTCGGCGGATGATGTCGAGATAGGGCAGGCCAGGCTTGACCATCACCATATCGGCGCCTTCGTCGAGGTCGGCGGCGACCTCACGGAGCGCCTCGTCGCTGTTGGCGGGGTCCATCTGATAGGTGCGCTTGTCGCCCCTCAGCACGCCGGAAGAGCCGATCGCATCTCGGAACGGGCCGTAGAACGCCGAAGCGTATTTGGCGGCGTAGGCGAGGATCTGCACGTCCTCGAAGCCTTCCGCGTCCAGCGCGGCGCGGATGGCGCCCACCCGCCCGTCCATCATGTCGGACGGGGCGATCACATCGGCGCCGGCGCGCGCCTGGACGAGCGCCTGGCGGACCAGCGCGGCGACGCTCTCGTCATTGACGATGCGGTTCCCCGCCATCAGTCCGTCATGGCCGTGGCTGGTGTAGGGGTCGAGCGCCACGTCGGTGATGAGGCCAAGCTGGGGAAATTCCTTTTTGATCGCCCGGCAGGCGCGGCAAACCAGATTGTTCTCGTTGAACGCCTCGCTGCCCTGCTCGTCCTTCAGCGCCGCCTCGGTATAGGGGAAGAAGGCGATCGCCGGGATGTCGAGCGCCACCGCGCGCCCGGCTTCGCGAACCGCCTCCTCGATGCTGAGGCGATCGACCCCTGGCATCGCGGCGACCGGCGTGCGGGGTGCTGCGCCGTCGGCAAGAAACAGCGGCCAGATCAGGTCGTCGGCGGTCAGGACATTCTCGGCGACGAGGCGGCGCGTCCATTCGGCCTTGCGGTTGCGGCGCGGGCGGGTGGCCAGATCAAGGCGCGGGGCGGCCGGTTCGGCGACGGGCGCGCGCAGCGGGCGAATCGGCGTGGACATGCGAAAAGGCTCTGGGGCGGCGAGGCTCCCGCATAGCACGAACGGGAGCCTGCAAACAGGGGCGGCGATGTCGCGCGCCGCGCGTCAGTTGAACCAGAAGGCGTAGCCGGGAAAGTTGCCGTTGAAGATGCGTTGCCAATTGGCCCATTCGGCTCCGGACAACACCGGCCCGGCTTCGAGATAGGGCGCCGCCGCGTGGCCGGTTCCCCACAGCACAAGGTCGAAGGGGCGCGGATCGAAGAAGACCTTCTTCAAATTGACGCCCTGGGAGAAACGCCAATGCGGAAGCAGCAGCTTGCCGTCGAGCACGGCGTCGAATTCGTCGAGCGCCTTGAGCCAGGCGTCCAACTGCTCCTGAGTGACCGGCATGCTCGAGACGACGCCGTGCTTCTGCTGCGGGCCGGGGATCCACACGCGGTCGTCGTCGGTCCTGGCGAGGATCGCCTTCCAGGTCTCCCTGTTCAACGCGATCACCTGCTTGAGATGGGCGTGAGCGCTTTGCAACCGGGCGGCCTCGGCGACGGGCCAGCGGATTTCATGAATGAGCGCGATGAGATCGGCGATCTGCGCGCCGTCGCCGAACAATCCGCCGCTCCTGTCTCTATTCGGAGCGACCACCGCTTCGCCAAAAGGCGGCGGCGTGGTGCGCGGATAGAACAGCCGCCCCGCCCGCTCGAATGTCGTATGCCAGTCATAGGCGAGGACGAACTCGATCGACGCTGACAGAAGGTGAGTATAACCGCGCAGCCACAGCGCATCGGCGTTGTCGAACGCGACTTCGAACGGCTCCGCCTTGCTGGCGGCATCCGGGCGCGTCATGCGCAAGCTCGCCAGGATCGAGGAGAGCTTTTCCGAATCGTCGGGCTTGCCGTCGCCGCGCAGGTCGAATTTGATCGCGTTGAGATCGAGCACGATCTTGACCGGGGAGTCGGTCATCGGCGCCAGCGTCGCCTCGGCGTTGGCGAGATCGTCGAGCAACGTGCGCAGCGTCTCACGCTGCTTTTCATAAGATATCTCCTCCGGCGCCGGATTGACCGGAACGGGAAAGCGCAGCAGCGGAACGCTCATCGTTCGCGGCGCCCGCAGACCGAAACGATACTGGCTCTGCCAGTAGCGTTCGATGGCGCGTGCGAAGCGGATCACGCCGAGGCCGAATCGCGCCTCGTTGTTGGCGGGGTCGGCGGAAAGCCGCGCCGCCATCGCCAATTCGCCAGCGGCGATCTGGCCGCTTTCGAGAGTTTGCCGCGTCGAGAGCGCATCATCGTCGGCCCGGGCGCCGGCGGATGCAATACAAGCCAAAGCGATGAAGGCGACCGCGAAACAATTCATGCGAAACTCGCGCCGTGAAGGGGCCGTCATTGACGGGCCGACGATGGGCGCCGCCGGGCGAACTGAACAGGGTTTCCGTCTCCCCGCCAATTCAAACAGGCGGACGTGGTGAATCGTCGCCTGGCCGCGAGCCCTACTTGGTCAGCGCGATCATGCGATCGAGCGCGGCCGGATAGCCCTTGAGCGAAATCGTAAACACCGCCTCCTTGCCGCCGTCGGCGACGGCGTTGACCTTCAGGCTGGCGCCCTTGCGAAGAGCGCTCGCCCTGGCGGCGTCGAACGATAGCGGGACGAGGCAGCCGCCGGGCAGGCAGGTGCGAAAGCGCAGCGGCGCGCCGGCGGGCGCGTCGTCGATCTGCAATGTGACGCCGCTGTCGAGCGCGAGACCAAACGGCAGGACCAGCGTCCCGGCGACCGCGTCGGGAGAAGAGGCGGTCAGTTCGATCGCGAGCACCCGCTGATGGCTCTGCTGATCCGCCTGCTGCTGGGACAGAGCGCAGTGCTTGCCAGCGCCCTGCTGAACGCAGGCGACGATCCAGTTTTCGAAAGTCTCCTGCAGGGAGTTGGCGCCGCCCGGCAACGCCCCCGATGTCTGCGCGCCGGCCGGCGCGGTCAGCGCGATCGCCGCCAGAAGCCCGGCAAGGCGCGCCGCCCAACGGGGCGATCCGATCATCATCGTCCTCGAAATCTCCCGCTCTCCCGGCGTTGGCGCTCGCCGCCGGACCTTACAGAGGATGACCGGAAGGGCCAAGCGCTTTTGGCTCGCTTGTGGTCCGGCCAAGCCGGACTGACGGGGCTTGCGCGCCGCCGCTCACGCTGCCGGGTCAGCGTCGCCTCGCCATGCCCGCGCAGCCTCGACTCTCTGCCAGATCAGCAGCGCGGGCGCCCCGATGACCAGGTCGCGCGCGCGCTTGATCAACGACAGGGCGAGCGCGTCGGCAGGGGCGAGGCCGACCAGCGGCGCCAGCAGGGCGTAGGCGCCCTCCTGCACACCCAGTCCATTGGGCGCCAGGAACGCGAGGCTGCGCGAGGCGAACAGCAGGCTCTCCATCGCGATCGCGCTCTCGACGGAAATCGGCGCGCCGATCAGGCGTAGCGCGAGCCACGCCTCGATTGCGACGGCGAGCCAGGCCAGCAAGTGCAGCGCGAGCGAGGCGGCCACGGCGCCGCGCCGGCGGCCAATGTCACGCAACGCGGCGAGCGCCTTGTCGACGTCGCCGAAGGCGGCCAGCCAGCGCTTCGCGGCGGCGGCGCCGAGGCGCGACAGCCGGTGGCCGCGCCGCAGCGAAATCGCCAGCGCGACGCCGAGCCCGATGACCGCGACAAGGCCGAATACGACCGGACGGATGATCGGGGCGTCTGGTCGCATATGGACGATCGCGAGCAGGCCGAGCGCGGTGAACACGATCTGCGCGGCGGCCTCGGTGGTGAGATCGGCGAGCGTCGAGGCCGCCGTATCGACGCCTGAGACGCCCGCCATCATCGCCGCGCGCGCGCCGATGACAAATCCGCCGATCTCGGAGAACGGCAGCAGTTCAGCGCCCGCGTCGCGCAGGACTCGCGCCCAGATGACCCCAGGCAGCGAAATGGGCGCGTTTGGAGCAAGACAGACGCGCCAGCCGGCCCCGAGCAGGGCCGCGACCGGCGCATGGGCGAGGCACACGACGAGGAAGCCGAGCCACCCCAGACCGGCGACCGCCGACGCGATCGCGCCCGCGCCAAACCACACGACGAGCGCAACGGCGCCGGCCAGCCCGGTTGCGAACGCGACAACCGCGAGTTTACGCATCAGGGATCGGTCGCGTTCATGCGCCGTCGGAGGCACAGGCGCCACGAGCCGCGGTCGGTCTCCAGCGCGGCGCCGATCTCGAGCGCCATCGGCTCGCCATAGCCGGGGACGACAATCTGCATGCCGATCGGCAACCCGTCGGCGGTCGCGCCCATCGGCAGCGACAGCGCGGCCAGATCGAGGTAGTTGACGAACCGCGTGAACCCGCCGGGCGAGGCGTCTTCGTCGTGATCGGCGAGCGTCGGGGCGGGAAACGGCGTCGTCGGAGTGAGGATCGCGTCGAATCGCTCGAACAGCAGCGCCATTTCGCGCTTGCGGTCTTCGCGGTCCTCCAGAAGGCTCATCAGGCGATGCGCTGGCACGGCGCGGCCGGCAAGGATGCGGTTGCGCACCGGCGCGCCCAGCAGGCTCGGATCGGCTTCGGCGAGGTGGCCGTAGTGGCGATAGGCCTCGATCGCCATCAGATCGCCGCAGGGCGCGGAGAGATCGCGCAACGCCCACGGCAGCGACATTTCAATCTCCAGCGCGCCCAGCGCTTTCAGGCGTTCGCGGGTTCGCGCAAGCACCTTCGCGGTGTCGGCGTGAAGGTCAACGCCGGGGTCGGCGATCACCGCGATGCGCCGCCCGGCGATTCCGCCCGCCGTGGCCGTAGGCCAGCGCGTCGAGGCGCGGCGTCCAGCCGGGCCGGCGTCCATCTTGCGGCGGCGCGAGGACGCTGAGCAACGCGGCCGCGTCGGCGACGCTGTTGGTCAGCGGCCCGAGCGAGTCGAGCATCGGAGCGAGCGGCATGACGCCGCTCTTGTCGATGAGGCCGAACGTCGTCTTGAGGCCGACCACGCCGCAAAATGACGCGGGAAGACGCACCGAGCCGCCGGTGTCGGAGCCGAGCGCCGCGACGCAGAGCCCCGCCGCCACCGCCACTCCCGAACCGCTCGACGAACCGCCGGGAACGCGCGGCTGATTCATGTCGCGCGGATTGCGCGGCGTGCCGATTGTCTCGTTGGTGCCCCAGCCGCCGAACGCATATTCGACCGTATGCGTCTTGCCGACAATGATGGCGCCCGCCGCGCGCAAGCGCTCCACGGCCGGCGCGTCTCGCGTCGCCGCCGCGGCGGCGGCGCGCGTGAGCGATCCGGCCCGCGTCGGCAGATCTGCGACGTCAATGAGGTCTTTGATCCCGATCGGCGCGCCGGCGAGCGGTCCGAGTCTGACGCCGATCTTGCGCAACGCATCGATGTGACGTGCGTCGGCAAGAACCCGCTCGGGCTGGAGCGCGACGAAGGCGTGCAATTCGCCATTGTGGCGCTCGATCCGCGCGAGTGTGAGCTTGGCGATGTCCTGCGCGCTCAACGCGCCGCTGGCCAGCGCGGTCCTGACATCGGCCAGCGTCGTGAGTTCTTCGTGCATGCCAGCCCCTCGCGCGAGGGCGCGAAAGTCGCCGATCGGCGCCGCTGAGGCAAGGGCGGCGCGGCGAATCGCCATAAAAAAGCCCTCCCCGAAGCGGGGAGGGCGACGAAAATCGGTCGAGGCGTCTCACATCTGGGTCAGCGAACCATGGCCCTTCGGCGTCATCATGGAATCGCAGGTGCCCTTTTTGACGTATTTCCAGGCGTGGGGGCTGTAGTCGACGGTCGACGTGCCCGCGCAGGAGGTGCCGGCGCCGGCCGCGCAATCGTTCTTGCCGGCGAGCGAGATGCCGTAGCACTTGTCGGCGCCGGGCTGAGCCGGCGCCGGGCCGGCTTTTGCGGCGGTCGCCAGCGCGAGAGCGGCGGCGAGCGATCCGGCGAGAGTCGCCGTGGTGAGTGCGGTCCTTGAGTTCATGGAAAAGTCCTCACGAATGATCGAGATGGGAGCGCCATATCATTCCCGCGCCCGCCAGGGCGTTTTTCGGCCCGGCGAAGATGGATACGCTGCGGACCCCGTGAAGATTACGCGTCGCCTCGGTCACGAAAACGTGAACGTCGCGCCGCCGCCTCCCGCGGTCGCGCGACAGGGTCGGGCCGCGCTTGTCATTTTGCCTGCGTTGGGTTCATTTGGCCGGGCAAAATCAACGCGGTCAGTCGAATCCGGCGATTCGGCGCCGCCTTCGGAATGTCGAGCCCATGCGTCTTTCCCGTTATTTCATGCCCATCGCGCGCGAAACGCCCAAGGAGGCGGAGATCGCCTCGCATCGGTTGATGCTGCGCGCCGGCATGATCCGTCAGGAATCGGCGGGCATCTATGCATGGCTGCCGCTCGGTCTGCGGGTGCTCGCCAAGATCAGCGCGATCGTGCGCGAGGAGCAGAACCGTTCGGGCGCGATCGAATTGTTGATGCCGACCATCCAGTCGGCCGAACTCTGGCGCGAGTCCGGGCGCTACGACGACTACGGCAAGGAAATGCTGCGCATCAAGGATCGGCACGAACGCGAATTGCTGTACGGGCCGACCAACGAGGAAATGATCACGGAAATTTTCCGCGCCTACGTGCGTTCGTACAAAGACTTGCCGCTGAACCTCTATCACCTCCAGTGGAAATTCCGCGACGAGGTGCGGCCGCGCTTCGGCGTGATGCGCTCGCGCGAATTCCTGATGAAGGACGCCTATTCCTTCGACCTCGACGCGATCGGGGCGCGTCGCTCCTACAACAAGATGTTCGTCGCTTATTTGCGCACATTCGCCCGCCTCAGCCTGACCGCCATTCCGATGGTCGCGGAAACCGGGCCGATCGGCGGCGATCTCAGCCATGAGTTCATCATCCTGGCCTCGACGGGGGAGAGCGAGGTCTTCTGCCACAAGGATTACCTGAGCTTCGCCACGCCGCCCGCGGATATCGATTTCGACGACGCCGGCGCGGTCCAGGCCGTGGTGAGCAAATGGACGTCGCTTTACGCCGCCACGTCGGAGAAACACGACGCGGCGGCGTTCGGCGCGTTGGACCCGGCGTCGCAAGTCTCGGCGCGCGGCATCGAAGTCGGCCATATTTTCCACTTCGGAACCAAATATTCGGCGCCGATGAAGGCCGTCGTCAACGGTCCCGACGGCAAGGAGCACGCGGTGCACATGGGCTCTTACGGCATCGGCCCCAGCCGGCTCGCGGCCGCGCTGATCGAGGCCGGTCATGACGAGGCCGGCATCATCTGGCCCGAAGCGGCGGCGCCGTTCGCGGTGGGCCTCGCCAATCTCAAGGTCGGCGACGGCGCGACCGACGCCGCCTGCGCGCGCATATACAACGCGTTGACCGTGGCCGGCGTCGACGTGCTCTATGACGATCGGGACGAGCGCCCCGGCGCGAAATTCGCGACCATGGACCTGATCGGCCTGCCCAACCAGATCATCGTCGGCCCCAAGAGTCTTGGCGAGGGCAAGGTCGAGATCAAGAACCGCCGCAGCGGCGCGCGTGAACTCGTCAAGATCGACGACGCCATCGTGCAGATGGGCGGCGCCGCATGAGTCCTGCAACGGCGAAGTCGCCTGTCCCCGTCGCTGCATTCTCGTCGGCATGACCAACGGCGCGCCTCGAATCGGCGCCAGCCCTCTCGGCGACCCGGCCATTCTCGGCTTTTGAATGGATGATCGCGCTGCGCTATCTGCGCGCCCGTCGCGCGCACGGCTCGATCTCGGTCATCGCCGGCTTTTCTTTCGCCGGCATCGTGCTCGGCGTCGCGGCGCTGATCGTGGTGATGTCGGTGATGAACGGCTTCCGCCACGATCTGCTCGACAAGATCATCGGCCTCAACGGCCATATGTTCCTGCAAGGGGCCGAGACGCCGCTGACCGATTATGAGGCGGTGACCGACCGCGTCGCCAAGGTTCCCGGCGTGCGCTTCGCGCTGCCGCTGGTCGAAGGCCAGGCGCTCGCCTCATCCCCGTACAACTCGTCCTTCGCGCTGGTGCGCGGCATTCGCGAGGCCGATCTGAGGCGCCTGCCGGGCGTCGGCGCCAACATCAGACAGGGAACGCTGGACGGCTTCGACGAGGGACGCGGCGCGGTGGTCGGCGCAAGGCTCGCCGAACATCTGGGCCTGCGCGTCGGCGACAAGATCACATTGCTTGCGCCGGGAGGCGCGCAAACGCCGTTCGGGGTGACGCCGCGCCGCAAGGCCTATCCGGTCGCCGCGACATTCCAGGTCGGCATGTCGAACTTCGACAACACGTTCATCTTTCTGCCGCTGCCCGAAGCTCAGGCCTATTTCAACCAGGACGGACAGGCCAATGTGATCGAGGTCTACGTCGAGGATCCCGACCACATGGACGACGTGCGCGAACGGATCGAGCCGGCGTTGCAGCGCCCGATGATCTCGGTCGATTGGCGTGAACGCGACAAGACATTTTTCGATGCGCTCAACGTCGAGCGCAACGTGATGTTTTCGATCCTCACGCTGATCGTGCTGGTCGCCGCGCTCAACATCATTTCCGGCCTCATCATGCTGGTGCAGGACAAGTCGCATGACATCGCGGTGCTGCGCACGATGGGCGCGACGAAGGGCGCGGTGATGCGCATATTTCTGATCACCGGCGCCACGATCGGCGTCGTCGGCACGACCGCCGGCCTCGCCCTCGGGCTGCTCGTGGCGCACAACGTCGAGACGATCCGGCAGGGGTTGAACTGGTTGCTGGGGGCCAACCTGTTCCCCGCCGAACTGTATTTTCTGTCGCAACTGCCCTCGCGGGTCGAGGCGGGCGACGTCGTCGCCGTCGTCGCGATGGCGCTGGTCCTGTCGCTCGCGGCGACGATCTATCCATCGTGGCGCGCCGCGACGCTCGATCCCGTGGAAGCGCTTCGCTATGAATGAAACGGCGGACAAGCCCGTGCTGTGGCTGCATGAGGTGGAGCGTCGCTTCGGGCGCGGCGAGGCGATTGTGGAGGTGTTGCGCGGCGCCGAACTCGCGCTATGGCCGGGGCAGTCGGTCGCGCTGATCGCTCCGTCGGGCGCGGGCAAGTCGACGCTGCTTCATCTGGCCGGTTTGCTCGAATCGCCCGACGCCGGGGAAATCTATATCGGGGGCGCCGCGACCGCTGCGATGTCTGACGAGGCGCGCACCGCGTTGCGGCGCAACGAGATCGGCTTTGTCTATCAGTTCCACCATCTGCTGCCGGAGTTTTCGGCCGCTGAAAATCTCATTCTGCCCCAAATGATCCGCGGTCTGTCGCGCGCCAAGGCGGCGCAGCGTGCCAGCGAACTGCTCGCCTATCTCGGGCTCGCCGCCCGCCAGAGCCACCGCCCGGCGGAACTGTCGGGCGGCGAGCAACAAAGGGTGGCGATCGCCAGGGCCGTCGCCAACGGCCCACGCATTCTGTTGGCCGACGAGCCGACCGGCAATCTCGATCCGAAGACCGCGGATCATGTGTTCGGCACGCTCGCGGCGCTGGTGAAAGCCAGCGGCCTCGCCGCGCTGATCGCGACGCATAACCTCGATCTCGCCGCCCGCATGGACCGGCGCGTGACCTTGCAGGACGGGTTGGTCCGGGAGCTGGGGTGAGCGGACGCGCTGCGACCCCGCGCCGGGGCTAGAGCTTGATGTTCTCGTCAAATGTGTCAACCGGGAAGGGACGGTTGAATTCGACGGCGATTCCGCCTTCGAAATGACGAACGATCTGCGCCGCGGTCTCGCCGACGACAACGGATGAGCCGATCGGCGGCTGGGCGGCCACGGCGACCGCGGCGCCGGAAACGGAAATATCGACCAGTTTGGCGAGATATTCGTGCCCGTCGGGCATTTTGAGCGTCACATGCGAATAGCGCGGCGTGATGCGCTCGTGCCGGCGATCCTCGGCCATGCCGAGCGCCTGCCGGTTGGCGAGCCAGGTGAGCTGGTCGGCAAGCTTCTCGCGCTTGAGGACCGGCAATCTCATCTGGATTGCAAAGCCCTCGTCGAAATGACGCGCGATGGTTCCCTCGACCCGGCCGATCTGGGTCAAATAGGCGACGACCCGTTCGCCGATGCGGCCTTTGGCGAGGCCGGCGAAGGCGACCCCGCCCGGCGAAATATCAACCGTCCGGCAGGGATACTCGCGGCGATCTTCAAGCATGTAGCGGCCAGGCAGGACCACTTTGACGCGCTGATGGCGGCGGCGCTCCTGAATCTTCGCCTCGAGCAAAGGCATCGCGCTGGAGTTCACTTGCGCACCTTCCTGAACCGATCCAATGTCCCGCATAGCCCCACTTCGCCAAAAGAACATATTGTCTTTTGGGTTAATGGCGGATTACCGCGAAGCATTTTGAGGCCAGTTCAGCGCTACCGGGGCGCATTGGTGAAGATAAAAAGATGGCCGCGGCGGTCGACTTCGGGGGCGCGGCTGAAACGGGCGCCGTCAACGCGCTCGCCGGGCGGCGACGGCGATCGTCCGCCGTTTGCTGATTCGGCCCTATCCAGCACCCGCAACGAGAACAATCGCATCGGCGCGGCGGCCGCCAGGCCGATCCAACTGGGCAGAAACGCCGGCGAGCAAGCGCCCAGGACCCGCGAGTGCGTATCGCCGCGGTGGCGAAGGGGCAGCAGCAGAAGTTCGAGCTCGAGAGGCCGCAGCCCCTCGGGAGCGGCCGATACGCCGGCCACCACGGCGACCGCTTCGCTGGCGACCACCGACAGCATGGCGGCTATTTCGCTCTGGTCGGGCTCCTGCCACAGATCGAGGAACGCCGCGCCCCGCAACTCGCGCAGGAACAGGGCGTTGGTTCGCGCGCCGGCGATGCGCATCGGATAACGGCTTCGCGCGTCGACTTCGAGAACGAACGTGTCGGCCAGGACGCCGCGGATCGCGCCTGGATCGATCTGCGAGCGCTCGGGCGCGCTCCGCGCGCCGCGCAACAGATTCCAGTAGGAATGAAGTTCTTGACTTGCCGCAAGCTTCACCAGCGTCCCCGTGATGCCGACCCAAGGCGCGCTGTCCAGATTTGACACAGGGAAAGCGAAGCCCCGGCGGCCATCGCCGGATGAAGCAGGGCGCATGCCAGCGCCGGCGCGGCGGTCCGGGCCGTCGTTAACTCGGTCGTGAGGAGCCCACCACCGAAATTAACAATGAACTAAGGATTGCGTTGTGCGGGCGCGTGCGATGCGCCACATTTGCGAGGTGGAAGTTGAAGCGACGCCGGCTCGCTTGCTGTGGCGAGAGCGGCGCGTTTCCTAAAGGTCGAACGTCTCGCGGGTTGCTGCCCCGTCTGAAACGGTCGATCGGTCAAATAGGGGTCGAGCGGCGTGCTCCCGCCGCGGATCTGGTGGCGATAAGGGTATATGGGAATGGGGAGGGCCCTTGCTCCGGGCTCTCCCTTTCTCGTTTTGAGCGCCTGGAGGCGCGGCGGCCGCCGCGCGCGCTCCCTCATTTGTCGTCGCGCGGGCCGCCGCGCCGTGCTATCGCAGCCACCCCTTCAGCCGAGATCTGGTTCTGCGATGACGTCGGACGATTCAGCGCCGGGCGACCCAACGGGCGCGCCGAAAGCCAAGGAGCCGATCTTCGATGCGCCGCCCGTCGTCGTGACGCTCGTGGTGGTTCTCCTCGTGATCTACGCGTTCGTCAGCTTGGTGTCCGCGCAGACGGAAAATGCGATTCTCAACCAGTTCGCGTTCATTCCGGGCAGGCTCACATTCGCGTTCTGGCCCGACTGGATTGGCGACCTGCGCGCGCGCGCCAATTTCGATCCGGAGGCGCTGCGGCAAGCCAGAATAGTGCGGCTAGGCCCGAAGGTTTGGACACTTCTGACCTATGCTTTCATCCACGGCTCCTGGATCCACGTCGGCCTGAACACGATCTGGATCATGGCGTTCGGGCCGCCGGTAGCCCGCCGCGTGGGAACCTCGCGGTTTCTCGCCTTGTTCGCGGCGACCGCGATCGGCGGCGCCCTTGTCCATTGGGCGTTCAACATGATGGACTTTACGCCGCTCGTCGGAGCTTCGGCCGCCGACTATGGACTTATGGCGGCCGCGGCTCGATTTATTTTCGAACCGGGCGGCCCGTTGGGCGGTGCGGACGGCTACTCGCGTTCGGCGCCGGTCGCCGACTACCGTGCGCCGGCTTCGCCGTTGCGGCGATTGTTGCGCGAGCGCAACGTCGCGATCTTCCTTGTCATTTCCCTGGCGACAATTCTCGTGTTCGGTCCCGAGGCGCAAGCCTTTGGCCTGTCCGAAGCGCCGGTCGCCTGGCTCGCGCATCTCGGCGGCTTCGCCGTGGGATTTTTCCTGTTTCCGCTGTTCGATCGGCCCCTGCCTCGCTAGGCGTTGACCGCCGTCGGCATGGCCTCCGATTTCGGTCCCTTGTCCGAGGGCGCCTCCGCCGGCAGGCGCGCGAGCAGCGAAATCAGGGCGCGGTCGTTGAGCAACGCGATGCGCTCCTTCGGCTTCAGCCAGCCGATGACCTCTTCAAGAGACCTCGCGTCATTGAGCTTGGCCGTCGCCACCGCCTCTTCGATATCGATCTCGCCGCGCCGTCGGCGCGCCGCCGTCGGCAGAAAGAGTTCATGCTGCGCGCGAAACGCCGGGTCGCTATGGATGGCGCGCAGGCTGTCGTCGCCATCGTGACCGGTGCGCGCCAGTTCGATCGAAAGCGCGTTCGAGCGCTGAACGATGGCCGGCGGCGCGCTCTCCTCGGGCGTCGTCAGCAGACCGAGCCGGCGCAGCGTGACGCCGAGCCACAGATGGCCGCTCGCCCAGGACAGCGGGATCGCGAGAATCAGGCCGGCGATCGTTGGCGACATCCACGCGACGAGCGAGGGCGAGATCAGCAGGCCGGCGAATAACGTCAGGACGCCAAGCGCCATATGGGCGCGATGGCGCCGCACGATGCTGGCGAACGGTATCGATCCGTCGTCGCGCCTTTGCGGGTTCCAGCCGGTGTCGCGTCCCGACAGGATCTGCATGACGAAGCCGGACTGCATCACCATCATGATCGGCGCCAGAAACGCCGACATGACGGTCTCGAACAGCGCGGAGGCGATCAGGCGAATGACGCCGCCGCTCGCCGCTCGCGCGCGGGCGTCGATCAGCGCGGCGACAAGGCCGAGAAACTTGGGCGCCAGCAGCACGCCCATCGTCAATTCGAAGAGCCGCAGCGCCCGCTCGGCGTCGAACCGCGGCCAGGCGGGGAAAAGCGAAAAGTCGGCGGTGAAATATTCGGGCCTGATGTAGCTCGTCTGAAGAACCAGCGCGATGCCGACCAGCAATTGGGCCATCCACAGCGGCGAGGCCAGATAGCCCATGACGCCCGCCGCCAGATGCTGGCGCGAGGCGAGAACCAGCCCCTTGGTCGCCAGCAGGCGCGTGTGCTGCAGGTTGCCCTGACACCAGCGCCGATCGCGCGCCGCCAGATCGATCAGCGAAGGCGGGCTCTCCTCGTAGGAGCCGCCCAGCGTCGGCAATGCATAGACCGCATAGCCGGCACGGCGCATCAGCGCGCCCTCGACAAAATCATGGCTGAGGATCTGGCCGCCGACCGGCGGGCGTCCGGGCAGGTCCGGCAGCCCGCAATGGGCGGCGAAGGCGCTCGTCCGGATGATCGCGTTGTGGCCCCAGTAATTGCCATCCCGGCCCATCCAGGCGCTGAGGCCGGCGGAGACGATCGGCCCGGTGATGCGCGCGGCGAATTGCTGGACGCGCGCGAAGAACGTGTTGCGGTTGATGATCAGCGGCGAGGTCTGGATGATGCCGGCGTCCGCGTCCGCCTCCATCGCGGCGGCGAGACGAACGATGGAATCGCCGGTCATCAGGCTGTCGGCGTCGAGCACCACCATGTGATCGTAGGCGCCGCCCCAGCGGGTCACGAAATCAGCGATGTTGCCCGCCTTGCGATGAGTGTTCTTGCGCCGGTGCCGATAGTAGAGCCGCGCGTCCGGCAGGCGTCGGCGGATCGCCACCAGCGCGCGCTCTTCGGCGATCCAGATGTCCGGGTCGGTGGTGTCGGACAAAAAGAAATAGTCGAAGGCCGAGCCGAGGCCGGTCGCGGCGACGTCCTCGCAGATCGCCTGGACCGCGGCGAAAACCCGCGCCGGCGTTTCGTTGTAGATAGGCATCACCACCGCGGTTTTCTTCGACAGGCTGTGCGGAAGTTCGCCGATGGCGCCCGCGCGAAACACCAGCCAGAAGAAGCCGGCGACGCCGGTGGTGAAGGCGAGCGCGATCCACGAGAAATTGGCGACGAACAGCACGACCAGCGCCCATTCGAGCAACGTCACCACGCCGACCCGGACGACCCGGTACATCTCGTAGGCGCCGTAGGCGGTAAGCGCCAGAGCGCCGCCGAAAACGAACAGGCGCGCCGCCCAGGGCGTGTAGGCGAGCGAGGGAGCCGCGAGCGGGCGCCGTCCCTCGCGCGAAAAACGCGTCAGCGATTGCACCGGCATCGCGAGCGGCGCCTCCGGCGGGGTCGCGGGCGCGGTTGGAAGAGGCGCTGCGGTCACGCAGTCCACCGGTAGAGCCATGTTTCACTGGCCGGCTGACCGGCCGATTCGAGGACGAGGCGCAGCTCCGAATAGGCCTCCGAACCCGGATCGAGTTCGAACACGACTCGCAGCGTCTTCCGTTCGGCGGACGCATAAGACTGGCTCGAGACGATCTGGCCCGGGCTCGCGACGATGGTGAATTTCACTTCCGCCGCGGCTTTGGCGTCGGCGAACAGTTCGCCGGAAAATTCGACGATGAAGCGCCAGGTCTTGCCCGCCTTTCCCAACCGCGAACCGGTGCAGGTGGCGAGCTTGGGCCGCGCCGGCGGGGTCCAGCACCAGAACTGGCGATAGGCGAAGGACTGCGTCGCCCCTTCGGCGATGCCGGCCTTGGGCCGCCAGAAGGCGATGATATTGGCGTTGTTCTCCGATGTGCTGGGAATTTCGAGCAACTGCACCTGGCCCTCGCCCCAATCGCCGATCGGTTCGATCCATAGCGAGGGGCGCAATTCCCAGTGCTGGTCGTCGTCCTGAAACGCCGAGAACGAACGATCGCGTTGAAGCAGGCCAAACCCGTGCGGGTTTTGGTCGACGAAAGCTGAAATCTGCAAGGTGTCGCGATTGGCGACTGGCCGCCAGATCCATTCGCCGTTGCCGGTGAGCATCTGCAGTCCGTTGATCTCGTAGACGTTGGGGCGAACGTCGTCGGTCTTCTGATGCGCAAGGCCGCCGAACAGATACATCCCGCTCATCGCGCTGAGGCCGACGTGGTCGATCGCCGCGCGCGCGAAGATCGTCAGTTCGGTGTCGATGATCGTCGCCTCGCCCGGGCGCAGCGTGAAGCGGAACGCGCCGGCGACGCCGGCCGAATCCAGCAGAGCGTGGATAACCAGCGCGTTGGTCGCCGGCTTCGGCTTTTCGATCCAGACCGAGCGAAACAGCGGAAATTCCTCGCCTTGCGGATCGCCGGTGTGGATCGATAGCCCGCGCGCCGTGACGCCGAGATTCTGGCCGCGCGCCTTGGCGCGAAAAAAGCTTGCGCCCTGGTAAATCGCCACTTCCTGGAAGCCCTGGCCCTCCACCGCCTCCAGCACGCGAAAGCCGGAAAAGCCGATGTCGGGCATATCGGCGGGCGGTTGCAGCTTGCCGAAGTCGAACGCCGAGCGCTCGTAGGGAACCTTCTGCGCCACGCCGTTCTCGACGATGTAAATATCCATCGGGGGCGAGAAAATGAAGCCGCGATGGAGCGGCTCCAGCGCGAATCCGACATTGTCGCCGCTCCACAGCGCCGAGCCGGGCCTGGCGCGGATGTCGACGTATTGATCATAGGTCAGATTGGCGAACGGCTCGGGCAGGGAGCCCTTGGGCGCCTTGAACGGCGATTTGGCGAGCTGCCGCGCCATCGCGACGACGCTGTCGGCGGTAAACGGAGACGGCGCCGGCGCGCCGGCCGCCGCCGCGGCTTCCGGGACTCCGGCGGCGCCGATGAGGCTCGAAGATGCGCCGGAGAAGGCGCCGGCGACGACGAGCTTGAGAAAGTCACGACGCTGGCGCATCGACTCTTCACACATCATGATCGATCAGGCGCCGGTCGGCGGCGCGGGCGCGTCCGCGAAACCTGGCGCATTCCTTCAACTGAAACCACGTCAAAACAAGCGCTTGGCGGGATGTCCGATTCCTGGCGGGGGCGGAATTCGCGTCGAGCGGCATGCCTTCTATATCGCATTATTGCAGCGCGGCGAGACGCTTTTTGAAGCACCGTCTGGACTTTTGCGCGGCTCGGCGCTTAAGCCGTGGTAAACGCGTCCGGCCCACAATGGTTCACCGGGTGGGCGGGTGAAATGCGGACCGGAAGAGACAGATGACCGAACCCCAATCGCGCCGGCGCCTGGCCATCGTGCTGGCCGCCGGCGAGGGCGTGCGCATGAAATCGGCGCGCCCCAAAGCGCTGCACGAGATCGCCGGCCAATCGATGCTCGCCCATGTGCTGGGCGCGGTCGCCGCGGCGGGCGCGCAGGACGTCGCGGTGGTGATCGGGCCGGACCGCGACGACGTCGCGGCCGAGGCGCTGAGGGCGGCGCCCGCGCCCTCATCCGCGTCCAGGCGCAGCGGCTTGGCACCGCCCATGCCGCGCTGACGGCGCGCGAGGCGATCGCCGCCGGCTACGACGATATTCTGATCGCCTATGGCGATATCCCGCTGATCCGCGCCGCGACGCTGGAGGGCCTGTGCGACGCCCTCGCCGAGGGCGCCGCCGTCGCCGCGCTGGGGTTCGAGGCGCGCGATCCGGCCGGCTACGGGCGCCTCGTCGAACGGGGCGGGCGCCTGGTGGCGATCCGCGAGCACAAGGACGCGAGCGAAGCCGAGCTGGCGATCCGGCTGTGCAACGCCGGTCCGATGGCGATCGCCGGCGCCAGCGCCCTCGCGCTGCTCGATTCCGTCGGCTCGGACAATCGCGCTGGGGAATTCTACCTGACCGACGTCGTCGGGATCGCAGCGGCGCGGGGCCTGGCCGCCAGCGCGCGCGTCGCGCCCGAGGACGAGGTGATGGGGGTCAACGACCGCGTGCAACTCGCCGCCGCCGAGGCGGTGATGCAGCGCCGGTTGCGCGAGGCGGCGATGCGCGGCGGCGCGACGCTGATCGCGCCGGAGACGGTGTTCTTCAGCCACGACACCAAGATCGGCCGCGACGTGCTGGTCGAGCCGCATGTGGTTTTCGGCAAGGGGGTGGCGATCGCCGACAGCGCGGTCATCCACGCCTTTTCCCATCTCGAAGGGGCGAGGCTCGCGCCGAAGGCGTCAGTCGGCCCCTACGCGCGGCTGCGTCCGGGCGCCGACGTCGCGGCGGGCGCCAGGATCGGCAATTTCGTCGAGATCAAGAACGCGTCGATCGAGGCGGGGGCCAAGGTCAATCACCTCAGCTATATCGGCGACGCGCGGGTCGGCGCGGGCGCCAACATCGGCGCGGGGACGATCACCTGCAACTATGATGGCTTTTCGAAATTCCGCACTGACATCGGCGCCGGCGCGTTCATCGGCTCCAATTCCGCGCTGGTCGCGCCGGTGACGATCGGGGACGGGGCCTATGTCGGCTCCGGCTCGGTGGTCACCAAGAACGTCGAGGCGGACGCGCTGGCGGTGGCGCGAGGCCGCCAGGTCGAAAAACCCGGCTGGGCCAAGGCGTTCCGGGCGCGACAGAAGCCCAGGAAGGCAGCCGAGTAAGGCGCCCCGGCCTGGCGGGCGCCGGCTGATCGCCCGGCCGCGCAGCCGCTGATTCAAAAATTTGGAAAATCCTTGGAAAACGCGATTCTTGCGTGTTTCAGCGATTTCGCTCCTTCCTCGCGCCGCCTCAAAACATTCCGAGCGTCGAAGGGAGTCTAACTCGGCTCCGTATTTTCCGAAACCTATGGTCGCCGCGAATTGCGCGGCGCGGGTTCGCGCGACGGGCCGGATCGGCCGGACCGGGAGACCGACCCTCGACTACGTGATCACGTGCCAGAACAGGCCGACCTCCGCGACGAAGCCGAGGGTGAACAGCAGCGTCCGCAGGTAGGGCACAGCCAGCAGATAGATCACGGCATGGGCGAGGCGCAGCCAGAAATACGCCGCCGCCCAGAAGGCGGTGGTCGCGTCGACCTTTCCGGCGACATGGGCGACGAGCACCAGCGCGGCGAACGGCGCGAAGCACTCTACGGCGTTGAGATAGGCGCGGTGGGCGCGCTGGCCCCATAACGGAACCGGACGCGGTTTCGGATCGACATAGTTTTCGGCCGCCAGCGGACCGTTGGTCATCACCTGCGAGGCGATATACGGAATCCACAGCGCGGCGGTAAGGATCGCCGTAAGCGCAAGGTACGTGAGATCTGTCGTCATGGCGCCTTATCTCCCTCTCATGCGATTGTTCTTCGCGTTATGCTCGACCTCGGCGAGGCCGAGCGCCTCCAATACCGGGGGCACATACATTGCGAAGCGTCCGCGGAGCCCCTTCTTCAGACCATACCAGCCTTTGACCGGATTCGAGTTGGAGCGGGCCCAGGCTTCGACTGTGCCGTCCGCGGCGGGCTTTTGCTCGTCGGCGCTGCCGAGCGGCGCCCAGTCGCCGTTCTCTTTCAGCATCGCGTGCAGGTCCTCGATGCAGCGCAGATGATAGCGGAGCTGCGTCTGTCCGACCTGCACGACGAGCGCCGGCGGATCAGCCGCTTCATCCTTGTAGGCCAGGTATTCGGCCGTTCCAGGAGGCGTCTTCAGCCGCCAGGGCGTCGCCTTGCTTCCCAGTCCCTCGACCTTGGTCATAATGCGTCCCCTTCCGTCGCGCGGCTAAGATATTCGGCGCGCCATGCTCAGCGCCGCGCGCGTCAGGCGACCAGTCCGTAGCTGTCCAAGGGCGATAGTTCGGCGACTGCCGGCGCCTCGACGCAGCGCTCCGCGAGCTGCCGCTGAAACGCCTTGAAGGACGCAAGCGCGACGAGCGGGTTTTCGGCCGGATTGTCGAGCGTCGCGATGTGAACGAAAGTCACGCCGTCGGCGAGCCGATAGCTTGCGTAACGCAGGCCTTGGGGCGCGCTCGCCCGAAGTTCGTCGAATACCGCGCGCACCAGCGCGGCGTTCGCTTCAGCCTGCGTTTCCGACGTTCTGTATCGGACCATCAGCGTTTTCATGGGAGGGCCTCCGGTCCAGACGGGAGAAGGCGAAGTTTCTTTTCCCGTCAATGGTAACACAGATGTTACGAAAGGCAACGTCCTTGCGAGCGAAGCGAAGCAATCCAGGGGTCGTGACGTCTGTTTCCTGGCGTGGCTGAACGATTCTTCGAATGTGAACCGCGAGGCGCGCGACACTGGCAACCGTCGCGATCGCTGGATTGCTTCGCTTCGCTCGCAATAACGGATGGCGGTGCGAGTTGCCGCGAGCCTCAAGCCGCCGCACGTGACAAGGCGGCGAGCACGAAGTCCCAGGAGGCGGCGTAACGCGGCGCGCGCTCGGCCCATAGCGCCGCGCTGGCCGGCTTCGGCCGGTGGGTGACCGTCACCTGGGTGCCGCCCGGCTCGGCGGCGAAGGCGATCTCGACTTCGGTCGGCTTCTCCGGACTCGGTCGCGATGAAGAAATCGAGCACGATGCGGTTCGGCTGATCCCAGCTTCGGACATGGCCGAGCTCGACCTCGCGCCCGTCGCGCGCCCGCTCGAAAAACCTGCCGCTGGCGAGCAGGAATATCTCGCTCGCCGGGTCTTCGGTGTGGCGGCGCTCCTCGGGCCACCACGCCCCGATCTGCTCGGTGAACAGCCGGAACGCCGCGATCGGAGCGAGCGGCAGCAGCACGGACTTCACCATCATCGCCGGGCGAGCTCCTCCAGGCGGGCGAGCGCGACATCCCAGAAATCGTCGACGAATTCGCGGACGCTGGCGAAGCCGTGCATGCGGATGGCGTAGATGTTGCGGGCGCCCTGTTCGCGCGCGCCCACCAGCCCGGCGTCCTCCAGCACGCGCAGGTGGCGCGACACCGCCGGCCGGCTCACCGGAAGCCCCGCGGCGATTTCCCCGACCGAAAGCGGCCCGGCGCGCAACTCGCGGAGTATGGCGCGCCGCACGGGGTTTCCAAGAGCGTCAAGCACATGCATGGCGCGTAACCGATACGTTACCATTGCGCCGATGACAAGAGAGAGGCGAGGCTGCCGGTCGCGCCGAGAGTTCGTCGGCGCGCGGCGAGGTCGGTCGGACAGCGCAATTGGCTATCCTGCGGCAATGCTCTCGACAACCGCGCCTCGATTGCACCATGATCCCGTTTAGCCGAGGCGGGCGCGACCATGGACGTTGGGGGCTGGTTGCGAGGTCTCGGCCTCGAGCAATACGAGGCCGCGTTTCGTCAGAACGAAATTGACGGCGAGGTCCTTCCGAAGCTGACGGCGGAGGACCTGAAGGACCTGGGCGTCGCCATCGTCGGCCATCGGCGCAAAATTCTTTCGGCCATCGCGGAACTACCCGGCGCGGTTCCGTCGGCCGGCCCGGTCGCACCCGCTCCTGTGGCGCCGCAACCGGCGCCCGCGGCCGGCGCCGAACGCCGCCAGCTCACCGTGATGTTCTGTGACCTCGTCGGCTCCACCGCGCTTTCTGCGCGGCTGGACCCCGAGGACATGCGAGGGATCATCGGCGCCTATCATGGCTGTTGCACGGCATTGGTTGAGCGCCACGGCGGCTTCGTCGCGAAGTATATGGGCGACGGCGTGCTTGCCTATTTCGGCTATCCCCATGCCCACGAACACGACGCCGAGCGCGCCGTGCAGGCGGGGCTCGCCATTGTCGAGGCAGCGCCGAAGCTCGTCACCGCCGCCGGTTCGCCATTGCGCGTGCGGGTCGGGATTGCGACCGGGCTCGTCGTTGTCGGCGATCTTGTTGGATCGGGGGAGGCGCAAGAACGCGGCGTCATCGGCGAGACGCCCAACCTCGCGGCGCGGCTTCAGGCGATCGCCGAACCGGATGCCGTGGTCATCGCCGAGGGCACGCGCAGGCTTCTTGGCAATCTCTTCGTGCTGCGGGACCTCGGAGCCCTGGACCTCAAAGGCATCGTCGGGTTGGCGCGGGCCTGGGCGGCGCTGCGATCGAGTTCCGCGGAAAGCCGCTTCGAGGCGTTGCACGCGACCGACCTCACCACTCTCGTAGGGCGCGACGAAGAAGTTGAATTGCTGCTGCGGCGCTGGTCCCGGGCCAAGGCTGGCGAAGGCCAGGTGGTGTTGCTCGCCGGCGAGGCCGGCATCGGCAAATCGCGTCTCACCGCGGCGCTTCTGGAGCGTCTCGCCAGTGAGCCGCACACAAGATTGCGCTATTTTTGTTCGCCACAGCACACCGATAGCGCCCTCCATCCGATCATCGGTCAGATGGAGCGGGCCGCCGGACTGGCGCACGGCGATCCGCCGCAAGCGAAACTCGACAAGCTCGATGCGGTCCTTGCGCCCACTTCAACGTCGATCGAACATGCCGCGCTTTTCGCCGAAATGCTTTCGCTCCCCAATGATGGCCGCTATCCCGCGCTCGATCTGACCGCGCCGCAGCGCCGACAGAGAACGTTTGAAGCGCTCGCTTCGCAGGTGGAGGCGCTGACGCGCCAAAGTCCCGTGCTGATGATTTTCGAGGACGCGCATTGGACCGACCCCACGAGCCTGGAGGCGTTCGGTCGGATGGTGGACCGGATCGCCGGCCTCCACGCGCTGCTGATCGTCACGTCCCGGCCGGAATTCGAAGCGCCGTGGATCGGGCGGCCGCACGTGGCGACCCTCACCATCAATCGCCTGGCGCTGCGCGACATTGACGTCATGATCGACCGCGTCGCCGGCAACAAGCCCATCCCGGCGGGCGTCCGGCAGGACATCGTCGAGCGCGCCGACGGGATTCCGCTGTTCGTGGAGGAAATGACCAAGGCGGTGCTGGAGGCGGAGAGCGAGGGCGAAGCCCGGCGGACCGTCGCGGCGGTTCCCTCTCCGGCCCGGGCGGTCCCCGCAAGCCTGCACGCCTCGCTGATGGCGCGGCTCGACCGGCTCGGCTCCGCCAAGGAAGTGGCGCAGATCGGCGCGGCGATCGGTCGGGACTTTTCGCACGCACTTCTGGCTTCGGTCGCGGGTAAGCCCGAGGCGGAGTTGGGATCGGCGCTCGACCGTCTCATCGCAGCGGGTTTGCTGTTCCGGCAGGGCGCGCCGCCGCACGCGACCTATCTGTTCAAGCACGCCCTGGTGCAGGACGCGGCCTATGGCACGCTGCTGCGCGAGACGCGGCGCGCGCTGCACGGCCGCATCGCCGAAATCCTCGAAAGCCAATTTGCGGAGATCGCGGAAATCCAGCCGGAACTGCTGGCGCGTCACTGCGTTGAGGCCGGGCTGATCGAAAAGGCGGCGCTTCTGTCGGGGAAGGCGGGACAGCGGTCGTTGGCGCGCTCGGCATATTCCGAGGCCGTGGAGCAACTGAGCCGCGCGCTTGCCCAGATCGCAATGCTGCCCGGCACGCCTGCGCTGCGTCGCAAAGAGATCGAGCTTCAGGTCGCGCTGATCAATCCACTCAGGCAAGCTAAAGGATATGCAGCACACGAGGTCATAGCGGCTGGGGAGCGGGCGCGTCTGCTGATTGAACAAGCCGAAGCGCTCGGAGAACCTCCTGAAGATCCCCTGCTGTTGTTCGGGGTCCTCAGCAGCTTTTTCACCACAAGTGTTACGGCGTTCGACGGCGACGCCATGCGCGCGCTTGCGGCGCAGACCCTGGCGCTCGCCCAAAAGCAATCCGAGGCCGTCCCCCTAATGATCGGACACCGTCAGATGGCTATGTCTTTAGCGCTTACAGGAGACGCCGCGAAAAGCCGGGCGCACTTCGACCGGGCGATCGCGCTTTACGATCCTGGCAAGCATCGCGCGCTAACGGCAAGGTTTGGCCCCGATGTTTGGGTCGTGACTTTGCTGGGTCGGGCATGGGCGCTGTGGTTCCTTGGATATCCAGAGGCGGCCCTCAGAGACGCCGAAAGGGCGCTCACGGCGGCGCGAGGGTTCGGGGAAGCCGCAACGCTGATGTACGCGTTAGGCAACTCCATTATCGTACAAATTCTATCTGGGGAGCACGCGACGGCCGACGCACGGGCGCAAGAGCAAGCAATTATCGCCGCGGAAAAAGACACCCCATTCTGGAAGGCATTCGCTATGATGAATCAGGGTTGTGCGTTGGCCCTGGTGGGTGCGTCGGGCAGAGCCGTCGAATTGCTCAGCGCGGGCATTGCAGCGACGCGTACGACGAATTGGCTCCCGTTCAACCTGTTGCACTTGGCGCGCGCCCATGCGGAACTCGGGCAATTCGAGGAGGCTTGGCGCTGCATCGACGAAGCGTTGGCGAGGGTGGAAAAAACCAAGGAAAAATGGTGCGAAGCCGAAGTTCACAGAACAGTCGGGGACATTGAACTGATGTCGCCTGCTAGGGACCCGGCGAAAGCGGAAGCGCATTTCGAGCGCGCGCTGACGGTCGCCCGTTCGCAACGGGCAAAGTCCTGGGAGCTGCGCGCGGCGACGAGCCTGGCGCGACTCTGGCGGGACCAGGGCAAGAGGGACCAGGCGCGCGATCTTCTCGCTCCGGTCTATGGCTGGTTCACCGAAGGCTTCGATACGCTCGACCTGAAGGAGGCCAAAGCCCTGCTCGTTGCGCTTGCGTGAAATCCGCCACGGCGACGTGACCCGCAAAGAATGTGCGTCTGCAAATGTCTCCTGACCCGCCATAGCTGCCCGGCGAGGCCGATACCAACGGGTTGATTTCGGCTACCAGAGGGGCTCTACGCGCCGAGCGCCCGTATGGTCTCCTCGACCGACGCGCCGGGGATGCGGAACAGGCCGGTGAACGGCTCGTTCAGTTCGAGGATCAGGAACACCGCGCTGGCCACCGCGAACGAGCCGAACGCCAGCGCGACGACGCTGGTGGCGTTGAAGCGGGAGAGCACGCCGAAGCCGCAGAACAGCAGCATCGCCCAGGACACCACGATGTCGAGCAATGGCCAGGAAACCGGACTGGCCAATTGCAGCGACATCAGCAGCCGCGTCTGTTCGATGATCGCGACATTGGCGCCGATCGTCCCCATCAACTGCGACTGGGCCGGCGTTTTCGGATCGAGCAAGGCGACCCCCTGGTTCATCCGCTTGAACATCGGCAGATAGGAATCGACCTGGAGCTCCTTCGGGTCGGTGTCGCCGCCGCCCCAGATCGTGTGATAGGAGTGCTGCAGCGCCCCTTTCAGGCCGTCGCGCAGCGGCTGCGCCTCCGGCCCGAACTGCACCAGCGCCATGTCGAGTTGGATCGAGCGGGCGCCGAGCGTTTCGACATTGGCCTTCTGGACCGCGAAAAACCCGTAGGCCGATCCGACCAGCGTCCCCAGCACCAGCGCCAGCAGCAGGGTGACCAGGCCCATGATCGCGCCGATCATGTCGCGCGCGCCGGACGACATGTGATTTTCCGGCAGCAGCTTCTGCAGGAACAGGCCGAATATGCCGAGGCCGAATGTCAGCACGCCAACCGCGACCGAAATGAAAATGGTTGTCACGAGTGCCCCCGAATATCCCCGCCGCGCGTCGGCGCGGCGTCCGACAGACCACAAAGAAGCTGATCCCCTCGAGGCCCGCCATGCCCGATCGTCCCCGATCGATCGGCCGCGCTCGCCGCTGTATCGCTTGTTCGCGGCGGCGGCGCAACGCGCGCCAGACATTGGCGCACCGTCAGTCCGCCGGCGCCGCCGTTTCGCCGAACCGCGCCTCGAAGGCGGCGCGCAATGCGCGATCGACGGCGCTCATCGGCGCCGGCCGGCCGAGATCGCGCAGGCTGGTCACGCCGTAATGCGCCTGCGCGACGCCGCACGGCACGATGCCGGAAAAATGCGTCAGGTCCGGTGCGACGTTCAGCGCCACGCCGTGGAACGACACCCAGCGGCGCACCCGAATGCCCAGCGCGGCGATCTTGTCCTCGGCCGGCGCGCCGCCCGGTCCCGGCGGCTTGTCGGGACGGCGGACCCACACGCCGACCCGCTCCTCGCGTGTTTCGCCGGAGACCTCGAGCGCCGCCAGCGCGTCGATCAGCCAGCGCTCCAGCGCCGCGACGAAGGCGCGCACGTCGGGGCGCCGGCGTTTCAGGTCGAGCATCACATAGGCGATGCGCTGGCCGGGGCCGTGATAGGTGAACTGGCCGCCGCGCCCGGTGCGATGCACGGGAAAGCGCGCGTCGATGAGGTCGCCGTCGCGCGCGCTGGCGCCCGCGGTGTAGAGCGGGGGATGCTCGACGAGCCACACGCGCTCCGGCGCGCCGTCGGCGATCGCCGCGGCGCGCGCCTCCATTTCGGCGACCGCCTCGGGGTAGCCGACGAGGCCGGGCGCGGCGATCCACGCGACCGGCGATGAGGCCGCCGTCGCGCGCATGGAAGTGGAAATCGACGCGCGGTCCAACAATCGCTTCCCCCTCGCCGGCGTCTGGAAGAGCCGGGTTTTTCGCTCAGTCGCGCGTCCAGGTTTCGCCGCCGCAAAACAGGCCGCCGAGGATGCAGCCCCGGATCGCCGCGCGGCGCTCGTCGATGAGCCGGACGCTCACCTCGTAATCCTTGCCGTTGTCGGCGTTATATATGACGCCGCGCCAGGTCCCGCCACTCGCCTCGCCGCTCGGCGCCAGGCCGGTCAATATGATGAGGCCGACCAATGGGCGCGAGCGCCTGGCGGGGTCGGGATTGTTGACGTCGGTCTTGGCGCGCCCCTCTTTGTCGACGGGTTCGGCAAGCCCGACGATCGTTCCGCACAGCGCCGGCCCGCAGGCGGCGATGCGGATTTTCGCATCGCCGTGCTCGGTGGTCCACACGCCGGCAACGCCGGCGGCCTGCGCCAGCGCAACCGCGGACGCCGCCAGACACAAAACGCCGACGCCGAGCGCCGCCGGACGCAGGCCGAGGCGGGCGAATTTTGCGATGAACGTTGAAGCCTCCCGATCGGGGTTGGTCGCGCCGGCAAGCGCGCCTTCCGAGCGCCTAAATAGCGGGACGACGCGCCGCGCCGCAAGCCGACCGGCTCGCGCCGATGGGGGCGGCCTGCGCCGATTTTGCGCCTTGACGAACTCTTTGCATTCGCGCGGCATGCGCGTCCAGCGTTTGCCCTGATGGCGGCTTTTTGCTAGGGAAACCGCGCGCGGAGATGTGGCCGAGAGGCTGAAGGCGGCGGTTTGCTAAACCGTTATAGGGTTGTAAAGCCCTATCGAGGGTTCGAATCCCTCCGTCTCCGCCACGACATAAATTACTGATATTGCAGCGTTATTTTACATCTATGACGCCGAATTGCGCCCATATTTCGGGACGTTGTCGGCGATGCATTTTTCGGCCGCCGCCCAGGCCGTGGAAAGCGGGGCCTGCGGGGCTAAGGCCGGAGGAGGTCGCGCCCATCCTGGGCAGGCTATGAAAAGCCGGCGCGCCGCCGAGGAGAACGTTTGGCAAAACCGCGCCGCCGCTGTGGTAAGCATGATGAGCGGCGGCGCCGCTGACGCCGGGTCCAAGAGCGGGTCTGGCGTGTAGGGCGTTTTTGGCCGGCTGCCAATGCCAAGTCCCAATGCCGTGCGGGCCGCTCCGCCAGGGTCGGCGGCCGCCGCCCCAGCCATTCCAACCGTTGGGGCCGCCCCAGCCGACGCCAATGTCCCACTGATCCCCGCACCAGTACCAGCCGGGCCCCTGCAATCCCTCGGCGTACCAGCAGTAGTTCTGGTCGTCGAAACGGTAATATTGCGCCGTCTTGATAAGCGTCGCGCGGCGCTCCGAGGCGCGCACGTCGCCGGCGCCGCCGCCAACCTCGGGTTCCACCGGATTTGACAGGAATGCGAGGGCCAGCGTCAGAAGTGCCGGCAATGTGAAGGCTGAGGAACGCCCGGCAGCGATTGTCGAGAGTCCTTCTTCCATCTTCCGCTGCGCCGCCGCCTTACGCTTTTTGGCGCGACTGGCTTCAGCATTCGCTGGCCGCCTTTCTCGAAGACCGCCTCGAGATGGGTCAAGAATGTCGCGCCCAGTGCACACTCGCTCGCGCCTGATCGGGCAAATCGCGTCGCTGGGTCTCCGCGCCGGCCCCGTCGATCTTGCATCAGATCGGCGGCCATCGAAGTCTCGCTGCTCCCCTGCGGCGATGGTCGCAGCGGCGCGTTGGCAAGCTCGCCATCACTGGCGTCATCCCCGAATTTCGCGATCTCGCCTTTGTCGCGATTCTCGCTCTCCACAGCGGCGCACCGCGGACTTTGACGGTGGTCTCGCGAGCCTGCGGTGATCAGGCAATCTTCGTCATCTCGTGCGAACGACAGCCTTTGTCGCGGGCATCGCCCGGCCGCGGTCTACCGCCTCATCCGTCGCTGGCGCTGGCCGTTCGCCGCGTCCTGATGACACCCTTGCCGCTTACAGTTCCCGCTGCGATGTTTGGCGCCGCCATCATCCTGGCTTCGCACTCGATGCAGTCCAAGGTCGCGTCGGCTCCGATACGCGAGGAAACGAAAAATCAGGAGTTCGAAAGATGAAAATAATTGCGTTGGCCGGCGCCTTCGCGTTGATGGCGACAGTCGCTGCATTCGGAGAGGATACGCCGCCTTTTGCGGCCTCATCGCCTGCGGCGCCGGGCCAGCCCGACACTTCGAACCTGGTCAGTCTTGGGGATATCATGGGCGTGACAGAGTTGCGCCATATCAAGCTCTGGTACGCGGGCAAATCAAAAAACTGGCAGCTTGTGGACTATGAAATCGACCGCGTCACTGAAAGCCTGAGGAGAGCGGCTCTTCTGTATAGCAACATTCCGATTGAAGACATTAAGGCGGTAGTTCAGCCGCTGGCGGACATCCGCGATGCGGCGGCGACCAGAAGCACGGGAAAGTTTGTCCGAGGCTATGCCGAGCTGACGGCCGCGTGCAACAGCTGCCACTCGGACGGGAAAGTTGGATTCATTCGGATTCAGACGCCAACGTCTTCACCGTTCAGCGATGAAGATTACGACAAGTAGGCCTGACGCCCGCGGCCAAAAAGGCCAAGCGGCTGCGCCGCCCTGCCAGACCTTCAATGTCCCAGTCGGGCGATATAGGCCGCGATGTCCTCGGCTTCGCGGCGTGTCAGCGCCATATTCGGCATTTTAGGATGCGGGTCCAGCAGGAAGAAAGCCAGTTTCGCAGCGTCGAAGTCGGGCCGCCGAGCGACGCTGGCGAACGAGGGAACATTGTCCGCGCCCTGCTTTTGATCCGCCGCCACGATGTGGCAGGCCGCGCACCAGCGCTTGGCGACCAGTTCGCCGTGGTCCGCATCGGCGGCGTGCGCGATCGAGCCAAGGCTCGCCGCCGCGACAATCCCTATCAGTGTCTTGGCCGCGTTGAAATTCATGTTTCGCTTTCCTGCCAGTGCGAACTGGAAACGGACGCCACTCGCCGCGAAGAACCCACAGTTTGGCGCACATTTCGCCAGTGCGTTCGGATTGGCGCTATTCGGTTAGGCCGCGACGCGTCAAATCGAGTCGCGCCCCGAGACTCTTGGATACTATCGAAACGTTCTGATTGCATCGATTTTCGGCGCGCCTTAATCGGCCGCGACGGTCGGCTGGCGACATGTCATCGTCCTCACTCCCTCTCGCTTTCGTTTGAAGGCCCGTTCGTGGGCTTGTATTGGCCTGACTGGAGCGTCGCCTCGGGCGAAACAGGCTATTCGGCCCGGTCAACTCAACCGGTTGTGCAGGCACCCTACATTGCGCTTGACGTCCGGCCAAGGCGACGGTGCGTCGACTACTTTTCCAATTCCGTTCGTTCGCCGTTCGCTATCTTTAAGTCAGCGACAGGCTATCGACGAACCCGCGCGCCTCCGCCAACGCGCGATCGAGGGTTGACGCGACAAAGCGACATGGACGCCCTCCCAATTTCTTCACCAACCGCGGATAGTCGGTCGAAACTTCAACTGACCATTCATCACTTGTTTGTCGGGTCTCTTTCGGCGGCTCTTCCCATTTCAGCAAATAGGCGAAACGCTGTTCCGACTGTCTCATTTCAACGCTCCAAAGTCAGTAAAAACTCAATTGTTATAGATCGCGGTCCGGTTGCATTGATCCATCGCAATTTCATCGCCAGACGGAGTCAACCGACCCAGCGAATCTTCGGCTCGCTGCGCGGGACAGGCGGCGGCGCGGACTTTGGGCGTCCGACAATGATCGGCGCTATCGACACACAGGCCGCGGGGAGGCCAAGCATATTCCTTCCCTCCGGTGAGTTAAGGAAGCTCTGCGCGAAACCGATCCAACAGGCGCCAAGTCCGGCAGCGTATGCGGAAAGCATCAGATTCTCGGCGGCCAGCGCACAGTCCTCGACGATCCACGGACCTTGCGCGATTGCGGAGATCAGAATCAAAACAGGGGCGTGATAGAAGATGTGAAACCTCGAATCCGCGAGCAGGGACTCGAAGTGGCCGGAATGGGGACCCGGCGACATCGTCGCGAGCATATGAGACTTTGCGCCACGCGAGATGCGATCAAGCACGCTCTGGTCGCGCACAATTGTGAATGTCCATGGCTGCTCGTTCATAGCGCTCGGCGCGTGGACCGCGGCGTCAATCAGATGGCGGATTGTCGGCTCATCCACTGTTTGCGCCGTATATTCGCGCACTGCGCGGCGGCCAGCTATCGCCTCGTTGATATCCATTGCGCTGTTCCCTCAACCAAGATCCATCGTTCAGAAGCTTGGTAGCTCGCCTTCGCGCGTCCCGAATTGATTCTGATCAAGGCGGAGGCTGACCAAGCGGCGCTGGGTCGCGCCGTTCTCAGACAGAGATCGGCGGAGGGCGGCGACGCCTCGCGGCGACTTGAAGACGCTGTCGCGATTTGAACGGGCATGCGGCGCAGCCGCCTCGACGAGGCCGCAACTTGCGTCACACGATTCTTGTCTGGGCGATGGCCCTTTGACGCCGGTCAATGATAGAATTCGGCGACTGCTCCGGATCGCAACCTGACTTATTTCCACAGTGAATCGGGGCGGCGTCGTCTTCGAGAAGCGCCTTGGCCAAAATACTGACGACAACGCTCGTCGAATGACCGAACACAACCCGGATATCGTCTGAAATATCGCGAAGCCGTGACGTCTGGCTGAAGAGGAAGAATATGCGGCCATTGCGAAATGAAGCCGACGGGTCGGAAAGCGCGGGCGTCCTGCAAACCTTTTGGGAGCGGGTGAAGGAGCACCCGCTGTCGCGGCTCGGGCCGGGGCTTATAACCGGCGTGGCCGATGACGATCCAAGCGGCATCGCCACCTATTCCCAGGCCGGCGCGCAATTCGGTCTCAACATGTTGTGGACGATGCCGCTAGCTTTCCCTTTGATGGCGGGTATCCAATCCATTTGCGCGCGCATCGGTCGGGTCACCGGGAAAGGACTTGCCGCCAACATCAAGGCCGCCTTCCCGCCAGTCGTGCTTCAGGGCGTCGTGCTGCTGTTGCTTGTCGCCAACACCCTCAATATCGCCGCCGACGTCGCCGCGATGGGAGAGGTCGGGGAACTGGTCAGCGGCGTCGATCGTCATCTCATGACGGTGATCTTCGTATTCGGGTCGTTGTTGCTGCAGGTCCTTGTCCCCTACCACCGCTACGTTTTCTTCCTGAAATGGTTGACCCTCTCTCTGCTCGCCTACGCCGCGGTTCTGTTCACGGTCCACGTTCCCTGGAGTCAAGTGGCGCTTCTTACGATCTGGCCGAAATTCGCGCTCAATTCCGCCGCCGCTACGGTCGTTGTGGGGGTCTTTGGCACCACGATCAGTCCTTATCTCTTCTTCTGGCAGGCGTCGGAGGAGATCGAGGAAATGCGAGGCGCCGCGCCGCTTGTCCGGGATCCTGGCGCTGCGGCAAAGGAGTTGCGCCGCATCCGATGGGATACCTGGAGCGGGATGCTTTACTCCGACGTCACCGCCTTCTTCATTATCCTGGCGACCGCCGTGACCCTCAATGTGGCCGGGATCACGGACATCAATACGGCCGCGCAGGCGGCGAGCGCGTTGCGGCCATTGGCCGGCGATTTCGCGTATATGCTGTTCGCGCTTGGAATTCTCGGCGTCGGTCTGATCGGCGTGCCGGTGCTCGCGGGCTCCGGCGCCTATGCCCTTTGCGAGGCCATGGGCTGGAAGTGGGGTCTTGAGCGCAAGGCGACGGACGCGCGCGGTTTCTACGGCGTCATCGCCGTCAGCGTGCTCGCCGGACTTGTCATCCAATATTCGCCGATCAGTCCGATGAAGGCCCTGTTCTGGAGCGCGGTGATCAACGGCGTCGTCGCGGTGCCGCTGATGGCTGTGATCATTCTGCTGGCCTCCAAGAAGTCGGTCATGGGAGCATTCCCGGCGACGCGATCGCTGATCATCCTCGGATGGATTGCGACGGCGGTGATGGGCGCGGCGGCCGTTGGTATGTTCATTCCCGGTTAGGCCTTGGGGCGGCAAGCGGTTCGACGCCGCGGCCGAGCACGGTCGACATGATCGGACGGATATCGGCGCCGGTTTCCAAAGCCGACGAGCGAATTCCGCATGACTGTCCGCATCTCCCGCCGAAAGCAGCGCAGTCCGACGGCAGGGCGCCCCTCGTCGCCGCGGTCAGGGCGAGTTGGCGTCCTGGCTCCGCTCCGCCGGCGCCAACTCTGAAATGCGCTATTTGCGATGTCGCGATACTTGCCCCAAATCGCAATCCGTATTTGATCCCGGTCAATGTCTGCCTGGGCTGGGCGTCGTTGAATGATTCGAGCTTCCTCTGGGAGGACATGATGAAGGATATCAAGGTCGATGAAACGCTCTGGGCGTCGAGCATCATGCCGGAGGGAACCGTCGAGCGATGGTTCATCGCTGACGGAGCGGCTGTCGCCGCCGGCGATCGGATCGCCGAAGTGCGCATTGAAGACGCCTTGCATGACATAACCGCGCCAGCCGGCGGTCGCCTGACGATCGTCTCGGCCGCGAACACCGTCGTCGAGCCTGGTTCTCTGCTGGCGCGATTGGCTACAGACTAGATGTCGTCCGGCGCCTTATGGCGCCTGAAACGCTTGAGCGATCTTGAGCCGCTTTCCTGAGGCGGAAGGCGCATGCGCAAATTTTCGAGCGAGCAGCCGCCAGCGCCGCGCCCAAGGAATCATGCGCGCGGCGAAGCGACGACCTCCGAGCCAATCGTTGCCTTGCTTATCGCCGGGCCCCACGCCCGATCGGTCGATTCCAATCGGCATCCGCCCGCCAAAGGCGGCGCCGGACTCGATATGTCCCTGGCGACCTTTGGTTGGATGGACTCGTTGACGCAGGTCAAAGCGCGGGCGACGCCTTCTGGTTATGCATTCAAAATTGGCCTTCAAATCGACTTCGTGGTCGATCCCATCCGCCCAGAGACAGATCGTGACTTACAAAACCCTGATGGTGTGTCTGCAGCTCGAGCGTTCGAACACCGCGCTGCTCAATATCGTGGGCAGCATCGCCGAGCGGTTTCGGGCCAGCGTTATCGGCGTCGCAGCGTGTCAACCGATGCGGTCCCTGTATGGCGATCGCTATGTCTCCGCGGAACTCATCGAACAAGAGCGCGACGAAATCAAAAAGAATATCAAAGCCGCTGAATTGGAATTTCGAACCACGCTTCAGGCTCGTGCGCACGACATTCGGTTTCGTTCGATGATGGCGCTGGATCCGCTGAGCGACTACGTGGCGAATGAAGCGCGTAGCGCGGATCTGGTGGTCATGAACATGAATCGGGACTCATTGTTCGACCAACGCGACGTCAATGTTGGCGACCTCATCATGCGCGTCGGACGCCCGGTTCTCATTGCGCCACCGGCCTCGGATGCGCTTGATCTCGATCGCGTGGTCGTCGGGTGGAAGGATGCGCGGGAGGCGCGCCGCGCCGTCGTCGACGCTCTTCCATTTCTGAAAGAGGCCGCTCGCGTCTCAATTGTCGAAATCGTCGACGAGAGCAATATGGTCGAAGCTCGCCAACGTCTTGAAGATGTTGTCGCGTGGCTCAGGCGCCACGGCGTGGCGGCGGAATCCTTCGCAATGCCCGCGACGGGCGAAGACGCGACCCAATTGAATGCGGTGGCGGCGGAACAGCAAGCCGATCTCATCGTCGCAGGAGCCTATGGTCACAGTCGCCTGCGCGAATGGGCCTTCGGCGGTGTGACGCGAGACATTCTGCTGCATGCGGACAGGTGCTCGCTGGTGTCGCACTGATGGCGAACCCGGGGGTAGGCGCCCATTGGCGCCGGCGTCCATTAATTGTCAATCGAGGCGGTCGGCTGTCGATGGGATGGTGCTTGTGCGACCGGAGCGGTGTGTCGCGATGAAAACAATTGCCGCGCTTTCCGCGATTCGCGACACAGCGAGCCGACGCCCTGATGCCGAGGGACCGGAGTTGCCCAGTTCTTTGCAAAACCGTCATTCCAACTCCGCGCTGACCGCCAACCGGCGGATGTCGCGCTTATGACGTCGAGGGCCAACCCGGATCTCTCCGAGACGTCGGCGGGATCGACCCCCTCGCGATGGGGCGCTTTTGGTCATCCAGTGTTCACGGTCTTGTGGACCGCCAGCATATTTTCGCTGATCGGCATCGCGATGAACGACGCCGCTTCCGGTTGGCTGATGACGACCCTCGACGCCGACCCCGCGGCTGTGTCGATGGTGCAAGTAGCGGCCAGCCTGCCGATGTTCCTGTTCACATTTCCGGCCGGAGTGCTCGCGGACGTCCTCGACCCGCGACGGTTCCTTATCGCCGCCGAAATCGTCATCTTGGTCCTGATCGCAATCTTCGCGACGGCAGTCAGCCTGGGTCTTGCGACGCCGGGTCTGTTGTTGCTCACGACTTGCCTGTTGAGTACCGGCTTGGTCACTGGCTGCTCCGGCATGGTTGTCGATCACGCCGCGCCTTGTGCCGCGGCAAGATCTGGATGGAGCCATCGCCGCCAATAACGTCGGTTACAACGTCAGCCGCGCGGTGGGACCCCCCCTCGGCGGCTTTGCGATCGCAGGATTGGGAATCGCCGCCCCATTCTGGATTTTTTGCGCCTGCAACGTCGGAACGATCGCGGCCTTGTTGTGGTGGCGCCAGCCGCGGAAAAACGCGGAGAGCCTGCCAGCGGAGCGGTTTTTCAGCGCCGTACCGTACGGGCCTTCGCCACGCGGTGAACAACCGGCCCTTCGGCGCGACACTGATGCGATCGCTGGCGTTCTTCCCGTTCGCCAGCGCGTATTGGGCGTTGCTTCCTCTCGTGGCGCACAGCCAGATGGCGCAAGGACCGGCGCTGTATGGGACGCTGCTGGGCGCGATAAGCGCCGGCGCAATCGGTGGCTCGTTTGCACTGGGTTGGCTGAAGGTCAAATTGGGCGTCGATCGCGTCGTCGCATTCGGATCGCTTGGCACGGCGGCGACGCTCGTCCTGTTTGGCCTTGCGCGCGACCCTGCGATCGCCGTTAGCGTCAGCTTTGTCGCTGGCGCCTTCTGGATTGTCGTCATGGCGAATCTCTACGTATCCGCTCAGGACGCGTTGCCTGACTGGGTGCGCGCGCGGGGACTCGCGATATTCCTCACGGTGATCTTCGGAGCGATGACTGTTGGCAGCGCCGCCTGGGGACAAATTGGCGAAACGGCAGGCTTGCACATGGCGTATTTCGCGGCGGCTGCAGGCGTACTCGTCGCGATCCCCCTGACCTGGCGTTGGAAACTTCAGGCTGGCCTTGAGATTGACCTTTCCCCCTCGATGCATTGGCCAACGCCAAGGGTCGCCGAGAATGTCGAGAGAGACAGGGGACCGGTGCTGGTGATTGTCGAGTACCGTGTTGCGTCGGGGGGAACGCGGCGCTCCTCCAGGCCCTCCAGGAGGTCAGACACGAGCGCCAACGCGACGGCGGGTTTGCCTGGAGCGTGTTTGAAGATGCATCCGACAGGGGACGCATCCTGGAGACGTTCCACGTCGCGTCCTGGCTTGAACTCCTGCATTTGCGGGAACGGGTGACCAACGCCGATCGTCTTCTCGAGGATAAGATTCATCAATTTCTTGCGGAACCACCGAAGATCACCCTTCTGGTCGCACCCGAACACCGACACTGGCTGCAGCAGGCGTTCAAACATCATCGCGAGGCCTGATTCATGCGCATTCTGGTGCTGTTCGCCCACCCCGTGGAAACCAGCTTCGTCGCCGCGCTGCACGCGCAAATCGTCGAAACGCTGAGTGCTCACGGGCACGACGTCGACGATCTCGACCTTTACGCCGAGAAGTTCGATCCTGTCCTTTCGCGCCAGACCCTCATCGACTATCTCAATACGGCAGCCAATATCGCCGAGGTCGGCGCGTATGTCGAACGACTGCGCGCCGCCGAGGCCGTCGTTCTCGTGTTCCCCGTGTGGTACGACGGCCCGCCGGCGATCCTGAAGGGCTTCTTCGAACGCGTCATGCTGCCGGGCGTCAGCTTCAGGCTCGAAGCGGACGGCCGTTTTTCGCCCCTTCTTCTTCGTATCAAGCGGCTCGCCGCGGTTTGCGTCCATGGTTCAAGTCGCCGAGAGGCGTCGCTGATGGGCGATCCGGTGCGCCACCTTGTCAAGAACAACCTCGGCGGGGTCATCGCGCCGGATGCGCGGTTCGACTATTTCGCCTACTACGCGATGGATTCTGCGACGCCGTCGAGCCGAGCGACGTTCCTGGAGCGTGTGGCGCGCAGCTTCGGCGGATGGTGAACGGCGCGGCGCTCGTATGGAAGATATTGAATGGTCGCCAGCAATCTGCGCGCGCCGGCGTTTCCAGGGATCGGCAGAATTGACTGGCGCGTTGCTTGCTGCTGAGACGACGGCGAATTGAATGCGTGCGGCCTCGCCGCATTTGCGACCGCTTGACCGGGCGTCGTCCGACTTCACGACGGCCGGGCGCGCTGGGCTCCTTAATGTGACATCAAAATCGGCAGAGATGGCTGACGAACGAGATCGCGGCTAACGCCTCCGAAGAGGCCCTCCATCAACCGCGAATGGCCATAGGCTCCCGCCACAATGAGGTCCGCTTCCTGCGTTTCGAGACAGGCGAAGAGCGCATCGATCGCCGAAATCTCTCCTGTATCTGGCCAACTGTCCGTTTCTGCTTCAACTCCATGTTCCCGCAAGTGGTTGACCAGCAGGCCCGGCTCGTTGCCGTAGACGTCGGATTCCGGGGCAAAGGTAAAGGCCGTCACCTTCTTGGCTCTGGCGAGCAGCGGCATTGCGTCATGGACCGCGCGCGTCGCCTCTCGGCTGGACTTCCATGCAATAACGATGTTGTCCATCGCGCCGCGCCGCTTCCAGCCATCGGGCAGCAGCAGGACCGGCACGCCGGCGGTAAGGAGCACGTCCTCCGGAATCCCGCCAATGATGAGGCCCTTCGCCTCGAACTCCGGCTGGGGCGCGATAATAAGATCGGCGTAATGAGCATAATGATGTCGCCCGCCGTTTGTCGATCGATGCGCCCCGCGATAGGCGCCTTTGATCCCGGCTCGTGTGATTGACTCTTCAAACAGACCCTGAAGACCAACAGCGCGCTCGCGCCATTCTCCCTCGAACGCCGCATCGGAACAGGCATCGACGCCGATAAGCCGCGCGCCATGCGACACAGCGAGGTCCACTGCAAGCCTCAACCGATTGTCCGAATCGGGGTGAGGATCGAGATAGACGAGTATCTCTTTGTATGCCATGACGCCCTCGAAGGTGGATGAACGGATTTCTATCAAGCACCTTGCCAGCAGGGCTGTTCGCGCGCGTTGATCCACGTCAAATTGGCCCCCGGGCGTCGCCGCGCTTCTCGTCGCTGGCGCGGGGATCTTCCAGGACGACGGCCGATTGGTGAGCGCTCTTTCAGCGTCCAGAAGAAATCCGCCGAAGTTGATGATCCACTGCCTTCGCGCTGTTGTCACTCCCTCCGATGCAGCAAGACGAAAGTCTCATCGGTAGACGAGGACCGGAATGGCGGAGTGCGTCAGCACTTTCAAGGTTACGCTTCCGAGAAGGACAGCCGCGAAGCCGCGTCTTCCATGCGAGGCCATTGCGATCAGATCGCAGCCTCTCTCGGCCGCGGTGTCGATAATGGCCTGGTAAGGGTGAGCGCTTTCCAACTCTATGAATTCGCAAGGCACATGCAGCGCCTTGGCCTTCGCTTCCGCTTCGGCGAGACAGCGCACGGCGTGCTCCTTCGCGCGCCGCTGATAGTCGGCGCACTTATCTTCCAGTTGATCGACATGGCCGGGGAACAGATGAAGCGGTTCAATGACTGTCAGAATAGTGGCCTTGGCTCTCGCATCCCTCGCGAAAGACAGCCCCTTTTCAAGGGCGGCGGTCGACAAGGATGAGCCGTCGGTTGGAATCAGAATATGGTTGTACATCGGAATCCCCAGATCTCCGTGGTCCATTGTCGTTCCGCCGGCCGACCATCGGTTGGCCGGCGGATCGCTCCGGGTCAGACTATGACGATCTCGTTCACCAGGTCGGTGACGCCTGGCGCGGCCCAGGCGGTCGCCGCCGCCACTTGTCGTTCGTGCCAGGAGCGGACCGTCCCGGAAAGCCTGACCTTCCCGCCGTCAGCGCTCACGTTGATGGTCTTCGGGTCGAAAAACCAGGAACGATGCAAGGCATGCATGATGTCGTCGCTGATATTGGACGTGTTGACCCTTGGCTTGATGGTGATCTGATTGGAGGCGCCGACGACGCCATACAGCCCGCGAACATCCTGCTCGGCGGCTTGTCTCTGATATTGCCAATCGACTTGTCCGGTCAGCGTGATGCGGCCTTTCTCAACCTTCACCTTGACCGCTTCGTTGGGAACAGACACGTCCCACGCCAGACGATCCAACGCGGCCGCCGCGATTTCTTCGTCGGTCTTTTTGGCGGCGAAGGGAAGCCGGACCTCGATCTCTTCGGCCAGGGCCTTCACGCCCTTCACTCGCCGCGCCGCCCTCTCGGCCGCCAGTTTCTCGGCAAAACTTCCCACATGACCCGAGAGGGTCACGACGCCGGCGTTCGCCGCGACGCCGATATGAGCGGCCGTCACGCTGGGCTCCCATTTCAACTCCGCAAGAACGGCCTGTTGCAGTTGGTTGTCGCTGGACATGATGCCTCCAAATGATTGTGAAGAGGTTGTTCGGCCGCACTGCGCGGCGCGTTCCAACGCCTCGAATGGTGCATGATCCTCCTGAAGGCCGTCTGCATTGATACGGATCAAACGGATTGAAACGCGATGTCGACATCACCTCGCTGTTGAGCCGCTGCGCGCCCCGCTAAAGGCCCATGACGATGCCGACATGCGCTTATTGACCAACGTTCGAAGCATTTGATTGTCGATTCCGCCAATGTCGGGACGGGTCGTGGGCGTCTCCCGGCGCCTGGTCGCCACGGGCGGACCCGGTCGCGCAGTCGATTGATCGATATCAAGCAACGCGGGGGCGCGACGCGCTATTGACAAGCATGAGCTTGAAAATGGAGGCCGATCGCACAGCGCGGTTGCGATCCGTCGAGGCATTTCCGAGCGCGACCCGATAGGCGCCCGATCGTGACCAACGACAAATCTGAGACTTTGAGTCCCCCAGCCCTTCCAGCAACATCGAAACCGGACAGGACGAAGCGCTCCCGCATGTCGAGTCTGCGCTCGTTCCCGTGCGCCATGCGACGCCAGCCAAGCTCGAGCACCCCTCTTCGACGCGCGGAAAATCGCGATGGAAGGTCTTGTCGTTGCTGGCGCTCATCGTCATCGGCGCTGGCGGCGGCGCCTATTGGTGGCATGCCCATCAGGGCGGCCTCCCCATTGGGTTGGCGTCGGGCAACGGCCGGATCGAGGCGGACGAGATCGACATCGACACCAAATTCGCGGGTCGCATCGCAGAAATGCTCGCCGACGAAGGCGACATGGTCAAAGCCGGTCAAGCTGTCGCCCGCATGGACACCCAGGACCTCGCGGCCTCGCTTCGAAAGTCCGAGGCGCAAGTCCAGGAAGCGCAGCAGAGCCTTGATGAAGCGCGCGCGGGCGTCGAGCAGCAGAGGACCCAGGTCACCCTCGCGCAGCAGGAGTTCGACCGCACCAACACGTTGGTCGCGCGCGGCTTCGCCACCAACGAGCTTCTCGACCAGCGCCGGCAAGCCCTCAATGGCGCCATTGCCGCGCTCAACGCGGCCAACGACCGCGTCGGCGAGGCCGAGCGGGCGCGCGACGCCGCCACCCACGATGTCGAACTCTACAAGGTCAACATCGCCGACAATACGCTTGTCGCGGCGCGAGAGGGCCGCATCCAATACCGCATCGCCAATATTGGCGAGGTGCTTCCCGCGGGCGGCAGGGTCTTCGCGATGCTCGACATCGCTTACGTCTATATGGACATCTATCTTCCGACGGCGGAAGCCGGCAAGGTGAAAATCGGCGCCGAGGCCCGCATCGTGCTTGACGCGAGGCCCGATCTCGCGATTCCGGCGAAGGTTTCGTTCATCGCCACCCAAGCTCAGTTCACTCCCAAGATGGTGGAGACCAAGGACGAGCGAGACAAGCTGATGTTCCGGATACGGGTGAAAATCGATCCGGATCGATTGCGAGCGCACGCCGAGTCCGTGAGAAGCGGTCTGCCTGGCGTCGCCTATGTGCTTATCGAACCGGGTGTTGCCTGGCCGCCGCGGTTGGAAGGGGAAGCGGCGCGGTGATCGAGCGCCAACGAATGGTCGCATCGGTCGAGAAGGTCATCCAGCGCTATGGCGCGGCGGTTGCGCTCGACTCGGTGACGATCGAGATTCCGGCTGGCCGCATAGTCGGATTCATCGGGCCCGATGGGGTGGGAAAATCATCGCTCCTGAGCGTCGTCGCTGGCGCGCGACAGCTCCAAACTGGGCATGTCGTCGTTCTCGACGGCGACATGAGGGATTCGGCTCATCGGGCCGCGATCTGCTCTCGCATCGCCTATATGCCGCAAGGATTAGGCAAGAATCTTTACGCCGATCTCAGCGTTCGCGAGAACATTGAGTTTTTTGGCCGCCTTTTTGGTCAGTCGCGTTACGAACGCGACTGGAAAATTGCTGAACTTCTCCAGAGCACCGGGCTGGCGCCCTTCGCCGATCGCCCGGCAAAGAAATTGTCCGGCGGCATGAGGCAGAAGCTCGGGCTGTGCTGCTGTCTCATTCACGATCCTGACCTGCTGATTCTTGACGAGCCGACCACAGGCGTCGATCCCCTTTCGCGTCGACAATTCTGGCAGCTGATCGACCGGATACGTTCGCGCCGACGGGGCATCAGCGTGCTGGTCGCAACAGCTTACATGGAAGAAGCGGAGCGGTTCGATTGGTTGGCGGCCATGAACGCCGGGAGGGTGCTTGCGATCGGATCCCCCGCCGAGCTCAAGGCGGGCGCAGGCGTCGCGACCCTCGAGGAAGCATTCATTGCGTTGCTTCCAGAGGAGCAGAGCCGTGGTCACCATGCGCTGGAAATACCGCCGCGTCGGAGCTTCGAGGTCGCGCCTGTCATCGCCGCCCGCGATCTGACCTGTCGCTTCGGTGACTTCACGGCGGTTGACCGCGTCAGCTTCACCATCGAGCGGGGAGAGATTTTTGGCTTCCTCGGCTCGAACGGCTGCGGCAAAACGACGACAATGAAGATGCTGACGGGCCTGCTGGCGCCCAGCGAGGGCGAGGCGCTGTTGTTCGGCGAACCGCTCAAAGCAGGCGATATGAGTTCGCGTTATCGAGTCGGCTACATGTCGCAATCGTTTTCTCTCTACACCGAACTGACGGTGGGGCAGAATCTCGACCTTCATGCGCACCTGTTCCATCTGCCGTTGCGGAAGGCGAAGGGGCGCATCGCTGAGCTGGTCGGACGGTTCGGCCTTGAAGATTATCTCGATCAGCGCACGTTGGATCTGCCGTTGGGAATTCGCCAACGGCTCTCGCTGGCGGTCGCCATCGTCCACGAGCCCGAGATTCTCATTCTCGATGAGCCCACCTCGGGCGTCGATCCCCTGGCGCGCGACCGGTTCTGGGAGGCGTTGGTCGACCTGTCGCGCAATCAAGGCGTGACCATTTTCGTTTCGACGCACTTCATGAATGAGGCTGAACGGTGCGATCGGATATCCCTGATGGATTCGGGACGCGTGCTCGCGACCGATACGCCGGCGACCCTTATCAAGGCGCGCGGCGTCGCCACGCTTGAGGACGCTTTCATTTCCTATCTTGAGGAGGCGTCCCAATCGCGGGCTTACGCGCCCGACATAGTCGCTCCGTCAAGCGAAGCAGACAATTTTGGACGATCGCCCGCGCCGACGCGTTCCTCGTTCAGCCTGCGGCGCCTGTTGGCCTATACGATCCGCGAGACCCTGGAGCTCCTGCGCGACCCGATCCGGCTGGGCTTCAGCTTGTGCGGCACGACGCTTCTAATGCTGGTGTTCGGGTTTGGTGTTTCAACGGATGTCAACAATCTCTCGTTCGCAGCGCTTGACCACGATCAAAGCCCTGAAAGCCGCGCCTATCTGGAGGAGCTGAGAGGCTCAAGTTATTTTGTCGAGCGATCCCCGCTCGTCGACTACGTGGAGCTCGACAATCGCCTCAGGAGCGGGGACATCAAGGCGGCCGTCGAAATTCCGCCCGGCTTCGGCCGCGACATCAAACGCGGACGTCCCGTATGGGTCGGCGCTTGGGTGGACGGCGCAATGCCGTTCCGGGCGGAGACCATCCGCGGCTATCTGCAGGGCATGCATCAATTGTATCTAACAGATCCCGCCGTGAAGACCACGACGCCAGCCCCGCCCGCGCCCGCCGACATCGAACTCAGGTTCAAGTACAATCAGGATTTCGACAGCATCTACGCGATGGCGCCTTCGACGATGGCGTTGATGCTCGGGCTGTTTCCAGCGATCCTCATGGCGCTTGGCATCGTTCGCGAAAAGGAGCTTGGCTCAATCACCAATCTCTATGTGACCCCTGTCACGCGGGTCGAATTCCTGGTCGGCAAGCAGCTCCCCTACATCGGAGTCGCGATTGTCAATTTTGGCTTGATGTTCCTGATGGCGTTGTTCGTCTTCCAGGTTCCATTCAAGGGCAGTTTTCCGACTCTACTCCTGGGGGTGCTGATCTACGTGGCTGCAATGACGGCCTATGGCATGCTGATTTCGGCGTTCACCAGCACCCAGATCGCCGCGCTGTTCGGCACGTCCATTTTGACAGTCCTGCCGGCGACGCAGTTCGCCGGCATGTTGTCTCCCGTTTCCTCATTGACCGGCGCGGCTCAACTCGTGGGCCGCGCCTTTCCGATGACCTACTTTGTGCCAATCAGCGTCGGGACCTTCACCAAAGGATTGGGCTTTCTCGACCTCGGCGCGAGCCTGGCGGCTCTGGCGGTATTCATCCCGACTCTGACTCTGATCAGCATTTTGCTGCTGCGCAAGCAAGAACGCTAGGAGGAGTCGATGCGCAAGGCTGCAAACATCTATTGGCTCGGGATCAAGGAATTGCGAAGCTTTCTGCAGGATTTCGTGCTGTTAGGGCTGGTTGTCTACGCCTTCTCGCTGGCCGTGATCATGCAGGCGAGGAGCAATTCGCAAGAGCTGCATAATGCGTCGATCGCGATTGTTGATGAGGACCATTCAGAACTTTCAAGGCGTATCGCGCATGCGTTCATGCCGCCTCTCTTTCAGCCGCCCCAGCCGATCGCCGAACGGGACATCGTCCCCTTGATGAACGCAGGAAAATTCACATTCGTGGTCGATATCCCGCCGAACTTCCAGCGTGATGTCCAAGGCGGACGCCGGCCCGGTCTCCAGATCGACGTCGACGCGACCGCGATGGTGCAGGCAGGCCTTGGGTCCGGCTATGCGCAGCAGATCGTCACGACCGAGATCGCGGACTTCCTCTCCAACTCGGAGGGCGAACCGCCGTCGACAGTCAATCTCGACGTGCGAATCGCTTTCAATCCGAATATTACGACCGCGTGGTTTTCAAGCGTGATGGGAATCATCAACAACGTCACGATGCTGGCTATCATTCTGGCGGGAGCGGCGATCGTCCGCGAGCGCGAGCACGGGACTATGGACCATCTTCTGGTCATGCCGCTGACGCCGTTCGAGATTGCGATGTCCAAGGTCTGGGCGAACGGCCTGGTGATCACGCTAGCGGTCGGCGTCTCCCTCTATCTCGTCGTGCGGGAGATGCTTGGCATCCCCATCGCCGGCTCCATACCGCTTTTCATGATTGGCGTGGTGATCTATCTGTTTTTTGCAACCGCGATCGGCATCTTTCTCGGCACTCTGGCGCGTTCAATGCCGCAGCTCGGACTGCTCTACATGCTGGTCTATCTGCCCATGAACATGCTCTCGGGCAGCAATACCCCGCTCGAGAGCATGCCGCCTTGGCTTGCGACAGTGATGCAGGCGTCGCCCTCAACGCATTTCGTATCGTTCGCGCAGTCGATCCTCTATCGCGGCGCCGGGATTGACGTGGTCTGGACGGAGTTTCTGGCCGTGGCGTTAATCGGCGGTCTGTTTTTCAGCCTCGCTATTTTGCGCTTCCGCTCCGCCGTCGTTCAAGCGATGTAGGACGGAGATGAAAACGACGGATTCCATCGGTCCAATGAAACCATCGCGGCGATCGAGTTGGCGGCGCGGTGAAAGTGTTTTGGGAAGTGGGGAGCCTCGCGCGGCGGAGGGCCCGCACCGGCAAGCTCCGCGCTCACAGAAGCGTCGTCGAATAGTCAGGTGCGATTCTCGACATTTCGCAGATGCAAGGTGACCCCGCCTCCCGATGTCTTGGCCGTGCCGAAGAGTGCTTCGAGGCGTCGCTACGTTGCTGATTTGGACTCAGCCTTGCGACTCGTCAAGCACCTCGCGAATCTTGTACGCCAATTCTGCGGCCGAATACGGCTTCTTAAGCCAGGCCCCGGCGCCCATGCCTTGTTTGGCGATTTCTGGCTCGGCGTATCCGGACGTGAATAATATCTTGATGTCGGGTCTCACCGCGAGCGCGGCCTCCACCAACTCGTCGCCGCTCATTCCTCCCGGCATCACGACATCCGTGAAGATCATCGCAATCTCGGGATGGATCGAAAGAGTCGCGAGGCCCGCCGCACCGTTTTCAGCCTCGATGACCTGGTAGCCAAGACCCCTCAATCGCGCAACCGCGACCCTGCGCACCCGAGCATCGTCCTCAACCACCAGGATGGTTTCTGATCCGCGCGGCGAGGCTGTCGATTGCGCGCCGGAAGTCATCTGTCTTTCGCCTTCGCGCTCAGCTTCGGCGAACGGCAGGAAGATGCGCACACTGGTGCCCCGCCCGAGCTCGCTGTAGATCTGTATGTTTCCTCCGGACTGCTTGACGAATCCGTAGACCATGCTCAACCCGAGTCCCGAGCCGACGCCGGCGGGTTTGGTGGTGAAGAAGGGGTCGAAGGCGCGCTGGCGCACTTCTTCCGACATGCCGGCCCCGGTGTCGGTGATGGCGATAAGGACGTAGCGGCCGGTGCGCACCTCGGGGTACATTTGCGCATAATCGGCGTCGAGCCGGGTTTGTGAAATCTCGATCGTCAGCCTTCCGCCGCGCGGCATGGCGTCGCGCGCATTGATGGCGAGATTCAGCAACGCATTCTGCAATTGCGAGGCGTCCACGACGGCTTGATTGGGCGGTCCTGTCACGATCATGCGCGACTCGATCGCCTCGCCCAGAGTGCGACGCAGGAGATCGGAAAAATTGGAAACGATCTGGCCGACGTCGGCGAGTTTGGGATTGAGCGGCTGCCGTCTGCCGAAGGCGAGAAGCTGTCCCGTCAGCTTGGCGCCGTCGTCAGCCGCATCCTGGGCTTCTCTCACCAATTCATGCTGACCGGCGCTATCGACGCTCGCGTCCAGCATTTCGAGGTTCCCCGTAATCACGGTCAGAAGATTGTTGAAATCATGCGCGATGCCTCCGGTAAGCTGGCCCACCGCCTCCATCTTTTGCGCCTGCCGCAGCTCTTCCTCCATTTTTTGTCGGCTGGTCAGGTCGCGAATGAAGCCGGTGAAGATTCGCTTGCCGCTCGTGCGGGCCTCGCCGACGGCAAGCTCCATCGGGAAAGTCGCGCCATCCTTGCTGAGGCCAGTCACCACGCGGCCATAACCGATGATTCGCGCTTCGCCGGTCGTCAAATAATGACGGATATAGCCGTCATGCCCCTCCCGATAGGGCGACGGCATGAGCATTTTGATGTTGCGACCCACCACTTCCGCTTCCGTGTAACCGAACAAAAGCCCCGCCGCCGCGCTGAAGGAGGCGATGAGGCCGTCTTCATCGATCACGATCATCGCTTCGGGGACGGTGTCGAGAATGGACCGAAGATGAGCCTCACGCGCGGCAAGTTCTGTTTGGATCCGCCTCAGCCCACTGATATCGTTGTTCGTCTGCAAGATCGTGAGGGCCGGGTCGTCGTCCGATCGCCGCGCCACCCAGAGACTGGCGATCGAAACCGCCGACCCATCCTTCCGCCGGTGCTCGAGTTCACCCTGCCAACTGCCGTCGCGGCTCACCGCGGCGAGGATCGCCTCGCGGGGTTGCGGATAGCAGGTGACAAGCAAATCGTGCGCGATGCGGCCGACAGCCTCCTCTTTGGTCCATCCATAGAGACGCTCGCAGCCGGTTGTCCAATGCAGGATCGCGCCATCCTCCCGATGAATGACCAGATTGGTCAGGTCGAGCATTCTCGCGAGGCTCTCAAAATCGTCGGCGATTCTCGACCTGTCGCTGCTCGGCGGCGTACCCACGATCTGTTTCCAAGCTCCGCCGCGTTCAGTTCGGCCAAACGGCCCGGCGCGATGACGAGGCCGCGCTAAAAACGCCATTGTTCACATCGTCGGCGCCGGCGATCTCTCTCAATGCGTTGATCCGACGCAAAGTGATCGTATGGCGTCCGGTCGCGGCAATGAGGCCGCGCCGGGTCAGCCCGGTCATCATTCTCGATACCGTTTCAATTGTTAGCCCCAGATAGTCCGCCATGTCGAGCCGGCTCATCGGGACTTCGATGGCGTTTCCGACGCCGTTCTTGCGGTGTACGGCGAGGAGGAAGCTGACCACGCGCTCTTCAGCGCTCTTGCGACCCAGCAGAAGCATCTGATCCTGCGCGGTGGACATTTCGTCGCACAGAATCGCAAAGAGTTGCGGCCGCAATTCCGGTGATTCGTTGACCAATGCGAAGAAGCGGTTGCGGGAAAACCGCCGCACCTTGACGTCGGTCACCGCTTCGGCCGTGAAGAGATAGCGGCTTTGAAAAGAGACGCCGAGCACGTCGCCGGGATAGATGAAACCCATGATGGCGCGACGCCCGTCAGGCAGTATCCTGTAAACGCGCAAGATCCCCTCGACAACATCGTAGATATGGCCGGCCTGATCGCCTTCCCAGAACACCGCCGCGCCTGCCGAATATGCATCCGCGGGCTGTCCCTTGAAAACGTCCTGAAGCGTTACGGCGGCTCCGATCGGTCCATCCGACAAAACGGCGGCATCTCGGGTCATTGATGCGATGGTTTGGCTATACATGGCTACGCCCTCTCAAGCTCTTGTTGGAGCTCATTTGAAGGGGGCTCTGTCACCCGCGTATCATTGGACTGTGCAATTTGGCGCCGATTTGTAACAATGTGTGATAGCCCTAGCCGCGTGACGCGGAAGGGGCTTCCAAGCCGTTGCGTAGGCGCCAATGAACCAACTGAGCGACGATGCTCCCCGTATTCTGGTTGTCGACGATGATTCGCGCATTCGTCTGATGTTGACCCGTTACTTCGAACAGGAAGGGTATCGGATCAGCAGCGCGACGGACGGCGCCGCCATGCGCGCGCATCTGGCGGCGAACAAGGTGGACATCGTCCTTCTCGACATCGTCATGCCAGGCGAGGATGGGCTTACGCTCGCTCGCGAAATACGCGCCTGTTCCGACGTCGGAATCATCATGCTGACCGGCCGCGGCGAAATGCTGGATCGGGTCGTCGGTCTCGAAGTCGGCGCCGATGACTATATCGCCAAGCCTTTTCACCTGCGCGAAGTGCTGGCGCGGGTGAAAAGCGTGCTTCGACGTCGCAAGCCGTTCCCCGAGCCCGCCGCGTCGCATCAGGCGCAAGGCAATGAAATGATCCGTTTCGATGGTTGGATGCTTGACATCGGGCGTCGCCGGCTGGTCGCGCCCAAGGGCGCAGAGGCGCCGCTCACGACAGGAGAGTTCGATCTGCTCGCGACGTTGGCCAAACACCCCGGGCGTGTGTTCAGTCGCGATACGCTGATGGACTTGACGCGCGGGCGAACGTTGGAGGCGTTCGACCGAACTATTGACGCCCAGATCGCCCGCCTGCGCAAGAAAGTCGAGCAGGATCCGAAAAATCCTGCGCTCATCAAATCCGTCCGCGGCGTGGGTTATGTCTTTACAGGGAAAGTAGATCGTTGAGCACCGGGCCGGCGAGAAGGGCCACTGAAAGCGCCTCCTCGAGTTGAGCGACGCTTTCGATCACCGGCACAAAAATCCCATGATCCGTCCTCTGGATGTCGTCATTGTCAAGACGTCGATTCCAGGCTTCGCCGCCCATCGTCCAAAATCGAGCGCCGGAGCAACCAGCGTCGTCGCGCTTTGTTTGCAAGAATTCAAGAAGCGCGGCCCCGACACCCATTGCGTCGGCGGCGCTCGTCGCGACGAAGATGGGAACGTCGAGCAGCCGTCCATAGCGCCAATGGTCTCTGATCGTATAGATGCACAGGCCCTTGACGTATCCCCGCGCATTGGTCGCCACGATCGTTTCTTCTCTTTCGCCCGCGGGTTCACGAGCGCCGAGCGGCGAAGCAGAATTTTGGCAAAACTGGCGCCATTCAGGCAAACCAAGAGCGGGCGCGACGGCCCTCATCAAGGGATAGGCTCGGTCGACGGCTTCGGGCGGAATCGGCTTGATGAAATAGCCGGACGTTGTGGAGCCAGGCATTGCGACCTCGAGAAACGGCGATTGTTCGCCTGACCAGGGATCAAGGCTCACCTCTGACAGCGCGGATTTGACGCCGACGGGATGCGGACGGGAATCCGGACATCGTCGTCCTCCGAATCCTGCTGCCCCAAACCGCTGACAGCAAGCCAAGACGGAACGACGAGAAACAGAAGGAATCCTGCTATGGAGGTGATCATGGCGGCCCTGATCCATTGAATGTCCGGCGAGACAAACTGCCAGAACTGTCCGCCAGCGCATTGCGGTAGATCAATCTTCCTCCGGGACCCCGCGACGTCGGGTCGTCGTCAATCCGAACTCGTCTGCTCCGCCGCCCGCTTCAAGTCGGGATCGGAGCAATGCGGCTCGGCGATCGACTTCGCCTGGCGGAGAGGCGAGATTCGAGCTTCCGCAAAGGGCGAACCGAGCGAGCGCCAGACCTCGACGAGCGCCTCGACCAGTTCGGCGAGATGCGCTTCGGTGTGGCGGGGGTGGGCGTGACGGGCAGGCGTTCGGTTCCGATCGCGACCCTGGACAGTCGATCGGTTGGATGTGGATGGCGTGACGTTCGAGCAGGAGATCGCTCGCCGCCTCGCCGCGCCCCGCGTCGCCCTCCATCAGCGGCGCGATATCCGGAGGATTGCCGAGGATAGGCAGGCCCGCGGGGCGCTGCTCGGCGAGGGCGATGCCTCCGACGACCGGCGCGATGTCGCCATCCATCGAATTGAGGCTTTCGATGACGATCAGCCTGGCTCTCTGCGGACCGGCCGCGATCAGCAAGCCTCGGGATAGGCGACATCGCCGCGTCGCCAGACCTGCTTTCGCAGCCTGACCGGCGCACGCCTTCGACGATCGAATTGTGACCCAGCGCGTCCGGCCGCCTCCCGCGCGTCTTCAAGATTCGCCGCCGGGAATGACGGAATGCCTGTCCGACCTGGCGCCGTTCTCACGCGCTGATTCATGTCAAAGCCGCGCCGCTCGTTCAGCGCGAAGCCGATCGGGTGAGGGCGGGATTTCGCATCGGACTTGATCTGGATCAAAGACAAATCAATCGGTTTTCCGACATTGCTGGCGCGATTGGCGCAGCGCGACCTCGATGAACCCGCTGCGAAGGGGCACTCACATGACGCAGGCGTTGGCGCCGACAAAGATGATGACGATTGGCGAGGCCGGCCTCGTCATCATACTCACGCTCCTCGCCTTTCTATCGATTTTCATCGCCGCCAAAGCCTATGAGCCTGGTTTTGCTTTCCACGCGACGCTCTTCGTGATCGTCAGCGCCGGCGCGGTCTTCGCGATCTTCAATCGATATTCCAACCGTCCGGCGGAATTGCCGCCGCAAACGATCAACAACAGGCCCAACTACAACATTGCGCCGATCAAGTTCATGACTTTCGCGGCGGTGTTCTGGGGAATCGCGGGGTTCACCGTTGGCCTCTACATCGCGCTGGAGCTTGCCTTTCCGGCGCTCAATCTCGATTTGCCGTGGATTACTTTCGGGAGGCTTCGACCTCTGCATACTTCGGCGGTGATATTCGCCTTCGGCGGCAATGTCCTGCTCGCCACCTCGTTTTACGTCGTGCAGCGGACCTGCCGCGCCAGACTCGCTGGGGACCTGGCGCCATGGTTCGTCGCTCTGGGCTACAATTTCTTCATTGTCATCGCCGGCACGGGCTACCTTCTCGGCATTACCCATTCGAAGGAATACGCCGAGCCCGAATGGTACGCCGACATTCTGCTCGTGTCGGTCTGGGTCACCTATCTTCTCGTCTTCCTTGCGACGATATGGAAGCGAAGCGAGCCGCATATCTATGTGGCGAACTGGTTCTATCTGGCGTTCATCGTGACCATCGCTGTTTTGGTGCTCGGCAACAACGCGGCGATACCGGTTTCTATCTTTTCATCGAAATCCTACATCGTTTGGTCGGGTGTTCAGGATGCGATGATTCAATGGTGGTACGGTCATAACGCCGTCGGCTTCTTCCTCACCGCCGGCTTCCTCGCCATCATGTACTATTTCATTCCCAAGCGAGCGGAACGGCCGATCTACTCCTACCGGCTTTCCATCATCCACTTTTGGGCTTTGATCTTCCTCTACATCTGGGCCGGCCCGCATCATCTCCACTACACGGCCCTGCCGGACTGGGCCCAGACGCTCGGCATGACGTTCTCGATCATGTTGTGGATGCCCTCGTGGGGCGGAATGATCAACGGGCTCATGACCCTGTCGGGCGCCTGGGACAAACTGCGCACCGATCCCGTGTTGCGGATGCTTGTCGTCTCGGTTGCGTTTTACGGCATGGCGACGTTTGAGGGGCCGCTGATGTCGATCAAGGAAGTGAATTCGCTCAGCCACTACACGGACTGGGGCATCGGCCACGTCCATTCGGGCAGCTTGGGGTGGGTCGGCTTCGTCTCGTTCGGCGCGCTCTACTGCCTGGTGCCCTGGTTGTGGAACCGCAAGGGCCTCTATTCCCTCAAGCTCGTAAACTGGCACTTCTGGATCGCGACGATCGGCATCGTCTTCTATATCTCCGCGATGTGGGTGGCCGGCATCATGCAAGGCTTGATGTGGCGGGCGTACACAAGCCTTGGCTTCCTCGAATACTCCTTCGTCGAAACCACGCAGGCGCTCCACCCCATGTATGTCATTCGCGCGACGGGTGGGGCGCTGTTCCTCATCGGCGCTCTGATCATGGCCTACAATCTGGTCATGACCGTCATTGCGTCGCCGCAACTGGACGAGGTCTCGCAGCCAGGTCCTGCCTCGGCGCTCGCGCCCGCCGAATAAGGACAGGATCATGGCTGCCAAGACTTCGAGCCGTTCCGTTTGGGTCCGTCACCAGGCCCTGGAGAAAAACTCGATCCTCCTCTTGATCGGCATTCTGATCGCCATCTCCATCGGCGGTCTGGTCGAGGTGCTGCCGCTCTTCTATCTGAAAAGCACCATCGAGAAGGTCGACGGCGTGCGGCCCTATTCGCCGCTGGAGCTTGCGGGCTTCAACATCTACGTGCGCGAAGGCTGCTACCTCTGCCACTCGCAGATGATCCGTCCGCTGCGCGACGAGGTCGAGCGCTACGGTCACTATTCGTTGGCGGCCGAAAGCATGTACGATCACCCGTTCCAATGGGGATCGAAGCGCAACGGTCCGGATCTGGCGCGCGTGGGCGGCAAATATTCCGACGACTGGCAGCGCGATCATTTGCGCGATCCTCGGGCCGTCGTGCCCGGCTCCATCATGCCCCGCTATCCCTGGCTGGAGAGGACGCCGCTCGATGGAACGCACATCGGCGAGCATCTGGCGACGCTCGCGATGACGGGCGTTCCCTACACCAAGGAGATGATCGATAACGCCGCGGCCGATCTTCAGGCGCAAGGGACGGCGGACGATCCGCACGCGGCCGATCTGCAGAGGCGATATCCCAAGGCGATCGTACGCGACTTTGGAGGTTCGAAGGGCGAACTGACCGAAGCCGATGCTCTCATCGCCTACCTGCAGCGCCTCGGCACGCAAGTCGACTTCAAACTCTATGACGACAAAGCCAACATTCGCTGAAAGACGATCATGTCAACCTATGAAGTTCTGCAAGGTTTTGTCGCGTCGTTCGGCCTCGCCTATTTCGGGCTGATCTGTGTGATCGCGCTGACTTATGCGCTGCTGCCGTCGAAGCGCGGCGCTTTCGACGAGGCTGCGCAGATTCCGTTGCGGGAGGATTGATCGATGTCCGAAGACCCGGCGGAATCCAGACGAGAGATGACGGACGCTCATTCCGGCAAGGCCACAACGGGGCACGAATGGGATGGCATCAAGGAACTCAACACCCCGCTCCCGCGATGGTGGCTCTACACGTTCTACGCCTGCATCGTCTGGGCGGTGGGCTACTGGTTCGTCTATCCCTCATGGCCGCTGTTGTCGGGCTACACGCATGGCTTCCTGGGATGGCAGTCGCGCGCCGCGGTCGTCGTCGATCTCGCCGATCTGAAGGCGCAGCGCGCGCCAATGAACGACAAGATCGCCAAGGCGTCGCTCGCCGAGATTGAAAAGTCCCCCGAGCTGCTGTCTTTCGCCCGCGCCCAGGGGGCGGCGGTCTTCGCGATCAATTGTTCGCCATGCCACGGCGCCGGTGGACAGGGCTCGCGAGGGTATCCGAACCTGAACGCCGACCGTTGGATCTGGGGCGGCACCCTTGATGAAATCGCCGCGACAATCACCCACGGCGCCCGGTGGACCGCCGATCCGGACACGCATTCTACGATGATGCCCTCTTTTGGCCGCGAGGGCATTCTCAAGCCGGAAGAAATATCGTCCGTGGCGGATTATGTGCGAACCTTGTCGGGCAACGCACCCGCATCCGGCGCCGACCTGACGCGCGGCAAGAAAATATTCGCCGACAATTGCGCGGTCTGCCACGGCGACGAAGGCAAGGGTAACAAGGAGCTCGGCGCTCCCGATCTGACGACGCAAGTCTGGCTCTACGGGCCGACCAAGGCCGATATTGTTCAGCGTGTGACCAATGGCGGTGGCGGCGTGATGCCTGCTTGGGGTCTGAAGTTCGACGCGCCGACGGTCAAGACGCTCGCCGTATTCGTCCACAGTCTGGGCGGCGGGCAATGACATCGCTCGACGCCGACGTGGAGGACGACGACGTCGATGGCCCACTCTACGCCTCGGCGACGCGCGTCTATCCGCAAAGCGTCCATGGTTTCTATCGCCGCATCAAATGGAGCATTCTCTGCGCGACGCTCGGAGTCTACTATCTTCTGCCGTTCGTGCGCTGGGATCGAGGGCCGAGCGAGCCGCGTCAAGCGGTGCTGGTCGATCTGGCGCACCGACGCCTCTATTTCTTCTCCATCGAAATATGGCCCCAGGAAGTCTACTACCTGACCGGATTGCTGATCCTCGCCGCGATGGTTCTGTTTCTGATGAACGCCGTCGCAGGGCGCATCTGGTGCGGCTATCTCTGCCCGCAAACGGTGTGGACCGATCTGTTCTTCTTGGTCGAGCGGCTGGTCGAAGGCGACCGACGCGAGCGCATGCGCAAGGATGCCGGCCCCTGGACCTTCCACCGCGTCAGGGAGAAGGTCCTGAAACACGCCCTCTGGCTGGCGATCGCGTGGTGGACCGGCGGCGCGTGGGTCCTCTATTTCAGCGATGCGCCGACGTTGGTGCGCGAACTCGCGACCTTCCAGGCGCCCGCTGTGGCCTGGATATGGATCGGCATCCTGACGTTCACGACTTATGTGCTCGCCGGCTTCATGCGCGAACAAGTCTGTCTCTACATGTGCCCTTGGCCGCGCATCCAGGCGGCGATGACGGATGAGAACGCGCTCAACGTCACCTACCGCCGGGATCGCGGCGAAAACCGGATGTCGCTCAAGAAAGCGACGGCCATGCGGGCGCTTGGCGAACAGGCCGGCGATTGCATCGATTGCAACCAATGCGTCGCCGTCTGCCCCACCGGCGTCGACATCCGCGGCGGGGACAATCTGGGATGCATACAGTGCGGGCTGTGCATCGACGCTTGCGATGCGGTCATGAAAAAGATCGGTCGCCCGCCGCGCCTCATCGCCTATGACACCGAAGTCAATATCGAGCGCCGCCGCGCCGGCAAGCCCAATGCGTTCAAGCCGATCAGGGCGCGCACGATTCTCTATGTCGTGGTGATCGCCCTGGTCGGCGCGGTCATGACGACGACCCTGGCGACGCGCGTCGATCTCGGAGTCGCCGCCATCCATGATCGCAATCCGATGTTCGTCAAGACGGCGGATGGTTCGATCCGCAATGGTTTTGTCATCCGCCTCGTCAATCGATCATCCGATAGCCGCGCTTTTGCGATCGGCGTGGAAGGCTCCGAGGTCCCGCGCCTGCAAGCGGTCGGCATCGACAGCGGCGGCGACGGCAAGTTGATCGCGCAAGTGGGACCGGATCAGACGCGCGAGATACGCGTGACGGCGACGCTGGCGGCAGCGGTCAAACGGCCGACGACCCAGGATATCGTCTTCCGGATTGTCGATCTTGCAACCGGCGAGACAGCGGTCGTGAAGGATCATTTTGACGCGCCATGATGTGACGCGAAAGGCCAAGGAGGCGACCGTGATCGTTCAAACAGACGCAATATCGAGCGATCGCTCCGTTGACCGCGGCACACGGTTCACCGGGTGGATGGCGCTGGCGATCCTGGCCGGTTTTTTCGGCACGATATTCTTCGCCAACGGCTCGCTGGTCTACTACGCCTTGTCGACTTTCAGCGGCGAGGAGGAAGCGAGCCCTTACGAGCACGGCCTTGCCTATGACAAGGACATTGCGGCCGCGCGCGAACAGGACGCCCGACAATGGCGTGTCTCGATCAACGCCTTGCGACCGCAGCGCGGGGCGCCAGCCTCCGTCGAGGTCGCCATGCGCGACGCCGACGATAAGCCGTTGCAAGGCCTCACGGTGAACGCCACGTTCGAATTTCCGACCGACAAGGGACTCGACAAGCATGCTGTCCTCAACGAGGGGGCGCCGGGCGAGTATCGCGCCGTCACTTCGTTGCAGGAGGGTCAGTGGGACCTGATCATTGAAGCCCGGCGCGACGGCGCGCGGTTGTTTCGATCGCGCAACAGGATCAATTTGCGGTAGGGGGTCCGATGACTGCGAGTGTCGATCTTTCGACCTTCGTGCGCCATCACGATGACGGTTCAGCGCGATTGGATCTTGCGGTCGACGGCATAACCTGCGCGGCCTGCATCGGCGATATCGAGGGCGCCTTGGCTCGGCTGCCCGGGCTTCTGCGTGTGCGGCTCAACTACACGAGCCGCCGCCTGACGATCGAATGGGCGGAAGGCTCGCTTGATCCGGCGAAGGTGCTCGAAAGACTCTCGGGCATCGGCTATCGCGCCTATCCATTCTCGAACAATGACGAGGAGGATGTCGAGGCGAGACAGGCCCGCTGGCTTTTGCGCTGTCTCGCGGTCGCCGGCTTCGCAGCTATGAATGTCATGCTGTTGTCGGTGTCGGTGTGGGCTGGGAACGCCAGCGACATCACGCTGGAAACGCGCGATTTCTTTCACTGGCTTTCCGCTCTCATCGTCTTGCCGGCGGCTGCTTTCGCCGGCCAGCCGTTCTTCCGGAGCGCCTTTCGCGCTCTGCGCGCCGGCGCCCTCAACATGGATGTGCCGATTTCGCTCGGCATATTTCTGGCGCTGACCATGTCCGTCGTCGAGACGGTCAATCATTCGGCGCATGCCTATTTCGACTCGGCCATCATGCTGATGTTTTTCCTGTTGATCGGCCGCTATTGCGATCTCGCGATGCGGCGCAAGACGCGCGCCGTGGCCGCCAATTTGGCCGCGTTGCGCACGCCGATGGCGACACGCATCGACGCGGGCGGCGAAGCCGTGGTGGTGCCCGCGAGCGTGTTGCGGCCGGGCGACGTCGTGCTGGTTCGACCGGGCGATCGCGCGCCCGCCGACGGCGTCGTCATATCGGGACGTTCTGAAATCGACGAAAGCCTGATCACCGGCGAAACCTTGCACCGTCTCGCGGCGCGGGGGTCCGACATCTACGCCGGGACATTGAACTTCGGCGGCGCCTTGCGAGTCCGGGTGCGCGCCGCGGCGGGATCCAGTCTGCTCGATGAAATCGAGCGGCTGGTCGAGGGCGCCGTCGGCCGAAAGGCGCAATATCAGCGGCTCGCCGACCGCGCCGCGCGGCTCTACGCGCCGGTCGTCCATCTCACCGCGCTGGCGACCGCCATCGGCTGGCTCATCAGCGGCTCCTCGCTGCATGACGCAATCATCGCGGCGATCGCCGTGCTGATCATCACCTGTCCCTGCGCCCTGGCCCTGGCGATTCCCGCAGTCCAGGTCGTGGCTTCCGGCGCGCTGTTCAAAAGCGGGGTGTTGCTGAATTCCGGAGACGCGATCGAGCGCCTCGCCAGGATCGACACGGTCGTCTTCGACAAGACGGGAACGCTGACCCTCCCGGAGGCGAGCATCGTCAACGCCGCCGCGTTCAATTCCGCGCTATTGCGGACGGCCGCCCGGCTTGCGCTGACCAGCCATCATCCGCTCGCCAAGGTCGTGGCGGCGCAAACGCCCGGCTGCGAACCATTCGACGGGGCCGACGAGACGCCCGGCCTCGGGGTGTCCGCGATGGTCGATGGGACCGAGGCGCGATTGGGGAGCGCCGCATTTTGCGGGCTGGAGGCGCAAGCCGAAGCCGCGCGCGTCGGCGATCCGCAAGCGTCAATCATCGCATTCCGGCATGGCGCTCTGGAGGCCGTCTTTGTGGTCCGCCAGGCGTTGCGCCCCGACGCGAAGGCGACCATCGCGGCCTTGCGCAGGAACGGACTGAAGGTGATCATTCTGTCTGGCGACCGCGCCACCGCCGTTGAGGCGGCCGCACGGACTCTTGGCGTTGAAGCGTGGCGCGCCGCCATGAAGCCGGATGACAAGATTGCATTTCTCGAAAGCCTTGAGGCGATGGGCGGCAAGACGCTCATGGTCGGCGACGGGTTGAACGACGCGCCGGCGCTCGCAGCCGCCTATGTCTCGCTTTCCCCGGCCACCGGCGCGGAAGTCGCTCAGGCGTCGTCCGACGCCGTCTTTCTCGGGGACAGGCTCGCGCCGGTGCTTGATGCGACTCAGATAAGTAAGGTCGCCCGTGCGATCATGCGCCAGAATCTCTGGCTTGCGGTCGTCTACAATCTCGTGGCCGTGCCGCTGGCGATTGCCGGCCTTGTCACGCCGCTCATCGCGGCGTTGGCGATGTCTGGATCGTCGATCGTGGTCACGCTGAATGCTTTGCGCGCGCACGCGCCGCGGCTGCCCGGGGGCCGCGCCCAATGACAATTCTGCTCGTTCTCGTTCCGCTGGCTCTGTCCCTCGGCGGGCTCGGGCTGGCCGCCTTCCTGTGGTCGCTGCGGAGCGGCCAATATGACGATTTGGACGGCGCGGCCGTGCGCGTGCTTTCCGACGACGATCTTGCCCCGGAGGATCGCGGCCTATGACCTCTGTCATTTTCGCGCCTTCGCAAGAGCGTCCCGGCCACCTCATCTGCGCCTGCGATCTTTCGCCTCCGCTCTCGGCGGGCGCGGTCGATGCGAGGGGGCCGGGCATCACACTTGCGGCGGGCGTTTTTGCGCTCACGGTCCTGGCTCAGACGCTGACCACGGCGGTCCTCCCACTCGCCGGAGTCATCCTCGCCCCCAAGCCTGTTTGGGCGGCGCTGCCATATGCGCTCACGCTGGTCGGCGCGGGCGCGGCAACCCTGCCGGCCGCCGTCCTGACGGATTTGTTCGGGCGGCGGGCGGCCCTGGCGCTTGGCGCCAGCCTCGGGCTCGCCGGCGGCGCCATCGCCGCGCGGAGCTTCGTCGCCGATCAATTCTTCGGCCTGGCGCTTGGCGCCTTCTGGCTCGGCGTCGCGCAGGGATTTGGGTTCTTCTATCGTCACGCGCCGGCTTTGCGCGCCGGCCGCAAATCGCATGCCGTGGCGATCGTGCTGGGGTCGGGTGTCCTGGCGGCGCTCTTCGCCCCGGCGGCGATCGGCGTTGCGCAGGGCTTTGCGGGCCCGCTGGCGCCGGCCGCCTTGTTGTTGGGCGCCGGCGCTGTCCAGATCGCAATTCTCGCGCTGGCGATGACGATTCAGGCGGGGCGCGATGTGAGCGCCGGGACGTCATCCCGGTCGAAGCACAAGGGTCTGTTCGTTTTGGCGACGACGGGCGGCGCCGTCGCCTGGTTCGCCATGTCGTCGCTGATGGCGAATGCGGCGCCGAACATGGCCCTCTGCGGCGTCGGCGCCGCCGCGGCGTCCGGCGTCATCGCAAGCCACATCCTGTCAATGTACGGACCCGCGGCGCTCGTCGGGCCGTGGGTGGGACGCTTCGGCGCGGCAAAGGTCGCCGCGGTTGGTCTGACGACAGTCCTGTGCGCGCTCATCCTGGCCTCGCGCCCCACGACGGCGCTTCAATTCGGGGCGTTGATGATATTTGCAGGATCCGGTTGGTCGCTGGCCATGCTCGGCGTGACGATAGTGATCCATGACAAGTGCTCGCCCTCACGGCGTCTGCTGGCGCTGCATGACGGCGTGCTTTTCGCCGCCGCGGTGGCGGGGGCGCTTGCCGGGATCGCCGGGCGATAAGGAATTCGACGCCCTCGTCTTGGCGGCCAGGGCCCAGCTTGCTCACGGAACCAGCACCGCCGCGCCCTGAATTCGGCCGGCCCGCAGGTCGGCCAGCGCCTCGTTGGCCGCGGCGAGCGGATAGCGCCTCGTATGGGTCCGGACATTCGCCTGCAACGCAATCGTCAGAAATTCGCGCGCATCCTGCCGGGTCAGGTTGGCGACCGACGCGACCTGACGCTCTTCCCACAAGATGCGATAGGGAAACTGCGGGATGTCGCTCATATGAATGCCGCCGCAAATGACGCGTCCGCCCTTGCGAACGGCGCGAAGCGCCGCCGGCACAAGGTCGCCGACCGGAGCGAAGATGATCGCGGCGTCGAGCGGTGCAAGCGGTTGCTCATCGGAGCCGCCAGTCCAGGCGGCGCCGAGCGAGCGCGCCAGCTCCTGAGCAGCCTCGTCGCCCGGTCGGCTGAAGGCGTAGACCTCGCGTCCTTGCCACCGAATGACCTGAGCGATGACGTGCGCGGCGGCGCCAAATCCATACAGCCCGATTTTCTCTCCGGCCCCCGCGGCGACAAGCGAGCGCCAGCCGATCAGACCGGCGCACAGCAGTGGGGCCGACGCGACCGGATCATGAAAATTCGCCATCGGAAACGTAAAGGCGGCATTCGCGACGACGTGCGTGGCGAAGCCGCCGTCGCGCGTGTAGCCGGTGAATAGTGGATCGTCACACAGATTTTCGCGCCCTTCGACGCAATATGGGCATATGCCGCAGGTGCGCCCGAGCCACGGCGCGCCGACGCGCAGACCCGGCCGCAGGTCGTCGACCCCTGCGCCGACCTTCTCGATGATCCCGACGATCTCGTGTCCGGGAACGATCGGCAGCCGAGGGTTGGGCAGATCGCCGTCGACCACATGAAGGTCTGTCCGGCAAACGGCGCAGGCTTCGATTCGCAGCCGGACTTCTCCCGGCCCCGGGACTGGTTCGGCGCGCTCCTCCAATTGCAAGGGCTCGCCGATGCGATGCAAGACCATCGCCTTCATCGGCCATCCGCCTCCTCGTTTGCCGGCGCTCACCAGCCGGGCAATGCTATCGGCGCGAGACTTCTCGGGCCCATCCATCGATTCCGCAAATCTGCAATCGCCTCTTCAGCCGGCCGCCTCCGCCTAATCCACATTGGTCGGGCTTCGGCCGCGCCAAGCCTATATCGGAAACGCTGCTTTTTGCGGCGCGAGAGCGCATGGCTGCTATATGGAGGCGGCGTGCCGACCAGGCTCGATCGAATGGCTCCGTGGGTCGAACGCGGCGGCGACCACACGAACAAAGGGCCGACCGAGATTGGTGACCGCGATATGGGCGCCGCGTCGTGTTATGAGGCCGTCGGCCTCCATCTCGCGCAGGCGCGACAACTCCGCCGCAAAGCTCGGCAGCGGCCAGCCGTGAGCCGAGCAAACGCGGGCGACGTCAACTTGCATGTCGCACATGAGCCGCTCGATTATCGCGCCGCGAACCCTGTCGTCCGGGCCCAGGATCAAGCCTCGGGCTGTGGCGAGGCGATCCTCGTCGACGAGTTTCTTCCACTCCGGGATTCGCGCGGCATTCTGCAGATAGCCCTGCGGCAGAGATGAAATGGACGAGGCGCCGAAGCCGAGCAGCGAACTGGCGCGATCGGCCGTATAGCCTTGAAAATTGCGCCGCAATTGTCCTTTGCGCGCCGCGCCTGCCAGGTCATCCCCAGGTCTCGCAAAATGGTCGAGACCGATGCGGATGTAGCCGACGCTTTCGAGACGCTCAGCCGCGGCGCTCTGCTGATCGAACCGTTCGATGGCGTTCGGGAGGTCCAGCTCCGGCAGAAGCTTCTGATTCGGTTTCATCCACGGCACGTGAGCGTAGCCAAACAAGGCGATCCGCTCCGGCGAAAGCGCAAGAATCTGGTCGACGGTCGAGAGAACGGTCGATGCGCTCTGATGCGGCAGACCATACATCAGGTCGAGATTGATCGAGCCGACGCCCGCCTCGCGCAGTCGCATGACCGCCCACTCAACCTGCGGATACGGTTGAACCCGATTGATTGTTCGCTGCACGCGCGGATTCAGATCTTGAACGCCGAGGCTCGCGCGGGTCAATCCAAGCTCGACGGCGGCGTCGATCCATTCATTCGTGAGGACGCGCGGATCAAGTTCCACCGCAAAATCGAAGGGGTCTGTGAAGTCGAAACGCCGGCGTAGGGCGCATACGATTGCCCGAAGATCGTCCGGCGCAATCACGTTCGGCGTGCCGCCTCCAAAATGAAGGCCACTCGCCCGCGCGTTGTCGGGCAACGCCTCGCTCGCGATCTGGATCTCCCGGACGAGCGTCTGAACATAGTCCACGATTGGGCCGCGACGATGGGCGACTCCGGTATGGCAGCCACAATACCAGCACAGGCGATCACAGAACGGGATATGGACGTAAAGCGACACCGGGGATCGAGGGTCGAGCGCGGCAAGCCACGTGCGATGATCGACGTCCGTTACTGCGGCCGTGAACTGCGCGGCGGTCGGATAGCTGGTGTACCGTGGGACCGGCCCGCCATATTTCGCGATTAACGCGACCGGACGATTCTTGGGCAGATGACGGCAATCGGGCTTGAGGTCACAAGTGGCGTCCATCACGTAGCGGCTCCGCGGACCATTCGTCTTGAAAGGGCGCAAAAATCAACAGAGGCGAAATGGGTTGCTCCCGCATTGTTCTGCGAGACAGCGCTATTTCAATGACGCGCCGGGCAGAGGACGCTTTGATCTGGCTCAATTCGACCAACGGCCAGCGGCCCTGCTCGCGGCCCAAAACCGCCGCTCCGACGCCTGGCGAAAGCCCCCATCCAGCGGATCGAATACGGCGCGCCGCGCGGGCCTGTCGGGCTTGAACCCCAGGGCGTCGGCGAAGGGTATCGACACGCCTCCGCGCCCTCAATGGGCCGATCGTCGGACTCTGCTTTGGTCTGAAGACGGAAAAGGGGCCGCCAATGACAATCGCCAGTTTGACGACGGCGAGCGAGGCCTCGCGGGGAGGGGAGTGCTTAGACATTCTCGACCGACAAGCGACCCGCGGCGGAGTGGTTTGATCTCGATCATTTCTCCGGCAAGCCATCGTGCCTTGGCGCTGGCTCGCGATCCGCCGAATCCCGAGGTGCGGGTCACGACCTGTTCCAAGGCGTGGGCGATCCACGCTTGTCCTTTGATCAGAATCAATTTGGGATCGATTCGCTTGTGCCAGGATGAATCCGTTGACCAATCCCAATCCCTGGAGCCAGGCCGAATGCTTCAGCGCATCACCTTGCATCTGGCCCGCGACAAGGATTTCCGCGATGGGAGTTCCGAACGAGGGTATGAGTTCATCGCGCCGCTCGATGCTTCCGGGCGTCTCGATGCGGACGTCTGGAAGAGACTCAGGGGCCAATGTCGTGCGCGGCGGTTTTGGGCGGGAGAAGAGGATTGCACAGGGCAGCTCGTCCATCATGCGGGTGGCGAAGGCGGCGCGACATGGAAGATCCACTATCCCGAAGCAATTGAAGGCGACGAGACGGGCTATCGGCTAGGCGCGCATCGCTTTGTCGAGAACGAATACATTTCTATTCACGACCAAAGCGGTCGATCGCATACCTTCAAGATCGCAGACATCCGTCGCGCTTGACGAGCGCAAAGATCGCCGCCGGCGAACGAGTTTCGGCAGAACATCTCGAAGTCCGCGATGGAGCGCCGATGGAGTTTGCGAGATCGGCCCCTCGAGAGAGGCCGTAGTTCTTCCAATCATTCGAGCCAAAGAGCGTCTAGAGGGAGCTGCGCCAGAAAGACGACTTCCAAACATCAAACCGATTGAGACGAATCACCGCGTTGTTATGAAATGCGCGCCTTTGGCGACAATGCTTCAGTCCGGCCATCAGGCGGATCGAATCTGCGAGGCGTCAATGCGAGAGAGCGAGCGTTCGTCATGTTCCTCAACAGTCGCTGACCAGACAGAGGTGTTTTCCTTTCTGGGCGCTCCGGCGTCGTTTGGAATGACCGAGCCCGTCTCACGCATCGATACGCATGGGGCGGCGGTGTTTTTGGCCGGCGAAGACGCCTATAAAGTCAAGCGCGCGGTTCGCTTCCCCTTTATGGATTTCTCGACGCTCGAAAAGCGCCACGCCGCGTGCGTGGCCGAGATTGCCGTCAACAAGCCGAACGCGCCCGCTATCTACCTCGGCGTCGTTCCCATCACACGCGGCGCAGCAGGTTTGTCGCTCGGCGGGTCGGGGCAGGTCGTCGAATGGACCGTCCACATGCGGCGGTTCGATGAGAATATGACTTTCGATCGCCTGGCGGATCGGCGCGCGCTGTCCCCAGACATGGTCAGGAAGCTGGCGTCCGCGATCCTTGCCTCCCACAGGCGCGCCCCGTATCGGGACGGCGAGGCTGCGACGCGCGCCCTGGAAAGTTATCTCGGTCAGAATGAACAAGCGTTCGCAGCCTATCCCGATCTCTTTGACGCGCAGCGAGCCAGGCGGTTGGCGGCGGATTCTCGCGCGAGCCTGGCGTCCGTGCGGGATTTGCTGATTGCGCGCGGTAAGGCTGGCAATGTCCGCCGTTGCCATGGCGATCTCCACCTGCGCAACATCACGCTTGTCGATGACGCTCCCGTGCTGTTCGACGCCCTGGAATTCGACGACGGGATCGCCAGCGGCGATGTGCTTTACGATCTTGCCTTTCTCCTGATGGATCTCGAGGAGAGGGGGCTGCGGCGGGCCGCCAATCTGGTCTTCAATCGCTATCTCTGGGGCAGCGACGACGTCCAGCTCTCGGGACTTGCCGCTCTGCCCATTTTTCTCAGCATCAGGTCGGCTATCCGGGCCAAAGTTCTGGCCGCGAGCCTCGAGCATCTCGGTGGAAAGGACTTCGAACGCGCCGGCGCGGACGCCGGGCGCTATTTCTGGTTCGCCGAGGAGTTTCTCGCGTCCGTTCCGGCGCGCCTGCTGGCGATTGGCGGGTTGTCAGGCACGGGAAAGAGCACGCTGGCTGCGGAGCTCGCTCCGGATTTGGGGCGGGCGCCAGGCGCTGTCTTGCTGCGGAGCGACATTGAGCGCAAGAGACTGTTCAACGTAGCGGAGACCGAACGACTCCCAGGCTCGGCCTATGGCGCGGCGGCGAGTGAAGAGGTGTACAAGCGCCTTTGCCGCCAGGCAGACGTTGCGCTGCGCGCGGGACAATGCGTTGTCCTGGACGCCGTTCATTCAACAACGGAAGAGCGCACTGCGGTCGAAGAAGTCGCAAACCGGATCGGCGTCGAGTTCACCGGTCTATGGCTTGACGCGCCTCTTTCCGTTCGTCTCGATCGCGTTGCGCGAAGAAAGGGCGACGCCTCCGACGCCGACGCCGCCGTCGTCAAGGCGCAGGCGTCTTCTGAAAACGGCGCGAAGATGTGGCGACGGTTTAATGTATCAGGCGACCCCCTGACGACATTCGCGGCGGCCCGGGCGCTTATTGGATTGCCGGACAAGAACGTGCGAGAAGACGCAGGCCAAAGAAATGTCGGATCGCTTGATTAATAGCAGGTGATTGTCGTTCGACCAGTGAATGCTGCGGCAGGCGCGGCAGAGCGGCGGCGCGATGACCCTATCCCCGGCTCAAAATCCATCCAGTCGCGCGGCGCCGTCGCCGATCAGTGAGCTATCAAAACCGGCACATCCGATGTCTCGAGGATCTCACGGGTGGCGCCGCCCAAAATCCACTCCCGAAACCGCGAATGGCCATAAGCGCCCATAACGATGAGGTCGGCTGACATCTTGCGCGCCTCATCGATCAATACTTCGGCGACGGTCTTTTCACCGGCTTCGATGGCGACGATTTCAACGTTCACGCCATGCCGGTCCAGGTGGCCGGCGATGTCGATCGCAGCCTCGCCTCGATCGCCCTCCGCGTCCACCGTTACGATGCGCGCATGGGTCGAGGCGCGTAAAAACGGCAAAGCTTCCGCCACGCCTCGAGCCGATTCTCGCGTATCCTGCCAGGCGACAATGACGTTGCGGAGGTCGCGCCTCACTTTGCCTTTGGGCGGCACGGCATAAATGCAGTGCCCGGCGTCGAACAGAACCGCTTCGAACATCCGGTCTCCGACAAATGAATTGCTATTTCGGTATGGTGCGCTGGCGACAAACAAATCGGCCCAGCGCGCTTCCGAGGCGGCCAGTTTTGGAACGTCGCTGGCAAAGTCGACGATGCTCCGAACCTCGTTGGGAACGTCGATGCGGGCGAACCGATCCTTCAGGCGAGCAAGGACCACTTCTCCCTCCGTTCGCGCCCGCTCCTCCAACTGGATCACAGTGTCCGCGACGACAAAACCCGGCTCGCCCACAAAAACGGATCCGTATTCTGGAATTGGATTGATGCAAAGACCCGTGAGGTGAGCTTGGAAGCGAGCCGCGATCGATTCAGCGTGCGCCAACCTCACCTCGTCCTCGTCGGTCCCATCGAGCTGGACCATCAAATCCTTGAACATGATACAATCCCGCTTTCCGGCAGAATGAAATAATCGCGTCAGGTCGAAGCCCTCTCCGCTTTGGCGTCTTCTTCGGAGAGAAGGTAGGCGCCGGTGTTGGGCTCGACCCAGATGAGATGATCATGGATCGCCGTCACTCCAGGCACATTCTCGACAATCACCTTGATCGCCTGGCGCTGACGCTCGTCCGAGAGCGACCCGCGGAGTTCGACGACGCCCTGGCGAACGTCGACGGCGATCGACGCAATCGGCGTCCAGTCTTGTTGCTTGAACTGGTCGAGAATTGAGTCGCGAATCTCCGCGTCGCTGCTGACTTTCGCCGGCGCCTGGAGCAGGGGGCCCATGGCGCGAAGCAGGTCCGCCCGGGCGATGACGCCGACGACAAGCCCGTTCAGCATGACAGGCAGGCGTTTGATGTCATGCCGATTTATGAGATCGACGGCCTCAGTGAGCGTCGCCGTCTGCTCGATCGTTATGACGTTTGTGGTCATCACCTCATCGACTTTGCGGCCATGCGTGTGGACATAGGCGCTCGCGAAACTGCCGGGGCCGATCAGGAACTCGAGCCATCGCGGGCGTCGCTTTTCCGTCCCCAGCTCCGCGCGCCGCAGCAGGTCGCCCTCGCTGAGAATGCCCACCAGCGCCAGATTGTCGTCGAAAACCGGCAATGCGCTGATATGAGACCGCAGCATGATCTCGATCGCCTCGGCAATGCTCGCTTTGGATTGGATTCCGATGACCTTTGTCGTCATCACGTCTCTGACTTGCATCACATTCCTCTGACAACTGGGCGCCGAACTCGAAACCGTCGCTGGAACCAAAAGACGTTTTGGGCGTCTGGGCATTGATTTATCGCAATTGGGGCAATGGCCGGCCGACGATGGATTCGATGCCGCCGCCTGTGGGGCGAGGGCGTTCGCGGTCGGCGCCGTCGCCTGTGGCATGCTATGTCGACGTTGATCGGGATCAAAACGCGGACCGGGGGTTTGAAATAGGGTGGATGCTGTAGGCGGCGCCAATTGTGGGGCCGCCGCGCCCGGCGACTCGCCGGGCGTTCCCTCTCAGCCTCAGGCGCCCGCATGCTGGAACCACGCCCTGTCAAGGATCACGCCTCGGCTGCTCGAATCAAGGGAAGGGGCGCGGGAACCGCCGCGATTGAAACGGGCGCCGTCAAGGCCCCAACAACCGAAGCGACTTTCACCGCAGCGGCGCTCGAAGATCCACGCGCACCGACGGTGAAGGACGCCGTCGCGGCTATGACTTGGAGCCCGATCGAGAACGGCGAGAATTGCGAACCGCGCCAAGGAACAAGCAGCGCCGTCGCCCGTTCGCACGCGGCATGCGCGGCGCCGGAAACGCCCCCGTGTGGCGCGGCGGCAAATTCGTTGGACCGGCTTTTGCACGCTCGGGAGGCGCGATTGACCGGCTCCCTCTCGCCTGTATCGCTGGCGCTCGCATATTTGGATTGGAGCCTGCACCTCGCCAACGCCCCGGGACGTCGCCTCGAACTTATCGAGGAGGCGGCGCGCCAGTGGATGCGCCTCGGGTCACCGAGCCATTGGACCAAACCCTCGTATGGCGATCATCGGTTTGCCGACGAGGCCTGGGGCCGCCCCCCATTCAACATCATGGCGCAGGGCTTCCTGCTGGCCGAGGAATGGTGGCGTGATGCCGCTATCGGACCGCCGGGAGTCGCAAAATCACACGCCGACGTCGTGTCCTTTGCAGCGCGGCAGTTCCTCGATGTCTTCTCGCCGTCGAATTTCGCGTGGACGAACCCGGAGGCGCGGAGGGCGACGGTTGAGCAGTCGGGGGCGAACCTCGTGAGAGGCTGTCGGAACTTTTCAGAAGACCTGCGGAGGTTGGCGAATGGGCTTCCCATGGACGAAGTCAAAGGCTTTGCCGTAGGAGAGGATGTCGCCGTGACGCCGGGCAAGGTTGTTCTGCGCAATGACCTCATGGAGTTGATCCAGTATGCGCCGACAACAGCAACGGTTCGTCCGGAGCCGATCCTCGTCGTTCCCGCGTGGATCATGAAATACTATATTCTCGACCTCTCGCCGAACAACTCGTTCATCCGCTATCTCGTCTCGCAGGGCTATACCGTCTTCTGCATTTCCTGGCGCAATCCCGGTCCCGAGCTGCGCGAGACGTCGCTTGACGACTATCGGCGACTCGGTGTGATGGCGGCGCTCGACGCCGTGACCGCCATGTGCGCGGGGCGCGGGGTTCACGCCTGCGGATACTGTCTGGGCGGGACGCTTCTCGCCATCGCCGCGGCGGCAATGGCGCGCGACGGCGATGAGCGGTTTGCCACTGTAACCCTGCTCGCCGCGCAGACAGACTTCACGGAAGCAGGCGAGTTGCAACTCTTCACGGATGAGAGCCAGCTCGCCCTTCTCGACGACGTGATGTGGCGGCAGGGCTATCTCGACAGCAGTCAGATGGCGGGCGCGTTCCAGATGTTGCGCTCCAACGATCTTGTGTGGTCGCGCCTCGTCAAAACCTATCTTCTGGGGGAGCGAGAGCAGCCCAACGACCTGATGGCGTGGAACGCCGACGCAACCCGTATGCCGTTCCGCATGCACTCCGAATATCTGCGGCGGATGTTCCTTCACAACGATCTGGCGGAAGGGCGATATCGCGTGGACGCGCGACCGATTGCCGTCTCGGAGATCAGCGCGCCGCTTTTCGCCGTGAGCACCGAAACCGACCATGTGGCGCCCTGGAAGTCCGTCTATAAGCTTCACCTGCTCAACGAGGGCGACATCACATTCGTCCTCACTTCCGGGGGGCACAACGCCGGCATAGTCAGCGAGCCAGGACATGCCCATCGCCATTATCGGCTTGCCCATCGGGAAAGCCATGGCCCCTATGCCGCGCCCGAGGAATGGATGGCCGCGGCGACGGAACAAGAGGGATCCTGGTGGCCCGCATGGATAGACTGGCTGAACGATCGTTCCGGCGCCGCCGTCAGCCCGCCTGCCTTGAGCGCGCCGGAAAAGGGCTACGCCGCCCTCGCCGACGCCCCGGGCGACTATGTGCGCGAACGCTAAGCAAGTGAGAAGCGCCGTGAACATTGTAAAGTCGTCCGCGTCCGACGGCATGATCGAGAACCGGACGTTCGACGAGATCGCCATTGGCGACGGAGCCAGCCTTTCGCGCAAAGTATCCCAGCGGGACATCGACCTCTTCGCGGTCATTTCCGGCGACGTCAACCCGACCCATATGGATCCGGCCTATGCCAAGGCCGACACGTTCCACAAGATCATCGCGCACGGCATGCTGGGCGCGGGATTGATCTCCAGCGTGCTCGGCACGAAACTGCCGGGGCCCGGCACAATCTATCTTGGTCAGGATATGCGCTTTCTTCACCCGGTGAGCATCGGGGATACGATCACGGCGACGTTGAAGGTGACGGAAAAGCATCCCGACAGAGGCGATCTGGCGCTTGATTGCCGCTGCACGAATCAGAGCGGCCAACTCGTCATCAGCGGCACGGCCCATGTGCGGGCTCCCACGGAAAAGGTGCGTCGGCCGCGAATCGAGTTGCCGGACGTGCAGCTTAGCCGTCACGAACGGTTTCGGGCGCTGCTCGCCGCCGCCGCCGGGCATGCTCCTCTGGCGACGGCGGTCGCTTACCCCTGCGACGCGAACGCTCTCGGCGCGGCGGTCGAAGCGGCGCTTGCCGGTCTGATCACTCCGATTCTGGTCGGGCCGAAGAGCGCTATCGTCAACGCGGCGGAAGCGGCGAAAGTGGATATCGCATCGTTCCGGTTGGTCGATGTCGCGGATAGCGAGGCGGCGGCGGTTGCGGCCGTTGGCTTGGTGCAACGGGGCGAGGCGGCGCTGCTGATGAAGGGCTCGCTGCACACCGACCAACTGCTCCATCCCGTATTGGCTCCAGATAGCGGTCTTCGCACTGGCCGTCGGCTCAGCCACGTCTATCTGATGGACGTGCCGAGCTATCCCCGTCCCTTGCTCGTCACGGACGCCGCCGTGAACATCGCGCCCGATCTCGAGGACAAACGCGACATCGTCCAAAACGCCATCGATTTCGCTCACGTCATGGGAATAGAGAGGCCGCGCGTTGCGCTGCTGTCGGCCGTCGAGACCGTCAATCCCAGGATGCGATCGACGCTCGACGCCGCTGCGCTCTGCAAGATGGCCGAACGCGGCCAAATCACCGGCGGCCTGTTGGACGGTCCCTTGGCGTTCGACAATGCGGTCAGCCCGGAGGCCGCGGCGGAGAAGGGAATTGTCTCCGAGGTCGCCGGCCAGGCGGATATTCTGCTGGCGCCAGACCTCGAGGCTGGCAACATGCTGGCGAAGCAGTTGATCTTCCTGGCAGGCGCCGATGCGGCCGGCATTGTGCTCGGGGCCCGGGTTCCGATCATCCTGGCGAGCCGCGCCGACGCCGAGCGGACCCGGATGGCGTCGTGCGCGGTGGCGGTGCTGATCGCGCGTCGGCAGGCGGCCGGGCTTCAGACCACCGAGGCGACCTGAGCCATGGCCGACGCCATCCTTACCCTCAATGCCGGTTCATCGAGCATCAAGTTCTCACTCTTCGAAGTGGGCGATTCAGATCATCTAAAGCTTGTGTCCGCAGGCGAAGTCGAGGGGATTGGCTCCGCGCCGCATTTCATCGCGCGCGATCCGGTCGGCGCAGTCCTGGCGGAACAGCGCTGGCCTGATCCGAAGCAACCGTTCCAGAGATTTCTGGAGGCGGTGATCGGGTGGGCGGAGCGCCATCTTGGCGCCGACACACTGATCGCCGTCGGCCATCGCGTGGTTCACGGCGGCCCCAACCATGACCGGCCGGAGCGCGTGACGCCGGAACTTCTCAGCGCGCTCGACGAACTAACGCCGCTCGCGCCTTTGCACGAACCCCACAACATCGCGCCGATAAGGGCGATCGCCGCGACACGACCGAAGCTCCCACAGGTCGTGTGCTTCGACACAGCCTTTCATCATACGATGCCCGCCGTCGCGACCCGTTTCGCGTTGCCGCGCCAGTATGAGCGGGCTGGCGTGCGGCGCTATGGCTTCCACGGTCTTTCCTATGAATACATCGCCCGACAGCTGGCCAAGGTCGCGCCCGAACTGGCCAAGGGACGCGTCATCGCAGCTCATCTCGGCAATGGCGCCAGCCTTTGCGCCATGCTGAACGGCGGCAGCATCGACACCACGATGGGGTTCACGGCGCTGGACGGCCTGGTCATGGGGACGCGTTGCGGAAATCTCGATCCGGGAGTGATCCTCTATCTGGAGGAGGAGCGAGGGCTGACCGCGAAGCAGGTCGAAGACCTTCTTTATCAGCGTTCGGGATTGCTCGGCGTCTCCGACGGGATCGCCAGCGATATGCGGACCCTTCTGGTCAGCGCCGACCCCTGCGCGAGGGACGCGATCGAGCTCTTCGTATACCGGATCGCGCGGGAGATCGGCGCTCTCACGAGCTCGTTGGGTGGACTGGACGGCCTGGTCTTCACGGCTGGCATCGGAGAGCATGCGCCGGCGATCCGAGAGATGGTCTGCGCGCGCCTTGGCTGGCTCGGAGTTGATCTCGATGCGGTCGCGAACGGCCGAAACGCTGCGATCATAAGTACGCCGGAGAGCCGCGTCTCCGTTCGGATGATCCCGACCGATGAAGAAGCGATGATCGCCCGCCATACTCTGGATACGATCGAACGGCGCCCACGAACGATCCCCGCGACCCGATAGGTTCGACTTGGCTTTCGCAGAGCGGCTGTCATCAACACAATCGCACCGTTGAGTTGGGCTGAGACTCGAATTTGCATATTCTCGTTGTCCAGAGCGCACTCCCGCGAAGGAAAATGCTTCCGCTCACGATGGCGCGGGCCGCGCCCGCTTTCCGGGCCGTGGAACGCGCGAAGCCTAAAGTCCACGCAAGTGAGCTTGATCTCGATCAAGGCCACGTGCGTCATTGGCGCTATTGAAAAGCCTGTTTCGCGCTGTAAGGCCGCTCCGCGTCGTCGCAGCGCGGCGTCGGAAGAGCGCTATTTGAACCGGGAAGCTCCTCATGGCCGATCCCTTGTCGCCCGATCTCCTGACAAAAATGCACGCTTACTGGCGCGCGGCAAACTACCTTTCGGTCGGGCAGATCTACCTGCAAGACAACCCGCTGCTGGAATCCCCGCTCAGACCTGAGCATGTGAAGCCCCGGCTGCTCGGACATTGGGGCACCACGACGGGGCTGAACTTTCTCTATGTCCACCTCAACCGGCTGATCAAAGAGAACGATCTCAACATGATCTACGTCATTGGCCCCGGTCACGGCGGTCCAGGTCTGGTGGCGCACGCCTATCTGGAAGGCTCGTACACCGAGCGCTATCCGGCGATCGAGCGCAGCGCGAGCGGGTTGCGGCGCCTCTTTCGTCAGTTCTCCTGGCCCTACGGCATTCCCAGTCATGTGTCGCCGGAAACGCCTGGCTCGATTCACGAAGGCGGCGAGCTGGGCTATTCATTGGCCCACGCCTATGGCGCAGCTTTCGACAATCCCGATCTGATCGTTGCCTGCATTGTCGGCGACGGTGAGGCGGAAACCGGGCCGCTGGCGACGAGCTGGCACGCCAACAAGTTCCTGAACCCGGCGCGCGACGGCGCGGTTCTGCCGATTCTTCATCTCAATGGGTTCAAGATCGCCAACCCGACGGTGCTCGCACGCATCGGTCGGGACGAGCTGACGGAGCTGTTGCGCGGCTATGGTTATGAGCCGCATTTTGTCGAAGGCGACGATCCGGCGCTCGTGCACCAAAGTCTCGCCGCCACGCTCGATGAAATTCTTGTGCGCATCCGTCAGATTCAGGGCGCCGCGCGTTCAGGCAAGGAGGGCAGGGGCCTTGAACGGCCGCGCTGGCCGATGATCGTCTTCCGCACGCCCAAGGGCTGGACCGGGCCGAAATTCGTCGATGGCAAGCCGGTCGAGGGCACTTGGCGCGCGCACCAGGTGCCGATCGCAGACTTCAAGAAGCCCGAACACCTCCAGCAACTCGAAGCCTGGATGCAGAGCTATCGCCCACGGGAATTGTTCGACAAAAACGGAAAATTTCGTGCGGAGTTTGCCGCGCTGGCGCCGACCGGCCATCGGCGCATGGGCTCGAATCCCCACGCGAACGGGGGGGAATTGTTGCGGCCGCTTTCAATGCCGCACTTCCGCGACTATGCGGTAAAGGTTTCGAAGCCGGGCGCGGTCGCGGCGGAATCGACGCGCGTCTTGGGGGGTTTTCTGCGCGATGTGATGAGGCTCAATCTCGGCGCGCAGAATTTCCGTCTGTTCGGCCCCGATGAGACCGCATCGAATCGATTGGAGGCGGTCTATCAAGTCTCCGGCAAGGAATGGATGGCTGAGGTCGAAGACGTCGACATCGATCTGAGCCCCGAAGGCCGCGTCATGGAGGTCCTGAGCGAGCATCTGTGCCAGGGCTGGCTAGAAGGCTACCTCCTCACCGGACGCCATGGTTTGTTCTCCTGCTATGAGGCCTTCATTCATATCGTCGATTCGATGGTCAACCAGCACGCGAAATGGTTGAAGGTCAGCAGCAAAATCCCGTGGCGCAAGCCGATCGCATCGCTCAATTACCTGCTCACCTCCCATGTCTGGCGGCAGGATCATAACGGCTTTTCGCACCAGGATCCGGGCTTTATCGATCATCTCGCGAACAAGAAATCGGATATCGCTCGCATCTATCTTCCGCCCGACGCCAATTGCCTGCTGTCCGTCGCAGATCATTGTTTGCGCAGCCGCAACTACATCAACGTGATTGTCGCCGGCAAACAACCTGAGTGGCAGTGGCTCGATATCGACTCAGCCGTCCGCCATTGCACGGTCGGCGCTGGCGTCTGGGAATGGGCCAGCAACGACGGCGGCGATCCTGATGTGGTGATGGCTTGCGCGGGCGATATCCCGACGCTTGAGACGCTCGCCGCCGTTGCGCTTCTGCGCAGCTACGTTCCCGACATCCGCATCCGCCTCGTCAACGTGGTGGATCTGATGGTGCTGCAGCCGCAGTCCGAGCACCCCCACGGCCTGGAAGATCAGGATTTCGATGAATTGTTCACGACGGACAGGCCGGTTATTTTTGCGTTTCACGGCTATCCCTCGTTGATTCACAAATTGACCTATCGGCGGCGCAACCACGACAACATCCATGTGCGCGGCTACAAAGAGGAAGGAACGACCACCACCCCCTTCGACATGGTCGTGTTGAACAATCTCGACCGCTATCAGCTCGCGCTGGATGCGATCCGGCGCATTCCAAGGCTCAGCGATCAGATCGATAAGGCGACCGCGCGCTACTGGACGACGATGGAGCGCCATAAGCTCTATATCAGCGAGCATGGCGATGACATGCCAGAGGTTCGCGATTGGCGTTGGAGCTTATGAAACGGGACCGCAGGCGCAGGCGTTGCGGAGGCCAGGCAAGGCTTGCGTGTTTTCCTGTAAACTGCGGCTCCGGTCGTTGCAATTGGCAGCGCGGGGAAAAGCGTTGAATGCCGAAAGCCTCAAGAATTCTTCGATCCCCAGCCCAATGCGACCGAAAATGAATCCGAGGGTGCTTCAATCAATATCCGGGCGAAGGATTTAGAGCGGACTCCGATCAACCTGTATCGTGTCCGCACGCATTGAAGTAACTCTCACATTCGGCCGGTTTTGCGCGGGAAGGCTTTCAGCCTGGAGCGGGCTTTTTCGATCGGGTTCATGTCCGGGCCGTAAGGCGGCGGATATCGCAACCGAGCCCGGCTGCTTTTATGAGTTGCTCGACGCTCGGTCCCTCGTGGCTCGAGAGATCGTCCATGATGACGATGTCGCCATATGAGAGCGTGGCAACGAGGCATTGTTCCACCCCGTCCTCGAACAGGGCCGCGTTGATCGGCCGATCGAAAACCTTTGCCGTCAGGCCGGAAAGGCGTCGGCCGGCGCGGCGAACCAGTCCCGGCGTTGTTTCAGAATGTCCGTGCGATACTGCTCCTGGGCATGCGCGGACTATTTCTGAATATGATCTCGGGGCGATCGAAAGAACGCCACGGCACGGATGATGAGAAATTTTGGCTGCAATTGGCGATCAGGCGCTCCCGTACCTCCAGCAACGCGATATCCGGTCGGCGTCAGACCCAGCAGATAGCCGCGATGGGCCTCGACGCGGCCAGAGCGGCGATCGCCTCCGGTCAGAGCCGGGGACGTCTGGCCCGTGGCTTCGAAGCGCTTCACCCGGCGCGCCGCGCCGGCGATGCTCACCGCGAAACGCTTGGCCGCCGCTATCGGTAGACCATTTACGCCTCGGTAGAAGGCGTCAACGAGCAATCCTTCCACGAATGCCTGGAGCGGCTGATCCGCGAGGCAAACAACTCGGCGCGACCGGCTTGATCGCGCTGCAACTGGTGCAAAGCCAGTTTCAGTGGAACCAGCGCGCCAGCCTGCTTGCGACCGCGATCAAATAGCCGGCAGCGCCGGCTCTTCGGGGGTCGCGGCCTCGGAAGCGTGGTGCTTCGCGGGTGGAGCGGAGCGCGCCGTCCGGGAGGGACGGCGCGACAGCCTGCGCCGCCCGGTCACAGCCCCTGCGGATAGGCCTCCTCGCCGTGCAATTCCTCGTCGAGGCCGGTTTCCTGCGCCTTGGCGTCGGTGCGGGCTGGGGTGACGTGGTCGATCAGCCACAGCATCCCGTAGGTGAAGACGAACGCCCAGGCGGCGCACAGTACGGCGGCGATGCATTGCTTGGCGAAAAATCCGCCGCCGCCGAGCAACAGGCCGTCCGCGCCCGCGGAGTTCCACGCGGTGGAGGCGAACACTCCCAGCAGGATGACGCCGAGGAAGCCGCCGACCCCGTGCACGCCCCAGACGTCGAGCGCGTCGTCCCATCCCATCCGGTTCTTGAGCAGCACCGCATAATAGCAGGCGATGCTCGCCACGATGCCGATGATCGCCGCCGAGCCCAGCGAGACATAGCCGGCGCCCGGCGTGATCGTCGCCAGACCCGCCACCGTGCCGGTCAGCAGCCCGACGAACTTCGGCCGCTTGGCGTAGCTCCATTCGATGACCAGCCAGGTCACGCCGGCGAACGAGGCGGCGACGTCGGTGTTGAGGAAGGCCGAGGCCGTCACCGCGTCGACGCGCAGCTCCGACCCGGCGTTGAAGCCGTACCAGCCGAACCACAACAGCCCGGTGCCCAGCGCGATCAGCGGGACGTTGTGCGGCTTGTTGACCATCACGCTGCGGCGTCCGACGAAGAACACCGACGCCAGCGCCGCAAAGCCCGCGGTGGTGTGGACGACGATGCCGCCGGCAAAATCCAGCACGCCCCATTTGGCCAGCACGCCTTCGGGGCTCCATATCATGTGCACGAACGGGAAATAGACGAAAATCAGCCACGCGGTCAGGAACAGGAAATACGCCTTGAAGGTGACGCGGTCGGCGAAGGCGCCGGTGATCAGCGCCGGGGTGATGATCGCGAACATCATCTGGTAGGCGATGTGGACGACCAGCGGAATCCCGGCGTCATTGCCGGAGAACATCGTCTGCAAGGTGACGCCGCGCAGGAACGCATAGGTCGTGGGATCGCCGATGACGCCGCCGAGGGTCGGCCCGAAGCACATCGAATAGCCGAAGGCGAACCACAGCACGGTGGTCCAGCTCAGCGACATGAAGCTCTGCATCATCACGGTCAGGACGTTCTTGCGTCCGACGAGGCCGCCGTAGAAGAACGCGAGACCGGGCGTCATCAACATGACGAGGCTCGCGCAGATCAGCATGAAAGCGGTGTTGCCGATGTTGATTGGCGCATCTGCGGCGTTCATGAGTTCCTCCCTGTGTTCTCGAGCGTCCGGTTCGCGCCGTCGCCCGATTGTTTTGTTGGCTAGTCGGGAACGAGACGGGTGCCGGTCTCACCGGCGAGCGCGCGCCCGATATTGGCGGGATTGGTGATGAGGCCTTCCTTGCCGCCGCCTTCCAGATATTCGCAAAGCGCCTGGATCTTCGGCCCCATGCTGCCCTTGTCGAACTGGTCCTCGGCATAGTGACGCCGTGCTTCGCTGACGCTGAGGCGGTCAAGCCAGCGCTGGCGCGGCGTGTTGAAATCGATCGCCACGCGCTCGACGCCGGTCGACAGCATGAAGAGGTCCGCGCCGATCGAACGCGCGAGCAGGCTCGAGGCGAGGTCCTTGTCGATCACCGCCTCGATCCCCTGCAACTGGCCGTCGTCGTCCTCGACGACCGGGATGCCGCCGCCGCCGCAGCCGATCACCACGAAATCGGCGCGCGCCAGATGTTCGATCGCCCGATAGTCGATGACCTTGCGCGGCGCGGGCGAAGCGACCACGCGCCGCCAGCCGCGCCCCGCGTCGTCCTTCACCACCCAGCCGAGCTCAGCCGCCAGCGCCTTGGCGTGGGCTTCCTCCATATGCGAGCCGATCGGCTTCGTCGGGTCCCTGAAGGCCGGATCGTCGCGGTCGACCAGCGTCTCGGTCACCACCGCCACCGGCTCGCGCCGGATGCCGCGCTTGCGGAATTCGTTGCGGAACGCCTTGACGAACATGTAACCGATCGCGCCCTGCAGGTCGGCGCCGGCGTAATCCATCGGCACTGGCGCCACCTCGTGGATCGACAGTTCCGAGCGACGCAGGATAAAGCCCATCTGAGGGCCGTTGCCGTGGGTGACGATGACGTTCCAGCCGGCCTCGATCATGTCGGCGATATGATGCACGGTGAGCGCGACGGCTTCGTACTGATCGGCGATCGACAGATGATCCTTGTCGCGGATCAGCGAATTGCCTCCGATCGCCACGACCGCAAGCTTCTTGTCCGACGCCATCCGCTCCTCCCGCACCGTTCTCGTCGCTAGGTCTCCGGCAAAGCCTCGGCGAGCGCGGCGATCGCCTGCGTGAAGCAGCCGAGCGGCGCGTGCGTGATGCCGGCGCCGATCTGGCCGACGCCGGCCTCGCGATGCGCGATGCCGGTGTTGATGACCGGCAGGATTCCCGTATCGACCACCTTGCGGGCGTCGATGCCGGCCGGCGCGCCGCCGAAATTCGTGGCGGGAAGCGTGAAGGCGCTGTTCTGCCCGAGCGTGATGTGGCCCATGGCGATCGTGTTGGCGATCGCGTCGTCCGGCGTGCCGCCGACGAAATTGGCGATCGCCGGCGCCGCCGCCATCGCAAAGCCGCCGAGCCCTGCGGTCTCGGTGATCGCGCTGTCGCCGAGGTCCGGCGCAGCGTCGGCGATCGAATAGCCGGGGAAATAGAGGCCATCGACCACCGGGGCCGGGCTGGTGAACCAGCGGTCGCCGGTCCCGGCGAGCTGGACGCCGAAGTCGACGCCGTTGCGCGCCATCGCGACGACCATGCTGCTGCCTGGGCGTCCCCGCGCCGCATCGAGCATCGCCTTGCACGCCGCCATCGAGATGTTGAGAAAGAAGTGATCGTTTCTGGCGATGAAGCCGATGGCGGCGGCGACGTCGTCGCGGCTGGCCCTCGAGCGCAGCATCGCCGGGGCGAGGCGCCTGAGCAGCAGCGAAGTCGCGGCCGCGTTGCGGTTGTGGACCTCATCGCCCATATGCAGCGCCTGTGCGATCAGCGGCTTCACCTCGATCGGCCCGGTCTCGATGAGCGTCTGTTCGAGCGTCGTGCGCAGCACGCCGGCCATCCATTTCAGCCGATCGATGACTTCTGCATTGTTGGCGCCGAAGCGCAGCACCTTGCCGAGACCTTCGTTGAGATTGCAGAACGTCAAATGGCCGCTCGCCGCCTCGCGCACGATCCACACCGGCATCGACGGGCTGATGACGCCGGCCATCGGACCGACCGCGCCGTGATGGTGGCAGGGCTCGAACGCGACGGCGCCGCTCTCAGCCAGCGTGCGCGCCTTCTCGGCGTCGGGCGCCCAGCCCTCGAACAGGATCGCGCCGATGATCGCCCCCTGCATCGGACCGCACATGCGCTCCCAGGCGATCGGCGGCCCCGAATGGAGAATGAGGCGCGGGCGCATGGTCGGAATCGATTCGTCGGCGGTTCCAATTCCCGTGAGCACCGGCTGCGCCGCGAGATAGGCGGCGTACGCCGTGCGATTCGCCGCCTCGACGGCCGGGTCGTTGACGAGCCGCGCAAGCGCGCGCCCGATGGCGCGATCGCCGCCGGCCGGCGGCGCCCATTCGATCTGCGTGACCGCGCCGCCGGCCTCAGCGATCGCGTCGCGGAACGAGGCGATGCCGATGTTGAGCACTCCGGGCGCCTGGTGGAAGAGATCCATGGGTCAGGCGCTTTCCATCCTGGACGCGCCGGCTTCCTCGCCGCGCGCCCGCTCCGCGATTCGCGCGGCCAATCGAACCGCCTGCGCGTTGCTGGCGGTCAGCGTCATGCCGGCTTCGCGCAGCCTCGCCTCCTGTCCGGAGAGCGATTGCGGATCGGCTGGCGTGCCGCAGACGAAGCCGACGACGCAGAGGTTGCGCCCCGCCTCGGCCGCCCGGGCGATCGCCTCACGCACGACCGGGGCGATCTCGGCCGCCGGGTCGGGATGCGCGCCATAGCCGAGCACCACGTCGAGCAGGATGACCGCGGTCCCGGGATCGCGCGCCTCATTGAGGATGCGTTCGTCGCGCAGACGATGGTCGATCATTGGATGCGGCCGGCCGCGCGTGAACACGTCGTCGCCGAGATCAACAAGCGTATGGGCGCGGCTCTTCCACACATCGTCCAGCGCCCTGGCGCGGCCGACCGGCGTGTTGGAATAGATGTCCTGCAGCGTCTCGCCGAGCAGCAAGGTCGCCTCGTAACAGAACGTGCCGCCGCTATAGAGGCCGCGGATGTATCGTTGGCTCGCGGCCAGACGGGGCGGATCAAACGGCGTCAAGGGGAGCGTCAGGGAGTTCGGCGCCTCGCCCCGGGAGAGGGCGACGGCGGCGAGCGCCGCATCCTCGAGGGTTTTGGCGGGCGTCAGCCGCGCTCCGCTGATCGTTTGCGGGTCGGAGCCGAGGAAGTTCACGACCACCGGCTTGCCGGCGTCGCGCGCGGCGGCGAGCACCGCGGCGGCGACTTCCGGGGCGGGGGGCTTCGAAATCAGCGCGATGACGCGAGTGGTCTCGTCTTCGGCGAGCGCCTGCAAGCCTTGCAAGAAACTGATTCCGCCGACGGCGCGGCTGAGATCGTGGCCCCCCGTGCCGATCGCCTGGCTGATTCCGCCGCCCATCCGGTCGATCAGGCAGGTGACCTGCTGCAGCCCGGTGCCGGACGCCGCGACCACGCCGATGTCGCCCCGGCGCACGACATTGGCGAAGCCCAGCGGCAGGCCGCCGATGATCGCGGTGCCGCAGTCCGGCCCCATGACGATCAGGTCATGGGCGCGGGCGTAGCGTTTCAGCGCGATCTCGTCCTCGACCGCCACATTGTCGCTGAACATCATCACATTGAGGCCGAGGCGCAGCGCCTTCATCGCCTCGGCGGCGGCATAGTCGCCGGGCGTCGAGATGAGCGCGAGATTGGCGGCCGGCATTTCCTCGAGCCCCATTTCGAGGCTGCGCGGCGGCTCGCGTCGCGGTCCGCCGGCGGCGCCGGATGATGACTTGCGATCGAACGTCTTCTCGGCTTCGACGATCGCGGCGGCGAGCGCCGCGTCCTCCTCTCCTTCGAGCGCGATCAGCAGATCGTTGGGGCCGGCCTCGACCGCGCCGGCGAGCAATCCCGCTTCGCGCAGCAGCGCGAGATTGGCGTCCGACGCCATGACCGCCGAGGCCTGACGCACGCCCGGCGTCTTGCCGATGGTCGCCGACATCTGCATCAGCGCGACCGAATCCCGGTAGAAGTTGCGGATGATCTTTGTGGCGCTCGCCATTCAGCGTCTCCCGCGCGCGCCGGGGGCGTCAGCGCTGCGCGAGCGCTGACGATTCCAGGCTTGTCCGACGGTCCGAACCGCGCACCATTCGAAGACGCCCCGATGAATGTTTGGATCGAAGGCCCGCCGCCGGGCGGCGACCGCGTTCGCGTTATCACAACATTTGAAGGGCTGTCGCATTTTTGAAGTGGCGTCCCGAATGCAGTTATGTATACTAAATCGAATGCAAGCCCGACTGCAAGCCCTAAGGAGGCGCCGAGTTGGCCATGAACGGTGAATTCGAGCGAGTCGCGCGGGCAGGGACCGTTGGCGAGCGGCAGTAGCCTGGATCTCGGCGACTCTGGCGAGGCGTTATCAGGACGGGACGCTGACGCCGTCGCGCCTCGTCGACGATATCGTCACGCGCATCGAAGCGCGCGGCGACGATCACGTCTGGATCGATCGGCGGTCTCGCGATGATCTGTTGGCGTCCGCGCGCGGCCTCGAAGCGCAGGGTCTCGCCGGCAAGCCGCTGTATGGCGTGCCCTTTGCGATCAAGGACAACATCGACCTCGCGGGCTCTCCGACGACCGCCGCGTGCCCGGAATTCTCTTATGTCGGGCGGGAGTCGGCGCATGTCGTTCAGCGTTTGATCGATGCGGGCGCCATCGCAATCGGCAAGACCAATCTCGATCAGTTCGCCACCGGTCTCAACGGCACGCGCTCGCCGTATGGCGCGCCGGCGAGCGCGCTGGCGGCGGAACGCATTTCCGGCGGATCGAGCTCCGGCTCGGCGGTCGCGGTCGCCGCCGGCCTCGTCAGTTTTTCGCTCGGCACCGACACCGCGGGATCGGGCCGCGTGCCGGCGGCTTTCAACAATCTCATCGGTCTCAAGCCGACCCGCGGCCTGCTCAGCACGCGCGGCGTCGTGCCGGCCTGTCGGTCGCTCGATTGCGTATCGATCTTCACGCTCACCGCCGACGATGCGCGCGACGTGCTCGCCGTCGCGAAGGGCTTCGACGCGGCCGATCCCTTTTCGCGCCGCGAGGGCGCGATGGCTGGCCGCCCTTGCCCGCGCGATGTCAAAGGCGCGCGATTTGGCGCGCCGCGCCCCGGTCAACTCGAATATTTCGGCAATGCGGAGGGCGAGCGGCTGTTCGGCGCGATGTTGCGGCGGATCGAGCGGCTCGGCGGCGAGCTTGTCGAGATCGACTTTGCGCCGTTCCTCGAGACTGCGCGCCTGCTCTACGACGGACCGTGGATCGCGGAACGTTACGTTGCGATCCGCGAATTCTTCGATCGACGCCCGGAAGCGCTGCATCCGATCACCCGTGCGATCATCGGCGGTGGAGCAAAGCCGCTCGCCGCCGACGCCTTCGCCGCGTACTACCGCCTGAAGGAGTTGCAGCGCCTGGTCGAGCCGGTATGGCGCTCGATCGATGTGCTGGTCACGCCGACCGCCGGCCGTCACTACACGATCGCCGAAATGCTGGCCGACCCGATCAGGCTGAATTCCAACCTCGGCTATTACACGAATTTCATGAATCTGCTCGACCTCGCCGCCATCGCATTGCCGGCCGGGATGCAGCAGGACGGGTTGGCGTTCGGCGTGACGCTGGCGGCGCCGGCGTGGAGCGACGCGGCGCTTTGCGCCCTCGCCGACGGCCTGCACCGCGACCAGCATCTCACGCTTGGCGCGCTGGGTCATGCGTTGCCGCCGCCGCGGCCGGCGGCCGGCGGGGCGCCGAGCGACATGGTGCGCGTCGCCGTCTGCGGGGCGCACATGTCCGGTCTGCCGCTCAACCATCAGCTCACCGAACGCGGCGGCCGCCTGCATCGCCGCTGCCGCACCGCGGCCCGCTATCGCATGTTCGCGCTGCCGGGCGGCCCGCCGGCGCGTCCGGGCCTGCTGCGCGTCGACGACGGCGGGGCGATCGAGGTCGAGGTCTGGGAACTGCCGACGGCGTCCTTCGGCAGCTTCGTCGCCGCGATTCCCGGTCCATTGGGCATCGGCGCGCTCGAGATGGACGATGGCGAGCAGGTCAAAGGCTTCCTGTGCGAGGCCTATGCGACGAAGACGGCTCGCGACATCACCGATCTCGGCGGCTGGCGCCGCTATCTCATGGCCGGGCAAACCGTGTGAGGGAACCATGTCCACAGTTCGCGCCGAACCTTATGAATTCGAGTTCCAGCCGTCGAGCGTCGCCCTGCTGATCATCGACATGCAGCGTGACTTCGTCGATCCCGGCGGGTTTGGAGAAGCGCTGGGCAACGATGTTTCGCTGTTGCGCAAGGCGGTGCCGCCGACCATTCGCGTGCTGAACGCGGCGCGCCAGGCCGGCGTCCTGGTCATCCATACCCGCGAAGGCCATCGCCCCGATCTCGCCGACCTGCCGCCGGCCAAGAAGGCGCGCGGCCGGCTGGCGGCGGGCATCGGCGATCCCGGCCCGATGGGGCGCATTCTGGTTCGCGGCGAACATGGCCACGACATCATCGACGAGTTGAAGCCGCGCGACGGCGAGCCGGTGGTCGACAAGCCGGGCAAGGGCGCCTTCTACGCCACCGACCTCGACGCCATTCTCAAGAGTCGCGGCGTCAAGCAGCTCATCGTCTGCGGCGTCACCACCGAAGTATGCGTCTCGACGACGGTGCGGGAAGCCAACGACCGTGGCTACGACTGCCTCGTCCTCGAAGACTGCGTCGCTTCTTATTTCCCGGAGTTCCAGAAGTCGGCGCTGGACATGGTCAAGGCGCAGGGCGGCATCTTCGGTTGGGTCGGCGTCTCGGCCGATCTGCTGCCCGCGCTTGAATCGAAGGCTGAGGCCGCCTGAGGAACAAAGAGCGATTTGATGCGGACGGATCACAAGATCGCGCCGCGAGAGAAGGGGGAACGCCAATGACAATGCAACGGGAAGCCGCAAATCCGATTCGCTGGTGGGTGCCGGGCGACTGGAATGGATTTTTCGGGCTGTTCACCAATGTGGTGCTCAATGTCATCGTGTTGACGGGGCTCTGCCTCGGCGTCATCAAGCTGCCGGGCGATATCGTTTTCGGCCGCATCCTGCCGGCGCTCGGCATCGCGCTCCCGCTCGGCAACCTCTACTACGCCTATCTCGCCTATCGGCTCGCCAAGACCGAGAACCGCAGCGACGTGACGGCGATGCCGTACGGCCCGAGCGTGCCGCACATGTTCATCGTCGTGTTCGTGATCATGCTGCCGGTGTATCTGAAGACCAACAACGCGGTGATGGCCTGGCAGGCTGGCCTGGCCTGGGCGTTCATCATCGGAATCATCGTGCTGATCGGCGCCTTCATCGGCCCGACGATCCGGCGCCTGACGCCGCGCGCGGCGATGCTGGGCACGCTCGCCGGCATCTCGATCGCGTTCATCTCGCTGCGGCCCGCCTTCCAGATGTGGGAGGTTCCATGGATCTCGTTCATCTCGTTCGGCATCGTGCTGATGACCTGGACCGCCAACGTCCGCCTTCCCGGCGGCATTCCGGGCGGCCTCGCCGCCGTGCTCGTCGGCACGGTCATCGCTTGGATCGCCGCGGTGTTCGGATGGACCAACATCGTCACCGGCGCCCAGGTGACGGCGTCGTTCGCGCAGTTCGGCCTGCATCTGCCGACCCCGAGCGTCGATGTCGTCACCGGCCTCGCCAATATCGCGCCGCTGCTGGTCACCGCCATTCCGCTCGGCATCTATAATTTCACCGAAGGCATGAACAACGTCGAAAGCGCGTCGGCGGCGGGCGACAGCTACAATCTGCGCCACATCCTGCTCGCCGACGGCATCGGAGCGGTCGTCGGCTCGCTGCTCGGCAGCCCGTTCCCGCCGGCGGTCTATATCGGCCATCCCGGATGGAAGTCGGTGGGCGGCCGCATCGGCTATTCCCTCGCCACCGGCGTGGTGATCGCGATCGTCTGCTTCCTCGGACTGACCGCGCTGCTGCTCGCGGTGGTGCCGCTCGTCGCGATCCTGCCGATCCTGCTCTACATCGGCCTGGTTATCGGCGCGCAAGCCTTCCAGGCGGTGCCCTCTCGGCATGCGCCGGCGGTGGTGCTGGCGCTGATCCCGAACATCGCCGCCTGGGGCCAGACCCAGATCGACGGGGCGCTCAACGCGGCGGGAACCAGCGCCTCGGCGCTTGGCATGGGCAAGCTGATGGACACCGGCGTCGTCTATCACGGGATGCAGCTGCTCGGCGGCGGGGCGGTCCTCGGCGGCTTGATGCTCGGCGCCATCGCCGTGTTCATCATCGACCGGGAGTTCACCAAGGCGGCCGCTTATTCCGCCGCTGCCGCGGTGCTGGCGTTCTTCGGCTTCATTCACGGCGTCCAGCTCGATTGGGCGGCCTCGCCGATGGTCGCGCTCGGCTATCTCCTGCTCGCCGGGATATGCATGGCCGCCGCGATGCGCGAGGAGAACACTCAAACCGACTCCGAGAAGGCGGCGGCCGCCGCGCAGCGGGCCTAGCGAGACAGGCTGCGAGGGGCGCCGCGAGGCGCTTCCTCTCCCGCTCGAGCCCACGAAGTCTAGCGTCGCTCCAGCCTGTCGGCGGGGGCGGTGCCGGCCCAGCAGGCGCACGCGTCAAGGAATCCGAGCAGGCCGCAGGCTCCCGAACTGTGACCGACGGCGAGTGCGCGCGCCGCGGCGCGGCGGAGCGCGGCGTCGAGCGATCCGGTTGCGATCGCGTCGGCAACATCGAAAAGCCGTTCCGACACCTCGCCATCGAAGGACGCTTCGAGATAGACGCGGCTGACGGCGCCGGTCGGCAACGCGGATCGCATCAGTCGCTCGCGCAGCGCGGCGAGAAAGGCGACTCGCGCCACATCCCTCCCGGCGCAGGTCCAGAGGCCGGCGAAATAGCCGACGAGGTAGTCGTCGCCCGCTGGCGTCACGCCCTCGCCGAGGCCGACCAGAGCCGACATGGCGTCGCCGGCGGCGGCGACATCGAACGCTCGCGTCGCGCTGTTGAGAGCGCCCAAGCGCGCGCCGGCGATGCGGACCAGTGCCTCGCCGCGACCATCCTGCCGGAGCGCCGCGCGGGCGATCTCCAGCGCTTGCGTGACCGCTTCGCGCGCGCCGTCGAGGCTGAGATCGCCGAGGCGTGACCGCCAGGGCGTCGCGGGCCGCAGGTCGATCGACAGCGCGCCGCCGCCGATCCGCAATATCCCGCCGCGCGCGGCGATATCGGCGCCCCTGGCGACAATTCCGTGGAATGTGAATTCCGGCGGCGCGTCGAGCGTGATGCCTCGCGGCAGGCGGCCAATCTCCAGCGTGGCGAGCGTCAGCGGGCTCTCATCAACGAGTGAAATCACGCAGACGCGCCGATGGACCGCCGCGATCGCGCCGGCGAAATCCCCGGCGGGCGCGCCGGCGCCGGTCGAGAGGGCCGCAAAGCGCATGGGACAGCTCCCGCGCCGACATCACTGACTGAAGGCGCGCGCGAGCGCCTCCTTGATCGACTTGCCGACGATGTTGCGGCCGTCGCCGATGTTTCGTCGCATCGCTTCGCGCGCGCCGGCGGCGTCTCGCGCGCCGATGCGCTCCAGAATATCGAGATGCTGGGCGCAGGTGTTCTTGACGCGATCGGCAGCCTCGAAATCGATCATCCGGAAGACCAGCAGCCGTTCGTTGATCGACTTGAGCTGCTCCAGCAGCGTCTCATTGCCAACCAGCGCGCCCAGCGTTTCGTGAAAGCCGGCGTCGAGTTCGGCGAGCTCCTCGACCTTTCGTTTCGGGCGCCGGCGCACGCCATTCCACGTTTTGGCCATTGCGGCGAGTTCGCTCTCCGGCGCGCCCGCCGTCGCCAGCGTTTCCACCGCGTAGAGCTCGAGCGCGAGCCTGACGTCGTAGAGTTCCTCCAACTCCTTGACCTTGACCTGCCGGACGGCGTAGCCGCGATTGTCCATGCGGCGCACGAAGCCGTTGGTGGCGAGCACCCGCAACGCCTCGCGCACGGGGCTGCGGCTGACCCCGAATTCGCGGCACAGCAGGTCCTCGGTCAGGCGGTGCTCGGGCGGGTAACGCCAGGCGAGAATGCGCCCCTTGAGCGTTGCGACGATCGAGGCGCTGAAGGTCGAGGAATCTGGGGCCGCCGCGGCCGTCATGTCGTCTCCAAAGCGAGTCCGGGTTCGGATTCATCATCGCATACAACACGATCAACCGGTAGGGCAACCGAATTGGATGCCTCGCGCCGCCCTTGCCTAATCATTGATCGTCAGGCGCCAAATTCGTGGGCGCCGCCGCATGCCAGGGAGAGGCGGAGGCTCAATGCTCCGGCGTCGCCGGCAGCAGGCGAGTGATTGCATTGTCGGCGGCGATCGACCACAGGCGGCGCAGGAGGCCGTCCGCTTCCGCCGCGTCGACGGCGTTTCCATAGAGCGCCAGCGACCGGGCTTTGGCCTCGATCTCGTGGCGCGACAATGTATTGCCGGGATCGCCTCTGGGCTCCTCGACGCGGCTGTGCAGTCGGCGCCCATCGGCGGTCGTCACCGAGACCTTGCCGATCCAGCGCGCGGGATAGGCGGCGTCGACCTCCGGATCGAAGCGCATCTCGACGCGATCGAGGAACGCGCGCGCCAGCGCGTCGTCGACTAAGCCGTCAAATTCCGTCATTCCCGCGCGACGATGGCTGGCGATCAGGGCAAGCGTCGCCGGCATCGAGAATTTCGCCTGGTGAACCGTCCGCGGATCTGTCACCGGACCGAGAACGTCGAGCGCGGCCTGATGAACATGCGCGGTGATTGTTTCGATGTCAGGCGGCTGGAGATCGCTCGCCTCGATCAGGCTCAGCAGCGCGTCGGCGGCCGGATGGGTGTGACGGCAGGACGCGTGGAACTTGAACGAGGTCTCCTTGAGCGCCCAGCGCTGACCGAGCCGGTCGGTGAGCTTCGCGGGATCGGCGTCGGACGACATGCCAGCGGCCATGCCTTGCGCGCCTTCGAGGATGCGTTTGGCGCCGGTGAAGCCTTCCTTGGCGAGGAAGGCCGCCATCAATCCGTCGCCGGCCGCCTTGGCGGTGTGCAATTGCTTGGAATCGGCTGCGTCGCGTAGGAACTCCCAAAGGCCCGCCGCCTGGGTGCCCGCCGAGCCGATCGCATCGAGCATCGCCGGTTGGGCGAGGCCGAGCAGCCGCCCGGCGGCCACCGCGGCGGCGATGGCGCCCGCCGTGCCGGTGGTGTGGAATACGCGGTAGTGCGAGCGGCCGAGGAACTCGCCGACGCGGATGCCGACTTCATATCCAGCGACCGCGGCGGCGAGGAATTCGCGGCCCGACGCGCCGATGTGCTGGGCGGTCGCCAGGGCCGCGGGAAACACCACGGCGCCCGGATGAAACACCGACCCGTTGTGAACGTCGTCCTGCTCGGAAATATGCGACGACGCGGCGTTCATCATCGCGGCGAACAGCGGCGACGTCATCTTGCGGCAGATCAGAATCTCGGCGCTTCCGGTGGCCGGCCCCATCGCGTCGACATAACGTTGCAAGGCGACGATCGCGGGTCGCCCGGCGCCGGAGAGCGCCGACCCGGTCCAGTCGACGAAGAAATCGACACAGCGGTCCACGACATCAGCCGGGAGATGCTCGAAGCGAATACCGGCCGCGAACCCGGCGAGGTCGGCGCTTTCGCGGCCGGTGGCGTCGCGCATACGCGGATTTTTCTCGGGCGCTGCGCGACGTTCGTTCACGGTCGCGGTCTCATGTCGAAGGCGCCCCTCATGCCCACTCGCCCTTGCGGAACACTGGCGTACGGTGGCCGTCGGCGTGAACGCCGTCGATGTCGATGCTCTCCGAGCCGATCATCCAGTCGATGTGGATGAGGCTCTTGTTGCCGCCCCGCGCGGCGATCTGCTCGGGGCTGAGATGCGCGCCATCGAGGAAACACTTCGAATAGCACTGGCCGAGCGCGATGTGGCAGGCGGCGTTCTCGTCGAACAACGTGTTGAAGAACAGCAGCCCGCTCCTGGCGATCGGCGAGGAATTTGGCACCAGCGCCACCTCGCCGAGACGGCGCGCGCCCTCGTCGGTGTCCAGCACCTTGTTCAGCACCGCTTCGCCGCGGGCCGCCTTCGCCTCGACGATGCCTCCCGCCTCGAAGCGGACCGCGATGCCGTCGATCAGCGTGCCCTGGTAGGACAGCGGCTTGGTGCTGACGACATGCCCCTCCACCCGACGGGCGTGCGGCGTGGTGAAGACCTCCTCGGTTGGGATGTTCGGGTTGCAGGTGACGCCGTTCTTGGCGGTCGAGGCGCCGCCCTGCCACTCGTGGCCATCGGCGAGGCCGATCGTCAGGTCCGTGCCCGGCCCCGAGTAGTGCAGCGCCTCAAACTTCTGGCCGTTCAGCCATTCGGTCCGCTCGCGCAGCCGGGCGTTGTGCGCGGCCCACGCCGCCACCGGATCGTCCGCATCGATGCGCGAGGCGGCGAAAATCGCGTCGGCCAGCTTCGCCACCGCGATGTCTTCGCCATCGCTGGGAAACACCTGCTTCGCCCATGACGCGCCGGGATAGGCGACGATATTCCAGTTGATGTCGAAGCCGGCGATCTTTTCGAGCGCCGGTTGATAGGCGATGGAATTGGCCTTGTTGGCGCGCGCCACTTTGGCTGGGTCCTCGCCGGAAAGCAGCATCGGATTGTCGCCGACAATGGCCAGCCGGGCGGCGCCCGCGGCGAAGGCCTTGGCGACGCCGTCATAAAGCCAGCCGGCGGCGCGATCGTAGCTCTCGTCCGCCCCGAAGCGATAGCGCGAAAGCGTGATCTCTTCGTCCGACAGGATCGGGACGACGAGGCCGGCGCCGGCCTTGTAGGCATGCTCGACAATCCGCCGCACCAGCGGCAGCGCCGTGACTGGGGCCGTCAGGAACAGGTCCTGTCCGGCCTTCAGATTCAACCCGACCTTGACCGCCACCTCGGCGAGCCTGTCGAGCTTCACCGGGTCGATCGGTGGGGAGATGTTGCGTTGCTGAGCAGTCATGGGAATCCAGCCCGAAAGGTTTGATTGTCGATGCGCAATTGCGTTGGCGATTCATATTACGAAGGTCCGGCGCGGTCACCTGCGCCTGCCGGCGGCGTTATGACCGGAGGCCGACTCGGCAGCTCAGGAAATCGCGCTCCGCGGCTTCGGCGCGACGTCGAGACGCACGGCGACGCCCTCAAGGTCGGGACGCGGCGACGGATAGAGCCGCATCACCAGGGGATCATGCCCCGGCACGATATGCTCGGCGCTTGGCGCCACCGCGCGCAGCTTGTCGTAGCCTTCCAGCGTGTCGCCGATATGGAAGGTCGTGGTGAACGGCCGGCCGCTTTCCATGTTCTCGTAGTAATGGGTGACGTCAGAAGCCAGCACCACCCAGCCGCGCTCGGTATGGACGCTGACGAACTGCAGCCCCGCCGAGTGCCCCCCCGCCAGATGCAGACGCAGGCCCGGCGCCAGTTCCGCGTCCCCGCTATGGAACACCACGCGCCCGCGATAGTTGAGCCGCACCATGCCGACGACGTCCTCGACCTCGAAGGCGTGCGACAGGAAGGGATGGCGCATGTATTTGCCCGTGGCGTAGGCAAGTTCGGGCTCCTGCAGGTGAAACCGCGCCTTGGGAAACCGGTCGAAATTGCCGACGTGGTCGTAGTGGAGATGGGTGAGGATGACGTCCTCGACGTCCTCGGCGCGGATGTCGAAGAGCGCGAGCGCCTCGACGGGATTGCGCAGATAGGTGCGCTTGCGGCGCGCCGACACCTCCGCGGTGAAGCCGCAATCGATGACGAACCGCCGCTGGGGGCCAATCGCCAGCCAGCAGAAGTAATCCATCGGCATCGGCCCGTCATGGGGATCGCCGCCGATGAAATTGTCCTGCCGCCGACCTTCGCGGGTGGCGTAGCGGATCGCGTAGACCTGATAGTTCGGCGGGCGCGCGGCGTCAGTCATGGCGCTGCGCCAGCTTCACATTCGGCAGGCGACTGCCCATCGCCTACGCCCTTCGCGCCTGGACGGCTGGCGCGTTGGTCAGGCGCATCAGCGCGCCGACGTCGTCGCTCTCTTCGAGATCGTCGACCGCCGCCTCGAGCGCGCGCGCCGCGGCGGCGCCAAGCACCGCCGACGCCGCGCTGTGGAAGCGGCGGCGAACGAGATCGACGTCCGCCGGGATGACGTTGGCGAGCCGCCGCGAGAGGACCTGCCCGTCGTTTAGCCGGATGGTCACCTCGCCGCCTTGCTTGCCGGGGAACGCGGCGGTGAAGTCGTCCCGCGCCTCCACCTTGATTTTGGCGGCGAGCGCCAGCAGCGCCGCATCATCGAGATTGCGATAGCTCGCCTCGGTCACCGCGCCGCTCAGTAGTGCGCTGGCGACGGCGTAATGAATGCTCATCTTGGCCTGCAGCACGCGGGCGAACGGTCCGGGATAGTCGCAGCCCGGATAGTCCCTTGCGGCGCGCGAGACGCCGACGTCCACCGAAACGATCGCCCGAGGGTCGATGCGCGCCTCTTTCGCCAGCGCGACGGCGGCGAGGCAGGGCGTCTGGGCGAAGTTGCACACCGGAACCGGCTTGAAGAAGACCGAGATGATCTCCGGCTCCCCGTCGAACAGGCGAACATCGGGGGCGCGATGGTCGGGGCGATACGCCGTCAGCAATCCCGCTTCGCCGTCGAGCGCCTTTTCGGACCCGTGCGCGCCGAGCGCGGCGAGCTGGGCGGCCATCAGTCCGTTGCGGGCCGCAATGCCGGCCTCGAAGAACATTTCGTCGGCGCCGGTATGCGGCCACTGGTTCTGCCCGCCGACCATGTTGGCCGCCAGCGACAGCGCGCTGGCGGTCGCCGCTTGGTCGAGACCGAGCAGGCGGCTGCAGGCCGCCGCGCCGGCCAGCGGACCGGTGAACCCGGTCGGGCGGAAGGTGCGGGCGAATTCCGGGGTGACCAGCGCGCGGCCGATGCGGCCGCCGACTTCATAGCCGACGACGGCGGCGGCCGCGAAGCTGCGTCCGTCGATGCGACGCTGCTGCGCCAGCGCCAGCAGCGGCGGCAGCACGACGATGCCGAGGTGGCTGACGCTGCCGGTGTGCATGTCCTCGCGCACCAGCCCATGACCGGCGACGCTGTTAGCGAACGCCGCGTCGCCGGCCGGCGCAGTGATGGTCGTCCCGACGATCGAGCATGGACCCGCGCCGGCTGTCGCAAGCGCAGCCGCCTGCCTCGCCCAGGGAAGCGAATGGGCCTCGAACGCGCAGGCGAGGAAGTCGAGCAGGCAGAGCCTCAGCTTTTCGCGCGCCGTCGCCGAAATGTCCTCGACGCGTTTGGCGACGAGCGCGGCGGCGAGGCGGCCGGCGAGCGGGCGATCAGCGGTCGGCGGCGCTTCAGCATGCGCCAGGGCGGCGGAACTCGGCATCAGGACCTCCCAAAATGGGCTTCGTCGGGTCGTTCCCGACTCTCACTCTCGCCTTGCGCGATTGGCGAGTCATTTTTCCGTGCACGGATCACGGGCGTTGGTCGTTGCCGCGAAGAATGGTCTGGACCTCTTCGCGGATCAGCCGCGCGACGAGGCGCGTCGCGACGCTCATCGGCCGCTGCGTCGAGGTCGCCAGCAGCAGCTCGCGCTTGAGGGTCGGGTTGGTGAGCGTCCAGCTCCGGATGCGGCCGGCGTTCAACAGATGTTTGACGGCGCCCTCGGACAGCACGGTATAGCCGACGCCGCGCTCGACGAGACTGAGCGTCGAGGGCATTGCGTCGACCTCGAAAGCGATGCGGGCGACGACCCCGAGCTTCTCGAGTTCGCCGTCGATCAGCACCCTCAGGCCGTGCGGCCGGGCCGGCAGGATGACCGGAATCTCGGCGAGCCGCTCCGTGGCCACGCTGTCGCCGCCGAGCCCCGCGGGATCGCTGACCGCGCCCAGGAGGATCAGTTCGTCGGACAGCAGCGGCTCGGTGGCGAGCGTCGACAAGCGCGGCGCCTGATAGACGATGCCGATGTCGACGCGCCCGGTCGACAGCCATTCCGCGACATGGCCGCTGAAGCCCTCAGCCAGATGGAGCAGGATGTCGGGAAAGACTTCGCGGCAGCGCAACACCAGCGGCCCGGTCAGCATCCAGCCGATCGACGGCGGCATGGCGATGGCGACCCGTCCCTTGGGCACTGCGCGCAGCGAACCGATCTCCAGGCGGGCCTTGCCGACCAGGCTGACGACGCCCTGGGCGTAAGTCTCCAGAAGCTTGCCGGCTTCCGAGAGCACCACGCCGCGGCCATTGCGATAGAGCAGTTCGACGCCGAGGTCGGATTCGAGAAGCTTGATCTGACGGCTGAGAATGGGCTGGGCGACCGACAATCGCACCGCCGCCTTCGAGAAACTCCCGGACTCGGCGACTCCAAGAAAGTAACTGAGCTGCTTCAATTCCATACAAAAATGCCCTGAGCCGGCGGGGCTCGGCGTTCGAGCAATTGAATATGGAAGGTTATCAACCATGGTCGGGGTCTGCAACGGTGCGCCCGCCGCTAGCGCTGGACGAAGGGATTGGCGACCTCGCCGACCGTATCGATCCACACGCTCTTTTCCTGGAGATATTCGCGAATCGCCGTCAGGCCGCTCTCGCGCCCGATGCCGGAGCGCTTGTAGCCGCCGAACGGCGACAGAAAGCTGATCGCCCGATAGGTGTTGACCCAAACCGTGCCGGCTTCCAGCCGTTGCGCCATGGTGAAGGCCGTGCCGATGTTTTGCGTCCATACGCCGGCGGCGAGCCCGTACTGGGTGTCGTTGGCGATCTGGATCGCTTCCTCGGCGTCATCGAAGGCGATCACCGACAGAACCGGGCCGAACACTTCCTCCTGGGCGATCCGCATCGTCGGTTTGACGCCGACGAACACGGTCGGCTCGACGAACCAGCCATTGCCGCATTCGGGGCGGGTCGCCGCGCCGCCGCCAAGCACGCATTCGGCGCCTTCGTTCCTGGCGATATCGATGTAGCCCAGCACCTTCTTGTATTGCGGCTGGGTGGTCACTGGTCCGACCTGGGTGGTGTCGAGCAGCGGGTCGCCCATCCGCGCGGTGCGCCCGAGGGCGACCAGCCGATCGACGAACTCGTCGTGAATCGAGCGATGGATCAGCGCCCGCGAGCCAGCGATGCAGGTCTGGCCCGTCGCGGCGAAAATGCCGGACACGACGCCCTTGACGGCGTTGTCGAGCACGGCGTCCTTGAACACGATGTTGGCCGATTTGCCGCCGAGCTCCAGGGTGACCGGCTTGATCGACCGGGCGGCCAGTTCGTAGACGCTCTGTCCGGTGCGGTCGCCGCCGGTGAAGGCGATCTTGGCGACCTGCGGGTGCGAAACCAGCCGCTCGCCGATCTCCGAGCCAAAACCGGTGACGATGTTGACGACGCCGGGCGGGAAGCCGGCCTTCTCGAACAGCTTGCCGAATTCCAGCGCCGAGACCGATGAGAACTCGGACGGTTTCCAGACGATTGTGTTTCCGGCGGCCAGCGCCGGAGCGAGCTTCCAGGTCGCCAGCATCAGCGGCGAATTCCACGGCGTGATCGCCGCGACGACGCCCAGCGGCTCCTCGCGCGTGAAGTTGACCATGCCCGGCTTGTCGATCGGGATCACGCGCCCTTCGATCTTGTCGGCGAGCCCGCCGAAATAGTTGAACCACTGCGGGATATAGCGCAGTTGCGTCCGCATCTCGGTGATCAGCTTGCCGTTGTCGCGGGTCTCGATCTCGGCGAGTCGGTCGGCCTCGATCGCAATCAGATCGGCGAGCCGGCGCAACAGCGCGCCGCGCGCGGTCGCGCTGATCTGACTCCAGGCCGGCGCGCGGAAAGCCTTGCGCGCCGCCTCGACCGCGCGGTCGACGTCGGCCGCCGCGGCGCGGGGCGCCAGCGCCCATGCAGCGCCGAGGAACGGGTTGTCGCTTTCGAAGGTCTCGCCGCTCGCGGCGTCAACCCATTCGCCGCCGATCAGCATTCTGTATCGATTCATGACGGCGCTCCGCGCGTGCAAGACGGCCAGCCTCAGGCGCCTTTTTCGACTTCCGCAAACGCTTCACGCGCGATGCGGAACGAGTCAACGCCGGCCGGGATGCCGGCGTAGATCGCGACCTGCATGAACACTTCGCGGATCTCGTCCTTGGTGACGCCGTTCTTCAACGCGCCCTTGACGTGCATCTTGAGCTCGTGCGGGCGGTTGAGACAACTGATCATCGCGAGGTTCAACATGCTGCGGGTCTTGTGAGACAGCCCCTCGCGACCCCAGACCGCGCCCCAGCAATATTCGGTGGTCAATTCCTGCATCGGTCGGTTGAAATCGTCGGCCGAGGCGAACGACTTCTCGACGAACTCGGCTCCCAGCACCTGCTTGCGAATCGCAAGGCCGCGATCAAAGACTTCCTTGCTCATGGCGTTCTCCTGTTGTTGCCGACGGTCCGGCGGTCGAGGCCCGACGCGTCGCTGCGAAAACTGTCGAAGGGTCAGCCTTTGACCTCGACGCCCGCCCATTCTTCCACAACGCGGGTGATCGAAGTGAAGTCGGACGTCGGGCCGAATTTCGCGTTGGTCACCGCGAGCATCTGTCGCACCGCGGCGCCGACGACCATCGGAACGCCGAGGGCTTCGGCCTCGTCGACGCAAAGCCGCACGTCCTTGTAGGACAGTCCTGTCGCAAAGCCGAAGTCGAAGGTGCGTGTGAGGATGGAGCGAGGGAACTTGTCCTGCGTCGCGCTGTTGCGCCCGCTCCCCGCGTTGATGATGTCGAGCATCACCTTGGGGTCGATGCCCGCCTTGACACCCATCACCAGCGCTTCCGACGAGATCACCAGGGCGGCCGCGGCGAGCAGATTGTTGCCGAGCTTGGCGACCTGGGCGAGGCCGGCCTTTTCCCCGACAAAAAACACCTTGCCGAAATTCTTGAGAAGCGGCTCGGTAGTTTCGAAGGCCGCGCGAGGGCCGGACGCCATCACCGCGAGGGTGCCGCCCTTGGCTCCGGCGATGCCGCCCGACACCGGCGCGTCGATCCACGCGATGCCGCGCGGCTCAAGGCCGCGCGACACGCGGCCCGCCATGCCCGGGCCGCTGGTCGACAGATCGACGATGGTCTTGACGCGGGAGCCGCGTCCAAGGCCGTCCAGCACGACCTTCTCAACGATGTCGGGCGTGGGCAGGCTGACGAACGCAATGTCGGCGCTGTCGCCCACTTCCTGCGGCGAAGCGGCGATCACAGCGCCCGCGTCCTTCAGCGGCTTCAACGCCTCGGCGCTGGTGTCGAAAACGGAGAGTGCGAAGCCGGCGTCGATCAACCGTCGACTCATGGGCCCGCCCATCCGGCCAAGCCCGATAAAACCGACCGCTGGAGTCAGCATGCGTGCGCTCCTCGTTCCCTCTTTTCGGGCAAATTGCTCAATGCTCTATTCCACTTGAACTCTAACCCAGTTCCAGCCTTGCAGCATCGCCAGCCGGCACATAACAGAAATATGCTCGCCGCTATCGCAGCGACGAGCGCAGGGCCGCCTCTCTGCTCGATCAGCGGCGAATGGGGCCGCGCGATGGCGCGCGCTCAGGCGACCCGGCTCGTCTCGCCGCTCGCCAGGGCGATCTCGACCACATGGAGGCCCGCCGCGGTGGCGCGCGAGGGAAACACGCGCTTCAGCCGATCCTCATGCACCGGGATGACACGCCTGTGTTCGCCGCCGACCGCCTTGAGCATGTCCGCGCTCGTGAACAGCAGATTGGATTGACTGCCGACCGCCAATCCGATCGGCACCAGATGCGGGTCGTTCTTGTCGAGCCCCGTCAGGTTGTCATAGGTGTAGATCAGGTCGCCCGCCAGCACCCAGGCGTCCTGGCTTTCGCGCGCGCCGTCATTGCGCACCGTGACATACATCGAGCCATACGTGTGGGTGTCCGCCGCCAGATGCAGGTCGACGCCTGGCAGCACGTCCTCGCGATCGCCGTCGACGACGATCATGCGGCCCTCGCGAGCGAGGCGCACCGCCTTGACGATGTCGGCCGGATCGGCGGCGCCGACCAGGAAGCGAAACTCGGGGCCCAGCGTCATCGCCCAGACCCATTTGTCGAGCTCGCGCTTCTGAATGTAAAATTTGGCGTTGGGGAACAGGTCGAGGCCGCCCATGTGATCGAAATGCGCGTGGGTGATCAGGACTGTGGTCACGTCGGCGGGCGCGACGCCGCACTCGGCGAGCACTTCGGCGGCCGAATGCCAGTTCGAGACGCCGTAGAGATCGGCGAGATACTTGCCGTACTCCTTATGGTCGTATCCGGTGTCGACCAGGATGACCTCGCCCTGCCCCTTGATGAGGACGTAAGCATAGGGAAGGTTGCGAATGCCGTGGTATTGCGGGCCATAGAGCATGACGCTCTGCGGAAACTTCGCCACCGCGGCGTAGTCCAGCACCCATATCGAATACATCGCCATGACGTTCCCCGTCCGGTGTGCAGGCTAGTCGGAGCGCAGCGCCGCGCGCGTCGCCGCCTGGCTGTGCGCGGCGCAACACGCCTGTGTGAAATCGACCGCCTCGAAGCCGGGCAACGCCCGGCCGGCGGCGCGCAGGTGCCTCTCGGCTTCCTCCAGCAAATGCAGGAATCCATCGCCGTCGGGGTCGTTCGACGACAGCGCGGCGGCGAGCCCTCGCTCAAGAGCGGTGGCGGCGCCGTCGAGATGAAAGCGGTGATGGGCCGCCGCCGCCGGCGCCCGCAAGCTGCGAAGCTGCTCGGAAGCCTCGCCCAGCCCCTCGCGCGCGGATTCCAGCGGTTCGAAATCGACGACGCGGGTTTGAGCGGCGGTCAGTCGTTTGAGCAAGAAACCGGAAAGCTGGATCAACGCCCGCCGCAGCGCCTCGTGAACAGGCTTGGCTTCCAGGACATATCGGAGCAGGGGATCGGACGCGCTCATGCCGACGCATCCGCGATCACGTCGCGAGGCTTCAATCTTGGCCACGCCTCGCCCCGCCCCGCCATGTTTCCTCGCCCTGTTCGCCAGGCCAAACTCGAGCCCGGTCGTTCCCGCAGCCGCAACCCATCGCGGGCGCGGCCACGCTAGCAAACGAGCCGCCGCGGCGATCATCCCGACCGACAACATAACAGATATAGCGGTTTCGGCCGCCCCGAATATTTCACTTCGCCGCCGCCGATTGCCAAACTGCGCCGGAATGAGGAAGGATCGGAAAAACTCTTTCCGGGAGGTGAGAACATGGCCAATCCGACAGAAAAGCAAGCGCCCGGCTTCTATAAACGCCGGATCGGCGACGCGCTCGTAACGACAGTGAACGACGGCTTTCTCGACATTCCGTTCGCCATTCTCAGAGGCGCGGAGCTCGAGGACTTCCAGGGGCTGATGCGCGATGCGTTCCGCGACGGGCCGCCGCGCCTGACGGTGAACGCCTTCGTCATCCAGACCGACCGAAACACCATCCTGGTCGACGCCGGCGGCGGAACGACGACCGTCTATTCGATGGGGTTGCTGCTGGACAATCTCGCCGCCGCCGGCTTTTCGCCGAGTGATTTCGATACGGTGCTGCTGACGCACATCCATCCCGATCATTCGAGCGGCCTGATGGACCCGGACTGGAAGGCCATATTCTCGCGCGCCGAAGTCGTCGTGCATGAGGACGACCTGTCGTTCTGGTCCGATCCGGGCCTGCGCGACGGACGTTCGCCCGCCGCGACGCCCTATCTGGACTCCGCGGATGCGTTGATCCGCGCCTATCGCGAGCAGTTCCGACCGACTCGAGGCGGAGCCGTCGTGGCGGGCGTCACACAACTGCCGCTTCCCGGCCATACGCCCGGACACAGCGGCTATCGGCTCGATTCCGCAGGCGAGAGCCTGGTGATGTGGGGCGACACGGTTCACGTGCCAGAGATCCAGATCCCGCGGCCCCAGGTGACGAGCGAGTTCGATATCAATGAGCGTCTCGCCGAGCAAAACCGGCGGCGCATTTTCGATCTCGTGGCGACCGAGGGCGTGCTGGTGACCGGCGGCCACCTGCACCTGCCCGGTTTCGCCCATCTGGTGCGCAGCGGAAGCGGCTTCCGACTCGTTCCCGAACCGTGGCGGGTCGTCGTCTAGAGCACATCCCGGCATTGATGAATTGATTGTGATGGCGGCGGGGATTCCGTTCGCGGGCGAAATATGAGTTGATTGAGCCTCTGATTCGGGAGGCTCCGATGGTCGGTCGGCCGTATTCGGAAGAGTTTCGCCGACGTGTGTTGGAGGAAGTGGCGGAGGGGAGTTCGCGTCGCGGCGCGGCTCTTCGCTTCAAGGTGGGAGCGTCCTCGGCGATCCGCTGGAAGAAGCGGCTCGACGAGACGGGCAGCGCCGCTCCTGCGCCGCGGGCGGGCAAGAGCCGCTCGCCGCTGGAGGCGCACGCGGCTTGGTTGTTGGCGCTGATCGAAGCGGAGCCCGATTTGAGCTTGGCCGAGCTGACGCAGCGCCTCCGGACGGAACGGGGCCTGACCACCTCCACCAGCGCGATCGATCGCTTCGTCCACCGGCATGGGCTCAGCTTCAAAAAAAACTCTGCACGCCGCCGAGCAGGACCGACCCGACGTGGCGCAAGCGCGTGAAGCCTGGAAGGCGAGCCAGGCGAACTTGGACCCCGACAAGCTGGTGTTCATCGACGAGACGGGCGCTTCCACCAAAATGGTCCGCCGGCGCGGGCGATGCCGGCGCGGCCAACGGCTGTTGGCCAAGGCGCCCTTCGGACACTGGAAGACCACCACCTTCACCGCCGGCCTGCGTCGCGACGGGCTGGTCGCGCCCTTCGTTCTGGACGGTCCCATGAACGGCGAGGCCTTCCTGGTCTACGTCGAAAAAATACTCGTCCCCACCCTGCGGCCCGACGAGATCGTGGTGATGGACAACCTGCCCGCCCACAAGGTCGCGGGCGTACGCAAACTGATCGCCGCCGCCGGAGCCGAAATGCGCTTGTTGCCGGCCTACTCACCCGATCTGAACCCGATCGAAATGGCCTTTTCCCAACTCAAGTCGCATCTGCGAAAGGCCGCCGAGCGAACCGTCCCGGCCCTCTGGGACCGCATCGGCCAATGCCTCGACGAAATCACCCCGCAAGCTTGCGCAAACTACTTCGCCGAGGCCGGATATGCCCCATCTTAGGCGGGCAATGCTCTAGACGTTGTCGCGATGGGGGAAACGGAAAACCCCTCGCCCGATGACGGACGAGGGGCTCGGACGAGGATCGGCGCGGAGGTCTGTCGCGCCGAACCTGACGTCAGTCCTTGACCTCGACCCATTGCTTGCTGGCCGCGTCATATTTGACGAGGGTCAACTGCTCGGCGTTGATCGTGATGTGATTCTTTTCCGTGAATCCGAGGTCGCCGGTGATGCCCTTGAAGCCTTGAACGGCGTTGAACCCCTTCTGCAGGTCCGCGGGCTTGGTCGATTTGGCGTCCTTGATCACCTGCGCCAGCATCATGATGCTGTCGTAACTGGTCTCGGCGAACGGCGTCGCCTCGACGTTGAACTTCTTCTTGTACTCTTCACGGAACGCCAGCAGTTCGGCGCTGGGATGCAGGTCGGACGTCAACACCGCGCTCACCGTCCCGTTGGCGATGTCTCCCGCGAGCTTGGAGAAGGTGTCGTCGGCGTTGGTCTCGTCATTGCCGAACACCATCGCGTCATAGCCGCTCGAGTGAAGGTCCTGCTCGAACGCCGCCTGGTCTTGCGGCGTCAGCCACGCATCGACGCATTTGACGCCGGCCGCCTTCATCGCGTTGACCTCGGGCATCAGGCCAGTGGTCGCGCCGGTCGACCAGTTCTCGGTGATTGGATGGTCGATGTTGATCTTCTTGCCGGCCTTGTCATAGGCGAGCTGAATGCCGAACAGACCCCCTTGCCCGTAGGTCGAGGGATCGTGCAGCACGGCGATTCCGTCCGGGCAGTGCTTCAGCGCGTAGTTGCCGATCTTTTCGCCCCAGGCGAACGTGTTCAGGCCGAAGTCGAACACCCACGGATTGGGCGCCGCGGTCGGCCCCTCGGGATTGACGGTGAGGCCGCCGTCGTCGACCACGCCGATGGTCGGAATCTTGTGCCGCGTCGCCAGTTGCGCGGTGACCGGGCCGGTGTCCGGCGAGCCGGCGATCGCCACCGCGCCGGCGGCCACGAGTTTCTCGAAGAGCTGGCCGGAGACCGTCGCCGAAGCATCGTCGTTGTGCGGGTCAAGCTTGAGTTGGTGGCCGAGCACCCCGCCGGCGGCGTTGATCTTGTCGACCGCCATCTGCGCGCCGTTGACCGTGGCGACGCCCGTCGAGCCGTAGGCGCCGGTGGTGCCGGCGATCAAGCCGATGAGGTAAGGTCCATCGGCGGCGCGGACCTGGCTCGCGACGCCGCAAAGCGCCGCCGCAGCCAGAAGTGCGGTTGCTGTTGCAAGGGTTCTCATCGATCTCGTTCCTCCCTTAATCCTGGCAAGGTCCGAAGCGACCGTCCAAGAGATGTGTCGCGCCTTTGCTGAGCGGATCGCAAGGCTTCCATGTTTGCTCGCCCAGATCGCCGTCTTTGTCAAAGTAGAACTGCCCGCCGGGAAAGCTCGAACCGGGCGCGGCGACGCGACATCGAACCTCACGGTTCAACATCGGCGCAAGCCCGGCGCGCGGCGGCCGCGAAGGGCAGTCTCTCGCTGCAAATCATTGAAAACGTTCCGATAAGACGCTTCCGCCGGCACGGATGCGAAGCGGGCGTCGCCGGGTCGGACCCTTCTCGCTGATGTCCACGACGCGTCTCACGGAGGATTTTCTTTGCACCTCTCATAGCTGTTATGTCGGGGTCATTAGCTGTCGCGGATCAACGCTTCCGGCTAGCAGATTTGACCACCAAGGTCTGTCCCCGGCGTGGTGAAAAGCCAAGTCATGAAGCCGGTTGCGTCGGGTGTTTGGGGGCGCCGCGGGACCATCGAGATCGGTCGAGGAATCGGGGCTCCAGGAGTGTGCGAGAAGACCCGCGGCGCTGACAAACCGGTGCGCTGGCTGGACGAAGCGCCGGCCGCGGAAGCATGTTAGGCTTGAACGGCGCGGTCGGACGCCGTGGCGTAGGTTTGGGGTCGCTGCCGCACGGCGGGCGTGTTTAGGGTTGGCCGCACAACCGGGTGCGAGGAAACACCAAGTGCTCCAGTTCGTGCTCAGCGGCGTCGCGATAGGGTCGGTGTACGGGCTCATCGGGATGGCGTTGGCCATCACGTTCTACGTCACCCGCGTCATCAATTTCGCGCAGGGGCAGTTGATGATGACGACGGTCATGGTGACGGCGGAATTGTCAGCGGTTGGTTGGCCGACCTGGCTTTCGGCCATCGCGGGGCTGGCGTGTTCGTGCGCCCTCGGCGTGCTCTCCTATTTTATCGCCGTGCGACCTATCCTGGCGTTCGATCGGTTCAGTTTCGGCTGGCTCGTCAGCACGCTCGGCTTCGCCGTGATCATCGAAAATGCGGCGGCCTATATCTGGGGACCTACCTCGCAAGCCTTTCCGCCGATTTTCAACGAAACCAGCTTTCACCTGTTTGGCGCCGTTCTGACGGGCCAGCAATTGCTCGCCATCGTCACCGCCGCGGTCTTCACCGTCGGCTTCGAGCTGGTGCGTCGCCGCACGCTGTTCGGCAAGCTCGGCATGGCGACGGCCGCCGATCCGGAAATGGCGACCGCCATTGGCGTCAACACGACGGTCGTGGCGATCGTCGCCTTCGCTGCGTCGGCGTTCTTCGCGGGCGCCGCCGGCGTGTTGATCGGGCCAACCACTTTCGCCAACCCCTATCTCGGCGACACGTTCGGCACCTACGGATTCATCGCGATGATGATCGGCGGCGGCACCGAGAAGCCGGTCGCGGCGATGCTCGGCGGTCTGCTGCTCGGCGTATGCGCGGAAGGCGCCAACGCGCTGATCAATTCGCAGGCCTCCGACTGGTTTCCGTTTGTCGTGCTCGTCATCATCCTGATCGTCTCGCCGAAGGGCCTGTTCAGCGCCGGAGGCATGTTCCGGCTTCGGCGGGTCGCCTCCGTCCAGGCAGGGGCTTGAGGATGTCCGTGTGAGTACGGAGCGCGCGCAGGCGTCAGGGGCGGCCCCGGTTTTGAACGGGGCTGGGCTGCCGGGGCGATTGCGACCGTGGGGCGCGCTGCTGTTTGGCGCGGCGTGGCTTGCCGCGACGGCGTTCGTCGCCCGATCGGATCTCGGGGTGCAGAGCCTCGTCCTTGTCGCGGCGGTGTTCGGCGTCCTCGCCATCAGCCTCGATCTCGTCGCCGGAATGCTTGGACTTTACTCGTTGGGCCAAGGCGGCTTCTTTGCGATCGGCGCCTATCTCACGACGATCGTCGTCAACGATCTCGGGTGGAACGTCTTCCTGATGCTGCTGATCGTCCTGGCGGTCACCGGCCTGGTCGGACTGGCCGTGGGCGCGATGTCGCTGCGGGTCAGCGGCCTCTATTTTGCGATCACGACGTTCATTTTCACGCTGGTGCTGACCGTGCTGGCGACCGACCTGAAAATCACCGGCGGCTTGCAAGGCTTGCTCGGCCCGACATTTCCCGACTTTCCCGAAGGGATGGAGGGACTGGGGACGCCCGTTGCGTGGTGCGTGATGCTCGCCCTGCTGCTGTGCATGGCGGTGGTCTGGAACATCCGCAGGTCGCCGCTCTACCCCGTCTTGCTGTCGATCCGCGACGCCGAACGTTTCGCCGAAGCGGCGGGGGTGAGAACCGCGCTCATGAAGATCGGCGTCTTCGGTCTGTCCGCCGCGATGGCCGGCGGGGCCGGGTGGCTGTTTTCGTTCCTCGGGGTCGTTTCGCCGGGCCAGTTCGATTGGGCGGTTTCGCTGAACATCCTGGTGATGGTGCTGGTCGGCGGCATCAACACCACGCTCGGCCCGGTGATCGGGGCGACGTTCGTTTCGATGTTTCCCGCCATCGTCAACATCAATCCGTGGCTGCAGGAGATGACTTACGGCGCGCTGTCGATCCTCGCGATCACCTTGCTGCCGGAGGGGGTGATTGGTCTCGTCAAGCGCGGGCTGGCGGCCCTCGTCGAGGGGCGATCGGCGCGGGGGCAGGCGGCCCACGCGGACCGGCGCGAAGAGCCGGGCCCTGGCGTATCGCCGGCCGGGGCGGCCAGCCTGTGGCGCACGGCGGAGCAGCGGTCGGGCGAGCCGCCGGCGAGCGCCGACGAGGTCATCGTCGAATGCCGCGGCATCGAGTTTCGCTACGGGGCGGGGCCAAGGGTGCTGCGCGACGTCGATCTGGCGGTGAGGCGCGGCCATATTCACGGCCTCATCGGCCCGAACGGCTCGGGAAAGAGCACGCTGGCCAATGTCATCGCCGGCCGCCTGCGGCCGATCGCCGGGACCACGCTGGTCAAGGGGCGAAGCGTCGACGGGGTTGCGCCCAGCGCGCGGGCGCGGCTCGGCATGCGCCGGACCTTCCAGGCGGCCGAGCTGGTGCGCGAGCTTACCGCCAGCCAGAACGTCATGGTCGGCCTGTTCGACCGGCTGCCGCGGATCGTCGAGCGCGCGGCGTTCTGGGCGGCGCTTCCCTCGGGTCGGCGCGACAGCACATGGATGCAGGGCCGGGCGAACACTGCGCTCGATCTGGTCGGCGCCGGCGACTGGAGCGAACGGAAAGTCGGCGACGTGCCGCACGGCATCGAGCAACTGACCCAATTGGCGTCGGTCTGCGTCGCCGGTCCCGACATCATCATCCTCGACGAACCGGCGACCGGCCTTTCGGCGCGGGAGGTCGAACATCTCGCGCGCGTGCTCAGCCAGCTCAAGGCGCAGGGAATCACGATGATCATCATCGAGCACCAGACGCGATTCCTGTTCCCGATCTGCGACCGGGTGACGGTGCTCAACGCCGGCGAGGTGATCCTGACCGGTTCGGCGGACGAGGTCCGCGCCCATCCCGTGGTTCGACAGGTGTATCTCGGCGAATGACCAGCCAGCAAAGCCCCGCGCTCGAAGTCTCGGCGCTGTTTGCCGGCTACGGGCGATTCGATGTGGTTCGCGACATCGCGCTGACCGTCGGCAAGGGCGAGGCGGTGGCGCTCCTCGGGCCCAACGGCGCCGGCAAGACCACCGTGCTCAAGGCGATCATGGGGCTGGTCAAGCAGCGGCGCGGCGCCATCCGCGTCGGGGGAAAGGACATCTCCACGCTGCCGCCCTATCGCATCGCCAGGGGCCTGGCGGCGATCGCCCCGGAAGGCCGGCGGCTCTTTCTCGAGCAGTCGGTGGAAGACAACCTGATCCTCGGCGCCCTGCACCTGCGGCGGGATGGCCGCCGCGTCCAGGCGTTGCTGGCGTCGGTCTACGAACTATTCCCGGTGCTGCTCGAATTTCGGCGGCGGCTGTCTTCGTTCCTCAGCGGCGGCGAGCAGCAGATGGTCGCCATCGGGCGAATGCTGATGAGCGATCCGGAGGTCATGTTGCTCGACGAACCGTCGGTCGCGCTCTCGCCGGTGGCCGTCGACATTGTCGTGAAGGCGCTTCTCGAGCTGCGCCGACGGGGCGCTTCGCTGATGCTGGTCGAACAGCGCATCGACGTGGCGGTGCGCGTCTGCGACCGCCTCTACATCATGACCCATGGCGAGATCGTCGACGAAATGACGCCCGACACCGTCAGGCACGAAGGACTGGCGATCATCAACAAATACCTGGGCTGAGCGGACGACGCCCCGGCCGCGTCGCCGCCGGGCGCGGAGACTCGCGCTACCCGCCGGCCCCCGCGACGAACCCGCCGCCGTCGATCACCACGGCCTGTCCGGTGATGAAAGAGGCGGCATCGGAGGAGAGGAACAGGACAAGCTGCGCGATCTCGGCGGGATCGCTGATGCGGCCCATCGGGATCATCGGGAGCACGGTGTCCCTGGCGGCCTGCGCGCTGCCGAACATGTCGGTGAGCAGCGGCGTCATCACCGAGCCCGGCGCGATCGCGTTGACCCTGATGTTCTTGCGCGCCACTTCGAGCGCCACGGAATTGGTGAGGCCGATAACCCCCCACTTGCTCGCGCAATAGACGGCGGTGGTCGCAAAACCCATCACGCCGAACAGCGACGAGGTGTTGACGATCGCGCCGCCGCCGCGGGCGATCATGTGCGGCACCTGATGCTTCAGCCCAAAGAATATTCCCTTGAGGTTTACATCGATGAGCTGGTTGAAATCGGCCTCGTCCAGATCCTGGACCGGCGCGGTCTTGCCGGAAACGCCGGCGTTATTGAAGGCGATGTCGATCCGGCCGAACCGCTCGAAGGCCTTGGCGTGCAACATCGCCATGGCGTCGGCGTCGCGCACATCGACTTCGAGGAATTCGACGCCGACCTTGGTCGTCGCCTTGATTTCCTCCTTGAGGCTGGCGCCGTGCGCGGCGCCGATGCCCGCCACGAAGAGATTGGCGCCCGCCTTGGCGAAGGCGATGGCGGTCGCACGGCCGATGCCGGTGGTGCCGCCGATCAGGAGCACGCTCTTGCGCGAAAAATCATAGGTGACCTGCATAGCCAAAATCCTCCTCCGCTCGGCGCGTCTGGCGCGGCTTGCGTCCCTGCCGATCCTGGGCAACGCGCCAGCCCGACGTTGTCCGTCGCGGCGAGGCATTTTGCCCGCGACGGGCGAAGAAGGGAAACGCCGCGCCTGCGCGAATTCGCATATGTCACGCCGGACTCATCTCTCTCAATGCCGGTCTGTTACGTTTGCGTTCTTGACGTTCGCGAATTCGCGAAATTTCGTCGGGCGCTGCCTTCGACCAACGGCGATCGGGCCTCATCTGATTCTGGCCCATCGGGACTTGGCGAACGGCTCCGCGCGACAGAGATCCGGTCGATCAGGGGGGAACCAGATGAAACGAATTTTCGTTGCCGCGCTGTCGATCCTTATGTCGGGGACCGTGCTGGCGGTCGCCGCCTCGACGGAAGCCGAGGCGAAGACTCTCGGGGTCGTGGCGCTGATCGCCAACGACGCCCTCAATGTCGCGGTGATCGCCGGCGTGACCGAGGGCGCCAAGGCCGCGGGCTGGGACGTCAAGGTCGTCGACACGCAGGCGAGCGCCGATCAGGCGAATGCGGCGATGAGCACGTTTGCAGTGCAGAAGGTCGATGCGATCTTCGTGCTCGCATTCGCCAGCAGTTCGATCGGCTCCGGCATGGCGGCGGCGAACGCCGCGGGCATTCCGGTCGCCACCTGGGGCGGCGAGATCGTGCCCGGCATCGTCGTGACGACCAGCGGCCTGACGGTCGGCGAGGACTCGATCAAATACCTGCTCGGCAAGGTCGGCGACACCGCCGACATCCTGGCGATGACCTTCCATCCCGGCAAGCTGTGCATCGACCGCGGCGTCGCCTTCGACAATGGCGTGAAGGGCAAGACCGGCCTCAGCATCATCTACAACGAGGTGACCGTGCCGGGTCAGGTGCAGAACGGCAACGCCCTGGCTTCGCCGTGGCTGACCGCGCACCCGGCCGGCGGCAAGAAGCCGCTCGCCATCTGGGCGTGCTGGGACGAACCGATGCAGGGCGCGGTGGCGGCGCTGCGGCAGGCTGCCCGGACGGATGTGACAACGGTGGCGATCAACGGCAGCCCGCAGGCGTTGCAACTGGTCAAGGACGGCGACATGACGGCGACGGTCTGGCAGCCGGCCTACGCGGAGGGGAAGGCGGTGTTCCAGGCGATCCTCGACTCGATCAAGGCCGGCAAGTCGTGGACGCCCAAAGTGATCGAGATCCCCGGCGTCGTGGTGACCAAGGACAACGTCGATAAATTCCTCGTCGACCACCCGAATGGCCTCTGACGCCGTTGTTTCAGGCGCTGGTCCCGGGGAGCTGAGTGGAAGCAAAGCCCCAGGGGCGTGGATCAGGATTTGTGGCCTCGGCAAGCAGTTCGCCGGCGAAATCGCGCTGCAGGACGTCAACATCGATATCGGGCGCGGCGAGGTGCATGGCCTCGTCGGCGCGAATGGCGCGGGAAAGTCGACGCTCATTCGGTGCCTCGCCGGCGTCACCGTTCCCGATCAAGGCAGAATCCTGATCGGCGGCGAGGAGCTTCGACCGGGATCGCCCCAGGCGTCCGAACGAGCGGGGCTCGCCTTCATCCACCAGGAGCTCAACCTGGTCTCCCATTTCAGCGCGCTCCAGAACATGCTGCTGGGCGCGCCGAAGGTCACGCGCCTCGGCTTGATCGACTGGAGGCGCTCGAGCCATGGCGCCCGGGCGGCGGCGGAAAAGGTCGGGATCAGGTTTCCGCTTGATACGATGGTTTCGGAACTGTCGGTCGCCGAACGATGGCTCGTGATGATCAGCAAGGCGCTGGTTCGCGAGGCGTCGGTGATCGCGATGGACGAGCCGACCGCGGCGCTGTCCGGCGCCGAAAGCGAGCAACTGTTCTCGATCGCGCGCGATCTGGCCGCCGGCGGCGTGGCGATTCTCTATGTCTCGCATCGGCTCGACGAGGTGCTGGGCCTCTGCGACCGCATCACCGTTTTTCGCGACGGGCGGGTTGTCGAGCGCGCCGCGCGCGGCGGCCTCGACAAGCGTGGGCTCATCCGCGCGATCGTCGGTCATGACGTCAAGAGCGGCGAGGGGCGTCGCCGAAGCAAGGCGGATCGAACCGGCGCCCCGCTGTTCTCGGCGCGCGAGGTGACGCGCGCCAACGCGGTCAAGGCGGTCAGCTTTGACGTCTTCCGCGGCGAAATCCTCGCGCTGGGCGGGTTGGTCGGTTCCGGCCGCACCGAAGTCGCGCGACTGGCGTTTGGCGTCGACCGCCTCGACAGCGGCCACTTCGAGATGGGCGGAAAGCGGCTGGCGATCGACAGCGAGACCGAGGCGGTGAAGCTTGGCATCGCGCTGGTGCCCGAGGAGCGCCGGTCGCAAGGCTTGATGCTCGATCACTCGGTGGCCTTCAACGTCAACATCGCTTCGCTAAGAGCGCTGCGGGCGGTCGCGGGGCTGCCGTTCCTGTCGTCGGCCAAGGCGCGCGGCCAGGCCGACCGCCTGATAAAGGCGCTCGGCATCAAGACGCCGAGCGGTTCCGCCAGGATCGCCGGACTGTCCGGCGGCAACCAGCAAAAGGCGCTGATCGCCCGATGGCTCAGCCCGGACACCAGGGTCCTGATTCTTGACGAGCCCTCGCGCGGCGTCGATATCGGCGCCCGCGAGGAAATCCACGAGGCCATTCGTGAGCTCGCCCGGTCGGGGGTGGCGGTCATCGTGATTTCGTCAGACGTCGAGGAGCTGGCGATCATCGCTGAACGGGTGGTGGTGCTCCGCGAGGGCCAGGTCGTCGGCGAACTCGTCGGCGACGAGATCAGCGAAGCGCGGATCGTGGAAATGAGCTATCTCGACAGAGCCGATCTGCAGGGAGAAAAGGCGTGACGAGCGTACCCACCGCGGCGAGGCGCAGATCGCTCGAGCCCGGCTCGAACCGCCGCCGACGGGCGGCGCTGACCTTCCTTTCCCGCTACGGCACGATCGTCGGGCTGCTCGCGATGATCTTCTTCTTCTCGATCAACGCGCCCGGAATATTTTTTTCGAGGGCGAATGCCCTCAACATCCTCAGTCAGGCGTCGCTCACCGCGATCATATCGGCCGGCCTCACCTTCACCCTGGTGGTCGGTGAATTCGATCTCAGCATCGGCAACGTCGCAAGCTTCGTCGGCCTGGTGGTCGCCGGCATGATGGCCAAGGAGGGCCTGTCGATCCCCCTCAGCATCGTCATCGCTCTTTTGGTCGGGGCGGCGATCGGTCTGGTCAACGGCGTTCTGGTGACCAAGGTCAGAATCAACGCGGTGATCGCCACGATCGGGGTCGGCACGATGCTGACCGGCATCGGCTTCTCCTACAGCGCCTTCCCGATCGCGGTCGGGATGCCGCGCGCCTTCACCGAGGTTTCGCTTGGGCGTGTAGTGTTCGGCCTGCCGAATCCGGTGTTCCTGATGCTGGCGGTCCTGGTTGTTCTGTGGACGATCCTCAACAAGACCGATATCGGGCAGAAGATGCAGGCGGTGGGCAGCAATATCGAAGCGGCGCGGCTGTCCGGCATTCGCGTCGACCGCATCAAGATGTTCGCCTTCGGCACCGCCGGGTTCTGCGCGGCGCTCACGGGAATCCTCTTGTCGTCGCTGCTCGGCAGCGGCACGCTGGCGGCGGCGGACGGCTATCTCCTCGACGCTTTCGCGGCGGCGTTTCTTGGTTCGGCGACCCTGCGCGAAGGGCAGTTTCACATCGCCGGCACCTTGGTCGGCGTGCTGATCCTCGCCGTGGGCTTCAACGGGCTGAGCATTTTCGGCGCGCCGACCTACTTTCAGCCGATCTTCAAGGGCGGCGTGTTGATCCTCGCGGTCGGGTTGTCGACCCTGGCGCGGAGATATGCGGCAAGCGCGTGATTTGCCGCCGGGCGCCGGGACAATGACGTGAGCAGCATCCTGCGGCCGGAAATCGTATTTCGCCGGCTCGAGGAGGCGGACTTTCCGCTGCTCACCGCCTGGCTCGCCGAACTGCACGTGCGCCGCTTCTACCAGAAGAGGCCGATCACGCTCGAGGAAGTCGCGCGCGAATACGAATCCCCCGTGCGGGGACAGGAGCCGACGATCTGCTCTCTCGCCGAGATCGGCGGCGCGCCGTTCGCCTATCTGCAATGCTATCGCAACGCCGACTATCCCGAATGGGGCGATCTCATCGGCGCGGCGGATGGGATCAGCGTCGATCTGTTCATCGGCGATCCCGCCTGTCTTCGCCGGGGTCTCGGCCAGGCGGCGTTGAGCGAATATCTCAGGCAGGTGGCGTTCGCCGCCTACCCCGAGGAGCGATGCGCCTATATCGCCCATGAGCCGGGCAACGCGACGGCGTTGCGATGCTCGGAGGCGGTCGGCTTTCGCCGGCTGCGCATGTTCGCGGAAGACGGCGTGGAGACGGTGCTGATGAGGATGGACAAGCCGGGGGCGTGAGCGGCGCCGGAGCGACGCGATGCCGCCTTGACGCGCGCGGGCCGGCTGAGGCTCAATGCGCCGACAGAATATCGGCCGGGCGGAACGTTCGCCGGGCAGGGGAGGCATCGATGGAAATGCGTCGTTTCAAAACTCGCAACGGGACCGATCTGGCGTTTTCGGCGGTCGGCCTCGGCATGGGTCCGCTCGGCGACCTGTTCGATGTTCTCGATGAAAAGACCGCGATCGCCACGGTGGAGGAAGCCTACAAGAGCGGCGTTCGCACCTTCGATTCCTCGCCGCATTACGGCAATGGTCTTTCCGAAGCGCGCATGGGCGCCGGGCTTCGGCACATCCCGCGAGACGAGATCGTCGTCTCGACCAAGATCGGCCGCGTGATGGATCCGTTCCGGCGCCCGCCCGCGCCGCTTCCGGGCGCAGTTTCGCCGGGTTTCGCCGGCGGCTTCCCGCACGCGCCGCGTTTTGACTATTCCTACGACGGGACGATGCGCTCGGTCGAACATTCGCTGCTGCGCACCGGCCTCAGCCGGTTCGACATCCTGCTGATTCACGATTGCGACCGATGGACGCACGGCGAGGCCGAAGCCGGCCCGCGGTTCAAGGAGGCGATGGAGGGCGCGTATCGCGCGCTCGACAAACTGCGCGGCGAAAAGACCGTGGCGGCGATCGGCTTCGGCATCAACGAGGCCGACACCTGCGTCAAGTTCGCCCGCGCCGGCGATTTCGACGTCGCGATGATGGCCGGGCGCTATTCGCTGCTGGTGCAGAGCGGTCTCGAGGAATTCCTGCCGCTCGCGCTCGAGAAGAAGATGGGCGTGATGCTGGCGGGCGTGTTCAATTCGGGAATTCTGGCGACCGGGGCGATTCCCGGCGCCCGTTTCGACTACGCGCCGGCGCCCGCCGGAGATCATGGACCGCGTGCGCAAGATCGAAGCGATCTGCGCGCGCGCACGGCACGTCGATCCGCCGCGCCGCGGTGCAGTTCGCGATGGCCCATCCCGCTGTCGTGTCGGTGGTGCTCGGCGCGGTGAAGCCGGCCGAAGCGGCGGCAAACGCCGCCGACGGCGAGCACAAGGCGCCGGCCGCGCTGTGGAGCGATTTGAAATCGGCGGGCCTGCTGGATCGCGACGCGCCCACCCCGTGAGGCGCGCCCGGCGGTCTCAGGCCGGCGGCGCACTCGCCTGGTCGCGAAGCGCGCGGCGCAGTATTTTGCCGATCGGCGTCTTCGGCAACGCGTCGAGGAATTCGACGTGGCGGGGAATCTTGTAGCCGGTAAGGAATATCCGGCAATGGGCGATGACGTCCTGGGCGGTCAGCGCAGGGTCCTTCTTGACGATCGCGACCCACACCGCTTCGCCCGACGCCGGATCGGGCATGCCGAAGACGCCCGCTTCGAGCACGCCGGGGCACGTGGCGACAATCTCCTCGATCTCGTTGGGGTAGACGTTGAAACCGGAGACGATGATCATATCCTTCTTGCGGTCGACGATGCGCACGAACCCCGCCTGGTCGATGACCGCCACATCGCCGGTGCGCAGGAACCCGTCGGGCGTCATCACATTGGCGGTCTCGGCGGGCTGCTTCCAGTAGCCTTTCATGACCTGCGGGCCGCGCACGCAAAGCTCGCCCGGCTCGCCGATCGGCAGGTCGCCCCTCGCGTCGTCGCGGATCGCGATCTCGGTCGAGGGAATCGGCAGCCCGATCGAGCCGTTGTAGTCGGTCAGATCGAGCGGGTTCGCGGTCACCGCCGGCGAGGCTTCGGTGAGCCCGTAGCATTCGACCAACGCCTTGCCGGTCACCTGCTTCCATCGCTCCGCCACCGACCGGTGGACCGCCATGCCGCCGCCCACCGTCAACCGCAACGGCGCGAAATCGAGCCGCGCGAAATCGCGGTTGTTGAGCAGCGCGTTGAACAAAGTGTTCACCCCGGTCAGGACGGTGAACGGACGGCGCGCCAGTTCCTTCACCAATCCCGGAATGTCGCGCGGATTGACGATCAGCAGGTTGGTCGCGCCGATCTTCACGAAGATCAGGCAATTCACCGTCAACGCGAAAATATGATAAAGCGGCAGCGCCGTGACGATGGTTTCCTGCCCGTCGGTGAGGACCGGCCGCAGCCAGGCGTAGGCTTGCTGCAGGTTGGCGATGATGTTTCCGTGACTGAGCATCGCTCCCTTGGGCAGTCCGGTGGTCCCCCCGGTATATTGCAGGAACGCCAGGTCGTCGGGGCCGACGTCGACCGGTGCGAACGACGCCGTCGCCCCGCGCCGCAGCGCGGTCTTGAATCGAACCGCGCCGGGCAGACGCCAGGCCGGCGCCAGCCGCCTGACGTAGCGGACTGCGAAATTGACCGCCACGCCCTTGGCGAAGCTCAGCATGTCGCCAAGCCCGGTGACCACGACATGCTTGACCGCGGTGTCGGCGATCACCTGCTCGACCACCCAGGCGAAATTCTCGACCACGACGATCGCCGCCGCCCCGGAATCGACGAGTTGGTGCTTCAACTCGCGGGGGGTGTACAGCGGATTGCAATTGACCACGGTGTAGCCGGCCCGCAGCGCGCCGAACAGCGCGATCGGATATTGCAGGACGTTCGGCATCATCAGCGCGACCCGCGCCCCGCGCGGCAGCTTCAGAACCGTTTGCAGATAGGCCGCGAAGTTGCGCGACAGCCGCTCCGTCTCGGCGTAGCTGATCGCGGTCTCCATGCTGACGAAGGCGGCGCGCGGTCCGAACGCCGCCACGCTTTTCTCGAACACTTCGCCAATACTGCGACACGCCGCCACATCGGCTTCGGCCGGCACGCCCGGCGGATAGCTCGCCAGCCAGACCTTCTCCATCGACGCTCTCGCCCGCGCTCGCGGCGCGCCGTCACATTGATCTAAGTCGCCGAGCCAAGTCAAAACGCCGCGCGCGAGCGCCTGGAGCGCGACAATCGGGCTCGATTGGCGGCAAAAACGCGTCCCGCGGGGGCGATTTGACGCGTCAACCGCAAATCCGGTCTGGCACTCTCTTGTAACGAGTGCTAACAGGGGCCACATAGAGGATGGTCATTCCCCGCGCATCCCGAGGCGACCCCCTCAGGTCTGCCCAGGCGCGCTGAACAGAAGCGAGGAT
>CAVPVQ010000023.1:0-494034 GCA_963709185.1 uncultured Alphaproteobacteria bacterium
CAGCCGCCTTCTAAGCGGCAGGTCGCAGGTTCGAGCCCTGCCGGAGTCGCCAGCTAAATCAATATCTAATGGACCGAAACTGATTTGTCGGATCGAGGCTTGACCCTCACCCGCGGCGATCGCGGCGGCGGGTCGATATTCAGTCCGACGTCGCTCGCAAGGCCCCCCGCCATGGTCAACAATCTCTTACCGCTTCGGACAATATTCGTCTGAAATTCCATTAAGAAGCTTAGGCATAACGGAGAAACGTTCCGCTCGGCTCCAGGAAGTTAATATACAAGCGGAGAAATTGTGGTCTCCATACAGCAACGGAAACCTGCTGATCGAGAAAGCCGCTTCTCCAATGGCCATTGTCGAGCCCATCCTCGCCTTCACGCTCTCGCGCATGCAGCCAAAGCCGGCGTATGAGCCTGGCCCGCCGCCGCCTCGCGCCGACGAACACTATGTGCATCGTCTCGATGTGACGACGGTTAGCGAAATGGCCCGCGTCGCGGCGCGTGGCAACGGTTTGCGAGAGACGGACTTCGACTACGCTGTCGTGCCGACCGAAAACGTCGCCGAAATCAACAAGCTGGTCTTGCGGATCAAGGCGTCCCACAAGCGGCACCTCGAGGCCGTCTATGAGATCGGCGCCGATCTGCTGAGAGCGAAAGAGCTGCTCGGGCACGGCAACTTCCTGCCCTGGCTGCAGGCCGAATTTCGCTGGAGCGACCGGACCGCCAACAACTACATGTCGATCGCCCGGTTCTTTCAGGGCAAATCCGCAAATTTTGCGGATTTGGACGTCGGCACCGCGACGGCGCTCGCCTCGCGGTCAACTCCCGCCGGAATCCGCAAGGAGTTGCTGGGGAGAGCGGACGCCGGCGAAATCATCACGCGCGACGAGGTCAAGGAGCGCCTCGCCGCGGCCAGGGAGGCGCAGAAATCGGCGAGCGCCGCGGCTCGAATTGCCGGACCGGCGGCCTCCGGGCCGGCCGGCGTCGGCGAGGAGCGGTCAGCCGCGCCGCGCGCGATTGTCGAACATCTCAACGCCGACGAATTCTTGCGCCTTGCGCCGCCGATGCGCCCGCTCAACTACCCACCGGCGATCGCGGCGCCGGAGCTGGCCGTGTCGGAGAGCGATTCCGAGGCCAGGAGAATCATCGAGGCGATGCTCGACCTCGCGACGTCGGTGGAGGGTCTTTCCACGGCGGCCTCCGCGCAGGTTGCGAAAACGCTCCTCGCGGCCGGCAATGAGCAGGACCTGTCGCGGGTCCAGAAGCTCCTCGGCTTTGCCCAGGAAATCAGACAGGCGCTCGACGACAACGCCACCGCGCGGCGGGATATGGACCTGCGCCGCGCATCCTGACCCGCTCGACGCCGCGCGGTCAGCGCGGCCGGCGAAACAAGCGCGCCAGTCCGCGCTCCTGATTGTCGGGCCGTTGACGCCGCCGCCAATTTCGTCAATCCGTTTTGGCGGCGCCCCCCAAGATTTCGTCGACTGTCGCCAACGGCCGTCGCGCCGCATCGGCATCGAAAGTGTTGCCGTTTTCCACGCGCTGTGCCAAGAACCCCGCGTCCCAACAAGTCCAACGGAATGCGATGTCCATATTTAGCGGAAACAGTTTTCAAGACCGACAAACCGCCGCCGCCAACGCCAAAAAAGCGCAAGCGGAAAAATTCCTGGCCAAGACCAAATACGACCCCAACGATCCTGCCGTCATCGAGCGCGAAGCCAATCGCCGCGCCGTGCTTGAGGCGCGCGCCCAGCGCGCCGCGCAGCGTCAGGTGCAGAAAGAGGCCGCCGAGGCCGAGCTCGCGCTGAAACTGGCGGCCGAAAAGCTGGCGCGCGAAGAGGCTTTGAAGGCCGAGGCGATCGCGCGCGAAATCGCCCATGCCGAAAAGCGGGCGCGCGAAGAGGCGCTGGAAGCCGAACGCAAGCTGGAGCGCGACGCCCGCTACGCGGCGCGCAAGGCGCGCAAGAACTCAGCGCAAGAGCGAAATCCAGCGCTATCGCTGAGCGATCGATTCGACGCCCGCGCCTCTACGACAACGAGGCGGCGGCCCGAAGGCGCGCAAAGCCGCGATCAAGGTCCCCCTTCAGGTCGTCGATGTCCTCGAGGCCGACGGAAAAGCGCAGCGTCGGACCGCCCGGCGCCCAGCTTGTCGCGGTGCGATAGGTCGTGCAATCGAATGGAATGACCAGGCTTTCGAAGCCGCCCCACGAATAGCCCATTCCGAACAGTTCGAGCCCGTCGAGCATCGCGGCCACCGCCGCGCTGCTCACCGGATGCAGCACGATCGAGAACAATCCCGAAGAGCCGGCGAAATCGCGCTTCCAGATGGCGTGGCCGGGATAGTCAGGGAATGCGGGATGGATGACGCGGTGCACTTCGGCGCGCTGCTGGAGCCAATGGGCGAGGGCGAGCGCCTGACGCTCCGCCTCCCGCAGGCGCAGCTCCATCGTGCGCAGGCCGCGCAGCGCGAGATAGACGTCCTCGGGTCCGGGCTGAACGGCGAACGCGTCGACGGTTTTTTTCAGCGCCGGGAGCCAGGCCGCGTTGGCCGAAACAAGGCCGAGCAACAGATCCGAATGGCCGGACAGATATTTGGTGCCCGCCTCGACCGCGAGATCAACGCCGCGCGCATGGGGCGGAAACAGCAGCGGCGTCGCCCAGGTGTTGTCCATGATGACGCAGACGTCGCGCTCGTGCGCGGCGGCGGCGATCGCCGGGACGTCCTGCATGTCGAGGGATTGCGATCCCGGCGCCTCGACGAAGACCGCCCGCGTATTGTCGCGGATCAACGCGGCGACGTCGGCGCCAAGCGCCGGGTCGTAATAGGTGGTCTCGACGCCCATGCGCTTGAGCATCGTGTCGCAATAGCTGCGCGCCGGCCGGTATGCGGCGTCGGTCATCAGCAGATGATCGCCGGCGCTGAGGGCGGTCGTCAGCGCCGCGATGATCGCGAACAGGCCGGAAGGGACCAGCACGGTTCCCGCCGCGCCGGAAATTCCGCTCCACGCCTCGCAGAGCGCGTCGGTGGTCGGCGTGCCATGCGTGCCGTAGGTATAACGCTGGTTGCGGCTGTTGAGGGTCTCGACGTCGGGGAACAACACGGTCGAACCGCGATAGGCGGGGAAGTTCACGAAGCCGTGGTTCGCCTGCGGGTCGCGCCCGAGGTGGGCGAGGCGCGTGCGCGGGCGCAGAGTCTTGATGGTTTCCGGCGTCAGCTTGGTCATTCGTCGGGCCCGGCGGTCGGTTCGCGGCAAAGTGGAGAGCGCGCGGGAGGCCGTCAACCGCAAAGACGCCGTCGGGGATAAATTCGCCGGAAAGAATCCGCGCCGTCGCCTCTGGCCAACGCGGCCTCGCGCGGCGGTTTGGTGAACGCGGTCACTTGCTCTTCGGCAGCGGCATACCGTTGACGGTCACGGCGCCGACGGGATCAAGCGCGATCTCCCAGGTCAGTTTCCCGTCGGGGCCCGCTTTGGCGAGGCCCTTCAGAAGGGTCACGCCGAGCATCGCCTTTTGCAGAGCGGGATCACTCTCGGCCGCCTTGCCGATGACGGCCAGAGCCTTGTCAAGGTTATCGGACGCGACCTCCAGTTTGCCGGAAGGTTTTGGCGGCGTCAGCGCAAGCGCGCCGTGAAAGGCAAGGTCGAGGTTCGGCGACGTCAAATGAGCGTGCGCGATGGTCAGCTTGGGATCGCCGCTCATCAACATCGCTTTCATTCTGGCGCCGATCTCCGCGGACAGCGGCGGCGTCGCGGCGCCGTCGAATTCATCGATCGCGAGGCGGACAATCTTGTCGATGCCGGCGGCCGACAACGTCATGTCGAAATCCACCGCTTTTGGCGCCAACGGCGCCGCCCAAGGCGGCAATAGCGTCGAACTCGATGCTGAGGTCGCCGATCTTGACGCCGAATCCGAGGCTCCCTTGCGCGCCGAGACCGCTCATCGCCACGCTCTCGGTGACGTTCTTCATCGCGGCTTTCGCCCCGATCGTCTGCACGGCGACGTCTTGAATGGTCACGGTCGTGGCGATTTTGTCCCACAGGGGCAGCGCCGCCACAATCTTCGTTTTCAACGCGCTCTGAAACGCCCCTGGTTCGGGGTCGCGATGCTCCGCGTGAGCCACCAGAAATCGCCAGAGGTCACCGAGACTCGCCGCGCGCAAACCCTCGATCGAACCTTCGCCGACCAGAGGTCCGATATCGTAAGTCGCCGCGACGGCGTCTGCCGGGCCGCCGTTCTCAGCCGACTTGCTCACCGATTTCCGCGCGCTGTCGATTTGTTCCTGAAGGGCGATCGTGACGCCGCCGTCGCCAGCGGCGACGCCCGCTGTCGTGACCGTCGCGGCGCCATAGTGGAACATAAAATCTTTGGGCTGCCCCGTTGCGCGGTCAAGCGCCCGCAATTTGAAATCGACGGAATCGGCTTTTGTTTTGGAGCTGAGAAACGCCGCGAGCCTGGGGTCGAAGACCCCGTTGAAGTGGAAGCCGGTCGCGCTCATCGAAAAGGAAAGCGCATTGGCGTCGCCAGCTCTCGCCAGGACGATCGTCGGAAAATCATCGGCGGAGACGTTCCATGCGCCGTCCGCCATCGGCGTCAGCACAAGCGACGAGCGGCCGGTCAACCGGACATCCGCCGGCAGTTTGAACGCGTCGCTCGCATGTTGCAGATCGATCGTCGCAAGATAGCTCTCGCCCCGCGGCGTGATCGTGATGACGCCATGCTCGACGGCCGCCTTGCCGAAATAGGCGGCGGCGGTCTGACCGAGTTCTTGCGCGCCTTGGGGAGTCGCGGGGTCGGCCAGCGCCTGCGCAGCAGTCAGCATCGCGGCGACGACCGAGGTGGAAAAAACGGGGGCGCGCATGGGCTTCACCGTTTGATGGAGAGCGTTGGCGAGGCTCAAGGATAATCGCAATTGCGTGACGCGCCAATCACGGGCTCGACATGGCCTCAACGCGGCGCGGCGCGCCCATTCACGGCCGGACGAGGTTGGACAAGCCCTTCTGAACGGTTCGATCGAGCGGGAGTCCCGCGCAATTCTTCGATTGACTCATTCCATCGATCGACCGAATTATTTGGCTGCTCGGCAGGTCCCTTCCGCCGCGTCCGTCTTCGACATACGATCCCTTCGGCCGTTTCGGGAGTTCGTCCGATGAAATCACCATTGTCCCTGTTCGCCGCCGGCGCGCTTCTCTGCGCCGGGGCGATCGACGCAGACGCCGGCACGCTCGACCAGGTCAAGGCGCGCGGCGCGCTGATCTGCGGCTCGAACATCGGCCTCGCCGGCTTCGGACTTCCCGACGACCAGGGCGTCTGGAAGGGGCTCGACGTCGACGAATGCCGGGGCATCGCCGCGGCGATCTTCAACGATCCCGGCAAGGTCAAGTTCCTGCCGATCAACGCCAAGGATCGCCCGACCATCCTGGCGTCCGGCGAGATCGACGTGCTGATCCGCAACACCACCTGGACCCTGTCGCGCGAAATCGCCGGCATGTTCTTCACCGGCGTCAATTTCTACGATGGCCAAGGCTTCATGGTGCGCAAGAAGCTCGGCGTCGATTCGGCGCTCAAGCTCGATGGCGCTTCGATCTGCATCCAGCAGGGCACCACCACCGAACTCAACGCCGCCGATTTCTTTCGCGCCCATGACATGAAGTTCGAGCCGGTGGTCTTCGCCACCGACGAGGAAGCGGTGAAGGCCTATGACTCCGGCCGCTGCGACGCCTATACGACCGACGCCTCGGGCCTGCACGCCGAGCGCCTGAAGCTGGCGGCGCCCGACGACCATGTCGTGCTGCCGGAGATCATCTCGAAGGAGCCTCTCGGCCCGTCGGTGCGAAAGGACGACATTCAATGGTTCCAGATCGTGCAATGGACCCATTACGCGCTGATCACCGCCGAGGAGGACGGCGTGACCAAGGCCAATGTCGATGAGAAGCTGAAATCGGACAATCCGGAAATCCGCCGGCTGCTCGGCGTCGAAGGCGATTTCGGCAAGGGCCTCGGGCTGACCAATGACTGGGCCTACCGGATCATCAAGGCAGTAGGCAACTATGGCGAAATATTCGACCGCAATGTCGGCGCCGGCTCGCCGATCAAGATCGCGCGCGGCCTCAACGCGCTGTGGAGCAAGGGCGGGCTGCAATACGCGCCGCCGATCAGGTGAGGGCAGAAGCGTTTGGCGGGGTAGGCGGTTTGGGGCGGTTCGAGTCGCAGATCGGGTATTCGCGGGCCGGTTGCTCTCGAAAGGGGCTTGAGGGCAAGTGAATGCTTCGAGGCTCTGGCGCCAAACAGGTGAAACGGAGAATGGCGAAGCCGCGTTCCCGCATTGATTCGCAAACCGAGCGCGCCGTGCGGGTTTTCCTGGAGCGAATCGGCGCCGGCTATTCGCTGGTTGGCGCACGGCTTTATGGCAGCCGCGCGCGCGGCGATCATGACGAATATAGCGACGCCGATCTGGCCGTCTTCCTCAAGGGTCCTCAAGGGGACCTGATGGACACCAGCATCGATATGGCGGGCGTCGCTTTCGATGTCCTTCTGGAAACCGATGTCCTTGTCTCGCCGCTGCCCGTCTGGGAGGAGGAATGGGCGCATCCGGAAAGCTTTTCCAATCGGCGTCTCCTGGAGAACATTCGGCGCGAGGGCATTCCGCTGTGAAGGCCGCGGACTTCATGCGCAAACCGGTGAGCTCGTTGGGCGCTGCCCGGCTTCTCCTTGAAAACGGCTATACGGACGAAGCGTGCAGCCGCGCCTATTACGCGATGTTTGACGCGGCGCGAGCGGCCTTGCTTGTGGTCAACGCTCCGGTTGAAGCCGAAGCTGCGCGCACGCACAAAGGCCTGATTTCCGCGTTCGGAAAGCACGTGGTCAAGCCTGGACTTGTCTCGCAGGAGGTTGGGCGCTCACTTGGACAAGCCCAACACGTTCGCCTGATCGCCGACTACAACGGCAGTCCTGTCGATGCGAAGGATGCTGGCCAAATTGTCCAATGGGCCGCGACTTTCATTCAAACGATCGACAAGACGTTCGATGTGGAGCAGCGCTGAGATTCCAATCTCGGCGCCCACCAGTTGACCGAACTATTCGAAAGGGGCGCGATGGCGATCGATATTGGGCGCGCGGCGGGCTACTGCCCGCGCCGCGCGCTGGTGGCGAACCGCACCGCCTCCTCGGCGGCGCGGAACAGCGCCTGCGCCTTGTTGACGCATTCGCGCTGCTCGGAGGCGGGGACGGAATCGTAGACGATGCCGGCGCCGGCTTGCACGTGCATCCATCCGTCCTTGACGATCGAGGCGCGCAGCACGATGCAGGTGTCCATGTCGCCGGAGGCGCCGAAATAACCGATGCAGCCGGCGTAGATGCCGCGCTTGTCCTTTTCCAGTTCGTCGATGATCTCCATCGCGCGCACCTTCGGGGCGCCCGACACGGTGCCGGCGGGGAAGCCGGCGGCGAGCGCCGCCAGATTGTCGTGCCGGGGATCAAGCTCGCCCTCGACGTTGGAGACGATATGCATGACGTGGCTGTAGCGCTCGACAAAGAAGCTGTCGGTGACCTTGACCGTGCCGATTCTGGCGACCCGCCCGACGTCGTTGCGGCCGAGATCAAGCAGCATCAGATGCTCGGCGCGCTCCTTGGGGTCGGCAAGCAGTTCGTCGGCGAGCTGCTGATCCTCGCGCGGGGTCTTGCCGCGCCAGCGCGTGCCGGCGATCGGGCGGATCGTCACCTTGCCCTCGCGCGCCCGCACCAGGATTTCCGGGCTCGACACAACAATCTGGAAGCCGCCGAAATCGAGGTAGCACAGATAGGGCGACGGATTGACCCGCCGCAGCGCGCGGTACAGCGAAAAGGCGGGCAGTTCGAAGCGGCTGGTGAAGCGCTGCGACAGGACGATCTGGAACGCGTCGCCCGCGACAATGTATTCTTTCGCCCTGGCGACCATCGCGTGAAATTCGACCTCGGTGGTGTTGGACTTCGCCTCATTGGCCAGAAGCAGCGGATCGGCCGGCGGCGGCGCGTGCCCGAGTGGGCCCTCCAGCACCGCGACGATCGCCTCTAACCGCGCCTGAGCGCTCTCGTACGCGGCGCGCGCCGACACGCCGGCCTGCGGGCGAACCGGCGTGACGACGCTGATTTCGTCGCGCACGCCGTCGAACACCACCATGATGGTCGGGCGAACCATCACCGCGTCGGGCACGCCGATCGGGTCGGGCTTGGCCGGCGCCAGCCGCTCCATATGGCGCACCATGTCATAGCCGAGATAGCCGAAAATCCCCGCCGCCATCGGCGGCAGGCCAGGCGGAAGATCGATCCGCGATTCGGCGAGCAGCGCGCGTAGCGCGTCGAGCGGTTTGCCGGGGCAGGGCGCGAACGCCTCGGGATCATATAGGGCGCGGCGATTGATCTGCGATTGTCCGCCGATCGAACGCCAGACGACGTCCGGATCGAGGCCGATCATCGAATAGCGCCCGCGCTGGGCGCCCCCCTCGACCGATTCGAGCAGGAACATCGCGCCCACCCGCCCGGTCGCGAGTTTGAGGTAGGCGGAGACCGGCGTCTCCAGATCGGCGACCAGGGTCGCAACCCGGATGCTGGCGCGCCCGCTCTCGTAGCCGGCCGAAAACGCCTCAAAATCCGGAGCGGCGTTCATCTCGGTTTCAACTGCCTTCGGCCGCCTGCAGCGCGTTTTCGTCGATGCTGACCCCGAGCTGATGCTCCATCGCCGCGACATATTGGGCGATGAGATCATCGGTCAGCCCGGCGTTCGCCGCGTTGGTCAGCGCCTTCACCTTGGGAGAATCAAAGTCGATCGGCGGCGTTGAATCGGCGGTCACCTTGAACACCACGCGCCCTTCCGGCGTGCCGGCCGAACCCGCCCCGGAGGCCGAGGTGTTGAACAGCGCGGCGACGACGCTCTCGTTAAGGCCGCCGCCGCCGCGCCGATGCACGTCGGTCGCGGTTTTCACTTCGAGCTTGTCCGGTTCGGCGAGGCTCGCCAGCGTCGCGCCGGCGTTGACTTTCTGCACCATGTCCGCCGCCTTGGCGGACAACGCCTTGACGATCTGGTCGTCGCGCCACTGCGCCGCGACCTTGTCCTTGACCTCGTCGAAATTGAGCTGGCGCGCCGGCTCGACCTTGGTCACTTCAAACCAGACGAAGCCGCGATCCTTGGTCGCGAGCGGCGGATCGTCGACGCCGACGTCCGACGCGAACGCCGCGCGCAGCAAATCGGCCTTGTCGTCGAGCCCCTCGACGGCGGCCCCGGACTTGTCGAGACCGTCGGCGTCGATCGCCGGAATTTCCTTCGTGGCGAGACCGAACGACTTGCCGGCCTCGCTGAGCGACTTCCCTGACACCCGCGCGTCCTCGATCTTGTCGTGCAGCGACAGCGCGTCGCCCGCCGCGCGATCGACGGCGATCTCGCTCTTCAATCGGGCGGCCACCTCGTCGTAAGGCTTGACGCTGGCCGGCGTGATTTGCGTCACGCGCACGATCGCCGGCCCGAACTGGCTCTTGACGACATCGCTGACCCCGGCGGCGGGCAGGGCGAACGCCGCGTCCCCCACGGCCTTGTCGAAAACGCCGGTTCGCGCGACGTCGCCAAGGTCGGTGTCCTTGTCGGTCAGATTGTGGGCCTTGGCGATGTCCTCGAAGCTGGCGCCGCCGCGGATTTTGGCGAGCGCGTCGTCGGCTTCCGCCGCGTTGGCGAAAACGATCTGCTGCAGCTTGCGTTTTTCAGGCGCGCCGAAACGCGATTCCTTCACCTTCTCATAGAGCGCGCGCGCCTCGTCGTCGGCGACCTCGCCCGGCTTGGCGAGCGCCGCGGGCGTCACCGCCAGGACGTTGATGGCGCGATACTCGGGCGCCATGTAACTCGACTTGCGATCGTTGAAAAAGCTTTGCAGCGCGTCGGGGGTCGGCGGCGCGATGTCGCCGGCCGCCGCCGTCGGCAGGACGACATAGTCGATGTTGCGGCTCTGTGCGTCAAAGCGCGCGAGCTGTTCGACTAGCGCCTTTGGCGCGATCAACCCGTCGGCGAGCGCGCCGACGATCTGCTGACGCAGATAGGTCTTGCGCTGTTCGGCGACAAAGCCGCGCTCGCTCAGCCCCATGTCGCGCAGCGCCTGGTCGAAGCGATCGCGGCTGAACGCGCCGGACGCGTCCTTGAGGCTCGGGTCGTTGCGCAACGCCTCGGCGATCGAACTCGTCGGATATGGCGAGGCCCAGCGACCTGGCGTCGACGTCGAGCGCCGTTTGCGCGATCAGGCGCGCGAGCGTCTGCCCGTCCAGACCGATCGCGTGCGCCTGAGCGTTGGTCAGTGGAACCTTCATCTGGCGCTGATAGCGCTGCATCGCGGTCAGATAGGCGTTGCGGAACTCGTCCGGCGTGATGGTCGTGCGCCCGACGGCGGCGACCTTGTTGGTCCCAAAGCCGCGGAAGACGTCGCCGATGCCCCATACCGCGAAGCTCACGACAATCAGGCCGAGCAGGACGGTCATGATCGCCCTGCCGACCAGTCCTTGCGAGGCGGCGCGGATAGATTCAAGCATTGCCGTCCTGTCCTCCGAACGTCGGCCCTTATCGATCGCGCGGCGGGCCCGCGCCGCCCTATCTAGCGACCTCGCCGGCCTTTGCATAGGCGGGCGGGGAGTGATAGTGCGCGCCCTCGCGCCCGTGCGAAGCTGATGAGGATGCCAATGGCCGACGATCCGCGCCCCCTTGTGGCGGGCAACTGGAAAATGAATGGTCTCAGGTCGGCGCTTGGCGAGATCGCGGCGATGCGCCGGGCCGTGGAGGCGGGCGGCGCCGGGACCGCCGAAGTGATCGTCTGCCCGCCCGCCACGCTGATCGCCGGCGCCGCCGCGGTGCTCGAAGGCGGCCCGCTATTGCTTGGCGCGCAGGATTGCCACCCCAAGGCGAGTGGCGCGTTCACCGGCGACATTTCCGCTGCGATGCTCAAGGACGCCGGCGCTTCCTATGTGATCGTCGGGCATTCGGAGCGACGCGCCGGCCATGGCGAGAATGACGCGCTGGTGCGGGCCAAGGCCGAGGCGGCGAACGGCGCCGGCCTCGCGGCGATCGTCTGCGTCGGCGAGACGCGGGGTGAGCGGGAGGCGGGCGCGGCGATCGGAGTGGTCTGCGCGCAGCTCGAGGGCTCCCTGCCGCCGCGGGCGACGCCGGCCGATCTCGTGGTCGCCTATGAGCCGGTCTGGGCGATCGGCACGGGCCTGACGCCGACCGTCGGAGACGTCGGTGACATGCACGCTGCGATCCGCGCGTTGCTGGAGCGACTCTACGGCGCGGCGGCCGGGCGGATTCGCATTCTCTACGGCGGCTCGGTCAAGCCGTCCAACGCCAGGGAACTGCTTGGCCTGCCCAATGTCGACGGCGCGCTGGTCGGCGGCGCCAGCCTGAAGGCGACGGACTTCATGGCGATCGCGGGAACCTACATCTAGGCCCGTCCGGCGGTCGTTCGGCGCGCCCGCCAGCGTGGACGCGCCCCTTGCGCCATGCTAGGAGCCGCTCCACGTGTTAACCAGCGCAGTTGCGCCGGCGGAATTTTCAGGGTTCGACGATGCAGACCGTTCTTATTGTCATCCACCTGCTGGTGGTGATCGCGCTCGTGGGGGTGGTCCTGCTGCAGCGCTCGGAAGGCGGCGCCTTGGGCATCGGCGGGGGCGGGGAATTCATGACCGGGCGCGGTCAGGCCAACGCGCTGTCGCGCGCCACCGCGATTTTGGGAGCGCTGTTCTTTGCGACGTCGCTGATCATGTCGATCATCGCGGGGTGGAGCCGTGCGCCGCGCTCGATCATCGACACCGCGGCGCCCGCTTCGACCAGCGCGCCGGCGAGCAAGACCGCGCCGGCGCAAAGCGGCAATCTGCTCGATCAACTGAAGAAGATGGAAGAACAGAAAGGCGCCGCCGCGCCGGCGCCTGCGACGCCAGCGCCCGCCGCTCCGGAGCCCGCCGCTCCAGCGCCGGCGCCGGCGCAAGAACCGCCGAAGTGATCGAGGGCGCGTTTGGCGCTTACAGAGCCTTAGCGGTCCATCGCGCGGAATTTGGCGGCGGACGGTAGGTTCGAGGCAGGAGCGGGCATGTCGGCTCCGTTGTCGATCGCGGTCTATTTCACGATGTGGTGGGTCGTGCTGTTCGCGATTCTGCCGTTCGGCGTGCGATCGCCGCACGAGGCGGCCTCGGCCGACCTTCCGCCCGGCGCCGATCCCGGAGCGCCCGTCACACCGATGATCGCCCGCAAGGCGCTGTGGACGACTCTCGTCTCGGCGCTGCTTTTCGCCGCGCTCGACGCCTATATATTCTGGGCGGGCTGACCCAGGGACAAGTTGTTCGGGGCTGCTCCGTTCTTCTCAATGCCGGGCAGCGCGGATTTTGCTCGTGTCGGGCAGGACTGGTCGTGGCGGTCGCCACGCAAGGCCGCCCGTTCGCTCCGCCGCCGGCGCGTCGTCGGCGTCGGCGGGCCGGAGGGTTCGGGACGCTTATGCCTTCCTTCAAAACGACCCGCCGGGTGCGGCATTCGGCCGCGAACATGTTCGACCTGGTCGCCGACGTCGAGCGATATCCTGAATTCGTGCCGCTTTGCCAGTCGTTGCGCGTGCGTCGGCGGACCAACGGCGCGCCCGGGATCGAAGTGCTGGTCTGCGACATGGCGGTCGGCTATCGCGCCATCCGCGAAAAATTCACGAGCCGCGTAACCCTCGACCGGCGGCAATTCAAAGTGCTGGTCGAATATGTCGAAGGGCCGTTCAGTTATCTCGACAACACCTGGAGTTTTCACGACGAGAGCGCGCCGCCGGGCAGCCGGATAGAGTTTTTCATCGCCTACGAGTTCCGCAGCCGCATCCTGGCGACCCTGATGGGGTCGATGTTCGACGCGGCGTTCCGCAAGTTCGCGCAGGCCTTCGAGGCGCGCGCCGACGTGGTCTACGGCCGCGCGCCGGGTTAGCCAGCGCCGCGCAAAGCCGCCTCGTCCAGCATATCGAGCGCGGTCGCGACCGACGCCAGCCTGATCGCCGCGCGCCCGAGGTCGCCGTAACGTCGCTCCAGCGCGACAACCGATCCGTCCGCCCCCGCACAGGCGAAGTGAACGAGGCCGACCGGTTTTTCCGGCGTGCCGCCGTCCGGGCCGGCGACGCCGGTGATCGCGATGGCGAGATCGGCGTGGGAATGAGCGACCGCGCCCCGCGCCATGGCGCGCGCCGTCTCGTGGCTGACCGCTCCGAAGGCGACGAGCGTCGCCGCCGGCACGCCCAGAAGCTCCTGCTTGGCCTCGTTGGAATAGACCACGAAGCCACGGTCGACGACCGCGGAGGCGCCGGGAATTTCGGTCAGCAATCCGGCGACAAGGCCGCCGGTGCACGACTCCGCCGTCGCGATCTTTTTTCCGCGTGTTCGGCACAGCGCGATCAGCGCCGCCGCCTGGTCGTTCAGTTCGGGGGAGAACATGGCCCGGCTCCGGTTGGTCGTTTCATCGATCGCGCCACGGCAGGCGCACCGTCGCGCTGGCGATACAGGCGACGCCTTCGCCTCGGCCCGTAAAGCCGAGACCTTCCGACGTCGTCGCCTTGAGGCCGACGCGCGCGACATCGATGCCGGCGATGCCGGCGATCCGCGCTCGCATCGCTTCGCGAAACGGACCGATCCGCGGCGCTTCGCAGACAATGGTCGCATCGATATGCGCGACAATGCCGTTCAACGCCCCCACCCGCCGGACGGCGTCCAAAAGGAAAACTCGGGATTCCACGCCCCGCCATTGAGGATCGGTGGGCGGGAAATGCGCGCCGATGTCGCCCTCGCCGATCGCCCCGAGCAGCGCGTCGGTGATCGCATGCAGCAGGACATCGGCGTCGGAATGGCCGGACAAGGTCCGGGAGTGGGGGATCTTCACGCCGCCAAGCCAGAGGTGATCGCCGTCGGCGAAGGCGTGAACGTCGAAGCCCTGGCCGACGCGAATGTCGGCGGCCTGATTGAACAGCCGCGCCTCGGCGCGCAGGAAATCGTCCATCGTGGTGATTTTCACATTGTCCGGCTCGCCCTCGAAGATATGCGCGGGGCGCCCGGTCCATTCGGCGACGGCGGCGTCGTCGGTCAGTCCTTCAATTCCGGCGCGCGCGGCTTGTCGATGCGAATCGAGGATCAGATCGAAATGAAAACCCTGCGGCGTCTGCACAGCGCGCAAAGGCGAGCGAGACGGCGTCGCGACCACAAGTCCGTCTTCGCCGACCTCCTTGATCGTGTCGTTGAGACGGGTTCCCGGGGCCGCGGCGCCGCAGCGCGCGGCGGCGGCGATGGCGCGCCGAACCAGCGGCGTCGACGGAAAGGCGCGGGCGCCGTCATGGATCAGCACCAGTTCGGGCGTCACGCCTTGCGCCGCCTGCGCTTCCAGACCCGCCAGAACGCTGGCCTGCCGCGTCGCCCCGCCGAACGCCGGCGGCCCCAACGACTTGGCGCAACCGGCCGAAAGCGACGCCACCGCCTGCTCGTAGCGGCCGCGATCATCGGCATGGATCACCACCGTGGTCGCGCAAAAATCATAGGCGGCGGAAAGCGCCTCCAGCGTATGACAGAGCAGCGGGCGGCCGGCGCAGAGGCGGTATTGCTTGGGCTCGTCGCCGCCAAGGCGTGAACCCCGTCCAGCCGCCACCACGATCAGCGAAACCTTGGCGGGGTCGGACAACAACGCCTCCTGGGAAACCGCGCGACGCTCTGTCGCGTGTCGACCCCCGGTGCGTCAACCGTAAACGATGCGACGGGGCTTGCGATCGTTGTGAACTTGATTAGAATATGTGCAATTGACGCGATGCACAATGTTTAGGCAATTCCGTTCATGAATCTGCGTCTCGGTTCCCTGGTCCTCGACGGCTGCGTCGCGCTGGCGCCAATGTCCGGGGTCACCGACATTGGGATGCGACGCATCGCGCTGCGCTTTGGCGCTTCGCTGGTGGTCACCGAAATGGTGGCTTGCGACACCTATCTTGTTGGGCAAAGCGAAGCCGTCCTTCGCGCCGAGGGGGAAGGAATCGCGCCCCATGTGGTGCAGATCGTCGGTTGCGACCCCTCCACGATGGCCCGCGCGGCGCAGCAGGCGACGCATGCTGGCGCGGCGGTCATCGACATCAACATGGGCTGTCCGGCTCGACGCGTCGCCGGCGGTCTGGCGGGCAGCGCCTTGATGCGCGATCTCGACCACGCTGAGCGCATCATCGACGCAGTGGTCGCGGCGGTCGCCGTGCCCGTCACGCTGAAAATGCGCTTGGGCTGGGATGAGAACAGCCTCAACGCGCGCCAACTGGCCATTCGCGCCGAGGCGGCGGGCGTCGCCATGCTGAGCGTCCACGCGCGCACGCGTTGCCAGTTCTATAAAGGGCGCGCCGACTGGGCGGCGGTGCGCGAAGTTGTTGAATCGGTTGGCGTTCCCGTTCTCGTCAACGGCGATTGCGCGGATGTGCGGGACGCGCGCGCAATGCTGGCGCTTTCGGGCGCTCAGGCGGTGATGGTGGGGCGGGCGGCGATCGGGGCGCCGTGGCTGCCGGGACAAATCTCACGCGCGCTTGCGACCGACGCGCCGCTCGCGCAGCCCCCGGCCAGCGCGCGGCGCGAAGCCGCGCTGGAGCATTTCGACGCCCTGCTGGGCTTGCTCGGGTCGCATCCCGGCCTGCGGCACGGGCGCAAGCATTTTTCGGCCTATGCCGAAAAGGCGGGAGCGAGCCCGGCCGACCGGCTGGAACTGGTGACCTGCGACGAACCGGGCAAGGCGCGTCGGCTTTTGGCCGGCGTCTTCGGCGAATGCGATCTCGAGGCCGCGGCATGAACCGGCGTCCGGAAGTTCCAGCGGCGCGCGGCGACGCCTTCGCCAACGCGTCGCGATTGCTGAACGCCCTGTCGCAACCGATCCTGGAACTCGACGCTTCGGGATGCATTCGCGACGTGAACAACGCGGCTGAACACTTCTTCGACATGGGACGGGCGATGCTGCAACGCTCCCGCCTCGCCGACATCATGCCGTTCGGGTCGCCGGTGCTCGATCTCGTCGAGGAAGCCATCGCCAGCCAGGCGCCGATCAGCGGCTACAAGCTCGACATCAGTACCCCGCGCACAGGTCTCGGGCGATTGGTCGACGCTTTCGTCTCGCCTTTGCCCGAAAGCGCGGGCGGCGTCATTGTCATGCTGCAAGAACGGTCAATTGCCGAAAAAATGGACAGACAACTGACCCACCGCGGCGCGGCGCGATCGGTGACGGCGCTGGGCGCGATGCTCGCGCACGAGATCAAAAACCCGCTCTCAGGCATCCGCGGCGCCGCGCAATTGCTCGAAAGCGCGGTCAGCGACGAGGATCGCGGGCTTACCCGCCTGATTTGCGAGGAGACGGACCGAATCGTCAAGCTGGTCGACCGGATGGAGTCGTTTTCCGACGAACGTCCGGTGCAGCGCGAAAGCCTCAACATCCACGCCGTGCTCGATCACGTCAAACGCCTCGCGCTTGCCGGCTTTGCGCGCCATATCCGCTTTCGCGAAATCTACGACCCGTCGTTGCCGCATGTTCTCGCCTCGCGAGATCAGCTCATCCAGGTCTTCCTGAACCTTGTGAAAAACGCCGCCGAAGCCATTGGCGATGAAGGGTTTGACGGCGAGATAACGCTATCGACCGCCTATCGTCCGGGCGTCAGGCTGCGGACCTCGGGCGCCGCGGAGCCGGTGGGCCTGCCGCTTGAGATTTGCATTCGCGACAACGGCCCCGGGGTTCCGAATGAAATTGCCGGTCATTTGTTCGATCCCTTTGTGACGACCAAATCCTCGGGGTCTGGCCTCGGTCTTGCACTTGTTGCGAAACTGGTCGGCGATCACGGCGGTGTGATTGAATTCGAGTCGATTCCGCGCCTGACGACTTTCCGGGTGCTGATGCCCCTGGATTCGCTCCGTACGGCTCGTCTTCCAAAAACGCCCGCCCAGATCGTCGACTGAGCGGCGCGGGACGAGGCGGACGCGGCAAAACAGGTGGCCGGGGGCTTTGATCCGCCTCGCGTGAAGCGGATGTGGCTGTGGAGCAGGATGAATGCCTTCAGGGCATATACTCGTCGCAGACGACGACGCGGCGATCCGGACGGTTCTCAATCAGGCGCTGTCGCGCGCCGGCTACGAGGTGCGGGCGACCGGCACGGTCGCCGGCCTGTGGCGCTGGGTCGCCGCGGGCGAGGGGGATCTGGTCATCACCGACGTCGTGATGCCGGACGACAGCGCCTTCGAATTGTTGCCGCGCATCAAGCGATTGCGGCCCGATCTGCCGATCATCGTGATGAGCGCCCAGAACACGTTCATGACGGCGATCAAGGCGTCCGAGCGTGGAGCCTATGAATACTTGCCCAAGCCCTTCGATCTGAAGGAGCTGGTCGGCATCGTCGGCCGTGCGCTCGCCGAGCCGAAGCGCCGCAAGGCGAGCGAACCGGAGCCTCCGGCGGTCGAATCGATGCCGCTGATCGGGCGCTCGCCGGCAATGCAGGACATCTATCGTTCGCTGGCGCGCCTGATGCAGACCGATCTCACGGTGATGGTGACGGGCGAGTCCGGCACCGGCAAGGAGCTCGTCGCCCGCGCGCTGCACGATTACGGCAAACGCAAGAGCGGTCCATTCGTCGCGATCAATATGGCCGCCATTCCCCGCGATCTGATCGAGAGCGAGCTGTTCGGGCACGAAAAGGGGGCATTCACCGGCGCCAACGCCCGCTCGGTCGGCCGCTTCGAACAGGCCGAGGGGGGCACCCTGTTTCTCGACGAGATCGGCGACATGCCGATGGAAGCGCAAACGAGGCTGCTGCGAGTTCTGCAACAAGGCGAATATACGACGGTGGGCGGGCGAACGCCGATCAAAACCGATGTGCGCATCATCGCGGCGACCAACAAGGAGCTGCGCTACGCGATTCAGCAGGGCTCGTTTCGTGAGGATTTGTTCTTTCGTCTCAACGTCGTGCCGCTGCGCTTGCCGCCGCTGCGCGAGCGCACCGAGGACATCGCCGACCTGGCGCGCCATTTCTTCGCCCAGGGCGTCGCCGACGGCCTGCCGAGCAAACATCTGGATGGCCCCGCGCTGGAGCGGCTTCGTCGCTACCCCTGGCCCGGCAATATCAGGGAATTGGAGAATCTGGCCCGCCGCCTCGCCGCGCTCTACCCCCAGGAGGCGATCACAGAGGCGCTCATCGAGACCGAGCTCGGCCTCAACGCTCCCCTGCAATCGCTGAGCCTCGCGGGGGCGGGCGGCCTCGCCAATGGTGTTCGAGGCCCATCGATCGGCGGAGGAAATGAAAACTTCGCATCCGGGATCGAGCGCCATGTCTCGGATTTGTTCCGGTCGTTCGGCAACGACCTGCCGCCGGTCGGGCTCTATCATCGCCTCCTTCGCGAACTGGAGGCGCCGCTGATCGCCGCGACGCTCGCTTCGACCCGCGGCAACCAGATCAAGGCGGCCGAAGTGCTGGGCCTCAACCGCAACACCCTGCGCAAGAAGATTCGAGACCTTGATTTGCGGACTATTCGCACGATCCGCTGATTTCTCGGCCTTCCCGACGATTGTTCACCAGAACCTGCCGCCAATTTGTCGCAATCTTGCAACATCGTTGCATAGTTGCAACTCTCGCGGCGCCGTCGTCGGGACCGCGCAAGGCAAGGAAGTGCGCCGCCAGTGAACAGTCCAGCCCCGCAAAGAGGAGCGGAAAGCGCGCGTCGGTTCGAAGAGGGCCGCACGGCCGGACGATTTGGGCCTTTGGCGGTCGGCGCCGCCTTGCTGCTCGCCGTGGCCACCTTCATCGTCTTTGCCGGATTCACGCCGGTCATCCCAACGCCATTCGTGGTGATGGCCATTTTCGGCGGCAACGCGCTGATCATCCTCACATTGCTCGTGCTGATCGGCCTCGAGGCGCGCAACGTGATCGCGGCGCGCCGCGCAGGCCGGGCGGGTTCAAAGCTGCACAGCCGGGTGGTGGCGCTGTTTTCGCTCGTCGCGGCGATTCCGGCGCTCGTGACGGCGGTTGTCGCCGCGGTTTCCCTGGAGCGCGGTCTGAACCCGGTCTTCATGAAGGATATCCGCGGGTTCATCAGCGAGACGACCGAGGCCACCTATCTCTATCGAGAGTCGCAGTGCCGCTCCTTGCTGCGCGACACGGTCGCGACCGCGTCGGATCTGTCGCAAAGCGCGCGGCTGCTGCAGTCGGATCACGCGTTGATGCACGACTATCTGACCAAGCGCGCCCAACTGCTGGGGTTCACCGTCGCGCTGATCATGAGAGGCGACGGATCGATCGACGACCGGGCGGCCAATTCCGACGCTCGCCAGATCGCGACTCCCGAACCGGCTGATTTCGCCGACGCAGGCAAGGACGCGCCACTGTGTCTGCTGCTCGCTGATAACCAGGTGTTTGTCGCGCTGCGCCCGATCCAGGGTCTCGACGACCGGTATTTCTATGCCGGCCGCCCGATCGATCCGTTTTCGGACCACTTCTCGCGCGACGCCGCGGACGTCGCGACGACCTATACGGCGTTCGACGCCGCGCGTCGCAACATCGAACTGGGCTTCGCGATCATGTTCGTCCTGCTCGCGCTGACCATGGTGTTTTCCGCGGTGTGGCTCGGATTGACCTTCGCCAACCAACTGGTCGCGCCGATCCGCCGGCTGATCCGGGCGACCGACGAGGTCGCATCGGGCAATCTTTACGTGCAGGTGCCGACGCGGCGCTCCGAAGGCGATCTCGGCCATCTCGGCGACACCTTCAACAAGATGACGCTCGAACTGAGTCAGCAGCAGAACCGCCTGATCGCCGCCAACGCGCTCAACGACGAACGACGCGCCTTCACTGAGGCGGTCCTGTCGGGCGTCCCGGCGGGGGTCATCGGCGTGAATGCGCGCGGAATCGTCACGGTCAGCAATGCCGCGGCTGAGCGGCTGGTGGGGGCCGGCGCATCCCAACGCAGCCTGCTCGGCGCGCCGATCGAGACCGTCCTGCCGGTGCTCGCCCCGATCCTGCACGAGGCCCAGGCGATGCGGCTGCGGCTTCATCAGGGGCAGGCGAAGTTCCAGCGCGACGGGCGCGAACGCATCCTCAACGTGCGCGTGACCAGCGACCCGCAACGGGTCGATCAGGGCAGCGTCATAACGCTCGACGACATCACCGATCTCGTCGGCGCCCAGCGCACCGCCGCCTGGGCCGACGTGGCGCGCCGCATCGCCCATGAGATCAAGAACCCGCTGACGCCAATTCAGCTTTCGGCCGAACGGCTCAAGCGTCGCTACGGGCGCGTCATCGTCGAAGGGCGCGACGTGTTCGATCAATGCACCGACACGATCATCCGCCAGGTCGACGACATCAAGCGGATGGTCGACGAGTTCTCGTCGTTTGCGCGGATGCCGAAAGCCACCCCGGCGCGCGACGACCTCGTCGATTGCGTCCGCCGCGTCCTGTTCCTCATGCGCGTCGGACGCCCGGAGATCGCCATCGAAGATCGGCTTCCCGCCGAGCCGTTGATCGCAAGGTTCGATCGGCGGTTGATCTCGCAGGCGGTGACCAATGTCGTAAAGAACGCCGCCGAAGGGATCGACGCTCTTGAAGGCGGCGGCAAAGGGAGGGGGCGCATTCTGGTGACGATGGACGTCACCGCGGACCAGAGCGTCACCATAGCGGTCAGCGACAACGGCAAAGGCTTTCCGAGCGAGGATCGCCACAAGCTCATGGAGCCCTATGTCACGACGCGCGCCGAGGGCACCGGGCTCGGCCTGCCGATCGTCATCAAAATCCTCGAGGATCACGGCGGCAGCGTTGAATTGCTCGATGGCCTGACGCGCGAGGACGGCGGCGTCGGCGCGCAGGTCCGGCTGACGCTGCCGATCGCCGGCGAGCCAACCACGCCAGAGCGTTCCACGGCGCCGGGCGCGAACGAAAGAGCAATGCTTTAGCAATGGCCACTGACATCCTTATTGTCGACGACGAAGACGATATTCGCGAGATCGTATCGGGCATTCTCTCGGACGAGGGCCACGGCACGCGGCTGGCCCGCAATTCCGACGAGGCGCTCGCCGCCATCGAAGCGCGGCGCCCGCAATTAATTCTGCTCGACATCTGGCTGCAGGGGTCGCGGCTCGACGGGTTGCAATTGCTGGAGATTGTGAAGGGACAGCATCCGACAGTGCCCGTGGTGATGATTTCCGGCCACGGCAACATCGAAACCGCGGTCTCGGCGATCAAGCTCGGCGCTTACGATTTTATCGAAAAGCCGTTCAAGGCGGACAGGCTGATCCTGATCGCCGAGCGGGCGCTGGAGACATCGCGCCTGAAGCGCGAAGTCAGCGATTTGCGCACCCGGTCGGGGGCGGTCAACCGACTGGTCGGCTCCTCCGCGGTCATCAACAGCCTCCGCCGGGTCATCGAGCGGGTCGGCCCGGCCAATTCGCGCATCCTGATCTCCGGACCGGCCGGCGCCGGCAAGGAACTGACGGCGCGGCTGATTCACGAACATTCGGGCCGCGCCAACGGCCCGTTCCTCGTCATCAACGCACCGACCATGGCTCCCGACCGGATGGAAAGCGAATTGTTCGGCGTCGAGGGGGCGCCTGATCGCGCCCGGCAGGTCGGGGCGCTCGAAGAGGCGCATGGCGGCACGCTCTATCTCGACGAGGTGGCCGACATGCCGCTGGAGACCCAGGCCAAGATCCTGCGCGTTCTGGTCGATCAGAATTTCCAGCGGGTTGGCGGCTCGGCGCGCGTCCATGTCGACGTTCGCATCATCTCCTCGACCAGCCGCGATCTTGGCGAAGCGATCAGCGAAGGCGCGTTTCGCGAGGATCTGTTCCATCGGCTTTCGGTGGTGCCGATCCGCGCGCCGTCGCTGTCGGAGCGGCGCGAGGATATCCCCGAACTCATCGAATTCTTCATGGACCAGCTTTCCGCGACGATGGGCGTCGCGCGGCGCCGCATCGCCGGCGATGCGATGGCGGTCCTGCAATCGCATGATTGGCCCGGCAACATCCGGCAGTTGCGCAACAATGTCGAGCGCCTGATGATCCTGGCCTCGGGCGATCCGGAGGCCGAAATCACCGCGGCGATGCTGCCCTCGGAAGTCGGCGCGCTGGTCCCGTCGATCCCGACCGGCGTCGGCGGCGAGAAGCTGATGAGCCTGCCGCTGCGCGAGGCGCGCGAAGTGTTCGAGCGAGAATATCTGATCGCGCAAATAAGCCGGTTCGGCGGCAACATTTCGCGCACCGCCGAATTCATCGGCATGGAGCGCTCGGCGCTGCACCGCAAGCTGAAGTCGCTCAATGTCGACTAAAGCCGGCCTGTCGACTACGAAAAACGCGCTGGCCTCTAAACTTTGCCTTGCGCCTGTGGCAATACTATCTCTAATTGTTGGACTATCCTGCGGCGCGAGGCAACGAGGCGCGCCGACGACCAAAAACGACGCGACGGCCGTCCTCGTCGGCCCAAAATCAACAGGATAAGCTCATGGCGGGCGACAAGGCGCAAAACCTTCAAGACACCTTCCTAAACCACGTCCGCAAGACGAAGACCTCGGTGACCATCTTCCTGGTCAACGGGGTCAAACTGCAGGGGTTTGTCACCTGGTTCGATAACTTCTGCCTTCTGCTGCGCCGCGATGGCCATTCCCAACTGGTCTACAAGCACGCCATCTCGACCATCATGCCCGCCGCCCCGATCCAGATGTTCGAGGCGGGCGAGGAAGGCGCGGTCGCCGAGAAAAACTGAATGCGTTTGAGTGGAGCGATGGCGCCGCGTTGACCAAGTTCACCCGCGAAGATCCCGTGCGCGAGCCGGAGCGACCGATGTCGGCCCTGACGCGCGCGATGGTTGTCGGCCCTTATCCGACGGCCCATCGCGCGGGCGCCGGCCCCGCGCGTTCGCCAGAAGCGCGATTTGAGGAAGCCTGCGGCCTCGCCCGGGCGATTGAACTCGACATCGTGGCGGCCGAGCGCATCGCGTTGAACGCCATCCGACCGGCGACTTATCTCGGCAAGGGCAAGGTCGAGGAATTCGCCGCGCGGGTCGCGAGCGAGGCGATCGATCTCGTGGTGATGGATTGCGCGCTGTCGCCGGTGCAGCAGCGCAATCTCGAGAAGGCGTTCAAGGCCAAGGTCATCGACCGCACCGGTTTGATCCTCGAGATTTTCGGACGCCGCGCGCGCACCCGTGAGGGCGTGCTGCAAGTCGAACTCGCCCATCTGACCTACCAGAAATCGCGCCTGGTGCGTTCGTGGACCCATCTCGAGCGCCAGCGCGGCGGCTTCGGGTTTCTCGGCGGCCCCGGCGAAACCCAGATTGAAACCGACCGACGCCTGATCCAGGAGCGGATGGTGCGCATCGAGCGCGATCTCGAAGGCGTCAAGAAAACGCGCGCCTTGCATCGCGCGAGCCGCAGCGACGTTCCGTATCCGATCGTCGCGCTGGTCGGCTACACCAACGCCGGCAAGTCGACGCTGTTCAACCGCCTGACCCAAGCCGACGTCGCGGCAGCGGACATGCTGTTCGCCACGCTCGATCCGACGATGCGGCTGTTGAAGCTGCCGCATGGCGGATCGGCGATCCTGTCCGACACGGTCGGCTTCATCTCCGATCTGCCCACCATGTTGATCTCGGCGTTCCGGGCGACTCTGGAAGAGGTGATCGCCGCCGACGTCATCCTGCATGTGCGCGATATCGCGCACGGAGACAGCGAGGCGCAACGCCAGGACGTCGAGAAAGTCCTGGGCGAGCTTGGCGTCGCCGCCGGCGCTGAGCGGGTGATCGAAGTGTGGAACAAGCTCGACAAACTCGACGCCGAGCTTCGCGCTGCGATCCTCGAGCGGCGCAACGGCGATTCGAACCTTCCCCTGGCGGTGTCGGCGTTGACCGGGGAGGGGATCGGGCGGCTGCTCGAGGCGATCGAGGCGCGTCTTGCGCTGGGGCGCAGCCTGCTGGAAATCGAGCTTGGGAGCGCCGACGGGCGCGGCCTTCACTGGCTCTATGAAAACACCGAGGTGATGACGCGCCAGACTTCCGACGACGGCCGCATCCATCTGCAAGTCCGCGTCGCGCCGGACAGGCTCGCCCGCGTCAAACAGCGCTTCGCCGCCGCGCCGCCGCTCTGAGGCGCGCTTGGCCGCAGACGGCGCCCCGGCAATGCCGAGCCCCGCTGGATCGGCGTCGGCGCGCAAATAGGGTTGCATCGACGATCTTGTCCACGCTGCGCCGCTGCGCAGAATGACCGGCGCGGCAATCGCGAAGCGCCGTCTGATTTCCGCTTCCACGACCGACGGCGGATTGCGGGCGATCGACTCGGGCGCTTGGAAGACCACGTTGCCGCTCCGGATGATCGTTTCGACGCGCTCGCAGCCGAGGCTTTCGAAGATCGCCCGGACATCGCTCATCGGCAGCTTGTTGACGCCCCCCAACATTGACGCCGCGAATCAGGGCGACATACACATCCACCGCTGTCGCAGGAGCCGTCCGACCGGCGCTTACGCCCGTTCGCGCTCTTCGCGCTTGGCCTCGTCCCACAGCGCGTCCATTTCCGCGAGGCTGGCGTCGTCAGGGCGACGGCCCTGCTGGCCGAGCCGCGCCTCGATATGGGCGAACCGCCGCTCGAATTTCGCATTGGCGCCGCGCAGCGCGGCTTCCGGATCGACGTCGAGATGGCGCGCGAGATTGGCGACGACGAACAGCAGGTCGCCCACTTCGCCCCGCACGGCCTGCGCATCGCCGGCCGCCAGCGCCTCTTCGATCTCTTCGGTCTCCTCGCGCAACTTGGCGAGGACTGCCCCGGCGTCGCGCCAGTCGAATCCGACTTTGCCGGCCTTTTCCTGCAGCTTCACGGCGCGGGTGAGGGCGGGCAGGGCGAGCGGCGCTCCCGCCAGTGCGCCGGCCGGCGGCTCCGGCGCGCCGGCCTCGCGGCGCGCCTGCGCGCGATCGAGCTTCTCCTGCGCCTTGATCCGCCCCCAAAGCGCCTTGACTTCGGCCGGGGACAAATCACGCGCGCCTGCGAACACGTGGGGGTGCCGGCGGATCAGTTTCGTCGTTATCGCCTCGACCACGCCGCCGAAATCGAAATGACCGGCCTCTTGCGCCATGCGGGCGTGGAACACGACCTGCAGCAGCAGGTCGCCGAGTTCGTCGCGCAGGTCCGCCATGTCGCCGCGCTCGATCGCGTCGGCGACCTCGTAGGCTTCCTCGATGGTGAACGGGGCAATCGTCGAGAAGTTCTGTTCGAGGTCCCACGGACAGCCGGAGCCCGGTGTGCGCAGCGCCGCCATGACATCGAGCAGCGCGGCGATTTCGCGCGAAGGCTTCATCAGTCTGTCCCGCCTCGGCCGATCGCCGGCCAGACTATGTTGAAAAAAGCCAGAGCGCGCGTGCCCAAGGGCGCGCAGAGGAGCCCCGGAAATCAGAGGTTCCTTGAAACGCCGCCCGCAACGCAACGCGATCGCCCCGTTGCGGACCAATCGCGCTTTCGCTTTCCGGCGCCGCACGCGACCGGGTATAGCCGCGCGGACCTTCGCCGGATCGGGTCAGACGGAGAGCGAAACCGCTTCGCGTCCTTTCGGCGTGTCGACGACGCGCATGTTCACGCTCTGGCCTTCCGACAGATGGGTCAAGCCAGCCGGCCCGAGGATCGAGATATGCACGAAGACGTCCTTGCCGCCGTCGTCGCTCGCCACAAAGCCGAAGCCTTTGGCGTCGTCGAACCACTTCACCTTGCCGGCGACGCTGACCGCGGTCGACAGATCCGGCGCAGCCCGCCGCGGCGGACGCGGCGCGTCGCTGAACGAGCGTTGCGGGGCGCGCTCCAGCGCCCCGGCGGTGTCGACCTCCAACACGCGCGTCACCTGCGCGCCCTTGGCGCCGGCGCCGACCTGAACGCGCAGCTTGGCGCCCGGCGGCACGGAATCGTGCCCCGACGCGTGCAGCGCGTTCACATGCAGAAACGCGTCGCCCTGGCCGTTCGCCAGTTCGACGAAACCGTAACCCTTGTCCGCCTTGAACCATTTGACGATCGCGTCGACCGCCGGCCCCGCAGCCACCGATGACGGCGCGGCGCTGGGAGCGCCGCCAGGCGGCCCGCCGGGGAACCCGCCCGGTCCGCCGTCGAAGCCGCGCGAGGGGCGGGGACGCGAACTCGTAGGGCATCGGCCCGTCGTCGTCGAATCCGCGCTTCCTTGGCGCCCGGAAATCTTTACCCTTGCTCATGTTGTCCCCAAGTCTCCGCTGTCCCTCATAGAATTAAGAGCCGTGGCGTCCCTGACACGACTCCCGCCCGCGCCGCCGCTCAGCAGCAAAACCCGTCTGAAGCGTCGCTGCTGCGCCGCAAGTTGGTGGATGCTTTCCGGTGATTGCTCATCAGCTCGCCGCAGCCGCTGTCACAGGGCCGATCCGTCGATGATCGCGCTGGAATGGTCGGATGGCGGCCAAATACACGCCAGATCCTGCGCCGCTGGGCGCCGGCGTCGGGTCGGCCATGAAAAAAGAGCAGTCGACCGCATCACTATAGCCTGCCTTGCCGTCCAGCAAAAATATACCGGGCGACCGATGCGACACAATATCGCATTTTTTCAGGCGGGGCCAGATGATTCGCGCGGATCGCCTTATCACAGTTTGACTTCATTTCGACTTCACGAGCCGCAGCTTCGGGGCGTGACGCGCCGCCAGGCGCGCGCCGCCGCGGGACCTCTCCCTGAGCGCCGCGCCGTCCAGCAGGCCGGATTGTGCGGGAATGACGACGGCGCAGCAGCGCCGATCAACGCAGCCGTGGCGGCATTGTTCCGTCCGCTCGGACTCTCCAGCGCGCCGCCGCGGCGGGAGCCAAACGAGCGAAAGCGGCGCGCCTCAGTCCGACTTTTGGCGACCCGTGCAGGGGTCGAGCACGACCACCTGTCCCCGACTGACAGAACCGGTTGTCGCGTAGTCGATCGTGTTGAAACTGGGGGGGCGCGATTTGGTGGCGACATACTGATCGGAATTGAGCAGGGCGATCGTCGGCAGATCGCCGTCGCTCGCCAGTTGTTGCGCGGAATATCCGACGAACAGCGCCACCGTGGCGATAAGGCCGGCAGCGACCGCGAAATACTCGATCGTCGAGCCGTTTCTGTTCTTCCAAAGCCCGGACGTCATTGCGATTCTCGCTTACCGACGAGTATCGTAGCGTCAACATGGTAAATGAAGTGTTGCGGCCCGGCCTAGATATCGACGAGTTCGATCGCCCGCGGCGCCCGCTCCTGGATGAAGGCGAAGCGCGCTTCGGGCTTTACGCCCATCAGCCGCTCGACCACGTCAGCCGTCGCTGCGCGCTCGGCGTCGAGAATGGAGACGCGCAACAACGCGCGCTTGGCGGGATCCATCGTGGTGTCCCTGAGATCGCGCATCGGCATTTCGCCAAGACCCTTGAAGCGGCTGACTTCGATGGCGCCGCGCCCCGAGAACCCGCCCTTCATCAACTGGTCTTTGTGCGCGTCGTCGCGCGCGTAGATCGACTTGGCGCCCTGGGTCAGGCGATAGAGCGGGGGAACCGCCAGAAAGAGATGGCCCTCCTCGATCAACTTCGGCGTCAGGCGGTAGAAGAAGGTGATCAGCAGCGAGGCGATATGGGCGCCGTCGACATCGGCGTCGGTCATGATGATGATCTTGTCATAGCGCAGGTCGCTTGAGCGATAGCTTGATTCCGAGCCCGATCCCAGCGCCTGCAGGAGGTCGGCGAGCTGCTGATTCTGCGCGAGCTTGTCGCGCGTCGCCGAGGCGACGTTGAGGATTTTGCCGCGCAGGGGGAGGATCGCTTGCGAGGCGCGGTCGCGGGCCTGCTTGGCGGAGCCGCCCGCCGAATCGCCTTCGACAATAAAAAGTTCAGAGCCTTGCGCCGAGGTGTTCGAGCAGTCTGCGAGCTTTCCGGGGAGGCGCAGTTTGCGCCCCGCGGACTTGCGCGCGATGTCTTTTTCGGCGCGGCGGCGCAGGCGCTCCTCGGCGCGCTCGAGCGACCAGTCGAGCAGCCGGGTCGCCTGACTGGGCGAAGCGGCGAGCCAGTGATCGAACGCGTCGCGAATGGCGCCTTCAACGATCCGGCCGGCTTCGACGGTTTGCAGCCGCCCCTTGTTCTGGCCCTGAAACTCCGGCTCGCGAATGAACACCGAGATCAGCGCGGCGCAGGTGGCCATCACGTCGTCGGTGGTCAGCGCGCCCGCCCGCTTGGCCTGGCCGACGCGTTCGGCGTGGTCCTTGAGCGCGCGGAGCAGGGCGATGCGCAGGCCGGTCTCGTGGGTTCCCCCGTCGGGGGTCGGAATGGTGTTGCAATAGGAGTGGACGAAGCCGTCCTCGCCGGCCAGCCAGGCGATCGCCCATTCGAGCGAGCCGTGACCGCCGGGCTTGGTGATTTTGCCGAAGAATGGCTGGTCGATGACCAGCTCCTGGCCCTCGATGTCGAGGGCGAGATAGTCCTTCAGCCCGCCGGGAAAGCGGAACACCGCCTCGGCCGGGACCTTGGCGTCGACGAAAGCGGGCGCGCAACGCCAGCGAATTTCGACGCCGCCGAACAGATAGGCCTTGGCGCGCGCCATCTTGAACACGCGGGCGGGATCGAAACGCGCGTCTTTGCCGAAAATCTGCTCGTCGGGCAGGAAGCGCACCTTGGTGCCGCGCCGGTTCGGCGCCTTGCCGATCGTCTCGAGCCTGGTGACCGGACGGCCGCGCTCGAACGCCTGGCGATACAGGGTCTGCCCGCGCGCGACCTCCACTTCGAGCCGCGACGACAGGGCGTTGACCACCGAGACGCCGACGCCATGCAGACCGCCCGAAGTCTGATAGGCGCCGCTGTCGAACTTGCCGCCCGAATGCAGCGTGGTCATGATCACTTCGAGCGCCGATTTTTTGGGGAATTTGGGATGGGCGTCGACCGGAATGCCGCGACCGTTGTCGGTCACGCTCAACCAGCCGCCGTCCTCGAACGAGGCTTCGATGAAGGTCGCGTGGCCGGCGACCGCCTCGTCCATCGCATTGTCGATCACTTCGGCGAACAGATGGTGCAGGGCGTTGGCGTCGGTGCCGCCGACATACATGCCGGGGCGGCGACGCACCGGCTCCAGCCCTTCGAGAACTTCGATCGAGGACGCGTTATAGTCGAGCTCTCCCGGCGTCGCCGCGCGAAGCGCGGGCGGCTTGGGCTTGGGAGCCGATTTGGCGCGCGCACCCGAGGCGCCGAACAGGTCATCGTCCATCGACTGCTTTCGTTCGAATCGTTTGCCTAAGGGTAGCACAGCGAACCAGAAAGCGGGCGACAACCGCGCGGCGCGCCTTGCCGCCGGCGCCCGCTTGCGCCATCCTGCTGTTCCCCGATCGGACGGGGCGGAGGCCGCTATGAACATGCGCATGATTGGCGAGGTCGACGGCGTTCCCGTCGTCGAGATTACGATCGCCTCCAGGGCGGGCGCCGTCGCAAAGATCATCAGCTGGGGCGCCGTGTTGCGCGATCTCGTCATCCCGACGTCGGCGGGGCCGCAACATGTGACCCTCGGCCTCAATACCCTGACCGACTATCAGGCCCATTCGCCCAGCTTCGGCGCGGCGCCCGGCCGCTTCGCCAATCGCATCGCCAACGGGCGCTTCACGCTGGACGGAGTGGTTCACGTTCTCGATACGAAGCCCGGCGAAAAGCACACGCTGCACGGCGGCCCGCGCGGCTTCGGCAGGCGCGTGTGGCAGCTCGGCAATCACGATGCTTCGTCGATGACGTTGACGCTGCAATCGCCCGACGGCGACAGCGGCTTTCCCGGCAATCTCACCGCGAACTGCACCTATCGGATGCTGGAGCCGGCGACGCTGCGCGTCGAACTGTCGGCGGTATGCGACCGCCCGACGATCGTCAACCTCACCCAGCACGCCTATTTCAATCTCGACGGCTCGCCCGACATCCTCGATCATGAACTGATGCTGAATTGCGATTTCTTCACGCCGACCGACGCCGAACTGATCCCGACCGGAGAAATTCGCGCGGTCGCCGACACGCCGTATGATTTTCGCAAGCCGCGTCCGGTGCGTCACAGTTCGGGGACGACCTACGACACCAATTTCGTGGCGGTCGACCAACCCGGCGCCGACGGCCTCGCGCATGTCGCGACGTTGTTCTCGCCGAAGAACGGCGTGAAAATGGAATTGCATTCGAGCGAACCGGGCGTGCAGTTTTATGACGCGGCTAAGCTGAATTGTCCCGTTCCCGGCATCGACGGCGTCCATTACGGCGCCCATGCGGGACTGTGCCTGGAGCCGCAGGCGTTCCCGGACTCGCCCAATCGCCGGCATTTCTCCGACTGCGTGCTGCGGTCCGACGAGGAATACCGGCACGTCAGCGAGTTCCGCTTCGCCTGAACGGGCCGGCCGCGGAACTCCCAGCCGCTCCTTCGCCGGTTCAGGGACGCCGGAAAGCGCCGCCGCGATCGTCACTCGCGGCCGAGGCTCTCCCCCGGCCCGGCTTCGGCCAACGCCTGGCCGACTTCGAGGCCGAGATCGTCCATCGAGGATTCCTCGCGCACCGAAAGATCCTCGCCCTTCGACTGGCGCTCCGCCTGTTCCGGCGAGCGGGCGACGTTGATCGTCACCTTCGCCGCGACTTCCGGATGCAACTGCACCGGCGTGTTGTGAAGGCCGAGCGTCTTGATGGGCTGGAGCAGGACGATCTGGTTGCGATGGACCGAGAAGCCCGCCGCGGTGATCGCCTCGCTGATGTCGCGCGCCGACACCGATCCGTAGAGCTGGCCGGTCTCGCCAGCCTGGCGGATGATGACGAAGCTGAGGCCGTCAAGCTTCTCGGCGACGACGCTCGCTTCGGACTTGAGTTCGAGATTGCGCGCCTCGAGCTGGCGGCGCTGGCCTTCGAATTTCTTCTTGTTGGCTTCGGTGGCGCGCAGGGCCTTGCCATGCGGCAGCAGAAAATTGCGGGCGAAACCGTCCTTCACGCGCACTGTCTCGCCCATCTGACCGAGCTTGGCGACGCGTTCGAGCAAAATGACTTCCATGGTTCTCTCCTTGCGGGTTGATGTTCAGGATTTGATATTGGCGGCCGCGGCGCGCCGGGCGCGCAGCGACAGCAGGCTTTCGACGAGGCCGACGAGCGCCAGCGCCGGCAGCGACAAAGGCACAATGACGATGCTGACGAGGTAGAGCGCGACCAGCAGCGGGCTTCGCGTCGGCAGGCCGCGCGACACGCAATGAATCACCGCGAGACCCTGCATCACATAGGCGCATCCGAGGGACCCGACGCCGATCCACGCGGCGTGACCGGCCGAGCCGGGCAGGGCGAAGGCGAGCGCGACGCAGACGATCAGGCCAATCCCAAGGAGCGGCGGCAGGACCAGCGCCTCCGGCAAGTTCGACCACGGACGCTTCAGGCGCTGCGACAACTGGACTGCGCGCGCGCCGGCGTAGAGGTTGGCGCACAGCATCAGGCAGGTCGTGCTGGCCAACATCGCCGGCGACGACAGGCGCACGATCAGCGCGGCGAATTCCTCGACGCTGACGCCGCCCGGCAGCGTCATGGCGCCATCGAGCGCGCCCCTAAGCTCGGGGACGAGTTCGGCGGCCAGCGCGTCGACGCCCTTGTGATAACCGCCATAGACCAGCACGAGCGACGCCAGCGCGCCCGCGCCGACGATCGCGCCGATCAGGGCGGCGACGGCGACGATGTCACCGACGGGAAACCATGTCTTGTCGTCGGTCCTGGCGACGGCGAAGGGATAGAAGGCGAAGAGACGCCCGCGCCGCAGCTGGCCAAGGAAGCTGAGCAACCAGGCAGGCAGGCCGATAGAGACGGCAAACCAGCCGCCGGCCAGGGGATCGACCACAACCGCCGCGCCGACGCTGGCGATCGCCGCGGCCAGCGCGCCCATGTCCAGCCCCCAGCCGAGCGTCGCGATGACGATCGGCAGCGGCGCGAGACAGGCGAGCGCCATCGCCAGCAAGGTGCCTTTGACGGCGAAAAGCAGGGCGGCGGCCAAACCCGCGCCAATAGCCATGCCAACGCGTTGCATCATCGTCGAGCTGTCCCGCATCCTGTGGCGGTTAGGGAAAGGTCAGCGTTGCGCCGCCTGTCCCAGCCAAACCACGCCGGCTCATCCGGCCCGGTCGACTTAGGTGTTGATCGGGCCGGCGCGCCGCGCGAGCGTCAGCGGCGTCCGGACCAAACTCAGCGGATCACGTAGGGCAACAGGCCAAGAAAGCGCGCGCGTTTGATCGCCTGGGCCAGTTCGCGTTGCTTCTTGGCGGAGACCGCGGTGATGCGCGAAGGCACGATCTTGCCGCGCTCGGATATGTAGCGCGACAGCAGACGGGTGTCCTTGTAGTCGATCTTTGGCGCGTTGGGGCCGGAGAACGGGCAGGTCTTGCGGCGGCGGAAGAACGGGCGGCGAGGGGCGGTCGACATCAGATGGCTCCTGCGGGCGCGGAATCCTCACGAGGGCGGCGAGGGCGATCGGGACGGTCGCCGCGGTCGGGTCGATCGCCCCGGTCGCCGCGATCGAAGCGGCCGCCGCGGCGTTCGCCGCGATCGTCGCGGTCGGCGTCGTCGCGCTTGCGCAACATCGCCGACGGACCCGCCTCATGCTCGTCGACGCGCAGCGTGAGATAGCGGATGACGTCTTCGTTGAGGCCGAGCTGGCGCTCCATTTCGACGACCGCCGCCGAAGGCGCGTCGATGTTGAGCAGCGAAAAATGCGCCTTGCGGTTTTTCTTGACGCGGAAGGCGAGGGACTTCACGCCCCAGTACTCGACCTTGGTCACCGAACCGCCGTTGGCGACCAGCAAGCCCTTGAGCTGCTCGGTCAACGCCTCGACCTGCTGCGCGGACACGTCCTGGCGCGCCATATAGACATGCTCGTAAAGAGCCATAATGAGCCTTCTTTCCTGTTGCGCGATGCGCCCCACGCTGAGCCCTTCGAGCCCGGGAAAGGCTCGACCGGATCTGATCGAAGGCGGGAACACGGGAAGGCGGGCTTTTGGCCCTGCGCGCCGCGGCGAAACTTCGCTCGAGGCGCGTCTTCCGTTCAGCCCCCAGCGGGACGCTTCGGATCGGCGCGTTATAGTCGAGCGCGCGCGGCGTGCAAGCAAAATCGCGCGGGCGCGCTATGCCGGCGCCTGGAACGACATCACCGCGTCTTGCGGAAAGTCGTAGAGCTTGCCGGTCTGCGACCAGTCCGGAGAGCACAGCGCGACGATTTTCGGGGCCAGCTCTTCGGGCGTTCGCAGGGTCAGCGGATCTTCGCCCGGCATCGCCTCGGCGCGCATGCGGGTGCGCAGCGGACCGGGGTTGACCAGCATGACGCGGATCGCCGAGGTGTTGGCGGTTTCGGCGGCGTAGGTGCGGGCGAGCGCGTCGAGCGCCGCCTTCGAGGCGGCGTAGGGGCCCCAATAGGCGCGTAGCACGCTGCGCGAGGCGGCGCCCGAGGTGATGAACACCGCCCGACCCGCTTGCGATGCGCGCAGCAACGGATCGAGCGCGCGGATGAGCCGCCAGTTCGCGGTCACATTGACCCCCAGCACGTCATCCCACGCCTTCGGATCGACATGGTGCAGCGGCGACAGCGGGCCGAGCAGGCCGGCCGCGCCGACGAGCGCGTCAAGCCGGCCCCAGCGCCGGAAAATCGCCTCGCCGAGCCGGTCGATCGCCGGCTGATCGCGCAGATCGCAGGGAACGAGGGTCGTCGGGGAGGGCGCAGCCGGGCGCAGCGCGCGTATTTCGTCGTCCAGCTCCTCGAGGGCGCCCTGCGTGCGGGCCAGAGCAATGACATGCGCGCCCGCGCCGGCGAGCGCCACGGCGACCGCGCGCCCGATGCCGCGCGAGGCGCCGGTGACCAACGCGACCCGACTCCCGTCATTCATGCTTTCCTCGACCGTATGTTGCGCGGCTGACCGGGGCGGAGCCGCGCCGCCGGGCGGCGCCCTGCGACAACGGCGCCTCACCCGACAGAAATTTGGCCGCCGGCCTGTCGACCCGGTTTCAATTCGGCCGCGTTATGCACTAAGGTGCTGCGCCACACCACCTTCCGACGCCCGTTTCGGGGTGAAAGAAGCCATTGCGGGGTGACATTGCCGGGCGGGGCTTGTCGGGCTGAAAAGTAATTTTGGGGATTAGCATGTCCGAGCAGAAGAATGGCCGCCAATCCGGGCGCACCATAACGCGTGCGGATTTGTCGGAAGCGGTCTATCAGCGCGTGGGGCTTTCGCGCACCGAGTCTTCCGATCTGGTGCAGAACGTCCTCGATGAAATCTGCGATGCGGCGGCGCGCGGCGAAACGGTGAAACTATCGTCTTTCGGTTCGTTTGTCGTGCGCTCGAAGGGCCAGCGCATCGGCCGCAACCCCAAGACCGGCGTCGAGGTGCCGATACTGCCGAGACGCGTGATGGTCTTCAAGCCCTCGAACGTCCTCAAGTCGCGGATCAACGGCGGCGCCGGCGACGCGCAAAAGGACTAACCGGCGGTCCGGCCGCGGGGCCGGCGGCGATGTGAGGCGCGATGGACAAGAGTCCCGACGCATTCCGCACGATCAGCGAAGCGGCCGACGACCTGGATCTGCCGCAACATGTGCTGCGTTTCTGGGAAACGCGGTTTCCGCAGATCAAGCCGCTGAAGCGCGGGGGCGGGCGGCGCTACTACCGCCCCGACGACGTCGAACTGCTGCGCGCGATCAAGCAGCTTCTCTACGGCGAAGGCTATACGATCAAGGGCGTTCAGAAACTGTTCAAGGAGCAGGGCGCGCGCGCCGTCGCTTCGTCAAGACAGGCTGAAGTTGCGGAGCGTGTCGAAGAGGTGGCGAGCGCGCCGGCTGTCGTCGCCGAGCCTCGGGATCGCGCCGCGGCGGCGCGCGGCGACCGGCGACCGACCGGGCCGCCCGAGCTTTCCGTCGCCGATCTGCAGGCGCTCAGGAGCGCACTGGCCGACATCGCCGAGGGCGAGCGCATCCTGTCGCTGGCGCGCACAGCCTAGATGCGCGCGCATGTCGATAGCGAATTAACTTGGCCGGTTTTGGTAGCGCATCAAATGTCCGCTTCTTCTGTTTTTGTTCCTGTGGGCGGGGTGGGCAAGTCGTAGGCTTGTCCACGCCGTCCACGGGCTCGCCGCCGAGCGGGCTTAAGCGGCGATTTTTTCTTGGCTGAGGAGACCTTTGTTGTCGTATCGGCCCAAACATCTTGGTCCATGAAAGACGGCATGGGTTCCGTCGCGATATTGGCGAACCTTGACCTTCGCCTTGACGAAATGGGCGCGCAGCGGGCTTTCGGGAATCTGCAGCTTGAGCCCATTGAATGTGACGCAATTGTCGTTGCCCACGCAGCGCTCTTCCTGGACGCAGAGAATCTCGCTGAGATCAACGCCCTTGATGGCGACGAAGGCGACGCCGTCCTGTTCGGCCTCGACGGCGAAGCGCGCGTTGTGGGCGGGCATGTAGACGGCTCTGATGAAGGCGTTGGCGGCCTCGATCGTGTCGATCCCGGCCAGCGCCAGCTCTTTGGTCAACCGATCCTGCAAGGTCTGGAAGGCGCGTTCCGAACGGCCGCGCGCCTGGGGCGAATAGGCCGCGATATGTTCGACGCCCAGATGATCGAGCGCGCGGCCGACTTGCGTCAGGCGCGACCGATCGACCTTTCCGCCAGCCTCCGGCGTGTAAAAATAATGGCTGCCCCGATCCGTATAAAGGCTGAGCGGCAGGCCGTGCTGGCCAAACACCTCCGCCAAGGCGCGGAACGTCGAATCCGTGCCCTCTTCCTCAACCAGAAAGGCCGAAAGAATGGCGCTCGTCGCATCGTCCAGCGTCACGATCAGATCGAGCGCCGGCCGGCCGCTGAGCCATTCATGCCGCGAGCCGTCCTGGTGCAGCATCATCCCCGGCACAGGTCGGCGCGGCCGCTTGCGTCGATGCGCGCCGCGCCGCTCGGCGCGCTCCAGCAGGCCCTTCGATTGAAGAAACCCCTTCGTCCAGGTGTAGCCCCACGAGAAAGAATGGCGCCCCACCAGGCATTCATGAAAATGCTTGGCCGTGAAGCCGACATAGCGGCCGCGATAAAGCGCCTCCACCTCCGCCTCCCATTCCGCCGGAACCCGCTTGCTCGAAGCTTTGCCAAGCCGCCGGTCCAGCAAGCCCGCTTCGCCGTCGTCCTCCAGCCGCTGGCGCCAACGCCGAAACGTCCGCTCGCCAACGCCCAAAAGCTCGGCTGCTTCCAGTTGACCGAACTCCGCTGCTTCGTAACGTCCCAAAATGTCCAAAAACCTCATCATCCGCACACCCTGAAGGGCTTCCGACCGGCGCATCCAAAGCCCTCCATGAGGCAAAGACGCTACCGGACAGATCGTGCGCTACCTAAACCGGTCATATCGTGCGCTACCGACACCTAGATGCGCGCGCATTGCATGTGCGCGGGGGCTCGCCTATAACCACGCCCGTCGGAGTGTAGCGCAGCCCGGTTAGCGCACTAGTCTGGGGGACTAGGGGTCGTGGGTTCGAATCCCGCCACTCCGACCATTTCGCAAATCGAGAATTTCCGGCTAGCCGCGCAGAGTGCGACAGCGGTCGATGTTGCTTGTCGGAACGTCGTCGCGCGCTCGAGGCGCGGCGACTTGTCAGCGGCGTCCGGAACCGGCAGGCTGAACGCCGGGGCTAGCAGGGGGCGGGGCGATGGGGGGAATTGCGAGGCTGGGGGCTGACGCGGCGATCGGACTGGCGCTGACGGTTTCTTCGTTGGCCAAAGCCGACGAAATCGACTTTTCCGGCGCCTGGAGCGTCAGCGGCCGCATCGTCACCGGGAACCTGCTGACTTACGTCAGCCCGATTTGCACGTTCCGTCAGGCGGGCGATCAGTTGACCGGTTCCTGCAAAGGGCCGAACGGCGCGGGCTCGGCGAGCGGGCTCATCGACGGCGCCGATATTTCCTGGCAGTGGCGCATCATCGCCACCATCGCGATAGGAATTAACGGCCTTTCGACGTTCCGCGGAACGCTCGGCCGCGATCGCGTCATCCGCGGCTCCTGGACGTTCTCGCGGCTGCCAAGAGCCAGCGGCGAGTTCACCGCACAGCGGATGTAGGGCGGGGGATTGAGTTGTCCAAAACGCCTGAAACGCTGCACGTCGTACTGTCCATTAGCGCGCCTGGATTGTTGAGGCAGGCTCTCAAGCTGGCGGGCCGAAAGGAAGGCGTCGTCGGTTTCACCGATTCCCTGGCGTGTGGTCCGATCAATCCTCCTGCGCCGGCCGCACGCGTTCGTTGGATGGTCGATCAGATGGGAAGTCTCCGCGAGGATTGGGCATGGCTGCCGCGGAGCGTCAATGCATTTTGGAAGCAGGCTTCTGAGCCGGGGAGGCGTCGTGTTGTTTGGACGTCAAGAAGGTCCGCGAACCAATATGCTGCGTTCCTTGCTTGGATTCATCGGATGGGCGATCAATCCTACGAGGTGATCGATCTCGCCGACATTGATGTCGAGTATCGATGGGCCGACGGGACACGTCGGCGCGACAAGGCCCGCAGTCTCAGCATGCTTGGTCCCGAACTGATCGCGAGGGAGGCCCTGTGGGATCTGGCCAAGCCTCTCGATCCTGCCCAGCGCCGCGTCCATGAAGAGACGTGGCGTGGTCTGCAAAGGGAAAACGCCCCGCTGAGGCTCATCGGTCCAGACGGGCTCGTTTCAGCGCCGATTTCCGCATTCGATCAAAGCCTGATCGGCCAGGCAAATAACCAATGGAAACGTGCGATGCGGCTGATCGGCGAGGTGGCGACGCAAGAGTCCGGCGACTACCATCAAGTTGGTGACCTCTTCCTCGCGTCACGACTCGCCCACCTGATCCAAGCCGGGGATCTCGAATGTCGTTTGCCTCCGCCCGAGGCGGCGGATCATAAGACATATCGACTCGGCGCGTCATCTTTGCCAGCCGGTGCGGAAGTCCGCCTTCCGGAACCAAGAACGCCGCGACGCTGAACGTGTGTCCGCTGTGATCCCGCCGCTTGTCGGCACGGCTACATGCTCGATTCGCATAATGTATATTATGGAACCTACGGATTGATCGCCGGTTGGCGCGACAGCGGAATGTCGAATGGTATTTTCTCCCACAATCTCATAAGTCTTGGACGATGGTCTTAACGAACCGGCCGCAACGAGCCGCCACGGTCGTCAAAAGCCCTCGATGCGCAGACCGTCATAGGCCGGCGTCACGTTGGCGGGCAGCCGCGCCTTCAATTCCTCGTAGTCGAGGTCGGTGTGCAGGTTGGTGATGACCGCCTGGCGCGGGCGCATCCGGGCGACCCAGGCGAGCGCCTCGTCGACCGAAAAATGCGTCGGATGCGGCTTGTAGCGCAGGCCGCCGATGATCCACGTGTCCAGCCCTTCGAGGAACGGCACGCTCTCGGCCGGGATCGCCTTGAGGTCCGGCGTATAGGCGAGCGCGCCGAAACGGAAGCCGAGCGAGGGGATGTCGCCGTGGTCGAGGCCGAACGGCAGCGCCTCGATCGGGCCGCCCGGACCCTCGATCCGCGCAAGCCGCCCCTTGGTCAGCCGCTCCTCGTTGAGCAACGCCGGATACAGGCTGCCCGGCGGCGCCTCGAAGATGTAGCCGAACGCCCGGCGAACGACGCGCGACGTCGCCTCGTCCATATGAACGTCGATCCGCTTGCGCATCGCGATGACCAGCGGGCGAAGGTCGTCGATCCCGTGGGTGTGGTCGGCGTGCGAATGGGTCATCAGCACGCCGTCGAGGCGGTCGACGCCGACGCCGAGCAATTGTTCGCGAAGGTCGGGCGACAGATCGACCAGCACGCTCGTCCGCGCGCCGCCGCCGCGCTCGACCAGCACCGAGCAGCGCCGGCGCCGATTGCGCGGATTGGCGGGGTCGCAGGCGCCCCAGCCTTGCGCGACGCGCGGCACGCCGCCGGACGAGCCGCAACCAAGGATGGTCAGCGCAAGGCTCACGGCGCGCCGGCCAGCGGCGGCATCTTGTCGAACAGCCGCAGCGTGTTGGCGCGGGTCGCCGCGGCGATCGCCTCGTCGTCGACGCCTTTGACCTTGGCCAGCACGCGCGCGGTCTCGACGATGAAGGCAGGCTCGTTGCGCTTGCCGCGATGGGGCGTCGGGCTGAGAAACGGCGCATCCGTTTCGACCAGCAGCCGCTCCATCGGCACGTCGCGCGCAATGTCGCGCAGGCCTTGAGAATTCTTGAAGGTCAGCACGCCGGAAAACGAGATGTAGAAGCCGAGCGCGAGTCCGGTTTCCGCGAGCGCCCGCGAGGAGGTGAAACAATGCAGAACGGCGTTGAAAGCCCCCTTCCCCATTTCATCGCGAAGGATCGCCGCCATATCGTCGTCGGCGTCGCGCGCGTGGATCACCAACGGCAGATCGAGCGCCCGCGCGAGGCCGATTTGCGCGCGAAACACCCTCGCCGCGACGTCGCGCGGCACGTAGTCGTAGTGATAGTCGAGACCGGCCTCGCCGATGCCGACGCACTTGCAATGCGCGGCATAGGCGGTGATCGCGGCCGCGTCGGTCACCGCTTCGTCGGCGGCCTGGTGCGGGTGCGTGCCGATGGTGAAATAGAGCTGCTCGAACCGCTCGGCGAGCGCCGCGAGCCGCGGGCCATGTGCGACGCGCGTCGAAATCGTGATGAGACGCTCGACGCCCGCCGCGCCGGCGCGCGCCACCACCGCCTCGATTTCGTCGGCAAAATCGGCAAAATCGAGATGGCAATGGCTGTCGATCAGCCTCATGGCGCTTCGGTCTCGGGCTCGACATGGCGCGGAAAAATCGGCGCCGGCGAAGGCAGCGCGGCGCCCGGCCTCAGCCGATGGCCCCCCGTTAACCCCCCGAGTTCGCCGGCGTCGCCGAGCGCCGAAAAATCGCGGGCCTCCGGGGGGACCGCCAGCAGATCCAGCAGCCGGCCCATCGCCTCGGGCAATACCGGCTGCAGCAGGATCGCGGCGATCCGCAGCGTTTCGATGGTCACGTAAAGCACCAGGCGCATGCGCGCGGGATCGCTTTTGGCCAGCCGCCAGGGTTCGCTGTTGGCGAAATAGCGGTTCGCCCCGGCGATCACCTCGAACACGCCGGCGAGGTACTGGTGGATCGCGTAGCTCTCCATATGCGCGCGGGCGGCGGCGAGCAGCGCATCGGCCTCGGCAAGCAATTCGAGGTCCTCGCGCGACGCCTCGGCGTCACCCCAGTCGGGCGCGACGCCCGCGCAGTTGCGCGCGACCATCGACAGCGACCGCTGCGCGAGATTGCCGAGGTCGTTGGCGAGATCGGCGTTGATGCGCTGGACGATCGCCTCATGCGAATAATTGCCGTCCTGCCCGAACGGCACTTCGCGCAGGAAGAAATAGCGGATCTGATCAACGCCGTAGCGTTCGACCAGCGCCGCGGGATCGACAATGTTGCCGGTCGATTTCGACATTTTCTCGCCGCGGTTGAACAGGAAGCCGTGCACGACGATCTGCTTGGGCGTGGCGAGCCTGGCCGACATCAGGAACGCCGGCCAGTAGATCGCGTGGAAGCGGGTGATGTCCTTGCCGATCACATGCGCGCTGGCCGGCCAGAAGTCCGCTCTCGGGCCGCCGTCGGGAAAACCGGTCGCGGTGATGTAATTGGTCAACGCGTCGACCCAGACGTACATCACATGCCTGGGATCGCCGGGAACCGGCACACCCCAATCGAAATTGGTGCGGCTGATCGACAGATCGGAGAGGCCGCGTTTGACGAAAGCCTTGATCTCGTTTCGGTATTTCTCTGGCGTGATGAATTCCGGGTGCGCCTCGTAATGCGCCAGCAGCCGGTCGGCATAGTCTGACAGGCGGAAGAAATAGCTCTCCTCCTCGACCCATTCGGCGGGCGCGCCGCTGGGCGCGAGGCGCGTCCCGTCAGGGCCGGCGGTGAGTTCGTCCTCGTCGAAATAGGCCTCGTCGCGCACCGAATACCAGCCCGAATATTTGGACAGGTAGATATCGCCGTTCGCCGCCATGCGCTCCCAGATCGCCTGGCTGGCCCGCCGGTGGCGCGGCTGCGTGGTGCGCACGATGTCATCGGCGCGCGCGTTCAACAGCGCGCCCATCGCCTCGAACTGCGCGGCGGTGCGGTCGGCCAGCGCCTGCGTGGCGATCCCCTCGCGCGCCGCCGTCTGCTGCATCTTGAGGCCGTGCTCGTCCATGCCGGTGACGAACAGCACGTCGCGTCCGTCGAGGCGCATGAACCGGGCGATCGCGTCGGTGGCGATGCGCTCGTAGGCGTGGCCGATGTGCGGCGCGCCGTTGGCGTAGGGAATCGCGGTGGTGATATAGAAGCGTTGGCGCTGGGTCATCGATTGACGTCCTAGAGTTTCCCGCGTCTCGAAAATGCTCTAGGAGCTTCGACGTCTACAGGCGGCGCGCGGCGGCGGAAAATTCCGCAAACACCGACAGGATATGCAGTTTCCTGTCGAGATTGTAGGTCTCGGTTTCCCGCGTCGCGGCGCGAATCTTGTCCCATAACTCGGCAATCGACGCAAGACTCGCGCCCCGCGGGTCGCGTGCGCGCGCCGCGAGCCAATCGTAGAGCGCATTCGTCAGCCGTTCGAAAGCATCGCCCGCGCCGCGCCCGCCGACGGCGTCGGCAAGCTTGTGGACGTCGCGGAAGTCGGCGTCGGGCAATTGCGCCACCGTCGCCTCGATCAGCGCGCCGATCTCGCCGGCTGCCGGATCGACGCGCTTCAGCGCCTCGCGCACCGAGCCGTTGGCGCGCGCCGCCGCGCGGTCGAGGTCGGCCGGCGCGACCTCGCTCCAGGGTTCGCCGAGTCCCGTGACAATTCGCGCGACATCGGCGGGGGCGAGAATTTCCAGGGTCAATCGCCGGCAACGCGACCGTATCGTCGGCAGCACATCGCCCGGCCGGTGCGCGACGATGAGGAACAGCGAGCGCGGCGGCGGCTCCTCGATCATTTTCAGCAACGCGTTGGCGCCGTTGCGGTTGAGATCCTCGGCGCTGTCGACGATGCAAATGCGCCAGCCGCCGGCGCCGGCCGACTTCTGGAAGAGCTGCAACGCGTCGCGCACGTCCTCGACGCGAATTTCGGTAAAGAAGTCCTTCGACTTCGGGTTCCAGGCGCGGCGCAGCGCCGCCAGATCCGGATGGGCCAGCGCCGCCGCCTGCCGTGCGGCGGGGGCGGTCGAGTCGACGCCGAGGTCATGCGCGGCGCGCGCCTGCGCGCTCCTCGGGTCGGGATGGGCGAGAAGGAAACGCGCAAAGCGCCAGGCCAGCGTCGCCTTGCCGACGCCTTCCGGCCCGCCGATCAGCCAGGCGTGGGCGAGCTTCTCCGAGCGATAGGCGTCCAGCAGCGCGTTTTCGGCGGCCGCATGGCCGATCAGCGTGGCGGCGAAGCGCGGATGCGGCGCGCCGGGATAGGCGTCGCTCTCCGCCACGGCGCCTTCGGGAGCCCGGCTCATGAGGGCGCGCGCCCGATATTCAGCGCGCTCCCCAGCCTTTCGCGCACGCAGGCCCAGATCGCCTGCGCGACCTCTGGCGGCGGCCGGTCCGCGTCGATCACCGAGCAGCGCCGCGGCTCGGCGCGCGCGATCGCCAGGAACGCCTGGCGCAATGTCTGATGGAAAGCGACGTCCTCGCGCTCAAAGCGGTCCGGCGCCTCGTCCTCGCCGCGTCTGGCGGCGGCGCGCGCGAGCCCCTTCTCGGGGGGAAGATCGAGCATCAGCGTAAGATCGGGCCTGACGTCGCCGACCGCGACGCGTTCGAGGCTGGCGATCAGGGTCGGATCGAGCTTGCCCGCCGCCCCCTGGTAGGCGCGCGTCGAATCGGCGAAACGGTCGCAAACCACCCAATCCCCGCGTTCGAGGGCGGGCGCGATCGTGTGGTCGATATGGTCGATCCGCGCCGCGCTGAACAGGATCGCCTCTCCCGCAGCACCGAACGGCGCCGCCGCGCCGGACAGAATGACCTTGCGCAACGCCTCGGCGCCCGGCGATCCTCCGGGCTCGCGCGTCACCACGACGGAAACGCCCATCAGCTCCAGTCTTTTCGCCAGCAGTTGGGCCTGGGTCGATTTGCCGACCCCCTCCCCGCCTTCGAGCGTGATGAACCGGCCCTTGGCGCGCGGGTCCATCGTCAGTTCTTCGCCAGCGCCCTGCGGATCAGCCCGCCGGCGAGTTCAAGCCCGGCGTCCAGCGCGCGCTGGCTGAGCGTTCCCCGCGCAACCGATCCGCCCGTCCTCAAGGGAACATCGAGCACCTGCGACTGGCCGCGCCAGACCCTGAGACGACCCGCCTCGACGCCTTCGGCGACTGGCGCGGCCAGCGGCCCTTGATAGACGATTTTCGCCGACAGCCGTTCGCCCGATCCGTGGGTGGCGAACACCTTGACCGGCTTTTCCGCCACCAATGGCACTTCGCCCTGCGCGCCGCCGTAAACCTGCGCCTGGCCGACCACGTCGCCCGCCTGGAACAGGGTCCTGGCGTCGAACGAGCGAAAACCCCAACTGAGCAGCTTGCGCGACTCCTCAGCGCGGTCGGCGGCGGTTTTCACGCCATTGACGACCACAATCAGCCGCTGGCCGTTTTGCACCGCCGAGCCGACGAGGCCATAGCCGCTCTCGGGGAGCTCGCCGGTCTTGAGGCCGTCCGCGCCCAGATCCATCGTCAAAAGCGGATTGCGGTTGAGCTGGCGAATCTTGTCCCAGGTGAATTCACGCTCGCCGAAATAGTGATAGAAATCAGGATATTCGGCGATGATATGGGCGGCCAGCAGGGCCAGTTCCCGCGCCGTCACGCGCTCGTGCGGATCGCTCTTGCCCCAACTATTGGCGAAGGTCGAATGGGCCAGCCCAAGCTCGGCGGCGCGCTTGTTCATCATGATCGCGAAGTTGTCTTCGGTGCCGGCGATGCCTTCGGCCAGCGTGATCGCCGCGTCATTGCCAGACTGAATGATCAGTCCGCGCAACAGATCCTCGATCCGCACCCGACTGTGAACGTTGAGGAACATCGCCGTGCTGTGGGCGTGGGCGCCGCCGGTTCGCCAAGCGTTCTCCGAGACTTCAAACAGGTCCTCGAGCTTGAGACGGCCCTCTTTCAACTCGTGAAAGACGATCTCGACGGTCATCAGTTTCGACATCGAGGCCGGCGTCATCAACTGGTCGGCGTTTTTTTCGTAGAGCACCGCGCCGCTCTCGAAGTCCATCAGCAAGGCGAATGGGGCGTTGGTCTGAAAGCTCTGCGCGCGAACCTGGCGCGCGCCCCCGCCCACCAGGAGGGCCAGCATCAGCATCGCTACGATCGCGCGCATGGCAGACAAGCAGATTCCTCGCGCTGCGTGGACGGCGTCGCCAGCGCGCACCCCCTTATTTGCATCGGAAAGCTGACAAATCAACGGCGGCCGCCGGCCGCACGCGCCGCAAGGCTAATCGTTTGACCGGACCACGCCGGGCGGGGCGAGCCGTTCGAACGGCTCCTGTTGCTTCATGAACTTGCGCAGACTGGCGCTATCCGAGAAATAGAGCGCCTCATCGGTCGCCAGGGCCTGCGGTCTGGCAGGCGCGATCGCCGATGTCCGGACCGGCGGCGTCGGCGCACGCACCGGCACCGCCGCGTCGGGGATGGTGCCAAGATCAAACGGCCGCGCCGGCGGGGTCGGCGCGAGCACCGGCAACTGCCGCATCGGTTCGACTGGCGCTTCCTCTGCCGGCTCGGCGAGGGCCGCCATCGGCGCGGCCGGTGGAGGCGCCGCGGGCTTCAGGCGAGCCGGCGCGGCGGTCAGGGCGCCGGCCAGACTTTCCACCGGGGCCAGGATGCTGCTCGCCACCATCACCGGCCTGCCGTCGGGGAGGCCATCAAGGGTCGCCGGGGCGCCATCGAGTCGCAACGTCGCGAGAAGCCTCGAATCGTCGGAGCCCTCAAGCGAAGCCTTGCCGATATATTCAACCTTGACGCGCGCCGTGCCCGCGCCCTTGAAGTCGAGCGCGTCGGCGACGCGCGAGGACACGTCCATCACGCGGCCGCCGTGATACGGGCCGCGGTCGTTGACGCGCACGATGATCGAATGGCCGTTGCCGAGGTTGGTGACGCGCGCGTAGCTCGGCAATGGCATCGTCGGATGCGCCGCCGAGATCGATTCCTTGTCGTAGATCTCGCCATTGGCGGTGCGCCGCCCCTGGAACGCGTCGCCGTACCAAGAGGCCATGCCGACCGCGACGTAGGACTCGTTCTCCGACGGATAATACGCGTGGCCGGCGATCACATAGGGGTGGCCGACGAGATACTGGCCGCCGCCGTGCGGAATGGGTTGGCCGTCGGCGATCAGCCGCGGGCTCGCGTGGCCATATTTGGCCTCGGAGAAATACTCCCTGGAATTCCCGTGCCGCGCTTGCATCGGCGCCTGCGCGCAGCCGGCGAGACTCGCACCGATCGCAAGCGCGCCCGCCAGCCCCGCGAGGCGACTGGATGCTTCAACCGCGCGTGGGCGGGAGGAACTATTCATCAACGCGGACTCGGGACTGCAACGCAACGCCATCAACAAAAGTTCGCCGCGCCAGGCGGCCAGCGGGGAAGCGACGGCCGGGCGGCGGCATCTTCGTGACGACCATTCTTGCCCCCGCTTCCTTTCCAGAATCCTAACGTAGTCAATCGGCTGGGATGAAAGGAAGGCGATGACAATAGCAGCGCGGGCCGGGCGGGGCAAATCGGCCAGCGCGGTCGCGTCACGTTGGCGAAGCGGCTACTGGAACAGCCGATGCAAGACCGCCTTGCCGACGCTCGCCGCGTCGACCTCCTCGAACGCCTTGACGTACTGGCTCGAATAGAAAAGGCGGATCATCGCAAAGCGCGTGGCCAGCGATGCATCGAAAGTGACGGCGAAGGAATCCGCGTCGACGCGAGTGATTGAAACCTTGGTGACGAAGTCGCGGATCTGGCACAACAGCGCGCCACGGTTCGGCAGCGGCGCGGGGCCTGCGATGCGCGCGCCCGAAATGGATATGTCGACCAACTGACGCCGGTGTCGGGCGCCGTCGAAAATCAGCGTGACCGGTTCGTCGGTGTCGAAGCGTTCGGCCTTGCGCCGCCGCGGTTGCTCGATGCAGACGAAGCACACGACGGTGAGAATGATGAAATTGTACCAACTCCAGAACAACGCCAACGCACCGAATTCGACGCCGTCGCCGCGGATGTTCACATGGAACGCGTAGCCGATCGACAGCATCGTCAGGACCAGAAGCGTTCCGTAGATTTTGAGAATCGGCCATTCGACGAAGCGGCGGCTGCGATCGCCGCCCTTGGCGGTGACTTTGAACTTGTGCCCTTGCGGCTTCATGAGACCGATGACCACCGCCTTGATCACCTCCGGCGCGGCGATGAGATGGCAAACGTCGGACATGATCGGGAGCACGCGGCCTCGCGTCAACCAGGTCATCACCAGCGTATGCCAGACGAAGAAAGGCAGGAAATAGACGGCGACATCGTGCAGTTCGGCATGGACCGACTTGATATTGAACAGGAGGTAGAGGATCGGGATGATCAGCGCCAGCACCCTGGAGGGATACACCGCCGCCCAATTGAGAAACGAGTCGATCAGCGACAGCCGGTCCATCAGGGTCAGCCGACTGGTGCTCGAGAACGGGCCGCTGCGCCCGCGCACGATCTGCATGAATCCAAGGCACCAGCGGCTGCGCTGGGTGACGTATTCCTTGAGGCCCTCGGGCGCGAGGCCAAGCGTCAGCGGCTCGTTGAGATAGGCGGTCGTGTAGCCTGCTTCTTTCATGCGCAGCGTCAGCAGATAGTCTTCCGTTACGGAATCGGTCGGGAACCCGCCGATGTCGCGCAACGGCTGGAACCGGATGATCGAAGAGGTGCCGCAGCAGAAGGCCGCCGACCAGGCGTCCTTGGCCGGCATCACCACGTCGAAGAAGAACCGCTGGTCGTCCGGCCAAACGCGCGTCGCCAATAGATTGGTCTGGATCGGATCGGGATTGATGAAATGCTGGGGCGTCTGGACAATGCCGACCTGGCGGTCGCGGAAGAGCGTCATCGCGCGCGACAGGAAGTTCGGCATCGGCACGAAATCGGCGTCGAGGATCGAAATGAACTGCGGCGGATTCGGCAGTTCGGCGACCTTCGCCAGCGCATGGTTGATGTTGCCGGCCTTGGCGTGGGAATTGTCGGGGCGCGCGATATAGCCGCAGTTGAGTTTCTCGCACAAAGCGCGCAACCACGGACGGGCGCCGTCATCGAGCATCCAGACGCGATAGTTCGGGTAGTCCATGCCCGTGGCGCCGATGATCGTGCGTTCGAGAATGGCTTCCTCTTCGTTGTAGGAGCAGATGAACAGGTCGATCAGCGGCTTCTCGGCCTGGGCCGCGAGCCAGGGCGTGTTGCGCTCGACGTCGGACGAGCGATCGCGAGTGCGTGCGAGAAAGAACAGCGAGAGCAGGCCGGCGAGAAGCGCGCTCGACTCGACCAGCAGGAAGATCATGCCGACCGTAAAATCGAGGGTGAACCCTGGCGGCGGCAGCGTCGACGTCACGCGCCAGAAGAAGTAGCGCAGCAACAGCGTGGCGCTTACTGCGATCAGGGCGAATCTTGTGACCGCGCCGCCGCGCTTCACCGTCGCCATCACCGCCAGGCTGACGCCGAGCAGGATCAATGCCGGCCACAACGCCGCCAGGACCTCCGCCTGGCCGATCTTCATCATGGCCGCAGTCCGAGCGCGCGCGCCTCGGCCGAAGTCGCGGAAGCTTCGGCCGCGCCTTTCTGGAAAATGACTCGCCCGGTCCGCCCCACATCGCATTGCCCGCTTTCGGCGATCCTGGGCACTGCGACGGTGACGTGATAGCCCTCTTTGAGCAGCGCCGTTGGCAGGATCGCGAAATTGGCCGGCGCGCCGGCGGCGCCCGTCAGGCTGACCACCGTCCCCGCGTAGTCTTCTCCGCCGGCCGACGGGCGAAAGACCACCGGAGCGCCGATCTGCAACCGGTTGTAGACGGATTCGCTGACATTGGCGGTGACGACGGCGCTCGCGCAGTCGAGCAGGCGCGCGAGATCCTGGCCGCGGCTGACATGTTCGCCCGGCGCGGTGAGGATTTCCCAGACGCGACCGCTCGCTGGCAACGCCACCGCGACATCGGAGCGCTTGTTGTATCGCCCGGTCTCATCGGCGATGTCGGCGCGCAATCCTTCGGCGCGCGCACCGTGCGCCTGCAGCTCGGCGCTGATATCGCCGACCCGCAAGCGCATATCCTCGGCGCGCTGGGCCGAGTCGGGCCGATCATTGTAGCTGTCGCCGAGGAAGAAGCCATGATTGGCGGCGTCGAGCTCGACCGACGCCTCATCGAGCCGCAGGCGGGCGGCGGCCTCGTCCTCGGCGGCCACCGTCTTGTCGCGCCGCAGACGCCCCAATTCGGCGACCGTCATGACGCCCGACTTGAGCAGCGCGTTCGCGCGCTCCATCGCGGCGTCGGCTTCCAGCGTGCGAGCCGAAGCCGCGGCAAGATCGTGGCCCAACGCAGCGATGCGCGCATTGAGCTGACGAACCCGCCCGTCGGCGAATTGCCGGGTCTGTCTGGTGAGGTCGTCGAGGGCCCCCTGGGCGAGGTCCCGCCGCGCCACCAGCGAGGGACGTTCGGCCTCTAGATCGGCAAGCTGTCGGCGCAGATCGTCGAGGCGAACGCGATCCGCCCGGTCGTCGACGACGCGCAGCAACGGCGCGCCCTTCGCCTCGGACCACGTCGTGAAGTCGCTGGGCGCCGCAACGATCACGCCGTCGATCGGCGAGCGGACCGTTACGATGCGCGAATTGACGACGGCCTCGACGCTGGAGGCGACCAGCAGCGTTTGCAGCGGCATCCATCCAAAGAACACCACAAGGCCGACGCCGACGGCGACTTTGACCACCTGGCTGGTCGAAATCCGCCACAGCAGCCCCGAACGCGCGGCTTTCGCGGGCGCTTGCGGGTGCTTGGCCGCCTCCTCGGCGCGCTTGGTCTCCTGGCGTCCGGGCAATTCCTCTTCAAACGCCTGGACGAGGGTCGCCCGCAGGCCGCGAGCGTCGAGCGCCGCGGGGCGATTGCTCTCATGAGAGCCGGTCGTAGCGCGGATCTGAGGCTGAAGCTCGGCCGACGAGTCGTCGTCGCGCTCGCCCGGCTCGGGGGCGCGAACAAAGACAGCAGTTTTGCCCGACGTTAAGGTCACCATGAACAATCCGGGAAATGAAACGCAATTGAGCGGGCGCTGACGGTGATGAGCCGCAACGGCCGGAGCGACCCGAACAAGGCGCGCGCCGGTCCAGGTTGATCTTTGTTTGGTCCTCACGAACGCCGGGCGGAATGTGACGAACGGTCTCCCCACCGACCAGGCGTCACAAACCCTAGTTTGCGCGGGTTAATTTGCGCTGATCCCGGTTCGGGGCGGCGAATTAACGGGCGTTATGGTGAAGAAACCATTCCGCCCGGCTTGAAAAGCTCGAACAAAGTTTCGATGAATGTATTCCGGAAACGCCTGCCTTCGTGCGGTTTTCGGGTGGCCGTCGAGACTTGCACCGGCCACGCCGGCTCTGGCGGTCAAAGATTTTCGGAGAGCCAAATCGCCGCATGGCGAGCTTGCGCGCAAGCAGCGCGGCGTCATTCGACAAAGGCGCGACGTCCGAGAGACGAAGGCGCACTGCGCATGCGCGCGAACATTGCCCAGCCGGACTATGTTTCAGGCCTAGAGGAAGCCCCAACTCTTGGCCAGCGCCATCGCGAGGAACAGGAATACCGCAAAGCCAAGGCCAAAGCCGATCGTGACGAAAACATCGTCGGTGTAGCGGCTGCCCAGCAGGCGATAGCGCAGAAAGATGCCGGCGATGACGCCGATCAGCGCGACAATGCCGTTGGAGATCGGCCCCAGTCCGAGGTTCTTCATCGTAGCGTCGAGCGCAAAGCCGGACGCCATGCAAGCGATAATGACGACCAGGACGAGAAACACCGTCTCGAAAGGCGACAGGTCCTGCAGGTCTGCAAACCAGGGAATCGTGCTCATGCCGATAAACCCTTGAGGCGCAGGCAGGATGCAGCCGTGGATCGACAAGCGTCCCGAAGACTGTTCGCGCCGATTCGTTATAGCCGAGATTTCCCGTAGCGTCAGCGACTTTAGCGTCCAAAGCAATTGTCGCCGGGCGCGCTTCTCTGCGTGAGGTTGACGATCGCCGCGACACGATCGGCCGCCTGCGCGATCCCTCCCCTACGGCGCCGAACAGCAACGCGCGGGGTCGGCGGCAATCCGGGTCGCCGCCTTGACGGCCGCCGGCGAAACGCCGGCGGCGGAAATGAGCGAGAGCGTTATTGCCCCTGAGGCATCAGCGCATAAGGCGAGTTCGACGGAACGTTGGTGTTGGGAATAACCGGACCGTAGTGGCGCTCGATATAGGCCGCCCGACCCTCCATCGGAGGATTGGTCACGGTGTTTCCAACGACCGCGCCGCCGACGCCGCCGACCACTGCGCCCACGGGGCCGCCTACGACTGCGCCGCCGACCGCGCCGGCCACGCCGCCGCCCAGCGTGCCTGCCTCATCGGCGATGGCGGCTGCCGGGAAAGCGAGGCCCGTCACGACCGCGCCAATGATCAGAGTGTGCTTCAGCATGTCAGTCTCCTTTCTCGAAAAGAGGACGCTGACGCCCTCCACATGGTGATGAAAACGCCCAAGGCGCAGTGGGGTTCCGCGACGGCCGTTCCCGGGTTGTTGAACTCCGGCCGGGGAACGAATGAGAACGCTGGTCGTCCATTGCTCCATCGGCGCGCCTGCGCCAATCTCAGCCCAGGGTTCCTGTTTGGAACCGTTCGTTGGGGGCTAGCCGGGCGAAATTGCGCCTCAAGCCTTCTGCTCGCCGATGAGCGCGCCTAACCTCCGTTCGGCGCGGAGGCGGATGTCGTTGGCGTGCGCCGCCGCGTTCGAATTGTCCTTGCGCCGGGAAAATCTCTCGTTCAACCGCCACGCCGAGGTCGTCGGCTAGTGGATGAAATCCGACACTTGAGTCCGGGCCGTTGGCTCCCGATGGCGTCGATTGAAGGCCCGCGTCTGAGCCCAACGCCAATGGTAGGAATCGATCCTGAGCGGTAATTCGCTCGTCGCCAGTCAATAGCGTCCTCCGTCACCAGACGGCAGGCGCCAGCCGGTAACGCACCCGACCACGATAGCCCGGGTAGCCGGCGAGGTTGGCCGCCAGGAACGCCTCCTCGCGCATCAGACGCCACACGAGCACCGGGACGATCAGGACGGCTGGGATAAGTCCCCACCACGAGCCCAGCGCCAGGGGTATTCCGGCGATCAGGATGAGCGCACCGGCGTACATAGGGTGGCGTACGATGGAGTAGGGACCACTGTCGATCACGCGCTGGCCTTCGGCGATCTCGATCATGCCGGCCGTGTACGTGTTCTCGCGGAACGTGAGGAAGACAATCAGGAAACCGATGGCGATCATGCTGTCGCCGCCGAATGAAACGGTGAGAGGCAGATGGGACCAACCGAAGCGTTTGTCGAGCCCGGGAACGGCGAGGGTCACCAGGAAAACGAGGCCCGCCAGCCCCTGAACGATGTTCTGCATCGGATCGAGTTCCGAGCCTGGCCCCGCTTTCACTCGCCGCTCCAAGAGCGCCTTGTCGTGGAACCATAGCCAGACGGTAATGAGCCCGGCGCATCCAAAGAACGTCGCCAGCATCACCCACGAGCGCCCGTCGTGCAGCGTCCCCGCCGAGGCAAGGAGCACGCTCGCGATGACCGAGAAGAGGAAGATGAATCCCGCGATGGCGCGCGCCAGGAGCATGCCCCGATAGTCGCATTTCGGCCCGCGAAGTCCAGGGTCGGGTTATTCAGGCGGGACCACTTTGGCGCCCCGCCATTGGTCGCCAACGTCGCTTTGGCGACGCCAGCCGCCGATGGCGGCCACCCTCCTCCCTGCGACTTTGGGAAAATCCGCTTGAGTGCGAGGCGGTTTCATCCTCCCGCGAACCGCGGGCCGCTGAATTTGGCGGGCGCCAAGTGTCAGATTCTATCCACCAGATTTTGCCGGAGACTTTTGTGTGGTACAGCTAAGGAAGCGCGGCGCAAAGTCAGAAAGAACGTCGATGGCGTGGTTCCCCGATGCGGAGCAGCACCCGCTCAGCCACCAAGTCAAAACCGGCCAGATGGTGCATCCGATCCACGGGTTGGTGTTGCACATCACCACTGGAAACCCCTCGCTCGCAGGGTTATTTTCCGACTTTAACAATGCCGATCAGACTCCGCCCTTGCGATCGGCCCACTTCGGCGTCGCCAAGGATGGCACAATTTGGCAATTCGCCAGCACCGACGATGTGACGTTTGCAGTCGACGGGGTCTGGGGCGGAGATGGTGTCGACAATCACTGGCTCAGTGTCGAAAATGTCGCCGAAGTTGGCGACGAACTGACCGACAAACAGATCGTTACATTGGGGAACCTCCTCGTTTGGTTGATCCAGACGGAAAGCGTGCCGCTTGCCCTCGCCGAATCCAAAACGGACAAAGGCCTCGGCTATCATGTCATGTTCCATATTGGCGACCATTCTTGCCCTGGCCAGAAGGTCATAGATCAACGGCAAAAAATACTTGACACTGCGCGTCATTCGTCTTGGCCGTTTGCGCCTTGAACCGGGTTATCATTTCCCCTTTCTCAGCCTCGCCCCGCCGATTTTCTACGCGTTCGAACGTCGCCTGGCGGCGATCATGACAGCCATTGAGTTCGCGCGCTTCGGGCAATCGGCGGACAGATAGGCGCGCAGGTCGGCGGTGTCGATCTCAACGCCCTCAGCGAATGAGGGGAGCGCGTCAATCCGCAATCTCCTGGCAGGCCTTTTCGCCCATGAACCATACGCGGCGAAACGGTCCCCGCCCATGCGTGGAAATCGAATCTTGCAGCTTGATCAGGATGAGATCGTCGGGCGTCACGAGCATTCCGTCGGTGTAAATTAGCAAGTCGACGGCGACGGTCCGACACGATAGGTCTTTCCCAGCTTATTTTGGAAAATCCCCGACGTTGGGTCCGACGCCCATAGGAAACCGACGCCGCCGCCCGATTTCGACAGTCCCGAGGTCAGTTTCGCAAGGTCTGAATCGCAGAGTTCGACCAATTCGAAGGCCATCGGACCATCGTCGTGGTGTGCGCAAAAGATGTCCGGCTCCGGCGGGCGCCTGCTCTCAACCGAGATCGGATCGATTGGAAGCTTGGACCGGTCCAAGAAGGCGCGAAAAAACTCCTCTCGCGCTCCGCTTTCTCTTCCTCTCGCGTCGCGTGTTCGGCCATTTGGAATCCGTTACCCCTTGGGTTACCCCAAGCGGACATCATCTCAACTTCGTCGGAAGGATGGTTGACTAAGTATTTAATTTCTTTGGTGAGCGCGGCGGGAATCGAACCCGCGACCCTCTGATTAAAAGTCAGATGCTCTACCTATTGAGCTACGCGCTCCCTTGGGGTCGCGCAGTGCGTATAGGCTGGCGGGTCAAGGGTCAATAGCCGCGCTGTTGTTGCGCTCGGACTGGCTGTGGCGGGCGAGGCGCGCGGCCTTGAGGCGCGCAAAATCGTCGCCCGCGTGATGCGACGAGCGGGTCAGCGGCGAGGAGGACACCAGCAGAAAGCCCTTCGCCGCGCCGACCGCGGCGTAGGAGGCGAATTCTTCGGGGGTCACGAAGCGCACGACCTCGTGATGTTTGCGGGTCGGCTGCAGATACTGGCCGATGGTCAGAAAATCGACCTCGGCCGAGCGCAGGTCGTCCATCAGTTGCAGCACCTCATGGCGCTCTTCGCCGAGGCCGACCATCACGCCTGATTTGGTGAACATCGTCGGGTCCAGCTCCTTGACGCGCTGGAGCAGGCGGATCGAGTGGAAATAGCGGGCGCCGGGACGCACGCTGAGATATTTCGAGGGCACGGTTTCGAGATTGTGGTTGAACACGTCCGGCCGGGCGGCGACCACCGTCTCCAGCGCCCCCGGCTTGCGCAGGAAATCGGGCGTCAGCACCTCGACCGTCGTCGCCGGGGCGGCGGCGCGAATGGCGCGGATCGTTCGCGCGAAATGCCCGGCGCCGCCGTCGGGGAGATCGTCGCGGTCGACCGAGGTCACCACGACATGAGAAAGGCCCAGCAGCGCCACCGCGTCGGCGACCCGCTCCGGCTCTCCCGCCTCGAGCGCCAGCGGCAGGCCGGTGCGCACGTTGCAGAAGGCGCAGGCCCTCGTGCAGGTGTCGCCCATGATCATGAAGGTGGCGTGCTTCTTTTCCCAGCATTCGCCGATGTTGGGACAGCCCGCCTCCTCGCAGACGGTGACGAGGCCGTGCTGCCGGACGATGTCGCGCGTCTGCGCGAATTTCTCGGAGCCCGGCGCCTTGACCCGTATCCAGGCGGGCTTTCTGGCGACCGGCTGATCGGGCCGGTGCGCCTTCTCGGGATGACGCACGCGCCCGGCCGGCCCGGTCTTTCGCGGATCGTTGTTCAAAAGGTCGAGCACGACGGTCATTGATCTCTCCGGCGCGCCGTTCCGGCGGCGCGGCCTATCTCGGCGGGGCGTTTCGTCCCTGAATCACCTGCCAGATCAGCAGGATGACGATCGCCCCGATCAGCGCGGCGATAAAATGTCTGATCCCGCCGTACACCGCCAGATGGAACATGTCGGCGAGCTCCGACCCGATCCACGAGCCGACGATGCCGACCAGAATGTTCGTCAGGATCCCGTGACGCGATCCGACGATCATGCCGCCAATCCATCCAGCAAGACCGCCGATGATGACCAGCGAGAAAAAGCCGAGGCCTGGCGTTCCCATCACGCCTAAAGGTTGTTCCATGACCGTTCCCCCAAACGTCAGCGCCGTGGCGTACGCCAAGCGCAAGGCTGCGACGCCCCCTTATTTCAGACTTCGTCGTGACAGGGAAGCGACGACGCCGGCCGGAATTCTCACGAGCGCGCCAGCGCCGCGACGTAGAAGCCGTCCGTCGCAGTTCGCAACGGGCTCAGCCGCAAGCCGGCGCCGAGCGTCGAGGCCTGCGCGGCGAGACCTGGCAGTCCGGCGCTGCGCGCGAGATGCGCGGCGTCGATCGGCAGAAAATCGGCGTGCGCCTCGAGGAAGGCGGCGACGCGGTCCTCGTTCTCTTCGCGCAGCACCGAGCAGGTGGCGTAGAGCAGCCATCCGCCAGGCTTTACAAAGTGCGAGGCGGCTTCAAGCGTGTCAATCTGGTCCTTGATTCGCTGCTGCAACGCCCCTGGCCGCATCCGCCATTTGGCGTCCGGATTGCGCCGCCAGGCGCCGGAGCCGCTGCACGGCGCGTCGACGAACACCAGGTCGCAGCGCGCCGTCAGATCGCTCAAGATGTCGCGCGGTCCCTTAGGCGCACGAACCTGCACGTTGCGCGCGCCGGCCCGCTCGAGCCGGTCGAAGATCGGCATCAGGCGGCGCCCGTTCGGATCGGTCGCGTAAATCTGGCCCTGATTGTTCATCATCGCGGCGAGGGCGAGGCTCTTGCCGCCCGCCCCCGCGCAGAGATCGAGGACCTGCGCGCCGGGCGTCGCCCTCGACAGCAGGGCCGCCAGTTGCGAGCCCTCGTCCTGCACCTCGACAAGGCCCTTGGCGTAGGCGGGCTCGGCGGCGAGCGCGGGTCCGCGCCCGTCGGCCGATATCGCAAAGCGCAGGCCGACCGGCGAGAACGGCGTCGGACTCGGCGAGAGATGGGCGAGCGCGGCCAGCGCGGCGTCGCGGTCGCTCTTCAGCGTATTGACCCTGACGTCAACGGGCGCGCGCTCGGCGAGCGCCCTGCCCTCGGCGGCGGCGGCGTCGCCAAAGCTCGCTTCGAAGGCCGACGCCAGCCATTCGGGATAGTCGCCGCGCACCCAGGCGGGGGCGCCGTCGAGAACGCCATGCGCGAGACGGTCTTGTTCCATCGCGCTGAGCGACGCCGGCGCATGGCCCTCGCCGGTGAACAGAAGCGCGATTTCTTCGTCCGGCAGGCCGCGCAACTGCTTCAACGCGCCGATCACGCCGCCCCGCGGACTGTCCTCGCCCATGAGCCACGCGGACGACGCCTTGCGGCGCAGCGCGTCATAGACCAGGCTGGCGACCGCCGAACGATCCTTGGACCCGGCGAAGCGACGGGCGAGGCCCCAGTCCTTCAGGGACTCGGCGGCGGGACGGCGCTTTTCCTCGACATCGGCAAGGACCTCGATGGCGGCGGCGACACGCGCGGCGGGAATCATCGCGGGGTCGCCGAAAAGTTGGAGCGAGCGGATCGCCGCGCGCCAGATCGGTGTAAAGAGGGACCGCGCGCCGCGGCGCGCGCTGCAGCTTCGAAATCTGGAGGTTTCATGTCCGCCCTTGTCCGATCCATGCTGGCCGTCGGCCTCGCTCTGACCCTCGCCGCCTGCGCCGCCGCGCCGCCGCCGCCCGTCATGACGCCGCCGCAAAAGAAGCCGCTCGACGCCAAGACCCAGCTTGAGACCGGCCATACGTACTGACAGACCGCCGGCCGGCGCGCAAAATCCATCACCGGATCGCCGCGGCGAGAAACGCGCGCCGCGCGTCCGGCATCGGCAGTCCGCGCGGCCCGAACAGGTCGCGCTCGAGAAAAAAACCGGTGAGCCGGAAGGCGTCGGCCAGGTCGTCCGCCGTCGGCGCGGCGGCGGCGCCATCGGCGCGCAGGAACGCCGGCAGCGCCAGCAGGCGGTTCCGCCAGGGCGCGCCCGCCGAAGCGCTCACCGCCCGCCCCGATTTGGGCGAAACATAGATCAGGTCGTCGCGCGAGCCGGAGGCCGCGCAGGTCTCCAGATCGAGCCGGAAGCCGCATTCGGCGAGCGCCTGCATCTCGAATCGCGCGACCAGCGCGGGCGCCACATCGCGCGCGTCGAGATGATCGGCGATAATCTCCAGGGCTTCATGCAACGCTTCGTGGGGATCGCGTTCAGGCAGCAGCCGTAGCAGCGCGCCAAGCCAGGCGAGGCCGGCAAGCGCCAGACCGCTCGCCAGAAACCGTCCTGCCCGCAGCATCAACGGCTCGACGACGTAGCCGCCAAGATGCTCATCCAGCCGCGCGCGCCACACCAACGCCAGCGAATTGCCGGGCTGCAACAAGCCCTGCAGCCGCGCGCCGCGGCCGCCGCGCACCAGACCGAGGTGGCGCCCATGCGTCCGGGTCAGCGCCTCGACGATCACCGAAGTCTCGCCGTGCCGCCGGACGCCGATGACGAGCCCCTCGTCGCGCCATTCCATCGCACGCCCTTTCCAGCCCCGTCAGATGGCGCAGCCGCACGGTCTTTGCAAGGCGCGACGCGAGCGCGCCAACGGACGTCGATCCGGCCGCCCGAGGAGCTCAGCTCTTGGGAAATTCGAGCCCCATCGCGCGGTAGCGTTCTGGGTCGTCGAGCCAGTTGGCGCGCACCTTGACGAACAGGAACAGATGGACCGGCCCGTCGTTGGCCTCGGCGATGTCCTTGCGCGCCGCCGAGCCGATCGCTTTGAGGGTCCGGCCGCCCTCGCCGATGACGATCTTCTTGTGCGAGTCGCGCGTCACGAAGATGGTCTGCTCGATGCGCGCCGACCCGTCGGCCAGCACTTTCCACTGATCGGTCTCGACCGTCGTCTGATAGGGCAATTCGTCGTGCAGACGTTCGAACAGCTTTTCACGGGTGATTTCCGCGGCCAGGACGCGAAGCGGCGCGTCGGTGATCTGGTCTTCCGGATAGAGCCAGGGGCCAGGCCGCATCATCCGGCCGAGGCGCTCGCGCAATCTGTCGAGGCCGTCGCCGGTGGCCGCGCTGACCATGAAAGTCTCTTCAAACGCCAGCGCCGCATTGAGCCTCGCGGCGAGCGCGAGCAGCGCCGGGCGGTCGACGAGGTCGATCTTGTTCAGCACCAGCACCTTCGGGGCCTTGTGCTCCGCCAGGGCGCGAAGAATGGTCGCGGTCTGCTCATCGAGCGCGTCCGGCGGCGCAGGGGCGGCGCCTTCGTCCGACGGCCCGTCGCGGCCGCTCTTCGCCGACCCCTGAACCGCCTGTCGCGCGTCGATCAGCAACGCCAGCACGTCGGCGTCCCCCGCGGCGCCCCAGGCGGAGGCGGCCATCGCGCGGTCCAGCCGGCGCTTCGGCGCGAACAGGCCCGGCGTGTCGACGAAAATGATTTGCGCGGCGCCTTCGATCACGATGCCGCGCACCGTCGTTCGCGTCGTCTGCGCCTTGCGTGAAACGACCGACACTTTGGAGCCGACCAGCGCGTTGATCAGGGTCGACTTGCCGGCGTTCGGCGCGCCGATCAACGCGACGAAGCCGCAGGAAGTCTCAGTCATCCCGGTCGTCCGCCGAGGCGCACCGCGTCATGAACGCCTGCGCGGCGACCTGCTCGGCGGCGCGCTTGGAGGCCGCCGAGCCTTGCGCCGGCTCGTAGCCGTCCAGCGACACCTCGATGGTGAACCGCGGCGCGTGCGGCGGCCCGGAACGATCGATTTCGACGTAGCGAGGCGCCTTCAGCGCGCGCGCCTGCGCCCATTCCTGCATCGCCGTCTTGGCGTCGCGCGCCGGCTCGGCGGCCGCGTGCATGCGGGCGCGCCACGACCGTTCGACCACCTGGCGCGCGACATCATAGCCGGCCTCGACGAACGTCGCGCCGATCAGTGATTTCGCAAACGTCGGCGAGAATCGCCGCCTTCTTGCGCCCGCCGCCGTGCGCCTCGCCGGGGCCGAGCACGATCTGGGGGCCGACCTCCCACTCCTTTGCGACTTCGGCGCATGTCTCAAACCGCACCAGCGCGGCGAGCCGCATCGACAGCGCGCCCTCGCTCGCCTGCGGATAGGCCTCGCAAAGCATCTGCGCGATCGCCAGCCCCAGCACGCGATCGCCGAGAAACTCCAGCCGCTGATAGGATTCGAGGCGCCCCTCGGCCCCGGCGCCGGCGGCGGAAAGATGGGTCAAGGCGCGCGTCGCCAGTTCGGGATCGCGGAACTTGTAGCCAAGGCGAGCTTCGAGATCGGCCAGGGCGGCCTTCTCTTTCCTCGCCATCTATCGGACCGGCTCGAACAGGCGCCGCCAGCGCACCGTCCAGGGCCAGCGCCAGACTTCCCAGGCCGGTTCGCCTTCCTCGACCGAGAAGAAAATCACCTCGGCGCGGCCGATCAGATTCTCGAAGGGCACGTAGCCGACGCCCCCCGCTTCCGGCGGAACGCGCGAATCCGTCGAGTTGTCGCGATTGTCGCCCATCATGAAATAATGGTCGGGCGGCACTTCGTAGACCGCGGTGTTGCTATAGTAGCCGTCGTCGCCGTCCAGTTGAATGATTTCATGCTTGACGCCGCCGGGCAGCGTCTCCTCGTAATGGGACACTTCGACCGGGGCGCCGAAATGGCCGGGCGTCGAATAGGGCGGCAGCGGGCTGCGGTCGACCATCGTCCCGTTGATGTAGAGCCGGCCATGGATCATCTGGATCTTGTCGCCGGGCAGGCCGATCAGGCGCTTGATATAGTCGGTCTCGCCGTCGCGCGGCAGCTTGAACACGATGATGTCGCCGCGCTTGGGCTGCGAGGCGAAGAAGCGCCCGGGCATTATGGCCGGATCGAGGTCGAGGAACGACGGCAACGAAAAGTGCGAATAGCCGTATGAATATTTGGAAACGAACAGATAGTCGCCGATCAGCAGGGTCGGGATCAGCGAACCCGACGGGATATTGAAGGGCTGGAACAGCAACGTCCGGATGACCAGCGCGATCAACAGCGCCTGAACGATGACTTTGACGGTTTCCCAGAGACCGCCCTCTTTCGCCTTCTTCGAGGCGATGTCCAAATCGTCGCTTTTCAAACTCGCCGGCTCCGTCATATCCGCATCGAACCTTTCCATCGGACGCCGGTCAAGGACTGGCCCGATCTCTCAAGCAGCAGTCCCTATACGCGCGCCCGGCCCGCCAGCCAAGCGCAAACGCCGAAGCGACAGCCGGCTTGGCGCGGGTGCGCGGCGTTCACAGCGTCAGGATCGTCGATCCCGTTGTGCGCCGGGCCTCCAGGGCCTCGTGCGCGCGCGGCGCCTCGGCGAGCGGCACGCGCGACTGGATGCCGATCTTGACGTCGCGCGATTCAACGACGCGGAAGAGGTCGCGCGCCATTTTCTCCATCAGCTGGCGACTGGCGAGGAAAGCGAACAGCGTCGGCCTTGTCGCGAACAGGGAGCCTTTCTGGGCGAGCAGACCCAGGTTGAAGCTCTCGACCGGGCCGGAGGCCGAGCCGAAGCTCGCGAACATGCCGAACGGCCTCAGACAATCAAGCGAAGCAGGAAAGGTCGCCTTGCCGACGCCGTCATAGACCACGGCGCATTTGGCTCCCTTGGTGATCTCCTTGACGCGCGCCGCGAAATCTTCCTCGTTGTAAAGGATGACATGCTTGGCGCCCGCCTTTTTCGCGAGCTTGGCTTTTTCTGGCGAACCGACGGTGCCGATGACCTCGGCGCCCAGCGCCTTCGCCCATTGGCAGAGGATGAGGCCCGTGCCGCCGGCCGCCGCGTGCACGAGAACGGTGTCGCCGGCGCGGACCTTGTAGGTCTGGCGCAAGAGATATTGGGCGGTCAGGCCCTTCAGCATCATCGCCGCCGCGGTGTCGTAGGAAATCGCCTTGGGCAGGCGCACCACGAACTTCGCCTCGATGTTGCGCTCCTCGGCGTAGGCGCCGAGCGTTCCGACATAGGCGACGCGGTCGCCGGGCTTGAAGCCCCCGACGCCTTCGCCGACCGAGACGATTTCGCCCGCCCCTTCGTTGCCCGGCGTGAACGGGAGCGCCGTCGGATTCTGCCCCTTGCGGAAATAGACGTCGATGAAATTCACGCCGATCGCATGGTTGCGCACGCGCACTTCGCCCGGCCCCGGCGCGGCGATTTCGACCTCTTCCAGCCGCAACACCTCCGGCCCTCCGATCTCGTGGACTCTGATTGCGCGCATGCGACCCCCCCGATCAAAAAATCTCGACGCCGATGATCGTCCACTGACGCGGGCGAGGCAAGCCCGCAGCCGGCGTCGACTTGGCAGCGGCGCGACAGATAGTCGCGCCTAGCACCCTCGATGACGCGCTCGCCACTTGCGAACGCGCCTCGCCTCAAGCCAAAGTCGCCGCCCCACCCCGACCGGAATCCAGCGGCATGGCGAGCGAAACAGCCCACGACCTCAAATCCGACGCGCTGCACTTCCACCGCGAGCCGCGCCCCGGCAAGCTGGAGATCCAGCCGACCAAGCCGCTCGGCAACCAGCGCGATCTTGCGCTCGCCTATTCGCCGGGCGTTGCGTTCGCCTGCGAGGCGATCGCCGCCGATCCGGCCGAGGCCGCCAACCTGACAATCCGACAGAACCTCGTCGCGGTGCTGACCAACGGAACCGCGGTGCTGGGCCTCGGCGCGATCGGCCCGCTCGCCGCCAAGCCGGTGATGGAAGGCAAGGCGGTGTTGTTCAAGAAATTCGCCGGCATCGACGTGTTCGACATCGAAGTCGCCGAGACCAATGTCGACAAACTGGTCGACATCATCGTCGCGCTGGAGCCGACCTTCGGGGGCATCAACCTTGAGGACATCAAAGGGCCGGAATGTTTCGAGGTCGAAGAAAAGGCCAAGGCGCGGATGGGCATCCCGGTGTTCCACGACGACCAACACGGCACCGCGATCATCGTTTCGGCCGCCATCCACAACGCGCTGGAGCTGACCGGCAAGACAATCGACGAGGTGAAGATCGTCGCCTCGGGCGCCGGCGCGGCGGCGCTCGCCTCGCTCAATCTTCTCGTTTCGCTCGGCGCGCGGCGCGAGAACATTTTTGTCTGCGACATCGAAGGGGTGGTCTATACGGGCCGCGCGGTGCTGATGGATCGCTGGAAGGCGGTCTACGCCCAGGAGACGCAGGCGCGAACACTCGCCGACGTGATCGGCGGCGCCGACATCTTTCTCGGGCTGTCGGCGCCCGGCGTGCTGAAGCCCGAACTGCTCAAGGGCATGGCGCGCGATCCATTGATCCTCGCGCTCGCCAATCCGACGCCCGAGATCATGCCCGAACTGGCGTTTGAGGCCCGGCCGGACGCGATGATCTGCACCGGCCGCTCCGACTATCCCAATCAGGTCAACAATGTGCTGTGCTTTCCCTACATCTTTCGCGGCGCGCTGGATGTCGGCGCGAGCACGATCAACGAGGCGATGAAGGCGGCGGCGGTCAAGGCGATCGCCGGTCTGGCGCGCGAGGCGCCGTCGGAAGTGGTGGCGCGCGCCTATGGCGGCGAGGCGCAGCCGTTCGGCCGGGCATCGCTGATCCCCAGCCCGTTCGATCCGCGGCTGATGCTGCGCATCGCGCCGGCGGTGGCGCGCGCCGCGATGGATTCGGGCGTCGCGCGCCGGCCGATCGCCGATTTCGACGCCTATGCCGATCAGCTCGGCCGCTTCGTGTTCCGCTCGGGCTTCATCATGAAACCGATCTTCGCCAAGGCCAAGGCGGCGCTGAAGAGCGTGATCTACGCCGAGGGCGAAGACGAGCGCGTGCTGCGCGCGACCCAGGTGGTCCTCGAAGAAGGCATCGCTCGGCCGATCCTGATCGGCCGACCCGATGTGGTGAGGGAGCGCATCCGGCGCTTCGGCCTCGCGATGACCCCCGGGCGCGACTTCGAAATCGTCGATCCCGCGGACGACCCGCGCTATCGCGACTATGTCGCGACCTATCTCGAGGCCGCCGGCCGCAAAGGCGTGACGCCAGCCGCGGCGCGCACGATGGTGCGGACCAACACGACGGTGATCGGCGCGCTGGCGGTGCGGCGCGGCGACGCGGATGCGCTGATCTGCGGCCTCGACGGGCGGTTCCAGACGCGGCTGAGGCACATCAGGGACATCATCGGCCTCGCGCCGGGCGCGCGCGATTTCGCCGCGTTGTCGCTGGTGATCGCCGCGACCGGCGCCTTCTTTCTCGCCGACACCCATGTGCGCTACGACCCCAACGCCGAGGAGATCGCCGACGTGGCGATCGCCTGCGCGAGCCATGTGCGGCGCTTCGGCATCACTCCCAAGATCGCGCTGATATCGCACTCCGACTTCGGCTCGGCCGATACGCCCTCGGCGCTCAAGATGCGCGCCGCGCTGGCGCTGATCCGCGAGCGCGCGCCGGATCTCGAGGTCGACGGCGAAATGCAGGCCGACACCGCGCTGTCGCTCGCCGCTCGGGAGCGCGTGCTGCCCGGCGCCCGGCTGTCGGGCGAGGCCAATGTGCTGATCCTGCCCAATCTGGACGCGGGGAGCACCGCGCTGCAATTGACGCGGATCACCGCCGGCGCGCTGCCGGTCGGCCCGATCCTGATCGGGCCCGCCAAGCCGGCGCATATATTGACCCCGTCGGTGACCGCGCGCGGCATCGTCAACATGACGGCGATCGCCGCGGTGGAGGCGGCGGGGTGAACCAGCGAGTCTTGACGAGGTGAGTCCACGCCCTCAACTAATAGGACGGAAAACGCTGGAAACTTGGATAAGTGTTCTGTCGCGCGCCCTCTTCGCTGCACGCTACAGCTAGCCAAACGCCACTCCCACTCAATTGTCGTTAAGGCCATATTCCCTGGTATGGAGGCGGCCCTTCCAGGTCGATTCCAATCGCTCGATGTCAATCTTCTCCAAGTCCTGAGAGGGGCGCTGAAGGACGCTGAACCTAAAATTGTCCGGGTTGCGTTGCCTGAGTTTGCTATTCCCACCATGTCCAGTGGTTGCGTATTCCAGCCAGCGCTGCAGGAGATTTTCCGCTCCAAAGGCCGAGCCCACGTAACCCTTTCCGTCAGAGATATCAAAAATGAAATATATGGCGCGCCATTGGCGTAGCGCGTCTTTCCATTTCATGGGTAACACCTTGAGGTCGGCCCAAGTCAGGCGAAGTTGATCCCAAGGAGGCATTACCGAGGCAAACACGCTCTCCTCGTGGATCGCATGGACGGTAAAGTCATTGCTCAGCAACCAGCGCCACCATAAGCGTCCGGGTGGCCATTTCACAATGAGGCGGCCCTTCCATGCAGCCAAGGAATCGAGTAATTTGAGATTGAACCATTGGGCCGTTTGGCGCTCCCCAATCCCAGTCAGGCCAAACGGCTTCAGCTCCTGTAAGGCTGGAATGGCCAAGAACTGCTCGTTGGTGACAGGACTCGAGCCACACTGCTCATAAAGGCCGACCAGAATGGCTTTGTCGCCCTCTCCGATGAACGATGCGACATAGCCGGCCTTCATCAGCGCCTTTTCAGCGTCCGGATTTTGCCATCGCTGATAGGCATTGAAGGCCGCAGGTTTTTCTTCGGCCAACCACGGCAGGACTCTACGCAGACTCGGCGAAGCGGGACTGTGTCTCATAACCATGATTTTTTCGAGAGCGAACCCTTGTTTGACAAGAAGGTCTTTGAAATCCAGACCAGTGTCCACCGGCATTGTTACACCTCGCTCTATCGTAAATCACGGCGCGGCGGTTTTCCACGCAGCTCCGCTCGCCGCACAAGCGCTTCCGCTTGCGAGTACTTGCGTCGCCCAGGCGGGAACCGCCTCGCTCGCCCGCCCGTAGCGTTTCTCATCAAACAGCGACGCGTTGTCCGACGGCTCCAGGTTGATTTCGCAGGTCGCCGCGCCAATGCGCCGCGCGATCGCGACGAACCCGGCCGCGGGATAGACCGCGCCGGACGTGCCGATCGCCACGAACAGGTCGGCTCGCATCAGAGCGGCGTGGATCGCGTCCATTTCGAGCGGGATTTCGCCGAACCAGACGACGTGCGGGCGCAAGGTCCCGACGCGCCGGCAGTCCGCGCAGGCGCTGGCAAGATCGATATCCTCGCGTCGGGTCGACACCGCCTCGCAGCGCGCGCAGCGCGCCTTCAGCAGTTCGCCGTGCATGTGGATGACCCGCTGCGAGCCGGCGCGCTCATGCAGGTCGTCGATGTTCTGGGTGACCAGCGTCAGTTCGTCGCCGCGCGCCGCCAATCCTGCTTCGAGCGTGGCGAGCGCCAGATGCGCCGCGTTGGGGACGGCGCCGATCAGGTTCCTGCGCCGCGCATTGTAGAACGCGTGCACCTCGTCGGGGTTGCGCGCGAATGCCTCCGGCGTCGCGAGCTTCATCGGATCGAACCGCGCCCAGATGCCGGTTCGGTCCTTGTTGCGAAACGTCCCGAGCCCGCTTTCGGCCGAGACGCCCGCGCCGGTCAGCACGAAGATTCTCATGCGCGCGCCTTATCACGCCGCCACGTGCGCCGACAAACGCGCGGGAAAGGCTTGGAGCCGCGCCGATCCGCCTGTACATTGCGCGGCGACCCAACCGAGCCGGACCGGCCTCGATGATCCCCAACGCCGCCCGCCCGTTCAACTTCGACCTCGGCGAAAACGCCGAGATGATCCGCGAGACGACCCAAAGGTTCGCCGAGGCGGAGATCGCCCCCCGCGCGGCGCAGATCGATCGCGACAATCTTTTCCCGCGCGATCTCTGGCCCGAGATGGGCGCGCTCGGCCTGCACGGGATCACCGCGCCGGAGGAATATGGCGGGCTCGGTCTTGGCTATCTCGAACATTGCGTCGCGATGGAGGAGGTCTCCCGCGCCTCCGCCTCGGTCGGCCTGTCCTACGGCGCCCATTCCAATCTCTGCGTCAACCAGCTCACCCGCAACGCCAGCGACGCGCAGAAGCGGCGCTACCTGCCCAAGCTGATCTCCGGCGAGCATGTCGGCGCGCTCGCCATGTCGGAGTCGAACGCCGGGTCCGACGTGGTCTCGATGACCACGCGCGCCGAGCGGCGCGGCGACCGCTTTGTGATCAATGGCGCGAAAATGTGGATCACCAACGGCCCGGCCGCCGATACGCTGGTGGTCTACGCCAAGACCGACCCCGCGGCGGGAGCGCGCGGCATCAGCGCCTTCATCGTCGAGCGCGGGGTCAAGGGCTTTTCCAGCAGCGCCAAGCTCGACAAGGTCGGGATGCGCGGCTCCGACACCTGCGAACTGGTCTTCGAGGATTGCGAAGTGCCGGAGGAGAACCTGCTCGGCGCGCTTGGGCGCGGCGTCCAGGTGCTGATGTCGGGCCTCGACTACGAGCGGGTGGTGCTCGCGGCCGGCCCGCTGGGCATCATGCAGGCCGCGATGGACGTGGTGCTGCCCTATGTCCATCAGCGCCGGCAGTTCGGCGCGCCGATCGGCTCGTTCCAGCTCGTGCAGGGCAAGCTCGCCGACATGTATGTGACGATGAACGCCGCGCGCGCCTATGTCTACGCCGTCGCCAAGGCCTGCGACCGCGGCGAGACGACGCGCGAGGACGCGGCCGGCGCGATCCTCTACGCCGCCGAGCGCGCCACCCAGGTCGCGCTCGACGCGATGCAGCTTCTGGGCGGCAACGGCTATGTCAACGACTACCCCACCGGCCGCCTGCTGCGCGACGCCAAGCTCTACGAGATCGGCGCCGGCACCAGCGAGATCAGGCGCATGCTGATCGGGCGGGAATTGTTCGCCAAGAGCGAGTGAGCCCGCTCAACGAGCGCGCTGTCCGAACAATATTTTCTGCGCGTCCTTGTCGGTGGCGAGATTGCTGCGCATCTCGGCGCTGACGGCCAGGCCCTTTTTCACCGCCGGCCGTTCGGAGACCTGATCGAGCCAGCGCTTGAAGTGGGGGAAGTCCGCGATATCCTGACCCATCCTCTCCCAGCTTCTCGCCCAGCCGACGCTCGCCATGTCGGCGATCGAATAGTTATTCCCGGCGAGATACTCGTTGCCCTGCAGCCGCTTGTTCATGACGCCGAACAGTCGGTTCACTTCGTTCGTATAGCGATCGATTCCATAGGCGACCTTTTCGGGCGCGTAGTTGCGGAAGTGGTTGGCCTGGCCCGCCATCGGGCCAAGCCCGCCAACCTGCCAGAACAGCCATTCCTCGATGCTGACCCGCTCGCGTTCGCTGGCGCCGCCAAAACGCCCGCTCTTGCGCGAGAGATATTGCAGGATCGCGCCGGATTCGAAAATCGAGATCGGCTTGCCGTCGGGCCCGCCGGGATCGACGATCGCCGGAATGCGGTTGTTGGGCGCGATCGCGAGGAATTCCGCCGTGAATTGCTCGCCCCGGCCAATATTGACGAGCCGCACGTCATAGGGAAAGCCGCATTCCTCCAGCATGATGGAGACTTTCCAGCCGTTCGGCGTCGGCCAGTAGTAGAGCTGTATCGGATCGGTTGATTGAGGCATGGGTCCGCTCTTTTCCTTCGGCCGCGAGCCGGCGCGCCGCATCGTACGGCGTCGCCCGCTCGCTTATCGATCGGTCGAGGATAGCGGAGAAAGACGGTTGTCGGAAGAAGATCGCGCCGAGGGCCGACTGTCGGCAGCCGCCCACGTTGCCCTGCTCACGGCGATCGCGCTGCGCCTCAAGAGGCCAACGCCTGCCGAACGGCTCACGACGCGCCAACGCCGAAGCGACACTCCGCGTCGCTCCATCCGACGCGAAACGTCGATCGACCATTTGCACATTCCGAGCAGCGGCGTCTTCTCGCCGCGGCCCGGCAGTTCGTTCGTATCAGCGAACCGACGCCCCCGCTGCCTGACCGCGAGCACACAGCCAGCGGCGGCAACTCATCAAGCGCAACGCCGCTCAATCCTCGGCCGCGCCTGACTTGACGATTCGCGAACGGTCTCGGCTGCGTCAGTTCGTCGGAGCGGGGGGAGGCGTGACCGGGGCTGGCGCGACTTTCTTGCGCTTGACCGCGGCCTTTCTAGGCGCGGCTTTCTTGGCGGCCCCCTTTTTCGCGGCGGCCTTGCGGGCGCCCTTCTTGGCGGCGACCTTGCGGCCCGCCTTCTTGGCCACAACCTTGCGTGCGCCCTTCTTGGCGGCGACCTTACGCGTCGCCTTCTTGGCCGCGCCCTTCTTAGCCGGCTTCTTCGCGGCGGCCTTGCGGGCGGGTTTCTTTGCAGCAGCTTTCGCCATGTCGATGCATCCCTCTAAACAAGTCGTCTGCGCTTGTTCGCTTTTGCAGACGATCAACGCACCAAACGTAACTTCGTTGCGCGCGAGAGCAAGCGGCGCGTGCGCGCGACTGAGCCGCCGCGGCGTGTCTCCATCGAATTATGGTGCGCGCCAACCTCATCGGACGAACATGCGCGATGTTGTTCGCGCCAATGCTTCGATCGTCGACGATGCGCAAGTCCTCGCCGCGAGATGACTTGCGCGACGGCTCGCGCCGCCAATGATGAAAGGTGCGCGCACCCTTGATTCTCTAGGCGTTGCTTGTCAACGGCATGCGCGCGCGCAAGCTTGCGCCGACGATCGTCCACGCGCATCAAGACTGCGTGGCGAACGGTGCTGCAAGACGCGTCGCTTCTGTTGCGTGTGTCGCGTCGCAGATTTGCGATGTCGAATCGCAATCGAATTTTTCTTGGGCGCGACATACATAATTTTGTCTTGCGCGCTGCGAATCATCGTGCAGCTTCGGCTTGATCCTCGTCGAATTGATCGATTCGTCGATCATCGATTCGCTTCAACGCAACCCGAGTTTGTCCTTCAGCACGGCATTGACGGCTTGCGGATTGGCCTTGCCGCCTGTCGATTTCATCACCTGCCCGACGAACCAGCCGAGCATGGTCGGCTTGGCGATCGCCTGCGCGACCTTGTCGGGATTGGCGGCGATGATCGCGTCGACGGCGCGCTCTATCGCGCCGGCGTCGGTGACCTGCTCGAGACCGCGCTCCCGCACGAGCGTCCTGAGATCGAGCGTTCCGCCTTCCGCAATGCGGATCGCAAGGACGTCCTTTGCGAGCTTGCCCGAGATCACCCCTTCGCCGATGAGATCGACAAGCGTGGCGACGGACCCGACGCCGATCTTCTCGACCGCCTCCGCGACCGACAGGCCATGGGCGTTTGCATAGGCGGAAACGTCGCCCATCATCCAGTTGGCGACAGCTTTGGCGTCGCGCGCGGCGCCGCCATGCTTGACCTCTCTCTCATAGCAGTCGGCGGTCTCCCGCTCCGCGACGAGCACGCCCGCATCATAGGCCGAGAGGCCGTATTCCGCGATGAAGCGCGCTTTCTTGGCGTCGGGCAGCTCCGGCAAATGCGCCTTCAGGTCGTCGATGAACGCCTGGTCAAATTCGAGCGGCAGCAGGTCGGGATCGGGAAAGTAGCGGTAGTCGTGCGCCTCCTCTTTCGAGCGCATCGACCGGGTTTCGCCGCGCGCGGGATCGAACAGCCGCGTCTCCTGATCGATCGATCCGCCATCCTCGATGACCGCAATCTGCCGGCGCGCCTCGGCCTCGATGGCCTGGCCGATGAACCGGATCGAATTGACGTTCTTGATCTCGCAGCGCGTGCCGAGCGGCGCGCCGGGCCGGCGCACCGACACGTTGACGTCGGCGCGCAGGTTGCCCTTCTCCATGTCGCCGTCGCAGGAGCCGATATAGCGCAGGATGGTTCGCAGCTTGGCGACATAGGCCTTGGCCTCGTCGGCCGAGCGCATGTCCGGCCTGGACACGATCTCCATCAGCGCCACGCCGGAGCGGTTGAGGTCGACGAAGCTCATCGTCGGCGACTGATCGTGCAGCAACTTGCCGGCGTCCTGCTCGAGGTGCAGGCGCTCTACCCCGACCCTGATCGAGTGGTCGGGCGACAGGTCGACCTGGATTTCCCCTTCCCCGACGATCGGGCTCTTGTACTGCGAGATCTGATAGCCCTGCGGCAGGTCTGGATAGAAATAGTTCTTGCGATCGAAGATCGAGCGCTTGTTGATCTTCGCCTTGAGGCCGAGGCCGGTGCGCACCGCCTGCTTGACGCATTCCTCGTTGATGACCGGCAGCATGCCCGGCATTGCCGCGTCGACCAGCGACACATGCGAGTTCGGTGGGGCCCCGAAAGCGGTGGAGGCGCCCGAGAACAGTTTGGAGCGCGAGGTCACTTGCGCGTGGACCTCAAGCCCGACGATGATTTCCCAATCGCCGGTCGCGCCGCTGATCAGCTTTGAGTTCGTATCGTTCATGTCGGTTCCCTGTATCCGCAGTCTCAGCACGCCAGAGCGCGACAATAGCCCGACTCCGCGTAGGCGAGCAGCCGTCGGTCACGCGTGACGACGCGATAGCCATATTCCCGAGCCGTGGCCGCGATGATCCGATCGGCCGGATCATTGGGGTGCGCGCCGGGAAGGAACGAAGACGCGATCAGGACACGCGGCGACATGTCGGCCAGCGAAACGCCCGGCGCGTCCAGTAGCCGTTCGAACCATTTCTCCGGCGACATCGGAAGGCTGATCCGGCCGCGCGCAGCCAAAAGGCCGATCTCCCAGGCGGTGATCGGCGACACGAAAACCGGCTCATTGGCTTCGAGCGCGGCGACGATCGCTTTCTCCGCCTCATTGCCGATTGGCTCGTCCGCGGCGACCCAGATGGCCGCGCAGGTGTCAAGCAGCAGAGGAGCGTTCGTCATCGATGCGCTCAGCCCATTCGGGATCAGCCGGCTCGGTCAGATCGCCTGTGGCGACGACCGTCCCCCGCAGCCACCCGAACAAGGCCGGCTTGCCGGAAGCGCGGTCGCGAGGCGCCGGCGCCGCCGATACCGCGCGGACACGCCGGAACACGAGCTTGCGGCCAGCCAAGTCGACCTGCTCGCTTTCGAAGCCGGCTTCGAGCCACGCCTGCGTCATGACGTTGTTCGTCGGATTGTTGCTCCACCAGGCGCGATAGGAATCGGCGGAACGCGGAAGCTTTGCGCGGATCACGCGCTCGATCTCGGCGAAGCTCATTCGCACCTGATCGGCGCGCTGCACACGCAGATGCGTTGTCAGCGGTTGATACTTCGTATGCTTGTCCATCGGCGCCTCCATCGTAGGCGTCGCTAATAGTTAGTGTATGTTTGTGTTTAAGTCAAGATAACACACAGTGTTTCTGAACAATCCATTTTACGAAGAGCTGAGGCGTCGCCGCACTCAGCCCCACCACGGCGCCGGCAGCGCCATGCGCCCCGCCGATTGCTCCAGCACCTCGCCGAGCGCGAACAGCGTCTCCTCGTCGAACGGCCGGCCGATCAATTGCAGGCCGAGCGGCAGCCCTTCAGGCGACAGGCCGGCCGGCGCCACGAGGCCCGGCAGGCCGGCCATGTTGACGGTCACCGTGAAGACATCGTTGAGATACATCTCGACCGGATCGGCCGAACCTTTCTCGCCGATGCCGAAGGCCGCCGAGGGCGTCGCCGGCGTCAGGATCGCGTCGACGCCGTCGGCGAACACCGCCTCGAAGTCGCGCTTGATCAGCGTGCGGATTTTCTGGGCGCGCACGTAGTAGGCGTCGTAGTAGCCGGCGGACAGCACATAGGCGCCGATCATCACGCGCCTGCGAACCTCCGCGCCAAAGCCCGCCGCGCGCGTCTTCTCATAGAGATCGACGATGTCCTTGCCGAGCTCGCGCAGGCCGTAGCGCACACCGTCGTAGCGCGCGAGATTCGAGGAGGCCTCCGCTGGCGCGACAATATAATAGGCGGGCAGCGCATGGCGGGTGTTGGGCAGCGAAATGTCGCGGATGGTGGCGCCCGCCGCGCGCAGCCATTCGACGCCCTGCGCCCACAGCCGCTCGATCTCGGCGTTCATCCCGTCGAGCCGGTATTCGCTGGGCACGCCGATCGTCAGCCCCTTGATCGAGCGGCCGACGCTGGCCTCGTAATCGGGCGCCGGCGCGTCGTAACAGGTGGAGTCCTTGGGATCAGGGCCGGCCATCGAACGCAGCATGATCGCGGCGTCGCGGATCGTGCGGGCGAGCGGTCCGGCCTGGTCGAGCGAGGAGGCGAAGGCGACCATGCCGTATCGCGAGCAGCGGCCATAGGTCGGCTTGACGCCGCAAATGCCGGTGAACGCCGCCGGCTGGCGGATCGAGCCGCCGGTGTCGCTCGCCGTCGCGGCGAGACAGAGCCGCGCCGCGACAGCCGCCGCGGAGCCGCCTGACGAGCCGCCGGGCACCAGCAGGCCGCGTTTGTCGCCGGCCAAAGCGGCGCGCGCCTGCGCGACGCTCCAGTTGGGCGGCAGCCATGGCGAGGCGACGGGTCCGTAGTAGGAGGTCTCGTTGGACGAACCCATCGCGAATTCGTCCATGTTGAGTTTGCCCAGCATCACCGCGCCGTCGCGCCAGAGTTGCGCGGTGACTGTCGATTCATAGGTCGGCTTGAACCCATCGAGGATATGGCTGCAGGCCTGCGTGTGGACGCCGCGCGTCGCGTAGAGGTCCTTCACGCCGATCGGCAGGCCTTCGAGCGGGCCGCCCTCGCCCGTGGCCAGACGCGCGTCGCTGGCTTCGGCCATTTCGAGCGCTCGCTCCGGCGTCTCGGCGACAAAGGCGTTGAGCGCCCGCGCGCGCTCCATCGCCGCAAGGTGAGCGCTCGTCAGTTCGCGGCTTGATAGTTTGCGCGCCTTGAGGGCGTCGCGCGCCTCGGCAAGCGTCAGGTCGGTGGGATCGTTCAAAAAGGTCGTCCGTCAGAGGCGAGGGGCGCGCGGCCGGTCATTCGATGACCTTCGGCACGAGAAAGAAATCGTCTTCGGCGAGCGGCGCATTGGCCATGACGAGGCTCTCGATCTCCCCGTCGGTCACCACGTCCTCGCGCCGCCGCAGGGTCATCGGAATAACCGACGTCATCGGCTCGACGCCAGTCACGTCGACCGCGCCGAGGGCCTCGACGAACGCCAGGATGGCGTTGATCTCGCCCTGCAGATGTGGAACCTCGTCGTCGGCGACGGCGATGCGGGCGAGATGGGCGATGCGCCTGACAGTGGCCTGATCGACCGACATTTTCGCTCCAACGCTTCGCCGGACGGGCGATCCACGCCCTATAGCATCGCGCGCTTTCGCGTTGCAACGCGGAGGGCTGACCGGCTCGAGACCTGTCGGGCAGCGTCGCAGCCGGCGGCGCCGCGGATTTGCCTTAGCGTCGCAAGATATCTAGATAGCCGCGGCTTGCGAACTCCGCGCAGTCTCGCTGCAAGAGGAGGACATCATGAAAAGACATCCGTACGAAACCCAGTTCTGCTTTTGAACCGCTCAGCAAGCGCCGGAGGGGATTTTAACTCGGAGACCGCAGTGAAAAAGGGGCTGCGCTTCGTCCACGGCGACAAGGAATTGGTCGAGAAGCTTGGGCGAAACGACTTGTGCCCGTGTGGATCAGGTCACCGGTTTCAAATTTTGTTGCCTGAATGGCAAACACTATGACGGAGCAATGCGTAAGGATTATTTCCGCTAGATAGTCTTCGCGTTGGCCTCACCAACCCGCCTGTCGCCTGGAAAAGCGGCGGGCGGGTCGCGGGCGTCAACCTTAAATATTGGCGGCTCACGAGCCGCGTGTGAGCACTCGGATATGTCATTGCACCCGGTCCCTTTGGAAGCGCTGGCGGCGCTCTTGCCGTCGCGCGCGCGGCTGATCGGCGTCGATCTCGGCACGAAGACGATCGGCCTCGCCCTTTCCGATGTCGAGCGGCGCATCGCCACCCCCCTTCTCACCATCGAACGCAAGAAATTCACCGCGGACGCGCAGCAATTGATCGCGCAGATCGCACGGTTCGAGGCCTTCGCGCTGGTCGTCGGGCTGCCGCTCAACATGGACGGCGGCGAAGGGCCGCGCGCCCAGGCGACGCGCGCGTTCCTGCGCAACTTCAGCGCCCTGAGCGCCACGCCGTTCGCCCTGTGGGACGAGCGCCTGTCGACCGCCGCCGTCAACCGCGCGCTGATCGAACAGGACGTCTCGCGCGCCCGGCGCGCCGCCGTCGTCGACCGCATGGCCGCCGCCTACATCCTGCAAGGCGCCCTAGACCGGCTTGCGGCGATCAGCGCGGACATCTTGTCGTCTCCGTCGAAAGTCGTATCCTGATTTCTGGAATAATTGAACGATCGCGGCTTTAAGCACGTAAAACGTGTGTTATCATTGTTCGACAATCGATCCGTCGGTTGTGAGGATTCCCGAATGCGGCGGCTTGAGGGATGACCACGCGGGCGATCCGGCCAAGGCGCAAGCGCGAGGGGCGCGGCTCGCCATCGTCCGCGCGCGCCGCGACGCGGGCGCCGGCGCGCGACGAACCGGCCGATCCGTCGATCGACGTGGCCCGTTATATCGCTGAGATTACTGCTCAGCTCGCGTCGATGGCGCGCGCCGCCAAGCTCGATCTGCTCGCCTACTTCCTCAACATGGCCAACGCCGAAAGCGAATCGATCGCGCGCGGGGGCGTCGACGGCACGCCTGTCTAGTCCCGCTCTCGTGGGGCCGTCAGGCTGACCCGGGCCCCGCCCGAATGTTCCAACCGGCCGGCCAGATCGAGCTCCAGCAGCACGATCCGCACTTCGCTGATCGGGCCTTCGGCGGCGCGCGCCAGTTCGTCGATGGAAATCGGCGACGGGCCGAGCAGATCGACGATGCGCGCGCGCAGCCCGCGCGGCGGTTCGCGCGCCCCCTGATCTGGCGATTCGGCGCCAAAGGCATCGCCTGGCCCGGCGACGGGCGACCCGTCCCGATCGAAATCGAGCAGCGCCTGCTCGCCCGAAAGCCCCTCGGTCCCGTCGCGCGCCCCCTCCCGCAGAATGGCGAATGGCGCACGCGCGCGCAGCGGCTCCAGCACGCTCAGCACATCTTCGGGCCTCGCGCAGAGCGTGGCGCCGTCGCGCAGCAGATCGTTCGCGCCCTCGGCGCGCGGATCGAGCGGCGAGCCGGGAACCGCGAAGACCTCCCTGTTCTGTTCGGCGGCGAAGCGGGCGGTGATCAGCGAGCCCGAGTTGCGGGCGGCCTCGACGATCACCGTCCCCAAAGCCAGCCCTGAGACGATGCGGTTGCGGCGCGGGAAGTCGCGCCCGCGCACCTCCCATTCGATCGGCATTTCCGAGATGACCGCGCCGAACTCGACGATCCGCGCGATCAGCGGCGCGGCTTCCGGCGGATAGGGCCTGGCGTGGCCGCCGGCCAGCACGCCGATCGTTCCGGTCGCCAGCGACGCGGTGTGAGCGCGCTGATCGACGCCGCGCGCGAGGCCCGAAACGATGACATAGCCCGCCGCGCCGAGGCCGCGCGCCAGGCGATCGGCGAAGGTCAAACCGGCCGCCGATGCATTGCGCGAGCCGACGATCGCCACCGCCGGCTGCTGAAGCGCCTCCTCGCGACCGCGCAACGCGAGAATCGGCGGCGCGGAATCGATCTGGCGAAGAGCCGCCGGATATTCCGGCTCGCCCAACGCGACGAAGCGCACGCCGGCCTCCCGCGCCGCCTTCAGCTCCCGCTCGACTTCGTCCGGCGTCGCGATGCGAATTTGCCGCGCCGCTCCGCCGCGCCGCGCCAGACCCGGCAAGGCGCCCAGCGCCGCGCCTGCGCTCCCGTAGATTTTGATCAACGCGCCGAAGGTGCGCGGCCCGACATTCTCGCTGCGAATGAGGCGCAGCCAGTCGAACCGCTGCGGGTCGGTCAGCCGGATCGCCTTCGGCCTGGCGGGCAAACCTCAGCTCCTCTGTCCGATCCTGGTCTCCGTCCCGTCCAGCAAGCGAGCGATATTGGCGCGGTGCTTGACCCACAACAGCGCGGCGAGCAGCGCGAAAACAACAGCGGCCTCGGGACGGTCCAGCCAGCGATAGAGCGTCAACGGCGCAAGCGCGCTCGCCGCCAGCGCCGCCGCCGACGAGAAGCGGGTGAGCGCGGCGATGGCCAGCCAGGCCGCGGCGAAGACCAGCGCCGCCCGCCAATCGATCGCGATCAGGCAACCCAGAAAGGTCGCGACGCCCTTGCCGCCGCGAAAGCCGATCCAGACGGGATAGAGGTGGCCAAGAAAGGCCCCGACGGCGGCGGCGAGCGCCGCGTCGTCGCCAAGACAGGCGCGGGCCGCCAACACCGCGACCGTCCCCTTCAGCGCGTCGAGGACCAGCGTCGCGGCGGCCAGATCCTTGCGCCCGGTGCGAAGCACGTTGGTCGCGCCGATATTGCCAGAGCCGATGGAGCGCAAATCCGCCGTTCCGGCGGCGCGGGTCAACAGCAAGCCGAACGGAATGGAGCCGCTGAGATAGCCGAGCGCCAGACCAAATAAATCCTGCGGCGCGAAGGCGAACGGCACAAGGAGGCTCCCAGCGTTGCAATGATCAGTGTCAGGCTATTCGTAGGCGATCCGGCCGGCAACCATCGTCAGCTTGACGCGCCCTTCCATCTTCGCCTGATCGAACGGCGTGTTGCGGCACCGCGAATGCAGGCAAGCGGGGTCGAGAACATAGGGCTCGTCCGGATCGAAGCGAATGAGGTCGGCCGGGGCGCCAGGGGTGAGCCGGCCTCCCGGCAGCCCAAGAATTTCCGCCGGCCGCGTCGACATCGCCCGCAGCAGGCGCGGCAGGCTGATCTGACCGGAAGAGACGAGGCGCAGGGCCGCCGAAAGCATGGTCTCGAGGCCGATCGCGCCCGCCTCCGCCTCGGCGAACGGCAGACGCTTGGTCTCCACATCTTGCGGATCGTGGTCGGAAACAATGACGTCGATCACGCCTTCGGCGAGCGCCTCGATCAGCGCGAGGCGCTCGGCTTCCGGCCGCAGCGGCGGCGCGAGTTTGAGAAACGTCCGGTAGTCGCCGATGTCCGTCTCGTTCAAGGTCAGATGATTGATCGAGACGCCGCAGGTCACGGCAAGGCCGGCGCGCCTCGCCCGTCCGATCGCCTCGAGCGACAGGGGGTTGCTGACGAACACCGCGTGATAGCGCGCGCCGGTCAGCGCAATCAGCCGGAGGTCGCGGTCGAGCATGATCGTTTCAGCCTCGCGCGGCGCCGCTGGCAGCCCGAGACGGCTCGCCCGCTCGCCCTCGCCCATGACGCCCTCGCCGGCGAGGTCGCGATCCTCGCAATAGTGCATCACCAATGCGCCGAAATCGCGAGCATAGGTCAGCGCGCGGCGCATCACCTGGGCGTTGGCGACGGAAAATCTCCCGTTCGAGAAGGCGATCGCGCCAGCCTCCGAGAGCAGGCCGATCTCGGCGATCTCGCGGCCCTCGAGACCGCGGGTCAGCGCGGCGCACGGCAGAATGCGAACCTTGGCGTTGTCGCGCGCCCGCCGCAAAATGAAATCGACGACGGCGGGCTCGTCAACCACCGGGCTGGTGTCGGGCCGCGCCAGAATGGTCGTCACGCCGCCCGCCGCCGCCGCCGCGCTGGCGGTGGCGATCGTCTCGCGATGCTCGGCGCCCGGCTCGCCGATGAAGGCGCGCATATCGATCAGGCCCGGCGCGACGACGTCGCCCGCACAATCGATGATCCGCGCCTCCGCCGGCGCCGAAGCCCGCGTGACCGAGCCGCCAAGCCCGGCGATCAGTCCGCCGATGGTGAGAACGCCGCCGCGCGTCTCCACGCCAGAATCAGGATCGACAAGGCGGGCATTGATCAAAGCGCAGGGGCGTTGCTCGGTCACGGGCGCTTCGATAGCGTGGCGCCAGCGACGGCGCAAGCGAACCCGCGCGCGATTGGCCGGGGCCATGAACTGGTGTGATGAAATTCTGGGTTGGCGCGGGCAGGGGTTCTCGAAAGAGCGCCACGCGCGCGCGTTGGCCGTCGCAAAAAGCCTATCGATCGTAGACCTTCGCCAAGCCTGGCGCGTGGTTAGCTATACCCGGTACCCCCAGGGCACGGACGGAACGCGGCTGTTTTGCAGCTATTTTGACGGACTGGGCGAGAACGATCCGGACCGCGCTTGCGATTTCATTCTCGCGAGCGTCGCAGACGAGCGCGATGAGGAGCTTGTCGCGTCGATCGGCGACGGCAAAATGCTGGGTCAACTGCTGCTTCGTCACGGCGCGCTGACCCAGTCGCGTCTCACGCCCGCAGCGGCGGTTTCCCCGCGCCTGCGCTGGCTGCTCGGATCGGCTCATGGCCTGATTCGAGGCGGGTTGCTCGACCAACCAAACGTTCAAGCGACGATGCTGCCGCTTGCCGACCGGGTCGCCTGGGACACGTGGCTGAAAGAAAATCGTAAGGTCGTCGAGGATGTCGAGTCTGCGAGTTTGAACGAACTGACGGCAATGTGGATAGAGGCCAACGCGCGCTCGCCGGTCGAGAGGCGAAGGGATGATCTGCACCGCACAATGTTCGAATTATGCCGCCATCTGGCGAGCGACAACCGGATGCAAGGGCTGGAATTCGTGCGCTGCGTGCTCGCCCAAACCGATGATTGGCGGCTGTTAGGCTTGCTCGCCGCTGGATTGCTTGAGGATCTCGTCTGCGGCGAGGATGAAGCGGTCCTCACTCGTGTCGAGGCCGACGCGGCGCGAGATCCCCGTTTTCGCAGGCTCCTATCGGGCGTATGGTATCAAGGCGTCAGCCCGGCAAGCGCGGCTCGGATCGACAAAGCGCGCGACGGGGCTATGCCATTTTGAGCGCCATCCTTCGAAAGCTTGCCCGGCGCCGTCCCGACCGAATTGGAAAAACGGCGCGTTCCCTCCTACCCGGCGATTCCCCGATGTCCCACGCCCTCCTCGATCACGCCGCCGCCGAACTCGCCGCCATTCGTCAGGCGGGCTTGTGGAAGCGCGAGCGGGCGATTTCCTCGCCGCAGGGCGGCAGCGTGGTGGTTGCGCAGGAGGCCCTGCCGGGCGGCGCCAACGGCGGCGGGGTCGAGCTTCTCAATCTTTGCGCCAACAACTACCTTGGGCTCGCCGACCATCCGCGCCTGATCGCCGCCGCCAAGGCGGCGCTCGACAGCCACGGCTTCGGCATGGCTTCGGTGCGCTTCATCTGCGGAACGCAGGACCTGCACCTTGCGCTTGAGAGGAAGCTCGCCGATTTCCTGCGCGCGGAGGATTCGATCCTGTTTTCCTCCTGTTTCGACGCCAACGGCGGCGTGTTCGAGACGTTGCTCGGCGATCAGGACGCGGTCATTTCCGATGCGCTGAACCACGCCTCGATTATCGACGGCGTCCGGCTATGCAAGGCGCGGCGGCTGCGCTACGCCAACAACGACATGGGCGAACTCGAAGCGCGACTGATCGAGGCCAGAGATGCGCGCGCGCGGCTCATCGTCACCGACGGCGTGTTCTCGATGGACGGAATCATCGCCAATCTGCCGGGCATATGCGATCTGGCCGAACGGCATGACGCGCTGGTGATGGTCGATGACAGCCACGCGGTCGGATTCATCGGCGCGCGCGGCGCCGGAACGCCCGAGCGCTGCGGCGTCGAGGGGCGCGTGGCGCTCACCAGCGGAACATTCGGCAAGGCGCTGGGCGGCGCTTCGGGCGGCTATATCGCCGGCGCCAAGCCGTTCGTCGATCTGTTGCGCCAGCGCGCGCGGCCCTACCTGTTCTCCAACGCGCTGGCCCCGTCGATCGTCGCGGCGACCATCGAGGCGCTCGACCTCATCGCGGCGGGCGCCGATCTGCGCGCGGCGCTGGCGCGCAACGCCGCCCATTTCCGCAAAGGCCTCGCGGCGGCCGGCTTCACCCTGACGCCGGGCGAGCATCCGATCATCCCGGTGATGATCGGCGACGCGGCCGTCGCCGCACGGCTGGCGGACGAACTCCAGCGGCGCGGCGTCTATGTCACCGCCTTCTCCTATCCGGTGGTGCCGCACGGCAAGGCGCGCATCCGCACACAGATGAACGCCGCCCATTCGCTCGCCGATCTCGACCGCGCCATGGCGGCCTTTGCCGCGGCCGGTCGCGCGGTCGGGCTGATCGCCTGAAATTCCACCCCCTCTCGCCGGGAATGCCGCGCCATGAAATCTCTGGTCAAAGCAAAACGCGAACGCGGTCTGTGGCTGGAAGACACCCCGCGCCCGTCGTGCGGCCCCAACGACGTGCTGATCCAAGTCAAGAAGGCGGCGATCTGCGGCACTGACCTGCACATCTACAATTGGGACAAATGGGCGGCGGCGACGATCCCGGCGCCGATGGTGGTCGGCCACGAATACCTCGGGGTGATCGAAGAGGTCGGGACCGACGTGCGCGCGCTCAAGGTCGGGCAGCGGGTTTCCGGCGAGGGCCATGTCGTGTGCGGCTTTTGCCGCAACTGCCGCGCCGGGCGCGCCCACCTGTGCCGCAACACGCTGGGCGTCGGCGTCAACCGGCCCGGCGCCTTCGCCGACTATGTCGCTATCCCAGCGTCCAACGCCTATCCGATCCCCGATTCCATTCCCGACGAGATCGCCGCGATTCTCGATCCGCTCGGCAACGCCGTGCACACCGCGCTGTCGTTCGATCTCGTCGGCGAGGACGTCCTGATCACCGGCGCCGGGCCGATCGGCTTGATGGCGATCGCGGTCTGCCGGCATGTCGGCGCGCGCAACATCGTCATCACCGACGTCAACGATTATCGCCTCGCCCTCGCCAAAACGATGGGCGCGACGCGGGCGGTGCGCGCCGATCGCCAGACGCTCGGCGAGGTGATGGCTGAAATCGACATGCACGAGGGCTTCGACGTCGGTCTCGAAATGTCGGGCAATCCGAAAGCCTTGCGCGACCTGATCGGCGCGATGAACAACGGCGGCAAGGTCGCCCTGCTCGGCATTCTCGCCGACGAGGCGGCGATCGACTGGAACCAGGTGATCTTCAAGGGATTGACGCTGAAGGGCATCTATGGCCGCGAAATGTATGAGACGTGGTACAAGATGCTGGCGATGCTGCAGAGCGGGCTCGACGTGACGCCGGTGATCACCCATCGCCTGCCGATGGCTGATTTCGAGGCGGGCTTTACCGCGTTGAACGCCGGGCGAGCTTGCAAGGTGGTGCTCGACATCAACGCGTGAGACGGTCTCGCGAACGAAGGGATGAGGAAGCCGTGGCGGCGGGATTTCAGGGCGTTGTGAGCATGCAGGCGGCGCCCGGACGCGCGTGCGGGACCTGCACTTTGTGCTGCAAGGTCTTCCAGCTCCCCGAGTTGGAAAAGCCGGCGGGCGTTTGGTGCCGCCATTGCACGCAAGGCGTCGGCTGCGGCGTCCATCCCGATCGGCCAGCCCAATGCCGCGCGTTCTTCTGTCTGTGGATGACCGACGCGACGATGCCCGCGGACTGGAAGCCCGAGCGCTCGAAGATGGTGCTGTCGATCTTCCCGGCCAACGGGTTCATTTACGTCCAGGTCGATCCCGGCTTTCCCCAGGCGTGGCGCAAGGCGCCCTACTATGATCAGTTGCGCCGCTGGGCGAAGGTTCTGGTCGAAAAGGGGCGCCACATCATCGCCTTCGTCAACGACAGCGCGACCCTGATCATGCCCGAAGAGGCCATTCCGCTGGGAAAAATGACGGCGAGCGACAAATTCCGCATCGAACGCGCGTTCGGCGAGAATGGCCCGACTTATCGCGTAGAGCGACTATCCGCGTGATCGCGGACGAGGCTGGATTATTTCCTTCCGCAACGAACACGACGGTCGCGCGAGCCATGCGCCGCCGCACAAATCCTCCGGTCTCCAAGGACTCGACGCGCTTGAAAAACCCAACAGATAGGTTACGTTGAGCGATGGTGGTCGTCCATCGCGCTTACGGTTTCCGGTTCGTCATCTACACGCTCGATCACCAACCGGCGCATGTCCACGTAACGGGAGCGGGACAGGCGAAAATCAATCTGCTTGGTCTTATGGCGCACCCGAACTCGTGTCCAGCATTGGCGTCAAGCGGTCCGACATGCGGCGCCTGATTGCTGAGGTGGTTGAGCGTCGTGACTATTTCTTGCAGGAATAGGAGCGCATCCATGGTCGACTTGACTGACGCGCGGATCAAGGCCGCCGAGGCGGGCGGCCGCAAGATGCTTCAAACCGAACCCCGAGCGGTGTCCGCACGCTATGACCAGGCCACAGGTCGGATAGTGGTCGATCTGGTCAACGGGTGCACGTATGCTTTCCCGTCGCATCTTGTGCAGGACCTGCATGGCGCGAGCCCCAAGGATCTTGCTGACGTCGAGGTGGACGGGCTCGGCTTCAATTTACATTGGTCGGGACTGGACGTGGACCTCTACGTGCCGGCGTTGGTGTCGGGAATCTTCGGCACGCGCGCGTGGATGGCTCGCGCGCTGGCCCGCGAGGCCGGCCGGACAACCTCACCGGCGAAGGCGGCGGCGGCTCGGTCGAATGGCGCCAAGGGCGGTCGTCCGCGCAAGATCGCGAACCGCTGAATCCCGGCCTTCCCGTACCGCTCGGCGGGCCGGACGTCTTCAGGCCGAAACTGTGCCGACGCGCTCTGTCGCAAGCGTGTCCCGACCTCGGCGGGGCGTCAGGCCGCTATCTTCAGCGCCCCGCCCGCGCTCAGCCGTTGCGCAGATGCTGCGCCAGCGCCTCCAGCACCGCCATGCGCACCGCGACCCCCATCTCGACCTGCTCGCGGATCAGTGACTGCGCTCCGTCCGCCACCAGCGAATCGATCTCGACGCCGCGATTCATCGGGCCGGGATGCATGACCAGCGCATCCGGCTTGGCCCAGCGCAGCTTCTCCTCGTCGAGGCCGAAGAAGTGGAAATATTCCTTGGTCGAGGGCACGAAGGCGCCGTTCATGCGTTCGCGCTGCAGGCGCAGCATCATCACGATATCGGCGCCCGCCAGCCCCGCGCGCATGTCGTGGAACGCCTCGACCCCCATATTCTCGATGCCGACCGGCAACAGGGTCGACGGGCCGACGACGCGAACCCTGGCGCCCAAAGCCCCAAGCAGCAGGATATTCGAGCGGGCGACGCGCGAATGCAGGATGTCGCCGCAAATGGCGACGATCAGCCCTTCGATGCGCCCCTTGTTGCGGCGGATCGTCAGCGCATCGAGCAGCGCCTGGGTCGGATGCTCATGGGCCCCGTCGCCGGCGTTGATCACCGAGCAATCGACCTTGCGCGCCAACAGGTGGGCGGCGCCGGCGTGATGGTGGCGAACGACGATGATGTCCGGCCGCATGGCGTTGAGCGTCGCCGCCGTGTCGATCAGCGTCTCGCCCTTTTTCACGCTGGAATTGGCCGTCGCCATGTTCATCACGTCGGCGCCGAGTCGCTTGCCGGCCAGTTCGAACGAGGATTGCGTCCGCGTCGAGGCTTCGAAGAACAGGTTGATTTGCGTGCGGCCGCGCAAGGTCGCGCGCTTCTTTTCGACCTGCCGGGAAATCTCCACGGCGGCGTCGGCCAGATCGAGCAGCGCGACGATCTCGATCGGCGAGAGACCCTCGATGCCGAGCAGATGGCGTTGCGCGAAAATCGGTTTTTGCGGCGTTGCGGACATGCCGGCGAGAGCCTATAGGCGTTGCGCCGGCGAGGAGCAAGGCGGACCGCCGTCAGGACGCTGCTCGGGACGGGCGAGCGCTTTCGTCATTTGACACGCGCCCTCCCCTCCACCATTTTCCGCGCCCTGTTCGGCCCGCCTCGGCAGAGGCGACTTCGCGGCCGCGGGCTCCGCAAAGGCTCGTTTTCTCCGCGTTCGAGGACAATTGCGCATGAAGGTAGTGATCGTCGAATCGCCCGCCAAGGCTAAGACAATCAACAAATATCTGGGCAAGGACTATGACGTCTACGCGTCGTTCGGCCACGTCCGCGACTTGCCGCCGAAGGACGGTTCGGTCGATCCCGACAACGATTTTGCGATGTTGTGGGAGGTCGACGGCAAGGCCGCCAAGCGCCTGTCGGCGATCGCCGCCGCCGTCAAGGACGCCGACCGGGTGATTCTGGCGACCGACCCCGATCGCGAAGGCGAAGCGATCTCCTGGCACATTTACGAGATATTGAAGGGCAAACGCGTCCTCAAGGACAAGCGCGTCGACCGGGTGGTGTTCAACGCGGTGACCAGGGAAGCGGTGGTCGAGGCGATGCGCCATCCCCGCCAGATCGATGCGGCGCTGGTCGACGCCTATCTCGCGCGACGCGCTCTCGATTATCTCTTTGGCTTCAATCTTTCGCCGGTGCTGTGGCGCAAGCTGCCCGGCGCCCGCTCGGCCGGCCGCGTGCAATCGGTGGCGCTGCGCATCGTCTGCGACCGCGAGCTGGAGATCGAGAAATTCGTCTCGCGCGAATACTGGTCGATCGTCGCGCATCTGAAGACGGCGGCCGACGCGCCGTTCACCGCGCGGCTCGTCGGCGCCGACGGCAAGAAGATCAACCGGCTCGACATCGGTTCGGGCAAGGAGGCGGAGGACTTCAAGGCGGCGCTCGACGCCGCCAAATTCTCGGTCGTCGAGGTCGAATCGAAGCCCAGCAAGCGGCACCCCTACCCGCCCTTCACCACGTCGACGCTGCAACAGGAAGCTTCGCGCAAGCTCGGCCTCGCGCCGGCGCGCACCATGCAGATCGCCCAGCGCCTTTATGAGGGCGTAGACTTCGGCGAGGGTCCGACCGGACTCATTACATATATGCGCACCGACGGCGTCGACCTCGCGCCCGAGGCGATCGAAGGGGCGCGGCGGGTGATCGGCCAGGATTTCGGCGCGCAATATGTGCCGGCCGCGCCGCGCCGTTACACCGTCAAGGCGAAGAACGCGCAGGAAGCGCACGAGGCGATCCGTCCGACCGACCTCAGCCGCCGACCACGCGACATCGCGCGTCACCTCGAAGGCGATCAGGCCAAGCTCTATGAGCTGATCTGGCGACGAACGATCGCCAGCCAGATGGAGAGCGCGGAGCTGGAGCGCACCAGCGTCGACATCCTCGCCGCGGCCGGCAAGCGGCGTCTCGAGTTCCGCGCGACCGGGCAGGTCATCCGTTTCGACGGATTCCTCGCTCTCTACCAGGAAGGGCGCGACGACGAGGAGGACGAGGAGTCCGGCCGGCTGCCGGCGATGGCGGCGGGCGAGCCCCTCACCAAGGAGCGCATCGAGGCTTCGCAGCATTTCACCGAGCCGCCGCCGCGCTTCACCGAAGCGACGCTGGTCAAGCGCATGGAGGAGCTCGGCATCGGCCGGCCTTCCACCTATGCCTCCACGCTCGCCGTCCTGCGCGACCGCGCTTATGTGCGGCTTGAGAAGAAACGTCTGTTTCCCGAGGACAAGGGCCGGCTGGTCACCGCCTTCCTCGAAGCCTTCTTCACCCGTTATGTCGGCTATGGCTTCACCGCCGACCTCGAAGAAAAACTCGACGAGGTCTCCAACAGTCAAATCGTCTGGAAGGATTTGCTCCGTGACTTCTGGCGCGAATTCTCGGCGGCGATCGACGGCACGCGGGAATTGCGCACCACCCAGGTGCTCGACAGCCTCAACGAACTGCTCGGGCCCCATATTTTCCCGGCGCGCGAGGACGGCGGCGACCCGCGCCTCTGTCCGCTCTGCCACAAGGGGCAGTTGTCGCTGAAGCTCGGCAAATTCGGCGCTTTCATCGGTTGCTCCAACTATCCCGAATGCCGGTTCACGCGCGTCCTCTCGCCCAACGGACAGGACCAGGCCAATGCGATCGAAGGCGAGCGGCCCGGCGTTCGCGTGCTTGGCAAGGACCCGGCGACCGGCGAGGAGGTGACGCTGCGCAGCGGGCGCTTCGGCGACTATGTGCAACTCGGCGAGGGTGAAAAGCCCAAGCGCTGCTCGCTGCCCAAGGCGATCGCGCCGGCCGACCTTACGCTGGAACAGGCGCTGGCCCTGCTGTCGCTGCCGCGCGAGGTCGCGCGTCATCCGACCAGCGGTGAGCCGATCCTGGCCGGCGTCGGCCGCTACGGGGCCTATGTCCAGCACGGCAAGACCTACGCCAATCTCGGCAAGGACGAAGACGTCCTGGCGATCGGCGCCAACCGCGCCATCGATCTTGTCGTCGCCAAGGAGAGCGGGGCCGGCGGCCGCCGGTTCGGCGCGGGGTCCGGACGCGCGCTCGGCGCGCATCCGACGCTCGGGGGCGCGGTCACGGTGAAGGAAGGTCGCTTCGGCGCCTATGTCAATCACGGCAAGATCAATGCGACCCTGCCGAAAGGGACCGACACCGCCGCGCTGACGCTGGACGAAGCCGTCGCCGCGCTGGCCACCAAGGCGTCGGGAGGCGGGGTCGGCGGCGGCCGCGTGCTCGGCGAACATCCTAGCGGCGGGGCGGTTTCGGTCCGGCCGGGGCGGTTCGGCGCCTATGTCAACTGGGGCAAGATCAACGCGACCATCCCGAAGTCGGCGTCGCCCGATGACATATCGCTCGGCGAGGCTGTCGACCTGATCGAGGAAAAGGAAGGCCGGCCCGCTGGCGCGCGCGTCGGCAAGTCCGCCAAGCCAAGCCGCAAGGCGCCGCCGAAAGCGGGCGCGCCCAAGAAGGCCGCGAGCGTCAGCGCCCCGCCATTCAAACCGGACCCGAAGACCAAGCGCGGCGCCGCGAAGCCTCCCTCAACCGCGAAATCCGGCGCCAAGCCGCTCAAAAGGCCCGCGGCGAGGGCGACGCGCAAGGCGTGAGCCCGGCACGGCGGCCGCGCATCCGTTGCGCCGGAGCGCCGGAGCAACCCGGCGCTCAGGCGAGCGCGATCGCCTCGATGGCCACGAGCACGCCAGGAATGTCGGCGCCGAATCGAACCATCGCCCGCGCCGGCTTCGCGCCGGGGAAAAACTCCGCATACGCCTCGTTCATTTCCCTGTAGAGGTCGGGCCGCGCGAGCAGCACAGTAACCTTCACCACTCGCTCCAACGAGCTCCCGGCGGCGTTCAGGATGGTCTGGACATTGCGCAAGGCCTGGCGCGTCTGTTCCTGCATCGTGGCGCCGACGATCTCGGTGGGACCGCCGCCCGGCCGGACCGGGATCTGCCCGGAAACGAATACGAAACCGTTGGCGACCACGGCATGCGAGTAGGGGGAATGGGCCGGCGGATAGTCAGGAACGTCAACGTGGCGGATCGTGGACATGGTCGGTAGTTCCCCAGCGTTCGCCTGGACGGCTGGCCACAGGATCGGCGAGAAGCCTCGTTCTCAAGACTTTCAAGCATAGCTGATGTTCGGCGCGCCCGCCCGGCGGCTGGGCTGCGCCAAAACGGCGGGACGGTCGACGTGTTTCGACGGCGATTCTTGAGAAGGGGCGCGTGGATTTTCCGTTTTCCGGATCGGCGGGCTCGCCGCAGGTCCTGCAACAATATCCCCGCAGCGGAAGTTCACTTGAGGCGACCTCCGCCTCTTGCAGCCGCTTGAATAAAATACCGGCATGGTGCAGTTGTGTGCGACGAGGCGACGCCAAGGGCGCGGTGTATCGCGGGGTTATCGGCGCCGAAGGACGCGTTTCATGACGCATTCGAGGAGTGCAACGCCGGAGCTGGCGGCCAGTCGCGCCTCTCAATCGGCCTACAGCCGTTGGGCGCCGATCTACGATCTGTTGTTCGATCTGCCTTTTCACCCCGGCCGGCTGGTCGCCGCGGCGACCGCGGCCCAGGCGGCGGGCGACGACGGCGAGATCCTGGTGGTCGGCGTCGGCACCGGCCTCGAACTCGGGCTGATGCCGAGGAACGTTCGCGTCACCGGCATCGATCTGAGCGCGCCGATGTTGAATATCGCGCGCGAACGGGTCGCGAAAAAGGCGCTTGGCCAGGTCGCGGCGCTTCACATCATGGACGCCGGCGCGCTCGACTTCGCGGGCGAACAATTCGATGTGGTGCTGGCCCCGTATGTGATGAGCGTCGTCCCCTCGCCAGCCCGCGCGCTGGACGAGATGTGGCGCGTTCTCAGACCCGGCGGCCAGATGGTGCTGATGAACCATTTTTCCGCCGTGCGGGGCATGCGCGCCCGGATCGAGGCGGCGCTCGAAAAATCGGCGGGTTGGCTGGGCTGGCATCCGCAATTCCCCTACTCGGCGGTCGGCGACTGGATCGGCGGGCGGCCGGACGCGGCGCTCGTCGAACGACGCGAAGTCGCGCCGTTCCGGCTGTTTACGCTGCTGCGCGTCCGGAAGGCGGCGTCGAAGGACGCGGGCTGAGGGCGGCGCGTCATCAGGATGTCAAATTTCGCGGTTTTCGTGCAGCGTTTTGTGACCGGGAGGGCGTTGCGCGTGGTCCGCTTTCTTGCTCCCTTGCTGATCGCCGCGCCGCTCTGGGCGACCGCCGCCGCCTGCCATGCGCAAGTCGATCCAATTCGCTCGCCCGCCGATCCCTCGGTCGGCGCGCCCGCGAAGCCGTATTCGGCCAAGAGCGCGCGCAGGAACGCCGCTGCGCCGCGCAGCGCCAAGCCCGACTCCGAAGAGGCCGACAAGGCGGCGCGTCTCGCCGAGGGGCGCAAGAAATTCTTCGAGCGGTCGATGGGCTTCGACAACGGCGGGTCCAGCCGCATCACGATCACCAACGACAGCGGCGGCCCGCCGGCGCTCGGCCTCAAGTTCTAGTTCTCGCGTGACTGGCGGCGCGTCGCCTGTCGTCGCCTCCTCTGCAACCGGCGACGCAGACTCCGGCCCGGCGGTCGACCGGCCGGGCCGAATGAACGGCTGACGCCGGCGTTTGCGTGGACGCGCTTGCGCCGCCGGGGTCGCGCCATGATATAGAGAGCGCGGACCGGGCCGCGCATAGGCGCCCCCGGCGCAGTGATCCCCCTATTTGTAAAGAACTTCAATTGTCCAAAAGAATTGCAACCGCGCGTTCCGTTCGCGCCAAACCGGCGCGCGCTCAACGGCCGGCGGGCGCCGCGCCATCGCGTGAAGAACTCCTCGGCTACCTCGGCGGCCAACCGGCGCCCGACGGCGCCAAGCCGCCCGCGCGCATCACCAAGCGCGAGATCGCGCGCGCCTTCGGCGTCCAGGGCGAAAGCAAAACCGAGCTCAAACGGCTGATCAAAGACCTCGAGGCCGACGGCGCCATCAAGCGTGGCCGCAAGACCCTCCACCCACAAGGCCGCCTGCCGGCGCTCGCGGTCGCCGACATTGTCGAACGCGACCGCGACGGCGAGTTGATCGCACGGCCGACCGAATGGAGCGAGGGCGGCGAAGCCCCGCGCATCCTCATTCGCCGCGCCCGCGGCAAACGCGACAATGATCTTGCGCCGAGTCCTGGCGCTCGAGTATTGCTGCGCATCGAATTCGACGCCGACGCATCGCCGGGCGAGCCGCCCTACAGCGGACGCGTCGTCAAGATTATCGACAAGGCCAAAGCGCGCATGCTCGGCGTCTATCGCCGGCTGGAGGGCGGCGGCGGACGCGCCCTGCCGGTCGACAAGCGCGGCGCCGCGCGCGAAATCCTGGTGCCGGCGGGGATGGCGGGAGAGGCCAACGAGGGTGACCTCGTTGCGCTCGAAATGCTGCGCGAGGGCCGCTTCGGGCTGCCTGCCGCCCGCGTCGTCGAGCGCCTCGGTTCGCTCAAATCGGAGAAAGCGATCAGTTTGATCGCGCTGGCGACCCACCAAATCCCTTACGTCTTTTCCGATGCGGCGCTCGCCGAAGCCGCGCGCGCGCGCCCGGCCGGCATGGATCATCGCGAGGACTGGCGCGACCTGCCGCTCGTCACCATCGATCCGCCGGACGCCAAGGACCATGACGACGCCGTCCATGCGGCGCCCGACGCCGACTCGGCCAACGCCGGCGGCTTTGTGCTGACGGTGGCGATCGCCGACGTCGCGCACTACGTCCGTCCCGGGTCCTCGCTCGACAGGGATGCGCTCGAACGCGGAAATTCGGTCTATTTCCCTGATCGGGTCGTCCCGATGCTGCCCGAGCGCATTTCCAACGACCTGTGTTCGCTGCGCGCCGGCGAGGACCGGCCGGCGCTCGCCGCGCGCATGGTGATCGGGCCTGACGGCCGCAAGCTCCGGCATTCCTTCCATCGCCTCATGATGCGCTCGCACGCCAAGCTCAGCTACGCGCAGGCGCAAAGCGCGATCGACGGCGCGGCCGACGAGGCGACCGCGCCTCTGCTGGAATCGGTGCTGAAGCCGCTCTATGCAGCCTATGAAGCGCTCAAGATTGAACGTGAACAGCGCAGCCCGCTCGATCTCGACCTGCCCGAACGGAAGTTGGTTCTCAACGCCGACGGTTCCCTCCAGGGCGTGCGCTGGCCCGAACGACTCGAAGCGCATCGGCTGATCGAAGAATTCATGATCCTCGCCAATGTCGCGGCGGCCGAGTCGTTGGAGAGCGCGAACGCCCGGTTGATCTATCGCGCGCACGACGCGCCGACGCTCGAAAAACTGCGGGATCTCAGCGATTTTCTCGCCAGCATCGGCGTCAAATTCGCCAAGGGCGAGCAGGTGCGCCCCTCCCATTTCAATCGAATCCTCGGGCGGGTGAAGGGCCAGGCGTCCGAGTCGCTGGTCAATGAGGTCGTGCTGCGCTCGCAAGCGCAGGCCGAATACACCCCTGAGAACTACGGCCATTTCGGCCTGAACTTGCGGCGCTACGCGCATTTCACCTCGCCCATTCGCCGCTACGCCGATCTCATCGTTCATCGCGCGCTGATCCGCGCATTGAAGCTCGGGCCGGACGGGCTCCCGGACATGCGGGCGAACGATCTGGCCGACATCGCCCAGCGCATTTCAGCCGCCGAGCGGCGGGCGATGGCGGCCGAACGCGAAACCGCCGACCGCCTCATCGCCGCCCACATGAGCGAGCATATCGGCGCCAGCTTCGAAGCGCGGATCGCCGGCGTCACGCGGGTCGGACTGTTTGTTCGTCTGACTCAAACGGGGGCTGACGGCTTTATCCCCGCCGCGACGTTGGGCGCTGAGTATTTTCGCTTCGAGGAGGGCTCGCGCGCGCTTGTCGGGACGCGCACCGGCGAGACGTTTCGACTCGGCGACAAGGTCGAGGTGAAGCTGGTGGAGGCGGCCCCCTTCGCCGGCGCGCTGCGTTTCGAAATGCTCTCGCAAGGGGAGCAGAGAAACCGCGGCGCCAGGACTTCCAAAGGGGAGTTCAAGGATGGCGCGGGCCGCGCGGGCAAAGCCGTCGCGCACAGCAAGAAAGGAAGACGATGATGTCGATGGGCGCCCAGGCCTATGGGCGAAGCGCCGCGGGCGAGCGCTCCCTCGGGCTCGCGATGCGGCGCGGATTTCTCTGCCGCTGCCCGAATTGCGGCAAGGGCCGCTTGTTTCGCGCCTATCTGAAAGTCGTCGACGCGTGCGCCGTTTGCGGCGAGGATCTGCATCATCAGCGCGCCGACGACGCGCCGCCCTATATCACGATGCTGGTGGTCGGCCATATCGTCGTGGGGGGCGTGCTCGCGGCCGAAGAACTGTGGCCGCACTCGCCGATGTGGCTTGGCGCAATCGCCTGGAGCCTGCTGGCGCTGGTCCTCTCCCTGCTTCTTCTGCCCCGCGTCAAGGGCGCGCTGGTCGGCTATCAGTGGGCGCTGCGCATGCACGGCTTCGGCGGTGCCGAAGAGGATGCGCCTTGAGCGACGCCGTTCCATCGGAACTGGCGGACGCGCTGCGCGGCGAAGCGCGTTTGCGCAAATCGCCCCACGTGCGGCCGCGCGACGCGGCGACGCTGATCCTGCTCGATCATTCCGGCGGCGCCACGCGCGTGCTGCTGGGGCGGCGCCACGCTGCACAGAAATTCATGCCAGGCAAATTCGTCTTCCCCGGTGGGCGCGTCGAGCCGGGCGACCGGCGCATGAACGCGGCCGGTGCGCTCGACCCGGTGGTCGAGGAAAAGCTCAACGCGCGAACGAGACGCCCCTCGCCGGGCTTTGCGCGCGCGCTGGCGCTGGCCGCCATCCGCGAGACGTTCGAGGAAACCGGCCTGGCGCTCGGCGTCGCGGCCTATGGCGCGCCGCCGAACCCCCCGGCGGGCGTATGGGCGCGGTTCGCCGCCGCTGGCGTGTTTCCGGCGCTCGACGGCCTCGATTTCATCGCGCGCGCGATCACCCCGCCCGGCCGCCCCCGGCGTTTTGATACGCGATTTTTCGTCGCCGACGCCGCGCTGATCGCCCATCGCGCACCGGGAATCGTCGGCCCCGACGCCGAACTCGTCGAGCTTGTGTGGACGCCGCTCGGCGATGCGACAAAGCTCGACATGCCGGCCATCACGCGCGTGGTGCTGGCCGAGTTGGCGAGCGCCGCGCAGGCCGGGATGAACCGCTTTCGCGACCGGCCGTTCTATCATGAACATCACAGACGCTGGTTGCGCGAGGAGCTGTAGCGCCCGGAAATGTCGCGGGCTTTGGTGCTACGCCGCGCGCAGCGGCGGCGAGAGCCGGCCCGCCAAGGCGATCAGGGCCAGATGATAGCCTTTGGCCGTGCGCATCGAGCGCTGGTAGCGCGTCATGACGATGTCGAGAAGCTCAACCAGGATTTGCGCGTCGGCCTCGGCGACGTCGTCGATGTCGAGGTGAAATTCATCAAGCGCGTCGGCGAGGTCCCAGCGCAACGCGTCGAATTTGACCATGTCGCCGGAAATCAGCGCGCGCCAAGTGCGCGCATGCAGGCGAGCCAACTTCCACGGCGCCGCCCCGACGCCGATGCGGGCCTGGTAGCCGTCGCGCAACCGGTCGAAAATGACCGGCTCCGACCATTCGAGAAAACCTGAAAGCCCCAGAGCGGCGTCGGCGTTCAACATGTCCAGCATCTCACGAGCAATCGCGAACGCTCAACCGAATCGCAGAGTTACTCAATTGATACAATTACGCGAAAATTTTGCACAATAGTCAACGGACTTACCCACAGTTATTTCGTCATAAAACCGTCTTTTGGCCACGATGTCGTGTCGGCCGGCCGATCGGGACCGGCCGGCAATCGAGCAAGCCCGGGCGCGCCTGGCGGCGATTTTCTTGACTTCGCGCTTCGCCCGACTATGGTGCCGGCAAATCGGGGCAGGCGTCGGGCCGGCTCCTCTCGGCGATCATCATTGCGCTTCCGGCGCAGCTTGAAACGGACAATTCATCATGGCCAAGGCCGCCTCCATCAAGATCAAGCTGCTGTCGAGCGCCGACACCGGCTTCTTTTATGTCACCAAGAAGAACGCCCGCACCAAGACGGAGAAGTTCACCTTCACCAAATATGACCCGATCGCGCGCAAGCACGTCGAGTTCAAGGAAACCAAGATCAAGTGAGCGCTCAGCGCTTGTTGCGCTGCGGCATCCGCCTGAACGAACGGGGCGCTCCTTGGAGCGCCTTTTTCTTATCTGGCGGCTGGGATTGCGGATGTCCTGGAGCTGACGTCACTGAGCCGGCGCGACGCCGAACCATCCGCGGGAGAAACTCATGAAGCCATCCCTTGCGCTTGAGCGGCACCGAGTCGCGGTGCGCGAACTGGCTGGGCGTTTTCATGCAGTGAACCCGCGAGTTTTTGGCTCGACTCTCCGCGGCGTCGATGAGGACGGCAGCGATCTCGATCTCCTGGTGGACGCCTTGCCGGGGGCCACGCTTTTCGACCTTGGCGGTCTGCACGCCGAACTCGAAGACCTGCTCGGCGTCCGCGTCGACCTGTTGACGCCAAGCGATCTGCCGCCAAAGATTCGCCACAAGGTGCTTTCCGAGGCCCGTGCGGTATGAGTGGGGACAGTCTTCCCAACTATCTCGACCATATGCGGCAGGCGGCGACCGATGCTCTCGGCTTCATTGAGGGCTTGAGCAAGGACGAATTCATTCGCGACAAACGCAGTCAGCAAGCCGTCGTAATGAGCCTGATCATCATCGGCGAGGTTGCCGCCAAAGTGATGGATCGACACGCGGGATTCACTGTCCGATTTCCGCAAGTACCTTGGCGAAACATGCGCGGGATGCGCAACCGCATCGCACACGGGTACTTCGCTATCAACCTCGATGTCGTTTGGGACACCGTGCAGACTGCTTTGCCGGCGTTGCTAAACGAATTGCGCGCCGTCGCAGCGATGCGGCCGATGACGTCGGCGACTAATTACAGACAAATGGTTGGCGCCCGGTCGAAGGGGGCGACGGCGATGTGGAGATTTGCCTCGACTTCGTCGCCTTATTGCGGCTCGGCGATCGGATCGGCGGGATCGGCGGGCATCGCGCCGCCCGTCTGGCCGGGACGCACCACGCGATCGGTATGCGCGGGCCTCGGCGCGGGCGACCACGGCCGGTCCTCCAGCAGCGCGCGGTCGGTCGCGACTTCGAAAGCGCCGTCGCGCCACACGAGCCCCACCGCGCCGGTTCGCGCAAGGCGCCGCTCGTCGAATACCTGGCCCGCCTGGCAACCCGCCGGCGCGGTCAGGGCGCTGACGATGATCTCCGCCCGCGCGCAATCCTCCTCGAAAGCCAGGCGGTCTTCGACCAGGGCGAGCGATTGGCCTTCGGGAAGCGCGCCGACGCAGCCAAGCCGGTCGCATGGGGTTTCATTGTCCCGCGCCTGCGCCGCCTCGCGCCCGTCCCCGTCGGCCGACAGCCATTGTTCGGCCGCGAAGGCGTTGAAGCGCTTGCCGACCGCCTCGAGGCGCCCGTCGGCGTCGCGCAGCGCAACCTGGTCGCCGCTCGGCGCGATGATGACATCATAGCGCGGACCGTTGGCGGCGCCGATCAGGCCGATCAGCGCGAGGGGAAGCGCGGTGGCGCGCAACAGCCAGCTTCGCCAGATTAGCAGGGACGCCACAGCGAGACTGAGAAAGGGCAGCGCGTAAGGGGCGAAAGCGCGCACATGCAGGGTCGAGCCCGGCGCGTCGGCGATGAACCGCGCGGCCCACAGAATGAACCTTATTCCGGCCCCGACATAGAGCCATACCGGCGCGTCGAGGCCAAGCGGGTACAGCGCCGTTCCGATCAGCGCGCCGGGCACCGCGAAGAATTCGATCACCGTCAGCGTCAGCGGATTGCCGATCAGCACATAGGGGCTGAGGTCGTGGAAATGGTAAGCCATGAACGACGCGGTGGCGGACGTTGCGAACAGGGTGGCGACGACCAGGCCCAAAGGCTTGTCGACCAGATGAAGCAGAGCGCCGCCGCGCTTGGGCTCGCGCGGGGTCGGGACGAACGGATCGCCGGACGTCTCGGCGCGCGCGATGCGCGCCTCGAGGACGGCGACCAGCGCGCCGACCGCGGCGAATGACAGTTGAAAGCTCACGCCGAGGACCGCCTCGGGCTCCAATGCAACGACCGTCAGCACGGCGAGGCCAAGATTGCGCATCGTCAGGGCGCGACGATCGACGATCACCGCGCCCAGAACGATGATGGTCATGATCAGCGCGCGCTCGGTGCCAACGCGCGAGCCCGTGCAAAGGTCGTAGGCGATCGCGCCGAACACGGCGATCGCCGCGGCCCATTTCTTGATCGGATAACGCAGGGCGAGTGTGGGCGAGAGCGCGAGGAGCCGCCGCGCCGTCCAGAAGAATATGCCGGCCACCAGCGTCATCTGCACGCCGGAAATCGTGATGATATGGAAGATGCCGGCTTCGCGGATGAGGTCTTTCGCGTCGTCGGACAGGAAGTCGCGCTTGCCGGTCACCATCGCCGCGGCGACGGCCCCTTCGTCGCCGCCGATGATCGCCGCGACGCGCGCGGCGAGCGCGTTGCGGGCGTGATCGATCGCCGCTCCAAAGCGCAAGGCCGCCGGCGCGTCGGTCGGCGGCGGGACCGCCGCGACCGCGCCGAGGGTCGAGCCGACCGCGCCGATCCCTGCGAAATAGGCGTCGCGCGCAAAATCATAGCCGCCGGGCAGCGACGCATGCGAGGGCGGCAGCAGCCGCGCGGTCAGCGCGACGTAATCGCCCGCCGCGACGTCGGGTGTCTTGCGCGTGGTCACGCGCACGCGGCGGGGCGCAACGCCGGCCGGCATGTCGCCGGCGTCCTCGACGCGCAGAATGAACCGCGCGCCGACCCGGCGGATATCCATCTCCTCGATGAAGCCCCGCAGCTTGACGACGCGAACATGGTCGAGCACCGGCGCCCCGACGCGCGCGGTGCGCAGGCCCATCGACAGAAACCCGGCGCAAACCGCGCACGCGCCCACGAGAAGCGCAAACGGCAGGCGTCGACGACGCGAAGCGAAGGCGAGCGCGCCGAACGCCAGCGTCAGCAGCGCCGGCAGCCACAGCACGGGCTCGCGGTCGGCCGACATGTTGAGGCAGACGCCGCCGATCGCGGCGACCGGGACCCACAGAAAAAGCCGGCGCTCCTCGACTTCCCTGGCGATGGCGCGCGAAAGCATCGCGCGAAGATCGGGCGCCAGGGCCAGCGCGCTCGCCGCCCCCGCCGCCGCGCCAGCCAAAACGCCGGTCCGCGCCGAAACTTTCATGCGCCCGCCCCTTTGGCGCCGCGATCCCCTATGATACAGGGGCTCGCGGGGCTGGCTAGGGGCCGAGCCGCGCAGATTTTCGCGCTGCTTTCCTTTGATCGTGGGACCGGTTCCGCTGATGACGACTGTGGTGACGCGCTTTGCGCCCTCCCCGACCGGCTTCCTGCACATCGGCGGCGCCCGGACGGCGCTGTTCAACTGGCTCTACGCGCGGCGGTTCGGCGGCTCGTTCCTGTTGCGCATCGAGGACACCGATCGCGAACGTTCGACCGAAGCGGCTGTCGACGCGATCATCGACGGCATGTCGTGGCTCGGCCTGCAATGGGACGGCGACGCGATCTTTCAGTTTGGCCGCGTCGAGCGCCATCGTGAGGTCGTCGCACGGCTGCTTGCCTCGGGCGCCGCCTACCGATGCTATGCGACCGCCGAGGAGCTCGAGGCGATGCGCGAGAAGCAGCGCGCCGCCGGCCTGTCGATGCGCTACGACGGGCGTTGGCGCGACCGCGATCCGAGCGAAGCGCCGCCCGGCGTCGCGCCGGCGATCCGCCTGCGCGCCACGCAGACGGGCGAGACAATCATCGACGACAAAGTGCAAGGGCGCGTCGTCTTCCCCAACAGCGAGCTGGACGACCTCGTGCTACTGCGCTCGGACGGCACGCCGACCTACATGCTCGCCGTCGTCGTCGACGACCATGACATGGGCGTCACGCATATCATTCGCGGCAGCGAACATCTGCCGAACGCGCCGCGCCAGATTCAGGTCTATCAGGCGCTGGGCTGGGACGTCCCGGCGATGGCGCATATTCCGCTAATTCACGGACCGGACGGCGCCAAACTCTCCAAGCGTCACGGGGCGCTCGGCGTCGACGCCTACCGTGCGATGGGCTATCTGCCCGCCGCCCTCCGCAATTATCTGGTGCGCCTCGGCTGGAGCCAGGGCGATCGCGAGTTCTTCACGACTTCGGAGATGATCGAGGCGTTCGATCTCTCCTCGATCGGCCGCTCGCCGTCGCGGTTCGATTTCGCCAAGCTCGAGAACATCAACGGCCATTACATGCGCGCAATGCCCGATCATGACCTGTTCGCCGCGCTCGTCGCCGCCCTGCCCTATCTTCCGGGCGGCCCCGTGGTTGCCGCCAGGCTCGACGCGCCGATGCGCGCCAGGCTGGAAGCGGCGATGCCGGGGCTGAAGGAGCGCGCCAAGACGCTGGTCGATTTGCTCCACGGCGCCGCTTTCCTGTTCGCGGAGCGCCCGCTTGACCTCGATCCGCGCGCGCGCGAAATCATCGCCAATGGCGGGCGCGAACATCTGGCCGCTCTGTTGCCGCGGCTTCAGGCGGTGCCGGAATGGACTTCGGCGGCCACCGAGGCGGCGGTGCGCGACTACGCGCAGGAGCATGGCGCCAAGCTCGGCGCGATCGCCCAACCCTTGCGCGCCGCGACGACCGGCCGCGCGACTTCGCCCGGCATTTTCGATGTGCTGGCGGTGCTTGGGCGCGAAGAGAGTCTGGGCCGGATGGCCGACCAGGCGGGCGTGTAGGCTGCGCCGCGCAATTCAGACAAGCCGACGACCAGGGAGCGGCCCGGAAGCCGCGTCCACGCAGGGTCCTCACGCCGCGGCGATCGCCTCAATTTCCAACAGCCACGCCGGGTCGTAAATGCCGGCGATGACAACGGTCAGCGCCGGCGATCGCCTTCCCAAGACCGTCCGGCGCACCTCAGCGTTTTCGTTGCCGAATTTCCGATCCGAAAGAAACGTCGTCACCTTCACCAGGTTGTCGAGCGTCATGTCGGCCGCGTGAAGCTGCGCTTCGACGTTTCGCCAGACCAGACGGCATTGCTCGCCAAATGCGTCGGGAACAGCGCCGCCTGCGGAAGTGGGGAGCTGCCCGCTCACGTAGAGGGTGCGCCTCACCTTCTCGACCTCGACGGCCTGCGCATAGCCGCCGATCGCCGCGGGCGCTTTCGGCGCATGGATGTCTCGCCTGTTCATGGATCGGCCTTGGTTTCCGGGACTTGTCGATCGGCTCGCCTTCGGCGCGGCAAATTTTCATACGGGTGCCGCGCCGTCAATTTCGATCCCGCTTGAAAGAGCGGCGCGGCGTCGCCGCCGATCGCCCGGCAGCGCGCCCTCCCGGCGCGTTCCGTCCTGGCGGAAGTCTGTCTTGCGCCTGTCACAACGCTTCGCCATTGCTCGGCCGGAACGCATCGGGGCGGGTCGATTTCGTCTTTGTCGGTTTGCATCGAAAAAAGCGCGATCCGGGTGATTTTTTGATTGCCTTCTCACCCGCGAGTGTGTTTCCCCAGACTCGGGCGCGTTCCCCCTCGAAGTCGCCGCCAAAATCCCATCCGCAGCTTCAACCGGATCAATCCGATGCCGAGAATGACGGACATCGCCTCGGTGAGGCGAAGGGTCTGGCCCAATCAGTGGGACCTGCTGGCGTTCGTCGCGGTGATGGCCGGGCTGGTCGCCATGGCCAGGGGCTACCACGGGATGGCGGCGCCCCTGCCGGCGCCCAGCGAGCCGGCGGTCGAACTCGATTATTCGAACCTGCCTTACTACGCGTTGCGCACGACGCTGCGGATGTTCGCGGCGCTGGCCGCTTCACTGGTGTTCACTTTCACCTATGCGACGCTCGCCGCCAAGAGCCGGCGGCTCGAAATGGTGCTGATCCCGGTGCTCGACATCCTCCAGTCGGTGCCGATTCTGGGATTCCTTTCGTTTACCGTGACGTTTTTCCTCGGGCTTTTCCCGGGCAGCGTGCTCGGCGCGGAATGCGCGGCGGTGTTCGTGATCTTCACCAGCCAGGCCTGGAACATGGCCTTTTCATTCTATCAGTCGCTGCGCACCGTGCCGCGCGATCTGGATGAAGTGGCGCGCGGATTGCGCCTCACGGCGTGGCAGAGGTTCTGGCAGCTCGAAGCGCCCTACGCGATGCCGGGCCTCATCTGGAACATGATGGTGTCGATGTCGGGCGGCTGGTTCATGATCGTGTTCTCCGAGGCGATCACCGTCGGCGACACCACCGTCACCTTGCCGGGCGTCGGCTCCTATATCGCCAAGGCCAACGAACAGGGGCGATGGGACGCGATATTCGCCGCCGTGGTGACAATGGCGCTGGTCATCCTGGCGTATGATCAATTGTTCTTCCGGCCGATCGTCGCCTGGGCCGGCAAGTTCCGCGTCGAACTCTCGGCCTCGCAGACCAAGGAGCAATCCTGGGTGCTCGACGCGCTCAGGCGCACCAATTGGATCCGCAGGGGATCTCTGCCGATTTTCAATGCGCTGCGCTCGGTCAGCCTGTGGGAGATCGGCTGGCCGATTTCCTTCAAGGATCGTTCGGCGCCTTCGGCGACGGCCTCGCGGGTCATCGATGCGTTGTGGGTTCTCGTCATTCTCGCCGGCGCGGCGTGGGCGCTGTGGAGCGTCGTCACCTATGTCGCCACAGAATTGTCCTGGGACGATGTCTGGAACGTGTTCGCGCTAACCTCGTTCACCTTGCTGCGCGTTCTCGTGCTGATGGCGCTGGCGACGGTTGTCTGGGTTCCGATCAGCGTTTGGATCGGCTTGCGGCCGCGCATCGCCGAACGCGTTCAGCCGTTGGCTCAATTTCTCGCCGCCTTCCCGGTCAATCTGTTGTTCGGCGCGGCGGTCAGCCTCGTGCTCTTCTTCAACCTCAACCCCGACATCTGGCTCAGCGTGCTGATCATTTTCGGCACGCAATGGTATATCGTGTTCAATGTGATCGCGGGCGCCGCGGCGTTTCCCAACGATCTGCGCGAAGCGGCCGACAACTTCCGCATCCATGGCTGGGACTGGTGGAGACGCGTCGTGCTGCCGGGCGTTCTGCCCTACTACTTCACCGGCGCGATCACCGCCTCGGGCGGCTCCTGGAACGCCTCGATCGTCGCCGAATATGTCAAGTGGAAGGACCAGACGGTCGCCGCTCATGGCGTCGGCGCCTATATCGCCCAGGCGACGGAGAAGGGCGACTTCCCGAAAATCGTGCTCGGCGTCGCGATGATGTCGATCTTCGTCGCCGTCTTCAATCGACTGTTCTGGCGCCAGCTTTACGGATTGGCCGAACGCCGCCTTCGGCTATAGCGATGATCCCCGCGCTTTGGGATAGATCGACAAGTCAGGCGTGATTGCCGGCCAACGCGACGTTCGCGCCACAAAACGGAGAGACCCATGCTCGACGTCGTTTCCTCGGATCTGCTCGATGTGAACCATGTCAGCCAAAGCTTTCTCAAGGGCTCCGGCGAGATGGGTCCGCCGATCCTTCAGGACGTTTCGCTGACCCTCAAGGAGGGCGAGATCGTCGGCCTTCTCGGGCGCTCGGGCTGCGGCAAGTCGACCTTGCTGCGCCTCATCTCGGGCCTGGCGCGCCCGACCAGCGGCGCCGTGACGTTTTACGGCCAGCCTGTCGTCGGCCCCTATGACGGCACGGCGATGGTATTTCAAAGCTTCGCGCTGTTCCCGTGGCTCAGCGTGCTCGACAATGTCGAGATCGGCCTGCGCGCCCGCGGCACGCCAGCCGAGGAAACGCGCAAGCGAGCGATCGCCGCCATCGACGTGATCGGGCTCGACGGTTTCGAATCGGCTTATCCGAAGGAGCTTTCGGGCGGCATGCGCCAGCGCGTCGGCTTTGCGCGTGCGCTGGTCGTGCAGCCCAAGATACTGCTGATGGACGAGCCCTTTTCGGCGCTCGACGTGCTGACCGCGGAAACCCTGCGCACCGACCTCCTCGATCTGTGGTCGGAAGGCCGGATGCCGACCAAATCGATCCTGATGGTGACACACAATATCGAGGAGGCGGTGCTGATGTGCGATCGCATCCTCGTGCTCGCTTCGAATCCGGGCCGCATCGCCGCGGAAATCCGGGTTACGCTGATTCATCCGCGCAATCGCCTCGACCCCGAGTTTCGCCAGCTCGTCGACAAGATCTATGCGCTGATGACCCAGCGCGCCGAGCCCAAGCCGGCGGGGCGAGAAGGCGGCGTGCCCGGCATGGGCCTTGGCATGGCGCTGCCCACCGTCTCGACCAACTCGATCGCCGGCATGCTCGAGGAGCTGGCCGCGCCCCCCTATAACGGGCGCGCCGACCTGCCGCATCTGGCCGACTCGCTGCAACTCGAGATCGATGAACTCTTTCCGCTGGGCGAGACCTTGCAACTGCTGCGCTTCGCCGAATTCGAGGAAGGCGACATCAAGCTCACGGCGGCCGGCCGGCGCTTCGTCGATATGGACATCGATCAGCGCAAGAAGCTGTTCGGCGACCATCTGCTCGCCTATGTGCCGCTTGCCGCGCGCGTCCGGCGCGTCCTCGACGAGCGGCCGAGCCATCGCGCGCCGGCGACGCGTTTTCGCGAGGAACTCGAGGACTACATGTCCGAAGACTATGCGGAGCGAACCCTGCGCGCCGTCATCAACCTTGGCCGTTACGGCGAACTGTTCGCCTATGACGAGAACACCCAGGCGTTCAGCCTCGAGAACCCGCAATAGCCGCACTGGCGCGCCGCCCGGGAGCCTCGATTATCGGCTTGTCGCGCGCCGCGCGATCAGCTAGTTTTTTCGCGGTGCACAATCGCGCTGCGCCGCCGCGCTCGCCGCACGCGACGGTTGCGCGGCGCATTCACTCCCGGGGAACGTTGATGACCGAACTTTCCGCGACACTGAAGTTGGGCGACAAAAGCGTCGATCTGCCGATCAAGAGCGGGACGATCGGCCCCAGCGTGGTCGACATCGGCAAGCTCTACGGCCAGACTGGGATGTTCACCTTCGATCCAGGCTTCACTTCGACGGCGAGCACGGAATCGCAGATCACCTATATCGACGGCGACGAGGGCGTGCTGCTCTATCGCGGCTACCCGATCGAGCAATTGGCCGAACACGGCGATTTCCTCGAAACCTGTTATCTCCTGCTTTATGGCGAATTGCCGACGGCGGCGCAAAAGGCCGATTTCGTCTATCGGGCGACGCGCCACACCATGGTTCACGAGCAGATGGCCCGCTTTTTTCAGGGCTTCCGGCGCGACGCGCATCCGATGTCGGTGATGGTCGCCTCGGTCGGCGCGTTGGCCGCGTTCTACCACGACTCGACCGACATTTCCGACGAACGCCAGCGCATGGTCGCCTCGATGCGGATGATCGCCAAAGTGCCGACCCTGGCCGCGATGGCGTTCAAATATTCGATCGGCCAGCCCTTCGTCTATCCGCGCAACGATCTCGACTACGCCGCCAATTTCCTGCACATGTGCTTTGCGGTGCCGTGCGAGGAATACCGGGTGAACCCGGTGCTGGCGCGCGCGCTCGACCGCATTTTCATCCTGCACGCCGACCACGAACAGAACGCCTCGACGTCCACCGTCCGTCTGGCCGGCTCGTCCGGCGCCAATCCCTTCGCCTGCATCGCCGCCGGCATCGCCTGCCTCTGGGGTCCGGCGCATGGCGGCGCCAACGAGGCCGCGCTCAAGATGCTCGGCGAGATCGGCACGGTCGACAATATTCCCAAATATATCGCCAAGGCGAAGGACAAGAACGATCCGTTCCGCCTGATGGGCTTCGGGCACCGTGTCTACAAGCACTACGATCCGCGCGCCAAGATCATGCAAAAGACCGCGCACGACGTGCTCAACGAGCTCGGCGTGAAGGACGATCCGCTGCTCGACGTCGCGCTGGAGCTCGAGCGCATCGCGCTGCACGACGACTATTTCATCGAAAAGAAGCTCTATCCCAACATCGATTTCTATTCCGGCATCACTTTGAAGGCGATGGGCTTCCCGACGGCGATGTTCACCGTTCTGTTCGCCGTCGCACGCACCGTCGGCTGGATCGCGCAATGGAAGGAGATGATCGAGGATCCGAGCCAGAAGATCGGCCGGCCGCGTCAGCTCTATACCGGCGCCCGCCGTCGCGATTACCTGCCGGTGACGAACCGCTAGCGCTGTCACCGGATTGGCCGCTCGACAGAGGTCTGCCGGCGCTGCTGCGTCGCGGCCGGCTCCGGCATGACGCTGCGCGGCGCCCTGGACTGTGCTAGGAGGGCGAGGAAAGGATCCGTCTCGTGACCGAAGCGCCCGCCGACATCGCCAAGCTGCCGTTCGAGGCGGCGCTCGCCGAACTCGAGACGATCGTCGAAAAGCTCGAGAAAGGCGCCGTGGCGCTCGAAGAATCGATCAAGATCTACGAGCGCGGCGAGGCCCTGAAAGCCCATTGCGACAAGCTGCTCAGGAACGCTGAAATGCGGATCGAGAAGATCACGCTGGGCGCCGACGGCAAGCCGACGGGAACCGAGCCGCTCGACCCGAACTAGCGCGAACGTCTCATCCGAGGGGGGCGACGATTTCGCTTTCAGCCGACTGGCAGAGCTTCTTTGTCGCCGAGCTCGGCGCGCTGTCGGCGCTGACCGGGCTGGTGGTGGTCGCCATATCGATCAACCTGTCGCGCATTCTCTCTTTCGCGAACCTTCCGACGCGCGCCGGCGAGGCGCTGATCCTGCTCGTCGGCGCGATCGTTTTGACCAGCGTCGCGCTGGTGCCGAACCAGCCGGCGATGCTGGTCGGCGCCGAAATGGCGGCGGTCGGTCTGGTCACGCTGGCGGCGCCGCTGGTCAATCAGGTGCGGTTGTGGAATCTCGACGCCGGTGTTCCGCCGGCGTTGAGATTTGTGCGCACGGCCGTGATCCTGGCCGCCAGCGCGCCGTTCCTGATCGCCGGCGTGCTGCTGTTTTGGGGTTCGAGCGCGGGGCTTTACTGGGCCGCCGCGGGCGTGATCGTCTCGCTGGTCGCCGGGGTCTGGAACACCTGGATATTGCTGGTCGAGATTCTCCGATAGATCGCGCAAGCTGCGCCCGATCCCGGCGTGACGCGCTTGCCGCTACCCCCGCTGGTCCGGCGCCCGCGCCTCCTCGGCCAGCGCGTCGAGCGCTTCCGCCATCCCGGCCGCGCGCTGGTCGTTCGAGCCGAGCCGGCGGATCGACACGGTTTTTTCCGACGCCTCCTTGCGCCCGACCACCAGCAGCACGGGAACCTTGGCGAGCGAATGTTCGCGCACCTTGTAGGTGATCTTTTCGTTGCGCAGATCGCCCTCGACTTTCAGGCCGCGCCGGCGCGCCTCGGCGATCACCTCCAGCGCGAAATCGTCGGCTTCCTGCGTGATCGTGCACACCACGATCTGCAACGGCGAGAGCCACAGCGGCAGATGGCCGGCGTAGTGCTCCAGCAGGATGCCGGTGAAGCGCTCGAGCGAGCCGAAGATCGCGCGATGCAGCATGACCGGGGTCTTCTTCTCGGATTCGCCCCCGATATAGAAGGCGCCGAAGCGGCCCGGCATGCTGAAATCGACCTGCAACGTGCCGCATTGCCAGTCGCGTCCGATCGCGTCGGTCAGCACATATTCGAGCTTGGGGCCATAGAAGGCCCCCTCGCCCGGATTGATCGAGGTCTTGAGCCGGTTGCCGATCTTCGCAAGGACTTCGCCGAGCGCCCCCTCGGCCTTGTCCCAGACTTCGTCGGAGCCGACGCGTTTTTCCGGCCGCGTCGAGAGTTTCACGACAACGTCGCGGAAGCCGAAATCCTCATAGATCGAGAGGATGAGGTCGTTGACCTTCATCAACTCCTCCATGATCTGCTCTTCGGTGCAGAATATATGGGCGTCGTCCTGCGTGAAGGCGCGCACCCGCATCACGCCGTGCAGCGCGCCGGACGGCTCGTAGCGATGCACGATTCCGAATTCGGCGATCTTCAGCGGCAGGTCGCGATAGCTCTTGAGGCCGTTCTTGAAAATCTGCACATGGCCGGGGCAGTTCATCGGCTTCAGCGCGAAGACGCGTTCATCCGCCGTCGTGGTGATGAACATGTTCTCGCGAAAATTCTCCCAATGGCCCGACGCCTCCCACAGCGCGCGGTCGAGCACCTGCGGCGTATTGACCTCGATGAACCCGGCCTTCTGCTGCCGCCGGCGCATGTAGCCGATCAGCGTCTGGAACAACGTCCAGCCCTTGGGGTGCCAGAACACCGTGCCCGGCCCCTCCTCCTGGAAATGGAACAGGTCCATTTCGCGCGCCAGCTTGCGATGGTCGCGCCGTTCGGCCTCCTCGAGCTGTTTCAGATAGGCGTCGAGTTCCGGCTTGCTGGCGAAGGCCGTCGCGTAGATGCGCGACAGCATCGGCCGGGTGGAATCGCCCCGCCAGTAGGCGCCCGCCACTTTCATCAGCTTGAAGGCGTCGCCGATCTTCCCCGTCGAGGTCATGTGCGGGCCGCGGCACAGATCGAGCCAGTCGCCCTGCGCGTAGATTTTCAAGGGCTGATCGGCGGGGATCGCATCGATCAGCTCGATCTTGAACGCTTCGCCCTTCTTCTCGAAGAAGTTCCTGGCCGCCTCGCGGCTCCATACCTGCTTGGTGAACGGGCGGTCGCGCGCAATGATTTCGCGCATGCGCTTCTCGATCGCCGGAAAATCCTCCGGCGTGAACGGCGCGTCGCGGAAAAAATCATAGTAGAACCCGTTGTCGATCACCGGCCCGATCGTCACCTGGGTCCCCGGCCACAGCGATTGCACCGCCTCGGCCAGCACATGCGCGGCGTCGTGACGGATCAGTTCGAGGGCGCGCGGGTCCTCGCGCCCGATGAACTCGATCGTCGCGTCGCTGTCGACCGCGTCGCCGAGATCGCTCAAAACGCCATCGCGGATCATCGCGACGGTGCGTTTGGCGAGCGACGGGGAAATGGATTTGGCGATGTCGAGGCCGGAAGTCCCCGCCTCGAAGGCGCGCCTGGCGCCGTCCTTGAAGATGACGTCGATCAATCGATCCTCCTTGCTCACTCGCCGATACCAATCGACGTAAGCGCGATGCGGCCGTATAGCGGCGCGGCGGGATGAGGGCAATGGAAAAGGGGCGGCGCGCCGACGCCGCGACCGGCAGCCTATGCCGCTGGAATCACATCGCCTTGACGAAGGAAGCGCAATCGGGGAGCATTCCCGCTCAACAAATTGGGAGGACGCCATGTTGACCCGCCGCGGATTCGCCGCCTGCGCGCTTTGCGCCGTCGCAGGGTTTGTCGCCACCGGAGCCGAAGCGCAAACGCCGGGCGTCAAGCGCACGATCCTCAATCAGACCGACGGCCCGATCGACGGCTATGTCACGATCAGCGTCCGGGCGGAAATCGAGGCGGGCGCGACGGTCGCGCGCCATACCCACCCCGGCGTCGAGTCGGCCTATGTTCTCGAGGGAGCGGGCGAACTCAGCGTCGAGGGTCAGCCGATCCGGCAGCTCCAGGCAGGCGACGCATTCGTTGTCGCCGCGAAGACGCCGCATGGCGCAAAGAACGGCCCTGCCAGGATGGTCATCGCCTCCACCTACGTCGTGGAGAAGGGCAAGCCGCTCGCCTCGCCGGCGTAAGGCGTCAGAGCGCGGGGCCGCGCCAGTCGGCATAGCGCCACGGCGCGAACCAGCGCGCGCCGACTGGCGGCTGTTCCGCAGGCGGGTCATAGCCAGAAGCGCTCCACGGATGGCAGCGGCAGACGCGGGCGAGCCCCATCCAGCCGCCGGCCCACAGGCCGTGGCGCGCGATCGCTTCGTCCGCATAGTGCGAGCAGGTGGGCAGGTAGCGACAGCGCCGCCCGACCAGCGAGGACAGAGTCAATTGATAGGCGCGGATCAGCCGGTGCGCCATGCGGCGCGGCGCGCGCCCGATCGCGCTCATTGGGCCGGCGTCAGCGCCGCCTTGTCGGCGCCGATCCGGGTCAGCGCGTCGACGACGGCGTCGAAGGTCAGCAGCGTCGAGGCATGGCGCGCCTTGTAGCCGCGCACCGGTTCGAGCACGGCGAAATCCACCCATTTGGCGGACGGCGGCGGCCCGTCCTCCTTGAGCATGCGGTACATCGTCGCGCGCAGTTCGACGAGTTCAGCTGGCGTCGCGCCGATCACCTGGCGGGCCATCAATGAGGACGACGCCTGCCCGAGCGCACAGGCCCTCACCTCATGCGCGAAATCGCTGACCCGCCCGTCTTTCACCGAAAGATCGACCACCACGGTCGATCCGCACAGCCTGGAGTGGGCCTTGGCGCTGGCGTCCGGCGCGGCCAGCCGGCCAAGGCGCGGGATGTCGGCGGCCAGTTCCAGGATGCGTCTGTTGTAAATATCGTCCAGCATGGGGACGCGAAACCTCGGCGCTCCAGTGGCGTAAGGAAGCACAGGTCCTATATAGGATCGCGAAACGGCAATGAAGAGGGCGCGTTCGCGGACATGACCTCCAAGTCGCCAAGCTGCTAAGAGGCGCTGAATGAACGATTTTGTGAACCCGCAGTCGCTCGGCGTCGCCGAAACTGCAGCCAGGCCGAGCCGCGAGGACGCCGAGGCGGCGGTGCGCACCCTCATCGCCTGGGCGGGCGACAACCCGGCGCGCGAAGGGCTCGCCGACACCCCTCGCCGGGTGGTCAAGGCCTATGAGGAACTGTTCAGCGGCTATGGCGAGGACCCCGGCGTCGCGCTCTCGCGGGTTTTTTCCGAGGTCGAGGGCTATTCCGAGATCGTGCTGGTGCGCGACATTCCGTTCTTTTCGCATTGCGAGCACCATATGGCGCCGTTCTTCGGCAAGGCGCATATCGGCTACTACCCGAGCCACGGCGTCGTCGGCCTGTCCAAGCTGGCGCGCATCGTCGACACTTTCGCGCGCCGCCTGCAGACCCAGGAGGCGATGTCCTCGCAGATCGTCGAGGCGGTGGACGCGGCCCTGCACACGCGCGGCGTCGCCGTGATGGTCGAGGCCGAGCACATGTGCATGTCGATGCGCGGCGTGAAAAAGCACGGGGTGTCTACGGTGACGACCAAGTTCTCGGGGATTTTTCGCCGCGACGCCAACGAGCAGGTCCGCTTCCTGACCCTGCTGCGGGCGGCCAAGTAGCCGGCGATGGCTTCGCGCGCGGCGCCTGCCGACAAGAAAATTCTGGAAGAAGGCGCGGCGTTCACGCCGCGGTTTTCCGACGACGGGTTGATCGTCTGCGTGACGGTGGACGACCGGTCTGGCGACGTCCTGATGCTCGCGCACATGAACCGACAGGCGCTCGACGAGACCTTGGCCAGCGGCGTCATGCATTACTGGTCGCGATCGCGCGGCGCTCTGTGGCGCAAGGGCGACACGTCGGGTCAGGTCCAGAGCCTCGTCGAACTGCGCGTCGATTGCGACCAGGACGCCCTGCTCGCCAGGGTTGTCGTCGCAGGCGACGGCGGAGCCTGCCACACCGGACGACGATCGTGCTTTTACCGCCGCGTCGAGACGGGCGGCGGCGGCGCCCGGCTGGTGGCGGCGATCTGAATGTCACGGCAATGTCCGAAACGCCGGCGAACCGTCCGATTTAGACGCTTTAGGGGGGCTTAACCGTTTTCTCATCCGGATCGGTTCGTTAACGCGCCGGCCATCAAAGCGGTTCAATTTGTAGTGGGTCCCCTCGCGCCAGCGCGGGACGGACCGTAAAAGTGCGACAGGTTGTCTCAGGTCCCTTCGCGCGTGCGCGGGCGGACAGCAAAGATGCGTCAGGCGTCGCTATGTTCGGCTACCCCATGCGCAAGGCCAGCGATGATCCGGAGGGCGGCGGTCCCAAACGTCGCCGGCAGACGGTTGGGGTTGTCCTGGGAGCCGGCGCCGCGCGCGGGTGGTCGCATATCGGCGCGTTGCAGGAACTCATCGCGATGGGCGTTTCGCCCGACATCGTGGTCGGCGCATCCGCCGGAGCGGTGGTCGGCGGGTGCTTCGCGGCGGGTCGTCTGGCGCAGCTCGAGACTTTCGCCCGCTCGCTGACCAAGCGGCGCGTATTCAGCCTGATGGACGTCTCGTTCAGCGGCGGTGGCCTGATCGCCGGCAACCGCCTTCGCGCGCGTCTCGAACAATCGCTCGGCGCCGTCAACATCGAGGACCTGCCGATTCGCTTCGCCTCGGTGGCGACCGAGGTCGGCGCCGGCCACGAAATATGGCTGAAGCAGGGGCCGCTGGTCGCCGCGATGCGCGCCTCCTATGCGCTTCCCGGCATTTTCGAGCCGGTGCGATGGGGTGGGCGCTGGCTGATGGACGGCGCCCTGGTCAACCCGGTCCCGGTCAACATCGCAAGGGCGCTGGGCGCCGACAAGGTGATCGCGGTCAATATTTCGGCGGACGTTCTGACGCGCGGCACCGCGATCCAGGATCTGCAGCATTTGCCGGAAGAGACGGAATCGGAACGCGGGACGGAGACGGAAGCGAGCGGCCGGCAAAGCCTTGGCATGTTGTCGGGCCTGCGCCGCGGCGCGTGGCTGTTTCGACGGTTCAGCAGCGGCGGCGGCGGCTCGCCCGGCATCGGCTCGGTGATGGCCGACGCGTTCAACATCACGCAGGACAGGATCATGCGCTCGCGCCTCGCCGGCGATCCACCCGACGTGCTGATCAGCGCGCGCACCAACAAGATCGGCCTGTTCGAATTCCACCGCGCCGACGAACTGATCGCGCTGGGACGCGAAGCGGCGCGCAAGGCGATCGACGAGATTCGCGAGCACGTCGACCTGACGCCGGCGTCAAGGCCCGCGCTGGCCGCGCCCTCGCCGACCAACGCTCACTGAACGGCCGCGCCGGTTCGCTCCCCGATCGTTCGCCCACGCCGCAGGCGTCCAGCGTCGCGGCGCAGCGGAGCGGCGGTCGTCCCGACAGTTGCGGCGACCTCGCCAATCGACTAACCAAGTTCGACGATGAGCGACTATACGTTCGATACGATTCCTGCGCTGCTGACGCGCGGGGAAGCCGACGCGCCGGCCATCGGGGCGCCGGATCGCCCGTCGTTGACCTATGCCGGATTGCGCGATCTGACGAAGCGCACGGTTTCGGCGCTCAACGGCATGGGCCTTGGGCGCGGCGACCGGGTGGCGATCGTGTTGCCGAACGGGCCGGAGATGGCGACCGCTTTCGTGACCATCGCCAGCGGCGCGGCCACCGCGCCGTTGAACCCGGGCTACCGCACCGAAGAGTTCGATTTCTATCTTTCCGACCTCGGCGCCAGGGCGCTGATCGTCCTGCGCGGCGCGGAGACCGAGGCGCGCGCGGCGGCCGAGGCGCGGGGCGTGCCGGTGGTCGAACTGGCGCCGGCCCCTGATGGTCCCGCCGGGTCGTTCACGCTCCATCCGGAGCAGCCGATGCACGGCGCGCCGGAGCGCCCGGGCCTCGCCGGGGCGCAGGACGTGGCGCTGGTGCTGCACACCTCCGGCACCACCGCGCGGCCGAAGATCGTGCCGTTGCGCCACATCAACATCACCGCTTCGGCGCAGCATATCGGCCGCGCGCTGGCGCTCGGCCCGCAGGACGTGTGCCTGAACATCATGCCGCTGTTCCATATCCACGGGCTGATGGCGGCGGTCGTGTCGAGCCTCGCCGCCGGCGGCTCGGTGTCGTGCAGCCCCGGCTTCAACGCGTTCCGCTTTTTCGCGTGGTTCGCCGCCGTCCGCCCGACCTGGTACACGGCGGTGCCCACGATGCATCAGGCCATCCTCGGTCTGGCGGCGCGCAACCGGGCGGTCATCGAGGCGGGTCGGCTGCGGTTGATCCGCTCCTCATCCGCCTCCCTGCCGCCGCAGGTGATGACCGAACTCGAGGCGACGTTCGACGCTCCGGTCATCGAGAGCTACGGGATGACCGAAGCCGCGCATCAGATGGCGTCGAACCCGCTGCCGCCGCGCCGGCGCTTTCCCGGCTCGGTCGGCGTCGCCGCCGGTCCGGAAATCGCAATCATGGACGACGCCGGCGCGCTGCGGCCGCAAGGCGCGCTCGGCGAGGTGGTGATCCGCGGGCGCGACGTCACCGACGGCTACGAGAACAATCCCAAGGCCAACGCCAGCGCGTTCACCAACGGCTGGTTCCGCACCGGCGACCAGGGGTGGCTCGACGAGGACGGTTATCTCCGGCTGACCGGCCGGCTGAAGGAATTGATCAACCGCGGCGGCGAGAAGATCAGCCCGCTCGAAGTCGACGCGATCCTGATGGATCATCCGGCGGTGGCGCAGTGCCTGACTTTCGCCCTGCCGCATCCCAAGCTCGGCGAGGAGGTCGCGGCGGCGATCGTGCTCCGCGAAGGCAAGACGGTCGACGAGCGCGGCTTGCGCGATTTCGCCACCAGCCGCCTCGCCGCCTTCAAAGTGCCGCGCCGGATCGTCTTCCTCGACGAAATCCCCAAGGGCGCCACCGGCAAGCTGCAGCGCATCGGACTGGCGGAGAAGCTCGGGCTGACGACGTGAAGGTTGCGGTGTTCGGAGCCGGAGCGATAGGCGGCCTGCTGGCGGCGCGAATGAGCGCCGCCGGCGCCGAAGTCACTGTCATCGCGCGCGGGCCCCATCTGGCGGCGATGCAAGCCAACGGGCTGACGCTGCGTAGCGGCGGCGTAAGTGTGACGGTGCGCCCGCGCTGCGTGGCTGACGCCGCCGAGGCCGGCGTGCAGGACGCGGTGATCGTCACGCTGAAGGCGCACGCCCTGCCCGCCGCGGCGCCGGCCATCGCCACGATGATGAGCGCCGAAACGTCGCTGGTCACGGCGATCAACGGCGTGCCCTACTGGTATTTCTACGGCCTCGACGGGCCATGGCGCGACCGGCGGGTCGCCAGCGTCGATCCCGGCGGCAAGCTGTGGGACATCCTGCCGCCCGCGCAGGCGATCGGCGCGATCGTCTATCCCGCCGCCGAAGTCGTCGAACCCGGCGTGATCGAGCACACCTACGGCGACCGCTTCACCCTCGGCGAGCCCAACGGCGCGCGCAGCGCGCGCGTCGGGGCGCTGTCGGACCTGTTGATCGCAGCGGGGTTCCGTGCGCCGGTTCGCCCGCGCATCCGCGACGAACTGTGGGTCAAGCTGTGGGGCAATCTGGCGTTCAACCCGCTCTCCGCGCTGACCGGCGCGACGCTCGACCGGCTGACCGGACGGGCGGACCTGCGCGCGCTCTGCCGCGCGATGATGACCGAAGCGCAAGGCGTGGCCGAGGCGCTCGGGGTGCGTTTCGCGATCGACGTCGAGAAACGCATCGATGGCGCGGCCGAGGTCGGCGCGCACAAGACCTCGATGCTGCAGGATCTCGAGCGCGGCCGGCCGATGGAGATCGACGCGCTGCTCGGCGCGGTGGTCGAGCTCGGCGAAATGGTCGGCCGGGCGATGCCGCAATGCGCGGCGATTCTGGCGCTGCTGCGCGAGCGCGCGCGGCAGGCCGGCTGCTATCAGTAAACCGGACCGCAGCGGCTCCCGTCAGGGCCGATGGTTCAGTGCGCGAGAATCGCCAGCAACAGCAGCGCGACAATATTGGTGATCTTGATCGCCGGGTTCACGGCGGGGCCGGCGGTGTCCTTGTACGGGTCGCCGACGGTGTCGCCGGTGACCGCCGCCTTGTGGGCGTCCGAGCCCTTGATATGCTTGACGCCGTCCTTGTCGGTGAAGCCGTCCTCGAAGCTCTTTTTGGCGTTATCCCAGGCGCCGCCGCCCGAGGTCATCGAAATCGCGACGAACAGGCCGTTGACGATGACGCCAAGCAGCGAGGCGCCGAGCGCCGCGAAGGCCGAGGCCTTCGAGCCTGAGATCAGCAGCACGCCGAAATAGACCACGAACGGCGCCAGCACCGGCAGCAACGATGGAATGATCATTTCGCGGATCGCCGCCTTGGTCAGCATGTCGACCGCGCGGCCGTAGTCTGGCCGCTCCGTTCCCTTCATGATGCCGGGCTTGTCGCGAAATTGGCGGCGAACTTCCTCGACGACCGACCCGGCGGCGCGGCCGACCGCGGTCATCGCGATGCCCCCGAACAGGTACGGGATCATCCCGCCGAAGATCAGGCCGGCGACGACATAGGGGTTGGACAGGTCGAACGACACCTGGCCGATATTGGCGAAATAGGGGAACTTGTCGCCGTTGGCCGCAAAATAGGTCAGATCGTTGGAATAGGCGGCGAACAGCACGAGCGCGCCGAGGCCGGCCGAGCCGATCGCATAGCCCTTTGTCACTGCCTTGGTGGTGTTGCCGACCGCGTCGAGGGCGTCGGTCGACTGGCGCACTTCCTTGGGCAGGCCCGCCATTTCGGCGATGCCGCCGGCGTTGTCGGTGACCGGGCCGAACGCGTCGAGCGCGACGATCATGCCGGCGATGCCGAGCATCGTCGTCACCGCGATCGCGGTGCCGAACAGGCCGGCGAGCTGGTAGGTGGCGATAATGCCGGCGGCGATCACCAGCGCGGGCAGCGCCGTCGACTCGAGCGACACGGCAAGACCCTGAATGACGTTGGTGCCGTGGCCGGTGACCGAGGCTTGCGCGATCGACACCACCGGGCGTTTGCCGACGCCGGTGTAATATTCGGTGATCACGACGATCAGCCCGGTGATCACCAGGCCGACAAGACCGCAGATGAACAGGTTGACGCCGGTCACCGATTTGCCGGCGACCGTTCCGACTTCGCCCCAGCCGATCACGAACTGCGTCGCGATGACCAGCCCGACGATCGACAGCAGGCCGGTGGCGATCAGACCTTTATAAAGTGCGCCCATGATCGAATTGTCGGCGCCGAGCTTGACGAACTGGGAGCCGACGATCGAGGTGATGATGCACGCGCCGCAGATCGCCAGCGGATAGACCATCGCCGGCAGCAGAGAGGGCGCGCCGGCGAAGAAGATCGAGGCGAGCACCATGGTCGCAACGACCGTCACCGCATAGGTCTCGAACAGGTCGGCGGCCATGCCGGCGCAGTCGCCGACGTTGTCGCCGACATTGTCGGCGATGGTGGCGGGATTGCGCGGGTCGTCCTCGGGGATGCCCGCCTCGACCTTGCCGACGAGATCGGCGCCGACGTCCGCGCCCTTGGTGAAGATGCCGCCGCCGAGGCGGGCGAAAATCGAGATCAGCGACGCCCCGAAGCCGAGCGCCACCAGCAAATCGACGACGGTGCGGCTCGACGGTTCAAAGCCCATCGGGCCCGTCAGCGCCCAGAAATAGCCCGCGACGCCGATCAGCGCCAGTCCGACCACCAGCATGCCGGTGATCGCGCCGGCCTTGAACGCGACGTCGAGGCCGGCGCCGAGCGACCGGGTCGCCGCCTGGGCCGTGCGCACATTGGCGCGCACCGAAACATTCATGCCGATGAACCCGGCGGCGCCCGACAGCACCGCACCGATCAGAAACCCGATCGCCACGTTCCACGACAGGAGCAGGCCAAGTCCGATGAAGACAACCACGCCGACCCCGGCGATCGTGGTGTACTGGCGCTTCAGATAGGCTTGGGCTCCTTCGGCGACCGCCCCGGAAATCTCCTGCATCTTCTGCGAGCCGGCGTCCGCCGCCATCAATTGGCTGACGGTGACCCCGCCGTAGACCAGCGCCAGCACGCCGCTCAGAATGATGAGCCCCATAATAATCATCGAGTTCAGTCCCCTCAGCGCGATCGGCGGGCGTTCACGCTCGTTGAGTTCGGGCGCCGGCGCTCGCCGACATTGCGGCGCCGTCTTGCCAGAAACGACCGGCGGCCGCAACGCGCCGCGAGGAGATTGTCACAATTTGCGTGGAACGAGCGCGCTTCCGCGTCGGGGAAAGACGGCGGCAAGCGATTTTTGGACAATTTCGAACGAAAGTTCCGCCGCGCGGCGGCCGTTTCGTCGAATCGACGTCCGCGCGAAGATATCAGAATCGGCGCGAGCAGCGCGCGTCAGCCGGGGCTTACGCCCGATGAAGCGTCTCGGCGATGAGCTCAAGCGGCAGGACCTCGACTTCGCCGCCGGCCACGCGTCTTGTTTCTTCCGTGTAGCTCTTGAAAAAGTCCTTGCGGCCGAGCGCGGCGGCGGCCTGATCGTCGGCGGCGGCGGCCAGATGATAATAGCCGGAGCCGTCCCGGTGTTTCATCACGCGATAGGAAATCCTGCCGGTCAATTCGGGATCGCTCTCCAGCGCGGCGATGAATTCGGCGATCCGCTGACGCCACGCTTCGGGCGATCCTTCCTTGAAGTGATACTTGATGAGGAAATGCTTCATGACCAGCTCCCTTCGTCATCAGCTGATCTGGCGCTTGAAAGAGCGGTTAGGCAAGTATGGACAAAATTGATACTGTCGCTCTGCGACTTTCCATTCATCTCGAGGGCGCGGCGGATACACCCCGGTTCTGGAGCAGCGGCGACGATGCGGGACACAAACCTGTCGATGGCCTGCGGCTGCCCGGTCGCGGCGTTTCAGAAGATGATCAGCGGGAAATACAAGCTGCGGATCGTCTGGGACCTCAAGGACGGCCCGCGACGCTATGGCGAAATCCGCGCCGGCCTGCTGAGAGGCCTGGACGGAACCAGGGAAATCGGACCGCGCGTTCTCAGCCGCGAACTGAAGGCGCTCGCCGAGAGCGGGTTGATCGATCGCAAGGACTTCGGCGTTGTTCCTCCGAAAGTCGAGTATCGTCTGACCGCCAAGGGCCGGAGTTTCATTCCGGTGATTTCGTCGATCCGCGATTGGGGCGCCCGGCATCTGAACGAGAGGGCCGAAAGCCAGGCCGGCGGCACAACCTCGGCGGCGTAAGAGCGGCGACGGGCGCCGAGTTCAGAACTCCGGCTCCGCCGCGCCGCTCGCCCGGCAGGCGGCGATCAGCGTGTTGGCCATCAACATGGCGATCGTCATCGGGCCGACCCCGCCTGGAACCGGGGTGATCGCGCCGGCATGCCCCGCCTCGGCATAGGCGACGTCGCCGACGAGGCGGGTCCGTGGCTGGCCGGCAGCATCCAGTCCCTCGGCGGCGACGCGATTGATTCCGACGTCGATGACGATGGCCCCATCGGCGATCCAGTCGCCGCGCACCAGTTCGGGTCGGCCCACCGCCGCGACCAGGATTTCCGCGCGCCGGGCGACGCCCGGCAGATCGCGGGTGCGCGAATGGGCGATGGTCACCGTGCAGTTTCGCGCGAGCAGCATTTGCGCCATCGGCTTGCCCACGATGTTGGAGCGCCCGATGATCACCGCCTCCTTGCCCGACAGCGTCCGCCCGAGCGCCGCGCAAGCCCGGTCGATCAGGATCATCGCGCCCGCCGGCGTGCACGGCGACAGCGCCCGCTTCGTTTCGCCGATCGACAGAAGGCCGACGTTGATCGGATGAAAGCCGTCGACGTCCTTGTGCGGCGCGACTGCTCCGAGGACGCGCGTCGCATCGATCGTCCGGGGCAGCGGCAATTGCACGAGAACGCCATGCACCGCCGGATCGCCGTTGAGCCGTTCGACCAGCGCCAGCAGTTCTCCCTCAGACACACCGGCGCCAAGATCGTGCTGCTCGGAGTGAAAGCCGCAGGCGACGGCCGCCCTGCCCTTGTTGCGCACGTAGACCTGGCTCGCCGGGTCTTCGCCGACAATCACCACCGCCAGACCCGGCTTGACGCCGCGCGCGATCAAGGCGCGCGCCTGCGCGCCGACGCGCGCGATGGTGTCCGCCGAGGCCGCCTTGCCGTCGATGACCAGCGCGCCCGCGCGACGCGCCGCCGAACCTGTCGCCGAAATGGGTTCCATTGGGGCTTTCCCTCAAGCCGTTCTGGTTGGCGACGCGGGGTCTTTGGCCGCGATGAAGGAATAGGTCGCGGCATGGCGCGCCGTTTCGCCGCCGGCCAAAATGCGCATTCCCGGTTTCTCCGCGAGCTCGCCGACGAAGCCTTCGGGATCGGAGTATCCGGTCCATGCTTCGAGACACAGGAACGGCGCGCCGGGGCGCGTCCACAGCGCGGCGTGCGGAAAGCCGCCGAGCGTCAGTTCGATCGCCGCGCCGCTCGGCTCGACAAAGCGCAGCGACCGGCTTGCTGGCCCGATGAAACACAGCGCATCGCCCGAGAACAGCGCGTCGGTGAGTTTCAGCGCATCGCCGTCGATCGGAATCGGCCGTTCGCGCGGCGAGACCAGGCCGCCCGGCGCGATGACCGGAACTGTCGGCCGCTCAGACTTTTCGAAGCGGATTTCGCAGCCCTCGCGCGGGCCGTCGGCGAACGGCCAGCGAAATCCCGGATGCAGACCGCAGGCGTAGGGCATCGGCGCGGCGCCGGGATTTTCGACCTCGATCGCGATCTCCAGCGCGCTGTCGCCGAGCCGGTAGTCGATCGTCAGGCGGAAGGCGAAGGGATAGCGCGCGAGCGTTTGCGCATTCTCGCGCAGCGTCAGGCGCGCCGCGCTTTCACTGCACGTCTCGAGCGTGAATGTCTGCGTCGCCGCGAATCCGTGCAATCCCAGGGGATAGTGGCGCCCGTCGATGCGCGCCCCGTCGCGCGTCCAGCCGACGACCGGAAAAAGGATCGGACTGATCTGGCTCCAGATCGCCGGATCGGCGCCCCACAGAAGATCGCGCGCGCCGACGCGCCAGCTTCGCGCCTCGGCGCCAGCCAGCGCGATGGCGGCGCTCGCCGCGCCGTGCGAAATGCTTATGACATCGGGCTCGCTCATAACCTTAGATCCTTGATCGCCGCCGCTTCGACGAGCGCGGCCTTGACGCCGGGCGCGCAGCCGATCAGCGGATTGCCCTTGCGCAGTCCGTCGCCCGCCAGAAAGTCGCTGACATAGCCGCCGGCCTCTGACACCAGAAGGTTGCCGGCCAGGCAATCCCACGAATTGATGTGGTTCTCGACATAGCCGTCGCGCCGTCCGGCGGCGACATAGGCGAGGCCAAGCGCCCCGGAGCCGGCGCGGATGATGCCGGCGCCGGTCGCAACGATGCGCGTCAGCAGCGCGACATAGGCCGCCGCGCCGCCGCGCAGATTCCAGCCCATCTCGATCGTCGCCTCGCCAAGCGCGGCGGTGTCGGCGACGCGCAGGGGCGCGCCGTTGAGCTGCGCCCCGGCGCCGCGGCGCGCGCAAAAAAGCTCGTCGCGCATCGGGTCGTAAATCACCCCGACCTCAACGGCGCGGCCGATGACGCAGGCGATCGAGACGCAGTAGTGGGGGACGCCGCGCGCGAAATTGGAGGTGCCGTCGATCGGATCGACGACCCACACCGGCGCGCCCGGCGCGCTTGCAAGTCCGGGCCCCTCCTCGCCGATGAACCCGTCGCTTGTGAATATCTCGAGCAGCCGCGACTGGATCAGGCGCTCGACTTCGCCGTCGACTTCGGTGACGAAATCCTGCGGTCCCTTGAAGCCGACGGTGAAAGAGCCGCGGTCGAGGAAACGGCGCCGCGCCACGGCTCCCGCCTCGCGCGCCACCGCGCAGGCGACGGCAAACCGGCTCTGTAGCGCGGACGCATCGATGGTCAAGCTCGTCTCCGTGGCCGGCAAAAGTGGTCAGAAATGACTATAGGCGCCGTGCGTAAAGACGACCTCGGCGCCGTCGCGGCCGAAGAAACGCGGCGGCGCCGCGCCCGCCAACGCTTGCCCGATCCGCGTGACCGCGACTCCGGCCTCGGCCGCCTCCGCTTCAAACGCCGCTGCATCGCGCGGCGCCACCGAAGCGAGGATTTCATAGTCGTCGCCGCCGGTCGCCGCAATCTCAAAGAGCGCGGGATCGCCGGCGATCGCGGCGGCCGCCGCTGCGGACAGCGGCAATCGTGCGAGTTCGACGCGCGCCGAGACGCCGCTGACCCGCAGCATCTTGGTCAGGTCGCCAACCAGACCGTCCGACACATCCATGGCGCCGCTGGCGAAACGCGCCAACGCCGACGCCAGCGCGAGGCGCGGCCGCGGCAGCAGATACCGATCGACCAGAAAACCACGATGTTCCGCGGCGAGCGAGGGGAGCAGCCCACGGCGCGCCCTCAGACCAAGCGCGGCGTCGCCGATCGCGCCGCTGACATACAGCGCGTCGTCAGGCCGCACTCCGGTCCGCGCGACCAGCCGCCCGGTTTCAACGCGTCCCAGCGCAGTGATCGAAACCATCAGCGGCCCCGGGGTCTTGACCGTATCGCCGCCGAACAATGAGCAGCGGTAAGTCGCCGCGTCTTCGGCGAGCCCCCGCGCAAAGTCAGCGAGCCATTCGGTCGTCCAATCTCCGGGCAAGGCGAGCGCCAGCATGAAACCGAGCGGTTCGGCGCCCTTGGCCGCCAGGTCCGAAAGATTGACGCGCAGCGCCTTGCGCGCCACCGCGGCGGGCGGATCGTCGGCGAAAAAATGCACGCCCGCCACGATGACGTCTTTGGTGATGACGAGATCGGCGCCGGGCGGCGGCGTCAGCACCGCGGCGTCGTCGAGCAGCCCGAGACCCTCCGGGCCGGCGATCGGAGCGAAGAAGCGGGCGATCAGATCATCTTCGCTAGGCCGGTTCGCCATGGCGCCTTCCATGATAAGCGTCGCGCGACGTTGACCGGATCGAATTTTGGCCGGCGATTCCTGTTTCCAACGACGTCGAATTCCCGCAGGATCGCCCGAACGCCGCCCCAGCCGGAGTCGCCGATGCCGCCCGCCTACGACTCAAACAACATCTTCGCGAAAATCCTGCGCGGAGAGGCCCCATGCACGAAGGTCTGCGAGGACGAGGTCAGCCTCGCTTTCATGGACATCATGCCACGCACGATGGGTCATGTTCTCGTCATCCCCAAGACCCCGGCGCGCAACTTTCTGGACATGCCGCCCGGACAACTCGCTCTTTTCATACCGTCTGTCCAGAAGGTCGCGGTAGCCGCCAAGGCCGCGCTCGCCGCCGATGGATTGACGGTGCTGCAATTCAACGAAAGCGCGGGCGGACAGGTGGTGTTCCACCTCCACTTCCATATCCTGCCGCGGTGGACCGGCGTCGAATTGCGCCCACCCGCCGGGCCGATCGAAAAGAGCGAGACGCTCGCCGCGACCGCCGCCAAAATCGCCGCGGCGCTGGCGACGACCTGACAGGGCTCGCCTCGGCCCGGTGGGCGTCAGATCACCTGCGGCTCCGTCGGCGTCTCGCTCGACGGGTCCTCGTCCGACTCGATCGGCGTCTCGTCCTCTCCACGCTTGCGCGGCCGCGCCTTGCGCACCTCGGGCTCGTCGGTGGCGCGCTTGCGCCCCGCCACCAGCAGATCGCGCTCCAGCCGCGGCTGCGCCGGGCCTTCGGGATAGACGAACCCCAGCTTTTTCACGCCGTTGTCGTCGCCCGTCACCACGACGCGGACGATGCCGCCGTTCTTGAGCCGGCCGAACAGCACTTCGTCGGCGAGCGGAGTCTTGATCTCCTTCTGGATGACCCGCGCCATCGGCCGCGCGCCCATCGCCTCGTCGTAGCCGTTCTTGACCAGCCAGGCGCGCGCTTCATCCGCCAGTTCGATGGTCACGTTGCGATCGGCGAGTTGGGCCTCCAGTTGCAGAATGAACTTGTCGACGACGCGGGCGATCACCTCTTCGGGCAGGCGACTGAACGGCACAATCGCGTCGAGGCGATTGCGGAACTCCGGCGCGAACAGACGATTGATCGCCTCGGTATCGTCGCCCTCCCGCTTCGACTGATGGAAGCCGAACGCCGCCTTGGACATCTCCTGGGCGCCCGCGTTGGTGGTCATGATCAGGATCACGTTGCGGAAATTGATCTGCTTGCCCGAATGATCGGTCAGCTTCCCGTGATCCATGATCTGCAGGAGGATGTTGAACAGATCGGGGTGAGCCTTTTCGATCTCGTCGAGCAGCAGCACGCAATAAGGATGCTGGTCGATCGCGTCGGTCAGCAGGCCGCCCTGGTCGAAGCCGACATAGCCCGGCGGCGCGCCGATCAGGCGCGAGACGGTGTGCCGCTCCATGTATTCCGACATGTCGAAGCGCACGAGCTCGACCCCGAGGCTCGACGCCAACTGGCGCGCCGCCTCGGTCTTGCCGACGCCGGTCGGCCCGGAAAACAGATAGCAGCCGATCGGCTTTTCCGGATCGCGCAAGCCCGCGCGCGCCAGCTTGATCGCCGAAGACAGGGCGGCGATCGCCTCGTTCTGGCCATAGACCACCCGTCCCAGCGTCTCTTCGAGATGCTGCAGAACCTCGGCGTCGTCCTTGGACACCGACTTGGCGGGAATCCGCGCCATGGTCGAGATCGTCGCTTCGATCTCCTTGATGCCGATCGTCTTCTTCCGCTTCGCTTCGGCGACCAGCATTTGCGAGGCGCCGGTTTCGTCGATCACGTCGATCGCCTTGTCCGGCAGCTTGCGATCATGGATGTAGCGCGCCGAAAGCTCCACCGCCGCCTTGACCGCCTCGTTGGTGTAGCGGATCTTGTGGAACTCCTCGAAATAGGGCTTCAGCCCCTTGATGATCTCGATGGCGTCTTCAACCGTCGGCTCATTGACGTCGATCTTCTGGAACCGGCGAACGAGGGCGCGGTCCTTTTCGAAATACTGCCGGTATTCCTTGTAGGTGGTCGAACCGATGCAGCGAAGCACGCCCTGCGCCAGCGCCGGCTTCAGCAGGTTCGACGCATCCATCGCGCCGCCGGAAGTGGCGCCCGCGCCAATCACCGTATGGATTTCGTCGATGAACAGAATCGCGTCCTTGTGCTGCTCGATCTCCTTCATCACCTGTTTGAGCCGCTCTTCGAAGTCGCCGCGATAGCGGGTGCCCGCCAGCAGCGCGCCCATGTCGAGCGCGAACACCGTCGCGCCGGCGAGGACTTCAGGAACCGCGCCGTTGACGATCTTGTGGGCGAGACCCTCGGCGATCGCCGTCTTGCCGACTCCCGGTTCGCCGACCAGCAGCGGGTTGTTTTTCTGGCGCCGGCACAGAACCTGAATCGTGCGCTGCACCTCGGCTTCCCGGCCGATCAGCGGATCGATCCTGCCGTCCTTGGCCTTCTTGTTGAGATTGACGCAATAGGCGTCGAGGGCGGCCTCCTTCTTCTTCTGTTCAGGCCCCTCCTTGGAATCCTTCGGCTCACGCGATTCGTGCTCCTCCTCGGCGCCGCGCGGCGTCTTGGAGGCGTCCGACAGGCCTGGCCGCTTGGCGATGCCGTGGCTGATGTAGTTGACCGCGTCGTAGCGCGTCATGTCCTGCTCCTGCAGGAAGAACGCGGCGTGGCTTTCGCGTTCGGCGAAAATCGCCACCAGGACATTGGCGCCCGTCACTTCTTCGCGGCCGGACGATTGCACGTGAATGACCGCGCGCTGCACCACGCGCTGGAATCCGGCGGTCGGCTTGGCCTCCTCACGCGTCTCGATGACCAGGTTCTCGAGCTCCGCATCGACATACTGGGTCAGGTTCTTGCGCAGGACATCGAGATCGACGCCGCAAGCGCGCATCACCGAGGCCGCGTCGCTGTCGTCGATCAGCGAAAGCAGCAGATGCTCCAGCGTCGCGTATTCGTGTCGCCGCTCGTTGGCGACGGCGAGCGCCCGGTGAAGGGTCTTTTCGAGTGCGCGAGAAAACGACGGCATTGCGCGCCTTTCACTTCTTTTCCATGATGCATTGCAGCGGATGCTGGTTCTTGCGGGCGTGGTCCATCACTTGCGCGACTTTGGTTTCGGCGATCTCGTAGGTGAAGACGCCGCACTCGCCCACCCCGTGGTGATGCACATGCAGCATGATCTGCGTCGCCTCTTCCGGATTCTTGTTAAAGTAGGACTGCAGGATGAGGATTACAAACTCCATCGGCGTATAATCGTCATTGAGCAACAAAACGCGATACATGCTCGGGCGCTTGGTCTGCGTGCGGGTGCGCGTGATGACCGCCGTCCCGTTGCCTGGCCCTTCGGGCGTCTTTCGGGGCTCGCGGGCGCCGAGCGGCGCCGAGCGCAGAGCCTGGACGGTCTCGATCGGGGCGGCGCCCGCCGTCGGGCGGGCCGCGCCGCGCGGCGCGAACAGCCAGCGCGCCAGAAGCGCGACGCCGGCCCGGAAACGACTGACCACCAAATGCGGTTCGCCGATCACATTCGACCTTCCAGCCATCGACCACGTGCGGCGCGAATTTGTAGTTTCGGCGGCCGCCTCCACAACGGAGTTGATCCGCCAATCTAGGACCCTTGTGCGTCGTAGGAAAGAGGGTACCGCCCTCGCGCGAAGATCAAAATCGCGCGTTCGCGACGACGCGCCGCGCGCAAAAAAATAAGGCCGGCTCCTCGGCCGGCCTTCGCGATAAACATCCGCAACGGTGAGCGGGCGCAGCCCGCCTTCCTTGCCCGCCTTACTTGGCGGGGGCTTTGACGTAAGCGCTTTCCATCGGCTTGAAGGCTTCCTTGGCGAGCTTGGCGTAAAGTTCGCCGAGCTTGGTCACTTCGGCGACGAAGGACTCGTAGGCGCTTTTGGCGAACTCCGACTGGATCTGGACAGCGGTTTCGACATTCTTGGCGCCGAGCAGCTTCTCGACGACCGAGGTGTTGGCGGCGAGCGCCTTCTTCGAATAATCGCTGGTTTCGGTGGCGATCTCCTGCAAGCCCTTCGAAAGCGACGTCGTCGCCGCCGTCACCGCCTCAAACTGCTGTTTGCCGAACTTCTGGATCTCTTCAACATTGGTGAACATCATTTTGGCCTTTCCGGTTGCCGCCGCGGGGGAAGCCGGCGGATCGTCGCAATGCGACCATTTGTCCTATTCGCATCCAGCATGGTCGCGACGCGACCGCTGGTCTGACGACCGTTAGATATGTGCAGTGCACAAAACTGTCAATAAGCATTTTTGCGGCGCACCATTTTGTGCGACGAGCGCCCGGCTGATCTGGCGAGGCGTCGTCGATCACCGAAGGCGCCCTTGCGTTTGGGCGTCTCGACGCCACGCAACGAGTGGCGCCGGCGATCGACGATCCGTTAATCACGTCGGACTTTATCGCGCTAGCGCCTTGGTTTGCATGGCGATCGGGGATCCCGCGCCGACCTCGTTAACTGCGCCGTAACTGCGTTCCCATAGGTTCTTGCTGTGTGTGCGTGCAGCAACTGTCGCCGGAAACTACCCAGGCGCGGTTCGTTGAATCGGTTCAAGGGGCAGTTCATGGCGTTGCGTTTTGCGAAAACCAGGGCGGGATTCATGCCCTTTCTGGCCAGGATTTGTGTTTTCGGCGCCGCCCTTTCGGTGTTCTCCACGCAGGCCGAGGCGCATTACTGGCGCCAACAAGTCTACGAGGCCTATCGCCCCATCTATCGGCCCGCCGCCCCGCGCGCTCCGGCCGCCGCCGCCCGCAATCCGGCCTTCGCCGCGATCGTCGTCGACGAAAACTCCGGCCGCACCCTCTACGCCGCGAGCGACAACGAGCCGCGCCATCCGGCCTCGCTCACCAAGGTGATGACGCTCTATCTGCTGTTCGAGCAGCTTGAAAAAGGCCGCCTGTCGCTCGAATCGCCGATTCCGATGTCCGCGCACGCCGCGAGCCAGGCGCCGTCCAAGCTCGGGTTGGAGCCGGGCGAAACGCTGAGCGTCGAGAATGCGATCAAGGCCATCGTGACCCGGTCGGCCAACGACGTCGCCGTCGCGGTGGCGGAGGCGATCGGCGGCGATGAAGAAAACTTCGCGCAGATGATGACGCGCAAGGCCCATGCGCTCGGCATGGCGCACACGACATACGTCAACGCTTCGGGCTTGCCCGACGACCGGCAGATAACCACGGCCCGCGATCTGGCCCTTCTCGGGCGCTCGATCCAGGAGCGATTTCCGCGCTATTTCCGCTATTTCTCGACCCAGGCCTTCGAATTTGCCGGCGAGACGATCGGCAACCACAATCATTTGCTCGGTCGGGTGGAAGGCGTCGACGGCATCAAAACCGGCTACACCCGCGCCTCGGGCTTCAACCTGTTGACATCGGTGCATCGCGGCGGGCGTTCGCTGGTCGCCGTGGTGATGGGCGGACCGACGGCCGGCGCGCGCGACCGGTTCATGGAATCGCTGATCGCCCAGCACATCGCGAGCGCGACGACGATCCACAGCGCGACAATGATCGCCGATGCGACGCCGCCCGCCGCGCCGCCGGCGCCCCCTGTCCGCAGCGCGGCGCTCGCGCCCGCCGACAGCGTTTCGCCGACGCCGCCGGTCCGCGTCGCCGTCGCTCAGCTTTCGAGCGAGGACGCCGAAGGCGACAGCGACAATGTCGAGCGCGACCCGCCCGCTCCGGCGCTGGGCGCGACCCGCCGTTTGGTCAAGCAGGACGCCCGCGTCGCGCCGCCGGCGGCCGTCATTCCGACCGCCGCGCCGCTGCCCCCGGCTCCGCCGGCGCGTGTCGCCGAGGCCAACCCGGTCGCGCTCGGATGGGTCAAAGGTCCCGAAGGCGCGGCGCCGAAGGCCGAGCCGAAAGCCGCTCCGCCGGTCCGGGCGATGGCCGCGCTCGTGTCCACGCCGGCGCCGATCATCCGCGTCGCCGACGCCGTTCCCGCGACAGCGGACAGGGTCGATGGCCTCGACAGCGCCGCGAAATACCAGCTCAAGGTCGAGATGCAGGCAAGGACCCTGGCCGCGCCCGCGCCAGTTGCGCGGCAAGCTGAAGCGAGCCCTGCCGCGCTCGGCTGGGTCAAGGGCCCCGAAGGCGTTGCGCAATCCGCCGAGCCGAAGGCCGCTCCGCCGGTCAAACCTCTCGTCGCCGCGCTGCGCGCCAAGGAAGAAACCGCCGTTGCGCGAAGCGCGGACGACCGGCCGTCCGGCCGCGAAGGCTGGATGATCCAGATCGGCGCCAGCGAAGACGCCGGCAAGGCCAACGAGTTGCTCATCCGCGCCAAGACGCAGAACCGCTCGACCCTCGCCTCGGCGAGGCCGTTCACCGAGAAGATCGAGAAGGGCAATGGCGCTTTCTATCGCGCGCGGTTCGCCGGCCTCGATTCATCTTCAACTGCGGAAGCAGCCTGCAAGAGTTTGAAACGGAACGGATTCTCGTGCTTTGCGACACACGACTGAGGCAAGATTTGTACAGGCTTTCGGGTAGCCCGGACGATCGCGGGATGGAGTTGTTTCAATGGCGGCGCAGCAGAACGTCCTTGGCCTGATTGACCCGAGCCGCCAGACTGGTCGAGCCGCCGTGGTCGGGATGGAGTTTCTTCATCAGCGCCCGATGCGCCCGCGCAATCTCTTCGGCGCCGGCGCCCTGCGCCAGGCCCAGAACCTGATAGGCCTCCTCCTCGGTCATCGCTCCCGAGCCGCCGCGCCCGCCCCCCGCCTCGCCGTTTGCCTGCGCTGCCTCGCGCCATCCGGCGAACCGGCGGTCGAGGTACGTCTCTAGCAGCCGCGCTCCGTCAGGATCATCGCGCAGCGCCACGCCATAGAGATCGAGGCAATCGGGACGCGTGAGCGTTTCCAGCGCGCGCCCGCCCCAGGGGCCCGACAGCACGCTCCCCGTCAGCGCGCCGGTCGCATGGTCGAGATGCATTTCGATCATCGCCGAGCGGGCGCTGGACTTCTGGCCGCCGGAAAAGCGTGCGCCGCCGGTCCCGAACGCCGACCCCGGATTGCCAAACCGGGCGAACCGCCCGAACCGGCCCCAGCCGGCGAAGCCGAACGCCACGCTCGCCACCAGCGAGGCGAGGCCGAGGCTGCCGCGCAACACCAGCAACAGCGCGCCGAGCAGGCCGAGCACGCCGCCGCCCTGCCGCACCAGCCGCGCCGCCACGGCGGGGCTCAGCCGCGCAAATTGCTTGATCCCGAACAGGACGAGATAGAGCAGGAACAGGCCGGCGATCAGATTGGGCATCGCTTCACGAATTCCTCGCGGCGCGGGCCTTGTTCGCCCCGTCGCGTCACGCGCAGGGCGCGGACAGTTGCGCCATGTTATATCGAAACCGGGATCAACGCATCTGCCGCAGCAACAGCCGCGCCGCGTCGTCCTTGAGCGCCTGCGCCTCCAGTCCCGCCCGGCCGCCGGCGGCGTAGGCGGCGGCGGCGCGGAGCAGCGCCTCGAGGCGCGAAGCCGCGTTCGCATCGAAGGCGCCATAGGCGCCGCCGGTCAGCCGCGCGATCTCGCTGAAGGCTTGCGCCGCGCGGGGATCGTCGCCTTCCTGGAACATGAACGCCTTGACGCCGGCGATCGCCAGTTCGCCGGCGGTCGCCAGCAGCCGCTCGACCGGCTCCTCCATGGCGTCGCCGATGAACACCAGCGCCGCGAGCTTGGCCTGCCGCGCCTCGTTGCGCGCATGAGCGAGCACCTTGCCGATCTGGGTCGTGCCGCCGCGCACCGCGATTTTCGCCATAAGATCGCGCAGGCCCTCGCCGCCAGAGACGAAGTTCGAGGCGCGGCACTCGTTGAAGCCGCGAAAATAGACCAGTTGCACATCAAGGCCGCCGAGATCGGCGGCGGCCTGGAACATCCGCGCCTGCAGGCTCTGCGCGAGGTCCCAGGTCGGCTGCCGGCTCATCGTCGCGTCGAGCGCGAAGATCAGGCGTCCGCGACCGGCGACGGGAACCGGCGCGCTGCGCGCCGCCTCGACGAACGCCGCGACCTCGGCGCTCACCGGCCGCGGCGCCAGCGGCGCGTCCTTGTTGTCTTTGGCCATCGGAACGCTCCGCCGCCGTTTGTCCTGACCAGCCTAGATCGGCGCGCCGGGGCCTTTCGGCAAGCGGCGGGCGGCGAAATCTACAGCAGCCCCAGCGCGCTCAACTCGCGGCGCAGCGCCTCCGGCATGCGCGCCACGCCTGTGCTGCCGCCGAGGTCTGGCGGCGCGTCGTCGGGCTTGAGATACCGCCAGCCCTGGAATGGCCGGAACGGGCGCGGCGCGACCGGCGCAACCTGCGGGTCGAGCCACAGCCGGCAGCGGCCGATGCCGTCGGCGTCGGTGAATGGCTCGATCCCGACCAGCGTCTGACGCGCCGAGAGCTGGCCGCGGATGACCCAATAGAGCGAACCGCCGTCGAGCAGCGCCTCGCCGCGCTTCGGCATCATCCGCGTCACATGCTGGGACAGCGGCGGCTCGCCGCGCTTCTTGCGCTCGGCGACCCGTTCGGCGATCCATTGTTCGAGGTCCTCGATCGAACTCGGCGCCGACGCATAGTTTGATCAGGTGAAGCGGCATGCCGCGATTATGGCGCGGCGAAGCGCGAAAGCGAAGCGCGCCGCGAGCGTGTGCTGTGGACAGCGGGCGCTTTCAGTTGCGTCTCGGCGACGTCCGGCTCGGCATCGAATGCCCGGGCGGTCGTCGCCACTATCGCGCCGGAACGGCCTCCGGATATTCCGGGGGCCTCGCCGCTTCATTGATGGGGATTTTGGCCGCGCGCGATCATCATATGATGCATCTGGTGATGCATGCCGCGCGCCATGACGCCGATGAACCCGAGCCCGCGCAGTTTCGACGTGTCGCCGGCCGGGACCAGCACCGTCAGCACGGCGCCGGCGTCGGTTTCCGAGACGGCGAAGCGCCAGCCTGCGACGCCGTCCATCGCGAGGGCGTGCGCGGTCACCATGCGCTGGATCAACTCCTTGACCGGGCCGGCGCCGGAAACCGTGAAGCGAATGCCCCCGTCGACCGGTTCGCTCGTCACGTCGGCGCGCAATGTGACGTTGTCCATATCGATGAGATGCCGCCGCAGCGCTTCGATGTCGACCTTGTTCCAGTCGGTTGCCGGATCGGCTTCCAGGAGCTCGACGATCTCCTGAATGGCCGCGAACGCACCCTGACCGACCTCGGCGGGCGTTCCGCCCATCGGATGGTGGTGAGCGGCCTGCGCCCACACCTGAGCAGGAACAAGCAGGACGAGGAAGACGGCGGCGCGCAACATCAACAGGTCTCCGATCGCAAAATCCTCGCCACCGCGGCGGAAACCGGCGTCCCCGGTCCTATTCCTCGACGTCCTCGATGGTCATCAGCCGCGCGCCCTGGCGGACCTGCGCGCCGACCGCGGCGGCGATGCGGGCGACGCGGCCGGCGCGCGGCGCGGTGAGCGAATGCTCCATCTTCATCGCCTCGACGATCGCGAGGCGCGCGCCGCGCTTGACCATCTCGCCCTCCCGCGCGAACAGCGCGACCAGGCGTCCGTGCATCGGCGCCTCGACCTGCCCCGAGCCCTCGCCTGACGCCTCGGCCTCCAAGTCGAGCGGATCGACGCGCCGCAGTTCGGTTTGCCGGCCCCGCCGCAAAACGAACACCGTCCCGTCAGCCTCGACGATCGTCCCCGGCGCCGGCGGCGCGTCGCCCGCCAGGCGATGGTCCGCCCATTCAAGCGTCGTCACGCCATCGACGATGATTTGCGAGAGCGAGACGGGACGCCCGTCGGCGAGAATCTCGACGCCGACGTTGCGCCGCCCGGTGAGTTCGAAGCCGTCGGCGACGCGCCACGGATCGAACGAGGCAACGGCCTTCGGCGCCAGCAGCCGTTCCGCGCCCATCAACACCGCATCAGCGTCGATCTCGCGCGGCGTCGCGCCGAGGCGCGCCAGGTTGGCCTCGATGAAGCCGGTGTCGATCGCGCCGGCGCGAAATTCGGCGGCTTTGCACAAGGCGCTGAGCAGCGGCGCGTTGGTGCGCGGGCCGGCGACCAATGTTTCGTCGAGCGCCAGGCCCAGGCGATCGAGCGCTTCGTCACGGCTCGCGCCATGCGCGATGATCTTGGCGATCATCGGATCGTAGAACGGCGTGACTTCGCCGCCCGCCTCGACGCCCGTATCGACCCTGACACCCTCGCCTTGCGGCAGGCGCAGTGCATAGATCTTTCCGGCCGAGGGCAGAAAGCCATGGTCGGGGTCCTCCGCGTAAAGCCGCGCCTCGACCGCACAGCCGCTCCGGCGGATTTCGCTTTGCGAGAGCGGCAAGGGTTCGCCCGCGGCGACGCGGAACTGCCATTCGACCAGATCGAGCCCGGTGATCGCCTCGGTCACGGGGTGCTCGACTTGCAGTCGCGTATTCATCTCCATGAAAAAGAAACCGTCGGGCCGCAGCCCTTGCGAGGAATCGGCGATGAACTCGACGGTGCCCGCGCCGACATAGCCGATCGCCTTGCCGGCGGCGATCGCCGCCGCGCTCATCGCCGACCGCATGGCGTCGGACAGCCCCGGCGCGGGGCTTTCCTCGATGACCTTCTGGTGCCGGCGCTGCAGCGAGCAATCGCGCTCGAACAGATGCACGACGTTTCCCTGCTTATCGCCGAAGATCTGCATCTCGATATGGCGCGGCCGCGCCACGTATTTCTCGATCAGCACGCGAGAATCGCCGAAGGCGCCTTGCGCCTCACGCGCCGCCCCTTCCAGCGCGGCTTCGAAATCGGCCTCGGCGTCGACCCGGCGCATGCCCTTGCCGCCGCCTCCGGCGATCGCCTTGATCAGCACGGGATAGCCGGTCTCATGCGCCCGCTGTTTGAGGAATGCCGGCGCCTGCTCGTCGCCGTGATAGCCGGGAACGACCGGCACGCCGGCTTTCTGCATCAGCGCCTTGGCCGCGCCTTTGAGGCCCATCGCGCGGATCGCCGCCGGCGGCGGCCCGATGAACGCGACGCCCGCCGCCGCGCAGCCCTCGGCGAATTCGGCGTTTTCGGAGAGGAAGCCGTAGCCCGGATGGATGCAGCCCGCGCCGAGGCGTTTGGCCAGAGCGATGATCCGGTCGCCCGCCAGATAGCTCTCGCGCGCCGCCGCCGGTCCGATTTCATGCGCCTCGTCGGCGAGCCGCGCGTGGAGCGCGCCGCGATCGGCCTCGGAGAAGATCGCGATCGTGCGAATCCCCAGCCGCCGCGCGGTGCGGATGACCCGGCAGGCGATCTCGCCGCGATTGGCGATCAGAACGGAAGCGAACAAGCGAGGTCTCCAGAGGCGGACGGGCAAGCTAGCGCAGTCGCCGCCGCGCGCCAACGCACCAGGCGACGGGCGGGTTGGAAATCGGGCGAAGGCGGCTATGTTGCGCGTCTGCCGGGTTGGAGACGCGGATGGCTGGTTTCAGGAATTTCGGGGACTTCGACGCGGTCGGCCTCGCCGAACTCGTTCGCCGGGGCGAGACCACGCCGACCGAACTGCTGGACGCCGCGCTCGAACGCCTGCAGGCGGTCGATTCCGCGATCAACGCGGTTCCGATCCGCCACGAGGACTTCGCGCGCCGGCAGATCGCCCGCGGCCTGCCCGACGGGCCGTTTCGCGGCGTGCCGTTCGCGCTGAAGGACATCACGCTGCTGGCCGGCACCGAGACGCATTTCGGTTCGCGCGCCTTCAAGGGGTTTCGGGCCGACCATTCCAGCACGCTGGTCGAACGCTACCTCAAGGCGGGGCTGACGATATTCGGCAAGACCAATTCGCCGGAATTCGGCCTCAGCTTCACCACCGAGCCGGTGCTGCACGGGCCGACGCGCAATCCGTGGAGCCTCGCCCATTCGACCGGCGGGTCCTCGGGCGGCGCGGCGGCGCTGGTGGCGGCGCGGGTGTTGCCGGTCGCCCACGCCACCGACGGCGGCGGCTCGCTCCGGGTTCCCGCGGCGTGCTGCGGCGTGTTCGGGCTGAAGCCGACGCGCGCCCGCGTGCCGATGGGTCCGGACCGCATGGAGGGCTGGGCGGGCATGAGTCATGCCCATGTGGTGAGCCTCAGCGTGCGCGACAGCGCGGCGATGCTCGACGCCACGCACGGCGCCGAACTCGGCAGCCCCTATGCCGCGCCGCCGCCCGAGCGCCCCTTCCTGGACGAGGTTTCGCGCGAGCCGGGCCGGTTGCGCGTCGCCTTCGCCGATCGGGCGCCTGACGGTTCGGCGATCGATCCGGAAATCGCGGCGGCGGTCCGGCAAACCGCGGCGCTGCTGGAGGGGCTCGGCCATAGCGTCGAGGAAGGCGCGCCCCGCACGACGATCGAGACGGCGTCGGCGTCGCAGGCGATCATCGCCAGCGTGACCGCGCTGACGCTGCGCCAGCGCGCCGTCGAACTCGGGTGGACCATCGGCCCCGACGAGGTCGAATATGTCACGCTGGCGATCCAGGCCGCCGCCACGCGGACCAGCGGCGCCGACTATGCCGCGGCGACGGTGGCGATTCATCGGCTCGGGCGCGAGTTCGCGCAGTTTTTCGCGGACGTCGATGTCTTCCTGTCGCCGACCCTGTGCATGCCGCCGCTGAAGCTTGGCGAACTCGACATGATGAGCCACGACCTGGCCGCCTATACCGGGCTGATCGCGCGTTACGTGCCCGGCACGGCGCTATTCAACATGTCCGGGCAACCCTCGATGTCGGTCCCGCTCGCCTGGAGCAAAAGCGGGCTGCCGCTCGGCATGATGTTCAGCGCGCGCTTCGGCGACGAAGCGACGCTGTTTCGCCTGGCGGCCCAACTCGAACAGGAGCGGCCGTGGAAGAACAGGAAGCCGCCGGTCTGCGCGTGAACTGGCGGACAGCGGCGGCTACATCCGGAACACGCCGAACTTCGTCTCCTCGATCGGCGCGTTGAGGCAGGCGGAGAAGGCCAGCGACAACACGCGCCGGGTCTGCGACGGCGCGATGATGCCGTCGTCCCACAGCCGCGCGGTGGCGAAATAGGGCGAGCCCTCGCTTTCGTATTTTTCGCGGATCGGCGCCTTGAACGCCGCCTCCTCCTCGGCCGACCAGCTCTTGCCTTCCGCTTCCAGCGCGTCGCGGCGCAGCGTCGCCAGCACGCTCGCCGCCTGTTCGCCGCCCATCACGCTGATCCGCGCGTTTGGCCACGCAAACAGGAAGCGCGGGCCGTAGGCGCGCCCGCACATGCCGTAGTTGCCGGCGCCGAAGGAGCCGCCGACGATCAGCGTGATCTTCGGCACCCGGGCGCTCGCCACCGCGGTCACCAGCTTGGCCCCGTCCTTGGCGATCCCGCCCGCCTCATATTCCCGCCCGACCATGAAGCCCGAGATGTTCTGCAGGAACAGCAGGGGGATGCCGCGCTGGGCGCAGAGTTCGATGAAATGCGCGCCTTTCAGCGCGCTCTGCGAGAACAGCACGCCATTGTTGGCGACGATGCCGATCAGCATGCCGGACAGCCGCGCGAAGCCGGTCAGCAGCGTCGCGCCGTAGCGCGCCTTGAACTCGTCGAACGCGGAGCCGTCGACCAGCCGGGCGATGATTTCGCGCGCGTCATACTGCTTGCGCAGATCGACCGGCACGACGCGCTCGAGCTCCTCGGCCGCATACAGCGGCTCGACCGGCGCGACGATGTCGTGGGCGGTCTTGGCCGACCGGTTGAGATTGGCGATCGCCCGGCGCGCCAGCGCCAGCGCGTGGGCGTCGTCGCGCGCCAGATGGTCGGCGACGCCGGAGACGCGGGTGTGCAGATCGGCGCCGCCGAGGTCTTCGCGCCGACACCACTTCGCCGGTCGCCGCTTTCACCAGCGGCGGCCCGGCGAGGAAAATCGTGCCCTGCCCCTTGACGATGATCGTCTCGTCCGACATCGCGGGGACATAGGCGCCGCCGGCGGTGCAGGAGCCCATCACCACCGCGATCTGCGCGATCGCCCGCCGCCGACATCGTCGCCTGATTGTAGAAGATGCGGCCGAAATGCTCGCGGTCGGGAAACACCTCGGCCTGATGCGGCAGGTTGGCGCCGCCGGAATCGACGAGATAGACGCAGGGCAGCCGGTTCTCGCGCGCGATCTCCTGCGCGCGCAGATGCTTCTTCACGGTCATCGGATAATAGGCGCCGCCCTTGATCGTCGGATCGTTGGCGACGATCATCGCCTCGCGTCCCTCGATGGCGCCGATTCCCGCGATCATGCCGGCGCCGTGCACGTCGCCCTCGTACATGCCGAACGCCGCGAGCGGCGCGATTTCGAGGAACGGCGAACCGGGATCGACGAGGCGCGCCACGCGCTCGCGCGCCAGCAGCTTGCCGCGCCCGACATGGCGCTCGCGGGTGCGCGCCGAGCCGCCCTGCGCCGCCAGCGCGCGCCGCTCGGCAAGCTCGGCGAGCAACGCCCGCCAGGCGTCGGCGTTGGCGTCCTGCTCGGGAGACGAGTCCGGCGCATTGCTTTTCAGGATCGCCACGGGGTTCTCCAAAGACAAAACGTCAGTGCGCCGCGATGCGGCGCAGAACGACAAACGCGGCGACCGGACCGCGCGAATGACATCTAGACCGCCAGCGGCCTTGTGTCGTGGATTTTGGCGTAGTCGACGTGCCGCATGCCATCTTCGTCGACGGTGATGATGTCGACGAATTCGTGTCCGACACGCAAATCCTGCGCCGCATAACGGCTGCGGGCATGGACGACCTGCGCCGAGATTTCATCGAGCCCGCTGATGGTCACCACGAAATTCATTTCGCTCGCCGCGATCTCCTCGGCGCTCATGCCGTTGAGCTGGCTGTCCGCGCCGATCACATGAAAAAGCGTCCAGCTCAGCGCGAAGATCGGATTGTCGCTGCGCTCGAGGCGCATCTCGTTGAATCCGGTGAGACGGCGCCCTTCCGTCGAGCGCGAGCTGCGAATGACCCACAGTTTGGCGCTGGCGTCGGAGATGAAATTGTTGCGCGCGTTGGCGATGCGCACCATCAGCGTCGGCGCGCCGTTGTGCATGGCGATCACCGGGTTTCGCGCGAAGATCAGCCGCGCCCGCGGCCTCGAAAAGCGCGAGAACACCAAGCCGGTCATCACCGCCAGCGACACCAGCGCGCAGAAGCTTTCGCCGCTCGCGACCACATGGCCGTAGGTGGTCTGCGGATACATATTGCCGTATCCGACGCCCGCCATCGTCTCGACGCTGAAAAAGAACAGGTCGGAAAAGCCGCCCGGTCTGGCGTTGGCGATCGCCGCCGACCCAAAACTGTAGACCATCGCGAACAGCAGGTTGAACGCGACGAACGCCGCCGCCAGCGAGCCGAAAAACACCGGCCACGTCACCGTCATCGCGTTGTGGTAGAAATCGGTCCACAGGTTGGTCTCGAGACCTTCCGTGATGATCCGTCCGGCGCCGAGGGTCCTGATGCGCGGGCGCGCCTTATGGGGCCGCCCGATCGAGCGCAATCGGACCAACGGCCGTTTCAGATACTTTCGTATTTTTCCATGCGCCATGGTTCGGCCTCAGCGTCCTTGATCCAGGCCTTCCAGGCGGGAAGCGCCATGACGGCGTCCATATAGGCGCGGCTCGTCCTGCTCACCGCGATGTCGTACACATGAAAGCGATTGACCACCGGCGCGAACATCGCGTCCGCCGCGCTGAAGCGCCCGAACAGGAACGGCCCGGCGGCGCCGAAGGTCTTGCGCGCATGCGCCCAGGCCGCCTCGATGCGCGCGACATCGGCCTCGACCGCCTCGGTCAGCGCAAGCTTGCGCACCGCGCGGCGGAAGTTGGTCGGGCAATGCTGGCGCAGCGCCTGAAAGCCGGCATGCATCTCGCTTGACAGCGAGCGGGCGTGCGCCCGCGCCGCTTTGCCGCGCGGCCAGATCGCCTTGTCCGGATATTTCTCCGCGACATATTCGACGATCGCCAGCGATTCCCAGACCGCGATCGCCCCGTCATGCAGCGACGGGCACTTGCCGGTCGGCGCATATTTCAGCATCTGCGCGCGCGTATCCGGCTGGTCCATCGCGATGACGACTTCCTCGAACGGAATCTTGAAATGCGCGAGCAGAATCCACGGCCGCAGCGACCACGACGAATAGGCCTTGTTGGCGAGCACGAGCTTGAGCGGCATGGCGGACTCTGGAAATAAACACGGGTTTCGCGTTCATTGGGCGCGGCCCGGCGGATGTCAAGCGGGGCAAGGGCTCGGCGGCGGGTCCAGGTGAAATTCCTCTGGGCGCCGCGACCAATCATCGCCTGCGTTTGCGCCATAAGGCGCCGCCGGCGTTGCCCCCGCGCCTACCCCTCCACCTGCAGCTCAAACGCCCTTCCCAGCGCGATCTGGCCGGCGGGGGTGACGCGCACGGCGCGGGTGCCGTCGAGCCGGCGCAACCATCCCTTCGAGAGGCAGGTCTGGCACAGCGCCGCGCCGACCGCGCCGGCGATGTGCGGGCGCCGCTCGCTCCAGTCGAGGCAGGGGCGGCAGAACACCCGTCCGCCGCCGCGCCGACTGGCGCGCGCCGTCGCCGCGTCGAGGTCGACGCCGAGGCCGCGCAGAAAAACGGCCCCGTCGTCGGTCAGCGCGCCGCCGTCCGGCGAAAGGTCGACCTGTCCGCGCTCGACCATGCGATCGGCCATCGCCACCGCAATCTGGCCGGCCAGATGGTTGTAGCAGGTGCGGGCGCGGCGCAGCGCCTGGTCGCGCGGGCCGACGACGGCGGGCCTCGTGCGGCGTCCGCCGCCCGCGTCGCCGAGATCGGCCGCCACCGCCATGATGCTCTCTAGCATCTCCGCGACGCGCGGCGAAGCGAGCCGGTGGTAGCGATGGCGCCCCTGCCGCTCCATGGCCAGCAACCCCGCCTCGGTCAGTTGGGCGAGGTGGCCGCTGGCGGTCTGCGGCGCGACGCCGGCGGCGCGCGCGAGTTCCGCCGCCGTCAGCGCGCGCCCGTCCATCAGCGCGGTCAGCATGTTGGCCCGCGCGGGATCGCCGACCAGCGCGGCGGTCTCGGCGAGGGTGGAGATCGTCAGCATCGCTTCTTTCCCTTCCGGCGCTCAATGCGCAACATGCGCTCAACGATGCAAGGGATACTTAAATCTCGGCTTTGAACGTTCGTCCAAGGTCCGGCCCGGTTCCAAAGTAATGGCGAAAAACATAGAGCAGCGGGCTCCACTTCGCCGTGTCGATATGGTTCGTGCCGGCAACGACGACGCCCCGGTGGGCGTGCACCCGCACCACCCGCGCCTCGATGATTTGATAGGTCTCCGGCCGGTCGTCCGGCCAGTCGTCGCCGGGGTCGTGAACCGCGACGACTTCCGCCTCGAACTGGATCGGACATTCGGCGATCCGCAGCGGGCGCACGATCTCGGACTCCTGCGGCGTGAAGCCCGACGCCTCGAATTTGTCCGCCACGAATTCGTATCCGATCTGCGCCTTGTGCGGCGGAACCGGATTGCGCCCGGTGGCGCGGGCGATCGCCTCGACTTGCGGCCACAGCGCCGACGTCGGGAAGTTGATCACCAATTCTCGCGATCGCACAACGTTTTCCCGGCCCTTGCTGGTGGACGTCATGCCCAGGACGACGCGATCGGACAACGCCCAGGCCGAGGACATCGGCGAAATATTGGTCGTCCCGTCCGGGTTGAGGCTGGTGACCAGCGCGACGGGCGTTCCCACGTAGAGAACGCTCGGTTTGATCGCGATGTGCTCATTGTCCCGCTCGAGCACGGATAGTTGTGCGGACCCGAAGTTCACTGTCATTCTCCTGCGGTTTCATGCTTCTGCTGAACTGAAGCAGCCTATCTCCGCGATGCATGGCGATGCTTCGGCGACCGCCGAACCGTCGAGCCGCCACCGCCAAGCCCTGCGCCGGACTTGACGTCGCCTCGCGGCCCCCGCATCACGCCGCCATGACCGCTTCCGAAGGCGACGCCGATTCCCCGCCGAGCCTCGAAGGCGCGATCCTCGCGCTGTGCAACAACGCCGGCGTCGGGCGCACGATTTGCCCGACCGACGCGGCGCAGGTCTATGCCGCTTCGCGCGGCGAAGGCCCGCTCGGCTGGCGCTCCCACTTGTCGCAGGTGCGGCGGGCCGCCGTCCGCCTCGCCGACGCCGGGCAAATCGTCATCTATCGCAAGGGAAAGCCGGTCGATCCGCACGATTTTCGCGGCGTCTACCGGCTCGGGACGCCGCGCAGCGAATGACCCGGCGCGTCAGGGCGCGGGGAAAATCGAGTCGATCTTGCCGCTCGCGCGATAGGCGGCAAGGCCGACCCATTCATGGACCGCCAGGTCGAACAGCGCGAAACCGCGCGAAGCCTCGCCATTGAGCCGCCAGTCGCCAAAGTCGCCTCGCGAGCGATAATCGACGGGGTCGGCGACGACGTTGAAGCCGGCCTTGCGGAACAGCGCCATCGCGCGCGGCATGTGCCAGGCCGAGGTGACGAGCAGCCATGTCTGCGACGGCTCGGGATGAACCAGGTCGCGGGTGAAGCGGGCGTTCTCGTCGGTGTTGCGCGAGCGATCCTCCAGGGTGATCCGCGCCGGGTCGACGCCAAGCGCGGTCAGCAGCGCGCCGGCGTCGCGCGCCTCGCTGGAATCCGTCGCAATCAATGAATTGCTGCCCCCGGTGTAAACGAGACGGGCTTGCGGAAAGCGCCGCGCCAGCGCGACCGCTTCGGTCAACCGCGCGGCGCCGTCTACCAGAATCACCTGGTGGCGGGCGCGGCCCAGGTCGTCGTCGATCGCCCCACCCAGCACAATGATCCCGTAGGGCGGCAGCATCGACGCGGGCGGCGGCGGAAAGCGATCCTCCAGCGGCGCGATCAGCCACACCCCCAGCGGCAGGACGCCGATCGCCAGCAGCAACGCGATCGCCACAATCGCGATCCGCCGTCCGGCGCGCGCGAACCGCCCGCCCGACAGCGCGGCGCCGATCAACGCGGCGACCAGCAAAAGATTCACCGGCGCCAAAAAAAGCCACAGCACTTTCGAGGCGACGAAGAACATGGAGGCGCCGCATCCAGAGGTGAATCGAAGGGCTCGACAGCAGCGTAAGCGCGATGATCGTCAGGCCCAAGCCGGGACGGCGCGCGGTTTGTGTTCCAAAAGCATATCGTTTATATCGACTTTGCGCAGGACGACCCCGCAATTGGTCGCCTGACGGATTGCTTCGGCGTAGCGCCGGCCTTGGTCATGGCACAACGAGGACGCCGAAATTGCTTTACGTTCTCTCGGGTTTTTTTGTCGGGCTGGTGGTCGGCCTGACCGGGGTCGGCGGCGGCTCGCTGATGACGCCGATCCTCGTCCTGTTGTTCGGGATTCACCCGGCGACCGCTGTCGGCACCGACCTGCTGTATGCGGCGGCGACCAAATCGGTAGGCACCGCGGTCCACGGATTCAACGGCACGGTGATGTGGCGCATGACCGGGCTGCTGGCGCTCGGCAGCGCGCCGACCTCCCTGGCGATGATCTACCTGCTCGACCTGTTCGGGCCGTCCGGCCCCCGCGCCTCGGCGTTGATCACCACCATTCTCGGCTGCGCGCTGCTGTTGACCGCGGCGGCGATGCTGCTGCGCCGCCGCATCCAGGCCTATGCGGCGAGCCGCGCCGGAACCATCGATCCCCGGACGCGGGCCGTGCTGACCGTCCTGACCGGGGTCGTGCTTGGCGTGTTCGTTTCACTGTCGTCGGTCGGCGCCGGAGCCCTCGGCGTCACCGCGCTCATTCTACTCTATCCGGAAGTTCCGACCTCACAGATCGTCGGCAGCGACATCGCCCACGCCGTTCCCCTCACGCTGGTCGCCGGACTCGGCCATTGGCTGATCGGCTCGGTCAATTTCGGCACATTGGGCGTGCTGCTGATCGGCTCGATCCCCGGCATCATCGTCGGCAGCTTTCTGGCGCCGCGCCTGCCCGACCATATGTTGCGCTCGCTGCTGGCGGTCGTCCTCGCCATTGTCGGCGCCCGCCTGATCATTGCGTAGGCGTGCGGCGACGGTCGGCTCTTGTTCCGCTTCGCCCGTTCGCTTAGCCTTCCCTTCCCTTGAGGGCGCCATGAAATTCAGTCCATCCGTCGTCGAAGCGATCGGCCGCACGCCGCTGATCCAGTTGAAGCGCGCCTCGGCGCTGACCGGCTGCACGATTCTCGGCAAGGCGGAGTTCATGAACCCCGGCGGCTCGGTGAAGGATCGCGCCGCTCTGGCGATCATCGAGGACGCCGTCGCCAGCGGCGCGCTGCGGCCCGGCGGAGTGATCGTCGAGGGCACCGCCGGCAACACCGGCATCGGCCTCGGGGTGGTCGGGTCGGCGCTCGGCTTTCGCACCGTCATCGTCATTCCGGACACGCAGACGCAGGAAAAGAAGGACATGCTGCGCCTCGTCGGCGCCGAACTCGTCGAGGTGCCGGCGGTGCCCTACTCCAATCCCAACAATTACGTGAAATATTCCGGCCGACTCGCTGAAGAACTTGATAAATCAGAACCGAACGGCGCCGTCTGGGCGAACCAGTTCGACAATGTCGCCAATCGGCGCGGTCACTACCAGACCACCGGCCCGGAGATTTTCGAGGACACGCTCGGCAAGGTCGACGGCTTCGTCTGCGCGGTCGGCTCGGGCGGCACCCTGGCCGGGGTCGGCATGGCGCTGAAGGAGCGCAACAGCGCGATCAGAATCGCGCTCGCCGATCCGATGGGCGCGGCGCTTTACGAATATTACGCGCATGGCGCGCTCAAGAGCGAGGGGTCGTCGATCACCGAGGGGATCGGCCAGGGGCGCATCACCGCCAATCTCGAGGGCGCGCCGGTCGATTTCGCCTATCAGGTTCGCGATGAAGAGGCGCTGCCGATCGTCTTCGATCTGGCCGAACACGAGGGCCTGCTGCTTGGCGGGTCGTCGGGGATCAACATCGCCGGCGCGATCCGGCTGGCCGAGGAGCTCGGCCCCGGCCATGTCATCGTGACGATCCTCGCCGATTCCGGCGTGCGCTATGCGTCAAAGCTGTTCAACCCGACGTTCCTGCGCGAGAAGAACCTGCCGGTTCCCGGCTGGCTCGAACGCAAGGGCGTCGCGCCGCAAGTGTTTCTGTAGATGACCGAGCCGCTGTTTCGCGAGGATGCCTATCTCAGGGAGGTCGATGCGGTGGTCGTCCGCGCCGAGCCGCGCGGGATTGTGCTCGCGGCGACCAATTTCTACGCGCAAGGGGGCGGACAGGCGGGCGACCGCGGCGAGATCGTGCTGTCCGACGGCTCGCGGGTCGCGATCCTCGATACGGTCTACGACGCGGACAAGCGCACCATCCTCCATGTCCCGGCGGGCGAGACAAGGCTTCCGGCGGCCGGCGAGCGGGTGACGGCGCGCATCGACTGGGATTTGCGCTTGAGGCGGATGCGCGCGCACACCGCGCTGCATCTGCTGACCGCGGTGCTGCCCTATCCGGTCACCGGCGGCTCGGTCGGCGACGGCGAAGGGCGGCTCGATTTCGATTCCGGCGACGCGGCGCTCGACAAGGCCGAGATCGCCCGCCAGCTCAACGCGCTGATCGCGAGCGACGCAGCCGTCGCCACCCGCTGGATCACCGACGAGCAACTGGCGGCCAATCCCGGCCTCGTCAAGACGATGTCGGTCAAGCCGCCGACCGGCAGCGGCCGGGTTCGTCTCGTCGAAATCGAAGGGATCGACCTTCAGCCCTGCGGCGGCACGCATGTCGCGCGCACCGGCGAAATCGGCCGCGCCGAGGTCACGCAGATCGAGAAGAAGGGGAAGATCAACCGCCGCGTGCGCATCGCGCTCACGCATAGCGAACCATGACCAGCGCCAGGCAGGCGAAGAACGCCAGAATGAAAATCAGGCTGAAAGCGAATTTGTTCGACGTCCGGTCCACGACGGCCCCCTGAGGGCTTATCGGCCCCGCGAGCCTACCGTAAGGACAGGCGGTTGCATTGCGGTTCGCCGGAGCGATCGTGGTTTAGCAAATCGGGTAAGGTTTTGATCATGCCCGAGCCGAGCGGGCCGCGCCGTCAGCCAAAACGTACGATCACCAGCGCAAAACTGGCGAAGAACGACACGATGAACAGGACGTTGAAGGCGTAGTGGCTTGCAGCGTGATCCATGAAAGCACCCGATGCCTGTCGGCGTCCGAAACTCCGCCGGGATTGCCGCCTGCCCTTCGGCACTGCGGCTCGGGTGAGCTTTACGGGACGCTGCGCGGCCTCTGACGACGCCCCGCCGATGAATGTTCGCGGCTATTTAATCCCGGCGCGAAGATTTCGTTCCGGATCGCGCGCCGCCCGCGCCGGCCGGAGCCGGGCGACGGGCCGTCTTGCAATGCCGCCGCCGCCGCGCCAGAACTTGTCGAACCCGAATGGAGCACGCCAATGGCCACCGCAGAACTTCGTCACCACCGAATGGCTCGCCGCCCATCTGAACGAGCCCGACCTCGGTTTGATCGACGCCTCCTGGCATCTGCCGCCGACCGGGCGCAACGGGGCGGCCGAATTCCGCGCGGGCCACATTCCCGGCGCCGTATTCTTCGATATCGACGCCATCGCCGACACATCGAGCGGCCTGCCGCACATGCTGCCCGACGCCGCAATGTTCTCGGCGGCGATGCGCAAGCTCGGGCTCGGCGACGGCATGCGCATGGTGGTCTACGACGCTCTTGGCCTGTTCGCCGCCGCGAGGGTGTGGTGGACGCTCCGCGCGTTCGGCGTCAGCGACGTCAAAATCCTGGAGGGCGGTCTGCCCAAATGGATCGGCGAGGGCCGCCCGCTCCAGGAGGGCGCGCCGGAGCGCCAGCCGCGCGATTTCATTCCCCGGCTCGATCACAGCTTCGTCGCCTCGCTCGCCGACGTGCGCGAGGCGCTGGCGAGCGGCGCGGCGCAGGTGGTGGACGCCCGCCCGGCCGCGCGATTTCTCGGCGACGCGCCGGAGCCGCGCCCCGGCCTGAGAAGCGGCCATATGCCCGGCAGTGTGAACCTGCCGTTCACCGAAATCGTCGAGCACGGCAGGCTGAAGCCGCGCGAGGCGCTCGCCGCAACAATGGCCGCCCATGGCGTCGACCTCGCCCGGCCGCTCATCACCACCTGCGGCTCCGGCGTCTCCGCCGCCATCCTGGCGCTGGCGATCGAACAGAGCGGCGGCAAGGTCGCCGGCCTCTACGACGGGTCCTGGGCCGAATGGGGCGCGCGCGACGATTGCCCGGTCGCCACCGGACTGGCCCGCGCCGGCGCGCAGGCGGGGTCGGCGTGACGGAAGGTATTCACAATAATTTCAATGATGTGCTGATATATTTGGAATTCTTTTCGAAGACGCGAGCGGTCGCGCCGGCCGCGGTCCGCGCCCTACCCGGCTTCGACGATCCTCGGGCGCCGCGGCGCGCCGGCCTGGCGGCCATTCCCCTCGTGAAAAAGGCGGCCCGCAGGCCGCCTCGCAAATCACGCGTCGAAACGCCTTCAACTTCCACTCATTGCGGAACCTTGTCGTCGATGCCCTTGACGTACCAGTTCATACCGAGGATCGAGCCGTCGTCGAGCTTCTTCTCGCCCGGCTTGCAGCGGTCCTTGCCGTCCTGGTCGAGCACCGGGCAGGCGAACGGTTCGATGGCGCCCGACGCGATGCCGGCGGTGGTCTTTTCGGCCATCGCCTTGACGTCGTCCGGCATGTTGGCGAACGGGGCGAGCACCACCATGCCCTTGCCGATGCCGTCCCAGGTGTCCTCGGACTTCCACTTGCCGTCGATGACCGCCTGGATGCGCGCGGTGTAATAGCCGCCCCAGCTGTCCGTGTTGGCGGTCAACTGCGATTTCGGCGCGAACTTCGCCATGTCGGAGGACTGGCCGAAGCCGAGCTTGCCGGCCTTCTCGGCTTCCTGCAACGGCGCGGCCGAATCGGTGTGCTGCGTCAGGATGTCGGCGCCTTGCGCGAGCAGCGCCTTGGCGGCGTCCGCCTCCTTGCCCGGATCGAACCAGGTGTTGACCCAGACGATCTTGATCTTGGCGCCGGGGTTGGTCGTCTGCATCCCGCGCTCGAACGCGTTGATGCCCGAAATGACCTCCGGGATCGGGAACGACACGATATAGCCGATCGTGTTGCTCTTGGTCATCTTGCCGGCGATCTGGCCCATCACGTAGCGGCCCTCGTAGAACTTGGCCGCGTAGGTCGAGACGTTCGCCGCACGCTTGTAGCCGGTCGCGTGCTCGAACATCACTTTGGGGAATTTCTTGGCGACTTTGATCGTCGGATCCATGAAACCGAACGAGGTCGTGAAGATGATGTTGCAGCCGGTGCGGGCCAGTTGCTCGATCGCGCGCTCGCTGTCGCTGTCGGGGATGTTCTCGAGGAAGGTCGTCGCGTCGACCTTGTCGCCCAACGCCTTGGCGGCGGCCAGGCGCCCCTGGTCGTGCTGATAGGAATAGCCGAAATCGCCGACCGGGCCGGTGTAAACCCAACAGGCCTTCACCTTGCCGGCCGCCTCGGCGCCGCCGGCGGCGGCAAGTGAAAGCGCCGCCACAGCGGCGGCGGTGAACAGTGTGCGCATGAACAAATCTCCCGTTACGAAACCACTCCGACCCCCTGCGACATCGGTCCCGGCGGTCGCTTCCGGCGGCCGATCGATCCTGCCCGCCTCGCTTCGCGGCGACCCCTTAATGAATTCCAAATGGCGAGAAATGCAACTCTATTTGGCGCCTCACCGGTCGGGAATGAACGCTACGCCGAGCGAGGCAGGCGCCAGCGCGCCGCGGCTGTCGCGCATCGACAACACGACGAGCACGATGACCGTCGTCAGATAGGGCAGGGAATTGAGGAGCTGGGCGGGGATCGGCACGCCCAGGCCCTGGAACGCCAGCGCCAGCACCGCGACGCCGCCGAACAGCAGCGCGCCGGCCAGCGCGCGCCACGGCTTCCACGAGGCGAACACCACCAGCGCCAGCGCGATCCAGCCGCGCCCCGCCGTCATGTCCGGCGACCAGAACGGCGTATAGGACAGCGACAGGTAGCTGCCGGCAAGACCGGCGCAGGCGCCGCCGAACAGAACGGCGAGCAGCCTGATGCCGCGCACGGGCACGCCGAGCGAATGGCCGGAGGTATGATTTTCGCCGACGGCGCGCAGGGTCAGGCCGGCGCGCGTGCGCATCAGCCAATAGCTGACCGCGCCGGTCAGCAGCACGGCGAAATAGACGTAGAAATCCTCGCCGAACAAGAGCCTTCCAACCAACGGCAGATCGGTGAGGCCGGGAATATAAAGATGGGGCGCGCCGGTCCGCTTCAGCCCGACGAACCCCTCGCCGATCAGATTGGCGAGGCCGCGCCCGAAGATGGTCATCGCCAGACCCGCGGCGACTTGATTGGCCGCCAGGCCGATGGTCAGGAACGCGAACACCGCGGACACGGCGACGCCGCCCAATATGCCGGCGACAACGCCGACCAGCGTCGAGCCGGTGAGATAGGCGAAGGCGAATCCCGTCGAGGCGCCGACGATCATCATCCCCTCGAGCCCAAGATTGAGCACGCCGGCCCGCTCGGCGACGACCTCGCCGATCGCCGCGATCAGCAGCGGCGTCGCCGCGGCGACAATGATCACCAGGATGTCTTGAATCTGCTGCGGATCGAAGGTCACGACCGGGCCCCCATGGTCAAGCGCAGCCGGTAGCGCGCGAGCACGTCGGCGGCGAGCACGCAGATCAGCAGCACCCCCTGGAACGCCAGCGTCAGATCGCCCGGCAGATGCATGGCGATCTGCGCGTCCTCGCCGCCGATGAAGGTCAGCGCGAGGACCAGGCCGGCGATGAAAATGCCGACCGGCGACAAGCGTCCGAGAAAGGCGACGATGATCGCCGAAAAGCCGTAACCCGGCGAAATCGACGGCAACAATTGCCCGATCTTGCCGGAGACTTCGACAACCCCGGCAAGACCCGCAAGGCCGCCCGAAATCGCAAAGGCGGCGACGGCGATCGCCCGATCGTTGAAGCCGCCGAACCGCGCGGCCTTGGGCGCCGATCCGACCAGCCGGACCTGATAGCCAAACAATGTCCTAGCGAAGACGACCGCGGCGATCGCCACGACAATCGGGGCCAGCAGCACGCCGAGATGAAAGGAGCCGCCGTCGATCAGCACCGGCAGCGTCGCCTCCGGATCGAAGTTGACCGAGACCGGCAAATTGTGGCCCGACGGGTCTTTCCACGGACCGCGCACCAGCCAGTCCAGTCCGAGTTGCGCGACGTAGACCAGCATCAGGCTCGACAGGATTTCCGACACGTTGAGCCATACGCGCAACAGCGCGGGGATCATCGCGTAGAGCAGCCCGCCAAGCGCGCCCAGAATCATCATCGCCGGCAGGATCCACCAGCTTCCGATGACGCCCTGCAGCGCGCCGTCATGGGTCAGCAGGCCGAGCCAGCCGCCCAGCGCGCCCCCGGCGATGAACTGGCCCTCGGCGCCGATGTTCCAGTAGTTGGCGCGGTAGCAGAAGGCGAGCCCGACGGCGATCAGGATCAGCGGCGTCGCTTTCACGGCGATCGCCTGGAGCGAATAGGATTGCGACAGCGGCTCGACGAAGTAGACGCTGAACGCCTCGGTCGTCGAGCGGCCCATCAACGCGATGACGATTCCGCCGATCAGGATCGCGACGATCAGCGCCCCGACGGGCGCCAGGATTTCGCGCATCGTCGAGCGTTGGGCGCGCGCCACCAGATCAATGCGCATGGCCATCCCCGCCCGCCGAAGCCTTTGCGCCGGCCATCAGCAGACCGATCTCCTCGCGCGTCGTGCTGCGCGCCGGCAGCGCTTCGGACAATTCGCCGGTGTGAATGACCGCGATGCGATCGCTGATCTCGAACAGTTCGTCGAGGTCCTGGCTGATGATCAGCACGGCGGCGCCGCGCGCCGAAAGATCGATCAGCGCCTGCCGGATCGTCGCCGACGCCAGCGCATCCACGCCCCAGGTCGGCTGATTGATGACCAGCAGCGCCGGCTCGCGCAGGATTTCCCGCCCGACCACGAATTTCTGCAAATTGCCGCCCGACAAGGTGCGCGCCAAGGGATCGGCGCCGGACTTGCGAACGTCGAACGCCGCGATGACCTTTTGCGATTGAGCCTTCGCGACGGTTCCGTTGATGAAGCCCATTTGCGTCAGGCCGTCCGATCCGTGACCGGTCAGGACGATGTTTTCGGACAGGGTGAAGTCGGGCGCCGCGGCGTGGCCGTTGCGCTCTTCGGGGACGAAGCCGGCGTGAAGCGCGCGTCGTTCGCTGATGCCGAGCGCGCCGACCGGCGTCCCGTCGATGGCGATCGCCTCGGGCCTCGGCGCGAGGCTTTCGCCGGACAGATTGGCGAACAGCTCCGACTGGCCGTTGCCCGCGACGCCGGCGACGCCAAACACTTCGCCGCCTCTCACCGCCAGCGAAACGCGTTTCAGCGAAACGCCATGCAGCGACGGCGACGGCGCGTCTAGACCGGATACGACAAGGCGCTCCTTGCCGACCGCGTGGGCGCCGGCCGCGCGCACTTCCATGATTTGCGAACCGACCATCAGCGCGGCGAGCGAACGCGGCGTTTCGACGCGCGGATCGCATGTTCCCACGACCTTGCCGAGGCGCAGGATGGTCGCGCGGTCGCACAGCCGTTTCACCTCTTCCAGATGATGCGAGATATAGAGCAGCGCCCGCCGCTCGGCCTTGAGGCGGTCAAGCGTCTCGAACAATTTTTCCGCTTCCTGCGGCGTCAGGCACTGAAGTCGGTTCGTCGAGGATCAGCACCTTCGGGTCCTGAAGCAGACAGCGCGCGATTTCGATGCGCTGGCGCTCGCCCGCCGAAAGCGACCACACCGGCCGCGACGGCTCCAGACCCATGCCGTAGGCGCGCGATATTTCATCGATCCGGTCGGGAACCTCGTCAAGGCGAATGCCCGGCGGCATGACCAGCGCGATGTTCTCGGCGACCGTCAGATTGTCGAACAGCGAGAAATGCTGGAACACCATGCCGATGCCCAGAGCGCGGGCGGCGTTGGGATTGGCCAGGGTTATCGGCGCGCCTTGCCAGAGGATCTCGCCGTCAGTCGGCGCGAGCAGGCCATAGAGCATCTTGACCAGCGTCGACTTGCCCGCCCCGTTTTCGCCGAGCAGCGCATGAACTTCGCCAGGATTCAATTCCAGGCTGACGTTGTCGTTGGCGGTGAAGGAGCCGAACCGTTTGGTGATGCCGAGCGCCGCCAGAAGCGGCGAGTGCGACTCTTGCGCCGTCGCGGCATTCGTCAACGCCATTCCCGCCCCCCAGCCAAGATAGAAGCGATGCTATCGGCGACCGCGGACATCTCCAGCGGCAGTCGTTCAACGCCTACCCGAACGCTCTGCGCGCGCTTTCGTCCACCGCGGAAACGCCGACAAACAAGCAGCGCCGCAACGAACCCGTCGACCCGATCGCCGGGCCTGAAAACGAGCGCTCCCTCCACCGACCGCCGCGATCTCGACCGCCGCGGGCTGAAAAGGGTCGATGCTCGATAGGGCCTCGCGCGAAAATAAATGTCAATGAGATTTCAGACCGATTCCACCGCCGTGCGCGGGCCGATCAACCGCTGCGGCGCGATTCGATCGACCCCGACAGCCGCGGCCGTTCAACGGCTCGGCGCGTCGATGTGTCCGAGATTTCGTTCGGGATCGAGCCGGTCGCGCACCAGCCGCTTGAGCGCCGCCGCGTCCGGGAAACCGCCGTCGCGCTTGCGCTCCCAGATCAACTCGCCGTCATACGCGATGCTGAAGGCGCCGCCGGTCGCCGGCGCGAGCGCGACTTCGCCGATTTCCTCGGCGAAGGTGGACAGCAGTTCCTGGGCCATCCAGGCGGCGCGCAACAGCCAGCGGCATTGCGTGCAATAGGTGATGACGATGCGCGGCTTGGGACGATCGCTCATCGCGCCCTGACTCAGCTCCGGTGGATCGGATCGATCCAGGCCACGTTTTCCGGCTTCTCCACCGGCTCGATATCGAGATTGACCACCACCGCCTCGCCGTCGCTACGCACCAGCACGCATTCGAGACGTTCGTCGCGGCTGGCGTTGATCTCCTGATGCGGCACATACGGAGGGATGTAGATGAAATCGCCGGGGCCGGCTTCGGCCATGAATTCCAGCCGTTCGCCCCAGCGCATGCGCGCCCTGCCCCGCACGACGTAGATCACGCTTTCCAGCGGTCCGTGATGATGCGCGCCGGTCTTGGCGTTGGGATGAATATGCACCGTTCCGGCCCACAGCTTGCGCGCGCCGACGCGCGCGAAATTGATCGCCGCCTTGCGGTCCATGCCGGGCGTTTGCGCGGTGTTGGCGTCGAGACTGTCGGCCGGAACGACGCGGACGCCATCATGTTTCCAGGCTGGCTCCGGGGCGGGCGAGCCGGCCCGGTGAGGTTGATCGACAGAAGGATCGCTCATGTTGCGCCCGCCGCGCTGTTGATGGTCGGGCAGCAATAAACCGTCGGCGCGGATGCATCAACGCTTGAGAGGCTGATCGAGACCGATCGCCCGGAGCGCCAACCGTCGCCATCCGCGCCCCGCGCCGATCGATCCTCGCAACGACATCGAAGCATCGGCAGGCGCGCGGCGCGTCGATTCAAAGTCAGGCGCTGCGTGGCAGTTTCGTGACGTTGCTCTGTTGCAGCGGCGGCGACTCGACGGTCTCGACCACCGGGGGGGCCGCGGTCGCTTCGCGATGCGAGTCGCCGATCGCCGGCGCAGCGCGACGCGCCTGCTGACGCTCGGTGCGCGAGGCCTCCAGCGCCCCGTCGGCCAATTGGCGCTCGGCGCGCACGCGGGCGATCTCGTCCTGAAGTGCGGCGGTGCGACGCTCCAGTTCGTCCTTGGCGCGCTGCCTCGCGCCCGTCGCTTCCTCGACACGGGCGGTCAGTTGCTCGATCGTCCGCAGGGCGGACTGCAGGGCGGCTTCCTTGACCCTGCCCGCCTCGCTCAGGCCGTTGACCTGATCGACCAGCGCCTCACGCACCCGCTCGGTGCCGGCCACCCGCTCATTGACCGCGGCGAGATCGTCCCGCAGCGCGCGCGCGCCTTTTTCGAGACCGTCGATCTGGATGCCGCTTTCCAGCAGCCGGCGCTCGGCGGCGCGCAATTCGTCGATCTTCTCGCGCAACTGCGCGCGCGTCTGGTCGAGGATCTTGTTGGTCACCTCGACGCGTCCGCGCACCGCATGAACGGTGTTGCTGAGCGTCGCCGTCTCCGACCGGCTGCGCTCGACATGGTCGAGATGCTTGGCGCGCAGACTGGCGTGGGTCGACTGTTCCTCGGCAAGCGCCTGCTCCAGCGCCGCGAGACGATGCTGGCCTTGATCGAGCAGCGATTCGCAATCCGCGACGCGCCGGCTGGAGGTCTCGAGACGGCTCGCGAGATTTTGCGTCGAGTCGCGCAACGTCGCGTTCTCCTGTGACAGCAGCGCGCCCTGATCGGTCGCCACCTTGAGCGACAACTCGAGATTCGCCAGGCCTTGGTCCTTGCTCGAAAGTTCGTCCTTCAGCCGGCGAATCTCGTCCGCGAAGGCGATGGTGCGGCGCGCCTGGATGTCGACCTCGCGCTCCAGCTTCTCCTTTGTGGCGGCGTGCTCGCGCAGGCCGAGCTGCGCCTCGCTCAGCGCCGTGTCGACGCGCTGGGCGCGCTGCTCCATTTCGCGATTTTCGCGCAGCAACGCGTTCTTCGCCTCGGCGACGAGATCGCGTTCCGCCAGAACCGCGGCGTGGCGGGCGCTCAACCCTTCATGCGCGTCCTCCAGAAATCCGAGCTTGGTCCTGGCCTCCTGCAGGCGCGCCTTGGTGGCCTCGAAATCCGCCAGCAGTTCCGACATCGGCGACAGCAGGCCGTGAAACAGGCCCTTCACCTCCTCCAGATGCTCAAATCCGTGTTCGACCTCCTCGATCTGCGTGCGCAGGGTCTCGTTCTGCATGCCGATCGCCTCGAGCGAGGCGTTCGGCGAATAGCGCGGCGGCGCGAGGCCTGCGGCGCCCATCACCGCGATCGCGCCCTGCCGTCCGACCAGACGGTCGGAGGGTTGAATCAAATTGACGACCTGATCCCAAAAAACGCTCATCTCATCCCCCATCCCGTGGCGGCCCTGTAAGGTTGACTGAAAGGCTCGGTGAAACGCGAGCGATACATTTCGACGCTGTCACGCCCGATATCGAAACGCTCACGCCTCATCGGTTGCGCCGCGTTCCGGCCCGTCGGTCCGGGCCGTTCCGCAAAGAAGCGCTCAGCGACAAGATCGTCGGTTGTTCGCAACTAGTTTATACAACCTATGCGTGTCAAGAACCGCGGTTTGACAATCCGACGAAAAATCGCCGCGCGCTCTGAAACGTGTAAAAAGCCCTTAAAATTCAATGATGGAGATCGACCGAATTCGCATCATCGTTGGGCGTCTCGGCGCCGTCGCGCGGACTTTCACCGCCTTCCGGGCCGCGCTCCGCGATGACGGCTGGCGCCGATTCGCCGGACGCGCCGCGGGCCTCCGACGGGCCGCCGCCGCCGCGATTGCGCGGCGCGGCCGCCTCCTTTACGCAGCCCCATGCCCGCCCTCCGCTCCCCGATGTTCGATCGCGTCGCGCCGCTGCTGTTCGTCGCCATCTGGTCGACCGGCTGGATCGTCGCCCGCTATTCGGCCGACTATGCCGATCCGCTGACGTTCCTGTGCTTTCGCTTCGGCGTGGCGGGCTTGCTGCTGCTGGGGATCGCCGTGGCGAGCGGCGCGCCGTTTCCCAGGACGCCTCGCCAATGGCTCGACGCGCTGGTCTGCGGCGTCTTTCTTCACGCGATCTATCTCGGCGGCGTCTGGTGGGCGATCCGCGCCGGCCTGCCGGCCTCGGTCTCCGCGCTGATCGCCGCGGGGCAGCCGATCGCCACCGCGCTCCTGGCGCCGGCGCTGCTCGGCGAGCGCGGCTCGCTGGGGCGCTCCCTCGGCGTCGCGCTCGGCCTGATCGGCCTGGTGCTGGTGCTCTGGCCAAAGTTGAGCGCCGCCCAGATCGGGGCCGGTTCGCTGACGGTGATCGGCGTCAACATTCTGGCCACGCTCAGCGCGACATTCGGTTTCTTTTACCAGAAGCGGCGTCTGCCGACCGGCGATCTGCGCGCCATCGTGAGCCTGCAATACGCCGGCGCGCTCGCCGTCACGCTGCCCGCCGCGTATCTGCTCGAACCGATGCGAATCACCTGGAACGGGACCATGATCGCCGTTCTCGCATGGTCCGTCCTCGCCCTGTCGATCGGAGCGATCGGGTTGCTGCTGCTGCTGATCCGACACGGCGAGGTCTCGCGCGCCTCGCAACTGATCTACCTCGTGCCGCCGACCGCCGCCGCGCAGGCTTACCTGCTGTTCGGCGAGAGCCTTGGCGCCCTGCAGATCGTCGGAATGGCGCTGACCGCGGCGGGCGTGGCGATCGCCGGGCGGCGCGCCAGCTAAAGATGCATTGCAACAAAGCCTGGGGCGTTCCATGCTGCGCTGCGATGAAGCATGGCATGGAGGACAGGGCGTGACGCTGCAAGTCCTTGCTGAACAAGCCGTGGCCGCGATCGAGGCGCTGCTCGCGCAGGCGGTTCTCAGCGTGCGCGCGCGGGTCAGCGAAGACGGGCGGCTGAGCGCCGCGCTGATCGAGCGCGAGCAACGCGCCGCCCATGGCCTCGCCTGGCTCGCCACCTATGTCGGCGCGGTCCGCGAAATGACCGCCTACGCCCGACGCATGCGCGCCGAAGGCCGGTTCGGAGCGACCGAAGAACTGCTGACGATGATCGGCCTTGGCGAATATCTCGCGCAAGTGTTCGGCGGCATTGCGATGAGCCAGGGCGAATTCCTGCGCCTTGCGGATTTCGGGCTGGTCGAGGCGGCGATCGCTCCTCGCCGCGACGGCGCCGTTGCGCAATTGATCGAACTCGGCGCGACGGCCGGCAACCGCCGCGCGCTCGCCGATCTCATCGACCAGGCGGACGGCGCCGCGACGATCGGCGACCCCGGCCTCGACGAGACCTTCGAGGCGATCCGCCGGGAGATGCGCCGCTTTTCGGACGCCGAAGTGATCCCGAACGCGCAAGGCTGGCATCGCGCCAATTCCTATATTCCAATGGCGGTGATCGAGGGCCTCTCAGGCCTCGGCGTGTTCGCCCTGACGATCCCCGAGGAATACGGCGGCCTCGGCCTTGGCAAGGTCGCGATGTGCGTCGTCTCCGAAGAGCTGTCGCGCGGCTATATCGGGGTCGGCTCGCTCGGCACACGGTCGGAAATCGCCGCCGAACTGATCCTGTGCGGCGGCACGCCGGAGCAGAAGCGCGAGTTGCTGCCGAAGATCGCCTCGGGCGAAATCCTCCCCACCGCGGTGTTCACCGAGCCCAACACCGGGTCGGACCTGGCGAGCCTGCGCACGCGCGCCGTGCGCGACGGCGAGGTTTACCGGATCAGCGGCGCCAAGACCTGGATCACCCATCCCGTGCGCGCCGACCTGATGACCTTGCTCGCGCGCACCGATCCCGGCGAGCCTGGCTATCGCGGCCTGTCGATGTTCCTGGCGCGAAAGCCGCGCGGCGACGACGCCGAGCCGTTCCCAGCCGCCGGGATGTCTGGCGGCGAGATCGAGGTGCTCGGCTATCGCGGCATGAAGGAATACGAGATCGCCTTCGACGGATTCGAGACGCCCGCCGGCAGCCTGCTCGGCGGCGAGGAGGGCCAGGGCTTCAAGCAATTGATGGCGACCTTCGAATCGGCGCGCATCCAGACCGCCGCGCGGGCGGTCGGGGTCGCCCAGTCGGCGATGGAGCTCGGCCTGCGCTACGCCAAGGAGCGCGTGCAATTCGGCAAGAAGCTGATCGCCTTCCCGCGCGTCGCCGACAAGCTCGCGATGATGGCGGTCGAAATCCACATCGCGCGGCAGCTCGCCTATTTTGCGGCGCGCGCCAAGGACGAGGGCCGCCGCTGCGATCTTGAAGCCGGAATGGCCAAGCTGCTGGGCGCCCGCGTCGCCTGGGCCGCCGCCGACAACGCGCTGCAAATCCACGGCGGCAACGGCTTCGCGCTGGAATATCCGATTTCGCGGGTGCTGTGCGACGCGCGCATCCTCAACATTTTCGAAGGCGCGGCGGAAATCCAGGCGCAGGTGATCGCCCGGCGGCTGCTGGAGGGCGGGAACTAGCGACGGGGCAACCATCGGAGCGATGGACCGATCGAGACCCGCGCGGACGCGGCCGCACCGTAGGCAAATTAATCCATCTTGCAGCTTCCATTGGACGCACGGCCGACGCGGCCGTAGACATCGCCATGCGGCGTTGGAGTTGCTCTTATGCGCAAGTCGATCATGCAATTGGCAAAGATGACGATGGTCCTGATTGTCGGCGTCGCCGCCGCGGCGCCGCCGGCGTTCGCGAACTGCTGCTGCCATTGGCGCCACCACCACCACGTCGCCGCAGCGGCGCCTCACGCCCATTGGGCGGCCCGTCCGCGCTGGGCGCTGGCCTTTAGCGGCTGGGGGCCAGGCGTCGGCTTCGAGCGCAGCACCGGGGTCTCGGTCGATCGTGTGGCGACCTACAATCACCCCTATTATTATGGCGGCGGCCCCTATGGAAGTTGCGGCGGCGCCCGGCCGGTCCTCGACGCCGGGGGCCTGGTTGTGGGATGGCAACGGGTCTACGTCTGCTGAGACGCCTGACGCCTCGCCTCGCGGCGTAGCCCGCCCTCGCGCAGGCGGCGGTGGATTTCGCCCGCCTCACGCCGCCGCCGCGGCCCGCTCGGTCGGCGCGCGGTAGGACAAAGCCTCTGCGAGGTGCGGGCGGCGCACCGGGCCGCCGCCCTCGAGATCGCTCAACGTCCTCGCGAGCTTGAGCACGCGGTGATAACCGCGCGCCGAGAGGCGCATCCGCTCGGCCGCCTCGCGCAGCAAGGCGAGCGCGCCGCCGTCGGGCTCGGCGACCTGTTCGATCGCGGCGGCCGGCGCGGCGGCGTTGCAGCCGACCCCGGCGAGGCCGAGCGCGCGGTAGCGCGCGCCCTGGATTTCGCGCGCCGCCGCCACCCGCGCCGCGACCTCGGCCGAGCCTTCCGCCGGCGCCGGCAACAGAAGGTCGGCCGCCGTCACCGGCGGCACGTCGATGGTCAGGTCGAAACGGTCGATCAGCGGGCCGGAGAGCCGCCCCTGGTACTGCGCGGCGCAACGCGTCGTGGGGCCGCGCGCGCAGGCGTAGCCGGGTTCGCTGGCGTGGCCGCATCGGCACGGGTTCATCGCCGCGACAAGCTGGAAGCGCGCGGGATAGACGATGCGATGGTTGGCCCTGGCGATCGCCACCTCGCCGCTCTCGATCGGCTGGCGCAGGCTGTCGAGCGCCTGCGGGTGAAACTCCGGCAATTCGTCGAGAAACAGCACGCCCTGATGGGCGAGCGAAATCTCGCCCGGCCGGGCGTGCACGCCGCCGCCGACCAGCGCCGCCATCGACGCCGAATGGTGCGGCGCGCGAAACGGGCGCCGGTCGGTCAGCGCGCCGCCGGCCAGATGGCCGGCGATCGAATGGATCATCGAGACTTCCAGCAATTCGCGCGGGTTCAGCGGCGGCAGGATCGACGGCAGGCGCTGGGCGAGCATCGACTTGCCGGCGCCCGGCGAGCCGCTCATCAGCAGGTTGTGGCCGCCAGCCGCCGCCACTTCGAGCGCGCGCTTGGCGCTTTCCTGGCCGCGGATGTCGCGCATGTCGGGCAGACCGGCGACTGCGGCGCGCATCGCCGGCTCGGGACGCGACAGGACCTGCGTCCCCTTGAAATGGTTGGCGAGCTGAATCAGCGAGCGCGGGGCGAGGATGTCGAGGTCGGCGGAGGCCCAGGCCGCCTCGGAGCCGCAGGCGGCCGGGCAGATCAGGCCGCGCCCGAGCGCATTGGCGCCGATCGCCGCCGGCAGCACGCCGGCCACCGCGCTGACCGAGCCGTCGAGCGCCAGTTCGCCGATCACCGTATAGCCGGCGAGCGCGTCGGGCGGAATCGCGCCGATCGCCGCCATCACGCCCAGCGCGATCGGCAGGTCGTAGTGACTGCCCTCCTTCGGCATGTCGGCGGGCGCGAGATTGACGGTGATCCGCTTGGCCGGCAGCGCGAGGCCCGAGGCGATCAGCGCGGCGCGCACCCGCTCGCGCGATTCGGCCACCGCCTTGTCGCCGAGTCCGACGATCATGAACGCCACATTGCCGCTGGCGATCTGCACCTGAACGTCGATCGGGCGCGCCTCGACCCCCTCGAAGGCCACCGTCGATACGCGCGCGACCATGCCCGCCCCCCGGCTTGGATCAGGGACCCCACGCGTCGCCAGGCCGGCGGCGCGGCAGAGGAACATTTGCAGAACATAACAGAGATGGCAAGAGAAAATCGCAAGGCGGTGGGGCCAGAGCTCCGGCGCAGCGCTGATTCGCTCGAGGCGCACATTTTGCCGCCTGGGAGACATCGGTTCGGGTGGAGGTCGTTGCTCAAAGCGCGCCAAATCGCCGATCACGCGAGGCGCGAACCCGGAGTCGCCCTCTTCGGTGTTGCGATTCTGCCACGTCGGTCGCCAAACTGGTCGCCGCTGGGGCGTCTGGTGCCGGGCTCGCCATTGCGTCAAATCCCGCGCCGCGCTCGATTATTCTGCAATTTCTGATGGTTGCCTCAGATTCTATGGGGTGATGCCACCACCCGGTTTACACCGCGCCACCCGGCGATCCATATTGCGTTATATACAGTCGTATATGACGATGACCGGGGGGCTGAGTCTTAGGGGCGCTCTTCTTCGTATTCGAAATCGCGACCGGATGCCTGCGTCCACAGCGGGAGTTTGCGCCCCGCCAGCCACGGCGCCCGCGGCAAGGCGATGTTTTAGAGGGGCATTCCGTGAACAATCTCGGCAGACTTTTGTTGGCTTTGGCGGCGGTCGCGGCGTTTTTGAGCCACGCGCAAGCGGCGGATCTGCCGACAGCCAAGTCGGCGCCCGCGCCGCCGCCAGCCGGGCCGGCTTCATGCACCAACCCGATCGACTTCTTCGCCACCGATTGCGCATTGAGCTGGTACGGCGTCACGGTCTACGGCACGGTCGACCTCGGCGTGGGATGGCAGAGCCACGGCACGCCGTTCAACGCATCGATCATTTCCGGCGTTGAAGAACTGGTGTCCAAGAACAGCAATCACCCGCAATGGCTGCTCGAACCTGGCGCACTGTCCCAGTCAAACATCGGCATCAAGGGTAAGGAGCCGCTGGCGCCCGGATGGTCTTTCGTATTCGATTTGAACATGGGCTTCGATCCCTATTCGCTGACGTTGTCCGATGGACCGAAGTCATATGTCGACAATAACGGCGTGCCGCTGGCCAGCCAGACGTCGAACGCCGATTCGAGCCGGGCGGGTCAGTTCTACAACGGCACGGGTTATGCGGGCATCAGTTCGACCACTTTCGGCACGCTGACGGCCGGCCGGGTGAACTCTCTCACTCTCGACGGCGTTCTCGCCTACGATCCGATGGGCGCGTCCTACGCCTTTTCGCCGATCGGCTATTCCGGGTTAGCCGCCGGCGCCGGCGACACCGAGGACGCCCGCTATTCCACGGCGGTGAAGTATCGCGTCGATGTCGGCATGTTCCGCGCCGCCGCGCTTTATCAGTTCGGCGGCTATGAATGGAACAACGCGACCTCGAACGCCTACGAGTTCCAGGTCGGTGGCGATTTTGACGCTCCCTACGGCAAGCTCGCGCTGGACGCAATATACACCCGCGATAACGACGCCGTTTCGGCCGCGCCGCTGACCGCGGCGCAGAACCTGGCGTTTCCGGATAGTCTCGCCGCGACGATCTCCGACGAGACCAGCGTGATGCTGCTCGCCAAATACACCTCCGGGCCGGTCAAGGTATACGGCGGCTACGAGCACATCTTCTTCGCGCCGCCGAGCAATCCTCAAACGACTTTCACGAACATCGGCGGCTACACCGTCTTTGCCCCCGACATCAGCAATACGACCTACAACGCCAACAACAAGGTCCTCCAGGTGTTCTGGACCGGCGCCCGCTACGCGTTCACCGCAAATCTGGACGCGGGAATCGCCTATTATCACTATCTGCAAAACGACTGGGGCGGCCCGGTCAGTTGCGCGACCGCCGGTTCCAGCAGCTCCCACTGCAGCGGGACGATGGACGCCGCTTCGTTCGACATCGATTGGAAGTTCGCGAAAAAGTTCGACGTCTACGCCGGCCTGATGTTCTCGGAGATGAACAACGGCCTGGCCAACGGTTTCCTGAATCACACCAATATCGACCCGACTGTCGGACTGCGCTTCCGCTTCTGACGCCCTGTTTTTGCGGCCCGCCGCCAAATCGGCGGCGGGAAGGCCGGCTTCGCCTCCCGTTGACCGCGCGGTCCGTTGGCCGGGCCTCGCGCCCACTTCGCCGAGAATCATCAGAGGCTCGGAGTCGAGCCGATGCCCGCGCATGAAATGCGGCCATGCGGCGCTCCCTGACAGGCTTTCCGCGTCGCCCATTCGATCGCCCCCGCGGCGGAACTTGCCCGATCGCCGGAATATTTGTCATCAGTAGCGGCGGCGGCCCGAAAGCCGGCCGCCGCAAGAAGCGTCGGCAATTGGCGCCCGGCGGAGGCCCTGATGGCGCGCAGCGATTTTTCGAGCCCGCGTTTGTATGTCGAGACGCCGCTGAGCGACGGCGGCCGCGTCGCACTGTCGCCTGAGCAGGCGAACTATCTCGTCAACGTGCTGCGCCTGCGCGAAGGCGCGCGGGTTCTGGCGTTCAACGGCCGCGACGGCGAGTTTGCGACGCGCCTGCTGGCGCCGAGCCGCAAGAGCGCCGCGCTGGCGGTCGAGGCGCGCGAGCGGGAGCAGGAATTCCCGCCCGACCTCGACTATCTGTTCGCCCCGCTCAAACACGCGCGTCTCGACTACATCGCGCAAAAGGCGGTCGAGATGGGCGCGCGCCGGCTGAGGCCGGTGATCACCCGCCGCACTCAGGTCGCCCGCGTCAACGGCGATCGGTTGCGCGCCAACGTGCGCGAGGCGGCCGAGCAATGCGGCGTCATCTGGCTGCCGGAGGTGGTCGCCGAGCAGCCGCTGGAAGCCGTTCTCGCCGATTGGCCATCGGAGCGCCTGCTCATCTTCTGCGATGAGGATGCGCCGCTGGCCAATCCGATCTCAGCGCTCGCCGAGCGGACGGCGCCGGGCGGCGTCGCGCTGCTGATCGGTCCCGAGGGCGGGTTCGACGACCCCGAGCGCGCAGCCATCCTGCGCGCGCCGAATGTCCTGCGCCTGTCGCTCGGCCCACGCGTTCTGCGCGCCGACACCGCCGCGGTGGCGGGGCTCGCGCTGATCCAGGCGCAACTCGGCGACTGGCGGTGAGTGCGGCCGGTGTGGCGCCCACGTCACGCCACGCATTAAACGTCGTAAGGGCGCGCCGCGCCGCGAAGCCGCCACGAAGTCGATTCAATTGTGGCGCGCAAAAGGCAAGAGATTCGCGTGTGAGGGCTGATCGAATGAAGCGTTGGGGTTCAGGCGTCGCACTGGCGTTGATTCTCGCACACGGCTCGCTCGCCGGCGGCCTGTCGACGTCGACGCAAGCCGCCAAGACCCGCGCCAACGCGCGTTGCGCCGCCCTTGGCGACGGATTTCTCGCCATCGCCGGATCGGACGCCTGCGTCAAAATCAGCGGCCATATCAGCGCCGGCGCCGGCTTTGGGACCGGCGCGGCGCACAGCGGTTCGTCCACCATCACCTTCGGCCCGAGTCCGCTGATGGGAGCCGAGGCGGCGGCGTCGGGCGATCTGCGATTCAACACATCGAACGGGCTCGCCCGCGTTTATCTGAATGTCGGAAACAGCACGATTTCACACTGGATGGTCGACGGTCAGTAGCGGGCCTCGGTAAAGACCGGATCGACCACCCCGCGCCATTCGCCGCGGAACCGGGCGATCCACTCCTGCGCCGCGACGCGGCCCGAATCGACGAATTGTTCGAGCGGCTCGAGATAGACGCTCTCGTCGCGCCCCCTGGCGTCCAGCTTCGCGCGCCGCTTCAGGCCGGCGCGCGCGATCGACAACACCTCGCGCCCGACCTCCGCCAGAGCGCGGCCGGCGATCACCGCGTCGAGGGCGAGGCGCGGAACGTCGTCGCGCAGCTTCTGCCGCGCCGCGGCGCTCCAATCCCCGGTCAGATCGACCACGGCGTCGAGCGCCGCCGAATCGTAATAGAGGCCGACCATCAGCGCCGGCAGCGCCGCGATGCGGTCCGCCGGCCCGACATCGGCGCCGCGCACTTCGAGATAGCGCTTGAGGCGGACCTCCGGAAAGATCGTCGAGAGATGGTTGGCCCAGTCCGAAATGGTCGCGCGCTCGCCCGGCAGCGCCTCGAGGCGTCCGGCCAGCAGATCGCGGAAGCTCGCGCCCGCGACGTCATGATAATGGTCGCCGCGCTTGACGAAATACATCGGCACGTCGAGCGCATAGTCGACGTAGCGCTCGAAACCCATGCCGGGTTCGAAAGCGAAAGGCAGCATCCCGGCGCGCGCGTTGTCGGTATGGCGCCAGATTTCCGAGCGCGCCGAAAGAAAGCCGTTGAGCTTGCCGTCGGTGAACGGCGAATTGGCGAACAGCGCGGTCACCAGAGGCTGCAGCGCGAGCCCGACGCGCAGCTTCTTGACCATGTCGGCTTCGCTCGAAAAGTCGAGATTGGATTGCACCGTCGCGGTGCGAAACATCATGTCGAGGCCGCGCGTCCCGACTTTCGGCATGTAGCGCGCCATGATCTGGTAGCGGCGCTTCGGCATCACCGGCGTCTGCGCCAGCGTCCATTTGGGGCTCATGCCGAGCGCGAGGAAGCCGATGTCGAGCGGTTCGGCGACTGTGCGCGCGAGGCTGAGATGGGCGTCGAGTTCCGCCACCGTCTGGTGAACGGTTTCGAGCGGCGCGCCCGACAGTTCAAATTGACCGCCCGGCTCCAGCGAGATCGCGCCGCCGCCCTTGGAGTCGAACAGGCCGATGAGATCGTCGCCGTCGAGGATCGCCTCCCAGCCGAGCCGATCCCGCATGCCCTCGAGCAGCGCCCGCACGCCGCTCGCGCCGCCATAGGGCGCCGGCGTCAGATCCGAGCGGTGGAACAGAATCTTTTCGTGTTCGGTGCCGACCCGAAACGACGCGGCCGGTTTGCACCCCGCCTCCAGCCAGGCGACGAGCGCGTCGCGCGACTCCACGGAATGGGCGTCAATGATATCGCGGGCCATCAAGAATTCCGGGAGAATGAGGCGGCGACCCCGCCTGGGACCGCGGTTAGATAGTTGGCCCGCGGCGACAACGCAACGAAGCGAAAGACCGCGTTGAGCCGCCGCGCAAGGCTGCCGGCGTCGCAAACCGACGGCGCGTCTGGGCGTCGGCGCGGCGGACTCGCCCCGATCGAGGTTCGGAACGCCCTACTGGGCGTTCGGCCGGGTCATCGCGTTGAGAATGTCCTGCATGCCTTGTTGATGCGTCTCGGCGACCTGGACGCCCGCCTGAAACATGCTGCTGAGCGTATTCAGCCCGGCTTGCATCGCGGCCGATTGCGTCGTCGCGGCGCCGCCGCCCAGCAGGCCGCCGAACAGGCCGCCGATCATGCCCGCCAGCCCGCCGCTCGCCGGCGGCGCGCCGCCTGGCGGGTTGACCTGCGCCCCCAGACCGCCGGGATTGTTCGCGGCGCCGGCCAGTTGGCCGAGAACCCCGCCGAGGCCCTGCCCGTTCATCGCGCGATTCAGACCGCCCATCAGCATCGAAGCGACAACTGGCATCATCTGCTGGATGATCTGCGGACTGACGCCGGACATTTGCGAAGCCTGCTGGCCGAGCTGCGCGGCGATCTGCGGCGAGCCGAAAATCTGGCCGAGCACACCGCCGCCGGGGCCGGCGGCGGCGCTCGCCTGGCTCGGGTCGCTGTAAGAAGCCTGATGCGCCGCGTTGGTGAGCTGCGAGAGGATGCCGCCAAGGCCGGTCGGGTCCTGCGCGGTTTTTTGCAGACCCATCGAGAAGGCCGGCATCATCGCCTGGATGGCCGCCTGGGTCTGCTCGGGCGTGAGGCCGAACTGGCTCGCCAGATTGTTGACGCCCTGTCCGCCATGGGCGGCTTGAATGATATCGTTGAGAGTCATCAAATGGCCTCCCCCTGTCTGTCGCGCGCCGGTGACCGGCGCATGGGAAGCCTAATGCTTTTCGAGGCGCTTTGCGAGCCGCGCCGTCACCCAATAGGCGGCGATCACCGCGCCGACGCCGAAGATCGCGGCGCCGACGGCCGCGCCCAGCATCGCGCCTTCCACGCCGTGTTCGGCGCCGCCGAGCCAGGCGCCGATCGACACGAACGGAACGGTTCCCAGGGTCGCGCGGCCCCAGTTGAAAATCGTCGCCAGAAGCGGAAAGCCAAGGTTGTTGAACGCGGTGTTGGCGACGAACAGGCAGGCCATGAACACCCACGCCGAGGCGCCCCAGGTGCAGAAAAACGTGACCAGCCGCGCGTTGTCGCCCTGCGCGTCGAACGCCCAGTTGATCGCCGGACTGGCGAGGAACAGAACGGCCCAGGCGAGGAGCGTGTAGCCGATGGACAGCACAAAAGAATCGGTCAGCGTGCGGCGAACGCGGTCCATCAATCGCGCCCCGAGATTCTGGCCGAGGATCGGACCGACCGATGCGGTGAGCGCGAAGATGACGCCGAACGCGACGGGGATGATGCGGTCGGTCGTTGCGACCGTCGCAACCCCCGCTTCGCCGAAGTCCGAGATGACGCGCGTCATATAGATCGCCGCGGCCGGGGTCGCCAGGTTGGTGAGGATCGCCGGCAGCCCGATCGACAGGATCGGCCGGAGATCGCGACGGATCGCTCGCCATTCGGGGCGCCCGACGAGGTCGTGAATATGGATCGCGCCATAGGCGCCGACGCCGAAAAACACCAGCCGCGAAATCACCGTCGCCCAAGCGGCGCCGTAGACGCCAAGCCCGAATCCGAAAATCAACAGCGGATCGGTGAACGCCGTGACGGCGCCGCCCACCAGCGTCACATACATGGCGCGCCGCGCATCGCCGGCGGCGCGCAGCGCGGCCGCAAGGCCCATGCCCAACGCCATCGGGACATTGGCGGGCAAGGTGATGGCGAGGAACTGGTAGGCGACTTCGCCCGCGCGGCCATGCGCGTGCAGCCCATGTTCGAGAATCGGGCCGCGGAAGACGAGGAGGCCGGCCGCGATGACCGCCGAGGCGAGCGTCGAGATCGCCAGACCGGAGGCCGCGAGGCGTCTCGCCGCCGGCCGGTCGCCCGCCCCCAGCGCCCGCGAAACGGTGGCGGCGAGGGCGATCGTCAGGCCGATGTTGATCGACACCGCGAGAAACAAAACCTGGCCGGCGTAGCCGACCGCCGCCTTCAGCGCCTGATCGCCGAGACGCGAAACGTAAAGCAGCGACAACAGATCGACGGCGAAAATCGCCATCAGGCCGAGCGCCCCGGTCGCGGTCATCACCGCGACATGACGCATCGTCGAGCCTTGCGTGAAGACCGGGCGCGGCTTGACGGGGACGATGGCGGACGCGGTGGTCACGGAATTGTCCCCAGGCGAAAAAATCACCGCCGCTCATAGAGGCAATCGCGGCTTTGCGCCAGTTCGAACAGCCGGACCCGAGTCAGTTCGCAGGGCTGCCGCCGCACGGCTCGCGGGGCGAGGCCTATTGACTTCGCCCCGCCGCTTCCTAGAACACCCCGATGTCGCCGACGGACCTGTCCATGTCGCAAAAGCCGAAGCTTCGGGTGATCCTTTGCGCGCCGCGCGGATTCTGCGCGGGCGTCGTGCGGGCGATCGACGTGGTCGAACGCGCGCTGCAGATCTATGGGCCGCCGGTCTACGTCCGCCATGAGATCGTGCACAACAAGTATGTCGTTGAATCGCTGAAAGCCAAGGGCGCGGTGTTCATCGAGGAGCTCAGCGAGGCGCCGGTCGGCGCAACGCCGGTGATCTTTTCCGCCCATGGCGTCGCCAAAAGCGTGCCGGAGGAGGCGCGGACGCGCGGTCTGTTCACCATCGACGCGACCTGCCCGCTGGTCACCAAGGTCCATCGCGAGGCGCAGGTCCATTTCAAGCGCGGCCGCAAGATTATTTTGGTCGGCCACGCCGGTCATCCCGAAGTGATCGGCACGATGGGGCAGTTGCCGGCCGGAGCAATCACGCTGGTCAGCTCGGTCGAGGCGGTCGAGGCGCTGGCGTTCAAAGACGAGAGCGCTCTGGCCTATGTCACGCAGACCACCCTCTCCGTCGACGACACCAAAGCGATCGTCGAGGCGCTCGTCCAACGATTCCCGGCGATTGTGGCGCCGGCGCAGGAGGACATCTGCTACGCCACGACCAACCGCCAGGAGGCGATCAAGCGCGCCGCCCCGCTGGTCGAGGCGGTGATCGTCGTCGGCTCCGCCAATTCCTCCAATTCGCAACGATTGGCCGAGGTGGCGGCTCGGGCCGGCTGCAAGATCGCCCGCCTCCTGCCCAGCGCCGCGGAAATCGACTGGGAGACCTTCGGCGCGATCCGCTCGCTGGCGATCACCGCGGGCGCGTCGGCGCCGGAAATTCTCGTCGAGCAGGTCATCGACGCATTTTGCGAGCGCTATGACGTCGTCGTCGAGACGCTGACCACCGCCGACGAGACCGTGTTCTTTCCCCTGCCGCGCTCGCTGCGCGATGAAGTCAAGGCGACGTAGTGGACGGACTGCGAAGTGGGGCGCCCGCGTCTGACCGCAGCGACAGTCATGTCCCGCGCCGCCGTTTTTCGATCGTGAGGCAAAGAGCATGGCGTTGAAACTCGCTCCCTGGGCCTTCGTGCTCGCAGTTCCCGACCTTGAGCGGAGCGCCGGCTATTTTCGCGATGTCCTGGGCTTCCGCGTCGGCTGGGACGACGGCGGCGGCTGGCGGCTTGTCGAGCGCGACGGCGTTCGCGTGATGTTGGGTCATTGTCCGGAAGATATGCGGCCGGCGGAGCTCGGCTCGCACAATTGGTTCGGCTATCTCAAAGTCGACGATGTCGACGCGCTGCATGCCGAGATCGCAGCGCGCGGCGCAAACTCTTCCGCGCCCGCGGACCGTCACTACGGCATGCGCGAGATCGTGGTCACGACCGTCGACGGTCATCGCATCGTGTTCGGACAGGAACTGAGGAAGCCGTCCGTCCAATGAGGACCGCGCCCGGCGCATTCAAGCAGCCAGCGCTGCCCGCTCACCCGTTGATCAGCACGATGACCGCGACGACGATCAGCGTCATGCCGATCAGCTCGCTCCGCGACAGGCCCTCGCGAAACATCCGCGAAGAGACGAACTGCGCGAACACCACTTCGACCAACGCCAGCGTGCGCACCCGCGCTGCGCTGGTCAACGCGAAGGCGAGATACCAGAACTGCGAGGACGCCGCGCCCATGAATCCGGCGAACAGCGAGGACCGCCAGGCGCCGACGATCGCCAGCATCGTCGCGCGATCCAGCGCCGTGAGGTAGGCGAGCAGCAGCAGCGTCTGCAGCGCCAGGCCAAGCACGAGAACGACCGACGCCGCCATCACGAAAGAGGGCGTCTCGACGCTGGTGACCGCGCCGCGAAAACCGATCGCCGCCAGGGCGAAGAAGCTGGCGCCGAACAGACCCAGGGCCGCCGGTTTCCATGAACTGACCGCGCCGGCCGGCTTGCGCCACGACATCATCAGGACGCCGGCGGTCGCCATGACGATCGCCAGCATCAGGCCGGGGGTCGGCCGCTCGCCCAGGAAGACCAGCGCGAACAGCGCGACCTGCACCGCTTCGGTCTTGATATAGGCGATCGCCACGACGAAGGACCGCTCGCGCATCGCCGCGAGCATCAGCGCGGTGGCGGCGATTTGCGCGGCCGCGCCGAAAATCGTCCAGGCGACGACGTTCGGCCCAAGCGGAGGGAATTCCACCCCTGTCCCCAGACGCGCAAGAAGGAGGAACACGACGGCGAACGGCAGGCCGAACAGAAATCGCACCTGGGTCGCGCCGATCGCCCCCAGCGCGCCGATCAATTCGCGCTGCATCGCGTTGCGCAGCGTCTGGCCGCCGGCGGCGGCGATCGTAAACACAGTCCACAGCCACGGCGCGTGCATCATTGCCTCGACCGCCGCGTCGGGCCGGATCGCCCGGCTGCGGATTTGACGGATTCCGGCGTCGTCGCTAACACGAAATCCCTCGCGTTCCGAGAGACCGCTCAAACGCCGCCGGCGCCCGTCGCCCGGCGCCGAGGCGGTCTCCGCCCCCTTCAAGCCGGACAGAAGATGGCCGTCTACACGGAAGTCACGGATGAGGCCCTCGCCGCCTTCCTCGCCGACTACGATCTCGGCCAGGTCTCGTCGTTCAAGGGCATCGCCGAGGGCGTCGAGAATTCGAACTTCCTCATGCAGACGCAGGCTGGCCGCTTCATCCTGACTCTGTACGAAAAGCGCGTCGCCCAGGCGGACCTGCCGTTTTTCATCGGCCTGATGGAGCATCTGGCGAAGAAGGGCGTCACGTGCCCGCAGCCGGTGCGCAGCCGCAGCGGCGAGGCGCTCGGCCGGCTGGCCGGCCGGCCGGCGGCGATCGTCACCTTTCTCGACGGCCTGTGGATTCGCCGCCCGACGGCGCGCCACTGCGCCAGCGTCGGCGAAGCGCTCGGGCTGATGCACCGGGCGGGCGGCGATTTCGCGTTGCGACGCGCAAACGCTCTGTCGATCGGCGGCTGGCCGGCGCTGTTCCACGCCGCCGAGGCGCGCGCCGATGAAGTAGCGCCGGGTCTGGCCGAGGAGAGCGCGGCCGATCTGGCGGCGCTGCAGGCGATCTGGCCGACCGATCTGCCCGGCGGGGTGATCCACGCCGATCTCTTCCCCGACAATGTGTTCTTCCTCGGCGAGGAACTGTCCGGTCTGATCGATTTCTATTTCGCCTGCAACGACGCGCTGGCCTACGATCTGGCGGTCGCCCTCAATGCCTGGTGCTTCGAGCCCGACGCCTCGTTCAACATCACCAAGGGCATGGCGCTGATCAACGGCTACGAGCGAGTGCGCCGCCTGACCGGCCGGGAGATCGAGGCGTTGCCGGTCCTGGCGCGCGGCGCCGCGCTGCGGTTCATGCTGACCCGTCTGGTCGATTGGCTGAACGTCCCGCCGGACGCCAAAGTGTCGCCGCACGATCCGCTTGAATATCTCCGGAAGATGCGCTTTCACCGCAAGGTGACGAGCGCGCGCGACTACGGCCTGCTGCGGTGAGCGCCCGGGTTTCGATCTGGACCGACGGCGCCTGTTCGGGCAATCCCGGCCCCGGCGGCTGGGGCGCGGTGCTGCGCTACGGCGACCACGAGAAAACGCTGTGCGGCGGCGAGGCGCTGACCACCAACAACCGCATGGAGCTCACCGCCGCGATCTCGGCGCTGGAGGCGCTGAGCCGCGGCTGCGCCGTCGAGCTGCATACGGATTCGCAATATCTGCGCGGCGGCGTCACCGGCTGGATCAACAACTGGAAACGCAACGGCTGGCGCACCGCCGACAAGAAGCCGGTCAAGAACGAAGACCTGTGGCGCCGCCTCGACGAAGCGGCGACGCGCCATGAAATCGTCTGGAAATGGGTCAAGGGCCATGCCGGCGATGCGATGAACGAGCGCGCCGACGAACTTGCGCGCCAGGGCATGGGGCCGTTCCTGCCGGAGCGGGCGCCGGCGCGCGATCCCGCCGCCCCGTGACCGACAGCAATGCGATCGAAACGGGCGTCAGCGGCGCGCTGGCGCCGAATGAGCCACCGACGACAAGCGGATTCCCGGTCCTACAATTGCTTGAGCAGGTTTTCCGCGCTGGAGGCCTCGGCCTTGCCCGGCGACTCCTCGATGTTGAGGATTTTGACCACCCCGTCTTCGACCAGCATGGCGTAGCGCTTCGAGCGGATGCCCATCCCGCCCCCCGAGGCGTCGAATTCGATCCCCGCCGCCTTGGCGAAGTCGGCGTTGCCGTCCGACAGGAAGGCGATCTTGCCTTCGGCGCCCGATGCGCCGGCCCAGGCTTTCAGGACGTGCGGATCGTTCACCGAGGTCATGGCGATTTCGTCGACGCCCTTGGCCTTGATCGCCTGCGCGTTGGCGATGAAGCCCGGCAGATGGTTCTTGTGGCAGGTTGGCGTGAACGCGCCGGGCAGCCCGAACAGCACGACCTTCCGTCCCTTGAAAAACTCGCCCGTGGCCACCGGCCGCGGCCCGTCGCTGGTGATGAGGCGGAACGTCGCTTCGGGCAGATGATCGCCGACCTTGATCGTCATCGGAGTTTCCTTGGCTGCGAGAATTGAGCGGCTGGCTCGCGCCACTTATCATCGCGAACGGCCCCGCGCGCAAGCCGGGAGCACGCGGCGGGGATCAGCCCCCGGCGCCCGGTTTCAGGTCGATGGTGGTCTCGACCGGTCCCCGACCTCCGGTGATCGTCAGCCGCGCGGCGACCGGAAGCGCCGAGTCGGGCGGCTGTTGCATCAGATTGACGCGAAAGCAGTCGCTTCCGGCCGGCGCGGCCGCGTCGGCCTTGACGTCGAACCACCAGGCGTCCGGGGGCTCGATGAACAGATCGCGTTTGGGGCCCGCCTGCGACGCCAGGCACAGGCGCCAGGTCCGCACGCTGGTGGCGGTCAGATCGGCGGCGAGACTCGCCCAGTCCACGCGTCGCGGGATGAGGTCCTTGGCTTTGGCGATGGCGTCCGCATAGGGCGAGGACGCAGCCTCGAGCGGCAGCACGAGGCGCAGGCTCGCTTCGGCGGGAACGCAGATTTTCTCGCAGACCGCGTAGTTCAGTTTCAGCGCCAGGGTCACCGGCTTGGCCGGTTCGATCGGCTCGACATCGATCGGCAGGATCAGCGCGCCATCATAGCCAAACGCCTCGCCGCCCCCTTCTGACAGCCGCCGCGGCGCCGGAAAGGAGGTTCGAGCCTGCGCCAGATTGCCTGATCCGTTGAAGGAGAGCGTCGGCGGCAGACCCGCGTCGCCCGGATTGCGCCAGTAGGTGATCGCGCCGGGCGCGAGCCTGATTTCCACGCCCGCCTGAAAGACCCCATTGGCCGCCGCGCCGGCAATCAGGCGCGCTGAGGACTTCAGTCCCTCCGCCCAGTCCGACGAATAGGCATCGGCGGCGCGGGCCGCGCCGGCGACGCCTGCGCCGTAAAGCGCCAGAATGAGAACAGAAAAACGACGCGCCATCGACATGCCCCCGTGTAAGGCGATCGGCCCGGCCGCGCCAACAACATTCGCGTGAAGCGGCGCCGAAACCGCCGCGAACGCCGGCGCGCTCCGCTCGCGGCAAGCGGCTTCGCCTTAGAAAAACTTGCTTTGACAGGGAGAAGGGGATGCGTAGCATGCCCCCATGAAGAGCCCTTCCAGAGCCTCTGGCGGACCCGCCAGCCTCAACGTCGCCAGTCTCGAGGGCCAGATGTTGATCGCCATGCCGACGCTGCGGGAGGGGCCGTTCGCGCGCTCGGTAGTCTATATTTGCGCCCATCGCGAAGACTGGGCGATGGGGATCATCGTCAACCACAAGGCCGAGGCGACCAATTTCCCCGAATTGCTGGTCCAGCTCGACATCGTCAAGCCGACCGAGGCGATCGTCCTGCCGCCCCAGGCCGGCGAGGTCCGCGTGCTGCGCGGCGGGCCGGTGGAGAAGGGACGCGGCTTCGTGCTGCATTCCGGCGACTATTTCGTCGACAATTCAACGGTCTCGATCGGCGACGGCATCTGCCTCACCGCGACGCTCGACATCCTGCGCGCCATCGCCATCGGCAAGGGGCCGAAAAAGGCCGTTCTGGCGCTGGGTTACGCCGGCTGGTCCTCCGGGCAACTGGAAAACGAAATTCTCGCCAACGGCTGGCTGAACTGCCCGGCCGATCCCGGCCTCGTGTTCGACACCGACTACGACTCGAAATATGATCGCGCCCTGGCCAAGATCGGGGTGAACGCCGCGATGCTGTCGTCCGAGGCGGGCCACGCCTGAAGCCGCGACGACTACCCTCGCGGCGAGACGCGACCGGGCGCAACGTCCAGGAATTGCGCGCGCCCGGTAAGATCTGCGAAGGCGGCCGGGTCGGCGCCGGTCAGGAACACCTGGCCGCCGATCCGCTCCAGCGCCTCGAACAGCGCGGCGCGGCGGCGCGGATCGAAATGCGCGGCGACCTCGTCGAGCAGCGCCAGCGGCGCCATGCCGCTCATTTCGGCGACCAGCCGGGCGTGGGCGAGCACGAGGCCGACCAGCAGCGCCTTCTGCTCGCCGGTCGAGGCCTGCGCGGCAGGCGCTCCCTTCGGGCCGTGCCAGACCATGAGATCGGCGACATGGGGGCCGCTCAGCGCGCGTCCGGCGGCGGCGTCGCGGCCCCGGTTGTCGCGCAGCAGCGCGCGGTAGCGCTCCTCGGCGTCGAGCGCCGGCATCTCTGCGACGAGACGCTCGACGTCGCCTTCCAGCGCCAGATCGGCCCACGGGAACGGCGAGGAATCGTCGCGCTCCCGGGCGATCATCGCCTTTAGCCGCGTCACGCATTCGTGGCGCGCCGCCGCGACGGCGACGGCGAGTTCGGCCGCCTCGCGCTCGATCGCGTCCAGCCAGCGGGGATCGCGCGCGCGCTCTTCGAGCAAGCGGTTGCGGCCGCGCAGCGCGCGCTCGAGCTGGTTGGCCCGCGCGCCGTGACCGGGATCGATGGCGAGCACCAGCCGGTCGAGAAATCGCCGCCGCTCGCTCGCCGGATCGATGAACAGGCCGTCCATCGACGGGGTCAGCCAGACGATGCGCAAATGGTCGGCGAAAGCGCGCGTCGAGGCGACGGGCGCGCGGTCGATGCGGTTGACCCGCGCCGGCGCCTCGGCGCCGGACGGGCGCTCCAGCCCGGTGCCGAGCTGGCGCGACGCGCCCTGGTCCTCGACGAAGATCGCAGCGGCAAAACCGCCGGCCCCGCCGATGCGCGCACAGTCGCCGAGGGCGGCCCGGCGAAGCCCGCGGCCGGGCGCGAACAGCGACAGCGCTTCGGCGAAATTGGTCTTGCCGGCGCCGTTCTCCCCGACGAGGGCCACGATGAACCCGTCCGTTGCGAGATCGAGCGTCGCATAGGAGCGAAAGTCCTGAAGCATGACCCGCCGAACGAGGGGGCGGCGAATTGTCGCAAGGCTGACGGCGCTTTGCATGAGTGGCATGTGCCACGTCCCGCGCGCGAGCGAAAGGCGCCCCGCCGGGAGAGCGACGCCGATCCGGGCTTTGCAAGCGCGCATCGTTCTTGCATGGTTGTTGACTCATGCGCGGCGTCGCCGACCATGACTCGCGCAACCGAGGCTGGAGGAAATTGCAAGTGGCGGAATTCGACGTTCTCGTGCCCGTCGAGGGCATCGCGCAAATCGGCGGCGACGTCGAGAAGCGAATGACCCTCCATCGGTTGTGGCTGGAGCCCGATCGCCAGGCGACGCTCGAACGCCTGGCGCCGCGCGTCAAGGCGGTCGCCGCGACCTCCCATCACGCCGTCGTCGACGCGGCGCTGATGACCCGCCTGCCGAATCTGCAAATCGTCGCGGGATTTGGCGTCGGCTATGACCACATCGACGCCGCCTGGGCCGGCGCGCATGGGATCATCGTCACCCATACGCCCGGCGTCCTCGACGACGAGGTCGCCGACATCGCGATGGCGCTGACGCTCGCGACGGTCCGCAAGCTGCCGCAAGCCGAACGCTATCTGCGCGACGGCGGCTGGCGCGGCGGCCCCTACGCGCTGACCGCCTCGCTGCGCGGCCGCACGATGGGCATTCTCGGCCTCGGGCGGATCGGCAAGGCGATTGCGCGCCGCGCGGTCGCCTTCGGCCTCGACGTTGTCTATCACGGCCGCGCGCCGCAGCCCGGCGCGCCCTACCTCTACTATCCAACGCTTCTGGACATGGCGTGCGCCTGCGACATTCTGATGATCGCGGCCCCCGGCGGGGCGCAGACGCGGCATATTATCGATCGCGCGATCCTCGACGCGGTCGGGCCGGAGGGGTTCATCGTCAATGTCTCGCGCGGATCGCTGGTTGACGAGACGGCGCTGATCGCCGCCCTCGCGGAGGGCAGGATTCTGGGGGCGGGCCTCGACGTCTTCGAAAACGAGCCGAACGTCCCCGCCGCGCTGCTGGCGCTCGACAGCGCGGTGCTGTTGCCGCATGTCGGCTCCGCCTCGCGCCACACTCGCCAGGCGATGGCCGATCTGATGATCGCCAACCTCGACTCGTGGATCGCCGGCAAGGGGCCGCTGACTCCGGTGCCGGAGACGCCCTGGCGCGACGGGTGACGCACACCGACCGGCGCCACGGCGGATGATCAAAAGGCCAGACAAAAAGCCGGATCGTCGGGCGCGCTTTTTCGTCGGATTCATCAGCCCTCGCGCCATTCCCGACTGGGCGTCGGGCGTCGCCGGGAAACGCTTACGCTGCGGCATGCTTCAATTTCGACATGCCGGCTTAGCGAGGCATCAACGCAATCCGGCGGAAAAGCTGAACCGCCGGGCGGTTGCATGGCGCGTTTAGGGCTCTGGTAAGTCCGCGGCGTGACTCTTGCACCACGCGTGGCGTCAACCGCGCAAGCCCTCGCGCCGTCAGGATCGTCCTCGCGAAAAATCGATCGAAACCGACAGCCCGGTCGCGGCCAGACCGTAACTCCCGGATGTCGGTTTCAATTCCTTCATCATGGGCGCCAATCCGGCAAGCTTGGTCGGTCGTCGCGGCGCATGGATCAGGTTCAGGAGACGAAAATGGGCAAGGCTCCACGTAAATCCCAGGCGGCGAAGGAGCAGACCATCCGCCTCGCTAGGATGCTGACGGCGAGCACGGGAATAACCCCCGAGGGCTTTGTCGTGTTGTGTCGCGCCATCCTTCGCGATTCGCGAAACGACGACTTTCAGGAAATCTACGGTGAAGAGCCAGTGTTGCGCCGATCGACGCAGACCGCGAACCACGACTCCTGACGCCAGCTCCCCCTTGTGCGCCGTTCTTGTGCGCAAGGGGCGAAATCACCACGAGCGAGGAGCCTCACTCCCGCAGCAATTTGATAAAGAACGTCAGCAATATTTTGTAATATAAAGATTACCTCCGAGCGATCATCGATCGGCGGCATCAAGCAGTCGCTTCTCGTTCGGCTCCGCGACGGCGCATCCGGCGCAACCACCCCTCGCCAGGCAGTCTGTTTGACGGATGCCGTTTTGACCGACAAGCGCGGGCGCCGGGGTCCCCGGCTAGAATTTGTAGTTCACGCCGAGCGCCAGCGAATTTGCGGTGAGCGAAGAATTGGTGGAGTGTCCGGCCAGCGGATAGACGACGTTGACCGAGCCGAAACTGGCGTAGCGATACTCGCCGAACACCGTCCAGTTGCTCCACATCTGATATTCGAGTCCGCCGCCGACGTCCCAGCCGTTCCTGAACACGTTCGCCGATTCGACCGTTCCTGGCGTCGCGAAGCCGGTCGTGCCGACCAGTTGCGTTCTTGTGCTGGTCCCGCTCGACCAGGCCCAGCCGCCGATCGCATAGGGCAGAAAATCCCCGATGGCGTAGCCGAGGCGAGCGTTGACATCTCCGCCTACGTCGTCGGAGCTGCTCGTCGAGGCCACGGTGGCGCCGGAGGCGCTGGTGTTGGTGGTCGACGACCCAAATCCCCAGGACACCGACGTTCTGGCGCCGATGACGAAGTTCGACGGAAACATCATGTCGTAGCCGATCTGGCCGCCGCCATGAAATGACGTGGCGTCGTTGGTTCCGCCGCCCACGGTGGCCCCGGTGAATGTGTCGGTGACGCTAAAGTTGTCGCGGCTCCACACCCAGCCGACATGGCCGCCGGCGTAAAAGCCGGTCCAATTGTAGGGAGGCAGCGGGACGAAGACCGTCGGAGGGGGCTCCGATGAAAACAAATCCGCCGCCGCGGCGGGCAATGCGAACGAAGCCAAAACCGATGCGAGTAAAAATCTCTTCATGACGCCGTACTCCACCCAAACGTCCTTCGATGGATGTGCGTCCGACCGCCAAGTCCCGCCTGTTTCGATGTTTCTTATCTCTCATAGTCACCGGAATGCTTTGACAATCTGTTAAGAATCCTTGACCCGCGCGACAAACGCGAGGCGCTCAGCCGATGGCCCCGGACCCCGGATGTCTGGCCCGCGACTCGTCACGATCGGGGAAGGCTCGCCTTCGCCGATCTCGCCATCACGAAGGGGGACGGATCGCGGTTATTTCGGGCAGACGGGATTGCCATTGTAGTCGTAGCGGAAATCCGCGCAGCGAGGCGGCGCCCCGCCATAGCCGGAGGCGGGATAGCCCGCGCCCTGGCCGCCGTAGCCCGGTCCTGGCCCGTAGTAGCCAGGTCCTGGGCCGTAATAGCCAGGTCCCTGGCCGTAGTAGCCGGGTCCCGGACCATAATAGCCGGGTCCCGGGCCATAGTAGCTCGACGCCGGCGCGTAGTACCCGGCAGGCGGGGTCGCCGCCGCGCCAACGGTCGCCCCGGTCGCCGCGCCGATCGCGCCGCCGACCAAGGCCCCCGGAGGCAGGCCGCCGGTGGCGGCCGCGCCGATCAACGCGCCGGCCGCGCCGCCCGCCACGGCCCCGCCGACCGCATTCTGACCTGCCGGCGCGTTGCAACCCGCCGCTGCGAGCGACACGGCGATCGCCGCGGAAACGGCACTGAATCTGCGCATTTTCAAACTCCAAATCCACGGGCCAAATTGAGTTCGACCGAGTCCGGCCGCCGAAGCGACGCGCTGGCCATTCGGCCAGGACGGGAACGGGACTACGACGAATTTTCGCCCCAAATGGGGCAAGGACAAGGGCGCGCCGAAGACGAGGCCGTTCACGCCGCAGCGAAGACGCCCGTTCGCCGCGGCGTCGCGCCTCACGCTCGCGGCCCTCGCGCCCGCTGCGGCGTTGAAAAAAAATCCCCGTGCGTGTTAACTCGCCAAACTCGTGGAGAGCCGACGACAACCAACCGGCGAGGGATGCTTTCCAGCATGGTGGCGTTCCATGAACACAGACGATCCGATTGGCCGATTTCTGTGCGTTGCGCGGGAAAGACCCGACTATCCCGCCGTCGACCTCGACGGCGAGATTGTGACCTACGCCGGGCTCGAGGATCGGGCGCGGCGTCTGGCGGCCTGGTTCGCGAGCGTCGAAGCGCCGAGGGTGCTTATCGCGCTGCCCCAGGGGCCCGACGCATACGCCGCGATGATCGGCGCCTTGATGAGCGGCGGTTGCTACATCCCGGTCAACGTCGCCGCGCCGATCAACAAGCTGGTCCAGCTTGCCGAGCTGATTCAGCCCAACGTGATCGTCACGGACGCCGCGGGGGCGCGTGAAATCGCCAAGAATATTCCGTCGCCGCTGATCGTCGATCCGCTCGACGCCGGCAAGGTCGCGCCCTTGCAAGGCGCCGGGCGGCGCAGTTCGACCGCTTACGTGATCTTGACCTCCGGATCGACGGGATCGCCGAAAGGCGTCGTCGTCTCCACCTCGGCGTTCGCCCATTACATGAACTGGGTGTCGAACAGCGGGATATTCCGCGGCGACGATCGTGTCTCGCAATTTCCGAATATCAGCTTCGATCTCAGCGTTCTCGATATCTTCGGCGCGCTCAACGCGGGCGCGACGCTCGCGCCGGCGACGAAGGCCGGAGATCGCCTGTTTCCGGCCGACTTCGCGCGACGCCTGGCGATCTCGGTGTGGGTGTCGGTGCCCAGCGCCGTCGGCCTGGTGATGAAGGGCGGACAAGCGACTTCGGCGATGCTGGGGGCGATCAGGCTGTTCGTTTTCTGCGGAGAGGCCTTGCGCCCCGCGCATCTCGCCGCGATTTTCCAAGCCCGACCCGACGTTGTGGTCATGAACCTGTACGGCCCGACGGAGGCCACCGTCTCGATGACTTCGGTGCTTCTGCGGTCGGAGGACTACCGGGAGGCTTGCGCGGATTCCGCGGCGCTCGGCGATCCGATTGGTCACATGGGCCTGCATCTGGTTGGCGGCGCCCATCTGGACGAGGGGCAGATCGTCATCACCGGGCCGCAGCTCGCGACGGAATATTGGCGCGACCCGGAGCGTACGACGAAGGCGTTTCGATCGCTGCCGATCGGCGGCCGCGCGGTGCGCGGCTATTTCACCGGAGATTGGGCCGAACGCCGCGGCAAGCATCTTTTCTTCAAAGGCCGCATCGACACCCAGGTGAAGATCAACGGCTATCGGATCGAGACCGGCGAGATCGTCGCTCGTCTGGCCGATTGCGGTTGGCCGGTCGCATGCGTGTTGAAGCACGACGAGTTGCTCATCGCGGTGGTCGAGTCCGCGGACGGCCGGCCGTTGGACGCACAGGCGCTGCGGGCGCAGTTGCACACGCGTCTGGAAGCCCATGCCGTGCCGGCCTATGTCCACGCGATTGAACGAATGCCGCTCAGCGGCAACGACAAGCTCGACGAGGAAGCCGTCCGCCGGTGGCTTGATCAGCGATCGCGCGCCGCGACCGTGCGCTCCTGAGCCGGATCGTTCCGGCTGCCGACGACTACCGAAGTGGTTCGTTCGCAACCGGCGACGCGGCGGGGACGTTGGGAATTTTGGCGAGAATCGTGCGTGCGAGGTCGCCGACGCAGTAGAGTTCGTCCAGCTCGCGGGCGGCGAATTTGATCCGGTATTTTTCTTCCACCGCGAGGATGATTTCGATCTGCTTGAAACTGTCCCAGCCCTGGACGTCGTTCGTCGTCAGTTCCGGCTTGAGAGTCAGGTGTCCGCACTGCAGAACATCGACGAAAATCTCCGTCAGATCGTCGTATAACTCGGCTTCTCGCATGTTATAATCCTGCGCCGACCCGCGGAGGCGATCGCGACGTTGACCTTCGATCGGGCGGCGGGAGCTCAAGAAATCCAAAAGAGCAAATTATCACGGACGCGTCATGTCAAAGCCCCTCCTGCGGTTTTTTTCTTTGCTTGCTCCGTGGGCCCAGGAGATTCGCCGAGAGCGGAGCATTGATTACGCAGACCGGATCGGCGCTCTTCGCAAATTGCGGCGATGGGACGTGGCGGAAAGAACGCTGCGGAGCGCTTTCGAGTTGTTTCCTGACGATTTGACGCTCATTTTTGAACGGGGATGGCTGCTCCTCGACACCGGCGAACTGGACGCGGCGCTCGCCCTGTGGACGCGCGCGGCTGCGATGGCGGCGGACCAGCCGGACGGCTTCGTCGGCCTGGCGACGACGCTGCGCCGGATGGCGCGCTTCGACGAGGCCGACGCCGCGCTGGCCCCTGCCTTGAGCAGGTTCCCCGACGCGTGCTTTGTCTTCACCAACTATGCCGTCAACGCCGACGAACGCGGGGATCGCCACGAGGCGCTGAGTCGATGGCGGGACGTCTTTTCGCGCTTCCGATACGAGCCGATCGCTTACGCCGGCGTTGGGGCGGCGCTGAAAATGTTGGGGCGCTTCGAGGAAGCCGATCGGATGCTCGCCGAAGGAATGGCGTCCTTTCCAAACGACGCCAACGTCGCCATCAACCACGCGCAGGTTCCGGTCAGATCGGGCGATTGGTCGGAAGCCATTCGCCGCTGGAACGCGGTCAATGCGCGCTGGCCGGACGATCCGACCGTTCGCGCCGGCTTCTCGGAAGCGTCGATGCGCGCCAGATTGGCCAGTTGCGACGCCGTGGACCTTGCGCCGCAGGACGACGCCGGACGCAGCTCCGACAACCGGTCTGCCGTCCTGCGCGACCTGATGATGCGCTTTGAGAGCATCGGCGAGAACTGCGAGCTGGGCTTTGTGCAACGAAACTTCGGCGCCGAGCCGCTCGGGCTGTTCCGGTGGGCGGGAATTTCCTACGACGCGCTGCTGGAGGCGTTGGAAAGCGGGTTGGCGGGCATCGGCGAAGCCGAACACACCGAGCTTTGTCACAACGCGGTCGTCGACGAGTATTTTACCCGCGATCGTCGCTACGGCATGACGATGCATACGTTCGTCTCGCCCGACCAGACGCCGCCCCAGGTCGTGTTGGACAAGATGTGTCGGCGGATCGATTTTCTCAAACGCAAGATGTCGGAGGCGCTCAAGGACCGCGACAAGATTTTCGTGTTCAACGCGCGATCGCCGCTGTCGGACGATGACCTGCATCGTCTTCATTCGACGCTGTGCGTCGGGGGGCCGAAATCACTGCTGTATGTCGCCCCGGACGATCGATTGTCGCGCGGTTCGGTTGTCCAGGTGGATGCAAGATTGTGGCGTGGCTGCCTCGGCCGGACCGGGTTCGACGGTTCGGGATGGAGCATCGAGTTTGAATCCTGGCTGAGCATCTGTCGGACCGCCGCGGACCTTCATCAGACGAGTTCTCGCAGACGCCGGATGAGCATGGGCGGACAAGGCGAGAACCGAACCACCCTGCCCCATTCCGCCGTGCAGGCGCTTTGCGTAAGCTCTCGCCTTGTCCTCCGTCTCCGGAGCAGCCACCATGAACGAGCCTTCACATGCGACGCCGACCTTTCTCGGCCCCGGCGGCCACTGGCGCAACTGGGTCGGCAACCAGTCGTTCGTCGCGCGCCACAGGAGCGAACCCGCGTCGGAGGACGAAGTGGCCGCGCTGGTGCGCGAAGCCGCGCGACAGGATCTCGGCGTGCGCGTCGCCGGCTCCGGCCATTCGTTCACGCCGGTGGTGGCGACCAGCGGCCTGCTGCTCAGCCTGCACAACATGCGCGGCGTCATCGGCGCCGACCTGGCGCGCAAGCGCGTCACGGTGCGCGCGGGAACCAGGATCGGCGACATCGGCCGGGCGCTCAAGAAAATCGGGCTGTCGCTCGCCAATCAGGGCGATATCGACACCCAGGCGATCGCCGGGGCGCTGTCGACCGGCACGCACGGGACCGGGATCGCGCTCGGCTGCCTTTCGTCGCAGGCGGTCGGCATGCGTCTGGTGCAGGCCGACGGCGCGATTCTCGACGTCGACATCGAATCCGATCCCGAAATGATGGCCGCCGCGCAGGTTTCGATCGGCATGCTCGGCGTGATGTCCTCGGTCACCCTGCAGGCCGTTGATTCCTACAATCTCAAGGAGAAGCTCTGGCGCGACGACTTCGAGGCCTGCATGGAAAAGCACGACGAGCTGGCGGCGAACCATCGTCATTTCGGCTTCTTCTGGTGCCCGGTTCCGGAATCCCGCCATCTCTACTGTCTACCCGACCTCGCCGCGGCGTCGTCGACCCGGCGCGAGCACGATGTGTGCGAGATGAAGGTGATGGACATCACCGACGAACCGCCCCGCGCGGAAGCGGGGAACTTCGAACGCGTCGCCTACAGCTCGGAAATCTATCCGATCGAATATGTCCCCAACTTCCACGAACTCGAATATGCGATCCCCGTCGAATGCGGCAAGGACGCGCTGCGGCAGGTGCGCGACCTGATGCTGAACAAACACACCAACTGCATCTATCCCGTCGAATACCGTTTCGTCGCCGGCGATGCCGGCATGCTGAGCCCCTACTACAAGCGCGCCAGCGTCACGGTTTCGGTTTCGGGCGGCCCCGGCGTCGACTATTGGAGCTACTTGCTCGACGTCGACGCAATCCTGCGCCAGCACCAGGCGCGCCCGCACTGGGGCAAGCTGCACTTCAACCAGGCGCGGGACATGCCCGCCCTCTATCCCCGCTTCGAGGATTTCCGGGCGATTCGCCGCCATCTCGACCCGCGGGGGCGCTTTCTGAACGACCATTTGACGGGGCTGTTCGCGTGAAGAGGGTCGGCGCTATGCGCCCGCAATGCGGCCCATCTTTCGCCGCGCGTCAGGGACAAGGGTGGCGCCCTGGGGGCGGCGAGGACGGACCATGCGAAGAATTCTCGTCGCCGGCGCGGCGTTCATCGTCGTCGTTCTGGCCTATTGGGCGTGGGCGCTGATCGGCGCAGCGCAACTCGCGGCGATCGCCTCGCAAGGCAACGCGGCGGCGGTGATGGCGCGCGTCGATCTGCCGGCGCTGCGACATTCGCTGGGCAGCCAGATCGTGCGCGCCTACCTCAGACAGAATCCCAGAGCCCAGAAGCTCGGGCCGCTCGAGCGCGGGTTGGCGGGAAGCGTCGGCGGCAGCGTCGCCGATGCGATGCTCCAGCAGGCGTTGACCCCGGAGAATATCGCCGCCCTCCTGGACAAAGGCCGCCTCGGCGCCAGGGCCGGAGTGGCGAACGCCGCGACGCTATGGCGAATGCCGCCGCTCGAAGCCGCATTCCAGGCTGGCCCGCTTCGCGCCGTGGCGAACTCCTATTTCGACGGGCCGATCAGCTTTGTCGTCGCGCTGGACGGCGCCGACGGGCGCTTTGGCGTGCATCTGCGCCTGGCCGGAAGGGTCTGGCGATTGTCGGGCCTCGATATCCCCGAGGACGTCAGCGACCGGCTGGCGCGCGCGGTCGCCGAGAGAGAGAAGGCAGCCGGATGAGAGGGGCGCCGCCGACGCGCGCCCGGCGAGGCGGCTGGTCAACCAGGTCGCGCTGAGCAAACGTGTCACAACTGCAACACTTTGTTGTTACCTGCGGCATTTTCAAGGCAAAGGTGGCTTTCGGGGAGGCGGTTGATATGATGCGGGGTTGGATGGCGCCGGCGGCGCGTGTCACCCGGGGTTCACAGTGTCGACGCACGATTGCGGGTCTGGTGCGACAGGGCATAGCGCGGCGGGCCGGCCCTCCCAACGGAGAGCGCCTAAATATTCGACGCTCGTCGCCGCGCTCGGCCTGCTCGGCGCGGTCACGGTGTGGCCGGCCGAAGCGCTGGCGAGTTGCACCCCGCCTGGCGGATCGAACGAAACCGTCACGTGCGTGGGCAAGACCGTCAATCAGACGGCCGGCACCAATTCGGGATATGGCGACAGCACCCAGAACGGCCTGACGCTGACGGTCGGCTCCGGAGCCTCGGTGATCGGCACGTCGAACGGCATCGACGTGAACAACAACAACACGATCGACAATTTCGGCACGATCACGACGAATGGCTCGGGCATCGGCAACGTCTTCGGGATCAACGGCAACGGTCCGCTGACCGTCAACAATTCGGGCTCCATCGGCCGGAGTCGATATTCACCGCAATGTCGTCGATTTGGCCGGGATCTTTACATCCTCGACGGGTCTCTCGGTGACCAACAAGGTCGGCGGGGTGATCCAGGGAAGCACGGCCATCCAGGGCTTCGGCGTCGGCGTGGTGGTGAATTCCGGCCTGATCAACGGCATTGTCGGCGGCGGCGGCCAGGGCATCAATTTCGCCGGCAACAACACCAGCACCGTGACGGTGACCAACAAGGCGTCGGGCACGATCACCGGCGACGCCTTCGCCATCAACGCGAGCGGCGCCACCGTCACGAATTTCGGCACGATTTCCGCGCCGAAATTCGGCGGGGTCGCGGTCAACGCCAACACGCTGACGCTGGTCAACAAGGCTTCGGGCGTCATCAAGGGCAACGGCGGCGCGATTTCGGGATCGCAAACCCCGGTGCTTACGATCACCAATCTCGGCAAGATAACGAGCGGCGCGAATTCTTTCGCCACCATTTCCGGGAATGTCGTCGATGTCACGAATTCCGGAACCATTTCGATCGCGGCCAACGCGGGCGGCTCCGCGATCTCGACGGAGAGCGGCGACATCGTCAACAAGACCGGCGGCGTCATCAGGGGCGAGCTTCGACACCATCGCGGCGATCGACAACACCAGCGTGTTCAACGCCGGGACGATTTCGGCCACCGGCGGGCGACGCGATTTTCTTCACCTCGACGGGCGGCGGCGGCGGCGGCAACACGCTCACTCTCGCGTCCGGCAGCGTAATCAACGGAATCGTTCAGGGCGCCGGCGCCGATACGTTCCAGCTCGGCGGCTCCGGCAGCGCCGCCTTCGACGTCAGCCAGATTGGCGCGGGCGCGCAATATCGCGGTTTCAGCACATTCAACAAGATCGGCGCCTCGACCTGGACGCTGACCGGCGTCGGCGCCCAGGACTGGAGCGTCACGGACGGCGTCCTGGCGCTCGGCGCAATCACCGCGCTCGGCGCCGGCACTACGGTCGTCCTCGGCGGCGGCGAACTGCGCTCGCTGGTCAGTGGCGAGGTTGAGAGCAACATTATATCGGACGCCCACAACACCAATGTGATTTCAGCGGCGTCCGGGAAAACCTTCACGCTGGGTCCGAATGGCGGAACGAGCGTCATCGGATTTGCGCCGGGAACTACGACGATATTCGGCTCGCCGACTGACGACGGAACGGTCGTCGTCGATTCCGCTTCCGCGGCCGTCGCCAGCAACACGCATGCAATTGTGGCGGGCGGCACGCTGCGCGCCGGCCATAACACGACGCTGGCCGACGCGCTCGGCTCGATGCGCTCGACAACGGTGGACGCCGGCGCGACGCTCGATTTCAGCCCGGCGGCGCTGGCGGCCGTCAATGATCTCGAGGGCTCAGGCACTGTCGTATTGGGCGCCAAGAGCCTCCCGCCGGCGATTATTCTCAACGGTCGTCTGTCGTCTGGCGGTTTTTCCTCCAGCGTGTTCGCAGGCGTCATCGAAGGCGCGCGCGGGGTATGGTTCGGCCCGCAGGGGCTCGGCGGCGGAAAGATCACGCTCACCGGCGACAACACCTTCACCGGCGGCTCGACAATCCTGCGCAACCAGACCGTGCAGCTCGGCGACGGCGGCGCGACGGGCAGCCTCGTCGGCAATGTGTTCTTCACCTCGACCATCGGGCCGATTTCGCCGACGCTCGGGCTTCTCGCCTTCGACCGATCGGATACCTACGCCTTTGCCGGAAAGATCAGCGGGCGCGGCGACGTCGAGCAGATCGGCTCCGGCGCGTTGCTGCTGACCGCCGACAACACCTACACGGGGACAACGACGGTCTCGGCGGGAACGCTGATCGTCGACGGCTCGATCATGTCGTCCTCGCTGACGCTCGATTCGGGGGCGACGCTCGGCGGATCGGGCGTGGTCGGCAGCTTCGTCGCGCCGGCCGGCGCGACGGTGGCGCCCGGTGCGCTGACGCCCTTCAGCACGCTGCATGTGGCGGGCGGCGTCACCTTCCTGCCGGGCTCGACCTACGTGGTCAACGTCGACGCGACGGGCCAGAGCGATGCGCTCGTCGCCACTCGCAAGGCGACGCTTTCCGGCGGGACGGTCGAGGTCCTGCCGGCGGCCGGCGCCTTTTCGCTCGGCACTTCGCTCGCCACGCGCGACACGATCCTGACCGCCAATGGCGGGGTTTCGGGGCGGTTTGCTTCGCTGGTGGTCGACCCCGACTTCGCCTTTATCTCGCCAGCGCTGAGCTATGACGCCGACCATGTCTTTCTCGGCTTCACCCAGACGGCGTCGTTCGCCTCGGTCGCCGTCACCCCCAATGAGATCGCGACGGCGAGCGCATTGCAGGCGCAGGGCGCCGGCGCGCCGCTGTTCGAGGCGGTGAGCGGGCTCACCGTCGCCGGCGCACGAGCCGCTTTCGACGCATTGTCCGGCGAGATTCACCCCAGCGCGGCGTCGGCGGCGTTCGAGGATTCACGATTGCCGCGCGAGGCGGTTCTCGACCGGCTGGCGAGCCCCTACGGCGCGCTGCCGACGGCCGGAGCGAGCGGCTTTTCGGCGATGAACGCGATTGTCGCGCCGAACCTGCCGGCGCAGGTTTTCGCCGCCTGGGGCCAGGCGTTCGGCTCGTTCGGCCATATCGGCGGCGACGGCAACGCGGCGACGCTCGATCGCTCGATGGGCGGCTTCATCCTCGGCGTCGACGGGACCCTGGAGGAGCGCTACCGGATCGGCGTGGCGGCCGGCTACACCCAGTCGACCCTGAGCATCGACGCGGTCGGCTCGAGCGGCAGCGTCGAGTCGACCTTCGGCGGGGTGTACGGCGGGGCGAGCCTCAATGCGCTGCAACTGCGCGGCGGCGCGCTCTACGCCTACAACCGCTATGGCACGGACCGCAGCGTCGACTTCCCCGGCTTCAGCGACACGGCGAGCGCCGGTTATGGCGGCGACACGCTGCAGGCGTTCGGCGAGGCCGGCTGGCGGTTCGGCCTGTCGGGTTTCGCAGGACCGACGTTCGTCGAGCCGTTCGTCGGCGCGCTGGCGATGCATATCGACACGTCGAGCTTCAGCGAGGCGGGCGGCGCTTCGGCGCTGACGGGGGCTTCGCAAGGCTATGACTACGGCGCGACGACGCTGGGCTTTCGCACCCAGGCCGCGCTGTTCGCCAATTCGCCGCTGTCGGCGCGCACCATGCTCGGCTGGCAGCATGTGTTCGGCGACGTGACGCCCGGCTCGACATTGGCGTTCGAAAGCGCGCCGTCGATCCCGTTCACCATCACCGGCGCCCCGGTCGCCCGCGACGCGCTGGTGGTCGAGGCGGGCTTCGACTGGCGCCTGTCGAACAACGCGACGCTCGGCGTGTTCTACTCCGGCGAGATCGCCGCGCGCGACGAGGACAACGCCATCAAGGGCAAACTCGAAATCGCGTTCTGATCCGCGCCGCGCCGCCGACGCGACCGCGAGGCGCCGGAAATCACGCCGCGACCGCCTGGAGGGTCGTTCGATGCGCGGGCCGCCGCTCCTCCCCGCCCCGTTCCGCGCCGCGGCGCTCGGCGCGGCGCGCGATCTGCTCGCCTGCCTGAGGTTCTTCTCGCGCCTGCCGCTGCCGGACTTGCCGTTCGAGGCGAGCCGGCGCGGCATGCCGGACCTGTCGCGCCTCGCCCGCATGGTCCCGGTCGCCGGGCGCGGTGCTGGCGGCGATCGGGGCGCTGGCGCTGGCCTGCGCCGACGCCGTGGGCCTGCCGCCGCTGGTCTGCGCGGGGCTGGCGGTCGGGGCGCAGCTGCTGGCCACCGGCGCGCTGCACGAGGACGGTCTCGCCGATGTCGCCGATGGCTTCGGCGGGGGCGCTACGCGCGAGCGGAAGCTCGAAATCATGCGCGACAGCAGTATCGGCGCCTATGGCGCGGCGGCGCTGACGCTCTCGCTGCTGCTGCGCGTCGGCGCGCTCGGCGCGCTGCTCGAACACAGCCTCGGCGCCGCCGCGGCGGGGATGATCCTGGCCGGCGCGGCGTCGCGCGCCGCGGCGCTGGCGCCGCTGGCGCTCTTGTCGCCCGCCCGCGTCGACGGTCTGGGCGCCGGGGCCGGAAGGCTCGACAGCGGCGGCGCCGCGGCGGCGGCCGTGACCGCCGCGATCATCGCCGTCCTGCTCGGCCTTGGCGTCATCGGTCTCGGGCGGGCGATTCTCGCCCTCGGGCTGGCGCTCGCGGCGGCCCTGGCGATGACGGCGATCGCCCGCCGCCAGATCGGCGGGCAAACCGGCGACGTCGCCGGCGCGGCGCAGCAATTGGCCGAAATCGCCTGCCTGTGCGGCCTTCTCATCGGCCGCGCCGGCGCCTAGATATCGCCGCATGAAGGCCATTCCCGCGAGCCCGCCGTCCACCCCTTGCATACAGATCTGCGTCATCGACCCCCGCTCGGGCCTGTGCGTCGGCTGCGCGCGAACATTGGATGAGATCGCCGCCTGGGGCGGTCTCGACGAAGCCAGCCGGCTCGCTATCATGGAGGGCTTGCAGGCGCGTCTCGTCGCGGCGCGCTCGCGCAAGGCGCGCGGACGGCGGCCGCGGGCGCGGGAAGGAAGCTGAAGATGCGCTATGGCCTGCCCATCGCCCTGTTGGTCGCGGCGGCGCTGGGCCTCTATCTCACGCCGGCGGATACGCTGATCTTCGGCCTCACCCATGCCCAGTTGGCGCAGGGCGCGCTGGCCGCCGCGCTGGTGCTGTGGCTGCTGCTTGCCGGCCCGTGGCGTCTTCGGCGCGCCGACCTCGCCCGCGCCGTCGGCGGCGCGGCGATGTGGGCGGCGTTGATGATCGCGTTGACCGGCCTCTACGCCTATCGCTTCGAATTCACCGATCTCGCCGACCGTGTCCTGGCCGAGCTGAATCCGAGCGAACCGGTGGTCGGCCAGGGCGGCGAGGTGATCATCGGCCGGCGCCTGGACGGCGAATTCGTCGTCTCGGCGAAGGTCAACAACGCGTCCGCCTCGTTCCTGTTCGACACCGGCGCGTCAAGCGTCGTCATCCGCGCCCAGGACGCCCACAGAATGGGCCTGGACACCGCCTCGCTCGCCTATGACGTGCGCGTCACCACCGCCAACGGCTCGGCGATGGCCGCCGAGACGCGGCTCGACCAGCTCGCGGTCGGACCGATCGTCGTTCGCAACGTTCGCGCCCTGGTCGCGCGTTCCGGCGCACTGAGCGAGAACCTGCTCGGCATGAGCTTCCTCGAGCGCCTGCAGAGCTATTCGGTCGAACGCGGCAAGCTGGTGCTGAAGGCGCGGTGAGCGCCGCCGGGCGAGCGCTCACACCGCTATCGCCTCGCGCTCCCGCGCAACCCGCGCCACCGCTTCGCGCAAAACCTCGACGCCGGCCCCATGCGCCGGCGCCCGCGTCGCCAGCGTCTGGCGCCAGGCGCGCGCGCCCGGGCGTCCGGCGAACAACCCCAGGAGATGGCGCGTCAGGTCGTGCAGCCGGGCGCCGGCGGCCAGCGCGCGCTCGACATAGGGGATATGGGCCTCGATCGCCGCAAAACCGTCGGCGACCGGCGCCGGCGCGCCAAACAGCAGCGGATCGACGTCGAGCAGGATTTCCGGCGACTGGTAGGCGGCGCGGCCCATCATGACGCCGTCGACATGGCGCAGATGCCGCTGCGCCGCGGCGAGATCCACGACGCCGCCGTTGATCGCCAGCGGCAGATCGGGATGGGCTCGCTTCAGCTCATGGACCAGCGGATAGTCGAGCGGGGGAATGTCGCGGTTGTCCTTCGGGCTCAGGCCCTCCAGCCAGGCCTTGCGGGCATGGACGATGATCGCCGCCGCGCCCGCCGCCTCGACGCTCGCGGCCAGCGCGAACAGCGCCTCGCGCGGCTCCTGCGCGTCGACCCCGATGCGGCATTTGACGGTCACGGGGATGGCCACCGCGCTCGCCATCGCCCCAACGCACTCGCCGACCAGCGCCGGCTCGCGCATCAGGCAGGCGCCGAAGCGCCCGCTCTGCACGCGGTCCGACGGGCAGCCGCAGTTCAGGTTGATCTCATCATAGCCGAAGTCGGCGCCGATGCGGGCGGCTTGCGCAAGGCGCTGAGGGTCAGCGCCGCCCAGTTGCAGCGCGAGCGGATGCTCGAACGGGTCGAACCCCAGCAATCTCTCGCGCGGCCCGAACACCACCGCGTCCGCCGTCACCATTTCGGTATAGAGGCGCGCGCGGCGCGTCAGCAGGCGATGGAAGACCCGGCAATGCCGGTCCGTCCAGTCCATCATCGGCGCGACGGAGAATCTTCTTTCCAATTCTTTCATCTCATTACGTTGTTTATTTTCCAGTCCGTCCAATGCGCAATTGGAACGATCGAGTTCTTCATCTCGCCGCGCCTTCGCGAGAGCCGCCGTTTGCTCGCCGAGAGCGAATACGAACTGACGCCTCGTGCTGCTATCAGGTTTCGAACTGCACATATAGCGCACACAGGACTCTCGGCACCTCCGACCGCCAACCGTAGTGTCCAATATCCCTCCGCTCCGGCCAACGCCCGGCCGCGGCGCCAAGAACTTCGTCAGTCGGTCGATGTTCAGGAGCACCGGATCAGGCTTGATTAACTGCGCGGGGGCAGAGCAGAAGCGGGTGCTGCGGCATATCCACCCAGCCGGTCCCTCGGCCAGAGCCTGTACGCGCCAGAATCGCCATCGGCTGAGCCGATAGACGCACAATCTGGCCGGCGAACCTCGGCGCTTGACTGTAGACGGGCGTGGGGCCCGTGTGCCGGTCGGTCCGCTAACCTCTGACGAAATTGGGGTGCGTGGAGTCAACACGTGGAGTCGTTTCACAAGCTGCGCTCGGCGCCTGAGCGCGGCTCCTCGCTCAGCGCCCCTTCATTTCCAGGAATCGGCGCTTGATGCGCAAATGGTTGAGTCGCTGACCCTCACAGTCACGGCGATGGTTGAGTTTCGCTCAAGTCTCGCCGTTGGAGAACTCGTTATTCGCGGCCGATGCGGTATCGTAAGGTAAGGCGCCGTCCTCTTTACGGAGCCGATGATGCGCCCAAGCACCCTGTTTCCCCTAGTCCTTATCGCCTTCGCCGCGACCGCGGCGTACGCAGCCGAGCCCGTACCGTTGACGTTGCCGCTGGCGATGGAGGCGCTCGGAGAGACGATCGCCGTCTGCGCCGCCAAGGGCTATAAGGTCGCCGTCGCCATCGTCGACCCGGAAGGGGTGATGAAGCTCGGGGCGCGCGGCGACGGCAGCCCGATCCATTCCCAGCGTTTCTCGTTCCGCAAGGCTTACACCATCGCCAGCATGGGACCCATGTTCGGCGTCGACACCGGCAGTGCGCTGGTGGCGCATCTGCGCGATTTTCCTGGCGGTCTGGCCAATGTGCAATCGGGCAGCACCGATCTGCTGTTCCTGGCGGGCAGTAGCGTGATCAAGAGCGGCGGCGTGCCGATCGGCGCGATCGGCGTCAGCGGCGCGCCGTTGAGCAGCGAAGACGAGGCCTGCGCGCTCGCCGGGCTGGCCAAGATTCAGCCGCGGCTAGGTCCGCAGGGGAAGGGCTAGCACCATGTCGATGCCCCGGATTTCCCACGCGGCGCAAATGGTGTTTCCCGCTATCGAGCGCGACTTGATGCGGCGCCTGTGCCTGGCGGGCCTGGCAGGCGCCCTCTTCGCCGGAACGACCAGGCCGCTCCTCGCCCAGATCGCCACGGCGCGGCAGCCGCTCGTGACGCCGGACGGCATCAGGCGGACTACGCTCGAAAGCCACGCGAATGAAGCGGGCGACGAATTCCGCCTCGTGCTGACCGAATACCCGCCGGGTGTCGGACTGCCAATCCATCATCACCCGAGCGTCGCCCATAACTACGTGCTGGAGGGGGTTGCGGAATCCCAATACGATGGGGAGGGCTTGCGACGCTTGACCGCCGGCGAGAGCTATCAGGACAAGGCGCAGTCGTCCCATCTGATTTTCCGCAACGGCGACGAAAGCGCGCCGCTCAAATACCTGATCGCCTATACGGTGCGAAAGGGGCAGCCCTTTCTGATCGTGCCATGACGACGTTTCAGATGGCCGCGCCCAGGGTCGTCGTCAGCGTCTCAGTCAGCAGCTCGGCGAGCCGCGCGGCGGCGGGCGAACCATGCGCGGCGCGCTCGTACAACGCCAGGGAACTCGAAGGCAGGGGCGGCAGCCCCTCCGCCTCGCCCAGCACGGTCAGCTGCGGCGGCAGCCCTTCTGGGGTCCGCACCGTGACGCCGAGCCCAGCAGTGACTGCGGCCCAAAGGCTGGCAAGGCTCTGGCTACGGAAATCGACCGCCCAGGCAATGCGGCGCCCATCGAGCGCCGCCTCTGCGGCGGCGCGGAACAGGCAGGGTGGATCGAACACGGCGAGCCGGACGGGATCCCGCGCCTGCCGCCGATAATTCCGCGGACCGATCCAGGCCATCGGGATCGTGCCCGACCATCGGGCCTCGTCGGGTGTCCCGGCCGCGAAGACCATCGCCAGGTCGAGCTCGCCGCGGTCGAGCCGAGCCGCGAGGGCCGGGCTTCGTTCGATCGTCGTCTCGATCGCGATGAAAGGGTAGAGCCGCACGAAGCGAGCAAGCGCGGCCGGTAGCCAAGTTTCCGCGAAATCGGGCGGCACGCCCAGTCGGACGGTCCCGTCGAGCCGCGGCCGCGCCGTCGCGCCTACCGCCTCGTCGTTCAAGGCGATCAAGCTCTTAGCATAGCCCAGCATGCGCTCGCCGACCTCGGTCAGAACCATGCCGCGGCCGGCCCGGCGGAACAGCTTCTGCCCGATCTGCTCTTCCAACCGCTTGAGCTGCAGGCTGACCGCCGATTCCGACCGCCCGACCCGCGCGGCGGCGCGGGCGAAGCTGCCGTCGCGCTCGACCGAGACCAGGGTGCGCAGCACCGAAAGGTCGAAATTCACCATCATGTTCCCGCTGTTCCTCCAGCCGAAGGGGTGTTCCATGCCGATTGCCCTGACCATACAAGAAGGTTTGCTCTCAGCCGGGTCGCCACCAAGGACGAGCGATCTTCGCCGCGGAGATTGGCCGCGGCTATCGACGAATTTCGCGCAAACGAAAAGGAAAGAAAAGTAGAACGCCGTGTGCACTCCACGCGCACGAGCTCCTCCGGTAGATTGAAAATTATCGGGTCTCCCTCCAGTCCATCATCGGCGCCACGGAGAATTTGAAGGAGGCGTCCATCGTCATCGGACGGCCTCCTTAAAGAATCCCGCCCGTTCCCTCAAGCGCCAGCGCGCCAGGAGCAGCGCCGAGACGCAGGCGAGGCCGCAGGCCAGTCCGATCCACAGGCCGGTTCCCGCCAGCGGCGTCGCGAAGGCGAGCGCCACGCCGACCGGCAGGCCGACGCCCCAATAGCCGAACAGCGCGATCAGCATCGGGGTGCGCGCGTCATGCACGCCGCGCAGCATGCCCGCCGCCACCGCCTGCGCCCCGTCGAAAATCTGGAACAGCGCAGCGATGCGCAGAAAGGCGCCCGCGCGTTCGACGATCTCGGCGTTGCCGGGCGCCGCGACGTCGATGAAAACCGAGATCAGCGCGCGAGGAAACAGCAGCATGGTCGCGGCAGAGGCGATGGCGAAGCCGAGGCCGATCGCCAGCGCCGCCCAACCCGAGCGGGAGACCCTCAAGGCGTCGCCCGCGCCGTAGGCGTGGCCGACCCGCACCGTCGCCGCCTGGCTGATCCCCAGGGGAACCATGAAGGCGAGCGAAATGATCTGGAACACCACCGCATGGGCCTCGAGCGAAGGCGCGCCGATGATTCCCATGAAGAACACCGCGCCCGAAAACACCATGATTTCGATGGTGATGGTGGCGCCGATCGGCGCGCCGAGCCGCCACAATTGCGCGAGCTTCAGCCCATCGATCCGCCAGGCGCCGCCGAACAGCCGGTAGCGCGCCAGATGCGGGTCGATGAACGCGGCGAACACCAGCACGAGCAGCATGAAGACCTGCGAAATGCAGGTCGCCAGGCCCGATCCGAACACCCCGAGGGCGGGCAGGCCGAACTTGCCGAAAATCAGCAGATAATTGGCGATCGCATTGACGCCGACCGCCAGCACGCCGGCGAGCAAGGTCGGGCCGGGACGGTTCAGCGCCGCGAACACGGAACGCGCTGCAAAGAACAGAAAGGCCGGCGCCAGCGCCCATTGCAGGCCGTGCAGATAGACCGCCGCCTGCGCCGCCAGATCGGGCTCCTCGCCAAAGGCGATTAGCAGGCTCCTTGCGTTCCACAGCACCGCCCACATCGGCAAGGCGAGGGCGAGCGCGCTGAGGAACGCCTGATGGGCCGCGCCGCGCACGCCGGCGTCGTCGTCCGGCCGCGCGCCAAGCTGGCTCGCGGCGATCGGCGACACCGCGCCGACGAGGCCGACGCCGAACAGCAGCATCGGCAAAAACAGATTGAATCCGAGCGCGCCGGCGGCCAGCGACTTCGGCGACAGCCGTCCCAGCATCATCAGATCGGTGGTGGTCATCGCGCTCTGCGCGAGATTGGCGATGATCAGCGGCCAGCTCAGCGCGAGCGTCGCTGAGACCTCGCGCGCCAATCGCGCGCGCCCTCCCGGGCGCTGCTGCTCGGCTTTGACGGAATGAAGCATTGACCCATTCCACGGCTTGGGCCACGACAAAGGAGCGCTTCGTCCGCCAGATGGAGCGCCTTGATAAGGCATTGGCCTCCGCCCGCCAAATCCGCGCCCCGGCGGTCGCTCAACCGACAGGCGGCCCCTGCCCCGTCAGTCAACCGCACGGGAGAGTCTTCCGATGGCCGCCGCCCAAACGCCCGTCATCCTCGACGTCGACACCGGGATCGACGATGCGCTCGGCCTGCTCTACATCTGCGCCGCGCCCGAGGCGCGAATCCTCGGCGTCTCCACGGTGGCGGGCAATGTCGATCTGGCGCGGGCGACGCGCAACACAAGAGCCGTGCTGGCGCTTGCCGGTCGCCAGGACATCGCGGTCTGGCCGGGCTGCGACCGTCCGTTGATGCGCACGACCGAACGCGCAAGCGCCGTGCATGGCCAATCCGGCCTCGGCCATGCCGTCCTCCCCGAGCCTGGCGCCGGCGCCGACACGCGCGACGCGGTCGATGCGATCATCGCCGCCGCGCGAGCCCAAGCGGGCGAACTCGTGCTGGTCGCCACCGGACCGCTCACCAATATCGCCGTCGCGCTGATGCGCGAGCCCGAACTGCCGCGCCTGCTGAAGCGGCTCGTGCTGATGGGCGGCGCGTTCAGGGAGGGTGGCAACGTCACGCCGGCCGCCGAGTTCAACATCTGGCACGACCCGGAGGCGGCGCATATCGTGTTCAACCGCTTTGGCGGCGAAGGCGCGGCGCCGCTGGTGGCGGTCGGCCTCGACGTCACGCGCCAGACCCTGCTGCTGCCCGAGCATGTGGCCGATCTCGCGCGTCGCTGCGAAGGCGCGCCGCACGCAGGCTCGTTGTTGCGCTTCCTCGAGGATGCGACGCGGCACTACTTCGAGTTCATGGAGCAGCGCGAGGGACGCCGACATTTCGTCATGCACGACCCGCTCGCCATCGCGGCGGCGATTGATCCCACCTTGATCGAGACGACCGCCGTCGCGGTCGACGTCGAAACCTCGGGCGCGCTGGCGAGCGGCATGACGCTGGCCGACTGGCGCGGCGTCTGGCGCCGCAGGCCCAACGCTGAGGTTGCGACCGGCGTCCGCGCCGAACGCTTCATCGAGGAATTCATCGCCGCGATGGAGCGACTGGCGCGGCGGGAAAACCCGCCTCAGTCGAACGTGGCGTGATCGCGCACGGTGACGTAGCGCATCGGCGCGTCCTCCTCGATCGGCGGGAACGGCGCGAGTGGCGGCAGGAAGTAGTTGTCGGTCGCATCGTCATTGGCGAGCGAGACTTCGCCGGCGAGCGTCACGCCGCCTTCGGCCCAGAAGGAATGGGCGATGAACGGCTCCAGCGTCAGGCTCTCGCCGGGCTCCAGCGACACGCGCGCGCCCGGCGCCAGATCGAGCGTTTCGACGTCCTTCAGCGCCTGGAAGCGCTCGTCGAGCCGGGCGCCCGCCGCATTCACCTTGAACAGCTCGACGACGAAACGCGCGCCGCCGCGATTGACGATGTCCTCGGTCTTGACGACGTGAAAGTGGTGCGGCGTGCGTTGTCCGTCCTCGGCCAGCATCACTTTCTCGGCGTACAGCCGCCCCGCCCCGGCCGCGAGGCTTCGCCAGTCGCCCATGCGCAAGGTGAAAATGCTGAGGCCCTCCGAGGCGAAGGCGCCGGGTCTGAATTCCACGACGTTCCAGCCGAGCCCGGCCTCGCGGATGCGCCTGGCGCTCGCCGGTCGGGCGCGGAACTGCGCCGCGTCCCACAAGGCGAAAGGCGGCAGGCTGACCCGATGGCGGCCGCAGAGTTCGCGCATCGCGTCGATGCGGCGATCGATGAACGAGCGGCGCATCAGGCGGCCTCGCAGAGGGTCAGCGTCCGTGTGGGCCTATGGCCTGGCATGCGCCCGGGCTCGTTCGATGCCGGCGAGCACCAGCGAGCGGGCCTCTTCGGCGTCGCCCCAGCCAATGATCTTGACCCACTTGCCCGGCTCGAGATCCTTGTAGTGCGCGAAGAAATGCTCGATCTGCTTGAGGGTGATCTCGGGAAGATCAGCGGAATTGTTGATCCGCGCATAGCGCTGGGTAAGCTTGGCCGACGGCACGGCGAGCAGCTTTTCATCGCCCCCCGCTTCATCCTCCATCAGCAGCACGCCGACGATCTTGCAGCTCATCACCGCGCCCGGAATGATCGCCCGCGTATTGGCGACGATGACGTCGCAGGGATCGCCGTCGTCGGACAGCGTATGGGGAATGAAGCCGTAATTGCCGGGATAGCGCATCGACGTATAGAGGAACCGATCGACGACCAGCGCCCCCGCCTTCTTGTCCATCTCGTATTTGATCGGCTCGCCGCCGATCGGCACCTCGATCACCACATTGACTTCATGCGGCGGGTTGGCGCCGATCGAGATGGCGTCGATATTCATGGGCGAGCTCCGGACGCGCCAGACGCGCCGCTGACCAGGCCGAAAACGGCGGCGAAGGCCCTTGCCGCAACTCCCGGCGCGGCGTCGCGAACCGCCGTTCGATCGGCCGTCACTCGAAGCCGAAAGCGACGCGCTCTCGCGTCTCGACGCCGAATTTCTCGGGCGCGCGGCGAACGATGCGTCCGCCGAGGTGAGCGTAGAACGCCAGGGCGCGGTCGTTGTCGGCCAGCGCCCAGACCAGAAAGGACCGGTAGCCGTGATCGGCGAGGTCCTTTTGCGCGGCCTCGAACAGCCGGCGCCCGAAGCCGCCGCCCTGGTATTCCGGCGCGAGATAGAGCTCGAATATCTCGCCGCTATAGGTCAGGGCGGGCACCCGGTTGCGGCCGTAGCTGACATAGCCGGCGATCTTGTCGCCGAAGTCGAGCACCAGCAGCCGCGAGCCGCGGGCGATCGCGTTGCGCCACCACACCGGGCCGCGGCGCGCGATCATCCGCTCCAGTTCACGGCCGGGAATGACGCCCTGGTAGGCGTCGCGCCAAGCCGAATCGTGCACCTCGGCGATGCTGATTTCATCGCCGTCGCGCGCCGTGCGGATCGATATCGTGGTATTCGCCATGAGCGTCATGTTAAGTCCGCCGGAGGCCCGACCGCAAGGTCTTGACAAAGACGAATTTGCACAATTCTGCGGCGCGCGTCGTCCGCCGCTGCTCCGGCCACTTCCACCGTGTTCCCTTGTAGGAAGAACGACGCGACGGAAGGCCGCCGACGAACGCCGGCCCGGCATCGCCAGGAAGGCCCGGCGAAGGGCGCCCGATCTCGGAGCGCCCGCGCAAATCTCAGCTCGCGCTCGCCATCCGGCGATGCGAGGGGGCCTCGATATTGGAGATGACTTCGCCGAACGGGCCGCCATGGCGGGCCGGGCCGAGATTCGCGCCGGTCGTCGCTTTCAGCGGCAGTTTTGGAAACACCAGTTCGGCGAAACGGTAGCATTCCTCGAGATGGGGGTAGCCCGACAGGATGAACCGGTCGATGCCGAGCGCCATATACTCCTTCATGCGTTCGGCCACCTCGTCGGGGTCGCCGACCAGCGCGGTGCCGGCGCCCCGCGCACCAGGCCGACGCCGGCCCACAGGTTCGGGCTCACTTCGAGCTTGTCGCGGCGGCCGCCGTGCAGCGCGGCCATGCGCTTCTGCCCGACCGAGTCAAAGTGGGCGAACGACTTTTGCGCCTTGGCGATCGCCTCATCGTCGAGCTTGGATATCAAACTGTCGGCCGCGCGCCAGGCTTCGGCCGACGTTTCGCGCACGATCACGTGGAGGCGGATGCCGAACGACAACGTCCTGCCCCGCGCGGCCGCCAGCGCGCGCGCCGTCGCGATTTTCGCGGCGACGTCGCCGGGCGGTTCGCCCCAGGTGAGGTAGACGTCGACATGCTCGGCGGCGACGCGATTGCCGGCGTCCGACGAACCGCCGAAATACAGCGGGGGATGCGGCTTCTGCACGGGCGGATAGATCAGCTTGCCCTGTTCGATCGCGATATGCTCGCCCTTGAAGGTCACTTCCTCGCCGGCCAGCAGCTTGCGCCAGACCTGAAGAAATTCGTCGGTGACGGCGTAGCGCTCGCCGTGATCGGAGAACACGCCGTCGCCTCTCAGTTCACGCGGATCGCCGCCGGTGACGACATTGATCAGCAATCGCCCGTCCGAAAGGCGGTCAAGCGTCGCGGTCATGCGCGCGGCGACGGTCGGCGTCTGCAGCCCCGGCCGCACTGCGACCAAAAAGCGCAGGCGCCGGGTCAGCGGGACCATCGCCGAGGCGACCACCCAGGAATCCTCGCATGACTTGCCGGTGGGCAAGAGAACGCCGAAATAGCCGAGTTCGTCGGCGGCGCGCGCGATCTGGCCGAGATAGTTCAGGCTGATATGCCGGGCGTTGACGTCGCTGCCGAGATACCGGCCGTCGCCATGGGTCGGCAGAAACCACAGCACATCCGTTTGGGCGGCCGGCGGCAACAGATCGTCGGCGTTTTTCATGATCGCTCCATGGCGGCCGGATGCCTCTCGATAGACCGCACGCCTCGCGACGCATCGCGGCGAAGGCGGGCGCGCCAAGTTTGTTTCATAAAAATAATTTTGTCTATAGAATTTATATTCTGAATGTGAAAGCATGACCGCCAGAGGCTGCTGATTCAAGCGCCCGAGCTCGAAGGATTCAGCGATGAGCGCCGTTCTTGGAAAAATCACGCGGCTCGCCGCGGTGGCGGCGATTCTCGCCCTCACCGCCGGCGCGGCCGCCGCCGCCGACCGAACGGTGCGCGTCGGCTACCAGAAATACGGCACGTTCCTGCTGTTGAAGGCGAGCGGGCTGCTGGAGAAGAAGCTCGAGCCGCTCGGCTTCGGCGTCGCCTGGACGGAATTCCCCGGCGGTCCGCAATTGCTGGAGGCGCTCAACGTCGGCGCGCTCGATTTTGGCATCACCGGCGAGGCGCCGCCGATCTTCGCGCAAGCCGCCGGCGCGCCGCTGGTCTATGTCGGGAACGAGCCCGCCGCGCCCCGCAGCGAAGCCATTCTCGTGCCCAAAGACAGTCCCATCCATAGCCTCGCCGAGCTCAAGGGCAAGAGCGTCGCGCTGAACAGGGGCTCGAACGTCCACTATCTCTGGTCAAGGCGCTGGAGAAGGCGGGCCTGAAATACACCGACGTCAACGTCGGTATTTCTGGCGCCGGCGGATGCGCGCGCCGCTTTCGAGCATGGTTCGGTCGACGCCTGGGCGATCTGGGACCCGTTCCAGGCCGCAGCGGAGCTGACGCTCGAGGCGCGCACCCTCGCCGATGGCGAAGGCGGCGTCGCGTCGAACAGGCAGTTCTATCTCGGCGAGCAAAAGTTCGTCGCCGACAATCCCGCGGCGGTCAACGCCATTCTCGCCTCGATCAAGGAGATCGACGGCTGGGCGAAAGACAATATCGATCAGGCCGCCAACCAACTCAGCCCGGCGGTCGGCATTCCCGCGCCGATCCTGAAGCTGGCGCTGAGCCGCCAATCCTGGGGCGCGCAGCCGATCACCCCCGAAGTGGCGGGCGATCAGCAGAAAATCGCCGACGCGTTCTACGCGCTCGGCCTGATCCCCAAGCCGATCAAGATCGGCGACGTCGTGCGCGGCGGCGGCAGTTGACGCCCGGGGCGCGACGAACGCCGAGCACGCAGGCGGGCGGACGATCCGTTCGCCTGCCCGATGGCCTGGTCGGATGGATCCTTCCGGCGGCGCTGCTCATTGGCTGGGAGATCGCCGCCGACACGGGGCTGATCGCCGCGCGCGTATTGCCGGCCCCCAGCGCTGTGATGCGCGCGTTCTGGACGACCTGGCAAAGCGGCGCCCTCAGCCAGAATGTCGCAGTGAGCGCCGGGCGCGCCGCCCAGGGGCTGACGATCGGCGGGCTGCTCGGCTTCGCGCTCGGGATCGCCAACGGGCTGTGGCGACCCGTCGAGATCGCGCTCGATTCCTCGCTGCAGATGCTTCGCAACATCCCGCATCTGGCGATCATTCCGCTCGTCATCCTGTGGTTCGGCATCGGCGAGGAGGCCAAGATTTTCCTGGTCTCGATCGGCGTGCTTTTTCCCGTCTACATCAACACCTATCACGGCGTGCGAACCGTCGACCCGGCGCTGGTCGAAATGGCGCGCGTCTATCGCCTCGGGCGTTTCGCGATGTTCTGGCGCGTCATCCTGCCGGGCGCCCTGCCCTCGGTGTTCGTCGGACTGCGCTACGGGCTCGGCGCGATGTGGCTCACCCTGATCGTCGCCGAGACGATCTCGGCCTCCTCGGGAATTGGCTACATGACGATGAACGCGCGCGAATTCCTTCAGACCGACGTCGTCCTGCTCGGCGTCATCATCTATGCGCTGCTCGGCAAGCTTTCGGACGTCATCACCAAAATATGTGAGCGCGCCGCTCTTTCCTGGCATCCGAGCTACGCCAACCCGGTCGAGGCCAACGCATGAGTTCTCGCGTCGAACCTTTTCCGTCCGCGTCGTTCGCGACGTCCCCTCTGATGCGCGTCCAGGTCGCGGAGGACGCCCGGGTCGCGACGCGATCAGGCAGCGGACTGCCGATCGAACTGCGCGCCGTCTCCAAGGCGTTCGGTCAACGCGAAGTCCTGAAGGGGCTCGACCTGACCATCGAGGCCGGCGAATTCGTGGTGGTGGTTGGCCGCTCGGGCGGCGGAAAATCGACCCTGTTGCGGCTTATCGCCGGACTCGACCGACCGAGCGCGGGCGTCGTCGCGATCGACAATCAACCGGTCGTCGCGCCGCCGCAAGCCGCGCGCATGATGTTCCAGGACGCCCGTCTTCTGCCCTGGCAACGCGTGATCGCCAATGTCGGCGTGGCGCGCGGACCGGACTGGCGCCGCCGTGCGCTGGAGGCGCTCGGCGCGGTCGGTCTGGCTGACCGCGCCGATGAATGGCCGCGCGTCCTCTCGGGCGGGCAGCGCCAGCGCGTCGCCCTCGCCCGTGCGCTGATCAGCCGCCCCCGCGTCCTGTTGCTCGACGAACCGTTCGGCGCGCTCGATGCGCTGACGCGGGTCGAGATGCACCGGCTCCTCGAAGGCCTTTGGCGCGAACATGGGTTCACCGCGATTCTCATCACCCATGACGTCGCCGAGGCGGTGGCGCTCGCCGATCGGGTGCTGGCCCTGCGCGAGGGATCGATCGCTCTCGATCTGCCGATCCCGCACAGAAAGCAGCGGCGCGGGGCCAGCGAAGCGGAGCTCACAGCCTTGCGGGCGCGCATCCTGGCGGCGGTCTGACCGACGCCGGCTACTCGGCCGCCTGCGGTCGCTTCTCGCCCCAGTCCTGCGCGCCGTGTTCGACGCTGGGCTCGAACTCCACGGGACGCCGCTTCGCGCCCGCGAGCCAGTTGGAGAGGCGGTCGAGATAGAGATAGATCACCGGCGTGGTGAACAAGGTCAGCGCCTGGCTGACGATCAGGCCGCCGACCATCGTATAGCCGAGCGGCTGACGCAATTCCGACCCCGTGCCGTGACCCAGCATCAACGGCACGCCGCCCAGCATCGCCGCCATCGTCGTCATCATGATCGGGCGAAAGCGCATCAGCGCCGCCTTGCGGATCGCCTGCTCGGTCGTCAGGTGCTCGGCGCGCTCGACGGCGATCGCGAAGTCGACCATCATGATGCCGTTCTTCTTGACGATGCCGATCAGCAGGATCGTGCCAATCAAGGCGATAAGACTGAACTCGTAGCCGAACAGCATCAGCGTCGCGAGCGCGCCGAGCCCGGCGGACGGCAGGGTGGACAGAATCGTCAGCGGATGGATGAAGCTCTCGTAGAGCACGCCGAGGATCAGATAGACCGTCACCAGCGCCGCCAGGATCAGCAGCGGCACTGTCGTCAGCGAATCCTGGAACGCCTGCGCGTTGCCTTGGAACGTCGTCGTCAACGCCGACGGCGCCCGCAACTCGCTGACCACTTTCTGCACCGCCTGCGTCGCCTGGCCGAGCGCCACGCCTGGCGCGAGATTGAAGCTGATGGTGATCGCCGGAAACTGCGACTGATGGCTGATCGACAGCGGCTGCACCGGTTTCGTCGTCCATTTGGCGAATGCGCTCATCGGCACTTCCTGCCCGGTCGTCGGCGAGCGGACGTAGATTTTGTCGAGCGTCTTCGGATCGCCTTGCAACTCCGGCAGGATCTCCTCGATCACCTCGTAGGTGTTGAGCTGCGTGAAATACTGGTTGACCTGCCGCTGGCCGAAGGCGTCGTACAAGGTGTCGTCGATCAGCTGCGGCTGGATGCCGAATCGCGAGGCCATGTCGCGGTCGATGGCGATCGTCAGCGTCGTGCCCGCCGCCTGCTGGTCGGTCGCAACGTCGCGTAGGTCCGGTAACTGGCGGAGCTTGGCGAGAATGCGCGGCGCCCAGGCGCTGAGCTCGTCGAGATTGGCATCCTGCACCGTGTACTGGAACTGCGTGCGCGCCGAGCGCGCGCCGACAGTGACGTCCTGCGCGACCTGCAGGTAGAGCCTGACGCCCTTCACCTCGGCGAGCTTCGGCCGGAGCCGGTCGATGATGTGGAACGCGTCGACATCGCGCTCGTCGCGCGGCTTGAGGGTGATGAACATCCGGCCGTTGTTCTGCGCCGAGGCGCCGACGCCGGCGCCGAGCGCCATCGGCACTGAGTCGACCCCGGGGTCGGCCTTGATGATGGCGCCGAGCTGCTTCTGCAGCTTCACCATCGCATCGAACGAAATATCCTGCGGCGCGTCGGAATTGCCATAGATGATGCCGGTGTCCTGCTGCGGGAAGAATCCTTTGGGAATGACGACGAAGAGATAAACCGTCGCGCCGACGGTCGCCAGAAACACCAGCAGCGTCAGGAAACGGTGAGCGAGCACGAAGTCGAGCCCGCGCTCGTAGCCGTTCGCCAGGGCGGCGAAGCCCCGTTCGCTCAGATCGTAGAGACGTCCGTGCTTGACGGCGCCGTGCGGCTTGAGGAAGCGCGAGGCCATCATCGGCGTCAGCGTCAGCGAGACGAAGGCGGAGACGATGATGGTCATCGCCAGCGTGACGGCGAACTCGCGGAACAGACGGCCGATGATCCCCGACATCAGCAGCAGCGGGATCAGCACGGCGATCAGCGACAGCGAGATCGAGACCACGGTGAAGCCGATTTCGCCGGCGCCCTTCAGCGCGGCCGGAAAGGGCTTCATTCCGTCCTCGATATGGCGCGTAATGTTCTCCATCACGACGATGGCGTCGTCGACCACGAAGCCGACCGCGATCGTCAGCGCCATCAGCGATAGATTGTCGAGGCTGTAGTTGGCCGCCCACATCGCGCCGCAGGCGCCGAGCAGCGCCAGCGGCACGGTGATGCTCGGAATGAAGGTCGCCCAGGCGCTTCTGAGGAATATGAAGATGACCATCACCACCAGCATGATGGTCAGCATCAGCGTGAACTGGACATCATCGACCGAGGCGCGAATCGTAATGGTGCGGTCGGAGGTGATGGTGACGTGGATGTTCGGCGGGATCGCCGCCTGAAGATGGACCAGCGCCTGCTTGATCCGCTCGACCGTCTTGATGACGTTCGAACCAGGCTCCTTGAAAATGACGAGAAAGACGCCGCGCTTGCCGTCCGTCCAGGCGATCTGCGTGTCGTCGGCCGGCCCGCTGACCGCCCGGCCGATATCGCGGACGCGCACCGGCGCGCCATTGCGATAGGCGATGATGATGTTGTCCCAGTCCTTCGCGACGGTGATCTGGTCGTTGTCGTAGATCGTGAAGGACTGCTTGGAACCGTTCAGCGAGCCCTTTGGACTGTCGACGGTGGCGATGCCGATCTGGGCGCGCACGTCCTCGAGCTGCAGGTTCTTCTCGACGAGCTTGGCCGGGTCGATCTGGATGCGAATCGCCGGCGTCTGCTGGCCGCCGACGCGCACCAGCGAGACGCCGCGTATCTGGCTGATCTGCTGGGCGAGGATGTTTTCGGCGGCGTCGTCGACGTCGGTGACCGGCGCCTCGTCCGAAGAGACCGACATGATGAGGATCGGCGCGTCGGACGGGTTGACCTTGCGGTAGGTGGGCGGGCTCGGCAGGTTCTTCGGCAGAGAGCCGGAAGCGGCGTTGATCGCCGCCTGGATATCGTTCGCGGCGGCGTCGATATTGCGGTCGAGGTCGAACTGCACGCTGATCGCCGTCGCACCGAGCTGGCTCGTCGAGGTCATTTGCGACACGCCCGGGATCTGGGCGATCTGCCGCTCGAGCGGCTGCGCCACCGACGAGGCCATCGTCTCCGGCGAGGCGCCCGGCAGCGCGGCGCTGACGGTGATGGTGGGGAAGTCGATCTGCGGCAGCGGCGCCACCGGCAGCAGCGGATAGGCGACGATGCCGGCAAGCAGGATCGCCACCATGATCAGCGTGGTGGCGACCGGGTGGCGGATGAAGGGAGCCGAGACGCCGCCGTACATCGGTTCAGGTCCCCGAGCTTGCGGTCGCGTCGATCGTCACGCGCGATCCCGGCTGCAGCACATAGGCGCCGACGCTGACGACCTTGTCGCCTTCGTTCACGCCCTTGTCGATCACGGCGGTTTCGAGGTCCTGGTGCGTGACCACGACCGGTCGCAGCGCTGCGCGGCTCTGCCCGTCGACCACATAGACGAAAAGGCCGCTCGGGCCGTGCTGGATCGCCGCGGCCGGAACCACGAGGGCGTCCTTGATTTCGCCGGCGGTCAGTCGCGTCGCCACCGCCAAGCCCGGCCAAAGCTTATGATCCTTGTTCGCGAATTCTCCCTTCAGACGAATCGAACCCGTCGCCGTGTCGACCTGGTTGTCGGTCAGGATCAGCTTGCCGACGCCGAGAACCTGGCTTCCGTCGGAAGTGTTCGCCACGAGTTCCGGCGCGCCCGCCGTCAGCATCTGGTTGAGCTCAGTGACCTCCTGCTCCGGCGCGGTGAAGATGACCGAGATCGGCTCCAACTGTGCGATCGTCACGATGCCGGTTTGTTGCGCGGCGGCGACGATATTGCCCTCGTCGACGATGCGGAAGCCGGTGCGGCCGGCGAGCGGCGCGCGGATCGTCGTATAGTCCAGCTGGACCTGAGCGGCCTCGATCGACGCCACATCCGCCGCGATTTGCGCGATCAATTGCGCGACCAGCGCATTCTGCGTGTCCAGCTGTTGCTGGGTTGCGAAATTCTGCTTGGCGAGCGTCGCGTAGCGCTGCTGATCGAGCCTGGCGTTGGCGAGATTGGCCTCGTCCTGTGTCTTCTTCGCCTTGGCCTGGTCGAGCGCCGCCTGGAAAGGACGTGGATCGATCTGCGCCAGCAGATCGCCCTGGTTGACCATCTGGCCCTCGGTGAAGGCGATTTTCATCACCTGCCCGTCGACGCGGGTGCGCACCGTCACTGTATTATAGGCCTGCGCCTGGCCAAGACTGTCGAGATAGAGCGGATAATCCGCCCGTTTGACGACGGCGATCGAAACCAGGGCGGGCGGCGGCCCCTGAACCTCGGCTTGCGCGGGCGCGGCAGGTTGCCTCGAACCGCCCGCCACCATGTCGTGCAATTTATGAGCATAGGGTCCGGCGGCCGGCGACAGTCTCTCGACGCTGTCAGGGGCGTACGCGGCGAAGCCCGCGGCGGCGGCGGCGGCCACGACTACCGTCCAGACAAACCCTCGGAAACCCATCCCTCGACCTTTCCGCGCTTTTGTGCGCCAACCTCTTGTCGCAGCGGCGCCAGAAGACGGGCACACTTCATACGGTCACGGGCGCGCAGCGCACCGGTCGATCTTAGTGATCGACTCTGAGCGGAAAATTGCAACGATCCAAGAAAAAAGCGCATTATCAACGAGAAGTGATCATCGTCCGCAAGGATCGACCGCCGAAGCGAGGATCTCAAAGCGGCATCAATATTCTGATTCTCAGGATCACCTAGCGCGCGTCCTGGTCCAGTTCGGGATAGTGTCGGAAGACGCCGGACTCATTGAAGGGCGTGCGGCGAGGCGACTCCAGATAACGCGCGATGTTCGGCCGCGCCCGAACCGCCTCGTGCAACGCCGAAAGCGCGGGATAGCGAGTGGCGAACGGCTTCGTGGCGCGCGGAAACGCGTAACGCAGGCCCTCGATCAACTGGAACAGCGACAGATCGACATAGGTCAAGGAGTTCCCGACCATCCGCTGGTCGCCCGCGGGATTTTGCGCCAGCACGCGTTCGAAATATCCCATGAACTTGGGGATGCGCTGTTCGATGAAGGCGGCCGAGCGCGATTTGGCGGCCTCCTTCTGGTCTTCATAGTAGAGGGCGCTGGAGATCGGGTGATGGGCGTCGTGGACCTCGGCGACGATGTCGGTGATGGTCAATTGCAGGCCGTTGGCCACGAAGCGCAGAGGCTCGGACTTCGGGGCCAGCCCGAGCTTCGGCCCCAGATACATCAGAATGTTGGCGACATGGGTGACGATCAGATCGCCGTCCTTGAGGAACGGCGGCGCAAACGGGATGTGCGGCTCGGTCTTGCTCTTGAGCACGCGCACCATCGCCTTGACGCCCTGACCGCGACCTTCGGAGCCGCGCGCGACGTCGACATAATCTGCTCCGGCTTCCTCCAGCGCGAGCCGCACGAATTCGCCGCGGCCCTGCAAGCCCGGCCAATAGTAGAGTTCGTAAGCCATCGTGGTTTCTCCACGGCGAGCCGCCGGCCGAGCGGCCTTCCGATCAGCTGCGGCCGCGGCGGGCATGGCGGGCGCGCCCCGTGAAGTCAAGTGAGGCGCCGCGCGGGTTGACGATTTGCCGCGGCGCGATCCTGCCTGTCGCGCCGTCAGCGGGTCTTTGCGCCAGCCTCTAGCACGGCCAGGAAGGCGTAGCGGCGAAAGCGCGCGCTGAAATCGGCAACGCATACCGTGGGCGACTGAGAACTGAGCGAGGTCGCTCTCGAGCGACAGGCGCGGATGGACCGAGAACAGCGCGAGCCAGCGCGCGAGCGCCAGCCGGAACGCCGCGGGAAGACCGGCCTGATCGCCAAAGTCCACAATATGCAGCGCGCCGTCCGGCTCAAGACTTTCGCAGGCGCGCGCCAGCACATCTTTCCATCGCGGAATCATCGACAGCGCGTAGGAGATGAAAACGCGGTCGAATTTCGCCACCCCGAACGCGGCCTCTGTATCGAGGCGCGTCGCGTCGGCTTGAGCGAGCGCAATGCGCGCCTCAAGCCCGGCCTTGGCGATCGAACGACGAGCCGTGGCCAGCATTTCGGTCGAGACGTCGACGCCATAGCCTCGGATCGATGGCCATTCGCGCGCGGCGCGGATGAGATTTCGTCCGGTGCCGCAGCCGATTTCGAGCACCCTGGCGTTCGGCGGCGGATCGAGGCCGGCGATCAGCTGATCGCGCCCCAGCAGATAGAACTTGCGCGTCGCGTCGTAGAAATGGCGCTGGCGCCGGTACATCTGGTCCATCAGCCCGGCGGCGTCGCCCGCCCGCGTGATCGCGCCCATCAGTTCCGGGGCGCCAAAGTGTAAAGATGGAACGCGCCGTAGATCGACGACCGATCCTGGTCGCCGAGCGTCCGGCAGAGATCGGCGTCATAGCGAAACGCCGCGAGAGTGGCCTCCGGCACACGGCCCGGCAGCAGGCGCTCGTCCGCCGCGGTGCGGAAAATCACCCGGGCGCCGGGACGCGCCGTGCGCAGGATTTCAGTCCACAGCGCGGTGAGGTCGGCGTCGTTCATCCAGTCCTGCGCATCGAGCAGGACGTAGCCGTCGACGCTCTGAGCCGGCGAGTCGTGAAGAAATCCGGTCAACGATCCGTGGTGCGGCCGCACGCGATCGGCGCGCGCGCGCAGCGCTTCGAAATTGTCGCGTTGCAGATAGGGCGGCAGCGAAGCGTCGGCGTCCTCCGCGTAGCGCCGCCCGAACGCCTGCCACGCAAAATAGTTCGACTGCACGGGAAAGCCGCAGGCGAGCCGTTCGACCCGCTGTTTGAGCACAGCGGAGATGCCGTCCGGCGAATCGCCGGAAAGCGCGCGATACTGCGAGGGGGGAATCCCGAGGCCGTAGAGCGAGGCCGGCTGCCGCGTGAGCCAGCGCACGAGGCCCTTGTCGACCAGCGGCGCCAACTGCTTGTCGAACGCCGCGCGTTGCTCTTCGAGGGTCCGCGCCTGCAGAATCGCGCCGGGATCGGCGCCATAGAGGCGCGCCAGCAGATGGCCGGCGCCGATGAAGCGACCGAGCAGGCCATGACGATAAAAGTTGTTGGCGAACGCCTCGATCCGCCGCCGGCCGTCGACGCCGCGTCCATCCCAATAGGCGCGCGAGTCGGCATCGAGCAAGGGGCGCAGACGGCTCCGGTAGAGCGCGATGTTGGCCTTGCTGTCGGCGCGCCCGAAAAAGCTGAAGAAGGCGTCGTAGTCGGGCAGGTTCTTCAGCGCGCAGAGCTTGAGCCGGTTGAGTGCGATATGCGCGCCGTTGAGATCGACGGCGGTGATCCGCGCGGGATTGGCGTTCAGATACGACAGAACGTTGCAGCCGCCCGATGCGATCGCCACGATGTGATCGTCCGGCCGGATGCCGAGCGCCGCCATGTCGACCAGTGGGTCCTCCCAGATCTGGGGATAGACGAGATGCTGGAACGCGAAGGTGAACAGGCGCTCCAGCACGCCGGTTTTCGACAACGCCTTGTTCTGATGGACCGCTGCGCTCAGCCCCTCGTTGGTCGCGCGCCGCATCACCCGCATCGATTGAGTCACGTGATTCTCGAGCCCCGCGTTGCGATCCACAGCGGCTAGGAGAATCATGTGACAGGCGCGTGAACGGGCGGCGGGCGACGGGATTGAGTTCGCGGCGGCCAGGCCCTACCTATCGGCCGCGTCGCCTTCGCAATTGCGGGGGCGAGCCCTGACCTTCCCGGCTGCGATCTTCGGAGCGACGACTCGTGACAATCGGCCATATCCCTTGCTCAATGCGCCGTAGCGCGCGCCAGGCTCGGGGGTAACGGTTGCGCGTTCTCGTTCTGTTCGCCCATCCGCTGGAGACCAGTTTCGTCGCCGCGCTTCATGCGCGAGTCGTCGAGACGCTGCGCGTGCGCGGGCACGACGTCGACAACCTCGACCTCTACGCCGAACGGTTCGATCCGGTGATGTCGCGCCGGACCTTTATCGATTATCTCGACACCACGGCGAACCGCGCCCAGGCTGGCCCTTATGTCGAGCGGCTGCTCGCCGCGGAGGCGCTGGTTCTGGTGTCGCCGGTCTGGCACGACGGCTTTCCGGCGATCCTGAAGGGCTTTTTCGACTGCGTCTTCCTGCCCGGCGTCGTGTTCAGGATCGACGAAAGCGGGGTCTTCCGGCCGATATTGGGCAACATCACGCGGCTCACCGCGGTTTGCGCCTATGGCGCCGACCGTCAGCGCACGGCGCTGATGGGCGATCCGACGCGGCGCTTCGTCAAACGCAATCTGGGCTTGCTGATCCCTGCCGGATCGCGCTGCGAGCATGTCGCCCTCTATGAAATGGACGCTGCGACCGCGCCGCGCCGCGCCCAGCACCTGCGGCGCGTTACGCGCGTATTCAACGCCTGGTGAAGCGGGAAGCCGAACTCCGGTCGACGTCTCTCGTGGACGTCGCCGCGGCGAGGTTAGGTCGGGGGCTCCACGCATGCTAGCCTGACCGCCTTCCTCCCATGTCCCCGCCTTCGATGACAGCCGCCCTCTGCCTGACCCCCGACCGCGCATTTTTCCGTCAGGCGATCTGCACCGCCGCGACGATCCTCGCCCAGCCTGACGCGGATCGGTTCGATATTCACCTCGTCTGCGAGGAAGCGGACGTCGCGCCGGGTTTCGAGCTTCTGGCGCCGGCGCTGCGCGAGCGGATCAATCTGACCATCTTCGATTTCTCCGCGCTGGACCATGGCGTCCGCCCCGGCGGCCGCTTTTCGCGCGCGGTGTTGCGCCGCCTGTTCCTCGACCGCGTCTTGCCGCCGCGCTATCAGCGCATCGTCTCGGTCGATTCCGACATGTGGATCGCACGGCCGGGCCTCGGCCGCCTTGCTGATATTGATTTTGGCGCGATGCCGATCGCGGCGGCCTACGACATGATCTTTCTGTTCGACTGCAACGGCGGCGCGTTGGCTCGGCGCTTCCTCGCCCAACGCCTCGCGCTCGGCCTCGGCCCGACGACGCCGTATTTCAACGCGGGGCTGATGGTCATCGACCGCGCGCAATGGACGGCGCGGCAGCTCGGCGTGCGCGCGGTCGATGCGCTGCGCCGCGCGCCTGATCGCTATCCCTTCATTGAACAGAGCGCGCTCAACCAATTGATCGCCGGCGGCTTCGCGCCGCTCTCGCCGCGCTATAATTTCATGGGCGATTTCTTCCTGCTCGACATGGAGACGGCGGTCGAGCCGATCGTCCGCCATTTCGTCAACGCGCCCAAACCCTGGCAGCTTGACGAATGGCGCGGCGAGGCGCGCTTTGCCGAGGACTATCGCGCCTGGTTCGCCGCCTCGCCCTGGCCTGAGTTTGCCGGCGCCGTTCCGCCGACCGCCAAGGCGAGGCGGGGAAGGCCCCGCATGACGCCGGCGCGCCGCGCTTTCGCCGAGCGGCTGGCGGCGTTTCTCCGGCGCTGCGACTTCATCGACGGATGGCGCATGCCGGAGCCGTCCGCTCGGAAACCCGTTCGATCCGACGCCCAAACCGCCCTCTGAACGGGCAACGCGAAAGCTGCAAAATGTCGACTGACTATGTCTCGGACAATCTCAGCGTCCCCCATCTCGATTCGCTGTTCCCGAATATGATCGTCGGTTCGAAGGAGGCCGTCACCTGGCCGTATTTCCGCAAGGAGATCGATCACACCTGGTATGTCGATCGTCGGAACCCGGAGGTCGGTTTCATCAACCGTGATGAGGCGTCGATTCTGTATTCCAGCGCGCGGCTTTTCACCGGCCGGCGAGGGCTGGAGATCGGGGCCTGGCGAGGATGGTCGACCTGCCACCTTCTGGTCTCCGGGCTTGCCTCCCTTCATGTCGTCGAGCCCTTGCTCGCCGACGCCGACTGGCGCCGCGAATTCCTCGTCGCGGTCAAAGGCGCCGGCGCGGAGGAGCGCGCAATCCTGGTCGCCGGCCCCAGTCCCGGCGAGGTCGTGCGCCTCGGCGAGGCCGGCCTGCGTTGGTCGTTCGCTTTCATCGACGGCGACCACGACGCGCAGGCGCCGACCAACGATGCGCTCGCGACCGCGCGCTACCTCGAGCCGACGGCGATGGTGTTGTTTCACGATCTGATCTCGCCGCACGTCGCGGCCGCCTTGCGCGCTCTGGCCTCGAACGGCTGGAAGACGATGATTTATCAAACCGCCCAAATGATGGGAGTCGCCTGGCGCGGCGACGTTGCGCCCGTCCCGCACCGCCCCGATCCGAGCCAGAAATGGCGCATTCCCGAGCATCTCGAAGGGTTTGCGGTGTCCGACGGCCGGTGAGGCGCCCGACCGGCCGCCGCCCCTGCGGTTGATCAGATCTCCGCGCCGACAATCGCTCGCCAGAAGCCGCTGGCGCCCAACTCAAGCGCAACGATCCGGAATCTCAACGTCAGATCGTCCATCACCTCATAGGCCGAGTTGCTGCATAATGAGAATATGATCAACCCGCTCTTCTTGATGTAATGCCTGGCTTCGCGCAAGAACGCGCCAACAATGCGGCCCTCGGGATCGCACAGACTGTAGCGCTCGATGCTGCTCTCCGGCTCCTGATCGATCAGCGGTGTGTTGAAGATTATCAGGTCAAAATGACGCTCTTCGATATTCTTGAACAAATCCGATTTTATGACGTCGATCTTGAGGTTGTTCAGCGCGGCGTTGTGGTTGACCGACTCGACCGCCTCCGACGAGATGTCAGAGGCGACGACGCGGCACCCCCATTTCGAGGCGATGAAAAGGGAAATAGCCCCGCAGCCCGCGCCGATTTCGAGGGTCTTGGATATTTCCTTGTTGTTCATCGCCTTCAGGTTGCGGATGAACAGTTCCGAACTGGAATCCGGCGTCGGGTGATAAATTCCCGAGGGCGCGTCGATCGTCAGGCCGTCGATCGTATAACGCGCCGGGATGGTCTGCCGCTCGACATGGGCATGGTGAAATTCGGAGATGTCGATCTTGGACGTGGAGACCAGCGAGGCCAGCCCCAATTTTCTGAGGACTGCGCCGCGGGCGATTTCTTTTTTATTGAACTCCATTGTCCAATCACCTTTGCGTACAAACAGGCCCCCTCAAATCGGCTGATCCCAACCGACCGACTATTGGAGATCTGCACAAAAATTGGCCTTTTGGGGCGACCCCGCCGGGCGCTGAATGGTGAGAACTTGTCCCATGCGACTTGCCAATTGGCAACTGCGCCAGGATTCACGGGGCCGTCCCGGCGGCCCGCTCCGCCATTGCGCCGACGGCGCGCATGCGCCAATCTTTCCAGCGGGCGCCGCCGCGCGGACAGACCCGGGCGGTCGTGGCGGCCACGCGCAGACCGGCGGCGGCGGCTTGCGGAACTGAACCGGCGACGGCGCGCTTTAGAGGGCTATGTCGCCAACGCGCGGCGGCCAAGGCTTCCGCCGCGGGATCCCCGTGGGCCCGAGGCGTTGCGATTTCCGAGGAGATGCGTCATGGCGAATCACAAGATACTCACCGAGTCTGAAATAAAGTCCGAGCTGAAACACTTGAAGGACTGGTCGGTCAACGGACAGAATATCGAGGCTTCTTTTGAGTTCAAAGGGTTTCGCGACGCCATATCCTTCATCGTGCAAATCGCAATCGAAGCCGAGGTGATGAACCACCATCCAGAATTCTATAACTCCTGGAACAAGGTGTCGTTTTCCTTTTGCACGCATGATGTCGGCAACAAGATCACCGACGCCGATATTGCGATCGCCGCCAAAATCAGCGATACCGCGCGCCGGTTCATAGCCATGCCCTGACCGAATGGCCTGTTCATCGAAGCCAGGCGAAATCGTTCTGCCGGGTCGGCGAGCGGTGGGCGGAGAAGCGATGTGACAAGACGACTGACGCCGAGATTGGCGCGTCTCGACCGCGCCGCCGCGGATGTGGCTCGCGGCGCGCGAGCGGATTTCGAACCTATCGGGGCGTCCGGCAGATGACCGGCCGGACGCTGTTGCCGGGTAAGGAAATACCCGAAGCGGAAATTCGGGACTATTCGCTAAACCGCAGGGATTCCTCCGAGATCTATGCCGAACGGTTCCTACGGCGGGTGCGGGCGCTCAACGCTTTTGTAACGGCCTCAGGCGAGACCCTGGAGGGGGGAATATTCTATTGGGACCGCGACGATCAATTCGAGGCCAATTTGCCCGCGGCGAGTCTGGCGCCGGCGCGACGAAATCTTTGGCGCGCGACGCGCTTCAAAAAGAGCCTGATTGAAGTCGGGGTGAACGCCGGCCACAGCGCCCTGCTTGCGCTTTCTGCAAATCCCTCGTTGCGCTACTGTGGCGTCGACATCGGCTCGCACGGATATACTGGACCTTGCGTCCAATACCTCATGGAGGAGTTTCCGGGCCGGGTGCAGTATTTCCCCGGCGACTCCCGAGAGGTCCTGCCCTATCTCGCCACCCATCGCCGGGACCTGGACTTCGATATTTTCCATGTCGACGGCGGGCACACCGACGAGGTTTGCCGGGCCGACATCTCCAACTCTCTTCGCCTCGCCAACAGGGGCGCCGGCAAACATCTGCTCCTCGACGACATCAATGCGAGCTGGATATTCGATGTCTACTGCGAATTCGTGTCGAACGGCCATCTCGCGACAGAGACGTTCTTCGGCGACTGGGAGGATGTCAACCGCAATGTCCTGGCCCGTATCCTCTGAAATCGCCCTCGCCCCGCGAACGAAAGAGGCTTGAGTGACCGACCGGCCTCCTCTCTTCGCCGGGGACTCCAGCGAGTCCGGCGGCCGCGAAGCGCCGGAATTTGCGACGTTCTGGCATGGACCGCTCAACCCGCTGGCCTATAGCTGCCTCGCCTCCTTCGCGCATGTGGGCGCGGGCCTGCGAGTCTATTGCTATGACGGCGGGATCGATCCGCCGCCCGGGATCGGCGTGGCCGACGCGCGCCTGATCTGCCCCGACAGGTCGCTGCTGTCGCGCTATCTGGTGGCCGGCAAGCCTTCGCTGGCCACATTCGCCGACTTTTTTCGATACAGAATGATCCAGGAGACCGGCTGCTGCTGGGTCGACACCGACATCATCTGCCTGCGAAAGCCGGATTTCGCCGGCGATCCCATCGTGTTCGGCCGCCAGTCGGAGGCTTACGGGCGATCCCTGATCAACAATGCGGTTCTCAAGCTGCCGCCCGCCCACCCCCTCCTCGAAGAGCTCATCCGGCGCGCCGAGAGCGCCGTCGACGTCGATCAGCCGTGGGGCGCCATCGGTCCTTTCCTGTTGTCGGACCTGGCGGAAGAATATGACGTGGACCGCTACGCCCGCGACTTTCACGACTTCTACCCGATCGAGCCCGATCATTTCTGGAAGCCGTTGCTCGCATCCCATCGCGGCGAGGTCGCGGCCGCAACGAGGCAAGCGACCTTTCTGCACCTCTGGGGCGAGCTGTTCGAAAGGTCCGGCTACGACAAGTCCGCGCACCCGCCAGAGGGGTCGTTTCTTTTCGAACTGTTCCAGCGCTTCGGCACGCTGAGTCGTTTCGAACGGGCCTATGATGACCGCGAACTCGCGAGCCGGCTCGCCGAATGGATCGCGAAGGCCGACGAAACGAATCGGATCGCTCCGGCCCTTTGAGCGCGCCGGGCCCGCAGGAATCGCATAGCATGTCGCACCTTGGAGACGTCTTCGAGAATATCATGGCGCTCAACCGCTGGAGCGGGGACGAAAGCCGCAGCGGGCCCGGCTCGACTCTGTCCTACACCCTCAACCTTCGCGCCCAGCTCGAACGGTTTATCGAGACATTCGCGATAAGGAGATTCTTCGACGCGCCGTGCGGCGACTTCCATTGGATGAAGGAGGTCAATTTTCCGGCGGGCGTGGCCTATGTCGGCGGCGACATTGCGCCATCGTTGATCGCCGCGAACAACGAACGCTACTTCGCCGCCTCGCGCAGATTTCTTAAGTTCGATATCATCAGCGACGAATTCCCGGATTCGGACGTGTGGTTCTGCCGCGACTGCCTGTTTCATCTGCCGAACAGCAGCATATTCGAAGCTTTACGGAATTTTGCGCGCTCCCGGATCGGCCTCCTGATGATGACCAATCACCTCAATACGACGGGGTTCCGGAACGTCGATATCGAGGCGGGCGAATTCCGGCTTCTCGACTTCCACAGCGAGCCCTTCAACCTGCCGCGCGAGGCGCTTTTCCGGGTCGCCGACTACATCCACCCTTATCCGCAACGGGAAATGTGCGTGTGGACGCGCGAGCAGATTGTCGCCGCCCTCGACGCCCGCCGGGCGTGATGCGCGGACTGACGCCCCCCTCGGCCCAGCCCGCCAAAATCGCCGCCGCCCCCGCCATTCGAAAATTTCGGATTCGAACTCGCCGAAATGTTCCCCTATGCTGAATCCCGGCCGGGTCGTCGGTCTTCGTGGGCTGGGGGTCCGACCCGCTCGGAGCAAGCGACGATCTGGTTTGCGAGGGGTCGCCGAACGGACCTCCGCTCGGTGAGGAAACTGGAGTCAACAATGCGCATCGCCGCCCTGGCCGGGCTCGCCGGCCTCATTGCTCTCGCAAGCCCCGCTCTTGCGCTCGACAAGGTTACTTTCGCGACCAACTGGCTCGCCGATCCCGAGGCCGGCGGCTACTTCCAGGCGCTCGTCGACGGCACCTACGCCAAATACGGGCTCGACGTGACGATCATGCAAGGCGGCCCGCAATCGAACGGCGGCATGCTGCTGATTGCCGGAAAGATCGAGTTTTTCATGGGCGGCGACATGATCGGCGATTTTCTCTCGGTCGAACAGAATATCCCGACCATCGTCGTGGCCGCCGACTTCCAGAAGGACCCGCAGATGTTCATGTCGCACCCCGGAGTCGGCCTGGACAAATGGACCGATCTGCCCAAAGCCACGGCTTACGTCAGCAAGGGCGCGCTCAGCACTTTCTACGCGTGGATGAGGCTCGCCTGGGGATTCAAGGATGAGAACGTCAAGCCCTACAACTTCAACTCCTCGTCGTTCATCATCGACAAGAATTCGATCCAGCAGGGCTATGTGACGTCGGAGCCGTTCGAGGTGGAAAGACAGGCCGGCTTCAAGCCCAACGTCTTCCTGCTCTCCGACCAGGGATACTCGACCTACGCGACGCTGATCGAGACGCGGCGCGATCTCGCCGAAAAGAACCCCGACCTCGTTCAGCGCTTCGTCGACGCCTCGGCGATCGGTTGGTACCACTATCTCTACGGCGACAACGCCAAGGCGAACGCGGCGATCAAGAAAGAGAACCCCGAAATGAGCGACGAGCAGATCGCCTTCTCGATCGCCAAGCTCAAGGAATTCGGCATCGTCGATTCCGGCGACTCGTTCAAACTGGGCATCGGCGCGATGACCGACGCGCGGGTGAAGGATTTCTTCGACAAGATGGTCCAGGCCGGCGTAGTGAAGGCCGACACCGACTACAAGAAGGCCTACACGCTGAGCTTCATCAACAAAGGCGTTGGCGTCGACCTTCGGCCGCATTGAGCCGGCCGGACGGCGCGAGATTCAGTTCGAGGCGCGGCGGGTCCAGGCGACCAGACTCAGCGCGCTGGCGGCGTCGAGGGTCTGAACCGGCCCTGGCTCGAGGCCGAAATGCGTCAGCAGATCCTCGGGCGAGCGATAAGGGCCGACCGGGGAGAACACCGGCGTGCCCTCGGGCAACGCCACCTTCTCAGCGCGCGACAGATAGAAGGCCTGGTAGCCGACGCGCAGGAACATATCGAACGCCTCGGTCCCCCCGAGAACAGCGACCACGCCGCTGATTACCCCCAAGGCGCGGCACGCCTCCTCCAGCGACGCGCCGGAGGGATTCCACAGCAGCGAATTCGGATATTCGTAGTCCGGCCCGATGCCCGCCGTCTTGCGGGTCAGGATCAGCCGGCGACGGAGCGGCGAGTTCGCCTGGCATTCGTGCGAATGGCGTCCGTGCACCAGCACGTCGACGTGATCGAGCTCGCGCGCGAAAAACTCCTTGTCCGCGTCGATCTTGAGCCCGTCCGGCATGAACGCACGGGCGTCCGCGATCATGCCGTCCGACGAAACGATCGCGTAGCCGGCGATGCGATAGGGCGAGGGCATGAAAAACGAATTCCCGGAACAACCTGCGAGCGCGCGGCCATACTAGGCTGGGCCGACAAAACAGCGCAATCGCGCGAGAGCGTCCGTCAGACCAGGCAAAGCTGTGAATCCACAGCGTTGCGGAGCGCCCGGCCCGGCCGTCGCCGGCCCCCTTCGCGCGCCGGGCCTTGGGAGATGCAGAAATTTGTCGTCGAATTCGCGCTCGCTTCGTAACAACGGACCGCCTATGCTCGAAGAAGAAATGCACAATGTGGCCGCGTATGGGGTCAGGCCCGCCGGGAAAGGACTGCCGATGGTCGTTGCTCGATTCCCGGGCCAGCTTGCCGCTGGCCACGATGATCTGACGCCTACCGACGGGCAGGCCGAGGACGCTTTTCGATCGATTATTCGCTGGATTGGCGAGGACCCCGAGCGGGACGGTCTGCAGGAGACGCCGAAGCGGCTGGTCCGGGCGTTTCGCGAATATTTCTGTGGATACGCCGAGGACCCCGAACAGATCCTGCGGAAAACATTCGAGGAGGTCGAGGGCTACGACGAGATGATCGTGCTGCGCGGCGTCGCATTCGAAAGTCATTGCGAGCACCATGTCGCGCCAATCATCGGTCGTGCGTGGGTCGGCTATGTGCCTGATCGACGCGTGGTCGGCATCTCCAAGCTCGCGCGCGTGGTCGAGGCCTACGCCAAGCGCCTGCAAATCCAGGAGCGCCTCACGGCGCAGATCGCCAACACCATCGAAAGCGTGCTGAAGCCGCGCGGCGTGGCGGTCGTCGTCAAAGCGACGCACCATTGCATGATGAGCCGGGGCGTTCAAAAACGCGGAACCGATCTGGTGACCAGCCGAATGCTGGGATGCTTCCGCGACTATCCGATGACGCGCGGAGAATTCCTGTCCATGGTCAATTCGGACGTCGAGGCTTCCTGAACTGCGAGCGGGTCGGCGACGGAATTGACGCGCCGACGGACGATCCCGTCGGCTCTATCATGGGCGTCCGGGCCGGCCTCGCCGGCCTGTCAGTTCGAAGCTTGGACGGCGCTCGGCCAGTTGATCCCCCCAACGCGCGCATCTAAGGTTTGACGAAGCCGCGCATTCGCGCGCCGGGGCTGAGGGACGCCCGCTTCCTGCCTTCGCTGACGTTCTCATGAGGAAGCGGTCATGTTCTCCCTTGCCGTCACGGCCGGCGCCGCCGCCCTCATGATCGCCAGCGGTGTGCTCGGCCTGGTCCTGCAGAGGCTTCTGCCGGAGCGCTACACGTCGGACAAATCGCGGGACATGATCGGCGGCGTCGTCGGACTGATCACGCTGTTGCTGGCCCTGGTCCTCGGGCTGCTCATCTGGACCAGCTACGGCGTCTTCAACACGCAAAAGACCGAACTGCAGCTTCTCTCGGCCAGGGCGCTCGAACTCGATCTGGAATTCGCGCAATACGGACCGGACGCCAATCACGGGCGCGAGCTGCTGAGGACCGACCTGGTCTGGGCTCATGAGCAATTCTGGGGCGACGAGGATACGCGCACGGCGGCCTACGCGGCGTCCTACGCCAACATGGATTCCATGAGCAATTTTCTCGGCACGCTGCATCCCACGACGGATGCTCAGAGGCAGCTGCTCGCCGAGGCGCATGGGCACTACGGATCGATCGGCGAGACGCGACTGCTGATGTCGCTGCAGGTGATCGATGCGATTTCCTGGCCGCTGATGATCACCGTGACGGCGTGGTCGTGTCTGCTGTTCTGCGGATTCGGGCTGCTGTCGCGCCTCAACGCGATGACCCTCGCCGCCCTCGCCTGCGGCGCGCTTTCGGTGGCCAGCGCGATTTTCCTGATCCTTGAACTCAGCCAGCCGTACACAAGCCTGCTGCGGGTCTCGCCCACCGGGCTCGAGCAGGTGATCGTCGACCTGGACAAATAGAAGGAGCGGCGCGCCGCCCGACCGCCCATCCCGGACGGGATGGATTGGTCGACGGGCCGCATCCTGCGCCGACCCCACCGGGATTGCAGCCGGCCCGGACGGGGCGTATCCGGATGCGCCTGTGGAAGAGGCGATCTCAGGAGACGAGTTTGAGCATGGACTTGGAGCGCTCCGCGGCGCCGACGGAACCGGCGCCCTCGGCGTGGGGTCCGTTCGGCCATGCGGCGTTCATGGCGATCTGGATCGCCAGCCTGGTCATGAACATCGGCAATGCGATGTTCGACACCTCCTCGGCCTGGCTGATGACGAGCCTCAACGCCGATCCGATCGTCGTGGCGCGGGTTCAGGTGGCGTCGAGCCTGCCGGTCTTTCTGTTCACCCTGCCCGCGGGCGCGCTCGCGGACATCATCGATGCGCGACGCTTTCTCGTCGTCGCGCAACTCGCGACCATCGCCGTGATCGCGGTCTTCGCCGTGCTGGTTTCGTTCAGCCTCGCGTCGCCGGCCGCGCTGCTGTTGACCACCTTCCTGCTGAGCGCCTTGATATCGCTGACCGGGCCGGCGTGGCTGTCGATCGCGCCGCTGCTGGTCAACCGGCCGGAACTGGACGGCGCCATCGCCGCCAACGGCGTCGGCTACAACATCAGCCGCGCCGTGGGGCCCGCCATAGCTGGCCTGGTCATTGTCGGGATGGGAATCGCCGCGCCGTTCTGGATCGATGGCGCCGCCTATATTGTGGTGGTCGCGACATTGCTGTGGTGGCGCTCGCCGCGCAAGAGCGCGGAAAGCCTGCCGGCGGAGCGTCTGAGCAGCGCCGTGCGCACCGGGCTTCGCTACGCCGCCAACAACCAGCACTTGCGCGCGACGGTGATCCGGGCGGTGGCGTTCGCCCCGTTCGCCAGCGCCTACTGGGCGCTGCTGCCGCTCGTGGCGCGCCATCAGATGGTCCAGGGGCCGGAACTCTACGGCGCGATGGTTGGCGCGCTCGGCGTCGGCGCCACGGCGGGCTCGTTCGCGCTCAACTGGCTGAAGGCCAAGATCGGGCCCGATCGGGTCGTCGCGGTCGGCACGCTCGCCACGGTGTTCGCGCTCGTTCTGTTCGGCTTCGCGCACCGCCCCGTCATCGCTCTCAGCGCCTGCGTCGTCGCGGGCGCTTCGTGGACCGTGGTGGTGACGAGCCTCTACGTGTCGGCGCAGGTCGCCCTGCCCGACTGGGTGCGCGGGCGCGGGCTGGCGATCCTGCTCGCCGCGATCTTCGGCGCGATGACGATCGGCAGCGCGGTATGGGGGCATGTCGCAAACGTCGAGGGGCTCTCGATCGCCCATTTCATCGCGGCGGCCGGCGCTTTGCTGGCCATTCCGCTGACCTGGCGGTGGAAACTTCAAACGGCGGTCGGCATCGACCTCTCGCCCTCGATGCATTGGCGTGCTCCGGTCGTCGCCAAGCACATCGACAACAATCAGGGGCCGGTGCTGGTCACGGTGGAATACCGCGTCGAACCCAGGCACCGCGCCGAGTTCGTCAGCGCGCTCGACGAACTCGGACGAGAGCGCAAGCGCGACGGCGCATTCGCGTGGGGCGTCTTCGAGGACGTCGCCGACACCGGGCGCTTCGTCGAGACGTTCCTGATCGAGTCCTGGCTTGAGCTCATGTACCAGCACGAACGGGTCACCAACGCCGATCGCATGCGCGAAGATCATATCCGCCAGCTGCTCAGCGAATCGCCGAAGGTGACGCATCTGATCGCCTCCCGGCGCAGACGGCGACTGGCGGCGACGACCATCCCCGAGCGGCTCTCGGCGCCCGTCGTCCCGACGCCATGACCTCGCCGGCGGCGCGGCGCTCGGGCGCGCGTTCGATCCGACCCGGCGCCGGCCGCCGGCCGCGTCGTATTGCCAATGTTGGTCGGAAGCGCCAATCTCAGCCCCGCCGAGCCGCCTCCGGCGGATGCCGGATGATCGCGCGGGCGCCCGGGCAAGACCCAACTCATGACCGATCCTCACCGCCCTTCGCCGTTGGAGTTTGAGCGCAAGGTTGTCGTCGTCACCGGCGGCAGCGCTGGGATCGGCCGCGCGGTAGCCGGCGCCTTCGCGGCGGCCGGCGCGAACGTCGTCATCGCGGGCAGAAACCTCGACGCCGCAAGCCAGGCTGCGAACGAAATCGAACGCGACGCGGGAAGCCAGGCTCTTGCGGTTCACGCCGATCTCGGGATCCCCGAGGACTGCAACGAGCTGATCGCCGCGACCGTGAGGCGCTTTGGCGCCGTGGACATTCTAGTCAACAACGCGGCCTATTTTGCGCTGATCCCGTTGCTCGAAGCGCGCCCCGAAGACGCGACGCGATTTCTCCATACCAATCTCAGTGGCCCCCTGTTCTGCGGCCAGGCGCTGGCGCGCTGGGTCATGGAAAATCAACGAACCGGCGTGATCGTCAACATCAGCAGCATCAGCGGCGCGCGGCCGGCGTTCGGCTGCGGCCTCTACGCCGCGAGCAAGGCGGCGCTCGACAGTCTGACCAAATCGATGGCGTTCGAGTGGACCTCGAAGGGCGTTCGCGTCAACGGCGTCGCGCCGGGCCACGTCAACACCGAGGGAGTCATGGCGGATTTCGAGGCCGGCCGCCTCGACTATAACGCGATGCTCAAGGCGATCCCGGCTCGCCGCATCGCCGATGTCGCAGATATCGCGCGCGCCGTGCTGTTTCTTTGCAGCGAGCAGGCGCGGCACATCGTCGGCCAGACCCTGACCATCGACGGCGGAGAATCGCTATAGGCGAAGCGGGACCGCCTCCAGAACGTCGAGTTCGCGTTGATATCTCAGGCGTAAGCCCGCGCCGCCGCGCGATGCTCGGCGAGCAGCGCCGGCAGATCGACGCCGACCGGCGCGCCGTCGATCACCCGCCACTGTCCCGCCACCATCACCCGGTCGGCGCGATGCGCGCCGCACAGCACCAGCGCGGCGAGCGGATCGTGCGCGCCGCTGAAACGCGGCTCGGCGAGCGTGAACAGCGCGAGATCCGCCTCCAGCCCGACGGCGACGCGGCCGATGTCGTCGCGCGCCAGGCAGCGCGCCGAGCCTTCGGTCGCCCAGCGCAGCACATCGAGATGGGTCACCGCCGAGGCGCCGTAGCGCAGCCGTCCGATCATCAGCGCGTGGCGAACCGCCTCCATGATGTTGGAGGAATCGTTCGAGGCCGAGCCGTCCACCCCGAGGCCGACCGGTGCGCCGGCGGCTTCGAGGTCCTTGGTCGGGCAAATGCCGAGCGCCAGCACCGCGTCGGCGGAAGGGCAATGACAGACGCCGACGCCGGCGCGGCCAAGGCGGCTGATCTCATCCGCGTTGAAATAGATGCCGTGCGCCACCCAGGCCCGCGGGTTCATCCATCCCGCTTGCTCGATGAAGTCGACCGGCCTGACGCGATAGGTTTCGAGGCAGAACTGCTCCTCCTCCAGGGTCTGGCAGAGATGGGTGTGCATCTGGCAATCGCAGCGCTCCGCCATGGCCGCGGTTTCCGCCATCAGCCGCCGGCTGACCGAGAAGGGCGAGCACGGCGCCAGCGCGATGCGGATGTCGGCGCCGGGCCGGGGGTCGTGGAACATTTTCAGCACGCGTTCGCTGTCGGCCAGAATCGTCTCCTCGTCCTGCACGATGTCGTCGGGCGGCAGACCGCCGTCCTTCTGCGACAGGCTCATCGAGCCGCGCGTCACCGTCATCCGCATCCCGAGCCGGCGCGCCTCCTCGACCTCGATGTCGATCGCATTCTCCAGTCCCGGCGAGAACACGTAATGATGATCGGCCGCCGTCGTGCAGCCCGACAGCATCAGTTCGGTCAGCGCCAGACGCATCGCAATGCGCAGATGCGCCGGCTTCATCCGCGCCCAGATCGGCGCGAGCGCGGCAAGCCAGGGGAGCAAGTCCTGATTGATCGCCTGGGGATGGGCGCGCGTCAGCGTCTGATAGAAATGATGGTGGGTGTTGACGAGGCCGGGCAGCACGACATGGCGTGAGGCGTCGAAGGAAGCGCCGACCGGCGCGGCAGGCGCTCCGCCGCGCCCCACCAGTTCGACGATGTGCGTCCCCTCGACCACTAGGCCGCGCTCGGCGCCCTCGGCGAGAATGGCGAGCGGGTCCTTGATCCACAATCGCATCAGGGCGCTTTCGGGGTTCGTTCGTCGACCGGGCGGACGCCGGCGCCCGCGAGCCGGCAAGAACTGGAGCGCCGGCGCCGACGCGAGACTCGCTGCGTCTTCACTTCGAAGTCGACGGCGTTGGGCCGCTGTTGAACAAGTGGAGGAACTCGCTTCCCGGCGAGAGCAGCACCGTGGAGCTCGTCTGCGCGAGGGATTGACGATAGGCTTGCAGCGAGCGGTAGAGGCGGAAGAAATCGGGGTCGCGGTCGTAGGCCTCGGCGACGATCTTGTTCGCTTCGGCCTCGCCCTCCCCGCGCGTGATCGTGCTGAACTCCTGGGCGTCGGCCAGCATCGTCGTGCGTTCGCGATCGGCGGCGGCCTGGATCTTTTGCGCCCATTCGAAGCCTTGCGCCCGCAACTCCTTTGCTTCTCGCTGCCGTTCCGACGTCATGCGATCATAGATCGACTGGCTGGTTCCGCTGGGCAGGTCGGCCCGTCGAATGCGCACCGCGACCACCTCGATGCCCAAAGGTTTCGCCTTCTCCGACACTTCCGTTTCGATCCGTCGGGTGACGGCGTCGCGGTCCTCGGTGAGCAGCGAGGCGAGTTTCACCTTGCCCAATTCGCGCCGCAGCGACGAACTGACGATCTGGGAGAGCCACGAACGCGCCTGATCCGCCGTGCGCACCGCCTGGTAGAAGTGCAACACGTCGGCAATGCGAAACTGCGTGTAGGTCGCGACTTCGATGCGTTTCTGGTCGCCCAGAATGATCTGCTCGCTCCCCGGCGTGAGCTGCAGAATACGGTTGTCGTAATAGACGACGCTGTCGATCAGCGGCGTCTTCATGCTCAGACCCGGCTCGACGATGGTCGCCACAGGTTTGCCAAGGCGCAGCACCAGGGCCTGTTGCGTTTCGTCCACGGTAAAGAACACCGAACTGATCAGCCAGCCGCCCAACGCGACAAGCACGATCGCGGCGATCCAGATCCGGCCCCTCATCGCACGGCTCCCGGCGATGGCGCGGCCGGCGGAGACGGCGCCCGCGCCGAAATCGCGGCCGGCGCCGCCGGAGGCGGCCGCGCCGCGCTCTCCGACAACGACAAATAAGGCACTACGTCCGCCATGCGGCCATCGCCCGACGACGCGTCGAGAATGACTCGACTGGCGTTCTTCAAGACCGCCTCCATGGTCTCGATGTAGAGCCGCTCGGCGATCACATCCTTATGCTGCTTGTAGATATCGTAGACCGACAGAAAGCGGCTGGCCTCGCCGCGCGCGAGGCTGATCTCCTGGCTTTTATATGCCTCGGCGTCCTGCTTCATGCGCTCGACCTCGCCGCGGGCGCGCGGCAGGATGTCGTTGCTGTAGGCCTGCGCCTCGTTGCGGGCGCGTTCCTGATCGGCGCGGGCGCGCTGCACGTCGTTGAAGGCGTCGATGACCAGCTCGGGCGGATCGACACGCTCAAGCTGCACCTGCGTCACCAGAATTCCCGCATGGTAGGAATCGAGCAAGGATTGCAGCAATTGCTGCGCCTGGTCGGCAATCTCCTGACGACGGTCGGAGAGCGCCGCCTGAAGGGGGTTGCGGCCGATCGCTTCGTGGATCGCGCTCTCCGCGGCGACTTTCACCGTCCCCTCGGGATCGTAGACCTTGAACATGTAGTCGAGCGGATCCCGGATTTTCCAGAACACCGTCGCGTCGGCCTCCACGATATTCTCGTCGCCGGTCAGCATCTGGTTGCCAGCGCCGCCGCCGACCTTGAGTTGATTGACCTGGGTGACTTTGGGCAGGAGGACGGTCTCGATCGGATAAGGCAGGTGATAGTTGAGGCCAGGATCGCTGCTGCGCACCCACTTGCCGAATTGCAGCACCAGACCGCGTTCGTCGGGCTGCACCTTGTAGATGCCGGTCGCCAGCCAACCGACAAAGGCCAGCAGCGCGAAAACCGAGAGCATCTTGAGGCCGACGCTCGGGATGCGCGAAAACCACGGCAGGCGGGAGCGGGCCAAGGCGATGATCTCGTCGAGCGAGCCGCCGGGGCTCCACGCGCCGACAAGACGATCCTGGAGATTGTCGCTCATTCGGTTCCCCCGGTGGCGGCCCGTCGACCTGCCATCGCCATCGTATGGGTTTCAGCCGGCGACGCCGCGGCGGCGCGGGCGAGAGAATTGTCGCGCCGACGCGCCGACAGGAGGATTCGACTCTCCCAAAGGACAAACACCACGCCGAGCAGCGGCAAGACGATCCACAACGCCGGGGCCTCCCTCTCCGCCCAGCTTGCGATGACCGGGTCGGCGACAGCCATCTCGCCAGCGATCCACCCCAGAATGGCGCCGCCCGTCTTTACCAGAATCGGGTGGCGTTTCAGGAGCCCCACGACAAGAAGGCCGCCGAAGACCAGCAGCGGAATGCTGAGCAGAAGACCGAAGATTAGCAGCAGCGCGCTCCCCTGCGCAATCGCCCCGAGAGCCACGATGTTGTCGAGACTCATCAGCGCGTCGGCCGCCACGAACGTCGCGACGGCGCTCCACGCGGCAGTCGTCGCGCCGCCCGCGACCCCGACGGCCGCGCCGCCGTCGCGTCGTTGTCCGGGCGCCGCTTCGTCCGACGGGTCGCTTCGATCGTTGGCCGCGATCAGCTTGATGGCGATCGCCGCCAGCGCCACGGCGGCGATGATCTTGAGGTAGGGGATCTGAAGCAGCAGGCCCGCGACCATCGTCAGCAGACCGCGCAGCACGATCGCCCCGGCGGTCCCCAGAACCACCGCCGTGCGCACATGCGCGGCGGGCAGCGAACTGCAGCACATCGCGATGATGAGCGCGTTGTCGGCGCTCAACATCAGATCGATGACGCTGATTTCGAGCACCGCGCCGGCGAAATGGAGACCTGATGCGTACTCCACGGCGATCCGCCCTTCAACTGTTCCTTGCTCGCCCGGCCCGCCGACCTCCGCGCCGCGCTGGCCGGCCGGCACTATAGAAGCCGGCCAACATCCCGCAAAGCGCCGGGGCGCAGCCTATTCCGAAGGGGTCCGAACGAGGCGGAAACCGACCACGTCCTGGCGGGCGCCGGCGTCGAGTTCATAGCGCGCCGCGGCGCGAAGATCATCCGGGTTGCTCATCCACGATCCGCCGCGCAGCACGCGCGTGCGGCAATCGGCGCGGTCGAACGGCGTCGACGCGTCTTCCGACGCCCCGCTATAGTCCTTCCAATAGCAATCGGCGACCCATTGGTAGACGTTTCCCAGCATGTCGTAGAGACCGAAGGGATTGGCGTTGAAGCTTCCGACCGGACTCGTCGAGCGGCTGTCCCAGCGGCTCCGGCACATGCCGCAATCGGCGTTGCCCTGCCCGATGTCGTCGCCCCACCAATAGCGGGTCTGCGTGCCGCCGCGCGCCGCGTATTCCCACTCGGCTTCGGTCGGCAATCGGTAGTGCTGGCCGGTACGGCGCGACAGCCATTCGGCGAAATCGTTCGCATCGCTCCAGGTGACCATCACCGCCGGATCCCGATCGGTCGCCTCGAACGATGTGCCGACGACGCTGTCGGCCCCCGACGTCTCCCGCGCATAGGCGGCGAATTCCGCGCGGGTTATCGGATAGCGGCCGACGGCGAGCGGTTTGGCCAATTGTATGGGATGTTGCGGCGCCTCTTCCGGGGCATGGTCGACGTCGGACGCCGGCGACCCCATCGTCCCGGCGCCGGGCGGGATGACGACCATTTCCGGGCAGTCCGCACAGTCGCGAAACGTCTTGCCGAATCCCGCGGGAAAGCCGGCCACGGACGACGGCCACAAGGTGAGCGCGCCGACGATCGCGACCGCGACGACGAGCACCAGCAAACCCGCCAGCGCCCATGGGAGCAGAGGCGGAGCCCGCGATTGGAGCCGGGATTCGGGAGGGGCTGACATGTTCGGCGCGCGATTCTTTCAACGGGGAAGAGCGGAGACAGACGCGACAGCGAGGGCGCCCGGTGTTCCCGATACGGTCGCCCGAGGCGACGCCGTCGCGCCGATCAGCCGCTGCGCGGCGGAGCCGATATGCCGCGCTCTGTCCAGCAGGTAACATAGGCTGGCGATCGTCGACAAGCGCTTCCGAGATTTGCTAGCATACGGTTTTGTGAGGTCAGCATGCGGAGCATCGTCCGCACCGGGCAACGGACCAACAGCGAACCCGTCACCCGCCGTGCTGTTCTGGGCGCCGCGGCCATGCTCGCAGCGGGGGCGGCGAGCGCAACTTCGGCGCCGGCCGAAGAGACCGCTGCGCCGGGCGCCAATCTTCCGCCCAATGTTCCGGAATGGCAGTTGGCGCCGGGCGCTGAGGTGATGAGCCCGCCCTATGGGTTGCCGTCCAAATTCGAGGCCGACGTCGTCCGGCGTGAACGCAGCGTCGGCTCGCCGTATCCGACGCGCCAAGCCGCCGTCAGCCTGACGCCGCTGCAGGACCTTCACGGCGTCATCACGCCAAACGGCTTGCACTATGAGCGACACCACGCGGGCGTCCCGGTCATCGATCCGGCGGAGCACCGGCTGATCGTCCACGGCCTGGTGGACAAGCCGATGATCTTCACGATGGCCGACATCATGCGCTTTCCCGCAGTCTGCCGCCTCCATTTTCTGGAATGTTCCGGCAATACGCAAAACTGGGGCAAGCCCGATCCGCGCCTGACCGTCCAGGACACCCATGGCCTGCTCAGTTGTTGTGAATGGACGGGCGTGGCGCTCAAAACGGTGCTTGGCGAGTGCGGCCCGAAACCCGAGGCGCTGTGGATGCTCGCCGAGGGCGCCGACGCCGCCGCCATGACGCGGAGCATTCCGATCGCCAAGGCGTTCGACGACGCCATGCTCGCCTATGCGCAGAACGGCGAGCGGCTGCGGCCCGAGCAGGGCTATCCCCTGCGTTTGTTGCTGCCGGGCTACGAGGGCAACACCAATGTCAAATGGCTGCGTCGCCTGAAGTTCGGCGTCGGACCCTGGGACACTCGCGAAGAGACTTCGAAATACAGTTGGATCATGCCGGACGGGACCGCCCGCCAGTTCAATTTTGTGATGGAGGCGAAGTCGGTGATCACCATGCCTTCGGGCGGACGCAGGCTCCCGGCGCCCGGCTTTCACGAGATTTCCGGCGTGGCCTGGTCCGGACGCGGCAAGGTCGTGAAAGTCGAAGTCAGCGCCGACCGCGGCGCGACCTGGGCCGACGCGACGTTGCAAGAACCGGTCCTGTCGAAATGCCTCACCCGCTTCCGATTGCCGTGGCGTTGGTCGGGCGGCCCGGCGGCGCTGTCGAGCCGCGCGACCGATGAGACCGGCTACGTCCAGCCGACCCGCGACGATCTCCTCAAAACGCGCGACGCCCGCTCCTACTACCACTACAACGCCATTCAGACCTGGAACGTCGCCGAAGATGGAGCCGTCACCAATGCGGGGTAGCCATGCCGCTCGCGCGACGCTGCTGACGTGGCTCGTCGCGGGCGTGAGCATCGCGGTCGCCGGCGAGGATTTTGGCATCGGCCGCCTCGCCAGCCCGAGCGAGATCGCGGGCTGGGACATCGACATCGCGCCGGACGGTACGGGCCTTCCGCCGGGGCGCGGCAGCGTGCGTGAGGGCGAGGCGATCTTCGCCGACAAATGCGCCTCGTGTCATGGCGGTCACGGCGAAGGCAAGCCGATGGATCGGCTTGCGGGCGGCTCGGGGACCATCGGAACAGCGACGCCGATCAAGACCGTAGGGAGCTACTGGCCGTCCGCCACCACGCTCTTCGATTTTGTGCGCCGCGCCATGCCGTTCAACGCCCCGCAATCCCTCTCGCCGAGCCAGGTCTACGCGGTCAGCGCCTACGTGCTGTTCCTGAACCACCTTGTGCCGGGCGACGCGATTCTCGACGCCAGGTCGCTCCCCAAGGTCGCAATGCCGAACCGAAACAACTTTGTCAGCGGCTACAACCCCAACGCTCCCGCGCCGGGGAATTGACCGTCGGGGAGGTCTCTGCGAGCGCAATCTCTTGAATGGCCGCGAGACCCTCTGCGCTTTCGATAGCGGGCGGCTTTGTTTGGATTTGGCGACGCCGGCAGAGCGCTCGCGGCCGGCCGCGAACCGTTCGGACTCAACACAAAAGGGTCCTGCGGTCGGTCGGCGCGCCGAGAATGGCCCCGGCCACGCATCACCTTATCGTGACAAGCGTGGGGCGGGGATCGCCGGGCGCTTCTTGCCGCAGCGAAGAATCCAAGCCGCAAACAAGCCCTGCGCGACCCGCCGCGGCCGGGCCGATCGGCGGGGTCGAGCCATCGCGGTCGCCAGAGCTGCGAGCAATCTCCTTGCGTGAGAAAAACGGATTGTGCTACGATCGGTCGCGGATGAGGTTCCGTAGTCCGCGAAGAACCGAATCAGGGAGAGAGAGATGTCTTGGACAACCCCGATCGTCGTTGAAGTATGCCTGGGCATGGAAGTCACCAGCTACGCATCAGCGACCGTGTGAACTAACAGCGTTCGGCTATGCGAAAGTAGCCGAACGCCAATTGGCGATAAAAGCCGTGGAGCGGGTCACCGCGTACGGTTCTGGGTGCGAGGCGTTGCGGGAAAGCTTCTGGCCAGCCGCAAGGTTGGCGCGGCCGAGAGCGGCGACCGTGGTTTTCGCGTATCGCGCTAAGGCGCCGCAAGCTATTTGATCCGACTGCGGAGACCTTCCGCGGTGGGGCAATGTTTCGCTCTCGGCGAGCCGGATTGCTGGCTCTCCGGCGTGGGCGACAACAACCGGCCAGTCCGTCGATCGTCGCGAGATTGGCCTCCTTTACTCGCCACGCGCCCACGCCGCTCGCGGTGGCGGACAGAGCGCGGGTGGTCATTTTCATAGCGGCCATTGCAAACGTCGGCTGTCCGGAATTGGCGGTCAAGCCACGATATTGCGAGCGAGCGACAACGGCGGGGCATCGGGAACGGGCGCCATTGGCGCTCCCAACGAGGAGGCGACGACTGGGGGAGGAAACCGGGTGGCCAGGGCGTTGGTGAACGGGGAAGCGTATCGTAAGAGAACCACCGAAAAGACCGGCAGCGTCCAATCGCTGCGACGCGCCCTTTCCATCATGAAGGTGATCGCCGCGGCAAGCGATGGCGCGACGTTGACCGAGATCGCGCGCGCAACGAACCTGGCTTCCTCGACCGTCCATCGCCTGTTGTCCACGCTCCAGCAGGATCGTTTCGCCCAATTCAGGACCGATGGCGCGCGCTGGCAGGTGGGGGTTGACGCCTTCACCGTCGGCAGCGCTTTTGTCGGCGTGCGCGACATTGCGAAAGGCGCGCGCCCGCTTCTGCGCCGCCTTATGGAGGAGAGCGGCGAGACCGCCAATCTGGCGATTCTGAATGGCGATATGGCGGTGTATATGGACCAGGTCGAGAGCCGCCAGACGATGCGCGCGATCTGCAAGCCGGGCGGCCGGGCGGTGCTGCACAGCACCTCTCTTGGAAAGAGCATGCTGGCGGCGATGCGGCCGGAAGAAGTCAACCGCATCCTCACGGTGCGGGGCATGACCCGCTTCACCCGCAAGACCATCGACACCCCCGCCGACATGGCGATTCATTTGGCGGAAGTTCGCACGATCGGCTACGCGATCGACGATGAAGAATCCTCGCCCGGCCTGCGATGCGTGGCGGCCGCCGTGCTGAACGAGCATAGCGAACCGATCGGGGCGATATCCATCTCGGGCCCGGCGATCCGCGTGGCGCGAGAGCGGTTGCCGCAGCTCGGCTCCCTGGTTCGCTCGATCGCCGGCGAACTCACTCTCGAACTTGGCGGCAGACGCCCCGGTCCGACGCTGCGCGAAGCGCCGGAAGCCCCGACGAAACAGAACGGCCGGCGGAACGGCCCTCACCGGGCGCAGACGACGCCCGCGGCGTAAGGCGCGGCCGATCAGGCGGATTTTGGGCTTCTCACCGCCGCGGCGGGATCGCGGCGCTCATTCCGCCGCTCGCTGTAAGTTGCCTGTCCGAAACCGTCCCGCGGCGCGCGATGACGTTCGAGTGCGGCAAGCGTGGTGTATTTTCACGATGTGGAACATCGGAGCCATCCCACGCCATCGAAGGGTTTGCCTTCCGTGCGCGCAACTCGCTGTTATATATCTATAATTATTCAATTTCCCACGATGCGGGAAATGCGCGGCGGCGGAACGGCGGCGCGCGTGGAAATCAACTAGTCTGTCGTGGGCGCAAGTCGCGGCAAGCCACGGCGGGGCGTCGTCCAACCGGGCGCCGCCAAAGAGATGCGACATCTGCCGGCTATTGCCCTCGCATTGGACCAACTCGGAGAGGCGCATGGTGGCATGGTGATTTGTTAGGCCGGACATTCCAACGTCGGAGTTTCAATCCGATGGAGGCGGTGTTAGCCTGCGCGGTTGCGCGGGTTCACCGCGGGAGAACGCATCCTGTTGCGTGCGAAAGCGCGCAAATCGGCGCGTGAGCGTCGAGCGGCAAAGACCATAGACAATAGACCCATGGGAGGAATCGATGAAGTTTCACATTGCTACGACGTTGGCATTGACGGCGCTGGCCATTTGCCCGGCTGTCGCGCGAGCGGATGACGCTATCGATACATTGGGCGCCATGCACCGCATGGCTCCGGTGGATTGGCCGACCATCCCGCAGACCGGCGCGAAGGCTGACGCGGTCAAGCAAATCCTGACCAAGATCAAGCTGCCGCCCGGGTTCCACATCGATCTCTACGCCCTGGTGCCCGACGCGCGCCATATGGCCGTCGGTCCGCAAGGCGTTGTGACCTTCGTTGGAACGCGCAAGTCCAAGATCTATGCGGTGACCGATCGTTCGCGCAGCGGCGTCGCGGAGGAAGTGAAAGAGTTCGCCCCCTCGCTTCCGAAGACCGACCCGAACGGCCCGTGCTTCTCCAAGGACGGGTTCCTCTACGTCGTCGAGCAGAATCGCGTTCTGCAATATCCGGCGGCCGAGTTCTTTTATGAAAGCCCGGACGTCGCCGTGGGCGTGGTTGTTCCCCAAGGACAACTGATCCCGGCTTCGGAAGAAAGCTTCAACCACAACGCCCGCACATGCCGCGTCGGCCCGGATAACAAGCTCTACATTTCGCTTGGCCAGCCCTACAACGTGCCGCCCAAGGAAAAAATGGACATGTACCGGAAACTGGGGATTGGCGGCGTCATTCGCATGGACCAGGACGGCAAGAACCGTGAAGTCTACGCGGTTGGCATGCGCAATCCCGAGGGCATGGACTTCAATCCGAAGGACAAGACGCTCTGGATCGATGACAATCAGGTCGACGGCATGGGCGACGACATTCCTCCCGGCGAGATGAACCACATCGACCAAGATGGGCGAGAACTTCGGCTTCCCGTGGTACGGCGGCGGGCATACGCGCACCAACGAATACAAGAACGATACGCCGCCGGCCGACATCGTGTTCCCCGAGGTCGAGCAGGTCGCGCATGCGGCCGACCTCGGCCTGTCGTTCTACACCGGCGACATGTTCCCGGCCAAGTACAAGGGCGCGATCTTCTCGACCCAGCACGGTTCGTGGAACCGCACGGTGCCGGTCGGCGCGCGCGTTATGGTGACCTTCCTCAAGGAGGACGGCCATGTCGCAGGTCCGTCGGTTCCCTTCGCCGAGGGCTGGAACGATAACGGCCACTATCTCGGCCGTCCGGTCGACGTCCAGCAATCCTGGGATGGCTCGCTCCTGGTCTCCGACGACCTCGTCGGCGCGGTCTATCGCATCTGGTATGACGGCAAGTAACACGACGACGATATGATCCGACGGCTCCGGCGAAAGCCGGGGCCGTTGTTTTTGGTTCTGTTCGGCAGGGGGCGGGATGCAACGGATGCGGCCAATAGCGAGAATTGGGGCTTCCGCGATGTCGCTGGCTGTTCTCGTCGCGATTCACGGGCGCGCCGACGCCGCGGGCGATCTCAAGGCGGGTCGGGAGAAGGCCCAGCAGTGCGAGGTCTGCCACGGCCTCGACGGGCTGTCGAAAATCCCGGAAGCTCCCAATATCGCCGGACAGAACGAGAACTATCTGATCGAACAGTTGAACGCGTTCAAGACCGGAGAGCGCAAGAGCGACATGATGTCGATGATCGCTCCGACGCTCTCTCCCGACGATATCAACAATCTTGCCGCCTATTACGCGGCGATCGAGATCACGGTGGGCAAGATCCCGGGCCAACCGTCCAAGTAGTTGGACTCCGTCGCGACCCAGGTCCGGCCCGCCGTCAACGCGCCCAGATTGGTCCTATAATGCGCGCCGGCTAAGCCTCTTCGCCGTGCGTCGCCCGACGACGCGTCGGTCGGCGGCATGGGACGCGACGCCGGCGCGGGCGTCGAGGCGCGGTGGTCACCGGCGCGCCATTGTTGGAGTTCAAGGCAAGGGCCGGCGCGCCGTCGAGGTCGATCGGGATGCGCGGGCGAAGGAACACAGTGCGGATCAGGGTCCTCGGATCGAGCGCGGGCGGCGGGTTTCCGCAATGGAATTGCAATTGCGCCAATTGTCGCGCCGTTCGGGCCGGCGCGCCGGGATTTTCAGCGCGAACGCAATCCTCTCTCGCGGTCAGCGCGGACGGGGAAAACTGGCTTCTGCTCAACGCCTCGCCCGATCTGCGCGAGCAAATCGCCGCGACGCCGCAACTGGCCCCGCCGATCGGCGCGGGGGCGCGCGCCAGCCCGATCAAGGCGGTCGCGCTGACCAACGGCGACGTCGATCATGTCGCGGGCCTGTTGACGCTGCGCGAGGCGCAGCCGTTCAGCGTCTACGCCTCGCGCCGCGTGCTCGACGCGCTCGGCGCGAACGCGATATTCGACATTCTGGCGCCCGACCTCGTCGCGCGAATCGAACTGCCGCTCGGCGCGGCGCAGCAAATCCGGGGCGCCGGCGTCGATCTCGGGCTAGCGGTGGAAGCCTTCGCGGCGCCGGGGAAGGTCGCCCTGTATCTCGAGGACGCCGGCGCGGTCGATTTCGGCACGCAAATCGGCGACACCCTCGGCCTGCGGGTCATCGAGCCGGCGACCGGCGAGGCGTTTTTCTATATTCCCGGTTGCGCCAGGATCGACGAAGCCCTCGCCAACCGCGTGCGGGGGGCGACGCTGGTGTTCTTCGACGGCACGCTATGGCATGAAAACGAAATGATCGAACAAGGGTTGATGGGCAAGACCGGTTCACGCATGGGTCACGTCAACATGGACGGGCCGGACGGTTCGATCGCCGCTTTCGCAAGCCTCGAGGTCGCGCGAAAGATTTTCGTGCATGTCAACAATTCCAACCCGGTGCTTGACGCTTCCTCGAAACAGCGAGCGGCGGCGATCGCCGCCGGTTGGGAGATTGGCTGGGACGGGATGGAGGTGACGCTATGAACGAGAATGCTTCCGCCGATCTGTCCGAGACGCTGCCGCTGAACCCGGCCGAATTCGACGCCGCGTTGCGCGCGGTCGGCGCGGAGCGCTATCACGACAAGCATCCGTTCCATAAGCTGCTGCACGGCGGCGAGCTCAACAAAGGCCAGGTGCAGGCCTGGGCGCTCAACCGCTACTGCTATCAGGAGGGCGTGCCGCGCAAGGACGCGGCGTTCATCAGCCGGGTGCACGACCGCGAATTGCGGCGCGAATGGATCCATCGCCTCCTTGATCATGACGGCTATGGCGAGGAGCCAGGCGGCATCGAACGCTGGCTGACGCTGACCGACGGGCTTGGCCTGCCCCGCGATTATGTCGTGTCGCGCCGCGGGGCGCTCCCGGCGACAAAATTCGCGGTCGAAGCCTATGTGCGCTTTGTCGTCGAGCAGCCGCTGGTTGTGGCGGTCGCCTCCTCGCTGACCGAGCTGTTCGCGCCGCCGATCCACCGCGAGCGTATTTCCGGCATGCTGGAAAATTACGATTTCATCGATGAGCGCGTCATGGCGTATTTCAAGCGCCGGCTGGCCCAGGCGCCGCGCGACGCCGATTTCGCTTTGAACTATGTCAAGGTTCATGCGCGCAGCCGCGCGGAGCAGGACGCCTGCGTCGACGCGGTGCGTTTCAAATGCGATATGCTGTGGGCGCAACTCGACGCGCTCAATCACGCCTATGTGACGCCGGGAGCAATCCCGCCGGGCGCGTTCCGACCGGGGCAGAGCCATGACTGATCGACCGGCCGGACGGCGTTACGTGATCGGGCCGGAGTCGCGGCCGGCGTTTGCGCGCTATGCGCGCCTCCACCGCGACCAGGCGCGCGAGCGCACGGTGATCCTCGGGCCGGAGCGCGCCTACGAAGTCGACGCGATCGGCCTGGCGGTGCTCGATCTGTGCGACGGCCGGCGCAGCCTCGCCGAGATCGCCGCGCATCTGGCGCGGACCTACTCGGCGCCGGTCGAGATCATCGCCAGGGACGTCACCGCGTTGTTGCAGGGCCTCGCCGACAAGCGGCTGCTGCGCGACGGGGCGGGCGCGTCGCCGGCGTCGGCCGCTTCGCGCGCGCCGACCGCCTATGCGCCGTTCGCCGGCGGGCCGGCCGGGCTGCTGGCCGAACTGACCCACCGCTGCCCGCTGCAATGCCCCTATTGCTCCAACCCGCTCGAACTGGAGCGCGCCAATCGCGAGTTGACCGCCGACGAGTGGGGCGAGACCTTCGCCCAAGCGGCGGCGATGGGCGCGCTGCAACTGCATCTGTCGGGCGGCGAGCCGACGGCGCGCCGCGATCTCGACCGCATCCTCGCCCACGCGGTGGCCGCCGGCCTCTACACCAACCTGGTCACCGCGGCGGTGCTGCTGACCCGAGAGCATCTGGCCCGGCTCGCCGAAATCGGCCTCGATCACGTCCAGGTGTCGGTCCAGGACGTGGTTCCTGACAACGCCGACCGCATCTCGGGCTACCGCGGCGGCCTCGCCAAGAAGCGCGATGTCGCGCGCTGGACGCATGAGCTCGGCCTCGGGCTGACCATCAACGCGCCGATGCACCGGCTCAACCTCGACCATCTGCCTGAAATCATCGACTTTGCGGTGGAAGTCGGAGCGCAGCGGCTCGAAGTCGCGCATATCCAGTATTACGCCTGGGCGCAGAAGAACCGCGCGGCGCTGATCCCGACGCGGGAGAAATTCCTTGAATCGATCGAAATCGTCAATGCGGCGAAGGCCCGTCTGGCCGGCGTGCTGAATTTCGATTTCGTGGCGCACGACCACTACGCGCGGCTGCCGAAAGCCTGCATGGGCGGCTGGGGCCGCTCGATCATCATGGTGACCCCGTCGGGACAGGTGCTGCCCTGCCACGCCGCGCAGACCCTGCCGGGCCTCGTGTTCGACAATGTGCGGACACGCCCCCTCGCCGACATCTGGCGCCACGGCTCGGCGTTCGAGGCCTTCCGCGGGACGGGCTGGATGAAGGAGCCGTGCCGTTCGTGCGAACGACGCGAGATCGACTACGGCGGCTGCCGCTGCCAGGCCTTCGCGGTCGCCGGCGACGCCGCGGCGACCGATCCGGCCTGTCACCTGTCGCCCGACCACGCGCGATTTGTCGCCGCCGCCGAAGTCGAATCGGAACAGATCGCGCCCCCGCTGATCTACCGGCGAATGGCTGGCGTGAAAGAAGCGGCCGAGGCGGTCTAACTCGTAGGAGTGCGATGTTGCTGCGCCGTCTGATTGGTCTTTCCGCGGCTCTCTTCTGGGCGACCTCCTGCCTCGCCGCCGAGCCGCTCGAAATCAAGATCGGCTATCTCCACGGCGTCCCCTCGAAGATCAGATTGTCGCTGATGGATGTTCCAGCCGACAATGACGGCCTTGCCGGCGCGCAATTGGCGATCGACGACAACAACACCACCGGCCGCTTCACCAACCAGCATTTCACACTGATCGACCGGCAACTGCGCGACGGGGACGACCCGGCGGCGGCGGTTGGCGCGCTGGCCGACGGCGGCGTTTCGTTTGTCGTCGCGGACCTCGACGCCGACAATCTGCTGAAGGCCGCCGACGCCGGAAAGGCGCGCGGCGTCGTGCTGATCAACGCCGCGGCCACCGACGATCGGCTGCGCGAGGAGGACTGCCGCGCCAATGTGGTGCATGTCGCGCCGACGCGCTCGATGCTGGCCGACGGCCTCGCCCAGTATCTGGCCTGGAAGAAATGGCGCAAATGGCTGCTGATCGTCGGCTCGCACGACAAGGACAAGCTCCTCGCCGCCGCGCTTCGCCGCTCCGCGGCGCGCTTCGGCGCGAAAATCGTCGACGAGCGCGAGTACAAGGATACCGGCGGCGCGCGACGCACCGACAGCGGCATCGTTGAAATTCAACGCCAGATGCCGGTTCTGACGCAGAGCGCGCCGGACTACGACGTGCTGGTCGCGGCCGACGAAAGCGAGGTTTTCGCCGGCTACCTGCCCTATCGCACATGGGACGCCCGTCCGGTCGCCGGGTCGGCCGGGCTGGTCCCGACCACGTGGGACGCAGCGTTCGATCAATGGGGCGCGGTGCAATTGCAGAACCGTTTCGCGAAGGCGTGGCGCCGCTTCATGACGCCGCTCGACATGCAGGCGTGGAGCGCGATGCGGCTCGTCGGCGAAGCGGCGACGCGGACCAGTTCGAACGATCCGGCGAAGCTGTTCGCCTATATCAAGGGTCCGGATTTTTCGCTCGCGGCGTTCAAGGGCCAGCGGCTGACGCTGCGGGACTGGAACCTGCAATTGCGGCAGCCGATCCTGCTGTTCGACGGACGCAACACCGTCTCGACATCGCCGCAGGAAGGGTATCTGCATCAGTTCTCGGAACTCGACACGCTCGGCGTCGATCGTCCGGAGACCAGGTGCAAACTCAATTGAGCCGGGACGCCCGCCACGGGGGAGAGATCGCCATGTTCGCCTCGCGCCGGGTCGCGGTCTTCGGCCTTTCCGCCGCGCTCTGCTGGGCGGCGCCCGGGCCGGCTTTCGCCTATCTCGCCTATGTGTCGAACGAGAAGAGCAACACCATCTCGGTGGTCGACACCGACAAGATGGAGACCGTCGCCACCATCAAGACCGGCCAGCGCCCGCGCGGCATTGAAGTCTCGCGCGACGGAAAATTCGTCTTTGTGGCGCTCGGCGACGACGACACGATCCAGATATTCGACACCAAGACCCTCAACAACGCCGGCGAGCTGCCATCCGGTCCGGATCCCGAGCAATTCACGCTCGACCCGGCCGGAAAGACGCTCTACGTCGCCAATGAGAACGATGCGATGGTGACCGTCATCGATGTCGCCACGCGCATGGCGACCAGCCAGATCGCGGTCGGCATCGAACCCGAAGGCATGGCGGTCAGTCCGGATTCGAAGACCCTCGTCTGCACCTCCGAAACGACCAGCATGGCGCATTTCATCGACACGACCAGTCACGAGGTCGTGGACAGCGTGCTGCTCGGCTCGCGTCCGCGCTTTTCGGCGTTCAAGGCGGACGGCTCGGAATTGTGGGCGACCTCGGAAGTCGGCGGCGGCCTTGCGATCATCGATCCGGCGACCCGGCGCATCAAGCAGACGGTGACGTTCGATATTCCGGGGCTGCGGGCCGAAGCGATCCAGCCGGTCGGCATCAACCTGACCAAGGACGGCAAGCTCGGCTTCATCGATCTGGGGCCGGCCAACCGGGTCGCGGTGGTCGACGGCGTCACGCACGCGGTGCTCAGATATCTGCTGGTCGGCCAAAGGGTCTGGCATGGCGCGTTTACGCCGGACGAGAAATATCTGCTGGTCGCCAACGGCGTGTCGAACGACGTTTCGGTCATTGACGTCGCGGCGCTGAAGGTCATCAAGTCCATCCAGGTCGGCGAACTGCCGTGGGGCGTCGCCTTCGGGCCCAACTGAGAACAGACGCCGATGTGCCCCGCCGTCGTTGCGCCAACCCCCGCCCTTGAGGTCAGCGACGTCAGCTATTCCTATGGCGCGCGCCTCGCCCTCGATGGCGTCAGCCTTAGCGTGGCGCCGCGCTCGTTCACCGTCATTCTCGGCCTCAACGGCGCCGGCAAATCGACGCTCTTTTCGCTGATCACCCGCCTCTACGCCACGCCCTCCGGCCGTATCAGCATATTCGGCCACGATGTCGCGCGCGAGCCCGGCGCGGCGCTGAGCCGCCTCGGGGTGGTCTTTCAGTCGCGCGCGCTCGACGTCGACATTTCGGTCCGGCAGAACCTCGTCTATCACGCCGCGCTGCACGGCATCGGCCACGCCGAGGCGCTCGCGCGGACCGAACAGGTCCTGCGGCAGGCCGGCCTCGCCGACCGCGCGCGCGAACGGGCCGGAAACCTGTCGGGCGGCCAGATGCGGCGGGTGGAAATCGCCCGCGCCCTGCTCCACCGGCCAAGGCTGTTGCTGCTCGACGAACCGACGGTCGGCCTCGACATCAAGGCGCGCGCGACGATCCTTGCGCATGTCCGGCAGCTCCTGACCGACCAGGGGGTGGGCGTGCTGTGGGCGACCCATCTGATCGACGAAGTCGCGCCGGGCGACGATATCGTCGTCTTGCACAAAGGCCGGGTGCTGGCGCGGGGGCCGCTCGCCGATATCCTTGAGGCGACCGGCGAGAGCGGAATGCGCGCCGCGTTCGCCAGTCTGGCGCGGATCGACGCCGACGAAGAGGCGGGAGCCGCCTGATGGCCGCCGACGACGCAAGCGGCGAGCCCGCCGGCTTCACGCTCGCGCAATACGGCATTTGCCTGAAGGGCATCGTCTGGCGCGAGGCGTTGCGCTTCATTCACCAACGCGAGCGCTTCGTCTCCGCGCTGGTCCGCCCGCTCGTCTGGCTGTTCATCTTCGCCGCCGGTTTCCGGCAAGTGCTCGGCGTCTCGATCATCCCGCCGTATGAGACCTACGTGTTGTACGACGTCTACATCACGCCCGGGTTGATCGCGATGATCCAGTTGTTCAACGGCATGCAGTCCTCGCTGACCATGGTCTACGACCGCGAGACCGGCGGCATGCGCACCCTGCTCGTCAGCCCGTTCCCCCGCTGGTGGCTGCTGACGTCCAAGCTTCTCGCCGGAACGATCGTCTCGATGCTGCAGGTCTACGCCTATCTGCTGATCGCCTGGTTCTGGGACATCCAGCCGCCGACCATCGGTTATTTCACATTGGCGCCGGCGCTGCTGGTCTGCGGGCTGATGCTGGGCGCGCTCGGAATGCTGATCTCGTCGATGGTCAAACAACTCGAGAATTTTTCCGGCGTGATGAATTTCGTGATCTTCCCGATGTTTTTCGCCTCCTCGGCGCTCTACCCGCTCTGGCGCGTCCAGGAATCCAGTCCGCTGCTCTACTACGTCTGCGAGTTCAACCCGTTCACCCACGCCACCGAAGTCATTCGCTTCGCGCTATACGGAAAGGTGGCTCCGGTATCGCTCGCGGTGGTCGTCGGCTGCGCGGCGGCGTTCCTGACAGGAGCGGTCATCGCCTATGATCCCGCGCGCGGATTTCTTGCGCGCCGGCGAAGCGAAGGATAGGCGAGCCGCATTGGTTTGGCGCCACCGCGGTGTAGACTTGTTGAGACGAGCGCGCCGCGCGCGCGAGCCGCGGGCGGCCGGCGCAATCGGAGGGAGGCGGAAATGATCAGGAGAGCGGCTTGCGTGGCCCTGTTGGTCGCGGTCGTGCCGACCGCCGCGATCGCGAAGAACACCCGGTTCTGGAATTTGACCGCCAATACGATCACTTCGCTGCAGTTGTCGCCGTCGGGCAAGAACGAGTGGGGACCGAACCAGACCGACAACGATTCCGACCGCTCCGTCGATCATGACGAACGCCTGAAGATCACTGGCGCCGCGTCCGGCGCGTATGACGTGAAATTGATCGACAAGAGCGGACGAAGCTGCGTCGTCAGGAATATCCAGGTCAAGGAGGGCTCGGTCTTCGCGATCGAGGAAAAGGACCTGCAGGGTTGCTCGAAATAGCCGGTCGCGCGCCGCGCCGCGGGCGAAGTCGATCCGACAGACGGATCGCGATTGTGACGAGCGAGGCGGGCCGGCGGCGCCCGGTTGACGCGGCGACTCGATCGCGCGGGCCGCATCGGCATTTTCCTCAATGAAAATATGGCGCGCTGTTGCAATATTGCATCTTCGGGCGCCTTCCCAAAGGCCGGTCATCCGTGCACTAATATCGGATTGGGCCTCTACGGCCCATGGGGAGGGAGCGAAGATGGGAATCAGGATCGGGAGGATGCTCGCCGCGGCGAGCGCGATCGGTTTGGCGTGCGCCTCGTTCAGCGCCTATGCGGCGGAGGAGGTCAAGAACGCGATGGCCGCCAAGATGGCCATGGCCCCGGCGATGACCACGGTCACGCAGGATCTGCTCGACAAGGCGGGAGGCGACGCCTCCAACTTTCTTCAGACCAACGGCAACTACTGGCAGACGCGTTTTCATCCGGCGCGGCAGATCACCACGTCCAACGTGCACAACCTGCGGCCGGCGTGGATTTTCCAGACCGACATCATCGACACGCTCGAGACCTCGCCGATCGTGGTCAACGGCGTGATGTACGTCACCACGGCCTTCGACCACGTCTACGCGCTGAACGCGAAGACCGGCGAGCAGATGTGGGAATACAAGCACAAGATGGGTCCGGTCACGACCTATTGCTGCGGCCCCAACAATCGTGGCGTCGCGGTCTACGGCGACAACGTCTATCTCGCCACGCTCGACTCGCAGCTCGTCGCGCTGGACGCCAAGACCGGCGCGGTGAAGTGGGCCAAGCAGGTCGCCGATCCCGAGAAGGGCTATTCCGAGACGATGGCGCCGACCGCGGTCAAGGGCCTCATTCTGATCGGCACCAACGGCGGCGAATACGGCATTCGCGGCTTCGTGAAGGCCTTCGACGCCGCGACCGGCGATCTGAAGTGGAACTTTGACACGACGCCGGAAAACTCGCAGGGCGTATGGGCCACCAAGGATGCGACGGGCCGCGACATGCATCGCGACATCGAAGCGGAAAAGGCGGCCTACGCCAAGGACGGCGACCCCTACAAGACTTTGGGCGGCGGCGTCTGGCAGAATCCCTCGGTCGACCTTGCGACCAACCGGATCTATTTCGTGGTCGGCAATCCGTCGCCCGATCTCGACGGGTCTATCCGTCCCGGCGACGATCTCTACACCGACTCGCTGGTGTCGCTCGATCTCGACACCGGCAAGTATGTCTGCCACTTCCAGTACATCGCCCACGACCTGTGGGACCTCGACGCGGTCTCGCCGACGGTGATCACCAAGGTCGCCGGCAAGGATGGCAAGCCGATCACCGGCGTCCTGCACGCCGGCAAGACGGGGCACATCTATGTCCATGACGCCAAGGATTGCAGCTTGATTCGCTTCTCCGAAGCGATGATTCCGCAAGAGAACATGTGGACATTGCCGACCAAGGACGGCGCGCGAATGCTGCCGGGCGCCAACGGCGGCAACGAATGGTCGCCGATCGCCACCGACCCGAGCCTCGGCCTCGCCTATTCGCTGAACCTGCACCAGCCGATGAACTATTTCGTCGAGTCGTCGCCCTATCCCGACGGCAAGCTGTGGCTGGGCGGCGCCTTCAAGGTCATCGCCTCGGAAGAACAGTGGGGCAAGCTGGTCGCGGTCGATTACAACACCGGCAAGATCCGCTGGAGCGTGAAGGTTCCCGAACCGATGATCGGCGGCGCGCTGGCGACCGCCGGCGGGCTGGTGTTCGCCGGCGAGGCCAACGGCCATTTCAAGGCCTTTGACGCCAAGAACGGCAACATCCTGTGGGACTTCTTCGCGGGCGCGGGCGTCAATGCGCCGCCCTCGACCTACATGGTCGACGGCAAGCAATATGTCGTGGTCGGCGCGGGCGGCAATACGCAGATCGACGCCAAGCGCGGCAACTCGATCATCGCCTTCACCCTGCCGTGACGGGCGCCGGCGTTTCGCGAACGGAGAGTTGAAGCCGTTCGTGGCAAGCTTTCGGGGTCGGCCTTGGCCGGCCCCGTTTTTGTGCAACCGCGCCGGCCCGCCGGCGCAGCGGGACGAAAGCGACAGCATGGCCCTTTTTGCGCGGAGGTCGCGTCTGCCGGCGGCGCTGGCGGCTTTGATGATCGGCGTGGCTTCGGGCGCCGCCGAGACGATCGAAGACAAGGCGGCGGTCTGCGCGGCTTGCCACGGCGACAACGGCGTTCCGATCGACAAGTCCTATCCCAATATTTTCGGGCAGAACGAGGGCTATATCTACATCGAACTGCGCGACATGAAGAAGGGCGCCCGCAAGAACGAACAGATGGCGCCGTTCCTCGAGACCATGTCGCGCGACGACATGCTGGCGCTGGCCGCCTATTTCGCCGCCAAGCCCTGGCCGAACCTGCAGCAGCCGCGCGCCGACGCCGCGGACGCCAAACACTTCGATTCGATGGCCGCTTCGGCGCAATGCGTGGAATGTCATCAGGCCGGCTATGTCGGCGCCGGCACGCAGCCCCGCCTCGCCGGCCAGAACCTGGACTATCTCGTCAAGACGATGATCGATTTTCGCGATGGCGCGCGCGCCAACAACACCTGGATGCGCGACCTCCTGAAAACGTTCAGCGAGGACGACGTCAAGCAGATGGCGCGGGTGCTGGCGGGCATGTAGGCGCCCCCGTCGGCGCGTGACGCGCCTCAGGGCGTCGCGACGATCGTCCTGACTTCGGCGCCGCCCGCCAGGTCGGCGGCGGTCTTGCCGGTTTTGTCGCGCAGCGCGCGATCGGCGCCGGCGGCCAGCAGAACCTTCGCAATGGCCCCATGATCGAGGCCGGCGGCGATCATCAGCGCGGAGCGGCCGCGATCGTCGACGAGATCGATTTTCGCGCCGCGCGAAAGCAGAATCTCGACGGTCCGCAGCCCCTGCGCCTCCGCGACACTGTCGGCGTGGCCCGCCGCCCACATCAGGGGCGTCAGGTCGGCCCGGTAGCGCCGGTTCGGATCGACCCCGGCGTCGAGCAGCAGCTCCACGATATGCGCCGCGCCGCGCGCCGCGGCGTAGACGATGACCCCTTTTCCGGTCGCATCGGCGGTGTCCGGCGCGGCTTGGCGCGCGATCAGCATCTCGGCGAGCTCGTCATTGCCGTTGAACGCGGCGACGCTCAACGCCGTCTCGCCCTGGCGGTTGACGGCGTCCACTTTGGCCCCGACCTCGATCAGCAGTTTGGCGACCGCGGCGCGATTCGCCTGGGCGGCCTGGATGAGCGGCGTCGAGCCCGCGACATTGGCGCGGTCGAGTTGCTCGGCGTCCTCTGGCTTTTGCGCGGCGAGCAGCGCCTTGACGAAAGCGAGCCGACCCATCCTGGCGGCGGTCGCCAGCGCGTTATTGCCCATCCGGTCGCGCGCCTGCGGCGAAGCGCCCGCCGCGAGCAACGAATCGAGCGCGCTGACGCAGCCCTTGCGCGCCGCCTCGAACAGCAAGTTGTTGACCTGCACCGAATCGGGCGACTGCGCGAGCGCATGCGCCGCCTCGTTCTTGAAATCGTTGCACGCGAGCGCGCTGGGCTCGCCGCCCTCCTGCGCAAGGCCCGGAGCCGCCCAACAAACCGCCAGCGCCAACACCATCCATCGCTTCCGCATTGCATCCTCTTTGCGCGCCGGTGCGCCAAGGTTTTCGCCGCGCCGCCATGCTAGCAGAACCGTCGCCCTCGTGTCGCCATGCAGCGCCGCCGACGACGCGCCGCGCGATCGGCGCGGCCTGCGTCGCGACCTGTCGCGCGCGCGTCGCCGCCGGTGATCGAGCCCATTGCGGCGATCGCCCTTCGGCTTTCGACTCGGCGGAGACGTCGTCGAAGTCGGCGGCGCATTTTGCCTGGGATGAGTTTCTCGCGTCTTCGCGCGCGGCGCCGACATAATTTGTATACAATCGCGCTGCAATTGTGAACAACGGCGCCCAATAAACCGGCTCTGCCTCGCGCAAATCGCCGTTTGGCCTCGCGGCCCGTCGTCAGTCGCCCAGAAAATCAGCACGCCGCCTGACGACTTGGCGGGCTTCCGGTCATGGCACGCCCCTTGCTCGCTCGTCGCCAAGAGTAAGCGCGATCATGTGAGGCGATGCTGCATCCGGCCAATCTCGAACTCGTCCACCTGACCAAGCGCTACGGGCCGACGACGGCGGTCGATGCGATTGATTTGCGGGTTGGCGCCGGCGCTTATTGCTGTTTGCTCGGCCCGTCCGGCTGCGGCAAGACGTCGACGCTGCGCATGATCGCCGGCCACGAGAGCGCGACCGAAGGCGATATCCTGATCGGCGACGCCAATGTGACGGGATTGCCGCCGGCCAAGCGCGGCACCGCCATGATGTTTCAGAGCTACGCGCTGTTCCCGCATCTGTCGTGCCTCGACAACGTCGCCTTCTCGCTGAAGATGAAGGGTGTCGACAAGACGACGCGCCACGCCAAGGCGATGGAGTTTCTGCATCTCGTCGCGATGGAGCCTTACGCCGCGCGCGTGCCCGCGCAATTGTCGGGCGGCCAGCAGCAGCGCGTCGCATTGGCGCGCGCGCTGATCACCGATCCGCAAATCCTGCTGCTGGACGAGCCGCTGTCGGCGCTCGATCCGTTCCTGCGGGTGCGGATGCGCGCCGAATTGCGGCAAATGCAAAAACGCCTCGGCATCCCCTTCGTCCATGTCACGCACGGCCAGGACGAGGCGCTGGCGTTGGCCGATCTCGTCGTGGTGATGAACAAGGGCCGCATCGAACAGGCAGGCTCGCCCAAGGAAGTGTTCGAAAAGCCGGCGACCGAATTCGTCGCGCGCTTTCTTGGCGGACACAATGTCATCGGCACGCCGGGCGGCCCGATCGCCGTTCGCGCCGATCGGCTCAAGCTGCTGTCCAACGGCGCGGGCGCCAACCGGACGCGCCTCAACGCCACGATTCGCGGCATCGAATATCAGGGCACGCATTACCAGGTCGCGCTCGACAACGCCGAGAATTCCGAACTTACCGCGACCGTCAGCGACGAGGCGTTCGCCGCCACGCCGTTGTCGATCGGCGACAATGTCGCGGTCCAATGGGCCGACGAAGACGTCCACGCGCTTTCCCCGCCGCCTTGATCGGCGCGGGTTTCAGGAGGAGAAGAACATGTCGAACAAGCATATCAAGCGAGGCGCGGGCGTCTCCCGCCGCAGCGTGCTGAAGGGCGCGGGCGCGCTCGCCGGCGCGACGGTTGGCGCGACCGCGGTCACCGGCTTCCCCGCCGTGTGGGCCGACGAGGAAAAGGTGCTGCGTTATCTCGGCACCGCGGTCAACCAGTCCGATGACATCACCAAGAAGGTGAAGGCGGAGACCGGCATCACCATCCAGAACATCGTCGCCACCACCGACGACGTGACCAAGCGCGTCGCCACCCAGCCCAATTCCTTCGACATTCTCGACACCGAATATTTCAGCCTGAAGAAACTGGTGCCGTCGGGCAACATCCTTCCGATGGACGCCAAGAAGATCAAGGAATTCGACAACATCACGCCGATTTTCACCAAGGGCCAGTTGCCCAACGGCAAGGTCATCGGCGATCAGGGCACCGCGCCCAAGAAAGTGATGTTCCTCGAGGGCGAGCATTCGAAGACGTTCTCGAAGACCCCCACCGAATGGGTCACGCTGATTCCGACGGTCTACAACGCGGATACGCTCGGCATCCGCCCCGACCTGATCAAGCGGCCGATCAATTCCTGGGCCGAACTGCTGAACCCCGAGTTCAAGGGCAAGGCTGCGATTCTCGACATTCCCTCGATCGGCATCATGGACGCGGCGATGGTCGTCGAGGCGACCGGAAAATACAAATATCCCGACAAGGGCAACATGACGAAGGCCGAAATCGACATGACGATGAAGGTCCTGACCGAGGCCAAGAAAGCCGGACAGTTCCGCGCGTTCTGGAAGGACTTCAACGAGAGCGTCAACCTGATGGCCTCCGGCGAGACGGTGATTCAGTCGATGTGGTCGCCAGCCGTGACCGCTGTGCGCACCAAGGGCATCCCCTGCGTGTTCCAACCGCTGAAGGAGGGGTATCGCTCCTGGGCGTCGGGCTTCTGCTTCTCGAAGGGCACCACGCCCAAGCAGCAGGAATGGGCCTACGAATTCGTCAACTGGTACCTCTCCGGCTGGGCGGGCGCCTATCTCAACCGTCAAGGCTATTACGCCGCGGTGCTCTCCACGGCGAAGGCCAACATGGAGCCCTACGAATGGGCTTACTGGATGGAAGGCAAGCCCGCCGAAAAGGACATCAAGGCTCCCGACGGCTCGCTGCTCGAGAAGGCCGGCGCCACCCGCGACGGCGGCTCCTACGACGAGCGCATGGGCAACGTCGCCTGCTGGAACGCGGTGATGGACGAGAACGACTACATGGTCCGCAAATGGAACGAGTTCATCGCGGCCTAGTCTGAAGCCGCGCCGGCCGTCCCTTCTCCCCTCGGCGATCGCAAAGCGATCGTCCGATGCGGGAGAAGGCGGCGCGACGAAGTCGCGACGGATGAGGGCGGTCGCCAAAAAACGCGCCTGCCCCGTCGCCCCTATTCCAACTCTCCCCCGCAAGCGGGAGGGGCTTTCTCTTGAAGCATGAGACGCCATGCCCCAAACGCGCGCATCCCTCGAAAGCCAAGGCGTGCCCGGCTGGATCCAGGCGATGCCGTTCGGACTGGTGTTCGCGGCGTTCTTCGTGCTTCCGCTCGCCTTCGTCATCGCGGTGAGCTTCTGGGATTACAATGACTACGAAATGATCCCGGCGTTCACGACGCGCAGCTATACCGAGAGCTTCGAAGGCTGTCTGACACAATTGCCCGATCTCTGCACGATGCTGGCGACCTATCTGTCGACCGCGAAGTTCTGCCTGATCGTCTGGGCGCTGACGCTGGCGATCGGCTTCACCGTCGCGTATTTCCTGGCCTTCTACATTCGCAGCACGACGACACAGATGGTGCTGTTTCTTGTCTGCACGATTCCGTTCTGGACGTCGAACGTGATCCGGATGATCTCGTGGATTCCTCTCCTGGGGCGCAACGGCCTCGTCAACCAGATGCTGGTGAGCGCGCATCTGGTCAACGCGCCGGTCGAATGGCTGCTCTATTCGCAGTTTTCGGTCGCGCTCGCTTTCGTGCATCTGTTCACGTTCTTCATGGTGGCGCCGATCTTCAATTCGATGATGCGCATCGATCGGCGGCTGATCGAGGCGGCCTACGACTCGGGCGCCAGCGCCTGGCAAATGCTGACCAACGTGATCATCCCGCTCAGCAAGCCCGGCATCGCGATCGGCTCGATCTTCGTCGTCACCATCGTGATGGGCGATTACATCACCTTCAGCGTGATGGGCGGCGGACAGATCGCCTCGGCCGGCAAGATCATCGCGACCCGCCTCAATGCGCTGCAATTTCCTCCCGCCGCGGCGAGCGCGGTCATTCTGCTCTGCGCGACGATGGTGATCATCAGCGTGCTCAACCGCGTCGTCGACATCCGCAAGGAGCTGTGATGAACGAAGGACGCCCGCTCGCCTTCTATGGGCTCGCCGCCTTCTTCGCGCTGTTCGTGCTGTTTCTCTACGGCCCGATGATCGTCATCTTCATTCTTTCGTTCCAGGGACCGACCGGCGGCCTGACGTTCCCGATGAACGGAGTGTCCCTGCACTGGTTTTACCGCCTCTGGGAGGGCGGCGGCATCGTCGACATCGCCGGCGCTTTCAAACGTTCGCTGGCGCTCGGCCTCGTCGTGATGGCGCTGACCGTACTGCTGTCGCTGATGGCCGGTCTGGCGTTTCGCAAGAAATTCGGCGGCTCGGACGCGCTGTTCTACGTCGCGGTCGCCAGCCTGATCGTGCCCTCGATCGTGACGTCGCTCGGCATCGCGATCGAGTTCCACGTGCTCGACGACCTCGTCAAGAATTATGGCCCGTCGTGGATCGCCGACAATTACACGACCAGCATGGGCCAGTTCACGTCGGGCCTCGGCGCGCATCTGACCTGGACGCTGCCGTTCGGCCTGCTCGTGATGTTCGCGATCTTCAATCGCTTCGACGCCCGCTACGAGGAGGCCGCGCGCGACCAGGGCGCGACGCCCTGGCAGACCCTGCGCCATGTCGTGCTGCCGATCGTCGCCCCATCGGTGGTCGGCGTCGGCCTGTTCGGATTCACGCTGTCCTGGGACGAAATCGCGCGCTCCAGCCAGACGATGGGCGAGCACAACACGCTGCCGATGGAATTGCAGGCGCTGACGACGACGGTCACCAACCCGGATATCTACGCGCTCGGCACGTCGACGACGGCCGTTTCGTTCGGGGTCATCGCGATCGCGCTCTTTTCGATCGCCATCCTGCGAGCGCGGCAGAACCGCCACGGCTCCGACGCCGGCCAGGCCTGAGGCCGGCGCGCGGCGCCTCGCGGCTCATCCCGTCGCAGGCGCCGTTTTCGGCGCATGATCGGCTGGCGGCTTTCTGGACCTGTCGCCGCGCATTTGCGAAGGTCGGGGGTCAGTTCGGTCGAGCGCGCCGGTCACCGGCGCGTCGCCCATCGGAACGGGCGATCGTTCTGCGGACCCGACGCGCATGGCGAGCCCCGGAGAGGCGCGAATGCTGTTTCACATGATCCCTGGCGGCCCGAAGCCCGTGGCGCCGTTCAGCCACGCGGTCGAAAGCGACGGGTTCGTGTTCGTGACCGGCCAAATGCCGGATACGCCCGCCGCTCCCGGCGCCCTGCCGGAGGGCGTCGCCGCGCAGACCCGGAACGTCATGGCCAATCTGTCGGCCGTGCTGGCCGGTCTCGGACTCGGGCTCGAGCATGTCGTGATGGCGCGGATCTACCTCACCCGGTTCAGCCAAGACTATGCCGAGATGAACGAGGTCTATCGGACCTTCTTTGCGCCGGGCCGCCTTCCGGCCCGCACCTGCGTCGGCGTGACCGGCCTCGCCTATGACGCGCTGATCGAAATCGACCTGATCGCCCGCCGCCCCGGTTGAGGAGCCGAGCATGGACCTGATGACGCGGTTGAACAGCGAGCCCCTGCCCTTCGCCGCCCTGCTCGGCATCGAGGTTGTCAGCGCGGCGCCGGAGCGGATCGTCGGCGCGATGACGGTGCGCGAGGAATTCTGCACCCGGCCGGCGGTGGCGCATGGCGGCGCGATCATGGCGTTCGCCGACACGCTCGGCGCGCTGGCGACGGTCGCCAACCTGCCCGAGGGCGGACGCACCACCACGATCGAGAGCAAGACCAATTTCATCGGCGCGGCGCCGCTCGGCGCGCGCCTGATCGGCGAGGCGACGCCGGTGCATCGCGGCCGCCGCACGATGGTCTGGCAGACGCGCGTCAAGACCGAGGACGGCAAGCTCGTCGCGCTGGTGACGCAGACGCAGCTCGTGCTGTGAAGTGGGAGCGGCGTGGCGCGATCACGCGCCGTGGCCGCCGGTGAAGGGCACGAACGGGATGATCGCGCCGTTATAAATATCCGACCGCGTCACGCTGAACGTCCCGTCCGCCGCTCGTCGCTTGACCGCCTTGATGACGTGTTGGGCGCCGGGCGGCCCGACCGGAATGACCATCACGCCCTCCGGCCGGAGCTGCTGCAGGAGCGGCGGCGGGATATGGTCGATGCCGCAGGTGACGATGATCTTGTCGAACGGCGCCGCCTCCTCCCAGCCATAGTAGCCGTCGGCGTTCTTCGTGTTGATCGCCTTGTATTCGACGTAGCCGCGGGCGATCAGCGAATCGTAGAGCGCGCGGGTGCGCCGCGCCAGCCCCGGAATGATCTCGATCGACCACAGCGCGTCGGTGAGATACGAAAGATAGGCCGACTGGTAGCCGGACCCGGTGCCGATTTCGAGCACCTTGTCGCCGCGCCGGATCGCCAGGGTGTTGGTCATCCGCGCGACCGTATGGGGCCCGGTGATGGTGACGCCGAACCCGATGTTGAGGTGATGCCATTCATAGGCGCGCGACAGGTTCTCCGGCGTGACGAATTCCTCGCGCGGGGTCAGCAGGAAGGCGCGCTTGTCGGCCTCGTCCCACACGTCGTGATGCGCGATGAGCTGGAGAAAGCGATCAAAGCGCTGGCCGAGAAAGCCGGGGTCCTCGCCGCGGTTCTGTTTCATCCAGGCGACGAACGCCTCGCGGCTGTCCATCGGCGGGGCCATGTCCCAGCCGAGCGGCGCCGGAACACTGGCGCGGGCGGCGCTGACGGCGCCCGCGCCAATGACGGCGCTCCCGGAGCTGAAAAGGAAATTTCGTCGGTTCATCGGAACGCTTGCCAAGAAGTTGTCTCCCGATAGACCGGCGCCGGATTCCCGTCAGGCAGCGGCTCTCTTCGTCGATCGGCGCACAGCCGCCTTGTCCGGCGGCGGCAGCAGGAGATCGGCGGAAATTCGAAAGCGTGCTCGCATGCGCTGCACCATCGCCATGCTCAGCCCCTTCTTGCCGCCGAGGATTTCACTCACGCGGCTTGGCGTACCGAGAATCGGCGCGAGGTCAGCCCGCGTCAGGTCGTGCTGATCCATCAGATAGCGGATCAATTCGGCGACGCTCGGGCGACGACGCGGCCACTTTTCTTCCTCGTAGGCGGCGATAAGCCTCGCTTGCGCGGCGAGACGCGGGAGGTCAGCGGGATCGTCAGAAGCCATCAATCGCTCGACGAGCGCGAGGGCGCGGACGCGCTCCGCTTCGCTGTCGATCAGAATGAGGGTCGCATCCATCAAACAGTCTCCGCGATCGAGGAGCGCTCGGCGAAGTTGAAAGTTCGCCCTGGCGTCATTGCGAGCGAAGCGAGGCAATCCAGCGATCGTGACGGTCGCTCGTCATCGCAAAAGCGCAACGACAAAGCGTTTTGGCATTTTCGACAGCATTCCAGCTTGAAAGCGGCGATCAATCTTTAACTATGCCACCTTCAAAGGCAAACGGCATTTGCTGAATCTTGCCTTCCGGCGTCGCGAACAATAAGCAACCGCCTCGATCGCTGGATTGCTTCGCTTCGCTCGCAATGACGACGGCGGCCCACCCCGTCAGCCGCCCGGCACGGTTCCCGCCGGCAGCGCGCGCACATGCGCGGCGATCGCCCCGGCCGTCGTGAGCCAGATCCGCTCGCGATTCTCGGCGATGTGCGTCAGCGCGCGGCGCAGATGGCGCAGCCGATGCGGCTGGCCCACGACATAGGGATGCAGCGCGACGCCCATCACCAGCGGCTCCCGCGCGCTCTGCTCCAGCATTTCGTCGAAATGGTCGACGATCATCCGGGCGAAAGCCGCGCCTTCGATCCGGCGCGCGACGATCATCGGAATGTCGTTGATCTCCTGCGGGTACGGCACGGCCACCATCGGGCCGCGGCGCGTGCGCATGAACACCGGCTGATCGTCCATGCACCAGTCGAGCAGATAGTCATAGCCGGCCTCGGCCAGCAGGTCGGGCGTCGCGCGGCTCTGCGAAATCCACGGCCCAAGCCAGCCCCTGGGCGCCGATCCTTCGGCGCGGGTGATCGCCGCCGTCGCCTCGCCGATCAGTTCGGCCTCCTCGGCCTCGCTCAGGGCTCCCTGGCGCTCGCTGTTGGTCCGCCCGTGCCCGACGAACTCGTCGCCGCGCGCCCGAAAGGCCTCCGCCAGGCCGGGCGCGCCCGCGTAAATGTCGGAATTGATCAGCACCGAGGCGGGCGCCTGCAGTTCGTCGAGCAGATCGATCAGCCGCCAGGCGCCGACGCGGTTGCCATAGTCGCGCCAAGCGTAGTTCGCCACGTCCGGCTGATGGCCGCCGGGTGCGAGTTCGGCGCCAAGCCCCTCGCCGAAGGCGAAATGTTCGAGATTGATCGCGATATAAACCGCGAGCCCGGCCCCATTGGGCCAGCGATAGCGCGGGCGCCCGCGGATCGGCGAATAGTCATAGCGATCGTGGCGCGCCGGCGGGCGCATCAGAGCCAACGGACAGCGGCGCGCCCGCCGTCGAAGCGCGAGACGTTCTGGACGCCCTTGGCGGTCGCCTTCCTCCCGGCGGGGTCGGCCGCAAGACTCGATTTGTTCGTCACGCCCATGCCGTTGGACTCCGGGAGAAATCAGGCTCGGCTCAAAAGACCGAGGCGCTCCTCCCTGCCTCATATGCAAATCTTGCGCAATTGCGCGGGCCATCCCTGCTTGGCGAGCGGCGCGGCCGATGCGCGGCGGTAGGCAAATCTGCCTAGCTTTCAGGCACGACGCCGCCATATTGAGCGCCTGCCGGCGTCCCGCCCCGCCTTCGCGCCCGCGCAATTCCGGCATGCTCCTTGCTCCTTCATCGGCAGGCGCGCACCGTCGCTTGCGCCTTCCCGGGATAGAGGACGCCCCAATGTCATCAGCGGAATTTTCTCGTCGCGCGTTTTTGCAGACCACCGCCGCCGGAACGGCGGGCTTGGCCTTCAGCCTCGGCGGCGTCACGCGCGCTTTCGCGGCCGATCTGACGGTCGGCATCGTCTATGTCGGCGCGCGCGACGATTTTGGATGGAATCAGGCCCATGCCGTCGCGGCCGCCGCGCTGAAAAAAGTGGCCGGCGTGAAAGTTGTCGAAGAAGAGAACGTCCCCGAGACCGACGCCTGCGCCAAGACGATGGAATCGATGATCAACCTCGACGGCGCCGGGCTGATCCTCGCGACGTCGTTCGGCTATTACACGCCGTTCGTCGTCGACATGGCCAAGAAATATCCCAAGGTGGAGTTCCGCCACGCGGCGCCGCTGTGGAACAAGGACAAGGACCCGATGAACGCGGGGAGCTATTTCGGCTATCTCAACCAGGGCCACTACGTCGACGGCGTCGCCGCGGGCCTCTCGACCAAGTCGAACAAGATCGGCTTTGTCGCCGCCAAGCCGATCGCCAGCGTGCTCAGCAACATCAATTCGGTGATGCTCGGCGCGAAAAAGGTCAATCCCAAAGCGGTCGTCCAGGTCATCTTCACCGGCGACTGGTCGATGCCGGTGCGCGAGGCGGAAGCGGCGAGCGCGCTGGTCGACGCCGGCTGCGACGTCATCACCTGCCACGTCGATTCGCCCAAGGTGGTCATCGAGACGGCTGAGAAGCGCGGCGTGAAAAGCTGCGGCCACAACGCCAGCCAGGCGCCTCTCGCGCCCAAGGGCTTCATCACCGGCGCCGAATACAAATGGGAGACGATCTACAAGGGCTACGCCGCCGATCTCGCCGCGGGCAAGAAACTGCCCAACTTCACGGCCGGCGGCATCGAAAGCGACATGGTGCAGAACACGCCGTTCGGCGCCGGCGCCACCCCCGAGGCGATCGCCGCCGCGACCGCCGCGATCGCCGACATGAAGGCGAGGAAGCCGATCTATGTCGGTCCGCTGAAGGACAACAAGACCGGCAAGGTGGTGATCGACAAGACCTACGACAATCTCGACCCGTTCCTCGACCAGATGAACTATCTGCTCGAGGGCGTCGTCGGTTCGATCACCTGAGCGGGGGCGGCGTGAGCACCGGCTCGCCGGCGGCGGGCGACCTTTCTGATGTCGCGGCGGCGGTGAAGCCGCCGACGGCGCCGGCCGCGGGATCGGACTTCGCGTTGCGGCTGCGCGCGAATTCCGAATATCTCGCGATCCCGGCGTTCGCCCTGCTCGCGGCGGCGCTGCTTTTCGCGGTGTTTCTGCTGGCGATCGGCAAATCGCCGATCGATTTCATCGACTACGTCTGGCGCGGCGGATTCGGCACCGCGTTCTCCTTCCAGAACACCCTGCAACGCTCTTCGCCGCTGATCCTCACGGCGTTGGCGGTGGCGATCCCGGCGCGTATCGGCCTGATCATGATCGGCGCCGAGGGCGCGCTGGTGCTCGGCGGCTTCGCGGCGGCGGCGATCGCCGTGCCGATGATCGGGGTTGTGCCGCCGATCGTCACCATGCCGGTGATGGTGCTGACCGCCGTCGTCGTCGGCGGCATCTGGGTGGGAATCGCCGGCTACCTGCGCTACGCGCGCGGCGTCAACGAGACGATATCGTCGCTGCTGCTGACTTATATCGGCGTCGCGATCATGAACTTCTTCGTCGAAGGCGTGATGCGCGACGCCAGCAACCCCAACAAGCCCTCCACCAAGCCGATCGGCGACGCCTACATGGTCGGCAAAATCCCCGGCACCGACGTGCATTGGGGCTTTGCGGTCGGCGTGCTGCTGTCGATCGCGCTCTATTTCCTGATGACGCGCACCACCTTCGGCTTCGCGGCGCGGGTCACCGGCGGCAATTTCCGCGCCGCCCTCGCGCAGGGGTTGCCGGTCGGCAAGCTGATCGTCAGTTGCGCGATGATCGCCGGCGGCTGCGCGGGGCTGGCCGGGTTCTTCGAAGTGGCGGCGATTCAGGGCCGCGCCAACGCTTCGCTGGCGGCCGGCTATGGGTTCACGGGCATCCTGGTGTCGTTTCTGGCGCGCCACAATCCGCTGGTGATCGTTCCCATCGCGATCCTGTTCGGCGGCCTTGTCGCGTCCGGCGGCCTGATCCAGCGGCGCATGGGGCTGCCCGACGCCACCGTGCTGGTGTTGCAGGGCCTGATCTTCGTCGTCCTGCTGACGTCGGAGACGCTCTACGGCCGGTTTGCGATCTTCAACCCGAAGAAGGGAACGGACCGGACATGAACGCCTCGGTCGCCATCGTCCTCATCGCCATGCTGGGCGGCGCGATCCGCGTCTCCACCCCGTTCATGTTCGTCGCGCTCGGCGAATGCCTCACCGAGAAATCGGGCCGGGTCAATCTCGGCCAGGAGGGCACGCTGGTGCTCGGCGCGATGGTCGCCTATGCCGCGTCCTACCACACCGGCTCGCCTTGGCTCGGCGTTCTCGCGGCGGGCGTCGCGGGCTCGGCGCTCGGCGCGATGCACGGCTATATCTGCAAACTGCCGAAGGTCAACGACGTCGCGGTCGGCATCGCGATGATGCTGTTCGGCACCGGCGTCGCGTTCTTCTTCGGCAAGCCGTACATCCAGCCGACTGCGCCACGCCTGTCCTCCCTGCCGTTCGGCGGCTGGACCACCGACCTCAACCTCCGAAGCGCGCTCGATATCAACCCGCTGTTCTTCGTCGGGATCGCCATCGCCATCGTGATGGCCTGGGCGCTGCGCAACACCCGGTGGGGCTTGGTGGTGCGCACGGTGGGCGACAGCGCGGCGGCGGCGCGAGCGATGGGCATTTCGGTCGATCTCGTGCGCTTCCTCGCCACGACGTTCGGCGGCTTCCTCGCCGGGATCGGCGGCGCCTTCCTGTCGCTGTCCTATCCCGGCTCGTGGAACCAGGGCCTGTCGTCGGGCCAGGGGCTGATGGCGGTGGCGCTGGTGATTTTCGCGCGTTGGAGCCCGACGCGCTGCGTTCTGGCGGCGCTCCTGTTTGGCGGCGCCGGCGCGATCGGACCGGCGCTGCAATCGGTGGGCATCACGCAGGGCTACTACTTCTTCAACGCCGCGCCATACATTCTCACGCTCATCATCATGATCGCGACTTCGAGCGCCAAGCGCTCGGCGCGCGACATGCCGGGCGAACTGGCGATGGTGCGCTAAACATGGCGACGATCCCCGCCGACCCCTATCCGTGGCCGTATAACGGCGACTGGCGGCCGGAAAACACCGCGCTCATCGTCATCGACATGCAGACCGACTTCTGCGGACCGGGCGGCTATGTCGACACGATGGGCTACGACCTCGCGCTCACCCGCGCGCCGATCAAGCCGATCGCCGCCCTGCTCGCCGCGATGCGCGCCAAGGGCTATCACATCTTCCACACCCGCGAGGGCCATCGCCCTGACCTCGCGGACCTGCCGCCCAACAAGCGCTGGCGCTCACGGCGCATCGGCGCCGGCATCGGCGACGCCGGTCCGTGCGGGCGAATTCTCGTCCGCGGCGAGGCCGGCTGGAACATCATCGACGAACTCGCGCCGGAGCCGGGCGAGCCGATCATCGACAAGCCGGGCAAAGGCTCGTTCTGCGCGACCGATCTGGAATTGATCATGCGCACGCGCGGCGTCGACAATCTCGTGCTGACTGGCATCACCACGGATGTCTGCGTGCACACCACGATGCGCGAAGCCAACGATCGCGGCTTCGAATGCCTGCTGCTGGAGGATTGCTGCGCGGCGACCGACCCTGGCAACCATCTGGCGGCGATCAAGATGGTCAAGATGCAGGGCGGCGTGTTCGGGGCGGTCAGCGACAGCGCGACGTTCATCGCGGGCCTGCCATGACCCGTCAGGCCTTCGTTCACCGGATCGCAACGGGCGGGCCGGACGACACCTCTTTGCTGGAGGCGATGATCGCTTCGGGGGCGATCAAGCCGCCCGGCGTGGTGGCGATCCTCGGCAAGACCGAGGGCAATGGCTGCGTCAACGATTTCACCCGCGGCTTCGCCAGCCGCGCGCTGAAGGACCTGCTGCGCCGCCATTTGCCGCCCGAGCAGGCGGACGCGGTCTGTATCGTCATGTCCGGCGGCACCGAAGGGGCGCTCTCGCCCCATATCGTCGTGTTCGAGCGCCGCGATGTCGAAGGGCCGCCGGAGAGAGGCGCGCTGGCGCTTGGCCGCGCCCGCACCGCCGATCTCCCCTGCGAGCATCTGGGGCGACTCGAACAGGTCGATCTGGTCGCCGGCGCGATCGGCGCGGCGATGCGCGACGCGGGAATCGCCGATGTCGAAGACGTCCATTTCGTGCAGGTCAAATGCCCGCTGTTGACGCGCGAGCGGGTCGCCGAGGTCGAGGCGCGCGGCCGCACGGCAGCGACCCGCGATCCCCTGAAATCGATGGCGCTGTCGCGCGCCGCATCGTCCCTCGGCATCGGCGTCGCGCTCGGGGAGATCGACCGGGCGCGGTTGACCGACGAGGCGATCGGTCGCGATTGGGGCCTGTTTTCCTCGCGCGCCTCGGCCTCCGCCGGCGTCGAATTGACGGACCATGAGATCATTGTGCTCGGCGCCGCGCCGGGCTGGCGCGGACCCCTGCGGATCGCCCACGGCGTCATGGGCGATTCGATCGACGTCGAGCCGGTCCGCGCCGCCCTGGCCTCGCTGGGTCTGGCGTCGTCGGGCCAATTGGCGGCGCCGGATCGTTCGCGCGTCGTCGCTCTGCTCGCCAAGGCGGAGGCGGCCTCAACCGGGCGTCTGCGCGGCCATCGCCACACCATGCTCGACGATTCCGACATTCCCGCCACGCGTCATGCGCGCAGCTTCGTCGCCGGGGCGCTTGCCGGGCTGATCGGCCACGCCGAACTCTATGTCTCGGGCGGCGCCGAGCATCAAGGCCCGGACGGCGGCGGTCCCGTCGCCATCATCGCCGAAGAGGCGAGGGAGGTCCCATGAGCGTCGCCGAAGTCCTTCCGCCAGCCCTCACCACAACCGGCCCGTCGCTGGAGACGGTCGGCATGACCAAGGTCTTCGGCTCGCTGGTCGCGCTCGACAATGTGTCGATCAAGGCGCCCGCGGGCACCGTTCACGCCCTGCTCGGCGAGAACGGCGCGGGCAAGTCGACGCTCGTCAAGTGCATCATGGGCTTCTACATCCCCGACCGCGGCACGCTGATGCTCGACGGACAGCAGGTCGAGGTCCGCAACCCGCGCGACGCCCAGGCGCTCGGCGTCGGCATGGTCTATCAGCACTTCACACTGGTGCCGTCGCTGACCGCCGCCGAGAATTCTGGTCGCCAGCCGCGCCGACGCGCCGGCGATCATCAACTGGCGCAACGAGCGGCGCGCACTCGAAGCGTTCCTCGACCGCATGCCGTTCCGGGTGCCGCTCGACCGGCCGGTGTCGTCGCTGGCGGCGGGCGAGAAGCAGAAGCTCGAAATTCTGAAGCTGCTCTACCTCAACCAGCGCTTCCTCATTCTGGACGAACCGACTTCGGTGCTGACGCCCGGCGAAGCCGATGAAATTCTCGGCCTGCTCAGGGACATGGCGCATCGCGGCGAGATCACGGTGGCGATGATCACCCACAAGTTCCGCGAGGTCGAGGCGTTCTGCGACGACGTCAGCGTGCTCAGGCGCGGCGCCAAGGTCGGCGGCGGCAAGGTCGGCGTGCTGTCGACGCGCGAGATGGCCGCGATGATGATCGGCGACGCCGTCGTGCGGCAATCGGCGGCCCGCACGGTCGCTCCCAAGAGCGGGACGGTGCTGGAGATCGCCGGCCTGTTCGTCGAAAACGACGAAGGCCGCGACGCGGTCACCGGGTTCGACCTGAAAGTGGCGGCGGGCGAGATCGTCGGCATCGCCGGGGTCTCCGGCAACGGCCAGAGCGAACTGGTCGAGGCCCTCTCGGGGCAGCGGCCGATCAAGATGGGCCAGGTGCTGATCCACGATCAGAATTTCGAGCCGACGCGCGATCACTTCGATCGCTTCAAGGTGTTCGGGCTTCCGGAGGAGCCGCTGAAGAACGCCGCCGTCCCGACCATGTCGGTCGCTGAGAACATGGCGTTCCGCAGCTTTGACAAACCGCCGATCGCCAGCCTGAGCTGGTGGCTGTCGCGCGAACCGATGCGGGCCCGGGCGCGCGACCTCATTGCGCGCTACAACGTCAAGACGCCGAGCACGGAAACGCCGATCCGCGATCTGTCCGGCGGCAACGTGCAGCGCGCCGTGCTGGCGCGGGAATTGTCGGTCGACGTCGACGTGCTGATCGTCGCCAATCCGTGCTTCGGCCTCGATTTCGTATCGGTCGCCGACATCCGCGCGCAGATCATCGATCAGCGTAATCGCGGCGCCGCGGTGCTGCTGGTCTCCGAGGACCTCGACGAGGTGCTGGAGCTTTCCGACCGCATCGCCGTCATGTCGGAGGGCAAGGTGGCCTATCTGACGCCGGCGGCCGGCGCCGACCGCACGACGATCGGCCGCCATATGGCGGGGCATTGAGGGAGCGAAGGCTTGACGATCCCCCTCCCGTCCCCGCCTGAGGGCGCGTCGATCGCCGCGATGAGCTGAGGGACCGATCGGACATGGCCGAAAACGCCGACCGCCAATCGCGATGGACGGGGCGCAATGGCGCCAAGGACGTGGTTCGCGCCGAAGTGTGGCGGACGCTGATCGACAACGGCGTCAATATCGGCCCGACCTTCGACCACATCCCGAATTTCGTCGGCGCTGACGCGGCCGCCAGGCGCCTGTCGGAACTCGACGCCTGGAAAGCCGCCCGCGTGGTCAAATGCAACCCCGACCCGCCGCAGATCCCGGTGCGGTTGCGCGCGCTCTACGACGGCAAGCTGCTGTTTTCGCCGGTTCCCTATCTGACCAAGGGCTTTCCCTATCTGCGCATCGATCCCGACAAGCTCGCCGCCAAGGGCGTGGATTTCGAGACCGCGGCGACGGCGCAGGGCTTCCTGGCGCATGGCGAGCCGATCGCCTTCGAGGACATGCCGATGCTGGATTTCTGCGTCGTCGGCTGCGTCGCTGTGACCCGGCGCGGCGGGCGCACCGGCAAAGGCGCCGGCTTCGCCGATCTCGAACAAGGCATTTTCCGCGAACTCGGCAAGGTGAACGAAAAAACCCCGATCGCCACTTGCGTCCATTCCTCGCAGGTCGTGGCGGAGGGTCGGGTGGTGATGGAGGGGCATGACAGCGCGCTGAATTTCATCGCCACCGAACTGGAACTGATCGACACCCGGACGCCTTACCAGCAGCCCACCGGCGTCGACTGGGAAAAAATCCGTCCCGACCAGTTCGCCGACATCCCCTTCCTCCGGGACGTCCGCGCGGCCATCGAGGCGCGCAGGAGCACTCCATGATCGTCAACGATCTGATGGTCCAGGCCGAGGTCGAGGCGGAATTCGCCGCCTACGAGCAGGCCTTGGTCAATAACGACGTCGCGGCGCTCGACAATTTCTTCGCCCGGACCGAATACGCCGTCCGATTTGGCGCCACCGAGAATCTCTACGGCTATGAGGCGATCAAGGCGTTTCGCGCGGCGCGCTCGCCGGTCGGCCTCGCGCGCAGGCTGGAGCAGACCCGCATCGCGACCTATGGCCGCGATCTGGCGGTGGCCGCGACGCTGTTCCGGCGCGACAGCGCGCCGGGCAAGGTCGGCCGCCTGATGCAGACCTGGGTCCGCTTCCCCGAAGGCTGGCGGATCGTCGCCGCCCACGCCAGCGTGATCGATGAGCCCGAGGGCAAGCCAGCGCCGGGATGAACGACGGCTCTTCCCCCCTTGCGGGGGAAGGGAAACGCGGACGGTTTCGAATGGCGACCCACCTGACCGGCGTCACACTGCTTCTGTCCGAAGGACAGTCCCCCGGCCCCGTCGACATCGTCATCGAGGACGGGTTGATCGCGGCGATCGAACCTTCCGACGCCACGACGCGCCCTCGCCTGCTCGCGATGCCCGCTCTGGTCAATGCGCATGATCACGCGCGGCCGTTGTCTCCAACCTCGTTCGGCGGCGCCGGCAAGCCTTTGGAGACCTGGCTGCTGCGCCTCGGCGCCATGCCGGCCGCCGACCCCTACCTCGCCGCGGTGGCGGCGTTCGGACGCGCCGCGCGAGGCGGCGCGGCCTCGGTGATGGCCCATTATGTGCGCCCGCACGGCCCGGCCCCGCTCATCGACGAGGCCCGGCAGGTCGCGCGCGCCGCCGCCGACGTCGGCGTTCGCGTCACCTTCGCCCTGTTCATGCGCGACCGCAATCCGCTGGTCTACGGGCCGTCCGAGTCGGTGCTCGGGGGCATGCCGGCCGAGGCGCGCCGCATCGTCGAGGCGCAATTCCTCAGCGAGATGCCGAGCCCGGCCGAACAGGTCGCGCGCGTCGAGGCGATCGCCGATGCGGTCGAAAGTCCGACTTTCGCCGTCCAGTTCGGCCCCAATGGCGTGCAATGGTGCTCGGACCAACTGCTTCGCGCGATCGCCGAGGCCTCCGCCCGCACCGGCCGCCGCGTCCACATGCATCTGCTGGAGACGAAGTATCAGCGCACCTTCGCGGACGCCGCCTATCCGCAGGGCGTCTTGCAATATCTCGACGAAATCGGCCTGCTGAGCGAGCGCCTGACCCTCGCCCACTGCGTTTACGCGCGGCCTGAAGAGCTTGATATGATTGCCCGTTCCGGCGCGATCATCGCGACCAATCCGAGTTCGAACCTGCACCTGCGCTCGGGAATCGCGCCGATCGGCGAGGCGATCAACCGGGGCTGTCGCGTCGCGCTCGGCGTCGACGCTTCGGCGATGGACGAGGACGACGACGTCTTACGCGAAATGCGCCTCGGCCATTTCCTGCACGGCGGCTGGGGCTTCGACAGCGTCATCGAGCGCGCGCCGTGGCTCACGGCGATCGTCGCCAACGGTCGCTTCGCCAATGGCGCACCGGGGACGGGAACGCTGCAAGTCGGCGAGCCGGCCGATATCCTGGTTCTCGACCTCGACCGGCTCGACCGCGACGCAATCATGCCGGTCGCGCCGGTGGATTTGGTGTTCGCACGCGCCACGATGGCGCATGTCGCGCGATTGTTCGTGGCGGGTCGCGAAATCCTGCGCGACGGGCGGCTGACCGGCGTCGATCTCGACGCCGCCCACGCCGCGCTCCGCGAAAACTATCGCCGCGCCATGCGGGCGCGCGCGCCGTTCCTCAGCGCCTGGAGCGATCTCGAGGCCGGCGTCGCGGAATTCTATCGGGGGCGTATCGGCTGCTGCTGAGCCGCGCCGGAACGTGAAGAAGGGGCAGCCATGACAGACAAACTGCCGGTGATCGATCTGACCGGACTGGCCGAGGGCGACGAGGCGGCGCTGCGCCGCATCGCGCGCGAGATCGGCGAGGCCTGCCGAAGAATCGGCTTCTTCTACGTCGTCAATCACGGGATCGCGGCGATTCCCGCCGCCTTCGAGCAATCGGCGCGGTTTTTCGCGCTGCCGCTGCCGCAAAAGCGCGCCCTGGCGATCGAGACCATCGGCGGCAATCGCGGCTATTCCGGGCTGCTGCATGAGGCGCTCGACCCGACCCGCGGCGCCGACATGAAGGAGGCTTTCAACGTCGGCCTCGACCTTGCGCCCGACGATCCCGAACTGATCGCCGGCGTCCCGTTCCGCAGCCTCAACGCCTGGCCCGACCTGCCCGATTTCCGGGCGGCGCTGCTCGGCTATTTCGACGATTGCGCGGCGCTGGGCCTCAGGCTCCACCGCGCGTTCGCCCGCGACCTTGGCCTGCCCGATGCGTTCTTCGAGGACAAGTTCGACCGGCCGATGGCGACGCTGCGCCTGCTGCACTATCCCGCCAACCCCGCCGAGGCGCCCGACCGGATCGGCGCGGGCGAGCACACCGACTATGGCAATGTCACCTTGCTCGCCACCGACAATGTCGGCGGCCTGGAGGTCCGCACGCGCGGCGGCGCGTGGATCGCCGCGCCGGTCATGCCGGGCGCCTTCGTCGTCAACATCGGCGATTGTCTGATGCGCTGGACCAACGACATTTACGTCTCCACGCCGCACCGGGTGGTCAACCGCAGCGGCCGCGAGCGCTATTCGATCGCGTTCTTCTTCGACCCCAACCCGGACGCACGCGTCGCCGCGATCCCGAGCTGCGTGCCGGCCGGAGAAAACCCGCGCTATCCGCCGATTTCGGGCGCCGATTACCTCAAGATGCGGCTCGACGCGAGCAAGCCGGTTGCGATCAATCGAGCCAGCCCTATGTGAGAGCGCCCTTTTTCCCGCCCGTCTCCCCGTGCTAGAAGCGCCCATGAACGCCGCCCCGCCCCTCGCCGCCCTTTCGGCGCCGGCTCAACTCAAGCCTTCCCTCGTCGGCGCCACCCGCGCCGAACTCAGCGCCGCCTTGCGCGCGCTCGGCCTGCCCGAGCGCGAGGTGAAGATGCGCGCGGCGCAGATCTGGCATTGGATCTACTTTCGCGGCGCCCACGATTTCAACGAAATGCTCAACGTCGCCAAGCCGATGCGCGCGGTGCTGGCCGAATGCTTCACGCTGGCGCGCCCGCACATCGCCGCCGAACAGGTGTCCGGCGACGGCACCCGCAAATGGCTGATCCGGATGGCCGCCACCGGGCCGCTCGACAAGGGCGCCGAGATCGAATGCGTCTATATCCCGGAGAGCGACCGCGGCACGCTGTGCGTCTCCTCGCAGGTCGGCTGCACGCTGAACTGCACGTTCTGCCACACCGGCACGCAGAAGCTGGTGCGCAACCTCACCGCGGCGGAAATCGTCGCGCAGGTGATGGTGGCGCGCGACCGGCTCGGCGATTTTCCCGGCGGCGTCGCTCCGACCGACGGAATTGTCCCGTCCGGCGAGGGCGTGCGCGCGGTGTCCAACATCGTGTTCATGGGCATGGGCGAGCCTTTGTATAATTTTGACAACGTCCGCGACGCGATCGGCGTGCTGACCGACGGCGAGGGGCTGTCGATCTCGAAGCGCCGCGTCACCGTCTCGACCTCCGGCGTCGTCCCGCAGTTCGAGGCTCTGGGCCGCGAATGCGGCACGATGCTGGCGGTGTCGCTGCACGCCACCAACGATGAACTGCGCGACAGGCTGGTGCCGCTCAACAAGAAATACCCGATCCGGGATCTGCTCGCCGCCTGCCGCGCCTATCCCGGCGCCTCGAACGCCCGGCGCATCACGTTCGAATATGTGATGCTGAAAGGCGTCAACGACACGCCCGCCGAGGCGCGCGCGCTGGTGCGCCTGCTCAAGGGCCTGCCGGCCAAGATCAACCTGATCCCGTTCAATCCGTGGCCGGGAACAACTTACGAATGTTCGGACTGGGCGACGATCGCGCGATTCTCCGACATCGTGTTCAGCGCCGGCTACGCCAGCCCGGTGCGCACGCCGCGCGGGCGCGACATCCTCGCCGCCTGCGGACAGCTCAAGAGCGAGACCGAAAAGGTGCGCGCCCGGGCGCGGATGATGCTGGAGGAGAGCCTGGCGGTCGGGCTGGAGTGAGCGGCGCCGCATTGGCCGCCGAAGAAGCCACAACGACGGGGAACTCGACGATGATCTTGAGGCCGGGCGCATTGTCGACGGCGCGGACTTGGCCGTCGTGCAATTCGGCGATGGCGGCCACAAGGCTGAGGCCGAGTCCGTCGCCGGGAATCGCGCGCGCGCTGTCGACCCGATAGAAACGGTCGAATATTCGCGATCGTTCCGAGGCGGGCACGCCGGCTCCATCGTCGGCGACGACGAGTTGGCGCAGGTTGCCGGCAGCCGCGCTGGCGACCTCGATGCACGCGCCGGTCGGCGTATGACGAATGGCGTTGTCGATCAGATTGGCGATTAGTTGCGTCAGCAACTCCCTGTCGCCCCGCATCGGCAGCGGCGCCGCAAGGTCGATCGCCATCGTCTTGCCTTCGTCGGCGGCGGCCGGCTGAAACGCCTCCGCGACCTCGCGCGCGAGCGCCGCCAGATCGAGGTTTCTGAACCCGGCGCGCCGGGCGCCGGTTTCGATCTGACCGATGCGCAGCAGCGCGTTGAAGGTTTCCAGCACGCTTTGGATGTCGTCGATCGAAGCGTCGACGACCCGTTCGTAACCTGCCGCGCCGACGCCGCTCGCCCGCGCCGTCTCCATACGCCGCAGCACGCGCGCCAGCGGCGAGCGCAGATCATGCGCGATCTCGCTGGAGACATGCCGGTTCGCCTCCAGCAGCGAGCCGATGCGGTCCAGCATCCGATTGAGCGTCATGGCGAGGCGGCCGAGTTCGTCTTCCGCCCCGGCGTCGGGAATCCTTCGCCGCAAGTCGCCCGCGATGATGCCGTCCGCCGTCCTCGTCATCGCGTCGATACGGCGCAGGAATGACGCGCCGAGCGCCAGGCCGCCCGCCGCGCCCAGAACGACCATCGCCGCCAGCGCCCAGGCGAAAGCGACAAAGATCGCGTGCTTGGCCCCGCGGACGCCGCTCAGTTCCTCGCCGACGACAAGGACAGCGCCGCCATCGAGCTGCGTGACCAACCCGCGCTCGCGGTCCGCCTCGCCCTCGGAGACGGAATCGTTGTCGAGGTCGGGCAGCGCCACCCATCCCTCGCCAATCTTTCCGTCCGGCGAGCGGGCCGACGGCCCGTCGCCGGCCAGCAGCAGGCCCGCGCCATCCTCGAGCCTGTAGTCGAGGGCGCCGGCAGCGCCGGCGCGCGCGCGCACGAGATCGGCAAGCTTGTCGAGGCCATGCTCACGAAAGTATTCCTGCAGCGACGCTGCCTCCGCCAACACCCGCTCGTCATTGGCGCGCGCGAATTCGCGATCGACCCCCCAATAGACGACGGCCCCGAGTAGCCCGACCGAGAGAGTAAATATCGCAAGATAGGTCGCTGCGAGCCGAAAGCTCGCGACGCTCAGGATCCTACGGAGAAACACGTAGCGAATACCCGGCTCCTCGCACCGTGCGGATCAGCTCGACGGGCTGACCGCGATCGACCTTCGCGCGAAGGCGGCTGATATGCGTCTCCACGATATTCGTCCTGGGATCGAAATGAAAATCCCAGACGTGCTCCAGCAACATCGTCCGCGTGACCACGCGCCCCTCGTGGCGCAGCAGATATTCCAGGAGCCGGAACTCGCGCGGCTGCAACTCGACCGGCGCGCCGGCGCGGCGCACGGTTCGCTTGATGAGGTCCATCTCGAGATCGGCGACCGCCAGCACCGTGCGCTGCTCGGACGGCGGCGGCCGTCGCGCGAGGGCGACCACACGCGCCAGAAATTCGGAAAACGAGAATGGCTTGACGAGATAGTCGTCCCCGCCCGCCTCGAGGCCTTCGACGCGATCATCGATCCCCGACAGGTTGGTGAGAAACAGCACCGGCGTCGCGACGCCCGCGCGGCGAAGCATCCTGACGAGACTGACGCCGTCCAGTTCGGGCAGCATCCTGTCGAGGACGATCACGTCGTGCCTGGCCTCCGATGCTTGAAAGAGGCCTTCACGGCCGTTGGCGGCGAGGTCGACGCCGTGGCCAAGCCCTTCCAGGCGCTCTCTGAGAAAGGTGGCGCCTTCACGGTCGTCCTCGACGATCAGGATTTTCATGGGGCTTCGACCGGGGACGTACGGCGCACCCTTCCCCAGAACATCCGCCGAATTACGCCGTCGCCCCACAGGGCGTGGAGCGCGGCGGCGCCGGAATGGCCGATCACATAAATCCACATTAGATTCGCCGCCGCCTTGTGCAAGCCGAGGACGAGCTTGCCCTCCGGCGTTCCCGCGAACAGGACGAAATACGCGCCGCCGGTGAGCGCCATCGCGGAAGCGACGAGCAGGCCGAGCCCGTGAACGGCGCTGGCGAGGGCGCCGTCGGCCTCCGACTCGGCGGGCTCGACGCCAAACACTCGCCCGGTCGTGCGCAGGGCGTCGACCAGAACGGCGCGCCAACCGGCGATGGAAAACCACGGCAGCAGGCGGCACAGCGGTGTCTCACGCCGGTCGCGCAGGAGAGTCCAGGCCCAAAACGCGGCGAGCACCCCGAAGGCGGCGATTCCGACCCATTCGTGCAGCAGAAACGGCCAGGCGGGTTCGTCGCCGGGAAACGGCCGCTCCATGAATTGGCTCCCGATGACTTGGTGGAGCACCATGACGAGCAGCAGCAGGTGCAGAAACCGTGTCACATGCGATCGCGCCGTGCGCATTCAGCCTCGCTCAATTTTAAAATTCAACGGGAAGGGTGGAGAAGCCTTCCGGACGCCTCGCGCCACCGGCCGCAGTCAATTGGCGTATTGATCGTGGCACGACCGACAGGCCCCGATCATCCTGGCGAAATGCGGCTTGAGCTGTCCGCTGGCGGCGGCCAGATCGAGCGCCGCCGTCGCATCGGCGCTGAATTTCTCGAATCGCATCTTCATATCGCGATTGGCCGCCGTGGCGCCCGTCAGCCGCGCGTCGATCGCCTGCGCGTCGGCTGCGAAGGCGCGTAGCGATTCACGGATCGCAGCCTCGTCGTAATGAGCGCCGCCGTTCAGCATCTGGGCGGTGGCGTTCGCCTTGGCCTTCCACGATCTCATGACGCTTTTAACGCTGACGCCCGCCCCCATCGTCAGGGAGCCGGACAGGAAAACGGCCAGGCCGGCCGCTGCAAGCGCGCGCATCTTCATCATCGGATCCATTGTCGCCGAATCAGTGCGCGGCAAGCTCGCCAATCCGACGGGCGGCATTTTGGCGGCAGCTATACAATTTCGTAACGTTCGCGTCGGTCGCCGCGCCTCTCCGCCCACCCGGCGCGCCTCACGAGTGCAGCTTGCGCACCGTCACGCTTTTCTCGACCGTCTTCGGCGCGCGCCAGGTGCGATAGACGAAATCGAGCGAGGGATTGCTGACCCCGAACCACAGCTTTTCGCTGATGAAATGATGGCGCAGGTGATATTGCTTCATCCAGCGGCCGAAGCGCGTGCGCGGCTGATAGGGGATATGGGCGACGTAATGCACCCATTCGTAATGCAACACCGCCAGCGTCACGCCGAGCATGACCGGCGCGACGGCGGCCGCGCCGAGCGCGAGATACACGGCCCCTGCAATAATCGCCGCCATCGGCGCGAGGAACCACAGCGGCAGGAACAGAAGGTCCAGCCGGCTCGGCTCGGCGTGATGGTCGTAATGAAGGCGATGCTGAAGCTTGCGCAGCCACGGCCACGGGGCCGGCGGGGCGTGGAACGCGAAGCGATGCGTCGTATATTCACTGAGGTAGAACAGCAACGCGCCGGCGAACAGCCAGACCGGCGCCAGCGGCGGCCCGCCCAGCAGCGACCACAGCGGAATCGCCAGCACGGCGGCGACCAGCAGCGCGTTGCAGCCGTGCTTGAGGAAGGTGAGCAGCATGCCGGCGTTTCCCGTGCGAGGCGAGCGCCCACGGGCCGCATCGCCGCCGACCATCATTGGGCGCGGGGCGATTCCAGTCAAATCGCCGCCGACGAGGGTTGCCCGGCGTGAACCCCCTCTACGACATCGATCTGAGGACGATCGACGGCGAGCATGAGAAGCTCGGCGCCTTCGCGGGCAAGGTCATGCTCGTCGTCAATGTCGCCAGCCAATGCGGGTTCACCCCGCAATATGAGGGGCTCGAAGCGCTTCATCGCCGCTACCGCGAGCGCGGGCTGGCGGTGCTCGGTTTTCCCTGCGACCAGTTCGGCCATCAAGAGCCGGGCGACGAGGCGGCGATCAGGAATTTCTGCGACGACAAATATGACGTGACGTTCCCGCTGTTCGCCAAGACGCAGGTGAACGGCGACAACGCCCACCCGCTGTTTCGCGCCCTCAAGCGCCGGGCGAAGGGGCTGCTCGGCACCTCGGCGATCAAATGGAATTTCACCAAATTCCTCATCGACCGACGGGGCGAGGTCATGCGGCGTTACGCGCCGATCGTCCGCCCGGCGGCCCTCGCCAGGGAGATCGAGCGGCTGCTTGCCTCGTAAGCCTTGAAAGTCACGCCATGCCTAAGACCCGCATCATGTATATCGAAAACAAATCGGCATCGCTCAACGGGCCCGCGTGGATCGGTCGCGTGACATTCTCAAAGACTGGTAAATCCCTCAGCTACGGAGGGCGCACATTTCGAAGCCTCAAAGGCGGCTACAAAGCAAACTACCTTGATATCGAAACCCGCGAGGAATTCTGGATTTCAGGTCCGCGAAAAGATGGCGAGGATCGCCTCTATCCGGAGAGCACTCAACCAGTCGAAATCGACCACGATGTTGCGGAAGAATACTGGCGAGACATCAGAGGAAAGCGGTCGACCAACCGCCTCCCGGGCACAAAATCCGGCTGCTGAGTCCGGGCCTTAACCGAAAGCGCGCGCCGCCGCGCGATGCTCGGCGAGCAGCGCCGGCAGATCGACGCCGACCGGCGCGCCGTCGATCACCCGCCACTGTCCCGCCACCATCACCCGGTCGGCGCGATGCGCGCCGCACAGCACCAGCGCGGCGAGCGGATCGTGCGCGCCGCTGAAACGCGGCTCGGCGAGCGTGAACAGCGCCAGATCCGCCTCCAGCCCGACGGCGATGCGGCCGATGTCGTCGCGCGCCAGGCAGCGCGCCGAGCCTTCGGTCGCCCAGCGCAGCACATCGAGATGGGTCACCGCCGACGCGCCGTAGCGCAGCCGGCCGATCATCAGCGCGTGGCGAACCGCCTCCATGATATTGGAGGAATCGTTGGAGGCCGAGCCGTCGACCCCGAGGCCGACCGGTGCGCCCGCCGCCTCGAGGTCCTTGGTCGGGCAGATGCCCGAGGCCAGCACCATGTTGGACGCCGCGCAATGCGAGACGCCGACCCCGGCGCGCCCCAGCCGCCCGATCTCCTGCGCGTTGAAATGGACGCCATGGGCGAGCCAGGTCCGCGGGCTCATCCAGCCGGTCTGCTCCAGCAGATTGACCGGCCGCATGCCGTACATCTCCTGACAGAACCGCTCCTCGTCCTTGGTCTCGCAGAGATGGGTGTGAAGCTGGCAGTCATGGCGCTCGGCGAGCGCCGCCGATTCGGCCATCAGTCGCTTGGTCACCGAGAACGGCGAGCATGGCGCAAGCGCGATGCGGATGTCGGCGCCGGGCCGCGGGTCGTGGAACAGTTTCAGCACGCGCTCGCTGTCGGCGAGAATCGTGTCTTCGTCCTGGACCACTTCGTCAGGCGGCAGGCCGCCGTCCTTTTGCGAACGGTTCATCGAGCCGCGACTGACGGTCATCCGCAGCCCGAGCTTGCGCGCCTCCTCGACCTCGATGTCGATCGCGTGCTCCAGCCCCGGCGGGAACAGATAGTGATGATCGGCCGCCGTCGTGCAGCCCGACAGCATCAGTTCGGTCAGCGCGAGGCGCACCGCGACGCGCAGATGCGCCGGCTTCAGCCGCGCCCAGATCGGATAGAGCGCGACCAGCCAGGGGAACAAATCCTGGTTGATCGCCTGCGGATGGGCTCGGGTCAGCGTCTGGTAGAAATGATGATGGGTGTTGACGAGGCCCGGCAGCACGACATGGCGCGCGGCGTTGAACGAAGCGCCGACCGGCGTCGAAGGGGTCTTGCCGCGCGCCACCAGTTCGACGATGCGCGTCCCCTCGACCACCAGGCCGCGTTCGGCGCCCTGCGCGAGAATGGCGAGCGGGTCCTTGATCCACAGGCGCATGAGGGCGCTTTCTGGTCCGTGCTTTACGAAAAGACCGCCGCTACATCAACGCAGCAAAATCAACGCTCCGCAAGACTTTCGCCGCGCATTGGTTCCGGGTCAGCGCAGTTGTTCCACCGCGACGCCCAAATCGAGACTCGACCACGCGCCGTCGCATGTGAGGACGATCGCTTTGCGCATTTGCCCGAGCGCGAGGCAAGCGCGATCGCCGAACGACAATCCCAGACGCTTCGTCTTGGGCCGAAGCAAGCCGGCAAGCCGCGCCTGTTCTTCATCAAACGCTATGACCGTAAGCTGCAGAGTCTCCAGCACGGCCAGGATGCGCTTGGCGGAAAGGCCGGCGTCAGCGAGCTTGGCGATCGCTTCCGACAGATTGACCGCGCTGATCGCCGATTGGGGCAATGCCTGGGATACCCGATCGGCGCCCTTTTCATCATGAAGCAGGCAAAGCAGCGCCGACGCATCGAGCACGAAGGCGTCACTCACGATCCGCTTCCGCCTTTCGCTCCGCGATCAGTTCGTCGACCAGACTGACGTGGTCTGGCACCGACTCCCGCACGATCGCCTGGGCCTTCCGGATCGCGGACGAGAGCGAGCGAATGCGCAGTTCGCCTTGGGCCATTTCAACAACGACCGTATCGCCAGCGCCGATTCCCATCTCGCGGCGAAATTGGGCGGGGATGACCAGTTTGCCGCCGTTGATAATTTTGACCGATTGACTCGTCATGACCAAAGCTCAATTTATGACCTGAATGCGCAATAATACCCAATGAGGGACTCGAAGACAAGAATGAGCGTTCCCCCGGCAATTTTCGCCGCGACGGCCTCGTAGACCTCGACTCCGATCGAGCGCCTCGGCTTGCCGGTCAGCACTCGATGAAATTCACCGCCAGCCCGCCGAGCGAGGTCTCCTTGTATTTCGACTGCATGTCAGCGCCGGTCTGGCGCATGGTGGCGATGACCTGGTCGAGCGAGACCTTGTGGCTGCCGTCGCCGTGCAGCGCGAGCGAGGCGGCGGTGATCGCCTTCACGGCGCCGAAGGCGTTGCGCTCGATGCAGGGAATCTGCACGAGGCCGCCGACCGGATCGCAGGTCATGCCCAGATGATGCTCCATGCCGATTTCCGCCGCGTTCTCGATCTGCGCGTTGGAGCCGCCGAGCGCCGCGCAGAGGCCGGCGGCGGCCATCGAGCAGGCCACCCCGACCTCGCCCTGGCAGCCGACCTCGGCGCCGGAAATCGACGCGTTCATCTTGAACAGCGCGCCGATCGCCGCCGCGGTCAGGATGAACACCCGCATCCCCTCAGGCGTCGCCTCCAGGCAATGATCGCGATAATAGCGCAGCACCGAGGGGATGACGCCCGCCGCGCCGTTGGTCGGCGCGGTGACGACGCGCCCGCCCGCGGCGTTCTCCTCGTTCACCGCCATCGCATAAACGCTGACAAAATCCATGATCTCGTGCGCGGCGCGGGCGTTTTGCGTCGCGTTGGCGCGCAGGCGGTCGTAGATCGCCTTGGCGCGGCGCTTCACCTTCAGGCCGCCCGGCAATTGCCCGTCGACCAACAGGCCGCGGTCGACGCAGGCGAGCATGGTCGCGATGACGAGATCGACATGCGCGGCGACTTCGGCGGGCGGCCGCAACGCCGCCTCGTTGGCGCGCATCAGCAGTGCGATCGACAGCCCGCTTTCGCGCCCGCGGGCCAGCAGATCGGCCGAGGAGCGGAACGGATAGGGAAACGCGACCTCGTCGCCACCCCTTTCCTCCGCCTCGTCTTCGCGAATGATGAAGCCGCCGCCGACCGAACACCATGTCTCGTCGAGCAGCGCCGCGCCTTGCGCGTCGCGCGCGCAAAATCGCAGCGTGTTGGGATGGCGCTTCGGCGGCGCAATGAAGTCGAACCGGATGTCGGCCGCCGGGTCGAACGAAATTCGTCGCCGGCCCGCCAGCGCCAGCATCTTGTCGGTCGTGACGCGAGCGACGATCGCCTCGACCGCGTCCGGATCGACCGTAGCGGGCGCCTCGCCGGACAGGCCCAGAATGATCGCCTTGTCGGTCGCGTGGCCCCTGCCGGTGAAGGCCAGCGAGCCATAGAGCGTAACGTCAACAGCGGCGACGCGCGCAAGGTCGCCGCGGCGCGCAAGACCTTCGGCGAACGCCGCCGCCGCCTTCATCGGGCCGACGGTGTGCGAGGACGAAGGGCCGATGCCGATCTTGAACAATTCGAAGACGCTGATCATTCCCGATCCTCCGCGCGAGCGCGGTCAGCACAATTCCTGGTCGCTCGCCGCCTGCGTGAGAATGGCTACGACATAGGGGCCGAAAGAGCGCGAAAATTCCACGCGGAAGATGTCCGGCGCCCGCCGCCACAGCACGATCTCCGCCTTGGTCAGCAGGGTGCGCGCCACCATGCCGACCGGAAACGCCGGCAGATCGAGATCGAGCGGAACGCCGGCGTTGAGCAAACGCGCCGCGCCGCGCCCGCTCAGCAGAATCGCGCTCTGGCGATGCGAGACGTCGACCAGCGCGTGCGGCGCCGACGCCAGCGCGGCTTCCAGCGCCGCGCCAAGCGTCGGCTCTGGGTCCTCGGCGATCAGCAGCCATTCGTCGGGACCCATCCACAGCGCCGAGCGCGGGCCGGAGGTGACGCTGCGCAGCGGTTCGAGCGGCGGCGACGCGCCGAACGCCGCGCCGACCCGCGCCGCGGCCTCGGGTCCGCCGCGCAGGATGAACCGCGTCGCGGGCGGACACGCCGCCGCCGCCGCCGCGGAATTGCGCGGCATGGCGAGGCCGTCGAGAACGGCGCGGCGAACAGCGTCAGACATCGAGGCGCCGCCCTTCCCGGTCATAGAACACCGGCTCGACGATGCGCGCCGGCGCGGTCGCCTCCATGGTGGTGGCGTAAACCGTCGCGCCGATCCGCGCGCGGCCGCCCGCCACCAGCGCCATCGCGAAGGTGCGCTGGAGCGTCGGGCTGAAATAGGACGAGGTGACGTGGCCGAGCGCCGGCGTCCCGGTCGGCGGGTCGGCCGCCGCGACGATTTGCGCGCCTTCGTCGAGTTTCAGCGTCGGATCGTCGGGAAGCAGGCCGACGAGCTGCTTGCGCCCCTCGCGCGCGAGGTCGGGCATGGCGAGCGAGCGCTTGCCGACGAAATCCGGCTTGCTCGCCGCGATCATCTTTCCAAGCCCGAGATCGGCGGGGGTGACCGTGCCGTCGGTCTCCTGACCGACCACGATAAACCCCTTTTCGGCGCGCAGGACGAGCAGCGCATCGAGACCGTAGACGACGCCGTCGACCTTGCCCGCCTCGGCCCGGATCGCCTCCCAGACCGCGCGTCCATAGTCGGCCGGCGCATTGACCTCAAAGCCGAGTTCGCCGGTGAAGCTGACCCGCGCGAGGCGCGTCGGAACCCCGCAAATCCGCCCCTCGCGCATGCTCATATGCGGAAACGCCGCGGCGGAAAGATCGACGCCCTCGACCAGCGGCTCCAGAATCTCACGCGCGCGCGGGCCGTTGATCGCCACCGTCGCCCATTGCTCGGTGGTCGAGATGAGCCACACCCGCAAATCCGGCCATTCGGTCTGCAGGAAATCCTCCATCTGCGCCAGGACGCGCGCGGCGCCGGTGCTGGTGGTGGTGACGTGGAAGCGATCTTCGGCAAGACGCGCGACCACGCCGTCGTCCATGACATAGCCGGCCTCGGTCAGCATCAGGGCGTAGCGGCAGCGCCCGATCCCCAGCTTCGCGAACGAATTGATGTAGATCCGGTCGAGGAATTCGGCGGCGTCCGGCCCGACGACTTCGATCTTGCCCAAGGTCGAGGCGTCCATCATGCCGGCGCGCTGGCGGGTGCCGAGGCATTCGCGGGTCACCGTGGCCTGCGCGTCCTCGCCGGGGCGCGGGAAGCGGGAGGCGCGCTTCCACAGGCCGGCTTCTTCGAAAATCGCGCCGTTCTCCCGCAGCCCAGCCATGCATCGGGGTCTGGCGCACCGGATCGAACAGTTCGCGGCGCGACATGCCGGCGAAGGCGGCGAAGGTCACCGGCGCATAGGGCAGGCGAAACGTCGTCAGTCCGACCTGCGGCACACTTTTGCCGAGCGCCTGCGCCGCGATGGCCAGGGCGTTCATGTTCGACGTCTTGCCCTGGTCGGTCGCCATGCCGGTCGTGGTGTAGCGCTTGATATGTTCGATCGAGCGCATGCCCTCGCGCGCCGCCAGCGTCACGTCACGCGCGGTGACGTCGTTCTGGAAATCGACGAATGCGGTAGACGCCGAAGCGGCTACGCGCGCCGGCGCCAACCCGAGGAAGCCGCCATGGGCGGAGGGGGCGCCCTCGACCGCGAAAGGCGCCGGCGCGGGCGCGTCGACCGCCGCCGCGCCGGCGGCGCTTCCGTCGGCCAGCACGTCGGCCAAGGCGAACACCCCGCGGCAGGCGCCCGCCGAACGCTCGGCCTGGACCGAGACACCGGGAACGAACGCTTGCAACGCCTCGTCATAGGCGAGCTTGCCGCGCGACTGCGAGAACAAATGGACGCTCGGCGTCCAGCCGCCGCTCATCGCGATCAGGTCACAGCCGACCGCCTCCGCCGGACCGGGCGAGCCGTCCGCCCAGCGCCTGGCGATCAGCGCATGCGTGACGCGCCGGCGCCCGCGCGTCCCGACGATCGCCGCGCCAGTCTCGACGCGCAGGCCGGCGCGGCGCGCCGCTGCGGGCCATTCGCCATCCGCCGTGGCGCGAAGATCGGCGATCATCGCAATGGCGACGCCGGCCCGCGTCAGTTCCAGCGCCGCGCGATAGGCCGAGTCATGCGCCGTCGCGACGACTGCGCGCGAGCCGGCCTTGACGCCATAGCGGGCGAGGAAACCGCGCGCCGCGTCGGCCAGCATGACGCCGGGCCGGTCGTTGTCGGGAAACACCAGCGGGCGCTCGTGCGCGCCGGTCGCCAGCACCACCCGCCGCGCGCGAATCTGCCACAGACGCTCGCGCGGCAACCGTGGATCGGGCTCGGCCAGATGATCGCTGACGCGCTCCAGCCCGGCCAGGAAGTTCTGCGGGTAATAGCCGAAAATCTGCGTGCGCGGCAGCAGCGTGACGTTGGGCGCGACGCGCAACTCCGCCAGCGTCGCGGCGAGCCAGTCGGCCGCCGGCGCGCCGTCGATCCGCGCGCTCCTTTCAGCCAGCAGCGAGCCGCCAGGTTCGGCCTGCTCGTCAAACAGCATCACCCTTGCGCCGGCGCGCGCTGCGGCCAGCGCGGCGGCGAGGCCCGCCGGGCCGGCGCCCACCACCGCGACATCGCAATGGGCGTAGAGATTGGCGTAGTGATCGGCGTCGCGCGCGTCCGGCGCGCGGCCGAGCCCGGCGGCGCGGCGGATCAACGGCTCGTAGAGGGCGCGCCACGCGCCCTGCGGCTGCATGAAGGTCTTGTAGTAGAAGCCGGCCGGGAACAGCGACGAGAACAGGCCGTTGACCGCCTGCAGATCGAGGCGCAGCGAAGGCCAGTTGTTCTGGCTCACCGCCGCGAGGCCCTCATAAAGTTCGACCTGCGTCGCGCGTAGATTGGGGGTGAACCGCTCCGGTGCCGCACCGACGCCGACCAGAGCGTTCGGCTCCTCGGAACCCATGGCGAGCACGCCGCGCGGCCGGTGGTATTTGAACGAGCGCCCCATCAGATGGACGCCGTTGGCGAGCAGCGCGGAGGCGAGCGTGTCGCCCTCCAGCCCGGTGAACCGCGCGCCATCGAAGGTGAAGCTCAGCGGCCTCGCGCGGTTGACGCGGCCGCCGTCCGGCGCGCGGTTGACGCCGCTCATCGGTTCGCCCCGGCCCGGCGCGTCGCGACGCCGGTCGATTCGCCCGATTTCTTCCAACGCGCCATGCCCGCTTTCCCTCCCCGGTCTAAACTAGAGGGAAGCCCGACAAAGGGGAAACCGGATTTACGTCGCGCCGGGCGACAAAATAAGATGACAGGGCCGGCGGCCGGCCGCGGCTTGCAAATGCCGGCCCACGCTCATACATCTGCCGGAAGTGGCATTGCGCCAGGGGAGTTCGCCGTTGTTCATCCAGACCGAAGTCACTCCCAATCCTGCGACCCTCAAGTTCCTCCCCGGCCGGCCGGTCATGGAGGATGGAACTTTCGAGGCGCGCGATCTCGCGCAGGCCGAAAATTCGCCGCTCGCCAAGGCGTTGATGCAATTGCCCGGCGTCAGCGGAGTGTTCTTCGCGTCGGATTTCATTTCGGTCACCAAGAAGGACGGCGAATGGCAGCATTTGCGGCCGGCGGTCCTCGGCGTGGTTACCGAATTCTACCTGTCCGGCGCGCCGCTCATCGAAGGCGCGGCGCCGCCGATTGACGCAGCGGGCGAGTTTTTCGCGCCCGCCGACGCCGAGATCGTGGAGACGATCAAGGAATTGATCGAAACCCGCGTCCGTCCCGCGGTGGCGGGCGATGGCGGCGACATCACCTTCAAGGGCTTCCGCGACGGGGTCGTCTATCTCGTGATGAAGGGCGCCTGTTCGGGCTGCCCGTCGTCAACCGCCACGCTGAAGAACGGCATCGAGAACCTGTTCAAGCATTTCCTGCCCGAAGTGCGCGGCGTCGAGCAGGTTTGAGCGCCCTCGTCATTGCGAGCGGAGCGAAGCAATCCAAAGATCGTGACGCAAGCAAGTTTGCGTCAGAGCGCCCACCAAGAGAATTGAGAGCCATCGTTCTAGCGACCGAAACTGCACCGATGCGGCAGCCGGCGATCTATATTATGGCGAGCGGACGCAATGGAACGCTGTATGCCGGCGTCACATCCAACTTGCCTCAGCGGGTGTTCCAACACAGGGAAGGGCTGACGCCCGGCTTCACGACGCGGTATGGCTGCAAATTGCTCGTCTATTATGAGGCATACGAGGACATGTCCTCGGCGATCGCGCGCGAGAAGCAAATCAAGGGCGCGTCGCGCCGCAAGAAGCTTTTGCTGATCGACCGATTCAATCCGGAGTGGCGGGACCTCTATGTCGATTTTGCCTGAAGACGGGAAGGCCCGCGGCGCGCGCAATTCGTCACGCGTCACGATATCTGGATTGCTTCGCTCCGCTCGCAATGACAGTCAGGCCCCCTCGCCCGCCGCGGCCAGAGCGCGCAGGCCCTCGCGATAGGTCGGGTATTTCGGCGTAAATCCCAATTCGCGTTTCAGCCTGGCGATCGAGACGCGCTTGTTGTCGGCGTAGAAGCTGCGCGCCATCGGGGTCATGTCGGCGGTCTCGAAGGGCTCTTCGGGCGGCGGCTCGATGCCGAGCAATTGCGCGGCGAAGGCGATGACGTCCTGCGGCGGCGCCGGCTCCTCGTCGGCGACGTTCCATACGCCGCCCGGCCCCGGCGCGGCGAGCGCCAGGCCGATCGCCTGCGCGATATCCTCGACATGGGCGCGATTGAACACCTGGCCCGGCTTGGCGATGCGGCGCGCCTCGCCCTGGCGTAGCTTGATCAGCGGGTTGCGGCCCGGTCCGTAGATGCCGGCGAGGCGCAGGATATGCGTCGACGCGCCGGTCGCGGCGCCGAGCGCGCGCCATTGCGCCTCCGCCGCGAGACGCGCGCGACCACGCTCCGAGCGCGAGACCGCCGCGCTGGTCTCGTCGACCCACGCCCCGCCGTGATCGCCGTAGACCCCGATGGTCGAGAGATAGACGATCGCGCGAAGGTTCGCCGCGGCGCGGATCGCCTCTGAAAATCGCGCCAGCACGGGATCCTCGGCGCCGGGCGCGATCGACACCAGCAGCGCCTCGGCCGCCGCCAGATTTGGCGCGACCGCCGCATCGACGCGCGCGCCGTCGAACACCGCCGCCGCCACGCCCTCGCGCACGAGCGCCCGCGCCTTGTCGGCGTCGCGCACCGTGCCGCTCGCCGCGACGCCCTGCTGGCTGTCGAGGAAATGCAGCGCGCAATAGCCGAGGCCGAAACAGAATATCCTCACCGCGCCGCGCTCCCCCGCTCCTTCGTCACCCGATCGAGCGTTCGCCCGTAGAGCAGCAGGCACGGCCCGGTCGGCGCCGCTTTGGCGACCAGCGCGGGCATTTCGAGCAGCGGCGCGACAAAGCGCCGCTCTTCCGGCAGGCTGGCGTTCTCGACCATCACAGCGGGGGTCCGCGGGTCGAGGCCTTCGGCGAGCAACCGCTGCGCCAAAGCCGGCAGGGTCTTAACGCCCATATAGACCGCCGTCGTCGCGCCGGGATCAACCAGCGCCGGCCAGTCCAGTCCCACCGGCAGCGAGCCGTCCGCCGCATGCGCGGTGATGAACTGGATGCGGCGCGCCCGGTCGCGCTCGCTGAGGGAAAGGCCGAGCGAGGCGGCGGCGGCGAGCGCGGCGGTGATGCCGGGAATGATCGCGCATTCGATGCCGGCGGCGCGCGCGGCGGCGATTTCCTCATTGGTGCGCCCGAAAACGCCGGGATCGCCGCCCTTCAGCCGCACCACTTTCTTGCCCGCCTGCCCGAGGGTCACCAGCAGCGCCGAAATGTCGGCCTGACCGACCGACGGTCCGTGTCCGCGCTTGCCGACGTTGATCCGTTGCGCCTCGCGGCGCGCGAGATCCAGCACGGCGGGCGCGACGAGGTCGTCGAACAGGATGACGTCGGCAGACTGCAACGCCCGGACCGCCTTCATGGTCAGCAGTTCGGCGTCGCCCGGCCCGCCGCCGACCAGAACCACCTGTCCGCTGGATTCCGGGCCGGTCTGGCTCGCCGAGGCAGCCAGCAGGTCGTCCAGATCGCCGGCATTGGGCTGGCGGCCGGCGCTGGCCAGCGCCAGGGTCGCAAAGCGCTCCCAGAAGTCGCGCCTCTGGCGAAACGCCGCCGCCCGTCGCGCAAAGCGCGGCCGCCAGTCCTTGGCCGCCTGCGCCCAGGCGGCGAAACTCGCCGGGATCAGCGCTTCGATGCGCGCCCGCAGGGCCTGCCCGAACACCGGCGCCGCGCCGTCGGTCGAAATGCCGATGACCAGCGGCGAGCGGTTGACGATCGCCCCGAAGGAAAAGTCGCAGAATTCCGGGCGGTCGATCACATTGACCGGAGTCCGCGCGCTGGCGCGCCGCGCTGGCGAAGGCTTCGGCCTCCGCCACGCTCGCCGCATCGCCGACCGCCAAAGCGGCGCCGACGAGATCGTCGGCGGCCCAGGCGCGTGGAAATATCGCAATTCCGGGGTAGCGGGCCGCCGTCTCCCGCATCTTCGGCGAAGGCGAAGGCGCGAACACCGCGACTTCGGCGCCCGCCGCCGCCAGCAGTTCGGCCTTCCAGGCCGCCGCCTCCGACCCACCGGCGAGAACAACCCGCCGGCCGGCCAGCTTGAAGAACACCGGCAGATTGGCGAGCGGCCGGATCGCATCGAGCGCCCGTTCGCTCGGACCGCGGCGCGGCGCGCCGTCGGCGGCGAGATCGGACGGGTCGCCCCGTTCGTTGGGCATTTCGTCATCACCTTCCGCCGCGGCGCGGACGCCAGGCGCCGCAGCGCACGTAAATTGTCTTCAAACGCTCCGGCAACACGCCTATATCAAACGCCGACCGATCCAAAGCGTCGATTGTGCGCAGTGACGGCCGCCGCCGGTGGAGACGAAGTTTGGTTGACGAGAATGCGATCGCCGAGGCGCTTGGCGCGGTGCACGGGCCGGACGGCCGGACGCCTCTGAACCGATCGGGGGCGATCGGCGGGCTGACCCAGCGCGACGGCAAGGTCTACCTGTCGATCGTCGTCGACGCCGCCGAAGCGGCGAACGCCGAGCCGATGCGCGCGGCCGCCGAGCGCGCGCTGCGCGCGGTCGACGGGGTCAACGCGGCGATCGTCACGCTGACCGCCGAGCGGGCGCCCGGCGCGCCGCCCGCCCGAGGCCATTCGCATGCGCCCGCCGCCGCCAGGCCGGCGGGGCGTCCGCGCGTTCCCGAAAGCGTCGCCGGCGTGCGCAACATCATCGCCATCGCTTCGGGCAAGGGCGGCGTCGGCAAATCGACCACCGCCGCCAACCTCGCCATCGCGATGGCGCAGGAGGGCTGGCGCGTCGGCCTGCTCGACGCCGACGTGTTCGGCCCCTCGGCGCCGCGTCTGTTCGGCCTCAACGAGAAGCCCAAGGTCGAACAATCCTTCCTGGTGCCGCTCGTCGCCTATGGCGTCAAGGTGATCTCGATCGGCCTGATGATCGACGAAGAGGCGCCGGTCGTCTGGCGCGGCCCGATGGTGATGTCGGCGGTGACGCAATTGCTGCGCGAGGTGGCGTGGGGCGAACTCGACTGCCTCGTGGTGGACATGCCGCCCGGCACCGGCGACGTTCAACTGACCATGGCGCAAAGCGCGCCGCTGGCCGGCGCGATCATCGTCTCGACGCCGCAGGACCTCGCGCTGATCGACGCAAGGCGCGGCATTGCGATGTTCGAGAAGGTCCGCATCCCGGTGCTGGGGATCATCGAGAACATGAGCTATTTCATCTGCCCGCACTGCCAGGGCCGCAGCGACATATTCGCGCATGGCGGTGCGCGGCTGGAGGCGGAGAAGCGCGGCGTCCCGTTTCTTGGCGAAGTGCCGCTCGATCCGCAGATTCGCGAAACCTCCGACGCCGGGCGCCCGATCGTCGCCGGCGCGCCCGACGGCCCGCACGCCCGGGTTTTTCGGGCGATCGCGCGCGCCGTGATCGACCGGCTCGATGCGCCGGCCTTGCGCGTCGCGCCAAAAATCGTGATCGGCTGAGGGTTGGGGATGACCGAGGACATCGCCGTCAAGGCGGCCGAGCCCTGGCCGACCGAGTTGCGGCTAACCGACGAGGGCCGGCTACTGACCGTCGCCTTCGATTCCGGCGAGGTCTTCGCGCTGTCGAGCCGGCGCCTGCGGATCGCCACGCCGAGCGCCGAGGCGCGGCGCCTGTCGGCGGCCGATCGCGAGGCGCAGATCGGCGGCCGGACGGTCAGGATCGTCGCGATCGAGGCGGTCGGCAATTACGCGATCCGGCCGACCTTCGACGACGGACACGAGACCGGCATTTTCACCTGGACGTATCTTGCCCAACTCGGGCGCGAGGCGAAGTGAAGCCCGGAGGCGCGCGGCGCTGGACAAGCCCGCGGCGCCGTGAGCCTTTATCGGGATTGGACGCGCCGCTCGCCGACCTCGCCCTCAAGGCGGACGACAGCGCCGGCGGCGCAACGAGGCAGGACAAATGATGACTCCCGAACAATGCAGGATGGCGCGCGCGGGCCTGTCGATCGGCGTGCGCGAACTGGCCGAGGCGGCGCGCGTGTCGATCGGCACGGTCAGCCGCTTCGAGGCCGGCCAGGGCGTGCCGGACATGACGGTCGGCCTGTTCCAGAAGGCGCTCGAGCGGGCGGGCGCCGAGTTCGTCGCGGAGGGCGCCGACGCCGGCGTATGGCTGCGCCGGAGCGGCAAGAACGCCGAAACCATTCCGCTTGAGCGGCTCAGCGCCGAGAACGACGAATAACGCCGGAGCGACGCCTCACATCGGCGTCAGAATATGGATCGCCCGGCTGGCGATCAGATGTCTGGTCTTTTCGGCGTAGGCGGCCATGTGCGGAGCGGCGATATGGGCTTTCAGCGCCTGCGCGCTCTCCCACGCTTCCAGGATGACATAGGAATCCGGGCCGATCGGCGTCTGGGGCGCGCCGAAGCCCGCGGCGTCCTCGGCGGGCCCATATTCGATGCAGCCTTGCTCGGCGCGCACGGCGGCAAGGTTGGCCCGCAATGCGGTCAACAGTTCTTCCCGGCATCCGGGCTTGGCGGTGATGAAAACAACGACCCGGATCATTTTGCTCTCCATGCCGAACAGGCGACTCACAAGGCGCGCGACGATACGCGCGCAGTCTCGAAGGCGCCAGAGCGCGCCGCGTCGAGCGCCTCGCCCATCAGGCTGACCTCGGTCTGGTAAATCGTCGCGGACTTGACGATCATCGTCAACCGGCCGGCGGGCGCTCCAAGTCGCGTGGCGACATGGCGCTGAAGCCCGGCGAGTTGCACCAGATTGCCAAATCCTTTCTTGCCGAAATCGATGCTGTGCGCGTAGACCACCAGCTCCAGACGGCCGGACCGCAACCAGAAATCGAGCAGACTGACGCAAGGCACATAACTGGTGTCGGTCAACGGCTCGAAGGTGGTGATCGTCGCATAGCTGGCGGCGGGGTCGCGGGTCAGCCGGTCGACCACCCAGGCCAATTGGTCGCGGCCGGAGCCGGCGTAGTCGAACAGCCGGCTGGCGTAGCTTCTGGCGCCGCCGAGTTCGGCGACGCGCGCATGGTCGGTGAAGTTGGCGCGCATCCACGCCAGCCAGTCCGCGCTCGCATGTCGGGCGATCAGCGCATCGTTGGGATCCGGCCCGGAAATGTCGAGCGTGACCAGTTCGACCTCCAGCAGCGGGAGCCCGTCGAAGCTGCTCACCGCCCCTTCGGCGAGGATCAGCCGGGCGACCTCGAGCCACGCCTCGCCAAGGGTCGGCGCCGCAAGGGTCGCTCCGCGCGACGCCGGCGGCGAGACCGCGCCCGCAGGCTGATCCGCCTTTATCGTCCCTGCCGCCATGACGCTCATTTGATTCTCCGGAAAAGTCGCGCGCCGCTCCGAAGCCAAACGCCTAACCGGCGTCCGGCCTCTTCTCACCCGCCTTGTAGGTCGCGCTGATCTTGTCGCTGACGGTGTCGCGCAGGCAATTGAAATAGCGCCCGCAACCCGACGCATGGCGCCAGCGCTCGGCGTGAAGGCCCTTGTCGTTGGCGCGCAGATAAAGGAACGCGCCCCATTCCTCGTCGCTCGCGGCGGCCGGGTCGGCCGGCCGCACGAGATGCGCCTCGCCGGCGTATTTGAATTCGACCTCCGGGCGCTCCATCTCGCAATAGGGACAGTGGATCAGCAGCATGTCGTCGTTTCCTAATGCGCCACGGCGGCCGCCGCGGCCTCGTTTATCAGCGCGCCCGCGCGGAAGCGATCGAGCGAAAACGGGGCGCCGATCGGGTGGGGCTCGCCGGTCGCCACCTGATGGGCGAACACATGGCCCGAGCCCGGCGTCGCCTTGAAGCCGCCGGTTCCCCAGCCGCAATTGACGAACAGGCCGGGCACGGGCGTCCGGGAGAGGATCGGCGAGCGGTCCGGCGTGGTGTCGACGATGCCGCCCCAGTTGCGCATCATGCGCAGGCGCGAGACGGTCGGGAACATTTCGCAGATCGCCTCGAGCGTCTGGGTGGCGATGTGCAGGCCGCCCGCCTGGCTATAGGAGGTGTAGGCGTCCATCCCCGCGCCGATCACCAGTTCGCCCTTGTCGGACTGCGACATATAGGCGTGGATCGTGTTTGACATCACCACGCAGGGCATCATCGGCTTGAGCGGTTCGGAAACCAGCGCCTGCAGCGGGAACGATTCGAGCGGCATCCGCACCCCGGCCATCGCCATGACGACGCTGGTGTTGCCCGCGGCGACCACGCCGAGCCTCCGGGTGGCGATCGGCCCCCGCGTCGTCTCGAGGCCGCTCACCGCGCCGGCGGCGTCGCGGCTGATCCCCCTGACCTCGCAATTCTCGACGATGTCGACGCCGAGCCGCGAGGCGGCGCGCGCATAGCCCCAGGCGACCGCGTCGTGCCGCGCCGTGCCGCCGCTGCGCTGCAGGGCGGCGCCGACGATCGGGTAGCGCATCGACGGGTCGATGTTGAGCAGCGGACAGAATTCCCTGGCCTGTTCAGGGGTGAGCCATTCGTTCTGCAATCCGGCGAGCCGGTTGGCGTGGATATGCCGCTTGAACGACTGTTCGTCGTGATGACTGTGGGCGATCAGCATGACGCCGCGCGGCGAAAACATCACGTTGTAGTTCAGTTCCTGGGAAAGCCCATGCCACAGCTTGTGCGCATGGCCGTAGATCGCCTCCGACGGCTCCCAAAGATAGTTGGAGCGGATGATGGTCGTGTTGCGGCCGGTGTTGCCGCCCCCGAGCCAGCCCTTTTCGAGCACGGCGATGTTGCGCATGCCGTGCTCCTTGGCCATGTAGTAGGCGGTGGCGAGCCCGTGCCCGCCGGCCCCCACGATCACCGCGTCATAGGCGCGTTTGGGTTCGGGCGAGCGCCATTGCTCCGGCCAGCCGCTGTGGCCTTTGAGAGCCTCGCGGACGAGACTGGCGAACGAAAACTTCACGACCGGCGAACTCCCTTGCGGCGCGCATCGGCGATGGCGCCACGCCGCGCGGTCTTTGTCCAGCCCTCGATGGCGCCGCGGGCGAGCCGCTCCCGGTAAATCATTCAGGACGCGTTCAAATCCGTTGTCCTGTGAAGCGCGGCGAGCCGATCGCTGTCAACTTTGCGCTTGGCGCGGCGAGACAATGGCTCCAAGATGTCCGCGGAAGGTCGTCCGCCGGTTGTTCCGACGATCTTCGGAGAGGAGGCGCGAATGGCCTACGACATCAGCGACGACTTTCGCCGTCCGCTGCCTTTGGCCCTTGCCGCGGTGGCGATCCTGGGCTGGCTGCTCGTCGCCTATTTCTCGATGCAGGTCTCCTCCGTTCAAGGCGAGATGCATGACGCGCAGAACCGCGCCGAGCGGGCCCGCGAGAGCATGGCCGCCGACCTCCAGAATCTGAAAAAAGCGTCCGGCGACCTCGCCGTGGTGCAGAAACAGGCCGAGGACGCCAAAGCCGCGCTGTCGGAGGCGACCGCGGCGCGCGCGGCGTCTCAGAACGAGCTCGCCGACCTGACCAAGCAGATCACCGACGCGCGCCTCACCGTCTCGGGCGCGCAGGAGGAGGCGAGCGCGCGAACCCGCGACCTGCAGGCGGCCGACGCCAAGGCCAAGGCGGCCGCCGACCAGCTCGCCGCCGTCCAGTCGCAACTCGCCGCCGCGCAAAGCCAGCTCGACGGGGCGGCGAGCGAGCGCGACCGCACCCTCGGCGCCGTCGCCAACGCCAAGAGCCAGCTCGCCGATCTGCAGCAGCAGGCGGACGCCGCCGCCAAGAACCTCGCCGGCCTGCAACAACAATCCGACGCGGCGGTGAAGGACCTCGCCAACACGCAGCAGCAATCGGACGTCGCCGCCAAGACCCTCGCCGACCTGCAGCAAAAGGGCGCCGACGCCGAAAAAACGCTCGCCGATCTGCAAGCCAAGGTTCAGGCGGCGCAGCAGACATTGGACGCCTCAAAGCCGCAGTGATCGCCAGTCGGCGAGACCTCGCTTTCCCGGCGACCGACCAGACGCGGCGAGGATGCGGGCGTCGGGCCTTCCGGCCTTTCCTTCGAAGAGGGCGATGAGGTGGGGCGATGACCGGAGCGATCAGGATCGGCGTCGGCGGCTGGACGTTCGAGCCGTGGCGCGGCGTGTTCTATCCCGAAGGCCTGAGCGCCAAGCGCGAACTGGCGTTCGCCTCCCGCGCTCTGACCTCGATCGAGATCAACGGCACCTATTATTCCACCTTCAAGCCGGATAGCTGGCGCAAATGGCGCGATGAAACGCCCGCAGGCTTCGTGTTCGCGGTGAAGGCCTCGCGCTTTTGCACCAATCGCAAGGTTCTCGCCACCGCGGGAGAATCGGTCGAGCGGTTCATCGCGCAGGGCCTGACCGAGCTTGGCGACAAGCTCGGTCCGATCAACTGGCAGTTCATGGCGACCAAGAAGTTCGATCCGGAAGATTTCGGCGCATTCCTCGCGCTGCTGCCCAGGGAGAAGGACGGAATCGCGTTGCGGCACGCCCTGGAGGTTCGCAGTCCGACGTTCGCGACGCCCGCCTTCTACGATCTTGCGCGAAAACATGGCGTCGCGATCGTCTACGCCAGGGATGAGGATTTTCCCGAGATCGACCAGCCCACCGCCGATTTCACCTACGCCCGGCTGATGGCGAGCCGCGAGGACATCGAGACCGGCGTGACCGACGGCGAACTGGCGGGCTTTGCGAAGCAGGCCCGCGCCTGGGCCAAGCGCGGCGACGTCTTCGCCTATTTCATTTCGGGCGCCAAAGTGCGCAATCCCGCGGCGGCGCAGGCGCTGATCAAACGGCTGGGATAGAGGCGACATTCGACAGAGAGAGAGTTTTCGCGATGGCGGTCAATTTCCGACATTCGACGATCCGCCGGCGCATCGTGGCGTCGGCGTGGCTGCTCGCGCTGGCGATCGGCTTTGCGACGGGCGCCGCGGCGGGACCCACGGATGACATGGTCACGGCGGCGGCGCGCGGCGACCTGGCCGCGGTGACGGCGCTGCTCGGCAAGGGCGCCGAGGTCAACGGCGCCAACGACAGAGGGGCGACCGCGCTGGTGACGGCGGCGTTCAACGGCCATCTCGATGTCGCGCAGACGCTGCTCGCCAAGGGGGCGGAGGTCAATGCGCCCGACGCCAACGGCGGAACCGCGCTGATGGCCGCCTCGCAGGCGGGCCATCTCGACGTCGTGCAGGCGCTGCTCGCCAAGGGAGCCAAGCCAGACGCCCGGGAGCGCGACGGCCTGACCGCGCTGATGATGGCGGGCTGGGAAGGGCGCGCCGACGTGGTGGAGGCGCTGCTCGCCGCCGGCGCTGAGATCAACGCCCAAAGGAGCGACGGCGCCACCGCGCTGGTGCTCGCCTCGCAAAATGGCCGCGACGCGGTCGTGCGCGCGCTGCTCGCCAGAAGCGCCGACACCGAACGGCGCGGCAGCGACGGCATGACCGCGCTGATGCGCGCCGCGCAGTTCGGCCACCTCGAAAGCGCGCAGGCGCTGCTCGCCGCCGGCGCCAAGGTCAACGCACGGGCGGGGAGCAGCGGCCAAAGCGCCCTTCTTGTCGCCGCATACGGCGGCCACGTCGATGTGGTGGAGGCGCTGCTCGCCAAAGGCGCCGAAGTCGACGCCGTCGACAATTTCGGGAAAACCTCGCTGATGGGCGCGGCGGAGGTCGGCCATGCCGACATCGTGCGGGTGCTGCTCGCCGCCGGGGCCGACATCAACGCCAGGGCGAAGAGCGGCGCCAACGCGTTGACCTGGGCGACCGACGCGAAGGTCCGGGCGCTGCTGCTGCAGGCGGGGGCCAAGCCTTAGGCCGCGCCAAATAGCGACGCAGGACGGCAGACGCCGGCCGACCCAAGCGGGTTCAAGCTCCGCCGACGCGGCCGCCCTGCCCTGGAAACAACGCCGCGAGCCCCTCGCCGGTCGCCGCGCAGACGCCGCGGTCGGTGATGAGCGCGGTGACGAGTTCGGCCGGCGTCACGTCGAAGGCCGGGTTCAGCGCGGCGCTGCCCGGCGGGGTTATTGCGATGCGCGCGATCTCGCCGCTGTCGAGCCGCCCCGTCATATGGGTGACCTCGGTCGGATCGCGCTCCTCGATCTCGATTTCGTGGAGGCCGTCGCGGATCGTCCAGTCGATCGTCGTGTGCGGCAGCGCGACGTAGAACGGCACGCCGTTGTCCCTCGCGGCGAGCGCTTTGAGATAGGTGCCGATCTTGTTGGCGGCGTCGCCACGCGCGGTGACGCGATCGGCGCCGACGATGCAGAGGTCGACGCGCCCGTGCTGCATCAGATGGCCGCCCGCATTGTCCGCGATGATGGTGTGCGGGACGCCGTGCTGACCCAGCTCGAAGGCGGTCAACGCGGCGCCCTGGTTGCGCGGCCTCGTTTCGTCGACGAACACATGGACCGGCACGCCGAGATCGTGGGCCATGTAGATCGGCGCGGTCGCGGTGCCCCAGTCGACCGTGGCGAGCCAGCCGGCGTTGCAATGGGTGAGAATGTTCACCGGCCGCCCCTCGCGGCGGAAGACCGCCTCGATCAGCGGCAGTCCGGCCTGGCCGATGCGCTGGCAAATTGCGACGTCCTCGTCGCAGATTTCGCCGGCGCGCCGCCAGGCGGCGGATGCCCGGCGATCGGCCGCCAGCGGGTCTACGATCGCACGCACGTCGTCGAGCGCGTGCCGCAGATTGACGGCGGTCGGCCGCGACCGGAGCAAGCGCAGATAGGCGCGCTCGAGCGCCGCGTCGCCCGCATCAGCGCGCAATGCGAGCGCCAGGCCATAGCCGGCGGTCGCGCCGATCAGCGGCGCCCCGCGCACCACCATCGAGGAAATGGCGTGGACCGCGCCGTCGAGATCGCCGATGCGCCTCGTGGCGAACCGGTGCGGCAGCGCGGTCTGGTCGATCACCTCGACGGCTTCGCCGTCCGCCGACGGCCAGATGGTGCGGTAGGAGCGGCCGTTCACTTTCATCGCTGGCGCCTTTGATTGGTCGACGAGCCCGTCGTCGCGCGGGCCTGACGACTCGCGTTTCAAATCTCGTGGCCTCGCCGCCCGAATATTCAGCAAGCCGCCGCGCGGCGCCGTGCCGTTGCACAAAAAACCATCGCGGCGGTCGCGATTGGGCTGGCCAACGTCATTGTCGCATTGATACCTTTGCGCTCCAAACAAGTATCGGGCGGGCGCGGACCATTCCCCGCGCTGGACACGGCCGAGGAAACCGGCTTTGCTCCGCTTGCCGCGCCGCCGCGCCGAAGAGAGCCCGAATGATGGATCAGCTCAACCCCAGCGCCGGGCCTCACGCCCAAAGCCGCGACCCGCAGCCGCCGAGCGCCGACGAACTGAGAAACGCGGTTCTGGCCAAACTCGTCTATGCGATCGGCAAGGACGTCGTCGCGGCGAGCCAGCGCGACTGGTTTCTCGCCGTGGCGTTCGCCACCCGCGACATCATCGTCGACCGATGGATGAATTCGACGCGCGAAACCTACGATCAGGATCGAAAGCGCGTCTATTATCTGTCGCTGGAGTTTCTGATCGGGCGCATGCTGTTCGACGCGATGACCAACCTGGGCATCGTCGAGCCGATGCAGGCGGCCCTGTCGCAACTGGGCGTCGACCTGGCGGTGCTGCGCCGCCTCGAGCCGGACGCCGCATTCGGCAATGGCGGCCTCGGCCGCCTCGCCGCGTGCTTCATGGACAGCATGGCGACGCTGTCGATCGCCGCGCACGGCTACGGCATTCGCTACGACAATGGTCTGTTCCGGCAGATCATTCGCGACGGCTGGCAGCAGGAGGCCCCCGAAGACTGGCTGGCCTTCGGCAATCCTTGGGAATTCGCGCGGCCCGAGAGCAACTACGCGATCGGGTTCGGCGGCCATGTCGAAGCGGTCGCCGGGGCCGGCGACAAAATGCGCCACATCTGGAAGCCCGCCGAAACAGTCGAGGCGGTCGGCTACGACACGCCGATCGTCGGCTGGCGCGGGCGGCATGTGAACACGCTGCGGCTGTGGACGGCGCGCGCGCCCGATCCGCTGCGGCTCGACGCCTTCAACGCCGGCGACTACATCGGCGCGCTCGCCGACCGCGTGCGCGCCGAGGCGATCTCGAAAGTCCTCTATCCCAGCGATGCGACGCCGGCCGGCCAGGAGCTGCGGCTGCGCCAGGAATATTTCTTCGCTTCCGCCTCGCTGCTCGACCTGGTCCGCCGCCATGTCAAGCAGCATCGCGACATCCGCTCGCTCGGCGACAAGGTGGCGGTCCAGCTCAACGACACCCATCCGGCGATCGCCATCGCCGAAATGATGCGCATTCTGGTCGATCTCAACGGGCTGGACTGGGACGAGTCCTGGGCGATCGTCAAGGCGGTGTTCTCCTACACCAATCATACGTTGCTGCCCGAAGCGCTGGAGAGCTGGCCGGTGACGCTGATGGAGCGGCTGCTGCCGCGCCATATGCAGATCATCTATCTCATCAACGCGATGCATCTGGACCACGCGCGCAAGGCCGGCTTCAACGAGACCGCTCTGCTGTCCTCGGTGTCGCTGATCGACGAGCACGCCGGCCGGCGCGTCCGCATGGGCAATCTCGCCTTCATCGGATCGCACAAGATCAACGGCGTCTCGGCGCTGCACACCGATCTGATGCGCAAGACGGTGTTTCACGACCTTGATCGGGTCTATCCCAACCGCATCACCAACAAGACCAACGGCATCACGTTTCGCCGCTGGCTAATGGAAGCCAACCCCCGGCTGACCAAAATCATCGTCGGGGCGATCGGCGAGCGGGCGCTCGACGACGCCGGCTTCCTCACCGAACTGGCCAAGCACGCCGATGACCCGGCATTGCAGGAGCAACTCGCGCTGGCGCGCCGCGCCAACAAGGTCGCGCTCGGCCGCCTCGTCGCCGAGAAGCTGAACCTGCGGCTCGATCCCGATGCGCTCTACGACGTCCAGATCAAGCGCATTCACGAATACAAGCGCCAGTTGCTGAACATCCTGGAGACCATCGCGCGCTACAATTCCATCCGCGCCAACCCGATGAAGGAGTTCGCGCCGCGGGTCAAGATTTTCGCCGGCAAGGCGGCCGCGAGCTACACCCAGGCCAAGCTGATCATCAAGCTGGCGATCGACGTCGCGCGCGCCGTCAATTCGGACCCGACGGTGCGCGGCCTGCTCAAGGTGGTGTTCCTGCCCAACTATAACGTCAGCCTGGCCGAGACGATCATTCCCGCGGCTGACCTTTCCGAGCAGATTTCCACCGCCGGCATGGAAGCGTCCGGCACCGGCAACATGAAGATGGCGCTGAACGGCGCGCTGACCATCGGCACGCTCGACGGCGCCAATGTCGAGATCAAGGAGCATGTCGGCGACGACAATATCTTCATCTTCGGCCTGACCGCGGAGGAAGTCGAGGCGACGCGGGCCAACGGCCTCGACATGAGCGCGACGATCGCCGCCTCGCCGCTGCTTCGCGAAGTGCTGGACGAGCTGAGTTCCGGCGTTTTCTCGCCCGACGATCCCGGCCGTTATCGCGGGCTGATCGATGTCCTGACGCATCACGACTATTTCATGGTTTGCGCGGATTTCGACGCCTATTGGGCCGCGCAGATGCGAGTCGACGAATTGTGGCGCAACAAGTCGCGCTGGTGGGCGACGAGCGCGCTCAATACAGCGCGGATGGGCTGGTTCTCGTCCGATCGCACGATCTCCGAATACGCGCAGGAGATATGGACCGCCCCGTTCCGTCCGATCGTTTGAGGCAGTTTGAATGGCGCAGGACTGGCGAGCGGACGAGGCCGAAGTCGACGCGGTGCTGGCGGCGCGTCAGGACGATCCGTTCGCGGTGCTGGGGCCTCACCAAAGCGCCGAGGGTTGGGCGATCCGCGCTTTCGTTCCGTTCGCCAGCGACGTGCGCGCCATCGGCCGCGACGGCGCGCCGATCGTCGCGCTGGAGCGGCGCAAGGGCGACTTCTTCGAGGGCCTCGCCAAGGGCCTGGAACGGCGCCCGCTCTACCGGCTCGAGGCGCGCAACGCCACGGCGCAATGGTCCTATGAGGACGGCTACGCTTTCGGCCCGGCGCTCGGGCCCCTTGACGATCATCTGCTGGTGGAGGGCACGCATCGGCAGTTGTACCGCCGTCTCGGCGCGCAGGTCACCACCCACGAGGGGGTCGATGGCGTGCTCTTCGCGCTTTGGGCGCCGCAGGCCTCGCGCGTGTCGATCGTCGGCGATTTCAACCAGTGGGACGGACGGCGTTGCCAGATGCGCAAGCGTCACGACAGCGGTCTGTGGGAGTTCTTCGCGCCCGGCCTCGGCGCCGGCGCGGTCTATAAATACGAGATCATTTCCGCCGACGGCGCGCTGCAGCCGCTGAAGGCCGATCCGTTCGGCTTCGAGGGCGAGATGCGTCCCTCGACCGCCTCGGTCGTCGCCCTCACCGACGATTTCCAGTGGACCGACGCCGACTATCTGGAGCGGCGCAAGGAGGGCGAGCCGCGACGCAAGGCGATGTCGATCTACGAGGTCCATCTCGGGTCGTGGCGGCGCGCCGACGACGGCGCGTTCCTCACCTATGACCAGCTTGCCGATTCCCTGATCCCCTACGCCGTCGACCTCGGCTTCACCCACCTGGAACTGCTGCCGGTCAGTGAGCATCCGCTCGACGCCTCCTGGGGCTACCAGCCGATCGGCCTGTTCGCGCCGACCCGCCGCTTCGGCGACCCCGCTGGCTTTGCGCGCTTCGTCGACCGCGCCCACGCCGCCGGCCTCGGGGTGATCCTCGACTGGGTTCCCGCGCATTTCCCGACCGACGCGCATGGCCTGGCGCATTTCGACGGCGCGCCGCTTTATGAGAACGCCGACCCGCGCCGCGGCTTTCACCCCGACTGGAACACCGCGATCTATGATTTCGGCCGGCGCGAAGTCGCAAATTTTCTCTACGCCAGCGCGCTCTACTGGATCGACCGTTTTCACATCGACGGCTTGCGCGTCGACGCGGTCGCCTCGATGCTCTATCTCGACTATTCGCGAAAGCCCGGCGAATGGGCGCCCAACCCCGACGGGAGCAATGACAATCGCGAGGCCGTCGCGTTCATCCGGCGCGCCAACGAACTGGTGTGCGCCGGCTTTCCCGGCGCCGTGATGATCGCCGAGGAATCGACCGCCTGGGCCGGGGTTTCCGCGCCGGTCAGCGCCGGCGGCCTCGGCTTCCATTTCAAATGGAACATGGGCTGGATGCACGACACGCTCGAATACGTGGCGCGCGATCCGATCTATCGGCGCTGGAGCCACGACAAGCTGACCTTCGGCCTGCTCTACGCGTTCAGTGAGAATTTCATCCTGCCGATTTCGCACGACGAGGTGGTGCACGGAAAGGGTTCGGTGATCGGCAAAATCCCCGGCGACGAGTGGCAGAGGTTCGCCACCGCGCGCGCCTATTACGGCTTCATGTGGGGCCATCCCGGCAAGAAGCTGCTGTTCATGGGCCAGGAGTTCGGACAGACCAGCGAGTGGAATTTCGACGCCGCGCTGCCCTGGTGGCTGCTCGATCACAAGCCGCACCAGGGGCTGCAGGCGTTCATCCGCGACCTCAACGGCCTCTATCGCGATCGCCCGGCGCTTCATGCGCGCGATTGCGAGGCCGAAGGCTTCCGGTGGATCGTCGTCAACGACGACGCGCAATCGGTGCTGGCGTTCGCACGCTATGGCGCCGAGGGCGACCGGCCGGTCGCCGTGGTCTGCAACTTCACGCCGGTGCCGCGCGTTGGGTATCGCCTGGGACTGCCTGACGTCGGCCGCTGGCGGGAGATTCTCAATTCCGACGCGGCGGCCTATGGGGGCTCGAACATGGGCAATCTCGGCGGCGTATCCGCCGAGGAGAGGCCGGCGCACGGCTTCCCGGCCTCCGCCGTGCTGACGCTGCCGCCGCTGTCGACGCTGTTTTTCGAATTTGATCCGCAATGAGGCGAGCGCGCTCCGCGAGCAAAGGAACAAACGGAGGGAGGCGATGAAACAGGCCAAAGCGCAGAAAATAGCCCCCGCCCCGCCGCTGGCGCGCCATGCGATGGCCTATATCCTGGCGGGCGGGCGCGGCAGCCGACTGATGGAATTGACCGACAAGCGCGCCAAGCCCGGCGTGTATTTCGGCGGCAAGTCGCGCATCATCGACTTCGCCCTTTCCAACGCGCTGAATTCCGGCATCCGCCGCATGGCGGTCGCCACGCAATACAAGGCGCACAGCATGATCCGGCACTTGCAGCGCGGCTGGAACTTTCTGCGCCCGGAACGCAACGAGAGCTTCGACATCCTGCCGGCCAGCCAGCGCGTGTCGGAGACCATGTGGTATCTCGGCACCGCGGACGCGGTCTATCAGAACATCGACATCATCCAGAGCTACGCCCCGCAGTTCATCGTCCTGCTGGCCGGCGACCACATCTACAAGATGGACTACGAAAAGATGCTGGCGCAGCACGTCGAGGCGGGCGCGGACGTCACGGTGGGCTGCCTCGAAGCGTCGCTGAAAGAGGCGACCGGTTTCGGGGTCATGCACGTCGATGCGAAGGACCGCATCCTTTCCTTCCTCGAAAAGCCGAAGAACCCGCCGCCGATGCCCGGCAAGCCCGACGTCGCCCTGTGCAGCATGGGAATCTACGTCTTCGACACCAACTTCCTCATCGAGGAGCTCAAACGCGACGCGGCCGACGCCAATTCGTCACATGATTTCGGCAAAGACATTATTCCCCAAATCGTCGCCAACGGGACCGCAGTGGCCCATCACTTCTCACGGTCCTGCGTGCGGTCGAGCGCCGAGGCCCAGGTCTACTGGCGCGACGTCGGCACCGTCGACGCCTATTGGGCCGCCAATATCGATCTGACCGATATCGTTCCCGACCTCGATCTCTATGACAACAACTGGCCGATCTGGACCTACGGCGAGATTACGCCGCCGGCCAAGTTCGTTCATGACAAGCAGGGCCGTCGCGGCTCGGCGGTGTCCTCGCTGGTCTCGGGCGGCTGCATCGTCTCGGGCGCCGCCCTGTCGCGCTCGCTGCTGTTCACCGGCGTGCGCGTCCATTCCTACTCGCGGGTTCACGAGGCGGTCGTCCTGCCCTATGTCGACATCGGACGCAATGTCCGGCTCTCGAAGGTCGTCGTCGATCGCGGCGTGGCCATCCCGGACGGCCTCATCGTCGGCGAGGATCCGGAAGAGGACGCGCGGCGGTTCCGGCGAACCGACGAAGGGGTGTGTCTGATCACGCAACCGATGTTGGACAAGCTCGCTCCATGACCCAGTTGAAGGTTCTCTCCGTCGCGTCGGAAATCTTTCCGCTCATCAAGACGGGGGGCCTCGCCGACGTCGTCGGCGCCTTGCCCGCCGCGCTGGCCCGCGAGGACATCGCGGCGATCACCCTGGCGCCCGGCTATCCCGCGCTGCTCGCCAGGCTCGACGGGGGCGAGCCGGTCCGCCGCTATGACCGGCTGTTCGGCGGCCCGGCGACGCTGCTCGCCGCCGCGGCGGGCTCCCTCAAGCTGTTCGTGCTCGACGCGCCGCATCTCTACATGCGTCCGGGCAATCCATATCTCGGCCCGGACGGCCGCGATTGGCCCGACAACGCGATGCGCTTCGCGGCGCTGGCGCGGGTCGGCGCGGATATCGGCAGGGGCGCCGCGACCAGCTTCGCGCCCGATGTCGTGCACGCGCATGACTGGCAAGCCGCGCTGGCCCCCGCCTATCTGCACTACGACGGCGCCCGGCGCCCCGCCACGGTGATCACCGTGCACAATCTGGCGTTCCAGGGTCACTTCAGTGCGGACCTGCTCGCGGCTCTCGAGCTGCCGCCCAACGCGCTGGCGATCGACGGCGTCGAGTATTTCGGCGGCATCGGCTTTCTGAAGGCCGGCCTGCAGTTCGCCGATCGCATCACCACGGTCTCCCCGACCTACGCACGTGAAATCATGACGCCGGAATCCGGCATGGCGCTCGACGGATTGCTGCGTCATCGCGCCCATGTCGTGCAAGGCGTGGTCAACGGGATCGACGTCGAGGTGTGGAACCCGGAAAGCGACGCGCATTTGCCGCAGTCCTACAACGCCGCCCGCATCGACCTGCGCTCGCTCAACAAGATCGCGCTGCAACACCGGATGGACCTCGAACACAAGCCGGAATCGCCGTTGTTCGGGGTGGTCACCCGCATTTCCAGCCAGAAGGGTCTCGATCTTCTGCTTGGCGCGTTGCCGGCGCTGCTCGAGCAGGGCGGCCAGCTTGCCCTGCTCGGCTCGGGCGATCGGGTTCTCGAAGAGGCGTTCGCGCAGGCGGCGCGCGCGCACGCCGGTTCGGTGGGGTGCATCTTCGAGTATGACGAGGAGATCGCCCATCTCATGCAGGCGGGCTCCGACTTCATCGTCGTTCCCTCGCGCTTCGAGCCTTGCGGGCTGACCCAGCTCTGCGCGCTGCGCTATGGCGCGACGCCGATCGTGGCGCGCGTCGGCGGTCTCGCCGATACGGTGATCGACGCCAACGAAGCGGCCCTGTCGGCGGGCGTCGCGACCGGCCTGCAGTTCTCGCCGCCGTCGGTCGACGAGCTGGACTATGCGCTGGAGCGCGCCGCGGCGCTGTATCGGGACGCCCCGACCATGCGTCGCCTGCGGCTGAACGGCATGCGCGCCGACGTTTCCTGGCGCGGTCCGGCCAAGCGCTACGCCGCGCTCTATCAGGAGATCGCCCAAGGGGGCGCGAGCCGCGCGGCGGACGCCGCGTGAACGGCGGCCCCGGCGCGCCCGAGCCGCTTGGCGTCTCGCTGACCGCCGAGGGGATCAACGTCGCGGTTTTTTCCGCCCATGCCGACGCCATTCATTTCTGCCTGTTCGATGACAGCGGCGAGCGCGAGATCGCCCGCATCGCGCTGACGGCGCGCACCGGCGACATCTTCCACGGCGCCGTCGCCGGGGTGTCGGCCGGGGCGCGCTATGGCTTTCGCGCCGATGGACCGTTCGCGCCCGAGCGCGGGCATCGCTTCGACGCCTCAAAGCTGCTCGCCGATCCCCATGGCGCGCTGATCGATCGTCCCTACAAGCTGCATCCTTCGATGTTCGAGCGCGGCGCCGACAGCGGCGCCGTCGCGCCGAAATCGATGGTCGCCGCGATGCGGCCCGCCGCACCGGGCGGCCATCGCATCGCCTGGGCGCGCACGATCCTCTACGAATTGAATGTGCGCGCGTTCACCCGCCTCGACCCGGAAATCCCCGAGGCGCTGCGCGGAACCTTCGCCGGCCTCGCGCAGCCCAAGGCGATCGCCCATCTGGCCGGCCTCGGCGTCACCAGCGTCGAGATCATGCCGGCCGACGCCTTTGTCGACGAACGGCACTTGCCGCCTCTCGGCCTGACCAACGCCTGGGGCTACAATCCGGTGGTTCTCGGCGCGCCCGACCCAAGGCTCGCGCCGGGCGGCTGGGACGAAGTGCGCCAGACGGTCGAGGCGCTTCATTCGGCGGGGCTCGAGGTCATTCTCGACGTCGTTCTCAACCATAGCGGCGAAAGCGACGAATTCGGGCCGACGCTGTCGTATCGCGGCCTCGACAACGCCTCGTACTATCGTCTGGCGAACGATCCCGCGCGCTACATCAACGATATGGGTACCGGCAATTGCCTCGCCCTCGATCGCCCGCCGGTCATGCGGATGGCGATCGATGGATTGCGACGCTGGATGACTGAGGGCGGCGTCGACGGCTTCCGTTTCGACCTCGCCACCGCGATGGGGCGGCGCGACGGGGGGTTCGATCCGCATGCGCCGCTGATCGCGGCGCTCGGCCAGGACCCGGTGCTGCGCGAGGCCAAGCTGATCGCCGAACCCTGGGACATCGGGCCAGGCGGCTATCAGCTCGGCCGTTTCCCGCAAGGCTGGGGCGAATGGAACGACCGCTATCGCGACGCCGCGCGGCGCTACTGGCGCGGCGATCGCGACATGCGCGGCGAAATCGCCACGCGCATCGCCGGCTCGCGCGACATTTTCGGCGCCGCCCCGGCGCCCTCGAAGAGCGTCAATTTCATCACCGCCCACGACGGCTTCACGCTGCGCGATCTCGTCTCCTACGATCACAAGCACAACGAAGCCAACGGCGAGGACAATCGCGACGGCTCCAACGACAATTGCTCGTGGAACGATGGCGCGGAGGGTCCGACCGACGACCCCGCGATCAACGCGGCGCGCGCGTGCGACGTCCGCAATCTGCTGGCGTTGCTGTTCGTCTCGCGCGGCGCGCCGATGCTGGCGATGGGTTCGGAGATCGGCCACAGCCAGCGCGGCAACAACAACGCCTATGCGCAGGACAACGCCATCTCCTGGCTCGACTGGAGCAAGGCCGACCTTTCGCTCTACGCGTTCGTGCGCAAGCTGATCGCCGCGCGTCAGGCGCGCGCCGCGCTGTCGGCCGACGCCTTTCTGACCGGCGGCCCGTTCGACGCCAGCGCCCTGCGCGACGTCGAATGGCGCGGGGCCGAGGGAGAATTGACCTCGCCGCGGCAATGGGAGGAGGCGGAGGCGCCGCTGCTGGCGGTGGTGTTCGCCAGCCCGACGGAAGGGGGGACGGATCGCGTCGCGATCGTTCTCAACCGCGGGCGCAGCGAGGCGAATGTCCAGCTCCCCGCCGCGCGGGCGCGCATGGGTTGGCGGGTGCTGATCGACGCCAGCGACGGCGACGCGCCGGAACGGGACGTAGCGTCCGACGACCGGGTGATCGCGCCGGCGCGCGCGACGCTGATCATCGCCGAGGTCGCCGCGCCGCATCGCCAGCCGCCGATCCGCCCGGCGGACGCGCAACTCATCGACACGCTGGCGCAAACGGCGGGGATCGCCGCCGATTGGTGGGACGTCGGCGGCGCCCACACGATCGTGTCGCGCGACACCAAAATCGCGCTGCTCTCCGCCTTGCGGCTGCCAGCGTCCTCGCACGACGAGGCGCTGGAGAGTCTCCACAGGATCGTCGAAGAGCGCGAGGCGCGCGCGATGCCGCATTCGATCGTGGCGCGCGAGGGTGCGCCGCTCGCGATCCCGCTGCGCAGCGACGCGGCGGCGCCGTTGCGAGCGGTTGAGCTGCTGATCGAAACCGAAGACGGGCGCGGAATCGTCGTGCGTTCGGACGAGGAGCCGGCGCAACGGCGCGTTCTGTCGGACGGGCGCGCAATCAACGAGCGCTGGCTCGCGTTGCCCGCGCTGCCGATCGGCCGTCATCGCCTGCTCGACAATGACCTCGCCTGCGCGCTGACGGTCGCGCCGCATTCCGCCTGGCTGCCCGAAGGCGCGCCCCGCCGCTTCGGTTTCAGCGCGCAGCTTTACGCCCAGCGCCGGGTGCGGGCGGCCGGGACCAGCGACCAGGGGATCGGCGACTTCACGACGCTGGCGCGGCTCGGCGAAGCCGCGGGACGGGTCGGCGCCGCGACGCTCGGCGTCAATCCACTGCATGTTCTGTTCCCCGGCGAGCGGGTGCGCGCCAGTCCCTATCATCCCTCCGACCGGCGCTTTCTCGATCCGATTCACATCGACGCGCTGGATGGCGCGGGCCTGCCGAGCGATGCGGAGCTTGAGGCGTTGATCGCCGGCTCGGCCGAGGCGATCGCCGCGGCGGCGAGCAGCGCTTCGGTCGAATATGAATCGGTCTGGCGCCTCAAGGAGATTTTGCTGGCCGGCCGCTGGGCGGCGTTTTCGCGTGCGCGCCTCGCCCGGCCGGCTGATCCGCTGTTCGCCGACCACGCGCGGTTCGTCGCCGCGGGTGGCGAGCCCTTGCGCCGCTTCGCGATTTTCGAGGCGATCGCGCGCGAGATTCCCGGCGACTGGCGCAACTGGCCGGAAGAGTTGCGCCGCTCCGATCCGGCCGCGCTCGACAACAAGGCCGTGCAGCACGCCCAGAACGTCGGCTTCGCTTTGTTCGCCCAATGGCTGGCCGACCGGCAGCTCGCCGGCGCCGCCGCGCGCGCCAGGGCGGCCGGCCTGGAGCTCGGGCTGTACCGCGATCTGGCGGTCGGCTCGGCGCCCGACGGCGCCGAAGCCTGGGCGCGCGCCGACGAACTCGCGAGCGGCGTGTCGGTCGGCGCGCCGCCCGATCCGTTTTCGACCAACGGCCAGATCTGGCATCTGCCGCCGCCCGATCCGCTCGCCGGCGCGCGCGAGGGCTGGCGCGGCCTCGCCGCGCTGTACGCCGCGAACATGCGGCACGCCGGCCTGCTCCGCATCGACCACGCGATGGGCCTCGCGCGCCTGTTCGTCATTCCCGACGGCGCGCGGCCCGCCGAGGGCGCCTATCTCGCCTATCCCGTCGACGAGCTGATCGGCCATATCGCGCTGGAAAGCCAGCGCCACAAGTGCATGATCGTCGGCGAGGATCTCGGCACGGTGCCCGAAGGCTTTCGCGACATCGCGGCCAGGGCCGGGTTCCTCAGCACCCGCGTGCTGTGGTTCGAGCGGCGCGATCGCGCGTTCATCGCGCCGCAATTCTATCCCGCGCTCGCCGTCGCCTGCGCCACCACCCATGACCTGCCGACGCTGGCGGGATGGTGGAGCGGCGCCGATCTCGACGAACGCGCCGGAATCGGACTGCTGAACGCCGACGAGGCGCAGCGCGCCCGCGCCGAGCGCGCCAGAGAAAAGCGCGAACTCGTCGACGCGCTGGTTCAGGCGGCGCTGCTCGCCGAGCCGCCCGACCTCGACCTTCCCCTGCCCGACGCGCTGGCCGGCGCCGTCCATGCGTTCCTCAACCGCACGCCGTCGATGCTGGCGATGGCCCAGGTTGACGATCTCGCGGGCGAGACGGTGGCGACCAACCTGCCCGGCACCGATCGCGAGCGCCCCAATTGGCGCCATCGCCTCGGCCTCAGCGTTGAGGCGTTGCTGTCGAGCGGGCGCGCCAGGGCGATCATCGAGGCGCTGGCCGTCGATCGGCGCCCCGCAAACCCGGCCGAAGCGGTCCGTTCTCCGCCCGCCGGCTGAACACAGGAGACGATTCTTGAAAGGCAATTCATCGCGCCTCAGCGAAGGCCAGCCTTTTCCGCTCGGGGCGACCTGGGATGGCGAGGGGACCAATTTTGCGATCTTTTCCGCGAACGCGACGAAGATCGAAGTCTGCGTTTTCGACAGCGACGGCAAGCGCGAGCGCGAGCGCTTCGAATTGCCGGAATTCACCGACGAGATTTTTCATGGGCGCATCGCCGATATCGGGCCGGGCGCCTTCTATGGCCTTCGCGTCGACGGCCCCTTCGAGCCGCAAGCGGGGCACCGTTTCAATCGCCACAAGCTGCTGCTCGACCCCTACGCGCGCGCCCATTTCGGCGCGCTCGAATGGCATCCCGCGGTGTTCGGATACACGCTCGGCGCACGAACCGGCGACCTGACATTCGACAAGCGGGACAGCGCGCCCTTCGTGCCCAAATGCGCGGTGGTCGACCCGAATTTCGACTGGCGCGGCGATCCGAGCCGGCGCCACACGCCGTGGGACCGCACGATCGTCTACGAAACCCACGTCAAAGGCTTCACCAGGCTCAATCCGGCGGTCGCCGAGCACCTGCGCGGAACCTATGCGGGGCTTGGCGCGAAAGAAGTCGTCGACTACGTCAAGTCGCTCGGGATCACCACCATCGAACTGCTGCCGGTGCATACGTTTCTCAACGACAGCCATCTCCTGGAGAAGGGGCTGACGAATTACTGGGGCTACAATTCGATCGGCTTCTTCGCGCCGGATCCGCGCTACGCCAGCGACGTGCCCAACTCGCTGCGCGAATTCAAGGAGATGATCGCGCGGTTCCACGAGGCCGGCCTCGAGGTGATCCTGGACGTCGTCTACAACCACACGGCCGAAGGCAACGAGCTCGGCCCCACGCTCTCCTTCAAGGGCATCGACAACGCGTCCTATTACCGCCTGAGGCCGGACCGCAAGCGCTACTACATCAACGACACCGGCACCGGAAACACGCTCAACATCAGCCACCCCCGCGTCATCCAGATGGTGACCGACAGCCTGCGCTATTGGGCCAATGAGATGCATGTCGACGGCTTCCGCTTCGATCTCGGCACCATCCTGGCGCGCGAGCCCGACGGATTTCATACCGAGAGCGGCTTTCTGAAAGCGGTGGGGCAGGACCCGGCGCTCGCCCGCGTCAAATTGATCGCCGAGCCCTGGGATTGCGGCCCCGGCGGCTACCAGGTCGGCGGCTTTCCGCCGGGCTGGGCCGAGTGGAACGACACGTTCCGCGATGCGGCGCGCGATTTCTGGCGCGGCGAGTCCAGCGCCAAGGGGCTGGCGCCGCGGCTTTGCGCGTCGCCCGACAAATTCAACCATCGCGGCCGCAAGCCGTGGGCCAGCGTCAACTTCGTCACCGCCCACGACGGGTTCACCCTCGCCGACTGCGTCTCCTACAACGACAAGCACAACGAGGCGAACGGCGAGGACGGCAAGGACGGCAGCTCCGCCAACCGCTCATGGAACTGCGGCGCCGAGGGACCGACCGACGACGACGCGGTCAACGCGCTGCGCGAGCGCCAGATGCGCAACATCCTGGCGACGTTGCTGTTCGCGCAGGGGACGCCGATGGCGCTGGCCGGCGACGAATTCGGGCGCAGCCAGAACGGCAACAACAACGCCTATTGCCAGGACGACGCGATCAGTTGGGTCGACTGGGAGGTCCAGCAGAAGCACGCCGCGCGCGTCGACTTCTTCCGCAAGCTGACATACCTGCGCAACACCTATCCGATGCTGCGCCGCTCGCGCTTTTTCACCGGCGCGGTCAACCCGGACATCGACGTGAAGGATGTCGCGTGGATCAGCGCCGACGGCTCGGAGATGACCCCCGAAGTGTGGGACGACGAGCGCACCCAATGCCTCGGCGTGCTGATGGACGGCCGCGCCCAGCCGACCGGCATTCACCGGCGCGGACACGACGCCACCCTGCTGATCGTGTTCAACGCCCATCATGATCTTGTGAGGTTCACGCTGCCGCCGTGCTTCGAGGCGCGGGGCTGGACTCGGCTGCTCGACACCAACGATCCGGATTTGCCGGCGGCGGAATTCGACATCGGCGCAGCCTACGACGTGACCGGCCGCTCGCTGTTGCTGTTCGAGCGCGCCGCCGAGCCGAGCGCATAGACGCAGGAGCGCCGCCGGATCGGATCGAGGCGCTTGCGCCGGGCTATCGCGGGCGCAACCCGTCGAGCATGATCTGCCCGATCGCGGCGGCGAGCGCATCCGCCGGGAGCGGCGGATCGGCGAGGCCGTCGATCGCCAACATGGTCAGGCCGTGCACCGTCGACCACGCCGCGAGCGCGGCGATAGCGCGGCGGCGCGAATCCTCCGGCGCGATCGCGAAGGCGCCCGAGCGCGCGCCTCGCTCGATAATTTGCTCCAGCACTTCCCTTGGCCTCGCCCCGGTCGCCATTGCGGCGGCGAGACGGTCCTGGCTCCCCGCGAGCGCCGGTCCGAAGACGAGCCGATAGAGCGCCGGATTTTCAAGAGCGGCGCGCACATAGGCGCGGCCGACCCCCAAGAGCTGCGAGGCCGGATCGGAGAGGCCGGCCATAGCCTTCAGCATGCGGTCGCGCAACATCTCCAACCCGGTCGCGGCGATCGCGACGAGCAAATCGTTCTTGTCGGTGAAATGATTATACGGCGCGTTGTGGCTGACCCCTGCCCGGCGCGCCACCTCGCGCAGCGAGAACGCCCAGTCCTGCTCCTCGGTGACGAGGGCGAGCGCCGCCTCCACCAGCGCGCGGCGCAAATCGCCATGATGATAGGCGCGCGGCTCGGAATCGTCGGCTTGCGATTTTTTCATGGTCGTCCTTCAATTCGATGTTGACAACGCCCATATCACTCAATATGGACAACGCCAACATACCCGGAAACAACCGGGATAGCCAGAGACGCCCAAACGATTTCGTTTTCATTCCGCCAACCCGAAGGAGCCGTCATGCCCTATCTCCAACTCGACACCCCCAACCGTTATCCCCTCGCCGTGAAACGCGATCTGGCCAGGCGGCTGGGCGCGATCTACGCGCAGGTCATGCAGACCACGCCCGATCTGGTGAACGTGACCTACCGTGAGCTCGGCGAAGGCAATGTCTGGAATTGCGCCGGCGAGACGCCCCGGCCCGCCGCCGTCCTGATGTGCGAAATCCGTCGCGGGCGCCCGTCAGAACAACGCGAGCGGCTCGGCAAGGCGCTGCTCGGCGCGCTGGTGGAGACGCTGGGCGTCGACCCTACGCTGACCGCGATCGAAATGACGCAGCACGCCGGCGATGAAATCTACCTCGAAGCCTGTGTCGACGGCGTGCTGCAAGGCGGCCTCGGCCGGGACTGGAGCCCCGACGAGACCGAAACGTCGATGATGGACAATCTCATCGCCGAGAGGCGCGCGGCGCCTGCGGCCTGAGTCGCAACCCGCCGGCCGGCAAGGACGCCGGCCGTTCAGCAACGCCATCGGCGTGACGCCCGGCTCGATGCCGACGCGGCGCCGATGGATTCGCCCGGCGCAGCGGCGCCCAACCCCCGTGGCGGACATGGCTGTCGCGCTCGGCGACAGCGCCAATACAATCGGAAGGACATCACCATGAGTTTCATCCGGCGGCTCGCCAAATCAGCCATTCTCCTTGCGTCGCTTGCCTGCGCGGCGATGGGCGCGGCCCACGCGCAGGAGCGCATCAGCGCGCAGGACGCCCACGACATCGCAGTCGAAGCCTATCTTTATTTCTATCCGCTGGTCTCAATGGACGTGACGCGGGCGCAGACCAACACGCTGCCCGGCATGCCGCCGGACAGTCTGGACAACACGTTCTTTCACGTCCGCGCCTTTCCATCCGCCGATTTCAAGCTGGTGGTGCGCTCGAACTTCGACATGCTCTATTCCTCGGCCTGGCTGAACCTCGCCGACGGGCCGGTGATCGTTTCGACGCCGGACACCGGCGGGCGCCATTACATCCTGCCGATGCTCGACATGTGGTCGGACGTTTTCGCGGCGCCGGGAAAACGGACTTCGGGAACGGCCGCCGCCGCCTTCGCAGTCGTTCCGCCGGGCTGGAAGGGCCAATTGCCGGGCGGTGTTGCGCGCATCGACGCCCCGACGCCCTATGTCTGGATCTGCGGGCGCACCCGGACCGATGGCCCGCAGGACTATGAGGCCGTCCACAAGATTCAGGATGGCTATCTCATCACGCCGCTGTCGAAGTGGGGGCAGCCGATGTCGCCGGTCGCGCCGAAATCGCCGGAGCTCCCTACGACAAGGGCGCCCGCGCCGAAGGACATCGTGCGCAACATGCCGCCGCTGGACTATTTCAAGCAGGCGGTCGAATTGATGAAGCAGAATCCGCCGCACGTCACCGACTGGTCGATGATCGCGCGGTTGAAGCGCATCGGCATCGAAGCCGGCAGGAGCTATGAGCCGGAAAAGCTCGACCCGGCGGTTCGCGACGCACTCGCCCAGGCGGCGGCGGACGGTCAAAAGGCGATGCAGGACAAGGTCGCGACACTGGCCCGCGTGGTCAACGGCTGGCAGTTGAACACCGACACGATGGGCGTCTATGGAAACTACTACCTCAAGCGCGCGGTGGTCGCCGAGGTGCTTCTGAGCGCCAACCAGCCGGAGGACGCCATCTATCCGCTGATCGTCGCCGACGCGGATGGCAAGGTTCCGATGGGCGCCGACAGATATGTCCTGCATTTCGCCAGGGACCAGTTGCCGCCGGTCAACGCCTTCTGGTCGCTGACTATGTATGACGCCGATGGATTCCAGGTCGCCAATCCGATCAATCGTTTCGCGCTCGGGAATCGCGATCCCCTGACCTACAACGCCGACGGATCGCTGGACCTCTATCTCCAGCGCGACAACCCCGGCGCCGATCGCGCCGCCAACTGGCTGCCGTCGCCGGGCGCCGGCGTCCTCGGACTGACGATGCGGCTCTATGCGCCCAAGGCGGCGGTCCTGGACGGCAGCTGGGCGCCGCCGCCGCTGCGCCGCCAGCCCTGATCGCCGTTCGGCGACGACACCGCGGCGAACCGGCCCGGTCAGGGATCGAGCAGAATCTTCGCGGTGTCGAGCGCCGCGCGGCATTCGTCCTCGCGCCCCTGCGAATTGAGATTCTCCGCGCGGGCGATCGCGGCGGCGATCCCGTTCCGGGCGGCAAGGCGCCCGCGCTCGACCGACGTCGGCGTCGGCTGATGTTCGAGCTGCGCAGCGATCGTCTGTTTGGCCGTTCCGACGCTTTCGGGACTCAGCCTCTCCTGCCGCTCGACCGCCTGGCGGAATGCGGCGATGTCCGCCGCGCAAGGACTGGCGGCCGCCGGCGTGGCGGCGAGGCAGACCGCGAGCAACGCCGCCAGACCGGCTGTTCTGCAAGGCGTCATCGCGTCCTCCTTTCCGCCGCGCCGGATCGGCGTTGCGATCAGTCTCCGTTGGACACGGCGCAGCCGTTGTTGCAGTCGTCGGGATTGCTGCTGAGGCCGACGCTCTTGTAGTCGACGAAACCGTTCGCCGGGCCTGCCCAGGCCGGGCCGACCAGCGCCGCGCGGCCTTCCCCCATCGCCGGCGCGGCGGGAACCTGGATCAGCGTATAGGGCGACCACGCGGGAACATTGGGATTGGCGGCGTTGGCCGCGCCGCCGAAGCGCCGACCGCGCCGACCGCGAGCGCGGCGGTCACGGTTCCAAGCATCAGCAAGTTACGCATGAGATATTCCTTTCCTCTGTCGATCCGCCTGACGGATGAGATGCGGTGAAGCGGGAATATCCTGGTGTTGACGCCGTCAACGCAATGTCACAGCGTCGTCCAGACGGGCAACGTTCAAGATTCCCGCAGCGATTTCGCAGCCTTTGTTCAAATAAAAACCGAAGACTGCATTGTATTCATGTGATCACCGCGCCAACGGCAAGTCAATTAAACAATCTTTTAGATGCGGTAAGTGCTGGTCTGCTTGTCCACCGGCGGCTCGGCGGGCCGTCGCGCGCGGATCTCGGGGCGATGGCGGACCCCGGCCTGCGGGGGTCGCGATCGCGCGGTCCGCCGGGCCCGGCCGGCGCTTTCCCGTGCGGATCGTTTGCTTAACTTATTTCCAGCCAATTCGTTCGGAATAGATCAACAATCATCGGGTAACGTCGCGCCTGCTCGGGCGCAAAGGGCGCCTTGAGCCGAACGGTCGTGTTGGAGGAAGCGGTGGCGGACAATCGAGAGCGGGCCACGGTTCGGCAGCGGACGTTCCTTCAGGCGCGCATCTCCTACGGCGACGGGGCGATCTCGACCGATTGCACGGTCGTTCAATTGTCGGCCAAGGGCGCGCTGCTCAGCGTCGCCGATTTGGTCGCGCTGACCGGCGAGTTCGAGGTCGCCATTCCGCAAAAGGATTTTCTTCGTCGCGCCCGTCTGGTGCGGCGCAAGGACGGGCAGGCCGGCGTCGAGTTCATCGACCGCGAACCGGCCGCGCCCGCCGTCCCCGCCATGGACACCGAAGGCCAGAAGGCGCGGCTGCGAACGCTCGAAGCCGAGAACGTCAAGCTCAAGGCGCAGCTCAGCGCGCTGATCCAGCAGGTGCATCGCCTGACCGAGGAGTGAGCGGGGCGTTGCGCCGGAGTTCGGGGCGCGGCCGTCCGCTCGATGTGCTAGATAGCCCTCTCGACAATCGTCAGGGAGAACCCGCGTGGGCGCGCTCCAGGAGCTGGACCGTCTGCTGATCGCCGCGGAGTCCGACCTTTCCGGCTACGTCGAAGTCGATCAATATGACGCCCATGCGCGCATGCGAGAATTGACCGATGACGACTGGCTGCAGCTTCGCAACTTGTGGAAACGGCGGTCTTCCGACTGGCAGCTGGTCCTGGCCAAGCTCCTCGAAGACGGTCCCCCAAAGCAGACAATTGCAATATTGCTTGAGATGATTGAGTCGATGAACATCGAGCTCATGGAAGCAGCCCTCGACGCATTGCCTGCCGAGCTCCCCGCTATTTCCCTTTCGGAATCCGTTGTCGCGCGCCTCCTGAAGAACTCGGAACGCTTCAATCGCAATGTTTTTCTGGAGAATCGCAATCTGGCCCGGCTGATGGACGCCGCCGGTCGTCCGATCCAAAAATGATCGTTGGCTGTGGCGGCCGGGGACGGCGACGCGGCGGTCGTGTCCATTGCGACATGTCGGACCGCCCTACGCCCGCCCCTCCTGCTCCACCACCCGCTCCAGCCGCCGCATCACCTGGCTCCAGCCGGGGTTCATCGCGTCGTAGGCGATCTGGTTCTCCGGCAGCTGGAAGCCGGACTGGAGCATGGTGAGTTTTGTCGCCGCGTCGACGGGCGTCAGCGTCAAGGCGACAACGGTGTCGAGGCGCGAGCCGCGCCCGCCGCTGCGCGCCAGGCCGGCCTTCCAGCGATAGACCAGGCGCCGGTTCTCGGCGATTTCCACGACCTCGCAATCGACGAGCCCGTCCCAGTCGCCGATCGGCCGGGTCTTGAAGGTGAATTTCTTGCCGACCACCGCTGAAAAATCATTCGCCATCAGCCAGCGGCTGATCAGCTCGGAATCGGTCAAGGTCCGCCAGACGACGGGCGGCGGCTGCGACAGGACGACTTCAACCGCGATGTCGCGGGTTTCGGGCGCGCCAGTCATCGGCCAATCTCCTTCAACAGCCTCCCCGGATCACCAAAACGCGCGGCCGCGTTGTCAGGGACCGCCGGCTCTCATCGCGCTTGACGGGCGCGTTCCGCGCCTCTTGACAGGCAACCAAATGGTTGCATATTAGCGCCATGGACGACGACGCGGTTTTTCGGGCCCTGGCGGATACGAGCCGCCGACGCTTGCTGGACCGGTTGCACGAAAAGAACGGCCAGACGCTCGGAGAACTCTGTCAGGGATTGGCGATGACGCGTCAGGCGGTGACCAAGCACCTGCGGATTCTCGAGGAGGCGAACCTCGTCTCGTCGCAGCGACGCGGCAGGGAAAAGCTTCATTTCATCAATCCGGTTCCGATCAACGAGATCGCGGAGCGCTGGATCGGCAAGTTCGAGCGTCCCCGCCTGAGCGCCCTGTCCGACCTCAAGAAGACCCTCGAAGGCGGCGGCGAATAGGCCAGCCGCAGAAATTCAACGCGCACCGAAGCTTTCACCAAAGGGAGTGCAAATCATGGCCGACAGCCGCTTTGTCTACGTTACGTACATTCGCACCTCGCCCGCCGAACTGTGGAACGCGCTGACCAACCCGGAATTCACGGTGAAATACTGGTCCGGCGTGCGCGCCGAAAGCGAATGGCGCGCCGGTTCGTCCTGGCGTCTGGTGTTCTCCGACGGCCGGGTCGCCGACACCGGCGAAATCGTCGAAGCCGATCCGCCGCGGCGCCTGGTCATCAAATGGCGCAATGAGTTCCGGCCCGAACTGAAAGAAGAAGGCTATTCCCGCTGCACGATGGAGATCGAGCCGCTGGAGGGCGCCGTGAAGCTCACCGTCACCCATGCGATCGACCACCCGCAATCGAAGCTGATCGAGGCGGTTTCGGGGGGCTGGCCGGCCGTGCTCTCCAATCTCAAGTCCCTGCTGGAGACCGGCGAGGTGCTCAGGGAGAAGCTGCGGTAGGCCGGTCTCGCACAACGCGCGAACGGCGCACCGCAGCCGGTTGATCTGTTGTGATATTGCTGACGCGAGCCTGAACGGCTCTCTCACACCGAGGACCAGAACTCACGCGCGTGAGAAAACTCGTCGAGGTCGGATAGGCGGTCCTCGCGGTCTGCGCCAACAATCATAAGATATTCCAACAACGCAGCAACTGCGCGACGCTGGCGAGCGTCGCAGAATCTCAAAAAACCGTTGTCCGCGTCGTTGTAACTCAAATGGAACAATAGTTGGTCGCCGAACCAATCATATCCATAGGTCGGCGGCGACAGCGACAGACGGACCAGCGCGGGCATATAATACGCGATGCCTTCTGGCGAAGTGAAAACAATTGGGCTCCAACAAGGATCTCCGACGTCCTCAATTTTGAGGGTTGCTCTGTCGCGCTGACGCAGCAGTTGATCGTGTTCGGCACATTCTTCACAGTGATCGTAGTTCGTGAAGTGCTCTGGTTTCACGGCGCCGCCGAAGGCTGCATCGATGTCGGCGATGATCTCCACGTCAATCCTCCCTGCGCCGCCCAGTTCATTCATTTCGCAAGGGCGTCCTCTACAGCTTTTGGATTGGTCTCGATAACGCGCAAAAGGATGCTCGCTGTCGGATCAGGTTGTCGGCGTCCCTGTTCCCAACCTTCCAGGGTTCTGGCCGGAATTCCAAATCGCGCGGAAAACTCCTTCGGTGATTTGGACACGCTTTTGCGGATAGTCTTGACTCGCTCGGCCGTCATCGCCGGGATGACGCGCACCGGCAACGCGATCTCTCCGCGCTTCCATGCGGCGACTTCACGAAGGCTCTCGACAAGGGCCGACCCGAACTTGGTTTTGGTTTCAATTTTCGCCATCTGTGATCTCCTTCATCAACGCCAGCACCGCCTTCTTTTCAGCGCTCGTCATGTCTTCCTTCGCCGATTTCGAATAGGCGAACAGCATGACCGCCTGATCATCGGCAACCATCAAAAAGTAGATCGCCCGACCGCCACCGCGTTTGCCCTTGTTTCCGAGAGCAAACCGGATTTTGCGGATGCCGCCGAGGCCGGGGATCAGTCGCCGGAATAGGGATTGGCCGCAATCATTTGCTCAAGCCTTTCGATATCTGCGGCCGAAGCGCCAATGCGCTTCAGGTCTTTGAGATACCGAGTGGTTTGAACAATCTTCACGGCGACATGGGTACGCCAACGGCGTATTACCGTCAAGCTAAAATATACGTCGTTGGCGTATTTATTTTCGGGACGACCAGTGGCGGCCGAGACGATCAAGGAGTTTATGGCCTCGCTCGGTTGGCAGAGCCAGGACGCCCAATATCTGAAATTCTCGGCGATGATCGAGGGCGCGACGCTCAAAGCGAAGCTCCTCGGCGGCGTCCTCGAAGACGTCGCCGAGAGCTTTGAACAGCTCTATTATCAAAGCATGCGTACCGGCCAGTCGGCCGAAGGCGTTAGGACGCTCGCTGACGCAGTTGGGAGCACCGCGGAGGGCGCCGTCGGCTCGCTCGAAGCGATGGGAAAGCAATCGCCGCCCAGCGCCATGAACTGACGACAATTTGTTGACATCGTTGGATATTTGCAACCAGCACGCACAAATTCTCGACAATCATCGTCGCCCCGCATAAAATTCCGGCCGGCGCCCCCGGCGCGCTGGCGTTCGTCTTGATTCGAAGGAGCGCCGGAAACCAAAAAGCGCTGATTCTGCATTTCCAAATTTTTTCGCCGACAACCCCTTGATATTCCCCATTTCGCCCAAGAAAATGTTTTTGAAAATTTGGAGACGCAAATTTCTGTCCTTGAAAACAAAGGATTTTTTTGAACGCGAAAATGCCGAATCCTGTCAAAACCGCTTTTTCCAAGGATTTTCCAAATATTTTTTTGGCGACCGGCGACGCGCGGGCCGCCGACAAGGAGTCCGCATGACCCGGCCGCGCAAACGCCCCGAGGAGTTCCGCAGCGCCCGCTGGTTCGGCCCGCAGGACCTGCGCTCGTTCGGCCATCGCTCGCGCATGCTGCAGATGGGCTACGACCACGCCGATTTCGCGGGCAAGCCGGTGATCGCGGTCATCAACACGTGGAGCGGCCTCAACCCCTGCCACGCCCATTTCCGGGAGCGCGCCGAGGATGTGAAGCGCGGCGTCACCCAGGCCGGCGGCTTCCCGGTCGAGCTTCCCGCGATGTCGCTGTCGGAGACCTTCGTCAAGCCGTCGACCATGCTCTATCGCAATTTCCTCGCCATGGAGACCGAGGAGCTGATCCGCTCCCATCCGGTCGACGGCGTGGTGTTGATGGGCGGCTGCGACAAGACCACGCCGGCGCTGTTGATGGGCGCGATCAGCGCCGACCTGCCCGCCATCTTCATGCCCGCCGGACCGATGCTGCGCGGCGCCTGGCGCGGCCAGAGTCTCGGCAGCGGTTCGGACGTCTGGAAATACTGGGACGAGAAGCGCGCCGGCCGGATCAGCGAGGACGACTGGCGCGAGATGGAGGCGGGCGTCGCGCGCTCCTACGGCGTCTGCATGACGATGGGCACCGCGGCGACGATGACCGCGCTGGCCGAGGTTCTCGGGCTGACGCTGCCCAACGCTTCGTCGATCCCCGCCGCCGATTCCGCTCATCCGCGGATGGCGGCGGCAACCGGGCGGCGCGCCGTCGAAATGGTGTTCGAGGATCTCCGCCCCTCGGCGATCCTCTCCGCCGCCTCGTTCGACAATGCGGTCGCCGCGCTGATGGGGCTCGGCGGCTCGACCAACGCGGTGATCCACCTGATCGCGATGGCGCGCCGCGCCGGCGTCGCGCTCGATCTGGCGCGGTTCGACGCGATCGCCCGACGCACGCCGGTGATCGCCAATCTGCGCCCGACCGGGAAATTCCTGATGGAGGACTTCCACTACGCTGGCGGCCTCGTCGCCTTCATCAGGCAGATGGCCGACCTGCTCGATCTCGATCAGCCGACGGTCAACGGCCGCACGCTAGGTGAGAACATCGCGGGCGCCGAGGCGTGGCTGCCCGACGTCATCCGCTCGACCGACAATCCGGTGGCGGGGCGCGACGGCATCGCCGTTCTCTATGGCAATCTTGCGCCGCGCGGCGCGGTGATGAAGCCGGCCGCCGCCGAACCGCGCCTGCGCGCCCATCGCGGACCGGCGCTGGTGTTCGCCAGCTACGAGGAGATGGCCGCCGCTGTCGAGCGCGACGATCTCGACGTGACGCCCGACCATGTGCTGGTGCTGCAGAACGCCGGACCGCAGGGCGCGCCGGGCATGCCGGAATGGGGCATGCTGCCGATTCCGAAGAAGCTGGTGCGCGCCGGCGTTCGCGACATGCTGCGCATTTCCGACGCGCGGATGAGCGGCACCAGCTACGGCGCGTGCGTGTTGCATGTGGCGCCCGAGGCCTATGTCGGCGGCCCGCTCGCGCTGGCGCGAACCGGCGACTGGATCGCCGTCGACGTCGAGAAGCGCAGCCTGATGCTCGAAGTCGATGAGGCGGAGCTGGGTCGCCGCCGGGCGGCGTTCACGCCGCGTCCGCCGCGCCTGTCGCGCGGCTACGGCGCGCTGTTCGCCCGCGCGATCCGCCAGGCCGACGAGGGCTGCGACTTCGATTTTCTGGAGCGCGGCGAAGCTTTGGCCGAACCGGAGATTCATTGAAGACGCGGGGGCGCATCCCATTCTTGTCATGGCGCGCGCGGCCTCCCATATGCCGGTCATGCTCAACGATCCGTTTTTGCATTCCAACCTGTTGTTCGCACTCAATTCGGCTTCCGAATCGTCTGGCCCCGGCGCGCCGCCGGCGGTTTCCGACGATGAGGCGCTCGACGCCTATTCGCGCGTCGTCAGCGACGTCGTCGAGCGGGTCGGCCCAAGCGTGGTGCGCATCGACATCCGGCGCAATGGCGCCAACGGCGGCTCTGGCTCCGGGGTCATCGTTTCGCCCGACGGGCTGATCCTCACCAACAGCCATGTCGTGCAGGGCTCGCGCGGCGCCGAGGTGACGACGCTCGAAGGGCGCCAGTTGCATGCGCGCGTGCTCGGCGACGACCCCGATTGCGATCTCGCGCTGCTGCGCATCGACGACAGCGTGACGCTGCCCGCCGCGCGCCTCGGCGACAGCGCCCGGCTGCGGCGCGGCCAGATCGCCATCGCCATCGGCAATCCGCTCGGCTTCGACGCGACGGTCACCGCCGGCGTGGTCTCGGCGCTCGGCCGTTCGCTGCGCGCCAAGACCGGGCGGATGATCGAGGATGTCGTGCAGACCGACGCCGCGCTCAACCCCGGCAATTCGGGCGGCCCGCTGGTCTCGTCGGCCGGCGAAGTGATCGGCATCAACACGGCGATCATCATGGGCGCGCAGGGCATCTGCTTTGCGGTCGGCTCCAACACCGCCAATTTCGTGCTCGGCGAGATCGCCCGGCACGGAAGGGTGCGCCGCGCCTATATCGGCGTCGGCGGCGGCACCGCGCCAATTCCGCGGCGCATTGCGTTGCGTCTCGGCCTCACCCAGACGATGGGCGCTCGCATCCTCAGCGTCGAGCAATCGGGCCCGGCCGATCAGGCGGGGCTGCTGACCGGCGATATGATCATCGCGCTCGACGGGCGTCCGGTGAACGGCGTCGAGGACTTGCTGCGCTTGCTCGACGCCGACAAGATCAACCGCACCGTGGCGGTCGATTTCCTGCGCCGCTCCGAGCAAAAGCGCGCGTGGATCGGGCCGACCGAGCGCGGCGCGGTCCTCGCCGCGCCCTCGCCCCGCGCGGCGGAGTCAGGGGTGGGATAAAGAGCGCCGAAGTCACCCGCCGCCGCGATCGCGCGGGGCGACCAGCGGACCGGGCAGCGCGGCCTCGGCTTCGGCGATCAGCCGGCGCTCGTGCTGGCCGATGAACCGGCTTGCGACGACGGCGCCGATGACCGCGCAGATCAGCGCGGCGATCCCGACCGATTTGGCGTAGTGCTCGAAGGCGTGGCCGAGGAAATAGCCTCCGAGGCCGAATAGGCTGGCCCAGACAATCGCGCCCAGCGCGTTGAACAGGAAAAACCGCGGCCATTCGAGCCGGTTGACGCCGGCCAGCAAAGCCGCGAAGGCGCGCAGCATCGCGACGAAACGGCCGAAGAACACGATCTTGCCGCCGTGCCGCTGAAACAGATATTGGCCGAGCTTCAGCCTCTTCTCGTCGAGGCCGACATGGCGGCCATATTTGAGCACGAACGGGAAGCCGAACTCGCGCCCCACCCAATAGCCGGCGTTGTCGCCGAGCATCGCCGCCGCCGCCGCGCAGGCGATCACCCATTTGATGTCGAGGCCGCCCTGCCCGGCGAAAATCGCCGCGCTGACCAGCGCCGTTTCGCCCGGCATCGGCACGCCGGCGCTCTCCAGCCCGACGATCACGAAAACCGCGAGATAGCCGTAGGACGAAAGCAGTTCCTGGAGATGCTGCAAAAAGTGCATCCGCGGTCCCTGTGGCGGCCCAACTCTGCAAGAAACAGCCTTAGCCGATCTTCCGCGCTCCGGTAAGCCGCCTGGCGTTGGCGCGCACTTTCCGGCGGGCGGGCCGGATCGCCGCTTCGGCGACGCCGGCGAGGCCGAGCGAAAGATCGTCGGCGTTGCGAATGCCGCCGAACGAAGCTTTCAGCAGCAGCGCCGCCCAGGCCATTTGCGCCGCCGCGGCGCCTTCCCAGGCGGCGTCGATCTTTTCCGCGATCATCCGCTGCGCCTCGCGCGCGCTTCCGGCCGTCGGATTGAAGCCTTGGATCAGCAGGCCCGGCGCGCGGGCGCTGATCGTGACCGCGCTGTCCACGCCCGCCTGCATCGTCGCCGCGGCGATCGCCAGGGCGCGCTTGCTCAACCGGCTCATATCCTGTCCATTCATCAAGAGAGACGGTTGCGCAACCGAGGCGCCGCGAAGACTGACATATGCGCCCGCGACGCGGGTCCTTCAAGGAGAAGCGCTATTGACGAGGATAGTCAGTTGATTTTCCACGGAAGATCGAATGACGGCGAACGCAGCGCGGCCGCTCGGGATTGCGAGCGCCGCGCGCGATGCGCCGGGGGCCGCGCATGGACCGCGTGATCCCGGCGCTCGGCGTCCTGGCTGCGCTGATGGGCGCCGGCGGCGTCGCGCTGGCGGCCGCCGCCGTTCACGCCGACGGCGGAGAAATGGCGCGGACGGCCGCGTATTTTCTGCTGCTGCATGCGGCGGCGCTGCTTGGCGTGACCGCCTGCGCGCGCGCATTCCTCGCCGACGCCAGGATCGTCGGCGCGCTTCTCCTGGTCGGCGCCGGCCTCGGACTCGGCGCGATCATTTTCAGCGCCGATCTCGCCAGCCGAGATTTCGCCGGGGCGCGCCTCTTTCCGATGGCCGCGCCGGCCGGCGGATCGTTGATGATCCTTGGCTGGGTGGCGCTCGCGCTCGTGTTCGCCTTCGCGACGCTGGAGGGGCGCGACTGAGCGGGATGGCGTCTGTCTAGTCGCGCACGAGTTCGAAGCGGTCGACGTCGACGAGCCCCCGATCGGTGATTTTCAGATGCGGGATCACCGGCAGCGGCAGGAACGCCACCTGCAGGAACGGCTCGGCGAGCACGACGCCAAGGCTCTTGGCGGCCGCCCGCAGCGGGATCAGCGCCTCGCGAACCTGTTCGAAACTCATCAGGCTCATCAGGCCGGCCACCGGGAGCGCGAGTTCGGCGAGCACGCGGCCGCCCGCCACGACGACGAAGCCGCCCTCGATCTCGGTCAGCCGGTTGACCGCCGTCGCCATATCCGCCTCGTCGACGCCAACAACGCAGATATTGTGGCTGTCATGGCCGACCGACGAGGCGATCGCCCCGCGCTTCATGCCGAAGCCATGCACGAAGGCGGTGGCGATATTGTCGTTGACGCCGTGGCGCGCGACCACCGCGACTTTGATCGCGTCCTGATCGAGGTCGATGCGGCGCTCGCCGTCAGCGTAAGGCAAGGTCACGGAGACGCGCTCGGTGATGATCTTGCCGGTCACGACGCCGATCGCCTGGGTCGATGGGCCGGCTCCGCGCGCGGCGAAATCCTGCGCCGCGACCCGCCGCGCCTTCACGCTGCGGCGGCCGACCGGCGCGAGCGTCCCGCGCGCCGCGAAGAGATCGTCGTCGACCGGCCGGCCGGCGGCGAAAACCCTCGACACCGCGCAGCTTTCCAGATCGTCCACCACGACCAGATCGGCGCGCCAGCCCGGCGCGACGAGGCCGCGATCCATCAGCCCGAAAATGCGCGCGCCCGAAATGCTCGCCGCGCGATAGGCGGCGATCGGCGGCGCGCCGAGACGGATCGCGGTGCGGATCATGAAATCGAGATGGCCCTCCTCGGCGATGTCGAGCGGATTGCGGTCGTCGGTGCACAGGCCGATGAACGGCGAATGGCGCTCGGTGATAACAGGCGCGAGCGCGTGCAAGTCCTTCGACACCGAGCCTTCGCGCACCAGAATCTGCATGCCTTTCGACAGCTTCTCCAGCGCCTCTGGCACATTGGTCACTTCATGATCGGTGCGGATGCCGGCGGCGAGATAGCCGTTGAGGTCGAGACCGCGCAACAGCGGGGCGTGGCCGTCGATGCGCCGCCCCTGAAACGCGGCGAGCTTGGCGAGGCACGCCGGATCGCCCGCCAGCACGCCGGGGAAATTCATGAATTCGGCGAGGCCGAGCACCTTCGGGTGACCGGCGAACTGCATGAGGTCCGCCGCCTCGAGCCGGGCTCCCGAAGTCTCCAGATGGGTGGCCGGCACGCAGCTCGACAGTTGCACCCGCAGGTCCATCGCGGTCGCCATCGACGCGTCGAGGAAATAGCGCAAGCCGGGCGCGCCCAGCACGTTGGCGATCTCGTGGGGATCGCAAATCGCCGTGGTGACGCCATGCGCGAGCACGCAGCGATCGAACTCCAGCGGGGTGATCAGCGAGGATTCCACATGCAGGTGCGTATCGATGAAGCCGGGGACGATCACCTTGCCCGAGACATCGATCTCGACCGCGCCGCGGTAGTCGCCGAACGTCCCGACGATGCGATCGGCGCAGATCGCGACGTCGCTCCTTTCGAGGCCGCCGGTGACGAGATCGAACACGCGCCCGCCCTTGAGCACGATGTCGGCCTCGGCCAACCCCCGCCCCTGCTCGATGGCGCGCTTGAGATAGGCGATGGCGTCATTCATGCTGCGATCCTGGGGCGCGACGCCCGAATCCCGCGCGAAATTCAATGTCGCGGCCTTCTGCGCGGCGACGGCCGCCAGCGTGCAGCAATGTCTCAGGATTCCTTGTCGTCCTCAAGCCGCCCGACTGGTATTCGCGATCGGTCGCCGCCTCCGGACCGCCGGTTGGCTTCAAAACGGGAAAGGCGCGGCGCGAGCCTTATTTTCCGGATCGGCTTGCGCTAGAGAGAGCCGGCGCGACGCCGCGCCGCCAGAATCCCGGATCAAATGAGCCTCCCGTCCCCGCTCTCCATCCTGTCGATCCAGTCCCATGTGGTCTACGGGCATGTCGGCAATTCGGCGGCGGTGTTTTCGTTGCAGCGCATCGGCTGCGAGGTGTGGCCGATCAATACGGTGCAGTTTTCCAACCACACCGGCTATCCCGACTGGCGCGGGCGGGTGTTCGACGCCACTCTGATCGACGATTTGATCGCCGGGATCGCGGCGCGCGGCGCGCTCGCCCGTTGCGACGGCGTGCTCTCCGGTTACGTCGGGTCGCCGGAGATCGGCGCGGCGGTGTTGCGTGGGGTATCTGCCGTCCACAACCAAAACGCCCGGGCGGTCTATTGCTGCGATCCGGTGCTCGGAGATGTCGAGCGCGGGGTCTATGTGCGCGACGGGGTCGCCGAATTCATGCGCGAACGCGCTGCGCCCGCCGCCACCCTCCTGACGCCGAACCATTTCGAACTCAACCTACTCGCGGGCCTGCCGGCGACCGACATGGCGGGGGTTCGCGATGCGCTTGACGCGCTGCATGCGCGCGGGCCCAAGGCGATTCTCGTCACTTCGCTGCGCCTCGACGACACGCCCGCCGACGCGCTCGACATGCTCGCGTCCGAAGGCGGCGCGCTCTGGCGCCTGCGCACGCCCAGGGCGCCGATCAAGGCCAATGGGGCCGGCGACGTCATCGCCGCGCTTTTCCTCGCCCATTGGCTGCGCACCCGCAGCGCGCCCGAAGCGATCACGCTCGCCGCCTCCTCCGTCTATGGTCTGATCGACGCAACGGCGAGAGCGCAATCGCGCGAACTCGAGATCGTCGCCGCGCAGGAGGAGTTCGTTCGTCCTTCGCGGCTGTTTGTCGCGGAACGTCTCTAGGGAGTTCGCCCGGTGCGCCGCAGTTTTTACACGCTCGACGTCTTCACCGAAGCCGCGCTCGCGGGAAATCCGCTCGCCGTCGTGCTTGACAGCGAAGGGCTCGACGCGAGCCGGATGCAGGCGATCGCCCGCGAATTCAATCTCGCCGAGACGGTGTTCATCGGGGAGCCGCGCAACCCGGTCAACACTGCGCGCATGCGGATTTTCACGCCCGGCCGGGAATTGCCGTTCGCCGGCCACCCGACGATCGGCGCGGCGATCCTGCTCGCCCACCTGCGGGCGCCGGACCTGCTGACACGAGAGGACTTGCGCGTCGTCGTCGAATTGGAAGTCGGCGACGTCATTTGCGTCGCGCGGCATCGCAAGGGCCAGGCAATGGCCGCCTATTTCACCCTGCCGCGCTTGCCCGAAGCGGTCGGAGAACCGCCTTCCGATGCTGCGCTCGCCGCCGGCCTTGGCCTCGATTCCGCCGACATCGGCTTTGGCGCCCATCGACCGACGCTCTATGGCGCCGGAGTTCCCTTCTTGTTCGTGCCTGTCGCCGGTCTTGCCGCGATGGCGCGGGCGCGACCCAGCCTGAAACTCTGGGGCGAGAACGGCGGCCCGGCCGCCTATCTCTACACCAACGAGGTCGTGCACGAAGGCTCCTCCTTTCATGCGCGCATGTTCGCTTCCGGCTGGGGCATTGTCGAAGACCCCGCCACCGGCAGCGCGGTCGCCGCTTTCGCCGGCGTCGTCATGCAATTCGAGCGCCCGGACGACGGCGGGCACATGTTCGTCATCGAGCAGGGCCTGGAAATGGGCCGGCCGAGCTTCATCTCGCTCGGCCTCGACGTCGAGAACGGCGCGCTCGGCGCCGCCACCATCGGCGGCTCGGCGGTGATCGTGGCGCAGGGCGTGATCGACCTGTGAGCGAACCCGGCGCGCGCATCGTCAAGGTCGCCGAGCTTGATCTGGGTTACGAGCCCGCGCCGTGGGCGTTCGCCCAGAGCCGCGCCGAAGAAATCGCCGCCCATTGGGCCGCGCGCAAAGCAACGTTGCCCCAGCTGTTCGACGGCCGCGTCCTGATGCTGGGGAGGCACTATTTCGCGCCGCGCGACGACGGCGCGACGATCCTGAGCGGCTCCTATTTCGCGACCGACTACAAAGCCTTCCTCGCCTGGCGCGACTTTGGCTATCCGGACCGCGCGGTGTGCAATTGCTTCTCGATGGCCGCGCTGGTGTCGTCCGACGGCGCCTTCCTGCTTGGCGAGATGGCCGCCCACACCGCCAACGCAGGGTCCGTCTACTTCGCCGCCGGCACGCCTGATCCGAGCGACATCGTCGGCGAGCGCGTCGATCTGGCCGCCAGCGCGCGGCGTGAATTGCGGGAAGAAACCGGAATTTCAGCCGATGAAGTTGCGACGGCGCCGGATTGGACGATCGTCCATGCGCCGCCGCGCATCGCCTGCATGAAGGTCATGCGCATGGACGAGACTGCGGACCGTATCAAGGCGCGCGTCGAGGCTTTCCTTGCGCAAGACCCCGACGCCGAGCTGCGGCGCCTGCATATCGTGCGTCACCTGCACGACCTCGAAGCGCTCAACAGCCCGCGCTTCATCGCCGATTTCATCCGGCATCAACTGAAAGGCGGCTAAAGCGCGGTCGGATAGCCGTGGCGCTTGCGCGAGGCGAGAATCATCGCGCGCGCCTCCGCGTCGCGTCCCGCGGAGCAGGCCTGGGCGGCCTCGGCGATTTCCCTGTGGACCTGATCATAGACCGATTGGGCGATCTGGCCCATCGCGAGATCGTCGTCCTGCACCGCGTGGTAACGGGCGATGTCGCCGGCGCAGCCGCCGCCCTGCGGCATTTGGAAATTCGACGGCGCCACGAGAAGCGAACCTGGCGCCGGCGGCGGCGCCGCCGCGGGAGCTGGACCCGCCGAATTGCAGCCCGCCAGACACAACGCGGCAATTGCCGCCAGCAACGCCGGTTTCATGTCAAGCCTCCATGCCCGAATCGCGCTCGCCAGAATCGCGAGACTCGCCATGGCGCGCGCCGGGTCAAGCGCTTTCTCTGGCGAAGCCGAGCGCGTGATCCGAACCGGCGAAGGCTCGGTCGGGCCTCAACGAGCCGCCCGCCGACGCGCCAACGCTTCGGCCAGCAACGCGGCGACGCGGTCCGGCTCCTCGAAGCGCATGACCACCGGCAGAGCCGCGATTTTCCCCGCATAGGCCGGCTTCAGACGCACAATGTCCTTCTCTGTCGTCACCGGCGTCAAGCCGAGGCTCGCCGCTTCGGTCAGGAGCGCCTCGAGCTGCGTCGACGAATAGCGATAGTGATCGCCAAAGCCGCGCGCCACCGTCACATGCGCGCCGAGGGCTTCGAGGGTTGCAAAAAACTTCCCCGGACGCGCAATGCCGGCGAACGCGAGGACATTCTGATTGCGGAGCTGCGCAGCGACGAAGGGGTCGGGCTCGAGGCGCGCGTTCAGGATCGGCTTGGCCGAAACCGCGTCATGAGCCTTGACGCTGGCGTCCGAGACGCCATCGACGAAGATGGTCGCGGAAACTCGGGGCAATTGCGCCGCCGGCGGCGCGCGCAAGGGGCCGGCGGGCAGGCACAGGCCGTTGCCGAAACCGGCGCCGCCGTCGATGAGGGCGAAGCTGAAGTCCTTGGCGAGCGCCGGGCTTTGCAGGCCATCGTCGAGAACGAGAACGCTGGCGCCGGCGGCGATCGCCGCCGCGGCGGCTGCGCGCCTGTCGCGGGCGATGAAGCATGGCGCGACACGGGCGAGCAACAGAGGCTCATCGCCGACTTCCGCGGCGCGGTGGATGTGCGGATCGACGGCGATCACGCGCGCGCCGGCGCCGCCGTAGCCACGCGACAGGAACGCCACCCGCTCCCCTGTCGCGCCTAGCAGACGGCCGATCGCGATCGCGGCCGGCGTTTTGCCGGCGCCGCCGGCGACAAAATTGCCGACGCACACCACCGGGACGGCGACCCGCAGACCTAATCGCGCCATGCGCCATGCGGTGACCGCGCCATAGAGCGCTCCCAAAGGCGCCAGACTCCGGGCGAACAGACTCGGATTGCGCCTCGCCCAAAAGGCCGGGGCCATCAAGGCGCCGCCTCCGGAACAGCGGCCGGCAGATACGGCTCGATCGCCTGCAACATCCGATCGACCGCGCCGGTCTGACCCTCGACCACATGGGCGGCGGCGCGCGCCATCGCGCGCAGTCGCGCGCCGTCGGCGAACAGCGCGGCCAGGGTCTGCGCCAGTTCCTGCGCATCGCGCACCAGCGCGGCGCCTCCCGCCGCATCGAGCAGCGCAAAGACGTCGGCGAAATTGGCGACATGCGGGCCGTGTAGAATGGCGCTCGCAAGTTTGGCGGGCTCGATCGGATTTTGACCGCCATGCGGGGCGAAAGATTTGCCGACGAACACCACGCCGGCCAGACGGTAAAAAAGTCCGAGTTCGCCAATCGTGTCACAGATGTAGACGGCGGTCTCCGGGGCCGGCGACTCGCCTCGCGAGCGAAGCGCGCAATTGAGGCCAAGGCCCTGCAACTGCGCGGCGATCTCGGCGCCGCGCGAGGGATGGCGAGGGGCGATCAACGTGAGAAGATCGGGAAAGGCGCGCGCCAGGATGCGATGCGCCTCACCGATCAGCGCTTCCTCGCCCGCATGCGTCGAAGCGGCGATCCAGACCTGTCGTCCGGAGAGCCGGCCCGACAGCAAGGCGAGCTCCCGCCGATCGGCGGGCGGCGGCGGCGCATCGTATTTCAAATTGCCGACGAGCCTGACGCGCGGCGCGCCGAGCAGCGTGAACCGCTCGCCGTCGTCCTTGCTCTGGGCAAGGCACAGCTCGATACGCTCCAGCAGCGCGCCGATGAAACGACGCAGTCGGCTCCAGCGTCGGAACGACCGCTCGCTCAGCCGCGCGTTGACGAGGATGATCGGCGTTCGCGTTCTTTCCGCCTCGATGATGAAATTGGGCCACAACTCGGATTCGGCGATCAGCGCGACATCGGGGCGCCAATGCGCGATGAAACGCCGCATGAACTGCGGCGCGTCCAACGGAACGAACTGATGGAAGGCGCCGGCCGGCAGGCGATCGGCGAGCACCGCGGCAGAGGTGACCGTTCCCGTCGTGACAAGCACCTGGCGGCCGCTCTGCGTCAGCCTTTCAATCAACGGCAGCAAGGAGACCGCCTCGCCGACGCTCGCGCCATGCAGCCAGACCAGGACGCCGGCGGGCCGATCGATGCCCGGCTCGCCGCGCCGCTCGCCGATTCTCGCACCATCTTCCTTGCCGCGCGAAAGCCGCCAGGACAGCAGCGGCCCGGCGGCCGGCGCGAAGGCGCCGGTCGCGAGGCGGTAGGCGATGATCGAGACGGGCGATTTCATCCGCGCCTCAGGCCGGAGCCGGGATCGGCGGCGCCGACTTTGGCATAGGCTCGCGCGTGAACGGCGTCGAGCCCCGCTTCAACCGCTTTGCGCGCAACCTCCATCGCCTGCTCGTCGGCATCCCCTGCGACGTGGATCAGGTCGCCGACCACAATGGCGCCGCGTCCAAACGGCTTGCCAAGGCTGGCCCGATCCCACGAGTTGAAATCAAACCGGCGGCTGGTGACGACCGCCGTCGGCGCAATCGGGCGCCCCGACAGCCGTGCAAGCAGCACAATGCCGGAGCCGGCGACGCGCGCGCGCTTGGGGACATCGGCGGTGATCGCCACCGAGGCGCCGCTCGACAGCGCGCGCAGCATTTCGCGCATCGCGGACACGCCCCCCTTGCGGCGCCTCGCGCCGGTGCTCGCGCCCGAGCCGCGAATCGGCGCGACGCCGAGCCGGCGCAGCGCGGCTGCATTGACGCCGCCATCGCCATGGCGAGAGATTAGCGCCGCCATCCGGGCGATTGAACGCGGCCAAGCGAACGAAATCATGAAATGCTGACCATGCCACATCGCGACGATCAGCGGCGTCTGGCCGGCGATCGCGGCGTCGAGGTCCGCCGGCTCGACAACGAAGCGGTTGGTGCGGCGCACGAGCCGGATATAGGCGGCCAGCAGCAAGCCCAGCGTCTCCTGCACAAATTTCATCCGGCCGAGACGCTTCAGCATTTTGAGATCAGGGACTCCGCCGCGCGAGGCCAGCCGGTTCAAGAAACCGGTGGAGATGCACGATGAAATAGCGCGTTTGCGCGCTATCGACAGAGGATTGCGCCTTGCCGCGCCACGCCCGCTCGGCGCTCGCGTAGTCGGGGAAAACGCCGACCACGTCGATCTTGGCGGGATCGCGAAATTCGGTCGAGTTCGAGGCTGGTCAGCTCGCCCCCGAACACGAGATGCAGCAATTGTCTGGATTCACGGGCGCCGGAGTCGCGGCTTCTCGATTGCTCGGCTCCGTCGGACGAGGCGGTCTGCGTCATGGTGATCTCCTCTGGCCGGCCGAAGGCGTCGTCATTCCACCTTCCGCAAGCGCCTCAACTGGGACAAGGTCGCGAACGACACTCTTCATGTGGACTTGCCCTCGACCGCGAGTCGGCCCGCCGCGACCAACGGCCCGACCAATTTCCGTGATGCGGCGAACAAGACGCCGCGACGCGTCTCCGTCTCATTATAGCGCAATGGAGCTCCCTCGGCCTCGACCAGCCATCCGCCGGCCTCTTCCACGATGAGGTCAACGGCGGCGATATCCCAGTCGTGCGCCTTTTCCGAACCGACGGCCAGATCGAGCGCACCGCTGGCGACCAGCGCCATGCGATAGGCGAGCGATGGGATTTTGGGCTGGGCGAGGAATGAAACCCCGGCGGCGCGAGCGATCGAATCCATCATTGATTTCGGGCCGGCGATGCGGCTGCCCGCCAATGTTTCGCGCTGAGAAACTTCGATCGTGTCGCCATTCAACGTCGAACCGCGACCCCGCGCAGCCGCATAGGTCTCAGCGAGCGCCGGCGCGTGCACAACGCCGGCGATCGGACGGCCCGCGACAATCAACGCGACCGACACCGCCCAGCGCGGATCGCCCGCCAGGTATCCCCGCGTGCCGTCGATCGGATCGACGATGAGCACGCTTTGCTGGTTCAAGCGCTCGCGATCGTCTTCGGTCTCCTCAGACAGCCAGCCAGCGCCCGCGAAGACTTCGCCAAGGCGCGCACGCAGAAAGGCGTCCACCGCGACATCGGCCTCGGTGACCGGCGAGCCGCCCGCCTTGTAGTCGACGCGCGCGCTGGTGCGCTCTCCCAGCCGGAAGAACCTCAGCGCGATCTCGCCCGCCTCGCGCGCCGCGCCGATCAAATGATCGCGGGCGCCGGCCGCATCGACGCGCAGTGTCATACTTTCGCCCACAGCCGCAGTTCCGAACGAAGCCTTCCCGGCAACGCTTCGGCCATGCCTTAGCCGCGCCCGTCCGGGCGCGCAACTTTCGGCGATGCGCCGTCGGTCAGCGCCCTTGTGCGAAAATCAGGCGCGCCGCGAATGCGCTCATCAGTCCGGCAAAACCATAGTCGAAGGCGCGCATGGCGCGCGGATGGGCGCGCGCCGCTGCGATGAAACGGGCGGCGACAACGATCAGCGCCGAGCAGAACACCGCGCCGATGCACAGGAAATAAAGGCCGAGAAACAGGAATTTGCCGGCGGCGTTGGGGTCGCCGGCCTCGACGAACTGCGGCAGGAAGGTCACGAAAAAGATGATGATCTTCGGATTTGTCAGGTTGATGCCGAGCCCGGTCAGGAATGTCGAAAACGCGCCGCGCCGCGACTGGGGTGCCCCTTCAAGACGCAAGGCGGAGCCGTGCCGCAACGCCCCATAGGCAAGCCAGAGCAGATAGGCCGCGCCAACCAGCTTGACGACGGCGTAGGCCTGTGCGGATGCGGCGAGCAGCGCCGACAAACCGAGCGCCGCGGCGCACGCATGGACCACCAGCCCGGCCAGCGCGCCGGCCAGCGCGGCGAAGCCGAAACGTCTGCCGCCGCTAAGCGTCTTCGACAGGAACAGCGCCATGTCTGGCCCCGGCGTCGCCGCCAGCAACAACCCGGCGGCGGTGTAGGCGAGGAGAACGGCTGGGGAAGGCAGGAAGCTCAAACAAATCGCTCCAGGCGCAAGTCGCGGCGGTTTCTCACGTTTTGGCGAGCGCCGCCAAGGTCTGAGCGCGGGTCGGCAAGGGCGCCACGGCGCCATAGCCGCAGGTCGAGAGCGCCGCGGCGACATTGGCGAAGCGGGCCGCCAGGAAGGGATCGCCCGTCCTCAGGAACTCGGCAAGAAACGCGCCGTCGAAGGCGTCGCCGGCGCCGGTCGCATCGACCGCGTCCACGCGGATCGAAGCGACCCGTTCGCGCCGCAGCGGAGTCGCGACCAGCGCGCCTTCTCTGCCGAGCGTCAGCGCGACCACGCCCGCGCCGAGCCTGAGATAGAAGTCGACGATCGCGTCGGGCTGCTGGAGAGCCGTGAGCCTGCGGGCGTCGTCAAGGCCGGGCAATGCGATGTCGACGCTCTTCATCGCCTCGTGAATGACCGCCGTCGCGCGCTTCAGCGGCCAAAGCTTCAGGCGCAGGTTGGTGTCATAGGAGACCGCGACCTTGCGCGCCCGCGCGACGTCGATCGCCGCGAACACCGCGTCCGCCGCCGAGGACGAAATCGCCTGGCTGATCCCCGAAACATGCAGCGCGCGCGCCGCGCCGATATAGTCGGCGGGAATATCGGCCTCGGTCATCCGGCTGGCCGCCGAGCCGGCCCGCAGATAGGAAAATTCATGGCCCTCTGGGCCGTGCGTGACGAAATAGATGCCGGTATGCGCCGCGCCGTTGACGATCACCCGGCTCGCATCGACGCCCTCGGCCTGCCACAATTCGACGAGCGACCGCCCGAAACGATCGGCTCCAACCGCGGTAAAATAACCGGCCGAAGCGCCCGAGCGCGCCGCCGCGATCATCGCATTGGAGGTGTCGCCGCCGTAGCCGGGCCGGAACGGGGCGCCGTCGCTTGGCTGGTTGAGTTCGAACAAGGCTTCGCCGATGGCGATGATCTCGGGCATGGCTTCTTTCCGGCAGAACCCGGGCGCGCTTGTCAAGCGCGTTTCGATTCCTGAACGTCCAAAAGCATCGACCAACCTCGAGTCATGCCCGCGCAATCCCGGCTCGCGCCGGGCCTGACCGCCTCGGCGCGAGCGGCCCTATCGCGCGGCGGTCGCCAGCGACGTCTCGCCTTCGGCAGCGCGGGGCCGGTTGACGGCCATTTTGTAATAGTCATATTATGTGTCTAATAGAAATCGCGGTGAAACGCGGTCTGGGCTCGTTCGCACTGAGGCGGAGAGCTTCTCAATCGGGAGGACTTTATGAACAGCATGAAATATCTGTTGGGCGCGGCGATCGGCGCCGCCGCATTGGTGGCCCTTTCCGCGTCGGCTTCGGCGCTGACTGTCGGCTTTTCGCAGGTCGGACACGAGAGCGACTGGCGCACCGCCTTCTCCAAGAGCATGCAGGACGAAGCAAAGGCGGAGGGAATCGATCTCAAATTCTCCGACGCCAATCAGAAGGAAGAGGACCAGCTCAAGGCGGTGCGTTCCTTCATTTCGCAGAAAGTCGACGCAATCATCATCGCTCCGATCGTCGTCACCGGTTGGGATCAGGTGCTCAAGGAAGCGAAGGCCGCCAATATTCCGGTCTTCGTGGTCGATCGCGACGTCGACACCCAGGACAAGTCGCTGTTCGTCACCCGCATCGCGGCCGACTTCAATCTTGAAGGGCGCCTCGCCGGCGCATGGCTCGCGCAAGCGCTGAAGGGCAAGGGCGACATCGTCGAACTGCAAGGCACGGTCGGCTCCGCCGCGGCCGAATACCGCAAGTCCGGGTTCAACGCCGTCGAGGCGCTGTTTCCGGGGATCAAGACCGTCAAGTCGCAGAGCGGCGACTTCACGACCCAGGGCGGCAAGGAAGTCATGGAAAGCTTCATCAAGGCCACCGATGGCCTGAAGGGCATCAAGGCGGTCTGGGCGCATAACGACAACATGTTGCTCGGCGCCATCCAGGCGATGAAGGAAGCCGGGTTGAAGCCGGGCAAGGACATCCTGACCATCTCGGTGGATGGCGTGCCGGATATTTTCAAGGCGATGATCGCGGGCGACGCCAATGCTTCGGTCGAACTGCGTTCGGATATCGGCCCGGACATCTATGCGGTCGTGAAAGCCTATCTCGGCGGCAAGAAGGACTGGCCGAAGTGGGTGGTGATCCCCAGCGATCTGCACACGATCGGCGACGCGGCCGAAATGCTTAAGAAGAAGGGCGGCTAAGCCTTCTCCTGGCGGTCGCAAATTCCTCCTGCGACCAACGAGCGGCGCCCAGCAGTCTCATTGCCTGGGCGCCGTTTGTACGTGGAGGCCGCTTGAATCCGACACGACCGCACCCTAACAATGTTGAGAATGGGAGATTGGGGTGACGGAAGCAGCGGCGCCGCGGGTCGAGTTGCTGGGCGTTTCCAAGGTCTTTCCCGGCGTGCAGGCCCTCGACAACGTCGATTTCCATCTCAACGGCGGCGAGGTTCACGCTCTGCTTGGCGAGAACGGCGCCGGCAAATCGACGCTGATCAAAATCATGACCGGCGCGGCGCAGCGCGACTCCGGCAAAATCCTGTTCGATGGCGCTCCGGTCGAAATCGCGACGCCGGCCGAAGCCCGCGCGCTGGGCATCAGCACCGTCTATCAGGAAGTGAATCTCATCCCGACAATGTCGGTAACCAAGAACCTGACGCTCGAACGCCAGCCGCGACGCTATGGACTGATATCGTGGCGCCAGGCCAGCGCGCGCGCGCGCGAGCGGCTCAAACGCCTTCGTCTTGATATCGATGTCGAGCGTCCGCTGGCCTCCTACTCCATCGCGGTGCAGCAACTCGTCGCGATCGCGCGGGCGTTGGAGGACGACACGCGGGTTCTTGTGCTCGACGAACCGACCGCCAGCCTCGACGCCCGCGAGGTCGACCTGCTGTTCGGCATCCTGCGCGACCTCAAGACGCGCGGCATCGCCATCGTATTCATCACCCACTTCATCGACCAGGTTTACCAGATCGCCGACCGCATCTCCGTGCTGCGAAACGGCCGTCTGGTCGGGACAGCGACAACCGCGGAGTTGCCGCGCCTCGATCTGATCTCGCTGATGCTCGGCCGCGCGCTGGAGCAGACCGAGAGGCGCCGAGCGACCGGCGCGCCAGCGCCGATGGGCGAGCCCATCCTGGCCGTGGAGGGCTTGGGTCGGCGGCGCTACATGGGCAATTTTGATCTGCAGCTCCGCGCCGGAGAGGTGGTCGGGCTTGCCGGCCTGCTCGGATCGGGGCGGACGGAGACGTGCAAGCTGGTGTTCGGCGCGATGCGCCATGACGCCGGCCAGGTTCGCTTCGAAGGCGCTCCGATCGCGATCCGCTCACCACGGCAGGCGGTGCGATTGGGCATCGGCTTTTGCCCCGAGGATCGCAAGGCCGAAGGGATCATTCCCGAGCTGAGCATCCGCGAGAACATCGTCCTCGCCTTGCAAGCCAAGCGCGGCTGGCTGCGCCGGCTCCCGCATGACGAGCAGGAACGGCTCGCGCGGGAGATGGTCGAGACGCTGGGCATCGCCACGCCCGACGTCGACAAGCCCGTCGGCCAGCTTTCGGGAGGCAATCAGCAGAAGGTGATTCTGGCCCGCTGGCTGGCGTCCAATTCGCGCATCCTGATTCTCGACGAGCCGACGCGCGGCATCGATGTCGGCGCCCACGCCGAGATCATCGCGCTGATCCGCGGTCTGTGCCGCGAAGGCATGGCCCTTCTCGTTGCGTCGTCGGAGCTCGATGAGATCGTGGCGGTCAGCGACCGGGTCGCGGTTCTGCGCGACCGCCACAAGGTCGGCGAGATCGCCGGCGACGCCGTCACCCGCGAGAATATCATCCACACGATCGCGGGCGGCTGAAATGGATCATCCCGGCAGCATCCGCGCGATCCCTCCCGTCAAGTTGTCGTTGGCCGAGCTGACCCGCCAGGCCTGGTTCTGGCCGACCTTGGCTTTGACGTTGATCTTCATCGTCGACGGGGTGGTGTCTCCGGGTTTCTTTTCGATCCGCATTGTGCAGGGCCGCCTCTTTGGAAGCCTGATCGACGTGCTCTATCGCGGCACGCCGATCGCATTGGTGGCGCTGGGCATGGCAGTGGTCATCGGCGCCAAAGGCATCGATTTGTCGGTCGGCGCCGTGGTCGCCATCGTCGGCGCGGTGATGACCAATCTGATCCACCGCGACATGTCGCCGCCGCTGATCCTCGCGCTGACGCTCGGCGCGGGGGCGCTGTGCGGATTGTGGAACGGCTTCCTGGTCGCGATTCTCGAAATCCAGCCGATCATCGCGACCTTGATCCTGATGGTCGCGGGCCGGGGCATCGCGTTGCTGATCGACGAGGGCCTGATCGTCACCTTTCGCAGCGACTTCTTTTCGGCGATCAGCACCGGCGAGTTTCTCACCGTGCCGTCGCGCATCATCGTCGCCGCCGGCGCTTTCGGCCTGCTCTGGCTGCTGTTGCGTCGCACCGCGCTCGGTCTGTTCATCGAGTCGGTGGGCGGCAACGCCGCCGCGGCGGATCTGACCGGCATCGACGCCAGACTGGTCAAGATCGGAGCCTATACGCTGTCCGGGCTGTGCTCGGGCATTGCGGGCATGCTGATTTGCGCCGACATCCGCGGTTCGGACAGCAATAACGCCGGCCTGTTCATGGAGCTCGACGCGATCCTCGCCGTGGTGATCGGCGGCGGCTCGCTCGCCGGCGGCCGCTTCTATCTGGGATTGACCATCATCGGCGTCCTCGTCATCCAGGGCCTGACGACCTCGATCCTGGTGAGCGGGCTGCCGCCTCAATACAACATGATCGTCAAAGGGGTGGTGGTGCTGATCGTGCTGCTGTTGCAGTCGCGCCGGCTGCGCGAGAGCCTCGTGGGCGCGCTCCGGAGGAAGACGCGATGAGGGATCGATATCTTCCGCTCCTCGCGACGGTCACGGTGTTCGTCCTCGTTTACGCCGTCGGCGCATTCAGCTTCCGGTATTTCCTGTCGACCCACGTGCTCGGCGACCTGCTGACCGACAACGCTTTCATCATCATCGCTGCCATCGGGTCGACTTTCGTGATCCTTTCGGGCGGAATCGATCTGTCGGTCGGCTCGATGATCGGCTTTGTCGGGATCGTGATGGCGCGCCTCGACACGCTCGGTTGGCATCCCCTGGCGTCGGGGGCGTTGATGATCGCGTTCGGGGTCGGGTTCGGCGCGCTCCAGGGTCTGATCATCGATTCCTGCGAGATCCAACCTTTCATCATTACTCTGGCCGGCTTGTTTCTTCTGCGCGGCAGTTGCTTCATGGTCAGCTTGGATTCGATTCCGATCAAGCACCCGTTCGTTGACCTGTTTTCCGACTGGCATTTCGACATCGGCGACGGTGGCCGTCTTTCGAGTTCCGCACTGGTGATGCTGGCGGTGCTCGCCGCGGGAATCGTCATCGCCCACTTCACCCGCTTCGGCGCCAATGTCTACGCGATTGGCGGCGACCAGGCGTCAGCGAGGCTGATGGGCGTGCCGATCCGTCGCACCACGGTGATGATCTACGCGCTAGCGGGGTTCTACAGCGCGCTGGGCGGCGTGATTTACGCCCTCTACACGGCTTCCGGCTATCCGTTGGCCGGGCTGGGCGACGAACTCATCGCGATCGCGGCGGTGGTGCTCGGAGGGACGCTGTTGACCGGCGGCGTGGGGTTGGTGCTCGGCACATTGTTCGGCGGCCTGATCCAGGGGCTGATCACCACGCTTGTCAACTTCCAGGGCACGCTGACCAGTTGGTGGGCGACCATTTTTGTCGGGGCGCTGCTGTTCGTTTTCATCGTCGCCCAGCGCACGATCATGGGCTCGTTCATGGGGCGGCGCACGGTCTAGACGCGGCGCGGCGTCAGGACCGCTCGGGTGGACCGAAGCGGCGGCGCGGCCAAGAGACGGGGTATAGGCGCGCCCCCATTGCCCGAGCGGGCGACGGCGTTTCGGGCGCCGAGTTGACTTTCGTCGTCGAAACCTATCGGCTTGTCTCCAATGAAGGAGGCGCGCCGATCGGCGCGGCGATGACGCCGGGCTTCTGCGCGGTGTATCGACGTTCGATTTGCTCTTGTTCATCACGGCGCGACACACGATCAAAAGGTCGAGGATCCTCATGCGGCGTCCCGCATGATTGCGCTCTTTGCGGAGTAAACTGTTGAGCCATGCGTCGACCGCCCACCGTCGCCCTGCTTCGCGGCGCAAGGCCCTGCCCGACCCCCCGCAACGCAGCTTCGTGGCCGAGGGCCATCGGGTCGGCGAGCCGGCCCGGCTGCGCAATGAAAACAATTCTGTCGCCGCCACTCTGGGTGGGGAAATCATCAAGGGCGCCTATCCGCCGGGCTCGCTGTTGCCGCACGAAAGCGTGCTGCTCGAGCGCTTCAAGGTCTCGCGCCCGACGCTGCGCGAGGCGTTCCGCGCGCTTGCCGCCAAGGGCCTGATCATTTCGCGCCAGCGGGTCGGCACCAGCGTTCGTCCGAAGGCGGAATGGAATACGCTGGATCCGGATTTTCTCGCCTGGCACCTGCACACCGCACTGACGATGGACTTCGTCGGCGATCTCTTCCAGTTGCGCCAATGGGTCGAACCGCAAGCGGCCTCGTTCGCCGCGCAGGCGGGCGACCCGAGCGCGCTCGCGCGCATCGCCGAGGCTTACGCCGACATGGACCGCTTCAAGAACGGCGGCGGCGATCTCATCGGCGCGGACCTGCGGTTCCACCAGGCCATTCTCGATGCGACCGGCAATCAGTTTATCGCCACGCTCGGCGGGCTCATCCGCACGGCGCTCGTCGGCTCGTTCAAGGTCGGCTGGCGCGGCGCCGTCATCAAGGACGACCGCCTTCGCCAGCACCGCGCCGTGTTGCTGGCGATCGAGGCGCGCGCGCCCGACGACGCGCGCGAGCGGATGGCCGAGCTGCTCCAGGATTCGACCAACGACGTGCGCCGGGAGCTCGAGAAGAGCCATCGCGCGAAGGCGCGCGTCCGCGTCGATCCCTGACGTACGCCTAGATGCAGCGCCCGCCGTCCACCTCCAGCACGACGCCGGTGAGGAACGAAGCTTCGTCGGAGGCGAGGAACAGCGCGGCGTTGGCCACGTCCTGCGGCGTCGAAAACCGGCCGAGCGGCACCGTCGCCTTGAACGCGGCGCGACGCTCGGGCGTGTCGGAGCCCAGAAACGTCGCCAGCAGCGGCGTCTCGCCGGCCACCGGGGCCAGCGCGCAGACGCGAATGTTGTCGGGCGCGAATTCGACCGCCATCGATTTGGAGATCAGGTGAACCGCGCCTTTCGATGCATTGTAGACGGTGAGGCCAGGGCGGGGCCGCAGGGCCGCGGTGGAGCCGACATTCACGATGACGCCGCCGCCATTCTCGCGAAAATGCGGAACCAGCGCATGGGCCATCAGGAAGATTGACTTCACGTTGACCGCGAAAATGCGGTCGAATTCCGCTTCGTCGACCTCCAGCATCGGACGATTGCGGTGGGTCGTGCCGGCGTTGTTGACGACGCAGTCGACCCGGCCGAACGCCGCGATCGCCGCCGTGGCGGCCGCTTCGACCTGGTCCTTCTTCGACACGTCGCAGGTCAGCCCGATCGCCCCGACCCCGATCCTCGCCGCCGCCGCGTCAGCCAGGCGCCCGTTCAAATCAAGGCACGCGACCCGCGCCCCCTCCCGCGCAAAAGTTTCGGCGATCCCCAGGCCGAAGCCCTGTCCGGCGCCGGTGACGATGGCGGTCTTGGTCTCTAGACGCATCTTTCCTCCAGATCCCGACGGGCCGGCCGCCGCGCGCCGGCAACTAGCACGCCGAGGCCGGGGTTGGCGACCGATCCCGGCGAAATCGCCGCTCCGGCGCCGCCGAAGGCCTTGAATGTGCTGACGCTGCGCCAGATATCGGGCATTGTGGCGGAACGCCGCCGTCCCTGCCCTTCCCCCGGATTTCCTATGCGTATCGAGAGCGACATCAAGCTGGATTTCAAGGACGTGCTGATCCGTCCCAAGCGCTCGACCCTCGGTTCGCGCAACGAGGTCGAGGTTCACCGCACTTTCCGCTTTCTGCACACCGGCGCCGACTGGACCGGATTTCCGCTGATCGCCGCCAACATGGACGTCACCGGCACGCTGGCGATGGCGCGCGCGCTGGGGCGCCATCACGCGTTGACCGCCCTTCACAAGCACTACCCGGTCGACGCGCTCGCCGATTTTTTCGCCAGCCCCGACGGCGAGCACGCCTTCTATTCGATCGGCACCACCGAGGCCGATTTCGCCAAGCTCGCCAAGGTCAAGCAAAGAGCCGCGGTGCGGCTGCTCTGCCTCGACGTCGCCAACGGCTATTCCGAGAAATTCCTCGATACGGTCAAGCGCGCCCGCGACGAAAACCCCGCGGCGATGATCATGGCCGGCAATGTGGTGACCGGCGACATGACGGAGGCGTTGATCCTGGCGGGGGCCGACGTCGTGAAGATCGGCATCGGCCCCGGCTCGGTCTGCACGACGCGCAAGGTGACCGGCGTCGGCTATCCCCAGCTCTCGGCGATCATCGAATGCGCCGACGCCGCGCATGGGCTCAAGGGCCAGGTGTGCGCCGATGGCGGGTGCACGTCGCCCGGCGACATCGCCAAGGCCTATGGCGCCGGCGCCGACTTCGTGATGTTAGGGGGCATGCTCGCCGGCCATGACGAATGCGACGGCGAAATCCGCTATGTCGAGCGCGACGGCGAACGGATCCCGGTCGGCATGGGTTTCTACGGAATGTCGTCGGAAGCGGCGATGAAGAAATACGCCGGCGGCGTCGCCGCCTATCGCGCCGCCGAGGGCAAGAGCGTCGAGACGCCCTATCGCGGGCCGGTCGACAACACGATGGGCGAAATCATGGGCGGCCTGCGCTCGATGATGACCTATATCGGCGCGACGCAACTGAAAGAAGTGCCCAAGCGCACGACCTTCGTCCGCGTCACCGCGCTGACCAACGACGTGTTCGGGGGATAGGGCGTCAGTTCGGATAAGGGTTGACGAACAGCCCGACCATTCCGGCCGCCGCCTTGGCGTGGCCCTGCAGTTTCTCCCAGAGTTCCGGCACCGTCAGTCCCGGCGGCAGGTCCTTGGGGTCGAGGTCGGTGGCGATCACCACGAACGTGTAATGATGCGGCGAGCCGCGCGGCGTGCAGGGGCCGGAATAGGCGCCGACGCCCATCGTGCTTTTGCCGCCGACATATTTGTCCGACGGCTTGCTGACCTCGCCCTCGGCGAACGAGGTTACGTCCGGTGCAATGCCATAGGCGAGCCAGTGATAGACGCCGAGTCCCCGCTTGCCCTCCGGGTCGATCATCGTCAGCGCGAAGCTGCGGGTCCCCTCGGGCGCGCCGGACCACGCCAGTTGCGGTGACACGTTGTCGCCGACGCAATTGGCCGCGCCCGCCGTGTTGTTGGAAACCTTTTTCGGCATCAAGGCGCCATCCTTGAAGGTGGTCGAGGTCAGCGCGAAGGGTTCGGCCGCCGCGACAGCGTCGGCGCCGCAGAGCGCGAGCGCCGCGGCGCCCGCCGCCAACAACCACCCTTTCGTCCGCCTGCCCGTCATGTCGCGCTCTCCCTTGTCTCGGCGCCAAATGTTCGTTCATCGCCTGACGCTTCGTCCCAACAATGCACCCGCCCGTCGGCCGCCGCCAGCCACGATGTCGCGAGCCCCCGCCGCCGTTCGGAAACCGACCGCCCGATCTTTGAAGCACGCTTCCGCATTTTCCGAAACAAGCTGTCGCGATCTCGGCGACGAATTGTCGCCGCCAGCATGAGGACGCGAAGGCGGCCAAACTGGCGGTATTGACCGCCCGGCGCCGAACTGGCTTTTGCACGATCCGCCGTCGTTTGCGAGGACTCAACGATGGTTCAGGCTTGCAACGAGCCTTGAACCGCCGCACATTTGGCAGCCGGCGTCGATCCGGGGGCCGACAGCGAGGGAGGTCCGCGAAACTCGCGTCTTGACCACCGGTCGTCGCCAATCAGGTCAACGCGACCATCGGCGCGGCGCGCCAACCAGCGAGGAAAGTCATGCCCACGGTGATCGATGCCGAAGACGACGGCGGGCCGATCTGGAACGTCGAAGAGAGAATCGGGCTGGGCTCGACCGGCGACGACGTCAGGCTGGTTCAATATCTGGTCGCCCGGTATGGGATGTGGGAGGGCACGCCCGGCTATCTCACGGTTGAGGATGTCGACGGCGTCTGGGATGCGAAAACCGCCGCCTCGTTTCTTCTCTACGAACAGACCGCGACCTCGGTGGTGACCAACGGATTTGTCTATCCTGTCAAACCCCACACCGATTTTCTTCATGTCGGGGTGCACGGATTTCTTCATCATATCGTGTCGCTGCAGGAATATTACTGCGCGATCATCTCGGAAAAGCCGGTCGGCGGCGTCGACTCGCACATCGTCATGGCGATCGCTGATGACGGGATGTGTCCCAGCGAACTCGCCTTTGCTCTGAGGACGACCCACGCCAAGGGCGGCCATTCACACGCGCACGGCGCGGGGGCCGGCGGGGCCGGCGGCGGTCAAAGTGATTTCTTCCTCAAGATCGACGGCGTCGAGGGCGAGTCGCAGGACGACAAGCACAAGAACGAGATTCATATCACCTCGTTCAGCATCAAGGCGACCAACGCCGGATCGGGCCATACCGACAAGGGCTCAGGCGTCGGCAAGGCGCATGTCCACGACATCGACGTCACCAAGGAAGTCGACAAGGCCTCGCCCAACATCTTTCTCAATTGCGTCACCGGCAAGCATCACCCCAAGGCGACGATCGTCGCGCGCAAGGCCGGCGAGAAGCCGCACGAATATCTGAAGATCACGCTGGAGGAAGTGTTCATCTCCGACTACCAGTTGAGGGCCAAGAAGGACGGCGAGACGCCGGTCGAGAGCTTTTCGCTCAACTTCGCTTCGGTCGAACAGGAGCACAAGGTGCAGAACGCCGACGGCAGTGCGGGCGCGGCGAACAAGAAGAAGTTCGACGCCAAGAAGCACAAGGCGGCGTGAGCGGGGCGCCTCCTCTTCTCCCGCCGAAGGCGGGAGAAGGGCCTGCCCCCTCACCCGTGGTTGATCACGATCGTCTTCGTCGCGCAGAATTCGTAGAGCGCCTCGAAGCCTTTCTCGCGGCCGTGGCCGGATTTCTTGACGCCGCCGAACGGCAGTTCGACGCCGCCGCCGGCGCCGTAGCCATTGACGAACACCTGGCCGCAGCGCATCGCGCGGGCGACGCGGATCGAGCGTTTGGCGTCGCGCGTCCACACCCCCGCCACCAGGCCGTAGGGCGTGCCGTTGGCCAGCGCGACGGCGTCGGCCTCGTCGTCGAAAGGCATCAGCGACAGCACCGGGCCGAACACTTCCTCGTTGGCCAGCGCGTCCGCGCGCGGCACGTCGCCGAACAGCGTCGGCGTGACATAGAAGCCGCCGTCTGGCGCGTCAGCGTCGACCATCCCTTGCGCGAGAACCCGCCGGCCCTGCTCGCGCGCCCGCGCCAGATAGCCCTCGACCCGCGCGCGCTGCCTGGCGTTGATCATCGCGCCCATGTCGCGGTCGCGGTCATGCGCACCGGCGCGCACCTTGGCGAAGCGCTCGGCGATCGCCGACGAAAACGCCGCATAGGCCGAGCGCTCGATCAGCACGCGCGAACCGGCCGAACAGGTCTGGCCGCCGTTCTGGACGATCGCGTTGATGATGACCGGCAGCGCCGCCTCGAGGTCGGCGTCGGCGAACAGGAGTTGCGGCGACTTGCCGCCGAGCTCCATCGTGCAGCCGACATTGTTCCGCGCCGCCGCCGCCTGGATCGCCGCGCCGGTCGCCGGCGAGCCGGTGAACGAAATATAATCGACGCCGGGATCGCCGGACAAAGCCGCGCCGGCCTCGGCGCCGAGACCCGCCACGATGTTGAGCGCGCCATCGGGGAAGCCGACATCCCGCGCCAGTTCGGCGATGCGGATCACGCTGAGGCAGGCGTCCTCGGCCGGCTTGGCCACGCAGGCGTTGCCGCAGGCGAGCGCGGCGCCGACCGAGCGCGAGAAAATCTGGGCGGGATAGTTCCACGGGACGATATGGCCTGTGACGCCGTGCGGGTCACGCACCACCGCGACGGTGTAGCCGTTGAGGAACGGCAGGGTGTCGCCGTGCAATTTGTCGGCGGCCGCGCCGTAGAACTCGAAATAGCGCGCCGCGGCGGTCATGTCGGCGACGCCTTGCTTCAGCGGCTTGCCGGTGTCGCGCAACTCCAGCGCCGCCAGTTCGGGCGCGTGGTCGGCGATCGCCTGGCCGAGCTTGATCAGCAAACGGCCGCGCTCGATCGCGGTGAGCCGCCCCCAGGCGCCCTCGAACGCCTTTCGCGCCGCCGCGAGCGCCGCCGTCACGTCGGCAGGCCCGCTGCGCGCGATGCGGGCGAAGGCGAGGCCGTCGGACGGGCACACCACATCGAGAAAGCGTCCGTCCGCCGCCTCGCCGCTGACCCCGCCGATGAGATTGGCGTAAAGCGGCAAAGCCGCGCCCACGCGTTCTGTCGATCGAATGTTCATGGCGGCCTCCAGTTGATCTGGCGGGGGTTTAGCAGGATTGGCTAAGCTCCGCGAGAGGCCCCGGCGCACCCGGCCGATCGTTTTCCGGCTGTCACAAAACGCAAATAGCGTTCCTTCCGGCCGCCGGGAACGCGCGCCACGACGGAGCCCTCTCCATGAAAATTTCGGATGTCCGCCTGAAGGCGAGCGCGATGCCGCTCACCAATCCCTCCTATCCCCCCGGTCCCTATCGCTTCTACAACCGCGAATTCCTGGTGATCGCCTATCGGACCGATCTCGACGCCTTGCGCGCCGTCGTTCCCGAGCCGCTCGAGGTGACCAATCCGATCGTCAAATACGAATTCATCCGGATGCCGGATTCGACCGGGTTCGGCGACTACACCGAGACCGGGCAGGTCATTCCCGTCTCCTACAAGGGGGAAAAGGGCGCCTTCGTGCATTCGATGTTTCTCGACGACGAGGCGCCGATCGCCGGCGGCCGGGAGATCTGGGGGTTCCCCAAGAAGCTCGCTTCGCCGAAGCTGTCCCACGAAAACGAGGTGCTGGTCGGAACCTTGCACTATGGGTCGGTGCTCTGCGCGGTCGCCACGATGGGCTACAAGCACCGGATCCTTCCCGCCGACCCGATCCTGCGCGCGCTCGACGAGCCCAACTTTCTCCTGAAGATCGTGCCGCATGTCGATGGGACCCTGCGGGTGTGCGAACTCGTGCGCTACCACTTGCAGGATGTCGACCTGAAGGGCGCCTGGGGCGGGCCGGCGGCGCTCGAACTGTTCCAGCACGTGATGGCCGACGTCGCCAAGCTGCCGGTGCTCGAAGTGATCGGCGGCACGCATTTCGTCGCCGACCTGACCCTGGGCCTTGGCGAAGTCGTGCACGACTATCTCGCCGAGCCGTCGCAGGCCGAACCCGCATTGAGCGCGCTGAAGCTGGGAGCCGCGCAATGAACGAGATGTCCACGCGGCGCGCCACGGGCCGGCCCGCCGCCGATATTTCTTCCATCGTCAACAAATACGAACGGGTCGCGCTGGTGCTGCAGGGCGGCGGCGCGCTGGGGGCCTATCAGGCCGGCGTCTACGAGGCGCTGGCGCAGGCCAATTGCGAGCCGAACTGGATTTCCGGCGTCTCGATCGGCGCCATCAACTCGTCGATCATCGCCGGCAATCCGCCGGAAAAGCGGCTCGCCGCGCTGGAGACGTTCTGGAACACCATTTCCGGGCGCAAAATCTGGCTGCACACGCCGGAGGGCGATTTCTACCGGGATCTGCGCAACCAGACCAGCGCGATGATGACCATCATGTTCGGCCAGCCGGGATTTTTCAAGCCGCGGCCGCAGAGCGCGTGGTTCTCGCCGGCGGGCGCCGACGCCGCTCTCAGCCACTATGATTCCTCGGAATTGAAGGAGACGCTCGAGAAGCTCGTCGACTTCGACCTGCTCAACGACGGACGGAAGCGGCTGAGCGTCGGCGCGGTGAATGTCCGCACCGGCAATTTCGTCTATTTCGACTCCCGCAAGATGCGCATCGGCCCGGAGCACATCATGGCGTCGGGCGCCCTGCCCCCGGCGCTGCCGGCGATCAAGATCGAAGGCGAATATTACTGGGACGGCGGCATCGTCTCGAACACGCCGCTGCAATATCTGCTCGATCAGGAGCCGACGGAATCCTCGCTGGTCTTTCAGGTCGACCTGTTCAGCGCGCGCGGCGAACTGCCGCGACAGATGGCCGACGTGCTGGCGCGCCAGAAAGACATCACCTATTCCAGCCGGACGCGCCAGAACACCGACACCTACGCCCGCGTCCACGCGCTGAAAATGAAGCTGCTCGGCGCCTTGCAGCGGGTGCCCGAGGACAAGCTGAGCCGCGGCGAAAGAGACCTGATCGAGGAATATTCAAAATCGGGCGAGGTCAACATCGTGCACCTCATCTACCAGCACAAGGAATATGAGGGCCACGCCAAGGATTATGAATTCTCGGGCACCTCGATGCGCGAGCATTGGGAGTCGGGATACGAGGACACCTTGCGCACGCTGCGGCATCCGGAATGGCTGACGCGATCGTCGATCCGTCACGGCGTGTCCATTCATGACTTGCATCGCGAGGATCCGACCTGAGTGGCCCGCGGCGGCAAAATTGAAGGTGCGTGTCCCCTCTCCCCTTGCGGGAGAAAGTGTCATGCGGAGCATGACGGATGAGGGGAGTCGAGCCAAACGAGACGGCTTGGAGCCGCGTCATTCAAAGTCGTCTCGCTACGCTCGACCACCCCTCATCCGACCTCGCTTCGCGAGGGCACCTTCTCCCGCAAGGGGAGAAGGGCCATGGGCGAAATGACTGAGCCCGACGCCACGAGCGCGAGCGGCAGGCTACGGCGGCGCCTCGTGTTGTTGTTCGATGACGACGCGCAGCAGAACCGGACCACGCAATATTTCAACGCCGCGCTCGCTTTGCTGATCATCGTCAACGTCGGCGCGGTGATCCTGGAATCCGTCGAGCCGCTCCGCGTGCGGCATCCCGCGATATTCGCGGCGATCGAGGGCGTCGCGACGACGATCTTCGCGATCGAATACGTGCTGAGGGTGTGGACCGCCATCGATCTGCACGACGGCCTGTATCGCGGACCGCTGTGGGGCCGGCTGCGCTATATCAGGAGCTTCTTCGCGCTCGTCGACCTCGTCTCGATCCTGCCCGCCGTGCTCGGCCTGCTCGGCGCCGGAGACCTCAGGGTGCTGCGCGTGCTGCGCTTCCTGCGGATGCTCAAGCTGACCCGGCATTCGACGATCTTCGTCCTGATCTGGACGGTGCTGCGCGAGGAGGGGCGCTCGATCGGCGCGCTGGTGTTCATCCTGTGCCTCACCGTGGCGATCAGCGGCACCCTGATGTTCATGATCGAGGCGGACGACCAGCCCGAGATATTCAGCTCCATTCCGGCCGCCATGTGGTGGGCGATCGAGACCCTCACCACCGTCGGCTATGGCGACATGGTGCCGGTCACGCCGGCCGGGCGCGTGCTCGGCGGCGTCGTGGCGATCGTCGGCATTGCGACGCTTGCGCTGTTCTCCGGCCTGATCACCGTCGGCTTCCTCGACCAACTCAGAATTCGCCGCGAGCAGGTCGAGGGCAAGGACCCGCTTCGCGCGCGCACGACGGAGCCGGCGGTCTGTCCGCACTGCGGATGCGCCCTCGGCGGCCATGAACGGCCAGCCGCCCGAGCGCCGGCGCCGATCGCAACAGCCCCGCGCCTATAGCATCGCCAGCGGCGTCTTTCGGCGCGGCGGCGGGAATGCGCGATCGAGCGCCGCCAGCGCCGTCTCGTCAAGCCTCACCTCGAGCGCCCCGCGGTTCTCCGTCACATGGGCGATCGTCGCGGCTTTGGGAATGGCGATCACGTCGGGCCGCCGCAACACCCAGGCGAGCGCGATCTGGTTGATCGTCGCCCCGAGGCGCCGGGCGACGTCGGCGAGCGCGCCGGTCACCGGCAGCCGGCCCTGTTCGATCGGGCTGTAGGCCATCGCCGGAATGGCGCGCGCCGCCATCGCCGGCAACAGGTCGTATTCGACGCCGCGGCGCTGAAGATTGTAGAGCACCTGATTGGTCGCACAGCCCGCGCCGCCCGCCGCCAGCAACTCGGCCATGTCGTCGGCGTCGAAATTGCTGACGCCCCAATGGCGGATCTTGCCCTCGCGCTGCAGCGCAGCCATCCCCTCGACCGTCGCGGCGAGCGGCGCGCCGCCGCGCCAGTGCAGGAGATAGAGGTCGATGCGGTCGGTCGAAAGGCGCCGCAGGCTGTTCTCGCAGGCGCGGCGCAGCGCCGGCCCTGCGCCATGCTGCGGATAGGCCTTGCTGACCAGGAACACCTGGTCGCGAAGGCCGCGCAGCGCTTCGGCGAGCAGTTCCTCGGCGCCGCCGTCGCCGTACATTTCAGCGGTGTCGATCAGGGTGAGGCCGAGCTCCACCCCCCGCCGCAGCGCCGCGATCTCCTGCGCGCGCCGCGCCGAATCCTCGCCCATCCGCCACGTCCCCTGCCCAAGGCATGGAACCGAAGCGCCGTCGGGTAAGCGCACGGGGCGGATATCGGCGGTCATCGGCTGGCCTCAAAAACTGTTGCGGTCATGATAGGTTTGCAGGAACTGCCGCACGCGCGGCTCGCGGCTTTCGTGAAAGACCTGGCGCGGCGGTCCATAGTCGATGATCCGTCCCGCGTCGAGAAAGGCGATGCGGTCGGCGACCTTCGCCGCAAAGCCCATCTCATGCGTGACGATCAGCATGGTCATGCCCTCGGAGGCGAGGCCGCGCATCACCTCCAGCACCTCGCCGACCAGTTCGGGATCGAGCGCCGAGGTCGGCTCGTCGAACAGCATCAGCCGCGGTTGCATCGCCAGCGCGCGGGCGATCGCGACGCGCTGCTGCTGGCCGCCCGAGAGATGTCCGGGGTAGGACAAGGCCTTCTCGGCGAGGCCGACGCGGGTCAGCACCTGCATCGCGCGCTCGCGCGCCTCAGCCGCCGGCAACCGGCGCACCCGGCGCAGCGGCTCGGTGACGTTTTGCAGCGCGCTCATATGCGGCCAGAGATTGAAATGCTGGAACACCATGCCGATTTCGCAGCGCATTTCGCGCAGTTCCCGCTTGCCCATCGGCCGGCGCCCGCCGCCCGCGCGATCCTCGTAGCCGATCAGCTTTCCTTCGATGCGGATTTCGCCGGCGTCGTAGCTTTCGAGAAAATTCACGCAGCGCAGCAGCGTGCTCTTGCCGGAGCCGCTGGGTCCGATCAGGCAGACGACCTCGGACTTGTCGACCTTCAGGTCGATGTCGCGCAGCACCTGCAACGCGCCGAAGCTCTTGCCGACGCCGCGCAATTCGATCGTCGGCGCGCTCATGATCGCCCCGCCGCCGGCGCCATGAAGGCGGTAACGCGCCGCTCCAGCCGGTAGCCGAGGCGCGAGATCGTCTCGACCAGCAGCCAGTAGAACACCGCCATCGCGAAAATCGCGTCGAACGCGGTGAAGGTCTCGGCCGCCATGGTCTGCATCTGGTACATCAGCTCCGGCACCGTGATGATCGACAGGACCACCGTCTCCTTGGACAGCACGATCAGCAGGTTGACGATCGAGGGCAGCGTCGCCACCAGCATGGTCGGCAGCGAAATCCGCCACAGGATGTCGAACGAACGCATGCCGACGCTGGTCGCCGCCTCGATCTGGCCGGCCGGAACGGCGCTGAAGCCGGCGCGGAACGCCTCGGCGAAATAGGCGCTGGAATAGACGCTGAGCCCGACGATGCCCGCCGCGGTCGCCTCCAGCCTGAGGCCGATGAACGGCCCGCCTGAATATAAAAGAAACAACTGCACGAGAAACGGCGTGCCGCGGATGACCTCGATGAAAACGCGCAGCAGCCAACGGAGCGGCGGCGCGCGCAGCCGGTAGAGCAGCGCGATGACGAAGCCGCCGACCAGCCCAATCGCCGATCCCGCGCTCCAGCACAGGACGGTGACGCCAAAGCCGCTGAGCAGCGCCGGCGCGTAACGCCACAGGACTTCGAAGCTCATCGGAGCGAACCCGCCGCCAGCCGGCGCTCCGCCCGAACGCCAAGACCCGCGAGGCACAGATTGATCGCCAGATAGAACAGCGCCCCCCCGAGATAGGCTTCGAGGGGGCGATAGGTCATCGACGCGATATTCATGCTCACGCGCGTCAGTTCAGCGATGCCGACGACCGAGACCAGCGACGACGCCTTGAGCAGCAGGGTGAATTCGTTGATCAGCGGCGGCACGCTGATGCGCAGCGCCTGCGGCAGCAGGATGCGCCGCCAGATTTCGGCGCGCGAAAAGCCGAGCGCCTCGGCGGCCTCCGCCTGGCCGGGCGGCACGGCGTTGAGCGCGCCGCGCAGGATCTCCGCCTGAAAGGCCGCAGACGCCAGGCCGAGGCCGCCGATCGCCGCCGCCATCGCCGGCACGTTGACGCCGAACTCGGCCAGAAAATAGTAGATGAACAGCAACTGCACCAGCAACGGCACGCCGCGGAAGAAGCTGACGTAGAAGGCGCCGGCGCGCGCGAGGCTCCGATTCGTCGAAAGCCGGGCGAGGCAAACGAGGAAACCGATCGCCATCCCCAGCGCGATGCCGGCGAGCGAGACGTATAGCGTCATGCCCGCGGCAAGCGTGAGGTAGGCGAGAGCGTGAGCGATAGCCTGCGGCTGCATCGTGCGGCGGAGGATCGACGGGGCGGCTCCGCGCCGCCCCTTCGAGGCCTAGAGCTGCGGTTCGGGAACCGTCTTGGGCAGATCGAACGACTGGCCGAACCAGGTCTTCTGGATCTTCGCCATGCGGCCGTCCTCCTCCGTCTTGAGGATGGCGGCGTTGACCGCCTCGATCAGCCCCTTGTCGTCAAGCCGTCCGACCCACGAGAAATAGGTCGGGGTGCCGAAGGCCGGCGTCACCACCGCGAACGCGTCGGAGCGCTGCGACGCGGCGTAGGCGAGATTGGGGAAGGAATTGACCGAGGCGTCGATCCGGCCCGCCGCCAGGTCGGCGTAGGACTGGTTGTTGTCGACATATTCCTTGATCTCGACCGGCTTGGGCAGTTTGGCGGCATAGGCCTTGAGCTGCGCGAGCTGCGAGGTGCCTTTCTGGCCGCCGACCGTCTTGCCGGCGATATCTTCGGGCTTGGCGATGCTCGCATCGTTCGCGCGCTTCATCAGGGCGGCCGTCGCGTCGGCGATCGGCACCGTGAACAGATAGCGCTGCATGCGTTCCTTGGTGATGGTGACCGGCGCGATGCAGATATCGAACTTCTTGGCTTCGAGGCCCGGCAGGATGCTGGTCCACGGCAGATCGAGATATTTGACCTTCACGCCGAGCTCCTTGCCGACCTCGTCGATCAGATCGCGGTCGACCCCCTTATAAGTTCCGTTGTCCGAAATATCGAACGGCGGAAATTGCATTTCGGTGGCGATGACCAGTTCGCCGCGCTTCTTGACATCGGCCAGCGTGTCGTCGGCGAGCGCGCCTCCCGCGCCCGACGCCCAGGCGCCGGCCGATGCGGCGCCGACGACGGCGCTCTTCAGCACGGCGCGCCGCGTCAGGAACAAGGTGTCGAACTTCATTGTCGCCTCCCCCTTTGGAAATCGTGGTTGCAGGCACTGCGCGCCGGCGCGCCGCGCGCGGGAGGCGCGTTTCCTACCGGAAAGACCACGCCGTCGATTTGTTGGCGCACGCGAAGGCTTCGCATAGTATAGATTGGACCTATCAAGCCTAGACGTCGGGGTCGGGCGGCGTCAAGCGGGACCGCGGCGTCTCCTCGCCCGGCCGCCATGCGGAGACAGCCATGCCGAATCCCGCGACGACGCGGACCGAGACCGACACGTTCGGCCCGATCGAAGTGCCCGCCGAGCACTATTGGGGCGCGCAAACCCAGCGCTCCCTGCGGAATTTCGCGATCGGCGACGAGCGCATGCCGGCCCCGATCATCCACGCGCTCGGCGTCGTGAAGCAGGCGGCGGCGCTGGCCAACGCCGAGCTCGGCCTGCTGGCCCCGCGCCTCGCGGAGGCGATCGCCCAGGCCGCGGCGGAAGTCGCCGAGGGCAAGCGCGACGCCGAGTTCCCGCTGCGAGTCTGGCAAACCGGGTCCGGCACCCAGACCAACATGAACGCCAACGAAGTGATCGCCAACCTCGCCAATGAACGGCTGGGCGGCCAGCGGGGCGCCAAATCGCCAACGCACCCCAACGATCACGTCAATCTCGGTCAATCCTCCAACGACGCCTTTCCGACCGCCATGCACATCGCCGCGGCGCGCGAGATCAAAGGGCGTCTGACCCCCGCCCTGCGTGCGTTGCAAGCGGCGCTGGAGGGTAAGGCCGCAGCCTTCGCGGATATCGTGAAGATCGGCCGCACCCATCTGCAGGATGCCGTGCCGATCACGCTCGGACAAGAGTTCTCCGGCTATGCCGCTCAGGTCGAACTCGGGATCAGGCGTATCGAAGCGACCATGCCCGGCCTCGCCGCTCTCGCGCAGGGCGGCACGGCGGTCGGCACCGGCCTCAACACGCATCCCGATTTCGCGGAGATTTTCGCGCGGCAGGCGTCCGCCATCACCGGCCTTTCGTTCGTGGCGGCGGCCAACAAGTTCGAGGCGCTCGCCTCGCATGACGCGCTGGTGTTCTGCCATGGCGCCCTGGCCAGCCTCGCCGCTGGCCTGTTCAAGATCGCCAACGACATCCGCCTGCTCGGGTCCGGCCCGCGATCGGGGCTGGGGGAACTGCTGTTGCCGGAAAACGAGCCGGGATCGTCGATCATGCCGGGCAAGGTCAATCCGACCCAGGCCGAAGCCCTCACGATGGTCTGCGCCCAGGTTGTCGGCAACGAGACGGTCGTCGCGTTCGCGGGCAGCCAGGGCCATTTCGAGCTCAACGTGTTCAAGCCGGTGATCGCCAACGCAGTCCTGCAATCCATTCGACTGCTGGGCGACGGCGCGCGAAGCTTTGCCGACAATTGCGTCGCCGGCATCGAACCCAACCGCGAGCGTATCGGCGAGTTGGTCGCGCGTTCGCTGATGCTGGTCACGGCGCTGGCCCCGACGATCGGCTATGACAAGGCGGCGCTGATCGCCAAATCGGCGCACAAGAATCATACAACCTTGCGCGAGGAAGCGTTGCGGCTCGGCCTGGTCACCGCTGCGGACTTCGACCGGATCGTCAGGGCGGAGGCGATGCTCGGGCCGCGGCGCGGCGACTAGGTCACGGACGTTCGGGCGGGCTTCAGTCCAAAAGCGGTAAATAACGATTCAGGGCGTCCGAAGTGAGTTGACGCAAGGCGCCATTGTCAGTTGGGTTAAATGCACGTAAAATTTCACAACGTCTCGGCTGGGTGAGCCGGGCGCCGGCGGGGGGCTGACAGGTCGGGAGACGACGGAGCGTGCGAATCTGGCAGGGTCAAAGCGCGCGGAGCGGACTACCTCGCCGGCGGGCGTAGCAGTGGGGCGATCCATGAAACTGAGCAAGGCTCTCTACTTCGGCGATTTCGTCGCTATTCCGCTCGCGATCATTGTGCTGGCGGCGATCGCAATCGCCCAACGGGGCCTGGAAGTCGCCGGCTGGTGGCTGCTCGCCTTCGTCGTGGGCCTCGCGGTATGGACATTCGTCGAATATGTCGTGCATCGCTGGGTCTATCACGCCGTCCCGTTCTTCGAGAAATTCCATGACGCCCACCACGACGACCCGAAAGCGCTGATCGGCGTGCCCTCGTTCGTCTCCAGCGGTCTGATTCTCGGAGTGTTCTTTCTGCCGCTGCTGTTCGCGGTCGGCGTGGTGTTCGCCGGCGGCTTCGCCAGCGGCGCGCTGATCGGCTACGCCGGCTATATGCTGGTGCACCACGCCTCCCACCACTGGGAGTTGAAGCCAGGCGACATGCTCTACCGCGCCCGCATCATGCATATGGCGCATCATTACCATGAAACGTCTGGCAATTACGGCGTGATCACGCCGTTCTGGGATCACGTGTTCTCCACTTACGTCGAGCGTCGCCGCCGCGTCGCCGAGAGCTGACATAAGCGCGCATAGCGGGCTTGCTTGATGCGGCGGATCGCCCAGAAGCCGGGTGGCCGGGTCTCGTTCGAGAGCTGAAGGGCGGCGGCCGCGCAGATCACGCGATCTTGCGGTGCAGTCCGGTTTCCAGCATCGCGGCGATGTCCTTTTCGGAAACCGCCGGGCTGAACAGAAAACCCTGAACCTCCGACACCGACCCCAGGCCGTCGACAAACTGCATCTGGAGTTCGGTTTCGATCCCCTCGACGAGCACGTCCATCCCCAGCATCTTGCACATGCCGGCGACGCTCGCGATCACGATCGAGGCCCGGTGGTCCGACCCGATCGCCATGGTGAACGAGCGGTCGATCTTGATCTTGTCCAGCGGGAACGTATGGAGGTAGCTGAGGCTCGAATATCCCGTGCCGAAATCGTCCAGCGCGATGCGAACGCCCATCCCCTTGATCGAGCGCAATATCTGGCGCGTCGACGGCAGATCGTGCAGCAGCGTCGATTCGGTGATCTCCACTTCGAGCCGGCTTGAACAAAGGCCGGAAGTGTCGAGCGCCTCCTTGATCGTATTGGCGATCCGCCCGCCTCTGACCTGGAGCGGCGACAGATTGACCGCGACGAAGAACCGTTCGGGCCACGAGGCGCAGGCCTCGCACGCGCGCTGGAGAATCGTGCGGCCGAGTTCGTCCATCAGGCCGAGTTCCTCGGCGATCGGAATGAATTCCGCGGGGGAAATGTAGCCGCGGCTCGGATGACGCCACCGCGCCAGAGCTTCGCAACCGACGATTTCCCGGGTCGCGGCGCTGTTGATCGGTTGATAGTGAACCTCGATCGTTTCGTTGGCGATGGCCGCTCGCAGATCGATTTCCAGCGTCCTGCGGCTCTGCGCGTCGAGACCCAATTGCCGCTCGTAGGAGCGCCAGCGATTGCGGCCTTCCGCCTTCGCCGCGTAGAGGGCGAGGTCGGCGTTGCTGAGCAGCGTCTCGAGCGTCAGGCCGTCGCGGTGGATCTTCGCCACGCCGACGCTGACGCCGACGATGATTTCGTAGCCGTCGATCTGGAACGGGCGATTGATGTGCGTGATGATCCGGTCGGCGATGGTGGCGGGAGCGCGCCCGTCCTTTCCTGGCGACAATAGGATTGCGAATTCGTCGCCGCCCCAACGCGCAACGATGTCAGCGTCCTCGACCGCCGAGCGCAGGCGTTCGCCGACGGCGGCGAGCAACTTGTCGCCGCGCGCGTGACCCAGGCTGTCGTTGACCTGCTTGAAATCGTCGAGATCGAGGAACAGCACCGCCCCGTTCTCCCTCTCGTCCTCGCGGGCGAGCAACGCGTTCGAAAGCTCCTTCTCGAAGCGCCGCCGATTTGGCAGGCCGGTGACCGGATCGAACCACACCATGCGATAGATCGCCGCCTCGGCGTTGCGCCGCTCGGTGATGTCCTGGGTGACGATCACCGCGCCGTCGTCGCGCATGTAGTGAACGTTGATCTCGATCGACCGGCCGTCCGGCGCGTTCGCCACCAGCGAATAGTCGGCGGCGCGGGCAGACACCCTCAAGGCGCGGCTCAATTCATTCGCCACGTCTCGCGTGATCGCTCCGATGCGCGTCAACAATCGAATGAGAAGTCTTGACATTGGCGCCCGGTCGCATCGCGCGCGGCGGCACGCCGAGCATTTTGGCGATCTGGTCGTTGCTGACGCGCAAGTTGCCGTCGGAGTCCAACATGCACAGGCCATGCGACATGTTGTTCAGGGCGGAATCGAGTTGGCTTGCGAGCTGCGTGACCTCCCTTTTCGAGAGAACCTCGTCGAGCAGGGTCGTTCGCAGCCGGCTGGCGGAGCTCTTGATGAAAAAGAAGAACGGTATGAGCACCACCAGGATCATCAAGGGATAGAGGCCGCCGGCGAACGCCAGCGCAACGCTCAAGGGCAGGAAGCCCGCGAGAATCTGCGCGTCGGTCAACGACTTGATCGAGAAATTCCGGGTGGCGATTCCGAACGCGTGGCAGATCGTCGCCGAGAACGCGAGAATTCTGGGGAATCCGTCCTCGGTCAGGGTGAAAACCGCGAGCGTCCAAAATCCGAGCGCCGCCATGTAGGCCGATGCGCCCAGCACGTAGTTCCGTTTCCAACGGCCGACCTCGGCGACACCCCCGCCAAGTCCGGCGCGCGCATGGGCGACCATGACCCACAGACGCAGCGCCGAGATCAACGGCAGCGCGACCGAGAACCCATAGAGCACGACGCTGTTCATGGTTATCGCGGTGATCAACGCAGCGGCGCATGTGGCCACGCTCCCCATCGCGAGCGACCAGCCGCCATGAAATAAGGCGTTTACCAATTCAACGTAAAGGTCCGCGGGAAGGTCTGCGGCGCCGGTGCGGGCGAGATCTGATTTAGCCGGAAACATTGGTGCGCTCGCGGACATTCGACACTGCATCCAATTCTCTTGTTTTGGCGAGCGCGCGTGGCCTTTCCGGATCGGCGTTTTCACGACATCGCCCAATCGTTGAATACTCTTTAATTGCTTTAGGAATAATGAAGACGTAGGCCACTGGACGCCTGACTTGTCGAAGGAAAGCGAGCATGACTTCGTTGAGTCAATCGACGGATAATCTGACGAACTTCCGGCGGACTGAATTGAGCGTGGAGGTCGTCGCGGCGCTCGGCGAAGAGGACTTCCGACAGGCGCGCGCGGCCATTGCGGACTTCGCTCAGAGCCTCGACTATGAGGATTGGCTGGACGATCGTTACGGCCTGACGGTCGGGCTGTGCTCGAGCGGCGTCGACGCGCGCATCGTAACCGTCGATCTGTCGACTTTCCTGGCCTGGTGTCGGTCCGCCAGATTGGCGCCCACCGAGAAGAACCTGCATCTCTTCGCCGGCTTCGTCGCCGGGCTGCGCGACCGCTCGACAGGGCAGGCCAAGACGACGACCCTCGCCGCGGTCAGTGAAGCTGACTTTGCGTTGTATTTCGACCTTGTGGATGCGTTTCGTGCGACCGGCGACTACGGCGCCTGGACTGCGCGGCGCGAGGCGGCCGTTCGAGCCGCGCAGACCTCAGGAAAAATCGTGTTCCAGACGCCGACGCCAGTTGGCGCTTTTCTGGAATGGACGCGATGCCTCGGCCAGAATTCGTGCGAAGCGTTTCTCGACCGCTACGCCGCGTTGACGCTCGAAGCCGCCGCCGGCGAGTGATCGCCGCGACCATGCCGACCCCAGTCTCAGCGAAGCGCCCTCGCGAAAATTGCATCCTTCTCGCGCAGTTTTGAGCCAGCGACGTCTCGCGACAGCTGGCGATTGATCCCGCCGCGCCATTCGGTCAGGTCGATGGCCGCGGTCGGATCGAGATCAAGCCGTTCCGAACACTGGAAACTTCGACGATTTTTCGCGCCCGCGCCTTCCGCAGCGGCGATTCGCCACACCGGAGGAAATTGAGGCGCGCCTGTTTACATTTCTCCCTTCTGCGTTCACTTTGCGTTAAGGTTTTTGCGTAGAGGGCGCTGATGAGTTCTCAAACAGCCTTCGTCCCGTCTCGTTTTTCTGAACGCGTATTGCGATTGCTGGAGCGGGTCGAATATCGGCGCGCCGAAAGTCTGGAAGACAAGGACGCGATCTATCGGCTCCGCTACGACGCCTATATGCGCGAAGGCGCCATCGAACCCCAGCCATCCGGCCGATTTTGCGATCAGTTCGACGAAACGTCGAACGTTTGGATCATCGGGATGTTCATCGACGGCGAACTCGCCAGTTCGATTCGCCTCCATGTCGCCGATCGCGAAGACGCGCCCATGCCCGCTTACGGGATTTTCCCGGAGATTCTCGGGCCGCGGCTGCGCCAGGGCCAGGTCATCGTCGATCCCACAAGATTCGTCACCCGCCTGGATTTCTCGCGCCGGTTTCACGAGATGCCCTATCTGACCGTGCGGCCGGGCTGGATGGCCGGAGAGTATTTCCGCGCCGACTTCATTCTCGCGACGATCCGCACCGAGCATCAAGGCTATTATCGCCGCGTGTTCGGACATGAGGGGTGGTCGCCGGCCAGAGACTATCCGACGCTCAGGAAGCCGATCGCCTGCATGGGGCTCGACTACTTCGAGATGAGGAACCGCGTCCAGCAGCGCTATCCGTTCTACAAATCGACGGTCACCGAGCGGGCCGAACTGTTCGCGCGCTCGTCCAATCCAACGGTGGCGCCCGAGACGCAGGCGGTCACCTGGGATTCCAAGGCGCCGGTCGAGGCTTAGGCGGCGCTCGAATTGGCCGACGGGGGCACCAATTCGGCGACTTGTCGGCGGTCGGCGCCAACCGCCGAGTGATAGGCCCGCTTCGCCGCGTACATCGCAGCGTCCGCCCGGCGCACCACCGCTTCGAGACGCTCGCCCGGCCAGGTTGTCGCCGCCCCCATCGAGAAAGTCAGAGGCGCGCCCGAATAGAACTGATTGTTGAGCGCCGCCAGCCTGGCCACGCTCTCCATCATCTGCTCGCCATCGCGCGGATCGCGTCCCGGCATCAGGAGGGCGAATTCGTCGCCGCCAATTCGCGCGGCGCAATTGGGCTTCTCGACCAGCTTGGCGACAACCTCGCCGGCCCGACGCAGCAACTGGTCGCCGGCGGCATGGCCGAGTTGATCATTGACCGCCTTCAGATCGTTGATGTCGAGGACGATGACCGTGATCGGCGCGGAGCCGTTGCGCTCCAGCCTGTTGAGTTCATCGACGTAGAAAGAGCGATTGTGCAGCTTGGTCAGGACGTCGTGCTTGCCCAGATATTCGAGGTAGGCCTCGGCCTTCTTGCGAGCGGTGATGTCGCTCAACGCGACCTGCACCAGCGACCAATCGCTCTCACGGCCGGGGAACACCGAGAATTGCAATTGAAGGTGCAGAATCGCGCCGCTGAGCGAATGGTTCACCACTTCGCGCTGCTGGAAGAGCTTTCCATGCCACAGATCGATCAATTGCTCGCGGAACGGCTGCGCCATGGCGTCGCCAAAAACATCGCGAAGACCGCGCAGCAATGTCGGCTTGTCGCGCGCCCCGAACAGGGCCAGCGTATGGTTGTTGACGTCGATCACCCGAATCTCGCTCATGCAGCGCTGCACGAATTCCGGATGGACGTCGGTGAACACGCGAAAATCGTCGATTCCGCGCTCGCGCACCTCGTCCAGCAGCAGCTTGATTTTGCTGAAATCCTCCACCCACAGCGAAATCGGGGAATGTTCGAACAGGCCGCGCGCATAGTCCTCGCTGAGCGACAGCAGCCGGCGCGCGCCCTCGCGCTCGGTGACGTCCTCGACGGCGACCAGCACGCGCTCCCACGTCGTCTCGCAACCCGGCAGCAGTTGGCCGCTGAGCTGGATGTCGATCCGGCGTCCGGACAGCGTGTAGTTGACGCCATGGCTGACGAAGCCACCCTTGCCATCCCAGAGTTGCACGAGTTCGTCGATCAGGTTGACGAGCATTTCATTGCGAAAGATCCGGTCGAGGTTGGCGACCAGATGGGTCTGATCCGTGGCTTCGAACAGCGCGAGCGTCCGGGCGTTGACCTTGACGACCCGGATACGGCTGACGCAGGCGGCGACGCGGGCCTCGTCTTCGGCGAGATGGGCGCGCAGGTCCGTGACGCCGGCGCCTCGCCACTCGTCGAGCAACGCCTTGACGCCGCTGTAGTCCTCGAGCCAGAGCGAAACCGGCGCCGCCTCGAACATGCCGGCGTCGTCGACGGAACGGCCGGCGGGGAAGACTGACCCTTGTTGAGCGGGAAACTGCATCGGACGCCTGCGCCGCCGCGCGAATGCGCCCTCGATCGGGAGGACGCAGCGGCTGGTCCGGCGACGCTACATCAACGAAACTTACGAAAGGTAAGCGGGCGATGGGTCGATCGGCGGCGCCTGAGGGAGCGGTTCGCGCCGAGGCGAGGCGGGGAAGGCGCGTGTTCGCTCGCCGCTGGCTCGTGCCGAGGGAGCGTTCGGGCGTCCACCCTCAGGAGATGCGCGCAGGCGCCAGGATCGCCCTGAAATCGTTGACATTGGTGCGCGTCGGCCCGGTGACGATCAGATCGCCCAATGCGCGAGAACACCGAATAGGCGTCGTTGTCGGCGAGGCGCCGGGCGACGTCGACGCCGGCCTTCGCGGCGCGCGCCAGGGTGTCGGGACCGATGATCGCGCCGGCGTTGTCCTCGCTTCCGTCGATGCCGTCGGTGTCGGCGGCGAGCGCCCAGATATCGTCGCGCCCACCAAGCGCGATCGCCAGGCTGAGCAGGAACTCGGCGTTGCGCCCGCCGCGTCCCTTGCCGCGCACGGTGACCGTCGTCTCGCCGCCCGAGATGATCGCGCAGGGCGGTTCGGCCGGCTGTCCGAACCGCGCCGCCTGCAACGCGATGCCGGCGTGGACGATGCCGCATTCGCGCGCCTCACCCTCGATCGCGTTGCCGAGGATGAGCGGCGCGAAGCCAGCCGCGCGCGCCGTCGCCGCGGCCGCTTCGAGCGACATTTGCGGCGTCGCGATGAGAACATTGGCGACATCGGCGAGGCGCGGATCGCCGGGTTTGGGGGTTTCGGCGGCGGGATTCGAAAGCTGCTTCAGCACCGCCGGCGACACTTCGACCCGGTACTTTTCGAGCACCGCCCGCGCGTCAGCCTGGGTGGTGGCGTCGGCGACCGTCGGACCGGACGCGATCACCGAAAGATCGTCGCCCGGCACGTCAGAAATGATCAGGCTGACCACCCGCGCCGGCGCCGCGGCGACCGCCAGGCGGCCGCCCTTGATCGCCGACAGGTGCTTGCGCACGCAGTTCATCTCGCCGATATGCGCGCCGCTGCGCAGCAGAGCGCGATTGATCGCCTGCTTGTCGGCAAGGGTGATGTCGCCGTCGGGCAGCGCGAGCAGTGACGAGCCGCCACCCGAAATAAGGCACAGCACGAGATCGTCCGGGCCGAGGCCGTTGACCAGGTCGAGGATCGCGCGCGCGGCGGCGGGCCCGGCGGCGTCGGGGACGGGATGACCGGCCTCGACCACCTTGATGCGGGAGGTCGGCGCGCCGTGGCCGTAACGGGTGACGACGAGGCCCTCGATCGGGCCGCTCCATTGCGCTTCGACGGCGGCGGCCATCGCAGCGGCCGCCTTGCCGGCGCCCACGACGATGGTGCGCCCGCGTGGCCGGGCCGGCAGGTGCGGCGGCACGCACAGCGCCGGCGCCGCGGCGCTGACCGCCGCGTCGAACATGGCGCGCAGCAAGGCGCGATGATCGCCCGCCATGAGGCTCCCCTTCAGGCGCTGTCCGCGCCGATCTCGTGGTTGGCCATGATCTCCAGCGCGCGAACCATCGCCGAATGATCCCACGCCTTGCCGCCATGCGCCGCGCAGGCGTTGAACAATTGCTGCGCCGTGGCGGTGTTGGGCAGCGAGACGCCAAGCGCCTTGGCGCCCTGCAAGGCGAGACTGAGGTCCTTCTGGTGAAGCTCGATCCGGAAACCGGGCGCGAAGGTGCGTTTGACCATCCGCTCGCCATGCACTTCGAGGATGCGGGAGGCGGCGAAGCCGCCCATCAGCGCCTGACGCACGCGGGCGGGATCGGCGCCCGCCTTGGAGGCGAACAGCAGCGCCTCGGCGACCGCCTCGATATTGAGCGCGACGATGATCTGGTTGGCGACCTTGGTGGTCTGCCCGTCGCCGTTGCCGCCGACCAGCGTGATGTTCTTGCCCAGCTTCTCGAAGATCGGCTTCACCGCGTCGAACGCCTCCTGCGAGCCGCCGACCATGATCGTCAGCGAGGCCGCCTTGGCCCCGACTTCGCCGCCCGAGACCGGCGCGTCGAGATAGTCGGCGCCGAGGTCGTTGACCCGCTTGGCGAATTCCTTGGTGGCGATCGGCGAGATCGAACTCATGTCGACGACGATCTTGCCCTTGCTTCAGGCCCTCGCCGACGCCGCCGGCGGCAAACAGCGCCTTTTCGACGTCCGGCGTGTCGGGCACCATGATGATGACGATCTCCGATCGTTCGGCGATCTCCTTGCCGCTCGCGCAAGCGACTCCGCCCGCCTTCACCAGCGCCTCGGGGACTTTTCCGCGCGTGTGAAGGAACAGTTCGTGGCCGGCGGCGATGAGGTTTGCCGCCATCGGAGCGCCCATGACGCCAAGGCCGATGAAACCGATTTTGCTCATGGTCCGGAACTCCCCGCGTTTCGGCGCATGATCGCGCCGGCAGCGATCAAAGGTAGGGCTTCATCCAGCCGAGGCCCGCCGCCGTGCTGGTCAGCGGCTTGTATTCGCAGCCGATCCAGCCGGCATAGCCAATCCTGTCGAGATAGCCGAACAGGAAGGGATAGTTGATCTCGCCGGTGCCCGGCTCGTGACGGCCGGGATTGTCGGCGAGCTGGATATGGGCGATGCGCGGCAGATTGGCCTCGATGGTGCGCGCCAGATCGCCTTCCATGATCTGCATGTGATAGGCGTCGTACTGGATGAACAGGTTGTCCGATCCGACTTCCTCGATGAGGCGGGCGGCCTGGTCGGTGCGGTTCAGGAAGAAGCCGGGCATGTCGCGCGTATTGATCGGCTCGATCAGCAGCTTGATCCTGGCCTTGGCCATTTCGCGCGCCGCAAAGGCGAGGTTGTCGACCAGCGTCGCGCGCAATCGCGCCGTGTCCGCGCCCGCCGGCGTCAGGCCGACAATGCAATTGACCAGGCCGCAGCCGAGCGCGCTTGCATAGTCGATCGCCTGGGCGACGCCGCGGCGGAATTCCTCGACCCGGTCGGGAAAGATCGCGATGCCGCGCTCGCCCGCGCCCCAGTCGCCGGCCGGCAGATTGTGCAGCACCTGGGTCAGCCCGTTATCGCGCAGCCGCGCGACCAGATCGGCCTTGGTCTCATCGTAGGGCGACATGTATTCGACGCCCTTGAAGCCCGACCGCGCCGCCGCGGCGAAGCGGTCGAGAAGCGGGACTTCGGTGTAAAGAAACGTCAGATTGGCGGAAAACTTCGGCATTCGTTGGTCCTCAGGAGTAAGCACGCTTCAGGCTGCGCCACAGCGAGCCCGCCAAATGATTGCGTCGCCCCTCATCCGACCTTCGCTGACGCGAAGGCCACCTTACTCCCCGCGCGCGGGGAGAAGGACCGCGTTCCCCTTCTCTCGCGGAGCGGGAGAAGGCGCCAAACGCAGCATGACGGATGAGGGGCGGCGCGACGTTTCATCCTCACGTCCCCACGTTTTCGATCACGCCCATTTCCTGGCTCTGCCGGAGCGAGAGGTTCGGATCGAGGCACAGGATTTCCTCGAATTCGTTGACATTGTTCACTTCCGTGCCCATCGCAATGTTGGTGACGCGCTCGAGGATGAACTCGACCACCACCGGCACGCTGAACTCCTTCATCAGCGCGTTGGCCTTGGCGAACGCCTCGCGGAACTCGTTCGGGCTCTTGACGCGGATCGCCTTGCAGCCGAGCGCTTCGGCGACCGCGACATGATCGACGCCGTAACCGGCCGGCGCGTCGCCCTCGGGCGTCGCATTGACGTTGTCGAACGCCAGCGAGACTTCAAAATCCATCTGGAAGCCGCGCTGCGACTGGCGGATCAGGCCGAGATAGGAATTGTTCACGACCATATGCAGATAGGGCAGCTTGTGCTGCGCGCCGACCGCCAGCTCCTCGATCATGAACTGGAAATCATAGTCGCCGGACAGCGCGACGATCGGCCGGTCGGGATCGGCGGCGCGCACCCCGAGCGCCGCCGGCAAGGTCCAGCCGAGCGGCCCCGCCTGGCCGCAATTGATCCAGTTGCGGGGACTGTAGACATGCAGGAACTGCGCGCCAGCGATCTGGCTGAGGCCGATCGTCGTGACATAGCAGGTGTCTCGCCCGAGCGCGGCGTTCATCTCTTCGTAGACGCGTTGGGGCTTCAACGGCACGGCGTCGAAATGGCTCTTGCGCAGCATGTTGTTCTTGCGGTGCAGGCAGGCGGCGGCCCATGTGTCGCGCTTCTTGAGGCGCCCGTCCGCCTTCATCTGGCGCGCCGCCTCGATGAACAGCTTCAGCGCCGCCTTGGCGTCGGAAACGATGCCGAAATCGGGGCCGAACACCCGGCCGATCTGCGTCGGCTCGATGTCGACGTGAATGAATTTGCGCCCCTTGGTGTAGACCTCCACCGACCCGGTATGGCGGTTGGCGAAGCGGTTGCCGATGCCGAACACGAAATCCGATTCGAGGAAGGTCGCGTTGCCGTAGCGATGGCTGGTCTGCAGGCCGACCATGCCGGCCATCAGCGGATGGTCATCGGGAATCGTCCCCCAGCCCATCAATGTCGGAATGACGGGAACGCCGGTCAATTCGGCGAATTCGACCAGCAGGTCGGAAGCGTCGGCGTTGATGATTCCCCCGCCGGCGACGATCAGCGGCCGCTGCGCGGCGTTCAGCATTTCGAGCGCGCGCGCCGCTTGCGCCGGCGTCGCCGAGGGCTTGTAGACCGGCAGCGGCTGATAGGTGGAATCGTCGTATTCGATCTCCGCCAGTTGCACGTCGATCGGCAGGTCGATCAGCACCGGACCGGGCCGCCCCGAGCGCATCACGTGAAAGGCCTGCTGGAACACCATCGGCACCTGCGCCGGCTCGCGCACGGTGACCGACCATTTGACGACCGGCCTGGCGATCGTCTCGATGTCGACGGCCTGGAAGTCCTCCTTGTAGAGCTTGGCGCGCGGCGCCTGTCCGGTGATGCACAGGATCGGGATCGAGTCGGCGATCGCCGCGTAGAGGCCGGTGATCATGTCGGTTCCCGCCGGCCCCGAGGTGCCGATGCACACGCCGATATTGCCGGCCTTGGCCCTGGTGTAGCCGTCCGCCATATGCGAGGCGCCCTCGACATGGCGCGCCAGGATGTGGCGGATCGTCCCGCGCGCCTTCAGCGCGGCGTAGAGCGGGTTGATCGCCGCGCCCGGCACGCCGAACGCGCAGGCGACCCCCTCCTTCTCGAGCACGCGAACCGCCGCCTCGATCGCCTTCATCCTCGCCATGGCGAACCTCCCGATTCCGGACGTAGCCGGACGCCGATCGTCCGTCGTTTGATTGTCATGGACCCGCGCGTCGCGCGCAATGCCGCAGATTTTCTTTTCCGTCAGACGGGACGTTTGAGGCAATCATCCATATTTCAACGACTTAACTAACGAAGCAAATAGAACGCAACGCCGGGCGGCTCACGGCGGCCGCCCGCCGAGCGCCAGCGTCAGTTCGCGCGCGGTCTCGCGCACCAGCCGGCCGAGCTCCGGCACGCGCTCCTGGGGCACCCGCGCGGCGAGGCCCGACACCGAGATGGCGGCGAGCGCCTCGCCCTGGTCGTTGTAGACGACCGAAGCGACGCAGCGAAGGCCGGTCAGAAATTCCTCATCGTCCAGCGCGTAGCCGTCGCGCCGCACGCCCTCCAGCGCCTCGCGCAATTCGCCGGCGCGCACAACGGATTTCGGCGTCAGCCGACGCATGCCGTAACGCTGGATGATCGCCGCGACGTCCTCGTCGGAATAGGTCGCGAGGATCGCCTTGCCGATCCCCGAAGTCACCATCGGCGCGCGGCCGCCGACGCGGGTGATCGCGCGCATGATCTCGCGGCTCTCGATCTGCGTCAGCACCACCACCTCGCCGTCGTCGATCACGCCGAGGTTGGCGGTCTCGTGGGTCAGATCGCGCATGCGGCGCAGAAACGGCAACGCCGGCGCCACGAAATTGCGGCGGCGCACGAACGCCGAGCCGATCGCAAAACTCTGTCGGCCGACATGCCAGGTCGCATCGCTGTGGTCGAATTCCACGAAGCGGCGCTTTTCGAGCGTGGTCAGCAGCCGGTGCGCGGTGGAAGGCGACAGGCCGGTGCGGATCGACAGATCGGTCAGGCGGTAGCCTTCCTCGTCCTCGCCCAGCGCCTCCAGCAGCAACAGAGCGCGGTCGACCGATTGGACCGCGCCCGCCTTGGCGCCGTTGTCGTCGTCAATGGGCTTGCGAATGGCTCTGGGCGCACGTCGCCCGCGGTCCGCCTTCATGGACGCTCCAAATGCCGGCGCAGGCGATAAAGTCTGAGCCCCGGCCAAACCATACCACAATTCGCCTGAATTCGGGGCCGCGCGTTCCCGGCTGGGCGCCGGGCGCCGCCCGGGCTAGCCTGTCGCAAACACCGGGAGGCCAGGAAAATGTCGCTGTTCGATCTGACCGGCAAGGTCGCCGTCATCACCGGCTCGTCGCGCGGCATCGGCCGGGCGATCGCCGGACGCCTCGCCGAACACGGCGCCAAAGTGGTGATCTCCTCGCGCAAGACGGAGGCCTGCGAGGTGGTGGTCCGTGAGCTTGAGGCGCGTTTCGGGGCGGGCCGAGCGCTCGCGATCCCGGCCAATATTTCGTCGAAGGCGAACTTGCGCGATCTCGCCGACGCCGCCGTCGCGCATTTCGGCCAGATCGACATCCTGGTGTGCAATGCGGCGTCCAATCCCTACTACGGGCCGCTCGGCGACATTTCCGACGAGCAGTTTCGCAAGATCCTCGACAACAACATTCTCGCCAATCTCTGGCTGATCTCGTTCGTCGCGCCAGCGATGATCGCGCGCCGGGAGGGTTCGATCATCATCGTCTCGTCGATCGGCGGCCTTCGGGCATCGACGACGATCGGCGCCTATGGCGTTTCAAAAGCCGCCGACATGCAACTGGCGCGCAATCTCGCCGCCGAATACGGGCCGCATAACGTGCGGGTCAATTGCATCGCGCCCGGCCTCGTGCGCACCGATTTTGCGCGTGCGCTGTGGGAGAACCCGGAGAACCTCAAAGGCCACAACGCGCGCGCGCCGCTCGGGCGGATCGGCGAACCCGACGAGATCGCCGGCGCCGCGGTGTTCCTGGCCTCGCCGGCGAGCAGCTACATGACCGGACAGGCTATCGTCGTCGATGGCGGCGCGACAATCGCCTGAGGCGGTCGGGACCGCGGGCGTCCCGCCCGCATCTCGCGACGGCGCATTTGCTCTCCCTTCGCGTCCGACGCGCCGCTGGGCGGGGGAAGAGGGAGCGGGACGCTCGCAGTCCCGGCGGTTGTTGCTTTTGCCGGAGCCATTGCCTAGCTTGACTGGCGACGCGAACTCAAGTTCGCGGCCGTTCACTTTTGGGAGGAAGCGATGGCGCCGATGCGCGCGTTGCGTCCAATTTGAGCCCGATGTCCGCCGCGCGGCGGGACGCCACGGTCGCGGCGACGCAGGCGAGCCGAACGCCGTTCGCATGGGAGAAGCACTATCCGCCGGCGCTGTCGTGGGACGCGCCAATTCCTTTGAGCACGGTCCCTGCGCTGTTCGCCCAAGCGGTCGCCGACTTCGCCGGACGCACCGCCATCGAGTTTCGCGATCGCCCGATCGCCTTTGCCGAGCTTGGCCAGGCGGTCGATGCGATGGCGGCGGCGTTCCTGAAACGCGGCCTGAAGCCGCAAGACGCGATGGCGATCTATCTGCCCAACACCCCGCTGCATCCGATCGCTTTTTTTGGCGGACTCAAGGCGGGCGCAAAGATCGTTCATCTCAGCCCGCTCGATGCGGAACGTGAACTAGCGCACAAGCTGAGAGACAGCGGCGCGCGCATTCTCGTCACCACCAATTTCGCCCATTTTCTGCCCAACGCCTGCAAGATGCTCGACGCCGGGCTGGTCGACCTGGTGATCGTTGACGAGAACGCGGCGTGGGGTCCCTCGCCGATCCCGCAGCTCGCGCTTCCCGACCGGCCGGAGGTCGTTTCGCACCAGGCTTTCGCCGCGGCCGGCGCGCCGCCCGCCCAATGGCCGGAGACCACGCCCGACGATATCGCGCTGCTGCAATATACCGGCGGCACGACCGGCGTGCCCAAAGGCGCAATCCTCTCCCACGGCAACCTGACCGCTGCGGTCGCCATTTATGACGCGTGGTTCTCCGGCAACGACAACGCATTTCAGGCGGGCGACAAGGTCATCGCCGTGTTGCCGCTGTTTCACATCTACGCGCTGACGACGATCCTGCTTCGCCAGATCAAAGGCGGGGTTCCGATCCTGCTCCACATGCGGTTTGACCCCGAGGCCGTGCTACGCGACATCGAGGTGAAGCGCGCCACGATCCTTCCCGGCGTCCCGACCATGTGGATCGCGCTGGACAATTTCCCCGGCGTCGAGAAGCGCGATCTCTCGTCGCTTCGCTACTGCGGCTCCGGCGGCGCGCCGCTTCCCGTCGAGACGGCCAGAAACCTGAACCGGCGCCTCGGTCTCACCTTGCGCGGCGGCTGGGGCATGACCGAGACCTCGCCGGCCGGAACGAGTTTTCCCTCGCACGAAGAGGTTCGGCTCGGCAGCATCGGCATTCCGCTGCCCGGCATCGAACTTGGCGTGGTCGCGCTCGACGATCCCCATCGCGCGCTGCCGCCCGGCGAAACCGGCGAATTGCGCGTCAAGGGACCAAACGTCACGCGCGGCTACTGGAACCGTCCGGAAGAGAGCGCCGCTTCTTTCGCCGACGGCTATTTCCTGACCGGCGACATCGGCTACATGGACGACGACGGCTATTTCTTCATCGTCGATCGCAAGAAGGACATGATCCTCAGCGGCGGCTTCAACGTCTATCCGCAGATGATCGAGCAGGCGATCTACGAGCATCCCTCGGTAAACGAAGCGCTGGTCGTCGGCGCGCCCGACGCCTATCGCGGCGAAAGCGCCAAGGCGTTCGTTTCGCTGCGCGCCGGCGCCGAACCGTTCACCCTGGAAGCCTTGCGCGAATTCCTGCGCGACAAGCTCGGACCGCATGAATTGCCGACGGCGCTGGAGTTTCGCGCCGCCTTGCCGCGCACCCCGGTCGGCAAATTGTCGAAGGTCGAATTGCGCGAACAGGAACGCACGGCGCGAGCCGGAGGGTGATTGCCCTTCTCCCCTTGCGGGCGAAGGTGGCCGGCGGAGCCGGACGGATGAGGGGTGTCGGCGCAACACTCCGCCGCTTCGCGGCTCCCCTCATCCGTCACGCTTCGCGTGACGCCTTCTCCCGCAAGAGGGAGAAGAGACCGAGCTATAGCAACGGGGTTGACGATGGACCTGCGCTTCACTGACGACGAACTGGCGTTTCGCGAGCAGGTGCGCGCCTTCCTCAAAGCCAACCTGCCGGCGCCCATCCGGCAGAAGATCGTCGAGGGGCGTCATCCCAGCAAGGACGACATGGTGAACTGGACGCGCGTCCTCAACAGGCACGGCTGGTCGGTCCCGCATTGGCCCGTCGAATGGGGCGGCACAGGCTGGAGCCCGGTGCAATTGCTGATTTTCAATGACGAATTGCAGCAGGCTCCGGCGCCCGAACCGCTGGCGTTCGGGGTCAACATGGTCGGCCCGGTGATCTACACGTTCGGCTCGGAGGCGCAGAAGCGCCGATTCCTGCCGCGCATCGCCAATCTCGACGACTGGTGGTGCCAGGGCTTTTCCGAGCCCGGCGCCGGATCGGACCTTGCGGGATTGCGGACCACCGCCAAACGCGAGGGTGGCGACTGGGTGATCAACGGCCAGAAGACCTGGACGACGCTCGCCCAATACGCCGACTGGATTTTCGTGCTCGCCCGCACCGACGCGACGGTCAAGAAGCAGGAGGGAATTTCCTTCATCCTTGTCGACATGAAGGCGCCGGGGGTGACGGTGCGCCCGATCCAGACCCTCGACGGCGGCCACGAGGTCAATGAAGTGTTCTTCGACAACGTGCGCGCGCCGCTGGAGAACCTGGTCGGCGAGGAAAACAAGGGGTGGAGCTATGCGAAATTCCTGCTCGGCAACGAACGCTCCGGCATCGCGCGGGTCGGGGTCTCCAAGGCGCGGCTGCGCCGGATCCGCGAACTGGCGGCGTTGCAGGTCTATGGCGCGAGGCCAAAGATCGAGGACCCGTTGTTCCGGCTGAGGCTCGCGGCGGTCGAAGTCGAGCTGAAGGCGCTCGAAATGACGCAGTTGCGGGTGATCGCCGGCGAGCGCCGCGGCGAAAAGGGCAAGCCCGACCCGGCCTCGTCGGTGCTGAAGATCAAGGGCTCGGAAATCCAGCAGGCGACCAGCGAATTGCTGATGGACGTGGTCGGCCCCTACGCCCTGCCCTACGAGCCGGAGCGAGACGACGGGAGCCGCTGGAACGAGCCGCCGGTCGGCCCGGATTGGGCGGCCACGATCGCGCCGGCCTATTTCAATACGCGCAAGGTGTCGATCTATGGCGGATCGAACGAAATCCAGCGCGGCATCATCGCCAAGGCGATCCTTGGGCTGTGAACGACTCCGGGGCGGCGCACGATGGACTTTGACCTGACTGAGGAGCAGCGGCTGCTCAAGGACAGCGTGACGCGGCTTCTGGCCGACCGCTACCGTTTTGAGGACCGCAAGGCGTTTCAGGCGCGGCCCGAGGGATGGAGCAAGGACCTGTGGCGCCAATACGCCGAGCTTGGCCTGCTGGGGGTCGCTTTCGCCGAAGCCGACGGCGGCTTTGGCGGCGGCCCGGTCGAGACCATGCTGATCATGGAGGCGTTCGGACGCGCGCTGGCGCTCGAACCCTATCTCGCCACGGTGGTGCTGGCCGGCGGCTCGATCCGGCGCGCCGGATCGGCTGAACAGCGCGCCGCGCTGCTCGGGCCGATCGCCTCAGGCGAACTGCTGCTCGGTCTCGCCCATGCCGAACGGCAGTCGGGTTTCGATCTGTTCGATGTCGGCGCCACGGCGCGCAGCGATGGCGCGGCATTCGTGCTGAACGGCGAAAAGGGCTTGGTGTTGCACGGAGACGTGGCGGACAAATTGATCGTTTCGGCGCGCAGCGCCGGCGGCCGGCGCGACCTCGCGGGCGTCGGTCTGTTCGTGGTCGACGCCAAAGCGCCCGGCGTTTTGCGGCGCGGCTATCCGACCCAGGACGGAATGCGCGCCGCCGAAGTGACGCTGACCGACGTTCGGGTCGAGCCGCAGGACGTGCTCGGCGACCCCGAAGGCGCCCTTCCCGTCATCGAACGCGTCGTCGACGAAGCGATCGCCGCCATTTCAGCGCGAGGCGGTCGGGGCGATGAGCGAAGCGCTGGAGATGACCGTCGACTATCTCAAGACGCGCAAGCAGTTCGGCGTTCCGATCGGCTCGTTCCAGGCGCTGCAGCATCGCGCCTCCGACATGGTCGTCGCGCTGGAGCAGGCGCGCAGCATGATGATGCTGGCGACGATGATGGCGGGCGAGGACGACGCCGGCGAGCGCCGCAAGGCGATCTCCGCCGCCAAGGTCCAGATCGGCCGCTCCGCCCGCTTCATCGGCCAGCAGGCGATCCAGTTGCATGGCGGCATCGGCATGACGATGGAATACAAGCTCGGCCATCTGTTCAAGCGATTGAGCATGATCGACATCGCGTTCGGCGATGCGGACTATCATCTCGAACGCCTTGGCCAGGGCGACAGCGTGGTCGCCTGACGCGTCTCAGTCCGTGCAGTCAAGCATCCACTGCACGCCAAATCGATCGGTCAGCTTGCCGTAATAATCACCCCACGGCTGAACGGCGAGCAGCGTCGTCACCCTTCCGCCCTCCGCCAACCGCTCAAAAAGCTGCTTGGTTCGGGCGCGGTCGTTCATCATCAGGATATGCGCGGAGCCTCGCATCGGCTCGGCGTCCTCATTGTCGGAGGCGTAGAACAGAACGCCCGGCCCCTCGAACTTCGCGTGCATGATCTTGCCGCGCATCGCTTCGTTTCCGAGTGGCGCCCCACTCGCGCCATAGCGCTTCTCGTAAACGACGGCGCCCAGCCCGCACTGTGTATAAAACGCCAGCGCTTGCTCGCAGGTCGTGGTGAAGAACAGATAGTTTGACAATTGCATGGTCGATGATCTCCGCGACGCGTCGGCGCCATTCAAGGACCGGAGATTGATGGCGGAGCGCATCGCGCGTCAACACGCCATGGCGCCGACCAGCCGCTCACACCAGCAGAGCCGCCTGACGCTCGCGCAGCGACGTCTCGATCGCCTTCAGCCCCTCATCGATTTCCATGGAGTGACCAATCATCCAGGCGCCGTCCTTGTGGTCGAGCATGGTGCGCAAAAGCTCGGCCTGTCCGGCCACTCTCGCGTCGCAGTCGAGAAGCCGCTGCAGCGTCGCCGCCTCCTCGCGATAGCGCTGGGTCATCCGGTCGGCTTCGGGCGCCGGCTGGGCGCGAATCTGGCCCTCCAGCGCGCCGATCGCCCGCGACAGCCGCTCCAGGTTCTGAGCGCCCGCCGCCGCGGCGACGTCCGGACGCGGCTTTTCCCGCGTTGGCGCGGGCAAATTCACCCGCCGATAGGCGCTCTCGGCGGCCTCGACGGCGCCGCGCGCGACGCCGAGCAGCCAGCCCACCTTGGCGCGAATCGTCAGGTCGTCGGCGCGCAGCTGATTCTCGAGACGATAGAAATTGTAGCCCCAGCCGTAGAACAGATTGACGCGCGATCTGCTCCACCGCATCGAGGTCGTAGAAATCGAAGCCGGCCATCGATCTCACCTGCTCAGGCCGGTTTCGTCCCCTACCGGATAAAAACCAACCGGCGGCTGGCCGCCGATCTGGAACGGCGCGCCGACCGCCGCGTTGGGCGCCGAGACCAGTCCCTTCTCGGCCATCCGCAAGGCGAGATAATAGCGCACGGATTCGATCGGCGTCAGGCCGATCGCCTGCAGCGAGATCAGTTCGCGCATCCGGTCGTCCTTGGGCAGCATCAGGATCTTCAGGTCGTTCAGCATGATGCCGTAGGTCTTGCAGGAAGTCCGCCAGATGCGCTTTGACGCCTTCGCGCAGGTCGTTGATGTGCTCGTTGATGTTCTCCAGCTTGGTGACCTGCACGACCTGGTTGATCGCCTGCTCGATCGCCGGCCCGGCATAGTCGGCGACTTCCCTTGTGTCGATGACATGACCGTTGAACGGCAGATGGGTGATGAGGTCGAGCGCGGCTTCCTTGGTGTCGACATGGATGTAATAGTCGACCTGATAGGCGACTTCGGCCATCTCGGCGCTGGTCGCGACGCCCTTGTTGCTCACCAGCAGCTTGGCGCGATTGATGTAGATGACCTCATAGACCCACGGCGAGGAGCCGCCGAAAAAGCCCTGGACGATCGAGCCGACCAGCGGCTTGTCGGGGGTGACCAGAGCGTACTGGCCGGTCTCATAGACGTTGAGAACCGCGCCGCGCGATTTCAGCACGCAAAAGTGGTTGCTCTCGACGGTCAGCAGCGATCCGGAGACGATGCTCTCGTCGATGATCTTCACCGCGATGTTCTTGGTTCCCAGCATGTCGGTTCCATCGCGCTGGAGCGACGTGATGACTTGACGCGTGATTGCCATTGCGATGCCTCGATTGTTCGGGAAAAATGGGCTGATCGACCGGCGCGGACCGCTTCGTCACTCTCCTTGCGCCGCCCCCCGCCTTGCGGGCGAGTCTGACAACCAACTCCGCGGCGGTTACGGGACGATGACATTCCGCTCCGCGGAGGCGGCGCCGTCACCGCACCGCCAATCGCGCGATGTCCGCGAAGACCGCGTTGCGCGCCTCCATCGGCGCCGGCGATTCCGCGAAATAGACCGCCGCGATAGTCGGCGGGCGGCCGGGCGGCCAGATCATTGCGATGTCGTTGGTCACGGCATTGTCGCCGGATCCTGTCTTGTCGCCGACGCGCCAGTCTTTTGGCACGCCGGCGCGCAGCCGTTTGTCCCCGGTCTTGTTGGCGATCATCCAGTTCGCCAATTGGTCGCGCGACGACGCGGACAACACGTCGCCAAGGAGAATTTTGCGAAGATCATCCGCCATCGCCGCCGGACTCGTCGTGTCGCGGGGATCGCCGGGCGTCGCTTCGTTCAAAGTCGTCTCGTTGCGATCGAGCCGCGTCACGCCATCGCCGATCGAGCGCGCGAACTTCGTCAGCTCCGCCGGTCCGCCGAAGCTTTCGAGGATCAGATTGGCCGCCGTATTGTCGCTCAGCGTCAATCCCGCCTTGCATATTTCGCCGAGCGTCATGCCCTCTTCGCCGGCGTGCTTTTCGGTCTCCGGCGAATAGGTGACCACACGCTCCTTCGCATAGACGATGCGCCGATCAAGTCTTTCTTCTCCGCGATCGACGCGGGTCAGCACGAGCGCGACGGCGAGAACCTTGAAGGTGCTGCACATCGCGAAACGCTCGTCGGCGCGATGTTCGATGCGGCGGCCATTCTCAACGTCGATCACGCAGACGCCGAGTCGGCCGCCATGCTCTTTCTCGAGGTCGGCCAAGCCTTTCTGAATGGCGTCCACGTCGGTCTGCGCCAAAGCCTTCAGGCTCATCGCGGCGGACGCGGCGAGCACGCTGTGAATCAACAACCCACGACGTGAAATCAAACCTGTTCCTCCCTCACGACAAATGACGCCGCGCCGGCCGCCAGACGGCGTTCGCGGTTCCTCTTCCCGGTCGCGACCAGGCGGGAAAGTCTGAGAATCCGCTCAACCGAGGTAGGCGACCGCGCCGGTCTCCAGATCGTAGATCGCCGCGACGATCTTCAGTTTGCCTTCGCCGGCGAGGCCCGACAGCAGCGTGCTCGCCGCGGTCAAACGCGCCGCCGTACGTTGGGCGCTCAGCTTGGCCGCATTGTTCACGAAATCGCCCGGCTCGTTCTTCGCCGCGATCGCCGCCGGCAGGATCGGTTCGATCATCAGGCCGATCGCGCCGGGATAGGTCGCATTTTTCGTGACAACGTCGCAGGCCGCCTTCACCGCGCCGCAGCTGGTGTGGGCGAGCACGACGATGAGCGGCGAGCCGAGCACCGCCGCGCCATATTCCACGGTGCCGAGCGTCGCGGTGTCGGCGAGATTGCCGGCGTTGCGTGCGACGAACAATTCGCCGACGCCCTGCCCGCCGAAGATCAGTTCGGGGGGGACGCGGCTGTCGGCGCAACTGATGATCGTCGCCCACGGCGCCTGATGGCCCGCCACCGCGGTTCGCCGCGCCGCCAGATCGATCGAACACAACTCGGGGTGGCTGACGTAGCGTTCGTTGCCCGTCTTCAACGCGGCGAGCGCCGCGTCGGGGGAAAGCGCCGTCGGCTCGCCGCCGGCGGCGCGCGCCGAACCGACCCTTCCCGCGACGGCGACCGCCGCCAGGCCGGCGGCGCCAAATTTGAGGAAATCCCTACGGCCCATATCCGCGCGCTCGCAATTCTCGCACATATCCGGTCTCCGTAGCCGCGCTGAGGCGGCAGGCAGACCGTCATAGCGCCGCGCGGGGAAAAATGCGACCGCGACCGTCAGCGCCCAAGCAGGCCGGCGTAGACGTCCAGCGTTTCCCGGGTCATTCGCTCCATCGAGAACTGCTCCTCGACATGGGCGCGCGCGCGCCGCGCCATCGCCTCGCGGGCCGATGCGCCCAGCCCCAGCGCGGCGTTGAGGGCGTCGGCCAAAGCCTGCGGGTCGGCCGGCTTGACGCGCCAGCCGGTGCGCGCCTCGGACGGATATTCCGGCGGGCCGAGAACGGTCTCGGGCACCGCGCCGAGGTCGGAGACGACGACCGGCGCGCCCATCGCCTGCGCCTCGACCGCGGAGCGCCCGAACGCTTCCGGCTCGGTCGATGGGACGGCGACCACAGCGGCGGCCAGAAAAGCGGCGGGCATATCGGCGCAATGGCCGACCAGCGCGGCGACGCCCTTGAGCCCCGCCTTGTCGATCAGCGCCTCGAGTTCGCGCACGTAGCCGGCGCGCCCCTGGGCGTCGCCGGCGAGCACGTAGCGCACGCCCTCCAGCCCCTGCGCCTTGAGCCGCCGCGCCGCTTCGATCAGCACTTTGTGGCCTTTCCAGCCGGTCAGGCGCGCGGCGATCAGCACAACCCGCTCATCGGGCGCGACGCCCCAGGCGGCGCGCAGCCGCGCCACCCGCGCGGAGTCGACCGCCTTGGGCGAAAACTTCGAAAAATCCGTCCCGCGATGAATGACCTTCACCTTCGCGCGCGCCCACGGATAGAGCCGCGCGATCAGCGCCGCCGTGTAGTTGGAATTGGCGATCACCGCGTCGCCGCGCGCCATCACCGAACTGTAGCGCAATTTGAGCGCCGAGCGCCCGGCGTAGGCGCCGTGATAGGTGGTGACGAACGGGACGCGCGCGATGCGGCAGGCCATCAGCGCGACCCAGGCCGGCGCGCGCGAGCGGGCGTGGACGATATCGATGCGCTCGGCAATGATGAGCCGCGCCAGGCGCCGCGAATTGAGCCACATCGCAAGCGGGTTCTTGGAAGCGGCGGGGAACGGGATCAGCAGGCCGCCGGCCGCCTGCAATTCGCTGGTCAACCGCCCGCCCTCGGACGCCACCAGCGCCCGCGCGCTCGCCCTAACAAGCGCCGCGGCGACGTCGATTGTCGTGCGCTCGGCGCCGCCGGCGTCGATGCGCGGAACGATTTGCAGGATCGTGCGTCCGGTCAGCGGCGCGCGCGCCCCTCCGCCGTAGGGCGCAAGATCAGCGCCGCTCATCGGCGCCTCGCGAACAGAAGGCGATGACGCGATTGTTGACAGGACGACGGGAGAGCGCGAAGCCTGCGGCGGCCACGGGCAAACCCTACTCCTGCGCGCGGGAGAAGGTGGCCGGCAAAAGGGCGTCGACGGACGCCCGTCTTGCCAGACGGGCTATGGCCGGCCGGATGAGGGCGGGGATCGTAGAGCGCGGCCCCCACGCCCTCACCCTGCCCTCTCCCGCAAGCGGGAGAGGGGAGCACGCGCCATATGGCTTTGCGCAACAAACGAATCATGGGGCCAGATTAGGTTTGAGCGACGCGGAACTGCAATTCATCGATGTCGGCGGGGATGGCGAGACGCGCCGCATAGCGTTTCGCGTGCGCGCCGCGCGGGACGAGCGCGCGAAGCCTGGGCTGGTGTGGCTCAGCGGCCTCAAGTCCGATATGGGCTCGACCAAGGCGCTGGCGCTCGACGACTATTGCGCGCGGTCGGGCCGCGCGCTGCTGCGTTTCGACTATTCCGGCCATGGCGCCTCGGGCGGACGCTTCGAGGAGGCGACGGTCAGCCACTGGCTGGAGGAGACCCTCGCGGTGATCCGCGCCGCCGCCGATGGGCCGCGGATTCTCGTCGGCTCCTCGATGGGCGGCTATCTCGCGCTGCTCGCGGCGCGGGCGCTGGCGCAAGCGGGCGAGGCCAGGCGGCTCGCCGGCATGGCCCTGATCGCGCCGGCGGTCGATTTCACCGAAGCGCTGATCTGGGCGAGCGCGCCGGCGGAGGCGCGCCGCGCGATCCTCGAACGCGGCGCCTGGGCGCGACCATCGCTCTATTCGGCGGAGCCCTATCCGATCACCCGCGCGCTGATCGAGGATGGGCGCCGGCACCTGCTGCTCGGCGGCACCATCCGCACGTTTTGCGCCGCGCGCATCCTGCAGGGAATGCGCGACGAGGATGTGCCCCATCGCCATGCGCTGACGCTGGTCGAGCATATCGCCGGCGATCCCGTGACGCTGACCCTGGTCAAGGACGGCGATCACCGTCTGTCGCGTCCGCAGGATATCGCTCTGCTGATTTCGGCGATCGAGTCGCTCGCCTGACGGGGCGCGACGTCGGCGACCGAGCTTCATCATCGGCGCTTTCCGAACGCCGGCGTGACAACCTTCGGCGCAACGCGCGGCGGGGCGGCGAAGGCGCGCGGGGTCGCCTCGGTTTTCACGGCAGCGAGCGAGCGCGCAATGATTGCGTCCGCGGCAGCGGCGCCTTCGTCGTCGCCGTCCTGCGCCGGTCGGGCCATCGGCGGCGCGCCGGCCGTCGCCGGACCGTAGCGGTTCGCGCCGGGGTCGCCCCTGACGAGCCCCACGGCCCCGATCAGGACGCCGACAAGAATCGGGGTCACGGTCCCGCTCGCGGGCGGCGGAGCAAGAAGCGAAGCGAGCAGGCCGCTCGGCCCCGGACTGGCGAGCGCCGAAGCAACGGGAGCGGCGAATGCCGCGACGACCATGCCGAGCCAGCCCCAGAACGGCGAGCGGCCGAAATCGCGCATGCGCCGGCTGATCAGCGCGGCGATCAGAATGTCGTCGAGGCCGAGGAGAACAGCCCAGCCAGCGCCTTCGAGCCCCACCGCCGCGGCAAGCGCCTGCACGCCCATCAGGAAGCCCGTCCCGATCCAGGTACCGGCTTCCTCGCCAATCGGCTTCTCAATGACATGACACCCCGCCGGGCCCAGCCTGCTCGATCGCCTCGCGCCCCCTGCATAGGGCCGCAGCCCTTAAGTTAGCCCTAAGCGGAGCCGCGCCACGACGCGCCAAACGCGCCGCGGAACGTTCAATGATCGGAGACCCGGTTGGCGCAAGGCGACTGGTCGATCGGCTACTTCCAGCACCGTCCGCGATAGTCGATCGCATAGAGCTCCGGCTTGGCGGCGATGGCGGCCATGCCGACAAGCACCGAATCGGCGTGCATGACGAGGCGCGTCGGGATGCGGCGCGCCAGCGCGTCGACCGGCGCCTTGGCCTCGAAGGCGGCGCGAAAATCCTGTTCATCGATGAGATCGATCACCCGCGGCAGCACGCCTCCGGCCAGCGTGACGCCGCCGGTCGCGACGAAGGTGACGCCCATGTCGCCGGCGAATCGCGCGATGATCCGCCAGTAGAGCGCGATCGTCGCCGCCTCTTCGCCCGCGCGATCCTGATGGGCGCGATCGACGATCGCCGACGCCGTCGAGGCCCTCGGCCGGCTTGCCGCGCGCAGCGAGACGCGCCGCATGCAGACGCACGAGGCCGGGGCCGGCCATCACGCTCTCGGTGGTGACGCGGCCGTGGGCGCGCTCGAGATGCGGCCAGATCGCCCATTCCTCGTCGTTGACCGGGCCGAAATCGGTGTGGCAGGCCTCGGAGCTGAGCGGCGTGTGACGCCCGGCCGCGTTGACCAGCGCGCCGATTCCGAGCCCGGTGCCCGGCCCAAGAATGACCTGCGGCCCGGCGCCGGAAAAGCGCGCCGGGCCGATCGGGCGCGCCCATTGCTCGGGAATGGTCGGCAGCGACAGCGCCTGCGCCTCGAAATCATTGAGCAGCAGCCCCTGGTCGAGCCTGGCCGACGCCGCCACCTTCGGCCCGTCCATCAGCCACGGCGCGTTGGTCAGCTTGAGCTTGCGGCCGTCGACCGGACCGGCGCCGCAGACGATCACCGAACGCGGACGGCCGCCGAGTTTCTGAGCCGCGGCCTCGATCGCTTCGCCGAGACTGGGATAGTCCCCGGTCTTGAGGTGAACCGCTTCGCCCAGCGGCGCGCCGGGCGCGCTCTGGGCCGCGAAGCGCACGTTCGTGCCGCCGGTGTCGCAGACAAAGATCGGAAATGGAAAGGAGGGCTCGCTCATTGCGTCATTCAGGGGAAACGCGGGCGCGGCGTCAAGATGCAACATCGCATGGCGCGGCGAACTTCCCCGCCGCCGCCTTGCGACGCCTATCATCCCGTCGTCGCCGAAGCGCGACGGCGCGAGGTGGGAAGCGTGGACATTTCGCCGGATGAGGCCAAAGGCGCGCGCCGAGCAGCGTTCCGCCACAATGCGCGCGGTCAAGTCGCGCGACACGGCGCCGGAGCGCGCGTTGCGCCGGATGCTGCACGCCATCGCGCCCGGCTATCGGCTGCATCGCGCCGATCTGCCGGGCAGGCCGGACATCGTCTACGGACGGCGACGACTCGCCATTTTCATGCACGGCTGCTTCTGGCACGGCCATGATTGCAAGCGCGGCGCGCGGGCGCCAAAGGACAACGCCGCCTACTGGAGCGCCAAGATCGCGCGCAACCGCCAGCGCGACGCCGCCCATCTCGAAGCGCTCGCCGCGCTGGGCTGGCGCACGCTGGTCGTGTTCGAATGCGCGCTGAAGGACAGGACCGCACTCGAGAAGCAATTGCGCAAGGCTCTTGGCGCGTCGAAAGACGGCGTCGCCTGACGGCGGATGCGTTTCATGGCGCTGGGCCGCCGCCCCCGCCGTGGCCGCTATTGCCGCCACCCCCGCCGTGGTCGCCGCCCCCGCTGTTGCCGCCACCCCCGCCGCCCTTGCCATGATCGCCCTTACCCTGACCGGACTTGCCCTGACCGGACTTGCCTGGGTTCGACGCGGTCGACGTCGATGAATCGGTCGACGTCGTCGTCGCAGGAGCTGTGCTCGTGTTTGCAGCGGTTGTCGTGGCTCCGGTCGTCCCGCTCGTCGCGGCTCCCGCCAGGCCCCCCGGGGAGCCCCCGCCGCCGCTCGTGGTCGTGGAATTTGTGGATGAAGAAGTCGAAGTCGCCGGCGCGGCAGGGCTGCTGGCGCCGGGAGCCGGCGGCGTGCAAGCCGCTACGATCGCCGCCACGGCGCATGCGGCCGCCGCTTTTGAGATACGCGCAATCGCGCGCCCTTGTTGAAACAGACCGCTCATCGGAGGCCCCGCCGCCATTTCCCAGGGCCATTCAAGTCATGTTAGTTTATGGAAGGCGTGACAGGATTTTATCGTTGGCGTGACAGTCGCCGGCGTCAGGGCGATCCGCCACCGGCAAAAGGCTAGCCTCGCCCGGCGATTTGGTGTAGGAGCCGCGCTTCCCGATGGCGGGCCTGTCTCGCCGCCCGCTTTTGGAGTTCGTTATGGCCGTTCCGAGACGCAAGACCTCGCCCTCTCGGCGCAACATGCGCCGCTCAGTCGATGCGCTGAAAGCCCCGACCTATGTCGAAGACAAGGATTCGGGTGAATTGCGTCGTCCCCATCATATCGATCTGAAAAGCGGCATGTATCGCGGCCGCCAGGTCCTCAAGCCCAAGACCCCCGTCGAGGCCTGAGATTCGCTTTTAGGATCGTCGCTCATCATGGCCGGCCTCGCGCCGGCCTTTCGTTTGGCCGAACGGCCTCATGCCGCCTTCGGCCTGAACGAGGCGACAGCCGCCCCCGCGACGATCAGGCCGCACGCAAGCGCCAACGACGGCGTCGCCGGCGCGAAACCGGCGAGAACCAGGATCACCGTCGAGAGCGCGGGCGCCGCGTAGGCCGCAACCCCGAGCAGCCGGATGTCGCCGTTCTTGACGCCGTAGTCCCAAACGTAAAAGGCGAGGCCGACCGGACCCAGCCCGAGACCGACGATCGCCAGCCACGGCCCGACGCCGGCGGGGACGACCGTCGTCTCGAACGCCAGATGACAGAGCGCGGCGAGCGCCGCCGTCGCGAGGCAAAATCCGGCGACCGCCTCGGTCGGCGTCGCCTTGAGGCGGCGCGAAGCGAGCGAATAGGCCGACCACACGAAAGCGCAGCACAGCGCAAGGCCGTAGCCGATCAGCGCCGAGGGCGCGACGCCGGCGAACAGGGCGCCGCCGGCCTTGCCGACGAACAACGCCACCGCGCCCGCCAGCCCGAGCGCCGCGCCGAGAATATGGCGGACGCCGAGACGTTCGCCGGGCAACAGCGCGGAGAACAGCACGATCAGCAGCGGCCAGAGATAGGCGATGAGGCTGGCTTCCGCCGGCGGCGCCCGCCGCAACGCCGCGAAATAGAGCGCGTGATAGCCGAACAGCCCGCCGACCCCGACGAGCCATACCGGCCACGGCTGGACGATCGCGCCGAGGCGGCCGCGCGCCGCGGCGACGCCAAGGCCCAGCGCGCCGCCGATCGCAAAGGTCAGCGCCGCCAGTTCGAACGGCGGAACCTCGCCCGACGCGGCGGTCAGCAGCGCCAGCGCCGACCACAGCAGGACGGCGAGGAATCCGATGAGGGTGGCGCGCGGATCAGCCATAAGCGCGGCTGCTAGCAGGGGCGCAGGCCGAAGGGAAGCCGTGGGTTTCGCTAGACCCCCAGCCCGACGTTCTTGAGAGGTAGGGACCGCACGCGCTTGCCGGTGATCGCGAAAATCGCATTGGCGACAGCGGGGGCGATCGGCGGCGTGCCGGGTTCGCCGATGCCGCCCCATTTGCCGCCGCCCGAGAGCGCGAAATGCGTCTCGATGACCGGCGCGTCTGCCATCCGGGCGATCTGATAGCTGTCGAAGTTGCCCTGCTCGACGGCGCCTTTCCTGATGGTGATCTCGCCAAACAGCGCGGCGGTCAGGCCGTACAAGACGGCGCTCTCGATCTGCATCGCCACATTGAGCGGGTTGACGACATGGCCACAATCGACGCAGGCCGTGACGCGTTCGACCTTCACTTCGCCGCCCTTGCTGACCGCGACCTGCGCGATCTCGCCGACGATCGTGCCGAAGCTCTCATGGATCGCGAGCCCGCGCGCGGTGCGCGGCGGCAGCGGCTTGCCCCAATCGCCCTTCTCCCCCAGCTTGTCGAGCACGGCGAGGAAATCCGCCCTTCCGGCAAGCAGCGTCCGCCGATATTCGAGCGGGTCCTTGCCCGCGGCGTGCGCGAGTTCGTCGATGAAACTCTCGACCGCGAAGGCGTTTTGCGAGGAGCCGACCGAGCGCCAGAACATCACCGGCACATGGGTGTTCTTGAGCGCGCAGGCGACGCTCAACGCGTCGCAGCGATAGGGAACGTTGACGAGTCCTTCGACGGCGCTCGGTTCGACGCCGCTGCTGGCCTTGCCCCAGCCGAGCGACCGGGTGATCGAGCCGACCGCGGTGCGGAAGTCGAAGACCGTCGGCATGCCGTCGGCCCCGAGCCCGGCCTTGAGGCGCAGGGCGGCTTGCGGGCGATAGCGGTCGTGCTGGATGTCCTGCTCACGCGTCCACACCAGCTTGACCGGCTTGCCCAGCGCCCTGGACACCTGGACCGCCTGACGCAGCTCATCGTTGACCGCGCGCCGCCCGAAGCCGCCGCCGAGATAGCAGTTGTGAATGAACACGTTGCTCGGATCGACGCCCCCGACCTCCGACGCCAGTTTCAGGGCGGCGTCCGGCGATTGCGTGCCGATCCAGGCGTCGATCCGCTCGGGACGCCAATCGACCGTTGCGTTCAGCGGCTCCATCGGCGCGTGGGCGAGATGAGGCGCTTCGTAGACCGCTTCGACGATCCTGCGCGCGCCCGCAAGCGCGGCCGCTGCGTCGCCGCGACGGGTCGCGTTGACCAGTTCGCCGTCAAGCGCGGCGCGATAATCGGCGCGAAATTGTTGGCTGTCGGTCGTCGCGGCGGGGCCTTCGTCCCAGACGATCGGCAAGGCGGCGACCATCTCCTTGGCGCGCCAGAACCGGTCTGCGACGACCGCCACCCCGTTTTCGACGGGCACGACGGCGATGAAGCCGCGCTTGCCCCTGATCGCCGCTTCGTCGTAGCTCTTCACCGTGCCGCCGAACACCGGACAATTGGCGACCGCCGCATAGACCATGCCGGGCAAGCGCGTATCGATGCCGAATTTGGCGGCGCCGGTGACTTTCACCGGCGTGTCAAAGCGCGGCTGAGTCGTGCCGATCAGCTTGAATTGCTCCGGCGTCTTGATCGCCGGCTCCTGGCGCAACGACACCCTGGCCGCGTCACCGGCCAGTTCGCTGTAGGCGGCCGAGCGGCCCGAGGCCTCGTGATAGACGCCGCCGTTGCGGGCGACGCAGGCGTCGGGCGCGACGCCCCAGCGCGTGGCCGCCGCGTCGATCAGACGCGCCCGCGCGGAAGCTCCGGCCTGCTGCAGGAACGCCCGCGAGCGACGCACCGACGAGGAGCCGCCGGTCTGCATCGGCCCATAGACGCCATCGTCACGGTGATTCCGGGTCGCCGAAGCATATTCGACCTTGACCTTGGCGAAATCGCACTCGAGTTCTTCGGCGACAATCATCGCCAGCGACGTCATGACGCCCTGGCCCATTTCCGCCTTGGCGATGCGCAGCAGGATCGTTCCGTCGGGCTCGACAACCACAAACGCGTTGACCTCATTCGGCGTCGCGAGTTCCTCCGGCCCAAAGGCTTCCGGGCCAAGCGGCAGCGCGGCGCCGGCGCGCGGCAGGGCGACGGCGACGACGAGGCCGCCGGCCGCAGAGAGGCTGGCGGCGATGAAGGAGCGGCGCGAGACGACGGCGTTCATGGCGGCGCCCTCAAAGCCTGGCCAGTTCGGCGGCGCGATGGATCGCCGCGCGGATGCGCGGGTAGGTTCCGCAGCGGCAGATATTGGTGATCTCGGCGTCGATATCGGCATCGGACGGCGAAGGATTTTGTGCGATGAGGCTGGCGGCCGCCATGATCTGACCCGACTGGCAATAGCCGCATTGCGGCACGTCCTTCTCGATCCATGCGCGCTGCACGGCGTGCAGATGCCCCGCGCCCAGTCCTTCGATGGTCAGGATCGTCTTGCCGACCGCGTCGCCGGCGGAAAACTGGCACGAGCGCGTCGCGTCGCCGTCGACGTGGATCGTGCAGGCGCCGCATTGGGCGATGCCGCAGCCGAACTTCGTGCCGGTCAGGCCGATCTCGTCGCGCAGAACCCAAAGCATCGGGGTCTCCGGCTCGATGTCGAGATGATGCATCTGGCCGTTGATGGAGAGGGAAAGCATTGGGTTGCACTCCACGGATTTGCGCCGCGCCGCACCGGTAGCCCCGGCAAACGGCGAGGGACTGGCGTTTGCGCCGACATTAGGCGGCGATCTGCGGCCGGTCGATGGCGGGGCGTTCACGAACCAGCGAGCGCGCGTTCACGTTTAGGAGAGATGTCCGATGGCGATCCATCTTGGGAGCGCGTGCGTCCCGCCCGCCCTTGAGAACCGCACGGATGGCGCTATCGTTGCGAGGGCAAAGAGCGACCGGGACGATCGCGGTCCCCGAAGCGCGCGAGCGCTTCATGCAGCAAGCAGCGATAAGAGCAGCAAAAGGATTGTCGAATTGGACTGGAAGCCCATCAAGACCTTGCGCACCGCATTCGCTCTCTGCGCGATGCTCGCTCTTGCTGTCGCCTCTCCCGCTGGCGCGCAGCTCCCCGCCATCCTCCCCGATCTCGCCACCGCGCGGCCGGTGGTCGCCGCCCACGGCATGGTGGTCAGCCAGGAGGCGACGGCCTCGCGCATCGGTCTCGACGTCCTCAAACGGGGCGGCAACGCGGTGGACGCCGCCGTCGCGGTCGGCTTCGCGCTGGCGGTGACGCTGCCGGTCGCCGGCAATATCGGGGGCGGCGGCTTCATGCTGATCCATCGCGCCGATCTCCACAAGACGATCGCGATCGACTACCGCGAAGCGGCGCCGGCGAGCACCACCAAGGATGTCTTCCTCAACGACAAGGGCGACGCGGATCCCGAGAAATCACTGGTCAGCGGGCTCGGCGTCGGCGTCCCCGGCACGGTCGCAGGACTGGCCCTCGCCTGGAGCAAATACGGCTCGGGCCGCCTTTCCCTCGCCGATCTGATTGCGCCGGCGGCCGGGCTCGCGCATCAGGGCTTGCCGGTCGACGAGGCGCTCGCGGACACGCTGCCGTTCGGCGCCCCATTGCTGGCGCGTCACCCAAGTTCGACGCGAATCTTCTTCCGGCCCGACGGGCGGCTGCTCGCCGTCGGCGACCATCTCGCGCTCGACGATCTCGCCGCCACGCTCGATGCGATCGCCGCGCAGGGTCCGCGCGCCTTCTACGAGGGGCCGATCGCCGAGAAGATCGTCGCCGCGGTCGAACAGGCCGGCGGGCGCATGACGCTGGGCGATCTCAAGAGCTATCGCGCGATCGAGCGCGAGCCGGTGCGCGGGACCTATCGCGGCCACCAGATCGTCTCGATGCCGCCGCCCTCGTCGGGCGGCGTGCTGATCCTCGAGATTCTGAACATTCTCGAAGGCTACCCGCTCGGCGCGCAGGGGCTCAATTCGGCGGCGACGATCCATGAAATGGCCGAGGCGGAAAAGCTCGCCTACGCCGACCGCGCACAATATCTCGGCGATCCCGATTTCTGGCGCGGTCCGGTCAGCGGCTTGATCTCAAAAGCCTACGCCGATCACCTGCGCGAGGGCATATCGTCTGACCGCGCGCGGCCGGCCAGCCGAGATCGGTCCCGGCCGGCCGCAGCCCTACGAAAGCGACCAGACCACCCATTTTTCGATCGTCGACGCGGACGGCAACGCCGTCTCCAACACCTACACGCTGAACCTGCCCTACGGCTCGGGCCTCGTCGCCGACGGAACCGGAGTTCTGCTCAACGACGAGCTCGACGATTTCGCGGCCAAGCCCGGCGCGCCCAACGCTTTCGGCGTCACCGGCGGCGAGGCCAACGCGCCCGGCCCGAACAAGCGCCCACTGTCCTCGATGAGCCCGACGATGGTGTTCAAGGACGGCGAACTCGAGATCGTCACCGGCAGTCCCGGCGGCTCGCGCATCGTCACGACGGTGCTGCAGGTGATCCTCGACATCCTCGACCATGGTCTCAACGTCGCCGAAGCGGTGGCCGCGCCGCGCGTCCACGACCAGTGGCTGCCCGACGAATTGCGCGTCGAGCGCGGCCTGTCGCCCGACACCGTTCGCCTGCTCGAAGCGATGGGCCACAAGGTGGTAGTGCGCGAGGCGATGGGCTCGGCCAGCACGATCGAACGCAAGGATGGCGTGCTGTACGGCGCGTCCGACCCTCGCCAGCGCGGCACGCTGGCGGTGGGCTATTGAGCAGGCCCCAATTCCGGCGCCGCCTCGCTATCCGCCCGCCTATTGGTCGCAACCACCCTTAACCCCTCGTCGGGCAACGGCCGTTGCAAAGCGAGCGCCTCATCGACCGGCGCGGAAAGCCAGGCCTCACATTCTTCCGGCGTCGTGAGAATGACCGGCATCGCCTTGGCGTGGATCGGCCGAACGACATCATTGGGCGGGCAGGTCAGGATCGAGAACAGCGTGTGCTCGCCGGTCTCCTTCTTGCGCTCGCCCGTCCAGGCGCGCCAGATCCCAGCGAAGGCGAACAGCGGACGTTCCTCGCCCATGGCGAACCAGTGCGGCGCTTTGGGCGCGCTGTCGGTGTATTCGCAGAAGCTGGTCGCCGGCGCGAGGCAGCGTTGCTCCGGCTTCAGCCAGGCCCGCCAGTACGGCGATTTGACGTTGCGCACATTGGTCACCGGGCGCGGCGGCGCATTGGGCGGCGGCGGAAAGCCCCAGCGCATCATGGTCAGCTCCCGGCCTTCGGCGGTTTGGCGCACCACCGGCGCCATCATGTCGGGAAATATCGCCGGGAGGGCCTGCAGATTACCGATGCGATCCCAGCGCGCCGCGAACAATCGGCGCATCGCCTCCTGGCCCTTGGTCACCGAATAGAGATTGCACATCGTGCAACGCTAGGCGCCGTGGCGTCGGCGCGCAAGGCTTTCGTCATCGCGCGGTTTCGAGTCTGCCCGATGACGCTTTGGCTCAGTCTTCACGTTTCGCGCTAGCTTGGGGAGGAGGCGGCAAGGGGCCACAACCCGAGAATCCAAAACGTCATCAAACGTGATTAATAGACTGAATACGAACAAGAAATTGTTCAGCGCGGCATGTCCCGACGCGCGCTCGGCGCGAGGGCGGGATGAAGCGCCGGCGCCTCGCGGCGGATGACGCGGCGCACGCCGATCGGGCGATAGAGCTGCTTGGTCGCCTCGACGATATAGACGCCGGCGAAGGGCGAGCCCACCGCCGCCCCGATGCGCTCGAACGCCGTCGCCCAGTTCAGGAAAACGCTGCGCCGGAGCGGCGGGGCGTAGAGCGCCTCGCCCCAGTAGACCGGCGAGAACAGCGTCTCTCGCATCAGTTCGCGCAATTGCCCCTTGGAATAGGGCCGGCCAAAGCCAAACGGCGTTCCGTCCACCCGCGCCCAGACGCCGCGCCGCGACGGCACCACGAAGACCGTGCGGCCGCCCGGCGTCAGCACGCGCCAGACCTCTTCGAGCAACGCATTCGGATACTCGCCGGTCTCCAGCGCGTGAATCACCAGGATGCGGTCGATCGAGGCGTCCGGCAGCGGCAACATCACCGGCTCGACCAGCGCCGACGAGGAGCGCCCGGAGGCCGGCCAGTTCACCACGCCCTGTTCGGCCGGCATGAAGGCGAGCGCGCGCATCGCCTCTTCGCGAAAACGATCGAGATAGGGGGCCGCGAAACCGAGGCCCATCAACGACAGGCCCGCGCAATTGTCCCACCGCGCGCGCAGCACGCGCCCGATCAGCCGACGCGCCAGGTCGCCCAGCGGAGACGCATAAAAACCGCGAAGCTCGTTGACATCCAGCGGCATCGCGATGTTCTTGCATTTTGCCGGCGCGACTGGAAGCCTGCGCCGCAGCGTTTCCCCGCCCCAGACGCCCTCGACGAAAGGCCCGACATGACTACGCATGTCCATCAGTTCATTTGCCTGAAAGACAATTTCGGCGTGCTCGTTCATGATTCCGGATCGGGCGCCACCGCCGCCATCGACGCCCCGGACGCCGATACGATCATCGCCGCCGCCGCCGAAAAGGGCTGGGAGCTGACCGATCTGCTGCTCACCCACCACCATGCCGACCACATCCAGGGCGTCCCCGGGCTGAAGGCGCGCTTTCCCAGGCTGCGCATCGCCGGGCCGGCCAAGGAGGCCTCGCGCATCGGCGCGCTCGATGTCCCGCTGGGCGAAGGCGACTACGCGCATGTGGGCGAGATCGCCGCCCATGTGATCGAAACGCCCGGCCATACCGCGGGGCACATCTGCTACTGGTTCGCGGAGGACGAGATCGCGTTTTGCGGGGACACCTTGTTCGCGCTCGGCTGCGGGCGGGTGTTCGAGACGCCGCTCGGCGTGATGTGGGACTCGCTGAACAAGCTCGCCGAGCGCTTGCCGGGAGAAGCCGAGATCTATTGCGGCCACGAATACACCCAGGCCAACGCGCGCTTCGCCGTCACCATCGAGCCGGACAATTCCGTGCTCAAGAACCGGGTCGAGGAAATCAACCGCCTTCGCGCCGCCGGCCAGGCCACCCTGCCGACGACGATGGTCCTTGAACTGGCGATCAATCCGTTTTTGCGCGCCGAGCAGCCCGAGGTGCAGGCGGCGCTCGGCATGGTCGGCGCCGACCCCGCAGCCGTGTTCGCCGAATTGCGGACCCGCAAGGATCGATTCTAGGACTTCCCCCGGTCGATCATCGCCCGGGGGCCGGGGTCGGCCGTCAGGTCGCGCGGATTTTTATGGTTTACACGGGCCGTTAACCTCCTCCCGCCATCATCGGAAGCGTTGTCGAAAGCTCTATCGCGGTAGCCCTTCAGCGACGCGCGTTGGCGCAGGAGCCTCTTGGGCGGATCCCGATGAACACAGCCCGGACGTCAGGGACCCCCGGCCACATTCCCCCCCAGCGCCCTGGGGAATCGGGTGATCGGCCGCTGCGTCGGTCGTGGGATTTGCCGGCGGCCGCGGCCGACGCCGCCGCCTCGCCGCCCGACACGCGCGACGTTCTCAATTCGATCAACGCGGTGCTTTACGACTGGGACATCCTGACAGATCGCCTCTCCTGGGGGCCGAACGTCGGCGAGGTGCTCTCGGCCTTCCCGACGAGCGCCCTGGCCAGCGGCGGCGCGTTCGCCGAACTGGTGACGGCGAATTCGGAAACCTCGCGCTTCCAGGCGATCAAGGGCTCCGCCGCGCTCGACAAAGGAGAAGGCGCGCCCTATCGCGCACTCTACAATCTGCTGCGACGCGACGGCGCGAAAATCGCGGTCGAGGACATTGGCCGCTGGTTCGCCGACAGCGCCGGCCGCCCGGCGCGGGCGCATGGCGTATTGCGGATCGTGGCGGGGTCCGGCCGGCCCGACGAATCGGTTCATTTCGCGTCCAAGCGCGACCCTCTCACCGGCGTCTACAATCGCCGCCATCTGGTCGACCATCTCACCGCCGCCTGCGCGGATATCGCGCGTCGCCGCTCGCAATTGGCGGTGCTCGTCCTCGGCGTCGAGAAGCTGCCCGAAATCAACCAGCGATACGGCTACGACGCCGCCGACGCGGCGATCGCCGGCGTCGCCCGCCGCGTCGGCGGCAACGTCAGGGAAACCGACATGCTCGCCCGCTATCTCGGCGGCAAATTCGTGTTCGTTCTCGACGGCGGCGACGCCGAACAGGCCATGGTCGCGGCGCGCCGCCTGCTGCGCGCCGTGGCGAACGAACCCATCGCAACCTCCGCCGGGCCGATCGACATCGTTTTGAGAATTGGCGGCGCGCTGGCGCCCGAGCACGGCCGCGGCGCGCATGCGCTGCTGCAACGCGCCGAGGAAGCCTATGACCTTGCCTGCAAGACCAATGCGGACCGCTGTCTGCTGTTCGCGCCGAACGTCGCGCCCGATCATACGCGGGCGCAAACGCTCTCCGTCAGCGATGAAATCGTCAGCGCATTGAACGAACGACGGATTGTTCTCGCCTACCAGCCAGTCGTTCCGACGAACGTCGACGGCAAACCGTTTTTCGAAGCCCTGTTGCGCCTGCGCCGTCGCGATGGCGAAATCATCGGGCCGGCGGCGATCCTGCCGATCGCCGAAAAGGCCGGTCTTATCAGCCTGATCGACCAACGCGTGCTGGAACTGGCGCTGCAGCGCGTGGCGTCGGAACCGGATCTGCGGGTCTCGGTCAACGTCTCGGCCGTTACGCTGCACAGCGCCGGCTGGATCGACCGCTTCGCGCAGGCGCTGAGCACGCACCCCGGCGCCGCTGGACGGCTGATCGTCGAGATCACCGAAACCGCAGCGATCGCCGACATCGCGCTCACCGCGCGGATATTCGCCCGGATGAAGAAACTGGGCGCGATAATCGCGATGGACGACTTCGGGGCCGGCCACACCTCGTTTCGCAGCCTGCGCGGACTCGGCGTCGATGTCGTCAAGATCGACGGAGCCTTCGTTCAGAACATCGCGCGATCGGCCGATGACCGGTTCTTCGTGCGCACGCTCGTCGATCTGGCGCGCCATCTCGACATCGAGACCGTCGCCGAATGGGTCGAGGACGCCGAAGCCTCCCGCATCCTCACCGGATGGGGCATCGACTATCTCCAGGGATTTCACTTCGGCAGCGCAAAAATCCCGGAGCCGCGCGGCGACGCCCCGACTCTCGCCGTCGCCGGCCGCTAGCAAGGCGGCGCGGCGACCGCCGATCGCCACTCACCGCTTGTCGGCGAGACTATCCAGGCGTCGCTGCATTTCGGAAAGCTGGGTTTTCAGCTCATCGAAATCCGCGCTCGTGGCGGGCGCCCGGGCCGTCGCCGCGTCCGCCGCCGTCGGCAACGGCCCGACGAACGGGGTGAACATGCCGAGCGCCTGGTGGAACGCCGCAAGGTTTTTCCGGGTCATTTCCTCGAGGGCGCTGAGAGACGAGGCGGCGAACGGCGACGCGCCGAAGGCGCGGCTCGCCTCCTCGCGAAACTTCTGCTGATCGCCGGTAAAGCGGTCGATCGAAAACTGCAGATAGCTCGGCAGCAGCGCCTGAACGCTGTCGCCATAGAACCGGATGAGTTGACGCAGGAACGTCGTGGGAAGCAGCGACTGCCCCTCGATTCCCTCCTGCTCGAAAATGATCTGGGTCAGGACGGAGCGGGTGATGTCCTCTCCGGACTTGGCGTCGAAGACGACGAAGTCCTCGCCGGATTTCACCATCTTCGCCAGATCGGCGAGGGTCACGTAGGCGCTGGACGCCGTGTTGTACAGCCGTCGGTTGGCGTATTTCTTGATCGTGATCGGCACAGTTGCGTTGGTCATGACAATCAGCTTCCGCGTCCGCACCCGCCCCGGCGGGCCGAATTGCACGATAGGCCGTTTTGTGCGTCGCCGAAACCGGGTCCGCAGGGGCGCTGGAATCAGAACGCCATTTTTCATTGATATTTGTCAATGACTCGCCCGAAGACAGCCTTAAAAATCGCGTATCGGCTCATCGGTCCTTTCACGGGCGCGCGTGAGGCGCCAATTTCGCGGTTGCCGAAGAACCCCTATATGCACTACCTGACCCTGCCGATCGGCTGATGATCGGCCGGACTTCCCTTCTGTCCAGGAGCACTCCATGTCGGCAACAGACATCGTCATCGTCAGCGCCACGCGAACCGCGGTCGGCTCGTTCAACGGCGCTTTCGGCGCCATCTCGGCTCATGAGTTGGGCGCGGCCGTCGTCAAGTCGGCGATCGGCCTCGCCAAGATCGAGGCGGCCGAGGTCGATGAGGTGATCCTCGGACAGATCCTGTCGGGCGGACAGGGCCAGAATCCCGCGCGTCAGGCGGCGATGAAGGCGGGCGTGCCCCAGGAAAAGACCGCTTTCGGGCTGAACCAATTGTGCGGCAGCGGGCTGCGCGCGGTGGCCCTCGGCCTGCAGCAGATCAGCAGCGGCGACGCCGGCATCATTGTCGCCGGAGGCCAGGAATCGATGTCGCAGGCGCAGCACGGCGCGTATCTGCGCTCCGGCGTCAAAATGGGCGAATTGAAGCTGGTCGACACGATGCTGAAGGACGGGCTGATCGACGCCTTCCACGGCTACCACATGGGGAACACGGCGGAGAACATCGCCGCCAAGTGGCAGATCAGCCGCGAGGACCAGGACCGCTTTGCCGTCGCGTCGCAGAACAAGGCCGAAGCGGCGCAGAAGGCCGGACGGTTCAAGGACGAGATCACCCCGTTCACCGTGGCGACCCGCAAGGGCGACATCGTCGTGTCCGACGACGAATACATCCGGCACGGCGCGACTTATGAATCGATGGCCAAGCTGAAGCCGGCCTTCTCCAAGGACGGTTCGGTGACCGCCGGCAACGCCTCCGGGTTGAACGACGGCGCGGCGGCGGTCGTGCTGATGACGGCGCAGGAGGCGCAAAAGCGCGGCCTGACGCCGATCGCCCGCATCGTCTCGTGGGCGACCGCCGGCGTCGACCCGGCGATCATGGGCACCGGACCGATTCCCGCCTCGCGCAAGGCGCTGGAAAAGGCCGGCTGGAAGGTCGGCGATCTCGATCTGGTCGAAGCCAACGAGGCCTTCGCGGCCCAGGCGCTGGCGGTCAACAAGGACATGGGCTGGGACCCGGCGATCGTCAACGTCAATGGCGGCGCGATCGCCATCGGCCACCCGATCGGCGCCTCGGGGGCGCGCGTTCTGGTCACGCTGCTGCACGAGATGGGCCGCCGCGCCGCCAAGAAAGGCCTGGCGACGCTATGCATCGGCGGCGGCATGGGCATCGCCATGACGGTCGAGCGCTAGAGCGCCGCGCCGGCGAGTCGGGGCGTCGCGGCTTCGACTCGCAATGACCAACGAACGCTGCGTCGGCGAACGAACGCATGCGAAAGCACGAGGGGGAAGCCATGGCGAGGGTAGCAGTTGTCACCGGCGGAACGCGCGGCATCGGCGCGGCGGTCTCCAAGGCGCTGGCCGCTCAAGGCTACCGCGTCGCTGCGAACTATCATGGCAATGACCAGGCGGCCGCGAAATTCGCCGCTGAAACGGGCGTGCCGACCTACAAGTGGGACGTCGCCGACTATGACGCCTGCGTCGCCGGCCTCGCGCAGATCGCCAAGGACATCGGCCCGGTCGAGGTGCTGGTCAACAACGCCGGAATCACCCGCGACGGCATGTTCCACAAGATGACGCAGGAGCAATGGTACGCGGTCATCAGCACCAACCTCAACTCGCTGTTCAACATGTGCCGGCCGGTCATCGAGGGCATGCGCGAGCGCAATTTCGGGCGGATCATCAACATTTCCTCGATCAATGGACAGAAGGGCCAGATGGGCCAGGTCAATTATTCCGCGTCCAAGGCGGGCGACCTCGGCTTCACCAAGGCGCTGGCGCAGGAGAACGCCGCCAGGGGCATCACCGTCAACGCGATTTGCCCTGGTTATATCGCCACCGAAATGGTGATGGCGGTGCCCAAGGAGGTGATCGAAAAATCGATCCTCCCGCAAATCCCGGTGCGCCGCCTCGGCCAGCCCGAAGAGATCGCGCGCTGCGTGGTTTTCCTGGCCTCCGACGACGCCGGCTTCATCACCGGCTCGACGCTCAGCGCCAACGGCGGCCAGTACCTGGCGTAGGCTGGCAAGCGGGGCGATCGGTCACTCGGCGGGAGCCGCCGCGCTTGGCGTCGGGCCTCGCAGCGGCCGTTCCTCCATCATAAGGAAGCAGACAAGGGCGATCGCCAGGGCCAGTCCCTCCAAAGCGAAGATCGCGGTGAAGGCGAGCCCGGCCCGCCTGGCCATATCCGGATCGAACCCCGCGCCGGTTTGCGGCAAGCCGGTGGCGGTGACGACTCCGAAGCCGATCACCACGGCGCCCATCAGCGCAACCCCTATGGCGCTGCCGAACGAGCGCAGGAAAGCGAGCGTCGCGGTCGCAATGCCGAGGTCGCGCTGATCGACGGCGTTCTGAACGCTGACGGTGACCGTCGGAAACACCGGGCCGACGCCGAGGCCGAGCGCCAGAACCAGCGCCTCGGCGGTCCACAGATTGAGGCTGGATGCGAACAAGGACAGCAGGGCCAGCGCTCCGAGGCCAAGGCAGAGGCCGGCGACGCCGATGCGCTTGTAATGGACGAGGCGAGGCATCGCGCGACCGGCGATGGTCGCTCCGATGACGCTGCCCCCGACCAACGCGATGAGCCCGGCGCCCGCGACGGTCGAATCCATGCCGATCACGAATTCGAGATAGATCGGCAGATAAACGGTCGAGCCGATGAACGCGAACATCGAAAAAAATATCGTGGCGGTCGCCGTTCCCACGACCTCGTTTCGAAAGATATCGAGCGGGATCAGTCCCTCCGGCGCGCGCCGGAGATGGACGATGAGCGCCGCCGCGAGAACGCCCGCGGCGCCGCCAAGCGCCAGAAGGATCGGCGACGTCCAGGGCAGGCGCGCCCCGCCGAGAGTCAAGACCAGCATCAGCGCGACGGTCCCGCTCGTCAGCAGCAGCGCGCCCAGGATATCGAGGCGATGATCGCGCTTGACCTGCGGCAACCCCTGCAACCGGTAGTGGGTCATCGCGAAGGCGACGGCGCCGATCGGCAGATTGATCCAGAAAATCAGCGACCAAGAAAGGTGCTGCGCGAAGAAGCCGCCGAGGATCGGGCCGGCCACACTCGACGTCGCCCAGACCGTCGAGATGTAGACGACATAGCGCGAGCGTTCGCGGGGCGGAACGATATCGGCGATCACGGTCTGCGCGAGCGCCACCAGGCCGCCGCCGCCAAGCCCCTGGACGGCGCGCCCGATGATGATGACCGGCATGCTCGGCGCGAGGGCGCAGATCACCGAGCCGACCAGGAAGACGCCGAGGGCCAGCGACAGGACCGGACGCCGGCCGTGGATGTCGGAGAGCTTGCCGTAGAGCGGGGTCACCGCCGTGCCGGTCAGCAGATAGGCGGAAACGATCCACGCCATGAAGTCGGCGTCGCCGAGCGAGGCGCCGATCGTCGGCAGCGCCGGCGCGACGATCGTCTGGTCGAGCGCGGCGAGCATCATCGCCACCAGGACGCCAATGACGATATCGCGCCGCTGCTTGTCCGACATCATTTTGGGCGGCGACAAATCCATCGGCGAATCTCGGTTCGATAACGCATCGCGCGGAAACCCGGGATGGCGTGCTGCGGTTGGCCTATCGATAGGCGCCGCAACATGGCGGAGGGCGCCCTTGGCGGCAAGACCAAATGGCTCACGTTCGCGTCAGCAATTTTGCGAATTCCGCCGGCTCAAGTCGTCCGCGCGTCGACCAGCATGACGATTTCGCCGATCAGGCGATTGATCGCGAAATCCTTCGGCGTGTAGACCGCCGCCACGCCGCGCGCGCGCAATTCCTCGGCGTCGTCCTTGGGAATGATGCCGCCGACCACCACCGGAATGTGGCCAAGACCGGCCCGGCGCAATCCCGACACCACCTCGGACGCCATCGCCAGATGCGAGCCCGAAAGGATCGACAGGCCGACGCAATGCACGCCGTCCTTCGCCCGTTCGACGATCTCGGCGGGAGTCAGGCGGATGCCGTCGTAGACGACGTCCATCCCGGCGTCCGTCGCGCGCACGGCGATTTGCTCGGCGCCGTTGGAATGGCCGTCGAGACCGGGTTTGCCGACCAGAAACTTCAGCCGCCTGCCGAGCTTCAGCGACACCCGTTCGACGTCGGCGCGCACCTGTTCGAGGTCTGCCGCCTCCTGGCGGGCGAGCGAACTGACCCCGGTCGGCGCGCGGTACTCCCCGAACGCCGCGCGCAATGTCGCGCCCCATTCGCCAGTCGTCACGCCCGCCCTGGCCGCCTCGATCGACGGCTCCATGATGTTGGCGCCCTGCCCCGCCGCCTCGCGCAAGCCTTCGAGCGCCCGCCGCGCCGCCTTCTCGTCGCGCGCCGCGCGCCAGCCTTGCAGCCGCGTCACCTGCTCGGCCTCGACATGCGGCGCGACGACGATGATCGGGCTGCCGCCGTCGGTCAACGGCGAAGGCTCGCTGTGTGTGAACCGGTTGACGCCGACCACGATCTGCTCGCCGCGCTCGATCGCCTCCAGACGCCGCGTGTTCGACTGGACCAGCTTGCGCTTCATGTAGCCCGAATCGATCGCCGCGATCGCGCCGCCCAAAGCCTCGATGGCGTCGAGTTCCGCCAGCGCCTCGACTTTGAGCGAGGCGACGAGACTGTCGATCTCACGGCTGCCTTCGAAAATGTCGCCGAATTCGAGAAGGTCCGTCTCATAGGCCATGATCTGCTGCAGGCGGAGCGACCATTGCTGATCGAACGGCCGCGGCAGGCCGAGCGCTTCGTTCCACGCCGGCAGTTGCACGGCCCTGGCGCGCGCATTGCGCGACAGCACCACGGCGAGCATTTCGATCAGGATGCGATAGGCGTTGTTTTCCGGCTGCTGCTCGGTAAGGCCGAGAGAGTTGACCTGCACGCCATAACGGAAGCGTCGCTTGGCGGCGTCGGCGACCTGGTAGCGCTCGCGGGTTATCTCGTCCCACAGTTCGGCGAACGCCCGCATCTTCGCCAACTCGGTGACGAAGCGCATGCCGGCGTTGACGAAGAAAGAGAATTGTCCCACGACCTGCGCGAAGGCCGCCTCGTCGACTTCGCCTGAGGCGCGCACCATATCCAGCACCGCCACCGCGGTCGCCAGAGCGAAGCTCAGCTCCTGCACCGGCGTCGCTCCCGCCTCCTGCAGATGATAGGAGCAGACGTTCATCGGATTCCACTTCGGCGTCTCACGCGCCGAAAAGAGAATCAAATCCTTGGTCAGTCGAAGCGAGGGGCCCGGCGGGAACACATAGGAGCCGCGCGAGAGATATTCCTTGATGATGTCGTTCTGGGTGGTTCCTTGCAGGCTGGCGCGCGCCACGCCCTGCTCCTCGGCGACGGCGACATAGAGCGCCATCAGCCACGGAGCCGTTGCATTGATCGTCATCGAGGTGTTCATCTGGCCGAGCGGGATATCGGCCAGCAGCGCGCGCATGTCGCCGATATGCGAGATCGCGACGCCGACCTTGCCGACCTCGCCGCGCGCCAGCTCGTGGTCGCTGTCATACCCCGTCTGGGTCGGCAGATCGAAGGCGATGGATAGCCCGGTCTGACCGGCGGCGAGATTGGCGCGAAACAGCGTGTTGGATTCGGCCGCCGACGAATGGCCCGCGTAGGTGCGGAAAATCCATGGCTTGTCCGGTTTTCGCGCCTCGCGATCGCCGTTTGGCGTCATCTGCAAATCCGTCTCTTGCTGCGCCGCCGTCCTTGCTGCAGAGCACAATCGCAGAATTCGGCGGCCGGCGCCACCGCGATCGCGAAGGGCGTGCCGGAGCAGGACCAGCGGCGCCGCACGGAAATTGTGCGGTCGGGCGGGACGGCGGGCGGTTCATCCGCCCCGATCTACAGGACCCGGCTCTTGGCCAGGCCAAGCCCGACGAACAGCAGGAATGCCGAGCCAAGCGCGAAGCCGATCGTCATGGAAGCGTCGTCGGCGCGATAGGGAGCAAACAGGCGATAGCGCAGATAGATGCCCAGGCAGACGCCGATCAGCGCGAGAACGGCGTTCGGAGCGGGGCCCAACCCCAGATCTTTCATGATGACATCGACGACGAAGCCGGCGATCAGGCCGCCGACGATCACCATCAGAACGAGGCAGCACATCTCGCCTGACGACAGGTCTTCCAGATCGGCAATCCAGGGTATCGCGCTCATGCCAAGGGACCGCTCGGACGCGATCGACGGCATTCGACAGGATGCCGACACGTCCCGGCGAAGGCTACCCGGCCTTCGGTTGCAATAGGGTTAATGCCGATGGTTCGCCGGCCGCCCGGTCGGTTCCCCAAGGAAGGGATTGATTTTAGGGACGAGCGGCGCGATGACAGCGATGCTGCAGCGCAACATCCCTCCGGGGTCCAGCGCAAGATGGAACGGATCGGCCAACCCGCCGGAAGTGTGGCGAGACAAGGATGGAGATGACCAGCCGCTCGACGAGCGCCTCCCCCGAGAGGCGATCCCTGGACAAGAAGGCCGCCGCGCAGACCAAGGACCTGTACGAAATCGGCGAAATCCCGCCGCTGGGTCACGTCCCCGCCACGATGTACGCCTGGGTGGTGCGCAAGGATCGGCACGGGCCGCCCGAACAATCGATGAAGATCGAAGTCGTCCCGACGTGGCCGCTCGACAGCCACGACGTTCTGGTTCTCGTGATGGCCGCCGGGGTCAACTACAACGGCGTCTGGGCGGCGCTGGGCGAGCCGGTTTCCGTGCTCGACGTCCACAAACATCCCTATCACATCGCCGGGTCCGATGCGGCGGGCGTCGTCTGGGCGATCGGCTCCAAGGTCAAGCGCTGGCAGGTCGGCGACCAGGTCGTGGTCCACTGCAACCAGGACGACGGCGACGACGAGGAATGCAACGGCGGCGACCCGATGTTTTCGGCCTCGCAGCGCATCTGGGGCTACGAGACGCCGGACGGTTCGTTCGCGCAGTTCTGCCGCGTCCAGGACCGCCAGTTGATGGCGCGCCCGAGGCACCTGACGTGGGAGGAAAGCGCCTCCTACACGCTTACGCTCGCCACCGCCTATCGCATGCTGTTCGGCCATGAGCCGCATCGCCTCAAGCCCGGCGACAATGTGCTGGTGTGGGGCGCCTCCGGCGGTCTCGGCGTGTTCGGCGTACAGCTCTGCGCGGCGGCCGGAGCCAATGCGATCGGGGTCATTTCGGACGAATCCGAGACGCGAGTACGTCATGTCGCTCGGCGCCAAGGGGGTTATAAACCGCAAGGATTTCAACTGCTGGGGCCAGCTTCCCAAAGTGAATTCGCAGGAGTACGCCGCATTCATGACGCAGGCCCGCAAGTTCGGCAAGGCGATCTGGGACATCACCGGCAAGAAGGACGTCGACACAGTGTTCGAGCATCCCGGCGAGCAGACCTTCCCGGTGTCCTGCTTCGTGGTCAAGCGCGGCGGCATGGTGGTGTTTTGCGCGGGCACCACCGGTTTCAACCTGACCTTCGACGCGCGTTTCGTGTGGATGCGCCAGAAGCGCATTCAGGGCTCGCATTTCGCCCATCTCAAGCAGGCCGCCGCCGCCAACAAGTTCGTGGTCGACCGGCGCATCGACCCCTGCATGTCGGAAGTCTTCGCGTGGGACAGGATTCCGCTGGCCCACACCAAGATGTGGAAGAACGAGCACGCGCCAGGCAACATGGCGGTGCTGGTGAACGCCCCGACGGCCGGATTGCGCACGCTCGAGGACGCGATCGAGGCGGGCGGCTAAGCGCGCGGCGAAAAAGTGGAGGCCGGTTTTTCGCAAATCGCGCGCGTTTTGAAGAACGCTGGAACGAGTTGCGATTCAATAGAAGCGCAACTGGTTCTAGCCGCGCCGCGCCTTGCGCGCGCGTCTGATCGCCGCGTTGAGATAGCCGCCGAACACGAAGATCGCCGCCATGAAATAGAGGAACACCAGCGCGATCATCACCGAGGCCAGGCCCGCATAGGTCGAGACATAGTTGCGCGCGAATTCGCCGAGATAGGCGCCGAAGAATTCGCCGAACGCCAGGCACGACACGAAGGTCAGCACGACGCCCGGCGCGATCTCGACAAGAGTGCGGCGCCCCGCCGGCAGCCAGCGATGGGCGATCAGCAGCGAGACCGCCATCAGGAACGCCGCGATCGCCAGTCTGGCCAGCGTCACCGCGCCCTGAAGCGCCGCAAGACCGGGGGCCCAACGCAGCGCGCCGGCCCAGATCAGCGGCCACAGCACGACCAGAAAGGCCAGCGCCAGCAGGGCGATCGCGCCGATCAGCACATAGGCGATCGATTCCAGCCGCAGCAGCCACCACGGCCGCGACTCGGTCATCTCGTAGGCGCGATCGAGGCCGACCCGCAAAGCCTCGATCGCCCCCGACGAGAAATAGAGCGCGAGAATCGCGCCGATGGTCAGCAAGCCGCCGCGCGGCGCGGTGAGGACATTGTGAACTTCGCCGACGATCGGATTGGCGACGATCGGCGGCCAGGCGTCGAAGATCAGCCTCGCCGCCTCGTCGGAAAGACTCTGCGAGCCAAAGAACCCGGCGAGCGCGGTCAGGAAAATCAGGAACGGAAACAGCGAGGTCAGGGTCGCAAGCGCGATATGGCTGGAGATCGCCCAGCCATCCTCCGCGCTCAATCGCCAATAGGCGTCGAGAACAATCGCGCCTATCTCGCGGATGCCGCGCCACGCCCGCGCTCTGATCGCAACCATGACGAAATGACCCACCCTCGCCGCGCCGCCAGCCGGCTGCCTCCCGGCGCCTGGCGCGCATTCTTGCAGCGCGTTCGCCCTCGCGAACCCGCAGCCCGCGGTGCAGGAATCTTAGCGGATCGCGACGACGATAGCCGTAGGGATGGAATTTTTTCCTGGCAAGCGGCAACCCCTTGACTCTGGCGCGCCAGGCGCCAAAGCCGATTCGTGCCTGTTCCGTTCCCGGTCTGGCCCGACCTCCCGAATGGAGGAGCGGCATGCAACCGCCGTTGGCGGCGCGAGGCGAGCGCGAGGGTCGCCGGAATCAGGCGGATTGTTGTCGGCCGTGCGGCGGCCTCGCGGCTCGAATGGCCCCGGTCATCGGGGCGTTTCGAACAAAAGCGACATTTTCGCGCTATTTGCTACCGGGCCGCTCAAATTAGGCTTATATAAACACTTGCCTGATCTGGCGCCGCTCGACGTCGCGACAACGTCCTGCGCCCCGCCGGAAAATCGGTTGGAGCCCGCCGCGCCTATCGGCGGTCCCGACCCTAGTTGCAGCGAGAACAAAATGAGCCGTCATCTCTACGATGTGGGAGAGGCCGTCGTGCTGATCCCGCATTGGGGGCATTATGCCAAGACCGCCGGAGCTTATGTCGTAAGCGCGCAAATGCCGCCGCTCGGAAGCGTGCTTCAATACCGGATCAAATGCGCGTCCGAACCCTATGAGCGCGTCGTCGCGGAGCATCAGCTCGATCGGCTCGATCCGCAGTCGACGATGGCGCGTGAGGAGATCGTCGCGCCGGCCGCCAACGACAGCAAAACCTGGGCGGGGCGCGGAATTCACCTGGCGTCGGCGGTCGCGCCGCGCGTTCGCGCACGCTCGCGCCCAAGGTGAAGGCGCGGGCGCGCCGTCAGGCCAGCGCCTTTTCCGGACGAAGCGCGGTCCTGACCTCGGCGAGAATTTCATAGGAGCGCAGCCGCGCGGCGTGATCGTGGATCGCGCAGGCGACGATCAGTTCGTCGGCGCCGGTCTCAGCGATGAACGCCTCGAGGGCGCGCCGCACCGTCTCGCGCGAGCCGACGAACGCGCAGGCCAGCATGCCGGAGACCCGCGCCTTCTCGGCCGGCGTCCAATAGGCCTCGATGTCGTCGAGCGGCGGGCGAAGCCGGCCGCGCGTCCCCCGCTGCATGTTGGTGAAGGCCTGCTGGGTCGAGGTGAACAGCCGGCGCGCCTCGGCGTCGGTGTCGGCGGCGACCACGCTGACCCCGACCATCGCGTAAGGGCGCTGCAATTGCTCCGAAGGCTCGAACCGTGCGCGGTAGGCCTGCAGCGCCGGCGCCAGCCAGTCCGGCGCAAAATGCGAGGCGAACGCGTAGGGCAGCCCGAGCATCGCGGCGAGCTGCGCGCCGAACAGGCTCGACCCGAGAATCCACAAGGGCACGTTGAGGCCGGCGCCGGGAACCGCCTGCACGGTCTGCCCCGGCTGCAGCGGCCCGAGCAGCGCCTGCAATTCGAGAACGTCGTGGGGAAAGCTGTCGGCGGCGGCGGGATCACGGCGCAACGCGCGCAGCGTCTGCTGATCGGTTCCCGGCGCTCGGCCGAGCCCGAGATCGATGCGCCCGGGATAGAGCGACTCCAGCGTGCCGAATTGCTCGGCGATGACCAGCGGCGCATGGTTGGGCAGCATCACGCCGCCCGAACCGACCCGGATCGTGCTGGTGCCTCCCGCGATATAGCCGATCGCCACCGCCGTCGCCGCGCTGGCGATGCCGATCATGTTGTGATGCTCGGCGAGCCAGTAGCGGTGATAGCCCCAGCGTTCGGCGTGGCGGGCGAGATCGAGCGAATTGCGCAAGGCCTCGGCCGGCGTCGACCCCTCGACGACCGGGGCGAGATCGAGAATGGAGAACGGCGGCGGCTGGTCGGATGTGCTCATCGCCGCAAGATCGGGACGATGGGGCCGAGGTTCAAGGGAACATCGCGACGAGGCCGCGGCCGCCGGCGGTCAGGCCCGGACCCGGGTGGCGGGCGGCGCAGCCTGAACGCGAGCCGATTGCTGAAATACTTAACCATTCTGTGTGAATTCTCGGAGCGATGTGGTTGTCCAATATGGGGTTTCACCGTGGAAGCGGCGCTTTCTCTAAGATTTCTGGTTACGCCGCGGCGGCAACTCCTGGTGATCGTCGCGATCGCGATTCTCGGGATCGCCGGCGCGACGGCGAGCCTGCAGAGCCCCTACGCGCTGCTGTGCATTCTCGGATTGTCGTCCCTGGGCCTGGTTCAGGTCGCCTTGGGCGAAGCACGGGCCGCGGACGGCGACGCGGCGGCCGCTTCAGGAAAAGAAAGCCGCGGGGCGGAATCAAGGGAGTCGCGCTTCGACCGCGAACTCAGCGCCGCCTTGAAGCTGATCCAGACCCACCTGGCGTCGAGCGGCCAATATTCTGAATCGCTGGTCGAGGCGAATCGAAGCCTCCATGTTTCGGCGAGCCCGGAAAAAATTCGGACGATCGCCCGCGCGCTGATCGACTCGAACGAGAAGATGCGGCGCGAGACCGCCGATCTCTCGCAGAACCTGGAGAAATCCCGCCAGCAGGTGGCGCAGTTGAATTCCCGACTGGTCGAGGCGGAACAAATGGGGATGCGCGATCCCCTGACCGCCCTCGCCAACCGGCGGTCGTTCGACGCCAACCTGACCAAGGAAATCGCCGAGGCGCGCGCGCGCGGGGCCCCGCTGTGCCTGATCATGGCCGACCTCGACCATTTCAAGAAGATCAACGACAATTTCGGCCACCCGTTCGGCGATCGCGTGCTGCAACGCTTCGGCGAACTGCTGACCAAGAACATCAAGGGCCGGGACACCGCCGCCAGAATCGGCGGCGAGGAATTTGCGATCATCCTGCCGCAAACGACGATCGTCTCCGCCACCGTGCTGGTCGAACAGATTCGAGGCAAGCTCGAGGCGCAGCAGTGGAAGAACGTGCAGAACGGTCAGCAGTTCAGCGGGATCACCGCATCCTTCGGCATCGCCGGGCTCGGCGACCATGACGATCCGGAATCGCTGGTCAAGCGCGCCGACACGTTGCTCTACGACGCCAAGCGCGGCGGGCGAAACCAGATCGTCAGAGAGGCGAGCGCGTAGGGGGTGACGCGAAGCAATCGAAGCGCGCCGCAATCGCCTGTTTCATTCGCTATTGAGCCATTGTTCGCATGGAGGCGATTCTTTTCACCGCTGGGAGGTTGTCAATGACGCGCGAAGCGCGCCGCCTTCGGCGGTGGCCCATGGGGCCATCATTGACAACCTCCCAGCGGTGAAACACGCTCCGCCATGCGAAACGATGGGTCACTCTCGACCCGTTCGATCATAAGTCGTCACGCTCGGGGGAAAGCCCGCCATTTGCGGATGACCCCCTCGGCGGCCTACTGCCCGAAGCGACATTTCATCCACCTCGCCAGCCTTCTCAAAGCCTTGCGATGCGGATTTGTCCCTCGTCGGCGGGCTCGGCGCCGCGCTCCGGCGCCGGCAGCGACGGCGGCGTTGGAGGCAACGGCCCGGCCAGCGCCAGCGGCCGCGCGGCGTTTTCCCGCCGCGCCAGCGCCTGCGCGAAGCCGTGATAGCGATCGAGTTCGGCAACGACTTTCACGACCCGGTCGAGCGCCGCCATATCGCCCTCCAGCATCTTGCTGTTGGCCGCCATCAGCGCATCGTTGAGACGCGCGATCTGCAGCTTGGCGAAATCGCCGGCCGGGTCGATCCGGCGCCCGGCAAGCTCGCGGGCGATCAGTTTGCGCACCGCCTGCGCCGAGCAATTCTCGAGGCGCGCGATCGCCCCATGCGGCATGCCGCTCACGAAACAGCCGAAAATCCGATCCTTGCGCGCCGCCCTCAGCCGCCGCGCCTCGCGCAGCAGCGCGCGCCGGCGGTTTTTGGCGCGGGTTTCGGCGGGGGAATGATTTGCCTGGGACTCGGCCAATGGGACTGCTCCGGAATGGCGACTGGCGGGTGCGCTCGATCTTTTGAAAGAGTAGCATATATTCTGCTTTACAGAAAGAGAATGTCGCAGAAACCTGAGGGTGCGAAGAACTTACCGCTGGCATCACGCCTGGAGGCGCTTGAGCAATTGCGGCGCCGCTTCATTTAGTCCCCTGATCGGGTTGAAATCCGGCCGGGCGCGACGCGCCGCCAGCGGGGCGGCGGCCGAAGAAAAAGAGTGAATGGAATAAGGCGACGCGGTAACCGCCGGGATCAAACACCAGACGTCGCACGGGTTCGCTCGGACTCCGCGACTCATCCCTTCATCGAGACGATCGCCGCACCGGAATCCGCGATTGGAGGCGCGCCGTCGCGCAGCAGCGGCGGCCAAACCTGATTACGGCCGTTGCGTTTCGCCGCGTACAGCGCGGTGTCGGCCGCCGAGATGAGTTCCTCCGCCGAGAGCGTCGAAGCCGGCGCGGCGGTGACGCCGAGGCTCACGGTCACGCATCGACGTCCGACGGCGCCGTGGTGAGGAATGCCAAGCGCCTCGATCGCGCGCCGGATCCTCTCGGCGACGCGAACGGCGTCGAACACTTCCGTCCTCGAAAGCAAGAGCAAAAATTCTTCGCCGCCGTAGCGGACGGCCAGGTCGTCGTCATTTCGCAATTCGGCTTTGACGCATACCGCCACCCGTTTGAGGCACGCGTCGCCAGCCGGATGGCCGTACCTGTCGTTGAACGCCTTGAAATAGTCGATGTCGAGCAGGATCGCCGCGATCGGGAATTTCGAATTGTCGCCCCTCTGCCAGAGCCGGGCGATGCGAGCGTTCAAGGAGTGTCGATTGCCGAGATCGGTCAGCGCATCGCGTCTCGACTCGGCGTCGGCCTCGGCGAGCCGCAAGCGGTCACGCAGGGCATGAAGATATGACCTGCGGAAGTCGCGCTCCAGATAGAAATTCGAGAACAGCGTCGTGTAGGCGCAAGCCGCAAGCGTCACCGACGCCATGACGCCGACCGGTCCGGGCATGTGGCCGCTGGCGATGATCGCGGCGCCTTGGCACGCAACAATGCAGCAGGAAACGACCGTCGCATATTGAAATGGCAAACGCTGGATCGTATTCGTGAACAGAACAGGCAACAAAACAAAATATTGGTAGTGATTCACGTAGGGCGACCTGCTGAAACAGAACACGCACATGATTTGCAATACGATCACAATCGGCAGCGTCGCCGCGGTCCCCTCGCGAACCGCCTTTCCGGGCGTCGTCCTCATCAGCCACGCGACAAACAACATCCATGGAGTGACGACGAGAAAATGCAGCGCGAACGCCAGTGGAACCTCGTCCGGGACGAGGAGCCAGTCGCCGAACAGGAACAGATTATAGACCACCATCATGTGGAGGGTGTTGGCCTTCAGGCGCTGTGACCGACGGCCGCGCGTATCGAGTTCAAACTGCCGCTCGAGCCACGACGGGAAAGCAAGCGCCGGTTGGCGCGAGTCGATAAAGGACTCGACTGTCGTTAGCGTCACAGGGTCATCGGTCATTTGGCGCCCCTTCCGATCATTACGGAAAGGGGTTGACAAATCGTTGGGTCCACGGCCGGGATTGCGACACCACCATACTTAATCGCTTGATTTTACGTAATTTTGACCGATCGCGACGCGCGATTGCGCAATAACCGTCGAAGAAAAATAGGGGTTTGGTAAACTGTCGCCGTCGCCTTCGGACCATGCGGGCGTCAAGGGGCCGATCGCGCCCGGACGTCGCTCTTCGCGCCGGCGCGCAAACCAAACCGCATCCAACCTATAACCGCTTCGAGGAGAACACCGTGGCTTCGCTGGACAACAAGGTCGTGCTGATCACCGGCGCTTCGAGCGGCATCGGCGCGGCGACCGCGCTTGTGCTGGCCGCCGCCGGCGCGCGCGTCGTGCTCGGCGCGCGGCGCACCGACCGGCTGGCGACGCTCGCCGCAGAGATCAAGGCGGCGGGCGGGCTGGCGCGGTTTCGCGCGCTCGACGTGACCAGGCTCGACGACATGAAGGCGTTCGCCGATTTCGCCGGCGACGAGTTCGGGCCGATCGACGTTCTCGTCAACAACGCCGGCGTGATGCCGCTGTCGCCGCTCGCCGCGCTCAAGGTCGACGAGTGGAACTGGATGATCGACGTCAACATCCGCGGCGTGCTGCACGGCATCGCCGCGGTGCTGCCGGGCATGGAGGCGCGCGGCCAAGGGCACATCGTCAACGTGTCGTCGGTCGGCGGCTTCGTCGCGCAGCCGACCGGCGCGGTCTATTCGGCGACCAAGTTCGCGGTGCGCGCGATCTCCGAAGGGCTGCGCAAGGAGAGCAACAAGGTGCGCTGCACCTGCATCTATCCCGGCGTGGTCACCTCGGAGCTCGCCGACACGATCAGCGACCCTGTCGCCCGCGAGCGCATGGTCGCCTATCGCAGAACCGCGATCGCGCCCGACGCGATCGGCCGCGCCATCCGCTACGCGATCGAGCAGCCCGGCGACGTCGACGTCAACGAGATCGTCGTGCGGCCGCTGGCGACGCAGGTGTGATCGCGCGCGCGAAAGGCGGAGGCCGCATCCGGTAGCGCGAGTGGTTCGCAGGCCGCCGCGCGCGCTTGCGGTGGAGTTCACGCGGACCGCGCGATCGCCGGAATTTCGCCGCCGGCGCCGAGCTTCGCCAGCGCCGGGAACGGAAATTTCATCCACAAGGCGCAATCGTCTTCCCTCATCGCCTGATCCTGAACCTTGAGCCCGGGCCATGTTCGGATATTTGCGTCTCCTGCTGCGAGCGGCCGGCGGCCTGGTCGCCGTCGTCGCCTTTGCGCTGCCCGCGATCGCGGGGGATTTGCTCGGCCGCGCGATCGACCTGGACCGGCCTCGCCCTGTGGCGACGCAGGGCCCGTTCGCCGGGTTCGTCGCCACGTCGCAAGTGTTCTATTTCGGGGCCGCCACGGCCCTGCTGATCGCGCCGAACGGAAAGTGGTTCGCCGCCTATACCTATGGCGCCGGGGGCTCGATCGTCCGGTTGATGGACATGCGCAGCGGCGTGCTGCTGCGCGTGCTGAGAACAAACGCCCGTCCGCTGACTGGCCTGGCGATCTCTGAGGACGGCAAGACCGTCGAGGCGCTGGCCAATGACAAACAGCGTTTGAGCTGGGACGCCGCCACCGGCCAGATGCTGAGGCAGGAGGACGCGGTCCGCGGCGACGCCATGAGATATCTCGGGCTCGACAGGCTCGGCGACCTCCAGGATTTTGTCTATGCCGAGCGTCGGAAGCCAAATCCGGATTACAGCCGGATCGTCGAATTCCTCAGGCGTCATGGGCTGGCCGACCAGTTTCCCGACCCGGCGAAGATCGACCGGATTTTGCGCAGCGCCGACGGGCGCTATGCGATCATCACCGGGGCGGGCGTCGACGACAGCGCAGCCGCGCGGCTGAAGATCTGGGACCTTCAGCATCCCTCGCCGCCGTGGACCGCCACAATTCCCGACGACTGGTACGGATACGGGGTCAGCGCCTTCGCCTTCGACGGCGCATTTCCTCGTCATCTCGCGAGGCGGCGGCGAAGGCGATCACCGCGACGTCGACTCCGGCGTGTTCGAAGCGACGAACGGCGCCTTCAAACCCCTTTGGCGCAGGAGCGGGGAAGACCGGGAGGGGTTCGCCGAGATTTCGCCCAACGCCCGCTACCTGTCGATCGGCGACAGCCCGAACGGCCTTGTCACGACATGGGACATCGACAAGATGCGGCGGGTGGTCGAATTCAACCCGGTCGAAGGGCCGCCGACCATCTCTGCGGATTCGAGCACGTTCGCGGTGGTCCGGGGCCCCGAGGACGATCCTCCCCGCGCCCCGGAAATCATGGTCTTCCGGCACGGCAAACGCCTGCGGCTGGTCGAGCGGGCGAGCGAATGGGCGCTGGATTCGACGAAGTTCGATATCCGCGCGCTGTCCCCGCATGGCCGTTATGTCCTGGCGTCGATGACCGGGATGGGGCCGGCCGATGACCGCAACGGCCATCTGTTCGTCGACCTCTGGGACATCGACGCGGCGCGCCGGACCGACCGCTTCAGCCTGCCCGGCGCCGAGGAGCCCGACTGGCGGTTCGCCCGCGTCTCGGACGCGGGAAAGGTCTTGCTGCTGCGCGGCGGAACGATCTTCAGGGCCGGCAAATGGGTTCAGGCCGCGCAGTCCGACAACGTCGCTGATCGCGCCGCTCGACAAGGATTTCAAGCCGGTTTGCGGCGTCGTGTTCTGCGACCGCGCGCGCGCCGACCTCGGCGTCGTCGAGCGCGTCGCGCCGGATGACGCCAGGGTCAACGACGCCGAAGTGCATATCGACGATTTCACCGGCGATGGCCGCAAGCAATCGCCGGACGGCCGGCTCCTCATCGGAAAATTCTTCGACAGCGCCAGCGGCGATTTCAAATATCCCGGCGTCGTCGTCGATATCGAAACGGGGCGCACGCTGCTCGAGACCCCGGCCCGCGACTTCACCGCCGACAGCCGCCATGTCATCGAATCCGAAGGCGGCTATGGGCCGATCACGCTGAGGGACATCGCGTCGGGAAAGCGCCTCTGGACGCTCTACGTGACGCCCGACCTCGGGTTCGTGATGACCTTCGCCGACGGCCGCCTCCGCGCGACGCGAGGCGCCGAAAAGTTCGTCGCGCTGGTCAAGGGCTTCGAGGCGAAGCCTTATGACGAGGCGGCGCGGCGGGTGTTTCGGCGGGCGTGACGGTGTGGCGCGCGCCCCTGCCCTGCGACGCCAGCGCAACTCTCGCGAAACGATCAACGATCCGGCCGCGCGACGCGGATGCGGCTGTCGCGGAACCGCGATCGAGCCCGACGCCATCGACCGCGCCATCCGCACCGCGATCGAGCAACCGGGCGACGTGCGACGTCAACGAGATCGTCGTGCGGCCGATGGCGACCCAGGTGTGAGGAGGGGCGCGATCATAGGAGTTATTCGACCGCGATGGCTCGGTCTACCTAGTCTAAGTCAACCGAGTTCGTTCAGTATTGCTCTCGCGACATCGCGACGTCACGGGAGTTAGATCGAAGTGTCCGATCACGTATGATGTTTGCGAATTTACGACGCTTGCCGAGTATACGCGCGAAACTCAGCAGTAACCTACCCCGATTAAGCGGATACGCATCAGAGATGATTCTTGAAAGTTCGATTTCTATAGTTCTATCGAAGGTATTTTGTTTCATTTCGGGGCGCAATGCTTCGCGAAGATGGTCGATTGCATTCTGCGCAAAGCCGGCGCGATCCGAATAATTTTCTAGCGCCCTCCATGCAGCGGCTCTGTCGGAAATCAGAGCTCTAATTAGCAGGGCTACGCGCTCCTCCTGACGGGGGCATCGTCTTATTTCCGCCAGAAGGCGGTCAACTCGGTCCATTTCGGCAGCTTCGTGTCTCCGCACGAGGGTTTCGCGAGCCGGCCAAAAGACGGTTTCGCGAGCCGACCAAGAGTGCCTCTCTTCTTCAACGCCCTTGATGTCTACCTCGCGGCCGGTCGCGAAGTGCGCCAGACGAAGAAGTCTCGCCAATTTGCCTCCATAGCTACTCATCTGCCCAACATCTCGCTGGAGCAGCGATATAGGAACCTCAATCTGAATTCGCAGGTTTTTGCTCCGGCGGACGCTCACGCGAGCCGTTTCAAGTAGATCGTTTGATATCCTACCTTGCGCAACCCGCTTCGACGCCGCCAGTGTCGTGAGCAATTCCGTAAGCACGACTGCGTCAATAAACCACCGGATAGCTTGATTCTCGCTTCGAAGTTCTGAAGCTTTTACCTTTACAGCCTCGGCTGCAGCGCGCTCGGCGAGTCGCCCATCGCCACAAAAGCGCGCGAAGCTCATCCTCTGAAGCGGAGCCTCGATCTTGGCAACCCACGCCTTTACCACGCGCGAAAGCTTCGGGCGCGTTCCGGCGTAAGCCACAGCGGAAGGATCAAGGAACGCAAAAACTTCTTGATCCCCAATGCCAGCGTAACAAGGCGATTTTAACGGCACAGCGCCAGGTGCATCCTTGAACAGATCGAATCCCGTTATCTTCCGGGCGTCGTCTACGCGCTGCACGTAAACTGCGTTGCTTTGATCATTCAATTGAAACAAAGGAATTGCGAAGCTAGGCACACCCCAAAATGGAGCGCTCACGGACCGGGCAGATGCGGACTTGCCCATAAGAAGGAGGTGATGGTCGTCGCTCACAGCCATTTGAGGTTCCGGTAGGCCGATTTCGACTAATCTTCTGACCAAGAAATGGACCTCCATCGGTCGGCTACCATTGGTCCATGGGTAATCATAGACACTAATACCAAACGCCTTCAACGCACCGCCAATCTTTGGATCACTGGCCAATGAGTCAGGTAGCACCGCCGCACGCACAGATTTTCTAAGAGTTTGTCCGAGAACATCATATTGAATTGCATATCTTTCGCGTCATGAGGCGGATCGAGGCGAGCTTGAGGAAGGCGAGCGCCTTTCGATTGAGGCACTCCCAATCCTTGGCGAGCCTTCGGCATCGTCCGAGCCAGGCGAAGGTTCGTTCGACGATCCATCGTTTAGGCAAGACGATGAAGCGCTGGGCTTGATCGGAACGTTTGACAATCTCGACGTTCACGCGGTTGAGAATTGTCGCCAACGCGCCCTGAAACCCCGCTCCTTGATAGCCGCCATCGGCGTAGAGCTTCAGAAGGAAGGGATAGAGGCCGAACAACGTCGCCATCAAGAGCGCGCCGCCATCGCGATCCTGAACGTCGGCGGCATGCACGATGGCGTGCATCAAGAGGCCCTGCGTGTCGACAAGAATATGCCGTTTCTTGCCTTTGATCTTCTTGCCCGCATCGTAGCCGTGCGGATCGTGAGGCCCCCTTTTTCAGCGCTTTTCACGCTCTGGCTGTCAATCATGGCGGCTGTGGGAGACGCCTCGCGCCCGGCTCTTTCGCGGCATTCGACATAGAGGGCGTAATGGATCCGATCGAGCGTGCCGTCCCAACTCCACAGATCGAAATAATCATACAACGTCGAGCGCGGCGGCAGGTCTTTCGGGATCGCCCGCCACTGGCAGCCGGTGCTCAGCATATACATCAGGCCGTTGACGACCTCGCGCAGCTTCACCGTTCGCTTGTTGCCGCCGCGCTTGGCGGGCGGAATCAGCGGCGCAATCAGCGCCCACTCCTCGTCGGTCAGGTCGCAGGGATAGCGCAGGCGGCTGCGGTCGTAGCGGGCGCGGTTCTCCTTCGTCCACATCGGCGGCTCCCAATCGAATCAGGCCGCCCTCCTTGAATCACAAACGATTTATCCAATTCAATATGTTCCCGGACAGACACTAAGGTCGATGGGATCGCTAAAAATAAGCTCTGGCGTGGATGCGCGATCGTCCAATCCGCCGTTGCAGCCCCTGCAAAGACAATTTGTCGATAGCAGACCGCTTCGAAGTTGGAGGCCGGGACTTGGAAGGCAGCTGATGGTCGGTTTCGAAAATAATCGTCGTCGGTTGCAAATATTGCGGAAACTAGCCTGGCGGCTGAGTCCAGCTCGGACGCAATCAAAAAATCGAAGAGCGGCATGTACGGGATGCAGACACGAAATCCATCATGCCCGCGACGAAGGCCCCAGTGTCAAAGCCGAAGACATATTTTGGAGGCGGCGCGCTCCTAGGGTCAACAATTAGAACGGAGGGAAACAAGCAGGGAAGATTCGTTGGCTCAGAATCTGTGCGCGCCCGAAACGCGGCCCGCCCATAGAAAGCATACGTAAGTAGCTCCCCGATCACTGGGCAACGCTCAACTGCGCTAATATTGCCGGTCTCGACGATATCCCTCAGGAAATAACTACTCGTTACGTGCGTCAAACCCAGCGGTTTTTTGGAAACAGGAAGCGACTTCACAAACGACAACAAATCCGTGCGAGGCAACCTACCATTCCTTGCCCTGAGGTCTCTCTTCAAGCGCTCCCGCCCCTCCCCCTACGACGCCAGCTCCACCTGCGCGGCGTCCTCCGGCACGCCTGACACGATCAGCTCCAGCACTTCCTTCTCGACCGTCAGCGCAATCTCGCGGTCGCCGACGTTGCGGCCGCGTTTGAGCACCATCACGCGGTCGCCGACTTCGAAAATGTCGGTCATGCGGTGCGAGATGATGATCTGCGCGACGCCGTGGCGCTTCAGTTCGAGCATGGTCTCGAGCAGGCGTTTTGTCGCGGTCACCGAGAGGTTGGCGGTCGGCTCGTCGAAAATCACCACCTTGGGCTCGAAGGAGATCGCGCGGGCGATCGCCACCGATTGCTGGCGCCCGCCCGACAGGCTCTCGACCTTCTGGTAGACCGAGTTCACGTCGACCTTCAGGCGGGTGAGGATCTCGCGCGCGTCGCGGTGCATGCGCGGGCGGTCGACGAACAGGCCGAAGCGCAGCGGCCAGCGGCCGAGGAAGATGTTCTGGCCGACGTCGAGATTGCCGCACAGCGCGAAGTCCTGGTAGATCATCTCGATGCCGCGGTCGCGGCTCTCGTGCGGGCTCTTGAAGCGCACCGGCTCGCCGTTGATGAAAATCTCGCCGGAGTCGCGCTGATAGGCGCCGGTGAGGATTTTCATCAGCGTCGACTTGCCCGCCGAATTGTCGCCGACGAGGCCGAGCACCTCGCCCGGCATCAGGCGCAGGTTGACGTTGACCAGCGCCTGCACCGGCCCGAAGCTCTTGGTGACGCCGCGCATCTCGACGATCGGGGTGGTCATGTCTCGTTCTCCCCTGCGCGATCGGCCGGCTCCATGCCGGCCTTCGCCCGGCCGAACCATTGGCCGAGAATGTTGTTCTGGCGCAGCCAGATGTCGCCGACCACCGCGATGATCAGGATGCCGCCGATGAACACGTTCTGCCATTGCTGCGGCAGCACGAACGAGCCGCCGTTCTTGAGGATGATCTGCAGCGACAGCAGCGAGCGGATCAGCGTGATGACGCCGGCGCCGGCCATCGAGCCGATCATCGTGCCATAGCCGCCGAAGATCGAGCCGCCGCCGATGATGATCGAGGAAATCGCGTCGAGTTCGCGCAACTGCCCGGCGGTCGGGATGAAGCTGCGATAGAACGCGTCGTAGATCACCCCGCCGAACGCCGCCAGCGTCGCCGAAATCACCATCGCGGTGAAACGCACGCGCCGGGTGTTGATGCCGGCGAAATTCGCGGCGCGCTCGTTGCCGCCGATCGCATAGACCTTCTGGCCGAACGGCGTCTAGGCGAGCACGATGCCGCCGATCAGCGCCACCACGATGACGAAGATCGTCTGCACGCTGACCGCCTTGGCGACCGCGAGCAGCCAGCCCCCCTCGGGCGCGATGCCCCAGCACGTCGAGCAATTCATAGAGGCTGCGGCCCGATCAGGTTGAACGATTCGGGAAAGCCGTTGAGCTGGGTGCCGGCGACGATCGACGAGCCGATGCCGCGCGCCCAGTAGAACGTGCCGAGCGTCGCGATGAAAGCGGGCAGGCCGACATAGGCGGTGAGCCAGCCGTTGATCACCCCGGCGAACACGCCGACGACGATCGCGGCGAGGACGGCGACGAACGGGCCCGAGCTCGGTGTCCTTCATGATCACCGCGGCGACGGCGCCCGACAGCGCGAGCACCGAGCCGACGGAAAGATCGATGTCGCCGTTGGCCATCACGAAGGTGAGGCCGACCGCCAGCAGCGCGATCTCGGAAAAGGCGAGCAGGATCGTGAAGGAATTGTCGAGCCCCTCCCAGAAGTCGGGCCGCGCCCACAGGCCGAACAGCCACAGCGCGACCAGCAGGATCACCGCCGCCGCGTCGCGCCGGTAGATGAACGCGGCGAGCCCGCGCTTGCCGAGGCCGCGCGCCTGCGCCGTCGTGCCGCGCGTCTGCGCGCCGGCGATGGCGACGCCGCCGAGATCGGGGATCGGCGGCGGCGGCAGACCGCGCAAGCGCGCCCACAGCCGCGGGATCAGCGCGGCGGCGCACCAGCCACGGCTCGATCAGCACCGCGATGATCAGCACCACGCCGAGAAAGGCCGGCACCGCGCCGGGCGGCAATTGCGCGACCGCGGCGACTTCCATCTTGTCGCCGCCGACGTCGATGATGCGGGTGATCGGCACGCCCTCGCGCAGCACCTTGTCGATCAGGCCGATGAACATCGCCCCGAGGCACGAGCCGATCACCCGGCCGCGCCCGCCGAAAATCGCCGCGCCGCCGACGATCACCGACGGCGATGGCGATGAGCTCGGCGCCGATGCCATAGGTCGGGTCGGCGTCCTTGCTCTGCGCGACGTTCATCAGGCCGGCGATGACGGCGCAGAGCGAGGAGAGGACATAGGAGCGCATGCGCACAAAGCGCGTGTTGATGCCGGCGTAGCGCGCCGCCTGCTCGTTGCCGCCCGTCGCGTAGGTGGTCCAGCCGATCGAGGTATAGGCCAGCGTCACCGCGCCGACCGCCGCGATGACCAGGAAGATGACGATCTGGTTGTTGAAGCCGAGCGCGTTGATTGTCGCCGAGGCGGAAGAAGTCGGGAAACGTGTCCGCCTTGATCTCGAAGGCGATGTTCTTGCCGCCGGTCAGGCCGAGGATGACGCCGCGGCCGATGAACAGCATGGTCAGCGTCGCGATGAAGGCGGGCACTTCGAGGACGGTGACGAGGAAGCCGTTGATCAGGCCGATCGTCAGGCCGAGCACGAGGCACCAGAACACCGCGGTGCGTGATGTCGAGGTTGAAATAGGTCGGCGCGAACAGCATGCCGAAGAAGGTCGCGGTCAGGCCGAAGGTCGAGCCGACCGACAGGTCGAGCTCGCTTGTTGACCAGCACGAAGGTCATGCCGACCGCCATCACGCCGTAGCGCGAGGCGTCGCGCAGCACCGAGAACAGCGCGTCGGTCGAGCCGAAGAACGCCGGATTGAGATAGAGGCCGCCGAGCATAGAGCAGCGCCATGATGACGAGCAGGCCGACCTCCCAGCCGCCGAACAGCAGCGATGTCTCGCGTCCGCTCTCGGCCGGGGGCGTGACGATCGCCACAGCGCTCATGGATCAGTGTGCTCGCAACGGAGATGGGGGCGGGGATGGCGGACCGAGCTTCGCAAGGGCGTGGCGGAGGGCCGCTCGGCCCCCCGCCCGCATGGCTGCGCGTTCAGTTTTCGAAGCGCTTGCCGACCTTGTCGACGTTGTCCTTGGTCACCAGCTGGGCGCGGGTGTCGAGATTGGCCGCCGAGATGTTGCGGTCGATCTGCAGATAGAGCTGCATCACGGGATAGAAGCCCTGCAGGAACGGCTGCTGGCCGAGCGAGCCCATCAGCGCGCCGGTCTTGATCGCCTCGAGCTGCTTGGGCCCGAGGTCGAAGCCGTAGGAGCAGATCTTGCCGTTCAGCTTGAGCTGCGAGATCGCGTCGCCGATCGCCGGCGTGACGCCGCCGTTGGGGCCGAACAGGCCGACCACGTCCTTGCGGCTCTCGATCAGTTGCACGATCGGGCCGGCGGTGATGTCGGTGCCGACGTCGACGCCGATGTTGTTGGGGCCGGCGTCGACCTTGAAGTCCTTCAGGCGGTTGGCCGCCTTCAGCGCCTTCAGGGTCGCCTGGAACGCCGCGGTGACGCGGTTGTTCACTTCGATATTGCCGACCGGCACGGTGTTGGGGAACAGGATCGAGCCGCCCTTGATGTTGTTCTTGATCAGGCATTTGACGATCGCCTCGCCGCCGATCGCCGCCGCGGAGGCGTCCTGGCCGGTGTGGCTGATGTTGCTGCGGTCGTACAGCGTGCCGATCGAAGGAATTGGTGGTGGCGACGACGACGCCCTTCTCCTCGAGCTTCTTGACGATGTCGTTATAGGCGCCGACCTGCGGCGTCGTCATGATCACGCCGTTGATGGTCGGGATCGTTGACGATCTGGTTGAGGATCTGGATTTCGCGCGGGATGTCGTCGACCGGCGATTCCGAGCCGAGCCGGATCAGGTTGATGCCGAACGCGTTGGCGGCGACCTGGGCGCCGACATAGACGGGATCGAAGAAGCCGTTGCCGGCGGTGTGGGTGATGATCGCGAAGGTGAGCGGCTTGCCGTCCTTCTTGGTGGTCGGCGCTTCCTTTGCGGCGTCTTCGAACGAATAGCCGCCGACCGCCTTGTTGATGGCGCCCGATTGCGCGAACGCCCCGGAGCCCCAGAGACAGGCGACCGACGCAAGTATGCCAATTTTAACAACGTTCTTCATCCGATTTCCTCCCGGTTCGAGGCGGCATGGCTGCCGCTCCCGCTGGGCCTTGGAAGCCGCCGATCGCGCGCCTCTTCGACCCTTGTTCCCCAGAGGCGACGCAAAGCCGTCCTGGACCAACAGCACTCTAGCGGGCAAATGGCTGCCCGTGAAGCGCGCATGCGGCGATGCGCACAACACGGCGGATCATTCGGGCGGCGCCGCCGCCTGTGCGAGTGTTGACTCAGTCAACACTCGGCGTTACGTCTCCCCCGTCGCATCGGCGCGAGAGATTGCCGGGAGATTCCATGGACGCCGTCGACCGCCTGCGGCGGTTCAACCGGTTCTACACCCGCCAGCTCGGCCTGCTCGACGAGCGCCTGAGCCGCAGCCCGTTTTCGCTGACCGAAGCGCGGGTGCTCTACGAGCTTGCCCACCGCGCCGCGCCCACCGCCGCCGAAATCGCGCGCGACCTCGCGCTCGACCCCGCGCATCTCAGCCGGATTCTCAAACGCTTCCGGGCGCGGCGCCTCGCAACCGGCGCGCCAAGCGCGGCGCACGCCAAGCGGCGCCTGCTCTCGCTGACCCGCGAGGGGCGCGCGGCGTTCGATGCGCTCGAACGCGCGACCATCGTCGAGATCGCCGGCCTGCTGGCGCCGTTGAGCGAAGCGGCGCAGCGGCGGCTGGTCGGCGCGGCGGGCGTGATCGAGGAGGTCTTGGGCGCGCAGGCGCCGACCGGCGCGCCGTTCGTCCTCCAGACCTCCGGAGGTCGGCGACCTCGGCTGGATCGTCCATCGCCAGGCCGCCCTCTACGCCGGCGAATATGGCTGGGACTGGACTTTCGAGGGCCTCGCCGCCGAAATCCTCGGCGGCTTCGTCAAGACCTTCGATCCGATGCGCGAACGCGGCTGGGTCGCGCGGCGCGACGGCGAGATCGTCGGCTCAGTGTTTTTAATGCGCGGCGATGACGCCGGAACGGGCAAGTTGCGCCTGCTTTACGTCGAGCCTGAGCGCGCGCCGGCTCGGGATCGGCGCCGCCCTCGTCGACGCCTGCGTGTCGACCGCACGGCAAATGGGCTATCGGCGCCTGACGCTATGGACCAACGACGTCCTCATCGCCGCGCGCCGGCTCTATGAGGCGGCCGGGTTCGCGCTGGTCAGCGAACAACCGCATGTCTCGTTCGGCAAGTCTCTGGTCGGGCAGATCTGGGCGCTCGATCTTACCGTCGCCGGGTCCTGAACGCCGCCGAGAATCCCGTTGCGCGAGCCGGCCAATCCGGGCCATCAAGGCGAAACGAACGGGGGAAGTGTCAGATATCGTCGCGCTGGTCGGGGCCGAAGAGGCGAAACGCGGACCATACGAGAATCGGAAAGCCGCTTAACAGTGATATTCACCATCAAATTTGGCGAGCACCTGGCCTCCGATAAGGTATCGAATCTTAAGAGCATTTTGGAGACTCACGGCGTCGGCCGGTCTGAAGCACCTGACGAATTCGTGCTTGAAGTGCGCCGCCAATCAAGATTGCAAAGAGTGGCGGCTACGCTGAGGCATTGGGATCGTCTCGGATGGCTGCGTTGGAACACGAATCAAGAGATTTCAAACTGACCCACTACCCCAACGGGAGATCGTTTTGACGGCGAGAATAACGGCTTGCTACCGCGTCCGCGGCGAGGCGGGCGCGATCGAGGCCCGCGCGCGCGACATCGCCGTCGAGCAGAGCGTCGAAATGCCGCTCTCGGCGGTGCGCGAGGCGTCGATCCTTTCCGACATCGTCGGCGAGGTCGGACAGATCGAAGATCGCGGCGACGGCTGGTTCGACGTCGAGATCGCGCTCGCCGCCGCGACCGTCGGCGCCGACGCCGGCCAACTCGTCAACATGGCGTTCGGCAACACCTCGCTGCACGACGACGTGATCCTCGACGACCTGCGCCTGCCCGATGAACTGCTCGCGGCGTTCCCGGGCCCGGCGCAAGGCCTCGACGGCCTGCGCCGCCGCGCGCAGGCGCAGGGGCGCGCGCTGACCTGCTCGGCGCTCAAGCCGCAGGGGCTGCCGGCCGAAGCCCTGGGCGCGCTGGCGTTCGAACTCGCGCTGGGCGGCCTCGATTTCATCAAGGACGACCACGGTCTGGCCAACCAGGCTTACAGCCCCTTCGAGCCGCGGGTTCGCGCCTGCGCCGCGGCGGTGCGCAAGGCCGCCGCGGTCACCGGGCGTCCCACCCGCTATATCCCCAGCCTCTACGGCCATTTCGGTGAGATGCAGCGGCAGATCGGCGTCGCCCGCGACGAGGGGATCGACATTGTGATGATCGCGCCGATGATCGCCGGCGTTGCGACGCTGCACGGGCTCGCCCTCGCGCATCCCGACTTCGCCTTCGTGACCCATCCGACGATGTCGGGCGCGGCGCGCGTCTCGCCGGCGCTGATGGCGCGGCTGTTCCGGCTGTTCGGCGCGGACGCCGCGATCTTTCCCAATCACGGCGGCCGGTTCGGCTATTCGCCCGCGACCTGCGCGCGGATCGCCGCGGGCTTGCGCGATCCCTGGGGCGACATGCGCGCCAGCGTTCCCGCGCCGGCCGGCGGGATGACGGTGCAGCGCGTGCCTGAAATGCTGCGATTCTACGGCAAGGATGTCATGATGCTGATCGGCGGCGCGCTGCTCTCGGCGCCGCGCGAACGCCTCGCCGCCGAGACCGCGGGCTTCGTGCGCGCGGTTGCCGACCATGATTATGGAGACGCTGATGTCTGACGCTGTTCGCCAACCGCCGTCCTTACGCGAATCGACCGACGATCTTCGTTGGGCCGGCGTCGATCTGCGCCTCTACAAGGACGAGGACGCGGCGCCGTTCCGGGCGGTGTCGCGGCAGATCCTGTTCTCCGATCCGCGCCTGATGGGCGAATTGCGCTATTTCGAGGTGGCGCCGGGCGGCTATTCGACGCTGGAGCGCCACGAACACATGCACGCCGTGATGATCCTCGGCGGCATGGGACGCGCGCTCGTCGGAACTGCCGTCCACGCCGTCAAGCCGCACGACCTCATCACGATCGCCCCGTGGACCTGGCATCAGTTTCGCGCGGCGACCAACGAAAAGCTCGGCTTTCTCTGCATGGTCGACGCGGCGCGCGACCGCCCGCAACTGCCGACGCCGGACGACCTGGCGGCGCTGCGCGCCGATCCGGCGGTGGCGCGGTTTCTGGACGGCGCCAGCGCCGCCGATCAGGGCAAGCAAGGCTAGATTCAACACGCGATCGCGTCCGGCCCTTCACTCATCGCTCTGTTCGCCGTCCGCCGATCCGTCCCAGCCTTCGCCGACGGCGACCGTGCGATGAAGGTTCAGCTTCTTGCCGCTGAACGTCAGAATGACCTTTTGCTGTTCGCCGTATCCCACATCCGGCGCGTCGATCACGAAGGTCTGCTCGTTCAGCCATGTTCCCTTGGCCGCGGTGATGTGCCCGATGCCGGGGTCGGAGAGCTTCGGCGATCCCCGGCGATAGAGCCCGTCGAGCCCGATCGGCTGGCTGTACGTGACGGACGAGCCGACCGGATAACGCAAGGACAATTCGAATTCAAAATGCGGACGGGGGTCGGTCAGATCGAGGGTGAACGACGTTAGCCTGAGCGGGTTGTCAGGAAACTTGTAGGTCTTTCCCGAGATCGCGGAAGCGATGTCAGGCGTTGGGGCGACGGGCGTGGGCTTTTCGACCGCGGCGTCCTTGATCGCATCGGCAAGCTGCCCGGCGGCGTCCAGGTTCGACGGCAGCGCAGACCCGGACTTGACCGCGCCATAAACCGCATCGATCAGGACTCTGTACCGGACCTGCTTTCTGGCGGTGGTCACCGCCACAACATCCAGATCAGGGAACACCGCGATCAACTGGCCGTTCTTGCCATTCGCCATGTAGGCGCGTCTGTCGGGATTGACCCAAAAGAAGTTCGAATAGCTCTGGTTGGGATCATAGGACGCGTGCATGTTCACGAGCGTGTGGTCCAGAACATCGGCCCAGCCCGGCGGAAGCAGGCGCTGCCCGTCCCATTCGCCATGATGCAGATACAGGTAGCCGATCTTCGCCGCGTCGCGCGGCGGCAAGTAGAGCATCCCCTCGCCGATCGTGAGCCCCTGAGGATCGCGGTCCCAGTGCCAGTCGACAATGCCTAGCGGGGCAAAGAGCTTTTCCCGCGCATAATCCTCGGCGAGCTTGCCCGTCAGCCTGGTGATGATCGCGGACACGAGATCGGGATTGCCGTTGCTGTAGTTGTAGACCTCGCCCGGCGGGTGCGCCATGGGACGATCGAGAATGAACTGGGTCCAGTTCGAGCTTCGATACAGCTCGTTCATCGTTTGCTCCTTGCCGCCCTGGAATCCCTGATCCCAATCAAGCCCGGAGGTCATGTCCAAAAGGTTCTGGATCGTGATCGCCTTCTTTCTGTCGTCGAGGTTCGCGACGCGGCGATCCGCGAAGAAATCCAGCATGGGATGATCGAGACGATCGAGCAGGCCGTCCTTGTGGACCATCCCGAGAAGCGTGCCGGTGACCGCCTTGGTGGAGGAGAAGATGTTGTGCGGAATATCCGCCGTATAGGGCGCGTAAGCGGCCTCCGTGACAATTCGCCCGTGACGGACGACGAGGAGGCTGTCAAAGTAATTGCTTGCGCCATAGCTGACGAGTTTGGCGAGCGCCGAGGAATCCATGCCCTGCTCTTCCGGCGTCGACGTCAGCCATTCCTTGGTCGGCCAGACGGATGGGGAAGCGTCTTCGGCATAAGCGCCTCTCGCGTGGAGCCAAGCCAGCAGGACGCACAGGCTGAACGCGGCGTTCAAAAGGAAACGTTTTTTATCTTGCACGAGCGCCGCTCCGGACGGTCCTGTGAGGGGGTTCGGTTTGAATGTTAGTTGAGGCTTGTCGCGAGCGCCACGGTTGGAAGCGGATGTCAGAATCACGTCATTGCGAGCGAAGCGAAGCAATCCAGAGATCGTGACGCTTGCCGGCATAGTTCGCGGCGCCTGCGATATTCGCGCGGCGCTGACTGGAGCCATAAAAGCAGACGCCACGATATCTGGATTGCTTCGCTCCTCGCAAAGACGGAGAGGCAATCGGCGCTCCGATTCGCGACGCCTGATGTCATTCGCAATAGCGCTGGCCGTTGAAGACGAAGCATCGCGACTGCGGCGCGGCTCTCAGCCACGACAAGCGGGCGGCGTTTCCGCCTTTCGGCGATCCCCCGTAAATTCTCTTCGCGCGCCCGGCCGGTCCGCGGACCGGCGCGACCTCGACCTGGAAATCGAGGTCCACTTGCGGCGAGGCTGCCGGCGTCGACGGCGCGGCGGCGGTCGAGGGCGGCGCGAAGGAAATGCGGCAACCGCCGTCGCGCCGCAGCGTGATGGCGATCTGGCTGGCGCAGCCCTCACACAGAATCGCGCGGGGCACGCGGCACGAAAAGGCGGCGCGCGCGCCGGTCGCGCTCGGCAGCGAAGCCGACGCCGCCACGAGAGCCGCCAGCGTCAACTTCCACATCACAGGACGGCCCATCTTCACTCGCAATACTGATTGCCGTTGAAGCTGAAACAATGCCCCTTGGCGGGAGCCGCGGCGCGCGCTTTCGGCGCGGCGTTGGCGACCGCCTGACGCGGGGCCGCGGGCCTGGCGACGCAGGCGCCGTTGCGTCCGACGATCTCGCCGACGCCGCAAGTCCTGGCGACGCAGCGCCCGCCGACTTCGACCTCGCGCGGCGAACATTCGGAAGGACACACGCGCTCGCGCCTTCCCTTCAGATCGTCGAGCAGCGCGGCGGATGGCGAATCCGGCGGAGACGTGAGCTTGGCGTATTGCGCGAATCGCGCGACGCCGCGCTTCATCGCCGCCGAATTCCAGTCGGGCTCAACGCCGGGGTAGCATCCCAGCCTACGCAATTCGGCCTGGATCGGCAGCACCAGCGCGGTCGCCTCGGCCCCCGCGGCGTCATGCGGCGAGGGCGATAGCGTCGGAGTCAACGCAGCGACCTTCTCGACCGAACTGGCGGCCTTTTGTGCGTCGACGGCGTTCTGCTCGCTGACCTGAACGTTGGCGCGCGCCTGCGCGGCGTCCTTCTCGAGTTGGGCGATTTCGGCCTTCAGCGCCTGCGCGCGATCGGCTTCCTCTTTCAGATCGCGGTCGGCGCGCCCGCGCTGATCGGCGTCGCCCTGCGCCTTGATCTTGTCGGCGAGTTGCGCGGCCATCCGCTGGCGCTCGGCCTCGGCGGCGGCGAGCTTGGCCGCCAGATCCTGTTCGCGCGCCCGCGCGTCGGCGGCGATCCGTTCGCGCTCCGCCTGCTCCTGCTTCAAACGACCGGCTTCCGCTGCGACCGATTCCTGCCTCTGCTGCTCCAACTGCTGGCTGGCCGCCTTCTGCGCGTCGGCGGCTTTCTGCTCGGCGGCGGCAACGTTGGCTTGCGCCGCCGCGGCCTGTTGTTCGAGCTGGGCGATCTTGTCCTTGAGCGCCCCAGCGCGGTCGGCCTGCGCCTGCAATTCCTTCTCGGCGCTCTCCTTGGCGACCCGCTCGCGTTCGGCGCGCGCCTGCTCGTCGGCCTTCTGCTTCTCGCCATCCTTGGCGAGCGCCTCCCGCAACAGGCGATCCTTCTCCATCTGGCTGGCGGTCGCCTGTTGCTGGGCGATCTGCGCGCGAAGATCGGCCTCGCGCCGTTGGCGCTCGTCCTCGGCTTTGGCGCGATCGCTCTGCTGGCGCCGGTCGGCGTCGGCCTGGGCCGCCGCTTTCTGCGCGAGTTCGGCGGCCATCTGCTGGCGCTCGGCCTCGGCGGTCGCGAGCTTGGCCGCCAGATCCTGTTCTCGCGCCCGCGCCTCGGCCGCGATCTTTTCGCGCGCCGCCTGCTCCTGCTGGAGCCGCGCCGCCTGCGCCTTCTGCTGCTCCAGTTGCAGGGCGGCGACTTTTTCGCGCGCCGCATCGTCGAGCAGATCAAGCCGCGCCTTCGCGTCGGGCGCAAAAAAGCTGCTGGGATAGCGATTGAGGAATTCGCGAATCGTATCGGCGTCGGCGCTGGCCCGAATGCGCGCCCAGATCGCCTGGTCGGTCTCCGCCTGGTTCAGGTAATATTCGCGGACCACCGAAATCGACAGTTCCGGCGACTGGCGCCCGTTGGTCGCCTGATAGACGTCCTCGCCGATCCGCCGGAACATCGTGCCGATCTCGAGCCCCGGCTCCTTGATCTCCTTGAGGAAGGCCGCCGAAAACGGGCTGTTGCGGCCGATGCCGTCGTTGGCCACGTCGTCGGCCTGGGTGGCGTAGGCGACGACCATGCCTTGCGTCTTTTCCGGACGCGCATAGCCCTGCACGTTGGGAATGTCGCGCGTGCTGCTGGTGATCGAACGGGCAAATCGCTGGGCGAGCGGATTGTTGCGGCAGGCGTCCAGCACCATCACGCGCACGCCGTTGGAGCGTTCGACCGCCGCCTTCACTTCGTCGATGGCGGTCATCTCGTAGCGAAGGCTGATCTCATCCTGCAAGTCGGCGTCGACCGGCATGATGTAGTTGCGCCCCTGGAACTGCATGCCGTGGCCGGCGTAGTAGAACAACGACGCGTCGGCCTTGGTCGAGGCGCGCGCGAAATCCGCCAGCGCCTGGTCCATCTTGCGCTTGTCGACGTCGATGGCGAGCGTGACCTCGAACCCGACCGCGGTCAGCGCGCGGGCGACGTCGGTGGCGTCGTTGGCCGGATTGGTCAAGGCCGGCGTATTCTTGTAGTTCGCGTTGCCGATCACCAGCGCGACCCGCTTGTCGGCCAGAGCCGGCGTCGCATGCGTCAGCAGCGCGACGCAGACGAGCCAGATCAGGAGAAGGAAAGACCGTTTCCGAGTCATCAGAACCGCCTGAACCTGAGCTCCGCCGGTGGCGACGAACACTGCTTCGGACGATCGCGGCGGACGCCGGGCGCCCCGCCCCCAAATCGCGACCTCAATCCGCCGCAGCCTGCGATCCAATTCCTAGCACGCCGGCGGGCCAGCCCGGAAGACCGCGCCGCGCGCTCTTTCTTTCGCCGGGCGCCGAAGTGGGCCAACCGCGCATGAACCGCCGAGACGGCGGACGCGTTTGCGGGGCACGGGCCGTTCGGGCGACGGCGCCGCCATCCCGACGGGCCAGGCTCGCAATGGCGAACCTGTTACTGGCGCCTCGCGGCGGGCTGTGCAAAAGACGGCGCGGCGGCGGTCCGCAAGTCGGTCGGCGCGGCGGACGACATCGACAAGCGCCAATTCCGGGCCTTGCGCCGTCGGACCCGCCACCAGCATCGGAGGGAGAACACACATGCGCCGTTTTCACCGAAAATGGCTGGTGCTTGTCGCATCGGTCGCCGGCGCGGCGTTGATTGCCGGCGCGGCCGGCGCCCAGACGGCGGCGCCGGCGAAGGCCCCCGTCGGGAAGCCGCAAAAGAAACCGACGGCGTCCGTGACCGTCGTCGTCACCAACGCGCGCTCGGTTACGCTCACCGAGCTGGACGCCACGCCGGCCGGCCTGTTCCTTCCAAAGGCGATCGTTTCCCGTCTCGCGCCCGGAGCGAAAACGTCCGTGGTGATCGCCACCGACAAGGACTGCGTCTACGACCTCCGCGGCACGTATTCCGACAACTCGGTCACCGAACTGCCATCCGTCGATCTGTGCAAGGATCACAACGTCAACCTCGTCGATTGACGACGCGCGGCGCGGCGCCCTGGCGTCAGGCAGTCGCCCCCGCGCGTTCCGCCAGTTCGCGCCACCAGCGCTCATGCGCGCGCCAGTTCCAGTTGGCGGCCGGCGACGGCGAGGGCAGCAGCCAGAGGCGCGTCGCGCCGATCGTCTCGCTCTGCTCGCCGAAGTCGGCCTGTCGGCGCAGGTAGCTTCGGCCGGCGGTCAGGCTGGTGAAGGCGAGGATACGAGGTTGGTGCTCCAGGATGCGCTCAAGCAATCGCGCGCGGGCGACGTCGCCGAGGCTTCCCGGCGGCAGCTCCTTGTCCATTCCGTAGGCGTGTTTTGCGAGGTCGGTGAGTCCGACTCCCCAATCGGGCAGCAAGCGGAATTCTGAAGAATCCAGCCGGCGCGGCGTCAGCCCGATCGCATGCAGCGTCGGCCAGAATTTGTTCTGCGGGTGCGCGTAATATTCGCCGCGCCTGGCCGACACCGTCCCGGCTGCGGTTCCGCAAAACACGATTTTCAGGCCCGGCCGCAACAGGTCCGGCAGGACCGGCGGCGGCTGTGCGAGGGTTGCGGAGCGATCGGCGGCCATGGTTCACCGGCCGGCGCGCGCCGGTTGGAGCCGGGCGTAGGCCGCCAGAACCTTGGCGGCGACCCGATCGACGGTGAATTCCGCCTCGAAACGGCGGCGCGCCGCCGCGCCCATGCGCGCGCGCAGGTCGGCGTCGCGCCCCAGCCGCTCGATCGCCCGCGCCGCCGCCTCGATGTCTCTTGGCGGCGCCAGCAGGCCCTCGACGCCGTCGTCGACCACCGCGCGGCACCCCGGGACATCGGTGGTGACGATCGGGCGCGCCGAGGCCGCCGCCTCGACCAGCGAGCGCGGCAGCCCTTCGCGGTAGGACAGCAGCAGCGCCACATGGCTGTCGCGCCACACGCCCGCGACGTCGCTCGTCGGACCGCGCCAGCGGATGCCGTCGCGCCGGCTCCACGCCTGCAAATCGGATTCCGCAAAGGTGTTGCGATTGCCGGGATCGGGACTTCCCCACAGATCGAGCGTCGCATCGAGCCCGCGCGAGCGGGCCAGCCCGACCGCTTCCACCGCTTCCGCCACACCTTTGGAGCGCAACATGCGCGCGACGACGGCGAAACGCACCGGCGGCGCCTGAGGCGGCGGCTGCGGCGGAAACGCGGCGGGATCGACGCCGGCGCCGCCGAGCGTCACGATCCGGCCGTCCGCCGGGTCGAAACCGAGTTCGGGCGGATCGTCGCGATTCTCGAAGAACACCACCAGCGCCGGCGCGGCGCGGATCACCCGCAGCAGCCCGCGCGTGACCTGGCGGGCGAGCCACGAGGCAAACCCCGGCTCGGTCCAGAAATGGCCGAGCCCGGTCGGCGACAGAGCGAGGGCCGGCGCTCCGGCGAGCCGGGCCGCCAGGCCGCCCAGCACGGTCGATTGCGTCGAGAGCGTATGGACGAGGTCGGGACGCTCGGCGCGGATCAGCCGGCGAAGGCGCATCACCGTGGCGAGCGCACGGAGCGGGCTGGCGCGGCCGCGGTCCTGGGCGATCGGATGAAGAGCAAAGCCCTCCGCGCGGATCGTCGCGGCGTCCCGCGCGACGCGGGCGGCGACGTGGATTTGATGGCCGGCGTCGCGCGCCGCCCTGGCGATGCCGAGGAAATGCGAAACGAAGAACCAGTCCTCGTTGACGATGTAGAGGATTTTCACGTCAGCGTCTGGTTGTAGGCGCCGACTTCGCTGTTCTCGCGCAGCACCGCGTCGACCGCGCTGAACATTTCGCGCATGCGCTGTTCCGAGACCGGGCTTTCGACCACCACGACGAGTTCGGGTTTGTTGGAGGAAGCGCGAACGAGGCCCCACGAGCCGTCCTCGACGGTGACGCGGGCGCCGTTGATCGTGACAATGTCGCGGATTTTCTGCCCGGCCAGCACTTCGCCGTTGGCCTGCATCGCCTTGAAGCGCGCAACGACGCGATCGGCGACGGCGTATTTCACCTCGTCCGCGCAATGCGGCGACATGGTCGGCGAGCCGAAGGTGCGCGGCAGCGCGCGGTAGAGATCGGCGATCGAGCGCGTCGGATTGCGGTCGAGCATGTCGAGAATCGCGATCGCGGTGACGAACCCATCGTCGTAGCCGCGCCCGATCGGCGCGTTGAAGAAAAAGTGCCCGGACTTCTCGAAACCCGCCAGCGCGTTGAGGTCGCGGACGCGGCGCTTGATATGCGAATGGCCGGTCTTCCAGTAATCGGCCTTGGCGCCGTTGGCGAGCAGCGCGGGATCGGTCGCGAACAGGCCGGTCGATTTCACGTCGACGACGAAGGTCGCGCCGGCATGCAGGCGCGACAGGTCGCGGGCCAGCATGACGCCGATCTTGTCGGCGAAAATCTCCGCGCCCTCATTGTCGACGACGCCGCAACGGTCGCCGTCGCCGTCGAAGCCGAGCGCGAGGTCCGCGCCGGACTCGCGCACCGCCTGCGCCATCGCGTGAAGCATCTTCAGATCTTCGGGATTCGGGATTGTAGCGGGGAAAGTTGAAGTCGAGATCGCAGTCGAGCGGAACGACCTCGCAGCCGAGCGCCGAAAGGATGGTCGGCGCGAAGGCTCCCGCCGTGCCGTTGCCGCAGGCGGCGACGACCTTCACGCGGCGGGTCAATTTGGGCCGGTCGGTGAGATCGGCGATATAGCGGGCCGGGAAATCCTCGACGAACCGATAGGCTCCACCCGAACCCAGCCGGAAGCGGCCGCCGACCACGATGTCGCGCAGGCGGCCCATCTCTTCGGGGCCGAAGGTGACCGGGCGCTGCGCGCCCATTTTCACGCCGGTCCAGCCGTTGTCGTTGTGCGAGGCGGTGACCATCGCCACCGCGGGCGACATCGAGCGCGAATTGCGCGAAATAGGCCATCGGCGTGATCGCCAGGCCGATGTCGTGGACCGTCGCGCCCCCCGCCATCAGGCCGGCGATCAGCGCGTATTTGATCGACGCGGAATAGCTGCGAAAGTCGTGGCCGACCACGACCTCGGGCGCGGTTCCCATTTCGTCCAGCAGCGTCGCCAGGCCGATCCCCAGCGCCTGCACGCCCATCAGGTTGATTTCCTCGCCGAACAACCAGCGCGCGTCATATTCGCGAAAGCCGGTCGGCTTCACCATCGGGCCTTGATTCATAGCCGTAGGTGTTGGGGCGAAGCTGCGCGGTCGGCGTGGGATACATCAGAGCCTCGATCGGCGTTCGCGCCCGCCGCGGCGCACGATCAGGGCGCAGGCGAACCATCGCCTTCGTACAGGATTGCGCCGTCGATTCAAGCGCGGGGAGAACCTGGCCTACTGGTGCAGGACGAGCTTGCCGTCCCGCTGCTCGACGCTGGCGAGGCGCTTGAGGAAGCTCATGCCGAGCAGATTGATCGCGCCAGCGGAACGATCGGCGACCAGCGCCTGGACCGCGCCGACATAAACCGGGCCGACCGTCACTTCGCGAAGCATCACCGGCGCCACCGCCGCGACGCCGTTGGCGGTCCGCACGTGGACGGTGTAATCGCCGGCGACCGGCGCGATGCCGAGCCGCGAGGCGGTGTCATAGGAAATGACGACCATCGTGGCGCCAGTGTCGACCAGCATCCGCACGTATTGGCCGTTGATCTCGACATCGGCGGCATATTGGCCGCCGCCATCGGCGGCGATCTCCGCTTGCGTATCGGCTGAGGGGGCCGGAGCAGCCACGGCCACGTCGGCCCTGGCGGACGCCGGGCGCGCTGGCGCGGACGCATGGACCGGCGCCGGGATGAAGTTCGAGGCGAGATCCGTCGTCACCAGCGCGAGAAACACCGCGCCGCCGGCCGCCAGGAGCGCAAACCGCAACATGTGTCACCACGCGTGGCCGCGGCGCCCGCAACGGGCGCCCAAGCTCGCAGCGTAGCGCACGGCCGCCAACAGGCCGTTAATCGCGGCGCATAAAAACGGGGGAATCGCCCGCCCGGGCGCGACTTAGACGAAACGGTTCAGCAAATTCTCGAGATATTCCTGCCGCCCGGACTTCGGCTTCGGCGCGATCCCCTGGCGCGCCACCCGCGCGGCGATCTCGCCAAGCGAGGCGCCGCCGGCCAGCATCGCCTTGTTCTGAGGCGCGTCCCAGCCGGCGTAGCGCTCGACCAGGAACCGGTCGTAGGCGCCGTCCTCGATCAGCTTCGCTGCGCCCTCCAGCGCCTGCGCGCAGACGTCGAGGCCGCCGATATGGCCGAGCAGCAGGTCCTGTGGATCGATCGACTGGCGGCGCACCTTGGCGTCGAAGTTGAGGCCGCCGGGCGCGAGGCCGCCATGCTTCAGGATGTGGTAGAAGGCTGGGATCAGATCGGCGGCGTTGTTGGGGAACTGGTCGGTGTCCCAGCCCGACTGATAATCGTTGCGGTTGGCATCGAGCGAGCCGAAGATTCCCAAGGCGGCCGCCATCGCCACTTCATGTTCGAAGGAGTGCTTGGCGAGGAAAGCGTGGCCGACCTCGATATTGACCCTGACCTCCTTCTCCAGCCCGAAGCGCTTGAGAAAGCCATAGACCGTCGCGACGTCGTAGTCATACTGGTGCTTGGTCGGCTCCTGCGGCTTGGGCTCGACCAGAATGACGCCCTTGAAGCCGATCTTGTGCTTGTAGTCGACGACCAGCGACAGGAAGCGCCCGAGTTGCTCCTGCTCGCGGGCGAGATCGGTGTTGAGCAGCGTCTCGTAGCCTTCGCGGCCGCCCCACAGCACGTAATTGGCGCCGTTCAGGCGATGCGTCGCGTCGAGCGCGTTTTTCACCTGCGCCGCCGCATAGGCGAACACGTCCGGATCGGGATTGGTGGCCGCCCCGGCCATGTAGCGGGGGTGACTGAACAGGTTGGCGGTGCCCCACAGCAGCCGGACGCCGGAGGCTTTCATCTTGGCTGCGAAATAGTCGGTGATCTCGGCCAGGTTGCGGCCGAACTCGGCGAGGTCGGCGCCTTCGGGAACGACATCCCGATCGTGAAAGGTGAAGAACGGCGCGCCGAGCAGCGCGAACATTTCGAAGGCGACATCGGCTTTCAGGCGCGCCGCCTGCATCGTCTCGCCGAACCACGGGCGCTCGAAGGTCGGCGCGCCGAACATGTCCGAGCCGGGCCAGGCGAAATTGTGCCAGTAGCAGACGGTCGGCCGCAACTGCTCGGCCATGGTCTTGCCGAACACCATCCGATCGGGCTGGTAGTGGCGATAGGCCAGCGGATTTTTGCTTTGCGGTCCCTCGAAGCGGATCGGCGCGACGTCGCCGAAAAAGGCGGTGGACATGTTTCACTCCCCTGCTTGACCGTTCGCAATCGCGGCGCCCGGCTCGAGGCGACGGGCTGACCACCCGCGATGGCAATTATTTTGTGTCCCGCATTTATTTCCGCGCGGGAGAGGGTGTCAAGAGAATCAAGGGTGATCGCTCTTGTTTGCGGCGTCGATCGCGCGTCATCGATCTTCGAGCGTCAAGTGCGCAATGAAGCCGGAGCGTGTCTCGCCAGCGGAGCGCGCTAGCGCATCGAGACGCAACAGGACGCGGCGGGGGAGCGAGATATTCACGCGTTCGATCGTATCGTCGAACAATGCGGGGTCCAACGTGATGACCCCGAACATCCACCCGTCATAGTCGGGATTCTGGCGCAGGACCTCCAGGCTGAAGGGCGCCGGGATCGCCTCGCCTGCGTCGAGAGCCGCGTCGATCCATGCCGCCGCGGCTTCTTCCGCGCCGGCAAAGGCCTCATCCAGCGTATTCCCGGCCGAAAAGCAGCCAGGGATATCGGGTACGACAACGCCAAAGGCGGCGCCGTCCCCTTCCGGCTCAATGACGATCGGATAGCGCATTTGAACTTTCGCTCATGCCGATGGCTTGAACCCCCGCACGAATTCCATCAGCGCGGCGAGGCCGACCGCGCAGTCCTCGACGGTGATCGACTCCAGCGGATTGTGGCTGAGACCGCCCTTGCAGCGCAGGAACAGCATACCCGCCGGACACAGCGCGCCCATGATCATCGCGTCGTGTCCGGCCCCGGAGGGCAGCAGCCGCGCCGGCTGGCCAATGCGTTCGACCGCCGCCTTGAGGCCGGCGACGATATGGGGATCGCAGATATAGGCGCCCGCGTCGTGGGTGTGGGCCAGCGTCAGCGCGACGTTGCGCTCCCTGGCGATGGCGGAGACGCGTTTGGAGATGTCGGCGACGGCGCGCTGGCGGCGCTCGTCGCGCGGCGCGCGGATGTCGATAGTGAAGCGCGCCTCGCCGGGAATGACATTGACCGCGCCGGGCTCGACTTCGAGGCGCCCGACGGTGGCGACGAGATCGTCCTCGATGCGCGCGCGGGCCTCGATCATGAGGATCATTTCGGCGGCCGCGGCCAGCGCGTCCTGACGCAGGTTCATCGGCACCGCGCCGGCGTGGCCGGCAAGCCCGCGCACCGTCGCGTGAAACCGCGTAGCGCCGTTGATCGCGGTGACGATTCCGACCGGCAGGTCCTCCAATTCCAGAACCGGTCCCTGCTCGATGTGAAATTCGACGAATGCGGCGACGTTGCGCCCGCGCAGCGTCGCCACCGCCTCCGGCTCGCAGCCGAAGTTGGTCAGCGCCTCGCGCAGGGTGACGCCGTCGGCGTCCTTCTGGTCGAGCGAGGAGCGCGCGAACAAGCCGGCGAAGGCGCGAGAGCCGGTCAGCGTGGTGGGAAAGCGCACGCCCTCCTCGTCGCCGAAGGCGACGATCTCGACCGCCACATCGAGCCGCTCGCCCGCCCTGGTGAGTTCCTCGACCACCGAAAGCGCGGCGAGCGCGCCGAGATTGCCGTCGTAGCGCCCTGCGTCGCGCACGGTGTCGATGTGCGAGCCGAGCATCAGCGCCGGGGCGTCCGGCCGCTTGCCTTCGTAGCGCGCCCAGACATTGCCCGACGGCGTCGATTTTCGCCGGCAGCCCGACCTCGGCGCACCAGGCGACATATTGCCGCGCCGCCTGCTTGATGCGCCTTGGAGAGATAGAGGCGCGTCAATCGTCCTTCTTCGTCGCTGAAGCGGGCGAAATCATCGAGGCGCGCCATCAGCTTGCGAGCGGCGCTCGCGATGTGTTCGTTCATATCGGGGCCTTTTCAGTTTTGCGCGACCTTCTCGCCGGCCAGCCATTTGGCGAGAATGGCGCGCTCCTGCAGCGTCATTTCGGTGATGTTGTTGGGCGGCATCGCATGGGTCATGACGGCCTGGACGCGGATCGCCGGGGCGAACGCCGCGATATGTTCGGGCGTATCGAGCAGCACGCCCTTGGGCGCCTCGCCGATCCCCTCGAACACCGGTTCGGGCGCATGGCACATCGAGCAGCGCGTCGAAACGACTTCGACCACCGGCGCCGGCGCCTTGGGCAGGTCGACGGCGGCCACCCGCACAGGCGGCGCCGGCCCGAGGCCGAGGGTGGCGCGCATGCCGGGCGAAGCGGCCATGCACACCCACATCGCCGCCCAGATCGCGATCCCCGCGACGAACCACGCCCACCACGGCGCCTTGTCGTGATCGCCGTGCCACATGTTGTAGAAATAGCGGATCAGCGCCCCCGCGACGATGACCAGGGTGACCATCGCCGGGATGACGCGCGCATTGGCGTAGGTCACGGGATAGTGGTTCGACAGCATCATGAACAGCACGGGCAGCGTGATGTAGTTGTTGTGCGTCGAACGCTGCTTGGCCTCCCTGCCCCATTTGGGGTCCGGGGTCTGGCCGGCGACCAGCGCGGCGATGGATTTTCGCTGGTTGGGCATGATGATGAAGAACACGTTGGCGGTCATCATCGTCGCCATCAGCGCGCCGGTGTGGATCAGCGCGCCGCGGCCCGAAAACAGCAGCGTGAAGACATAGCTGGTCGCCACGACATAGCCGAAGCCGACCAGCGCCAGCAGCGAGTCGTTCTTGGCGATCGGCGACTTGCACAAGAGGTCGTAGACGATCCAGCCGAGCGCCAGCGCGACGACGCCGACGACGGCGGCCTGCCACGGCGCAAGCGGCATCACCGCCGGGTCGATCAGGAAGAACGTCGACTGGCCGTAATAGACCCAGCACAGCAGGCTGAAGCCGGATATCCAGGTCCAGTAGGATTGCCACTTATGCCAGACCAGGTGGTCCGGCATCACCGGCGGCGCGAGCGTGTATTTGCTCATCTCGTAAAAGCCGCCGCCGTGCACCTGCCAGGAAACGCCGTAGACGCCCGGCTGCATGTTCTTCTCTTTGCGCAGCGAGGCGTCGAGATGCATGAACATGAACGATGAGCCGATCCAGGCGATGGCGGTCGTCACGTGCAGCCAGCGCAGCAGCATCGAGCCCCATTCGAGAAAATAGGGACCCCAGGATTCCATCGCCCTCTCCGCTTCCATCCGGCGCGGCGCTTCGCCGCTCGCCTTCCCCCCGCGCATTCCGCGCCGCCAACGCGACGGGTCTGCAAACCGTCACGATAACGCCTCGAACGGCGGTTTGCCCATGCCCCTTTTGAGGAAAAGCACTGGAGAACTTGCCGCCGGCGAGATATCCGTCGCACTCCCCGCTCCGCCCCGGCTGATCGCCGGCCGCAGGAGCCGGCGGTTCGCGCCGGGCGGCCAAAAAGGGGGGCGCGCGCGGCGCGCTAACCGGCTATTAACCCTGCGAAGGGCTTAACTTCATATGAAAATGTCAAACGATCGGGTTGAAGTCCGCAGCCCAAGTTTCGGCCCAATTGCGGAGCAGACCCGCCGTTAACCGCCGCCAGCCGGGCCGCCGCGCCCGGTCCCGCCCGCCGTCTCCCGTCCCCTGAGGTCGCTCCGCCATGAATCCCGCCGACGCCGTCGCCCAGGCCGCCGCGAACCCCGAGACGACGCTGCTGTCGATGTTCTGGTCCGCCCATATCGTCGTCAAATTCGTGATGGTCGGCCTGCTGCTGTCCTCGTTCTGGTGCTGGACGATCATCATCAACAAGACGCTGTTGTTCGCCAGGTTCAAACGGTCGATGAACCGCTTCGAGCAGGTGTTCTGGTCGGGGCAATCGCTCGAGGAGCTCTACGGACAGCTTTCGACCCAAAGCAATTCCGGCGCCGCCAGCCTGTTCGTGTCGGCGATGCGCGAATGGAAGCGCTCGTTCCAGAGCGCTGCCTCCTCGTTCATGGGGCTGCACGCCCGGCTCGAAAAGGTGCTCGACGTCTCGATCGCGCGCGAAGTCGAGCGCCTGGAGTCGAACCTGTTGTTTCTCGCCACCGTCGCCTCGGCGGGCCCGTTCGTCGGCCTGTTCGGCACGGTCTGGGGCATCATGACGGCGTTTCGCTCGATCGCCGCCTCCAAGAACACCTCGCTCGCGGTGGTCGCGCCGGGCATCGCCGAGGCGCTGCTCGCCACCGCGATCGGCCTGTTCGCGGCCATTCCCGCGCTGATCGCCTACAACAAGCTGCAAGGCGACGTCGCCAAGGCGCAGGCGCGCATGGAAAGCTTCGCGGACGAATTCTCCTCGATCCTGTCGCGGCAGATCGACCAGCATCTGTCGAACGACAAGGCCGCCTGACGCCATAGCCACACCCAAGGGAGCCAGGTCATGGGGATGACGATCGCCGCGGGACGCAAGGGGGGCGGCGCCGGCGCGGCGTGCCGCGCTACGGCGCGATGGCGGACATCAATATGACGCCGTTCATCGACATCATGCTGGTGCTGCTGATCATCTTCATGGTCGCCGCGCCGCTGCTGGCGACCGGCGTCGCCGTCGACCTGCCGCAGACCAAGGCGGGGCCGCTGAACATCAACCAGAAGCCGATTTCCATCGCCATCAACGAGCAGGGCCAATTGTTTCTGATGGACGCGCCGATCGCCAACGACGACCTCATTGCGAAACTGCAGGACGTGGCCAAGGACGGCCTCGACGAGCGCATCTACCTGCGCGCCGACAAGAGCATCCAGTACGGGCGCGTCGCCGAAGTGATGGCTTCGCTGGCCGCCGCCGGCTATAAAAAGGTCGCCCTGGTGACCGAGACCGACAAGCGCTGAGCGGGGCTCACGAGGTGGACGAGCAGCCGACCAAATCGGGGATCATCGTTTCGGGCGCGCTCCATGCGGCGCTGCTTGGGGCGATCCTTGTCGGCTTCACCGAGGCGCCGAAATTCGACGACGCGGCCGAGTCGATGCCGATCGAGACGCTCACCCAGTCGCAGTTCAACGAAATCATGAAGGGCGAGCACAACGGCAAGCTCGCCAAGGCGCCGGTCGAAAAGCCGGCCCCCAATCCCGTCGAAGCGACCGCGCCGGCGCCGCCGGCCGAACCCGCCAAAGCGGAAGCGCCGCCGGCCCTCAAGCACATCGACGATCCCCAGGAGGAGACGCCGAGCCCGCCCGCCAAGCCGATCGCCGAAGCGCCGCCGCCGCCCCCGCCGCGCGAGGTCGCCGCGCCGCCTCCCCCGCCCCCGCCGACCGACGCGGAAGTGGACCGGCCCAAGCCGCGCGTCGACCCCAGAGCCGTGACGCCGCCGGAGCCGCCGACCCGCCCGAAGATCGTCGAGAAGCCGCCGGAGAAGCCTCCGACGGATTCGGTCGCCAAGTTCCTGGAGAAGGTCAAGACCGAGGATGAGCAGAAGCCGCCGTCGAGGCCCAAATCGGCCGACGCCGATTCAACGCGCCAGCCGTTCGACCCCAACGCCATCGCCAAGCTGATCGGCCAGCCCAAGCCCTCGCAAAACCGGCAAATGGCCAGCCTGACGCCGCTCGGCTCGCCGACGCAGAACGCGCCGCGCATGTCGCCCTCGCTGTCCGCCTCGCTCGACGGCTGGCTGCAGGAGGCCTATCTCAACTGCTGGTCGCAGCCGCCGACCATGCCCGAGGGCGAGAAATACGTCGCCTTGATCCGGGTCTCCTTCAACCCCGACGGATCGCTGGCGGCACGGCCGCAACTGGTCAATCCGCCGTCCGACGCGGCGTGGCGCGCCTATGCCGAAAGCGCGATGCGGGCGGTGCTCAAATGCAATCCGTTGCACGTGCCGCCTCAATATGTCCCCTATTTCGAGCAATGGAGAGCCAAGACCGTGCACTTCGATCCGCAGGACGCCCAGGGATGAACGTCGGCAGGCGGCCCGGCGCGGCCGGCGAACACTGAACACACCGAGCAAGGCCGACACGCCTGCTGAGACCGTCATGCAGCGCCGCTATAGGCGTGGAACGACCGACCGACGCCAACCGAGACCCCGAACGCCATGAACAAGAACAGCATTTTTTTCCGCCTCGCCGCCGTCGCGCTGACGCTCGGCCTTGCGCTGCCAACCGCCGCGCGCGCCGAAGGCGACATCTATGTTCACGCCGGCTCCAACTTCAAACCGGTGACGATCGCCGTGACGCCGCTGGTCGGCGACGCCGGCGCGATGAAGCTGAGCGCCATCGTCACCAATGATTTTGCGCGCTCGGTGTTTCTCCAGCCGGTTGACCAGGCGACATTTCCCGAGCAGATCGCCAATCCCGACGCCAGGCCGAATTTCGACGCGTGGAAGACCGTCAACGCCCAGTTCGTCGTCACCGGTCGCGTGCTGCATTCCGACGCCGCCCATCTGACCGCCGACTTCCGGCTGTGGGACGCCGCCACCGGACAGCAGGTCGCCGGGGCGCAATATGTGACCGAAGCCTCCAATTCACGGCGCGTCGCGCATCTGATCGCCGACGCGATCTTCACCCGCATCACCGGCGAAAAGGGCTTCTTCGATTCCCACGTCGCCTTCGTCGACGAGACGGGACCGGCCGAGAAGCGTCGCAAGCGCCTGGCCATCATGGACATGGACGGCGGCAATGTCCGCTATCTGACCCGCGGCGACGACCTTGTCGTCACGCCGCGCTTCTCGCCTTCCGCCCAGCAGATCGCCTATATGTCGTTCGGCAACGCCGACCCGAAGGTCTCGCTGCTCGACGTTGAAACGGGCCAGCATCAGGCGGTCGGCAATTTTCCCGGCATGACGTTTTCGCCGCGATTCTCGCCGGACGGGCAGACCGTCGTGATGTCGCTGTCCGACGGCGCGATGTCGAGTCTCTATGCGATGGACTTGCGCACGCGCGCCTCGACCCGCCTCACCAATTCCGGCGCCATCGACACCTCGCCGTCCTATTCGCCCGACGGCTCGCAGATCGTCTTCGAATCCGATCGCGGCGGCGCCCAGCAGATCTACGTGATGAGTGCGAGCGGCGGCCCGGCCAAACGCATTTCGTTCGGCGAAGGACGCTATTCGACGCCGGTCTGGTCGCCGCGCGGCGACGTCATCGCCTTCACCCGCCAGAAGGACGGCAACTTCGGCATCGGCGTCATGAAGCCCGACGGGACGGGCGAACGCATCCTGGTGGACGGCTTCCACAACGAAGGCCCGACCTTTTCGCCCAACGGCCTGTTCGTGATGTTTTTCCGCGACCCCGGCGGCCAGTCAGGCGCGAAAATCTACATGGCGGACATATTCGGGCACGGCGAGTTCATGGTGCCGACGCCCGATTATGCGTCCGACCCGTCGTGGGGGCCGTTGCTGAACTGAGGCGGGCGGAAAGCCTCAGACCCGTCCGTGTTCGGCGAGTTCGGCGGCGTTGGCCATGCTCAAGCACCTCGATGGCTTGGCGTCCGCTTTCGAGAGCCGCCGCGTTGGCCGGAACCGGCCGCAATGGCGCAAACCAGAAATCAACTTGCGTTTTGGTTAGTGGTCAAAATCTGACGCTTGGCTCCCGCGCCGATAGACCGGAGTCGACCCGTTGTGGTCATTGGTCGTGGAGGGCCGCGTGACCCGAGTTGACGCAAAGGAGACATCCGACAGCTCTAAGCGACTGCGCCACTGGTACGCGGGTTGATCGATGCTCCCTGTGAAAAGTGGGCGCCATCAATCAAGCCACGGAAGACGAACATTCGACGGTCCCCAAATCCAACCATCTTGAATCCAAAATTTGCCGCCGTTCTTTGGCCCCCAAATCCAATTATCTTGGATCCAGAATTTGCCGGCGTTTTTCGGGCCGTAGATATATCCATTTTGAATGTAGTACTTGCCAGACATTTCTGGACCATAGATGTGCCCATTCTCAATCCAAAACTTTCCGCTATGGCTCATGTTCGCCTCCGTCCGCCTTCGGCAGGGCTACCCCCGCCGTGGAGCCGGCGCGGTGGGTCCAAGCTCCGAGATAAATTGGCTCGCGATCAGGTGGGCGTTTCCGTAGTGCGTGTGGGCTGGTTGGATTCCGGCCTTCATGGCAGCCGCAACGGGCATCTGCCGGGAGTAGCTCAGCACGAGCTTGCCCGGCTTTCCCTCCCCGGGCACAGCCTTGACGCGCGTAATACCGACATAGAATAGCCTTCGTTGCTCCTCCGTCTGCGCGAGCCGCTCCACCGCCGATAGATCAGCGTCAGGGAGGCGAGGCAGAAGGCCCTGGACGCACCCTGCGATGATCGCAACGGGGGAGCTAAGTCCCTTACTCTTGTGCAAGCTCATAATTCGGACGTCGCTTACTTCGGTCGGCACCTCCGGCTTCGCGATTAGAGAGGTAAGTTCCGCAAGAAATTCATCGCGGTCACCGCCCGCCACCTCCAGCGTCTGCACCGCGAGCACCCGCAGGTCGCGTACGGTGTCGTTGCCTTCAGGCAGAAGATCGTCAATTACCTCTGCGAGACTAGGAAGCGCCTCCAAGCGCATAAGCTGGGCGCGTATCCGCTCGAACTGCTCGACGAGCGGTTTAGTGTAGGGTATCGCGATGATGCCGGCGGCGAGTTGGTCAAGCGCTTGCCAAGGACCGACACCTGCGCCCTCGCAATGCGCACGGAGCTTCTGATACGACTTCGTCCTCCAGTCGCTGCTGTGAAGTCCAAGGAGCCACCGCAGGGCGACGCGGTCTTCTCTATCGACGTACAATTTGAGCAGCGCGAATCGCGTCTGCGCCTCCTCGGCGTCGAGCTCCGATTCTGCGTAGTAGGACCGCGCGGGCACCCCGCGCTCGACCAGCGCGTTATAAATCGGCGTACCGATCACACTGCGTTGCGCAAGCACAAGGATGTCTCCAGGCGGCGTGCCAGCAGCGACTAGACCTTCAATTGTGCCCACGACCCCTTCAACCTCGTCGCTGAGCGTATTGTACTGAACTATGTCAACTTCGCCGGGTCCGTTCTGTGGGCGCGGATTCAACGCACGCGGCACCGGTCTGTCTCGGTTGTGCGCGACCAGAGCATTTGCCATCACGACTACGCGCGTCGGACACCTGCGGCACTCAACAAGTTCGAGGTCGGCGGCACCAGCATTGATTATCAACCACTGCCTGATGCCATCCGGATGGGCATGCCTGAAGCTATATATCGATTGGTCGTCGTCGCCAACGATGCACACCTCGGCGTTCGAGGTCAGCAGACTGCGAAACACCTTGCTCAGCCTTATTGAGGTCCTGAAACTCGTCCACGAGGACGTGCGAGAACTCGCGGCGAATTGGTGCCGCCGGGTTATTTCTCAGATAGTGATAGACGAGAGGTATCGCTTCGCCGATGAGCATGCTCCGGTGAAATCTCAGCCACTCAATCAGATCGCCCTCCAAAGCGGCGTCCTCTGCGGACTGCACGTATCCGGGCTCGTCCGATTGCAGCCGCGCCCATGCAGCCTCGAATGCTTTGATGCGCTTTTTCACTTTGCGCTTTCCGCCGTGCTTCCCGGCCAGGTCGGCGAGCAGCGGCTCGATCTCGAACTCATTGAGCGGCCGGGCCATGCGCCCCGTCGCTGCAAGTGCGTGCGCGCTCATCAGGACTTTAAACGCCAAGCTGTGGAGAGTACGACCTTCCAGCTCGTGGCAGCCAGGAATATTCATCCCGACGAGTTCGCGATGCAAATCTTCCGCCGCCACTCTTGTAAAGGTGACTGGTAATATCGATAAGGCTTCTACGCCGCTCTCAAGTAGCCGCGCGACGCGGCGTTTCATCGCGAACGACTTTCCGGTGCCAGGTCCGGCGACCACGCGAAGTCGCGCGTTGGCGCATGACGCGATTTCGTAAGTCGGGGAGCCAGGACGAGATTGTCGGACCAAGCCATAGAGAGTTCCCTCACGACGCCGCGCCGCAAGTTAGAGCTGTGCCAATCGTCTTGTACCAGTGCATACGCGCCCATCCAAAGGTTGATTTCATGGGGTCCCGGCGGTGCCGGTGGTCGAAACTCCAAGTGGTTCGTAGCTCGGTCGCGAATCCGCAGGTTGTAACGGCAGCTTCTGGCACGTCTGGGTCGTCGCTTCTGCTGACGCGAATCTCCGCTTTCCACCCACAACGGACGCTCGAGCCGGACGCCAAGCGTTTGATTTTGACCATCAGGTCGTCTTTTCAACCATGGCGGAAATTCAGACTGACCCACTACCGACGCCCCGGCGGGCCGGCACGCGGCGCGTCGAAACGCCAGATTGCGATTCAGCCTGATCGCCCGGCGCGCCGCGGAGCCTCAAGCGGCCCCTGGCAATTCGAAAACGAGGCCCGATCCTCACGGCGCCGCGGCATCCGCCAACTCGCTAGCGACGCCCCGCCGAACGCTTGATGACGCCCCCGTGTCGCCGGCGCGGCAATGATGCGACAGCCCCCGGAAAATTACCGAAAATTTACGGTTCGCGCGCATCATCATGAATGAAATGTGACGGTTTGGAAAAATATCGCCCGGCGCGAAAATAATGCTTGTAAATCGCGCCGTTTGGCCCAATACCTCGATTGCCCAATACGCACGTGCCTGTGGTCGTGTGTCGGTCGGTGGGGATCCGGACAAGAGGCCGGTCAACCACCCCAGAAAAGATCGGCAGCCGGAGGCGAACCGGCAAACCCCGCCAAACGGGGGACGCGACTTAAAGCAACGACGGACCGGGCTTTTTTGGTCTCTGTTGGCCCTCCAAAGGTCAGCTTACCGAAGAGGCTTGTCTATCTTGCCGGGCGTGCGGAAGGGAATCCTCCCTCCCAATCGATGGCTGTGAATCCACCGGCTGGCTCATCATGAGCCGCCCGGCGGCGGCATAGTCAACGGCGCAGCATCTGATCGAGCGCTTCGACGCTTGGCGGCCTCTCAGCCGTCGGCGCGAAGAAGCGTCCGGTCGCGGGTGGCGGGTCAACGCTGACGGTCGGGTCTCCAACGCCCGGCCGGCGGTCGCATCGCCTCCGATCCTTTCACTTCGCTCGGCGCGGGCAATCCCGCGCGACGGGGGATGCCGCTATGACCGATCGCATCATGAAATTCCTGGCCAGCCGCCGCGAGGACGGGCCGCGCCTCGTCGTCGATCTCGACGTCGTGCGCGAGAACTACGAGGGCTTCGCCAAGGCGTTGCCGGACACCCGCGTGTTCTACGCCGTCAAGGCCAATCCGGCGCCGGAAATCCTCGATCTGCTGGCCCGGCTCGGCTCGTGCTTCGACACCGCCTCGGTCGCCGAGATCGAGCAGGTCATGGCCGCCGGCGCGACGCCCGACCGCATCAGCTTCGGCAACACGATCAAGAAGGAGACCGACATCGCGCGCGCCTATGCGCTCGGCATCCGGCTGTTCGCGGTCGACTGCGAGGCCGAGGTCGAGAAGATTGCCCGCGCCGCGCCGGGCGCCAAGGTGTTCTGCCGCATTCTGTGCGACGGCGCGGGCGCGGAATGGCCGCTGTCGCGCAAGTTCGGCTGCGCCCCCGCGATGGCTGCGCGGGTGATGGAGCACGCCCATCGCCTCGGCCTTGTCGCGCACGGCCTGTCGTTCCACGTCGGCTCGCAGCAGCCCAACCCGCGGATGTGGGACGGCGCGCTAAAAACATCGGCGGCGATCTTCAAGGATCTGGCGGAGAAAGGGATCAACCTTGCGATGATCAACCTCGGCGGCGGCTTCCCGACCAAATACCTCAAGGAGGTTCCTGGCGTGAAGACCTACGGCCAGACGATCTTCCGCGCGCTGCGCAAGCATTTCGGCAACCGCATCCCGGAGACGATCATCGAGCCCGGTCGCGGCATGGTCGGCAACGCCGGGGTCATCGAGGCGGAAGTCGTGCTGATCTCGAGGAAGTCGGACGACGATCCGCAGCGATGGGTCTATCTCGACATCGGCAAGTTCAACGGCCTCGCGGAGACGATGGACGAAATGATCCGCTATCCCATCCGCACCGCCTACGACGACGACGCGGTGGCGCCGTGCGTGGTCGCCGGGCCGAGCTGCGATTCGGTCGACGTGCTCTACGAGAAGGAGCCCTATCTCCTTCCCGTCAGTCTTGAGATCGGCGCCAAGGTGCTGATCGAGGGAACGGGGGCCTATACGACGACCTATTCCTCGGTCGGGTTCAACGGCTTTCCGCCGCTGAAGTCCTACGTGATCTAGGGCCGTCAAAGACCCGGAGACACCCTCCCCGGCTTCCCCCGCTCTCTCAAGATTCCGACAGCCGTCAGGCGCTCGCCTGCGCGGGCCTGCATTCGTCCATGCGCCGTTCAAGGAAGCTCCAATGACCTTCAACGTCGAAACCGCCCGGCCCTCCGGGCTCGTTCCCGCTCCCCTCGCGGCGACGGACTTGCGTGCGCCGGAAATCCGCATCGGGCCGGAGAGTGTCGCCGACGCGCCGGCGCGCGAAGCGCTGCTCGACGAAGCGTTCGGGCCGGCGCGCCGGACCAGGACGAGCGAGCGCCTGCGCGAGGGGCGGCGGCCCGCCACGGGCCTGGCGCTGGCCGCCAGGGATCGCAGCAGGCTCGTCGGCACGTTGCGCTGCTGGGCCGTCGAAGCCGGCGGGCGCCCCGCCCTGCTGCTCGGACCGCTCGCCGTCGCCCGCTCCCATCGCTCGCTCGGCATCGGCTCGCGGCTGATGCGCGAGGCGCTGTGGCGCGCCGCGATGCTCGGCCACAAGGCGGTTCTGCTGGTCGGCGACGCGCCCTATTACGCGCGCTTCGGCTTCGACGCCGCGCTGACGAGGACGCTCGATCTGCCGGGCCCGGTCGATCGCGCGCGCTTTCTCGCCTTCGAGATCGAAGACGGCGCGCTGGACGGGGCCGAGGGCATGGTCGTGGCGGCCGGCGGGCGAGGCGCGGTTCGACGACGCGCCCGGCCAGCGTTGAGACTGGCGGCCTGAGCGGCCGCGCTCCAGGGCGCCCACGAAGGGCGGACAATTCGGTCGCGCCCGAAACATTCGCGGCCGGGAGGCGCTACGACGCGCTCCTTGAGACAATTCAGGGAGCGACCGCCGTGATCACCTGCTTCATCCGCTACGAAATCGATCCGTTCAACAGGCCGCCTTCGCCAAATACGCCCGGGTCTGGGGCGAGGCGATCCCGCGCTGCGGCGCGGACCTCGTCGGCTATTACGCGCCGCATGAAGGTTCTGCGACAACCGCCTATGGCGTCTACAATATCGAGAACCTCGCAGCCTACGAAGCCTATCGCGCCCGGCTGAGGAGGACAATCGGCCCGCGAGGACTTCGCCTTCGCCGCGCAGGAGCGCTTCATCGTGAAGGAGGACCGCATCTTCCTGCGGCGGGTGTCTCAGCCTCACGCGCCGAAGGGCGCCGCCTGACACTGTCTGGCCTCGAAGGTCATCGGGCGCCTGACGAGCGGCATGTCTTTTGCCGGCGACAGGCTCCGCCCGGCTCGCCATCCCGTAAGCGCGGTCCACGTCCTGCGGACGCGGGCGCGCCGTTTCGAGATCGCGAGAACCGCCATGTACATGGTCCACGCCGCCACCTCAGAGCATCTCTGGTCCTGGGAGTCGTTTCCGACCGGACAGGAGGCCATCGCGCGAGCCGAGCGGATCGTCGCGGACGGCGAGGCGCGCCGCGCCGATGTTTACGCGGTGGAACACGCGCAAACGACGGACGCTGCGAAGGCCACCATCGAGCTGGGCGCGGCCGTGCATGTGCTTTCGAAAGGCGCGAAGGGCGAAGCGTAACCGCTGTCTTGCGAGCGATGCGCGACGACGCGTTCGCCGACGCCGATCGGTTGAGGCGACCGGCATAGAGGTGGCCCGCCTGAGGCAGATCCGTTCATCGTTCGCTTGGCGGAGCGGAGCGCGAGTAGAAATCGAAGTCAAGGACGACCGCGAAGCGGTCGCCGCCTGCGGCGGTCGCCTGAAAGGCGATCCTTGAGTTCGCTTTCTACTCGCGCACAATCGCCTCCAAGCAATCAATGAATTGCTGGTGGCGGCGCCGCTCGCGGCCCTCGCGCAGCAATGCCGAACTCCGACGTCGCGCCGCCCCTCATCCGTCATGCGCCGCATGGCGCCTTCTCCCGCTTCGCGAGAGAAGGGAGCGCCAATCGCTTGTCTCCCCCGCCCGCCCCTGCTACCACCCGCGCAACCCCAATCCCCTTTTACAAGGACGGCGCGGCGCATGGCGCAGCAATTCATCTATCACATGAAGGGTCTCACCAAGACCTGGCCGGGCGGCAAGAAGGTGCTCGAAAATGTGCATCTGTCGTTCTATCCCGACGCCAAGATCGGCGTGCTCGGGGTCAACGGCTCGGGCAAGTCGACGCTGCTGCGCATCATGGCGGGCATCGACGCCGAGTTCGTCGGCGAGGGCTTCATCGCCGAGGGCGCGCGGGTCGGCTATCTCCCGCAGGAGCCGCACCTCGATCCCGACCTCGGGGTGCGCGGCAATGCGATGCTCGGCGTGGCGGCCAAGCAGGCGATCCTCGATCGCTACAACGAACTTGCGATGAACTATTCCGACGAGACCGCCGACGAAATGACCCGCCTGCAGGACGAGATCGAGGCGCAGGGCCTGTGGGATCTCGACAGCCAGGTCGAGCAGGCGATGGAGGCGCTGGGTTGCCCGCCCGACGAGGCCGACGTCGACACGCTGTCGGGCGGCGAGCGCCGACGCATCGCGCTATGCCGGCTGCTTCTCGCCAAACCGGAAATGCTGCTGCTCGACGAGCCGACCAACCATCTCGACGCCGAAACGGTGAACTGGCTGGAAGGACATCTTCGCCAATATCCCGGCGCGATCCTCATCGTCACCCACGATCGCTACTTCCTCGACAATGTGACGGGATGGATTCTCGAACTCGACCGCGGCCGCGGCATTCCTTACGAGGGCAATTATTCGTCGTGGCTGAAGCAGAAACAGAAGCGCCTCGCGCAGGAGGGCCGCGAGGAGGAATCGCGCCAGCGCGCGCTGGAGGCCGAGAGCGAATGGATCGCCTCTTCGCCCAAGGCGCGCCAGGCCAAATCGAAGGCGCGCATCCAGGCCTATGACGAGCTCGTCAGGAAACAGGCCGACAAGGCCCCGACGACCGCCCAGATCATCATTCCCGTCGCCGAGCGGCTCGGCAACAATGTGATCGACTTCGAGGCGCTGTCGAAGGGTTTCGGCGATACTTTGCTGATCGACAACCTGTCGTTCCGCCTGCCGCCCGGCGGCATCGTCGGGGTGATCGGCCCCAACGGCGCCGGCAAGACCACGCTTTTCCGCATGATCACCGGCCAGGACAAGCCCGATTCCGGCAGAATCGTCATCGGCGAGAGCGTGCAGCTCGGCTATGTCGACCAGTCGCGCGACGCGCTGAACGACAAGAAGAATGTCTGGGAGGAAATCTCCGGCGGCCAGGACATCATCTATCTCGGCAAGCGCGAGATCAATTCACGCGCCTATTGCTCGACCTTCAACTTCAAGGGCGCCGACCAGCAGAAGAAGGTCGGCATGCTGTCGGGCGGCGAGCGCAACCGGGTGCATCTGGCCAAGATGCTCAAGGGCGGCGCCAATCTGCTGATGCTCGACGAGCCGACCAACGACCTCGACGTCGACACGCTGCGCGCGCTCGAGGAGGCGCTGCTCGATTTTGCCGGCTGCGCGGTGATCATCAGCCACGACCGCTTCTTCCTCGACCGCATCGCCACCCACATCCTCGCCTTCGAGGGCGACAGCCATGTCGAATGGTTCGAGGGCAATTTCGCCGATTATGAGGAAGACAAGAAGCGGCGGCTGGGGATCGACAGCGTGATCCCCCACCGGCTGAAATACAAGAAATTTTCGCGATAGCGCGGCGAGCCGCGGACAGGCCTGTTTACCCCACCTTCTCGCTCAGCCACATCTTGATCAGCGACTGGTAGGGCACATCGCGCTTGTTGGCGGCGATCTTGATCTGCTCCAGCAGGCTGACCGGCAGGCGCAGCGAAATCGCCGTCTTGCTCGGTTGCAAGTTCGGCAGGCGCACCGGCTTTGCCCGGCTCCAATCGAGATGGACCGTCGAGTCCGCGCGCTCCCAGAATGTACGCTCCTCCGCCTCGCTGGCGAATGACGGGATCGGCTTACGGGCTTTTCTCATAAACGGCTCTTTCCTTGCGGTTCATGTCACGCGCCGAGATGACTCTGATCATGGCGCCGGCCCGACGCAGCGTGAACGTGACGTGTAGTGGCCTGCCCTCGTTGGTTCGGCCGAGCGCATGAAAGCGCGACTCGGCGAGACCATGACGGTCGTCTTCGAGAACCAGTAATGGCTGATTGAAGAAAACCTGTTCCGCCTCGCCCGGGCTGACGCCGTGCTTGTCGGCGCTCTTGCGTTCATTGCCGGCGTCCCACTCGAAGCCGGATACGAATGCCCAATCAACCATCGATGTATATTATGGTAATATGCAGTCGCGTCAAGAGCGCCGCCAACTCGCAGTCGAACGTCGACGACCGGTCTGGCGCGTTAAGGATGTCGAGGCTCACGACACTACGGACAAGCCACGCGAATGATCCAATCCGTCGACATCCCTACACCCCTAAACCGCGACGCCGTTCTTGCGCCAGGCTTCGAGGGCGTCCTGCGCCGGGACCTTGTCGTCGAACGCGCCCTTCGCCATGACCTCTTCGAGGATCGCGATCGACCTTTTCTCGTCGATCCGCAGGCACACCGTCGCCGCCTCGCGGCGGACCGTGATGTTGGAACTGTCGAGCAACGGGAGCAACCGGTGAAGAGCGTCGCGCGCTTTCAGTTCGCGCATCGCGTCCCACACTTCATCGACGATCCGGTTGCGCGCCGCGGTTCTTTCCGGGTCGCCGTCGCCGCCGAGAAACCGGGTCGCATATTCGCGCGTCGCCGCGTCCTCGAAACGCGCGACGAGCGCATCGTCCGACATTTCCTTCAGCGTCGGGCGGCGCGGCGGCTTCTGTCGCGCCCGCTTGCTCAACGTCATCACCTCCCTCGTCGAAACGCCCGCGAAGAGTCCCGTCCACGTCGCGTCCGACCATTCACGGTCGATCGAGCCGAACTGTCCGGCGGCGCAGGTCCGGACATCGCGGTCCTCGCTTTCGAACAAGCGGCGTATCTCCGGGATCGGCTTGCGCAATCGCAGCGCGGCGCCGATCGCCTGCAGTTCGGCCGCGTCTTCCGGACGCTTGACGGCGGCCGGCGCCTGCTCCGGGGAACTCCCGGCGGCGATGCCGTCGAACAATCCGAAAAGTTGGCGGCCCGCGCCGATTCGCCTGGCCGCCTCGACAAAGAGTTCGATCAGTCGCCCGGTTCCCATCGACCCATAATCGGCTGCGCTCATTGTAGCACTCCAAACTTTTGCAGCGCCGCCAGTCCGGCTTGATATTGGGAAGCGAAATCCATCGCCCCGATAAACTTCCTGCGCAACCCGCCCGGCGGGTCGCCGCCGATATTGCTGTTGTAGTAGGCGGTGATCGATTCGTGCTTCAGGCGCGGAATCCAGACGATGTTGCTTGGATCATCGATCATCGCGCGGCCGAACTTCTCCAGATCGACATCGTCGGGCGCCTTGGCGACATTGTCCGGGTTTTGTTCGACAATGTGATGCTGTTCGTAGCCGAGGACATCGTGGGTCGGCGGCATCCGCAGTTCGTCGAGAGTCTTCGGGGGATCGAGGCTCGCCCGCAGCTGGTCAATCAATTGCTGCTCGCCGCGATTGAGCTCGGTCGGCTCCAGAACCGCGAGCGTCACCTCAATCCCCTTCAGGATTGGGTCGCTCCATGCGGCGGCGCTCCAGTGTTCGGCAATTGCCTGGGCAGCCGTCCGAATGAACCCGCGCGCGGTCTCCCAGACCGACGGCGGCGCCCTTCCAGGCGCCAGGACTGGGCTCTCGGACCCGTCCCCGGTCGGCGCGAACCAGCCCGGGTTGGGCGCGGTCCCGGTTCGCGGATGCTTGGCGGGATCCCAATCCGCTTTGAGCAAGCCGCTCCATAAAAGCTGCGCCGCAAGTTCGAAGGAGCCGCGCCCCTGCGCATCCTTGGCGAGCGACGGCGGATCGGGAAAACCGAGCAGCACCGCCCCGATCTGGGCGAGCGCTATCTCGCCGCGATCGAGTGACCGCGCGACTCCGGCCAAACCGTCGCATTTCGAGGCGACGTCGATCGGCAATCCGTAGCAGGCGCTGAGATCGTAATTGAGCTCCTCGATCGCCCGCACCACCCATCGTCCGCTGCCTTCGGTCTGCGGGGTCTGGACGAGCATCGGCGCGGACCCAACGAAGAACCCGTCTTCTCCGCATCGCACGCCCTCGTTTAGGCGAAACACACGCATATTCGTGAAGGCGCCCAAATGCCCGCTCCGACGTCACAGAACCCCGCCGCAATTGGAACGTATAAAGAACAAACAGTCAACAAATTAGTTCAAAATCATTCCAGCGCTGCGACGTTTCTACACCATATCGGCGCCGGGACGATGGAACACGGCGGCGCCGCGTGGCCGTTGCTCACGTTGGCGCAAAACGCCGAAGACCCGGTCAATTGCAAGCTTCGCGGTAAGCGGCGGGAAACCTGGAGACGTCAAAGTCCGGGCGAATTCCGGCCAGCTTTCGGAGCACATCCCAATGATCGTCGAAGAGACGCCGCTGGCCGGCGTCAAGATCATCGCCCCCAAAAAGCACGGCGACCATCGCGGCTTCTTTTCCGAGACCTACAATCGCCAGGCGCTCGCCGCGGCGGGAGTCGACCTCGAATTCGTGCAGGACAATCATTCGCTCTCCGCGCAGACGGGCACGTTGCGCGGCCTGCATTTTCAGACCCCGCCGTTCGCCCAGGACAAGCTGGTGCGGGTGGTGCGCGGCGCCATCCTCGACGTCGCGGTCGACCTGCGCGCCGCGTCGGCGACCTACGGGCGCCATGTCGCGGTGACGCTGTCCGCGCAGAACTGGCGGCAGTTGCTGATTCCAATCGGTTTCGCGCATGGCTTTTGCACGCTCGAACCCGACACCGAGGTTCTCTACAAGGTCACCAACACTTATTCCGCCGAGCATGACCGGGGACTGGCGTGGGACGATCCGGCGCTCGCCATCGTCTGGCCGGTCGCCGCCGAGCGCGCGATTCTCTCCGAAAAGGACCGCAAGCACCCCCTGCTGCGCGACCTGCCGGCGATTTTTTAGACAAGAGGCGGACAGTCATGAGGATCATCGTGACCGGCCGCGAGGGTCAGGTCGCCCGCGCCCTCGTCGAGCGTGGCGCGATCGCCGGCGTCGACGTGGTCTGCCTCGGCCGGCCCGAGTTCGACCTGCTGGAGCCCGGCCGGGTCGCGCGCGCGATCGAGACGGCGCGCGGCGACGTCGTCGTCAACGCCGCCGCCTATACCGCGGTCGACGCGGCGGAGGGGGAGCCGGCGCTCGCCATGCGGGCGAACGGCGAGGGCGCGCGCGCCGTCGCCGCAGCGGCGGCCGGCGCCGGCCTCCCGGTAGTTCAGATCTCAACCGATTATGTGTTCGACGGCGCCCTCGACCGGCCCTATCGGGAAGACGATCCCGTCGGCCCGGCGAGCGCCTACGGCCGCGCCAAGCTGGCCGGCGAAATCGCGGTCGCCGCCGCCAATCCGCGCCACGTCATCGCCCGCACCGCCTGGGTCTACAGTCCGTTCGGACGCAACTTCGTCAAAACCATGCTGCGCCTCGGCGAGACCCGCGACGAGGTCCGCGTGGTCGCCGACCAATGGGGCGCGCCAACCAGCGCGCTCGACATCGCCGATGCGCTGATCGCCATGGCGCGCCGGCTTGTCGCCGAGCCGCGCGAGGCCGGCCTTCACGGCGTCTTCCACCTGACGGGGGCGGCCTATGCGACCTGGGCGAAATTCGCGGCGGCGATTTTCGCGCAAGCGGCGGCGCTGGGGCGTCGTCCGGTCGCCGTCATCCCGATTTCGACCGCTGAATATCCGACGCCGGCGGCGCGGCCGGCCAACTCGCGGCTCGACGTCGCCAAACTGCGTCGCGTCTACGGCGTCGCGCTGCCCGACTGGCGCGGCTCTGCGCAGGACTGCGTCAAGCGGCTGATCCTCGCGCCGGAAGGCTGAAAGCGACCGGCTGTCATCCCGCCCATCGTCGAGGGCGCGCGAACCGTCGGCGCGAAACGATCGTCAAAGGCGCTCCGGCGGGGCGCCGAATTGCGCCTTCAGCTTGGCGATCTCCGATCGGTTGCGCCCCGACCAGGTCTCGATCGTTCCCTTGTCGGCGGCGCCGCGGTCGGAGACGATCTCGCGATAGCGGACAGTGACCACCCGGTCGTCCGGCGGCGCCCGCTCCTTGAGACTGAAATCGGTCTTCTTGGTGCCAACCTCCCAGCCTCGCGGCGTCAGATGGCGTTCGGTCCATTCCTCGGTTCGCGCCATGCGATCCCCCATCATGGCTTGCCGGCTGAGCCCTCTGGCGCCCTGCATCGGCGACCCTCTGCCGTCGGCGCCGCGCCGGACTCCATTCACGGCTCAATGCAGCGAAAGGTCAATATCGCGGCCGAGCCGTCATAGGCGACCGTCTCGGCTGCGCGGCCATAGTCATTGCATTTCTTGTCGGCCTTGCGGAAGGCCTCCGTCCTGCTGGCGCCGGCCATCTCCTGAAGGCGGCGGCCCATCGTGCTGGCGGCGGGAGCGGCGCAGCCCGCCAATGCCGGCAGAAGCGCGGCGATCCCGATCAGCCATCGACGCGCCGCCCCGGCGGGCGCGCTCTGCCGCTTCTTTTGGTTCATGCCGGATCCGCCGCGGTATTCGGCGCGGCGATCCCTGCCGATTTTCTCGCCTCGAAGCGTCGGCGAAGTTCAGCGCCGTTGACCGTCACGACATTTGTTTCGCGCCATTGAGCGTCTAGCCCGGAATGCACCGATATCCGCCCGTTCCGATCGGCGAGGATTTGGGGCGAAGCCCGGCGGACACGATCGCAGCGTCGCCAGCCATTGCGCCTGCTCCGGCGTGGACGGCTCCTGCAGGCAGGCCACGAGCGGCGACACCAGCGCGATCACCACGACGCAAGTGAGAAAGCAGCGTCTCATGACGGATCCTCCACAGCGGCTGTCGTGAATTAGACGCTCAAAATTTCAAGAGTTCAAATCCGCCGTATTGGCCGGCGGGCCGCTCCCATCGCCCGCAGCACGCCTCAGTCGCTGAAGCGGGTGAGGGAGCGGCATCAGAATCCACCCCACGTTCTTCGAACCTGGATCAGGCGCGCCGCGGCCCTCGGAAAAGCTCCAGCAAAAGACGAGATCGGATCGCCAGCCAATTGATATAATTGGTGCCGCAAGAGGGATTCGAACCCCCGACCCCCTCATTACGAATCACCAGCTTTCAATTGTCGTGAGTGCTCATAGGCGATTATATGAACAAAATATCCTTGACTTTTCATTAGAAACACCTGATTTTGGGAACCATAAGTGATCATGCGATATCGCAAGGTTGCTTCCCATGCGCTTCCCACGGCTACCTCATGCGTCTGACGAAGGCCAGTGTCGCCAAACTCTTTTTGCCGGAAGGCAAGAACGAGTTGTTGGTTTTTGACGAAGCGTTGGCGGGCTTCGGAGTTCGCCTGCGATATGGTGGTAAGCGCACTTGGATTGCTCAATATAGGCTTGGCACAAAGCAGCGCCGGTTATCGCTCGGCTCAACCGAAACGATTGACGCCGACGAAGCTCGGAAGCGAGCTAGGGCCGCGCTTTCGAAAGTGCACCTTGGGGTTGATCCCCAAACTGAGAAAATAGGCGCGCGCCTGCAGGCCGCTGTCACCCTAGGCGGCACTGTCGAGACCTACTTGTCCCGCCGGCAGAAACGTCTCAAGGCAAGCTTCTTTGCCGACGTGCGGCGCTATTTGCGAGTTCACTGGTCGCCGCTTCACGAAGTGGCCGTGCAATCTGTCACGCGGTCGATGATCGCCGCGCGACTTGCCGAGATTTCCCAGGCCAACGGCCCCTACTCTGCCAATCGTGCCCGCGCCGCTCTGTCGGCATTCTATTCATGGGCAATTGGCGAGGGACTAGCAAACGCGAACCCTGTCGTCGGCACGAACAAAGCAACCGACGAGATTTCTCGCGACCGTGTCTTGTCGCCCGACGAATTTCGGCTCGCCTGGCAACTTTCCGGGTCTGGCGATTTCGGGGCAATCGTCCGGCTGCTCATTCTGACAGGGCAACGCCGGGAAGAGGTCGGCGGAATGCTCTGGTCTGAAATTGATCTGGACGCGGCGCTTTGGCGCATTGGAGCAGATCGTACCAAGAATGGCCTGCCGCATGATGTCCCGCTATCGCCAGCCGCCATCTCGATATTGCGCGTCTTCTCGCGCCGGGATGATCGGGACTATGTTTTCGGTTCAAGCAATGGACCATTTCAAGGATGGTCGAATGCGAAGACGGCTTTAGATGGTCGCATGGCCGCCGCAGCGAAGGCACAGCCTTGGCGATTGCATGACATTCGCCGGACAGTGGCAACGCGACTCGGTGACCTTGGCGTTTTGCCGCACGTCATTGAAGCGATCTTGAACCACATTTCGGGGCATAGGGCAGGCGTCAGCGGGATTTATAACCGAGCGACGTACGCAGCCGAAAAGCGTGCAGCGCTGGACCTTTGGGCCGGGCGCGTTAGCGAGGTTGTTGAAAGTGGTCGTAATTTGGAATTGCAAAGATGAGCGGGGAGCAAGTTCTCGCACCAAAGGGCCTATTGACGCTAGCGGACGCGCTGAACCGTACCGAACTAGTGTGGCACCCGGGCATAGAATCCGAGGCTGTCAATTCCTCAACGGTGGCGATACCTCAAAGCGATAGTCAAACCTTTTCGGGCGGTGATACATGGGTTGACGCCGATTATTGCGAAGTTCCCCGTCGTTCCCCTGCTCGCACGGTAACGTGGAACCGGATGCGCCAAACCCTGGCTGGTGACCAGATTTCATCTTCGATTTTGCAATCCTCTGGCCAATTTAAGGCGATTCCACCCGGCGTGTGGCGCAGAGCGGAGAATGCCGACGCAGATCTGACAGGAGAAATCATCTTTAGCTCCGGGACCGAAATAATTAGAGGGCCGGCCTTCATCGGCTCAACTGACCTTCAGGCGTTGCTTTCCGGAAAACTTGTCGAAAAGAACGCTCCCTTCGAGAACATAACTTGGGCCGCCGAAGGAAAAGGAACAAACCCTGGTGGCGCACCAATTAGATATGATTGGGATGCCATGTGGATTGAGGTGGTCCGAATTTTTTACACCGAATCCGATCCTCCCCTTGTGCCGCGCGCATTGAGGAAGCGGCTGCATGACTGGTTTAGTGAGACCAACCGCCGAGTGCCGGGCGAAACCATGATGAAGAAGAAGATGAAAGCGCTTTTCGAGGCTGTTAAGATTCGGCGCCAGGACACCAACTAGGTTGAGAGGGTTAGTGCCTGTTCGTGTCGGTTACTGCCCAAAGAATAGCTCGCTTTAAGTTACGTATGGGTCCCATGGACTAGTCACAACAGGGCTAGATGCCTGAGGACAACATATGAGCGCGCTTGCAAACATTCCTCCCGATCTGAGCCGAGAGCGGCTGCTCGGCACCGAGCAAACGGCCGAATTTCTCGGAATGAGTGTTCCGCACCTCCGCCGCCTCTATCGGGCCAAGAAGGTACCGACACCGATCAAGATCGGCGAGCGAAAATACGGCTGGCGACTTGGCGGCCTAATTGACTTCATTGCCGCCAAATCGGCGGGGTAGGCAATGGGCGGCCAGTCCAACAAGTTGGCGGCACGAGCGCCAACACCGATCTTCGCACACAGCGATCCTCACAGCATTGGCGGAGCCGAAAGACTATCTGGGCGGCTTCGTCGGTGCCGCCTTCGCGCCGCGATCGCGTTTTTCGACGCCGACCTCTCCGCATGAAAGCCAACTCGAATATCACTTCGCCGGACGGCGGCGCCAACTACTTGCGCAAAGGATTTGGCGCGTCGCATGGGAAAGAGGATGGCTCGCTGGTGGGCGAAGCCAAGCGAACGTCTATCCGTGCAACGCGCTTCAAATGGCGCGAGCCCTCGACAATCCCGATCCGCCAGTTTCTGTACGGTCGGCACACGATTCGCGGTTTCGTCAGCGTCTCCGCTGCGATTGGCGGCGTAGGCAAGACAACACTTAAGTTGGTGGAGTCAGTCGCACTGGTAACCGGTCGCGACCTTTTGGGCGACCATCTGACCGGCTCCGCACCCGTTTGGTATCTCGGTCTTGAAGACCCACTTGACGAATATGAGCGTCGCGTCGCAGCTATTGCGCTTTATTACGGCATCCCCGGCGCTGAGATTGCGGCCGGCCTGTTTCTCGACTCCGGGCGCGATCAGAATTTCGTCATAGCGGTTGAAGAGCGGACCGGTGTGAAGATCGTGGAGCCGGTCGTCGATGCGATTATCGCAAATGTGAGGGACAATGGAATTGGCCTTATTGTGATCGACCCGTTCGTCGCGTGTCATTCTGTCGGCGAGAATGACAATACGCGCCTCGAAAAGGTGACCAGGGAATGGGCGCGCATCGCTCAGGTCGCCAATTGCGCAGTGGAACTGATCCACCACGTTCGAAAGGGCAACGGCTCTACTGAACCTTCGGCCGACGATGTTCGAGGCGCCTCGGCTGTAGTGAACGCTGCTCGATCGGTTCGCTTATTGATGCCGATGAGCAAGGAGGAGGCCGCGTCCGCAGGCATTGAAGATCGCCGCCGATACTTTCGCGTGACCTTCGGCAAAGCCAACCTGTTCCTGCCCTCCGATGTGGCCAAGTGGCGCGAAATGAAAACCCAGTCGTTGGGCAACGGCGGCGCAGGGCAGGATGACCAAGTCGGGGTCGCAGTGCCCTGGGCTTGGCCGAACCCACTTGACCGGCTGAACACATCGGACGTGACAAAGATTCAGGACAAGATCGCTGCCGGCGAATGGGCTGAGAACTCGCAAGCGGCAGATTGGGCAGGCTCCGCCGTTGCCGACGCCCTAGGTCTGGACGTTTCCGACAAGGCGGCGAAGGGTAGGATCAAATCCCTGCTCAAGGCGTGCATCAAGAATCGCGCGCTTAAGATCGTTCGACAACATAGCTCTCGCAACGGACGCGAGCGGCCAATGATCGTCGTGGGAACGAGGGCGTGATTTCCGCGCCTCGGAATTCGGCATAAGCCAACCGCACCGCGCCCCACACCCCTATAGGGGGGTGCGGCGGATGCGGTTTTGCCGCAGTTGCCGCAGTTCAGCCGCACCAAAGTGCGGAAGGTGCGGACGGTCATGTACAGCGCGCCGCACTTGCCGCGCCCCAACTTTGGAAGTGGGCAGCCGCACGGCGGGTCTCGTGATGGTCCTATGTATTTGCACCGGCCGCCTGTGCTAACCTTGCCACCGCTCGCCGGATCGCCGGCAATCAACGTCCAGTCAAGGCAATATCGATGCTCTCGGCGGCAAGTCCGACCCACAAAACACCACCGCGCAAACAACCAAAGGCGCCGAATAGTCCTGGCAAGCCTCTAAAGATCGTCGCGCGCGAAATGTTCGCCCAACATGTCGCGAACGGCGTTAAGGTCGCCGACGCCTACACGCTCTCCGGATATCGCGGTGGACCTCGTGACAGATGGGCAATCCGAAACGCGCGTGAGGTCGCCGCGCGGATCAATTTCTTGCTGGAACGTCGAGTACAGTTAAGCGCGCAGGCGGCTTTGCGGCCAGAAAAACAGCTCGGCGACCTTCGATTGCGGGTCCTCCGTAAGCTGGAGCGCATCGCCCTCGGCGACATCCGCCAGGTTGCGAACTGGAGCAAGCGACCAATTCTCGATGCTGACGGCAATCTAACCGGATTCCAGGATGTGGTTGACATCACGCCATCGGCCAGGCTGACGCACGACGCTGCCGCTGCGGTGAAGGGAGTTTTTGTGAAGGCTGGCGAGGTTCGGCTTGAGCTGCATGACCCGCAGCCGGCGCTGGAGAAGCTGTGCAAGGCATTGGGGATCTATGCGGACGCTGCGCCAGCCCCGGCCACGGTCAATCAAGTGAACGTCGGAACCGATGCGGGCGAGACAGTGAAGCGGATCGCTTTCCTGCTTGCCGCCGCCGCAGCCCAGCGCGCCAAGCCGGAACCGTTGACGATCGAGGGCAAGCGCACGCCACCCGCTGTTGATCAATCAGAGGTTACTAGCCGGGAAAGCAAATAAAATCAGCGGCACGTATTGGCGTTGGCGCATTTGGGAAGCACACGGGAAGCAAGACGGCCTCGAACCTCGACGAAATCGAACCCCCCTCCCCCTTCGACCGGGTGCCCGTCATCGCGCGACCCCGCCCCCGCGCGGGCGATGCCGAAAACGTCTGTCACGATCAGCACACAGACTTTTCCCAAATTTTCCGAAATTTCTGCGTCGGAAAAAATGGTGCGCTGAGATCTCAGTGCCTGGGACGTACCATCACGCCCGCTTCGACATTTCGGTTGCTCAATGCCGTGCGTCCTCTTTCGGTCAAGATCGTCGTATTCGACTTTGGCCGGTTCGCGCCAATCGCCGCCCTGCGGTTGAACGGCGGCGCTTCTCGGAAGCGGACATCCCCCACTCGCATGAACGGCAATTGGTGGTAAGCGGACGTCTGAATTGAACGGCGCGATCGGCCGGTACGATGTTCGCGATCGCAAATGTCGGCTAGGGTGAGATCGATTTTGTTTATCGGCTGATCGGGTGACGCGATGGCGGAGGCCGAAAACAACGCGCTGCGGCGGCTGGCGAGACCCTCGATCGTATTGGGCACGACGTGTCTGCTGCTGCATCTGATCATCATCAATCGCTACGGCGTGTTCCGAGACGAACTCTATTTCATCGTCTGTGGCGAGCACCCGGCACTCGGCTACGTTGACCAACCGCCGCTGATCCCGCTGATCGCCGGAGTATCCCACGCCCTCTTCGGCACGGCGCTGCTTCCGCTTCGGCTCATCCCGGCCTTGGCGATGAGCGCGACGGTGGCGCTCACCGCCGAGTTCGCGCGCATCCTCGGTGGGGGGCGCTTCGCCCAATGGCTCAGCGCTCTGTCCGTCCTCGCCGGCCCGGTGTTCCTTGTCGACGGATTGCTGCTGAGCACCGACGCGCTGCAACCGTTGACATGGCTCGCTTGCGGTTGGTGCCTCGTGCGCATAGCCCAGACCGGGGATGAGCGCTGGTGGCTGGGATTTGGCCTGGCCGCAGGGATTGCCCTGATCAGTAAGTTTCTGATCTTCTTCTATCTCGCGGGGTTGGCGGTCGGGGTCTTGGCGACGCCGTTCCGTCGTTCGTTGCTGAAGCCCTGGCTCTACGTCGGCGCGCTGATCACGATGATCTTCCTGGCGCCCAGCCTTTATTGGCAGGCTGAAAACGGCTGGCCGTTCCTCGAACTCGGCAAGGCCGCCGTGGCCGGGAAGAATCTGCTTTTCTCACCGCTCGGGTTCCTCGGCCAGCAGGCTTTGTTCATCGGTCCGGCGTCGGCGCCGATTTGGCTGGCTGGCCTGTGGCGGCTCGCCGTGCGCCCGCCGCTTCCTCACCTGCGCGTCTTCCCGATCGCTTTCGTGACGACCGGCGTTTTGGTCTACGCGCTGCATGGCAAAGCCTACTATCTCGCACCGGTTTATCCAGTCCTCCTGGCCGGCGGCGCGCTCGCCATCGAAAGCTGGTTGGTCAGGCCGGCCTACCGCTGGGTCGCCGCGAGAGCGATCGGCGTCGCCGGCGCGATCGCGGCGCCCTTGGCCCTGCCCATCCTGCCGCCTGAAGACTACGGCGCCTATGCCCGCGCACTCGGGATGTCGCCGGGGATGACCGCAATGGAAAGGGGCGCGCCGAGCGCCTTGCCGCAGCAACTTGCCGATATGTTCGGTTGGCGCGAGATGGCGGAAAAAGTGAGCGCCGCCTACAACGCTTTACCGCCCGACGAGCGCGCCGGGGCGGTCTTCTTCGGCCACAATTATGGCGAGGCCGCTGCGGTCGATGTCTACGGTCCGGCGCTGCGCGGGCCGCCGGCGATCAGCGGACACAACAACTACTACCTCTGGGGGCCGCGCGGCTTTGACGGATCGGTCGCGATCGTCGTCGGTGGCGATCCTGTGCAGTACGCCACGTACTATCGAAGCGTCGAGCGCGTCGGGGAACTCGACAGCCCCTACGCCTTGCGGTCCGAGACCGGCATCTCGGTCTATGTCCTGCGCGGCCTCCGTATTCCCGTCGCCACGGCTTGGCCAGCGCTCAAGCACTACGACTAGGGCGCCGCCTCAAGATCCGCAGCGGCAACTGGACGTAGGGCAGCTTTGGCCGCGCGTCTCCCGAGACCCGTCCTTCCGCTATCGTGAAGAGTTTCGGACGCCGTCAGGCGTCGGAAAGTCCCCGAGGAACGAACCCGCGTTGTGCAGGGCGGGACTTATGGGGATTTGATGTTTTGGCTGTGCCGGAGTGTATGGCGGTGAAGTGCTCTGCGCTTGGCCGGATGGGCATCCAGAGAGCATTTCCACCTGATCACGGCCGATTTCCAAGAGCGGTGACAGGCCTTCTCAGCTATCGCAAGAGGGATTGGCGCTCCTGATGTGAATTTGCACCGAAGAATAACCCCCGTCGCGTTGGCCGCAACTGTTTGGTCGCAAACGAAAATCTCGCACGATACCGGGGTCCTACACGATGCAAATCTGACATCTAACGATTCGAGTATTGTCACATCAAATCAATCCTTTAGATGGCCATCTAAACGGGGGGCCGCTTCGATGAAAAATCACAACCACAGACGCCCATTCCGATTTCTGGCAAGTGAAACTCAAGGAGTAGCGGCGGGTGGAGGAAGATTCTACCTGCGTCGCGCAGCATCGCGCGCACGGCGGAATGTAACCAGTCAAGCTGAGCGCCTCACTGAGCGCGGCGCCGCTGAATCAGGCGCCTTTCCACAACCTCGGGACCGCGTTGGTGAATCCGCGCCAGCTCTTTGTCCAGAACGAATGGCTCGCGCTCGGGCTTGAGTAGTTTCCGACTCTATCGTTCGGGCGGCGCCTACCCCTACGACTTTGATCGTCAGACAGGCGATCTGAATGCTGGCTGGTCGCGGCGGGGTAAAATCCTTCAACGCACAGCGCCGTCTTATTTCCAGCAGAGGGGTCCAACCTATGAAGGCTCTCGTCTACGTGGGCTCAGAAACAACTGCCGTGAAAGCCCTGCAAGAGCGGCCGAAGCCCGCAATCACGACGCCGACGGACGCGATCGTCAAGATAGCCAAAACGACCATTTGCGGCACCGATCTCCATATCCTCAAGGGCGATGTCCCGACCTGTCAGCCTGGCCGCATTCTGGGTCATGAGGGCGTCGGCGTCGTCGATCAAATCGGAACAGCCGTGACGATGTTCAAACCGGGAGACCGGGTCCTGATCTCCTGCATCAGCGCCTGCGGCAAGTGCGAATATTGCCGAAGGCTCATGTATTCGCACTGCACGACCGGCGGTTGGATCCTCGGCAACAAGATCGACGGCACACAGGCCGAGTTCGTGCGAATTCCCTACGCCGACACGAGCCTCTATCCAATTCCCGACGGCGCCGACGAAGAGGCGTTGGTGATGCTCAGCGACATTCTGCCAACTGGATTCGAATGTGGGATCCTCAACGGCAAGGTTCGGCCTGGCTGTTCCGTCGCGATCGTCGGCTCGGGGCCGATCGGGCTCGCAGCCCTGCTCACGGCCCAGTTCTATGCCCCGGCCGAGATCATCATGGTCGATCTCGACGACAATCGGCTTGAAGTAGCCAGGCGCTTCGGCGCTACTGCGAGCGTCAACAGCGCCAACGGCAAGGCCGTCGCGACGATCATGGACATGACGGGTGGGCGCGGCGTTGACACCGCGATCGAAGCGGTCGGCGTCCCCGCGACCTTTGAACTTTGCGAAAAAATCGTCGCGCCGGGGGGCGTCATCGCCAACGTCGGCGTGCACGGAACGAAGGTGGATCTCCACCTGGAGAACCTCTGGGACCGTAATATCACGATCACTACGCGCCTGGTTGACACCGTAAGCACGCCGATGTTGCTCAACAACTTGCGGTCCAACAAGATCGGCCCCAAGCTCTTGATTACGCACCGCTTCACGCTCGACCGCATTCTCGACGCCTACGACACCTTTGGGCGGGCGGCCGATACGAAAGCGCTTAAGGTGATCATCGAGGCCTAAAGACGATTGCGAGATGGTCGCCAAGACCCCCGCGCCCGGACGAGGTCGAGTTGCGCGTGCTGGGCGGCCATCGGCTTGTTTCCAGCCGGCAGCGAGTTCCGCCGATCGCATCGAGCGTAGGTATCGGTGATTTCCGAACATAGGTAGTTTCCGAATCTGCTCCAGCCGTCTCTGATGGGCTACGATTGCACCGACGGCGCCTCATTGGCGCACCGCCGACCGCGTGCTTGATCTCATCCGCGCGGCAGCTGACCCGGTTCGAAGGAAATTGCCTGGGCCTTCGCCACGACCTGGAGATTCATCCGTGCAGCCGAGACATGACATATCGTCTGAGAAATTACGCGGCGCCGGCTCCGAATGGAAGCAGGTCGCCACGCGTGTTTCCGCGCGGCCCTCCGCCTCGCTACGGGCCAGTCGCGCCGCGGTGCCGCGCGATCGCGTTGAAGTCATGGCGAAGAGCGCCGCCGACCGAGCGGAACCCGCCAAGCCCGTCCGCATCCTGGTGGTGGAGGACGATGCTCAGATCGGCGCGGCGCTCGCGGAAATGCTCGTGGAAATGGGTTACGAGGTTTGCGCAATCGAGGGCGCTCAGGCCGATGCGGTAAAGGCCGCCGCCCGCTACAAGCCGGACCTGATGATCGTCGATGTGCGTCTGGGCGACGGCGACGGCGTGTCCACCGTGGGCGAAATACTCCGCGGCGGATTCATTGCTCACGTGTTCGTCAGTGGCGACGCGTCGAAGGTCCGGGCGCTTGAGTCCCGCGCCGTGGCGATCCAGAAGCCGTTCCGTGAATTGGACCTCGCTCGGGCTATTCAGCGCGCCCGCGCCGCTCCAGGGGCTTCCTAGCCGATAACCGCTCGCGGTGGTCACCGCATCAACCGCGTCAGGGCGATGCGCTCTGGCAGTTACGCTTCGGCTCTCCCGCAATATTCGCGCGGACAGGGTCCGCCGTCTGTGCGGCGTTGATCGTGAGCCGAATGCGCAGGAGACCAAGTTTGACGCAATCACATGTTGAGGTCGAATCGATCAGTCTCTATCGCCGCATCTTTCGAGGTGTGCGCCAAGCTTCGCTTTGGGATGGCGAGGATCCCATTCGTGAAGAGCTCTTCAGCGCCGAGCGCATCGAGGGGCACGCGCGGAGCCTGGCTGCGGCCCAGCCTGTCACCCCGAAGCCAATCATGGGTCATCCGCTGGCGGCTCGGCTCGCCAACAACGGAGCTGTTCTGCGCGGCGCATATCGCTCGATCGTCAAGGCGATCGAGGAAGAACACGCGATCACGCCGGCGGCGGAGAGATTGATCGACAATTACCATCTCGTCGAGAAGCAGATCCGTGAGATCCGCGCGGATTTGCCGCCCGGCTACTACCGCCAGCTGCCAAAGCTCGCCGGGGGGCCATTCACGGGGTATCCGAGGGTGTTTGGATTGGCCTGGGCCTTCATTGCTCATACCGATAGCTGCTTTGATTCCGCGATGCTGGTTCGCTACGTGCGCGCCTATCAAGAGGTCCATCCGCTGACGATTGGCGAGCTGTGGGCGGTCTCGGTCACGCTGCGGATCGTGCTGATCGAGAATCTCAGACGCCTTGCACAGCAGATCATCCAAGGCCGCGCGGATCGACAACAGGCGGATGGTCTCGCCGACCGTTTGCTCGGCGTCCACGGGCGCGCCTCCGAGCTGTCGCCCGCGACGTTCGCCGGTTACGAGCGGGGGACGATCTCGGAAGCGTTCGCAGTTCAACTTGTCCACCGACTTCGCGACCAGGACTCACGGATCGCGCCCGCGCTGAACTGGCTCGACAAGCGTCTGGCGGCGCAGGAGACGACCGCGGACATCGTCGTGCGCGATGTGCACCGGAGGCAGGGCGCTTCGAACGTCACCCTACGCAACATCGTCACCAGCCTCCGTTTGATTTCCGACGTCGACTGGAAGGATTTGTTCGAACGGGTCAGTCTTGTCGACGACGTGCTCGCGACAGGAAGTGCGTTCAACGACATGGATTTTCAGACGCGCAGTCTCTACCGCAGCGCCATCGAAGAGCTTGCGCGCGGGTCAGGTCGCACGGAGATCGACGTCGCGCGCAACGTCGTCCTCGCCATACAGGACGACTACGCCTCATGCCCGCAAGGAGCGGATGAACGTCGTGGAGATCCGGGCTACTATCTGCTGGCCGGCGGGCGACGCGATTTCGAGGCGGCGATCGGCTATCGCCTGCCGTGGCGCAAGTGGCCGGCCCGCCTGAACCGGGCGTCAGGCATAGCGGGCTTTGCGACCGTCATCGCGATCGCGGCCTCGGTCCTTCTAACGGCGCCGCTGATCGTTCTGGCGAAAATGGGGCTCGACGGGGGGCGCCTGGCGCTGCTCGGGATTCTCGGCGCGATCCCCGCCGTCGACGCGGCGGTCGCGTTGGTCAATCGCGCCGTGACGTCCGGGTTTCGCGCTACGCTTCTGCCGGCTCTGGAGCTTCGCGGCGGCGTTCCCTCCCATCTGCGCACCCTCGTCGCGGTGCCGACGCTGCTGACGACGACGCAGGCCATCGACGAACAAATTGAGCGCCTCGAGATTCATCACCTTGCGAGCCCCGAGGGCGATCTGCACTTCGCCCTGATTTCCGATTGGACCGACGCTGCGAGCGAGCACGCCGAGGGCGACCAGGCTCTCGTCGCCGCTGCTACGAACGGGATCGCTCTCCTCAATCAACGCTATGGTCCAGCGCCTGGGGGCGCGCGCTTCCTGCTGCTCCATCGCCGACGCGTCTGGAACGACAGCGAGGGAAGCTGGATCGGCTGGGAACGGAAGCGCGGCAAGCTCCACGAGCTGAATCGGCTCCTGCGCGGCGCAACCGACACGACATTCGCAACCATCGACGGGGCCACGCCCGGCGCGCCTACCAATATTCGCTATGTCGTCACGCTCGACGGGGATACGAGGTTGCCGCGCGACACCGTCCGCCGGCTGATCGGCAAGATGGCGCATCCGCTCAATCGGCCGCGATTCGACACGACCGCCGGCAGGGTCGTGGAAGGCTACGCGGTGCTCCAGCCCAGAGTTACACCCTCTCTGCCGGTCGGTCGGGAGGGGTCGCTGTTCCAGCGCATCTTTTCAAGTCTGAGCGGCATCGATCCTTACGCTTCGGCGGTTTCAGACGTCTACCAGGACCTGTTCGGCGAAGGTTCCTATGCGGGCAAGGGCATCTACGACGTCGACGCCTTCGAGGCGTCCCTCGCGGGCAGAACGCCTGACTCGACGATGCTCAGTCACGACCTGTTCGAGGGGGTGTTCGCCCGCGCCGGCCTTGCGTCGGATGTCGAGGTCGTAGAGGAATTTCCCGCCCGCTACGACGTCGGCGCGGTTCGTCACCACCGCTGGGCGCGCGGCGACTGGCAGCTCTTGCCGTGGATTTTCGGTCGCGGGCCACAGACCGCTGACCCGAATCGGGCGCATGGCGTCCTTCCGGCGGTCGGTCGCTGGAAAATGCTGGACAATCTTCGGCGCACGCTCTCGGCTCCAGCGGCCGTCCTCGCCCTGCTCGCCGGATGGACCGCGTCATATCCCGCGACCCTCGTCTGGACCATCTTCGTGCTCTCGACAATCGTGTTGCCGACTCTGATCCCGGTCATCGCCGCCGTGCCGCCGCGCCGCGCCGGAGTCACGATCGCAAGTCATATGCGCGCGCTCGGGGGCGATCTTCGCCTTGCGCTGGTCCTGTCCGCGCTCACCGTCATCTTCCTGGCGCATCAAGCGTGGCTGATGGGCGATGCGATCGCGCGCACATTGTGGCGCCTGTTTGTCAGCCGCAAGCATCTGCTTGAATGGGTTCCTGCCGCGCAAGCGACAATCGGACCGCAGCTCGATCTGTTGGGCTTTTACCGCTGGATGGCCGGCGCGCTCGTCATCGGCGCCATCGCCCTAGCTGTCGCCTCGCTGTGGGGACATGAGAGCTGGTTGTTGGCGGCCCCTTTTGCTGCGCTCTGGATCGCTTCGCCGGCCGTTGCGCGCCAGGTAAGCCTGCCGCCGCCAGCGGCCAGTCAGCTAAAGGTGTCGCCCGCCGACGCTCAGGCGTTGCGGCTGACCGCGAGGCGCACCTGGCGCTTCTTCGAGACCTTCGTCACACCCGCCGACAACATGCTGCCACCCGACAACTTCCAGGAAGATCCTGCCCCCGCGCTCGCCCACAGGACGTCGCCGACCAATCTTGGCCTCTACCTGCTATCCGTGGTGAGCGCCCGCGATTTTGGATGGATCGGAACCGGCGAAGCGATTGAGCGGTTGGATGCGACGCTTGCAACGATGGGTCGTATGACGCGCTTTCGCGGCCATTTCTACAATTGGTACGACACGCGCGATTTGCGACCGCTCAATCCCATTTACGTCTCCTCCGTGGACAGCGGCAATTTGGCCGGCCATCTCATCGCGCTCGCCAACGCCATCCGCGAATGGAAGACTTGCGCGGCCAGCGCCGCTACGCGACTCTCCGGCATCAACGACGCCCTCGATCTTGCGCGGGAGGAGGCCGCGCGGCTGCGTGACGGGCGCCGGACGCAAACCGTGACCTGGCGTCAACTCGATGACGCGCTCGCCGCGCTCTCTTCCGCGGTGCGGCAGGCCGCGGTCGACGGGGGCGACCTGGCGGAACGGCTGGCCGGGCTTGCCGGAGAAGCCGAGACAATGACCGACATTGCCCGCGCGTTCGCCATCGAGCACGGCGATGAAACATGCGCGGACATGTTGTTCTGGGCGGACGCGAGCCTGCGCACGATCAAGACGCACCGCCGCGATCTGAAGAGTGATTCAGCGGCCTGCGCAGCGGCGCGCCTCTCGGCCCTCGAACTGATCGCCCGATCGATGGCGTTGGCCATGGAGTTCGGCTTCCTGCTCGATCGCGAGCGCAATCTGCTGTCGATTGGCTATTCGGCGCACGAAGGCGTACTCGATCCGAACTGCTACGACCTTCTGGCCTCGGAGGCGCGGCTCGCGAGCTTCATGGCCATCGCCAAAGGCGACGTTCCAGCCCGCCACTGGTTCCGGCTCGGACGCGCTGTGACGCCGGTGGCTCATGGCTCCGCGCTGATTTCCTGGTCGGGATCGATGTTCGAATATCTGATGCCTTCGCTCGTCATGCGCGCGCCGGCGGGAAGTCTTCTCGAGCAGACGAACCGGTTGATCGTGCGCCGCCAGATCGACTATGGGGCGACGCTTCACCGGCCCTGGGGCGTTTCCGAATCCGCCTACAGCGCACGCGACCTGGAGCTCACCTACCAATATTCGAATTTTGGGATACCCGGCCTTGGCCTGAAACGTGGGCTTGGCGAAAATCAGGTCATTGCGCCCTATGCGACCGCGCTCGCCGCCATGGTCGATCCGCGCGCGGCCTGCGCCAACCTGGCGCGACTCGCGAAGGTTGGCGCACAAGGCCGCTATGGTTTCTACGAGGCGCTCGACTATTCGCCGGTCCGCGTGCCCGAGGGCGAAGACGTCGTCATCGTCAGAGCGTTCATGGCGCATCATCAGGGAATGACGATCGTCGCGATCGCCGATGCGTTGCTGGATGGCGTCATGCGGGCGCGGTTCCATGCCGAGCCCATCGTCCAGGCGACGGAACTGCTATTGCAAGAGCGAATGCCGCGCGACGTCGCGGTCTCCCGACCTTGGGAGAGCGAAGTGAAATCAGCGAGCAAGGCGCCAAGCGTCGCGCCATTCGCCGGCCGACGATTCGCATCCACCTATCAGGCGACCCCCGCCACGCATTTGCTCTCGAACGGTCGCTTCGCCACGATGCTCACGGCTGCCGGCTCGGGCTATAGCCGTTGGGGAGACATCGCGGTGACCAGGTGGCGCGAGGACGCCACCTGCGACGATTTCGGCTCCTACGTCTTTCTCAGGGACGCCCGCAGCGGCGAGGTATGGTCGGCCGGCTTCCAGCCCAGCGGCGTCGAGCCCGACGAATACGCCGTCGTCTTTAACGAGGAAAGCGCCGAGTTCGTTCGTCGGGACGGAACGTTGACGACGACATTGCACGTCCTCGTCTCGGCGGAAGGCGACGCCGAGGTTCGCCGAGTCTCAATTTCGAATTCCGGCGCCCGGATGAGAGAGATCGAGATCACCTCCTACGCTGAACTCGCACTGGCGCCTCAGGCCGCCGACGTCGCGCATCCGGCCTTTTCCAAGCTGTTCATCGAGACCGAATATCTCGCCGCTGTCGGAGCCATCCTGGCGACCAGGCGGAGACGGGCGCCGACCGAACCCGAAATCTGGGCCGCGCACCTTGCGGTCGTCGATGGCAAGAACGTCGGCAAGCCGGAGATCGAAACCGACAGGGCGCGCTTCCTCGGCCGCGGCCACGGCATCCGCACGCCGCTTGCGATGATCGATGGACGGCCGCTTTCGAACACGGTTGGCGCTGTTCTCGACCCGATTTTCGCCCTGCGGCGACGCGTCCGGATTGCGCCGGGGGCGACCGCGCACGTCGCTTTCTGGACGATCGTCGCATCCACGCGCGAAACTCTGCTCGACGGCGTGGACAAGCACAGAGACACGAGCGCCTTCGGACGAGCGGCGACGCTCGCATGGACGCAGGCGCAGGTGCAGCTTCATCATCTTGGAGTCACCGCCGGCGACGCCAACATTTTCCAACGTCTTGCAGGATATGTGATTTACGCGGCGGCGACATTGCGCCCCTCATCGGAGACGATTTGCCGGGGCGCGGGCCCACAGTCAGGCTTGTGGGCGCATGGCATTTCGGGAGATTTGCCGATTGTGCTGTTGCGGATCGCCGATGCGGAGAACCTCGACGTGGCGCGCGAATTGCTGCGCGCTCACGAATACTGGCGGATGAAGCAGCTCGCGGTCGATCTCGTCATCCTGAATGAGCGGCAATCCTCCTATATCCAGGACCTTCAGATCGCGATCGAGACGATGGTCGGCGCCAGCCAATCGCGCTCGCTCGCAGGAGTGAACGAGCCGCCTGGGCGCGTCTTCGCGCTGCGCGCGGACTTGATTCCTGCCGAAACCCGCGCCCTTCTCATTTCGGCGGCGCGGTTGGTTCTCCTGGCGCAGCGCGGCAGCCTGTTCGAGCAGCTCGACCGGGTCATCGAGACCGAGGCTCCCGTTCGTCGCTCTTCGAAGCGCGCTCCGGCTGTTCCGACGCCGCGGCCGCCGCCTCCCGTGCCGGCCCTCGAGTTCTTCAATGGCCTCGGCGGCTTTGCCCAAGGCGGCCGGGAGTATGTGACGGTCCTTGGCCCCGGCCAGTCGACGCCGGCGCCCTGGATCAATGTGGTCGCCAACTCCGCCTTCGGCTTCCAGGCGGCAACCGAAGGGAGCGGCTACACATGGTCCCTCAACAGTCGCGACAACCAGCTCAGCCCGTGGTCGAACGATCCGGTCAGCGATCGCCCCGGCGAAGCGTTCTATCTGCGCGACGACGACACCGGCGATTTGTGGAGCCCGACGGCCCTTCCGATCCGCGACCAGGCGGCGACCTATATCGCTCGCCACGGCTGGGGATACAGCCGGTTCGAACACGCCGCGCACGAAATCGCGGCCGAGTTCGACTCAATACGTGCCCGTCGACTCGCCAATCAAGATATCGCGCCTCGTGCTCCGCAATCGATCTGGCCGCGCCCGGCGTCTCTCCGTGACGGCCTATGTCGAGTGGGTTCTCGGTCCCTCGCGTTCGGCCTCGCTGCCCTTCGTGACGACCGAGATCGACGCCCAGGCCGGCGCGATGTTCGCCAGAAATCCATGGAATGCGGCGTTCGGATCGCGCGTCGCCTTTATCGACCTGTGCGGGCGTCAGACCGATTGGACCGGCGACCGCCGGGAGTTCATCGGACGGAACGGAACGATCGCGAGTCCGCAGGCGCTGGCGAGCGCGGCGCCCCTCTCCAACAAAGTCGGAGCCGGCCTCGATCCATGCGGAGCCATGCGCGCAAGGGTGGAACTGCGGCCCGATAGCGCCGTCGAGGTCGTCTTCTTTCTCGGTGAAGCCGAGAGCGCCGATGAGGCGCGCCGACTGATTGCGCATTATCGCGCCGCCGATCTTGACGCTGTGCGAGAGAAAGTCGCTCGCAACTGGGATGACATCCTGGGCGCGGTCGAGGTGAAGACGCCGGACCGGTCGATGGACGTCATGCTGAATGGATGGCTCCTCTACCAGACGCTTGCCTGCCGCGTCTGGGCGCGCTCCGCGTTCTATCAAGCGAGCGGCGCCTATGGCTTTCGCGATCAGTTGCAGGATGGCATGGCGCTCACGGCTTCGCGGCCCTTGATAACCCGCGAGCATCTGCTGCGCGCGGCCGCGCGGCAGTTTGTCGAGGGCGACGTCCAGCATTGGTGGTTGCCGCAGTCCGGCCAGGGCGTGCGCACCCGCATCTCCGACGATTGCGCCTGGCTCGCCTACGCGGTCGGCGACTATGTCGCGGCCAGCGCGGATGTTTTGGTGCTCGACGAGCTGGTTCCCTTCGCGGAGGGCCGGGCGCTGGAGGCGAGCGAGCATGACAGCTTCTTCCTTCCGACGATCTCCGACGAAACCGCCACGCTGTTCGAGCATTGCGCCCGCGCCCTCGATCACAGCCTCGCCGTTGGCGGCCACGGATTTCCTCTGATCGGCGCCGGGGACTGGAACGACGGCATGAACCGCGTCGGTGAAAAAGGGACAGGCGAGAGCGTATGGCTCGGATGGTTCCTGCACGCGGCGCTCAGCGCCTTCATTCCGCTCGCCGAGGCGCGCAAGGAATCGACCCGCGCCGCGTCTTGGCGCGCGCACGCCATCGCGCTGCAGGCTTCGCTCGACCGCGAGGCGTGGGACGGCGACTGGTATCGGCGCGCCTACTTCGACGACGGAACGCCGCTCGGCTCGGCGATCGACGAGGAGTGTCGGATCGATTCCATCGCCCAATCCTGGGCGGTGTTGTCGGGGGCGTCAAAGCCCGAACGGGCCTCCCGCGCCATGGCGGCGGTCGAGCGGGAGCTGATACGGCCCGAAGACGGGCTGGCGCTGTTGTTCGCGCCGCCGTTCGACAAGACCGCGCTCGATCCCGGCTACATCAAGGGCTATCCGCCGGGCGTTCGCGAAAACGGCGGCCAGTACACGCACGCCGCCTTGTGGTCGGTGATGGCGTTCGCCGCGCTTGGCGAGGGCGACAAGGCCGCCGGCCTGTTCTCGCTGCTGAACCCGATCAATCATGCCCGAACCCGCGCGGACGCTCACCGCTACAAAGTGGAGCCCTATGTCGTCGCCGCCGACATTTACGCCGTCGCGCCGCATGTGGGGCGCGGCGGCTGGACCTGGTACACGGGCTCGGCGGGCTGGATGCAGCGGGCTGGGGTCGAGAGCATCCTTGGACTTCGCATGCGGGGCGCATTCCTGCATCTCGACCCGTGCATTCCCAAGGCCTGGGGGAGCTACCAGATGACGGTTCGATATCGCTCCGCACGATACGAGATTCGCGTCGAAAATCCAGATGGGGTTAGCCGGGGCGTTCTTTCCGCTCGGCTGGATGGGACGGAGATCAACGAACGGCCTTTGCGGTGGCCTCTCCTGGACGACGGCGTCGTTCATCGTGTTCAACTGACGCTTGGCTGACGCCCTCAGGGCCCGGCGCGGCGGCTTCGGCCGCCGAGGTCTGCGGGGAGTTGCTGATGACGACGCTCAGTATCCATCACAGGACGACCTATCGTTACCGCCAGCCGGTGAGTCTGGGGCCGCACCGCCTGATGCTTCGCCCGCGTGAGAGTCGTGACCTGCGCCTTGTTTCGAGCAACGTGACGGCGACACCTGCCGCCGAGGTGACATGGACGCAAGACGTCTTCGGCAACGCCATCGCGACGGCCGTCTTTCCAACCATGGCTGACCATCTGGTCATCGACAGCGTCGCGGAGCTCCAACTTGACGCCGTCGCCTGGCCGGTCTTCGCTATCGCCGCCTCGGCTATTTTCTATCCGTTCCGCTATTCCGACGACGAGTGGACCGATCTTGGCGCGCTGACCGTTCAGCAATATCCGGACCCGGTCGGGCGCCTGCGGAACTGGGCGCGGGCGTTCGTCGGCGGAAATCCCACAGACACGCTGTCCCTGCTCAAAGACCTCTGCGTCGGCGTGTCGCGATGGATCGGCTACCAGAGCCGGGACGACGAAGGCACGCAATCGCCGATCCAGACTCTGGATCGCGGCTGGGGGTCCTGCCGGGATTTCGCGGTCCTCTTCCTCGAAGCGGCGCGCAATCTCGGCTTCGGGGGGCGCATCGTCTCCGGCTATCTCCACAATCCGGATCGCGACCTTGCAGGCTCCACGGGCGACGGATCGACCCACGCCTGGGCGGAAATCTACATTCCGGGCGCGGGCTGGATCACGTTTGACCCGACAAACCGCAGCGTCGGCGGGCTCAATTTGATACCTGTCGCCGTCGCGCGCGATATTCGGCAGGCTATCCCGGTGGCAGGCAGTTTCGTCGGCCCGCCCGACGCCTTTGAGGGGATGTCGGTGGAGGTCCTCGTCAGATCTTGACGGTGTGCAGCATCCAATATGTCTCATTCGGAAAGGAGACGTGGCGGTCATTGTCATTTCTGGTCGGTTTATTGTCCATCGAGGGGTTTCGGCCAACTGCCTGCCCACGAAATCGACAACCGTCGGGGCGACCCAAATTGCGCCCGCGAACTCATGCGGCAAAGCTCCGCGGCCTCTCCCTACGCGCCACCCGCCGGATCGGAAGCGCGTTTCGGCTCGGCGTGGGTCTCCTTGATCGCGTCGAGCACCGATTGGGGATCGGCCGGCTGAGCCATCACCGCGGCTTCCTGATCGACCCGATCGCGGATGTGCGGGTTGTCTCTACGGACTTCTTCCAGCAGCTGGATCACCTTGGCCGTCTTCTGCTCGCTCAGGATCGTCAGCTCCAAGGTCAGCATCTCGCGGTGTTGGGCGAGAAGGTCCGCGTGTCTCTGGGTGCCCAGGATCAACACGACCATGTAGAGGGAAATCAGCGAGATCGCCCCTCCCAACCATGGGAAAGGCGGCGGATCGACTGCGCGGAAGCCCAGCGCGGCTGTGAGCAGATTCAGGCTGATCCAGCCAACGACGATAATGGTCAGGCCGCCGATAAACCGCGGATGACCCAGCAAAGCTGTCACGCGATCCACCGCGCGCTGATGCAGCGTGGCGTTCCCGTGGTGCTCAGCCTGCAGTCTGGCGATTGATCGGATCGTCTCTTCGACATGAGCGGGAAGGACTGGCTGTAGGTCATTCGTATCAGGCACGGCCTGTCCTCGACTCGGGCCTATAGAGAGACGTGAAATTGGAGCCATCCCCCTTCAACGCCCGAGGAATCGTTGACGGCGCCGGCAAGAAGACGGCGCCATCCGAATCTTGTATGTCGCCTCCGACGATTGAGCGACTAGCGCCAGCCCCAGCGACTTCTCCATCCGCTTCTCCAGCGCCCCCGGCCGCTGACCAGTCTGAGGACCAAGAGGAGCAACATGGCGCCAATGGTCGCGTTGACGATCGCTGCGACAATCCCCGAGCCGAGATGGACGCCGAGTTGAGGCATCAGCCACCCGCCGATGAACGCGCCGATGATTCCGATGATGAGATCGCCGATGATCCCATAACCGGCGCCTCGCATGATCTGGCCAGCCAACCATCCCGCGACCAGGCCGACCACGACGATGACGAGAAGACTTTCATTCGACATGACACCCTCTCTCTCAATTCGGCGGCGTCGATGGTCGCCGATTTCGTTGGCGCGATCCTACAGGCCCTGGGCAGGGTCGCGGTAGCCTCGGAATCTACGCAGGGGTCCGGTAACCGAGATCCGCCAAGCATCGACCCTTCGATCCTCCGACGGCTTCTCACAGCGATGAGCATCAATCGGTGGAATCCGTTTCGGATTTCAGCCCGCAAGAAAGTGCCCGAGCGCGGCGAGCGGCCGAACCCGATCGCAGATGATCTTGGAGATCGCCAGCATGGGCATCGACAAGATTGCGCCGGGAATTCCCCACATCCAGAACCAGAAGACGAACGACAGGACCACAACGACGGGATTGAGGGTGAACCGCCGCGCCAGAAGCATCGGCGTCACCGTTTCACCCTCGATCAGATGTATCACCAGATAGAGCCCCGCAGGCAGAAACGCCTGCCAAAGCGTGTCGATCGTCAGCAATCCGGCAAGTAGAAAGATCAGCACGCCCACGGCGGGCCCAAGGATCGGCGCGTAGTTCAGCAGAAAGGCCAGCGTTCCCCACAGAATCGGATCTCCGACTCCCGTGAGCCACATCACCACGCCCGTTGCGATGCCGACCATCCCATTCATGACCGTGATCGTGACCAGATAGGCTGAGACATCGCGTTCGATTTGTTGCGAAATGATCACCGCCTGCCGCTTTCCGCTGAAACGCGGCAATATCTCGACGAGCCGCCGCAGAAAGCTGTCGCCGGACACCAGAAGGAAATAAAGAAACAGCACCGTAGTGAATAGGCCGCTGGCGAAGCTCCGTGTGCCAGCGAACAGGTTCGCCAGAAGAACTCCTCCTCCTAAAGAATCAGCGGCAACCTGCGGCGTCCCGGTCGACCCGATATTCTCCACATCCCGCACAAACTGTTGCACCGTGTTGATTGGCGCTCGCAGGAAGCTCAGCCGCTCCTCAAGCCGAGGGATACCCTCTGGAAGCTTGGCCGCCCAGGTCTCGGCCGGTCCCGAGATAGCCGTACCCAGGCCGACGATCGGTCCGAACAGCGCAAGAATGAGCAGCAGCGCGGCGACCGCCCTGGACACGTGTGTGCGTTCCAAAAGGCGCAGGACCGGCTGCAGAAGGAGATTGAGCGTGATGGCGAAAGCTAAAGGCAGCACGATCTCGGCCGATACATAGGCCGCCATCAGCAGCGCCAGAGCGAACAACCCGCCAAGGAAAATGACCTTTGCGTCAGTGGGCAGCGGCATCTCCACCGGCTCCTCGGCCGGCAATGGGATCTCGATCCGCCGATCCATATCCAACTTCACAAATATCTTGCTCGGTTTGCGTGACCGTAGTTGGTGATTTCCCGCGAGCGCCAACAACGATCGAGCGTCGCTCGACGTTTGAAAACGCGATGCGATCAAGGGGCGGCGCGCGTGCGCGCGGCGAGACGGGATCGAAATTCTCTCGAGGCGGCGGCTGTTAGCGGCGCCCGGTTTCGGCGGGCGACGCCGTCGAAGGCGTCAAAGTCGCGGGCCCGACAGGTTCAGGCCTCCGAGGCCGCCAACAAGCCAAAGCACCACCAGAACGAGCAGGAGCAAGCCAAGCACGCCTCCCAGCCCGGAGCCTCCGTAGCGGCCGTGAGCGTAGTATCCGCCGCCGCCAAAGAGCAAAATCAAGACGATGATGATCAGAATTACGCTCATAGCCCGGTCTCCCTGGGAATCTCGTCTGCTACGGCCGAGCCAGAAGCATCGACTACTTCTTCAAGGCGTCCCGCACCGCGTCATTGACGCCGCCGATCGCGTTCTGGACCTTGCCCTCGGCCTGGTCCGCCTTGCCGTCGCTCTGCAGCTTGGCGTCTCCGATCGCCTTGCCGATTGCCTCCTTTGTCGCTCCCTTAAGTTCCTTCGCGGAGCCGACGATCCGATTCTTATCCATTGTGATGTTCTCCGTTCATCCTGTCGGAACCAGCCGTGAACTTTGGCTCGTTCGAAAACAGTCTGGAGACTGTGCCCGACATGGCTCCATCATAATAGGATCGGAAAATACCTATTCTTGGCCAGGTTCAGACAAAGGGCGCGTCCGGCGGCGAGACGCACCCGTCGCTCAATTTGCGCAAAAAATTGATTCTGGCTTTTTGATTCGCGTGTCGATCGCACGGAGACGATGCGAACGTAAGCCACGGTGGGTCTGGCGATGTCCGGCGAAACGCCGGCTGTCCAGGCGAGTGGCCAACGGTCCGAAGAAATCAGAATGTCAATGAGCGTTGAATAGGGACCCCAGATTTTCACCCGAAAGGGACCCCGTGTCGCCGCTGGCAGGAGCGCGGTGGCGTGACGAACGGTCGATTGACCGTCAGGCGCGGTTCTTGAAGCGCCAGCTTTCGTTTGCGGTCTCGACGATGTCGCAGTGACGGGTGAAGCGATCGAACAACGCCGTCGTCATCTGGGATCGACGAAGACGCTCGACCATTCGCCGAACGCCAGATTGGTCGTGACGATGACAGAGGTGCGCTCGCAGAGACGGCTGATCAGGTTGGAACAGCAACTGACCGCCGGCTTGCGCGAAGGGCCAATAGCGGCTGATCGAGGATGACGAAGTCGAGACGGTGAGACGGTCGGCGAGCCGCCCCCGGCGGCCTGATCGCGCCGCGGCCTTGGGCGACGCGAGGATTACCTCCTCGACGCAGCCCCCCCTCTATTCGCGCCAGCGCAGCACCGAAGGCAGAGGCCAGGGGTTCGAATCCCTTCGGGTGCGCCAACGAAATCAATCAATTGATTGACAAATGTGAGAGCCTTATCTGGGGATAGCCGTCACATGGCTGCCAGCAACGGCAAAAACTTCATTCAAAGGACGAAAACGTTCAGAACTGCTGCCTCTTAATCAGCGGGTCCAAGGTTCGAGCCCTTGTGCGCCCACCGTCGAAATCAATGACATACGACGAACAATACAATTGAGCTGGCCGCATTGGGAATTTTGCGGACCCCGCGCGGACGCCACGAGAGCGCTGCAAATTGCTCGTGAACAAAACTGCTGCGGATATCATCAGGCCGGCACGAGATTGTAAGCGCCTCCTCACCAATTCTCGCGCAACCCATCATCGTATTCGCTCTCTCGCGGCGAAAACACGGGTTCGATTCTCGTAGAGAGCCGCCAAAGTATCCTAAACCGTTGCGTAAGCTGAATATCACGTAATATCAATGATTTGTTTGCCGCCGTCATACAAACTGATGGTGCAAGCAAGTCATGGCGCTAATGACCTGTCTCATTAAAGATCGCCTCTGGGCATGCCATTTCCTGTGCATGATGCGAGTTTGCGCGGCCGAAGGACCCCATCTCTGCGGCTACTGACAATCTGATGGTCTTGGCAATTGTGACGTTCGGGGAGAGTCCGTTCGAGCGCAAATCAAACACCAAATTCTCGATAGTTGCATTTCATCAATGGGTTGCGGATCAGAGACAAGAGGTCCCAGGTCGGCGCACTTTTACGCCGTGTCAAGGCTCAGTTCGATCGACTCGCTGTCAATATGTCGCCTGAAAGGCTTCTCGATGACCTCACGCTCAGTCGCCCCATGTCGCGAACATTCCGATGGCGGCCACGGCCATGACCGCGGTTGCGAGCCAACCCAACGCCGTCAGCCACGGCGTCAGCGTGAACTGGCCCATCACCGCCCGGCGGGAGGCCATTAACATGATCATGACCATGATCGGCACGGCCGCCACCCCGTTGATCACGGCGCTCCAGAACAGCGCCTTGATCGGATCGAGAGGGGTGAAATTGAGCGCCGCGCCCACCACGGTCGCCGCCGCGATCGTGGCGTAGAAGGCGCGCGCGCGACGAGGACGCTGGGCGAGGCCGACCCGCCAGCGCCGCGCTTCGCCCACCGCATAAGCGGCGCTCCCGGCCAGCACCGGCACCGCCAGCAGTCCGGTGCCGATGATGCCCAGCGCAAAGATGGTGAACGCGAAACGGCCGGCGATCGGGCGCAACGCCTCGGCCGCCTGGGAGGAGGTCTGGATGTCGGTGACCCCGTGCGCGTTCAGCGTCGCGGCCGTCGTCAACATAATGAAAAGCGCGATGACGTTGGAGAAGCCCATGCCGACCAGCGTGTCGAGCTGCATTCGCGCCATCTGTCGCGGCGCCTGCCGCGGCGCCTGGATCAACGGCTTGGCCTTTGGATCCTCCTTCTCATCCTCGACCTCTTCGCCGGCCTGCCAGAAGAAGAGATAGGGGCTGATCGTGGTGCCGAACACGGCGACGACGACCGTCAGGTAGTCGCCTGAGAAGCTGATATGCGGCAGGATCAGGTTCTGCGCGACAGTCAGCCAGGGAACGCCGACCACGAACACGGTGGCCACGTAGGCGAAGAGCGAAAGGGTCAGCCATCTCAGCGCCGAGGCGTAGCGAGAGTACCGGATGAATACTTCGGCCAGAACGGTGACAATGGCGAAACCGGCGACGTAGGCCAGCGTAGGACCGTCGATCAGAAGATGGAGGGCCGCGGCCATGGCGCCGAGATCGGCGCCAAGATTGATGGTGTTGGCGACCACAAGCAGTCCGACCAGCAGATAGAGCAGCGGCGCCGGATAGTGGCGGCGCATGTTTCCGGCAAGACCGCGACCGGTGACCCGGCCGATTTGTGCGCTGATCAGCTGGATCGCGACCATCAGCGGATAGGTCAGCAGCAGCGTCCACCCCAGGCTGTAGCCGAACTGCGCGCCGGCCTGGGAATAGGTGGCGATGCCGCTGGGGTCGTCGTCCGAGGCGCCGGTGATCAGGCCAGGCCCCAGGACATCGCGAAGCTTCGGCCATTCCGGCTGCTTGATTTCCTCGGGCGACGGTTTGGGGTGTACGTTCACAGAGCGGCGCTCCGGCGGCGGTTGACAGGGGTAGTCATGGGCACCCTCCATCAGCCGGTCCGTTCACCGCCGGCGGCCGTTATGCTTGGCCTCGACAGGACTATACGAACGCAACGCCGATTTGCTCCGACTTCCGCCAAATGAGCAGGCATTGCCGCGCAGGCTCGCCGGGAATCGAGAGTTCAAATGAATCCGGGATTCCGATAACGCTCGCCAGCAGCAGCCGGGCGCCGCCGTCCGAGATGTCGCGAACCGTGCAGTCGATCGTGGCGGTCCTTCGCGCGAAGGTAATTTTTGCGCCCTTGAGTATGCGCTTACGCGCCGTCGATCTTTCCTTTTGCGCGTTCATCGAAGCAAACATTCGCGGCTGTTTCGTTGGCTTTGCCACGATTCAGTGCACGCAATCGGCACGCGAAGCGTGTGGGGGGCTTCATTTGCGCGCCGTGGGCTCGCTAAGGCTGCTTGCAGTCAGCGTCATATTGGGAGCCCATCGCATAATTTGATCGGGCAGCAGGTGCAGGGCGGAGGCGAGAGACGATGGCATTTCGTGGAGCGACACTTTCTCATCAGTAAGGCCACAAGCAGCCCTCAGGCTTGCCTCAGCAATCTGCGCATCATCCTGATTGACGAAAAAATATTGCGCGGACTCATTTTTATCTGGAATGATTGCGGCAAACATTGTGATGCCCTGGTCTCGAAGGTCAAAGTCGAACACAACTGTGTCGCGCCGTTGAGGGGGTTTCGGTCGCCGCAATCAAACCAACGACTACCTGGAGGGAAGCTCGCCGGCGGCCGATTCCCTTCTGAGTCTAGCTTCGCCCTGCCATTGGGCGCTGCGGGAAAAAGGCCACACTACGCGTGCCAGCGGCGCGCGTCGTAACCCCAGCCCGTATGACGATAACCGTAACCACCACGCCAAGCGTGGTAGCCGCCACGCCAGGCGTGATAACCGCCTCTCCACCACACCTTCTCGAATTGGGCGGACGCGACAGGCTGTTCCAGGGAAGGTCCGGAAAGGGTGAAGGCTGACGCCGGGCTCAAAGAGAGCGCGAGCATCGCGGCCCCTGCAAGAGCGGCAATTGAAGTGCTTGTGCGAATTCGCATCGGATTACCCTTCTTTGCATCGTGGCCATAAGACGCAGAATATCCCCATCAGGCCGATGCGATAGGTTCGGATTCTACTTACTGGGTGACGACAGCCTCGCAAATCGGCGAAGCCTTGCTCTGTCATCTTCCGAAGTTTTCCAGGCGTGCGGCGGCTATGGCACGGCGGGCGTCGTCAGGTGACTGCGCGTCTATATCGGCCCTTCGGCTTTCGGCGCGCGCGTCGATTGCGCCTCCGCATCAGGAGTGTGGCGGTTGCCTGGAACGTGTCGCGCTGATCATGACCTGAGCGATGGAATGGGGCAGGCCGGCATGAAGCTGAGAGAGGGTTGGTCGCCATACCGACTGAACCACCGCCGTATTGGAAAAGAAAAACACCGCCACTTTCAGCGACTCTGCCACCCCTCATCAGCCTTTGGCTTGGCTGCGCGAAATTGTGGTTGATGACGGTGCTGAAGCTGTAGGAGCATCCGTTGCGCAGCCGCGACGCTCTGAATGAGTAGTTTCCGAGGCTGTCCATAGGGCGGCGGCGCCGGTAGCGTTGGACAAGTCGCGACTGTCAGCCCCCAGACCGTCGCGGCCTCTGGGCCGCCTCGAGAGTCGCGTCTCGCGAGGCGGCCCGTCCTTCCTCTACGTCACATTGCGAATCGGGGCGGGCGGGATAGGGGCTCGCCTACCGCTTCATTGGCAGGGTGAGAAGCCGGCAAAATCGCCTTGTTCCCCTTGCCGCCATGTCCGGTTAACGCGCACCCGACCTCGCAACCACAGATCAACGCATCTCAGGAAATTGCCCCGCTTGCAACTTGGGTCAAGCGCGGTTGTTTGCCAAGCTTAGGCATATTTGCCGCCATCATACATTTTGAGCCAGGCGGCTGATCTATCCCGGATTCATTCGCGGGCTTCGACTTCGCTTTTGAAGCCTTCGATCTACGTCTGCCGACCGCCGGGAATTCTGAGGCGCACAAACCAGGCGGCGCCGATCTTCATTTCAAAGGGCTTGGCGTTTTGGCGGGCTGGCGGGTTGGCGCAAGGCCCCGATTTCAACTCGCTCCCCAGCCGGTGCTTGACTGTCACAGCACAAACCGGAGGCGACGATGGCGAAGGGTCAGATGAAAGGAAACAAGGAAGCTAAAAAGCCCAAGGCCGAAAAGCCGAAGGGTCCCGGCTCCACTTACAAACTATCGCAGGGCGCGGGCGGCCAAGCCATAACCCCGCCGACGAAGAGGAAATGATCGGGGGCGCCGCCCCTTCTGTCTGCTTGGCGCGGTCGACGATTTTGAAGCTCCCAATTGATCGATCATGCGCTTTGTCTGTTGCGCTGGATTGCGCGCGCGTTCCGTCGGCCTGATCAGGAAACCTGCCACTTGGGAGGGCGCCAATTTGCGAGGTATTCCCGCAGCACGTTGGCGGCGTCGGCGTATGCTTCGCCCTTGGTCGAATAGGACCCTTCGCAGCGCTCGCGAACTTGCCCGGATTCACAAAGCGCCCAGCGAAAATGATCCTCGCGCAAGAGGTCCGCTTCGACCCTTATCGTGAAGTGATGCTCTTCGGCGATCATCGGCGTATGGCGCGATCGGCGAAAGTTTTCGAACGCGCCTTCCCGCGCGATTCGCGGGATGTCTCCTTGACCTGGCCGGGCGTCTGAGGGCGCGCGTCCTGAGCCTCGGGGAGCGCGCGCGTCACCCGAGCCTTCGCGCTCTCGGCGCCCGCGATTTTCGCCGCTGCCTTCGTGTTCATAGCGGCCTCCTCATTGTCATCGTAGTCAGGAAGGCCGTTGCCTCCGTCATGATTTTGTTCGGCGCACTTTCGATGGCGCTCACGCGCCCGGAGAGGAATGGTTCGCGATTGTCGGGACCGCGCGCGTCTTTGCAAAATGGTAGCCTGCCGGGCTACGCGCGTTGAGTCCTGGGCCTCGCGCGCCTTCGCCGACGGGATGACGATGCTGGCGTGAAACTGTCTCGCCCGCGGCGGACAGCAACCGCTCGAGTTTTCGGCGAGCGCGCAACGCCAGCGTTTCCGTCACGCTTGCCGTGCAGCCGCATACCTTGGCGACCTCTTCGCATGACAGACCGCCTGCCTCCCTCAGGAAGAGCGCCTCCCGCTCGTCGTCGCAGAGGCGCCAGAACGCGCGTCGGAATTCGCTGGACCCGAGGCTGACGTCCGGGCTCGACAACCAGGCCGGAGACTCTGCGACCGCGGCGCCGAGGGAACCGATCGGCTTTCGGTTCTGGCTCGATTCGGAAAAATGGAGGCTGTGAAGGGTCATCAGCATCCAGACCTTCACGCTGGCGCCCGGCGGAGCGTTCCGCGGGTCAGTGAAAAAGTGGATGATCGTCTTCTCGACCAGAGCGACCGCTCGCTGGCGGTCGCCGGTCAGGACGAACGAGACAGCCCGCAAGGCCGGGATGCACTGGGTGAAATTGCTGGACATCGTCTTTCCTTCCGGTTTCATCGCTCGCTCGCGAAGAAAGAGCCGCTCGCGAGGTTGACAAGACAAACCAGGGAACTCCCGTTTGACTGCCGCGTTACGCTACTTGGCGTGTGGTCCCCTCGGATAGCCTCGGAAAACACCCACGGAGGATCGCCCTTGGTCCGCGGCGCGGGCTTGCGCGATGCCGGCCGTAAACCCCGACGGCCTCATTTGCAGGGCCTCCGGCGGCTGCATGGCGATAGCGCGCGCCCGAGATGACCGAGTGTACGGGTCGTGTGCAATTCCTCGGTGAGTTGAATCAAGCGCTAGGCGATGCGCACGAGGCTTGAAGCATCCGGATCGCGAGAGTCGCCATCAGCATCGGCCAGCACGACGCGATTGCGCCCCAGACCTTTGGCTCGGTACAGCGCGCCGTCGGCGCTTGCAATGATGTCGACAAGGCTACACTCGCGCTCGGAAGTGGTCGCCACGCCGACGCTCACGGTTGAGTCGACCCGCTGCCCGTTCAGGAAGCGCGCGTCATCCTGAAAGGCGTCGCGGATTCGTCGCGCGATAGCCAACGCGGCCTGATCGCTGCACCCAGGCAGCGCCAGCGCAAATTCGTCTCCCCCTAACCGGCCCGCCATGTCGGCCGGCCGCAGCGCTCTCGACAGCACGTCGGCGAATATCCGCAGCATCTGGTCGCCGGTCGGATGGCCAAATGCGTCGTTGATATTCTTGAATCGGTCGAGGTCGAATGCGAGCAACGAGATCGGGTTCGCATCGCGCCCGCTTCGGCCGAACAGGCGCTCGGCGCGCTCCATGAAGGCTCTGCGGTTTGGCAACCCGGTCAAGGGATCGATGAGAGCGGCGGCCTTGTGCCTCGCCTCGCTGCGGCCCTTCAGCATCATGACCAGAAACACCGCGCTGCCGATCGCATAGATCAGCGTGACGAAGTGGATGATTCCGAGCCAGCTGATCGAAGCCATCGGCAGGGCGAGCGTGGAGAACGTGAATTCGATGGTCAGCAGGAAGAGCGCGACCGCCATCAAGGCGAGGAGGAAAATCATCGGCCATCGCCCGCGAAGCGCCTCGCCGCGCGCCAACCAGAATTCGATCGCCGCCGCCCCGTACAGTCCGCCCGAAATCCCCCAACCCAACGCCACGGCGAACTGTTCGGAGGCGTAGGAGCGTGTGAGCATCAGCAGGGCGATCCCGGCGACCAATGCGGCCAGCACAGGGTAGGGTCCGATTCGACCGCGATTGAAGATCCGCGCGGCGACCCACGCCAAAACCGCGCATACGTCCAGGATCAGCGGCCCGACGATCGTCGATGCGTAAGCCGGCAGAACGGCGTGCAGCGCCAACAGGGCGATCCCGACGCCCGCTCCGCAGTTTGCCGCCGCCCACCAAAAGGCCGCCCAAGCGGTGCGATCCTGCAACCAGGTGATCAACAGAATCAGACCGCCCGCAAACGAAACGAAGCCTTCAGCAAAGGCGAGTGTTGAAACGTCGAATGTCATTCAAGCGACCGATTGGCCATCTCGGGTGGAGGCCGATCTCTAGAGAGCACGTTTGCGTTAATAACGTAAAAATGAAATCAAACGCTGTTTGCAGTATTTCGCCCCACAGCTCGCGATATGACCGCTACGCCAAAAATATTGGAGTGAGTTCAGTCGACTATTCTCGCGCAAAAAATTGAGATATTACACTCAATTTCTTCGCACCTCGGCTCGCGCCGATCGTCGTGCTTACTTATGCGTCCACTCTTGATTTCTCTTTTTCTTCAATTTCACGACCCGATATTTCTGGCAATCGAGGACCGCTGATTTGTGCGCCTGGCTCAAAATGTATGACGGCGGCTCATGTACCAGAGTTGCCCAGAACGGCCGCGGCGACGCCGAGCATTGGCAGGAGCCGGCGCATCAGACGCGCCGCAAGGTCGCTGACGAGGGAACGTCCCCGCCATGGATTGCGGCGCCCTGACGCTCGCCGTCGATTCGAGTCGTTTGATATTTGGTAGCATCCCGGACACCGCTTGGAATGTTTGCCAATTGACGGCCGCTCGCACTTTCGCTTGTGTCCTCGCAGCCTGAGCATAGTGGGAGGCAGCGATGCCAAATTCCCCGGAACATCGAGCCGAAATGGACTTTCGTCGCGGTTATCTTCATGGCGCGCAAGCCATGATAGACGGCGCCGCCAGACATTTGCCAGAATCCGACCGGCAAACGTTGAGTGTTTGGATCGCGCTCACGCTGGCGCCATGGACGTTTGCGCCCGCCGGGTCCGATTCTTCTCGCCCTCCTGCGCTCCCTAAACTCTAGGGTCATCAGCGCAAGGCCGTCGTCGATGCGGCGATTGGCAAACGGGCGCGGGATATCGCGAACGACTGCATTTTCACGCATCCTTCATGTTGACGCGTCCGATTCTGCCGTTGCGTGTCGGCCCGGGGAGCCCTTGATTCATGCTCTCGGTCCGCCACCCGCCCTCCCACAGGAACCGCTCGATGGAGCCGAGTTCGTATGGATTGGAATTCAGATCGCGACCATTTGTGCGCGCGTCCAATCCTTCGCGAAAGGCTTCAATCGGGGACTTCTCGCTCTGCGACATGAAAAACCTCACCTTCCCGCTATCAATTGAGCAGCAGGAGTCGAAAGCGCGCCGCGAAGCGTCAGAATGGCCGTTTGCGAGGCGAATCCGGTTGTCAGCACTGCAACAAAGACGGCGAGGAATGCTGATCTGAGTGACAACATGGCCTGCCTCCTCTACCTGCGAGGCACAGGGTATTGACGCCATTCGAACACAACAGGGTCGGAATCTACTCACTCGGCTGTTGCACTTAACAACTGCTCTATTGTCCTTTTTGCAATCTAGACAATATCGAACCGATCGCGCTTCGCGTTGCTCAGCGTTACGCCCGGCCCCGGCGCCGTTCTCCGTGGCGAAGATCACGCCGGCGGCGTCGGCCCAAGACAAAATTCGGAGGGGAATCCGCAATCAGAGCGCGTTGCTCGAATCTTCGACGGCGGGCGCGCCGCATTCGGAGGCGTCGAGTAGAAAGGCGGCGTTTGGGCTCGTCGCATTCTTTCATTCCGCACTGGCTGAGTAGATTCCGACGCTTGTCAGCGTGGTCCGGCGGCGGGCACGGTCCTGACATCAGGAGGCGCCCGACGCAACGACCCTGCAGCCAGGCGCGCTCACCAAGCTAAGACAGGAAATTTGACATGCTCATCCGAACTTTGGCGGCCGCGACCATTCTCGCGACACTCGTGTATTCCGCGTCCGCCATGGCGGATGAGAATGGCACGGTAGGAGGCGCCGTTGCCGGTGCGATTGGCGGGGCGGTCGTTGGCGGCCCGGTGGGTCTGGTTGTCGGCGGCGTCGGCGGCGCGGTTGTCGGAAACTCTGTGACCAATCATCGGCGGTACTATCGCCGCTACGGTGCGAGAACGCACCCGTACTACCACGCCAGCGTCCAATAAGCCTTGCGGTTTGAGCGGGAGGCGCTTCAGTCGGGCTCCGCCCTTCTCGGAGAGCCGGCGGGCAGTTTTCCCTTCCGCCGGCAATCGCACCGGATTTTTTCTGACCTTCGCCGTCACGGTTCGACCGATGAGAGAGCAGCCCATGCAAAACGCGATCGCTGGCTTGGCGCGCCAGGCCTTTGCCGCCGCCGCGATTGGCGGTCTTCTCGCCGCCGCGGTCCTCGGGAGCGACCGTCAGTCGCGCCATGATGGCGCGCTGAGGGCCGAGCTTCATCTGCCTGTTGTGGCGAGATCGATCGTTCCGGTCGCATCTCCGGCGACGAACGCCAGGATCGATAATTCCACGAATGCGCCTCGGCAAGCTCGACAGCAACTTGCTTATCTCGCCTCCCCCGACAACCTTCGGCTTCGCGCAGCGCCGATCGCGGCGACTGCGGAGGTCGCGCGCTAATCGCACGATCGACGGTGACGCCAGGCCATTGGCGACGGTGCTCATCGAACTGAGTAGTTTCCGACGCTGTCTCTCTGCGGCCGCTGTCGGATATTGCTGCATCGTTCGGGTGACGTGCTCGAAAAGCGAAACTCCGTCGGTCTTTTCTGGATAGTGTCTGACCAGAAACGCGCGATGCAAGCAACCATTGTCAGACGCCGCCACTCTTGAAGGAGCATCAGATGGAAAAAATTGACTCAGTCGTCGCCGTCTTCGCAGACCACAATGCGGCGGAAGCCGCCGTGAAGAAACTGGCCGCGACCGGCTTCGAGATGAAGAATCTCAGCGTCGTCGGCAAGGGCTACCATACGGACGAAAAGGTCGTCGGTTTCTACAACACCGGCGACCGGATCAAGTTTTGGGGGTCGCGCGGCGCTTTCTGGGGCGGCTTCTGGGGCCTGTTCTTTGGCGGGCTGTTCATGACCATCCCCGTGGTGGGACATGTCGCCGTGCTTGGCTATCTGGCCACGGTCGCCGCCGCCGGCATCGAGAACGCTCTCGTGGTTGGCGGTCTGAGCGCCCTTGGCGCAGCCCTCTACAGTGTCGGCATACCGACGAATAGCGTGATCGAATACGAGACCGCCGTGAAGGCCGACGACTTTCTGGTGATGGCGCACGGCTCGGCCGAAGACATGGCGCGCGCCAAGGCGATCCTCGGCGCCGCCAATCCCAAACGCGTTGACGCCTACGCCGGCGTGAAGACGGCGGAGCCGGAGGATCATCATCTCGTTCGCGCAGCCGGCTGAAGGGCGGACTCGTCCGTGTCCGACCGACGCTCGGCGCCGCATCGACTGCAACAGAGGGCGCGCCGGCCGCCGGCCCGTTCGTGGGCCTGCGGCCATCAATGCGTCAGCGACATGGGCCTAGCATCGAATGCCGCCTGACCCCCCGCGCCGCGCGATCCCCATAGTCGCTTTGCCTCCCAAGCCAGCGAGCGCCGCCGAAGCCGGCCAGCCAAGCGGCCTGACGAGCGACGAGGCTGGCCGCCGGCTGCGTAAATTCGGTCCGAACGCGACACCCGATACGGCGCGGCGTCCGCTGCGCGGGGCGCTTGAAAAATTCTGGGCGCCGGTTCCGTGGATGCTCGAGGCCGCGATCGTACTCCAGCTCGCGCTCGGCAAGGATGTCGAAGCCGGGATCATTGCCGGGTTGCTGGCGTTCAACGCCGCCCTCGGGCTTTTTCAGGAGAGCCGCGCCCAGGCGACGCTCGCCGCCTTGAAGTCGCGGCTGGCGCTCAACGCGTCCGTTCGACGCGACGGCGCTTGGCAAACCGTGCCCGCGTCGCAGTTGGCGCCGGGCGACGTGGTGAAGTTGTCGCTTGGCGGCGTGGTTCCCGCGGATGTGCGCCTCATTGAAGGGAAAATTCTGCTCGACCAATCCATGCTCACCGGCGAATCAATGCCGATTGAAGCAGGGCGAGGCCTGCCGACCTACGCGGGCGCTCTGGTTCGGCGCGGCGAAGCCGTGGCGGAGGTGACGGCGACGGGGGCGCGCACCAAGTTCGGCCGCACCGCGGAGTTGGTCCTCACCGCGCATTTCGTCAGTTCTCAGCAGAAGGCGGTCCTGCGCGTTGTGCGCAATCTCGCGGCGTTCAACGGAGCCGTCATCGCGATCTTGATGATCTACGCCTATTTTCTCAAAATGCCGCTCTCCGAGATCGTCCCCCTCGTATTGACGGCTGTTCTGGGATCGATCCCGGTAGCGCTGCCGGCAACCTTTACTCTCGCCGCCGCGCTCGGCGCCCGGGTCCTGGCGAAACGCGGGGTGTTGCCGACGCGTCTCTCCGCGGTGGATGAAGCGGCGAGCATGGATGTGCTGTGCGCCGACAAGACAGGCACGCTGACGCGCAATGCGTTGACAGTGACTGAGGTGCGACCCATGCCCGGTTTTGACGCGCCTCACGTCCTGGCGCTCGCGGCGCTGGCGAGCGCGGACGGCGGACAGGACTCCGTCGATGCCGCCGTTCGCTCCGCCTCATCGAGCAACAATGTCTCCGACCTGCCGAGACTGGTCGCGTTCACACCCTTCGATCCGACGAAGAAAATGTCCGAAGCGACCGTGACCGATTCGACCGGAGCGGCGCAACGCATCGTGAAGGGGGCCTTTGCGGCGGTCATCGGTCTCGCGCAACCGTCGCCGACCGCGACAGCGGCGGCGATCGAACTCGAGGGGCATGGCTTCCGGGTTCTGGCGGTGGCGACGGGGCCGGAGGGGGCGATGAAGCTGGTCGGACTTATTGCGCTCAGTGACCCCCCGCGCTCGGACTCGGCGGCGCTCGTGACGGAACTCCATGGGTTGGGCGTGCGCATGGTGATGGTGACGGGCGACGCACCGGCGACCGCGGCCATTGTGGCGCGTGCGGTGGGGCTCGATGGCGCCGCCTGTCCGTCCGGGTCGATCCCGGACGGCGTGCATCCTGAAACGTTCGCAGTCTTCGCCGGCGTCCTTCCCGAGGACAAATATAAGCTGGTCAAGGCGTTCCAGAACGGCGGCCATACCGTCGGTATGTGCGGCGACGGCGCGAACGATGCGCCGGCGCTCCGCCAGGCGCAGATCGGAATCGCCGTGTCGACGGCAACCGACGTCGCCAAATCGGCCGCCGGCATGGTTCTGACCGAGCCTGGACTCGCCGGCATCGTCGCCGCGGTCAAGGAAGGTCGCGTTACATTTCAGCGCATCCAGACCTACACGCTGAACTCGATCGTCAAGAAGATCGTTACGGCGCTCTTCCTCATCATCGGCCTGATCATGACGGGACAGGCGATTCTGACCCCGCTGCTGATGGTGATCATGATGATCGCCGGCGATTTCCTCGCGATGTCATTGACCACGGACAACGTTCAGCCGTCGGCGACGCCGAACACCTGGCGGATCGGCAGACTGACTGTGGCGGGCGTCTTCATGGGCGTCTGCCTGCTGGCCTTCTGCACCGCCGTCCTGGCGTTCGGCCAATTTGCAATGGGTCTTGGAATCGCGGCGTTGAGGACCCTGGCCTTCGCAGTCTTGGTGTTTGGGAGTCAGGCGATGATCTACGCTATTCGCGAGCGCCGCCATCTCTGGAGCTGTCGCCCGAGCCGCTGGCTGCTGGCCTCATCCGTCGCCGACATAGTGATCGCGGCGATATTGGCGGTCGGCGGGATCGCCATGGCGCCCTTGCCACCCTCGGTGGTGGCCGGCGCGCTGGCCTCGGCAATCGTCTTCGCATTCGTGCTGGACGTGGTGAAGCTTCCGCTATTCGCTCGTCTCGGGATCGCGTAGGACACTGGCTGTCCCATTGTTGGGCGCGCCTTGGCGAAGGACTCCACCGGACATCGCCTGTCGACTGTTCGCCGCGCGTCGGTCGCTGAAGATCGACGTTAATCTGGAGAACCGGCGACGCGACCGCCGGCCGCCGCGAGCGCCAGACGGGCGAGCGCCGGAAGCGACTTCGAGCCGGTTCTCTTCATGATCGAGGCGCGATGGTTCTCGACTGTGCGTTGGCTGATGCCGAGATCGGCGGCGATATTCTTGCTGGGGTGGCCGGCCAGCACCATCTCCATGATCTGCCGTTGCCTCACCGTGAGGCCCGCGACGTTGCTGGCCGCTTCCTCCCGCCACAGGACCAGCTTGCTCGCGTCCCGCGACTGTTCGAGCGCGCGCTTGACGCTGACGAGCAGCTCATCGCGACCGATGGGCTTTTCGATGAAGTCCAGGGCGCCCGCCTTCATCGCCTGAACCGCCATCGGCACGTCGCTGTTGCCGGTGATCATGATGGCGGGCAGCCGATCGCCCGCCTCATGGAGCCTTTGCAACAGCTCGAGCCCGTTCATCCCCGGCAGATAGGCGTCGACCAGGAGGCAACCGTCCTGCCCGGAACGGTGGGCTTCGAGGAAGGCTTCGCAGGTCGCATAGGTCTCGACGGTCCGGCCGTCCTCTTCAAGGACCGAGCGAATCGCCGCGCAGATTTGGTTGTCGTCGTCGACGACGAAGATGGTGGGCGGCCGGGAGACGGTCGCCGCTTCGCCAATGCGCGGAGCCTGAGCAGTCAACGCACTATGCGGCTTGACGAGAAGACGCTGAATGACTTCCGTCAGCTCTTTCAATTTCACAGGCTTGTTGAGCCGCGCGCAGTCATGAAGCGCGATGTCGCGCAACGCCCCGGTCGAGATATCGCCGGTAAGAATGATCACGGGAACCTGGTGGTGAAGCCGCTCCCGCAGGGCCGCGGCGACCTGCAGCCCATCCATGCCGTTCGGCAGGTTGTAGTCGGCGAGTATGAGGTCAGGGACGAATGTCCCCCGCGCCAACAGCTCCGTCGCGGCGACGCCGTCAGGCGCGGTCGCCGCGCGATGGCCTTCGTCCTTGACGGAGAGCTCGAGCAGTTCGCGCACTTCGGGATCATCCTCGACGATCAGAATCGCTCCCGTGCGACGACGGTCCTCGACCATCCCATCGACCGCGTCGCGTCGAGGATGCTCGATCTTGACCATTGTCTCGCCCGGAAGGAGCGCCACTTCGATGGCGAAGACCGACCCCTTGTTGCGTTGCGAGCTCACGCGCAAGTGATGGCCCAGCAATTTCGCCAGGCGTTCGACGATCGAAAGGCCCAGACCGAGGCCGCGGCTCCGCTCGCGCGCGGCGTTGTCGACTTGATGGTATTCTTCGAAAATCGCCTTGAGCTCCTCGTCGGGGATGCCGATTCCGGTGTCCCAGATCTCGATGCTCAGCATTGCTCCGCGCCGACGGCATCCCAAAAGCACCCCGCCGCGATTGGTGTATTTCAAGGCGTTCGACAGTAGATTGCGGATCATTTGTTCGAGCAGGCGCGGATCGCTCCGTATCGAAAGCCCGCATGGCACGACGCGCAACGCGAGGCCGCGCGCTTGCGCGTGATAGGTGAACTCGTCCCGCAGCCGGCCAAGGAGTTCGCCGATCGGGAAACCCACCGGTTCCGCGCGCACGGCGCCCGCCTCGATCTGGTTTATGTCGAGCAACGTGTTCAACATCCCCGACATGGCGCCCAACGCCTCGTCGACCCGCGCAACCAGCTTCCGCGCTTTTTCGCTCTCGACGGATTTGGCCAGCAGTCCCTGAAGCAAGGTCAGCGTTTGAAGCGGCTGACGGAGATCGTGGCTCGCGGCCGCCAGAAAGCGCGACTTCGCCACGGTCGCCAGCTCCGCCTGCCGCTTGGCCGCCGCCAGCGCGTCCGCCGTGAGTCGCCGCTGGGAAATATCGGTGAACGTGATGACCACCCCCTCCACGCCGTCGTCATGGGTGCGGTAAGGCAATATCCGACGGATGAACCACACGCCGCTTTGCGTTTCGATCTCGCGTTCGATCGGGGTGTGGGCCTGCAGCACCGTTCGGGCGTCGCTCGCGAGCGCGCTATCGGCGGAGAGCGATTTGAGATCCGCCAGCGGGCGCCCCACGTCGCCCGGAATGACGTTGAAGAGCGACCTCGTGGCGGGCGTGAAAAAACGAATATTGAGGTTGGGGTCGAGAAAGAGCGTCGCCACATCGGTGCTGTAAAGGATGTTTTGAAGGTCATCTGAGGTCGATCGCTGCCTCTCCAGCGTCTCGTGCAGCTGACCGTTGAGGGCGGTAAGCTCCTCGTTGAGTGATTGCAGCTCCTCCTTGGATGCGAGCAACTCCTCGTTGGTGGATTGATACTCCTCGTTGATCGACAGCGCCTCTTCGTTGACCGCCTGCTGCTCCTCGCCTGAGGTCTCGAGATTGCGGATGGCGCCTTGGAGCTCTGTCCTCGTCGCTTCGAGCTCCTGTTCCAGCTCGGCGACCCGCGAAACGTCCTGGGAAGGCGTCGGGCGGCCCCGACCGCGCTCAGGCTTCGGCTCTTCAGTGAAGCAAACGAGGAGAAATTCCTCGCCCTCGCCCTGAACCGGCTCGGCGGCGATGCTGAACGAGACGACGTCGCCGTCGCGATGCGTCCGACCTCCGGCGACGACAATTCGCGCGTTGTCCTGAAAGGCTCGTTGAATCGCTGACCGGAGCTTGGTCCGCACCCCCTCGCGCGCCATGGCGAGCAGGTCATGGGCCGGCCGGCCCGGCGCTACGCGCAGATATCGATCCGTCGGCCCGAGGAAATAGAGACATTCATGCTTCCGGTTGATCAGCACCGCCGCTGGCGCGTAGTTCTCGATCACCAATCGGCGACAGAGCTCGGCGAGCGCGGCTTGGCGCGAAGGCGCATGGCCTAGTCCGGGGCGCGCGAGGACCCGCACGTTGTCGCCGAGGGTCTTCGAAATGGCGAGTTCTCCTGGTCGACTGTGGCCGACGCGGCGATAGAGCCGCTCCGATTTCGAAATGACTTCGAAACGACTGTCGACCGCGCCAGGGGTCTCGGAATTGCCGAGGAGGAGAACGCCGCCCTCGCGCAGCGCGAAATGGAAAAGCGAGACGACCTTCGCCTGCGCCTCGGGACGCAGATAGATCAAAAGATTCCGGCACGAGACGAAGTCGAGGCGTGAGAACGGCGGATCGACCAGCACGTCTTGGACAGTGAAGACCACCGAGGCGCGCAGCTCCGGCGAGATTCGATAGCTGTGACCTTCCTTCGAAAAGAATCGTGCGAGCCGCGGCGACGAAACATCAGCCTCGATCGTCGGTGGATAGAGGCCGTCCCGCGCGCTCGCCACCGCGTCCGGATCGATGTCGGAAGCGAAGACCTGCAGTTTGATGTCGCGCTTTCCCGCCGTGATCCGCTCGCGAAACAGCATGGCGAGAGAATAGGTCTCTTCGCCTGAGCTGCACCCGGCAATCCAGATGCGAAGCGGGCGATCCGGGGGATGGCCGCGCACGAGTTCAGGAACGACCGCATCCGCGAGGAGATCGAACACCTGCCGATCGCGGAAGAAACCGGTGACGTTGATCAGCAAATCCTTGGCCAGAAGGTCGAGCTCGTTTGCGTCGGCGCGCAATATTTCGAGATATCGGTTCGTGGTCGCGATGGCCGCCGCCGCCATCCGTCTCTCGATCCGGCGCTCCAGCGTGCCCGGCTTGTAGAGTGTGAAATCGTAAGCGGTGTTGGCGCGCAGAAGATCGACGATCTCAGGCAACCATTCCCGCGCCGCGCCTGGCGCGTGCGAGGCTCTCCCGACGCCCGTGAGGTCCGCTCGCCTGGCGTATTCGGCGAGCGCCTCGGGAATCTTCGCCGCCGCCAGTGTGAAATCCACCGCGCCCGTCGCGATGGCGCCGCGAGGCATGCCGTCGTATCCGGCCTCGTCGGGGTCCTGGGCGATCACCAGCCCGCCTTTCTCCTTCACAGCTTTCAAGCCGAGGCTTCCGTCGGCCCCGGTTCCCGAAAGGATGACGCAGACGGCGCGGGGGCCATATTGCTCCGCCAACGAATGCAGCAGGAAGTCGAAGGGAAGACGCGCGCCATGACGCGCCCGGGGTTGCGAGAGGCGCAGCGCGCCGCCGCTCACCGACAGATAGGCGCCAGGGGGAATGACATAGAGGTGGTCGCGCGCGATCGGCATTCCGTCGATCGCCTGGAGCACGGGCATCGACGTGTGGCCGGCGAGCAGGTCCACCATCATGCTTTCGTGGGTCGGGTCGAGGTGCTGCACCAGAATGAAGGCCATGCCGGCGTCGCCCGGCAGTGCGTCGATGAGCTTCCTGCACGCCTCAAGACCTCCCGCCGAGGCGCCTATCCCGACGACCGGGAAATCCGCCGCGCCGTCAGTCACGCGATTCGGCGGCGGGCGCGGCCGGCTCGATCGCGGGCGATCCGCTTTGGCCCGATGCGGGCCGCTTGCTGGCATTCTGCAAATTTCCCGAAAAGCCGCTTCCCGACGGGAGAGCCGGAGCGACGCTACCACAATTCTTCGGCCGCGAACTTTTAATCGGCGGGCGAGGCGCTTCCGGCCGGAACGGAGCGACGGCGGATCCCCGGCCACGACGGAGGAGGTCTGAGTAGTTTCCGATTCTGCTCCTGGCCTCCCGCGTCAGCTAGGCTTTGCAAGAGATCAGGACTTCGCCAGCCGCCGAGGGTCATTCGGATCGTCGGAGGTTCGCGGGCGAACCTCGGGAGAAATGCAATGTTGTCGCATAAAATCAAAGTTATCGGCGGTTACCTAGCCACGCTCGCCGCCGCCGGCGCGATGCTGCTGACGTCTGCGACGGCCGAGGCCGCGATGGCGCCTTCTCCTTCCAGGCAATATGCGACGGCTGATATCCAATTGGCGTGGTGCGCGCTCGGCGCTCACATCGGACCCGTGGGAGCCTGCATCGGCGGTGGCGGCGGCTGGGGTCCGGGGTACCGCCGGCATTGCTGGCACAACCGATGGGGCCGCTGGGTCTGCAACTGACTGAGGCGGTATGGCGGCCAAGGGCGTCTGTTGAATCTGGAAGCGGCCACCGACGAAATCTCCGCCGGCTCGCCGCGCGGGCGCCGAGAACAATCCGACGCAGCCCGCGGGCCGTCGTAGACTCCGATGCTGCAAGGCCGCCGGGCGTTCCGGCGCTCCCGAAGATCGGGGGTTGGAAACCGTCAATCTCCGCGATGCTCGTCTCGCTTGTCCCGACATTGGCCTCACGCCAGGTCAGCCGTCAGGCCCCAAAGCCCAGCCAGCCATAGTGAGCGTCCAGCCGCTCCATCTCGGCCTGATTCATCAGGGCCAACGGGTCCCAAGGCGGACTCGCCTTCACCTTATCGCGCGTCACATTGAGCTGGATATGACGCTCGGACCAATTGATGGCCTTGACGGCGTGGGGCGACAGCAGGACATGTTTTCCTGGCCACCAGTTCCTGGTGTCGACGGCGAGGTAGCGAATGCTCCAAGTCGCGCTGTCGAGAAGGAAATTCTCGACATGGCCGATCTCGCCGTCGGCGGCGTGAATGCGATAGCCGGCGACCTCGGCGATGCTGCGCAGACGGGGATCGCCATCGTCCAGGACAGGCGCGTTGCGGGGAGCGTCCTCGCCCGCTGAATCGAAGCCAAAATAGGGCGGCGCTGAAAATGGCGCCGCAATCGCGCCGGCGTCGCCGCCACTCCACGAGGGATCCCACCCATAGTAATCGTGCAATTGGCGCTCCATCCGCCGCGACACCGGTTGGTCCTGGAGAATGCCCGGGCTGCCCTCGACCTGCGCCTTGGTCAAGTTCACGGCGAAGGCCTGACGTTCGTAGTCGGTTCGCTCGATCGCCGAAGGGTGGACGAGCACCTTGCGTTCGGTCAGCCAGGTCCCGGTGTCGACGACGAGCCATCGCACCTTCCATGCGCGGTCGTCGAACAGGAAATCGCCGACCGTTCCCATCTTGCCGTCGCTCGCCTCAATCGCGTAACCCTTCAGGGCGGATATGACTTCCAGCATGGGTTTGCTCCCTGAATGACGAACCTGTTTGATCCTTTGCGCCAGCTACACTTCGTAGCGAGCAAGGCGCGCCTGGTTGCTAAGTTTGAGGACGCATGAGATCGGCGGTCTTCAGGTAACGACGCGCGTAGGCCAGCAGCTCGCCGTCTGTGAGGTGGTCGGCCGGTTCGACGCCTTCGATCTTGATCACCATTTCCGGGTGACGGTCCTTGATGTGCTTTACGAGCTCATTCTTCTCGCTGGACGGTCCAACGATGAGAATAGCGCCGGCGTCCGCAACGGACTTCGCGACCGCTTCGAGAAAGTTCTGATCTTCAGCGGCATGGCCGCTGCCGATGCTGTTGGCCTTGTGATGCAGATGACGCACGGGATTGTCGGGGTCCACGACCAATTTGTCCGCGTCGCTGGCGTTGAAATGGAAGATCCGGGCTTGCCGGTGGTCGATCCAGACGACCGCATGGTAGTGGCCTTGCATCGGTTGACTCCTGAACACCAAGATCCGAACGAGAAATAATCCCTACACGAAGAACGGCCCTCGTGGGTGCAAAGCACCCGAAAGCACTTGGCGACCCGGCGAATATCGCCCGCCGCCCTCGCCCGCAACCGGCCACGCGCGTTGAAATCGTCAGAGGACAGAGATGTCATTCTGAACGGCGGTCGCGCCGGGCGCAGCCCAGGCGGTCGAAGCGGCGACTTGCCAATCATTCCAGGAGTGAACTGTTCCAGTCAGTCGAACCTTTCCGCCCTGGGCGCTGACCGCAACTGATTTAGGATAGAAGAATGCTGAGCGATGCAACGCATGCGTTATGTCGTCGCATAGGCTTAACACGTTGACTTTCTGCATGATCGTGGTCTGGTTGGAAACCCCAAACAGCGGACGAACGTCTTGCTCGGCCGTCTCTCTCTGGTGGCGCCAGTCGAGCTGGCCAGTAAGGATGAACCACCCTTTCTCGACGTTCACCATGACGGCGCCGCGGGGCGCCGATGCGTCCCAGGACAGGCGCTCCATTGCCGCCGCCGCCATCTCATCGTCGTTCCGCGTAGTGTCGAACGGAACTCGGACCTCGATTTTCTGGACGACCGCCTCGACGCCTTTCACACGGACCGCCGCCATCTCGGCCGCGTGCTTCTCAACGCAGCTCTCGACGCGGCCCGTGAGGCAGATGACGCCGCCCCTGGCGGTGACGCCGATATGAGCGGCGCTCACGCTTGGCTCCCACGCCAATTCTGAAAGAACTGCCTGCCGTAACTGGCTATCGTGAGACATAAATTCTCCAGGGTTGCCGATGAGAGCCGCTCCGCGGCTTCACTGCGCGGGGTGTTCCCACCTTCTGGCCGAGGATGGGCATCTCATGCGCTCAACGCGCTTTTCGACCACGGCGCCCAACCCCAATGATCTTAGCCGCCAGCGATCCCGCGCATAGCCTCGGAAACTACTCACTCCCGACGCCCACCGAGAGCGTCAACCGCGCCCACAGCGCGTACCTGTCGGCGTGACCAGACCCGGCGAACAAACCGGGCTGCGCGCACCGGAGAACGATGTCGAAACCTCGACAGCGCAACGGGCCAAATCGACAGCCTTGTTTCAGGTCCGGCCCGGAATTCAGCCCAAACAGTCCATTGACCGCGCGCCACGCGACTCCTCGGGGCTAGGTAGTTTCCGGGGCTATCCGCTCGCCGAAAAATCACGGCTTGTCCCCAACATGGACCGAGGGCCGCACGCGACGCTCCTCGGCAAACCTGAGCGAGGTCGTCGATGAACAAAGTGATTCAGCCGAAAGTAGCGATGAAGCACGCATCGCCAAAAGTCCATGAAGGCCATTGGGAGGCCGACGGCGCGGCGCACAGCAAAGCTCCGAAATGGGCGAAATATCACACCGATATGGCCAGCGAATTCCCGTCGCCATACCGCGGCGAGAGGGATCCGTTGGCGCATCAGATCAAAAAGTTCGTCGAACGACTGGACAAGCTTCGGCCTGAAAAGGACGGCCCGGCCTATCTCGGCAAGAGCGGCGCGCTTGCCTACAAATATCCGGACGTCAAGAACGTCGAGATCAACCAGAAGATGGGCACGGTCGACGCCGTTCTCGACGACGTTGTCGAATTGTTCGAAGGGGCTCCGAACTGGGGCAGCCCGCTGACGATGTGCAACGTCATTCCGCAAGCCAACACCGCCGCCATCGTCGCCTCGATGCTCAGTCAGGTGTTCTCTGCAAATATCCTGGAAGGCGAATACGCCTGGAACGTTCATCGCGCCGAACTCGAAACGGCCGGCATGTTGGGCAATCTCGTCGGCTGGAACCCGGTGCAGACCGGCGCCCTCTATACCTGGGGCGGGGGCGGATGCTGGACCTACGCCGTGAAATACGGCTTGACCCGCGTGTTGCCGGACTCACGCCTCAAAGGCGTGCGCGCCGACGCGAAAGTCATCTGCTCGCAACAATCTCATTACGTTCAGCAGAACGCCACCGATTGGATGGGACTCGGCATGGACAACATCGTCCACGTCCGGACCGATGTCGAAACCAATCAAATGGACGTGGTCCATCTCGAAGAGATCCTGAAGGACCTCGCGATCAAGAAAATTCCGGTCGCGACCGTTGTCTGCACCATGGGCACCACCGACGCCAGTGCGATCGATCCCATCGGAAAGGTTCGCGAGATTCTCGATCGCTATCCCAACCCGCCAGGCTTCGGAAAGGCCATTCTCTACGCCGACGCGGTGGTCGGGTGGTCGTGGGTCTATTTCAAGGACTATGACTTCGACAAAAATCCATTGGAGTTCTCGGAGCGCATCCTGCCGATCCTCAGGCAGAACGGGCAGGCGATGAAGGAGCTCAGCTATGCCGACGCCATCGGCATCGACTTCCACAAAGTCGGCTGGGCGCCCTATGTGAGCAGCTGCTTCCTCTACAAAAACGCCGACGAGTTCGAGTCGCTCCATCGGCGCGGCGGCGACGCCTATTTGCAAGTGCGAACGCCCTACAACCCGATGTACTACACGCTCGAAGTGTCGCGAACCGCATCTGGATCGCTCGCCGGCTGGGCGACGCTGAAATACTTTGGCAAGGAGGGCATGCAGGCGATCCTCGGGGGCATATTGGAGACCAAATATTATCTCTACGATCTCCTGAAGACGCATTCCGACATGGCCTGTGTGAATCCGGACGATTCCGGCCTGATCACGTTGTTCCGCGTCTATCCGAAGGGCATCGACGGAGCGGCTCAGTTCCACAAGGAGCTGACCGAGCCGAAGGCGAAAGCCGATCTGGTCAAGCACAACAAGCTGACCGAAGCGGTGGGCGACAAGCTGTTCGAATGGTTCCGCGCCGGCAAGAAAATCGACGGCAAATATACGCCTTATATGAGCTTCAGCACCGGCTTCCGAAACGCCGAGTACAACCTTGACGGCGCCGATTCAGAGGCGGTGGTCTACGCGCTGAAATCCTTCCCGATGAATGTCTTCGTGACCCCGCAGATCATGCAATGGGCGCTGCATTGCGTTCACGCGGCGCGCGACGAAGTTCTGAAGTCCTAACCCGTTTCAGGCTTCCCGCAGAAGGTCGGGCGGTCACGCCCGACCGCACCCGTCAAATCAAGGATCAACGACGATGTCGACGATAACAGCGCGGCAACCCGGATCCGCCGGCGACAGGATCGGGGCCGTCGTCGATGCGATTGCGCACGGCGGCAGGCCGAAGACGGCAAAAAAAACGGTCGTCATCAGCATGATGGCCTTCGCCATCATGAATGTGACGACCATCGTGAGCTTGCGCGGCATGCCCGCGCAAGCAGAATACGGGCTCACTTCGATATTCTACTATGTCTTTGCGGCGGTGGTGTTTCTCATTCCGGTCTCCCTGGTCGCCGCTGAACTGGCGTCCGCCTATCCCAATCAGGGCGGCGTGTTCCGCTGGGTCGGCGAGGCGTTCGGGCCGAAATGGGGATTTGCCGCCATGTACTACCAGTGGCAAGCGATCGTCATCTGGTTCCCGACCGTATTGATATTCGCCGCCGCCGCTCTCGCCTATATCTGGTGGCCGCAAAGTTTCGATGAGGCGCTCGCCAACAACAAGGCCTACACGATCGTCGTCCTGCTCGCAGTCTACTGGTTCGTGACGATCTTCACGTTTCGCGGCATCGAAGCGTCCTCCCGGCTGAGCTCACTCGGCGGTCTGTTCGGCACGATCGTTCCGGGGACCGTCCTGATCGGTCTGGGCATTGCCTATGTCGCAATGGGCAAGCCGATACAAATGCCCTTGAACACGGGATACCTGCCGAATTTCGGCGATTTCCACAACATGGTTCTGGCCGCCGGAATCTTCCTTTATTTCGCCGGCATGGAAATGCAGGCGGTGCATGTGCAACACCTCAAGAATCCGTCGCGCGACTACCCGCTGTCCATCCTGATCGCCACAATTCTGGTCGTCGCCATATTCGTCCTTGGCACTCTGGCCGTCGCCGCCGTGATTCCAGCAAAGGACATCGACATCAACCAGGGCCTTCTGGTCGCCTATCGTCAATTGTGGGCAGCCTTCAGTCTCCCCTGGCTCGGCAATGTCATGGCCGCGCTTCTTGCGTTGGGAGTGATCGGCCAGGTCAGCGTTATCGTCGCGGGGCCCTCCATCGGGCTCCTGGCGGTCGGCAAGGCCGGCTATCTTCCGCACGCCCTGCAAAAGACCAATGCCCATGGCATTCCGGTGCCCATCCTGCTGCTGCAGGGTTTCGTCATTACGCTTCTGTGCATCGCCTTCACGGTGTTGCCGTCGGTGCAATCGGCGTATCAAATCCTCAGTCAGATGGCGACGATCATCTACCTCGTCATGTACCTTATCATGTACGCGGCCGCGATCCGTCTGCGCTATACGCAACCCGGCAAGGTCCGTCCGTTCAAGGTGCCCGGCGGAAACTTTGGCATGTGGTTCGTGGGGGTCGTCGGCTTGCTCGGCGCGTTGGTCGCCCTCGCCTTCAGTTTCATCCCGCCGAACCAGATCAGCACCGGCAGTCCGGCAGTCTACGTCGGCATCCTGCTTGTAGGCTGCGCGATCTTTGTCGCCATTCCGTTTGCGCTCTACGCCTTTCATAAGCCGGCATGGAAAGCGCCGGACTCGGACTTCGAGCCCTTCGAGTGGGAGATCAAGGGCCGCAAGCCGGGGCCGGACGTGCGACTTGCCGCCACCGCTCTGTCTCGCAACTGACGAATTACACCGCCGACGCGGAATTGGTTTGTCGGCCTCTGCCAATTCTTCGCGAACGAACCTGGGTAGTCTCCACATCGACGCGGCGTCCCTGAAATCCGCCCGATTTCTTGTCGCCATGCGAAGTGAACGACGACGCCAAGATTGCGTGCGCTGAGGAGTTCAAACCTTCGAAGGCGCGGGTGATCCTGCAGATCGCCCTGTTGAAGACATCCTCACCGGCAAATCCAGACGAGGACCTCGATGAACATAGCCACCCGCGCCCAGGACCTCGACGCGGCCCGCCAGGGAGCTTCCAGAAGACCGACTACAGCAACCTGGCGAAGCTCAGCCCGTTCGAACTCAAGGACCGGTTGATCAGTTTGGCGTCCAGCCACGCCGATCGGACAATGCTTGACGCCGGGCGCGGCAACCCGAACTTTCTGGCTACGATCCCCCGTCACGGCTTTTTCCAGCTCGGGCTGTTCGCGATGCAGGAGGCGGAGCGTTCCTTCGCCTACATGCCCGAGGGCGTCGGCGGCCATCCGCGAATCGAGGGAATCGAGGCGCGGTTCGATGATTTCGTCGCCGCCCATCGGAACGCGCCGGGCGTCGCGTTCCTCAACGCGGCGATCTCCTACGTGCGCGATCAGCTCGGTGTCTCCACGCCGGCGTTTTTGCACGAACTGGCATCCGGGATCCTTGCCTGCAGCTATCCGACGCCGCCTCGCATGCTTTCGATCACTGAGATTGTCGTGCGCCACTACCTCATGCGGGAGTTGATCGGCGGCCCGCCGTTCTCGGGCGGCGTCGACCTGTTCGCGGTCGAAGGTGGGACGGCGGGGATAACCTACGTTTTCGATACATTGCGAGAAAACAAGTTGCTGGCGCCGGGTGACAAGATCGCCATCGGGATGCCGATCTTCACGCCCTATATCGAGATTCCTCAACTCGACGACTACCAGCTGGTGGAGGTCCAGGTGCATGCGGATTCCGCCGGAGGCTGGCAGTATCCCGCCGCCGAACTCGACAAGCTGGCCGACCCGGCGGTCAAAGCGTTCTTTGTGGTCAACCCGAGCAATCCGCCGTCCGTGAAGATCGACGCCGAGGGCCTGCGTCGGATCGGCGACATCGTCAGGAACAAGCGACCGGACCTTCTCATCATAACGGACGACGTCTACGGCACGTTCGCCGACGACTTCGTGTCGCTGTTCGCGATCTGCCCGCGCAACACGATCCTCGTCTATTCCTTCTCTAAATATTTCGGTGCGACTGGCTGGCGGCTCGGGGTCGTCGCGACCCACCATGAGACCATCCTCGATCGTCGGCTGGCGGCGCTGCCTGAGGCGGACAAGGCGATTCTGGACGCGCGCTACGGCTCGTTGGTCGTCGATCCGAGAAGGCTCAAGTTCATCGACCGCATGGTCGCCGACAGCCGGACCGTTGCCCAGAACCACACGGCGGGACTTTCGACGCCGCAGCAGGTGCAAATCGCCCTGTTCGCCCTGTTTGCCCTGATGGATGAGGCGGGCTCCTACAAAAAGGCGATGAAGCGGATCATCCGCCGCCGCCAGGACGCCCTGTATCGCGAGCTGGGCGTCCCGGCCAAACAGGATCCGAACGGCGCCGACTATTACACATTGCTCGACCTCGAGGCGATTGCGACCGAACTTCACGGCGCAGAATTCGCGGCGTGGATGCTCGCCAAGAAGGAACCGCTGGAGATGCTGTTCCGGCTCGCGGACGAGGGAGGCGTGGTGCTGTTGCCCGGCAAGGGGTTCGGGAACCCGCACCCGTCGGCCCGCGCATCGCTCGCGAACCTGAATGAATGTGACTACACGAGAATAGGCTCGCTGATCCGACGCCTCGCCGACGAATATTATCAAGAGTTCGAGCTTCGCCCCGCGGTCGCCGCGGAATAGCGCGCCGCGATCGAGACTGCCACATCCGCCACACCAGAGCGCAACGATCTCCGTGACCGGGCGTACGCTTTGAAGACATCGCGCCATTGCTCCAGGAAAGGGCCGCGGCGCGGGATGGGAATCGTCTGCCTCAAGGAGTTGTAGCGATGTTGCAGGGGTTCTTCGCCACGCTGAAGGGGCTGTTGTCCGATCGGCCTGAACTCGCGATCTTCGCGGCGCTGCTCGTTGGGTATGCGATCGGCGCGATCAAAATTGGCCCGTTTCAGCTTGGCGGGGTGGCGGGCACGCTGCTGGCCGCGCTGGTGATCGGCCAGATCGGCGTGGTCATCGATCCCAGCCTGCAGCGGTTCATGTTCACGCTGTTCATCTACGCGCTCGGCTTTTCCGTGGCGCCGCAATTTTTCGCAAGCGTCGACCGAACGACCTGGACCTGGGGCTTGCTGGTCGGCGTCGAGGTCGTTCTGATCATCGTCGTCGTATTTGTCGCCACATGGCTGTTCAAGCTGGACGTGGGCACGGCAAGCGGCCTGCTGGCGGGATCGGCGACCGAGTCGGCAATGGTCGGCACCGCGAGCGAGGCGATCGGCAGGCTGGGACTGGCTGCCGAGGTGGCGAAGGCGCAACAGGCCAACGTCGCCACCGCATACGCCCTTTCCTACATATTCAGCCTTGTCACAATCGTGCTGTTCGCCAGCCAGGCCGCGCCGCGACTGCTCGGCGTCAACTTGCGCGCTGAGGCGCGCCGCGTCCTGGCCAAGCTCGGAGGCGCCGATCTGAACCTGGATTCGGATCAGAGCCATTCCTTTCCCTCGATCATCAGTCGGGGCTTTCGCGTGGCGGCGGCCGCGGGCAAGACCGTCGCGGCGCTGGAAGTCGAACTGGGCGGCGCCGCGACCGTCGAGGCCGTCCGGCGCGGCGATGCACAGATTCCAGTGACCGGCGCTTCTCGACTTGACGCGGGAGATGAACTCGCGGTGTCCGGCCTGCGCGCCGCGCTGGCCGACGCCGCCCGCATCGTCGGTCCCGAACTCGGCGACCCCAAGGACGTCGATTTCATCGTTGAAACACGCGACGTCGTGTTCACATCCCGGACAGTCCCCGGGGCGGATGCCGAGTCGATCGTCAAGTTCCTGCACGCGGCTGATTGCCGCGGCGTCTACCTCGCGGGGATCGTGCGGATGGAGCGCGCTCTGCCGTCATTGGCGGGCTCCAAGGTGCGGCGCGGCGATGTGCTGCGGCTGTTTGGCAAGCCGGCGGATGTCGCCCGGGCCGCGCGCCTTCTCGGCGAGGCCGAAGCGCCGAGCAACGTGACGGATTTCGTCTATCTCGGCGGCGGGCTGGTCGTCGGCGTCCTGATCGGGATGATATCGGCGCCGATCGCTGGCGTGTCGCTCTCACTGGGGAGCGCCGGCGCACTGCTGTCCGGCCTCGCCTTTGGCTGGCTGCGCTCCCGCCGGCCGACTTTTGGCCGGTTCCCACAGGCGGCGTCGCAGATCCTCAAGGACCTCGGACTTGCTGTTTACATCGCCGCCATCGGACTGACTTCGGCGCCGGGCGTTCTGGCGCTCCTGAAGGCTCGGGGCTGGGAACTGCCGATTTCCGCAATCTGCGTCTCGCTCGTGCCAACTCTGGCCTCGGTTTACATTGGCCGCTATCTCCTGCGTATCGAACCGGCCATCCTGTGCGGCGCCATCGCCGGCCAACAGGCCAGCACGCCCGCGATCAAGGCGACGGAGACCGCCGCCGGCAACTCCGTTCCGGTCATCGGCTACACCGTCACCTACGCGATCGCCAACGTTCTGTTGCCGTTGCTCGGCCCGCTCTTCGTCGCGGCGTTCGCCGCGATCAACATGCCCGCGACCGCACTCTAGGTTGTGACCTCGAAAGTG
>CAVPVQ010000024.1:0-728701 GCA_963709185.1 uncultured Alphaproteobacteria bacterium
TCCCCGCGTCAGCGTCCGACTCAGGCGACCCAAGCGGCGAAGAACTGGTATCCCGTACTATGCATTGCGATCGGGCTTTTCGTTGGATATTGAAAGCGGAGGCTGAATTTATAGGGCGGATTCGCAAATGTGGTATCGGGCCAAGAGCCTCGCATACTCAATTTTCAGCAAAATTCCGATTGTTGGACCACTACCGGGGAAGTGTTCAATTCGCAATCTCTTGGATGCGTTTTGGGAGACTGCGTCCTTTTCAATTTTTGCGACGATGCCATTGTGGTTCCTTCCGCTGATTAGTCATTGGATTTTCACATCGAATAAAACCATTGTAGATCAAACAATCAACTTAGCAAGCGATGGAGAATTATTCGTATATTCAGCTGCAGCTCTGGGGCCTTTGGTGTATATAATAACAAAAAAATATGGCGAATGGAAACTACAATCGATTCATTTGTTGACAATACAGTTTCCTAGCGGATCGAGTTTTTTGGTGTTTTCTTTTGCTGTATGTATTGTTTCAGGATTTTGCTATGGTGTAGTTAGAATTCCAGAACTGAAATCAGCAAATCTACCACTTGATCACGCAGGAACAATAAGGCTTAGCTTCATTATGTTTGTCGGCGCGTTAATTTGTCTTTTTTGCGCGAGTGCATACCGCAACTCTATAGAGGAGTTTGTCCGCAGCGTAAAAATGAATAACGACGATGAATTTTCCAAAAGCTGGGAGGCAGCAAGAAATGCAGACCGCGCTTGATCTGCTCGATCCAGACCCGATCTCCTACACATTTCCATGCCTCTGTGCACGCCAGCCTGTGGGTGATCTTTTTATCGCTTCGATACCACACAAAATACTGACGAAGATAAGCTACTTCGACGTTCGTCGAGTACGTATCTGAAGAAAGAGATATTGAACGATATCTCGGTATACAACGGCCACTTGATAGTCGGAGAGTTGATGAACTTCAACGATACGTCAATTTCCAAGATGCTTCATTTCCAACTTCTATTATTTTGGCGATAGACGAACAGTACGTTACCTTTGACGACGCAAAGAAATCTATGACAATATCTAATTTCCGTGAAGGGGAAGTGGACCCCTCAATTGCGATTTCCAAAGTTGCAAGGGTCATCGACGGACAACACAGAATAGCTGGTTTGGCGGCATTCGAAGGCGAGGCGTTCGATCTTACGGTCACGGTTTTTGTCGGCGCTGATATTTCTGATCAAGCTCAATTATTTGCGACGGTCAACCTCGAACAAACTAAAGTTAGCAAAAGTATTGTTTACGATCTATTTGAACTAGCGCATTCCAGAAGCCCTCAAAAAACCTGTCACAACATCGCTGTCGCTTTGGATAGAGACAATGAGGGTCCGTTTTACCGTCGAATTAAACGCCTCGGAATAGCAACCGAGGGAAGATATTTCGAACCAATCACCCAAGCAACGTTTGTTGAAATGTTATGCCTATATATAAGCACTGACGCGAAGGCTGATCGCGACGTTTTATTGCGAGGGAAAAATTTGCCCAAACTTCAAGCCGACGATCTCTCGAAACTTCCGTTCCGAAACATGTTTATCGACGAGAAAGACATTGAGATTGGGAAGATTGTCTCGAATTTCTTTGAGGCCGTTAGAAGGAGATGGCCCGAGGCATGGGACTTCAAGGGGCGAGGTCGTATCCTCAACCGAACCAACGGATTTAGGGCTCTGATGCGATTCCTGCGTTACGCCTACTTGGACGCGGTGTTACCTGGCGAGGTTCCCTCGGCGGAGAAATTCTTCAATTTGTCGTTTCGGCTGATTGAAATGGGGGACGCAGACTTTAGTGTGGACAATTTTCCGCCGGGCTCCGCCGGCGAGGCAAAGCTGGTGCGTATATTGCGGCGTCAAGAGCGGCTAGCGGTCAACTCCTAGACTCGGAGGTCTATCAGGCCACCGGCGAGAGCAGGAAATCTTGGCCAAGTCGATCGATAGCTGTCCATTGCCTGATCGCCCCATACCCTCCATCCACTGCGTTCGCCGCGCGCGAACAATTCAAGATACGGACCCGATGAGCACGCCTCTATTATCTCGTACTGCTCGTCTGGCTTGCGACTGTGTTCGCGTTTGCGGGTTGCAAGCAGATTCACTTGCGACCGCGCCGGGCCAAGGGTGCGGGCATTCTTCCCTCGGACTCCAAACAACATCACTTCGGTGACGTTGCGAAAATAAAAGCCGACACCGCGGCCATCCGAACCGCCGTCTTTTCGAATCTTGTGCCAGACGAGGTTTGATTTGTATGCGAAGCCCCACGACTTCATGACCGCCAGGCCATCCGGCAAGAGCGCGTTGGGGACCCAAAGATAGAGATGAGCGGGTTCGTCTGCTGCTTCACCGACAGGCATACCCTTAATGTCGTCGAGACAGAGCGTGGCGTAGCGATTGAGCCGTTTGTGTTCCGGCGCAATTTTTCCCGTCTGGTTCTGGAAGCGCCACGGCGGATCGGCTAGGATCGTGCGGAACCTCCGACCATCAAGCTTGGTCAGCAAATCCTGATTCACCGCATGATTCATCGCCATTTCCCACCGACCGCGATCTGAATCAATTATGGTTAAGGAAACGTTGAATCGTCGGCCCTCCCGCGATCATCGTGGACCGAGCGTCGCCTCACCCCAGGGGGCAAGCCGCAAATGCGGTCGAGAAAGCCGTCTCGGCGGTGACCTACAAATCCGCATCAACCACGTTCTGCACACTGCCGATCTCAACCTCGTTAAGTCTCGCGCCGCCATCGCAATCGTCGCAAAATCCGGCGTCGAAGACCGTTGAAAGTTCCCAAGATTGAGTCTCGACGTTCCATATTGCCCAGGCATCGCGTCGGACGTTCTCGGAACCGCAAATCGAGCATACGTAATTATTTCTGGCCATCGCCTCGTCCCCTCTGCAATCACGATTAGACTCGGTCGGGCCTTTGATCGCCCCATAGACAAGCATATGTCGAGCGCTCCGAGGCGGCAAAGTGAAATGCGGCGACGCATAGCTTCTCGACTTGTCGAGCCCCGCTCTCCCCCTCCCCGCACCGGTTTCCCTTGGCGCCCGCCCCGACTTCTGATCGAATGCCTCGTCCAGCATGGGAGTGGGGACGATGGCCAAGGGTCAGATGCGCAGCAACAAGGAAGCCAAGAAGCCCAAGAAGGACAAGCTCAAGGCGTCGGCGGGCGCTTCGCCGTCGGGCTTCGCCAAGGCCGACCAGCCGGCCGGTTCGCCCGCCAAGAAGAAGTGATTCGGCGGCGCCGCGGTTTTCCTGGCCGGCGGCGCGCGAACTTGATTGCTTCGCTTCGCCGGCAATGATAGCGCTGTCTGAGCGCCGCACGCTTGCGGCGAGGTTGTCGTTGGCGCGCCGGTCAGCGGTCGCAATTGCGTCGCATATTGTTGGTACGCGCCCGGCGTGAAAATTGCGGCGTCCGCCTTTCGCCGTTCGTCGAAGGCCTCGCACTTTCGCTCTCAACGGGGTTTCGACGATGACCAGCGCTGACATGAATCTCCCGGCGGACGCCACCGCCGACGCCCAGGGCCTGCCGCGGTTGCTGGCCCGCTACCGCGATCCCTCGCTTCGGCGCAGCCTCACCGAGATCGCGGTCACCGTGCTCCCGCTCGGCGCGCTGTGGGTGACGATGTGGGCGCTGTTTCCGGTCAGCTACTGGCTGAGCCTGGCGCTGGCGATCCCGACCGCCGCGTTTCTGGTGCGGCTGTTCATGATCCAGCACGATTGCGGCCACGGGTCGTTCTTCCGCAGCCGCGCGATCAACGACTGGGTCGGCCGGGTCATCGGCGTGGTGACGCTGACGCCTTACGATTACTGGAAGCGCATGCACGCCGCCCATCACGCGACGTCGGGCAATCTCGACCGGCGCGGCATGGGCGACATCGACACGTTGACGGTGCGCGAATATCTCGCGCGAAACTGGCGCGGCCGGCTCCGCTATCGGCTCTACCGCCATCCCGCAGTGTTGTTCGGCCTCGGGCCGACCTACCTGTTCGTCCTGCAGCACCGCGCCCCGTCCGGCCTGATGCGCGGCGCCGGCTGGACGCCGTGGATCAGCACGATGGCGACCAACGCCGGAATCGCGCTTTGCGCTGCCGGGATCATGTGGCTGATCGGCGTCGGGCCGTTCCTGCTCATTCACCTGCCCGTCGTGATGCTGTCCGCCTCGATGGGCGTCTGGCTGTTCTACGTGCAGCACCAGTTCGAGGAAACGAATTGGGCGCACGAGCCGGCATGGTCGCATCCCGAGGCGGCGCTGCACGGCAGTTCGCACTACGACCTGCCGCTGGTGCTGCGCTGGCTCACCGCCAATATCGGCGTGCACCACGTCCATCACCTCAACAGCCGCATTCCCTATTATCGCCTCGGCGAGGCGCTGCGAGACCATCCGGAATTGTCGGGCGTCGGCCGCCTCACCCTGTGGCGCAGCCTGCAATGCGTCCGCCTGACACTGTGGGATGAAAGCGCCAGGCGACTGATCTCGTTCGGCGCGCTGCGCAAGCTGATCAAGGCGCGACGCGCCGGCTGAGCGCGCGCGCTCACACCGCCGCGCGGAACGAGTCGGGGCGGGCCAGGGTCCAGGCCTTGCGCAGGTTCTCGTCGCGCGCCGCCCCCGCGATGAGTTCGCCGGGCTGCACGCTCGGATAGATCTCCGCGAAGGTCATCACCTCGCGCTCGTTGACCCGGCGCAGGAAATGCACGGGCTGAAATTCGCTGGGATGATCGAGCCCGGCGGCGGCGGTCAGTTCGGCCAGCGCGTGCAGCGTCGCGCGATGAAAATTGTAGACCCGCTCGGATTTGTCGGTCACCACCAGCGCGCGGCTGCGCGTCAGGTCCTGGGTGGCGACGCCGGTCGGGCAGCGATCGGTGTGGCAGCTCAGCGACTGGATGCAGCCCAGCGAGAACATGAAGCCGCGCGCCGCGTTGCACCAGTCGGCGCCGAGCGCCATCACGCGCGCCATGTCGAAGGCGTTGGTGATCTTGCCGGCGGCGCCGAGGCGGATGCGCTCGCGCGCGCCAATGCCGAGCAGCGCGTTGTGCGCGAACACCAGGCCCTCGCGCATCGGCATGCCGAGATGATCGAGGAATTCGAGCGGCGCGGCGCCGGTGCCACCCTCCTTGCCGTCGATGACGATGAAATCGGGATAGATCTGGGTCGTCAGCATCGCCTTGCAGAGCGCCAGGAACTCCCAGGAATGGCCAAGGCACAGCTTGAAGCCGACCGGCTTGCCGCCGGAAAGCCGGCGAAGCTCGGCGATGAAGCCCATCATCTCGACCGGGTTGGCGAACGCCGAATGGCTGGGCGGCGACAGACAATCCTCGCCTTGCGCGACGCCGCGAATGGCGGCGATCTCGGCGCTGACCTTGGCGCCCGGCAACACGCCGCCATGGCCAGGCTTGGCGCCCTGGCTCAGCTTGATCTCGATCATCTTGATCTGATCGCTGGCGGCGACCCCGGCGAACTTTTCGCCGTCGAACGAGCCATCGGGATTGCGGCAGCCGAAATAGCCCGAGCCGATCTCCCAGATGATGTCGCCGCCGTTCTCGCGATGATAGGGGCTGAAGCCGCCTTCGCCGGTGTCATGCGCGAAGCCGCCTTTCTTCGCCCCCGCGTTGAGCGCGCGAATCGCATTGGCGCTGAGCGAGCCGAAGCTCATCGCGGAAATGTTGAACACCGAAATCGAATAGGGCCGCGCGCAATCGGGGCCGCCGACGGTGACGCGAAACGGCTCGGCGGCGACCGGGCGCGGCGCGATCGAATGCTGCAGCCATTCGTAACCGGCCTCGTAGACGTCGAACTGCGTGCCGAACGGGCGCTTGTCGAGCGCCATCTTGGCGCGCTGATAGACCACCGCGCGGCGGTCGCGCGGGAACGGCAAGCCGTCCTTTTCGCTCTCGAAGAAATACTGCCGGATTTCCGGGCGCACTTCCTCGAGCAGGAAGCGCAGATGGGCGGAGATCGGATAGTTGCGCAGGATCGCATGGCGCGTCTGCGCCAGATCGTGCAGGCCCATCGCGGAAAGGCCGGCGAACAGCACGAGCGCCACGCCGAGCGGAAAGTCCCATCGCGGCAGGATCGATCCGCCGATCGCCAAGGCCAGCAGCACGGCGGCGAGGATGCACAATGTCAGGACGATGAATCGCGCCGTGAACGCCAAGGCCAGTATGCGCATGCCGAATCCCCCCGGACGGCGGCGACCGATTCGCCATGGTGTTTATCACCGTTGCGACAGACGTGCGAAACCCTTCTCCCGAGAATCGGGAGAAGGTGGCGCGCAGCGCCGGATGAGGGCGTTGGTCGTAGAGCGCAGAACAAAGACCCCACCCCAACCCTCTCCCCGCTTCGCGGGGCGAGGGGGAACGCGGCCGCTCACCCCGCGAGCACCGCCTGCATCCACGCCTCGCGATAGGCGTCGAGGCCTTCGACCCCGGCCGGAGCGACCGGCTTCAACGCCGGCGGCTGAAAATCGCGCGGCGGCCACTGCGCCAGCAGCGCCGCGCCGCGCGCGGTGCCGGCCGAATCGGCGGCCGCGTAGAGCGACTGGAACGGGCGCAGCGCGGCGATGAGGCCGCAGGTGAGGGAATTGGCGGCCAGCGAACCCTCGACGATCAGGTCGCCGGTTCTCGCGCCGAGACGGGTCAGCATCAGGTCGGTCATCCCCGCCAGATAGAGCCTGGCCAGCGCCGGCCGGTCGCCGGGCGCGACGGCGCCGCGAATCTCGCCCTTGCGCGCGGGAAACGGTCCGCCCTGCCCGGAAAAGCACGGCAGCGCCATCGCGCGCGCGGCGATCACCCGATGGAGCGCGCCGGCGTCGCAATGATCCGAGACGCCCGCGACGATCTCGGAATATTCCCGCCCGCCCATGAATCGCGCGCAGGCCACCGGGCGGCCCTCGACGTCGACATTGGCGAGCGTGTCGTCGGCCGGATCGAGATGGTCGAGGCCCAACCCCACCGCCATCAGAATGACCCAGGTGCCGGTCGAGACGATGGTGAACGGCGGCTTGCGCGAGGCGAGGTGGGGCAGCAGCGAGGCGTTCGAATCGTGGATGCCGCAGAGCACGCCGACTTCGTCGCCGAGACCCGCCGCGCGGGCGATTTCCGGCTTCAGCGGCCCGAGTCGGTCATAGGCGCGGCGCAGCGGCGGCAGCAGGCGGAGAACACCAAGCGCCGGCGCGAGGCTCGAAGGCTCGCCGCGCAGCGGATTCCACAGATCGGTATGGGCGCCGAGCATGGTGACTTCCGACGCGGCGATTCCCGACAGGCGCCAGGCCCAGTATTGCGGGTAGGTCAGATAGAACCGCGCGCGCGCGAAGGCGGCGAGGAAATTCTGTTTCTGCCAGGCGATCTGCCTGCCGAGATTGAGGCCGCGCGACAGCGGCGGCGAATAGGTCTCGGTGAAGGGTGGCCGCAGCGGCGCATAGGACGGCTCGATCTCGTCGACGCCGATGAATTCATAATCCATGACCGGCAGAACGAGGTCGGCGTCGTCGACCAGCGCCCCGGCGCAACCGTGGGTGGTCGGCGCGATCAAATCGATCGGCGCGATGCTGCGCGCCTCGCGCAGCGCCTCGATGAGAAAAGCCTCGATCGCCTCGACATCGGCGTGCGGATAGGGCGGCCCTGGCGCGACGCGGTTCGGCAGCGAGCGCGTCCACAGCAGCGCGCCGTCGCGCGCGAACAGCGCGAGCTTGACATTGGTCTTGCCGATGTCGAGCACCGCGATCGCGCCGGTCATCGTTTCCTCCCCGGACGGCGTCTGGCGGCGCGATTGACGCGCCAGGCCGCCGCGCGGTCCGTCATTTTCGTCAAACCGTGTTGCACGCGCCCGGGCCTGTCAAGCGCTGCCGTCAGGGCAGATGGAACATCTCGGCGAGCGGGACGACGACCGGCGAGCCGTCGGGATTGGCGCGCATGATGTCCTTCATGTGATCCCACCAGCGGCGCATCACCGGATGGGCCGGCAGAGCGTCCATCGCATGATCGGCGCGGCGCTCGAGATAGGCGAACAGCGTCGAGGTCTCCTCATCGAGATGGATCGAATAATTGGCGATGCCGGATTCGCCGAGCAGCGCGGCGAGTTCCGGCCAGATCGCATCATGCCGCCGGCGATATTCGCCCGCGCAGCCGGGATGGAGGAACATCTTGAAGGCGTAGCGTCCGCTCATGGCTGTCACCAGGCGCCGGCGCCCTTTCGTCCCACGGAAAGGCGCCGGCGCGGCGTTGCTTAGAAGTCGAAGTCCTTGACGTTGGCCTTGGTGAAGATGAACGGCGCCCCCAGCAGGATTTCGCTGCCGTTGATCACGTTCAGCTTGCCGAGCTTGCCCGCGTCGACCGAGGTCGCGCCGGGCTTCAGCTTGCCGTCGACCACCGCGCGCATGACATAGGTCGCGGCGTAGCCGAGATCGACCGGGTTCCACAACACCACCGACTTGACGCAGCCGGCATTGACATAGGGCTTCATCGCGTTCGGCGTGGCGAGGCCGACCACCGCGACTTTGCCGCACAGGCCGGCCTTGGTGACCGCCTCGGCCGAGGCGGGCGTGGCGACCGACGTCATGCCGAACAGGCCGGAGAGCTTGTCGCCGTATTTGTTGATCAGCGTGGTCGCCTGGTTGAACGACATCACGTTGTCCTCTTGCGCCTCGACCGTCTCGAGCCACTTGAGCTTGGGATGGCACTTGGCGGCGTAGGCCGCCATTTCGGCGATCCAGCGCGCCTGGTTGGGCGTGGTGAAGGTGCTGGTGACGATCGCGAACGATTTGTCTTCGCCGACTTCCGAGGCCATCGAGTCGATCATCGCTTTGGCGATGCCGTTGAACGGCGACTGGTTGACGAACCATTCGCGCGCGTCGGGCGTCGAGTTGGCGTCGTAGCCGACGACATGGATGCCCTTTGACAACGCCTTCTTCAACACCGGCGCGATCGCAACGGGATCGTTGGCGGCGAACAGGACGCCGTCGACGCCGCGCGTGATGTAATTGTCGATGAACTTGATTTGTTCGTCGATCTTGGCCTCGGTCGGCCCGTCAGTGCTGACTTTGACGTTGCCGAGCTCCTTGGCGGCGTCCTGCATGCCCTTGGTGGTGGCGTTGAAATAGCCGATGCCGATCAGCTTGGGAACGTCGACAAGGGTGATCGGCTTGCCGGCCTTGTCGGGCGCATTGGTCGGCTGTCCGCCGTCATAGGGCATCGGGGCGGAGGCCGGCGCCGGGCCGGCGCCGCAGGCGAGCGGACTGGTGGGAAGATCGTCGCCGCCGTCCCACTTGTCGGCGGCGCGCGCCGCCGCGCCGGCCATCGCCAGACCGAGGATCGCCAACGCAACCGTCGTCATCAATTTCGTCTTCATGGTCATTTCCTCCCTAAAACGCCGCGTTGCGGCCATCGCTCCATCAGCCCGCGACCTCGCGGCGCCCGTGGAGAGAACTTGCGATCAGCGTCGAGGCGATCAACACCGTCCCAATCACGATGATCGTCGCGTCGCCCTTGACGCCGGTGAGCGCCAGACCGTTCTTCAAGAGCTGGATCATGACGAGGCCGACGACGGTGCCCCAGATCGTGCCCGCGCCGCCGAAAATGCTGGTGCCGCCCAGAACGACCGCGGCGATCACGTCGAGCTCGTAACCGATTCCCATGTCCGAGCGGGTGGTGGTGACGCGCGACACCAGCACCCAGGCCGAGACGCCCGCCGCCAGGCCCGACAGCGTATAGATCGCCAGTTTCACCCGATCGACCGGCAGCCCGGAAAATCGCGCGGCCGTCTCATTGTTGCCGATCGCGTAAAGCATGCGGCCGAACGTGGTGCGGTCCAGGACGATTCCGGCGACCACGATGCCCACGAAAAGAATCCACAATTGGGTGGGCACGCCGAACAACTCGCCCTGCCCCACGAAGAAAAACCATTGGGGATAGTTGCGCACCGAATGGGCCTGGCTGACGCCTTCGGCGAGGCCCCGATAGAGCGCCAGAGTCGCAATCGTCATGATGAGGGGCGGCACCCGGACGCGGGTGATCAGCAGCCCGTTGACGAATCCTGCGAGCGCGCCGACGCCGAGCGCGAAGACGATCGCCAGCGGCAGCGGAAAGCCGAAATTCTTCCAGGAATAGCCGAGCATGATCGCGCACAGCCCGACGATCGATCCGACCGACAGATCGATGCCGCCGGTGATGATGATGAAGGTCATCGGCAGGGCGATGAGCCCGACCTCGGTCATCAACCGCCCCTGATTGAGCAGGTTGTCGATGGTCAGGAAGCGCTCGTTCAACAGGCCGAGGATCGCCAGCGCCACCAGCAGAATCGCCGCCAGCAATGTTTCGTGGCGAATCAGCCAGCGCGGCATTGTTCGACCGATGCTTTGCGCCGCAACCGCCATCCTGGTCAGCCTCCCGCCGCGCGGCGCCGGCGCCGCAGAATGTCGGCCACCACCGTCGCCAGGATCAGCACCCCCTGCACCGCGTGAATCCAGTACGGCGAGACGTTGATGAACACCAGCGCGCTGGCGATCTCGGCGAGCAGGATCGCGGCGAGCGTCGCGCCGACCACCGTCCCGACGCCGCCGAGAATGCTGACGCCGCCGACCACCGCGGCGGTGATGACGGTCAATTCGAGATTGGGCGGCACCGTCGATTGAATGACTTTCAGTTGCGTGGCGAACAGCATCGCCGCGATGCTGGCGAAAAGCCCGTGCAGGGCGAACACCATCACTACCGTGCGCTGCGGCGACACGCCGCAAAGGCGCGCCGCCTCGGCGTTGCCGCCGGTCGCATAGATCGCCCGGCCGGCCGCCGAATAGCGCATCCACAACGCCGCGAGGATCGTCGCCGTCGCCATGATCAGCACCGGCATAGGCAAGAATCCGAACAGTACGATGTCCGCCAGATGAAAGCTTTGCGGCAGATCGGTGATCCATCGGCCGCCAGTCACGCTGATCAGGCCGCCCTTGAGAATCGACAGCATGCCGAGCGTCACCACGATCGCCGGGATTCTGAGATAGGCGATCACCACCCCCTGCAGCATCATGACGAGCACGCTGACGATGAGCGGAACGAGCCACACCACGACGACCGGCGCGCCGGCGACCGCCAGCGACCCGCTGATGGTGGCGAGCACGCCGATCAGCGAACCGACGGAAATGTCGATGTTGCCGGACACGATCACCATCGACATGCCGATCGCCGCGACCGCAATATACGCGTTGCCGAGCACGATATCGGAGAGATTGCGCGCCGCCAGGAAGCGCGGATTGTCGAGGCCCACCAGAATAGCGACGCCAAGGATGCCGAACGCCAGCAGCGCCTCCTGCGAGGCGAGCACCCGCAGGAAGCCGCTCTCGCCGGCGCGCACGCGCGAAATGGCCGCCGCCGTCACGCCGCCCTCCCGGCTTCCGCGCCGTGGCCGCCCATCATCGCCGCGCCGACCGCTTCGGGCGTCGCCTCGGCGCGGGCGAATTCCGCGACGAAACGTCCTTCGCGCATCACCAGCACGCGGTCGCTCATGCCGAGCACCTCGGGCAATTCGCTGGAAATCATCAGGATCGCCAGGCCCTGCGCGGCGAGCTCGCTCATCAACCGATGGATTTCGGCCTTGGCGCCGACGTCGATGCCGCGCGTCGGCTCATCGAGAATCAGCAGCTTCGGCTTGTTGGCGAGCCACTTGCCCAGCACGATCTTCTGCTGGTTGCCGCCCGACAGCCGGCCGGCGACCTGGTCGAGCGAACTCGCCCGCACGCTGAAACGCGCCACCCCCTCGCGCGCCAGCTCGGTCTCGGCGGCTCGGTCGATAAAGCCGGCGCGCGACACTTTGGCGAGCGAGGCGAGCGAGAAATTCTCGCGCACGGTCATCGGCCGGACCAGCCCCTGGGTGCCGCGATCCTCCGGGACATAGGCGACGCCGAGCGCCCGCGCCGCGCCGGGCGAGCGGATCGTCACCGGCTTGCCGGCGAGCAGGATCTGGCCGGACTCGGCCGGCGTCACGCCGAACACCGTCTGCGCCAGTTCGCTGCGCCCCGAGCCGACGAGACCGGCGAGGCCGACGATTTCGCCGGCGTGGACGGTGAGGCTGACCCCCCTGGTCATCGGCCGGCGCACGAGATCGCGCACTTCCAGCACCGGCGCGCCGATCGGGGCGGCGATCTTCGGGAACAGGCTTTCAATTCTGCGCCCGACCATCAGTTGCACGAGTTCGGCGGACGAAGTCTCCGCGACCCGCCGCGTGCCGACCTGCGCGCCGTCGCGCAGCACCGTCACCCGGTCCGCGAGCTGAAAAATCTCGTCCATCCGATGGCTGATGTAGACGATGCCGACGCCGCGCGATTTCAGCCGCCGCACGATGTCGAACAGCCGCGTCACGTCATATTCGGTCAGCGCGGCGGTCGGCTCGTCCATGATCAGCAGGCGTGCGTCGTACGAGAGCGCCCGCAGGATCTCGACGCGCTGGCGGTTGCCGACCGCCAGCGTGCCGACGATCTGGTCGGCCGCCAGGTCATGGATCTCGAGCGAGGCGAGCAGCGCCTCGGTCCTGGCGGTCATCGCCCGCCAGTCCAGCCGTCCGCCGCGCCCGCGCGGCGCGTGGCCCATGAAAATGTTTTCGGCGACGGTCAGCTCGCGAAACAGCAACAGCTCCTGGTAGATCGTCGCGATGCCGGCGCGGCGCGCGTCGTCAGGCCGATCGAACCGCAGTTCGCGGCCGTTGACCCGAATGGAGCCGCGGTCGGGCTGATAGACGCCGGAGACGATCTTGATCAGCGTGGATTTGCCGGCGCCGTTCTCGCCGAGCAGCGCATGGACCTCGCCGGGCTCGACGTCGAACGACACATCGACCAGCGCGCGAACGCCGGGGAACGATTTTTCGATGCCCGCCACCGCCAGCAGCGGCGCCCCGCCCACGGGCGCGCCGGCTTCGGAGCCGGTGGGCGGCGGCGCCCCGGAAGCGGCGTCGCCGGTCATGCCGCCACGACCTTGCCCACGCCTTCGTCGACGGTGATCACCTCGACGCCCGCCTCCCGCAACATCTCGAGCGCCTCCTCCGGCGCTTCGGCGTCGGTGATCAGCGTGGAGACGCGCGACAGCGGGCAGACCACCAGGCTGCCGCGCGGAACGAACTTCGAACTGTCGGCGAGCACGATCAGTTTGTCGGCGCGCTTCAGAAGCTTGCTTTCGGCGCGCGCGATCAGCGGATCGCCCTCGATCACGCCGAGCGGGCCGATCGAAACGCCGCTCATGAACATCCGCGCCGCCGAATAATGCTGGATGGCGTCGTCGTCGAACGGCGAAACGATGATTTTCTGTTCGCGATAGACTTCGCCGCCCGGCAGCGCGACGCGGCACCGCGAATCGCGGATCAGCATCTCGGCCAGCGGATAGGAATTGGTGAGGACCTTCAGCCGGCGATCGCGCAGGAATTCGCCCATCTCGAAGGTCGTTGTGCCGCCGTTGATGATGATCGCCTCGCCATCGACGCACAGCGCCACGGCGGCCCTGGCGATCGCCTGCTTGGCGGCGACATTGAGCGTCTTGCTGACCTCGAAGGAGCGGGTCGCCAGCGCCGGCGCGTCGCTCGAAGCGGTTTGGGAACCGGGAATCGCCTCCAGCCCGCCATGCACCCGCGTCGCCGCGCCGAGTTCGGCGAGCCTGGCGAAATCGCGCCGCACCGAGGCTTCGGAGGCGCCGGTGGCGCGGCAAACGTCGGCGATGCGCACGAGCGTATGCTGCCTCAGCATCGCCCTGATGATCTGCCAGCGCTCGCGTTCGTGCACGGCCCGGTTCCTCCCCTGGTTTCAAAGCTAGCCGCGAACCGCTTGGGCGGTCAACGCGAATCGCGCAGAATCGATCAAATTTCGCGACGCATCAATCGCGCCGCAGCGCAATATCGCTCAACCGGCGATTGACCATGATCGATTGTAACAATATGTTCGGGCGAAAGCGCGCCGCGACGGAGGATGACGCCGATGACCAGGGCCACGGCCGAGCCGCTCGCCAACCTGTGGGACGACGCCCGTGCGGCGCGCCTCGATGAGCCGGGCCGGCTGCTCTATCGCTCCAATCTGCTCGGCGGCGACCTGCGCATCACCAATTTCGGCGGCGGCAACACCTCGGCCAAGATCGAAATGAACGATCCGCTGACCGGCGAGCCGGTCTCGGTGCTGTGGGTCAAGGGCTCCGGCGGCGATCTCGGCTCGATGAAGCGCGACGGCTTTGCAACCCTCTATCTCGACAAGCTGGAAGGCCTGAAAGGCCGCTATCGCGGGCTCGCCCACGAAGACGAAATGGTCGCCCTGTTCAACCATTGCACCTTCAATCTCAACCCGCGCGCCGCCTCGATCGACACGCCCCTGCACGCCTTCGTGCCGCATCTCCACGTCGATCACGTTCACGCCGACGCGGTGATCGCCATCGCCGCCTGCGCCAACGCCGAGGCGCTGACGCGCACAGTGTTCGGCGGCGCGCTGGGCTTCCTGCCGTGGCAGCGGCCAGGCTTCGACCTCGGGCTGAAGCTCGGCGAAATGGCGGCGGCCAATCCCGACTATGTCGGGGTGGTGCTCGGCGGCCACGGGCTGTTCACCTGGGGCGAGACGGCGAAGGCCTGTTACGAGACGACGCTGCGCATCATCCAGCAGGCGGCCGATTGGCTGGCGGCCAACGAACCGCAGCCGGCGTTCGGTGGCGCGCTTGTCGAGGCCGCGGCGCCGGGGCGGCGCAAAGAGATCGCCGCCCGGCTGATGCCGCTGATCCGCGGCGAGATTTCGCGCGACGAGCGCAAGGTCGGCCATTTCACCGACGCGCCCGAAGTGCTTGAATTCGTCAATTCGCGCGCGCTCGACGCGCTGGCGCCGCTGGGAACCTCCTGCCCCGACCATTTCCTGCGCACCAAAATCCGCCCGCTCGCGCTCCCATACGATCCCGGCGCGCGACAATCTCGACGAGATCGCCGGCTCGCTCGGCGAGCGGCTCGAAGCCTATCGCGCCGATTACGCGGCCTATTACCAGCGCTGCAAGCGCGCCAATTCGCCGGCGATGCGCGACCCCAATGCGGTGATCTATCTCGCGCCGGGCGTCGGCATGTTCGCCTTCGCCAAGGACAAGGCGACCGCGCGCGTCGCCGCCGAATTCTACGTCAACGCGATCAACGTGATGCGCGGCGCCTCGGGGGTTTCGGCCTATGTCGGCCTGCCCGAGCAGGAGGCGTTCGACATCGAATACTGGCTGCTCGAGGAAGCCAAGCTGCAGCGCCTGCCCAAGCCCAAATCGTTGGCCGGCCGCATCGCCTATGTCACCGGCGGGGCCGGCGGCATCGGCGGCGCGACGGCGTTGCGGCTGGCCGGCGAAGGCGCCTGCGTCGTGCTCGCCGACATCGACCGCCAGGCGCTCGACGCCCGCGTCGCGGCGATCGCCGAAAGGTTCGGCAGGGACAGCGTGATCGGCGTCAGGCTCGACGTCACTGAGGAAGCCGGGGTCATCGCCAGCTTTACGGACTCGACGCTGGCGTTCGGCGGCGTCGACATCGTCGTGTCGAACGCCGGCATCGCCTCGGCGTCGCCGATCGAGGACACCAGCCTGGCGCTGTGGCAAAAGAACGTCGACGTGCTCGCCACCGGCTATTTCCTGGTGGCCCGCGAGGCGTTCCGGCTGATGCTGCGCCAGAAATGCGGCGGCGCGATCGTCTTCGTCGCCTCCAAGAACGGGCTGGCGGCCTCCCCCGGCGCCTCGGCCTATTGCGCCGCCAAGGCGTCGGAGATTCACCTCGCGCGGTGCCTGGCGCTGGAGGGCGCGCCGCATGGCATAAGGGTCAATACGGTCAATCCCGACGCGGTGCTGCGCGGCTCGAAAATCTGGGACGGCGAATGGCGCCAGCAGCGCGCCGCCGCATACAAGGTGTCGCAGGACGAGCTCGAAGAGGTCTACCGCCAGCGCTCGATGCTCAAGCGCTCGGTGCTGCCGGAGGACGTCGCCGAGGGCGTCTATTTCTTCGCCAGCGATCTGTCGGCCAAGTCGACCGGGAATATTCTGAACGTCGACGCCGGCAATGCGGTGGCGTTCACGCGCTGAATGATTTGCCAGGGGACGATGAAAATCGCAATTCGTCATTGCGAGCGGAGCGAAGCAATCCAGCGATCGAGGCGATTGGAAATTTAGTCGCGCCCGCCAACGTTGCGCGCCGCGCCGCTCTGACAAGCCGGCGTCACGATCTCTGGATTGCATCCGCTCGCAATGACGGCGTGGTCGCGGTGGCGACAGATGAGGTTTGCAATGACTTTCAGCATCGAACCCGACTTTCTCGCCGGACAGAACCGCGCTTTGGCGCCGGCGCTCGACGAGGATTTTGAGGCGCTGGCGCGCCAGTTGGCGCGCCGCGGCGTGGCGATCGAGCCGCTGGTCCGCGCGGTGATGGCGTTCGGCGTGGCGATCCCGACCTGGGGCGTCGGCACGGGCGGCACGCGCTTTGCGCGCTTTCCCGGGCCGGGCGAGCCGCGCGGCGTCTTCGACAAGCTCGACGATTGCGCGGCAATTCACCAGCTCACCCGCGCGACGCCGACCATCTCGCCGCATTTCCCGTGGGACGAGACCAGCGATTACGCGGCGCTGCGCGAGACCGCGGCGGCGCACGGCCTGTCGTTCGACGCGGTCAACTCCAACACCTTCCAGGACCAGCCGGGCCAGAGGCTCTCCTACAAGTTCGGCTCGCTGTCGCATGTCGACGCCGCCGTGCGCGCGCAGGCGATCGCCCACAACATCGCCTGCATCGCGATCGGCAAAAAACTCGGCTCGAAGGCGCTGACGGTGTGGATCGCCGACGGCTCCAATTTCGCGGGCCAGTCGAACCTGACCGCGGCGCTCGACCGCTACCTCGCCGCGATGCGCGAAATCTGCGCGGCGCTGCCGGGCGACTGGCGGGTGTTTCTCGAACACAAGCTCTACGAGCCGGCGTTCTATTCGACGGTGATCTCCGACTGGGGGACCAGCTTCGCGGCGGCGCAGGAGCTGGGGCCGCAGGCGCAATGCCTGGTCGACCTCGGTCACCACGCGCCCAACGTCAATATCGAGCAGATCGTCGCGCGGCTCATCCGCTTCGGCAAGCTCGGCGGCTTCCATTTCAACGATTCGAAATATGGCGACGACGATCTCGACGCCGGCTCGGTCGAGCCGTTCCGCCTGTTCCTGGTGTTCAACGAACTGGTCGACGCGCAGGCGCGCCGCGCCGCCGGCTTCGCGCCCGCCTATATGCTCGACCAGTCGCACAACGTCACCGATCCGATCGAGAGCCTGATGCAATCGGCGATCGAGTTGCAGCGCGCCTATGCGCAGACGCTGATCGTCGACCGCGCGGCGCTGGCGGCCGCGCAAGCCGCCAATGACGCGCTGGGCGCCCATCTCGAACTCAAGCGCGCCTTCACCACCGACGTTGCGCCGCTCCTCGCAATGGCGCGCCATCGCGCCGGCGGCGCCATCGCGCCGATCGAAGCCTATCGCGCCTCCGGCTATCGCGCGCGCAAGGCCGAGGAGCGGCCGGCGAGCGGGGGGACGTCGGCGGGGATTGTGTGAGGGAAGGCGGGCGGGGCTTTGGCGTCCAGGCCTTGGCGCCGCCGCGCAAATATGGCGCGCGCGGGCGCTATGGCCGCGACTCGCCAGAGGCGTAAGCGCCGCGCCGCTCCACCGTGCGGGCGGTGACGAAGCACAGCAGGATGGCGGCGGCGAGGATCGGCGCGATCAGATAGGCGCGCGACAACCCGACCTGATCGGCCAGGGCTCCGAGCGCGATGGGCGCGGTCAGCACCGCCGCGCCGGAGGCAAGCCCGCTGCGGGCGCTCGCGGCGTTGGCCGCCGCCCCCGCGGCGCCGACTGCGAAACTCAGCGACAACGGATACAGCAGAGCGACGGCGAGCCCGACGAGGAACAAGCCGAACACCGCGACGGAAGCGGAGAACCCGCCCCAGAAGGCCAGGAACCCCGGCGCGATCAGGCACAGCGCCGCCGGATACAGGATCGCCGGCGCGACGCGTCGCACCACGACGCTGCCCGCCCAGCGGCCGAGCAGCATCGCCGCCGGAAACGCCGCCGCCGCCGTCACCGCGGCCGCGCGCGGCAGGCCCACCACCTGCTCCAGATATGCGGGGCTCCAGATCAGGAAGGTCATCTCCAGCGCCACGCCGAGTCCGAGCATGATGAGAAACGCCCAGCTCGCCGCCGGCACGCGCTCGGGCGCCTGGTCGGCGCGGCGGGCCGGGGCCGGCAGCGCGTCGCGGAAGAAAATGGCGACCAACAACAAGCCGCACGCGACGCCGAACAACAGCGCCCCACGCCAGCCGAATGCCAAGCCGGCGGCAATGCCGGTGGCGAGGTTCGCCGTGATGGCGCAGGCGTAGGTTACCGCGCCGCACTCGGTGAACGCCTGATCGCGCGCGCCGCGATGCAGGTCGGCCAGCAGGCCGCCGACGACGCCCGGCAGCATTCCCCCGGTCAGTCCGACGAGCGCGCAGCCGGCGATGCTGGCCGCGGCGGCGCCGGCTGCGCAGATCGCCAGCAGGCCGCCGATGCAGCCCGCCACGCCGATGAGGCAGGTCCAGCGCCGGCCGAAGGCGGCGACCGCCCGTTCGGTGAACAATCCCGTCGCCATCATCCCGGCGGCGAGCGCGCTCGGATGCAGGCTGACGGCGGCATAGCTCAGCCGCAATTCGTCGCGCAGGAAGGGGATGATGTTGCCCTGGAGGCTGATGATGAAGGTGAAATACCCGCTCAGCAGATAGGCGTACCAGGTCAGACGTGTTCGGATCAGGCGCATGGGCCGTTGTTTAGCGCCCTTTCCGGCCCCGCGCGCGGTTTTCTGTCGCTCATTGGCGCTTGACCTGTCAATAATGAAACCTGTCGCGCCTCGGGCTGCCGCGCGCGGAAAACGCGGGTGCGGCCGGCGGTCGCCGAAACGTCGGCGGGGATCGTGAGCTCGCCCTCGGGCTGCCGCGCGCGGAAAACGCGGGTGCGGCCGGCGGTCGCCGAAACGTCGGCGGGGATCGTGAGCCAGGTCCCGCCTAGCTGGCGGCAAGGACCTGTCGGAATGCCAAAGCCTTCCAGTACCCCTCAGCTCGGACGATCAGGCCGAGCGAATTCACGGTTAGGGCGATTATGCCGAACTTGACAGACGCCATCAGACATGCAAGTATCCTCCTACGGAAAGAGGATATGCGTCATGGTCCGCAGCAAGCAGCCCAAAGCCGTCCATCAACTGACCGCCGCCCAGTTCGACAAGCTGTTCGTGAACGAAGATGCGTGCGCGACCTATCTTGTCGCTCGCCGTTGGCCTGAGGGCGTTCGCTGCCCGCGTTGCGGCAATCCGGGCGTCTATGACCTTCCCTCGCGCAAGTGGCATTGGCAGTGCGAGAAATACTTTCCAAGCGGCTATCGCTTCTCGCATCTGGTCGGAACGATCTTTGAAAATACCAACAAGCCGCTCAAAGACTGGTTTCGCGTGATTCACTTGATGTTGACGAGCAAGAAGGGAATGAGCGCGCTGCAAATCTTCCGCTTCCTCGGGTTCGGCTCCTATCGCACTGCTTGGACGATGTGCCACAAAATCCGGACCGCCCTCGTTGAGGACATCGAACAACTGGCCGGCGTGGTCGAGGTCGACGAAACTTTCGTTGGCGGCAAGGCCAAGAACCGTCATTGGGACAAGCGCGGCGACGGAAGCAACGGGACGGGAGGGGCGGGAAAGGCGATTGTCGTGGGGGCAGTCAGGCGCAAGGGCAACTTAATTGCCCGCGTCATCAAGAACGTTCAAGCGGCGACCTTGGAAGGCTTCGTGCGGGAGGCCGTCTCTCACAAAGTCAGTTTGCTCTGCACCGACAAGTGGGCCGGCTACAAGCACCTGAACAAAGAATTCCCGCAGCACGCGACGATCGACCATGCGCACGGTGAATACGTCGTCGGCGCCGTTCACACACAGACCATCGAAGGGTTCTGGTCGCTCATCAAGCGAGGGATGGTCGGGACGTTTCACAAAGTCAGCCGCAAATATCTTCCTCTATATGTCGCGGAGGTCCAATTCCGATATAACAACCGCCTGAACGCGGACATCTTCGGGGCGGCGGTCGAGGAATGCTGACATCATTTTTTCCTGCAACAATCCACTACTGCTGTGATCGCGACAACTACCAAGGCGATCATTGAAATGGCGCAAACCAAAAACGAAGTAGCTTCCAAGAGGGTGAGGCGCATGTTTGGTCATGACCTCCAATGGTGGAACACGTTTTCGTTGTGTTCCTAGCTATTGGGGCGTTCTCGGCAATTTCGGTGGTCGTCGCGACGAGGATCGTAATTAAGTTACAGGACCAAGAAGCCGTGGACGCTAGGAGAGCCTTGGAGGAATATAAAGTCTCAGCAAAACGGGATTCGGATATCGCGATTGGCAAAGTCCAAGCCGACGCCGACGTGAAAATAACCCAAGCCAATACTGAAATTGAAAAAGCAAAAGCCGACGCCGCCGAAGCGAACCGCAAGGCAGAGACTGAAAAACTAGAGAGAGTAAAGCTAGAGGCGATTGTTGCCCCAAGAACGTTGAGAGTGGACCAACAGCTTGCAATAGCGCGACAACTTCGGCAATTTGCCGGGAAACGAGTATCAGTTACAGCGTATTCTCTCAACGCCGAAGGGGCTACACTCGCGACGCAGATCATAGCCCTTCTTGGTGCCGCAACTATTGATGTCGACAATAGGATTTCCTCCGTGATGCCGTTGGGGGTTTTTCCTCGGCCATACATGTGACCGGCGCAGATGAAAATCTTGCAGCATCCATTAGGAGCGCGCTCAGCGTCACTGGGGGGCTGGTGGTCGCGCCTGCAATCAATGCTACGGGCGCGATCCCATCGGCAGGGATAGTGGGGAACGACCCAGGCTCCAAGCCAGTAGACGCCGCGATCCTCGTTGGTGTGAAGCCCGTAATCACCATTCGATAGAAGCGGCCAAAAAAGTATGCTGAGGCTCCTCGCCAAAATCGCTGTGATTCTGTGGATCGTTGTGGGAGTGACTGAGCTTGTCTCATTAGCGCCACCCGCCGCCACAACACCGCCAAAAATAAACGAAAACTCCTCCGCAAAAAATAATTCCAATGACGACGCGAACGCCAGACCAATAAGCTTCATCCTAGGCAACATCGGAACTTCGATCCATAGTTACAGGGATGACATCACGGCGGTGTCCACTGCCCTCTTGGCTATTATAACCGCTGCTTCGGTTCATTGCTCGTAACCAATACAAAACAACACGTGCTCAACTTCGCGCGTATCTCTTTGTAAGTGGCGTATTTGTGACTAACCTCACTACTGTTCCGAAATTCATTGTAAGCTTCAAAAACTGTGGACAAACACCGGCCTACAAAATCACTTTCCGAAACATAGTGGTCGTTGAGAGCTACCCGCTTTTGATTGAGCCCATTCCCGGCGGCGACCTTAATCAGGTAGGATATGTTGGACCCTTGATGGAATTCCACAGCACGCACACACCGGAACCAGCGATCACCACTGAGCAAATTGCTTCTGTCGTTAATCGACAGCGTGCTTTCTTCTATTATGGAATTGTCACCTATACCGACGCCTTCAAAAAGACGTGGTCTTTGAAATTCTGCTTCACTAGAGGAGGCCCCAATGACGCTCAAAGCGACGGACAAATGAATTTCTATAAGGATTGGAACGAAGCGACGTGACGCCAACGCCAAGGCTGACAAAAAGAGCCACCTCATCGGCTCTCTCCGTCAGTCGCGCCGGCCTGTCCTGATCGGCTTAGTGTGTTTTGGGCGCTTCTGTCAAGTTCGGCATAATCGCCGCGTCACCGAGAGCGTTTCGGGGAGCCGCAGGTAAGCCCGATAGACGACAAACTGTTGATCTCGGACAGTCAGCCAGGGCCCAGCGTCGATCTTTCGCAGTTCATGCAACGCGATGTCGGTCGCTTTCCTCGAAAGCCCGACGTGAATCGCGAGCGGTATGGAAAAATGCGCGATGTAATGCTGCCGAAGGAAGCTGCACAATTGATAGCCTAGCGCGGGCTGTCTTTGAATTGAATTGGAGGGGATTCCCGAATCGGCAGTGTTCTGATTCAACCTGTTGGCTGGGCGGAGGCCAGCAGGAATGCCAAAGCCGTATTCACAAGATTTGCGAGACCGCGTGATCGACGCGGTGGAGAAAGGCGGAATGAGCCGCCGCGCGGCGGCGCGGCGCTACGAGATCAGCGAATCCATCGCCGTCAAATGGCTTGAGCGCGTTGAACGGGACGGCTCGCGAGAGCCGACCGGGCGTCGTGGCCATCGGGCCTCCAAGCTGATGCCGCACCGGGAGTTTCTGGAGGCCGCGCGGGTGGAGAAGTCGGACGTCACGCTTCAGGCGCTTTGCGACCGCCTTTTGTCCGAACGAGGCGTCAAGGCCGACACCTCGATGATGAGCCGCTTCTTTCGCCGGATCGGCGTCACGTTTAAAAAAAGACCCTCGTCGCGCGCGAACAGGATCGTGCGGACATAAGCCGCCACCGCAAACGATGGCGCGCCTATCAGGGCCTCATCGATCCCAGGCGTCTGGTCTTTATCGACGAGACCTGGACCAAGACCAACATGACCCGCCTGCGCGGTTGGGCGCCCAAGGGCGAGAGGCTCGTCGACAAGGTTCCGCACGGCCACTGGAAAACCGCGACCTTCCTCGCCGCGTTGCGCAGCGACCGCATCGAAGCGCCCTGCCTGTTCGACGGGCCCATCAACGGCGAACGCTTTCACGCCTACGTCGAGCAGTTCCTCGTCCCGACCCTCAAGCCTGGCGACGTCGTCATCCTCGACAATCTGGGGTCCCACAAGGGGAAGGCCGTGCGACGGGCGATCCGCGACGTCGGTGCGCGTCTCGTTTTTCTGCCCAAATACTCCCCGGATCTCAATCCCATCGAGCAGGTCTTCGCCAAGTTCAAAACCCTCCTGCGAAAAGCGGGAGCGCGAACCTACGAAGCCGTCTCTCGAGCCTGCGCCGACATCCTCACTCGCTATCCACCCGAAGAATGCGCCGCATACATCAGGAATGCAGGATATGCGTAACGTCAAATGCAGAAGGCTCTAGAGGACACTCGACGGCGCAATTTTCCAAAATGACGGCCAGTCGAAGCTCGTTGCTTTGTGCGAACACCGAGAACGCGAGCTGATCAACGCGTGAAATCAGCTCGCTCGCGCCGTATGGATAGTAACGACCAACTTTTGGCTTTGCGGCTTTGTCCTGGCGAAACGGCGGCATGATGCGACCTCCATCCGCTACCGCACGTCGTCCCGTCCGGCGCTCGCGAGTCGCCCGATCGTCGCGCCCAACGTCTGCGCCAGGTCGGCGTCGGCGGGGATCGTCACAACATCCCCCTCCCCTTCCGGCGATTCCAGCGCGGCGAACTGGCTGTCGACCAGCGAGGCCGGCATGTAGTGGTTTTTGCGGCCGGCGACGCGCGCGCGCATCAGGTCCTTGTCGCCCTTGAGGAACAGGAAGCGTAAGCCCGGGCCGGCTGCGGCGCGCAGGCGGTCGCGATAGACGCGGCGCAGCGCCGAACAGGCGACGACGACCCCCTCGGGATGGGCGGCGGCGTCGGCGAGCAGCGCGCCGATGCGGTCGAGCCAGGGCGCGCGGTCTTCGTCGTTCAGCGCAACGCCGGCGGTCATCTTGGCGCGCGCCTCGGGCGAATGGAGATCGTCGCCGTCGAAAAACGGGATGTTCAGCGCCGTCGGCGATCGCCGTCCCGACATACGTCTTGCCGCTGCCGGAAACCCCCATCGCCACCAGCGCGAGGCGATGATCCAATCGAGGCGGCGGGGCGGAAGTCGACACGGATGGATTGCTTTCTGATGAGCGACAGCCAGCGAGGCTAACGCGCCGACGGCCGCCTCGTCCACCCAGGACGATCGCGCGAGCGCCAAACCCTTCTCCCGCTTGCGGGAGAAGGTGGCGCGCGAAGCGCGACGGATGAGGGACGCCGATCGTAGAGCGCGGCGCCGAGCGCCCTCACCCTGCCCTCTCCCGCGCCGCGGGAGAGGGGGAATTCGCGCGCGCCGCTTGACCCGACCGTTTGGGCGTTGACGCCGTTCACCCGATCGCCCTGCTCGTCCACCCCCTCGCGGTTGACAGACATCGGCGCCCATCGCAACTCTGGACTTCGCATCGTCAGCCGCCCGGAGGACCCGCCGTGACCGCACCCGCCAGGCCCATTCGCGTGCTCGTCGTCGGCCTCGGCACGATGGGGCTCAGCCATACCAGGGCCTATCGCTCGATCGACGGTTTTTCGCTCGCCGGCCTGTGCACGCATCGCGCCGCCGCACGCGCCGACCTCGCCGCCGAATTCCCCGATGTCCCGCGCTTCGACGATTTCGCCGCCGCGCTCGCCGAAGTCAGGCCCGACGCGGTCGCCATCTGCACCTATACCGAGACCCACGCCGATCTGGCGGCGCAGGCGTTCGCCGCCGGCGCGCATGTGTTCTGCGAAAAGCCGCTCGCCGACACTATGGCCGCCGCCGAGCTTGTGGTCGCGGCGGCGCGCGCGGCGCGCAAGATTCTGCTGATCGGCTATATCCTGCGCGTCCATCCCTCGTGGACCCGCTTCGTCGAGATCGGCCGCACGCTCGGCAAGCCGCTGGCGATGCGCATGAACCTCAACCAGCAATCCTCGGGCTCGTTCTGGGAGGTGCACAAGAACCTGATGCGGTCGACCTCGCCGATCGTCGATTGCGGCGTCCATTATGTCGACGTGATGTGCCAGGTCACGCGCGCCAGGCCGGTGCTGGTGCATGCGATCGGCGCGCGCATGACGCCGGAGATCGCGCCGACGATGGTCAATTACGGCCATCTCCACATCGTGTTTTCCGACGGCTCGGTCGGCTGGTACGAGGCGGGCTGGGGGCCGATGATGAGCGAGACCGCCTTCTTCGTGAAGGACATGATCGGCCCCGAGGGCGCGGTGTCGATCGTCGCGACGGAGGCCGCCGGCGACCACCCGGCCTCCGCCGATCACGCCGGCCACACCCGCACCGGCGCGCTGAGGCTGCATCACGCCGCCCTGAAGCCGGATGGAAGCTTCGCGCGCGCCGACGAGATCATCACCACCGCCGCCGAGCCCGATCACCAGGGCCTCTGCGATCTCGAACAGAGGCTGTTTCTCGCCGCGATCCGCGAGCAGCGCGATCTTTCCGCCCATCACGACGAGGCGCTGAACTCGCTGCGCATCGTGTTCGCGGCGGAAGAGAGCATCCGCACCGGCGAGGCGGTGCGATTGTGAGGCGCTCCGCGCCGGCCAGCCCGGCGCAAGCCTCGTCTGGTGAGCTTGGCGCGATGAGGATCGCCGGCGCGGCCGCGCGGCGAGCGCTCATATGTCGCGACGGTTGGGGAACCCTGGAGACATGACGACGATCGAGCGTCCGCGCGCCACGCCGCAGGTCGGCGACCGCGCGCCTTTCAGCTACGGCATGACCGGCGACAAGGCGTTCTATTCCTTCGAGTCGCAGGCCGGACGAACCGCCGTGCTGATCCTCGCCGGCCGGCTCGCGCCCTCCGCGTTGACGCCGTTGGTCGGCGCATTCCAGCGACGCGCCGCCGATTTTGCGCGCTGCGAGACGGATGTCGTGCTGCTGATCGACTCGCAGAGCCCGCATGTCCAGGCCACCATGGCCGCGCCGCCGCCCGGCGTGCAGGTGGTCTATTGCCTGCCGGAAATTTTCTTCGGCTGGGGCTTCGACCATAGCGAGCCCTCGGTCGTGGTCATCGATCGCAACGCCCGGGTGATCGCGCCGATCGCGCACGGCGAGGCGGCGGCGATGGCGCAGGCGGCGCTCGCCTGCGCCGCCGCGGCGCCCGCCGAGCCGTCGCGCGACGTGCTGCTGCCGGCCCCGGTGTTGCTGATCCCCAACATTTTCAGCGCCGATTTTTGCCGGACGCTGATCGAACACTTCGAGAGCGGCGCCAAGACAGTCGGCGGCATGGCCAGCATCGACGCGCAGGGCAATGCGATCCACAAGATCGACGAAAGCAAGAAGAAGCGCGCCGACTGCGTGATCGCCCCCGACGATCCGCTGTGCGGGCGGGTGATCGACGCGCTGTCGCGCGCCTGCGTGCCGGAAATGAACAAGGCGTTCCAGTTCGACGCCCGCCATACCGACCGCGTGCTGATCGCCCGCTACGACGACACCGGGGGCTATTTCCGCCGCCATCGCGACAACAGTTCGCCCGCCGTCGCGTTCCGGCAGTTTGCGCTCTCCGTCAATCTGAATTCGGATGAATACGAGGGCGGCTATCTGCTGTTCCCTGAATTCAACTCCCACCGTTACAAGCCCGGCCGCGGCGCCGGCATCATCTTCTCCTCGTCGCTGCTGCACGAGGCGACGCCGGTCACAAGGGGAAGCCGCTACGTGCTGTTGACCTTCCTGCACAACGCCGAAGGTGAGGCGCGAAGACTGGCCGGCCTGTCCGCCGCCAAGGCCGCCTGACCGGCGCGGCGATGCCGCCGGCGTTCGAAGGAGCAACGATGATCCTGCGCCGCTCCCGGTTCGTGCATGTCGTGCCGCTGGCGGACGGGCGCGCGCTGGCGTTGCACGCGCTGACCCATTTGCGGCTCGGCATCGACCGCGAGGTCGCGCGCCTCATCGCGCTGGTTCGACGAGCCCCGCGCGCTCCCCGAGGCGATTCCTGAACTTTCTCGGCTGGTCGCCTACGACATCCAGAACTCTCGCCGGCTGCGTGGCGTCGCTGCTGGAGCGCGGCGTGCTCACCGACAAGTCCCCCGACGACGAGCTCGCCGCGACCGCCGCGACATTGGCGGAGACCAGCGGTCGCGACCCCGGCGAGATGCTCGAACGGTTCCGACGCGCGCGCCACGAAGGCGCCCAGCCCTATTGGGCGATGGCGACGGCGCGTGGCATCGCCGAACTCGACGGCAAACGACGGCGGCTCGACGCGGTGCTGCTCGGCGATTGCGACCTCCAGATGGAGACCGAGTTCCTGACGCTCGAAGGCGCGCGGCGCGGCCTCGATCTGCGCATCGTCGCGACCTTTCCCGACGATGCGCGCCTCGCCGCCGAGCGCCCGCACGACCTGATCGTGATCGGCGCGCTGCGCTCGCGGGGCGCGATCGCGCTGGCGCGCCCCGAAGACGACGGCGAGCCGTTCCGGCTCTACATCGCCGAGGCGCAGCGGATCCTCGAAAGCCTGCGCGCCCATAGCGCCGCGCCGATCCTCATCGACAATCTGCCCGAGCCGACCGTGCAGCCGCTCGGCCTCGCCGAGCGCGGCCCGCATGGCCATCGCAACCGCTACCGCCGCGCCAATCTCGCGCTCGATGAGCTCGCCGAGAGCTTCGCCGACGTCACTGTCGTCGACATCGCCGCGGCCTTCGCGGCAGCCGGCGCCGAGGCGCTGCTCGACGACGGCCTGACGTCGTTCGCGCATTTCGGCTCGCCCGGCTGGATGCTGCAGCGTCCGGCCAGCGAGAAGGCGGCGGTCCATGATCTTTTCCCCGATCCGGCGCCGCTTGCCGCGCTGCTCGACGGCGATCCCTACCGCCGCGAAAAGCTGGCGGCCCGCGCCCATGCCGACGCCTTGGTCAGCGTCCTCGGCGTCGACGCGAAGAAATGCGTGATCGTCGATCTCGACGGCGTGCTGTGGCCCGGCGTGCTCGCCGAAACCGGCGCGCCCTTCGCGTGGAGCCCCGAGGTCAGCGGCCCCTATTCCTATATCGGCCTCTATTTCGGCATCCACGAGGCGCTGAAGACGCTTGAAGCGCCGCGGCATCGTGCTCGCCGCGGTCAGCAAGAACGACGAAGCGGTGGTGCGCCAGCTCTGGACCTACCCCGATCATTATCCGCACGAGCGGCTGCTGAAGCCCGATGATTTCGTGACCTGGCGCGTCAACTGGAACAGCAAGGCCGAAAACATCCGCGCGATCGCCGAGGAGCTCGGCTTCGCCCTCGACGCCTTCCTGTTCATCGACGACCATCCGATCGAGCGCGAGCGCGTCCGCCGCCAGACGCCGGAGGTCGAGGTGTGGGGCGAGGAGCTTTTCTCGCTGCGCCGGCGGCTGCTCAGCGATCCGCGGCTGCAGCCCCTGCGCGTCACCGGCGAAGCGGCGGGGCGAACCGCGCTGGTCAAGGCGCAGCTCGGGCGGGCGCGGCTGCGCGCCGCCGCGCCGGACGAAGACGCCTTTCTCGCCTCCCTCGATATCCGCTGCGACATCGAATGGCTCGAATCCGGCGCGGCGCTCGAGCGGGTGCGGGAGTTGTTCCAGCGCACCACCCAGTTCAACACCACCGGCCGCAAGTTCTCGATCGCCGAATTGTCGGACCTACTGGCGCGCGGCGCCGGGCGGATCGTCACGCTGAAGGTGAGCGATCGCTTCGCCGACCACGGGCTGGTCGGCGCCGCGGTCATCGAAGCGGGCGAGATCGTCGGCCTCGCCATCAGTTGCCGCGTCATGGGCCTCGGCGTCGAGCACCGCTTCCTCGAGGCGATCCTGGCCGAACTCGCCGACGGTCATCACACCATCGCCGCGCGAATCGTCGAGACCTCGCGCAATCTGCCGGTGCGCAACCTCTACCGCGACCATGGCTTCCAGCAACAGCCGGACGGTTGCTGGAGACGGCGCCTCGATCGATCCGGCGACGATTCGGTCGCCGCGGCGTGAGGCGCGATGCCCGGCCGCCGGCGGGCGAGCCGACGGCGCGCCGAAGCAACCCTGCGGCCGCTCCGCCACGAGCGATAACGCGGATTTGAACAAGAAGGCCAAAGCGCGCTAGATTGCGGCGCTCGTTCCAGCAGCCGAGGAGAACTTCATGCGAGTCACCATCCGCCCGATCGCCGCCGCGTTAAGCATCGCCTGCCTCACATTGCTGACCGTCCCCGTCGTGACCGGCGCCGCCCTCGCGCAAAACAATCAGGCCGAACCCGCCGAACAGGCGCCCAAGCAGATGGCGCTCACCGACGCGCAGATCGACAACGTGCTCGCGGCGAAGTCCGACATCGACGCGATCGTCAGCAAATTGCCGCCGAACGCCGCCCAGCCGAGCCCGAAGGTGATGGCCCAGCTGGACGCCGCCGCCAAGAAGCACGGCTTCGCGAACTATGGCGAATACGACGACGTCGCCGGCAACATCAGCATGGTGATGGAGGGGTTCGACCCGCAAACCAAGAAATACGTCGGGCAGGACGTGGTCATCAAGCAGGAGATCGCCCAGGTCCAGGCCGACAAAAAAATGCCGGCGAACGACCGCAAGGAGGCGCTCAGCCAATTGAACGACGAGCTGAAATCGGTGACGCCGCTGCAGTTCCCGGCCAATGTCGACGTCGTCGGCAAATATTATGACAAGCTGAGCGAGGCGATGTCGCAGAACTAACGGCTTGCATCAAAGAAATTGAAAGGCTGGCGCACCCTCTCCTTCCCCCCTTGTGGGGGAGGGCCGGGGTGGGGGGTCGCGCTAACCTATCCAAAAAAATCATGGCGCCTCGTATTGATGGCTCGACGCGACCCCCCTCCCTGACCCTCCCCCGCAAGGGGGGAGGGAATGAATGGCGTCGCCTCAACGTTGTCATCGTGGTCCAACGCCAAACTGGGCGGGCGGAGGACGTTTTTTCATGGCCAGCAATCTCGATCGGCTGTTCGGTCTGCGCGGGCGCGTCGCGTTGGTGACCGGTTCGTCGCGCGGCATCGGGCGCGCGCTGGCCGCCGGCCTCGCTGAGGCGGGCGCGCGCGTCGTGGTCAACGGCCGCTCCGCCGAGGCGGTCGATGCCGTGGTCGCTGAATTGGCCGCCGACGGCGCCGAGGCGCACGGCGCGGTCTTCGACGTCACCGATGGCGAGCAGGTTCGCGCCGGCGTCGCGCGCATCGAGGCCGAGGTCGGGCCGATCGACATTCTCGTCAACAACGCCGGCGTCCAGCGCCGCATGCCGCTCGAAGACTTCCCCGAAGACGCCTGGCGCGGCCTGATGGCGACCAATCTCGACAGCGTGTTTCTGGTCGGACAGGCCGTGGCGCGCGCGATGATCCCGCGCCGGCGCGGGCGCATCATCAACATCTGCTCGGTGCAAAGCGAACTCGCGCGGCCCAGCATCGCGCCCTACACGGCCTCCAAAGGCGCCGTGAAAATGCTGACCAAGGCGATGGCGACCGACTGGGGCAAGCACGGGATCCGGGTGAACGGTCTCGGCCCCGGCTATTTCCGCACGCCGCTCAACAAGGCGCTGGTCGAGGATGAAAAGTTCTCGGCGTGGCTCGCCGCGCGCACGCCGCTCGGCCGGTGGGGCGAGGTGGAAGAGCTCGTCGGCGCCGCGGTGTTCCTCGCCTCCGACGCCTCGAGCTTCGTCAACGGGCACATTCTCTACGTCGACGGCGGCATCACCGCCTCGATCTGAGCCGCGCTCATTTGCCCTCGATCAGCCGCCGCGCATCCTCGCGCAGCGCCTTGCGCGAATCGTCGCGGGTGTAGTGCATGTGTCCGCCGCCATAGACCTTCAGCGTCAGCCGCCCGGCGGCGCCATAGTCCGGAATCTGGTCGAGCAGCAGCTTGGTGCCGTAATACGGCACCTGCAGATCGGTCAGGCCGTGCGTGACCAGCACGCGGAAATTCGGATCCAGCGCCAGCATCTCCCGAAGGTCTCTCATCGATTCCGGCGGACGGAGGCCGCGGCCCCAGTCCCAGGCGCGGTTGACGCTGGAGCTCAGCGGTTCGTAACGGTCGTCGATCTTCCAGCCGAGACGGCGCGCATAGAGGTCCATCATCGCGCTCGCCATCGGCGCCTCGAAGCCGTCGATGATCGGGTCGAGCCAATGGCTTTCGTTGGCCGCCGGCGCCGGGTCGTAGGCGCTGACCGTGACGTCGTAGACGGCGCCGACCCTGCCATGCGCGCGGTCGAATTCGCGCAGAAACGTCTCCTTGTCGACGCGCCCGCCAAGCCGGCGCACCAGCGCGGGATCGAGCCCGGTGATCGCGGTCACCCGATCGACCATGCGCGCCACCGCCGGGGCGTCGCGCGGCCCTCTGAGATAGTCGAGCAGATAGTCGCCGCTCGCATATTGTTCGACATCGGCGAGTTGATCGCGCGTCACCGGGCCGTTCTTCTCCCTCACCGCCGCCGCATAGGACGGCAGCAGGATCGCCGAAGAAATCGGCTGGCTGGAGCCCTCCATGGTGGCGAAATCCAGCACCGGCGAAAGCAGCACCAGCCCGCTGACGCCGACGCCCTCGTCGGTCGCCAGCGCCTTGGCGAGACGCGGGCCGCGAAACCCGCCATAGCTCTCGCCGACGATGAATTTGGGCGAGGCGAGCCGTTCATTGGCGGCGAGCCAGCGGCGCACCGCGACCGCCAGCGCTTCGATGTCGCCGCTCACCGACCACAGTCTCTTGCGCACCTCGTCGCTGCCCGCGACAATCCGGCTGTAGCCGGTTCCCGGCGGATCGATGAACACCAGATCGGTGAAATCGAGCCAGGTGTCGTCATTGTCGACCAGCGCGGGCGCGGCGGAGGCGTTGATCGTTCCGTCCTTTAGCGGCAGACGCCATGGCCCGAGGGCGCCCAGATGCAGCCATACGGAGGACGCGCCCGGCCCGCCGTTGAACACGAACGTCACCGGGCGGGTGGCGGCGGGGGCGCCGTTGAGCTGATAGGCGACATAGGCGACCTCCGCCTGCGGCGCGCCGCTCTTGGCGTCGATGAGCTTGATCGTGCCCGCGGTCGCCTTGAAATTCAGCGTGCGGCCCGACAGGACGAGCGTGTGTTCGGTCGTCGAATCCGGCGGCAGCGCGCGGGGGGCGCTGGGCGGGGCGCGCTCTTCCGACCGCGCGGCGACGGACGCATGTGGCCCGGCGGCCGGGCCGTCCTCCTGCGCCTGCGCCGCCAGCGCAAAGCCGGCGAGCAACGCGCACACGCCGAGAGCGCGCGAGAAACGACCGAATATACGCATGCCATCGCTCCCGCCGGCAAGGTTGCCGCGCCGCAAGATAGCGCGCCCGGCGTCGCTGCCGCAAACCGCGGCGCGTGGCGCCAGGATGCTTAAATTCAGGCGCAGTCGACCGCCGCTCGAGCGATCACCGTCCAGGATACCAATAGGCCGCCTGCTCCTTGGTGCGGTCGACCACCACGAACTGGTTGGCGAACACGCGGTAGGGATAGCTCTGCTCGCCGTCCGGCCATTGCACGCGGATTTCCGCGCGCTCCGCCGTGCCGAGCCCGACATGCACCCAGCCGGCGTGACCCGAGGCGTCGCCGCCGCCGACCTGGATCGTGCGGTTCATCGTGCGCGTTCCCGTCTTGACGGCGATCCTCGCGCCGACCGCGTTGCGGTTGGGGTTCGGCTCGGTCAGGCGGATCTCGATCCAGTTGCCCATCGGCGCGGGCGGCCCGTCGCCGATCTTCGCGCCGAGATTGCGAAACAGGCTCGCCGGCGCGCCGCGATTGATCACCAGGAGGTCGAGCATGCCGTCGAGATTGAAGTCGTCGATCAGCGCGCCGCGCCCCTTTCGGTTGAGCGCGATGCCGGCGGCTTCCCCGGCTTCGGCGAACTTGCCGCTCCATTGGCCGAGCAGCAGGTTGTTGGGGTCGAACGACGCGAAATCAGGCATCTGCTCGACATTGCCCTTGGCGATGAACAGGTCGAGCAGGCCGTCATTGTTGAAATCGGCGAACTCGCTGTGCCAGCCGGTCGACGGGCGCTGGTCGCCGCCGGCGTACGGCAAGTGGGCGGTCGCGCCGCGCTCGCCGGCGATGTCGCGGTAGACCGGCGCCTCGCCTTTGCCGCCCTCGTCGGCGTCGAGCTTTTGCAGCTTGGTGTCGCCCATCGAGGTCAGCGCATATTCGGGATAGCCGTCGCCGTCGACGTCGCCCTCGGCGATGCCCATGCCGAAGATCGACAGATGCCGCCAGCCGTCGGCGCGCCCATAAAGCTTTGGCGGCTTGCCCGGCTCGATCCGCCACATCTGCTCCTCGCCGCCGCGGTAATATTGGCGATCGTTGGAGACGCGCAGCGAGGGGATTCCCGACCGGTTCCAGTCGGTGAACAGCATCGACAGCGCGCAGAAACCGGGGGCCAGCGGGGTGCGCACCGAATAGTCCGGCTTGTCGCCGGGCTGCGGACGATACAGCGAATTCTCCTCGCAGGTCCCCCAAGGCGATCCCGGCGCGTGCCGGTCGACGTAGTGGCCGATCGCCAGGGTCGGAAACTTCTGGCCCGGCTCCCATTCGGCGGCGAACGACGTGGTCCAGCCGGGGTCGCCGTCGAACCCCCATTCCTTGTTGGCGAGGGAGAACGTGCAGTCGGGGCCGCCCTTGAGCAGCAGATTGCCGCCGACCCTGAGCACGAACAGATCCATGTGGCCGTCGCCATCGATGTCGAGGGGATAGGCGCCCAGAACGCCTTCGAGTTCGTGATGGCCGGCATCGAACGTCAGCGGCTTTTCCTCAAAGCGCAGCGGGCCGCCGGGGGTCGACTTGTTGACGAACAGTTTGGCGGGATTCTTGCCGCCGGCGAGAAACACCGAAGGGAAGCCCGAGCCGTCGCAATCGAGCGCCGCCCCGCCGCCGCCGACGAAATATTCCCACGGCCCGTCATAGACGTTGTCGAGGCCGGCAGCGGCCGCTTCCTCATGCATGATCGGGATGTCGCCGAGCGGCTTCTGCGGCGCATCGCCAGCCCGGACGGGCGCGGCGAACAGCAGCGCCAGCGCGATCGCCAGGCCGCGCAGAGCGGTCGCGCCGCGGCGCGCGACGGGCAGCCGCGCTGGGTTTGAAAACAAGCCGGTCATTGCGGCGCCTTGATCTCGAGGGAGCGCAGAAAGGCGATGACGTCGTCGCGCATCGGCTTGTCGCAGGCGAGATACGCGTCGCGCGAGAAGCGCGCCTCGCCGCCATGCGCGCTGATGATTTCATCGAGCGAGCGGAAATCGCCGCGATGGCCGTAGGGCGCTGTGGAGCCGACGCCCCACAGGCGCGGCGTCAGGAACACGTCGCGCTCGACGAACCGCTGCGCCTGCAATTCGTTGCCGAGCGCGTTGACCTGCGCGTCGACCATCAGATGGCGCTTGAGGTCGCTGAACAGCGGAATCAGCCATTCCCCCTTGTCGTTCTTCTGCAACTGGCTGGCGAACGGCATTTTGGAAAGGTCGATGCGGATCGATCGCGAGGTCTCCGAGGCGCGCAACGTGCCCGCCGTGTCATAGGGCGCCGGATCGGTGAAGGTCAGCGACTTCAGGGGCAGCGTCTCGACATGGCAACTGGCGCAGCCCAGCGTCGGCGAATTGCCTGGCGCCCTCGGCCGCGGCGACGCGCCAATCGTCCGGCAGGTCCTGCTTGACGGTCGGCGGCGGCAGGCTCGCCTGAAACGCCACAAGCGCCGAAATGTCGCCCGGCGTCACCGCGTCGGGCACGCCGCTTTCGGAGAAATCATGCGAGCCCGTCCAGCGCACCCCGAACCGCTCCACCGCCTCCATGCCGTGATGGGTGTTCATCGCGTTGATCGTGAACTGGCGCAGCGAGGCGAACACGCCCTTGCGGCTGAACGGGCGCACGATGAGGTCGGCGTCGACGCCGTCGATGCGGTCGAGGTCGACGATGCCGTCGGGATGCGCGACGATCGAGCCGAACCGCACGCCTTTCGACACGAGGTCGGCAGTCACCTCCTTGCCGCCCGCCCACGCCCGCTTGACGGCGTCGTTGCGCGCAGCCTGCAGATCGGCGGTCATCTCGCGCGCCAGCAGTTCGACGAGGCCCGCGCCCATCAGCGCCACCGTGTGCCGCTCGCTGGAAAAGGTCGGGTCGGTGTTGTCGAACTCGGCGCTCTCGAATCCTTCCGAAACAAACGCATTGGCGACGGTGTCGCCGCTGCCGCCGGTGATCGGATCGTTGTGGCATCCCGAGCAGGAATTGGAGTCCGGACCGCTGGTCCGGCTGAACGCCGGATTGATTCCGCGCTTTCTTTTCGTCGGGATGATCGCCTGCGTCGCCTTCGGGCGGCCGGCGCCGTCTTCAAGCGTGAACTTGGCCTTGAACAATTCCTTGCCGCGCGCGATCAGCGCCGGAATGGCGCTTTCGCCGGCCTGTGCGACGGCGTCGAAATCGACGTGGGAGCTGAAGATTCTCTCGTCCCAACTGGCCCCCGCGGCCACGGCGACCGTCCCGACGGCGAAAGCGGCGCCGAGCGCCAGGCTCAAGCCGGATCGTTTCATGCCCTGCCCCTCCGGAGTCCATCGGCGGGCTCGCCCGCTTCTCTTGCAAACACAGCAGAACCCATGTTTTCGGGATCAGCAAGACATTTTGTAAGCAATGCAAAAAAACTCTTTCGTGAGGCTTGTCCGCGCATTGACTTTGGTTCCTCGTCCAAGCAGTGTCATTTTCGCGGTGGGAATTGCCGGATGCGGCTGACTTCCCCACGCAAGTGCGGTTTTGTGAGCGGCAAGACGTAAAATTGCAGCTCGTCAAGGGAGGAATTTAATGAGGAACGTCAGCACCCTTATACTGGGGGCGGCCCTGCTGGCCTCCGCCAGCCTTTCGTCCGTCGCAGCGATGGCCAAGGACATCGTGGTCGGCGTCTCCTGGTCTAATTTCCAGGAAGAGCGCTGGAAGACCGATGAAGCCGCGATCAAGGCGGCCCTCGCCCCGAAGGGCGCAAAATACATTTCGGCCGATGCGCAGGGCTCGCCCACCAAGCAGCTGACGGACGTCGAGAACCTGATTTCGCAGGGCGCGAACGTCCTGATCATCCTCGCGATGGACTCCGAAGCGATCCTTCCGGCGGTCAAGAAGGCCGGCGACGAAGGCATTCCGGTCATCGCCTATGACCGCGAAATTGAAAGCCCCGCCGCGCTCTACCTGACGTTCGACAACGTCGGCGTCGGCCGCCTGATGGCCAAGGCGATCGAAGCCGCCAAGCCGGCCGGCAACTACGCCTTCATCAAGGGCGACAAGGGCGACCCGAACGCCGACTTCCTGTTCTCCGGCATCACCGAAGTGCTGAAGCCCGCGATGAGCGCCGGCAAGATCAAGAACGTCGGCGAAAGCTATTCCGATGGCTGGAAGCCCGACAACGCGCAGAAGAACATGGAGCAGATCCTCACCAAGAACAACAACAAGATCGACGCGGTGGTCTGCGAGAACGATGGCATGGCGGGCGGCGTCGTCGCGGCGCTCACCGCCCAGGGCCTCGCCGGCGTGGTGCCGGTCTCCGGCCAGGACGGCGACCACGCGGCGATCAACCGCATCGCGCTCGGCACCCAGACCGTCTCGATCTGGAAGGACAGCCGCGATCTCGGCAAGCTCGCCGGGGAATCGGCGGTCGCCCTCGCCAGCGGCAAGAAGATGGCGAGCCTTCCCGGCGTGAAGCCGTTCTCGGGCGGCGCCAAGCACGTGACGGTCAGCGGCGTTCTGCTGACCCCGCTCGCGGTCACCAAGGCCAACCTCAACGTGATCGTCGAGAAGGGGTGGATCACCAAGGACGAGGTCTGCGCCGGCGTGAAGCCCGGATCGGTCGCCTTCTGCAAGTGAGTTGACCCCGCGTTTGTAGGGTGAGACAAGGAATCGCCGCGCCGCCCGAAAGCGGCGCGGTTTTTTGCGAATCGCGCCGCGCCGACGACGCCGCGGTCGCGATGACCAACCCATAGGGGGGAGCATGTCCTCAGCAGCGCCGGGCGCGTTGGGCGGAGCGCCGGAAGAACCGCTGTTTCGCAGGCTGCTGCGCGCCACCGAAATCGACACCCGCATGCTCGGGATGATCGGCGCGCTGGCGTTGATCTGGGTCGGCTTTCACCTCTACACCGTGATCATCGACGGGCAGGGCTTGTTCCTGACGCCGCGCAATCTGTGGAACCTGCTGGTCCAGACCTCTTCCGTCGCGGTGATGGCGACCGGCATGGTGCTCGTCATCGTGATGCGCCACATCGATCTTTCGGTCGGCTCGATCCTCGGCTTCACCTCGACGATCATCGGCGTCACGCAGGTCTATCTGCTGCCGCACTATCTCGGTCTCGACAATCCCGCGACCTGGATCATCACGGTGATCATCGGCCTTGCGGTCGGCGCGGCGATCGGCGCGCTGCATGGGTCGCTGGTCGCCTATCTCGGCATTCCCGCTTTCATCGTCACGCTCGGCGGACAATTGTTCTGGCGCGGCGCGGCGTGGTGGGTCACCACCGGCGCGACGATCGCCCCGCTCGACGAGCGCTTCGCGCTGATGGGCGGCGGCCCGCTCGGCTCGATCGGCGCGGTCGCGAGCTGGGCGCTGGCGGGAGTGGCCTGCGTCGGCATCGTGATCGGCCTCTACACCGGACGCCGGCGGCGCATGCGCTACAATTTCCCGCTGCGTCCGATGTGGGCGGAAGTGACGCTCGCGGCGATCGGCTGCTTCATCGCGCTCGGCGCGACATGGGTGGTGAACGCCTATCCCTGGCCGGAACGCGTCGCCGAGAACTATGCGACCGCCCACAATATCCCGGTGCCGGAGGACGGCGGCCTGTTCATCGCGACGGGTTACGCGATCCCGGTGCTGATCGCGCTGGCGGCCGGCGTCGCGATGACCTTCATGGCCAAGCGCACCCGGTTCGGGCGCTATATCTATGCGATCGGCGGCAACCCCGAAGCGGCGGAGCTGGCCGGGGTCAACACCAAGAAAATCACCGTGCTGGTGTTCACGGTGATGGGCCTGCTGGCGGCGATCTCGGGCTGCATCGAATCGGCGCGCCTCGACTCGGCGACCAATGTGCTCGGGCAGTTCGAGGAGCTCTATGTCATCGCCGCCGCGGTGATCGGCGGCACCTCGCTCGCTGGCGGCGTCGGGACCATCTATGGCGCGCTGATCGGCGCGCTGGTCATCCAGTCCCTGCAGTCGGGCATGGTGTTGCTCGGCTTCGACTCGGCGTTCCAGGAGATGGTGGTCGGCGTGGTGCTCGTTGGCGCGGTGGGCATCGACACGCTCTATCGCCGCAGAACCGCCAAGGGGTGAGCCATGGACGCTGAAGGGAATACCCCGCTCGTCGAGATGAAGGACATCTCGATCGCGTTCGGCGGCCTCAAGGCGGTCGACCATGTCTCGATCGATCTTTACCCCGGCGAGGTGGTCGGGCTGCTCGGCCACAACGGCGCCGGCAAGTCGTGCCTGATCAAGATCCTGTCGGGCGCCTACAAGCGCGACGAAGGAACCATCCGGATCAATGGCGAGGACGCGACGATCAACAACCCGCGCGACGCCAAGAGCTACGGCATCGAGACGATCTACCAGACCCTCGCTCTGGCCGACAATATCGACGCCGCCTCGAACCTCTACCTCGGTCGCGAAATCCTCACGCGATGGGGCACGCTCGACGATTCGGCGATGGAATCGGAAGCGCGCAAGGTGATGGCGCGGCTCAATCCCAACTTCCGCCGCTTCAAGGATCCGGTGACCTCGCTCTCCGGCGGCCAGCGCCAATCGGTGGCGATCGCGCGGGCGATTCACTTCAATGCGCGCATCCTCATCATGGACGAGCCGACCGCGGCGCTCGGGCCGCACGAGACCGCGCAGGTCGGCGAACTGATCAAGCAGCTCAAGTCCGAAGGCATCGGCATTTTCCTGATCAGCCATGACATCCACGACGTCTTCGATCTCGCCGATCGCGTCGCGGTGATGAAGAACGGCCAGCTCGTCGGAATCGGCCATGTCAAGGACCTGACCAAGGACGAAGTGCTCGGCATGATCATTCTCGGCAAGTGCCCGCCCGGCGCGATCCCCGGCCCCGGCGCGTTCCAGACCAATTGACGGCCTGAGGCGCCTCGCTTCGGACGTCAGCTCTTGACGGCGCCCGCCGTCAGCCCGGCGACGATGTATTTCTGCGCCATGACGAACATAACGATGGCCGGCACGATGTTGAGCGTGATGAAGGCGAGCACCAGTTGCCAGCGCGTTGAATACTGGCCCTGATAGGCCATCAGGCCGAGCGTCCAGGGGTAGCGGCTCTCGCTGTTGAGCACGACCAGCGGCAGCAGATAGTTGTTCCAGCTATTGACGAAGGCGATCACCGCCACCGTCGACAGAATGGGCGTCGAGAGCGGCAGCGTGATGTAGAGGAAGTAGCGGATATAACCGCATCCATCCATCAGCGCCGCGTCGAGCAGCTCGGTCGGCAATTGGCGGAACGCGTTGCGCAGCAGCAGGACGCTCATCCCCAGCGCGAACGCGACCTGCGGCAATACGATGCCCCAGTGCGAATCCAGCAGCCCGAGGTCGCGGATCTTGATGAACAGCGGCAGGATCGCCGTCGCCGACGGGAACAGCAGGCCGAGCAGCATGTAGTTCAGCAGGAACCGTTCACCGAAGAAACGCAGGTGCGCGAAGGTGAACGCCGCCATCGACGAGAGGACCAGGGTCAACGCCACCGTCAGCAGCGCGATCAGCAGCGAGTTGCCGAGGACCTGCCAGTAGCGCAGTCCGGACAGGATCTCCCAGTAATTGTCCCACACCCAGACTTTCGGCAAGCCGAACGGATTGGCGCGCAGGTCGCCGAGCTCCTTGAAGCCGCCGAGCGCGGTCGCCGCCAGCGGCGTCAGCACGATGCCGGCGAGGATGATCAGCAGCGCCAGTTGCGCCACGCGCGCGAGGCCGGCTGGCGCGCCCCCTGGAAGCCATGGCCCGATTGCGCCCGGCGCGGCGAGCGGCTCTGAGAGGCTGCTGTCAGTCATCGCGCATCACCCATCGTCGGTAGCCGAACGCGAACGTGACGCAGAACAGGAACAGCACCACGCCGACCGCCGAGCCAAACCCGACCCGCATCCGCGTGACGCCGAAGAAATAGAGATAGGACACCATCGTGTTGGTGGTGTCGAACGGGCCGCCGCCGGTGAGCGGCACGATCATGTCGAACAATTGCAGCGCGCCGACCACCGAGAAAAACACCGACAGGCGGATCATCGGTCCCAGGAGCGGCAGGGTAATGTAACGGAACCGCTGGAAGGCGGTCGCGCCATCCATTTCGGCCGCCTCGAGCAGGGTTCCGTCGATGCTCTGCAGGCCGGCGATGTAGAGCATCATGTGAAATCCGAAATACTTCCAGATGATGACGATCAGCACCGCCGAGAACGCCCAGTTCTTGTCGGCGAGGAGGAACACCGGATGCGCGCCGATGAGGCTGGTGATTCCCGCGACCAATCCATAGTCGCCGTCGAATACGAAACGCCAGATCAGGCCGGCGGCGATATCGGCGAGTATGTAGGGCAGGAAGAAAATCATGCGGAAGGCGACGGCGCCGACGATCCGTTTGGCGAGAATCAGCGCAACGCCGAGCGCGAGCGGCAACTGGATCGCCAGTGACGCGACGATGATGAGAAGATTGTTGAGGAGCGCCCGCTCGAAGGCGGCGTTGCCGATCAGCGAGAGGTAGTTTCGCAGCCCGACGAAATTCTGGGGCCGACCATAGCCGTTCCAGTTGTAGAAACTGTACCAGGCGGCCTCGCCCATCGGCATCACGACGAAGACCGTGAACAGCAGCACGGCGGGCGGCAGGAAAATCAGGAGCGTCAGCCAGCCGCGGCTGCCGGCGCGGCGCGAGGTGTCGCCGGGAACTGCGATCGCCGTCGCCAATGTTCGCCTCATGCTCGCCGGGTAAATTCGAGCCCCGCTCCGGCAGCGGAGCGGGGCTCGATTCTCACATCACAAGCCGCCCGTCTACTGTTGCTCAAAAGCGTCCTGGATCGCCGCCGCTCCGGCTTCCGGCTTCATTTCGCCCGCGGCGACCGCGACCGAAATGTCATTGATAACGCGTCCGACCGACGGACCGAGATCCTGATCGAAATAGTTCTGGTGATAGGTCGTCGCGGCGAGATCGTTCGCCAGGTGTTTGACGAGCGGATCGACGATCGATGCTTCGGCGCCCTTGACGACGGGGATATAGGCGCCGGTCGCCGCGGCTTCCTTCGCATATTTCGCCTGGCTGAAATACTTGAGGAAGTCGACGGCTTCAGGCGGCGCGGTCTTCGTCACGAGCCAGCCATTGATGCCGCCGAGCGTGTCGGACACCTTGCCCTTGCCCCCGGGCACGCTGGGGAAGGACAGGATGCCGATGTCCTCCGCCGGCAGGCCCTTGCCGCTCGCCGAATTCGGCCCCTGCATCCCGAGCAGCCACTGGCCCATGAGGTCCATCGCGGCCTTTCCGTCACCGAAAATTCCGGCCGATTCGGTATGTTTCGTCGAGAGATAGCCGGGCTGGAACGGCTCGAGCGCGGCCAGTTCGCGCAGACGCTTGCCGGCCTCGACAAAGGTGTCGTTCTTGAAGCCGCCATTCTTGCCGGCCTTCGCGTCGGCCAGCGCGGTGTCGCCGCCGATGCGCATGACCAGGTAGGAATAGTAGAAGTGCATCGGCCACTTCTCCCCGGCGCCGACGACGATCGGGGTGATGCCGGCGGCCTTGAGCTTCTTCACCGCGCCGAGGAAATCGTCCCAGCTCTTGATATCCTCCGCCTTCACGCCGGCCTTCTCGAACAGCTTCTTGTTGTAATAAAAGGCGACCTCGCCCACTTCGAACGGCACCCCGACGACCTTGCCATCGACCTTGAACGCGTCGACCGCCGTGGGGGACATCGTGGACTCGACGGACGCCACATCGGCGGTAATGTCTTTGAGGAAGCCGGCCTTGTCCTGCGCCTGCATGACGCCGCCGGCCCAGCTGTAGAACAAGTCCGGACGGGAATCGCTGGACTGCAGCATCGTCGTCAGCTTGGCCTTGAAGGCCTCGTTCTCCAGATACTTGAACTCAACCTTCACGCCCTTGTGCTCGGCGTTGTAATCGTTGGCGATCTTCTCCCAAACCGCCTTTTGGCCGGGGTTTTCGCTGACATGCAGAACGGTGATGTTCGTGTCGGCGAAGGCGACCGTCGCGCCGAGCGCCAAGCCAAAGGATGCGAACGCCAGTTTTCGAAAGATCATCGTCTCCTCCCGGGAGAGAGTTCAGCGTCGGACATTCGTTCTATTTGTCCGCTATGCGTATTAAATCTGTCCTGTCTGTCGGCGCCTGTCAAGCGAGGCTCGGCGTTTCCGGTTTCCGCCATTGACACCCCATCGGGGGGATGAAATTAATTCCGGCGCCCGAACAAATAATCCGCGAGACCAGACCGCCCCCGCGATGAAAACCGCCGATCCCGAATTGATGCGCGCCATCAATCGCTTCCATGTGATGGACGCGATCCGGCGGTTCGGCCCGATTTCCCGGGTCGAAATATCGCAGTTCACCGAATTGAGCGCCACCACCGTCTCGGCGATCACCGCGGCGCTGCTCGACGATCGCCTGATCATTCCGCTGCAGGTCGGGGCGGTGCGCGACGCCGGGCGCGGGCGCCCGCGCGTGATGCTGAAGCTCAATCCGGACGCCGCCTTCGTCGTCGGGGTCAAACTCGCCCCGGACCAGATCACCGTCGCGACCACCAATTTCTGCGCCGACGTGCTGCACAGCCTCACCTTGCCGATTCGCGTCGACCGTCAGCCGGCCTCGGTGATCGCCGATCTGGTCGAGGACGGGGTGCGCCAATGCGTGAGCGACGCCCGGCTGGCGATGGAGAAGATCGCCGGCGTCTGCGTCGGCCTGCCCGGCGTCGTCGAGCGGGCGGCGGGCGTCTGCCGGCAGAGCCCGATCTTCAGCGAGCGCGACGTGAATTTCGGCGCCGAACTGACCAGGCGGCTCGGCGTCGCCGTCTCGATCGACAGCGACGTCAATCTCGTCACGCTGGCCGAGCACTGGTTCGGGCAGGCGCGCGGCCTCAACGACTTCCTGGTGGTCAGCGTCGAGCACAGCCTCGGTCTGGGCATCCTGCACAATGGCGAACTGCTGCGCGGCGCCAACGGCCTCAGCCCGGATTTCGGCGACATCATGGTCCGCCCGCCCGGCAGCGGCGGCGGCCGGCTCGCCGCCTGGGCCTCCGAAGCCTCGGTGCTCGGCGAGGCCGAGATCGCGCTGCGCGGCAGCAAGCACGAGACGGCGTTTCGCGCCGGCCGCAGCATGGCCGTGCTGCTGCAACTGGCCGCCGAGGGCGACCAGCGCTGCGTCGGCATCCTCGCGTCGGCCGGCGAGGCGCTGGGATTCGCGATCGCCAACCTGATCACCCTGTTCGCGCCGCCCAAGGTGATCGTCGCCGGCCGGACCATGGCGACCAGCGCGTTCTTCATCGGCCCGCTGCGCGAAACCGTCGCCGCGCTGGTTCCGGCCAGTCATGCCGACGTCGCCGAGATTGTCGTGCGCGAATGGAGCGACGGCATCTGGGGGCGCGGCGCGGCGGCGATGACGCTGCGCGAGCTCTATGGCGCCCCGTGGGGCACCACCGGCCCCGCCCCGATCCCGGCGCCTCTGGCGCGACTCTAGGAGACCTCGCGTGCGGCCTGTCGGCGTCGGAATCATCGGCTGCGGCAACATCAGCCCGGCATACTTAAGAGCGGCGAAGAAATTTCCGATCCTGGATATCGTCGCGCTGGCCGACCTCAACCCGGCCGCCGCCGAACGCCGGTCGGCCGAGTTCGGGGTTCCCGCGCGTTCGATCGAGGCGCTGCTCGCCGACCCCGCAATTGAGATCGTGCTGAACCTCACGATCCCCAAGGCGCATGTCGAGGTCGGGCTGCGGGCGGTCGCCGCCGGCAAGCATGTCCACTCCGAGAAGCCGCTCGGCGTCAATGTCGCCGAGGCCGGCAAACTGATCGCCGCCGGCGAGGCGAAGGGCGTGCGGATCGGCTGCGCGCCCGACACGTTTCTCGGCGGCTCGCACCAGACCGCGCGCAAACTGATCGACGAAGGTGCGATCGGCCGGCCGATCGGCGGGACCGCCTTCTTCATGTGCCCCGGCCATGAGCGATGGCATCCCGATCCCGGCTTCTACTACCTGCGCGGCGGCGGTCCGATGCTCGACATGGGGCCCTATTACATCACCGACCTCGTCAACCTGCTGGGTCCCGTCGCGCGGGTCAGCGGCATGGCGACTCGGCTGCGCGGCGAACGCGTCATCACCAGCGAACCGCTCAAGGGAACGCGCATTCCGGTCGAGGTGGCGACCCACGTCACCGGGACACTCGAATTCGTCGACGGCGCGGTGGTCTCCATCACCATGAGCTTCGACGTGCCGCGTCACAAGCACGCGCCGATCGAGATCTACGGCGAGAAGGCGTCGCTGCTGGTTCCCGACCCCAACTACTTCTGGGGCGCGATCGAGATTGCCGGCGCCGGCGAGGACTGGCGCGTCCTGCCGACCGAACACCCTTACGCCGATTTCAACTACCGCAGCATCGGCGTCGCCGACATGGCGCAGGCGATCCGCACGAACCGCCCGCATCGGGCGAGCGGCGCGCTGGCCTATCACGTGCTGGAGGTCATGGAGGCGTTCCAGCGATCGTCCGACACGGGCGCGTTCGTATCGATCGACAGCCGGCCGCCGCGGCCGGCAATGCTCCCCGCCGGGCTCGCCGCGGGCGAACTCGACTGAAGCGCAGCGCGCGCCGGCCGGCGCGAAACCGAACAACGGAGGACAGGAACATGCGCGAGGCGCTGATCGTCTGGGGCGGATGGAGCGGCCACGAACCCGAGAAGGGCGCCAGCATCATTGGCGGCATGCTCGAGGAAGAGGGCTTCAAGGTCTATATCGAAAACACCACCGAAGCCTTCGCCGACCCGGCGATCGCCGACATGAGCCTGATCGTGCCGATCTACACGATGTCGAAAATCGAAAAGGAGGAGCTCGACAATCTGACCGCCGCGGTTCGCAGCGGCGTCGGCTTGGGGGGCTATCACGGCGGCATGTGCGACGCGTTCCGCGAGGCGGTCGACTACCACTTCATGTGCGGCGGCCAATGGGTCGCCCATCCCGGCGGGATCATCGACTATCGCGTCGACATCACGCGCCCCGACGATCCGATCGTGAAGGGGCTGAGCAGCTTTCCCTATCGCTCCGAGCAATATTACATGCACGTCGATCCGTCGAACGAAGTGCTGGCGACGACGACGTTCTCCGGCGCGCACGCGCCATGGGTCGAGGGCGTGGTGATGCCGGTGGTGTGGAAGCGCAGGCACGGCGCGGGCCGGGTGTTCTATTCCTCGCTCGGCCATGTCGCGAGCGAGTTCGAAGTCCCGGAAATGCGCACCATCCTGCGGCGCGGCCTGTTGTGGGCGGCGCGCTGACGGCGACCTGCCGGGTCAGGCCGACTTCGCGCTCGGCTCGCCGGCGATCCATACGCCGCGCACGCTGAGGTCATCGGCCAGGTGAACGAGATCGGCGGGGAAGCCCGGCCTTAGCCGCCCGAGGCGGTGGTCGACGCGGAGCAGGCGCGCCGGGGTCAGCGTCGCCATCTTCAGCGCGTCGGCGAGGGCGATGCCCAGCGTTTGCGTCGCGTAGCGCACCGCGTCCATCAGGGTGATCGCCGCCCCGGCCAGCGTGCCGTCGTCGAGCGTCAGCCTGGTGCCGACCTGGGTGACCCGGCGGCCTTCGAGATAGAACACCTTGGGGCCGCCCGCCGCCGGCGGCATGGCGTCCGACACCAGCGCGATGCCGTCCGCGCCTCTGGCGTTGAACGCCGCGCGGGCCGCCGTCTCGTGCACATGATGGCCGTCCGCGATGAAGCCGCACAGCACGCTGCGATCGGCGAGCGCCGCGCCGACGAGGCCCGGCTGGCGATGACCGAGCTGGCTCATCGCATTGTAGAGATGGGTGACCGCGCTGGCCCCGGCGGCGAACGCGGCGATCGCCTCCTCGGCGGTCGCCTCGGCATGGCCGAGGCTGACGATGACGCCCGCCGCGGCGAGCCGGGCGATCAGCGCGTTGTCGACGCCGCAGGGCGCGAGCGTCACCACCATCACGCCGCTCCGCGCCGCGATCAGATCGTCAGCGTCTTCGCGGCTCATCGCGCGGATGAACCCAGCGGGATGGGCGCCCTTGCGGCGCGGATCGATGAACGGCCCTTCGACATGAATCCCGAGGACGCCGGGAACGCTTAGTTGCGCCGCGCCGGCGGCGGCCAGCGCCATCGCCATTCTGTCCGGCGCGTCGGTGATGAAGGTCGGCAGCAGCGACGTCGTGCCGTCGGTGCGATGCGCCTCGACGATGGCGCGGATGCCGGGAACCGTCGGCGTCTCGTTGAATAACACGCCGCCGCCGCCATTGACCTGCCAGTCGATGAGACCGGGCGCCAACACACCGCCGGCAAGATCGCAGCGCTCGGCGCCGGGCGGGCATTGCGAAAGCGGCGTCACAGCGACGATCGCGCGGCCGTCGACGACGAGCGCGTGATCGTCGATCATCCGCTCGCCGTCGAACAGACGCGCGCCGGTGAACGCCTTCAGCATCGCAGCGCCCGCGTCATTTCGTCTCCGTGATCTTGCGCAGATGCGGCGGATTGTCGGGGTCGCGGCCAAGCGCGCGGGCGCAGGCCTCGACCAGGCTGTAGAAGCGATGGAGCATGACGATCGGCGTCAGCAAGTGATGCGCGGCAGGCGGCGCGAGTAGCGCCAGTTTCCCGGCCGATGCGACGGCGTCGACGACGAGGATTTCCGCGCCCATCGCGGCGAGGCGCGCCAGCGTTTGGCTGAACCCGGCGCGCGCCTCGTCCTGCGGCATGAAAGCGATGACCAGGAAACCCGGCGCGATGACGCCGGCCGGCCCATGCAGGACCTCGGCGGACGAGAACGCCTCGGCGTGGATCGCGCAGGTCTCCTTGAGTTTCAGCGCGGCCTCGGCGGCGATCGCGAACGTCGCGCCGCGCCCCAGCACGAAGGCCGATTTCGCAGCGGCGACCCGGTCGACCAACGGGCGCGCGGGCGGCTCGGCCGAGGCGTTGAGCAGCGCCGGCAATCGATCGATCGCCGCGCTGATCCGTTCGTCGCCGGCCCATCGCCCGACCAGCGCGGCGCCGGCAACCAGCGCGGCGATCATCGACTTGGTGGCGGCGACCGATCGTTCGGGACCGGCGTGAAGCGGCAGCACGCGCTCGGCGCCGAGGGCGACCGGCGAATCGACCTCGTTGACCAGCGCCAGCGTCAGCGCGCCGGCGCGGCCGGCGGCGGCCTGCAGCGCGACGATGTCCGGGCTGCGGCCGGACTGCGAGATCGTCACCGCCAGCGCCCCGCCCAGCCGCAGCGGCGCGTGGTAGAGCGAGGCGATCGAGGGGCCGATCGACGCGCAGGGAAGACCGAGCGCGATTTCGATGAGATAGGCGAGATACAGCGCGGCGTGATCGGAGCTGCCGCGCGCGACGGTGACGATGACGCGCGGATCGCGCTCCTTCAGCAGCGCCGCCATCGCAGCGGTGAGAGTTGCGTTGGCGGCGAGCTGGCGCGCCAAGACATCGCCGGTCTCGGCGACTTCGAGGGCCATGCGGGAGGGTTCGAGGGACACGGCGGCGCCTCAGTTTCGGTTCTTGCGCATGGCGGGGGAAAGCGTGAGTTCGGACACGAAATCATATGTGTCGGAGCGATAATACGAACGCGTGAATTCGACGCAACGTCCATCGGCGAGATAGGCGATGCGCTGGATGTAGAGGGCGGGGCTTTTCGGCTCGACGCCGAGCAGCGCGGCGTCAGCGTCGGCGAGCAGCGTCGCGCGCAGGCGCTGCAGCGCGCGCACCGGCTTGAAGTTGCGCGCCTCCAGCGCGTCATAGAGCGAGGCGCCGATCGCGCTGGGCTCGCCGATATAGCGCTGGGGCACCACCGCGTGCTCGATCGCCATCGGCACCGTGCTGGCGAGGCGCAGCCGCGACAGGCGGACAATTCTTTCGCTCGGGCTGACCCCGAGCATCATCGCCTCTTCGGGGGTCGGCAGGAACATGCCGCGCTCGAGCTCGCGCGAACCCGCGGTGAGGCCGCGCAGCCGCATGTCCTCGGTGAATCCGGTCAGCCGCGACATCGGCTGATCGACGCGCGGCAGCGCGCGGCGGATGAACGTGCCGGCGCCGTGGCGGTGATAGAGCACGCCCTCGGCGACAAGCTCACCGATGGCGCGGCGCAGCGTGGTGCGCGACACATCGAGAATCCCGGACAGCTCGCGCTCTCCGGGCAATATTTCGGTGTCGGCGAAGCGGCCGCGGTCGATCTCGCGCTTCAATGTGTCGGAGACGGATCGATAGAGCGTGGCGCGCGGCGCCTCGGCGAGAGTCATGCTCCCTCGCTGCGGTTCGCGGGATCAGGCAGCACGCCGCCGGCGAGCAATATCGCGCCGTCGGTCGCGTCGAACAGCGGCTCGCGCAGGATCGCCGCGAGCTCGGCGGGAAGGCGCGGGCGGATGGCCTGGCCGAGGCCGCCGACCAGCGCGATGCGCTCGGCGCCGAGCCGCTGGATCGCGCGGGTCAGCGCGCCGAGCGCGCGCGCCGCGGCCTCGACGATCGGAACGCCAACCGCGTCGCCGTCGCCTGCCGCCTCGAGCACGAGCGGCGCCAGGACGCCGTAGTCGCTGGGCCTGGCGGTCAGCGCCCATTGCATCGCAACGTCGGCGTCATCGGCGAAGCGCCCCATCACGCTCCGCGTCAGCGGGGTCGACGGGCCAAGGCCGTCGAAGGCGCGCAAGGTGGCGCGCACCGCGTCGGCGCCGATCCGTGCGGCCGAACCATCGTCGCCCAACAAAAAGCCGCGTCCGCCGACGACGCTTTCGCGCCCGGCGATCCGCGCCATGCCGGCCGAGCCGGTGCCGGCGATGACGATGCCGCCGTCGGCGCCGCGATGCGCGCCAAGACAGGCGGTGACGGCGTCATTGGCCGCATGAACCGAGGCGACGCCCTCGAGCGCGCTGAGATCGGTGACGATGCGCGCCGCCTCGGCGCCCGTCGAAAGGCCGGCAAGCCCAAGACCGACCGCAACGCCTCGAGAACCCGCGGGCGAGAGCCCAGCTTCGCGCAGCGTCTGCCCGATCGCCGAACGCACCGCCGCGAGGGCGCCGGCATAATCGACATAAATGTTGGCGGCCGGTCCGCTGGTCCGCGCCAGCATCGCGCCCGAGGCGGCGCGAAGCCGCGCCCGGCAACGCGTCGCGCCGCCGTCGACGCCGAGAAAATAGTGATCGCCCTGGGCCAATTGGCCTCGCTGTTGATTGACGCGCCGCGCGCGGCGAGCCCCAGACCGCCGAATTGTTTTTGCAACGGTCTCTGGACAAGAGGTATACGATTGGTTAACGTTTAAGACAAGAGGTAGGGACCACTGGTCTTCAAATTGGTTCTTTCAGCTTCCCGCGAGGTGCCTCCGCGCCGCGCGCAAGCTGGCGAGAGGGTGGATGGCGGCGCAAGGCGACGATAGCTTTCAAGGTCCGCCGGAGGCGCCCTTCCTCGCGGCGATGCTGGCGAGCCAGAAGCAGGCGATCGAGGCGGTGGCGGCTTGCGCCGAGGCGATCGGGCGCGCGGCGCAGGCGATCGCCGAGCGTCTCCAGGCGGGCGGCCGGCTGGTCTATATCGGCGCCGGCTCCTCGGGCCTGATCGCGTTGCAGGACGGCGCCGAATTGCCGGGCACGTTCGGTCTCGAATCCGAACGCATCGTCTTCGTGATTCCCGGCGGCGCGGCGCGCGCCGCGCATCTCGACGCCGCGGCGGAGGATGACATTTCAGGCGCCGGGCGCGACGTCGCGGCGCTGGGACCGATGGACCGCGACGTCGTCATCGCGGTGTCGGCGAGCGGCTCGACGCCCTACACGGTGGCCGGCGCAAAGGCGGCGCGCGAACGCGGCGCTATGCTGATCGCCCTCGCCAACCGCGCGGCCTCGCCGTTGCTGCATATCGCCGACCATCCGATCCTGCTCGACTCGGGCCCCGAAGCGCTGCACGGCTCGACCAGGATGGCGGCAGGAACCGCACAGAAATGCGCGCTCGGCCTGCTCTCGACGCTCGCCAACGCGCGCCTCGGTCATGTCTATCGCGGCCATATGGTCAATGTCCGGCCGGAGAACGCCAAGTTGCGCCGTCGCGCCGCGCATATCGTGGCGAGCCTCGCCGGGATCGACGAAGACGCGGCGAGCGCAAGCCTCGCCGGCGCGCAAGGCGACGTCAAATGCGCGATTCTCATGGCCTGCGGCGCCGCGACCCGCCAGACCGCGCAAGATATGCTTGCGCGAAGCGGCGGCCACATCGACGCCGCGTTGGCGCGCCTGCGCGCCGGCGCGGCGAGTTCTTAACACGGGCGGGAAGCCCGACACACTGGGAGAGCGAAATGTCGAAGACGCGTAAAAACCTGTTGGGCGCCGGCGCCGCCTTGGCCGCCCTGCTCGCCGGCCTTGTCGCCGCGCAGGCCGGAACCCTGAAGATCGAGAGCTGGCGCAACGACGACGCCGACATCTGGAATTCGAAGATCATCCCGGCCTTCAACAAGCATTATCCCGACATCAAGGTCGAATTCGCGCCGTCCGCGCCCAAGGAATACAACGCCGCGCTCAACGCCCGCCTCGCCGGCGGCACCGCAGGCGATCTCATCACCTGCCGCCCGTTCGACGCCTCGCTCGACCTCTACAACAAGAAGAGCCTCGACGGCCTGAACGACCTCAAGGGAATGGAGAACTTCTCCGACGTCGCCAAGTCCGCGTGGTCGACCGATGACGGCAAGACGACTTTCTGCGTGCCGATGGCCTCGGTGATCCACGGCTTCATGTACAACAAGGACGCCTTCAAGAAGATCGGCGCCGAAGAGCCCAAGACGATGGCCGAATTCCACGCCATCCTCGACAAGCTGAAGAAGGACGGAACCTATACGCCGATCGACCTCGGCACCGCCGATCAATGGGAAGCGGCGACGATGGGCTTCCAGAACATCGGGCCCGATTACTGGGCGGGCGAGACCGGCCGCGCCGCGCTGATCTCCGGCAAGGAGAAGTTCACCGATCCGGAATATGTCGCGGTGTTCAAGGAGCTGGCGACCTGGGCGCCCTATATGGGCAACGGTTACCAGGCGCAGACCTATCCCGACAGCCAGAACCTGTTCTCGCTCGGCAAGGCGGCGATCTATCCCGCCGGTTCGTGGGACATCTCCACCTTCCGCGCCACCGCCAAATTCCCGATCGGGGCCTTCGCGCCGCCGCTGCCGGCCGGCGACAAGGATTGCTACATCTCTGACCACACCGACATCGCGATGGGCGTGAACTCGGCCTCCAAGAACAAGGACGACGCCAAGAAATTCCTGGAATGGCTGACGACGCCGGAATTCGCCACGCTCTACGCCAACGCCCTGCCCGGCTTCTTCCCGCTGTCCAAGGAAGCGGTCAAGATCGACGACGATCTCGCCGCGACGATGGTCGGCTGGCGCAAGGCGTGCAAATCGACGATCCGCGATTCCTACCAGATCCTGTCGCGCGGCACGCCCAACCTCGAGAACGAGCTGTGGAACGTGTCCGCGCAGGTGATCAACGGCGCGATGACGCCAGACGCCGCCGGTAAGCAGCTCCAGGACGGCCTCGACAAATGGTACAAGCCCGCCAAGTGAAGCGGGCGCGTCAAGCCCTTCTCCCGCTCCGCGGGAGAAGGTGGCGCGAAGCGTCGGATGAGGGCCGTCGGGCAGGGCGAGACCCTTCGGGGCGCGCCCCTGCCCGGCGGCCCTCACCCTGCCCTCTCCCGCAAGCGGAGAGGGGCCAACCTTCAACGGTACTGCTGACCATCATGGCCGCCCCGTCGCAAATCGTCGCCTCGATGCCGCGCGCGCGCTTCGCGTGGCTGATGCTGCTGTTCCTCGGGCCGGCGGTCGCGATCTATTCGCTGTTCTCGATCTATCCGCTGATCGCCACCATGGCGCTCTCGACCTATACGACCAACCAGGCGGGCGCCTATGCGTTCGTCGGTCTGTCGAACTTTTCGACCCTGTTCGCCGACGCGGTCTGGTCGAAGCCGTTCTGGAACGCGTGTCTCAACAACCTGAAATTCTTTGGCGTGCACATGCTGGTGCAGAACCCGATCGGCATCGTGCTCGCCGGCCTGCTCAGCCTGCCGAACCTGCGCCTGCGCGCCACCTATCGCACGCTGATCTTTCTGCCGACCATGCTGTCGGTGGTGATCGTCGGCTTCACCTGGAACCTGATCCTCTCGCCGCTGTGGGGCGTCGCGGAGGGGCTGCTCAAAGCGGTCGGGCTCGGAGCCTGGTTCGCGCCTTGGCTCGGCCTTCCCTCGACGGCGCTGGTCACGCTGTCGCTGATGTCGGTGTGGCAATTCGTCGGCATCCCGATGATGCTGATCTACGCCGCGCTGCTCAACATCCCGGACGAACTCGTCGACGCGGCGCGCGTCGACGGCCTCGGTCAGTTCCGCATCTTCACCCATATCAAGCTGCCGTTGATCCTGCCGACCATCGGCATCGTGTCGATCCTGACCTTCGTGGCCAATTTCAACGCCTTCGATCTCATCTATTCGGTCAAGGGGGCGCTGGCCGGGCCGAATTTTGCGAGCGACATTCTCGGCACGTTCTTCTATCGCGCGTTCTTCGGCAACCAGTTGCAGGTCGGCGACCCGACCATGGGCGCGACGGTGGCGACAGTGATGTTCTTCATCATCCTGGCCGGCGTCTGCGTCTACCTGTTTCTCGTCCAGCGGCGCATGCAGCGCTACGCATTTTAGGGGGAAAATCCGACGCCTGGTGCTGGCGGCAACCGGCTGGAGAGCGCCTGAAGCGGTGGTGGCCGGATTTGGGGCCTGCGACCGGAGTTGACCGATCCGGGCATTGGGCTCCATCGGCGCCTCCGGCTGATTGCAACCGGGCTTTCGCGCGTTGTGAGCGGTGATCGGCCATATCCTTCGACGCCTGTCATCTCTGCCATACGAAGGGGGCTAAGAATGGCAAACTCGCAGTGGCATAGATTCTACAATGCGAAGGTCGCCGCGCAGCCCGCAGTGCTCTTTGAGCTGCTGTCGGACATGCCGAATTATCGGCGCTGGCTGCCCCAATCCGACGCGTTCGGGGAGACCACGGATGTCGCGCCATACCCTGTGCAACTGGGCACCAAGTATCATGACGGGAAGCCTGCCGAGCCGGGAAAGGACTGGTGGGGGGCCGTGACCGGGTTTCAACCTCCGGGCTCGATTGACTTCCGCCATATCATACACGTGCGCCAGTTGCGGGCGACAGTCGACGTGCACATTCACTATTCCTTCGAATTGGAGGGGCAATGTACGCTTGTCAATCGTTGGCTGGTTCTGGATATCGCCATGCCTGGAATCCTTCGTCCGCTCAGGCGCCTAATTACCGATCCCTTCGACAAGGAGAATGTCCGAACGATGGACGCGGTGAAGAAATACGCCGAGGCGCATCGAGAAGGCGTTCCGAAGTAGTCAGGTCACTGGGCTCCGGAGTCATCCTCGGGCTCGTTCGTCTGCTGCCGCCGGCTCGCTCCCGACCGAGCGGGTCCGCTCCTCGGTCGTTCGGGATCGGCCAATTGCGGCGTTGCGAATACCGTCGCCAAGCGTCAGACTTTCACCACTAGACTTGGGGCGAACACCGATGCGTTCACGGGTTTCGGTTCTCGGCGTCCACGCGGTGCTCATCGCCTATACGCTGCTGGCGACGCTGCCGATTCTGCTCGTGGTGATGAATTCGTTCAAGAACCGCAACGCCATTTTCGGCTCGCCGCTTACCCCGCCCACCGCCGCGACCTTTTCGCTGATCGGCTACGCCAAGGTGCTCGGCAACGCCCATGTCTTCACCTATTTCGCCAATTCGATGATCGTCACGCTCGGCAGCATGTTCCTCATCCTGCTGTTCGGCGCAATGGCGGCCTGGGCGCTCACCGAATACAAATTCCGCGGCTCGACGATTGTCGCGCTGTATATGGCGATCGGCATCATGGTGCCTATTCGCTTGGGGTCCGTCGCCATCCTCACCATGATGCGCCAGGCGGGGCTCAACGACACGCTGACCGCGCTGGTCCTGGTCTATGTCGCGCAGGGCCTGCCGCTGGCGATCTTCATCCTGTCGGAATTCATCGAACAGATTCCCAAAGACCTGCGCGACGCGGCGCGTTGCGACGGCGTGCCGGAAACCCGCATCTTCTTCGAGGTCATCGCGCCGCTGCTGCGCCCAGCGATCGCCACCGTGGCGGTGTTCAGCATCGTGCCGATCTGGAACGACCTGTGGTTTCCGCTGATCCTCACCTCGAGCGAGAGCACCCATACGATCACCCTCGGCGTGCAGCAGTTCCTCGGTCAATACATCACCGACTGGAACAGCGTGTTGTCGGCGCTGTCGCTGGCGATCCTCCCCGTGGTCGCCATCTATGTCGTCTTCTCCCGGCAATTGATCAGCGGCCTCACCGCTGGCGCGGTCAAGTGAACGGACAATCAGCTCATGGCGACCCTGCGCATCGACAAGCTCAACAAGTCCTACGGCGAAGCGGCGATCCTCAGGGACATTGAACTGGCGATCGCCGACGGCGAGTTCGTGGTGCTGGTCGGACCGTCGGGCTGCGGCAAGTCGACGCTACTGCGGCTGATCGCCGGGCTCGACGGCGCGACCTCGGGCGACATTTTCATCGGCGAGCGGCGGGTCAACGATCTCGAGCCGGCGCAGCGCAAAATCGCCATGGTGTTCCAGTCCTACGCGCTCTACCCGCACATGAATGTCAAAAAGAACATGACGTTCGGCCTGAAGTTCGCGGGGCTGGCGCAAGAGGAAATGGACCGCCGGGTCGCCGAGGCGGCGCGCATGCTGCAACTGGAGCCGCTGCTGGAGCGGCGGCCGCGCGACCTGTCGGGCGGCCAGCGCCAGCGGGTGGCGATCGGCCGCGCCATCGTGCGCGAGCCCGACGTCTTCCTGTTCGACGAACCGTTGTCCAATCTCGACGCGGCGCTGCGCGTCTCGACCCGCGTCGAGATCGCCAAGCTGCATCGCCTGCTCGGCGCGACCATGGTCTATGTCACGCATGACCAGATCGAGGCGATGACGCTCGCCGACCGCATCGTGGTGATGAACCAGGGCCGCATCGCGCAGACCGGCAAGCCGCTGGACCTCTACTACACCCCCGCCAACATTTTCGTCGCCGGCTTCATCGGCTCGCCGGCGATGAATTTCTTCCCGGCCAAAGTGGACAAGAAAGGCGCGGCGACCGTTACGCTGTCAGGCCCCGGCGTGCCGCCTTTCGACCTCGCGACGGCGACATTCGCCACACCGGTCGGGGGCGCGGTGACGATCGGCGTGCGCCCCGAGCATCTGCACGCCGCCGCCGCGGGGGCGTTCAAGATCACCGGCGTGGTGGAGTTGGTCGAGCGTCTCGGCGAGACCTCCTACGCGCATGTGCGCGTTGGCGATGAGCACACGCTTACCGCCGAGATGCGCGGGCGCGACGCGCCGAAGGCCGGCGATTCGATCGCCTTGAGCGCCCCCGATCATGATCTTCATCTGTTCGACGAGCGCGGCGAACGGATCGCGGTCGCCTGAGCAAGCTGCTTTTTGGTGGAACCAATTCGTCATTGCGAGCCGAAGGCGAAGCAATCCAAAAGCCTCTGAGGCCGCTGGATTGCTTCGTCGCTCCGCTCCTCGCAATTGTCTCTTGGACATTTGTTAGAAGGGCATGTCCCCCAAAAGGGGACGCGCCGATTTGGGCGGCCGCCCGAATCGGCGCGCGGGAAGATTGGCCGTCTCGCAATTGGGCTTGGCGCCCGTCGTCATCGGGGTCGTCTTCCCGCTTCCCTTGAACGCTTGATGAGTTGAATGGGCCGACCTCTCTCGATGCGAGCCCGCAGACAATCATAAGCTTGCAGAGGATAACGCAAAATGCCCCATGCCGCCACGCCGGCCTCGCGCTTCATCGGTTGCGACGTCGGCAAAACCAATATCGTCGTCTTCGAGGCCGCCAATGGCCGCGCGAGGTCGATCGTCAATGAACCGCAGGCCTTGTCGGACTTCGCCTCGAGGCTCGATGCGACGTGCTTCGTCGTCTGCGAAGCCACAGGCGGCTATGAAAGCGACCTTCTGGCCGCCTTGCTCGCCGCCGGCGTGCCCGCCCATCGCGCCGACGCCCGCAAGGTCAAGGCGTTCATCCGATCGTTTGGGACGCTCGGCAAAACCGACGCCATCGACGCCAGGGCGCTCGCCCGCTACGGCCAGGACCGCCATGCCGAACTGGCGACCTGGCAGGCCCGCGATCGCCAGCGATTGCGCTTGCAGGCCCTGGTCCTGACCCGGCGCGACATGGTCAGGGATCGTCTCGCTTACGCCAATCGCCGCGCCGCTCCCGGCGCCGAGCTCGCGCAGACCCACATCGAGGCGATCGTCGCCAGCTTCGACGCCCAAATCAAAGCGATCGATGGCGACATCAACGCCTTGATCGCCCAATGCGAGCCCATCGCCCGCGCCCTCAACCTCCTCCTCGCCATCCAGGGCGTCGGCGCCAAGACCGCCGCCGCCCTCATCGCCCTCATGCCCGAACTGGGAACGCTCACCCGTCGCCGCGCCGCCGCCCTGGCCGGCCTCGCCCCCCATCCCAAGCAAAGCGGCCAAGCCGACGCCTATCGCCGAACGCGCGGCGGAAGACCAGAAATCAAAAGGGTCCTCTTCATGGCCGCGCTATCCGCCAGAAAACACAACCCGACCCTCAAGGGCTTCTATGAACGCCTCCTCCAAGCCGGCAAAAAGCCCATCGTCGCCGTCACCGCCATCATGCGAAAACTCGTCATCATCGCCAACGCCAAACTCAAAACTCAAAAACTGCAAATCATCTGAGTTGATGACGAACGCTGATTCCGTCAAAATGCGCTTTGCTCTGGCGCAGGAGGCGACCACCGGGTTTCACTTCCCCACGCCTCGCTTCGCATCCGCCACGCGATCGATCACGCTTTTGGGCAGACGGCGCGCTTGCGCGATGGCGAGGGCGTCGCGGCCACGATCGTCGACGATCGTCGGATCGGCGCCCGCGTCGAGCAACAGTTCGAGGGTCTTCAAGCGCTTCAACCGGGCGGCGTAGAACAGCGGCGTCTCGCCATGCGCCCGCAGATTGAGCTTCGGCTTGCTCTTCAAGAGTTCGCGGCACAAGGCTTCGTCATCTCGCCAGACCGCGGCCCACAGCGAGGTGCTCGCATCGGCGCCGAGCTTCAGAAGATGCCGGACCAGCGTCAGATTCTCGCCGCGCGCCACCGCGAACCACAGCGGCGTCGCGCGGAAATCCCCCTCGTCCTCGTCCATCGGCGCCGCCGCCTCGAGATCGGCGCCCGCGCCGAGAAGCGCGGAGACGGTCGCGATGCCGTGGGGCTCTGCGAGCATCGCGCCGCCGGGTGGCACGGCGCAGGCGAGATGCAGAGCCGTGCGCCCTCGCGAGTCGACCGCATGGGCAAGGTCCGGCGAGGCCCGAAGCAGCGCCTGAAGCGCCGCGGCGTTCCACACCCTGGCGGCCTCGAAAGCCGCCGTCTTGGTGGGGCGTCTCATTGTCTGTCCCGCTTGACCGATCGCCGCAAGACTTGCCGCGCCTCACGCGCATTGACAAGCCTGGCTGGCTGAAACACGGTTCGACGGGCGAAGCGAAGGGCCACATCCCCTCGGCGAGCGCATTCCCGGGAGACGGCGATGGGTCTCGACGCCGACGCGATCGTTATTGGCGCGGGTCTGGCGGGGCTGGTCGCCGCCTGCGAAATCGCCGACGCCGGCAAGCGCGTCATCGTGCTCGACCAGGAGCCCGAGCAGAGTCTCGGCGGCCAGGCGTTCTGGTCGTTCGGCGGATTGTTCCTGGTCGACAGCCCCGAGCAGCGCCGCCTGCGGATCAAGGATTCCTACGACCTGGCGTGGCAGGACTGGCTGGGCTCGGCGGGGTTCGATCGCGATGAGGATCACTGGCCGCGCCGCTGGGCGGAGGCTTATGTCGCTTTCGCCGCCGGCGAGAAGCGCTCCTGGCTGCGCGCGATGGGCCATCGGCTGTTTCCGATCGTCGGCTGGGCCGAACGCGGCGATGGCGGCGCGTCGTCGCACGGCAATTCCGTGCCCCGCTTCCACATCACCTGGGGCACCGGTCCCGGCCTCATCGAACCATTCGTCCGGCGCGCGCGAGAGGCCGAGCAGGCCGGCCGCCTGCGGTTTTGCTTTCGCCATCGCGTCGATGCGCTGAGCGTGACCAACGGCGTCGTCGACGGGGCCAGCGGCGCGATTCTCGAGGCGAGCGCCATCGCGCGCGGCGAACCCAGCTCGCGCAATATCGCCGGAATGTTCGCGCTGAACGCGCAAGCGGTGATCATCGCGTCGGGCGGCATCGGCGGCGACGCCGATCTGGTGCGCGCCAACTGGCCGGCGCGGCTCGGGACGCCGCCGCGCCGCATGGTCTGCGGCGTGCCCGCCCATGTCGACGGTCGTGGAATCGCCATCGGCCAGCGCGCCGGCGCCCGGCTGATCAATGGCGACCGCATGTGGCATTATGTCGAGGGCGTTCACAACTGGGCGCCGATCTGGCCCGCGCACGGCATCCGCATCCTGCCCGGCCCCTCCTCGCTGTGGTTCGACGCGACGGGTAAGCGCCTGCCGCCGCCGCTGTTTCCCGGCTATGACACGCTCGGCACGCTCAGCCACCTGATGGCGACGGGCTACGACTATTCGTGGTTCGTCACCAACCAGACCATCGTGCGGAAAGAGTTTTCGCTTTCCGGCTCGGAGCAGAATCCCGACCTGACCGGCAAGGACTGGCGCCTGATCGCGCGCCGCGCGGTCGGCAAAAACGCGACGGGGCCAGTCGAGGCGTTCAAGACGCATGGCGTCGACTTCATCGTGAAGCCGACGCTTCCCGAGCTTGTCGCGGCGATGAACGCCCTGGCCGGCGGCGATCTCGTCAAGCTCGACGCGCTCCAGCGCGAGATCGAGGCGCGCGACCGCGAAGTCGCCAATCCCTTCACCAAGGACGCGCAGATCATGGGCGTGCACAATGCGCGGCGCTTCCTCGGCGACAAGATCATCCGCACCGCGCCGCCGCACCGCATCCTCGATCCCGCGCATGGCCCGTTGATCGCCGTGCGCCTCAATATCCTGACCCGCAAGACTCTCGGCGGCCTGGAGACCGACCTCGACGCCCGCGTGTTCGGCGCGGCGGGGGCGATCATTCCCGGCCTCTACGCGGCGGGCGAGGCGGCGGGGTTCGGCGGCGGCGGCATGCACGGCTATCGCTCGCTGGAGGGCACGTTTCTCGGCGGCTGCCTGTTCTCCGGCCGGGCGGCGGGCCGCGCGGCGGCGAAGGCGGCGGCGTGAACTCGGCGAAGGCCCGCCGCCTTGCGTTTGATCTGCGCCGACCTTAGCCTTTCGCGTCGACGCATCTGACAGGCCCCCGATCGGGACCCCCACCATGCCATGCTCTCTTGCGCGTTTGGCCCTCCTTGTCGGCGCTCTCACGCTCGCCTGCGCGATCGAGCCGGCGGACGCGTTCAAGCGCCGGCCGAACGGTTGCGACTGGATCGGCGGCGATTTCGCCGAGCCTGGCGAAATCCTCTTCAACACCGGCTGCCGGGGCGGCGGCGGCGTGCGCCACCGCGCTCCCGCCCAGCCCAGGGACGAGCCGCCCAAGCTGCTCGATCGTCTGGACGCGCGCGCGCCAGTGAACTACGGCGCATCGACGCGCGAGGCGATCGGCGTGGGGATCGAGCGCTTCGAGATCGTCGGCGACGCGGTCGCCTACGGCCTCGACGGCGGGGCGCGGTTGTGGCGCTTCGCGCTCGGCGGCAAGGATTCCAAGATGGTCGCGCAATCCGTCAACCGCTTTCGCGCCACCGAGGCGGGCTCGCTGTTCGTGCTGGAGAAGGACGGCACGCTGTGGCGAAGCGACGGCGACGGGTCGAATCGCACTTTCCTCGATCACGAGGTCGGCGAGGTCCAGCCGACGGCGGACGCCGCCTATGTCCTGGGGACCGACAAGCGGCTGTCGCGGCTGCATGCCGACGGCAAGCGCCGCGACCCCATCGACGAAAATGTCTCCGCGTTCCAGGCCGTCGACGCAACGACCATCTTCGTTCTGGGAGCCGATGGCGCGCTGTGGCGCGAGACGGGAGACATGCATAACCGCGTGAAGATCGGCCAGCCGGTCGCCGCGTTCGAATATGTCGCAGACGGCGATACGACCTATATTCTGACCCCGACGCATTTCCTGTGGCGCCAGAGCGGCAAGGAGACCCCCCGGCAGGTCGACCACGATGTCGCGGCTTTTCACGCGGTGGACGCGAACCTCGTCTATGTCCTCGGCGCCGATGCGCGGCTATGGCAGGAGCCGGGAGATCGGTCGCATGCCGCGCTGGTCGACGGCGATCTCGCGGTGAAGCTCGGCCCCGCGGCGTTTCAATTCGCTGGCGAGAGCGATGCCGATGGGCAGGCGATCTATCTGCTCGACCGCAAACATGGGCTTTGGGCCGAAACGATGCCGTCCGCGCACGGCTCCGGCAAATAGTGGCGCGCGCGACGAGGCGGATCGCGACACGCGCGCCGCGACGATGAACCGCCCCTGTGGATGAATTCCAGGAATTCGCCTGAGGCTTCAACGCAATGTCACAAATCTCGCGGCATTTCGCCGATCAACGTCAGGGGAGCCCGTCCACATGAACGCCGTCGCTGAAATAACCCATCGCCTTCACGAGCAGGAGATCAGGCTGCTCGACCAGTTCCGCACCGCCCGACGCAATCGCGCGCAAAAGGCCCATCCCGATTTCAGCTGGGGCGAGAAGATCGCCGATTGGGTCGCCGCGACGATGGGCTCATGGAACTTCATCCTCATCCAGAGCGCGCTGCTGGTCATCTGGATTGCCCTGAACGTCACCGCCTATGTCCAGCAATGGGATCCCTATCCCTTCATTCTGCTCAATCTCGCGCTGTCGTTTCAGGCGGCCTATGCGGCGCCGTTCATCATGATGAGTCAGAACCGGCAGGCGGCGATCGACCGCGCCGCCGCCATGACCGACTACGCAACAAACGCCAAGGCGGAACTCGAGATCGAGCTGCTGCATCAAAAGCTCGACATGCTGCGCGAGACCGAAGTGTCGGAATTGATCCAGGTCATTCGCCGGCTGGAGGCGCGGCTTCCACCAACCGCGGAGGCGACGCCCAACGCCTGACCGCCGCAAGCCCGATCAGGCTACGCTCCTGGTCATCAGGGCGAGCAGGCCCTTGAGCAGCGTCGCCGGGGCCGGCGGGCAACCGGGGATGTGCAAATCGACCGGAATGACCGCCGAAACGCCGCCGACGCAGGCGTAGCTGCCGGCGTAGAGACCGCCGTCCAGCGCGCAGCCGCCGACTGCGACGACCCATTTGGGGGCCGGCGTCGCGTCATAGGTCCGCCGCAGCGCCTCCTGCATGTTGCGCGTGACGGGGCCGGTGACCAGCAGGACGTCGGCGTGACGCGGCGACGCGACGAACCGGAAGCCGAAACGCTCGATGTCGTAGAACGCGTTGCCGAGCGCATGGATTTCCAGTTCGCAGGCGTTGCACGAGCCGGCGTCGACCTGCCGGATCGCCAGGCTGCGGCCAAGCCGGGCGGTCGCGGTCTCTTTGAGCTCGGCGGCGAGCGCCGCCAGTTCGGGGTCGGCCGGGCCGGGCGCCGGTTCGGTCAGCGCCGGCCTCACCAGACTTTCGAACAGAATCCTGCGCATCGCTCAAACCTCAGAGGTCGCACCCGGCATACGAACAGTTGAAGGATTTGTTGCACAACGGAAAATCGGCGACGATATTGCCTTCGATCGCCGCCTCCAGCAGCGGCCACTGGAACCATGACGGGTCGCGCAAATGGCAGCGCGCCACGGCGCCGTCGGCGCCGAGGCGGACCCAGGCCAGGATGTCGCCGCGAAAGCCTTCGACCACCGCGAGGCCCTCGCGCGGTTCGCCGGCGCCGACGACCGCGACCCGCGTTTCGCCGGACGGTAGACCGTCGAGAATCTGGTCGATCAGCCCGAGGCTTTGCTCGACTTCGCGAATTCTTATCCACACGCGCGCATTGACGTCGCCTTCGCCAAGCCCCGGCGTCTCGAAGCGCAGCTTGCCATAGGGCGCGTAGGGCAGATCGCGCCGCGCATCGAACGCGCGCCCCGAAGCGCGCCCGATAAACCCGCCGCAGCCGGTACTGGCGCGCGAGGTCTGCGCGAAGCATTCCCGTGCCGACCGTGCGGTCCTGGAGCGACGCGGTGTTGTCATAGAGTTCGATCAGCGCCGGAAACGCGCCGCGGATGGTCGTCACGAGCTCGCGAAGGCTCTGGCGCCCCGGCGCGGCGAGATCGACGCGCACGCCGCCGGGCGCGACGACGTCCATCATCAGCCGGTGGCCGAAGCAGGCGTGCGCGGCGCGCAGCACGCGCTCGCGCAGCACCGCGGTATGGGCGTGCATCAGCGCGAACGAGGCGTCGTTGCAGATCGCGCCGATATCGCCGAGGTGGTTGGCGATGCGCTCCAGTTCCGCCATCAGGGCGCGCAACCAGACGCCGCGCGCGGGCGCCTCGACGCCAAGCGCGCTTTCCACCGCCCGCACGAAAGCGATCGAATAGGCGACGGTGCTGTCGCCGGAGGCGCGGGCGGCGAGCAGCGCGGCGCGCTCGAGCGCAGCGCCCGCCATCAGCGCGTCGACCCCTTTGTGGACATAGCCGAGCCTTTCCTCGAGCCGGACGATCGTCTCGCCGCCCGCCGTGAATCGAAAATGTCCGGGCTCGATGACTCCCGCGTGCACCGGACCGACCGGAATCTGATGCAGCCCCTCGCCCTCGGCGGTCAGGAAAGCATAGGGCGGCATGGCGGCGGGGGGCCTTTGCCTCCCCAGCGGCGCGGAAACCGGCCAGCGTCCGTGATCGAGCCACGGCCGCGGATCGGGCGCGCCAACCGCGACGAAGCCGAATAGATCCTGGATCGCACGCTCGAGGCGGATCGCCGGGGGGTGGCGGGCCGCCACCGAGGGGAATGCGCCGTTATCGCAGGTGATACTGGCGACGGCGATATGGCCATGGGGCGCGTCGAGCAGCGCCATATGGACCATGCCGGCGTCGCCCCACAGTCCCGCCAGGGTCCACAGGCCGTCGGCAAGCTGGTCCGTCAGGCGGAGCCACAGCTCGGCGTCGACCAGGCGGCGCGGCCACGGCCGGCTGTCGCAGGATTCGAGCGCGTCCGACAAGGCGTCGATCAGCGACGGCATGTTCCCCCGCTAACGAAGAAGGCTTGCGACATGCTGGAACCAGGCGACCAACGGCGGCGGCAGGTAGATCCCGGCCATCAGGACCAGCGCGAAATGAGCGGCGATCGGCGCCCAGGAGGCCTTGACCGGCGCCGCGCCGCCGCTCGCCTCGCCGAAGGCCATGCCGTGCAGCCGCAACAGCAGCGCGCCGAACGCGACGACAAGGGCGATCACCAGAGGGATCGCCAACCACGGCGCGCGCGCGAAGGCCGAACTCACGACGAGGAACTCGCTCATGAATATCCCGGCCGGCGGCAATCCGGCGATGGAGAAAACGCCGACGACGAGGCCCCAGCCGAGCAGCGGATGGCTGACCGTCAGGCCGCGAATATCGGCGATCGTCTGCGTGCCCTTGACCTGCGCGATATGACCGACGGTGAAGAAGATCGCCGATTTGGTCAGGCTGTGCATGACCATGTGAAGCAGGCCGGCGAAGTTGGCGATGGGACCACCGATGCCGAAGGCGAATGCGATGATCCCCATATGCTCGATCGACGAATAGGCGAACATCCGTTTGATGTCGCGGCGCCGATACAGCATGAACGCTGCGAAGACCAGCGACACGAGACCAAGCACCGCCATCAGCGGCCCCGGCGCGACCGCGCCCGGATTGGCGTCGAGCAGCAGCTTGAACCGCAGCACCGCGAACAGTGCGACGTTCAGCAGCAGGCCAGAAAGGACCGCGGAGATCGGCGTCGGGCCCTCGGCGTGGGCGTCGGGCAGCCAGGCGTGCAACGGCGCCAGCCCGACCTTGGTGCCGTAGCCGAGCATCAGGAACACGAACGCCAGGTTCAGTTGCGCGGGATCGAAGGCCGAGACATGCGCAAGCAGCGTCGTCCACTCCATCGCGTCGAGGCCCTCGCCAACCACCGGCCGGGCGGCCATGTAGACGAGGATGGTGCCGAACAGCGCCAAAGCGATGCCGACGCTGCCCAGAATGAAATATTTCCACGCCGCCTCGATCGCCTCGGGGGTGCGGTAGATGCCGACCATCAGCACGGTGGTCAGGGTCGCCATCTCGATCGCCACCCACATCAGGCCGATATTGTTGGCGACCAGCGCGAGGTTCATCGCGAACAGCAGAACCTGGTACATCGCATGATAGAAGCGAAGCTGGATGGGCGTCAGCCGCCCGATCTCCAGCTCATGCGCGATATAGCTCGCGCTGAACAGGCTGGTGGTGAAGGCGACGAAGGTGTTCAGCACGATGAACACGATGTTGAGATCGTCGACCAGGATGTAGGGACCGGCGTCGGGCTTCCACGCGAACAGCGTCAGCGCCGCCGCGAAGGTCAGGAACGCCGACAGGACGTTGAGCCGCGCCGACGCCCGATAGCCCGGCGTCAGGGCGAGGACGACCGCGCTCGCCGCCGGAATGGCGAGGATCAGCGCGACGCCTTCGAGATCGAACGGATTCATCGGCGCCCCTCCTGGAACCGGTCCAGCGCCTGGACGTCGACGGTGTCGAAGCGTTCGCGAATGCGGAACAGGAAGACGCCAATGACGATGAACGCCACCAGCACCGAGAAGGCGACGCTGATCTCGACCACCAGCGGCATGCCCTTGGCCCCGGTGGCTGCGAGGATCAGACCGTTCTCCAGCGACATGAAGCCGACGACCTGGCTGACGGCGTTGCGGCGCGTCACCATCATCAACAGGCCCAGCATCACCACCGAGAGCGCGAACGCGAGGTCCTCGCGCGCCAGCGGGTCGGCGGCGGCGGTGACGCGCAGCATCACGACCATCGAAAGGGCGACCAGCGCCATGCCGGCGATCATCGTGGGGCCGAGGCTGACGACGGTCTCGATTTCGCGGTGAATGCCCAGCCGGGCGATGATCCGGTGCAACGCGACCGGAATGACGATCGCCTTGAACGCCAGCGCAATCGCCGCCGTGATGTAAAGATGCGGCGCGTCCTGGACATAGGCTTGCCAGGCGACCGACAGCGAGAGCACGACGGCCTGCAGCGCGAACACGTTGAGCAGCGAATACAGGCGGTTCTGATAGAGCAGCATGAAGCTGACGAGCACCAGGCCGCCGGCGAGCAGATGGGCGAGATCGAAGGCGAGACCCTTCATCACAGGCTCCGCGAAACGAAGCGCAGCAACACCGCGAGGAAGCCGAGCATCAGCGCGACGCCGACAAAGTCGGGAACCCGAAACACCCGCATCTTGGCGATGGTCGTTTCGAACAGCGCGAGCAACAATCCGCCGATCGCCAGCTTGCCGACATAGGCGAGGACGCCGACCGCCTGCGCGCCAAAACCCTTGCCGACATGGGCGATGCCCCACGGGGTGAACACGCAGGCGATCAGCGAGATGTAGAGCAGCAGCTTGAGCCACGACGCCAGTTCGATCACCGCCAGATGGCGGCCCGAATATTCCAGCACCATCGCCTCGTGCACCATGGTGAGCTCCAGATGGGTCGCTGGATTGTCTACCGGGATGCGTCCGTTCTCGGCAACCGCCACGATGACCAGCGCAAACAGCGCCAGACCAAGTGACACGCGCAGGCCGACCGCCGGCGAGGTCATGAACCCGGCGACGGTCGACAACTGGGTCGAGCCCGCCACCAGCGCCAGCGTGAACACGATCATCATCAACGCGGGCTCAGCGAGGGTCGCGAACATCGCCTCGCGGCTGGAGCCGATGCCGCCGAAACTCGTGCCGACGTCCATCCCTGCCAACGCGAGAAAGAACCGCGCGCTGCCCAGCAGCGCGATGATCGCGATCAGATCGGCCGACCAACTGAACAGCAGACCCGCCGCGAAGGTCGGAATGAGCGCGGCGGCGACCCAGGTCGCGGCGAACACCAGATAGGGAACGAAGCGGAACAGCCACGACGCGCCGTGCGCGATCACCGCCTCCTTGCGCGCCAGCCGAATCAGGTCGCGATAGGGCTGCAGCAGCGGGGGGCCGCGGCGGCGCAGCAGCCGCGCCTTCGCCTTGCGCACGAAACCGGTCAGCAACGGCGCCAGCAGCAGCACCAGCAGCATCTGGGAGGCCTGGACGGCCAGCGCGCCGATCAGGGCCATGACGCGAGCGCCAGCAGCAGCGCCACCAGCGCGCCGAACACGACGCTGAGATACTGGCGGATGGTCAGGAATTGCAGGATGTTCAGCCGCGCGGCAAGAAGCGCGACCGCGCCGACAACGGGCTCATAGAGGTATTCCCAGACGAGGTCGTGGGTCTCGACCGTCATGCGGGCCGGCCGGATGTCGCCCGGCGCCGGCATGTCGACGCGGGCGCGCGCGCGGAAAGCAAAGGGGCCGTAGACCCGGCGGATCGGCTCGGCGAAACTCGCCGCCGTATATTGGGTCGCCGGGCTCGCGTCGGGGAAGCCGCAATCCCACGCCGGGGCCCTTCGCACGACGTTGGACGCCAGCCGATGGATCGTCGCGGCGGCGAGCGAAGCGGACGCCGCGACGAACAGGAAAACCAGCAGGCCGTTGTAGGAGCTGCGGCTTGCGGCGATCGGCACGATCGACAGCCAGTCGATGCCGATCTGCACGGGCATCCGGTCGCCGACGAGACCGCTCACCGCCGGCGCCAGCGCGTCGATGAACAGGCCGGGCGCGATTCCGGCCGCAAGGCACAGCGCCGCGAACGCAAACATCGCGGCAAGCGAAAAGCGATCGGTCTCGCCCGCGCCCGCCGCCGCGCCGGTGCGGGCGCGCCCCAGAAAGGTCACGCCGAACGCCTTGACGAAGCACGCGGCGGCAAGCGCGGCCGACAGCGCGAGCGTCGCCCCGACCGCCGGCACCAGCAGCCGCAATCCCCACGACGGCAACTGCGGACTGAGCAGGATCGCCTGGAAGGTCAGCCATTCCGAGACGAAGCCGTTGAACGGCGGCAGCGCCGAAATCGCCACGCAACCGACGAGAAACAGCGCCGCCGTCTGCGGCATGCGGTGGATGAGGCCGCCGAGACGCTCCATGTCGCGCTCCCCGGTGGAGGTCAGCACGGCGCCGGCGCCGAAGAACAGCAGGCTCTTGAACAGGGAATGATTGAACACATGAAGGAGAGCGGCGGTGAGCGCCAGCGCGGCGGCCGCCGGCATGTCGAAGACCTTGAAGGCGAGAGCGAGCCCCAGCCCGATGAAGATGATCCCGATGTTCTCCACCGTGTGATAGGCGAGCAGTCGCTTGAGGTCGTGCTGCATCAGCGCGTAAAGCACGCCCATCACCGCGGTGATTCCCCCCAGCGCCAGCACGGCGAAGCTCCACCACCACACCGGCGGCCCGACGAGATCGAACGCCACGCGCACGAAGCCGTAGACCGCGACCTTGGTCATCACCCCGCTCATCAACGCCGAGACATGGCTGGGGGCCGCGGGATGGGCGAGCGGCAGCCAGACATGCAGCGGGACGAGACCGGCCTTCGACCCGGCGCCGACCAGCGCCAGGGCGAGCGCCAGACTCGCCAGGCCCGGGGTCGGGCTGTTGGCGCGCATCGCCTCGAACGTGTAGCCGCCGGCCGGACCGGCCAGCAGGGCGAACGACAGCAGCAGCGCCATTGCGCCAAAGCTCGCCATGATCAGATAGACGTAGCCCGCCCGCGCATTGTCGCGCTGCCGGTGATGGGCCATCACCAGCGCCCACGAAGCGAGCGACATGAACTCCCAGGAGACCAGAAAGGTGTAGGCGTCGTCGGCGAGCGGCACGAGGCTCATGCCCGCCAGGAACGCCGGAAAGAACGGCAGCACGCGTTGCGGCTCGCGCTCATGGCCGCCGTAGCCGAGGCCGTAGAGGCTCGCCGCGGCGGCGCCGAGACTGATCACCGCGAGAAAGAACGCCGACAGCGCGTCGATCCGGAAATGCGCGCCGACCCACGGCACCCCGATCGGCAATACGAGGGCCTCAGCCGGCGCGTCGCCGAGCAGCGGGATCAGCGCGGCGACGAGCGCCGCCAGCGAGACGGCGAGCGCCCCGCCGTAGACGATCCGCGCGCCGACCGGACGGCTGCCGAAGCCGACGCCAACCGCGGCCAGAACCAGCAGCGCGCCGTCGCAGGCGAGAAGAACGACGATCGGCATCACGCCTCGCCCTTCTCGCCGGTTCGGTGGCGCTCGTCGCCGGCGGCAGGCGGCGCCGCGGCGGCGCGCATGCGAACGCCCCGCCCGCCCCCGGCGCTGACCGCGCCGTCGCCGATCAGTTCGACGCCCGCCGCCGCCAGCGCGCCGACCAGCCGGGTCAGCGAATCGACATTGCCGCGGATGACGCCCTCGCTCGCCTCCATTCTCTGGATGGTCGGGACGGAAAGGCCGGCGAGCGCCGCCAGCGCGCGCTGGTCGAGGGAAGCCAGCGCGCGGGCGGCCCGCAACTGCGCCGCCGTTATCATGTCTGATCCATCATGCTTAATGCCAAGAGCACAACGAATCATGTTTAATACATCTATTCTCGAGGCTCAAGATGCTTTTTTTGGCGACGCCCCGTCGCGCGCGCGGTCGTTGCGCGCAACGCAAAGCAAAGCGCGCCGGGCGAGGGCCACGAGGGCCTCAACACGGATTGCCGGGTTTACCCGCGATTGCCTGGGTGTTGGTTAGAAGCCGCCGGCGTCGGCTTCGACTCCGGGCTTCCTCGCCCCGAAGCGATGCAGGTTCGGGCCGTGCGTCTTCAGCCATTGCTCCGCGCGATCGGTGTCCGGAAACAGGCGCCGCGTCACTCTCCAGAAGGCGGGCGAGTGATTCATATGGACGAAATGGGCGACCTCGTGCGCGGCGAGGTACTCGAGCACGAACGGCGGCGCCAGAATCAGCCGCCACGAGAAATTGAGCGCGCCGGTCGACGAGCACGAGCCCCAGCGGCTGGTGGTGTCGCGCAAGGTGACGCGGCGCGCCGCGACGCCGAGCGCCGCGCAATAGCGGGCGACGGCCGCCTCGAGATCGCGGCGCGCCTCGCGCTTGAGGAAATCGGCGACGCGACGCGGCACATGCGCGAGATCGCCGGCCACGCAGATCGTCGGACCATCGTCGCCGCGCGCCACCCACGCGACGCCGCGCGCGCCCGGACAATGAACAATTCGATGATCGATCCCGCGCAGCGGCGCGCTCGAATGCGGCTCGAAGGTCACCGGCCGCGGCAGCCGCGCCAGCCGCGCGCCGATCCACGCCGCGTGCCGCTCGGCGAATTCGCGCGCCGAGCGCAGCGAACTGCGCGCCGGCATGGTCAGCACCACGTCGCGCGTCGCGCCGCGCACGCGCAATGTGAAGCGGCGCGCGCTCGACAATCGCTTCAGCGCGACGCGATAGATCGCCCCGCCATGCGCGACATCGAGATGCGCGACCGGGACGATCGGGGGTCGACTCTGAAACAGGCGCAGCATGCGCGGCTTATATCGCGTGCGCGCGTTGAGTCGCTAGGGCCGGATGCGCGCAGATTGACGCATCGGCCGTCATTGCGAGCGGACCGAAGCAATCCGGATATCGATGCGTCGGCCCACATTGCGCGATGCGCTGCCGAACGCGGAGTTCGATCGCCTCGGGATCGCGGCAAGTCGCGAATCCACGGGCAAGCGTCACGATCGCTGGATTGCTTCGCTCCGCTCGCAATGACGAGGCGACCGCGCTTCTCGCAAATACCGCCGGCCAATTCGGCCGTGGCTCATCCGGCTCCTGCTCAGGCTAGCCTCAACGCATCGCCAATCTCGGCGTCGGCGACGGGCTTGAGCAAAGTCGGCAGGCCCGCGGCGACAAGCACGACGCCGTCGCAGGCGCGCGCGACATGCTGATTGAGCCGCCCCTGCCAATCGCGAAAGTCGCGCCCCGACCGGGTCGCCGGCACGATTCCCGCGCCGACCTCGTTGGAGACGAACACCGCCGGCCCGCCCAGCCGGCCGATCGCCTCGCAAAGCCGCGCCGTCTCCGCGGCGACGTCGCATTCGGCGAACAGCGCATTGGCGAGCCACAACGTCAGGCAGTCGACGAGAATCACGCGGCCGGGGCGCGCCTCGGCGTCCAGCGCCTCGCCGAGCGCCAGCGGCTCCTCCAATGTCGTCCAGCCCTCGCCGCGCTCGGCGCGGTGGCGTTCGATGCGCGCCGCCATTTCGGCGTCGCCCGCCGATCCCGTCGCCAGATACAGCCGCTCGCCCGCCGTCGCCTCGGCGAGCGCCAGCGCATAGCCACTCTTGCCCGAGCGCGCGCCGCCGAGCACGAGCACGCTGCGGCATTCGATCGGCGCGGCGGATTGATTCATGCGCGTTTTTCTCACGCCAAAGAGGGCGGCGCAATCTGGCGCGCGGCGCACCGAGCGCCAGGCATCAAAACCGCGCCTTCGTCCGAAGCATTGACAAGTCTGGCTTACGCTGGCGAATCCAGTCCGGCCGACAGCGCCTCATCGCCTTCCCGCCCTATCGGCAACTCGAAAAGCGACTGGCGGCAGGCGAGCGAACCCATCGTCCTTGACAAGGCGAGACGGACTTCCTAAGTGAAGGCTTCGAAATTCGGCCGGACACTCTTGGCCCCCGAGCGATTTCATCGCTCAAGCTGACGAACTCCCACCAAAAATCGAAAATCGACGATGGCTCCGCGTCGCGGGACCGCGTCTCTCATCTCATCTTCGAAAGGGGATCGTCATGACGACAGGCACAGTGAAGTGGTACAATCCGGAAAAAGGCTACGGATTCATTCAACCGGATGACGGCGGCAAGGACGCCTTCGTTCATGTCAGCGCGGTTGAACGCGCCGGCATGAGCGATCTGCGCGAAGGCCAGAAAATCAGCTTCGAGCTGGTCTCGGACGCGCGTTCGGGAAAGACCTCCGCGGACAAGCTCCAGGCCGCCTGAGCGGCGAGACGGATCATGCCGACCGGCGACCGCGGATGTACCGGCGCCGGCGGCCCTTGATCCGCCATCCTCACTTTGGGCGAAAGGAAGGGTCGGGATCGCTCCCGGCCCTTTTGCGTTGTTGCGGGCGTGGTTTCTCAACTCGCTCCGCGTGGCTGGGCCGCGCCGAGCGACGGCGCGTCAGGCGACCATCTCCAGAGGGCGAAGCCGTTCCACGTCGTCGCCCGCTGCGTTGAGCGCCAGTCCGATCTCGTAGCGGCCCTGCAGGTTCATCCAGAATTCCGCGATCTCGCAATGCGGAATAAGGTCTCCGGCTTGGGGGGTTCATCCGATCGGGACCCCAGGGCTGTGGAGCCACTTCCATCAATCCGAGACAACCAGCCTCGCCACCGAAGCTCCCACCATCGCCTCGGCCCCCCAGCCGCCAACGGGGATATCGACAACTATCCATGATGGCGCGCCGCCGCTCAGGCCATCTGTTGCGTCCAGACTGCTGAACAACAACTGAGCGCAACCGGATAAGTCTTGCACTTCAAGCAAGTGCAGCAATTTAAGCTCCGCCGTCCCGATCTTGTCCAGGTTTTTCAGCACGTTTATCGCAAGGGAGCCATCGCCGATCTTCGCGTCGGGAATGGCTATGCTGAATGTCGCCGAAAAAGGCGAAATCGCATTGTTGATCTCCCAGAGGGAGCTGACATTGAAGGCGAAGAAAAGCGAAAAGTTGAACCCACCGCCGACGCCTAACCCGATGTCGAGTTCTTCGACCGTTACGTCGGTGGCGGTCGCCGCCGGCATGCCGTCAAGCCGAAACGCGGCGCCAACGAAAGTCGTGGTGCCCGCGGCGAACAGAAAGCCGCCCACCTTGATGCCCGCGCCCACCCAGGTTCGGTTCAATTGAATGGCGCTCCCATGCCAGCCTCCCCATTTCGCCGCATGATCAGGGCGCCCGGCCGGCCCGCTTTGAAGTCTCTCATCGACACCTGTCGCCTCCAAGCGTCTCCGGAAAAGCACGCTTCGGTCGCGCTTGGTCAGTTGGCTTTGCCTGGGCCGCCTTCGCCTCTCGGAGCGCCGTGGTGATCTCCGCCCGTTTTCCGGCGACTGCAGATCGGAAAGCGGGGATCATAGGCGCGCAAGGGATGTAGAGACAAGGCCCAACAATTCAGCATATCTTGAGAATTCGAATTGCGCCTCGCGGAAGAATGGGCGGAGGTTTTTGGGAGGTTCGATTTGTCGTTCTCATTGAGGCTCGGGCCTGTGGTGTGCCTAGCGGCGGTCTCCGTGGCGCTCGGCTTGTTGTTGGCTCCGGCCGTGGCGCAGCAACCTGATCTCAACGCGGTGCTAAAGCGGGTCAACGAACTCAATTCGGCGGGGCAATACGAGGCCGCCCTATCGGAGGCGCTGAAGCTCGAGGGGGGAGTCAAAGCGCGTTTCGGCATCGATGATGCAAACTATGCCACGGCGCTCCTGACCTTAGGCAACATCGATGCGGATTTGGGCAAATACGCCGAGGCCGAGGCGCTCTATCAGCGCGCGCTGGCGATCCGCGAGGCCAAGCTCGGCAAAGATCACCCCGACGTGGCGGCGACCCTCAACAATCTCGCCACCGTCGATCGGGCGCAGGGCAAATACGCCGAGGCCGAGGCGCTCTATCAGCGCGCACTGGCGATTGAGGAGGCGAAGCTCGGCAAAGACCACCCCTACGTGGCGGCGACCCTGATCGATTTGGCCAATGTCGACCAGGCGCAGGGCAAATACGCCGAGGCCGAGCCGCTCTACCAGCGCGCGCTGGCGATCTTCGAGGCCAGGCTCGGCAAGGACCACCCCGAGGTCGCGAGGACCCTCAACAATCTCGCCAACGTGTACCAAGCGCAGGGCAAATACGCCGAGGCCGAGCCGCTCTACCAGCGCGCGCTGACGATCTGCGAGGCCAGGCTCGGCAAAGACCACCCCGATGTGGCCACAACCCTGATCGGTTTGGCCAACGTCGACCAGACGCAAGGCAAATACGCCGAGGCCGAGGCGCTCTATCAGCGCGCGCTGGCGATCCAGCGAGGCGAAGCTCGGCAAGGATCACCCCGACGTGGCGGCGACCCTCAACAATCTCGCCAACGTCTACCTGCGCGCAGGGCAAATACGCCGAGGCCGAGCCGCTCTACCAGCGCGCGCTGGCGATCAAGGAGGCGAAGCTCGGCAAGGACCACCCCGACGTGGCGTGCTAGCCTCAACAACCTGGCCACCGTCTACCAGACGCAGGGCAAATACGCCGAGGCCGAGGCGCTCTACCAGCGCGCGCTGGCGATCGCGAGGCCAAGCTCGGCAAGGACCACCCCGACGTGGCGTCAACCCTGATCGATCTGGCCAACGTCGTACCAGGCGCAGGGCAAATACGCCGAGGCCGAGGCGCTCTACCAGCGCGCGCTGGCGATCCGCGAGGCCAAGCTCGGCAAGGACCACCCCGACGTGGCGTCGACCCTCGACGATCTGGCCAACGTCGTACCAGACGCAGGGCAAATACGCCGAGGCCGAGGCGCTCTACCAGCGCGCGCTGGCGATCCGCGAGGCCAAGCTCGGCAAAGACCACCCCGACGTGGCGACGACTCTCAACAATCTCGCCAGCGTCTATCGGGCGCAGGGCAAATACGCCGAGGCGCGAGACGCTCTACCAGCGCGCGCTGGCGATCCGCGAGGCCAAGCTCGGCAAAGACCATCCCGACGTCGCGACGACCCTCAACAATCTCGCCGGCTTCGACCAAGCGCAGGGCAAATACGCCGAGGCGCTCGCTTTTTCGCGCCGCACGAGCGCGGCGGTGATCGCGCATGCCGCGTTCGAAACATCGGCGGCGCAGCAGGCCGGTCAGTCGGGCGGGCTCATCGAGCAACGCGCGAGCTACTTCCGCTTTCACATCCGCAATCTCGCGCTCGCCGCGAGCCACGGCGTTGAGCCCGGACCGGCGCTCGGCCGCGAAGGTTTCGAGATCGCGCAATGGGCGCTGCAATCCTCGGCCGGCGCGGCGTTGCAGCAGATGGCGACGCGGCTCGCCTCCGGAGGCGGCGCGCTCGCCCCCCTGGTGCGCGAGCAGCAGGACCTCGCCGTGGTTTGGCGCGAGCGCGACAAGGCGTTGATCGAGGCCTTGTCAAAACCGGATGCGCAACAAAACTCGACGCTGATCGACAACATCCGCAGGCAGGTCGCCGACGCGGAAGCCCGGCTCGCCGCAAACAACGCTCGGTTGCAAAAGGAATTCCCCGCCTATGCGGCGCTCGCGGTCCCCAAGCCCCTGAGTCTGGAGGAGACGCAGAAGCTGCTCGGCCCCGACGAGGCGCTCGCCTTCTTTCTGACCGGCGACACCGAGAGCACTGTCTTCGCGCTCACCCGCGACAGCTTCGACTGGAAGGTCATCCCGCTCGGCGCCAATGCCTTGGCGCAGAAGCTTAGGGCGTTCCGCCAAGGCCTCGACGCCGATCAACTCTTCGCAAGTCAACCGAGGCTGTTTGATCTCGACCTCGCCAACGAACTTTACGCAAGCCTTCTTGGACCCGTCGACGCGCTGGTCAAGGACAAGAAGCAACTCCTCGTGGTCCCCTCCGGCGCATTGACCGCGCTGCCGTTCCATCTCCTGGTGACGGCAAAACCGGTTGGCGCGCCGCCAACCCTCGACGATCTTTCCGCCTATCGGTCCGCCGCCTGGCTGATCAGGCGCCAGGCCGTCACCGTGCTGCCGTCGGTCGCAAGCCTCAAGGCGCTGCGCGGCTTTGCGGGCAAAGGCCGGGCCGCCAAGCCGATGGTCGGCTTCGGCGATCCGCTGTTCGATCCGGGCGCGGCGCCGGCCGCGGGGACGCGTATGGCCGCCAAAACCGCGGCGCGCAGCCTCACGACGCGCGCCTATACGGACTTCTTTCAGGGCGACCGGCGGCGATCGCGAAATGCTCGCGCGGGCCTTGCCGCCATTGCCCGAGACGGCCGACGAACTCAGGGCGGTGGCCAGGGACCTCGGCGCGCCGATGAGCGACATTCATCTTGGCCGCGACGCGAGCGTGACCACCGTGAAGCGGCTGCCGCTCGCCGACTACCGCGTGGTGTATTTCGCGACGCACGGCCTCGTCGCCGGCGACATCAAGGGCCTCGGCGAGCCCTCGCTGGCGCTGTCGATCCCGGCGCAGCCGAGCGACCTCGACGACGGGCTGTTGAAAGCGAGCGAGGTAGCGCAACTCAGGCTCAACGCCGACTGGGTGGTGCTCTCCGCCTGCAACACCGTGGCCGGCGATCGCCCCGGCGCCGAGGCGCTGTCCGGCCTCGCCCGCGCCTTCTTCTACGCGGGCGCCCGCGCGCTCCTGGTCTCGCACTGGGCCGTCCAGTCGGAGGCCGCGACCCGGCTGCTGACCTCCGCCTTCGACACCGCCAAGGCCAACCCGACGCTCGGCCGCGCCGAAGCGCTCCGCCGCGCCATGCTGAACTATCTGAACGATCCCTCGAACCCGCGCAACGCCTACCCGGCCCTCTGGGGACCTTTCGAGATCGTCGGGGAGGGGTCGCTGAACTGAGGACGAAGCCAAAACGGACCGCTCGACATGTTGGGGCGACGGAGACGGCGACGCGGTCGCTTCGCGAACCTTGACACCACCACGCCGACAGGGCGCGGTCATGCCGAAGGCGCCGAAACGCATCTGCAAGCCACGGCAGGGCCGCAACGACATTTCGGTCTTGTCAAAGCCCCACGATGTGCGCACTCTCGATCGCGATAAGGCCGTCATCCGGCGAATGTCGACTGAACGGCAGCGCCCTTATCTCCACAGGATGCTCGAATGGGAGGCGGTGATGAGCCTTATCGATCAGGCCCTGAAGGCCAATGAGCAATTCGCAGCCAAGTATGATCCGAAGCTGGGCGGACCCCCGCGGCCCAAGATCGCGATCGTAACCTGCATGGACCCGCGCCTCTCGGACCTCGAGGGGATCCTCGGATTGAAGACCGCGGATATGGACGTCATCCGCACGGGCGGCCCGGCCGTCACCGACGACGTGATGGGAGAACTTGTCGTTTCCACGCATGTCCTGGGCAGCAGGGAGATCATGCTCCTCAATCACACCGGCTGCGGCTTCACGACCTTCACCGACAAGGCGCTGAACGACAAGCTCGCCCGAGAGACCGGCGACGCCACGCCTGTCCCGATGCGCTTGTTTTCCTTCCACGACCCGGAGGAGAACACGCGGGCGCAGATCGCCAAAGTCCGGTCACATCCCTGGATCGCGAGGGATGTCGCCGTTCGAGGCTTCATTTTCGACGTGGACACCGGTCGATTGCGGGAAGTCGTGGTGGATTGAGCGGCGCAGCGTTGCCGGCTGAGATCGCTCCGCGCTTCAAGGAAATCAATGCGCGTCAGGAGAGCGTCGCCCTTCCTCGCTCGCGGCAGGGCTGTACGGGGAACCGAAATCGGTCATGTCCCCGAACAGATGTGGCCATCTCCCCGGATCGAACAACAAGCCCGGCCATGACTCGCGGGAGTTGCGGGGATGGGAACGCCTCTTGCGATCTGTTCACACTTCAGTCCCCGGACAATCCTACCTTGCGGGGAAAGGAACGCGCACCACCGCCCTCGCGTCGCGCCTTCTGCCTCTTCGCGGTCGGTGCTAGAACGCTCCTCCCCGAAACCCGCGCGGCCGTGATGAACCCGATTTTCGCCAATCTCGGCACCAGCGTCTTCGAAGTGATGTCGCGGCTGGCGCGCGAGCGCCAGGCGGTCAATCTCGGCCAGGGCTTTCCCGACGATCCCGGCCCCGCCGACGTGCGCGCCAAAGCGGCCGAGGCGGTCGTCTCGGGCTGGAACCAATATCCGCCGATGATGGGCCTGCCCGAACTGCGCGAGGCGATCGCCGCCCATTACCGCCGCTTCCAGGGGCTCGACCTCGACGCGTCCGCCGAGGTGATGGTGACGTCGGGGGCGACCGAGGCGCTGGCCGGCGCGCTGTTCGCGCTGATCGAGCCGGGCGACGAGGTGGTGCTGTTCCAGCCGATGTACGACGCCTATCTGCCGCTGGTGCGGCGCGCCGGCGGCGTGGCGAAGTTCGTCACGCTCGAGCCGCCGCACTGGACCATGAGCGAAGAGGATCTGGCCGCCGCCTTTTCGCCGCGCACCCGCGTCGTGCTGTTCAACAACCCGCTCAACCCGGCCGGCGCGCTCTACGATCGCGACGCGCTGGCGCTGCTGGCGCGGTTCTGCGTGAAGTTCGACGCGATCGCTTTGTGCGACGAAGTGTGGGAGCATGTGGTGTTCGACGGGCGCGCGCATGTCCCGCTGATGGCGATCGAGGGCATGCGCGAGCGGACGGTGAAGATCGGCTCGGCGGGAAAAATCTTTTCGCTGACCGGCTGGAAGGTCGGCCTGGTCTGCGCAGCGCCGGCGATCATGCGGGTGATCGCCAAGGCGCATCAGTATTTCACCTTCACCACGCCGCCCAACCTGCAGAGCGCGGTCGCCTATGGCCTGATGAAGGACGACGCCTATTTCACCGACATGCGCGCCGCCTTCCAGCGCAGCCGCGACCGGTTCAGCGCCGGGCTTGTCGCGCGGGGCTTCCGCGTCCTGCCGAGCGCGGCGACCTATTTCGTCAACATCGACATCGCGCCGCTCGGCCAGACCGACGACGTCGCGTTCTGCCGATGGCTGGTCGAGGAGCACGGCGTCGCGGCGATTCCGGTCTCGGCGTTCTACGCGGAGAACGCCATCCGCACCGTGGTGCGCTTCTGCTTCGCCAAACATGACGCGACGCTCGATGCCGCGCTCGCCCGACTCGACAATGTCGCGCGCCTCGTCAAGGCTTCGCGCTCGGGGTCGTTGGCGGAAAGTCGAACGGTCTGACCGTGCGGCGCCTGATCGCAACAATTCTGGCGGCGCTGGCGCTGCTCGCCCCGGCCGCCGCGCAGTCGCAGTTTGCGCCGCCGCCCAAGGCCGAACCCAAGTTCGTGCGCCTGCTCGCCTTTGCCGATTATTTCGATCCGCGGGCGCTCGAGGAGTTCGAGCGCGAGAGCGGCTGGAAAGTCGCCTATGACGCCTATGACGCGCCCGAATCGATCCCCGAAAAATTGCGCGACGGCCCCTATGATCTGGTGGTCCTGCCCGGTCCGGTCCTGCGCCAGCAGATCGCCGCCGGCGCGTTGCGCAAGCTCGACCGCGCACAACTCCCGCACGCGGTGAGCGTCTCGGGCGCGATCGCCGCCAAGCTCGCGGTCTATGAGCCCGGCGGCGCAAGCGCGCTTGCCTATATGTGGTTCGCCTCGGGGCTGCTCTACGACGCCGCCCTGGCGCCGAGGCGGCTGGGGTCGGCGCCCGCCTCGTGGGGCGCGATCTTCGCACCCGAGCAGGCGCGCCGCCTCGCCGATTGCGGCATTGCGACGCCCGACAGCCGCGACGATCTGTTCATGGCGGCCTGGCGGTTTCTCGGCGTCAATCCCGCCAGGCTCAACGCGTTCGACGTCAAGCGCGCCGCCGATCTGCTGATCCGCGTCAAGGCGAGCGCGCGCGCTTTCGCGATTCCCGACGCGGTGGGCGCGCTGGCCAACGGCTCGGTCTGCCTGAGCGTCGGGCGAATGCGCGACGCGGCGCTGGCGATGACGCGGGCCGCCCAGCAGGGGCGCGCCGCCGACATTCGCTTCGTCGCGCCGAGGGAAGGCGCGCCGATGTCGCTCGACGCCTTGGCCATTCCGACGCACGCGCCGCACCCGGCGCAAGCCTACGCGCTGCTCGACTTCCTGTTGCGCCCCGAAATCGCCGCCCGCGACGCGCACGCCACCGGCCTCTCCAGCGGCGAGGATTCCGGCGACGAAGAAACGCTGAAGCGGCTGTTCCCGACCGGCGCCGTCGACGCCAGCCTGGCGCAACTGATCGAAAAGGAATGGGCGCGCGTTCGCGCCGCCAAATAGCGCGGCCGAAAGCGCGTGGGCCGCCGCGCGCTTATCGCCGCAAGAAGCGGAGCGACGGGGCGCATGCGCCGCGCTAGAAGCCTGCGCGACAAGGCGGGAGCGACATGGCCGGCGCGAACAAGACGATGACGCCCGCGGAATGGGCGATGCTGCTGACGCTGTCGCTGTTCTGGGGCGGTTCGTTCTTCTTTGTCGGCGTCGCCGTGAAGGAGCTGCCGCCGCTGACCATCGTCGCGCTGCGCGTCTCGCTTGCCGCGCTCATCCTGTGGGCCTCAGCGCCCGTGCTGGGTCTCGTCATGCCGCGGCGGCGGGAAGTGATCGTTGCTTTCCTCGGCATGGGGCTGATGAACAACGCGATCCCCTTCTGCCTGATCGCCTGGGGCCAGACGCAGCTGGCCAGCGGGCTGGCCGCGATCCTCAATGCGACGACGCCGCTGTTCACCGTCCTGGCGGCCCATTTCCTCACCCGCGACGAACGGTTGACTCCGCTGCGCGCCGCCGGAGCGCTGTTCGGCTTGTTCGGCGTCGCCGCGTTGATCGGCCCGCGACTGGTCGAGGGGCTGGGCGGCGGCGTGCTGGCGGAGCTCGCCATACTCGGCGCGGCGATCAGCTACGCGTTCGCCAGCCTGTTCGGCCGTCGCTTTCGCCGCCTCGGCGTCAATCCGATCGCCACCGCCACCGGACAGGTCACCGCGTCCAGCCTGATGCTCGTTCCGATCGCGCTGCTCGTCGACCGCCCATGGACCCTGGCCGTCCCCGGCGCGGCGGCCTGCGCCGCCGTCGCGGCCCTCGCCTCTCTCTCGACCGCGCTCGCCTATATCCTGTATTTCCGCATTCTGGCGGGCGCCGGGGCCACCAATGTCGTGCTGGTCACGCTGCTGGCGCCGGTGAGCTCGATCCTGCTCGGCGCGATTGTCCTGCATGAGCGTCTCGAGCCGCGCCATTTTGTCGGACTGGCGTTGATCGCCGTCGGGCTCGCCTGCATCGACGGCCGGCTGGTGCGGGCGCTGCGCGTCGCCAGAAGCGCGTGAGCCCGCGGATTGGCGGCGCGTGCGCGGGCCTTTTTGACCGCGCGCCGCGCGGCGCGCCCGACTCCCCTTTCCCGCCTCGCCGCGTTATGCTCACGGCGCGCGAGGAACAGGCAATGGCGATCGAGCGCAAGAAACCGCTGGACGTAGCCGCCCGCGTCGCCCGTCGTCGCGCGCAACGGCCGGCGTCCCGTCAGCCCGAGGATGTCTGGCGGCGCGAGACTTATTGTCTGCCGCGAGGCGAGGCGCGCGAAAAGGCGCTCGAATGGTTCGATCGCTATCCGAAGGCCGCCTATATGACGGAAATCGAATTCTGGCGGGAGCTCGCCGACGGGCGGATCGAATTCACCATCCGGCGTCTGCCGAGCGCCGACTGAGCCGGCCGATCGCCGCGACACCTGTTCTTTTGGAATTTGGCGCGCCCGCGCGAAAGGTCTTTTTTCGAACAGCGGGGCAAATATACGAATTATTTACCTCGATAAATTGTTCGCTGTCTCAATACAACATGAATAACCATTGAAAACAAATTGAGTTATTGCGTCGCACAAATTAAGTTCATTGGCTAAATTTTGAATCACATTACTCTCCGATAATCGCCCGGGTTTTGCCATATTGGGTCATGGACTTGTGATCGAGGGGCAACAGACTTTCGCCACGTACGGACGTATAGGTCTCTTCATGCCGGCGGGCCCGCTTCGGCGCTCCCCGCATTGGTCGGTAACAAGGAGATGGTAATGAAAAAGATTCTGACCGCGGCGCTGTTGGCGAGCGTCGCCACATCGGCATTCGCCGCCGATCTGCCCACGACCAAAGGGCCCCCGCCGGCCCCGGTTTATGTGCCGCCGCCCTTCACCTGGACCGGCTTCTACGTCGGCGTTAACGGCGGTTATGGCTTTGGCAGCGGCGGCAACGCGATATTCGGCGACCCGTCCGGTGGCCTCGTCGGCGGCACCGTCGGCTACAACTATCAGATCGGCCAGTTCGTCACCGGCGTCGAGGGGTCGCTCGACTGGGCCGGCCTGTCGAAGAGCCAGACCCTGCTCGATGGTTCGGTGACCACCGGGAAGGTCAATTCCCTCGGCAATGTGCTGGCCCGCTTCGGCTTTGCGGCCGACCGCGCGTTGTTCTACGTGGCGGGCGGCTATGCCGGCGGCAACGTTCAGGGCTCCGACCTGACGGCGGGCGGTCTCGCCTTCTCCAACTCGGGCTGGCAGAACGGCTGGGCGCTCGGCGGCGGCATCGAATACGCCTTCACCGACCATATTTCGCTGAAGGCCCAGTATCTGTTCTCGCAGCTCAACGACAAGACCTACTTCGCCGGCAGTCCCGATGTCGTGAAGACCGGCCTGAACGTCAATGCGTTCACGACCGGCATCAACTACAAGTTCTGATTGCGCGAACGTCGCGTGATTGCGAGCCCGGCGGGGAGACCTGCCGGGCTTTTTCGTGGGGTCGACTCTAAGCCGGCGGGGTGAAACGCGTCTCTTCGAAAGCCGGAACGCCGGCGGCGAAACCATTCAACCAGCCCGCGAGGCGGGGGTGGCCCGCGCGCCAGCGCCCGGCGAACCGCAGATCGAGATAGCCCAGAGCGCAGGCCAGCGCGATAGCGCCGACGTCGCGCGCATCGGCGGCCGGCGGCGCGGCTTCCAGCCGGTCAAGCGCGCGATCGACCTTCCCCGCCTGGTGATCCACCCACTTGGCGACATATTGGCTCGGCTCGCGAAAGCGGGTCTCGTAGATTTGCAGGATGGCGGCGTCCATCATTCCATCCGCCAACGCCTGGAGGGCCAAGGCGCGGAAGCGCTCCGGGGCGGCCGGGATGATTTTGCCGCCTCCCGCCAGCCAATCGAGATATTCGACGATGACCACGCTGTCGTAGAGCGCCGAGCCGTCATCGAGGATCAGCGCCGGAATTTTGCCGAGAGGATTTTGGCGCCTCAGGCTGTCGCCGGGATCGTTGGTGTCCGCCGCGACGACGTCGATGCGATCCGAAAGACCCAAAACCGCCGCCGCGATTCTGACCTTCCGGCCGAATGGCGAGGCGGGCGACGAGCGCAGAACAAGCACGGCTATCCTCCCTTGGAATTTGATCAGGCCGCATGGCGGCGCATTTTGCAAGCGGCCCCGGCGCGCGGCGCACAACCGGTTGTTGCCGACAGAGGGCGAGCGCCCATATAACAGCGCTGCCCCTCGCTTTGACCCGACTCGGCGTCGGCGGGGACCGATCAGGCGAGGGTTTATGTCCACATTGAATTCCACCGACCGCGAGCGTGTGTTGATCATCGGCTCGGGTCCGGCCGGCTACACCGCGGCGATCTACGCGGCGCGCGCGATGCTGGAGCCGCTGTTGCTCGCGGGTTTCGAACCAGGCGGCCAGTTGATGATCACCACCGACGTCGAAAACTATCCCGGCTTCGCTGAGCCCATTCAGGGGCCGTGGCTGATGGAGCAGATGCGCGCGCAGGCCGCCCATGTCGGTGCGCGGATCGAGGGCGAATATGTCACGCGGCTCGATCTGAGCCGGCGCCCGTTCGGCGTCGAGTGCGACAGCGGGCGCGCGCTCGCCGCCGACACGATCATCCTGGCGATGGGGGCCAAGGCGAAATGGCTCGAATTGCCGAGCGAACAGGCGTTCAAGGGCTACGGGGTTTCGGCATGCGCGACCTGCGACGGCTTTTTCTTCCGCGGAAAGAAAGTGATCGTCGTGGGCGGCGGCAATTCCGCCGTCGAGGAGGCGCTGTATCTCAGCAACATCGCCTCGCATGTGACCGTCGTTCATCGTCGCGACTCGTTTCGCGCCGAAAAGATCCTGCAGGACCGGCTGTTCCAGCGCGCCAATGTCGAGGTCAAGTGGAACCGCGCGGTCGACGAAGTGCTCGGCGGAGGCAAGCCGCTCGGCGTCACCGGGGCGAGGCTGCGCAACCTGAAAACCGGCGCTCACGAAGAGATCGAGGCCAGTGGATTCTTCGTCGCGATCGGTCATGCGCCGGCGACCGACCTCGTGCGCGGACAGGTGGCGTTGAAGCCGAACGGCTACGTGCAAACCGCGCCCGGCTCGACCGCCACCAGCGTCGAAGGCGTGTTCGCGGCGGGCGACATCGCCGACGACGTCTTCCGTCAGGCGGTCACCGCGGCGGGTCTCGGCTGCATGGCGGCGCTGGAGGCGGAGCGCTGGCTCACTGCAATGCCGAGAGCCCAGCAGGCCGCCGAGTGAGCGAGGCGCGCGCCCCTTCGCGCGCGCCGATCTGCTTGAAGAAAACGCGCCGGATGCGTCGGCGTTCGTCGCACAAGAGCGCATTTGCTTCGGATTGCTCGAATTTTGCTTGCCGACGTCCCGACGTGGCGCATGATGCGTTGCGAAGGGTCCGCCGCGCTTAGGGATCAAACCCACAAAGGCGGAGGAACGGGCGGGGGAAACGATGGATTGGGACAAACTGCGCGTTTTTCAGGCGGCCGCCGACGCCGGTTCGTTCACCCACGCGGGCGAGACCCTCGGCCTCAGCCAATCGGCGATCAGCCGTCAGGTGAGCGCGCTCGAACAGGATCTGGGAACGCCGCTGTTTCACCGTCATGCGCGCGGCCTGATCCTCACCGAGCAGGGCGAGATGTTGCTCGGCACGGTGCAGGACGTCGTGCTCAAGCTCGATGCGGTCCGCAGCCGGCTGATCGACAGCCGCGAAAAACCGAATGGCGAATTGCGGGTGACGACAACGCTCGGGCTGGGGGCCAACTGGCTGTCGCCTCGCCTTGGCGAATTCCTGGAGCTTTATCCCGAAGTCAGGCTGCAGCTTCTGCTGACCGACGACGATCTGGACCTCGGCATGCGCGAGGCCGACTTCGCGTTGCGCCTGCGCGAGCCCTCGCAACCCGACCTCATCCGTCGACGCCTGTTCACGGTGCATTTTCATGCCTACGCCTCGGCCGAATACCTGAAGCGACACGGTCAGCCCCGCTCGATCGGCGATCTCGACGAGCATCGTCTGCTCGCCTTCACGACGGGCTCGGCGAGCCACATTCTGCATGATCTCAATTCGCTGCTGACCGTCGGGCGCGACCCGCGCAATCCGCGCACGCCCCATATCGCCGCCAACAATCTGGGCGCCATCACGCGCGCCGTCGAACAGGGCGTCGGCATCGCGGTTCTGCCCGACTATTGCACGACGCCGGAGTCCGGCCTGGTCCGGCTGCTGCCGCAGGCCGATATGCCGGAAATGGAGTGTTTTCTCGTCTATCCCGAGGAAATGAAGAACGTCGCGCGGGTGCAGGCGTTTCGCGATTTCCTGGTCTCGAAGGCGCAGCGCTGGCGCTATTGAAAGGAAGTGGCTGAACCCGTCGTCGACACTGTGGCTCAGGTCTTCTCGACCTGCCCGAATTCGAGATCGACCGGCGTCGCGCGTCCGAAGATCGAAACGGCGACCTTGACGCGCGAGCGCGCCTCGTCGATTTCCTCGACGACGCCGTTGAACGACGCGAAGGGGCCGTCGGCGACACGGACCTGCTCGCCGATCTCGAAGCGGATCGAGGGCTTGGGCCGCTCCACGCCGTCGGCCACCTGGCCCTTGATGCGCTCGGCCTCGATGTCGGGAATGGCCATCGGCTTCTTGTCGGCGCCGAGGAAGCCGGTGACCTTCGGCGTGTTCTTGATCAGATGATAGACATCGTCCGTCAGGTCGCATTTGACCAGGACATAGCCGGGAAAGAACTTGCGCTCGGAGCTCACCTTACGCCCGCGCCGCACCTCGACGACCTGTTCGGTCGGCACCATGACCTCGGCGAACAGACCGGCGAGGCCGCGCTGCGCCGCTTGCTCCTTGATCGATTCGGCGACCTTCTTTTCAAAATTCGAATAGGCGTGGACGATATACCAGCGCATGCTCATGTGGGCGTCCCAAACAACATTCCGATGCGCCGCGCGACGCGGCGACACGCCGCCAAACGGCGGAAAGAAAGCGGCGCTTCAGCCGCCATGCCGGCCGATCCCCAGCGCGAATCCGACGAACAGATGCAGGGCCTCATCGACCGTGACGAAAAACAGACACGCGAACAGCACCATCAGCAACACCATGCCGGTGGTGACGAGGGTCTCGCGCCGCGTCGGCCAGATGACTTTCGACGCTTCGGAGCGCACCTGCTGTATGAATTCGAACGGGTTGGCCATTATCGGATTTCCAGGGGAACATCGCTTTTTCGCGATCGCCGGCGCGGCGCTGCGCCCGGCCGGAAAAATTCGCGGCGCGGGACCTCTCGGTCGCGCGCCACGGGGCATCCTATAGAGCCGTTGCGGCAAATAGCCAAGAAAAATATGAACATTCTTTCGGCCTTTCTGGTTGAGGAAGAGGGCACGGATTCGACGTTCCGCGCCTTGGCGGAGGTGTTTGGCCAGCACGGCCTGCCGCTCAGCCTTTATACGGATCGGGGCAGCCATTATTTTTACACGCCGGAGGCTGGCGGAAAGGTCGATCGGTCGCGCCTGACGCAAGTCGGCCGCGCGCTCGATCATCTGGGCGTCGAACATATCGCGGCCTATTCGCCCCAGGCGCGCGGCCGTTCGGAACGCGCCTTCCAGACCTTGCAGGATCGGTTGACCAAAGAGCTGGCGCTGGCCGGGATCGACACGATCGAGGCCGCCAACGCCTTCATCAGAGCCGTCTACATGCCCGCCCACAACGCGCGCTTCGCCGTCGAGGCCGAACAGGACGGCGTCGCCTTCGTCGCCATCAAGGGCGTTGATCTCAGCGAGATTCTCTGCGTCCAGGAAGAGCGCTGCGTGGGCAACGACAATTGCGTCACATTCAATGGGCTCAAGCTGCAGATTCCCGAAAGCCCGCTGCGCGCCCAGAAAAATATGAATCCGGGCGATTTCGGCCAGACTTTCGGCTCGCCTTCGCCGGACGGCCCCTCAACGAATCGAGGAACGGGGCGTCCTCGCAACGCCCCAAAGCGTAGCCCCCTCCGCCGCCGACGCGGCGGAGGGGGAAGGTCGTCAGCGGATGCCGGCGTCGATCAGCGGCACCAGACCGCCGATCGTGTCCGGCGTGACGACGCCAGCGCCGGTGTTGAGCGACAGGCCCGGCATCTTGTATTTGGCGGTCATCACGCATTGCAGGACGGGCACGAACCCCTGGAGGTAGAGGAGCTGGTCGAGCGTCGCGGTGACATAGCCGGACTTCAGCCCGGTGATCGTCGCCGGTCCGAGGTCGATGCCGCCGACGACGATGTCGCCCGGCTTCTTGCCGGCTTTCTTGAGCACGTCGCCGAGGATGCCGGTGACGCCGCCGTGCTGGGTGCCGATCGCCTTGAGGTTCGGATGCGCCTCGACATAGGCCGCGAGAATCGGAACGCCGAGCGAAGTGTCGCTGTTCACTTCCTGGGTGATCTCGAGACGGTCGACCTTGAGGCCGGCTTTCTCGAGCGTATCGGCGAGGCCCTTCTCGGACTGGCCGCGTTCGGCCTGGCTGAACACGCCATACACCATCGCCTCGTCGCCCTTCTTGAGGCCGTGGGCCAGCATGGCCTGGGCGGTCAAGGTGCCGCCGGCGTAAAGATCGACGCCGGCGTAGCCGAAGCCCTTGGTGCCGAAGTCCTTCTGCAGGTCGGTCATCGGCGAGTTGCCGTCGGTGACGACGATGCCCTGGTCGACGGCGCTCTTGACGAGGTCATGGAAGGCGGCGCTGCCGGGATGGCCCATGATTTCGATGCAGCTCGGCTTGGCGGCGACCGCCTCCTTGAACTGATTGATCATGGTTTCGGGCGCCCAGGCCGAGAATTGCGCCTTGAGATCGACCCCGAGGGCCGCGGCGGCCTGGGTCGCGCCGGTCTGGCGGGCGAGCGTGGCGCCGTCGCCGGCGTTGCCGCCCATCTGCATGTACATGGTGAGCGCCTTTGCCGATCGGATCGGCGGCGAGCGCCGTGCTGACGCCGGCGAGCAGCGCCGCCGTCGCGGCGCCCGCCATCAGAATTGTGGAACATTTCATCTGTTTCTCTCCCTCTATTCGCCGCTGCTGACGCCATTTGGCGAAGCCGGCGGCATTCATTCGGCCGATTGCACGCGGCCGAAACCCTGGAAGCGCGAAAAGCGCGCAAAAAAATGGCGACGACGCTGGGGGTCGTCGGCGTAGAGATAGAAGATGATGGCGATCATGAAGATCAGGCCTTGCACCGTGCGCACCCAGGCCCCGGTGAGCCCGCTCGCCACCAGACCCGCCTCGATCATGCCGATGATAAAGCAGCCGAACACCGTGCCGATGATCGTGGCGCGGCCACCGAAGATCGAGGTTCCCCCGATCAGCACCGAGGCGATGGCGGTGAGCAGGTATCCCTGTCCCTGATTGCCGAAGAAATTCTTGTTCTCCAGCGTCAGCATGATCGCCGCGCAGGCGGCGAGGAATCCCATCAGCGTGAACAGCTTGATCTTCTCGCGATCAACGTCGATGCCGACGACGCGCGAGACTTCGTTGGAATCGCCGATGAACAGAATGTGCTCGCCGAAGCGGTGGCGGGTGAGGATGAACCACAGAAAGACCACGATGATGGCGGTCCACAGCGCCTGCAGCGGCAACTGCGCGAGCCAGGTCGTGTCGCTGTCGGCGAACGGCCGGCCGACGATCCATTTCCACACCGAGCTGTCCTCGGCCTCGCGCAGCGCATAGGACTTGCCGCCCGACAGCACCGTCGCCATGCCGGCCCAGAAGAACTGCGCGGCCAGCGTCGCCATGAACGAGGGAATCCCGATCTTGGCGACCAGCACGCCGTTGATGAAGCCGACGAGGATGCCGGAGGCGAGCGCCGCCACCACCGCGATCCAGCCGAGGTCGTATTCCTTGAACAGGACCGCGAAGACGAAGCCGGAAAACGCGATGATCGCGGGAAAGCACAGATCGATCTCGCCCGCCGCGATGATGAAGGTGAGGCCGGTGGCGAGCAGCACGAGCGGCGGCAGCGTCGACAGGAACGTCGTGTAGATGAACGGCCGCAGAAAGACCGTCGGCGCGGTGTACATGAACAGGGCGAGCAACAGCGCAAAGACGATGATGATCGGCAGGCCTTCGAAGCGCTGAAATATCGACACCGAACCGCGTTTGGCCATTGCGCCGCCGCCTCAGGTCTTGTGCTGGAGTTCGATGAGGTATTCGGTCAGCTCGACCACCGACATATCCTTGGGCAGAATCTCGCTGACCACGGCGCCGCGATCGAGAATGATCAGGCGGTCGGCGACCTCGTGGACGTGCGCGAGGTTGTGTTCGATGTAGATGCAGGCGCGTCCGGACGTCTTGATGCGCCTGACGAAGTCGATGACCTTGCGCACCTCGGCGACGCCCAGCGCGGCGGTCGGCTCATCCAGGATGATGAGATCGGCGTTGAAATGCATCGCGCGACCGATCGCGATGCCCTGGCGCTCGCCGCCGGAGAGATTGCCGATGGTCGAATCCACCGTGATGCCGGCGCCGCGAAAGCCGATGACGTCGATCAGGATCTGGTTGGCGAGCTGTTTCTGGCGCTTGATGTCGATGAAGCCGAAACGATTGGTGATCTGCCGCCCGACAAAGAAGTTCCGCCACAGCGGCTGCTTTTCGGCGAGCGACTTGTCCTGATAGACCGTCTCGATCGACAGATCATGCGCCATGCGCACGGAATAGTCGGCGAGATCGATCGGCTTGTCGCGGACGAAAATGCGCCCCGAACTCGGCGGCGTCACGCCGGTCATCACCTTGATGAGCGTCGACTTGCCGGCGCCGTTGTCGCCGATCAGGCCGACGATTTCGTTCCGGCCGATCGCCAGGTTGACGTTTCTCAACGCGTGCACCGCGCCAAAATGCTTGTGCACGCCTTCGAGACGAACGATTTCGCGGAACGCCGGTTCGGCGGCGGCCTCGGCGACCGCGAGAGGCTGGCTCACGCGACTCCATCCTCGCGCCAGAGGCTCACGATCACGCCGGACGCCGCCTTTCGACGGGCGGTCCCGACGGCGAGTGGACGCTTGGCTGCGCACGGCCACGCTTGAGCTTCCAGCGCCCCCATCGTTCCTCCCCTGTCGCCGTCACGCGCGGACTACGCAATCGCCGCGAAGATTCGTCGCCGCGCGTTTGGCCTTCGGCAGCCGGCGTTTCCTTCGCATGGTCCCTTCTGCGCAAAAACCATATTTTCTGTTATTTGGTCAAGAGATCGTCGTCGGCGCTGCGACGGACCCTCATCCTGATGAGGATCGCGGCTTTGTCAACGACCCATGTCGTCACATCCGCGAAGAGCCGCGGATCGGCGCGACTTGTCCGAAGACGTCGGGCGATCGGGGTCGCCGAGGGCGACCGCCGCGGAAGTCTGGCGCGCGAGGCCGCATCGCGTCGCGCGGACGGACGCGGCCGGCGCTTGGCGTCGGGTCAGACGGGCTGCTAAGCATCCCTCGCAGGGTGGTGGAGCGAGCGATGGTGGGCGGAGCGCAACTGAGGGACAGGTTCCGTCGGGAATTCGGCGGCGAGCCGCGCCTCTATCGGGCGCCAGGGCGGGTCAACCTGATCGGCGAGCATACCGACTACAACGACGGTTTCGTGCTTCCGGCGGCGCTCGAACTGTCGACCTGGGTGGCGGCCGCGCCGCGGCGCGACCGGCGGCTGCGCATCCATTCGCGGCACGCCGACGCCACCGTGGAGTTCGATCTCGACGATCCAACGCCCGCCCCGCGGCGCGACTGGAGCGACTATGTTCGCGGCGTCGCGGTCATGCTGCGACGGGCCGGCCACGATCTGGTCGGGGCGGACCTGCTGATCGACAGCGACGTGCCGATCGGCGCCGGCCTCAGTTCGTCCGCGGCGCTGGAGGTTTCCGCCGGCTACGCCCTTCTCGACTGCGCCGGTCTCGCCATCGACCGCACGCGACTGGCGCAGGCGTGCCAGCGCGCCGAGAACGAGTTTGTCGGGATGCGCTGCGGCGTGATGGACCAGTTCATCTCTTGTCACGGCGCGGCGGCGCGCGCCCTGCTGCTGGACTGCCGCAGCCTGGCTTTTCGGCTGGAGCCGATCAATCCCTCGGTTCGGCTGGTGGTCTGCAACTCGATGGTTCATCACGAACATGCGGGGGGCGAATACAACCTGCGCCGGGCGGAGTGCGAGCGCGGCGTGGCGCTGCTCGCGAGCGTGCTGCCAGGCGTCCAGGCGCTGCGCGACGTCAGCCTCGCCCAACTCGCCGAGCACGCGGCGATGTTGCCGGACCTGACCTATCGCCGCTGCCGGCACATCGTCACCGAAAACGACCGCGTGCTGCGCGCCGGCGCCGCGCTGCAGAGCGGACAGGTCGCGGAGTTCGGACGGCTGATGAACCAGTCGCATGTCAGCATGCGCGACGACTACGAAATAAGCTGCCGGGAGCTGGATACGCTGGTCGAGATTGCGTGGCGCATCGAAGGCGTGCTCGGGTCGCGGATGACCGGCGGCGGATTCGGCGGCTGCACGGTCAGCATGGTGCGCGCCGGGTCGGTCGAACGGTTCGGCGCGAGCCTTGCCGCCGGCTACGCGGCGGCGACCGGGATAACGCCGCAGATGCTGATCTGCTCGCCCGGCGACGGCGTCGGCAGGGTTTCGGACCAGGGAGCGGCAAGCCCATGAATGTCGTGAGAAGCGGCGGCGGCGTCAACGGTGAGACGACGGCTGAGGCGCGCCCGTGACGTCGCTCGAAGACGCCTCGCACCGTCGCCGCAATGCGCTCACCGGCGAGTGGGTGCTGGTGTCGCCGCATCGCACGCAGCGCCCGTGGCAAGGGCAGACCGAGCGGCCGGCGCGGGCCGCCGCGGCCGCCTATGACCCCGACTGCTATCTCTGCCCCGGCAACCGGCGCGCCCACGGCGAGGTCAATCCCGACTACCCGCATACTTTCGTGTTCGACAACGATTTTTCGGCGCTGCGCGCCGACGCCGGGGGCGTCGCGGTCGATCAGGGCGGGTTGATCGTCGCGCAGCCCGAGAGCGGCGTCTGCCGGGTGATCTGTTTCTCACCGCGCCATGATCTGACGCTCGCCCGCATGGCGGTCGAGGAGATCGAACTTGTGGTGCGGGAATGGGCCGAGCAAACCCGCGCGCTCGGCGCGATCGAGGCGATCGGTTCGGTGCAGATTTTCGAGAACCGCGGCGACATGATGGGCGCCAGCAACCCGCACCCGCATTGTCAGGTGTGGGCCAGCCGCAGCCTGCCCAACGAAGTCGCCAAGGAGCTGGCGACCCAGACCGCCTATCGCGCCGAACGCCGGGGCTGCCTGCTCTGCGACTACCTCAAGCTCGAACTCGCTTCGGGCGAGCGCGTCGTCGACCAGAACGAACATTTCGTGGCGCTGGCGCCCTATTGGGCGGTTTGGCCGTTCGAGACGCTCGTGCTGCCGCTTCGCCATTTCGGGGCGATGGGTGAACTGAGCGCCGCGGAGGTCCGCGGCCTCGCCGAAATCCTGCGCGCGGTGACCACCCGCTACGACAATCTGTTCGAGACGGCGTTTCCCTATTCGATGGGCTTCCACCAGTCGCCGACCGACGGGGCGGCGCATCCGGAATGGCATTTCCACGCCCATTTCTATCCGCCGCTGCTGCGCTCGGCGACGGTGCGCAAATTCATGGTCGGCTTCGAAATGCTCGGCTCGCCGCAGCGCGACATCACGCCCGAGAGCGCGGCGCAGCGCCTGCGCGCGACGTCGACGACGCACTACCTGGAGCGGCCCGAGTCCCGGTGACTGAAAGCTGTCAGAGAAGGCGGATTCGGCTGGCGCTAACCGCCTTGCGCTGTCCTCAACCGGCCCAGCAGGCCCTTGCGCCGCGCTTCGTAGAAATAGCCGCTGGCGTAGAGCGCGAGCGCCCGCCCTGGGTTGCGTTCCGCCACGACGTAGGCGTTGGAGAGATAGGCGACCGCATATTTGAGGTTGGTGTCCGCATCGAGGAGGCCGCGCGCGGGCCCGCTATAGCCCATGCCCCGCGCGGTTTCGAGACGGATCTGCATCAGGCCCCAAAACGGTCCCCTATGCGCAGCGGGGTTGTAGCCGCTCTCTCGCACGATTGTTCGGTGGATCAACGATTCCGGCACGTCATAGGTGCGGGCGTAGTACGAAATGCGCTCGTTCAGTGCGCTTTCGCGGTTCCGCCTCCGCCCCGGCCGACAGCGCCGGAGCTCCGGCATCGGGCGGCCTCGCACAGCCGGCGAGCAAGAGCGGGATCAGCGCCAACGCGCAAACAATGGTTCTCATGCAAAGTCTTCGTTAAAGGCGACCGCGCGAAACGGCCACAGGGTCGTGCGAGCGCCCTGGAAAAACGACGCTCTGAGCCGGGCGGATGGCGAAGCGGCGGCGGCCGCCCATGAGCAAGAACTTCACGAACGATAAAATCAAAACATTTTCAATTGGATACGCTGGCAGGAGAGGCGAGACTCGAACTCGCAACCCCCGGTTTTGGAGACCGGTGCTCTAGCCAATTGAGCTACACTCCTAGCGCGCGCCCTCTTATTGCCGCAACATCCGCGCCGACGCAAGCGCATCGACGGTGACGGGGCCGGGTTCGCCGACGCGCTCAGCCCGCGTCAAGCACAGCGAGCCGTTCGGCTTCGGCGACGTCCTCGCGCGTATTGACGTTGAAGAACGGGTCGAACGGCGCGGTCGGCCACGCGACGGTGGCCAGACGATGGCGCGCGGTCCAGCGATCAACTCTGCGGCAATCCTCGACGACCAGCGCCTGGCGCAGGTCCTCGCGCAAGCTGACGCCCCATAGGCCCATCGTCGGATGCGCGCGTCCGCCCGAGGCGGCGACGGCGAGCGGCGAGCCTTCGGCGACCGCCGCCGCGCGCAGCCGCGCGACGAGGTCGCGCGGCGCGAACGGGCAATCGCCGGCGGCGCTGGCCACCCAGACGACGTCCGGCCGGTTGGCGGCGGCCCAGTCGAGCGCCGCCAGCAGGCCGGCCAGGGGACCTGCGAACCCCTCCACGGCGTCGGCGACCACCGGCAGCCCAAAGGAAGAAAAACGCGCGGGATCGCCATTGGCGCTGAGGATGAGCCCGTCGCATTGCGGGGCGAAGCGCGCAACGACGCGCTCGAGCATCGGCCGCCCGCCGACCTCGACCATCGGCTTGTCGCCGCCGCCGATGCGTCGGGCGAGGCCGCCCGCCAGCACGACGCCAAGCGTCGCGGCAAGTTCACTGGTCATCCGCGGCGCGCCATTTGACGATCTGCGTCCCCGCCGCCATCTTGGCTGGCGTGGCGACGATCATACTCGATCTGATGGGGCTGAATTGTCCTTTGCCGGTCCTGAAGACGCGCAAGGCGCTGAAGGGGCTGAGGCCGGGCGATGTGTTGCAGGTCCATTGCACCGATCCGCTCGCGGTCCTCGACATTCCCAATCTGATCCGCGAAACCGGCGATCGCGTAGCGACCGCCGAACACGGGGAGCGGGGAATGGTGTTCGTGATCGAAAAGGCCGATAGCGCCGCGCGGCGACCGTGACTTGAGAGGCGTACGCGACCCTCTCTCGATGAAATCCACAGTCCCGAGGTCAACGCGTCCACATCTATCAATGAAGGTCGTCGTCGGGATCAGATCATCGCACTCCTGCCGCAAAAGCAACAGCGCCGACCAGACCCTCTCCAACACTCATTCGCGGAGCTCCGCGTTCGCCGTTTGAATGGCCTCCCACAGCCCGCTGTCGCCGCCCCGCAGCGCCTTGGCTCGGGTGATCACCCATGTCCGAAGGTCGCCCTGCGGAAGATCGCGGAGCTTCTTGCGGATCTGCTGCGGCAAATCCTGCTTCAGGAAAACCGGATGCGCGCAGGGCACCTCCGCCAGCTCCGGCATCTCCCAGTAGAGCACATCGACGTCGCGCATGAACGAGTAGCTCCAGCCCGGCACGAGTTGCTGGATATCGGCGATCGCATAGCCTTCGCTGAGGGCGACCGACGGCACGAAGGCTTCGCAATTCATCCAATTCTGCTTCAGAAAGCGCTTCCTCTCCTCCTTCTCCGCCGGGATCGTCCTCGACTGCGCGAGCCGGTGCTCCAGACACTTCACCAGCAATCGCCGCGACAGCACGACAATTGGAAACAGGCAGCCGGCGACCCTCGGGAACCAGTGCTTTCCGGCCGCCGTCCACATCCAATCGGCATTCTCAAAGCCCGCGTAGGATGCGACAAAGTCGTGACCGGCCCGATCGATCCGACCCAGGAAGTCGTCGATCGAAAAGTTAATCCTCGCGTCGTAATCGACCATCACAAAATGCGAACATTCCGGTCGATCCAGGAATGCGCAATAGAGAGAATAGTCTCCAGCGAACCATGCCCATCGCCCTTCGGGATAAAGCTCCAGACCGATCCTCTCCAACCGATCGCCGGAGAATTTCAAAGTCGGTATGTCGGTCGACACGTCGCCGTTCGACACGTCCAGCAGAAGCAGCGGTTCGCAGCCGTGCGATTGGCGTCGGACCGCGCCGTAGGCGGTCTTGACCTGCTCGTCATAGGCGTGAGCTCTCACCAGGACCAATGCGTTCATGAAGCGCCTTTACAGAGCGTTGCGTAATCTTCCCCGAGCCCAACCGCCGAGGATGGGACCGAAACTGACCGCGCTTTGCGTCGTCGGTTGACGCCAACACGACGCGACGCCAACTCGCCGGACGAGTGGGAACGAGCGCCGCGATTTGGCCTCGCCTCTTCGATCACTGTCCCTTGACCCAACCGACCACAGCAGCGCCGTCGCAGGTCATGTCCCGGCGACCAATTCCAATCTCCTCGGCGCGGAGTCTTCACACTTTTGCCAGTCCGAATAAGAATGGCCCGATCTAAGGTAGTTCACTCTGGCGATCCAATCGTCATTGATCTTGTTGGACAGCCTCCTGAAACCGATTGTTGAATCTACGTCTCTCGCAAGGGAGAGATTCAAATGACGTCCGATGAACTTTATTGCGGTATTGACGTCGTTACGAAATGAACTCGTAATTTATTCTCGCCGGATTTAAGAATTCAGAAAAGAAAAACAATTCCCAATTCTCTTTCTCACGTTCGATGTGCGCTATTGCATCACAGATTCGTACGAGATCAAATTCTGGTTTGGACTGTTCATCCTCGGTCATGGATTTGCTTTTGCTATCTGATTTGTCATGCCAGAGACCTGAGGTCGAAGCGAGGACAAGGGAAACCGCCTGAGCGACGACGTCCAGTCGATTCAAATATATTATCTTCATGTCTGGAAATATATTTCGATAGATCCCAACGAGCGGCTCGAAATCAATCCAGCTTGCTTTGAAGGATATATATTGACCGGAGTCATTGGCGACGGAGGTCATATATTCCGAGAAGGACGAGACGCCGCGCTTCTTTTTCTCGACCTGCACTACCCCCCTGGGATTGAACAATTCGGCGGGACAGCCAATGTCGGCCGCAGCGCCAAGCAACTCGCATAGATGTGTGCTGCCGGTCCTCGCGGTCATTGCGATCATCAATGCGGGCTTATCGCACCGACACGTGGCGATCTGCCCGCCCCGCATTTCAGCAAGGTCGGGAAACAGATCGAAAATGTTCGTTGCTTGCTTCACATCGGGCACTTTGGCGCCTCCGAAGATCATTGAGAGCATGGTCCTTCATGCCGCCGCACGCTTTCGCCGCTCACCCGTTGACGATCAGGGCCATCTTCGGTCGGGCGTTGGCCGCCAGTCGCAGCAGGTATACGCCGTATTCGGTGTTCCTCATCGCGCCGCCGATGGACTCGAGCTGGTTGTGGTCGATCCATCCCCGGTCGAACGCGACCTCCTCGGGGCAGCCGATCTTCAGGCCCTGCCGGTGCTCGACGGTGCGGATGAATTCGCCCGCCTCCATCATCGAATCATGGGTTCCCGTGTCGAGCCAGGCGAAACCGCGGCCGAGCCGCTCCACCTTGAGCTTGCCGCGCCTGAGATAGGCGTTGTTGACGTCGGTGATCTCGATCTCGCCGCGCGGCGACGGCTTGACCGCCCTGGCGATCTCAACGACGTCGCTGTCATAGAAATACATGCCGGTCACCGCCCAATCGGATTTCGGATGGCGCGGCTTCTCCTCGATCGACGTCGCAAACCCGCGCTCGTCGAAGGCGACGACGCCGTAGCGCTCGGGGTCCTTGACGCGATAGGCGAAGACGGTCGCGCCGTTCTTGCGCCGCACGATCGCGCGCAGCACCGCTCCCAGGCCGCCGCCATAGAAGATGTTGTCGCCGAGCAGCAGCGCCGCCGCTTCGCCGGCCAGAAACGACTCGCCCAGAATGAACGCGTCGGCGAGGCCGCGCGGCGCGCTCTGCACGGCGTAGCTGAGGCTGACGCCCCAGCGGGAGCCGTCGCCGAGCAACTCGGTGAACATCGGGGTGTCGCGCGGCGTCGAGATGATCAGAATCTCGCGCAAGCCCGCCAGCATCAGAACCGACAGCGGATAATAGATCATCGGCTTGTCGTAGACCGGCAGCATCTGCTTGCTGACCGCGAAGGTCAGCGGGAACAGGCGCGTGCCGGAACCGCCCGCCAGTATGATGCCCTTCATCGCGTCGGCTCCCTGCTCGGCTTGAAATTCGATTGGTCCCCGTCGCCCGTCATGGCGGATCAGGCCGCCGCCAGCCCCTGGCGCCGGCCGGCGTGATCGCGCAGCGGCCGCCACCACGCCTGGTTGCGCAAATACCAGAGAACCGTCTTTTCGAGGCCGGTCTCGAAGGTCTCCCGCGCCCGCCATCCGAGCTCCCGTTCGAGCTTGGCCGCGTCGATGGCGTAGCGCCGGTCGTGTCCCGGCCGATCAGCGACGAAGACGATGAGGCCGCGGCGGGAGCGCCCCGTCGCCAACGGCCCGGCGTGCGCGTCGATCAGATCGCAGATTGCCTCGACCACCTGCAGGTTGCTGCGCTCGTTGCGCCCGCCGACGTTGTAGGTCTGGCCGGGGCGCCCGTTCGCCAGGATCGTCGCGAGCGCCTCGACGTGATCGTCGACATAGAGCCAGTCGCGCACGTTCGCGCCGTCGCCATAGACCGGCAGCGCGTCGCCGCGCAGCGCGTTGACGATCATCAGCGGGATCAGTTTTTCCGGGAATTGACACGGCCCGTAATTGTTCGAGCAATTGGAGATCAGCGTCGGCAGCCCGTAGGTCTCGCCCCACGCCGTCACCAGATGATCGGACGCCGCCTTGCTCGCCGAATAGGGCGAGCGCGGCGCGTAGCCGGTCTCCTCGGTGAACAGCCCAGTCGGACCCAGCGAACCGTAGACCTCATCGGTCGAGACATGCAGGAAGCGGAACGCCTCGCGGGCGGCGCCGGTCAGGCGGCGCCAATGGGCCAGCGCGGCTTCGAGCAACGCGTGCGTGCCCACCACGTTGGTGCGGATGAAATCGGCCGACTGGGTGATCGATCGGTCGACGTGGCTTTCCGCGGCAAGGTGCATGATGGCGTTGGGCTGCTCGGCTCGAAACACCTCGTCAACCGTCGCGCGATCGCAGATGTCGGCCGCGACAAAGCGGTAGTTCGAACGATCGGCGATCGAAGCCAGCGAGGACGGATTGGCGGCGTAGGTGAGTTTGTCGACGTTCACCACCCGCCAGCCGTCGCCCGCGACGAGCGAACGGCAAACCGCCGAGCCGATGAATCCCGCGCCGCCGGTCACGATCACCTTCATGACAAGAACCTCGTTGCTCACGCGGACACGGGAAAAGGGCAGCAAGCGGATCGGCGATGCGACGACCAAGCGGCTCACGGACGGGCGGCGCCGACCCCGAAGGCCCCCTCGATCGTCGGCCCGGCGACGGCGTCACGCGCCGACGATATCGACGACGGTCACCGCCCTACCCACGCTGCTTGCTGACCGTGACGAATAGTCTGTAGGCGAAGCGGAGACGGTTATAGGGGCTATAAAGTAATTCGTGTCGGGAACATCACGTTAAGCAAAACAAACGACTTATCCGGCCTCATCAATTCGCGCAAATATTAAATGTTCTGCATCATATAATTCGCATTCCAGGAATTTACGCTTCGTAAGCTTGGAATTTATATTCAATATTTACTTCGCCCGACAGGGGTTGATAACCCTTTCTGCGGTCGCCCGTTGCCGAAACGACGGCGATTGGGCTCGATCGGCTTCCGACGCCGGCGACGCCGGTCCGGTGAGGCGGCGCAAGGTGAAAGAGTTCGACATGAAGCCCTTTCAAAGGAAATCGGAGGCGCTCCGGCCGCAGGCGTCGACCATGCGCCGTGTGCTCAATGCTGGCTCGGGACCCCGATCCTCCGGCCAGTTGCATCGGCTGTTTCGCGGCGCGAACTGGAGCGAGTTTCGCGTGGACATCGACCCGCAGGCCGATCCGGACGCGATCGGGTCGATCACCGACATGAACGGGCAGGCGCCGTCGCGGACATTCGATGCGGTCTGGTCGTCGCACAGCCTCGAACATCTTCACACCCACGAAGTTCCCTTGGCGCTCGCCGAATTCCGGCGCGTGCTGAAGCCGGACGGGTTTGCGCTCATCACCTCGCCGGATCTGGAATCGGCCGCCAGTTGCCTGCTCGAGCATGGCCCCGAGCACGTCCTCTACACGTCGTCGGCCGGGCCGATCACGCCGCACGACATCCTCTTCGGGCATTCCAGTTCGATCGCGCTCGGCAAGCGGTTCATGGCGCACAACACCGGATTCACCTCCGCCCTGCTCGGCCAGCGCCTGCTCGACGCCGGCTTCCCGATCGTCCTTGTCAAACGCGAACAGCTCGACCTGTGGGCGATCGCGCTGATGGAGAACGCCGACAAATCAGTCCTGCAGCGCGAGTGCAAGGCGGCGGGTCTCGATATGCTGGACGAAGCGGAATAGCCGGTCCGAAGAGCGCCCGCCTCAGGCTTGCGCCGCCGCGGCCGGGCGAGTTCCGGGCTCCGGGCCGTCGGCGGACGCCGCGCCGCCCTTGCGGGTCATCGCGGCGAGCGCCTGCTGTGCTTCCCGCAGGCCCTGCTCAGCCGCCTTCTGGCACCACGCCAGCGCCTTGTCCTGGTCCGGCGCACAGCCCTGCCCCTTGGACAGCATCACGGCGAGATTGTACTGGGCGAACGGCTGGCCGCGCAGCGCCGCCTGCTCGTACCAGAACACCGCGCGCTCCAGATCCTGCGCGACGCCCTGGCCGGTGGAATACTGGACGGCGAGTTGAAACTGCGACGGCCCGTGGTCGCTCAGCGCCGCCTTCTCGATCCACTCGACGCCGGTCGCCAGGTCTTTGGGTGCGTCGCGCCCGCGCAGATAGAACATGCCAAGGCGATGCTGCGCCTCCGCGTGGCCTGCGGTCGCGGCCTTGACGAACCAGCGGACAGCCTCGCCGGCTTTCCCTTCCCCCGCGGGCGCGCTGGAATAGAGACGCCCGAGTTGGAACGCCGCCGCGGCGTAGCCGGTCTCCGCCGCCTGAAGCAACAAGTCCTCCGCCCGGACGGGATCACGGGCCTCCCCCTCGCCCTCCAGATGCAGCATGGCCAACGCGGTCTTCGCCTCGGGATCGCCGCTTTGCGCGGCTTTTCGCAACCAGTCGATCGCCAGATCGGCGTCGCGCGGCACGCCGTCGCCGAGCGAATACAGCCGGCCCAGCTTGACCTGCGACGCGGTGACGCCGCCCGCCGCGGCGGCCTTGTGCCATTCCACCGCCTTGGCGAGGTCCTGGACGACGCCGGAGCCCTGCGCGCTGAACACCGCGATGTTGTGCGCGGCGGCGGCGTGGCCCCGTTCGGCGGCGCGCTGGAACCAACGCGCCGATTCGCGCAGGTTCATGGCGACGCCCGCCCCGGTCGCGCAAAGCCGGCCGATGACGAACTGCGATTGCAGGTCGTCGAGTTCGGCGGCCCGCCGATACCATCGGGCGGCCTCCTCGATATTGCGCTCGACGCCCTCCCTGTTGGCGTAGAAATCGGCGAGGCTGACAATGGCCGGCAGGTAGTCCTGCTTGGCCGCGCTGCGAAGATAGGTCTCGGCGGCGTCGACATTGCGGGGCAATCCGCGGCCCTCCAGCCGCATCAGCGCCGCGTGATACATGCCGCGCGCTTCGCCTTGCTCGGCGGCCTCGGCGAACAGTCGGGCCGCCTGCTCCTCGTCGACCGCCCGCCCTTCGCCCGCCCGAACCATGGCGGCCAACGCGACCTTGGCCGCCGCGTCGCCCTTTTTGGCCGCCTTCTCGTACCAATCCGCGGCGAGTTGATGGTCGACCGGCGCGCCGAGGCCGCGATAGTGGATGTCGCCCAGGCCGAACGCCGCCGACGCCACGTCCCGCTGCGCCGCCAGTTCATAGAGGCGCCGGGCCTCGACGAAGTCCGGCTCGCCTCCGACGCCGCGCCGGCGCAGATCGCCCATGACCGCCTGCGCTTCCGGCAGCCCCGCCGCGGCCGCGCTCGCCAGCCAGCGCAGCGCCGCCTCGACGTTCTTCTCCACGCCGACGCCGTTGGGGAACAGCGCGTCGCGGATCCTGCGCGCGCCTTCGTCGTCGCGCTTGGCGGTCACTCGAATCCAGCCCTGGGACGGACCCGCCAGAGGATTGGCGCCGTTGAGATAAATCAGACCGAGATGAAACGCCGCTTCGGCATGGCCCGCCTCGGCGGCGCGCCGGTAGCAGGCGGCGGCGTCCGCCACGCTGCGCAGGACGCCCTCGCCGCGCGCGTAAAGCTGCCCCAGCAGAAACTGCGCCTGCGCGTCGCCGCGCCCGCTCGCCTTTCTCCACGCTCTGAGCGCGTCGAGATAGCGCCGGTTCTTGTGAGCGGCGAGGCCGCGCCTGGTCCAGCGTGCGCCGCTGAACCGGCGGGGGGCCCGCAGAATTGCGCGCAACAGCGCGATCACCGGTCGGGCCCTTTCCACATCGAGCTTCCCTCGCGGTTCGGCTTGTCCTCGGCGCCCCGATCCGCCGCGCTCACGGCTCCCTCATCGATTCGTTGAAGCCGCGCATAATGCCGCCGAGCAGATACATTACGACCGAGCGCGTCCCGACTTTCACATCGGCCTGCAGCGTCATGCCGGGAATCAGCCGAAATTTCGGCGGAACGCTGCGAAAATGCGGCGTCTCGACAGTGCAGCGCGCCTTGTAGAACGCATCCACCGTCTTGCCCTCGTCATCGGTGGTGAAGGCGTTGTCGCTGATCCACCGCACGACGCCCTCAGCCACGCCGTGCTCCATGTAGTTGAACGCGTCGACCTTGAGCACGCAACGGTCGCCCGGCCTGACAAAGCCGACGTCGCGCGAGTTGATCTTGATCTCCGCGTCGAGCGGCGCGTTGGCCGGCATCAGCGTGAACAGGGTGTCGCCTTCCTTCAACACCGAGCCGACCGAGAGCTGCGCGATGGTGAGCACGACCGAAGGTTCGCCGGCGGTCAGGCGCACGAGATCCTTGTGCTTGGCCGCCTTGTCGAGTTGGGCCCTCGCGAGATCGAGGCTGTTGCGCGCCGTCATCAGGTCCTGGCTCAGTTGCGTCGACCATTGCTGCGTGAACGCGTCGCGATCGGAGATCGCCGAAGCCAGGGTGTTGCGCGACTCGACAAGGCTGTTGTGGTCGAAATCCAGCGAGCGGTTCATTTCGAGCCGCGCGTCCTGCGAGCTCAGCAGATTGAGCTGCGAGCCGGTGCCGTGCGCGGCGAGGGTGGCGCGCATCTCCTCGACCTTCTCCGCGACGTCCTGGCGCTCGCGGTAGCGGGTCTCGTCGACCTGGAATTTGCCGACGGTCGCCTTCGCCAGGGCGATCTTCGCCTCGAAGCTGCTCAACTGCGCCTTGTATTGCGCCATCTGCTGATCGTAGTAGGCCCGTTGCAACGCGGCGTAGCTGAGGAGGCCCGGATCGGCGTCCGGCGGCGGGGGGGCCAGCGGTCGGTCGTTGAGCTGGGCCTCGTCGCGCGCGACCTGGGTTTCCAGACTGGCGACCTGCAGGCGCAGCTGCTTGACGTCGGCGGCCGCGAAGGTCGGGTCGAGCGTGCCGAGCAACTGCCCCTGGTCCACTTCATCCCCTTCATGCACGTCGATGCTCTTGATGATCGACGGGTCGAGGGCCTGCAGGACGTTGATCTGCCGCGTCGAGACGATCTTGCCGCTCTGGCTGGTGACGACCCGGTCGATCCGCGTGACGCTCATCAGAACGATCGCGCAGGCGAACATTCCGGCGAGCGTCAGCACGGTGATCCGCGCCCAGGTCGGCGGCGGCGCGTCGGTCACCGTGTTGGCCTCCAACTCGAACTGCCGGATCAACCCGAGGGTCGCAGCCTCGCGCGCCCGTTCCGCCCCGGAGCGGAAGCGGCGGCCGATCCGTGGCTCCAGCGAGCTAACCGACACGGCGCGGCCCGCCGTAGGACGTCTTGGCGTTTCTCGGCGCCGAGCCCAGGATGTGCTGGGTCTGCTGATGCCACAGATTGCTGTAGAGGTCGCATCGCTCCAGCAACTCTTCATGCCGCCCGAAATCGTGCACGCGCCCCTGTTCGAGAACGAGAATCGAGTCCGCGGTGACCAGCGAGGCGAGGCGGTGCGAGATGATGATCATCGTCCGGCCGTGCGCGATGCGGGCGATGTTGGCGTTGACGATCGCCTCGCTCTCCGCATCGAGCGCGCTGGTCGCCTCATCGAGGATCAGGATGCGGGGATCGACGATCAGCGCGCGCGCGATGGCCAGCCGTTGCCGCTGACCGCCCGACAGATTCGGCGATCCCTCGTAGATCGGGGTGTCATAGCCGCGCGGCAACTTATCGATGAATTCCTCGGCGCCCGCCAGACGCGCCGCGCGCACCACCTGATCGAAGCCCGCGTCGCTCTTAGCGGCCATGATGTTTTCACGGATCGTGCCGCTGAACAGGAAATTGTCCTGCAGCACCACGCCGAGGCTGCGGCGAAGGTGGTCGACGTCATATTCGCGCACGTCGATGCCGTCGATCTTGATCAACCCTTCGTAGCTGGAATGCAGGCGCTGCAGCAGGCGGGTGACGGTGGTCTTGCCCGAACCGCTCTTGCCCATGATGCCGAGCGTCGTTCCGTTCTTCGCCTCGAACGTGACGTCGCGAAGGGCCGGCTCCGACGCCCCGAGATATTTGAATGTGACGTTCGAGAACCGAACGTGGCCTTCAAGCGGCGTGCGCACGCCGTGTCCGGTGCGCCCCTCTTCCGGCGGTTGATTGACGAGCTGCGCCACGACCGCCACGGCGAGCCGCGCCTCATCATACTGATTGACCAGCTTGGCCATTTGCAGCAACGGGCCCGACACCCGTTGGGACAGCAGCAGGAACGCGAACAACGCGCCGGCATAGACCGGATCATTGGCGGTGATTGCGAGATAGACGCCGACGGCGAACGACCCGCTGACCGCGAACCGTTCGATCGGCCTGACGACGCTGTGGAGAATATTGGCGGTCATCCCCTCGGCGAAGCGCAATTTGGCGATCCGCGCGGTATGCACATCCCACTGGTGGCGTTGGCGCGCGTCGAGCGCCAGCGATTTGACGGTGCGGATGCCGTGGATGGTTTGAACGAGAAACGCTCCACGCGCCGACTCGGCGCCTTCCACGGCGTTCGATTTCGTCCGGTAGAGCGGCAGCATCGCGACGATCCACAACACCATCAGTCCGCAGCACGCCAGAACGATCGCCGTCATGATCGGGCTGAAGAAGAACATGATCGGCAAGAACACCAGCATCGTCGCGGAATCCAGCACGGTCCCGAACATTTGCCCCATCAGGAAGGTGCGAATTCGCCAGATTTGCTGGGCGTCGTAGGTGATGCGCCCGACCTGGGTCCGCTCGAAGAAATCGATCGGGAGGTTCAGGATCTTGTCGAACATATAGGTCGCGAGCTTCACATCGACGCGCGTGGTGAGGTGAAGGATGAGCAATTGGCGCAGGTAGGCGAACACCGCTTCGAACGCCACGAGAACGCCCATCGCCACGCAAACCACGAACAGCGTATTGTACGCCTTGTAGTAGATGACCTTGTCCGACAGCAGCCGCCAGAAGATGATCGGCGTCAGCGCGAGAAAACTCAGGACGATCGCGCAGATCGCGATGTCGCGAATGATCCACCGCTCGCGAAACAGCAGCGCGACCACCAGGCCGATGCTGAATGGCCTCGCCTCATCGGCGATTTCGTAATTGCGTTTGACGAGAACGATTCCTCCCGCCCAGGCGTCCTCGAAGCGCGCGCGATCGATGACGAGCAGCGCGTCCTCGCTGGCGTTGGGGTCCTGAAGCACGACGCGCGCCTGATCGCCTTCGCCGTCGAGGCGGCGCAGGACCATGCTGGCGCCGCTCTTCAGCACCACGATCGCCGGCAGGGTCTTCTTGAGGCGATCCAGCCGGCCCCACGACAGCCGCAGCGCGCTGACCTTGAGCCCCGCCGATCGCCCGCATTTCAGCAGGTCCGCGAGCGACACCTCCTGCCCGGCCAGCCAATTGTCGCGGGTGAGCTGGGCGACCGAAAGATGCAGGCCGTGATGCCGCGCGACAATCGCCAGGCAGGCGAGACCGGACGGCTCGCCGCGTCCTTCCGGTTCGGCGTCCGCCGGCGGGCCAGCTTCCGTCCTTGTCGCCACAGGCATCATTCATCCCGACGGGTTTTAGGTGACCATGATCGTCCGACGTGAGCCCGTCGGCGCCGCACATCCGGACAAGCCGACGTCGTCGCCCGCGCTCCGCCCAGACCGGCGCGGCTCAACGCCGGCCGCGGGGGACGAACTTCGTTCCGCGGCCGGCGATCTTACGCGCTGCTTCCGTCGTTCACGCCTCACAAGTTGACGTGAGTGTTGTCATCGAAAACCAGTTCCTGGACATGGCTGACAGTGAACGTCTGCCCGGTGTCGGCGAATTGAACGGTGGTGACGCCGCTGCCGTTCGTCGAGATGCTGACGTCGGCGTTGTCAGCATGGTTGTCGAAATTGACCGTATTGCCGCCACCACTGCCGCCGTCGATCGTGTCGCTGCCCTGGGCGGAGATGTGGAACGTGTTGCCGCCGCCGCCGCCCAGCAGCGTATCGCCGCCGCCCGTCCCGGCAAAGATCGTGTTGTCGCCGCCACTGCCGCCGACCACCATTTCGTTGGAGCCGGTGCCGCCGCGGATGAGATCGGATGCGCCGCCCGACGACAGCGTGTCCCAGGACCCGGCGCCGCCGAATATCGTATCGTTGCCGCTTCCGCCGTCGACCGACTGATGGCTGCCGCTGCCGGTGTAAAGGACATCGTTGGCGCTGCCGCCCCAGACTCGTATCGAAGGATCCGGCGCCGCCGTACAAGGTGTTGGCGCCGCCTTCTCCGTTGAGAAATTGATCGTCGCCGTTGCCAGCGTGCAGGACGTCGTTGCCGCGCCCGCCGGTCAGCGTGTCGCCCGAGCCGGTTCCTCCCCACAACGTGTCGTTGCCGCCATCGCCGCGCAGCACCTGGAAGCTGCCCGTGCCGGCGTAGAGAACGTCATTGCCGGGGCCGCCCGAAAGCGTATCGGCCGAACCGCTCCCGCCCCATAGCGTATCGGCGCCGGGGCCGCCTTCGAGAAGCTGGAAGCTGCCGGTCCCGGCGTGTATCTGGTTGACGCCGACGCCGCCCTGAAGCGTGTCGGAGGAGCCGCTTCCGCCCCATAGCGTATCCTCGCCGGTGCCGCCCTGGAGAAGCTGGAAGTCGCCCGTGCCGGCATGCAGGGCGTTGTCGCCCGCGCCGCCGTAGATGCTGTCCGAGCCGGCCCCGCCGAACACCGTATTGTTGCCGTCGCCCAACAGGACCGTGTCGTTGCCGGAATCCTGCAACTGCACGAGGTTGTCGCCCGGACCCGTCGCCACGATGACGCTGTTGCTGCCGGTGACGGTGATGGTCGCGTCGGGATCGTAGATGACCTGAAGATTGGGATCCTGATCGGTGTCCACCACGATCGTCGACGCCGGCACGATCAGGACTTGCGGCAGATTGCCGTTGGCGTCCGGCTGGAAGGGCGGGTAGCCGCCGACCTGAACGCTTATTGGACCGCTGTCGCCGTCATTGGCGAGCGTGTTGATGATAGCCTGCGCCGCCGTGGAGCTGAGGCCGTCGGCGACCAGGAAACTATCGAGGCTGTCTGGCCCGGTCAGTGGTAGATCATAAGCCGCCATTTGCAACGCCCCCTTGAACCGTTAACGACGTCAACCGCCCCATGCGATCGTTCTTCATAGAAAAGTTACGGACGATGAGTTGACGTAGAGGAAACCAAATGATCGGGATTTAATCGGATTACGCAGGGTAAGTGGCCCAACCGCCTTCTGAATATTTGTCAAATTTGATTTTTGAAGCGCTAAGCTTCGGCCCCGGCGTAATTTTCTCCAGAGCCGACGAACGCAGTGCGCCGCGCAAGCTGTTCGGGAAATCGCCGCATTTTTTCCGCGGCCCGGGCTCCGATTTACGAATTGGATGGCGATCGCGCGCGCCGCGGCTCTCGTTTTCGCCGCGTGAGTTCGGGAGACAGGGCATCCTCCACCGGCTCGCGCGGCGTCGCTTCTTCGACGCCGACGGTGAGGGCAAGCGCGAGCCAAGAATGGCCCACGTTTTCAGGCGATTCGACGCGGCGAACGGGTTGCGGGACTCACGGTCGGCCGCCGCCGCGCATTCCTCCGCGAGGCGGCTCGAACACCCGGCGATCGACAGGTGAGATAAATTTGACGCGTATTCTCTCGATATAACCGAGGTCAATTCTATATAGTCGTTTCATACTCCGTTGTATATATCGATAATTGGCGTAATTACTTCGTCATTGATCAATTATGTTTCCGAGCGCTAAGTAATAGCGCTCGTCGTGGAGCGTCGTCGTTCGGTCCCGTCACGACCGATCGACTGGCGGGCCGAGGCCGGAGGCCAGCATGGAAACCGTGGGCAAGCGAAAGATCGTCGACGTCGACAAGGGGCTCTTCCTCGTTCGCTACGCCGCCGCGCAGGACGCCGCGCGTCCGCCAAAGGTAAGTCTGTCGCCGGAGCCTTCGTCCGACGCAGGCATTGCGTTTTTCCTGCACCCCGATCACCGCGAGGCGGTGCTTTGGCAGCCTGGAAGCTGCGTGGTCGTGCGCGCCGCCGCGCGAAGCAAACTCGTGGTCGATGTGGCGCCGATCCACGATCAAGGCTCCTCCAACGCGACGATCCGGATCGAGCCTTTGACCCAGGGCGAGGCGCCGTCGCGCGCGGCGCGAACCGGGGCCGTCGCCGACCTGCCCTGCGACCTCAGCGATTTTCGCATCCACGGCCACGTCGCCAGCATCGGAGACGTCGTGGTCGACGCCGACCAATGGCTGGCCGGGCCGTCCAAACCCTCGAGGATCGAGGGAATTTCGATCGCTTGGCCGGGCAAGCCCGACGATCTCGACATCCGTTACAGCGTCAAGACCGCCAGGGCGCAGGCAATCTCCGGGCGCGTGGTGGAGATGGGATCGTTTGCGGGCACGCGGGGCAAGGGCCTTCCGCTGGTCGGCGTCATGATCGAAGTCTCCGGTCGTGGCGCGTCGAATTTCGAACTCGTCGCCGAAGCGATCTTTCTCGGCTCGCCGGCGATGCGCATCACCGGCAAGCGCGTGGTCGCTCAGGGGCCGACATCCCGCGAGCCGCTCGTGGGCCTTCGCTTGCGACTGCAGCAATTGAATGCGCCGCGAACGATCGCCCCCGCGCCCGTGGCGATCGCACCGATGCGCAGCTCGAGTCGCGTTCGCGTGTTCCGAAACCAGGCGCCGCCGGATCGGACCGCGGCCCGCTAGAACAGGATTCGGGCCCTGTGAGGCCGAGCGCGCAACCGTCGTCGGGCGTGGAACGGGTCGCCGTCGGCGGCGTCGCCCGAGCGAGAGCCGCCGTGAAAACCCAATTGACGGCAATCGCCCGCACAAGCGAACCGCCGCGTTCGCGCGCACGCCCGACACGCGATTTCACGATCCTCGATGAGCCCCATCATCAGTCGCTGGAGCTTGTCGCGGCGTCGGCGCTTGCCGAGGAAGACTATGCGACCGCCTTCCGTCTTGCCGACCGCCGTTGCCGGATCGCGCCTCCGCCGGAGCCTCACAGTTTCGTTCTGCGCGGATTGGCGGCGTATCGGATGGGCGAGCGGGCGGCGGCGATCGCCGATATCGCCAGGGCGCTCGAACTTGCGCCGGACGATGTTGCGGCCAACCGCAGGATGCTTGCCTGGGCCGCGGGCGCGCAGCGCGCAAGCGCCGCCAAAGCGCTGATCGGCGCCGACGCGGCGCCTGAAACATTACGCAAGGCGGTCGAGGTCCTTCTCGCGGATGGCCAGCGCAGACTTGCCCGGGTGACCGCGCTCGACGACCGGGTCGAAGGCTGGGCGGTCTGGCGGGACGACGCCCCGCTCGAAGTCGCCATCGCCGACCAATCCGCCAGCATGACCGCGCGGATCGAGCGCGACCCGCTTCATCCGCTCAGCGATCTGGCTCACGCGGCGCGCTTTGTCTTGCCGAGGCCGAGGTCATCAGAGCCCCAATCGATTGCGCTGTCGATCGCCGGCAAGACATTTCATGCGATCCGCGCGCCCGCCAACGAGCGCCCCGCCCGCCTGCAACCCGACCAGGCGGCAAAACCGCACGCAGACGTCACAGGCAGGCCGTCGGTGAGCATCATCGTGCCGGTCTATGGCGACTTCGAAGCGACGCGGACCTGCCTCGAGACGCTGGTCGCCGCGTTGGACCGTTCGCCGCGCCATCGGGCGGTGATCGTCGACGACGCCACCCCAGATCCGCGCATCGCCGCCCATCTCGCGACATTGCGGAGCCGGCCGCGCGTCACGCTTCTTACCAACCGGTCCAATCTTGGATTCGTCGGCTCGATCAATCGCGCCCTCGCCGATGTCGGCGACGGCGACGTCATCCTGCTGAACGCCGACACGATCGTCGCGCCTGGATTCATCGACCGGCTGGCCGCCGCCGCCTATTCCTCGGCGGACATCGGGACTGTGACCCCCCTGTCCAACCACGGTGAATTCACCAGCTTTCCCGCGCCCAACATCTTCAATCCGCTCGCCTCGCGCGCCGAGATCGGAAAGATCGACGCCGTGGCGGCGACGCGTAACCGCGGCCGCGTCGTCGATATTCCAAGCGGCATCGGGTTTTGCCTCTATGTGACGCGCGCCTGCCTCGACGCGGTCGAACTGCTGAGCGAAGACTTTCATCGCGGTTATCTCGAAGATGTCGATTTCTGCCTGAGGGCGCGCGAGCACGGCTTTCGCAGCGTCTGCGCGACGTCGGTCTATGTCGGCCATGCAGGCTCGCGGTCGTTCGGACAGGAAAAGCGCGCGCTGGTCGTGCGCAATCTGCGGGTGCTCGAACGCCGGTTTCCCAGCCATCGCCCGGAATGCGCGGCGTTCATGTTCGCAGACCCCTTGCGAACGGCCCGCCAGTCGATCGAGCGCGCTCTCGCCCCCACAGCGCGGCGCCCGATCCTGCTGGTCACCGGAGCGGACGCCGTCGGCGCGGTCGCCCTGGCGCGCGCCGGGCGGCTTGCGTCGCAGGGACGGTCGGCGATAATCGTCGAGGCGCGGCGCGCCGCCGGCGGAACGAAAGCGAGGGTCTTCGATCCGGCCGGCGGGCTGCCGCAGTCGATCCAGTTCGGCCTGTCGTCGCCGCGCGAGCGCGCCGCGCTGATCGCCTATCTCAGCGGCTTGCGGCCCGCGCGGATGGAAATTCTCGATCCCGGCGCCCTGCCGGTCTCCCTGATGCGCCTGCTGCTGGCGATTGAGGCGCCTCACGACCTGTTCATCGCCGATGCGAGCCTGCTCGATCGCCACGACGATGGTTTGGCGACGATTGCCACGCGGTCCGGCGCGGCGCCGTCATGGCGCGCCGGCTGGCGGGAAATCGCCGACAAGGCGAGACGCATTCTGGCGCCGTGCGACCAGGCTCAGGCGTTCGCCGCGGCCCTCTTGCCAGAGCGGCAAATCCGGCGCGTCGACCCTTCGCGAAGCACCCGGCGCGCGACGATCCGGTTCGATGGCCAAGGCGACGCTCTTCGCCTCGCCATCATTCCGGTGCGATCCTGCGCCGGCGAGCAGCGACAGATCGTCGAAATCGCGCGCGCCTTCAGGGAGCGCCGGTCGGACGTCTCGATCGTGGTGATTGGCGCCACGCTCGATGATCTCGCGCTCATGCGCCTCGGCAACGTGTTCGTGACCGGAAGATACGAAGCCGCCGAATTCGAGCGCCTGATCCGCGCCAATCGGATCGGCGCGCTGTTCGTCAATCTGAGCCGGCCGCTGTTCGGCCATCCGGTCGTCGCCAAGGCCCTCAGCGCGCGCCTGCCGGCGGCCTACCGGGATTGGTCGGCGGGCGGCCTCGAACCGCGTCCGGGAGATCTGGCGATCGCGGCGCGCGCAAATCTCCACGCTGTCGCCGACGCGCTCGTCAAATGGCTGTCCGGCCAGTGACCCTCCCGTTCAAGCCGCGCGCCCGCCCTTCGTTCGTTGGGGCCAGATTGCGGACGGCGTTTCGCCGCGTCGGACTCAGGACGTTTTCGGGCTACGTCGCGGATGAACGCGACCTCACGCGCAAATTCGTGGTTGAGATTCTCATCGACGGCTATCCCGTCAAGGTCATCCGGGCGGACGCCTATGTCCACGAACTCGCGGGTGGCCGGGTAGGGGACGGTTGCTTTGGATTTTCGTTTGCGCTGCCGGACGGAGCGGTGAGCGAGGGCTCCATCGTCGAAGCGCGCGCCGCCAACCTCGCCGACGCGATCGGCGCCGCGATCACGCTCGACCAGCCGTTTCCACAAAAGGCTCAATCCGCCACGCCGGGGGCGGTGCGCTGGCTCGGCGGTCTGCGGTTCTCGGGCTGGATCGCCGGCGAGCGGGAGCTCGCAACCGCCGATGTCCTCGTCGACGGCGTTCTCACCATCCGCGTCCGGGCGGCCGCGTGGAGCCATGTCGGCGCGCCCGAAGACGGCGGGCGCGCCGCCGGCGGCCTGGACTTTCACCTGCCCGAACGGTTCGCCGACGGCGCGGTGCATCACCTGCAGGCGATCGATCAGCAAAGCCAGAGCCTCGATGGAAGCCCGCTCGCCTTCCTGGCGTTCGCCGGCGGCCTCAGCGAAACGCTGCTCGCCGGCGGCGAGTCGGAAATCAACCGGACGAGAGCCGAACTGTTCAACCAGCTCGCGCCGATGTCGCTGCCGATGTCGGACTATCAGGGCTGGCGGAAGCGGCTGCCGGTCGCGCCTGACCCGCTCGCCTCGATGCGCGGCGCGGTGATCGCGGTCGGCCCGGGCGCGATGGATGAAACGCTGGCCAGTCTCGACGAACTGACGCCGGCCCAATGGATCGCGGCGTCGCTGCCGCCGACGTCCGACCCGACCGGATTTCGCAACGCCGACCTTCAGGACTTCCTGCGCGGCGACGGCGCCGGGTGCGATTTCGCTCTGTTCATGCTGAGCGGGACGGTGCTGGCGCCTGCCGCGCTGGCCCGCGTCGCCAGCGCGTTTCAACAATTCGCCGAGGCGCGCGCCGTCTATGGCGACCTCGACGCGCAGGGCGCCGACGGATCAACCTGGCCGCTCGCCTTTTCCGCATTCGACGCCGAGCGCATGCTCGAGCAGGGATATTGCGCCTACCTGTTCGCGTTGCGCCGCGCCGAGGCGTTGCGCGCGCCGGCGGACGATGTCTCCAATCTCTACCGCCTGTTCAATTCCGTTCTCGACGGCGCGGCGAATTCGGCGTCCGACATCGTGCATCTCCCCGTCCCGCTCGGAACCCTGCCCGCCTTTGACGCGGACGCCGCCGCGCAAGACCTGGCCAGCGCCACTCGCGCGCATCTGCAGCGCAAGGGGGTGGACGCATCGGTCACGCCCCGCCGCGGCGGGGCATTTCCCGCCGCGCGCGTCGTAAGGGCAATCGAGCCGCGCCGCGTCACGATCATCATCCCGACGCGCAATCAGCGGAGGCTGCTCGAGAGCTGCCTCGATTCGATTGGTCCGGCCGTCGAACGGCGCAACGCCGAGATCATCGTCGTGGACAACGACTCGTCGGACCCGGACACGCTGGACTATCTGAGCGCGCTGGACAAGCGACGCGCGAGGGTGCTGCGCGTCGGCGGGCCGTTCAATTTCGCCCGGCTCAACAACCGCGCCGCGGCGGTCGCCGGCGACGAATTTCTTTGCCTTCTCAACGATGACATCCAGGCGCTGGACGATCTCTGGCTCGACGAAATGCTGAGCCGGATCGCCGAAGCCGACGTCGGGGCGGTCGGCGCGCTGCTGCTGTGGCCGAGCGGGGTGGTGCAGCATGGCGGCGTTGTGCTTGGCCCGAAGTTCGAGGCCGCGCACGCCTTTCGCGACCGCATCGACGGCGATGGCGGCTACGGCGACCTGCTGCGCGTCGCGCATGAATGCAGCGCCGTGACGGCGGCCTGCCTGATGACGCGGCGGCGCGACTATCTCGAAGCCGGCGGCATGGACGAGACGCATTTCCCGGTGAACTTCAACGACGTCGACTATTGCCTCAAGCTGCGCGCGCGCGGGCGGCGCATCGTCTTCACGCCGGACGCCAGACTGACGCACCGGGAATCGGCGAGCCGCGGACTCGACCACAGCCCGGAGCGTCGGCCGCGCCTCGAACGCGAGCTGCGAAATCTTCGGGCGAAGTGGGGCGCCGTCCTGGCGGCCGACCCCTACTACAACCCCATTCTCGGGCTCGATCCCAATCCGTTTTCCGCTCTGGCGTGGCCGGTTCGCGACATCGGCCCGCGCGTCAACCGCCCGCCGATCGAGCGTTCGCCGCCTTCCTGGCTGTGAGCGCACGATGGCGGTTTCGCACGCGCAAGCTTTCAATCCGACGGAGTCAGTTGACCCTGCGTTAAGCGCGATCGACGAGATCGGCGCGCCGCGCCTCGCTTTCCGCTCCGGCCGCGTCCAACCGCCTTGCCGCCGGTCGGGACGCAACGCTAGACAGAAGCGACGGGGGTCCTGATGAACCATCGGCGCGCCGCGAACCGCATCTCTGACGCGACCGCGTTCTGGCGCTGTGTTTGCGACGGGGATGGCGTCGCGCGATGAACGTCCTGTTCATTCACAATAACTTTCCGGCGCAATATCGGCACGTCGCGACGACGCTGCTGCGCGACCCGCACGTTCGCGTCGCCGCGGTGGCGGCCGCGACGGCGCGCGAATTGACCGGCGTGACGACCCTCAAATACGGGCTCACCGACGGCGACGTGTCCGCGACCCATCCGTTCGCGCGCCGCTTCGACCTGGAGTGCCGTCGCGCCGAGCAGGTTCTCTACGCCTTGTCGTCCCTGACCGCGTCGGGATTTACGCCTGACGTGATCATGGCGCATCCGGGTTGGGGGGAAACCCTGCCGCTGCGGACCAGCTTCCCGAACGCACGAATTCTCGTCTATTGCGAGTTCTACTACGGACTCGCCGGCCGCGACGTCGGCTTCGATCCCGAGTTTGCGCAAACCGGCGCCGACGGGCATGTCGCGCTTCATCTGAAGAACGCCTCGACCCTGCTCGCTCTCGCGGAGAGCGATTGCGGCGTGTCGCCGACCACCTGGCAACGCTCGACGTTTCCATCCGAATTCCGGCACAAGATCCGGGTGATCCACGAAGGCGTCGACGTCGACCGCGTCAAGCCCGCTCCGAACGCCACGCTGCGGCTGGCGTCCGGCCGCAAGCTGCGGCGCTCGGACGAGGTGGTGACCTTCGTTGCACGAAATCTCGAGCCCTTGCGCGGCTATCACATATTCATGCGCGCTCTGCCGCGGATGATGGCGGCGCGCCCGAACGCCCAATTCCTGGCGATCGGCGGCGATGGCGTGTCCTACGGCGCGGCGCCGCCCGCCGAAACAACGTGGAAATCCCTGTTCCTCTCGGAAGTCAGCGGCCAGATCGACAACGAGCGGCTCCACTTCACCGGGTCGCTGCCCTATCGCGACTACCTCAGCGCCCTGCAGATTTCATCGGCGCATGTCTACTTCACCTATCCGTTCGTCCTGTCGTGGTCATTGATCGAGGCGCTGAGCGCGGGGTGCCTGGTGATCGGTTCGGACACCGCGCCGGTGCGCGAGGTCATCGACGGCGAGAATGGCGTCCTGACGCCGTTCTTCGACAGTCGCGCGCTCGCCGACCGCGTGATTGAAGCGCTCGAGCATCCGCGTCGGTTCGCCGCCATGCGGGCGCGCGCGCGCCAGACCGCGCTGGACCGGTTCGATCTCGAACGCCTCTGCCTGCCCGAGATGATGTCATTCATTCGCGAGCGCGAGGACCCGAGCCGGCGTTCGCCAATCGCGGCCGACCGATCCGAGGCGGCCGGCGGATATGCCCCGTTCGTCGCGCCCCCACGCCGATCGCCGATCGCGGCGCGGCAATGACCGACCCCTGAAACGGCGATGGCCCAGAGATGAGCGAGCTTCAGCAGCAACAGGCGCCGGACGAGGCGGCGACGGCGGCGCGTGAGGCGCCGCAGCGACGATCCGAGCAGGTCGGCGCGCTCGTCAGCCTCGGCCACGCCCTGCGCAGCAGAAACGACTTCGCCGGCGCGCTGGCGGCCTTCGAGGCGGCCGCGGAATACGATCCCGGAAACATCGCTATCAGAAACGAAGCCGCCTACCTGCTGCGCAGCCTTGGACGGCCCGACGAGGCGGAGGCGGCGTTTCGCACGATGCTGAGAGTCGCGCCCACGCATGGCCCGGCTTTGGCGGGCCTCGGCTATATCATGCGAGAGCGCGGCGACCATCCCGAAGCTGTGCGCCTGTTCGAAGCGGCGGCGGCCGCCGATCGCGACAAGATCGACCTCAAGGCGGAAGTCGGCCATGAGTTGCGGGCGCTGCGACGTTTCGCGGAGGCGGAGGCGGCCTATCGAGAGGTGATCAAGGGTTCGCCCACCCACGGCGGCGCCTTGATCGGCCTCGGCCATCTCCTGCGCGAGCGCGGCGATCGCGGCGGAGCGCTCGCCGTCTTCGAGGCCGCGTCGGGGAGCGATCCACGCAACCTGGCGATCAGGAACGCCATCGGCTATCTCCTGCGCGATATGAGGCGACTCGATGAGGCGGAGGCGGCGTTCCGTGGGATTCTGGCGAGCGCGCCGGCCCATTGCGGCGCGTTGACGGGCCTGGGCTTTGTCAGCGGTGAGCGCGGCGACCGGGACGAATCGCTCAAGGCGTTCGAAGCCGCGGCGACGGTCGAGCCGCACAACGCCGCGGTGCGAATCCAGATCGCGCATCTTCTGCGGCAAATGCATCGCCTCGACGAAGCCGAAGCGACGTACCGCCGCGTGCTCGACGACGAGCCGACGAGCGGCGCGGCGATGGTCGAAATCGGCAAACTGCAAAAGCAACGCGGCGATCGCGCCGCCGCCGTCGCGACATTCGATCGGGCGCTGGCGATTCATCCGGGTCATGCGGGACTGCGCGTCGAATTCGGCTACCTGCTTCGCGAGATCGGCCGCATCGCCGACGCCGAAGCGGCGTTCCACGCTGTTCTCGCGCAGGACGCTGGCAACCATGCCGCCCTTTGCGGTCTCGGCTGGCTGATGATCGACTCGCAAAGACTAAACGAGGCCGAAGCGTTTTTCCTGCGCGCCGTGGACGCCAACCGGAGCGACGTCGGTTGCCGCCTGGCCCTCGGGCATGTCGCGCGGCGGCGCGGCGATCGGATCGCCTCATTGATCTATTTCGAATCGGCGCTCGGCGTCGATCCGAACCATATCGATGCCCGGCTCGAACGCGCCGGCGAGCGCCGCGACCGCGGGGCGTTCACCGAAGCGCGCGCAATGATTTCATCGGTGCTGGCCGACCACCCGCGCCACGCCGCGGCGTGGCTGCAGCTTGCCCAACTGGAGCGGATGCAAGGCGACGGCGCGGCGGCGCTGCGCGCAGTCGAGACGGCCCTCCAGACCAATCCGCGCAGCCCGCAGTTGCTGACCGAATTGGCGAAGACGAAACAGGCGCTTGGCGACCCGCGCGCCGCCGAGTCGCTTGTCGCGCGCGCCCTCGAAGAGGACCCGACGCACCTTGGCGCGTTCATTCAGCACGCCGACCTGGCGATGGCCGCGGAGGACTTCGAGGGCGCGCGCGCTTTCGCCCAACGGGGGGTGGAAGCCCATCCTTGCAGGTTCTGGCCGTATCTCCTGGCGGCGCGCGCCTGCGCGGAACTCGGCCAAGACGTCGAAGCGTCCGAGCTTTTGCGCGCGGCGACGCGAATGTGCGGCGAGCAACCGGAAATCATCGCCACACGCGCCCAACTCGCCCGCCTGGCGCGTGACTGGCCGGCGGCGCGCGCCGCGCTCGATGAGCCGTGCCAAGGTTCGGCGGCCAGCTTCTTCCTTTGGACCGAAAGGGTGCTGGTTGCGCTCGCCACCGGCGATCATGCGACCGCGCAAGGCGCCCTGCGGGCTCCCCCGATCGTCTCGATCCGCGACGAGGCGCGGGTCCATCTGTTCCGCGCGCAGCTTCTCGAGGCGCAGCGACGCTATGACGAGGCGCTCACCGAATACGCCGAGGCGGTGCGCCTCGACCCATCCGACAGCTGGACGCAGAGCGAGACGGCGCGGGTGTCGATGATCGTCATGGACCTGGACGCGGCGGTCGATCGGTTGCGAACCTCGGTCCGGCTCAATTCGTCGGTGCACATCCTGCGCGGTCAGTCGCTGAACGTTTCGCAGCACCATCTCGGGCAGATCATCGACGAGTTCGCGCTCGATCGCGACGTCGCGCGGGAACTGCGCGAGGCGCGCGCCCTGCCGGCGCCGCAACGGCTCGACCGCCTGCGCGAGCTGGTGCGCCAAAATCCCGAACAAACCGCTCCGGCGATGCTGCTCGCCATCGCGCTGAGGCAAGCGGGCCTGCTCGATCCTTCAAGCGATCGCGGCGCCGAGGCGAGCCGCCCGATACCCAGACGCATCATTCAGTTCTGGGACAGCGGCGAACCGCCCGCCGACATGCGCAAGCTGATGCAATCCTGGCGCGAGCGGCATCCCGATTTCGACTATCAGCTCTTCGACGATGAATCCGCGAAGTCGTTCGTCATGCGCCACTTCCCGATCGACGTCGTCAGGGCTTTTGCGCGGGCGCGGCATCCCGCGCAGCGCGCCGACATATTCCGCCTCGCCTATCTCGGCGCCGAAGGCGGGTTCTACGTCGATGCGGACGATCGTTGCCTCGGATCGATCGAAGCTCTGGCCCCGGCCGGGACGGCGCTGATGCTCTACCAGGAAAATTACGGATCGATCGCCAACGACCTGATCGGCGCGGCGCCGAACCATCCGGTCGTCGCGCGGGCCCTCGCCATGGTCAGTCAGGCGATGAATCGCGGCGATACGGATACGTTGTGGCTGTCGACCGGACCCGGTCTGCTGACCCGCGCTTTTGCGCATTGCGTCGCCGGACTGGTCCCCGAAATTGGCGATTGGCGCTCCGGGCTCGTGGTTCACGAGTTCGGCAACCTCCAGCGCTACGTCGGCCTTCACTGTCCGGCGCGCTACAAGACCACCGACCGACATTGGAGTCGGGCGGCGATTCCAAGGATCACGGCGGCGGCGCGGCGCTCGTGATCCTGGCGCGGCGGCCTCAGTCGCGGCGCAGCGTGTTCTTCCAACGCATCGCGTTGTCGAGCTGATCGGCGTTCGGGCTTCTGCCTTCTCCGCCGCCCACCAGATAGAAATGCTGACTGGCCGATGCGACCTGATTGTCGCGCAGCGCCTGGGCCACATCGGGATAGGCGCGCAGATACCAGGCCTCGTCGACCTCCTCCATGCCGCCCAGCCGGCCCTCGAAATAGCCGAAACCGACGTAGTGAACATGACCGCTCTCGATATCGCCGCGCTCGACCGCGTCTTTCACGTCGGGATTCAGGGCGAGATAGCGCTCTTCGTCGAAGTCGCTATGGGCGACGGCCATTTGCAGCAACAGCTTGAGCAAGGCGCCGGGAATCATCACGGCTTTGGCGGAAGCGATCGCCGCCGGCGTGGCGCCAAGGCTCCTGACCAAGGCTTCGTAGGGGGGAACATACATGGCCTATCCTCTGAAGCGATGAGTTCGCCGGCGGCGCGCCCGCATCGACGGGGCCGACCCGGCGGCAGCCGCAATCTGCCGCATCACGCAAGCTCCCTTGCGCGACGGGCGCGCGTCTTGCGCCGGCTCGGCGAAGCGACAGGCGCGCTCGTCCGCGAAAGCTGCCCGAGCACTTCCTCGCGATAGGCCTGTTGCCGCTTCGCCAGCGATCCCGCCTCGCCGAGACGCCGCCGCGCCACGCCGTGCACCCGGTCGATCTCGTCGACATGCCTCTTAGCGTCCAGCGCATGCGTCACGCTTTGCGCGTGGCGACGGTGAACATTGAGGGGGTCCGCGACATAGGCGATTTTCGCGCCCGGCGCGGCAAGGCATTCCACGTAAAGGCGCCAGTCGCCGGCCATGCGATATTGCGCCAGTTCGGTCCGGCAGGCTTCGAGGCAGCGCAACAACGACTTGCGTCGCCACAAGACCGAACTGACGTTGAGGATGGTGTTCTTCACCGACAGGAACCGGCGCACGAACTCCGGACCGTCGAAGACCTCGGTCTGCGAAAGCGCCCCCGGTTCGAGGGTCGCGAAATAGGCTTTGTAGCTCGGATAGACCGGCGCGCCGGAGCCGTCGATCGAACGCGAATCGCAAAAGCCCATCTCGATCGCCGGATCGGCGTGAAGGATCTGCAGCATCGTCGAAAGGAACGACGGGTCGCAAAGATCGTCCGCCTCGGCGATCCAGACAAACTCGCCTTGCGCCGTTTCGGCCGCCTTGCGCCATTGTGCGAAAACGGATCCCGAATTGATGTCATTGATGACCAGAGTGACGTCGCGTTGGCGTTCTTCCGCGACCCGCTGGATGACCTCGACGCTGTTGTCCGACGAAGCGTCGTCAAGAACAATCACCTCTTCCACCGGATGGGTCTGATCGAAGATCGTGTACATGCGGTCGGCGAGGCAATGGGCGTAGTTGAAGTTGGGCACCGCCACCGACACCGACGGCAGTTCGGGCATGGCGAGGCGCAGGAGGTCGCGAACATAGGGCGTGAAACCGAAGCGCTTCTCCACCGTTTCCTGCGCTTTGGCGCGCATCTCAGGATCAGCGCCCCCTTGGAGCATGGTCTTCAGACGCGCGGCCATCGCCGGCGCGTCGCAATAGGGAACCACGTAGCCCAGCCCTTCCTCTTTCAGGAATTCGGCCATTCCGCCGCTTCCGTCGAAGGCGAGCACCGGCAGGCCAACGCTCATCGCCTCGATCGCGACCGTCGGGAAAGGGTCTTCGCGCGACGTCAGCAGGAACGCGTCGGCGGCCGAGAAGAACGCGCTGACATCGTGGCGATAACCCGCCATGTGCAAGGTGCCCGCCGCGACCCCCTCGGCGATCTCGCCGGCCAGCCATTCCTTGAGGTTGGCGTCGATATCGCCGACCCAGCAGAAGTGGACGGCCGGCCGCGTCGCGCGCATCACCCGCCAGACCTGGAGGAACAGATCAAACCCCTTGCGCATGTCGGCATAGCCGACCCCGAGAGCCAGGAAGGCGTCGGGCTCTATTCCGAGCTGCCGGCGCAGCGCCTTGGCGTCCTCGGGCGCGTAGATCGCCGGCTTGTAGGAGCCTTGCGCCCGGATCATCAGCTTCGGGCTCGTCGGAAGCCCCAGCGCGTCGATGACCTTTTCGCAAACGAAGCTCGATGCGAACACCACATATTTGGCGCTCGCGACGCCGGATTTCGCGGCAGTCTCGAGCGCCTTTTCGCGCAGCAGACGCGGCAGTTCGTGGACCAGGAGGATAGTGTCGAGGCCGTGCGAGGCGAGTGCCGAAGCGGCCTCTCCGGCCGCGCAGGTGTTGACGATGGCGGCGCTGAAGCCGCGGGCGCAAAGATCGCGGATGCTCGAGGCGAGCGCGCCGCGGTCTCGGACGACGGTCAGCGGCGCCACGGCCGAATACTCGCCTTCGAGCGCGCCGCCGGCCAGCAGAAAAAACTCGATCTCGACCCCGAGGGCGTTGCGCATCGTCCGGCCGATGTTCAGCAGGAGCTGCTGGGCGCCGCTCGGAAACGCGTCATGGCCGACCAGCAGCAGGCGTGGCCGCGCGGCGCCGCGCGTCAGGCCGGTGACGGCGCGTCCGGTCGCGTTCAGATAGGCGGACCCGAAGTGCAGGTCCGGTTCGAGGTAGGCGCCTTCGCACCATTCGTTCCAGGCGTTCACGCAAACGATTGCCTCGCCAAAAAAGCGATGGCGGTCGGCCTTCTCAACCAGCGCCGACAGCCAGGCTTCGTATTTGGCCGGGGTCGAGCCGTGAACGATCAGGCCGGCGCCCTGCCGCCGGGCGTCGTTGTCCCAGCTAGGAACGAGCGTCTTGATCAGTGGGAAGGGTGGAGGGGGCTCGTCAAGCGAGCACGCGACGAGATCGTCGTAGGCGAATATCTGGCCGGAAAACGTATCGTCGAGCAATTGCGGGGCGCTTTCCGCCAGACGCATGTTCCGGGTGAGCTTGTGCGGCGGAAACTCGATCGCCCCGTCCAGGCCGAACGCCGTCGGATCGAGGTCATCGAAGCTCTGGCTCATGACGATGATCGGATTTTCGCCGAACTGGTCGGCGAACAGCGAACGCCAGCGCGCGATCGCCTTCGACGCGTTCGGGATCAGGCCGGGACGATAGATCATCAGCAGCGGCCGACCTTCGATTCTGATGTAGCGACGATCGGCGAAATGCCGCGCATATTCCGCGATGAGGCGCAGGTCGTCGTCCTCGCGGTAGTCCTGCGCGATCAGCACCTCTCCTTCCAGGCCGTCCCAGCGCCGCGTCCAGTTCTCGTTGGCCCACATCAGGCAGAACGGCATGTCGATGTCGGGCGTCTGCAGAAAAAGCTCGAGCGGCCGCTCCAGCAGCCGCTTGTCGTTGAACGCGTAGTAGTAAAATACGAAGCCATAGAGACCGGCGGACTTGGCCATCTCCACCTGCTTGCGCATCGTATCGACCGTCGCCAGCGAGTAGAATCCAAGGTCGCGCGGCACCCGCGGCTGGTAGTGATCCTTGAAGCGCGGCAGGCCGCGCGCGATGTTGGTCCACTCGGTGAAGCCCTTGCCCCACCAGGCGTCGTTTTCGGGGAAGGAATGGAACTGGGGCAGATAGTAGGCGAGCGCCTTGGCGCGCCGCCTGGCGCTCGCGGGCGGCGGGCGAAGCTCCTCGAAATGTGGCCCCGGCCTGGTGAACCGCCTGACCTCGGCGGGGATGGTCGCCTCGTTCTCGGGAGGCGAGCTGAAAATCCCCGCTTCGTGGCGATGTTCGAGGTAGTGGTCCAGCGGGTTGCGGTCGGCCTGCCCTTTCAGATAGCGCTGCCGGTAGAATTTGGTGTCGAAGCGGATCGAGGGATTGCGGCCCTCGCAATAGCCGCGAAACATGAAATGCTCGAACGGATCGACGCCCGCCGCCGCGACGTCCTTGTAGGTCTCGAGGTAATATTTGGCGTCGAATTCGGGAATTGGACTGAACGGGCCGAGCCGGTGTTTGAGATAGTGCGACAGCGCGTTCTCGTCCTCGGCCACGCCATAGGTCTTGCGGTACCAGACGGGGTCGAAATGCGGGCCGGGACGCCGCCCCTCGCGCTCGCCGAACAGCAAATAGTGCAATAGCGGCTGCTGGTCGCTCGCTTTCACGTCGGGATAGGTCTTCAGGTACCAGATCGGGTCGAACAGCCGATTCGGCCGCCGCCCCTCGCGATAACCCTGATAGAAGAAGTGCTCGAGCGGATCGACCCGCGCTTCGACGACGTCGAGATAGGTCGCTCGATAATAATCGTCGTCGAACAGCGCGGTCGAGCGAAAGCGAGCGAAGATGCGCGCCAGTTCGCCGTCCCGCGCCTGAGCGGGCCCGCCCGGCGGCCTGGCGGGCGCTCCTTGATCCACCTTGCGGCTCGCGGGAGCGTCCGGCGGCGTCTTTGCCGCGACGCGATCCGCACGTCTGGAGCGCGCGGCGCGAGACGACCCCGCGAGGGTTGAAAGAAAGTCGGACATGCCGCCCCGTGACTTGCAAGGCTGCGCTCAAGCGAGCGACGATTGAGGACCGCGGGGCTGGCGCGTCAGGCGGCGGCGCTCTGCGCTCCGTAGAGCGCTGCCCCGCGCTCAGCCAGGCGATCATGGATCGCCCGTGGCACCTGCCGGTGAGCCTTGGCGCGCGGATAGGCCATTTCGACGCTCGGCGCGCCGCTCGCCTCCAGCGCCTCATGTTCGCGCCAGTTGTCGAAATTCATCCGGCTGACGTTGTCGATGAACGTCTCGGCTGGCGTGTTCTCCGCCAGAATGAGCGCATGACCGGCCACTTCGATGTGATAGTAGGTGAACACCGCCGGCAAATCGGGGCTTCGCACGATCGACACGCCGTTGACCAGGCTGCCGGCGTGGGCCAGCACGCCATCGATGAACAGCGCGTGGTCGGGCGACAGATGCAGATCGCGGCGCGGAACCGCGTCGGCGAACGCCCCCGCCTTCACGCAAACCGGCAGGCGCAACTCGTCGGTGAACAGCCGCGATATGGTTTGCCGGCCGATCCAGCGAATCGCGACCGCTGCGCCGTCGCTGGTCAGCACGAGATCGCCGATGGCGAGCGCCTCGACCGGCGTCTCGCCGGCCGGCGTCGCGATCCGCGTCCCCGGCATGAAGCAGATATGCTCGCCGCCGTGCTCCCTGTGCAGGGTAATATCGCTGCCGGCGAGCTGATCCTGGGTGAAGAAGAAATAATGCCCGGTCGAGTCCTTGGCGATGAACCCCTGATCGCCGGAGCCGTCGTCGGCCTTGGAGACAAACGTCAGTTGTTCCTTCTCGTGCGGATCAAACTGACCGTTGGCCTCGAGGTAGCCGTCGATCGAAAATTGCGGGTGGTGGCTCAGAACCGGTTCGGTTGTTACGGTGACCCCCGTCGCGACCGGCGCTGAATTGCCAATGGTGAACCGACCATCGTCGTCGGTGACCGAATATACGAAGCCGAAAGTCTCAGAGTTCTTTGACATGGCTTACATCCCCCTACGGAAATAGGCTAGCAAACTCTTACCGCGTCTTGAACTCTCGACATGACAAACCTGTCGAGAGGGTAGACAAAACCCTGCCGGCATTGACCGCATTTGTGACGAATGCGCGCAAACATCGCGCCGCCGGCGCGGCGAGCCAGGCGGCTCCGCGCTTCGAAGAAGACGCCACGGAATAATACGCGGCAATGGATCGCCGTCGCGCGCCGGCGAGCGCGATTCGTTGCGGCGCCCGCAATCAGCCGAGCGCGGCGATCACCGCGCCGGAATTCGTCACCACCGCGACGTTCTGCAGCGCGAAGTTGATGGCGGCGTTGTGCCAGTCGGCGTTCATCGTCGAACAGCAATCCTCGGGAACGACGACGTGATAGCCCTTGTCCGCGCCGGTGCGCGCGGTGTGCTCGACCGACATGTTGGTCCACGCGCCGGTGCTGAGGATCGTGTCGCGGCCGCCGCTCTTGAGCACCGTCTCCAGGCGCGTGCCTTCAAACGCGCTCATCCGCGCCTTCTCGACGATGAAGTCGCCGGGCTGCGGTTCGAGCCCGTCGACCGGCGCCGCGCCCCACGAGCCGCGCACCATCGCGTTGTTGTCGAGGACGCCGCGGAACAGCGGCGCGTTGAGCGTCATCCCCGGCGCGCCGGGTTCGACGACGAACCAGACATGGATGATCATCACGCCGCGCGCCCGCGCCGCGTCGGCGAGGCGGCGCAGGTTGTCGACGACGCGTTGCTCCCGCGCATGGGCCGGCGAGCCGGACGCGGCGAACGCGCCGCCCTCGCTGACCGCGTCGTTCTGCATGTCCTGGATGATCAACGCGCAACGTCGCGGATCGAGCTTCAAGGCGGCGGCCGAAGGCGCTGGCTGGGAGCCGTCGCCGGGGCCCATATAGGGTTCGCGGCGGGGACCGACCCTGGTGGCGATGGCGTAGACGGAACTGGTCGCCGTCAGGAACAGCGTCAGGAAATCGGAACCGCCCCAGGCGAGGTTGGCGACAAGCTCGGGAACGCGGATCTTGCCGATCAGTTCTCCCGACGGCGCATAGACCCAGACGCCGCCCGGCGCGGTCACCCAGACATTGCCGCGCCCATCGCATTTCATGCCGTCGGGGACGCCGCGCTCGTGTTCCGAGCGAATGCCCGACGCAAAAATCCGCCCGCCGGACAGCGAACCATTGGTTGCGACGTCGAACACGCGGATCAATGCCCTGGGCGTGTCGTCGACGTAGAGCAGCCGCTCGTCGGGCGAAAAGCACAGGCCGTTCGGCTGATCGAACAGGTCGCGCGCCACCAGCAACTGCAACGCGCCGCCAGACGGGGGAAGCCGGTAGACTCCCTGAAAGCCGAGTTGGCGCGGCCGCTCGACGCCGTAGCCCGGCATGCGCCCGTACCACGGGTCTGAGAAATAGATCGATCCGTCCGAGCGCACGCAGACGTCGTTCGGGCTGTTGAGTTCCTTTCCCTCGAAATGCGAGGCGAGGACCTCGCGCCGCCCGTCCGGGCGCTCGCGAATCAACATCGACGTCGCGTGCTCGCAGACAATCAGGTTGAGATCGGCGTCATAGGTCATGCCGTTGCATTTGTTGGCCGGGCGGCGCACCTCGACAATGCCGCCCGTGGCGTCCCAGCGTCGCCGCACGTCGGCAGGCATGTCGGAGAACAAGAGATAGTGGTCGCGGGGATGCCAGATCGGCCCCTCGGTGAAGGTGAAGCCGATTCCGATCTGGCTCACCGGCGCCTCGGCGTCGATCAGCTCGGCGAATTCGGGCCGCAGCATCGTATGGGTCATCGCGAGCGATCCCTCTGATTGTCAGCGCATCGGCGCCGGCGATCCGGCGTAGCCCCGGCGCCTGCGTTGGTTGCCTGAAGAGCGGAAAATTGGGGGGGTGGAGCGAACCGAACCGGGGCGTTCTCTCGGGAAGGCTGCTGCTCCGCCATTGAGCTACCCCCCTCTGCTTCCGGCAGTCCGCAAAGCGCCGCCAAATGCTCGGCCGTTGAGGCTCTTTCGCCGTAGAGTTGTCCTATAGAACGCCGCTTGCGGCGCCGGCAAGTCGCACGCGCCTCCCCCACGACGCGACGCGTTCACACCTGCGCGGCGCGAGCGGGCTGTGGGGACCGTGGACGTTCGGCTTGGCGCACCGCGCGTTGCGGTCTTTGCCAGAACGATTGCGGCTCGACCCTGCGTGGTCGCCGTCTGTCGACAATCAGGTCGACGACAGACGCCGCGTCGATCCCGTGGCTTGCCTATCGCCAGCGAAGCGGCCGCCCCGACAGAGGGCGAGCCATTGCTGACACGGCGTCGGCGGACTCGGGCGCACCGCCGTCGGCTCCTCGACGCTATCGCCGCCGCTCTTCGCCTTCTCAATTCCCGCCAGCAATTCCGCCGCCTCGCGCTCGGCGCGGCGCAGGATATCGTCGGCGCGCGCTTCAAGCTCACGTGAGGGAATCGCCGACAGGGTCGCAGGTTCGGCGGCGCAAAGGACGCTCATCGCTTCATGGCCCGACAAGCATCGGGACGCCGGCGCCGTCGGAGCCTAGCGGCGCGATTGCGCTGGTCGAGCCCAGGGCGGCGCCGAGAACAACGATCGAAGCGACGAAGACGAGCGCCAGGGCGCGAAGCGAATTCTGCATTGGAGACCCCCGTAGGCCCCGGCGCGCCCCGACGGCTCGCCTGAGGGTTGCGGGAATGGTTACGGTCTGCCGGGCCGTGGCGGCGCCGGCGCTCATCGAAGGCCGTTCGGTCTATATCGAGCGCGATCCCGCGTATGTTCCAGGTCAGCCGACCTACGTGTATCGACCCGCCTGTGTGGAGCATCGCGCCCACACGCCGTTTCCATTTTCAGTTCCGCCCTGGAACTGGTGACTCTGCGCTGAGCGGATGATGGTCGGGGCCGGCGGCGCAATCCGCCGGTCCCTGACCGTGTCTCGCGCGCTGGTCGCGCTTGTCGCGCCCGTTGGCGCAGGAGGAGCGGCGGGTGGCGCTGGAGGAACGCCGTTCGGTGCGGGGATGGAGGCGTCGGCATTGGGGGGCGCGGCCCCCGGCGGCATGGGAACGAATGGCGCGGGGGCTCTGGGCGCTCCGTCCCCGATGACGACGCCGGGCGCTCCAAACAGCGGCATGGCGTCGGGAGCCGCGCCGAATGCGCCTTCCGCCTCGAGCGTTCCGCCGATCCCCGGAGGGTCCGCCGCTGCCCCGACCTCCGGCGCGCCAAACAATGGCGACGCCGAGAATACGCCGCCCGCCGTTGTCGTTCCGGGCCAGAAAGGCCCCAATGGATCATGCGCGCGTGCGGACGCGCCAACGATTTGGGGATCTATCGGCCCGGCCGCTTCGGCGATCCGTGGAAGGCGGAGAGGCGATTTTGAGTCCGCGCGCCTTCACTTCCTCGTGAGGGCGTTATCCGGCCCGCGCGTTCGCGCGTATGATGTATCTGTTCAACAGAAGGAAAACGAACATGATCCGTCAGTCGTTGAAGCTCGGCGCTGTCCTCGCGTTGCTCTCCGCTTCCGTCGCCCACGCGGACGATCCTACCGGCGTGCTGTTACGCGAGCGCGGACTGGCGCCGCTATCGAACGGGCCCGTCGCCGAGTTTTCCGATTTCGGCCCGTGTGCGGCGGGAACGGAGTTGTTTCCTTTCCCGAACGGTCAAGGCTATCGGTGCATTCGGACCCAGTAGCCGGCAAATCGGGCCGGCCGAATGCGCCGCCGGCCCGAAACAAGGTCATCCGTTGGCCGGGCTGCCAATTCCACGGCGGAATCGAAAACGGAAAATAGGCGCGGCGTTCGACATAAGCCGGCCGTTCGACGTGAATAGGTTGGGCCGGCGCATAGGCCGGCGCGCCCTCGACGCAGGCCGAACGGCCCTCCGCGAGGACCGCGCCATCCGCCGGGATGGCCTAAACCGTCGGCGGAACGTAACCGTCGTCCGCCCCGGGCGGGACCGTCGTGGCCTAGGGCCTATTCTGCGGAACGGCGTTGGCGCTCGCCGCGCCCGGCGCCACAAACGCGAGAGGACTTTTCGGCGTTCCCGCGCGCTCACGATGTCCTGAAACCGCGCCGCCAAATCGGGGGAGCATCTCCGCGCCAGCGAGGCGCCCGCACGGACGCTCCGGCGACGCAATCCGCGGGGAATAGTCGCCAGCCGATGTGATCCCCCGCCCGGCGATCGCGCAGACGCGTTGCGCCTCTGATGCGCGCCGAACGCCGGCGGGGTCGGGCGACGCGTCCGGCGTCCGCGGCTGTTCTCGCTGGGCGCCATGGCGCCGCAGCCATCCAAGCCGGCGCGACAACGCGTCAATTTCAACGCGGCGATGTAGTCAGAGCCGCTACGCGACCGCTTGGCGCGCGACGGTAAAATGCGAACGCGCTGCAAATTGATGGATTGGAGCGGGTGAAGGGAATCGAACCCTCGTATTCAGCTTGGAAGGCTGCTGCTCTACCATTGAGCTACACCCGCATCGCATTATAATGGCTAATGTTTTTATTTTCCCATTCTAGATTTGGCACTTTTTTGGCACGCCATTAGGACCTGGAGCTTATAGGACAGTATGGGATGCGCGGACAAGCGCCAGGGGGCTGTTGCCAACATTGTGTCGCTACCGGCCCCTTGGGATGCTGAGACGCAACATGAAGAACAGGACTCCTACTAAAAGCAGGTTGCAGGCGGCGGCGGCCACAAATACCGCCACAGCGCCGTTCGAACCAACCAATTCAAGCAGGATCGCGCCAATTGATGGGGCCGCCGCTTGCGCGATCAGGCTCGGCATGGCGATGCGGCCCATGATGACAGGATATTGCTCGCGGCCGAAGAGCGCGAGTGGCAGCGTGCCCCTGGCGATGCTTTCCAAACCGATGCCCGCACCGTAAAGCGCCAGAGCAAGGGTGGTAATCGGGCCGCCTATCCACAACGCCGCCAAGCCTGCCGTCACTAGCGAAGTGGCGGCGAACTTCGTCCAGATGGGATGATGATATCGCGCGATCAGCATCTCGATCGTGCGGGCCGTCACCTGCGACGGGCCGACGAGCGCGCCGAGGCCGACTGCCGTTGCGAGGGTCAAGCCCTTAGCCTGCAACACCGTCAACAAATACACTGACATCGCTGTTGAGACGACCGAAGCGAGCGTGATCGTTGTGGCGAGGAGGAGAAACATACCTCGTCGCGGCGTTTCCGGGCGGGGCCGAGCGAGCGCAGGCAAGACGATTGTCGCCGGGGAGCTCAGGGGCCGCTGAGGTTCGCGCGGCAGAACGAACAGATAGATCGGCAGCGCCGCAACGAGCTGGAGGCTGGCATAAACCAGACAGGCTCCGCGCCATCCAAGATGCGCTTCGAGGAACGCCGAAAGCGGCCAGCAAACGGTGCTGGCGAAGCCACCAAAGAGCGTCAACGTGGTGATCGCCGATCGCCCGCTTTCACCGTAGAGGCGCCCAAGCGTGGCAAAGGCTGGATCATAGAGACCCGCTCCCATACCGAGCCCGATCACGAGCCAACCCGCCAGAAACGCCGCCAGAGAGTGCGCCAGCGCCAGAGCCAATAGGCCGACTGCAAGGAGGCCGGCGCTTGCGGCCAGGACGGGACGCCCGCCAAGCCGAGCGATGGCGCGGCCGACCCATGGCGAGACCAAGCCGGCCGTTAGCAGGCCGAGCGACAGGCCGCCCACCACCCAAGCCAGGGGCCAACCGGTATCTGCGACGATCGGCGAGGCGAGCACGGCCAGAAGGTAGTAGCTCGTGCCCCAAGCGAAGATTTGGGTCACGCCAAGCGCCGAGATAATTACGGCGCGGCCGGGAGCCCTGGAAATCGCGATGGTTTCGCGGACTGGGCTGCTCACAAAGCGACCTTGCACCCGCAACCTATCTTTCCGTCGTTTTTTGCAACGGCGTCAGCGATGCAACACGCGTCGACTTTCGCGAGGACAGGACCGCCGCAACACCCCGGCGGCATCTTTCTCCACACTGACAGATTTCGTCGAGCAAACGCCCGTTTCCGGAAGCACGAGCCGCACGTCGTCGGCCGCCGCCAGATCGCCGGCGATCGCCGCCGCAACGGAGCGGACTTGTTCATAGCCCGTGAGCAGCAGGAAGGTCGGCGCGCGGCCATAGCTCTTGATGCCGACCGTGTAGAAGCCGGGTTCCGGATGCGCCAGCTCACGATGCCCATGTGGCGGCGCCGATCCGCAGGAATGCAAATTCGGATCGATCAGGGGACCGAGGGCCTTCGCGCTTTCAAGCCAGGGGTCGAGATCGAGGCGCAGCTCGCGCGTCAGTGTCAGGTCAGGGCGCTGCCCGGTAGCGGCGATGATCCGGTCGACTGGCCCGATCCACCGCAGGCCGTTTGCTGTCTCACCTTTGAGCGACGATTCTGTCGTTCTCCTCGCGGAGTGCCAATGCGGCGAATCCTGTTCGCAGGGACACGCGTCCGCCGTCGACAAGCTCTCTAACATTTGCGCCAAGTTCGCCGCGCGCCGGCAATTGGTCGGCATCCCCGCCGCTGAAAATTCGCTCAAGGTCGGTGCTTCGGGTCGCCCAGAGAAGCGAAGTGCGCGGGTCATTTTCGGCAAGCCGCGCAAGTTCGAGCAGCGCATTCGCGGCTGAATGACCCGAACCGACGACGAGCGTCTTTCGACCCGCATAGACATGACGATCGCGGCCGAGGATGTCCGGAATGCCGTAGGCGATCCGGTCGCGGAATTCGGCCTCGCCGTCGGCGGGCAGACCGCTCGCCCCGAGCGGATTCGGGGTCGCCCATGTTCCCGACGCATCGATTATCGCGCGCGCCAGATCGCGGCGAACGTCCACGCCCGTTTTGACCGACAAGACGAAGGGCCGCACTTCGCGATCGCGACTGACGACTTTATCGACGCCATGCCGGGAGATCGCAGTAACGCGGGCATTCGTTTCGATGGCGGCGGCCAGTTCTGGCGTTGCCGCAAGTGGTTCGAGATAGTCGGTCGACCAATTCGGTTCCGGTCGGGAAAGCGTCGGCCGGCGGCGATCGCCAGCCATGCCGTCTGAGGAGTGTCGTCGCAGCCGCAGTCGACACAGTAGCGCCAGGGCGTGAAGACGCGGACATGGCCCCAATCGCGGACGTTTGCGCCGACCGTAGGGCCGGCTTCATAGACCTTCACCGACATGGCCCGAGCTCTCAGGTGCGCTGCTGCCGCGAGACCAACTGGGCCGCCGCCGATGACAGCAACGGGAAGGGTATCCAGGGTTTGGATTATCATATTCCATCCTTCCAGCATTATAGAAATTATAGATATAAAAGAGAGGCTCTACGCGGCGGCCTCGCCTTCCGTGGTGGCGCACTTGGCGTCGACGCAACACTCGTCGACGAGGAACCCGACCAGGCTATCCATCGCGGGATAGTTCGCGCGGCAGATCAGCGTGGTCATCTGACGTTCCTGAGTAACGAGGCCCGTCAGGATAAGCCTATGCAGATGATGGGAAAGGGTCGAGGCGGCGATTCCAAGTTTTTCTTGCAATCGGCCTACCGGCAACCCCCCATCGCCGGCCCGGACGAGCGAGCGGTAGACTTGGAGCCGCGTTGGATTTCCAAGCGCTTCGAGTTGCTTCGCAGCTTTTTCGATCTTCATGGAAATAGCGATACCCTCGCATCAACCGCGTGTCAATATCTATTTCCATGATTTTCGAAATAATCGACTGTCGATCCGCGTCGCCGTCATGGACAATGGCTTTCATACGCGCCGCTCACATCCGTAAGAACGCCTGTCGCGTCGGCGCGCCAGAACACCCGAACGACATCCGTGCAGAGCAGGCCATTGCGTATGAAGTCGCTTTCGTTGGGGTCGTCGCGGCGCCGCCACTTCGGGATAAACCCTTCATCCGTGAGGTAGGAGATCAAGCTCTCCTCGCTGGTTCCGATCGGAAAGCGTTCACGAATCCTGATGTCGAGCTCTCGGCCGAAGTCGGCTTCGACGCCCGGCAAGGTGGCTGCGATCGCCGGGAGCGAGTGGAAGCCGCCGGTCTTCCGTCCGACCACGAAAGACACAGCCATCAACAAGAGCGTCAAAATGGGCCAAGCCGCGTTGCGCATCATGCTCATTCCGGCGCCGCACGGTCTGTGAGAACGGGCTCGGCGAGCAAGAACCAGCGCATCAGGGCGAGCCCCGTCAGGGCGCCGGCGAACTGCGCGACGATGAACATTGGAACATCGGCGGGCGCAATGCCGGAAAAGCTGTCGGTGAATGCGCGGGCGATCGTGACGGCGGGATTGGCGAAGGACGTGGACGCGGTGAACCAGTAGGCCGCCGTGATGTAGAGACCAACCGCGACGGGAATCGCCTCGCTCCTGAAGCGGGACACCGCAAGGATGGTGACGATCAACCCGAAAGTGGCGACGAATTCCGCGAACCCTTGGGCCGGGCCGCTGCGCGCTTTGACGGCGAGTTCGAGCAGCGGCAGTTCGAACATGCCGTGCGCCACCAGAGTCCCGGCGCAGCCGCCGACGATCTGCGCGGCCGCATAGGGCAGGAACTCCCGCCACGGATGCTCCTTGCGCAGGCTCATCACCAGCGACACCGCCGGGTTGAAATGCGCGCCGGAGATCGGCCCAAGCGCCAGGATCAGCACCACCAGAATCGCGCCGGTCGGCAAGGTGTTGCCCAGCAAGGCGAGAGCGGCGTTGCCGCCCGAGAGCCTTTCGCCCATGACGCCCGAGCCGACGACCGTTGCGACGAGCAGTCCCGTTCCGAGGCCTTCGGCGGCGAGGCGTCTGGAGAGAGGAAAGGTCACGCCGTCGCCACCCGCCGGCCGTCGTCGTCGATCACGCGCTCGCCGTCCTCCTTGAAGAATTCTCCGCGCTGGGGCGGCAGGAGATCGAGAACCTGTTCTGAGGGACGGCACAGCCGCACGCCCTTGGGCGAGACCACAAGCGGCCGGTTCATCAGGATCGGATGCGCGCCGATCGCGTCGAGCAGCGCGTCGTCGCCAAGCGAGGCATCGCCGAGGCCGAGATCGTGAAAGGGCGTGCCCTTCTCGCGCAAGATCTGGCGCACCGTCAGGCCGGCGCGGGCGATCAACTGGGTGAGCAGCAATCGCGTCGGCGGGCATTTCAGATAGTCGATGATATGCGGCTCGACGCCCGAATTTCGGATCATCGCGAGCGTGTTGCGCGAGGTCTCGCAATCGGGATTGTGGTAGATGATCACGTCCATCGCAAGGCCTCCGAATTAAGGTTCAGTCCGAGTACCCGGCAGACGATGAGGGCTGGGTGATGGCGGTGCGCCGCGACTTTCGAGCCGGACGGACGAAATGCACGATTCATCCTCACGCCACCTCTTCTTGAAGGGTCATTTTGGTGGCTCCCTCCATTCTGCCGATGGCGGCGAGGTTTCGCTTCAGCGTCGCCGGTTCGAGATTCTCGATGTCGAGATTGACCACGCTGGAAATGCGCGCGGTCAACTGACGATAGGCTTCCATGAATGCGGCTCGCCTTTCGGCCTCGGTGCCTCCGATCGCCGCAGGATCGCGAATACCCCAATGCGCGACAATCGGGTGACCCGGCCAGTGGGGACACGCCTCACCCGCGGCCGAATCGCAAACGGTCAAGATGAAATCCATGATCGGAGCGCCGGGACGCGCGAATTCCCGCCAGCTTTTGGACCGGAATCCCCGAATGTCGTAACCGAGGTCCTCCAGCAGCGCGAGACAATGGGGGTTCGGGTCGCTCCTCGGACGGCTCCCCGCCGAAAATGCTCGAAAGCGGCCCTGACCCTCCCTGTTCAGAATTGCCTCGGCCAGGATCGAGCGCGCCGAATTGCCGGTGCAAAGGACCAGAACGTTGTAGATCTTACCGGGGCAAGAGACCTCGCGCTTGGCGGGGAACGGATCGGAATCCTGCGACCCGAGAGGCGCGCAAGCGACGCCGGTCGCCGCGCAGCAGTCCTCACTCAGGAACGCGGCCAGTCGCTGCGCCCGCTCCCTCACCGCGACAAAAATAATGGTGCGGCCATCGCGGCGCGAGCGCACCAGTCCGGCTTGCTCGAGTATCGCCAGATGCGGAGAGAGCGTGTTGTGCGACAGCGCGATCAACCGCGCGATATCGCCAGCTGTGAGCCCGTAGGGCAGATATCGGATCAGGAGGCGAAACGTCTCCAAGCGCCAAGGGTGGGCGAGCGCCGCGAGCACGGCGAGCGCGTCGGCAGAATCGATTCCGCCGGACGCGTGAGCGCTTCGAATTTTATTGGAGGAAGCTCGTTTCATCTATTGGCTTGATGTCCGTGATTTGAGCGCCGCGCCTAGGCGGATTGCGGGAGTTGCGTGGTCTGCCCGATCTCGTCCAGCCGCCTCTGCAGAGACAGCTTGTCCAGACTCTTCATCGGCAGGCTCACGAAGATTGAGATGCGGTTGTTGAGCATTCGAAGCGCGTCCGCGAACGCCAGACGTTTTTCGGCTTCGTTGCCCTCAGCCGCAGCGGGATCGGGCAGACCCCAATGCGCAGTCATTGGTTGACCGGGCCACGCCGGACACTCCTCCGCGGCGGCTTCGTCGCAGAGCGTGAAAACGAAATCCAGCGAAGGCGCGCCGGGCGCGGCAAATTCGTCCCAACTTTTTGAGCGCAGGCCGTCTGTGACAAAATTCAGCCTGTTGAGGAGGTCGATCGCAAAGGGATGAACCTGACCCTTCGGGTGAGAACCGGCGCTGAATGCGCGAAAGCGGCCCTGACCGAGTTCGGTTCAAGATGCATTCGGCGATGATCGAACGGGCCGAATTTCCCGTGCACAGGAAAAGCACATTGAAGATTTTGTCCGCCACGGTCGCCTCCGCCGATTTCCTTGCATCGTTCGATCGTCTGCGACCTCAATTTGTCTCGGTTGAAATTCCAAGCGTGGTCAGAGCTTTTCTCCGGGTCGCATTGTTGACGGGATAGAAGCCCTCTTTGATCGTCCCCGCCTGACCGTCCTTCGAGACAACATATTTGACAAACTCCGCCAGCAGCGGATCGAGAGGCTGATTGGGATTTTTGTTCAGATAGAGATAGAGATAGCGCGAGAGCGGATAATTGCCGGAGTAGGCAGACTCTGCGGATGTATCGTAGCATTTGCTGCCAACGGACGCGGCCAACGGGACGGCGCGGATGTTGTCTGTGAGGTATCCGATCCCGGAATATCCGATCGCAGACTTGTCGTTGGCGACCATCTGTACCACGGCCGAAGAATCGGGTTGCTGTTTTACGTCGTCCTTGAACTCTCCGTTATTGAGGACAGCCGCTTTGAATGTTTCGTAAGTCCCCGAAAGGGAATTGCGGCCGAAGCGCGCGATCGGCTTTGTCGCCCACTCGCCGGTTAGACCGGCGCCGCCCCAGGTGTCGATGTTAATTCCATTGCTGTTCCAGTGATCTTTCGAGAAAATCTGGTCGACCTGCTGGATCGTTAGGCATTGGAGCGGATTGTCCTTGTTGACGTAGACCGCGAGCGCGTCGACGGCGACCGGAAGCGACGACGGGGCGTATCCGAATTTCTTCTGAAAAGCCGCGATCTCATCGCCATTCATGCCGCGCGACATCGGTCCGATCTGCGAGACGCCCGCAACAAGCGCGGGCGGCGCTGTCGACGAGCCCTTGCTCTCGATTTCTACTTTCAGGTCGGGGTACAGGGCTTTGAACCCTGCGGCCCACTGCTTCATCAGGTTGCCCATCGTGTCGGAGCCAGCCGCTTTGATCTGCCCCGAGACGCCGCTGACGGTCTTGTAGGCGGGAAGCTGCGGGTCGAGGTCGACGGCATTCGCTCCGGTGACCATTGCGGCAAAGGCGGTTAGCGCAGCCGCGGGACCGAGTAACTTCACGGAACTTCTCCTGTTCAAAGCAAAATTGGTCGGAGGATGCTTTCATGGAACGCCGGTCCGAAACCCAAACCTCGCCCCGCAAACATCGTGGTCGGTCGCGGGCCGCGCTCGGCTCGTCAACGATGAAACTTCAATATGTCATGAATATACGACATATTGACGACAGCCAAGGCTTTAGGGGCAATGGCGCGTCAGCGGTCGAATTGGGGCTAACCCCCGGTTACGCTCATGTGGCGCGCCAGGACCGGTCTTTGAATCGTTCGATCGATAATGAAATCATGGCCTTTGGGCTTTCGCGCGATCGCTGACCGGATCGCAGCGTTGAGGGCCTCGTCGTTATCCGATTGGCGCAATGGTGCGCGCAGGTCGGCGGCGTCTTGCTGTCCCAGGCACATGTAGAGCGTGCCCGTGCAAGTGACGCGGACCCGATTGCAGCTTTCGCAGAAATTATGGGTGAGCGGGGTGATGAAGCCAATGCGCCCATTCGTCTCGGCCACATCGTAATAGCGCGCCGGCCCGCCGCTCGCGAATTCGGACGGGGTCAACGTCAGGCGAGTCGAAAGCTTGGCGCGAAGCTCGGTCAGCGGCAAGTGCTGATCCGCGCGGCCAACCTCGATTTCACCAAGGGGCATGACCTCGATGAAGGTCAACTCCATGCCTCGGCCGTGCGCCCACGCGACCAGCCCAAATGCCTCTTCGTCGTTGAGGCCTTTCAACGCGACCACATTAATTTTGACGGCAAGGCCGGCGGCTTGCGCCGCGTCGATCCCAGCCATCACCTTGTCGAAGTCGCCCCAGCGAGTGATAGCGCGGAACTTCTTCTCGTCGAGCGTATCGAGCGAGACATTGACGCGCCTGACGCCCCAGTCGGCCAGTTCCGCCGCATAGCGCGCAAGCTGTGAGCCATTGGTCGTAAGCGTCAGCTCGTCAAGCGCCCCCATATCAAGCTGGCGTGAGAGCGAGCGGAACAAGCGCATGACGTCGCGTCGCACGAGCGGTTCGCCACCCGTGATCCGCAATTTCCGGGTTCCAAGCGCGATGAACGCCGAACAAAGACGGTCGATCTCCTCAAGCGTCAGAACGTCGCGCTTGGGCAGAAAGTTCATGTCTTCGGACATGCAATAGACGCAGCGAAAATCGCAACGATCGGTCACCGAAACGCGCAAATAGGTGTCAATCGGCCTGCAATGTTGACCCCGTATCGGCGTCCAAAATTGACCCCCCTGATTTCGTGTTGCGGACGGTAGCGCTCGGCCCGACGGAGCCGGTCGGGGTTGCGCAGTCGGGGCGAGCGCGGTGGGGTCAGGCGCGGTTCTTGAAGCGCCAGCTATCGTTGCCGGTTTCGACGATGTCGCAGTGATGCGTGAGACGGTCGAGCAACGCCGTCGTCATCTTGGGATCGCCGAAGCTTTCATGCTGCCTTCATTCTTGACCGTCTGATGCGCCGGAGACGATCGCGCAGGTGAAGGATCTGGTGATCTGTGAGGTCGATTTGCCATGGCTGTCCTTTCGTCAGTTGGTGGCCGATCAGAAGGCCCCGCTTGAGATATTTGAAGATCGTCTGCGGCGTAACGTCGAGCTCCGCCGCGGCGCCTTGGATCGAGTAGGTTCCGTCTGACCAGCGAACCGGGTTAGCATCGGTCCCGTTGATCTTGACAGTCGGAAGCCCCCACCGCTTACGCAGAAGCCAGACGTTTTCGCCCTGGAAGAGGCAGCCGCGGGCGCCGACGAAGCCTTCACAGTTCAGCGTCGCGGCGATCTCTTTGTCCATCTTGCCGGCCCGATTGAGTTCGCTGACTCGACGACGCAAGGTCTCGAGGTCGTCATAGTCGTCGTAGCCACGGACGCGGCGGCGCACGGCGTGCGTGGTCACAGCGCCAGTGTGCCAAAGGATATTTATCGCGACCTGGCCTCGCGCCCGCTTCTGGTCAAGCGTGACCTCACGGACGATGAAGCGCAGAATCCGCTTGCGGTCGGCCGCGGTCGTCGTGGCGGCTCTCCAGATCCCCGGCAGGTTTTCGCCCAAGGCGAGCAACGCGGCGCGGTCGACGTCACTGAGGACGAGGGGCTCCTCCTGGCGCCATTGCTCATACTCCTTCTCGATCGCTTCGGCGGCGCGTAGCTTTTCCTCCCAGAGGAGTTCCAGCGTGCGCGCCACCAAGCGGTTTTCCGGCTCGACGGCGTCATACTGGCGGCGCGCCCTCTCGGCGTCGTAACGGGCGCGTTCGCGACGCAGCGCCCATTGCCGTTCGAGCCGGGATGCTTCCACCTCGATTTGTTCGAGAGCCGCCATCGCCAGGACGATCTGATCCGGGGCCAGGGCGTCAAGGAGGCTCTGTTCGACCAGGGCGTCGACAGGCAGGGCGCGCACCTCCTGGCAGAGCGGCCCAGCGGCCATGTCGCGATCGGAGCGGCAGCAATAGACGGGATAATCGGCGTTCGGTCCGGTGTAGCGCAGGCTCATGCGCCGCCCGCAGCGCCCGCAGACGGCGACGCCCTGTAGCAGCGCACTGCCCTTCTTGGGAACGCCCATATTTCCCGCCGCATAACCGTTGCTGTTCTGCGCCAAGCGCTGCTGGTTGGCGACGAACTGTTCCCAGTCAATATAACCGGGATGGGCAGCCTTGAGGCACACCGGCCATTCGCTCAGTGCGACCTTCGCGGTCGCGCTGCGGGCGCCGGGCTTTCGCCGGCTGGGGTCCTGTCGCCGGCGGCCGTAGACGTACGCGCCGGCATAAGCCGGATTGTGCAGAATGCTGCGGACCCTGGCGCCATCCGCCTCCCGCCAAACGACATCATGGGGTGCCGGACCAAACAACGCTCGCACGGGGACGGGGAGGCGCTGAGTGAGGAGATAGCGCATCACGGCCCGGGCGCTCTGCAATTCCCGGAACTTGGCGAAGACGAGGCGCAAGCGCGCCTGCACCTCCTCATCCGGGTTGAGGATGATGGCGCCGGACCGATCGTAGGCCAAGCCGGCCGGCACGGGTATGCGCAGTTCGCCGCGCGCCGCCTTTTGCCGTTCGCCCTGGTGCAGGCGGATATGGATCTGATGCAGTTCGGCCTCGCTCATGATGCCGGACAGACCGAGCAGCAGCCTGTCATGGTAGAGACATGGATTGAAGAGGCGCTCGCCATCGGCGATGAGGACGCCGAAGAGAGAGCAAAGTTCGAGCAGTTGATGCCAATCGCGATTGTTGCGGGCGAGCCGTGACGCGTCGAGGCTGACCACGAGCCCGGCGTTGCCGAGGCCGATCTCGGCGATGAGCTTCTGGAAGCCGCTGCGGTCGCTGCCGCTGGCGCCGGATTTGCCAAGGTCTTCGTCGATGACCTCGACCCGTTCACGAGGCCACCCGAACCTGATGGCGCGCTCGACGAGCCGGTACTGGAGTTCGGTGCTCTCCCGATGATGCTTCATCTGGTTCACCGAAGATTGGCGAACGTAAATATAGGCCCGCTTGGCGCGATGCGCCGTGCTGATCTGTTCGTCAGGGGCAAGCGCGGTCAGCATGCGGGCGCTCCTCCGTCACAGAGGTCCCGGACGTCATCCGACGCATCAGCGCGGCAAGAACTTGCGCGACTTGAACCTGTGTCTGGGCGCCCAGGCCCGACCAGACCCGAGGCGGTGTGGAAGGCGGCTTGATTAACGCCGGGGACGCTACGCGGTGGGGAAGGGCATGGATTGTCATCGCGAATCACCTCTTCCTTGGAGGAAGAGGCGAGCGTCCGCGCCAAATGATGTGCCAAGGGCAGGACCGTGCGGGCGCTCGCGCGCGGCAGGGCGGATCGAGGCTCAGCCGCCGTCGCGACGGCTCCCCCGAGATCCGTCGCCGCCCGTCGGATCGAGCGTCGCCGGCCGTCAGGCAGGGTGACGACCACGAAAGCGGCACCCCGCCCCGATCGCTCCGGCAATGTCGTAAACTGCTGACCGAAAAGGGGATGGCGTGGGTCCGTGACCCGGACTTCGCATATCAGCCGATCAAGAATAGGGGCAGCATGCAGCGGTTGGCTCAACGAAGACGCTCGGCCATTCGCCAAAGGCGAGATTGGTCGTCACGATGATCGATGTGCGCTCATAGAGGCGACTGATCAGATGGAACAGGAGCTGTCCGCCGGCCTGCGCGAAGGGGAGATAGCCGAGTTCGTCGAGAATGACGAAGTCGAGGCGAGTGAGATAATCGGCGAGCCGTCCCTGGCGGGCAGACCGACCCTCGGCCTCAAGTCGGTTGACGAGATCGACGGTGGTGAAGAAACGACCGCGAGCCCCCGAGCGGATACAGCTTCGCGCGATGGCGATCGCCAAATGGGTCTTCCCCGTGCCAGTCCCGCCAACCAGGACCACATTGCGTTGTTGAGCGATGAAGGCGCCGCCAGCCAGATCGCGCACGAGGTTCTCGTTGATCGGCGTGTCCTTGAACGCAAAGTCTTCCAAATCCTTGGCGAGGGGCAATTTGGCGATGGCGAGTTGGTATCTGATCGAACGCGCCTGTTTCTCCGATATCTCGGCCTTGAGCAGATCGCCGACCAACTGTTGCGGCTCATGCTTGCGCTTGAGCGCGGTGGCGAGCGTCTCATCGTAGGCGCTTTTCATGCCGTAGAGTTTGAGTTCGCCCATCATTTCGAGGACCTCGGTTCTCTCCATGGTCATGCCCTCCTGAGTTGATCGTATCTGGCGCAATCGGCGACCGGCGCATGCCGGAGCTTCAGCGCATCCGGGGTGAAGATGGGCGCGACAGGTCCGGGATCGCGTTGGCGCGCGAGGATGTTGATGACCACGTCGGACGAATGGACGCCTTCGGATATCGCCTGGGCGCAGGCCGCTTCCACCGCCGGCAATCCATCGGTGAGCACGGCGGCGAGGATGGCGACCATCTGACGATCGCCGTCATCGGACCCGGTGAGCTTGCGCCGCACCCGCTCCAGCGCCGCCGGCAGCACCCAGTCCTTGAATGGAGCGCCATTGCGCAGGGCGCCGGGCTTGCGGGCCAGAACCGGGACATAATGCCAAGGATCGTAGGCCGTCTCGCCCCGGCCGTATTTGCGGGGATGTTCCCCGACAATGCGCCCATCCTGGCGGATGACGATGCGCTCGGCGTAGGCATGAACCTCGACAGGCCGACCGATCGCGCTAGCGCTCACCGAGTATTTGTTGTTGTCGAACCGCACCAGGCAGGTCTTCGAGACCGAGGCCGGCAACGCGTGGAACCCGTCGAATCGACCGCGATAAGCGACGAGCTTGGGCCGCTCCTCCTCGAAGACCTCCCATACGGTCCGCTCGGGTCGTTCGGGATGTGGATGCGCCTTGGCGTAAGCGACGCACCTGTCGGCGAGCCACGCGTTCAGTTCGTCGTAGGTCTTGAACCGCAGTCTCGGTGTGAAGAAGCGCTCGCGGATGAGGCCGACCTGGTTCTCCACCTGGCCCTTTTCCCAACCGGACGCCGGCGTGCAGGCGACCGGGTCCACGAGATGATGGGCACACATTTGCAAGAAGCGGCGATTGTATTGCCGGTCCTTGCCAACCAAGATCGTCTCGACCGCGGTCTTCATGTTGTCGTAAATGCCGCGTGTGCAGGCGCCCTTGAAGAAGGCGAAAGCCCGATCATGCGCGTCGAACACCATTTCCTGGGTCTCGCGCGGATAGGCGCGAGCGAACATCATGCGGCTGTGGCAGAGGCGGACGTGTGCGACCTTCAAGGTCACCGTGGCGCCGTCCAGCACCACGATCTCGTGGCTCCAATCGAACTGGTAGGCTTCGCCCGGCGCAAACGACAAGGGAACGTAGGCGCTCGCCGTCTGGCTGGCGTGCTCGCGGGTCCAGGTCTTGGCGTAGCGCCGAACAGCGTCGTAGCCGCCGTCGTAGCCCAGCGCCCGCAGTTCCTCGAACAGCCGGATCAGCGTTAAACGCTCGCGCGCCGTATTGCCGGCGTTTTGCGTCAGCATCTGATCGATCTCGACTTGCCAGCGCCCTAGCTTGGGGCGCGGCTGGTTCTCCCGTTCGTAGGAAAACGATGTCTCGCCCGAGCGCAGCACCTTGCGAACCGTGTTGCGCGATATCTTCAGATCGCGCGCAATCTCCTTGATCGACTTGCCCTTCGAAAAATGCTCGCGCCGTATCCGGCCGATCGTCTCCACAATCAGCATCCCCCACCGCCCGCTTCAAACAAAAACAGGCAGTCCATCAGAGTAGGATTTAGGGGGTCAATTTTGGACGCCGATCCCCCGCCTCAGGGGGTCAAAATTGCACGCCGAAACACAAATTGACCAGGGTGGGACATCGGACAAGCGTTCCGGCCAATAAAGAAACGGTCGTAGGCAGCAGACTCGGGCAGGTCGCCTAAGACGACGCGCCCGAGTGAAGTTTCGAACGTCTCTTTCGGCCCGTACGAAGCCGAAGGAAAACGGGCTGGTTTACTGCCCGCACGCTTTTTCAGTCGCCTGTCGGAGGTCAGACGCTGTATTCCCAGGACTTGAAGCTGGTTTTCCGCGCGCCCTCAGGCGCCGAGGCGATCTTGCGGATATCGCCCCACGTCTGCTTGTAGTTCGGGATGATGAATTCGTTCACGCCCGGTGAGACGACGTTGCCCTGGACGCCCGTCGGGAAAGCGAACAGCATGAATGTTTGCTTCCGTCTGGCGGTCGGCGTCGGGTACGCCATTGCTTGCGTCGCCCCATTTTCATTATACACCTCGACCAGATCGCCGGGATTGAGCGAGAGCTCCTTCATGTCGTCGGGGTGCATCTGAATATACGGGTACGGCCAACGACCCATGACGAAATCGTTCTCCTGATCGAGATAGGCGCTTTGCCAGACATGGTTGGCGCGACCATTGTTGATCAGGAAAGCGTATTTTTTGGATTCCTCTTCCTTTCCCGCAGCTTGCAACCCCCGCCATTGGGTCGCCATGAACGTCGCCTTGCCGTCCTTCGAGTTGAACTTGCCGTCGGCGAAGAGACGCTTGGTGCCGACGAGCTTGCCGCCCTCGAATGCCGTCGCCGGTTCCTGGACGCCGTTGGTTCCCATGGCGCTCAGACGCTCGTAGGTGACGAATTCGCCGCCTTTCGCATTGGCGTGATAGCCATCCATGAAGGCGTCTTCTTCGGTCTTCCAGTCGAAGCCCTTGAACTTGTCCGCGACGTCTTGCTTGCCCATTTCGCGGAATATTCGCTCCATGTGATTGGCGATGCGCGCCGCGATCAGGCAATCGGGCATTGCTTGGCCGGGCGGGTCCATATACCGCTCGGTAAGGCGAAGACGACGCTCGCCGTTCATTGAGGTCAGGTTCATTTCTCCGGAGGTGGCGGCCGGCAACCAGACGTGGCTTGCCTTGCCGATCTGCGTCGGCACGATATCGACGTCGACCGCGAAGAGTCCGCCCTTCTTGATTGCGCCGAGGATCGCGTCGACCATAGCCTTGCGGTCGCCGTAGGCCACCGCGGACATCGCGTCCTTCACGATGTCTGTGCGCTTCTTGTAGTTCTGCTTGAATTTGTCGGCGTTGAGGGTGGTCTTGTAATGATCGCAAGCCCAGATGTGATGAACGCCGCCTTTGCCCTCAAGCAGCAGCTTGTCGACATAGGCCGCCGGACGACCGACGTGAGCATCGGACGGGCGCACATAGCCTTCCTGATGGCCGCCCATTCGCACGCAGCCGCCGCCGGGACGCCCGATGTTGCCGGTCGCCAGCGCGACATTCACCAGCGCGCCGTTGGTGCGGTAGTTGTCGTTGCCCCAGATCAGGCCTTTCTCGTAAGCGAACATAGTCCGGGTTCGGGCGCCTCCCTCTTTCGGCTGCGCGATCCATTCGGCCGATTTGCGAATCTCGTCCGGCGTGAGCCCGGTTATCTTGGCGGCTTCCTCTACGCTCGTCTTGTTAGCCGCCACCGCTTTGTCGAAGTCCTTCGTCGCGGCGGAGACGAAGTCCTTATCGGTCCAGCTCTTCTCCGCAATATAGGTCAGCCAGGCGTTGAAGAGCGCGAGGTCCGTGCCCGAATTGATCGCGAGATGCATCATTCGGTCCTTGCCAGCTTCAATTTCGCAGGCGTTGACCGTCACCGTGCGGCGTGGATCGACGAAGATGATCCGGGCCGGCGGGTGCGCTTCGTTTGGAAGTTCGGATTTTTTCTTGTCGCCCGAAGCGCCGCGCAGATTTGGCACCCAATGATTCAGGAAATAGTTGGTCTGCGTTTCCAGCGCATTGGTTCCGACGGCGACGATCGTATCGGCGAGTTCCGCGTCCTCATAGCAATTGTTGAGCTCGCCGACGCCCATGTCTCGCGTCGCATGGACCTCCGAGTTGTAGGCGGGTCGATTGTGGATACGGATATTCTTGATTTTCATGGCGCCGAAATAGAGCTTTCCGGTGCCCCAGGTGTTCTCATAACCACCTCCCGCGCCGCCATGATCGAACGCCGACACGAAGAGCCCGTCCTCGCCTTGTTCGGCGATCACGGCCGTCGTGACGCGCGCCACCAGATCAAGCGCGTCGTCCCAGCTCGTCGGCTGCATCTGCCCATAGCGCCAAACCATCGGAGCGGTAAGACGCTGCTGTTGGGTGGATCGAGCCTGCGAAAATGATTCTTCCGCCATGCGCGCGCCGCGGATCGAACCGAGGCCCGAGTTCACAGAACAATTCGGGTCGGGCTTGATGACGATGTGGACGTCCTTCCCGTCTTGTTTGACAATGTTGTACATCGACGGCGAATACCAATTCGGCGTCATCGAATTCTGCTGCTTTGAGAGGTCGACGCCGAACTTGTTCTGAGCGGGGGCCGCGCCGCCCTGCGTATTCACATCCCAGGTGTAGGCCTTGTATCCGCAACCAACGATGCAAAACTGGCAGGTGACGCTATGCTCCTTGGCGTTCGCCGGGATTATGGGGAGCCTGTCGATCTGACGCTTGTAAACCATGGCTCAGCCCTCCAATACGTTCGAGAGACGACCGTAAAGGAGCTCATCGACCCCTTCCGCATAGATGTCACCCTTGTCGTCGACGCGCAGCACGTATTGCGGGAGGTTCTGGGTCGCCTGTCCCCAGATCTGCTGGCCGCCGTTCTCGCAATCGAATCGGGAATAATGGCCGGGACAGTTCATGGTCTTGTCGGAGGCGTGGTAGCTCAGAGGAAATCCCTTGTGCGGACAGGTCGTCGAGAAGCCGACGATGTCGCCGTCGGGGCCGACGCCGCCGGAAACCTTGGCGCCGAGCTTCAAGAGCACTCCCGGAGCGTCCGCGTCGGGGTAAGCGACATCGAGCGGCGCATTGGTCTTGAGGTCATTTACGTTCGCCAGACGATTGGCCGGATAGGCGACCCGCGCCAACGGCGCGGCGGCCTGCGCCTTCTGCGGAACCACAGACGCTGCTGCGGCGCCCGCGACAGCGACGCCAGCGCCCGATAGGAACCAGCGGCGGCCGATGTCAACTTTCTGATCGCACCTCGTCATGCGTTTCCCCGTTTACTTTGAATTGCGATGGGAAACACAACGCAAGAGGCGCGCCACGCCAACGTTCTGCCGAATATCGAGTTATGTCAGTCGCATAGTATAATGCGCCCCGCGACGCCATCCGAGATTTCAAACGTGTTGACGCCCGATGGTTCGGAAATCCGAACATCCGGACCCCGAAGCGAATGAGGACACAAGTTCGGCGAGTTCTCAGCCACAGGTCGCTTCGCTGCCCGGCGCAGTCTCTCTGAGCGTACTGGCGCGCGCATGCGCTCATCGACAAGCGCCGAGCCCCTCCGAACCCTGCAAACTATTCGATGACTTCACCCGCGATGAGTCGGTAACGGCGCATCTTCTCCCACAATGTCGTGCGGGAAATATCGAGGCGCTTCGCCGCCTCATAGACTTGCCCGTTCGTCTCTCTCAGCACGCGCTCTATCTGCCGCTTTTCCGCGGCGTCCCGCACCGCCGCGAGTGGAAGCGCCTGGTCGACTTGGTCGCTCAACTCATCACGCAACTCAGGAAACATATCCGCCGGCATCAGCCACGACCCAACAGATAGGGCAACCGCCCGCTCGACGCGATTGCGAAGCTCGCGGGCGTTTCCACGCCACGGGTGCGCGAGCGCAGCTTCCTCCGCCATCGAACTGACGCCCCTTAGAGAACAGTCGTCCTGCTGAGCGAAAATTGCGAAATAACGCGCCAGGAGCCATGAAATGTCCTCCGGCCGCTTTCGCAAAGGCGGCACCTCGACCGTCACGGCGTTGATTCGATAAAGCAAATCCTCACGGAAACGGCCGAGCCGAACTTGCTCGACGAGATTGTTACACGTTGCGCATATGATGCGCGCCTTGAAGGGGACGCTGGATTCACCGCCGACGCGATGAAATGATCGCTCCTCTAGCACGCGCAGCATCTTCGTTTGCAATGCCGGCGGCATATCTGCGATTTCGTCCAGAAACAGTGTTCCGCCACGCGCTCGTTCCGCATAACCCAGATGGCGTTGGTGCGCTCCCGAAAAGGCGCCTCTTTCGTGCCCGAACACCTCACTTTCAAGAAGGTCCGAGGGAATGGCGGCGCAGTTCACAGCCATGAACGGATCGCTCGCCGCCGGCGAAACCTGATGCAGAAATCGCGCGCAGACCTCCTTTCCCGACCCGGTCTCTCCAGTCAGAAGCACTGGCAGCGAACGTGTCGCGATGCGGCGCAGCAAGGCTTCGATTCGCCTCATCTGCGGGGATATTCCGAGTATGCCTTCCGCCGAGTCGCGGGGTCGGAGAGAGACGATCTCGCGCGCCTTCTGCAGCAACGACGCGAGGTCGAATGGCTTGGTCAAATAATCGCACGCGCCGGCGCGCACGAGCGAAACCGCCTGATCGATCTGCCCGAACGCCGTCATGAAGATGAACGGAGGCGCCAGGGAACGCGAATTGGCGGAGCGGAACACTTCTTCGCCGTTCATGTCCGGGAGTCGGATGTCGCAAAGGACGAGATCAGGAGAACAGGTTTGCACCCGCTGAACCGCTTCCTTGCCGGTCCGCCACCAGGACGTGCGCCAGCCCTCGAGCTCCAGCGCGCGCTGGAGAGATTCTCCCATGATCGGATCGTCTTCAACGACAGCGATCCATCCCAAATCATCCGGCATGGATCATTTCCTCGCCGCTCAATACGTCCTGGCCCTTCTGCAAGGAGCGGTCGTTCCTGAATGGCCAAGTCACGCTGATGAGCGTTCCTGCCCTGTCCCCAATGGCGACGCGAATCGAACCGCCCTCGTCAGCGACGAGACGACGCACGATCCAGAGTCCGAGCCCATCCCCCGCCGGCGCTGTATCGTCCGTCTCCGCGACGAGGTATTTCGCGAGCGCTGGCGGCAGACCTGGCCCATCGTCGCCGATTTCGATGATGAGCGAATTATTTTCCTCGATCGCGCGCAGCTTTACGGCGCCGCCGGACGGCGCCGCGGCGCAAGCATTGATCAGCAGATTGAGGGTCGCCTGACGCATGCTTCCCGCCGCCACAGGCAACTTGCCACGAACCTCGTTCTCCCAATCAAGTCGGAGGTTTTTTCGAGCCGCTTCCGGTTCGATAAGCAGTCGCAAGTCGTCGATGTCGGCGGCTCCGGCCGAGTCGTTCGAAGCTTCTCGTCGATAGATCACAAGGCTTGAACGAACGACGTTGCGGATATGGGTGAGGCCTCGTTGCAACAAGCTGAGTGAGGATTCGCGAACGCTCGGGTCGCCGCCGTGACGGCGCAGCGTATCAAGCGCATTGAACAATCCGCCCAGCGGATTGTTGACCTCATGCGCCATGCCGGAAGCCAGCTTGCCGAGCACGGCGTATTTTTCCTGCTCGGCGAGATGGGACGCGAGCGACTCGCGTTCGCTCAGCGCTCTGGCCATCGCATTGAACCGATCGAATAGCTGACGAAATTCGGCGGCGATCCTGCGCCGATTCCCCTCGGGTATTGGCTCCACGCGCCCTTCGCGGACGCGCTCTACGTAACTGGTCAGGACGCCCAGCGGCTGCAGCATCCGCTTGAGGGCCAGATATCCGAAAGCGGCGAAGGCTACGGTTAGTCCCGCATTCGCGAGAATGAGCGTCAGCAATACTTGGCGTCGGACCCTGAGCAATTCCGTGATGTCGATCTCGGCGAGAATGCGCCCGACGGAAAAGCCTTCGACGCGCAAGGTTCGCGCCAGCCACGCCCGGCCCGCATCATTGTCGATGACGAGACCGTTGCTGGGCGGGAAATGTCGGGCGAGCTCCGCCGGAACCGCGCTGCGCACCGGGAACCTGGTGGGATCGGAAGCGGCAAGAATTGTGTCGTCCGGCAACTCGACGACAACAAAGCGCGCATCAACTCCGCTGTAGTGGTTCCGCGCCCGATCGAGCGCATCGAATGTCTCCCAAATGTCCGCACGGATCGCCGGCTGAAGCACGGCGGCGGCGAGACCGTCGAGATATGCATCCGATAGCAAGCGAAGGTTGCTCTCCTGGTCCGACGCCAAACGGCTCAGCACGACCTGCGAGATCATGACGGCGATCCCGACCATGAGGCCGGCCACGAGCAAGGGCACTTTCCAGGCCAGCGGCCAGCTTCCGATGCGGGCAAGTTGGGCCATTACACTTGCGCCTTGACGACGAGCCATTTCTCTTGCGTGGCGTGATAGAGGTCCGGGGTGGCTTGCGTGAACCCATCGAGCTGCAGCATCGCCAGAATATCCTGGCCGAGCAGGTCGGACGGCATCCCGATGAAGGCCGCTGAAAGGGCCTTGGCCAGGCCGGGATCGCGGGGCGTCTGGAGGCCGACGATCGGCGGAAAGCCGAGCTGTTCGGAGCGGTAAATGACCCGTGTCTTATTAGTCAGCTCGGGCTCCCGTTCGCTCATCACGTCCCACACATAGCCGTCGATGCTGCCGCTCCCGGCAAGACCGGAGGCGACGGCCCTGACGACGTTCCGGTGACCATAAGTGAAAAAGAATTCGCGGAAGAACTCGGCCGGCGTCGTGCGTCGAAGCGCCAGGAGATATCGTGTGACCAGATATCCGGACGTGCTGTCCGGATCGGAGAAAGCGTGGACCGTTCGCTTTATCTCGTCGAAGTTTGACGCGTTGCTCGTCTGGCCGACGATCACGTAGGTCTGATAAAGCGGCTCATGATGGTAGAGAGGCACAGCGAGCAGGGCGAGCTGATCCTCATGCTGAACATAGGGGTCGTCGCAGACCCAGGCCGCATCGAGCTGCCCGGACAGCAGCATCGCCGTGATCTCCTGATACGTCCGTCGCTTGACGAGCTGGACGGGCCGACCCAGTTGCTTGGCCAGATACGCCTGCATCATCGACAGGAGTTGGATGTCGGAGTCGAGGAAAAGAGGATTTAGACCAAAGGTGACAGAATCCGCCGCCGCAGCGGATCGTAGTTGCCCCGATAAAGCGATCGAGGCGGCCAGTCCGGTCACCACGCTGCGCCGGGTAGGCGCTACCAATGCCTCGTGGCGAGGCTGGCAGCGGCTACGGGTCATGTTCGCCTCCCTGAATCCTCTACCGAGCATTCCGCACCAAAGGGCTGGTCTGTGATTGCACGATTCTGCGAACCATATTTATTGGGGGGTGCTCGTACACCGATCCCGCAAGCGCGGAATGACACCGGGATTTGGAAAGGAAGGGGTAATTGAGCGGGGAAGCATTTGGAGCTGGTCGCATGCCAACGAAAGACATGGACTGGACGCCGGTCTCCGAGGTCAGCAGTGCGCGGTCTAGTAGCGCAAAGCGACGGAGTCTCCTGGTCTGTTTGAGATTGCGGGCGAACCAACGCCCCAGGTGGTTGCCTTGCACGGCAACCATCCGTGATAGCAAAACGAGCCACGGCCCGTGCGAAAGTGTCATCACGACCTCCCCACGCCGTATTCTTCTTCTTGACGCGCCAACGGTGGATTGAACCGACCGGCCGTCACTGGCGTCGCTCCAACCACATGTCGGACAGCAGCGCGGGCGGATTTGATACATTCTGCGGGGCACCGTCAACTTGGCGGCGCCTGTCGGAGACACACGAGGAGGTCGATCGGACATAAAAGCGCGGAACAATAATCCGGAGATCACCGGTTCGAATCCGGCGCCCACTATCAACGTTTTCAGTATGTTAATGGGCTTCGGCCAAACGGTTCCCGCGCTGATGCTCTATGATCTTCTTGCCTGTTGGGAACCCCGGAACACGCCCGCAACGAGCAACTCGTCACGTTCACGGTCAATTTTGTATACGACGACGTGCGAAGATTCGCTCACGACCCATTCAAAAGTATTCCGCGCCCTTCCGTGATGCCCGAGGCGGGGAAGCCGACCCAAATGCTCGATCTCGTCATAGCTGCGGTCAACCGTCGAGTTTGCCGATGCTGGATTGTCTCTCGCTATCCAAGCATGAATCCCGTTGAGGTCGTCGAGAGCCCCCTCCTCTAACACGACCTCCATGCGCGCCGAAGTGCGAACCGCCTACGTGCTTCTTCGAGCGTGACGAATTTCTTATCTGGCTTGGCGAGCCGGCGCTCGACTTCCGTCACTTGGGCGTCGGTGAGGCTGATCAGATAATCGTCGTGATGCTCCATCTCGATCAGGACGTGCGCACCGGGGGCCTAGCGCCCGGATGCCTAAGTCGGTGAGAGCTACCTCTGGCACGGATTTGGCACGGAAATGTGGTGTGCTCGGGCGTTGAGCTATGTGTCGCCGTAAGCGACAAATGTGTGCAAACTCAGGCAAGTGCGTGGAAATTGGCAACGCTATGAGAACTCGTCGAAACACGGGCTTTTTAGCTTGGAAGGCTGCTGCTCTACCATTGAGCTACACCCGCGCGACGAAGCGATCGGCCGATGATCTCGGCCTCCGCCGCTTTTGACGTCCAGGCGGGCCTTATAGCGCGGTTGTTTGGTTGGGCAAAGCGGGCGGCGATCACGGTATCCGCCACGCGACGGTCAGTGCGGCTCGTCCATGAAAAGCTTCGCCGGCTGTTCGATCAGCCCCTTGATCTCCTGGATGAACGAAGCGGCGTCCCAGCCGTCGACGATGCGATGGTCGAAGGACGACGACAGGTTCATCATTTTCCGCACGACGATCTGGCCGTGGCGCACGACCGGCCGCTCGACGATTCTGTTGACGCCGACGATCGCCACTTCCGGCGCATTGATGATCGGCGTCGAGGCGACGCCGCCGAGCGCGCCGAGGCTCGACAGGGTGATCGTCGAGCCGGACAGCTCCTCCCGCGTCGCCTCGCCGTTCCGCGCCGCCTCCGCGAGGCGTGCGATGTCACGCGCGCATTGCCAAAGATCGAGCGTCTCGACGTGCCGGACCACCGGCACGACGAGACCGGATGGCGTCTGCGCGGCGACGCCGATATGGACGGCGCGGTAGCGCCGCAGCACGCCCGCTGCGTCGTCGAAATGCGCGTTGACGTGCGGAAATTTCGCAACCGACCGGACGATCGCGCGCATCAGGAACGGCAGCAGGGTGAGCCTGGCGCGGTCGCCATCCTGCGCGTTGAGATGGGCGCGCAGTTCCTCAATCGCCGTGACGTCAAGCTCCTCGACATAGGTGATATGGGGGATGCGGCGCTTGGCGTCCTGCAGGCGCTCGGCGATCTTCCGGCGCAGGCCGATGATCCGGATCTCCTCGACGCCGTCGTCAGCGGCGGGCCGCGGCGCGGCGGCGGCGAAAGCCTCGAGGTCCTCGCGCAACACGCGTCCGTTCGGCCCGGTTCCCAACACCCGCGCCAGGTCGAGGCCAAGTTCAGCGGCCTTCCGGCGCGCCGCCGGGGACGCCCAAGGTTTGCCGCGCGCCGGTCGCCGAAATGGCTGCGCTTTGCAGGGCGCGCCGGCGGCGGCGGCGCCTGCGAATCGGCCGGCGGGTCGGACGGCGAAACCGGCGGCGGCGAGCGAAACCTCGTCGGGCGGTCTCGCGCGCGCCCCGTCGGCGACATCGAAGACGACGAGTTCGGAGCCGACCGCCATCGTCTCGCCCGGCGCGCCGCGCAACGCGACGATCGTTCCATGCACTGGCGAGCACACCTCGACCGTCGCCTTGTCGGTCATCAGGTCGGCGATCGGCTGGTCCTCGCGCACGAGGTCGCCGACCTTGACCCGCCATGCGACGATCTCCGCCTCAGTCGTCCCTTCGCCGAGATCCGGCGTCCTGAAGGCGTATTTCATGCGCGCGCCTCCATCGTCCGCACGAGCGCCTCGCCGACGCGCTTCGGGCCGGGGAAATATTCCCACTCGAACGCGTAAGGGTACGGCGTGTCCCATCCGGCGACGCGGGCGATCGGCGCTTCCAGCGCATAGAAGCAATGCTCCTGCACAAGCGCGGCGAGTTCCGCGCCATAGCCTCCGGTCAGGGTGGCTTCATGGACCACGACGCAGCGGCCGGTCTTGTTGACCGAGGCGACGATCGTCTCCAGATCGACCGGGACCAAGGTGCGCAGATCGATCACCTCCGCATCGACGCCGGTCTCCGCCGCGGCGGCCAGCGCGACATGGATCATCGTGCCATAGGCCAGCACAGTGACGTCGCGGCCCTCCGCCACCACCGCCGCCTTGCCGAGCGGAACTGTGTAGTGGCCCTCGGGAACCTCGCTCAGGGGATGGCCGGCCCATGACGCGGCGACCCGGTCGGGATGGCCATCGAACGGCCCGGCATAGAGGCGCTTGGGCTCGAGAAAAATGATCGGATCGTCGTCCTCGATGGCGGCGATCAGCAGGCCCTTGGCGTCATAGGGGTTGGACGGAATGACGGTCTTGAGGCCGCAGACATGGGTGAACAACGCCTCGGGGCTTTGGCTGTGCGTCTGGCCGCCGAAGATTCCCCCGCCATAAGGCGTGCGCACCGTCAGCGGCGCCCAGAACTCGCCGGCCGAGCGATAGCGCAGGCGAGCCGCTTCCGAAGCCAGTTGATCGAACGCGGGGTAGGAATAGTCGGCGAACTGAATCTCGACGATCGGGCGCAGCCCGTAGACTCCCATGCCGAGCGCCGCGCCGACGATGCCGCCCTCGCACAGCGGCGTATCGAGGACCCGGCGTGCGCCGTATTTGCGTTGCAAGCCATCAGTGCAGCGAAACACCCCGCCGAAATAGCCGACGTCCTCGCCCATGATCAGGACATCGGGATCGCGGCCGAGCATGACGTCCATCGCCGAATTGAGCGCCTGCGCCAGATTCATCCGCGGCATGGTCAGACCCCCGATTGCTGGCGCTGGCGGACGAGGTGCGGCGGCGTGATCTTGTAGACGTCGTCGAACATCGTGCCGGGATCGGGGCGCCGGCCGGCGCCGAGGACGCCGACCGCCTCGGCCTGCTTGACCGCGCCGAGCACGGTGTCCTCGGCTTCGGCCGCCAGTTGCACGTGGCGCTCCGGCGACCATTCGCCGAGGCCGATCAAGTGCTGCTTCAGCCGCTCGACGGGATCGCCGAGCGGCCAGAACGCGGCCTCGTCGGCCGGCCGGTATTTGCTGGGATCATCGCTGGTCGAGTGCGGCCCGACGCGGTAGGTGACAAGCTCGATCAGCGTCGGTCCGAGATTGCTGCGCGCCCGCTCGGCGGCCCATTGCGTCGCCGCGGTCACCGCCAGGAAGTCGTTGCCGTCCACCCGCAAGCCCGGCAGCCCGTAGCCGATCGCCCGCGAGGCGAAGGTCGCCGTCTCGCCGCCGGCGAATCCGGCGAAGCTGGAGATCGCCCATTGATTGTTGACGACATTGAGGACGACCGGGGCGCGATAGACCGCCCCGAAAGTCAGCGCGTAATGGAAGTCGCCCTCCGAGGTCGATCCGTCGCCGATCCAGCCCGCGGCGATGCGGCGGTCGCCCTTGTAGGCCGAGGCCATCGCCCAGCCCACGGCCTGCACGAACTGGGTCGCCAGATTGCCCGAAATCGTGAAGAAGCCGGCCTCCCGCGCCGAATACATCACCGGCAGTTGACGCCCTTTCAAGCGATCGGCGGCGTTGGCGTAGACCTGGCAGGCCATATCGAAGATCGGCCAGTCGCGCGCGATCAGCAGGCCCTGCTGGCGATAGGTCGGAAACAGCATGTCGTCTTTTTCGAGCGCCATCGCCTGCGCGATGGCGACCGCCTCCTCGCCCGTGCTCTTGATGTAGAACGAGGTCTTGCCCTGCCGCTGTGCGCGCAGCATGCGCTCGTCATAGGCGCGCGTCAGCATCATATAGCGAAGCCCGAGACGCAGACGGTTCGCGTCGAGCTTCGGGTCCCACGGGCCGATCGCCCGGCCGCTGTCGTCGAGAACGCGAATGAGCGCCTCGGCGAGATCGCGGATTTCGGCGGCGGGCGCATCGATCGGCGGCCGGCGCGCCTCGCCCGCCGCGCTGAAGCGCATATCGCTGAAATCGGGCCGTTCGCCGGGACGACCGCGCGGCTCGGGAATATGCAGGCTGAGGGGCGAATGCTCGGTCACATGGCCTCCGTCGCTTGTGGCCTTGCGGGCTCGTCGCGCCGGGGTTCGCCGGCATAGCGCGCGATGGCCGCCAGCATATGTCGAAACGACCGCCGGGCGCCAACGCCGCGCCGCCGTCGAGTCAATACGGCAGGCCGACGTAGTTCTCGGCGAGCAGGGTCTGCGCGGCGCGCGAGCGCATCAGGTTGTCGAGCTCGGCGCGCTGAATCCGCTGGTCGAAGCCGCTCGCGTCGGGGAAGCGGTGGAGCAGGCTGGTCATCCACCATGAGAAGCGCTCGGCCTGCCACACCCGAGCCAGCGCCCGCGCCGAATACGCGTCGAGGCCGGCCAGCGATTTCTCCTTGTAGAACTCGGCGAGCGCCGCCGACAGATAGTGCACGTCGCTGGCCGCCAGATTGAGGCCCTTGGCGCCGGTCGGCGGCACGATATGGGCGGCGTCGCCCGCCAGGAACAGCCGGCCGAAGCGCATCGGCTCGGCCACGAAGCTGCGCAGCGGCGCGATGCTCTTTTCGATCGACGGGGCGGTCGTCAAATTTTCGGCGGCGGTCGGATCGAGGCGGCGCCGGAGTTCGTCATAGAAGCGCCGGTCCGGCCAGTCCTCGACCCGATCCTCGAGGGAGCACTGGATATACAGCCGGTTGCGCGTCGGCGAGCGCAGGCTGCACAGCGCGAAACCGCGCTCGTGGCTGGCGTAGATCAGCTCGGACGACACCGGCGGCGCATCGGCGAGAATGCCGAGCCAGCCGAACGGATAGATGCGTTCATAGGTCCGCACCGCCGTCGCCGGAGGCGTTTGCCGGCTGACGCCGTGGAAGCCGTCGCAGCCGGCGATGAAGTCGCAGAGGATTTCCCCATCGACGCCGTGGCGGCGGTAGCGCACGCGCGGCCGGTCGGAGTCGATGTCGTGCAGGCTGACGTTCTCGGCTTCATAAAGGGTCGGGGCGCCGACGGCGGCGCGGCCCTCCATGAGATCGCGGGTGATCTCGGTCTGGCCGTAGATCGTCACGCTCTTGCCGGTCAGCGCGCGAAAATCGATGCGAAGCCGCTCGCCGCCGTGACTGATTTCGACGCCCTCATGGACCAGCCCGTCGCGACGCAGGCGCGCGCCGACCCCGGCCTGTTCGATCAGGCCGACCGTCCCCTGCTCGATCAGGCCGGCGCGGACGCGGCCGAGCACGTAGTCGCCGGTTCGCTGCTCGAGGATGACGTTGGCGACGCCGCTGTTATGCAGGAGTTGGCCGAGCAGCAGGCCGGCGGGGCCGGCGCCCACGATGGCGACCTGGGTTCGCAACGACGCCTTCCTCCGGCGCCGACCGATGCCGGCGCTGGCTCAAGCTTAGGCGCGCGGGGACGATCAGGCGATGGACGAAGACGACAAATTATTGGACAATCCGAACATCGACCACGCGCCGGAGCGCGCGGCGGGGGAAAGCCGGATGGAGTTGGTTCCGACATACGCCCTGTATGGCGAAAGCGAACAGACTCATCTGGATCACTGGCTGCATTGTGAGCCGATCGCCGCGCGGAGCGCGCGCTTCGACTGGGAGATCAGACCGCACCGCCACCGCGATTTCTTTCAAATTCTGCACATCTTCCGCGGAGGCGGCGCCGCTGTGCTGGAAGACGGCGCGGCGCCGCTGGTCCCGCCGGTCGCGGTGACGATTCCCCCGCGCGCCGTTCATGGCTTCCGCTTCTCGCGGGATGTCGAGGGCAGCGTGATCACGCTGCTGGCCGACCGCGCCGAGCGCATGCTGCAGTCGAGCCCGACGCTGCGGGCGACGATGAGCCGCCCGCGCATCGCGCCGCTCGGCGACAACCGCGCAGCCAGCGAGACGGTGGCGCGCGGCGTCGCCGCCGCGGCGTGCGAATATGCCGGCGGGGCGCCCGGGCGCGACGCGTTGATCGAGGCGCATCTGTCGATCGTGCTGCTGACGCTCGGGCGCCTCGTCTGCGCGACGGTCGCGCCGGACGATCCCGCCGCCGGGCGGCTGGGCCGCCGCGCCGCGCAATTCCGGAGCCTGCTCGATCACGAATATCGGCGGCGTCGGCCCGTCGCCTACTACGCGGAGCGGCTCGCGGTGTCGGAGACCCATCTCAACCGGATCTGCCGGCGCGCGTTCGGCCAATCGGCGCTCGACGTCATCAATGCGCGGGTCGTCCTCGAGGCGACCCGCGACCTCACGTTCACCCTGATGTCGGTCAAGGAGATCGCCTTCAGGCTGGGCTTTCAAGACCCCGCCTATTTCACCCGCTTCTTCACCCGGCATGTCGGACTGACGCCGAGCCGGTTCCAGGGAGCGGCGCAACGCCGCGCCGGCCGCGCGGATCAGCGTTCCGGAGGGTGAGAGCGCGCGACTTCGGCCGCCGTCTCGTCGAGCAGCCGGCGCAGCCAGACATGCGCGGGATCGTCGTGGAAGCGCCGATGCCAGGCCATATACATCGGCAGCTCCGCCAAGCCGCGGTGACGCCGCCCGAGCGGGATCGGCGCAAAAGCGAAATCGCCCATCAGCCGACCGTCGAACAGGCTTGGCATGCTCGCGAGCATGCGGCTGCCGCGCAAAAAGGCCGGCACGCCGGAGAAGCTGGGCGCCGATACCGCGATGTCGCGGATCACGCCGAGCGCGGCGAGACGCCGGTCGAAGTTGAGCCGTTCATTGTCGGGATAGACCACCGTGACGTGCCGCGCGGCCAGATAGTCGGCGCGCGAGGTCGGCGGCGCGCGCAGCCGAGGGTCGTAGAAGCAGACGTAGACGTCCTGCAGCAGGCGCTTCTGCATGATGTCGGCGCCGGTTGGCGGAAGCGGCGAGATCAGCAGGTCGCAGCGGTTCTCGCGCAACAGAGCGGCGGTCGGCGATTGTGACGGGATGACCCGCAAGGTCACGCGCTTGACCGCCGCCTCGATGCGCGCGAACAGCGCCGGCAGCAACAGATCGCGCTGGAAGTCATTCGCCGCCACGGCGAACGTGAGCTCCGCGGCGGTCGGATCGAACGACGCGCCGGCGGCGAACCCCTTCATGTCGTCGAGCAGCGCGCGAGCCCGCCCGGCGAGGGCGTGCGCATGCGCGGTGGCGACGATGCCGCGTCCCGATTTGGCGAACAGCGGATCGCGCGCGATGCGCCGCAATTTCCCCAAGCTGTGACTCACCGCCGACTGGGTGATTCCCAGCCGAATCGCCGCGCCGGTCACCGAGCCTTCCTCGAGGACGGCGAGAAACAGCCGCAGCGCGGCGCCGTCGAGATTGAAGTAATCGATTTCTCTCATGTATTTCATGATAGACGATGCATTTATTTTGGGAATGGCCGGCTGCAGGAGTTGTAACGCCGCCGCGCGACTCGACGGCGCGCGAGAAAGAAACCATGACCGACGCCACCCGACGCAACGCCTCGCAGGGCGGCAATCGAGCCGAGCCGTCTCCGCCGGCTTACGATGACGGGGCGTTCTTTCAGCGGGACCGGTCGATTCAGCCGCCCGCCTACACGCCGGACTACCACACCTCGGTGCTGCGCTCGCCGCGCCACGCGCTTTTGTCGATCGACGAGTCGCCGTCGGAGACGACCGGACCGGTGTTCGGCCACAACGATCTCGGCCCGCTCGACAACGACCTGCTCCGCAACTACGCGAGGGGCGGCAACCCGATCGGCGAGCGCATGCTGGTGCATGGCCGCGTGCAGGATGAGGCCGGCAGACCGGTTCCGCATGCGCTCCTCGAAGTGTGGCAGGCCAACGCCGGCGGTCGCTACCGACACAAGATCGACACCTATCTCGCGCCGCTCGACCCGAATTTTGGCGGTTGCGGGCGCACGCTGACCGACGAGAACGGCTATTATTTCTTCCGCACGGTGAAGCCCGGCCCCTATCCCTGGGCCAATTTCGCCAACAGTTGGCGGCCGTCCCACATTCATTTCTCGATTTGCGGCTCGGCCTTCGCCCAGCGCCTGGTCACCCAGATGTATTTTGAAGGCGATCCGCTGATCAGCATCTGCCCGATCGTCCACGCGGTCCCGGATCAGGCGGCGATCGAGCGGCTCATCGCAACGCTCGACATGGACGCGGCGACGCCGTTCGACATGCTTGCCTACCGGTTCGACATCGTGCTGCGCGGGCGCCGGTCGACCCTGTTCGAGAACAAGCCGGAGGGAAACTGAGCCATGGCGCAGCTTCCCCATCTCAAGGAAACCGCCTCGCAGACGGCCGGGCCGTATGTCCACATCGGACTGGTCCCCGACTTCGTGGGGATCAACGTCTACCAGCGCTATTTCGGCGCGACGTTGGTCGGCCCCGACACGCCGGGCGAGCGGATCGCCATCGAGGGCCGGGTGATCGATGGTTCGGGAGAGCCGCTCCGCGAAGTGCTCCTCGAGATCTGGCAGGCCGACGCGGCGGGCCGCTACCCCGCGCGCGCCAACGGGCCGGGCGAAGCCGTAGAGCCGCGGTTTCGCGGCTGGGGTCGCTCCGGATCGGACTTCGACACCGGCCTCTACGCGTTCCAGACCATCAAGCCGGGGCGGGTAACGCTGGCGGACGGCGGGGCGGCTGCGCCTCACATCAACTTCTGGATCGTCTCGCGCGGCGTCAACATCGGCCTCAACACTCGGATGTATTTTTCAGACGAGGCGGCCGCCAACGCCACAGACCCGGTGCTCAAGATGATCGAGCCGGAGAGCCGCCGCGCAACCCTGATCGCCAGACGATCCGAGCGCGACGGCAAGACGATCTATATTTTCGACATCCATCTGCAGGGCGCGCAGGAGACGGCGTTCCTCGACATCTGACACCCCAGTCGGCAGGCTGCCACACGCTAGAATTGGCCGTCATTCTCTCTGGCGACCTCTTTGGAGAGCCGTTCGACGTCCTTCGAATCCGTCGTAAAGACCTGACCATGCGGGTCCCAGCGATACGTCGCGCGAAAGACGCGCGAGAAGGGTTTCGGCGGCTTCTCTTCATCGCAATCGGCCGGACCGGGTTTCAGCGTCAATTGCTCGCGGATGACAATGGAAATCTGGCGGTAGGGACTGCCGGGATCGGGATCCGTCGTGACCTTCTGATCCGGCAGGAGTCGGAACTTGCAGTTGTCGTTGCGGGCGAATGTCGAGAACGCGGCGACAAACTGGAAATGGTCGCGGCGCGCGAACAGGATTTCCTCCCCATCAAAACTGATGTCGGCGTCGGAGTGGCTGGTGGCGACGAGGATCAAATCCGACCCGCCGCCAAGCGGCCGCAGCGGCTTGATGGCGAATCCGGTCTCACGGTCGCGGCCGACCTCCACAACGTCGAGCAGCTTTGGCTTGGCGCCGACGTCGAACAGGGCCAGAAGCGAAAATTCCGCGACATCGCCGTCCGCCGAAGGGCCGAGGTCGACGAGGATGGCGAGCCGGGCTTTGCCGTCGACGCGGACTGGCAGCGGCTCGATGCCGTTGATCCACACGGCGCCGGCGGGAGAGGTCTTGGCGCCTGGTCCCTCGACGTGCCGGTAGGGGACGATCCGACGTCCTTTCGCGTCATCCTGGGATTGCGCGTCGTCGAGATCGGCGACGACCAGTCTCAACAGATCCAGATAGGTCGCGCCGTGGCGCCCAGCGACGGGATCGCCAGGCCGGATCATGTCGGCCGACGCCGGCGCGGATAGCCAGAGCAAGCTTGCAACCACCCATGGCGCCGCTTTCATCGGGAAACCTGAACGAGACCGGGGACCCGAGGCGTGCAGTGTCACAACCCCGGTCGACTCGCCATACTTATCATCGCGGATGGTCCGCAACCACCGCGCCGGAAACCGGCGGATCGTTGGGAGATTGAGCGAAGCCTCGTCGCTGGTTGACAGGTCTTCCGGTCCTTCTTAGCCTTCCAAAGTTCGAATACCGCACGATCCCGCGACAATTGAGCGACCAGAGCGATGCCGTTCCGCGACCGATCGGAAGCCGGCCTGCGGCTCGCCGACGCGCTCGCCCGCTTCGGAGACGCGCAACCGGTGGTTCTCGCGCTGCCGCGCGGCGGGGTTCCCGTGGCCGCGGAAATCGCTCGCGCGCTTGGCGCTCCGCTCGATCTCATCCTGGTGCGCAAGATCGGCTTGCCGACGCAGCCCGAACTGGCGATGGGCGCGGTAGTCGACGGCGACCCGCCTCTCGTCGTGCGCAACGACGCCGTGATCCGGATGGCGCGGGTGTCCGAAGCCGAATTCCAGGCGGCCTGCGCGCGCGAACTCGCCGAAATCGAGCGCCGGCGCCAGCGCTATCTCGCCGGCCGCGCGCGCGTGGCGGTCGCCGGGCGCACCGCGATCGTCGTCGACGACGGCGTGGCGACAGGCGCGACGACGCGCGCCGCGTTGCGCGCCGTGCGCGCCGGCAATCCGCAAAGGCTCGTGTTGGCCGTGCCGGTCGCGCCGACCGAGTTGCTCGCCGCGATGCGCGAGGAGGCGGACGAGGTGGTGTGCCTCGAGGACCATCGACAGTTCGACGCAATCGGAAGGTTTTACACCGACTTTCGCCAGATCACGGATGGGGAGGTGATCGCCGCGCTCGCGCGCTTTCCGCCCGACGCCCCGCCGACGCACGTCCCGCGCCTTAGCGCCGGGTCCTCGGGGGACCGCCAGTTCGGTCGGCGGCCGCCTCGTCCCGGTGACGGAATTCTGTGTTACCATCGATGTCGGCATCGGCCTCGCTGCCCAAAACCGGATCGTTGTTGCTGTCCCATGGTGATATTTCCAGCGGTTCGAAGCCTTCCCAACCGGCCGGCGTTTCGGCCTTGCAGCGGGAGCGGGGCCGAAAGCTCTTGATGTTCGCGCTCGCGCGAACCTTCACAATCATGAAGACCGCGTCTAAGCCAGCCGCCCGGCGATCGGCGTCCCGATTTGGATTCGATTCGCGGGCGGCGCGTTGATTTGAAATGGAGACAGACCAGTGACCAAGCGGATCATATTCACCGGCGGAACAGGCAAGGCGGGCCGTCACGCCGTGCCCCATCTGCTCAGCAAGGGCTACGCCATCCTCAATGTCGACCTTAAGCCGCTCGATTGTCCCGGCGTGAACACGCTGATCGCCGACGTCACCGACAGCGGCCAGGTGTTCAATGCTCTCACCACGCATTTCGGCTTCGACGGGTTCAATGACGGCAAGCCGCCGGCGGCGCCCGATGCGGTCGTGCATTTCGCGGCGATCCCGCGGGTGCTGATCGAACCCGACAACAAGACGTTCGACGTCAACGTGATGAGCACCTACAACGTCCTCGAAGCGGCGATGAAGCTGGGCGTGCGCAAGGTGATCATCGCGTCCAGCGAGACCACCTACGGCGTGTGCTTCGCCGAGGGCGACAAGGACTTTCACAGTTTTCCGCTCGAGGAGGACTATGACGTCGACCCGATGGACAGCTATGGCCTGTCCAAGGTGGTCAACGAGAAAACCGCGCGCGCCTTTGCGATGCGCTACAGGGCGGATGTCTACGCCTTGCGCATCGGCAATGTCATCGAGCCGCACGAATACGACCGCTTCCCCGCCTTCATCGCCGATCCGCCGTCGCGCAAGCGCAACGCCTGGAGCTATATCGACGCGCGCGACCTCGGCGAGATCGTCCATTTGTGCCTGCAAAAAGACGGCCTCGGCTTCCAGGTGTTCAACGCGACCAACGACACGATCACCGCCGATCTGCCGACCGCTGGATTTCTCGCCCGCTATTGTCCGGGGGTTCCGATCACCCGCCCGCTGGGCGAGTTCGAGGCGCCGCTGTCGAACCGCAAGGCGCGCGAAGTGCTTGGCTTCAGGGAGGCGCATCCCTGGCGCAAATACGTTTCCGTGAAATGACGCGGTCAGTGGAGCCGGAATCGCCTCGGGCGCCTTCGCGCTCCGACGGGAAAGGAAGGGACAGGGCATGTTGCTGGGCGTCGTCGCCGATGATCTGACGGGAGCCACCGATGTCGCGCTGATGATTTCGCGCCAAGGCATGAAGACGGTGCAGGTGATCGGCGTCCCCAGGCGCGCCGACTTCGGCGACGCCGAGGCGGTCGTCGTGGCGCTGAAGTCGCGCACCATTCCGGCGAACGAGGCCGTCGCTCTGTCGCTCGCCGCGGCCAGGGCGCTGCGGTCGGCCGGCGCCGAACAATTGCTGTTCAAATATTGCTCGACGTTCGACTCGACCGACGAAGGCAATATCGGCCCGGTGACCGAGGCGCTGCTCGATCTCGTCGGGTCGGACCTCACCATCGCCTGTCCGGCGTTCCCCGCCGCCGGACGATCGATCTATTTGGGGCATCTGTTCGTCGGCGACTTGCTGTTGTCGGACAGCCCGATGAAGGACCATCCGCTGACCCCGATGCGCGACGCCAACCTGGTGCGGGTGTTGCAGCGGCAGGTCAAGGGGCGGGTCGGGCTGATTCCGCTGGCGATCGTCGAGCGCGGCGCCGCCGCGATCCGCGACGGGTTCCAGGCCGCGCGAGCCGAGGGCAAACGCATCGTCATCGTCGACGCGGTCCGCGACGAACATCTGCGCGCCATCGGCGCCGCCTGCGCCGACATGCCGCTCATCACCGGCGGATCCGGGGTCGCGATGGGCCTGCCCGACAATTTCCGCGCCGCCGACAAACTGGCCGCGCGCGCCCCGCCGCTGACGCTCGAGGCGCCGGCCGGCAAGCCGGTGATCCTCGCCGGCTCGTGCTCGGCGGCGACGCGCAACCAGGTCCGCGTCGCGATCGCCGCGGGAACGCCGGCGTTGCAACTCGATCCGCTGGCGATCGCCGACGGAGCGACGACCGCCGCCGAGGTGAGCGCCTTTGTCATAAAAAACACCGCCGCGCGCCCCGCTCTCGTCTATTCCAGCGCCGACCCTTCCGTGGTGGGCGCGGTGCAGGACAAGCTCGGCGCGCAGCGCGCCGGCGCGCTGGTCGAAGACCTGCTCGCCGACGTCGGCCGGACGCTGCTCGCCAACGGCTTCACCCGCTTCCTGATCGCCGGCGGCGAGACGTCGGGCGCGGTGGTCGGCGCCCTTGGCGTGACGGCGCTGCGGATCGGCCCGGAGATCGACCCCGGCGTGCCGTGGACGCGCAGCATCGGCGCGCCGGATGTCGCGCTGGCGCTGAAATCGGGCAACTTCGGCGCGCCGGACTTCTTCCTGAAGGCGTGGACGCTGCTGAACGAGGCGCCGTCCGACAGATCGAGCCGCCTATCATGAGCGAAGACGCCAAAACGCGCGAGGAAATCTGCGCCGTCGGCGCCTCGCTGTTCCAACGCGGCCTGACCTTCGGCTCGACCGGGAACCTCAGCGTGCGGCTCGGCGACGGCGGCTGGCTGATGACCCCGACCAACGCCTCGCTGGGCGCGCTCGATCCCGCCCGGCTCTCGCGCCTCGACGCCGCCGGACGGCTGATCGACGGCGACCCCGCCACCAAAGAGGCGTTCCTTCATCTGTGCATGTATGGGCAGCGCCGCGACGCGGCGGCGGTGGTCCATCTGCATTCCACCCATTCGGTCGCCGTCAGCATTCTCGCCGATGTCGATCCGCAGAACGTGCTGCCGCCGCTCACCGCCTATTTCGTGATGCGGGTCGGTCGCCTGCCGCTGGCGCCCTACTTTCCGCCTGGCGATCAGGCTCTCGCCAAGGCGGTCGAGACGCTCGCCGGCCGCCACCACGCGGTGCTGCTCGCCAATCATGGCCCGGTGGTCGCCGGGTCTTCGCTCGCCGACGCCCAGTTCGCGACGGAGGAGCTCGAGGAGACCGCGAAACTGTACCTGATGCTGCGGTCGCTGCCGATCCGCCCGCTGACTCCCGAACAGGTCGACGCGTTGCGCAAGCGCTACAATCTGGCGTGATCGGCGCGCGCCGCCTGCGTCGAAATGGCCGACCGTCGGAGCCCGCCGGCCGTTGACAGCGCGGAGCGCCAACGACAGAAACGATCGCGGCGCCGGATCCCGGATTTGTCGAACATTCAACGGCGCGCGAGGGACGAGGAGACGGCGGTGGAGACCAGCAGCGCGACAAATGAACGGATCGGCTTCATCGGCGTCGGCCTGATGGGCCATGGCATGGCCAAGAACATCGTCGACAAAGGCTATCCGCTGACGGTGCTCGGCCGCGCCAATCGCCCGCCTGTCGAGGACCTCTTGCGCGCGCGGCGCGATCGAAGTGAAAACCGCCAGAGAGGTGGGCTCCCGCTCGACGGTGGTGTTCCTTTGCGTGACCGGCTCGAAGGAGGTCGAGGCGATCGTGCGCGGCCCCGATGGCCTGAAGGACGGCCTGCAGCGCGGCTCCGTCGTCGTCGATTGCTCGACCGCCGATCCCAACTCGACCATCGCGCTCGCCGCCGAACTCGCGCCGCTCGGCGTCGACTATGTCGATGCGCCCCTGAGCCGCACGCCCAAGGAGGCGTGGGAGGGCAAGCTCGACACGATGGTCGGGGCGAGCGAGACGGTGTTCGCGCGGCTGAAACCGATCCTCGACACCTGGGCCGGCCGCGCCGTCCACATCGGCGGCACGGGCGACGGCCATCGCATGAAGCTGTTGAACAACTTTCTGGCGCTCGGCTACGCCGCGCTCTATTCGGAAGCGCTGGCGCTTTCGCAGAAGGTCGGCATTTCGCCTGGGCGCTTCGACAGCGTGATCCGCGGCAGCCGCATGGACTGCGGCTTCTACCAGACGTTCATGCGCTGGACGCTGGAAGGCGACCGCGACGCGCACAGGTTCACCATCGCCAACGCCTTCAAGGACCTGCGCTATCTCGAATCGATGGCCGACGCGGCGGGGCTCGCCAATCCCATGGGCAACGCGGCCAAGAACGCCTTCGCGCTCGCCGACGCGGCGGGCGGCGCGCAGGACTATGTGCCGATGCTGGCGACCCACATTGGTCGCGCCAACGGCGTCGACCTCGCGCCAGGAAAGGGTTGAGGCGGCGCCGCGAATCGGTCATCCGCGCCCACCGTCGGGGCGAGTCACCGCGGCCTCCGCTTCCCGCCGCAGAACCGCGCGCTGGATTTTCCCGCTCGGCGTTTTCGGAAGCTCGGCGCGAAACGCGATGGCGCGCGGATATTTGTAGGGCGCGATGTCCGCCTTCACATGTTCCTGCAGCGCGCGCGCCAGCGCGGGGGCTGGCGCGAAGCCCGGCCGCAGCACGACGAACGCCTTGACGATCGCCCCGCGCTCGGGGTCCGGCGCGCCGATCACCGCGCATTCGGCGACCGCGGCATGGCCGGCGAGGCTCAGCTCGACTTCCGGCCCCGCGATATTGTAGCCGGCCGAAACGATCATGTCGTCGGAGCGCGCCTGGAACCAGAAATAGCCGTCCTCGTCCTGAATGAACGTGTCGCCGGTGAAGTTCCAGCCGCCGCGCACGTAGCGGGTCTGGCGCGAATCGTTGAGATAGCGGCAGCCGGTCGGGCCGCGCACCGCCAGATCGCCTGCCGTCCCGCGCGGCGCTTCGCGTCCCTGCGCGTCAACCACCTTCGCCTCGTAGCCGGGCACGACGTGGCCAGTCGCGCCCGGACGGATATCCTCCGCCGGCGATCCGATGAAAATATGCAGCATCTCGGTGGCGCCGATGCCGTCCATCAGCGTGATTCCGGTCGCCGCCTTCCACGCTTCGAAGGTCGGCAGCGGCAGCGTCTCGCCGGCCGAAACGCCGATCCGCAAGCTGGAGACATCTGCCCCGCCAAGCGCGCCGAGCATCGCGCGATAGGCGGTCGGCGCGGTGAACAGGATGGTGGCGCGGAAGCGCCCGATCGCCTCCAGCAGTTCGGCGGGGCCGGCCTTTTCGATCAACACCGTCGAGGCGCCTGCCGCCATCGGAAACACCACGAGTCCGCCGAGACCAAAGGTGAAGGCGAGCGGCGGCGAACCGATGAAGCGGTCCTGCGCCGTGGCGCGCAACACATGCCGGCCATAGGAGTCGGCGATCGCCAGCACGTCGCGATGGAAATGCATCGTCGCTTTGGGCCCACCCGTAGTGCCGGAGGTGAAGCCCAGCAGGCAGACATCATCGGCCGCCGTATCGCAGGCCGCGAAACGTGGCGAGGCCCGCGCCATCATCGCCTCGAGGCTTCCCTCGCCGCCCTCGCCGAACGCGACGATCCGCTTGAGGACCGGCGCCAGATCGCGCGCCGCCTCCAGCTCTCCGAGCAGCCGAGCGTCGCATAGCGCAAAATCGATGCGCGCCGTATCGATCGCCTGGGCGAGCTCCTTGGCGCGCAGCAGCGGCATCGTCGCCACCGCGACGCCGCCCGCCTTCATCACCGCGAGATAGACGGCCACGAGCATCGGCGTGTTGGCGGCGCGCAGCAGCACGCGATTGCCGGACACCAGCCCGAGCTGCTCGACCAGCACATTGGCGATGCGGTTGACCCGTTCGGCGACCTCGCCATAGGTCCATGCGCCGGCCGGCGCGATCAGGCAGGGCCGGTCGCCGAGCCCGTCGGCGATCCAGCGATCGAGCAGGGCGGAGACGCAGTTCAACCGTTCGGGATAGGCGAAGCGCGGACCGTCGAGCAAAAAATCCGGCCACCGCGGCGCGGGCGGCAGGCTGTCGCGGGTGAATTTATCGAGGTGACCCGATCGTTGCACTGTCCCGACCCTCTGTCTCCGCCAATCAATCGGGAATCACCGCCGTCGCCTGGATTTCGACCTTGGCGCGCGCCTCGACAAGCCCCGTGACCTCGACCACCGCCATCGGCGGGAAATGCCGGCCCATCACCTTGCGATAGACCGGCCCCATCCGCTTGAGCCCGGCGCGATATTCGGCAAGATCGGTCAGATACCACGTCATCGACGTGATGTGCTCGGGCGCCGCGCCCGCCGCGTCGAGAATGGCGGCGATGTTCGTCAACGTCCGGCCGATCTGTTCGACCAGTTCGTCCAACTCGAACTCGCACTGCTCGTTCCAGCCGATCTGCCCGCCGGTGAAGATGAGGCGACCGCGCGCCATGACGCCGTTGGCATAGCCGACCGGCTTCGCCCATCCCTCGGGCTGAAGGATTTTATGCATCGGGCGCTCCATCGTTGGGTGTGGTCGATCGGGTCGGGACTCGAACGCCGTCGAGCGGCCGCGTCGCGAGCCACGCGTCGACTTCACCGATCGCCGCTCGGCGCCCGCCGTCGAAGAACGGCCAGTCGAGCAAACCACGCTCCGGTCCGATCTCGGCGCTTGCCGCGTTCATCGCGCGTCGCTCCTTCAATCGCCCTGAAATTCCGGTCGCCGCCTCGCGGCGAAGGCCTCGAAGGCGCGGCGGAAATCCTGGGTGGCCATGCAGATCGCCTGCGCCTGCGCCTCCGCTTCGATGATCTCTTCGAGGCCCATCGCCCACTCGTGATTCAGCATCGTCTTGGTCATGGCGTGCGCGAACCACGGGCCGTCGGCGAGCGAGCGGGCGAGCGCGACCGCCGCGCCCGGCAATTCGCCACGCGGATGCAGCGCGTTGAAAAATCCCCAGCGCTGCCCCTCATCGGCCGACATCGACCGGCCGGTGAACAGCAGTTCGGCCGCGCGACCCTGACCGATCAGTCTCGGCAGAATGCCGCAAGCGCCCATGTCCGCGCCGGCGAGGCCGACCCGTGCGAACAGGAACGCCGTCCGCGCCTCGGGCGTCGCGAGCCTGAGATCGGAGGCCATCGCGAGGATCGCTCCGGCGCCCGCGCAAACGCCGTCGACCGCAGCGATGATTGGCTGCGGGCAGCGGCGCATCGCCTTGACCACGTCGCCGGTCATTCGCGTGAAGGCGATGAGGTCGGGCATCGCCATCCGGGTCAGCGGCTCGATGATCTCGAAGACGTCGCCGCCCGAGCAGAAATTGTCGCCGGCCCCGATCAGCACGATCGCGCGCACGTCGTCGGCCTCGGCGAGATCGCGGAACAGGTCGCGCAATTCGGCGTAGCTCTCGAAAGTCAGCGGATTCTTCTTCTCCGGCCGGTTCAGCGTGATCGTCGCGACGCGGCCGTCGTCGCTCGCCGCCCAGCCGAAATGGCGCGCCGGATAGTCCTTGAACGGCCGCTTGCCGGTTTGCATCGGTTGGGTCATCGCGGCCTCCTCAGCCAACCATCACTTCGCCGCCGGCGATGGCGATCGCCTGGCCGGTGACCGCCGCGGCGCCGACGGAGGCGAGCCAGGCGACGGCGTCGGCGACCTCCTCCGGCGCGACGAGCCGCCCCTGCGGATTGCTACGCGTCAGCAACGCCTTCGCCTCGGCGGCGCCGCGGCCGGTCCTGGACGAAATGGTCTCGATCGCCCGCTCCAGCAGCGGCGTGTCGGTGAACCCCGGACAAACCGCGTTGACGGTGATCCCGGCGCCGGCGAGTTCGAGGGCGAGCGCGCGGGTCAGACCGACCACCGCGTGCTTGGCCGCGCAATAGGCGGCCACATAGGGGTAGCCGACGAGGCCCGCGGTAGACGCGATATTGACGATCCGCCCCGCGCCCGCCGCGCGCATGTCGGCGTGCGCTTGTCGGGTCACGAGAAAGACGCCGGTGGCGTTGACGCTGAGAACCCGGCTCCACAAGGCCAGGTCCGTCTTGCCGAAGGGCGCGCTCGGCGCTTCGCCGGCGTTATTGACGAGGATGTCGACCGGCCCCAGCGCGGCCCGCGCGGCGGAAAAGCCGCTGGCGATCGCCTCCGGATCGGTAACGTCGAAGCCATCGACGACAAAGCTCGCGTCGGCCGGAAGGACGGCGCGGACCGCCTCCAGCGGCGCGCGCCGGCGCCCCGCGAGCGTGACGCGCGCGCCCTCGGCGGCGAGCCGCGCGGCGATCGCCGCGCCGATGCCCCCGCCGGCCCCGGTCACCAGCGCGTGGCGTCCCGCGAGCCGATACGGCATGGCCGGGGCGGCGCTCACTTGGGCGCGCCCGAAGCCGCCGCGGCGCGGGCGAGGCCGATCTCGGTACTGGAGGCGGCCGGAATAATACTGCTTTGGCCATGGCGCCGATTTCACGCCGATCCGCGCGGCCTCGTGCAGCACCCAGGCGGGGTCGGCGAGATGGGGCCGCGCGATCGCGCAAAGGTCGGCGCGACCCGCCGCGATGATCGAATTGGCCTGGTCGGCCTCAGAGATCGCGCCGACCGCGACGGTCGGCACCCGGCCCTCGTTGCGAATCTTGTCGGCGAACGGGGTCTGGAACAGCCGCCCATAGACCGGCTTCTCCTCCTTCACCACCTGGCCGGACGAGCAGTCGATGATGTCAGCGCCCGCCGCCTTGAACAGCGCGGCGAACAGCAGGGCGTCTTCGGGCGTGTTGCCTCCCTCGAACCAGTCATGCGTCGACAGCCGCACCGACATCGGACGGTCTTCCGGCCAGACATCGCGAATGGCGCGGAAAACCTCGAGCGGATAGCGCGCGCGGTTGTCCGGCGAACCGCCATATTCGTCGGTGCGCTGGTTGGTCAGCGGCGACAGGAAGCTCGACAGCAGATAGCCGTGCGCGACATGGAGCTCGATGATGTCGAAGCCGATCTCGACGGCGTAGCGCGCCGCCCGAACGAAGTCGCCCTTCACCCTCTCCAGGTCCTCGCGGATCATTTCGCGCGGGACTTGCGAGCTCGGCAGATAAGGCAGCGGCGAGGCCGAAATCAGCGGCCAGTTGCCGTCGTCGAGCGGCTGATCGGCGCCTTCCCAGGCGACCCTGGTGGAGCCCTTGCGGCCGGCGTGACCGAGCTGCAGCCCGAACTTGGCCGGCGTCTCGTCATGGATGAAGCGGGCGATGCGCTTCCACGCGGCGGCCTGTTCGTCGTTCCACAGGCCAAGGCAGCCCGGCGTGATGCGCGCGTCCGGCGAAACGCAGGTCATCTCGCCGAACACCAGGCCGGCGCCGCCGAGCGCCCGCGCGCCAAGGTGGACCATGTGGAAATCGCCGGGCATGCCGTCCTTGGCCGAATACATCGCCATCGGCGAACAGATGATGCGGTTTTGCAGCGTGAGGCCGCGCAGGCGATAGGGCGTGAACATCGGCGGCGGAACCGCCTCGTTCGCGCCCACGCGCATGCCGTCCTGTTCGGCGAACCAGCGCTCATAGCCTTCGAGCCAGGCCCTGTCGCGCAGACGCAGGTTTTCGTGGCTGATGCGCTGCGAGCGGGTCAGCAGCGAATACATGAACTGTTCGGGCTCGAGCCGGTCGCAATAGCGGGTTCCCGCCACTTCGAACCATTCCATCGCATTGCGCGCCGCGTTCTGGATGCGCGCGACGTCGACGCGGCGAATCTTTTCGTAAGCCGCGAGCACCGCGGGAATATCGTCGGGCGTATCGCCGAGATCGCGGAACTGCCGGGTCAGTTCGATAGCGTCGTCGATCGCCAGCTTGGTGCCCGAGCCGATCGCGAAATGCGCGGTATGCGCGGCATCGCCCATCAGCACGAGGTAGTTGACGCCGTTGAACGCGCTCCAGGCGCCGCAGATCAGCCGCGAAAAATTCAGCCACGCCGAGCCGCGCACATGCCGCGCGTTGGTCAGCAGCCGATGCCCCTCCAGCGTTTCGGCGAACAGTTCTTCACAAAAGGCGATCGCCTGGTCCTGATCCATCTTGTCGAGGCCGTGCGCCTTGAAGACCTCTTCGGTCGTCTCGACGATGAAGGTCGCGGTTTCGATGTCGAAACGGTAGATATGCGCCTGAAACCAGCCGTGTTCGGTCTTGCGAAAGTCGAAGGTGAAGGAATCGTAGCGCTTGTTGGTGCCGAGCCAGATGTAGCGGTTCGGGCGCACCGACAGATCGGGCTTGAACGCGATCGGATATTTGGCGCGAATCTTCGAGTTGAACCCGTCGGACGCGACGATCAAGTCTGCGTCGGGGAATTCGCGGTCGGATTCGACCTCGCGCTCGAATTGCAGTTCGACGCCGAGCGCCTCGCAGCGCTTTTGCAGGATGTTGAGCAGGCGCTTGCGGCCGATGCCGACAAAGCCGTGCCCGGTGGTGCGCATCCGGCGGCCCTTGAACAGAACCTCGATGTCGTCCCAGTGATTGAGCGAAACCTCGATTTCCGCGGCGGTCTGCGGGTCCCACGCGCGCATGCTGTCCATCGTCGCGTCGGACAGCACCACGCCCCAGCCGAACGTGTCGTAGGGACGGTTGCGCTCGACGACGGTGATCTTGTGCGCCGGATTCTGCTTCTTCATCAGCAAGCCGAAATAGAGGCCGGCGGCTCCTCCCCCGATGCAGACGATGCGCATGTGTCGACCCCCTGGTCGTCGCAGGCCGAACGCGGCGGGACGCATATACTTAAACACTAAAATATATAGGATTAAAACGATGCGTCAAGCGCCGATCGCCCTCCGCACGCGACGTTTCACAGGCTCGAACTCCACGCTGTCGAGCTGACGCTTGAGCGCGCCGAGGCTCGCAAACAGCCGCTCCTTGGCCGCCGGATCGAGCCCCGACAAGAGAGAAACCGTCCAGCTCTCGTGTTCGCGCGCCATCGCCATGAATCGGGCGCGCCCCGGCTCGGTCAGCCGGATCAGGATGGTCCGCCGATCGGTCGGGTGGGGCTCGCGAACCACGAAGCCTTCGTCCACCAGCCGATCGGCCAGCCCGGTGATCGCGCCGTTGGTCACCATCATGCGCCGGGAGGCGTCGGACATCGTGAGGACGCCGCCCGCCCGCTCGATTTGCGCCAACAGGTCGAAGCGCGCGAGCGAAATACCAAACGCGCCGACGATCCTGCGCTGAAGCGCCGATTCGATCCGGCTGGAGCAACCGAGCAGCCGCAGCCAGATGCGGATCTCGAGATGCTCCGGGCGGGCGCCATCGGCGACGGCCGGCGAGGCCGACGACCCCGCCGGGCGAGGCTTCCTCGCTCTGGTCGGCGGCGGGCTCTTGTGCAACGCCTTGACGGCCATCGAAGCTTCGGCTCCGCATCAGTGGACGAAAATGGAGGGCTGAGCGGCTCACCGGGAATCGCCGACTCGCGCTTTCTTTTACCTCGCAATAGTTCAAGACTCAAATTTCGAGTCTCATTGCATCGGACCGCTCTTCCGGCCGCCGCTGACAAAACGGACTGGCGAGACGGCGGCGATCAGGTCAATATACCCCGCCGGGCGTAGCAGGCTTGGGGATTGGACATGCGCGGACTCAGCGGAAAAACGGCGATCGTCGCGGGCGGCGCGACGTTGATCGGCCAATCGGTGGCCGAGACGCTCGCCGGCTATGGCGCGCGCGCGATCATCGCCGACATCAATGTCGAGGACGGCCAAGCGGCGGCGGCGCGTCTCGGCGACAAGGTGAGTTTCGTCAGGACTGATCTCACCAGCGACGCGGATATCGCCGCGCTGGTCGCCGGCGCGGTGGCGGCGACCGGTCGGCTCGACTTTCTCGTCAACGTCGCCTGCACCTATCTCGACAACGCCGCCGAGACCTCGCGCGCCGACTGGCTGAAGGCGTTCGACGTCAATGTGGTCGGCTCGGTCGTGCTGATGCAGGCCGCCCGGCCGCATCTGGCCAGGAACAAGGGCGCGATCGTCAATTTCGGCTCGATCTCCTCGCGCGTCGCGCAGACCGGGCGCTGGGTCTATCCCGTCAGCAAGGCGGCGATCCTGCAATTGACCCGCAACCAGGCGATGGATCTTGCGCCCGACGGCATCCGGGTGAACGCGGTTTCGCCGGGCTGGACGTGGAGCAACATCATGGTCCAGCTCACCCACGGCGACCGCGCCAAGACCGACGGCGTCGCCAAGCCGTTCCATCTGCTGGGCCGCACGGGCGATCCTTCGGAAGTGGCCGAAGCGGTGGCCTTTCTGCTGTCCGACAACGCAAGCTTCATCACCGGGACGGACCTGCGCGTCGACGGCGGCTATACCGCGATGGGCCCGGAGCGCGCCGAGCCGGCGATACCGCTGCTGATGGATTGATCGGGGCTCCCGCCGTTCGGCGCGGCGCCGTGATCGACCGTGAGGTTTCGACAAACGACCAAAGGGGGGAATTGCAATGGCGTCCAAGCGCAGCATCACCATCGTCGGCGGCGGCCAGGCCGGCCTGCAACTCGGCTGCGGCCTGCTCGGCGCCGGCTTTGACGTCCACATCGCCCAGAACCGCAGCGGCGAGGACATCCGTAAGGGCAAGGTGATGTCGAGCCAGTGCATGTTCGACATCGCGCTGCAGAACGAACGCGATCTCGGCCTGAACCTGTGGGACGAAGTGTGTCCGACCGTCGATTCCATCAGTTTCACGGTTCCGGCGCCCGACGGCTCCGGCGCCAAGGCGATCGACTGGAACGGCAAGCTCGACAAGCCGGCGCAGAGCGTCGACCAGCGCGTGAAATTTCCCGCCTGGATGACCGAATTCGAGCGGCGCGGCGGTCGCCTGACGGTCAAGGACGTCACCGTCGCCGATCTCGAAGTCTACGCCAGGCGTTCCGATCTCGTGGTGGTCGCCGCCGGCAAGGGCGACATCGCGCGCCTGTTTGAGCGCGACGCCGAAAAGTCGCCGTTCGACAAGCCGCAGCGGGCGCTGGCGCTGACCTATGTCCACGGCATGACGTCGCGCCCGGAATATTCGGCGGTGAACTTCAACCTGATCCCGACCGTCGGCGAGTATTTCGTGTTCCCGGCGCTCACCCTCAGCGGCCCTTGCGACATCATGGTGCTGGAAGGCATTCCCGGCGGCCCGATGGATTGCTGGAAGGACATCAAGACCCCCGCCGAACATCTGAGGCAGTCCAAGGCGATTCTCGAGACGTTCCTGCCGTGGGAAGCGGATCGTTGCCGTTCGATCGAATTGACCGACGACAATGGCATCCTCGCCGGCTCGTTCGCGCCGACCGTGCGCAAGCCGATCGGCCGATTGCCGTCGGGCGCACTGGTGCTCGGCCTCGCCGACACCGTCTGCCTCAACGATCCCGTCACCGGCCAGGGCTCCAACAACGCCTCGAAGGCCGCCAAGGTCTACATGGACGCGATCATCGCGCGCGGCGACAAGCCATTCGACGCCGCGTTCATGCAGGCGACGTTCGACGCTTATTGGGCTTACGCGCAATTCGTCACCGGTTGGACCAACGCCCTGCTGCAGCCCCCGCCCCCGCATGTGCTGAACCTGATGGGCGCCGCGCAGGCCTTCCCGGCGCTCGCCCGGCGGATCGCCAACGGCTTCGATGAGCCGAGGGATCTGTTCCCGTGGTTCGCCGTCCCCGAAGAGGCCGAGCGTTACCTGAAGCAACTGGCGGCGTAAGGTAGCAGAGACGGCCCGCCGTCATTGCGAGCGGAGCGAAGCAATCCAGTGATCGTGTCGTCGAATGTCTTGTCGTCACGCTTCACTCGGGAATCGAGTGGGATGCAGGCGAACGCCCGCCTTTGATCGATGTCATGAGGCAAACCAGCAGCCGTCACGATCTCTGGATTGCTTCGCTCCGCTCGCAATGACGATGGGTCAATGAAATGGGGGCGCGGGAATGACCGCCGACTATGTGATCGTGGGCAGCGGCGTCAACGCGCTGGTGGCCGCCGCGCTGCTCGGCAAGAAGGGCAGGCGCGTCCTGGTGCTGGAGCGCAACGATCGCATCGGCGGCTGCATCCGGACGGAGGCGATCACCGCGCCCGGCTTTATCCATGACGTGATGGCGACGACCTTCGTGCTGTTCATCACCTCGCCTGCCTATGCCGCGCTGGCGGGCGATCTGGCGGCGCGCGGACTCGAATTCGCCCATTCGCCCTCGCCGACCGGCGTCCTGCTGCCCGACGGGCGGCATCTGATTTTCTCGATGGACCGCGCGCGCAACGTCGCCGCCTTCGATGCGCTCGCGCCGGGCGATGGCGCGCGCTTCGCCGCCGACATGACGCGGCTCGGGGCGGACGCGCCGTTCCTGTTCACGCTGCTCGGCGGTTCGCTGTGGTCATGGGACATGCTGCGCGTCGTCGCGCGCGAGGCCTGGCGGCGCGGGCCGCGCGGCCTCGCAACATTCTTCGGCGAAGCGCTCCTCCCCGCTCGGGCCTGGCTCGAGCAGCGCTATCGCGCGCCGTTGTTCCGCGACCTCTGGGCGCCGTGGGTGCTGCATACCGGCCTTGGCCCGGAAAGCGCCTATTCCGGCCAGATGGCGAAGGTCATCGCGTTCGCGCTGGAGGCCGCCGGCGCGCCGATCGTCAAGGGCGGCGCCGTCAAATTCCTGCAAGCCTTCGAGACGCTGATCAAGGACAATGGCGGCGAAATCCGCGTCTCAGCGGATGTCGCCTCGATCCTGCTCGACGGCGAGGGCGTCGGCGCGCGGCGTGAAGCTCGCCGACGGAGCCGAAATCGCCGCGACGCGCGGCGTGATCTGCTCGGTGACGCCCAACCAGCTCTACGAACGGCTGCTGCCCGGCGCGGCAAGGCCGCCCGAGGTCGCCGAAAGCCTCGCCGGCTATCGCTACGGCAAGGGCGACATGCAGATCCATTATGCGCTGAAATCCCCGCCGAAATGGCGCGATCCGGAACTCGGCAAGGTCGCGCTGCTGCATCTGACATCCGGCCTCGACGGCGTCTCGAAGGCCGCCAACGAGGCCGAGCGCGGCATGCTGCCGGCCGAGCCGACGGTGTGCGTCGGGCAGCCGACCGCGCTCGACCCCAGCCGGGCGCCGGAAGGCGCGGCGATATTGTGGCTGCAGCTTCCCGAGGCGCCGCGGTTCATCAAGGGCGACGCGGCGGGCGAGATCGCGGCGCCGGCCGACGGGCGCTGGAGCGAGGAGATTCGCGAGCGTTTCGCCGACCGCGTCGAGGCGTTGCTCGCCCATCATATCGAAGGCTTCCGCGACACGGTGATCGCCCGCCGCGCCTATTCGCCCGCCGATCTTGAAAGCCTCAATGTCAACCTGGTCGGCGGCGACCCCTATGGCGGCGCCTGCGGGATCGACCAGTTCTTCCTGTGGCGCCCGCTGCCGGGCTCGGTCAACCACACGACCGCTGTGCCTCGCCTCTATCACATCGGCGCGTCGACCCATCCGGGGCCGGGCCTCGGCGGCGGCTCGGGCTTCCTCATCGCGCAGGCGCTCTCGTGAGCCCGCTGCCCGCCCCGGACCCGCCGCCGCGCAAACCCCTGCCGGTTGGCTATCGGCAGGGAATCATCTCGGCGATCACCGTTCTGCTCGGCTTTTCGCTGCTGTTCCTGCGCTATTGGAGCTTTGAGGCGCCCGGCGAGTGGACCGTCGCCTCGACGCTCGCGGCGCTGCTGCTCGCGCTGGCCATCCTCCTCGAGCTTGTCGCGCTGTGGCGCTCGCTGCGCATCGAGGACGACGACGAAAGCGAATATCGAAAAACCCTGCGCTGGTTCGTCGTGTCGATCGGCGCGCTGATGGCCAGCCTGCTGCTCGCGGCGCTGACCGCGGCGCATGTGTTCAATTTGTGAGAGGCGCGGCCAGCGAAATCAAAGCGTCTCGACGGTCTTCAGAGCGCCATCGAGCGCGATTCCCTCTTCGTCGAGCAGCGCGGCCTGGATCAGGCGGCGCAGCCAATCGGCGCCGTCGTCGCGGGCGGCCAGTTTCGGCAGCGCGCCGATCACCCGATCGTATTTCGACAGGCCGCGCGCATGGGTGTCGGAATAGCCTTTCACCAGCCGGCGGGCGGCGACAACCTGCACCGCCAGTTCGTAGTTCGCCCCGACGTGGCGAGCGACCAGATCGAGCCACGCTTCGAGATGCGCGCGCTCGCGACGGTGGCGCAAGGTCCCACGCCGGAACCGCCGCAGCGACGCCAGCGCATAGAGCGCGAGAAACCAGTGCACGCGGCCGGTCTGAACGCGGCGCCCCCTGTTCACCAAGCGATCGATCGTCGCCATGACGCCGGGCTGCCCGGCGATCCAGCCGCCGAAGCGGGCCGGCATCAGGCCGACCAGCTCCTCGGCGCGCGGGCGCATATATTCGGTGGTGTAGACGAGCTGACCGGGCTTGGCCTCGACCTCGTCGCGCACCCGCGCGAACCGCTTTGGCCGCGTCTTGAGGTCGGCGACGCCGATCACATCGTCATAGGCCATCGCGACGGCGAGATGCTTGGCGGCCTTGTCGGTCAGCGCATAGCCCCGCGCGGCCCCGCCGGCCTGTTCATCCAGCGCCAGAATTTTGGCGATCCGCTCGAGATAGTCCCCGGCATAGGCCGGGATCCTGAAAATCGACGAGGCGCTTGACGCCGACAAACAGCATCGGCTGAACGGCGGGCGGGAACTCCTTCGCGATGCGGCCGAGCAGCGCGTCGAGCTCGAGGATGGCCCGCCGATTCCGGCAGGGGATCGAAGCGCTTTGGCGGCGTGCGCGCCAGCGGCGCGGCGGCGGGCTTGCCTCGCGCGCGCTCGAAGCCGGCGGCGAAGGCGGCCAGACTCGGCGCAATTCCCTTGCCGCCCGCTGCGATCACCGCCTCGAACGCCTCGCGCGGGAACGGCAGAACATCGGCGCCGGCCAAAGCGCCGAACATCGTCGCCGAAATCACGCTGCCGTGCTTCAGCGCCAGCGCCTCCATGTCGAAGGAGACGGTGCGCCGCGCCGCGACGCCGGCGGCCGCGGTCACCACGCGCGGATCGCCGATTCCATCGCCGGGCGCCGCCTTCTCGGCGACGGCGAACGCGCGATGGGTGGAGGCGATCAACACCGTCTTTTCCGGCGTCACGAGGCCGCGCAGCATCGAGCGCCCGGCCTCCATCAGTTCGGCGGCGAGCACGACGTCGACGTCGCCCGGCGAGGGCATCAACGACAGCACCGGCGCCCGGCCGTCCTTGGCGGGCAGCATCTCGATATAGTAGATCGTCGCGCCGGTCCGCTGCGCGACGCCGGGCACCGAAGTCGATTGCGCGCACCAGCCGCGGGACTCGGCGAGCGCGACGATCCAGTCGGTGAGCACCCCGCCGCCCTGGCCGCCCATCGCCAGCACCGCGAGCGCGATCGGCCGGTCCGAGTCGAGCTGCAACGCCCCAGAAATCTTCGGTTCGGCGTTCATCGCGTCGACATTCTCACGACGCGAAGGCGATGCGCCGGGCTTCGCGGCGGCGCTGCAGGTAGCCGATCACCGCGCTGCGCAAGCGAGCGAGCCGCAGGTCCCAGCGGGTCGGATTGTGGATAATGTCGGCGCGATAGAACGACGGACACAGCACCGCGGCCTCCGCCACCTCGCCGCAATTGCCGCAACCGACGCAGGTGTTGTCGACCGCCGCGACCGGATCGTCCCTTAGCGGGTCGTCGGTGTGTTTCACCGACAGCGACGGGCAGCCGGACAGCCGAATGCAGGCGTGATCGCCGGTGCAGACGTCCTCATCGACGCCAAAGCGCTCCTTGACCATGCGCTTGCCGTCCTTGACCGCCTGGGCGAACAACGGCTTCACCCGGCGCTGCTTGTTGAGCGAACATTCCGACGATGCGACGATGATCTTGGGGCCTTCCTCGGGCGTCGTCAGCGCCTCGCGCAACACGTCGCGCATCTTGCCGACGTCGTAGGTGCGGTCGATCTGGCGCACCCATCTGGCGCCGACGCCCTTGACCGCCTCGACGATGCTGTTGTTGGTCTCGCGCCGGTCGTTGACGGCGCGCGACGACAGGATGTCCTGGCCGCCGGTCGCCGCGGAATAATAATTGTCGACCACCAGGATGACGCCGTTTTGCTTGTTGAACACGGCGTTGCCGACCGACGACGCGAGGCCGTTGTGCCAGAAGCCGCCATCGCCCATGATCGAGATCGCGCGCCTGTCCGATTGCACGTTGAACGCCGACGCCGAAGCGGGGCCGAGCCCATAGCCCATCGTGGTCGCGCCGATGTTGAACGGCGGCAGGATCGAGAACAGGTGACAGCCGATGTCGGCCGCCACATGGCGCGGCCCCAGCTCCTTCTCCACCAGCTTCATCGCCGCGAAGATCGGCCGCTCCGGACAGCCCGTGCAGAAGCCGGGCGGACGCGCCGGAACGACTTCGTTCAGCGCCTTGACCTTGGGGTCGGCGAGGATCGCCGAAGGATCGGGCGGCAGTGGCCGATTGCCGAGCAGCGGCGCGGCGAACAGCTCGAGAAAGCGGCGAATGCTCGCCGCCATCACCGGCGCGGTATATTCGCCGGCGCGCGGAAACACATCCTTGCCGGAAACCCTGGCCTGGATGTCGCGGCGGCGAAGCACCGTGTTGAGCGACTGCTCGATGAATTCGGGCTGGCCCTCCTCCACCATCAGGACCGCCTTCTTGCCGGCGCAGAACGCGACGATCTCGTCGTCGACCAGGGGATAGGCGACATTCAGCACGTAGAGCGGCACAGCGCTGCGGCCGTAGACGTCCGCCAATCCGAGCTGCTGGAGCGCGCGCATCACGCCGTTGTACATGCCGCCAAGAAGGATCACGCCGACCTCGCCGTCCTCCGGCCCGAAGCGCTCGTTCAGCTTGCGCTCCTTGATAAAGTTCACCGCCGCCGGCCAGCGCTTCTCGATCTTCTCCTTCTCATGCGCGAAGGAAGCGGGCGGCAGCACGATGCGGCCCGTGTCGCGCGTCGGGCTCTCCAGCGCCTCGCGCAGCGTATAGGCCGGGCGTTTGTTGTCTTTGGCGATGAAGCTCCCGTGGACGTGGCAGGCGCGGATGCGCACTTCCACCATCACCGGCGTGTTGGAGATTTCCGACAGTTCAAACGCCGTCTCGACGGCGTTGACCACCGAGGGCAGATTGGGGCGCGGATCGAGCAGCCAGATCTGCGATTTCATCGCGAACGCGTGGCTGCGCTCCTGCATGATCGAGGAGCCTTCGCCATAGTCCTCGCCGATGATGATGACCGCGCCGCCGGTGACCCCGCCCGAGGACAGGTTGGAGAGCGCGTCGGAGGCGACGTTGGTGCCGGCGGTCGATTTCCACGCCACCGCGCCGCGGATCGGATACATCACCGAAGCCGACAGCATCGCGGCGGCGGTGGCTTCCGAGGCCGACGTCTCGAAATGGACGCCGAGCTCCTCCATCAGGCCGGCGGCGTCGGACAACACGTCCATCATGTGCGAGATCGGCGCGCCCTGGTAGCCGCCGACATAGGAGACGCCCGACTGCAGCAGCGCCTTGGTGATCGCCAGGATTCCCTCGCCCCTGAACTCCTCGCCCTCGCCGAGCCGGAGGTCTTCGACTTCGCGAGCGAAAGACCGTTCCGCCATGCTGGAAATCCTCCGGAGGCCGGGCGCATCGGGCGTTCGTCGCGCGCCGCCGCAATGCTCGCAGAATCATAGGCGCTCGCAACACCCTGTCAATCCGACGGATCGCCGAGGCGTTCCTGAGTTAAAGCCGCCCGCCGGCTTGCCGGCGAAGCGGGCGCGATGCACACTGTCTTCGCGGCAGCGGCCCATGCGCGTGGCGTGGCGGCGGCCGGACCGCCGCGGAAGCGCGCGACGCTCGTGCGCGCGACGGCGCAGATCGACGACGTGTTTGGCGCGACATGGATCTTGGCGACGGACAGAGCGCGGCGCGTGCGCCGCTCGGGCGGGCGGAAGCGGTCCGCATCGCCGCGCTTCTCGGCGCGCTGGCGCTGTCGGCTCTGGGGGCGACCCTGCCGTTGCCCGGGCTCGATCCAGTCTTTTTCGAAATGAGCGTGCGCACGCGCACCGCGGCCAGACTGTCGATCTTTGCGCTTGGCCTGTGGCCGCTTGTCCAGGCGATCTTCGTCGTCGAGATCGCGCGCCTGACGACGCCGAGGCTGGCGCGCTGGGCGGCGACGCCGGCGGGCGCCGGCGGCTTCGACAAGGCCGCCTGGATCGTCGCTTTCGCGCTCGCGGCGAGCCAGGGGGCGGCGTTGGCCGCATTGATCGGGCGCGTGAGCGGCGCCGTCGCCGAACCCGGCCTGCTGTTTGAATTCGGCGTCGCCGGGACGGTTGTGGGCGCGACAGCGATCCTCGGCGCAACGGGTCTGCTGGTCCGCCGCGTCGGAGCCGGCGACGGGCTGCTGATCGTCTTCGCCGCGCCGCTGGTCGTCATCGGCGCGCGCCAGACGATATTGGCGTTCGCGGTGGGCGAGGGCGCCGGGTTCGCGGCGATCGCCGTCGTGGCGGCTGCGGCGCTCGTCGGCGCGGCGCTAGCGTCGCGGCGCAGCTTGCCGGGCGCGCTCGGTCTTGGCGGCGGCCAGCTCGATCCGCTGCCGCCGCTGATCGCGTGGCACATCGCGGGATGGCCTGTGCTGGCGCTGCGGGCGACGCTCTGGCCGCATCTGGACCCGACGGCCGCCTTCGCTCACGCGCTCACCGCAGTCACGGCGGCGGCGGCGATCGGGCTGATCGCGACCGCCCGCGCCGGCCTGCCCGGCGCGCCGGCGCCGCGGCGCGCGCCGTGGCCGGTGACCGGAGCGGTCATCGCCGTCTGCGCCGGGCCGACGCTCATTCGCCCGTTCATCCCCACCGGCCTGACGCCGAACGGCTATGCGCTCGTCTTCATCGTCGCCGCGGCGCTGAGCGTGGTCGACGCCTTTCGCAGCCGGGCCGCGTGAGCGCGCCGCCGGCCCGTCACGCGGCCCGAACGAGACTCGGCGCGGCGCGCTTGCCGCGCACTTCCGCCTCCTCGAACTCGGCGGCGACAATCGCCCGGTCGAGCGCGGCGCGCAGTTCGATGGCGCTCTCCAGCGTCAGCTCGATTCCCGCGCGGGCGCCGGGATCGAGATCCAGGTTGATGAAATCGAGCGTGATGACGTCGGCCAGCGGAGCGTGGCGCGCGTGGTCATAGGCGACCACCGCGCGCGATACCGGGAACCATTCATTCCCGCGCTTGGCCATGCCCTCCGCGGGCACAATTTCGACGATCGAGGTGCACATGTCCGAGCCTCCTACTTCGCCAGATGCTTGCCGAGGAAGGCGAATATCTTGCCCCAGCCGTCCATCGCCTGATCGGGTCGATAGAGCGGCCGGTGCCAGTAGAAGAAGCCGTGACTGGCGCCGTCATAGCGATGGAACTCGTAGGTCTTGCCGTATTTCTTGAGCTCGGCCTCGTGCTGGTCGACCTGCTCCGGGCTCGGCGCGCGATCATCGTTGCCGAACAGGCCGAGCAGCGGGCAGCAAAGGTCCTTCGTCATGTCGATCGGCGCGACGGGCGTCTTGGCGTTGAGCTCCTCCTTGCCCATCACCACGCGGCCGCCCCAGAGTTCGATGCAAGCATCGACGTCTTTCCGCTGGCAGGCGTAGATGAAGGCGTGCCGCCCGCCCGAGCAGGAGCCGAAGAGGGCGACCTTGCCGTTGCAATCGGGCTGCGATCGCATCCACTTCACGGCGCCTTCGGTGTCGCCGACCACCTGGGAGTCGGCGACGCCGCCCTCGGCGCGCACCCTGGCGCCGACGTCGTCGGGGTTGGCGTCGCTGCCGCCCTCGCGCTCGTAGAGGTTGGCGCAAATCGCGAGATAGCCGTGATGCGCGAACCGGCGGGCGGTTTCGATGTAGAACTCGCTCCAGCCGGGGAGATGGTGGACCAGCACGACGCCGGGGAAGGGGCCCGGACCGGACGGCCTCGCCACATAAGCGGTTATCGGCGCGCCCTTGTCGCCTTTGATGGTCACGTTCTGGCAGGTCATGCCTCGGTAGAATGACATCGTTCTTCCTCCATCGGCCTTTAGTCGGCCTCCATCGGGCCATCGGAACGTCGCGCCAGCATCGACAAGCGGGGCGAATTGGCTCTGCTGCCCCGGGGCGCCGCGCCGCCAGTATTCGACGATCGCGCGCCGGGCGCAACAGGAGGCGGCGCCGGGAGCCCGAAGCAGGATATTCGCCGCTAACTCGTCGCCGCCTCCAGCCAGCCGGGGTCGATCTGCGGAAGCGGGATCGCGGCGAGCAACTGGCGGGTGTAGGGGTGCTCGGGCGCCTCGAACAGCGCGGCGGCGTCGCGGTTTTCGACGATCTCGCCGCCCCGCATCACGATCACCCGGTCGCACAGGCGCCGGACCACCGAAAGGTCGTGGCTGATGAAGGCGAGCGTCAGCTTCAATTCGTCCTTCAACCTTGCGAGCAGGTCGAGGATCTGCGCCTGGCTCGACACGTCGAGGCCTGAGACGATCTCGTCGGCGAGCACGAAGCGCGGCGACAAGGCGATCGCCCGCGCGATGCCGACGCGCTGGCGTTGCCCTCCCGAAAGCTCGTGCGGATAGCGCGAGGAAAATCCGGCGGGCAATCCGACGGCGCCGAGCGCCGCCGCGACGCGATCGCGGCTCTCGCCAGCATTGGTCGCCACGCGATGAAACAGCAGCGGCGCGGCGATGATCGCGCCAACCGACTTTCGCGGATTGAGCGAGGAATACGGGTCCTGAAAGATGACCTGCAAATCGCGCCGCAGCGGACGCAGAGCGGCCTCGGAGAGATGCGCGATGTCGCGCCCGTCAAACCAGATCGCGCCCACCGACGGTTCGGAGAGCCGCACCAGCGCGCGGCCGAGCGTCGTCTTGCCCGAACCCGATTCGCCGACGATGCCGATGGTCGACCCGGCCGGAATGTCGAAGGCGACGCCCTTGAGGATGTCGATGCGCGGCGCCGGGCCAAACATCGGCTTTCGCGTCATGTCGGGAACCGACAGGCGCAGGTTTTCGACGCGGAACAGCGGTTCGCTCATCGTCGGCCCCCGGCGGGCGTCGAGGCCGCTTCGCGCCACGCGCGGTCGGTCTCCTCCATCTCGCGCCGCAGCGCCTCGACGACTTCCGGGCGGACCGGGGCGAGCAATTCCTGGGGGCGATCGTAGCGCGGCGTGGCGGCGATCAACGCCCGTGTATAGGCATGGGCCGGCGCGCGGAACAGCGTCGCGACATCGGTGCGCTCGACGATCTTGCCGGCGTAGAGCACGCTCGCCTGCTGGCAGATTTTGGCGACAACGCCCAGATTGTGAGTGATGAACAGCAGGGCGGTGCCGTGCCGGCGCTGCATCTCGGCGATCAGCTTCAATATCTGTTTCTGCACGGTGACGTCGAGCGCGGTGGTCGGCTCGTCCGCGACGATCAGCCGGGGCTCGGCGGCGAAGGCCGAGGCGATCAGCACGCGCTGGCGCATGCCGCCGGAAAGTTCGTGCGGGTAGCTGCGGAAAACCCGCGTCGGCTCATGGATTTGCACTTCCTCGAGCAGCCTGAGGGCGCGCGCCCTCGCCGCGCGCGACGACAGACCGAGAATCCGGGTGAGCCGGTCGGTCATCTGGCTCTCGATCCGTTTCGACGGATTGAGCGCGGTCAGCGGGTCCTGCGGGATCAGCGCCGCGCTGGCGCCGACCAGTCGCCGGCGCTCGCGATCGGACAGGTCGAACAGGTTGGTCCCGCCAAGCCGGACCGCGCCTTCGATCACTTCGACGGCATGCGGCAGAATGCCGAAGATCGCTCGGCCGATCATGCTTTTGCCGGCGCCGCTCTCGCCGACCAGCCCATGCGCCTCACCCGGCGCCACAGCGATCGACGCCTGCCGCAGCAGGCGCGCGTCGCCGCCGCGCCGCAACCGCACGCTGAGAGAATCGATGTCGAGGAACGGCGCGCTCATCGCATCACCGGATCGAAGCGCTCTTTCAGGCCCTCGCCGAACTGGCTGAACGCCAGCACCGTGAGGAACAGGCAGATCAGCGGGAACACCAGCACCCACCACGCCTGATGCACGATGCCGCGCCCCTCGGCGATCATCGAGCCCCAGGTCGGATCGTCGGTGGAGATCGACAGGTTCACGAATGACAGGATCGCCTCGACGATCACCGCGATGCCCATTTCGAGCGAGAACAGCACGACGATCGCCGGCAGCACATTGGGCAGCACCTCGCGCGTCATGATACGCAGGCTGCCGTAGCCGGCCGCCCTGGCGCTGTCGACATAGTCCATCCGCCGCTGCTGCATCGCCTCGGCGCGCACCACCCGGCAGAACCGCGTCCAGTCGATCACCGCGATCGCGATGATCACCGACGACAGGCCCGGCCCCATCACCGCGACCAGCAGAATCGACAGCAGAACCGGGGGAAACGCCATCCAGACATCGACGAGGCGCGAGATGACGCGATCGGTCCAGCCGCCGAAGAAGCCCGCGGCGACGCCGAGCGTCGCGCCAAACAGGCAGGCGGCGGCGCTCGCCACGATCGCCACCAGGAGCGCGGGGCGCGTCGCAAAGATGATCCGCGAGAGAATGTCCCGTCCGAGGCTGTCGGTGCCGAGATAATAGCCGGGCTCGGCGCCGGCGATCCAGATTGGCGGCAGGGTTTGCAGCGTCAGGTCCTGGGCGAGCCGGTCGTGCGGCGACAGCGGGCCGGCGAAGGCGGCGCAAAACAGCAGCAGCCCGATCCATGACGCGCCGAGCCACAGGCGCAGGCTATGGCGGCGATTGACCGGGCGCGGCTCAGCCATGACGCAGCCTCGGATTCAGAGCGACGTAGCTCAGATCGACCGCCAGGTTGACGCCGACGAACAGCACCGCGAACAGCAGCACGATGCCCTGGATCAACGGCAGGTCGCGATTGATCACCGCGTCGATCGCCAGATTGCCGAGCCCTTCGTAAGAGAACAGCCGCTCGACGATCACCGTGCCGCCGAGCAGGAAGGTGAACTGCACGCCGATCACTGCCAGCGACGGCGTCACCGCGTTGCGCAGCGCCTCATGCAGCAGAACGTAGGTCTCCGAGAATCCCCTGGTGCGGGCGATGAGAACATAGTCCTGGAGCATGACCTCCTTCAGCGAGGTCTTGAGGATATGCGAGATCACCGCGGCGAGCGGCAGCGCGAGCGCCATCGCCGGCATCAGCATATGGCCGAGCAGATCGGCGGTGAGATCGAAGCGCAGCCGCACGATGCTTTCGATGAGATAGAACGGCGTGACGAACGGCAGTTCGAGCGAGGGCGAGACGCGGCCGGAAATGTCGAAGATCGGGATCGCGACGCCGAACAGCAGAATGAAGATCAGGCCCCAGAGGAAATCGGGGATCGCCAGGGCGACGCCGTTGAACAGATCGACGCCCGCCTCGGTCGCGGTTCCGCGCCAGCGCGCCGCCATGACCGCCATGCCGCCGCCGAGCACAACGGCAATCGCCAAAGCGAGGAAGGCGAGTTCGAGCGTCGCCGGCAAGCGGCCGAGCACCACTTCGGCGACGTTCTGGCGCAGCGAGATCGACGTGCCGAAGTCGCCACGCAGGACATGGCCGAGCCAGATCGCGAACTGGATCGGGATCGACTTGTCGAGCCCGTAGAGAGCGCGCAGGTCGGCGATGTCCTTCGGCGTAGCGCCCGGCGCGATCATCATGGCGATCGGGTCGCCCGGCGCGACGCGCACCAGCACGAACACCACCACCGCCACCCCGAAGAAGGTCACGACCAACGAGATGAGGCGGATGATCGCCGCGGAGAGGCGCATGGGCGGGACCGGGCCGGACGCCAAATCGAACCCGCGAGCGCGCCGCTCACCGGCGGCCCGCGGCTATTTTCGAACGCCGGCCGACAATCCCTACGCCGGAGCGATCAGTTGCGGCAACACGGCGCCCGAAAGGTCGGGGGTCACCTTGACGCTGGAGGCGTAGACGATCGGCTGCACATACTGGAACAGCGGAATCACATAGCCCTGCTCGGCGACATATTTGTCGACCGCCTTGTAGCCGGCGATCCGCTTGGCTTCGTCGGGCTCGCCCCACAGCGGGCCGATCATCTTGACCAGATCGTCCGACTTCCACGCGCAATGTGGGCTCGGGCCGAACATCGCAAAGCCGGTCGAGGTCGAGGGGTCGCCGATCGAATTGCCCCAGTTGTAGAACGCCGCCGGCGCCAGCTTGTGGCCGAAGCGCAGTTCGAAATGCTTGGCGATCTCGTAGACCTCGATATTGGCCTCGATGCCGACCTTGCGCCACATGCCGACGATCGCCTGGATGATTTCGAAATCCTTGGGCTTGAAGCCCTTGGTGGTCTGGATGGTGAACTTGGCCGGCTTTTCGGTGCTGTAGCCGCTGTCGGCGAGCAGCTTCTTGGAGAGTTCCGGATCGTAGCTGACCTTGATCGAGGGATCGAAAGCGGCGATATTGCGGCGCCTCCAGGGTGTCGATCGGCACGCCGTAGCCTTTCAGCAGCCGGTCGACCAGCAGCTTCTTGTCGATCGCGTGGCAGGCGGCGAGGCGCACATTCTTGTCGAGCATCACCGGCTCGACGTTGGTCAGGAAGATCATCGCGATGTCGGACACCGGAGTGGTGACCCCGGCGAGGCCCTTCTTGGCTTTCAGGCGATCGTATTCCTCGTAAGGGATGTCGAAGGTCACCTGCGACTTGCCGGCTTCGATCTCGGCGACGCGGCTGGCCGCGTCGGGCACGAATTTGATGATCGCCGTCTCGAACGCCGGCTTGCCGCCCCAATAGTTCGGATTGGCCTTGAGCCGCACGAAGGCGTTGCGCTCGTATTTCTCGACCATGTAGGGGCCGGTGCCGATCGGCGCGGCCTCGAAGCCCTCGGCGCCGACCTTGGTGTAATAGGCCTTGGGCAGGACATAGCCGGTGAGGAACGCCATCCATTTGAACAGGGTCGGATCGAATTCCTTGACGTCGCCGGTGATCACGTCGTCATTGATCGACAGCGCGCCGACCTTCGACCAGACGAAATTGATCGGATTGCCGGTCTTGGGATCGGCGGCGCGCTCGCAGCGACCACACCACATCCTCGGCGGTGAACGGCGAGCCATCGTGCCAGGTCACGCCCTTGCGCACCTTCATCGGATTTTCTTGTTGTCGTCGGTCCAGCCCCATTCGGTGATCAGGCCGGGCGTGAACGAAAGGTCGGGCTTCTGCCCGATGTATTGATCGAACACCGACTGATAGACGCCCTGGATCGTCGGATTGACCGCCGACGGGCCGTCGGCACGGATCCCACGACGGCAGGTTGACGTTATAGGCGATCGACAGCGTTCCGCCCTCGGCGGAGGCCGGGAGGCCGCGCGAAACCGCCGGTCAGCGCGGCGGCGCCGGCGGCGCCGAGTTTCAGAACGTCGCGTCTTGAATGGGTCATTTCAGCGGGCTCCCCAGGGAACGAATGCAATGGCCGCGTGGTCGCGATGGCGGGCGAGCGGGAAAGTCGCGGTTTTTCCCGCAAAAGCTTTAGGGCTAAAATATGTAAAGGCCGGATTTTGGCTTGTCAATCGACGGGGCCCGGTGCGCGGGCGAGGTCGCGCCCGGGTCGAGGCGGCGCTCGCGGCCTGCCAGATTGCGCGCAGTTCTCGGCGCCGTCAGCCCGGCGCGCGTCAGCTTTCATGCGCCAAGCCGGCTCTTCTCCTTGGCGAATGGGCTGAGGCCCAGCCATTGCTGCATCGATTGGGCGATATCCTTGTCGCCGACCAGCTCGATCTGCCGCCCTTCCACCTCGGTTCGCACGGTCGCAAGGCCCATCCACACCGCCGTCATGCTCCTGAGCGAGCCGCGCACGTAGAGGTCGATGTCGAAACCGGGATCGAAGGAGCACAGATCGACCTTGCCGCCTTCGATCACCAGCCACCATGCGCGTTTGGCGACATCGACCTCGGGGAAATGGAATTCGACCGTGCAGCGGCGCGGCGGCAGCGGCGTCGGATCGAGATGGCGCCGCATGTCCCACATCAGCAGCGAGGGATCGAGATTCTTCAGCGAGAGGGTCGATTCCACCCAGCGCTGTCCCCAGAATCCGAGCGACATGACCACGGGGCGCAACTCCTCGCCTGCCGGCGGTCAGTCGGTATTCGAAGACGCCGGCCTGGTTCGTGGGCGCGGCGACGATCACGCCAGCCTCCTCGAGCGCTTTCAGCCGCTTTGAAAGAAGGCTGGGAGACATGCGCGGCATGCCGCGTCGCAGATCGTTGAAGCGGACGGACCCGCACAGCAGTTCCCGCAGGACCAGGGGCGTCCAGCGCGCACAAACCACTTCGGCGGCCATCGCCACCGGGCAAAACTGGCCGTAACTGCCCAGATCCGTGCGTTGGGGCATACATCCTCCCGAGGCCGGCGCGGCAAGCGGCAGAGTCAGACACTCAGTCCAGATAATGTAGCGGGTAAAGACTCCCGCGTCATCCTCGACAGAGTGAATGGCACGCCGTATTCGGCCGGGGCGATGGCCTCGCTACACTTTCAGGACTGGAGAGGAAGCGGTTCAGCGGCCCATGATGGCCCGAGGCGCTGGGCGTCTGGAATTTCATCAGCCATCCGATGAAAGAGGAGTTCATCATGAACGTGCAGGCAGCAACAAACGCACCCGCGCAAGCGTCGCGCAGCGCCGTCGAGATCGCGCGCGAGCTGGGTCCGGTCTTTGCCGCTCGCGCGGATGCAACCGTCGACGAAGACAAATATGTCGCCGACAATATCGCGCTGCTGAAAACTTCAGGTCTTGTCGAAGCCGGCGTGCCTCGCGAATTGGGCGGCGGCGGGGCCGACGTCGACCAACTGGCCGCGATGCTGCGGATAATGGGCTATCATTGCGGCTCGACCGCGCTCGTCTTTTCGATGCATACCCATCAGGTCGCGATTCCGGCGTGGCGCTGGACGCATCAGAAGGTCGCCGCCGCCGAACCCCTTCTCAAGCGGATCGCCAACGAACGCATTCTCATTCTGTCGAGCGGCGGCTCCGACTGGATCGCTGGCTCCGGCAAGGCGGAAAAGGTGGATGGCGGCTATCGCATCACCGCGCGCAAGATCTTCACATCGGGCGCCGCCACCGGCGATATTCTGATGACGGGGGCGGTGCTCGAAGCGGATGGCGAGCCGCCGATGGTGCTGCATTTCGGCATCCCGATGAATTCGCCGCACGTGAAAGTGCTCGATACGTGGCGCGTGCTCGGAATGCGCGGCACCGGCTCGCATGATGTGGCGATCGAAGGTCATGTCGTGCCCGAGGCAGCCGTCGCCGTGCGGCGCAAGGCGGGCGAATGGCACCCGCTGTTTCAGATCATCGGCACCATCGCTTTTCCGCTCGTCTACGCTGTCTATCTGGGCGTCGCCGAGAGCGCGCGCGACATTGCGATCGGCCTCGCCAAACGCAAGACACCGGGTCCGCACGTCATCGATCTTGCGGGGCGCATGGAGACGGAGCTGACCGCGGCCAGACTGGCCCACGAATCGATGCTGGCGGCCGTCCGCCTCAACGCGCCTTCGGCGAGCACGATCAACGATGTCATGATCGGACGACAGCTCGTGGCGCGACACGCGATCGCCGCCGTCGAATACGCCATGGAGTTGGCCGGCGGCGCCGGATTCTATCGCGCGGCCGGTCTGGAGCGACGCTTCCGCGATATTCAGGCGGCGCGCTATCATCCGCTCCAATCAGGCGCGCAGGCGGAGTATGCGGGCGCTATGGCGCTCGGGCTGCCGGTCGAGCGGATATTCTGAAACTTCGATCGCGACGGGGCGCGCGCTCGCGCGCCCGGTCGGAACGACACTCAATTTGCACGCCTGCGCAATCGCCGGGAAGCGGTCGAGGCCGGCTCGCTCGCGACGTTCGTTTTGACGACCCCGGCCCTACGGAACATGCCATAAGTGGCTGCGGGGCGAGAGCGGGGCGCGTGCGATGAATATGGGACAACCCGGGGGACCCGCGGCAGGCCGCGCGGATATCGACGCCATCGCGGCCGAGGCCTTCGCCGTCCTCGGCGCGGGGCGCCAGGTTGCGCCGTTTTCGGGCCGCTTCTCCCCTTTCGGCCTCGACGACGCCTATCGCGTCACCGCGGCGGTGCGGGAAAAACGCGAGGCGCGCGGGGAGCGGCCGATCGGACGCAAGATCGGCTTCACCAACCGCACGATCTGGGCGGAATACGGCGTCTACGCGCCGATATGGGGTCATGTTTACGACCGCACCGTCCACGATCTCGTCACCGCCGGCCCAGCGTTTTCGCTGAGCGGCCTCGCCGAACCGCGCATCGAGCCGGAAATCGTGTTTGGACTGGCGAGAGCGCCGGCGCCGGGCATGGACCCGCGCGCCCTCATCGGCTGCATCGAGTGGATCGCCCACGGCTTCGAGATCGTGCAGTCGATCTTCCCAAACTGGAAATTCGCCGCCGCCGACACGATCGCCGCCTATGGCCTGCACGGCGCGCTGCTGATCGGGCCGCGTCATCGGGCGGCGGCGCGCGCGCCAGATTGGACGCGCGATCTCGCGACGTTTGAAATCGACCTGTTTCGCGATGGCGCGCCGACCGACCACGGCCGCGCGGCGAATGTGCTGGACGGGCCACTGTTCGCGCTCAGCCATCTCGTCGACCTGCTCGCCGCCGACCCGGTCAACCCGCCGCTCGCCGTCGGCGAGATCGTCACCACGGGAACGCTGACCCGCGCGTTTCCGGTCGCCGCGGGGGAGACGTGGACGACGAAGCTCAATGGCGTTCCACTGGAGGGCGCGCGCATTCATTTCATTTGATCGCAGGCCGTCTCAGCTCTTGCCCGCACTCGCCGGCGGCGCGCCTGCGAGCATCTTGCCGAGCAAAAAGCCCGACCCCGCGCCGACGCCGGCCCCTGGCCAGGTCGCGGCGCCGACGAGATGAAGGCCCTTGACCGGCGTCCGGTAGCGCGACCAGCCGGCGATCGGGCGGAACAGGAAGAACTGGTCGAGATGGTGGCTGCCGCCGAGGCTGTCGCCGCCGATCAGGTTAGGGTTTTCGCGCTCCAGGTCCTTGGGCGAGAACACCGCGCGGCCAAGGATGCGCGACGCCGACGCCCGGCGCGTAGCGCTCGAGCAGCGCGATCACCCGGTCGGCGTAGCGCTCCTTGATGGCGTCCCAGTCGCCCGGCGCGATTGTCGCCCGCCGCGTCGCCCTTGACCTCGGCCGGCAGAACGCGAACCTGCACCCACAGCACATGCTTGCCTTGCGGCGCGCGGCTTGGATCGATCGCCGTGGGCTGGCCGACCACCAGCACCGGCTCGGCGGGCAGCAGGCCGGCGAGCGCCTCCGCATAGGCCTTGCCCATCGCCGCATAGTCCGGCGCAAGATGGACATAGGCGAAGCGTTTCAGCGCCTCGCCGGCCGTCCAGTCCGGCAGGCCGCTCATCGCCAGATGCACCATCATCGTCGCCGGACCGGGGCGGAAGACGCGCATCCGCCGGTCGACCTCCGGCTTGCCGCTGCCCCCTGGCAGCAGCTTGCCGAACACCAGCGCCGGCCCGATGTTGGCGACGACCGCCCTGCCCGCCGTGAAAGAGCGCCCGTCGGCGAGCGTGACGCCGCTCGCGCGGCCGTTCGCGACATCGATCCGAGCGACCTCGGCGTTGAGATGAACCTCGCCGCCGAGTTCGCCGAGCAGGCCCAGCATCGCGCGGATCATCACATCGGCGCCGCCCTTGCCGATGACCATGCCGAAGCTCTGGTTGGCCATCGATTCGAGGTAGGGGAACAGCGCGCCGCCCGCCATGTCGGGCGGGAAGTCGAGATGCAGGCCCCAGGCGGCGACCGCCGCCTTGATCTTGTCGCTCTGAAAATTGCGGTCGAGGAATTCGCGTGGCGAGGACACCGCGAGGTTGAGCGTGTCGAGCAGCCAGCCGAGCCCCTTGGCGCGCCACGCCTTATAGAGAACCTTCGCCAGCGCGAACGAGGGCATGGGGGCGCCGAGCACGCCGAAAATATGCGGCGCGTCGCTGGCGAATGCGCTCGCCATGGCGCGCCAGCGCGCGCCGTCGTCGGGCGACAAGGCGCTCGCGCGGGCGACCGTCGTCTCGAGGTCGGCGCTGACCCCGAACCACGAACCGTCGGGAAACGCCGTGGCGAAGGCGTCGCTCGCCGGGGCGAAGGCGAGGCCGTGGCGCGCCAGCGCCTCGCCATAGGCGGCGACGAACGGCGATCCCGCGAACAGGCTGAGGTTCATCGCGAACAGATCGTGACGGAAGCCCGGCAGCGTCGCCTCGCGGGTCTGCACCGCGCCGCCGGCGACGCCGTTGCGCTCGAACACCCCGACCTTCCAGCCCTTCGCCGCAAGGTGGATCGCCGTCGCCAGTCCGTTATGCCCCGCCCCGATGATGATCGCGTCGTATGTCATGAGCCCTCGTCGCGGCGCCCTCGCCCGCTGGCCGGGCCGGATCGTGCTCGGCGGGCGCGAATTGCGCAAGAGCCGCGACGCCCCGATGTTTGCATCGGCGGGAAGTTGCGCTACCGTCGCGGCGCGGCGGCCAGCCGGGCGAACACGGGGGGAGTTTCATGCTGCTCGATCAATTCGCGTCGGCGATCCTGTCGGGATCGATCCGGATCATCGACCTGTCGCAGACCTTGCGGCCATCAACGCCGGTGATCCAGTTGCCGCCGCCGTTCGCTCCGTCGAACCCGTTCTCGATCTCCGAAATCTCGCACTACGACGAGCGCGGCCCCGGCTGGTACTGGAACAATCTGGGCATGGGCGAACACACCGGCACCCATTTCGACGCGCCGATCCACTGGGTCACCGGCAGGGACTATTCCGACGGCGCCACCGACACGATCAAGGTCCAGCGCTTCGTCGCGCCGGCGGTGGTCATCGACGCCTCGAAGGAGGCGGCGGCCAACGAGAAGTTCCTGATGGAGCCGTCGCATATCGAAGCCTGGGAGCGCGTCCACGGCCGCATCCCCGACGGCGCCTGGGTGCTGATGCGCAGCGACTGGTCGAAGCGGACCGACCCGGCGAAATTTCTCAACATGAAGGAGGACGGCCCGCACGTTCCGGGGCCCAGCGCGGCGACCGTTCATTTCCTGGTCGAGCAGCGCAACGTCAACGGCTGGGGCGTCGAGGCGGTCGGCACCGACGCCGGCCAGGCCTTCGCCTTCGAGCCGGCGTTTCCGGCCCATCACCTGATGCACGGCGCCAACAAGTTCGGCCTCGCCAGTCTCACCAATCTCGACCTTTTGCCCGCCACCGGCGCGGTGCTGATCGTCGCCCCGCTGAAGATCGAGCGCGGCTCCGGCAGCCCGGTGCGGGTGCTGGCGCTGGTTCAGGGCTGACGGCCTCGACCGATCCCGGCGCCGCGCGCGGGAATTCGCGCAGAGCGGTTGGTCGGGTTAAGCTTATTTCAGAAGGAACCGGTCGAGAGTCAGCCCAGAAACGTGGTCCGTATCAAAAGCAAAGCCATGCCTCAATTTGAGTCGAATGAAGAATTCTTCGACACCGTGAAGCATCTGATTGATGGATGGTGCGATGAGCGACGATTGCGTCCGCTCGCGGTGTTGCTTCCCAATTACGTAGCCTTCAACGGGATGAAAGACGGATGGTTTGAGCTGTACGCGGCCCTTAGGAACTTGCTATCGCTCGGTTCGGAAAATTATACGCCGCTTGAATGGGAGACTGTGAACGATCTGATTCACGCGGCTGACAGAGTGGTCCATCCGAGACAAATCCCCGATTGATGGACTACCCGGCGCCGTCATGTCCGGCCTGCGCCTTCTGAGTCGCGTCATGGGCGCAAACGCCGGTTCACGGCTGACGGGTGGCGGGTGGGCAGTCGATGATCTTGCGGCCGAACAGGCTGGCGGCGAGTTCGACCAGCGCGTGGGCGGTGCGGCCGCGCTCGTCGAGGATCGGATTCAGCTCGGCAAGATCGAGCGAGGAGACGCATCCGCTGTCGTAGAGCATCTCCATGATCAGATGCGCCTCGCGATAGGTCGCGCCGCCGGACACGGGCGTGCCGACCGCCGGCGCGATCGACGGGTCGAGGAAGTCGACATCGAGGCTGACGTGCAGCGCGCCGTCGCGGCGCACGACCTTGCGCAGGATTTGTTCGAGCAGATGCGCGACGCCGAATTCGTCCATCCGGCGCATGTCGTCGACATGGACGCCGCGCGCCGCGAGAAGTTTTCGCTCGTCGCGGTCCATCGAGCGAACGCCGAACAGGTGGATGTTCGCGGGCTTCACCAGCGCGCGCGGCTCCGCACCCAGGACCGCCTCCAGCCCCGGCTCGCCGGCGAGCATCGCCAGCGCCATGCCGTGCATGTTGCCGGACGCGCTGGTCTGCGGCGTGTTGAAATCGGCGTGCGCGTCGAGCCAGAGCACGAACAGTTCGCGGCCGACGTCGGCGCAATGGTGGGCGACGCCGCTGACCGAACCCATCGACAGGCTGTGATCGCCGCCGAGCACGATCGGGAACTGGCCGCTCCGCAAGGCGGCCAGGGTTTCGGCCTGAAGCGCCCGCGCGAACGCGGCGACTTCCGGCAGGTTGCGCGCGCGGGGGTTGGCGGGCGGAGCGCCGGCGCCCTTCACGCCGACGTCGCCGCGGTCGACGACTTTGTGCCCGAGTTCGCTGAGCGTCGCGGCCAGGTTCACCGTACGCAACGCGGCCGGACCCATGGCGCAGCCCGCCGTTCCGGCGCCGGCGCTGATCGGCGCGCCGATCAGCGCGATTTCGCTCCAGCGGCTCGCCCGGTCCATGCGCCCTCCTGCCTGCGAGGCCGCGGCTTCCGGCGCGCCCGCCGGGGGTTCTCGCGGCGCGGTGCGGCGCGTGTCAAGAGCGTCCGGGCCTGGCGAGCGCGACAAAGCGGGACGTCGCCCGTTCGCATTGACCGCTTCCGGTCGGCGGCGAGATGTGCTTTCCAGTGATGGCGCGAGCAGGAGAGCGCGATCATGGACCATCAATCCGGCGTACGCCGCAACCTCGCCCAATACGGCGACGCGGAATTCTCGGCGTTCCTGCGAAGAGCGTTCATCAAGGCGCTCGGCTACACCGGCGCGGCGCTGGAGCGCCCGATCATCGGCATCGTCGACACGCGATCGGGCTATAACCCCTGCCACAGCAACATCCCCGACCTCGTCGAGGCGGCGAGCCGCGGCGTCATGCTGAGCGGCGGCATTCCCGTGCCGTTTCCGGTCGTCTCGATCCACGAGTCGTTTTCGCATCCGACCAGCATGTATCTGCGCAATCTCATGGCGATGGACGTCGAGGAGATGATCCGCGCCCAACCGATGGACGCGGTGATCCTGCTCGGCGGCTGCGACAAGACCGTGCCGGCGCTGCTGATGGGCGCCGCCAGCGTTAATACGCCGGCCATCCTGCTGGTGACCGGGCCGATGCTGGCGGGCAGTTGGCGCGGCGAGCGGCTGGGCGCCTGCACCGACTGCCGGCGGCTGTGGGCGCGCTATCGCGCCGGCGAAATCAGCGAGGCGGAGATCGAGGAGGCCAATGGCGAACTCGCCCCGACGATCGGAACCTGTTCGGTGATGGGAACCGCCAGCACCATGGCGCTCGCCGCTGAGGCGCTCGGCATGATGCTGCCGGGCGCCGCCTGCGCGCCGGCGGTCTCCGCCGAACGGCGCCGCCTCGCCGAGCGCACCGGCGCGCGGGCGGTGGCGCTCGCCGCCGAAAAACTGACGCCGGACCGCATCATCACCGCCCGATCGATCACCAACGCGCTGCGCGTCGTGCTGGCGTGCGGCGGTTCGACCAATGCGCTGATCCATCTGACGGCGATCGCCGGCCGGGCCGGCGTCAGGATCGATCTCGACGGGTTCGATCGGCTGGGCCGCGCGACGCCGGTGCTGGTCGACCTGAAGCCGACCGGGCGGCACTATATGGAGGATTTCCACAAGGCCGGCGGCCTCGCCACGCTGTTGCGCGAGATCAGGCCGCTGCTGCATCTCGACTGCCTGACGGTCAGCGGGCGCACGCTCGGACAGGAGCTGGATTCGGCGCGCTGCGCCCTTCGATCAGGACGTCGTGCGTCCGCTTCAGGCTCCGATATACCCGGCGGGTGCAATGGCGGTGCTGCGCGGCAATCTCGCGCCCGACGGCGCGCTGATCAAACAGGCCGCCGCCGACCAGCGCCTGCTCCAGCACACCGGTCCGGCAATGGTGTTCGAGGACCTCGCCGACCTCGCCGCGAGAATCGACGACCCCGATCTCGATGTGACCGCCGACAGCGTGCTCGTCCTGCGCAACGCCGGGCCGGTCGGCGCGCCGGGCATGCCGGAGGCCGGCTATCTGCCGATTCCCAAGAAACTTGCGCGGGCCGGCGTCAAGGACATGCTGCGCCTCTCCGACGCGCGGATGAGCGGCACGGCGTTCGGGGCGATCGTGCTCCATATCGCGCCCGAGGCGGCGATCGGCGGCCCGCTCGCGCTGGTGCGGTCGGGCGACATGATCCGGCTCGACACGGCCGGGCGGCGGCTGGACCTGCTGGTGGACGAAGCGGAGCTCTCCCGGCGGCGCGCCGCGATGACCCCGCGACATCGCGGCACTGAACGGGGTTACAGGCGGCTCTATCTCCGCGAGGTCACGCAGGCCGATCGCGGCTGCGACTTCGCCTCCTTCGCGCCGGAGCCGACCAGCGTCGCGCCGGTCGAATGAAAAGGGCGATCGAAGCGCGTCGCACGGACTTCGCTATTGAGCCATTGTTCGCATGGAGGCGATTTTTTTCCGCCCCTGAGAATGTGTCAAGGACGCGCGAAGCGCGCCGCCTGCGGCGGTGGCCCGGAGGGCCATCCTTGACACATTCTCAGGGGCGGAACACGCTCCGCCATGCGAAACGATGGGTCACCCTCGACCGGTTCGATTACAGTCCATTGCGTTTCCGCAACGCGCGCCGCGCGCCCTGCCCTCACCGCCGCCCGCCGACCTCGTCGATATGCGCGAGCAGGTCGGCGGGGTCTTCATAGACCCGGAACGCCCCGGCCTGTTGCAGCTCCTCTTGACCATAACCGCCGCTGAGGACGCCGACCGCCAGCGCGCGGCAGCGGATCGCGGCCAGCATGTCCCAGATGCTGTCGCCGACCACCACCGCGGTCTCGATCGGCGCGTTCAAGCGTTCGGCGGCGGCGAGGAACAGATCCGGATCGGGCTTGGCGTATTTGACCTGATCGCGCGTCACCACCGGCGTGCGGTCGGGATCGACGCCAAGCTTGGCTAGATTGATCGCCGCGGTCTCCATGCGGCCGCTGGTCGCGATCGCCCACGGCACGCGTTCGTCGGTCAACCACGCCAGCAATTCGCGGGCGCCGGGCAGCGGGCGGATGTCGTTGGCGTGTTTCTGGTAGGCGGCGGCGTGCGCGCGGCGCAGCCGCTCGACCAGTTCGTGGCTGATCGTCAGGCCGGTTTCGCGGAGAAGCTGGTTGGTGAACAGGCCGCCGCTCATGCCGATCTTGCGGTGGATGCGCCAGACCGACAGCTCGATTCCCTCGGCGTCGAGCGCCTCCTTCCACGCCAGCACATGCTGATAGACGCTGTCGACCAGCGTGCCGTCGAGATCGAACAGAAACACCGGCTCGATGCGCATCGGTAAAATTCCCCTTGGGCGGCCGCGGCTCTACGCGGCGTAGAACGCCGGTCGCTCGCCGATATCGATCGCCATCCTGCTCCGCGCGGCGTGCGCTTTCAACGCGATCTCGGCGATCGCCGAGGCGGCGTAGCCGTCCCAGGCGCTCGAGCCGACCGGGCGTCCCGTCTCGACCGAGGCCACCCACTGCCTCATCTGCTCGCGATAGGCGTCGGCGAACCGCGCGCGCCAGTCGGCCTCGACGTCGAACCCGTCGCGATTGGCGCGGCGGAACGATACCGGCGGATTCGGCGCCAGCGAGATCGTCCCTTCCTCGCACACCAGCTCGGCCTGGACATCGTAGCCGTAGCGGGCGTCGACGAAGGCTTCGACGGTCACCACGACGCCGCTCGCCAATTCCATCACCAGGAACTGCGGCCGGCGCGCCGTGGCGTGGCGCGACACCCGCGCGCTGGTCACCGTCACCGCCGCCAGCTCCTCGCCAAGCAGGAAGCGGGCGATGTCCATCTCATGAACCGCCGAGCTCGCGATGACCTCTTCCGAAGTGATGTAATGCGGCGCGACGGCGTTGCGATGCACGCAGTGGAAGAACAGCGCGCGCCCGAGCCGCCCATCGTCGAGACTGCGCTTCATCGCGCGATAGCCAGGATCGAAACGCCGCATGAACCCGACCTGCACGAGGCGCCGGCCGCCGCGCTTCTCCGCCGCGACCACCGCGCGGCAACCCTCGACGGTGGACGCCAGCGGTTTCTCGCACAACACCGGCTTTCCCGCCTCGATGCAGGCGATGGTCAGCGCGGCGTGCGTTTCGTTGGGCGAGGCGATGAGCACCGCGTCGACCTCGCGGTCGACGATGAGATCGAGCGCCGCATCCATCACGCGCACGCCCGTCGCCGGGGCGGCGACTTCGGCGGCGCGACGCGGGTCGGCGTCGTCGACCGCGGCCAGTCGTCCTCCCGGTATTCCGCCCAGCAAGATGCGGGCGTGGTCCGCTCCCATCACGCCGCAGCCGACGATGCCGATCCTGACGGTCATTCCGTTCCCCGCTGCGCCTTGTCGCTCATTCCGCCGCGATCAGGGCGTGGTTGTCATTGGCCCGCAGGATCGGCTGCAGGATGTGCTCGGCGATATGCCGCACGACCGGCGCGGCGACGCCGTCGCCGCACAGGCGATAGGCGTCGTTGTATCGTTCCGGCAGGCGATAGCTGTCGTCGAGTCCCATCAGCCGGGCGGCCTCGCGCGGCGAAAGCAGGCGCGAGCGCACCGTCTCGCCGTCGACCGTAAGGATGGTCTGGCGCGACGAGCCTCCCGCCGGCGTGCGCAGGCAGCCTGCGACATCGTCGAACCGCACTTCGGCGCGCTGGCGCTTTCCGCCGCTGTCGTCGGCGCGCGTGCGCCGATAGACGCCGCCGACCACCTGGCGACCAAGCCGTTTCGCCGCGTCGACTTTGCGCAGGTTCACCTCGGACATCAGGCTCATCAGATCGCGCGTCTGCTGCGCGGCGCCCCAGCGCACCCCGGTCGGCTCCGCCTCGATCAGATCCGCGAGGACGGCGTTGCGGGCCGGCGGGCGCGGCAGGCGCCACCACAGCCAATTGTGACGCGCCGCCGCCGACAGCGCCGATTGCGCCGCGATCAGCGCCGGCGGACTCCAGGCCGCGTCCGGACCGGCCGCGCAAAGCTCGACCGGGATTTGCTCGTCGTGACGCGCCGCAATGAAGAACACGCGGGGTCGCGATTGCGGGACGAAGCGCCGCGCGTCGATCACCATCGCGCCGAAGCGGTAGCCGCCGTCGGACAGCGCCGCGCCGATCGCCGCGAAATCCTTGCCGTCGTTGGACGTCAGGGCGCCGTAGACATTCTCAAGCACGATGAGGCGGGGCGCGCGGCCCTGGTCGGCGAGGCCCTTCATCAGGCGCCAGAACGGCCAGAAGGTCCCGCTTCGCGTCCTGACCGGCGAAGACGCCTTTCCCAGCCCGCGATAGTCGCCGGCGAGCGACAGGTCCTGACAGGGGAACGAAGCCCAGGCCAGATCGGCGCGCCCGGGCAGATCGGAAGTCGAGAGCCTGGCGACGTCTTCGAGCCGGATATGATCGGCGCCCCAATTGGCGGCGTAGGCCGCAACCTTCATCGCGTCGAAATCATTGGCGAACAGGCATTCCCAGCCCTCGCCGAGCCCGGCGCGCGCCATGCCTCCGCCGGCGAAGAACTCGAAGAATCTCAGCCTTTGGCCCATTCACATCATTCCTGCCGGAATCACCGATCGCCAAGCCGTCAACTTACGACGCCTGCGCCATTTGTCGACTGGCGGGCGGAGTGAGGCGGCGTCGCGCTGGTCGCTTTCGATCAAGCCTTCCGTCCTATCGCGGCCGGCCTTGATCTTCGTTCCGCGGCGCGTCCGCGGATCGCTCGCGCATCGAGCGCAGCACCTCGGCGAGCGCGCTTCGCAAGCCATGCACCTGATCGAGGAGATTGAGGATCACGCCGACGCCGGCATGATTGACGCCGATGTCCCGCGTCAGGTCGCGGATTAGGCTGGCGCGCGCCAGATCGACTTCGGAAAACACCGGCCCGCCCGCTCTCGGCGTCGGGATCAGCCATTCCTCTTCGATCCATGTCTCCAGCGTTGCGTGATCGAGTTGCGCGCGTTGAAGAAACTCGAGCTTGGCGATGGTCATGGCTGCAAATCCCGGCGCGGGTCGTATTCCGGTCCCGGCTTCCAGTTGGCGAGAAAGGCCTCGAGTTCGGGGTTGGGCTTGGTCGGCGTCATCACCTTGAGCGTGACCAGTTCGTCGCCGCGACCGCCAGGCCGCGCGACGCCTTTGCCCTTCAGGCGCAGCACGGCGCCGGTGTTCGATCCCTTCGGCACGGTGAGAAGGACCGACCCGGTCGGGGTCGGCGCCTTGACCTGGCCGCCCAGCACGGCCTCGGTCAGCGTGATCGGCAAGTCGAGGTGAATGTCATCGCCCTGCCGCGTAAAGAACCGATGCGGGTTGACCGAAATCTCCACCAGCGCGTCGCCGGCCTCGCCATCGCCCGGCGAGGGAGCGCCCTTGCCGCGCAGGCGCAGCACCTGCCCGTCCTCGACGCCGGCCGGAATCGCCAGTTCCAGCGACCCGCCCTCCGGCAGGGTGATGCGCCGGCTCGCGCCGTTGACGGCGTCGAGAAATTCGACGGAAAGGCGATAGGCGAGATCGCGTCCGCGCGCATGCGCGGCCTCCTGCGCATGCCGTCGCAGCAACTCGGCGAACAAATCGTCGCCTTCGGCAAAATCCGCGAAGCCGGAGCGGTTCTCGTAAGGGTGGGCGGCGCCGCGATCGTCTGCGAAATCGCGGTAGTAGCGCTCGCGCGGCCGCTCGGCGCCCGAAGCGTCGATCTCGCCGGCGTCGAACTGCCGCCGCTTTTCCGCATCCGAAAGCAGCGCGTATGCGGCGGAAACCTCCTTGAACCGCTCCTCAGATTTCTTGTCGCCAGGATTGAGGTCCGGGTGCAGTTTCTTGGCGAGGCCGCGATAGGCCTTTTGAATCTCTTCAGGCGTGGCGCTTTTTGCGACCCCCAAAGTCTCGTACGGGTCTTTCATCGCCCCTCCGGCGGGATTCTCGACCCGCGTCGCTTAGCAAAGCGCGAAACGTCGTTCAATCGGGCGCCGCCCGACGCTGTGACGCCCCGGCCTTCCCGCGCGAACGTCCCGCCGCGCGCCGCAGCGCGGCGATCGCCTGCTCGGCGGCCGCGACGCCGGTGAGATAGGCGCCATGCGCGGTGGAGTAGTCGGTTGTCGAGCACGCCTCGCCGGCGAAGAAAATCCGGTCGTCCACCGGCGCGGCGAGCGCCGCCCGGCAATCAGCCTTGCCCGGCAGCGCATAGGAATAGGAGCCGCGCGCGAGCGGATCGGCGCCCCAGCGATGCAACCCCAGCGGCGCGACGCGGCGCGAAAAGTCGGCGCCGAACAGACCGACGAGTTCGCGAACCGCGAATTCGAAGAACGCCGCCTCGCCCGCCGTCTCGAGTTCCGCCGCCAGCGCGCCGCCGAAATAGGCCTCGATCAGCGGCCTGCCGAACGGCCGGAACTGATAGGCCGCCGTCGCGGTGCGGGTCGCGTCGCCGAAGGCGCGGCTGTCGTTGTCGAATTGCTCCGCGCCGGCGAGCGAAAGGAACAATTTGTCGGCGAGTCCGAGCGGCAGGCCGGCGGCCGCTGCGATCTTCTCCGGCAGCGCCGGCAGGAACAGATCTGCCTGCGCGGCGATCAGATTGCTCGACAGGGTGACGATCACCGCTTCCGCGACCACGGCGCCCCGCGTCGTCTCCACGCGCAATCGCTTGCCGCGGCGATCGATGCGCTCCGCCTTGCAGTCGAGTGCGACCGACAGATCGGCGCCATGCGCGGCGATCACCGTCCCGTAGCCGTCAAAGACCCGCCAGTTCACGCCGCTGTCGTCGTAGCGGGAAAGGTCGCGCGCCGACACGCGATCGGCTTCCGCCCCGCTGTAATAGGTGCTGACCGCATTGATCAACGCGTTCCAGCGGCCCCGCGGTTCGAGGAACGCCGCGGCCGGGCGGTCGCTCTCGCCCTCGGGCAGGCCGTCCACGCGGCGGCGAAAGGTCTGCATCGCGCGCATGAACGCGGCGCCGTCGAACGACGGCGCGCCGACCTGCGCCGACGGACGGCTCCACGGCGGCGGCGTCCTGTCGATCGCGCGGCCCTGCGTCTCGGCGATCGGCGCCCACGGGTTGCGGTCGGCCGAGTGAAGCCAGCCGCAACCGAGGTCGAGCGGCGAGCCGGATGGCTCGACGACCGTCCAGGCGCGTCCGCCGAGCCGCGGCCTCGCCTCGATCAACAGCGCCTCGACGCACGCGTCGCGCAGACGGCGCGCGGCGGCGATTCCCGCCGCGCCGCCGCCGACGATCACCACTGCCGCTTCGCCGCTGGCCGCCCCTGAACTATCCACGGCTACGCCCAACCTCGCATTTGCCCGCGCGATTTGATAATCAGCAGACGGATCGGAAACGCCGATCGCGACGAACTCTGCGCCCGGCGTGCGACATTTCATATTCGGCGACGCCGCCGTTGTCATCGTCGCCGAAGAAAAGTTTCGGACTGGCGGCGGCGCCGCCAGGCGCGGCGTCGCGACAAAGGACGAGGGCATGACGTTGAAACCGGAGCCGGCATGATCGAGGAACCTCCGCTGTTGACCATCGCCCGCGACGTCGAGCGGCCCGATCGGGCGCTCGTCGAGCGCTTCGCCGGCGTGCCGATGAGCTTCATCTGCGACGCGATGGGCGGGGCCGGCGCGCTCGACTGGCGCATCAAGCCCCTCGCCATGACGTCGGTGCTCGGCGTCGCGCTGACCTGCGCGTGCGGGCCCGCCGACGTCTTGCCGCTCCAGGCGGCGGTCGCGCGCAGCCGGCCGGGCGACGTGCTCGTCGCCGCGACCGGCGGCTTCACCGGGACCGCGGTGGTCGGCGACCTGCTGCTTGGCATCGCCAAGAATCGCGGCGTCGTCGGCTTCGTCAGCGACGGCCTGATCCGCGACCGCGTCGAGATCGAAGCGCTCGGCTTGCCGGTCTACGCCGCGGGCGTCTGCCCGAACTCGCCGCACAGCCGCGGGCCGGGAACGGTGGGGCTGCCGGTCGTGTGCGGCGGCTGCGCAGTGTCGTCGGGCGACGTCATCGTCGGCGACGGCGATGGCGTCGTCGTCGTGCCGCGCGCCCGGATCGCCGAAGTGCTCGACAATCTCGAACGCGTCAAAACCGCCGAGGCGAAAATGCTCGAACGCGTGCGTGGCGGGCTGAAAGAGGTTGAAGCCGTCGCCGCGCTGCTGGCGGGCAGCCGCGTCCAATGGCGCGCAGGAGAGCCCGCATGATCGATTTTCCGGTGATCGACTCGCATGTCCATCTGCTCGACCAGAAACGCTTCGGCTACGCTTGGGCGGCCGGCGCGCCGGCGCTCAAGCGCGACTGGACGCCCGACGATCTCGATGCGGTCGCCAAGCCTTATGCGATCGAGGGCTTCGTGTTCGTCGAGGTCGACGTCGACATGGGGCGCCATCTCGACGAGGCGCAATGGGTCGACGGTCTCGCCGCCAGTGATCCACGCGTCAAGGGATGCGTCGCCTGCGCGCCGCTCGAGCGCGGCGAGGCGATCGAGCCGGAGCTCGACCGGCTCGCCCAGATGCCGGTGGTGCGCGGCGTGCGCCGGCTGATCCAGAACCAGCCGGACCCGGAATTCGTGCTGCGGCCGGCGTTCCTCGAAGCGATCCGTCTGCTGCCCGAGCGCAACCTCTCCTTCGACATCTGCATCTTCCATCATCAATTGCCGAACACGCTCGAAATGGTGCGCCGCTGCCCCGGCGTGTCGTTCGTGCTCGATCACATCGGCAAACCGGGCGTCAAGGCGGGGCTCATCGATCCCTGGCGCCGGCACATTCGCGAACTCGCGGCGCTGCCCAATGTGGTGTGCAAGCTTTCCGGCGTCACCACCGAGGCCGATCACGCCTCGTGGACCCGCGAGCAGTTGCGCCCTTACATCGGCCATGTGATCGAAAGCTTCGGCGTCGACCGCGTGATGTACGGCGGCGACTGGCCGGTGTCGGAATTGGCCGGCCGCTATCCGCAATGGCTGGAGGCGCTCGACTGGGCGACCGGCCAATTGACGCGCGCCGAGAAGCGCAAGCTGTTCCGCGACAACGCGATCAAGACCTATCGATTGACCGTCTGATGGACGCCGCCGCGCTGCAGCGTCGCGGATACAGCGTCGCGGCGCTTCGCCAGATGGCGCGCCGGCGGCTGCCGCGCATGGTGTTCGACATGGTCGACGGCGCGGCGGGCGACGAGATCACCATGCGCCGCAACGAGGCCGCGCTCGCCGAAATCGCGTTGGTCCCGAAACTGCTCGCCGGCGCGCCGAAGCGCGACCAGAGCGTCGAACTGCTCGGCCTGAAGCTGCCGTCGCCGGTGATCATCGGGCCGACCGGCCTCGCCGGGCTGCTGTGGCCCGACGCGGAGCGCGCCACGGCGCGCGCGGCGGCGCGGTTCGGCGCGGTCTACACCACCAGCCATGCCTCCACCGCCACCATCGAGCAGATCGGCGCGGCGTCGGCCGGCCCCAAATGGATGCAGGTGTTCCTCTACAAGGACCGCGGCATCACCGCCGAATTCGCCTCGCGCGCCAGGCAGGCCGGATACCACGGCCTCGTGCTCACCGTGGACAACCAGGTGACCGCCGGCCGCGACCGTGATTCGCGCAACGGCATGAGTTTTCCGCTGCGCCTTGCGCCGCGCAACTTCGCCGACCTCGCGAGCCACCCGGGCTGGCTGCTGCGCATGGCCAGGACGCCGCGCCCGACCTTCGTCAATTACGGGGCGCGCGCTTCGATCGGCGCATTCGGTCGGCTGATGGCCGAGCAGCTCGACCCCGACGTCGGCTGGCGCGACGTGGAATGGCTGCGCGGTCAATGGACGGGGCCGCTGCTGATCAAGGGGCTGCTGCATCCTGACGAGGCGCGCGGCGCGCAGCAGCGCGGCGCCGACGCCGTCATCGTCTCCAATCACGGCGGCCGCCAGCTTGACGGAGCGATCGCCTCGATCACCGCGCTGGCGCCGATCGTCGATGCGGTCGGCGACAAGATTCCGGTGCTGGTCGACGGCGGCTTCCGGCGCGGCATCGACGTCATCAAGGCGCTGGCGCTGGGCGCGCGCGCCGTGCTGATCGGCCGCCCGCATCTGTGGGGCGTCGCCTGCGCGGGCGAGGACGGCGTGCACTGGACGCTCGAATTGTTCCGCCGCGAGATCGATCGCGCGATGGCGCTCGGCGGCTGGGACAGCCTCTCGGCGCTCGACCGCGGCATTCTGTGGCGCGCGCCCGCGACGGATCGAAAAGTTGATCGCGCGCCGGCGAAGCGGAGGCGAGACGGATTATGCGCGTAGCGGTGCTCGGGGCGGGCGCGATGGGCGCGATCTTCGGCTCGGCGTTCGCCCGCGCCGGCGCGGAAGTGGCGTTCTTCGACAACCGGCCGGAGGTCGTCGAGGCGATCAACGCCCACGGCCTCGTGGTCGAAGGCGTGCTCGGCGCATTCATCGCGCGCTTCCCCGCGACCACTCGCCGCCGACCTTGGCGCCGTCGACCTTGCGCTGGTGCTTGTCGATTCGACCGCCACCGCCGCGGTGGCGGAAGTCGCCGCTGATGCTGCTCGGCGAAGGCGGCTGCGCGCTCACCTTGCAGAACGGCGTCGGCAATTGGGAGGCGCTGGCGGCGCGGCTCGGTCGGGCGCCGCGTGCTCGCCGGCTCGACCTACAACAGCGGCGCTGGCCTCGCTCCGGGGCGCGCGCGGCACACCAATCTCGGCCCGACGGTCATCGGCGAGACGGACGGCGCAATGTCCGAACGGGCGCGCGAGATCGCTCGGCTGCTTGAAGCCGGCGGGCTGCCGGTCGAGGTCGTCGACGATGTCCAGGGCCACATCTGGAGCAAGTTCGTTCACAATTGCGCGATCAACCCGGTCAGCGCGGTGACGCGCCTCAGGCCGGGCGAGGTCGCGCGCACGAAGGCCGCCGCCGATCTCCTAGACCATCTGCTCGACGAAATTCTCGCCGTGGTCGCGGCGGCGGGAATCCGCTTGCCGGAGGCCGACCCGCGCGCGGCCATCCGCGACCATTGCTGGGAGCGCTACAACCGCCCCTCGATGCTGCAGCACCTGGAAAACGGGCGAGGCACGGAGATCGACTCGCTCAACGGCGCGCTGGTCGATCTGGCGCGCCAGCGCGGCGTGCCGGCGCCGTTCAACGAGGCGATCGTCCTGACGGTGAAGGCGCTGGAGGGCGCGGCCAAACAGCGCGCCGCGCCGCTCGACGAGCCGGCCCTGGAGGCGTTTGCCCGCCGCACGCCGCGCGGCGAATCATGGGGCTGAACAAACTGACGACGATGACTGGCTCGCGATCCGCATCCCCACGAAACGTCTTGGCAGGGCGCGAGGGCGAACCTATAGTCGCGCCACGGGAAACGAGATTGTCCGGGGGAATGATGGCGACGCCGCGAATTGCTCAGAAAGCGCCCTATCCGATTCAGGTCGAGGCGGGAAAGACTTATTATTGGTGCGCCTGCGGCGAGTCGAAGAACCAGCCGTTCTGCGACGGCTCGCACAAGACGACATCGTTCACCCCGGTGGCGCACACCGCGCAGAAGTCGGGCGCGGCGTATTTCTGCGGCTGCAAGCAGACCGGCGCCCCCGCGCTCTGCGACGGGACTCACAACCGGCTGTGAACCGCCGGCTCGAGGCCGTCGCCGCGCCGATTGACGAACGAACCCCGCCATTCGTGAGAGAAGTCCAGCGATGAAGCGCGCCGCATTTTCGTCGCTGACCATCTGCGGGCTCGACGAGCTCGAGGAGCACCGCGCGCGCGGCGTCACCCACGTCCTGTCGCTGATGGACCCCGGCTGGCCGGAGCCGGCGGCATTCCGCGCCTTCGCGCCGCACCGGCGCGCCGCCTATTATTTTCACGACGCGATCGAAGCCGGCCCCGACGTGGTGCTGCCGCGGCCCGCTGACGTCGAAGCGATCCTGGCGTTCGGCCGCGAGATCGGCGACGATCCCGGCCACCTGCTGGTCCATTGCCACGCTGGCATCTCGCGCTCGACCGCGGCGATGCTGATGATCCTCGCGCAAGCCTTCGATCGCGACGGCGAGGACGCGGTGGTCGCCAGGCTCGAACAGACCCGGCCGCAGGCGTGGCCGAACTCGCTGATGATCGGATTCGCCGACCAACGGCTCGGGCGCGGCGGCCGTCTGAGAGAAGCGGTGCGAAAAATCCATGCGCGACGCCTCGCGGCGCGCCCGGAACTCGCCGAGGTGATGCGCCGGCTCGGACGCGCGCGCGAGGTCGACCTCGCGCTGGCGAGCGTCGCCAAGCCGCCTCAGTAGGTCTCCGCGAGATAATCGACGATCTTTTTGGCGTCATCGTCGACGATCGGCGCGCCGTAGACCTTGATCATCTTCGTCACCTCGGCGGTCCAGAAATCCCGGCCGAACTTCGCGCCCGTCGGTTGGGTGTTGATGTAATCGGCGGAATGGCAGGTGAGGCAATTGTTCTCGACCGCTTCGACCCCGGGGCCGCGCTTGAACGTCGCGGTCTCTTGCGGCAGTTCGATTGTCACCGGCGCGCCCGAGGCCTGCGCGCCGGGAAAAAACGCGAGCGCCATCAGCGCGGCGGCGGCGCAGAGAGCCGCGGATCGGCCGTTTCGCATGATCCCTCCTCCACCGTCTCAGACGGCGCTGACCTTCACGGATTCGACGACATTGCGCATGTAGCCGGCGGGATTCCACAACGCGGCGTCGGGTTGCGACTGGCCGATGCGGTTGATCGCGCGCGCCTTCAGGACGTGGTCGCCGGCCGGCAATGAGACGCTCGCCCGAAACTCGCGAAACGAATATTTGCCGAGATCCGCGCCGAGTTGGGCGCCCGCCCAGGTGGCGCCGCCGTCCGGCGACACGAGGACGTCGCTGACGCCGTAGCCGCCGTCGAAGGCGACGCCCCTGACCGGCGTCGGCGCGCCCGCCTTGACCATGGCCCCGTCCCTGAGATTGGTGATGAATGAGCGCACATTGAAGCGGCCGATCGGCGTGCTCGCCGCGACCTTCGCGCCGGGTTCGACGCAGGCGCAGGCGTTCGCGGGAATGCGATAGGCGCTCTTCATCCAGAAGCCGTCGAACACCGTGTCGATGACGGTGATCTCGTTGAGGTGCTTGACCCAGTAGGTGCCGTAGCAGCCGGGAACGACCAGTCGCAGCGGATAGCCGTTCAGCATGGGAAGGTCGGCGCCGTTCATTGCATAGGCGAGCATCACCTCGCCGTCGCGGGCGTGATCGATCTCTAGCGCCTTGATGAAATCCGGGGTGGCCTCAAGCACCGGTTCGTCAAGGCCGTTGAACGTCGACTGTTTCGCGCCCGGCTGCACGCCCGCCAGGTCGAGCACGCTCTTCAAAGAGACGCCGGTCCAGCGCGCGTTGCCCATCAGGCCGTTCCCCGCCTGGCCGCCGGCGACGCGCGGCTCGAAAAATCCGCGACCGTTGCCCGAACATTGATTGACAGCGACCAGTTCGACCTGGGGCATCGCCTTGAGGTCGGCGAGCGAAAGCTTCAGCGGACGGTCGACCTTGCCCTTGACCTCCAGCGTGAACGTATCGGGATCGACCGCCAGCGGAATGTCGGCAAGGTGGTAGCGCACGAAAAATGCGTCATTCGGCGTGATGACGCCCTCGTCGAACACCGGGAATGGCGTCTCGAGTTGCGGCGGCCGCGTCGTCAGCCGAAGCAACTTGCGCTTTTGCGGGTATTGCACGAGCGGCCTTTCGCCGTTGGCGAACGGCAGCGTCGCGGTCTCCTCCGCCAGAGCCTCCGCCTGTCCCGCAAAGGCGCCGCCGACGAGCGCCGCCGCGCCGCCTTGAATAAGCCGCCGTCGATCCAGCATGAGCCGCTCGCCCCCCAACAGTTCCGACGCGCGAAGCATAGAGGCTGCGAGGACGAACGCCAAAGCGTCGCGCCGCCCCGCGCAGTCAATCCCCCGCCGCAGCCCCGCAAGCGCGGCGATAGGCGTCAACCACCGCGCCGACTTTCGCCTCGATGATGCGCTCGGATAACGGCGTCGTTCGATCCTCGGGCAGCATCTGGCCGACAAGCTGCGAAATCAGTCCGGGCGGAACGCGCGCCGCGTCGATATTCGCCAGCAGCTTTTGAACCGCCGCTTCGACCGCCGGCTCGGGCCAGTAATAGCGGACGCGGTCGCTGAGCCCGTAAAGCCGCGCGATCGGCTCCAGCGCGTCGGCGGCGACATAGCCGCGCCAGTGGGCGGGATTTTCATCCATCGCCGCCACGAGGACCGCGAGAATGTCGGAGCGCCCGCTGATATTCAGCCGCTCCTCGATCCCCGCCATCGCGACCACCGCCTCGCGGAACGCGAAGGTCAGCGACGGGCCGACCTTCAGGATGCCGAAATGGCACGCGACGAGCTCGGCGAGAGCGTCTTCGGTCTGGAAATCGGTCGAATGCGCTTCGTAGAGAATACCGGGCAGATCGCACACCGCCGCGCTCAGCGCCGCGGCCTTCCCTCGATCGAAGGCGAACACCTGCGCATTGCCCATGTCGACGCCGGGCTGCACGACGAGGCCGATGACGCGGTCCATCGCGTCGCCGACGCCGCGCTTCGCGAAGGCGACGCGATGAAGTTCGAGCGTTCGCGCCGCCGCCTCCGGCGTCGTCACCGCGAGCGCGTCGAGCGCCACAGTCTCGCCGCCGGGAACCGGCACTTCCGTGCCGACGACATAGACAAGCTCGCGGCCGCCTCTCGCGGATTCGGCGACGGCGCAGAGTTCGGCGGCGCGCTCCGCCATCGCGTCCTCGCTCAACGTCCGGTCGTCCGCGCAGGCCATGCTGGCGTCGAGGTGGATCTTGTCGAAGCCGGCTTCGACATAGGCCCGCACCATCGCGCGCGCTTCGCTCATCGCCTCCGCCGCCGGTCGCCCCTTCCATGGGTTGGGGCCAAGATGATCGCCGCCCAGAATGATCCGCCGGGCGGCAACGCCGGCCCGTCGCGCAAGACCTTCCACGAAGGTCCGGAAGCCGGCCGGCGTCATGCCCGTGTAGCCGCCGTGCTGGTTGACCTGATTGCAGGTCGCCTCGATGAGGATCGGGTCGTCGCCGTCGCGATGGCGGCGCAGGATCGCCAGCAGCGTCCGTCCATGCGCCGTGCACCATGAGGGGAGGCCGCGCGCAAGCCCGGCGCGGTTGTCCGCGACGATCGCGCGAAGCTCAGCGCAAGCGTTCATCGCCGCGCCTCGAGAAACGCCTCGATCGTCGAGAGGCGACTGTTTCCTTCCATCGGGCCGACCCTGGTCACCGCCAGCGCCCCCGCCGCGTTGGCGCGCTCCAGCGCCCGTTCGAAGCTGTATGCGCCGCTGGCGATCAGCGCGACGAACGCAGCGCAGAAACAATCGCCGGCCCCGGTCGGATCGAGGACCTCGACCTTGTGCGCGGCGAGGTTGACCCGCTCGCCGCTCGCGCTCATCCCCTCCACGCCGCGCTCGCCCTTCTTCAGCACGACATGCTCGACGCCGCGGGCGAACAGCCGGGGCGCGAAAGTTGCGAGGTCGTCACCGGGGAACAGCGTCGCGGCGTCGTCCTCGCTCGGCAGGAAGATCGCGCAGATCGCCATGATCTCGCGCACCGCCTCGAAATAGGCGGGGTCGCCGACCAGCTCCTTGCGCACGTTCGGATCGAACGAGACTTTGACGCCCGCGGCGTGCAGCGCCCGACACACCCGCAGGATTTTTGCGCACATATTCGCATCGCCGAGCGCCGAGCCCGAGACGTGCATCACGTCGAGGCCGAACGCCGTCAGGGCGGCGATCGTCGCGTCGTCGCCGTCGAACCGGGCGGCCGCGGAAAGGGCGATGTTGTAGACGAAGTCGCGGCTTCCATCGTCGTTGTAGCTGACGAACGCGGTCCCGGTTGGAACGCCGGCCGCGACGTTGATGAGTCGCACGTCCACGCCGTCGCTGGCCAGCCGATCGAGCACGACCTGGCCAAACGCATCGTCGCCGACCGCGCCGACAAAGATGCTGGCGGCCCCGACCCGCGCCGCCTGGTCGATAAAAATGCCCGCGGCGCCGGACGGAAACGGCCCGGTGTAGACGCCCGCCCGCCGGTGCCGGCCATTCCGGTCGGCGCAGACGAACTCGACCAGCAAATCCCCGATGCAACCGATACGCGCCCCGCCGGACATCTCAACCCGCCTCACAGGATGTTGCCTCGTTGTTGTCAAAAACATTTTTCGTGTCAAACGCAATATTGCCGCGCGTCAAATCCGATTGACGGCGCAAAATCGCGATGACACTGTTGCGACGAAGGGCGGCGAGGCGTTTTTGATGGCGGCGCGGGTGGTCCGTAAGAACATCAGGACGATGGAGGAATTCGCCCTGGCGGTGGGGCTCTCGCGCCCGACGGTTTCGAAATTCTTCCACGATCCGAACGCCGTCCGCGCGACGACCCGCGCCAGGATCGAGGCGGCGTTGAAGGCGACCCGCTTTCGCCCCAACCTGTTCGCGGTGAACCTCAACCGCCGGCGCACCAAGATCATCGGCCTCATCATTCCCGATCCGATGGATCCGTTCTACATGGCGCTCAGCCGGCGGGTCGAGACCAGCGCCAATGACGCCGGCTATCTCGCGCTGGTGCTCAGCTCGGGCGGACGCCCGGAGCTCGAGGAGCGGGCGATCGAGACGATCAAGGCGCTGAACGTCGGCGGCGCGATCATCGCGCCGCTCGGCATCAAGTCGCATCACGCCGAACTCAAGGCGCTCGGCAAGCAGATTCCGATCATTTTCATCGACTCGCCGCTCGACGAGAAGGAGCCGTTCGTCGGCACCGACAATCATCAAAGCGTGCCGCTGATCACCGAATACCTCTGCCGTTCGGGGGAGCGACCGACCTGGTTCGACATGCCCGCCGTCAACCACAACGCGGTCGAGCGGCGCAAGGCCTATGTCGCGACGATGGAGCGGCTCGACGTCAAACCCGCGTTCGCCGAGATCGGGGCGCGCGAAACGTGGGACTTCGAGCGCGTGTCCTATGAAGCGGCAGCCGACATCTTGCGCGGCGGCGGTTTCCCGACCCGCACCATCCTTTGCGCGAACGACCGGGTCGCGTTCGGGGTGCTCGCCGCGATCAACGAAACGGGCGCCAAAATCGGCATCGGCCCGGACTGCGACTATCGGGTGGCGGGGCACGACAATCAGCCGCTGTCGGCCTACACCTCGCCGTCGCTGACCACCGTGTCGCAGGACTGCGATCGCATGGGCAAGCTCGCCCTCAGCCTGCTGTTCTCCAAGATGGATCGGCCGGACGCCAGCGAGCCGCCGCGGGGGCAGCGCATCCTGCTCAGCGCCGAACTGGTGTTTCGCAAGTCGGCCTGAGCGCACTCACTTGCCGACCATCAGGCGCACGATCTCGTCGCTGGTCGTCTCCGCGGGCTTGCGCTCGCCGACATTTTCGCCGCGGCGGAACACCACCACGCGATCGGCCACCTCGAAGATGTCGCGCAGGTTGTGCGAAATGAAAATGATCCCCTTGCCCGCCGCCTTGAGCGACTGGATCAGCGAAATGACCTTGCGCTGCTCGGGCACGCCGAGCGCCGCGGTCGGCTCGTCCATGATCACCAGGCGCGCGTTCCAGAAGATCGCCCGGCCGATGGCGACCGCCTGGCGCTGCCCGCCGGAGAAAGCCGCGACCGGGGCGTCGAGCCGCGTCACGTGGAAGTCCAGCGTCTCCATCGTCGCCTGCGCCGCCTCGGCCATTTTCGAGCGGTCGAGAACCGGCAGGAAGCCGAACAGCTTCTTCGTCGGCTCGCGGCCAAGGAAGATGTTGGCGCCGATCGACAGGTTGTCGGCGAGCGCGAGGTCCTGATAGATCGTCTCGATGCCGCTGTCGCGCGCCTCCTGCGGCGAGGCGAAGGAGACGCGGCGCCCGTCGAGCACGATTTCCCCTTCGTCGGCCTGGAACACGCCCGAGATCGCCTTGATCAGCGTGGATTTGCCCGCGCCATTGTCTCCGGCCAGCGCCACCACCTCGCCGGGAAAGACCTCCAGCGAGACCTTGGTCAGCGCCTGGACGCCGCCAAAATGCTTGGAGACGCCGCGCACGACGAGGATTGGAGAAAGATCACTCAACTTGCCGCCCACCCAGAAGACGACGCTGCGTCTGGTCGACCAGCACGGAGACGATGATCACCGCGCCGACCGCGATGAATTGCCAGAACGGCTCGACATTGATGAACACCAGGCCGTACTGGATCACCGCGATGACCAGCGCGCCGGCGATCGTTCCCGCGATATTGCCGGAGCCGCCGAACAGGCTGGCGCCGCCAATCACCACCGCGGCGATCGAATCGAGCAGCAGCGGCTCGCCGGCCTGCGGCGCGCCGGCGGTGAAGCGGCCTGTGTAGAGAGCTCCGCCGAGGCCGGCCATCACCGCCGACAGGAGATAGATTTTCATCGTCAGGTTCTTGACGTTGATGCCGGCGCGCCGCGCCGCCGCCTGGCTCGCCCCCATCGCGTAAGTGTGCTGGCCGAACCGCGTCTGCGAGAGAAGATAGTGCATGATCAGGCAGGCCACCGCGGTGAGAATCACCAGCATCGGGACGCCGAACACCCGGCCGTTGCCGATCGCGCTGTACCAATCGTTGCTGACCGAGATGGTCATGCCGCCGGCGAACAGATAGGCGGCGCCGCGCGCCACCCCGTACATGCCCAGCGTGCCGATGAACGGGGGCACCCTGAGATAGGCGATCAGCCAGCCATTGACCAAGCCGGGGACGAAGGCGATGGCCGCGCCGGCCGCAATGCCCGCCATCATCGACAGGAACGGGCCGAACCCGAGCGACCCCAGCGCATAATTGGCGGTATGGGCGGCGATCACCGAGGCCAGGCCCATGACGAAGCCGAGCGAGAGGTCGATGCCGGCCGAAATGATCACGAACGTCTGGCCGAGCGCCAGCAGCAACGGCGCGGTCGCGAACACCGAGATCGACTGCAGATTGTAGGTGTTGAGGATGAAGCTCGAGCCATCGGCGAGGCGCGCCCAGGTCTCGAAGAAGATGATGAGCAGGATCAGAAAGAGCCACGCCCGCAACTCCGCGACGCGCACGAGAATCGTCGCGACGGCGGAGCCTCTGGTTGCCGGTTCGGCCATGGCCATTCTGCTTGGGGGCTTTGATCGACCCGGTTCGCGCGGCCGGCCGCCCGCGCACAGGCGAGGGCGGCGGGCCGGAACGAGATGCGAGCGTCAGGAGCTCTTGTAGAGGTAGCGGGAGACCTTGGGATCGTCGATGTTGGCGGCGGTCATCACGGTGAAGCCGGTGCCGATGGCGGTGGGAACCGGGTTGCCGGTCACCTGCGCATAGGCGGCCATGAAGCCGAAATAGCCGATCTCGGCGGGGTGCTGGGCGATCGTCAGCTCGAAGGTGCCGTCCTTCAGTTGCGCGACGATCAACTCCGGCGCATCGAAGCCGGCGAGCTTGATCTTGCCGGCCTTGCCGGCCTGCTTGACGCCGTTGGCGGTGCCGCCGGCGGAAAACAGGTTGGCGCCGAACACCCCGGCCAGATCCGGCACACGGCCGATCACCGCCTGCACCTGCGCGGCGGCCTTGTTGGCGTCGTCGTCGTTGAACTGCGTCTCGAGAATCTCGACGTTCGGATATTTCTTCATCTCCAGCTTGAAGCCTTCCTCGCGCTGGTCGGTCGTCGAAACATTGGGCTTGGTGTTGGAGACATAGACCTTGCCCTTCTCGCCGATCGCCTTGGCGAGCGCGCGGGCCGCCATCCGCCCGCCCAGCACGTTGTCGGAGGCGACGTAGGAGATCGGGAAAGTCGGCGTCGCCGGAGCCGGTCTGGAACACCCCGTTGCCGATGAAAGTGTCGACGCAGATGACCGCGATGCCCGCGTCATTGGCGTTCTTCAAGGGCTGGATGAGCTGGGATTTGTCGGTGGGGGCGATCATGATCGCCGCCGGCTTCTTGCCGATCACCGCTTCGAGGACCGGCACCTGCAGCGAGACGTTCCATTCCGCCGCGCCCTGATAGATGAGATTGGCGCCGACCGCCTTGGCGGCGGCTTCCGCGCCCTTGTGCATGGTGACGTAGAAACCGTCGGCGGTGAGGCCCGGAACCAGCGCGATGGTCACCTTGTCGGCGGCGCTCGCCCTGCCCGGCAGAATGCCGACGCCGGCCGCGGCCGACGCAACGCCGATGGTCTTGATGAGCGTACGACGATCCATGTTTTCCTCCCGGTTTGATCGCCAGCAATGGACCGGTCCCGCCTCGCCGGCGGGCCGATCTCTCATTCGAGCATCGCGCTGATTTTGAGTTCCGTCAATCCACTATTTTACGCGCGACAATTTTTCAAAATCGAGCAAAGCCGCGAGGCGAATCGTTGTCGCGCTCCGCGCGACGCCCCGCCGCGCGTCAGTGCGCGACCGACATCACCTCGCCGCGCCGCTCCGGACTGAAGCGGATGACGACGACGATCGCCACCGCGACGACGCCGGCGACCAGCGCCAGCGCGTAACCGTAGTCGCCGCCGTTCGACTCGGCGATCTTGGCCTGGAACGGGCCGTTGTAGGAGGCGAGGAAATTGCCGGCCTGATAGACGAAGCCCGGCAGGGTCGCGCGCACCGGGCCAGGCGACAGTTCATTGAGATGGGCGGGGATGACGCCCCACGCGCCCTGCACGCTGATCTGCATGACGAAGGCGCCGATCGCCAGCCAGAACGGCTCCGACGAATAGGCCCATAGCGGCAACGCCGGCAGCGCGATGAGCGAGGCGATGGTGATCGCATTCACCCGGCCGATCCTCTCGGAGAGATGGCCGAACAGCAGGCCGCCGACGATCGCGCCGAGATTGGCGACAATGGAGATCCAACTGACGGTCGCATGATCGAAGCCGTGCTGCTTTTCCAGGAACGTCGGATAGAGATCCTGCGTGCCGTGGCTGAACAGGTTGAAGCACATCATGAGCACGACCGCGTAGAGGGCGATCCGCCAGTTGTCGCGCAGCGTGTCGATCAGGTTCGGCTTCGGGCCCTTTTGCGCCTCGGCGAAGGCCGGCGATTCCGGGACGTGCGCGCGGATGAACAGCACGACCAGCGCCGGCAGGACGCTGAGCAGGAACATCGCGCGCCAGCCGAACGTGAAATCCCCGAAGCTGCGCTGATAGAGCAGGCCATAGGCGATCGAGGCGAGCAGATAGCCGGTGGGATAGCCGCATTGCAGAATGCCGGACACCATGCCGCGCGCCTTGGGCGGAATCGATTCCATCGCCAGCGAACTGCCGAGGCCCCATTCGCCGCCCATCGCGACGCCGAACAGCGCGCGCAGCGCCAGGAACACCCACAGGCTCGGCGAGAAAGCGGCGAGCGCCCCGATCACCGAATAGGAAACGATGTCCAGCATGAGGATCGGCTTGCGTCCGAACCGGTCGCCGAGACGCCCGAAGATGAAGGCGCCGATGAAGCGCATGGCCAGCGTGAGAGTGACGGCGTAGGTGACGTCGGAGACCTCGACGTTGAACTCCTTGGCGATGTCGCCCAGCAGGAACACCAGCAGAAAGAAGTCGAACGCGTCGAGCATCCAGCCGAGAAAAGCGGCGACGACGGTCTTCTGCTGGGCGCTGGTCAGATTCACGTGTTCCCCCCGATGCGATGGCGCGATGATCGCCGTCGGCCGCCGCGTCATGTTGCGCCCGGCGCCCCACCGCTGGCAAGCCCGACGCTCCGCGCACGCGCCCGAAACCGCGCGGCGCAGAGTCACGAACGCGCGACGACGCCTCACAGCGGCCTCGACGACGCGCCGCCCCTCATTCCAGGTTGGTGTGCCGCGCGCGCATCGTCTCCGACGTCTCACGGAGGAGCGGACGCAGCTTCAGGATCACCAGTTCGAAGAAAATCATCTGCGCGGTCTCGAACAGCGAGCCCATCGGCAGCACCGACAGGGCCGGACCCAGATCGTCGGCCATCGTCTGGGCGGGGATCACCGTGACGACGTCGACGTGGCGCGTCAGTTCGCCGTTCGCCTGGGCGGTGATGAGAGCGGTGCGCGCGCCTGCCTTGCGCGCAATGCCGACCAGAACCTCGGCGGTGGGAAGCGCGCCCGGGCCGGCCGAGACGATCAGCAGGTCGCCCGGCCCGACTGGCGGCGTCGTCATGTCGCCCCACACCGCGACATCGCGCCCCATATGGAACAGCCGCATCGCGAAGCCGCGCATCTGCAGCCCCTCCCGGCCGCAGCCGAACAGCACGATCCTCTTCGCGCTGACGATCGCCTCGATCAGCGGATCGGCGGCGGCGTCGGGCAGTCTGGCGAACACCCGGCCAAGATCGTTCAGCGCGCCCGTCGCCAGCGCGCCGAGGGTCGCATGCGTTGACTTGTCGTCCATCGTCCCTGCCTCCGTTCATTCCGCGCGCCGAACCGTCGGCGTTCGCCGCCCCTGCCCCACCGGCTTCACCGACCGGCCGCGATCGCGACAATCCGCACCGCGACGCCGCCCTCGTCGAGAATGACCTGCGAGCGGTGGAACGAGACGCCCCAAACGGGATCGTCGAACGCGGGCGCCGGGGCGTCGAGACAGACGATGCCGGCTTCGACGATCGCGCGCGCGCAATCGATGCACGGAAAGAAGGTCGACGTGATGTGCGCGCCGGCGGTGGCGACGCCGCGCCGCGCCGCCTCGAAGATCGCGTGACGCTCGGCATGCTCCATCCACACGAAACGGCCATCGCCCGCATGGCGCTCGTCAAGGTCGCGCACGCCGGCCGGAAAGGTGTTGCAGGCGGCGATCAGCGTCCCGTCCCGCGCGACCAGCACCGCGCCGACCTGGCGAACCCGGTTCGGACTGCGCAACGCCGCCGTCGAGCGCCGCCGCCATGAAGGCGCCGGGCGGCGTCAGCGACGAGTTCGGAATCGACGCTGGAAGGCAAGGGGAGTCTCCTGATCGGCGGGCGGCCGCGCACCGAGCGGCCCTGTCCGATTGGCGAGACAGTCTTCGTCAAAGCCCGCGTCATTTCGCAAACCCGCCATGCCCCCGGCTCAGCGGCGCTGCAGCGCGCGGATGTCCGCCTCCAGCAAATCGAACTCGCGCTTCAGCTCGCTGACGACGACGCTGACATGCCGGGCGCCGCTGCGAACCCGATGCGCGAACAGGCCGATCTCGCTCGCCGCGAGCCCCGCCTCGGCGAGCGGAACGTGAACCAGTTCGCCGCGCGCGATTTCCTCGACGAAACCGGTCGGCGTGAAAAACCCGAGGCCGAGCCCCGCCTTCATCGTCTCCTTCATCACGATCAGCGAATTCGAAGTGATGCGCGCCGAGAACTGCGCGCCGCTGTGAATGAACTCGGTCTCCGAGGCGGCGTCGAGCAGCCACGCGTCGGCGAGCATCACCACCGGATAGGCCGCGCATTCGGTCAGCGTCAGTTGCCGCGCGCCGGCGAGCGGATGGTCGGCGCGCATGATCGCGCCGAGCGCGGTGCGCAGCCGCGCCGCGATTTCATATTGGCGATAGCGCTTGTCGATGAAGATCAGCGCGATGTCCGGCCGCCCGGCGCGCATCTCCTCGCCGTGCTCGGCGGGGTCGGCGTCGATCACCCGGAACGAGATGTTCGGATGGCGCGCGGCGATCGCCTCGATCGCCCGCGGCGCCACGCGAACCAGCAGCGAGGGAATGGCGGTGATCCTGACCTCGCCGCGAATGTCGCCGGCGATCGAGGCGATCTCCAGGCGCGTGCGGCGCCATTCGGCGAGCGTGTTGCGGGTGTGGCGCAGCAGTTGCTCGCCGGCCGGCGTCAGCCGCACGCCGTTGCCCAGGCGCTCGAAGATCGGCGCGCCGATCTCGGCTTCCAGCTTGAGGATCTGCCGGTTGACCGCCGAAGAGGCGACGTTGAGCTGTTCGGCGGCGCGGCGGATCGAGCCGACCCGTGCGACCTGGTCGAGATAGCGCAGAACGACCGCGTGCATGGCGCAGCCTATCCCGGAATGGCGATGCCGAAAAGGCAGCGCCTATCACGAATCTCTCTCCTTCCCAACAGCACCCGGCCTCCGCTACCCTGTCGACGCGCCGGCGGCGGCGCGCTCAGGGAGCAACGACGATGGCGAGGACGCTTTTCGAGACCCGGCGAAGCCTGCTCAAAGGCGGGGCGGCGCTCGTAGCCGGCGCCGCGCTGCCCATGGCGCGCGCCCGCGCCGCCGCTGGCGCGCAGCCCATCAACATGCAACTCGGCTGGATCACCGGCGGCAATCAGATCGGCGAGGTGGTCGCCAAACGCCTCGGCTATTTCGAGGACGAAAAGATCGATTTCGCGATCCAGCCCGGCGGCCCCAACATCGACGGCGTGGCGATCGTCGCCTCCGGCCGCTACGAGGTCGGCCAGGTTTCGTCGAGCCCCTCGCTGATGCTGGCGGCCTCGCAGGGCATTCCGGTGATCTGCTTCGCGGTCGGCGCGCAGCAGCACCCTTACGCCTATTTCTCGCTGCCGCGCGCCCCGATCCACACGCCGCAGGACATGATCGGCCGCAAGATCGGCGTGCAGGCGACCGGGCAGATCCTGCTGACCGCGCTGCTGCGCAAGAACGGCATCCCCGAGGACAAGGTGGAGAAGGTGATCATCGGCTCCAGCATGACGCCGCTGCTGACCGGCCAGGTCGACGCGATCACCGGCTGGCGTCACCAACACCACCGCGCTGAAGGTGCTCGGCCCCGACTACGTCACCATGCGCATGTGGGATCACGGCGTGCGGCTCTACGCGCTGCCCTATTACACGACTGCCGATTTCCTGAAGATCAAGCCCGACGCCCTCGCCGGCTTCCTGCGCGCGGCGGGCCGCGGCTGGGCCTACGCCAAGGCCAACCCGGAGAAGGCGGTCGACCTGCTGATCCAGGAATATCCCAATCTGGTGCGCGCCGACGAACTCGCCGCCGTGCCGATCATGATGAGCGTCGAATTCACCGAACGCACCAAGACCGACGGCTGGGGCAGCTTCGATCCGGCGGTGTGGCAGGAGCAGATCGACCTGCACGACGCGCTCAAGCAGTTTCCCGCCGGCAAGCCGAAGCTCGATCAGGTGATCACCACGAAAATCCTCGAGATGACCGAAAACGACCGTCCGAAGATCGGCTGAGGCGATGAGCGTCCTGTCGCAAGTCGCGCCGGATCGGGCGCCCGCCTCGGACGATAGTCCGGCGGTGCGGCTGCGCGACGTGACGGTGCGCTTCACCACCGAGCGCGGCGTCGATGACGGCGCTGGAGCGCGTCAGCCTGACCATCGCGCGCGGCGGCTTCATGACCCTGCTCGGCCCGTCGGGCTGCGGCAAATCGACGCTGCTGCGGGTCGTCTCCGACCTCATCCCGGCGAGCGTCGGCGAGGTCGAGGTGCTGGGGACCACGGCGCATGCGGCGCGGGCGCGGCGCGATATCGGCTTCGTGTTCCAGGACGCCTCGCTGCTGGCCTGGCGCACCGCGCTCGAAAACGTCGAGCTGCCGCTCGAAGTCGGCGGCGGCGGCGGCGTGCGGCGCGGCGCCCGCGACCCGCGCGAATTGCTCGACCTGGTCGGCCTTGCCGGCTGGGAGAAGCGCCTATCCGCACGAATTGTCGGGCGGCATGCGCCAGCGCGTGGCGATCGCCCGCGCGCTCGTCAACGATCCCAAACTGCTGCTGATGGACGAGCCGTTCGGCGCGCTCGACGAGATCACCCGCGACCGGCTCAACGAGGAGCTGCTGCGCATCTGGGAGAACACCGGCGCGACGATCCTGTTCGTCACCCATTCGATCTACGAGGCCGCCTTCCTCGGCCAGCAGGTGCTGCTGATGGCGGCGCGGCCGGGCCGGGTGCGCGAGATCGTCGCCGGTGCCGCTGCCCAATCCGCGTCACATCGCGCATGCGCGAGACCGTGCAATTCGTCGAACTCGCCGCGCATCTGCGCCGCGTCCTGGAGACGTGCTGATGAGCGCGCCGGCGCTCTCCTCGCCGCACGCTGACGAGGCGTTCGCCTCGGACGACGCCGCGCAGGCGCAGTTCGCCGCGGCGGCGCGCGCTGGCCGCCTGGCGACGCCGGTTGCTGCCGCTGGGCGCGGCGATCCTGCTCATTGCGCTCTGGCAATTCGCCGTCGTCGGTTTTCCACATCCGCGCCGTTCATCGCGCCGGCGCCGACCGCGGTCGCCGTCGACGCTCTACGACAAATTCGGGCTGCTGATCGGCCAATCTCGCGCCGACCGCCATCGAGGCGGTCGCCGGCTTCCTGATCGGCAACAGCGCGGCGATCCTCGCCGCGACGGTGTTCGTCCACCAGCGCACCGCCGAGGAGGCGTTCTTCCCGATCGCGGTGATGGTGCACACCATTCCGGTGATGGCCTATGCGCCGATCCTGGTGCTGCTGCTCGGCAACGGCATGGAGGCCAAGGTCGCGATCGCCGCGCTGATCTGCTTCTTCCCGACGCTGGTCAACATGACGCGCGGCTTGCGCGCGGTCAGCCCGCAGCAGATGGAGCTGATGCGCATCCTCTCCGCCTCGCCCAGCGAAATCTTCTTCAAGCTGCGGCTCAAGAGCTCGCTGCCCTATCTGTTCTCGGCGCTGAAGATCGCCGCCGCGACCTCGGTGATCGGCGCGATCGTCGGCGAATGGATCGGCGCGACGACCGGCATCGGCGCGCTGATCATCCAGGCGACCTACAATTTCGATTCGCCCTTGCTCTATGCGACGATCGTCGTCGGCTCGGTGTTTTCCGCTGCGTTCTTCGGCGTGATTTCCTGGCTCGAGCGCATCTTCCTGAAATGGAACGTGTCGCAGACCGGATGATGGAGATTTCGTGCGCCCCGGATTCCCTCCCCCCTTGTGGGGGAGGGTCAGGGAGGGGGGTCGCACGAAACTATCAAGAGAACGCGTGAATGATTTTTGAGACAACGCGGCGCGACCCCCCGCCCCGGCCCTCCCCCACAAGGGGGAGGGAGAGGGGCGCCGCCCTTTCAGTTTTACCGACGCAAGCCGCCAGGAGTTTTCCATGACCAACCCCGATTCGATCGTCGAGCCCGGGGGCCGGGTCCCGGTCGTGCGCCGCGCCGATCTCGTCGTGGTCGGCGGCGGCCCGGCGGGCATCGCGGCGGCGGTCGCCGGCGCGCGCAACGGCCTCTCGGTCACGTTGATCGAGCGCTACGCCTATCTCGGCGGCCTCGCCTCGGGCGGCATGGTGCTGGTGCTCGACGACATGTGCAACGGCGACGGAAATCAGCGTGCGCGGCCTGTGCGGCGAGATGATCGAGCGCATGGAGCGCATCGGCCTGTGCGTCACGCCGCCGCGAATCCGAGCGCCGCTCCGACGAGGCGCTGTGGCGCAAATGGTCGCGCTGGGGCGTGTTCGACTTTCATTCGCACGTCAAGCCGCAGCCGATCTGCTACGCCGCCGCGTTCGATCCCGACGGCTTCAAGCGCGTCGCCAATGCGATGGTCGGCGAGGCGAAGGTCGACCTCAGGCTGCATAGCTGGTTCTCGCGCGCGATCGTCGAGGACGGCCGCATCACCGGCGTCGTCTGCGAGACCAAGAGCGGACGCCAGGCGATCATGGGCGACGATCGTCGTCGACGCCAGCGGCGATCTCGACGTCGCCGCCTCGGCCGGCGCGCCGTTCACCCACGGCTCCTATATCGTCACGACGGTGTTCCGGCTCGGCGGCGTCGACGTCGAGGCGGCCGAGCGCTTCGAATACGAGCAGCCCGCGGCCTTCCACGCGATCGATCGCGAAGCCAAGAAGATCATGGGCGGCTCCTGGGACAAATGGTGGCTGAAGACGCCGCTGCCGGGCATCGTCTGGTGCAACTGCCCGCACATGACCGGCCTCGACGGCCTCAAGCGTCGAGGACCTCACCCGCGCCGACTTCCAGGGGCGCGAGCGCATCGCCGCGCTGGTCGCTTTCGTGCGCGACAAGATGCCGGGGTTCGAACGCGACCTTCGTCGTCGACGTCGCGCCGCAGATCGGCGTGCGCCAGACGCGCCTGCTCGACGGCGTCTATGTCATGACCAAGGAGGACGTGACGCAGCGCCGGCATTTCTCCGACAGCGTCGCGCGCGGCCGCGACTATTACTATCCCTATCGCACGATGCTGCCGCGCGGCGTCGGCCAGTTGCTGGTCGCCGGCCGGCACTATTCCGCGACCTCCTCGGCGCAGCGCAATTCGCGCGAGATTCCGCCCTGCATGGCGATGGGCGAGGCGGCGGGCGTCGCCGCCGCGCTCGCGCTCGAGGCCAATGTCGCGGTCGAGCGCGTCGACGTCGCGCGGCTGCAGGCGCGCTTGCGCGCGCAGGGCGCCGACCCCGGCGACCAGCCCGCCGCCAACGCGCTCCTCGCCGTCGCCGCCGAATAGGGAAACCCTCATCATGCCAGATTCTATCCGCGCAGCCGCTGTCCGGCGTCCGCGTCATCGACTTCACCCAGGTGATGCTGGGCCCGAGCGCGACGCAGGTGCTCGCCGACTATGGCGCCGACGTCATCAAGATCGAGCGGCCGGGCGCCGGCGATCTCTCGCGCACCTCGATCCCCGACGATCCCGACGGCGCTGGACAATCCGGTGTTTCGCAGCCTCAACCGCAACAAGCGCTCGATCGCGCTCGATCTGCGCAAGCCCGACGGCAAGGCGATCATCTACGATCTCGTGCGCGAGGCCGACGTCGTCGTCAACAATTTCCGCGCCGGCGTGATGGAGCGCATGGGCTTCGGCTACGACGAGCTCGCCAAGATCAATCCGCGCATCATCTGCGCGTTCGGCTCCGGCTTCGGCCAGACCGGGCCGCTCTCCTACAAGGGCGGCCAGGATATTCTCGCGCAGGCGCTGTCCGGGCGTGATGCGGCGCAAATGCAACGACGACGAGCCGCTGACGGTCTACGCGACGTCGCTCTGCGACTACACCGCCGGCATGCATCTGGTGCAGGCGATCCTGCTGGCGCTGCTGCAGCGCGAAAAGACCGGCCGCGGCCAGCAGGTCGCCGTCTCGCTGTTCGAATCGATGCTCGCGATGCAGATGCAGGAAGCGGCGATGTGGCTGCAGCGCGGCCGGCATTTCAGTTGGGGCGCCTATCCCCTGACCGGCGTCTTCGAGACGACCGACGGCGCGATCGTGCTGGTCGGCGCCTTCAAGACCAACCCGCTGCACGACATCTGCGCGGCGCTCGGCCTGCCTGACCTCTCGGCCGATCCGCGCTATGCGACGTTCGAGGCGCAGGTCGCCCACAAGAGCGCAGCTGCAGGCGATGTTCCGCGAGCGCTTCGCCTCGAACACCACCGAATACTGGCTCGCCCGCCTCGACGAGCAGGACCTGCTGTGCGCGCCGGTGCTGACGCTCGCCGAGGCGCTCGGCCACGAGCAGACCAAGGCCAACGGCACGGTGGTCACGCTGCAAGGCGGCGGCCAGGCGATGCCGCTGATCGGCACGCCGCTCGGCATGGGCCCGGGCGCGTTCCGCATCCGCCGCCCGCCGCCGGCGCTCGGCGCCGACGGCGAGGCGGTGCTCGCCGAGGCGGGCTATCCCGCCGCGCGCATCGCCGCGCTGCAGAAGCGCGGGCGTCGTCGCATGAGCGTGCTGTTCGACGATCGCGGACCACGTCGCGCGCGTCACGATCGATCGGCCCGATCGCCTCAACGCGGTCGACCAGGCGACCGAAGCGGAACTGATCCGCATCTGGGAGGCGATCGAGGCCGACCGCGAAGTGCGCGTCGTCGTGCTGACCGGCGCGCGGCGAGCGCGCGTTCTGCACCGGCGCCGACATGAAGGGCGGCTCCGGCTCGAGCGGCCTCGAATATTGGGCGACGCCGCGCCCCGGCGGCTTCGGCGGCATCGCGCTGCGCGACACGCTCGACGTTCCGGTCATCGCGCGCGATCAACGGCCATGCGCTCGGCGGCGGCATGGAGATGGCGCTCGGCTGCGACATCGTCGTCGCCTCGACCAACGCGACATTCGGCCTGCCGGAGCCGCGGGTCGGGCGCCTCGCGCTCGACGGCGGCATCGCGCTGCTGACGCGGCGCATCGCCGCATGTCCAGGCGATGGGGATGCTGCTGACCGGGCGACGGATCGGCGCCGCCGAGGCGCTGCGCTTCGGCCTCGTCAACGAGGTCGTTGCGCCAGAGGAGCTCGACGATGCGGTGGCGCGCTGGGTCGCCGACATTCTCGCCTGCGCGCCGCTGTCGGTGCGCGCGATCAAGCAGATGGTGCGGGCCGGCGAGCGCCTGTCGGCGCGCGAGGCGCAGATGCTGCGGCTGCCGGCGCTGGTCGAGGCGCTGCGCTCGTCCGACCAGGACGAGGGCGTGCGCGCCTTTCAGGAGAAGCGCGCGCCGCAATGGCGCGGGCGCTGACGCGCGGAACTCACGATGACTTATGTGATCGCCTCGACCTGCATCGACGTCAAGGACGGCGCCTGCCAGGACGTCTGCCCGGTCGAGTGCATCTACGAGGGCGGCCGGATGATGTATATCCAGCCCGAAGAATGCATCGATTGCGGCCTGTGCCTGTCGGTCTGTCCGGTCGAGGCGATCTACGCCGAGGAAGACCTGCCGGACAACGAGCGCGCCTTCGGTCCCGCCAACGCCGAATTCTTTGGGGCGGCGATCACCGGCTGGGGCGCGCCGGGCGGCGCGGATTCAGCGCATGTCAGCCCGCTCGATCATCCGCTGGTCGCCGGGCGCAGCAAATGTAGTTGCCATGGAAATTATTTCTGATACAACTGTTTCCGTTGCAATCAACAGCGGGAGCCGATCGTGCGAAAATCGACCACCCCCTTGCGCGGACACCTCGGCTACTGGCTGCGGCTGGTGTCGAACCATGTCTCGCAGGCCTTCGGCGCCAGGTTGGCCGAGCGAAACGTCAGCGTCGCCGAATGGGTGATCCTGCGGGTGCTCTACGAGGAGAGCGCCGCGACGCCGAGCCATCTCGCCGACGTGCTCGGCATGACCCGCGGCGCGATTTCCAAGCTCGCCGACCGGCTGGTCGCCCGCGCGCTGATCGGGCGCGCCGCCAGCGCGGACGACCGCCGCAGCCAGGCGCTGAGCCTGACCCCGGCCGGCCGCGCGCTGGTTCCCGAACTGACCGCCCTGGCGGATCGCAATGACGCGGAATTCTTCGACCATCTGACGCCCGCCGAACGGCGGACGATCGAGGGGGCGATGAAAGAGATTGCGCGCCGGCACGGAATGGAAACCGCGCCCACGCAATGACCGACAAGGTCGAGGTCAACCAACCCTAACTGAGGAGAATGACGATGAATGCGAATGTGCGAGACGTGATGGAGGAATGCACGAGGGCTTCGGACGAGGAGCGCGTGACCTTCGGCGAGGTCGTGATGAAGCTGATCGAGGCCGGCGTCGAGCGCTACCATGCAGATTTGCTGCGCGCCCAGAAGACCTACTTCCTGCCGAATGACGAATCGCTGGTCGTCGCCGGCGCGCCGGTCGCCGGCAAGGCCCCGTCGGCGTTCTCGGCGGCGGGCGTCGAGGCGGCGGTGCGGGCAATCCAGGGCCGGGCGATCCAGTACAAGGAGTTCTGCGAGCGCATCGTCGCGGCCGGCTGCGTCGGTTATTTCGTGTCGCTCGCCGGACGGCGCGCCGTCTATTACGGGCGCACCGGCGAGACCTATGTCGAGCCGTTCCCCGCGGCGAAATGACCGGATGCGTCAGGCGCGGGCTGCGCGCGTCCCGGCGGCCCTTCGGCTTGCCAGGAGCGCCGACCCGTCGCAGATTGCGCCGGCTCGCTCGACGATCGGGTGAATGTCCGCGCGGGACGGCCGGAGGCGGCGACATGAACCTGAAGCGGCGTGGGTTCCTCGCGGCGGGCGCTTCGGCAATGGCGTTTGCAAGCCTGCCCGGCCGCGCCGCTGCGCCGCCCGCCGGCGAGCATTATCCGGTCGGCGACTTCATCCTCACGCACGCGAACCGCGGCCTGCGCGTCGCGCACCGGCGCAAGCCGGACCGGATCATTTGGGAAAGCGCGCGGGACGGCAATTTCATCATCGCCGAGCGGGCGAGCGCCACGATCAAGGAGTTCGGCGCGCCTGAGGGGACTTTCGAGATCACCGACGCCGTGGCGGCGTCCTACGAGCAGCCGACCATCGAGGCGATCGAGGCGGCCGGCGGCGCCGCGACGGTGTCGGGAGCGCTGAGCGGGCCGGCCGGCGCGACCGTTCGCTACACGCTGGCTTTCGAGGCGGTCTCGTCGACCCATCTGCGCTTCGTCATCCGCGCCCACGGGCCGCAAGCGGCCGGCGTCAATCGCATCCGTCTGCTGATCGGATCGGCCCTCGACGAGGCGATCTTCGGCTGCGGCGAACAGCTCACCGACTTCAACCAGAAGGGCAACGTCCTGCCGATCCTGGTGCAGGAGCATGGCATCGGCCGCGGCCGGCCGGTGATCACCGAACTGGTCAACCTGTTCGATCACAACAGCGGCGGCGATCCCACCCACACCGGCGCGCCGGCCCCGCATTTCATCACCAGCCGGCTGCGGTCGCTGTTCCTCGAGAATCTCGAATACAGCGTGTTCGACATGCGACAGGCCGACCATATCGACATCAAGGTGTGGTCGGCGACGATGAGCGGCCGGATTCTCTACGGCGAGACGCCGCTCGACCTGATCGAGACCTATACCGAATATGCCGGCCGCATGCGCGTCCTGCCCGATTGGGTGCACAACGGGGCGATCCTCGGACTGATGGGCGGCACGGATGCGGTGCGCGCCAAGCTCGGCCGGGCGCGCGCCGCCGACGTCCCGGTCGCCGGCCTGTGGCTGCAGGACTGGGTCGGCGTGCGCACCACCTTCGCCGGCACGCAGCTGTGGTGGAACTGGGCGCTCGACGAGGCTTATTATCCGCGCTGGCCCGAACTGGTCGCCGATGTCGAGCGCGACGGGGGGCGGGTGCTGCTCTACATCAACCCCTATCTCGCCACCGAGGAGGGCCACAACCAGCTCTTCACGGAAGCGCGGGAGAAGGGCTATCTCGTTCGCAAGGCCGACGGCGCGCCCTATCTCATCCGGAACTCCAGCTTCTACGTCGGCATGCTCGACCTCAGCCATCCGCAAGCCCGCGAATGGATCAAGGGGATCATCAAGACCAACATGATCGGCGCGGCGGGCGCGGCGGGATGGATGAACGACTTCGGCGAGGCGCTGCCCTTCGACGCCAAACTCTACGACGGGGCCGATCCGGCGGTCTGGCACAATCGCTACGCCGACGAATGGTCGCGGATCAATCGCGAGGCGATCGAGGAGAGCGAAGGCGGCGACGACATGGTGTTCTTCGCCCGCGCCGGCTTCACCCGGACTCCCGGCGTCGCCACTTTGTTCTGGCTTGGCGACCAATTGATGAGCTGGGACGCCTATGACGGCATCAAGACGGCGGTGGTCGGGCTGCTGTCGGCCGGCGTCTCCGGCTTCAGCCTGATGCACAGCGACGTCGGCGGCTATGTGGTGATCAAGATCAACCTCGCCGGCCGGCAGATTCCGGTGATCAACCGCACGCCGGAACTGCTGATGCGCTGGATGGAGCTGAACGCCTTCACCACGATTCTGCGAACGATGGAGGGCGCTGCGCCCGACCTGTCGCCGCAGTTCGACGCGAGCCCGGCGACGCTCGCGCAAATGGCGCGCTTCGCCAAGGTCTACAAGGGTCTCGGCCCGTATCGCAAGAAGCTGGTCGCCGAGGCCGCGGCGCACGGCTGGCCGGTGGTCCGCCCGCTGTTCCTGCACTATCCCGACGATCCGAACACCTATGGCCTGCGCTATCAGTTTCTGCTCGGCCGCGATCTGATGGTGGCGCCGGTGCTCGACAAGGGCGCCGAGGCGGTCGACGTCTACTTCCCCGAGGGCAGCCAGTGGACCGACCTGTGGAGCGGCGCCGACGCCGGCAAGGCCGGCGCCTGGGTGCGGATGCCGGCGCCGGTGGGCAAGCCCGCGGTGTTCCTGCGCAAGGGCGGCGCCGCCAACGCCGAAATCATCCAGGGCCTGAAGAGCGTCGGCGTGCTGAACTGAGATGCGCCGGCGCGCAACTGGAATAGGCGCAACTACGCCTTGATCGCCGCTTGCGGCGTCGGCCAGGACTTTTCGGGCGGCGGATTTGAATAGGCGTTGAGATCGGTGAAGTAATAGAGCAGATGCGAAGGCCGATAGAGACCGTCAGCGAGCGCCGTGACAACCTCGTCATGCAGTTGGTCAGTGACGCTTCCAAGCCTTGGATAGAGGTCGGCCCGGTAATCGGCCGACGCCGGTCGGCCCGAACAGATCGCATCGAAGTCCGAACTGCACTGGAACACCGCAACGGTCGGATCGATCATCCAGGCGCGGCCGCCCTGGCCGTCGGCGGCCGCCGCCTTGCCGCAGAAAATCTGGCAATGATTGCCGACCGCGCCGCCGTCCCAGCCGACCGCGGCGATCTTGGTGGTATGCGAAGGAGCCAGGATGTGGAACAGCCGCCAGGCGAGCGCGAGGTAGTTGTCGCAGGCAAGCGTCGGCGCGCGGAGCATTCCGGCGAGCTCGGCCGTATGGCAAGGCCCGTAGGGTTTCAGGTCGCAGGCGACCATCGCGCAAAACGCGAGTTGCACGTGCTCATCGATTTCGCGCGCGAATCCCGGCCCAAGGCTCGCCCGGAACCGGGCGCCGTCGCTGGCCCATAGCCCGCGAATCTGACCGGGATGGCGCAGCAGAGCGTCGTGTTGCCGGGCGTTGAAGTAAGAGGCCGGCGACGCGCTGGCCGGGCCCGCCAGCGAAACGGCGGCCCCCGAGGCGGTTGCGAGAAAATCTCTGCGAGTGAACATCACCAACGATAGGTACCGTCACGCGGGTGTTGAAACTGTGGCGCGGGCTTGGCCGCTTTGGGCGCGCGCCGTCCGCCGCCGCGCAAGCCGACCGCGATCGGGCGCTTGCGGCGACAGGCTCCGTCCTCACGGGACAGCGCCGCGCGGAGGGTTCTACCGCGCGACGCAAGTCTCGACGGCGAACGAGCATTGCTCACCGAGCGGCAGCAACCCGCCGTCGGGCGCCGAATAGGCGATCTGGCTGACCGCCGCGTTGGTCATGATGACGATCACCGCGCAGCGGGAATCGTGGGCGAACCATGAGGCCGTCCCGTTGACGCCGGGCGACAACAGCCACCCGTCGACGTCCGCGGTTCCCGACCGATAGGTCCAGATGTCGGTCGAGCCGATCCGCGCGCGATGATCCGGCGCGCCAAGGCAGGCGCGCACGTGCTTGCGCGACAGCCCGATCATCCGCTGCTGGGCGGTCTGGTCGCTCTCCGGCGGGCCGGCGTTGGCGGCGGTCGCGAACACCAGCGCCGCGCCCAGGATGGTCAATGCGCTTTTCACGGCGGTTCTCCCGACTCGCCGATATTTAGCATGGATCGCCGAACGGCCACAGCGGCGTTGGGCGCGAGGCTGCAGTGGGGATACGGGATAGTCGAATCGCGCTGCGATCGCGCCCCGCCTTCGTTATTGAGCCATCGTTCGCATGAAGGCCATTGTTTTCATCCTTGAAAGCTTGTCCAGGACGCGCGAAGCGCGCCGCCTCCGGCGGTCGCCCGAAGGGCGATCCTTGACAAGCTTTCAAGGATGAAAAACGCTCCGCCATGCGAAACGACGGAACACCCCGACCGGTTCGATCGTGAGTCTTCACACTCTGGACCGGACCACGGCCAGCGAATAGGAATTACCGAACTCTGCGAAGAGGAGGACGACGCGATGATGGCGCTCTACTACTATCCCGGCAACGCCAGCCTGCTGCCGCATATGGCGCTGCGCGAGGCCGGCGCGCCGTTCGAACTGCGGCTGGTCGACCGCCGGCAGAACGCCCAGCACAGCGCCGAATACCTCGCGCTCAACCCGAACGGGCGCATCCCGACGCTGATCGACGGCGACCTCGTGTTGTTCGAGACCGCGGCGATCACGCTGCATATCGCCGACCGCTTTCCGCAGACCGGCCTCGCGCCGCCGCCCGGCGCGGCCGAGCGCGCGCAGTTCTATAAATGGATGATCCATCTGACCAACACGCCGCAGGCGGAATACCGCGCCTGGTTCTACCCGTGGGAATTTGTCGCCGACCGCGCCGCGTCGGAAAGCGTCAAGCAAGCGGCGGGCGAGCGCCTCGGGCGCGAATTCGACGTCATCGCCGCCCAACTCGGCGACGGCCCGTGGCTGCTCGGCGAGCATTTCTCGGCCGCCGACCTGTTCCTGACGATGCTGGTGCGCTGGGGCCGCGGCCTGCCGCGCCCGCCTCGCGATATCCCGGCGCTCGGCGCCCACGCCGCCCGAGTGCTCGCCCGCCCCGCCGTGCAGGCGACATTCGAGGCCGAGGGGCTGAAGGCGCCGTTCGTGTAGGGGCGGGTTTCGAAGGGGCGCCCACTCCGTCATTGCGAGAAGCGGAGCGACGAAGCAATCCACTGCGCAGTCGGAGCGAGAGGTGGATTGCTTCGCTGCGCTCGCAATGACGGCGCGGGAGAGACAACGAGCGACCCGGCATTGCTGAGCGCGCGTCGAGGCGGCAATCTGCAGCGGCCTTCCGGTCCAACGCCGAGTTCGCTCGATTGAAAGAGCCCTGTATCTACATCATGGCCAACAAGCCCAACGGGACGCTCTATACGGGCGTCACCGCGAGTCTCGAAAAGCGCGCCTTTCAACATCGGGAAGGCCCCGGTTCGATCTTCGCCAGGAAATATCGTTGCGTTCTGCTGGTTTGGTAGGAGCGCTACGAACGCATGGACGAAGCGATCGCCAAGGAAAAGCGGAGCAAAGGCGGGAGCCGTGCGAAGAAATTGGCGCTGATTGTGGCGATGGATCCGAAATGGCTGGACCTTTACGAATCGCTCGCCCTGTGAAGAGGATCGGCAGGCCGTCATTGCGAGAAGCGAAGCGACGAAGCAATCCAGCCGCGGACGCATTCTTCGCGCCAGCGCGCGCCTCGACAACCGCGCCGCCCGAAAGGAATTGAGGTCCCGTGAACAGCCAACATCATCACCGCGACCACGCCGACCTTCCGGCGCCGCGCCGGCGCGACTGGCGGCGCATCCATCATTCGCCGCTGTTCTGGGTCGGCGTCGCGCTGTTCCTGGCGGCGATGGCGATCTATGTGCTGTCGGACGACCTGGCGTGGCGGCCGAGCGTGCGGTGATGGGGTGGGTGGAAGGTGCGGTTCAAATATATGCAATTTTCGTCTGCATGGGCGTTGGTTTTCATCGTAGAGTCTCGGTGTACGCTGGATTGGCACGCTGCGCCTAAACTCAGAGGCGGCGGGCGCTTGTACAGTCGGAGAGAATTTGGACATCCGAAACATATTTAAGGGCCTCAGCGAACGATTGCTGGCTGAGTTCGAGATAAGTGCCGAAGTACGCCACGGTGGCGGAAAAGGTGATCTTCGAGAGGAACTCGTTCCGTGGATTCCTGATCGAATACCTCCCGAAGCGCTACTCGGTAGGTAAAGGTGAAGTAATTTCCCCCGAGAACCGGCACAGTCCGGAGCTTGACGTCATCATCTACGACCAACTTCGTTGCCCCATTCTCCTTCGATCACCGTCTCACGGAGTGTACCCGATCGAGAGCGTGTACGGCGCAATAAGCATGAAGTCGCATCTCGACCATAACGAACTCGACGACGCATATCAGAACATAGCTGCGTTCAAAGCCCTCCAGATAAAGGGAAGTTTCGGCCATCAAATTGGTCCTGGATCGACAGTTGGCTTGGCAAGTCCGACGCCCGTGACGGGCGTCGTGGCCTATCAGGCCAACAGAAGCCTTGACGCTGTGGCGAATCAGGTCCGAGCGCTTGATGAACGCCTTGCAGACATTCAACTCCGGCCTGACTTTGTCGCTGTTATCGGACGTGGCATCGTGGCCCCGCGTGTTCCCCTTCGAGGCGAGTTCAACAGCTTTGAATTGCCGCCGGATTCTGCGCACCTCGTCGACATAAGAAAAACCGGGAGGCACACCCTACTCCGCCTCTACATGCAAATTCTGAGAGAGTTAAACACGTTAACATTGAGGGATCTTGATCTAAGCGTATATGACCGAATGCCGAGGATAGTTGGACCCTATCGAGTGAACTATCACGACAGATTTATAAAACTAAGCTCCGACAATTCCATGGAGCAGCGTGTCTGTCGTCTTAACGAACTAGCTCTCAGGACGATCGTCAACAACTCGATTGCCGTCACAGGTCGGCAACACTACAGTAATCGGTTTGGCGAAATTCCGAGCGGCTTAGAGCGTTATGTTGATCTCAACGCGGCCATCTACGAATATAATCCCAAAGGGCACCCGGCAATGTCCTCACTTGGACTTAGTAACGCCGACCCCGTGCGAGTTTTCAATATCGCTGAGATTCAAATTGACGGTAAGCCTTACGCAGTCGATATGAACGCGTTGCATGACGAATTCTTTGATGAAAACCCCGATCTCACTGTCGACGAACTGACATCCATGTAGAGTCGTACGAACTCAGCACGCGGCTGTCAGAGCCCGTCCGAAATCATATTGAATTGTCGGAATCATTTGTGATTCAAGGGAGGCGGCCTGATTCTTGGGAGGTCGCCGATGTGGACGAACGAAAATCGCGGTCGTTACGATCGCAGCCGACTGCGCTATCCGAGTGATTTGACCGACGAAGAATGGGCGCATGTGGCGCCGTTGATTCCGCCGGCTAGGCGGGGCGGCAACAAACGCCATGTGAATGAGCGCGAGATCGTCAACGGGCTGATGTATGTATTGAGCACCGGCTGCCAGTGGCGCGCGATCCCGAAGGACCTGCCGCCGCGCTCGACGGTGCATGACTATCTCGAGCTGTGGAGTTGGGACGGCACGCTCGATCGCATTCACGAATCGCTCTATGTGAAGTGCCGCGAAGCCGCCTCGCGCGAGGCGAGCCCGACCGCCGCGATCATCGACAGCCAGAGCGTGAAGAGCGCGGAAAAGGGGGCGCTTCGATCGATCCGTCGGGCTTCGACGCCGGCAAGAAGATCAAGGGCAAGAAGCGGCATATTCTCGTCGACACGCAAGGCCTGCTGATGCACGCCGTCGTCCATGCCGCCGATATTCAGGATCGTGACGGCGGGGCGCTGGTGATGGCGACGCTGTTCGGGATGTTTCCGTTCCTCCTGAAGCTCTATGCCGACGGCGGCTACCAGGGGCCCGAGTTTCGGCGCGCGCTGAAGAAAATCCTGACCCGCGTGAACATCGAAATCGTCAAACGCTCGGATCAAGCCAAAGGCTTCGTCGTCTTGCCAAAACGCTGGATCGTGGAGCGAACCTTCGCTTGGCTCGGCCGTTGCCGCAGGCTCGCCAAGGACTGGGAAAACCTCAATCGCAAGGCGCTCGCCTTCCTACGCCTCGCTTCCATCAGGCTCATGTTGCGAAAGCTATGCAATCCCACATGATGTTCACGGACAAACTCTCAGGTCATCGAGATATGCGTCAAGGCCGGGGTCCTCGACCTGCGTGAACTGGCCGCGCTCGAGCGCCGCGACGCCCGCCTCGACATGCGCTTGCAGCGCGGCGAGCTTCAACTCATCCTGGCGATGGCGGAGTTGAAGCCCGCGCACCGCGTCGCGCACCGCTTCGCTGGCGTTCTGATATCGGCCCGTCCGCACAGCCTCTTCGACGAACGCGTCCTGCTCGCTCGTCAAATTGACGTTTCGGGTTGGCATGGCAATTCTCCCGTCTCGGCCGAAAGATATCAATGCTGGCAATCTTTGCCAACAGTCAGCGCGACCACGACGAGCCTTTCATTTTACAGATTCATTTTCTGAATATTCTGACTTTTCCGCACGATGATCGCCCGGCGTCCCGCCTTCCGGCGAGGCTTGGGACGACCGTCAGAACAACGCGGCCTATCGGGCGACAGCGGGGTAGCGCCGTCGCGCAACCCGTTGGGCGAAGGCCGCTTCAGAGAACGCGATTTCCAAATTTTTATTTGGCAGTGGCCGCCGGCGCAAATCCGCCGACGACCGGCGATCGCCGGCCCGCGCCGAAAGCCGCGCTCCCGTCTCGACATTTGCGCGCGAATCCTGTCTGCCTCGGCGATGGCCCGGTCGAAAACCCTGTTCGTCTGCCAGAACTGCGGCGCGATCACCCAGCGCTGGCAGGGCAAGTGCGAATCCTGCGGCGAGTGGAACACCATCGTCGAGGAGGCGGTCGCCGCCGGCATCGCCGCCTCGCGCAACCGCGGCGCCGGCCGCGCCTTCCCGCTCGAGGATCTGACCGGCGCGTCGCGGGCCGAACAGCGGGTGGTCACCGGCGTCGGCGAACTCGACCGGGTGACCGGCGGCGGGCTGGTCGCCGGGTCGGTGGCGCTGATCGGCGGCGAGCCGGGCATCGGCAAGTCGACGCTGCTGATCCAGGCCTGCGCCTCGCTCGCCCGCCAGGGCGGCCGCGTGGTCTATATCTCAGGCGAGGAATCGACCGCGCAGGTGCGCCTGCGCGCCGCGCGGCTCGGCCTTTCCGACGCCGACGTGCAACTCGCCGCGCAGACCGGCGTCGAGGATATCGTCGCGACGCTGGCGTCGGGCGACCGGCCGAAGATGGTGGTGATCGATTCGATCCAGACGATGTGGAGCGAGGGAATCGAATCGGCGCCGGGCACCGTCTCGCAGGTGCGCGGCTCGGCGCAGGCGTTGATCCGCTTCGCCAAGGCGAGCGGCGCGGCGATCATCCTGGTCGGCCATATCACCAAGGACGGCCAGATCGCCGGCCCGCGCGTCGTCGAGCACATGGTCGACGCGGTGATGTCGTTCGAGGGCGAAGGCGCGCATGCCTTCCGCATCCTGCGCGCCTCGAAGAACCGCTTCGGGGCGACCGACGAGATCGGCGTGTTCGAAATGACCGGCGGCGGCCTCGCGGAGGTCGCCAACCCATCGGCTTTGTTCCTCGCCGGGCGCGACGGCGCCAGCCCGGGCGCCGCGGTGTTCGCGGGCATCGAGGGCGCGCGCCCGCTGCTGGTCGAAGTGCAGGCGCTGGTCGCGCCGACGACGCTCGGCACGCCGCGCCGCGCGGTGGTCGGTTGGGATTCGAGCCGGCTCGCGATGATTCTCGCCGTGCTGGAGGCGCATGGCGGGCTGAAGCTCGGCGGCTACGACGTCTATCTCAATGTCGCGGGCGGCCTGAAAATCGCCGAGCCCGCCGCCGATCTGGCGGCGGCGGCGGCGCTGGTGTCCTCGCTGGTCGGCGTCGCCCTGCCGCATGACGCGGTCTATTTCGGCGAGATCGGGCTGTCGGGCGCGGTGCGGCCGGTCGCCCATACCGGGCTGCGGCTGAAGGAGGCGGCCAAGCTCGGTTTCACGCGCGCTGTCGCGCCGCCGCCGGCGCAGCGCGAGGGCGGCGAGTCCGCCGGGCTGGCGCTCAGTCCGGTGTCGTCGCTGGCCGGGCTGGTGGCTCAAATCGCGGCGGCCGGCGTGGCTGTGCACAAAGACCGTAACGGGATGACGTCGTGAACGCGCTTCGCTATAACGCGTCGGGGTGGTTGACAGTGCGCTGTGCGGCGGCGTTGCGCGATCGATGCGGCCCGGCGGGGCGGGATCGGCGCGGATCGTGAATGGAAGGAACGGACGGGCCATAAAAGCCTGCCCAGGTGCGGACGCCAGCGGGGCCTCTCAACATGCCGTCTTATCTCGATCTCGGATTGATCGCCATCATCCTGGTTTCCGCGCTGCTGTCGATGGTGCGGGGCTTCACGCGTGAGGTGCTGGCGATCGGCTCGTGGGCGGCGGCGGCGGCGGCGGCCTATTTCTTCTATCCGCTCGTCGTTCCCTATATCGCGCCCTACATCCACAAGGAGCCGATCCCGCAGGTGATCGCCGCCGCGGTGGTGTTCTTTGCGACGCTGATCGTCGTTTCGGTGCTCACCGTGCGCATTTCCGACGCCATCCTCGACAGCAAGGTCGGCGCGCTGGATCGCTCGCTCGGCTTCCTGTTCGGGGCGGCGCGCGGCTTCCTGCTCGGCGTCGTGGCTTTTGCGATTTTCAACTGGCTGGTCGCCGACAAGCAGCAGCCGGAATGGGTGAAGGACGCCAAGACCCGGCCATTCCTGCAGCAGACCGCCCAGTGGATCGTCCAGTGGCTTCCCGACGACGCCGAACGCACGATCGAAGGCTGGTTGAAGAAGAGCAAGACCACCGGCGGCGAGGAGCCGCCGCCGGACGAACAACTCACCGCGCCGCCGGCCGACACCGCCGCGCCGCCACCGGCGAGCCCGCCGCCAGCGGCGCCCAACGTGCCCTCGACCGACAAGCAGAAGCTCGACGCGATCATCAACAAGCCCGCCGCGCCGGCCAAGCCGCCGGCCCCGCCGGCCAAGCCTTGACCCCCAAAGCCTTGACCGGCGCGCCGCCAATCCCCACGTTGACCAGCGGCGATCAACCCAGCGAGGCCGCCATCTCCAGCGATCAAACCAGGCTCGAAAGCGACGATCTCGATGGCGACCGGCTGCATGAGGAATGCGGCGTGTTCGGCATCTTCGGCCATCCCGACGCCGCGGCGATCACCGCGCTCGGCCTGCACGCCCTGCAGCATCGCGGCCAGGAAGCGGCCGGGATTGTGGCGTTTGACGGCCGGCGCTTCCAGTCCGAGCGGCGCCTCGGCTTGGTCGGCGATCATTTCTCGCGCAGTGCGACCATCGAACGGTTGCCGGGCGACCTGGCGCTCGGGCATGTGCGCTATTCCACGACCGGCGAGACGATCCTGCGCAACGTCCAGCCGCTGTTCGCCGAACTCGACGGCGGCGGGCTGGCGGTGGCGCACAACGGCAATCTCACCAATGGTTTGACGCTGCGGCGCGATTTGATCCGCCAGGGCGCGATCTGCCAGTCGACCTCGGACACCGAGGCGATCCTGCACCTGGTCGCGCGGTCGCGGCGGCCGCGCATCGTCGATCGCTTCATCGAATCGCTGCGCCAGATCGAGGGCGCCTATGCGCTGGTCGCCCTCACCAACAAGAAGCTGATCGGCGCGCGCGATCCGCTCGGCATCCGCCCGCTGGTTCTGGGCGAACTCAACGGCAGCCCGATCCTCACCTCCGAGACCTGCGCGCTCGACATCATCGGCGCGAAATTCATTCGCGACGTCGAAAATGGCGAGGTGGTGGTGATCTCGCGCGAGGGCGTGCAAAGCCTGCGGCCGTTCCCGCCCCAGCGCATGCGCCCCTGCATTTTCGAATATATCTACTTCGCGCGGCCGGACTCGATCGTCCACGGACGTTCGGTCTATGACGCGCGCAAGGCGATGGGGGCGGAACTGGCGCGCGAGGCGCCCGGCCGACGCCGATGTCGTGGTGCCGGTTCCCGATTCGGGCGTTCCGGCGGCGCTGGGCTACGCGCAGGCCTGCGGCATTCCGTTCGAGCTTGGCATCATCCGCAACCATTATGTCGGGCGCACGTTCATTCAGCCGACGCAGGCGATCCGCGAACTCGGCGTCCGCCTCAAGCACAACGCCAATCGCGCGGTGGTCGCGGGCAAGCGGATCGTTCTCATCGACAATTCGATCGTGCGCGGCACCACTTCGGTGAAAATCGTCCAGATGATGCGCGAGGCCGGCGCCGCCGAGGTTCACCTGCGCGTGTCCTCGCCGCCGATCACCCACCCCGACTACTACGGCATCGACACGCCGGATCGCGACAAGCTGTTGGCCGCCCGGATGAATCTCGAGGAAATGCGCCGCTTCATGGGCGCCGACAGCCTCGCCTTCCTGTCGGTCGACGGCATTTATCGCGCGATGGGCTACGCGCGGCGCGACGCGGCGCAGCCGCAGTTCACCGATCATTGTTTCACCGGCGACTATCCGACCCGGTTGACCGATCTGGTCGGCGAATCCGGCAGGCAGCAATTGTCGTTGCTCGCGGAAGCCGGATGAGGCGATAGGCCAGACCATCGTTTGATGCGACGCAGCATTCTTACGCCATCCAATTGGGAATTCATGAGACCGCTTTCAAAATAAGTCCCGTCGAGAACGGTCGAACGTATGGCAAGTCTTCGACATATTTTCTCATTTTGTGAGTGATATCGATCGAATTGCGTGATTTCGTTAAGATATCGTTTCTCCAGCTATGCTATTTTCGCATAACTGATTGTCGATCCTATCCCTTCTTTTCCCGGCTGCCCGACCCTATGTTGCAGCGCACTGGCCGAGACGCCCCGGAGGCGTTCGGCAGACGGAACGCAAGAACAAAGGAGAAGGCCATGACCTCGATCAAGACCATTGCCGAGAAGCTCAACGCCTGGCGCCGCCACCGCGAAGCGGTGCGTGAGTTGTCCCGCATGAGCGATCGCGAGCTCGCCGACATCGGCGTCCGCCGCGGCGACATCGAATTCATCGCGCGCCAGCACGTCGGCGCCTGATTGACGAACGACGCGGGCGCGTCAGGCGGATTCCTCCCAGCCGCCAAGCCGCCCGCGCATCGAGCGCCCGCCGGATCCTCCCCCGGCGGGCGTTCGTTTATCTGGCTGGAGCCAAGCATGGCCGCGGCGCCGCGGCGCGATTGACGAGACCGACCGGCTTTGTGACAACGGGTCATGAACGCCATCCACGTCATCGGCGGCGGCCTCGCGGGCTGCGAGGCGGCCTGGCAAATCGCGCGCGCCGGGGTTCCGGTCGTCGTGCATGAGATGCGCCCGACGCGCGGGACGGAGGCCCATCGCACCGATCGCCTCGCCGAACTGGTGTGCTCGAACTCGTTCCGCTCGGACGACGCCCTGAACAACGCGGTTGGCGTCATTCATCGCGAGATGCGGGCGATGGGGTCGCTGATCATGCGCTGCGCCGACGCGCATCAGGTGCCCGCCGGAGGCGCCCTGGCGGTGGACCGCGACGGCTTCTCAACCGCCGTCGAGGCGGCGATCAGCGGCGATCCCCGCATCGAGATCGCCAGGGGCGAAGTCGCGGGTTTGCCGCCCGAGGATTGGGACAGCGTCATCGTGGCGACCGGCCCGCTGACCTCCCCGGATCTGGCGGCGGCGATCCGCGCCGTCACCGGGGAAGAGGCGCTGGCCTTCTTTGACGCGATCGCGCCGATCGTCCATCGCGATTCGATCGACATGTCGAAGGCCTGGATGCAGTCGCGCTACGACAAGGCCGGACCGGGCGGCTCCGGCGCGGACTATATCAATTGTCCCCTCGACCGAAGCCAATACGAGAGCTTCGTCGATGCTCTGCTCGCCGCCGATCGGACGGCGTTCAAGAACTTCGAGGACACGCCCTATTTCGACGGCTGCCTGCCGATCGAAGTGATGGCCGAGCGCGGCCGGGACACGCTGCGCTTCGGGCCGATGAAGCCGGTCGGCCTGACCAACGCCCACCGACCGACGGTCAAGCCGTGGGCGGTGGCGCAACTGCGCCAGGACAATGCGCTCGGCACCCTGTTCAACATGGTGGGCTTCCAGACCAAGCTCAAATACGCCGAGCAAGTGGCGGTGCTGCGCGCCATTCCGGGTCTCGAGGCGGCCGAGTTCGCGCGGCTCGGCGGCTTGCATCGCAACACGTTTTTGAATTCGCCGCGTCTGCTCGATCCGCTGTTGCGCCTGAAGGCGGCGCCGCGCCTGCGGTTCGCCGGCCAGATCACCGGCTGCGAGGGCTATGTCGAGAGCGCCGCGGTCGGGCTGATCGCCGGTCGCCTCGCCGCGGCCGAGCGGCTCGGGCGGCCGGTTTCGCGCCCTCCCGCCACCACCGCGATCGGCGCGCTGCTGAACCATATCACCGGCGGCCATATCGAGGCGATCGACGCCGGCCCGCGCTCGTTCCAGCCGATGAATGTCAATTTCGGCCTGTTTCCACCGATCGAGGAACCCGCTATCGGCGCTGACGGCCGACGCCTGCGCGGCCCGGAGCGGGGCGCCGCGCGCAAGCGGGCGCTCTCGGTCAGAGCGCAGGTCGACTTGCAGCGCTGGCTCGCGGAAGCCGGTTGACCGGCGCACCGTCGCCGCTGCTGCCAGCCGAAGGCGTTGGAGGACCGCGCCGTCACATCGCCCGCGCGGCGCGCCACAGCGCCCATTGCCGGCGCCATTGCGCCGCCTCCACCACCGTTTCGAACGGCGAATAGCCGGCGCGCGCCATCCTGGCGAGATACAGCGGCAGACAGGCCAGCGGCAGGAACGACGGCGCGATTTCGCGCGGGCATTCGCGCGCAAGGTTGAGCGCCTGGTCGAGACGCCCGCGCGCCAGAGCCCGCATTTCGGCGAGCGCCGCGCGCAGGCCGGGGCTGTCGCGGCGGCCGACGACATCGTCGCGCGAGACGCCATGGCGCGCAAGAATGTCATTCGGCAGATAGACTTGTCCGCGCGCGCTGGTCAGCGGCAGGGCGCGCAGCAGTCCGACGGTCGCGTAGGCGACGCCGGCGTGGCCGGCCGCCTCGGCGCCGCCGAGATCGCGCCCTCGTCCCAGAATGAGCGCGCCGAGCCGAAACAACGCCGAGCAGGTCTCGCCGCAATAGCCCTCGAACTGGTCGAGGTCCGGCATCGCGTCGTCATAGAGATCGAACGTGCGCGCCGCAAGAAGATCGTCGAACGCCTGCGGCGGAAGATTGAAACGCGCGATCGTGTCGCTCAACGCCGAGGCGACGGGATGGCCCGCGACCTCGCCGCGCCCCGCCCCTGTCAAGGCGTCGCGCCACCATTGCAGCCGCATTTCGCCGGCCAGCGGCTCGCGCACGATATCGCGCAGACGGCCCACCTCGTAGGAAAAGGCGGTCAGCGCGTAGAGATGGGGGCGGGCGTCGGACGGCGCGAACAGTCCGGCGAGCCAGCGATCGCGATCGTGCTCGCGCGTCAGCGCCTCGCAATGGGCGTAGGCCGGCGCGACGGCCGACAATGCCGGAGCCGCGCTCATGGCGCGGCGATGAGCGCCGCCGCGACGCGGCGGTTTTCGCCGACCAGCACATTGTAGACCCGCGCCGCCGGCCCGGTCGCCATCGCTTCGACGCGTAGGCCCGCTTCCCCCAGCCGCGCTTTCACCGGAGCCGAAAGCAGCGCCATTTTTTCACCTGTCCCGACCACGAATATCTCGATCGAGCGCGGGTGTTCGGCTAGCTCGGAAAAAAGCGAGCTGAGAGAATCGACGGAGATTTCCGCCGGGCTCAGCGGTGCGAAGGCGCGGACTCCGGCGGGCGTCGCGAGGATCGAGCCGACATGCGACATGCCGGCGAAGCGGAAGCCTCCGGCGCCGTAGGCCTCGATCGCATGACGGCCGGGGACGAAAGCATCACTCCGCGCCTCGGCGCTCACCCCTTCGCCTTCGAGACCGGGACGCCCGGCTCCTCCGAGGCGCCTTGCCGGTCAAAGACGTCGGCCCGGACGCCGAGATAGATCAGCATCGGCGAACAGATGAAGATCGAGGAATAGGTGGCGACGAAGATGCCCCAGATCATCGCGGCCGAGAACGAACGGATGACATGGCCGCCGAGAAAGAACAGCGCGAGCAAGGCGAGGAACACCGTCGTCGCGGTCATGATGGTGCGCGGCAGCACCGCGTTGACCGACATGTCGACGATTTCGGCGGTCGACAGACGCTTGTATTTGCGCATGACTTCGCGAATGCGGTCGAGGACGACGACCGTCTCATTGAGCGAATAGCCGACGATCGTCAGGATCGCCGCGATCGACGTCGTGTTGAATTCGAGTTGGGTCACGCAGAAGAACCCGACGGTCAGCAACAGGTCGTGCATCGTGCCGATGATCGCGCCGACGGCGAACTGCCACTCGAACCGGAACCACAGATAGGTCAGCACCGCGAGGATCGAGACGACGATGCCAAGCGTGCCCTTCTGCTCCAGTTCGCCCGACACGCGCGGCCCCACCGCGTCGACGCTGCGGAACTCGTAGTTTTCGGAGAAAGCCTGCCGCAGCTTGCCGACGGCGGTCTGCTGCGCCGCTTCGCCGCCCGGTTGCAGGCCGACCCGCAACACGGCGTCGGTCTCGGCGCCCGACCGTTGCACCTCCACCGCGCCGAGGCCGAGCGACTCGGCGGTCCCGCGCAGGGATGCGAGGTCGGCGACGCCGCTCTTGGCGCGCAGTTCGATCTGCGTGCCGCCCTCGAAATCGATACCGAAATTCATGCCGACGAAGAAGAACAGCAGCACCGAGATGATCGAGAGCGTCGCGGAGAACGGATAGCTCACGCGCCGGAAGCGCATGAAGCCGAATTTCGTGTTCTCGGGCGCGAGCCGCAGCAGCTTCATGAGGCGATTCCTTCAGCGCCGGCGATGAGTCGCGCCGCTCTCATATCGGCAACCGGGTCGGGCGCTTGTGGCGATACCACAGCGCGATCATCATCCGCGTCATGGTCACCGCCGTCACGACCGAAGTGAGAATGCCAAGGCCGAGCGAGACCGCAAAGCCGCGCACCGGCCCCGAACCGAACAGGTAAAGGATCACCGCGGCGACGAACATCGTCACGTTCGAATCGATGATCGTCGCAAACGCCCGCTTGAATCCGGCGTCCAGCGCCGAAATGATCGATCGCCCGAGATGCGCCTCCTCGCGGATGCGCTCGTAGATCAGCACGTTGGAATCGACCGCCATGCCGATCGTGAACACGACGCCGGCGATGCCGGGCAGCGTCAGCGTCGCGCCCAGCAGCGCCATCGAGGCGAATATGAACAGGATATGCACCGCCAGCGCGATGTCGGCGAACACCCCGAAGATTCCATACGTCGCCAGCATGTAGCAGACGACCAGAACGCCGCCGACGAACGCGGCACGCTTGCCCGCGTCGATCGAATCCTGCCCGAGGCCGGGACCGACCGTGCGCTCTTCGACCACGGTCAGCTTGGCCGGCAGCGCGCCGGCGCGCAACAGCACCGCCAGATCGTTGGCCCCCTGAACGGTGAAACTGCCGGAGATCTGTCCCGAGCCGCCGGTGATCGGCCCGAGAATGCGCGGCGCGGAAATGACCTGGCCGTCCAGAACAATGGCGAACAGCTTCCCCACGTTCTCCGACGTCACCTGGCCGAAGCGCTGGCCGCCCCGGAAATTGAATCGGAAATTGACCACCGGCTCATTGGTGCGCGAATCGAAACCGGGTTGCGCGTCGGTGAGGTCCTCGCCCGCCACCATCACCCGCTTTTGCACGGGAATCTCGCCGCCCTGCTTTTGCGGCAGATTGTCGACCTCGCTCGGCGGATCCGACGGATCGGCGACGAGACGGAATTCGAGCTTGGCGGTGGTGCCGAGCAGTTCTTTCAGCCTGGTCGTATCCTGCAAGCCAGGCACTTCGACCAGAACGCGGTCGGCGCCCTGCTGCTGGATATTGGGCTCGGTGGTGCCAAGCGCATCGACGCGCCGGCGCAGCACCTCGATCGACTGCGCGACCGCGCGGCGAATCTTGTCGTTGATCGCCGCGTCGGTCAGCGTCAATTGAACCGCGCCCTGCCCGGTCTCGGCGACGTCGAGCAAATGGCCGGAGGTTCCGATGATCGCGTTGCTGATCGGCGTGTTCAGCGTCTCAAGCAGAGAAAGCGCCTTGGCGCGCTCGGCCGCGTCGGCGATGCGGACCTGAACGCCGCGCGGTTGAACGGCGATGCCGCCGCTGATCGAAATCTTGCCCTCGCGCAACTTTCCGCGCACGTCGTCGCGCAGGGCGTCGACCTGGGCGTGGGTCAACGACGGACTGTCGACTTCCAGCAGAACGTGGGCGCCGCCTTGAAGATCGAGTCCCAGGACGATCGCGCGGATCGGCAGGAATCCGGGCAACGACTTTTGCAGGCTGGCGAGCGTCTGCGCTCCCAGAAAGCTCGGGACGAGCAGCAGCATCGCCACGAACGTGACCGCCAGAATGGAGGCGACTTTCCAGGGCGCCAGGCGAAGCATGATGTTACACAGTCCCCGCGAGGCGGCAGGCGATGGGGCCGGACCCTTCGTTCATTTGGAGGGCGCGTCCTTGACCGGCTCGCCTTTCGAACGCACCGAGCCGATGCCCGATCGCGCGATGCGGACGCGGACATTCGGGGCGACTTCGACCTCGACCTCGGAATCGTCGGTCGCCTTGGTGATCTTGCCGATCAGGCCGCCGGTGGTGACGATCACATCGCCGCGCCGCGCGCCCTGGACCATGTCGCGCTGCTCCTTGGCGCGACGCTGCTGCGGGCGCAGGATCAGGAAATACATGATCCCGAAAATCACCACGAAGGGCGCGAACTGGATGAGCATGTCGGTCGACCCGAACCCGGTCGCCCCGCTCGCTTGGGCGAAGGCTGGCGTAATGAACAAGGGATGGAACTCCAACGGCGGGCCGACGCGCGCCTTGCAAAGGCTTTCCTGAGCGCGCGGCATATATAACGGGCGGCGCTGCGAAAGCAATTGCGCTCACATCCGACCCTGCGAGGCGCCAGAAGCCGACCCGATGGGGGCCGCCCGCCGTCTCGGACGCGGTCCGGGCGCCTCGCGGGGCTGATTCGCCTTTTGCCGGCGAGCGCGGATGCGCCGAGCCCTCCGCGGGCTTCCGCGGTTCGCGCGATGGGGATGGCGGCTTCCCCGGCGCTCGGCTATGGACAGCTTCCGCAACTCAAGTATTCTTTTGCGACGAAGCGGTCCGGGCGGCGGCGAAATCGAGCGCGCATCAACGGGAGGCGGGGAAAATGTCCAAGAGATTGGCAGCCGAATTCATCGGCACGTTCATGCTTGTCGCCTCGGTCTGCGGCGCGGCGCTGTTTTCCGCGCCGTCTGTCGGCCTTATTGCGGTGGCGCTGTCGATCGGCGCGGCGGTTCTCGCGATGGCCTATGCGGTCGGCCACATCTCCGGCGGCCATTTCAATCCGGCGGTGACCTGCGGCCTCGTCGCGGCCGGGCGGTTCCAGCTTGCAGACGCCGTCCCCTACATCGTCGCGCAGGTGCTCGGCGGCGCGGCGGCGGCGCTGGTTTTCTATGTCATCCTGTCCGGCGCGCCGGCGGGCGGGAAATGGAACGACTTCCTCGCAATTTCCAACACCTACGGCGGCGACGGTCATTTCCCGCTGCTTTCGGTGGCGCTGATAGAAGTCGTCCTGACCGCCCTGTTTCTCATCGTCATCGTCGGCGTCACCTCCAAGAAGGCGCCAGCGGGCTTCGCCCCGATCGCGATCGGCCTGACCTTGACGTTCATCCACCTTGTCGCAATTCCGGTCTCGAACGCCTCGGTCAATCCGGCGCGCTCGACCGCGACGGCGATTTTCGGCGGTTCGGCCGCGCTGTCGTCGCTCTGGCTGTTCTGGGTGGCGCCGATCGTCGGCGGAGTGATCGGCGGCGCCATCGCGCGGTGGCTCCAGGAAGAGTGAGCGGCGTCGCGGCTTCACCGGCGGATTGAACGCGGGGGCATGCCCAGGCTCGGCGGTGACGCGCCCCCTTGCCAGCGGCCGTCGCCCAAGCCAAATAGCGCGCCATGCTGCATATCAACGAGTTGACCTATCGCCTCGGCGAACGCCTGCTGATCGACCGCGCGACGGTCGCCTTGCCGACGGGCGCGCGCGTCGGCCTGGTCGGGCGCAACGGCGCGGGCAAGACCACGCTGTTCCGTCTGATCGCCAACGAGATTTCGCCGGAAAGCGGTTCGATTTCGGTCCCGAGACAGACGCGGATGGGGCGGGTGGAGCAGGAGGCTCCAGGCGGCGCGCAAACGCTGATCGATTTCGTGCTGGAGGCCGACAAGGAGCGCGCGGCGCTGCTCGCGGAGGCCGACGACGCCAGGGACCCGATGCGCATCGCCGACATTCATACGCGCCTCGTCGACATCGACGCCCACGCGGCGCCGGCGCGCGCGGCGAGTATTCTCAGCGGTCTTGGCTTTGACGAAGCTGCGCAAAACCGCGCGCTCTCGGAATTCTCCGGGGGTTGGCGCATGCGGGTGGCGCTCGCCGCGGTGCTGTTTTCGGCGCCCGACCTCCTGTTGCTCGACGAGCCGACCAACTACCTCGATCTCGAAGGCGCGCTGTGGCTCGTCGACTATCTCAAGACCTATCCCGCGACGGTCATCGTCATCTCGCATGACCGCGACCTGCTCGACGACGTCGCCAATCACATTCTGCACCTCGAACGCGGCAAGCTCACGCTGTGGACCGGCGGCTATACGAGCTTCGAGCGGCAGAGGCGCGAGCAGCAAATCCTGCAAGGCAAGGCGGCCAGGAAGCAGGAGGAGCGGCGCGCCCACCTGCAATCTTTCGTCGATCGTTTCCGCGCCAGCGCGACCAAGGCGACGCAGGCGCAGTCGCGCCTCAAGATGCTCGCCAGGATGGAGCCTGTGACGGCGATCGTCGACGAAAATGTGCTGCCGTTCCGTTGGCCGGCGCTGCACAAGCCGCTGAGCCCGCCGATCATCGCGATGGAGCGCGTCAGCGTCGGCTACGGCGGTCGCGCCGTGCTCTCCAGGCTCGACCTGACCTTGTCGAACGACGATCGGATCGGGCTGCTCGGCGCCAACGGCAACGGCAAGTCGACTTTCGCCAAGCTGCTCGGCGGCCGGCTCGCGCCGATGTCCGGCGCGATCACCCGCGCCAGCAAGCTGGAGGTCGGGTTCTTCGCGCAGCACCAGGTCGACGAACTCGAGCCGGACGGCACGCCCTATAGCCATGTCGCGCACAGGATGCGCGGCGCGCCGGAAGCGAAAATTCGCGGCCGAACGGCGCTGATCGGCTTTTCCGGCGCCCGCGCGGATACGCGCATCGCCAGCCTGTCGGGCGGCGAGAAGGCGCGCCTGCTGATGGGGCTGGCGACATTCGACGGGCCGCAGTTGATCATCCTCGACGAGCCGACCAACCATCTGGACATCGACAGTCGCGGCGAACTGATCGAGGCGATCAACGAATACGCGGGCGCCTGCATTCTGGTGTCGCACGACCGGCGCCTGCTCGAGGCCTGCGTCGATCGCCTGTGGCTGGTCGCTGACGGCACGGTGCGCGCGTTTGATGGCGACGTCGCCGACTATAGCCGCTTCGTGCTCGCCGCCACGGCGCCCAAGGAGAAGAGGAAAGACGTCGTTTCCCCGAGCGCCGACGCGCCCACTGAGCGCCGCGAAAACCCCAGGTCGCGCCGCGACCGGGCGCCGCTGCGCAAGGAAATCGTCGCGACCGAACAGAAAATGCACCGCTTTCAGGATTTGCTTCGCCGCATCGACGAGGCGCTCGCCAAGACAAGCGAATCCGCCAGCAATTCCGCCAAAGTGGTCGATCTCGCGCAAAAGCGCAGCGAACTGGAAACCGCGCTGCAGGCGGCGGAGGAAACCTGGCTTGCGCTGTCGTCGCAGGCCGAAGCCGCCGAGTGAGGCCGCGCCGGGCGGCCGTCAGAAACGCCGAGGTTCGCCGCGCCGCTAGCGACGCCCGCGCCGACCGTAGAACGCGCGCCGCACCGGGCTGAAAAATCGATGCGCGGGATAGAGATGCGCGGGATAGAGCGCCGCCGGCTGCACGACGACCGCCTGCGGCGCCGACATGAGAAGCTGCTGATAGGCCGCCTCGCTTTCGGCGCGCAGCGCCGCGAGCTGGAGGGGACCAAGCCAGCTGGTCGACAACACCCCGTGGCGTTTCTGCCACTCGCCGATCGCCGCGCGCGTCTGGTCGGTGAAGACGCCGTTGGCGGGGCCGGCGTCAAAGGCCATCGCGGCGAGGCGGTGCTGCAATTCCCTGATTTCCGCCAGGCCGAGGTTGAGCGACTTCTCCAACTCCATCGTGCCGACTTCCGCCGTCAGCGCCGACGGCGACGCGACGGGCGGCGTTTGCGCCGCGAGGGGAACCACTCTTTCGGCCGCCGGCTCCGGAGCGTTGGTCAGACCAGCGATGCGATTCCTCGCCATCGGCGCATAGATCCCGGTGGGATAGGCGTCGAGATAGGCCTGGTAGTCGGCGCTCAGATTGGACTTCTGCGCCGATTCCCACACGAGGTTCTCCTGCGCCGGCTTGTCCGGCCTGGAAGCTGGCGTCTGCCGCGCCGAGCCGGTCGACGGCTCGGGCTGGCTGCTCAGACTGGCGATGCAATTCTTAGCCATCTGCGCATAAATCCCACTGGGATAGGCGTCGAGATAGGCCTGATAGTCGGCGCCCAGGTTCGAATGCTGCGCCAATTCCCACATCAGGTTCTCCTGACTCACCTTGTCCGGCTTGGGCGCCGGCGCTTCCGGCGCCGGAGAAGCCGCCGAACCGCCCAAGGCGGCGACCACCGCCGGGGGCGCCTGGGGGTTGAGGCTGAACTCGCCGATGATCGAGGTGTTGACCCACGGCAATTGTTTGTTCTTGGTCGCCTCCCACACTTCCGAGCGAACCCTGTTCATGACCGTGTCGATGGACACGCCGGGATCGGCGAGGTGATCGATCAGCGCCTTGGTGAACGGGCTGTGCTCGCCAGGAAACCCATCCAGCGCAATGCTCTTGGGGTCGCTGGCGAAGGCGATGAGGGTGCCGCGCGCCAGATCCCCCTCGATGGCGGAGAGGCCGCGCGCCCCGACCACCGAGCGGCTGCTGGCGTAGGCGAGATCGGTGGCGAACGGGTTCTCGCGGCAGGCGTCGAGAATGACGACGTTGACGCGGTCCTCGCGCTTCATCTGCCTGAGAATGAGCGATACGCTGATCGCGCCGAGATCGAGGTCGGTCGGGCTCTTGAGCACGATGTCGGTGGGGATGAGATAGTTCTCGTCGTCGACCGAAACGCCGTGGCCGGCGTAATAGACCACGGCGGCCTTCGCGCCGCGCAGCGCCGTCGAGAAGTCCGCGACCGACGAGCGCATCTGCCCGATCGTCAGGTCATAGCCCTCGATCACCTGAAAGCCGAGCTTCTTCAGTGACGAAGCGACCGCTCTGGCGTCGATGGGCGGATTTTCGAGGCGGGGCGCGGTAGCATAGTCGCCGTTGCCGATCACCAGGGCGACCCGCTTCTCGGCTTCCGCGCGGGCGGCGCGCGGAAGCGCGACAAATGTCGCCGAAGCAGCGATCGCGGCGAATACAGACAGGACGCTGATCGCGCGAACAAGGCGCAAGCAAAGGCGTTCCAAGACGTTCTCCTTGGCCCTCTGTGGGCGTTAGACTACTCCGGGTGCAATATTCCACGCAAGCGCCGCCGCTGTCGGCGGGAGGTCGATTGGGACGCTCCCAGCATATTACGGGATGGTGCGCGCCGCCGGCGGTGCGTGCGGCGGGCGACCGGGTTCCCTAGAACAGGCCGCCGAGCCGTTTGGCGCCCAGGATCGCCTCCCACAGGACGACGCTGGTGGTCAGCAGCAGCGCGACGCCGACGAGCAGCGAGAACGAGAGAAACATCCCGTCCTCCATCAGATAGGCGATGGCGATCAGCGCGATCACGAAGGCCGGGGCGATGTTGCTCAAAGGGATAGGCACGAACACCACGGCGATGCTGAGCAGCACGACCACCAACCCGACCGTGCGCTTGGTGGTCTGCGGCGGCATGGCCCAGCGTGGACGGACCACCTTTTCGATGCGCGCCAGCACGGGGGCGACGCGGCGGATCGATGTCGACAAGTAGGCGGTCGGCATGGTGTAGGCGGCAACGCGGCGCGGAAACGCCGGCGCCGCCCGCCCCGCCATCATCTGGACGCCGAGCGTGATGATCAGCAAGCCGGCGACGATCGACACCCCCGGCGCCATCGCAACCAGCGCCAACATCAGGATGACGATGGCGAAGGAGCGCGTCTCCAGGGTCTCCAGCAGCCAGTCCAGAGAAAACCGGTCAGGCGGCGCGGTGTCGCGCAACTCCTGCAATATCGAGGAGATCGGGCCGAGCGACTTCAATTGGGCGCGCCCGTCGCTTCGAGGTCTTCATCACATTCGTCGGACGGGTTCATGACCACAGGACGCTTCTCACCGCAACAGGCGTTCGGGCGCCATCCCTGCCCCAGACCGACGAATTTCGCAACGGCGCACGCCGGAAAGAGGTAAATCGCGGCGCCTTGCAGCCTTTTCCGCCGACGAACCGACGCCGGTCATTTCGACGCCTGAACGGTTTCTCGAAAGGCGTCGGCGGCGAGCCTCAGCGCATAGTCCCTCACGTCGCGCGGCCATTGTTCGACGCATCGGGCGAACAGCGTCGCGTTTCCCCCGAACAGCGCCCGCATCGCCTCCTCATAGCCGACGCGGTTGCCGGCCAACGCCGACATGGCCCGATACGTCGCCTCCTGGGCGAGCCGGCGACGCTCATGGCCGTCACGATCCTTCGACGCTTCCTCGACCAGGCGGCGCAGAACCACGGACGCGCCACCCGGTTGGCCGGCGAGCCACGCCCAGTGTCGCGGCAGCAAGGTGACTTCGCGTCCGATCACGCCGAGCCTCGGGCGCCCCGACCCCCGACGCGGCTCCTCTTCGATCGACGCCGCGGGCCCGCGCCGTTCGAGGAGGGCGCGTCGCGCGCTCGCCTCAACATCCTGCAACGAGCCGCGAAAATCGATCTCGATCGCGCGGGCGTTCGAAATCCTTGAAAATCAGGATTTCGCCGGTCTCGCCGGCGTCAATCGCCCGCTTGACCGAGGCGGCGACGGCGGGAAGCGGCCCGCTGTCGATGCGCCGCGCGCCTGCGAAGGCAGTGAAAGTCAATTCCGCGATATCCAACATGGAACGATCCGAGTGCGAAGGGCCGGCGTCATGTTTTACCCGGATAAAATGCGCGGTCAAGACCGAAACGGCGCGCCGGTGTTCCGCGAAATAATTTTCCGGCGGGCGACCGCTAGCGCCCCTGCGCCCACTCGCCGCCCTCGCCCTCGCGCCAGTAGCTCGGCGCATGACCCGCCGCTTTGAGCTCCGCCCATTGGGCGCGCGCCGCGGCCCGCGCTTCCTCATCGGCGCCGTCGAACAGAATCACCAGGCGCTGATAGGTCGCCGGCTGGCCGTCGAGAATCGGCGCCGCTTTCGCGCCGCCCAACAGGATGCGCAATTGCGCCCCGTTGGGATTGTCGTCGCCGGTGGTCAGGAAGATCGGCTGCGTCTCCGGCTCGCCGTCGCGCGCCGTGCCGTGCGGCAAGAAGCTTTCGTCCGAATAGACCCAAAGGCGCTCATCCAGCGCGTCGATCCATTCGCGATCGGGCGCCTGCACGACCACTCTCAACTCCTGCGCCAATGCTTCCTCCAGGATGGCGGGCAGCGCCTCTTCCGGCTTGCGGCGCTGGAGATGATAGAAGCAAATCTCAGTCATGCCATGCCGACCTTCGAAACCGGGAGACGAGATCAGCCGTTCGGACCGACGATGATGAAGGCGCGGTCGGTGTCGGTGTAGATCAGGCCGAGGGTGACGCCGCCGGGCGCGTGCTCCTCGGTCTTGCCCGCGATGTAGACGTCGCCGCGCTGCCTCGAGGCATTGAAATATTCACGCGCGTCGCTGGTCATGCCGCGCAGCAGGTTTTCGCCGCGGCTGGCCTCCCAGCCCATCGCCCCGCGCATCGCCGCCGTCGAGAACCGCTCGAAATCGGTCTGCGTCCGCGCGGACGCCGGCTCGGCGATGCGCGCTTCAAAGCGGACGAATTCGTCGCCGTGACAGGTCAGCGTCGCATCGACGTCGACCTTGGTGCTGATATCGAACACGCTGACGTCGGTTTTGGCGCGCGAGACAACGAGGGAATGGGTGAATTCGACCTGCATGTCGCTCGCCGCCAGCCGCAGCTTCTCGACGAACGCGTCGCAGCCGGTCAGCGCCGGCTTGGCGAGCGCCGGCGCGCCGGCTCCGGCCAGCGCAAGAAACAAGACGGTGACCGCGCAGCGCCCCGGCATCGCTTTCCCCATGGCTCATTTTTCGTAGTGATCGGCCACCAGCCGGTCGAGCAGGCGCACCCCCCACCCCGAACCCCAGGACTGATTGACTTCGCTGGCCGGCGATCCCATGCCGACGCCGGCGATGTCGAGATGGGCCCAGGGAGCGCCATTGACAAAGCGCTGCAGAAATTGCGCAGCGGTGATCGATCCGCCGTGGCGCCCCGCGCTGTTCTTGACGTCGGCGAATTTCGAATCGATCAGCTTGTCATAGGCGGCGCCAAGCGGCATGCGCCAGACCTTTTCCCCGCTGGCTGCGCCGGCTTCCGTCAGACGCCTGGCGAGTTCATCGTTGTTGGAGAACAGCCCGGCGTATTCCTGACCGAGCGCGACAAGAACCGCCCCGGTCAAGGTCGCCAGATCGATCATCAGGGCGGGCTTGTATTTGTCCTGCACGTACCAAAGAAGGTCGGCCAGCACCAGCCGGCCCTCGGCGTCGGTGTTGATGACCTCGATCGTCTGGCCGGACATCGAGGTCAGGATGTCCCCGGGGCGGATCGCCTCGCCGCTCGGCATATTCTCGACCAGACCGATCGCGCCGATCGCATTGACCTTCGCCTTGCGGCTGGCCAGCGCGTGCATCAGTCCGACGACGCAGGCCGCGCCCGCCATGTCGCCCTTCATATCCTCCATGCCGGCGGCCGGCTTGATCGAAACGCCGCCGGTGTCGAAACAGAACTCCCTTGCCGACGAAGGCGATCGGGGCGGACTTCTTCGCCTTGCCCGTGGCCCCGCTCCAGCGCATGACGACGACTCGGCTGTCGCGCGCCGAACCCTGGCCGACGCCAAGCAATGCGCCCATGCCGAGCTTGGCCATCGCCTTTTCGTCGAGCACGTCGATCGCCACCCCAAGCTTCGAGAGACTGGCGGCGCGGTCGGCGAACTCCACGGGGAAAAGGATGTTGGCGGGCTCGTTGACGAGATTCCGGGCCATTTCGACGCCGTCGGCGAGCGCCTCGCGCATCATCGCGGCGCGGCGCGCGCCTTCAACGTCGGCGACGCCGATCGCGACGGTCGCGGCGCCGCGACCGTCGCCGTTTTTCTTCTTCTTGTACTTTTCGAAACGATAGGCGCGAAGCCGGAGGCCGAGCATGAAATCGGCCGCGGCGGCGGCGCCCCACGCGCCTTCGGGCGGCTCGAATGCGACGCTAACCTGTTTGGCCGCGCCGATCTTGCCGAAGACATAGCCGCCCAGCGTCGGAAAATCGGTGTCCGCCAATTCCTTGGCGCCGCCCAGACCGATGATCAGCAGGCGCTCGGCCCCGACGCCCTGCGGCGAAATAATATCCAGAGCGGTGAGCGGCTTTCCCTCGAACTGCGCGATTTTTGCCGCGCTCGCGACCAACCCCTGGGCGCCGGCGAGAAAAGCGCTGGCCGACGGCCCGCATTTGAGGTCGGGGCCGACGAAAACAACATAGGTTCCTCCCTCGGGCGCGGTCAGCGGCGCGAAGGCGGTCTTGACGAATTCACTCATCGTGTCCTCGGACGGCGTTCTGGCGACGCCGGAATTCGGCGCACATCTGCGCTATTGCGCCTCGACAAATCAAGAGCTTTGAGCCGGCCGCCAAAAAGACGCCGTGAAATAGTCCAAACGTCGAGCCAAGCTCACGGCGCCGAGCAGCCGGGAAGCGCGACTGAAAGCGCGAGGCCTGGGCGGCGGTTATGCGCGTCCGCTTGTCAGAAGTCGGCGCGAGGGTTAGCCCATCGCGGCGCGCGGCGTCGCAATCGGGACGGGTCTGCGACGGGATCGGGGACGGCGGCGGCATGACGCGCATCGAGCGTTATATTTTTCGGACGGCGACGCTGGCCTTTCTCGCCGGTCTTTTCGCGCTGACCGCGGTGGTCTGGGTCACCCAGGCGCTGCGCCAGTTCGATCTCCTGACCAGCAAGGGTCAGACCGTCCTCGTATTCCTGACAATGACGGGGCTCACCATTCCCTCGCTCGTTGCGATCATCGCGCCGGTGGCGTTGTTCACCGGGGTTCTCTATTGCCTCAACAAACTCAACGGCGACAGCGAGCTGGTGGTGATGAGCGCCTCGGGCGTCAGCCCGGGCACACTGCTGCGGCCATTTCTTATCCTGTATTGCGTGGTTTTCGCCCTGGTCGGCGCGATGACGCTGAAGATCATGCCGTGGAGCTTCGATCTCATCGCGGAGCTGACGGCCAAGATCCACGCTGATTTCATTACGAATTTCGCGCGAGCGGGGGCTTTCAGCGAACTGGAGGCGGGGTTCGTCTTCCACTATCGCGAGCGCGGACCGGACGGGTCGCTGCATGGCGTGTTCATGCAGGACCGCCGCGACCCCGCCCATATCACCAGCTACATCGCCGAGCTTGGGCAGACCGTCGAAAGGGACGGCCTGAACTATCTCGTGCTGGCCAAGGGCAGCTACCAGCGGCCGCAGGAAAGCGGCGATTCGGCGATTGTCACGTTCGACAATTATACGATCGACCTCTCGCAATTCACGCCCAAGGAGGAGACCTCCAAGCGACCTCGCGAACGCAACACCGCCGAGCTGCTATTCCCCGACCCGCACGATGAAACCGCCGTGCGCCTGCAGGGGCGCTTCCGCGCCGAGTTGCTGGACCGATTGACCAGCCCGCTCTACGCTTTCGCCGCTGGCCTGATCGGCTTTGCGGCGCTCGGCGAGGCGCGCACGACTCGCCAGGGACGCGGCGTGGCGATCGGCGTCGCGGTTCTAACCTTCGCCGCGGTCCGTTTGATGGGAATCGCCGCCAACACTTTCGTCGTCAGCAAGCCGCACGCCGAAGCGTTCGTCTGGGCGTTGCCGATCATCACCAGCCTGGCGTGTTTCGACGCCATTTTGAACGGCCCGCTGAAACGCGCGCAGGCGCGCATCGGCCGGATGTCGGTCCGGAGCCGGGCGGGGCGATGATCGGCTCCACATTGACACGCTACCTTTCAATCCGCTTCGCTAAGACCATTCTGGCGACATTCGCCGGCGTCTTCACGCTGATCTTCACGATCGATCTGGTCGAAACATTGCGCCGGTCCGGCGACACGCCGGGCGCGACCGGGCTGTTGATGGCCTGGCTTTCGTTTCTTCATACGCCGACCGTCGCCGAGCAGGCGCTGCCCTTCGCCGTTCTGTTCGGCGCAATGATCGCGTTTCTCAATCTGTCGCGCAAACTGGAGCTGGTGGTGGCCCGCGCCGCTGGCGTTTCGGTCTGGCAGTTTCTGGCCCCGCCGCTAGTCGTCGTCGTGGTCATCGGCGCCTTGTCGGTCGCCCTTTACAATCCGGGGTCCGCTTACATGAAGCAACGGGCGGACGCGATCGAAGCCAAGCTGTTTGGCGCGGGAGGCCAGGCGGGCGGCGCGGCCGGCTTCTGGATTCGCCAAAAAAGCGTCGACGGTCAGGCGATCGTCCACGCCGAGAGCGTCGCCGACCGCGGAGTCACCCTATCGAAGGTGACCGTCTTCGCCTTCGACGACGTTGGAGGCTTCGTCGAGCGGATCGACGCGGCGGGGGCGGTGTTGCGCGACGGCTTCTGGCGCCTCAGCGACGCCCAGATCGTCACGCCCGGCTTTGCGACGCAATCGGTGGCGACCTATTTGCTCGCCACGACGCTGACCCCGAGCGAGGTCGCGCAGACCTTCCTTGCGCCGGAAACGGTGCCGTTCTGGACCTTGCCGTCGCTGGCCGGCCAGATCGAGCGGGCCGGCCTCGACGCGACGGGATATCGCCTGCGCTATCAGGAGCTTCTCGCCAGGCCGCTGATGCTCGCGGCGATGGTGCTGGTGGCCGCTTGTTTTTCGTTAAGATTCTTCCGAATGGGAGGGGTCGGGATTATGGTTTCCAGTGGCGTAACAGCGGGCTTCGTGCTTTATGTTGCGACAAAATTGGTCGGCGACCTTGGCGGCGCCGGCTTTATCAGCACGCCGGTCGCCGGCTGGTCGCCAGCCGTGGTCGGTTGTTTGTTCGGGGTGCTCGTGCTGTTGCATCAGGAGGATGGTTGATGGGCCGGTTCGCCTGCCCTCCTGAACCGGAGACGGGACCGCGGCGCGGCTTGACGCTGGCGGTCGCTGTTTTACTGTGCGCGGCGGTCGGCTTCGCCGCGCCGGCCGCAGCCCAGGCTCCCGCGCCCGCCGCCCCCGCGGCCGCTGCCAAACAGCCCGACAAAATGACGGTCGAAGCCAACGAGCTGGTGTTCGACAAAGACAAGAACACCGTATCGGCGGTCGGCGACGCGCAGCTCTACTATCAGGGGCGCATTCTCGAGGCCGATCGCGTCACCTACGACCGCAATACGAAACGCGTCTACGCCGAGGGTCACGCCAAGCTGACCGACGAGAAGGGCAATGTAACCTACGGAACCAAATTCGACCTGACCGACAATTTCCGGGACGGCTTCATCGACAGCATCCAGTCGATCGCCACCGACAAGACCCGTTTCACCGCGGCGCGCGCTGAGCGCGCCAACGGCGACGTTTCGGTTCTTCAAAAGGGCACGTATACCGCTTGCGAGCCTTGCGCCGACCATCCGGAAAAACCGCCGCTCTGGCAGGTCCGCGCCACCCGCATCATCCACAATCAACAGAGCCATGTCGTCTATTACGAGGACGCGTGGCTGGAATTCTTTGGCGTCCCGGTCGCCTATCTCCCGTATTTCTCCGGGCCGGACCCCACGGTCAACCGCCTCACCGGGTTCATGACGCCGCAATACATGAACAGCACCTATCTCGGAAGCGGCTTCGGCATTCCCTATTTCGTAAACCTGGCGCCCAACTACGATCTAACGCTGAACCCCATGTATTATTCGCAGCAGGGCCTTTTCGGCGACGTCGAATGGCGTCAGCGTATGGCGAACGGGGTCTACAACATCCGCGTCACCGGCATCGATCAACAGGATCCCGCCGCTTTTCCGGCGGCCCCGTACGGCGCAGGAGGCACGCAATTCCGCGGATCGATCGATTCGAAGGGCCTGTTCTATATCAACGAGCAATGGAAATACGGTTGGGACATCGCGTTGTTGTCCGACAAATTCTACTACAACGACTACAAACTGAGATCGGTCGATCTGAGCAATTATTACTTTCAGGACGTCGTTTCATCCGTCTATTTCCGGGGACAGGGCGATCGCGGGTTTTTCGATCTGAGCGGCTATCGCTTCGAAGGACTGACCGAATACGACTTTCAGCAGCAGCAGCCTACGGCGGTCCCGGTTCTCGACTACAACAAGATGGCGGACTTGCGCCCTGACCAAAGCTACGGCATTGGCGGCGAGCTCACCTACGACGTCAATGTGACCAACATCAATCGCGCCGCCGCCTATTTCCAGGCCGTCGGCGCGCAGACCCTCGATACCGCCTATAGCCTCTACAATGTTTGCGAGACGCCGACTGGCCTGCCCGCGACCCTCCCCTCTGGCCAACCTTCCGGCCTGCCCACCACGACGCCCTCCTATACGCCCGGCAAATGCTTCCTGAGCGGCATCGCTGGCAACTATGCGCGCGCGTCGGCGCAACTTTCATGGCAGCGCAAGTTCATCGATCCGATCGGCGAAGTCTGGACGCCGTTCGTTTTCGCCCGACTGGACGGCGAGACGACCCAGCTCAACGACACCCAGACCTACACTTTCGTTAACGGCGCGATCACCAACTCGATCAGCAATTCGAGCCAACCGGCGTTTTTCGACGGGATGACCAACGAAACGACGATGCGCGCGATGCCCGGCGTCGGGCTCGACTACCGCTATCCGTTCGTTTCTTCGTCGTTCCTCGGCAAGCAGGTGATCGAACCGATCGCCCAGATCATCATCCGGCCGAACGAATATCTGCCCAAGCTGCAACCCAACGAAGATGCACAGAGCCTGATCTTCGACGACACCAACCTGTTCGAATGGAACAAATATTCCGGATACGATCGCATCGAGGGCGGCGGCCGGGTCAACTACGGCACGCAATACACCGCCGACTTCGCCAACGGCGGCCATGCCAGCATGGTCGGCGGCGAGTCGATCCAGATCTTCGGCAACAATTCTTACGCGATGCCCGATGCCGCCAATACCGGGCTGGAGTCCGGTCTCGACAAGCAATATTCGAACTTCGTTTCGCGCGAGACGCTCGCCCCGTTCAGCAACGACATCTCATTCACTTCGAAGCAGCAATTCGACAGTTCGACGTTCGGCCTGACCCGTCTCGATGCGATCGCCAATTTCACCTATAAAAGCGTCACCGGCAGCGTGGACTATGCGCGATACGACGCCCAACCCGATCTCGGCTGGCTGTACAAGCGCGAGGGCGTCATCACCAACGCGACCTACAAGTTCCTCGACCATTGGAACGTGAACGGCTCGCTCCTTCTGGATATGTCGCGCTACCTCTACGACCTGCCCGGCCAGCACACGCCGCACTTCGACCCGACGAATTTCGGGGTCGGCATCGGCTACGACGATGAATGCACGTCGCTGAAGATCAGCTACACGAACACCGTCAGCGATCCGATCGCCGCGACGCCGTCCTATCACGACCAGACCATTCTGGTGCAGTTGACGCTGCGCACGCTAGGCGAGATCAAGGCGGCCACCGACGTGTCCAGCATGCTCGGCAGCGCGCCGCCGCCATAGAGCGTGGGTTGGTTGCGCACGGCGCCCGCCGCGGGCGGGGAGTTGACCTTTGATGGGGGCCGAGACCAGCGCGGCCGTGTCGGGCACGACGGGACGCGCGCATCGTTCGCTTCTGGCGATGACGCTCGGCGACCCCGCCGGGATCGGCCCTGAACTCGCGCTTCGCGCTTGGCTGCGGCGCGCTGAGCTTGGTGCGCCCTTCTTCGTCATCGCCGATCCCGCTGCGTTGCGCGATGCGGCCGGACGGCTAGGCCTTGACGTTCCCGTCGCGGTCGTCGCGCCAGGCGAGGCGGCCCAGGCGTTCGATCGGGCGTTGCCGGTCGTCGCGCTCAGCGTTGGCGCGGCGGCGACGCCAGGGCGCCCCGATTCCGCGTTCGCGGGAGCCGTCATCGAGTCGATCGAGCGGGCGGTCGGCTATGTCAGATCGGGCGAGGCGAGCGCCGTGGTGACCAACCCGATCGCCAAGCATGTGCTCTATGAAGCGGGATTCAAATTTCCCGGGCACACCGAATTTCTGGGCGAACTGGCGCGCCAGTGGGGACAGGGCGTCCAGCCGGTGATGCTGCTGTGGTCGAGCACGCTTTGCGTGGCGCCGGTGACCATTCACATTCCGCTCGCCGACGTGCCGCGCGCCCTGACGCACGGCCTCATCGTTTCGACCGCGCGCATCGTCGCAGCGGACATGCGCCGACGGTTCGCGATCGCGCGCCCCCGGCTCGCCTTCGCGGGCCTCAACCCCCACGCCGGAGAAGGCGGCGCAATCGGGCGCGAGGAGATCGAGACGATCGGGCCGGCCATCGCCCAATTGCGCGAGGAGGGGCTTGACGTCTCGGGCCCGCATCCCGCCGATACGATGTTCCACGCGGCGGCGCGGCGGCGCTATGACGTCGCGCTGACGATGTACCATGACCAGGGGCTTATCCCGATCAAAACGCTCGCGTTCGACACCGGCGTCAACGTCACGCTGGGCCTGCCGTTCGTCCGCACCTCGCCCGATCACGGCGTCGCTTTCGATATCGCCGGCAGGGGTGTAGCCAACCCGGCGAGCCTGATCGAGGCGGTGAGGCTCGCCGCGCGCCTGGCCGCCGCGTGAGCCTGGCGCATGACGGCCTGCCGCCGTTGCGCGAAGTCGCGGCGACCTACGGCCTCGACCCCAAGAAATCGCTCGGCCAGAATTTCCTGTTCGACCTCAACCTGACCGGCCGGATCGCCCGCGCCGCCGGGCCGCTGGCCGGCGTCGCGGTCATCGAGGTCGGTCCGGGCCCGGGCGGCCTGACACGCGCGCTGCTCAGCGAGGGCGCCGGCAAGGTCATCGCCGTCGAGCGTGACGAACGCTGCCTCGCAGCGCTGGCGGACATCGCCCGGCGGTGGCCTGGCCGGCTCGAAATCGTCGCCGGCGACGCCCTCGCGCTCGATTTCGCCGCGCTGGCCGTCAAAGCAGAAGGCGCGCCGCTGCGCATCTGCGCCAACCTGCCCTATAATATCGCGACGCCGCTGCTCGGCCGCTGGCTCGAAAGCCAACCGTGGCCGCCGTTCTTCGATCGGCTGACGCTGATGTTCCAGCGCGAGGTCGCGCTGCGCATCGTCGCGACCCCGCTGGAGCGCGCCGACTACGGGCGGCTCGCGGTTCTGGCGGGCTGGCGGTGCCGGACGCGCATTCTGTTCGACGTGCCCGCCGCCGCCTTCACGCCGCAGCCCAAGGTGACGTCGAGCGTCGTCGAACTGGTTCCCCGCGCGGCGCCTGATCCTTGCGATTTGGCGCTGCTGACCGCAGTCGCGCAGGGCGCCTTCGGACAGCGCCGCAAGATGCTGCGGCAGTCGCTCAAATCCTTCGCCGCGGCGCTTGGCGCCGACCCGACGGCCCTGCTCGGCGCCGCGGGCGTCGAGCCGACCCGCCGAGCCGAGGAAATCGACGTCGGCGGCTTCGTCGCCCTGGCGCGCGCCGCGCAGGCATTGCGCCGATCTCGTTAACCCGCGAGCAATCGCGGGCGGCTACGCTGAGCCTACGAAAGGCGTGGCTTTGATGCGAGAAATCGACGAGGGCGCTCAGCCGCCGGCTCTCATTCTGCGCGGTCTGCGCAAGAGCTTCGCCAAACCGGCGGTCGATGGGCTCGATCTCACGGTGCGCGCCGGCGAACTCTACGCCCTGCTCGGTCCCAACGGGGCGGGCAAGACCACGACATTGCGAATGGTCGCGGGATTGTTGCCCCCCGACGCCGGGCAGATCGAGGTTTTCGGCGTCGACGCGCGCCGGCGCCCGATCGAGGCCAAGCGGATGGTGGCGTGGCTGCCGGACGAACCGACGCTCTACGACAAGCTCGACCCGTTGGAATATCTCGAATTTGTCGCGGGTCTGTGGGGGGTCGAACCCCGGCGCGCCCAGCAACTCGCCGAACAGTTGCTGGAGACTTTGGGCCTTTGGGAGCATCGGCGCGAGCGTTGCGAGGGTTTTTCGCGCGGCATGAAACAGAAGGTCGCGCTCGCCGGCGCGCTGGTTCACGAGCCGAAGTTGCTGATGCTCGACGAACCGCTGACCGGCCTCGACGCGGCGGTCGCCCGGCAGGTCAAGGATCTGCTCGCCGCCCGCGTGAGAGAAGGGGCGACCATCATCCTGACGACCCATATCCTCGAAGTCGCCGAACGCCTCGCCGACCGCGTCGGCATCATCCAGCGCGGCCGGCTGATCGCCGAAGGCACGCTCGCCGAATTGCGCGGCGCCGACGATGGCGATCGCGCCAGCCTCGAAGATATCTTCCTCCGCCTTACCGCCCCGGGCGAGCGCGCCGCATGACGCTGCGCGCCGGCTCCTTCATCTGGCTCGCGGCGCATGATCTGCGCCAGAGCTGGCGCGGCTTCGACGCGGCGCTCGGCGGTCTCACCCGCGCCAAAGTCGCGATGCTCGTCGCGGTGGTCGTTGGGCTGCATGCGCTGTTCTGGTGGGGGCAGCGTCACTTCGGCGAAGTCGCCGACGACGCCCGGCTGTCGCCCTACATCGCATTGGGCGTGCTGTTCGTCTTGCCGGGGATCGTCGCACAGACCGTGACCGCCGCGACGCGCATGCTGTATGCGCGCGGCGACCTCGACCTGCTGTTCGCCTCGCCGATTTCAGCGCGCGCGGTGCTCGGCGCGAAAGCGGTGGCGATCGGCGCGAGCGCGATCGCCTGGTTCGCCATCCTCCTGTTGCCGCTGGCCAATGTGAACGCCCTCGGCGGTCACCTGCATTGGCTCGCGATCTATCCCGCGCTGCTCGCTTGCGGGCTGTTTGGCGCGGGGATTGGCATCGTGCTGGCGCTGGCGTTGTTCGCGGCGGTCGGTCCAAGACGCGCCCGTCTCGTCTCGCAGATTGCCGCCGCCGGCGTCGGGGCGTCGTTCATGCTCGGGCTGCAAGGCTACGCGCTCGCGCCCGGCGCGCGCGCCGCGCTGGCCACAGCGATGCAATCGTCGATCGAAAACCAGTGGTCCGGGTGGCGCGGCTGGCTGTCGCTGCCGGCGCGCGCGGCGGCTGGCGACGCCCAGGCGCTCGCCCTGTGGCTCATCGTCGCGATCGCCGTCTTCGCCGCGGCGACTTTCGCGCTGGGCGAAACCTTCGCCCGCGCGGCGGTCACCGCCGCGGGCGCGCCGTCGCCCTCGGGGCGCCAGCGCAAACCGCGCGCGTTCCGCCCCAGCCTCGGCGCGACCATGCGTTCGAAGGAGCGCCGCCTCATTCTGCGCGACCCCTGGCTGATCTCGCAAATCGTGCTGCAGGTGGTCTACATGGCGCCGGTCAGCCTGGTGCTGTGGCGCAACGGCGGCGCCACCGGCTCCCCGGGCGTCGTCTTCGCCCCACTGATCGTCGTCGTCGGCGCGCAGCTTGCGGGTTCGCTCGCCTGGCTCGCGCTGTCGGGCGAGGATGCGCCCGATCTGCTGCGCGCCGCGCCGGTCAGCCCGGGTCGGATCGAGCGCCACAAAATCGAGGCGATCCTGGCGCCGGTCGCGCTGGTCCTTTGCGCGCCTGTCGTCGCGCTGGCGCTGGAATCGCCATGGAGCGGCCTGTGGACGGGGTTGTTCACGCTTGGCGCCAGCGTGTCGGCGGCGCTGCTCAACCTGTGGCGCCAATCGCCGGCGCGGCGCAGCCGGATGCTGCAGCGGCATTCGCAATCGAAGATCGTCGGAATGATCGAGCATGTCCTGTCGATCGTCTGGGCGGTCGGCGCGGCTATGGCGGTGATGGGAAGCTGGAGCGCGCTGATCCCGGTCGCGGCGGCCTGCGTCATCCTGCGACTGAGTCGATCGCCGGCGGGGCGTGTCAGCTTTGCAGCAAGCGCTTGACGAATTCGTCGACGCCGGCGGCGACCCGCGGCTCGCGCAGGCGCTCGGCGACGAGGATCGCGACGACGTGGCCATAGGCGCGCTGCAGGTCGTCGTTGATCAGCACGTAGTCGTACCTGGCGCCAGCGTCCGATCTCCTTGCGCGCATTTTCCAGCCGCGCGGCGATGGTCGCCGCCGAGTCTTCCGCCCGCCGGTCGAGACGGGCGCGCAACTCCGCCATCGAGGGCGGCAGGATGAAAATCGATACGACGTCGGCGCCCATCGACTTGCGGACCTGTTGCGCGCCCTGCCAATCGATGTCGAACAGCATGTCGCGCCCTTGCGCGAGCACCGCTTCGACCGGCGCGCGCGGCGTGCCGTAGCGATGGCCGTGCACGTCGGCCGATTCGAGCAACTCGCCGCCTGCGCGCATCGCCTCGAACTGGCGTTCGGTGATGAAGCGATAGTGGATGCCCTCGACCTCGCTCGAGCGCCGCGCGCGCGTGGTCACCGAAATCGACAGCGTCAGGTCGAGCGCCTGATCCTGCAGCAGCATGCGGGTGAGCGTCGTCTTGCCCGCGCCTGAGGGCGAGGAGAGGATCAGCATCAAGCCGCGCCGCCGCATCGCCATGGGCTCGCTCATTCGATATTCTGAATCTGTTCGCGCAATTGCTCGATCTGCGCTCTCAGATCAAGCCCGATCGCGGTCAGCGTCACGTCATTGGCCTTGGCGCACAGCGTGTTGGCCTCCCGCGCGAGTTCCTGCGCGAGAAAATCGAGCCGACGCCCGACCGGACCGCCCCCGCGGATCAATTCGCGCGCCGCCGCGACATGCGTGGTCAGGCGATCCAGCTCCTCGCGGATGTCGGCCTTGGCGGCAAGCAGCACCGCCTCCTGATAGAGGCGGTTCTCGTCGAACCCGCGACCGGCTTCGAGCAGCGCGGCGACCGACTGGGCGAGCCGCAGCGCGATCGCTTCCGGGCGCCGCGCCGGGCTTCGATCGGCGGCCTGCGTCAACCCGTCGATGACGGCGAGCCGGTCGTTGAGGATCGCAGCGAGCGCTGCGCCTTCGGCCTCGCGCGCGGCGACCAGCGCGGCGATTGCTTCGTCGAGGCCATCTAACGCGCCGACGCAAGCCGCGGCCAGGCTTTGCTCGTCATCGCCGGTTTCGACGACATCGACCACGCCGCGAATGGCGAGCAGGCCGTCAAGCGTCGGAGGCGCCAGACCCGAGACCCGAGCGGCCTCCTTGACCGAGCCGACGATCGCCGCCAGCACCGGCAGGTTCACGCGCGCCTGCAGCGTCGCACCCTCGCGCTGCATGGTCAGCGTCGCAAAGCACGTCCCACGCGCCAGGGCGCGGCCCAGTCGGGCGCGCGTCTCGCTTTCGATGCGATCAAAGCCGGGCGCCAGGCGCAGCCGAAGATCCAGCCCTTTCGCGTTGACGCTCTTGAGTTCGAAGACCCATCGCCACGGTCCGCTCGCCCCGGAGGCCCGCGCAAAGCCGGTCATACTGGATAGGCTCATCGGGACTTTCGCGGTCGCGGGGCCGATTCGGCGCCGCGGCGAGCTTAAAGGGGGCGGCGGACGCGCTCAAGAGCGGCTATCGACAAGCCTCGCGGCCGCAGTGCGACGCGAGGCTTGTCCCGTCAGCCGAACGTGAAGGCGAAGGCCTGGGCGCCCGGATCGAGAAACTCGATCTCGAAGTCCCGGTCGGCGGAGGGTTTGCTCTGGCGGACCAACTGATAGAGACGCTGCTCGGTCACCACGCCATTTCCCTGATCGTCGACGTCAACGCCGTGGTCCGCGCCCGGGGCCTTGCCGTCGATGAGGACGCGGAAGCGCACGGGCTTTCCATCGGCGGCGGGGCCTAGCACCAGATGGAGATCGCGGGCGTGGAAGCGATAGAGGATGCGGCCGTTGGGTTCGTTGAGAACCGCCCGCTCGCCCTCGACGGTCCAGTCGCCGGATAGCGCCCATTGATTGAGTTGCAGGGATGAGGCGGCGGCATAGACCTGACGCTTGTCGGCGACCGCGCCGCCGGGCGAGGCGAAATTCTCGGCGCGCATATAGCCGACATAGGTCTCCGGCGATTTGACGTCGTCCATGTCGGCGGCGGCCTCCGCGCCTTGCGCGTTGACCTGCACGAGGTCGCGCGCGACCTCGCTCTTGCCGGCTTCGGCGAGCAATTGCTGGATGATCTTTTCCGATTGATCGTACTCGCCCTCGCCAAAGTGATGGTGGCGAATGCGTCCCTCGGCGTCGATGAAATAATGCGCCGGCCAATATTTGTTGTCGAAAGCCCGCCAGATCGCGTAGTCGTTGTCGATCGCGACGGGATAGTCGACCTTCAAATCCTTGGTCGCCTTCTGGACATTGTCGACGTTTTTCTCGAACGCGAATTCCGGCGCGTGGACGCCGATCACCACCAGACCCTGATCTTTGTATTTCTCGGCCCAGGCGCGGACATAAGGAATCGCCCGCAGGCAGTTGATGCAGGAATAGGTCCAGAAATCGACGAGGACGACCTTTCCCCGCAGCCCCCCGATGGTCAGCGGCGGCGAATTGAGCCATTCGACCGCGCCGGCCAGCGACGGCGCCGGCCCCTCGACCGGCAACGCGTTCTGGGCCGCGGCGGCGGGCTTCATCATCATCGCGGAGGCGGCGTTCATTGCGCTCGACCCGCTCATCATCGCCGGCGCGCCGTTCATCGCCGGCGAACCGCCCGTCATCGCCGGAGCGCCGCCTTTCATCGCATTGGAGGCGCTCATCATCGCCGGGCCGCCGTTCATCACATTGGAGCCGCTCACCGCGGCGCCTGAATCGTTCTTCATGACGACGGAAGGGGCTGACGAATCGTCCAGTTTCGCCTGCGGGACTTTGTCGATCAGCGCCTGCTCGACGCTCGAAGTGCTGGCGAGCGAAACCTGGGTCAACAGACCGGTGTCGAGCCCCAGCGCAATCGCGACGACGCCGCACAACACCGCGACACCGAGGCCGCGACGAATCCATTCGCCCGCTCCCAGCGACCGCTTCATGGCGGAGAACACGCGCCCGCCGATCAGCAGGGCGAGGGCGAGCGAGGTCGCGGCGCCCGCCGCATAGGCCAAAAGCAACAGCGAGGTCTGGACGTTGGCGCCCTGCAGCGCCGCTCCGGTCAGCACCAGACCGAGGATCGGCCCGGCGCAAGGCGCCCACAGCAGCCCCGTCGCGACGCCGAGCAAGAACGACGGCGCGACCGACGAACCCGACCTCGCGCCTTCCGAAGCCGATTGCGAAAGCCGATCGCCGACCGCGACCAGCGGGCGGGTCAGCCGGTCCGCGAGTTCCGGAAACAGCAGCGTGACGCCAAAAAACGCGAGAAGCACGATCGCCGCGAAACGCCCGTACTGGTTGGCCTGCACCGCCCAGCCGCCGCCGACCGCGGCGAGCGTCGCCACCCCCGCGAAGGTGATCGCCATGCCGAGCAACAGCGGCAGCCCGCTCTTGATGAACGGCTGGTCGGCCCGGGCGAAGACGAAGGGCAGCACCGGCAGAATGCACGGGCTGAGAATCGTCAGCACGCCGCCGAGATAGGAAACCAGAAACAGCAGCATGTCTTCGCCTTCTCGCGCGCGATCACGCAGCGTCCGGGTTGAACTTCAGCGCGAGGCCGTTCATGCAGTAGCGAAGCCCGGTCGGCTTCGGACCGTCATCGAACACATGCCCGAGATGGCCGACGCAGCGCCGGCACATGACCGCGGTTCGCGTCATGCCAAACGATTTGTCCTCGGCCGTGCTGATCGCATTGTCGAGGGGCGCCCAAAAGCTCGGCCATCCCGTGCCGCTGTCGAATTTGGTCTTCGACGAAAAGAGCGGCAGATCGCACCCGGCGCAAGCGAATGTTCCCGCTCGCTCTTCATGCAGAAGCGGACTGGTGAAAGGCCGCTCGGTCCCCTCTTGCCGCAGCACCGCATATTGATCGGCGGTGAGCATCTTTCGCCATTCCGCGTCGGAATGGGTGATCTGGTCGCCTGTCGCCGCTTGCCCGGAACCGGATAGAACAAGCGCACCCGCCGACATAGCGGCAAGACCCTGCAAGCTCCCGTTCAAGATTTGTCTGCGCGTCAGCATTTTCCACCTCGTTCGTGCTCGGTTGGGACGACGTCGGACTTCAATACGCAGCGCCGTTCGGCATAGTTACGCCAGCCGCCGGGATCACGGAGAGTTGATCGCAGAGCGCCCGGTGTCAGACGCCTTGCGTCACGACAGCGCCGCCTCCACGAACCGCGCCACCGCGAGCAGGCGAGCATCGCCGCGCGGCCTGGCGATCAACTGGCCGCCGATCGGCATGTCGTGCGGCCCGCGCCCGATCGGCAGGGTGAGACACGGGAGTTGTAGCAGCGTCCATGGCCGGCAGAATAGCGGATCACCGGTGGCGTCGAGACCAAGCGGCGCCTCATCGAGAGCGGCGGGGGCGAGCACGGCGTCCACTTCCGCCAGCGCGCTCGCGACCTCGGCGCCAATCCGCGCGGCGTCTTCGCGCGCGGCGTCATAGCGAGCGGGCTCGATCGCCGCCCCTTCGTCGAGCAAGACGGCGAGCGCCGGCGACAAAGCCGCGTGATGGGCGAGCCGCTCGTAGGCGAGCGCTCCGGCCGCCTCGTAGGCCATCACGGTCTTGTGCGTCTCCATCAGCCGCTCGAATCCCGCGGGAAGCGCGACCGGGCGGAGCGTGGCGCCGCGCGCCTCGGCCCGCCGCGCGGCGCCTTCGATCAGCCTCAGCGTCGCGTCCGAAGGCGACGCCGCGCCCGGCAGGGTCAAGCACAGGCCGATAATCGGGGCGACCGCAGGCGCTGTCCGATCGAACTCTGCGCGCCGGCTGAGAATGGAGGAGAACAGCGCCGCGTCATCGACATTGCGGGCGATCACCCCGACCGTGTCGAGGCTGTCGGCCAGCAGCTTGGCGCCGGCGCGCGGTATCGCGCCGAAGCTCGGCTTGAAGCCGACGACGCCGCAGAACGCCGCCGGGCGGATCACCGATCCGGCGGTCTGTGTGCCGAAGGCCAGCGGCGCCATGCGGTCGGCGACCGCCGCGGCTGAACCGCTCGACGAGCCGCCAGGCGTGCGCGCCGGGTCGTGCGGATTGGCGGTCTTGCCGGGATGGAAGGTCGCAAATTCGGTGGTGACCGTCTTTCCCAGCACCAGCGCGCCGGCCGCCCGCGCCAGCGCGACCGCCGCCGCGTCGGCGGCCGGCAGGCGCCCGCGATAGATCGACGAACCGTATTCGGTCGGAAAATCGACCGTGTCGAGCAGATCCTTGACAGCGATCGGCACGCCATGGAGCGGCCCGCGCCACGTCGCAGAATCGAGCGCTCGCGCCGCCGCCAGAACCTTTTCCCGGTCGAGATGCGCCCAGGCGCCGATGACCGTCTCGCGCTCGGCGATGCGCGCCAGACACGCATGCGCCACGGCCACCGCCGTGACACGGCCGGCGGCGACCTCGTCGCGCAGCTCTCGCGCGCCCATTCGGCTCGGATCGATCCTGCTGTTCATCATTTTCATCCGAGACTTGCGGAAGGAACGCTCCGCCGCGCCGTCAGGTCGACGGACTTTGGAGCCCCGAGGTCAGCGTCCGCTCATGAAATATGCGAGCGATCCCGGAAATTCCAGACTGGCGTCCTCCCATCGGGCGGCTGCGTTGCGCGCGACCTGACGACCAATCGCGATGGGGAAGCCGCGCTGGGGGAAGCCGCGTCAGCAGCCAAAATCGCTGCTGAAACACGATCGCGTTGTCGGAGAGCGGACGAAACCGACGCGGATCGGAAATAGCGCGGGCGTCGATGAGCGCCGCGCGCCAACCAAATCACGACGCCTTGGCGATGCGGAAACCTTCGATCTCCTTGACGAGAGGCAAGTGCTTCCAACGATCGTTGTCGTGAAGGATGACCAGCCGATCGAGATCGCCGCCAATTTCCTTGTTGATTCGGTCCATCGTCTTCAATTGCTCCCAAATGCTGCCGACGCCGTTGGCCAGCGGCACATAGACGCCGTTGTGATTGTGGCCTTGAAGGTTGCGCTTGGCATAGACGCAGTCGCCCGAAACGACGATGCGCCCCCTGGCCGTTTCGATCACGGCGAATTGCTGACCGAGGGTATGGCCTTCGCCGAGCCGCACGTGGAGCCCAGGCAGCAGGTCGTCGACATCGCCATCGACGAGATTGAGGCGATGCTCGACCGAGGCGTCGAAGGCGCGCCTGAGATCGTCGGGATTGATGATATCGGTGAGAAAGCCGAACTGCGGCGGCAGCGCCATCGCCTCTGTCCAGCTCAAGATCTCGCGCTTCTGGATATGGAGGCGGGCTTTCGGGAATTTTCCGATCGATCCCATGTGATCGAAGTGCGCGTGGCTGATGACAATGTCCGTCACCGCGTCCGGCGCGACGCCCATCTCGGCAAGCATGCGCAGCGGCGATATCCAGTACGGGACGCCGAATTTGACGCTCATCGCTTCGCCCGTGCCCTCGCGCATGAAACCCGTGTCGACGAGGACAATTCTGTCGTCTCGCCGCGCGAGGACAAAGGAAAACGGCACATCGGTGACGCCGTCGGCATGCGCGCCGTTGATCAGGCTCGCGACCGGCTGATCCTTGGAGCGAGCGTATTCGATGACATGGACGTCCCAGAAATTCGTGGAGGCTGACATTGGCCGGTTCCCTAGCTTTCGGAGATGGCTCGCCCGAGGCTCGACAGCCCGACGGCGATGATCAGAATGGCGCCCTGAAGCACAAATTGAGAGAAGGTCGGCGCCCCGAATATGTTCAGTCCGTTGAAGCCGAAAGCGATGATGAGCGCCCCGATCAAAGTCCCGAACACATGAAACTCGCCGTCGCGCAGGGTCGCCGAACCGAGGAACACCGCGGCGAACGCCGTCAGCAGATAGCCGTCCGCCGCGCTTGCGGTGCCGCTCCCAAGACGTGAGGCCAGAAGAATGCCGGTCAGCGCCGCGCAGACGCCGGAAATCATAAACCCGAGGATTTTTATCCGGTCCGCATTGATGCCCGAAAGGCGCGCCGCGGCGGGATTGCCGCCCACCGCCTGAATCTCCTGGCCAAGCGACGTCCGTTCGACAAGGATCCAGAGTCCTCCGAGAACAATCGCCATCGTTACGATGTTGTTTGGAATTCCAAAAAGCCAGCGACCGAGGGAGAGCTGAAGGAAAGCCTCGGGAACGCCGGCGACAATGGGAACGCCGGCGGAATAGGCGAACGCGAGGCCTGTCAGGATCGTGCCAACTCCAAGCGTCGCGATCACTGAATTGACCCGCGCCTTGGTGACGATCAAGCCGTTGATCAACCCGATCAGGGCGCCGGCCGCCAGGACGATGAGGATCGCGATCGGAATCGGCAGTTCGTTGCTGACGATCAGCCCGGTCACCAGGATGCCGTGCAGGCTCGCGGCGAATCCGATCGAAAGATCGAGTTCGCCCACCACGACCGCGAGCGTCAGGCCGGCGGCGATGATCATCGCCAGCGAGGCCTGGTTCAGCACGTTGGTGAAATTGCTGACGGTCGGGAAAGCGCGCGGCGAAAGCGCCGAGAAGGCGACGATCATTCCGAAGAGTCCGACGATCGTCCCGTAGCGGGCGAGGAAGCCGAGATAGGCCTTGGTTCGCGGCGCAAGTCGGCGATTGGCGACGGCGATTCGCGTCACTGCAACCGCTCCGCTTTCGTCGCCGCTCCGGAATAGCTGGCCTCGATGATGGCGTTACGCGAGAGGGAGTCGCCCTCCAGTTCGCGAACGATCCGCCCCTCGGCCATCACGAGCGCCCGGTCGCAGAGATCAGGCAATTCATCCGGTTCGGACGAGATGACGAGGACCGCCACGCCTTTGGCCGCGAGATCGCGGATCAGTCGATGAATCTCGCGGCGCGCGCCGATGTCGACGCCGCGCGTCGGCTCGTCGAGAATCAGCACGCGCGGCGCGCGCAGCAGCCAGCGTCCGATCACGACTTTCTGCTGGTTGCCGCCGCTCAGACGGCCGACCGGCGTGTCGACGCCTTCGGCCTTGATCGCCAGATCGCGCATGATGGCCAGCGAAAGCAATTCCCGGCGCCGATAGTCGATCAGCGGCAGCATCGGGCCTCGAACGATCCGCGCGAGATTGGATATCTGCAAGTTGAAGGCGACGCTCTTGGTCAACACCAGCCCCTCGGCGCGCCGCTCCTCCGGCACGAGACCGAGCCCCGCCTTGACGGCTTGAGCCGGGTTTCGCGGCGCGAAAGGTTTTCCGTCCAACGTCATCGTTCCCGCGTCGACCCGGTCAGCGCCGAAAATGAGACGCGCCAACTCGCTGCGCCCGGCGCCGACAAGACCGCCGATGCCAAGCACCTCGCCACGATGAAGTCTGAAGCTCACGTTGTTGACCTTGGGCGAGCGCGCGAGGCCAACGGCTTCGAGAACCACGCCGTCGCGCCGCGCGCCGGGGTCCCGCTTGGCCAGTCGTTCCACCGCTCCCCCGACGATGGCTTCCACGAGCGTCGCGCGAGACAGCGCGAATCGCTCGATACGCGCCACGGAGCGCCCGTCGCGAAACACCGTGGCGGCGGCGCAGAGCCGCAAGATTTCGTCAAGACGGTGCGATACGTAAAGAATGGCGACTCCAGAGCGCGACAGATCCTCGACAATCGAGAGCAGCCTTTCACTCTCGCTCATCGACAGCGAGGCGGTCGGTTCGTCCATGACGATGAGCCGCGCCTTCCGAACCAGCGCGCGACAGATGCTGATCAGCCAATTCTCGGCGGTCGAAAGGCCCTTCACATTGGCGAAAAGGGGCGCCGCGATGCCGACGCGTCGGGCGATCGGTTCGACGTCGCGGGCGATCGACCGCCAGTCGATCATTCCGAAGCGCGTCTTCTTGGGCGCTCCGAGCATGATGTTCTGCAAGACGTTCATGCCGGGCACGAAGGCCAATTCCTGATGGATGAAGTTCATGCCGAATTTGTTGGCGTCATGCGGGGTCGGAATGCTGATCGCGGCGCCGTCGAGCGCAATTCGGCCGCGATCGGGCTGCGTCAGGCCGGCGAGAACGCGGATCAGCGTCGACTTGCCGGCTCCGTTGGCGCCGACGAGCCCATGCACCTCCCCGGCGTTCACCTGGAGGGAAACGCCTTTCAGAGCCTGGACGCCGCCGTAGGCCTTGGCGACGTCTTCAACAGCCAGCAGCGGCGAAGCGATCAGCGTCCCTGACAATGATGGGGTCTCGCGCGCAGACACCAGGACGAGCTTACAGATTATTTGCCGATCGCGTCAGGGTGGTCCTTGATGAACTGGTCGACGTTGGCTTGGGTGATCAAGGTCGAAGGCACTTCGGCGGCTTTCGGAGTCCAGCCCGCGCCCGCGGATTTGATCTCCTTGAGCATTTTCACCATCTGATAGCCTTCGGTGTAGCTGTCCTGCCAGGACGTGGCCGTCATGTGGCCGTTCTTGATGTTCTCGATCGCCTGGGCGTTGCCATTGACGCCATAGACCTTCACATCGTCGCGCCCCTGCTGGCGCAGCGAGCCGATGGCGCCGATCGCCGGGTCGTCCCAGCAACCCCAGATCGCGAGGTTGCCCCCGCCGGCCGGATGGGAGGCGAGCCAGGCGTTGGCGTATTGCGCGCCATCCTCAAAATAGCCGGGGATGCGCACCTCGTTTTTGGTGACCTTGATGTCCGGGCTCTTGGCGACGATCTGGTCGAGCAGAACTTCACGGTTGCGGCACACTTCCCCCGTTCGATAGGCGAGCACCAGCAACTCGCCTTTGCCGCCGAGGTCGGCCGCCATTTTCTCGATGACCGGAAGGGCGACCGGAGCGCCCGAACCGTTGGTGGCGGCGACTGTCCCGCCAAGGCCGCCGCCCCAGGTCACCACCGGAATGTGCGCGCTCTTGGCGGCGGCGAGGCCCGCGCCGATCGAGGAATAGGGAAACACCATGTCGACGATCGCGCCCGCGCCGCGTTCAGCGAAATTCTGAATCCCGGCGTTGGCCTGGTCCGCGCTGCCCGACGCGTCGATGACCGAGACGGTCCAGCCGTCTTCATTGGCCGCGGCGGTCGCGCCTTTTATGTAGCGCGCGTTGTTGGCCTCGCCCGCCGAAATCGAAACAATGCCAAGGAGCGGCTTGTCCGCCGCCTGCGCCAAGCCTGCCGTCAGCGCAAGGCCGGCGGCGAGCAACCCGATCCTCCAGTTTTTCATCTTTCTCTCCCTTTGGCGGTCCCATTGTCGCGCGTTGAATCGGCGAACGTAAGCTAACCGTTTCGCCAGATTTGACGATCTTGGCGCCTTAGGCAAGAAAAATTTGGAGAAATATCGATCAGAGCCGCTGGACAAGCCGACGCGGATCGCAGAGGTTTGGCGAAACGATTAGCTGGGTGGTCGGTGGCTACGATCAAGGATGTCGCGCAGGCGGCCGGCGTGTCGACGGCGACGGTCTCCGCGGTAATCAACGAAACGGCCTATGTCAGCCCTCAACTTCGCGCGCGGGTGCGCTCGGCGGTCGACGAGCTCAACTATGCGCCGCTGGTGGCGGCCCAAAATCTGCGGCGAGGCCGCAGCCAACTGATCGCGCTGGTCGTCGCCGATCTCGCCAACCCGTTTTTCGCCCGCATCGTCTGCGCCGCGGAAGCGGCGGTCGCGGCCTGGGGCTATTCGCTGGTCGTCTTCAACAGCGACGAGAAGCCGGAGAACGAGAGACGCATTCTGGTGCGCATCCGGATGCTCTCGTGCGACGGCGTCGTGCTGGTGCCGGTCGGGGCGGCGTCCCATCGCGTCCAGCGCGATTTCGACGGCGATGCGACCCCGATGGTGCTGTTCGGGCGCGTCGTCGACGACGACCGGTGCGACACTGTGACGATCGACAACGTCTCCGCGGCGAGTCAGGTCGCCAACTACCTGCTTGATCTTGGCCACCGGCGCATCGGCACGATCACCGGACCCCTGCATCTGACCACTGGGCGCGGCCGTCTCGACGGATTGGCGCAAGCAATGCAAGCGCGGGGAATCGCGCCTCAACCCGGCCACATCCGCTCGGGAGAATTTCGCGAGGAGGTCGCCTATTCCGTGGCGCGGGAAATTCTGGAGCGGCCTGACCGTCCGACGGCGCTTTACGTCGCGAATGGCGTCATGGCGATGGGCGTGATGCGCGCCATGGCCGACCTTGGCCTGAAATGCCCTGAGGACGTGTCGGTCGCCTCCACCGACACGATTCCCGGCATCGGCGGACTGCGGCCGCGCCTGACCCGCACCGAGCACCCGATCACCGACATGACCAACGAAGCGCTGCGGCTGCTCATCGATCGCATGAATCGGAGCAACCGCGTGCCGCCGCGCAACGTGGTGTTCCAGCCGGCGCTGGTGCTCGGCGAAAGCTGCGGCCCGGTCGTTCCCACCGCGCGCGGATCCGCATCGCCGGGGGTTTGACGCCGAGAACGCGCCGGCTCGCGCCGCGGTGGGCCGACGCGCCGCGCGGCGCCCGATGGGCGCGGGTATTCGATCGCCGCCTCGATAGCCCGCGCGCCGCGGATTATCGACAAGCCGAGATCGCCGCCATCCCGCGGCTTGTCTCTGTTCCCTGCGGAACAGACGCTCGCCGCGGCGCGTGCGAGCCTTCGTCCACGCCGACCGACGCGCATTCCCGCGCTTCGCACGGCTCACGAAGGAGGGATCGATGTTTATTGTCTGGTCGGGGTTCGGGGCGCTCGTCATGCTGATCGGCGGCGCGGCGCTGGTGATCGGCGTCGGGCTGATGCAGGCGCTGTTCGGCAATACGCCGGAGAACGTCGGCTTGGGACTGGCGCTTTCCGCCGTTCTCGCGACGGCCGGCAACTACGCATTGTCGCGCTGGCTGGCGCGGCGCTATGCACCCAGGGTCTATATCGACAAGGCGACAGGCCAGGAGGTGACCCTTCGCCGGCGCGACAGCCTGTTCTTCGTGCCGGTTCGCTACTGGACCTACGTCTATGCCTTCTTCGCCATATGCATCGTCGCCGGCGCCGCGGCGGATCTGTTGAAGTGAGCCGCCACGCAGATCGGGCGCCGGCGGAAGCTGGCGTCCGCTTTCAACCGCGCTGGGGTTGCGCTATGAATCCTTTGGGGGGTCGGGCCATGTGTCCAGATTCAAAAAGCCTGGCTGGCGCGCGCCGCGTTGCGGAATGCGCGTTCCGCTCCGCCTCCTTCACTGCTCTTGGTGAGCCACCAAAACTCTCGGCGAGTGAAGACTGTCCATCTTCTCAGCAGGTTCGAACTCCTGCAGCCGGCCTCGGCCGGCGCACGGTTGCTAACCGTCCTAGCTCAAGGGAAGCCGGTTCGCTTCTCCGTCGCGGCGACGTCGATGCGGCTTCGGCTGTGTCGTCGGCGCCCGGCAAGCGCGCGAACGCCCTGCGCCTCAGCGGATACCGATTTTGTTCGACGCCGGCGTCCCAACTCCGGGACCCTCTTCGGAGGGTCACCGCAATCGCCGATCAAGGCCAAGAACAAAATCTCAAGCTGGGGCCCGCACTCGCGCGTGGAGAGCGAATCGGCGACTCCTTCTCCTGAAGGGGCGCGGCTCACCGCGAGACGCCGATGATCACGCGCGCTCCTCTCGCCCTGTCGATCGTCGTGAAGGACGAGGAGCGTGGGCTGCTGTCGCGTGACGGACGCTTCGAGCGCATTCTGCCGCCCGGCCGTCACACGATTCTGGATTGGGCGGGACGGTACGCGGCGGAGATCGTCAAGGCCTATCGCGCTCAGTTGCCATATGACAAATACGAAGTGATCGCCGCCGCTTCGCCCGCCGTCGCCGCGCAATCCTTCGAGACGATGTCGCTCGGGCCGCACGAGGTCGGTTTCGTTTCGTTCGGCCCGAACCTCGCCGATATCGGGCATATCTTCGGTCCATTTTCGCGGGTTGCGTTCTGGAAGGTCATGCATCCCGTCATCATCGAAAAGATCGATGCGCGCGGCGTGCTGCGCGTGCCGCCAGAACGGGGTGATTTGATCAATTTCACGACGTCGAGCGTGGTCACCCGCGTGCAGGTCGAACCTCACGAGGTCGCGCTGCTCTACGTCGACGACCGGTTTGTCGAACAACTCGGGCCAGGCCGTCACGATTTCTGGCGCACCGATCGCGTGGTGAAGGCGGTCAAGCTCGACATCCGGCCGAAGCCGATCGAAGTCACCGCACAGGAAATCCTGACCAAGGACCGCATTGGCGTGCGCGTCACCCTGTCGGCGTTCTACCGCATCGTCGATCCGCAGAAGGTCGCGCTGGGAGCGGCCGATCTTTCGGCCGCGCTCTATCGGCTCGTGCAGTTCGCCATCCGCGAGGCGGTCGCGAGCCGCACGCTTGATGAAATACTGGCGGCGCGGGAGACGATCGATGCGGAGTTGCGCGCCTTCGTCGCGGCGCGCGGCGCCGAACTCGGCGTCGAGGTCACCGATCTTGGAATCAAGGACATCATCCTGCCCGGCGACATTCGCGCCCTTCTGAACAAGGTCGTCGAGGCCGAGCGTCTCGCCAAAGCCAATCTCATCCGGCGCCAGGAAGAGACCGCCGCGACGCGCTCGCTCCTCAACACCGCCCATCTGATGCAGGACAATCCCACGCTCATGCGCCTCAAGGAGCTCGAAGCGCTCGAGCGGCTGGTCGAAAAGGTCGGGCGCATCGACCTCCATTCGTCGGACGGAAAGGGCGGCTTCGAAGCGCTGTTGCAGAATCTGTTCAAGATGCGGCCCGAACCGAGATCCAAAGGCCAGCAGCGACGGCGCCTCATCCTGAGGTCGGCGACGATCAGGGGTCGGCGACCACCAGGGCGAGCACGAATCCGTCATAGCCCTTTCCGCCGACCGTCTGAATCGCCGTCGCGCTGACGCGCGGTTCGGCGGCGACGATTTCGGCGAAGCGGCGCATTCCCCGGACGTCGGGATCGCGACTGGCGGCGTCGGTCACTTTCCCGTCGCGCACGACATTGTCGGCGACGATCACGCTGCCGCGGCGCGCAAGCTTGAGCGCCCAGGAAAAATAGTCCGCCGTGTTGGACTTGTCCGCATCGATGAAGATGAAGTCGAACGGTCCGCCGGATTCGGCGGCCAGCTTCGGCAGGGAGTTGAGCGCGCGGCCGGTGCGAACCTCGACCATCGCGCCAAACCCCGCGCGCGCGACGTTGGCCCTGGCGACCTCGGCATGCGCGGCGTTGGCCTCCAGCGAGATCAGCCGGCCGTCGGCGGGAAGCGCCCTCGCCAGCCAGATCGTGCTGTAACCGCCCAGAGTTCCGATCTCGAGAATCGCGCGCGCCCCTCGGAGCTGCGCGAGTAGCATCAAGAGCTTGCCCTGATTGGGCGCCACGGCGATGGCCGGCAGGCCCGCGGCCTCGCTGGCTTGCAGCACAGCCTCCAGCGCCGCGTCTCGCGGCTGAAACAGATCAATGAAATAGTCGTCGACTTTGGTCCACAGGTCGCGGGACATCCATCCTCATCATCGGTTCAAAAGAGCGGACTCCGTCATCACGCGGAACGCCGGTCTTCGCCTCCGAACCGCCCTATCCGGCTCTGGCGATGTTGGCGGTGATTGCTTCGTTGACGACCGAGCTCTTCTCCATGTGGGGGATATGCCCCGCCCCGGCAACCCGCGTCACCCAAATGGATTCGGACAGACCCTCGGCATGGCGCGGCGGAATGACGCGATCATCCTCGCCGAAAATCACCGCGATCGGCATGCGCGCGCCCGTAAGGCCGTCGCGCAGGACCGTCTTTTGCACGCCGCCGCCGAAATTGACGTTGGCGATGAGCCGCAGCGCCGCTTCCGCTCCGTCGAGGCGCTTGTACTTGAGGACATCCTCCACCATATCGGCGCTGATCAGGTTGGGATCGACCACGAGCTGCTGCAGCACCGTCCTGAGCTTGCGCGCGCGATTCTCGGTGATGAAGCCCTCGATGAAGCCGATATTGATTTCCGGCCCGAGCCCGGCCGGCGCAATCAGGCTGGCGCTCGCCACCCGATGGGGCTGCGTCAGCGCCAGATGCGCGGCAATCGCGCCGCCCAGGGAATGGCCGACCAGATGAGCCTTGTCGAGCCCCAGCGCTTCCATCACCGCGAGCGTGGCGGCGGCGAGGTCGGCCACGCCTCCCGCGGCGATCGCCTTGGTCGAGCCGCCATGGCCCGGCAGATCGAAGGCATGCGCGACGCGCCCCTGCGCCAGCGACTCCTGCGTGAACAACCACGACAACAAGTCCCCGCCGAAGCCGTGTATCAGCAGCACCGGCGTCCCGCCGCCTTCGCCGACGCTGAGCGTTCGCACCGCCATCCCGCCGGCCTGCACCATCCTGGTCTGCGGCCCGCCGCCAGCCGACTTCACGACCGGCGTGAACTGGGCCTGAAACTTCTCGATGAAGGCGTCCACTTCAGAATCGGGCGCCGAGGGGTCGGCGACCACCGCGAGCAACGCCCCAACCGACAAGGTCTGGCCCTCGGGCGCCACAAGCCGGCGAATCGTGCCGCTGGCGGGGCTCTCGAAAGCGTTGGCGATCTTGGTCGTCTCGATATCGGCGATCTCCTGGCCCTTCTCGATCGTCTGCCCCGGCGCGACCGTCCATTTGGCCAGCGTGCCCTCCTCCATGGCGAGGCCCCATTTCGGCATGACGATGGGCTCGATGGGCATGCTCTTCCTCCGACAGTCTTGCGCCCGATCGTGCGGGCGGGCCTTGGCGACGCCCGCCACCCCGCCCGAAAGCGTTACGTCACTCGGCCGCCCTGGCGCGCGAATAGCCGAGAACCTCCCGCACCGCCGCCTCGATCTTGGCGACCGAAGGGATGTAGAGGTCCTCCAGCGCCGGCGAGAACGGAACCGGCGCGTGCGGCGACGTCACCATTTTGACCGGCGCCTTGAGCGACCCGAAAGCCTGCTCACCGACCAGCGCTGCAATGTCCGTGGCGATCGAGCAGCGAGGATGGGCTTCATCCACCACCACGACGCGACCAGTCTCGCGCGAAGTCTCCAGCACCGTCTCGACGTCGAGCGGCGAGGTGGTGCGAAGGTCCACGACGGTCGCGGCGACGCCCTTCTTCGCCAGATTGTCGGCGGCCTCGTTGGCGAAGTTGACCATCCGTCCGAGGGTGATGATGGTGACATCCTGCCCCTCGCGCGTCACGTTGGCCTCGCCGAAGCGGATCGCGTAGGGTTCGTCCGGCACGTCCGCCTCGGTGTCGTACATCGCCTTGTGTTCGAAGAAGATCACCGGATCGTCGTCGCGGATCGCCTGGATCATCAGACCCTTGGCTTCGTAAGGGTTGGACGGCACGATGACCTTGAGGCCGGGGATATGGGTGAACAGCGGATAGAGGCACTGCGAATGCTGGGAGGCGGCGCGGAAGCCCGCGCCATACATCGTGCGAATGACGACGGGCGTCACCGCCTTGCCGCCGAACATGTAGCGGAACTTGGCCGCCTGATTGAATATCTGGTCGAAGCAGACGCCCATGAAATCGACGAACATCAGGTCGGCGATCGGCCGAAGCCCGGTGGCGGCGGCTCCGATCGCCGCCCCGATGAACGCCGATTCGGAGATCGGCGTGTCGAGCACCCGGTCGCGCCCGAACTTCGGCATCAGGCCCTTGGTGACGCCCATCGGGCCGCCCCATGCGTCCTGCTCGCCGGGCGCGCCGGCGCCGCCGGCCACGTCCTCGCCCATCAAAATGACGCGAGGGTCCCGCTCCATCTCCTGGCGGATCGCTTCATTGATCGCTTGGCGATAGCTTTTCCTCGGCATCGGTCGCGTCCTCAATACGTGTTGTAGACATCGGTCATGAGCGCGTCGCCCGACGGCATCGGCGCCGCCTTGGCGAGCGCCGCGGCGCGGGCGATCGACGCCTTCACGTCCGCGTCGATGGCGTCCAACTCGTCAGGCTTGAGCAGCGAGGCCTCGACGACGCGCTGGCGGAACTGCATCAGCGGGTCCTTCGCGGCCTTGTAGGCCGCGACCTCGCCGGCGCCGCGATAGGTCGTCGCGTCCCCTTCGAAATGTCCGTAGTAACGAAGCACCCGCGAATGGATGAGGCTCGCGCCGCCGCCGCTGCGGGCGCGGGCGATCGCTTCGGCCGCCACTTCATACACCGCGAAGAAGTCCGACCCGTCGACCTCGACCGATGGCAGGCCGAAGCCCTCGCCGCGGCCGACTTGCGAGCCGCCGACCGAATAGCCGCTGCCGGTCGCCTCGGCGTAGCCATTGTCCTCAACCACGAAGACCGCCGGCAGGCCCCACACCTTCGCCAGGTTGTAGCTTTCGAAAATGGTTCCCTGATTGGAGCCGCCGTCGCCGACGAAGCAGACCGCCACGCCGCCGGTCTTCAAGAGCTTGGCCGACAGCGCCGCGCCGCAGACCAGCGGACCGCCGGCCCCGACGATGCCGTTCGCCCCCAGCATGCCCTTCGACAGGTCGGCGATGTGCATGGAGCCGCCCTTGCCGCCGCACAGGCCCTCGCCGCGCCCGAATATCTCGAGCATCATGGCTTGCGGATCGCAGCCCTTGGCGATGCAATGACCATGCCCGCGGTGGGTCGAGGCGATGACGTCGCGGTCATCGAGGTGCAGGCATACGCCGACGCCCGAGGCCTCCTCCCCCGCGTAGAGATGGACGAAGCCCGGAATGCCCCCGGCGGAGAATTCGTCGTGAACCGTGTCCTCGAAGTCGCGTATCGTCCGCATCTGGCGATACGCCCTCAAGAGTTCATCGCGCGGCAATTGCAATGCGCTCGCCATCCCGGTCCTCCCTTGCGGCCGTCTGTTGATCAGACTGCCGGGGTCGTCCGCCTGCATGGCGGGCACGACGATCCTCGTGCAGGCATTGTGCACTCGCGCGGTCGAACAGGCAAACGCCAATTCTGCGCGCGAAGAGAGCTTGACGCTCTCGTCGACCCGATGCATTCCGGGGCGATGCTCGCGGCGCGGCGGCTTTCGTTTGACGATCGCCGGCAAATGGATAACTTGTCGCGCGGGCAGGTCCGCGCGAAATGAGCAGCGGAAAGAACAGACCACGGGAGGGCGCTGTGAAGGGTAAGAAAATCCTGATGTTGGCCGGCGAGTTCAGCGAAGAATACGAGATCTTCGTGTTCGAACAGGCGATGATCGCGGTCGGTCATGTCGTGCATGTCGTTTGCCCCGGCAAGAAATCGGGCCAGCAGATCAAGACCTCGCTCCACGACTTCGAGGGCGGACAGACCTACACCGAAAAGCCCGGGCACCTTCAGACCCTCAGCGCGACCTTCGCGGACGTCGATCCGGCGAAATACGACGCGGTCTATGTCGCGGGCGGACGGGGTCCCGAATACATCCGCATCGACAAAGGCGTGCAGAAAATCATCAAGCACTTCCATGAGTCCGGCAAGCCGATCTTCACGATCTGCCACGGCGCGCAGGTGTTGATGGCGGTCAAGGGCGTCCTCAAGGGCAAGCACGTCGCCGCACTCGAATATTGCGAGCCGGAAGTCACTGCGGTCGGCGGCATCTATGTCGACGTTCCCCCGACCGGCGCGCATGTCGATGGCAATCTGGTCTCCGCCAAGGGCTGGCCAGGCCTTGCGGCGTTCATGCGCGAGTGTCTCGCGGTGCTCGGCACCAAGATCACTCATTCCTAGTCGGCGCGGCGCAGGCCGAGGACCTGCCCCGCCGGCGTCGACCGATAGTCCGGCAGATCGACCAGCGCCCGTTCGGCGCCGCCGGGATTGTACAGCGCGAGAATGCGCAGCGGCTCCCAACTCGTGTTGATGGTCGAATGGAAGATCGCGGTCGGGATATAGATCGTGTCGCCGGGCCGCACGACGAACGGCGGCTTGTCGTCGACCATCTGCTCGCCGGTCCCCGACAGGACGTAAAGGATCTCCTCCGATTGCGGGTGGTTGTGGCGGACATGGCCCTGGCCGGGGAGCAGAACGACCTCGCCCAACGTGATCTTGGCGCCGGGATTCTGGTCGGGGCTGACCAGCCATTTGATGACCCCCCAGTCAAAGCTGTGCGTCGCGAGCTTGCCGACTTCGATTGATGTCATGATCCGCTCCTGTTCGTTTGACGAAGATATGGGCGTGCGAGCCGGTCCTTGGCGGGCGAACGCCCCACGAGCGGAGCGTTGGCGAAATGCGCTGGCGCACGCGATGTTACGAGACCTGCATGCTTGCATGCCAGGAGAATTTCAATAGACTATGACCTGCCGGACCGCGCGAAGCCAATCGCACGACGCCGCCGGGCGAACGGGCGGCGCAAACTTCATCGCCAGGGGAGAAAGCGATCATGGCGGAGCACAACAATTGGCCGAAATTGCACAACGCCATGTGGCCGGGCGTCGTCGGCAAGGGGGGCGACGCCGAACCGCCGATCGGCCTCACGACCCTGCTCGACCTGACCGCGGCGGCCAGCGTCAACGGCGTGAAGTTCGACGGCGTCGATCTTTTCCTGACCGACCCGCACATCAGCATCGACTCGAGCGACGCCGACATCGCGCGCCTGGTCGATCTCATCGGCTCGAAGGGCCTCGCGGTCGGCTCCCTCGTGGCGCCGGTATGGCCGCCGGTCGGGGGCGGCTCGGCGATGGGAAGCGCGGAAGACCGCAAACGATTTGTCTCGATGGTCGAGAAGGCGTGCCGCATCGGCGCCAAGCTGCGCGAGGCCGGCATCAGGCCGTATGGCGTCGTTCGCATCGACTCGGCGACCGGCGTCCATGACTGGGCGCAGGATCCGGTCGCCAACACCAGGCTGATCGCTGAGACCTTCCGCGAGGCGTGCGACGTCGCCGAGGCGCATGGCGAGCGGCTGGCGGCGGAGGGCGAGATCTGCTGGGGCGGCATGCAGGGCTGGAAGAGCATGGTCCAGTTGCTGGAGGCGGTCGGGCGCCCGAAGACGCTCGGCTTTCAGGCCGACATGGCGCACACGCTGCTCTATACCCTGGGCTACAACGCGCCGGACGAGCGCATCCTGCCCGCCGACTACGACTGGCGGAACAGGGAGGTCTTCGACGCCGCGCTCAAACAGATGACCAAGGCGCTGCGGCCCGTGGACGATCGATTTTCATGTCGCGCAGAACGACGCCACGGTCAAAGGCTCCGGCTCGCACGACAAGACCGGCCGTCACTGCACGGTCGACGATCCCAACGGCAAGCTGGATATCGTCCACGACGCCGGCTACTGGCTGCGCGACGAAAGCGGCGCGCTGACCAAAGCCTTCCGCCACATCTGCTGGGACGGCTGCATGTTCCCGAACGAGGTCATGACGCGGCAGAAAATCTGGAACGACATCCTCGGCGTGATGATCAAGGTGCGCGACGCGCATGGGTGGCGTCAGTGAAGCCTCGTTCCGGAGACCAGTGATGAGCGGCCGCAAAAAACTCAACGTCGGCCTGGTGGGGACCGGCTTCATGGGCCGCACCCATTCCAACGCGTTCGGCAAGGTCAACCAGTTCTTCGCCCTCGACTATCAGCCGGTCCTGAAGGCGGTTTGCGCGCGCAACGCGGCAGGCGTTGAAGCCTTCGCCCAGAATTGGGGCTATGAGTCCTTCGAAACGGACTGGCGCAAGCTGGTGGCGCGCAAGGACATCGACCTCATCGACATCGCCAGCCCCAACGACACCCACGCCGAGATCGCGATCGCCGCCGCCGCGGCCGGCAAGATGGTGATGTGCGAGAAGCCGCTCGGCCGCAGCGCCGCTGAAGCGGTGAAGATGGTCGCCGCCGTCGAGGCGGCGAAAGTTCCGAACATGGTCTGGTACAATTACCGCCGCGTCCCCGCCGTGGCGCTCGCCAAGCAATTGGTCGACGAGGGACGGCTCGGACGAATCTTTCACTACCGCGCCAAGTTCCTTCAGGACTGGACGATCTCCGCCGATTTGCCGCAAGGCGGGACGGGCCTGTGGCGGCTCGACGCGAGCGTCGCCGGCAGCGGCGTCACCGGCGACCTGCTGGCCCATTGCATCGACACCGCGATGTGGCTGAACGGGCCGATCGACACGGTCACCGCGATGACCGAGACGTTCATCAAGGAGCGCAGCCACACCCTCACCGGCAAGGTCGAGAAGGTGACGATCGACGACGCCAGCGCCTTCCTCGCGCGTTTCCACAACGGCTCGTTGGCGACCTTCGAGGCGACCCGCTACGCGCGCGGGCACAAGGCGCTCTACACGCTGGAGATCAACGGCGCCAACGGGTCGATCATGTGGGACCTCCATGACCTGCACCGCTTGCAGTATTTCGAACATGGCGACGAAGGCCGGGTGCGCGGCTGGCGCGCGCTGCACATTACCGACGGCGACCATCCCTATATGAAGCACTGGTGGGTGCCGGGCCTGCAGATCGGCTACGAGCACACGTTCATCCATCAGGCGGCCGATTTCCTGGAAGGGCTCGCCGGCGGCAACCCGGCGAGCCCGACATTCCGTGAGGCGCTGGCGACGGACTATGTCACTGACGCCGTCCTGCAATCGGCCCAGTCCGGACGTTGGGAGCACGTTCAGCAATGAGCTGAGAACGGCGCCGCCGCGCTGTGTGACCAACCGCTGAATGTCGCGCTGCAGCTTTCAAGCGCCGCGCCCTTCTCTCGCCAGGAAACGATAGTCCATGCCGCCAACCAACCGCCAGGCGATCCTCGACAGGCTCCGCGCGATGGCGCGCGAGCGAAGGCCGATCATCGGCGGCGGAGCAGGCACCGGCCTGTCCGCCAAGTGCGAGGAAATGGGCGGCCTCGATCTGATCGTGATCTACAATTCGGGCCGCTACCGCATGGCCGGGCGCGGTTCGACCGCCGGACTGCTCGCCTTCGGCAACGCCAATGAAATCGTCAAGGAGATGGCGCGTGAAGTGCTGCCGGTGGTCAAGCGCACGCCGGTACTGGCCGGCGTCAACGGCACGGATCCGTTTGTCTTGATGCCTCAGTTCCTGGCCGAACTGAAGGCGATGGGGTTTGCCGGCGTGCAGAACTTTCCAACGGTCGGATTGTTCGACGGCGTGATGCGCGTCAGCTTCGAGGAGACCGGCCTCGGCTTCGGCCTCGAAGTCGAGATGATCGCGATGGCGCACGAACTCGACCTTCTCACGACGCCCTATGTGTTCAACCCCGCCGAGGCGGAGGCGATGGTGCGGGCCGGCGCCGATGTGGTCGTCGCGCATATGGGCGTGACTGTCGGCGGCTCGATCGGCGCTTCTTCGGCCAAATCGCAAGCGCAATGCGTGAAGGAAATCGACGCTATCGCGGAGGCGGCGATGCGGGTGCGTTCCGACATCATTGTGCTGTGCCACGGCGGACCGATTGCAACACCCGACGACGCGCAAGCAACGCTTCGCGCGTGCCGCCATTGCCACGGCTTCTATGGCGCCAGCAGCATGGAGCGCCTGCCCGTCGAAATCGCGCTGACCGAACAGGCGCGCAAATTCAAGGCCATAAGTTTTTAGCTGGCGCCTACGCGCCCCAACGCAGCGCCGGCGTATGAACCGGCGCATCCCACCATTTTGCTCCGTCTTCTTCGAGCAGGGAGACGGTAATCGAGGCGCCCGCCATATCGAGCGAGGTGACGTAGGAGCCGACCAGCGAGCGCGCGGCCTTCACGCCGGCCGCTTCCAGAATGCGGGCGGCTTCGTAGTACGCGAGGTAGAGCTCGATCAACGGCGTGGCGCCGAATCCGTTGACGAACAGAATCGCTTCGCCGCCGCGCTTCGGCGCGAGATCGACCAGGATCGCCTTGACCATTTCCTCGACCATCGCATGGGCCGAAGCAAGCGCGATGCGCCGGCGACCGGGCTCGCCGTGGATGCCCACCCCCATCTCGACCTCGTGCCCGCCGAGTTCGAAGTTCGGCTTGCCGGCGGCCGGGACGGTACACGAGGTCAAGGCGACGCCCATCGATCGGGTGCGACGATTCACGCTCTGACCGAGGGCTTGCAACTCGGCGCGCCGCATTCCCGTTTCAGCGGCGGCGCCGACAATTTTTTCGACGATCAGCGTGCCGGCGACGCCGCGCCGGCCCGTTGAATAGGTCGAGGTTTCGACCGCCACATCGTCGTCGGTGATCACCGTGGCGCAGCGCCCATCGGTCATTTCCGCCGCCATCTCGAAGTTCATCACGTCGCCTTCGTAATTCTTGACGATCAGCACGACCCCTTCGCCCTGATCGACCGCTTCGACCGCCGCAACCATCTGGTCGGGCGTCGGCGAAGTGAAAATCTGGCCGGGGCACGCCGCGTCCAGCATGCCGAGACCGACGAATCCGGCGTGCAGCGGCTCATGACCTGAACCGCCCCCCGAGATGAGGCCGACCTTCCCGGGCGTCAGCGTTCTGCGCCGAACGAATTTTCGCTCCTCGCCGACGACGACGATGTCAGCGTGGGCGGCGACAAAGCCATCGAGACTTTCATCGAGAAGGGATTCCGGCGCGTTCAAGAATTTCTTCATTGCTTCCCCCTAACGCTCTGTCGCCCCGATCGGCTGGCGCTGACGAAACTCGCCTGCCTGGCGCGGCGTCGCCGCGCGGGTTCCGGTCACTCAACCTTCGAGTTCGAACGAGCCGCGCCAGGCGACGCGTGGTGTCGCGCACCAGTTCGTCAAACGCGCGGTTCTTCCTTGCATCGCCGAAATCGAAAACTTCGAGTTTCAGACTTCGCAAACTCGGGCTCTCCCGAGCCGACCTGCCGCGGTTGGGATGAGCGCGCGTGAACGCATCCAGGAAAGCGCGCTTGTCGGCCGGAGGAAAATGGCAGATTTCGAAAATGATCTCGAGATGCGGCGCCGGAATCGGCGCGGGATAGGCGGGGTTGCTCATGTGCGAGACGAAGCTGCGATTCTTTCCGAGCACGGTGGCGAGCCGTTGCCGCGTGCCGGAGGGCCGCTGATCGAGCACGTCGCGCAGAATGGTCTTGTAGGCCGCGATATAGGCGGCTCTGGCGTCGCGACCCGGCGCGTCACTCATTCCGCGCTCCGTCGGAAAGACTGACCCGCGCGATCGCCTCCTTCGTTCGCCCAAGCGCCGCCGGACTCACCGAGAGCGCCCGCAAGCCGGCGTTCAACAGCGCTCCGACAAATTTCGGCTCGCCGCCGGCGTCGCCGCAAAGGCTCACCTTGCGGCCGGTCGCCGCCCCGTGCGCCGCGACTTGCGCGATAAGGCGCAGGACAGCCGGATGACTCGGGTCATTGAGCGCGGCGACCGCGTCGTTGTCGCGCGCCGCGGCCATCACATATTGGGTGAGATCATTCGAGCCAATCGAAAAGAACGCGGCGTCAAAAGTCTCCACGACGATCGCCGCCGCCGGCACCTCGACCATGATGCCGAGTTCCGGCCGGCGACAGGCCGCCCCCGCCCCTCGCAAGCCGGCCATGACCTCGTCGAGATAGCCGCGCGCGAGATCGAGTTCGCTTTGAACGGCGACCATCGGAAGCATCACTTCCAGTGCGCCATGCGCCGCCGCCCTGCACAGAGCCCTGAGTTGGGCGCGGAACGGCTCGGGCCTGGCGAGCGAAAGCCGAATGCCGCGCATCCCGAGGAATGGATTGGCCTCGTGCTCGAGCGTCAGGCCGGCGATCGGCTTGTCGGCGCCCGCGTCGAGAGTGCGAATGGTCACCGGCTTGCCGGCCGCCCATTCGGCGAGCCGTCGATAGACGCGATATTGAGTCTCTTCGTCTGGCGGGCCGCCCCTGCCGTGGAACAGGAACTCGGTGCGCACCAGGCCGATCCCGTCGCAGCTTGCCGGATCAAGTCTCTCGATTTCGACGGGATCGGCAATGTTGAGACAGACGGCTATCGGCGTCCCGTCCGCGGTGACGGCGGGCCGCATGCGGAACTCAACGCTCCCGCCTGGCCCCCGGTCCGCCGCCCTGGCGCGCGCCGCAAAATCCTCGCGCGTCGCCGGCGCCGGATCGAGGCACAGCGTCGCGTTTTCGCCGTCGAGCAGCGCCTCGCTTCGGTCGACCACACCGCCAAGATCGAGGGCGAGGCCGACAATCATCGGCACGCCCCGCGCGCGCGCGAGCGTTGCGACATGGCTCGAGGCGCTGCCGCGCGTCAGCGCAATGCCGCCGCCACGCCCAGTCCGTGGCGAGAAAGCGAGACGGCGTCATGTCCTCGCCTACGATGATTGCGCCGGCGGGTAAGTCGGAATCGGTCGCCGCGCCGGACAAGACGCCGAGCACGCGGTCGCGGATGTCCCGCAGGTCGCTGGCGCGGGCCCTGAAGTGCTCGTCGTCGGCGCGCTCGTATCCGCCTATTTCACTGTCAAGCGCCGTCCGCCATGCGCGATCGGCGGCCGCGCCCGCCCCGATCGCCGCGAAGGCGGGTTCGGCGAGCGCCTCGTCCTCGAGCATCGCGATCTGAAAGGCGAGGATGTCGGCGCCGTCGCCATCGGCGCGCGTCGCCAGGTCCGAGAGCTGGCCAAGCGCGCCGGCGATGGCGTTGCGCAGCGCCTCCATCTCGGCCGCGGGCGCGCCGCCGAGGCGGCTTGCCCCCGCTCCGCTCAGAAGAACCGCAAGGGGGCCGGCGGCGAACCCGGCGGAGGCGACCCTTCCGATGAGGCGAAGCTCAGCCATGCGCGTTCTCAGACCCTTCGACGCCGTGACCCGTCTCGTCCTCTTCGAAGTTCCGGGCGACGAGATCGCGCAGCGCGGCGAGCGCGGCGAGCGCGTCGGGACCCATGGCGCGAAAGTGCAGGATCGTGCCTTTGGCGGCTTTCACCGCCATGACCTTGACGATGCTCTTGGCGTCGACCCAGGGTCCGTTCTCCGCCGGCGCGACTTCAATATGCGCCGCGAAAGTCTTCGCCAGTTTGGTCAGCTTGACCGAGGGACGGGCGTGGAGCCCGACCGGATTGGTCAGCGGCGTTGAAGAGATCGCGGTGAACTCATCCATCCGAAAATCCTGGCTCCACGCGCTGCGGCAAGGCGCCGCGACGGTTATGGCGACAATTCCTCAGCGGTGCGCCGCACAACGGCGAGGCTGGCGCCGCCCGAGGCCTCGGTCGCAGCGATCACCGCCCCTTCGACGATCGGCGCGTTGCACACGACGACCCGATTTCGCTTGTCCTCGGGAAGCATCTCGATCGCCATCTCGCTGTTGGTCTCGGCCCCGCCAAGATCGACAAGAACAGCGACGCCCGCTTCCGACCAGGCGCGATGAATGGCTTCGGTGATCGCTTCGCAGCTCGTTCCAAGGCCGCCGTCCGGATTGCCGCCCGTCCAGGCGAGCGGAACCTCCGCGCCGACCATCTGCCGCACCATATCGGCCGCCCCTTCGGCGACCTTCGGCGAATGCGATACGATGACGATGCCGACATTGGCCATCACGGCTCTCCGAACTCGTCGCACAGCGCGGCGATCATCAGAAACGACGATTGCGCGCCGGGATCGACATGGCCGATCGATCGATCGCCGAGAAACGAAGCGCGACCGCGCGTCGCGCGGACCGGCGCCGTCGCCTGCACGGCGGCGGCGGCCGCATTCCTCACGGCGGCGGAGTCGCCTCCCGAGGCGAACGTCTGGCAGGCGGGAATAAGGACATCGAGCATCGTCTTCTGGCCCGCCTCGCTCTTGCCGCGCGCGCGGACCGCGGCGATGGCCGCGGCGAACGCGTTCGCCGCCTCCGCGCGCGAGGGGTCCGCCGGAAGCTCCTTGCCGAGCGCCATGAACAAGCGTTCCGTAGAGCGGGCCCGAGGCGCCGCCGACTTTCATCACGAGCTTCGTACCGACCGCCTTGAGAAGATCCGGCAGGCTCATCGCCGAAAGCGCGTCCAGATCCTGCAGGACCGCTTCGCAGCCTCGCTTCATGTTGTGCCCGTGGTCGCCGTCGCCAATCGCCGCGTCGAGCGCCGTCAGCTCAGCGACATGCTCGATCACGCTGTTGGCGACCGCCACGATCATGCGGCGCCTGCGCGCGGCGTCGATCGGAAACGTCTCTTTGGGCGAGCGAGCCGCGCCTTCCGGCGAGATGGCCATGGCGACATCCCTCACTTTGCGCGCCGGAGGTTCAATTTGTTCAACACCCGCAACGTCGGCCGCACAAAGCGGCCGTGGTCGCCGACCGCGTTCATCGCACGCTCAGGTACCATGAGTAGAGAAGCGCCGAACCCAGCGCGAGCGCCGTGACGATGACGAAAATAATAACAATGACGAGCGCGCCTTTCAGCAGGGATCGAAATGGTCGTCCGGGCACGCATAGCGGCACCAGATTGAACGCCAATCCCGCGAGCACGACGAGGCCGGCGCCGACGGAATAAAGCCCAAGCGAGAAGGGTTGAAACAGCAGGACCAGCGACAGGACGCTGACCGCGATGATCGCGTATTCCACGGTCTTCGCCTGTTTCACGGTCATGCCGGCTGGCGCGGAATTGGCTGGCGACTGCTGCATGGGCGTCATCCCACAAGGTTGCCGGATTCATCGAACACGTGGAGCTGGCCGGCCTTGCACCGGACAGCGACCCGTTCGCCGGCGGTTGGCGCGCCATTGCTCTGCACGACACAGCGCAGATCGGCGCCCTGCTCGACAAGGTGAGCAAGGGTTTCCGCGCCCATCGGTTCGGTGATGTCGACGCTCGCGTGCAACGCGTCGGTCGCGTCGCCGGCGACGAATTCGAAACTACGCGGACGAATGCCCAGGGTTACTCTGCTTCCCTTCGCGATGTCGGCGACGAAGCCGTTGACCACCGCGGAAATCGTCTCGCCCAGCACGGCGAAACGCGCGTTCACCGTTCCATTCTGGTCTCTCGGTCCGACGTCCGCCAGCGTCGCGGCGAGGAGGTTCATCTGCGGCGTGCCGATAAAGCTTGCGACGAACAGATTCGCCGGTTTGGAAAACAGCTCGTGCGGCGTGGCGACCTGCTCGACCTTGCCCTGCTGCATGACCGCGATGCGGTCGGCCATGGTCAACGCCTCGATCTGATCGTGCGTCACGATAACCGTCGGCTTGTCGAGTTTGGCGAGTATTTCCTTGATCTGGGTGCGCATCGTCTGGCGCAACTGGATGTCGAGGCGGCTCAGGGGTTCGTCGAACAGGAAGCACGTGGGGTCGCGCACGATCGAGCGCCCGACCGCGACGCGCTGCTTTTCGCCCTCCCCGAGTTGATGAGGTCGGCGATTGAGAATCGATTTGAGGTCGAGCGCCTCGCTGACGCGCGCGACGCGCGCCGCGATCTCCGCCTTGCTCAGATTTTCCGCATGCAGGGGATAGGCGAGGTTGTCGGCGACCGAGAGGCTCGGATACAGCGCGTAAAACTGGAACGCCATCGCGACGTTGCGCTCGCGCGCCGGCAGGTCGTTGACCCTCTTGCCGGCGATCATGATATCGCCCGAGGTCGCCCATTCCAGCCCTGCGATCATCCGCAGCATCGTGGTCTTGCCGCAGCCGGACGGACCAAGCAGGCACACCACCTCGCCGGCGCCGACGTCAAGGTCCGCCTTGTCGACGGCGACCAGGCCGTTGTCGAAGCGTTTGGTCACTTTCTCGAGCCTGATGTCGTACATTTCGTCGGCCGTCACTTCCTGATGGTGCCGAACGTCACGCCGCGCAGAAGCTGATTCTGCAACAGGAACGTGACGACGACGACGGGAATGATGAAAAGCGTTTCGATCGCCGACAACAGGCCCCAGTCGACGCCGACCTGGCCGCCGATCGTGCGGGCGATCGCGACCGGCACCGTCCGGGTCTCGGTGCCGGTCAGCATCAGCGCGAACAGGAATTCGTTCCAGGTCAGGATCACCGCGAACACGAACGTCGCGGCGAGCCCGCCATAGACCTGCGGCAGACAGATCTTGCGGAACACGCTCCATTCGGAACTGCCGTCCATCCGCGCGGCGTCTTCGATGTCGCGGTCGAGATCGTCGAAGAAGCTCTTCACCATCCAGATCGAGAACGGAAGGTTGAACGCCGTGTAGAGCGCGATGATGCCGGTGTACGAGCCGCTGAGGCCGAACACCCGGAACAGCACAAAAATCGGAATGATCGCGATGATCGGCGGCAGCATGCGCGTCGTCAAAATGATGAACAGATAGGTGTCGTTGCCGCGCAGCGGAAAGCGAGAAAAGCCGTAGGCCGCCGCCGTGCCGATGATCAACGCGAGCGTGACGCTGGTGCCGCCGATAAACAGGCTGTTGAAGAAATACTGGGTGAAGCCGGAATCCGTCGTTCCTCCACCCTGGATGTCGGCGCGCTCGAAAACGGAATAGAAATTCTGCAAGGTCGGCGTGAACAGGAACTTGATGGGCATCGCCAGCGCGTCGGGCCGCGTCTTGAACGCGGTCATCACGATGTAGTAGACCGGGAAAAAATACGACCCCGCTCACGATGGCGGCGCCGAGCGTGCGCCCCCACCCTGATTTTCCAATGACGTGCGTGCGGTTGTTACTCATTGACCGGCTCCGCCCGACGGGTCTGGATCGCGTAGAGATAGAGGCTGGTCAGAACGATCACCGCGAACACCATGATATACCCGAGCGCCGAAGCCTCGCTGGTCCGGAAGAACTGGAACGCGAGGCGGAAAACGTAGACCGAAACGGTCTCGGTCGACGAGCCCGGACCGCCTTCGGTCAGGAGATAGACGACATCGAAAATCTTGAACGTCTCGATCGTGCGAAACAGCAACGCCAGCAGCAACAGACTTCGAATATAGGGAAAGGTGATGGTCCGGAAGCGCCGCCAAGGGCCGGCCCGGTCGATCTCGGCGGCCTCGTAGAGATATTTGGGCACGCTCACCAGGCCGGCGAGCACCAGCAGCATCACGAAGGGCGACCACATCCAGGCGTCGGCGACGACGATCGCGACGGTCGCCCGCGTCGGGGTCGACAGAATCACGTAGGTGTCGGACGTGAACAGCGAGATGAATCGGCTGATGAAGCCGAGCGTGGGATCGTAGAACAGCTTGAAGAAGACTCCGACCGCGCTCAGCGACAGCATCATCGGCGCCAGAACGAGCATCAGCAGATAGCGGCGCAGCGGAAATTCCTGGGCGAACAACAGCGCCAGCAGGAAGCCGACGACCAGTTGCACCAGCGACGCTGCCCACGACAATGGTCGCCGTATGCTGGAACCGCTCCCAGATGTCCGGGTCGGTCAGCACGTCGGCGTAGTTCCCGAACCCCTTGAAGACCGGCGCGGCGATCCGGTTCGCCTTGTATTGGAAAAAGCTGAGCCCGAATGACCACATCAACGGAAAAATATTGACGAGAAAGAGGGTGATGAGCGCCGGCGCAATCAACAACGGCCCTCGCCGCTTCGGGCTGAGCATCCATCCGAGAAAGCCCGCGGCGCTGCGCGACGGCGGATGGCCCACGTGACTGCTCGTCGATTTTTCGGGAGTTGCGACAGAAGTCATTTGCACGAAACCGCACTGCCTGGGGGCGCAAACCGCGCGCCAGGGACTCTCGCGCCGGTTGGGGAAGCAAGGAGCCGCTCGCTTGTTAAACCGAGCGGCTCCCGTTCTCTTCGATCAGCGATTATTTGATGCGGCCGTCTTCCCGCAGAAGCTTGTCCTGGAACGCAGCGACCGTATCCAGGGCCTGCTTGGCGGTGACCTGGCCGGTGATCGCCTTGTCGATTTGCTCCTGCTGTTCGGTCAGCAACGGGAAGAACTCGGGAATGTGCCAGACGTCCTTCTGCCAACGGTAGTTGTCGAGATAGGCGCGGTTGTACGGCGCCCAGGTCGCATAGGCCGGATCGTCCATCACGCTCAGCATGCCGGATTGGCCGCCGCTCTTGACGAACTTGGTCTGCACCGGCTTCGACAGCCACCATTTCACGATGTCGAGTCCCTCCTTGACCACGTCGTCGCTGTTCCACGTCGTCAGAACGAACGGCTGACCGCCGATGTTGGACCAGCGAGCAGATCGAGCCGTCAGACTCGCGCGTCCCCGGGGGTTCCGCGAAGCCGGTCTTGTCCGCGACCTTGGACAGTTTGGGATCGATGACCGGACCCATCACGCCGACCCAATCGACGATCGCCGCGACCTTGCCCTGCATATACAGGTCCTGGACCACGAAGATGTCCATCTGCCCGGTCTTGGCGACCGGCGGCATGTATTTCAGAAGGCTGAGGTAGTGCTCGAACGCCGAGACCGCCTTGTCGGAATTGACGACGCCCAGCGCCGGCTTGGTCGCGGTCTCATCCCAGATGTCGCCGCCCGCCTGCCAGATGAAGCCATTGACTTGCATCGAAGCAAAATCATACGGCTTACCCGCCTGATAGGCGATTCCGTAGAAGTCGTCGTCAGCCACGCCGTCGCCGAGTTTGTCGCCCTTCTTGCGCTGGAAGAACTTGCCGATGTCCTCGTATCTCTTCCAGTCGACGTCTTCCCATTCGTTGTAATAGCAGGGCAGCGTCTCGTTGAACTCTTTCTTGAAGTTCGCCCGTTCCGTCGCGTTGCAGAACAGGTCTTTTCGGAAGCCGGTCACGAGATTGTCGGGGAACTGCGGGAAACCGTAGTAGTTCTTCGACTTGTACGGATAGGACGACGACGTCGACAGCAGCACCGGATGCAGATCCGCGATGATCCCCTGCAGTTCCGGATCGGCGTCGATATATTTGTTGAGCTTGAGATAGTGGCCGCCCTCGACGAAATCGCCCAGCCACTGGCTGTCGGTGACGATCATCTGATATTTCTTCTCGCCCGACGACAGCGAGGCGGCGACGCGCTGATAGAAGCTGCCCCATGGAATGAAGTCGATGACCAGCTTCACATTGTTGCCGGACTTCGCTTTGTAGGTCTTGTCGAACTCCTCCTGCATGAAGCGGGTCGGCAACCAGTCGGGCGCCGCCATATTGATGACGATGTCCTTGGCGCTGGCCGGCGCGGGCGCGAGCGCCGCCCCCAGTGACGCGCCTGCGACCGCAAGCGCGATAATCGATGCTTTGACGATTCCCATCCCTGCATCCTCCTCTTGGATACCTATGTTTTTTCTACGCTTCACCAACGACTAAGGGCCTTGTCCGACGCGGCGACCGCCGCGTCAGTTCGTCGAGCTCGCCCCGTTGCGACGAATGGCCGTACCGGTTTCCTGGGCGAACAGACAAATCTCGTCATTTCTCAATGTGCAGTCGAGCGACGCATCGTCGGCGATGCCGTAGGCGCGCTCCTGCGGCAGAACCATCTTCATGCGCTGGCCGGCTCCCGCGACGATGTTGAGAATCGTCACGTCGCCGAGCGGTTCGGTGAGGAACACCCGCGCCGGGAACCGCGGCCCGGCGGTGATCCCTTCCGCCGGAGCGATGGCCTGGGGGCGCACGCCGACCATCAGCTTGGCGCCCGCCGGGAATCCGGACAGGTCCGTCGCCCACGGCGCCGCGTCGATATCGACGAAGGGCAGTTCGATCATCCGCCGACCCGCGGCGTCCTTCAGCGTCGCCGCGACCAGATTGATCGGCGGGTCGCCGACCAGCGAAGCGACAAACTCGTCGTGCGGCTCCGAATAGAGGCTCTGCGGCGTGCCGATCTGCACGATGCGGCCCTGCTTCAGCACGCCGATCCGGTTGCCCATGCTAAGCGCCTCGCTCTGATCGGGCGTCGCGTAGATCATCGTCGTGTCGCGCAATTCGCGGTGCAGCCGCTTGAATTCGGCGCGCGTGTCATGACGCAGTTTTGCGTCGAGATTGGTCAGCGGTTCGTCGAGAAGCAGCAGCTTCGGGCGCCGGATCAGCGCCCGCCCGATCGCGCAGCGCTGCTGCTCGCCGCCGCTCAGGGTGCCGGGCTTGCGTGCAAGCGCATGCGACAGGCGGAGCATGTCGGCGATTTCGCCGACCCGCTTCTTGAGCTCGTCGGAGGGAACCCGCGCCTCGCGCAAGGGATAGGCGAGATTTTCAAACGTCGAGAGATGCGGATAAAGCGCGAAGGTCTGAAACACCATCGCGGTGTCGCGGGCGCGCACGGGAATGTCCACGACATCGCGGCCGTCAAGGAGCACCTGGCCGCTGTCGGCCTGCTCGATGCCGGCGATAATGCGCAACAGGGTCGTCTTGCCGGCCCCGCTCGGCCCGAGGATTGCAAAAAACTCGCCGGGCTCGGCGATGAAACTCGTGCCGCGCAGCGCCTCGACGGAACCGAACCGCTTCCAGACGTCGCCGATCGTCAGCTGCATCGCACGCAACCCCCCGCGCCCCGGAATTCCCACCCGTCCAACGTTGCGGGCGACGCCTCGCAGCCCCTCATCGGATCTCCCCGAGGCGACCTACGGCGCTCCAAGGTTTTGTTTAGTAAACAGCCAATCACTAAACATGGCAAGAGGATATCTTCGCGCCGATCGCTCCATGAGCTCCCGTGGAAAACCGTCGCGTCAATAGGATAGGGAGCCACGCTTCCCAATTGTCTTGGACTCCCGATCCTCCTCTGCGCTAAGCTGACATGCTAGCAGATGCAGTGTCAACAGTCGGCCGCCAGGGGGAGCATTTCAAGCGAGATGGCCGCAATCCCCATCGCAAAAACAGCCGGGCGTAGCCGACCGACATTGGCGGGCGCGAGCGCGGGGCCGTTCGTCGCGCCGGCGCTGGTGGTTCTGTGCGTGATCAACGTGCTGCCGTTCCTGTGGTCGATCGGCGTTTCGTTCTTCCATTTCCGCGCCGACCACCTGAACACGCCGCCGCACTTCCTTTGGTTCGGCAATTATATCGATTTGATGAGCGACCCGGACATCTGGGAGCATTTCACCAACACCGGCGTGATGATCGCCGCCAGCGTCTCCATCCAATTCGTGGTCGGATCGCTGCTGGCCTTTCTGTTTCACCGCCGGTTTCGCGGCCGTCGTCTGGTGATGATGCTGGTCCTTACGCCGATGCTGCTCTCGACCGTCGCAGTCGGCACGTTTTTCAGCCTTTTCTACGATCCAACGTTCGGCATCGTCAGCGCGTTCGTGCGGCCGTTCACTGGCGCCGCGTTTGCTCCGCTGGGAACGCCGTTCTCGGCGACGGCGAGCCTGGTCGCCGCCGACGCCTGGATGTGGTCGCCGTTCGTCATGATGCTGCTGCTCGCCGGGCTCGACGGCGTCCCGCGCTCGCTGATCGAGGCGGCGGAAATCGACCGCGCCTCGCCGTGGCGACGGTTCTGGACGGTGATCTTTCCCGCCATTCGCAGCGTCCTGCTGCTGGCGCTGCTGTTCAGGACGATCGAATCCTTCAACATGTTCGATCTCATCTACACCATCACCAATGGTGGCCCCGGCACGTCGACAGAGAGCGTCTCGACCGAGATTTACGACACCGCCTTCGTGCTGTTCGAGTCCGGGCGCGCCTCGGCGCTCGGCAACATCAGCGTCTTCGTGGTCATCGTGCTCACCCGCATCTATTTCCGGGCGATCCAATTGCGCAGGGAGGCGGCGTAACCCGATGGAGGACGAGGAGGTCGAGTCGACCCGCGATCGGGCGGGTCTCGGGCGCACGATCGCCGCCGCCGCGGTCGGCCTTGTTTACTTCTTTCCGGTCATCTGGATGATTCTCGCGGCGTTCAAGACGCGCGCCGACGCCCTCGCGACGCCCCCCAAGCTGTTTTTCACGCCGACTCTCGAGCATTTCTGGGCGTCGTTCCACCGGCTTCAGCGCCGACGGCGCGCGGGTCATCGACACCGGGCTCGAGCGCAATTTCGCAAACAGCCTCTTCATGTCGTTGGTCAGCGTCGGGCTGGCGCTGGCGTTGGGCGCGCTCGCCGCCTACGGCTTCGCGCGTTTGCGTCTGGTCGGCCGCGACTACTACATGTTCTATATTCTGGTGCTGCGCATGGTCCCCCCGATCACGGCGATCGTGCCGCTCTACTTCCTGTTCCGGGTCACCGGCCTCGGCGGCACCTATGTCGCGATCATTCTCGTCTATACCGCCTTCAACCTGCCGTTCGCGATCTGGATGCTGAGGAGCTTCATCGACGAACTCCACCGTCCGATCGAGGAAGCCGCGCGCCTCGACGGCAGCTCCGAGTTGACGATCCTCTGGCGCATCTGCCTGCCGCAAATGCGCGCCGGAATCGCCGCCACGGCAATTATCGCTTTCGTCTTCACGTGGAATGATTTTCTGTTCAGCCTGCTGCTGACCAGCGTCGATACGCGAACCGTCCCGGTGGCGATGACGCGGGTGGTCGGCGCGGACGTCGGAGTCGACTGGGGCGTGTTCGCCGCCATCGGAACGATCTATCTGCTGCCGGTGCTGCTGATTGCGTTTTTTCTGCAGGGCCAATTGTTGCGCGGCGCGACGTTCGGCACGGTGCCGAGATAGCGATCGGGCTTGCGGGCGACGCGCTCCGGCGGCCGGCGGCTCAAGCCGCGTCCCAGCCGTTGCGAATCGTCGCGTAGCCCTCGCGATAGACCTGCGTCGGCGACGGAAAGAAGTCGCGCCAGACTCTGGTCGCCGCCGCGAGGGGCGGCAGGGCGCGCCCGAACGCTTCGATGGTCAACCAATCGTCGTAACCCGAGCTTTTCAGCGCCTTGAATGCCGCAGCGAAATCGATATGCCCGCGCCCTGGCGTGCCGCGATCATTCTCGGAGATATGGACGTGCGAAAGATGGCGCCGAATGACGCCGATCGCCGCCGTCGGATCCTTTTCCTCGATGTTGGCGTGAAACGTGTCGTACATTCCCGAAATATTGGGATGATCGACGGCGTCCAGATACGTCGCGAGTTCGGCCATTGTCGTAACAAAATAGGACTCGAAGCGGTTGATCGCTTCAAGGACGATCGTGACCCCGTGTTTGCGCGCGATCTCGCCGGCCTTGCGATGAAAGTCGATCCCGCGTTGTCGCTCCTCCTCGGTCGGGGCTTCGCCCGAGAAGTGGCCGAGCGTCGAGTGGAGCGGGCCGCCCACCACTATTGCGCCCAGCGCCGCCGTGCATTCGATGACCCATTCGATATGCTTCAACGCGGCCGCGCGCTGCTCCGGCGCGGCGCCGATCGGATTCATCTCGACGCTCGGGAAAAGGGCGATGCCCGTCGATTGGAGACCCATCTGCTTCAGACGCCGCCCGAGTTCGACGTAATGACCCGGCTCGCCCTCGAAAAGCGGTATCTCGACGCCGTCGTAGCCGGTGCGCTTGAGCTCCTCGAGGACCGGCCAATGTTCGGGCCGGACATGGGCGGTCCACAACAGCAGATCGAAGCCGATTTTCACGCCATCCCCCCTCGCAAAAGGCACGCCATCAGCGGTTCAAGACCGCGCCGGAGCGAAATTTTCTTCGCGGCGCGTCGGCAATCGCCACCCGCCGCATTGCTTGAACGAAACAATGACGCAGAATTTCCTCAGCAGCAAGGCGGCGCGCACGGCGATGCTGGACGGCCCTATTCAGGCCGGTCGCTCCGGCCGCGGCGACGTTAGGCGCTACGAAGGATCGGTCCGGGGATCATGGTCGGCTTGACCACGATCACGCTGCTCGATGGCTGCGCCGCGCTCCGGTTCTGCGGCCCGACAGGCGTCAAAAGAACGACCAGAAGACCAAGGCAGCCGGCGGCGATCAATAGCGCGATGAACCCCTTGACGATTTGCGGGTTGTTCGATGCGTTCGCCATAGTTCAGGCTCGATATTTCAGGCCGGGATTAACGCCACCGATCCAAAAGGGTTCCGGCGCCGATCTGCTCCCTCGTGCAAAGATTGCGCCGTTCACGCGTTGAGCCGCCTGCATTGTTTCGAGATCGCCGCGACAATCGACCCTGAAGCGGCCCGCCGCATCGCATGCATGCTGGCGACGGCCGCCGTCATGGCGTTGCCGCCCATGGCGGCGAACGATCAGCGCGCGGCGTTCCGCGCAACCGCCATGGTCGCGATGGCTCCCGCGGCGACCGTGTCGACGTCGCGAGCGCCGGCGTTGACCTGATCGATGATCGCGCTCGCCAGAAGCTGGTATGTCAGTGCGAGGTCATTCTCGACCAGCTTGATCTTGTGGCGCGCCGCCTCAAAGGCTGCCTTCATCAACATGGTCGTCTCCGCCGTGTAGACCCGCGACTCGAATCGCTGCGGCATGATCGCCTCCTTCGCCTCGCCAAATCTGCCGGGACGCCAAGCCTTGTCAAAAGAAATCGAACAGGCTGACGACAGTCCAGACTCTATGGAACTCTTCGCCCCAAAGGGAGTTCTCCGCGCCGAGGGCGGGCAAAAGGAGCGACAAATGCTGAAAAGTATGATTATCGCGGCCGCGATTGCCGCGGCCCCCGCAATCGCCTTGGCGGATGACGCTGCCCCGCTTGGCGGCGCGGCGGCTGGCGCTGTAGGCGGCGCCATTGTCGGCGGCCCGGTGGGCGCTGTCGTCGGCGGCGTCGGCGGCGCGATTGTCGGCGGCATCGTCGGAAATCAGCAACCGCGCTTTCATGACTACGTGGTTCAAGAGGGGCGGCCGTCCTATCAGTGGCGCGAACGAGTCGCGGTCGGCGCGGAGCTGCCGCCCGACGGCGTCACCTACTGGCAGGTGCCTCCCGAATACGGCGCGAGAGATTATCGCTACACGGTCGTCAACGGCGAGACGGTGCTGGTAGATCCGCGCACCCATCGCATTGTGCAGATCATCGACTGATCGCCATCGTCTCGCTCGACACTGGTCCCGCCTCGCTCGTCGAGGCGGGAGCGCGGTGGCGGTCGACGAGCGCTCGAAAATGCATCGGGATTTGCGCCGTTGAATCGTCTTACCCTTATATTTTCAGCCTCCGTCATTACAGCCAGCCTGGCGTTCGCCGCGCTTCCCTGGCGCGCCATGAACTCGGCGGCGGCCGAGGGCTATTCGGAAGCGAGCGATGCGCCGCCCGGCGCGCGCGGCGACGACGTCGCCGCCCTCCCGATCTGTCCTGGCCCGGCGACGAATCCCGCCAACGTCGCGGCCGCGGATATCGCCAGGTAGCCCCAACGAACGCAGCATCGAGGCGGCGCGCGTGGCGAACCGCCTTGGGAGGCGGGACGCCCCCCGCCGCGCCTCAGGGACGCGACGCGCTTCTTCCGGCGATCAGTGAGCGTTTCGACTCGGCGGCCAATTCGGCCAGGTCGTATTCGACGACGATCGCGCCGGTCGAATCCACCAGACGGACATGTTCCGGCGTGTTGGAAGCGTATTCCTCTTTCGGCCAGAACGCGTATTCGTCGCCGTCATAGAAACCGGAAAGCGCGCGCTTCGCATCGGTGACGAGCTCGTCAGTCGATTTTCCATCCACCGCCCACGCCCTTTGGGAAATGAAAACGCCGGTCATTCGGCTGAATTCCATACGCATGGCCAAACCCTCCCCGCCGCCCCATCTGCGGTTTCGCAAGATGAATTCAAGAGGAATAATGTGTGAAAGGAACAATGTGTGAAACGCCGACCCGCCATGCGACACGAAGACGGCGATTCTGCGACCGCCCGCGGCCACTGATCACGGACGCCGCTTCAAGGACTCGTCGCCTGCAGCGGCGAAACGTCGTCGTTGTTCACGGTCACGAGGTTGACGCGCGGAATCACCACGGTCCACCGCAAGCCGTTCGGCGCAAAATCCATCGTCACCTGGCCGTCGACTGAACTGGCGACGATATGCTCCAGCACGACATGGCCGAATCCCTTCCGGCTGGGCGCCGCGACGGCCGGGCCGCTCTCCTCCACCCAGGCCAGCCGCAGGGGGCGTTGCGCGTCGTCGTCGTCGAAGCGCCAAGCGACCTTGACCTTACCCGCTTTCGCCGAGAGCGCGCCGTATTTGACCGCGTTTGTCGCCAGTTCATGGAAAGCCAGGCCAAGCGCCTGCGCCGCCTGGGCGGTCACGATCACCCCCGGACCTTCGATATCAAGACGCGCGCTGTCGGCTTCGACGAACGGCGCGAGCTGCAGGCGCACGAGATCCGCGAGCGGCGCTCCGCGCCACCCTTGATCCACGAGAATGTCGTGAGAAGCCGCCAACCCGTAGAGACGTTGGTTGAAGCGCGCCTCGAATTCCTCGACGGTGCCGGCCGTGCGCACCGTCTGGCCGGCGATCGCCTGAATCACCGACAGCAGGTTCTTCGAGCGATGCGATATTTCCCGCATGAGGAAGCGGATATGCTCTTCGGTCCGCTTGCGTTCGGTAATGTCGACCATGATGCTGACGGTGCGCTGCGCTTTGCCGTCGGCGCCGCGCGCGGTCACCTGGCCGCGCCCCGATAGCCAGAGAATCGAACCATCCGGCCGCGCCACCCGATATTCGGCGGCGAACGAGTCCTCCTTGTCTTCCAGTTCACGAAAGCGCCGGGCCAGATGCCGGTCGTCCGGGTGCAGCGCCGCCTCAAACTCGTCGGCGTCGCCGCCCACGCGGCCGCGGCCGTCGGGCAGCGTGAGACCAAACAGCGCCATGCCCTCGCGCGACCAGATCCTCGCGCCAGTCAGGTAGTCGGTCTCCCATGTGCCCGCGCGGCCGGCCGTCAGCGCAATATGATATCGCGCTTCGCTCTCGCGGAGACTGTCGACCAAACGGCTGCGCTCGAGCGTCGCCGCGCACTGATCCGCCAGCGTCCGCACAAGCCCGACTTCAGACGCCGAGAATCGGGTCTTGCCCGTCGAGGCGAAAGCGATTGTCCCAAAAAGATGGCCATGCGACCGCAATGGCAGGCCAACGTAGGACTTGACGCCCAAAGCCCTCAACGTCGCAGCCCGGTCGTGGTCGCGGAGCTGGGCGCTCTCGAGGACCAACGGCCGGCGCGACTCGGCAACCTCGCCGCAGAGCGATAGCGCCCGCGCGACCTGACGAAACATTCCCTCCTGGCGAGGATCGAGACCTCGCGAGGACGCCAGGACAAGCGCGTTTGGCAAGCCGTCCACGACATTGTAGTTGAAATAATATTCCGCTCCGATCTCCGCCGCGATCGTATCGAAAGCCGCCTTGAGCTGCTCCTTCGGCGCGTCGGTGAGAATCAGATCGCCGGCCACCCGGGCGAGCAAGGTCAAGCGCCCGTTGGCCTGAAGGAGCTCCTCGGTCTTGCGCTCCAGCGCCTGTTTCGATTCGATCAGATCCTGTTCCGCCCGACCACGGGCCGCGAGAATGCTGGCGACGTTCTGAAGCGCGACCGAGCGAACCAGCGCGTCCTCATCCTCGTCAGGCGTCATCGATGGCCTCCGATTGCGTCTTGGGCCAGCGCCGTGCCGAGCACTCTCGTCCGTATCTTTTCGAACGCCGCATCGCGCGTCGTCGACGTATCGTCGCTGAACGGCGAAAATCCACAATCGTCGGTGGTTCCAAGCTGATCGGCCGGGATGAATTTCGCCGCTTCCAGTATCTGATCGCGGATTTCTTCGGGAGTCTCGAGACGCGGTTCAATCGGATTGACGACGCCGACAAAAATCCGCTGATCAGGCTTCAGGTGATCCCGGATGATTTCCAGAACGCGCGGTCGATCTCGCTCACCCGCCAGCGCGATGTAGAAGTTCTTGGCGTGCAACTGGAAAAAGCTCGGCAACAACTCCGCGTAGTCGACATCGCCGCTGTGCGTCGAATCGCAATCGCTGCCCGGGCAGGTGTGCACGCCGATGCGTTTGAGTTCGTCCGCCGAAAATCTGGCGAGGGCGCTGTTGTTCAAGTCGATGAAGCTCTTGAGCAGGCTTCCGGTTGGATCGAGCTTGACCGCCAGTCGCCCTTCCGTGAAATCGATCTGGACGCAATGGGCGCCCGCTTCGAGACAACGACGAACCTCAGTCTCGTGTTCCCGCAACAGATCCTCGATGAAGGCGTTGCGGGAATAGCCGGGGATCTCGTCGATCGGATACATCAGGCTTAGCGCCGAGGGCGAAATAACCGCCTGTTTCAACGGAGCGCGGGCGTATCGTTTGGCCACCTCCAGGTAGCGGTCGGCGTATGTCTTGTAGCGAAACGGCCCGTGCGCCAGACGCGGCATGTGGCGGGTGTGACCGGCGGAGAACGGAATCCTGAAGCCGTCCGGCGCGGTGTTGGCGAGCCCGTGGACGCAATATGTCCAGAAGTTGTGGTATTTCCTCTGTTCGCCGTCGGTGACGACCGGCGAGCCGGTGGCTTCAAAGCGCGCGATGGTGTCCCGAACGGCGTTCTCGTAAAGCTCATCCAGGCGCGGGTCGGCATTGTCCTCCAGCGCCGCGACCGCCTCGATCAGTTCAAGCGGCCTGGGAATACTGCCGATCGGTTCAGTGGGAATGATCATTGCGCCAGTTTCCGGTTTCCACGTCGACGGTCGGCGCCGGACCCGTCCAGCGCCGCGCCTGCGTGGCCCGCGAAACTGCCCGGCGCGGCGGCCGGAGGCGTGGTCCGACGCCGCTCAGGTCGAAATCCGCGGCGCGACCATCCCCTCGACGCAATCATTGGCGTATTCGACGGTTTATGGCAACGCGATGACCTCGGCGCATGGCCCCTGGGCGCAGCCTTCGTCGCATCGCGAAGCGGAACCAATTCGCGCGCCGCGAGGTTAAGGGCGTTGTTCCGCTCGCCCCGCAGTTCGAGCGGTTGGACGCCGGCCCTTCGCCGGCGCGCAAGAGAGGATGAGCCATGTCCGTGCAAGGCAGCGTCGATCGCGTCTGGAGCCTCATGGAGGAGATCAAGATCGCAATGGTCATCACCCACGACGGCGATGGCGACCAATTGCGCGCGCGTCCGATGGCGGCGCATCCCGCGCGGGAGGAAAACGCGATCTACTTCCTCACCGACGTCGCCGCCGGGAAAATCAGCGAGGTCAATCGCAATGACAACGTCTGTCTCGCATTCGCCGACGTAAAAGGGCAGAGGTTCGTCTCGGTGACTGGCCAGGCGAGCGTGTCCGGCGACGGCGACAAGATCAAGCAGCTGTGGTCGATCGCCGAAAAGGCCTTCTGGAGCGACGAGACCGATCCCGCCATCCGAGTCCTGCGCATTGCGCCCGATGAGGCGGAATACTGGCAGAGTCCGGGAACCGTCGTCAGTTGCGTCAAGATGATCGTGGCCGGTCTGACCGGCGACGAACCGCGTCTTCACGACAACGAAAAGGCCTCGCTCTCGCGGCCGCTCCGCTCGTGAAGCGAGCGCTCCTGCCGTAAACCGAGCGTCCAGGAGCCGACCCGCGCCGACGTCTGGAGCGTTTGGCGATGGAACCCAAATTCCCCCAGGCGCGTTGCCGGAGGGGAGACCGGACTTCCGGCGTCCAATTGAGGAGATGATCCCGTGGGGACGATTCTGGTCATCGTCGTGCTGGTGCTGCTGTTTGGCGGCGGCGGCGGATATTACGGGTATCGCAGCTACGGCGGCCCCGGTCTTGGCGGCGTCCTCGGCGTGATCGTCGTCGTCCTGCTGGTGGTTTGGCTGCTCGGCGGCCTGGCGGGACCGCCGGCCGCGCATGTCTGAACCAGCTCCGTCGCCCGCTGACGGCGTGCAAGTCGCAGCTCTTCCTGACGCGCTCGTCGTGGCGCGCTTCGAAGGACGGCGGCGCGATGCGCCCGCGCAGGCCTCGCCGGACGCTGAGCGCCCCGATCCCGCAAATGGCCGATCGAGGTCCGGATTCCTCGCCGCCCTCGGGCCTGGCCTGATCACCGGCGCCGCCGATGACGACCCCAGCGGCATCGCCACCTACTCGCAGGCCGGCGCGCAATTCGGCTTTTCGATCGCCTGGACGATGCTTTTCAGCTATCCGCTGATGGTCGCGATCCAGGAAATCAGCGCGAGGATCGGACGCACCACTGGACGAGGCATCGCCGGCAATCTGCGGGCCTATTACCCGCGCCCGGTGCTGTCCGGGCTCGTCGCCCTGCTGATCGCCGCCAACACGATCAACATCGGGGCCGATCTCGGCGCGATGGGCGACGCCGTGCGGCTGCTGATCGGCGGGAATAGCGCGGTTTATGTCGTGCTTCTCGCCGTCCTCTGCGCGGGCGTCCAGATTTTTGTCCAATACGCGCGCTACGTCTCCGTCCTCAAATGGCTCACGCTTTCGCTGTTCGCCTATTTCGGCACGGTGTTGTTCGTGAAACTGCCGTACGGCGAGCTCGCGCGAGGCGTGTTCGTTCCCACATTCTCGTCGGATGTCGCGTTCTGGACGACGGTGGTCGCAATTCTAGGCACGACGATCAGTCCCTATCTGTTCTTCTGGCAGGCGTCGCAGGAAGTCGAGGACGAACGCGCCCTGCCCACACGCAGACCGCTCGTCGACGCGCCCGAGCAGGCGCCGGACGCTATCCGCCGGATTCGCCAGGATACTTACGTCGGCATGGCTTTTTCGAACCTCGCGGCGCTGGCGATCGTGATCACCACGGCGGCGACGCTCCACGCCGCCGGGAAAACCGATATCCAGACGACCAGCCAGGCCGCTGAGGCGCTGCGCCCGGTCGCCGGACGCTTCGCCTTCACGATCTTCTCCCTGGGCATCCTCGGAACGGGCCTGCTGGCCATTCCCGTGCTGGCGGGCTCGGCGGCCTACGCGCTCGGTGAAGCGCGGCGGTGGCCGACCGGACTGGCGCGGGAGCCGCTGAAGGCGAAGGCGTTCTACGCCACCATCGCCATCGCCACGCTCGTCGGCGCCGGTGTGAACTTTTCGCCGCTGGACCCGATCAAGGCATTGTTCTGGAGCGCGGTGATCAACGGCGTGGCCTCCGCGCCGATCATGGTGTTGATGATGCTGATGGCGTCGCGCGCCGACGTGATGGGCGAAGTCCCGGTGACGGGCCTGCTTCGCTGGCTGGGCTGGCTTTCAACTGCCGTCATGGGCGCCGCGGTGGCGTTCATGTTCTGGTCGATGGCCGCCGAGCGCGGCTCCTGAGCCGGCGCTAACGGAAGACTCGGCCTTCGCGCCGGTTGCGTCTCGGAGTTTTATTGATGAAGGTCGCTCGCGAGGCGAGTTCGCGGAGGGTGAGGGCGATGAATGGCGACAAACACTCTGTCGATCGCCGTGCTGGTTTGCGCGTCCTGATCGTGGAGGACGACTATCTGGTTTCGCTGCTCCTCGAGGATATGCTGACCGACCTTGGTCATCAGATCGTCGGACCGGCTGCCGACGTCGCCAACGCCCTGGAGCTGGCGGGGCGGGAAGCGATGGATATCGCCGTCCTCGACGTCAATCTCAGGGGATCAGACACCTATCCAATTGCTGCGGCTCTGGCGGCGCGCGCCATCCCTTTCATTTTCGCCACCGGCTATGGCAGGCATAGCCTGCGGGAGCCTTATTGCGACGCTCCATTGCTGAAGAAGCCCTTCCAGCAAAGCGACCTGGAGAAGCTGCTTGCCGAAACGCTCGGAGCGGCGAGCGCCAACCGTTCAGAGAATGCTCGACGACGGCGAAGCGCCAATAAGGATGACCAGGAACGCCGGCGAAACGCGTAAACGCCGCCGCCGGCGCCCGCCACGTCGTGAAAAATGGCGCTTCGCGCGGCGAGCGGCGCGCGAGCCCGATGCAAGGCCCGGCGCGCTCCGTCGAACGAGCCGCGGTCAGCGCGGCGGGGTTTCGGCGTTGCGTTTGCGCGTCGCCGCCGCTTTTTTCGCGGAGGCGGAACGCGCCGCGGCGGGCCTCGCCGCCGCCGCCTCGCCGCCGATCCTGCCGCCTCTGTGCGCGGCGGGATGGCCGGTCCGTGCGCCGCGGCCGGAGCCGGACTTCTTGCCGCCGCCGTCGTCCTTGTTCACCGTCGCCCAGGCGCGGCGCTCGGCCTCCTTGTCGGGCACGCCCCGTTCTTCGTAGCTTTCGGCGATGTGATCGGCCTTCCGCTCCTGCTTGTCGGTATATTTGGACTTGTCTCCGCGTGGCATGGCGATCCTCCAACTCCTATGCCCTCAAACGAGGCGCGGAGTCCAAAGTTCCCAGCGGATCGGCCGGCTCGTCGCTTTTCTTTTTGCGCGACGGCCAAGCCCGGAACCGCGCGCCGATGTTGGCGTTTTGCATACGTAAGACGCGTGACAAGGAGGACGCAACGCCATCATGAGCGACAGAGAACGGCGCATCCGCGAAGCCGCCTATCGCATGTGGGAAGACGAGGGTCGCCCCGAGGGTCAGGCGGACCGCCACTGGGCGACGGCGGCCGAGCGGATCGACGCGGAGGATTCGAAAAACGCGCAACCAGCGTCGGAATCCGACGAGAGCGCAAAGCAGACGCCGCTCGCAACCCGAACCGTTCGCGGCAAGTCGGGGAATTCAGCATCGGCCGCTGGCGGCAACTCCAAGCGTGAGGCGCCGGTCATAGCGAAATCGCGCAGCGGCGATCGGCGCCCGATCAACAATCGCTGAACTCGTGATCTGGCGACGCAGGCGCCGCGGCCGGCACGCTCGACCGCCGACGGGAACTATTCGGTTTCCTGGGCCTCGACGCCGAGCAGTTCTCCGAGTTTCTGCCGGGCGCGGGACAGCCGGCTCTTGATCGTTCCAATCGCGCAATTGCATATCTGCGCCGCCTCTTCGTAAGACAGACCAGAGGCGCCGATCAGGATGAGCGCTTCTCGCTGATCGGGCGGGAGTTTCTGCAAGGCCCGCTGGAAATCCAGGAGGTCCATGTGATCGTCCTGCGCCGCCGCGGTGACCAGCGTCGCGGTATGTACGCCGTCGCTGTCGGCCACCTCGCGCCGACGTTTTCTGAATTCGGAATAATAGGCGTTCCGCAGGATGGTGAACAACCATGCGAGCAGGTTCGTCCCCGGCGTGAACGATCCGATATTCAGCAGGCCCCGCGCCAGGGTCTCCTGGACCAGATCGTCGGCTCGATCCTGATTTCCGCACAGCGACACCGCGAAGGCCCGCAGTTTGGGGATCGACGAGACCATCTCTCGTTTGATCGCCGGGGCGAAAGCCGCTGTGTCGTGCATCATTCGTCCCGCGTCTTCTGATCGAGACGATCGAGCAGCTCCTTGAAGCGGTCCGGCACCGGCTGGTTGGCCACCTCATCGTACAGAGCCTTCAGTTGCCGACCGATGTAGTCCTTGAGATCGCGTTGATGCCGCACGCCGATATGCGTGGATGCGCGGTCGGCGCGGCCTGCGGGGGCGTCCTCCGGGCGGCCCGGCGCCTTCTTTTCACCCATAGCGGCTTCCTCGCCCCCCTTACTCCAGCGCAAAACGTGCGGATCGAAAATAGGTTCCGTCCGCCGGGAACAATATTTAACCTGGCGCGTTTTTGTAGTCCGCGGCTCCGAATTCGTCGCGAGAATGTCAAGTCCAGGGGGAACTCATGTCACTGTCCGCGGCGATCGCGCCGTTCATTCCGTTGTTGCGCCGCTTTGCCAGGGCGCTCACGGGGACGCAACGGTCGGGGGACGCCTATGTCGCGGCGACGCTGGAGACGATTCTTTCGGATCCGGACGCGTTCGGCGCAGGACAGAGCCCGCGGGTCGAATTGTACCGGTTGTTCCTGCGCACGTGGCGCGACTTCCCGATCAACGGCGTCGTCGATCGCCCGGCTTACGGCCGGGAGGCGTCCGCCGACAGAAATCTCGGCGCGCTTTCAGTCAAACCGCGCATTGCGTTCCTGCTCAGCGCGGTCGAGCTTTTCCCGCTGGAGGATATCGCCCAGACGCTCGATTGTTCGCCGAGCGAGGCGCGAAGCCTGATCGACGAGGCGGGACGGGAAATCGCCGATCAGATCCGCACGCGCGTGCTGATCATCGAAGACGAACCGCTGATCGCTCTCGACATCCAGAGAATCGTCGAGCAGCTCGGTCACGACGTCACGACCATCGCGCGCACGCATACCGAGGCCGTCCGCGCGGCTGTGCGCAGCCGCCCCGGACTGATCCTCGCCGACATCAAGCTGGCGGACGGCAGTTCCGGACTCGAGGCGGTCAACGAGATCCTTGCATCGCTGGAAGCGCCGGTCGTTTTCATCACCGCCTTCCCCGAGCGGTTCCTGACTGGGCAAGCGCCCGAGCCGGCGTTTCTGATCACCAAGCCGTTCAGCGCTGACGCGGTGAGAGCGGTGATCAGCCAGGCGCTGTTCTTCGATCAGAAGTCGCGCCCCGCTACCGCAAGCGCGTAGACCGGAGCGTTGGCGTGACTTCCCATGCGCCGCGCCGCTGAGCGGGCGACATCACGACGCGGCGGGAAGGCCGCGTCGGTTGTTGCCTACCGCGGCCTCGACATGACGCCAAACGCCAGCCCGACGCCGGCGGCGATGAGCACGGCGGTCAGGGGATTGCGTTCGATCCGCCGTTCGAAATCGGCTGACTTGTCGAGAGCGCTGTCGCGAATGTTGCAGGCGGCCTGCGACAACTGCCCCCTCGCGTCGTCGACCGCGCCTCTGATCGTCGCGCTCGCCGCGTCCGCCTGACCGCGAACAACGCCGGCCAGGGTGTCGCTCAGACGCGCGACATCCTCGCGCAATGCGGCGAGATCGGTCGAAATGTCGGCGCTACTTTCATCTGACCTGTGTGGCACTGAGGCCTCCCGAGTTGGATCCGCGATCGTCATGCTTGCCGGCTTCAAAGTCGCCCGAGCAGAAAAAGAACAAGGAGCACGATAAGGACCGTGCCGAGCGCGCCCGACGGCGCGTAGCCCCAACCCGAACTGTATTGCCAGGTCGGCAGGGCGCCGATCAGCAGGAGAACGATGACGATGAGAAGTATTGTGCCGAGCGACATAGGGCCCTCCATTTGCAGACGCCTTTGGCAAGGGTCGGCCTGCCCCGTGCTAACGTCCCGCAGGCTGAAAGGTTGCCTTTCGCGGCGCGGCCCAGGCTAAATCAGCGGCCGCGAGACGAAGTCGGCGTCGAACGCTTGGGCGATGCGCGCGAGAACATGAGGATTCTTGAGCGTCAGCAAGCCGTGAGCCAGATCGAACATTCCTAGTCGCCGCAGCTTGTTGATGGTCTTGTTGGTGTGAACCAGCGAGAGGCCGAGCGCGTCGGCGATGTGTTGCTGGTTGAGCGGAAACAGCAAGGTCTTGTCGTTCACCATGCCCAGTTTGTCGGCGCGGCGATACAGGCTGACGATGAGCGCGGCGATCCTCTCGCTCGCGCTCCTCACGCCGACGGTCAGGAGATTGTCATCGACCAGGCTCTCATCGCGCGCGCCCAGCCACGTAAGGTCGAAAGCGAGCTCGGGCGCTTCCTGAAATAGGCTCCAGATTCGTTTGCGCGGAAAGACGCACAGCTCCACGTCCGTCAGGGCGACGACGTCATAAAGCGCATCCGCGAACATCGACGCCTGCAGCCCCAGGAGATCGCCGGGCAGCATGAAGTTGAGAATTTGCCGGCGACCGTCCGCCAAGGTCTTGGAGCGCGCCGCCCAGCCCGAGAACAGTGTAAATAGCTCGGAAGCTTGGCCAGCATGGATAATCCAGCTTCCGGCATCCTGGCGGAGATGGTTGCTTTTCAGCGATTGAATGAAGTCGACTTTTCCGGCGTCCAGTTTGGTGAAAGCTGTCAAGCTTCTCAGGGGGCAGGCTCGACATGGCGTTTGCATTTCTATCCCCAGCCTCGAACCGAATTTATTTTGCGTCTCTGCGTCAAATGACAGAGCGGCCGCCGCCCTGGCCGGCTATCCCCGGCTGAGGCGACCCGACAGAGCGCCTGCTCTTGGCTCCCGAGGCGTCGCTATGGCGAAAACGACCGAATCCGACAATGACATTGTTCACCGGCTCCGCAACCATATCCAGATCGTCGGCGGTCTGTTGCGTCTCCACGCCGACCACGTCGAGGAGGCGAAGGCTTGGGACTTGCTCAGGAAACTGAGAACGCGCCTCGCGGCGCTGGAAGAGACGTCGTTCCTGACCGTCGAGAGGCCGCACGAGCCGGCGGCGATGCGTCCGGTGGTCGAGGCGATAACGAACGCCGTTGGCCGGATCTACGGCGACCAAAGCAGGCGCCGCTGCGTCATTGACGGGGGTGACTTCCGGCTGGACGCCGTCGAACTGGCGGTCGCCGGCCAGATTTTCGCTGAATACCTGAGCACCATATATTCTCGCCGCTCCTCGCGAGACGTCACGACCGACGTCGTCGCGACGATCGCTCACGACGTCAACGGCGTCGTTACGATCGCCGTGCGCGATCTGATTTCCGACCCTGGACGGGACGCGGCGCCTGTCGACCCGCTGACCTCCAAGATCGTGTTCGCGCTCGTCGACAGCATCGGCGGCGATGCACGATTTGACGGGGCGTCGGCGTTCGACGCCAGCCTCACTTTCAAGGCGCGCGTGGAGCCCGCCGCTAGGTAAAGCCAGTACCTGGAATCGGTCGCCACTGGGAGGAGGCGGGCGCTTGGCGGCAACTTGTCTTGGTCGCTTTTGGGGGCGTCCACGAGAGCGCGACCCGCAAAGGGACACGCTCCCGTTTCGATGGCGTCTACGCGGCGGCGCCATTGACGCTGCTTTCCGCAATGTCGGTCAATTTCCTGTCGGCGGCGTGCTCCTCGGCGAGATTTTCCTTGAGCACATGCGCGCAATCGTCGCGGCCCAGTTCCTTCGCCCAGGCGATCAACGTTCCGTAACGCGTCATCTCGTAGTGCTCGACCGCCTGGGCGGCGGCGATGAGAGCGGCGTCGAGCACCTTCTTGTCCGCGACGTCGCCGGCCACTTCATCGGCCTCGTCGATGATGCCGTCGATCGCCGGGCAGCGAACCGACTCCGGGTCCGCGCCATAGATCTCAAAAACCCGCTCGACGCGTTTGACGTGGTTCTTGGTTTCGCCGAGATGTTTCGTGAAGGCCTGTCGCAACGTCGGCGAGGTCGCTTTCTCGATCATGTCCGGGAGCGCGGTGACGATGCGCTTTTCGGCATAGTAGATGTCTTGAAGCTGGTGCATGAACAGATCGTCCATGCTCGCGATGTCTTTGCTGAACAGGCCCATGGCGTTGTCCTTCGGTTCTGGGTGGGATAGGAGGCGAAATCACCTCCGGGCGAATTCGCGCTGACGCTAAAACTGGCGGCGACGCGGTTTAGTTCCCGCGTCGCCTGCGCGTTGAAGTCGATTGCCGGTTGGAGGACGCGACGACTCGAACGGGCGCGCCGGCGGGCCCCATTGACCAACTGGTTGACAAGCTCCGTATAGCCGTCTCGCTCATAGCGGAAAGCCGCCGAACCGTCGCCGCGATCGCGGCGCCCAGCATTGTTGGCGGCGAAGGCGTCGGAGCGGGCGGAGGATCGACAATCGGCGCCTCGGCAGGAGACGGAACATCGGGCAACTCCTGCGGAGGCGGACGAATATCCGGGCCTGGCGGGTTTGCCGGGATTTCCGGCGGACGACCGGCAGCGCCCGAAATCGTCGCCGGTCCGCGATGGTCGGTGAGAAAACGGTAGGTCATGACGCCTCCTGCTTGTTGAAACTCGGTCCCCCTCCGATCAGCGCCGGAAGAAAAGCTCGATCGCCGCCCAGGCGACGGCGACCGCGAACAGGCTGGCGAGCAGCATCACCAGAACGCGTCGTCCCGAGGGAGCCTGGCGGACGGTGTCGGCGGTGATGATCTGCGGCGGTCCGCCCTCGCGGTAGTGGGGAGGCGGTCGAATGTCGTCGTCTTCGATTTCGTTCGCCATGGAGCAACTCCATAGAAAGTCGTTCGTCGGCGGTTGGTAAACAAACTGTCGCGTGAATGGTTCCGCATCGCCGCTGGCGGCGCGCCGCTCTAAAGCTCGACCGCGAGAGCGCGGTGCCCCAGCGTCTCGCCGGCCGGCGCGTCCAACGTTCACGACGGAACCTTTGACGATCTGGCCGGTTAAGCATCGGCAGTCGACGAGGCTGCTCACCAAAGGAGAAGGGCAATGGGACTCGGTCGCGGCGTGCTGTTTTGGCTCATTGGAGTGCCAATTCCCATCATTCTGTTGGTCGCACTTCTTTGGCATCACTGACGGATACCGATCGGTGAGGAACGCAATACTCAAAAGGGCCAGGCCCTGAACTCTGGAGGACAATCATGAACGGCATGATGGACAAGGCGAAGGGTGCGGGAAACGAAATCGTCGGCGGCGCCAAGCGCAAGATCGGGCAGGCGGCCGGCTCCGAGCGGCTCGAGGCGGAGGGAACCGTTCAGGAACTGAAAGGCAAGGTGCAGAAGAAGGTCGGCGAGGCCAAAGACGCCGCGCAGGATGCGGCGAACAAACTCGACGATGCCGCCAACCGGAACCGCTAGACCCGCAACGTCTTCAGTAACGCCGGCCCTTCGGGGCTGGCGTTTCCTTTGCTGCCTCGCAATTCGCGCTGAGGGATTCGCGACGGCGCCGTCATTTGGCGTCCTGGCCGACCGATGCGCGGGCAGTTCGTCGTGAACCACACGGCTCAGAGAACATTCGCGCTGCGATCTGTTCGCGTTATTCCGCGCTAGGTCCCCTCCAACAGCCCTAGGCAGACCATCGCCACCGCGATGGCGGCGATGTCGAGAAACCCGCCGGCCGTGGCGCCGATGGGCACGACGAGACCAGAACCGACCGCCATGACGCATGCCGCCGCCGCCAAAGCTCCCCCCATCATCGCGGGACTCATGCCGTCCTCCTCACGCTTCAAGGGCCGCGTAACGACGCGGCCATTTGCGCACTCGCGGTTTGATGCTCCCAGCCTGCAACCCCAACGCTCCAAGGCGTGGGAGCATCACAGCCGCGGCAACGCGCAAAGACCGCTCGGGGTTCCGGCCGCGGCACACTTTTCATTCGTCGCCGACGAACGACTCGACGGGAGTTCTCACCACCGCGCTTGGCGGACTTTGGTCGCCTGACTGTACGGGGTCATAGAAATTTCGCCGCCGGCAGGGAACCACGCCAGGCGGCGGGCGTTGGGGGCGGCCACCAGGAGCCTCAATTTGCCCTCCGAGGTTCCGTGCGTGAGCGGCCCCGTCGTCAAGAAAGTGGCGGCGGGGCTCGACGTTTGAAGGGCCGCATCCGACATTCCGCCTGTGCGCGTCGTCGCTCCGCGGCAACGGGCGCCGCTCTATCGAGCCGTCAAAAATTTTCGTTCGCGGATGGAACGATCGCCTTGCCGACGCGTTGCAGGGACGCCGCCAACGGGAGCCCGGTTCCGCGGCCGTTCGCGCGCCTGGCGGCCCCCGAACTGGAGCACGCGGCGGGTGGTGTGACCTCGGGCGGGTGCGTTTGGCCGCGCGTGAGCTCTGATGTCAGCGCGACTCCGGCGGGGGAACAGGTCGAATGGCTCGGCACGCGTCTGCGACAAGGAGCGGCGACCGCAATGTCGCGCCTCGCGACGCGGCCACGGACGATGAAAGACGACTCTCTGAAATCGCCAGCGAGGCGGCGCACTGCACGCGCTGTCCGCTCTATCGGCAGGCCAGTCGGACGGTTTTTGGCGAGGGACCGGCGACGGCGACATTGATGATGGTCGGCGAACAGCCTGGCGACAAAGAAGACCTCGCCGGGCGGCCTTTTGTCGGACCGGCCGGAATGGTGCTGGATCGCGCGCTGCTCGAGATCGGCGTCGAACGCCGCTCGATCTACCTGACAAATGCGGTGAAGCATTTCAAGAGCGAAGCGCGCGGCCGAGGGCGGTTGCACAAATCTCCAAACCGCAGCGAGATCAAGGCGTGCCGATGGTGGCTCGATCGTGAGATCGCCGCCACGGCGCCTCATTTCGTCGTAGCGCTCGGAGCGACCGCCGCGTTTGCGTTGATGGGGCGTACGGTGGTCCTGGCGCGGGAGCGAGGCCGACTCCTGCATTGGTCGGACGGGCGCGCCGGCATGGCGACGATCCACCCGTCGGCAATCCTGCGATCCTCCGACGACGCCGCGCGCCGCGAAATGTTCGCTCATTTTGTCGACGATCTCCGGTGGGCGGTCCGTCTGGTCGAGACGAGCCGCTCCACAAGCGCCATCTTCCGGACCTGGCGAGCGCCGCCATGATGCAAAGCGGCGACAGCGCGTCCAGTGCCGGCCTGACGTGGCAGCGCGCCCCGTTCGCTGGGACTATCTGTGCCGGCGAGGCCGACCCATGCCGAGGGCGCCTCGCGCTCGATATCTTCTCTCCGAGCGTCGCCATTGTGACTGGGAGCTCATCGTGAAATCAACCCCGCGAAGAAGCGTGTCGACCAATGGAGCGCGATCGTCCGCCGCGATGGCGCTCGCCGACGTCGAACCGACGGATTTGACCGGAGAGATCAGCGCTCAGGACCTGCTCAGGGCGCTTCAGGCGGTGAAGTCGGGCGACTTTTCGGTCCGCCTGCCGGGGCAGCAAACCGGCATCGCCGGAAAGATCGCCGACACGTTCAACGACATCGTCGCCGCCAACCAGCGCATGGCCGACCAGCTCGATCTGGTTGGAAACGTGGTCGGTCGCGAAGGCCGCACGCGCCAGCGCATTCGCTTCGGGCTGCAGAGCGGCGCGTGGGCGGGGATGGAAGATTCGGTGAACGCCCTCATCGACGATCTGTTGTGGCCGACGCGCGAGGTCACGCGGGTCATCAGCGCGGTCGCCAAGGGCGATCTGTTGCAGACGGTCCCTCTGGAGGTGAACGGTCGCCCGCTGGCGGGCGAGTTCCTGCGCTCGGCGAAAATCGTCAACACGATGATCAAGCAACTGAGCGTCTTCACCTCCGAAGTGACGCGCGTCGCGCGCGAAGTCGGCACCGACGGCAAGCTCGGCGGCCAGGCGCAGGTCCGCGAGGTCACCGGCGTGTGGAAGGACCTGACCGAGAGCGTCAACTCGATGGCGTCCAACCTGACCGCCCAGGTGCGCAATATCGCGGAGGTGACGATCGCCGTGGCGAGCGGCGACCTTTCCAAGAAGATCACCGTCGACGTGCGCGGCGAAATCCAGCAGTTGAAGGAAGCCATCAACACGATGGTGGACCAGTTGCGCTCGTTCGCCTCCGAGGTGACGCGCGTGGCGCGCGAAGTCGGCACCGAGGGCAAGCTCGGCGGCCAGGCTCTGGTGCCCGGCGTCGCCGGCACCTGGAAGGACCTGACCGACAGCGTCAACGCGATGTGCGGAAACCTCACTGACCAGGTGCGCAACATCGCGCAGGTGACGACGGCGGTGGCGCGCGGCGACCTGTCGCGCAAGATCACCGTCGATGTTCGCGGCGAGATTCTCGAACTCAAGGACACCATCAATACGATGGTGGATCAGTTGAACGCTTTCGCCTCCGAAGTGACCCGCGTCGCCCGCGAAGTCGGCACCGAGGGCCAGCTCGGCGGCCAGGCGCTGGTGCCCGGCGTCGGCGGGACATGGAAGGACCTCACCGACAACGTCAATTCGATGGCCTCGAACCTCACCGGCCAGGTGCGCAACATCGCGGAAGTCGCCACCGCCATCGCGCGCGGGGATCTTTCGAAGAAGATCACGGTCAACGTCTCCGGCGAGATTCTGCAGCTCAAGGAAACCATCAATACGATGGTCGACCAGCTCAATGCGTTCGCCTCGGAAGTGACGCGCGTGGCGCGCGAGGTCGGCACCGACGGACGCCTCGGCGGCCAGGCCAACGTGCTGGGCGTCGCCGGCACCTGGAAAGATCTGACCGAGAGCGTGAACTCGATGGCCTCTAACCTCACCGCGCAGGTGCGCAACATCGCGGAAGTCTCGACCGCCATCGCCAACGGCGATCTTTCGAAGAAAATCACCGTCAACGTCTCCGGCGAGATTCTGCAGTTGAAGGAGACTATCAACACGATGGTCGACCAGTTGAACCGCTTCGCCGGCGAGGTGACGCGCGTCGCGCGCGAGGTCGGCACCGAAGGCCGCCTCGGCGGACAGGCGCAGGTCTCCGGCGTCGGCGGCACGTGGAAAGACCTGACCGACAGCGTCAACTCGATGGCCTCGAACCTCACCGGACAGGTCCGCAACATCGCCGAAGTCGCCACCGCGGTGGCGCGCGGCGACCTGTCGCGCAAGATCACCGTCGACGTGCGCGGCGAGATCCTGGCGCTCAAGGACACCATCAACACGATGGTCGACCAGCTCAACGCCTTCGCCGGCGAAGTCACGCGCGTGGCGCGCGAGGTCGGCACCGAGGGTCGCCTTGGCGGCCAGGCGCGGGTGCCGGGCGTCGCCGGCACCTGGAAGGACTTGACCGACAGCGTCAACTCGATGGCCGGGAATCTCACGGCGCAGGTGCGCAACATCGCCGAGGTCGCCACAGCGATCGCCGACGGCGACCTGTCGCGCAAGATCACCGTCGACGTGCGCGGCGAGATTCTTCAGCTGAAAGAGACCCTGAACACCATGGTCGATCAGCTCAACGCATTCGCCTCCGAGGTGACGCGCGTCGCCCGCGAGGTCGGCACCGAGGGCAAGCTCGGCGGTCAGGCGCAGGTCTCGGGCGTCGCCGGCACCTGGAAGGACCTGACCGACAACGTCAACTCGATGGCCGGCAATCTGACGGCCCAGGTCCGCAACATCGCCGAGGTCACCACCGCGGTGGCGCGCGGCGACCTGTCGCGCAAGATCACCGTCGACGTGAAAGGCGAAATCCTCGAACTGAAGAACACCATCAACACGATGCTGGACCAGCTCAACGCATTCGCTTCGGAAGTCACGCGCGTCGCGCGCGAGGTCGGCACCGAGGGCAAGCTCGGCGGCCAGGCGGTGGTGCCCGGCGTCGGCGGCACGTGGAAGGATCTCACCGACAACGTGAACTTCATGGCCTCGAACCTGACCGACCAGGTGCGCAACATCGCGGAGGTCGCCACCGCGATCGCCAGCGGCGACCTATCGAAGAAGATCACCGTCGACGTGCGCGGCGAGATCATGCTGCTCAAGGAGACGCTGAACACCATGGTCGACCAGCTCCGCTCGTTCGCCGCGGAGGTCACGCGCGTCGCGCGCGAGGTCGGCACCGAAGGGCGCCTCGGCGGCCAGGCGGTCGTCCCTGGCGTCGCCGGCACCTGGAAGGACCTCACCGACAACGTCAACCTGCTGGCCGCCAATCTGACGACCCAGGTGCGCAACATCGCCGAAGTGACCACCGCCGTGGCGCGCGGCGACCTGTCGCGCAAGATCACCGTCGACGTGAAGGGTGAGATCCTCGAATTGAAGAACACTATCAACACGATGGTCGATCAGCTCAACGCCTTCGCCTCGGAAGTGACCCGCGTCGCACGCGAGGTCGGCACCGACGGCAAGCTTGGCGGCCAGGCGCAGGTGCCGGGCGTCGCCGGCACCTGGAAGGACCTCACCGACACCGTGAACGTGATGGCCGCCAATCTGACCGAACAGGTGCGCGGCATCGTCAAGGTCGTGACGGCGGTCGCCAACGGCGACCTCAAGCAGGACCTGACCATGACCTCGAAGGGCGAGGTCGCCGCGCTCGCCGAGACGATCAACTACATGACCAACACACTGGCGACCTTCGCCGAACAGGTGACGACCGTGGCGCGCGAAGTGGGCGTCGAAGGACGTCTCGGCGGCCAGGCCAACGTGCCGGGGGCGGCCGGCACGTGGAAGGACCTGACCGGCAACGTCAATCTGCTGGCCGCCAATCTGACGACGCAGGTGCGCGCGATCGCCGAGGTCGCCACGGCGGTCACCAAGGGCGACCTGACGCGGTCGATTCAGGTCGATGCGCGCGGCGAGGTCGCCGAGCTCAAAGACAATATCAACACGATGATCGACAACCTGCGGCTGACCACCGACCACAACACCGAGCAGGACTGGCTGAAGACCAATCTGGCGCGTTTCACCAACATGCTGCAGGGTCAGCGCGATCTGGCGACGGTCGGCCGGATGCTGTTGTCCGGCCTCGCGCCGCTGGTCGAAGCGCAGAATGGCGTCATTTATCTGATCGACAATGACGCGTCATTCGAGGACGCCCATTGGCTGGCGCTGCTGGCCTCCTACGCCGACGGCGGCGCCGAGGGCCACCTGGAGCGCCTGAGAATGGGCGAAGGGCTGATCGGCCAGTGCGCGCTCGACGGACGCCGCATGTTGATCACCGAAATTCCCGACAATGTCGTGCCGATCCGCTCCGGCCTGTTCAAGGCGACTCCGCGCAATATCATCGTGCTGCCCGTGCTGTTCGAAGGACAAGTCAAGGCGGTCATCGAGCTGGCGTCGGTCAGCGCCTACACCGCTCTGCAGAAGGCGTTCCTCGAACAGCTCACCGGCGGCATCGGGATCGTGCTCAACAGCATCGAAGCGACCATGCAGACCGAGGGTCTCTTGAAGCAATCGCAGCAGCTCGCGACCGAACTGCAGAGCCAGCAGCGCGAATTGCAACAGACCAACGAACAGCTCGAGCAGAAGGCGCAGCAACTCGCCGAACGCAATGTCGACGTCGAGCGCAAGAATCAAGAAATCGAGCAGGCGCGGCGCGCCCTCGAGGAGAAGGCGACGGAACTCGCACTGACCTCGAAATACAAGTCAGAATTCCTCGCCAATATGTCGCACGAACTGCGCACGCCGCTCAACTCGATCCTGATTCTGGGCCAGCAGCTCGCCGACAATCCCGACGGCAACCTCTCGGGTCGACAGATCGAATACGCGCGCACCATCCACGGCGCGGGCACCGACCTCTTCAACCTGATCAGCGATATCCTGGACCTGTCGAAGATCGAGTCCGGCACGGTCTCGGTCGACGCCGAGGAAATCCCGGTGAGCCGCCTGCAGGAGACGGTCACCCGGCCGTTCCGGCATGAGGCGGAGAATCGCGGCCTGACCTTTGATTTCGAGGTCGACCCGACGCTTCGCAGCGTCACCACCGACGCCAAACGCCTCCAGCAGATTCTCAAGAACCTTCTCTCCAACGCCTTCAAGTTCACCGAACAGGGCGGCGTGAAGCTGTCGGTCAAATCGGTCACGGACGGCTACAACATGGACCACCCGGTGCTGCGGCACGCGCCGACGGTCGTGGCCTTCGAAGTGACGGACACCGGCATCGGCATCCCGGCCGAGAAGCAAAGGATCATCTTCGAGGCGTTCCAGCAGGCCGACGCCAGCACGAGCCGCAAATATGGCGGAACCGGTCTCGGCCTGGCGATTTCACGCGAACTGGCGAGCCTGCTTGGCGGCGAGATTCAATTGCGCAGCTCTCCCGGAAAGGGCAGCAGCTTCACACTCTACCTGCCGCTCGCCTATGTCGGCCCGACGGGGCCTGCCGCCGGCAGATCGGGGAACGCCGCCGAGGCTTCGAGTCCCGTTCGGACGCGGTTTGTCGAGCACCCGGTCGAGGCGTTGCAGGACGACCGGCGCTCGATCGGGGCCGGCGACGCCACGCTGCTGATCGTCGAGGACGATCCGCACTATGCGCGAATCATGGCGGATCTCGCGCATGATCACGGCTTCAAGATTCTCATCGCCGTGCGCGGAGCCGATGCGCTCGCGCTCGCCCGCGAGTATCGACCGGCCGCCATATCGCTCGACGTTTTCCTGCCCGACATGCTGGGTTGGACGGTGCTGAGCCAACTCAAGCAGGACCCCGCGACCCGTCATATCCCGGTGCAGATCGTCACTCACGACGAGGACCGCCAGCACGGGCTGGCGCGCGGCGCCTTTTCGTTCATCACCAAGCCGACCAGCGCCGAGGGGCTGCGGGGGGCGTTCGCGCGGATCAGCGAATACATTCGGCCGCGCCGCAAGCGGTTGCTGGTGGTCGAGGACAACGCCGACGAACGGCTGAGCATCACCGAACTGCTCGGACATGAGGACATCGACATCGTCGTTGCGGAGACCGGGGCGGACGCAATCGAGCAGTTGAAGCAAGGTTCCGTGGATTGTGTGGTGCTTGATCTTCGCCTGCCCGACATTTCGGGCTTCGACGTGCTCGAAGCGATCGGCGCCGACGAGGCGCTCGGAGATGTTCCGGTAGTGGTGTTCACCGGGCGGGAGCTTTCGTCGGAGGAAAACACGCGGCTTCACACCCTTGCGCGAAGCGTCGTCGTGAAGGGCGTGGAATTGCCCGAGCGGCTGCTGGACGAAACCGCATTGTTCCTGCACCGCGTCGTGTCCGACCTGCCGGCGGGCAAGCAGCGCATGCTGGAGCGGCTGCACAGTTCGGACGAAGACCTGATCGGCCAGAGCGTGTTGCTGGTCGACGACGACGCGCGCAACATCTTTGCGCTGTCGAGCATGCTGGAGCGCCGCGGAATGAAGGTTCTGACCGCGACGACGGGCAAGGAGGCGATTTCGCTGCTGGAATCGACGCCGGAAGTGGCGATCGTGCTGATGGACATCATGATGCCGGAAATGGATGGATACCAGACAATGGAAGTCATTCGGGCCAAGAACTGTTTTCACCGGCTGCCGATCGTCGCGCTGACCGCCAAGGCGATGAAGGGCGACCGCGAGAAGTGTCTCGACGCCGGCGCTTCGGACTATCTCGCCAAGCCGGTGAACACCGAGCAGCTTCTATCGACGCTGCGCATGTGGCTGCATCGGTAAAGCCAATTGAGCGCGAACCACGGCGAGAAGGTCAATATTCTGCTGGTCGACGACCAGCCCGCCAAGCTGCTGAGCTATGACGCGATTCTGCGGGAGCTCGACGAGAACCTGATCGTCGCCGGCTCCGCGCGGGAGGCGCTGCATCAACTGCTGCGTCATGACATCGCGGTGGTGGTGACCGACGTCTCGATGCCCGATCTCGACGGATTCGAGCTTGCCGCGATGATCCGCGAGCACCCGCGCTATCAGCGCACCGCGATCATTTTCGTCTCCGGCATTCACATGAGCGACCGCGACCTGTTGCGCGGCTACAAGGCGGGAGCGGTCGACTACGTGTCGGTGCCGGTGGTTCCGGAACTGCTGCGCGCCAAGGTGAAGGTGTTCGCTGAGCTCTATCGCAAGACGCGCCAGCTCGAGAAGATGAATGTCGAGCTCGAGCGCCGCGTCATGGAAAGGACGGAGGAGCTCGCCAGGGCCAACTCGGTTCTGGAAGAACGGATCGAGGAGCGGACCCGCGAGCGCGAAGCAGCGCTGGCGCAGGTGCATGAGATGCAGAAGATGGAGAGCATCGGGCAGCTGACCGGCGGCGTCGCCCATGACTTCAACAATGTTCTGATGGTGGTGCTGGGCAATCTCGGCCTTCTGAAGCGGCGCCTTGCGGATCCCGCGCTCGTTCGCTTCGTCGAGGCCGCCGCCGCCGGCGCGGAGCGCGGCGCGGCGCTGACAAAGCGGATGCTCGCCTTCGCGCGCCGCCAGGAATTGAAGCCGCAGGCTGTCGAGTTGCACGACCTCGTCGACGGCATTGCCGAAATGCTGGGCCGTTCGATCGGTCCGGGCATCCAGATTGCGGTCGCCTTCAGCCCCGATTTGCCGGCGGTCAGAGTCGATCCGAACCAGCTCGAGCTTGCGTTGCTGAACCTGGCGCTGAATGCGCGCGATGCGATGCCAGACGGGGGTCGGCTCGGCATCGACGCGCGGCGCGGGAAGGCCCCGTCCGACCTGCCCGGCGCCGGCCCCGGCGAATATGTTTGCATCGCCGTGAGCGACACCGGCTGCGGCATGGATGATGCGACGATGAAGCGGGCGGTGGAGCCCTTCTTCACCACCAAGGGCGTCGGAAAGGGCACCGGTCTCGGCCTCTCGACGGTCCACGGTCTGGCCGTTCAATCCGGTGGCGCGCTGCGTCTGCAGAGCCGGGTCCACGAGGGAACGACGGTCCAGCTCTGGCTTCCGGTCGCCGAGCAACGCGCGTCCGGTTCGACCGCCCCTGCTCTCGCATCACCGCGCGCGACACGACGGCGGCGCATTCTCGTCGTCGACGACGATCCGCTCGTTCTGGCGAGCGTCGTGGCGATGCTCGAGGATGAGGGGCACATCGTCGCGGATGCGCCGTCGGGCGCCAAGGCGCTCGACGCGCTGCGCGAAGAGGAATTCGACGTCGTCGTCACCGATCAGGCGATGCCGGACATGACGGGGATCGAGCTTGCCCGGAACATTCGAAGGACGTGGCCGACGTTGCCGATCATTCTGGCGAGCGGCTATCCGAACCTGCCGGCGTCGGAGCAGCTGGCGCTCCCATGTCTCGCCAAGCCATTCCATCCGGCCGAGTTGCTGGCGTTGCTGGCCGGCGTGCTCGAAGCGTCGCCGGACCCGATCGAGGCGATGAAAGAGGCAGGGGCCGGGCCGTAAGCAAGCGGAAGCTGGGGCGGCGCTCCGGTCGACCCGCGGCGACGGCCCGAACGGCCGGCGCCGCGCGCTCGACGCTCAACCACTGATCAAAGAGACCTCGGCGGTCCCGGTGTTGCGCAACACCCGCATCGACACATGCAATCCGCGGCGCCGCAACTCGACGTCGACCGTCGCGTCGTTCATCACGAGATGGCGCAGCGCGATCTCGTCAAAAAATGGCGGCAATCGCGGGTTCCTGAAGCGGATCGCCCTTGCGCCCGGCTCGAACTCGACGCCAAGCGCTGAGCGGATCATCAGGAACAACGAGCCGCACGCCCACGCTTGCGGCGAACAGGCCACGGGATAGAGGGTCGGTCCGGCGCCGCGTCGTCTGCGAAAACCGCAATACAGTTCCGGGAGCCGACGCAAGTCCATGTAGCTGGCCGCCGCGAGCACGCCCTCGAAGATGACGTCGACATGCCGGGAAAGCCCGTAGCGCGAGAAGCCCAGGGCGATGAACGAATTGTCGTGCGGCCAGACGGAGCCGTTGTGATAGGACATCGGGTTATAGCGCGGCTCGCCCTTGGCGAGCGTGCGCACGCCCCAGCCCGAAAAAAAGTCGGGCGAAATCATCGCGTCGGCGACGCGGCGCGCCCGGTCCGGCCGGGCAATGCCGGTCCACAGGAGGTGGCCGGCGTTCGACGAGCGAATCCGGCACGGCCTTTTGTCGCGATCGAGGGCGATGGCGTAAAGGCCGATCTCCTCGCACCAGAACGCCTCTTCAAAGCGGCGCGCCAACTCGTCGGCGGTCCGGTCGAGCTTTTCGGCCGCCTCGACCAGGCCCAGGCGACGCGCGCACTGCGCCGCCAACCGTCTCGCGGCGAACCCGTAGCCCTGCACTTCGCACAGCGCGATCGGTCCTTCCGCGAGTTCGCCGTCGGCGTGAAAAATCGCGTCGAACGAATCTTTCCACCCCTGATTGCGCAATCCGTTCTTCTGCGCGCCGGCCCCGCTGTATTCGAGAAAGCCGTCGCCATCGGGATCGCCGGACGCATCCATCCAGTGCAGCGCCCGTTCGACGGCGCCCCATAGTTCGCGCAACGTGGCCTCATCGCCGGTTCGTTCAACGTAAAGGCCGAGAAGGACGACGAACAACGGCGTCGCGTCGACGGAGCCGTAGTACAGGCCGAACGGCACTTCCTTCAACGCCGCCATCTCGCCGGCGCGCATTTCGTGCAGGATCTTGCCCGGTTCAGCGTCCGAGGCGGCGTCGAATCCGGTCGCCTGAAACGCCGCCAGACGCTTGAGCACGCCCCTGGCGATCGACGGATCGCACCAGAGCATTTGCAGCGCCGTCAGCAGTCCGTCGCGTCCGAAGGTGGTCGAATACCAGGGGATGCCGGCATAGGGGTAGGACCCTTCCGGGGTGTCGGTGATCAGCATGCGCAGATCGGCCTGGGCTCGGCACAGCGCCTCGTTCAACACTTCGTTGGAGGTCTGAACGGCGCCGGCCTCCTTCGAGGCCTCTCGCCGGTCGCGATTGGCCGCCATCAACCCCTTGAAGAAAGTGACGCGCCTGACGGGCTGCGGGCCGTGGCATTCGGCCGAAATGTAGACGTAAAGCGATCGCGAGGCCTCTACGCTGAGCCGATAGGTCGCGGCGCCGGCGACGAGTTGAGACGGCGTGGGGGTGAGCCGCAGCGCGGCGCGCCGCGTCGCGCCGTCGAGCCCGCGATAGATGAAATCGACGGCGCCGGCCCCGCGCGCTTGCTCGCGCTGTTCGCCGCGCCGCTGGCGCTGCTGCCCGCGCACTTCGAACAGGTCCGCGAAGTCATTGCCGAACAGGATCGCCAGCGTGAATTCGACCCGCCCTTCCCCATAGTTGGCGACGGCGATCCGCTGATGCGCGACGCCCTTCCACAAGTAGAGGGTTCGCACAACGTGAAGCGTGTCGCGCGGCAGGCTGACGCGCCCCTCGAAGAACACGTCGGGATTGGTCAGATCGGCGGTAAACGACAGGTTGTCGTCGCGGACGCTCGAGCCGAGCAGAAGCGGCGACACGCCGTCGAGCAACAATTGCAGCCGCGCGAGATAGCGGGTGTCGTGATCGAACAGACCGTCGGCGCCGCCCGCGAAGGCCCCCATGTCGCCGTGGCTGTCGAATACGGCGAACGTGTCGCCATGCTTGAGCGTGTGGCGCGGTCGCGCCGACGGCGCGCTCGCCAGAATGGAGAACGGCGCCTGCGCCATCGCGTCGACAGAGCCCGTAAGGCTCTCGACCGCCCGAGGCTTTTCGTTAGCCCGCATAGTGCTCCACGCCGTTCTTGCGCGGCAGAGCGATGACCTTGGATCCGACCGAACGGCCTCGACGCATCACGTTGGCCGCTGCGCGACGGCTCAGGTCGGCATAGACATCGAGGTAGTCGCCCGCCATGCGGGAAGCGGAAAACCGCTCCTCGAAATGTCGCCGGATGGCGCGGCGGTTGAACTGAACGACTTCCGGCAGAACCTGGATCGCCTCGTCAACCGTGTCAACCAGGCGTCCGGTCAGGCGCTCCTCGACGATTTCGACCGCCGAGCCGCGGCGAAACGCGACAATCGGCGTCCCGCACGCCATCGCCTCGATCATCACGAGTCCGAAGGGCTCCGGCCAATCGATCGGAAACAGCAAGGCGACCGCGTCGCCAAGGAACTTCGTTTTGTCATAGTCGTTGATCTCGCCGACGTATTGCACGCCGGGTCGATCGAGCAGCGGCGCGAGCACCTCCCGGAAGTATTGCTCGTCCGCCTTGTCGACCTTGGCGGCGATCTTCAGCGGCAGCCCCAGCGCGTTGGCGATGGCGATCGCCCTGTCGGGACCCTTTTCCTGGGAGATTCTACCGAGGAAAGCCAGATAGCCGCCGCGCGGTTCGTAGTTGGGCTTGAGCAGATCGACCGGCAGCCCGTGATGGATCGTCTTTATGAAGTTCGCGTCGGCGATCGGCTCGCGCTGCGCGTTCGAGATGGACACCAGCGGCATGTCCGGAAAGGCCCGGTAGAGATGGGCGAGGTCCGGCAGATCCTGCCGTCCGTGAAGCGTCGTCACGGTCTTGAAGACCATGTCGCGAAACAGCGGCATGTGGAACGCGTCGATATGAAAATGCAATATGTCGAACAGATGCGCCGAGCGGCGCAGCTTGTCGAGCATGATCATGTAGTGCGGAATATAGTCCTTTATCGCCGGGTTGAGCCGGATCGCCTCGTCCGAGCACGCGACGAGCCGCGCCGAGGTGACGGAATCGCCGCTGGCGAACAGGGTGACGTCGTGCCCTTGCCGCACCAGCTCTTCGCTCAGATACGAAACCACACGCTCCGTGCCGCCGTATAGCCGAGGCGGCACGCTCTCCATAAGGGGGGCGATCTGCGCGATTTTCATGACGGGGTCTCGCAACGGGAAGCTGCGCCGACAATGCGGCTGAAGCATGTTTCGTTCCCCGCCGCGGGACATCCAGGAGGCGCTGCGCCGATCGAGCGGCCATCGCGCATAGGCCGTATCTACACGCAAGGAGCCGACGATCGGGCCGAGCGCGCGTCGCAGAGAGGGCAAGATATCGACTGACAAACCTGCCGCGCCGACGGAACCTTCCGATCGTTCGTTCGTTAGAAGTGACCGCGACCCTTTTCCCCCAGCCCCGTCGCGGTCTGGGGCCGCTTTGCGGTTTCTCCATGCTCAAAGCGGCCCCTCCTTTTCCCATTGAATCGGGCGTCGACGCGGACTGGCCGCCGCAGTCGGAGCCTGTCTCCCTCTCCGCCGTTCAGAAGCGTGCGGCGATCGAGACGAACACGGAAGACGTGACCGAGGATTCGAGTGCAGCGAGCCTGACATTGGCAGATGCGGAGATCGTCTCAACGGCCGAAGAACCGGCTCCGAAGGAAGAGCCGGAGGAGATGCCTCTGCCCTCCAATCCGGATGTCATTGTCCTCGGAGTCCTGCTGGTTCTGGCGCTTCTCGCAACCGCCTATCTGGCGGCCGAGATCGTCCAGCCGATGGTCTTCGCTTTCGCGCTGAACCTGTTGATGCGGCCGGGCTTGCGGTTTCTGGTGCGATGGCGCGTGCCCAAGGCCCTCGCGGCGCTCATTCTCATCGTCGCGTTGTTCGGAACGATCGTCGGCGTCGGCGCGGCGGTCTCGGGACCGGCGGGCGTCTGGGCGGCCAAGCTCCCGGAAGGCATTCCCCGGCTTCAACAGCGACTGAGCTTCGTTCGCGAGCCGATCGACACACTGCAACGATTCCTGACGCAAGTGGGGAGCCTCGGAGCGGGCGGCGGGCATGAGCCGGCGGCCGGCTCTCTCGATGGTTCGCATGTCGTGGCGACGTTGTTCGCCGGCGCCCGCAGCTTCGCCAGTGGCCTGTTCACGACCGTGCTCTTTCTGTACTTTCTCCTGGTGTCGGGCGACAGTTTCCTGCGGCGGCTCGTCGAGATCCTGCCGCGCTTCAGCAGCAAGCGACAGGCGGTCGCCATCGCGCAGCAGATCGAAAGCGACATCTCGGCCTATCTCGTGACGATCACCATCATGAACGCGGCGGTCGGCGTCGCCACCGCGATGATCATGTGGCTCACCGGAGTCGGCGATCCCGTTCTCTGGGGAACGGTCGCCTTCGTGCTGAATTATGCGCCGATCCTCGGCCCGCTCACCGCGATGGCGATCTTCCTGCTGGCTGGCCTGTTGACCATCGAGCCGCTCTGGCAGGCGCTGCTGCCATCGGGACTGTACCTGGCGGTCCATATGATCGAGGGCGAGGCGGTGACGCCGTTGCTGCTGGCCCGGCGCTTCACCCTCAACCCGTTTCTGGTCGTCCTGTCGCTGGTCTTCTGGTTCTGGATGTGGGGGATTCCCGGCGCGATCCTCGCAGTGCCGATGCTGGCGATCGCCAAGATCACCTGCGATCGCATTCGCTCGCTCAGCGCGCTCGGGCATTTTCTTTCGGAATGAAGCCCGATCGGTCGAATTTGACGAATGTCGGCAACCAAACATTTCCTCTTCTGCGGTCTGTTTGGTCGGCTCCGCGCGCCCGCAGCGTGGCGCTCGACCGAACGGTGTTCGCGGGAACTTTTCGTAGCGTTTCTGCGTTGAACGCCATCATCGACCTTAGAGGAAAGGATCCGTTCCGTGGCCAAATCGATCTGGCAGGCTCACTACTTCTCCAGCTTTGACAACAAGTCGCCCGCGCAACGGATCGTGCTCATCGAAGCGGACGATGAGATGCAGGCAGGAAAGCTGGCGGTCGCCCAGATGGGTCGATGCATGCGCGTCGACGTCGTGCGTCCGCTCTGGGAGCCCTTCAGCGCGATGATCGCAGAGCGCGGGAACAGGCTGGACGGAGCCATGTGAATCGAGGCGGTCGACGGCGGTTGCGCGCCTATTGCGCCGAATCCAGCCGTTCACGAACCTTGGCCGCCAACTCGTCGAACGTGAACGGTTTCGTGATCATCTGCACGCCGGCGTCCAGGCGCCCGTGATGCACGATGGCGTTGCGCGTATAGCCGGTCATGAACAACACCTTCAGGCCGGCGCGCCGGCGGCTCGCTTCGTCGGCGAGTTGGCGCCCGTTGAGTCCGCCGGGCATGACGACATCGCTGAGCATGAGGTCGACATGCTCGCTGTCGAGGATTTCCAGCGCGGCGACGCCGTTGCCCGCCTCCAGAACGCGGTAGCCCAGTTCCTGCAGGATTTCTCGGGTGTAGGCCCTGAGGCCATCGTCGTCCTCGACCACCAGAATGGATTCCTCGCCGGTCAGGGCGACCTGCCCGGCGGGGCCGCGCGCTTCGATCTCAGCGTCGTCGGCGCCGAGATGGCGCGGAAGATAAATCTTCACCGTCGTCCCTTCGCCGAGCTCGCTGTAGATCTTGACGTGGCCGGACGATTGGCGGGCGTATCCATAGACTTGGCTCAAGCCCAGGCCCGTGCCCTTGCCGACTTCCTTGGTCGTGAAGAACGGATCGAAAGCACGCTCGCGCGTTGCGCGGTCCATGCCGACGCCGGTGTCGGCGACCGCGATCATCACATATTGCCCCGGCGTCACCGGCTCCGTAAGGGTCGCGATATAGGCGCTGTCGAGAGACGAATTCATGGTCTCGATCGTCAGCTTGCCGCCGCCCGGCATGGCGTCACGGGCGTTGAGCGCCAGATTGAGAATCGCATTCTCGAGCTGATTGGGATCGGCGAAGGTGCGCCATAGCCCTCCAGCCAGCACCGTCTCGAGGTTGATCGCCTCGCCGATCGTGCGGCGCAACAAATCGCAGAGGCCCGCGACGAGCTTGTTGGCGTCCAGGGGTTGCGGCGCCAGCGCCTGCTGGCGGGAAAACGCCAGCAGGCGGCTCGTCAACGCGGTCGCGCGCTGCACGCCCTGCATCGCCATGTCTCTGGCGCGCTCGATCCGGGCGACCGCGGGAGTCGACTCGAGGCGCCGCGTCTGCCGGCCGATCGCATCGAGGCCGCCCAGCACCAGAGTGAGCAGATTGTTGAAGTCGTGCGCGACGCCGCCGGTCAACTGACCGACCGCCTCCATCTTCTGCGCCTGCCTCAATTGCTGCTCGAGGCGGCGGCGCTCCGTCACGTCGCGCGCGCTCACGACAAGACGGCGGTCCGCGCCGGCTTCGTGCGGAACAGGTGTCGCGATCGCCTCGATGATCGCGTCGCCTTGCATTCTTTCGTAGCGATACGGCGCCCCGGAGCTCAGGCACGCCGCCAGGAACCGATTCACTTCGGCCGCATTTTCGGCGCCGAACACCTCATCAATGGTGTAGCCGACCACCTCCTCCCGGGTCCGGCCATACAGTCGCAAGGTCGCCGGATTGGCCGCCTCGTAGCGAAATTGCCCCTGCTCGGTCTCCAGCATGACGGCGTGGCATTCCGGCGAATGTTGAAAGAACGTCCAGATCAGCGCCTGGGTGGCGGCCAATTGCGTGGTTCGCTCCTCAATCCGGCGCTCCAGCGTCTCATTGAGCTGCGTGAGGTTTTGCTCAGCCGTCTTCGACGCCGTGATGTCGTAAGCCACCCCGATGAATCCGATGTGTTCGCCCGCCGGGCCCCATCGCGGCTGCGATTCGGAACGCAGCCACCGCCATTCGCCGTCGCCGCGTCGATACCGCGCTTCGAGGGCGAACGGTCGTCGAGACGCCTCTCCCGCCCGTTGTTCGTTCATTATGCGCGGCAGGTCTTCGGAATGGAGCGCCTTGCGCCAGTCGAAATTCAGAGCCTGCTCGAAGGGAACGCCAAGGAACTTCACGTAGGCGTCGTTGACGAACGCCCGCAGGCCGTCGAGCCGGCTAACCCAGATCGGCACCGGCGCGCTGTTGGCGATCGACCGAAAGCGCTCCTCGCTTTCGACGAGCGCCCGTTCCGCGACCTTGCGGTCCGTTATATCCCGGACCACTGCATAGAACCCGACCACGCGCCCGTCGCTGCCGCAGTGCGGAACATGCACCACCTCGGTGACGATGGTTCCCGTCGGGCGCCGCAGATCAACTTCGTAGGACAGGCTCTCGCCGGCCAACGCGCGCTCGACGTAGGGCCGCCGCGCTTCGTAAGTCGCGGCGTCCATGACCTCACTCAGCTTCCGGCCCACGATCTCGCTCAACGGACGACCGAACCATTGTTCATAGGGCTTGTTCGCGAAGCGGAAACGTTGTTCGTCGTCGACATAGGAAATCAACAACGGGAGAGCGTCGGCTATCGCACGCAACCGCTCTTCGCTCTCCCGCGCCGCCCGCTCCGCTTCCTTACGCTCGGTGATGTCAAAATGGGCGCCGACCAGCCGCGCCGCCCGGCCCTGCGGATCGCGTTCGATCTCGGCGACCGCCCTGATCCACCGCACTGCGCCGTCGCTCGGCCGGACAATGCGATATTCCGCCTTGTAATGGGTCTCCAATCCGGCGATCGCATCGAGAAAATATTTTTCGACGCGCTGGCGATCGTCGGGATGAACACGTTGCACCCACTGCTCATGGCTTTCGTTCGCCGCGCTGGCGGGAAGACCATGCAGATGCAGATATTCGGGCGACCGGCGGGTGCGGAAGCCATTGTGCAGATCGACTTCCAGGCCGCCGACGCCGCCGATCTGCTGAACTCGCGCGAGCTCGGCTTCACGCTCGCGCAGCGCCTGATCGACGCTCCGGCGCGCCGAGGCGTCCCGAAACGCCACCCCCACGCCGTCGCCGAGCGGAAAGGCGCGCACCTCGTGGTAGCGATCGGGACGAAGAACCGAGTGGGTCTCGAACACCTGCCTGGTGCGCTCCGACATCACCAGCCGATAGCGCCGCTCGAACTCGGTGCCGACGATATTCGGGGACACCTCCCACAACAGTCGGCCGATGACCGCGCTGCGCGGCAGATTGAAAATCTCCTCCGCCGCCGGATTGAACGCCGTAAAGCGCCAGTCGGCGCCGAAGGCCAGAAAGCCTTCTCCGATTCCTTCGAGGATAGAATCCACGGACAGATCGGAGCCGGAGGGCGACTTGTCGGACGGAGGCGGCGGGCGGCGGGACCGCCGAGGATTTGCCCCTGTCGTCTCTTTCACCTGTCCTGTCGCTTTCTGGAGCGGCGCCATTGTCGGGAAGCGGCGAACGACAGGTTAGAAAATAAGCCGGGCGAAGGCAATTGCGCCGCCGGCCATGGCCGCGGATGGCGGGGTGGAGGGCGACTAAAGGATCAGCAGGCGCGGCCGCCAGCGACGCCTAAGACGATTTCACGCCGCAAATGCGCCAGAGCCTCCCCTCAGCGGGCCCCCTTCGCGTAGCCCGGCGTATTGAACACGAAAAGCGGCCCGCTCTGTCCCGGCGGATCACGCGGTCCGGGCAGAAGCTCGAAGCCCGCCGCGTTCCGGGTGAAGTCGGGACCCTCGCTGTGAAAATCGGAAGAACGCGCCGTCTCGTAGAAGTAGCGATCCTCCGTCCCGATCTCGGCGCTGGGGCCGGGATCAAGATACGAGCGCCCGGTGGGAACGATGACGTCGCCGCCCTGCGACGCGGCGGGACGATGCGCGATCGGGTGGCGCTGATGATAGGGCTGCGAGACTTGCGCGTTGGCGGTCGGCATTGCGCCGATCGTCAAGGCGATCGCCGCGGTCGCGGCGGTTTGAAGACAAAAGCCCATGATCTGGCTCTCCTGGGAGTCCGAAGTCAGGTGAAACGCCGCGCCCGACCGATTGGTTGCAACGGCGTCGAATGACGCCCGGCGCAACGGCGAGAGAAGGCGCTCTCCATATTGTGACTTGACGCCTCGGCCTGAATTCAACGTCGGCGCGTTGTTTGCCGCGAAAGACGTGATGCATTCAGAAAGGGCATCGTCATGACCAGCATTTCGCGCGTCCTGATCGGAGCGCCGGTGGCGTTCGTGTTGTCAATGGCCGCCTTCGCGGCGCCGGCGCAGTCGCCAGGCGAAAAGCTGGCGGCGGGACACGGCCTCGTATGCGACACGGCCGAGGAAGTGGAGGCGTTTGTCGGCGCGGGCGCGAACGAGAAAGTCGACGCGGCGCTGGCGCGGGTGAACGGTCGTTTCGGAATGGGGGCGTGCTCGATCCTGACCAGCGTCTTTCGGCGATGCGAGCAGGCCGATATGGTGATGATCCCGGATGGCGTCGTGCGCATCACCCGGATCGAGATCATCGGCGTCGCGGACGGCGCTGCGCTCGTGCGGCTGAAGCAGCCCCGCGTGCAGTACACGCCGATCTTCGAGAAGGCGGACAGCGTCTAGCCGCGCATCGTCGAGGCCGCGTTGTCGGGATTGCCGCCCCGCCCGCGATCAGAGGCGAACTCCGCTGTGCGGCGGAAAGGCAAAGTCAAACGAACGGAAGTCGCGATAGTCGCGTCGTTTGTCGAGCACCGCGATCGCGACCAGGATGAGGATGAGCACCAGCCACAACGGGCCGCTGGAGCGCCTCGGTCGGATCGGTCCCATCGGACCGACGGCGTCGGCCTGCAGGCGATAGAAGTTCGCCGCGGTGTTTCCCGTGCAGGACCAGATCAGCGCGACCAGCCAGCCGATCAAAGTCCAACCGAGGAACAGGTCGAGAAAGAAGATCGCGAGCGCCGAGAGATGGCCGCGGCCGAGCGCCACAATGGTCGGCAGGAAATAGATCAGAACGACGACAGTCAGCATGGCCTTTCATCCCGCCGCCCGGCGGCCGCCATCGATCCTGCGGTGACGACGGCGCCGCGCGCTCGAGCATCGAACAGGCTTGGGCTCGCGCGGTCAAGCCGCTTGACGCGTCAATGCCGACCGGACGGCCCCGCCTCGAAGCGCGCCTCGCAATGAGCCGGCGCCAGATGCTATGCTCGGGTAGGTCATTCCGCACTGAGCAAGACTGGAAACTCCATGCCCCGCGCCACAGCCTCGATCGATCTCGAAGCCCGCATCGCCGCCGTTCGTGACAACATCCGCGAACTTACCGAGCAAGCCTCGGCGTTTTCCGGGGCGGCGGACGAAGGTCGCGCCGCCGACCGCATCGCCGAACAGGAAAGTCTGCTGGCGGAGCTTCTGAAAGAGCGGGAGGCCTTGCCGAAATAGCAGGTGCGGCGACGACGCGCGGCGACGCTAATCTCGAAGCGCGCGAAGCTGCGCCGGCGATTCACACCTCGATGTTGAACAACCCGACTCGCCCTCGGCAGACGGATTGCGCGCGGGCTCGGCCAGCGCGCGGTAGAGGGCGCGCGCTTCCGACGCCGGTCCGCGCCGCGCGCCCAGCGCCTCGATCCGCACCCGCGCGCGCCGGTCGCCGAGCATCAACACCAGGCAGTCGCCGCGGCGCACCAAGCGGCCTGGCTTGTCCAGGCATGTCTCGGCGCCGCCGCGCGACAGCCAGACGTCGCCGTCCGCCACCCGGCGGGCGGCCAGAGCACGGGTCTTGAAGAAGCGCGCGCGCCACAGCCAGACGTCGATCCGGCAGGTCTCGCCCGTCTCGCTCACGCCGGGAGGCCCCGCGCCCCGCTGCGCCGGCGAACCCGCTTGCGACGCCCTCTCGGCGCGGGCGCGGTGATTGCCGCCAGGGCGGCGAAAGCCGAAGCGCCGGCGTCGGCCGGCGCCGCCTCCGCGGCGCGCGGCCGACGGCGCCACGGGGTCGGCGCTTCCGTCACGCCCTTGCGCGCCGGCGCAAAACCAAGCGCCCGCAAGATGCGCTCGGCCTGGGCTTGCGCCCAGCCGAGATCGGCAAGGATTTCGGGAGTCAGCAGAATTGCGCCAGCGAGTTCCGGCGAAGCGGCGCGGGCCAGCGCGTCCAGCCGCTCCAGCGCCATAACCGGCGCGGCGAGGCCCGCGACGGCGCACAGGCCGCGCAGCGCCAGCGCCTCGGGCGGCGGCTCCGGCCTCGGCAGCACGCTCAAGCCCTCGACGGCCGGCCGCCAATCCGGCAGCGCCAGCGCGGCGAAGGCGGCGCAGACGCCGCGAGCCTGCGGCGACGTCAGCGCGGGCAGATAGAGGCTGAAGGCGCCAAAGCGCACGCCAAGCGCCTTCAACGTCCGGCGCTCCTTCTGGCTGAGGGCGCGCACCAGCGTCTCGACTTTCCGGCGGTCGAGCACGCCGAACTGTTCGATGAGCTGATAGGCGAGGCCGCGCGCCAGGCCCTTGAGCCGCCCCTCGGCCACCGCCGCCTTCAGCCGGCTGAGGACGGGCAGACAGCGGTTGACCTCCGCCGCGACGAACGCCTCCAGCCGGCGCGCCGCCCGTTCGCGCGCCGCGACGGCGCCAAAATCGCCGAGCAGCCGCACTTTCGGTGAAAACAGGTCGCCGCCGGCGAGTTGCCCCGCCGCCCTGCCGCGCCATAGAACCATCCCGTCGGGCGCCAAGGCGAACGCCTCGTCGTCCTCGGCGGCTAGTTGGCCGAGGCGGCGGGCGACTTCCGGCGCGACCGCCCGCTCGACAGCGCCGCGCAGCGCGCGATTTTCCAGCGCGGTCGCGCCGCGCGCCGGATCGAAGCTGACGCCGGCCAGCTTTCCGACGAAATGGCCCTCGACGGTCACCGCCCCGTCGGCGCCGACCCCGGCCAGAATCGGGCCGTCGCCCGCGTTCAAGCTGCGCATCAGGGCGCTGGTCCGCCGGTCGATGAACCGCTGCATGAGCTGCTCATGAAGCGTGTCGGACAGCCGATCCTCCAGAGCGCGGGCGCGACCGCGCCAGCTTTCGGGATCGGCGAGCCAGTCGGCGCGATTGGCGACATAAGCCAGCGTGCGGACCCGCGACGAGCCGCGCCGAAAGGGCATCGATGTCGCCGTCGACGCGATCGAGGCTCGCGAACTGGGCTTGCGCCCATTCCTGCGGCAGGCGGCGATTGCCCTGGGTCAGATGGACGAACATCGGCCCGACCAGGCGGGTGTGCTCGTCCTGCGTGGTCTTGCGGAAGTCCGGGGTCTGGCAGACTTCCCACAGCCGCATCAGGTTGGCGCGATCGCGGCAGCGACGAATGACGATCTCATCGCCCGCCAACTGCCGCAGGGTCGTCTCGTCCTGGCTCTCCTCCGACAGTTTCAATCCGCGCGTCGGCGGCGGCGCGGCGAGGGAGCGCATCAGGCCGTGCAGCGACTGGAAGTCGAGCTGAGCGTTGCGCCACTCCGCCGCGGCCGCCGGGTCGAAGGTATGGCCCTCGACGGCGGCGACCACCTCCGCGTCCATATCCGGCGCACTCGCCGGTCACGCCGAACGTGCCGTCCTTGCGATAGCGCCCGGCCCGACCGGCGATCTGGCCGATCTCCTGGGCGTAGAGCCAGCGCGTGCGCCGCCCGTCGAACTTGCGCAGGCCGGCGAACGCGACATGGTCGACGTCCATGTTCAGTCCCATGCCAATGGCGTCGGTGGCGACCAGAAAATCGACCTCGCCGGACTGGAACAGCGCGACCTGGGCGTTGCGGGTGCGCGGGCTGAGCGAGCCCATCACCACCGCCGCGCCGCCGCGCTGGCGGCGGATCAGTTCGGCGATCGCATAGACCGCATCGGCGGAGAACGCGACCACGGCGCTGCGGCGCGGCAACCGGGTCAGCTTCTTCGGGCCGTCGTAGAGCAATTGCGAAAAGCGCTCGCGCGTCTGGATCCTCGGCCTGCGGGCACAGCCGACGGATCAGCGGGGCGACCGAAAGCGCGCCCATCAGCATGGTCTCGGCATTGCCGCGGGCGTGCAGCAGGCGGTGGGTGAACACATGGCCGCGCTCGGGGTCGGCGCAGAGCTGGATTTCGTCGATGGCGAGAAACTCGACCCGGCGGTCCAGCGGCATCGCCTCGACCGTGCAGACGAAATATTGCGGCGCGGGCGGGATGATCTTTTCCTCGCCGGTGATCAGCGCCACGCAGGCCGAGCCGCGCGCCGCGACGACGCGATCGTAGATTTCGCGCGCCAGCAACCGCAGCGGCAGGCCGATCATGCCGGAGGCATGAAGGCCAGCATGCGCTCGACCGCCAGATGGGTCTTGCCGGTGTTGGTCGGCCCCAGGACCGCGACGAGGCGCGAGAGGCCGTTCCCGGTTGGCGGAGCGCTCATGGAGCCAAGATGGGGGATGTGAGCGCGCGCCGCAAGCTGCGCGACCTCCGCGCGTCGTGCCCGGCCTCGTGCCGGGCACCCACGCCGACCGACTGCGGCAAAACCGCGGAAGTGTCTTGCAGCACCGCCGCGTGGGTGGCCGGGACAAGGCTGGCCAAGACAGCTGAACGTCGACGACTCTACAGCGCCTTGCGCATCAGCTCAGCCCCGGCCGCCAGCGCCGCGAGCTTGGCGTAGGCGGTTTTCGACGACATCGGGGCCATCCCGCAATTGGTGCAGGGAAAGAGGCGTTCGGCCGGAACATGGGCCAGCGCCTGGCGGATCGCGTCCGCGACCTCCTCCGGGCTCTCGACGGCGTTGGACGCGACATCGATCGCGCCGACCAGCACGTCCTTTCCCTTCAGCAGCCCGAGCACCTCGATGGGCACATGCGAATTGCGACATTCGAGCGAGACCTGATCGATCGAACTGCGCGCGATGACCGGAAAAATCTCTTCGTAATGCCGCCATTGCGCGCCAAGCGTCGCCTTCCAGTCAATGTTGGCCTTGATGCCGTAGCCGTAGCAGATGTGGACCACCGTTTTGCACGTCAGGCCGCCGGCGGCGCGATCAAGGGCGGCCATGCCCCACTCGGCGACCTCGCTGAGATAGACGTTGAACGCCGGCTCGTCGAATTGCACGACGTCGACGCCCAGCGCCTCCAATTCGCGCGCCTCCTCGTTCAGCGCTTCCGCAAAGGCATGGGCGAGCGCCGCGCGGTCGCGATAGTGTTCGTCGGCGATCGTATCGGCGATGGTCATCGGGCCAGGCAGCGTGAACTTGAGCTTGCGGCGCGTGTGGGCGCGCGCGGCGGCGGCTTCGGCGGCGTGCACCGGGCCCTTGCGGCGGATCGGGCCGACCACCGTCGGCGCCTCCGCCTTGTAGCGATTGTTGCGGATCCCGATCACCGTCTTGCGATCGAAATCCACGCCGTCGAGATTGGCGAGAAAGCCGTGCACGAAATGGATGCGCGCCTGCTCCCCGTCGCTGACGATGTCGATGCCGGCGTCTTCCTGGAGCTTCACGGCAAGCACCGTGGCGTCCAGCTTGCCGGCCTCGAGCGCCGCGCCCGACAGCTTCCAGGCCGGCCACAGACGCTCGGGCTCGGCCAGCCAGACCGGCTTGGGCAGGCTTCCCGCGATTGTCGTTTCGAACATGGCGACCCCCCCGCGGCATTGTCGTGTTCGCCAGTTCGGTTTGTCAATTGCGAGGCACTAAGGATCGTTCGGAACGCGCGGCCGAAGGAGTCGCGCGATTAGTTCCGCCCAGGCGACCCTCGGCTCTCGGCGATGCGTTCCGCCACGCGCCAGGCGTTCGCCATGATCGTCAGGGTGGGATTGGCTCCGGTTCCCGTCGGGAACGGCGAGCCATCGACGGCGTAGAGATTGGCGACTTCGTGCGCGCGGCAATATTTGTCGAGCACCGAGGACCGCGAGTCGGCGCCCATCCGCAGCGTCCCGTGCTGATGCGAACAATTGCCGGTGACGCGCGTGGCGTAGACCTTCTGCACTGTCTTCGACCCCGCCGCCCCCAGAATGTCCGCGGCGCGATCGATGAGAAAACGACCTTGCGTCAGGTCGTTGTCGTGCGGCGTCAAAGTGATCCGCGCCGCCGGCAGGCCCCAGGCGTCGCTCACCTTGTCGTCGAGGTCGACGCGATTGTCGTGGCGCGGCATGTCGTGCAGCACCATCGCCACAGCCATCGAGTGATTGAAGTTGTCGCGATCGTTCTGCTTGGCCGCCGCGCCCCAGGTCGGCGCATCCGGCAGGCGCCAGTTGATCGGCAAGGGTATGCCGACGCCGGCGCAGGCGAGATGGCCGCCGCTGACATGGCCGCGAGTCGCATCGTGTTCGTAGAACTGGAAGCTGGAGGAGGAGACATAGCCGCCGCCCGCCCAGGCGTGGATCGGATCGTCGAACAGGCCGACCGCCGCGCTATATTCGTGGAAGGTCGCATTGCGGCCGACGAGGTCGCTCCCGTTGGCCAGCCCGTTGGGAAAGCGCCCGGATTTGGAGAGCAGCAGAAGCCGCGCCGACTCGACCGCCCCGCAGGCGAGGATGAAGACGTCGGCCTCCTGCTGGAAGATGTCACCATCCGCGTCCTGATAGACCGCCGACTTCACCGCGCCGTGCCCCGCGAGCGTGAGTTCGCGGACATAACAGCCGGGGCGCAGATCGTAGCGGCCGGTCTTCACCGCGTCGGGCACGAACACATTGAGCGCGCTGGACCGCGTTCCCGTGGGATCGCCATGCTGCTGCGCGAAGGCGCTGATGACGGTCGGCTTGCGGCCGTTGTAATGGCGCGACAGCGCCGCCTGCGGCGTCGGAAAGGCGTTCCAGCCCAGCGCGTCGCAACCTTTGTGGAATTTTTCCGCGTAGCGCGAAACGCGGCAACGGCGGACAGGGGTAGCCGACGCTGCGCGGGCCCTCGAACCTGTTGGCCCCTGCCCGGCCCGAAACGCCGAACGCCCATTCGACCTTGGCGTAATAGGGTTCGAGTTCGTCGTAGGAGATCGGCCAGTCGGCGAGCGTCGCGCCTTTCAGTTCGCCGGCGATCGTGCGCAGGCGAAAATCATCGGGCGTGAATCTCGGCAGCCATCCCTGCCAATGCACCGTTCCGCCGCCGACCATCTGGGGCACCGGACAGAACATTTCGAGGCGCGCTTCCTCCTGGCTCGAAGTCCTCGCGGTTCGCGGGTTCAGCCACGGATCGGGCCACAGGTTGTAGCGATTGACGTTAGCGAGTTCGTCGCCGCCGAAGGTCTCCCTGCCCCGCCACGGGCCGCGCTCCAGGGCGACGACGCGCACGCCCTTTTCGGTGAGAACCTTGGCCGCCGCCGCGCCCGACGCGCCCGCCCCGATGATGCACGCATCGACGCGCGCTGGCCTGGTCTTAAGCGCCACGATTGGCCTCCCGGTATTTTTCCTCTTCGCCTTCCGCGAACCAAGGCAAGGCGCTGAATCGTCCGGTGAAGACTTCCATCAATGAGGTTGGGCCGGGAAAGCCGATCGTCTCCCAGCCGACGCGGCCCCGGTTGCCGCCGTAAATCGGATCGCAATAGAACCCCTGCCGCGTGTGCATGATCAGCAAGGGCAGAAATTCGAGGTCGGTCTCGGTCAGCGTCTGCTGCAGGGCCGGCCCTTCACCGGGCGCCCCGCCCGCTGACGCCGGCTGGGAGCCGGCGCGCTCGAGCGCGGTCAGAACCTCGTCCTGTTGTTCAGCGCCAATCTGGGAGAACGCCGCGCGAAACCGCGCCTGCGCCTCGGCGTCGAGGGCGCGGACGCCTTCGATGTATTTCCGGCGCAGGATTCCGATGCTCCTCGTCCAGCTCTTCGCGATGTCTCCGGTCAGCGTCTCAAAGCCGGAGCCGTCAGGCTTGGCGTAGATACGGTCGATGCCGCCGAGATAGAGGTCGACGAAGTCGACGCACCCGGCCTCACTCGCTCCGGGAGTGTCGTCGGTTGGAATGATGCGCGCCATCGCGGCGGCGACCGTCGCGCGTTGGTGCGGATCAAAAAAACGAGCGTGATCTTGTTGCGGCACGTCCTGCGCCTCCGTGACCGGTTCAATCATTTGCGCGAAGGACTCAGCGCCACCGCCAGGATGATGATGACGCCGCGCGCGATCAGTTGTTCGCTATATTCCAGGCCCATCAGCAGCAGCCCATTGTTGATCAGCCCGATCATCAGCGCGCCGACGATCGAGCCGATGACCGTGCCGGCGCCGCCGAACAGGCTGGTGCCTCCAAGGACCGCCGCGGCGATCACCGAAAGCTCGTCGCCTTCGCCGAGCTGGAACCGGCCGGAGTGCAGACGCCCCGCGTAGAGCATTCCGGCCACGCAAGCCGCCATGCTCGAGATGACCAGCACGCGCATCTTGATCGAGGCGGTGTCGACGCCGCTGTAGCGCGCCGCCGTTTCGCTCCCCCCGGTGGCGAGCACGCGTCGCCCGAAAGTCGTCTTGCGAAGCACGACGTGGCCGACGACGGCGATGACGATCATCCAGATGAGCAGCACGGGAAAATGAAAGATGTCCTTGCCGCCGAAAATCGCGATGTAATTGTCATCGAGGATCGGAACCGACTTCGTCTGGGTTACCCACATCGCAACGCCGCGCGCGATGCCCATCATCGCCAGCGTCGTCAGGAACGACGGGATGCCGATGCGCGTGGTCAGGGCGCCGTTGACGAGACCCACCACCAGCCCGGTGGCGAGGCCCGCCAGGATGCCGAACGGCAGACCCCACGCATCCATCGCCATCGCCGTGGTGAGAGAGGCGAGGCCGGCCACCATGCCGATCGACAGGTCGATCTCGCCCGCCGACAGCACGAAGGTCATCGCCACCGCCATGATGGCGATCATCGCCGTCTGACGTCCGATGTTGAGGAGATTGTTCGGATCGAGGAAGCCTCTGTCGTAGAGGGTCGCGGCGAAAATCAGGAAGATCGCGACAAATCCGACATAGATGATGTATTGGCGCCAGGCTCCAGGCGCTAAGCCGCGCGCGGCGGCGAATCGCGCCTTTTGGCGAGGCGGGCGCGTCAGACATGGGCGTGCGCCTGCTGCAAGGTCTTGGAGAGCTGGCGCTCGGCGTATTGCAGTCGCGCGACCTCGTCGTTGGAGGGATCGGGATCGTCGAATTCGGAGCGCGGGCAATCGCGCGCGACGCGCCCGGCGACCATCACGATCAGCCGGTCGGCCGCCGTCAGCAATTCCGAGAGCTCGGAGGAGATGACGATGATCGCCTTGCCGCGTCTGGCGAGATCGCGCACCAGCGCGATGATCTCGGCCTTCGATCCGATATCGACGCCGGCGGTCGGCTCATCGAGAATGAGGATCCGGGGCTCGGCAAGCAGCCATTTTGCGACCACCACTTTCTGCTGATTGCCTCCCGAGAGGGTGCGCACCGCGGCGTCGCGCGACGCGGTCTTGATGCGCAGCGCCCTGATCTGTTCGTCGGCGGCGGCGTCGGCCCTGGCCTCCGACACGAACGACGCGCTCGCCAGGCGATCGATGATCGGCAGGTTGGCGTTCGCCTCGACGCTGTGATCGATGATGACGCCTTGTCGCAGGCGGTCCTCGGGGATCAAGGCGACGCCATTGGCGATGGCGTCGCGCGGGCAGGCGATCTCGACGACGGCGCCGTTGATCAGAATCTCGCCTGAACGCCTGGGATCGATGCCGAACAGCACCCGGGCGACGGCGCTGCGCCCGCTTCCGAGCAGGCCGGCGATGCCGACGACTTCGCCGGCGTGGACCTTCAGGCTGAGATTGTCCGGCTTCACGGGCCCGCAAAGGTTGCGCAGCTCCAGCAGCGGCTTGCCGAGTTCGGCCCGGCCGCGCACCACGTCGGAAAAGCCCCGCGAGCGGCGCCCGACGATATATTCGATCATGGTTTCAAGAGGCAGCTCGGAGAGCGGCGCGGTGACGACGTGGCGCCCGTCCCGCAGAATCGTCGCCCGATCGGCGATCTGGGTGATCTCCTCCATGCGATGCGAGACGTAGATGACGGCGACGCCCTCGCTTTTCAACCGCCGCAGGAAAGCGAACAGCTTGCCGACCTCGCCGCCGGAAAGGGCGGTGGTCGGCTCGTCGAGAATGAGGACGCGCACTTTTTGCGAGATCGCCTTGACGATTTCGGTGAGCTGACGCTGCCCCGCGCCGAGATCGCCGACCAGCGCGGACGGATCGATCTCGACTCCGAGGTCGGCGAACAGCTCGCGAGCCCGCGCCGCCGCGCTCCGGTCGTCGATAAACCCGGCCCGCGTCTTGATCTCGTGGTTGAGGAATATGTTCTGTGCGACGGTGAGCGTCGAAACGAGGCTCATTTCCTGGAAGATCATCCCGATGCCCGCGCGTCGCGAGGCGTCGGGCGTATGTTCGGTCAAGGGAGCGCCAAGCACCTCGATCGTCCCGGCGCTCGGCGAATGAACGCCGTTGAGGATCTTCAGGATCGTCGATTTGCCGGCGCCGTTTTCGCCGAGCAGCGCATGGATTTCGCCCTTCGCGACGTCGAAGCTCACATCGTCGAGCGCCCGCACGCCGCCAAATTGCTTGGAGACGCCCGCCATGCGAACCGCATAGCCGTCAGCCGAAGGCAACGCGCTCATCGACGCCTCATCCGTCTCCAGATCGGCCGTCGGCGCCCGGCGAGCGACCTCGACAACGGCAGTGGGGGATTATGGACTCCTCCCGCAAAAGAGAGGAGTCCACAGCGGCTCACTTCATGCTCGCCTTGATCTTGGCGGTCGGCTCCTGGTGATAGATCTCCTTCCAGCTCTCCAGCAGCGTGTCCCTGGTGATCGGCGCGGCGGGCAGCGCGACATAGGCGGGCGCCGGCTTGCCGATCAGCCCATAGGCGGCGAGTTTGGCTTCGGTGACGCCCTGATCATAGGGGCGTTGCGAGGCGATGCCCTTGATGAACTCGCCCTTGGCCATCGCGATCGCGACGTTCTCGCCGAGGTCTTCGTTGACGATGATGAGATCGTCGCGGCCGGCGGCGCGCGCCGCCGCCATCACGCCTTCGGCGGGGACATCCCACACCGCCCAGATCGCGTTGATTTTGGGATGGGCGGTGAGGATCGCCCCGGCCGCCTTTTCCGCGTCGCCCGAGAAGTCGGGGCCGCCGATTCCCTGTTCGCCGACGATCTTGATGTTCGGATAATCATCGATGATCGTCTTTTTGAAGCCGTCGTAGCGCTGCCTGGTGACGAAGAAGTCGGCGGCGTGGAAGACCAGACCGATCTCGCCCTTGCTCCCCAGGGCCTTGGCCATCAAATGGGCGGCAGCGACGCCGTTGCCGTAATTGTCCGCCGAAACGGAGCTGATATAATCCTTGCCCGCGACAAACCCCTTGGGCACATTGTCCATGAACACCAGTTTGACGCCCTTGTCGGCAGCGGCCCTGTAGGCAGGGGCGTCGGCGACGGCGTCGACAGGTATCGAGACGATGATGTCGGGCTTTTGCGCCAGCACGGTCTCGATGTCGGCCATCTGCTTTTCCGGCTTGAACCCGGCGTCGGTGACGGCGATGACCTCGATTCCCTCGGCCTTGAACTGCGCCTTGAGCGCCTCGGCCTGGGCCTGCGACCAATCATTGCCGGAATAATGGAACACCAGCGCCGCCTTGGCGTGCTTGGCCTTTACTTGCGCGAGTTCTTCGTCGGTCAGCGAGACCGTCGAGGCGGCGACCGGCTGTTCGCCGTTCGGCCCCTTGCTGAGGACCTGGGTCTTGAGCGCGGCCAGGGCGGCGTCGGGATCGCCAGCCGACGCCGGGGCGATGGAAATCGCAGCGCATAGCGCCACAGCCGCCGATGCGGCGAGCAGAGAACTCCGTGACATTCGCTCCTCCTGTTTGACGTTTCTTTCCACCCGGCCCCGTGGCCAAGGCGTATTTTCGATGTTGCGCGGCATTCGCAGCGGCGGGCGGAAACCCGCGCCTGGCCTGACTGAGGCGCTACGCGCGCGCCTCCGCCTCTCGAAGAAAGGCCATACTCTTGACCGCGCCTTGCTGGGGGTCCGGCCAGGCGTCGAGTTCGACGGTGATCCAGCCCTCGAACGCCACCTCGGCCAGCGCGCGCATGACCGCCGGCATATCGAGATCGCCGCGATCGAGCGGCGTGAAGGCGAACGGCTCCCTTTGCCAGCCCTTGAGATGGACATAGGAGATGCGGTCGCGATGCTCGCGGATCATCGCTGCGGGATCGCCGCCGGCGGCGGCCAGATGAGCGGTGTCCGGACAGAAATCGATTCCCGTCAGGCGGAAGATCTTCCGGACCTCCTCCGGCCCTTCGACGATGGTCGAAAGATGCGGATGATAGTGGGCGCGAAGGCCGGTCCGCTCAGCCACGCCAATGACCTTGTCGAGGCCGCGCGCCAATCGCTCGAGATCGTCGGGCCGGACGCCCCCCGCCCGCTTGGCGCCGCCGCCGACGACCAGATGCGGCGCGTCAAATTCGGCGGCCAGCCGCGCGGCCGCCTCGATCCGCGCGAGCTCCTCGTCGAGAATATCATCGAAGATGAAATTGGCGCCGGAATAGACGGCGACCAGGCGCACCCCGGAACTCGCCAGAACGGTTTTCAGCGCGCTTCGCCGGTCGGCGTAGTCGAGCAGGTTTCCGTCAAACAATTCCACGCCCGCATAGCCCGCCGCGCCGATCTCGCGGATCGCCCGCTCCATATCCCCGAACGTGCGGTAAGTGAGCTGCGTGATCGAGGTGACGCCGACCGCACTGCCGCCGAGCGGCCCCCAGCAATTGGCGTGGTACGCAAGTTGGACGGCCATCCCTGGTCTCCCGCGTGGCGCACGCGATCTCCGCACGCCGCGGCGAGCCGCGCGTCAGAAACGATCGGCTGCTTTGTTGTTCGGCGAACCTCTCTCCGCCGCTTTCAACTTTTGCAGCGCGCCTTTCCCCTGTCAATTTTTTTATGAGCAAAAGCTCGCACCCTTTTGCTGGAAAATTATAAGAACTTGTCGCACAATGTGATTTCAGCAGTCGACGTCGCCGGCGCGGCAGCTTCCAGGCGCAACGGGACGAGGAGAACCGCGGAGATGGAGGGCAGAGGAAAATCCCGACCCGTCCCGCGCGCGGCGGAGTCAGGCGCGCGTCGGCCGGTCGGACGACCCAGGACGATCAACGTCGCGCAGGCCAGCCTCGCCCAACTCCTCCTCCTGGTCCGCGGCGGGCGCGCGACGACCCGCCTCGATCTCGAACGCCAATCGGACTTGACGCGCGCTGTGGTGGCGGACCGGCTCGCCGCCCTCCAGGCTCTGGGTCTGATCGGCGAAGGCGAGCTCGGCGAAGCGGTCGGCGGGCGGGCGCCGCGCCATATGCAATTTCGCGCCGACGCCGGGGCGCTTCTGATGGCGACGCTCGACCGGTCGTCGATCGCCGTCGGCGTCGCCGATCTCAACGGACGGGTGCTTGGCGAGCACCATGAAGCGGTCGAACTGTCTTCCGGTCCCGCCGCCGTGCTGGATCGGCTGACCACCCTGTTCCTGTGGCTGATGGGGGAGCGCGGCGGCAAGGATCGCATTTGGGGGGTCGGCCTGGCGATACCCGGTCCAACGGAGACCGGCGATGGAATCGCCGCGCCCGTTCAGGCGCTGGAAAACATGCGCGAATGGCGGGACTTCGACTTCGCCGGCGAAATGGCGCTTCGGTTCGGCGCGCCGGTGTTCATTCGCAGCGGCGTGCAGATGATGACGATGGGCGAATTGAAGTCGGAGGCCGGCGTCGCGGATATGCTGTTCGTGAAGCTCGGCTGCGCCATCAGCGCGGGAATCGTCTCCGGCGGCCGGTTGCATCGGGGCGCCCATGACGCCGCGGGCATGATCGGTCACGCGCCGACGGGCGCCAACAGCGGCGTGAGCTGTCACTGCGGGAGCCGGGGATGTCTGGAGGCGGTGGCGGGCGGCGACGCCATTGCGCGAGAAGGGCTGGCCGCCGCGCACGATGGCCGCAGTCCGTATCTCGTCGAAATCCTCGCGCGCAATATCGAGATCACCGTCGCCGATGTCGGGCACGGCGCCCAGCTCGGCGACGCCTTCTGCGCGGAGCTGATGGCGCGATCGGGACGGCTGGTCGGCGAAAGCCTGGCGCCGTTGGTCAATCTGCTCAATCCGGCACTCATCGTGCTGGGGGGAAGCGCGGCCCAGTCCGGCGACATCCTGCTGGCCGCGGTGCGCGAGGGCGTCTATCGCCAATCGCATCCGCTGGCGACCCGGGACCTTCGGATCGTGCGATCGCGAATGGGCGCCTCCTCCGGGCTGGTCGGCGCGGCCCATGTCGTCGCGGAGGAGCTGTTTGCGGCGGAGACATTGCAAAGCTGGATAAGCTTGGGAACGCCGCGTCGCCAGCCCCAGCTTCTGGCGTTGATCAACGCCGCCCGGCTCAGAAGCCGCGCCGCATCGGTCCCAGCGCCCGCCGGGGCGGCCCCCTGAGAGCGCTCAACGGGACGGAGCGCCTTGCGCGCGCCCGCGGCAGGTGGAATGTCTGGTCCAGCAATCGGCAAACGGGAGGGGGCATGATTTTCACCGGCCTCGGACCACACGGCGAACACGCGATGCCCGCCGACAAGATCGGCCTTTCCGAAGCCGAGGCCGAAGGCGCGCGCGCCGGCCGCTTTACCATCGCGGTGGTGCTGCACTCGACGACCAGCGACTGGTCGCGCCAGGCGCTCGCCGGCATCGTCGCCGCGCTCGGCTCCTATTCCGCCGCGGTGGTCGAGGTGATCGATTGCGCATTCGACACCGCCACGCAGAAACGCGAACTGCGCCGCCTCGCGGGAGAACGGCTCGACGCGGTGATCAGCATCCCCGTCGGCAACGCCGAAGTGGCCGAGGCGCACCGTGCGATTTCGCGCGCCGGCAAGGCGCTCATCCTCCTCGACAACGCGCCGGCCGGCCTTCTCTGCGGGACCGACTACGCCGGCGTGGTTTCGGCGGACAATTTCGGGCTCGGCGTTCTCGGGGCGGAGCTGCTGTCGCCCTATCTGCCGGAAGAAGGCGTCGCGGGCATCCTGACCTATGGCGTCGATTTCTTCGCGACCAACGAGCGGGAGATCGCGTTTCGCAAATGGATGGGGCTGCATCGCCCGGACGCGACGCTCGTGCGGAGCAAATTCCAGACCCTCGAAGACGCCGGCCCGGCCTGCCGTCGTCTGCTTGCCGAGAATGACGATCTGAACGGCTTGTTCGTCGCCTGGGACGTTCCCGCGATCGATGCGCTGGCCGCCGTGCGCGCCTGCGGCCGCGATCTGCCGATCACCACCGTCGATCTCGGCAACGCGATGGCGCTGGAACTGACCGAGGGCGGCCTGATCAAGGGGATCGCCGCGCAGCGCCCCTACGACCAGGGCGCCGCGGCCGGAATTGCGACCCTGCTGGCTCTCGTCGGTCGCCCGCTTCCGCCGTGGATCGCATTGCCTGGCTTCGGCGTGACACAGCGCAATGTCGTCGAGGCCTATCAGGTTGTCTGGCACGCGCCGGCGCCGGCGTCGCTTCTGCGCGCGCGCAAGCTCGAGACGGGGTCGCCCCAATGAGCGGCGAGCAACCGACGGCGTCTATGGCGCCCGGACGCGAGCGGATTGCGGATGCGGATCACGCGTCGGGGCTCCTGACGTAGAGCGCTTCGCCGAGGCGCTGGGCGATGACGATTTCGATGTCCGTGCGCGGGTCGTCGGCGATCGGCGGGACGGCGAACGCGGCGATCCGCAGGGGGGCGACGCCCAGCCGCATCAGATGCGTGGCCTCGTAGGTCATGAGCAGCGACATCGCGCGTTCGACCCCGTCGCTGTTGGCCGGCAGCGCCCACGGCGCCTCGCGCCGCCGCAGAACCGGCCGATCCTTCACCAGGGCGAGAAGCGCGGGATCGTCGACGTCGCGGAGCGCCGGCCCGTGCAGGATTTTCGCGTCCTGCAGGATGTGATGGGTCTTCAGCGCCGCCTCGAACGCCGAGGGGTCCAACGCGCGCAGAAGAGGCGACAGCGGCCGGGCCCTTTCGCTGCGCGCGCCGATCTCTTCGGAAATCAGCGCGGCGAGAACCGAGCCGGAAAATATGACCGCCGCGATCTTGAAATCAGCGGCGACGTCGACGCGCGCCTGCGTCGCGGCAAAGCCCAGCGCGAGAACCGCCGCAATCGCGAGAAAGCCGAACAGCTTGAGAACCCGCGTCTTGCCCGGAGCGCTGAGGCCGTCGGCGCCGAAGCAGGAATACATGAGCAGCAGGACGCCGAGCGCGCCGAGCCGAATGGGCATCGCCGGAAACAGTTCGCGGAAGTCGGTGACCAGCAACGCCAAAAGAAATGGCAGGGCGACGAGGAGGCGTCGAACGGTCCGATTTTCCGACGATGTCAGACTGGCTTTGTCGCGCGCAACGAGAAGCCACGCCAGCAGAACATAGCCGCCGACGACGAGGCCAAAAAGCAGCGCCTGATTGAGCGTGGTCCATCGCCAGTTCAGGGCCGTCATGAGCGCCACCGCGACGCAGCCGAGGGACAAGGATGCTTTGGCGAACGGCGGCGAATGCCTTCGCAGAATCCCTTCGACGACGAACAGCCCAACCAGCGGCGTCGCACCGGCGAGTATCGTCGCGAGCCTCCCGAGCAACTCCGAGCCGAGAAGCCAACCGATGGCGCGAACGAAGAAGAGCGCGCTGACGAGGCTCAGAGCAAAAACAACCCGCTTCATCACCGGGCCGTGAGGGTCAATCCTCTGGTTGGCGCGCGCGACGAGCGCGAGCCCGGCGCTCGCCATGATGTTGATCAGCGACTCCGCCATCAGCGTCGGTTCGAAAGCGATGGTCATGCCGAAACCGCCACGGAAGCGCCGATCGCGCGGGCGATCCGGATCGCAAGCAGATCATGGTGGAAGAGTTCGGTCATTTCACCCACGGCCTCAGCACGCCCCACGGCTGGTCCGCGGTGAACCAGTAGAGGGCCGGCAGGGCGATGCGCTGGAACGCGAGGAACCCGAGAGTCGCCAGCAGGCCCGGGAGGGATGTTCGCGGCACGTCGTTCAGAAGGTAGCGTCGGCTCGCCGCCAGATCGATGCGCCCGATCTGCAGGAAATCGTCGCCCCGTTGGTAGTCGAGTTCTCGCGCGCAGAATTCGTTGAAGCCCTCGCGCCGGTGCTTTGGCGCCGCCGCAAACGTCTTCTTCAAAGCGTCGGACCCGCCGGTATAGGCGTTGGCGATCACGAAGCGGGCTTCGTCGAACCCCGCCTCCTCGCCGACGCCGAAAACGCTTCGATGCCGGGCCATGATCTGGCGCGCCAGAAGAAGGTGCTCGAACGAGCGGCGCGGGGCCGGATCGGGGCCAGGAAAGACTTCCGAGAAGGTCTCGCTGACCATCCCGACCACGGCCGGGACTTGCGTAACGTTCGAAAGCCAAAGTGGGCGAAACTGATTGCGCACGAACAGGATCAGGCACGTCAGGCCATAGAGAATCCAGGACAGGCCATGTCCGCGAACGTTCGGGTCGACCATGACCAGCCCCAAATGGACGACGGTCGTCGGTCGCCCGTGCATGACGACGTCGAGGACGGCCAGAGCATTGAATGCGATCGGCCGGCTGCTCGCCTCATCATAGAGAATGGTGAGGATCGCCCGCGACAATTGCTCGCCGTCGGGCTTGAATATGCCGTAGTCGAGCGAACCTGACGACAAGGTCCGCTCGGCGACGAGTTTGATGTCGTCCATCAGTTTCTGGACCGTCTGTTGCGACATCCAGTCGGCTGGACGCTCGACGATGCGAATTCGAATGCCGCCGCTCGCCCTGAAACTCAGATCCAGACGCCTTTGCCGGAGAGCCCGAAACCACACCGTCAACACGCCGGCGCTCCGTTCGATCGCGAGGCCGCCGCGCGCCGGACTTGCGCCTGGCATCGTCACGCGACCTGACGAACTTCGGCAAAACGCTCCTTGGCCAATGCGGACGCCGCGACGTAGTCCGTTTTGCCGGTGCCAAGAAGCGGAACCTTGTCGACGACAATCACATGCGAAGGCGCGGAGAGTTCCGTCGCGCCAGCCGCCCTGGCCTGCTTGAGCATCGCATCGCGGGTCGCATCGCGCTCGGTGGTGATGAGCACAAGCCGTTCGCCCTTCCGGTCGTCCGGAACGGTCACCGCGATCGATTGCGCGTTCGGCCACAGCGCCGCGGCCATCGCCTCGACGGCGGACAGGGAGATCATTTCGCCGGCGATCTTGGCAAACCGTTTGGCGCGGCCCTTGATCGAAATGAAACCCTCGGCGTCGATGCTGACGATGTCGCCGGTGTCGTGCCATCCATCCGCGAGCGGCTCGATGACGCCGGGATTGTCCGCCCGGAGATAGCCGAGCATGACATTGGGGCCGCGCACGAACAGCCGCCCGCCGCCCTCGATGCCAGGCGCGGGATCGAGGCGCGCCTCCATCAACGGCGACAGACGGCCGACCGTGCCGGGCTTGTTGGCCATCGGCGTGTTCATCGCCAGCACCGGCGCGGTCTCGGTGACTCCATAGCCTTCGAGAATGCGCACGCCAAAGCGCGAGAGGTATAGAGCGCGCGTGCGCTCCTTGACCGCCTCCGCGCCCGCCAGCACCAGCCGCAGCGCGCGAAAATCGTAAGAATGCGCGGAGCGGGCGTAGCCGGCGAGGAAAGTGTCGGTGCCGAACAGGATCGTCGAATTGGTCTGGTAGATCAATTCGGGAATGATGCGATAGTGCAGCGGCGACGGGTAGAGATAGACCGGAATGCCGGCGAGCAGCGGCATCATCAAGCCGCCGGTGAGCCCGAAGGAATGAAACACCGGCAGGGCGTTGAACACCTTGTCCTCGGCGTTGGCGTCGACCCGCGCCAGCGCCTGCGCGGCATTGGCGAGAATATTGCGATGCGACAGCACGACGCCCTTGGGCGTTCCTTCCGAACCTGACGTGAACAGGATGACCGCGGGATCGTCGCTCTTGCGCGCGACGCGCTGGCGCGTTCCATCGAGCAGCCCGCGCAGCTTGTCGAAAGCGCCGATGGTTTTCCTGACGTCGTCGAGGTAGACAATTTTCGTGTCGGCCTGGAGCGCCTCGATCAGCGGAGCCAGCCGCCCCTTGTCGATGAACGCGCGCGAGGTCAGGACGACCTTGACCTGAGCCGCCCGGCAGGCGGCGCGCACATTCACCGGGCCGGCCGAAAAGTTCAGCATGGCGGGCACGCGGCCGATCGTCTGCAGCGCAAAGAACGTCGCGGCGACGCCGTTCGAATTGGGCAAGAGAACGCCGACATTGTCGCCGACCGCGGTGAGCCGTTCCAGCTTGCGGCCAAGGACCTGCGCGCCGAGGATCAGCTTGCGGTAGGACAGGGCTTGCCGGCCAGCGGGTCCTCGACGGCCGGGCGGCCGGCGTCGCGGTTGCGGTAGGCGCTGGCGAGCCCTTCGAACAATGTCTGGTCCATGATCGTGTTCAGCACGAGGGCGTCGATCATCACGTCCTGCAGCGCCGCGCCGCCGGCGATCCGCCGCGCCTTGCCGCGCAGGCTCTCGTTGATCGCCAGCTTCACCGCCGGCAGGAACGTCACGGTGATCTTGGGAAACCAGCGTCTTCTTGATCTGGCTCGGCTTGAGATAGCTGAGCGTCGAGCGTTGCGCGCCTTCGATGCGGACGGGCACGATCGAGCGCATCGCCCTTGTCGGCGATCATCGCCGCGCCGTCGTAGACTTTCATCAAGCTGCCGGTGACGGTGAGCCGTCCTTCGGGGAAGATGACCAGCGGTTCGCCGCTCTTGACGAGGTTGACGAGATGCTTGGTGGCCAGCGGATTGGCCGGATCGACCGTGTAGGAGTGGATCATCGCCATGAACGGCTTCGCCCACCACGCCTTGGCGATGCCGGTGTCGACCGCGAACGCGGCGTCGATCGGCAGAACCGAATGCAACAGCGGCCCGTCGAGAAGGCTGACGTGGTTGGGCGCGATGACCATGCGCGTTCCGGCCGGCGGCAGATTCTCAAGGCCGCGAACCTCGACGCGGAACAGCAGCTTGAAGACGAAGCCGCCGAAATCGCGCACCCCCTCCTTGCCCCATGTCTTCAGCACCATGCCGGTCGCAACGAGCGTCGAGGCGCCGAGCATCGCGAAGATGGCGACGACGCCGAGGCCGATCTGCTGCAGGCAGAGCGACGATGACGCCGGACACCGACGATGAACGCCGCGGAAATGACGTTGCTGCGGCGATGACGCGGGCGCGCCGTTCAGGCGCCGCCCACGCCTGGACCGCCGCGAAGGACGGCACCACGAACATCCCGCCGCCGATCGCGATGCCGAAAAGATCGACAAGGATCTTGACGCCGTTCGCCGACGCGGCGAATTCCCACGGCGAGATGTGCGATCCCCTGGTCACCCCGTGCGCGCTCCAGGCGAGCGCGAGCATGAACGCCGCCATAATGAAGCCGCCGATCGGCACGACCGCGAGATTGGGCCTGAAATGGCTGGCGCGCGCGGCCAGGCCGGAGCCCACCGCGACGCCGACGGCGAACAGGACCAGGCAAAGCGTGAAGACTGTTCTCGGCGCCGCCGATGACATTGCTGACGAGGGTCGGCAGCACCGAGAGCGTCACGGCGCCGACCAGCCAGAACCAGGAAACGATCAACGTGCCGTCCCACAGACGCTTTTGCGACTTGAGATCGCGGATCAGCGCCAGGGTCGAAGTCCACGGATTGCGGGTGACCACGAGATCGGGCGCCGCCGCGCCGGTGGCCGGAATCATGCGCGCCGACAGCCAGCAGGCGACCGCGATCGCCATGACGATCGCCGCGACGATCGTTGGAGGCTTGTCCTCGCCGGCGGCGAGGCCGCCCGCGATCGTGCCGATGAGGATGGCCGCGAAGGTTCCGGACTCGATCAGCGCATTGCCTGCGGAAAGCTCCTCGCGTCTTCAGGTGATCGGGCAGGATGCCGTATTTGATCGGGCCGAACAGCGCCGAGATCGTGCCGAACAGTCCGAGCGAGACCATCAGGATCGGAAGCGATTGCAGCGCGAAGCCGGCCGCGGCGACGCCGGCGACGAAAATCTCGGCGAATTTCAACCGGCGCGCCATCAGCGCCTTGTCGAACTTGTCCGCCAGCTCGCCGCCGAGAGCGGAGAGGACGAAGAACGGAGCCATCAGGACGACGCCGGCGAGGGTCGCCAGAGCGCCGCCGCTGTCGCCCTCGATCGAGAACATGATCAGGATGACCAGCGAGTTCTTGGCGAAATTGTCGTTGAGCGCCGTGAAGAACTGCGTCCAGAACAACGCCGCGAAACGGCGCGATGTCATGAGTTCCCTGACCATGGTCCCTGTTCCCTAGCCCGCAGCGTGGACAGTCGTCGGCCGGCGTTAATTCGCGTTGAACGCGCCGGATAGGAGCGCGCGAATGGTGAACGAATCGCGCGCTGCAACCCACATTTTTGGCGGCTTCTATTCCTTGCCGCGATCCATGCGCATCAGAAGCTGTTCGGTCTTGGCGTCCTCGATCTTGTTGACGAGCTTGGCCGCCTCGTGAACATCCCGCATCGTCTTGGTGACGATGACGGTCGAGGACACGAGCATCATCACGCCCATCAGCATGTATCCCTTGATCCACAGGTCGATGGGCAGAAAAAAGACGCCGCCCAGCGTGAGGCCGAGCGAGACCATTATATTCGCATAGGTGAACGTGACCCAGGCGCTGGAATGTTGTGCGGTTGTCGGGTTCATCGCAATACCTTTCAGATTTTAAGGGGTTGGGAAGGAGCGGATCGGGGGATCAGCCGGCCGGCGTCGCCGGCTCGGCGAACGGCGTCTGTTTCAGGCGCTCGAGGATAGAGGCCGCGGTCGGCCGGGTGCGCGGGCCAAAGCCCGCCGTTTCCAGCTTCTCGGCGACGAGGTCGGGGCCGAACGCTGTGTCGAGCGCATCAAGGGCGAGGTCGGCCGCCTCATCTTCGAGCTGCCGGTCGCGCAGCCGTTTCAGCACGCCTTCCGCGTCGCGCAACGCGCCAGCGTCGCCGCCAACGCTTGCAGGCCCGGCGGCGCGCAACTTTCGCACGGCTTCGGAGGCGCGCGCCGCCCGGCGGCCACGCTCCAGCTCCGCCAGTCGCCGTTCGGCGTTGGCGACCATGACGCGCAGCTTCTGGCTTTCGCGCTGGAAGCTCGCATGGGCGGCTTCGGCGGACAGTCGGTCGGCCTCGAGGCCGGCAAGCGCCTCGGCGGCTTCGAGCGCCAGATCCTCGCGATTGCCGGCAAGCGCCGCGCGGGCGCGGGTTTCGAGATCGGCGATCCTCTCCCGCACCCCTTCGAGGCGCTTCACCTCGGCGGCGTCCTGGGCGATGGCGATCGCCAGGGCGCGGCGCGCGCGATCCAGCCCCGCCGCAGCGTCGCGAATGTGCTGATCGAGGATCAGCAGGGCGTTGCGGTCGACGAGATCCTCAGCCGCCTGGGCCGAAGTTCCCCGCAATATCAGCGTCAGCGTCTTGAGCATTTGCGCCTCCTGCGCTATGAACGTTGTTCACGAGATGGCTATAGCGTAGACGTGAACGATGTTCAAGAATTATTTTGAACAACGTTCACGAAACCGAAACGACGGCTAAGAATCATGGTCAACGGGCGGACAACGAGCGATCGGCGCGCCGCGCTTCGCGAGGCGCTGGCCGCTTCGGCGCAGCGGATCATCGCCGAGCACGGCTATCAGGCGCTCCGCGCGCGGGACGTCGCGCAGGATGTCGGCTGCGCGCTGGGGGCGATCTACAATGTGTTCGCCGATCTCGACGCGCTCGTTCTGGCGGTCAAGGAGCGCACGCTCGACATGCTGGAAGCGGAAATCGCCGCGCGCATTCCGCCCGCTGCGCACCCGCCGGGGGCAGACGCCCGCTCGGCCCGCGACGCCGCGCGGCGAAGCCTGCGCGATCTCGCCGAACTCTACCTCGCCTTCGCCTCCGAGCATCCCAAGCTCTGGCAGGCGGTGTTCGAACACCGCAGCCCCGATCCGATGGTGCCCGACGCCTATATGGCCAAGCTGGACGGGGTCCTCCGCCATGTGGAGCGGCCGTTCGAGATTCTGGCGCCGGAACTTGCGCCTGGGGATCGCCAGCTCTGGGCGCGCGCGCTGTTTTCGGCGGTTCACGGCGTCGTGGCGCTCGGCCTCGATCAAAAACTCGGTCCGTTGTCCTCTGCATCGCTGAAGTGGCAGGTCGATGCGCTGGTGCGTGCGGCGACCGCCGGAATCGCCGCGCGATGACTCGCGGGCTCGACCTTACCGAGGCGTGTCCTGCGTGGGCTTACGCGCCGCGCGCCAGATATTCATTTCAACGCCATGCCCGGGATCGAGCGGGATCGTCTCGCTGACCCGCAGTCCCGCGTTGGTCAGCACCGCCTCGGCTGAAACGCCTTTGTCGCAGGCGGAGAAAATCGCGCGGCCGCCGGGGAGCGTCACGCCATGCGCGCGCGACATATGAAACACATCGTATCCGATCCCGAGGAACAGATCGAACACGCCCTGGCCGCCCGGCGCGGCCACCTCGCCGCCGCGCGGCAGCAAGCGCTGGGCGACCTCTGCCCAGCCTACGCGCTCCGGGTTCCACCACCAGGCGTCGGGACGTTGCTCGAGCCCGGCGACGCGGCTCGACACCACGAGACGCTGGTCGCCCCTTTCGTTCGGCTCGGCGAGGTGGCTGCGGTGGCCGAACACGATAAGGTCCGAGCGCGCGAGCGCATCCTGGTAATAGCGCCAGTCCTTCTCATTGCGCAGCGATGCCGGAATGAGCCCATTGGCGCCGGCGATCCTGTCGTCGTCCGAGACGATGGCGTAGCCGTGGATCTCGGTTGGCTGGCTCTCCGATTTTCCAGGTCCGAGCGTGCTCATCATCGCGCGTCCCGCATTCCGGCCTCCTGCGCCCGACGGCGCTGCTCATCGACGCCCCAGCGCGCCAAGATCGTATTGCGCGAGGTCGCCGATATGGTCGATACCGATGTCGGCGGGCGCAAGGTCCGTCATCGCCGCCGCTTCGCGAGCGTAGTGCCCTTGCCTCGGGAACACCGTGGTGACCCGGTCGCCCCAAACCTTCTTGACCGCATCGAGGATGGACAACTTGTCGTCGATCAAGACGTAATGTCTGGCCGGGCGCAAGCGCTCCACAGCGTCCAGCTCCTTTTCCTTATGGACATAGATGAGGACGTTGCCGCCGGAAGCGCGCCACAGTCCGGAACGCTCGATCTTGCGCGGTTGAAACACGGCGTCGCCATCGGACAGGATGGCGGCGGGACCCCATTGCCGCACATGGCGCATCGCGTCGAGCGCGCCCGGATAGAGGCGATCGGCAAAGGGATAGTCGAGCAGCCAGTTGGCTGTTCGCAGGATTCGCAGATCGTGCGGGTCCTCCAGCCTGCAGCGCTGCAGCGCGCCGAGATAGTCGGCGTAACCGGATTCGCGCCGCAATTGTTCGAAGGCGGTCCAATAGCGCTCCCGCACGCCATCGCCGCTGGCGAGCCGCAGTTGCTCGCCCAGCTCTTCCTGGAAGCGATCGTTGTCGAGCAGCGTGTTGTCGACGTCGAAGAGAAAGACGATGTCGTCGGTCGCGGGCGTCACATTTTTCGTCCGGTCGGCGAAAGGCTGCGGCGGATTTTGTCACGTCGCCCGGCAAAGAGCATCAACAATCCGATCGTCCGGAGAGTTTGAGCGGCGAGGACCGCGAACCTGGAATCCATCCTCAACTCCCGCCGCGGGGATTTGCGCGTCGAAGCTTTTTCTTGCGATCATCGCCATCGGGTCGGCCGGCCTTGACAACCGGCGTCGCGGTCCGAGCCGCAAGATCAGACCGGGGCGCCGATGATTCCAACCATTCAAACCCTCGTGTTCCTGCTGGCGGTGATCGCCGTGATCGCCGTCGTCGCCGAGCGCTCGCGGATTCCGCCGTCCATTCTCCTCGTGCTGACCGGCGTCGGGCTGGCTTTGGTTCCCGGGCTTCCGACGATCGAGATCGCGCCCGAATTCGTGCTGCTGGTGATGCTGCCGCCGATCATCTATTCCTCGGCGGTGGCGATGAGCTGGCGCGAATTCCGGTTCAACCTGCGCCCGATTTCGCTGCTCGCGGTGGGATGCGTTGTGTTCACCACCGCCGCGGTGGCCGTGGCGGTCCACTATCTCCTGGGCCTCGGCTGGTCGTCGGGCTTTCTGCTGGGCGCGATCATCTCGCCGCCCGACGCCGTGGCGCCGCTGTCGATCGCTCGCCGGCTGCAGGCGCCCCGGCGGCTCCTGGTCATTCTCGAAGGCGAGGGTCTCGCCAACGACGCCACCGCGCTCGTGCTCTATCGCTTCGCAGTCGCCGCGGTGAGCCTCGGGGTGTTTTCCTTTGGCGAAGCGGCGGGAACCTTCGCCGCCATCGTGGTCGGCGAAATCCTTTGGGGGATCGGGGTCGGCTGGTTGATGCTGCGGCTGCGGCGCTGGGTCGGCGATCCGCGCATCGAGATCACGCTGTCGGTCCTGACGCCGTTCCTCGCCTATTGGCCGCCAGGACAACTTGGCGGCTCGGGCGTGCTCGCGACGGTCACCGCGGGCCTGTATATCAGTTGGAACGGGCTGAGGCTGATCAGCGCGGCGACGCGTCTCCAGGGCATTTTCTTCTGGGATTTCCTGAACTATCTGATCGAGGGCATGGTGTTCCTCGTCACCGGCCTCCAGGCGCGCTCGGTGATCGCCGGCATTCGCGGCTATTCGGCGTCCGAACTGGCGATTTCAGCGGCGCTGGTCAGCGCGGTCGTCATCGTGGCGCGTTTCGTATGGCTGTATCCGGCCGCCTATCTGCCACGCTGGCTCGTTCCCGCCATCCGCCGGAAAGATCCCTATCCGCCCTGGCAATGGCCGTTCGCGCTGGCGTCGGCGGGTGTGCGCGGCGTCGTCTCGCTGGCGGCGGCGCTGGCGATTCCGCTGATCACGGCGAGCGGTCAGTCGTTTCCCGCACGCGACCTCACCCTGTTCCTGACCTTCTCGGTGATTCTGGTGACGCTTGTCGGCCAGGGACTGCTGCTGCCCTCGATCTTCCGCATGCTCGGGCTGGCGCACGCCGGGCGCCGGGAGCTGCGCGCCGAGCTCGCCGAGGAGCGCGAGGCGCGCCGGCTGGCGGTTGAAACGGCGATCGAACGATTCGATCGGCTGGCGATCGAACGGTCGCTCTCAGAGGAGATCGTCAAGCCATTGCGCGCCGCCCAGCGCGCCCGTTTGCTGCAACTCGAAATGAAGTGCGACGACGCCGATCCGCGCAGAAAGTTTGCCGACATCCACGATGAGATCGAACGTCAGCTCATCGTCGCCGAGCGACAATTGATCAATGATCTCTACCGCGACGGCAAACTGAAGGATGAGCCGCGCCGACGCATCGAGCGCGACCTCGACCTGCGCGAGGCCCATCTCGCCAACCAGCCGGACAAGGTATGAGCACCGGCGCCAGCGTTCACGGAGCCAGAAAGCAAACCCTCCTGTCGCTTGGTGGTGGAGGCGGTCTGCAGGAACCAGTCTGCGAGGTGTTTTTCGTTGCTAACAGGGAGAAAAACGGGGGTCACCAAAAATCCCGCCTCAAGATACTCCGGTTCCCGGCCGTTTTTCACGCGACTCTGGGCCTCGTGGCCTTCAAGATTGACGATTTGGAACAGCGAGAGGCTGCTCACCTGTCAGGGTGAAGAAGGGGCGATCGCGCAGCTTCGGGTGGTTTGAAATGGGAGCCGTTTGAGGCAGCTTTCCGGCGAGGGTCTCTGGGACAACGCCCATATCTTACGCCCCGGCGCGGATCCGCAGAGGTCTGGGCGCGAGCTAACCCGAACGCCCACGTCGGACGCTCCCTGCGAATCAATCATCGGCAAGGGAATCGCATCCGATTCATCCGACTCAACAATTTTTTTGGAGCGGCTCTCGCATTTGTCAATTCATTGATTGATTTCGTTGGCGCACCCGAAGGGATTCGAACCCCTGGCCTCTGCCTTCGGAGGGCAGCGCTCTATCCAGCTGAGCTACGGGTGCGCGAGACCGCGTGGCGGCCAGCGCTGAATAGCCCATTTTCGCACAAAGGGGAATCTTGTTTTCGGCCGCGCAGGGCGCCGGTCACGCCGCCAGCGACGCGGCCCCGCTCTGCGGCGCGAAATAGCGGAGATATCGCTCCTGGATATCGGCGATCGGCATGATGACGAACACGTCGGTGGTGCGAAACTTCGGATCGACCACCGCCTCTGCGCCGAATTTCGCGCCGAGCCGCCAATAGCCCTTGATCAGCGGCGGCAGCGCGCGAAGCGCGGCGCGCGGATCGACGGCGCCCTCCGGCAGCGCGGCCATGTTGACGCCGCGGCCGTCGGCGCCGCCCGCGCTCCATTCCAGGCTCGCCGGCGCGTTGCGTCGAAGGTAGCTCATCACCGCGGCGTGCGCGGACGGCTCGGCGCCCTCCAGGCTGGCGCAGCCGAACATCGCGTCGATGCGGTGGCGCCCGACATAGGCCCAGATGCCGCGCCACAGCAGCTCCAGCGTCGGCTTGCCGCGATAGTCCTCGGCGACGCAGGAGCGGCCAAGTTCGAGAAAGCGCTTGCCGGGGTGACGCGCGATCAGCGCGGCGACGTCGAACTCGCCGGCGCTGTAGAACCCGAAATTCGCCTCTGCGACATCCTGGCGCAGCAGCCGATAGGCGCCGACCACCCTCGGACCGCCGCCGCGCCGGCGCGCGCTGCGGTCGACCACGATCAGATGGTCGCAAACCCGGTCGAACGGGCAGACGTCGCGGCGAATCAGCTGCGCGGTCGCGTCGGCGAGCGCTCCGCCTTCCTCGAAGAACACGCGATAGCGAAGCTTCTGGGCGCCGTGGATCTCTCTTTTGGACGTCGCCAGACGAAGCTCCAGTGGACCGAGCGCCCCAAGGACTGGACCAAGGCCGCTCAAGTCCCGCACGGGCCGCCCCTTCCGCGGCGACGCGCGCCGCGCGGCGTCGCCCGCCCCGTCAATCGCCCGCAATGTCATGACCCTGCTCCTCGATTCGCTTATACCGCGAATCCTCAGAGCATCTTCCGCCCAATCATTTATGACAGCGCCCAGGCGCTGCGGGCCGCCGGATTGGCCACGCTCTTGCGGCGGGCCGCGTCGATCGCCTCGGCGAGCCGCGCCAGATCGACCGGCTTGGTCAGGAAGTCGTCGATGCCGGCGCTCAGCGACGCCCGCCGATCCTCCTCCATCGCGTTGGCGGTCAGCGCGATGATCGGCATCGGCCGCGCGCCCGCTTCCTGCTCGGCGCGGCGGATGCAGCGCGAGGCTTCGAAGCCGTCGAGGCCGGGCATCTTGATGTCCATCAGGACAATTTCGAAACGGGGCGCCTCGCCGCGCGCCGCCGCCTCGCCGAGCGTCGCCGCTTCGCGCCCGTTGTGCGCCCGCACGACTTCGAAGCCGAGCCGGCGCAGCGCCTTCTGGGCGATCGTCGCGTTGATCTCATTGTCCTCGGCGAGCAGCGCGCGCGTCGGACGGCTCGTTGAAGGCGGCGCGATCGTCCCGACCGGCGCCGGCCCGGTCGGAAATTCGTCGGCGAGCCGTTCGAACAGCGAGCGCGCGCGAACCGGTTTGACCAGCCAGCCGTCGAAGCCGCGCAGCGAGGTCTGCCCGAAGGCGCGCCGCTCGAACGGCGAAAACAGCACCAGGCTCTTGGGGGCTCCGGCCGCCCGGGCGGCGAGCGCCAGGCGATTGGTCGCCTCGACGCCCAGCGCGCAGTCGACAATGACCACATCGGGCTGCGGGCCAAGGCTGAGAGCGCGCAAGCCCTCCTCCAGCCCCTCGGCGCGGGTGACCGCCGCGTCGGCCTCCTCGAGGCGCGCCGCCAGCGCCGGGGCTTCGAACGGCGAACGGGCAATGATCAGCGCCCGCCGGCCGGTCAGGCGCGGCGCCGCCTTCTCATTCGACGCTTTTTGCTGGGCGCGCGCGTCCTCTGGCAGGGCGATGGCGAAGGAAAAGGCCGCCCCGCCGCCGGCGTTGTCCTCCAAAGTCAGATCGCCCCCCATCAGAGAAACAATGCGCCGGGAGATCGCCAGGCCGAGCCCGGCGCCTTCATAGTGGCGTGCGTTGGAGCCGTCGCCCTGCTCGAAATCCTCGAAGATCGCGGTGCGCCTTTCCGGCGCGACGCCGGGCCCGGTGTCGACCACCTTGAACAGCAGGCGCCCGTCAGGGGCCCGCGCCAGGCAGACCCCGATGCCGCCGCTGGCGGTGAACTTCACCGCGTTGCCGGCGAGGTTGGTCAGCACCTGGCGCAGCCGCAGGCCGTCGCCGACCACGAAACGCGGCGCATCGGCGGCGATCGAGACGGCGATTTCCAAACCCTTGCTTTGCGCGCTCGGCGCGAGAAGTTCAACGACGCCCTCGACCAGGCGGTGCAGATCGAACGGTTCGCTGACCAGGTCGAGGCGGCCGGCCTCGATCTTCGAGAAATCGAGGATCTGGTCGATCAGCGCGACCAGCGCCGCGCCGGAACTGCGGATCGCCTCGACATAGCTGGCGTTTTCGGCGTCCAGCACTGCCTCGCGCAACAGATCGGCCATGCCGAGAATGCCGCTGAGCGGCGTGCGGATCTCATGGCTCATGGTCGCCAGAAACCGCGATTTGGCCTCGCTCGCCGCCTCGGCGCGCTCCCGCGCCGCCGCGCCTTCCTTCAGCCGCCACAACTCGTCGCGCAGCGCCTCGTTGGCCGCTTCGGCGGCGGCGGCGCGCGACTGGGCGCGCCGGTGCAGCCGCGCCAACGCGACGGCCAGACCAATCGACAGCGCCAGACAGGGCGCCGCCTCGATCAGCAGCCAATTGGCGTTCAGCAGCGTCAGAATCGCGTTTGCGTCCATGTCCATCATTCGTTGCGCGGCAAATCCCCTCGATTTGCGCGCGCGAACACTGACAGAGCGCTGTTGAGAAATTGTTGCGACAATAGCCAAACTTGCGCGAACGCGGCGTCATCCCTGTGGAGCGCAGCTATCGACATAGAGGTGCGCCGCGCCCGAAGGGTCGCGCAACTCGTAGCCGCCATCCGTCGCCGCAGCGATCCAGGCAGGCCCAATCGGGACCTTGCCGTGCGCGCCGGGGATGTCGAGAACATAGGTCGGCTGGGCCAGCCCCGACAGCCGGCCGCGCAATGCGCGCATCAGCGCCTGGCCCTCGGCGATCGTGGTGCGGAAATGCGCGGCGCCAGGGGCGAGGTCGCCGTGGTGCAGATAATAGGGCTTGACGCGCGCCTCGACGAAAGCGCGCATCAGCGCGGCAAGCGTGTCGACGTTGTCGTTGACCCCCTTGAGCAGCACGCTCTGACTGACCAGCGCGACCCCGCGGTCGGTCAGCCGCCGGCACGCCGCGCGAACGTCGGGCGTCAATTCGCGGGGATGATTGGCGTGCAGCGCGACATAGACGGTCTTGTCGTGGCCGCCCGCCAGCGCTTCGACCAGATCGCCGGTGATGCGATCGGGCGCCGCCACGGGAAGGCGGGTGTGCCAGCGCAGCACCTTGACATGGGCGATCGCGGCAAGCGCCTGGGTCGCCTCGGCGATGCGGCGCGGCGACAGCGTCAGCGGATCACCGCCGGTCAGCACGACCTCCCAGATCGCCTCATGCGCACGGATATAGTCGAGCGCGGCCGCCAGTTCGCGGCGCCCGAGCGCGGCTTCGCCCTGCCCCACCGTCTCGCGGCGAAAGCAGAACCGGCAATAGACCGCGCAGACTGAGGCGAGCTTCAGCAGCACCCGGTCGGGATAGCGATGCACGAGGCCTTTGACCGGGCTTTTGAGGTCATCGCCAATCGGATCGTCGCGCTCGGCCGAATGTCGGTCGAGTTCGCGGATGTCGGGGATGAATTGTCGCGCGATCGGATCGGCGCTGTCGCCACGATCGATCAGCGCGGCGAGCGCCGAGGGAATCGCGATCGCATAGCGCTCGGCCACTGCCGCAATATCGGCTTGCCGCTGAGGCTCGGCCAGACCGGCCTCGACAAGATCGGCGGGGGACTTCAAAGTCGCGCCGACTGAACCTTCGCCGGGGGACGCGGTCTTTCGAAGGTTGAGCAATTCATTCACCTTGCATCGGAGATCAGCGCGGGCCGAACTGGCGCCGACGATTCATTCGGCGTTTCCAGGATGAATTCGGCGCATCGGCCGCCAAGCATCATCGCCGGGGCGTTGGTGTTGCCCGCGTTGATGTTCGGCATCGCGGAGAGGTCGCACACTCTGCAGATTCTCGACGCCGCGGACCCGCAGTTTCGAATCCAGCACCGCAAGCGGATCGCGGCTTGTCCCCATCCGGCACGTGCCGCTCGGATGATAATTGGTCTTCACCGCACGTCGGCAATGGTTCGCGATCGCCTCGTCGCTGAGATCGCTCGGGTCCGGGATCGCGACGCGCGCGATGCGCCCGGCGAGCGGGCCGGTCTGGAACGCGCGCAGGAAGAAGCGCTGGCCGTCGATCATCGTGCGGAGGTCAGCTGGATCCTTGAGAAGATGGGGCGAAACCACGGGCATTTGATCGGGGTCGGCGGAGCGCAGCCGAACGAAGCCGCGCGATTTCGGCTTCACCACCACGGTGGTGACCGTCACGCCGTAGCCGTCCTTGACGAGGCCGGGCGTATCGCGATCGAGATAGACGATCGGCACGCAGAACGCCTGGATGGTCGGCTCGGCCTCGGGCTCGGTCGGATTGACGAAAGCTCCGGCCTCGACGCCGGCCGAGGTGATCGGACCTGAGCCAAAGAGCCGGAACTGCAGGCCGTTCCGCAGCATCCGCCACCCGACGCCCTGCCGGTAATAGCCATAGGGCCCGTTCGCCAGCGCGACGATCGGGACTTCCGGATGGTCGATCAGATTCTCGCCGACGCCGGGGAGATCGGCGACGCAGTCGATCGCATGGCGCCTGAGCTGTCCGGCCGGACCGACGCCGGATAGCATCAACAATTGTGGCGTCACCAGCGCGCCCGCCGTGAGGATAATCTCGCCGTCGGCGAAGGCGCGCTGCTCAGCCCCGCTGCCGTCGCGATAAGTGACGCCGATGGCGCGCCCGTTGCTTGATTTCGATACGGCGCGCCTTGGCGTGCAGGCGGACGGTCAGGTTCGGATTGTCGTTCAGCGGCTCGATGAACGCGTAAGCGGCGCTGCTGCGCCTGCCGCGCCGATTGGTGAATTGGTAGAAACCGACGCCGCGCTGGTGCGGCCCGTTGAAATCGTGATTGAACGGCACGCCCAGCGCCTGCACGCTCTGCACGAACCACCGCGAAAAATCGTCGATATGGCCGGGATCGGAGACCAACAGCGGCCCGTCCGCGCCATGTCGCTCGTCGCACAGCCGGTTGTTTCCCTCCATCGCGCGAAAATGCGGGAGCACATCGCGCCAGCCCCAGCCGGGATAATCGTTCTCGCCGCGCAGTTCGGCGTCCCATTGGTCATAGTCGGAGGGCCGGCCGCGCATGTAGACCTGCGCATTGACCGACGAGCCGCCGCCGAGCACGTTGCCCTGCGGAATGTCATGCACGCGGCCGTTCAGATGCGGCTGAGGCGCCGTTTGATGGTAGCGCATGAACTTGCTGCCGTTGATCATCTTGAAGATGCCCGGCGGCATGTCGAGAAGCGGGTGACGGTGAGAGTGACCCGCTTCAAGCAGCAGGACGCGCGCGCCGCCCGCGACAAGCCGCGCCGCCGCAACGCAGCCCGACGAGCCGCCGCCGACGACGATGTGGTCGTAGCGTTCGTTCATCCTTCAGCGCCTCGGAGGGCGGCGGCGCTCGGCCGGTGGGGCGCGGTCAAGACCGGATGTTCTCCATGCTCTTCCAGTCGAACGCGACGCCATGGCCCGGGCGGTCCGGCGCGAGCGCGAAGCCTGCCTCGATGCGCAGCGGCTCGGCAATATAGCGCTCGAGGCCGAAGCCATGCGCTTCGAGATAGCTGCGGTTGGGGCAGGCGGCGAGCAGATGGACGGTCACATCATGGGCGCCGTGGCTCGTCACCGGCAGATTGAACGCCTCGGCGAGATGGGCGATCTTCATGAACGGGGTGACGCCGCCGCAATTGGTGACGTCGGGCTCGGGATAAGTCACCGCGCCGCCCGCGATATATTGCTTGAATTCCCAGAGGCTGCGCAAATTCTCGCCCGCCGCGATCGGCAGGCCGCCTTCGCGCACGATGCGCGCGTGGCCGGCTGGATCGTCAGGAATGGTGGGCTCCTCGAGCCATGTGAGGTCGTAAGGGGCCAGCGCCCGCGCGGCGCGTATCGCGCCGTCGACCGACCATTTCATATTGGCGTCGGCCATCAGCGGGAAGCCGTCGCCAAGATGCTCGCGCATCGCCTTGACGCGCTCGATGTCCTGCCGGAGGTTTTCCCGGCCGACCTTCATCTTGATGGCGCGGAATCCCTTGGCCAGATTATCATCCGTCTGGCGCAGCAGTTGGTCGAGCGGCAGATCGAGATCGATGCCGCCGGCATAGCAGGGAACTTTCGGATCGAAGCCGCCGAGAAAGCTCCACAGCGGCAATCCCGCCCGCTTGGCCTTCAGATCCCATAGCGCCATGTCGAACGCCGAAATGGCGAGCGCCGTCGGGCCGCCGCGACCGCCGTAATGGAGCGCCCACCACGCCGTCCGCCAATGCGCTTCGATAGGGTCGGCCTCGGCGCCGGCGAAAATCTCTGGCATTTCGCGCCTGAGCACGGAATCGATCGCGCCGCCGTTGCGGCCGACGGTGAACGTATAGCCGACGCCCTCGGCGCCGTCGGCGTCGCGCAAGCGAACGGTGTTGAGTTCGAACGCGCGCATCTCGCCATGCATGCTGTCGGTCAGCGTTTGCGGCAGGGGGATACGATAGAAGCCGGGTTCGATCGAGACGAGCTTGGCCATGAGGGTTCCAGGTTCCAACGGTCCGCCGAGGCAATCAAATGGTGCGGACGGCGGGGGTCGAACCCGCACAGCCGATGGCCGAGGGATTTTAAGTCCCTTGCGTCTACCAGTTTCGCCACGTCCGCCTTACCGGCGCTTTGTGTCACAAATCCGCGGCGATTTGAACGGGCGCGCCGCAACGGCGCTGGCGCGGCCTTCTTTGCGCCCGATTCGCTGTTAGAGGTTGTGCGGCAAGACGCGCCGGTTCGCGCGCCGAGTCGTCATCCAGCCCTGGGGTCGTCCGATCGTGGAAGCACCGGCAGATCCGACCGGGACCGCGTCTCCTCGTCTGCCCGGGCTGGATTTGCTTCGCGCGATCGCGATCGCCTGGGTGATGGCCTTCCACGCATCGTCGTTCGGCCTGGTTTCGCGCGACGTCTGGGTCGTGAAGTTCGGGTGGATGGGCGTCGACCTGTTTTTCGTTTTGAGCGGGTTTCTCATCGCGGGGCAGCTTCTGCGACCCTGGGCGAATGGTCATGCCCCGAATTATTCGCGCTTTTTCGCAAGACGGCTGCTCCGCACGCTGCCGGCCTATCTTGTCGTGGTGGCGCTGTGTTTCCTGTTCCCGGTCGTCAGGGAGCGCCCGGACATTCAACCCCTGTGGCGGTTCCTGACGTTCACGCAGAACTTCGGCTATGTCCCCGATCCGCCCAAGGCGTTTTCTCACGCCTGGTCGTTGTGCGTGGAGGAGCAGTTCTATCTGGCGTTTCCGGCGATCGTCGCGATCCTCGCCATCCGCCCGCGGCCGGCGACAATCGTCGGCGCGTTCGCCGCCGTCCTGATCCTCGGCATCGTGAGCCGAGGCTATTTCTGGCTCGCCGATGTCGCGCAGCAGCCGTTCAACCCCGTCGCTGCCCCGTACCCCGGCCGCTATATGACGCTGATCTACGACCCGACATGGGCGCGGCTCGACGGGCTGTTGGCGGGCGTCGGGGTCGCGGCGATTCAGACGTTCCGCCCCGCATGGTGGCGGCTTCTCACCGCCCGAGCGAACATTCTGGCGATCGCCGGCCTCGTCGGGGTGGTCGCCGCGACGGCTTTCTTTCAGGACCTATTCGCTAGATTCCTGCCGACCGTGTTCGGCTTCCCGATTCTTGCGGGCGCCATGGCGTTGCTGGTCATCGCCGGCGCCGACAGCCGCTCTCTCATAGGGCGACACGCGATACCCGGCGCCAGCGCATTGGCGACGGGAGCCTACAGTCTCTACCTCAGCCACAAAATGGTCTTTCACGCCGTGCAATCGTCCACGTCCTCGTGGCCGCAGCCCCTTCAAGCGATCTCGCTGGGCGTCGCGGTGTCGGCGGCGCTGGCTGTCGGGGCGCTGCTCTATTGGCTCGTCGAGCGGCCGTTCCTGAAGCTGCGCGACCGGTTGCACGGGCGCCGCGGGGTGGGCCGCGCCGTCGAGCCGAAGGCTTCGACGCCAATCGCCGTCGGCTAGGCCGATGTCAGCTCAGCGCCCATCGGGCGTGCGAAGGCCGAACCATTTGTCTTTGACCTGATCGAAATGGACCTTGGGGTCGTATTGCCGCGCGGCGAGGCCGAGGCCGCTCAGGGACAGCCGCCCAACCCTCGACAACAGATCGTAGGAAGAAACGACCTCGTCGCGCTCCGCCGACACGAGCTTGATGCGCGCGCGAAGCAAAGCTTCTTCCGCCACAAGCACCTCGACGATCGTGCGCTGCCCGAGCTTGTGCTGGTAGCGGATATCCTCGAGAACGACCTCGGCGGCCGCGATCTCCTCCCGGGTCGCCGCGACGATGTTGGCGGCGGCGTGATTCCGGCCCCAGACGGAAACGACGGCCGCCCGCACCCGGTCGCGCTGCTGATCGGCCTGGAATCCCCGTTGGTCGAGCGTTTCCTTGGCCTGCCGGGTCGCAGCGAACGTCGAGCCGCCATCGTAGATCGGCACGTTTGCCTTGGTCGTCAACGAGGCGATGAAGGGGATGGTCGGGATCGCCGCGGTGGCCGCGTTGTAGCGTCGGTCGACCCGCGCCTTGAGATCGACCGTCGGATACAACCGGCCTTCGATCACGTTGACGTCGAGCGCCGCGGCGTCCACGCCGTACAGCGCGCCGACAATGGCGGGATGTTCGACCTGCGAAATGGCGATCGCGCGGTCGAGGGACCTGGGAAGCGGCTCATCCAGCGCCTTGGCGGCGGCCAGCCTCTTCGGCTCGACGCCGATCGTCCGCCGATAGTCGGCGACGGAAGCCATCAGCGTCGATTCCGCGGAATAGGCGGCCGCCTGCGCGCCGGCGAGGTCCGCGGCGACTTCCGCGACATCCGTCTGCGTCACGTCGCCGACCCGATGGCGTTCGTTGGCGTCGTCGAACTGTTCCTCGAGAAGACGGACGTGGGCGCGCTGAAGATCGAGAATCGCGACGTCGCGCATGACGTTCATGTAGACGGCGACGCCTTCGAGCAGAACATTCTGTTCGGTGTTGCGAAGTTGCTCGCGCGCCGCCATGTCTTTCGATTGGGCCTCTCGCACCAGGTTCAAGGTGCGGTCGCCGTCCCACAAGTGCTCGCGGGCCGCCACGTCGAAGCCGCTCGGCCGCGAATATCCCGTGGGATAGGCGTCGACGTCCGTGAACGGGCCGACGAAAACCGAGGTTCTTTGCTTGAACTGCGCGAGCTGCGTATCGATCTTCGCCTCGATCGTCGGCCTGAACCCGGCGCTGGCCTTCGGGACTTCTTCATCAGCGGCGCGAACGGCGGCGCGTTGCTGGTTGATGTCGGGGTTGTTGGTGTAGGCCCTGACGAGCGCGCCGGACAATGTCTCCGCTACCGTCGCGCCCGGCGCGAGACAGCCGGCCACCGCAAGTCCGACGCCCCACGCCGCCAACGAGCGCCACAAACGATCACCCATCAACCGACATATCTGAAAACACGCTGCCCGCTTTCGATCCCCGCCGCAAGCCGCGAAGCGATTGAAGGCGATATATGGAGTTGACAAGTCTGTGACGCTCTTTGAACCCTGGTTCCAAGCCGACAGCGGAGGTCCGCCTTCGGCGCGTCTTATGGATTGTGGCCGGCCGAAGCGATAGGATGGCGATGATGAAGTGATCGCGGGTTGGGCGCGTTGTCGCGCTTTCCCTTCGGAGGCTTGGACGGCGATGCGATGGCGATTGTGCTTTTTCTGATGGCGTTGGCGGGTTCCGCGCCAACGGCTGACATCCCCGGCATCTGCCGGGCCGCACGAGACGGCGCGTCTCCGGAACGCAAAGTCGCCGCTTATGAGGCCTGCGTCCACGCGGAACAGGCGGCGCGGGACCAGTTGCAACGACGATGGAGCCAATTCTCGGCCTCGGCGCGCTCAACATGCGAAAGGGCCGAGGCGTTCAGCGTCAGCTACGTCGAAATGTTGACATGTCTGGAGCTACAGACCGACGGCAATATCGGCAAATCGCAAAAGCCGGCCGCCTCGGGAGGCGCGCCGCCAAATGTCGTCGCGCCCTCGATGCCCGCCCGGTTGGGCGCCGCGCCCAATCCCGCGCCATCCGTCGTCGCGCCACAAATGCCTGAGCGGTTCAAGAATTGACGCCGCGGCGCCGCGCCTCGCCGCGGAAGCATCGACGTAGGCGGAACCGGCGTGAAAATCCTGTGCGCAACTTTTCGACACGGCCGGGGCCGGCGCGGGTCGTCGATAGCGTCTCGTCGGGAGTCCGCCACGCTGGTAGCGCCGGCCGGCCGGTCTAAAACGCCGAATAGCCCAGCAGCGCCGCCACAATCACGGTTCCGACCACATAGATCGAAAAGCTGATCCGCAGATAGACTGTCTTCCAATACAGGATCCGACAAAGAATCACACAGAGCACCTGCTGCTGGTCGTCGATGACCTGTTGACTCTCCGGGAGTTTGAAATCGCCGGGGCTCGCGTTGCGGTCGATGATGAAACTGGCGCGTCCCTCGCGGGGATAGCGCGGCAGCAGGCAAATCAGCAGGCAGAAGAACACGATCACGAACGGCAGCAACACGACCGGCAGCGGCAGGAACGCCGGGAACTTGTTGCTGAACGCGAGAATCGGCCCGATGGTGAACGCGCCATAGATGATCGCGACATTGGCCTTGAAGTCGCTCATGCGAATCGCGTCGGTATAGACGGCGATCTGGTTGCGATAGTGGGTCGCGGCGTCTTTCGGCATTGGCAAATCGAGGGTTCTCGGGGGAAGAAGGAAATCGCCGGCGCGGCCGCGGGGCGGCCGGTGCGGATGTTAGTGCATGACGGACGTCCGCGCCAATGCTTCGCGGCCTGAGGCCAACCCGTCGCTTTCTCGTCGGCAAGCCGCAGCCGGCGACCGGAGCCAACCCCACCCAGGCGGCGGCTACGACGCGACCCATAGCAGCGAATAACTCAACAAGATGAAAATAATAACTATCGTCACCAAGCATATATAAACGCTAATATTCAAGCAAAGCGTTTTCCAAAAAAGTATTCGTGAAAGAATAGAGCATCTCAGCTTCAGGCTGTCGAGATCATCACCGCTGTTTTCTACGAAGACAAAATCCTTCTTGCTCGGATTCGGGGTGACCAGGAAGTTGTTTCTCCCGCTGCGTGGGTAGCGTGGAAACACGCAGAGCAGCAGAAAGAAAAAGGCGACCAGAAAAGGCGCCAGCACCAGCGGCAACGGCAGGAAATGTGGATATTTGTCGCGATAAGCGACAATCGGGCCCATCATGATCGCGACGAACAGCACCGCGAGATTGGCCTTGAAATCGCTGGTCCGGATGCTGTCGGCGTAGGCGCTGACGAGGTTGCCAAAATGAACCGCCGGGTCGGGGGCTTCTTCGCTCATGCGGCGTCATCAACTCCATCGCCCGCGAACAACGGCCCGCCAAAGCGGTCGCAAGATTGTCTGATATCCCCAGCGAGCGCGTGCAGATTAGGCGTTTGATCCGGGCAGTCAATACGCGCCGTCGGGTCTCCCCGGCCCCCGGCAAATTGCCGTCCAGGGATTTGACGCGCCCCGCCGTCATGTTTGACAATGATCCCGCTCGGGCCGTGCTCCGAATATCAGCGGCCGGATCATACACGCGGCGCGCCGACCAATCGGCCGCCCGGTCATGGGAGGGAGACCAATGGATCGTCGACGTCTGTTGCTGTCCGGCGCCGCTTTGGCCATCGCGCCGCGCCTTGCTCGGGCGCAGGCCGCCAAATCCCTCAAGATTGGCGTGCTGAACGACATGTCGAGCGTTTATGCCGACTATCAAGGCGTCGGCTCGGTGATCGGCGCCAGGCTCGCGGTCGCCGATTATTCGGAAAAACACGGCGTCCCCGTCGAGATCGTTTCGGCCGATCACCAGAACAAGCCGGATGTCGGCTCGGCGATCGCTCGCAACTGGTTCGACAACGACGGCGTCGACGTCGTCATGGACTTGCCGAATTCGGCGGTGGCGCTCGCGGTGGTCGGCGTCGCCGAGCAAAAGAACAGGGCGGCGATCGGTTCGGGGGCCGGAACCTCGGCGCTGACCGGGCCGAAATGCTCGCGCAACTTCATCCACTGGACCTATGACACCTACGCGCTCGGCACGGGCCTCGGCAACGCCCTGGTCGCCCAAGGGGCGAAAACCTGGTTCTTCGTCACCGCCGACTATGCGTTCGGCAAGGACCTCAAGGCCAATTGCGCCGCCGCCGTCGAAGCGGCCGGCGGCAAGGTTCTCGGCGAGGTGCGCCATCCCCTCAATACGGCGGATTTCTCGTCGTTCCTTCTGCAGGCGCAGGATTCGGGCGCCGATGTCGTCGCCTTCGCCAACGCCGGCGGCGATTTGAACAATTCCTTCAAACAGGCGGCCGAGTTCGGGCTCGCCAAGAAGCAGCGGCTCGCCGGCCTGATCCTCAATGTCACCAATATTCCCGGGCTCGGCCTCGCCGCGGTGCAGAATTCGACGATCTGCACCGGGTTCTACTGGGACATGAACGAAGGAACCCGCGCCTTCGCCAAACGCTTCCAGAGCGCGCATCCCAAAGCCATGATGCCTAACGACATGCACGCCGGCATGTATTCGGCGACCGCCCATCTGATCAAGGCGATGGCGGCGCTCCACAGCGCCGCCGACGGCGTTAAATTGATCGACCAGATGAAGGCGATGCCGACCAGCGATCCGCTATTCGGGGAGGGCTCGATCCGTATCGACGGGCGCAAGATTCATCCGATGTATCTGCTGGCGACCAAGACGCTGGCCGAATCGAAAGGCGAGTGGGACTATTTCAAGGTCGTCGCGACGATCAAGCCGGAAGACGCGTGGCGACCGCTCGACAAGGGCGGCTGCCCGTTCGTCAAGGCGTGACCGGATCGTCGGTGTTCGCCCGGATTGTCACGCGCCCTGCTCGATGACCTCGATCGCCAGACGCGCCAGCATGGGCACCGCCTGGCCCGCCTTGCGGGCGCGCTCGGGATTGGAGGCGTTCCCGTCGAGCGAGCGCTTGTAGACGCCCTGCGCGATCGCCGCGTAGCGAAAGAAAGAGAACGCGAGCAGGAAGGTCCAGCCGGGGACGCCAGCGATGTCCGCGCGTCGGCAATAGGCGTCGACATATTCGGATTCGGTGGGGATGCCCAAGGCGGCGCGATCGACCCCGCCGAGGCCGCGGGAATCGCCGATCTGGGTTCGGGAAGTCACCACGTTCGGCATGCGCCATTGCATGCATTGATAGGCGAGGTCGGCGAAGGGATGGCCGAGCGTCGATAATTCCCAGTCGAGCACGGCGGCGAGGGCCGCGCTGGCGTTGTCGAAGATCATGTTGTCGATGCGCCAGTCGCCGTGCACCAGCGCCACCCGTCCGTCGTCGGGCCGCGCATTGGCGCTGAGCCAGGCGATCAGCCGGTCCATATCGGCGTTGACCTCGGTTTCGCTCGCCCGGGTACTGTTCGGTCCAGCGCTGCAACTGGCGCGCAAAATAGTCGCCGGGCTTGCCGTAGTCGCCAAGACCGTTGGCGATGACGTCGACGGAATGCAGCCGCGCCAGCCCCGCGTTCATCGTATCGTAGATCGCCGTGCGTTCCTCCGCCGCCATCCCGGGCAGCGCCGGATCCCAGAAAATGCGCCCCTCGACATGGGTCATCACGTAGAAGACTGAGCCGACGACGCTTTCATCCTCACACAGCGCCAACGGCCGCGGCGCCGGAAAACCGACGCCTTCCAGCGCGCGCAACACGCGAAATTCCCGCTCCACCGCATGCGCCGATTTCAGCAGTTTGCCCGGCGGCTTGCGCCGCAGCACGTAGCGCCCGGACGGCGTCTCGATCAGATAGGTCGGGTTCGACTGCCCGGTTGCGAACTTCTTCGCCGTCACGGGTCCGGCGAAGCCCGCGACATGCGCGCGCGCCCAGGCTTCAAGGCGCGTTGTGTCGAGGGGGAAGGCGTCGCTCATTGCGGCTTGTTGGAATAAAGCTTCAATTCGTTTTTCGCGATGACGCGCCGGTGCACCGCGTCCGGGCCGTCGGCGAGGCGCAGGGTGCGCACGTGGATCCACATGCTGGCCAGCGGGAAGTCCTGGCTGACCCCAGCGCCCCCGTGCATCTGCACCGCCTGGTCGATCACTTCGAGCGCCACCCGCGGCGCGATCACTTTGATCTGTGAAATCAGCGGCGCCGCCGCGCGCACGCCGTGCGTATCCATCGTCCAGGCGGCTTTGAGGCACAGCAGGCGCGCCATTTCGATCGACATTCGCGCCTCGGCGATAATGTCGTGATTGGCGCCGAGCGAAATGAGCTTCTGGCCGAACGCCTCGCGCGCCTGGGCGCGCCGGCACATCGCCTCCAGCGCGCGCTCGGCCTGGCCGATCGCCCGCATGCAATGGTGGATGCGGCCCGGCCCGAGCCGCCCCTGCGCGATCTCGAAGCCGCGCCCGCGCCCCAGGACGACGGCGTCGCGCGGCACGCGCACGTCGGTGAACCGGATGTGCAGATGACCGTGCGGCGCATCATCGGCGCCGTAGACCCTCATCGCGCGCAGTTTTTCAACACCCTTGGTCTTCGCGGGCACCAGCAGCATCGAATGACGCGCATGCCGCGCCGCCTCGGGGTCGGTGAGGGCCATGACGATATACAGCGAGCAACGGGGATCGCCGGCCCCCGACGACCACCATTTCTCGCCGTTGAGCACCCATTGGTCGCCTTCGAGGCGCGCCGGCATCGCAATATTGGTGGCGTCCGACGAGGCGACGCCAGGCTCGGTCATCAGATAGGCCGAGCGGGCGCGGCCGTCGAGCAGGTCGGGCAGCCAGCGCGCCTTTTGCTCGGGCGAGCCGAAACGCTCCAGCACTTCCATGTTGCCGGTGTCGGGCGCCGAGCAGTTGAACACTTCGGAGGCGAGCGGCGACCAGCCCATTTCCTCGGCGAGATAGGCGTATTCGACGGTGGTGAGGCCCGAACCCTTGTCGGAGCCGGTCAGCCAGAAATTCCACAGGCCGCGCGAGCGCGCGCGGGCCTTCAGATCGGCGAATATCTCGACCATCCGGGCGGTCGGCTTGAAACGGTCGCCGTCACGCCCGACCTCGGCCTCGTATTCGGCTTCGAGCGGCATGATCTCGTCGCGCACCATCGCGCGCACCGCGGCGATCAACGGGCGCACGCGATCGGTAACGCCGAGGTCCATGCAATCCTCCCTAAGGCTCCATTGCTCGCCGGAGTTGACCCGCAATCGCCGCCCCGCGCAAGGGCCGGCGCCGAAGCACGCCGCCGCCATGGCGCCGACCGGACGCAAACAGGCCGGGAAGGCCTTGGCCTCGAAAAAAAGAGCGGTCGCCCCGCCCTTACTTGGGGAAGGGAACCGGACTATCCGACAGGGTCTGCAGATAGGCGAGGATGTCGGCGCGCATATGCGAGTCGGGGTCGCCGGGGAAGGTCATCTTGGTGCCCGGCTCCATCTCCTTCGGGCTCTTGATGAACTGGAACAGTTCCTCATAGGTCCAGTTGCCGCCCATCTTCTTCAGCGTGTCCGAATAGTTGAAGCCGGCGATCGAGGCGACCGGCCGCCCGACGACGCCGTAGAGCGGCGGCCCGACCTTGGCCGCGGCGCCCTTTTCAAAATTATGGCAGACTTGGCAGGGCTTGGTGTCGGCGGCGCCCTTCGTCGCATCCGCCTTGGCGAGCAGGGCGGGCAGAGGCTCTTCGGGCGGCCCTTTGGCCGCCGCCGGCGCCGGCGCCTCTTCGGCGGCCGGCAGCGCGTAGCCCGGCTTCACGGCCTTGTGGGGCGCGAACACCGCGTTGGTGAAAATCCCCAGCGCCATCGTCCCCAGCAGCGTTCCGAGCACCGCCAGGACGAGCTTGTTGGAATTGGTCGTTTCCATGCGCGGAGCAGCCCCAAGTCTCGAATTCCATCGCCCGGACCGCTAGCAGGAGCCCCGGACACGGTTTTGATTACCCGCTTTGCGCCGGACTTGGCAACACGTATAAGCGCGGCGCTTTGTCCTTTTTGGCGCGCCGGGACGGCGCGGTTTTATGTTGGCCGATGGCGAACCCGATCGTAATTATTCCGGCGCGGATGGCCTCGACGCGCCTGCCGGGCAAGCCTTTGGCGGATATCCACGGAGAGCCGATGATCGCCCACGTCTGGCGGCGCGCGATCGAGGCCGACGTAGGCCCGGTTCTGGTCGCCGCCGACCAACCGGCGATCGTCGAAGCGATCGAGGCGATCGGCGGGCGCGCCATTTTGACGCGGGCCGATCACGCCTCCGGCTCCGACCGCATCTTCGAGGCGCTCAACGCCGCCGACCCGCAGGCGCGCCATGACGTCGTGGTCAATGTCCAGGGCGACCTGCCGACCATCGAAGCCTCCGCGGTGCGCGCCGCCGTGACGCCGCTGGACGACGCTGATGTCGACATTGCGACGCTGGCGACGCCGATCGTGCGCGCTTCGGAGCGCGATGACCCCAATGTCGTCAAGGCGGTGGCGAGCGAGATAACGCCCCGACGGTGGCGGGCGCTCTATTTCACCCGCGCGCGGGCGCCATGGGGCGAGGGGCTCCTGCTCCATCACATCGGCCTTTACGCTTACCGCCGCGCCGCGCTCGCCCGCTTCGTCGGCCTGCCACCCTCGCCGCTGGAGCGGCGCGAAAGGCTCGAGCAGTTGCGCGCCCTGGAGGCGGGGATGCGCATCGATATTGCAATCGTCGACACGCCGCCGCTTGGCGTCGACACGCCCGAAGACCTGGAGCGCGCCAGGCGGATGCTCGCGCCCGGCGGAGGACAGCATGGCCACGCATAAATCCATCGCCTATCAGGGCGAGTCCGGCGCCAATTCGCATATCGCGTGCGCCGAGCGTTTCGCCGATCTGACGCCGCTGCCCTGCCCGACTTTCGAGGACGCCTTCGCGGCGATCCAGGACGGGACCGCGGACCTCGGCATGATTCCGATCGAGAATTCGATCGCCGGACGGGTCGCCGATATCCACAGCCTGCTGCCCGCTTCGGGGCTGCATATTGTCGGCGAAACCTTTTTGCCGATCCACTTCCAGTTGCTCGGCGTGAAAGGCGCCCGCGTTTCCGATCTACGCTCCGTCCACAGCCATGTCCATGCGCTTGGCCAATGCCGTAAGATCATCCGCCGGCTCGGCCTGAAGCCGGTGGTGGCGGGCGACACGGCGGGGGCGGCGCGCGAGGTCGCGCAATGGGGCGATCCGACCCGCGCGGCGCTCGCCACAAGGCTGGCGGGCGAAATCTACGGGCTGGACGTTATGGGCGCCGACGTCGAGGACGAAGCGCACAACACCACCCGCTTCGTCGTCCTCGCCAAAACGCCGCGCTGGGCGGACGCCGGCGACGGGCCGGTGGTGACGACCTTCGTCTTCCGCGTGCGCAATGTGCCCGCCGCGCTCTACAAGGCGCTCGGCGGCTTTGCGACCAACGGCGTCAACATGACCAAGCTGGAGAGCTATATGGTCGAGGGTGAATTTTCCGCCACCCAGTTCCTCGCCGACGTCGACGGCCATCCCGAAGACCCAAGCCTGCGCCGCGCGCTGGAGGAGTTGCAGTTCTTTTCCAAGGAAGTGCGCATCCTCGGCGTTTATCCGGCCCATCCGTTTCGCGTGGAGACCCAGAAAGCGGCGCAATAGCGGCAAGATGTCGGCGCGGCGCGACGCCGACGCCAGGTTTGACAAATCCGCCTCCCCGAATAGATCTTGGCGAATCATCCCCGATGCGCCGTGGGCGTCACGATGCCGCACACCCAGACCATCCGATGCGTCAGAAAGAGCGACAGCCGGCTCGCCTACCAGCGGATTTTGAGCGTTGGCGGAACAAATTCGGATGGTTCTCGTTGGACGCAGAGCCAGGAGAAAACCATCAAGGAGATCGAAAGCGGCCAGTGGGAGTTTTTCACGCAGGGGGTGTGGCGCAGAGACCGGGTCATCGTCTCGACCTACCTTGGCTACAAATACCTGAAGGCGGTTGACGACGTTTCTCATCCCGACACGCTGCTGGCTCTTCCGGAGTGCCCGTAGACCGGCGAAAGCGTGTGCGCGCCGCCCGCAGAGGAGGCGACCAGTCGGTCCGCCGCCCCGCCGGTCCTAGCCAAATCCGGCCGCAAAGCCTAACTATGGGGTCGCGCTGGCCGGGTGCTGGCTCGTTCCTTGCTGGAGCGGCGCCGCGAGAAGCAGGGTTTTGACAATGCCAAATTTCGACATTTCCACGGTCGTCTTCGCGATCATCGCGATCTTCGTCGTCTGGAAACTGCGATCGGTGCTCGGCATGCGGAACGGCGCGGAACGACCCCCGTTCGATTCGGCCCCCGGCCCCGGTCCGGGCCGCAACCCGACCGGCGGCGGCCAGCCGATGGGTCAGGTGGTGCGCCTGCCGACCGCCTCGCCCGCCGCGGCGACGCCCGCCGCCACCGCGGCTTCCGGCGCCGCGCGCTGGAAGGGTTTCGCCGAGCCCGGCTCGACCGTCGCGGCCGGCCTCGATGCGATCGCCGGCGCCGATCCCGGCTTTTCGGCGGATGGCTTTCTTTCCGGCGCGCGTTCGGCCTATGAAATGATCGTCACCGCTTTCGCCGCCGGCGACCGAAAAACGCTCGACAATCTTCTGGCGCCCGACGTGATGGACAATTTCTCCAAGGCGATCGCGGCCCGCGGCGCGCGCAACGAGACCATGGAAACGACGCTGGTGTCGATCGATTCGGCGGTCATCGAGGACGCCCGCATCAATGGGGCCGTCGCGCAAGTCTCGGTGCGTTTCGCCACCAAGCTCGTTTCCAACACCCGCGACAAAGCGGGCGTAGTGACCGAAGGCTCCGCCAATTCGGTCGTCGACCATCTCGACATCTGGACTTTTTCCAGAGACACCGGTTCGCGCAATCCCAACTGGCGCCTCAGCGCGACCGAGACGGTGCACTAGCCCGTCGCCGGGGACTGAGCGATGGCGCACGCTCTCGACGCAGTCCGCTTCGCCGATCTCAGCGGTTTTTCCGACGACGACGCTCTGGCGGCCTGCCGAGCCTTCCAGCGATCCGCCGCGGCGCTCGCCGAAGGGCTGGCGCCTACCCGGCCGGCGGTCGCCCCCTCGCGGAGGCTCATGGCGCTCGCGCGTGAGGCGCTGCGCGCCGAGGTCGCCGACAATGAGGCGGCGCGGCGGTTTTTCGAGCGAGGGTTCCGGCCTTGGCGCGTGCGCGCCGAGGGCGCGAACCGCGCCGGATTTCTGACCGGCTACTACGAGCCGCGCCTGCGGGGATCGCTGACCCCGTCGCCGGAATTTTCGGCGCCCGTGCTGGCGCGCCCCGACGATCTCGTCACCTTCGCCGCCGGCGAAGCGCCGTCATCGTTCGAGCCGGGTGTGTCGGGCGCGCAGCGCCTGCCCGGCGGCGCGCTGCGCCCTTATCCCGAGCGCGCGGCGATCGAAGCGGCGGCGGCAGGCCAGCGGAAGGCTATTCTCTGGCTGCGCGATCCTGTCGAGCTGTTCATGGCGCAAGTGCAGGGGTCGGCGCGCGTCGACCTTCCCGACGGGCGGAGCGTGCGCCTCGCCTATGACGGGCGCAACGGCCAGCCTTATACGTCGATCGGCCGGCTGCTGATCGAAGCGGGCGAAATCGCCGTGGCCGACATGTCGCTCGACCGGCTGAAAGCGTGGCTGCGCGCGCACGGCCAGGCGCCGGGCGAGCCGGCGCGCATCCTCATGCAGCGCAACCGCTCGTATGTCTTCTTCAAGATCGAGGCGTCGTTCGACCCCGCCGACGGGCCGACCGGCGGCGCAGGCGTCGCGCTGACGTCGCTGCGCTCGATCGCCGTCGATCGCAGCATCTGGGCCTATGGGACGCCGTTCTGGCTCGACGCCGACCTGCCATGGCGGGAAGGCGGTTCGCGCCCGTTCCGCCGGCTGACGATCGCCCAGGACACGGGATCGGCGATCCTGGGAGCGGCGCGCGCCGATCTCTACTTCGGCGGCGGCGACGAAGCGGGGCGGCTTGCCGGCGGCATTCGCCACGCCTGCGATTTCACGGTGCTGCTGCCGGCCGGAGAGGCGCCGTGAAAGAGCCGCCGCCGGGGCCGCGGCCGGGCCGTCAGAGACGCCTCAGCGAGGAGGAGGTCGAACTGTGGATCGCCGTCGCCAAAAGCGTCTCCCGCCGCAAGGGCGCTGCGTTGCCGGCGCCGCGCAAGGTGCGGCCGCCGCCGAGCGCCCCGACCTCGCGCGAAGCGGATGTGGCGCGCGCGGGCCCCGCGCCGAGAACCAAGGCGCCGCCGCCGCTCGCCCAGCTCGACAAGCGCCTGAAGAGGCGCCTCGCGCGCGGACGCGGCGCGATCGATCGTTCGATCGATTTGCACGGCATGACACAGGCCGAGGCGCATGACGCGTTGCGCGGCTTTCTCGCCGGCGCCCAGGCGCGGGGCGACCGGCTGGTGGTGGTCGTCACAGGCAAGGGCGCGGCGCGGGCGAACGGGCCGGGATCGCCGTGGGGCGAGGCGCCCGGCGTGCTGCGCCGGAGCGTCCCCCATTGGCTGCATGCGCCCGACCTGCGGGCGATCGTGCTCGGCTTTGAGGAGGCGGGACGCACGCACGGGGGCGCAGGCGCGCTCTACGTGCGCTTGCGACGCGGCGAGCGGCCGGGGGAAGGTTGACCGCGAGGAAAGCGACATTGACCCAGTCCCGCCGGAATGCGACGAGGGCCGCCTTGGCGTGGGAAAACTCAGGACATGATGCGTAAAATCGACGTTCTCGGCCTCGGCAACTCGCTGGTCGACATCATCGCGCTGACCCAGGACGATTATCTCGTCGCCCAGAACATGCAGAAAGGCGCGATGACGCTGATCGACGAGCCGCGCGCCGAAAGCCTTTACGCGGCGCGCGAGGAGCCGACGATCATCTCGGGCGGCTCGGCCGCCAATACGATCGTCGGCGTGCGGTCGTTCGGGGTGCGCAGCGCCTATATCGGCAAGGTCAAGAACGACCCGCTCGGCCACGCCTTCACGCATGACATCCGCTCCACCGGCGTCGATTTTGCGACCGCGCACGCCGGCGAAGGCCCGGCGACCGGACGCTGCTTCGTCTATGTCACGCCGGACGGCGAACGCACGATGAACACCTATCTCGGCGCCAGCACGTTCCTGTCGCCGCCCGACGTCGACGAAGCGCTGGTGAGCGCCGCCGGCATCGTCTATCTCGAAGGCTATATGTGGGACCGCCCGGCGGCGAAAGCGGCGTTCCAGAAGGCGGCGCGCCTCGCCCATCAGGCGGGCGCCCGGGTCGCGCTGACCCTGTCCGATTCCTTTTGCGTCGATCGCTTCCGCTCCGAATTTCTCGATCTGATGCGCACCCGCCTGGTCGACACCGTCTTCGCCAACACCGAGGAGGTCCTCTCGCTCTATCGGACCGCCGATTTTACCGCGGCGCTGAGCGCGCTGCGCGCCGAAGGCGTCCTGGCGGTAGTGACACGCTCGGAAAAGGGCTCGATCGTCCTCGACGGGACCGCCACGCATGAGGTGCCGGCCTTTCCGGTCGATCGGGTTATCGACACCACCGGCGCCGGCGATCTCTTCGCGTCGGGCTTCCTGGCCGGGATGGCGCGCGGCGCCGGTTATGTCGTCTGCGCGCGCCTCGGCGCATTGGCGGCGGCGGAAATCATCCAGCATCTGGGCGCCCGGCCGCAGGTCGAGCTGGCCGGGCTCGCGGCGCGGCATGGAATTGCGTTTTGACGGATGAGGACTGCCTGCTGGCGGCAGGCGTGATCGGCGCGCAGGCGTTCGTCGTCTGCGTCGCCGCGTGGACATTCCCGAATCTTGGCGGCCCGGCGCGCCTCACCAGACGTTGGTCACGCTGAATCCGCTGGCGCGCAGCCGCTCGATCAGGCCTTCCTTGCCGATGAGGTGCAGCGCGCCGACCGCCGCGAACACCGGTCCGGCGTCGAGAAGCGGCGCGAGGCGCTCGGCCATGATCCGGTTGCGCGCAGCGAGCAGGTGGATTTCGAAGGCGTCTTCGGCCGCGGTCTCCGCGGGGGTAAGGATTCCGCTCGCGTCGACCACCGGCAAAATCTCGCCCGGCTGCTTACTCGCATAGAGGGCGAGGAGCGTCGCGTAGACATCGTCGTCGAGATCGGGGCGACGCGCCGAACTGATCAGCACGGTGGCGGCGAGCGCCGGATCGATGGAAGCGAGAACATCGGTTTGTTCTTCGACCGTCTCCAGCCCGATCACCTTGACGCCGGCGGCGCTGGCGGTCTGGGCGAGAAAGTCATCGACGATCGGCAACCCGCTCTGCTGGCGGGCGACTTCGCAGGTCGGCGCGGCAGTCAAGGCGGCGAGGAACCACAGCTTGACGTGATGGGCGAAGGCGGCGCCGATCCCGCGGCCGGTGAGATATTTCTCGACCAGCGCGCGATCCTCGGGGGCGCGAATCGCTGCGAGCGTATCCTCGTCCTTGTCCAGCGCCTTGACCATCATTGTCGCACCAAGCTCGGCGGCGGCGGCCTTGTCGAACGGGCCGCCGAGTTCGGTGGCGACGGTCTTGACGCCGAGGATATAGGCCCCCGCAGCGCGGGCCAGCGCGAGCGCGCGATCGTCGGTCGAATGAATCGAGCCGAACAGGTAGGACGCGGCGGCGCCCGGTTTTTCGATCCGCCACAGCAACCCTTGCGCATTGTCGAGTTGGCCGGCCCGCCGCGCCCGGGCGCCGGCCAAAGCGTCGGGGCGCTTGGCGACGTCGCCGGAAAGATCGCGCCCCTGGCAGGCCGGCGGCGGCCCGGCGGCGGGCGGAGCGTCGCCGGCCAGCGCCGGAGCGGCGAGGCAGGCCCAGACCAGCGCCGCCGCCGCATGGCGCGCGGCAGTGTGCAAAGCGCGCAACGTTTGGACCCTCACAATTTGCGCAGCGCCACTTCCTCGATCCGATGGCTCGCGCCCTTGGTCAGAAGCAGGCTGGCGCGCGGGCGCGTCGGCAGGATGTTCTCGTGCAGATTGACCAGGTTGATTCGCGTCCAGATCGCGTGGGCGGTCGATCGCGCGGCCTCGTCGTCGAGGTCGGCGAATTTGTGAAAATAGCTGCGCGGATCGCGAAACGCCGTTTCGCGCAGCCGCATGAACCGCTCGACATACCATTTCTCGAGCAGCGCGTCGTCGGCGTGCAGGAACACCGAGAAGTCGAAGAAATCGGACACGAACGGAATCATCTTGTCTTCGCGCGACAGCCGGTTGGGAAGCAGCACGTTGAGCCCTTCGACGATCAGGATGTCGGGTCGATCGACGGTGATCGTCTCGCCGGGCACGACGTCATAGACGAGATGCGAGTAGACCGGCGCGATCACATTGCGCCGACCCGCTTTGACGTCGGACAGGAAGCGGATCAGCCCGGTTCCATCATAGCTTTCGGGAAAGCCCTTGCGCTCCAGCAGGCCGTCGCGAACCAGCGCCGCGTTGGGGCGCAGGAAACCGTCGGTCGTCACCAGTTGCACCTTCGGCGTATTGGGCCAGCGGGTCAGCAGCGCCTGCAGCACGCGCGCCGTGGTCGATTTGCCGACCGCGACCGAGCCGGCGACGCCGATGATATAGGGCACCTTGCCGTCGTCGGCCCCCAAAAACCGTTGCGTCGCCTTGAACAACCCCTGGGTCGCCGCGACATACAGCGCCAGCAGCCGCGACAGCGGCAGGTAGATGGCGGCCACTTCCTCGAGCGAGATCGGATCGTGCAGCGATTGCAGCTTGCGCAGATCCTCGATGGTGAGGGTGAGCGGCGTATCGGCGCGCAGTTTCGCCCATTCGTCGCGGGTGAAGCGTCGAAACGGCGAGGCGATCGCCTCGGATTGTTGCGCCAGCGCCGGATCGTCCATGCGGAACTCGAAACCTCGCTTCGCGGCGGTCGCCAGACGTCGCGCCGACTTTCAGAACTTGCGCCGGATCGCGGCCGCCGTCACGACGGGCGCGACGCCTTTTCCTCAAGGCCCGAGCGGCCGGTCCGCCGTTCGAGTTCCGCGAGGACATCGCCGAGCGGAACCTCGCGCGCCTTCAGCACGACGAGCAGATGATACAACACATCGGCCGCCTCGGCGCGAACCGCCTCGTCGTCCTGCCCGACGGCGGCGATGACCAGCTCCACCGCCTCCTCGCCGAATTTCCTGGCCGCCCCGCGCGGTCCCTTGTCCAGCAGCGCGCGGGTGTACGACTGCTCGCCGCTCGCCTGCGAACGGGCGGCGATGGTTTTGGCGAGATCGTCCAGAGAGAAATTCACGCGAAGCGTCTCCGCCGGCCGACGCACGGCTAAGTTTCTATTGTGACGCCGAAAAACCCGGATGTCGAGAAAGGGGCCGCCCGATCGCCGCCTGGCCCGGCGGAAGCTTGGCGCAATCGTCGCCGGCGCCCTCTCCGAGGCCACTGGCGGGTCGGCAATCGGTCCCTATATTTCAGGTTGTCGCTCGACCCAGGATTTGACGAGACGTTCCCGCGGTCCGAGAAAGAGCGCCGCCTTGACCCTGGTCGCCGCGGATGCAGTCCACGACGCTGCGGCATGGCGAAGAAGAGACATTGGTCGACGCCCGCCCGCCGCCCCGCGGCGGGGAACGACTGCCGGAGCTGCGCAATGCGATCGTCCAGCGAAACCCAAGCCCTGTTCGCGCTGCTCAGACAATTGGGCTCGCCCGCGGCGGTGAGCGCCATTGAGAATTTGGTGCAGGAGGGGAGCGACGAAGCCCTCTGTCGTGTCAACGCGCTCGAATTTGCGACCAGACGCGGCTTCGACGAGGAGGAAGTGGTCGCGGCTTTCCTCCACGCCTCCCAGCTTGGCCTGTTCGAATTGTCGTGGAACGTGCTCTGTCCCGGCTGCGGCGGCGTGCTCGACTCCGGCGCCACGCTGAAGACGGTGCGTCACGACGAGTATCTGTGCTCGCTGTGCGCCGCGGGCTTCGAGCCGACGCTTGACGAGATGGTGGATGTGACCTTCACGGTGAGCCCCAGCGTTCGCCGCATCGCGGCCCACGATCCCCATTCTCTGCCGATGTCCGACTACTACCGCCAGATTTTCTGGGGCTCGGGCGTCGATCTTCCCGAAGGGGAAGCGCTCGATCAAGCCCTCCAGGAGATCACGCTCGACTCGATCGAACTGGCGCCCGGCGAGAAGGCCACCATCTCCCTGCAGGCGCCCGAGGCGTTTTTGATCGTCTTCGACCCGGTCGCCCATGTCGCGCAATTCGTCGAGGTCAAGGGCGAGCCGACGCGCGAGCGCCAAACCCTCTCCGTCGTGCTCAGCAAGGAGCATGCGCCGACCGCCAAAGTGACGATCCGACCCGGTCCGTTGCGCATTCTCTTCGAAAACCGCACCGATGTCCGCACATTGCCCGGCGTGTGGGTCGCCGGAGATCCGCTGCACGCGCTGATGGGCAAACGCCGTCCGTTCCTGACGGCCAAGCGGCTGCTCACCAACCAGACCTTCCGCGATCTCTACCGCACGGACACGATCGCCGTCGACCAGCGGCTGAAAATCACCAGCCTGACCTTCCTGTTCACCGATCTGAAGGGCTCCACCGAACTTTATGACCGGGTCGGCGACCTCGTCGCCTACGACCTGGTGAACGCGCATTTTCGCGCGCTGCAGGAGATCGTTTCGGCGGAGGCGGGCGCCGTGGTGAAGACCATCGGCGACGCGGTGATGGCGACCTTCCCGACGCCGGACCGCGCGGTGGCGGCGGCCTTGCGCATGCGGGCGGCGATGCGCGACCTCGGCGGCGACCTCATCCTGAAAATCGGTATCCACGAAGGTCCATGTCTCGCGGTGATGCTCAACGAGCGGCAGGATTATTTCGGGCAGACCGTCAACATCGCCGCTCGGGTGCAGGGCCTCGCCACCTCGCCGGCGATCTTCGCCACCGGCCGGGTGGTCGGCAACAGTCAATCGGCGCGGCTGCTCGAAAGCAGCGGAATCACACCGACGGCCCGGGACCAGATGCTGCGGGGCATCGCCGAGAAATTCGCGGTGTTCGAGATTCCCTGATCCGGGCGGCGCGGGGGACCCCTCGACTTGGCGCGCGGGTCGATTGCTGTGCCGTCGACGAGGGCCTCGCAAGGCTCACGGCGGGCTGCCGTTGGCGCAAGGATAGCGCGCCCCGCCTCTACCCGAGTAGACCGGGGCGCAACGTTGGGCGTTTGCGGAATTTGCGTCCGCGCCGGCGACCGCCGGCGGCGTCGGCGCAATGAACGGATAGGGATTCAATACGGTCGGAACGGCGCCGAACGGGGCGAGTTGCGCTTGCGCGCCGGAGGCGAACGATGTGACCGCCAGACTGATGACAATCAATTTGATCACGGCCGCTCCTCAGCTCAATCCAACGATCAGAACGATATCGTTCAAACCCTTCACCGACAGAAAATCCCGCGAGAGATCCGAACGCCTCGGCGCGCATTGACGTGGCGACGCCGGCGCCTTTGCTGCGACGCCTCGCTCAATCCCCGATTTACTCGGCCGGCGCCTGTCCCGACGCGCGACAGGCCGGAGCAGCGGCCAAACGCAATTTCGTCCGTTTCGCGGAGCGGAGCGTGAAAGGAAACGAAATGTCAAGAACGCCAGAGCCACGGCCGCATCCCTCTTCGAACGTCTCTGACCGATCAACGGCGCCGAAGAAGCCCGGGTCAACGCAAGCCGCAAGCGACCGCCCTCGCCGGAGCGAGTTGGAAAGATTAGGGCGCCGATGCTAGGATCATAGCAAGTCTTTCTTAAGAGGGTTGGAATGGGGAGCGTCGATATCCGAGCGGCGACCGGTGCGCGCCCGGCGCTCACCTGCGCCCTCAAAGGCGTCCGGCGATGAACGCGCCAAACACACCGCGGATCGCGGTGATCGGCAGCAACAACATCGACCTCGTGACCTATGTGACCCGCATGCCGGCGCGCGGCGAAACTCTCGAGGCGCCCAGCTTCGAAATGAATCACGGCGGCAAGGGCGCCAATCAGGCCGTCGCGGCCGCCAGGCTTGGCGCATCGGTGGTGATGCTGACCAAGGTCGGCGACGATATGTTCGCCGACCGGACGATCAGCAATCTCGCCGGTTGCGGCGTCGACGTCCGCCATGTTTCGCGCGTCGCGGGCCGCTCCAGCGGCGTCGCGACGATCATGGTCGAGCCGTCGGGCGAGAACGCGATCCTGATCGTCAAGGGCGCCAACGCCGACCTGTCGCCCGCCGATATCGAGCGCGCGGCGGCAGACCTGAAATCCTGCGGCCTGATCCTGCTGCAACTCGAAATTCCGATCGACACGGTCTACGCCGCGATCGCGTTCGGCAAGAAGCATGGCGTCAAGACGCTGCTCAACCCGGCGCCGGCGCTCGCCGACCTCGATCCCGGGCGGATTCGCGACGCGGCTTTCCTTGTGCCGAACGAGACAGAGCTCGCCATCCTGTCCGGTCTGCCGGTGACCAGCGAGGCCGAGATCGAAACGGCGGCGCGCAGCCTGATCGCCAGGGGGATCGAGACGGTCATCGTCACGATGGGATCGCGCGGCGCCATGGCGCTGACCGCCGGTAAAGCCAGGCGCATCGCGCCGGTCCGCGTCACGCCGGTCGACACCACCGGCGCCGGCGACGCGTTCGTCGGCAGCTTCGCGCGCTACTATGTCAGCGGCGAGGGCCTCGACGCCGCCCTGGACAAGGCGGCGCGCTACGCCGCCGATTCGATCACCCGGCGCGGCGCCCAGAAGTCCTACGCGACCGAGGCGGAATTCGAAGTGTTTTGTCGGAACGCCGACGCCGCGCGCGCCGGCGACGCTTGAGGACCAACGCCATGCACGATCAAAGCGCGAGCGCCCGCGCCGGCCACAATGTCGGGCGCAATCCCGGCGCGCCGCTGGACCCATCATGGTTCGAGGGCGTCGGGGTCAACCTGAGCGCGGTCGAGCGGCGCACGGCGAGCCTTGCGGCGCGCCGCTCGGTCAAGAAGGAATATCAGGCGGCCTGGCTGGTGAAGGCGCTCACCTGCATCGACCTGACGACGCTGGCGGGCGACGACACGCCCGACCGGGTGCGCCGTCTGTGCGCCAAGGCGCGCCGGCCGCTGAGCGATGAAATGATCGCGACGCTGGAGCTTGCCGACGATCCCCCGACGGTGGCCGCGGTGTGCGTCTATCCGACCATGGTCGCGCCGGCGGTCAAGGCGCTGGCCGGCTCAGGGATTCCCGTCGCGTCGGTGGCGACCGGCTTTCCCGCCGGGCTGACGCCGTTCCCGCAGCGGCTCGCCGAGATCGCCTACGCGGTCGGCGAAGGCGCCGGCGAAATCGACATCGTGATCACCCGCGCGCATGTGTTGAACCGCGACTGGGCGGCGCTCTACGATGAGGTCAAGGCGATGCGCGAGGCGTGCGGGCCCGCCCATCTGAAAGCCATTCTCGGCACGGGCGACCTCAAGACGCTGCGCAATGTCTATGCCGCGAGCATGGTGGCGATGCAGGCCGGCGCCGATTTCATCAAGACCTCCACCGGCAAGGAGGAGGTCAACGCCACCATGCCCGTCAGCCTGGTGATGCTGCGGGCGCTGCGCGACTATGGCGCGCTGACCGGCTGCGACATCGGCTTCAAGCCGGCCGGCGGCTTGCGAACCGCCAAGGACGCGTTGAACTGGCTGTTTCTGATCAAGGAGGAGCTCGGCGACCGCTGGCTGCGGCGCGATCTGTTCCGGATCGGCGCCAGCGCCTTGCTCAACGACATCGAGCGCCAGCTCGATCATTATGCGACCGGGCGCTATTCCGCCGGCTATCGCCACGCGATGGCGTGAGGACGAATCGATGGGAAAGATCAGGGACATCTTGCGCACGATGGACTACGGCCCCTCTCCGGAGAGCAACGATCACGTCGTGGCGTGGCTCGAGGCGCATCGCGGCGGATTTGGCCATTTCATCGACGGAAGCTTCACCAAAGCCGGCGTCTTGTTCGACGTCGTCAATCCGGCGTCGGGCAAGGCGCTCGCCGGGGTGACGCAAGGAACCGCGACCGACATCGACCAGGCGGTCGCGGCGGCGCGCAAAGCCTTCCCTCTGTGGTCCGCCACCCCCGGGGACGCGCGCGCACGCCATCTCTATGCGCTCGCCCGCCATGTCCAGAAGCGCGACCGCTTCCTCGCGGTGCTGGAGAGCATGGACAACGGCAAGCCGATCCGCGAATCGCGCGATCTCGACGTGCCGCTCGCGGCGCGCCATTTCTATCATCACGCCGGCTGGGCGGAACTGATCGAGACGGAATTCCCCGGCATGGGGCCGGTCGGCGTGTGCGGCCAGATCATCCCGTGGAATTTCCCGCTGCTGATGCTGGCGTGGAAAATCGCTCCGGCGCTGGCGGCCGGCAATACGGTCGTGCTGAAGCCGGCCGAATTCACGCCGCTCACCGCGCTGGCGTTCGCCGAAATCTGCGCGGAGGCGGGCTTGCCGCCCGGCGTGGTCAATATCGTCACTGGCGACGGCGCGACCGGCGAGGCGCTGGTCGCCCATCCCGGCGTCGACAAGATCGCCTTCACCGGTTCGACCGAGGTCGGTCGACTGATCCGCAAGGCGACCGCCGGGACCGGCAAGAAACTGTCGCTCGAACTGGGCGGAAAATCGCCGTTCGTGGTGTTCGACGACGCCGATCTCGATAGCGCCGTCGAAGGGGTGGTCGACGCGATCTGGTTCAACCAGGGCCAGGTCTGCTGCGCCGGTTCGCGGCTTCTCGCGCAAGAAGGAATCGCCGAGCGTCTCTACGGCAAGTTGCGGGCGCGGATGGAGCATCTGCGGGTGGGCGACCCTCTCGATAAATCGACCGACATCGGCGCCATCGTCGCGCCGGTCCAATTGCAGCGCATCACCCGGTTGGTGGATGAGGGCGCGCGGGCCGGCGCGACGGTGTGGCGACCCAAGACGCCCGTTCCGACCCAGGGCTGCTTCTATCCGCCGACGCTGGTGACCGACGTCGAACCCGCTTCGATGCTCGCGGAAGTCGAAATCTTCGGCCCGGTCCTCGTCGCGATGACCTTCCGCACGCCTGACGAAGCGGTGGCGCTCGCCAACAACACGCGCTATGGCCTCGCCGCTTCGGTCTGGTCGGAGAACATCAACCGGTCGCTCGAAGTCGCCGCGCAGATCAAGGCGGGCGTCGTCTGGATCAATTCGACCAACCTGTTCGACGCCGCCGCCGGCTTTGGCGGCTATCGCGAGAGCGGCTTTGGCCGCGAAGGCGGCCGCGAGGGCCTCGGCGAATATCTCGCGCCGATCAAGCGCGCCGGCAAAGACGACGCCGCCCCGCCGGCCGCCGTGGCCCTGTCGGCGCTTCCCGGCGCAGGCGCGGCGCCGCGGGGCCCCGCCGGCATCGACCGGACCGCCAAGCTCTACATCGGCGGCAAGCAGGCGCGGCCCGATTCCGGTTATTCCTATTCGGTCGTCGACAGAAACGGCGTCGCCGTCGGCCAGGCCGGTCTTGGCAATCGCAAGGACATCCGCAACGCCGTCGAAGCCGCCAGCAAAGCCGCCGCCTGGGGCGCGGCGACGGGGCACAATCGCGCACAGGTGCTGTTTTATCTCGCCGAGAACCTCAACGCACGCGGCGCGGAGTTCGCCGCGCGTCTTGCGGAGATGACCGGGGCTGCGCCAGGGGAGGCGCGGGAGGAAGTCGAGGCGGCGATCCGCCGGACGTTCTTCTACGCGGGCTTTGCCGACAAGTTCGACGGCGCCGTCCATTCGACGCGCTCGCGGCACATCACGCTGGCGATGAACGAGCCCTGGGGGATCATGGGAATCGCCTGCCCCGACGCGGCGCCGCTGCTGGCGCTGGTCTCGCTCGTCATGCCGGCGATCGCGATGGGCAACCGGGTCATCGTGACGCCGTCGCCGATCCACCCGCTCGCCGCGACGGACCTCTATCAGGTGCTCGACACCAGCGACGTGCCAGCCGGCGTGATCAACATCGTGACCGGCGAGCGGGACGCGCTCGCCAAGGTGCTCGCCGAACACGAAGGCGTCGACGCGCTGTGGTATTGCGGAACGGCGGCCGGCGCCAAGATGGTCGAGGCGGCTTCGATCGGCAATCTCAAGGCGACCTGGACCGATCACCACGCGCGCGATTGGCGCTCGGGCGAGGCGCAGGGGCGCGCCTTCCTGCGCCGCGCGACCCAGGTCAAGAACATCTGGGCGCCTTACGGCGAGTGAGCGCGCGCGAGGCGCCGCCGGAGCGCGGGCGCCCCCGCCGATCGTGAAGGGCCCGCCAGGCGTCCAGCAAGGCCGGCGCAGTAGCCAAGTCCGGTTTCGGCAAATGCCGGGGACCCCCGTTGCTCGTCCGAGACCCGCCAACCAGGCGCCGCTCGTCAGGGCGCGAGCCAATCTTCGGCCATCGTAGACCGTAAGCCGCAGCGACGCCGCCTCGCATGATCTCGTCTGCGAGGCGCGGCGCGGATCATGCGCGATGCATTCGCCAGTGATCGATCGCGGGATATGGAGAGTTCGCAATGGCCGGGCTGATCTATGAAGGAATGTTCGACGGATGGAACGATGTCGTTCTCTTCGAGAACGGCCAGCCGAAAGCGATCGGCGGCGATGGCGCCGCGGCGGACAGCAGCGGCGACCTCGCTGATTCCGTCATCGACGGCGGTGAGCCGGTGCTGAGCTTTGGCGGCAATATCTATTTCAACGGCTCCGACGATCTGATGGTGTTCGCCAACAACGCCAACTTCGCCACCAATTCCGCTCAGGACATTTCAGCCGGCAACGCAAGCGCGTGGAGCGCCGGCGTCGATCCGCAGGACCTGGTCGCCTACAACAATAGCGTCTATTTCGTCGGGCTGGGCAGCCAAGGCGCCAAGCGACTCTGGGTCACCAACGGAACGGCGGCTGGGACTGAGATCGTGGCCGACTCGCCGATCGACAACGGTCAGATGGCCTCCTACCAAGGCTCGCTCTATTTCAATGGTCCGAATGGCGATCTCGAGGCGTTCGACAGCGCCAATTCCTCGAACGCGCAGCACGGTTTCAGCAAGGTCGTCGGTTCGGCGAATATCAATCCGCAGGACATCATCGCCGCCTCCTACAGCGCTCTTTTCGGCGGGTCGGGCGCCGACCTCTTCATGAACGCCACGGATAGCGGCGGCGATCGGGACCTCTACGTGTATAACGGCTCGAGTCTTGTCCGACTGGGCGCCAAAGGCCTCGATCCCCAGGATCTGACGGCGGTGACCACCGACATTCCGATCGCCGGCCTGACCTTCGACTACAGCGCCGCCTATTTCAGCGGCGTCGACCCCGCGACCGGCCAGAGGGGCCTGTTCGAGGCGGATCCGGGAGCGAGCTCCATCGGCAGCGGAAAGCCGCCCTACGTCACCGAAATCGCCAAATCGTCGCTCGGCGGTTCGTCGTTCGGGCTGGACCCGCAGGACATCACGGCCCTCAACGGCGAAATCTATTTCGCCGGCGGCGACAATCACGACGCGCTCGACCCGCATGCCGAAGGCCTGTGGGTCTATAACCCGGCCACCCCCAATGTCGCGCCGACCGAAGTGGTCAGCAGCGCCAAGTACGACCTCGACCTCAACGCGAGCGTTCTGGGGACGCTGGCTCATCCGCAGCCGCAGATCGCCGCCAGCGGCGGGGAGATATACTTCTCGGCGGTCGAGAATGGCGTCCAGAGCCTGTTCGCCTTCAATCCGGCCGCGCACGCCAATCCCGTCAGCGCTGTCAGCGGCGCAAACGGCGCAAACGCGTTCAACCTGCTCGGCGTCTGAGGCGCCGGGCCAAGGCGGAGCGACTCGACTTTCAGCTTCCGCGGGCGGCGGCGTGGGAATTTTCGGCATTCGTCGGTCGGCGGCCATCCGCCCTTGACGCTCGGCGCCGCGCCGCGTCACGGTGCGTGCCGACTCAATCCGAGGCATGACATGGCCGCCGACGCCGCCGATCTCGTCGCGACGCTGGATCTCGAAAACATCGAGGTCGACATCTTTCGAGGGCAATCGCCGCAACAGGGCTGGAAGCGGGTGTTTGGCGGCCAGGTGATCGCCCAGGCGCTGGTCGCCGCCTCGCGTACGGTGGACGGGCGCGCGCCGCATTCGCTGCACGCCTATTTCATCCTGCCCGGCGATCCGCTGATCCCGATCGTCTTCGAAGTGGACCGCATCCGCGACGGCAGAAGCTTTACAACCCGCCGGGTGGTGGCGATCCAGCATGGCAAGGCCATCTTCTCCCTTTCGGCGTCGTTTCAGGTCGACGAGCAGGGCGTCGAACATTCCTTTTCGATGCCGCCGGCGCCCGACCCCGATGCGCTGCCTGACCCGTTCGATGTGCTGCATACAGCCGGCGAGGCGGCGCAGCGGCGTCTGCAAGCGTTCTTTGAACGCATCCGGCCGATCGAAATCCGGCTCATCGACTTGTCGCGCTTCACGCCAAGCGCGCGCGGCGTGCGCCGGGAGCCCAGGCAGACGCTGTGGATTCGCATCGCCGGGCGACTGCCCGACGATCAGGCCGCCCATCGCGCCGCGCTCGCCTTCCTGTCCGACATGACGCTGCTCGACACCGGGCTCGCCGCGCACGGATTCAGCGTGTCTGACCCGGAGTTTCAGGTCGCCAGCCTCGATCACGCGCTGTGGTTTCATCGCCCGTGCCGCGCCGACCAATGGCTGCTCTACGTCCAGGACAGCCCCAACAGCGGCGGCTCGCGCGCCCTGACGCGCGGCCTGCTGTATTCGCGCGCCGGCGCGCTCGTCGCCAGCGTCGCCCAGGAGGGGTTGATCCGCCGGCGGATCGAAGGCGCCCACGCCTGATCAATCCTTGGGCGCCTATTCCTTAGGCACAAGCGACGGGACCGCGCCGCGCGCGATTGCGCGCCGATCGCGCGGACTTTTGGCATATCCCGCCTTTTCAACGGCTTATTGAGCGCCCGGCCGCTTGGCACGAGGCTTGTTAATGAAACGCGTGAGCAGGGCGACCTTGGCGCGCCCAGCCGACAACGCGCGGGAACAAGGGCCGCTTGTTTTGTGGGCCCGAGGTCCCGCCAAGCTGGGATGAGGCACATGAAAATTGTAATGGCAGTGATTAAGCCGTTCAAGCTTGAGGAAGTGCGCGACGCGCTCACCTCCATCGGCGTGCACGGCCTGACGGTGACCGAGGTCAAGGGCTATGGCCGCCAGAAGGGCCACACCGAAATCTATCGCGGCGCGGAATACGCCGTCAGCTTTCTGCCCAAGCTGAAAATCGAAGTCGCAGTCAACGCCGACCTCGTCGACAAGGTGATCGAGGCCATCACCGCGGCCGCCCGCACCGGCCAGATCGGCGACGGCAAGATTTTCGTCTACGGCATCGACTCGGCGGTCCGCATCCGCACCGGCGAAAAAGATTCAGACGCGCTCTGAGGCCGCCCCTTATCCATTGCAATTGGAGTTTCCTGAAATGAAACTGTCTCGGTTCCTTGCCGGCCTCGCGCCGGCGCTGGCGATCGCCGCGCTGATCGGCGCCACAGGGTTGACCCCTTCACGCGCCGACGACGCGCCTGCCGCCGCACCGGCTGCGCCGGCCGCAGCACCCGCGACGCCGGCGGCGCCCGCGGCGGCTCCGGCTGCGCCAGCGGCGGCCCCTGCGGCCGCCGCCGCGGCCAAGCCGGCCCCGCCGGCGACGCCCGCTTGCGCCGCCGCGGTCGCCGCGGTCGACGCCACCGACCAATATGCCGCCGTCCCGGCGGTCCCGGCGATTCTCACCAAGTGCACGCCGAATTCCGGCGACACCGCGTGGATGCTGACCTCGATGGCCATCGTCCTGATGATGACGATCCCCGGGCTCGGCCTGTTCTACGGCGGCATGGTGCGCAAGAAGAACGTCGGCGACACCGTGATGACCAGCTTCGCGATCACCTGTCTGGTTACGGTGATCTACGCGGTCGTCACCTACAGCACGACGTTTACGGCGGGGACGCCATTCATCGGAGGGCTCAGTCGCGCGTTCCTGCAAGGGATATTGAGCGACGTCAACAACGGGGGCATCGGCAATCCCAATTCACTGGCGCCGACCATCCCCGAAACGGTCTACATGGCGTTCCAGATGACCTTCGCGATCATCACCCCGGCGCTGATCGCCGGCGCCTTCGCGGAACGCATGAAGTTCTCGGCGATGCTGTGGTTCATCGGTCTGTGGGCGATTTTCGTCTACTCGCCGATCGCCCATTGGCTGTGGGGGCCGGATGGCATCTTCAACTCGGCCAACGACAAGGCGCTCGTGCACGTCCTCGACTTCGCGGGCGGCACGGTCGTTCACATCGACGCCGGCGTCGCCGGCCTGGTGTGCGCGCTCATGCTTGGAAAGCGCCGCGACACCGGCCCCGGCCACAACATGGTGCTGACCTTCATCGGCGCGGCTCTCCTTTGGGTGGGCTGGTTCGGGTTCAATGCGGGTTCGGCGGTCACCGCCGGCGTGCAGGCGGGCATGGCGATGACGGTCACCCAGATCGCCACCGCCGTGGCGGCCCTGACCTGGATGTTCGTGGAATGGGCGCATCGCGGCAAGCCGACGGTCATCGGCATCTGCTCCGGCGCGGTCGCGGGTCTTGTCGCGATCACGCCGGCGTCCGGCTTCGTCGGTCCGGTCGGCTCGATGGTCATCGGCGTCGCGTGCGGCGTCGGCTGCTATCTCGGCGCGACCAGCCTCAAGGCGGCGTTCGGCTACGACGACGCGCTTGATTGCTTCGGCGTCCATGGCGTCGGCGGCGCGATCGGCGCGATCCTGACCGGCGTGTTCGCGATCAACGAATACGGCGGCACGTCCGGCCTCATCGAAGGCAACGCCGGGCAGGTCGTCAATCAATTGATCGGGGTCGGCGCCGTCATCGTCTATGACGCGATCGTGTCGCTGATCATCCTGAAGGTCGTCGACATGACGATCGGCCTCCGGGTCAGCGACGAAGTCGAGCGCGACGGCCTCGACCTCGCGCTGCACGGCGAGGTTGTGCAGTAACGATCGCTGAACAACAGGGGCGGCGACGCGATGCGCCGCCGCCCTCGCCCGCCGCCTGCGCGGCGAGTCTTGAGAGTTTCCCAATGTGGCCCTTGGCGACCCGATCGCCGGCCTTCCGCTTCCTCCCGACTTGGCGCCCCTCCTCCGGGCGCTTTTTTTTGCCAACCCGAACCTTCGTTGGACGCGCGGCGACCAGTCTCAGGCGCGGCAAATCGATTGCGCCTCCAGTCGCGTCGCAACGATCGTCAACCGCCGCGTTAAGGTTAGGTCGGCATTAACTCCGCGCGCCTAATTTGCCGCCAGACCGGCGCCGGGCGCGGCGACCCGATCCGGTCGAGCGCGGACAGCCCATGCGGACGACGACCTTTTCGATCATCGACTATCTGCCCGATTCGCTGCGTGAATTGCCCAAGCGGCGGGCCGCCGAACTGATCGGCCTTGGCATTCTTGGCGGCGTCGCGGCGATGTCGCTCGCGCTGCTGACCTGGTCGGTCGAGGACCCCAGCCTCAACCATGCAACGTCGACCCCGATCCGCAATCTGCTGGGCGCGCCGGGGGCCATCGCTTCCGACATGGCGATGCAGTTCCTCGGGCTCTCTTGCATCGTCGCGCTGACGCCGCCGGCGTTCTGGGGCTGGCGTCTGGTGACGATGCGCAGGCTGGAGCGCGCGCGGTTTCGCCTGGCGCTGTGGTTGATCGGCTCGACGGCGGCGGCCGGGCTCGCCTCGTTCCTGCCCGCCCCCGCCCGCTGGCCGCTGCCGACCGGCCTCGGCGGCGTTCTGGGCGACGCGGTGCTGGGGATTCCCCGGCATTTTTTCGCGGCCTCGACCGCCGCGATGCTGGTCTCCGGCCTCGCGCTGGCGGGAATCGCGATCCTCGCCCTGACCGCGGCGGCGGGGTTCGGCATGGCGCCGGCGGCGCATTCCGAGGACACCGAGGCGAAGGTCAAGGGCGTCGCGCCGCTTCAGCGCCGGACCGACGATCCCGCCGAGTCCGAGGAGGAGGATTCCGACGGCGAGCCGGGTTTTGGCCTCGTCTCGCTCGGTGCGGCGATCCATGCCCTGCTCACCGTCAAGAGCGCCGTGCGGCGGATGTTCGGCCTTGGCCGGCGCCCGCGCGCGATGGCCGGCGCGCCCCCGCGCGCGCCGTGGCTCAATCCGCGCTCCGGCGGCCTTTTCGCAGCCGAGGATTCCCTCGCCGCGCCTCTCGCCGGCCGCCAGGTCCAGCCGCCGTTGGGCGCTGCGGGCGGAGCGCCGCCGGCCGAGTCGCCGATCGCCTCCTCGCGCGTCGCGGCCCCGGCCGGCGCCATCAAGGCCGGACGGCGCATCGTCAGCGAGGCGCAGCCGTCCCTGCTCGATCGCGCCGACTATCAACTGCCGCCGCTGTTCATGCTGGCCGAGCCCAAGAAGCTGGTCGCCTCCAAAATCTCCGAGGACGCGCTCGAACAGAACGCGCGGCTGCTCGAAGGGGTGCTCGACGATTTCGGCGTCAAGGGCGAGATCATCAACGTGCGCCCCGGACCGGTGGTCACGCTCTACGAACTGGAGCCGGCGCCAGGCATCAAATCGTCGCGGGTGATCGGCCTGGCCGACGATATCGCGCGCTCGATGTCGGCGATCTCGGCGCGCGTTGCGGTGGTGCAGGGCCGCAACGCGATCGGCATCGAGCTGCCCAACCAGCGGCGCGAGACCGTCTATCTGCGCGAGCTGCTGGCCAGCCAGGATTTTGAAAAGACCAAGCACCGGCTGGCGATCGCGCTCGGCAAGACGATCGGCGGCGAGCCGGTGATCGTCGACCTCGCGCGCATGCCGCATCTGCTGGTCGCCGGCACCACCGGGTCCGGCAAGTCGGTCGCCATCAACACGATGATCCTGTCGCTGCTGTATCGCCTGAAGCCCGAACAGTGCCGGCTGATCATGGTCGATCCGAAAATGCTCGAACTCTCCGCCTACGACGGGATTCCCCACCTGCTGACGCCGGTCGTGACCGATCCGAAGAAGGCGGTGGTCGCCCTGAAATGGGCGGTGCGCGAGATGGAGGACCGCTACAAGAAAATGTCCAAGGTCGGCGTGCGCAACATCGACGGGTTCAACGCGAGGGTCGCCGAGGCGGCGGCCAGGAACGAGACCATCACCCGTACCGTGCAGACCGGCTTCGACCGCCAGACCGGCGAGGCGATCTACGAGCAGGAGGAGATGGAGCTCGAGGAGCTGCCCTACATCGTGGTCATCGTCGACGAGATGGCCGACCTGATGATGGTCGCGGGCAAGGACATCGAAGGGGCGATCCAGCGCCTCGCGCAAATGGCGCGCGCCGCGGGCATTCATCTGATCATGGCGACGCAACGCCCGTCGGTCGACGTGATCACCGGAACGATCAAGGCGAATTTCCCGACCCGCATTTCATTCCAGGTAACGTCCAAGATCGACAGCCGCACGATTCTCGGCGAGCAAGGCGCCGAACAACTGCTCGGCCAGGGCGACATGCTGTATATGGCCGGCGGCGGGCGCATCTCGCGCGTCCACGGGCCGTTCGTCGCCGACAACGAAGTCGAGAAGGTCGTCGCGCATCTGAAGACGCAGGGCCAGCCGGAATATCTCAGCGCGATCACCGAGGACGAGCCGCGCGAAGACGACGAGGACGGCGGCCCCGTCGCCTCGCCCGGCTCGATGGACGCCGAGGAGGCCGGCGACTATTACGACCGCGCCGTCAACATCGTGCTGCGCGACCGCAAGTGCTCCACCAGCTACATCCAGCGCCGGCTGTCGGTCGGCTACAACAAGGCCGCCTCGCTGGTCGAGCGGATGGAGAAGGAGGGCGTGGTCGGCCCCGCCAACCACGCGGGCAAGCGCGAAATCCTGGTCGGCGGCGGCGTCGACCGCGCCGCCTTCGCGGGCGATATGGACGAGTGAGAGCGCGGCGGATCGCCGGTGCGCAACGAGGGCTCGGCAAGTCGGGAAAGTCGCGCTGGAAGGGTAGGCTCTTTACCCGGGCGAAGGCGCGAAGATTCACATAGGGAAATACGAGCGTGTCGCCGTAATTCCGTAATTCGGGCCGCCAATCATGCTGGCGAGCGAGAGATTTTGGTCGGCGATGGGGTCGACCGAGGAGCCTTCGCCGAAGAGGAGGGTTGAGGAGCATCGGAGAGGGCGTCGGATGGACGGGGCCCGCGAGCTAGAGCCGCGAGCCGCGCTTTTAGCGCCGCCGCCCGTGGTGGCGATGCTTCTTCAACTCGCTGAGATATTCCTGATTGCGCTTGATGAGGGTCGTGATGCCGGTGTCAAGACTGAGGCTTTGAGCGCGATTGAGATCAATTTCGGCCTTGCGCACATAGTCGTCGAATTGCGCCCAAGACCGTTCTCGCATCGCCTGCGGCACGCCCTTTCGACTTGCGGCGTTTCGGCAGCGCTTCGCCAGCCCAATGAAAGCGTCGCCCCGAAGTTGATGCAGGGAGGCGTTCTCCTCCCACTCCGGATGGGTCTGCAGGTGGCGATCAATCAAGCTGATCGCGTCCTGTTCCTGTCGGCTGCGCAACATCGCAACCGCAATTCGACGCAATTCCCGCTCTTCGAAGCGCCCCGAGGCGGCCGAGCTCAATAACTGTTTGGCGAGCGATTGCTGGGCCTGGTTGGGCTGCGTTCCAGACAGCAGTGCCTCGCTGAACTGGAGCAACACATTTGGTGGAAGCCTGATGATTTCTGATATGCGAGGATTTATCCTCTCATAGACCGGCTCCGGATCCTGCAGCGCGGTCTGAATTTCGGCAAAGAGCTGAAGAGCGCGAACGTTGAGTGGATCTCGCTCAAGAAGGCGGTTTACGCGCTGCTTCGCACTGGACAACTCTCCCAGAGCGAGGTCCTGTTCCACCTCGCGCAAATCCCGCAGTAGCGCGTAACGCGGATGAGCGGGAAGCGTGCAGACCACCCGCGCCGGGTCGGCGTCGAAGATCGGTGGCGGGCAGCCCTCCTCCCTCATGCTCCGGAAAATCGTCGGCACTCCCTGGCCTTCAGCCTGAGCGATCTGCAGACGGTTAAAGAACCACGCGAGCGCTTGATTGCGCCAGCGTGCGCCGGCATTGCCGGAGCGAAATGCCTCCAAGGAAACGCCGAACGGCAGTGCGCCCGGCGACAAGACCTCAATCCTATCCTCGAAAACGGTGATTCGCATGGGGTCGTTCAGCTCGTAGTCCCGATGAGCCAATGCGTTGCCCATCGCTTCGTAGAGCGCCCGCTTCGGGTATTTGACCGCGTTCGGCGAAAGCATGTCGTTCTTGTCGAACGTGGTGTAGGATTGCACGTCGAGTAGCTCATTGAGCCGGCGCGCCTGCTCTATCACCGTCCCCGCAAGCTCGTGCCTCTCGGCGAGCGGCTCGGAGCGATCGTTGCCGGGATAAATCGAAAATAGACTGATCGCGCCGGGAATGAAGCGCTGGGGGTCTCGCCCAAACAAGATGATCGCGAAATTTCGTGGGCGCAGGACCCCCGTCAACGGCTCGCGCAAGCAGAGCGAGGGGACGAACGCGCTCAATTGGCTGTCTTCCGAAAGATACGCTTCGACCCCGAAATCCGCAGAAAACACTCTCATCCTTTGAAGCGCGTCGCGTAGCGCGAGAAGATCGAGATCGTTCGTTGTCGCATGAGCGCAAATTCGACGATCCCAGGGATCGAGGTCCCCCTTCCGGACGAGCAGTTCGCGCAGCGTTCCATTCCTCGCCTCACGCGTTTCCCGGCTTATTCGCACCCAGTGCTTTGCCCCATCGTCGGACTCGCGAAACGTATGCGCGTGTCCGGTGGAGGGTTGGACAAATACCAGGATCCGTCGTCCCGCATTGTCTGTCGGGACCTCCTCGACGATAGGATTAATCGACGGCGAAACCTTATCGCGACATCGCTGCAACACCTGGCCTTCCACTTCCTTCAGCCGGTTTGCCGTGAGACCTGCTCTCACTAAAGTCGGAAAGCCGTGCTCGTCCTTCTGTTCCGCGGCTCCGCAAACCACATAGCCGCCGCCAAGATTAGCCAGATCGTTCGCGAACGCCGACAGCGTTTTCACGACAGCGTCGACGTCGGCCACGTTCTCCTTCCACTCGATCTGCTCGGACTCTCGAACCGCGAGTTGATCGAGATCGATGCTGTCGCGAGCAATAGCTTCCCCGTAGCTCATAGCGTCCAAGTCCTCCCGCCGCTCGCTGCGCTCCGACGGGAACGACGCCAAGCGGCGGCTACCAAGGCTAGCACATCAAGCGTCGGGCGAGATATCGTCTTCGCTTCGGCGCTGCGCGGCCGGGACGGCTGTGGGAACAACGGGCTATGGGGACAGGGTTACCGGGACGGGGATACGCAATTTCTTATCTCACCGGCCCGCCGCCCTGGGTCACAATGGGCGATAGCCGGGCCATGGTCCGTCAAAGCACGGATCAGGAGATCATGCATTGAGTATTTCCCCTATTAATTACATATCGTGGTGCCACACCCCGGCATCCCTCGCGCAGGAGCGTGCCCTTTTCCGCCCTCCCGTGGTATGCTTTTGCCCATGATCAAGACAGCCGAAAAGAATGTTGCGACGCCTGTCGCCCTTACCGACGATGCGGCGGGCATGGCCGATTATGTGAGAAGTCCTGAAGGTCGCGCGGCGATCGAGCGCGGCTTGGCCGACATCCGGCGGGGACGCACGCTCGAAGGCAAGGATGCGCTCGCATGCGAACTGAAACGACGCGCGGGGATCCGTCGCGACGCTTGATCCGGCGCTATGCGCCGCATCGTATATGCCGTCAGTTTCGTCGACGACGACATGGACGAGTGAAGGCGCGCCGCATCCGACGGGTTCCCGTCATCCTCATCTGACGATTGCGCCGCCCGCTCGCTTCAGAGCGGGCGCATTCTTCCACACCCCGCAACAGCGCGACGAAGGCAGCCTCGCTTTGGGCTCGCCGACGCCACGCCGGCTTCTCACGCGTCTGCGGGAGCTGCGGCTGCCGGCATGGTTATTGCTCGATGAATGTCGGTCGCTTCGCCGGCCAGCCGGGTAGTCGCGGATTGCGCAGGAAATGCGCGCCAGTTCGCACATTGCGGATCGAACATTATGCAGCAAGCCCATTCCTAAGGCGGCGGCAGAGCATGGATCAAGTCACCGAAGTGGCCGCCGAGCCGTATGCCTTCGAGCTGACGCCCGAGCATTGCGCGTTGCTGATCATCGACATGCAGCGCGACTTTCTCGAGCCCGGAGGCTTCGGCGAGATGCTCGGCAACGACGTTTCGCAATTGCGGGGCGCCATCGAGCCGAACCGTCGCGTTCTGGCCGCGTGGCGGGCGGCGGGGCTCCTGGCGATGCATACGCGGGAAGGCCATCGGCCCGACCTCGCGGACCTGCCGCCCGCCAAGAAAGTGCGCGGACGCAGCGCCACCTGCATCGGCGACGCCGGCCCGATGGGCCGCATCCTGGTGCGCGGGGAAGCGGGCCACGACATCATCCAGGAACTCTACCCGGCGCCTGGCGAACCGGTGATCGACAAGCCGGGCAAGGGCGCCTTCTTCGCGACCGATCTCCACGCCATCCTGCAGCATCGCGACATCCGGCAACTCGTCGTGACCGGCGTGACGACGGAGGTCTGCGTCAACACTACGGTGCGCGAGGCCAACGACCGCGGCTACGACTGCCTGGTGCTCGAGGATTGCGTCGGCTCCTACTTTCCCGAATTCCAGGCCATGGGCCTGAAGATGATCAAGGCCCAGGGCGGCATATTCGGCTGGGTCGCCAAATCCGACGCCCTGATTGAAGCCTTGGCGGGAAGGAGCAAGCCCGCCTAAAGCGCGCGGCGAAAAAGTGGATGCCGGTTTTTCGCAAATCGCGCGCGTTTTAAAGGACCCTGGAGTCAGTTGCAATTCAATCGAAGCGCAACTGACTCCAGTCGAAACCGCAGCGCAAAGGGGATCAAGCGATGCAGACCACAGCGACGACGGCAGGGCGCTTGGAGCGCTTCTGGGTTCCCGGCGATTGGAACGCCTTTTTCGGATTCGGCACCAACATCCTGGTCAATGTTCTCGTATTGACGGGGCTGCTGCGCTACGTCCTCAAAATGCCGGATTCGCTGGTCTTCGGCCGAATTCTTCCCGCCCTCGGACTGATGCTGTTCCTCTCGACGGTGTACTACGCCTGGCTCGCCTATCGTCTCGCCGAGAAGACCGGCCGCACCGATGTCACCGCCTTGCCTTCGGGCACCAGCGTGCCGCACATGTTCGTCGTCACCTTCGTGGTGATGCTGCCGATCCTCAACGCGACCAAGGATCCCGATCCAGGCCTGGGAGGCGGGGCTCACCTGGGTGTTCGTGCAGAGCTTCGTGCTGATGATCGGCGGCTTCATCGGGCCGGTGATCCGCAGGATCACGCCGCGGGCGGCGCTGCTCGGGTCGCTCGCCGGCATTTCCATCACCTTCATTTCGATGCGGCCCGGCCTGCTGGTGTTCGAGACGCCGCTGATCGGCGTTGTCTGTTTCGCGATCATCCTGGCCAACTGGTTCGGCGGGGTGCGCTATTTCCAGGGCGTGCCGGGCGGGCTGATCGCCATCGCGGCGGGCACGATCATCGCCTGGGGATCGAACATTTTCGGCCTCGGCTTTGGCGGCTTGAGCTTCGGCGCCGTGGGCGAAGCGCTTTCGCACTTCGGCTTCTCGTTTCCCATTCCGGCGGTCGATCACGTCTTTTCCGGCTTCAAGTTCCTCGGCGTGATCCTGGTCACCGCGATTCCTTTCGGCATCTATGATCTCGTCGAGGCGATGGATAACGTCGAGAGCGCGTCCGCCGCAGGGGATTCGTTTCCGACCACGTCAGTGCTCACGGCCGACGGCGTCATCAGCCTGATCGGCTGCCTCATGGGCAATCCTTTCATCAACGCCGTTTACATCGGCCATCCCGGCTGGAAGGCGATGGGTGGCCGGATCGGCTATTCCGCGGCGACCGGCGTGATGGTGCTGGTGCTTTCGTGGCTCGGCATCGTCGCCTTGGCGAGCAGTCTGATCCCGGTGATCGCGATCCTGCCGATCCTGCTCTATATCGGCATGCTGATCGGCTCGCAGGCCTTTCAGGAGACGCCGAGGAATCATGCGCCGGCGATTATTCTGGCGATGATTCCGCAGATCGCCGCCTGGGGAAAGAGCCAGATCGACGGAGCGCTGCACGCGGCGGGCACCGACGCCTCGGCGATCGCCCTCGACAAGTTCAGCAACAACGGCGTGCTCTACAAAGGGCTGGCGACGCTCGGCGGCGGCGCCACGCTCGCCGGCATCATTCTGGGCGCCGTCACGGTGTTCATCATCGACCGCCAGCTTGAGAAGGCCGCCTGGTTCGCCTTGGCCGGCGCCGTGTGCACCTTCTTCGGCCTGATCCATGCCGAGGATCTCGGCATCGCGCAGTCGCCGATGGTCTCGATGAGCTATGCCTTGGTCGCCGTGATGCTCTACTGCTTCGCAAGATTCGCCCATGTCGCGCCGGCGACGCCCGATGCGTTGCATGACCATGGCGAGATGACCGCGCAGCCGGCGGAATAGCCGATCGTCCGAACCTCGAAGGCGCCGTCCTTTCATCGGGACGGTCGCCGTCCGGCCCGGACAGCGCGCGGGGCGATCCGCGGCGACGCGGCTTGCCCGAAACTCCGGTCCGGGGTTTCGACCCCGGTTGCGACGCGATCGAGCCGCCGCGCGGCGCCTTCGCACTGGTTGGCGGGCGGATGTTTCGACCCTCGCGCGTCCGTTCCGCCTTTGACGCACCCGGAAAAGGACGGCATAGCCGGTCGAATACCCATCCCGCCTCGTCCAACTAACGCCACATCGTCTCCCTACAGCGTCGCCCCGGCGGGGGGCCGGATCGCTGTCGAAAAAAGCTGGCGAAGGAGTCCTGATGTCGATTGCGCGGTTGATCGCCTTGCCGGCGCTGGTGTCGTTTGGTCTTTGTGGGCCGGTGCTGGCGCAGGACGCGCCGCTCGATCTGCACCCCCAGGCGGCGAAGGCCAAACCCGCCAGGGACGCCAAAGACGCCAAGCCCGGGCCGAAGCAGGCGATCAGCGCCGCCGAAGCGGTGCGCCGCGCCAACGCGTGGTTCGCGAGCGCGCGGCTGATGACCGCCGATTTCGTGCAGATCGGGCCGGACGGCCATCGCGCCGAAGGCAAGCTCTACGTCGAGCGGCCCGGCCGCATGCGTTTCCAGTTCGCCCCGCCCGACCGGCTGGAAATCGTCGCCGACGGGCGTAGCGTCGCGGTGCGCGACCAGAAGCTCGACACCCAGGATCTCTACCTGATCGGCCAGACGCCGCTGAAGTTCCTGCTCGACGATTCAATCGACCTGGCCAAGGACACCCAGGTGCAGGGCGTCGACGTCAATGACAACGCCGTGTCGATCACCATCGAGGACAAGGCGACGCTGGGCGGCTCGGCGCGGATCGAACTGCTGTTCGACCCGACGTCCTTTGTGCTCAAGCAATGGACGGTTGACGACGCGCAGGGCAACCAGACAGTGGTGACGCTGTTCGACGTCGACCTGGCCACCCGGCCCGATGAAAGCCTGTTCAAGATCGACGAGCAGCGGATGATCGGGGCCAAGCACTAGCCATTGTGCTGATCGGCGCCCCTTGTTCCGCGCGCCTTTCGGTCGGCCCTCGGCCCGAGGTGGAGCCTTGCGCTGTGGGCAACGCGTCGGCGCCCTTGCAACGCGCCGCCGGGCGGTCATTGTCCTTGCTCCCACAATGGCGGCAGGCGGCGATGCGTTTCACCCTCGCGACATGGAACATCAATTCGGTGCGGCTGCGCATCGGGCTCGTCGCGCGCTACCTGCGCGAACACCAGCCCGACGTTCTCTGCCTGCAGGAGACCAAATGCCGCGACGGCGAGTTTCCGTCGGCGGATTTTCACCGACTCGGCTATGAACATATCGCGATCAACGGACAGAAGGGTTATCACGGCGTCGCCATCGTTTCACGATTGCCCATTCTGGCGAGCCGCAAGCGCGAGTTCTGCGGCAAGGGCGATTCGCGCCATATGCATGCGACGCTGGGCGGCGAGGCGGCGGGCGTCGAGGTCCATAACTTCTACGTGCCGGCCGGCGGCGACGAACCGGACCCGGAGGTCAACGACAAGTTCGCCCACAAGCTCGCCTTCCTCGATGAAATGACGGCCTGGACGCGCGCCGAGAGAATCGCCGACGGACGGGCGATCCTGGTCGGCGATCTCAACGTGGCGCCGCTCGAGCACGACGTGTGGAGCCACAAGGCGCTGCTGGGAATCGTCAGCCACACGCCGATCGAGGTTGAAAAGCTGACGGCCGCCCAGGCGGCTGGCGCCTGGATCGACGCGCCAAGACGGTTCGTCCCCGCATCGCAGAAGCTCTATACGTGGTGGAGCTATCGCTCGCCCGACTGGGCGGCGGCGGACAAGGGCCGCCGGCTCGACCATGTCTGGGTCAGCCCCAAGCTCGAAGCGACCCTGCGGGCAACGGACGTCCTGCGCGACGCGCGAGGCTGGGAGCGCACCTCCGACCACGCGCCGCTCAAGGTCGAACTGGCGCTATAGCGCGCCAGCGAACCGCCGAGGGCCGAGTCGGCCTTGCGCGTCTCATGCGCGCGGCGGAGCGCCGGCGCTCATGCCCCGTCGATGAGCGGGTCGGGCTTGCATCGAGCGGCAAGCCGCGTCCGATCGACAATCGTAATCACGTCGCCTTTCACCGTGACGCCGCTCCCCTGCAGGGCCGCCAGCGCGCGCGAAAAGCTCTCGCGCGTAATGCCGAGTTCGGAGGCGATCAGCTTCTTTTCGTAGGGGAGAACCGCGCGATCCGGCGTGCCTTGCCGCGCGGAAAGAACGAGGATGTGGCAGCCGACGCGCTCAAGCGCGGGTCGGAGCTTCAGGTTCTTGACCTGTCGCACCATCCGCCGGAATTGACCCGCCAGGCTGTCGATCACCTGTCGCGCCAACTCTGCGTCGCTGGCGACGGCGGCGCGGAACGCCGCCGCATGGATCAGCAAAATCCGCGACGGCTCTGGCGCGACAGCGCGCACGAGGTAGGGCGCGTTCGTCACGACCGCGGCGGGGATGATCAGGTCCGGCGGTCGAACCGCTTCGATCAGGACTTCGCGCCGCGCGGCCGATCGTGCGAATAATTGGACGGACCCCGAAACAACCACGTGCTGGAAGTTCGGCGCATCGCCCTGCTCGAACAAGAGAGCGCCGGCGGCCACATTGTGCGCGACCGCGGCGCCGAGCAGAGCGTCGAGACTCGCCGCCGACACGCCTCTGAACAGCGGCAGACCTGCGAAAGACCGTCCCGGAGCCGCACCCACGCTCAATCGCCAAACCTCTCGTCGCCCGCCGCGAATCGAACAGGTGTGATATTTATCACGTTTATCATTGATTCATATCAATTCGATTGATCGTCGATTCTGGCCATGCTCTCTCCTGCACATTCGTCCCCGGGCCGGGTCTGGGTGCTGCTGGAGGGTTCGAAAATGACGCTTCCCTTTGTCAGGTTCGCGCTGCCGCGCGCCGCCAAAGCCACGCTGATCGCCCTGGCTATGGTCCTGGTCTCCGGCGGCCTGTGGCAAAGCCGGCTGCTGGACGGGTTCGCCATTTGCGCGCCCTCCTCGACGACGGCGGGCTCGGCATCGGCCGCCGCCGCGCCCGCCGCGACGCCGGCGCCGATGAAGGAAGGCGCGATGGCGAGCGACATGCATGCGCCGACGGTGTTCACCCTGCGCTCCGGCGTCTCGGAAGGCCGGCTGGTCTATTTCGGCGTCGGCGGCGACATCAACGGCGTGGTCAACCCCTCGCTTCTTGTGCATGAAGGCGAAACCGTCCAGATCAACCTCATCAACGGTGAAGGCGCCGAGCATGACATCGTCGTGGATCAGTACGGGGCGCGTTCGAGCCGGGTCGTCGGCAAGGGCGCCAGCAGCGCCGTAACCTTCACCGCGTCAAAGACCGGCGAATTCGCCTATTACTGCTCGGCGCCCGGCCATCGTGAGGCCGGCATGGAGGGGCGCATCCGGGTCGTCCCCGGCGCGCGCGCCGCGACTGTGGCGACCGCCGCCGATGTTTCGCATGATCCGACCGACCTGCCCGCGCCGATCGGCGCCCGCTCGCCGCAGATCGTGCGCGTGGATCTGCGCACCGTCGAACTTCAGGGGCAGTTGGCCGACAAGACCACGTACAATTACTGGACTTTCAACGGCAAGGTGCCGGGGCCGATGCTGCGCGTGCGCGTCGGCGACACCGTCGAGGTGCACCTCAAGAACGACGAAAACAGCGTGATGACCCATTCGGTCGATTTTCACGCGGCGATCGGCCCCGGCGGCGGCTCGGAGTTCACGCAAACTGACCCCGGCGCGGAAAAGGTCATGACCTTCAAGGCGCTCACGCCGGGTCTGTTCGTCTATCACTGCGCGACGCCAAGCGTGCCCCAGCACATCACCAACGGCATGTACGGCATGATCCTGGTGGAGCCCGAGGGCGGGCTGCCGCAGGTCGATCGCGAATTCTACATCATGCAAGGCGAAATATACACCGCCCAGCCGTTCGGCGCGCAGGGCGATCAGGAGATGGACTACGAGAAATTGATCTCCGAGAGGCCCGAATATTTCGTGTTCAATGGTGCGGTCGGCGCGCTGACCAAGGCGCATCCGCTGCGCGCCAGCGCGGGAGAAACGATCCGCATATTCTTCGGGGTGGGCGGTCCGAATTTTACATCGTCGTTCCATTTGATCGGCGAAGTGTTCGATCGCGTCTACCAGAGCGGCGGGCTCACCTCGCCGCCGTTGACCGGCGTGCAAACCGTCACCGTGCCGCCGGGCGGCGCCACCGTCGTCGATCTGAAGGTTCGCCGCGCCGGCCGCTACACAATCGTCGACCACGCCTTGTCGCGCATCGAACGCGGCCTTGTGGGTTCCCTGATCGTCGACGGCCCGCGCGACGACGATATCATGCACGCCGGCCCCGCGCTGAAGTGAAGACCACCCCGGGCAGGCGTTCGCCATCGCGCTTTGACCCGGCCGAGTTCGCGCAAGGAGACGCATGATCGCCGACATCGTCCTGGCGCGGGCCTTACACGTCCTTGCCGTGGTTCACTGGATCGGCGGCGTTGCATTCGTGACGCTGATCTTGCTTCCCCTCGCGCGGCGGCGCCCGTCCGCCGCCGAGGGCCTCGCGCTTTTCGAGAGCGTGGAGCGGAGCTTTGCGGCGCAGGTCCGCATCTCAATTCCGCTCGCCGGCGCGACCGGCCTGTGGATGACCTACCGGATGGATCTATGGGAGCGCTTCGCCGATCCGCGCTTCTGGTGGATGTGGGCGATGGTCGGGCTTTGGCTGGTGTTCGTGGTGATGGTCTTTGTGGTGGAGCCGCTCGCCCACGCGCGATTGGCGCGGCGGGCGCGGGATGACCCCGCGTCCACTCTGCGGCGCATGACGCTTGTGCATGCCGTCCTGCTCGCTGTGGCCGCGGTGACCGTGCTGGGGGCGGTCGCCGGCGCACAGGGATTCGTCTTCTTCTGACGACGAGCGGGAACCGACAGGCGCCGCGACCGATCGGCCGGCGACGACGCGCCCGCCATCGGCCGCGTGGTCAGTGGCCACGGGGCGAGCGGCGCGCGTCCGCCGCCCCGCGCCGCCGGCTATGCGGATCGCCGGAAAACCAGCTATGATCAAGGCAAAATCGATCCCGTGCGAGAGAACCATTCATGGCCCAGACCCGCCATATCCTGATCGTCGACGATGAAGCCGAAGTGCGCAGCGCGCTGGCCGAACAATTGGCGCTGCACGAGGAGTTTTCGGTCTCGGTCGCCGAGGATGCGACTTCCGCCCGCGCCGCCGCGCATGCCAACCCGCCCGATCTCATCGTCATGGACGTCGGCCTGCCTGACATGGACGGGCGCGAGGCGGTCCGGCTGATGCGCAAGGAGGGGTTCAAGCGTCCGATCATCATGCTGACCGCCCATGATTCAGACTCTGACACCGTGCTCGGCCTCGACGCGGGCGCCAACGACTATATAGCCAAGCCGTTCCGGTTCGCGGTGTTGCTGGCGCGCCTGCGCGTCCAGTTGCGCCAGCACGAAGCGAGCGAGGACGCCGAGTTTCAAATCGGCCCCTACACGTTCCGACCCGCGTCAAAGAACCTCGTCGACGCCAAGGGCGCGCGCCTTCGCCTGACCGAGAAGGAGGCGGCCATTCTGCGGTTCCTGCATCGGGCGGACCGGCAGGTGGTCTCGCGCGAGGTGTTGCTGAAGGACGTCTGGGGCTACAACGCCAATGTGACGACGCATACGCTGGAGACCCATATTTATCGGCTGCGTCAGAAGATCGAGGTCGATCCGGCTGACGCCCGCCTGCTGGTCACCGACGCCGGCGGATACAAGCTGCTTTCCTGAGCTTCGCGAGGCGAACCCGATGACGCTCGAAGACAACATTCATCGTTTATCGCGCACGCCGCCTTTCGACCTGCTGCCGCGCGATGCGCTGCAGCTCATCGCGTTCGCGGCGGAAAAGCGCAACCTGGCGGCTGACGAGCGGCTGTTCGAGGAAGGCGAGCCGGCGGACTCGGGGTTTGTCGTTTTTTCCGGCGCCATTCTGCTCAGCGCGGGCGGCGAGGGGCGCGAGCGCAGACGCGTGGCGGGTCCCGGCGCGCTGATCGGCGAAAAGGCGATGATCGCCGAAGTGGTCCGGCCATCGAGCGCGCGCGCGATGGAAAACTCCACCGTACTGCGCATCCCACGCCTGATCTTTCATCGCGTGCTTGCAGAGTTTCCGAAGGACGCCGCGCGTATAAGAGCGAATCTCGCCGCGAGGACGCGGAAAATGTCGCAACAGCTTGAGCGCCTGCGCGTGGCCATCGATCCCGCGCGATAGCCGCCAACGGACCGGGGACGCCTTACCCGCGCGTCGCTTCGGTCGGCGCCGGTCGGGCGAACGCGGCGGGCGGCGCTTCGGCGCGGATGACATCGTGTCGGGCGACCATTTCGATGGGCGCCGCATGTCGTTCGCCGACGACGGCGAGCCCGGCCGCCGCCAACATCGCGAGCGCGACGGCCAGCGACACGCTGAACTGGCGGCGCGCCATCGCCTGGACCGAGGTGTCGCCCATGCCTTCTTCAAAGGCGTCATCGTCGAAAGAATAGCCGCCTTCAGTCATGTTCGCCTCCGCCATAAGCCCCCGCAGGGCTCCTGGAGCCGTTACGGTCTGAAACGGCGACGGCATGCCCGTGGTTGCGCCCGTCACGAAATATTGACCGCCAGCGCCGGCCCCGGCATGGTCGTCGCCGCGCGCCGCTGCGCCATTAGGGTCGCCCTCGATGAACGAGAGTTCGCGTTTGGAAGACTGGACCGCCATCGGCGCGCCGACCGCCGCCGACATCGAGCGTCTGGCGGAGGCGGCGTTCGCGCGATTGCCGGATGAATTCAAACGGTTCTGCGCGGGGCTGGTTATTCAGGTCGTTGATTTTCCCGATGACGAGACGCTCGACGAAATGGGGGCGCAGACGGAGTTCGATCTTCTCGGCCTGTTTCGCGGGCGCGGCATGGCCCAGCGCCCCGCCGTCGAGGAGACCGGCGCGCTGCCCAACATGATCTGGCTCTATCGCCGTCCGTTGCTCGATTTCTGGTGCGAAGGGGACGATAGCCTCGGCGCGGTGGTCGCCCATGTCCTCGTCCACGAGATCGGCCATCATTTTGGCCTTTCCGACAGCGATATAGAGAGGATCGAGACGGCCGCGGCGTAGCGCGGCGTGCGTTGGACCGGGGCGCCTTCACAAGTCCGTCACGCCGGTTGTAGAGTATTGTGACAGTCGGATTCGGTCCGGCGGCTCACTCGCGGAGAACGGAGCGGGTTCTTGACGGTCCACGTCCGAGCGGTATCGCCGGAAGCCTGTCCGGCCTTGGTGCTCAATGCGGATTTCCGTCCGCTGAGCTATTACCCCCTCTCCATCTGGTGCTGGCAGGACGCGATCAAGGCGGTGTTTCTCGACCGGGTGAATATCGTTTCTCTCTATGAGACGACGGTGCGGAGCCCGTCATTCGAGATGCGACTGCCGTCGGTCGTTTCGCTCAAGAACTATGTGAAACCCTCGCGGTTTCCCGCGTTCACACGATTCAACGTGTTCCTGCGCGACCGGTTCACCTGCCAGTATTGCGGCGATCGCGATGAGCTGACGTTCGACCACGTCGTGCCGCGCTCCAAGGGCGGCCTGACGTGCTGGGAGAATGTTGTGGCCGCCTGCTCCTGCTGCAACCTGAAGAAGGGCGACCTGCTGCCCGCCGCCGCGCGCATGTGGCCCGCCACCCGGCCGTATCAGCCGACGGTCCACGACCTGCACCAGAACGGCCGGCTGTTCCCGCCCAACTACCTGCACGAAAGCTGGATGGACTATCTCTACTGGGACAGCGAACTCGAGCCGTGATCGCGGCATGACGCGGCTGCTGTGCGGCCGGCAAGCGGAGCGCTACCGCCGGACTGCGCCTACGGCGTTAGAGATTTCCTCGGTCGACCAGCCCAACTGATCATAGCCGCCGCGCCAGTAGACAAGCGCGCCGCCACCCTCGCCTCGCCTCACGGCCTCGACCCGGCCGATGAGGATGGCGTGGCTGCCCCGCTCGATGGTGTCCTCGACCCGGCACTCGAAGGCGGCCAGAGCGTCGCGAAGCAATGGGGCGCGGCTGGACCGGGTGATCCAATCGCCGGCGTCATAGCGGGCCGGCCCCTCGGCGCCGGAAGCGCCGGCAAAGCGATGCGCGACGTCGCGATGGGACGCCGACAAGATGTTGACGCCGAAGCGGCGCGAGTCGCGCAGGACCGGCCAACTCGATGACGAACGATTGACGCAGACAATCAGCGTCGGCGGCTCCAGGCATAGCGACGTGACGGATGTCGCGGTGAACCCGGTCCGGCGCTCGCCCTCGCCGCAGGAAATCACGCTCACGGCGCCGGCCAATTCGCGCATCGCCACGCGAAATTCGTCGGCCGACGGATCGGGTCGCGCCGCGATCGATGAGTCGGCGCACGCGTCGCCTGGCTCGTCGACCCGCGCGGCGCGCTCTCGCGGATATGTTTCACGCGGTCGCGTGGCCGGGACCTCTCGCAAGCTCATGATTGCCCCGCAAGCATCGATTGGATAACGGTCCATTCCGCGTGGCGGCCGCCCAAACGTCGAGTCACATCAGTCTATTATATTTGTAGAATTAGTCAATTCGATTGCCGCGCGAGGCGCAGGCGATCGGCAGCGGTTCGAACGACAGGATTTCGATGATTTGACTAAATCAATTGATTTAGTATTCTAAAGGCCTAATCGTTGGGCCGGCGCCACGCCGACCCGCCGCCGGAGAGCTTAAGAATGATCGCGCGCTCGCCGTTGTCCGCCGCTCTGCCATCATTCGCGCGCCATCGGCGCATCGTCTCTAGGGATGCTTCGCTCCCGAGACCGCCCGGACGCCGACCTTGCTTTTTTTGACGCTTCGTCGTCCCCTTTGATCGTCACAAGCCACGACAGGAGCGCTGTCCGATGTCCGACCAAGCACAGAAGCCCGAAACTCTGGTTCTCCACGCGGGTTGGCGCGCCGACCCGTCGACCGGCGCGGTCGCCGTGCCGATCTATCAAACCACGTCGTATCAGTTCCACAGCACCGAACACGCCGCCAATCTGTTCGCGCTGAAGGAACTCGGCAACATTTACACGCGCATCATGAATCCGACCAACGACGTGCTCGAAAAGCGCATCGCCGCCCTGGAGGGGGGCGTCGCGGCGCTGGCGGTTGCCTCGGGACAGGCGGCTTCCGCGTTCGCGGTGCAGAATCTGGCGCGCGCCGGCGACAACATCGTCTCCTCGACCGATCTTTACGGCGGGACCTGGAACCTGTTCGCCAACACGCTGAAGGACCAGGGGATCGAGACGCGCTTCGTCGATCCGAGCGACCCGGAGAATTTCCGCCGCGCGACCGACTCCCGCACGCGCGCCTATTACGCGGAGACCCTGCCCAATCCCAAGCTGGTGGTGTTTCCGATCGCCGAAGTGGCGGCGATCGGGCGCAGCTTCGGCGTCCCGCTCATCGTCGACAATACGGCGGCGCCGCTGCTCACGCGGCCGCTCGATCACGGCGCGGCGATCGTGGTCTATTCGTCGACCAAATATCTGGGCGGCCACGGCACGTCGATCGGCGGCCTCATCGTCGACGGCGGCAATTTCGACTGGGAGAAATTCCCCGAACGCCAACCCGCTCTCAACACGCCCGACCCCAGCTATCACGGCGCGGTGTGGACGCAGGCCGTCAAGCCGCTCGGGCCGATCGCCTATATCATCCGCGCGCGGGTGATCCTGCTGCGCGATCTCGGTTCGGCGATCTCGCCGTTCAACGCCTTCCTGACCCTGCAAGGCGTCGAAACGCTCGCCTTGCGCATGGAGCGGCACGTCGCCAACACGAATGCGGTGGCGGCCTGGCTCGCCAAGCGTCCCGAAGTCTCGCGCGTCATTCACCCCTCGGTCCAGACGGGCGAGGCGCGCCGGCGCGCCGACAAATATCTCGGCGGCAAATACGGCGGCCTGGTCGGCTTCGAACTGGCGGCGGGACGTGAGGCGGGACGGCGCTTCATCGACAGCCTTCAGTTGTTCTATCACGTCGCCAACATCGGCGACGCGCGCAGCCTGGCCATTCATCCCGCCTCGACCACCCATTCGCAGCTCTCGCCCGAAGACCAGCTCAAGACCGGCGTTTCGGACGGCTACGTCCGCCTGTCGGTCGGCATCGAACACATCGACGACATCCTCGCCGATCTCGATCGCGCCCTGCAGGCGGCGGGGTCGTTCGCCGCCGCCGCCGAATAGCAAACCACAAAGGTCCGAGAGCGTCATGGAGCTTCTTCACGGCATCAATCCGCTCTACTCGCTTTCGGGCCTCGCGATCGGCGCGCTGGTCGGCTTCACCGGCGTCGGCGGCGGCTCGTTGATGACGCCGCTGCTGGTGTTGCTGTTCGGCATTCATCCGGCCACGGCGGTCGGCACCGACCTGCTCTATGCCGGCCTGACCAAGATCAGCGGCACGGCGGTGCACGGCCTGAACGGGGCGGTCGACTGGCGGATCACCCGCCGACTGGCGGCCGGCAGCGCGCCGGCGGCGGGGCTGACCCTGATCGGGCTCGCCTGGCTCGGACATGACAGCCGGACGGCCAGCGGATTGATCACCACCACCCTCGGCTTCGCCCTGATCGTCACTGCCGTGACCTTGATCTTCCGCGCCTGGCTGCTCGCCAAGGTCGCGAGCACGCTTGAAAAGCTGGACGACGGCCGGATCCGGCTGCTGACCGTCCTCCTGGGGGCAGTGCTCGGCGTGCTCGTCTCGATCTCGTCGGTTGGAGCCGGCGCAATCGGCGTCACCGCCCTGTTGATGCTCTATCCCAAATTGCCGACGGTCAGGATCGTCGGCTCCGACATCGCCCACGCCGTGCCATTGACGCTGATCGCCGGAACGGGTCACTGGTTCATCGGGTCGATCGACTGGCCGCTGCTGTTCTCGCTGCTGATCGGCTCCATTCCAGGCATCGCGATCGGCAGCCAGCTGGCCTCGCGGGTTCCGGACCGCGTCCTGCGACCGATTCTGGCGGGCACGCTGGCGATCGTCGGCGCGCGACTGGCGATCTGACGCGTCTTCAGCGATCGGCCAGCGCCAGCTTGGCGCCGAGCGCGACGAACGCTCCGGCGAACGTGCGGCGCATCCAGGTCAACACGCGCGGGCGCGAGATCACGTGGTCGCGAACGGATGCGGCGAACAATCCGTAGCCGACGAACACGACGAAGGTCATCGCCATGAAAACGGCGCTCAGCGTCAGCATGCGGGCGATCGGATTCGGCTCGCCGGCGCTCACGAACTGCGGCAGGAACGCCAGAAAGAAGATCGACAGCTTCGGGTTGAGGATGTTGATCAATATGGCGGTGATCGTCACCTGCGCCGCCGAACGGGCGCCGACCTCCTTCTCGACCTTCAAGGCGCCATGCTCGCGCAGCGAGCTCCAGGCCATATAGAGGAGATAGGCGACGCCCAGATATTTGAAGGTCTGGAAGGCGAGCGCGCTGGCGTGCAGCAGGGCCGACAATCCCATGATCGCCGCCGCCATGTGCGGGACAATGCCGATCGTGCAGCCGAACGCCGCCACGACGCTGGCGCGGGAGCCGCGCGAGAGGCCGGCCGCCAGCGTGTAGAGAACGCCAGTGCCGGGCGAGACGACGATGATGAACGAAGTGATCAGGAATTCGACGCTCAATTCAAGCCCTCCCGTCGCCGACGCCAAAATCGCGCGAGAGAATGCCTTTCTCGGCGCGATCGGCAAAGTCAATTAATGCGACGGCGCCTGACGGCGATCGTGAACACCCGGAAGCGCCGTCGTCGCCCTCCTGGGAAGTGGCTCACGAGCCGGCCATATCGATCACGATCTTGCCGAGATGGTCGTTGCCCGCCATGCAGCGGAACGCCTCGCGCGCTTCGGCGAGGGCGAAGCGATGCGAGATGACGGGATCGATTCCATGGGCCTCGACGGCGCGCAGCATCGCCTCGAAATTCTCGCGATGCCCGCATGTCACCCCTTGCAGCCGCACCTGGCGCATCACGGCGAGCGGCAGATTGATCGACGCCTTCGCGCCCGAGAGCACGCCGATCAGCGCGATCGTTCCCCCCGGTCGAACGAGGCGCAAGGACGCGTCGAGCGTATCCGCGCCGCGCACCTCCACGATGAGGTCGGCGCCGCCGCCCGCCAGATCGCGCGCCTGGCGCGCCCAATCGGCTTCGGTGCGATAGTTGACGACATGGGTTGCGCCGAGTTCGCGCAGCTTCGCCGCCTTGGCGTCGCTGGAGGTCGTCGCAACGACCCGCGCGCCCAGCATCCTGGCGAACTGGACGGCGAACAGCGACACGCCGCCCGTCCCTTGAGTCACCACGCACGAACCCGGCTTGACGCCGCCCTGCTCGACCACGGCCGACCAGGCGGTCAGCGCGGCGCAGGGCAAAGTCGCCGCGGCTTGCGTTGAAATCGCCTGGGGCAGGCGGACCAGCGCCTGCTCGGAAACCACCATCGTCCGTTGCAAGGTTCCGTCGCCGCCCGGGCCGCCGAGCGCCGTCGAAAGCTTGGCCATGTCGGGCTCGCCGGCGATCCAGCCGGGAAAGAAATGCACGACGACCCGGTCGCCGGCCTTGACCCTCGCGCATCCCTGGCCGATCGCCTCGACTATCCCAGCGCCGTCGGAGCAGGGAACGATCGGCAGGACCTGGCGCGGATTGTAGACGCCCTCGACCAGCAGCAGGTCGCGCCGGTTGAGGCTGACCCATTCGACGCGCACCCGCGCCTCGCCGAAACCGGGCGCCCGCACGGGGCGCTCTTCGAGTGCCAGCCGGTCGATGCCGAAACCGCCGCGCAGCGCCCAGGCCTGATTGGTCATGTCGAACCACCGCTCCGTCCCTCGGCGACAGAGGAAGCGATCCCTCAGCGAACCGCAAGGCGTCGGCGCGAAAAATCGGGATCGCCGGCGCGGCGGAGCCAAACCGCGATTCCGTCCGCGGCGCGATCAATATCAACGCCTTGCGATGCGGACCTGTCCTTCTGCGCGGCGCGGGTCGGTTCGAGATTGTGTCTCGGGCGGCGGGCCATTGAGACAGGGAATTGCGTATCCTGTCCTGTAACCAAGGGGACAGGATACGCATTGCCGCAATCGACCTATTCGCCTCGTCAGCGAGCTTTCGCCGCGCGATTTTGATGGCTATGCGAGGAAAGTGATACTGGTTTAGCCGACAGCGATGAACCAACAAGATCGGGAATTGCGTATCCTGTCCCCGTAACTCCCAAGATCGGGAATTGCGTATCCTGTCCCCGTAACTCCCCGTAACTCCTCGCCAAACTCGTCAATCTTCGGCCGGCCTCGCGGATTGATGAGCTCATGCCTTGGGCTTGGGCGGCGGCGAAGCGTTCCACCGATAGACTCGCGGCCTGACCAGGCGCTCGCAGCGTCCAGCCCGATATCAAGCGATCAATCCTGTGGCGCCAGACGACCGCTTACGGTCAGCCAGCTGTGGGTCGACGCCATTCATCTTGGCCGTGACGATGAGGCTATACATTGCCGCCGCGCGCCGCCCTCCGCGGTCAGAACCGCAGAAGAGCCATGACTTTCTCCCCAGGGCTATGCCACGCAACCCTCTTTCGGCGGCATTGTTGGACAGGCAAACGTAGATGTTCTCATTTTCGTCGGGCGGAGTTGCATGCACCGTGGCCGAACCTCCCCACGTGTACCTATCTGCCAATCATTCTCTCACGTCGAACGTTCGACGCAAGCGGCCTAAGCACTGCGCTTGGGGATAGCGGTTCTGTCAAGCGTTCGACGTGCGCGGCTTATGGCCTGCATGTGCTTGGCGAAGCCCTTCTTGCCGCCATGCTTCTTGAGGCGCGCCGCAGCGGATTTCTTTCCCATTTCGTATGCGGTCATGGTCATAGCCGGAATCGTACCGAAACGTTCGCGCGCTGTCCAGACGATTGTCCACATATACTATTGCGGGGGTTCATGCTCGGCGTGCCGCTTCATTCGTTCAAGTCTCAAGCGCTCACGCTCTACAAGTTCAGTCGTGTACGCCTTGAGTAGTAGGACAAACTCTTCGGCTTGGTCGACATAGTCGTATGCCTCTGCCGGAGAGATGGTCCGATCTTGGGCATGCGCAGCGGTGTTCCTGAGGCGACGCAACGTCGCGAACCATTCATACATCGTGCCCGGAAACTGTTCGGTCGTAGTCAACTCGCGAACGTACGTCGAGAAATTATTGACCTTTCGTTCCGGGTGCAATTTTGACTTCGTTTCAATGAGGGTCCTTTCAATTCCCTTGAACGCCTCGGTTATGGCGGCCTCAGGGTGCTGAAACGCCAATTCATAGAGCGGGTTTGCCTCCTTCGGCGCAATGTTCGGGGTTGACGCTTCGACGTTTGCAACCTCGATGTTGAGTTTTGCTTTTTCCCCGTCTTCGCGCGCTTGGTCGAGTTTTTGTCCAAAGTCGGCAGCGACGCCCGGCAGACTAACCGATGTTAGCCGCTCGGCGAGTTGTCTGAGCTGGTCTCTTAAGACCAGGGCAATGACGACAACAACTATTGGCCAGATGACCGCTCTAATTACCGTTACGATGAAAGTGAGCCGATCCATCTCGTCGGCACCCAGCTTGAGTGTCATGTGCATTGCTTTTCCCCTCTACATGACACTACCCCCGCTCCGACCTGCGAGGCAATTTAAGATACTCGGGCAAGCCTCCTCGGCCGCGCGAAGTTCGCCCACGTGTTCCTGATCTGCGCCGCGGGTCGTCCAGGTTGCTATCCCCAGTACGCTGGCGGCGGATCGACACCGGGGCCGGTGATGCGCTCCAAGCCGGCAATATCCCATCGGCGAACGTTCTCGTTCCAATAGTTCGCGAACCATTTCACTTTTTCGAAGTGATTGGGGTTGTCGGTCGCCTCGTCGAACCTCCTTTGGATTTGTCCAGCGATCCCTGTGTATGGACGGAGCTTCCCTCCGAACTTCGGATTGTCATATTTCAAATGCTGGGTCTCTTTGTCTCCGAGAACAAACGGCAACGCTGCCATTTCGATCGTCCGAAGGACATGGACGAACATCGGTCCGTCCTCCGAGCGCCTAAGAGCCAATCCAAGAACTTGTTGAATCGAGTGAATCAGTTGTGATTCCTTGTTTGGCGCTTGATTCTTTCAGGAGCGCCTGATGTGGAAGTCCGAACACCGCGTTGCCGCCGATCGCCGTGACCTTCGTTATCCCTCCGATCTCATTGACGCCGAGTGGGCCCTGGTGTCGTCTTTGATCCCGCCGCGCGGCGCGGCGGGCGCAAGCGTTCGGTCGACGTGCGCGAGGTTCTCAACGCGATTTTCTACGTGCTCTCCACGGGCTGCCAATGGAAGGCGTTGCCGAAAGATTTGCCGCCCAAGAGCACCGCGCATTTCTATCTCATGCTGTGGGACTGGGATGGCACGCTCGAACGCATCCATGACGCACTCTACGTGGCGACCCGCCAAGCCGCCGGCCGCGAGGCCAGCCCTACCGCCGCAATCATCGACTCGCAATCCGCCAAGGCGGCTCAAAAAGGGGCTCCCCGATTGACCCGCAGGGGTTCGACGCGGGCAAGAAGGTCACGGGCCGCAAGCGCCATATCCTCGTCGATACGCTCGGCCTCCTGCTCGGCGTGAGCATTCTGCCCGCCAATATCCAGGACCGCGACGGCGCGCGCGCCTTGTTGCGTGAAGCGCGCCGACGGTTCCCGTTTGTCGAGCGCATTTTCGCCGATGCCGGATATCAAGGACCGAAAATGGGTGTTACGGGGACAGGATACGCATTGCATGATCTCACGTGCCGTGCTTTCGTAGCTCATGCCCGACTATCGCGCATCGTGATCCCCGACATTCCGCATCATGTCACGCAACGGGGCAACCGGCGCCAGAAGCTGTTCACGCGAGCCCGGCGACTACGCCCTGTATCGCGATCTGCTCGCCGAGCGCTGCGAGAAGAATGGCGTCTGCTGCTGGGCCTATTGCCTGATGCCGAACCACCTGCACCTCATTCTGGCGCCCGCGACACGCGACGGTCTTTCGCGCGCGGTCGGCGAGGCCCATCGGCGCTACACCGCCTTCGTCAACGCCCGCGCGCGCGTCACCGGGCATCTGTTTCAGGGCCGGTTCGGCTGCGTCGCGATGGACGAGCCGCATATGCTGAACGCCGTGCGCTATCTCGCCTTCAATCCCGTGCGCGCACGACTTTGCGCGGCGCCCGGCGAATGGGAGTGGTCGAGCGTGCGCGCTCATCTTCGACGGCGCGGCGACGCGCTGGTCGACGTGCGGCCGGTTCTGGCGATCGCGCCGCGCTTTGACGATCTGCTGGACATGTCGCCAGGCGAGCAGGCGGAACTGGCCGGTTTCGAGATCGCTCGGCGCCAACGGTCGCCCGCTCGGCGATGAGGCCTTCCTCGTCTTCGCTGAGCGCAAACTCGGGCGAAGCCTGCGCAAGGGAAAGCCCGGACCCAAGCCGAGGGCAGCGGGCCATTGAGACAGGGAATTGCGTATCCTGTCCTCGTAACCCCCGGTCCCCCTTCGCCGCGGCGAAGGCGCGCACGGCGCTCTATCTGTTCTGTGGTGCCGTCACGGCGGAGGCAGGCACACGAGCCGCCGGTTCGGCGCATTGGCTCGCAAAATCGCCGCGACACTGGCAAGATCAGGATTCGTCGCCATTCCCCATTTGGAAGTCAAATGATTGTCGAACCAGGCCCATCACGTAGGGCAGTTCGTCTAGGCCGTGTACCCATAAACTTGGTGGCGTGACGCGATGATGTCCGCTTCGCTCACAAAGTGACCGAGATCGATATGTCGCGAAGGGACAAACCCGGAAGCCGTCTCGCTACTTCATAAAAAGCAAAGTTCAATGCAGCCCGGGGAGCGGCGCTCCCGGAAAGCGAACTCCGAATCGTTGGACGAGGCTGGGAACGCTGCTCATGTCCATATCAAGCGCGTAGCTCGCGCAAAGCGCCGCGAGCCGCTGCGGATCAGGAGGGCCGCTGACTAGCTCCGCTCCCAACTCGCGGAAATAATTCTCGAAGCCGGCCGGCGATATGATTTCCAATACTCGGGCCGGCGCTTCGCCCGCGTTCCAGAACGTGTGCCATTGTTCGCGCGGCTTGAAGATCAGGTCCCCCGAATTGCCAATCACCACGGAATCTCCGAGCAGCGCCCCGATGCTACCTTCTAGGACAAAGCTATATTCGTCCTCGCGGTGGTGTCGGTGCATGGGAGCCGCTAGGGCGCGCGGCTGCATCGGATGCTCGACAAGCGAAAAACGTTTGCCAGCGTCTTCCCCTTCGATGATAAATCGGGCGTTGGTGCCTCCTAGAATTGCGAGGTGACCATCACTCGGGCCGAGGTACTCTTGGTGGTGCCATTTTTCAACCTCGTAGTCCGCGGCGCAGATATCACTCAAGAGCAAAACCGTATTCTCTGCGTCCCGTTCGATCAACCGTATGCATCCGACATCCGCCCAGGGCGATCTCGGCGCCGAGTCCTTGGAGGAGCTTCGATTACGGGGCGATTACGGGGTTACGGGGACAGGATACGCATTGCAGGATCGTCTCCCCCGTCACGCGACGGAGCAATCGGCGGCGGAGATTGTTCACCGCCCCGGGCGATGAGGGGTTACGGGGACAGGATACGCATTGCAGGATCCTCTCCCATTTCACGCAACGGAGCAATCGGCGGCGGAGATTGTTCACCGCCCCCGGCGATGGGCGTATCGCGATTTGCTCGCCGAGCGATGCGAGAGGGAGAGCCATTTCCCCGCGGAATTGACCATCGACACGATGCGATCGAGGGCGCCGCCTCCAAGCCCCTGTCGAACCCCTATTCCTCCGGCTCGGTGGTGAACAGCAGCGGATAGCCTTTCGCCCGGCCGGCGTCGGTGGCGCGGGTCGCCTTGCTCTCGGCGACGTCCCTGGTGAACACCGCGACGACGCAGACGCCGCGCCGGTGCGCGGTCATCATCACCCGATAGGCCTGATCCTCGCTGAGGCGGAATTCCCCCTTGAGCACCGTGACGACGAATTCGCGCGGCGTGAAATCGTCGTTGACCAGGATGACCTTGTGCAGGCGCGGCCGTTCGGTTTTCGGCCGGGTCTTGGTGCGTGTTTTGGCGTCGGTATCGCTCATCGGCGGCGCTGTTCCTGAGGACGGACGAATGCAGAAAGCGCGGTCAGGATATATTCCCAAATTCGCGCCGGTCCGTCCACCGGCCGCCGGGCGCGGTCAAGTCCAAGCGCCCCTCACGCTCGCCGGTCTTCACTCTGTCGCTCCGAGGATTCCTCGCCGCGGGCGCCAAGGCCGGATGATCGATTTCGCGCAAGACTGGCCTTTGAGCTCGGATTGTGCTACATTGTAGCTCAGGAGAACAAACCGTGCCAGAAAATTCCGTGGTGCGCGCTCGCATTGACGAGCGCATTAAAGTCGAAGCCGCCGCCGTGCTGGCGGCGATGGGCCTGTCGGTGTCCGACGCCTTCCGCATGATGATGGTTCGGATCGCGGCGGACAAGGCGCTGCCGTTCAGCCCGCTCGTCCCCAACGCCACGACCATCGAAGCCATGAAGGCTGCCCGGCGAGGCGAATTGACCGAGGTCGCCTCCGGTGATGCGTTGCTCGCGAGCCTGAATGCGGACGATTAAATTTACCGCCCGTTTCAAGCGCGACTATCGCCGCGAGAAGTCCGCGCGGCACGGCAAGAAACTCGATGCGTTGCTGAAGGCGGTGGTCGACACGCTTGCCGCCGACGCGCCGTTGCCGCGCCGGAATTCGGAGCCATCCGCTCGCGGGCGAATGGGATGATCATCGAGACTGCCACGTCCGACCTTATCTGATCCTGATCTACCGCAAGCCCGACGACGACAGCCTCGAACTCGTGCGCCTCGGCTCGCACAGCGAACTTGGATTTTGAATCCGGGGCTTGTTACACGTCAAAGAAGGCTCCAAACGGATTCCGAGGAAGGCGCGGCTGAGGCGCCTTTGTCGCGTGTGCGACAAACGTCGCGAGGATGAAGATGAAAGGCGAGCTTTTGGAGCAAAAGGATGCTGTCGATGTTCTGACTTTTGCAGCCATGCGTCGCCGCATCACCGTCGGGCGAGAAGCTGACGCCATGGCGTCCAGTAGAATTTCTCCCAACCGTCAATGACGCCCTGATAGTCCTGTTCGGGAACGTCGAGGTGCACGAGGTCGATGCGCCCCTCCGCGCCCTGCGGCGTGAACGTCAGGATCAGCGTGGAGTCCGGGATCTGAGGGTTCGAAATGCGTCGATCGCCAGGACTGGACGATCAGGACCGGCGCGCCGAGCGCCAGCACGACGCCGCTGATCGCTCCGTCAAACGCTTTGAACGCCGCGCCCGGCTTGGCCTCGATGGTCACCGGGCCGCCGGCGATCTCGCTATGTCCGGCCGGGTCCAGATACGTCGCATAGAGCGCCTCCGCCGGCGCGGGGAGCACGACCGACTGCCGAATGATGCTTCTCATGATGCGAAAACCTCCTCGTCCAACGCTCCGGGAATCTCGCCTTGTTCGGCCTCAGTAGCGAATATCAGAGGCGCCTTCGGCCCGCCTCTCACGCCCGCTCCAGCGCCAGCGCGATCCCCTGCCCGACGCCGATGCACATGGTCGCCAGCGCGCGCCGGGCGCCGCGGTCGTTCATCTCGATCGCCGCGGTCAAGCGCGAGGCGCGCGCCCGACATGCCGAGCGGATGGCCGATCGCGATGGCGCCGCCGTTCGGGTTCACGTGTTCGGCGTCGTCAGGAAGGTTGAGCGCGCGCAACACGGCGAGCGCCTGCGCGGCGAACGCCTCGTTGAGTTCGATCACGCCGAAATCCTCGATTTTCAATCCGAGCCGCTCCATCAGTTTGACGGTCGCCGGAACGGGGCCGTAGCCCATGATGCGCGGCGCGACGCCGGCGGTGGCGAGGCCGACGATGCGGGCGATCGGGCGCAGCCCGTGCCGCTCGACCGCCGCGCCCGAGGCGACGATGACCGCCGCCGCGCCGTCGTTGACCCCGGAGGCGTTGCCCGCCGTCACCGTGCCGCCCTTGCGGAACGGCGTCGGCAAAGCGGCGAGCTTGTCGAGGCTCGTCTCGCGCGGATGCTCGTCATCGGCGACGACAGTGACCTTGCCCTTGCGGTCCTTGATCTCGACGGGCGCGATTTCGCGCGCCAGCCGGCCGCTCTTTTGCGCGGCGGCGGCGCGCGCCTGGCTGCGCAGCGCGAACGCGTCCTGGTCGGCGCGCGAGACCTGGAATTCCTCGGCGACGTTTTCGGCGGTTTCCGGCATGGAATCGACGCCGTATTGCGCCTTCATCAGCGGATTGACGAAACGCCAGCCGATCGTCGTGTCGAAGATTTCGGCGTGGCGCGAAAAGGCTTCGGTCGCCTTGCCCTGCACGAAGGGCGCGCGCGACATCGATTCGACGCCGCCGGCGATCGCGAGCATCGATCTCGCCAGCCCGCACCGCCCGCGCGGCCGTGCCGATCGCGTCGAGGCCGGAACCGCACAGCCGATTGATCGTGGCGGCGGGAACCGTCTGCGGCAGGCCGGCGAGCAGCGCGCGCCATGCGCGCGACGTTGCGATTGTCCTCGCCCGCCTGGTTGGCGCAACCGGCGTAGACGTCGTCGATGGCTCGCGGATCGAGGCCCGGCGCCCTGGCGAGCGCCGCCTTGATCGCATGGGCGAGCAGGTCGTCAGGACGAACCGCCGACAGCGCGCCGCCGTAGCGGCCGACCGGGGTGCGCGCGCCTTCGCACAAAAAGGCTTCGGTCATTTCCAGGGCTCCGCGCTTCTAACGGGTGTGACCCGCCTGTAATGAATGTCCGGCTGCCTCAACGACGGGCGGCCGCCTCGCCGGGCGCCAGATCGGCGAAGCGCCGGCCGCCTTGCGCGAGATCGCGCAACAGCGGCGCCGGTTCATAGCCCGCGCCGGCGAAGGCGTGCGCCTCCTCGACGTCGGCGAGGATTTGTCGCAAGCCCGAGCGCGTCGGCCTCGAACATCGGGCCGCCGCGCCAGGCGGGATAGCCGTAGCCGTTGATCAGCACGACGTCGATATCCAGCGCGCGACGCGCGACGCCGTCGCTGAGCACTTTGGCGCCCTCGTTGACGATCGCCGCGCGCACCAGCCGCTGGATGGTTTCGTCGGAAAATTCGCGATGCGGGCGGCCCTTGCGCGCGCGCACCTTGTCGATCAGTTCGGCCACGACGGGATCGAGACTCTTCTTGCCCTCGGCGTAGCGATACCAGCCGGCGCCAGTCTTCTGTCCGAAGCGGCCGAGTTCGCAAAGCTCGTCGGCGATCGTTCCGGCGTAACGCTTGTTGGAATCGAGCGTCGGCGCGAGGCGCTTGCGCCGCGCCCAGCCGATATCGAGGCCGGCAAGGTCGCCGACCGCATAGGGACCCATCGCAAAGCCGAAGCGCTCCAGCGCGGCGTCCACACCTTGCGGCGTCGCGCCGTCCTCGACCATCATGTCGACGATCGGGCGCCAGTGGGCGAGGATGCGATTGCCGATGAAGCCGTCGCACACGCCGCAAACCACGGCGATCTTGCCAAGCCGACGCGCGACGGCGACGCCGGTCGCGACCGCGTCCTTGTCGCTCGCCGGCGCCTCGACCACTTCGACGAGACGCATCACATTGGCCGGCGAGAAAAAATGCAGGCCGATCACGTCGCCGGGCCGGCCGCTCGCCGCGCCGATCGCGCCGACGTCGAGATAGGAGGTGTTGGTCGCCAGGATCGCGCCGGGTCTCGCCGTCGCGCCGAGCCGACCGAATATATCCTGCTTGACCGCCATATCCTCGAAGGCCGCCTCGACGATCAGATCGCAATGCGCGAGCGTCGAAAAATCCGCGCTCACCGCGACGCGGGCGCTGCGCGCCTGACGCTCGTCGGCGCCGAGCCGCCCGGATTTGACCTGGCGGTCCCACGGCGCGGCGATGCGCTGGCGCCCGGCTTGCGCCGCGGCCTCGCTGGTCTCGACCACGACGACGCGATAGCCGGCGTCGGCGAAGGCCACCGAAATCCCCGCCCCCATCGTGCCGGCGCCGATGACGCCGACCACCTCCACCTTGCGCGGCGCGACGCCTTCAAGCTGCGGCGCGCGCGGCGCCTCGCGCTCGGCGGTGAAGACGTAGCGCATCGCCTTCGATTGATCGCTGCGCAGCATTTCGATGAATGCGGCGCGCTCGCGCGCCATGCCCTCGGCGAAGGGCAGTTCGGCGGCGAGCAGGACGGTGCGCGCCGCGACGGACGGCGAAGCCTGGCCGCGCGATTTTTTCTCCACCGCCGCCAGCGCGGCCTCGATCTCGGCGCGATCGAATGGCGGCGTCGGGATCGCGCTCAGCCGGCGGACCGGGCGCCCGACGGCGGCGCGCGCCAGCGCCAGCGCGGCCTCGCGCAGGTCGCCGTCGGCGATCTCATCGGCGATCCCGAGCGCCAGCGCCTCCTTGGCGGCAACCTGCCGCCCACTGGAGGCGATGTCGATCGCGTCGCGCAGGCCGATCAGGCGCGGCAGGCGCTGGGTGCCGCCGGCGCCGGGAATGAGGCCGAGCTTGACTTCCGGCAGGCCGACCCGCGCCCCGGCGTCGAGCACGCGGGCGTGGCAGGCCAAGGCGAGTTCGAATCCGCCGCCAAGCGCTGTGCCATGGACCGCGGCGACGACCGGTTTCTTCGAGGCTTCGACAATCGCCAGCACCTCGGGCAGCGCGGGCGCCAGCGGCGGCTTGCCGAATTCGCGGATATCGGCGCCGGCGACGAAGGTCCGCCCCTCGCAAGCGATGACGATCGCCTCGACGGCGGGATCGACGCCTGCCGCCTCGATCGCGCCCGCCAGACCCTGGCGGACCGCTTGCGAGCTGGCGTTCACCGGTGGATTGTCGATCAGCACCAGCGCGATGGAGCCCCGGAACTCGGTCCGAACCACTGGCGCCGCGTTGTCTGGCAAGCGTTTCCTCCCCATGTCCAACCGATTGCCGTACGATGACATCCTTAGTGCGACGGTCGCAGCCGCGCAATCCGCAACGCCTTCGGGAATTGTGTCTGGCGGACGTTCGATCTGCCAGGATCGTCCATCGGCCTGTCCACGGAGTCGTCATTGCGAGCGGAGCGAAGCAATGACGGAGGGGTGGCTGGTTGTTCGCCGGCCACGGAGGGCGCCGCTAGGGGTTTCGCGACGCGCTTCTTGAGCGCTTCGCAACGACGAGAAGAACGATGGCGAGCAGAGGGCAGACGACGTCCATGTAGAACGGGACGCCGGCGTTGCCCGGCGCAAAGTTGCCGGCGATCATCATCTGTCTGACATGGCCGATGGCGTCGCCCAGGAGGAAGATCGAGGCGGCGCTGACAGCCGCCGCCTTGAAGTTCAGATCGCTCCAGAAGGCGAGGCAGGCGGTCACGCCGAAGGCGAGGTCGGCCATGCCGACCTCGAACTGGAACGGGCTCGTTCGCCATCCGATGTGGTCCGCGGCGATCGCAGGAAAGAAGATGTGGGCGATTCCGGCCCATAGCCCGGTGACGCCGATCGGCAGCAGCAGTATCCACGATAGAAATCGCTCTGCTGCAATCCCTCGGCCGCGCTGCGCCGCCGCCACCGCCAAAGCGAGGACGAACAGCAGGGCGGGAAGGTTGCGCGCTAAAAAGCCTATGAGATCAGGAATCATCGAACCGTTCCCTCCTGCGCAGGGGACGCCCTCTTTCAGAGATTGAAAACCGCCGTCGCCCCTCGACAACGGCCAAGCCGGCCGCCGGCGTCCAATCATCGCGACAGGCGCTTCCCGACCAAAGGCGACCTGAAAACCGATCGGCGTCGGCTCGTCCCATTCGACGAACGATCCGTCCCCCAAAGTGTCTTAGTTTGTTCATCAAGCTGATTTACGCAACAGTCTACGGAGGTCTTGAATGGAAAGCGATACTCTGGAACTCGATCAGATGCAGAGCGCCTACCGGGCGACGGTCGAAGAATGGATTGCGGCGATCAAGGCTGAAGAAGCGCTTGCGTCGGTCAACCATTCGGTCGCCGATATCGATCTGTGGGAAGCGGCGCACTTCAAGGAAGAAGAGATTCGCCAGAAAGTGCACGCCGCCAAGAAACAATACGAAGACGCGCTGCGCGAAAAATTCTTCGACTTCTAGCGCGCGCCTAGACGCGAGCGCGGCTCCGCATCCCGGACGGTGGGCTTTTCGCCCCGCGGCTGCCAGATAGCCACGAAGGCCGACGTTCGGCCTCTTCCGGCGTCCAGGCTGAGGCTCCCTCGCGTCGCTTCCCTGCGCCGCAGGCCGGGCCGCCGCGCATTTTCATATTCCCGACGTCTCCGCTAAATTTCCTCTCTTCGCGTTGTCGAAACCGCGGCCGCTCGAACGTCATTGGGGCAGCGAGGCCCAACGCCGCGCGATATGGATGTGAGGAGAACGTCATGCAGTATATGCTTTTGATCTATGGCGACGAAGCCGCGCGCGGCAGCGCGACCAAGGAGCAGATGGGCCAGATGTACGCGGCCTATGGCGCCTATACCGAGGCGATGAAAAAGGCGGGCGTCTTCAAGGCGGGCGATCCGCTGGAGGCTTCCTCCACGGCGACCACCGTGCGCGCCTCGAACGGCAAGAGCAAAGTGCTGAACGGACCCTATGCCGAGACCAAGGAGCAGCTCGGCGGCTATTACCTGATCGAGGCCGCCGATCTCGACGCGGCGCTTTCCTGGGCGGCGCGCTGTCCCGGCGCCCAGGTCGGCGCGATCGAGGTTCGCCCGGTCCGGCCGATGTGATCGAGCGCCTTCCATAATCTGGAATTGCTCATGCCGCGAGAAGGCGAGCAGCATGCAGCCGCGGCCGCGGCCGCCGAGGCGGTCGCGCGCCGAAGCTACGGCAAGCTGATTGCTTTCCTCAGCGCGCGGACGCGCGACGTGGCGGGCGCCGAGGACGCGCTGTCCGAAGCGTTCGCCGCCGCGCTGGTCGATTGGCCGGTCGCCGGCGCGCCGCGCAGCTCCCGAGGCGTGGCTCCTCGCTGTCGCGCAGGCGCAAGATGATCGACGCCGACCGGCGCCGGCGGGTCGGCGATGCGGCGGCGAGCCATCTGCAATTGCTGGCGCAGGAGCTGGAGGCCATGGCCGGCGATGCGCCGCAAATTCCCGACGAGCGTCTGGCGCTGATGTTCGCCTGCGCCCATCCGGCGATCGAGCCGGCGATCAGGGCGCCGCTGATCCTGCAGACGATCCTCGGGTTTGACGCGCAGGCGATCGGCTCGGCCTTTCTGGTGTCGCCCGCCGCGATGGGCCAGCGGCTGGCCCGCGCCAAGAACAAGATCCGCGCCGCCGGGATTCCATTCCGCGCGCCCGAACGGGCCGATATGCGCGAACGCCTCGAAGCGGTGCTGGAGGCGATCTACGCGGCGTTCACGGAGGGCTGGGCCGACCCGGCCGGGGTCGAAGCGCGCCCCGGCGACCTTTCTGAGGAGGCGATCTGGCTCGGGCGGCTGGTCGTCCAGCTTCTGCCCGACGAGCCGGAAGCGCTCGGCCTGCTCGCGCTGATGCTCTATTCGCAGGCGCGACGCGGCGCGCGGCGCGACGCGTCGGGCGAGTTCGTGCCGCTCGCCGATCAGGACCCGGCGCTGTGGGACGGCGCGCTGATCGACGAGGCCGAAGCGCTGCTGTTCAGCGCCAGCGCGTTCGAGGCGTTCGATCGCTATCAGCTCGAAGCGGCGATTCAATCGGCCCATGTCGTGCGCCGCCGCGGCGGCGAGACCGCCTGGGCGGCGATCGAGCGGCTCTATGACGGGCTCTGCGCGATCACCGGCTCGCCGGTCGCCGCGATCAACCGGGCGATCGCGGTGGCCGAGACGCGCGGCCCGGCGGCCGGACTGGCGGCGCTGCCGACGGTGGACGAAGGCTCGCGTCTCGCCGACTACCAGCCCTATTGGGCGGCGCGCGCCGAACTGCTGTCGCGGCTTGGCGAGACCGACGCCGCTGAGGAGGCCTATGACCGGGCGATCGGCCTGGAGGCCGACTCAGCCGTTCGGCGGTTTCTGCAAAAGCGACGGGGGCAGGGTTAGGCGCCGATGCTCCAAAAGGGTCGATCAGCAAATTCAGAGCTGCTGGTGGAAGTAGCCGAGCAAATCCATTATTTTCGGGACACGCGCCCTTGCGAACTCCATCAGTATATTTGCGCTCTCGAACATCTTATTCAGAACGACTTCCTGACCCACTACAGAGATGTTAGTGTTGGCGGAAGGATGCCGTATCCGGATCGAAACGGATTTGCCGGACGAAGCTTCGTCCGTCTCCGCGCCGTCTGGCGACTGATCGCCAAGTTCACGCCGGAGATCGCCGATCCGAACGCCCTTAAACCGAAGATCCACGACGCCTACATGCGGCTTGATCTCGACGAGAACGCGCGACTGCGGAAACTCCCTAAGATAGAAGACGAACCATTTGTTGCTCGGCGCTCGTTCTTCGGTCTCCGCCGGCAGGGGCAGGTCGGGATAGGCGGACACGCCGTAGCGGCGGGCCTCTGAGAACCAAGCGGTAAGATTGGGGTCGGCGGTTTTTGTCCAAGGAATTCGGGACTTCGCGCAGGCGGCGCGGATCATCCGCCTCTTGTATTCGGTCCGTGCGCTATCGCCGGCCAATATCATCAAGACCTCTTCGTAGCTCAGCATACAATCGAAAGCCTCAAGGCGGACGTCACTGAGCCGTCGTTCAGGGGCGATCAACACCGTCACGTAGGTGTCCCACTTTTTCGCATGGCGCCCCTCCTCCCCGCGTTTTCGGTAGCGATCTGGTTGCAAGTGTGTAAACGCCGCGGCGATCTTGTTTTCGACCATGACGGCTCGCCTTCGACCACCTTCATCCAGATGAACGATTAGAATATCCGTCTCCCCGTCAACGGTGGCGACCGAGCGTCTGAGGCTTAGGAGTTCTCCCGGTCTCTCTCGCTCGTCGCCTGTGCGTCGAAGGAACCAGTCCCGGAACTTTGGATTGCACTCGAGCTCTTCGATCAACAAGAAATCGAGGTCGCGCTCCGTCACATCAACAAAGGTTTCGAAGACTGGCGTTGAGTCGGACAATTGTGGCCTCCCGGGTGCTCCCCGCGCGGAACATTCGAGTTCGTTCATTTTTGATGAGGCAGTCGATACAGCATGCAAACAACTGCATCAGGAGCCAACTTGACAGTCCCAATTTTAGAGTTCCGGTTTCCGCTGACAACGCCTCGAACGATGACCAATACGACTAACTGTTCTCACTTCTCCGACCCGCGCAGCCTCCCCACAATCCCCGTGGGCGCGAAATAGACCGCCAGGATGAACATCAGGCCGAGCCACAGCAGCCAGCGGTCGGGATGGAACAGGCCGGGCAGGATCGGCAGGCCGGCGCCCGCCGCGGCGGACGAAAGGTCGCCCATCAGCGTCTGCAGGTAATTTTCCGCGAGGATGAACAGCGCGGCGCCGGCGACGGCGCCGTACATCGACCCCATGCCGCCGATCACCACGATGACGAGAACATCGACCTGGATCGAAAAGCTCAGCGCGGTGTCGGGCCCGGTATAGTGCAGCCACAGCGCGCTGAGCGCCCCCGCCAGGGTCGCGCCGGCCGCCGAGAGGCAGGTCGCCAGCGTGCGGTGAAAGACGATGCGGTAGCCGAGCGCCTCGGCGCGGAACGGGTTTTCGCGGATCGCCTGAAGCACCCGCCCGAACGGCGAATTGACGACGCGCAGGAGAACGAGGAACAGCGCCGCGCAGACCGCGAACACCAGATAATAGCTCAGCACGCGCCCGGTGATCCGCACGCCTAGCGTCTCGCCATCGAACAGGCGGAATGCCGGCCGCAGGACGAACGGGACCTGGAACGAGCGCCCGTCCTCGCCGCCGGTCAGCCAGGACAGCTGCGAGGCCAGCACGTTGAAGGCATAGGCGACCGCCAGCGTCACCATGGCGAAGAAGATCGTCTGCACGCGCAGCGAAAACAGCCCGATCGCCAGGGCCAGCGCCAGCGAGACCAGCAGCGCCGCCGCGACGCCGAGCGCCAGTGCGCCCCAGCCCGGCCCGAGCCCATAGAGGGCGATCGCGACGCCATAGGCGCCGACTCCGAAAAACATCACATGCGCGAACGACACAATGCCGGTGTAGCCGAGCAGCAGATCGTAGGAGGCGGCGAGCAGCGCGTAGATGCAGATGTTGGCGGCGACGTTCAGCGGCTTGGCGCCGGGAAACAGAAACGGCGCCAGCGCCAGCGCCAGCACGACGACGATCAGCAACGCGGACAGCGCGCGGCTGCGCGGCGGATCGCCCGACAGGATCATCATCGCCCGCTCACCGGATAGAGGCCGCGCGGGCGCCACAGCAGGACCACCACCATCAGCAGGATGTTCGACACCAGCGCCAGTTTGGGGGCGAGGAATCCGGCGTAGTTGGCGATCAGCGCGACGAGGATCGCGCCGGTGAAGCAGCCGCCGACCGAGCCGAGGCCGCCGACGATGACGACGATGAACACCAGCACCAGCAATTCGCCGCCCATCGAGGCGTGCGCCTGCTCGCGATAGAAGCGCCCACAGCACGCCGCCGAGCCCCGCCAGCCCCGAGCCCGGCCATGAACACGCCGACGAACAGCCGGTCGATGCGGTAGCCGAGCGCCTCGACCATCTCGCGGTTCTCCACGCCGGCGCGGATCAGCAGGCCGATCCTGGTGCGGTTGAGGATCAGCATCTGCGCGGCGAACACGCTGAGCCCGACGACGGTCGCGACGATCCGGTATTTCTCGATCGCCGCGTCGCCGATGACGATCGAGCCGCGCAGGGCGGTCGGCAGGGGCAGCGGAATCTGCTGGGGCCCGAACAGCGCGTAGAGCAATTGCTCGGCGACGATCGCCCCGCCGATCGTCACCAGGATCTGCTTGAGATGCTGGCCATAGACCGGGACAATCAGCACACGCTCGAAGACGAAGCCCGACGAGCGCGCAGACGACGACCGCCGCCGCGATGGCGAGCAGCAGCAACGCCGAGGTTCAGGGCGAGCGAATCGGCCTGCGACCAGGCGGCGAGCGGCAGCAGCACGAGCGTGGCGACATAGGCGCCCAGCGCGATGAAGGCGCCGTGGCCGAAATTGAGCACGTCCATCAGCCCGAACACCAGCGTCAGCCCGGAGGCCATGGTGAAGATCATCATGCCCATCGCCAGGCCGGCGACCGTCAGCGTCACGAAGGTCGAGGGCGAGCCGATGAACGGGGCGGCGAGCGCGGCGACCAGCAGCGGCGTCAGCGCCGGCGCGATGTCGATTTTTTGTCGCGGCAGCGCCGCGCCCGCGTCAGTCGCGCTCATTGGTGCGAATCCAGGGAGAGGCCGAGCAGCCGACCCTGCAACTCGCGGTCCTCCGCCAGCGGCGCCATCAGGCCCTGATGAACGATGCGGCCGCCGTCCATGACGCGGACGTGGTCGCCGACCTCCTGCGCGACGCGGAAATTCTGCTCGACCAGCAGGATCGTCGCGCCGGTGCGCTTGATTTCCCTCAGGCATTCGATGAGCGCGCCAATGATCGCCGGCGCGAGGCCCTTGGTCGGCTCGTCGATCAGCAGCAGGCGGCGCGGCTCGACGATCGCCCTGGCGATCGACAGCATCTGCTTCTGGCCGCCCGACAGGGCGCCGGCGCGCGACAGCCAGAACTTCCTCAGCGCCGGGAAAAATCCGAAGATCCATTCGAGCCGGGCGTCGTCGAGCGGCCCGGCGCGCGCCGCCAGCACCAGATTTTCCCTCACGGTCAGATCGGAAAACACCGCCATCGTCTCCGGCACGTAGGCGACGCCGGCGCGCGCGATGTCGGGGGTCGCCAGCGCGGCGAGCGGCGCATCGCCAAGCATGATCCTGCCGCGCGAGGCGCGCCACAGCCCCATGATCGTGCGCAACGCTGTCGTCTTGCCCGCGCCGTTGCGCCCGAGCAGCATGGTGGTCTCGCCGGCCGGCGCGACGAAGTCGACGCCCTGCAGGATGTGATAGCGCCCGATATGGGTGTGCACCCCCTGCAAGGCGAGTTGCGCGCTCATGCCGAAGCGAGCCGTTGCGACACGCCGAGATAGGCCTCCTGCACGATCGGCGAGGCGATGACCGCGCCGGGTTCGCCGTCCGCCACGAGCTGGCCGTTGTGCAGGACGATGATGCGGTCGGCGAGCGAGCGCACCACGTCCATCTTGTGCTCGACGAGCAGGATGGTCTTGCTCGCGTCGGCTTTCAGCCGGGCGATGAGATCGAGCACGACGGGAACCTCGTCGACGCTCATCCCGGCGGTCGGCTCGTCGAACATGAAAATCTCCGGCTCGAGCGCCATCATCATCGCGACTTCGAGCTTGCGCTGGTCGCCGTGCGACAGCGAGGCGGCGCGCTGATGACGTTTGCCGGCCAGCGCGACCCGCTCCAGATTGAACTGCGCGCGCTCGATCAGATCGACGCGCAGCGTCCACGGCCGCGCCATCTCATAATGCACGCCGGCCGCCGCCTGCGTCGCGAGACGGACGTTTTCGAGAACGCTCAGGGCCGGGAACAGATTGGTGAGCTGAAACGCGCGGCCGATGCCGGCGCGCGCCCGCTCCGCCGCGCTGCGCTGCGTCACGTCGGCGCCGTTGAGCAGCACGCTGCCGCTGGTGGCGCGCAATTGCCCGGACATCAGGTTGAAATAGGTGGTCTTGCCGGCGCCGTTGGGGCCGACGATCGCCGTAAGCTCGCCCGGACGAAAGGCGCAGGACACAGCGTCGACGGCGACATGGCCGCCGAACCGCATCGTGACGTCTCTGGTCTCCAGCGAGGCGGTCATGATGTTCGCAGGCCGGTTGGCGACCCTTCTCCCGCTTCGCGGGAGAAGGTGGCCTCGCGCAGCGAGGTCGGATGAGGGCGGTTGCCCCAGTCGCAACCCCAGCCCACAGGCCCTTTGTTTCGCGCCATCACGCCGATAGGCCCTCATCCGACCTTCGCTGACGCGAAGGTCACCTTCTCCCGCCCAAGGCGGGAGAAGGGATCCCCTCCCCGACTTTCTCGCCGCCTCAACGCTTGTTGCGGATCGGGATGTCCATGTCCTCGATCTTCAACTCGCGAACCAGCTCCGGAATCGCCCAGGCGACCGCCGGGTCGACCTTGATCTTGAAATGATACATCGACTGCAGGGCCTGATGGTCCTCCTTGCGGAAGATCATCTTGCCCTTGGGCGTGTCGAACGCCATGCCCTCCATCGCGGCGATCAGCTTCTCGCTATCGGTCGACTTGGCTTTTTCGACCGCCGCGACCACCGCCATGGCGGCCGAAAAGCCGCCCGCCGTGAACATGTCCGGCGGCCCATTGAAGCGTTTCTGATGTTCGGCGACAAACCAGTCGTTCACCGCGTTCTTCGGGATGCCGTAGTAGTAATAGGCGGCGCCTTCCATGCCGGGAAAGCGCTTGTAGGCGGCGAGCGCGGCGAGAATATTGCCGCCGGTCGACAGCTCGATGCCGTAGCGGCCGGGATCGAGGTCGAGCAATTTGTCGAGCGGATTGACCCCGCCCGCCCAGATCACCCAGATGATCTTGCGGCCGGGCTTGTCCTTCAGCGCGTCGAACAGGCGCTGCGCCGGGGCGGTGAAGTCGGTGGTGTTGGCCGGCGCGTATTCCTCGGTCGCCAGCGTCGCGCCGGTCTTGCCGAGCGCCTGCTTGAACGCCGCGACGCCGTCGCGGCCGAACGCATAGTCCTGGGCGAGCGTGGCGATGAACACGCCGGGCTTGCCGATCGCCACAGCGTTCGAGATCGCGTCCTGCGACGAGTTGCGGCCAGTGCGGAAGATGTAGCGGTTCCATTTGTCGCCGGTGATCTGGTCGGCGACCGCCGGCTCGACGATGAGGATCTTCTGGTGCTCTTCGGCGACCGGCAGCATGGCGATCGCCGCGGCCGACGACGAGGTGCCGATCGCGATGTCGGCGTGGTCGTCCTCATAGGCTTCGGCGAGCGCGGTCTTGGCCAGATCCGGCTTGCTCTGGTCGTCCTTGACGATGATCTTGATCTTGCGCCCGTCCACCTCCATCGAGCCCTTGGTGGCGTATTCGAAGCCCAGCCGCAGCCCGATCTCGGTCTGTTTGGCGTAGGCTTCGAGCGGCCCGGTCCGCCCGCATATCAGCGCGACATTGAGATCGGCCGCCGAAGCGGCGGCGGCGCCGCTGAGAACGCCCGCCGCGACCACGAGGCCTTGGATGAATCTGGTCATTGCCGCCTGCGACTCCCGATCGAGCTCGAGGAAAAAACGATCTGGCGACGATCGAGGCGCGGGCGCCGCGCGATCCACCGGCAGAACGTCGCAAATTTCCCTGTCACGGCCAGAATGGTCAAAGCCGGCGTGACCGTCAAGGCGCGCGGCGCGCGGTCGGCGGCGATCGCGGCGCATCGACCGACGCGGAGCCGCCGCCTCGGCGTCCGGCTTCCGCCATCGTCGCTTTTGGTGTAGCTTCCCGCGTCATTCACCGCGCCCGGGTTTTCCCGCGCGCAACCGGGATGCGCGTCAGGGGATGGTCGTGACGAGTTCCAAGACGCCTCTGCTCGATCGCGTGCGGATTCCTGAAGATCTACGAGCGATGCCCGAGAGCGACCTGCGCGCTTTCGCCGATCAGTTGCGCCTCGAGACGATCGACGCGGTTTCGGTGACCGGCGGCCATCTCGGCGCCGGGCTCGGCGTGATCGAACTGACGGTCGCCCTGCACTACGTGTTCGATACGCCGCGCGACCGGATCATCTGGGACGTCGGGCATCAGGCCTATCCGCACAAGATCCTCACCGGGCGGCGCGAGCGCATCCGCACCCTGCGCCAGGGCGGCGGCCTCTCCGGCTTCACCCGACGATCGGAAAGCGAATACGATCCGTTCGGCGCGGCCCATTCCTCGACCTCGATCTCCGCCGGGCTCGGCGCCGCGGTGGCGCGCGACCTCTCGCACCGCGACAATCGCGTCGTCGCGGTGATCGGCGACGGCGCGATGTCGGCGGGCATGGCCTATGAGGCGATGAACAACGCCGGCGCCCTGCATTCGCGGCTGATCGTCATCCTCAACGACAACGATATGTCGATCGCGCCGCCGACCGGCGCGATGTCGGCCTATCTGGCGCGGCTGGTGTCCAGCCAGACCTACCGCTCGATCCGCGCGACCGCCAAGCAGCTCGCGCGGCGCCTGCCCAAGTTCTGGTACGACAAGGCGCGCCTCACCGAAGAATACAGCCGCGGATTCTGGACCGGCGGCACCCTGTTCGAGGAGCTGGGATTTTTCTATGTCGGGCCAATCGACGGCCACAATCTCGACCACCTCCTGCCGGTTCTGAAGAATGTGCGCGACATGACCAATGGCCCGGTGCTGGTCCATGTCGTGACCAACAAGGGCAAGGGCTATCCTCCGGCGGAGGCGGCGGACGACAAATATCACGGCGTCAACGCCTTCGACGTGATCACCGGCGCCCAGTCCAAGCCCAAGGCCAACGCGCCCGCCTACACCAGGGTGTTCGCCAACGCGCTGATCGCCGAAGCGGCGCGCGACGACAAGATCGTCGCGATCACCGCCGCGATGCCCTCCGGCACCGGGCTCGATCATTTCGCGACCGCCTATCCCGATCGCGCTTTCGACGTCGGCATCGCCGAGCAGCATGCGGTGACTTTCGCGGCGGGTCTCGCCAGCGAGGGCTACAAGCCGTTCTGCGCGATCTATTCGACGTTCCTGCAGCGCGGCTACGACCAGGTCGTGCACGACGTCGCGATCCAGAACCTGCCGGTCCGTTTCGCCATCGACCGGGCCGGGCTGGTCGGCGCCGACGGCGCGACCCATGCGGGGGCGTTCGACATCGCCTATCTCGCCTGCCTGCCCAACATGGTGGTGATGGCGGCGGCCGACGAGGCCGAACTGGTGCATATGACCGCCACCTGCGTCGCCCATGATTCGGGGCCGATCGCCATGCGCTACCCGCGCGGCGACGGCGTCGGGGTCGAACTGCCGGAACGTGGCGTCCCGCTGGAGATCGGCAGGGGTCGGATCCTGCGCGAAGGCTCGCGCATCGCCATCCTGTCGCTCGGCACGCGCCTCGCCGAAGCGCTGAAGGCGGCCGAAGACCTCGCCGCGCGCGGCCTCCCGACGACGGTCGCCGACGCGCGGTTCGCCAAGCCGCTCGACCGTGAGCTTGTGCTGCGTCTCGCGCGAAAACACGAATTGCTGATCACCATCGAGGAAGGCTCGATCGGCGGCTTCGGCTCGCATGTGCTGGGGCTGCTCGCCGAAAGCGGGGCGCTCGACAGCGGCCTGAAAGTGCGGACCATGACCTTGCCCGACGCCTTTCTGGACCACGACAAGCCGGACCGCCTTTACGCGAAAGCCGGCCTCGACGCCAAGGCGATCGTCGCCAAGGCGCTGACGGCGCTGGGCGGCGTCGTCGCTGCGGCGAGCCGGATCGCGTGAGCCGGGCGCCGCGCGGCGGCGAACGCAGGGCTCCGAATCCGGGTTAACGGATTTTGGCTTGGAGGACGGCGGCGAGATATTCGATGTCCCAGCCTGCGAGCTTTCGGCGCAATTTGATGCTGGTTTTCCGCGGCGCGCTTGGTTTGCGTGTCTTGCGTCGCAGGCTTGTTCGCTGTGGCCGCGCGGCCTCGTCGACCTGGCGGACGAGATTGATGGCGAAGTGGCGGACGACGGCCATGTTCTTGGCGCCATGGCCTTTGCGCAGTCTGGATTGGTCTTCGTTGAAGACCACGTCCAGCGTCCAGTGCAGTTGATTTTCTACGCGCCAATGGCCCCTGACCGCCTTGGCGGCGTCTTCGGCCGAGGTCTTGGCCGAAGAGATGTAGTAGCGCGTATCGAAGCGGCAGCGATCCTTGAGCTCGGTTCGGCTCTCGACTTTGACGATGGCGGCGACGCGCGGCAGGCGCAGTTCCCCGGGAAAGCGCCGCTCCCCGCCGAGCCAGTCGACCTCGCGCGCCACAGTGACGGCGCGCTGTTCGATGCGGCCGTGCCCTTTGTCCACGTCGGCGAAGCGCTCCAGGCCCGCCTCGGGAGCATCGCGGAAGAAAGTCTCGATTTCGCCGCGCAAGGTCGGCTGGTTGGCTTTGACGGCCAGGAGATAATCGGCTCCCGCCTCGGTGATCGTTCGGGCGATGGCCGCGTTGCAGGCGACGGCGTCGATGCTGACGAGGGCGCCCTTCAGCCCGCCGTCGGCCGCCAGTCGCTCCAGCAGCGCGGGAATGGCGCTGAGCTCATTGGATTTGTCGCTGACCGATTCCTGACCAAGCACCAGCCCCTGGGTGGTGGCGAACGCCGAGACCAAATGGAGCGCCGGCTGATCGACGCTGCGATCATGACTGCGCCGTATGGTTTTCCCGTCGATGGCCACCAGATCGGGACGGTCCGGCCAGCAGGCGCGAACCCAGTCGGAAAAGCACGCCGAGAACAGCGCCGGGCTGACCCGGTTCATCATGATCGTCAACCACCGCCCCGACGGCACGCCGTGATGAAACGGCAAAAACCGCCGCAGGAACTCCAGGTGGGTCTCTCCCCATCCGGCGATGTTCTCGTAGTCGTCGCAATCGGCGATCGTCCCGCACACCGCCAGAAGCAAAAGCTCGGCCAGCGGGTAGGCGACGCGATGGGGCTCACGCTCGTCTTCGATGATCGAAAAATGATCCAGCAGCACCCGAAGGCGCGAGCGGTCTCCAAAATCAGGCGGCGAAAGGTCCATGGCGGCTCTCCGAATCAGCCCGCCTAGAGATTCACCTCACCCGTCAATCCTCAATCCGCGTTAACCTGACTTCGAAGCCCTGGCGGCGAACGACAGGCGATTGACTTCGCGGGCGCTGCGCCCCTATAAGGCGCGCGCGCTGCGGGAACCCAAGGCGTCATTGATTTTGTCCCGGCTCGCGCGACGCTCGCCAAGGCGCCCAGGCGAGGTCCGGGGTTGGTTCGTTGGGCCGAGCCGGCCGACGGGCCGTGTTTGGGGCGAAAGCGCCTTTTGGAGATTCGACAGTGAAGCGGACCTATCAACCGAGCAAGCTCGTTCGCAAGCGTCGCCACGGTTTTCGCGCGCGCATGGAGACGGTAGGCGGCCGCAAGGTCCTGAACGCGCGCCGGGCTCGCGGCCGCAAGCGTCTTTCCGCCTGATCCCGCGCGCGCGGCCCGCAAGCCCGATCGGTCGCGCGGAAGGGACGACATGAACGAGCCCGACGCCTTCGTCCGCGGCCTGGCGCGTGACGACTCCGAAACGCCGAAAATCAGCCGCTTGAGGCGGCGCGCCGATTTTCAACGCGCCGCTCGAGGACAGCGGGCGCGGATGGACGCTTTCGCGCTGCAAGCCAATCTGCGCCCCTCCGCGCCGGACCGCCTCGGCGCGCGCGTCGGCTTCACCGTCACCAAAAAGCTGGGCGGCGCCGTCGTGCGCAATCGCATTCGCCGCCGCCTGAAGGAAGCCTTGCGTCTGTCGTCCGAGCTTGAGGCGCGGCCCGACCATGATTACGTGATGATGGCGCAGCGGGAAGCGCTGAAGCAGCGATTCGATCAGCTTCAGGCCGACCTGACGCGCGCCTTTTTCCTTGTTCACGCCCGTTTACCCCGGTCCGGCCGCCCGCGACAATCAGAAGACAGAGACAAACGACGATGAACACCGAGGACTCAAGAAACCTCATCCTGGCGATCGTCCTGTCACTCGCCGTGCTGATCGGCTGGAACTATTTCTACGGCGCGCCGAAGCTTCAGAAGGATCATCAGGCGCAGACCCAGACGAACACCCCGACGCCCGCTTCCGGCCAGTCCGGCGCCTTGGCGCCGCTGGCCACGGCGCCAACCGCGGCGCTGTCGGAGACCCGGCCCGAGGCGTTGGCGGCCAGCAAGCGCATCCCGATCGACACCAAGAGTCTCGGCGGCTCCATCGACCTGACCGGCGGTCTGCTCGACGATCTGACCCTGAAGGCCTATCGCGAGACGATCGACCCGAACAGCCCGAACATCGTCCTGTTCTCGCCGCAAGGCGGCCCCGCGCCCTATTGGGCGGAGTCCGGATATATCCCCGACGCGGGAGCCAAGACCAAACTGCCGGGGCGAGACACCGTGTGGTCCACCGACGCGTCGGCGCTGACCACCGAAAAGCCGGTGACCCTCACCTATGACAACGGCGCCGGCCTGATCTTCCGCCGGGTGATCGCGGTCGACGACCGCTACATGTTCACCGTCACCAATTCGGTCGAGAACAAGAGCGGCGAGCCGGTCGTCCTCCACCCCTACGCGCTGATCCTGCGGCGCGGCAAGCCGGAGGTTTCGGGCTACGCGGTGCTGCATGAAGGTTATGTCGGCGGCGTCGGCGACAATTCGATCCAGGAAGTCACCTACGCCAAGATCGACCCGGCCAAGCCGGTCGTCATGAACGGCGCCGGCGGCTGGCTCGGCTTCACCGACAAATACTGGGCTTCGGCGATCATTCCCGACCAGGCCCTGCCGGTCGAGGCGCACTTCTCGGTCAGCGGCGCAGTTCAGCCGGCCGACTACATGACCGACTATATCGGGCCCGCGCAGACCGTGGCGCCGGATTCGACGAGCGAGGTCGTCTCGCGGGTCTTCGCGGGCGCCAAAGAGGTCAACACGATCAACGCCTACATGACCGACCTCGGCATCAAGAAGTTCAATCTGATGATCGACTGGGGATGGTTCTGGATGATCACCCAGCCGATGTTCCAGCTCATCGACATCATCTATCGCTTTGTCGGCAATTTCGGCGTCGCGATCCTGATCGTCACGGTGATCGTCAAGCTCGCCTTCTTCCCGCTCGCCAACCGCAGCTACGCCTCGATGGCGAAAATGAAGAAAATCCAGCCGCAAATCGCCGCCCTCAAGGAACGGTTCCCCGACGATCGCGCCAAGCAGCAGCAGGCGCAGATGGAGCTGTTCAAGAGCGAGGGCGTAAATCCGGTCTCCGGCTGCCTGCCGATGGTGATCCAGATCCCGGTGTTCTTCGCGCTCTACAAGGTGATTTTCATCACCATCGAAATGCGCCACGCGCCGTTCTTCGGCTGGATCAGGGATCTTTCGGCGCCCGACCCGACCAATGTCTTCACGCTGTTCGGGCTGATCCCGTGGGACCCGACCGCGATGCCGGTGTTCGGACATTTCCTCGCGCTCGGCATCTGGCCGCTGGTCATGGGCGTGTCGATGTTCTTTCAGATGAAGATGAATCCGGAGCCGACCGATCCGGTGCAAAAGACCATGTTCGCCTGGATGCCGGTGATCTTCACCTTCATGCTCGGCGCCTTCCCCTCGGGCCTGGTGATCTATTGGACCTGGAACAACACGCTCTCGGTGCTTCAGCAGTATTTCATCATGCGCAAGAACGGCGTGAAGGTGGAGCTTTGGGACAATCTGACCAAGATGTTCGCCAAGCTGCGCGGGAGGTGAACGAGCCTTCGCCTGAACAGGCCGAGGCGGCGCTCGTCGAGGCGGGCCGCAAGCTGTTCGCCGGACCCTGCGACTTCTTCTTCGCCGCCGCCAACCCCGACGGCCTGCCGCCGGTCGGCGCGCCGGAGATCGCCTTCGCCGGGCGCTCGAACGTCGGCAAATCCTCGCTGGTCAATGCGCTGACCGGGCGCCAGAGTCTGGCGCGCACGTCGAACACGCCGGGCCGCACGCAAGAACTGATCTTCTTCGATCTCGGCGGGCGGCTGACATTGGTCGACATGCCCGGCTACGGCTACGCGGCGGTGAGCAAGAACAAGGCCGCGTCGTGGGGGCGACTGGCGCGCGACTATCTGCGCGGCCGCGCCTCGCTGATGCGCGCGTTCGTGCTGGTCGACGGCCGGCATGGCCTGAAGGACAGCGACATCGAGACGATGAAGCTGCTCGACGCCTCGGCGGTCTCCTACGCCGTGGTCCTGACCAAGCGCGACGACGTCAAGCCGGCCGATCAGCCGGCGCGCGTCGAAGCGACGCTGCAAGCGCTGCGCGCCCATCCGGCCGCCTATCCCGGAACGTTCTTCACCTCGGCGCGCAGCGGCGAAGGCATTCCGGAGTTGCGCGCGCATATCATGCAATTGATGCAGGAGCGTGGCGAAGCGGCGCCGGAGCGGGCCGGTTAGCGCAATCGAACCGCGGCCGCGCCTTGCCGATCTCCGACGGGCTCCACTATCATTGGCCGCCCGATTCCGCCGGGGCGAGGTCCGCGCCATGACCGTCTACAACCGCATCGCCGCGCAAGACCTTGGCCGCATCGCGGCGCTCAGCGACGGCATTTTCGCGTTCGCGATGACCGTGCTGGTTCTCGAGATTCACATTCCCGACAGCCTCGGCATTCATTCGGAGGCCGAGCTTTGGGCGGGCCTCGCGGCGCTCGGGCCGCGCATCGTCACCTGGCTCCTCAGCCTTATGACGCTCGGCATTTTCTGGGTCGGCCAACAGACCCATCTCAATCAACTGTCGCGTGCGGACCGCGACCTGAGCTGGCTGCACTTTCTGTTCCTCGTCTGCGTGACCGCCCTGCCGTTCTCGACCCGATTGCTCGCCGAATTCATCACCTACAAGACGGCGTTCCTGATCTATTGGCTCAACATCGTGCTTTGCGGCGCCAGCATCCTGGCGTGCGTGGTCTATGCGGAGCGCGCCGAGCTCATCAAGCCCGACGCGCCGGAGCATTTTTCGGACGCCTTTCGGCGGCGCGTCATTGTCGCGCAGGCGCTCTACGCTCTGGGCGCGGTTGTCGGCCTGTTCAGCATTCCGCTGGGCATCGGCTTCATCGTGCTGGTCCAGCTCAACTACGTGATCGCCCCGCGCCTGCCGTGGCTGTGGAAGCTCTGATCGGGCGCGCGGCTTAGCGCCCGGAGGTCTGCGTCTGCTCGGGCGCGTCGAGGCCGACCGCGGTCAGCGCCGCCGCCTGCCGCGCGGCGACCGTCTCGACGCTGAATCCCTCGATCGCCGCTTCGAACAGGCGATGGAAGTTGAGTTCGGCGCGAAGCCGCAGGAAGGCGCCGCCGAGACCGATGGCGGCGCGGTCCATGAACACGAATTCGCGCGGCACCTTGAGCGGCCCCTGCGCCTTGAGGGCGCGCGCCACCGCGAAGGCCTCGCGACGGCCGTATTCGCCGGGCTTGACGCCGTCGGCGATGCTGCGCACGCGGTCGTCGACCAGGGGACCGTAGATGAAGCGCGCCCAGATGTTCAGCGCCGCGACGGTTTCGCGCGACAATCTGGTGAAGCCCCATATTTCGTAGGCGTGGACCACCCGCGCCTCGTCGCCTTGCACGAGGCCGCGGTAGAGTTCGACGACGCCGCCGACGAAACCGGCGGGAAAGATGCGCACGCAGCCGTAGTCGAACAGATTGACCGCCTCGACCCGCCGCCCGTCCCCCTCGCCCGAACAAACGACCGAATAGTTGCCGAGATGTGGATCGCCATGAATGACGCCGAACTGCGAGAACGGCAGCCACCAGGCGTCGAACAGCGCCCTCGCAATGGTGTTGCGCGACTCCGCCGAGGCATCTTGAAATTCCATCAGCCCGCCGCCGTCGAGCCATTGCATCGTGAGCAGCCGCCGAGTGGACAGGGCGTCGAAAATGCGGGGAACGCGCACCAGCGGCCGACCGGCGAGCATGTTCTGATAGAGCCTTGCGAGCCGGGCCTCGCGGCCATAGTCAAGCTCCTCGCGAACGCGCGCGCCGATCTCCCGCGCGATTTCGCGCGTGTCGACCGCCGGACCCATGCGGCGATGGAGCGCGAACAACAGATCGAGCTGGACGAGATCGGCCTCCACCGTCGAAGCCATGTCGGGATATTGCAGCTTGCAGGCGAGGCGCTCGCCTTCGAGGCTGACGGCGCGGTGCACCTGGCCGAGCGAAGCGGCCGCAGCCGGCGCAAGATCGAATTCGGAAAAGCGCGCCCGCCAGTCGGCGCCGAGTTCGGCCTGCATGCGCCGCCTGACGAACGCCGCGCCCATCGGCGGCGCCTGCGACTGAAGCTTGATCAACTCCTCGGCGTAATCGGCCGGCAGCGCCTCGGGAATGGTCGCCATCATCTGCGCGACCTTCATCAGCGGCCCCTTGAGCGAACCGAGAGCCTGGGCCAGCGCCTGGGCGTCGCCGCCGCGCGCGCCGGTGACCCGGTTCGACGCCATCCGCGCCGCCAGCGCGCCGGCATTGGCTCCGAGGCGCGCGTAGCGGGACGCGCGTGCGGAAAATCGATTGGCTTCGTTGTCCTGCATCCACGCGATCCCAGGTTCGCGCCCGTTCTATCGGCGCCTTTTGGACTTTATTGCGACGCGCTCCCGCCTCTGCGCGTTCACCAAGCCACGCGATAATGGTTGCCGACGGCGCAGGGCGGGTCTAGCGTTCGCGGCTGAGGTTCTCAACCGAGGTGGGGGACCGTAACACATGACCGAATTCAAACCGCGCGCCGCGGAACGGCGCCGCTGCTATCTCCAGGCGCGCTTCATCTTCAACAGCGGCTATTCCTCGCTGGAAGCGGTCGTGCGTAATATTTCGTCACTGGGCGCCCGGATCGAGGCGGACGATCTGTCGATCGTTCCCGCGGAGTTCGACCTGCTGATCAGCAACTTTTCCGGCGACGACAGCCGGCGCCACGCGCGCCGGGTCTGGCGTCACGACGGCGCGATGGGCGTCGCCTTCATCGCCGGTGCGCAGCCGATGTCGACCGGCGTCGAGACTGCCGGCCACTGCTAGCGTTCGGGCGCTTCGGCGAGGGCGAGCAAAGCGGCGAGCAGCCGTGCGCGGGCTTCTTCAATGCCTTTGTAGGCGAGTTGCTCCGGGCTCAGCGCGGCGAGCTGGTCGTGCAGCGCGCGCGCCAGCGTGCGTCCCCGCGCGTTCTGCGCGAAGGCGGAGACAGGGTCGACGTGCACGCGAATGGTGAACAGGATGTCGCCGCTGCGCGGCAGGCGGCGTAACGTCTGGCGCTCCACCCGGACATGCGCGCGCTCGGTCACCGGCTCGTCAGGCGGAAACCGCTCCAGCGGATCCTGCTTGGACTGCGCGTAGCGCAGCCGGGCGTCGCTGTAGATCGACCAGTTCAGCCGTTCCACCGGCTGCTCGACCTTGAGATTGTCGAAGATGCGCGCGATCATTCCCGCCATCTTGCCGGCGTAGCCGGGAACCGGGCGATGAATGGCGTCCATGTCGCGCCCGAGCTTCTCCCCCAGCACCCAGGTCGAAGGGAAGCACAGCGAGCCGGCGACGAGCCGCCAGCCTTCCGCGTCGCGACGCATCAGCAACAGGTCTTCCTGCACGAGGCGCGAGGCGGTCAGCAGCATCGGCTCGCCGCCGAACGCTATCAGACGGTCGCCGGGTAGAACGCGAAGGGCGTTCCCCTCGCGCCGATAGGTCAGGGGATAGCGGACCGCCAGGTGCGCGGCGAGCAGTTCCAGAACCTCGGCCTGCGCCGCCTCGGCGCCCGGCAGCGCGTCGAACGCGGCGGCGCCCTCGCGCGCCAGAATGGCCTCCTTCAGCGCAAGCTGGTCCGCCAGTTGCGCGTCCGGCTCGATCCAGCGCTCCGGATCGAGCGGCGCGAGCCCGATGGCGAACGGCGACTTGCCGGAGGCGTAGGGGGTGTGGAGGAATGGCATCGGTCGAGCGGCTGCGCTCCAGCTGGCGCTTCGAGCGACGTCTGCGTCGCGCCGAAGAAGACTGCCCCATTCATCGCCGCGCCGCAATTTTCTCTCGCGCGGCGCTGGCGAGAAATGCCGAGCGCGTCAGTCCCCGTTGAGTCGCCGCTGCATCGATCGCACGCAAAAGCCCGGCGTCGAAGGTGAGGTTTGCCCGCACCGTGCGTCCATCGTCGATCAGGACGGGAATGATCACCGCCGCTTCGCCCGCCGCGATGTCGATTTCATCCGCCTCCAGAATCTCGGCGGTCGTGCGGATTTTTGGCAACGCCCTGGCGCCGCCGGTCTGATGCTCGATCCATTCGCGCGCGGCCGAGGCCACATCACGAATAGCGTCTTCGGCGCTGGCCCCGGCTCCATAGCAGCCGGGCAGATCAGGAATTCGCACGCCCCAGGCGCCACCGCTTTGATCGATAATTCCGACATAGTCAGCCACCGCATCCTCCTTTCAGATCCAGCCGGCCTTCTTGGCGATGTCGCGCGCCACGCCCGGCGAAACCGTCCGATGACGGGGCACGATGATCAGCACCCCTTCGCGCGCCGGGTTCGTGAATTTGTCGTGATTCCCGCCGCCGACCTTGGACCAATTCTCGCGCTGCAGTCGGGCGACGATCCGGCGGGAGTTGGTTTCCACTTGTCCCGCCTCCGGGACGTTTATACGCACTATAATGCGCATTACGATGCCCGTCAACACGGGCGCAACGCTTGGTTAAGCCTGCCGGCGCATCGTGCGGCGATGCTCAAGAACGATGACGCCGAAGCGCTCCTCGCCGTCCTCCCCGCCGCGCCGGACTTGGGTGCGCAGGTCGCCGCATGGTTGCGTCATCTCGCGCACGAACGGCGGCTTTCGCCTCATTCGCTGGACGCCTACGGACGCGACGTCCGGCAGTTCCTGAGTTTCTTGTGCGAAAGGTTCGGCGCGCCGCCGACCATCGCCGATTTCGTCGCCCTCGCGCCGGCCGATCTGCGCGCCTTTCTGGCGCGTCGGCGCGCCGAGGGCGTCGAGGGTCGCTCGCTGCTGCGCGCGCTGGCCTCGCTGCGCTCGCTGGCGCGACGCCTCGAGCGCGAAGGCGCCGGCCGCGCCTCGGCCTTTTCGGCGATCCGGGCGCCGCGCCTCGCGCGGAGCCTGCCCAAGCCGCTGGGCGAAGGCGACGCCAAGGCGATGACCGATCCGCAAACCCGCGACGGCGAAGCGCGCGATCCGTGGATTCTGGCGCGCGACGCGGCGGTGCTCGCCTTGCTCTATGGCGCGGGCTTGCGCATCAGCGAGGCGCTGTCGATCCGCCGCCGCGATGCGCCGGTCGGCGACCTCGACAGCGTGACGATCGTCGGCAAGGGTCGAAAGACGCGCAGCGCCCCGGTCATCGCGCCGGTGCGCGCGGCTGTGGAGAACTATCTCGCTCTTTGCCCCTATGCGCTGAAGCCCGAGGGGCCGCTGTTCGTCGGCGCAAGGGGCGGCCCGCTTTCGCCGCGCATCATCCAATTGACCGTCGAGCGTCTGCGCGGGGCGCTCGGCCTGCCCGACAGCGCGACGCCGCATGCGCTGCGCCATTCCTTCGCCACCCATCTGCTCGGGCGGGGCGGCGATCTGCGCACGATCCAGGAATTGCTGGGCCACGCCTCGCTTTCGACGACCCAGATCTACACCGCCGTCGACGCGGCGCGGCTGATGGAAGCCTATCGCGCCGCGCATCCGCGCGCCCGACTGGCGGCGCGATGAACGCTCAGCCGCCGCGGGCCGGCGCACGCGCGCGCAGCCTGAGCCAATAAGCGCGCGCCCATTCGCGCAAGCCGCGCATTTCCTTGACGACCGCCGCCTTGTACGGCGCGATGAGAGCGTCGGCGAAAGCGTGGAAGGCGACGAATTTCGCATAGACCCAGGCGAACCACGGCATCGACAGAAGCTTCTCGCGCGTCAGATCGAACATCACGGCGATCAGGCCAAGGCCAAAAAACTTCAACGCCACGAAGCCGAGAATTCCCGACACCACATAGCCGCGCGCGATCAGATAGACGCACACCGTCTGCATCGGTTCGATGATCGCGACCGGAATCAGGAAGATGACCAGGACGAGCGGCGCCGGCAATATGGCGACGACCGCCGCGATGCGCGCCTTGAGCGCCGCCCAGGGGATCAGCGCGACAATTCGCCGCCCCAGCGCGATGCAGCCCTGCCAGAACCAGGATTCGAAGAGAAACGCCGCGGCAAGCAACAGCAGCAACGGTCTTGACGACGCGCGCTTATTCATCGGAGCCCCCTTCGATCCAGCATCGCGGGCGAGTGTGGCGGATTGGTGAAAGGCGCGCCGTCCTTCGCCGATCGCCGGGCGTCCCGCCCCATTGCCGCCATCAACATTGCGATTAACCATCGCCCCGATTGGCGCGAATTTGACTGAGCGCGGCAATAGTCCGGCAAGGTTGACGGAACCTTCCCTTAACCGTTCGCCCCTAAGGGTCAGCCCAGGGGCGGCGTTGTTGTGAGGAGTCTCACTATGCAGGTTTTGACGAGCGCGCGCGCGTTCAAATTCGGGGCGGCGGTGTTGATCGGGCTTGCCCTTGGCGCCTGCGCCAAGAACAACGCGGACGGCGCTCTGGACGGCGCGGCGGGCGCGGGTCCGGGCAGCTATCAGGATTTTGCCGGCAACGTCGGCGATCGCGTGTTCTTTGACACCGATTCGACCGAACTGTCGGCGACGGCGCAAGGCACGCTCGACAAACAGGCGGTGTGGCTCAATCAGTACGGACGTTATAACTTCACCATCGAGGGGCACGCCGACGAACGCGGCACGCGCGAATACAATTTCGCGCTCGGCGCCCGGCGCGCCGCGGCGGCCAAGGACTTCCTGATCGCCAAGGGCGTCTCGGCCTCGCGCATCAAGACGATCAGCTATGGCAAGGAGCGGCCGGTCGCGGTGTGCAACGACATTTCGTGCTGGTCGCAAAACCGCCGCGCCGTCACGGTGCTCGCTGGCGCTCCGACTTCGTAGCGGGCGGCGGCCTCGCTCCGCCGCCGGTTGGCCGCAGCTTCGCCCAATTGTTGGCCGAAGCGACGCTGTATGATAGCTGCTTTGGCGACGGCCGGGCGCTGTCCGGCGCGCGATTGATCGGGGGCTGAGGCTTTGACATCGTCTGTTTCGCTGCGCCGCGCCGCTCTGATCGCCGCGGCGCTCGCTATTGCCGGCGCGCCGAGCCTGCGCGCCGAGGACCTGACGGGTCCGCGCGCGGCGCCCCTCCCGCGGATGGCCCAATCGGGCGGCCTGCCGCCGGGCGATGTGCCCGGCGATTCGGCGGACCAGGGCGGCGACGCGGGCGCGCTGGTGGTGCGCGTCGAGAGGCTCGAGAACCAGTTGCGCGCCGCCAACGGCGCGATCGAGGAGTTGCAGAACCAGCAGCGCCGTCTCGAAGAGCAGATCAAGCGTTTCCAGGAGGACGTGGAGTTCCGGCTGGGCGGCGCGCACGGCGCGGCCCCCGGCGCGATCGCCGAAGCGGCGCCGGCCAAGCCGGGCAAGCGGTCCGACGCGTTCGACCCCTCGATCGATCCGAACGCGACGGGCGCCCCGCGCCCGATCGGGACGACGCCGCCGAGCGCGCCGCTGACCAATGCGCCCCCCGCCGTCGGCGCGCCGCTGGACCTGTCGCGCAGCGGCGCCAGCACCGCCGCCTCGCCGCCGCCCGGCGGCCCGCTCGACGCCGCGCAGCCGGGGCCGGCGGTGATCGCCGGAATCGGCGGGCCGCCCGACGATCCGCGCGACCAGTTCAATGCGGCTTTGGAAGCCTATCGCGGCGGCCAATATGAACAGGCCGAACAGCAATTTCGCGCCTTCCTTAGCCGGAACGCCAACAACCGCCTCGCCCCCGACGCGGTCTTCTATCTCGGCGAGACGTTCCTGCAGCGTTCGCGCCCGCGCGAGGCGGCCGAACAATATCTCAAGGTGTCGACCGATTACGCCAAGTCGCCGCGGGCGCCCGAAGGCATGTTGCGGCTCGGCCAGTCGCTCGCCGCGCTCGGCAACAACGATCAGGCCTGCGCGACGTTCGGGGAGGTCGGCCGCCGCTATCCGAACGCCTCGGCCGCCGTGAAGAAGGGCGTCGAGCGCGAAACTCAACGGGATCATTGTTGAGCAGGCGGGCGCCGTCGGTTCGCGAGGCGATTTCGCCGGCGCGGATCGACGCGTTGTTTGCGCCGCTGGCGCGGGCCAAGGGCCTGCTGCTCGCGGTTTCCGGCGGCCCGGATTCGACCGCGCTGTTGCTGATGGCGGCGCGCTGGGCGCAGCAGCCGCATCGCCCGTCGGTCGCGGCGGCAACCGTCGATCACGCGATGCGCGAGGGTTCGCGCGCCGAAGCCGAGGCGGTCGGCGCGCTGGCGCGCCGGCTCGGCGTCGCCCACCATCTGATCGAATGGCGCGGCCTGAAGCCGCGCAGCCGGATTCAGGAACGCGCGCGCGAGGCCCGCTACCATTTGCTCGGCGCCTGCGCGGAGCAGGTCGGCGCCGACGTTGTGGTCACCGCCCATCATGCCGACGATCAGGTCGAGACGGTGATCTTCCGCCTGTTGCGCGGTTCGGGAATCGCCGGTCTGCGCGGCATGGAGGACGCCGCCGCGCACGGGCGCCTGACGCTGGCGCGCCCGCTGCTTGGCCTGCGCAAGGCCGAGCTGGTCGCCTATTGCGAAGCGCGCGGCGAGCCGTTCGCCCACGATCCGTCGAATGACGACCCGCGCTTTGCGCGCACTCATCTGCGTCGGCTGACCGGCCTGCTCGCCGCCGAGGGCCTCGGCGTCGACGAAATCGCGCGGCTGTCGCGCCGCGCCGCGCGCATGGAGGAGGCCGTCGCCATGCAAGCGAGGGCGGCGGCGGAGCGGTTGGGATGGGCGAGCGCCGCGCCGACGCGCGACGCCAGCGCGTTGCTCGACGAGCCGTCCGAGATCGTCCAGCGTCTGCTGGCCGCCGAGATCGCCCGCGTGGGGGGCAAACCGCCGCGGCAAATCCGCCTCGAGGCCGTCGAGGCCTTGGCGCAGGCGCTGCGGCGGGCGCGCGCGCAGAACAAGACGCTGCGCGCCAATGTCGGCGGCGTCAGCGTGCGCATGAGCGCCAAGGGCGCGCTGAGCGTCAGCCCCGAGGCGCCTCGTCGGGCGCGGGCGAGCGGCGAGACGTAACCCCTGCGCGCGTCGCCGCCCGCCGCCCGTTCACACGAAATTCAGACAAATGGGCTTCCCTTGGCATTTGGCCCGCGTGTGCTTAAATGATCGCAAGCAGCGGGAGCCGCCGCAAGGCGCAAAGCTTCTCGACGCTGCTGGTGGGATGGCTATGAACCCCAATTTCCGGAATTTCGCGCTCTGGGTGATTATTTTCCTGCTGGTGCTCGCTCTGGTGACCCTGTTCCAGAGCCCGGGACAGAAGACCACGAGCAGCGAGATCACCTTCAGCCAGTTGCTGACCGAGGTCGATCAAGGCCACGTCAAGGAAGTGACGATCGCCGGCGCGGACATTTCCGGCCGGTTCACCGACAATCGGCCGTTCATGACCTATGCGCCGAGCGACCCGTCGCTGGTCGACACGCTGTATAAGAAGAACGTCCAGATCACCGCCAAACCGCCGTCCGACGGCAATTCCTGGCTGATGACCCTGCTGGTCAACGGCCTGCCGCTGATCGCCTTTCTCGGGGTGTGGATTTTCCTGTCGCGCCAGATGCAGGGCGCGGGCGGTAAGGCGATGGGCTTCGGCAAGTCCAAGGCCAAGCTGCTGAACGAGGCGCATGGCCGCGTCACGTTCGAGGACGTCGCCGGCGTCGACGAAGCCAAGGAGGACCTGCAGGAGATCGTCGAGTTCCTGCGCGATCCGCAGAAGTTCCAGCGGCTTGGCGGGCGGATTCCGCGCGGCGTGCTGCTGGTCGGCCCGCCCGGCACCGGCAAGACGCTCACCGCCCGCGCCGTCGCCGGCGAAGCCAATGTGCCGTTCTTCACGATTTCGGGTTCCGACTTCGTCGAAATGTTCGTCGGCGTCGGCGCGAGCCGCGTGCGCGACATGTTCGAACAGGCGAAGAAGAACGCGCCCTGCATCATCTTCATCGACGAAATCGACGCGGTCGGCCGTCATCGCGGCGCCGGCCTCGGCGGCGGCAACGACGAGCGCGAACAGACGCTCAATCAATTGCTCGTCGAGATGGACGGCTTCGAGCAGAACGAGGGGATCATCATCATCGCGGCGACCAACCGCCCCGACGTGCTCGATCCCGCTCTGCTGCGGCCGGGTCGTTTTGATCGCCAGATCGTCATTTCCAATCCCGATTTCATCGGTCGCGAAAAGATCCTCAAGGTCCACGTGCGCAAGGTGCCGCTGGCGCCGGATGTCGACCTCAAGGTGGTCGCCCGCGGCACGCCGGGGTTCTCCGGCGCCGATCTGATGAATCTGGTCAACGAATCCGCGTTGCTCGCCGCGCGCCGCGGCAAGCGGGTGGTGACCCGCGCCGAATTCGAGGACGCGCGCGACAAGATCCTGATGGGCGCCGAGCGCCGCACCCTGATGATGACCGAGGACGAAAAGAAGCTGACCGCCTTTCACGAGGCCGGCCACGCTCTCGTCTCGGTGACCATGCCGGCGAGCGTTCCCATTCACAAGGCGACGATCATCCCGCGCGGCCGGGCGCTCGGCATGGTGCAGTCGCTGCCGGAACGCGATCAGATTTCGCAGAGCTTCGAGCAGATGAACGCGCTGCTGGCGATGTCGATGGGCGGGCGCGTCGCCGAGGAGTTGGTGTTCGGCAAGGACAAGGTGACCTCGGGCGCCGCCAGCGACATCCAGCAGGTGACCAAGATCGCACGCGCAATGGTGACGCGGTTCGGTTTCTCGGAGAAGCTCGGCACGGTGATGTACGGCGAGAACCAGGAGGAAGTGTTCCTCGGCTATTCGATGGGCCGCACCCAGAATATTTCGGAAGCCACGGCCGAGACCATCGACGCGGAAGTGCGCCGCCTGGTGCAGCAGGGCTACGACACCGCGACGCGCATCCTCACCGAGCGGCGCGGCGACCTCGAGACGCTGGCCAACGGGCTGATGGAGTTCGAGACGCTGTCGGGCGACGAGATCCTCGGCTTGCTGCAGGGCCGGCGCCCGGTGCGCGAATCGGCCGACAAGGAGCCCCCGACGCCGCCGCGCGCGGCCGTTCCGGCCACTGGCAAGAGCCGCGCGGCGTTGGGTCCCGACGCCGGCGGCCTGGAGCCGCAGCCGCAGACCTGAAGCGCGACCCGAGATCGCGGGGCGCGCTGCTTGCTGACCGGCCAGCGCGCTCGGGCGCGGTCCAGATGAATTCGTCGTAACCTTTCGCTTCATCTTGATGAGCGGGCGATGAACGCTCGCTTCAGCCTGGATTCAGGTGAGATGGCGCATTCTCGTCTTCATCGGACATCCCTCCGAAGGAGACTGAACATGACCAAAGCCAGAATCATCTTCGCCGCTCTCGTGCTTGCCGGCGCCGGCCTCGGCGCCAGCGCCGCCAGCGCCGACACCGCTCCCCTCGCCCACCACGGCCGGCGCGCCGAAATCAACGCGCGCCTCGCCGAGGAGAACGTTCAAATCCGCGACGCGGCGCGCGCCGGTCTGATCACGCCGCGGCGCGCCCACGCCCTCCATCGCGAAGTTCATTCGATCCGCATGCAGGAGCAGGCGTTCGCGGCGGCCGAGAACGGCCATCTCACGCATCGTCAGCAGCGCCTGCTCAATCGCGAGGAAAACGCGGTCGGCAGCCAGATCGCCCGTTGACCTCGGCCCGGCGAACGGCGGGGCGAAAGCCCCGCCGGTTCATTTGGGCGGGCTGGCCGGAGCCGCATCGGCGGGCTTCATGAACGAACCGAATATCGCCGCCGCGCCCTCCAGGCCGCCGCCGCCCCCGACATAAACTTGCGGCAGCCTGAGATTGGCGACGAGCTCCGGATGGGCGGCGAGCAGTTCGAAGAACAGCTTGAGCTGCTGCAGCCGCAGCACGCTGTCCTTGCCGAGCACCTCGGCCTGCGCCGTCTGGCCGGCCGCCTGCTCCTCGAGGTAGAGGCGTTCGGCGTGGCCTTCGGCCTGCCGACGATCCTGCGTGAGCAGCGCGACCTTGACCGCCGTCTGCGCCGTCACGATGTCGCGCTGCTGGTCGGCGGTGGCGTGCGCCTGTTCGGTCTTCTGGCGCTGTTCCTGCGCCATCTGTTCCTGGATGAAGGCGGCGCGCAATTGCCCGGCGAGCTGTTCGCGCTGCCGGGCCAGCAACAGCTCCGGCGGTATCGCCGACTCGCCCAGACGAATCTCCTTGATGTCGACGCCGGCGCGGCGACCGTCGATCTGCGCGCGCTCGAGGATCGCCTGTTCGAGGACCGTGCGATTTTCGACGGTGTCGAGCACGCGGGTCGGACGGGTCACATCGACCAGCACGCCTTTGTCGTTGAGTTCTTTGACGACGATCGAGCCGCCGTAGACATTGCGCACCAGCGAGCGGATCGAAGGCACCAGGATGCGCTGGTCGACCTCCTCCTGTCCGCCCACCGCCGCCACGACGATCGGCGCGTTTTCCGGCGTGATCTGGACGATCGCGCGCAGTTCCTGCGGGATTTCCCAGCCCTCGATCTTGGTGTTGATCGCCGAATCGGCGGCGTCCTTGGGCTGCGGGAAGGTCGCCGTCCGCTCGGTCTGCGTGATATCGCCCTTGGCGTCGACTTTCGGGTCGAGATAGCGGCGGGTGAAGCCGCCCTTGAACTCCAGCGCGGTCACCCGCGTCGAGACCAGCGTGACGTCATAGGCGTCGCGGTTCAGATAATAGTCGTTCGGCGACAGCGAGGTGTCCCACACGCCCTTGCAATATTGGGTCACCAGTTCCGCCGTCAGGCCGCCCTCGTCGGTCTTGGCGGTCCGCGCCTTGCAATCGACCCCGGCCGACTGCACGCTCGAACGCACGACGCCGACCGAGCCGGCGGGCACGCGGGTGATCGAGGTGTCGAGCGGCGTTTCCTCCTTGGTCATCCCGCGCAGGTCATAGACGTCGTCGTTGCTGGCTACGATGTCCTTGCCGTTCCTGATGTAGCCGATCTTGACCTGATAGAGGGCCAGGTTGAGCGGATAGACGCCGGGCTTGAGGACGCTCAGTTGCAGGCCCTTCTGGCCGCCATGGGTCATGAAATATTCGGCGTCGAGGAACTTCTGGAAGTCCGCCTCGGGCCACGCGTCCGCCATGATCTGGCCCGCGCTCAGGGAATCGCCGTCATTGGCGACGATCCGCCCGTAAAAACCGCTGGGGACGATGACCACCGGCAGCAGGTCGACCCGGTTCAGCACATTGAAAAAGATCGAGATGCGGAAGGTGCCCGGCGGGATGATCTCGGCCTGATAGCCGGTCTCGCCATGCGCCGCGATGATGTGGCCGGGCGCGATATTGGAAAAGCCGTAGACCTTGCGCACCACCCCGACCTGGTTGGCGGGGATCGAGATGATGCTGGTCGCCAGCACCTCAAACAGCGCGAGGAGCCCGAAAACCAGCCGCAGGCCGGCGATCGCCGCCGTCCGGCGCCAGCCCGCCACCGCGTCGGGCACGACGCGAGGCGCGAAAATCAACGCAAGCACCGCCGCGGCGGCGACCAGGATTTCGGACATCGATCGATCCCCTCTTTGCGCGGAACGGGCTGGAGTCCCGCGCGACGGGGCCGCCGGTCCGCGACCAGGGCGTCCGTCAGCCTGCGCGATGCGCCTGCTCGACCGCCGGCCCCGGAATAGTGGGCGGCGCGGCGGCTCGGGCGACATTTACGGTATGCAATGATTTTTGAACGATCAACGGCTAAGAATGGGATAATGAAATAGGGCCAATGCGAGTCGGGGGCGCTGGCGAGGACTTGGACATGGCGGGCAAATATTTCGGCACCGACGGCATTCGCGGTCGGGCCAACGGCAAGATCACCGCGGAACTCGCGATGAAAGTCGGTCAGGCCGCCGGCCTCGCCTTTCAGCGCGGCGACCACCGCCACCGCGTGGTGATCGGCAAGGACACCCGCCTGTCCGGCTATATGATCGAATATGCGCTGGTCGCCGGATTCACCTCGGTGGGCATCGACGTCCTGCTGCTCGGCCCGGTGCCGACCCCCGCCGTCGCGATGCTCACCCGCTCGATGCGCTGCGACCTCGGCGTGATGATTTCGGCCTCGCATAACCCTTACGAGGACAATGGCATCAAGCTGTTCGGCCCCGACGGCTACAAGCTCTCCGACGACATCGAAGCCGAGATCGAGCGGCTGATGGAGAGCGAGATTGCGCCGCGCCTGTCCAAATCGCGCGATCTCGGCCGCGCCAAGCGCATCGAAAGCGTGCATGCGCGCTATATCGAATTCGCCAAGCGCACGCTGCCGCGCAATCTTTCGCTCGAGGGCTTGCGCATCGTCGTGGATTGCGCGAACGGCGCCGCCTACAAGGTCGCGCCCGAAGCGCTATGGGAGCTGGGCGCCGAAGTCTTCTCGATCGGCATCGACCCTGACGGGTTCAACATCAATCGCGACGTCGGTTCGACCGCGCCCGACGCGCTCGCCGCCAAGGTGCGCGAAATGCGCGCCGACATCGGGATCGCCCTCGACGGCGACGCCGACCGCGTGCTGATCATCGACGAAAAGGGCCATCTGGTCGATGGCGACCAGTTGATGGCGGTGGTCGCGCAAAGCTGGCAGGCCGACGGGCGTCTCGCCCAGCCCGGCATCGTCGCCACCGTGATGTCCAATCTCGGGCTGGAGCGCCATCTGGCGAGCATCGGCCTCGCCCTCGAACGCACGGCGGTCGGCGATCGCTATGTGCTCGAGCGGATGATCGAGAAGGGCTACAACGTCGGGGGCGAGCAGTCGGGCCACATCATCCTGTCCGACTATGCGACGACCGGCGACGGCCTCGTCGCGGCGCTGCAAGTGCTCGCCGTGGTGCAGCGGCAGCAGAAACCGGTCAGCGAAATCTGCCATCGCTTCGAGCCGCTGCCGCAAATCCTCAAGAACGTCCGCTACAAGGGCGGCCGTCCGCTCGACACCGACCGGGTGATCGCGGCGATCGCCGCGGCGAGGAGCCGGCTCGGGGCGACCGGGCGGTTGGTCATTCGCCCCTCCGGGACCGAGCCGGTCATCCGCGTGATGGCCGAGGCCGACGACCGCGAACTGGTCGAGCAGCTTGTCGACGACGTCTGCGACGCGGTGTCGTCGGCGGCTGCCTAGCCCGCCGCCATCGCGGGATAGTCGGTGTAGCCGCGCTCGCCCCCGCCATAGAGCGTCGCGCGGTCGATCTCGGCCAGCGGCGCGGCGATCCTCAGGCGCTCGACCAAGTCGGGATTGGCGATGAACGGGCGCCCGAACGCGATGAGATCGGCGGCGCCGCTCTCGACCGCCTCGATCGCCATCTCCCTGTTATAGCCGTTGTTGGCGATATAGGCGCCGCGGAACGAGTTGCGCAAAGCGCGAAAGTCGAACGGATAGATGTCGCGCGCGCCTTGCGTCGCCCCTTCAATGACGTGGATATAGGCGAGGCCCCGTTCGTCGAGCTTTTCGACGAGATGCCCGAACAACGCGGCGGGATTTGAATCCTGGATGTCGTTGGCCGGGCTTACGGGCGCAATCCGGATGCCAACCCGCGACGGGCCCCACACCTTGGTGATCGCGTCGACCACCTCCAGCGCGAAGCGCGTGCGATTCTCGATGGCGCCGCCATAGGCGTCGGCGCGCTTGTTCGTGCCGTCGCGCAGGAACTGGTCGATCAGATAGCCGTTGGCGCCATGAATCTCGACGCCGTCGAAGCCGGCGCGCCGGGCGCAATCGGCGGCATGCGCATAGTCGCTCACGATTCCGGCGATCTCGTCGATCAGCAGCGCCCGCGGCTCGGAGACTTCGGCAAAGCCCGCCTCGATGAACGTCTTGGTCTTGGCGCGGATCGCCGAAGGCGCGACCGGCGGCCCGCCGCCCGGCTGCAACGAGGAATGCGACACGCGGCCGACATGCCAGAGCTGAACGAATATGCGCCCGCCCGCCCGGTGCACGCTGTCGGTCACCTCGCGCCATCCCGCTGCCTGCGCGTCGCTGTAGCAGCCCGGCGTCCAGATATAGCCCTGGCCCTGCTGGCTGATTTGCGAGGCTTCGGAGATCAGCAGTCCGGCGCTCGCGCGCTGGCGATAATAGCGCGCGTTCAGCTCGCGCGGGGCGTCGGTCCCATGCGTCGCGCGATTGCGCGTCAGCGGCGCCATGACGATGCGGTTGGGCAATTGCAGATCGCCAAGCTTGAAGGGCGCGAACAACGGGGCGGCGTCAGGGCTCATGGAATTTCCTTTCGACAGACTGTTGAGCAGGTCTTCCGCCCTTGTTCGATCCTTGAATTCTGAGCGCCGTTGATCTGGCTCAGTTGAGGAACCTCAAGCATGGCGCGCCAGTCACGCGGGAAGCGCGAGCACCCCGGCGCCGCCGTTGTCGAGTCCGAACGCCAAACGGGCGCCGATCGCGTCCCAGGCCAGCGCGGTCACCGCGCCGTCGCCGGCGCCGGGTTCGCGCACCAGAATTTCGGCGGCGTCGGCAAGGCGGCAAAGCAGGATGAAGCCGTCGTCGTAACCGACCGCGACGACCAGCGCGCGCGGATGAAACGCCACCTGCGACACCTTGGCCCCGCGCACGCCGCATTCGCGCGGCGCCTTGCCCATCGGTCCGTCCTTGTCGCGGAACGGCCAGACGATGCAGGCGTCGGCCCCCGAAGTCGCCAGCCACTGGCCGTCGTGCGACCACGACAGCGAACGCGTCTTGCGGGGGTAGCCGGTCATCCGCATGTTGCGCGAATCGGCGACCCGCCAGCCGTGCAAGGCGTTCTCCTGCATCGAGGTCACGACGAAGCGGCCATCCGGCGAAACAACCACGTCGAGATGCGATCCCTTCCATTCGAGGACGGTCGGCGCGGCCTCCACATTGGGGAACCACAGCGAGACGCCGTTGTAGTGAGCCAGCGCCAGACGGTAGCCCTTGGGCATGAAGCACAGGCCGCGCGCCGTGGTCGGCGCCACGCAGGACCTGACGATGCCGGCGCTGTCGCGACTGCTGACCGCGCGCCCGGCGCTCCAGGCGATGTTTCCCGCGCGCATCGCGAGCGCGTCGATCCAGCGGCCTTTCTCGTCGGCGATCGCCTGCGTCGCGCCGTCGAGCGAAGTCGCCACGACCCGGCCGTCGTCGCCGCCGGTCACCAGCCGCTTGCCGTCGTTGAGCGCGACGAGAATGGAGCCGCCGGGGTGGGCGACGACGCGCCGCGCCGCGCCCGGCTCGCCGAGCAGAACCGCGCCGTCGCCGAGTGCGAAGACCGGCTGATCGTCGAGAAAGCCCGCGGCGCCGACATGCGCGCCGGCGTCGAGCGAGCGCACATTTCGCGCCAGCGAAGACGTCGGCTCGTTCACGCCGTCGGCCCCCGCCCTGTCCGCCTTCGGCGAAATGCGGGGCGCAGACCGCGCTTCCTGACGGGCGAACCGCCGCTCACGCCGCGCAGGCGAGGAAACCCTTGCGGATGTCCTCTTCCTTCAGGTCGCGTCCGATGAACACCACCTTGGAGTCGCGCGTCTCGCTCGGGCCGCCACTCGCGTTGCGGTTCGCCGTCGAGCATCATGTGAACGCCCTGAAACACGAAGCGCCGGGGTTCGCCGGAAAAAGCGACGATGCCCTTGCAGCGCAGGATGTTCGGCCCCTGCGTCTGCGTCAGCTCGGTGATCCACGGCATGAACTTGTCGGGATCGACATCGCCGTCGAGGCGCAGCGAAATCGATTGCATGTGCTCGTCGTGATAATGCTTGAGCCCGTCGCCATGCGCGTGATGATGGTCGTGGTCATGATCCGCGTGGTCATGGGTCGTGGTCGTCGACGTGGAGAAATTCCGGCTCGATCTCCATGATGCGGTCGAGATCGAACGCGTTGCGCTCCAGCACGTCGGCGATCGCCACGTCGCAGCGCTGCGCGCGATGCAGCTTGGCGTAAGGATTGATCGCGCGGATGCGCGCCTCGACCTCGCGCAGTTCGGCGGGCGAAACGAGATCGGTCTTGTTCAGCACGATCACGTCGGCGAAGGCGATCTGGTTCTTGGCCTCCGGGCGCGTCGCGCAGCCGCGCGGCGAGCCATTTGGCGTCGGCGACCGTGACGACGGCGTCGAGCCGCGCCAGGTTCTGCACGTCCGGATCGACGAAGAAGGTCTGCGCGACGGGCGCGGGATCGGCGAGCCCCGTCGTCTCGACGATGATCGCGTCGAAGGTTCCCTTGCGCTTCATCAGGCCTTCGATGATGCGGATGAGGTCGCCGCGCACGGTGCAGCAGATGCAGCCGTTGTTCATCTCGAACACTTCTTCGTCGGCGCCGACGACCAGTTCGTTGTCGATGCCGATCTCGCCGAATTCATTGACGATGACCGCGTAGCGACGCCCATGCGGCTCGCTCAGGATGCGGTTGAGCAGCGTCGTCTTGCCGGCGCCGAGATAGCCGGTGAGCACGGTGACGGGGATTTTGTCGTGGACGGCGGCGTGGGTCGGGGAGAGCTGAGTTGGCGTCGTTCATGGTGGCGCGGACTCTCCTGGCGCCCGGTCAAGACGGGCGCAAAGCGCCCCCGATATAGGCCGCCTCCGGCGGCTTGATAAGGGGTCGCCGCGCGTTCACAGCCAGCCCGACAATTCCCGCTGCACCAGGTTCAGGATCACCCGAACGCCCTCCACGCTGTCGTTGAGACAGGGGATCGCCGCGAATTTTTCGCCGCCGCCTTCGCGAAAATAGCCGGCGTTCTCGACGGCGATCTCCTCGAGCGTCTCAAGGCAATCGGCGGCGAAACCCGGCGTCGCGATCGCCAGCCGCTTGACGCCGCGCGCCGCCAGCGCCTTGACCGTAGCGTCGGTGTAGGGCTGCAGATATTCGCTCGGCCCGAAGCGCGACTGGAAGGTCAACTGGAACCGTTCCGGCGGCAGGCCGAGCGCCTCGCGCAACAGCCGCCAGGTCTTGGCGCAATGGCAATAATAGGGATCGCCCTGGTCGAAATAGGCGCGCGGTATCCCGTGGAACGAGGCGAGGATGACTTCCGGCTCGAAATCGAGCGCCGCGAGCCCCGCACGGATCGATTGCGCGACGGCGCCGATATAGACGGGGTCGTCGTAGTACGGCGGCGCGACCCTGCAGCGCCGGCTGCCAGCGCATCGTCTTGAGGGTGTCGAACGCCTTGTCGCAGACTGTCGCGCTGGTGGCGGCGCAATATTGCGGATAGAGCGGCGCGAGCAGGATGCGGTCGCAGCCGGCGTCCCGCAGCGCCGCGAGGCGTTCGCCGATCGACGGCTTGCCGTAGCGCATCGCCCAATCGACGACACAACGCGCGGCGGGATCGCGCCCGCCCGCCGCCAACGCGTCGGCGAGCTTCTCGGCGGTTGCGCGCGTGATGGTCTTCAGCGGGCTCTCGTTGCGCTCCTTGTTCCAGATCGCCTCGTAGTCGCGGCGCTTCATCTGCGGGCGCCTGGACAGGATCACCAGATTGAGGATCGGCCACCACAGCAGGCGATTGGTCTCGACGACCCGCCGGTCGGACAGGAATTCCTTGAGATACCGGCGCATCGACCAGTAGTCGGTCGCCTCGGGCGTGCCCAGATTGACCAGCAGGACGCCGATGCGCCCGCTTCTCACCTCCGGATGACCAGCGGGACGGTGCGCGCTGCGAAAGGAATCGGACGATACCGGCGCATTCATGGCCAAGTCCTTTGCAGCAAGCTCCGCAAACGCCGACGCAACGTTCAATCCGGCTTGAAATTCATCGCGACGCCATTGATGCAATAGCGCAAATGCGTCGGCGGCGGCCCGTCGTCAAAGACATGGCCGAGGTGCGAGCCGCAGCGCGCGCAATGCACTTCGGTGCGCGTCATGCCATGGCTGCGATCGACGGTGGTCTCCACCGCCCCGGCGACCGGATCGTTGAAGCTCGGCCAGCCGGTGCCGCTTTCGAACTTGGTGGCGGCGGCGAACAACAGGGAATCGCAGCCCGCGCAATAGAACTTTCCGGCGCGCTTCTCATAGTTCAGCGCGCAGCTTCCCGCCCGCTCGGTGCCATGCTCGCGCATCACGGCGTATTGCTCGGGCGTGAGGATCTTGCGCCATTCCTGTTCGGTATGGGTGACCGGGAAATTTTCATGTTTCATGGCCGAGCCTCCTTTGCGTCCATTGTAGCCGGGCCGCGGCGTTTAGGGAAACGCCGCCTCGCCCGAAGCGGTGGGGTCGGCGCCCGCCGCGCCGGTGCAAAAAGACCGCCGCCGGGCCATTGAACAATCGCCGCGCCAATGCTCGACTGGGCGCCCAACAGGAGATGAAACCATGCTCGGACCCATCCTCATCATCATCCTCGTGATTTTCTTGTTCGGCGGCTTCAGCGGCCGGTTTGGCGGCTATGGCTATGGCTATGGTCATCGTGGCGTCGGGGTCATCGGCGTCATCGTGATCGTGCTCGTGGTGCTTTTTCTCATGGGGCGGCTCTGATTTGACCGACGCCCGAAGCGCCCTCGCGTGACGGACGCGGCCCGTTTGATTCTCCCCGCCCCGCGCCGGCGATGATGTCGCAAACGCCCGCCCCGGACGCCCGTCGTCGTTCTCGGCTGCGTCTTTTCGTGGCGGCGCTGGGCGTATGCCTCGCCGCCTATCTCGCGTTGGCCTATTGGCTGGCGCCGCTGCTGTGGCGACATTTCGAGCATCAGCGGGCGATCGCCGGGCTCGCGATGACCACCGTCAACGCGCTTGGCATACCCGGCGATCCCTTGAACGTCGGCCTCGAAGGCTCGCAGCAGGACGTGCTTTGCGCGATGAACGCCGCCGGCTGGTCGCCAGCCGACCCGGTGACGCTCAAAACGAGCGTTGCGATCGTTGGCAGCGTCCTGCTCGACCGGCCCTACGCCCAGGCGCCGATAAGCCCCCTGTTCTATCAGGGACGGCGCGAGGATCTGGCGTTTGAAAAGGCCTCGGGGAAAAGCCCCGACACCCGCCACCACGTGCGCTTGTGGAAAGTGCTCGACGCGGGCGATGACGGACAACCGGTCTGGCTGGGCGCGGCGACATTCGACAGGGGCGTCGGGGTCAGCCACTACACCGGCCAGATCACCCACCATATCGCGCCCGACATCGACGCCGAGCGCGACGGGCTCACCGCCGATCTGACCGACGCCGGCAAGGTCGAAGACATCTATGAGACGAGCGGAATTGGCCCGACCCTGAACGGGCGCAATGGCGGCGGCGACCGCTACTTCACCGACGGCGAAATCGTGTTTTCGCGGCTGGCGGAGGGGTGTGAGGCCCATCTTGCGCAGCCGGCGATCCTGCCCAATCCGCCGGCGATCGTCGCCAAGAACCGGGTTTGGCGCTGGTTGAAGAACCTCGCCGGAGCCCGGCCCTCCTGACTGCGCCGCCGCCCCTGGCTCTCAGCAGGCCGACGCGGCCGCCGCGCCGAGGCGCCGATCGAGGCTCATCGAGACCACCGTCAGCGCGAGACCGACCACGGCGATGGCGACGCCGACCCATGGCGTTTCGATCGTAGCCGGCGCCCAGACGGAGCGCGAGGCCGCCGAACCACGCGCCCGCGCCGCAGCCGATGTTGAACGCGCCCTGATTGAGCGTCGAGACGAGGTTGGGGGCGCCGCGCGCGACGTCGATGACCCGCATCTGCAACGGCGAGACGAGCGCGAAAGAGATCACCCCCCACACGAACATCGTAAGAGCGGCGAGCGCCGCGTTGTGGCTCGTGACGGTAAAGGCGGCGAGCACGCTTATCAGCGCCAGAAACAGCCACGCTGCGGCGCGCAAGGCGTTCCAGTCGGCGAGCCGGCCGCCGGCAAGGTTGCCGAGCGTCAGACCGACGCCGTAGAGCACCAGCAAGCCGGTGATCGCCCGCGGCGAAACCCCGGTCACCGTCTCGAGAATCGGCGCGATATAGGTGAACACCGCGAAGAAACTGGCGGCCGCCGCCGCGCTCATCGCCATGCCGAGGACGACGCGAACATCGCGCAGCACGCCGAACTCGCGCAGCACGTCGCTCGCCTTCGGGCGTGGCTCGCGCGGCACGAACAAAGCGACGCCGCACGCCGCGACCGCCCCGATCAGCGCCACGCAGCCGAACGACGCGCGCCAGCCCAGCGCCTGGCCGAGCGCCGTGCCGCCGGGCACGCCGAGGACGTTGGCGAGGGTGAGGCCGGCGAACATCAGCGACATCGCCTGGGCGCGCTGATTTTGCGGCGCAAGATCGGCCGCCACCACCGCGCCGATGCCGAAGAACGCAGCATGGGCGAAGGCGGTCAGCACGCGCGCCGCCATCAAAAATCCGTAAGAGGGCGCCAGCGCGCACATCAAGTTGCCGAAGGCGAACAGCGCCATCAGGCCGATCAGCGCGCCCTTGCGCGGCAGCCCGGCGGTGACGATCGCCAGGATCGGCGCGCCGACGACGACGCCCGCGGCGTAGCCCGCGACGATCAGGCCGGCGGCGGGAATCGACACGTCGAGATCGCGCGCCACATCGGGCAGCAGGCCCATGATGACGAATTCGGTCGTGCCGATGCCGAACGCCCCGACGGCGAGGGCGGCAAGGGGCAAGGTGACGCGCAACGACGGCTCCGATCAGGCGGAAGGGGGGAATCGGCGAATGAGAGCGAGCCGCCGATCCGTTCTAGTTGCGCCGGCCGGCGATCGGCAACAGCCCGCCGATCACGATGCCGCGAGCGCCTGGCGCCGGCGCTACCCCGAAAACACCACGGTCTTGCCGCGGTTGAGCAGCACGCGGTCCTCCAGGTGGTGCGCGAGGGCGCGCGACAACACGCGGCGCTCGATGTCGCGTCCCTTGCGCACGAGGTCCTCGGGCGTGTCGCGATGGGTGATCGTCTCGACATCCTGCTCGATGATCGGGCCCTCGTCGAGATCGGAGGTCACGTAATGGGCGGTCGCGCCGATCAGCTTGACGCCGCGATGATGGGCCTGGTGGTAGGGCCGGGCGCCCTTGAAGCCGGGCAGGAACGAATGGTGGATGTTGATGCACCGCCCCTGCAGCTTGGCGGCGAGCCCGTCGGACAGGATCTGCATGTAGCGGGCGAGCACGACGACGTCGCATTGCGAATCGCGCACGAGTTCCCAGATCTGGGCCTCCTGCTCCAGCCGGGTCTGCCGGGTCACCGGCAGGTAGTGGAACGGGATTTCGCCAAAATCGATATGCGCGTAGGCGTCGCGCGGATAGTTGGCGGCGACGCCAACAATGTCCATAGCCAGTTCGCCGCTGCGCCAGCGGTAGATGAGATCGACGAGGCAATGGTCGAACCGCGAAACGAGGATCAGCACCCGCTTCCGCTCATCGCCCGCCCGCATCGACCAGTTCATCGCGAAGGGGGCGGCGACTCCGGCGAAGCGCGTGCGGAAGGTCGACAGGTCGACGGCGCCGGCGACGCTGTCGAACACCACGCGCATGAAGAAATTGCCGGTCTCGGTGTCGTCGAACTGCTGGGCGTCGAGAATGTTGAAGCCGTCCTCGAACAGCGCCGTCGAGACTTTGGCGACAATCCCCGGCCGATTGGCGCAGGACAGGGTCAGGACATGGCGCAGGGCAGGCATTGCGTTGGCGGCCTCGAAGAGAGCGGGCGGAAAATCGATCCTAGCGCGCCGCATGTGTTCTGTCGCCCGAGCGCAACGCGCGGCGGCGCGCCAAATGACAAGCCGCGGCGATAGGCGTAGACTCGAAGGCTGGGAAAGCAGAGCGAGTTTTCGCGATGCCAGCCGATCTTCCGCTGACGGGCGCCGCGAATTCGCGTTTGCTTGAGTTCGGGAGGAATGATCATGGCCAATTTTCACGTCTATGTCGGACAGGACGGGATCGAGGCGCTTCCGGTCGTTCGCAAGATCGGCGCGCGGGATCTTCGCGAGGCGCTGAGGCTCGGGGCCGAGGACTTCTGGGCGATGCCCTCGCATCTGGCGTTTCTCGGCCTCGTCTATCCGCTATGCGGGCTGGTGCTCGCCTATGCGACGTCGCAGCAGAACGCGCTGCAACTGGTATTTCCGCTGGCCTCGGGGTTTGCGCTGCTCGGCCCGATCGCGGCGGTCGGCCTCTATGAGATGAGCCGGCGGCGGGAGCTCGGGCTCGACACGTCGTGGAAATATGCGTTCAATGTGGCGCGCTCGCCGTCGATCCCCTCGATCGGCGCGCTCGGGCTGCTGCTCTTGGCGATTTTCCTCGCCTGGATCGCGGTCGCCCAGTTGCTCTATGTGAAGCTGTTCGGCTCGACGCCGCCGGCCTCCTACCCCGACTTCCTCGGGCAAGTCGTCTCGACGCAGCGCGGCTGGACGCTGATCGTCGTCGGGATGCCTGATCGGCTTCGGCTTCGCGCTGGTGTCGCTCAGCATCAGCGTTGTGTCGTTCCCGCTGCTGCTCGACCGCGACATCGGCGCCGCCGCCGCGGTCGCGACCTCCGTCAAGACGGTGCGGGAAAACCCCGCGACGATGGCGCTCTGGGGCTTCATCGTGGCGGCGGCGCTGGCGATCGGCTCGCTCCCGCTGTTCATCGGCCTCGCCGTCGTCATGCCGATCCTCGGACACGCCACCTGGCATCTCTACCGCATCGCGGTCGTGCGCGACCCCGCGCACGAGCATCCGACGGAATGGCCGAGGACCCCGATCGGAAAATCGCCGGAAGACCGCGTCTCCCCGCATTCTTTCCTGTTCCCCTGGCCGAAGACGTAGCGAACGCGCCGCGCGCGCCCGACAAAGGCGCGCGCGATTGTTGTTTGGCCGCCGCCCGGATCGATCACTTGTGGCCGGGAGCCCGGTAGGCCGCGGCCAGTTTGCCGGCCGATTCGAACGCCTTTTTCGCCTCTCCCGACGACATCGCGACGGTGGTCTTCAGATTGGAGACGCCGCCACCGGCCGCGGTGACGATCAAGCCGGCGAGCACCGCCTGTTCGCTTGGGGCTTCCGCGACGCAGAGAAAATCATATTCGCCGAAGGTGAGATAATAGCTGATCAGCTTGCCGCCTGCCGCTTCGAACAATTTCGCGACCGCCGCGGTTCGATCCTCCGGCTTGGCCAACATGCCCTTGATCGCCTCGGCGGAATACCGGCCCTGAACGATGTAGGTGGTCATTGCGCATCCTCCCGTTTTGAAGCTGGCGCTGGTGAAAGGCCGCCGCCAGTCTCAATGCGATTCTGCGCTGGACAGGCTTCGCCGACAAGACTCGATCGCCATGAAACGGCGCAAAGTCCGCGGGCCGCCGATCGCCGCGGCGAGATTTCGCTTGCAATCTCGCATTGCAACAATAGTGTGACGCAATGCGGCATTCATCGCCGGTCCTGAGTCAATCGGAGGGGTCGAGTTCTCCAGCATGGGGGCGATCGTGACCACCGAACAGCGCATCCGCCTGCGGCCGTCCTCGCCGCTCGCCCGCGAGTGGAACCTCCCGCCCGACGCCGAGGGAACGGTGATCTGCCGCTACCGCATCCTGGCGCGCCGTTCGCGCGACGCGGACCGGCTGGACGTTCGCTTCGGCCCGCGCATGGTCGTGTGGGGCGCGCCCGCCGTTGAATTTGAAGCGATCGCCGACAGCCCCCCGCGCTGACCTCGCTTCCCCGCCGCGCTCCGGTCACGAGGCCGGAGATTCAGTCGCAATGTGTGGGAAAAGAATGGTGCCCAGGAAAGGACTCGAACCTTCACGGCTTGCACCGCTGGTACCTGAAACCAGTGCGTCTACCAATTCCGCCACCTGGGCACGGCCGGTGTCATAAGGGCCGCCGCGCGGGCTTGTCAACGCTTCTCACGATGAATGAACGATCGGTGGCGAGCAGGCCGTGCGCGATGACGCCGCCGAGGTCAGAAGTAAGCGGTCGTCTGGCGCCACAGGATTGATCGCTTGATATCGGGCTGGACGCTGCGAGCGCCTGGTCAGGCCGCGAGTCTATCGGTGGAACGCTTCGCCGCCGCCCAAGCCCAAGGCATGAGCTCATCAATCCGCGAGGCCGGCCAAAGATTGACGAGTTTGGCGAGGACGTCGGCGAAGTAGGCTTGCGGCTCGACATGGTTGAGCTTGCAGGTCTCGATCAGCGACGCGATGCAAGCCCAATTTTCCGCCCCGACGTCATGGCCCGCGAAGAGCGAGTTCTTGCGATTGAGTACAATCGGCCTGATCCCGCGTTCGACGATATTGGTGTCAAGCTCGATGCGGCCGTCGTCGAGGAAACGGGTGAGCCCATCCCAGTGGTTCAAGCCATAACGGATCTCTTCAGCGATCGACGCCTTGGCGGAGACGCGGGCAAGCTGTCGCTCGAAGAAGGTCCCGAGCGCGGCGACCAGCGGCTTGCTCTTGTCCTGGCGCACCCTGCGGCGCTCGTCAGGGCTCGCGCCGCGGATCGTCTTCTCGATCGCATAGAGCGCGGCGATGCGCTCGAGCGCTTCGCTGGCGATCGGCGCGTTGCCGGCCTTGGCGAGGTCGAAGAACCGGCGGCGCAGATGCGCCCAGCAGAAGGCGAGCGTAATGGCGTCGCCGGGCGCTTCTGCGGCAAGCTTCTTGTAGGCGGCGTAGCCGTCGCATTGCACGACGCCGCGATAGCAATCGAGCAGCTTCAGGGCATGGACCGCGCCGCGGCCGGGCGCGTAGGTAAAAGCGATGGCCGGCGGATCGGTCCCGCCCCAGGGTCGATCGTCGCGGGCGACCGCCCAAAAGTAGCCCTGCTTGACGCGGCCGCGGCCGGGATCGAGCACCGGCGCTTTCGTCTCGTCGACCGCGATCTTGCCGGAGGCGAGAATGAGTTCGCGCAGGCGCAGATAAAGCGGCTTGATCTCGGCGGCCGCATAGCCGATCCAAAACGCCAGGACCGATCTCTTGATGTCGACGCCCTGGGCGGCCAGCATCTGCGCTTGCCGATAGAGCGGCAAATGCCAGGCGTATTTGGCGACCAGCACCGAGGCCACCATCGCCTCGGTCGGGAGCCCGCCCTTGATCAGCCTTTCGGGGGCCGGCGCTTGGACCACCGCCTGCTCGCAGGTTCGGCAGGCGTATTTGGGACGGTGCGTCACGATCGCCCGGAACTGCGCCGGGATCACGTCGAGCCGCTCCGAGGCATCCTCGCCGATCTCATGCATAGGCGACCGGCAGCACGGGCAGTTTTTGTCTTCGGGCTCGATCGTCACATGAACCCGCGGCAAATGGGCAGGAAGCGCGCCGCGATTGGAGCGGCGCTTGTCGGCGCGAGCGCGAGCCGCCGCCTCATTCTGTTTGTCGTCCGCGGCTTCGCCGGCCCCAATGGCTTGCTCGACATCCTCGAACGCCAGGCCGAGTTGGTCTGGATCGAGCTTCTCTGAACGGCGACCAAATTGCATGCGCTGCAACTGATGCAGGAGATGCAGCAGGCGATCGTTTTGCAACAGCGCTTCATCGCGCGCCGCAATGGCGGCGTCGCGCTCGGCGAGCGCCGCCGCAAGCCGCGCTTGCAACGCGACGATGTCGGTTTGAGGGTGACTCGCGCTCTCGCCCATGAGCGACATCGAATCAAATTCGCGCGCTTTTTGGACGAAGAATCAGCAGCCTGATTCAATTGGTCACAGGCTCACGACGCAGCTTCCGGGCGCCGGACGTCCTGCACATGAAGGCGCGACCAATCCAATCCGTCGATGAGCGCGGCGAGCTGCGAGGCCGAGAGCCGCATCACGCCGTCGCTGATCGGCGGCCATCGAAACGCGCCTTGCTCGAGTCGCTTCCAAAACAGCACCAGGCCGGACCCGTCCCAGGCCAGAATCTTCAAACGATCCGCTCTTTTCGAGCGGAAAACGAAAATCGTCCCCGAGAACGGATCGCGTTGAAGTTCCTCGCGCGCAAGTGCGGCAAGGCTGTCGGCGCCGCGCCGGAAGTCCACCGGCTTCGTCGCAATCAGCACCCGCACCCCGGCCGGAACCCCGATCATGTCGCCGCCCTTACGGCGCGCAGCACCGTCGTCAACGTCGCTGCATCAATCCCGAGCGCAACGCGAACCGTGGCCGCGCCGATCACGATCTCGATCACCGCAGCCCCGCCTGCGCGGTTCGGCGCAATCGGCGCGTCCGGGCTCAGGGCCGCCTCTACGATCACCGGCGTAAAGGCCGCGCCGCTCACATCGCCCTTGTCATCTCTCGCCCGTCGCCTGGCCCGCCGTCGCGCCTCGCGTCGCCAACCGAACAACTGTTGCGGCGTCAGCCCATGTCGCCGCGCCACAGTCGAGACCTTCTCGCCGGCCTCATAGCTCTCGGCGAGAATCTGCGCCTTCTGCTCCGCGGTCCACGTCCGGCGTCGCCCGGCGCCCGTAAATACCTCCAGCCGGCGCACCGGCTCCGGCTTGGATTTGTGCAAAAGCTCAGTGTCCGACACGTGTCCAACCCGCTCAATTCAGCGCGCGAGACATTCGCCGATCAGCCCCAAGCGATAAAGGTGGGATCTAAAGGCCGCTTACGTCAGAACAGGGGTCGGAACAAATGAAAAAGCCCGCCGAAGCGGGCTTTTTCATTGACCTCGTTCTTTTGAAATTTGGTTGCGGGGGCAGGATTTGAACCTGCGGCCTTCAGGTTATGAGCCTGACGAGCTACCGGGCTGCTCCACCCCGCGACAGAGCGTCGGGAAGACCCCAACGCCGCAGAACCAACGCGGCCCGAAGGCCGCTTCGAAAAGAGGATGTTTCTGCCCTTCGCAGGCCTGGCGACGACCTACTCTCCCAGGTCTTGAGACATAGTACCATTGGCGCTAAGGCGTTTGACGGCCGAGTTCGGGATGGGATCGGGTCTAGTCACCTCGCAAAAGCCACCAGGCCGGCGAAAGGCAGAAACGAAGCAAAACTGGAATTCTCATCCTGTCGGGATGAGCGTTGGTAAATGAGAGCAATCAAGCCAAACGAGCTATTAGTACCGGTAAGCTGCACGCATTGCTGCGCTTCCACACCCGGCCTATCAACGTGGTCGTCTTCCACGGCTCTTCAGGGAGAAATCGTTTTGAGGCTGGTTTCCCGCTTAGATGCCTTCAGCGGTTATCCATTCCGTATATAGCTACCCTGCACTGCGGCTGGCGCCACAACAGGTCCACCAGAGATACGTTCACCCCGGTCCTCTCGTACTAGGGGCAAATCCTCTCAATTCTCCTACACCCACGGCAGATAGGGACCAAACTGTCTCACGACGTTTTGAACCCAGCTCACGTACCACTTTAATCGGCGAACAGCCGAACCCTTGGGACCTTCTCCAGCCCCAGGATGTGATGAGCCGACATCGAGGTGCCAAACACTCCCGTCGATATGGACTCTTGGGGAGTATCAGCCTGTTATCCCCGGCGTACCTTTTATTCGTTGAGCGATGGCCCACCCACTCGGGACCACCGGATCACTATGACCGACTTTCGTCTCTGCTCGACTTGTAAGTCTCGCAGTCAGGCTGGCTTATGCCATTGCACTCAACGACCGATTTCCGACCGGTCTGAGCCAACCATCGCGCGCCTCCGTTACTCTTTGGGAGGCGACCGCCCCAGTCAAACTACCCACCATGCGTTGTCCCGGCCCCGGATGACGGAGCACGGTTAGACATCCATAAAAGTAAGGGTGGTATTTCAAGGGTGGCTCCACATGAGCTGGCGCCCACGCTTCAAAGCCTACCACCTATCCTACACATACCGTCACGAATGCCAACGCAAAGTTATAGTAAAGGTGCACGGGGTCTTTCCGTCTGACCGCAGGAACCCCGCATCTTCACGGGGACTTCAATTTCACTGAGCTGACGTTGGAGACAGCGGGGAAGTCATTACGCCATTCGTGCAGGTCGGAACTTACCCGACAAGGAATTTCGCTACCTTAGGACCGTTATAGTTACGGCCGCCGTTTACCGGGGCTTCAATTCAAGGCTTGCACCTCTCCTTTTAACCTTCCGGCACCGGGCAGGCGTCAGACCCTATACGTCATCTTACGATTTCGCAGAGCCCTGTGTTTTTGTTAAACAGTTGCCACCCCCTGGACTGTGCCCCCCCGACCCGGTTGCGCGAACGGAAGGCCTCCTTATTCCGAAGTTACGGAGGTAAATTGCCGAGTTCCTTCAACGTCATTCTCTCAAGCGCCTTGGTATGCTCTACCTGTCCACCTGTGTCGGTTTCGGGTACGGTCTAATGCGGGGGCTATTTCCTGGAACAACCAGGTCGCAAGGGAAATCCAGTAATCCCTCACAACTTTCGTCATCCGTCACCACCCGCTGGCCCACGAATATTAACGTGGTTCCCATCGACTACGCCTTTCGGCCTCGCCTTAGGGACCGGCTAACCCTGCGAAGATTAACTTTACGCAGGAACCCTTGGACTTTCGGCGACACTGTCTTTCACAGTGTTTGTCGTTACTCATGTCAGCATTCGCACTTCCGATACCTCCAGGATGCCTCACGGCTGTCCCTTCACTGGCTTACGGAACGCTCCGCTACCGCGCTTGCGCGCCCAAAGCTTCGGCTCATGGCTTGAGCCCCGGTACATCTTCGGCGCAGAAACCCTTATTTAGACCAGTGAGCTGTTACGCTTTCTTTAAAGGATGGCTGCTTCTAAGCCAACCTCCTGGTTGTTTTGGGATTTCCACATCCTTTCCCACTTAGCCATGAATTGGGGGCCTTAGCTGTTGGTCTGGGTTGTTTCCCTCTCCACAATGGACGTTAGCACCCACTGTGTGGCTCCCGCGCATTACTTCCAGGTATTCGGAGTTTGGTTAGGTTTGGTAGGGTTTTGGCCCCCCTAGCCCATCCAGTGCTCTACCCCCTGGAGTATTCACGCGAGGCTATACCTAAATATATTTCGCGGAGAACCAGCTATTTCCGAGTTTGGTTGGCCTTTCACCCCTAATCACAAGTCATCCGAGTCTTTTTCAACAGACACCGGTTCGGTCCTCCAGCAAGTGTTACCTTGCCTTCAACCTGCTCATGACTAGATCACTCGGTTTCGGGTCTAATCCGACGAACTGAACGCCCTGTTCAGACTCGCTTTCGCTGCGCCTACGCCTATCGGCTTAAGCTTGCTCGTCAGATTAAGTCGCTGACCCATAATACAAAAGGTACGCCGTCACCCTTGCGGGCTCCGACTGTTTGTAAGTATCCGGTTTCAGGAACTATTTCACTCCCCTCGTCGGGGTGCTTTTCACCTTTCCCTCACGGTACTAGTTCGCTATCGGTCGCTGAGGAGTACTTAGGCTTGGAGGGTGGTCCCCCCACGTTCAGACAGGATTTCACGTGTCCCGCCCTACTCATGTCTTCTGCAATTCTTAAATCCATACGGGGCTATCACCCACTACGGCCCAACTTTCCAATCGGTTCTGGTTGGAACTGCAAAAGCACTGGCCTGGTCCGCGTTCGCTCGCCACTACTAACGGAGTCTCGTTGATGTCCTTTCCTCTGGGTACTTAGATGTTTCAGTTCCCCAGGTTAGCTTTTGTTCCCTATGTATTCAGGAACAAATACCTTCTTTTGATATCTGCAAGTGCGAAATCATCGCGCGGCGACACAAGGCCGACGCGCGACAATCTCACAATTACAGATATCGAAGGTGGGTTTCCCCATTCGGAAATTCACGGATCAAAGCTTGTTCGCAGCTCCCCATGACTTATCGCAGCGTACCACGTCCTTCATCGCCTCTCAGCGCCAAGGCATCCACCGGATACCCTTAAGACACTTGATTGCTCTCATTACCAACGCCCATCGCTCGGCAGCGACCACTCCTCCCACGGGCGAATGCAAGCATCCGTCCGCTGTGCGGGGAATCGTGAAGGCGTCGATATCTTCTAAAGACCAGTTTTGCTTCAAACACATCCGGGAGCCTTGCGGTCAAGCGAAGCCCACGACTGAGATGCTCGCAGGATCACGAGGCTGGAAGCCCCATAATCCCTTGACCGAATGTGTTTCCTCTTTACGATGTCAGACAGGACGCGACGCGCTGAGCGCGCCGCGAAACTGGTTTGCCGAAGGACGGCCGGGCGCCGGCGATCGCGCCGTCTGGTGGAGCCAGACGGGATCGAACCGACGACCTCATGCTTGCAAAGCACGCGCTCTCCCAACTGAGCTATGGCCCCGAGACAGCGCTACCCGAATGAATGGTGGGCCTGGGAGGACTTGAACCTCCGACCTCACGCTTATCAAGCGCGCGCTCTAACCAACTGAGCTACAAGCCCGAGCTCCCGCGCCCGCCTTGCGTCGCAAGCGACGACTTATGGCTCGTCCTTCTAGGGGAAGAAAGAGAAACGAAGACGGCGGCGTCCCGCAAAGACGGCCTGACTGGCCGTTTGATTCCAAGAATTCCAGTAGAGAGGCCGGAAGGCCGCTCGTAGAGGAATATCCTTAGAAAGGAGGTGATCCAGCCGCAGGTTCCCCTACGGCTACCTTGTTACGACTTCACCCCAGTCGCTGACCCTACCGTGGTCGCCTGCCTCCTTGCGGTTAGCGAAACGCCTTCGGGTAAAACCAACTCCCATGGTGTGACGGGCGGTGTGTACAAGGCCCGGGAACGTATTCACCGCGGCGTGCTGATCCGCGATTACTAGCGATTCCAACTTCATGCACTCGAGTTGCAGAGTGCAATCCGAACTGAGACGGCTTTTCGAGATTTGCTAAGGGTCGCCCCTTCGCATCCCGTTGTCACCGCCATTGTAGCACGTGTGTAGCCCAGCCTGTAAGGGCCATGAGGACTTGACGTCATCCCCACCTTCCTCCGGCTTATCACCGGCAGTCCCCCTAGAGTGCCCAACTGAATGATGGCAACTAAGGGCGAGGGTTGCGCTCGTTGCGGGACTTAACCCAACATCTCACGACACGAGCTGACGACAGCCATGCAGCACCTGTGTTCCCGGCTCCGAAGAGAGGATGCCGTCTCTGGCATCCGTCCGAGACATGTCAAAAGCTGGTAAGGTTCTGCGCGTTGCTTCGAATTAAACCACATGCTCCACCGCTTGTGCGGGCCCCCGTCAATTCCTTTGAGTTTTAATCTTGCGACCGTACTCCCCAGGCGGGATGCTTAAAGTGTTAACTGCGCCACTAAGCAGCAAGCTGCCTAACGGCTAGCATCCATCGTTTACAGCGTGGACTACCAGGGTATCTAATCCTGTTTGCTCCCCACGCTTTCGCATCTCAGCGTCAGTACCGGGCCAGTGAGCCGCCTTCGCCACTGGTGTTCTTGCGAATATCTACGAATTTCACCTCTACACTCGCAGTTCCACTCACCTCTCCCGGACTCAAGATCTCCAGTATCAAAGGCAGTTCCAAGGTTGAGCCCTGGCATTTCACCCCTGACTTAAAGACCCGCCTACACGCGCTTTACGCCCAGTAATTCCGAACAACGCTAGCCCCCTTCGTATTACCGCGGCTGCTGGCACGAAGTTAGCCGGGGCTTCTTCTTCAGGTACCGTCATTATCGTCCCTGACGAAAGAGCTTTACAACCCTAAGGCCGTCATCACTCACGCGGCATGGCTGGATCAGGCTTGCGCCCATTGTCCAATATTCCCCACTGCTGCCTCCCGTAGGAGTTTGGGCCGTGTCTCAGTCCCAATGTGGCTGATCATCCTCTCAGACCAGCTACCGATCGTCGCCTTGGTGGGCCATTACCTCACCAACTAGCTAATCGGACGCGGGCCAATCCCTCGGCGATAAATCTTTCGCCTCTCGACCGTATTCGGTATTAATTCAAGTTTCCCTGAGCTATTCCGAACCGAGGGGTATGTTCCCACGCGTTACTCACCCGTCTGCCACTCCCCTTGCGGGGCGTTCGACTTGCATGTGTTAAGCCTGCCGCCAGCGTTCGTTCTGAGCCAGGATCAAACTCTCAAGTTGAATTGAGATCTTTGACCTGACTGGTCACTAGTGCGGAAACTCTCGTTTCCGCGTCTCTTTGACGAGTTCCGAACACATCCGCTTATGGCCGAAACCACAAGCGCGATGAATTCATCACGTGACCGTCAGAGTATCTCTTCGACTGCCCTTTTGAGGGGACAGTCCGCAAGGACTCCGCCGTCCACGTTTCTCTTTCTTCCGATTCAATTGTCAAACAGCAGAAACGTCGTAAGGGCTTTCGCCCCAAAAACAGGATCGGTTTTACCCGACCTTTCGGTCAGGTGGCTTGAGGCCCGAGATAGTCTCGAAAACCAGATGGCTAATCGACCGCCCAAGGCGTCGTCGCCGTCGGTGGTCGTGATATAAGGGGGGGCCCTCAGACTGTCAAACAGTTTTTCAAAAAATATTCACAATGACGACCGCCAGATCGCGGTCTGTGGAAAACCTCGCGCGCAGTGGCGCGCAAGTCCGGCGCCCGGCCCCACAAGCGCCACGGTTTGCTTCGATTCCTTCAGCGTTCCGCGCGCTTTGGCGCCGCCACGGTTGACGCGGGCGTCGCGACCGCTAGTTTCTCTTCTCAAACGATCTGGCGAATCTCGCGGCCATTTCGATAGTTCCAATGGAGCAGCGACGTATTGGCCGCCCGAACAGCCCTAGCGCCTCTTCGCATCGACCGATCGCGCGCTTTCATAGATCTTGGCCGGGAGCCGCCGATCGATTCAGGCCCCAGGCGGCTTGAGGCGACCGATCGTCGGCACATCTCCCTGCGTTGGCTGATCGGCGTGGTGACGACCGGTCTCTGCGGCGTTGCGCTGATCGGCTCGGCTCTCTATCTCGGGCTCGATCGCCAGTCCAACTTCGCCGAAGCGCCGGAAATCGCGGTTCCGCCGCGCCATGAAGGCGCCCCGGAAGCGGCGGTCAATCCCGGCAAAGGCGACCGGCTGGTGCGGCCGCTGGACATCGTCGCCGCCAAGCAGACGTTCAAGGCGGCCACGACAATCCGGATCGGCGACAAGGAGGTCGTCAAGACCCGGTCCTTCACCCATGTCGCCACGACGCTGACGCTGACGCCGACCAGCTACGCCGACGCGGTGCCGGAATTCAACCCGTTGAAGCTGACCGCCGGATCGGCCGAACAGCCCGACGCGCCGCCGGATCCCGGCCCGGCGCAGGACGACGCCGAAGTCGCCTTCTCCACACGCGATCTGACAAGCGCCGACGCGGCCTCGCTGACCGGCGAATTGACGCTCGCCGAGGCGCGCGCGCAGGTGGCGGAATCGATCCGGGTCGCCGCCGCCGCTGGGGCCAAAGCGCCGCCGCCGCTTCCCCCTCAGATGCTGTTGATGCGCACGACGCAGGCCAGCGCGGATTCGCTTGGCGCGGTCGCCTATGCGACCACCGGCGCGGCGAGCGCCAACGCGCCGTTCTCCTCGATCGAAGTGCGCATGGTGCCCGAAAACGTCACCAATGCGCCGCGCAGCCGGGTCAGCGACGGGCAGTCGGCGTCCGAACGTCTCGTGGTCGTGCGCCACGGCGAAACGATCGAGGACATCCTGAGGGCGAACGGCGCTTCGAAGGATGCCGTCGGCGCCATCGTCGCCGCTTTCGGGGCCAAACACGGGGGTCCGCCCGTCGCAGAGGGGCAAAAGATCATCTTTCAATACGATGAGCCCGCCGCGCCCGGCCAGGCCGCCACGATCGGCCGCATTTCGGTCTATTCCGACGAGCAGCTCAAGGCGACAGTCGCGGTCAATGACGCGGGCGCCTACGTGCCGGTGACGATGCCCGCCGCGCCGGCGCGCAAGAGCGTGAGCGAAGACGAGGAAGCCTCAGGCGGCATGAACCTCTATCAGAGCTTCTTCGAAACCGCGCTCAAGCAAGGCATGCCCCGCCCGGTCATCGATCAGATGGTCAAGATATTCGCCAATGACGTCGATTTCCAGCGCGGCACGACGGCCGGCGATTCGGTGGAGGCGTTCTACACCGAGCCCGACGATCTCGACCCTCGTCCCGAACTGCTCTACGCGACGGTGACCGCCCGCGAACAGACCTTCAAATATTATCGCTTCGAGACGCCGGACGACGGCATGGTCGACTATTACGACGAAAACGGAAAATCGGCGCGCAAGTTCCTTATTCGCAAACCGATCGTTTCCGGCGAGATGCGCTCGGGATTCGGGATGCGCTACCATCCGATCCTGCGCTACGCGCGCATGCACACCGGCGTCGACTGGTCGAACGCGATCGGCACGCCGATCCTGGCGGCCGGCAACGGCGTGATCATCAAGGCGGAGTTCACCTCTGGCTATGGCCGGCGCGTCGAGATCCAGCACGCCAACGGCTATGTCACGACCTACTCGCATATGTCGGGTTTTGCGCGCGGCATCGCGCCTGGCGTGCGCGTCGCCCAGGGCCAGGTGATCGGCTATCTCGGCCAGTCGGGCCTGGCGACCGGGCCGCATCTTCACTACGAGGTCATCGTCAACGGCCGCTTCGTCGATCCGATGGCGATCAAGCTCGCCCGCACGCGCGAGTTCGACGGCAAGATGCTCGCCGCTTTCAAACGCGAACGCGAGCGCACCGATCAACTGATGGCCCAGGCGCCCAACGCGGCGCCGGCCGCGCAGACCGCCCAGAAGGTCAACTGATCGTCACGCTGAGACCGTGCGCCGCCTCCCTGCCGAAGCCGAGCGCGCTGCGCACCTCATCCGCGGCGACGCCGTTGCGGCGCAGTTCCGCCAGCGGCGTCGAGGCCGCGCTTTTCGACATTTTGGCGCCGGCGACGTCGCGCACCAGACGGTGATGGCGGTAGCCCGGCGGCGCGATGTCGAGCAGCGCCTGCAACAGGCGATGCGCGCTGGTCGCTGCGAACAGATCGCGGCCGCGCACGACGTCGCTGACCCCCTGCAGCGCGTCGTCGACGACGACCGCCAGATGATAGCTGGCCGGCATGTCCCTGCCCTGCAGCAGAAAATCGCCCCACGCCGCGGGGTCGGCGCGAACCATCGCCGCTTCGCCGCCCTCGCCGTATTCGCGCCATTGCAACACGCTGGGCGCTTCGCCGAGCGCGCGCGCCAGGTCGAGACGGACGCCGGCGCGGGCTCCGGACGACAGCCGCGCCGCGCGTTCAGCCTCCCTCATCGCACGGCAGGTTCCGGGATAGAGCGGCGCGCCATCGGGATCGCGGCCGGCGCCGGCGGCGCGGGCGATCTCGCCGCGCGTGCAAAAGCAGGGATAGACGAGGCGGCGCGCCGCCAGCGCGGTCGAGCGCGTCGGCATAGTCGGCGGCATGCTCGCTCTGGCGGCGCGGGGCTTCTTCAAACGTCAGGCCGAGCCACGCGAGGTCGGCCAGGATGGCGCGTTCGTATTCGGGCTTGCACCGCGTGCGGTCGATGTCCTCGATGCGCAGCAGCAATCGCCCGCCGCTCCTCGCAGCGAGTTCGGCGTTGAGCAGCGCGGAATAGGCGTGGCCAAGATGAAGGCGCCCGTTTGGCGAGGGAGCGAAGCGAAAGATCGGCTGGATCACGGGGCGTCCGGATCTGGATTGGCGCGTCGACGCGGGCGTGCGAGAATCCGGCGTCGAGGCATGGGGCGCAAGGGGCGGTCGATGAGCAGCAGTCTTCCCGGGAAACGCGGCGGCGGCAAGTCCGGCGCACGACCGGCGGCAGCCAAAGCGAAAGCAAAGGCGAAGGCTGCGTCCAAGGCGAAGGCCGCTTCCAGGGCGAAGCCTGCGCGCAAGGCCAAAAAGGCGCCGAAGGCGGCGGCCCGCAAAATCGCGCCGCGCAAGGCGACCAAGCGCAGGCTTGCGCGGGCGCCGAAGGCGGCGATCCTCTATCATCCCGGCCCGCTGCTCGACAGCGAAGCGGCGCTGGCGGAAGCCGCCGTCCGGCTTCTCGCGCTCGACCCCGAAATCGTCGGCAAGCTGATCGAAGCGGGCGGCGGCACGCCTCTGCGCCGGCAGGTGCCTGGCTTTGCCGGCCTGGCGCGGATCATCATTTCCCAGCAGGTGTCGACCGCCAGCGCCAATGCGATCTTCGCCCGCACCGAGAGCATCCTGGCGCCGCTCAGCGCCGAAACTGTGCTGGCGGCGAGTGACGAGATGCTGCGCGCCTGCGGACTTTCCGCCCCCAAGATGCGCGCCTTGCGCGCGCTCGCCCAGGCCGTCGCGACGGAGGGCCTCGACCTGACCAGCCTTGGCGCGCTGGTCGCCGAAGACGCGCATCGCGCGCTGGTGGCGGTCAAGGGGATCGGCCCGTGGACGGCCGATATCTTCCTGCTGTTCTGCCTGGGACATCCCGACGCCTTTCCGGCTGGCGATCTCGCCCTGCAGGAGGCGGCGAAACTGGCGCTCGGCCTGAAGCAGCGGCCCGACGCGCGCCAGCTCGAAGAAATCGCCGAGCGTTGGCGCCCGCTCCGCGGGGTCGCGGCGCGGATGCTATGGGCCTATTATCGCGTCGCGCGTCAGCGCGTCGGGATGGCGCTCGAAATCTCGACGACATAAGTTCCCGTCGACGAATCTCCGGAGCGCCGCATGGCTCAAACGATCAACGGCCCACGCATCGAAGCCAAAAGCGGCCAACCGAAGCAGCTCGTCGTGCTGCTCCACGGATACGGGGCCAATGGCCAGGACCTCATCGAAATCGGCCGCCAATGGCGTCCCTGGCTGCCAGACGCGGCGTTTGTCGCGCCCAACGCGCCTGAGCCCTGCGCAATGGCGCCGATGGGCCGGCAGTGGTTCGCGCTCAGCAACCGGCGTCCCGACCGGCCGGACGCCGCCGACGAACGATGGGTTGGCGCAACCAAGGCGCGGCCGGTGATCGACGCCTTCCTCGACGAGGAGATGGCGCGCCTCAGTCTCGACGAATCGCGGCTGGCGCTGGTCGGCTTCAGCCAGGGCGCGATGATGGCGCTGCATGTCGGCTTGCGCCGCGCCCGCGCCCCCGCCTCGATCGTCAGCTATTCCGGCGCGCTGGTCGGGCCCGAACATCTCGGCGAAGCCAAGGCGCGCGATGCGCGCGGCGCCCGCCCGCCGGTGCTGCTGGTGCATGGCGATCAGGATCAGGTCATCCCGCTCGATGCGATGCTGCTGGCTTGCGAAGACCTCGCCAAGGCCGATATTCCCAATCAGTGGCACCTGTCGATCGGCGTCGGCCATGGCATCGACAACGGCGGCCTGCGCCATGGCGGGCTGTTCATCGCCAAGGGTTTCGGGTTGAGGGTCGGGTGAAGCTCACCAAGACATCCGGTTTGACAGCAAGACCCGGAGTGCGGCGCGCCAGCGCCCGTTCTAGTCAGGCGTCAGACGATAGATTGGAGAGGGACGCGAAGATGAACGTCGTGATCAGCAACACCCCGCGCGCGGAGATTGCGCCTGAGCAGGACCGCCGGTGGCGGGCGGTGGAGGCGCGCGACAGCGGCGCCGACGGCGCGTTCGTTTACGCAGTGCGCACGACCGGCGTCTATTGCCGGCCGTCCTGCGCCTCGCGGCGCGCTGACCCGCGCAACGTTGCGTTCTTCGCGACATGCGAGGAGGCCGAGCGCGCGGGCTTTCGCGCCTGCAAGCGGTGCCGGCCGAATGAGGCTGATCCGCGCGAGCGGCAGGCGGCGACGATCGCCGCGATCTGCCGCGTCATCGAAGCGGCGGAGGAGCCGCCGGCGCTCGCCGAACTCGCCCGCAAGGCCGGCATGAGCGCCTGGCATTTTCACCGCGTGTTCAAGGCGGTGACGGGCGTGACGCCGAAGGCCTATGCGAGCGCCCATCGCGCCGCGCGGGTGCGGCAGGAACTGGCGCGGCCCGGCGCCAGCGTGACCGCGGCGATCTACGACGCCGGCTTCAACTCCAGCGGCCGGTTCTACGAGGCCGCCGATCAGATGCTGGGCATGACGCCGAGCGACTACCGCGCCGGCGGCGCCAACGCCGAAATCCGCTTTGCGATCGGCGCCTGCTCGCTCGGCGCGATCCTGGTGGCGAGCAGCGAGCGCGGGGTCTGCGCGATCCTGCTCGGCGACGACCCCGACGCGCTGGCGCGCGACCTGCAGGACCGTTTCCCGCGCGCCCGGCTGATCGGCGGCGACGCGGCGTTCGAGAAGCTGGTCGCCACCGTGGTCGGCTTCGTCGAGGCGCCGGCGCTCGGCCTCGACCTGCCGCTCGACCTGCGCGGCACGGCGTTCCAGCAGCGCGTCTGGCAGGCGCTGCGCGCCATTCCCGCCGGGGCGACCGTCAGCTATGCCGAGGTCGCCCGGCGGATCGGCGCGCCGAAGTCGACCCGCGCGGTGGCGCAGGCCTGCGCGGCCAACCCTATCGCAGTGGCGATCCCCTGCCACCGGGTGGTGCGCACCGACGGCGCGCTGTCGGGCTACCGCTGGGGGGTCGAACGCAAGCGCGCGCTGCTGACCCGCGAGTCGCCAGCGAGCGTCGCTTGACGAGGTCGCACGGGCGAGGCGATAAAAATTGGAAAATCCTTGGAAATCGCGTTTTTTGAGTTTTCGGGCCTCCCTGGCGAGGACGAGTTTGCGAATGTAGATTTTCCGAAACAAGTTTAGCATAAATACGAATTTTCAGAAAGACAATATTGCAAGATTCTCACGCCTGTACGTAACCCCCGGCGTCATGGCCGGAGGTTGAAACGCATCTTCGTCCGAGCTGCCGGCTCTCCATCGCCTCATCCCGACTTGCGCGCCCCGTCCATCGTTGGCAGGTATGGAGCGCACGAGAAGTCGCCGCGCCGCGGGAGGGGCCAGGGGTTGGACGAGAAAACGCGCATTCTGATCGCCGACGACCATCCGCTGTTTCTCGGCGCCCTGCGGCAGGCGTTGACCGGAGCGATCGACGGCGCGGAGATTTTCGAGGCGGCCGATCTCGAAAGCCTGCTGGCGGCGCTCGACCGGACGCCCGACATGGACCTTGTCCTGCTCGACCTCGCGATGCCCGGCGTGCGCGGATTTTCCGGGCTGATGTATCTGCGCGCCCAGCACGCCAGCGTGCCGGTCATCGTGGTGTCGGCCAACGAGGATCGCGCGGTGATGCGCCGCTGCCTGGATTTTGGCGCGTCGGGCTATATCCCCAAATCGCTCGACGTGGAGACCATGCGCGCGGCGGTGCGCACGGTGCTCGAAGGGGCGCGATGGGCGCCCGCCGATCTCGATCTTTCGACCCCCGACGACGCCGGCGCGCTGGTGCGGCGCCTCTCCTCGCTGACCCCGCAGCAGGTGCGCGTGCTGATGATGCTGTCGGAGGGCCTGCTCAACAAGCAGATCGCCTATGAGCTTTCGGTGTCCGAGGCGACGATCAAGGCGCATGTCTCGGCGATCCTGCAGAAGCTGGGTGTGGAGAGCCGCACCCAGGCGGTGATCGTCGCCGCCAATATCGAAAGGGGGCAATGGCCGGCGCGTTCGGCGCCCAGCGAGGGCGACGCCATTGCGCCGGCCGGGGCGGCCAAACTAGATTGAGCGGATCGGCGGCGGCCCGGCCGGGCGCGCCATGCAGGGCCAGGAGCGCTCGAGATGATCCGCACCGTCGAAACCACGCCTTATCCCGACCAGAAGCCGGGCACCTCCGGGCTGCGCAAGAAGGTGCCGGTCTTCCAGCAGGCGAACTATGTCGAGAACTTCGTGCAGTCGATTTTCGACTCGCTCGAGGGCTTTGCCGGCAAGACGCTGATCGTCGGCGGCGACGGACGCTATTACAATCGCGAGGCGATCCAGAAAGTCATCAAGATCGCCGCCGCCAACGGCTTTGGCCAGGTGGTGATCGGCAAGGGCGGCATCCTGTCGACGCCGGCGGTGTCGTGCCTCATTCGCGGGCGCGCCGCCTATGGCGGGATCATCCTGTCGGCGAGCCACAATCCCGGCGGGCCGAACGGCGACTTCGGCATCAAATACAATATCGGCAACGGCGGCCCGGCGCCGGAGAAGGTCACCGACGCGGTGTTCGCGCGCACCAGGACCATCGACCATTACAGAATCGCCGATGCGCCGGACATCGACCTCGATGCGATCGGCGTGACCAAAGTGGAAGGCGCCGAGGTCGCGATCGTCGACCCCGTCACCGAATATTCGGCGCTGATGAAGACGCTGTTCGACTTCGAGGCGATTCGCGCGCTGTTCGCCTCGGGGTTCCGCATGCGTTTCGACGCGATGCACGCGGTGACCGGCCCCTATGCCCACGCCATTCTCGAAGGGGAGCTTGGCTCGGGCGCCGGCACGGTGGTCAACGGCACGCCGCTGCCCGACTTCGGCGGCCATCATCCCGACCCCAACCTGACCTACGCCAAGGACCTTTACGACCTCATGATGTCGCCGCAAGCGCCCGACTTCGGCGCGGCGTCGGACGGCGACGGCGACCGCAACCTTATCATCGGGCGCGGCATTTTCATCACCCCCTCCGACTCGCTGGCGATGCTGGCCGCCAACGCGCGCTGCGCGCCCGGCTACGCCAAGGGGCTGGCCGGGATCGCCCGCTCGATGCCGACCAGCGCCGCCGCCGATCGCGTCGCCGCTGGGCTCGGCGTCAAATGCTACGAGACGCCGACCGGATGGAAGTTCTTCGGCAATCTGCTCGATGCGGGCCTGGCGACGATCTGCGGCGAGGAAAGTTCAGGCACCGGCTCCAACCACCTGCGCGAGAAGGACGGGCTGTGGGCGGTGCTGCTGTGGCTGAGCATCCTGGCGAAGCGACGCATCGCCGTCCTCGATCTGGCGCGCGAGCACTGGTCGATCTACGGGCGCAATTACTACACACGGCACGACTATGAGGAGATCGATCTTGGCGCCGCCACCGCCCTGATGGACGCGCTGCGCGGCCAGCTTGCGAGCCTGCCCGGCGCCAGCCGCGGCGGCCTGAAGATCCAGGCCGCCGACGACTTTTCCTATCACGATCCGGTCGACGGCTCCGACACCGCCGCGCAGGGCGTGCGCATTATGTTCGAGGGCGGTTCGCGGATCGTCTACCGGCTGTCGGGCACCGGAACCGCGGGGGCGACGCTGCGCGTCTACCTCGAGCACTACGTGCCGGAAACCGGCGATCTCGGGCAAGAGACGCAGGCCGCGCTGGTCGACCTGATCGCGCTGTCCCGCGGCCTCGCCGGCATCGAGCAACGCACCGGCCGCGCCGCGCCGAGCGTGGTCACCTGAGGCCGCACACCCGCCGTCATTGCGAGCGAAGCGAAGCAATCCAGCGGTCGTGCCGTCTGCTTTTGTCGCGCCAGCCAGCGCCGCGCGAATGTCGCCGGTGTCGCGCGCTTTGCCGGCAAGCGTCACGATCTCTGGATTGCTTCGCTTCGCTCGCAATGACGATCACGCAGACTGCGCATCGACGGCCTCCGCGGCGGCTTCGAGAATTTCGTCGGAGAGCGCGGGGTCGGCGTCGGCGACGCTGCGGGCCAGGGTCAGGGCGCCGGCGAGGGCGGCGAATTGCGCGAGGGCCTGCCGGCGCGCGCCTCGTCCGCGCCCCCCCGCCTTGCCCGAAGCGGCGGCGCGCACGAAAGCGTCGAGATATTGGCGCAGGCCCGCCGCATATTGCTCGCGAACCGGCGGCGGCTGGCGCGACACGTCGCCGGCGAAGGCCACCATCGGACAGCGCGCCGCCGCGGCGTCGCGCGCCTTTTTCGAGACGTAGCGGCGCCGGTAGGCGTCGAACGCCTGCATGCGTTCCGCGGGGTCGGCGATCGCCGCGACCTCGCCGACGTTGGCCACCGAATTGCCGAACACCTGCGCGCAGGCCGCGGCTTCGAGCGCGTCCTTGGATTCGAAGTGATTGTAGAACCCGCCGTGGGTGAGGCCGGCGGCGCGCATCAGTTCGGCGACGCTGATTCCGTCAAAGCCCTTTTCGCGAAACAGCGCGGCGGCGGCCTCGACGATCCGCGCCTTGTTGCCGTCGGCCTGCTCTTTGGTGATCCGCATGATAGATCCGCTCGAATTGACGCCCGGTCTATGATGATGTATGTCATTATTCAACGATGATGTCCATCATTAATATTCATGCGCGCCGCATCATCAGGCTGGCGCGCCGGCAGGTTGGAGCATTGGCATGTTCGCGCAAGCGCTCGCCCGGCGGCTGTCACGCCACGGCGTTTACTACGGCTGGGTCGTCGTCGCCGTCATCTTCCTGACCAGTCTGACCACCGCCGGCGCGGTCGGCGTGCCGGGCGCGCTGATCCTGCCGCTGACCAAGGAGTTCGGCTGGAGCACCGCCGAGATTTCCAGCGCGCTGGCGGTGCGGTTGGTGCTCTATGGGCTGATGGCGCCGTTCGCCGCCGCGCTGATCGAACGCTACGGCGTGCGCCGCGTCGTGCTGGCGGCGATCGGGCTGATCGTCACGGGCCTGCTGCTCGCGCTGGTGATGAGCCAGCCCTGGCACCTCGTCGCGCTGTGGGGAATCATCGTCGGCATCGGCACCGGCATGACGGCGCTGGTGCTGAGCGCGATCGTCTCGACGCGCTGGTTCACCGCGCGACGCGGCCTGGTGCTCGGCATGCTGACGGCGAGTTCGGCGACCGGGCAATTGATCTTTCTGCCCCTCGCCGCCTGGCTGGTCGAGCATTACGGCTGGCGCTACGCGCTGGCCCCATCGGTGATCGGCCTCATGCTCGCCGGTGCGCTGGTCGTGTTGTTCGTGCGCGATCGCCCGTCCGACGTCGGCCTTGCGCCCTACGGCGAAGCGCTGCCGGTCGGAGGCGTGGTTTCGCCGCCGCCGCCCGCGGCCGCCTTTGGCCGCGCCTTCACGGTGTTCGGCGAAATCTCGAAGAGTGGAACCTTCTGGATCCTGTTTGCGACCTTCTTCATCTGCGGGCTCAGCACCAATGGGCTCGTGCAGACCCATTTCATTGCGCTCTGCGCCGATTACGGCATGCCGGCGGTGGCCGGCGCCTCGACGCTCGCGATGATGGGGGTGTTCGACTTCTTCGGCACGATCGCCTCGGGATGGCTGTCCGACCGCTACGACAATCGCGCGCTGCTGTTCTGGTACTACGGCTTGCGCGGCCTCTCGCTGCTCTACCTGCCCTATTCCGGGTTCACCTTCTACGGCCTGACGTTGTTCGGCGCGTTTTACGGCCTCGACTGGATCGCCACGGTGCCGCCCACCGTGCGGCTCAGCGCGCGCGCCTTCGGCAAGGAGCGGGCCGGCGTCGCCTTCGGCTGGATCTTCGCCGGCCACCAATTGGGCGCGGCGACCGCCGCCTATGGCGCAGGCCTGTCGCGCAGCGTGCTCTTGAGCTATCTCCCGGCGTTCTTCGCGGCGGGCGTGATGTGCCTGGTCGCGGCGGCGATCGTCTGGCTGGTCCGCGCCGAACCGGCGAGCCAGCCGCCGCGCCGCGCGGCGGACGCCGCGAACCCCGCCGCCGCGTCGGCCGCGGCCTGACGGTCGAACAGAACGCTCTCGGCCGCGCGGGTCTCGGCGCCGCTGATCGTCACGCACCAGCCACGCGGCGCTGCAAGGACCCGCGGGCCTCAACAATGCCGCAAATATGGTAAATAGATTTAATAATATAGTTAGTATTAACTACAATTCACCTTAACTTTAACGAAGAATAAATCAATATCAATTGTTGAAAATGCGCGCCATCTGGCGCAAGTCTCTTTGCGCGAAGCATCGCCGGGTGGGAAGGCGTCGGTTCACCCATCCGATACGACGCGCAGAGGGCCACATGCGCAACGAGACGATTTCCATCCACGGCGGCTTCCGCTGCGACCCCGCGACCAAATCGGTCGCCGTGCCGATCTATCAGAACGTCGCCTATGAGTTCGAGAGCGCCGACCACGGCGCGGCTTTGTTCAATCTCGAGACCGACGGCTACCGCTATTCGCGCATCAGCAATCCGACCGTCGACATTCTGGAGCGCCGGGTCGCCGAACTGGAAGGCGGCGTCGCCGCGCTCAGCGCCGCGTCGGGCCAGGCGGCGCTGCACTATGCGATGGTCACCCTCGCCGACCGCGGCGGCAATATCGTCAGCGTGCCGCAACTCTACGGCACCACCCACACATTGTTCGCCCATATCCTGCGCCGCCAGGGCGTCGAGGCGCGCTTTGCGGCCAGCGACCGCGCCGAGGCGATCGAGCCGCTGATCGACGACGACACCCGCGCCGTCTTCTGCGAGAGCATCGGCAATCCCGCCGGCAATATCTGCGACATCGAGGCGCTCGCCACGGTCGCGCATCGACACGGGGTGCCGCTGGTCGTCGACAACACGGTGGCGACGCCGATCCTGCTGCGCCCGATCGACTATGGCGCGGACATCGTGGTGCATTCGCTGACCAAGTTCATGGGCGGCCATGGCGTCGCGATGGGCGGGGCGATCGTCGATTCCGGCGCCTTCGACTGGCGCGCCAATGCGCGCCGCTTCCCGGCGTTCAGCGAGCCCGACGAATCCTACCACGGCCTCGTCTATACCGACCATTACGGCGCGCAGGCGTTCGTCGCGCGCTGCCGCAGCGTCTATCAGCGCACCACCGGCGCGGTGCTCGCGCCGATGAGCGCTTTCCTGCTGCTGCAGGGCATCGAGACGGTGGCGCTGCGCGTCGAGCGCCATGTCGAGAACGCCCGCAAGGTCGCCGAATTCCTGCGCGCCGACCGCCGTGTCGAATGGGTCAACTACGCCGGCTTCCCCGACAGCCCCTTCTACCCGCTGGTCCAGAAATATCTCGGCGGCCGCGCCTCCTCGCTGTTCACCTTCGGAACCAGGGGCGGGATGGCCGCCGGCAAAGCGTTCTACGACGCGCTGAAGCTGGTCAAGCGGCTCGTCAATATCGGCGACGCCAAGTCGCTGTGCTGCCATCCGGCCTCGACCACCCATCGGCAGATGACCGCCGAACAGCAGCTCATCGCCGGCGTTCGCCCCGAGACGATCCGCCTCAGCGTCGGCATCGAACACGTCAGCGACATCATCGAGGATATCGACCAGGCGCTGGAGGCGGCCGCGGCGGTTCGCCGCCCGGCGCTGGCGGCGGAGTAAACGTCATGCCGGTGGCCATCGAACGACTTTCGCCCGAGACCGTCGCGCAGATCAGCGCGGTTCGCGAACGGCGCGTGCGCCGCGGCTCGATCCGCGACCGCGGCAGGCGGATCGAGATCGGGCTGATCAACAACATGCCCGACGCGGCGCTGCTGGCGACCGAACGCCAGTTCGCCAATCTGCTGACCGCCGCGGCCGGGCGCGCCGACGTGCGGCTGCACCTGTTCGCATTGGCCGACGTGCCGCGCTCGCCCGAGGCGCGCGCCGTGCTGAAGCGCACTTATCGCGACGTCAGCGAGCTTGGCCGCCAGCGGATCGACGCGCTGATCGTCACCGGCGCCGAGCCGCTGGCCCCCGAACTCGCGCTGGAGCCCTATTGGGGCGCGCTCACCGAACTGATCGACTGGGCCGACGCCAACACGGTCTCGACCATTCTTTCGTGCCTGGCCGCGCATGTCGGCGTGCAGCATTTCGATCGCATCATGCGCCAGCCGCTGCCGGAGAAATGCTCCGGGATTTTCACCTTCGATACGGCGGCGCGCCTGCGCCTCGCCTGGCATCAGGGCGACGCCGTGCGCACGCCCCATTCGCGCCGCAACGGATTGAGCGCGCCCGATCTGATCCGCCAGGACTATCAGGTGCTGTCGTCCAACGCCGAGATCGGCGTCGACGCCTTCGTCAAGCAGCGGGACAGCCTGTTCCTGTTCCTGCAGGGCCATCCGGAATACGAGAACGATTCGCTGGCGCGCGAATATCGCCGCGACATGAGCCGGTTCCTGCGCGGCGAGCAGGAGGCTGCGCCTTCCGTTCCCGCCGCATACTATCCGGCGCTGGTCGAGCGCGCGCTGACAGCGTTCGCCGAGCGCGCGCGGCGCGACCGGCGCCCCGCGCTGATGGAATCGTTTCCCGACGCTGGCGCGTTCGGTCCACTCGACGCGCCGTGGCGCCCGGCGGCGATCCAGCTTTATCGCAATTGGCTCGAGCTTGTGGCCGAGCGCAAGGCCGCGACGGTCGACGACGGCGCGATGGCCGTCGCCCGGTGGGGCGGATAGAAGGACCGCGGCCAATGAACTATATCGAACCCCCGATGCTCGACGCGCGCTCCAGCCTGGTGAGCGGCGCCCCGGTCGAGCGGGAGGGCGCGGCGTTCCGTCTCGCGATGCGAGAGCTGGCCAGCGGCGTCGCGCTCATCACCGCCGGACATGGCGAACAACGGACCGGCTGCACCGCGACTTCGCTGTGCTCGCTGTCGCTCGATCCACCCTCGCTGATCGTCTGCATCGCCCGGACCTCGACCACCCTCGCCGCGCTGCGGGTCAGTCGCGCATTCGGCGTCAACATTCTGGCCGCCGAACACGAGCCCCTGGCCAATCGCTTCGCCGGGCGCACCGGCGTGCATGGCGCGGCGCGATTCATCAGCGCCGACTGGACGACGATGGTCACCGGCGCGCCGCTGCTCCATGGCGCGCTCGCCTGCATCGACTGCACGGTCGAGGAAGTGCTGGAGCGCCATACCCACGCGATCCTGATCGGCCGTGTCGCCGCGGTGCATCGGGCCGGCGGCGCGCCCGCTCTGGTCCATCGGCGCGGACGGTTCGAGCAGCTCGACTAAGCGCGCGCCGAGCCGATGAGCGAGCCGACAACCTTGGCTGAGATGGAGCGCCCGACGGCAGTCTTGCCCCCGGCGGCGCGGCGCTCGACGCCGGCGCGCGACTGGATGCGCGCGCTCGAGGCGACGTCCCATATCGGCGATGAGCCGACGCGCACGCTGCCGGTGGTGATCGGCGAACTCGCGCTCCGCTTCGGCGACAAGACGGCTTTGCTCTCGGATCGCGAGACGATGAGCTTTTCCGAGCTGGCGCAACGGATCAACCGCTATGCGCGCTGGGCGCTCGCCGAAGGGGTCGGACCGGCGGCGCCGGTCTGCCTGCTGATGCCCAACCGGCCGGAATATCTGGCGATCTGGCTCGGAATCGCCAAGGTCGGAGGCGTCGTCGCGCTGCTCAACACCAATTTGACGGGCGCGGCGCTGGCCCATTGCATCGCGGTCGCCGCGCCCGGCCATATCATCGTCGCCGCCGAACTCGCGCCGGCCTTCGCCGAAGCCGCGCCGCATCTCGCGGCGCCGCTGAAAGTGTGGCTGCACGGCGAGGCGCCGCTGGCGGCGGCGCGCATCGATCGCGTCATCGATGCGCTGGAGGGCGGCGAACTCAGTGCGCTCGAACAGCGCCCGCCCGATCTCGCCGACCGCGCGCTCTGCATCTACACCTCCGGCACCACCGGGCTGCCCAAGGCGGCCAATGTCAGCCATCACCGCATCATGATGTGGAGCGCCTGGTTCGCCGGGCTCGCCGACATCACCGCCGACGATCGCATGTACGACTGCCTGCCGATGTATCACAGCGTCGGAGGAATCGTGGCGATCGGCGCGGCGCTGGTCAACGGCGGCTCGGTGGCGGTCCAGGAGCGCTTTTCGGCGCGCCAATTCTGGGACGATGTCGCACGCTGGGATTGCAGCCTGTTTCAATATATCGGCGAGCTCTGCCGCTATCTCTCGGCCGCGCCGCCGCATCCGGCCGAGCGCGCGCATCGGCTGCGGCTCGCCTGCGGCAATGGCCTCAGCCCCGATGTCTGGCCCACCTTCCAGCGGCGCTTCGCGATCCCGCGCATCCTCGAGTTCTACGCGGCGACCGAAGGGAACTTCTCGCTCTACAATGTCGAGGGCAAGGTCGGCGCGATCGGCCGCACGCCGGGCTTCCTGATGGCGCGCAACCCGGTCGCGCTGGTGCGGTTCGATTTCGACGCCGGCCGGCCGCTGCGCGGCGCCGACGGCTTTTGCGTGCGATGCGCGGTCGATGAGCCAGGCGAGGCGATCGGGCGGATATCGCGCGATGGGCGCGACCTGAGCGCCCGCTTCGAGGGCTACACCAGCGCCGCCGACACCGAAAAGAAAATCCTGCGCGACGTGTTCGCGCCGGGCGACGCCTATATGCGCAGCGGCGACCTGATGCGCCTCGACGCGCAAGGTTTCTACAGCTTCGTCGACCGCATCGGCGACACCTTCCGCTGGAAGGGCGAGAATGTCGCGACCCTCGAAGTCGCGTCTGCGCTCTGCGCCTGCCCCGGCGTCGTCGAGGCTGTGGTCTATGGCGTCGTGGTCCACGGCGCCGAGGGACGCGCCGGCATGGCTCTGCTCGGCGTTGCAGGCGAACTTGATCTTGCCGCGCTCGCCCGCGCCATGCGCACGCTTCCCGACTATGCGCGCCCGGCGTTCCTGCGCATGCGCGCGACAATCGAAACCACCGCCACCTTCAAGCACAAGCGGCGCGATCTCATCGAAGAGGGGTTCGACCTCGGCCGCATCGGCGACCCGCTCTACGTGTTCGACCGGGCTGAGGACGCCTACGTCCCGCTCGACGGCGAACGATACGCGCGCGTCCAGAGCGGCGCGATGCGCCTTTAGCGGTGAAAACCTGGCGGATGGCGCCCCGCTATGATGATTTGGGTCGAAGCGGACGGGGACGGCTGCTCACCTTGAGGGCCGCTCCGCGCCCATGGTCGCCGTTGAGCGAGATTGTGCGGCGTCTCCAAAGCGGACGCCAAGATAGGATTGCAGAAGATCAATGCCCGCCTCGGGCCAGAAGCGGGCGTCCGCGGCGGCCTGGCGAAGGGGCCAGATCAACCGAGGACGGGAGCCTCATTTCCGCAGCCGCGTCGGATCGAGCCAGCCCGACCGCGCCCGGCTTTCGCTTGGTCCATAGTTCGGAGCGCAGGCGCTTTGCCTAGCCGGCCATTTTCTGAAACGGCGCGACCTTCTCCGGGAGGCTCACCCAGGGCTGGGCGCTGGCGCACCAGAACTGCACGGTCGGATCGACCCAGCTTGTATCGTCCAGCGTGCCGGCCATGACGAAGGTCAAACTGGGAATGCTGTCCGCATCGGTCGCGATGCGGGAGCCGCATTCGGGACAAAACCGCCGGTGCATGGCGTTTCCGGTTTCGGAAAGGTCCTCATAGGTCTTCAGCATTCCCGTGACGTTGAGCGCTTCCCTGGGCACGCCGACAACCGTGCCGAACGCGGTTCCGGACTGCTTCTGACAATTCTTGCAATGACAAACCGCGATGACGGCAGGGTCGGCCGTCGCCGAATACCTGACCTTCCCGCAGAGGCAGCCGCCAACCATTTCACGCATGTCGTCCTCCCGCTTCCTTCACGAGCCCGGAAAGCGAACTCTACCTCGCCCTCGAAGCGCCGCCAATCACCTCACGCCAATTCATCGAGCAGCGCCCTCGCCTCCCTGAGATCGGGCGTGTCGAACCCTTCGGTGAAGCCGCTATAGATCGAATCGAGAAGCGCTTTGCGCCGACCGCGTTCTTCCGGGTCGCATTGCGATCGGACCAAGGCCGTCACGGCGCGCAGTTCGAACAGGCGCGCGCCTTGCGACCGCGCGACAGTGATTGCGCGCTCAAAGCACTCCTCCGCCTCGACCGTCCGGATCGACGAACTCCTCATCAGAGCGACGCCTTGCAACCGGTGAAGCTCCGCCTCATACCAACGCTCGCCATTGCCATCCATGACCTGGAACGCTTCGGTCAGAAGAGCCGCGCCTTGCCCCGCGTCGCCAGCCTCGATGAAGGCGGCGGCCGCCCGCCCGAGGCGAACTGAACCCCACGTCTTCGAGCCCGTGGCGCGCCATCGATCGAGGCCATTGCGCATCTCCGCGAGGCCAGCCTCACGGTCTCCCGCCACCACCTTCGCCCAACCGTTCAACATCGTCGCATTGGCGACGCCGAGCGAAGAGCCAAATTCCGACACCGTCGGAAGCCACTCGGCAACCAGCGTGGCGACCCCGACGGGGTCGCGGCGCAGGAAATACGTCTCCGCAGCGTACCATAGAGCGTGGTTGAGGGTGGGCGCATGAGCCAGTTCGCGCGCGAGCGCCAATCCGGCGCCAAGACGCGCCATCGAGCGATCCGGTTGTCCCGATGCTTGCAGCACAAGGGCGTCGGAGAGGTAGCCGCAAACCGCCGGGTCATGGCCGTGGTAGAGCACCGCGTGATCCCGGTGCGCGTCCTTGTCATAGAGCGGGAGGCCTGCATCGATGTGTTCATGCGCGGAATTGAGATTGCCGGTCAGAAGCTCCCCGGGCCAGGCGCAGTGATAGGCTTGAAGGAGGTAGCCGGCGTCGTTTTCCCTCCGGGCAATGCTGAAAAGCTCCGCCTTGCAGGCGTCTGCGACTTCCTGTTTGCCGCTGACGAAGGCGATCATCCACGATCCGCAAACGGTCGCGAACAATTCCTTGACCTTGCCGGCGCCACGCGCGAGTTGGCGCGCACGGCCATAGACCTCCTGTATTTCGGGCGCCGTCGACGACCTTGTCGACATCAGGGCGGGGCCTAGAGCGAGCAGTATCGTCAGCTCTTCGTCGGCCAACGCTGCGCGATCCGGCAGGACTTCCAACAGCGACAAGCCCCGACGCAATTGGTCGATCGCCTCGATGTTGGCCGCGCGCTTCGCCGTCCGCTGGCCCGCCTTTCGCCAGTAAACGATGGCGGGCTCGACGAGGCCAGCCTCTGTATAGTGGTGAGCGAGTAGTTCGGGCCGTTTCTCCACCGTCTCAGGGAACTGCCTCTCCAGTGTTTCGGCCACACGCCGATGCTGGACTTTCTGGTTTGCTCTGAGCAGCGACTGATAGGCTGCGTCCTGGATCAGCCCATGCTTGAAACGATAGGTCGATTGCGGCGGCAGTCCCTGGGCCATGAGGATGTCCGCCTCCGCGAGCCGCTCGAGCGCGGCTTGAAGGGACGCCTCGTTCATGTCCGCGACGGCGTTCAAGAGTTCATACGAGAAATCGCGTCCGATCACTGAGCCGATCTGCGCCACCTCGCGCGCCGGCCCGAGCCTGTCGAGGCGAGCGGTCAGCGATTGCTGCAGCGTCGGCGGAATGGCGTGAGCATCGCCCTGCGACCCGCGCTCGAGCAGAAGCCGGGTCAGCTCCTCGACAAACAGAGGCACGCCACCGGTGCGCGCGGCGACGTCTTCAACGACCTTGCCCGGCAGGGCGTGAAGGGCCGAAAGCTCGGACACCATCTCGCGAACCTGACTGCTGTCCAGCGGCGCCAGGGAGACGACGCCGTGATGTGAACGCATCGCCCAGGGCGGCCGGAACTCGGGTCGCGATGTCGCCACGATGAGCAAAGGCGCTTGAGCGCCGCGCTCGGCCAGGACGCGCAACACGTCGAGCGTCGTCGGATCGGCCCAATGCAAGTCCTCGATCGCCAGAACGACGGGCTGTGTCCGGGCGCTGGCCATGACCCAGGCGGTGAGTGCCGCCAATTGCCGGCGGCGAAGCTCCTCGGACGCCAAAGTCGACGCGCGATCGCTCGGCAAGGGGATATCGAGGAGGGGAGCGAGCAAGGGAACGTTCTCTGCCGGGTCGAGTTTGACGTGGGCCAGACTATTCTCAAGCTCCGCGAGCCGACGCTCGGCCGGCGCTTCAACGCCGCCAAAGCGCAGCCGGCCCCACTCGACGATCGGGTGCAAGGGCGTGTTCTGCAGGAGTTGCGAGCAACTCCATTCGACCCAGGTGTGAGGCGTGTCCGCGAGCCTGGCGTGCAACTCCTCGATCAGACGCGATTTGCCAAGGCCCGGCTCGCCGACGATCATCGCCAGTTGACCGTCGCCGCGGCGAGCCCGCTCCCAGCGCCGCACGAGCATGGCGACTTCTTCGTCGCGTCCGACGATCGGTGTGAGCTGGCGACCGGTGACGCGACGCCCGGCCCCGCTCGCGCGCACGATGCGGTACAACTGGACCGGTTCGGGCACGCCCTTGAGTCTCTGCGGGGCGAGCTCCTCGGCGACAAAAAGCCCGGATACCTGGCGTTGGATGTTCCTGGTGACCAGCACCGAACCCGGCTCAGCCGCAGCCTGAACGCGCGCCGCGACATTTGGGGCGTCCCCGAACACCTCGCCGGTCCCGTCGACGACCACCGACCCTGACTCGAGGCCGATCCGCGCGGCAAGCTCCGGCGCGCCCCGGCGGGAATTCCGACCGTTGATCTCGGTGAGGACGCGCTGGATATCGAGCGCCGCCCGCACCGCACGCTCGGCGTCGTTCTCCTGGGCGGCGGGATAGCCGAACAGGGCCATCAGCCCGTCGCCGAGCCGCTTGAGCACATGCCCGCCGAACCCGGTGACGGAAGCGGATGCGCCGTCGAGATACTCGTTGACGAGTTCGCGCCAATCTTCTGCGCCGACCCGGGAGGCCAAATCCGTCGATCCGACGAGATCGCAGAACATGACCGCGATGGGGCGCCGTTCGGCCCAGATTTGAGGACCCCTGGGCGGCGCGGGCCTGGGCGCGGAAGAAACGTCCGACGAGGGCTTGACGCTGGCCGCGGCGGCGATTGCAGCAAGCAACCTGCGTCGGTCCCCCACCGCAACGACGCCGATATCTCTGAGGTCGTCCGCCGTCAGTTCCGGCAGCACGTCCATTTCGATTTTATTGTCTCGAAATTTCTCCTCGTATTGACCGAGGCCGAGACCGCGCAGCCACACGCCGACATCCATGGTCGCGCTCCATACGGCAGGCGGAGTGTCACCCAGTCGCGACGCGTTGTCTAGCAGGCGATCCGGTCCGTTCGGCGTTCACCATGTTCGGCCAAGGAGGCGTCAGCGGATAGCCGCCCATGGCGTCGGACTGCGCCAATGGAGCGGCGCGCCTCGTTGTCGCCTTGCCAGGCCGCTCCGCCGATGCGATAGGCTGGCGCGATCGTCAGCTTCGCAGGCGTCGCCGCCGTCCTCGCAATCGCCGTCTCCCGGCCGCCGTCAGCAAAACAAGGCGCCAGAAATGACCGCAAACACTCCCGAGCAACGCATCGCCCAGCTTGGTCTGTCGCTTCCGCCGGCCCCCGGCGCGGTCGCCAATTACGCGCCATGGGTGATTACCGGAAACCTGGTGATGACTTCTGGAAATCTGCCATGGCGTGACGGCAAGCTTGCCTATATCGGCAAGATCGGCGACGAACTTTCCGGAGAGGATGGCTACAAGTCCTGCCAGCTCTCCTGCCTGAACGCTCTCGCCCAAATCAAGGAGGCGGTCGGCGAGTTGACGAAGGTGAGGCGCATCGTGCGATTGGAAGGGGTGTTGGGCGTTGCTGAGGGCTACAAGGACCACCCCAAATGCCTCAACGGCGCGTCTGATCTGATCAACGCCGCATTCGAGGAGAAGGGGCGTCACACCCGCATGATCTACACCAACCCCGTCATGCCGCTTGATTGCGCCACGCTCGTCGTTCTCTTCGTCGAGATCGAGTCATAAGCGGCTCAGCCCGAACGAAAGACTGTTAGAGAGATGAGCGCACACTCGACCACCGTGGGCATCGAAGCTGGCCCGGCCGCGGCGACGCGGCCGAAGGTTTATCTCGCCGTCCTGCTCGCCCTGGGCCTTTCGCACCTCCTGAACGATACGATCCAGTCCCTGATCCCCGCGATATATCCGATCCTCAAGAACGAGCTTACGCTCGATTTCGTGCAGATTGGAATGATCACCTTGACCTTCCAGACCGCTGGAGCGCTGTTTCAACCTCTCATCGGCCTTTACACCGATCGGCATCCCCTCCCCTACTCGACCGTCGTGGGAATGGTTTTCACCTTGCTGGGGATCGTCAGCCTCGCCCATGCCTCGAGCTATGTTCTGATACTGGTTTCGGTCACGCTCGTCGGCATCGGCTCGTCGATCTTCCATCCCGATGCGACGCGATCGGCGCGCTACGCCTCCGGCGGCAAGCATGGACTCGCCCAGGGTATTTTCCAGGTCGGAGGACAGGTCGGCGGCGCGCTGGGTCCGCTGCTCGCCGCGTTCATCATCGTGCCGCACGGGCAGACAAGCCTGGCGTGGTTCGCATCGATGCCGATTCTCGCGATGGCGCTTCTGGCCTGGACCGCCGGCCAACAGGCGCTCATCCGGACGCAGTTCGCAGCCGCGTTTCATGGCGCGGCGCATCAAACCGGGCATAGCGCGCTTTCGCGCGGCAGCGTCCGATTTGCGCTCGTCATTCTGACGCTGCTGATGTTCTCGAAGCTATCCTACATGGAGAGCTTTCGATCCTTCTACACCTTTTACCTCATCGAAAAGTTCGGCGTCTCCGTCGCGACGTCGCAAATGATGCTGTTCGTGGTCTTCCTGTCCTCCGCCGCGGGCGTGCTGCTTGGCGGAATCGTCGGAGACAGGATCGGGCGCTACCGCGTCATCTGGATTTCCATTCTCGGTCCACTGCCCCTGACGTTGATCTTGCCGTATGCGGATCTGTTCTGGACCGGCGTCCTGACCGTCATCATCAATCTGATCATGGCGAGCGCTTTTGCGTCGATCATGATCTACGCCATGGAGCTTGTCCCGAAGCGCATTGGCTTGATCGGGGGTCTCTTCTACGGACTCAATTTCGCCCTGGGCGGGGTCGCCGCCGCTTTCCTTGGAGGATTGACGGACACCATCGGTATCGAAAGCGTCTACCGGATTTGCGCGTTCCTTCCGGTGGCCGGTCTGCTCGCATGGTTCCTGCCAAGGCTGCGAACCGTTCACGGCGGCCACTAGGCGCAGAGCGCGCGACGCGCCGGCCTCGCGGGGCCATCGGCTGCTGTGGAGTGAGAGCGGTCGTTCGTCTTTCCGTTGGTTGCATGGTAACGATAGGTTAGCCCCGAGGGGCGGGGTCGACCAAAGATCGTAGCGCACCACGCGTTGCCGAGCCGGGAGGGTTGCGATGCTTCCGAAGACAGAATCGGCCTGTTTCGTGATCGCCGATATTTCGGGCTACACAAATTTCATATCCGGCGCTGAGCTCGACCATGCTCAGGACATCATCGCCGATATCATGGATACGCTGTTGCGAGCGCTCCGTCCGACGTTCCGTCTCGCCAAGTTCGAGGGCGACGCGGCGTTCGTCTACGCCGCCGCGGACAAGGTCGACGGATCGCTCCTCCAGGATGCGATCGAGTCGGCGTATTTTGCTTTCCGAAAGCGGCTGCGCAACATCAAGCAGGCGAGCAGCTGCGAGTGTCAAGCGTGCAGCCTCATGCAGAGCCTCGATGTGAAGTTCGTCGTTCACCACGGCGAGTTCATCAAACAGAAGATGGGGGGCCAGGAGGAACTCGCGGGGCGAGACGTGATTCTCGTGCATCGCCTGCTCAAAAACGAAGTCAACAAAAAGTTCGGCGGACACGCCTACGCGCTGTATTCCGACGCCTGCGTGCGGGCGATGGGGATTGATCCCGCCGCGCAAGGCCTCGCCGAACATCGCGAAACCATCGACGTCATCGGCGAAACAAAGTGCTGGATTCGCGACCTCGAACAGGCCTGGACGAGGGAAAATGAAACCACGCGGGTCATCGTCAATCGCGACGACGCGTTGCGCGTGATCGAAAGGGGTTTTGCGGCGCCGCCGCCGGCCGTTTGGGAGTTCGTCACCGCGCCCGCGCATCACTCCCGCTGGCAGAGAAGCGATGGCTTCGTCGAAGCAGCGGTGAACGGGCGCCGCGGCGCCGGCACGCAGAACCATTGCATGCACGGCAAGGACGCCATCATCGAGGACATTCTCGACTGGCGCCCGTTCGATTACGTGACCTTGACGGCGCTATTGCCGATCCCGGGCGCCCCGAAAATCCGGATGACCTATGCCCTCGAGGGGCGGGCGGACGGCGGCACGCGTTTCGAACTCCGCTTCGCCAAGCCGAAGCCGAAAGACTTGGCCTTCTTCGAACAAGTCTGGCCGACTGTGCAGAGCAACTTCGATGTCGGCCTGGATATTCTGCGTTCGATGCTGGAAGAGCGGGCGACGGCTTCGGATGTCGCGGGCGAACCGTCCCTTCCCGTTTCGCGCGAACGCTTCCTCACCCAGCCGGTTCACTCGCCTTAGCGCCGAAAACCGTCTGGCCCGTTCGCCGCAAGCGCGCGCAGCGATCGCTTGCCGGCCGATCCACGGCCAACAAAGGAGGATTGATGAGACGTTCCGCAATGGGCTCTCGCCTGATGCCAGCGGCGAAGCTCTCTGTCGCCGCCGGCCGCGAGGCTCGACAGCCGGCTTTGACCCGGAGCCGACCGAATAGACTCGTTCAACGAAGCTGTATCTCGTTGGCGCCTGGATCGCTAATGGCGAGCGCGCCGGTTACGACGGTGCGCTCGCCTATATTGCTAACGCGCCAAACCAAACCCGGTGGGATTCGTTTGCCGGCTTATCTCAGGCGGCAGGCGGGCCCCCGAAGTGTGCCCCCGGGGATGACACTGTTGACGCCGCACTTGGCGTTGTTGTGAACGACGCCGCCGGGCCGCACGCCAGCCATTGCCGACACAGGTGCGAACGCGGCGCTGCCCAAAGCGAGAAAAGCCACGACGGCATAGATCGTCTTGCGGTACATGTGATGTCTCCTTGTCAAGGAAGGGCGGGATGCCCTTCGATGGTCAGGAGCTTAGGGCGGCCTCGTACGCGGCGCTGTTCCCGCGGTGACAGCCGCGCCCGAGATCAAACTACAAGCGGATGCAGCGCACGACGCTCAGAATAGACCGGATATGAAAAACCCAGGAGACACCCATGAAACGATCAGCAAAGCGCACGTGACGGCCTTCGCCGTCACCGCCCTCAGCACGCCCAGCCGCCGCCGGATTGGGATCTGAGCGCGTTTGCTTGAGTTCGCTCGGCGAGGCCCGCCGGTTGCGCCAACGATTCGGTTGGCGCCGAGCAGCCGGACGATGACGCCGAGTTACTCCGCTAAATCAGCTCACGAATAGAACGACAATTGATGGATTGGCGGTGCGCACGAAAGAGGGTTGGCGGGGGCATTTGGGCGGCGCATGGCGTCGGCGCGGCCCTTGTTCCAGCTCTGCTTGTCCTGCTTGGTCATCGAAACAGTCTGCCTGATGTTCGCGCCGAACCGACAGCGATCGAGAGGCGGTGCGCGGAAGTCGGGCTAAATGCCAGGCTTGCGCCGCAACACTGGAGAACGGCGACTATGATGACGCGCAAGAGCAAGAAAGCCACACCCGCCATACAAGGTCTGTACGAAACGCATTTGACCGTCGCGAACGTCAAAGATTCTGCGTCATTTTATCAAGACGTCGTGGGATTGGAGCTGGCGACCCTTGTCGATGATCGTGTTGCATTCCTTTGGGTCGAGGAAAAGCGGACAGGGATGCTGGGCCTTTGGCAAACCGGGAACGCGCCGCTACGTCTCCGCTTGCACATCGCATTCAAGGTGTCTCTCGAGGACGTTCTCAAATCTGCCGTGGACCTGAAGTCTCACGGCGTTCAACCATTGGGTTTCAACAACGAGCCGTTGGATGAATCGATCGTGCTCGGTTGGATGCCGGCGGTGGCGCAGTATTTTGCGGACCCGGACGGCCACTTGATCGAATTTATCCATGTCCTTGAGGAATCAGCGGATCCAAAATTTGCGGTGCAGACATATTCCAAATGGCTTGCTCGCGGCGCTTCCGTGAGCTGACTGAAGCAATCACGCCAATCCGGCGGCGCGCAAGATTTCGCGTTGACGACGCCGTCTCCTGGCGCTTCTCACGATACGTACGAGTTTTGAGGCCGCTTCGCGTGTTCAGGAAATCGTGACTGCTGCATCTCTCTCATAACAGCAGCGCCGCGCCGATGGCTCGGCGCGGCGTCCTGGGCGTCGACGGCAAGCCGATCCGGGTCGGGTCGCTTGAAGGGCGACGGGCGGATGCTATCCCTCGATCACGACCATCACCGTGGGCGCGCCGCCGGTGCTGATCGAAGCCGCATGGGTGAGCGCCTCCTGTCCACCGGCTGAATTCGCGCAGGCCTTCAGCGCCTCGAGCGATGGGAAGCTGACATCGGACATGAGATGATACGGCGGCGGCGCAAACGCGGGGCCCACCACCCGTTTTGTCGTGACGCCCAACGCCCCGACGAGCTTGGGGCCCGCGAACGGCAGATGTTCCTCGCGATAGGCCATGTCGAAGGCGGCCTCGTCCTTGGGCTTGGGGTATAGAATGAGCAGGTGCGCGGTCATCGAGACCTCCATTTGGGTGTTGAAGACCTTCCTTCTATCGACCGCCGGCATCGGCTCGGGGGGTACGAAATACGGACCTGACTTTGCCTCGGACAGGCGTCAGGATGCCGCCGCGACGAGGCGTGCCGCCGGTTCGACGTCAGCGAAAAGATAGCGCTCGAACCAGTCCGGGAAGCCGCGGATCAACTCACGCTGGCCTTCGAGCGCCAGGCCGGAGCGGCGCGCTTCCGAAAAGCCGATATCCCCGCGCCACCAGGCTGCGAGCGTCCCGAGCCTGGCGCGCACCACCAGCCGCTCGGGAAATCCGAGATTATGGTCGCATATCGAAATTTCCGGCGCCTTGAGAAGCAGAAATCGATGTCGATGGCCGCGCACTTCAAAGCGCACGATCATCGGTTCGGGGGGCAGGGCTGTCGGCCTTATACGCCGCCTCATATCGAGCAGAAGGGGTTCGAGATCGAAGTCCTCGATTTCGGCGTGGCGCGGCAGCCAGCGCTGCCCCCACACGCCGAGGGCTCGGATGTGCTCCGCCAGCTCGGCGCCGGCGCTGGTCACGACATACTCCGGTCCGCTTGCGCCCTCCTCGCGCAGAATGACGCCGAGGTCGGTCAACGACTGAAGCCGCTCAGAAAGCATGGTCCGTGAGATGCGTGGAATTCCCCTGCGGATTTCGCTGAAACGGCGCGCGCCCGACAGCAGCTCGCGAACGACGAGCAATGTCCACCGTCCGCCGAGGACTTCGTGTGCGCGCGCTACAGCGCAGAACTGCCCATATCCCGCCATTCCTCCTCCCTACCACGATCCAGACGCGCCTCCGGTCCGGATTTTGGACCAGACCGTTGTCGCGTTGCAGCCGCAAAACGGAGCGCAATGTTCTGGAAGGAGAGCGCATATGGTGGAAGCCGCGAAACGGCCGCATGTCTGCGACGTCCTGCCGCGCGAGACGATCTCCGGCATGACGGGCCGCCAAGTCCTGGACGCGATCGTGGAGCGACGGCTGCCGCAGGCGCCGGGCGGCATCGCATTGGCGAGGCCATCCAGACGCGCCTTGGCGGTGACGTCAGCGCCAGCCGAGGGCGGGCGCGACGTGGGTGAGGATCGCCTCGATGACATGGGCGTTGTAGGCGACGCCGAGCTGGTTGGGCACGGTCAGCAGGAGCGTGTCGGCGTCAGCGATCGCTTCGTCCTTTCGGAGCTGCTCGACGAGGACGTCCGGCTCGGCGGCGTAGCTGCGCCCGAAGATCGCACGCGTGTTTTCGTCGATCAGGCCGATCTGGTCCTCTTCCTCGCGCCCCCGGCCGAAATAGGCGCGGTCGCGATCGTCGACCAGCGCGAAGATGCTGCGGCTGACCGAGACCCGCGGTTCGCGCTTGTGGCCGGCCTCCTTCCAGGCGGCGCGGAAAGCGCGGATCTGGGCGGCCTGCTGGATGTGGAACGCCTCGCCGGTCTCGTCGTCCTTGAGGGTCGAGCTTTGCAGGTTCACGCCGAGCTTGGCCGCCCAGACCGCCGTGGCGTTGGAGCCGGCCCCCCACCAGATGCGCTCGCGCAGGCCCTGCGCATAGGGTTCGGGGCGCAGCAGGCCGGGCGGATTTGAGAACATCGGCCGCGGGTTCGGCTTGGCGAAGCCCTCGCCGCGCAGCGCGTCGAGGAACACCGTCGCATGGCGCCGGCCCATGTCGGCGTCGCTCTCGCCCTCGGCCGGCGCGTAGCCGAAGTAGCGCCAGCCATCGATCACCTGTTCAGGCGAGCCCCGGCTGATCCCCAGTTGCAGGCGCCCGCCGGCGATGAGGTCCGCCGCGCCGGCGTCCTCGACCATATAGAGCGGGTTCTCGTAGCGCATGTCGATGACCGCCGTGCCGATCTCGACGCGGCTGGTCTTCGCGCCGACGGCCGCCAGAAGCGGGAACGGCGAAGCAAGCTGGCGCGCGAAATGATGGACGCGGAAATAGGCGCCATCGGCGCCCAGCTCCTCAGCGGCGACAGCGAGATCGATGGATTGCAGCAGCGCGTCGGCCGCCGAGCGCGTCTGCGACTGCGGCGAGGGCGTCCAATGCCCGAACGAAAGAAAACCAATCTTTTTCATGCGGGCGCAACCTACCGATGTTCCCGATCAAAGCAAGCAGCGCTGTGAGGGAACAGGGCGATCGGACGAGCCCTGACCCTTCTCCCGCAAGGCGGGAGAAGATGTCACCGGCAGGGTGACAGATGAGGGCCGCAAGCGGAAGAGGGGGATTTCGAGCCTCGCGCCTCCGGCCGACCCTTCAGGCATGGGCGTGCGGTCAGGCGAAGGCTGAGCGAATTTCCGCGCCGATCGCCGCCCAGGCGGTTTCGGCATAGGGGATGGCGCCGCCAAGGCCGTAGAAATGATGGATCATGCCGGGGTGCTGGCAGTGATGGACCGCCACGCCGGCGCGCGCGAGTTCGATGGCGTAAAGCGCGCCTTCGTCGCACAGCGGATCATATTCGGCGGTGTGGATCAGCGCCGGCGGCAGGCCGCGGAAGTCGCGCGCGCGCAGCGGCGACACCATCGGATCGTCCGGATCGAGCCCTTCGATGCGATAGTTCTCCCAATAGCGGATCATCGTGCGCTCTTCGAGAAAATGGCCGCGCCCCAGCGTCTGCCGTGATCCGGTGTGGCCGAGCGCATCCATCACCGGGCACAGCAGCGCCTGCAGCGCGATCTTCGGTCCGCCCTCCCTCGCCAATTGGCAGACGACGACGGCCAGATTGCCGCCCGCCGAATCGCCGGCGACCCCGATGCGCGCGGGATCGAGGCCGAACTCCGCCGCGCGCGCGCAGACGATCGCCACCGCCGCGCGACAATCCTCGATCGCCGCGGGAAAGCGATGCTCCGGGGCCAGGCGATAGTCGACCGCGACGACGCCGCAGCCGCCCTCCTCGGCGAGCGCGCGGCAAATCGCCTCATGCGAGGCGAGGCCGCCCGACAGCCAGCCGCCGCCGTGAAAATAGACAAGTCCGGGAAGCGTCGGCGAAGCCGGCGCGAAAGGCGAATAGATTCGGACCGGAATGGCGCTGCCCGGCAACACCGCGTCGCGCGTCGCGCCCTGAACGGGTCGCCCACCGGCGAACGCCGCGAGGCCCTCGACGCCCTCGCGCATTTCGGCGAGCGTCGGCTCGCCCGAACGCCCGCGCGCGCCAGCCGCGGCCAGATCGAGAAACCGGCGCGCGAACCGATCGAGCGGCATGGACGATCAGGCGCGGCGCAACCGGACGACCAGCGCTTCGACCGCGGCGACCGAGCGGAAATTGTCGGGGTTGAGATCGGCGTCCGGAATCGCAATGTCGAACGCGACCTCGACCGCCAGCATCAGCTTGACCATCGCCATCGAGGTCAGGCCCGCGTCGTAGAGATCGGCGTCCGCGGCGAGATTGGCGAGCGCGGTGTGGCCCGGCATGACCTGTCGCACGATGTCGACGACCTGATCGGTCAAAGCGGCGCGGTCCAGCATAGTTCCTCATCCTCTGTATCAAAACGGCGCAACCGCGAAACAACGCTTGTTGGCGACGCGCGACGCAGTATTACAAATAATCGCCCTAATTTTTAGCCAATGCAAGCGGAGATATGTTCTTTATTTTGTAACAATCTGTTAACCATTAAACAAACACATTATCGATTATTTATCAGAAACGCGCGATGGTGCGAGTCATCGGTCATCAATGAAATATACAACCAGATCTTAGTGAATTATTAACATTAATCTACTTGCGACTGGCCAGTCCGACGGCAAGAGTTTCGCAAGATGACGGAGACCCTGACCATGGCGTCCAACATCAGCCGACTGCCCCTTCGCAACGCGCATGCCAGCGCGGCGGGCCGCTATGAGTCGGGCGGCCTGCGCGCCCGCGCGGCGGCGGCGGCGGAAGTCGCCGCGCGCTTCGCCGACGAGGTCGACCGCGACGGCCGCTTCCCGAAGGAAGCCTTCGACGCCATTCGCGAGCAAAGACTGCTCGGCGTGCTGATCCCGGCGGCGCTGGGCGGCGAGGAGGCGAGCGTCGCCGATGTCGTCGACGTCTGCTCGATCCTCGGCCGCGCCTGCGCCTCGAGCGCGATGATCTATGCGATGCATCAGGTGAAGATCGCCTGCCTCGTGCGCCACAGCGGCGGCAACGCCTGGCAGGAAGGCCTCCAGCGCCGCATCGCCGAACAGCAATTGCTGATGGCCTCCTCGACCACCGAAGGCGCCGCCGGCGGCAATATCCGCTCCAGCGAAGCGGCGATCCAGACCAAAGCGTCGCGGATCGCCCTGGAGCGCAACGCCTCGGTCATTTCCTATGGTGCGCACGCCGACGGCATCGTCACCACCGCGCGGCGCGCCGAGACCGCCGCCAGTTCGGACCAGGTGCTCGTGGCGTTCCTGAAAGAGGACTACACGCTGGAGCGCACCCAGTCGTGGGACACGCTGGGCATGCGCGGCACCTGCAGCACCGGCTTCATGCTGCGCGCCGAGGGCGAGCCCGATCAGATCCTGCCCGAGCCCTACGATCGCATCCACAGCCAGACGATGATGCCGCTCGCCCATCTGTTCTGGAGCGCCGCCTGGACCGGGGTCGCCGCCGGCGCGGTGCAGCGGGCGCGCGCCTTCGTGCGCAAGGCGGCGCGCGCCGCCGCCGGCAAGCTTCCGCCCGCCGCGGCGCATCTGACGCGAGCGCGGGTCTCGCTGGAGACGCTGCGCGGCGCGTTGCAGGCGGCGACGCAGAAGTTCGAACTTCATTCGACCGACCCCGAGAGCCTCACCGCGATCGACGTGCAGCTCGCGCTGAACTTCCTGAAGGTCGAGGCCTCTGAACTGGCGGTGACCATCGTGATGAGCGCGATGCGCGCCTGCGGCCTGTCGGGCTATCGCAACGACAGCGAATTCGCGATGGGGCGGTATCTACGCGACATCCTCTCCTCGCCGATCATGATCAACAACGACCGCATTCTCGCCGACGCGCAGGCCGCCGTGCTGATGAGCGACGCGCCGCTGGGATTGAACGATTGACAAACCGCATAGGAGTCCGCGCATGACGGTGGTTCCCAAGACGTTTGGCCAGCCCCGGACTTCGCCGGAGGTGTTGCTTGAGACGCTGTTTCGCCCGATGGGCGTCGATGGCGTCTACGGCCGCACCGGGCGCTACGAGGGGGTGGTGGAGGCGCTCGCCGCGCTGATCTCGCGGCATCGCGAGCCCGGCGCGGAAATCCTGCGCCTGCCGCCGGTGGTCAGCCGCGCGCTGATCGAAAAGTCCGGCTACCTCAAGAGCTTTCCCCATCTGCTCGGCTGCGTTTGCGCGCTCGGCGGCGGCGAGCGCGAGATCGGCGCGGCGGTCGACCGCTTCATCGCTGGCGAGGACTGGACCGAGGCGCTGGCGAGCAGCGAGCTCGTTCTGGCGCCGGCCGCCTGCTATCCCGTCTATCCCATGGCCGCCGCGGCGGGACCGATCCCGGCGGACGGCCTGATCTTCGACGTCGCCTGCGACTGCTTCCGCCGCGAACCGTCGCGCGACATCGATCGCTTCCAGTCGTTTCGCATGCGCGAATATGTGTTCATCGGCGACGCCCGAGCAGACGCTGGCGTTCCGCGAGCGCTGGTTCGCCCGCGCGACCGGCATCGCCGACTCGCTGGGCCTCAGCTATCGCGTGGAGACGGCGAGCGATCCGTTCTTCGGGCGCGGCGGCGTGCTGGTCGGCAAGGCGCAGGCGCAGCAATCGCTGAAGTTCGAACTGGTCGTGCCCTGTGCGCTCGGCCGAGCAGCCGACCGCCTGCATGAGCTTCAACTATCACCGCGACCATTTCGGGACGACCTGGAACATGCGCAACGGCGCCGGCGAGGTCGCCCACACCGGATGCGTGGCGTTCGGCATGGATCGTCTGGCGGTCGCGCTGTTCGCGACGCACGGCGTCGATGTCGCGCAATGGCCGGCGTCGGTCAGGACGACCCTTAACCTGTAAGCGGCCCAGCGCGGGCGCCTCCCGCTCAGGCGGTGGCGCCGGCGTCCACCGTCATCACCGCGCCGGTGATGTTGCGGCCGGTCTCGCCGATCAGGAACGCCGTCATCTCGGCAATGTCCTCGACTTCGGCGAGACGGCGCAGCGCGCTGCGATCGGCGATGCGTTTGCGTTGCGCGTCGTCCAGCCCGCGGGTCATTTCGGTGTCGATGAAGCCCGGCGCGATGGCGTTGACCGTGATCCCGAGGCGTCCGACCTCGCGCGCAGAGCGACTTGGTGAAGCCGATCATCGCCGCCTTGGTCGCGCCATAGACCGACAGCGCGTTAAAGCCGGTCGAGGCGATGATCGACGACAGGTTGACGATGCGCCCGCGCCCCTCCGCCATCATGCCGCGCACGACATATTTGGTGAGCACGATCGGCGACAGATTGTTGAGCCTGAGCAGCGCTTCGATCTGGCTGTTGGGCATTGTCGCGAGCAGCCCCTCCGGGCCGATGCCGACGTTGTTGACGAGGCCGTAGATCGGCCCGCTCCGGCGTCGCAATCGCCGGACGAAATCGGGAATCGCCTCGATGTCCGACAGATCGAGCGCCGCGAAGGCGAGCGAACCGAACCCCTCTTGCCGGCACGCTTCGATCGCCGCATCGAGATCCTCGCTGCTCCGGCGCGCCACCGCGGTCACCGAATAGCCTGACGCCGACAGTTTTCTGGCGATCGCCAGCCCGATGCCGCGGCTCGCCCCGGTGACGAGGATGTTATCCACTGCGCGCCAGCTTTCCGCCTGCGGTCACCGCGAGAGAGGGAACGAAGCGAACCAGCGCCGGCACCTTGTGCGGCGCAAGGCGGCTCGCGCAGGCGGCGACGATCTCGGCCTTCAGCGAGGCGGCTTCGCTCACCCCTTCGTTGAGCACGACATCGGCGGCGACCAGCGCCCCGGTGATCGGGTTCTTGCGCGCCCTGACGAGGCTGGCGTGGACGCCGGGATGCAGGTTGATCACCGCCTCCACTTCCTCGGGGTTCACCTTGGCGCCGCCGACATTGATGATGCCGCCGCGCCGGCCGACGAAATGGCAGCGGTCGCCGTCGAGCTCGATCATGTCGCCGGTGTCGACGAAGCCGTCGGCGTCGCGCAGGTCCGGCGGATTGTCGCCGAGATAGCGCAGCGCCGCGCGCTCGGAACGGAGGCGCAGGGAGCCGTCGACGATTTTCATGACGACGCCATTATCCCGCTCGCCCAGAAAGGAGGCCGGAAACCCCGCGCGGCCGTCGTCGACCTCGAAGCCGACGCCGGCTTCCGTCGAGGCGTAGGCATGGGCGACGCGGGCGCGCGGATAGAGCGCCGACAGCGCTTCGAGGACCGCCTCGTCGGCGATCTCGCCGGACAGCCTGACATAGTCGGGGTCCATGCGGCGCGCGGCGCGGTTCATCAGCACCAGCCGCCAATGCGATGGCGTGCCCGAAATGTGCGTGACCCCGGCGGCGCCGGCGCGAACCAGGAAATCGTCAACCGTCTCGCCCGCGCCGCGCAGCGTGAGCGACCCGCGGCCGGCGACGGCGCGCAGGAAAATCTGCAGGCCGCCGTAACGCCGGATGTCGTAGAACGTCGCCCAGTTCTGGACCGTCGCCGGCGAGGCCCGCTGCAGGATCGGCGCCGGTCAGGGTCGCCAGCGTATGGACCACCATTTTCGGATCGCCGGTGGTGCCGGAGGTCAGCAGCACCCATTCCGTCGCGCGGCGCGGCGCGGACGCAGCGGCGCGCGAGCGGAGCGGCAGCGCGCAGGGCGCGGCGAGCGCGACGATCCCCGGCGGCGGCGGAATCTGCGCGTCATGGACGATCGCCTCGGCCCCGGCGTCGCGCGCGACGGCGGGCAGATGCCGCGCTTCGAGATCGGGCGGGCACAGCACGATGCGGCGCGCCCGGCCGTCGAGTTCGATCAGCGCGGCGGCGGTCTTCAGGGGATCGCCGGCCATCAGGATCACCGAGCGATCCGTCAATCGTTCGAGGCCCTCGCCGAGACTGGTCGCGCTCGACAGCTCATCGAGCCGCAGCGAAGCCTCGCTCGTCGCGAACGCGCGGCCGGCGCCGGCCCCCGCTTGCATCAAGTCGGCGAGCGTCAACGGCTCAGGCTGCGACATGTTCGTAGAACGCGATCAACTCGCCGACCGTGTTGGGGAACCGGCCGCCGTCGGAGGCGGTGAACGGATCGGTTCCCGTCAAATCCTCGAGGCGCGCCACCAGGATCGCAAAGCACAGCGAATCAAGGCCCGATTCGAGCAGCGGCAGATCGTCGGAAAGCGGCGCCAGCGTCTTCTTCTGCTCGGTCGCAACCTGCTGAATCTGCGAGATTATCGTTAACCTAATCGACATGCGCCGGCCGCCTCAACGTTTCAGTCACTGACCCATTGTATTATGTCTTGAACCATTCTCGGCCATTGAACTGAATTGACGGTAAACGCCATGCCGGCGACGAAAACTTCGGGCGTTCGATGCCGGCAGATCGAAGGCCCCGACATGGATTCGGTCGTCGATTGCCTGCGGCGCGGATTTCCGCGTCGACGTCGCGCCTATTGGGTCCGCGCGCTGGCGCGCATGGCGATGCGCCCGGCGATCGCCGATTTCCCCAAATACGGATTTGTGCTGGAGAGCGATGGCGAGATCGTCGGCGTCCTTCTGGTGATCTATTCCCTTCACGCCGGGCCGCAGGGGGAGAGCATCCGCTGCAACCTGTCGAGCTGGTGCGTCGACAAGGACTATCGCGGCTATGCGATGGCGCTGCACGCGATGGCGGTCAAGCGCAAGGACGTCACCTATCTCAACATTTCGCCGGCGGCGCACACCCGTCGCGGCGTCGAGGCGCTCGGCTTCAAGCAGTTCTGCACCGGCCAGATCGTGTTTGCGCCCATCCTGTCGGCGCGCCGGCCGGGCGTCCGCGTGGTCGCTTTCGCGGCGGATGCGCCCGAGGCGGCGCTGCTGCCGGAAAGCGAGCGCGCGATTCTCGCCGAACATGCGGCGCTCGGGTGCCGCGCGCTGGTCTGCGTCGAGGACGGCCTCGCCTATCCCTTCGTTGTGCAACGACGGGCGGCGTTTCATCGCCTGGTTCCCTGCCAGCAGTTGATCTACTGCCGCAGCATGGACCAGTTCGTCCATTTCGCCGGGCCGATCGGCCGCTATTTGTGGTGGCGCGCCTGGCCGATTTTTCTCGCCGACGCGACGGGGCCGGAGCCCGGCCTGGTCGGCAAATATCTCGCCGAACGCGGCGCCAAATACTTCAAGGGACGGGAGCCTCCGGCGCTCGGCGATCTCTCCTACACCGAACTGGCGATCCTCGGCCCATAGCCGCGGCGGCCTCTTCACCGCAACCCGGGAATTCGAATGATGCAACAGCCCGCCAGCCCGCGCAGCGCCGCCCAGGCGCTCGTCGATCAGTTGATCGTCAACCGGGTGCGCCATGTGTTCTGCGTGCCCGGCGAAAGCTATCTGGCGGTGCTCGACGCGTTGCGCGATCGCGACGTCACGATCACCGTCTGCCGCAACGAAGCGGGCGCCGCGATGATGGCCGAGGCGATGGGCAAGGCGACCGGGCGGCCGGGCGTGTGCTTCGTCACCCGCGGCCCCGGCGCGACCAACGCCTCGCCGGGCCTGCATATCGCGCGCCACGATTCGACCCCGATGGTGCTGTTCGTCGGCCAGATCGAGCGGAGTTTTCGCGGTCGCGACGCGTTTCAGGAAATGGACTATCGCGCGTTCTTCGGCTCGGTCGCCAAATGGGCGACCGAAATCGACGAGGCGCGCCGCGTGCCGGAGATCGTTTCGCGAGCGTTCCAATGCGCGATGGAAGGCCGCCCCGGACCGGTCGTCGTCAGCCTTCCCCGCGACATGCTCGTCGAGCCCGTATCTGGCGCCGGACGCGCGGGCGAGCGAACCGGTCGAGACCTGGCCCGGCGCGCCCGCGATGGCGGCGTTCGAGGACTTGCTGGCGGCGGCGCAGCGCGCCGTTGCTCATACTCGGCGGCACGCGATGGAGCGAGGCGGCCGCCCACTCGGTGCAGGCGTTCGCCGAACGATTTGAATTGCCGGTGGTGACGAGCTACCGGCGCGGATCGCTGTTCGATGCGCGCCATCCCTGCTACGCCGGCGATCTCGGCATCGGCCCCAATCCCCGGCTGATCGCCCGGATCAAGAACTCCGACCTGCCGATCGTGCTCGGCGGACGCCTCGGCGAAATCCCCTCGCAGGGCTTCACCCTGTTCGAAATCCCCAAGCCCCGCGCCGCGCTCGTCCACATCCATTCCTCGGCGGAGGAATTCGGGCGCCTCTATCAGGCGCGCCTGCCCATTCACGCCACGCCGATCGCCTTCGCCGCCGCGCTCGACGCGCTCAAGCCGCGCGGCCCCAATGTATGGAGCGCGCAAACCGGCGAAGCCAACAAGGAGTTCATCGCCTGGACGCAGGCGCCGACGCCGCAGCCTGGCCCGGTCAATCTCGGCGCGATCATGGTGTGGCTGCGCGAGCATCTTCCGCCCGACGCGATCCTGTGCAACGGCGCCGGCAACTACGCCGCATGGATTCATCGCTTCTATCGATTCCGCCGTCTCGGCAGCCATATCGCGCCGACTTCCGCCTCGATGGGCTACGGCGTGCCGGCGGCGGTGGCGATGCAGCGCCTCCACCCCGACCGGCTGATCCTGTCGATCAACGGCGATGGCGATTTCCTGATGAACGGCCAGGAATTTGCGACCGCTGTTCAATACGACCTGCCGATCATCGTGATCGTCTGCGACAACGCGAGCTACGGCACGATTCGCATGCACCAGGAGCGCGAATATCCCGGCCGGGTCTTTGCGACCGACCTGCGCAATCCCGATTTCTCCGCCTACGCGCGGGCCTTCGGCGGGTTCGGCGCCCTCGTCGAGAAGACCGAGGATTTTCCGGCGTCGTTCGAGGCGGCGCGGGCGGCGCGCGCGCCGGCGATCATCCACGTCAAGATGTCGACCGACGCGATCACCCCATCGGCGACGCTGACGCGGATTAAGGAGCTGGCGCTGGCCAAGGGCTGAGGCGAACGTCAGTCCGCTTCTGCGATGACATGAAAGAAACTCCCGCTCGCATTGCCCCGGCGGGAGCCGGACGGGGCCGCCGCGCCGCCATAGGCGTCGCGAACCTGAGCGAAGGGTTCGTCGCCGCCGGTCGTGAGCACGGTCGAATAGTGGAACTCGTGACCCTTGAGCCACCGCCCGGCCGCGCCGAGGCCGCAAGCGGCGGCGAGCGTCGCGTCGCGGTAGCCGAGATTCATCCGGCGCGTCGCGAAGGACGATTCGAGGCCGAGCAAACCGGCCATCCGATGGACCACGCCGGAGGCGTCGGTCAACGCGGCGCCCAGCGTCATGTAGCCGCCGCACTCGCCGTGCACCGAACGGCGTTCGGCAAAGCGCCGCAAACTACCGAGGAAATTTTCGGCGGCGGCGAGGCGGCCGGCATGCAGTTCGGGATAGCCGCCGGGCAGCCAGCAGAAATCGCAATCGGCGGGCGGGGCTTCATCGGCCAGCGGCGAAAAGAAGCAGATTTCTGCGCCGCCGGCGCGCCACCCCGACAACAGATGCGGATAGATGAACGAGAACGCCGCGTCGCGCGCCACCGCGATACGCTGACCGGGCGGCGTCAGGGCGATCAGCGCCGCGCTGTCGCCGGAAACGCGCAGCGGCCGCGCGAGGCCGCGCAACGCCGTCAGATCGACATGCGCCGCCACGCGTTCGCCGATGCGCTCGAGGCGCGCCTCGAGCGCCTCTGTCTCGCTCGCCTGGACGAGGCCGAGATGGCGTTCCGGCAGCGCCATGTCTTCGAGGCGCTGCAGCGATCCGACGACGGGGATGCCGAGCGCCTCGATCGCCTCGCCCGCCAGGCGCCGGTGCCGCGCGCTGCCGACCCGGTTGAGCACGACGCCGGCGATCGCAATGCGCGGATCATAGGTCGCGCAGCCCTTGACGATGGCGGCCGCCGATTGCGCCTGGCCAGAGGCGTCGAGCACCAGAACCACCGGCGCGCCGAGCAGCGCGGCCACGTCAGCGGAAGCGCCGGTCCGTCCCGGCTCTCCCGGCACGCCGTCGAACAGGCCCATCGAAGCTTCGCACAACAGGATGTCGCAGCCTTCCGCCGCACGGGCGGCGAGATCGCAAATGAGCGCCGGCGCCATCGCCCAGCTATCGAGATTGAGTCCGGCGCGTCCCGAAGCCGCCGCGTGAAACGCCGGGTCGATATAGTCGGGCCCCGATTTGACGCCGACGACGTCGAGCCCCTGTCGCCGGAAGGCGCGCAGCAGCCCCAGCGTCACCGTGGTCTTGCCGCTGCCCGAGCGCGGCGCGGCGATGACCAGTCCGTTTGCCGTCATGACGCGGACCCCGGTCCGTCGCCGCCGCGGAAGCGCCGGACATAGTCGGGGTCGTAAAGCGCGCTCTCGGCGAAATCGCTCGCGGCGAGCGCCGGTCCGACGAAGATCAGCGCGCTGCGCCCGATCGCCGCCGCCTTCGCCTGCGCAGCGATGTCAGCCAGGGTCCCGCGCAGGATGCGCTCATCCGGCCACGAGGCGCGATAGACCACGGCGACGGGGCAATCCGCGCCATAGAAGGGCATGAGTTCGCCGGCCAGCCGGTCCAGCACATGGATCGACAGATGGATCGCCAGCGTCGCGCCGGTCGAGGCGAACACCACGAGTTTTTCGCGCTCGGGCATCGCGGAGGCGCGGCCCGGCGTGCGCGTCAGCACCACCGATTGGGCGACCCCTGGCAGGGTCAGCTCGTTGCCGAGCGCCGCCGCGGCGGCGGCGAAGGCTGGCACGCCCGGCGTGATCGTGTACGGGATCGCCAGCGCGTCGAGCCGCCGCAATTGCTCGCCCATCGCGCTCCAGATCGACAGGTCGCCCGAATGCAGCCGCGCGACGTCGAGCCCCTGAGCATGCGCGTCGGCGCATTGCGCGACGATCTGATCGAGGTCCATCGGCGCGGTGTCGATGAGGCGCGCGCCGGGTGGACAATGGGCGAGCAAAGCCGATGACACCAGCGAGCCCGCATAGAGACAGACCGGACAGCGCGCCAGCAGGTCGCGCCCGCGCAGGGTGATGAGGTCGGCGGCGCCCGGACCCGCGCCGATGAAGTGGATGGTCATCGCGGCTCGCTCCGCCGCGCGCCGCAATCCATCGCGATCGCGCAAGTCGCGCCGTCCGCCGCGAGGCGCGGCGCCAGCAACCGCGCGTTCGGTCCCGCCCCCGCCAGCGCCGCGGCTTCGGCCACCGAGTCGAGGCCGAACCGGGTTCGCGCCGCCACTGAGCGGGTGAGCAGGCGCGGCGCGGCGGCGGCCAGCGCCTCGCGCGACAGAAAGACCAGGTCGAACCCCAGCGCATCCGCAGCCGCGCGCAGGCCCGGCTCGCCGCGTTTATCGATCAGGCTGAACAGCCGCGGCACGCCTTCCCCTTCCCCCCTTGCGGGGGAAGGTGGCATGCGAAGCATGACGGATGAGGGGTCGCGCTGATCGAGCGGAGAACGGGGTTGCGCGTGCGTCGGATAGGGCGGCGCGACCCCCCTCCCTGGGCCTCCCCCACAATGGGGGAGGGAATCGAGGCCGCAGTCGGCGAGGGCGCGCCGCACGAGCGCGACGATCGCTTCGCTGGCGCAGGACTTGCGGCAGCCGACGCCGATCGCGATCAGCTCCGGCCATGGCTTTTCCATCCGCCATTGGACGAGCGGCATCGACGGGCGCCAGCCGTGGAAGCGGCCGATCGGATCGGCGTGCGCGATGTCGACGCGCAAGAGGTCGCCGCCGCGCCGCCGCAACATCCGCGCCAGCTCGCCCTGCCCCTCCAGCGTCACCGCGTTGACCACCAGCCGCCCGCCCGGCGCCAGCGCCTCGAAGACATGGTCGAGGAGCGCGGCGTCGCTTGCTCCGCCGCCGACGAAAGCCGCGTTGGGCCGCGGCAGGCCGGAGAGCGCGCCGGGCGCCTCGCCTTCGACGATTTCGAGGCCGGGAACGCCAAGCGCGGCGGCGTTGCGGGCGATGCGCGCGGCGCGCTCCGGATTCTGCTCGATCGCGAAAGCGCGATTGGCCGGATCGCACAGCATCCATTCGATCGCCACCGATCCGCAGCCGGCGCCGACGTCCCACAGCAACTCGCCCCGGCGCGGCGCGAGAGCGGCGAGGGTGATCGCGCGCGCTTCGCGCTTGGTGATCTGCCCGTCATGCTCGAACAGCGCGTCGGGCAGGCCGCTGGCGCGCGGCAGCAGGCGCGCGCCCGGCGCGGCGACGACCTCGAGCGCGATGGTGTTGAGCGGCGCAATATCGTCGAATGCGAAATCCTCGGCGCGCGCGGCGCGCAATCGTTCGTTGGCTCCGCCCATCGCCTCGCAGATGGTGAGCTTCGAGCGTCCCATGCCGCGTTCGACGAGCAGCCGCGCGAGCCGCCCCGGCGTCGCCCCGTCCCATGCCAGGGCGATCAGGCGCGCGTTGGGCTGCAGATGCGGGATGATATTCTCCAGCGCGCGGCCGTGCAGCGACAGGGCGACGCAGTCCTGCAACCCCCAGCCGAGCCGCGCGGCGACGAGCGAGAACGCCGAAGGCGCGGGCAGACAGGTCATTTCATCGACGCTGACATGGCGCATCAGCAGGCTTCCGACGCCGTAGAAAAACGGATCGCCGCTCGCCAGCACGCAGACCGGCTCGCCGCGCCGCGCCATGATATCAGGGATCGCGCCGTCGATCGGCGAGGGCCAGGACATCGCCCGCTCGCCCGAGACCGCCGCCAGCGCGAGATGGCGCTTGCCGCCGACGACCAGGCAGGCTTGCGCGATGAGACGCCGCGCGGCAGGAGAGAGCCCGTCGAGACCATCCTCGCCGACGCCGACGATGGAAAGCCACCGGCCCGGCGCGGTCACCGGACCACACCTTGCGGAAGGAACCGATGCGCCTTCTCATTCTCGGCGGCACGACGGAGGCCAGCGCGCTGGCCGCCGCGCTCGCCGGGCGCGCCGACGTGGCGGCGGTCCTCTCGCTGGCCGGGCGCACCGGCGATCCCGCGCCCTCGCCAATTCCCCGGCGCATCGGCGGGTTCGGCGGGGCGGCGGGACTGCGCGACTATCTCAAGGCCGAACGGATCGACGCGGTGGTCGACGCCACCCACCCGTTCGCCGCGCGCATGTCGCGCCACGCGACTGAGGCGTGCAAGGCGACGGGCGTCGCGCGGCTCGTCTTCACCCGCGCGCCTTGGGCGCGGGAGAGCGGCGACCGCTGGATCGAGGTCGGGACGATGGTGGCGGCGGCGCAGGCGCTGGGTTCCGAGCCCCGCCGGGTGTTCTTGACGCAGGGACGTTCGCAACTCGCCGCCTTCGCGAGCGCGCCGCAGCATCGCTATCTCGTGCGCGCGATCGAACCGCCCGCCGACATCGACGCGCTGCCGCTCCATCGGCTGATCCTGTCGCGCGGACCGTTCCGCCTCGCCGACGAAGAGGCGCTGATGCGCGCCGAAAACATCGACATCGTGGTCGCCAAGAATAGCGGCGGCGAGGCGACCTACGCCAAGATCGAAGCGGCCCGCATCCTCGGCATCCCTATCGTGATGATTCAACGACCCGCTGGGCCGCCCGCCACGCAAACGACGCGGCTCGAGGAGGTTCTGGCATGGATCGAGGCTCATCGCGCGCCCCCGTAGGAGCGCGGCGTCAGCAGCCACGGGCGCGCCGCGCCGCGCGACGACGAACCGCGTCTCGCTCGAGCCGATGAAGACGAGCGTGCTCATGTCGGCGAGACCGGGATCGGCCTCGCCGAGGTCGGTCAACACGATACGCTCGTCTGCTCGGCCGACGGCGCGCGCGAAGGCCACCGGCGTGGCGGCGCTCTTGCGTTGCCGCAGCAGGTCGAACGCTTCGAAGATGCGCGTTGGCCGCGCCTGCGAGGCGGGATTGTAAAGGGCGATGACGAAATCGCCGTCCGCCGCCGCGCCGAGGCGGCGGGCCAGCACGTCCCAGGATTTGAGATTGTCCGACAGCGATATCGCGCAGAAGTCATGACCGAGCGGCGCGCCCAGCCGCGCCGCCGCCGCCTGCATCGCGCTGAGGCCGGGCGCGACTTCGATGGCCAACGCGCGCCACGCCGGCTCGCCCGCCTCCAGCGCCTCGAACACCGCCGCCGCCATCGCGAAAATTCCAGGATCGCCGCCGGAAACAAGCGCGACTTTGCGCCCTTCCGCCGCCAGGCCCAGCGCGAGGCGCGCGCGGTCGATCTCGACGCGATTGCCGCTGGGGTGGCGGCGCTGGTCGTCGCGCAGCGACAGACGATCGAGATAGGGCGCATAGCCGACGATATCGCTCGCCTGCGCGATCGCCGCGGCGGCCTCGGGCGTCATCCAATGCGCGGGACCCGGACCGAGTCCGGCGATCCACAGGCCGCCTTCGCCGGTCACGGACGCCTCCCGGCGCCGCCGACGATCACCATCGCGAAATAGGGCGCCGCGTCGTCGGTCTTTTGCGCCAGCGGCAGGACGATCTCGTCTTCCATCGTCGCGCGCTCGACATAGATCGCGCGCTCAAGCAGGCCGGCGCCAATCAGCGCCGCGCGCACCTTGGCGAGGTTGCGGCCGATCTTCATGATCGCCGCGGCGTTGCAGCCGTTGAGCCGTTCGGCGAGAGCGGCGGAGGACAAGGTTCCCGGCAGGACGGTGAGGACATCGTCGCCCCAGGCGGCGGGCGTGCGCGACGACGCGAGGCAGCCCGACATCGCGGTGACGCCGGGCACGATGGTCACGGCGAAGCGCGGCTGCAATCGCACGAACAGATGGATGAACGAGCCGTAGAACAACGGATCGCCTTCGCTCAGCAGCGCGACGTCGCGGCCGGTCAGAAGATGCGCGGCGATCGCCTCGGCGCTGGCTTCATAGAACGCCGCCAGCAGCGCGGCGTAGCGGGGGTCGTCGAACGGAATCTCGGTGGTGACGGGATAGAACAGCGGCAGTTCCTGGCATGTCGCTGGCAGCCAGCGATCGACGATTCTGCGCGCGTTGCCGCGCCGGCCCGCCTTGGCGAAATAGGCGACGACCGGCGCCGACTGGATCAAGCGCACCGCCTTGACGGTCAGCAATTCGGGATCGCCGGGCCCCAGGCCGACGCCGTACAGCCGCCCCATGCCCGTCGCGGTCATTCCAGCGCGCTCGCCAGCGCATTGACCGCCGCCGCGGCCATCGCGCTGCCGCCTTTGCGCCCGCGCATGACGATCGACGGGCGGCTCGAGGCGAGCAGCGCCTCCTTGGATTCGGCGGCGCCGACAAAGCCGACGGGCATGCCGATGATCGCCGCCGGCGCCGGCGCGCCGGCCTCGAGCAGGTCGAGCAGGCGGAACAGCGCAGTCGGCGCATTGCCGATGGCGACGATCGCGCCCTCGAGCCGGGACGCCCAGAGGTCGAGCGCCGCCGCCGAGCGGGTCGTGCGCAAACGCTTGGAAATCTCGGCGACGGCGGGATCGCCGAGCGCGCAGACCACGTCGTTGTCAGCCGGCAGACGCGAACGGGTCACGCCTTCGGCGACCATCCGCGAGTCGCACAGGATCGGCGCGCCGCGACGCAGCGCGGCGATCGCCGCTATCGCTGCGCCTGCCGAGAAGTGGAGATCGGCGGCGGCCTCGACCATGCCGCAGGCGTGGATGACGCGCACGGCGACGCGCTCTTCCGGCCCCTCGAAGCGCGCCAGATCCGCCTCGCGCCGAATGATCGCAAAGGACTGGCGATAGATTTCCGCGCCGTCGCGGAGATAGTCGCGGCTCGTCGTCACGGCGATGGCCTTCCTTGCAAACGCGCCAGCAACGGCGCGATATCGCGCACCCGCAGCGCGGTGTGCAAGGGCTTGTCGCCGGCGGACCCGTTGACCACCAGGTCATAGCCGGACGGGCGCGCGACGAGCGTGAACGGCGCGGCGCGCGGATGGGCGCAGCCCTTCTCGCAGCCGCTGACATGCAGCGCGATCCCCTCCCCCGATGGAAGCGTCGACGCGAATTCGAGCGCTTCGCTCTGCACCGCGCGCGCCGCCCTGGCGCAGGCGGGCGCCCCCGAGCAGGCGACGATGGCGAGGCGCGGATCGGCGGGGTCGACGATGAAGCGCGGGGCCAGCGCGGCGGCGAGGTCTTCCGCGCCGCGCCGATCAAGGCCCGCAACGATCAGCGCGCGCCACGGCGTGACGCGGATGTCGGCGGCCGAACAGCGCCGCGCCGCCTGCGCGAGAACACGAAAATCGTCGGCGGTCACGCGCCCGAGCACCGGCGCCGCGCCTACGAAAGAGAAATCGCCCAACAGGTGGGTCCCGATAAAATCCCGATGCGCCGTCACGCGGCGCGGCGTTAAGGGCGACGGCGCCGGCGTCAGGCCGGCGGCGCGAAGAACCGGCGCGGCGCCATGCGCGAGGGTCAGTTCGCGCATCCTGCGTGGGGCGTCGCCGCGCGCGGCCGCCGTGCGCAGGAACGCCGCCGCCAGCGCCACCGCCGCGTCGGGCGCCTCGCGCGGCGCGCAGATGGCGATTGCGTCGCCGTCGCCCGCGAGCGCCACGGCGAAGCGCGCGCCATCCTCGTCGCGAAAAGCCTCAAACCTTATGTCCGCCTCGACGTCGCCGAGCGGCAACGCGCCGCCGCCGTCGACCAGGAAGCCGAATTTCGCCGGCAGGCGCCGCAGCGACGGGTCGGCGGCGAGCCGCGCTTCGAGCGCGACGACGATCGCCGAGACGTCGACGATTGCGTCGGGATCGATGTCGGCGATCGGGCTGGCGACGATGTTGCGAACCGCCTCGTCCGCCGCTTCGGCGTCCAGGAGATCAAGCGCGCTCAAGCGGCGCTGCAATTCCGGCAGGGCCGCCTCGCGGACGCCGCGCAACTGCAAATTGGCGCGCGAGGACAATTCGATCACGCCATTGCCGAACCGCGCCGCGCAATCGGCGATCGCCTCGGCGCATTCGAGGCTCAGCGGCTTGCCGGACACGCGAAGGCGCACCAGCAGACCATCGCCGGTTCGCATTGGCGCGAGCGCGCCGGGACAGCGACCCTCGCGCAGCGCGGCGCGCGCATTCATGCGGCGGCCCTCCGCATCTCGTCGAGAATCTCGACCGACGAATTGCGCCGCGCGACCCACAATCCGCGGCGCCGGGCCTCCTCGAAACGCTCGGCCATGCCCGCCGCGGCTTGCGGATTGGCGGCGACGAGGAAGGCGCGCACGCGTTCGTCGCCGCAGGTGGCCTCGAACAGCAGGTCGAAATAGCGGCTCGGCGCGGCGTCGGTCAGCGCCGCATAGGCGAACAGATTGTCGAGCGTTTCGGCGATCTCCGCCGCGCCGCGATGGCCGTGGCGCATCTGCCCGGCGATCCAGCGCGGATTGACCGCCCGGCCGCGCAGGACGCGGGCGATCTCCTGGGCGAGCGGACGCACGACGCCATTGTTCGGCCGCGTGGTGTCGACGTGATAGAGTTCAGGCGTTCCGCCGAGCATCTGGGCGGCGGCGGCGAACCCGCCCTCGTGTTCGGCGAAGGCGTCGGAGTCGAGCACGTCCTGCCCGGCCAGATCCTGCACATGGACGAAGGCGTCGGCGGCCGCGACGCAAGCGCCGAACGCCTCACGCTGCTCCCTGCCCTCGCCCTCGCCGTCATAGGCGTGGCTGGCGGCGGCGAGATAGGCGGCGGCCAGTTCGCGGCGATCCGTCCATTCGCCTGCCGCGAGCAGGCGCGCAATCCCGACGCCATATCGTCCGGGCGCCGCGCCGAAAATGCGCGGGACGTCGGGGCCGGCGTGCGCGGTCAGCGGATTGTCGTCAAGGCTTTCGTCCAGCGCCGCGACATCCTGGATCGCGCGATGAAGCAGGGCGATCTGGGCGGGAAAGACATCGCGAAAAAGGCCGGAGACGCGCAAGGTGACGTCGACCCTGGCGCGCCCCAGCATCGCGAGGGGCAGAATCTCATAACCGCTCACCCGGTTCGACGCGTGATCCCACAGCGGGCGAACGCCGAGCAGCGCAAAGGCCTGCGCGATATCGTCGCCGCCGGTTCGCATGCTGGCGCTGCCCCAGAGATCGAGCACGATCCGGCGCGGCCACTCGCCGTGGTCCTGCGTGTAGCGCGCCACGACCTCCTCCGCGGTCCGCCGGCCGATTTCCCAGGCGGTGCGGGTCGGCACGGCGCGCGGGTCGACGGCGAACAGATTGCGCCCGGTCGGCAGAACGTCGAGCCGTCCCCGCGCCGGCGCGCCGGCCGGCCCCGGCGGCACGAAGCGACCGTCGAGCGCGGCGAGAAGCCCGGCGATTTCCGCTTCGGCGCAAGCGTCGAGCCGCGCGCCGATCGCCGCCGCGTCGGCGCCGCTTCGCTCGAGAAGGATATCCAGATTCTCCGCGCGCGATTTTGCATCCGGCGGGCGGCCGAACACGTGCAGCCCGTCGCCGATTCGCATGTCCTTGATATCGCAAAGCCACGCGTCGAGTCGCGTCAGCGCCGCCTCAGGGTCCAGCGCGGAGGCCGCGCATTCTTCGGATAGCCCAGCCTGCTCCGCGCGTTCGAGAATCAGTTTGGCGATGGCGCGCGCGCGGCGCGGATCGAGCGTCTGCGCCTGCGCGTATTCGTCGAACAGGCCTTCGAGTTCGGCGGCGAGTCCGTGGCTCCCCGCGGCGACCAGCGGCGGCGTCAGATGGCCGATCGTCACCGCGCCGATGCGGCGCTTGGCTTGCGCCGCTTCGCCGGGATTGTTGACGATGAAGGGGTAGACCACTGGCAACGGGCCGAGGACGACTTCTGGCGCGCACGACGCCGACAAGGCGATCGATTTGCCCGGCAGCCATTCGAGCGTCCCATGCGTCCCGCAATGGATCATCGCGTCGATGCGCGCTCCCTCGCGCAGCCACAGGTAGAACGCGACGTAGGCGTGACGCGGCGGGAGATTGACGTCATGATATTCGCCCTTGCGCGCCTCGCCATGCCCGCGATCGGGCTGCACCGCGACGATCAGCTTGCCCGCCCGCACGTACGGGAAATGAAACGCGCCCTCGCGCACCGCCGGATCGGCCGCCGCGTCGCCCCAGGCCGCATGAACCGAGGCCGCGAAGTCCTCGGGCAGGCGTGCGAACGCGCCCTTGTATTGCTCGACCGACAGGACGGGGGCGCCGACGCCGCGCGACAACTGACGGATGAGATCGGCTTCCGGCGGCAAGGCGCCGATGTCATACCCCGCCTCGCGCAGCGCTTCGCCGATCGCTGCGACGCTGCGCGGCGTATCGAGGCCGACGGCGTAGCCAACGCGTCCGCCCTTGGCGGGATAGTCGGACAGCACGCAGGCGAGTGCGCGCTCAGCGCGCGGCGTTCGACGCAAACGAGCCCACGCGCAGGCCAGATCCGCGACACAGGCGACGCGATCGTCGATCGGCGCATGAGCGATCCGCGTGAACTCCAGCCGCTCGCTGCGCCGCGCCTCCTGCTTGAACGAAATCGCTCGTGTGACGATGCGCCCGTCGATCTCGGGCAGCACGACGTGCATGGCGAGGTCGGCGGCGCCGAGGCCGCGCGTCGAACCCGCCCATTGCTCGCGCGACGAGCCGGCCAGCACGACCTGCAAGACCGGCGCGTCGGCCGCGTCGAGGACGCCGCCGCCATCATCGACGCGCGCCGAAAAAGCCGTCGCGTTGAGGATGACGTCGAACGGCGTCTCGGCGATGAACTGCGCCAGCGACGCCTGGACTTCGGTGTCTTTCAGGCTGGTCACGTAGACGCTCGAAACCTCGACGCCGCGCGCCGCCAGCGCCTGCGTCAGCGCATCGACCGGCGCCGTGTCGGCCGCCAGAAAGATCGACCGATAGAAAACGATCAGCGCGCGCGCCGCCGCGCCTTCCCCCCTTGTGGGGGAAGGTTGGGATGGGGGGTCGGGCTGACCGAGCGGACAAAGGGATTGCGCCTTGAGGGGATAAGGCGGCGCGACCCCCCTCCCTGACCCTCCCCCACAGGGGGGGAGGGAATCGCGCGGCTTGGCGGAAGCGCGGCGATAGAGGCCGAAGGTCGCCACCGGGCGCGGCGGCGGCGCTGGCGGGGACGCGCCGAGGCGATGGGCGATGAATTGCAGGCAGGCCGCCAGATTGTCCGGGCCGCCCTCCTCGAAATAGCGCCACAGCGTGCGAAGGTCGGCGATCGGAAGAGTCGAAGCGGCGTCAAGCCTCGCGTCTTCGAAACGATCCCCCGGCACGAGCGCCAGCGCGACGCCCGCCGCGCGCGCCGCGGCGGCGAGCTGGTCGACGCCGTAGCGCCAATAGTCCATCCCACCGAGCAGGCGGACCAGCACGAAGCGCGCCCTGGCGCAGACTTTCGCAACATAAAGATCGACCGAGTACGGATGCCTGAGCAGCGCGAGATTGGCGAGGCGCAAACCGGGGGAGCGCTCGGCGGCCGATTCCGCGGCGGCGGCAAGGGAGGCGAGATCGCTGTCGCTGAACGACAGGAACACGACGTCGGCCGGCGATTGGTCGAGATCGACCGCCGGGGCGGTTTCGTCGAGGGAGCGCGCGTCAATCCTCGCGATGTGCATGGCGCCGCGCCTCAGGCCCGCAGCGCGGCGGCGATGGTGCCCTGGTCGACGCCCTTTTCGCCGATCACCACCAGACGGCTGCCCCTCGCCTCTCCCGGTCGCCACGGACGATCGAACTCGCGGCGGAACCGGCGCCCGACGCCCTGCACCAGCAGCCGCATCGGTTTGCCCACAACGTCAAGGAAGCCTTTCACGCGCAGGACATCATGCGCTTCGGCGACTTCGGCGAGATGCGCGAGGAAGGCGGCGGGATCGGCGATCGCCGGCAAGTCGACGACGAACGTGTCGAAGTCGTCGTGGTCGTGGCCTTCCAGCGCATCGTGATGGGAGGGCCGCCGCGCCAGATCGCTTTCGGCGGCGGCGCCGAGGCCAAGCAGCACGGCGGGATCGACGCGCCCTTCCTGCGTCTCGATGATTTTCACGGCGCGCGGTATCGCCCGGCCGATCTCGCCGCGGATTCGCGCCAGCTCCGGCGCGCCCGCCAGATCGGTCTTGTTGAGCACGATCATGTCGGCGCACAGCAATTGATCGACATAGACTTCTTCGAGCGGATTGTCGTGGTCGAGCGACGGGTCGGCGAGACGCTGGCGGGCGATTTCCTCGGGATCGTCGGCGAACCGCCCGTCGGCGACGGCGCCGGCGTCGACCACCGCGATCACCCCGTCGACCGTCAACCTGGCGCGAAGCTCCGGCCATTCGAACGCCTTGACCAGCGGCTTTGGCAGCGCCAGGCCCGAGGTCTCGACGATGATGTGCTCAGGCTTGGGGTCGCGCGCCAGCAGCGCGGCGATCGCCGGAGCGAAGTCGTCCGCCACGGTGCAGCAGATGCAGCCGTTGGTCAGCTCGACGATGTTCTCCTGCGAACATGAGGTCGCGCCGCACGACTTCAGAATGTCGCCATCGACCCCGACCTCGCCGAATTCATTGATGATCAGCGCGAGCCGGCGCCCGTGCGCATGGGTCAGCACATGGCGGATCAGCGTGGTCTTGCCGGAGCCGAGGAAGCCGGTGACGATCGTGACGGGCGTTCTAGCGAGCATGTTCAGGCTCCCCGATCGTCGCCGGCGGGGGCGGCGTGCGCGAAATGACTCCCTTGCGAAACGATTTCGGCCGCTCCCGCCACGGGATGAGGCCGTCGTCCGTCGCCGCGAATTTCATCGCGGCGTCGACGACGTCTTCGACATTGGCTGAAGCATCGAGGTCGCCGACGACATAGGTCCATTTGCCGGGCCCCGCCAAAGCCACCGTGCACGGGCGCTTGCAGACGGAGAGGCATTCGACCGCGCGCAACGCGACGTCATCGGCGCGGCCGCGCGCGAGGCGCTCGCGCACCGCTTCGAACAGCGCCGCGCCGGGCCGCGCGTCAACGTCGTCAGCGCGCTTGCAGGTGACGCAGACGAAGATCGTGACGTCGGGCGCGGCCGCGCCGGCGCTCATCGACGACGTCGCCTCGAACCATCTCCCGGTTTGCGGGAGGACGGACTACGGCGCGGCTCGCGGACATTCATGGCTCGCTCCTTGGCCGCCCCTCCGGCGGCCGTTCGGGAAGTTCGCGCACGGCAGGTCTCCTGGCTCGCAGCTCCAGGCCGGCGCCGCCTTCCCGGACCCTGACGGATCCAGTGGCCTTCGGCGCCGACTCGCTGCTTACAGTCGCGGGGGCGGCCACGGTTCGGGTTTCCCCACCCGTGTTCCCTTTTCACCTTCCCGGAGGAAGGACCGTACGCCCTCGTGTTTCCCAGCTTGCCCGCCCCTTGTCAAATGGCGAGGCTTGCGACACTGCTCGGTCCGGCAATGCAGAAATGGACTTCGCGATGAGCGACGCGACCGGCCGCCAGGCCGAGCGGCACAAGGCCAAGATGGCCAAACGCAAGGCGGCGCAGGATGCCGAAGTCGCCGCCAGGACCATCGCCGACAAGGGGCTCCTGATCGTCCACACCGGCCCCGGCAAGGGCAAATCCACCGCCGCTTTCGGCCTCGCGCTGCGGGCGCTCGGGCGCGGCTGGCGGGTCGGCGTCGTGCAATTCATCAAGGGCGCGTGGTCGACCGGCGAGCGGACAGCGTTCGAGCGGTTCGGCGCGCAGATGGTGTGGCGCACGATGGGCGAAGGCTTCACCTGGGAGACCCAGGACCGCCAGCGCGATGTCGCCGCCGCGCTGCGCGCGTGGGATGCGGCGCTGGCGATGATGGCCGACCCGACGATTCGCCTCGTCGTGCTCGACGAATTGAACATTGCGTTGCGTTACGACTATCTGCCGCTGGGCGAAGTCGTCGCGGCGCTGGCGGCGCGCCGCGACGATCTGCATGTCGTGGTCACCGGCCGCAACGCCAAGCCGGCGCTGATCGAGGCGGCCGATCTCGTCACCGAGATGACGCTCGTCAAGCATCACTTCGCCGCCGGCGTGCGCGCGCAGGAAGGGATCGAGTTCTAGATGGCGCGGGCGCTGATGTTCCAGGGCGCCGGTTCGGACGTCGGCAAGTCGCTGATCGTCGCGGGCCTCTGCCGCGCCTTCACGATGCGCGGGCTGACGGTGCGGCCGTTCAAGCCGCAGAACATGTCGAACAACGCGGCAGTGACCCCCGACGGCGGCGAGATCGGCCGCGCCCAGGCGCTGCAGGCGCGCGCCTGCCGCGTCGCCCCGTCCGTTCACATGAATCCGGTGCTGCTCAAACCGCAAAGCGAGACCGGCGCACAGGTCGTCGTGCAGGGCCGCGTCGTCGGTACAGCGAAAGCGCGTGAATATCAGAACTGGAAGCCGCGTCTGATGGCGCCGGTGCTGGAGAGCTACGCGCGCATCAAGGATGAGGCTGATCTTGTCCTTATCGAGGGCGCGGGCAGTCCCGCCGAGGTCAACCTCAGGCGCGGCGACATCGCCAACATGGGTTTTGCGCGCGCCGCCGATGCGCCGGTCGTGCTGATCGGCGACATCGACCGGGGCGGCGCGATCGCCCAGATCGTCGGCACGCAGGTGGTGCTCGATCCGGCCGACGCGGCGATGGTCCGCGGCTTTCTCATCAACAAGTTTCGCGGCGACGCGGCCCTGTTCGAGGACGGCGCGCGCTTCATCGAACAGCGCACGGGCTGGCGGAACCTCGGCCTCGTCCCGTTCTTTCCCGCCGCCGCGCGCCTGCCGGCGGAAGACGCCGCGACGCTGGAGCGCGCGCCGGCCGCCTTGGGCGCGGGCGTGACGATCGCCGTCCCGATGCTGGCGCGCATCGCCAATTTCGACGAATTCGATCCGCTGAAGCTCGAGCCGCAGGTCCGGCTCGTGATGGTGCGGCCCGGCGAGGCTATTCCCGCCGAGGCCGCGCTGGTCATCCTGCCCGGCAGCAAGGCGACGATCGCCGATCTCGCATTCCTGCGCGCGCAAGGGTGGGACATCGACATCGCCGCCCATCGCCGGCGCGGCGGGCGCGTGCTGGGCGTGTGCGGCGGCTATCAGATGCTCGGCGCGCGCCTCGCCGATCCCGACGGCGTCGAAGGGCCGGCCGGCGACGTCGCTGGACTCGGCCTGCTCGACGTCGCGACGGTCCTGTCGGGCGAGAAACTGTTGACAGCGGTCAATGGCGTCTGCCTCGCCAACGGCGCGGCTTTCGCCGGCTATGAAATGCATGTCGGCAGAACGAGCGGCCCCGCCTGCGCGCATCCGCTGCTGCGATTCGCGGACGGGCGCCTCGACGGCGCGATTTCGCCGGACGGGCGGGTGATGGGCGCCTATGTCCACGGGTTGTTCGCCGACGACTCCCAGCGCGCCGCCTGGCTGGCGGCTTTGAACGCGGGCTCGACCGTCGCGTATGAGTCGCTGGTGGAGGAGACGCTCGATCAACTGGCGGATCATCTCGCCGCGCATATCGATCTCGACGCGCTGCTCAGATTGGCGCAATGAGTGCGAGCGCCGCGATCGCGAGCGTCTGCAGCAGGCAGGTGAAGCGGTAGAGACTCAGCGCCGCGCGAATGTCGACGGCGCTCGCCTCCACGCGGCCCTCCCCCATGTAAGCGTCGTCGACCATTTCCTCGCCGTAGACGCGCGGCCCGGCGAGCCGCAGGCCGAGGGCGCCGGCCATCGCGGCTTCAGGCCCGCCGGCGTTGGGCGAGCGGTGGCGCCCGGCGTCGCGCCACACCGCGCGCGCCGCCGCCTTGGCGGAAGCGCCCGGCAGGAGCGCCGCCGCGAGAATGAGCCACAACGCGGCGAGGCGCGAAGCCGGCAGATTGACGAGATCGTCGAGCCGCGCCGCCGCCCAGCCGAAGGCGAGGTGGCGCTCGCTTCTGTGCCCGATCATGCTGTCGGCGGTGTTGATCGCCTTGTAGAGCGCGCCGCCCGTAAGCCCGCCAACGGCGATCCAGAACAGCGGCGCGACCACGCCGTCCGAGAAGTTCTCCGCCAGGCTCTCGATGGCGGCGCGCGCCACGCCGGCCTCGTCCAGCGCGTCCGGATTGCGCCCGACGATCATTGAGACCGCGCGCCGGCCGCCGGGCAGCCCCTCGCGATCGAGGGCGTCGGCGACGTCGCGGACATGGTCGTGAAGGCTGCGCTGCGCCGGCAGGCTGGCGGCGACAACCGCGAGGATCGCAAAGCCGATCCATCCGTCGCGCGCCTCGCGCTCGACAATCATCGCAACGCCGCCGACCGGCGCAAGCAGCAGAATGAGCGCAAGCGCGCCGGCGGCGCGGCGCGATGCGAATGACGCCGCCGGCCGGTTCAGGCGCCCGTCGAGCGAGGACAGCCACGCCCCCATCCAGGTGACGGGGTGGCCGATCGCGCGGTAGAGAACGTCGGGGTAACCCGCGAGGGCTTCGATGACCAGCGCCGCGAAGGCCAGCCGGAGCGACCAGGCGAGGGTCATGGTGAACGAGGCGTCCTTCCAGGCGGCGTTGCGCGAACTAGCCTATCACGGCGGCAATCTGGCCGTCGCGCGGCGGCTGTTCCCTGAGGCGCCGTCGCCGTGGATCGACCTGTCGACCGGCGTCAATCCGCTGCCCTATCCGTTGCCCGACCTCGCGCCCGACCTGTGGGCGCGGCTGCCGGAGCCCGAACAGCTTGCCGCCCTCGAGGCCGCCGCGACGCGGCGCTACGGCGCGCCGCCGGGCCAGGTCCTCGCGGGGCCGGGCACCGAGGCGTTGATTCATTTGCTGGCGCGGCTGCACCCCAACGGGCGGGTCGGCATATTGGGTTTCAGTTATGTCGGACATCGACGGGCCTGGCGCGCAACGGGGGCGAGCATCGAGACGGTGGACGACATCGCCGCGCTCGCGGCGTTCGACATTGCCATCGTCGTCAACCCGAACAATCCGGACGGCCGGCTGGCGGCCCGCGCCTCGCTTCTGGAATTGCACCGCGCGATGGCGGCGCGCGGCGGCGCGCTGATCGTCGACGAGGCGTTCATGGACCTCGATCCGAACGGGCAGAGCCTCGCGCCGGTCCTCCCGGCAAGCCATACGGCAGTGTTGCGCTCGTTCGGCAAGACTTATGGACTCGCCGGCCTGCGGCTCGGCTTCGCGATCGCCTCGGCCGATCTCGCAGCGCCGCTGCGCGCCGGCCTTGGCGACTGGCCAGTCAGCGGACCCGCCATCGCGATCGGCCGCTGCGCGCTAGCCGACGATGCGTGGCTGGAGCGGACCAGACTGCGCCTCGAGCGCGACGCCGGGCGGCTCGACCGGCTGCTGATCGCCAGCGGTTTTGAGGCGCCGAACGGAACGACGCTGTTCCGCCTCGCCCGCCATCAACGCGCGGCGAGCCTGTTCGTCGACCTCCTGCGTCGCGGAATTCTGGTCCGCCCCTTCATCGAAGCGCCGGATGCGCTGCGGTTTGGAATTCCCGGCGATCCGCCGAGTTGGCGCCGGCTGGAATCGGCGCTTCGCGCTGATTGAACTCGGGGCCGACGCGTGTCACAGCAGGCCCGAGGCGGCGCCGGCGCCGGCCAGCAGCGCGACCACGCCCCACGGCGGCAGCTTCCAGACCGTCAGCAGGAGAAACCCGCCGGCGGCGAGCCCGAAATCGGCCTCGCCAAGCACGGCGCTGGTCCACACCGGCTGATAGAACGCCGCGCCGAGAATGCCGACCACCGCGGCGTTGGCGCCACGCATCGCGGCCTGGGCCGTCGGGCGCGCGCGCAGCCCATACCAGAAGGGCGAGACGCCGTAGACCAGCAGCAATCCCGGCAGGAACAGCGCGACGAGCGCGATTGTCGCGCCGGCGACGCCGTTCGGCGCCGGGGTCATTGCCGCGCCGAGATAGGCGGCGAAGGCGAACAAAGGTCCGGGGATCGCCTGCGCGAGGCCGTAGCCGGTGAGAAAAGCCTCGTTCGTCACCCATCCCGGCCCAACGACCTCAGCCTGCAGCAACGGCAGCACGACGTGGCCGCCGCCGAAGACCAAGGCGCCGGAGCGATAGAAGGCGTCGAACAGAGCGAGTCCCCGCCAGGCGCCCGGCAGCAGCGGCGGGACCGTCAGCAGCGCGCCGAACAGGCAAAGCGCGGCGACGCCCTTGGCCCGGCTGACCGGAAAGCGCAATATGCCGCCGGTCGATGCGCCGCCGCCGCGACAGAGCGCGAGGCCGGCGAGCGCGCCAAGGCCGATCGCCGCGATCTGCGCGAACGATCCGCCGAGCGTGGCGACGATCGCCAGCGCGGCGAGCGCGATCCCTGCGCGTTGGCGATCCGGCGCGAGGCTGCGCGCCATGCCCCACAGCGCCTGCGCGACGACCGCCACCGCCACCAGTTTGAGGCCGTGCTCCAAGCCCTGCGCGACCGGGCCGGCGAATGCCGAAGCGCCCAGTGCGAAAGCCAGCAGGATCAGCGCCGAAGGCATGGTGAAAGCCGTCCACGCAGCGAGCCCGCCGACCAGGCCGCCGCTGCGCAGCACCCCGAGGGCGAAGCCGACCTGGCTGGACGCCGGCCCCGGCAGGAACTGGCAGAGAGCGACAAGGTCGGCGAACCCGGCTTCGTCGATCCATCGCCGGCGCGTCACCAATTCCGCCCGAAAATAGCCGAGATGGGCGATCGGGCCGCCGAATGAGCTGAGACCGAGCTTGAGGAAGACGCGAAAAACCTCGCCGGGCGAGCCGCGCGCCGGCTCCGGACCGCCCGCCGTCGGCGCGTTGGAAGCGTTCCCGGATGCGTTCTCGTTCAACCGCTCGCTCCCCTGCCGGCATGTGCCGCCCAAACCGCGCGCAGACTGCTCGAAAACGCCGCGAAAGCCCAGCCTCGCGCCCGGCCAGTTGGTCTGATAGCGTCAGCGGAGCGGCGCCGCGCGCGCCCTGGTTTTCGCTTGAGACAACGGGAGCAGACTTTGCAGAAACGTCCCCTCGGCCGCACCGGCCTGCGGATCGCGCCGCTGGTGTTCGGCGGCAATGTGTTTGGCTGGACGGCCGACCCGAAGACGTCGTTCGATCTGCTCGACCGTTTTGTCGGGGCGGGCTTCAATGCGATCGACACCGCCGACGTCTACGCGGCCTGGGCGCCCGGCAACAAGGGCGGCGAATCCGAGACGATCATCGGCGAATGGATGAAGAGCCGCGGCAATCGCGACCGGGTCGTGGTGATCACCAAGGTCGGCTCGCCGATGGGCCCGGGCAAGAAGGGGCTTTCGGCGCGGTATATCGCCGAAGCCGTCGAGGCCTCATTGAAGCGGCTGCAGACCGACGTCATCGACCTCTATCTCTCGCATTGGCCCGATCCCGAAACGCCTTACGAGGAAACCCTCGGCGCCTATCGCGATCTCGTCCGGCAGGGCAAGGTGCGCTTCATCGGCGCCTCGAACCTCGACGCGGCGCAGCTCGCCGCCTCGCTGGAGGCGGCCAGGCAAAAGTCGCTGCCGCATTACGACGTCCTGCAGCCTGAATACAATCTCTACGATCGCGCCTCGTTCGACGGCCCGTTGCGTGATCTGTGCATCGCCGAGGATATCGGCGTCATCACCTATTACAGCCTCGCCAAGGGCTTCCTGTCTGGCAAATACCGCAGCGAGGCGGATCTCGGGCAGAGCCCGCGCGGCGGCGGCGTCAAGGCCTACCTCAACGCGCGCGGCCGACGCATCCTGGCCGCCCTCGATTCGGTGGCCGCGCGGCGCGGCGCCAAACCTGCCGAAGTCGCGCTCGCGTGGCTGATCGTCCGCCCCGGCGTCACCGCGCCGATCGCCAGCGCGACCTCGCTCGAGCAAGTCGACAGCCTGATCAGGGCGGCCGAATTGACGCTGGACGCCGGCGACATCGAGGCGCTCGATCAGGCGAGCCGACCCTGATCGGCTGAACGGGCCGGACCGTAAGGTCAACACTGACGAAAGGGGTTCAGAGCGGCGATCGCCGCAGCGGAGGCAGTGAACCCCGGAACGTCGGAAGGACCACGGCAGGAGGGGGACATGAGAAACACGCTGCTTGCAATTTTGCTGCTCGGCGCGGCGTCAAGCCCTGGCGCGGCGCTCGCGGGATGGGGCGCGATCGCCTGCGACGTCCAGGGGAGCGGCGCCTGCGGCGTTTCCTACGGTTGGGCGTATCCGGGCGCCGCCGACTACCAGGCGATCCTCGCCTGCCGGGCCGGCGGATACAATTGCTACATCTACAACTGGGAGCACAACATGTGCATCCACGGTCCGAACGGCTCCTGGACCTGCAATTGAGGGCTGATCGGCGCCATCGTCTTGATGAAGGGGCGCTTGTCCGCCGAGGTCCACGATAAGCCGGCCGTTGCACAAGAGGCGACCGCGGCGATCCAACCGATCGTCGGCCGCTACTTCGCGCGCCCCGCGGCGTCGAGCGCCTCGAAATCGGCCTGCGACAGTTCGACGCCGGCCGCCGCCACATTGTCTTCGAGATGGGCGACCTTGCCGGTGCCGGGGATCGGCAGCATCACCGGGCTGCGTTTCAGCATCCAGGCAAGCGCGATCTGGCCATGCGAGGCGCTGTGTTTGCGGGCGATCGCGTCCAGCGCCGACCCCGCGCGGGCGAGACCGCCGACCGCCAGCGGTCGCCAGGGAATGAAGCCGACGCCGTTCGCCTCGCAATAATCGAGCACGGCTTCGCTGGACCGGTCGCCGAGATTGTAGAGATTCTGCACCGTCGCGACTTCGAAGAACTTCCGCGCCTCTTCGATGTCCGCGACGCCGACGTTGCTGAGGCCGACATGGCGGATCGAGCCCTCCTGCTGCATCGCGGCCACCGTCTCGAATTGCGCCCGGCGCGGCACCGAGGGATCGATGCGGTGCAACTGCCACAGATCGATGCGCGCGACGCCGAGCCGCTCGAGGCTCGCCGCGACGCCGTTGCGCAAGGCTTCCGGGCGCGCGTCGGATGTCCATTGGCCGGGACCCGGCCGCCGCAGGCCGGCCTTGGTGGCGATGACCAGACCTTCGTAAGGCGACAGCGCCTCATGAATCAGCCGCTCGCTGACTTCCGGCCCATAGCTGTCGGCGGTGTCGATAAAGTTCACGTCGAGCTCGGGAAGCCGGCGCAGCGTTCGCAACGCTTCGTCGCGGTCCTCTGGCTCGCCCCAGATTCCCCGGCCAGTGACCCGCATCGCCCCGAACCCCAGGCGATTGACGTTGAGGTCGCCGCCAATGGCGAATTGACCGGATGCGGCGACGCTGAGCGGATTCATGGGAGAGCCTCGTTGGAAATGGATGCCAGGACCGGCCTCGTTCACGCGCCGCCGCAGGAATGCTCGGAATCCGGCAGACGCCACGACTTGAGGGTGCGGAGATTGGTCGTGCGGTATTCGCGTCCGCGATCGTCGCCGGGCGGACAATCCCGGGGGATCGAAACCAGACACATCTCGACGGGATCGCCGCGTCGCGACGAATCGACGGACGGCACCTGGTCGTAGGAGACCTGATAACCGCCGTTGGCGAAGGAGATCGCGCTGCCCGATCCGGCGACCGGCTGGTTGTTTGAACCATCGACCAGCCGGGTGTCGACGCTTTTGACGGTGGTCCTGACGCATTGGCCGACCCGCACCGGCAGGCCGGCGGCGCAGGCCGGCGCGGCGAGCACCGCCAGCGCGAAAAAAAACGCGGCAGGCCGCATCATTCTCACCGTGCACGAACGCGCCGGCACACTCACACTTCGCTGCTGTCGAACATCAGCAGGTCGGCGCCGCCGGTTGCGAAGTTTTGCAGATCGGCTCGGGCCGCCTGGCCTTCGGCGCTGGCGGAGCCCGACTGGATCGCCGCGAGATCGTCGAAATGCAGGGTCGCGACCAAGTGAAACGCAGACGGGCCGCCCGGCGTCCCCACCGGCCCTTCACTGACCTCATATTTTCGTAGGCCCGGAATTTTCTTGGCGATCGGAACGTGGGTCTCGAAATAATATTTGTCGAAAGCGGAGGCGTCCTTCGGAGTTCGATACAGCACGACCAGACGAGCCATCGCATTCCTCCCTTGAGCTATCGTTGGCGACCCGTTTCAGCCTCAAGCGTAGGCCAGTCGGCGCGGTCTGTAAATTATCGATCGGAGCCGACCGGATTAGGATTTCGTTGCCGGGATGATAGTCTGTCGCCGCTTGGCGCAAAGCCCTTCTCTTGTCGGGCTTGCCGATCAAGCCAAGCGCCGCGCCGCGATCCATCGGCAGACGGCGAAGCACGGGAGGAAAATCGCATGCCGAAGGTCAAGGTCAACGACATCACCATGAACTATGAAAGCCAGGGCAGCGGAGAGCCGCTGGTCCTGATTCCCTATCTGGCCGCCGACCACGCCTGCTACGCCTTTCAGGTCGCCGACTACGCCAAGCATTTCACCTGCATATCGGTCGATCCGCGCGGCGCCGGGGAGACCGACAAGCCCGCCGGCGCCTATTCGACCGCGATGTTCGCCGACGACATCGCGGCGTTCATGCAGGCCATCGGCGTCGAACGCGCCCATGTCAGCGGCCTGTCGCTCGGCGCGGCGGTCGGCCTGTGGCTCGCCGGCAAACATCCGCAACGGGTCAAGTCGCTGTCGCTGCACAGCGCCTGGGACAAGACGGACCCCTATCTGAAGGTCGTGGTCGAAGGCTGGCGGACGATGGCGAGGGGCCTGCCCACCGTCACCGACATGGTGATTCAGGGCATCCTTCCCTGGTGTTTCACGCCGGAGCTCTATGCGGCGAAACCGGAGTTCATCGAGGCGGTCGCCGCATTCGTGCGGGGGCGGCCGGTGCAGCCGCTCGACGCGTTCCTGCGCCAGTCCGACGCGGTGATCGCGCATGACGCTCAATCCCAGCTCGCCAATATTCGGGCGCCGACGCAGATCACCTTCGGTCAGCGCGACGTCGTGACTTCGACCCGCTTCGCCGGCCCGCTGAACAGCGGGATCTCGGGAAGCGAACTGGCAGTGTTCGAAAACTGCGCGCACGCGCCGATCTACGAGAACATCGCAGAATTCAACGAAAGGACGTTGAACTTCCTCAAGCGCCACAGCGGCTGACCGCGCCTGACGCCGCCGCGCAGGGTCGGACTGCGCGCCCCGCCGGCCGAGGAATCGGGCTTGCCAAGGCTGGCCCGAACCGGCAACCTTGGCTTTGAAACAGCGGTCACCCGCTCGATGCCGAACTCAGGGAGGCGGACGATGGAACAGGCTCATGGCGCGACGCTCGAACGATCTCGCGGGACTCCCGCGATGCCGTTCGACAACAACCGCCTCGACGCGCTGCTCGATGAGGCCGGCATCGACGCGGCGCTGATCTCGTCGAAGCACAACATCCAATATCTGCTCGGCGGCTATCGGTTCTTCTTTTTCGACCACTTTGATGCGATCGGGATCAGCCGCTATCTGCCGATCCTGGTCTATGTCAAAGGCCGCCCCGATCTCTGCGCCTATATCGGCCATCCCATGGAATCCTACGAGCGCGATCTCGGCAAGTTCTGGATGTCGAGCCAGCCCGCCGCTCGCGCCAGCCTCGACGCCGCGCAACTGGCCGCCGACCACCTCGCCAAAATCGGCCTGCCGCTGAAGCGCGTCGGCGTTGAGCGCGCGTTCCTGCCGACCGACGCGCACGATCTGCTGCGCCGGACGCTTTCGCAGGTCGAACTCGTCGAGGCGCACATGCCGCTCGAACGCCTGCGCGCCCGCAAGACGCCGCAAGAGCTGGAGTATCTGCGCAAGGCGTCGGAGCTGGTGGTCAACTCGATGCTGACGGTGATGGGCGGGCACGGACCGGGAGCCACCAAGCTCGAGCTGACCGAGGCGCTCCGTCGCGAGGAAGTCAACCGCGGCCTCACGTTCGAATATTGCCTGATCACCGCCGGGACGAGCCACAATCGCGCGCCGTCGGAACAAGTCTGGGGCGAGGGCGACATTCTCTCGCTGGATTCGGGCGGCAACTACAAGGGCTATATCGGCGACCTCTGCCGCATGGCGATCCACGGCGAGCCCGACGCCGAACTCGTCGATCTGCTCGCCGGAATCGACGAAATCCAGATGGCCGCGCGCAAGCCGATCCGCGCCGGCGCGCTTGGCGGCGACATCTACGCCAGCGCCGGCGAAGTGATCCAGAGGTCGCCGGGCGGCAACTCGCTGGAATTCGTCGCGCATGGCATGGGCCTGATCAGCCACGAGGCGCCGCGGCTCACCGGCCGCGGCCCAGTCCCCTATCCGCCCGAGGACTTCGGGCGTCCACTCGAGACCGGCATGGTGATTTCGATCGAGACGACGCTGCTGCACCCCCGGCGCGGCTTCATCAAGCTGGAGGATACGGTCGCGGTGACCAACGACGGGTGGGACGCTTTCGGCGACTACGGCAGGGGATGGAACCGCGGCCGCGCGGCGTGAACCGCCAGCCGCGTTGGGCGCCGCGCGGCGATTTGCCGCGTCCGCGCGAAGCCCGGGCCGGTGGCCTTGTCTCGGTATTCGCCCGGCGCTGCAGGACATCGATCGTGTAACCCTCGAGCCATGCCCGGCGCGCGAAGGCGCTGGACCTGCCGCCGCGCGCGCGCTTAGATGGGCGCGGCGCGAACACAGAAGCGGGCGCCGGGCCTCGGCCGTGGTCGCGGCTTCGACCGCACGGGAGGGTCATGATGTCGTTGTCGCCAGGCACGAGGCGGCTCGCTTTCGCAGCGATTGGCGTCGCCGTCGCATTCGCATCGCTGATCGTCGCGCCCGCGGCCGAGGCGAAGACCTTGCGGTTCGCGTTCCAGGGCGAACTGAAATCGGTCGACCCCTACCAGATCAATGAAAGCTTCAGCCTGAGCGTCAATGGCGCGGTCTATGAAGGGCTGACCCGGCGCGGTCCGGACATGAAGATCCAGCCCTGCCTCGCCGCCAGTTGGGAGCAGCTCGATCCCCTTCACTGGCGTTTTCATTTGCGCAAGGGGGTGAAATTCGACGAAGGCCAGGACTTCACGGCGGACGACGTCGTCTTCTCCGCGCAGCGCGTTCGCGGCGCGGGCTCAGACCTGAAAGGCCGCGTGCCGGCCGACGCGCAGGTGGTGAAAGTCGACGACTACACCGTCGACTTCATCCTCAAGACGCCGAATCCGCTGCTGATCAACGAATGGGAGACCTGGGGCATCTTTTCCAAGAAATGGGCGGAGGAGCACGGCGCTACGGAATCGACGGCGATGAACGCGACGACGCCGCCCTATGCCGCGCTGCACGCCAACGGCACCGGCCCGTTCATCCTGGTCAGCCACGAGCCGGGCGTGAAGACGGTCTGGCGGAAGAATCCGAACTGGTGGGACACGCCCAGGCACAATCTCGACGAGGTGGTTTTCACGCCGATCGCCAACAATGCGACGCGGGTCGCGGCGCTGCTGTCGGGCGAGATCGACTGGATGGATCCGGTGCCGCTCAACGATCAGGCGCGGATCAACGCCAATCCGGACACCCAGGTGCTCGCCGGCCCCGAAATCCGCACGATCTTCCTCGGAATGGACCAGTTTCGCGACGAACTCGGCCATTCCGCCGTCAAGGGCAAGAATCCGTTCAAGGACGTGCGGGTGCGCAAGGCGTTCTACCAGGCGATCGACGAGGAGGCGATCAACAAGAAGGTCATGCGCGGACAGGCGACGCCGTCGGCGCTGATGATCGCGCCCTCGCTCTATTCCGAATCGAAGGATTTCAAGCGCATTCCGTTCGATCCCGAGGCTTCCAGGAAGCTTCTCGCCGACGCCGGCTATCCCGACGGTTTTGAAGTGCAGATGGATTGCCCGAACGACCGCTACGTCAACGACGAGCAGATCTGCCAGGCCGTCGTCGGCATGCTCGCCAGGGTCGGCGTCAAGGTGGACCTCAACGCCGAGCCGAAATCGAAATTCTTCGCGGCGATCAGCGCCGCCGGCGGCTTCGATTCGTCGTTCTACCTGCTGGGCTGGACGCCGACCACGCTCGAGAGCTTCAACGTCTTCCAGTACATCATCGGTTGCCGCGACGCCAAGACCAACTGGGGCGGCAACAATGTCGGCGACTATTGCAATCCCAAGGTCGACGCGCTCGCCAGGCAAGCCTTGCAGGAGCCTGACGAAGCCAAGCGCGATGACATCTTCAAGCAGGCCTGGCAGATTTCGCTGTTCGACGACGTCGGCTACATCCCGCTGCACCAGCAGGCCCTCGCCTGGGGGGTGTCGAAGAAGACGCACGTGATCCAGCGCCCCGACAACTACTATATCTTCGCCTGGGTCACGATGGATTGAGCCGATCGCCAGCCCATGACGCCGCTTCGCGTTCGACCGCCCGGAGCGGGTCGATGCGCTCGGTCCGGCCTGCGGCAAGGCGCTGGCGATGATCGCCTTCATCATCCGCCGCCTTCTTGCTGCGATCGGCGTGCTGGTCGCCGTCGGACTGATCGCCTTCGTGATGTTCCGATACGTCGGCGATCCCGTGAACCAGATGGTCGGGATCGAAACCTCGGCGGCCGAGCGTGAGCAAGTGCGCCAGCAGCTTGGCCTCGACCAGCCGGTGATCGTCCAGGCGCTGCGCTTCCTCGCGCATGCGGCTGAGTTCGATTTCGGCATTTCCTACCAGTTCAGGCAGCCGGTCTCCGGCCTGATCGCCGCGCGCCTGCCGGCGACGCTCGAGCTGGCGATCGTCGCCTCGATCCTGTCGCTGGCGGCCGGCGTTCCGCTGGGCGTCTACACCGCCCTGCGGCGCGACGGCGCACTCGCCAGGCTGTTCCAGGCGCTGTCGCTGATCGGCATTTCGCTGCCGACCTTCCTGACCGGCATATTGCTGATCTACCTGTTCTCGGTGACGTTGGGCTGGCTGCCCTCGTTCGGGCGCGGCGCGGTCGTGCCGATCGGCTCATGGTGGACCACCGGACTGCTCACCGTTTCCGGGCTGAAGTCGCTGATCATGCCGGCGCTGACGCTGGCGCTGTTCCAGATGACGCTGATCATGCGGCTGGTGCGCGCCGAAATGCTGGAAGTGCTGCGCGCCGACTATATCCGGTTTGCGCGCGCGCGAGGGCTCTCGGAGCGCGCCATTCATTTCCATCACGCCCTGAAGAACACCCTCGTCCCGGTGATCACCGTCGTCGGCCTGCAACTCGGCTCGATCATCGCCTTCTCGATCATCACCGAGACGGTATTCGCCTGGCCGGGCATGGGCCAACTGTTCCTGAAATCGGTTCAGAACGTCGACATTCCGATCATGGCGGCCTATCTGCTGTTCATCGCCTTCCTGTTCGTGATCATCAACCTCGGCGTCGACATTCTCTACGCCGTGGTCGACCCGCGCCTTCGCGCAGCCATTCACGGAGGGTCGGGCTGACATGCCGGAAGCCGCCGCCGGACCGCCCGATATCCCAAGCGCGCCGCCGCGATCGCTGATCGGCCAGTTCCGCGACAGCGATCTCGTCGCGAGTTTCCTTTCATCGAAGGTTACGGTGGCGGCTGGCGTCATCACCTTGATCATGGCGCTCGCCGCGGTGTTTGCGCCGCTGATCGCTCCGACCAACCCGTTCAATCCCGCCACGAATTTCCTGATCGACTCGCTGACCCCGCCGCGCTTCGTCGCCGGCGGCGACCCACGATTCCTGCTGGGAACCGACGACCAGGGCCGCGATATGTGGTCGGCGATCCTCTACGGGCTCAGGGTCTCGCTGCTGATCGGCGTCTCCAGCGTGCTGCTCGCCGGCGCGATCGGCGTTACGCTCGGTCTGATCGCCGGCTACGCCGGCGGCTGGATCGACGCTGTCATCATGCGCGTCGCCGACGTGCAGCTGACCTTTCCGGCGATCCTGATCGCGCTGTTGCTGGACGGCCTCGCACAAGCCCTGCTGAAGAACGCCGGCCGCGAGGAGACGGCGTTCGGCGTTCTCGTCGTCTCGATCGGGCTGTCGTTCTGGGTTCAATATGCGCGCACCGTCCGCGGCTCGACGATGGTGGAGAAGAGCCGCGACTACGTCCAGGCGGCCCGTCTCATCGGCCTGTCGCCGGCCGCCATTCTGGTCCGCCATATCCTGCCCAACGTGATGGGGCCGGTGCTGGTGATCGCGACGATCAACCTCGCGCTCGCCATCGTCACCGAGGCGACCTTGTCCTTTCTCGGCGTCGGCCTGCCGCCGACCCAGCCTTCGCTCGGAACCTTGATACGGATCGGCCAGGACTTCCTGTTCTCCGGCGAATGGTGGATCGTGACCTTTCCGAGCCTGACCCTGGCGATCCTCGTTCTTTCGGTGAACCTTCTCGGCGATTGGCTGCGCGACGCGCTCAATCCAAGGCTGACATGACGAGCCCGCTGCTTTCCGTCCGCGATCTGCGCGTCGAATTCGCCACGCGGCGCGGGCCGATCGTCGCGCTCGACGGGGTCTCCTTCGACATCGCGCCCGGCGAGGTTCTCGGCGTCGTCGGCGAGTCCGGCGCCGGCAAGACCCTCACCGGCCTCGCCATTGCCGGCCTCCTCGACCCGCCCGGCCATATCGCCGGCGGCGAGATCCGGCTGGGCGACCGGCGGATCGACAACCTGTCGTTGGCCGAGCTGCGCAAGATACGCGGACGGCGCATCGGCATGGTCTTCCAGGATCCGCTGACCAGCCTCAATCCGCTGCTGCGCATCGGCGAGCATCTGGTCGAGACGATCATGACGCATATTTCGCTGACCGCGAAGCAGGCGCGTGAAAAGGCGATCGCCTTGCTCGACGAGGTCGGCATCCCCGCCCCCGCGTCGCGCTTCGACAGCTATCCGCACGAATTCTCGGGCGGCATGAGGCAACGCGTCGTTATCGCGCTCGCCCTGTGCGCCGGACCTTCTCTGGTGATCGCCGACGAGCCGACCACCGCGCTCGATGTCTCGGTGCAGGCGCAGATCATCGCGGTCCTCAAGAAGCTGACCCGCGTGCATGGCGCCGCGGTGATGCTGATCACCCATGACATGGGCGTCATCGCCGAAACCGCCGATCGCGTCGCGGTGATGTACGCCGGCCGCATTGTCGAGATCGGCAAGGTCGGCGAGGTCGTGCGCCAATCGCTCCACCCCTACGCCAGGGGATTGATGGCGGCGATCCCGACGCTGCGGGGCCGCGCCGCGCGGCTCACGCAGATACCGGGCTCCATGCCGCGGCTTGCGGCGATCCCGCGGGGCTGCGCCTTCAACCCGCGCTGCCCGGAGGTCATGGATCGCTGCCGGGTCGAGCGCCCACCACTGCTGGCGGTCGGCAAGCGAAGCGCGGCCTGCTGGCTTTACACCAGGGGTGAAGCGCCGGCGACCGGGGCGGCGGCGGGATGAGCGCGTCCACGCCTCTCGTGGAAGTGCGCGGCCTCGCGCGCATCTTCGATGTGTCGAAGCCATGGCTCTCGCGCCTGATCGATCATGAGCCGCGCCGCCTGCTGAAGGCGGTCGATGGCGTCGAATTCACGATTGCGGGCGGCGAGACTTTCGGGATCGTCGGCGAATCGGGTTCCGGCAAGTCGACGCTGGCGCGCATGGTGGTGGGCTTGCTCCCTCCGAGCGCCGGCGTAGTGCTGATCGACGGGGTCGACATGGCCGCGTCGAGCGATCCTTCCACGCGGCGCGCCGTCCGGCGGCGGATACAGATGATCTTCCAGGACCCCTACGCCTCGCTCAATCCGCACTGGCGCGTCGGCGCGATCGTCGCCGAGCCGATCCTCGCCTTCGGCCTCGCCGGCGCCCCCGAACGGTCCCTGAGCAAGGGCGAGGCGAGCACCCGCGTCGACGAACTTTTGCGTCTCGTCGGTCTCGATCCCACTGACCGACGCAAATATCCCCACCAATTCTCCGGCGGCCAGCGCCAGCGCATCGCCATCGCCCGGGCGCTCGCCGCGAACCCGGAATTCGTCGTCTGCGACGAGCCGACCTCGGCGCTCGATGTTTCAATTCAGGCGCAAATCCTCAATCTGATGCGCGACCTGCAGGATAGGCTCGGCCTCACCTATCTGTTGATCACCCACAATGTCGCGGTGGTGCGCTTTATGGCGACGCGCGTTGGCGTCATGTATCTTGGCCGACTGGTCGAGATCGCGACGACCGAGGCGCTGTTCGAGCGCCCGCGCCATCCCTATACGCGCATGCTGCTCGACGCCGTGCCCGACCTCGCGATGAGCGGGCGGGCGCGCGCGCCGGTCGGCGGCGAGGCGCCGAACCCGATCGACCCGCCACCCGGCTGTCCGTTTCACCCGCGCTGCCCCAGGGCGGTCGAACGCTGCGCAAGCGAGGTTCCGGCGTTCAGCGAAGGCGTCGCCTGCCATCTGGCGCATGGCGATCCGAATTGGCTGGGGTGGGGGTCAGCTCCCGCGCCCGGCCTCGCCGACTGAAGCGCGTCCTGGTGGAGAACCGCTCTCGCCGGCGCGCCGGGACGTCGGCTCGCGACGCGCGCTTGCTGCGACCGGACCTCCCGCGTATACAACCGCCCTTCTTCCGCCCTGCCCCTGGCGATCCGCCGCGGCGCAACCCGACCCGGACATGCATCTCGACAACAAGAAAGTCGTCGTCATCGGCGGCGCCGGCCTGATCGGCTCGCATACCGTGGACCAGTTGATCCAGACCAATGTCGGGGAGATCCTGGTCTATGACAATTTCGTGCGCGGCCGGCAAGCCAACCTCGACGGCGCGCTGAGCGACAGGCGCGTCAGGATTTGCGACGTCGGCGGCGATATTCTCCAGACGGACATTCTGCAAAGCGCGCTCGACGGCGCCGACGGAGTCTTCCACTTCGCCGCCCTGTGGCTTCTGCAATGTCACGAATACCCGCGCTCGGCGTTTGACGTGAACGTGCGCGGGACGTTCAACGTACTCGAGGCCTGCGTCGCCAATGGCGTGAAAAGGCTCATCTATTCCTCCTCGGCGTCGGTTTACGGCGACGCCGTCGAGGAGCCGATGATCGAGAGCCACCCGTTCAACAACAAAAACTTCTACGGCGCGACGAAAATCGCCGGCGAGGCGATGGCGCGCGCCTTCCATCATCGCTACGGGCTCGACTACGCCGGGCTTCGCTATATGAACGTCTACGGGCCGCGCCAGGATTATCGCGGCGCCTATATCGCGGTGATCATGAAAATGCTCGACGCCATCGATCGCGGCGAGGGCCCGACGATCCTCGGCGACGGCTCGGAGGCCTTCGACTTCGTCGCCGTCGAGGATTGCGCGCGCGCCAATCTCTGCGCTATGCGTGCGGCGGTTTCCGACCGCTACTACAATGTCGGCACCGGGTTGCGGACCACGCTCAAGGAACTCGCCGAGCGAATCTGCCATCTGACCGGCTGCAATCAGCCGGTCGCCTATGCGCCCCGCAATCAGGCGACGCTGGTGCGCAACCGGATCGGTTCGCCGAAGAAAGCATCCGAAGAGATCGGCTTTCGCGCGGAGATCGATCTCGACGAGGGATTGCGGCGGTTGATCGCCTGGCGCAAGGCCGACCAGCAACGCGCCAGGGCCAGGTAGCTGGCCCGGCGCCGTTACGAGAACAGGAAAAGGCTCGCCACCAGTGGACCCCCGGAGTTTCGATCTTCCCCGCCGCGCCCTCAACTGGAAGCGGCGGGTGCAGGATCAACTGGCTCTCTTGCAGCGGCAAGTCAGCGAACTCGCCGCCGCTCATGCGGAGACGCGCGCGCGACTGGCCGATCGTGACGAACTGTTGTCGAACTCTCGCTGGAATCCTGCCGCTCGCGACGACTCTGCTGTCGCCGTCGGCTGCGCGCTGCGCGCTGGCGCGCCGCGACGATGCGCTCCTCGTCCTGTTGCTGGGCGACGGCGACGCCCAGTGTCTTGGCGGCGGCGCCGACGCAACGGGCATCGCCGAGGCGATCGTCGCCGGCGACATCAAGCGCGTGCTCGTCAAGCGCTTCGCCGATCCTGGCCCGCCCATGCCGCATCCCGCCGGCGAAGCGCTGCTGAGAGCGATCCGCGCGTTTCCGGAGAAGTCGAAAGATCTTCTCGACCAGGACTCGCCGGCCGGCGTAACCTCGGAAGGGACGCCCGGCGACGATCACGCGCGCTGCGAGGAGATTTGCGCGCTGCTCGCGGAACGGCCCGATCTTGTCGATTTCGCGGCTGGCCAGGTGGCGAAGGCGGGCGGCGAGGTCCACACCATCCCGTTCGACCGGCCGGACATGCTGCCGCCGCTGATCCCCGCCGAGCCCAAGCGGCGCTCGGCGGTGTTCCTCCACAATTCATACTACCACTTCAATTGCCTGGCCGATGGCCTGCGCCGCCGCGGCTGGGACGCGCTGAACGTGTCGGTCGAGGACCCGAACAGCGACCAACAGCAATTCTATCATGGCGAGGACATCAATCTTTTCGATCCCGATCCGGGCGTCATGCGTGAAAAGACCCAGGCCTTTTTCCGCACCGTGCCCGAGCGATTCGGCGCCCTGCACTTTTATAGTACGGGTTCCGCGAGTTTCTTTCCCCAGCTCTTCGAAAACTCCGAGCGCCCTATCCAACCGCCATTCGATTTTTTCGAACTGCGACGACACCGGACGATCATCGGATACATGCCGACGGGTTGTCTCGATGGCGCGCCGCAGAGCGCCATCCGCGCGTTGAGCCACAATATTTGCGCGCGATGCGATCTGGAGCTGCGTCCCGATATTTGTTCCGACCACAAGAGCCTGGCTTGGGCGAATCGCCTCGAACAAATCTGTGACTGGATCGGCATCGAAGGCGACTGGCCGGCCGGGCCGCGGAGAGGGCGCAAATATGTTCACGCGCCGGTCGGGACGACGCTCGACGCGGACACGTGGCGGCCGGATCTCGTGGTTCCGGACAGCCTCAAGGTCGCGCGTGAACCCGGAACGATCCTCGTCTATCACGCGGTGGGTAATTACAAGACAAGACGAGTCAACGACCGCGACCTCAAGGGAACCGGCGCCGTTCTGGCGGCGATCGATCAACTCAAGGCCGAGGGCCTTCCGGTGCAGCTCTATTTCGCGACCGAAGTGCCAAGCCGCGTCGTTCGCTTCATCCAGGTCCAGGCGGATATCGTCGTCGATCAACTGAATTATGGCCGCACTGGCGCCAACGCCCGCGAGAGCATGATGCTCGGGCGGCCGGTCATCGTGCGCCTGGACCCGCGGCAAGGCGACCAGCTTCCGCCGCTGCGTTCGATCAAGGAGGCGCCGCTCGTCGACGCGACCGAGCAGAATGTGACGGATGTCTTGCGCGAGCTCGTCCAGGACCCGCAGCGTCGCGCCGATCTTGGCCGGCGCGCGCGCGAATTTGCGATCGCCTGGCACGGGTTGGACGCCTGCGCCGAACGCTACGAGAAGGTGATCGATCGCATTCGGGCCGGACTTGCGCCCGATTCGCCCGATCTCTATCCCACGCCGCCAACCCAATAAGCGCGCGTCCCAAACCCGAGCGCGATCCATCTGGCCTGCGGCATCCCCGGCATCAAAATGACTGACAGGTCCAATTCCGGGCCCCCAACCTCCGGCTCGAGCCTTCCAAATTGAACGAGACGACGGGGGGTCCGGTTTGCAAGAGACGCCAAACGATGGGAGGTTGCGCCAACATTGACGACGATCGAGCGAGATTTGACTGAGGAAATGATGATCAAGAGCTGGTTGCGAAACATCGTCTCGCCGGCGCCGCCGGCGGCAGTCGCTGAATCATCCGGGCAGGCGATCGAACTGACGTTGCCGGCGGCCGAGGCGGCGCCGGCGAGGACCATCGAACCCTCGAAGCCGGCGATCGAAGCGCTGGCCTCCGCGCCGGGCGCGGTCGAGGATTACTGGACGGGCCACAATGTCACCCTGCATCGCGTATTCGAGTCGGCGCAGGCTTCGCTCGACGATTTCCACTGGCGCAACGCGCAATATTTTCGATACATCGACCTGATGCCGGTGGCGGGCGCCGACCAGTTGCGGGTGCTCGATTTCGGCTGCGGGCCGGGCTACGATCTGGTCGGCTTTGCGACGCAGTCGAAGCCGGCGCGGCTGGTCGGCGTCGACGTGTCGAAACGCTCGCTCGCCGAGGCGCGCCAACGCCTGGCGCTGCATGGCGCGACGCCCGAGTTGCTGCATCACGACGTCAACGCCGGGCCGCTGCCGCTCGAGAACGGCGCGTTCGATCTCGTCCATTCGTCCGGCGTGCTGCATCACATGGCGGACGCGCAGGTCGGCTTGCGGGAGTTGCGCCGGCTGGTGAAGACGGGCGGCGTCGCCCAGATCATGATCTACAATTATTCGAGCCTGTGGGTTCACCTCTATGTCGCCTATGTCAGGCAGATCGTCGAGGGAATCAGCGCCGGGGACGATATCGCCGAGGCCTTTCGCGCCTCGACGGACGGCCCGGACTGTCCGATCTCCCGCGCCTACACGTGCGACCAATTCGCAGAGCTTGCGCGGGGCGCCGGTTTTGCGCTGGAGAGCTATGGCGTCGCCGTTTCGGCGTTCGAGATGTCGCTGCTGCCGCAGCGCTTCGAGGCCATCATGGACGCCAGGCTGCGGGCGGAAAGCCGCGACTTTCTGGCCAATCTGACGTTCGATTCGCAAGGCTTGCCATTGTTTGACGGCGTTCACGCCGGCATCGACGGCTGTTATCGATTCCGTGCGGTATAGGTCGGGACCCGCCAAACCCTTACGTTCCAAATTTCGATCGCGCCCGGGGCGGCGAGCCGTCGCCGCCGCGCTCACTCCAGAAAGGTTCCATTCGCCCGATTCTCTGTCTTGCCGCCGCCCGCCTAGGCTTGCCGCCAAACTTGCCTCGGCGGAATGACTGGCCTAAACGGTTGCGGCGCCGCGACCCTGTCAGGGCCGGATGCGCCGCGCGGCGCGATTGCCCGCCGTGGGCGCCATGCCGGAGACCCAGATGAACGCCCGCCCGCCCTTTCTCCCGATCGCCAAGCCCATGATGGGGGAAGAAGAGTTGGCCGCGGTCAAGTCGGTTCTGGACTCTGGGTGGCTCACCCAGGGGCCGTGGGTCAAGAAATTCGAGGAGGCCTTCGCCGCCCGCCACGACGTGCGTCATGCGTTCGCGGTCACGTCCTGCACGACGGCGCTGCATGTGGCGCTGGTGGCGGCGGGGATCGGACCGGGCGACGAGGTGATCGTGCCCGCCTTCACCTGGGTGGCCACCGCTAATGTCGTCGTCCATTGCGGCGCGACGCCCGTCTTCGTCGACATTCGCGCCGACACCTACAACATCGACCCCGACGCAGTCGCAAGGGCGCTGACGCCGCGCACCCGCGCGATCATTCCGGTGCATTTGTTCGGTCTAGTGGCGGATATGGACGCGCTCGCCGCGTTGCTCCCCCGCGACGTCGTTGTCCTGGAGGACGCGGCCTGCGCGGCCGGCGCCGTCTACCGCGGCCGGCCGGCCGGGTCGCTCGGTCATATGGCGGCTTTCTCGCTGCATCCGCGCAAGTCGGTGACCTGCGGCGAGGGCGGCGTCGTGACGACTGACGACGCCGATCTCGCCCGGCGCATCGACGCGCTGCGCAATCATGGCGCCACCATCGCCGAGGAAGTGCGCGCGCGCGGCCCCAAGCCTTATGAACTGCCCGATTTTCCTATGTTCGGCTTCAACTATCGGCTGACCGACCTGCAGGCTTCGGTGGCGAGCGTTCAGCTTGGCAAGCTCGACCGGTTCATCGCCGAGCGCGAGCGCCTCGCCGACGCCTACGACGCCAGACTGCAGCGGATCGCCTGGGCGAGCGCGCCGATCCGCCCGACGGACTGCCGTCACGCGCTCCAGGCCTATGTCGTGATGGTCGATGAGGCGCGGGCGCCGGCGAGCCGCAACGCCATCCTGCAGCATCTCCAGGACAGCGGGATCGGCGGGCGTCCCGGAACGCATTCGGTGGTCGGACTGTCGGCCTACCGCAATCGGTTTGGCGTTGCTCCGGCCGATTTTCCGGTCGCCACCCGCGCCGAGGCGCAAAGCATGGCGCTGCCGCTCCACAACCACATGACCGAGGCGGATGTCGAGCGGGTGGTCGCGGCGCTGGAGGCGGTCGCGTGATGAGCGATCGGATCAGAGCCATTCTCGCCGGCTCGCCGCCGACCAACGGCGATCGCGCGATGCGGCGCGGCCGCGCGGCGGTTGGCCGCTCGCTCGGCCCGGGATGACGGCATGTGCGGGATAGCGGGGCTTCTGAACGTCGACGGCCAACCCGCCGACCCGCGGGTGGTCGCCGCGATGCGCGACGCGCTCGCCCATCGCGGCCCCGACGACGAAGGACTCCACGTCGACCGAGAGGTCGGGTTGGGGCATCGCCGTCTTTCGATCATCGACCTGTCGCGCGCCGCCAACCAGCCGATGTTTTCGCCCGACGGGCGGATCGCCATCGTGTTCAACGGCGAGATATACAATTTCCGGGAGTTGCGACGCGATCTCGAACGCCTGGGGTGGGCCTTCCGCACCCGCTCGGACACCGAAGTCCTGATCGCCGGCTATGCCATCTGGGGCATTCGCGACCTGGCGCGCCGCATCGACGGCATGGCGGCGTTTGCCCTGTGGGACGCCAGCGAGCGCCGCCTCCACCTCGTGCGCGACCGTTTCGGCGTCAAGCCGCTCTATCTCTGGCGGCGCGGCGCATCGCTGATGTTCGCCTCGGAAATCAAGGCCTTTCTCGCTCATCCGGATTTTTCGGTGCGCGTCAATGACTCGGCATTGCGCGAATATTTCACTTTCCAGAACCTCTTTCGCTCGCACACCCTGTTCGCCGGCGTCGAGCAACTTCCGCCGGCGACCATCCTGTCGGTCGACGGCGCCGGCGAACAGCGCGAGACCTACTGGGACTACGACTTCTCACGCCCCGAACCCGCCGATCCCGAAGCCGCCGTCGCAACGCTGGAACGGCTGATGGGCGAGGCGGTCGAGCGCCAACTCGTCTCCGACGTTCCGGTCGGCGCCTATTTGTCGGGGGGCATGGATTCGGGCGCGATCGTCGCGCTCGCCTCCCGCTCCGTGCCGCGACTGCAGACCTTCACCGCCGGCTTCGAGCTTTCCCAGGTCGATGGAATCGAAGCGACTTTCGATGAGCGCCGCGGCTCCGAACTGATGGCCTACACCCACCGCACCGAGCACTACGAGCAGGTGATTAACGCCGGCGACATTCGCTGGTCGCTACCGCGCGTCGTCTGGCAGCTTGAAGATCTGCGGCTCGGCATGAGCTATCCGAACTGGTATATTGCGCGGCTCGCCTCGAAATTCGTCAAGGTGTGCCTGTCGGGAGCCGGCGGCGACGAATTGTTCGGCGGCTATCCCTGGCGGTACTACCACGTCTTCCGTTCGCTCGACCGCGGGCATTTTCTCGAGAATTATTACGGATTCTGGCAGCGCCTGACGACCGCCGGCGACCGGAAGGCGCTGTTTCGCTCCGGCGCGGACGACGAGGAAGAAATGTTCCGCGTCTTCTCGGACGTCTATCGAGCGGCGCCGGGCCTGTCGTTCGATACGCCCGCCGACCAGATCCAGGCCGCGCTCTATTTCGAATGCCGGACCTTTCTGTCGGGCCTTCTGCTGGTCGGCGACAAGCTGTCGATGGCGAGCGGGCTCGAGGAGCGGTTTCCGTTTCTCGACAACGCGCTGGTGGATTTCGCGATGCGGCTGCCCGTCTCGCACAAGCTCTCCGATCTCGGCCCGATGCTGGAAATGGACGAGGACGAAGTGCGCAAGAAGCTGAAGGCGCAGGACGCATTTTCCGGCGGCAAGAGCTGCCTGCGTCAGGCCCTCGCGCACGTGCTGCCGGCCGAGGTGATGGAACGCCGGAAACAGGGCTTCTCGTCGCCGGAAGCCTCCTGGTACCGCGGCGAGAACGCCGACTACGTGCGTGAAATGCTGCTCGGCTCCGAACTTGCGTCGAGCGCCTTTCTTGACGCGGACGCCATCCGCGCCAAGGTCGACGAGCATTTGGACGGGCGGGCGAACCACCGCCTGCTCATATGGTCCTTTCTGAGCTTCGAGCAATGGTGCCGAACGTTCCTGGGCGGGGAGCGGCCGGGCGCATCGACGGCCAACGCCCCAACGGGCATGGCGTCGTGATCACCTGTCCGAGAGACTGCCTCGACGCCGTCGGGCGCGGCGTAGCGCGGCCGGCCTTCGGTGAGCGTCCGCGCCGCGTCGACGCTAAAATCGCGTGGAGAGTCCGGTGAGCGGCGCGATGACTGTCGATCGCTCGACGAAGATCGACGACGCAACCTATGAGCGGCTGCTGACCGAAGCGGTCGACCCGCTCATCTATCATACGCCGGAATGGTTGAGGTTTTTGAGCATCGCGGTCGCCGACGCCGAGCCGGTGCTGTTGCTGGCGAACCAGGGCGGTCAACCGGTCGGCGCGTTTGTCGCCTTCCTGCGGCGCGGGCCGCTCGGCGTCGCGCTCAACGCCCTTCCCTATTTTGGTTCGCATGGCGATTTCATCATCTCGTCAAAGGCGACCGACCCCAGAGCGGTTGAGCGGGCTCTCGTCGAAGGCGTTGCCGCGCTGCGGCGCGAGGCGGGCGTGCAGGCGGTGAATATCATCGCACATCCCCGTTCGCCGCGCATCGGGGCTTCGGCCGCGAGGTTGGGGCTGACGGCCTGGGACCGACGCATCGGCCAAATCTCGACGCTGACGACGGCCGGTTCGCGCGCCGAAGCGATGGAGGCGGTGCTCGCCGCGTGCAAGCAGAAGACGCGGAATCTCGTTCGAAAGGCCATCCGGCAAGAATTCGTCGTCGAGAGATCCGAGCATGAAGCGGACTGGACGGCGCTCGGCGAGCACCACCGCCTCGGCATGGAGAAGATCGGCGGCCGCGCCAAGAGCCCGAGTGAATTCGCCGCCCTGCGAACGTGTTTCGCCAGCGGAGAGCAGAGACGGCTCTATGTTGCGCGTCGCGACGACCGATTCGCCGGAGCGTTGCTGTGCTTTTATTATCGCGATTGGATCGAGTATTTCACGCCAGTCGCCGTCGAGGATTTTCGGCATGAACAGGTTCTGTCGGCTCTCATTGTCGAGGCGCTCATCGATGCACGGCTGGAGGGGCGGCGCTTCTGGAACTGGGGGGGCACGTGGACCGGCCAAACCGGCGTCTATCACTTCAAACGCGGCTGGGGTGCGATCGATCAGCCCTACGACTATTACGGTGCGGTGAGCGGGCCGATGGCCGAAGCCGCACCCGAGGATTTGCGCGCGGGCTATCCCTTCTTTTACATCCGGCCATTCTCGCCTGACGCCGCCGCGCCGGAGAGCGGCCAGTCCAGCAATGTCGAGTTCCATGAGCCCTGATCCTATCCACACTTTAAGGGTTTTGCCGGAAGGCGCGGACGCGCGTCGGTCGCTGCTCTTGCTCGAAACGACGGACCGCCCAATTGCCGGCTAGCCTCAGCAACGCCGCCGGTCTGGTCGGGGCCCCGAAAATGTCGCGCGCCGTCGCCATCACCTGCAAGGGAGTCGCCAAGAGCTTCGCTCTGGTGGACCGCGGCAGCGCGTGGCGGCTGGCCTTCGGCGCGCGCGCCGATATCCCGGCCTTCGCAGCATTGAAAGGCGTCACCTTCGACGTGCCGAAGGGTCAGTTTGTCGGTGTGCTCGGCCGCAATGGCGCGGGCAAGTCGACGCTGCTGCGGGTCATTGGCGGCGTCTATTCGGTCGACCGGGGGCAGGTCGCGGTGCATGGCGCCCTTTCCGGGCTCTACGAGCTTGGGCTGGTCGGGAATCCTGAGCTGACCGGGCGCATCTATGCCGAGCGCCTGCTCACCGTGCATGGATTCGACCGGCGCGCTCGCCAAGCGATGATTGCCGATATCCACGAATTTTCCGAACTCGGCGACCGTTTCGACGACGCCGTTCTCACCTATTCGTCCGGCATGACGGCGCGCCTTTTCTTCGCGACCGCGACAGCCGGACACTATGAAGTCTATCTGCTTGACGAGATCCTTTCGGTCGGCGACCAGCATTTCCAGTCGAAGTGCTGGCGACGTCTGAGGGACCGCGTGGCGCACGGCGCCTCCGGCGTCCTGGTCACGCATGATTGGGCGGCGATCGTCAAATTGTGTGAGACCGCGCATGTTCTCGACAAAGGAAGTTTTATCTTCTCCGGGCCGGCCCAACGGGCGGCGCGTTTTTATCTCTACGGCGAAACCTCCCGGCAGCCGGTGACCGAAGGCTTCGCGCATTTTTCCGCCAAGCCGGCGGACAGCATCACGGCGCGGCAGGGCGAGGATTTTCTGTTGAGCGTCGAGGCCGTGATCGACAAGGCGACCGATGTCGGCGTGGTCTTCGTCATCGAGCGGTTGCAGCCGGCCTATGGTTGGGAGATCGCGCTGATATCGCGCGAGGTTGCGCCGGTGGGAAATCAACCGGGGCGCTATGCCGTCGAGATTTGCACGCCTCGGCTGCCGCTCGACCCCGGCTCCTACCAAATTTCAGTCCACCTCGTCATGCCTGATCCCAAATTACGCGGCCGCCGGGTCAACCTCGGCGGCTACGGCTGGCTCGACGGCAATGGAATCACGCTGGAGGTTGAGGGCGAACCGGAGCAGGGCCTCATGCTTCCCGTGCGCTGGGAGGTCGAATCCCGATGAAAGCGTCGATTCGCGTTCACCGGCTTGACAAACACTACGTCATGACCGAGGCGAAGCAGGGGTCGATATCGCTTTTGCAGGCGCTCCGCCACGGCAAACGCGAAACCGTGAGCCGAAAAATCGAAGCGCTGTCCGACGTGTCGTTCGAGATTCGCGAGGGCGAGCGCGTCGGGGTGATCGGGCGCAACGGCGCCGGCAAGACCACGCTGCTCTCCATCCTCGCCGGCGTCGCCGAGCAAACCTCCGGCGCCGTCGAGATCGAAGGCGAAGTTCACGCCATGCTCACCATCGGCGCGGTTCTTCGCGACCAGGCGACCGGGCGCGAGAACATTTATCTCGACGGCGCCGTGCACGGCAAGAGCCGGGAGGAGATCGAGCGGCGCGCGCAGGACATCATCGATTTCGCCGAAATCGGCGAGTTCATCGACCGGCCCGTTCACACCTATTCCTCAGGGATGAAAGGGCGTCTGTCGTTCGCGATGGGTGCGTTCATCGAGCCGGACATTCTGATCCTCGACGAGACGCTGGCCGCCGGCGACGTCTTCTACGCCGAAAAGGCGATCCGGCGCATGAAGGATATCGCTAGCAAGGGCCGCATCGTGTTGATGGTCTCGCATTCGCTCGAGACGATCGTCGAAATGTGCGATCGCTGCCTGTGGCTCGATCAAGGCCGCCTGATCATGGATGGGCCGCCCAGGCAGGTCGCAGACGCCTATAAGACGGAGGTGTCGCAAGCCGATGAGGCGGAGCTGCAGCGCAAATTCGAGGCCGGTCGGCCTTTCGATCCGCGGCCTGACGCGGGCGTCTTGCGCGCGCTCAGTCTCTACCAAGGGAGTGAGCCGCGCGCCGCCACCGCGCGCGCGTTCGAGCCGCTGACCGTCCGCGTCGGCGCAAGTCTGTCGCGCTGCCAAGGTCAGCCCGACCTGCTCATCGCGATCACCCGCGTGGACGGGCGGATGATCTGGCGCGGGAGCGCTTCGACCGCTCTCGGCCTGGCGCCGCCCGTCGAGGGCTCGCTCGATATTTCGATCGCCTTCGATCCGTTCCTGCTCGGCGCGGACCTCTATAGCCTCGAGGCGACGCTGATCGACGCCGCCGGCGTTATTGATCGACGCCGCCGCGCCTTCGAGGTCGTCGATGAGGAAGGCCAGTTCGGCGGCAAGCCCCTGCTATTCCTGCCCCCGCTGATTTCGTCGCGCCCAATTCCGGAGACCGCCCCATGATCGTCGCAGGCTTCGACCGCCGCGATCTGAGCATGTTGAGCAATCTGTTCCGCATGTCGCTCACCGATCGCTTCCTCGGCTCGGCGTTGGGGCTGATATGGGCGATCCTGTCGCCGCTTCTGTTGCTTGGAATCTTCATCTTCGTATTCACCTTCGTGTTCCCGAGCCGGCTGCCCGGCAAGGAGGGCGCGCTTCCCTTCGTCATCTGGTTGATCTCAGGCTACGGCCCATGGCTCGCGGTGTCCGAAGGGCTGTCGTTCGCCACCAGTTCGGTCGTCAGCAATGCTGGCATCATCAAGAACATCGCGTTCAAATCCGAACTCCTGCCGATCGTCGGCTCGCTGCTCGGGCTTGTTCCGCTCAGCGTCTCGCTCGCGCTGATAATGGTGTTGATGATCGCCAACGGCGAACCGCCGCCGCTGGCGCTGCTGTCGCTGCCGATCGCGCTCGTGCTGCAGTTCGTGTTCATCGCCGGGGTCGGCCTGTTCCTCGGCGCGCTCAATGTGTTCGTGCGCGACACCGCTTTGGCGATCCCCAACCTGCTGACGATGATCATGTTCGCTTCGCCGATCTTCTATCCGCTCACCGCCTATCCGACGTGGGCGCAGCGCATCCTGGTGTTCAACCCGTTCTACGTGATCGCCGAATGCTATCGACGGCCGATCCTCGACCACGCCTTGCCGCACCTGTGGATGCTGGTCTACCTCACGGTCGTCGCGCTGCTGGTGTTCGCGGGCGGCCTGGCGTGGTTTCGTCGGCTGAAAAGCTTCTTCGACGCGAGACTGTGAGGCGCGATGGCCGGGCTCGTGGCGATCCATCAGCCGAATTTCTTCCCGTGGCTCGGCTATTTCGACAAGATCCGCCGCGCTGACGCGTTCGTGTTCCTGGACGGCGTGTCCTATCCGCGCTCCGGCTCCAGCGGCATGGGATCGTGGGTGAACCGGGTGCGCCTCAATATCCAGGGCGAGGCGCGGTGGGCGACCTGCCCGCTCAAGCGACTGGCGCTCGGGCAACTGATACTCGCAGCCGAAATCGACGACGCACAACCCTGGCGGCGCAACCTCGTCCGAACCCTTGCCGCGAACTACAGCAAGGCGCCGCACTTCGATGAGGCGATGACCCTGCTGCGACCGCTGATCGACCGGCCGGAAGCGAACCTCGCCGCCTTCAACATCGCCGCGATCACCGCGATCGCCGCCCATCTCGGCTTGTCCACCCGCTTCGTGCGGCAGAGTGAGTCGCCCCACGAGGGCGCGGCGACGCCGCTGCTGATTTCTCTGGTGAAGGCGGCGGGCGGCGACGCCTATCTGGCCGGCGGCGGCGCGGCGGACTATCAGGAAGACGAGTTGTTCGCCGAACGCGGCGTCCGCCTGATCGCGCAGAACTTCTCGCAGACCGCTTACGGCGATCCTTCGCGCTGGCTGCCGGGATTGTCGGTGATCGACTATCTGATGCATGATGGGCGCCCGCTCGCGCAATTCATCGGCGGCGGCTAGGGAAGATTCCGGCAATGCTCAAGGGCGACGCGGTCGCGCTCACCGAATTGCGCGCGCAGGACAGTGAGATCCTGTTTCGCTGGATCAATGATCCCGATGTCGTTCGCTTCAACGCCCCGTTCGCGCCCGTTCACGAGCCCAATCACGCCGCCTGGTTCGACGCGATTGTCAAGGCGACGGATCGCATCGTGTTCGCGATCAGGCGGGTGGGCGCGCCGGCCATTGTGGGCGTGTTGCAACTCACCAGCCTGCATCCGATCCATCGTTCGGCCGAGCTTATCGTGCGCATCGGCGAGGAGCGCGACCGCGGACGCGGGCTCGGCAGCGAGGCGGCGCGGCTCGCCATAGATTTCGCTTTCCGGCATCGCAATTTGCAGAGGGTCTGGCTGCGCGTGTTCGCCGACAACCCGCGCGCCATTAGCGCCTACGAGAAGGCCGGCCTGACGATCGAGGGCCGGCTGCGGCGCTCCTGCTTCATCAACGGCGACTGGGTCGATGAAATCATCATGGCGCGCCTCGCGCCGACGCCGGCAAGCGGAGACGAGTCGCCGTGAGCGCCTCGGACGAATTTACGGAGGACGGTTTCCGTACGCTGCTGCGCCTCGTCAAGCGCGGCGGCTACCGCTTCATCCGCTTTGGGCAAGCCGCAGGCGACCGTCAGGCGCTTTGGCGACACGATGTCGACGTCTCCGTTCATCGCGCCGCCCGCCTCGCTGAAATCGAGGCCGAGGAAGGCGCCGTCGCGACCTATTTCCTCAATCCCCGCTGCAGTTTCTACAGCTTGCTGGAGCCTGAGATCGTCGCGCTGACGCGGCGGATCGCGGCGGCCGGGCACGAGATCGGCCTGCATTTCGACGCCGGCGCGTTCGACGTCAGGCAATGGACCGCCGAGACATTGGAGCGCGCGGTCGCGCGCGAGCGCGGCCTGATCGAGACTATTCTCGAAGCGCCGGTGCGCGCGATGACCTGGCACAATCCCGACCTGTCGAACCTCCTCGATTTTCAGGAGGAGACGATCGGCGGCCTGATCAACGCCTATTCCGCGGCCTTGCGCCGCGACTATGTCTACGGCTCCGATTCCAACGGTTACTGGCGCTTCAAGCCGATGGGCGAACTGATCCGCGAAGGGCATCAAAGATTGCACCTTCTCACTCATCCGGCGTGGTGGACCGCGGAGCCGTTGCCGCCGTCGGAGCGGATCGACCGCGCGATCATGGGCCGCGCCCGGGCGGTCCGGCGCGACTACGACGCCGGCCTCGCACGGGGTGGGCGAAAGAATGTCACGCGCTGAACCGATCGCTCAGCGTCGGTAGTCGCGCACCTGCGGCACGAAATGCACATGGTTCATCATGCGCGCCAGGATCATGTCGCGATTGGCCCGGGTCCATTCGACGGTGCGCGCGACGCCTTCCTCATGGCCGACCCCCGCGACGAATCCGAGCTTGTCCCTCGCCTTGGCGACGTCGGCGAAACGCTGGCCGGAGCGGTCCCAGTCGCGCGGCGGCGTCATTGCGATCGGCGTTGCGTTGCCGGTCAGGCGATTGATGCGCTCGGCAAGTTCGCGGATGGTGGTTTCGACGCCGGATCCGAGATTGTAGATCTCGCCGGGCTCGCCCGCGAGCGCGCAGGCGACGAGGCCGCGCGCCATGTCCTCGACGAAGATGAAATCGCGTGAGGCGACGCCGCCGTTCTCGACCGGCAGCGCCTCGCCGTGCAGCGACTTCCAGATGAAGGTCGGCGTGACGTTGCGCCAGACGGTGTGGGCGGTGCCGCGCCAGCGGCCGGCGCCGAGAATCTCGCGCGGCCCGTAGACATTCTGGAACCGCGCCTTCACGAACGGCAGGCCGTGCCGCGTGAAGTAGTAGTTGCCGTACATCTCCCCGACCAGTTTGGAAATGGAATAGGGGCTGTCGTGGAACAGCGAGACCGGCGCGTCCTCCCTGGTCGCCATCGCGCCGTCGAAGGTCTTTTCGGCGACCGCGCAGCCAGCGGCGGCGTAGACCACCTTCTTCAGGCTCTTGATATCTTTCAGGCGTTCGAACAGCTTCAGCGACGTCAGCGTATTGTTCTCATGGTCGTTCAGGGGATCGAAGATCGACGACTGGTTGCCGTGCAGGCACGCGAGATGCCACGCATAATCGAGATCGGAATCGAGACCGCGGAGGATGCGATCGTCGGTGATCGATCCGGAAATCAGACGCACGACGGGGTCGTCGGGGACGTTGATCGGCTCGGACGAAAGGAAATTGTCGACGATGGTCAGCTTGCGCGGCTCCTGCTTCAGGATTTCGCGCGTCAGGTTCGAGCCGACGAAGCCGGCGCCGCCCACCACCAGGATATTCTTGCCTTCAAAAGTCTCGGTCATCGTTTCACGCCGCTCAAATCCAGGAACGCGCTGAGCGCTCACCCCTCGCCGGCCGGCGCTTTCAGATGGCTGAAAATGGCGGTGACGCCGTGCCTGTCGTACCACGCGAGCATGCGCCGGACGATCGCCTTGAAATCATACGCGGCGCTCCAGCCAAAAGTCTTTGTGGTCCAACTCGGATCGAGCACGACCGCCGGAACATCGTCCGGACCCGGCTCAACCTCGGGCGGCGGAGCGTCGAGCTTGACGCCGAGATGCTCGACCACGAGATCAAAAATCTCCCTGATCGCATGGCCGGTGCCGGTCGAGACGTTGAACACCCCGGTCGGCGCATCATCCTTCATCACCAGGTCCATGAGCGAGAAGAAATCGTCCATGTCGACGAAATCGCGGATCGTCCTGGAGCAGAAGCAGGGCTTGCCCGCTTTCAACCTGGTGTAAAACGTCGGGATCGGCCCGATCGCCAGTCGCGGGCCGGTGACATTGGCGAGCCGCAACGAAACAAACGGCAAGTCCGAGATGGCGAGGTAGCTCTCCCCCGCCTGTTTGGAAATGCCGTAGCTGGTGAACGGACGGGCCGGCGCATCGACCGGAATCGGCACCCGCTCGGGCCGGCCATAGCCGAGCGCGGTGTGGAAGTTGACGAAGCGCTTGACGCCGACGGCGCGGGCGGCGCGCGCGACGTTGATCGCGCCCTCGACATTGACCCGCGCATCGCCGATCCAGTCTTGCGGGTCCTTGTAGGACGCCGCCGAATGGATGACATGGCTCGGTCGGAACTGCGCGACGAGTTCGCTCACCAGGGCAGCGTCGATCACCGAGCCTTCGACGACAGTCAGCCCCCTGCGCCCTGCCGGCAATGAGCCGCGATGGCCGGTGGCGAAATTGTCGAGAACCAGGACCTCGTCGCCGCGCTCGAGGTAGCGCTCGGCCAGGTTCGAGCCGAGGCACCCGGCGCCGCCGGTGATGAAAATGCGCATCGGGGGAGCGCCGTTCATGTCCGGACTTCGGCGCGCGCTTCCTTCAGATGGGTATAGCCGCCGACCACGCCTTCGCGGTTCCAGCGCTCGACCGAAAGCGCCGCGATCGTGTCGAGCGGCGTGAACGCCACCTCGCCGAAATCGGCGAAAGTGCGCGACGGATCGAGCAGAATGGAAGGCGCGTCGTCGGGACCGAGCGGCTTCACCTCCGGCTCGGGATAGTCGTTGAGCTTCATCGCGCGCACCACGGAATCATAGAGCTCCCTGATCGCCACGTCGTGGCCGGACGAAAAATGATACGTCCCCCCGCCCCGGCCGTCGGCGGCCTGCACGACCACTTGGGCGAGATCGCCAGCGTAGCAGAAGTCCCGCCGCGCCGGTGTGACGAAACACTTCTGCCCCTTGGCGAGGCGGCCGTAGAAGATCGGCAGCGGGCCCGACACGTTGCGCGGGCCGATCACGTTGGCGAGCCGGAAGGTCACCCAGTCGACGCCGGAGAACTGAACGTAGTTCTCGCCCGCGGTCTTCGAGATCGCGTAGCTCGAATTGACCGGATTGATCGGATGATCGAGGCGGATCGGTTGCTGGATCGGCTTGGTCCCGTAGCACAGCGCCGTCTGGAAATAGATCAGCCGCTCGACCTTGTGGTTCTTGCAGGCCTTGGCGACATTGGCGCCGCCGACCGCGTTGGTGAGCGCGTCGGCATGCCAATCCTCGGGATCGCGATACGAGGCAGCGGCGTGGACGACGATGTTGGGCTTGAACTCGCCGAACAGCCGGTCGATCAGCGCGGCGTCGGCGATCGAGCCTTCGATCTGGCTCAATCGCGGCTGCGACGTCAGGTTGTCGCGCCGCCCGGTGGCGAAATTGTCGATCGAAAGAACGGCGTCGCCGCGCGCGAGGAGAATATCGGCGACGGTCGAACCGACCTGCCCGTTGCCGCCGGTGATCAAGATTTTCATGGGTTTCCGTCTTTGACGCAGTTCGAGAAATAAGACGCGCGGCGCAAGCGTCTATTGCGCCGCCGTGTCCGGCCGGGCGGCGTCGAGCCGCGCCCGAAACTCGGCGGCGTGGTCATGGAAGGTCTGATGCCACAGTTCGAGGCTCAGCAGGCCCCAACCTTTGCGGGAGAACCGCTCGCCTTTGTCGAAATTGGCGAGGATCGCGTCCGAGTTGAAGAACGGGCGCTGGCGGTTCTTCTGGGTCAGGAAAACGTCGCCGATCATGTCGTGAAGCGGACCGGCGAACCACTCCTTCAGCGGAACCGGAAAGCCCATCTTGTCGCGACGCTTGTTGAGCTCCTCCGGCAAATCGGCGGCGAAGGTCGACTTGATGAAATGCTTCATCTGGCCGCCCCGGAACTTAACGTCGGCGGGAATGGTCGCCGCGAACTCGACGACCTCATGATCGAGCAGCGGCACGCGGGCTTCCAGGCCGTGCGCCATCGACATGCGGTCCTCCACCTGCAGCAGCGCCGGCAGCAGGCACTTGAAATCGAAGTGGGTCATCGAGTCGAAAAGCGCTTCCTTGCGGACGTTCCGGTCGGAGTTGAAGATCGCCTGAAAGCGCTCATAGACGCCGGCGATGTCGAGCGCGCGCCAGTCGACCTCGTCCGCCATGTCCGCCGAACGATCGATCAGGCGGAAGTATCGGGCGTCGAGCGGGCCGAACAGGCCCTTCTCGAAGAACTGCCTGATGAGCGGTTTGTACTCCTGGAGCACGGTGAGGTGCGGGATGATCGACTCCGGCGTGACGACGAAATTGCCGTTCTTGTAGACGCCGTCGATCGCCGCTTTGATCGACTGCTCGAAATAAGCAATGAGATAGCGGGAATAGCCGCCGAAAATCTCGTCGCCGCCCTGACCGCCGAGCACCACCTTCACGTTCTCAGCGGCCAGTTTCGAGACCATATATTGCGGGAATGACCCGGGGCCGGCGACCGGATGGTCGAGATGCCAGATCACCTTGCCGATATTGTCGCGGAAATCGTCGGCGGTGATCGTCACCTGGCGCAGATCGATCCCGCCCTTTGCGGCCGCTCCCTCGGCGAAGCCGCTTTCATCGTAGCCCGGATGATCGGTGAACTTGCCGTGGAAGCCGATCCGCCCGGAATCAGGCTCCCGAGCCGCCAGAATCGCGATCAGGCTGGAATCGATGCCGCCGGAAACATAGGCGCCGACCGGCACGTCGGACCGCAGATGGACGGCGATCGAATCCGTCAAACGGCGACGCATCTCATCGGCGAACCATCGCGCCGTATGGTCGAAATCGATGTCGTAGTGCACGTCCCAGTAGCGGAAGATCTTCAGCCGGCCGTTCTCGACGGTGAGCGCATGGCCGGGCTGAAGCTGGCGGACATGGCGAAACAGGGTCTGTTCGCCGATCGTGTATTGAAACGTCATATATTCGGCGAGCGCCGAAGGGTCGGTGCTGACCTCTGGCAACACCGGCAGCAGCGCCTTGATCTCCGAAGCGAACCACAGGACGCCGTCCACGACGGTGTAATAGAACGGCTTGATCCCGAAGCGGTCGCGCGCGGCGAAGAACCGCTCGCCATCGTAGAGCGCAAAAGCGAACATGCCACGCAAATGCGAAAGGCACGACACGCCCCATTTCGCATAGGCGGCCAGCACGGTCTCTGTGTCCGAGGTCGAGTGGAACCTCCACTGCGAGCCGAGTTCGCTCATCAATTCGCGATAGTTGTACACTTCGCCGTTGAACGTGATGACGGCGCCGTTCGGCGAAGTCATCGGCTGGGCGCCGGTCTCCGAGAGGTCGATAATCGAGAGCCGGCGATGCGCCAGCCCGCAACGGCGTTCAGGCGATTGCCAGAAGCCCTTTCCGTCCGGGCCCCGATGGGCGATGAGTTCGCTCATGGCGTTGAGGGCCGACCCGAGCCGCGGAATAGGGCGGCGCTCCAGAGCGACCGCGCCGGCGATGCCACACATGCGTTGTTTCGCTCCTTGTCCGTCTCGGCCGCCCCTGCCCCCGGCCGCGCTAAACGCGCGGCTTAACACAGACCGAACGGAACGGTAAGCCCCGCCGACGGCAGGCGCCTTGCCGCCCGGCGCTGTGCGCGCGGGAAGACGATCAGACCGTGACGGCGAACCTGTCGCCCCACAGGCTGAGGTTGGCGATGCGCCAAAGCGTGAAATCGAGCGTGCGGCGTCCTTCCAGCATGTCCGCGCGCAGCGCCCGCACGCCGGCGGCCGAGAAAAGCTCGGGATAGCGTTTCAGCGTCGCTTCGGTTCCCTCGATGATCATGTCGCGCAGCGGGCCGCGGAACCAGCGCTGTTCGGGCGTCGCAAACCCGAGCTTGTCGCGGCGCTGGCGAACGCTTTCGGGCAGCACGCCGGTCATCGCCCGCCGGAGAACCCGCTTGGTGTCGCCGCCGACGATCTTGTGATCGCCGCCCAAAGCCAGCGAAAACTCGACGAGCGGATGGTCGAGGAACGGAACGCGCGCCTCGATCGAATGGGCCATTGAATTGCGGTCCTCCCAGTGCAGCAGCATCTGCAGGTTGGAGCTGTGCGTCAGCGTGAGGCACAAGCTCGCGACATCGTCGGGCTCCGCAAGGCCCACGCTTTGCGAGCCGACCTCCAGCGGACCCAACGGGTTTCCCTTCTCGCGGATGAGATCGGCGCCGAGCCAGTCGTGCTGGGTCAGCGTCTGCCGCTGGCGCCGCAACAGGGAGCGGACGCGCGGCGGAAGGAGCGGGACGACGAAAGTCCGCAACTGGTCGGCGATGGAAGTCCCATGCAGCCGGTTCCGCTCCCAGATCGTGCGCAGAAGCTGCAGGATGCGGCCCTGGCGGACCAGGCTGGAAAGATAATAGTGAAAGCCCGAATGGTAGCCGGCGAGTTGTTCGTCGGCGCCTTGACCGTCGAGCATCACCTTCACGCCGACCCGCCGCGCCTCCTCGAACACGCACCATTGCGCGAAGATCGAGGTTGAGCCGAACGGTTCGTCCTGATGCCAGGTTATGTCGGACGCGCGCGCGAAAACGTCCTCCGCGCGCGGGAAGATGAAGTGCGGCTCGGTCTTCGCGCCTTCGACGACGGCGTCCATGAACGGCTTTTCGTCGACCTCCTTCTCGGGGTAGCAGGCCGAGACCGTGTTGACCTTGGCGCCGCCGGTCCGTGAGCCCAGCATTTCGGACATCAGGCAGACGATCGCCGACGAATCGAGACCGCCTGACAGGCACGACCCGATCGGCACGTCGGCGCGCAAGTGGAGACGCACCGAATCGCTCAGCAGGACGCGAAATCGCTCGCCAGCCGCGTCTTCGCTGATCGAGACCGTTTCGGTGCTGATCGGATACCAACGCCGGATCGTCAGCGCCGGCGTCCCTCCCGAACAGTCGACCACCGCGCATTCGGCGGCGCGCACCTGGCTGACGCCCTCGAACATCGTGTCCGCCAGGTGGTCGCTGACGCCGGTGGCCAGAAAATCGTGGATTCGGGCGATGTTCATCCGCCGCCGTTCGCCAGGCAGCCCCAGGAGTTGTTTGATTTCCGAGGCGAAGGCCACGCCGCGCGGGGTGGCGAAATAGTAGAGCGGTTTGATGCCGAAGCGGTCGCGGGCCGCCACGAGCCGGCGTTGGCGTTCGTCCCAGATCAGGAACGCGAACATGCCGCGCAGCTTGGGCAGGCAATCCAGGCCCCAGACGGAATAGGCGCGCAGCAGCACGTCGCTGTCCGAAGCGGTCTGGAAAATCTCGCCTTTCTCCTTCAACTCGTCGCGAAGCTCGATATAGTTGTAGATCTCGCCATTGAAGGTCAGGTGCAGCGTTCCGGTCGGATCGGTCATCGGCTGCGCGCCGCCTTCGGACAAATCGATGATCGACAGGCGGCGATGGCCGAGCGCGACCGGCCCGGCGGGCGAAGCAAACTCCTGCCAGCCGCTCCCGTCCGGGCCGCGATGGGCCACGAGATCGATCCTCTTTTTGTCGGGCTCGACGCCGACCGAGCCGAACAGGCCACACATTCGATTTTTTCCTGTCCTGGTCAGTGATGCGCGGGCGAGCCGATGCGATTGGCGTCGGCGAGAGCCGTCTCGGCGGCGGCGACGAGCGGAGCGCCCTCGACCTCCCAATTGAGCTGGCGCGCGGCGTCGAGCGCGCGTTTCTTGCAGTGGTCGATCCGCGCTCGGTCGAGCCCATTGACCGCCATGGCGATCGCGTCGGGCTCGACGGCGCCGATCAGGACGCCGAGGTCGTATTCGCGGACGACGCGCGCCATCTCCGGCAGGTCGGAAACGCAAACCGCCAGCCCCGCCATCACATACTCGAACAGCTTGTTGGGCAGCGCGAACCGGTTATGCCGCGAATGGCCGGGAAGCGCGAACAGGCCGACGTCGAAACGCGACGCCTCGCGCACCAGATCGATCATCGGAACGGGCGGGACGAGACGCACCCGGTCGGTGAGGCCGAGTTCGGCGATGAGGCTCTCCAGAGTTGCGCGGTATTCGCGCGAGGCGGGGCCTCGAATCGTCAGCCTAAATTCCGGTCGCCATTTCGCAACCGAGCGGACACAGGCCTCGAGGCCGCGCGTCGAAAAAACAATGCCATGATAGAGCACCTCGACAATCTCCGCGGTCGGCCGAAAGGCGATCGGCTCATAACGCGGCGTATTGCGCACGACGAGCGGGCGCTCGCGCAACCGGTAGTTGATCTGCAATCGGTCGGCGATGCCGCCGGATACGCACGATACGCGCCTGGCGCTGCCGATGCAGGCGCCCTCGATCGCCATGATGACGGGGCGATCGAGCAACCGCCAGCGCCAACGCTCCGGAAACTCGTCGGAGGCCAGCTCGTGGGTGTCATAGAGCAGGACCGCGCCTTGTTCCCGAGCGATCTTGCGCGCGACCGGAATGGCCGTCCAGTCGTTGGCGAGCCAGACGTCGCACCGATGCGCGCGCGCGATCCGGTAGACATCGCCAAAGGCGGTATTGAGCCGCCAATATTCGGCTTCCCAGTCTCCGATGTGGAAACGAATTGCGATCTTCGCCACAAGGCGCAGCAGTCGGCTAATTCCCCATCGGCCGTACTGGATGCTTCGCTTGAGCGGCGAATGCGTTGTTTCGCGCGGCGCAAAAAGCAGCGCCCCGCCTTGGCGAGGCTCTGTCGGCGGATCGACGGGCGCCGGCTCCATGCTGGAATCGTAGATGAGCCAGTCCGGCGGGGCCGATCGCGCGCCCGGCAGGCCGAAGCCCTTGACCGACCATCCGGCCGCGGCGAACAGATCGCCTTGTCGCCGCACCCGCGGATCGTCCGCGATGGCCGACATCACCACGACGCCCAACCGTGGCAAGGGCCTGCTCGAAACGTTCATAAGGGCGCGGTTCCCGGGACAGCCGATCGGTGGATGCTGGCGCGGCCCGTGGCGGCCGCGCCGTGGAGCGGGCGCCTCCTTAACAAGAAAGGGCCGCCAAGCAAAGCCCGCCGCGCGTTCGGCGAGCTTGCTTCATGCGGGGTCGGCCACTACCAAAGCCGCTCGTTGATGGATTGCTGGAATCTTTGGCTTGCGGATCGCTGTCGTCACACTGAGTTCGCTCGCCTACGATTCGCGCGTGCAGAGGACTTGCGCCGCTTTGGCCGGAGCGGGCCATGAGGTGCGCTTGATCGGCCGGCCGCCGGCGCCGGGCTCCGCCGTGGCCGACGTGGCGCTCGTACCGCCCAGCGGCGGGGCGCTTGCGACGCGGCTCGGCCTCCTCGCCCGCCAGGCTCCGGCGCGAATCTTCCCGGCGAGCGCGCCGGCGCTCTACTGGGGCGAGAGCGCCCGGCGTCGGGCGTTGGCGGCGACGCTCGCTTTCCGACCGCAACTGGTGGTGGCCAACGACTGGAGCACGCTGCCGATCGCGGCGCGCGCCAAAGCGCTGATCGGCGCGCGCGTCCTCTACGATTCTCACGAGTTCGCGCCGACAGAATTCGCCGACCGCCGGCTTTGGCGGCTGCTCGCGCAGCGCCACGTCGAAGAGATCGAGGCGCGCTTCATCGCGGCGGCGGACGCGGTGACGACGGTGAGCGCCAATATCGCCAGGGAAATCGCTGCGCGCTACCGCCTGCCGGTCCCGCCGGTTGTCCTGCGCAATATTCCCGACTTCGAACCGCGTCCGGCGCGCCCGACCGGCGATGTCGTCACGGTCCTGTTCCATGGCCTGTTGCGAGCGCACCGAGGGCTCGAGCCGCTGATCGACAGCGTCGCCCTGTGGCGCCCGGAACGTCGCCTCGTGCTGCGCGGCTACGGCGCCGACGGCTATGTCGGGCAATTGCGGACCCGCGCGAAAAGCTCGCCGGCGGCCGGCCGCATCGCCTTCGAGCCGCCGGTCGCCCCCGAGCAGGTGGTCCCGGCGGCGGCGGCGGCCGACATCGGCTTCTTCGCTTTGCCGGGATCGAGTCCGCAGAGCCGCTTCGCGCTGCCGAACAAGATCTTCGAATATATCGGCGCCTCGCTTGCCGTCGTGACGACGCCGCTGGCCGACATGCGCGCCCTGCTCGACCAATGGGGCTGCGGCGCCTATACCGGCGAAACGGCCGCCGAAATCGCGCGGACTCTCAACGCACTCGATCGGGACGCGGTAGACCGCCTGAAGAGCCGGGCCGCCGAGGCGGCGCGGACGCTGAACTGGCGGCGGGAAAGCGCGGTTCTTCTGGACCTCGTCGCCGGGCTCGCCCCCGGATGAGTCGGCTCGGAAACCGCGACCGTTCGGGGGCGCCGCTCGTCGCCGCGCCGCCGTTGCCGCGCAATTGACAAACGACCGCCAGCGTCGCAATGAAAGCGCCCCGAAGGACAGCTTTCGCTCATAAGATGTGTTGGCCGTCTTGTAACGCGCGAGCGGCGAAAATTGTCGAAAACACCAACCAGCGCTTCCGAATCCGTCGACTCCATGATCAAGCGGATCGCCGACCGGTCCTACACCGTCGGGGTGGTCGGCCTTGGCTACGTCGGCATTCCCCTGGCGCTCGCCGCCGTCAAAGCCGGGTTCACGGTGATCGGCTTCGATATTGACGCCGAGCGGGTCGGCAAGCTCAACGCGGGCAAGAGCCAGATCAAGCATATCTCCGACGCGTCGATCCAGGCCGCGGTGGGCGCGCGCAAATTTTCGGCGACCGCAGATTTCGATCGTCTGGGCGAGCCCGACGCGATTCTCATCGCGGTGCCGACGCCGCTCACCAAGCATCGCGAACCGGACCTGTCCTACGTCGAAAAGACCGCCGAGGCGATTGCGCCCCGCCTTCGCACCGGCCAGCTTATCGTCCTGGAATCAACGACATGGCCCGGCACGACGCGCGAAGTCATCAAACCGATCCTGGAGCGGGGCGGTCTGGTCAGCGGCCGTGACTTCTACCTCGCTTTTTCGCCGGAGCGCGAAGATCCCGGCAACGAGACCTATGGCACAGCGACGATTCCCAAAGTCGTCGGCGGCGAAGGCGCCGCGGCGCTGGAACTCGCCAATGCGCTTTACGGCGCCTTGGTGGTGCGAACGGTGCCGGTGTCGTCGACCGCGACCGCCGAGGCGGTCAAGCTCACCGAGAACATCTTCCGCTCCGTCAACATCGCTTTGGTCAACGAGCTCAAGGTCATCTACGACGCGATGGGCATCGACGTCTGGGAAGTGATCGACGCGGCGAAGACCAAGCCGTTCGGCTTCATGCCGTTCTATCCGGGCCCCGGCCTCGGCGGCCACTGCATTCCGATCGATCCGTTCTACCTGACCTGGAAAGCGCGCGAATTCGGCATCGCCACCCGGTTCATCGAGCTTGCCGGCCAGATCAACACGTCGATGCCGGTCTATGTCGTCACGCGCCTCGCCGAGGCGCTCGACCGGCAGGGCAGCCGCGGGCTCAGTGGCGCCAAAATCCTGCTTCTGGGCATCGCCTACAAGAAAAACGTCGATGACATGCGCGAAAGCCCGGCGCTCGCCCTGATCGAAATGCTCGAGAAGCGGGGCGCCGAGGTCGCGTATTTCGATCCGCATATTCCGGTGATTCCAAAGACCCGCGAACATGCGAGTCTGGCCGGGCGCCGCTCGCGAGCCCTGTCGCCAGAGATGATCGGCGACTACGACGCGGTGCTCATCGCCACCGATCACGACAGCATCGACTACAAGAGCCTCGCCGGCCACGCCAGGCTGGTGATCGACACGCGGAACGCCTGCGCGCGCGCCGGCGCAACCGGGGAACACATCGTCAAGGCCTGAGGCGGGGACCGGCCTCGGGCGACGAACAAAGGGATGTCATGTCGCAGATTTCTTTCGCGTTGATCGGCGCGGCCGGCTATGTGGCGCCGCGCCACATGCGAGCGATCAAGGCCGTCGGCGGCGATCTCAAGGTCGCTTTCGACCCCAACGACTCGGTGGGAATCATCGACAGCCATTTTCCCCAAGCCGCGTTTTTCACCGAATTCGAGCGGTTCGACCGACACATCGACAAGCTGCGCCGTCGCAACGAGCGAATCGATCACATCGCGATCTGCTCGCCCAATTATCTGCACGACGCCCATGTCCGGTTCGCCTTGCGCTCCGGGTCCAATGCGATCTGCGAAAAGCCGCTGGTGCTCAACCCCTGGAACATCGACGGCCTGGCGGAGATCGAGCAGGAGACCGGCCGCAAGGTCTCGACGATTCTGCAATTGCGACTGCACCCGGCGATCCTCGCGCTGAAGGAGAAGATGGCCGCGTCCAATGACCGCCATGTCTGCGACCTGACCTACATCACCTCGCGCGGCAACTGGTATTACGCCTCGTGGAAGGGTGACGAAACGAAGTCCGGCGGCGTCGCCACCAATATCGGCGTGCATTTCTTCGACATGCTCAGCTTCGTGTTCGGCCCGCTGCGCGAGCAGACCGCGCATATCCGCGACGCGTCGCGGGCCGCCGGAACGCTGTCGTTCGAAAAGGCCGACGTCCGCTGGTTCCTGTCGATCGACGCGCGGGATCTTCCGCCCTCCGTGCAGGGATCGAAGACCACCTATCGCTCGATCACCGTGGATGGCGACGAGGTCGAGTTCTCCGAAGGGTTCGCAGACCTGCACACGCGCAGCTATGAATCGATTCTGGCCGGCGAAGGCTACGGGTTGGGCGACGTGCGGCCGTGCATCGAGATTGTCTCGGCGTTCCGCTCGATGCCGGTGACGGCGGCCGGCGAGCGCCACCCCTACGCTGAAAAATATGCGAAAAACTAGACGATGAGCGATTCGCAGATGCGCCAGGACCCCCGCTTTCCCGGCGTCGCCATTCACGAAAGCGCGTATGTCGACGATCCCGTCAGCATCGGCGCGGGCACGAAAATCTGGCATTTTTCGCATATCCTCGGCGATGTCGTGATCGGCGCCAATTGCGCGATCGGGCAGAACGCGATGATCGGCCCGAAGGTGGTGGTCGGCGACGGCGTGCGCATCCAGAACAACGTCAGCCTCTACGAGGGCGTCACCCTCGACGACGACGTGTTCTGCGGGCCGTCCTGCGTCTTCACCAACGTCAACAATCCGCGCTCGTTCGTCAGCCGAAAGCAAGAATTCCGCCGCACGAATGTCGGCAAGGGCGCCTCGATCGGGGCCAATGCGACGATCGTGTGCGGCCATAACGTCGGCGCCTATGCGTTCATCGGCGCCGGCGCCGTGGTCACCTCGGACGTGCCGGCCTATGCTCTGATGATCGGCGTGCCGGCGCGGCGGGCGGGATGGATGAGCCGCGCCGGAGAGAAGCTGGGCGCCGATCTCGTATGCCCGCGCGAGGGCGTGCGCTACCGCCTGGTCGGCCCCGACACGCTCGAGCCGGCGCCCACATGACCAGCAGCGACGACGAGCCGATCGCCTTCATCGACCTCGCCGCGCAGCAGCGCGTCATTCGCGCGCGGCTGGACGCCGCGATCGCGCGCGTGCTCGATCACGGCAGTTACATCATGGGGCCGGAAGTCGGCGCCCTCGAGGCGGATCTGTCGGCGTTCTGTGGCGCAACGCACACGATCGCCTGCGCCAACGGCACCGATGCGATGGTCATGGTGTTGATGGCCGAGGGCGTCAAGCCGGGCGACGCGGTGTTCGTCCCGTCGTTCACCTTCGCCGCGACGGCCGAGGTGGTCGCCTGGCTGGGGGCGACCCCGGTCTTCGTCGACTGCGTCGCCGAGACGTTCAACATGGATGTCGCCAGCCTGAAGCAGGCGATCATCCTCGCCGAGCGGCTCGGTCTGAAACCCCGGGCGATCATCCCGGTCGACCTGTTCGGCCTGCCGGCGGACTATGCGCCGATCGAGGCGATCGCCGCCGAGCATGGCCTGTTCGTGCTGTGCGACGCGGCGCAAAGCTTCGGAGCGACATACAAGACCCGGAAGGTCGGGACGATCGGGCTCGCCACGACGACCAGCTTTTTTCCCGCCAAGCCGCTCGGCTGCTATGGCGACGGCGGCGCGATTTTCACCGAAGACGACCAACTCGCGTCGGTCTTGCGCAGCATTCGCAGCCATGGCCAGGGGTCGCACAAATATGATTATGTGCGGATCGGGCTGAACGGACGCCTCGACACGCTTCAGGCTGCCGTTCTGATCGAAAAGCTCGCCATCTTCGCCGATGAGATCGAGGCGCGCGAGCGGATCGCCAGGCGCTATGGCGAATCTCTGGGCGCGCACGCCATCGTTCCGCGGACGCCCGAGGGGCTTTCCAGCGTCTGGGCCCAATATACGTTGCGGGCCCCGGCCGGGAGGCGGGAGGCGATCGCCGCCGCTTTGAAACGCGACGGCGTGCCGACGGCGATCTACTATCCCAAACCTCTCCATCAACAGGCCGCCTACCGGCACTTTCCGGTCGCCGGCAACGGCCTCCCGACCTGCGAGAAAATCGCCCTGGAAGTGCTGAGCCTGCCGATGCACCCCTATCTCGATGAGCGGGCGCAGGATCGGATCATCGCGAGCGTCATCGCGGCGATCGGGGGCGGCTGAGCGGCTTGGCGGCCGCCCGTCGCGCGAATCTCGCCTGGGCCCGAAGCGTTCGCCGGCGCCGCGGCCGGACAGGAGCAGGATGCGGCTTCTTTACGTCAGTTTCGAAGCGATGGAGCCCAATCGGGCGGCGCACACGCATGTGACCGGCTTGATCGGCGGCCTTGAACGGCGCGGCTGGCAAATCGAACTGGTCGCCGAGCAGGAAGGGCCGCGCGGGCGCCAGATGCGGCGATACCTCAGGGTCAACCTGCGTGCGATTGGCGCGCTTTCCCGGGTCGACGCCGTCTACATACGTTCCCATTTCGCCGCCTGGCCGCTGGCGCAGGCCGCGCGTTTGACCCGCTCGCCGGTGTTCCAGGAGATCAACGGCGTGCCGGACGACGTGGTCATCACCTATGGCGCCCTGCGGCGATTTCGCTCGCTGCTGCGCTGGCTTTACAGGTCGCAGTTTCGCCGCGCGACCCGCCTGTTCGTCGTCACAGACGGATTGGCTCGCTATTTCAGGACGTTCGCCGGGCACGACCGAATCAGCGTCGCCCCGAACGGGGTCGATCCCGCTTTGTTTCGCCGCGAAGAGACGCCGCGGCCCACGGCGGCGCCGGCCGGCGACTACGCCTTGTTCTACGGTGATCTGGCGCGCTGGCACGGATTGGACCTGCTGCTTGCCGCGGCGCGCGACCCGGCCTGGCCGGCGCAATTGCGCCTGCTGGTGATCGGGCGCGGCAGCGCGGCCAAGCTCGCTCGACATCCCCACCGACCTCAGCGACCGCGTCCGTGTGGCTGGACCGGATGCCGCAGCGCGAACTCCCGCCGTTCATCCGCCACGCGCGGATGGGATTTGCGCCGATCACCGATCCGGGCGGCCGGTCGCGCACCGGCGTCATCCCTCTGAAGCTGATCGAAATGATGGCCTGCGCCGCGCCGGTGATCGTCACCGACCTGCCAGGGCAGGCCGATCTCGTGCGCGAAGCAGGGTGCGGCATCGTGGTCCCGACCGACGACGCCCATGCGCTGGCCGTGGCGGCGGCGACGCTGGCGGGTTCGGTCGACGCCGCGGCGATGGGGCGCCGCGGGCGCGCGATGGTCGAGGCCCGATACACGTGGGAGGCGATCGGAAGGCAGGTCGACGCGGCGATCCTTGAAGCGCTCAAACGCTGAACGCCTGACGGTTCAACGAGGCGCCGGATGCCCCACACGCTCCACGGCGCACCAACGGCGACGCTGGACTCGCGCCCAGCCGACTGATAGTCGCCCGCCGAGACTTCGCCGGCGCGGGACGCGACCTTGGCGGACCGGCCCCGCCCGAGAGCAGGAATTGCGCCGACGCATGAAGAAAATCGTCACTGTCGTCGGCGCGCGCCCGCAATTCATCAAGGCCTCGCCGGTCAGTCCGGCGCTTGCGCGCGCCGGCCTCGACGAAGCGATCGTCCACACCGGCCAGCACTTCGATGGCGCCATGTCGGAGGTTTTCTTCCGCGAACTGGCGATACCAAAACCAAAGCACAATCTCGACATTCATTCGCTCGGCCATGGCGCGATGACCGGCCGGATGCTCGAAAGCCTCGAGCGCGTGCTGCTGGAAGAAAAGCCGGACATGGTTCTGGTCTACGGCGACACCAATTCGACTCTCGCCGGCGCGCTCGCCGCGGCCAAGCTCCATATCCCCGTCGGCCATGTCGAGGCGGGCCTGCGCTCCTTCAACCGACGCATGCCCGAGGAGATCAATCGGGTCGTTGCCGACCACGTCTCGACGCTTCTGTTCTGCCCGACGGCGACCGCGGTCGCCAATCTCGCCGCCGAGGGCGTGGTGGAGGGCGTTCACGCCGTTGGCGACGTCATGTTCGACACCACTCTGGCGGCGACCGCGCGCGCCCGCGCGTCCTCCGACATTCTCGCGCGGCTGTCGCTCAAGGCGAAGTCCTACGCGGTCGCCACCGTCCATCGCGCGGAGAACACCGACGATCCGCTGCGATTCTCGAAGGTCGTCGCTTGGCTCGCCGAGGCGGCCCGGCGGCAGCCCGTCGTGATGGCGGTTCATCCGAGAACCGCCAAGCTGATGGCTGCGATTGGCGTGACAGCCGCCGGCGTCACGCTGATCGAACCGCTGGGCTATCTCGACATGACGCAGCTCGTCCATAACGCGGCGGCGGTGTTCACCGACTCCGGCGGCCTTCAGAAGGAAGCCTATTTCCATCGCGTGCCTTGCGTGACGCTGCGCGATGAGACCGAATGGGTTGAGACGATCGATGCCGGCTGGAATCGGCTTTGGACGGGACCTGAATTCGGGCCGCGGCGGGAGATTCCCGATTACGGCGACGGCCATGCCGCCGAGGCGATCGCCAGAATCGTCGCCGAGGCGATCTGACGGATCGACATGACGCAGCGCCACGACGCTTGATCGCGATTGAGCGAGCATATAAGTGGGCGGGCTTCGTCGACGATGCAGTTCGGGCGTGGAAGCGTCCAACAAAAGATCATCTCGTCGCGAGCGCGAGCGATTGGAAATGGCCGCAAGTCCCAGTGAGAATTTTTCGTTGAGGAGATTTCGGATTGGAGTCAAGCCGGGGTGATACGAATCGGAACGGCCTCAAGCCAATTCTCGGGCGCCGGCCGGGGCGCGGCGATGATCGCCTGCTGATGGTCTGCTACTTCGATCCCAACGGCATCACGACCGTCTGCGAGAATATCGCCATCTGGCAGCAACTCAGTCGCTTCCCGATCGAAGTCATCAATCTTTGGCCGGCGCGCCGCGGCGAACCTTTCCATCTGCCGACAACCCTCGACCTCGCTGGCTATGCGGGGATCATCATCCACAGCACGATCGCGTATTCTCCTGTCAATTTATTCAGCTTGGACCACCAACTGGAACGGCCATTCGAAGCGTTCGAGGGCCTGAAGATCCTGATGAAACAGGACGAACAGGTCCTTACCAACCAGTTGGCCGAATACATCGGCAAGAAAAAGATCGATATTGTCATCACCTGCCTCTCTCCGGCGGAACTGCCGAAGGTCTATCCACGCGACGTGGTCGGAGACATCGATTTTCTTCATGCATACACCGGTTACATCTCGAGTTCGATGCGCGGTCTCAACCGACTGTCGATGTCGGAGCGGTCGATCGACATCAGCTACCGCGGCTCGCTTCAGCCGCTGGAGTTCGGACGCCTGGGCTATGACAAGCGCGGCGTTGGCTACGACGTCGCCGCCGCGGCGCGGACAGCTCCGGATCTTCGGGTCGACATTTCGAGCCGCTGGGAGGATCGGGTCCACGGAGCTGCCTGGTTTGATTTTTTAGGTCGATCCAAAGTCGTACTCGGCGCCGAGTCCGGCGCGAACCTTTTCGACTTTACGGGTGAGGTCGCCGCGTGGTGCAGGGCCTACGAACAGCGTGAGGTCGATGTCGACCGACAATCGCTGGATTTCTACCTCGGCGCTCACAATGAGTTCCTTCATCGCTTTGAGGGAAACGTCCGCTATGCGACGATTTCGCCCCGCCACTTCGAGGCTGCGGCCTCGCATGCGGCGCAGATTCTTTATGAGGGCGAGTATTCGGGCGTCTTCCTGCCCAATCGCCACTTCTTCCCGCTCAAGCATGATCTTTCGAACATGGCCGAAGCGCTCGACTTCGCGCGCGACGACCGACGCCTTCAGGAGTTCGCCGATTGCGCCTACGAAGAGGTCGTCGGCAATCCGAACTACCAGTACGAGCATTTCGTAGAGAAGTTCGACGAGGCGGTCGAAAAGCGCGGACTGCCCAGACGACGGCGGCTCTCGGACCTCAAGCGGCGGGAGGTCGAGCCGAGCACAGGCTGTGTCCACAAGGCTCTGGTGCTGATGGCGCATGAGCCGACCCGGGATCCGCGCATCGACTGGTTCTCGGAAGGACTGGCCGCCGATTACGAGGTCTGCGAGATCGGGATCTATGGTCATCAGGCGGAGGCGACTGCTCCAAGCCTCGAGCGGTTGTCGGCGCGCCGCGCCAGGATTCGCGTCGACGCCCGGCGCCCCCATTGGGACTTCGTCGCGCCCGGTTTCGGGGCTCATCGAAACGCCGCCCTCGGGGCCGGCGCCATAGAGAGGCTGTTCGTCACCGGGCAACTTCCCCTGCGCTCCCTTGGCAAGGCGATTGGGGCGCTGGACGTCGCGGACGATGATCTCGATCGCTTTCGTGGATTTTGCAACTACTACGTCAATATCAACTCGGCGCTCCTGGACGCAGCGCGACGGACCGGCGGCTTTGATGTGATCGTCGCGGCCGATCTCGATACCCTGCCGGCGGGAGTCGCCCTGGCCGAAGAATACGACGTTCCGCTGATTTATGACGCTCACGAATATTGGCCCTATGCGTTCGCCCAGTTCAGGCACTGGGAGATCGACTTCTGGTCCGATCTGGAAAGGAGCCTGCTTGAGCGTGTGAGGATGCCGCTGACGGTGTCGCCGCAACTGGCCGACGTCATGTCACAACGCTACGGCCGCCCGTTCGACTGCCTTCCCAACTGCGCGCCGCTGGGATCGGAGCGGGCGGTTGACCTCGAGGCGGCGTTGGCGGCCCAGGCGCGGCGCGAGGATGTGATCTTTCTGGTCCAGGGCATCTTCGGCCTCCAGCGCGGCTTCGAAAAGCTGATCGGCGTCTGGGACCGGGTGGACCCGCGCGCGAAGCTTTGGCTGCGCGGGCCGGACAGCCCGGAGAAGGCGGCGACGATCGCGTTGGCGCAGGAGAAGGGCGTGCTCAACCTCGGCGTGTTCTTTCCCGACGCCGTCGCCGAGGCGGAGTTGGTCGCAGCGGCGCGGGACGCGGACGTCGGGCTGGTGCCCTACGAGCCCGTCTCTCTGAATAATCGTTACTGTTGTCCCAACAAGCTGTCGCAGTATATGGCGGCCGGTCTGCCGATCATTTGCAACGAACTCGACTTCGTGAAATCGGTCGTCGTGGACAATGGCCTGGGTTCCGCGGTCGACTTCCGCGACGAGGCCGCGCTGGTGCGGACGATCAACGCGTATGCTCGAGATCGGGATTCGATCCCGGCGCTCTCCAGAAAGTCCCAGGAAGTCTTCAAAACTTCGTTCAACTGGCAGGTTCAAAGCAGGAAAACCTACGCGGCGATCAAGAGCCTGATGTCCACGCGACAATCGAACAAGTCCGGGCTCAATTTCAGCTGGATCGATAGCGCCGATCATCACAAATCGAGCATCGACCTTGCCCCCCAACAGGCGCTCAATGATGAATTACAACAGATTTGCGATGCGAAATCGGCAGAGATAGACAGACTAAACATTGTCTACACGGCCGAGATAAATGAACTAAACAGCGTGTATTCGACCGAGATAGGCAGACTAAACAATGTGTATAAGGCGGAGATCGAGAGGTTAAACAAAACTTATTCATCTGAAATCGTACGGTTACAAAATGATCCGCTTGGAGTGGCGACGCAGTACGGCAAGCGTCGCGCGCGCGCGCTCAAGGCCAAGGCGAAAGCGCTGGTTCGCGCGCGCAACGATTAGCAGCTTGACGCATTTCACTGACGACGGTTGCCGCCGCGGCGTGGTCCGTCTTGCTGAGAGCGCGCCAAACGATGGGAGGTTGCGCCAACATTGACGACGATCGAGCGAGATTTGACTGAGGAAATGATGATCAAGAGCTGGTTGCGAAACATCGTCTCGCCGGCGCCGCCGGCGGCAGTCGCTGAATCATCCGGGCAGGCGATCGAACTGACGTTGCCGGCGGCCGAGGCGGCGCCGGCGAGGACCATCGAACCCTCGAAGCCGGCGATCGAAGCGCAGGCCTCCGCGCCGGGCGCGGTCGAGGATTACTGGACGGGCCACAATGTCACCCTGCATCGCGTATTCGAGTCGGCGCAGGCTTCGCTCGACGATTTCCACTGGCGCAACGCGCAATATTTTCGATACATCGACCTGATGCCGGTGGCGGGCGCCGACCAGTTGCGGGTGCTCGATTTCGGCTGCGGGCCGGGCTACGATCTGGTCGGCTTTGCGACGCAGTCGAAGCCGGCGCGGCTGGTCGGCGTCGACGTGTCGAAACGCTCGCTCGCCGAGGCGCGCCAACGCCTGGCGCTGCATGGCGCGACGCCCGAGTTGCTGCATCACGACGTCAACGCCGGGCCGCTGCCGCTCGAGAACGGCGCGTTCGATCTCGTCCATTCGTCCGGCGTGCTGCATCACATGGCGGACGCGCAGGTCGGCTTGCGGGAGTTGCGCCGGCTGGTGAAGACGGGCGGCGTCGCCCAGATCATGATCTACAATTATTCGAGCCTGTGGGTTCACCTCTATGTCGCCTATGTCAGGCAGATCGTCGAGGGAATCGGCGCCGGGGACGATATCGCCGAGGCCTTTCGCGCCTCGACGGACGGCCCGGACTGTCCGATCTCCCGCGCCTACACGTGCGACCAATTCGCAGAGCTTGCGCGGGGCGCCGGTTTTGCGCTGGAGAGCTATGGCGTCGCCGTTTCGGCGTTCGAGATGTCGCTGCTGCCGCAGCGCTTCGAGGCCATCATGGACGCCAGGCTGCGGGCGGAAAGCCGCGACTTTCTGGCCAATCTGACGTTCGATTCGCAAGGCTTGCCATTGTTTGACGGCGTTCACGCCGGAATCGACGGTTGCTACCGCCTCCGCGCGGTGTAGGTCGGCATCCGCGGGTGTTCCGCTAAAGCAGTTGGGCGGTCGATGGCCCTTGTCGCGTCGCGCCGGCCAGCGATCACGGATGCTGCGCGCAAGATCGAGCGTGAGGCCGAAGCGCCGCCATCGAGGCGTCGAACGCGCGGCTCGCGGCCTCGACGGCGCAGCGCGAGGCTGTGCTTGCCGCAATCCGGCGTCCCGCGTATAGACCGCCGCTTTCCCGCCCGGCTCGGCCGCGGCCAGATGGTGAGAAGGTTTGTCTGACCCGTCGCCCTCAATCGACCCCGGCGAGGCTTTCGACGCCGTAGTCATGATGACGTGGTCGGATTGGCGCCATGAGCCTCGCTCGAACCGCTATCACTACGCAACGCGTTTTGCTCGCCAAATCCCGGTCTACTTCGTCCAGCCCGATTCGACGGACGGCTCGATCCGTCTCGAGCCGGTCGAGGGACACGACATAACCCTCGTCCACGCGCCGCCGGCTTACGACGATCAGGCGGCGCGCGCGCTGACGCAGCTGTTCGCCACGCGGGGCGTCCGGCGGCCGCTGCTGTGGATCTACAATGTGTTCTTCGAAAAGTTCATCCGCCGCTGCGGCGCCAGGTTGAAGGTCTTTCACGCGACCGAGGACTACCTGACGACGCCCGAAGGCTTCCGGGCCGCCGGCGACGAACTGCGGGCGCCGCTTTTGCGCGTGCTGCGCGACGTCGATCTGGTCGTCGCCGTGTCGCAAGGCGTCCTTCAGAGCTATCGGGAAATCGGTCAATACTTCGGCCGCGCGATTGTTCTGCGGAACGGCTGCGATTTCGATTTCTGGAAAGCGTCGGGCGCCGCCGGTTTCAAGGAGCCGCCGGATGGCGCCCGCGTCGCCCTGTATCAGGGCGGCGTCAACGCCCGGCTCGACTATTCCCTTCTCGGGGCGCTCGCGCAGTCGCGCTCCGACTGGCAGTTCTGGTTCTGCGGCCACACGCGCGACGGCGGGACGGACTGGTCCAGCCTGTCCCGTCGCCCGAACGTGCGCTACTTCGGCGAACTTGATCCGGATGGCGTCGCGCGGCTCGCGCGTCAGGCGCTGGTCGGCCTGATGCCTTTCAAGCAGAACAAGCTCATCCGCGTCTCCCTGCCGCTCAAGGCCTGGGAGTATGTCGCCTGCGGCCTGCCGGTGGTGACCACGCCGATCGACGCGCTGGCAAGCCGCCCGGATTTGTTCCGCGTCGAGACGACCCCGGAAGGGTTCGCCAACGCGCTCGATGAACTCGCCGCGACGCGCAACCGTCCTGAGATCGTCGAGTCGCGACTTGCCGCGGCGGCGGCCGAATCCTACGATCGGCGTTTCCTTGAACTCGAAGGCTGCCTGCGCGCGATGCTCGCAGAGCGCGCCGCCGCGAGACCGCGGTTGAATCTTCTGATGCTCTATGACGATCGCTCGACCCATGTGAGGACGATTTTCGAGCATCTCGAGGCTTTCCAGAAATACTCCCGCCACCACATCGTCTTGATGGCCGGAGCCGGCGGCTCGGCGAACAAGCCGCTTCGCCCGGATTTTTCGGCGTTCGACGCCGTGTTGATTCACTATTCCATTCGCGTCTCGGTGCCGCGACACCTGTCACCGACGATCGCCGAGGCGGTGACCGCCTATGGCGGCCCCAAAATCCTCTTCGCCCAGGACGAGTACGAGAATACCGAGACCACGCGAAGCTGGATCGAAAGGCTGGGAATCGACGCCCTGTTCACCAGCGTTCCTCCCGACGAGGTCGAGAAGGTCTATCCGCGCAAGCGCTTCCCGCGGCTGGCCTTTGTTCCAACGCTGACCGGCTACGTCCCCGAGGTCGCCGGGCTCGACCAATTCGCGCTGCCGCTATCCGAGCGACGGATACTCATCGGCTACCGCGGGCGGCGACTGCCACATCATTACGGCGCGCTCGGACATGAAAAGTGGCGGATCGGGGTCGAAATGAAGCGGATCGCCGCGCAACGCGGCCTGCCGGTCGACATCGAGGTCGACGATTCGCGCAGAATCTATGGCGACGACTGGTATCGATTTCTGGGGTCCTGTCGCGCGACGCTCGGCACCGAGAGCGGCGCGAACGTCTTCGACGACGACGGCAGCCTGAAGAGACTCGCCGCCGCGAAGAGCCAAACGCCATTCGAGTGGTTCGCGGCGGAGCATCTGGTCGGGCGTGACGGCGAGGTCCGCATGAATCAGGTTTCGCCGAAGATTTTCGAGGCGATCAGGCTTCGCACGGCGCTCGTGCTGTTCGAGGGCGACTATTCCGGCGCGATCCAGCGCGATCGCCACTACATTCCGCTCGCCCGCGACTTCTCCAACGTCGAGGACGTGTTCGCGAAGTTGAACGATGCGCAGTATCTGAGCGCCCTGACGGAGCGCGCCTACGCCGAAGTGATCGGCGGCGGGCGCTACAGCTATCGAACCTTCGTCGAAGGCGTCGACGCCCATATCGACGGCTACGGCCTCGCCCGGGCGCGGGCGAGGCTGCACGCCGTTCCGCTGTTCGCGGTGTTCGGCGAGCGCGACGTCTCCCCGATGTGGGATTGGAGCGTGGCCGAAGCGGCGATCGGCGACGAGATTCTCGGGGCGCGCGCGCGAAGGCGCTACGCGCGGATTTCCCGCCGGCTCGCGCGGAATTTGCCGACGCTCGCGAAGGGCGCCGGCCGCAGGGACGGAATCCAGGCCGATCTGACGCTCGAGGAAAGCCGCCTCGAACGATTGATCGAGTTCGATCAAGGCGCGCGTTCGCGCCATGCCGCGGCTGATCCGCGCCGTTCGATGGCTGCGGGGCGTCGAGGGCGCGTCGTGACGCGCCCTTTCCGTGACGGGACGCCGCTCGGGGGACCGGGCGCTTTGTGTGAAACGTTTGAAACGGGGGAGATGCCGCCTTGCGGGTCGTAGTCGTCATCGCACTCGCATCGGCGGTCGCCGCATGCTCGCCCGCCCGGAAACCGGAACCGATAGCGGAGCACATATTCTCCGGAAATACAGATGGCTTCGAGACGCCGGTGGCTATCACGAACGTCGGCGGCGACGACTATGTCCTGGCGGATTATATCGACGTGTTTCTGTTCGAAAAATCAACCGGAACCATCAATAAGGTCCACTTTGACAATCCAGAATCGGTGAAGAAGTTCGTCCCGACCTCGTTCGCCGTCGATCCTGTTCGGGGCGAATTGTTGATCGCCAACTATCTCGCCAACAACGTGATCGTTGCGTCGCTCGACAAGACCAACCGACAATTGCATTTCGATCGCCTGATTGGCGACGAAAGAACAATTTCTCCCGAAGGAGTTGCGGTTTCCGGAGACCTGGTTGCGGTCGCAAACTATGACGGCGACAACGTCCAGTTCTTCGATCAGGGCAAGGCGAATTCGGCGGCCTTCTGCACCATTTCGGTCCGTCAAGCCCACGGCGTCGCGTTCCTGGGCGATTTCGCCTATGCAACGTCCCTGCAGGACGACCGCCTCTTGAAAATCGACCCCAGGACTTGCGTCGATCGCGGCCGGAACTGGCGATACCGGCTGGAAGGCGAGGCAGTTTCTTTGGCCGACCCAGGTCGCCGCATGGGACTGACGAGTCTGTCGCGGTCACCGACGCCCATACCGGATTGATTTCCGTCTACAGCGCGAAGACGCTTGATTTCATCAAGAGCTTCGGCGGCAACGGACCGGGACAGAGCGAATTGAACATGCCCTACGGGATTGCGGTCGGCGGCTCCGATCTGTTCGTCACATCCACGTTCGGCAACCGGATCATGCGCTTCGACAAAGCGAGCGGCGCGACCGACCGAAGCATGGTCGCGCACGCCCGGTCTTGGCGCAAGCTCGCGGACGGGTCGCCCTATACCCTCAGCCACGAAGACCGGAACGGCTATGTCGACGCGCGCGCCACTATTACTTTGGACGGCGTGTGCTATCATCCAAGCTACGGCGAATTGCAGTCCTGCAAGGGCGGCGCGAATATCGAGCTGCCTCCCCTGGCGGAGGTCAGCATGTATTTCATTCAGGTCTCGCAAGAGGGCGACCAGACTCTCATCTTCTCCCCCCAGTGCCCGATCGCGTTGCTCATCGATGCAGGCGCATGGGCCAGGAGAATACCGATCTACATCGGGATCGATCACTGGCTGATCGATGGAAAGGCGGTCGGTCCGGATGGCGTCCCTTTTGGAATTCGCGCCGCCGCGGCGGCTGTTCCGGAACCATGACGACTCCGTTGCGAGGCGTCGGCTTGAAACGCATTTGCATAGACGGGTCCGCCAATTCCATGGAGGGCGAGAGAAATTCAATCCACGAGCCTGAGAACGCCCTTCATCCGGCGCGATTGGCCGATTTGCAATGCGCCGCCGAAGGCGCCGCCGCCCAGCCTCGCCAACAATGGCTTCGGTCGAGAAATGACCTCGAGTCGGAACGGGTATTGATATGAATTCGGTTCGTCTCGAGCTCTCGATTTGGTTGTGGCGGCGTGTTGCCGGCGATCGCCTCCTGGCGGTTCGCGACCGCGGGCCAATCGATCTTGTCAGTGTCCGCGAGGGCGCAGCCGAGAGATTGGTCCGATGAGGTCGGCGCGGATCGCCATTTTCAATCTCAACGACACCCGCCGGGATCCGAGGGTGCGGCGAACGACCAAGTCGCTTCAGCGCGCCGGTCACCAGGTCCGTGTCTTTGAGTTACGGGGAGAAGGGCGCGCGGCCGCCGAGACGATCGATGGGTTCGACATCGAGCGGGTCGTCGGCCCCCCCGACTACAGCGACGAGCGAATGGCCGAGGTAGCCGCCGCATCCCCGATGACAGGCCGCATCCTGACTGCGTGCGATCCTGCGGTCATGGGATCGCCGGGCCGCCGGCTTCATCGGTTGCTCGCACAGCGCGCAGGACAGGCTGTCCCGAAGCAGCGCCTTGGTTCGCAACAGCGGATGGCGGACAAGAGACCGTTCGACCGATGCGGAGATCATGCGCATCCGGTCGGTCGTGCTGATCAACCTGAATCTTTTCCGCGCCGCTTCGGCGTTCGCTCCGGAGATCGTTTATGCGAATGATCTCAATACGCTCGTCGCGGCCCATATGCTGCACGCGATTCGCGGCGTTCCCATCGTGTACGACGCGCACGAGGTTTACCCTGAACAATTCGCAATCGGCGATCGCAGTGAAACCTGGCACAGTTTCTACACCAGTCTGGAAACGCAGCTCATCGGCGCCGCGCTCGGGCGTTTCACCGTCTGCGACTCGATCGCGGAATATTTCGCCGCGGCCTATGGCGCGCCGGGCTTCGTGACGACCCTCAATACGCCGTCCTTGAAGCACCTTCCGCCCGAAAGCATCCTCGATCGCCGAAACGTGACGCCAAAACTGATCTATCATGGGTCCTACGCCGCGTTTCGCGGCCTCGATGAGATCGTCAACGCGGCCGCTCACATCGAAGGCGCGCAAATCGTCTTCCGGGGGATCGGCGCCTATGAAACGGTGCTGCGCGAGCATGTCGAGAGGATAGGAGTTGGCGGCAAGGTGACCTTTGAGCCGCCTGTCGCGGTTACCGAACTTGTGGAAAGCGCCTCGGTCTGCGATATCGGGCTCAATCCGTTCGTGAACGTCTGCAAGAATAGTGAATTTGCGATGCCGAACAAGTTTTTCGAATACATGATGGCGGGTCTCGCCCTGATGAGTTCCGATCTTGTGGAGATGCGGCGTCTGACCGATCGGCTTCACCTCGGCAGGCTATTCCCGGATCTTGCGCCCCGGTCTATCGCTGACAGCATCAATACGCTCGTCGCGGATCGGAGCGCCATGCAAACCTTTCGCGGCAACGCGTATTTTGCGGCGCGCGACCGCTACAACTGGGAAACGGAGGAGCAACTGTTCCTGCAGAGTTTTGACCGATTCATGAGCCCCGCCCTATGACGCCGGATCGCGCCCAATGACGACGACGCACGACGCAGTAGAAGGACAACGCAATCATGACGCCATTCTCGGGAGGCGCATCGATGGCGGCGCGACGCGCGGCGGGATCTCGTCACCGTGCTTCTCGCGTTTGCGCGTCTTGTTCCGGGCGTCAGGACAATGAAGAAGGCGTTGCCGATCGATCGCTGGCCCAACGGACACGATCGCCGTCCAGCGACCGCTGGAGGGATGGCTTGGTCGCCCGCGATCGGCGACTTGACGAGGCAGCCGCGCGTATATCGCGGAAATTTGGCGTGGTTCCTCGAGCATTGCACTCGCCCGTCCTCGGAGCGGCGCGCAGATCCGATCGCTGCGATGCGTCGAAGTTAGGAACTGAACCATGTGCGGGATAGACGGAGTCGTATGGCGCGATCGAGAACGACCGGCGGGTCGGGCCGAAGTCGAGACGATGAACGCCGCCATGTATCATCGCGGACCGGACGACGGCGGCGTTTTTTGCGAACAGAACGTGGCGCTCGGTCATCGCCGACTGTCCATTCTCGACCTGTCGGACCTTGGCCACCAGCCGATGCTCAACCATGACGGCCGGACCGTCGTTGTTTTCAACGGAGAAATATACAATTTTATCGAGATCCGAGACGAGCTGATCGCCAAAGGCCACCGGTTCCGCTCGCAATCCGACACCGAGGTTCTGCTGGCGGCATACGACGCCTGGGGCGCCGATTGCGTGCGGCGATTCAATGGCATGTGGGCGCTGGCGATCTACGATCGCGAGGCGCGGACCCTGTTTCTGTCTCGCGACCGCTTTGGCGTCAAGCCGCTCTACTATGTCCATGACGACGAGCGCTTCGCCTTGGCTTCGGAAGTGAAGGCGTTGCTCGCCGCCTTCCCCGATCTTCGACGCGTCAACTACGCGATGCTCCGGCACTTTCTGCCGTCGGGCCTGGTCGACGACGGCCCCGAGACGTTCTTCCCGGGGATCGTCTCATTGATGCCCGCCCACAACCTCACGCTCGACCTCCAAACGGGCGCGTCTCGCTGCTGGGCGTACTGGACTGTCGATCCCGCGCGATTCGCCGAAGAGCGCGTGAGCCGCGATCCCGTCGCGGACCTCGAGCGGCTCCTGGAATCGGCGGTCCGGCTGCATATGCGGGCGGACGTGCCGGTCGGCACCTGTCTCTCGGGCGGGCTGGATTCAAGCACGCTCGTGTCATTCATGCGCGACCTCCATCCGGGGAAGGTCCACACGTTTTCTGGCCTGTACAAGGGCAAGGACTACGACGAGGAGGAGTTTGTCGTCGCGGTCAACGACCATCTCGGCTGCATCGGGGCGGCAATCCGCAAGCAACCCAACGGCGATCTCCTCGACGATCTCGCGACAATCACCTGGCATCAGGACATGCCGACCGCCGGGCCGGGTCTGTACACCCAGTTCAACGTCATGGAGCGCGCGTCCAAGGATGTGAAGGTGATTCTCGACGGCCAGGGCGGCGACGAACTGTTCGCGGGGTATCTTCCCTATTACGCCTTGCGGATCAACGATCTGCTGAAGAAGGGGGACGGCGCGAACGTGCTCGCGGCCTATGCTCTGATGGGATCGGTCTGGCGGCACTACGGCGCCGGATGGTTGAACGGCGTGGAGGGCGCCTTTCCGGCGCAATTGGCCCGATGGCTGGCCCAGACGAAGCAGCGCGCCGCCAGCCGGATGCGCCCCGCCGCGACTTCCGAGCCCTCCTTCTTCCACGACAATCTCATGAACATCGCGGAGCAGGACCAGATCCGCCGGCGCGCCGCCTCGCCATATTCGGACTCGCTGTCCAATACGCTGTACAACCATACCTTCACGCAATCGATTCCGGCGCTCCTCCACTATGAGGACCGGAATTCGATGGCCTTCTCGATCGAAGCGCGTGTTCCGCTGCTCGATTATCGCATCGTCGAGTTCGCAATGGGGCTGGATCCCGGCTTCAAGATTCGCGATTCCTGGACGAAATGGGTGCTGCGCAAAGTTGCGGCGCCTCGACTTCCGGCTTCTGTCACATGGCGCAGAAGCAAAATGGGCTATCCGACGCCTGCCGCGCGATGGATTCGCGGCGGCAAGGACGGGGCGGCCATGAAGGAGCTGCTGTTCTCGACACAATTCCTCGATCGCGGGCTCGTGTCCCGAGAGAGCGTCGAGTATTACTGGCGTCAGCATCAGGAAAATCAGGTCGACCATAGCTGGCTTCTCTATCGCTACGCGACTCTGGAGCTGTGGTTCCGCCATTTCATCGACAGATTCGATCCCTGCCCGGCGCGTTCAGCGCCGACCAGCGCCGCGCGTCTCACCGCAATGGCGGCGGCATTGTGAACAGCGATATCGCGGAGGGGAAAGCGCCGCCAAAAGCTCTGTTGCTGATAGCGCACGAACCGACTCAGGACCCGCGAATCGACTGGTTCTCGGAAGGGCTCGCGGCTGATTTCGCGGTCTGCGAGTTGGGGATAAACCGTCGCGGCGCCGCAGCGACCGCCCCAAGGCTGGAGCGGCTGTCTTCGCGCAGGACCAGGGTTCGCATCGACGGCCAGCGCATCCGATGGGACTTTGTCTTGCCCTGGCGCGCAGGGCAGGCCGGGGATTCGATCGGGCGCAGCGCGATGGAGCGGCTGTTCCTGCTTTCGCAGCTCCCGGCGCGCGCGCTCGAGCCGGTCGTTGGCGCCGCCGCCGGCGACGATCTGAGCAACTTCCTTTGGCTTCTCGACTATTTCGTCAGGATCAACTCTTCACTCCTGCGGGCGGCTCGCCAAATCGGCGGTTTCGACGTCGTCGTCGCGGCCGATCTCGACACACTGCCGGCGGCGGTCGCGCTCGCGGAAGAATATGGCGCTCCGCTCGTCTATGACGCCCATGAATACTGGCCGCACGCCTTTGCCGCGTTCTCGCGCTCCGAGGTCGCGTTCTGGTCGAACCTGGAAAAGACCCTGCTTGAGCATGTGACCCTGGCGCTGACAGTGTCGCCGCAGCTGGCCGAGATTATGTCGCAACGATACGGTTGCGCGTTCGACTGCATTCCCAACTGCGCGCCGCTGGGGTCGGAACAGGGAATCGACCTTGAAGCGGCGCTGGCCGGCCGCGCGCAGAGCGAGGATGTGATCTTTCTCGTTCAGGGCGTCTTTGGGCCTCAGCGCGGCTTCGAAAAACTGATCAACGTCTGGGACCGGGTCGACCCGCGGGCGAAGCTATGGCTGCGCGGGCCCGAAAGCCCTGAAAAAAACGTCCTGATCGAACTGGCGAAGAGCAAGCGCGTCTTCAATCAGGGCGTGTGGTTTCCCGACGCCGTGCCCGAGGCGGAACTGGTCCGGGCCGCCCGGGAGGCCGATGTCGGCGTGGTGCCCTACGAGCCCCTGTCGTTGAACAATCGCTTTTGTTCTCCCAACAAGCTCTCGCAGTATATGGCGGCGGGATTGCCGATCGTGTGCAACGAACTCGACTTCGTAAAGTCGGTCGTCGTCGACAATGGCGTGGGAGCGGCCGTCGACTTTGGCGATGAAGACGCGCTGGTGCGGACGATCAACGAATTCGTTCTGAACCGAAAGTCAATCCCCGACCTCTCAAGGAAGTCTCAGGAGCTGTTCAAATCGTCATTCAACTGGCAAGCGAAGAGCGAGAAGACTTACAGCTCAATCAGGTCCATTGTATCCAACAAGCAGCCAAACAACGCTGAATTCGATTTCGACTGGCAGGAGGATCCCGATTCGGCGCCTGATTCTCCGACAAACGCTGACCTTTCGGCACAAGAGCTGCTTAGAGTGGTATATACAGAGGAAATACAGAGGCTGAACAGGGTTTACGCGACCGACCTCGCGCGGATCGTGGCACGACCGTTGGTGGGGCGGTTGTCCTATCTCCTTCGTCGCGTCGCGCGTCTATCCGCCATGTTTCTCAGAAAAAACCCGGTCGCCGTGGCGGCGTATCGAAAACTACGTGGCTGGACGCGAGCGCTCAAGGCCGGGCCGGAGCGATGATCAGCGCCCGGAGCGGATAATAGGCCCTTGACGCGTCTTGACCGAGGCTCCGTCGACGACCCGTAGGGGTTTCGGTTTCGTGGCGAGGGCTCTGGTCTGCATCGGCGCATCGTGGTCGGGGCGGCCAGAGTTTGCTTGTACGGCCAAGTCTTGCGTCCCCGAGAAGCAACAGCGGCGTGCAGAGTGCGCGCGCGGCCGGCGCCCAATCGCCGCGCGCGAGTCGAGCCGGCAGGTCGGCGGCGCGGGCGCTCGAACTGGCCGTCGGGGTCCGGATCGGGCGTCGTCATCCCCCGGCGGGGCGGCCTCCAAAGCTTGACGGCGCCCAATTCCTCAAGATACCGAGACGGAATGAAGCGCATCACCGCCGACCTTGTGGAAGACTATCAGCGCGACGATTGGGTTCAGACTCTCATTCCGGCGGGAAGTGGATTGGTGATCGATCATTGGCTGAGCGCCAGCCTTCCCAAACGGGCGGTCTTCGCCGCCCTCTATGGCGACATCATCGCGTCCCAAGGCAGTCGGCGGATTCTCGACGTCGGCGGAGGCGTGAGTTCGCTCACCCCCCGACTCTGCCGAGCTTGCGGCTATACGCTGATCGACATTCTCGCCCATGGCGGGCTCGAGGAGCTGCGCGGCTGGGAAGCCGAATTCGATCGAAAGATATTGATCGAAGAAGACTGGTACAACGCGCTGAACGGCGATGGCGCCTACGACGTGATCGTCGCCAATGATCTGTTTCCCAATTCCGATCAGCGCCTGGAGCTGTTCCTCGAACGCGCGTTGCCGCTCGCTTCCGAAATCCGCCTGAGCCTGACTTTCTACAACCACCCGCGGTTCTATATGTGCCGGCGGATTGACGCCGACGAGTTCTTGTGGCTGCTGGCCTGGACCGGACGACAATCGGCCGCCGCGCTCGAGAGATTCGCGGACCGCATCGTTGCGCCAAATTTTTCCGTCCTGGAAGGAGATCATGGCTCTGTCTACAGCAACGGCCGCCATATCGCCCTCGCGACCCTTCGTGGATACCATGATGTCTGACCGCCGCCGCGAGCTCTCGCGAAGGATCATATTTTTCGGAGACTCGATCTGCATCGGCCAGGGCGTTTCTCCCAATCAGACCTGGGTCACCCGTTTGGCGGCCGAAGCGGAGGAGGTCTGCGGCGCCGGCGCCGACGCTCCCGCCGTCTACAATTGCTCGGTCAACGGCCACACCTCGCGACAGGCGCTGGAACGCATTGGTTTTGACGTGCAGAGCCATGGGGTTGACCTCATGGTCCTGCAATTCGGCTTGAATGATTGCAACTATTGGGTGACCGATCGCGGTCTGCCGCGCGTCGGCGAACGGGGATTTACCGCCAATCTCCACGAGATCATCGACCGGGCGCTGAGGTTCGGCGCCCGGCGGATCCTCCTTCACACCAATCACCCGGCGAAGAAGGTTCTCGACAAGCATCCGTTCTTCGAAATCTCCTACATCGACTCGAACCGTCGCTACAACGAACTTATCCGCGAGGTTTCGCGCGCCGCGCCCCCGGAAGTCCGATTGGTCGACATCGAGGCTGAATGGGAGCGGCGGATCGCCCAAGGGCGCGCGCAGCTTGACCAGTTACTGTTGCGGGACGGGATTCACCTCAGCGCAAAAGGGCACCTTCTCTACCACGAGATCGTCCTGCCCGATTTTCTCGATGCGGTCCGTTCGATTTATGCGGTCTGATTTTACGCATTGCCAAGGAAATGCGCCTTGCGAAATTTGGCTGTTCGCTCCTGGCGCCCGGTGACGGGCGGCCGGTTTCAGGCGGCTCGCTTGATTGAGGTTGGAGCGTCTTGAACGAGCGTCTCGATATTCTGGTTCTCCACGGCATCCCGGATTTGTCGCGGGAGCGTCGCACCAGCATTCGACATCTTTTCGCCCTGCAGCGTTACGCGCGAAACCATCGCTTCGTCTACCATTGCCTCGAGGACCCGATAACCGACGCGTTGCGTTCGATTCCCTTCGGGGCGGTCATCCTCGACTGCACATTCCTTTGCTGGCGCTGGGTCCGTCCGCGCGAGGCGTTCGCCGAGCTGCGGCGACGCTATGACGAATGGCTGGGCAACTGCGGCGCGGTCGTCGCGGCGTTTCCGCAAGACGACTTCGATCATGCGAACATTCTCGACGATTGGCTCAGCGGCCTCGGGACGAGTGTGCTGTTCTCCGTTTATCGGCATCACTGGGACGCGCTGTATCCGCGCCTGATCGCGTCGGGAGCGAAGATCGTCGCCTCGTATCCGGGCTATGTCGACGACGACGAGGTCGCGGAATACCGCGCCCTGCGCAAGCCTTTTGGCGAACGCACGATTGACGTGGGATATCGCGTCAAGAGGCTGCCCGCGAATTTCGGCCGATTTGGCGTGCTGAAATCAGAATTTGGGCGCGCCTTCGCCCGCGCGGCCTCCGGACGCGCACGTTGCGACATCAGCGACGCGCCGAAAGACACGATCTACGGCGACCAGTGGCTGCGCTTTCTCGGAAACAGCCGATTCACTCTGGCCAGTCTGGCGGGATCCAGCGTTTTCGATCCGATCGGCGAGGTCCAGGATCGCGTCCAGGCGTTTGCTTCGAAGAATCCGACCGCCGATTTCGAGGAAAGTTGGCGCGCTTGCGTGCGGCCGGAAGACGAAGGATGGACGTTCCCGGCAATCTCGCCGCGCATCTTCGAAACCGCGATGGCCGGAAGTTGCCCGATCCTGCTCGAGGGCGACTACGAAGGTCTGATCAAGCCGGAAGAGCACTACATCCCGGTCAAGCGCGACTTTTCCGACATCGAATCGGCCGTCGACCGCCTCGCGGATATCGACGGCGCCGAGGCGATGGCCGCGAGATTCGAACGGACGATCCTGGAAAATCCCAGTTTGCGCTATAAGCATTGGGTGCAGACAGTTATCGAACCCATGTTGACCGAGCGCGCCAGGATGGGACACGCGCCGCTCAGCGATGGAGAGTTCTGGCTCCGCGTGGAGCAGCATCGATCGGCGGTGGTGCGCGCCAGAATCGAAGCGAGCGAGGCCGCCAACATACGCTTGGAGGCGATGCTCAATGAGGCGAATGCGCGCCTGAGCGAGGCGAACAACGAGCGTGTGGGTATCGCAGGCCAGATGTCCGGAGTCGCGGCTCGCCCGCTGTTGAAGCTGATCGGCGCGCGCGTCAGGGCGAGACTTCTTTCTCGGCGGAGCTAGCCCGGCGTCGGCGCTGACCGGGTTGGGCCCGCTGCGCTCCGCTTCTTGCCAGCAGGGGGCGCGCTCTATAGTCATGCGCCCCACTCGAACTGGCGCGATCGCCTGGCCGACGCGACGGGATGCAGCGTTGAATGATCGGCAATATGGAGGAGAATTTTGACGCAGTCGTGATGCTGACGTGGTCGGACTGGCATTCCGAACCTCGCAGCAATCGCTATCATTTCGCCACGCGGTTCGCCAAACGGCTTCCTGTCTTTTTTGTACAGTTGAAGGACGGAATCGATCAGGTTGAAATCGAAACACTTGATCGGCACGATATTTCTATAGTTTATATAAACAATAAATACGGACGCGACCAAACGAATATATTGACATCTATATTGTCCCAGCGAGGCGTGCAAAAGCCGCTGTTGTGGATTTACAACTCTTTCTTTGAGGATTTCATTCGCTTCTACCCCGCGCGGTTGCGGGTGTATCACGCCACGGAAGACTATTTCAGCACCTCGGACTCCTGGACCGTCGCCGGGGTCACGCTGCAGGACCAACTGCGGCGCGTCCTCAAGGAGATCGACCTTGTCGTCAGCGTGAGCTCGGGCGTCGCGGAAAGCTACCGAGACAGCGGCGGCTATTGCGGCCCCTCGATTCTGCTGAGGAACGGCTGCGATTTCGAGTTCTGGAAGGAGACCGGCGCGTTCGAATACGCGGCGCCGGAGGGAGGGCGCCAGGTGGCGCTGTTCCAGGGCGTGATCAACGAGCGCCTCGACTTTGATCTGCTGCGAGGCCTCGCAGAGTCGCTGCCTGAATGGCGATTCTGGTTTTGTGGGGAGAACGTCAATCCTCCCGGCTGGAGCGAGCTCGCAAAAGCGCCCAACGTCAGGGATTTCGGCTTTGTCGAGCCTTTAGAGATCGCGCGGCTCGCCAAGCGCTCCACGGTCGGCCTGATCCCCTACAAGCAAGGCGAGTTGATCGCGCGGTCGCTGCCCCTCAAGGCCTACGAATACGTCGCGTGCGGCCTGCCGGTCGTCACCGTGCCGATCGTCGATCTCGGCCTGAGGCCGGACCTGTTCGCGCAGGCCCGCAGCGCAGAGGAATTTCGCAGCGCGATCGAGGCGGCGGCGGCGACGCGAACCGACCCGTCGCTGATCGAGCTTCGGCTCGCGGCCGGCAAGGCGGAATCCTACGATCGGCGCTTCGAGGATCTGCAGCCGGCGATCGTGGACGCTCTCCGCGTTCGCGGCGCGCAGCAGGTCCGCGGCAACATCATCGTGCTGTACGACTATAACCGGCTGACGCTGCTGGATAAATTCGAAGAGCTGCAGCTTCTGCGCCGATATTCGAGACACAATGTCATTTTCTGCGACGCCGCATCGTTTGAGCTTCCGGATCGAACCGATGATTTTTCGGAACTGTCCTATGCCGACGCAATGGTCATTCACGCCTCCATGCCCGCTTCGTCGCGCGCCGATCCGCCGCCGGGCGTGACGAGCGCGTTGCGCGCGCATCCTGGCGCAAAGCTGCTGCTGTCACTGGCGGAAGGCGAGCTCCCCGACATCGCGCGCGCGTGGATCGAGAGCGTCGACGCGGTCATGATCGACGCGCCGGCGCGCGCGTTCGATGCAAATCAACTCAAGCAACTCTTTCCGCGCGCGGAGTTTCTCGCGATAGGTCCGAGTAGCGATCGGCGGGCAGACAAATCTGACGCGGGCTTTACGGATCGCGACCGTCCGGATCCTGTCGAAGCCGACAAAAATGACACCGAGGCGCTGGCCGATTGCCTCGACCGGTATATCGACCGGCGAATGAACGGCCGGACGCGCGCGCGTGTGGTCAGTTTCAAGAACTCCCGCGCTGGTCGCGTTTGGCTCGCAGGGCCCCTTCGAGCCGCTGAGCGCCTCGGCGACGCCGACGGCGTGGAGCGCGGACCCTGATCCGAACGCGCCAAAAGACGCGGACATCTCCTCGACGGCGTTCGCCATGGTCCATGAAGCGCTCGCTCAGAGGGCGCAGACCATGAGAACCCCGCAGGAAACGGCGCCGGCGGCGCCGGCCGCCGCCGCCCCGCACGTGGCCCCAAGCCTCAGCCTGATTGCGGCGTTGTCGCTGCGACGGGCGTGGCGGATCCTGCCGCTGCGAAGCCGATCAACGGCCGCCCGCATTCTGAGGGAGAGTGCGGCGGGCGGCGACTCGACGGGGCGAAGCGCGCTGTCCCACGCGCTGGTCGGGAGCTGGAATCTGCTGCCGCGAAAAATTCGGCAGATCCTGGCCGACCGGTTGTAGATCGCGCGGGGCGCCGCGTGTGTTGTCGCGCGGCGAAGTACACACGGCCAGGCGGCAACGCCGGCCGCTCGCTTACGCCACGCCGCGCAGCGCAGCGCTCGACGGGCGGTTGACGAGATTGCGCAGCTTGCCTTCGCGCAGATACAGCATCGCGGTTTCCACCGCGAGGCGGCGGGCGTCGCTGACGCTCTCGGGGCTCGACCAGGCGGCGTGCGGCGTCACGATCAGACGCTCGCCGATCATCGGATCGGCGCGGTCGCGGTAAGCGACCGCGAGAATATCGTCGGCGCGCGGCGGCTCGACGGCGAGCACGTCGAGACCGGCTCCGGCGATATCGCCGCGGCGGAGGGCGCTGATGAGCGCCTCGATGTCGACGATCGCGCCGCGCGCCGTGTTGATCAGGATCGCGTCGCGCTTCATCCGCGTCAGCGTTGTCGCGTCGATCATTCCCCGCGTTTCGTCGGTCAGCGGGCAGTGCAGGCTGACCACGTCGCTCGCCGCCAGCAGCGCCTCAAGGCTCTCGACGCGATCGACGCCGACCGCGATCTCCAGCCCGCGCGCGACGTAAGGGTCGTAAGCGACGACGCTCATGCCGAACGCCTTGGCGCGAACCGCGGTGGCGATGCCGATGCGTCCGAGGCCGACGACGCCGAAAACGCGGCCGCGCAGCCTGCGCACGAGCGGCGCGCGGGTGTAGTCGAAGCCGCCGCGCGGGTCGGCGACGAGGTTCTGGTGGTAGCTGACGATGCCGCGGCGGAAGGCCAGCATCAGGCCGATGGCGTGGTCAGCGACCTCGCTGGTGCCGTAGTCGGGCGTATTGCAGACGGGGATGCCCGCCTCGTCGGCGGCGGCAAGATCGATATGGTCGAAGCCGACTCCCGCGCGCACGATGATGCGACAGCGCTTCAGCGTCGCGACGAAAGCGCGGTCAATGTTCATTTCGTGCCAGACAACAAGGGCGTCGCACGCGCCTACCGACTCCGCGGGCATTTCGCCGAGCGTGCGCGAACGACGAATTTCCCAATCAACGTCCGCGCCCGCAGTCTGGCGCTCGATGGCGCCGTCGTCGGCATATTGCGCATCCGGGGTCAGAAGGCGAAAGCGGGCCATGGTCGTCCTTTGCCGGGCGCAAGCTCAAAGTCGGTAGGCGCGCAGCGCGTTGTCGTGGAACAATTTGTCCTTCTCGCTCTCCGAGAACGACGCGACGATATTCTCGAACGCGCCATAGAGCGCATCGAACGAGCTGTAGAGCTTGTCGACCGGAAAATTGCTGCCGAACATCGCACGGTCGACGCCGAAAGCGTCGATGGCGCCCAGCACGAACGGGCGGATCGTCGCCTCGTTCCAGCGATGGTCGACCATGCCGAGGCCGGAGATTTTGACGACGACGTTGGGCTCGGCGGCAAGGCGCCTCATGCCGGCGCGCCAGGCGGCGAGACCATCCTCGTCGCGGTCGACCGGCATGCCGGTGTGGTTCAGGACGATGAGCGTGTTGGGATTGCGAGCGGCCAGATCGGCAGCCTCGCCCATCTGGGCGGGATAGATCTGAAGGTCGAAGGAGAGGTCGTATTTGCGCAGCAGCCTGAGGCCGGCGAGCCAGGCGGGGTCGGCGAGGAAGTCGTGGTCGGTGAAGCTGAAGCGCGGATTCCGGTGCCAATTGACGATCTGACGAACGCCGCGGATATCGCGGTAGCCGCGGAGTTCGGCCATCAGCTTCTCGACGTCGGGTTTGTGCAATTCGATGCGTCCGACAATGGCGTTGGGCAGCCCAGTTCGCTCCGCCGACTGCTGCAACCAGCGCGCCTCTGCGATCGAACCGAGGGGGACGGCTTCGACGTGAACGGATTTGACGAGATCATAGTTGGCCGCATCGGCGCGGTACTCGGCGGCGCCATAGTCGCAGGCGATCGGCGCGAGATCGCCGAGCATCCCCTCGCCGGACGGCTTATCCTGCAGCCAGGGGTATTTGTAACCGCCGCTCAGCTCCCAGAGATGGTGGTGCGCATCGACAATCCTTCGCTTCGTCATCCGTCTCCTCGCTTCATTGGTCCTGCTCGTCGCGGCGCGTGAGGAAGCGTTGCGCCAGCATGGCGGCGAGCACGGCGATCCCGAAGACGATGTTGCGCGCGCCCTGCGGGATATTGCCGATCACCAGGACGGTCGTCAGGATCGTGGTGAAAAACACCGCCGCCATGGTGCCGCCGTAGCCGCCGCGCCCGCCGAACATCGATGTGCCGCCGAGCACCACGGCGGCCACGCTCGGCAGGACGAACTGATCGCCCATGCCGAGGAAACTCGCGCCGGAGAACGCGGCGAACAGGATGCCGGTGATCGAGGTGGTCAATCCGCAGACCGCGTAGGCGGCGATGACCACCCGATCGTTGAGGATTCCCGTGAGGTAGCTGACGCGCGGGTTCTCGCCGACCGCCAGCAGCATGCGCCCCCAGCGGGTGGCGCGGACGGCGATGACTGTGAGGATCGCGAGCAGACACCAGAGGATGACCATCGCCGGAATGACGCCGACGTCGCCGGTGGCGAGGGCGCGCACAAGCGGGCTCGAACTGCCGCTCGGCGTGCCGCCGGTGTAGATGAGCGTCGCGCCGAGCATGATGTTGTTGGTGGCGAGCGTCATCACGATCGGCGAGATGCGGAGCTTCACCACCCCGAAGCCGTTGAACAGGCCGGTGATGAGGCCAACGCTGATCGCCGCCGCGGCGGCTACGCCAATATTGGCGTCCTGGCCGTTGCAGACGCCGGTGAAGACAACGGCCGAAGCCGTGAGAACCCAGGCGATCGACAGATCGATGCCGCCGGTGAGCATGACGACCGTCTGCCCGATCGCCGCCAGACCGAGGAACGAGGCGAGCTTCAGGAGTTGCAGGATGTTGGCCGCGGTGGCGAAGCCGGGAGCCAGGCGATCGGCGACGAAAACGAGGATGAGCGAGAAGACGATGAGCAGCGCGGGCGCGACGGCGCGCAGGCCGCGAGCCGAGGAAGCGGGCTGGAGAGGGTTCGACGGACGGCTTTCCTCCGACACGGTCATGCGCGCACCGCGGCGATCGAACGCAGCCATTCGCGCGCCGCGCCGCTGCCCACGACAGCGAGCAGGATCACCCCGTCAATGACGCTCTGATAGAACGACGAAACGTCGGCGAAGTAGAGCAGGCTGCCGGTGATGGTCAGGATAAGCGCGCCCATGACCACGCCGAGAGCCGTTCCGCGCCCCCCCGTCAGCGGCACGCCGCCGATAACCACCGCGGCGATCGAGGTCAGGATGAAGCTGTCGCCAACCGTGGGCGAACCGCTCGCGGCGGCCGTCGCAAGATACATGCCGCCCAACGCGGCCAGGAGGCCGGCGAGCCCGTAGGCGACCGTCTTGACGTTTGGCGCCCGGACGCCGCTCATGCGCGCCGCCTGCTCGTCGCCGCCGATCGCGCGAAGATGCAGGCCGAAGCGGCTGCTGAGCAGCCACGTTCCGCCGAGAATGCACACAAATTGGCCGACGATCCCCATCAGCGGCGAGGAGAATCCGCCGGCGATTGCCTCCTGCAGCGCCTTCGGCACGCTGCCGCCCGGGTCCGGCAGCACGATCAACGCGACCCCCTGCCAGACCGACATGGTGGCGAGCGTGACGATGATCGGCGGCATGCCAAGGCGCGCGACGAACACGCCGTTGACGAAGCCGGCGCCCAACCCGATCAGCAGCGGGGCGACCAAGCCGATCACGGGATGCGCGGTGACCGTCAGCGCCATCACCGCGCCGGCGACGCTCGCCACCGGCCCGAGCGAAAGATCGACGCCGCGGGTCAGCACGACCAGGAATTGACCCAGCGCGATCAGGGCGAGCGGCAGGGCGTTGACGCTGAGCGAGCGAGCATCGAAAGGCGTGAAGCGGCCCTTCAGAACGATGAGCGTGGCGAGCAGGCCGAGGAAAACCAGCACCGGCCAGTTATCGCCGATCTGGACGCGGCTAATGCGCGCTCCGGGCATCGACCTCTCCCGGGTTTGTCGCGGTCTGCACCACCGAGGCGCGCACGATGCGATCGACGGTGATGTCCTCGCCGCTCAATTCGGCGTTGACCCGGCCCTGCAGCATGACGATGACGCGATGGACGACGCCAACCAGTTCACGGGCGTCGGTCGAGTACCAGAGGACCGCGACGCCCCGGCGCGCGATCTCGGCGATCAGCGCGTAGATGTGTCGCTTGGTGGCGATGTCGACGCCGCGGGTGACATCGTTCAGAGAGAAGGATGGAGGGCCTCGTCAGCAGCCATTTCTCCAGCAACACCTTCTGTTGATTGCCGCCGCTGAGGTTCCGCACCGGCTCGGCCCCGCCACGAGCGCGAATCTTGGCGCGGGTGATCGCCGAGCGGACCAGTTCGCCCTCATCGCGCGGATCGATCAGACCAAAAACCGAGCGCAGCCGGTCGAGGATGGCTGCAGGTCATGTTGACGCCGACGCTCTTGGCGAGCAGCAAACCCTCGCTCTTGCGCTCCTGCGGCACATAGGCGAGCCCGGCGGCGATGGCGCTGCGCGGCGTCAGCCGCTCGAGACGCCTCCCACCCACCTCGATCACGCCTCCTGCGAGAGCGTGGGCGCCGAACAGCGCTTCGAGCAGGCTCCCCTGCCCCTGCCCGACAAGACCGCCGAGGCCGAGAATCTCGCCCTTCCTTGTCTCGAGGCTGACGTCGCGGAGAACACGGCTCCTCAACCGGTCGGCGCGCAGGGCCACGGCGTCGTTGGAATGCAGCTTGTCGGGGAACGAAGATTCGACAGCGTGCTGGCCAGTCATGAGGCGCACCGCCTCGTCCTCGGAGACCAGCGCGGTGTCCGCGACCGAGACCAGTTCGCCATTCCTGAGGATGGCGACGCGGTTGCAGAAGCGGACAATCTCGTCCCAGCGGTGCGAGATGAAGAGCACGATGGCGCCGGCGTTGCGCAGGCGCGCGACGAGAGCGGCCAGCCAGGCCACCTCGCTCGCGCCGAGCGCCGAAGTCGCCTCGTCGAGCAGGAGAACCCGCGGCCTGCGCTCCATGGCGCGCACGATCTCCAGCATCTGCTGGCGGCCGAGCGGGAGGTCGCCGACCGGGGTTGCAGGATCGATGTCCAGATCGTGTCGGGAAAGAATCTCCCGCGCCGCCTGCCGCGCGCGTCGTCGATCGATGGCGCCCCAGGCGGTGGTGGGGGCGCTCGTCAACAGGAGATTGCGCTCCACCGTCAGTTCGCGAACCAGGGTCAGTTCCTGGAAGACGCTGGAGACGCCGAGGCTGATCGCCTCGTTGGTGTCGCGCGGGGCGATCGACTGGCCGTCCAGCGTGATGACGCCTCGGTCGGGACGCACCGCGCCGCTGACGATCTTGATCAAAGTGGATTTGCCGGCGCCGTTCTCGCCGGCCAGACCAAGAACAGTGCCCGGCGCCGCCTCGAGCGTGACCGGCTTTACGGCGCGGGTGGCGCCGTAGGACTTCTCGATGGCGATCAATGACAACATGCGACGCGCGACCCGAAGTCCTGGAAAGTGCGCGGAGATTGTCCGGCGGCGGCCGCGACGACAATGCCAACAGGCGCGTCGCTTGTCACATCGATCGCGGCGAGGCGGCCCAGACCGACGAGCGAGGGGAATCCTCGCCCGTCTTCAGGGTTGCTGGCGGCTACTTCTTCATACCGTCCTGGATGGTCAGGCCCAGATTGGCGCCGGGAATGTCGGTGTCGGCGTCGAGAGTCGGCGAAAGATCCGGGAACGTGTTGACGCCGGCCTTCAGGTCTTCCGTCGTCACGATCGGCGCCTTGACCGAGATGTTCTTGTCGGCGGGACCTTTGCCTTCAAGGATGTCATAGGTCACCTTCAACGCATAGGCGCCGATGACCGAGGGGTCGCCGGCCGACACGCCCTTCAGGCCCTGATCCTTGTCGGCGAGCATGGCGATTCGCCAGCCGTTTTCCCCCTGGCCGGTCATCGGCATGAACGGATGCTTCAGGTTGATCAACGCCTGCAACGCCCCATAGGTGCCGTATTGATTGAGGACGCCGTCGACGTTCGGCTGCGCGGTGAGGACCTTGGTCAGTTCCTGCTGGCTCACGGCGTTGTCCCACTTGCCGTAGACCTCGGCGACGATTTTGATGTTCGGATATTTGTCCAGGACGTTGCGGGTGCCCTGATAGAGCCGCTTGTCGGCGGGGAAGCCGGAGACGCCGCGATTGATCACGACATTGCCTTTTCCGCCAAGCGTGTCGGCCATCCACTGGGCGTGGATTTCGCCGAGCTTGACGTAGTCGACGCCGATATTGTGGGCGCATGGCGCAGTCACCCCCTGGTCGAAGGCGACCACCAGGATGCCCTGCTTGCAGGCTTCCTCGACGATCGAATCCAGCGCGGTGTCGGACGCCGGGTTGATCATGATCGCGTCGACCTTGTCCGAAATCATGTCGGCGATCACGGCGATTTGCTTCTGTGCGTCGGTGCCGGAATTGTTGACCGTCAGCGTGACTTTGCCCTTCAGCGCCTTTTCGGCGTAGGCCTGCATGAAGTTGATCATTTCGACGCGCCACTCGTTACCGATATACGAGTTCGAGATGGCGATGCGGTATTGCTTGGCTGACGCGGTTTGGGCTGTGAACCCTAGACATACGCCCACAGCCGCGGCGACGGCGAAACTGCGGGTCTGGCGAATTCCTCCCATGAGTATCCTCCTTTGGCGGTCTGAGGCCGCGTTCGCGCCGGGGTCGAGCGCAACATTAGAATTCTAGAATTCCAGTCTGTTGTCAAGTCCCTCGCCGCCGGTTATTGTGGCGCGGGCGATCGGGGCCGGCCCGCGGGGTTCTGTCCGCCGAGCGGCCGGAAAGAAGGGAAGCCGATATGTCGCTGACGCGAGAGGCGTTCGAACGGATCCGGGACGCCATCGTTTCCGGCGCCCTGGAGTTCGGCGAACACTTGTCCGAGACCCAGATCGCCAACGCGCTTGGCATCAGCAAGGCTCCGGTTCGCGCCGCCTTCATGGAGCTGAGGGACAAGGGCCTGGTGAACATCGTGCCGCAGGCGGGCACTTACGTCTTTTCACCGACCCCGGAAGACGTTCGCAAGCTCAGCAATTTTCGCGCCCTGCTCGAGGAAGAAGCGGTGCGCCAGGCGATGAGTCTTCAACCCGGCCCCCTATTGGTGAAACTGGACGAGGCGATCGCGCGCATGAAGCGCGGAAGGGCGACCGGGAACTGGGACATCTACCGCAAGGCCGACAGCAGCTATCACCTCGCCTTCCTGGAGGAATCCGACAACCGCTACATGCTCAACGCCTACCATCTCGGCGCAGCCGCCCTCGAGGCGCTGCGGGTGCGCCTGCAGCGCGGACAGAACAATTTTCGCGAACAATCGTTCAATGAGCATATCGACATGGCCAGGCTGCTCCGCGGCGGCCGGATCGATGAGGCGTGCGCGATTTTGCGCGGCCACATTCTGGTCATCAACGACTCCCTCGACACTTTCCCGCTCAATCCGCAGAAGGGATCGCGCAAGGGGCCGTCGTCGCCCCGCAACTACGCGGAAGTGTTTGGCCAGCCGCATCGCCGCGACGGCGAGCCGGCGAGCGACGGAGCGGATCGCGCCGCCGCCGATGGGAGAGCCGGTCCCGTGCGTTCGGAGGGCAAAGCACGCAGGTCGACGCCTTCTCTGTGACGTGCGAAACTCCTGCGACCCGCTATAATTCCGGCACGAAACAACGAGGAGGCGAACATGAAGGTCGTGATCATCGGCGCGACGGGAACGATCGGCAGCGCGATCGCGGCGGCGCTGCGCGGAGCCCATGAGATCGTTGCTGTCTCGCGATCCGCCGGCGACCATCGCGCCGACATTGTCGACAAGGCGTCAATCGAAAAGACGCTGGCGGCGATCGGCAAGGTCGACGCCATCGTCTGCGCGGCCGGAGGCGCGGTGTTCAAGCCGCTCGCCGCGCTTTCGGACGCCGACTTCGAGAAATGTCTGCACGACAAACTCATGGGACAGGTGAACGTCGTGCGGGTCGGCGCCCGATACATCCGTCCTGGCGGCTCGATCACCATCACCAGCGGCGTCCTGGCCCAGGAGCCGATGCCCGGCGCCGCCGCGATCAGTCTGGTCAACGCCGGACTCGAGGGCTTCGGGCGCGCCGCCGCGTTGGAGCTCAAGAGCGACGACGTCCGGGTGAATGTCGTCAGCCCGCCGTGGGTGTCGGAGACGCTCGTCGCCCTGAAAATGGACCCGGCGAACGGCCTGCCCGCCGCGGAGGTCGCCAAGGCCTATGTGCGGAGCGTAACGGGCGACGCAACCGGCCAGGTCATCGACGCCAGACGAATCCCCTCATAGGCGCCGCTGCGACATCGCCGGATCTTGCGCGTCGCCGCGGCCTGCTTCCCGCGCGAACGCAAGCACCGATCGACGCGGCGGCCGACCGATTGCAAAAGCGACATTCCTACTCACGCCGTCGGTTACGCCAGACCCAGAGGGCTCAATCGCGGCAACGCGCCGGGATGGCCTCCGACGCGCAGGAGATCCAGGCAATGGCGCTTCAATCGGACGAAGCCCGGCTCGACCACGAGGTCCGCGTGGCGCGGCCGTGCGAATGGCACATGGACATTCTCGACAATCCGGCCAGGCCTTGGGCTCATCGCCAGGATGTGGTCGGCAAGGAAGAGAGCCTCGTCGATATCGTGGGTGATAAACACCACGGTGGTGCGCACGCGAGTCCAGATATCCAGCAACAGTTCCTGCATCATCCGGCGGGTCTGCGCATCCAGCGCACCGAAGGGCTCGTCCATCAGAAGAAGGCGGGGATGGTTGACAAGGACGCGCGCGATCTCGACCCGCTGTTGCATGCCTCCTGAGAGCTGGGCGGGATAGTGGGCGGCGAAGCCATCGAGCCCGACCAACTCCAGCATCTCGCGCGCCTGGCTGCGCCGCTCGGTCTTGCCGACGCCGCGCATCTTGGGACCGAATGCGACGTTGTCGATGATCCTCTTCCAGGGAAAAAGCGTGTGCTGCTGAAAGACGATGCCGCGATCGGGGTGCGGTCCGTCGATCGCCACGTCGTCGATCGCAAGGCGGCCGCGGGTGGCAGCGATATGGCCGGCAAGAGCGCCCAGCAACGTGGATTTGCCGCACCCCGAAGGGCCGAAGAGGCAGACGAATTCCCCCGGCGCCGCGGAGAAACTTATGTCCTGGATGGCCTCGAACGCCTGAGCGCCGTCACCCAGCGCGACAGAGACGTGCGCGGCGTCGACTCGGCCGGTGCGCGCCGGCGGAATGGTCTGGCGCATGTTCATGACGTCGTTCCCCTCAAGCGCCGCCAGGGCATCAGGCCTTCGCCGATCCGCCGCAACAGGAGCGAACTGCCCATGCCCAAAAGTCCGATCAGCAGCATGCCGACCACGATGTCGGCGTAGTTCTGCAACGTATAGGCTTCCCAGGTGTAGTAGCCGATGCCGAATTGACCCGAGATCATCTCCGCCGAGATCAGACAAAACCACGATGTGCCCATGCCGATGGCGAGGCCGGTGACGATGCTCGGCGCCGCGCCCGGCAGCACGATTTCCCAAAGGATGGCGCGATTCCCGCCGCCAAGACTACGCCCCGAGGCGACGAGGCGCGGATCGACCGTCTCCACCCCATGAACGGTGTTGAGAAGGATCGGGAACAACGCTCCGGTGAACGTGACGAACATCATCGACAATTCCGACGAAGGGAACATCAGGACGGCCAACGGAATCCAGGCGACCGCCGGCACCGGTCGGAGCACTTCGAGCGGAGGCGACAGCACGTCCTTCGCCAGCCGCGATCGTCCGATCGCAAGACCAAGCCCGATTCCGATCGCCGCCGCGGCGACGAAGCCGCCGAACACCCGGCCCAGACTGGCGCCAATGTCAGCCGCCAGCTTTGAGGAATGCAAAAGGTCCCAGGCGGCTCCGACAACCTCGACAGGCGAGGGAACGTTGCGGAAAGAGACGAAGCCAAGATCGAGCCGCAGCGTCGAAGCAAAGTGCCACGCGGTCAGGCAGACGCCGATCGACGTGGCGCGCACGAGCAAACGACTGGCCGAGACGTCAATCCTCATCGATGACAGCATCATCCCCAGCGGCTTAGCGGCTGGCGAGAATGGCGTTGCAGGCGGCCGCGAAATCGAGGACCGCGCCGCCCTTCGTCTTGGCCCATCCCTCCGCGGCCTCCTTCAGCAGGAACGCATCGAGGGCGCCGTCAGGCGAACGCACGAACCAGGCCTTGTCGCCGAGCAGCTTGATGCCGCTCTGACGATCCTGGGCGTAGAAGACGCGCGCGGTCTGGCCGTCCTTCTCCAGCTTGGCGAGCGCTTTGAAGGCGCTCTCCGGCGAGCCGTAGTGACGCACCAGCGGCTCGCCCTTCACCCAGATTTCGGCCACGCGCCTTGGATCGACGATAGGCTCGCCGGTCTCCGCGTCCTTGGCGTTCAACGGAAGCTGCGCATAGTTCTTCAGTTGGGCGTCGTAGTCGAGGCCCGCCTGGGCGAAGGCGGCGCGGATGAACTTGTCGGTGACGAAGTTGCCGACGTCGAGACCGCTGTCGGTCTTCTTCAAAAGCTTGAGGGTCTCGATCGACGTTGCGACCGCCTGACGATATTCGGGCTTCCAGGTGAAGTCGCGAGTCTGCAGGCCGAGAGGGCCATGAAAGAGGTAATCGACTTCGGCGTCGACGCCGGTCACCTTGGCCATCAGTTCGCTGTATTTCTCGGGCTCGGCGGCGATCAACCGATCCGCTTCTATGCTGGCGCGAAGATAGGCGACGGCGATTTCGGGATATTGCGCGGCATAGGCGGCGTCGACAAGCGCCCCGTGGAAGGTCGGCGCGTCGGCTTGCGAGCCGTCGTAGATTTTGCGCGCAATGCCGCGCCACGGGAACAGTTCGGCGAACGGCACGAAGTCCGCATGCGCGTCGATCTTCCCGGCCTGCAGCGCCGATCCGGCCACCTCCGGCGCCTGCGTGATGATATTGACGTCGTTCTGCGGATCCCAACCCTGAGCCTTGACGGCGCGCAGCAACATGCCGTGCGAGGTCGAGGCGAACGGAACCGATATCGTCTTTCCCTTGAGCTCCGAGAGCGATTGGATCGGCGAGTTCACGGGAACGACGATGCCGTTGCCGCTGCCTTTGACGCTTCCCGACAGCACGCTGATGAACAGGCTCCTGCGCCCGGCTTTCTGAAAGGCGACGCCGTTCAGCGAGCCGGGAAAATCGGCCATCGCCCCAAAATCGAGCTTGCCCGCCACCATTTCGTTGGTCAGCGGCGCCCCGCTCGTAAAATTCTTCCACTCGATGTCGTAAGTCGCGTCCTTGTATTTCCCGTCATGCGGAAGGTATTTCTCAAGCAGCTTCAATTCGCGGATCAGGAGGCCGCCGGTTGCGCAATTGATCGTCGTATCCTGGGTCCCGATGGCGACGCGGATCGTTTCGGCGTTTGCGGCGCCGATCACCACGCTCGAGATCAACACCGCTCCTAAGACACTGAAAAAGCGCATGAACACCCTCACGCGATGGCTGGCCGGCCCGCGTCGGATACGACGCGTTGCATCGAAAACTCTTTGTCTATAGCGTTAGTGATCTTTTCCTGATATCCGAAGCAATTAGTTTGCGCTCGAAGCCTCGATCTCGTGAGAAGAAGCAAGGGATCGGTCGGCGCGTGGCGGCGGGAGCCGACCCTTGATGCGGCGCGTGCGGATGAAGGCCACAACCTGACGTCGGAGAGGTCATGCTTGCGCGGCAATATGCGGCGATATTCGACCAGCCCGCGCAGCGCAGGTTGGAAGAACCGGTCCCGCCCCCCTCGTCGTCCTTGCCTGGGGCGACCGCCCTCTTTCTGAGCGAGACCATCGACGATCTCAACGAGGGCGCGAATTTCCTGAGACGACTGTCGCCGGGCGAGCTTGTCCGGATGCGGGCTTCAGGACGTCAGCTTCTGTTCAAGGCGGGCGAGCCGATATTCGCCCAGGGCACGCCGCATGAGGGCATATTCATCATCGACGGCGGTCGCGTGCGCGTCTTCTACAGCGCTCCCTCCGGACGCGAGATCACCTTGGCCTATTGGACGTCGGGTCATTTCATCGGCGGCCCTGAGATTTGCGGCGGCGGCGCGCACATGTGGTCCGGCGAGGCGCTGGAGGAATGCCGCATCACGATCCTCCCCAGGGCGGTCGTTCAAACGCTGATCACTCAGGTTCCGAACTTCGCGTTGTGTCTCATCGAGGGGCTGGTGGCGAAGGGCAAATGCTATTCGGCCATGGCGCAGATGCTGGGAACGCGCTCGGTGATCGAGCGCCTGGCGCAGTTTCTCGTCAATGTGAGCGAACTCTATGGCGTCGCCGACGGAAACGCCATCATCATCAACCGCAGGATTACGCATGATCAGATCGCTGCGATGGTCGGCTCGACCCGGCAATGGGTGACGATGATGCTCAAGCGTTTCAAAAGAGCGGGCATCGTCTCGATCGACGCCCGCTTCATCCGCATCGAGCGTCCCGAACGCCTGCAGGAAATGCTCTTCAAGGATTCCGACTGAAGCGTCGGTTCACCCATCCACGCGACCAAGAGCCCAACGGACTGCCTTGCGCACATCGGGGTCGGGGTCGTCCATCCGCGCCGCCAGCGCTACGCGCGCAAAGGGATCGGCGATTTCGCCGAGCGCGGCGGCGGCCTCCTTGCGGAGCGTCGGCAATGCATGGCCGAGCAACGGCGATATCGCCTCGACGGCGTCGCGAGCCTTGAGTCTGCCGAGACTTTGCAGCGCCTTCTGTCGAACCTGCCAATAGGCGTCGGCCAGCGTGACGATCAGACCCGCCGAAGCCGAACTCTGTCCAATTCTGCCAAGCGTCTCGGCCGCCGCCGCCCTCACCTGCCATTCCGGATCGCCGAGCGCCTCGACCATCGCTTCGGCCGCGCTGGCCTCGCTGGTGAAGGCGAGGGCGTTGACGGCGGCGACGCGAACCTCGGCGCTCGGATCGTGGGCCATGCCAATCAGGGAAGGCAGGGTCGCGTCGAGTTTGAGATAGCCGATTACGCCAACGGCGTGAACGCGCACCGCGGGGGCGGGATCCCGCAAGGCCGCGATCGCGGGCGCAAGCGCTTGCGGCAGGCGCAGTCCCTTGAGGGCGCGCAAGGCCGCGGCGCGCACAAACGTGTCGGAGTGCTCGAGGAGCGGCAGGAGCGGCGGACCCGCCTCCGGGTCCTTCAGTTCCGCGAGGCTCTCGGCGGCGGCGCGCGCCACCGCTCGATCCTCGTCCGTTACGCCGCGCGCTAAGCCCTTCGGCGGCTTGGCGGCCGTCAAAATCGCCAAGCGCCCGCGCCGCCTCGAGGCGAACCTCGGGAGCCAGCATCAGTGACGGCGGACACGAGATAGGGCAGCGCCTCCGCGGCCGCCGTCTCGCCAAGATCCTTCACCGCGAGCCGGCGCACCGTCGCATCAGCGTCGCCGAGGCGCTCCGCGATTTCGGCGACGTCGCCAAAGGCTTCGAAAGGGATCGACCGCCGGCATCTCAGCGCAACAGATAGGGAATGTTGACGGTGACCGCGCCGGTCGGGCAGTCGGTCTCGCAGGGCATGCAGTACCAGCACTCGTCGTATTTCATATAGGCCTTGCCGGTCAGGTCGCTGATGCGCAATACGTCGAGCGGACAAACATCGACGCAGACGGTGCAGCCCTTGTCGGCGATGCATTTGGCGTCGTCGACCACCACAGGCACGACGGTCGGGGAATTGGCGAGCGGCATCGAAACTCCTCGCTGGTCAGGCGCGTTGGAGGATGCGCTGACGGCCGTAGGCCGAGCGCTCCTCTTCTTCGATCGGGACGATGTAAGGCTGAACCGCGCGCTTCGAGCAGATCATGCGCCCGTCCGATTTCTGCAGGATGGTGTGGCAGAACCAGTCGGCGTCGTTCTTTTCGGGATAGTCCACCCGATTGTGGTAGAGGCCCCATCGGCTTTCCGTGCGAAACAGCGAGGCGGTCGCCGCCATCTCCGCGCAGTCGAGGATCGAAGAGGCTTCCAGCGCCCGCATCAATTCATGCGCGTCGCGCGCCACCATCCCCTGCTCGAGATCCTCGCGGATTTCGGCGAAGCGATCCTGTGCCAAACGCATCCTCGCCGTCACCTTCGGCGGTTGCAGATAGTCGTTAACGAGGCGGCGCGTCTTGTATTCGATCATATTCGGCGGAATGCCGTCTTCGCGGCGGGTCGGCGCAAGCACCCGCTCGCGCTCGCGTTCGACATCGCCGGCGTCGTAGTCCGGCAGATCGATTGCGTCAGCGAAATCCATGGCGTCCTCGCCGGCGACCGCTCCATTGGTGAACGCGCCGAGCATGTAGTTGTGCGGCACGCTCGCCATGTCGCCGGCCGCATAGAGGCCCCGCACCGTCGTGCGCGCGAACTCGTCGACGAAGACGCCCGAGGCGCTGTGACCGGAGCAGAAACCGATCTCGGAGATATGCATCTCCACCATGCGGCGCCGATAGTCGGCGCCTCGCCCTTCATGGAATCGCCCGCGCGACGGCCGCTCCACGTTGTGGAGGATACTTTCGATCTGGCTGATCGTGTCGGCGTGCAGATGGTCGAGCTTGAGAAACACCGGTCCCTTGCCGGACTGCAGCTCATGATAGAACTCCTGCATCATCTGACCCGACCAATAGTCGCATTCGATGAAACGGTTGCCCTCGCTATTGGTCGTGTAGGCGCCGAACGGGCCGGCGACATAGGCGCAAGCCGGGCCGTTGTAGTCCTTGATCAGCGGGTTGATCTGGTAGCACTCGAGGTTGGCGAGGCCGGCGCCGGCATGGTACGCCATCGCGTAGCCGTCGCCGGAATTGGCGGCGTTCTCGTAGGTTCCCCAGAGATAGCCCGATTGCGGCAGCCCGAGACGACCGGCGGCGCCCATGCACAAGATCACGGTCTTGGCGCGCAGCACCAGGAACTCGGCGGTGCGGGTATTGACCGCAACGGCGCCGGCGATTCGTCCGTCATCCGAGGTCAGGAGGCGCGTCGCCATGAATCGGTTCGAAATCAATATCCGCTCGCGCCGGAGTTGACGATAGAGCGCCTTCTTGACGGTGTCGCCGTTGGGCATCGGCAACACATAGGCTCCGAGGTGATGCACCTTCTTGACGTCGAAATCGCCGTTCTCGGTTTTCTGGAAGCGGATGCCGAACTGGTCCAGTTCCTGAATGATGTCGAAGCAGCGCGAGGCATATTTGTAGACCGGCGCCTGGTCGCAAATGCCGTCGTTGGCGATGGTGATCTCTTTGGTGTATTGCTCGGGCGTGGCGTGGCCGGGAATGACCGCATTGTTCAGGCCGTCCATGCCCATCGCGATCGCGCCCGACCTTTTGACGTTCGCCTTCTCCAGCAGAATCACCTTGGCGCCCGGATTGCGGCGCTTGGCCTTGTAGGCGGCCATCGGGCCAGCGGTTCCCCCGCCGATCACCAGCACGTCGCACGCGACCGTCGACAAGCCGTCCTGGATTTCATCCATCACGAGTCCTCAGACGTCCTCGACGGCCAATTCGCGAAGATAGCTCCACGGGTAGATGCCGCGATCATGACCGTCGGAGAACGACAACTGAACGGCGTAGCCGCCGATCAGTTGAATGTCGGTCACTTGAATGTTCGCATTCGGAACGGGCCGGCCGCCATCGATCGCGACGCGCACAGCGGACGCCGCGCGGCTGTTGCGACGCAACAGTTCAGCCGAAAGACGCGTTGTCTCGCCGTCGTCCCAGGCGACCGCCAGGATGCGGCGATTATCCAGCAATTTCAGTTCCAAGGGCGCCATATTCAACGGGAACTCCCAGCGTAAGGCGGATCATCGCGCGGCGCTTGCCCGACGGCCCGCAATAAATCGACAATGCGCGCGAAAAAATGGTCGCTCGCCATTTTGGTCGCCGCGGCTCCAGGCTCAACGTAGGCGGTCCACGCTCCGGTTGGCATCTCTCACTTCGACAGACTGGCGCCGAACCTTGCTTTGACTCTTTCGACACTCTACGGTGCTTTCCTGCAACGCGTTCGCCGATCCCTCGTTGTGCGGAAAGACGTACTAGGGAGGCTTGAGCAATGGCCCGTCGTCCGAGCGACACCAATCCGTCGGCTCGCGCAGAGCAGCCGCCGGTTGTCGACAACCTGATCGAAGGGATTTCCAGGGGAGCGACCCACAAAATGAAACCAGCTGTTCTTCTCGTTGGCGCGGACAAGGGCGGCGTTGGAAAAACGACGGTCGCGCGCCTGCTTGCCGATTATCTCGTGGGAAAGAATGTGCCGACGCGCGCCTTCGACACCGAAACGCCGCGCGGCACATTGAAGCGGTTCCACGGCGACATGACCGAGGTGGTCGACATTACCTCGACGGCCGACCAGATGAAAATCCTCGACACGCTGAATACCGCGCAAGTGAAAGTGTCGATCATTGACGCGCGCGCCGGGAGCTTCGCGGGTTCATTGAGAGCGCTGCGCGACATCGGATTTCTGGAAGCCGTGCGCGAAGGGCAATTCACTTTCATCATGTTTCACGTGCTGGGCTCCTCGATCGCGTCGCTCGACGAAATTGCGGAAACTGCGCCCTATGCCCCGGACGCGCATTATTTTCTGGTCAAGAATCACGTGAACGACACGACGTTTTTCGAATGGGACCCTGCGACCTATTCGAGCTATTTTTCGAAGACCCGCAGCGCGGGCGAGGTGACGATCCCGAAGCTCAGCGAGATGGCTTACGAGCAGGTCGATATCGCCGGCGCGCCGTTTTCGGCTTTCGTCGCCAACAGGGCCGGCGACGGGCGACCGGCGAACCATTCCTTTGTGTTGCGCGGATACGTTCGCACATGGCAACGCAAGGTCAATGAGGAATTCGATCGTATTGGGCTGCTTGATCTCCTGACCGGCGCGCAAGGCGCCTAAGGCCGTTCGCGGCCTCCAGAGCATGGCGCAAAGAACCCAAGTCTATATTTGCTGCTCGCCAATTCGGCGGTCCGGCGTAACCACGATGGCGCGCCTTCTCACGGACTATTTCATCTGCAGCCGCAGGACGCCGGCCGGCTTCGATATCGATCCGCGCGAGCCGGACTACGGCGCGCGGTTTCCGCAAAGCGTGACGGTCGTCGATTCCTCGAGAATCGAAGGCCAAATCGCGATGTTCGATCGATTGCTGGCGCCTGATCAGACGCCGAAAATCGTCGATGTCCAGCACCGCTTCTACGACCAGTTTTTTGAAACGGTCGATCAGATCGGATTTGTCGACGAAGCGGACCGGGCGATGGTTCAGCCGATCGTCGTATTTCACGCCGACGCCACCGACGCCGCGCTGGAGGCGTCGCTGGCCCTGATCCGCCGATGGCCGAGACTCTCCTTGGTCGTCGCAACAAACAAGGGCGCGGCGCCGATGGGCGCGCAGGCGCAGGATGCGCTGTCCAGATTTCCAACGTCCCGAAACTTCGTGGTCGGCGCGCTCGATTCCGTGACGAGATCATGCTTCGAAGCCGCCGATTTCTCGCTGGCCGACTTCCTGCGGACGCCGCCTCTCGACATGTCGTTTGTGACGCACATGGCGCTAAGGGTCTGGACGACCGCGATCTTCAACCAGTTCCGGCTCTTTGAAATCAGGGAGGCGATGGAAGAGGCGCAGTTTCTGTAGAGGGCGCGCGACATCGGATACGCGATAATGCCGCTTCAGCGCGGCGCCGCCGACCGCAACGGCGGACCTTTCTGACTGAGGGGGCTTCAGACATGAAACACGTGAAGGCGGTCATTTTCGATTGGGCCGGCACCGTCGTCGACTACGGGTCGCTCGCTCCGATGGGCGCGTTTGTCGAAACCTTCGCCGAATTCGGCGTCGACATTTCCATCGATGAAGCGCGGGGGCCGATGGGCATGGCCAAACGGCCGCACATCGCTGTCCTGGCCGCGTTGCCGCGGGTCGCCGAGGCCTGGAAGCTGAAACACGGCCACACACCAACGGACAAGGACATCGACGCGCTCTACGACGTCTTCGTGCCGAAGAACGTCTTGACCGCCGCGAGCTACGCCGAGGTCATTCCCGGCGTCCGGGAGGTGGCGCAAGCCTTGCGCGCCGAGGGCGTCAAGATTGGCTCGTCGACCGGCTACACCCGCGAAATCATGGCGAGGATCACGCCGGCCGCCGCCGAGCAGGGATTCGCGCCAGACAGCCTCGTGTGCACCGGCGACACCGCCGAGGGCCGCCCCAGTCCGCTGATGTTCTACAAGGGCCTGCTGGACCTCGCCGTCTGGCCGGCGTGGAACACGATCAAGGTCGACGACACCATTGTCGGCGTGGCCGAAGGCGTCAACGCCGGCGCCTGGACGGTCGGCGTGGCGGTCAGCGGCAATCTGTTCGGTCTTTCGCTCGCCGACGCGAAAGCGCTTTCGCCGGACGACCATGCGCGCCGCCGCGCACGGGCGCAGAACGCCCTCTATGCCGCCGGCGCTCACTATGTGATCGATTCCGTCGCCGACCTCCTGCCCGTCGTCGCGCTGATCGAGCGGCGCCTGGCGCGGGGCGAGCGGCCGTGAGCGGCCGCGATCCCAGCGAAGTCGACGTCGCCGCGCTGGTCGCCGAGCCGGCGCGCCGGACCACCGTCGAGCCGCCGCCGGCGGGTTTCTGGCCGGCCATCCGCGCCTCCTGCACAGGTCACGGGGCGTTGCTGATCTTCGACGAAATCCCGAGCTGCCTCGGACGGACCGGGACGATGTTCGCCTGCGAGCAGGCCGGCGCGACGCCCGATATCCTGGCGATCGGCACGGGACTGGGCGGCTGGATCATGCCGATGGCGGCGATCCTCGCCGACGAGAGCCTGGATCGCTGCGGCGAAACGTCGCTCGGCCATTACACGCATGAAAAAAGCCCGCTCGGCGGCGCTGGCGACGCTTGAGGCGATCGAGGCGGAGGGCCTGATCGAACGCGCCCGACGCCTCGGGCTGCGCGGGCGCGGCCCTATGGAAAAACTGAAACAGAAGTTCGGCTGCATCGCGGACGTGCGCGGACTTGGCTGCTATTTCGGCATGGAAGTCAGCGATTTCCAGGGCTACAGCGCCCCCGAACTGGCGGACCGGCTGCTCTATGATTGCCTCGGCCGAGGACCGAGCTTCAAGCTGGGCGGCGGCAATGTCATCGCGCTCTGCCCGCCTTTGACGATCGCGGAAGAGGGGTTCGATCGCGCCTTCGCCATTCTCGACGAAGCCTTCGCGGCCGCGGCCGGTTGAGCCGGCGGCGCACGGACAGGTCGTCCGAGGCGTTCCGGGAGGCGACCGCCGCAGCCTCGACTGCTTCCGCGCGTCCACGAAGCGGTATAGGCTGAAAGAATAATATCGCTGCGACCTCGCAAGCGCGAAAGTCGGCGGGGCGTTCGCGACAGGTCGTCGCCGGTGGGAGGAAACAGGAATGAAGCTCAAAAAATGGCTCGCGCTGGCTTCGACCGCGCTGGCGGTCTCGCTATCGCCGCTCGCGGCGCGGGCGGCCGACAAGGTCGTCATCGGCGACATCGACGACTTGTCCGGCCTCTACGCCGATGTGATCGGCCCCAAGGCGGTGGAGGCGATCAAGATGGCGATCGCCGACTTCGGCGGGACGGCGCTCGGCCAACCGGTCGAGATCAAGACCTACGACCATCAAAACAAGCCGGACCTCGGCGCGGCGAAATTCCGCGAATTCGTCGAACGCGACGGCGTCACGATGGTGCTCGGCGGGTCCAACACCGGCGTCAGCCTCGCGATGGGGGCGATGGCCAAGCAGACCAAGACGCCGTTCATTGCGATCGGCGCGGCGGGCGCCTCGCTCACCGGCAAGGACTGCAACGCCTATATGCTGCACTATGTCTACGACACGACCTCGCTCGCCAACGGCACCGCGACGACGATGCTCGATCAGGGCGGCAAGACCTGGTTCTTCCTCACCGCCGACTACGCCTTCGGCACCCAGTTGCAACAGGCGGCGAGCAACGTCGTCACCGCCGGCGGCGGCAAAGTGGTCGGCTCGGTGCGCGTGCCGCTGGCGACGTCGGACTTTTCGTCGTTCCTCCTGCAGGCGCAGAATTCGGGCGCGCAGGTGCTCGGCCTCGCCAACGCAGGCGGCGACACCATCAACTCGCTGAAGGCCGCGCACGAGTTCGGCATCACCAATACGATGAAGCCGGCGGCGCTGCTCGCCTTCATCAGCGACATCCACGCCATCGGCCTCGAGACCGCGCAGGGCCTCTATCTGACGACCGGTTGGTACTGGGATCTCAACGACAAGACCCGCGCCTTCGGCAAGCGTTTCATGGAAAAGACCGGGGTCGAGCCTACGATGAGCCAGGCGGGATACTACTCGGCGACGATGACCTATCTCAACGCGGTCAAGGCCGCCGGGACCACCGACGGCGACAAGGTGATGGAGGCGTTGCACAAGGCCAAAGTCGACGACATGTTCGCCGACGACGGCGTCGTCCGTCCCGACGGGCTGATGGAGCATTCGATGTATATCATGCAGGTCAAGAAGCCTTCGGAATCGAAGGGCCCTTGGGATTACTACAACGTCGTCAAGAAGATGTCGGGCGATCAGGCGTTCGGCAAGCTCGCCGACTCGGCCTGCCCGCTGGTCAAGAAATAGTCGCCCGCCGACGATCCTGGTCGACCCGATCGACATCGCAGAACAAAGCGGACGGACGCGACGATTGCCAAGGCCGCGGCTGAGATTGAAAGGAGTGTGGAGCGGCGGACGTCCGGAGGCGAAGCGGGCGTCAACCGCCTCACGCGGAAGCCCGATCCACAATTGACGCGCCCTGACGTCAGGCTGCAAGTGATAAGGCTCGCCCGCGCAATCGAGCACGCCCATCCCTGGGCGCAGATCCCGCAGGTTCATCCAAATCTGCGCGACCCGGCGCATTGTCTCGATATCTCGCGCACCCCTCTAGCCTCGCATTTTGGTCGATCGGGCGAGAAACTCCTGTCGCGCCCGATCGGCGTCGCGCTGAACCTCGGCCGGAACGTTGATCGCCATGAAGGGCGCGTCGCCGCTGCGATACGAAGGCCAGTCCGGCAGACCTGGCCCGTTGGGGTCGCCGGTCTTGACGAAGTTCAGCCAGTAGCTTGATGCGATGTCCGCGATGGCGCGGTCGTCCTGCGTTATCAGCCACGGAAAGGCATTCAGATTGTCGAAGACGTAGAGGATCTCCCCTGCGTGGAACGCCCCGGCGTCGGAACTGGCCGCCCCTTCGAACCACCCCTCCGGAGTCAAAGGCGCGCGGTCAAATCGGAAACGAAAGATTTCGGATCGTCCGCTCTTCTTGTGCGCCTCGATCCACGCCCATGTCCCGTGAATGATCGTCAGATCGCCGCCCAGCGCGCGCGCCGATCGTTTTTCGACGTCCGGCGCGCCGGCAGGGTAGAGGGAAAGCACGGCGCTTGTTCGGTCGCCGAAGATCGCGCGAACCAATTCCGGATATGATTTGTCGACGATCTCGCCGCGCAGCAGGTTGAAATTGAATCCCTCGTCCTTGTTCCAGCCGGCGAGCAACGGCACGTCGTTTTGCTCGCCATCAGAGAATATTTCCGCTGGCGCGCGTGGAAGGAAATGGCCATCGATGATCGGCCAAAACCCGATCCCCGGCGCCGCGGCGAGAATGTCGAGCGCCGGCGTCGACCGCAAAGCGGCCAGCGACGCCGCCCCGATCTTGCGCGCAAACTCGAAGCCCGATTGTTCAGCCTCGGCGAGCGTGGCGAACGAACGGCCGGGAGACGGAAACATCGCCCCGCTTTCGCCAATCGCCTGCGCGAACAGGCCGCGAGCCAACGGAGACGCCATCAACCCGCTGACAGCGATCGAGCCCGCCGATTCTCCAGCGATCGTGACCCGCCTGGGGTCGCCGCCGAACGCTGCGATGTTGCGGGACACCCATTGGAGCGCCGCGACGAGATCAAGCATGCCGTAGTTGCCGGAGGCGCGATGGCGCGATTCGGCGGTCAGTTCGGGATGGGCGAGGAAGCCCAGAGCATTGAGCCGATGATTGAGCGTGACCACCACGATGCCCCTGGCGGCCAGATTTGCGCCGTCGTATCGAGGCTCGGCGCCCGATCCCACCGCGAAGCCGCCGCCATGGATCCAGACCATGACGGGAAGGCGATTTGACGCGCCAGCGCCGGGCGTCCAAATGTTGAGATAGAGGCAATCCTCCGAAATCCCGGCAGGGCGCGGATCAATGTCGCCGAACACGACGCCTTGAATCGAATTGGGGCCGAAGACATCGCTCGGCCGCGCGCCAGCCCATGGTTCGACCGGCTGTGGCGGACGCCAGCGCAGCGCCCCGACCGGCGGCGCCGCATAGGGGATTCCCTTGAAGCTTCGCACCCCCGACGCAGTCGGCTTCGGCATTGCGAGCAACCCGCCTTCCACGGACATCGATTCCATCGCCATCTGTTGTCTCCCATGAATCGAATCGGGCGCCGCACAGGCGCAACATCCGCGCTGACCGCTTGCGCGAACGTGTCCTGCCGATCGAAATGATTGCCGCGTGGCTCGCCGAAAAGACTCCTCGCCTGGCGTCCCTCCGCGCCAGGAATTGCGAGGGCTCTGGCTCGGAACGCCCGTGAAATCGGCCGTTCGCTGACGCCGCGGTTGGAATTGATGGACCCACGGGCGGCGTTGGCGATGGCCCGCGGAATGGTGAATAAGGGCGAGCGGCGTCGCCCGTCCTGAGCCAACAGGCTAGAGGCTGACGCCACGAAAGGAAAGCCGCGCCGTGAACACACAAGCATTCATCGCGGCGCCCCCGCCCAGGGTCGCTCGACTGATGGCGCTGTTGCTGCCAACGGCGCTCTCCATGTTCGCAATGTTCCAGGGCGTTCAGCAGATTCTCGTTCCGGTTCAGGTTGAGGCGGCTGATCCTCAATCCAAAATCGTCAATCTCGCGTTGCTCACGGTGGTCTGCTCGGTCACGGGCGTTCTCGGCCTGACGGCGGGCGGCGCGGTGTCGGACGCCACGCGAAGCCGATGGGGGCGTCGCGCGCCGTGGCTCGTTTGCATGGCCGCCGCGTCGGTCCTGCTGTCGACCGTCCTCGGACTGCAGCGCGACCTGCTCGGCATTGCGGCATTCTACGGCGCGCTGTGGTTCGCTTTGAATTTCTTTCAAGGGGCGTTGCTGGCGGTGACGCCGGACCGCGTCCCGGAAAGCCGACGCGGCCTCGCCTCGTCGATTTTCGGGGTCGCCGCTCCGCTCGGCGCGCTGGTCGGCGTCAACCTCGCCGCGCTCGCCCCAGGCGAATGGGGATACGCCTCGCTCGCCGCGATGCTCGCGGCGACAACCGCGGCTTTCGTGATTTTCGCACGCGAAGATGCGCGGCTTTCCTCCGCGGCGCGGCCACGCGACGGCGCAAGATCGACTCGCCGCAGACTGACGCCGACGCTGGCCCTGCTGAACGGGTTTGCTTCGCGCGATTTCTCGCTGGCCTTCGCGTTCCGCGTCCTGATGTTCGTCGCGCAATTTTCGATCAACAACTATCTGCTCTACATCCTGCAGGATCACATCGGCGTCGAGAACCTGCCGGCCCGAAACGCGCAGATTGCGGCGGGCGCGCTCAATTCCCTGCGCACTTTGGCGACAGTCGCCGCGATTGTCGTCGGCGCGTGGGTCGCCCACCGAACGAAACGACGCAAGCTGTTCGCTCAAATCTACGCCATCGGGATGGCCGCGGCGATGATCGTTCCCGTGCTCAGCCCGACCTGGTTTGGCATGCTGATCTTTGCGCTGCTCGGCGGGCTCGCCACGGGCGTCTATTCGACCATCGATCTCGCTTTGATGACGCATGTCCTGCCAAGCAAGGACTCCGCCGGCCGCGACCTCGCGCTGCTTGCGATGGCGGGAGCCGCGGCACAGTTCTTGGCGCCTTTGCTCGGCGGCGATCTCATCAAATTCTTTGGTTACGATGAACTCTTCCTCGTCGCGGCCATGATCACGCTTGTAGCCGGGACAGTGACATTCTTCATTCGCGGTGTGCATTAGGCGGGAGGCCGTTTCTCCCTCCTCCGCAATACGCAAGCAGGCGCGGCAAGGCCTGCCATCCCCATAGGACTCAGTCCATCCAGGCCGCTAACCGATCAGTTGCTCGGTCCGCGCGTCGAACAGACAGGCTTTCGACATGTCGAGCGAAAGCGTCACGGTCTGGCCAACCTCCGGCGCCTCATGAGGTTCGAAACGCGCCGTCACTTCCCGCCCGGCAAGACGCAGGCCGACCATCGTCTCCGCCCCTGTCGGCTCGACGAGCTCGACCGCCGCCGGGACGATCGCGCTCGCGCGCCGGTCCGCCGCGCGTTCGGGATGGTGGAGTGAAATGTGCTCGGGCCGCACGCCAAGAATGACGCTCCGCGAATCGCCTTGTCTCGCCACCGGCGCGCCAAGACCCACCGTCAGCGGCCCAGCCTCGCCATTGGCGAACCTCAGGCTCATTCCTTGCTCGTCGGCGATTTCGCCCTGCAGGAAATTCATCGACGGCGATCCCATGAAGCCGCCGACGAACATGTTGGCAGGCCGATCATAGACCACCTGCGGCGCGGCGAATTGCTGCAACTCACCCTTGTGCATGACCGCGATCCGGGAAGCCAGAGTCATCGCCTCGATCTGGTCGTGCGTGACATAGATCGTCGTCTTGCCGACGCGCTGATGCAGTCTTTTGATCTCCGCGCGCATCTCGACGCGCAATTTCGCGTCGAGATTCGAAAGCGGCTCGTCGAAAAGAAACAGCTTGGGGTCGCGCACCAGGGCGCGGCCCATCGCGACGCGCTGGCGCTGGCCGCCGGAAAGCTGGCCGGGCTTTCGTTGCAGCAACGGCTCGATTTGCAGCAACGCCGCCACGCGCGCGACGGCCTCGTCCTGCTGTTGGCGCGGCACGTGGCGGCTCTCCATGCCGAAGGTGATGTTCTGGCGCACGGTCATGGTCGGATAGAGCGCATAGGACTGGAACACCATCGCGATGTCGCGATCCTTCGGCGCGACCGAATTGACCAGCCGGCCGTCGATGCGAATCTCGCCGGACGAAATCGTCTCGAGGCCCGCGACCATCGCCAGAAGGGTGGATTTGCCGCAACCCGAAGGTCCGACAAGCGCGATGAACTCGCCCGTCCGCGCCTCGAGATCGACGCCCTTGAGAACTTCCAGGGAGCCGAAGCTCTTGCGCAATTTCGAGATGGTCAGCGATGACATGCCGGCTCCGTCACTTGACCGCTCCTTGGGTAAGGCCCCGCACGAAATATTTTCCGCCGAACAGGTAGATCAGCAGCGGGGGAATCGCGCCGATCAGCACGCCGGCGCTCATCACGTCATAGACTCTCACACTGGTTCCGCCGGTCGCCATGCCGATCAGCGAGGCAGTGATCGGCTGGCTGCGGCCGGCCGTGAACACGACGCCGAACAGATATTCGTTCCAGATGCCGGTGAATTGCCAGATCACCGTCACGATCAAAATGGGCGGCGAGAGCGGCAGCACGATCTTGCGGAAGATTCGCCAGAAGCCGGCGCCGTCGATGCGCGCCGCCTTGATCAGGTCGTCCGGAATGTTGATGTAATAGTTCCGACAGAACAGCGTCGTGAAGGAAATGCCCTGCACGCAGTGAATCAGGATCAGGCCGACTATGGAATTGCTGAGCCCGATGTGGCCGAGAATGAAGGCCCACGGCATCAGCGAGACCTGGCCCGGCATGAAAACACCGAACATCATGCAAGTGAAAATGGTCTCCGATCCACGAAAGCGCCATTTCGAAAGGACGTAACCGTTCAAAAGCCCGAGCGACGTGGAGATGATCGTCGCCGGAATTGTCATTTCCAGAGAGTTGAAAAAATTGTGTTGAATCCCGGCGCAAGTCCCGCCGACGCAATAGCTGTTCCAGACCGTGCTCCACGCTTTGAATGAAAGGCTGTGCGGAAAGCCGATGAGGCCGTTGTGGACGATTTCAGGCAATTCGCGAAACGAATTGGCGATGATGACGAACAATGGCAGGATATAAATGAACGCGAAGAAACTCAGAAACGCGTAGACCCCGACCCGCCCGACAAGATACTTCCGCGCCGCGCGCGCGGCGGCCGCGTCGTCTTCGATGGAGGCGCGAAAGACGGCGTCAACCATGGCCGGACTCCGCGCGCCGGCGCCAGACGACCCACAGCGCATAAGGGACCAGCACGACCGCGAGCGCAGCGAGCATGAAGATGGCGGCCGTCGCGCCCTCGGCGATCTGGCCACGCTGGAACATCAGATCATAGACATAGGTCGCCGGAAAGGTCGTCGCGATGCCCGGGCCGCCGTTCTTGGTCAGGGCCGCGACGAGATCGAAGGTCTTGATCGCAAACTGCAGCAGCACCACCGTCACCGCAATGGCGATAGGCGCGATTGTCGGAATAATCACCTTGCGATAGATGCGGAACATGCCTGCGCCGTCGATCTGGGCCGCCTTCACCAGGTCAGGATCGACCGAGCGCAGGCCGGCCAGAAACAGCGCCATCGCAAAGCCCGAGGACTGCCAGATGCCGGTCGCGATGACGGCGTAGATCGCAAGGTTGCGATCGGTCGTCAGGCGAAACGTGAAATCGGTCCAGCCAAGGCTGCGCACGAAGAACTCGATCCCGGCGTCCGGGCTGTAGAGCCAGGCCCATACGGTGCCGGTGACCGCGAACGAAACCGCCAGCGGGTAGAGAAAGATCGTTCGCCAGATCGCTTCCCCGCGCACGCGCTGATCGATCGCGATGGCCAGGCCAAGACCAATCAGAATCGCGAAGACGACATAGAGGGCGCTGAACAGGAAGAGGTTGCTGTAGGCGACCTCCCAACGGTGGTTCGCCCAGATCGAGATGTAATGCTGGAAGCCGACGAAATTATAGGTCGGCAGCAACGTGCTGTCGGACAGGGAAATATAGAACGTCCATAACGTGAAGACGAACACGTAGACGAAGCTCGCCAGCAGCGACGGCGCCAGAACGATGAACGGCATCGCGCTCTGCAGCCGATCGCGCAGCGACGGCGCGCCGGCGTGCGTCGTCGAGATCGCCGCTTCAGTCATGTCGCCTCGCCGAAAGGGAAGCGTCCGCGGCCAAAGCCGCGGACGAACAGAACGGCGCCCTGCTCAGGACTTCTGCGCCTCGACGGCGTCAGCCATCGCGTTGGCGGCGTCCTTGGACGACATGCCCGGCGTGTTCACGAAGGACGTGATGACGTCCATCATCGCGCCGCGGTATTTCTGCAGCACCGTCATGTTATGCGCCATCGAGCGGACCAGCGTGCCGTCGGCGATCGAGGCCTGCAGGTCTTTCTTCGAAAGCTGCTGGCAGGGATTGAACCCCTTCGACAGATCGACGTCGAGACGCGCCGGGATCGACCCCTTGGCCTGATTGAAAACGGTCTGGAACTCGGGCGAAAGGATCAGATGGGCAAGCAGCTTCTGGCCGGCGACAAAGTCGGGATCCTTCTGCTTGAAGAATACGACGGAGTCGGAGTTTAGGATGAAGCCCGGCTTGCCCCAATCGGTTGGCGCCTGACCGCACACATAGTCGCCGCCCTGCTTGAGGCCGGCGGCGGTGAGCATGCCGATCTCCCAGTCGCCCATGATCATGAAGGCGGCGTCGCCTTTGGCGAGCATTCCGTTGGTCGTGTCGAAGTCGCGCCCGGCGATCGCGGGGTCCATATATTTGGAGATCATCAGCCGGTACTGGTCGAACGCCTTGATCATCTCAGGGCTGCGCAAAGCCTGGGTGTCGCCTTGGACGAAGGCCTTGCGGAAGAGGTCGATATTCTGGCCGTAGACGACGACTTCGAAGGTCGTCGCGTCGGTCCAGTCCTGGCTGAAATGGGCGAGGCAAATCACTTTGGCGGCGACCGCCTTGTCGCAATCCGCGTTGAACTCCGCCCAGGTCTTCGGCAATTCGGCGATCCCGGCCTTGGCCATCGCCTTCGTCGAGCCCCAGATCCAATTGATGCGATGAATGTTCATCGGCGCCGCGACCCACTTCCCGGTGGGTTTCATCACCGGCAGGAGTTCGGGCGCGACGACCTTCTCCCAGCCCTCTTCCTTGGCCAGCGCGTCGAGGTCGGCGGTCATGCCCGTCGCGTTCCACTCGGCGATTTCCGGACCCTTGAGCTGCACGGCAGGCGGCGCATTGCCGGCGATCACGTCGGCCCGGAGCTTGGCGAGCGTATTGGCCGTATGGCCGGCGATCGAGGTCTGCTCCCATTTGCCGCCGGCGGCCGTGAACATTTCGCCGAGCTTGGCGATGGCGGCGGCGTCCGAGCCGCTGTCCCATTGGTGCAGCATATTGGTCTTGGGTTCGGCCAGGGCCCCGCCGGCCGCCAGTCCGAGGCACCCAAGGCCGGCGATCACCGCCAAAAATCCGTGATGACGCATTTGTCTTTCCTCCCTGTTTTCCACCGCTCGTTATCGAGCCTTTGGCTATTGGCCTACCATACAACATACTACGCCACAACGTGGCGCTTCGCGCGCCGATCACCCAGCGATCGGCTTGGAGCGGCCAGAGCGCGCCGCTCCCGCTTCAGACGACGACTTCCTCCTCGCGTTCGATCTTGTCGCTATCGAGCTCCATGTTCGCGCCCGGCGCATAAGGCAGACCGATCGAACCGTTGACCGGCTGCAGCGGGTGTTTCAGGAAATGCATGTGAATCGCATTCCATTTGACGAGATATTCCTGATAAGGCGTGTGAATCGGCGATTGGGCGACGCTGAAATGAATGCTGATCGGCGTCGAATGGCCATGCGGGATCGTGATTAGATCGTGGGTGGTCGCATAGGCGGCGATCTTGAGCGTCTCGCTGAGGCCGCCACACCAGTAAATGTCCGGTTGCAGAATATCGAGCGCGTCCTTCTCGATGAAGCGCTTGAAGCCCCAACGGGTATATTCGTGCTCGGCGCCCGACAGGGGAATGCGCGTCTTGGCCTTTAGCTTGACATGGCTGTCGATGCGATCGGGCATGAAACATTCCTCGATCCAGCGCGGGCGGAATTCCTCGATGCGCGAACAGAAATCGACCGCGTAATCGAGGTTGAGGCTCTGCCAGCAGTCGATCATCAGGTCGTAGTCGTCGCCCAGCGCCTCGCGCAGCGTGCGCACCAGGGCGACATTCTTGTTGAGGCCCTCATGGCCCGCCATCGGCCCGTGGCGGATGAACCATTTCTGGGCGGCGTAGCCCTTGGCCTTGTACGCCTGCGCCCTCTCGCGCACCTTGCCGAGATCCTCGACGGCGTAGCCGAGCATCGAGGCGTAAGCCGGCACCTGATGGCGCGTCGGGCCGCCCAGAATGCGCCAGATCGGCTGCGCGAACACCTTTCCCTTGAGATCCCACAAAGCGCAATCGATCGCGGAGATCGCGACCATCGAAAAGCCCTGGCGCCCGTGAACCTGCAGCCGGTGCATCTGGTCCCACAGCAATTCGATGGCGAGAGGGTCCTTGTTCAGGATGATCGGCGCAAGCTGCGTGAGGACAAGATGCGAAGCGTCCCGCCATACGGGGCCGGCCGTGCCGATGACGCCATCGTCGGTGTGAATTTCTATGAAGTCGGCGTTGATCTTCAGGTGATGATCGTCGACCTGGGTTCCACCCTCCCAGAGCTTCTGATCGCGATATTCCGGATAGATATCGATGGGACGAACGAGCCGCTCCTCCCAGAACGGTCCGTCGGTCGCCAGCGTTCCGTAGACGCGACGGACCTTCACCTTCGTGATCTTCATTTGACGAACTCCCTCCCCCATCCCGGCGCCGCCGCTTCCGGTTTTCGCGCCGATGCTATGAGTTGCGCGCCGCCTCGATTTCGCCGCGGAACATTTCGTAGGCGTTGTAGACATGCTTGCCGAGCCTTTGGACGGCGTCGGCGTCGCGCCCCTCCTTCAGGGCCGTGACGATCTCACGGTGCCCCCGCTGCGATCCGGCGATCTGCTGACGGCTGCGAGTCAGGCGATAGCGGATTGCGCGCACGCGCCCGGAAATCCGGTCATAAGCTTCAATCAGCTCCTTGTTCGCGCTCGCCTTGACCAGGGAATCGTGAAAGGAATTGTCGAACGCCTGATAGGGGCCGGGATCGATGACGCGCGCCGTCTCCGCCGCTTCGGTCTCACGCTCGAGGCGCTCGATCGCCTCGCTGCGATTGCGCGACAACGCGATGCGCAAGGCGCCGGTCTCCAGGACTTCGCGCAATTCGCAGATATCGCGCAACTCGGCCAGATTGTATTGAAAGACGAACGTGCCGCGTTGCGGGCGCACTTCGACAAGACGCTCGGTCTCGAGTCTGAGAAAGGCCTCGCGCACCGGCGTGCGGCTGACGCCGAGCTGTTCGGCCAGCACGCTTTCCGAAAGCTGCCCGCCAAGCGCCAGGCGACCCGACACGATAAGCTCGCGAATCTGGGTGATCACCATTTCCGTGAGAGAGCGGGGTCTGGCGAGCCGCTCGAAAGTCGCCGCGGCGATCGATCCGGTGTTCGCCATGTCGGCCTGGCCCTCCAATTTCATGCGACGGCGTCACGCCGCCACGGCCGAAAACCAGTCGACGGAAATCTCGCCGGCCTAGCCGCCGATGTTATGCGGCGCCCGAACGATGCGCCCTCCCCCCGATCACGACTGATGTGTAACATATCAGCTTCAGTGACGGCAAGCGATGGAGAAGAACCGGGCTTCCCAGCGCCGCCTTCACGACAGCGCGATTGGCGCCCGCCACCGATGGCGCGCCTACAGCCGCATTTCAGTCGACAAGACTTGAGTCCCGGACCCGAAGCTCACGCCTCGAGCTGCGTGACGAGCTTGCTGTTGAAGAAGGCCTCGAGCGCTTCAGCGCCGCCTTCGCTGCCGAATCCCGAATCCTTGATCCCGCCGAACGGAAGTTCGGGAAGACCGAGACCAAGGTGGTTGATCGTAACCATCCCGCTTTCGACGGCTTCGCCAAGCCTCGCCATCGTTTTCGCGGACTTGGTATAGGCATAGGCGGCCAAGCCGTATTCGAGTTCGGTTGGCTTCCGCGACCGCGTCTTCATAGTCGTCAAACCGATTGAGGATCGCGACCGGGCCGAACGGCTCTTCGTTCATGATGCGCGCCGACGTCGGAACGTCGGTGATCACCGTCGGTTCGAAAAAGAAACCCTTGTTGCCAATTCGCTTTCCGCCAGTTCGCACCTTCGCGCCGCTGGCCTGCGCGTCGGCGACAAGGCTCTCCATCGCCTCCACGCGGCGCAGATGTGCGAGCGGCCCCATCGTCGTCTCCGGCGCCAGCCCGTCGCCGACCCGGATCGCGCGCGCCGCGTCGACGAACTTTTCGACGAAAGGTTCGTAGACGCCGTTCTGAATCAGCAAGCGCGTCGGCGCGACGCAGATCTGCCCGGCATTTCGATACTTGCCGCCGGCCAGCTGCTTGACCGCGGTTTCGACATCGGCGTCGTCGAAGACGAGCGCCGGAGCGTGGCCGCCGAGCTCCATCGTGATGCGCTTCATGTGCTGACCCGCAAGCATGGCGAGACGCTTGCCGACAGCCGTCGAGCCGGTGAAGCTCACTTTGCGGACGACCGGGTGGGGGATGAGATATTCAGAGATCTCCGAAGGGACGCCGAACACCAGATTGATGACGCCCGGCGGGACGCCGCCGTCGGCGAAGGCCCGCACCAATTCGGCGCATGACGCCGGCGTTTCCTCGGGCCCTTTGATGATAATGCTGCAACCGGCGGCCAGGGCGCCGGAAATCTTTCGCACCGCCTGGTTTATCGGGAAGTTCCATGGCGTGAAGGCGGCGACCGGTCCGACCGGGGTCTTGACCACCATTTGCCGCACGCCGTCGGCGCGCGCCGGCACGATGCGGCCGTAGGCGCGCCGGCCTTCCTCAGCGAACCAGTCGATCAGATCGGCGCCGTTGAGCGTCTCCTGCGTGGATTGTGCGAGCGGCTTGCCTTGCTCGATCGTCATGAGTTCGGCGATCACGCTGGCGCGCGAGCGGAGAATCTCGGCGGCTTTGCGCATAATCTTGTAACGCTCGAACGCCGAGACTTTGCTCCAGCTCCTGAACGCGCGATCGGCGGCGGCGAGCGCTCGGTCGAGATCCCCGCGCGTCGCGTTCTCGACGCGGCCGACCTGATCACCGGTCGCGGGATTCAGAATGTCGATCTCCGGCCTGTCGCCGTCCGTGGTCCATGATCCGTCAATGAACAGGGAAACATCTGCGTAGGCCATGGATCTTTCTCTCGAGCGCTCGGTGAAGGTGAGCGCTTATCATATCCTGTCGAGACCGACACGTCAGCCTGGGCGCGCGCCCGGCGCCTCGCCGCTGCGCGATCGTGGCGGCGGCGTTTGCCATGCAGCCGCTCGACCGCGCCGGCCGAGCGGCGCTGTCTCGCCGCCCAATCGGCGTTGAGGGTTGGGGCGCGCATCCGCTTCGCCGGCTGTGGGACCCGTCCATTGGCGCCTTGCCGGAAGCGTTGGTTCTCGGGGCGCAGAACAAAAAACTCCCGGCGCAAGCCGGGAGTTTGTCGGCGCCTTCAATCCATCGAAGGCTATCGCGGATTCCTGCTGGACGCGACGACGCTCAGGTTTTCACGCCGATGCGCGCCAGGTAGCGCGCGCCCATCGGGGTTATGTTGCCGTTCCAGTCGGTATAATAGCCTTCCTCGGTCAATTCGCTGAGGATGAAAGGCAACCAGGCGCCCCAGGTGTTTTCGTTGGCGCCGTCGAACGACGGGTTGCTGCTCTTGGCGTCGCCGTCCGCCCAGCCGTAGGTGTACCAGAACGTGCGGTGCGCAGGGTCGAACACTTCCGCGCTCACCGTGCCGCCGGTCTCTCCGTGATTGGAAATTGAGAAGCCGGTGTCGCCCAACTTCGTCTTGTCGCGGTTGACGTTATCGGCGAGGAATTTCTTGAGCATCGCGACATCGATCTTGCCCGCCCCGCCCTTCAGCAATTCCATCGCTCTGGGCTGCCGGAACGAAGTCGACTGGTAATATTGATGGTCGTGCGGATCCGCCGTGTCGCCGATGTCGAGCGGCTTCATTTTGTCGGACGTCCACTGATTTGCCCTGGCGGCGATCCCCTCCTCGCCTTTTGACCATTTCTTCACGACGTTGACGCTCTGATAGCCGACCTCGACGGTCGCCATGTTTCCTTCCGCGTCGGCGAAGATGTAGTTCCCCTGATCGCCGATGCCCTTCGGGTTGTCCTGCACGAACTTGATGGCTTCGTCGACCGTCGCGACGGTGGACCCCATTTTCAGGAACCAGTCGACGCTGGACATCTTGTTGGTCGCTTCGGGTTCATTGGGCACCACCCACGCGCGCGTCCACGAGAACCCCTTCTCGTTCATGCCGCGGTCGGACCCGACATCGAAGAAATGTCCTGGAGGATCCTGAATAATGCAGGGGGTGTGAACGAATTTGTAGCCGTTTTTCGGGATCGTCACATAGACCGGCTTGCGAGGTCCCTGGATATAGGGGTTGTCGCTCGTCGAAGCGATATAGGCGTTGCCGTCTTCGGTGGCCCCGCCGCTGACGCCCATCAGTGTGCAGGCGTGGGCGATGACTGCGAAGCTCGAAGTCGCCAGAAATGTTCCCACCAACGCCCACGCCGTCGTCCTGTTTACTTTCATGATACTCCTCCACGATGTTTGAGCACGATGTTCCAGATGAGAAAGTGGTCGGCCCTTATCGACTCATCGCCCGCGGGTTGAGCACGGCGGCGAGCGTCGCCCGCCCCGCGACGCCGCCGCAGAGGACCGCCCATGCGACCCTCGCCGATACAGACAACGATCTTGCAATCTGGCGATGGCGGAGCGGACCTTGTGCATTGCATTGGCGACCTTCCGCCCGAACAACACCAGATTTCGTCCGGCCGCCTGGCGCTCCCAGTCGGCGTCGCTTGGCGATGTTTTTAGCGCACGCATGATTTTGAGTGCATAATTATGGATAAGACGAATGCCGCGATGCTGTCAAGCGTTTCGCGCGATCCGCCCGTTGAAATCGCCGCGGGCTTGCCGCCGCAAAGCGGGCGCTCGACGCCCATCCCGACCGCGGCGCGCTTGCGAGGACATTTGCGGGGATCGATCAACATGCGCCCCTTGGGTTGCCGTGCGCCTCACAGGCCGAGGCGAATGTCGGCGTATTCGGCGCCCGTCGGAGCCGGCGCCAGAGCGAACAGACTGCCCCAGTCACGCACGCGCTCGGGCGCCACGCCGGCGAGGAGCAGACTCATCCACACCGTGGTCGCGATCGAATCGTAGACGGCCACGTCAAGCTCGGCCTCCAGCGCCCTGGCGAGCCCGGCGGCGCGCATGTTGGTGCACACGATCGCCACAGCGTCGCAACCGGCGCCGGCGACCTCGCGCACCATGCCGGCGATCTCAGCCCTGCCGACATTCGCGAATGAGAAGTTGTCGTGCAGGCCGCAGTGGCGCTCGGCGACGCAATCGAAGCCCGCCTCGCGCCAGTTGGCGATGATCCGCGTCTGCACCGCCTCGACATAGGGCGTGACCAGACCGACCCGCCTGACGCCGGCTCGCTCGAAAATTTCGCGGAAGGCGAGCACCGACGTGCACGCCTTGATGCCGGTGACCGCCGTGATGCGTTCGCAGAGCCGTTCGTCGCGCTCGAAGCCGAGCCAGCTCGCAGAAGTGCCGCTCCAGGCGATGACGTCGACTTTCGCGTCGGCGAGCAGTTCGGCCGCCGTGAGAATCGGCGCCTCGTCGAACTGGTCGTCGGATCGCTGCGAGGCGCCGATCTCGGTCACCTTGAAGCGGCTGAAATGCGCCGATACGCCCTCGAGGCCGGCCAGCATCGCCGTTGTCACAGGCTCGAGGACTGTGTTGGACGACGGCGTCAGCATGCCCAGACGAATAGACTTGACCAAGGAACACCTCCGAAACGGGTTGCGACGGCGGGCGCAGCGGCGCCCCAGTGCGTGAGGACTTTCAGATCGGCAGCTTGCGGCTGTAGTCGATCAGGCTTGAGCAGACGAAGAGCGCAACGCCGGCGAAGGCGAAGAACATCAGCGCCAGGAAGTAGGAACCGGTCGTCTGGACGATGGCGCCGACGATGATCGGCACGGTGACCCCGGCGATATTGCCGGCAAAATTCATGCAGCCGCCGAGAAAGCCGGAGTTGCCGCGCGAGGCGAGGAGGCTCGGGATCGCCCAGTACATGCCGCACCAGCGCAGGAAGAACAGCGTCGAGGAGAGCAGCAGCACGACCAGAAAAGCGTCGTGGACATAGGCGACGCCGATCAACGAGAGCGTCGCGACGATCGCGGCGATGCCGAACAGGGTGCGAAAAATGGTGTTCGGCCGACCGCCGCGCGCCCGCCACATATCGGCGATCTGCCCGCCGACCAGTTCGCCGACGAAGCCGGCGAAGAACATCGCGAACAGCGAGCCGCCGAGTTGCTTGATGTCGAGGCCCTGGACCGCCGACAGGTAGGTCGGCATCCACGTCAGCAGGCCGTAGAACACGGCGTTGAAGAACATCCAGCCCAGACACATGCACCAGACCGAACGATAAGCGAAATAGCCGCCGAGGCCGCCGCGGCCGGGCGCCGGCGCGAGAGCGTCTTCGCGGGCGTGGGCTTGCGCGATGTGCTCGGCTTCGGCCGCGTTGACCGAGGGATGCTCGCTCGGCTCGTTGCGGATGTAGCGCCAGGCGAGGATCCCGCACGCCATTGTGCCGAGCCCCGCGACGACGAAGGACACCCGCCAGGAGTCGAATTCGGCGATGAGGCCCGTGATGACCGCCGCGCCGATCGCGGCGCCGAGCGGCGCGCCGCTGTCCAGCAGCGTGGCGCCGCGCGCGCGCTCGTGGGAGGTCATCCAGATCGCATTGAGCTTGCCGCCGGCCGGGAAGATCGGCGCTTCGGCGGCCCCCAGCCCGAGCCGGGTGAGGACGAGGACGAAGGCGTTCGTCGAAAGAGCGGCGATCGCCTGGAACAAGCCCCAACCGAGCGTCGCGGCGGCGATCACGATGCGCGGCTTGAACCGGTCCGCCAGCATGCCGCCTGGAATTTGCATCAACGCATAGGTGATGAAGAACGAACTGAGAATGAAGCCCTGGGCCGCCGGGGCGATGCCGAACTCCTTCGAAATCGTCGGCATTGCAACCGATAGCGAAGCGCGGTCGATGTAGTTGATCGAGACCAGCGTCAGCATCAGCAGGAAGATGCGCCAGCGCACGCCCGTGCGGCGAGCGACCGCCATTGCGCCGATGTGATGCGGGGAGAGCGCCGTCATAGATCTGGTCCGCGCTGCGAGGGGGTTGTACGAAAGGGCGCCGGCTCCCGGGCCACGCCGCGAAGGGCGTTGGGACGGCCGCAGCGCAGGAACTGGCCGCGACCGGGCTCGGCGCAGAATCGGCCGTCCGACCACACGACATCGCCGCGCGCGAGCGTGATCGCCGGCCAGCCGACGACCCGCATCCCCTCGTAGGGCGTGTAGTCGACGTCATGGTGCAGCAGCGTGTTGGCGATCGTCACTTCGCGCCTGGCGTCCCAGATCGCCAGATCGGCGTCGGCGCCGATGGCGATGGAGCCCTTGCGCGGATAGAGCCCATACATTTTCGCCGGGTTGGTCGCGGTGAGCGCGACAAAATCGCAAAGATCGATGCGCCCTTCTCCGACGCCCGCCGAGAACAGCAGCGGCAGACGCGTTTCGAGGCCGGGGATGCCATTGGGGATGCAGGAGAATCGCGCCCGCGCGCCGGCGACGCTCTTGCCGCGCGGATCGTCGTAGCGGAAGGGCGCGTGATCGGACGAGAACACCTGGAACAGCCCGTCGCGCAGCCCGTCCCACACCGCCTTCTGGCTGGCGGAGTCGCGCGGCGGCGGACTGCAGACGCATTTGGCGCCGTCGAACCCGTGGCGGTCAAGGTCGGCCGCAGTGAGAAACAGATATTGCGGACAGGTCTCGGCGTAGATGCGCAGGCCGCGGCTGCGCGCCCAGCGGATCTGCTCGATGGCCTCGGCCCCCGAAACATGGACGATGAGGATGTCGGCGTCCGCCAGTTCGGCGAGCGCGATCGCCCGGTGCGTCGCCTCGCGCTCGACGACCGCGGGACGCGCCGCCGCGTGGAATTTCGGCGCGACGGAGCCGGCGCGTTCGAGTCGCTCGGTGAGCCAGGCGATGCAATCGGCATTCTCCGCATGGATCATCACCAGCGCCTGTTCCTCGCGCGCCAGCGCGAGCACGTCGAGAATCTGTCGATCACTCAGTTTCAGCGAATCATAGGTCATGTAGATCTTGAACGAGGTGTAGCCGTCGCGGATCAGCGCCGGCAATTCCTGACCGAGAACCTGCGGCGTCGGATCGGTGATGATGAGGTGGAAAGCATAGTCCACGACGGCCATGCCCGCGGCGCGGCGGTGGTAGTCCTCAACCGCGGCGCGCAGGCTCTGGCCCTTCTTCTGCGCGGCGAAAGGCATCACGGTCGTGGTGCCGCCGCACGCCGCCGAGCGGGTGCCGGTGAAGAAGTCGTCGGCCATGACGGTGTCGTCGCCCGTCGGCTGGTCGAGATGGCAGTGGGCGTCGACGCCGCCGGGCAGCACGAGCAGGCCGCTCGCGTCGATCTCGCGCTCGCCCGCCGGCAGACCCTGGGCGAGCGCGGCGATCCGGCCGTCGCGCACGCCGATATCGGCGTGGAACACGTCGACGGCGGTGGCGATCTCGCCGCCGCGCACGACAAGGTCGAATTCGGCCATTCCTTGCGATTCCCCCCAAACCCGCGCTTCGAAATCGCAGCGGTGAAATGCCTCTGTGATTTTGAATGCAAAATTATGAACGACGCAAAAATAGCCGCCTTGCAATGCTCTTGTCAAGCCACTAGCTTGGCGAACAGGCGGCGCCCTGATTTGCGGCGCCTGTTTTCACGGCGCCGCTTTTGATCTGGCCGGGAGGAGGATTTGGCAGCTTCAATCGGGACATCGGCGGCGACCGTCGGGGAACTTCCTCGCCGCGGCCCGGACGAGGCGGTCCCCATTCGCCGGCGCCCCTTGCATGACGAGGCCACCGAACGGCTGCGCGACATGATCGTCGAAGGACGGCTGGCCGCGGGCGAATGGATCAACGAACTCGAACTGTGCAAACAATTGCAGATTTCGCGCACGCCGCTGCGCGAGGCGCTGAAGGTCCTCGCCTCCGAAGGGCTGGTCGAACTCGTGCCCCGGCGCGGCGCGCGCGTGGCGCTTTTGTCGGCGCGCGAGATCGTCGATCTCTTTGAAGCGCTGGGCGCGCTCGAGGGGATCGCGGCAGAGTTTGCCGCCGCGCGCATGTCGGGCGCCGATATCGACAAGCTGCGCATGCTGCAAGCGCGCATCGAGCAGCAGCACCGGGCGAAGAACCGGCTCGACTATTTCCGCGACAACCAGATGCTGCACGAGGCGATTGTCGCCTCGGCCGGCAATTCGGCGATCGCCGAGATTCACCTGCGCCTCATCGCGCGGGTCGGCAATGCGCGTTACGTCGCCATCCTCTCCGAGGCGCGCTGGAGCGACGCGGTGCAGGAACATGCCGAGATCCTCGCCGCGCTGGAGCGCCGCGACGCGCGGCGCGCCGGCGAACTCATGCGCCAGCACGTCGCGCGGACCGGCGAAGTCGTGCGCGCCTCGCTCGACCGCGATCACGGCGACGACCGCGAGACGAAACCGTTTGACCTCGCGGCGATGGCCAACGCCAGCCTGTAAACGTCCCCGGAGAGATGCGGGGACTTCGGCGCGAGTGAAAAGACTATGGCGCCGCCAGGCGGCCAAACCCGTCTTGGACCAATGGGCGGCATCGATGCCGCTGGCATAAGCGCGACGACCTCTGGCCGCTGTCGCGCGACGCCGCCTCCCTGCCTTGACGCTCGACGTTTGCGCGACCGCCCGAAATCAAGCTGGCGGTTCATCCTTCGGTTCAATTCCCGCCACAGCGAGGACGAGGCGGCGGCGCACCGCAAAGAGATGCAGATCGAATCGATCGGCGAACGAGCCCCAAAGTCCCTTGGGAAAGGCCACCATCACGAGGATGGCGAGGCCGCCGAGCAGGAAAAGATAGGCCGCGCCGAAGCTCGACAGTTCTTCCTGCATTGCAAACAGCACAAGCACGCCGATGAACGGCCCCTCGATCGTCGCGACGCCGCCGATGACGACGATGAACAGAACATTGGCGGTCCAGTCGGTGACCGAGAACGCCGCGTCGGGAGAAATGCGCGCCTTCTGCAGATAGATGAGGGCGCCGACCATGCCGGTTCCGAACGCGGCGACGACATAGGCGAGCAGCTTGAGACGGAACGGGTCGACGCCGAGCGATCCGGCGGCGGCCTGGTTGTCGCGCACCGCCGCGAGCGCCAGGCCGCGGCGCGAGCGCAGCAAGCCATAGACCACCGCCGTCGCGAACACCGCGAGGGCGAGCGCGAGCCAGTAGGCGGCGACGTCGCGGGCGGCGGCGCTGCGCAGGCCCATCGTCGCGGCGATCGCCTTGACGAGGAGCGATCCGTCCGCGACCGCCTTGGAGAGCGAGGTTCCCGTGCCGCCGCCGAGCGGGCGCACCTGTGCCGCGACGAGCCGGAACACTTCCGCCAGCACCCAGGTTCCGATCGCGAAATAGGCGCCCTGAAGACGGAAAACCAGCCAGGCCGAGGGCAGCGCGACAATCGCCGCGGCGGCCCCGGCGACGGGCACGGCGAGCAGCGGGTCGGCGCCGCCGAATGTCGCGAGCGCGAACAGCACATAGCCGCCGAGCCCGACGAAGGCCTGCTGCCCGATCGAAACCAGCCCGGCATAGCCGGCGAGCAGGTTCCAGTATTGCGCGAGCGCCAGCATCGTGAAGACGAAGAACAGGCTCTGCAGCGCCCCTCGATCGACGAAGAACGGCAGCGCGGCGAGAACGATAATCGCGAACAGCGCGCCGCTGGCGGCGATCCGCGAGGCGCGCGTGCGCCTCGTCGACGCGAATCGCGGCGCGGCGGCGGAGGTCGGCGCGCTCACCGGGCGGTCAGTCATAGGCGCGTGGGAAAAAGCCGCGCGGCCGGGCCACCAGCACCGCGAGGAAGGCCAGATGGCCGGCGAGGATCTGCCATTCCGGGCTGAGCGCGGCGCCGATCGTCTGGGCGATCCCCAGCACGACGCCGCCCGCCAGGGTTCCCCACAGGCTCCCCAGCCCGCCGATGATGACCGCTTCGAACGCAAAGATGAGCCGGCCCGGGCCGATAGTCGGGTCGAAATTGGCGCGCGCGCCGAGAAACAGCGCGGCGATCGCGCATACGCCGAGCGCCAGCCCCATGGCGACCGCGAAAATGCGCGTGTTGGAGATGCCCATCAACTGGGCGGTCGTCGGATCGTCGGAGACCGCGCGGAAGGCGCGCCCGATCGCCGTGGCATAGAACAAACGATTGAGGGCGAAGATGACCACGACCGCGGCGACGAGGGTCATCAGCGGCATGACGCCGACGACGAAGGGGCCGAGCGCGATCGATGCGCTTTCGAGGCCATTGGTGGGCAGGCGCCGGCTGTCGGCGGAAAACAACGCCAGGGCGCCGTTCTGCAACATGATCGAAAGACCGAACGTGACGAGCAGCGGCGGCAGAATGTCCGCGCCGAGCAGGCGATTGAGCAGGCCGATCTGCAGCGCGTAGCCGATGACGAACATCAACGGGGCGACGATCGCCAGCGCAACGAACACGTTGACGCCCAGGCGCTCGGCGACGACCAGAATGAGGTAGGCCGCGACGACGATCAGATCGCCATGCGCGAGATTGACCAGCCGCATCACGCCGAAGATCAGCGACAGACCCGCCGCGAACAGAGCATAGAGCGCGCCCACCATCGCGCCGTCGATGAGAATCTCGATGAGGGCGATCATGCGGCCTCCCTCCTGGCCGCTCGCTCAACGCCCAAAGTAAGCCTCGTGAATCTGGTCGCGCGTCAGTTGCGCAGCGCGCCCGACGAGGGTGACCCGGCCCTCCTGGAAGCAATAGATTCGATCGGCGACCGCCAGCGCGCGCGCCACGTCCTGTTCGACGATCACCAGGCTCGCGCCGCCCGCCTTGATCGCGGGAAGGGCGGCGTAGACCTGGTCGATGACAACCGGCGCAAGGCCGAGCGAGATTTCGTCGCACAGCAGAAGGCGCGGGCTCGAGGCGAGCGCCCGGGCGATCGCCAGCATCTGCTGCTGACCGCCGGACAGCGTGGTTCCCGGGCTTTTGCGGCGATCGCGCAGGACTGGGAACAGCGCATAGGCGCGCTCAAGCGCATCCTTGACCAGCCTCGGCCTCGTCCACGCCCCGATCGCCAGATTCTCCTCGACGGTCAGCGAAGGGAAGATGCGCCGGCCCTCCGGCGTCATCGCAACGCCGAGGCGCACGATATCAGGCGCAGCGAGCCCGCCGATGGGCGCTCCTTCGAACAGAACGGCGTCCCGCGCGGTCTTGAGAATCCCGACGATCGCGCGAAGGAAGGTCGACTTTCCCGCGCCGTTGGCGCCGATGATGGCGACCGTTTCGCCGGCCGCGACCGTCAGATCGATCCCGAACAGCGCCTGAAAATCGCCGTAGAAGGCTTTCAGCCCGCGCGCTTCAAGCAGTGGGACCGCTCCGCCGCTCACTTGAGAGCGCCGAGATAGATCTCGCGGACCTGCCGCGACGCCATGACGGCGCGGGGCTCGCCTTGCGCGATGATCTGGCCGAAATCGAGCACGATGAGCCGCGTCACGACGGCAAGAAGCGCGTGGACGATATGTTCGATCCAGATGATCGCGACCCCCGAAGCGCTGACCTCGCGAACCGTCGCGACGAGTTCGAGGCACTCGCCCTCGGTCAGTCCGCCGGCGATTTCATCGAGCAACAGCAAGCGCGGCTCCGTCGCGAGGGCCCGTGCGAGCTCCAGGCGCTTGCGATCGAGGAGGGGCAGCGCGCCGGCCAGCCGATTGGCATGGTGGAGCAGACCGACGCGCTCGAGGATGGCGCCGCACGGTTCCACGGCGTCGCGTTCGCGCCTTTGCCCGGCGAAACAGGCGCCGACCAGCAGGTTTTCAAAGACCGTGAGCTTTTCGAAGGGAAGCGGGATCTGATGGGTGCGCGCGACGCCCGCCGCGCAGCGCGCATGCGGGCTTTCGCCGGTGATGTCGCGTCCATCGAGCCGCACCGCGCCGCTGTCGGGCTTCAGCAGGCCGCCGATCAGCGAGAACAGCGTCGTTTTGCCGGCGCCGTTGGGTCCGACGACGCCGAGCGCCTCGCCCTCGGCCAGCGTCAGCGAGATCGAATCGGCGACCTTGAGCCGGCCAAAGCTCTTCGACAGGTTGTCCAGTTCGAGGATCATCGGCGGCCAGGGACCCGGGAACAGCGACGGAAGAAGCGAACGACCTTTCGGCAAAGACGCGGCGGCCGCGCGCGGCCGCCGCTTCGAGACCTCAGGCGATGGGCTCCATCTTTCCGCCAAGCGGGATGTCCGGGGCGGTTTGATTGTCGACGACGACGATGGCGTATTTTCCGTCCGCGCCGAGCCGCCATTGACCGCCCACCAGCGGCGTCTTGGCGATATTCTTGCGAGCGAAGGGCGGCAACGCTTCGGAGCCGAACGCCACCCGGCCGACAATCGTTGCGAGATCGGTCTTGCCGATCGCCTCGGTATTGGCGGCCGGGCTGGTCGGGTCCGCGCTGCGTTTCAAGGAATCGATCGCCACTTCGAACAGCGCGTGGACGAAGCCGATCTGCTGAGTCCATTGCTTCTTGCTTGCCTGCTCGAAGCCCTTGGCGAGTTCCGCGGCGGATACGCCGGTCAGCGATGACTTGAACGGATGGCTCGGCGTCCACCAAACCTCCGAAGAGAGGTTGTTTCCCGTCTTGCCGAGCGCCTCCACGGCGGACGGAAACAGAATCGCCTTGCCGATCGAGGCGATCTTCGGCTTGAAGCCGCGCTGATTGGCCTGGTTCCAGAAGGTCGTGAAATCGGGAGGAATCACGACCCCCGTGATGATCTGGCAGTCCGCCTGTTTGAACGCGGCGATCTGCGCGCTGAAGTCGTCGGTGAGGTCCTGATAGCGGCCGGGGTCGGCGAGCTTGTAGCCGAGCTTGTCGAGCACCGGCGGAAAGCCGACCACCTTGTCGCCCCAGGCGTTGCCGTCGCCGTCATTGGGAAACAGTCCGCCGACGCTCTTGTTGGTTTGCAGTTGCCCCCACATGTTGGTGTAGACGGCGATGACGTCTTCGAGACCCCAGAAGAAATGGAAGGTGCTGTCGAACGGCTTCCATGTCTTGGGATCGCCGGGATTGGCCTGCCGGCCGATGAAATAGGGCTGCCATGGCGCCACCGTCGAGATGCAAGGAATTTCCTCGATCTCGCATTGGGTCGAGACGGGATTCGTGGTCTCCGGCGTCGAGGCCACCACCATCATGTCGATCTTGTCTTTGACGATCAGGTCCTTGGCGACTTCCGCGGCGCGGTTGGGGTTCGACTGGCTGTCGCGGACCAGGATTTCGACCGGGTAGGTCTGCTTGCCGAGCGAAAGTCCGCCCTTGAGCTTGTCATTGACCCCGGCCAGAATGTAGGAATCGGCCTCGCCAAAACCCGCGAGCGGCCCCGTCTGCGGGCTCACATAGCCGATCTTGATTGGTCGCGCGGCGAAAGCCGGGCGCGCGCCGAGGCCGCCCGCCAACGACGAGGCGCCGAGCGCGGCGCCGCCTTTCACAAATGTTCGCCTGTCGATTGGACCCACTCGCATGGCTGCTCCCTCCTGCTTGTCGTCTCCCTATGGGCGCCGCTGTTGGCGCGGCTTTTCAGTCACCGCGCCGCACGGCGCGGAGCAAGCGCGAAATCGTATCTCATGACGGCGTAGGGGTGATCGACGACCCGCCCGCCGGCCTCGGTTCCCGCGGCGCGACGTTCGAGCCGGTGGACGAGCGAATCCTTCACGCCGAACACGACGTCCGAATCGAGATACTTGTCGCCGTCGATGAACACATGGGTGATCAGCGTCTCCAAGCCGGGCGCCGAAATCATGAAATGCACATGCGCCGGGCGATAGGGGTGACGACCCTGCAGGCGCAGCATGTCGCCGACCGGTCCGTCATTGGGGACCGGGTAGAAGCTCGGCACGATCGTCCACAGATGGAAGCGCCCGGCCTGGTCCGCCGCGAAGCGCGCGCGCATCGTCACTGCGCCGCCGTCGTCGTATTGCTGGACGTCGTAGTAGCCGTCCTTGTCGCTGTGCCAGACGTCGACCGTCGCGCCCGGCAGCGGCTTGCCATCGGCGGCGCGCACGCTGCCCTCGATGAACAGCGGCTCGCCGGGCTTGCCCGGCGCGATGTCGGCGCCGAGCGGCATCGCGGGCGCGTCCTGAACGAAGAACGGCCCGAGCACGGTCGTCTCGGTCGCGCCCTGCGGCAGGCGGTGATTGATGGCGTCGACCAGCATTGAAACCCCGAGCGTGTCGGACAGCAGGATGAACTCCTGACGCGTCGCCGAGCACTTTTTACCGACCTCGGTGAGGAAATTGACGCCCGCCTCCCACTCCGCGAAGGTCGGCTCGATCTCGCGGATGAAATCGTGCAGATGGCGCGCCAGAGCCTCGGATACGGCGCGAATGCGCGGCGTTTGCGACCCGGCAAGTCGCTCCAGGACGGCGTCGGTGATGTTTTTCTCGTCGAAATTGCGCATCGATCGTGCTCTCTCGTTGGTCGGCGGCGCGTCACCAGAATTCGGGAGTGGGGACCTTCTCGAGCCTTTGCGGCGCCAGCGCGCCGAAGGCGCTCCGATGGTAGAGCAGCGGCGGCCGGTCGTTGGAATCCATGAACAGAATGGCGCCGATGAACAGGGTGTGGTCGCCGCAGTCGCATTGGTTCGCCACGCGCGCGCCGATCCTCGCCGCGCAGTCGCGCAGCATCGGCACATCGTCGATCCTCTCGAAGCGCGCCTCGACGTCGAGCGACTTCTTTCCCGCGAAATAGAGCGCGACGTCCTGCTGGTCGGCGCCCAGCACGTTCACGCCGAAACGGCCGGCGTTCTGAACCATGGCGTGCGTATGCGCGCGCTTGGCGATCGAGACGACGCACAGCGGCGGCTCGAGCGATCCCGACATGAAGGCGTTCGCCGTCATCCCGTGGGTCGCCCCGCCGACAGCGACGGTAATGACAGTAACACCCGTGGCGAAGCCGCCCATCGTCCTGCGAAACAGGTGCGGGTCGATCTTGCTTCGCGGGCTCGCGGCGATGGATTTGGCTTCATTTCGCATGATGCGAGAGATGATAGCTCAGCTCGCCGGGATCGGCGAGATCGGGAACGCGCCAGCCGTTGAGATCGTATTCGGCCATGCATTCCTCGGCGAATCCCTTGAATTTGTCGGCGTTGCCGGAGGCCTGGGCGCCGAACAGGCAATAGCGCCTGATCTCCTCCGTCGAACCGCCGTAGTTGATCTCATAGAGCTCGTGCCGGCCGCCGAATTCGGTGGCGATGCTGTCCCACAGCAGTTTCATCAGCTTGACCCGCTCTTCGGCCTTGTAGCCGTTCGAGCCGCGCAGGTAGCGATCGAGATAGGGGCGCATCTCGGGGTTCTGGAAATCGCGGGCGTGGCTGTTGAGATAGATCAGTCCCGAGGCGACCGTCTGCTCGATGAGGTGCTTGACTTTCGTATAGGCCATGGTCGCGATGATCTGATAGGCGTTGCCGGGATCCATGTTCGGCAGGACATAGTCGCCGATCCATGGCTTGGGGTCGCGCACCATCGCGTCGGAGAGGCCCCAGAACAGGTTGCGCCAGGCGATGACCTCGCCGACATTGGCCTGCACGCCGCGATAGTCCTTGGTGCCGGACGCCTCGACCGCCTTCAGCAGCAGGCCGCTGATGAAATCGAGCTTGACGGCGAGCCGCGTGCAGCCATGCACGACGAAGCGCGGCAGGAAGCCGGTGCGCGGGAAGAAATTGTTCGCCTTCTCGATGTCGCCGTAGACGAACACGTCTTCCCAGGGCACCAGCACCTTGTCCATGATGAAGATCGCATCGTTCTCGTCGAGGCGCGAGGACAGCGGATAGTCGAACGGGCTGCCCATCACCGTCGCGGTCATTTCGTAGGACGTGCGGCAGAGGAATTTCACGCCCGGCGCGTTGGTCGGCAGCCATGAACACCGCCGCGAAATTCCTGTCCTGCAGCGGGATCAGGCCATGGTGGGCGATGAACGTGTAGTTGGTGAGCACCGAGCCGGTCGCCACGACCTTGGCCCCGGAGACGATGAGGCCGGCGTCAGTCTCCTTTTCGACATGCACGCAGACGTCGGCGACTTCGTTCGGCGGGCGGTCGCGATCGACCGGCGGATGGATGATCGCGTGATTGATGAACGGCACACGCTCCTGGCTGAAGCGATACCAGCGCCGCGCGTTGTCCTGATAGGGTTCGTAGAAGTCGGCGTTGGCGCCGAGCGTGGCGAGGAACGAAGCCTTGTAGTCGGGCGCGCGGCCGACCCAGCCATAGGTGAGGCGCGCCCATTCGGCGATCGCGTCGCGCCCGGCGATCAGGTCGGCCATCGACTTCGGCGCCTTGAAATAGGCGTGGGTGAAGCCGCCGTTGCCGGTGTCGGTCGGCAGCAACAGGCGGCTCTTGCGTTTTTCGTCGTGCAGCGCGTCGTAGAGCCGGGCGATCATCCGCGCGGTGTTGCGAAACGCCGGATGGGTGGTGACGTCCTTGACGCGCTCGCCGTAGATATAGACTTCGCGCCCGTCGCGCAGCTATTCAAGATATTCGGCGCCCGTCATCGGCGTGAGGCCGGTCGCGCTTGAAGGCCCCCTGGCTTTGCCCGAAGGCCCGCTCGCTTGCGCCTCCATCCCGCGTCCTCCCGTATTGCGCGCCCCGCGTCTCCCCAGCCGCTGAGACTCGAAAGAAGTCGAGGGACCAGTGTTGTATGTTCGTTTATCGAACGACTGTGCGATTGGCGAACCTTTTGCACGATAGGATGAGAAATTCAACGTTGCAAGCAGAAAGCATGTGCCGCCGCTATCCCCTCGATTTGACTCTGGCAGCACCCTGCTCAGTCCGTCGAAAGCGCGATCTGGCGCGCGATTTCGCGCAGCCGCGGCAGAAAGCGTTCGCGCATTTCGTTGCGGGTCGTGCGATTGGCGTGGGCGCTCACATCCACCGCGCTGATCAGTCGCTCGCGACGCGTCGTCAGGGCCACCGAGATCGAGCGCAGGCCCTTCTCGAGCTCCTCGTCGACGATCGAGAAGCCCCGCTCTCGGTCCTCCCTGATCCGCTCGAACAGCGCGCGCAGATCGGTGATCGTGCTCGGCGTAAACGGCTCGATGCGCGCGGCGCGCAATCGACGCCACAGGTCTTCGTCGGACAGGAACCCAAGCTGGATGCGGCCCATCGCCGTATGCCAGGCAGGCAGGCGCGCGCCGACCGCGATCGCGCTCGTCATGATCCGTTGCGTGGGCACGCGCGCGACATAGATGATCTCCGCGCCTTGCAGAACGGAGGACGAGCAGGTCTCGGCGATGTCATCGCTCAGCGCCTTCATCAGCGGGAGCGCGCGATCGATCCAGTTTTGCGCCGCCAGATAGGCGAAGCCGAGTTCAAGCACCCGCGGCGCCAGGGAGAATTCGCGGCCCGCCTGCTCCACGTAGCCGAGTTCGCCAAGCGTCAGCAGAACCCGGCGAGCGGCGGCGCGCGAAACGCCGACCGCCGCGGCGGCCTGCGAAAGCGTCAGGCGCGGCCGCTCCGCGCCGAACGCGCGGATCACCGCCAGCCCCTTGGCGAGCGTCGCCATGAACTCCTTGTCCGGCAGTTCTTTGAGATTCTTGACGTCTGAAATCGGCAATTGCAGCTCCACTCCGACCGGTCGATCCGTTGCGTATCAATGTTCGTTTCCGATTGTTCGCTATTCGAACGATCGCATTCGGTCAAGCCTCAAGAGAGCTATCGGGCTTCCGCTCAACTTCGCGATTTGGGTTCCGGACGAGGGCATTCGCATCTCTTCCACGAAAGAATGAGGCGATCGTCCTCGCCAAACGATGCGCCGAGTGCGGCGGCGTATGAGCGCTCACGCGAGGCGAGTTGGCTTGGGATCACGGGCGACCACCGCCGGCCCCGCCAAGATCTGTCGCGGGTCGGAGATCGACCATATTTTCAGCGGCGCCTGATGCGCCTGCGCGGCCGGCTTCGCTGGGGGACGCCGCTTCATGGCGGCTCATGACCCCAACTCGGGCTTGCGGCGGCGCCGCAAAGGCTACTCGGTTTCTCTTCCGGATCCGTGCTCTTTCGGTTTGCGGATTTGACATTTTTATAGGATCATAAAATCCTGACGGCGTCGAAGTGATGCGTCCGAAGGGAGGAGCGGTGAAGCGTCGGCGGCCACGACTCGTCGGTGTGGGAGGAACCCTCCGCGACGCCTCGACGTCGGAACGGGCGCTGCGGCTGGCGCTCGGCGCGGCCGGCGATATGGGCTGCTCCACCGAGATCTTCGCGGGGCAGGCGATCAATCTTCCTCCCTATGATCCGGCCGATGGCCAGCGCAGCCCCGAGGCCAAGGCGCTTGTCGAGGCCTTGCGGCGGGCGGATGGCGTGATCCTGTCTTCGCCCGGCTATCACGGCACGATTTCCGGTGTTCTCAAGAACGCGCTCGACTATACCGAGGACCTGCGCGGCGACACCCGCGTCTACCTGTCGGAGCGTGCGGTCGGCGTCATTGTCTGCGCCGACGGCATCCAGGCGATGGGTTCGACGCTCAACACGCTCCGTTCGATCGCCCACGCGCTGCGGGCCTGGCCGACGCCTTTCGCCGCCGTTGTCAATTCGGGCGCCAAGCCCTTCGCGCCAGACGGAAGCTGCCTGAGCACGGAGGTCGAGCAGAGTTTGCGGCTCATGGCGGCGCAGGTGGCGGAGTTCGCTCAGATGAGGATCGCCGCCGACCGCATCGAGACGAACTCCACGGATCGTGCAGCGGCGCAGCCTTCCAGCACCGAATTGAGCGAGCGCATGGCCGCGATGGAAATGACATTCCGGCTCATGGGGTAGAAGCACACAAGACAGGGACCGAGCGGAGGAGACGATGACAGCGCGCTTCAATTTCATGCATTTCATGCCCTATACGCATCTGCCGCGGAACCACAAAGAGTTTCCGTCGCTGTGGGTGAACTTCCCGAACAAATACTACGATCCGCACAAGGCCGCGGCCCTGTACGAGCGATATCTCGACGAGTTCGAGTATGCCGACAAGGTCGGCTTCGACGCCATTGTCGTCAATGAGCATCACAACACCGCCTACTCCATGATGCCGGCGCCGAACCTGATCGCCGCGACCCTTCTGCCGCGCGTGAAACGCGCCCGCATCTGCGTGTGGGGCACGCCGCCCAATCTCGAATATCCGAACCGCCTGGCGGAGGAATACGCGATGCTGGACGTGATGTCGGGCGGACGGCTCGAAGTCGCCTTCCCGCTTGGCACGGGCATGGAATACTGGGCGAATCCGGTCAATCCGGCCACCGCCCGCGAGCGCCACAAGGAGTCGATCGAGATCATCCTGAAGGCCTGGACCAAGGACGGGCCGATCAGCCACTATGGCGAATTCTATACCTACCGGTTCCTGAACCCCTGGGTTCGCCCCATGCAGCGGCCGCATCCGCCCTGCTACATCGTCGGCACCGGCAGCCCCGAGACGATCGAACTCGCGGCCGAGCTCGGCTTCGGCTATTCGGCGGTCTTCGTGACCAAGAAGCGCGCCAGGGAGCTGAACGACAAGCTCCGCGAGCGCTCGGCGTTCCACGGCCATCAGATGCGGCCAGATCAGTTCCCGCTCGGCGTCATGACCTATGTCGCGGAGACGCAGGAGAAGGCGGAACAGGAATTCGCCGGGCATATGCGCTACTTCTTCGAAGACGCGCTGCGCACGATTCCGCAATTTCTCGCGCCCCCCGGCTACCTGTCGGTTGATCAATTGAAGGCCCGCGCCGCGGTTGGCGACAAGCTGCACGGGGCATTTGACTTCAAGATGGTCAGCGACGCGCTGTTCGTCGCGGTGGGCTCGGCCGACAATGTCGCCAACCAGATCGGCGAGTGGGGACAGCTGATGGGCACGAATCATTTCAACATCCAGGGCGCGCTTGGCGACATGCCGCACTGGAAGGTGATGAAGAACATACAGCTGATTGCCGAAGAGGTCATCCCGCGCGTGCGCGGCAGCAGGCCGGACCTTCAAGCTGCGGCGGCCGAGTGACGGGGAGAGCGATGGTTGAGTTCAAGAAGGACACGATCAAGATCAACGGGGTCGACACCGTCGTCTACTCGGCGGGCAAGGGCGAACCGCTCCTCTTTCTGCACGGCGCGGGCACCTTCCACGGCTTCAAATTCGCCGAGCCGTGGACGGAAAAGTTCCGGGTCCTCCATCCCTATCACCCGGGCTTCGGCGAGTCCGGCGACGATTCCGCGATGGACACGATCAACGACTACGTCATGCATTACGTCGAGTTGCTCGATGCGCTCGGCGTCGACAAGGTCCACCTCGTCGGCTTTTCGCTCGGGGGCTTCATCGCCGCGCATTTCGCCTCGCAGCAGCGGGAGCGGGTGAAGACGCTGACCCTGGTGGCGCCGGCGGGCATGCGCAGCGACGAATATCCGGCGCTCGATGTGCTGGCGACCCCTGGCGACAAGATCGTCGCCAGCCTGGCGTCAAACTTCGAGGTGCTGAAGCCCTGGCTGCCCTCAGGGCCGGACCCGGAATTCATGGGCGCGCGCTATCGCGAGACGACCACGGTGGCGCGGCTTTTGTGGGAGAAGCCGTGGGATCCGAAGTTCAAGCGCTACCTCCATCGGATCAACTCCCCGACGCTGATCGTATGGGGCGACGAGGACAAAATCATCCCCTTCCAGCATGCGGAGCTGTGGAAGAAAGCCCTGCCGAACGCCAAGGTGCAGATATTCAAGGGCGCCGGCCATCTCGTGCTCGACGAAAAGCCGGAAGCAGCGAGCGCCGTGGCCGCCTTCGCCGCCTGACGACTGAACGGTCGATGGGCGGGAGCGGGCCACGCCGACCGCCCCGATTTGCTGCGCGCCTCAGGGATAGCGGACGAGAAGCCGGCCGCTAGCCCACCGATTGCGTTCGCGCCAGCAACTTGCGTTCCGCCGTGACGGGCATGAGTTCCTCGAGCACCCTCGGCGCCACCAGAAGATAGGCGTGCATCTGGTCGAGCACAGTCGTGTCGTCGTCGTTGGAAACCGGGGTGTGATAAACGTAACGACGGATGCCGGCGAAGATCATCGTCGAGTGCATGCCCCAGACAAGCTCGATCTCGCGCGGGAACGGCCGGACGACCTCGACGGAAGGGTAGAGGAACTGAACCCTCACCTCGTTGATGATCGCGGTGAGCAGTTCGCCGGTGGCTCGCGCGAGATAGGTTTGCGCGAAGGTCGGGTCGTTGAGGGCGGCGTACCAGAAGCCGCGATACCAGGTGTCGCGGTAGATGTGCGGCAGATACCGGCCATAGAAATCGGGAATCCGCTCCACGAGCGGCCGGCTTCGGTCGGTCAGGATTTGCCGCCAGACGGGATCCCAGTGAGCATTCTGGATGCGGTCGCAGATGGCGGTGATGAGGTCGGCCTTGGTCGGGAAATAGCGATGGACCAGGGGCTGGGTGACATGCACCCGGTCGGCGAGCGCCTGAACCGTGATGCGCAGGCCCTTCTCCGAAAATAGATCGGCGGCGGCGTCCAGCAACACCCGACGCCTCTCATCGGCCGGCAGGTTGCGTTTGCGCGGCTCGCTCGTCGAAGCGGGGCGCTTCCTGGCCGCGCCCTTCCGCGCGTTGGGTTGCCTGATCATGCAGGGTGTTTGGCACGGAAACCGCCGAATTGGAATGGCCGGCGCGAGAGGATCGCAAGGTCCAACGCGTCGCCCGATGGCGTTGCGGCCGACCTCAGCGAGGTCCTTGACGGCAAAAGACACCCCGTCAGAGCCGAATTGCGCCGGCGACGATACGCCGAACTCCGTCCACACCTCCCCGTCGTCGTTCTTCGTTCCGGAGCGGCGCAGTTACGACTGGAGATCAAATTTATAATCTCATAAAATCTTGTTGAAAAGGCGGCGTCGGTTGCTATCATTGCGCGAGCAAGCCGCCGCGGAGCGGCACGCCTTCGGCGGATGGCGCGACGGCAGGGAGGACGCCGGGCAAGTGTTGTGCGCGAACTACGACACGTGGCGAGGTGGGCCTAGCCCGCTCGGACATCACCCATCGATGCGTTGGGGCGTTTCGTTCGCCTACCTCAGAAATCCTCCGATCGGCCGCCTGAAGATTGACGGGAGTTTCATGCGTCGGCGGAAGAACAAGACGATCGACCGCGCGACTGTGAAGTCACAGCGCGCCGCTTTTGACGGATTCGACAATACCGCAACGGGTGGCGGGGCGCCCGCGCGCCGCGAACAGCGTCTCGTCGCGAGCATGAGGAGAGGAAGATGGCTGACCGGATTCTGACGACCCACGTGGGGGCACTGCCGACTCCGAAGAAGTTGGTCGAGCTCGCCCACCAGCGCTCTCTCGGCGAGAAGTTTGACAAGGCGGCCTACGACCAGGAAATCAAAGACGCCGTGTTGGATGTCGTCCGCCACCAGAAGCAGGTCGGCGTCGATCTGGCCAATGATGGCGAGTTGCCCCACAACGTGGGTTGGGCCTGGGACTATGGCGCGTGGTGGTCCTACGTGATTCCGCGTCTTGACGGCGTGGAGGCCGTCAAGTCAGGGCTGTGGGGTTCGTCACTGTCGGCGCAGACGAAAACCCCGATGGCGCCCAACGATTTCGTGGTGAGCGATTGGGGCGAGCGCCGGGACATGGCCAAGTTCCAGGAAGCCTACATGGATCCCCACTCCGGGTGCGGGATTCCCGAGCAGTGGATGACCGAACACCACCCGCTCGTTAAGGGTCCGATCAAATACAAGGGGCAGGCGGAGATCGCGCGCGACATCGCGAACCTCAAGGCCGCTCTCAAGGCTGCCGGAATGGAGCACGGCGGTTATATCAACTCGATCGCGCCGGCGAGCGTGTCGCGCATGGCGAACGAATACTACAAGAACGAAGAAGAGCTGATGGTCGCCTGCGCGGACGCCATGCGCGAAGAATACAAGGCGATCGTCGACGCCGGGCTGAGCGTCCAGCTTGACGATCCGGCGTTCGCCGAGAACTGGGATCAGTCGAAGAAAGAGCCCAGCGTCGAGGGTTACAGGCGCTACACGGAAAAGTGCGTTGAGATTCTCAACTACGCGATCCGCGGCCTTCCCCAGGAGAAAATCCGCTTCCACCTGTGCTGGGGCAGTTGGCACGGACCGCACACCACCGACATTCCGATGAAGCACCTGGTGGACCTGATGCTGCAGATCGACGCTGGCGCCTATTCCTTCGAGGCGGCCAACGCGCGCCACGGGCACGAGTGGAAGCTCTGGAAAGACATCAAGCTGCCCGCGGGCAAGGTGATCATGCCCGGCATCGTCAGCCACTCGACCAACCTGATCGAGCACCCCGAACTCGTCGCCGACCGGATCGTCAACTTCGCCGACGCGGTCGGCCGCGACAGCGTGGTCGCCTCGACCGACTGCGGGCTCGGCGGTCGTGTGCACCCGCAAATTGCCTGGGCGAAGCTCGAGGCTCTCGCGCAGGGCGCGGAACTGGCCACGAAGCGCCTTTGGAACCGGGCCGCGGCGTAGTCGGCGCGGTGCGGGCGAGGGAAAGCGCCAAGAGACGCTTTCCGACGACGGGAAGGAAAAAGGGAGGACGCAAGCAATGGATAGACGCACGTTTATCAAGGCAAGCGGAGCCGCTGTCGGCGCGGCGAGCCTGCCTGGAAAGCTGTATGCGGCGGCCGCTGCGCCGACGAAAATCCGCTTTGGAACGGCGGTCGGCATGTCGGGTCTTTTCGTCGACGGCTCGAAGTCGACGACCATCTCCCAGTATGACCTCTGGGCGAAGAGGACCAACGACGCCGGCGGCTTGATGCTGTCGAAATACAACAAGAAGGTGCCGGTCGAGATCGTGTATTACGACGGCCGTTTCGACATCAACGAAACGACCAAGCTCACCGAGAAGCTCATTCTCGACGACAAGGTCGACATGATGCTCGCGCCCTGGGGCACGGCGTGGAATATCGCCTCCGCGCCGATCACCAACAAGTATGAGTATCCGGTGATCTACACGACGGCCGGCGACTCGATTCTCTACACCAAGGCCAATGACTGGCCTTATGCTTTCTGGTCGCTTTCGCAGCCGAACGAATCGGTCCAGCCTCTGATCGACTGGCTCGTCCAGCTGAAAAAAGATGGAAAGATCAAGGGGCGCGTCGCCGCCATCAACATCGGCATCGAGCTCGGCGTTGAAATGGCCAACGCGTTCGCCAAGCTGGCTCCGAAAGCCGGTCTCGATCTCGTCTTGGCCAAGAGCTATCCCCCCGACGTCACGGATCTGCAGCCGCTGCTGCGGGAAGTCATGGCGACCAAGCCGGATGCTTTCTTCTCCTTCAGCTACCCGCCGGACACCTTCATGGTGACCGCGCAGGCGCAACAGCTCGGTTTCAGCCCGGACGTCTTCTATGTCTGCATCGGCGGGGTCTTTCCGGGCTACCGGGATCAGTTCGGCGCCGACAAGGTCGAAGGCATCTTCGCCTATGGCGGGCAGGATCCCTCCGCGCCTGGCTACGACGACTACGCCAAAGCGATGAAAGCGACATACAACCAGGAGACAGAAGCGGGCGCGGTTCAGGTCTACGCCTGCCTGCAGGTCGTGCAGCAGGCGATCGAGAAGGTCGGGGAGATCGACCGCAAGAAGATCCGCGACGAGATCGCCAAGGGCGGCAAGGACACGCTATGGGGCGACATCACCTGGAAGAACCAGTTGAACGCCAACCCCTGGTCGGTCGGCCAGTGGCAGGGCGGCAAGATGGTCGGCGTCTTCCCGGCCAACAAACATGACGCAAAGCCGCCGCTTTTCCCGAAGCCGAAATGGGCGTCCTAGCCAACTGAATGACAGGCCAGGCGGATCCTGTCCGCCTGGCCGGCCTCGGGGGTCTTGCTGACAATGTTCGAAGTCGTGCTGAACGGCCTCGTCCTTGGGGGGATGTACGGCCTCATCGCCGTCGGGTTGAATTTGCAATATGGCATCGCCCGGATGCTCAATCTCTCCTATGGAGAGTTCTTCACCGCCGGCGCCTTTGCTTCGTTTTTTGCGATTACCCTTTACCACCTCAATCCGCTGCTTGGAATGGTGGTGAGCGTCCCGCTGTCCTTCGTCGCCAACTGGGTCATCTATCGCTTTCTGCTGCTCCCGCTCATCCGGCGCGCGCCCAATCAGGACGCCCTCGACGGCGACGTCGTGCTCTGCACTTTCGGCCTGCTCTTCGTTTTCCAGGGTTTCGAGCAGGTCTACTGGGGCGGCAATGTGCGCGGCTATTACTTCCTGTCTTTCCCGGTCCATTTTTTCGGCGCCAGCCTGCCGGCAAACCGGCTGCTGGCGTTCGCCGCCGCGATGGTTCTTGGCGGCGCGCTCATTCTCGTCATGCGCAAGACCCGCTTCGGCACCGCGCTCCGCGCCATCGCCATCGATCCGATCGCCGCCGGCCTGACAGGAATCAACGTCCTCAACCTGTCGGCGCTGGCCTTCGCCCTCGGCGGCGCGATGGTCGCCATTTCCGGCGCGCTGGTCAGCACATTCATCGCCAGCAGCGCTTCTTCAGGCATCGTCTATACGCTGAAGGCGCTGATCGTCATCATCGTCGGCGGTCCCGGCCGCATGGCTGGCGCGATCGCCGCTGGTCTGCTGTTGGGCGTCGCCGAACAGGTGGGCGGATATCTCGTCGATTCGGGCCTCACGCTCGCGATCAACTATGCGATTCTCATTCTGGTTCTGCTGATCAAGCCGACGGGATTGTTCGCGCGTGGTTGAAGGGTCGAAATGGCCGGTGTTCCTGGCGGCGATTGTCGGCGCCGCCATTTTGGCCGCGCTGCCGCTCGGCCTTTCGGCCTACGGCGTGTCGACCGGCATCGTGTATTTCGCCAATATCGCCCTGGCGACGGCCTGGGCGCTGTTTTCGGGCCCGACCCGCTACATTTCGCTGGCCACCGCCGCCTTCGTCGGCGTCGGAATGTATACGGTGGCCTTCGCGCATGTCAGCCTGAACCTCGCGGTCTGCCTGGCTCTTGCCGCGATCATCGGTTTCCTCTTTGCGCTCGTCGTCGGGCTTTCGACCCTGCGGCTGCGCGGCGTTTACTTCGTCATCTTCACGTTCGGCCTGACCGAACTCATGCGCCAGGTGTCGAGCTGGTACGAAATCAACATCACCAACAAGCTGAACCGCTTCATTACGATCAGCATCGATTCGATCGCCATCTACGAAATGCTGCTGGCTCTCGCCGTGATCGCCGTCATCGGCAGTTGGTATGTCAGCACGACGAGGCTCGGTCGGGCGCTGCGCGCGATCGGCGAGGACGAGACGGTCGCCCGGCACACGGGCATCAACGCGACCTGGATCAAGGTGCTGGTTTTCGCGATCGCGTCTTCGATGATGTCCCTGGTCGGCGGCGTCTATGCGCTGCGCTATCCGAGTATCGACCCCACGGTCGGGTTCGGCAACGGATGGTCATTCCAGGTGCTGATCGCCGCCTTGCTCGGGGGGCCGGGCAGGCCCTGGGGCCCGGCGATCGGCGCCGTCCTGCTGGTCCTGCTTTCCGACTTTCTCGTCGGCACGTTCTCCAGATACTTCACCATTGCGCTTGGCGTCTGCTTCGTCGTTATCGTCTATTTTATCCCGGGCGGCATCGCGCCGCGGATCGAGCAGCTCTACGGCATGTTCGCCCGCGTGCGCCAAGCCGCTAGGGGCGCGTCGGGCGCCTCGACGCGGCGACAGCCTCCAACAGCCACAGCGACGGCGGACGACGTGACGGGAGCGGAAATACGCTCGGTCGTCCCCCGCCGGCGCTCCTCCCTTCACCCCCTCATGCGCCGCCTCACCCGCTCCGGCCCGCGGCTCGTGGTCCGCGAGGGCGCCGGCCCGTCGCCGGACGCCATGCTCAGCGTCCATGGCCTCCGGAAAGCTTTCGGCGGTCTCGTCGCCGTCCGCGACCTCTCCTTCGATATTCCCGCCGGCGGCATCACCGGCCTCATCGGTCCGAACGGCTCGGGCAAGACGACCGTCCTCAACCTCATCACTGGCGAACTGCCGCCGGACGCCGGGTCGATCCTCCTTCAAGGCGATGAGATCATCGGCGTCCGGTCCTTCGAGATATGCCGCGCCCGCATCGCCCGGACATTCCAACTCGTGCGTGTCCTTCCCGGCATGACGACGCGAGAGAACGTCATGCTCGGCCGGATGTTCGGCAGCGATCCGACAGACCCCGCCGCGGCGCTGCGGGAGGCCGACGCCCTCCTCGACCGGGTCGGTCTCGCGGAACGCGCCCACCTCATCGGCTCGCAGCTCACCTATATCGACCAGAAGCGCGTCGAGCTCGCCCGCGCGCTGGCGACCCGTCCGCAACTCCTCTTGCTGGACGAATGGCTCGCCGGACTCAACCCGACCGAACTCAAGATCGGCATCGATCTCATTCGCCAAATTCAGCGCGAAGGCATAACCGTACTCATGGTCGAGCATGTGATGGAGGCGATCCGTGCGCTTTGCGGCCACGTCGTCGTCATGAACGCCGGTATGAAGATCGCGGAGGGAACGGCGGCCGAAGTTCTGTCCGACCCGAAGGTGACGCAAGTCTATCTTGGAGACGATGATGCTGCGGCTTGAGCACGTCAGCGTCGCCTACGGCAAACATGAGGCGCTGCACGACGTCACGGTCGATATCGCGCCAAGTCGCACGACGGCGATTCTCGGCGCCAATGGCGCCGGCAAAAGCACGCTTCTGAAGGCGGTCGCCGGTCTCGTCCGGCCGCTGCCAGGCGGCCGGATTCTGTTCGACGACCGGCCGATCGAACAGGAGGCGCCCCACCGCATCGTCGCTGCCGGCATCGCTCTGGTGCCTGAGGGGCGCCGTCTTTTCGGCGAGATGTCGGTGATCGACAACCTTCGCATCGGCGCCTATCCCGAGCGCGCCCGCGCCGGCGAATCGGAGCGGCTGGAGCGGCAATTGACGCTCTTTCCGCGCTTGGCCGAACGCCGCCAACAGCTCGCCAAGACGATGAGTGGCGGCGAGCAGCAGATGCTGGCGATCGCCCGCGCGCTGATGTCCGAGCCGAAAATCCTCCTTCTCGACGAGCCCTCCCTTGGCCTCAGCCCGCGCCTGGTCAGCGATCTGTTTTCAGTTCTTCGCCGCCTGACGGAGGGCGGGCAATCGATCGTCCTCGTCGAGCAGAACGCCTATCAGAGCCTCAAGCTCGCCGATCACATCTATGTCCTTGAGAACGGACGGATCGCCAGCGCCGGAACCCCCGCGGAAATGCGCCAGGACAAGATGATCCAGAAAGCCTATCTCGGGCTGTGATCGGATTTGACAGTCACTGAAGTTCGGCTCGGACAACGTCAAGTCAATGAGCGCGACAGCGCGACCAAGCGGATTGCGCCAGCGGCCTGCGTCATCGGGCGAGCAGCGCCCGTGCGGATCCGCGCTTGGGGCTCCCCGGCGCCGGCTTCCGTCCGATCGTCCGTCGCTGACGGGGGCTCGCACGCAAGACGCGTGATGTGTCGGACGCAGCGGACCCGAACAGCCTCACAAATCCGCGGGTTCGGTTGGGGCGCATGCCGGAAGTGGGCTATTGCCCACAAACCTGCCCACTCGGCCAGTGGGACCGAATGTAGTTGACGCGTAGCGGGCGAAGGCTAATTCTGGCGCGTAGGCTGTCTCAAGGATGACGAATCGCCGATGCGCGCGCAGGCGGGAAATGACTGGCTGCTGACAGAAATATCGGCGTTTTGCCGGGCGCAGGCGATGGCCGAGACGACCTTCGGACGCGCCGCGATCAACGATGGCAAACTGGTTTCGCGCCTGAGGGACGGCGGGCGCATCACGACGCAGACCCTGGAGCGCCTGCGCATGTTCATGTCGCGCGCCGGCGCGGAACCGCTCAGGCTGAACGGCGTCCCTTCCGTCGCGACAGGCGCGCCGTCGATGAACGCCTCGCGCCAAGCGCCGGGCAAGGACCCGCAGCGAAACTTCAGGTTCTTCGACAACCGGCAGAAGTACCTGCTGTTCGTCAACACCTGCAGCGAGAAATGGGTCGTCGCCAATCGCGTGACGATGGAGCTGGCGAACATCCATCCGCATCCGCCCGCGGTGCGGGTGTTCGACGCCGGTATCGGCGACGGCACGGTTCTGTCGCGCGTGATGCGCGCGATGCACCACAAATTCCCGACCATGCCGTTCTATATCGCGGGCAAGGAAATCAGTCTCGAGGACGTGCGCCTCGCGCTCCAGCGGATGGCCGATCGGTTTTTCGAACACCCTGCGACCGCTCTGGTCCTGACCAATCTCGCCTATGCCGAGGCGCCGTGGCTGGCGGCGCAATCGCTCAGCGCGGCGTCGAGCCTGATCTGGCATGAACTGCGTTTGACGGGCGGCTCCTCGCACGAATTCGAGGAGCAGATCAGCGAACTCGAGCCGTTCCTGTCCAAGAACTGGAAGGCCGGCGTCAGCCCGCGGACCGGCAACCCGATCTACGAACGGCCCGTGGTGCTCGTCATCTATCGTGAGGATCACCGCTTCCTGCTCGACTCGGTGATCCCGAAGCCCGGCGGCACGCGCGCCGACTTTGATCTCGTCATCGCCTCGCAGCCTTATCGCGCTCGCGCTCCGCTCGAATTCAAGGCGAGCCGCGTCATCGCCCCGCTGGCGCGCGCGCTGGGGCCCGGCGGCCGACTTATCGGGGTGCACTCGCACGGGGAAGATCCGGGCGCGGAGATTGTCCAGAGCATCTGGCGCGGCGACAATCCATTCACGACCAACCGACACGATCTCCTGAAGAAGGTGAAGAGCGAATTGGGCGCGACGGGGCGCGTGCTCAATTTCAACGCCTATTCCGACGAGCGCGCGCTGTTTCGCTACCACATGCACACCCTTCCCTCCGAAGTCGCAGGCTCGATCGGCACCTCCACGCTGTTCGCCGCGTGGAACGCCGCGATTTACGTCTCACAGGTTGAAGACGATCGTCTGACCCAGATCGTCGCCGTCAATGACTACCTCGACGCCACCGCCGAAGTGCTGCGCAAGCACGGCGGCCTTTGGTTCAATGACGAGTTTTTCGTGATCTCGCGGCGCCGTGATTGAGCGCCCAACCGATAGAGACACCCGATGCTTGCCCAGACTGCGCTTCAAACCCGCGAAACCGATGCGTCGACGAGCGCCCATATCGTCGCCTTCATGGCGGGCTGCTCGTTCGAGGCGACGCGGCCAGCCGCCGGGGACGCCGCCGCGCTCAAACAATTTCTGAACCCCGGCGATCAAATCTACATCAGCGCGGCGCCCCGCCGGCCGGTCGCCGAGTCGATCGAATCCGCGCGCGCGATACGCTTGGCGGGGCTCGAACCGGTCCCGCATATCGCGGCGAGACATTTCGCCTCGCTAGGCGATTGCGCCCGCGTGCTCGAGCGCTTGTCGGGCGAAGCGGGCGTGAACACGATCATGCTGATCGGCGGGGACGCCGACCGGCCGGCTGGCGACGTGACCTGCGCGCAGGATATTATCGATAGCGGGTTGCTGATGAAATACGGCATCGGCGCGATCGGTCTCGCCGGCTATCCGGAAACCCATCCCAGGATCGGCGGCGACGAGCTCGAAGCCGCGCTGGTCACCAAGCTCGCCTCGGCGCAATCCCAGGGCCTCGCCGTCCACATCGTCACGCAATTCAGCTTCGACGCCAAACCGATCATCCAATGGATCGACTGGCTTCGCGCGCGCGGCATCCATCTGCCGGTCAAGGTCGGCCTCGCCGGCCCCACCTCGCTGTCGACCTGGCTGAGCTATGCGAGGCGCTGTGGCGTGAGGGCCTCCGCCTCGGCCTTGGCGAGCCGCATGGGTCTCGTCAATCATCTCTTCAAGACGATATCGCCCGACCCGATCATTTCGCGGCTTGCCGAACTCGCCGCGCAGGGAAAGATCGCCGGCGTCTCCGCGCATATGTTCTCTTTCGGCGGCATCGCCGCCACGGCGCGCTGGCTGCATGGCGTCCAGGCTGGCCGCTTCGCGCTCGAACGCGACGGCGGATTCCATGTCAAAGTGAGCTGACGCTCCGGGCGGCGCCGGACAAACCGGGTGGCCGCTTCTGTGAAGACGCGCCCGACTTCGAACCCATCAGAGCGTGGTGCATATCATTGATTGATCACGCTAATCATCGTCTTTGGCGGGGTCGCGTCTCGCGCGAAAAACGATCCCGAGAGATTTTCATTTTTTCTAACAAAATCACCAATCGCTAGTCATAAAAGCCAGCCGGGGCATGCCTGAAGGTTGGCCACATCTCCGGATCGTGCCCCGTCACCACCATCGCGCCCGTCTGTTGGGCGATCCGACGCAATTTGAGCACCGACCTCGCCGCGTCGACCGAAGAGCATACGAGACCCGGAAGCGCCTTCTGCTCCCAATGATCCCTGGTGTAGGCGGCGTCGATCGCCAGCAGCACGGGCCGGTATTGGGCAGCCTGATCAGGAACGATTGATGCCCCGGCGAATGGCCGGGCGTGAAAATCATGCGAATGACGTCGTCGCCGAACAGATCGTAATTGTCCGTGTGCTCGCCGCCCAGCAGTTTCCAGTCTATCCCCGGCTTGTCGAAATCCTCGCGGATGTAGGCGGCTTTTGAAAACCAGTCCGGATTGTAGGCGTATTCCTGCTCGATCCGCTGCACGAAATGGGTCGCCCGCGGGAAGTGGCCGATGGCCCCGGTATGATCGAGATGGAGATGCGACTGCAGGACGTAGCGCACGTCCTCGGGCCGTATGTCGACGCTGCGCAACTGGTCGACGCAATTGTCGGCGCGGTCCATGACGAGATCATAGGCGTCGAGCGCGGAGCCCCAGTGCCCCCGCGGATCCATCGCCGCCTCGACCGCGTTGCCGCCGTCGATCACCACATTGCCCCTGGGATGCTTGATCAGGAACCACGGCACCGGAATTTCGTAACTCTGTTCGCCCTGGTTCATTTTTATGTATTTGAGCTTCGTTCGAAGCGAGCCGGTCTGGAACATGTAGAGTTGAATGTCGGACGTCTCGCGTCGAACCTCGCTCGGCGCAGTTGAGCGAGGCGCCTTGCGCGGCTCGACAGCGCCGAATTCGACGGGCTTGACGCGGTCCCGATCGATCGGTTTTCCGTCGTCGCCGAATTCAACGATTTTCATGGTCGGTTTCCACCGCGGGCCTCGTCCAATACGCGTCGCAGTCGGCCCAACAGCAGCGACTCCCGGCTAAGCGCCAGTCTTTTCCTTGATGATCCGAAGCGCTTCCTTGAGATATCCCCGGAACACCGGATAGTTCTCGCTCATCGGAAAATGTCCGATGTCCGTCATCTCGATATAGACGCCTCCCTTGATGCGCCGCGCGGTGTTCTCAGTCGCTTTGGGCGGCGTGAGGTAGTCATAGGTTCCCGTCATCATCACGACCGGGCAACGGCGCGCATCGATCCGTTCGAGGTCTTTGCGCATGTCGTGATCGACCGAATAGAAATAAAGATCGCCTTTGAAGGCTTCGGCGCCCTGGGTGTAGTAGTGCCAGGTCAACCAGCGATCCATATCCGGGGACTGCGGGGCCATGAGATCCCACACGCCGCTGGCGCAGACCTGTGCGGCGTTGGCGTGCGGATGTCGCCACCAGTCAAGATAGAAGCCAGGCGCGTGGTCCGCCGCCTCGACCGGGATCACCGCCCGAAAGCGATCCGGACGCCGCAGCGCCAATTGAAGAGCGACGTTGCCGCCGAATGACGAACCCATGAATATAGGGTCGTCGAGCTCCAGCGCGTCGCAAAGCGCCACGATGAAATTCACATAATGGTTGGCGGTCAGTTTGTACTCTTCCTTCCACCATTCGACATTGAGCGGCGGATCGGATTTCCCGTGGCGCGCGAGGTCATAGGCGATCACATTGTAATTCTGGGTGATTTCTTCATCCTCGAGCAGGCCGCGCCATTGATGATTGTGGCACCCCGCCGTGTGTTGGCAGATGAGCGGCGTGCCGCGCCCGTTGTGAAGATAGAACACCTTGTATTCGAGACCGTCGACGTCGATGGTCACATAGCGACCGGTCACCGGGGAATGTCGAACCATAACGAAGCCACCAAGCGTGAGATTGCATGTCGAGGGCGAAAGCCGACTGTCAGTCAGACAGGCACGCCAACCTTCCTCAGGAGTTCGAACTGGACGGTGAAATTGCGCAGGTTCTGCATCAGCGCCAGCGTATTGCCTTCGATTTTGAGGTCCTCGCGGAAGCTCGCCGCCCATATGCCGTGAAAATGCGGCCTCGGCACGGGCCGACCGAATTCCCGCCAACTGGCCGCGCTCGCCCGCAGGGCGAAATCATAGGCGTCGAGGGGCGCGGGATTGATGTTGATGTTCTTCACCTTTCCGTCGTGCATCTCGATGATGAACTTCGCCTCGCCCATGTCGTACATGAAGCTGCAGGTGTAGTACTTGCCCATCGCGGCGATGGTGGCGTCGCTGTCCGTCGCGGACTTGAATTTGCCGGCCCAATGTTTGAGATCCAAAGCCATCGCCTCATCTTTCTTGCGTAGCAATGCATGCGACCGTCGCGAACGCGTCGCCCAAAACGCCCGGACGCCAACGATTGAGTTGGGAAGCCGCGACGCCGGCGAAAATCCAGCGCCAGGGGACGACCATGGTCGTCGCAGCGCAATATCGCGACCCGCGCATGGTTTCCTCCCTCCACCCGGACGGCGGCTTGTCGCTCGTCCGGCGGTCTGTCGCTCCCGCCCGAAAGAATTCCGACGGCTTCTTGGCAAGACCACTCGTTCACTATATTGAACGATGATCGACGGATTGGATAGTGCATTTTCGCATTTAGACGTCAAGATGCGGCGACGGGCGGAACGATGTCTGAGGGCGGTGCGATGGAGCGCGAGGTCGCGCAGCTCAAAAATGTACCGGCGGTCGCCCGCGCGCGCGCCGTCCTGGACATGGTGTCGGACTACGAACCGCCGCTGACGGTTTCGGAAATCGCGCGCCGATTGGGTCTGCCCAAGAGCACCGTTCACGGCCTCTGCGCAACGCTGGTCAACCTTGGCCTCCTTTCGAGAACGACTGACAACGGCTTCAAGATCGGGCCTCACGTCATGCGGTGGGCCAACGCCTTCAACGCCCGCAGCGATGTGATCACCGAATTCGCAGGGCTCTGGGACGGGCTCGATGTTCTTTCCGGCGAGACGATCACGCTCTCGGTGTTGGAAGGCGCCGAGGTGGTCTATATCGCGTGTCGCAACAGCAGTTCGCCGCTCGGCGTCACGTTTCGTATCGGAATGCGCCTGCCGGCGCCTTTCACCGCCACCGGCAAGGCGATCCTCAGCACCTGGAGCGATGATCAGGTGCGCGGCATCATGATCAACCGGTGGCCGGAACCGTTGACGGCCAATAGCGTGCGCCATATTGACGCGCTTGTGACGGAGTTGGCCGAAACGCGCGCACGCGGATTCTCGATCGACAACGGCCAGGTCAAGGATGGCATGTGGTGCTTCGGCATGCCTGTGCGCGACGCGGCCAACAAGGTCATCGCAGGCGTCGCGGTGAGCATATTGGCGACCCAGGTCGACCGACCAACGATTGACCTGGTCGCCGCCAACATCCGGAAGATCGCCGAGATTTTGTCGTTCCGACTGGGCGCGGCGGGGCCGGTCTTCGGCAAGGCGGCGTCGCCGGGCGTCAGACCGTCATCGTCGACGGCGGTTGAAATCCAGCCTCGATGATTGTGGAGCGTCCGGCCGCCTTCCGCCTGAGCCCGCCCGCCTTCCCTTGACGGCTCTGCGCGTTCTCTGCATAGTTCATTCAGCCGATAGTCGTTCGACAAATTGAACGACGACGGACATTGATCCGTCTTGGCGAGAGAAGGCCGCCCTCCGCAACGGCGGCCAACGGGGAAACGCAGGGAGTGTTGTGATGAATGCTGTGGGCAGGATAGCGTTCGCTTTGGGCGCATTTGTCGGCCTGTTGACGCCTGTCGCGGCGGCGGGGCTCGACGATATTCCGGCGGCGATTCGCGAGCGGCTGTACAATCCCAAGATGATCGATCCCGTCCAGCCGATCGGACCCAGCGCCTACGTCAATTGGAAGCCGAAGCACGGTCCGCCGTGGACGATCGGCTACGCCAGCTCATACGCCGGCAATACCTGGCGCGCCGCGGTCATGAATGAATTGCAGAATGATCTCATTCCCCAGTGGAAAAAATTGGGTCTTCTGAAAGACGTGATCATCACCCAGTCCAACCTCGACGACGCCACCCAGATTCAACAGATACGCCAGCTTGTCGATCAGGGCGTCGACGCGATCATCGTGTGCTCCTCCAATCCGACCGCCCTCAATCAAAGTGTAAAATACGCCTATGACCACGGCGTGCCGACGTTTTCGCTGACCGGCTTCCTCACCTCGCCGTACAGCGTGAACTCCTCGGTCAATTACCAGCTCGCCGGCTTCGAGCTTGGCAAATGGCTGGCCGATCAGGTGGGCGGCAAGGGCGATGTCATGGTCGTCGCCGGCATCCCCGGCACGTCCGCCTCCGACTCGCAGGACCGCGGGGTGAAGGCCGGACTTGCGACCGCTCCCGGCGTCAAGATCGTCGGCGAAGTCGCGGGCATGTGGACCGATCAGGTTGCGCAGGGCGAAGTGCAGAAGTGGCTGGCCACCAATCCAGGTCGGCTGGACGGAATCGTGGTTCAATCGGCCGCGGAACTTGGGGTGTTGCGCGCGATGCTGCAGTCTGGCCGCGATATGGTGCCGATCGCGATCGGCGGCGAACTCGGGGCGCTGTGCTACTGGCGCCAGAATCCGAAGTTCATCTCGGCTTCGTACCAGGTATGGCCGCCAGCCGACGAAATGGCGCTCATCTGGAACATCATGATGCGCACGCTCGAGGGTCAAGGCCCGAAGATTCAGTCGGTCATGCTCGATCCCATCAAGCTGACCTATGCGGACATCGAAAAGGCGCTGCCCGCCAACTGCGCCACCGATATGCCTGGGTGGCTTTCGGTGGGCGCGGCCAAATGGGGCGGCGACCCGGCCTTCCTCGACAATTTCTTCGTCCATCCGGCTGATCCGGCGGCTTACAAGCCCTGAGCATTGATATCGATCGGGGCCTCGCGGACGAGGGATTCACCCTCGCGGCGGAAGCCCGAATGGGGAAGCGCAAGGAGAGATCACATGAAAGCTTTGAGCAAGATAGCGCTCGCGCTGGGCGCGGTATTCAGCCTTTCAGCGCCGGTCGTCGCGGCGGGGCTAAGCGATATCCCCGCGGATGTCCGCGACAGGCTCTATGATCCCAAGATGATCGACCCGGCGCAGCCGATCGGGCCCAGCGCCTATGTCGACTGGAAGCCGAAGCACGGGCCGCCATGGACGATCGGCTACGCCAGTTCGTACGCCGGAAACACCTGGCGCGCCGCGGTCATGACCCACCTCCAGTCCGACATCATTCCCAAGTGGAAGAAACTCGGATTGCTGAAGGACGTGGTCATCACCCAGTCCAACCTCGACGACGCGACGCAAATCCAGCAGATGCGTCAACTCGTGGATCAGGGCGCGGACGCCATCATCGTGTGCTGCTCGAACCCGACCGCCCTCAACCAGAGCGTCAAATACGCTTATGATCACGGCGTGCCGACTTTCTCGCTCACCGGCTATTTGACGTCCCCCTACAGCGTGAACGCCTCGGTCAACTACCAGCTCGCGGGCTACCAGCTTGGCAAATGGCTGACCGACCAGGTGGGCGGCAAGGGCAACGTGATGGTCGTCGAGGGCATCCCGGGCACATCGGGGTCCGATTCCCAGGACCGCGGTGTGAAAGCGGGGCTCGCCACCGCCTCCGGCGTCAAGATCGTCGGCGATGTCGCGGGCATGTGGACCGATCAGGTCGCGCAGGGCGAAGTGCAGAAGTGGCTGGCGACCAATCCGGGCCAGCTCGACGGCATCGTCGTGCAATCGGCGGCGGAACTCGGCGTTCTGCGCGCTCTCCAGCAGTCGGGCCGCGATATGATCCCTGTCGCAATCGGCGGCGAACTCGGAGCGCTGTGCTATTGGCGCCAGAATCCGAAATACATTTCCGCCTCCTATCAGGTCTGGCCGCCGGCGGATGAGTTTGCGCTGATATGGAACATCATGATGCGCACGCTCGAGGGCCAAGGCCCCAAGGTCCAGTCGATTATGGTCGATCCGATCAAACTGACCTACCCGGACATCGAAGCGGCGATCCCCGCCAACTGCAGCATGGACAACGACGGTTGGCTTTCCGTGGGAGAGGCCAAATGGGGCGGCGACCCGGCCTTCCTTGACAATTTCTTCACGCACCCGGCCAATCCGGAAGCTTACAAGCCCTGAGCGCCGACATTCGTTGACGCCTCGCGAACGAGGGATTCGCCCCGAAGATGTCCGTCGCGTCGCCGCAAGGCCAAGTTATCGACAAGGCGGCCGTCGCTGCTCACTCCGCGACGGCCGCCAGCAACGCGGCCATCAGCGTCGTCGGGCTGAAGAAATTCTTTGGGGTGACGAGAGCGCTCGACGGTTGCAACTTCAGCGCCAATCTCGGCGAGATCCACGCCATCGTCGGGGGCAACGGCTGCGGCAAGAGCACGCTGGCCAAAGTCCTGTCGGGTGTCTTGCCGGCTGACGGCGGTCGCGTGACCGTGTTGGGCCGCGCTCCTGCGAGCCCGCACGAGGCCCGTGATCTGGGCGTCGCGACGGTGTTTCAGGAGGTGCTGGTCGCCGACGATTGTTCGGTCGTCGACAATCTTTTCATGGGGTCGGACGGCTTGTTCTCCCAATCGATGTCTTCGGCGGCCAAGATCAAGGCCGCCGCGGCGCTGATGGCGGAACTGACGGGGACTCGAGTCGACGTCCAGGGCCTCGTCGGCCTGTTCCCGCTCAGTCTGAAACAATGGATCACGATTGGCCGCGCGTTGTTGCGAAAGCCCAAAATCCTGATCCTTGACGAATCGTCGGCCGCGCTCGATCTCGATTCAACCGAGCGATTGTTCGCCAAAATGCGGGAGCTTCGCGAGGCCGGATCGGCGGTGCTGATTGTGACGCATCGCATCGCCGAGCTGATCCGCATCAGCGACCGCGCGACGGTGCTTCGCGATGGCCGCGATGTCGGCGTTCTGGAAAAGCGGGACATCACCGAGAAGAATCTTCTCGCACTGATGACCGGCCACGCCGACGACGCCGCGGCGGAGCGTTCGGCGCACGAGCGGACGCCGCGCAGCGAAATCGTGCTCAAAGCCCGAGGCCTTCGCGTTTGGCCGGGCGGCGGCTCGACCGACTTTGAACTTTACCGGGGCGAGATCGTCGGCGTCGCCGGCCTGGACGGTCAGGGGCAAAGCGAGTTCGTGCGCGTTCTGGCTGGAATCCAGGCGGCCTATGAAGGGGTGCCGGAGGTCCGCCTTCCCGACGGCGGTTTTGCGCCGATCCGCAGGCTCGACGAAGCGGTCGCGCACGGCGTGTCCTATGTGTCTGGAGATCGAAAGCGCGAAGGCGCTTTCGCCAACCTCAGCATTTTCGAGAACATGCTCCTGCCGCTGTATCGCGCGAGGTCACGCGGCGGCAAGATCGGCGTCATCGATTGGATTTCCCTGGAGGCGATCTTCAATTGGGAGGCGCAAAACCTGCAAATTCGAATGGGCGGCCGAGACGACAAGATAACCTCGCTGAGCGGCGGCAATCAGCAAAAAGTGCTTATCGGTCGAGGCTTTGCGACGAACCCGGACATCATGATTCTCAACGATCCGGCGCGAGGCATCGACGTCAGCGCAAAGTCCGAACTTTACCGCCATCTCGGGAATTTCGCGGCGCAAGGCAAATCCGTGGTCTACATGTCGAGCGAACTCGAGGAGTTTATCGGCTTCTGTTCGCGCGTCATCGTTTTCAGGGCCGGCGCCATTTTCGAGACTTTCGAGGCTGCCGAGCTTCACCCGTCGACCATCCTTGAAGCGATGTTCGGTCAACCAAGAGGCATGATGGCGGGCGCCTTCGGCGCGGACGGCGTCACGAGCGCCCCGGTGGCCGGCCGCCGTGGCGGACCGCCGGCGCCTGAGGTTTCCCCCGGTCGCGCCGGATCGCCGGCGCGCAGCAAGGCCCCGCCGCTCAACGACAGGGCGGAAGCGATGACGGGTCCCCAAGCGTCGCCGCCGTGGATCGGAAGCCGGCGCCCGCTCGCTTTCGATGACGAGCAACGCCGCGGCCCGGTCGCCACTATTCCTCCATGGCCCTCTCGGCGCGACAGTTGAGATGAGCGCCGTCGCCTCGCCTGTCGCCGAGCCGGTTCAATCCCAGCGCCGCTCTTCCACCGGCAGCATGTATCTGCTCGTGCCGATCCTGCTGTTCTTCCTGCTTCTGCTCGTCGCGGTGCTACGCAGTCCCCGGCTGGTCGCCGCCAGCGGCATCGGCAGCGCGGTCATCGTCGCCGTGCCGCTGATTCTGGCGACCTACGCGTTGATGGCGTCGACCCTCTCCGGCCGCGGCACGGTCGATCTGTCGATTGGCCCCCTCATCGGCTTCATCAACGTCACGCTCATCCAGATCTATGGCGCCGGCGGCTTGCAATCGCCGGCCGCGTTCATCCTCTACGCGATCGCGGCGGGCGTGGCCTACCAGATTCTGATGGGGCTGATCATCGTCTACGTGCGCGTGCAGCCGATCATCGTCGCGCTGAGCGGATATCTGGCGCTCTCCGGGATCAATCTGGTGATCCTGCCGCGCCCGGGCGGCACGGCGCCGGAATGGATGCAGTCATGGGGATTGGGCATCCAGGTTTTTTCGCCGGTCCTGATCATTCTTCTCCTGGCGACCGCCGCCTGGATCGCTTTTACGCAGACCGCATTTTATGGCCACCTTCGATTGATGGGATCGGACGAGCGCGCCGCCTATACGAGCGGCGTGCGCATCACGATCGTCCGGCTCGGCGCCCACGTCATATCGGGTGTCTTCGCGGCGCTTTCGGCAATCTGCTTCACCGCATTGATCGGCTCCGGCGACCCCAACCAGGGCACGCGCTACACGCTGGTCGCCGTCACCGCGCTGGTGCTTGGCGGCGCGAGCCTGTCGGGCGGACGCGGCAGCGTCATTGGAACGCTGCTGGGCGCTGTGAACATCTATCTCATAACCTATGTGCTCTCGACCTTCAGCTTCGGCGCGGTGCAGAGCTTTGTCACCGACCTGTGCTACGGCGTTATTCTTGTCTTGTCCCTGCTGATCACCGTCGCGCTGCCGCACCTTCAGTCGCGGCTGCGATATGTGTCGCCGCTTCTTTTCTTCGTGGCGCTGTCCGTCGTCATCCTCGGCGTCATTCTTCATGTCACCTATGACTACGCCGCCCTCTCGACCGCGCAGAATGCCGCGTCGCTGGCGTCGGCGTCGCCGCCTTTTGTATTTGAGGCCGCGCCGACGGCGACGGTGGGCGTCGGGACGCCCCTCTACATCCGGGCGATCGTTTTTGCGGTGATCCTGATCGTTTCGATTCCCGTGCTGTTGCGCGCGCTGGTGTCGCAGTCGGGCCGCCAGACGCTCGGTCCGGTGGTGTTCGTCGTCGTCGCCGCGGCGTTGCTTCTCGGGGTCTACGCCGTCCGCCATCCCGATCGATTGGGAATCCTCCTCGGCCCCGCCGCGATCGCGAGGTCGCAATGAGCATGCCGGCCGTCAATGTGATCGCTTCGACCCGGTCGCAATCGCCCTTGATCAAATGGCTTGGCCTGGTTGTGGCGGCGATCGTCTCGGGCGCGGGCGTGGCGCTTGGCTTCTGGCAGCAGATGCCCGCCCAGCAGGTCATCTTCTACGGCGCCGCGACATTCGCGCTTGTCGCGTGGCTTTGGCGCTTATACACGGCGCGGGCCGCCGAGGCCGGCGTCAGCGACCCGGTCGCCGGAACGCAGGTCGCGTTGGCGGAGTCCCGCTCGACGAGCAGCGAGTTTCGCGCTTTTGTCGTCAGGAACAGAGTCCTGATCGTCTGTGCGCTGGTTCTGATTCTCGCCTTCGCGATCGTCTCGGCGGCGTTTCCCGCCTTCTTCACCGTGATCAACATTATCTCGGCGCTGATCCTGCTGGCCTTGCTGATCCTGGCGATGACCGTCAGCAAGTTCATGGCGGAAAACCGCAGCGCCTTCATCGGCGTTACGGTGCTGGTCGGCCTGTTTGCCGTGGGCGCGATGCAAATCCCGGGCTTCTCGTCCGCCTTCAACATCAAGTCGATGCTGCTTTTCGCGTCGTTCCTGGGGCTGGCCTGCGTCGGTCAGACGCTGGTCGCGCTGCTTGGCGGGCTCGATCTGTCCATTCCGTTCGTGATCGGCGCCGCGAATGTGGGACTGCTTTACATTATTGGCCTGGGCGTCCCCTCCTGGATCGCCGTCATCCTCGTCCTGCTGCTGGGCGCCCTGATTGGCGTGATCAACGGCTTCCTCAGTTTCCCGCTGCAGGGTCAGGCGCTCATCCTGACGCTCGGCACAGGCTTTGCCGTTTCCGGCGTCACGCAGATCCTGACCAGCATCGGCAGTTCTTTCGCCGGCAATGTTTTTGGCACGGTGCCCTTCTGGCTCAAGAATATCGCCGCCATGAATGGCACGATCCTCGGCCTCAAATTGCCGCCGGCGATCGTCATCTGGATCGCCGTCGCGATCTTCCTGATCCTGGGCATGCGCCACACATATTATGGGCGCTATCTCTACGCTTTGGGCGGCAACCGGACCTCCGCCGCGCGTCTTTCGATTTCCGAGCGCAAATATTGGGTGGCGGTCTATGCGGTCAGCGGCTGCGTCTCGGCCTTGACCGGCGAGCTTCTGTTGGGGTGGAGCGGCGGCGGATTCATCGGCGTCGGCCAGCCCTATCTGTTCATGACGCTGGCGGCGGTGGTCGTCGGCGGCACGTCGCTGCTCGGCGGCTACGGCGGCTACGGCTTTACGGTTATCGGCGTCCTCGTCCTCCAGGTGCTGACCTCCTTTCTGGTCGGCATCGGCCTCAAGTTCGAATGGCAGCAATTCATTTTTGGCGTGCTGATCCTGCCAATGGTCGCCCTGTATGCCCGCTCGCCCCATGTGAGGTCACAGATATGAGGGTCATATCGGCGACATCGCGGGTTCGAACCGCGGAGAGCGCCGCCACCCCTATTCCATCGAAAGGTTCCGGATCGTGAATGTCAGCGCCCTCCAGACCGCGGATATCGTAGGCGGAAGCTTTACACTCGCCCTGCTCGGCATGATCGGCGCCGCGGTTCTCCTGCTGCTGGCGACCGGTTGGGTCGGCCGCGCGTGGAAGCTGCCGGTGGCGCTGGCGGCGATCGTCGTGCTCGTCGCCGCGGCGGACTATTTCGAAGCGCGCGAAGTATGGCTGGCGACCAAGCAGGCGCCGGTCATCTATCGCTACTCCGCCTGGATGATCACCATTCCGGTGCAGGTGCTCACCCTCTATTTCTTCGTCGCAACGGTCGGCGCCCCGAGCGCCGCGCTATTCTGGCGCCTGCTTGTGGTGTCGGTGTTCACCGTGCTCGTGCGCTATCTCGGCGAAGCGGGGTTCACCCATGCAGCGTTGAGCTTTCTTATCGGCATCGTCGGCTGGCTCTATATCCTCGGCGAATGCTTCTTCGGCCAGATGAACGAAATCGTCGACCGCAGCGAGGATGAAGTCCTGCAGCGCGGCTACTTCTGGCTGCGCCTGATCGTGACGATCGGGTGGGCGATCTATCCGTTGAGCGATTTCATAGCCAATTTTGCGGGCGGCGCGGACGGCGGCGGACGCGCCCTCGCCTTCAATCTTGCCGATTTTGTGAACCGGATCGGATTCGGGTTGGCCATTCTCGCCGTCGCCATGAACGCCGCCGCGGCCAGGACGCAGACGACCAGCCGATAGAATTCAGGCCGCAGGTTTGGGAGTAGACCGATGAACGGTGGGGACATCATTGCAATTGTTATCCTGGCGGCGATCGTCATCGCGGTGCTCGCCTACCTCCTGCACTGGCTCTACCGGCGCTCGTCGAAGGATGTGTCCTTTGTCCGCACCGGCCTCGGCGGCGAAAAGGTGGTGATGGGCGGCGGCGCTCTCGTTCTGCCGATCGTGCACGACGTCACCGACGTCAGCATGAACACGCTGCGCCTCGAAGTGCAGCGGACGCGCGAAAAGGCGCTCATCACCCGGGACCGCATGCGCATCGAGTTGCAGGTGGAGTTCTATGTGCGGGTGATGCCGAATGCCGAATCGATCGCCGCGGCGGCCCGCACGCTCGGCCACCGCACGATGAACCCGGAGAACCTTCGCGACCTTGTCCAGGGCCGCTTCGTCGACGCGATGGGCGCGGCCGCCGCCTCCATGACCATGGAGCACATCCATGAAAAGCGCGCCGATTTCATCAAGCTGGTGCGCGCCCAGGTCGCCGAACTCTCTGACCCAGAACGGCATGGAGCTCGAGGCGGTGTCGTTGACCAATCTCGACCAGGCCGACATGAAGCTCTTCAATCCACTGAATGCATTCGACGCGGAGGGTCTTACGCGACTGACCGAGGAGATCGAATCGCGCAAGAAGATTCGCAACGACATCGAACAGGATACGATGATCGCGATGCGCCAGAAAAATCTCGAGGCGGAAAAGATCGCGCTCAATATCCAGCGCGACGGCGAATATGCGCGGTTGGAGCAGGACCGCGAGGTGGCGGTGCGCCGCTCGCAGCAGCGCGCCGAGGTCTCTCGCGAGAAGACCGAGCGCGAGCGCGAGATCGAGGAAGCCGAGATTCGCGCCCGCGAAGAGATCGAAAAATCGCGCCTTGCGCAGGAAAGGGCGGTCGACATCGAACGCGTCCGGCGCGAGCAGGACCTGGAGCGGATGGAGATCGAGCGTCAGAAGCAGCGGCAGATCGAGGAGCATGACAGCGTCATCGCCATCGCCAACAAGTCCAGGGAGCAGTCGGAAGCCCAGACCGAGGCGGAGGCGGCGCGCGCGCTGATGGTCGAAGCGCAGGAGCGCGTCGCCACGATCCGCGAGACGGAGGTCGCCGAACGGCGCAAGCGCATCGCGGTCATCGCCGCGTCGCAGGCGGCCGAGAGCGAAGCCGTCAAAATGCAGATTCTCGCCGAAGCGTCGAAGAAGGCGGCGACCGACAAGGCCCAGGCGGACGGAATCGAAGTCGCCGCGCTCAAGGTCCGCAATGACGTCGAGGCGGAAGGCAAGCGCCAATTGAACGAGGCGGAGAATCTTCGCTCCGACGCCAATCGTCGCAGCTCGCTGCATCGGCAATTGGTCGAGAACCTCCCGGCGATCATTCGCGAAAGCGTCAAGCCGATGGAAAGGATTGACTCGATCAAGATCCTCCAGGTCGACGGGATGCCGGGCTTCAGCAACGGCGCCGGCGGCGGCGGCGCGACGGGCGCGACGGCGGAAGGCTCGCCTCCGGCCGACGGCGCCGGCCGCGCCGCGAATCTGGCGGAAAGCGTCGTCAACTCGGCGCTGCGCTATCGCGCGCAGGCGCCTTTCGTCGAAACGCTGCTCAACGAGATCGGGTTGTCGGCGCAATCGATCAACCTCGAGGGCCTCCAGGGTCTTTCGAAGACCGACTATTCCGGCGCCAAGCCGGCTCCTGGAAAACTGCCGCGGGCGGGCGGCAATTGAACGATGCTCACGAGAGCCGCGTCGTGGAGGCGGCGCCTCAATAAACCGGGAGCGTGGGTGGAGATGCTGAAGTGACGGACGAGGCCCACGGCGAAGCCGATCTCGAGAACAGGCTGGCGGTGCTGACGAACTGGAGCTTCTTGGGCAGCTTCGGGGTGTGCTTCGTGTTGTCGGGTTTTGCCGAGAGCCAGTATCTGGTCGGTCTGGCGGGCTTCGCCCTGATTGGCGTCGCCTTCGTCTCCCACCTCATCATCAATCGCATCTTCGGAACGTCGTTCCGCGATGGCGAGGTCACGACGGCGGTCGCGGCTTTCGGCGTCGCCCTTCTGGCGTTCGTGCTGGCGTGGATTGTCGCGCCCGGCATGGATCGACCCCGCGTCTGGCTTGGCCTGACTGGCGCCGCGCTCGGCGTCGGGGGTCTGTTCGCCTACCTCACGGCGCGGTTTGGCCTGATCAACTCCTTTTCGATGTTCCATATCAAGAGCCAGCCCTGAGATGCCGGAGAAGCGCTTCCCAGCCAAGGCAAGAAGCGAGCGGCGGCGGCGCGGTTGCGTGAGGACGCACGGGAATGTCTGAGCGAACCGTCTGGCTCCTCGTCGCTCTCGCGCTGTACACGGCGTTCTGTCTGTATTGGGGCGTAGCGGTCGCGAGCCAGTCGCGGGACGCCAAAAGCTTCTTCCTCGCCGATCGACGCCTGCCGGCCTGGATCTTCGTGCTCGCGGCGACCGGCGTTTCCTTTTCCGCCTGGATCTTTCTCGGTCATCCCGACATCGTCTATCGCGACGGGTTCTCCTTCGCACAGGTCTCGCTATGCGCCATCACCATTCCGCTCGGCGGCGTATTGGCGCTGAAACGCCAGTGGATGCTCGGCAAGCGTTATGGCTTTGTGACGCCGGGAGAAATGCTCGGCGAGTACTACGACAGCGAACTCCTGCGGATTCTCGTTCTGGTCATCGCGTTGATCTTCGCGGTGCCGTTCACCGGCATGCAGATCAGCGCGGCGGGCAGCCTGCTCGCCTATATTTCGAACGGCGCAGTCGACCGGGTCAGCGCGATGTGGCTGCTCAGCGGCGTGGTTTTCGTCTATGTCGCCTTCGGCGGCTTGCGCGCGGCGGTCTACGTCGGAGCCTTGCAGACTCTGCTGCTCGGGGCCGGCATCGTCGCGGTCGGGGTGATCGTCTATTGGCAAGCGGGAGGTTTTGCGGCCTTCAACGTCGCGCTTTCCAACCTTGGCGCGAGCGGCGCGCTCGGAGCCAATCCGTTCGAGATACCCGGCGTCATGGTCTTCAACCGCGGTCTCGGCGTCGAGGCGCCCGTGGGAGGCGTCTGGACCGCGTCGATGATCCTCAGCTACTGCCTGGCGCTGATGGGTCTGCAATTGACGCCGTCGTTCAGCGTGCTCGCCTTCGCCGCGCGCAGCCCCAAAGGGTTCGTCGCGCAACAGACCTGGGCGAGCGCGGCGATCATGGGCGCGATTCTCATGATCTTTTCAGCGGCGCAGGGCCTGGGCGCGCATCTCGAGCCGGGCGCCGATCGCGACACGGGCGGCGTCGGCGCGGTTGCCTTGATCATCGCTTCGATCGGCGCGCGGGCGCCATGGTTTCTCGCGCTGCTGGGCGTGTGCGCCCTCGCGGCGGCGCAGGGCCTGGTGGCGCTTCAGTTGTCGGCCACGAGCACGATCGTGGTGCGCGACTTCTATCGACGATACGTCGCTCCGGATCTTGATGTCGAGGGCCAGAGACTTTACGCGCGCGTGACGATGGCGTTGCTGCTGGTTATCTCCCTCGCTGTCGCCACCTTCGCTCCGGACGCGCAAGCGGAGCTTGGCGCGCTCGCGCTCGGCTTCGGCTTGCAGCTTCTTCCCACGCTTGTCGGCCTCTGCTGGCTGCGCTGGATTACCAGGGAAGGCGCGATGGTCGGGCTGGCCTTTGGTCTCCTGGCGGTCGTCTTCACCGAGAAGTTCGGCCTGTCGCTCGCTGAATTCGTCGGCGTTCATCTGCCCTGGGGACGCTGGCCGTGGACGGTGCATTCCGCGGGATGGGGCATCATTTGCAATGTCGTCGCCTGCGTCGTGATTTCGGCGATCAGCCAGCGCGATGGCGAGCGGGCGCGGCGCGGCGGATACCACGCGTTTCTCACCGCCTACGATTCAGATTTCGTGACGCCCTATCACCTGAGACAGCTAGCCTGGGCGGGCGCGTTGGCCTGGCTGTTTCTGGCGATCGGTCCTGGCGCTCTCTACGGCAACTACGCCTTCGGCGACCCCAAGGGGGCGCCCGCGACCTGGTATTTCGGCATGCCGTCGATCTGGGTCTGGCAGATCGCGTCATGGGCGGTCGGCGTTTTGCTGATCTGGTTCCTCGCCAACCGGATCGGCATGTCGACGACGCCGATCCGATCGATCGAACTCCTCCCGCGTTCCAAAAGGCCGAGATCGAGCGTCGCGGCGCTGACCGAAAGCCAGATCCGCGGCTGGTTCTGGACAATTGTCGTGACGGCGGTGTTGGCGACCTTCGCCAACTGGGCGTTCGGCTGACGGCCTGGCGCACGGACATCGGAAGGGGAGAGGAATGCGTATCAAAGCCGCCGTGCTGCGCCAGATGGGCCTGCCGGCTCCCTACGCCATATCCAGGCCGCTCGACATCGTCGATGTCGATCTCGACGCGCCAGGCCGGGGCGAGGTTCTCGTCAAGATTCGGGCGGCTGGCCTATGCCACTCCGATCTCTCGGTCATCGACGGCAGCCGCCCCCGCCCGATGCCGATGGTCATTGGCCACGAGGCCGCCGGCGTCGTCGAGCAAACCGGCGAGGGCGTGGACGACCTTGTCGCCGGCGACCACGTCGTGCTCGTCTTCATGCCAAGCTGTGGACGCTGCCTGCCCTGCGCCACCGGGCGGCCGGCGCTTTGCGAGCCCGGCGCCAGGGCGAATGGCGCGGGTTCGTTGCTTCGAGGCGACAGGCGGCTGAAAATTGGCGGCGAACCGGTCAATCATCACATCGGCGTGTCGGCGTTTGCGCAATACGCCGTCGTCGCGCAGGAATCCTGCGTCAGGATTGATCGCGATTTGCCGTTTGAGCAAGCGGCGCTGTTCGGTTGCGCGGTGCTGACGGGGGTCGGCGCGGTCGTCAACACCGCCAAGGCTCCTCCCGGAAGTTCAGTCGGCGTCGTGGGGCTGGGGGGCGTCGGCCTGAGCGCGGTTCTCGGCGCGCTCGCATCCGGCGCCCGGCAGATCATCGCGGTCGACATTTCGGACGACAAGCTCGCCTTCGCCCGCCAACTCGGAGCGACCCACACGGTCAATGCGTCCAGTCCCAATGCTGTCCAGGAAATCAAACAACTGTCAGCCGGCGGCGTCGAGTTCTTTTTCGAAATGGCGGGCGCCGTGCCGGCGCTCGAACTCGCCTACGCCGGGACGGCGCGGGGCGGCGTCACGGTGACCGCCGGTCTTCCGCACCCCGATCGAAAGCTGTCGATCCAGGCCGTAAGCCTCGTCGCCGAAGAGCGAACGCTCAAGGGCTCGTATATCGGCTCGTGCGTGCCGCGCCGTGATTTGCCGCGCTACGTCGCGCTGTTCCAATCGGGCAAACTGCAGGTCGACGCCCTGCTCACCCATCGGCTGCGTCTCGAAGACATCAATGAGGGGTTCGATCGGCTGCGCGACGGCGTCGGCGTGCGGCAAGTCATCGCGTTCGACTAGAGTTGCAGCCGCCGATTCGGCCTCACCGCCCGGCGAAAGACAAGGATCCCGATTGATGACACATACGACCTTGAGGCCCGAATTCGAGGATTTGATCGACGCCGATGCGCCGGTCGAGCAACTCGGCGCCGGCTTCACCTTCACCGAAGGTCCGATCTGGCATCCCGTGGATCAGTATCTGCTGTTCTCCGACATGCCCGCCGACGTGCGGCGGCGCTGGGACGCCAGGCGCGGCGTTTCGCAGGCGCGCCGCCCGTCGAACAAATGCAACGGCATGACCTACGACGCCGATCTCAATCTGATCGTATGCGAGCATGCGACGTCGTCGCTGGTGCGCGAACGACCGGACGGCCGGCGCGAGGTCCTCGCCTCGCATTTCGAGGGCCAGGAGCTCAATAGTCCGAACGACGTCTGCGTGCGCTCGGACGGATCGATCTATTTCTCTGATCCGTGGTACGGGCGCATGCCGGTCTACGGCGTCGAACGTCCCCGCCAGCTCGGCTTCCAGGGCGTCTATCGCCTGGCGCCGGGCGGCGGAGCGCCGCAGCTCCTCGTCGACCGCTTCATGTTCGATCAGCCCAACGGCCTCTGCTTCTCGCCCGACGAAAAGCGGCTCTACGTCAACGACACGGTCCAGACGTTGATCCGCGTCTTCGATGTCGGGGCCGACGGCGCGCTGTCCAACAGCCGCGTCTTCGCCTCGGCGATCCGCTCGTCGCAGGAAGCCGGCGTGCCCGACGGCATGAAATGCGACGCGCGCGGCAACGTATGGGTGACGGCGCCCGGCGGCGTCTGGGTCTACGCCCCTTCGGGCGATCTTCTCGGCAAGGTTCGCGTGCCGGAGCTGGTCGCCAATCTGGCGTGGGGCGGCCCGGACTTCCAGACGCTGTTCATGACCGCGACCCATTCGGTCTATACCGTCGCGACCAAGGTTGGTCCGCGGCACGAGCCCTATATGAGCGCCAGCGGTCGCGGCGTCCCGCTAGCTTCCGGCGCGGAAATGCGGCCGACCTCGTCGTCATCGGCCGCCCCCGGCCTCGCGCTCGATCCACGGCGCTGCGCCCTGATCATCCAGGATATGCAGAACGACGTCATCAGCGTCGGCGGCGCTTTCGCAGAGTCCGGCTCGCCCGGTCACGCGCGCGCGCAACGCGTCGTCGACAACACGCGCCGGCTCGCCGCGGCCGTGCGAGCGAGCCGGGGATTGGTGATTCACGTCTGGTTCGTCGTCGAACCCGGCGCGCCGGGCATGACGCTCAACGCCCCGCTGTTCAAGGGCATCGTCGACGCCAATGCGATGGTGCGGGGGTCCTGGGGCGCGGCGCCGGTAAACGGCCTCGAGCCGCAGCCGGGCGATCTGATCGTCGAGAAGATGCGCATGAGCGCCTGGGAGGGCACGCGCCTCGAAACCCTGCTCAAGGGCGCAAGGCGCGACACGATCATCTGCACGGGCGCATGGACCAACATGTCGGTCGAGCACACCGCGCGAACAGGCGCCGACAAAGGCTATTTTGTCTACGTGCCCGAGGATTGCTGTTCGACGATGAACGCCGACTGGCACAGCGCCTCGATCAACTTCGCGTTGCAGAACGTGTCGGTCGTGACCAATGCGGACGCGATTATCGCGGCGCTCGGATGACGTTCCGCTACGCGGCCGGAGAAATGATCCCGCCAGCCCCGCAGGATCTTCACGGCTTCGCGCCGTCCAGCGATGCGGCGAAACTGTCGCCTCGGCGCCACACTCGGCCACGAATCATCCGGGATGGAAGATCAAGGCTGGTTTAGCGCGCGTTCTCCGTTAAAAGTGCTCAGCCACTCCGCGCGGCATGGGCCGGCGGAGCTGTTTTTTTGGTGCGAGCGAAAGGAGGCGGGTATGGAATCGATTCGACATATCCGAAACTTCCTTCGGCGCCCCCTCGAGCGTTTTGTAATGCGCTCGACTTACCCGGCGGCGTCCGACCTCCGTTAAGCCGCCCTCCGGTCCGACGTCCCTGAATCTCCGAGACGTCAGTCCTCTTCCTTCCGCGTTTCGTTCCCTCGTCAGAGGTTCTTCGTCCCTCTTTTCGGGGCCGCGATCGCCATTGGACATCACTTCATGTTCCGTTTTTTCGAGACCCGCATAGACCCATTCCGCCAGCACCCCGACACGATGCCGCCGGTGTCGTTGATCGGCTATTACCTGCGCTTTTGCAGCCAGGTCTGGCCCTATTTCGTCGCGCTGATGGCGATCGGGCTGGTCGTATCGCTGATCGAGGTCGAGATTCTGCGCTTCGTCGGCGCCCTCGTCGACATCTTGCGCGCGTCGAATCCCACCGGTCTCTGGCGAGACCACGGCCGCGAGTTCATCGGCATGGGCTTGCTGGTTCTGGTTGGACGTCCGCTCGCCGCACTGACCCATGACATCGCGGTGCAGCAGACGATCATGCCCGGCGCGACCAACATGATTCGGTGGCAGACGCACCGCTACGTGCTGCGGCAGTCGGTCGCCTATTTCGCCAACGATTTCGCCGGCCGGATCGCCTCGAACATCGTGCAGGCGGCGCCGGGTCTCACCGATTCGGTGGTGCAGATCATCGACGCGCTGTGGTTCGTCACGATCTTCGCGTTGAGCGCATTGGTGATCTTCATCGGCACGGATTGGCGGCTTGCGCTGCCGCTGGCGGTGTGGATCTGCGCCTATGTCGCGACGCTGAGCTTTTTTGTGCCGCGCATCCGGCATCGCTCCGAGCAGCTTTCGCACGCCCGCGCGATCCTGACCGGTCGGATCGTGGACAGCTACGCCAATATCCAGACGGTGAAATTGTTCGGGCACATCGACCGCGAGGACGACCACGCCCGCGAGGCGCTGGCGAACCATCTTTCGCGGTTCCATGCGCAGACGCGTCTCGTCACCCTTTTGAATCTCACGGTGTCGAGCCTCAACAGCCTGCTGCTGACCGTGGTCGGATCGCTCGCTGTCTGGCTGTGGATGCGCGGGTTTGTGACCGTCGGCGACATTGCGGTGGCGACGGGTCTGGCGATCCGGGTCGTAACCATGTCGGGCTGGGTGATGTGGACGTCGATCGGCATCTTCCAGAACGTCGGCCAGGTGCAGGAGGCGATCCGCACGGTCAGCGTGCCGCGGGCGCTGGTCGATCGCCCCGACGCCGCGACGCTGACCGCGCCTCGCGGCGCGATCGCGTTCGAGCGCGTGCGCTTCCACTACGGCAAGGGCGCGGGCGTGTTCGACGACCTCTCGTTCACGATCCAGCCCGGTGAGAAGGTCGGGCTGGTCGGGCGTTCGGGCGCGGGAAAATCAACCCTGGTCAACCTGCTGCTGCGGTTCCACGACGTCGAGGGCGGCCGCATCCTGATTGACGGCCAGGATGTCGCGAAGGCGTCGCAGGACAGCCTGCGGCGACGGATCGGCATGGTCACGCAGGACACCGCGCTGCTGCACCGCTCGATCGCCGAGAACATTCTCTACGGCCGCCCCGAGGCGAGCCGCGACGAGATGATCCTTGCGGCGCGGCAGGCGCATGTCGAGGAGTTCGTCAGCGATCTCGTCGATCCCGACGGGCGAACCGGCTACGACACGATGGTTGGCGAGCGCGGCGTGAAGCTCTCGGGCGGGCAACGCCAGCGGATCGCGATCGCGCGCGTGCTGCTGAAGAACGCGCCGATCCTGGTGCTCGACGAAGCGACCTCGGCGCTGGATTCCGAGGTCGAGGCGGCGATCCAGGAGAGCTTTCAGACGCTGATGCGCGGCAAGACGGTGATCGCGATCGCCCATCGGCTATCCACCATCGCGGCGATGGACCGGCTGATCGTGCTGGAGGCCGGGCGCATCATCGAGATGGGCTCGCACCACGAGTTGCTCGCACGCGACGGCGTCTACGCCGCGCTCTGGCGACGGCAGTCGGGCGGCTTCCTGGTGGCGGCGGACTGATCGCGTCGCCCGCCACCCTCCCGACTGCTATCGCACGAACTTGCATCCGCTCCGGTCGTGCCGGCTTCACCACCGTGGATCTCGACGAGACCGGCGCCGAAGGCTGGCGCTTCAAGCCCCGCGCGTGAGGCCCCAGTCTGCGCAATCCTCACCTGCCCCGCCGGGGCGAACGCTGCCGTCCGCGTCTGTTGTCTTGGGAGTCAAATTCGTGCGCGCCGATTGACACGTCTCCGTGGACGAAGCGAAAAAGCGTCGCCCAAACGCCCTGGAGCGACGGCGTAGATCGTACCACGCAATCGAAAATATCGTTTCTATATCAATAGATTAATATGTGGCGGTGTGCGCAGTCTGCGCAAACCGGTCTGCACACCCGTCGATTCCCTGGTAACAGGGGAAAATACAGGGGATTTTGCAAAATTGAGAGCAGGTGCGGTGCCGGCGCCTCCGAGTTCGTCTTGATTTTCTTGGACTTGGCCAACCGATCGTCCGGCTACCGGCGTTTTCGGAACAGGAAGCGATCAGGGGCAGATCAGGAGGCAACGCTGAATTTGCAGGGGCTTTGCGTCCCGCGGCCAGCAGTCGCCCGCGCCATCCTCAAGGCCAAAACACAGACTGTCCGAAGTCCGCTTAAACGCTCCTATGACGATTGTAATAGCTTGCCCGCCTATTTGATTGTATGGAGCGGCAATGAGGGCCGCCCCCGGGCGAAATTTCTATGGATACAAGCATGATCCTCAAGATAAGGGAAAGAAGCCCATCAAAAAACGGGGCGCGGGAGAGCGAGCCGGCCTAGAGAATTCAAAGATCGTATCGACCGCATCGCAACTGCTTGAGATCCCCGGAAGTCTCAAGGTCGAGACGCTAGCCAAGGCGCTCGGCGTGGTTCCCACGACGATAAGGTCCCGCTTTCGCGGCGGGATCTCTCAGATTTGCACCGAAATCGCCCGCAAGGCGCTGGCCGGGTCGGCGCGTCCTTACAGGCCACGCGATACTCCAAGTGGATACCTCACCGAGCTTTTTTTGGGGCGTACAGCAGAAACTTTTTGGCAGGCCCATGATGGCGCGCCTCGTTGCAATTGAATTGTCTTGGAACCCCCTGCTCGACCCGCGTCTCGCCGAACGAATCCTGGTGTTCATCGACGCTCTGGGCTTCGACGCGAGCTATTTTCCGCGCGGTCTGAACCGGGTGATCGCCGGCCTCTCGAACATGATCATGACTGAATGCGCTCAATCGAACGAGGCAACACAGGAGACTGCCGCGGGCCGTATCGCCTCCAGCATGGAGCGGCTCGATCCCGACGAATTTCCGATGCTGGTGCAGACCACAGAGGCGCTTTTGAGGCACACACGCCTCTCGGCTGTCGGGCCGCCGCGCCGAGAGATCGCGGCGGAGTACGCGGCGGCGACCCTGCAACTGCTCAAACTTGAAATCGAGCGAGCTCCCGCGCGGCACGATCTAACCGATGAGCGGGAAGACGGGGATCCCATCGAATCTTCCGGGGAGCTGGGAAAAGGCCGGTCTTAACATCCAGTTCCTTATCGATTGCTGACGTGACCGGGTTGTAGATTTGGACCGCGCGGATATTCCTTGTTGCTTCGTTGCTCTTGAGTAGATATATGCATATCTGTCACCGAGCGGGGGCTTTGCCAATACGCCACGACAACATCGGTTCGCCTGAGAGCGACCTAGTAAAACAACCGGTTTGCCTGAGAGCAACCAAGTAAAACAATTGGCTCGCCTGAGAGCGACCTAGTAAAACGATCGGTTCTCCTGAGAGCAACCAGTCTTTCGTCTTTCTAAAACTTTGATCTGACAACGAGAGCCTTCGTGCGGCCGGTTTGCACCGTCGCGTGGGCGCACCCGACCGCCCTTTGGGCGTCTCATACATTGGGAGATTGAGAGATGGAATCGAACGATAAGGAACCTCAACCCGACAAATCGGCGCATGGTAAGCAGCCGCCCGAGGGTACCCAGTTTAGGCCCGGCCAATCCGGCAACCCGAATGGGAGACCGAAGGGTAGCAGCAATCTGAGCGCCCAGATCCTACGGCAACTTCGGCAACCCATCACGGTCATGAAGGGCGGCAAGCCCTTCAAGACGACCAAGGGAGACGTCATCGCCAGTCAGACGGTCGGCGGCTCGATGAAGGGCGACCACAAGTCGATTGCTCTGGTGTTGAAGATTGATCAAGACGCCGCGATCGCTCAGAGCGCGACTTCCGGCAATGCCGCGGATTTCGTGATCCCCGACAAGGAGAACCTGAAGCTCATCGCCAAGCGCCTCCGCCGCCTGACCGGAGAGGAGTAGCTGGCTATGGCTCTCGCCGCAGCCAATGGCCCGGACAGGGCCCCGAGCCAGGGCGACTTCGCCGCCCTGGCTCGTGTCGATTTCTGCATCTTCGCCTCGCTGCTTTTTCCGGTGCTGCACGACGGCAAGCAAATGACGCCCGCGGAATACGTGGATTTGATGGCCCACGTGTTGATGAAGACGACCACCGGTGGCGCCAAACGGGTCATCTTCAATCTCCCGCCCGGCCATATGAAGTCCTTGTTGGTCTCGATCTTCTATACCGCGTGGTTCTTAGAGTCTATCCGGACACATCACGCTGGATTGCATAGCTTTCGGAGCATGAGCCGGATTGAGGCGAGACGCAGAAACGCGAGCGCTTTCTGATTGAAGTTTTCCCAATCTCTCGCGAGCCTGCGGCATCTCCCCAGCCACGCGAAGGTGCGCTCGACGATCCAGCGTTTGGGCAACACGACGAACTTTCTTGCGGTGTCGGAGCGTTTGACGATCTCGACGTTCACACGCGACATTACCTTTTTCAACGCGCGCCGGAATATCGGCCCCCGATAACCGCCATCGGCGTAGAGCTTCAACAAGAACGGAAACATGCCGAACAGGGTCGCCATCACCAGCGCGCCGCCGTCGCGGTCCTGGATGTCGGCGGTGTGCACGATGGCGTGCATCAACAGGCCTTGCGTGTCGACGAGGATGTGACGCTTCTTTCCCTTGATCTTCTTGCCAGCGTCGTATCCCGGCGGATCATGCGGCCCCCTTTTTCGGCGCTTTTCACGCTCTGGCTGTCGATGATGGCGGTGGTCGGGCTCGCCTCGCGCGACGCCTGTTCGCGACACGCCGCGTAAAGCGCCTCGTGGATGCGATCGAGCGTGCGATCCCAACTCCACAGGTCGAAATAGTCGTACACCGTGCTTTTGGGCGGAAGGTCCTTCGGAAGCGCGGCCCACTGGCAGCCCGTGCTCAAAATATACATCAGCCCGTTGACCACCTCGCGCATGACAACCGTGCGCTTGCCGCCGCCCCGCTTGCCCGGAGGAATCAGCGGCTCGACGAGTTTCCATTCGTCGTCGGTCAAATCACTGGGATAGCGAAGCCTGCTGCGGTCGTAACGCCCGCGATTTTCTGTCGACCACATCGGCGATCCCTTCGAGAATCAGATCGCCTTCCTTGAATCACAAATGATTCCCATGATTCAAGAACTCGCCGGATAGGCTCTTAGGCGTAAACCCTAGCGGGAAGATCATTTGCATTAGCTATGGCGACGACCTCACCCACGACCTGTCGCGCAAGACCCGCCTGGTGATGCAGTCAGCAATCTACAAAGCGATCTTTCCCGGCACGGTGCTCGACAAAAAAGCGGAAGATTCGATCACGACCACAAAGGGCGGACAACGCTATGCGACCGCCGTCGGAAGCGACATCGCGGGGTTCCGGGCCGATCTCATCATCATCGACGACCCGATGCAGCCGTCCGAAGTGGCCTCCGAACTCGCCAAGCAGAAACTGCGCGATTGGTACTACGGCGTGGTCGCCCAGCGTCTCCTGGACCAAGCCAATGGCGTGATTATTTTGGTGATGCATCGCCTCGCCCCGGACGATCTGACCGCTACATTCGTCGAGGAGGGCGGATGGTGTCACATTCCGCTTCCTCTGATCGCCGTGACGAAGCAGCACTACGTGAACGCTGATCGCCGGCACAATCTGCTATTCCGCGCGCCCGGAGACATTCTCAATCCCAACTGGATGATTCCCGAGACCGCCGATGCAATACGAAAGCGCTCGCCTCCGCACATTTTCGAGGCCCAATATCAGCAGAATCCTCAATTTGGCGGCTCGGGCATGTGTTCGATCGACCGCCTGGCGCGCTACCGCGACCCCCCACTATTCGAACTGATCATTCACTCCTGGGACCTTGCGGCCACCAAGGGCGGCGGCGACTGGACGGTCTGCGCGAAGTTCGGTCTGGTCAAGAATCGCGACGGTCGGGATATTTTGTATCTTCTCGGCCCGATCATTCGCGCGCGCGTCGAATTGCCCGACGTGCGCGCGATGATCCTCGAGCAGGACAGGCTGGACAAGCCGGCATTGATCGTCATGGACGGCAACGGGGTCGGCCTTAACGTCTTCCAAGATCTGACCGACCTTAGGCGCCCTGGAGGCCCGCTTCGCCACATATTGCCCAGCTCAAACCTGAACAAGATCAGGACCGGAGATCAGAAAGTCCGTCAATTCCATCACACAATGCAACATCTCTACGATGGGCTGATGCTGATTCCCGACTCCATGCCCGGATTGGAGATTCTTCTGAACGAGCTTGCCGCATTTCCGGACGGCAAATACGACGACCAGGTCGATGCCCTGTCTGTCGTAGGGGCAAATCTGAGGCGTGTCATCGACAAGGCGCGCTTCAACGCGGCCCAATATGGGTTGTGGGCGCCGGCTCAGAAGGCCGCCCTGGAGCAATTGCACAGCGAGCAGCCCGAGCCGCCACGCAGCCGCTACTTTGCCCGCAATGGGCACTGACGTCGATATTCCGTCGGCTTCGTCGAACGAGCAGGAGAAAGTATGATGTCCAAAATCGAGTCCGATCCACTCGCCATCGAGCAGTCTTTCAAGCACCAGCTGAAGGGCAAGAGCCGGCGACGACGAGAGAACCTCGCGCGGCTGGCGGCGCCTGGCGCGGCGCCGTGCGCATTGCGCAACGACGTCCTACCGGCGCTGGAGATCGCCTATCTCCCGCCCGACGACCTGCGGTCGCCGTCGCGCAAGGTCCGGGTGCGCGACGCCGCGCATGTCAGCGAAGTGGCGGCGTCGATCAGCGAACTCGGGTTCTGCGATCCGATCCTGATCGGCAAGGACAATGTCGTGCTCGACGGGGAAGTTCGGCTTGAGGCGGCCAAGCACTTGGGTCTTCCCAGCGTCCCCTGTATTCGAGTCGACCATTTGACGGCGGCCCACCAGCGACTATTGCGCCTTGCCGTCAATCGGCTTGGCGAAAAGGGTCAATGGGACCTCGACGAGCTAAAAATCGAATTCGAGGAGCTGATCCTGGAAGATGCGCGGATCGAGATTTCGGGCTTCTCGCTCGACGAAATCGATCAAGTTGTGATCGGCGAGGAGCTGCAGGCCGTCGAACAGGGGCCGCTGGCGCCCGATCCAGGCGCCGCCGCGGTCGCGCGGCTCGGCGACATATTCCAGCTTGGCCCTCATCGCATAATCTGCGGCGACGCGACCGACCTGATCGTGCTTCGTCGCCTCATGGAACGCGATCTTCCGGTTCGGCTCGTTCTGACCGACGAGCCCTATAACGTGAAAATCGCCGGCCATGTCACGGGTGGCACCCACCGCGAGTTCGCGATGGCCTCGGGCGAAATGACCCCCGAGGAATTCCTGGCCTTCAACGTGGCCTGGATCGAGGCTGCGCTTCACTTCCTTTGCGACGGCGGCTTATTCGGAACCTTCATCGACTGGCGGGGCGCGCCAACCGTCGCCGCCGCGGCCGCCAGGCTCGGCCTGACGCCCCTTAATCTGATCGTCTGGGCGAAGACCAACCCCGGGATGGGCAGCCTCTACCGCTCCCATCACGAGCTTCTGCCACTATTCAAGAAAGGCGACGCGCCTCACGTCAACAATGTCCAGCTCGGCAAGCGCGGCCGCTCGCGCTCGAACCTATGGACCTATCCCGGGGCGTCGTCCTTGGGCTCGGACGCCCGCCGCGGCCTTCAGGACCACCCGACCGTTAAGCCGACCGCCATGCTCGTGGATGCGCTTCTCGACCTTACCAACCGCGGCGATATCGTACTCGATTCGTTTCTCGGGTCGGGCTCGACCCTCATCGCCGCCGAAAAGACCGGCCGCGTCTGCCGCGGCGTCGAGCTCGATCCGCTCTACATCGACGTGATCATCCGGCGCTATGAGGCTGCGACGGGCAATGCCGCTGTCCTCGTCGAGACGGGCGATCGGTTTGCTGAGACGGCCGCGCGAAGGGCGGCGGAGGCCATCCCGACCGTACGGTAAGCTTCGTAGCTGATGGCGCCGTGGCCGAGATGTCCGCAAGTCGGCGCCGGCGGGAAATCGACGTGGCGGGGCCCTCGAAGACGCGTCGACGCGACCGTGCGGCAGCGGGTCGCACGCTGGCTGACGTCTCCAAGCCGCCGAGAACGGAGGCCCCCGGCCGCCAGCGCGACGGCGCTCAACACGACCGCGTGAGCTCGGGGTTCGCCCATATCCATACAGCGGACAGTCTCGGCGCCCGTGGCGCAACGACGATACGCGCCTAAGAATGTGCTGGCACTCCGACTGCTCAGCGATTCAGCGAAAATATCCCACATCATACCTGGGACTCGGCCTTCATTGATTTTTGCAACGCTTCCAGTGCCGCGCGGCATCCTTCCTTATGTTCGAGGAGGTCCCAGACGGTCAGGAGGCTGCCATCGGACTTTCGCCGCGCGACGTACCAAGTCTTCGGCGTCTCCTTGGCCAGCGCACCCGGAATAGCAGCGGCCAGACGCTCAGCAAACGATCGCGTCTCCTCTTTTCGATTGAAATTGTAGCTTGTATCGACCCCGCCGTCGCGACTGATGACGAAGGGGAGGAGCTTGTCGTCTCCGATCGCCATTCGGACAATCAGGGTCTCCCTGACCTCATATTCCACATGTAGATCGTCTTGCGCTGCCAGGAACGCGCGCAGCGCCGTCGAAGTGCCCGACCTAAGGCCGTCAAGAGACTCAAAAAATTCAGCCTCGGACAAAGTGGTCGCTCGATCGGAGGCGGCTTGCTTCTCCGGCGCGGTAATCGTGACCCTCGCGTCGGTAAAATGCACGATGCCCCGGACGATGTTTGTCGTTTGAACCGGAACTGACGGCACGATTAGGCGCTTCGAAGTTCCGGGAACTTCGTACACAGCCAGGACGACGAGGGTCAGAGCGAAATGGGCGCCGGTGTGTTGTTGGAGAAACTCCGCCATCCCTTCAGCTCCTTCGCGGACGCCGTCGCCCACGATCAAGAGCAAGAGGCGGCCCGTACGTAAGTTTTTGCAGACCGCGTCAATGAACCGTTTCTCGTCAAACGAAGGTTCGGGCTCCCCCGCCTCCCGCAAGACGTGCGCATAGAGCCGAAAGCCTGGCTCATGGCGCGCCTTTTGAATTGCCGTTTCGAATTCGGCGTAGCTGAGACGCTGAAGCCTGCCGGCATAATCAATCGCTTGAGCGATCACCTCACGTTGCGCTTCCGGATTGCGCCACAACTTGCACTCGACCGCGATCAGGTTGCCAAGCGGCGTCACAAGGAGATTGTCCAGAAACTTCGATCCCAGAGGCAGCTCCATGCAAACCGAGAACGCGGGGGAAAACGCCGCCTCGATTTCCTGAATGGGAAGCACGAGCGGCCGACACGCGATCAGGTTTTGAAGCCAAAGCTCGTCGTAGCCGCCTTCGCCCTTTTTCCTCAGGTCCACCTGGATAAGTTCCGCAGGGATGTCTTCGCTATTGGCATCGACGAGCAGCGGCGTCTTCTGTTGCAGATTTCGCATTGACAGGCCTCAACGACGAAAGGCTGCAGTTTACGGCCCATCGCTTACGAATTTGTTCTACGCGGATACCGGCAACGCGACGGCGCGGGTGGGCCGCCTCCCGAGATCGCGCCGATGCCGTCGACGGCCGGTGCGATACCCCAACTCTTCGCGCTCAATCCTCAGATGTGACGCGCCCAAGTGCAACTGATTGTCGGCGGGCGCGACGGCAATGTCGTGTTCGACGCCACAAGCGCGCGACCGCGCACAGCCGCTCACGCCGACGCAAATAGACACCGCGCGAGCAACGCGAGCGGCCGAGACAGTAAAGTTCGCGTTCGGTCGCTCACTCGTGCTGTCAGCGTTGTGAATCGGCATCAGAGTATGACCCCTACGTTCATGTTGTGATCACGTATTTGCGAGACCGATCAGCGTCGCGGCCCCGCGCCGATTGATATGCGGGACGATCGCCGTTTGCGGCGACTATGAGAACATCGTCGGGTGGGGCGAGACCCATCTGGAGTTCCTGCGGCAATTTTTGCCGTTTCATCACGGCGTGCCGTCGGGGCGAGACGATCTACGACCCCTGGCACTATGTGCCGGTTCTGGCTCGCAAGCCCGGCGCGCTGCGCAATGGCGCGCCGTTCAAGGACTGGGTGCTGCCGACGGCGATCGAAAAAGTGCGCCGGAAGCTCGCCGATTCCGACGACGGCGATCGCCAGATGGTCGCCATCCTAGCCGCGGTGCTCAGCGACGGTTTGCCGGCCGTGGAAGCCGCTTGCGCCCAGGCGATATCCGAAGGCGTCCATTCCGCCGACGTGATCATCAACATCCTTGCACGTCAGCGCGATCCCGGACCTGTGGCGCCCATCTTCACCCCGGCCGCGCTGAGGCTCCGGCATGAGCCGATCGCCGATTGCGCCCGCTACGACCAACTCAGGAGGGCATGACCATGGAGCGAACCGAAGTTCTCGACATGATGGGCGATCTGAAGCTCTACGGAATGAAGAGCGCCTATGATGAAACGCTCGCCACGGCGCTCAAGCGCAAGCACGAGCCGCAGCACTTCGTCGGCGATCTGCTCAAGGCCGAGATATCGGAGAAACAGGCCCGATCGATCAAATATCAGCTTTCCATCGCTAAGCTGCCGCTCGCCAAAGACGTCGACGACTTCGCGTTCGCGGACACCCCAATCAATGAGAATCTCGTTCGCGATCTTGCCGGCGGCGCTTTCATCGCGCAGCAGCGCAATGTCGTGCTGGTTGGCGGAACCGGCACGGGCAAGACACACCTGGCGATCGCCATCGCGCGAAGCTGCATCCGCGCGGGCTCACGCGGCCGCTTCTTCACCACCGTCGATCTCGTCAATCGGCTCGAGGCCGAGGCGCGATCGGCCGGCAGGGCCGCCTCGCCGACTACCTCACCCGCCTCGACTTCGTCATCCTCGACGAGCTTGGCTATTTGCCCTTCGCGCAAGCCGGCGGGCAGCTCCTGTTCCACCTGATCAGCCGTCTCTACGAGCGCACCTCGGTCATCGTCACGACCAATCTGACCTTCGGCGAATGGCCGAGCGTCTTCGTCGATCCCAAAATGACGACGGCGTTGCTCGATCGCCTCACCCATCACTGCGACATCGTCGAGACCGGAAACGAAAGCTGGCGCTTCAAGAACCGCGCCTGACCCTCAACCGACCGTTCCTCACGCCGCCGCGCTCGCCCCGGCTACGCAACCCCGACCAGCTGCGCCGGAGCGAGCGCTACCGCTCCTGCCAGCCGCAATAAGGGGGTCCCTATTGGGGTCTGACGCATATTTGGTGAAGTCTCGATCACGCGAGGCCAATTACGCGGGCCTGAAGCAAGTCGAGCTTTCCGCGTCCATACATCTGGCGCTTGACGAGCTTGAGCTTGCATATCTGCCCTTCGGTTTGGCGGGCAAGCTCGAGCTCGAGGGGCTTGTCGTCCCATATCCCATCCGACACAAAATGATAGAGCTGGTCGTAATCGCCCGGCGCCATCCGGTCGGCCATCGGACCCACGCTCTTGCGATCGCCCGGTCCAATCAGCCCCGCCACATAGAGCGGACACATCCGCCGCCGCGCCTTATGGCCAAGCGTGGCCAAGAACGGCGCCAGCCAATCCGATAGCTCTCCTCGCAAATCTCCCATGCCCCACGCTCCTCAAATCAGAGCGCGAAGCCTCACCCGTCGCCGGTTAATGAACCGTCAATCTGCCAAAGTAGTGCTAGGGATGATCGAGCGTTGTCGCAAATTGGACATTGACATGCGTTGGTCAATTGTCGGAACTTCAGGTTCCACCCGAAGGGGAGCGCGCGGTGATCAGAGCTATTTCGACGTTCATATTTCTCGTTGTCGCCACGGCGGCCAGCGCCGATGCACTCACCCTCGCGTCGACCTACAAGGCCGTTGGAACGAACGCCGATGGATCGAAATACACCGGCACCGTCGCCATAGAAATCTTGTCAGACACCACGTTCGGCATCCAGTGGACGATCGGCGATTCGATTTACAAAGGGTTTGGGATGCGCAGAAATGACGCGCTCGCGGCCACCTATACGATCAATGGCCAGCCGGGACTGATAATCTACCGGGTTGAGGGAAACGGCCTCGACGGCATCTGGTCGATCCGCGTCAAAATGGAAGTGGTACAGAGCATCTTACGCCCGCTGACTGACAAATGCCGTGAGCTTGAACGCCATCGCCCCCTCCCGCTTCCGGCCAGCGAATCACCGCGCGTCGAGCGAGTTGAATCTAGAGCTTTCGGCCTTCGGTGGCCTTGCCGAGCAAATCCTCGCGGTCAATCATGACCTTCGCCGTCCGTCAGAGTCGAATTTCTCGCTCGCGATGGTCTCAAAGAACTCCCTGGCGGCTTCGAAGCGCGCCAAATAGCGGCCATCCGCGGGCGGCCGCCCTCCCCCAAGAATTGCTGCGCGGGTCACGACAACCCGAACGATCGAATTGCCGTGCAGCATCGGGAAATGGACGCCCTGCGCGTTTTCGTAGGCAGAGCTATCGACGTGAACGAGCGGCATTCCGCTTGGCCTTCCATTGCGCGCTGGTGGTAGCGGGCCGCCGAGTACTTTGGCTGGGGGGCGCTCGGCGGCCCTGGCCGGCGAGGCGGCCGATTGCACCCGCCGGTTGAAGCATTAAGCATAGAACTTTCACGCAATTTCAAGTGCTCAGAGCGGGGCCGCTCGGCGCTCGGAGCCAAGCGGCCCTGATCGCGGCGCGGGAACGGGAAGCCGCGACTGTAGCTCGAACTCGTAGGGTGCGTTGCTTGATTGGGCCGAAGCGCCGCAGACCGTAAGCAGATGACGCTCCTAGAGCCTTCTGCATTTGACGTTACGCATATCCTGCATTCCTGATGTATGCGGCGCATTCTTCGGGTGGATAGCGAGTGAGGATGTCGGCGCAGGCTCGAGAGACGGCTTCGTAGGTTCGCGCTCCCGCTTTTCGCAGGAGGGTTTTGAACTTGGCGAAGACCTGCTCGATGGGATTGAGATCCGGGGAGTATTTGGGCAGAAAAACGAGACGCGCACCGACGTCGCGGATCGCCCGTCGCACGGCCTTCCCCTTGTGGGACCCCAGATTGTCGAGGATGACGACGTCGCCAGGCTTGAGGGTCGGGACGAGGAACTGCTCGACGTAGGCGTGAAAGCGTTCGCCGTTGATGGGCCCGTCGAACAGGCAGGGCGCTTCGATGCGGTCGCTGCGCAACGCGGCGAGGAAGGTCGCGGTTTTCCAGTGGCCGTGCGGAACCTTGTCGACGAGCCTCTCGCCCTTGGGCGCCCAACCGCGCGGGCGGGTCATGTTGGTCTTGGTCCAGGTCTCGTCGATAAAGACCAGACGCTTGGGATCGATGAGGCCCTGATAGGCGCGCCATCGTTTGCGGTGGCGGCTTATGTCCGCACGATCCTGTTCGCGCGCGACGAGGGTCTTTTTTTAAACGTGACGCCGATCCGGCGAAAGAAGCGGCTCATCATCGAGGTGTCGGCCTTGACGCCTCGTTCGGACAAAAGGCGGTCGCAAAGCGCCTGAAGCGTGACGTCCGACTTCTCCACCCGCGCGGCCTCCAGAAACTCCCGGTGCGGCATCAGCTTGGAGGCCCGATGGCCACGACGCCCGGTCGGCTCTCGCGAGCCGTCCCGTTCAACGCGCTCAAGCCATTTGACGGCGATGGATTCGCTGATCTCGTAGCGCCGCGCCGCCGCGCGGCGGCTCATTCCGCCTTTCTCCACCGCGTCGATCACGCGGTCTCGCAAATCTTGTGAATACGGCTTTGGCATTCCTGCTGGCCTCCGCCCAGCCAACAGGTTGAATCAGAACACTGCCAATTCGGGAATCCCCTCCGATTCAATTCAAAGACAGCCCGCTCTAAAAACTCTCGGCCGCCCCGAAACGGGCGGCTTTTTCTTAGGCGCCATCCGCCATGGCCGATTTCGCGACGCTGCTGCGCGCGGGTGCCAATCGACTCTCCGGCCTTGGCGCGCTCGTTAATGGGCGCGCGCTCGGCGGGCCCCTTCTTCGCCAGCGCGTCAAGCTCGACGCCTTTGTCGAGCGACGTGCCAGCTATGTCTGCGAGGGCGGCGTCGCCGAGGGCCTCGCCGAGGGCGGCGATCACCCGGACGGCGCGCTCGCTTCTGCCGGTCGCGGCGGCCGTAGCGGCGGTGAACCTCTCTGATCAGTTCGCAGAATTCTGCGATCTGATCGGACTTCCTATCGCCGCCGTTCTTCGTCTCAGGATGAATTCTCTAAATCGCCTTCCGATTTCGGATTGCGGTCAACTCCCGCGCAGACGTCAGGTTCGCCCGCACCAAGTTTTCGTCGATCTCCGCCAACTGCGCATGTAGATCGTCGAAGCTGACGATGTTGCACACGACCGACTTCCACTTGAGCGAGAGCGCCGCCGCATAGCGATTGTGGCCGCCGACGATCTCGACCGCTCCTACCGCATGCAGAACGGTCCTGGCGGCTTCCGCGCGGACCCGGAGGATGCGCACGCTCGCGCGCTAGGCGGGTTGCCTCGCAGCATGACCGAAGCGCTGAACGGCCTCCCTGGCCAGCTCCAGCCCGCGATCAGCACCGCCTTCGCCTCGATTAGCGCGTCGCTCTCCGCGGCGATCCGCGGCCTTGCGGCGAGCGCCAGCGCGGCGGCGTCGGCGATCCCCGCGGCGGGTGGGGGCAAGACGATCCAGCATGCCTCGATCATAATTCTCGACGGGCGGCATCTGGCGAACGTCGTGACCGAGCACCAGGTCGCCGAGATGGAAACCCCGTCGAGCACCGGGCGCTTCGATGCCTCGATGAATTCGACGCCGACCGATTAAACCTACACCTGACGACGGCTTGATGAGCGCGATTGCTGGTGAAGCCAACCCGTTGGGTTGATGGCGCATCGAAATGTCAATCAGACCTGTCTTGGCTCCCAGTAAAACGGATGCTCCCGAGGATACTGCGCCGATTAGTTCAAAAACCACGATGGCATTGGCCCCTCGGTAAAGCCGAGCGCCGCCATCAAGTGCTCATCCTTCAGCGTAATTGGTGAGAGCACGCCGTCGGTGATGCCTCCCCGATAGGCGTCTGGCCCTTCACCCGGATAGTTCCAGTCGTAATAGTCTTGCCCGAAAGAGTACAGCCCACCCTGTTTGGTTGCTCCGCCATCCGTCGAGAAATAGTCTTGCACGCCATCGACGCCAATCAGGCCGGGCGCGCTGTAGCGGAACAGGTCGGCCACCGTGAAATCGCCGACTGGACTAAACCCATCGGCGCGACGTCCCAAAGCCTCACTTATTTCATGCAAGGCGATGCCGGTGAAATCTTCCTTCCCGGGCACCGCCCGAAAGTGCGGGTCCGTGGCGTAGTAGGGCTCGTATCGAAAGCCTATATAGCCATCCACTTCCTTGCCGCTGGCGAGCAGCAACCCTAGCGCTTTGGCCTCCGCGTCCGGCACATAGACGCCAGCGCCGCCAGTTGGGTCGGAGGCGGGCAACGCCGCCCCGCCGTCCTGGGCGGCAAGGGTTGGCTGCAATGCCTGGTAGCTCGATTGCACATAGTTGAAACGCCCCTCAGCGCCCTCAGCGCGATCGAGATGAACGCCATCGATCTCGTCAAAGCCGACCCTAAGTTTGACGTCAATCGGGTTCGTGAACCAGTCATCATAAAAGTGCGCGGCAAATCTGATCGCCGGAACCATTTCCTGCGGCATTGCAGCGGTACTGTGGCCCCAGACGAGTTGGATATGCATGGCTTTCCTCCATGAGACCATCCCGCAAGTTCGGCGGCGCAGCAACTTAAGACCATAGACCGCAAGGTCGTCAATCGCAGCTTTCGCCAAAATAACGAACTGCGCCTTCGAGGCACGCCTCTCCCGCCACCATGACCTGCTCCCCGTCGATCCCTCATTTATTGTGAGAGTCCGCGATGTTTATACCGTCTCGGCCGGTGCGCGGGTAGCGGGCGATCGGCGAGGCTGGTCGGGATTGCGCAGCCGATCGCCCGCGGCTCGGGTGAGCGCCTCGACAGGTGTCAGGCCGCGATGGGCCGAGTGCGGGCGGACGTTATTGTAGTCGCGTCGCCAAGCCTTGATCAGGATCCAAGCCTTGGCGAGCGAGGCGAACACTTCTTCGTTCAGGTACTCGTCGCGAAAGCGGCCATTGAAGCTTTCGACGAACGCGTTCTGTTGCGGCTTGCCGGGCGCGATGTAATGCCATTCGAGACGGGTCTTGTTGGTCCATTCCAGCACCGCGCGACTGGTGAGTTCCGTCCCGTTGTCGCTGACGATCGTCGTTGGCCGCCTGCGCGCCCCGATCAACGCGTCGAGTTCACGCACCACTCGCCGCCCGCCGATGGAGGTGTCGACGACCAGCGCCAGGGCTTCGCGCGTAAAGTCGTCGATAACCGCCAGGACGCGGAACCTGCGGCCCCAGGACAGCGCGTCGGAGACGAAGTCGAGGCTCCAGCGCTGGTTCGGGCCCTGCGGCAGGGCGATCGGCGCCCGAGTTCCAGTGGCCCGTTTGCGGCCGCGCCGGCGGCGCACCGACAGACCCTCCTCGTGGTAGAGCCGCCATAGCTTCTTGGCGTTCATGACGACGTTCTCGCGCTCAAACAGCAAAGCAAGCCGCCGATAGCCGAAACGCCGGCGCGTCGCGGCCAGCGCGCGCAACCGCTCGCGTATTTCAGGCGCGTCGGCGACCGGTTCGCGCCGCGCCGTTTTGGGATCGACCGCGACCAGCCTGCAGGCCCGCCTTTGCGAATAGCCGCGCTCCGTCATCAGACGAAGCGCGGCCGAGCGCCACGCCGCAGGCTCAATCAGTTTTTTCCCAGGATGTCCTTCAGCGCGGTGACATCCAGCATCGCCTCGGCCAGCAGCTTCTTCAGCCGACGGTTCTCGTCCTCCATGGTCCTCAGCTTCTTCGCGTCGGACGGCGTCATGCCGCCATACTTGGCCTTCCAGCGGTAAGACGTCTGCGCGCTGATCCCATGCCGGCGGCAAACCTCCGCCGTCGCCGAACCCGCTTCCCGCTCACGCAGCATGTTGATGATCTGCTCTTCGGTAAACCGGCTCTTCCTCATCGTCCGTCTCCAAATGGCGGACTCTCATCTCAACTGAGGGAGCTTGCGGGGGGCAGGTCAACCACCATCGGATGGTTTTGATTGCGGTTAGAGCCCGTTTGAGAATGGGATTGCGGTGTTTTCACGGTCATGATTTAAGCTTGCGATGTGGACCCCGGCAAGCCGTGGCCGGATGGCCGATATCGCGAAGAAGACCAAGCGCTACCCGACCGATCTCACGGATGAGGAGTGGGAGCGGATGGGACCATTCCCGCCGAAGCCGGCAAAGCGCGGACGCAAACCGACGACCGATCTTCGCGAGGTCCTGAACGCCATCCGCTACATCGCGCGCTCCGGCGCCGGGTGGCGCATGTTGCCAAAGGATTTTCCGCCCTCGGGGACCGTCTACTGGTGGTTTCGCCGCTTCGTGCGGCGGTTCCTCTTCGAGACGATCCACGACATGGCGGTGATGATCGATCGCGAAAGGGTTGGGCGCGAGGCGAGCCCGTCGGCCGGCGTCATCGACAGCCAGAGCGTCAAGGCGCCCGGCGCCGAGGTTCGCGGCTACGACGCCGGCAAGAAGATCGTCGGACGCAAGCGCCACATCGCGGTCGATACCGACGGGCGGCTCCTGATGATCAACCTGACCACCGCCGACATCTCCGACAGCGCCGGCGCGCAGATGATCCTCGATCAGATCCGCAAGCGCTGGCCCTGGGTCAAGCATCTCTTCGCCGACGGCGCCTACGACCGGCACACGCTGATGGACAAAGCCGCCTACAAGGACTTCGTGATTGAGGTGATCAGGCGCATCGACGGCCAGAAAGGCTTCCACGTCCTGCCGCGACGGTGGGTGGTCGAACGAACCTTCGGATGGATGACGCGCTGGCGGCGCCTGGTGCGCGACTACGAAAAACGGATCGACGTCTCCAAGGCGATGATCCACGTCGCCTTGGGCAGTCTCTTGTGGCGACGCATCGTCCATTGAGCCATTCTCAAACAGACTCTTAACATTTTGACGCTGTTACAGTCGTCCGCGAAGTATGTTAAACGCCCTCAGTTTGCCGCCTTCGTCGGAATCCGCGATACGGCGACTCATTACTTCTGCAAGAATGTCTGGCCGAGCGGCTTGATTTCATCATGCAAATTGAACATTGGAGTTCTGCGTGATTCTTCTCCTCCACCGGCTCGATGGAGGGCGAGTCCCAGCATACCGCAGCTGTCCCGCCAAGTCACTCGCCAGGGCGCTCTCTGTCGTGATCGCCGCAACTGAAAGGACCTGCGAGGCCGAAGTCGGACAATCGATGACGATCGCGATCTAGGATATCGGAGAACCCCGACCTACGCGGCTAGCGGGGCAGAGCCCCATCCGGAGATGCCATCAAGAATTGTCCAAATGTCGGTAAGGCCGACGAGCCGCACACTGAGATCGAAATCCAAATGCTACGCGATTGGAGAATGTTTCCGTCTGAAGTCAACAATGAGCCAACGATCGCCCCAATCACCTTGGCCGTCGCTATCCAGTCATGCGTAACGATCGAATCACCCCGACTACGTCATCGAGCCGCGCGACCACTCGCGGTTTCGAGATACCGAGGCCGTCATAGTAATAGATCGTGCCGATGCGCGCGACGTGCAAAAGCACACATCCGTCCGCATCGCATAGCGCTAACCACGGATCACCATGGTTGGTCAGTCCCTGTTCTTCATCGGCGAGGCCCTTCGCTCTCAGCACGTCCTTGATGCGCTCAAGCTCTACAAGCTCAGCTTCGGTCCAGGGACCGCATATTTGAACGACTGCCACCTCGGTCCTCCGCTGCTTTGCAAAACGCTTACGGGCTGGCCTGGTTCCCGATGGTCAGCCCAAGCATGCCCCGTCGCCCTTCCAGCACGCGGTCAGCCCCGGAGGAACGTTCTTGCATAGAGGCGCCTATGGGGCTGCCCGCATAGGGCCGGGGGCAGTCTGGAATACGCGCAATGCCATTCTCTACCGGTCCAGTCGCCCGCGCGATCGTTTATGCCGGAGGGCTGGCGGCCCTCGCCCTCAAGCTTACGGCCATCGGCAGCCCGACGAGTGCCAACGGCATTGGGCAATGGACCCTTGTTACGCGAAGAAAGCTGCCAGCAGTTGCGCCGGTCACAGGCGTGTCTACCGCAAGGTTGCTGCCGGACGAGCCATTGGTGGGCGATCGACGGCGCTAACCTCTCCTTTGGGACCGGAGGCAACGGCGTGCTATCTTACTGCCGCCTCGCCAAATCGGGCAGGTCGGCGGCGTCGGCATTCGGCAAGCTCGGGACCTCGTGATGGTGCTGCAACGACAAAACGCCCCAGCGCCGCGACCTTCCAAATGACCGATATCCCGGGCCGGCGCCAAGAGCTTAGCAGGCTGTTGAAAAAGGAATTTCGGACTCGATTTGATTCCATATCGAACCCGCTTTGATTCCGCTTCGTTCCGGGACGTTCCGTGAACTTCCGACTTTTTCAACAGCCTGTTAGCGGCCTTGGACGGAGAACGGCGCGCCTATAGCCGACTGGGTCGGATCAGCCTTGCCCGTCAGCACTGAAGCAGCAAACGAAATGCCCAGAGTGATAAGCAATATGCTGACGATTGTCGGGCTATTGCCTCTATGGCGTTCGGGTTGAGGATGGCGGTTGTGCATGTGGCCTCGCCGAGGTACGCGCGACTCGCTTGAGCCAGTCGAGTGACACTGGCGCCGGAGGCTTGCCCAGACCTTGACGCGCCGCTTCGTCGATGAATACGACGTCGCGCAAAAGCGTCGGGAGTTGGCTGGACACGGCGGCGAGCGGCGATCCGCTTATAGCCAAGAGTCCAGACGAGAAGCTTACCAGCCTTTAGGACGGGGGTCTTACACGCAAAAGTACTTTCGAGGGTGGCCAAATCAGCACGATTTCACCAAATAGGCGATTCGACGCTGTCACAACTTTGTGGTCCGCGACGGTTACTCTATAAGCTTCAAGTGAAGTCGCTCGGTTCTCGAGGGTTCGCGGGGGTGATGCGTGAAATTCAAGCTTCTTTTGGCCATCCTGGCATTCGGCCCTGCGGCCGCTCAAGCCGCTCCTCTTGACTTGCGGACGGCCACCTGTGACTCATTCACCAAGGCCGGCAGCGCTGATGAAACAACCGTCGCGGTTTGGTTAAACGGCTACTATATGGGCAATGACGACGAAGCCATTATCGATTTCGATAAAGTCAACTCTCAAGGCAACGCGCTGATAAAGTATTGCGCCGATCATCCCACCGAGAAGCTGAGTGATGCGGCCGAAACCATCCTGGGCCAAAAGAAATAGCGGAAGCCCGGGAGCCCCGAATGTCGTCAGTCCAGGCCTCAGAGTCTGTTTGAGAATGGCTCAATGGACGATGCGTCGCCACAAGAGACTGCCCAAGGCGACGTGGATCATCGCCTTGGAGACGTCGATCCGTTTTTCGTAGTCGCGCACCAGGCGCCGCCAGCGCGTCATCCATCCGAAGGTTCGTTCGACCACCCACCGTCGCGGCAGGACGTGGAAGCCTTTCTGGCCGTCGATGCGCCTGATCACCTCAATCACGAAGTCCTTGTAGGCGGCTTTGTCCATCAGCGTGTGCCGGTCGTAGGCGCCGTCGGCGAAGAGATGCTTGACCCAGGGCCAGCGCTTGCGGATCTGATCGAGGATCATCTGCGCGCCGGCGCTGTCGGAGATGTCGGCGGTGGTCAGGTTGATCATCAGGAGCCGCCCGTCGGTATCGACCGCGATGTGGCGCTTGCGTCCGACGATCTTCTTGCCGGCGTCGTAGCCGCGAACCTCGGCGCCGGGCGCCTTGACGCTCTGGCTGTCGATGACGCCGGCCGACGGGCTCGCCTCGCGCCCAACCCTTTCGCGATCGATCATCACCGCCATGTCGTGGATCGTCTCGAAGAGGAACCGCCGCACGAAGCGGCGAAACCACCAGTAGACGGTCCCCGAGGGCGGAAAATCCTTTGGCAACATGCGCCACCCGGCGCCGGAGCGCGCGATGTAGCGGATGGCGTTCAGGACCTCGCGAAGATCGGTCGTCGGTTTGCGTCCGCGCTTTGCCGGCTTCGGCGGGAATGGTCCCATCCGCTCCCACTCCTCATCCGTGAGATCGGTCGGGTAGCGCTTGGTCTTCTTCGCGATATCGGCCATCCGGCCACGGCTTGCCGGGGTCCACATCGCAAGCTTGAATCATGACCGTGAAAACACCGCAATCCCATTCTCAAACGGGCTCTCAGCCGTCGTGCGCGCGCTGTAGTTGCGGGCGTTCTCGCCCCGTGGTTGGATGGCCGAAACGCTATGAGGGAGCGATGGCGTCACTCGATGACAGGATCACCGACCTCGCGGCCAAGGTGACAGCGCTCATTATGCTGCTCGAAGGACTTTATGCCGATGAACTAGCAAAGACTGACGATCCTGCCAAAATCGGAGATCTTATGGTGCAGGGTGTTTTGAAAGAAGAACAGAAAATCGGCGAATTTTTCGCTGGGGACGAGGCGACGGCCGCGTACGTTCTCCAGATTTCCGGGGAGGTTTCGTCGCTGATCGATCGCGCTGTAGCAAGAGCTGTTGCGCTTCGGAAATCGAACGAACGGCGCCGCTCTTGATCCAATGATCGGCCGCCACAGCGAGCATTGAGTCCCGCCGGACGGCCGAGCCTGCACCGTAACTGGAGGGATCCCGAAGCGACTGACGATCGCTATGGGGCATCGGGGCGAAAGTTTCCCTACCTCCGTCTATCGCGACCACGGCATCCAGCTCGGAAAGCGAGGGCGACCGGTAGAAGACCTACCGCGCCGCTGGGCGGACCCCAAAGATTTCGCGATGTCTCTGTCGATTTCGGCCTGCACCCGACTGACCAGAACGCTTTCACCCTCCTTCAGCGTCGCGGTCGGCCTAACGTTCAGGCATTGTAAGACCTTGGGCGGCCAAATCAGCGCGGTTAGAGCACATCCCGGCATTGATGAATCGATTGTGATGGCGGCGGGGATTCCGTTCGCGGGCGAAATATGAGTCGATTGAGCCTCTGATTCGGGAGGCTCCGATGGTCGGTCGGCCGTATTCGGAAGAGTTTCGCCGACGTGTGTTGGAGGAAGTGGCGGAGGGGAGTTCGCGTCGCGGCGCGGCTCTTCGCTTCAAGGTGGGAGCGTCCTCGGCGATCCGCTGGAAGAAGCGGCTCGACGAGACGGGCAGCGCCGCTCCTGCGCCGCGGGCGGGCAAGAGCCGCTCGCCGCTGGAGGCGCACGCGGCTTGGTTGTTGGCGCTGATCGAAGCGGAGCCCGATTTGAGCTTGGCCGAGCTGACGCAGCGCCTCCGGACGGAACGGGGCCTGACCACCTCCACCAGCGCGATCGATCGCTTCGTCCACCGGCATGGGCTCAGCTTCAAAAAAAACTCTGCACGCCGCCGAGCAGGACCGACCCGACGTGGCGCAAGCGCGTGAAGCCTGGAAGGCGAGCCAGGCGAACTTGGACCCCGACAAGCTGGTGTTCATCGACGAGACGGGCGCTTCCACCAAAATGGTCCGCCGGCGCGGGCGATGCCGGCGCGGCCAACGGCTGTTGGCCAAGGCGCCCTTCGGACACTGGAAGACCACCACCTTCACCGCCGGCCTGCGTCGCGACGGGCTGGTCGCGCCCTTCGTTCTGGACGGTCCCATGAACGGCGAGGCCTTCCTGGTCTACGTCGAAAAAATACTCGTCCCCACCCTGCGGCCCGACGAGATCGTGGTGATGGACAACCTGCCCGCCCACAAGGTCGCGGGCGTACGCAAACTGATCGCCGCCGCCGGAGCCGAAATGCGCTTGTTGCCGGCCTACTCACCCGATCTGAACCCGATCGAAATGGCCTTTTCCCAACTCAAGTCGCATCTGCGAAAGGCCGCCGAGCGAACCGTCCCGGCCCTCTGGGACCGCATCGGCCAATGCCTCGACGAAATCACCCCGCAAGCTTGCGCAAACTACTTCGCCGAGGCCGGATATGCCCCATCTTAGGCGGGCAATGCTCTAGCTTGTCGCTTCTCTCGACTTTGAATCTATAGCCTCGATATCCGCTAATCATGACGTTGCGCCCCACAGTGGATTGGTGCCTTCGGTCTTATCTCCAACTGGAGAACACTTAGAGTGTTAGATCGGATGTTCGAATTTAACATCATAGGCGCCCGTTAATCGTGTTCTGAATTGGAATATTATTAACTGCTCGACCAAAACCCGCCCCTCTCAATTCGCGCACTGTTCTGACATTACAATCCTGTTGCAATTCAAGAACATTTGCGCGACGCGCCACCATCACCCCCACAGGCGCTTCCACCAACGGCTAGGGGACTGCGCGGGGGCAGGGCGCCTGCCTGGCGACTGCCATTGATCGCGCGCCGCGCGGCGCTCGTCGATCATCGCCTTGGTCTCGGCCAGCGCCAGGGCGAGCGTTATGCAAGTGTCAATATCGATGGCCTCGTCCCTGACGTTGATTGGAGTGGCGGCCGGCCGCCGGCTTTGAACGGCCTGCAAGATTGCGATCTTAAGGGTTCTCACTCGTTGCACGTCGTCCCGCGGGCTTGGTTTGACCATTGCACGGTGTCCCCCGCTCTTTGCCAGCAAATGATGTGCTTTGGGCGATTAAGACTTTGTTAACAGGGGTATCCCGACCGCCCAAACGAAACCGGCCACCGGCATTCCAGCGAATATAGTTCATCGGTCGCCACCATCCGCGCCGCCCTCGAATCCGCCGGCGCGATCTTGGTCGCGGGGAACGGAGACGGGCCCGGCGTGAGGTTGAGTATGGGGAAATGAGTCTGTCGCCAGAGCAGGTGAACGCGGCGCGCGCCCTGCTCGGCTGGCGGCATATTCAGCTGCGCGACTCGACTCCGTAAATCCAGGCGACGCTTTGTGGTGAGCGGGCCGCAGACGCGTCCCGGCGCCTGCGGCGCTAACCGACGCCCAGCTTGGAGACGCTGGGCGGGCTGGCACGTGAGCTGCCCGGCGTTCCCAGATGACGTCTCGCGCATCCCCGCATTCGCCTTTGGATCACCAGCAGATCGATTGAGTGCCCGGCCGGCGGCTTGTGAGTGGCTCGCCAACCTTTCGATGCATTGCGAGCGGTCGGTGAAAAGAAACTTAACCAAGTAACCGCAATCGCCATTGCTATCCCATTATTAGAGGTAGGTTTAAGTCCTTTGAAAGGGGAAGACACCCAAAGTTCCAAGCGCGGCGACGGCCAAGCAATTTGCCCCACCGGGGTCTTCCTACCGCCGCGGGAGCAACTACATGGCCAGGTCCGTCAAGACGTTCATCGCCAATGAGTCCGGCGCAACCGCCATCGAATACGCTCTTATCGCCACATTCATAGCGGTCGCGATCATCGTTTCGGTCACCGTGGTTGGCACGCAACTGCAGAATAGTTACAACGAAGTCTCGTCCAACCTGAAGTAGGACCAAGCGGCTCATCTGCGCCAGTTCAACGCCGGCGTCGCGCATAACCGTTTTGACGGCGCGCGCCACGCGCCGCGCGCGTCGGCGACCGCCTGGTCGAAGCGCTCCTCGGAAAGCGCGCCAAGCGTCCGCGCCTGATGCGCGAGGTTCTTTTCGATACCCTGTCGCGCTAGCGTCAGCCGGGCGTCTGAAACCGGGTTTCTGACAACCGGTTTTTCTGATCGTCCTGGGACCGCGTGTCCAATCGTCTCTTTCTGCGCTTGCCGGACCTCGTCGATGCCGCGCGTGGCGCGGAGGCGGATCTCGACTGCGTCGGCCTCGAGGTCGTCGTTCTTGGCTTGGCTGGCGTGAGCGATGCGCGTCGCCGCTCAACCGTCGATCGTCAACCTCTCCCCGCCGAACCGTTCGCTGGCATGTCGGGCCGCGCGGCGATTGCAGCCATCCTCGACGCGGCCCTTTCGTAGACCGTAAGCCCCCTTCGTCGCCGGCCAGTTGGGGTTCGGCATGTTTTGAAAAACGGGGAGCTACCACAATGAAGCGCTTCATTTCGGTTATTCTCATCGCCGCGACAGTTTCTAGCGCAACGGCGCCGGCCTTTGCGGGCGACAAGCACGGCTCCAAGGGCGGCAGCCACATGAGTAGCCATGGCGGCAAGGGCGGCTTCGGACGCTTTGGTGGAAAAGGCCTTGCGGCGGGCGTTATTGGCGCAGCGTTCGGCGCGATACTCATCGACGCGCTTGCGAACCAGTAACCAGCTCTCAACCGGACGGCCAAGCGCTTGCGTCAAGTCGCCCGCAGGCCGCTCACTCCCGCCGATGTTCCACCCGCTCGAACGCCGCCTGGCAACGGTCATGAAAAGCCGCAGCGCTCGCCCGCTTCGGGCAGTCGGCGAACAGGAAGGCACGCAGGTCGGGGGTTTTGGCGTAGCCGTTTGGCTATGAGCCGGGCGACGCTGTAGACGCCGCGGCGCTTGCACGGCGCGCAGAGGATGGTGAGCGTCGGGGTCGCGAGGTCGGAAAGAGTCATCGCGTCAGAGAAAGGCGAAATCCTATCGCCAGAGCAAGTCAAAGCGGCCCGTGCTCTGCTCAGCTGGACAAAAGAGGAGTTGGCGGGCAACTGCGGCGTCAGTACCGACGACGATCAGACATTTGGAGTCAGGCAGACGTCACCCATCGCTGCCAATTTTCTCCGCGATAAGGGACGCTTTTGAGAGCGCCGGCGTCGAGTTCAGTAATGGGGCTCCGCCAGAGCTGAGGCTGAGAAGAACGAAGCCGTGAGCAAAGGGAAAGACGAGAAAGGACAGCCGTTGCCAAAGGCGTCCCTGTGGGATCGGACAATCGTCCAATCTCTTGGTTGGGCCAAATTGCCGTGACACGAACTCCCAGCGACTTGGAGCGCGAGCACCTCATCAGCAAGATTATCGAATCCGCACGGCTTCAGGACCGCTTCGACCAAGCGAGCGGCTCGGCGTTGGATCGCGCGTTTGAACGGCAAAGCACTGCCGGAAAAGCCGCGATGATCTTGGTTGCCATCGTCGGTACGGTAGCGCTTTGGATCGCCGCCATGGCAGCCATCGCAGTGCTCGGGGCGCTCGTCTGGATGTTGTGGCCGGCGGTAGAGCGATGTCCCCTGCCGGCGCCAACACGCTACCCCTATGCGCTCAGAGAGACGTTTCGCTTGCCCCACGAAAACGCCAATGCCCTCAATACGCCATTAGTAAATGCCTGAGCCTCTTTTATCGAATTCGGGAGGGCTGACGTCGCGAAGCCAATCGTTCATCATGCAGCCGGCTGCCCTTCTTTTTCAATTGCTTCACTTGAGCCTAGCAGCGAGATCGGCGCGACGCGAGCCGGAGGCCAGCGCATGGACACCGCGGCGCGTGATATACCGGCGGTCCGCACGGGCGGCGCGTCACGGTCGGCTTGCCCGGGAGCGGCCTGTTTTGCACTGAAAGGGTGGACCCCATGGCGCCGCTGCATTCCGGCTATCGCTCGGTGTTCCTGTTCGTCATCGTGGCGCTTGGACTGCTGTTCGCGCTCGCATCGTTCAAGTAGCGCGATGCCTCGCGCTGCCTCACTCATCATTCGCCGCGCGCCTCTCGCTCAGCAAAACTTTCGCGGACTGTTTGCGCGGCGTCGTTAAGGCGCGCTGAGCCATACCCTGCACGCTCGTCTTTGCTCCGAAATGACAATCGCCCGGGCAGCTCTGCTACCGAAGAACTCGCCGCCGCGTTCATCGCCGCCCTGCGCGGCGCGGGCCATCGCCCGAATGTCGACGGGTCGGGGCTTCTTCATTGAGCTCAGCACGCATCCGCGGACCGATCCGAAGGCCGCATGCGCCTATGGCGTGCAGAGCGGCCGAGAGGCAGGCGTCAACGACATGAACTTCCATCTTGAACAGGCCAATCCCTTGTTCGAGCGCATTATGACGATCCCGGAGACCACGCAAGCCCAACGCGCCGCAGAGGTCCGCGCGCTGCTGGTGCGCGTGATGCAAAGACTGGCGCGGCCCGGATATCGACTGGGACACCAAGTGGGCGCGGGGGCTGCTCGGCGAATTCGCCGGCCTCAGCGCCGCAGAGCTTGCGACCATCTGAGCGGGCTGCGGCGTCGTGGCGAAGGGAGGTTGGTAATCTTTCCACGGCACCCCAGGGCGTCAGCGGACCAACGCCCTGATCGACGGCCGGCGCGTCCGAAAGGCGGCGTTAACCGGGTTCCTTCAGGATTGCCGCCGTGGCCATTCCAGCCGGCCACATGAGTTCGCGTAAGGCCGCCGGTGTCACCCACGCCGGCGGCCGGTTTGTTTGGGCGAGCTTCACGGCGTCGTTAAGTTTCAGTCGTGCGCCCAGCGCAGCGCGTCGCCGTGGTCCATCGTCAGCGCGGGCTTGATTCCCGGCGCCGACCGTACCTTGATGAGCCAGCGCTTGCCGACCAAGTCTCGCACGCAGGCCTTGGCCTGCTTGTCGGTGCTGTAGAGCCACGACTGCGCGCCGACCTCCGCCTCGCCCGGATGGCTCAAAATAGAAGTCGCCTCAACGATCCATTTCGCCACGGCTTAGGCTCCGAAATTCCCCGCGCCCAAATTCGGATTGTGTCGCACGCCGGCTAAGGGAAGATCAAATCAGGCCCTCGGTCTTGAGCGCGCGCGTCAACTGGGCCTCAACGGCGGCCATTGCGGCTCTTCCTGTTGCGGCTTCGAGCAAAAGGCCGCCCGCGTACAGCGTCGCCAGCTTGACGTCGAGCCCGTTGGCCTCGGCCTGCAGGATGTTCTGCTCCAGCGCGAGCTTCTGCGGTCCGGAAACGAGTCCCTCGCTGAGCAGGCCGCCGATCTTGTCGAGGTCATGACCTGATCGCGTTTCCACGCGATGCTCAACAGCAAGGACGGGGACCAACTCGATTCATGGGTCGGAGACGCCCCGGGCAGCCTCGTCTCATCTTTCGCCGAGCGCATCCAGGCAGACAAACTCGCCATGTGGGCGGCCATCGCAGAGCCAACCTCCTACGAACAAGTTGAAGGTGAGGTCACCAAACTCAAACTCGTCAAACTGCAGATCTGCGGAGGCGCGAAGATTGACCTGCTTCAGGCGCGATTGATTGGCGCGCAGTGAACCTCATCGAGTTTGCGTTTGAGCCAGTTTCACGCGCCGATTGACACTATTCGTCGCTTAACGCAATTGTTAAGTTGGTGGGCGCGCTTCCGACGATGGATTTCGCTGGCATGTTTCACTCTAGCGCGCCGACGCGATCTCGCTCGCCTTATCCGGACGATCGCAGACCGTAACTTGGAGGGTGCCGCCCTTGACCGGCGGCGGAAACCGCGGAGATTGAAAATGGCTAAGAAAGCGGCTGGGTTCGACGGGAAGATAGTCTCGCTTGGCGTCTACTCTGGGGACATCACGAAAGCTGACCTGGACGCCTTCGGCACTGCAAAGGTCGAGCCAGGTGTTACGACGTTCCCTCATGTCGGAGACCTTTCCACCGGGAAGGTCACTTTAGCCGATCCGAGCGTCGATTTCAGCGGTAATGAAATCACTATCAAATATCCTACCTCCGAAGAGGGCCTTGAGTTCCTGGAAGAACATTTCAACGGGTTCGTATTCACGGTTCCTAAAAACGTGGACATCAAGCACGTTTCACTGGCGGCGGACAATATGGGACTGCTACCATCCGATATCCACGTCGTCAAGCATCATGAGATTACTGTCAATTTCTCTGGGTTGAGCTTGCCGACCCATGAGGCGGCTATGGTTGAGCTGAGCGTTACATTCGGTTAGTCGGGCGCCGTCGGCGCCAGTTGGAGCCGGCCATTGGCGGCTTTTTTCTGGATTGGCGACAAAAGACGGGGTTCGCAGCAGGGCCCCGTCGTCCGCGATCGGCGCGTCAGACCGGACAACCGATTGACTGGGTGGCCATCGCTGCCGGTCTGGGTTTGGCGCCCGCTGTTTCCGATGAGCATGCTCAGGTCCCCTGCGGTATTTGTCGATAACTGGTCGTGGTTTTTCCGTTATTGGTGATCGCCTCGAGGCGAAGGATTGATTTGATGAAAAGTGGGAGAGCGAGGCGCATCACCAATGATGCGCTACGCAAGGGGCTAAGGGCGATCGCGCCGGCGTTTGCGACGGCGATCGTATTCAGCTTTTTCCTGAATCTGCTGATGTTCGTCAGCCCATTGTATATGCTTCAAATATACGATCGCGTGCTTGGCACCCGAAATCTCGCGACGCTTGTCGGGCTCACGGTGATCGCCGCGGCGCTGCTGATGGTGTGGGCGGGGCTCGAGACGTTGCGCTCGCGCCTGCTGGTGCGGGCGGGCCTTCTTTTTGATGAGCGATTTGCGGCGCCGATGTTCAAGATTGTGCATCAGGGCATCCTGTTGCAACCGGACGCCATCAACCAACAACATCTGCGCGACGTCGATACTATTCGTGAGTTTCTGACCGGCTCCGGCCTGATCGCGTTCTGCGACGCGCCGTGGTTTCCGGTATTCATTTTGGCGGCTTTCGTGCTGCATCCGTGGTTTGGCGTCATCGCGATCATCGGCGGGGTGGTGACGCTGGGACTGGCGCTGCTGAACGAGATCTCCACCCGCAAGACGCTGCTTGCCGCCTCGAAAGCCAGCATGGCGGCGGGACAGAGCGCGCAGTCGACCTTCCGCAACACCGAGGTCGTTCAGGCGATGGGAATGGTTGACGCGTTGGTTGGCCGTTGGAGCCATCATCATGATGGAGTCCTCGCCCTGCAAGCCAAAGCAAGCGACCGGGCGGGCGCGATCGTCGCCTTCACCAAGTTCTTTCGAATGTTCCTGCAAACTTCGATTCTCGGCGTCGGCGCGTATCTGGCTGTTCAGCATGAAATATCGGCGGGCATGATGATCGCGGCGTCCATTCTGATTGGGCGCGCGCTGCAGCCGATCGAACTGGCGGTCGGAAACTGGAAGGGTTTTCTCGGCGCGCGGGAGGCCTTTGGCCGCATGGGGCGGTTGCTGGCGCTGGTTGGAGCCGAACCGGAGCGGATGTCGCTGCCGCGCCCAGCCGGATCTTTGACCGTCGAAAACATCGTCGCCGGCGCGCCCGGTGGAAAAACGCCGATCCTGCGCGGGGTGTCGTTTGCGGTCGGCGCAGGCGAACTGCTTGGCATCGTCGGTCCAAGCGCCGCCGGCAAGTCGTCTCTCGCGCGCGTTCTGGTGGGCGTGTGGCAGGTGGCGGCTGGCGCGGTCCGGCTCGACGGCTCCGACCTGTTTCATTGGGACCCCAAGGAGCTTGGACGCCATCTCGGATACTTGCCGCAGGACGTGGAATTGTTCGGCGGCACCGTCGCCGAGAACATCGCTCGATTCGAAGAGATTGACAGCGAGGCGGTGATCGCGGCGGCTCAGCTCGCCGGGTGCCACGAACTGATCCAGAATCTGCCCGAAGGCTACAACACCAATATCGGCGAGGGCGGCCAGGCGCTGTCGGGCGGCCAGCGGCAACGCATCGGATTCGCCAGAAGCCTGTATCGCACGCCCAGCCTGATCGTTCTCGACGAACCGAACGCCAATCTCGACGCGGCCGGCGAGGAGGCGCTGCTGGCGGCGCTGCAGAAGCTGAAGACGATGGGCGCCACGGTTGTCCTGGTGACCCACAAAATCAATATTCTGTCGATCGTCGACAAGTTGATGATTCTCCAGGACGGAATGGTGCAAGCTTTTGGCAGTAGAGACGAGATCTTACGTCGTGTGGCTGGGCCGAAGGTCGTCAAGAACGTTTCCGGGCAGGGATCAGCCCCTGTCGCCGCGATCAACGAAAACAAGGCGAGCCTGTCATGAAAAGTCTACCCGCGAATCCGAAGCGACCGACGAATTGGCGCGGGATAGCGGCGCTCGGCTACGGCCTGATCTTCTCGACGTTCGGCGTCGTCGGCGGTTGGGCGGCGGTGACCAAGATCGATCGCGCAGTCGAGGCGCCCGGGGTCGTCTCGATTGAAACGAACCACAAGACGGTGCAACATCTGGAAGGCGGCATCATACGGGCCATTCTGGTCAAGGAGGGCGAGTCCGTCGCGGCCGGCGCGACGTTGTTTCGCCTCGAAAACGTCCAGGCCAAGGCGACGTTCGATACGCTCGACAATCAACTGTTTTCCGCTCTCGCGACCGAGGCCCGATTGATTGCGGAGCGCGACCAAAAGGAGGCGATTGCTTGGCCGCAGGAGATCGAAGCTCATGCCGATGAGCCCCTTATCTCCCACATCATGGCTGACCAGCAGGCCGACTTCGCCAAGCGGCGCGATTCTCTCCAGGCGCAGGTTGACGTGCTGGAATCGCGGATGAAGCAGCTGGCGATCCAGATCGACGGCGTTCAGATCCAAAAGGAATCGACCGAAAGGCAGGTTGCTTATATTGATAAAGAGCTCCTCGGTCTTCGCGAGTTGAGTGAGAAGAATCTGGTGCCGGTGACGCGGCTTTACACCATGGAGCGGGAGCGCGAGCGGCTGGAGGGCGTCATCGGCCAAGCCATCACCGACGCTGCGAAAGCGCAGGGAGAGATCGGCGAGTATAAGTACGAGGTCCAGCAGCTCAAGGAAAAATTCCAGGAAGAGGTCGCATCGTCCCTGGTCGACACGCGTCAGAAGCTTTCCGATCTGCATGAGAGGCTCGCGGTCGCCCAGGACATCCTGCGGCGGATCGACGTCACCGCGCCGGTTTCCGGCACGGTGCAGAACCTGAAGGTCTTCACTATCGGACAGGTGGTGCGCCCCGGCGAGTCGCTGCTCGACATCGTCCCCGAGAAAGAGCGATTGATCGTCGAGGCGCAATTCTCGCCGACCGACATCGATGGCGTGCACGCCGGGCAGGAGGCGGAGATTCGATTCCCCGCCTTTCACTCGCGGCTCATTCCGCTGCTGATCGGCCGTCTTGAATCGATCTCGCGCGACCGACTGTTCGACGAAGGTTCAAAGCAGCCCTATTATCGGGGCATCGTGGTCCTCGATAAGGCGGAAATTCCCGAAAATCTCCGATCGAGGGTGATAGCCGGCATGCCCTCGGAGGTCATCGTGGCGTCCGGAGAGCGCACCGTGCTGAACTATTTGATCTCCCCCTTGGCGTCGACCCTCCGAAAGACCTTCATCGATTGAGGCACGACGCCGGAGGCGCTTGGGAACGGTTCGCGCTGCTGGTGATTCGGCTCTCGCGCGGGACGGCTGGTCCTTTTGGGGCGCGGCCTCGTTGTGTCGCACGAGCGAAGCGCCGCGCGCTTTTCGACGACGTAGAGATGATTTCCGGCGACAGCAGGCGGCAGTCGGCGTTTGCTTGGCGTTGCACAGTCGTCCGTGAAATATTCTGAACCTCGATGTTTTGTGGGTGTTTGCGCGGCTCGGCAAGTATTCGTTTTTGCAAGAATGTCAGCTCGATGAGCTTGATTTCTTGCAAATTGAACGGCGGCTTTGGGCGTGATTCTGTTCCTCCATCGGCTCGGTGGAGGGTGATTCGATGCGGCCAAGAGAACGGCGGGACAGCGGGCAGAACGATCTGTTCAGGGCGCGTCTCGACCAGATCGTCGATCTCGATCATCCGCTGGCGAAGCTGGCGCGGACGATCGACTGGCGCTTTCTGGAGGAGCGGTTCGGCGCGGTCTATTCGGACGGATCGGGCCATCCGCCGCTGCCGACGCGGCTCCGGACGAATGCTCCGCATTCGCCTTGAGATGGCGGGATTGGCGATCCTCAAGCACATGCACGACCTCTCCTACGAGGTTCTGTGTGAGCGCTGGATCGAGAACCCCTATTATCAGCTGTTCTGCGGCGAGGAGTTCTTCCAGCACGCGCTTGTCTTCGACCGCTCGTCGATGACGCGCTGGCGCCAGCGGATGGGCGAGGAGAGGCTCGTCGCGCTGATCCAGGAGAGCCTGAACGTCGCCACGCGCACCGGCGCGGCCAAGCCGGCCGACTTTTCCAAGGTCATCGTCGACACGACCGTGCAGCCCAAGGCGGTGGCGTTCCCGACCGACGCCAGGCTGATGCATCGGGCGCGCGAGCGGCTGATCCGGCTGGCCAGGAAGCACGGCCTGACCTTGCGCCAATCCTACGAGCGCGTCGGCAAGCGCGCGTTGATCGCCCATCAGCGCTATGCGCACGCCAAGCAGTTCAAGCGGGCCAATCGGGCGCTGCGGACGTTGCGCACCTATCTGGGCCGGGTGACGCGCGACATTGTGCGCAAGATCAAGGGCGACGCGGCGCTGGAGGAAGTCTTCGGCATGCCCCTGATGTTGGCGCGCCGGGTGCGCGAGCAGCGCCAGAACCAGCGAGGGCCGAAGGTCTATTCGCTGCACGCGCCGGAGGTCGAATGCATCGGCAAGGGCAAGGCGCATCGCCCTTACGAGTTCGGCGTCAAGGTCTCCATCGCCACGACGCTCCATCATTCCAAGGGCGGCCAGTTCATCGCCCACGCCAAGGCGTTGCCGGGCAATCCTTATGACGGCCACACGTTGGAGGCGGTCATCCCCGAAATCGAGGCGCAGATCGGCGTCAGTCTCGCCCGCATCATCGCCGATCGGGGATACCGCGGCCACAACGCGCCGTCCGGTCATCGCTTCAAGGTCTATATCTCCGGCCAGAAGCGGCGCGTCACCGAACAAATCAAACGCGAGCTGCGCCGACGCTCCGCCATCGAGCCGGTCATCGGCCACGCCAAAGGCGAGCATCGGATGGGCCGCAATTACCTCGCAGGCCAACAGGGCGACGCGATCAACGCCGTCCTCGCCGCCGCCGGCTACAACTTCAGGCGGCTGCTGGCCTGGCTGCAGCTCTTGTTGTTCGCATTCCTGATCGCCATCGCCCGACCGGCGCCATCACGAAATCAGCCCGCCGCCGCTTGATCCGCGTTCTTCACGGGCGACTGCACACGCGACTTAAGGCGGACGATCTGCGGAACCTGAAGCGCAATCGATCAAGACTGTCGATGCGACTTATGCTTGACAGGATCGCGGCAAGAGGCGGAATATCCAGCCGGGCAGTAGGATATCTCAATAGCGGTCACGGATGGAGCTCCACATGACAGCGACCTACGCGGAAAAGACTAAGAAGGGGGCGGTTGAATTTTATAACGACAAAGGCGTTCTAGTCGAAACGCATTCGGGTGGAAGTCTGTCGTGGAAGGACAACAATCCCGGAAACATAGTCTATGCGCACCAGCACTCAGCCATAGGCTCTTATCATGCCAGCACTGGTTATACCTTCGCCATATTTCCGACTTACGAGGCCGGTGTGGCAGCTGCGGTTCATAATCTTAAGAGCGGCATCTATGCGGGCGCGGGATTGTCCATTGATCAAGGATTGCAGAAATGGACTAATCTTCCGAGCGGCTCGACGCAATTGAAAAATTACCAACATATAGTCGATACCGCGCTGGATTTGCCTGGAACGACGCACTTGAAAGATTTGACGGACACTCAACTGCATACGGTCATTGTCCTTGGTATTCAAAAGGCGGAAGGATGGTCGATCGGAACCGACACAACTTACTGCTGAGGTTTTTCTATAGTTAATTTGTCATCCGTGAAGTATCGTAACCCCCCTTGTTTTGTGGGCATTTGCGGAGTTCGGCAAGTATTTGCATTTGCAAGAACGTCTGGCCGACCGGCTTGATTTCTTGCAAATTGAACGGCGGCATTGGTCGTGATTCTGTTCCTTCATCGGCGCGATGAAGGGGTGATTCGATGCGGCCAAGGGAGCGGCGGGACAGCGGGCAGAACGATCTGTTCAAGGCGCGGCTCGACCAGATCGTCGATCTCAACCATCCGCTGGCGAAGTTGGCCCGAACGGTCGACTGGCGCTTTTTGGAGGAGCGGTTCGGCGCGGTCTATTCGGACGGATCGGGCCAACCGCCATTGCCGACGCGACTTATGGCTGGCCTGGCGATCCTCAAGCACATGCACGACCTCTCCGACGAGGTCCTGTGCGAGCGCTGGATCGAGAACCCTTATTATCAGCTGTTCTGCGGCGAGGAGTTCTTTCAGCACGCGCTGGTGCTCGACCGTTCGTCGATGACGCGCTGGCGCCAGCGGATGGGCGAGGAGAAGCTCGTCGTCCTGCTCCAGGAGAGCCTGAATGTCGCCACGCGCACCGGCGCGGCCAAGCCAGCCGACTTCTCCAAGGTGATCGTCGACACCACGGTTCAGCCCAAGGCGGTGGCGTTCCCGACCGACGCCAAGCTGATGCACCGCGCCCGCGAACGGTTGGTGCGGCTCGCCAAGAAGCATGGCGTGGCCTTGCGCCAATCCTATGAGCGTGTCGGCAAATACGCGCTGATCAAGCATCAGCGCTATGCGCATGCCAAGCAGTTCAAGCGCGCCAACCGGGCGCTACGGACCCTGCGCACCTATCTCGGACGGGTGACGCGCGATATCGTGCGCAAGATCAAGGGCGACGCGGCGCTCACGGAAGTCTTCGGCGTGGCTCTGATGCTGGCGCGGCGGGTGCGCGAGCAGCGCCAGAACCAGCGAGGGCCGAAGGTCTATTCGCTGCATGCGCCTGAGGTCGAGTGCATCGGCAAAGGCAAGGCGCATCGCCCTTACGAGTTCGGCGTCAAGGTTTCCATCGCCACGACGCTCCATCATTCCAAGGGCGGCCAGTTCATCGCCCACGCCAAGGCGCTGCCGGGCAATCCCTACGACGGCCACACGCTGGCGGCCGTCATTCCCGAAATCGAAGCGCAGATCGGCGCCACCCTCGCCCGCATCGTCGCCGACCGCGGCTACCGCGGCCACAACGCGCCGCCCGATCATCGCTTCAAAGTCTATATCTCAGGCCAGAAGCGGCGCGTGACCGAACCTATCAAACGCGAGTTGCGCCGGCGCTCCGCCATCGAGCCGGTCATCGGCCACGCCAAAGGCGAACATCGCATGGGCCGCAATTACCTCGCCGGCCAAACAGGCGATGCGATCAACGCCGTTCTGGCCGCCGCCGGATATAACTTCCGAAGGCTGCTGGCCTGGCTGGCGCTCTTGTTGTTTGCATTCCTGTTCAAGATGGCGCGACCGGCGGTTTCACAAAATCAGTCGGTCGCCGTCTGACCTGTGTTCTTCACGGACGACTAATTTTCCGGTAGCGAGTTCTTGTCCTGATAAAAGACCTGCGAGACCCTGACCGCCAGACGGCATGACCCCGGTGTTTTGACGAACTTGCACCGTGTAAACGCCTGGCGGCAAACTCGTTGCGCCTGAGAATTCCGACGTTCCCAAGCGGTATTGCCAATGGCCGTTGCGAACTGCTGTCGTGCCTGGGTAAGGCCCATACACACCAAAGTCGTACGTGTGAGCAAGATCGTCCGAATATATGAATATTGAGAGCGACGAAACATTCCTGGCGCTTCCGGAAATAGTGGGATTTCCGGAGCGTGAGGTCAAGGAATTTATATCAATCGTTGCAGCTGGCGCCCTCGACGACCAAACGGACGTGCTCGCGGGCCGCACCGAAGCGGCGAGGTGGGAAGGGTCGGAATAGGCCGGTAAAAGTGGTGCCGTCAAGCCGAGACAAATGAGCGCTGGACCAAAGCGCGGGAACCAGGTGAGTTGGTTCCATTTAATCCGAGACTCTCCAGATGGAGGTCTCGGTGAGGTCGAGATTGTGGCCGTTGGCTTGTTTTCGCAAGACGGACCCCTCGCTGTGGGTGCGGGTGCGCTTCGGAGGATGTCGGCTGCCCGTCGTGAGCCGAATAGCGATGAGTTTTCTGTCATCAAGACGTACCTCTGTCACGGTTTTGGTGAAGCGCGCGGCGCCGAACGCCTCATGATGGTGGCCTCGCCGGGGGCAGACGCAGCTCTGTAGATCGAGCTGACGCTCGAATTCAAATCCAGCATGACGCCTTTCGGCCGACGGCGGCGGTGAACACGGTCAATCCATTGTTCGGATAAACTGACGAGCGCGAAAGAGGTTCTTTTCCGCCGCGAGCCATCGCGTTCCGAAACGCCCCATCTGCCTACGCGGCAGATCTACAGGCCCGTTTGCCGCCGACGATGAACGTGTCGCCGGACGATGGCCGTTCCGCGTGTTAACATCCTAGCATCCAACCAGTCGCCCGAACACAATCTGCCGCAACATTCCGACCAGCCTGTGGCGGCCGCTCGTGCCGGTGCGGGCGTCCGCAAGCCTCTCGCCGATCAGATCCGCAAGGCCAAGCGCATCGTCGAGTTCCCATCAAGCAAGCAAATCGGCGTCCGACGTGACGGCCGAACCGCAAAATTGGAGCATCAGCCGGCGGTCGAAATCGAGCCTGGAGAACGTGCTCGCTCGAACGTCCGCGGGTCTGCGGTGATAGTCGCCTTCAAACCAATCTAACATTCTGATTACCATAGATGAATCGTCGAGGAAGCGCCTCAAATTATCGCGTCATTTGGCGAATGTGGGATTAATTGGTGCTAGCTAGCCGGATGCGCCCGCGACCAGGGCTTCGAATCCGAGTTGACAAAAGCACGCAGCGCACGGTGAAATTCGTTCCGCAGGCTGAGCGGCAAACGGTCAGACTCGCACTACGAGCTGGATTTGAAGACAATCCATACTACGCCTATGCAGCATCCCCTTCACGGATCGTCGCTGCGACGCGTTCGAATCGTATTTGTTAACCTGAGTTCGTTGCCCTGCGCCCGCGACGGACCACCTTGAATATGTCAAAATTACATGTAAACATGGGTTGGTGCCGCACTGCACGACTGCCATGAGAGAGATCGAAAAAGATCAGGATGCCTATCGCGAAGGGCTGTTCGTTCGTGCGCTTGGCCGAACACGCAGCAGCAATCCATACTCGCAGGACACGCTACAGAGTGTTCTTTGGGAAAAGGGCTGGACGCTGATCGACACCCCCACTGAGAATATTCGAGAGAATATTCCAATGTGGGACGCTGTGCTTCAGCCCGTTGGGCCGCGACCGGAGTTCGCCCCGGAAGTTATCTCGGCGGACTCATTTCAAAAACAACTAAAAGCGCCGACCGTGGTCGTGTCTCGGCAAAGTCACCTTGTCGGTGCAATCGCTTTCGTTTATCTTGGCATGTTCGTCTGGGCCTTAGTTGCTATGTGGCGTTAGGCGCGTCGCAGGATTCAGTTTGCTGCCGCCGACGATTTCGGTCGCCAACGCTCATGTCCAACTCTGCTAGCAGGTGGATGATCTACGTCAAAACTGGCTGCGCGACCAAGCGTAGAAACTGTCCTGCACAGTCGAGTAGAGCGGAAAATCCTTCGGCAATTGCAGCCACGACAACCCGTCAGGGCCGTATAGAGGATCGCGTTCATTCATCCCAATCCATGTCACATCGCTTCCCAGCGCAGGTCTGACACATATGTGGAACGGCCCGACAGGCAAGGTGTTTGTGGAGGTCTGATCCAGTCGAGGCGGTGCAGTCATATATCCGGCCTATCGATGCGGGCATGTGACCGCTGGCCATGATGATTTCCGCGATATGCGGTCGCCTTATCACTTTCGCGGGCTCAAGAACCCATTGCGTTGGCGGCGTATCCGATATCGGGGTCGTGCCCGGCGTGGTTCATCTCTCCGTTTGCACCTGTGCTCCTTTCTCGGCAGTCGACGCCGAGAATTCGTGGTCGGTTATGACCTGACCCCCAACGTTCATCCAGCCATTGCGAGAGTCCTTTGGTCATTGTTGCGCAAGCGCGCGGGTGGAGCAACGGATGATCGGCGGAGGTGGTCGGGGTTGCGCAGCCGATCATCCGTTGCGGTGAAAGAAGCGGCATAGGCGGCGGGCGTGAGATAGCCGATCGCCGAGTGCGGCCGCGATTGGTTGAAGTCGTCCGTCCACGCTTTGATTGCCGCTCGCGCGTGGTCGAGGTTGAAGAACAAGGTCTCGTTCAGCAACTCGTCGCGCATGCGGCCGTTGAAGCTCTCGACGAAGCCGTTCTGGGTCGGCTTGCCGCGTTCGATGTAATGCCAGTCGATCCGCGCGCCCGCCCACCAGCCTGGGACGGCGTTCGAGGTGAACTCGGTTCCATTGTCGCTGACGATCGTCTTCGGGGCGCCGCGCCGGGCGACGAGCGTCTCAAGTTCGCGCACGACCCGCTTGCCCGAGATCGAGGTGTCGGGGATGGCGGCCAGGCATTCGCGCGTGACCTCGTCCACGACGTTGAGCACGCGGAAACGCCGGCCGTCGGCGAATTGGTCGTGCACGAAGTCGAGGCTCCAACGTTGATTGGGCAGTGCCACGACGGGCGGCGGAGCGCGAACGCCGACGGCCTTCCTGCGCCCCTTGCGGCGGCGCACCGTCAGGCCTTCCTCGCGATAAAGCCGCTGCGTTTTCTTGCGGTTCAGCCGATGCCCGTCGTTGAGCAGGAGGATGTGCAACCGCCGATAGCCGAAGCGCCGGCGCTCGCCCGCCAGCTCATGCAGGCGCGCCCGAATGGCCGCGTCGTCCGGCCTCCGGGAGCGGTGGCGGACCGTCTTGCGATCCGCCCCCACGAGGGAACACGCCCGCCGCTCGCTCAATCCATGATCTCGCATGACTTGCGCGACGGCCTCTCGCTTGACGGCGCGCGTCACCATTTTTTTGACGTGAGGTCCTTCAGGACCGCGTTGTCGAGCATCAAGGCTCGCGCAGCGACCCGCGTCAGCGGGCTTGGGTTTGACGCCGAACACGGATCAGGCCCTGCCGCGGCTCGACAATCAGGATGAGGGTCGCGCCCGCGCTGAGGGGGGGTGGTTCAGGCGCGGTTCTTGAAGCGCCAGCTTTCGTTGCCGGTCTCGACGATGTCGCAGTGGTGGGTGAGGCGATCGAGCAGCGCGGTGGTCATCTTCGGATCGCCGAAGCTTTCATGCTGCCTTCATTCTTGACCGTCTGATGCGCCGGAGACGATCGCGCAGGTGAAGGATCTGGTGATCTGTGAGGTCGATTTGCCATGGCTGTCCTTTCGTCAGTTGGTGGCCGATCAGAAGGCCCCGCTTGAGATATTTGAAGATCGTCTGCGGCGTAACGTCGAGCTCCGCCGCGGCGCCTTGGATCGAGTAGGTTCCGTCTGACCAGCGAACCGGGTTAGCATCGGTCCCGTTGATCTTGACAGTCGGAAGCCCCCACCGCTTACGCAGAAGCCAGACGTTTTCGCCCTGGAAGAGGCAGCCGCGGGCGCCGACGAAGCCTTCACAGTTCAGCGTCGCGGCGATCTCTTTGTCCATCTTGCCGGCCCGATTGAGTTCGCTGACTCGACGACGCAAGGTCTCGAGGTCGTCATAGTCGTCGTAGCCACGGACGCGGCGGCGCACGGCGTGCGTGGTCACAGCGCCAGTGTGCCAAAGGATATTTATCGCGACCTGGCCTCGCGCCCGCTTCTGGTCAAGCGTGACCTCACGGACGATGAAGCGCAGAATCCGCTTGCGGTCGGCCGCGGTCGTCGTGGCGGCTCTCCAGATCCCCGGCAGGTTTTCGCCCAAGGCGAGCAACGCGGCGCGGTCGACGTCACTGAGGACGAGGGGCTCCTCCTGGCGCCATTGCTCATACTCCTTCTCGATCGCTTCGGCGGCGCGTAGCTTTTCCTCCCAGAGGAGTTCCAGCGTGCGCGCCACCAAGCGGTTTTCCGGCTCGACGGCGTCATACTGGCGGCGCGCCCTCTCGGCGTCGTAACGGGCGCGTTCGCGACGCAGCGCCCATTGCCGTTCGAGCCGGGATGCTTCCACCTCGATTTGTTCGAGAGCCGCCATCGCCAGGACGATCTGATCCGGGGCCAGGGCGTCAAGGAGGCTCTGTTCGACCAGGGCGTCGACAGGCAGGGCGCGCACCTCCTGGCAGAGCGGCCCAGCGGCCATGTCGCGATCGGAGCGGCAGCAATAGACGGGATAATCGGCGTTCGGTCCGGTGTAGCGCAGGCTCATGCGCCGCCCGCAGCGCCCGCAGACGGCGACGCCCTGTAGCAGCGCACTGCCCTTCTTGGGAACGCCCATATTTCCCGCCGCATAACCGTTGCTGTTCTGCGCCAAGCGCTGCTGGTTGGCGACGAACTGTTCCCAGTCAATATAACCGGGATGGGCAGCCTTGAGGCACACCGGCCATTCGCTCAGTGCGACCTTCGCGGTCGCGCTGCGGGCGCCGGGCTTTCGCCGGCTGGGGTCCTGTCGCCGGCGGCCGTAGACGTACGCGCCGGCATAAGCCGGATTGTGCAGAATGCTGCGGACCCTGGCGCCATCCGCCTCCCGCCAAACGACATCATGGGGTGCCGGACCAAACAACGCTCGCACGGGGACGGGGAGGCGCTGAGTGAGGAGATAGCGCATCACGGCCCGGGCGCTCTGCAATTCCCGGAACTTGGCGAAGACGAGGCGCAAGCGCGCCTGCACCTCCTCATCCGGGTTGAGGATGATGGCGCCGGACCGATCGTAGGCCAAGCCGGCCGGCACGGGTATGCGCAGTTCGCCGCGCGCCGCCTTTTGCCGTTCGCCCTGGTGCAGGCGGATATGGATCTGATGCAGTTCGGCCTCGCTCATGATGCCGGACAGACCGAGCAGCAGCCTGTCATGGTAGAGACATGGATTGAAGAGGCGCTCGCCATCGGCGATGAGGACGCCGAAGAGAGAGCAAAGTTCGAGCAGTTGATGCCAATCGCGATTGTTGCGGGCGAGCCGTGACGCGTCGAGGCTGACCACGAGCCCGGCGTTGCCGAGGCCGATCTCGGCGATGAGCTTCTGGAAGCCGCTGCGGTCGCTGCCGCTGGCGCCGGATTTGCCAAGGTCTTCGTCGATGACCTCGACCCGTTCACGAGGCCACCCGAACCTGATGGCGCGCTCGACGAGCCGGTACTGGAGTTCGGTGCTCTCCCGATGATGCTTCATCTGGTTCACCGAAGATTGGCGAACGTAAATATAGGCCCGCTTGGCGCGATGCGCCGTGCTGATCTGTTCGTCAGGGGCAAGCGCGGTCAGCATGCGGGCGCTCCTCCGTCACAGAGGTCCCGGACGTCATCCGACGCATCAGCGCGGCAAGAACTTGCGCGACTTGAACCTGTGTCTGGGCGCCCAGGCCCGACCAGACCCGAGGCGGTGTGGAAGGCGGCTTGATTAACGCCGGGGACGCTACGCGGTGGGGAAGGGCATGGATTGTCATCGCGAATCACCTCTTCCTTGGAGGAAGAGGCGAGCGTCCGCGCCAAATGATGTGCCAAGGGCAGGACCGTGCGGGCGCTCGCGCGCGGCAGGGCGGATCGAGGCTCAGCCGCCGTCGCGACGGCTCCCCCGAGATCCGTCGCCGCCCGTCGGATCGAGCGTCGCCGGCCGTCAGGCAGGGTGACGACCACGAAAGCGGCACCCCGCCCCGATCGCTCCGGCAATGTCGTAAACTGCTGACCGAAAAGGGGATGGCGTGGGTCCGTGACCCGGACTTCGCATATCAGCCGATCAAGAATAGGGGCAGCATGCAGCGGTTGGCTCAACGAAGACGCTCGGCCATTCGCCAAAGGCGAGATTGGTCGTCACGATGATCGATGTGCGCTCATAGAGGCGACTGATCAGATGGAACAGGAGCTGTCCGCCGGCCTGCGCGAAGGGGAGATAGCCGAGTTCGTCGAGAATGACGAAGTCGAGGCGAGTGAGATAATCGGCGAGCCGTCCCTGGCGGGCAGACCGACCCTCGGCCTCAAGTCGGTTGACGAGATCGACGGTGGTGAAGAAACGACCGCGAGCCCCCGAGCGGATACAGCTTCGCGCGATGGCGATCGCCAAATGGGTCTTCCCCGTGCCAGTCCCGCCAACCAGGACCACATTGCGTTGTTGAGCGATGAAGGCGCCGCCAGCCAGATCGCGCACGAGGTTCTCGTTGATCGGCGTGTCCTTGAACGCAAAGTCTTCCAAATCCTTGGCGAGGGGCAATTTGGCGATGGCGAGTTGGTATCTGATCGAACGCGCCTGCTTCTCCGAGATCTCGGCCTTCAGCAGGTCGCCGATGAAGCGCTGGGGTTCGTGCTTGCGCTTGAGCGCCGTGGTGAGCGTCTCGTCATAGGCGGCCTTCATGCCGAAGAGCTTCAGTTCGCCCATCATGTCGAGGACTTCGGTTCTTTCCATCGTCAGGCGCTCCTGAGTTGGTCGTAGCGGGCGCAGTCGGCGACCGGCGCGTGGCGCAACCGCGCGCCGCCATCTGCGACAAGGGCTACGCCAGCAACGCCAATCGCGCAGCCGCAAGAGCGCGCGGCATCGCCCCTGTGATCCCGCACAAGTCCAACGAGAAGGACAAGCCGAAGTTCTTCGCCAGGACGCTCTACAAAGCCCGCGCCCGTATCGAGCAAGGCATCGGACGCATCAAACGCTTCAAGCGCGTCGCGCTACGCTGCGAAAAGACAGCCCGTAATTTCCGATCCATCGTCAGTTTCGCAGCCGGCCTGTGCTTGATCAAATTCGTCCACACGGCTTAGTCCAGCACCGGAACGGCGCAATCGGGCCGTTCCAACACATTACTTCCGCCATCGAACCTCCGCCCGGCGAGCGAGTTCGAATCCGGCCTTGGGCTACGTATCCGTCTCCCTTGCCCGCCTGCCGATGCGAATTGAAAGCGGGCGCCCTGCTATCGAGCCCCCAAGATCGTCTGTGACGCTCACGGGCAGGCACTTGGCGAGGGCTCCAATGGCGTCCGCCACAAAGGCCTTCTGAGCGTCAGCGTCGCCAACCAGATGCGAATGCGTTATTCGGGGCTTGCCGAGCAAAGAGCCGTCACGCTTCAGCGCGAAGACGATCGTGAGCTCCGATCCCGCGCTCGCGCCCGGCGCTTTCACGCAAGCGCTGATCTCGCGCCAGAGATCGGAGAGCGTGTTGGCGGGGGCGCTTCTCGCTTCGATCGGGCTCGCGGCGAGGAAAGTCAGCGCGGCGATGATCCGAATTCTCAGCGGAGCCGGGCGCCTTCGTTCACTCGCCATTTCGAGCCCGATCGCCTGCGCTCATCCGCGCCGCTACGAGTTCCCGCCGGCACCCGGCGCGCTTCGCTTTCAAGGGTCGTCAAGAGAGCGGACGTCAGGTCGGGACAGTCATAGGCGAAGTCCGGCTCTTTCGCCCTGATGCAGCGCTTCGTCATCTTGGCCTGGTCTGGCGAAAACGCGGCCAGATGCCCGAGATTCAATGCAACGGTCACTTGGAACAAGCACCGCCTACAGGTGACCGACGTGCTCATCGCGCTCTCTTATCGCGGCGGCTACTCAACCACCGGGCGGGGAACGAGTCGAATCGGAGCTACGTCTCGCGCACCGCCGGTGTCAAAGATAATCCATGAACAACTCTTGGTCCGCGCCGCCGGCGATGAGTGCCCGCGCACGGTCGCGGAGATTCGAATAGATCGTCGCCAGCGCCTCGCTCTCGTCGCGCACAGAAGCGCCGAGCGACGTCGCGATCCGGTCGACGTCAGATCGGACTTCGGGGCTCGCCGCGACATAGGCCCTGTCGACCGACTACAGCTCTGAGCTGCCTGTTGCGGCTACGCATGTCGACGATGCTCACCACCACTGCCCCCGCAGAGCGCTCCAGCCGCTTCGCCGCATAAAGCACATATCGGGCCGCGGAGTTGTTGCGCTGACTTGAACATCCGATGTTCAAACTTGAACGCTAGAGCACATCCCGGCATTGATGAATTGATTGTGATGGCGGCGGGGATTCCGTTCGCGGGCGAAATATGAGTCGATTGAGCCTCTGATTCGGGAGGCTCCGATGGTCGGTCGGCCGTATTCGGAAGAGTTTCGCCGACGTGTGTTGGAGGAAGTGGCGGAGGGGAGTTCGCGTCGCGGCGCGGCTCTTCGCTTCAAGGTGGGAGCGTCCTCGGCGATCCGCTGGAAGAAGCGGCTCGACGAGACGGGCAGCGCCGCTCCTGCGCCGCGGGCGGGCAAGAGCCGCTCGCCGCTGGAGGCGCACGCGGCTTGGTTGTTGGCGCTGATCGAAGCGGAGCCCGATTTGAGCTTGGCCGAGCTGACGCAGCGCCTCCGGACGGAACGGGGCCTGACCACCTCCACCAGCGCGATCGATCGCTTCGTCCACCGGCATGGGCTCAGCTTCAAAAAAAACTCTGCACGCCGCCGAGCAGGACCGACCCGACGTGGCGCAAGCGCGTGAAGCCTGGAAGGCGAGCCAGGCGAACTTGGACCCCGACAAGCTGGTGTTCATCGACGAGACGGGCGCTTCCACCAAAATGGTCCGCCGGCGCGGGCGATGCCGGCGCGGCCAACGGCTGTTGGCCAAGGCGCCCTTCGGACACTGGAAGACCACCACCTTCACCGCCGGCCTGCGTCGCGACGGGCTGGTCGCGCCCTTCGTTCTGGACGGTCCCATGAACGGCGAGGCCTTCCTGGTCTACGTCGAAAAAATACTCGTCCCCACCCTGCGGCCCGACGAGATCGTGGTGATGGACAACCTGCCCGCCCACAAGGTCGCGGGCGTACGCAAACTGATCGCCGCCGCCGGAGCCGAAATGCGCTTGTTGCCGGCCTACTCACCCGATCTGAACCCGATCGAAATGGCCTTTTCCCAACTCAAGTCGCATCTGCGAAAGGCCGCCGAGCGAACCGTCCCGGCCCTCTGGGACCGCATCGGCCAATGCCTCGACGAAATCACCCCGCAAGCCTGCGCAAACTACTTCGCCGAGGCCGGATATGCCCCATCTTAGGCGGGCAATGCTCTAGCGCGCGATGATCGCGACGAAGATGGCGCAATTGCACCTTGGCGAACGCGCCGACCTTGCGGCCAAAAATGCAGATGGCGGAATTCCGCCATCTGCGATTTCCCAGACCGCCGCCGCGAAGCGGGTCAAAGATTGGCCGACGCTGCAAGCCGCGATCGAACAGAAAATTGAGGACCAGCGCGAGTTCGTTCGCTGGTGGGCGGAGCGCGTCCAGGGGAAGGGGCAGCCGAAAAAGAATTCGGCGCGGTCTAGCCTAGTGCTTTTGCCCGCGAAGGATGCGGAGGACCTTACGGGAATTCGGCATGAACAAGTCTCGCGCTGGCGCCGTCATTTGAAGGACGAGGCGGCCTATCGCGCCAAGCTGTTTGGCCGTATGCTTGCGGCGGGCGCGCTCTGGCATACGCCGCCCCCGGCTCGCCATGCGTGCTCGGCTGGCGGGGCCGGCAAATCCCCGCCAGCCTCAACGTGCGATGATCGCGACCCGGATGGCGAAAATGCATCCTGTCGACACCCGCGCGTTGGAAACTCGCCAAAACCTCCCGTTGGCGGAATTCCTCCAACGGGGATTTCACAAACCGCCGCCGCGAAGCTCTTTAACGTGCGGCGGACGATCCCCGGCTCGGCGGCTTCGGCGTTGCGGATGGTGCGCGCTTCGAAGATGTCTTTGCGCGTCAGGCCGATATCGGGCGTGGTCGGCAAAATGTTCTCGCTTGGAACATTTGCGGGCCTTCCCGGCGACGCGACCTCACGGCGCTCTTGCGTCGCCAATCGCAACCATTTAACGGAGCTCAGATGACCACGCCTGACACCCCGCCCGAGCAACAGTTTCAGCCGTCTGACGAACAGATCGAGGAAAGGGCTCGCCAGCTTTGCAGCGAAGACGGGCTGGACCCTGACCAGCGGCTTGGCGAGGTGTGGCACGATTCACGGACTGCCCCTCAATGGACTGGATACGCCGCCCAGGCCAAGCAAGAGCTCTTCGCTGAGAATTTGTTTGCCAGTTAAGCCGCCGGCCTCTTCGATGTCAGGGGGATTCCGCGATAGCGGGTCAGCATAGATGACTCCGAATTTCTTGCCAGCGCCGATGAGCGTTTCGAGGTCCGCGACAGTGCAGCGGTCGTTCGCTTCGCACTCGCGGTCGAGGTTGTCGCCTTCCAATTCAATGCCGGCGCCGCGTACTATCGTCTTGACGGCGCGCGTAACGGCAGCGCGGCATCAGCGACAACGGCCTCGAACCTGTCGTCGGCCAATGCACCCAGCGTCCGCGCCTGATGCGCGAGGTTTTTGTCGTTTGGGTTGCGTTGATGTTCTCAAATTGCACGCCGGGTTGCATTTTAAGAACAGGGCGTGAATTGAGAGGGGCCGGCGCAGACCACCTGCGCCAGCCCTCTGCTTCCCCGACGAGCAACGAGTGGGGAAGCTTGGGCGCTTGGCTCAGGGCACCGCTTCGCCTCCGTCCGCCTCGGAATTCGTCATCGTTTCGGTTCCGCGTCCGAAATCGTCACTGTTCGGGCCGTATATTCCACCGTCGGAGGGGCCTTCCGCATTGTTCGAGCTGTTCGAGCTGCTGTTGCTATTGTTGCCACCGCTGTTGGGCTCGCCGCCGTCGCCGGACATGTTGCCGCCCGTCTCGCCCCGCGACGAGCCGGTGATTTTCTGAATGAGGTAGGTGACGAAGGGCGTGATGATTCCGCCGACCGCTTGCGGGTTCCCGGTTCGCGGCGGAGGGCTCGACTGCGAGGTCAGATAGGACGGGGGCGGAGGGGGAAAAAGTCGATGATTCGCAGTCATTTGGCTGGCATTGGTTGGTTGGGCGGGCGGAGCGAAAATAGGGAGACCGTCGGATCCGAACTGCAAGTTGGACAGGACCGCGGGGATTTGTCCGGTAGAGTTCGCCATGGTGACCTCCATTTGAGCCTTGATGGCGAGGCCATTGTTGTGATTGCTCTGGAACGCCCCCGGTGCCGGCCCTGTGTCCACGGTAAGTCCCTTCACGACGGGGCTCACGACTGTTGACGGCTGAGGTTTTGTACTGCTGGCCGGGATTGGGGTTGCCACTGGCGGGCCGCCAAAGGCCTGAGCGATGAGTGACTCCAACGAATTAGCGCTGTAGCCTGGTTGATCTGTTTGCGAGAGTATCTGGCCGGAATTGTTGATAACCACATTCCCCTCGACATAGTCGCCCTTGCCAGCCGGGCCATTCTGCATGAACTGCACCAGGCTGTAGTTGCCCGAGACGCCACAGCCGGTTTTCGTGAAGCCAGAGCCGCCGTTGCAGCTGTATGACGCCAGGTGCAGCCCGGTGGCGGGGCCGATCGTCGAAATATTGATTGGTTTTGCAGGCGTGCTCTTGGGCGACGCAATAGACGCGGGTTTCGGAGTCGGATTGCCGTTGCCTGTCAATCGGCCTGCAATGTTGACCCCGTATCGGCGTCCAAAATTGACCCCCCTGATTTCGTGTTGCGGACGGTAGCGCTCGGCCCGACGGAGCCGGTCGGGGTTGCGCAGTCGGGGCGAGCGCGGTGGGGTCAGGCGCGGTTCTTGAAGCGCCAGCTATCGTTGCCGGTTTCGACGATGTCGCAGTGATGCGTGAGACGGTCGAGCAACGCCGTCGTCATCTTGGGATCAACGAAGACGCTCGGCCATTCGCCAAAGGCGAGATTGGTCGTCACGATGATCGATGTGCGCTCATAGAGGCGACTGATCAGATGGAACAGGAGCTGTCCGCCGGCCTGCGCGAAGGGGAGATAGCCGAGTTCGTCGAGAATGACGAAGTCGAGGCGAGTGAGATAATCGGCGAGCCGTCCCTGGCGGGCAGACCGACCCTCGGCCTCAAGTCGGTTGACGAGATCGACGGTGGTGAAGAAACGACCGCGAGCCCCCGAGCGGATACAGCTTCGCGCGATGGCGATCGCCAAATGGGTCTTCCCCGTGCCAGTCCCGCCAACCAGGACCACATTGCGTTGTTGAGCGATGAAGGCGCCGCCAGCCAGATCGCGCACGAGGTTCTCGTTGATCGGCGTGTCCTTGAACGCAAAGTCTTCCAAATCCTTGGCGAGGGGCAATTTGGCGATGGCGAGTTGGTATCTGATCGAACGCGCCTGTTTCTCCGATATCTCGGCCTTGAGCAGATCGCCGACCAACTGTTGCGGCTCATGCTTGCGCTTGAGCGCGGTGGCGAGCGTCTCATCGTAGGCGCTTTTCATGCCGTAGAGTTTGAGTTCGCCCATCATTTCGAGGACCTCGGTTCTCTCCATGGTCATGCCCTCCTGAGTTGATCGTATCTGGCGCAATCGGCGACCGGCGCATGCCGGAGCTTCAGCGCATCCGGGGTGAAGATGGGCGCGACAGGTCCGGGATCGCGTTGGCGCGCGAGGATGTTGATGACCACGTCGGACGAATGGACGCCTTCGGATATCGCCTGGGCGCAGGCCGCTTCCACCGCCGGCAATCCATCGGTGAGCACGGCGGCGAGGATGGCGACCATCTGACGATCGCCGTCATCGGACCCGGTGAGCTTGCGCCGCACCCGCTCCAGCGCCGCCGGCAGCACCCAGTCCTTGAATGGAGCGCCATTGCGCAGGGCGCCGGGCTTGCGGGCCAGAACCGGGACATAATGCCAAGGATCGTAGGCCGTCTCGCCCCGGCCGTATTTGCGGGGATGTTCCCCGACAATGCGCCCATCCTGGCGGATGACGATGCGCTCGGCGTAGGCATGAACCTCGACAGGCCGACCGATCGCGCTAGCGCTCACCGAGTATTTGTTGTTGTCGAACCGCACCAGGCAGGTCTTCGAGACCGAGGCCGGCAACGCGTGGAACCCGTCGAATCGACCGCGATAAGCGACGAGCTTGGGCCGCTCCTCCTCGAAGACCTCCCATACGGTCCGCTCGGGTCGTTCGGGATGTGGATGCGCCTTGGCGTAAGCGACGCACCTGTCGGCGAGCCACGCGTTCAGTTCGTCGTAGGTCTTGAACCGCAGTCTCGGTGTGAAGAAGCGCTCGCGGATGAGGCCGACCTGGTTCTCCACCTGGCCCTTTTCCCAACCGGACGCCGGCGTGCAGGCGACCGGGTCCACGAGATGATGGGCACACATTTGCAAGAAGCGGCGATTGTATTGCCGGTCCTTGCCAACCAAGATCGTCTCGACCGCGGTCTTCATGTTGTCGTAAATGCCGCGTGTGCAGGCGCCCTTGAAGAAGGCGAAAGCCCGATCATGCGCGTCGAACACCATTTCCTGGGTCTCGCGCGGATAGGCGCGAGCGAACATCATGCGGCTGTGGCAGAGGCGGACGTGTGCGACCTTCAAGGTCACCGTGGCGCCGTCCAGCACCACGATCTCGTGGCTCCAATCGAACTGGTAGGCTTCGCCCGGCGCAAACGACAAGGGAACGTAGGCGCTCGCCGTCTGGCTGGCGTGCTCGCGGGTCCAGGTCTTGGCGTAGCGCCGAACAGCGTCGTAGCCGCCGTCGTAGCCCAGCGCCCGCAGTTCCTCGAACAGCCGGATCAGCGTTAAACGCTCGCGCGCCGTATTGCCGGCGTTTTGCGTCAGCATCTGATCGATCTCGACTTGCCAGCGCCCTAGCTTGGGGCGCGGCTGGTTCTCCCGTTCGTAGGAAAACGATGTCTCGCCCGAGCGCAGCACCTTGCGAACCGTGTTGCGCGATATCTTCAGATCGCGCGCAATCTCCTTGATCGACTTGCCCTTCGAAAAATGCTCGCGCCGTATCCGGCCGATCGTCTCCACAATCAGCATCCCCCACCGCCCGCTTCAAACAAAAACAGGCAGTCCATCAGAGTAGGATTTAGGGGGTCAATTTTGGACGCCGATCCCCCGCCTCAGGGGGTCAAAATTGCACGCCGAAACACACCGTTGCCCGCCCGCGCGCCAGTGGAGAGCGCAAGGGCGCTCAATGTGGCGATGATTGCGGTCGTGTTCATCGAGCGTGACATGGTCATTACTCCCTTTCGAGCCGCGGTCCGGACGATCATTCGTCCCGTCGACCGTTCTCGTGGGAGCATCATCGCCGGCCGTCGCGCGTTGCGCTGTTCCCGAGGTGACAGCCCAGTGGCCGCGGCGCCCGCTTGCGAGACCGGCAAGCCGCGCTCGATGCGCAGGCTCCCCCCAGACCGTAAGCAAGTGGCGCTCCTAAAGAACTCTGGCCGCCCGTTTGGAGGCGGCCTTTTTCTTGGGCTCTATCGGCCGGAGCGCAAGTTTCGGGCAAGGTATCAGCGCTAAATTCGAAGTGGATGTGCGGTGCATCCGGATTCGCGACGGAGCGGTAGATGTCAATTTCCAGCGTCGGTTCGATTTCAGGTTACATCGTCCCGGCGCTTCAGCACCTGCAACAGCCCACAAGTTCACAAGCGCCACAATCGACCAGCAGCTCCTCGTCCTCTAGCTCGTCCAACCCCTTTTCCGATATCCTGGCCAGCATCGGCAGTGCGGCGAATCCTGTCAACTGGATAAAGGCGCCCGTGACTCTCGCGTCCAACCTAGAGAGCAAGGCGCTCTCGATGCTTTCGTCGCTGTAGCCAAGCCCCGTTTCAATGCGCTTCCGGCGGATTCTAAGCGCCGCATAGTGGATTCTCGGCGAGCCTCGTGGGAGGATGTCAGCATCCCACCCCAGGCAGCGCCGGGCAGGCGATCTCGGCGCCTCGGAAAATGCGAGCGGCGCGACTGAGGCTTGGCATCGGCGCTTGGACGGGACGCAGACGAGCGTGAGTGTGGGGGCGTCGACGTCGGACAGGGTCTTGGCTCCGGCGCGGGGCATTCGTCAGTTCGCCTCGCGCGAGGCGCGGCTTACGAACCGGATTTGGTATCGTCCCTTTAGGGTCAAATACTTTCCGCCCTGTAGTTCGCGAATCCGGTCGCGACGCCCAATCCTATCTTCGTCGCAGTCTTCGATCGGAAGCAGGTTCTCATACGCAATCAGCAGACCTCGTTCGACCAGGGCGGCGGCGGCGCGCGAGAATCCGGCGGAGAATGAGGGCGCGATCCCAACCTCGTATTTGCCATGTCGGCGCGCTAGAAAGTTGCAAGACGCGCGCAAATCGTATGCCTGAATGCTCAACCGAACGGCGTTTCCGTTGACGCTGACCCAGCCCGGAAGCGTCCACCGATACCCTGGCGGCCAACTGTCGTGGCCAAACGCCTCCTCTCCGGAGAAGCCTCGGTATCGGCAGTGGGCACGTTTGGCGTCGTCTAATGTATCGAGGATTTCCCTTTGCAACAATCCTAGTCCCTGGCTCATCGTCGCCTCGAGGTCCTAACCGTTACGAAAGAGAACCTTATTAGCCGCCCTTCCGCAACCTTACTCGTCATTCGCCGCGCCGAGGTTGAGCGAGTTGACCGGCGCGCGCGCTTACGGCGGCGCCTACGGCCGCGTTCGGTTCTACCGGAAGGATGAGATCAATACGGTGGATGGCGTCCGCTTCGTTGGCGTCGTGCGGTGACGGATGGTGTCCAATTTGGACACCGCGCGCCGAAGATCAGCGGACCGATCCTGATCGGGCCAATTCCCGCTGCTGTCCGAACTAGGGTGAGTTACACGAACCAATAATCAAAGTGATACTGCAAGAAACTCACGTCGCTGTAAATGTGATCCACTGTGAAAAGGCCATGGCGGCCTGCGCCCAGCAAATTAACCTCCTGAAGCAGGTTTGAATCTGCTGCCTCGACGCTGAAATAGAAGGACCGTGGGTGGTCATGTGGATTTATGACCTTAAGGTCGTGAAAAATGTCGTGTTGTTCCGCCCTTCCGCTTGCGAGGTCTCTCATTACTCCAATTTCACGAGTTAACTGATGAACGTAATGAGATTCTTCAGTCATTTGCCCGGTCTCCAAAGCGTCGCCCAAAATGACGCCGCGCAAGTCACGCACCTGAGATCACGATCCAGAGAAATCCAACTTAGGACAGCGCCCGTTTTTGCGCAACTTGAGCCATCCTGGCCCAACAATTCTCATTTTGGCGCTTTGTTTATGGGGGTCGGAGCATTGGGGTTTGAAAAGCGAGGGTGTCGAGCAAGGCTTGCCATGAGGGGAATAGGATGAAGACGGTGAGGGAGCGCAGGTGATTGAAGAAGCGGATTTTGGCGCCGGCGGCTTTTAGAGCCATGCTCCAGGCGTCGTCGGCGATTTGCGCGGCGGTATGGATGGCGAAGCCGACTAGGTTGAGGGTTGCGAGCGTGGCGGACAGGTTCTTTTGGCCATGTCCGAAATTATATTCGAGATTGTAGCCCTTGGTTTTGAGGACATTGAAGGTTTCGTTCTCGATTTTCCAGCGTGCGCGTCCGGTGTCGGCGAGATCGGCGACATTGTCGGCGTCGACGGGCAGATCGGTGACGAAGCTGTTGCGATAGGCGATCTGGCCCCTGACGTCCTTGATGACCAGTTCCAGCCAGTTGACCGCTTCGCATTACAATTCTCCGGTTCTGGCCAAGTTAAATCGGATGGCCACCCCGAACTATCCCCCTACCTCGGCCACAACATCCAAACCAGCATTCCGATTGCCGCGCCAGCGACGATCAGCGCGATGACGCCCGTGGCAATGTCGAGCAGGGCGCGGGCCGCTTTAGCCTGATCTGACGATTGGCTCATTTGATTTTCCTCAACCGAACATCGCGGACCCGTCGCCGTTTTGGTCGACGAAAATTACATTGGCCGATTTGAAGGATTCCGCTCGTTTGCGCCTTCGGGAGCGTCGCGGCGTTTGAGACGTCCGAGGTGGGTCAGCCAATTGAGCAACGCTATGCGAATCGCTTCGGAACGACCGGGCTTTGGGTCGGGCTGCGACGCAATCCAAGCGTCCACCGCGTCTCGCATGCTCGGATCGAGGCGAAAGGAAAGCATAGGGTCTCTTCCTTTAGTAGCCGGGCGTCCTCGTTTTTTAGGTACGATATTTATTGATTTTGACATAATTGGGTCTTCCAACAAGAACTGCCCAACGGGAAGCGTCAACTTCGCCATCGGCCATGGCCGAAACTATTGCTGACGGC
>CAVPVQ010000025.1:0-278034 GCA_963709185.1 uncultured Alphaproteobacteria bacterium
CGTTTGGTCTCAAAGATCACGTCGTCCGGGACATGGGCTTTCTTGCGCCGCGCTTCATCCGCCGCCCAATCTTCCGGCAGATACAGCCGATAGGCGATCGGCAAGCTCGCCGCGTGATTGGCGATCGAGAGCGTCACCGCGATTTGACAATTGTCGATCTTGCCGAGCCGCCCGCAATATTGCCGCGCTACGCCGACCGAATGAAAGCCCTTCTTGGCGAAGCTTGTGTCGTCGACAATCCACGCCTCGATCTTGCCCTGCGCCTCGATCGCCGGCACCACGAGTTTGCGCACTTTGGCCAGAACCGCCTCATCCGACCAAGCCGCCTGGCCCACCAGATGCAACAACGATTGATGTTTCGCCGAGACGCGAGCGGGCGCCACGACCGCCGCCATCGGCTCAACGCTCTTGCGCTCGCCTGGCATCAAAAGACCCGTGCAATAATCAGCCAGCGGCCGCGCTCGATCGTCACGACCAAGAACCTCCGCTATGGAATCGACATACTCCGCAAAACGCGCTTCACTCGATCGCTTCTCATGCTCCATCTTCGCCGCCATTCGCCATTGAGCCGAATCAGCAAAATAGCAAATCCCAGAACCGCGCGAATCTACGAAAATCGTGACTCAGTAGAACTAGCAGGCTGCTGAAAAACTTGGCGCGTGACCGCGGTTGACGGGCGAGGGGGGCGATTTTTTGCCGTTTGGGCGGCGCAAACGGCGAACAGGGGGCAAGGTCTTCGATCATTTTTGCCGATCACTCTGCCGCGACGCGCACTTCGCCTGTCGCCTGCAACAGTTTTGGCAGGCGGACGAGATTGTAGGCGACAAGAGCGAGAGTGAAGACCGCCTTGACCTTGCTCAGCCCGCGCACTTTCAGTTGCGCGAGGCCGCCGACGATTTTGCTCCAGCCGAAGCTTTCCTCGATCCGTTTGCGCTTTCGCATGTTGATCGCGTAGCCGAGGCTGGCGGCGACCCGCGGCGGCACGGCCGTCTTGCGGACGGCGCCCCGCTTGCTCACCGTCCCGTTGATGGCGACGTGCGGCTCGATCCCGCGCTGCTTCAGGCCCTCGACGAAAGCCTCGGCGTCATAGTTCTTGTCCGCGCCCAAGCTCGCGCCCTTCGGCAGAGCCCGCGTCAACCGCGCCGCCGCGTCGCGTTCGGCCGTGCCCGTCGCAAGGGTCGCTTCGGCGCCGACCACCAGGCCGTTGCGGTTCTCCATCAAGGCGTGGCCGAGATAGGCCAGCCGGCTTTCCTGGCCATCGCCCTTGCGATAGAGCCGCGCGTCCTTGTCGGTCGTCGAGGCGTGCGTCCGGTTCGACCGCTTGGTTTTCTTGAAGTCCCGCTGGCCGTTGCGCCCCGCCGCCGGCGGTTCGTCCGAGCCGTCCGTGGCCCGGAAACTCTTCATCGACGCCCACGCCTTCAGCACCGTGCCGTCGACCGAAAAATGCTCCGCGCTCAGCAGGCGCTTCACCCGCGGCTGGGCCAGCAATGCGGACAGAAACCCTTGCGCGATCTCGCTCGTCAGCAACCGGTCGCGGTTCTTCGAAAACGTCGAGGCGTCGAAGACCGGATCGTCGATCCCCAGCCCGACGAACCAGCGAAACAAAAGATCGAACTCCAGCCGCTCGACCAACTGGCGTTCTGACCGGCTCGAATAAAGGAACTGCAACAGGCTCGCGCGCAACAGACGCTCCGGCGCGATCGAGGGGCGGCCACCCGCTTCGTAAAGCGCCGCAAACGCGCCATCGAGCGCTTCAAGCGAAGCGTTCACCAGCTCGCGCATCGCCCGCAACGGGCGGCTCGCGGGAACCCGCGCATCGAGGTCCACGTAGGAAAACAGCGACCCGCTTGTCCGATCCCGCCCGCGCATCGAATCAATCCAGCGACCCTTCACCCCGAAAACAGAATCATGCCACCGTCTCGGAAACCAGACCGTTTTTCAGCAGCCTGCTAGGTCATGTCCCAGTCCGTCGGGGCACACTGCCAATTGTCGCCCCCGACCGTTGCCGCGATTTCCCAGGGCCGAAGCCGCTCCCGCTTCGCATTTCCAAACAGGTCAGCAGCTCCACATAGCTCGGGGAGCCCTCTTTTGGCTGGGCGCATATGCCGCGGGCGTTGGCTGGAAGTTGCACCCACCCTTGGTGCAATTGCTCTCGCGCCGCCTCTTCGTCGCGAATACAGCTTTCATAGGCGCCCGACTGGTCCTCGGGAGGAACCGCCGATCGAGCCGCCAAGCAAGAGATCCCGGGGTTCGTCGGCGACACGGATGCGGCCAACGTCATCGCAAAAAGCAGATGTGACATGGTCACGCTCTCCTTTGTATGTTCCGCCGTGATATCTGCGCGGTCCCCTCGCGCCGCATGGCGGCCTGGCCACCACAAACGTGTGATGGGCGGGCACGAGCGCGTGATGAGGCGCGGCCCGCGAAGATCTTTCACACCGACGGCGTCGTCGCGGTGGCGCGGATTGATCCCCCGCGTGCGGCGGCGCTCGTGTCGATCATTCAGCTGCCCAGTTGCCCGTCGAAAAGGGTCTTGATGTCGGCATCGGGGTCAGCTTGAGAATCGGCAATCGCCGCTTTGTGGCTGGTGTTGTTCGCGCCAACTTACCGGATGTCGCTTATTTCGGATGCCCAATTTGGCGCGAATCACCGGCTGAGGCTGGGCCAAGGCTGATAGTGCGGGCTGCCCGTGTAGGCGTCGAGTCGGTTTTCGGGCACAAATCCGACCGGGATAAACTTCTGAAGACGACGACCGTCAATCGTCTCGCTGGTGTAGAGGTTGCCCTTGGAATCGACAGCAATCATGTGGAGCAGAGTGAACTCTCCCGCAGCGTGCCCGGCGCTGCCGAAGCCGCCGAGGACTTGTCCGGTCCGATGATCAAGTATCCAGAGCACCTCGTTGCCCGCATCGACGACATAGATGTACTTCTGCGCGGCGTCTGGTGAAAATGCGACATCAAGTGCTGAGCCGATGGCCTGACGGCCGGCTGAACCGTCCAGGGAAGGCGAATAGCCGGTTCCCGGTTTCACCACGATGACTCGTTTCAGGACGCCCATCTTATCGAAGACCTCAATCCGGTCATTGCCTCGGTCGCAGACGTAGAGCAGTCCGTCATGGTCGAAGACGACGCAATGTGGATGGCCGCCGCCCATCAGCGCGAACAGGCCCTTATCGGCGCCGGCGTCGCCCCACTGGCGCAGAAACCTGCCTTGCGCGTCGAAAACCACCACTCGGTGGTTGCCATAGCCGTCGGCGATATAGATGTCGCCATCGGCGTCGTCGACGGCGATGTCGGCGGGCTCATTGAGAAGGGTTGGGCTTCTGTTGGCGCCGGGTTCGCCGCATTTTTCATCGGAGTTGTCGCAGACACCCCTGCGGCCGATCTGCAGCAACATCGTCTTTCCATCGTGCGTCCATTTTTGCACGACGCCGTCGTTGTTGCCGGCAATCCAGATGTTGTTCTCCTTGTCGACGAAACAGCCATGGATTGATTTCGGCATGACTACCGGATCGCCCCAGGCGTTCACCATGTCGCCGTCGGAATTGTACTCGATGACGACGGGCGCGGGCTGCTTTCCTACCTTCCGCTCCATCGCTGTGAGGTCGGCGCGGTTGACCCCAAATATGTGATCCTGATTGTCGACACAGATGCCACCTACCGAGCCGGTCACCCATCGATTGGGAAGAGGTTTTGGCCAATATGGATCGACGAGAAAGCGCGGCACGTTGCTTTCGGCGGCGCGGGCGAAGTGGTCAAGATCGGCCGCCACCAGAGTCGCAAGTCCGAGAACGCCCGCAAGCACATCCTGCCGGATTCGCATGCCCTGCCTCTCCCCAAGTCCTTTGTTCGGCAACACTATCAGGCCGGAGGAAGCTGCTCAATGAGACTATTGCGCTTGCAGCGTGCAGATATCTGGGGCGAATGACGGTCCCCGCGCGCGTGGTAAATGGCGATGTTCTCCAGCGGGCTCAAGGCCCGTAGTTGCCACCGGTTCGGCGACGGCTCGGCCGCGCGGGCCGCAACGCAAGTGAACGCTGAGCAAACCCCAAAAGGGGCCGATGTTGCGACCGACCAGACAGCAAACTGGGGGATGGCGGATACATCGGTGGCCCTCCGTCGATCTCGAATTTGTGCTTCGCGTGCGAATTATTGGCCATCGCTCTGGTATCCGATCGGGTACTCTGGCCTTGAGAGAAGGTTCGCCGCAACCTGGCCTATCGTTGGTTTGCCGCCTCGGTTTGGATCAGCAGGTTCGCGATCACCGGCATTCTCGAAGAACCGGTCGATTTGTGAGTACGATTTGTCGCGTCACGTCCTTGAACGACGTGAGGCGGGTCTTCATCGCGCCAACGCCACCAGGAGCGCTGCTGCATCAAGCTCGGCCAGATCGAAATCGACGGGGTCACATCGACCGCTTTGACGCCCTGGCAGGCGACGCCAGCGTCCTCATCTAGATCGGCGGACTGTTCGCCGAAGCGGGTGAACGGAGGGCGTCAAGCGCGACGACACGGATGCCGCAAGAGGCGGCCGACGTCGAGGTTTCTCCGTTTTTTCGCTAAGCCCCCAGCAGTGGCGCTTTCGGCAAGTTCATTCGTTGCGGCTCGATGAACCCGCCTCCGCTCGTGCGCCAACCGTCTGGAGTTAGTGAATACCCATCATCGCATTGACGCAAGCCTCAGCGTTCGGATAACGCGCGCGATGCTTCGGCGTCGAACATTAGACGCCGATTGATAGGTCGAGCGCTCTGCCGATTCACCCCTGGGGCGTTGGAGCTGTTGACAATGAAGGCGACAACATCGCGAGTTGGCGCGAACATGTTTCCTGGTCCATGACTTGGCTCTGGTCCATCATGGGGAGCGACGCCGGCTTAGGAGAGACGCCGAATGAACCTCACGAACTCGCTGGCGCATTTAGCTAGAGGCCTATTCTTGGCGCTGTTCACTCTCCCTGCGTCCTCAGCCGATTACCCGACGCCTCAAGAAGGTGACTGGGTCGCTCATGATTTTCGGTTTCACACGGGCGAAACTCTCAACGAGTTACGCATGCATTATACCACAGTGGGCGAACCGTCTGGCGCTCCCGTTCTCATATTGCATGGCACCGGCGGCCGTGGGGCCAGTTTTCTGACGCCCGGCTTCGCAGACGAGCTCTTCGGTCCGGGACAGCCATTGGATGCGAGGAAGTACTACATAATTATGCCCGACGCGATCGGCGCTGGCACATCGTCGAAACCTTCAGATGGCTTACGCGCCAACTTCCCGAATTATGATTACGATGACATGGTCAGCGCGCAGTACAGGCTGTTGACGGAGGGATTGGGCATTAACCACTTGCGCCTGGTTCTCGGCAATTCCATGGGGGGTATGCAGACTTGGATCTGGGGCGAGAACTACCCGAATTTCATGGATGCTCTCGTTCCTATGGCGTCGCTCCCTTGGCAAATGTCGGGACGCAACTGGATGATGAGGCGCATGTTGATCGATGCAATTCGCAAGGATCCCGACTGGAACAATGGTGACTATGTCGTCCAACCGCAAGCGATTCGGGTGGCTAATGTTTTCTTCGGCATCGCCACGAACGGTGGTACTCTCGCCTATCAGAAAATAACGCCTACGCGCGAGGCAGCCGACCGATTTGTCGACGATCGCCTCGCGGCGCCGTTCGCTGCCGATGCAAACGACTTCCTCTATCAGTGGGAGGCTTCGCGCGATTACAACCCAGCACCCAGCTTAGAACGCGTTACAGTCCCGCTGCTCGCCATCAACTCCGCCGACGACGAGCGCGACCCACCAGACACGGGAATCATGGAACGTGAACTCAGGCGGGTCAAGAATGGTCGTCTATATTTGATCCCAGAGGGCGAAGACACGCTTGGCCATGGCACCGTAGCAATGGCGAAATTTTGGAAATTTCAGCTTCAGGAATTCATGCGGGGACTGCCCCAGCGTCCTCACGGAAAGTGAATTCGGCGCACCTCGTCGCCCTTGTAGGACAGGCGTCGCTGCATCGAGGTTCGAACGCATCGGATCATGAAACGCCAGCCTAGCATTACAGTCGTGATTGCATTTTGCGATGGGCTTTTTGCGCTGCGGCTTGATGAGCTCGGCGCCAGAGCGACCAGGCGATGACATAGGCGGGTTGGATGCGCTTTCGTGTGAGGCGCTGCGCTATCCGATGGATTTCCTGAATCGACCAGCGGATAAGGCTGGAGGCTTTCGCTTCGCGCTCGATGCGGTATTTTTGGGCGCAGGCTGATTGGCCTGATGGCGGATGGCCGCATCATGGCAAAGGCGAGCATGACAAACGAGACGTGACGATGCCACCCGTGCCAGGACCGGGTCTCGTTGTGATCGAGCCCAAACTCGTTCTTGGCGGTCTCGAAACTGTCCTCGATCGCCCAACCATGACCCTCGATCCCGACCAGCGTCTTGATCGATGTTCCCGCCGGACACCAAGTGGTGAAGTAGGCGAGATCGCCATCGGCGATATGGCGTCGGATCAAGAGTCCGCGCGTCCACAAACCATGGTTTTCATGGTTGAACTCTTCGGCTTCCAGATCGGCCAGCTCAAGATAACACCAGTCATGCAGGCGCGGCCCCCTGGTTCCGGTGCCCGCCGACAGGCGCTTCCAATCCGACGGCCCCAAGGCTTTGGCGATTGCCGCGGCCGTGCCGGCCACCCGACGCGGCTTGTCCCACGAGCGAAAGGCATGGGTGGCGTCGACGCCGAGCACGTAGCCTTTGCCGGCGCGGCGCAGATCGCGCTCGATGTCGCCGACGCCATAGACCGTATCGGCCGCCACCCAGCGAAACGGCACACCCGCCGCGGTCGCGCGCTCGATCATCGCCGCCGCCAGTCGAGGCTTCGTCGCGAAGCTGACGTCGCCGGGCACATAGGCGCCCTTCAGGCGGACCGGGTCGTCAGCCCAACTCTTCGGCAGATAGAGGGCGCGATCGATGAAGGCATGGCCATGGCGCGAAACGTAGGTGGCGAAAACGCCGATCTGGCAGTTCGTGATCTTACCCGCCGAGCCGGTATATTGTCGCGCTACGCCGCACGAGGCGTTGCCCTGTTTCAGAAAGCCGGTTTCGTCGATCACCAGCACTGCATCATCGTGAGCCAGATGCTCGATAACATAATCGCGCACCAGATCGCGCAGTGCGGCCGCATCCCAACGGTCTCGGCCCAGAAGTTCCTGCTGACGCCACGGACCAGGATCGCCCGCGGCCTCCGCGCGCATCCATCCGGTCTTGCGCCGCTCCTCGCCAAGCAACCCGTCGATAAACAGGCCGGCGCTCGCCGCCGTCCGCTCCTGCGCAAACAGCGAACGCATCCGTCTCTTCACGTCCCGAAGCGACGACGCCCACAACTCAAGCGTTGTCTCGATCGAGGCCCCTGTCATCCATGATCTCCGAATCATGGTGACCCATGTTGGTGTGGACGGCCTCCGACGGCATCGAGTCGTGCCAGAATGAGGTTGTTGAGATCTCAGACAAAGGAGACCGTCCGTGGAACAAATTAGCCGAATTGGCATGGATACGTCGAAACATTTTTTTCAGCTCCACGGAGTGAACGCCGCCGAGAAAGTAGTCCTGCGCAAGAAGCTACGGCGCAAGGAGATGATTCCTTCTTCAAGGTTTTGGCGCCGACGGTGATCGGAATCGAAGCCTGCGGCGCCTCCCACCATTGGGCTCGGATTTTGCAGTCGTTCGGCCACGAGGTGAAGTTGATCGCGGCTCAATTAGCCAAACCGTACGTGAAGCGCGGCAAGAATGATGCGGCCGACGCCGAAGCGTTGTGCGAGGCGATGAGCCGGCCAACGATGCGTTTCGTGCCGATGAAGACCCCCGAACAACAGGCGGTGTTGATGTTGGTCGGCTTGCGCGATCGGTTGATCCGCAATCGTACGCAATTGTCGAACGCCATCCGTGGCTATGCCGCGGAATTCGGTTTTGCAGCCGCCAAAGGTATGGCGCACCTCAATCCGCTGTTCGAGCGCATTCAACCGGATGAGAGTTTACCCGACCTAGCTCGCGAGATGTTCGCGTCCCAGGCTGAGGAATACGCTCAGTTGCAGACGCAAATCGTTGCAATCGACGCCAAGCTCATAGCCTGGCACAAGGCCGGTGAATGTGGTCGACGCCTCGCGAAGGTGCCAGGTATCGGTCCAATCGGTGCGACTTTGCTGATGATGAAGACCCCAGCGCCCGAGATGTTTCGATCCGGCCGTCAGTTCGCGGCCTGGATCGGCTTGACGCCGAAGGATCACTCGACCGCCGGCAAGGTCCGGCTCGGCGTCATCACGAGAGCCGGCGACGATGCCTTGCGGAGTGTATTGGTGGTTGGCGCGACCGGCGACATCCAGCATGTCCGACGCGGCGGGCGCGGGTCGCCCTGGATCGTCGACCTTCTCAAGCGTAAGCCGCCGAAATTGGCGGCTGTGGCGTTGGCCAATAAGACGGCCCGCATCGCTTGGAAGCTCATGGTCACAGGGGATAGCTACAACGCGAAATCCACGCCCGTCGCCGTAGCGAGCGCCGCATAGAGATCAGCCAGACACGGGGAGCAACTCACCTGCAACCGTGCTGAGCCGATGCCAGAACTTGCAAGGTAACGAGCAGATGGTGTGATCGATCGATCCAAGACGCAAGACACTCCGTTGAATCCATTGGCAACGAAAGTCGCCCCCATGTTTGGAACTCGCGTCGCGGAAACCATCTTGGCCAGCGTTCATGAGCGAGCGCAACAACAGGCCGGACATATGGACGCAAGCGATCTGATCAGAGCAACTGCACTAACACCCTTGCTGGGAGGCGGCCTTCCACGTATGGATTCAGAGTTCAATCCCAACCGCAATTAAAATCACAACTGTAATGCTAGACTTGATGGGCTTCGCGTCAACGACAAAGCCGCTCCCGATATTTGGAGCGCGGTTCTCGCCGTTTGATCCGCGTTGAGTTCCGGAGCATCTGCTTGCCTTCCACACCTTTCGACGTTTGTATTTCGCGACAACGATGCGCGGCCTCGTTGCGAAGGGACAGTCGGCCGCAACCTATCCGCGGCTTGACATGCCGAGGGCAAGCGGTTGTATGGCAGCCTGACAAGAGCACATCCGATGGGAGGAATGGCGAAGGGGCAGCGGGACGTCATGAACGGTCGAACCTCGCCGAGCAGGGCAATCGCCGTCGGGCCAGCGGCGCGTTATACGGCAACGGCGCAGTGGCTGCATTGGATCATCGCGCTGCTGATGTTGGCAACTATTCCGGTCGCCTGGCAGGTGCATGAGATGCATCCTGGCGCGCCGATGCGGGCGATCTATTTCGCTGTTCACAAGTCGCTCGGCGTCACCATCCTGCTGCTGGCTGTGGCGCGGCTGATCTGGCGCGTGCGCCACAAACCACCGCCGTTCCCGTCATCCTCGCCGCGCTGGGTCGTCCGGATCGCGCAGGCCAATCACGTCCTGCTCTATGTCCTGCTGCTCGGCATGCCGATAGCCGGCTATGTCCATTCGGCCACGGGCGGCCACCCGATCAGCTATTTCGGGCTTTTCGATCTGCCGCTGCTGCCGCAGGATGACGCGGTCTCGCAGGCGACCTTGGTGATCCATCTGGCGGCAAGGTGGGTGGTCTACGCGCTGATCGTGCTGCACCTGCTCGGCACGGTGTGGCACGTCGTTGTTCAGCGCGACGGCACGCTCGACCGGATGCTGCCCCCGCAAACCGGAGTTTCCTGAGATCGGCGGGCGGCTCCTCCCGCTCCGACTGTTAAACTTCGCGAAATCCTGGCACAGAACCGGCCAACCATGAAGGGAAGACGTCGTATGAAATGGATCGGACTCGCCTCGGCCGCGGCGCTCGCATTCACCGGCCATGCCGCGCGCGCAGACGAGGCTGCCACGCAATTCGCCAAGATCTTCAGCGATGTGTGCCTCGGCAAGTTCGGCCACCTCGACAAGATCAATGACTGGGCGGCCGGCCAGAACCTGCTGCCCATAACCAACCCGCGGGCGCTGGCAGTGTTCGCGGGCAGGCCGAATGCGGACGGCAAGACGGTGTCGGTGGCCGGCGGTGGCGTGCCCGGTTCCGGCAAGGCTTGGGCAGTGCACGACGACTCTGGCCATTTCGTGCTGGCGACCCGCCTGGACCCCAAGTCTTGCGTGCTCTGGGCGCAGAAGGCGGAGTCCGCCGCCGTGGAGACGGCCTTCGCGAAGATGGTCGAAATTGCATCGACGCCTGGGACGGACGTGAAGCTCACCGAGGACAAGAATGCCGACATACCAGGAGGGAAGGTGCACATTCGCGTCTATCGCGTTTGGGCGGGATCGGCGCTCAACAGTCTCGCTTTGGTGATGGCGGTCGTCAGCCGTTCCGGCGGGCCGTTCCAGGCGATGCTCGAAGCGCAACGTGTCGTCGGTCGTGACGACGCGATAAACCCGATGGTGCCGCTTGAACTACCGCCGAGTTAGAGGCGGCGCGATCGGCTGCCGGCACGGGAACCCCGCATCATTGGCGTTCCGCACCCAATATTGTGGTTGTATGACATCGTAGAAGCAGGTAAGCTGACGGTCTTGGTCGTTGACTTTCCGATGCGCGAAATAGGCGGCCGAGTGGATAGTGAAATGCGTCGCGTCACTAAGGAACAAATCGAGACTTGGGAGGATAATATGCTAATAGCGAGACGAAAGAGCAGAATACTGCCGACGCTGGTGGGCGCCGTCAGCATGGCGGGATTGGCCATCGCGGGACTAACTCCTTCCACTGTGGCTCGCGCTGATGATGCGCTGATACATTACAACGGCAACACCCGGGATTATTGGGAGCATCCGCCCGCTGACTGGTATATGGGCGATGAAAATGCCGCACAGCATGGCGAGCGGCCCTATCCCGGGCAGCCGACTCCGACTGCGCATGACGAACTCGTCAATCTGGTGAAGGAGAACATCAAGCTCCAGCCTGGCTTCCACATCGAAGTCCTGGCCAGCGGTATTGACTGCCCTCGCCAGATGGTGTTCGGCGACGACGGCACCCTGTACGTCGGCTGCTGGACCGATCACGTCTTCGCGTTGAAGAAGCAAGGCGGCGCATGGACCTCGAAGATCATCATCAAAGGCCTGAGAATGCCGACCGGCATCGGCTTCCACAACGGCTCGCTTTATGTGGCCGACATCGACAAGATTTACAAATACGCCGACATCGCCAAGAACATCGATAACCCCAAGGGCGAGGTCGTCTACAGCGACTTCCCGCCGTATACTTCGCACGGCTGGAAGTACATGGTCGCCGATACAGAGAGGCCCGGCTGGTTCTACATCCCGGTAGGACCGCCTTGCAGCGAATGCCTACCGCCTTCGGGCACGGCGCAGTACCGCCATATCAATCCCGACCAAGGCCTTTCGGAGGTCGTGGCGCTCGGGCAGCGGAACAGCGTCGGCGGCGACGTGGACCCGCGCAGCGGGCAACTGTGGTTCTCTGAGAACGCCCGCGACTGGATGGGCGACAACCTGCCGTCTGACAAGCTCAATCATCTGGCGAAGTGGGGGCAGCATTTTGGCTACCCGTACTGCCATCAGGGCGATCTTCCGGACCCGACCTATAATATGGGCCACAAGTGCGACGAGTTCACCCCTCCCGCGCTCAACGTCGGTCCGCACATGGCTCCGCTCGGCATGAAGTTCTATTCCGGCAATAACTTCCCCGCCGAATATCACGATAACATCTTCCTCGCCGAGCACGGCGGCTGGAACCAGCGTATCCACACGGGCGCCCGGATCATGCGCATCCAGACGGATGTCAATGGCGAACACGTGACGCAGGAGCCATTCGCCTGGGGTTGGATCAAGGACAACAAGTACTGGGGTCGTCCCAACGACATCGCGATCAGCCCGGAAGACGGGTCCATGCTGGTAGCCGACGATCAGGCCGGTGCGATCTACCGCATCTGGTACGACGGCAAGTAACCTGTCGCGGCAGAGCCTTACCCTCGCCCGGCGCACAACCTGTCCGGGCGAGGCGACTTTCTCCCAGAAAACGACGAGAGAATTCCCGGGTCATGCGACTCTTTCTTTGGTTCGTCGTGACGATGACCATGACCGTCTCCGCCACTGCGATCGCAGCCGACGGCGTTCCCGCGGCCGGCAAGACGAAGGCCGACGCGGCCGGTTGTTTCGGCTGCCATGGCGTCGACGGCATCCCCACCGACAACGGTCTCGCGCTTGACAAGAACGTTCCCAACCTCGCCGCCGAGCCCGACCTGTACACGCAGTTTCAGCTCGTCTTCTTCCGCAAGGGCGTGCGAAAGAACGAACTCATGAACGCGATGGCCGGCTCGCTGAGCGACGACGACGTCCGCGATATCGCCGCGTATTTCGCCTCGCTGCCGCCCGTCAGTACGCCGCCGCCGGCGGATGCGGCGCCCGATGAGACCAAACTCGGGGAAAAGGTGGCGGCAGCGATCCGCTGCGCAAACTGCCACGGCGATCACTTCGAAGGCGTCGACAACATGGGACGCCTCGCGGGCCAACGCGAGGACTATCTCTACAAGGCGCTGCGCGACTTCAAGTCCGGCGCGCGCGTCGCGACGGGCGCCGCCAGCATGGCGGAAGTGGTGTACCCGCTCGGCGATACGGAGATGAGGTCGCTCGCGCACTACCTGTCGCGGCTGCGCTGACGGGGCGGAATGGGCTGCGTTCCGCCCTGTCTGGCTGCATTGGCGGCACATCGCGGGAAACGACGAACCGGAGAAGCTTTCTTCGCGACGGCCACGGCGCAAGCCGCGGCCTCGGTGAACGGGAGGGCGTAATGCCGATCGACAAGCCGCGGGATTTCCCGCTCGAGGCGTTACCGGCGACCTTACCCGGCGTCGCATCGAGAACGGCAATCGTCCCCGCCTGCGCAGATGTCTCGCCTGCGCGCGCGGTCACGCGCCGGGGCCTGATCGGCGCAGGCATAGGACTGGCGGCAAGCGCCGCGCCGACAGCGCCGGCGCGCGCGGAAACGGGATCGGGCGCCAATCTCCCTCCCGCCGTTCCCCAATGGCAGCGGCAGCCGGGCGTCGAAGTCATGACCCCGCCCTACGGCCTGCCTTCGCCTCACGAGGCGAATGTCGTTCGCCGGCCACGCGCGGGAGCGAGGCCGCCGACGAATCTCGCCGCGCTCAGCGTCACCCCGCTGCAGGACCTTGCCGGCGTCGTCACGCCGAACGGTCTGCACTACGAGCGGCACCATTCGGGCGTGCCCGCCATCGATCCCGACCAGCATCGCCTGATCGTCCACGGCCTCGTCGAGCGGCCAATGATCTTCACGATGGAGGATCTCGATTCGTTTTCCCTCTGTGTCGCGCCTCCACTTCCTCGAATGTTCCGGCAATTCGTCGCCGAACTGGACCGCGCCAGCGCCGGAGCTCACTGTCCAGGACACGCACGGGTTGCTCAGTTGCGCCGAATGGACCGGCGTGCCGCTCGCCACGGTTCTCGACGAGGCGGGCGTCAGCCCCCAAGCGAAATGGTTTCTCGCCGAAGGGGCTGACGCCGCCGCGATGACGCGGAGCATTCCGATCGAAAAGGCGCTCGACGACGCCCTCCTCGCCTATGCGCAAAACGGCGAGAGGTTGCGGCCGGAGCAGGGTTATCCGCTCCGTCTGCTGCTGCCCGGCTACGAGGGCAACGCCAACGTCAAATGGCTGCGGCGCATCAAGGTCGGCGCGGCGCCCTTCGAGACGCGCGAAGAGACTTCGAAATACACGATGGTGATGCCGGATCACACGATTCGGCAATTTAATTTCGTTATGGAGGCCAAATCCGTTATCACCTTTCCCTCCGGCGGTCAGCGGCTTCGGACGCCCGGCTTTTGCGAAATCTCGGGACTCGCCTGGTCGGGGGCCGGAAAGGTTCTGCGCGTCGAGGTGTCGACCGACGGAGGTCTGAACTGGCGCGAGGCCACCCTGCAGGAACCGGTTCTGTCGAAATGTCTGACGCGCTTTCGCTTGCCCTGGCGCTGGGATGGCGGCGCCGCGGTCCTTGCCAGTCGGGTCATGGATTCCACAGGCTACATCCAGCCGAGCCGCGACGCCTTGCTCAAGGTGCGCGACGGTCGAGCCTATTATCACAACAACGCCATCCAAAGCTGGCGCGTCGCTTCGTCGGGAGCAGTGACCAATGCGGGTTGATGGGTTCTTCAGCGCCGGGCTCGCGGCCTTGCTCTTCAGTGGCGCGCTCGCAGCGACCGCCATCGCCGGCGAGTCCCACGGCATCGGCCGCGCGGCGACCCCCGAGGAGATCGCGGGCTGGAACATCGACGTCTCGCCCGACGGCGCGGGCCTGCCGCCTGGCCGTGGCGGGGTCAGCGAAGGCCGCGCAATCTATGAGGAGAAGTGCGCAGCCTGTCATGGCGCGCACGGTGAAGGCAAGCCGATGGATCGGACTCGTCGGCGGCTTCGGCACGGTATTCGACGCCAAGTCGGAAAGGACGGTCGGAAGCTACTGGCCCTACGCCACCACCCTGTTTGACTATGTCAGGCGCGCGATGCCCTTCAACGCGCCGCAGTCATTGACCCCCGACCAAGTCTACGCGGTCTCGGCCTACATCCTCTACCTCAATAATCTTGTGCCGCAGGATGCGGTCCTCGACGCCGAGACGCTGCCGAAAATAGAAATGCCAAACCGATCCCATTTCGTCAGCGCGTTCACACCGCGCCGCGCGCCGTAACGCGTGTAGTTCATGGATGGAATCGCCGCCTGGATTCCGGCTTTCGCCGGAATGACAAAGCGGTCGATTCCGCCCCGGCGCAGCCGGTTCTAGGCCGTACGTGTTGGACCCTATATTCCGAGGGAGGATGCGATGATCGTCGATCTGAGAACTTATACGATGACGCCGGGGCGCCTCAACGCCTGGTTGAAGCTCTATGAGAGCGACGGCTATCCCATCCATGTCCGGCATCTCGGCGCGCCGATGGGGATTTTCACCACTGAGGTTGGAACGCTCAACCAAGTGGTGTTCTTCTGGCGCTTCGAGAGCCAGGCCGACCGGGAAAAGCGGCGCGCCGCGCTCGAAGCCGATCCCGACTGGGCTGCGTATCGCAAGAAGAGCGCGGAAGCCGGCAACGTCCAGCATCAAGAGAACAAGATCATCAAACCGACCTCGTTCTCGCCGAAGTGAGGTTGGGCGCGCCTGTCGAGCGGCGCCCTTCTCCCGCGCCCGGGAGGCGAGGCCGCAGACCCTCACCCGCCGCGTGCCGCCTCCACCATCGCGCGGAACTTCGCGACATTGTCCGCGCCGGCATAGGCGGCGATCCGCAGGTAGGCCGGCTCCATCAGCGCCCGGAACGGCGCAAGATCGGGCTTGGTGACCTGCATGCCCGCGCGACTTCAGCTTTTTGATCTGATCCTCCTCGCCGTCGGCCGTGAGTTTACGCATCAGGTCGCCCGCCGCGACGCTCTCTTCGCGGAATATCGTCTGCTGCTCGGGCGTCAACTTCTTCCACGTATTGACGCCAACGGTATGGATCATGTTGTTGTAGATGTGCCGGGTGAGCGCCAGGTACTTCTGCGTCTCGTAGAACTTGTTGAAATAAATCACCGCGATCGGGTTTTCCTCGCCGTCGACCACTTTCTGCGCGAGCGCAAGGTAGAGTTCCGGAAAGGCGATCGCCTGCACGCTGGCGCCAAGCGCCTCCATCGAAGCCTGGATCTGCAATTCCGGCGGCGTGCGCAGTTTCAGGCCCTTGATGTCGCCGGGCGTTTGGATCGGGCGCACGCTGTTGGTGACATTGCGGAAGCCGTAGTCCCAGTTACGCAAGAGAATGAAACCCTGCGCTTCGGCAAGCGGCGCCAGCCATGTCATGCCGGGGCCATCGAGGACGCGAAAGACGAGCGCCTGGCTGTCGAAGATGAACGGCAGCATCACGGCGCCGAAGGCCTTGTCGAACTTGTCGAGCTGGCCCTGCGTTGGCAACCCCATATCGATCGCCCCCGAGCTTGATCTGCTGCGCCTGCTCGGGCGGACCGCCGAGCTGGTTGTTCGGGAAGATCATGATCCTGATGGCGCCGTCGGTGCGCTTTTCCACGCGGCTGGCGAATTGCTTGGCGGCGATATTGGCGGGGTGATCCTCCTGCGCGAAATGGGCGAAACGAAGCGTCAGTGTCGCCGCGCGCGCGACATGCGGAGCCGCCAGCCTCAGTGCGGCGGCGCCTGCGCCGCACCTTTAGAAAGTCTCTGCGATCCATGACATCCTCCCTTGATCGATCGACGTTTCGCCGCTGACGCGGACCCTGCCTATCCGCGAAAACCGAAATAATTCGGCAAGAACAGAGACGAGCCACGGCACGAAGGCAATGATGAGAGGCCAATGAGCACCACGGCGAGATACGGGAGCATGGCGCGCGAGGCGGCCTCGATGTCGCAGCGCATCACGGCGCAGCAGACGTAGAAATCCGACGCCCGCCAGCGGCATGAAGCCGCCAACCCCCATCGCGATGATCATCACGAGCGCATAGTGGAGTTCGCTGAGGCCGATTCTCCCGGCGATCGGCAGCAGCAGAGGCGCGAGCACGTTCAGCGACGGCAGCCCTTCGAGCAGCACGCCGACGAAGATCAGCAGCGCGATCGAGCCGACCATGAAGACCGCAGCGCTGTTGCCGGTCGAGCCGATCAGGTCGACAAGGCGTTGCGGCACATAGGCGACCGTCAGCGTCCAGGAGAACGCGGAGGCGGCGGCGAAGATGAAAAGCAACACGCCGGTCAGCGAGGCTGTATCGCCAATGGCGCGCACGAAGTCGTCGAACCGCATTTCGCGATAGACGACCATGGCGAGAAAGACGCCGTAGACGACCGCGATGGCAGCCAACTCGGTCGGCGTCGCCAGCCCTGAGAGGATTCCGGCGAGCAGCAATCCCGGCATCAATATCGGCAGCACGGCGCCAAGGCCGGCCCGAACGACAGAACGAAGCGGAGCGCGAGGGAGCTTCGGCGCGCCCGTGCGGCGCGCGCGCACATAAATGAGCGCGGCGAGGCAGACCGCTATGACCGCGGCGGGTATGACGCCGCCGATGAACATCGCCGCCACCGATACGTTGGTGATCGAACCGACGATCAACATCGCGACGCTCGGCGGCACCGTCTCGCCCATGATCGCCGCAGAGGCGAGCACAGCCGCGCCTTCGGCGGCGCCATGACGCTCGCGCAGCTCATCCCGCATCACCGTGCCGACCGCGGCGACGTCGGCTGGCTTCGAGCCCGACAGGCCGGAGATGACGTACATGCTGACGACCGTGACTTGGAGCAGCCCACCGCGCAAATGGCCGACGAGCGCGTGGATGAAGCGGATCAGGCGCAGACTGACGCCGCCGCGCTCCATGACGAGTCCGGCGAGAATGAAGAACGGAATCGCCAGCAGAATGTAATTGCCGGTGCCGTTCACCATGTTTTGCGGCAGCACAGCGAGCGAAGCGGCGCCGCTGCCCCAGAGATAGGCGGTTGTGGCGAACGAGCAGCACGAACCCGACCGGCACGCCCGCGAGAATGGCGAGGACGAAAAGCACGAGAGCGGCAAGGATCGGCGCGTCGTCGCCGAGGACCGGCAGCCATTGGCCGCAGGTCGCGGCGGCGACGCCCGTCACGAGAACGAATGCGGCCGCCGTCGGCAGCGCCGCCTTGCCATGTGTGCGCCGGAGGCGGTCCGCGGCGAAGACCATTATGAGCACCATGCCTAACGGAAGCGGCATCGCGATCAACGACGCGGGAAGCTGCAGAATCGGCGTTCGCTCGCTCCAGTTCGAAGCGATGAATTCGGCCGAGACGACGCCCGTCAGCCCTGTTGCGAAAAGAACGACGACGTCGGCGAGCGCCAAGCAGATGCGTTCGCCCTGAGCTGGCAGCATTGCGAGGATCAACCGCACATGGGCATGCTCGCGCCGCCGATAGGCGACGGCGCCGCCGACGAACGCCATGACCGACAAGGCCAGCCTGGCGACCTCGTCAGACCACAGAAACGAGTGCTGGAAGAAGATGCGCGCCAGGATATTGGCCAACACGAGCGCGAGTTCGACGAATAGCGCCGCGACGACCAGCGATTCCGCAAGACGCACCGCCACGCGAATCACGAAGCCGTCGTGCGACGCAGACTCGAAGCCGTCGCTGCGACCTGTGGGCGCCGCGCCGATCGCGTCGACCGACGTCGCAGCGGCTTCAGTCCGGCGACGCGTCATCTGCGGTGTCCGGCCTCGCCGCGAAAGCGATCGGTAACCTCGCCTCCATCGCATTCCTCCCAGTTGACGCCGGTCTCGCGCCGGCAAAAGGCTAGACGAATGCCGATTTGGCCTCCGCGAAGTACTCCGGATTAAGCCGGCGGATGTCGGGAATGTCGGCGGCCAGACCATCGAGATGCGCCGCCATCGCAAGGGCGGCGCCGGCCGCGTCGCCAGCCTCGATCCTTGCCAAAACCTCGACGTGTTCTGCGATGACGCGCGCCATCCGGCCCTCCTGCGGCAGGGTGAGCCGGCGATAGCGATCGACGTGCACCTTGACCTGCTGGACCACCTTCCAGATCCCGGGATATCCGCCCGCGTGCGGCGATCGCGGCGTGGAAAGCCTCGTCGGCCGAATGGAACGCCTCGCGGTCGCCGGCCGTCTCGGCTTCCCGTTGGCGTTCCAGGATCGCCGATATCGAGACGACCTTACTTCGACTCGCGCGCTCCGCGGCGAACCGCGCCGATGTCTCTTCGAGCGCCTTGCGGATCACGATCGCCTCAGGCAACGCGGCAAGCGGAATGCGCGCGGCGAAGGTGCCTGACTGCGGGAAAATTTCGATCAGACCTTCATCGGCGAGCCTGAGAATGGCTTCGCGCACCGGGGTGCGGCTGACCCCGGACGCGGCAGCGATGCGGCTTTCGAAGATCGGCTCTCCGGGCGGACGTTCGAGCGACATGATCTGTGCCCGAAGATCCGCATAAATCATCGCCGGAGCCCGGCTCAGGCGGAATTCGCCGCCCCATGGCTTCCCGGTGACGAACGCGCGCGATGCGGCGCTCGGCGTCTGGCTCATAGGCTCGATGGTCATCGCGAATTTCCGCTGGCGTTAGAATTGATATATTAGTATTATGCGTCCACGTCCACCCTTTGCGGCGTGCGAGGCGATCCCTTCGAGGCGGGTTCGGCGTCGCGATCGACGGAGGCGCCGAACGTGACCGATTATCGCAAGCTGTTCGATCTTTCCGGCAAGACCGCGGTGGTGCTGGGCGCCGCGTCAGGCATCGGCAAGTCCTCGGCGGAGACCCTGGCGGGGCTCGGCGCGAGCGTCGTTTGCGGCGACCGCGATAGCGAGCGCTGCGAGGCGACAGCAGCCGGCATCCGCCGCGCTGGCGGCGAGGCCGAAGCGATGCTGGCCGACGCGGCAAGCGCCACCGAGGTCGATGCGCTTGCGGAAGCGGTTAAGGCGAAGTTTTCCCGTCTCGACATCGCCGTCACCACCCCGGGGCTGAATATCCGCAAAACTATCCTCGACTATACGGAGGACGATCTCGACCGGGTCGTGAACCTCAACATCAAGGGCACGGTCTATTTCCTCCGCGCGTTTGGCCGCATCATGGTCGACCAGCGGGGGGAAGCTTGATCGCCTGCTCGTCGGTGCGCGCGGTCACCATCGAGCCTGGCCTTGCCGTCTATGGCTGCACCAAGGCGGCCATCGGTTTACTGGTCAAAGGCTTCGCTTCCGAAGTCGGCAGGTTCGGCGTGCGCGTCAACGCGATCGCGCCGAGCATCGCCGAGACGGCCTTGACCGCGCCGTTCAAACAGCGCCCCGACATTTATAAGCTCTACGCTGCACACACGGTCTTCAATCGCTGGAGTTCGTCCGACGAGGTGGCGGCGGCGGTCGCTTTCCTCGCGTCCGATGCAGCAAGCTACGTCAGCGGCAGCACGCTATTCGTCGACGGCGGATGGACAGCCGTCGACGGTCCGCCTAGCGGCCTCACGGAATTGTCGCGGTGAAAGCCGCTGACGCTTCCAACCGACGCCCACGAGACCGGTGCGAGCCATCGTGACGGAGCTGCCGCATCTATTCCGGCCGATCGGCCTGCGCGGCCTGACTTTGCCCAATCGCATCGTGGTGTCGCCGATGTGCCAGTACAGCGCTATCGAGGGCGTCCCGCAGGACTGGCACCTCCAGCATATCGGCTGCTTCGCCGCCTCGGGTCCCGCACTGGTGATGGTCGAAGCCACCGGCGTCGAACCGATCGGCCGCATCTCGCCGCGCTGCACCGGCCTCTATTCCGACGACTGCGAGCGGGCGTTCGCCCATGTTGTCAGGATCGTAAAGGGCATCGGCCTCGCCAAGGTCGGCATTCAGCTCGGCCATGCCGGCCGAAAGGCTTCGACCGCGCCCCCCGCCGAAGGCGGTAAACCCTTGCCGGCCGATGATCCGCAGGCATGGCGGACGCTCGGCCCTTCGGCGATCCCTTTCGCGCCCGACTGGCCGGCGCCGAAGGCGGCGGACCGAGACGATCTCGCGCGTCTGAGGCGCGCCTTCGTCGAGGCGGCGGAGCGAGCGCTGCGCGTGGGCTTCGACCTCGTCGAACTTCATTGCGCCCACGGCTATTTGCTGCATCAATTCCTCTCGCCGCTGGCTAACCAGCGCACAGACGAATACGGCGGCTCGCTCGAGAACCGCATGCGCTTTCCCCTCGAAATCGCCTGCGCGGTGCGTCAGGCGTGGCCAAGCGACAGGCCGCTCGGTATGCGCATCAGCGCCACCGACTGGGCTGAGGGCGGCTTCAGCCCCGACGAGGCGGTGCGTTTCGTCGCCGCCGCCAAGGCCGAGGGTGTCGATTGCGTCTGCGTTTCGTCGGGCGGCATGACGCCGCATGGCCTTCCGCCGATGGCGGGTGGCGCGCCGGCGCTCGGCTATCAGGCTGGGCTCGCCGAAAAAGTGCGGCGCGAGACGGGCATGGTCACCCGCGCCGTCGGGTTGATCGTCGATCCGCATCAGGCCGAGGCGATCATCGCCAACGGCCAGGCCGATTTGGTGGCGCTGGCGCGCGCATTCCTCGACGATCCGCGCTGGGCCTGGCACGCCGCGGATGCGTTGGGCGTCTCGGCCGCCGCACCCTGCCCGGCGCAGTATCGGCGGGCTCGGCCCGATGCGTGGCCGGGCGCCGCGCTCCGCCCCCTCGACCGCGGGCAGGCGCCGCGGTGAGCGCCAGGATCGTCTTCATCGATTGCAACGATCAACTTCAGCCGGTGTTTGACGCCGTCGCGCGGCGCGACGATCCGCCGATTCTCGTCAACCGGACGGCGTTCGAGAGCCAGGATTTGCCGCGCCTGCTCGAAGGCTGCCAAATCTGCATCGTCGATCATTCCTATATGCCGACCGATATCGTGGCGCGCTGCGGGGACCTGCGGCACGTCGTGTTCCTCGGCACTGGCCCGCAGAGCTATATGGACGTCGAGGCGCTGCGTCAGCTGGGCGTTACGAGTGCATGCGATCAAGGGATACGGCGACACTTCGGTTGCGGAGCACACGATCGCCCTGATGTTCGCGTGCGCGCGCGATCTTGCGCGCATGGACCGCGACATTCGCGGCGGTGTTTGGCGCCCACGCGAGGGTATGCAGCTTAAGGGAAGAAAACTGGGGATCATCGGCCTGGGCGGAATCGGCGCCGAAGTAGCGCGGATCGCGCGCGGCGTCGGCATGGAGATTCTCGCCTGGAACCGGACGCCGCGACTGGATTTTGGGGCGCCGATAGCGATCGAGGATCTCCTCGGGACTGCCGACGTCGTTTCACTGCATCTCGCCCTGACGGAAGACACCAAAGGCTTTCTTGGTCGCACCCAACTGGCAATGATGAAACAGGGCGCGATGCTCATCAACACAGCGCGAGGGGCGCTGGTCGACGAGCAAGCGCTGATTGACGCCTTGAACGGGGGCCATATCGCTCGCGCCGGGCTCGATGTCTTTGCTCTCGAACCACTGCGAGCCGACCATCCACTCGCTAGGCTCGACACCGTCACGCTGAGCGCGCATTCGGGATTTCGCACTTACGAGGCCTCGGCGACGCTGCTCAACTGCGCGCTCGACATAGTGCGACGGCTTGCGGTGGAGGATTTCAGGCGTTGAGGAACAGATGGGTCTGCGCGAGGCTCCCCGTTCGGGCGCGGCTCGTTTCGGGCGATGGACGATTATGGGCGACGTAAGTGGAGCGTCCGGCTCGTATTGCGACTGCTGAAGTTTCGCCCGCGATGGGCTTTCCGCCTACTGATAGCCGAGCAAGTGGGGCAGCCAAAGCGTCAGACCTGGAATGAATGCTATCATCAGCAGGCAAACGAACAACAGTCCGAGATAGCCAAGCATCGGTCTGATTGTGACTTCTATCGGCACGTCGCCGATGAGACACGCGCCATAAAGGCCGAGCCCGAGCGGCGGCGCGAACAGACCGATGCCCATGGCGATCACCAGCACGACGCCGAAGTGCAACCCCCCGATGCCAATCTGAGCCGCCACCGGCACGAGCAACGGGCCGAAGATGATCAGCGCCGCCGCGCCCTCCAGCACCGAACCCATGACGATCAGGATGAGGATCGACAGAATCAGGAACAGCCAAGCGCCGCCCTCGTGCGAAAGAGCGATCATGAAATGCGCCAGCGCGTGCGGAATCTGCTGCAGCGTCAGCACGAACGCGAGCGACTGCGCGGCGGCGACAATAAACAGCACGAGCCCGGAGCGGGTCGCCGCGTGGACGAAACTGCGCGCCGCGGCGCGAGGTCCGAGCTCGCGGAACGCCAGTCCCCCGACCGCGAGCGCGTAGAAGGCGGCGAATGCGGAAATCTCGGTCGCGGTCGCAATCCCCGATCTGAAGCCGCCGAAGATGATGACGAGCAGCCCCAACGTCACCGCCGCGCCGCCCCAGAGTTTGGCGAGCGGCGCCTTGACCGCGGTCGCCGCCTCGGAGAACCGCGCCTCGCCGCCGAACAGGATTGCCACCGCAATCAGGGCGAGCGCCATCAGCAATGCCGGCAGCAAGCCCGCCATGAACAGGCCGCCGATGGAAATGTTGGCGACGAACCCCAGGATGATCAGGTTTATGCAGGGCGGGATCGTCTCCGCCATCACTGCGGAGGCGGCCAGCAACGCAACTGCGCTGCCGGGGTTTTGCCCTGCACGCCTGGCCGCCGGGACGAGCACTGAGCCCACCGCCGCGACGTCGGCCATCTTCGAGCCGGAAATTCCCGAAAAGATCACCATGGACAACACCATGACGACATTCAGCCCACCGCGAACGCGCCCGACGAGGCGTTCCAGTAGCGCGATCAGCCGAACGGACATGCCGTTCGCCTCCATCAGGTACCCCACCAGGACGAAGAACGGGATTGCGAGCAGGACGAAGTTGTCGATGCCGCGCGCCATTTGCTGCGCGAAAATCATGCCGGGTAGCGCGCCTTCCATCCAGGTGAACATCAGCGAGGAGAAGGCGAGCGCGAAGCCGATCGGCACGCCGCCGATCACGCAGCCGATAAACGCCGCGACCAAGGGCGGCCCCGAGGGCGACGCCGCGCCCGCTGCGACCGAACTCCAGGCATAGGCGACGCCGGCAAACGCAAGCGCCATCAGCAAGGCTATCACAATGTCTTGCCTGCGCCGACGCAACAACTGCGCCAGAGCGAAGACCGTCATGCAGACCGCGCCGGCGCCCATCGGATAGAATGTCAGTTCCAGGGGCAGGCCCGAGCCTGTCGTCTGGCCCGTCGTGAAGCGGCCAAGCGCGATCGCATACCACGCCACTGACGCGGCGGTGACGAGCACAACCAGAGCCGCCATCGCCCCCACGCGCTCGCGTGTCCGCGGTCCCAGCTTCCCGATGAAGAATGCGACGCCGATGTTCTCGTTGCGCGCAAGAGCCCCCGCCGCGCCGAAGAAGCTCAGCGCCACCATCAGGCCGCGCGCCACGTCGTCGGACCACTCGATCGGCGCCGCCAGCACATACCGATAGAACACCGAAAGCAGCACCACGCAGAGGTCCGCCGCGAGCAGGAGCGCCGCGACCGCGTCAACCAACCTCAACAGCAGCGTCAACGCGTCGTGTGCCGCGCGGCAAGGAAAAGTCGCCAGACCGGGCACTTCGGTTTGCGCAGGCTCACCGGCGAAATTCAAGCGTCAGGCCTTGGCGCTGTGAATGATGTCGATTATCGGCTTGGCTTCCGGATGGGCCTGGATGAAGGCGTCGGTCTGCGGCAGCACACGCTCCCGGAACGGCTCGCGATCAACGGCGATGACGGTGACGCCCTTCTGCTTCAATGCCTCCATCGCCTCATTTTCGGCTGCGAGCGCACGGATTCGGGTGTCTGCCGCAGCCTTCGTGGCAGCCGCGAGGAATTGGTCGCGCAAGGGAGTCGCCATGCGCGTCAGCGTCACGTTGCTGCAAAACACGCCGAGCGCCGAAAAATTGTGCTCGAGTCAGCGAGTAAAACTTGGCGGTCTCGTAGAACTTGCTGGCGAGGATCGTCGGCGGATCGTGCTCCAACCCGTCGAGAACCCCAGCCTGGAGAGCGGTGTAAATCTCGCCGAACGCGAGCGGCGTCGCCGCGGCGCCCATCAGGCGCAGGCATTCTGTGATAATCTTGTTGGGAAGGGTGCGGATACGTTTGCCCGCGAGGTCGGCGGGCGTATTGATCGGCGTCTTGCACAACACGCTGCGGGCGCCGAAGTTATAGGCCCAACCGATGATCTGTGTGTCGGCGCCGGCCCGAAGCGCCGCCTCCAGCGGCTTCGCCGCGCCAGCGTCAAGCGCCCTGGTTTGCTGGGGGAAGCTCTCAAAGAGATAGCCGAGGTCCAGCAAGCCGATCAGCGGCACGACATTCGCCCAGATCGAGGTGCCCGTGACCATCAAGTCGATGACGCCAAGCTTGACGGAGTTGACGACATCGATCTCTTGACCCAGTTCGTTGTTCGGGAAGAACTGCACGTCAATCTGCTCGGCGAGTCCGTCGGCGCCCAAGTGTTTGACGAGGTTGTCGTAATAGACGCGGCCATTGGCGAATTTCGGATCGTTCGGCAGCGAGGACGACAGTCGCAAGCTGACCCGAGCGGCGCGCGCGGAGCCAATGACAGCGGGCGCAAGCGCGATGCCGATCAGCACGGATCGACGGCTCGTATGATGGACTCTCATGGCCGAAGCGCTCCCACCCGCTATAGGCTAGCGTCGATTCACGACATTGGTCGCCAAGGCTACTCCGATTACCTGACAACTGGCAAGATTGGCTCTCTCTGATTGCGGCCTCGCCAGATCGGATCGCCACGAGAGCTTCGGTCTTGCTCGCGCGGCGACATCCCGACTCTGTTCGCTCGTTGAGCTCGAGCGCGGTCAGCGATGCCTTCTAGAGGGGGAGACGCCCGAGCGCCTGTCGCGTCGCCGCTCGCTTTGCAACCGCAACCGCGGATCGGCGACCGCGCCGCTCTTGGCGCGACGACAAATGCGCCGCGGCGACAGCCGCTAGTTGGCCACGCCACTAGCGGCTTGACATGGGAGTGTTACGCGCACACGGCGTTCCACGGCACTGATGCGATACCGCGTCGATTCAAGACGGTCGCATCGAGCGTCGGGCAGCCTTGTTCGCCGACGCTCGATTCAACCAATTTCAGGTCAATGGCGCACCGCTGTCCGCCGAGCAGGAAAATGCTATCTTGCCTCCCGTTTCCGTACTCGTGAGACGCGATGGAGACAATCGTGCGAGCAAAGATGGATCGACGCACGCTGCTAAAGGGCGCGACCATCGTCGCAGGCGGCTCCGCCGCCGCGGGCGCGGCGGCGGTGCAAGGCACGCAATATTCATTGGGCTTGGAGCGTCCGAGGACTGCGGCGCCGGCCGGCGCTACGGACACGCATATCCATGTCTACGACAGTCGCTTTCCCGTCGCGCTGAGCGCCAGGCTACGACCGCCGGACGCCAGTGTTGATGAATATCGCCTTTTGCAGCGACGCCTTGGGCTCAGTCGCGTGGTGGTCGTTCAACCCTCGACCTACGGCGTCGACAACAGCTGCACACTGAATGCGGTCGCCCAACTGGGCCCGACAATCGCGCGCGCTGTCGCCGTTGTCGACACAAGCGTCACCGACGCCGAACTCAAACAACTCGATACACTCGGCGTGCGCGCCATCCGGTTCAACTTCGTGATGTCCGGAGGGTCGACCGCGGCCGACATGCTGGAGCCATTATCGAAGCGTATTAGCGACCTCGGCTGGCACGTCCAGATTCACATGACAGCCGATCAAATCGTCCAATCCGAAAATCTCTTCGCCCATCTAGTCTCGCCCATCCTGTTCGATCACCGCGGTCGCATTCCGCCGGAGATGGGAACGGGCCATCCGGCTTATGCGGTCATCCGCAAGCTGCTCGACGCCGGTCGGACCTGGGTCAAGTTGTCGAGCGCTTATCAGGACTCAAAACTCGGGCCGCCGACCTATGCTGACATCGCGCCGGTCGCCAAGGCCTTCGTAAATGCCGCCCCCGAACGCATGCTTTGGGGCAGCGACTGGCCGCATCCGACCGAAAAGGCGAGCGCCAAACCCGATGATGCGATTCTATTTGATCTTCTCGCCGACTGGGCGCCGACGGAGGAGTTGCGACAGCGCATCCTCGTGGACAATCCAGCCGAACTTTTCGGCTTTCCGAGCCGAAGCTAGCGGCATCTCTCTCAGCGGAGCGGCGCGGACAAAAAAACTCGACGGTCCATCGACACGCCTCGGCGTCGCGCCGATTGACTTTCCCTCATGCCCCTAGAGGCAACATGAGATCTCGCTGCTTACCGCGCCACGAAGCTATCAGGCGCTTCATTGACCGCGCCAGCTTCAGCGGCAACGGGAACGCGCGAGGCAATTTTCTGATATCGATGCAGCGAGTTTGATAGGTGACGTCGGGCGGCGTTGCGCGCCCTCAGTGCATTACCCGAGCGAATCGCCTCGTAGATGGCGACGTGCTCAGCTTGAATTCGACGCAGATATTGGTCACGCTGGCCGTCGCTCTCCCTTTCCACATTGATCATCTGGCGGGGAATGATGAAGTGACCCAGAAATTGGAGCAATTGGGGAAAATAGCGATTCCCCGCGGAACGAAAGATGGCGAGGTGAAACTCGAAATCGGCGTTGATCGCGTTGCCGCCACTCTCGATTTCCGAGTCAATCGCCAGTAACGCCGCCTTGATTTGCGCCAACTCTTCGCTGGAATGGCGCTCGGCGGCCAAGCCCGAAGCTTCGATCTCTATGCTCATGCGCAGTTCAAGCAGCCGCAGGACGTCCGCCACCGACTTCAGGTCGCTCTGATCGATACGGAAGGGCCAGCGCTGCACGTCGCTCGCAACAAAAGCGCCGAGCCCCTGCCGTGTCGTGACGAGCCCATCGGCCCGCAACGCCGCGACTGCCTCCCGCACGACGGTTCGACTTACACCAGTCACCGCCGACAATTCCTGTTCCGTCGGGAGACGCGCTCCAGGAAGCAGGCGTCCACCTCGGATCTCGGCGGAGAGCCTTTGGGCCAATTCCTGCGTCCGATTGAGCCCCGGACGTAGTGTGAGTGAAAGAGTTGTGGTTTTCTTCACGAGGGCGTGCCGTCCGTTCAAGTAATTTCGTCAACTCGTAGTGCACCAGGCCCGTGCGACACAAGTGCCAGTTGACGGATTTCCAGAATCAGTTGCGTCGTTTCAAGACTTGGGCAAATTCGCTTGGAGCGGCGCCGGGTTTGATCGCGGCCGACGGCTGGCGCCTCACCAAACTTTGGCCGGGCGCAATGAAGTCGGCGCTGCCGCGGCATTCCTGAAACAGGTTGTTCCGACGTGAATGAGATGTTCTCAGGCGACGAAAATTAATATAGCATGACATCTGGTCATCATACAAATAGCTTGTCTCGACCGACGGCGGATGATATGCGACCTGGGCAGCCCGGGAATTTTCTGCGGACGCTTCGAGTGGCGCGAAGCCGTGCCGCCCCCCGAGATAGGGGGCGGAGTTGTTTGCGCGGCTCAAATCGAGACGGGAGCAACGGTTGCGTGCGGGCTCCTTTGGCGGGAGCACCAAGCGTCTTGGCGGGTAGCCGTTCCCGATCAGCGGGGCCGCATCGGCGATCTAACGAGAGGACTTTCGCGCGCTGAATTTGCCGGCTTGGGCGGGTCGGATTTGGGCGCCGACCGAATTCGAACTGTCGCGCTTTTTTCCCGAACGCTAGATCGCGTCGAATCTGCCCCAATGCTGTAGGCGCGGGAGATTGAGACTGCCGGCTCAGGGCTGCATCACCAACAGAGGTCACATATGGCGAGCCATCCTGAGCATTTGAAAGCGACGATCGGAAATGGGCTGTTGTCCTTTCCGGTCACGCATTTCACGGCGGAAGGAGCCTTCGATTCCGAAGCCTATCAATCGCATGTTGAATATGCCCTCAACCACGGCCCAGCTGCGTTGTTCGCGGCGGGAGGAACGGGCGAATTCTTTTCGCTCGATCTCGACGAATACGAACGCGTTATCGTGAGCGCCGTCGATGCTGCCGTGGGCAGAGCGCCCGTCGTCGCCGGCGTCGGCTACGGCACGGCCCTTGCGACGGAATTTGCGCGCCGGGCCGAGCGCGCCGGCGCTGACGGAATATTGTTGTTGCCTCCCTATCTCGTGCAAGTGGAGCAGGAAGGTCTGTTTCGCCATGTCGCCGCGCTTTGTAGAGCGGTCGGCATCGGCGTGATCGTCTATCATCGTGACAACAGCCTGTTCGAACTCGATACCCTTCGACGGCTGTGTGAGGCTCATCCCAATCTGATTGGATTCAAGGATGGCCACGGACAGGTGGAACAGCTGGCTTCTTTCATTTCAATTTTGCGCGATCGATTGGTCTATGTCGGGGGAATGCCGACGGCGGAAGTTTATGCGAACGCAAACCATGGCATCGGGGTCTCGACTTACTCGTCAGCCATATTCAATTTTATTCCTGAATTCGCGTTGCGGTATTATGCCGCGGTTCAGGTGGGGGACGGTGCGTTTACGAGCGAAGCGCTGCGAAGCTTTTTTGTGCCTTACCTCGCCATACGAAACCGGCGGCGCGGCTACGCCGTCAGCATCGTCAAGGCGGGGTTGCGCCTTGTCGGCCGCTCGGCCGGACCCGTTCGCGCGCCGCTGATCGATCTCAGCGCGCAGGAGGATGGGCTCTTGGCCGCGCTCATCGAACGCGCGAACGGGCTATAGCGAGTTCGCCCGCTCCTGGCCGCACCCAGCTTCGACGGAAGGGACGAGGCCAAAGGAAATAGCGACACGTTTAAATCGCCGGGGTCCACAGCGGAGGGGTCTCGTGGCAGTAGGCGATACGAAGGCCTTTCCCCGATTTTACGGGTTCGGAGGGCAAGAGGCAAAATGCGAAGGGAAAAGACCCCGCGAAGAGCACAGGCTGGGGCATCACGGGAGGAACGGATGAGCGAGCTCACGCGAAGAAAACTGGTGGCTTCCGGCGCGGCGGCGGCGGGCGCCAGTCTCCTGCTCGGTCGAACCGCGTCGGCGGCGCCGGCCTGGAATGGCCCCGCCCCCGAGCCGAACGCTTCGATTCGGGTGCTGCGCTGGAAGCAGTTCATTCAGGCCGAATTCGACGAATTCGTCGCCAACACCAAGAAATTCAGCGAACAGACCGGCGTCAAGGTGCGCGTCGACGCCGAGAACTGGGACGACATCCGGCCCAAGGCGGCGGTCGCGGCCAATGTCGGCGCCGGCCCGGACATCATCATGGGCACCAACGACGACCCGTTCAAATTCCCGGACAAGCTGCTGGACATGACCGATCTGGCCGATTACCTCGGCGCCAAATACGGCGGCTGGTACCCGGTCGCCAAGACCTACGGCATGCTCGGCAAGAAGTGGATCGCCCTGCCGCAGGGCGCCACGGGCGGCTGTATGAACTATCGCGTCGAGCGCGATGCACGCCGCCGGATTCGACGAGTTTCCGAAGGATCTCGCCGGCTATCTCAAGCTGTGCCAGGGCCTGAAGAAGGTCGGCAAGCCGCCGGGATTCGCCCTCGGCCACGCCACCGGCGACGCCAACGGATGGGTTCACTGGTGCCTGTGGGCGCATGGCGGCAAGATGGTCGACGACAACAACAATGTCGTCATCGACTCGCCCGAGACGATCGCCGCGCTCGAATACGCCAAACAGCTCTACGCGACCTTCATCGACGGCGTGCTCTCGTGGAACGATGCGAGCAACAACAAGGCGTTCCTCGCCGACCAGATCGGCCTCACCCTCAACGGCATCTCGATCTACACGGTCGCCAAGAACTCGCCCGAGCCGGCGCTGAACGCCATCGCCAAGGACATGAACCACGCCAACATGCCGATCGGCGTCTCGGGCGAGCACACCGAGCAGCAGAACATCCTCAACACCTATGCCTACAGCTACAGCAAATATCCGAACGCGGTGCGCGAATATCTGCGCTTCATGTGGGAGTTGCCGCAGGTGGACGCCTGGGAGACCGCCTCGAACGGCTACATGGCGCCGCCGCTGCCGGCATGGAACGACAATCCGGTGTGGACCGCCGATCCCAAGGTGACGCCGTTCCGCGATGTGCTGAAATACGCGCGCGACGTCGGCTATTCCGGATCGCTCGGCTACGCCTCGGCCGCGGTGATGGGCGACTTCGTATGCGTCGACATGTTCGCCGAGGCCAGCAGCGGCGCGCAGACCCCGAAGGCCGCCGCTGAGCGCGCCGCCGAGCGCGCCAAGCGCTATTACAAGACCTGACGGGAACGAGGAGGAGCGGATCGGCGCCTGACGACGGCGCCGGCTTCAGCTCGAGGAGAGGCGCCATGGCGGCTGAGGTCGAGACAGCCGACCGACCCTCGGCGGGTCGGCGCCGCTCGATTGCGCGCCTTCTCGACAATCGCAATGTTCTGGGCCTCGTCTTCATGCTGCCGGCGGCGGCGATCCTGCTGGTGTTTCTCGCCTATCCGCTCAGCCTCGGCTTCTGGCTCGGTCTCACCGATACGCCGATCGGCGCGCCCGGGCGCTTTGTCGGCCTGGCCAATTTCGTCTCGCTGGCGCACGATTCGGTGTTCTGGCTCTCGGTGTTCAACACCCTGTTCTACACGGTCGTCGCGAGCTTCTTTAAGTTCTTTCTCGGCCTCTATCTCGCCCTGCTGCTCAACCGGCGGCTGCCGTTCAAATCGCTGCTGCGCGCCATCGTTCTGTTGCCGTTCGTCGTGCCGACCGTGCTTTCGGCGATCGCCTTCTGGTGGATCTACGATCCGCAATTCTCGATCGTGTCCTGGGCGCTGATCAAGTTCGGACTCATCGACCACTACATCGACTTTCTCGGCGCAGCCCTGGCACGCGCGCTGGTCGGTGATCGCGGCGAATGTCTGGCGCGGCATACCGTTCGTCACCATCACGCTGCTCGCCGGACTGCAGACGATTTCGCCCTCGCTCCACGAGGCGGCGACGCTCGACGGCGCCAGCGCCTTGCAGCGATTCCGCTTTGTCACGCTGCCGTTGCTGTCGCCGATCATCGCGGTGGTGATGACCTTTTCGGTGCTGATGACCTTCACCGACTTTCAGCTCATCTACACGCTGACCGAGGGCGGCCCGATCAACGCCACGCAATTGATGGCGACGCTGTCGTTCGAGCGGGCGATCACCGGCGGCCATCTCGGCGAGGGCGCGGCGATCGCCGACGCGATGGTGCCGTTCCTGCTCGCCGCCATCCTGTTCAGCTATTTCGGGTTGCAGCGCCGCCGCTGGCAGCCGGGATCGCGGGGCTGAGCGATGGCCAAACAGGGCGCGCCCGAAGGCATGGACTATCTCGAGCGGCTGCCGCGCCGCGTCTTCACGCTGTATCTGCCGCTCGCCGTCTTCATCTTCGTGCTGCTGTTTCCGTTCTACTGGATGACGACGACGACCTTCAAGCCGGACGAAGAGCTCTACGACTACGCGCACTTCAATCCGTTCTGGATCGTTCATCCGACCCTGATGCACATCCACAAGCTGTTTTTCGAGACGAGCTATCCGCAATGGCTGCTACAACACGATGTTCGTCGCGGTGGCCTCGACGGCGCTTTCGTTGTTCGCCAGCGTCTGCGCCGCCTATGCGATCGAACGGCTGCGGTTCACCGGAGCGCGCTACGTCGGCCTGGCGATCTTTCTCGCCTATCTCGTGCCGCCGAGCATCCTGTTCATCCCGCTGGCGGCGATCATCTTTCAGCTCGGCCTTTATGACAGCGACTGGGCGCTGATCCTGACCTATCCGACGTTCCTGGTGCCGTTCTGCACGTGGCTGCTGATGGGCTATTTCCGCACCATTCCCTACGAACTCGAGGAATGCGCGATGATCGACGGGGCCTCGCGGATTCAGGTCCTCCGGTCGATCACGCTGCCGCTGGCGGTGCCCGGCCTGATCTCGGCGGGCATTTTCGCCTTCACCCTGTCGTGGAACGAATTCATCTACGCGCTCACCTTCATTTCCTCGTCGGAGAACAAGACCGTGCCGGTCGGCGCGATCACCGAACTCGTCGAGGGCGACGTCTACCACTGGGGCTCGTTGATGGCCGCGGCGCTTTTGGGCTCGCTGCCGGTGGTGATCCTCTACTCGTTCTTCGTCGAATATTACGTGTCCAGCCTGACCGGGGCGGTGAAGGAATAGCGGCCGGCGGCGCCGCCTGGACTATCGGTTGGGAGGATCGGTCATGCCTTTTATCGTTTATCGTTCGCCTGACGCGACGCTTCGCCGCGCTGCTGCCCCTAGTGCTCGCGGCCAGCCTGGTGGCGATCGTCGGACGAGCCTTCGCGGCCGACAAGATCGGCGTGGTGTTGATGCATGGCGCGCAGGGCGCGCCGGGCCGCGTCATCGACGACCTTGCGGCGGCCCTGGAAAAAGCGGGCTATCTCGTCAGCGGCGCTTCAGGGCGCGCCGTATCATATAGGGTCATCATACAAATGTGTCTTGCCTCAGGGCGACGTTCGGTGCTATTCTCCTAAAAGGGCAACCTCGGTGTTGCCCGATCGAATCCAACAAGGGAGTGGAATATGTCCTGGACAGCGCCGGTGATCGTCGAAGTTTGCGTCGGCATGGAAATCACGAGTTACGCGTCCGCCGAGATTTGATTCGCGCCATCTCGCAGCCAGCCATGACAAAGCGTTTTCGCGCCGCAATGTTGATTTTGCGGCGGGCGGCGAAGTTTCCCGGAATAGTTGCCACTGTCCCTTCCGCCGAGGCGACGGCGCGCGTGTTGGATTCCGCCAGGCTGTGATCGAAGCGTCGCCGCGAAGTAAAGTCCTGATCAGTTTTGCGCGCCGGCCGAGCCATAGCCGCGTTCTCTGCGCGCGAATTATGGCGGCGTGAGCGTCGGGGCGATCGCCGTCGAAGGCCGCGTTTGCCGCGCGGCGTGAGGCTGCGCCGCCACGAGACGCGCCGCGAGTGGACGTCGCGAGCGTCCGAACGCGTCTTCAAGGCCGATCACATCGCAATCGCAGTCCTCAAGCGATGACTCCGCGCGAAATCGTCGACGAATTGACCACCGCGCTTTCCGCCGACCGGGCGCGCCGCGACGCGACGTTCGGAGCCGCGCCGCGGATGAAGTTTGTTTCATGCCGACGTGAAAACGCCCGTCGAATACATTGGCGCTGGTTTTGAGGACGACGATTCTGTGAATATGAGAAGATGGTGAGATGGCGTCCTTGTCGATCGAAAATGTGAAGAAGTCCTTCGGCGTAACGCCGATCCTGCACGGCGTGTCGATTCACATCCCCGATGGCGCCTTCGTCATCCTGGTCGGCCCCTCCGGATGCGGGAAGTCGACGCTGCTGCGCATGATCGCCGGCCTCGAGGAGATCACCGCCGGAGAGATCAGAATCGGTTCGCGAGTGGTCAACGGCGTCGCGCCGAAGGAGCGGGACATCGCCATGGTGTTTCAATCCTACGCGCTCTACCCGCACATGACGGTGGAGCAGAACATGGCGTTTTCCCTGAAGCTCAAGGCCGCGCCGAGGCAAGAGATCAACGCCAAGGTGGCGCGCGCCGCCGACATCCTCGGCCTGCAGGAGCTGCTTCAGCGCTACCCCAAGGAATTGTCCGGCGGCCAGCGCCAGCGCGTCGCCATGGGGCGGGCGATCGTGCGCGACCCCTCGGTGTTCCTGTTCGACGAGCCGCTCTCCAATCTCGACGCCAAGCTGCGCGTGCAGATGCGCAGCGAGATCAAATCGCTGCATCAGCGTCTGGAGACCACCACGGTCTATGTCACGCACGACCAGATCGAGGCGATGACCATGGCGGATCAGATCGTGGTGATGAACCATGGCCGAATTGAGCAGATGGGCGCGCCTCTGGAGCTCTACGACCGTCCGGCCAATCTTTTTGTCGCGGGGTTCATCGGCTCGCCGGCGATGAATTTCATCGCCGGGAAGGATTTGCGAGGACGGGTTCAAGACCGCTGACGGCTTGACCCTGCCGCTCGACGCCAACGCGGCGACGCATGCCGGGCGCGCGGCGGTTTACGGAATCCGGCCTGAGCATCTGGCCCTCGACGGCGCCGGCCTGCCCTTCGCCGTCGAACTCATCGAGCCCACCGGATCGGAAACGCAGGTGCAGGGCAAGCTCGGCGACCAGCCGATGTCGGGCGTGTTCCGCGAGCGCATCGCCGCCAGGCCGGGCCAGACGATCCGCGTGGCTCCGCAACCCGGCGCGAGCCACCTGTTTGACGCCCAATCGACCCGGCGCATCAACTAGAGATAGTTCGCGAGCGCGATTGCGCTATCGAAGTTTTGTTCGATAAGGGGTTCGGCCGCCAGACGCGGATGGGGAGTCGCTTTGATGAGTCGGTCCTTCATTCAGAGAGTCTACCTGGCGATCGGGTTGCCGATCGCATTCTGTTCATTTTTTGGGGGGGCGTCCGTCGGCGCGCAATTTCTACATGTCGAGGGAGGCAAGATCGCCGACGCCGTGGCGGACACCGCGGGCGTGCGGACCTTCAAGGGCATTCCCTATGCCGCGCCTCCCGTGGGCGACTTGCGATGGAAACCCCCAGCTCCGCTCGAGGTTTGGCAGGGCGCGAGGAAAGCCGACGATTGGGGACCGCGCTGCATGCAGAGCGGTCGGCTTGGAGATATCGATCCCTACAACAGGCGAATGAGCGAAGATTGTCTGTATCTGAACGTTTGGACTCCAGCGAAATCGCCAGACGAAAAGCTTTCGGTTATGGTCTGGATCCACGGCGGCAGCAACAATGTCGGGGCTGGCTCCGAGCCAGTCTATGGCGGCGCCAATCTTGCGCGTAAGGGCGTGGTCGTCGTCACGATCAACTATCGTCTCGACGTATTCGGCTTTCTCGCTCATCCCGAACTGACCAAGGAATCGACCGCGAACGCGTCAGGCAATTATGGCCTGCTCGACCAAATCGCCGCGCTCAAATGGGTGCAAAGCAATATCCTCGCGTTTGGCGGCGATCCCACTCGGGTCACGGTTTTCGGAGAATCCGCCGGCTCGATCGACATCAGTCTGCTCATGGCCTCTCCGCTCGCGAAAGGCTTATTCGCGCGTGCGATTGGCGAAAGCGGCGGCGCCATGACACCCATCTCCGGATTTGGCCCGATGTTGCTGGCGAAGAACGAGGCGAGCGGCCTGAAATTCGCAGCCGCAATGGGAGCAAGTTCGCTCGCGGACCTGCGCGCCAAGCCTGCGGAGGAAATATTGCAGGCGGCGATCAAAAGCCCGACCGTCTTCGGTCTCGGCGTCGTTGATGGCTATGTCGTGCCCGACTATCCCGCGAAGATCTTTGCAGCCGGCAAGCAGAACGACGTCCCCTTGCTCGTCGGTTGGAACGCGGACGAAGGCACCCTGTTTGCGGCCCGCGGCTTCATGTGGGGAGAGGGCCAACCGACCTACCCCGAACGCATCAGGACCCTGTTCAAGGACGAAGCCGATAAGGTTCTCGCGCTCTACCCGCCGGGCGAGACGGTGGAAGACGGAAAGGCGTCCTTCGCCGCGCTCTACGGCGACGAGATCATCGGATACGGAACGTGGGCATGGGCGGAACGCGCCGCGGCCTCGGGCGCTTCGCCGGTCTACCGCTATTATTTCACTCGGCGCCCGCCGGGCGCGCCAGAGCTCTCCGTCAATCCGCTGGCCGCCCCCGGCGTCTATCACAGCGCGGAACTCTATTACGCCCTGAACAACCTCCAAGTACGCAATTTCCCTTGGGAAGCCGACGACCGTCGCTTGGCCGACGCCATGTCGTCCTATTGGGTGAATTTCGCCAAGACCGGGGATCCCAACGGCGATGGCCTGCTGCTTTGGCCCGTTTATAAGACTAGCGGAGCCGGTAAAGTGCTGGAGCTCGGCAAACAGATTGGGGTTCGAAGCGAGCCGCACCGCGACCGCTACGAGTTCTTGGACGGATATTATAGGGACCGTGCGAATTAGTGGTTTGTGAAGCGTTTTGACGCCTTCTACCCCTGCTGAAACGCCTATTTCGCCGCCGCCGCCGCGTGCCAGGAGATGAACTGCACGGCGCCGCCACGCTTCAGCCAGATGCTGTGGAACAGGATATTCACGGTGCACTCTTCACCCTCCACGGTGACGTCGAAATTTCCCCTGCCGGTGATGATGGCCACCGGCCCATAGACCCGAACCTTCACCTCGCTGCGTTGCATCGTGCGGTAGACCACCGCTCTCGAACGCTGGGCTTCGATGAAGCCTCGCTTGTCGTCGAGGTCGCCGCTCGAGTGGATATAAACGAGATCGTCTCCGAACACGCGCTCCATTGCGGCGAAGTCGCCGCTGGTCTGCGCGGCATAGCGTACGTCTTCCGCCTTCAGCGCTTCGTCCGGCGTAATGGCGTCGTTGGAACCGTTCATCGTCTTCTCTCCCCTTTGGAGGATTGCCGCTCTCGCCTCATCCGATCATCCTCAGCGGCAGCCACGTCGCGATCGCGGGGAAGACGACGAGGATGACAAGGCGGATGATGTCGGTGACGACGAATGGCAGAACGCCGACGAAAATCGTCGACATGTTCACGTCCTTGATGACGCTCTTGATCACGAAGACGTTCATGCCCACCGGCGGATGGATCAGGCCGAGCTCGACCGTCATCACAATCACGACGCCGAACCAGATCGGATCGAAACCGAGCGCCATCACCACCGGGAACACGATGGGCACGGTCAGAATGATCATCGCCATTGCGTCCATCAGGCAACCGAGAGCGAGATACATCAGCAGGATCAGCGCCAGCACGCCGTAGCGGCCGACGCCGAGGCCGGTAAGGAACTGGGTGACATGCTGCGGCGTCTGGGTGATGGTCAGGAAATAGCCAAAGCACAAGGCGCCGATCAGCACAGTGAACACCGCCGCCGCCGTCCGCGTCGCCTGCAGCAGCGCCTGCAGTATACCCGTGCCCGACAACTTGCCGCGCAGGAGGCCGATCGCAAATGCGCCGACCGCGCCGACGGCGCCAGCTTCGGTCGGAACGAACAGACCGCCGTAGAGGCCGCCGATGACGAACAGGAACAGCAGCAGCGGCGACCAGACGTCGCCAAGGGCTCGAATTCGCTCGTCCCATGAACTGCGCGGGCCGGCCGGCAGGAAACCGGGGCTGACGTAGCCGATGACGGCGATCGTGATCATATGCATCGCGATCGCCAGCAGACCCGGAGCGACTCCGGCGATGAAGAGTTTGCCGATATCCTGCTGGGTGATGACACCATAAACCGCAAGCACAGTGGATGGCGGCAGCATCGCGCCCAATGTTCCGCCGACCGCGATGACACCGGTCGCGAAGGACCGCGGATAGTTGAACCGCCGCATCTCAGGATAGGCGACGGCCGAGAACGTGGCGGCGGTCGCGACCGACGAACCGGAGATCGCCGCGAACGCGCCGCAGGCGGCGATCGTCGCGACGCCCAGACCGCCGCGCCAGTGTCCAACGAACGCGTTTGCGGAGCGGAACAGCTCGCGACTGACGCCGGATACCGAAACGAACGCGCCCATCAGCAGGAACATCGGGATGACGCCGAAGGAATAGTCGGTGACGGTGCGCATGGTGGTCTGGCCGACCAGCTTCATGGCCGGCCCAAAGCCGGTGAGATAACCAAACCCCGTAACGCCGACGAGGCCCATCGCCATGCCGACAGGCACGCGCAGCAGCATCAGCGTGAAAAGGCAGACAAAGCCGACGATCGCGACGATCTCGCTGGCCACAGCCGCTACTCCGTCGTCTTGATCTTGGCGTCGTGAATCTCTTCGGGATGGAAGATGAGGCGGTAGGTTCGGATTGCGATCAGCAATACCGCCGATGCGTCGCCGGCCCACGCGACTGCGAAGAACGGCCAGGTCGGAAGTTGCAGGTCGTAGGTCAGGATATTGTCGCGATAGGTGGCGCAGACCTTGTCGAACAATGTAATGGTCTGCACAGTAACCACAAACAGCAGTACCGAGGTCGCGAACACGTCGATCCATCGCTGATATTTCGGCGCCGCGTTTGCCCAGACGAGGTCGACCGTGATGTGCGTTCCGCGATAACTGGTTGCGGCGATGCCCCAGAAGATAAGAATACCTAACAGCAGCCGCCCGAAATCGTAGTAGTCTGGAATAGTCAACGCGAAGAACTTGCGCATGAAGACAGCAATGAAAGTGTTCAGAGCGACAATTCCGACGAAACCCGCCGCGATCAGTTCGATCAGGTCGATGAAGCCATCCATGACGTTCTTTCCCGCCGCGACGGGCGGCATGCCCGGCGCAGTAGGCGAAGGCTCAGACAATGTGGTCATGGGACACACCGGAATTTGAGCGATTGAAGCGGCGACGATCCGTCCAGGGCGCCCTAGAGCCCCGCGCGATATTTCGCGATCGAGGCTTGCAAATCAGACTCGATCCTCTCTGGATCGCCGCCCGCCTTCTTGACGGCTGCCGCCCAGCTCGCATGCAACGGCTGCACCGCTTTCTTCCATTGCGCCAGTTGGTCATCCGTCAGCTCGTAGACTTCGTGGCCGGGAAGCGCCTTCATCTTGACGCGCCCGGCCGCCTCGAACTCGGTCCAGGCGTCGGACACCTTCGAGGCCCATTCCGGCGTGCAATGGTCGTCAAGCACCTTCTTCTGCGCCGGTGACATGGAATTGTAAGTATCCAGATTGATGTTGTAAGTGAACACCGTCGTGTAGAGGGGTACGTCCATGTGATATTTCACGACCTTGTCGATGCCGAACAGAAATATCGACCCCCATGGAAAGGTGATCTCGTCTGCCACGCCCCGTTCAAGCGCATCTCGGGATTCCGGCGCCGAAGCCTGAACATTCGTCCCGCCGAGCAACCTGACCATCTCCGCAACGGTGCTCTGCGCGGGCCGCACCTTCGTCCCGGCAAGATCTGAGGGAGCCACGATCTTCTTCTTGCCGTGCAGCGTGCCGGGATCATGAATGAACGCAAAGCAAAACTTGGTGTCCTTCATCTCAATTGGCGCATATTTGCGATACCACTCGTCGAGCGCGAGCGTGCCTCTCTTACCGTCGCCGAACGTGAAAGGAAGCTGCCCCGCCGCGATAATCGGAAAGCGGCCTGGCTGATAACCGGGGTTCACGTAGGCGACGTCGGCGATGCCGTCGCGCGCCATGTCATAGTGGTCGAACGCCTTGCCGAGTTGTTCGGAAGGAAAGACGGTCGCCTTGATGGTGCCGCCCGACGCCTTCTCGATGTCCTCCGCCCAGGCTTGCGTCGCAGGGACCAGAGGATGCGTGGGAGGAATCCAAAGGGAGATTTTCAGATCGATTGTCTTGCCCTGACCGATGGCGGGCGTCTGGCCATGCGCAACCAGCGTCGCGCAAGAACCCAATGCGCCAAGGACGGCCCCGCTGAGTCCTTTTTTGAGAACAGAGAGACTCACCACAAATTTTGATGCTGACATTGTTCCTCCCCTCAAAGTTTGCAAATACGCGTCCGCTTTTTCCTTGAGAACGCTTTCTTTTGTCTGCCTGCGTGCTACCGTTTCGAAGATTGCTGATCGACGCCGCCCGGCTTCGGCCGATCTGCCTTTGTCCACATGGCGCTTGTCACTCGACCTGGACTTCCAACAGCATAGGAACTTCGGCTCGAAGCGCGCGACTGAGCGACTCACGCAATCCTCCGGGTTCGGCGACGCGCGCCGCGGCGCAACCCATGCCTTTGGCCAGCGCAACAAAGTCGATATTTGGTAGCTCAGTACCTTGGACGAAATCGCTGTCGGCGAAACCGAAAATCGGCGCGAAGTCCTGCAGCGCCGCATAGCGTCGGTTATTCAAAATCACGTAGGTAATAGGCAGCTTGAGCTGTGCCGCGCTCCAGAGGGCCTGAATCGAATACATGGCCGAGCCGTCGCCCATGAGGCCGATAACGCGTGCGCCAGGCTTTCCGAGCGCGACGCCGACCGCCGCCGGCATGCCATAACCCAGGCCGCCGCTGTCCATCGTGAAAAAGCCTTCGCTGCGCGTGATTGGCAGATAGGCTTGCATCAACGGGCGCGCGCTTGGCGCTTCTTCGACGACGACGTCGCCGGGGTCGCGCAGTTCGGCGAGCATCTGGAAAAAGTAGGCGACCGAGATGCGGTCAGAGGACTCAACGCGCGCGGGTGCGGCTCGGCCCGCAGGCCAGGGACGCGGCGCCGGCGCGGATCGAGCGAGCAAATCGACTACGCCTAGACGAATGCCGCCGATAGCGGCAACGCCCGCCGGAGTCCAGGCGGCGGTGTCCGGATCGTCGGTCAGTTGACACAGCATGGCGCCTGCGGGGATGTGCGGCCCCGCTCCCTCGACGTGGTATATGAAAGCCGGCGCGCCGATAGCGAAGATCACGTCTTGCCCATTGAGCAGCCTGACGATCCTTTCTCGAATGGGCGGCAGGAATCCCGCGAACAGACGATGATTTTCCGGGAAGCCGCAGCGCCCCGACATAGGCGCGGCCCACACGCGCGCGTTGTGGACCTCGGCCAGCTTCACCACCTCGCTCCAGGCGCCGTCGCGGTCTACAGCCGCTCCCACAACGAAGGCTGGGCGCTCGCTCGCATCGAGTGCGGCGCCGATCAGATCCAGCATGCGCGGCTCGGGACGAAGCTCGGTGCTGACAACCCGTAGTGGGACCATTTCAGCCGAGCGGTCCCAATCGTCAACCGGGATCGACACAAAGACCGGCCCGCGTGGAGGCGTCATGGCGATGTAATAGGCCCGGGCGATCGCCAACGGGACGTCACTGGCGCGCGCGGGCTCGACGCTCCATTTGACATAGGGCTTGGGCAACTCGACCGCGCTGGCGGAGAACAGGAAGGGATCGAAAGGAAGAATTGACCGTGCCTGCTGGCCCGCCGTGATGACTATCGGCGTTCGGTTCTTGTACGCTGTGAAGATGTTGCCCATCGCGTTGCCAACGCCCGCGGCCGAGTGCAGACTGACGAACGACGCGTTGCGCGTGGCCTGCGCATAGCCGTCCGCCATGCCCACTACGACTGCTTCCTGGAGACCGAGCACGTAGCGAAAGTCATTTGGGAAGTTGCGAAATAGCGGGAGTTCGGTCGAACCGGGATTGCCAAACAGAGTAGTCGCGCCGAACCTGCGCATCAGATCAATCACGGAATCTCGCACCGTATGCGATGGCGCGTAGGCTACGCTGCCGTTCATACTAATTCTCCGTTCATACAACTTCTATCAATCTCTCGTAGGACGTGGCTCGTTTCCTTAGGCTCTTGGTCGCTCGGCGCACGGGTGGCATTTCGAACTTTTCATGCTGGTCATGATAGCGCAACCGTTCGAATTGCGCCTTTGTGCTCGGCGGCCGCCACGACAAAACGCCGTGACCGTTTTCACGTGATGTCGCCGTCGAAGGACTATCTTTTGATCCCCGAACCTCATTAGCTGGCGCGGAACTTTGCATCTTCGCTCAAATCGGCCTAATTCTGATCCCCGCAGTATTTCGCGCGACAATCACGATTAGCAATCACCAGGCCCCATGCTATGTCTCCATTGTTCGGTTCGGGCTTGCCGTCACTTGGACGATTCTGTAGCCAACGGAATGAAGAAACCTAGTCGGCGATGAGCGAACGTGACTAGCTCTCACAAGGAACTTGTCCGTGACAAAACGCCTGTTCGCCGCTGCTGATCTCGAAGTCCTCCAGAGCTGGGATACCCCAACTATCTGCAACGGCCTCGAGCTGGTCGCGCCCGAGCGGCGCGCAGTCGGTTTCACAGTTGAGCCGATGATCGCGGCTGACCGCAAGCTGCGACCGATTGTTGGTTTGGCAAGGACCGGCCTCATCCGAGCGAAGGAGAAACCACGCGGCCCGATCCCGCCGCGCGAGGACTGGTACGACTACGTTGCCGCCGATGATCTGCCTACCATTGCCCTGCTGCAGGACATCGACGATCGCCCCGGCTACGGGGCGTTTTGGGGTGAGGTGCAATCCACCGTGCATCTGGGTCTCGGCGTGCGAGGTTGCGTCACGAACGGGTCGTTCCGCGACCTCGACATGATCGCTGCCGGCTTCCAGATCATTGGGGGTCGAATCGGACCGAGCCACGCGCATGTGCACATGGTCCAGATGCGGTGCGACGTGAATGTCTTCGGCATGGTTGCCAGGGACGAAGATGTCATTCACGCCGATTTCCACGGCGCCGTCATCATTCCCGCGGACGCAGTCAGAAAGCTACCCGATGCGATCGAGCTGATTGCGCGCCGCGAGAAGGTGATCTTGGATACGGCCCGCGCCCCCGGGTTCACCAGCGCCAAAATGCGGGAAGCGCTGAAACGATCCACCGAAATTCATTGAGCCCTCGTCTTCCCGCCGCGGCCCTGCCGATTGGGCTTCATTCGGCTTTGTGCTCCAAACAACGTTGTGACAATCGATACGATCGGTGTGCGCCAACGTCGGACTGCAGGGGATCGCCCCGACGGCGAACTCCCTGCGGGGATTCTGCTGTGGTGTGATTCGCGGAAGAAGCGTTATGGAACCAGCCTGCGTGACCGGGAGGTGGTCGGCGGCCAGCCACCACGTTTGGAGACGCGCCTTTTCAACGTCGAGCGCCAGACGTCAGCAGTCGCTGCGACAGCGCGTCGTTCCATGCATATCCTTTGCGAATCGCACCTATGAACGGCCTGGGCCTCATAGGTCCCTGTCGCCAATCCGCAAGCGGCGCAGCTCATCTCCAGTATCCCGGCCGTTTTGGTTGGCTGGTTGAGATCTTGCCCTAGAAACCTCCAGCACGTCGAATCTGGACATCGACGCCCGTCATTCGGAGCCGCCACTCACAGAGTTGTTTGCTCACGCCGTAATAAAAAGCGATCTGCTCGCTGGTTTGGCCGAGTCCGCGAAAATAATGCAGTGCGTCCCGAGGAAGAAGAAGAGCACTGGCAAGCCAATCGGCTTCATCTTCGTCCTGCTCGGAATATTCGCTCACAAGCAGAATACCGTCTGGGCCGACATCGACGCGCGTCGCGACATGCCCCAACTTAATATGCGCCAGCTCGTGCATGATCGTGTTGCGTCGCCGCTCAGCGGCGTGTTGCGGGTTGACGAGTATTCCCTTCAAACCGTCAATTCTTATTGTCATCCCTGACCAGCTCTCGGGATCGACAACGAGCAATTGCCGCTTTGCATTGGCGGACAGGGCCAGATTGGCAAATGTGAGCATGACGACGTCGAGGCTTTCCGCATATCGCTCAATCGCCAGCGTCTCGCGCGGCCCCTGTCCTAACTCCTGGCGAACCAGAATCGACAGACGTTCTGCCTGAGCTTTGAAACCGTGGCGCACCGATTTACTCGATCAGTTTGCTACGCGCCCGCAAGGCGCTCTGCGCGGCAAGGATGAGCTCGCCAAGCGCGATCGCCGTCTCCCTCGACACCGTTTTTTTCTTGCGAAAATGCACGATGGCCGTTTCGGCCAACTCGTCCGACTTATCAAAGCCGAGAAACTCGCGTGGATCCTTATCGAGCCATTTGCAGATCTTCGCGAAGGTCGCCAGATCCGGCATGTGGCCATTTTCGACGCGCGACAAAGTCGCGGAACTGATTCCCACATCTTCCGCCGTGGCCCGAACGCCACGTGATCCTCGCTTCCGAGCGATAAGACGGCCAAGTTCTTCAATTGCAACGGTCATTTGGATTCCGGGCGTGCGAACGCACGTATGGCTTGACGCATGATAGCCCTTTGCTGTATCGTCTCGTTTGTAAGACGTTACGTCTCATATGCGTAACGTCTCTTTCGTGAGACACGAAATCACATGTTGTCGAGTCCGTCAACAAGAGGATTGAGATTATGGCCAATCAAGACGATATTCCCCGCGCTAAAGACCGCGAGGGCGGTTATATCAGCGAGGAAAAAGCGCTCGACGATTTGAAACGGGCGGAGACTGAGCTGAGCAATGCCCGCGAACTCGGCGATCGGCGGCTCTCCGACCTTCGCAAGGCTGAACGCGAACTCGAGGAGGCGCGCCGCCCGGTCTTTATATTCTATATCGGCAAAGAGAAGTTCGAGACTCAACGCGAGGAGCTTACCGGCGCTGAGATCAAGGCGGCCGACAAAAACTTTCCCGCAGGCTACGGTCTTGAGCTCGAAGGCCATGGCGACGAGCCGAATCGGTTGATTCGTGACATTGAAAAGGTCCGCATCGATCCTTATCACGCTCTGCACTTCACGGCAGTCCCACCGGCGACGTTCGGAAGCGTTGCGCTGTGATCGACGAGCAATTTGCTGAGGTGGCGGCGCGTTTCGAAGGCGCCACGATCGAGCGACTTCCAAGCGGAGCCGCCCTGGTCGCCATTCCGAACTTTACCCTAGCGGCAGGATGGAACAGGGTTGAAACGACGATCCGGTTTCTTGTGCTGGCAAATTATCCATTTGCGAATCCCGACTGCTTCTGGGCGGACGAAAATCTCCGCCTGGCAAACGGCGGTGAGCCGCAGAACAGCGGATCGAGTCCAATTCCCGAAACGCAGCTAGGCAATCTTCGTTGGTTCTCCTGGCACGTCCAAAACAATTGGAATCCAAGCCGCGACACACTCCTTTCATGGATTGCCTGCATCGCTCAGCGCTTTCGGAACGCGAAATGACCGAGCTTGTCTTTCCGTCGCCGCTGCTCAACGAATATCGGGCCGAAGCCTGGGCGACGCCGAAGGAAACCTGCGCCGTGTTTTTCGCATATTCGGCGCCTCATGATCGGATCTTGATCCGTGAAGGCGGGGTTGTTCCCGTCGAAGCATATGCGTCTCGGTCGGAAGTTACTGCACAACTGGCCCCCGACCATATTTTTGAGGTGGCGCAGCAGGCGCGAACGCGCCGCGCGAACCTCATTTTGTCTCACAGCCATCCGGAGCCTTCGGACAGCGCCTTCTCAGCGATGGACGATCGCGGCGAGGCGGCTCTCAAATCATATTTCGAGGAGAAGCTAGCCGGCCTTGGGCGCTTTTCCGTGCTCCTGACGCGCGACCGTCTCCTGGGTCGCGAAATCGGAGGGTGCAAGTCGATCGACATCGTCGAGGTCGGCGCAAGTGTCCGACGCCACTCGATGACCGACCAATCCTCTGCTGCCGCGATCAGCGAAATTTTCGAGCGCCAGGTGCGCGCGTTCGGAGCGGCGGGACAGCGCCTGATCGCCAACTTCAAAGTTGCGATTGTCGGTTTGGGCGGGATCGGTTCGATCGTCGCGCAGGAGCTTGCTTATTTGGGCACAAGACACTTCGTGCTCGTAGATCCAAAGAATCTCGCCATCACAAATCGCAATCGAGTCGTGGGCTCAAAAGCAACGGATATCGGAAAGCCTAAAGTCGAAATCGCCAGGCGAATGATCTTGAGCGTCGACGAGAGCGCACAGGTCGATCCCATCCACGATGATGCCACAAACAATCATGTTCTCGAGCAACTCGTCGACGCCCAGTTCATTTTCCTGTGCACGGATTCCCACACGAGCCGCGCCGCGGTCTCGAAGCTCTGCTACCAGCTTTTGATCCCTGGCATCGATCTCGGCGTCAACATCGTCGTGCGCGACAATCGAGTCGAACACATCGTCGGCCGAACCCAGATGCTCGCGCCGGGCCTACCTTGCCTTTGGTGCTGCAGCGCGATCAGCGCCGACGCAATTCGCCGCGAGTCGATGAGCTTAGAACAGCAAGGGGCCGATCCCTATTTCACGGGCCAAGGCGAACAACAGCCGGCCGTCATATCTCTCAACGGCGCGATGTCCTCGCTTGCGGTTACGATGTTCCTCTCGGCCGTTGCGGGTATTCCGGGGGAGGCCCGTTATCAGCGCTACGACGGTATCGCGGGAACGGTCCACCGCGTTAGCGCGGCCGCCGATGACCACTGCATAGTCTGCTCGCGGCGTGGCGCCTTCGCACGCGGCTCGACCCGTTCACTTTTACTCACCGGATAATATCGAGTTTCGCATGGACAATACAAAGACGCCGGCCCGACGGATCGCCTACAAGGGCGAAGTTGTCAATCGACGTGAAGTCGATGATCTGGCGCCCCTTGCTGGCGACAGCGCGGTCGTCGTGCGCGGTCGTGACCGGTCGTTCGTCATCTGCTGTCCAGACGGCTGCGGCGAGCTTCTCACCATTAATCTCGATGAGCGCGCAGGGCCGGCATGGTCGCTATATCGTTCCTCGCGAGGCGTCACGCTCTATCCGTCTGTCTGGCGCGAGAGTGGCTGCAAGAGCCACTTCATTGTCTGGCACGACACCATTTTATGGTGCGACCGCTATTTCGAGGAGAACCGCGAGCCGGACGACCTTAATCCGGGATTACGCGATCGTGTCCTTGCGGTGCTGGACGATCAGTGGAGCTCATACCGAGCTCTCGCAGCGAGGCTCGAAGAAATTCCGTGGGAGGTTTCGCGTGCGTGTCGAAAGCTCGCGCATCTGGGCTTGGCCGACGAAGGTCGGAACGGACGTCGCGGTCAGTATCGGCGCGGGGAAGATTTGTCCGCCACCGCACCGGATAACAGCGACAACGGAGCGAAAGAGCCTTCTCCTGGCAAGCTGTCATGATGACCGCCGCGGCAACCGAGGCTGGCATCGCGGGGCGTCGCCCGCGAGTTCGAACCTTTCGCACGCATCGATCGGCTTTGTCTCGCGCAGCCTAGCGGCAGACCTTCATGGTCGAGGCCTGGTAAATCTCCTCGATGGACTTCGCAAGCGTCGCGACGAATTCGGTGGCGCTCGTCGATAGTCGAAGGTCTTCGGCCAGGGCTCGCGAAAAACTCGCGATCATGCCGTGAATGGCGGAAAGGTGTTTGCAGGCGTCCGCTTTACGTGCGGGCCGCGCGAATGCGGCCTCATGGGCCAAAGGGACCGGGACCAGTGAGCTGACGGATCAAACGCTGCGGCGCCTGTCGTAGGCAGCGGGCGCGCCGCGAAGCGGGGTGGAGCTGTACAAGCGAAGCCCGGAAGTGAGCCGCCTTGATCCGGCGGCGGGACCGGTCAGCGTGACCCATATGAGAGGCTGCCTGCGGGCTGCGTGAGGACAGAAGCCTCAAGAGTCCAGCGCGGAGATAAGGCGAGGCGAACCCACTGAGGAGTCACGCGGCGATAGGTACGGGCAGCAAAGGGCGAGGCAGAGAGCGCAGCGCGAAATTGGATATTTCCCTGGGGTCGTTCGTTTTTTGTTCTTTAAGTGACACTGGCTTTTCGGCTAGATTGATTCGTGCAACCAGCGTAGGCAGGCCATGAGCCGTGGCAATCTAGCAAATGTCTCCACCGGGGGGGCGGCCTTGCGGAGGCCTGATTCGGGTCGCCCGACGGCGCACGCGGACATCGCCGGCGCGACCTATGCCGCCGGCGTCACTGGCGATCATCGGAAAAAGTACGGCCTCTATCTGACGCCGGTTGGCGTGGCGGATTTCATCGCCTCTCAGATCAAGGTCGCAGGCGACACGATCCGAATTCTCGATCCGGCCGCGGGCGCGGGTATTCTTCTTTGTGCCGCAGTCGAGTCTCTCGTGTTGCGAAAAAATCCGCCTCGCTGCATCGAGCTTGTCGCTTACGAGGTTGACGCGACGCTCGTGAAGGTGCTCGCCGAAGTGCTGGAAGCTCTGCAGATCTGGGCTGCGGAGCAAGGTGCGACGGTCACTGTTGAGGTTGTGAGAGCCGATTTCATTCTTAAGCACGCCGACGCCTTGCGTAGCGTGGGCGGTTTTTTCCCGCACATCACGCCTGAGCACGCTTTTGATACGGTGCTTGCAAACCCTCCCTATTTCAAATTGAACAAGGCCGACCCGCGCGCTCAAGCTGCAGCTGCAGTCGTTCATGGCCAGCCGAATATTTACGGCCTGTTCATGGCTGTTGGCGCGCTCTTGCTGCGCGACGGCGGCGAGCTCGTATTCATCACCCCGCGCAGCTTCGCGTCGGGGCCGTACTTCCGGCTTTTTCGTGATCGCTTCTTTGACTGCATCCGCCCTGAGCTGGTGCATGTGTTCGGCTCGCGACGCGACGCCTTTGGTCGCGACGCCGTGCTGCAAGAGAACGTCATCATCAAGGGTGTTCGCCAGGACGGATGGCCGCGCCAGCACGTCAGCGGATTGCTGACGATTTCTTCAAGCCAAGGCGTGGGTGATCTTAGTGACCCCGACCGGCGCACGGTTCGCTTGGATTCCGTGCTCGACATGAAATCGAAAGAGAAAGTGCTTCGCTTGCCTGTCGGCTCGGCCGAAGACGATCTGATGCGGCTTGTCGACAAATGGCCTGGCTCATTGAGCGCCTATGGTTTGAAAATCTCGACGGGGCCGGTCGTGCCCTTTCGCGCGACAGAATTCCTCGACTTGGCTGGCGACGTGCCTGTCAGCCACGTTCCACTGCTTTGGATGAACCACGTGCAGCCGATGCAGGTGAGCTGGCCAATCGGCCGCCGCAAGCCCGAATACATCAAGCACGTCATGGCGTCGCAGCCGCTGCTTGTCCCTAACCGAAATTATGTCCTGCTGCGTCGGTTCAGCGCGAAAGAGGAAGAGCGTCGACTTGTCGCGGGTCCCTACCTTGCGCGCACGACCAATGCGCCGATGGTTGGTCTCGAAAACCACCTCAATTACATCTATCGACCGGGCGGCACGTTGACCGAAGAGGAAACGTTTGGCCTGGCCGCGCTGTTCAGTAGCGAGCTGCTCGACATTTATTTCAGAACCAGCAACGGCAATACGCAGGTGAGCGCCACAGAGCTGCGCACGATGCCTCTGCCGCCACGCAGCGTCATCACGGCGATCGGCCGTGAGGCGCGCGCGAAGCAAAACTCTCCCGCCGCGATTGACCAGTTGGTCATGCGCCTTGCCGGCGCCGCTCACCCCGAGGAGAAAGTTTCAGCCATTGGCTAACATTGATGAAGCACGGGAGATTCTGGAGACGCTCGGATTGCCGCCGGCTCAATCAAACGAGATGTCGGCGTTAACGCTCATTGCTCTGTGCGCGCTCGGCCCTGACGACGCTTGGTCGAAAGCGGCCCGCACGCGCTGCACGGTGACCAAGGGCATTATGGATTATGTGAAGGAGAAATTCGGCAGACCATACGCGCCGAACACGCGCGAGACGTTCCGGCGGCAAGTGTTGCATCAGTTCGTGCAGGGGCACATTGCCGATTACAACCCGTTCGAGCCCGACCTTGCGACCAATAGTCCGCGGGCGCACTACGCCATCACCGAGGCTGCGCTGACGGCCGTGAAGGCGTACGGAACGCCGAAATGGAAAGAAGCGGCACGCAAATTCTCAGCCGAGCACGGCAAGTTGAAGGTGCTTTATTCGCCGGAGCGCGAGCGGCAGAGAGTCCCGATCAAATTGCCGGACGGGCAGGAGATTCGCCTTTCTCCCGGCAAGCACAACGAAGTGCAGAAGGCGGTCGTCGAGGAGTTCGCGCCGCGCTTCGCGCCCGGCGCAGAGCTGCTTTACATGGGAGATACAGCCAAGAAAAGCTTGGTGCTGAACGCGAAAGCATTGGCCGATCTTGGAATACCGATAACGGAACACGACAAGCTGCCCGACGTAGTGCTCTACGATCGCACCAGGGCGTGGCTGCTCCTTGTGGAAGCCGTCACGTCGCACGGGCCGGTGTCGCCGAAGCGAATCGTCGAACTCGAAGGCATGCTCGCCAAGTGCAAGGCCGGCCTTGTCTACGTGAGCGCTTTTCCCGACATGGCGGAATTCAAGAAGCACGCGAAAGACATCGCCTGGGAAACCGAAGTCTGGCTCGCCGACGTTCCGGATCACCTGATTCACTTTAATGGCGATCGGTTCTTTGGACCGAGAAAGAAATGACAGATGGCCAGAACCCTCTCGACCCAGGATGTTAGCTGGTTTCTCGACCTCAACGAAAAGGGTCAACTTGACCTCGATCCTCCTTATCAACGCCGAAGTGTTTGGTCGCCAAAGGATCGTCGATATTTCATTGACACGATTCTCAATAACTACCCGGCGCCGCCCGTATTTCTGCATAAGACGATCGACGACAAAGGTAAGTCGACCTATCACGTTGTTGACGGCAAGCAGAGGCTCCTCACTATAATCAACTTCACCCTCGACAAGGTTCGCATTCCCGATGACTTCGGCGCTCCGGCTCTGCAAGGAAAGAAGTGGAAGGACCTAGACAGGGCCGGTCGTGAGACGTTCTGGAACTACGTCATTATTGTTGAAATGTTGCCGGACGCGAGCGAAGCCAACATCCGCAGCACTTTCGAACGCATCAACCGCAACTCGCGCAAACTGTCGGCTCAAGAGATGCGCCACGCCAAGTATGACGGTTGGTTTTCTTCTACTGCCGAAACTGAGGCTGATAGGCAGGAATGGAAGGATTTCGGCATTGCGACGACTGCGAGATCCAAGCGGATGCTAGACGTGCAGTTTGTTTCAGAACTTATGCGGGTGACAATCAACAAGAGCATTTTTGGCTTCGATCAGAATGCCATCGACGATATCTACGCGGACTTTGACGACTTGGCGGATGTTCCGGACTTCTCGGAAGATGAGTTCAGGGCCAAATTCGAGAGCGCTAAGGAGTATGTGAAAGAGTGCATCAACGTCGAGAAGGACCTTTCTGGATATATCAAGGTTCAGATGCATCTCTACACATTGTGGGGCTATTTGCTTGTGGGTGCCCATCAGAGGCTGCCGGCAGCTGATTTTGCGCCGAGATATCTCGGACTTCTGATCGACGTTGCCGCCTATAACGAAAATCAGGCGCAACCGGACGCCGCCGGGCTGCGTGAGCGCGAAGCATATCAAACGGCGGTTGCCGAATATGCTGCTAACGCGAGAGGAGCGAGCACTGACCTCGCTCAGCGCACGCGACGGCATACTGCGCTTATTAACGCAATCGAAGCGCCCGGAGCGGCGGCCCATGAAGGTCAGTAAGACCCTGCGCGATAAATTCGACGTCGCAAACCGCCGGTATGCGGTGCTGGCCGAAGAAGTTAAGGAGCACCTTTGGGGGAAAGTGGAAGCGCTGGGGTGGTTCTACACGTCACGCGTCAAGGAACTCGAAAGCTTCGCTCTAAAGGTGGAAACGGGGCGCGTCCCCGAGCCGGAGGAAATGGAGGATTTTTTCGGCTGCACAATTATAGTACAGACGCTTGGTAAGATTGAAGAGGCGGAGCGGTTGGTATGCGAACAGTATGAACTCAAAGAGAGGAGACCAACTGAAGATAATAAAACAAACAAACGCTCGTCAGATTTTCGCTTTGATGACCTTCGTCTTTATGTCGCTCGCAAACCTCTGGCCAGCGGCAAAGCGCCAGAGTTGGATGGAGTGATTTTCGAGGTGCAGATCAAGACAATTCTGCAACACGCGTGGAGCATCGCAACGCATGACCTCATATACAAAACCGACACCGTAAGCTGGCCCAAAGAGCGCATTGCCTTCCAAGTCAAAGCGATGCTTGAACATGCCGAGATAGCGATCGCGGAAGCGGAGCGCCTTGCCAATTCAAGTGGCGTCTCCAAAAAAGATCGGCGCACCGACGAAATTCTGAAGGTCATCGAACAAATAGGCCAATTCTGGGCGGCGGACGCGCTTCCCGCAAATCGCAAGCGGCTTGCAGAAAGCATTCTCGATTTGCTCACTGCGAGCAAATTGGAAGCGGATCAACTCAGGGACATTATCGAAGTTGAGAGACGTCGAATCGGTCTATTACCGCGCGATTTGTCTCCGTATTCCTTTACCCTCCAGGCGCTTTTGCATTCAACGCCTGCCGACTTCGAAGCAAGGTTCTCTCGCAACTCCGTGAGAACCACGATCGTAATTCAGGATGGTATGGACGTTCCAGGATGGGTCGGATCGGCTGCGCGGGTGGTTGATCTTCGCTCGAAGACTCCGCCGCCCTGAGAGCCGGAGTTCTGCTACGGGCTTAAGATTGGCGTGGACTCCCGCGATCGAGCGCTCACCAGCACGACGCGCAGGCTAAAGCGCCGCGTTCAATCGGGTCGCGCGTTTCGTCGAAATAAACATTGGCGCGGGAATCCAGACTGGAATTATCCATTGGCCCTGCCATCCGAAGCACACAAGCCATCGATTATTTTCTGTTTGGTCTTGGTTGATTATGCAGTTGATGCTTACCTCTTTCTCTTCCTCGCCTTTAACCGCGATCAAGAGCGATCCCGGGACGCCGGCGAGATAGAGCGGCGTTTTGCCGGTGTAGATTCCAAAGGCCTTCTGAGAGCCGCTTAATTGATAGCGGAATAGCTCCCGCACGAACCTCATGCTTTTTGACGGATTGATAATTCGCAACGTCAAATCGGAGCTTGGTTGATCGCCGGGTTCCAAATGAAACCGCGGCCTTGACGGCAACAGCTTGGTGAGGACGAGCAGGGTGCTGAGTCCTGCTCCCCATACGGCAGCAAAATCCCGCCACGTAGGGTCTATGGTCATGGCACTGGGTTCTTCTGCAGCCAATCGAGGATGGCGCGCACAACGCGTTCGGCGGTCCCTCTCGCGTCGCGTGCTTCGTCAGGGCGTATATCAGGCGGCCCGCCCGGATATTCGGACAGCATGCGCCCCGCATGGATGCGCTGGCGCGACCGGATCAGGGTTTCGGCACGAGCCTTGACCTGTTGGTCGAGAACGGCCGAAGGTCCACCCGACGCGGCGCTCGCCACCAGGTCGTCGATCTTCCAAGTTCGAGGGTCTTTCTCGTAATCCTTCGACTGGAACAGGCCGTGCTTGCGGGCGTAATTGACGGTAAATGTCAGCGCGCCCTCCACCAGCGCGGCCGCGAGAACCGACGCCGATATGGGCGCGGAATTGGGATCAGTGTGCCGCATCTCCGCGACCATCTGCATCCACCACAAACGGAACGGTCTGTAGCCGAGCTTGTCGAGCTCATCGGCGAAAGCATCGAGAGGTTCGGCATGCTTCGGGCGGCCGTCAATTCGGCGCTCGATGACGTCCTTGACGATCGGGAAGGCGCGCGCCCGATCAGGTTTCCTATGCGGACGCGAATGCGCCTTCAACTGCTCGCTGGGCAGTCCGCGAACGCCTTGGTTACCCGGAAAGCGCAAAATGCCGTCCTGCTCGGCAAGTAGCTTTGCGATCACCTGCCAGGTAATGGCGGCTTGGATATCATTGCGCGGAATGCCTTTGGCGACCGCCTGCTCGACAAGGACGTCGCGTTCGATCAAGGCTCTCGCGGACCCTTCGGACCTCGTCAGCGCGTTGAGTGTGAATTGGCTCTGAAGCGGGACCCCACATGGCCGCGGGCCAACAGCTTGAGGGACCTACCAAAATTCCTGCTCGCGGTGGGGTCCCGTTACGTGCAACTCGATACCCCCTAGTAAGAGCTTTTTCCCTCGTTCCAACAATGGCTTCGCCGAAACTCTGCCCGGGTCCCACTTCGGCGCAAATTGACACACCTGTCAACCGACCGCCGCGCGGCAAGGACAATAAAGTATGCTCAAGGTTCATATTCTCAACGTCGGCCATGGCGACTGCACGATCATCGCCCATCCGTCCGGGCGCCTGACGATGATCGACATAAACAATTCGCAGGATTACGACGACGAAAGTTTTCGAGAGCTTTTTCAGGAGGAGCAGCGAGCAGTCGCATCGCGCTCACGCGGACTCGGCGCTCTGAACCCGCTAGTTGGCCAGCCTTTCGGACTTGGCTCGGCGTATAGCGCGCTGAGCGGCATGGGGGGGATAGCGGGCTATGCGAAGGTGCAAGCCGATGCGAGACGCGAACTCGCCGATCCGATCGAATTTCTCAAGCGCAATTATCCCGATCGGCGCCTGTGGCGCTTCATTTTGACCCACCCGGACCTCGATCACATGCGAGGTCTTAAAGCCCTGCATGAAAATATCGGTTTCCACAATTTTTGGGACACGGCCAACACGAAACCGGTCCCGAATTTCAATAGCGATGCCGACCGGGACGATTGGGCGTTTTACCAGCAACTCCGCAACGGCGCGTTGGGCCTGACGGCGCGCAACTACACGCGGGGCGACAGCCATTTCGCCTATGGCAAGGATGAGTCTTGTTACGCTGGTGGCGACAATATCGAGATTTTGTCGCCGTTTCCCGACCTTATCCGATCGTGCAATGAGTCCGGGCGCTTCAACAACGTGAGCTTGGTCTTGCGCGTTCGTCATGCGACCAACAGCATTTTGCTCCCCGGCGATATAGAGGCGACGGCCTGGGAGCATTTGCGAAACACATACGGGGCGCTTCTGAAGAGCGATTTCCTGAAGGCCAGCCATCACGGCCGCGACACCGGCTATGATCTGGAAGCTCTTAAGCTAATCGCGCCCCGGCTGGCCTTCGTATCGGTCGGACGCCTGCCGGACACCGATGCCAGCTCGAAATATCGGCAGCAATGCCAACGGGTTGCCTCGACCCGATATTACGGCAACATTGAATTGCGCTTCCACGATAACGGCAGCTATGAATGGTTCGTCGATCGCAACGCGGCGGCGCCAGCGCCAGCGCTCAACGCCTTGCAAGGATTAGGAATGTTCGGCTGACGAACTGATGATCGCAATAGCCGGAGCTCAGAATCTGTCCGGAGACATCATGCAGGGATTGCAGAGTTTTCGGAGCATAAGACGGATTGATGCGAGGCGCAGGAACGCGAGCGCCTTGCGGTTTAGGCACTCCCAATCCTTAGCCAGCCGTCGGCAACGATTGAGCCACGCGATGGTGCGCTCGACGATCCATCGCTTTGGCAAGACGGCGAAGGTTGTTCAATTCGGTGCGTTTGACGATTTCGATGATCCAGCTGCCGGGCTGGCGGCGGCCAGCGGGCAGCGCGTCGGCCCCTGATAGCCGGCATCGGCGAAGATGCGAACAATGAAGGGAAACAGCGACCGCGTGCGTGGGTCTAGAACAAGAGCGGCGCCGTCGCGATCCTGGATAGTCGGCGGAATGCACCGCAGCGCTCAGCAGCAGGCCGAGCGTATCTACGAGAATGTGGCGCTTCTTGCCCTTGATCTTCTTTCCCGCATCGTAGCCATGCGGATCGATGCGCGCCCCCCTTTTTCAGCGCTTTTGACGCTTTGGCTGTCGATGATCGCAGCAGTGGGACTTGCCTCCCGCTCTTCGCGTTCTCTGCATTTCACGTAGAGCGCGTGATGGATGCGCTCCAGCGTGCCGTCCCAACTCCAGAGATCGAGGTAGTCGAACAACGTGCTGCGTGGCGGAAGGTCTTTTGGGATCGCTGCGCCACTGGCAACCCGTGCTCAGAATGTACATCACCCCATCGACCACGTTCGCGCATCACAACCGTTCGCTTGCCGCCGCCACGCTTGCCGGGCGGAATGAACGGTTCGACAAGCGCCCATTCTTCGTTCGTCAGATCGCTCGGATAACGCAGCTTGTCGCGGTTGTAGCGGGGGCGATTTTCGGCCGTCCACATAGGCACCTCCAAAACGAATCGGTGCCACATAAGGAATCACAACAGATCCCTGCCTTGCAAGCCGCTGCCTCCGCTAACCGATTCCCGCGACTCGCAAAGTCGTCGGACGGACGCTTCGAACCATTCAGGAAGTGAGTTCCAATATTTTGCATCGGCGCTACGTGCTTGGAGGACACAAGATTGCTAGCCCAGCATATCGACGCGATCAAAGAAAACAATCTTTGCTTCCGATGTGTCGGAGAGGCGTATCTCAGTGCTGAGGTACGGTCGCAGGGGAAACGCAGAAAGTGTTCTTACTGTGGGAGGACTAGGCGATGCTATGACATCGGAATGATGGCGGAGCGGATTGAAGCGGTATTCGAGGAGCACTACGTCCGAACTTCCGATCAGCCTAACTCGTGGCAAGTCACCATGCTCAGCGACCCGGAATCGAACTACGATTGGGAGCGCGACGGCGAACCCGTCGTCTACGCAATCATGAATGCCGCGGATACGCCGGAGACCGCCGCGGAAGACATTCAAAAGATTCTTGAGGAGAAGCACGAAGACTTCGACTCATCTGCGATGGGTGAGGAGACCGAATTTTCTGCGGGATCCTATTATGAGGAAAAGGGGACGAGCGATGCCGCCTGGCAAGAGGAATGGCACTCCTTCGAGACATCGCTGAAAACACAGGCGCGCTTTTTCAATCGGACGGCCGCCGACCATCTTGCATCCGTCTTCGACGGGATCGACGCGATGCGAACGCACGATGGACGCCCACTTGTTGCCGACGCCGGTCCTGGCGCCGCCTTTGGCTTTGTATATCGGGCCCGCGTGTTCCAATCGGATGAGAAGCTTGAAATCGCGTTGTGTCGACCTGATCGGCACTTGGGATCGCCGCCGGCGTTAGTCGCCAGTGCCGGACGAATGAATGCCCGAGGTATCTCTGTGTTTTACGGTGCCAATGATCCCATGGTGGCGATTGCAGAGGTACGGCCACCCGTCGGGAGCCAAGTTGCGGTTGCACGCTTCGAAATCATCAAGCGACTGAGGCTCCTCGATCTCACCGCTTTGGGTGCCGTCAGCGTCGCAGGAAGCGTATTTGATTCTGGTCTCGCTGGACGGTTGGAACGGGCGATGTTTCTGCGATCGCTTAGCGGGCGCATCACCCGGCCAGTCATGCCCGACGATGAGGCGCTTGATTACTTGGCGACCCAGGCCGTGGCCGATTTTCTCGCTACGGCGACGAGCGCGCCTTTGGACGGCATTATCTTCCCGTCCGCCCAGTCGGCGGGAGACGTTCTAAACGTGGTGCTTTTTCATAGGGCAGCCCGAATCGAGTCGCTCGAGATTCCAGAAGGGACTGACATCCAGGCAAGGACTGGAATGATGGGAGAGGACGGCTGGGAATCCGACTACTCGGTTATCGAGGAAACGCCGCCAACAAAACGGGCGGCGGTCGCGGAGGAAAATAGGGCCGGTTGGCCGCCTGACCTTGGCGCGTTGATCCGACCGCCTTGGGAGCTAGCTGACGCTGAATTCGCGGGAGCCGGCTCTCCGTATTGCAATCGACAGCGTTAAGGTCCATCGCGTGCGGCGGGTGCAATTCGAGACCGAGGAATTCGCGGTGCGCCGGCACCGTTGGGAAAAGAGAGAGCCAGATTTCTAGTTGTTAGCTTGCAATAGGGTCGTGGATGTGTGGTGCAATTCTCGCTCCTGAGGCGTCGCCGAAATCTCCTGAGAGTCTGTTTGAGAATGGCTCAATGGACGATTCGCCGCCACAAGAGGCTGCCCAGGGCGACGTGGATCATCGCCTTGGAGACGTCGATCCGTTTTTCGTAGTCGCGCACCAAGCGACGCCAGCGCGTCATCCATCCGAAGGTTCGTTCGACCACCCACCGTCGCGGCAGGACCTGGAAGCCCTTCTGGCCGTCGATGCGCCTGATCACCTCGATCACGAAGTCCTTGTAAGCGGCTTTGTCCATGAGCGTGCGCCGGTCGTAGGCGCCGTCGGCGAAGAGATGCTTGACCCATGGCCAGCGCTTGCGGATCTGATCGAGGATCATCTGCGCGCCGGCGCTGTCGGAGATGTCGGCGGTGGTCAGGTTGATCATGAGGAGCCGGCCGTCGGTGTCGACCGCGATGTGGCGCTTGCGTCCGACGATCTTCTTGCCGGCGTCGTAGCCGCGAGCCTCGGCGCCGGGCGCCTTGACGCTCTGGCTGTCGATGACGCCGGCCGACGGGCTCGCCTCGCGCCCAACCCTTTCGCGATCGATCATCACCGCCATGTCGTGGATCGTCTCGAAGAGGAACCGCCGCACGAAGCGGCGAAACCACCAGTAGACGGTCCCCGAGGGCGGAAAATCCTTTGGCAACATGCGCCACCCGGCGCCGGAGCGCGCCATGTAACGGATGGCGTTCAGAACCTCGCGAAGATCGGTCGTCGGTTTGCGTCCGCGCTTGGCCGGCTTCGGCAGGAACGGTCCCATCCGCTCCCACTCCTCATCCGTGAGATCGGTCGGGTAGCGCTTGGTCTTCTTCGCGATATCGGCCATCCGGCCACGGCTTGCTGAGGTCCACATCGCAAGCTTGAATCATGCCCGTGAAAACACCGCAATCCCATTCTCAAACGGGCTCTGAGCCAAAGAAGCGAGAAGCGCCAGCGCCGCTTCTAGTGGTGACCGCTGCCTTGCTCCTCGTGATCGCCGCTGGCGCGTGGTATCTCCTCGTCGCGCACAGAGTGGCGGAGGTCGCGACAAAACCGGCCGAGCCCGTCGCCTCGAACACGGTCGCGCCGGCGAAGCCCGAGCATCTTTCCATTGTGGTGCTGCCCTTCACAAATCTCTCGAATGATCCCGCCCAAGACTATTTCGCCGACGGCGTCACCGAGAACCTGACGACCGATCTCTGAATGATGGAGGCATAGTCGGTGTCGGCATCTTCCCGCTGCGGCTTCCAGCGTCCCCGTCGCGCCGATCAACTCATGAAAAGTCTCGCGCCTCCACGTCGTTGTGGTGTTTAGTCTCCGGTCTCTTGAACTGCGTTCCAATGTGCACTGCACCGGCACCAACGAATCCGTCCGGCATGCCTGCTGCCTTCACGATAATGTCGCCAATTCGACCCACCGGTGTGGCGGTCAGATCGAGCGCAGCGGCCACCAAGCAAATTGTGGCCGCTAGTGCACCTGCGTCCCTCCAAATGAGCAATTCGGGGTTTTCATAACACGCTCTCACTAGCGTGGCATCGACGGCAAACTGGATCGTCGTTCCTTGAGCGGTTTCCAGAATCTCGGCTCGAAAGCAGCTCTTGGCTTCGCTTAGTGTTTTCTGCGCGGGGCGCCGGCGGCTCATAAGTATCCCTTCGGGAGCGACCGCCTTGTCGTGAGGAAGGATACCGCGATGCTACGCAGCTAAGTCGGCTTTATGAGCGAGGCTAGCTGCACAGCATGGGTCGGATGACGTTGATCACGGGCGACGAGCGACGTCGTGGGACAAGGAAGCGGTCGCCAATATCGTACGCATCCCGAAACGGAACAAAAGTCATGGCCGCTCCTGATTCAATACGGCCCAGTGATGCACAATTCCTGATCCAATAGGGCGGTGCCCTTGCTTCCCTGAAGTGAGGCCTAGTCTAGAACGGGATCTCATCGTCCAGGTCCGCAAACGGCGGTGGCGCCGGAGCTGCCGCGGCCGGTGGGGGTGCTTGGGCAGCAGCGGGAACAGGCCGCGGATGGGCGCGGCGGTCAGTCCAGAACGCCTGATAGGGCGGGCCTTTGGAATCTGGTGGGTCAGGTGGCCGATTAATGAAGAGCGGAACCGGCGCAGGAAGATCCGGCCCGATCACGATGGCTTCGCCAGGGGCTAGCATCGGGATGAACTGCGCAGCGCCCTTATCGAGATCACCGCAGGCCCTTTCGACCGTCTCTCTGTCTTGATCGTTGGTGAGACGATGTACAAACAGCGTCCCTAGCTGGCTCAACACATCTTGAGGGATGTCTCGTGGGCGCTGCGTGGCCATCACACAAGTCAGGCCATACTTACGGCCTTCCTTGGCAATCAGACCGAAGGAATCCAACCGAACGCTGGCGTAATCATCGCCGATAGTGCGACCCAGAAATTGATGGGCTTCATCGAGAAAAACGACCAGAGGTCGGGTCTTGAATTCGCCAGCCCGTGCCCGGTTGAGCAGATACCGACCGATGATGTTCAGGACGATTTCGCGGGTGTTGTGCTCGAAGCGGACGTCCTTAAACGAAATGAGGGCAATGTCCTGATGATCATTTGCGAAGAAGCGGTCTAACTCATCGACCATCGACGTCCCGTTCGTCCGGAAAATACACTCAAGCTCCCGGGAGTGAATAAGGGTAGTGATCCGCGCGACCAACGTCTCGCAGTGCCCGATGGTGTTGTTTTCAACACCGCCATAGCTGCCGGCGATGTTGCCCGTGCCCCAGACGCACTCGTTCTTGATCTGCTCCGCCAGATTCAAGATATCGAAGTTGCAGACCGGCGCATGGACGTGAGTCCCGTGTGCGGCCAACGCTACCAGCACCGGCGCGCGGGGCCGATTTAGCTTCTCTAACAAGCCATTCTGAATCTGAACGCCGGCGATCGGCGCGCCGTTGGCGGCGGCCACAAGTTTTAGGCTTTTAATGGCCTCCCGAAGCTTCGGCCCCTGGCTTTGTCCAGATGGCCGAAGCAGCGAAAAGAGATCGTCTTCAGTGATCTGCCGATACGGAAAATGCACGAGCTGTCGGCCAGGCTCGGCGTTGTCGAAGACAAACACCCTGTCCACGACGGCCATATTCGCGAACTCGCCCGTGGGATCGAGCACGACTGCCTTACCGCCTGCTTCCTTAAGCTGGTGAATCAATGTCGCAAGCGTCCAGCTCTTGCCCCCGCCTGTCGCGCCAAAGATCCCGCAATGTCGGCCAAAGACTTTTTCTGGCGGAAGGCAGATTTCGACATTGTCTCCCGCCTCGATCGAGCCAATTTTGAGCGATAGTTCGTCGTTGGACGAAACGGCGTTTCGGATCAGTGCGGCGAGGGTTTTCGGCTCCGCGAGATATACGCCGTCGCCAATTCTCGGGAAATGAGGCAACCCTCGCTGCAGCCGATGCGAGCCCTGTTCGACCGCGGCCAGCAACTGCACCCGCCCGATGGGATTCGGGTCGGGCGCTTCGCCAAGGCGGGGTTCAACCGTTAGTCGCTCGCCATCGGGAACTTTCGTTTCAACAACCCGGCCAAGGATCTTCACGCGCTCACAATCGACAAAGACGAAGTCGCCCACCGCGCCCTTTGCCAATCCGCGACGCTCCGGCCGCGCCGTGGCATTGGGCAAGTTCATGATTACTTGGGACGCGGTGACTTGGGTCACCGTGCCAATGTACCGATCGGGGTCGATAGGGTTGGGAAAGCTCATGTCGCCCCCTCTCCCGTTTCCCTTAGCGCTCTGACGCGAGCCGCATGGCGTTCGCGATCAGTTTCGCCGATCAAGTCGGGCAACGCCGCAGCCATATCGTCGAAGCGGCCATTGATCAGATGAATGCGTGCATCGCCACTCTCGGCGAGCCGTGCAAATGCGCGAAGGAAGCGATTTGTCATCGGCTTTCCTTGCGCGATGGAATGATCGCCGGCGATCAAGGACTCTGATGTCAGAAATGCAGGGTCGCCTATGATCAGCCGCAACGACATGTTGGTCTCGACGGCCGACAGGATGGGTCGGGCCAAGTGATCGTCGTTAAAGCCAAATCCGAAAACGAGCAATGCAGTGTCAGGTTCTCTGAGGGCAGCTTGGAGTGCGCCGATCATGTCAAGGTAGGGCGCCTCAAATGACTCTTGGTATTTGCTGGAACGCGGATAGATCAGGACCGGCGAGCCTTTATCGCCTCGACCGCGGACGATTTCGGAGCCGACCCGACGCCAGTCAATCGACCCATGAAGTTTATACAGGTGGAAGACATTCTCAACGTAATCGGGTGCCTCCTTGCCGGCATCGCGTCTTACAATGTCATAGCCGAAATGCAGTGGATCGTAGACCTGATCCAGCGCATGTGAAAAGCCGTCTATGATTGTGAAGCGATGTCGCCGGGCAGCCTCTTCGAAGCAGAGGTCGTAGTTGGTCGTAAACAACTTCGCGCGCGGCTTACGAACGCCGCGCCGGCCAATTTTCGTGATTAGTGCGGAGTGGGCGACGAGCTCCGTTTCAGAATCGACGAAATCGACGCGGGCAAGAATTGCGTCTTCCGCGTCCTTCACGAATTTCTTGGTCTGGTTAAAGGCTGCGTCTGCAGCGTTCTCATGTAATTCGAGGTACAATTTGCAGAGCGTCAGAAGCCTTTCGATATTTTGATCGATCGGCGCCTCGGCAAAGCCATCGCACACAGCCTGAAAAGTGGCCTCGCCGACTTTGACTTTCACCGCGTTCCAGAGGTCCATCATGCCTGCGGGGGTAAGCTTCGGCGGCGGTGGTGCTTTGGGCGGCGGTGGCGGAACAGGCACGGGGTTCTTGGCGGAGAATGAAGAGCCGCTGCCGGTCAGCACAAGAAGGTTCGTAGCGTTTAAGGCATTGAGGACGGCGCTCTCAATGAGCCGGCGGCCTCCTTGGGCCTCGACCTTCTGGTCCTCGCCGACCTTGTCAGCGAACAATCGCCAGCCTTCGCCAGGAACGAACAGGCGGAGATTTTCAGGACCGCACGGCCGACCGTCCCAATAGGCCATAAGCCCCCCAATTTCTGCCACCAGACAGCGACAACCATCGGCTCTACCGAACTCGGATACAACCCAGCCGCAAGTCACATACATATCCGAAAAGCAACGGCACAGGTGACAAGGTCCGAACTGCCACTCGGTCGGTGGCCTTAAGGCGCGGAGCCGAAGCGGCGGTATTTGTCGCCACCAGCGAAGGACTCCTGAGTCAACTTAGTGAAATAAGAGGCGGGTTTCGTAAAATCCGACAGGAACGATCCGCGTTTGGCGCACCCGACACGATTCGAACGTATGGCCTCTACCTTCGGAGGGTAGCGCTCTATCCAGCCGAGCTACGGGTGCCTGCAAGGCGGAACTACTCTTCGCTGATCACTCCGGTCTACGATGCTCTGACGTGGCTAAAGCCGGTACAAGTCGCCGACCACCTGATGGCATTTGCCTGCTGGCGCCTACGCCAGAGTTTCCGCAGAGGTGGTTGCAATGTCGTTGCATCGCTTCCTGTCAACGTCGATCCAAAAAATTCGCTGTCTCTAACCTCCTCAATTCACTATCAAAATCGACCCACAAAACGCCGCTCAACCTTGACACTCTCGCCTTCGGAGGGCATCGCGCTCTATCAAGCCGCGCGACGATAAGCAGTTCTTAACAGCAGGGGGAGGCGGCGCATGTTCTGGGCGCCTTGCCTCAGAAAGGACTGGCGTTTCGTTCGAAAGAGAGCGTGTGTGTGGGCGTCGCGCGATTGAGGACGCTGCGCGGCAAGGCCTACGCCCCGACGATCGAAGTCGATCCGGGGCTCGCGTTAGTGAGGGGTCCGGATTGGCCGGGCCCTCATCGACACGAAAGGCTAGACCATGTCCACCAAGCTTACCGATAGCCAGCTCGCGATGCTGAGCGCCGCCGCGCAGCGCGAGGATCGTTGCCTTGTTTCTTCGCCAAATCTGAAGGGCGGCGCCGCGCAGAAAGTCGCGGCCAAGCTGGTCGCCGAAGGGCTCGTGAAGGAGATCAAGGCGAAGGCTGGAGTGCCGGTCTGGCGTCGCGATGGCGCAGACGGTCAGGCCTATGCGCTGAAGTTGACCGCAGCCGGCATGAAAATGATCGCCGCTGACGCCGAGGGTGAAGTGGCGACGGAGCGCAGAGAAACGCCATCGCCGGAGTCTCTTGCCGCAGCGACGAGCTTGTCCGACGCGGCGGTGCAAGCGCCGGATGTCGGCAAGGCGGCTCCGCGCGAGGGCAGCAAGCTCGCCTCGGTGATCGCCTTGCTGCGGCGATCGGAGGGAGCGACAATTCTCGCTTTGACCGAGGCGACCGGTTGGCTGCCGCACACCACGCGCGCCGCAATCACGGGGGTGCGCAAGCGCGGCTATTCGGTGGTCCGTGAGCGAAGCGGGGAAGGCGGCTCCGTCTATCGCCTCTCCGACTCGCCAACTGAAGGAGCGCCTGCCATTGGCGGGTCTGGGGAACAGGCCGCAGGCCCCCGACGCGAACCCAAGGCGAAACGGGCGGCGTGATCCGCATGCACGGCGCACGAACTCAAGCACTCCGGGTTGGCGGAGCGTCCGACGAGTGCGGCGTCGGACGCTTCGCTACCTCCCGGCGCTCCCATGGCGGCGATCCTCGCCGATCTGGAAGGACTCGGCGTCGAGGGCCTGCGTCGGCAATGGCGCAATCACCTCGGCGGGAGAACGCCCGACCACTTGCCGCGGTGGCTGCTCGCGAGGGTGCTAGGCCATCGCCTGCAGGTCGCCGCCTTCGGCGACCTCGATAAGTCGGTGCGACGGCTGATTCGGGATGAGGGCGACAGGGAGGGCGGTCGCAGCGCCGCCCCGTTTGATCGGCGCGATCCGCAGACGCGAGAAGGGATAGGACTGAAGGCCGGCGCGCTGCTGGTCCGCGAATGGCAGGGGAAGCTGGAGCGGGTCATGGTCCTCGAGGAAGGCTTCGCCTGGAGGGGCAAGTCCTTCGGCAGCCTGTCCCAGATCGCCAAAGCGATGACCGGCACGAACTGGAACGGCCATCGATTCTTCGGGCTTCGTCAGGGGCAGGAGGCGGCCTTTCATCGAACGTCGAGGGCCGCCAGAAGGGTCGTCGGGCCCGCTTCGACGCGTGGGACGGCGCCATGAAGAATCATGCGACCAAAGCCCCGCTCCCGCTGCGCGATCTATACGCGGGTCTCCACCGACCAGGGGCTCGAACAGGACTTCAACTCTCTGGACGCCCAGCGGGAGGCGTCGGAGGCCTATATCAAGAGCCAGGCTCACGAGGGTTGGACGCTTCTTCGCAGCCGGTACGACGATGGCGGCTTCTCCGGCGGCTCGATGGAGCGCCCCGCCCTGCAGAAGCTGCTGGCCGACGTTCAGGCAAGAAAGATCGATGTGATCGTCGTCTACAAGGTCGATCGCCTCACCCGGTCGCTGGCCGACTTCGCCAAGCTCGTGGAGCTGTTCGACGCCCATGACGTGTCCTTCGTTTCGGTGACCCAGTCGTTCAACACCACCACCAGTATGGGTCGACTGACCTTGAACGTCCTCCTGTCCTTCGCCCAGTTCGAGCGCGAGGTCACGGGCGAGAGGATCAGGGACAAGATCGCCGCTTCGAAGAAGAAGGGCATGTGGATGGGCGGCGTGGTTCCGTTGGGCTATCGCGTCGAGAATCGCGCCCTACACATTGTCGAAGACCATGCCGAAATCGTTCGACGCCTTTTCCGCGGATATCTCGAAGCGGGAAGCGCCACCCGTCTCAAACAAACGATCGACGCGGAGAATCTTCGCCTTCCCGTCCGAATCGACGGCGCGGGCCGATCGACGGGCGGCGGCCTGTTCAGTCGCGGTCATCTCTACAAGATACTCTCGAACCCGATCTATGTCGGCCGGATCGCTCACAAGGGGCAAGTGCACGAGGGTCAGCATCCGCCGATCATCGATCAGGACCTCTGGGCTCAAGTGCAGCAAAGCTTGAACGATCATCTCGCCACGGGGAAGGCGAGGCATGAAACTCAGTCGTCCGACGCGCTGCTGGTCGGCAAGCTGTTCGACGATCGCGGCAATCGGATGACTCCGACATGGGCCAGGAAGGGCTCCAAGCGCTGGCGCTATTACGTCTCGCAGGCGGTTCTGCAAGGCGACAAGACCAAGGCCGGATCGGTCGCGAGGGTGTCGGCGCCGGAGATTGAAAATAAGATCATCGACGCCATCGGCAAGCTCGCGCGACGAGCGGGCTCCAAGGCCGGCCCTTCCGGCTGTGAACAGGCAGGGGACAACACCACATCGCCCGAGGGTCGAAGAGCAGCGTCCGATCGTCACGCCGAGATTCGTTCCCTTGTCGATCGCATCACTCTCGAAAGGACGACGATCCGGGTCGCTTTGTCGCCAGACCTCGAAGAATACGAAGAGGCCAAGATTCTGACCATCCCGTGGACGCCTCCATCGCCCTATCGCCGGCGAGAGATTATTCAGGGCGCAGACGTCGAGTCCGCGATCGCGCGTCCCATGCGTCAAAGCGCTCGCCTTCTCCTCATCGACGCCCTCCGCAAAGCCCATCGCTGGTTGGACGAACTCCTCGCCGACCCGCGACAGACCGTCGAGGCCATCGCATCCCGCGAGGGCAAAAGCGAGCGCTCCATCCGGATGACGTTGTCGCTGGCCTTCCTCGCGCCGGACATCGTCAAGGCGGCGGTCGAGGGATGTCTGCCGCGGGGCTTCGGCCTCACCCGTCTGATCGATCTTCCCATCGCTTGGTCCGATCAGTGGGAGGCGCTTGGCCTCAAGGCGCCCGCGCGCGCTTAAGCGCAAATTCGTCGCGCGCACGATCCGTCCTCTTCACCAACATCTACGGCGGCGGCGCCAGGTGTTCGAACCGCTTTCGGCAGGCATTTTCGCCGCGGCGAACGCCGCGAGAACAGCATCCCGGGAAACGGAAATTTGCGGCCAGAGACTTTCGCCCAAACGGGCGCACAATTGGCCGCGGAGACCGCCGAATTGGTCTGGGAGACTGAATGCCTCTCCGCCAAGCCACGGAAAAGTCGGGCTATTCTAAACCTTTGGAAATCACGCCAGTTCGGGGCGACTGGCTGGTGGAGCTGAGGGGATTCGAACCCCTGACCTCTGCAGTGCGATTGCAGCGCTCTCCCATCTGAGCTACAGCCCCGCTGCGCGGCTGTTTACGTGCGCGCCCGGCGCGTGTCAACGAGGCGCACGGGGACGGGCCGATCGGACTGGGCCGGGCGGCCCGGTTGAGCGCGGGCGACCGTCCCGGCCGGTTGTCAAGGAGCTGGAATGCACGCTCTTCTGTTGGTGATTTACGAAGCCCTCGATCTCTACAAATGGGTCGTGATCGGCGCGGCGGTCCTGTCGTGGCTCATCGCCTTTAACGTCGTCAACATCCGCAACGACGTCGTTCGCTCGGTGTGGAACGTGCTCGACGCGCTGACGACGCCGCTGCTGCGGCCGATTCGCAACTTCCTGCCGAATCTCGGCGGGATCGATATTTCTCCGGTTATTCTGTTGCTTATCATCAGCTTCGTCCAATACCTTATCGGCGATTTGCTGAGAGCTTACCCTTACGCGTTCTGACGCGACGTGAGCCTTCCCTCGAGAGGCGAGGCGGCGATGGGACGCCGCGGAGTGCGAGGATGCCCCAATCCCAGTCGCCGAAGACCGGCGCCGGACGGTTTTTCGAGGATTTCGCGGTCGGGCAGGTTCTCGTCCACGCCACGCCGCGCACCGTCAGCCGCGGCGACGTCGCGCTCTATTCGGCGCTGTTCGGCGGGCGCTTCGCGGTGCAATCGGCCGATACGTTCGCTGAGGCGATCGGCTATCCCCGCAGCCCGGTCGACGATTTGCTGACCTTCCATGTCGTGTTCGGCAAGACCGTCGCCGACATTTCGGTCAACGCGGTCGCCAATCTCGGCTATGCCGCATGCCGCTTCCTCAACCCGGTCTATCCCGACGACACGCTCTGCGCTGCGTCTGAAGTCATCGGGTTGAAAGAGAATTCCAGCGGCGAGAGCGGCGTCGTCTATGTGCGCTCGCGTGGGCGCAACCAGCATGGCCTCGACGTCGTCGACTATGTCCGCTGGGTGATGGTGCGCAAGCGCGACAAGGGCGCGGCGGCGCCGGTTGCGTCAGTTCCCCAACTGATCCCCGCGCTGCCGGTCGAGAGCCTGGGCGAGGCCTGTCCGGTCCTCGATCCCGCGCGTTATGACTTCGCGCTGGCCGGCGCGCCGCATCGGTGGGGCGACTATTCCGCCGGCGAGAAAATCGACCATATCGACGGCGTGACCGTCGAGGAGGCCGAGCATCAGATCGCCGCCCGCCTGTTCCAGAACAACGCCAGGGTGCACTTCAACCAGTTCAGCGAGGGCCAGGGTCGGTTCGGTCGCCGGCTGGTCTATGGCGGCCATGTCATTTCGCTGGCCCGGGCGCTGAGTTTCAACGGATTGGCCAACGCCTTCCATATCGCGGCGATCAACGGCGGGCGCCACGTCGCGCCGCTGTTCGCCGGCGACACGGTGTTCGCGTGGAGCGAAATCATCGCGCGCGCCGCCGTTCCCGGCCGCGCGGACGTCGGCGCCTTGCGGGTGCGCACGGTCGCCACCAAAAACCGGCCCTGCGCCGACTTCCCGCTGCGCGAGGGCGAGGGCTATCATCCCGCCGTGGTTCTCGACCTCGACTACTGGGTTCTCGCGCCTCGCTGAAAGGCAAGCGTCATGCGACTGCCATGCGACGCCGCGCTTCTCGTCATCGACGTTCAGGAGGCGATCGATGATCCCCGCTGGGGCCCGCGCAACAATCCCGGCGCCGAGGCAGTGATCGCCGAACTGCTGACGGCGTGGCGCGCCGAGGGCCTGCCGATCTTTCACATCCGCCACGATTCGGCAGAGCCGCGATCACCCTATCGTCCGGACGGCGGGCGGCACGGCTTCAAGCCGCAGGCGCGTCCGCTGGCCGGTGAGACGGTGATCGGCAAATCGACCAACAGCGCGTTCGTCGACACGCCGCTGGAGGCGGCGCTCGACGAGATCGGCGCGACGACGCTGGTGGTGTGCGGCGTGTTGACCAACAATTCCGTCGAGGCCACCGTCCGTCACGGCGGCAATCTCGGCTATCGCATTTTCGTTGTCGCCGACGCGTGCTGGGCGGTGGACAAGCGCGATCTTTCGGGGCGCCTGTGGCCGGCGGCGGATGTCCACGCCCTGTCGCTCGCCAACCTGCACAGCGAATACGGCGAGGTGGTCGACGGGGCGGCGGCGCTGCGCGCGGCGGCGATGGCCAACGTGCGCCGGCGCCGCCGGTGAGCCGCCGCACGGATCGATCCAGCCGGTTCAGCGCGGCGGCGTTGGTCGCCGCCGTCCTCATAGGCGCCGCATAAGGCAATTTTTACCTCTGCGAGGGCATTCTCGCCGGCGAACCGCGGCCTCCGGCTGTTCCGGCGAAAAGGCGACTGAAAATGACCGCCGATACAAGTTCAGGCGCAGCGAACGCCGACCCGTCAGGGCGACCGTCGGACAAAGCCGCGCGTTTCCAGTTTGCGCCGACCTTCAAGATCGATCTGGTGTTTTCGGCGTTGTACGCCGGACTGTTCATTCATCTCTGGGGGCGGCTCGATCACACCGTGCTGGTCTGCTCGATCGCCGCGACGTTCGGCGTTGCGCTCGCCCTGTGCTACGCCGGCAAGGTCTATATCATCGAATCGCTCAGCCGGCGCGGCGGCGATGCGCGTCATTATGTGGTGTCGTCCGGTCTGGTCACCGACGGGCTCTACGCCTACTCGCGCAATCCCACCTATTTCGTGACCCTCGTTCAATGCGTGCTGTGGACGGCGATGCTGGTCGCCCTGCAGATGTTCGCGCCGCTCGAGCCGCTGCCGTTCGTCGCGTCGATGATCGCTCCGGCGCTGTTCTACGCGGTGATGGACCGCGTCATCGACCGCGAGGACGCCGCGCTGAGCGCCGCCCATCCCGAAGCCTTCGCGGCCTATGCGAAAGAGGTCGGGCGCTGGTTCGGCCGCCGGCGCGGCCAAGGCCCGGCGTCGACGCGGTAGGTCCCCTTCATCCGCCGTAGCGGTTGGCCAGATCCGTCGAAATCTTCGCGGTCTCGTCGAGGAAGCGCGCGATCACTTCCCGGGCCGCCGGCGTGCACGCGCGGTAGGACAGTTCGTAGCCGCGAAAGCCTCTGTTGTAGGCGCCCGCCAGGCTTTCCTTGCGAGTCTCGGTCCTCGCTTCGGCCTCGAGCAGGTTCGCCATTTCGGCGCGCCAGGCGTCGCCGTCATGGCCGCCGCACAGATCGCGCAGATAGGCGAGCGCGCCGATGATTTCGGCGAGCCGCAGCAATTGCGGCTCATAGGGCGGCGGCGGCTCGACGGCGGGCGGCGCCGGCTCGGCGGAGGCGGGCGGCTTGGGCGCCGCTTGCTGGGCGAAAACCGGTCCTGCGAGGCAACCGCACAGGACGGCGGCGAGGCCGAGACGCAGGGCTCGCCCGGTCACCGCCGACCCTCGAGGATCCCGGCGGCGCGCGTGAGGATTCCGGCCAGTCCCGGCGTCGACGGCAGATCGCCCAGCGCGGCGGGGTCGATCCACGCGACGTCGTCGGCTTCCTCGCTGCATTGCGCCTCTCCGCCGGTCCAGCGGGCGACGAAGGAGGCGATGACGTAATGCGCCTGCACGCCGCGTTCGTCGCGCACGATCGATTCGACATGATCGTTGAACGCCACGATCCGCGCTTCGACGCCGACTTCCTCGCGCAGTTCGCGCAACGCCGCCTCGCGCAGCGTTTCGCCGATTTCCACGACGCCGCCGGGCAGCGAGTAGAGCCCGCGCAACGGCGCCCGCGCCCGCCGCGCGACCAAAGCCCGACCGTCGCGGAAGACCGCCGTCGAGACGGCGAGGATCGGGCGCGAGGGATGGAGGCGATCGTTCAGGGCTCAACCTCAAACTGTTGCGCGCCGGACTCGACGCGGCCTCGGGCGGCCCGCGTCAGACGTGCTGGCCGCCGTTGATATGGATTTCGGCGCCGTGCACGTAGCTCGATTGTTCGCTGCACAGGAAGTAGATCGCCTTGGCGACCTCTTCGGGCGAGCCGAGACGGCGCAACGGAATTTGCGCGACGATCTTGTCAGTGCCCGGCGACAGGATCGCCGTATCGATCTCGCCGGGCGAAATGGCGTTGACGCGCACGCCGCGCGGGCCGAGGTCCGCCGCCATTTCGCGCGTCAGCGCCGCCAAGGCGGCCTTCGAAGTCGAATAGGCGGCGCCGGCGAACGGATGCACGCGCGCCCCGGCGATCGAGGTTACGTTGACGATCGAGCCATGGGCCTTCTCGAGCTCGGCGATCAGGCCGCGCGCCAGCATCATCGGCGCGAAGAAATTCACTTGGAAGATCGTCTGCCAATCGTCGAGTTCGGTCTCGAACAGGCCGAGCCGCGAACCGCCGGCGCCCTTGGGCGAAATGGCCGCGTTGTTGACCAGCGCATCGAGCCGCCCGTCGTCGAGCCGCTCGCGAATCTCGGCGATCGCCCGCCTGGTGTCGCCGGGGTCGGCAAGATCGATCTGAAGATGATCCTGCGGCCCCGCCATCCACGGACACTCCTCGGGAAAGGCGTGGCGCGAGCAGGTGATGACCCGCCATCCCGCCGACGAAAAGCGCTTGACGGTGGCATGGCCGATGCCGCGCGAGGCGCCGGTCAGCAGCATCGCCTTTAGCGGCGCATTGGTTTGATTTTGAGCCATTGCGTCCCAGTCCGCGAATTCGTCCCGCGCGCCATCCCTAGCACAATCATCACGCGCGATCACGGAGACTCACGCTCTTGTGTGCGACGCAACAATTGAATGCGGCGCTGCACGATCTATCTGGTGTTCGGTGATTAGGGGACGGTGAAAACCACGGCGTCAGGCGCCGTCTTTCGTTCCGTAAGTCACGGACAGAAAAGCAGAAAGGCAGATATCATGCGTAAGATCGTTGTTTTGGGCGCGGTCGCCGCCGCCCTGGCTCTTGGAGCCGTCAGCGCCAACGCGTTTCCGAATATCGACCCCCAGGCGTCGCCCTATGCGGTGCTCGTTCCCGAATCCGTCGGCCCAATGGCGACGACCGAGGGCCGCGCGGCGCTGGTCGGCAACGAAGCGGGCGCATGGTCGGCTCTCGGCGCGCCGGCGATCAGCGCCCCGACGAGTCCGGAGGACCGCAACCTTTATTCGCGCGGCCGATAGCCCCGTCGTCGGATCGCATCGTCGCGAGGCGCCCACGGGCGCTTCGCGTCATATCAGGGGGGTCGCCGCCGCGCTCAGGGGTAGAGGCGGCGCCGAAGCCAGGGGGCGTTCGCGCCGTCGCGGGTGAACAGTACGCGGTCGTGCAGCCGGAACGGTCGGTCGCGCCAGAATTCGATCGCGATCGGCGCCAGGCGGAAGCCGCGCCAATAGGGCGGGCGGGGAACTTCGCCGGCCCCGAACTTCGCGGTGTAGTCGGCGATCGCCTGTTCGAAGACCGACCGGCTTTCCAGGCGACGCGATTGCTGGCTGGCCCATGCGCCGATCTGGCTGTCGCGCGGCCGGCCGCTGAAATAGGCGTCGGCTTCCTCGTCGCTGACCGCCGACACCGGCCCGCGCAGCCGGATCTGCCGCCGCAGCGACTTCCAGTGAAACAGCGCGGCGGCGGCCGGCGAAGCGGCGATCTGCAGACCTTTGGCGCTCTGCTCGTTGGTGTAGAACACGAAGCCGCGCTGATCGGCGCCCTTGAGCAGCACCATTCGCACGTCGGGCAAGCCGCTGGCGTCGACCGTCGCCAGCGCCATCGCGTTGGGATCGTTGGGCTCGTTTCTGCCGGCTTCGGCGAACCATCGCTCGAACAGCCCAAGCGGCTCGTCAGCCTCGGTAAAATCGTTCAAATCCGATTCGCTCAAAGCACCTCTCCGCCTTGTCCCGCGGCGCCGCCGGCCGGTTCTACACGAAATCGCGGCGCGCCGCGCCTCGGAGCGCCGTTTTGCCCGAACCGGCGCTCCGGCACTTGCGTGCGCGTCGGCGATCTCCCAAATAGACGGCAAGACATTGGCGCCCGCGCCGGACCGGCGGGCGCGTCAGGCTGGGCTGTTGATGCGCGATCCATATGAAGTCCTGGGGCTTGCCAAGTCGGCAAGCGCCGCTGAGATCAAATCCGCTTACCGCCGGCTCGCCAAAAAGTTCCATCCCGACCAGAGCAAGGAACCCAAGGCCAAGGACAAGTTCGCCGAAATCGGCTCGGCCTACGAAATCGTCGGCGACGAAAAGAAGCGCGAGGCGTTTAATCGCGGCGAAATCGACGCCGAGGGCAAGCCGCGCCATCCGGGATTCGAAGGCTTCGCCGGCGGGCGCCGGCATTCCCGCGCCACGCAGGGCGCCGGACCCGATTTTCAGCATTTCGAGTTCGACTTCGGCGACGGCGAGGTCAATCGCGGCCGGGCCGGCGGCGGCATCGATCCCGATATCCTCGCCGAATTGTTCGGCGCGGCGGGCGGCGCGCGCGCGCGCCGGCCCCAGCGCGGCGAAGATGTCAGCGTCATCGCCACGGTTCCCCTGGCGCTGGCGGCGACCGGCGGCTCGGCCCGGGTGACCTTGCCCACCGGCAAGACGCTCGACGTCGCGATCCCGGTCGGCGTCGAGGAAGGCAAGCAGATCCGCTTGCGCGGCCAGGGCCAGCCCGGCCCAAAGAACGGCGCGGCCGGCGACGCGCTGATCACCGTCCGTTATGCGCCACATCCGTTGTTCAAGGTCGAGGGGCGCGACTTGCGGCTCGATCTGCCGATCACGCTCTACGAGGCGGTGCTCGGCGCCAAGGTGCGCGCGCCGACGCTCGCCGGAGAGGTCGAAATCGCCGTTCCGCCGGGCGCGAGCAGCGGACAGACCCTGCGCCTGCGCGGCAAGGGGCTGCCTGCCGCCGGCGAGAGCCGCCAGGGCGATCTTCTGGCGACGCTGCGCATCGTGTTGCCGGCCGACAGCGATCCTGAACTGGCGGGCCTGATGCGCCGCTGGCGCGACGAAAAGCCCTACGATCCGCGCGCCGGGATGACGTGACAGCGGGCGCCCAGCCCTCAGGGCGCGTCGATGTGCCGGAGCGCGTCGCGAAGGGGTTGGCTCGACACGACGATCAAGCCGCTGAGCGGTCCATCCAGTTCAAGGATCATGAACACCGCCGACGATATCGACAGCGCGCAAAGCAGCATCGTGGCGTAGACGACCGCGTTGCGCGGCGAACTCAGGCCGAACACCGCGAAAATCATCACCAGCCACGACGTCATCAACGACACCAACGGCCACGAGATGGTGGGATCGGCGGTCTCGATCAGCCGCCACCGCAATTCCAGCGCGTGGGCGATGCGGGTCGACAGGAGATCGGCGATCTTCTGATGCGCCTTGTCCGTCGGCTCGAGGCCGCGGATCGACTCGTCGAGGCGCGCCATCAACGCCCCGGTCTGCTCGCCCTCGATGCTGCCGGCGACCGCGGGTGTGATGTTGGTGGGATAGGAGCCGCTCGGGCGCGGCTCGTCGCGCCAGGTGTCGGCGATCGCGGCCGCGACATAGCTGCGGAGCAGCGCGCGCGCCGGATTGGCGGCGTCGCCGTATTCGCGCAACCGCTGGTCCAGCTCGATCATGTCGACACTGTAGGCGAGCATCCGGTTGCCGAACTCGTCGAAGGCGGTCTTGGCCGAGGAGGTCAACAGGCCGAGCACCAGAGCGGTGAAGGTCACCAGGATCGAAATGACCAGGCGCACCGCATCGACCGTCTCGCGGCTGCGGTGCCGCTCGGCGAGCCGGCCCTGAAGGAGCAGACCGCTGGCGCTGCTCAGCAGCAGCAGCAGGAACAGCAGAGCGGCGGTGATGGATTCGTTCATGCATCATGGTCGCTTGTCCGGCGGCGGCTGACAAGATGGCCGCGTGGCGGCCGGGCAGGGGCCGCCGGGATCAGCCTGGCGGAGATTGCCATCGCCCCACGCGCCAAGGCACAATGGGCGCCTCTCACCGGCCGGGCCGCACGCCATGACGTCGACAGTTCTGATTCTCAACGGGCCGAACCTCAACCTGCTGGGCGTCCGCCAGCCGCATATCTACGGCTACGAGACGCTGGCGGACATCGAGGCGCAATGCCGGACGCTCGCCGGCGAACTCGGATTGACCGTCGAATTCAAGCAGAGCAACGCCGAGCATCATTTGATCGACTGGATCCAGGAGGCGCGCGAAACGGCGGCGGGCCTCATCATCAACCCGGCGGCGTTCAGCCATACCTCGATCGCGATCATGGACGCCCTGGGCGCCTGCGAATTTCCAATTCTTGAAGTGCATCTGTCCAACGTCCACCGGCGCGAGGCTTTCCGCCATCATTCCTATGTCTCGCTGGTGGCGACCGGCGTGATCGCCGGCTTTGGCGCGCAGGGCTATCTGCTGGCGCTGCGCCACATGGCGTATCTGCTGGCGCGCGCGGCGTGAAGGCGGCGGGCGAAGACGCCGCCGGCGCCGGTCCGAGTCCCTGAAGGAGAGTGCAAAACCATGATTCTCGAAATCGCCCAAATCGACGTCAAGCCCGGCGAGGAAGCCGCGTTCGAAGCGCGCGTCAAAGAGGGGGTCGCCGTTTTTCGGCGGGCCAAGGGCTGTCTCGGCCTCGAGCTCCAGCGCTCGATCGAGAAGCCGGGCGGCTATCGTCTGATGATCCGCTGGCGGACGCTCGACAACCACACGGTCGATTTTCGCGGCTCGCCGCTGTACCAGGAATGGCGTGCGCTGGTCGGGCCTCATATCGTGGCTCCGGCGGAAGTCGAGCACTGCGAGACGGCGATCGCCGCGGTGACGTTCTGACCCGGCGTCAGGCCCGCACCGGGATGACGTCGACGGCGACGTCGAGCTTTTGGCCGCCGGACGACAGGATGACGCCTTCGACCGGCGCGACGTCGGAATAGTCCCGCCCGACCGCGATGACGATGTGATCGTCGCCGACCGCCATGGCGTTGGTCGGATCGAGACCCAGCCAGCCGAATTCCCATCCGCACCACACCGACACCCAGGCGTGCGAAGCGTCGGCGCCGGCGAGGCGCGCCTTGCCGGGCGGCGGAACCGTCCGGATATAGCCGCTGACATAGAGCGCGGGAAGGCCGAGGCCGCGCAGGCCGGCGATCATCACATGGGCGAAATCCTGGCAGACCCCGCTGCGCTTGGCGAACGCGGCGGCGGGCGAGGTGGTGACGCCGGTGGCTTTCGTGTCATAGGCGAAATCGGCCTTGATCCGCGCATTGAGTTCGACCGCCGCTTCGTAGATCGGCCGGCCCGGCGGGAAGCTTTGGCGGGCGTAGTGGGTCGCCGCCTCGAATATTCCGACGAGGCGGCTGGCGTAAAGCGCGAAGGCCGGCGAATCGGCGGCCATCGAGGCGGCCGTGGCGGCGTCTCTGGCGACCGCCTCCCAGGCCGGCGTGAGGCCGGGGGCCGGCGGCGCCGGACGATGCACTTCGACCCGCGCGGTCGATTTGATCACCAGTTCGCGGTGCGGCGTCTCGATGCGCATGCGCACCACCCGGTTGCCGAATATGTCGGCGCGTTCGTTCCATTCGAGGGGGGACGGCGCGACGTCGATCCGGCTGTCCAGCACCGACTGGCCGTCGATCGAGCGCAGCAGCAATCGCAGCGTGCAGGTGTTGGCGCCGACCGGCCTCTCGTAGCGATAGCGGGTCAGATGGCGCAGGTCATAGTTCACGCGAGGCCCGTGACTTTTTCGGCGCGGGCGTGATGCGCGCCTTGCAGGAAGTAGCGGGCGGCGATCGCCTCGGCCAGGGTCATCAGCCGCTGCTCCAGCCCGAGAATCGTCGCGTCATCGATCTTCTCGGCGTCCTGCGTCGCAAGTTCGGCGCGCAATTGCGTCGACAGGCGCCGCGGCTCCTCGAGCATGCCGTCCTGGCGCAGGATCGGCAGGCTCGCGATATGGTCGTCGATCGAGGCGACCTGAAATCCGACGGAGCGCGGATTGAACGGATCGAGCAGCGCCATGTCGCGCACCGGCCCGAGCGCGACGCCGGTCAGGTAGCGCGAGCGATAGGTGATCTGCGAATCGATCAGGTCGAGCAGAACGTCGAGATTGTGGGCGCTCGCCTCCCGGCCGGCGAATTGCCGCGTCAGCCGGCAGGTGTTGATGCCCCGCTCGATGCGCCGCCCGACGTCGTAGAATATCCATCCGGCGCCGCGGTTGAAGTTCTCGTCGAAAAGACCGGAAAGAGCGGCGATCGTGGTCAGCGCGTCTTCCGTGCAATCGATGATCTCGGGCTCGGCGAGCGCACGATCTGGCGCCTCGGCGATCACCGATTCGAGGCGCCCGATCAGCCGCCAGGTCTGCGGCGTCAGGCGTTCGCGAATGACCGAGGCGGCGTGGCGCGCGGCTCGGGCGATCGATAGCGCCGAACCGTTGCTTTCGTCGTCGCGCAGCGCCGTCTCGCTCGCCAGCGCCGATGATTCCTTGGCCATTTCGGGCGGGACGGCGCCCCAGGCGACGAGCAGCGCCTTTAGCCGGTCCAGCGATTGGCGCGCGCTGTTGGCCGGCGTGTCAGGGTCGACCGCGCGGCTGCAAATGCAGCGGACCAGCCGCAAAGTCGCCTCCTCGCGCTCGAGATAGCGGCCGAACCAGAAGAGGTTGTCGGCGGCGCGGCTGGGAAGATTGCCGAGCAGGCGCACGATCCGCGTCTTTTCGGGGGCCGGCAGCAGGCTGGTGGTCTCGACCGGGCTGTCGCTGAGCACCCAGACGTCGGCCGATTCGACGCCTTCGCCCATCGAGACCGCGCGGGCGTCGGATTGGCCGGACACCCGGCAGAAGCCGCCGGGCATGACGCGCCAGCCGTCCGGCGTGGCGGCGGCGTAGACCCGCAGCACGAAAGGGCGCGGAACAAGCTGTCCGTTTTCCCATCGCGGCGTCGTCGAAAGCCGCACGATGTCCTGTCCGACGTAGTCGACGCCGCGCGCGCCGATATCCTGCGCCAGCCGCCGCCGGTCGTCGCTCGACAGCTCGGCGCCGATGATCGTGCGCTGGTCGCCGAAGCCCGGAACGCGATCGCCGAACGCGCCGGCGACGGCGATCTCGTCGAGCGAGGCGAGCACCTCGTCACGTTCGGCCTGCTGGCCGCACCACCAGGTGGCGATGCTCGGCATGACGAGATCGGCGCCGAGCAGGCGACGGGCGAGACCCGGCATGAACGCCAGCAAGGCGCGCGATTCGAGCAGGCCTGAGCCCGGCATGTTTTCGACCGCGACGCCGCCCGCGCGAATCGCGTCGATGAGGCCAGGCACGCCGATGCGCGAGGCCGGATTGAGTTCGACCGGATCGCACCAGTCGGCGTCGACATGGCGCCACAGAACGTCGGCGCGCTTCAGGCCGGCGATCGTGCGCACGTAGATATGGCCCTCGCGCATCACCAGATCGCCGCCCTCGACCAGCAGAAAGCCGAGATAGCGGGCGAGATAGGCCTGCTCGAAATAGGTCTGGCTCCACGGGCCGGGGGTCAGGATGCAGATGCGGGGCCCCGAACGCTGCGCGCTGGTCCGCAGCCCGGCGCGAAACTCGCGGAAGAACGGGGCCAGCCGCTCGACGTTCATTTCGCTGTAGAGGCTCGGGAAGGCCTGCGAAACGACCAGCCGGTTCTCCAGCGCATAGCCTGAGCCCGACGGCGCCTGGGTGCGGTCGCCGAGCACCCACCAGCGCCCGTCGGGTCCGCGTCCGATGTCGGCGGCGTAGAGGCGCAGCCAGCGCTTGCCGGGCGGCGCCACGCCGCGCATCGAGGCGAGGAAGTCGGTCGATCCGGTGACCGCCGCGGCGGGCAGCAGGCCCTCGCGGACCAGCGCGCCCTCCCCATACAGGTCGCCGAGGACGCGTTCGAACAATTCCGCGCGCTGCTCGACGCCGCGCGCGATCTCGCGCCAGTCGTCCTGCGAGATCAGCAGGGGCACGCGGCCGAGCGGCCAGCTCCGCTCGGCGCTTTCGCCCTGCACGCGATAGGACATGCCCATGTTGCGAATGCGCCGGTCGGCGGCCGCAAAGCGCTGTTCGAGCGCGTCCTGCTCCAGGGCCGCCAGCCCGTTCAGCAGGTGGCGCCAGTGCGGACGAATCGCTCCGTCCGGGCCGATGAACTCGTCCGGCGCATCGGCGAGCGGAACATAGCCGCGCGTCCACGCCGCCGCGCGATCGGTCGCGGCGTCGCGTTGCAGGCTGGCGGACCGGGAATTAGCGGCCAAGAGGTCTCCGCAGATCCAAAGTCATCGGAAATTCGCTTGCCGCTTCGTCCGGCGGCATGGCGACATGACCGCCTGTATGGCCGTGATCCTGGAACCGCGCCAGCCTCCGCGCCTCCGCTTCGTAGGAATTCACAGGAAACGTATCATAGTTGCGGCCTCCCGGATGCGACACGTGGTAGACGCATCCCCCCAGCGACCGGCCGCTCCAGCCATCGAGAATATCGAAGGTGAGCGGCGAATGCACCGGGACGGTCGGATGCAGGCCGGAGGCCGGCTTCCACGCCTTGAAGCGGACGCCGGCCACCGCCTCGCCGGCGGCGCCGGTCGCGGTCATCGGCAATTTGCGGCCGTTGCAGGCGATGACATGCCGGCCCGCCACGAGCCCCGTGGTCTTGACCTGGAGGCGCTCGACGGACGAATCGACATAGCGCACCGTGCCGCCGCCGCCGCTCTCTTCGCCCATCACATGCCACGGCTCCAGCGCCTGGCGAATTTCCATTTCGACGCCGCCGTGATTGACGCGGCCATAGACCGGGAAGCGGAACTCGCGCTGCGCCTCGAACCACTCCGGTTCGAAGCGATAGCCGGCCTCGCCAAGGTCGGCGAGCACGCCGAGGAAGTCTTGCCAGACGAAATGGGGGAGCACGAAGCGGTCGTGCAGCGAGGTGCCCCAGCGGATCGGCGCGCCGCGGTTCGGCTCGCGCCAGAACCAGGCGACCAGCGCGCGCAGCAGCAATTGCTGGGCAAGGCTCATGCGCGCGTCGGGCGGCATTTCGAACGACCGGAATTCCACGAGGCCGAGCCGCCCGGTCGGGCCGTCCGGCGAATACAGCTTGTCGATGCAGATTTCCGCGCGATGGGTGTTGCCCGTCACATCGACGAGGAGATTGCGGAACAGCCGGTCGACCAGCCAGACCGGCGGCGCGCCGGTCGCCGGGTCTGGCAGGTTGGCGAGCGCGATTTCGAGTTCGTAGAGCTGGTCGTCGCGCGCTTCATCGAGCCGCGGCGCCTGACTGGTCGGCCCGATGAACAGGCCCGAAAACAGATAGGACAGCGAGGGATGGCGCTGCCAGTAGACCACCAGGCTGGCGAGCAGGTCGGGCCGCCGTAAAAACGGCGAATCCTCGGGCCTCGCGCCGCCGAGCACGACGTGATTGCCGCCGCCGGTGCCGGTATGGCGTCCGTCATTCATGAACTTGTCGACGCCGAGCCGCGATTGCCGCGCGTCCTCGTAGATCGCGGTCGTCGTCTCCACCGCCTGGCGCCACGTCGCAGCGGGATGGATGTTGACCTCGATCACCCCGGGATCGGGCGTCACCTTGATGAGATCGATGCGCGGATCATAGGGCGGCACATAGCCCTCGATGCGCACCGCCATGCCCCGGTCCCGCGCGGTCTCTTCCACGGCGGTCAGCAATTCCAGATAATCGTCGAGCTTGGGCACCGGCGGCATGAAGACGCAGAGGACGCCGTCGCGCGGCTCCACCGAGAGGGCGGTGCGGACGGCGCCGTCTTCCTCGGCCTGCGCGAAAATGGCTTGCTGCTGGCCGGACTCCGCTTGCGGCAGGCTGACGGCCTGCTGGAAATGTTGCGGCTCGGCCAGGGGGCCGCGCGGCTCCATCGGGTCCTGCGGATGAATGAACGGATACGCCGAGGGCGGCACGAACGCCAAAGCCTTCATCGGCAGGCGGTAGCCGACCGGCGAATCGCCGGGCATCAGAAACAATTTGCCCCGCCGGAGCGGCCATCGCTCGCTGATCCAGCGCGAATCGCGTGAGGCGGCGGCGTTCCAGCGCTGGATCGGCAGCACGAAGCCGGTCGGGCGCGACAGGCCGTGCTGGAAGGTGCGCATCATGCGCGCACGCTCTTCGGGGTCGTCGATCTTGGGATCCGACGGATCGACGTTGACCGGAAGCGCGTTCTCCTTGAGCAGCCAATAGGCCGCGTCCTCATAGGCGGGAACGACATAGTCCGCGTCGATGCCGAGCCGCCCGGCCAATTCGCTCGTCAGGCCCTCCGCGTCCTTGTCGGTGGTGACGGCTTGCGCCGAAATCCCGGCCATCAGCGCGGGATCGCGCCAGATCGGCTGGCCGTCCTTGCGCCAGTAGAGCGAAAAGGCCCAGCGCGGCAGGCTCTCGCCGGGATACCATTTGCCCTGGCCGAAATGCAGGAATCCGCCCGGCGCGAAGCGTTGCTGAAAGCGGCGGATCAGCGTCTCGGCGCGCGCCCGCTTGGTCGGGCCGACCGCCGCAGTGTTCCATTCCGGCGCGTCGTAATCGTCGATCGACACGAAGGTCGGCTCGCCGCCCATCGTCAGGCGCACGTCCTGGTCGACAAGATCGCGGTCGATCCGGTCGCCCAACGCATCGAGCTTGCCCCAGGCCTCATCGGAAAAGGGCAGGGTGACGCGCGGCGCCTCGCGCAGGCGCTCGACCTTCATATGGAAATCGAACGTCGTCTGCGCCGGCTCGACGACGCCGGAGATCGGGGCGGCCGAGCGGTGGTGCGGCGTCGCGCACAGCGGCAGATGGCCTTCGCCGCACAGCAGGCCGGAGGTCACGTCGAAGCCGATCCATCCGGCGCCGGGGATATAGACCTCCGCCCAGGCGTGCAGGTCGGTGAAGTCGTGATCCGTCCCCATCGGCCCCTCGATGGGATCGATATCGGCCCTGAGCTGGATCAGGTAGCCGGACACGAAACGCGCGGCGAGGCCGAGACGCCGCATGACCTGCACGAGCAGCCATGCCGAATCGCGGCACGAACCGGAGCCGAGCGCCAGAGTCTCGTCGGGCTCCTGGACGCCGGGCTCCATGCGGATGACATAGGCGATCCTCTTCTGCAGCTGCGCGTTCAGCGCGACCAGAAACGGGATCGTCCGCGTCGGCTCCTCCGACAGGCCTTCGACGAATTGGGTCAGCAGCGGGCCGGCCGGTTCGGCGACGAGATTGGCGGCGAGCTCGCTCTTCAATTCGTCGGGATAGTGAAACGGGAATAGCTCGGCGTAAGGCTCGACAAAGAAGTCGAACGGATTGATCACCGCGAGCTCGGCGGTGAGGTCGACCGCGACGCTGAATTCCTCGGTCTTTTCCGGAAAGACGAAGCGCGCGAGCCAGTTGCCGTGCGGGTCCTGCTGCCAGTTGACGAAATGATCGGCGGGCGAAACCTTCAGCGAATAGCTCGGCACTGGGGTGCGGCAGTGCGGCGCCGGCCGCAGCCGGACGATCTGGGGGCCAAGTGAAACCGGGCGATCGTAAGTGTATCGCGTGACGTGCTGCAGTCCGACCAGAATCGCCAAGGCGCGTCTTCCACACGTTTGCGTCGCTCGGGCGGATTCGCACGGGACGCTCGATTGGCGGATTTGGCTGGCAGGGCGTCGCGAATGTCAATGCGTCGCGGCCGCTGCGAATGCGTTTGCCCAAAATCTCGCCAGAAAGCCTGAGAGTTCGGCGCTTGCGAGCGACGAGGGAGGCGGTTTTGGTCGCATGTCGGCCGTTGGTCTTGAGGTTGGCGGGGAGGCGGCGTCCCCGCGGGTTCGAATCCCCTCCATGCGGCCGTCGCTGGATACCTGCCGATGACGCGGGATGCGGCGCGTTACCGCACCTATTTCCCCAAACTGTCCCTCATCACCCCGGACTGACTTGCCTGCTCAAGGTGGGCTATGGCGCGCCGCGCAATCCGATCGCCGTCAGCCGCTCGACGAACCGTTCCTTTCGGGCGTGCCGTTCGCGGATCGCGAGAAGTCGGCGAAGGAATGCCTCGATCGTTCCTTGTTGCTCGGCGAGCGCCCTGAGATCGGACAGAAGGGTTGTTGCTCGGTCATAGCCGGCTGAGTTGCGACGCTCGATATCGTCCTCGACCTCCCGCCAGACGCTTTCGCCCCTGCGTCGAATCGATTCGAGCCGGGTCTGCCGGGCTTTCTCCACGGCTTCTGCCTGCCGTCGCCGTTCCTCGACCGCCTTGTCTGCTTCGGCGAGCTTGCGCGAGTGACGGATCGCGCGGGCGCGGGCCCGCAATTCACCGACCGTGCGCGGGGCGTTTGGCGAGGCTCCGGCTTCGGGCTCCTGATCTTTCCGAACCATGGCCCGCAGTTCGGCCCCCACATGCGGATCGCAGTCGAACAATCGCACGAGCATCCCGGTCTTCATGGCATCGGGCATCGCCGCGATCGCCTGCCGCGCGGCATCCGAAGACCTCCCATCCGAACTCGTCGCGGCGGAACGTTCGGCCGCCGCCTGGACAAGATCGGGGTCAATGGCGAAGAAGTTGGCGAAAGCTTCGAGCGCTCCGGTCATCGGCCCAACTCCAGGCATAGGCTCAGGCTTGTCCGCCGCGATCGCATCGGCCTCGACCGCCGTCAGCCAGAGGAGATAGAACAGCCGCAGGTCGCCGGCGAGCGCCTCGGCCCGAAGCGGCGCCAAAGCCGCGAGCCAACCCGAGCCGTCGTCCCAGTCGTCGAACTCCAATTCATCGCGCGCGATGTTCAATATCAGATTCGCTCCAACGACCCTGAGCCGGACGCAATCGACCTCCTCCAGAAACGCGTCGAGGCGCCTGCGGTCGATCAGCCGCGCCGGAAATTTCATCATCAGATGACGCGACCCCCAATTCGCCATGTAGAGATGCAAGTCGAACCAGCGATCCATGAGTTTGGCCGGATCGCCCTTGAAGGAGCCCCATTCGTACGAGTTGGTGAAGCTCGTGGCGGTGATCCGCGCCCGCGTCGACAAATCCCGAAGGGCCTGGCGATCCGCCTCGCCGAGCGGGCGGTCGATCGCCTGGAACTCGTAGTATTGATATTCGCTCATGATTGAGGCCGCCATGGCCGTATCGAGGACGAAAATGCCTCGAGGGTGCGTCGGGTTCAGGGTTAGACAGGATGAAGCACCCCATCCGCTTCAAGGATTTGCAGCGCCTCGGCAAGCGTGACGTCGACATGGAGCCGCCACCATTTGCCCGTGTGCCGCATCCAGTAGATATCAAATCGGTCCGGCCCCATACGGTCGATGCGGGCGAATGGCGCATCGAATTCCTCGCCACGATTATGCTCCATGCCTGACCTGTAACGCTGCATGAAGCGATATCGATTCGCCATCCACGCGCCATGGATGTCGATCACATAGTTCCACTCGGTCGGCCTGATCCCGGGCAGGAAGCGCGGTTTCAAGACATCGCGAATGAAGGTTTCGCAAGCGATGATGATCGCCCGCTTCTCAAGGTCGTCAGCCGCGGCCGGCCGGGTAGCCCGCGCCATTCTGATCCACTGCTTCTTTTCGGCCATATCCCCGATCCTCGCTCGCCGCGAGCCTTGCCTCTTCATCGCCGGTTGAGAGGGTAGTTCCGACTCTTCGCTCGATGGTCAGCATTTCATCTAAAATCGCCCTATCACACGGTTGGAGCGCAGACGTGGCGTCTATCATCGTCGGTCGTCGCTGGCCGACCGGTTGGAAGCGGAACTGCGAACGCTGTCGCACGGTGGACGCTCCGCTCGCCGCGCGCTCTAAGGCGCGACCAGGTCGATGGTGGGGAAATAGGTGCGATAGCGTTGCGCGTCGCGGCCAAGGAGGGTCAAGCCCAAGACGGCGGCGTGCGCGCCGATGAAGAAATCAGGCAGCTCCCCGGTCCGCGCGCCGCCCGCCGAACGGTATCGCAGGAAGGCTTTGCCGGCGAGAAAGAGAGCAGCGCGCGGCATCGCGGCGACGGCGATTCTGGCCTCGTCCAGCGCGGTCTCAAGGGCCTCGATTGTCGCGAATCGCGCTGACAGCTCCGCATAGACGACATCGTTGATGACGAGCCGCCCCTTGACCGCGGCGGCGTCCAGACGCCCGATCGACCAGTCCGCCCACTCTGGATCATCGGTGAAAATATCCAAAAGGACGTTCGTATCGACCAGAAGTCATGGTCATCCTTCGCCGCGCGTGAGCGCCATGATCTCATCTGTGCTCAGCCCCGCGCCCGCTCGCCCGCGCAAAGCTTCGAACCGGCTGACGCGTCGTTGACGGCCGACCTTGATCATTACGACGCGCCCGTCGGGCGCCGAATTCGAACTCCACGGCATTGCCCGGTTCGATGCCAAGCCGATCGCGTATCGGTTTGGGAATGGTGACTTGACCCTTGCTGGTGACATTGGTCGCCACGGTGATTCTCCGTAATACTAGCCATCGGTCAAGTAATACATAGCGCGGGTCGCCGACGCGCGCCAGTCCCGGGCGCGCCCCGCCTCACATGAAGCTCTGCGGATCGACATCCACCGCCACCCGGACGCCGCCGCGCGGCGGCGGGGCGGCGGCGAGCACGGCGCGCAGGAAGCCCTGCAGATCGGCGTTGCGCGGCGCCTTCACCGCCAGGCGGAAGCGGTGGCGCCCGCGCAGCATCGCGATCGGCGCCTCGGCGGGGCCGAGCAAGAGAATCTCGCCGTCGTGCGGTTCGCCGCCGACCGGCGCGAGACGCCAACGATCGGCGGGGCCGAGCGAAAAGGCCGCGCGGGCCAGCGCGCGGGCGTGCGCTTCGGCGCCGCCGCGGTCGGCGCCGGAAACGATGATCGCCGCAAGGCGCCCGAACGGCGGCAGGCCGCCGCGCCGGCGCTCCTCGATCTCCTGCGCATAGAAGCGCTCGACATCGCCAGACAGCAGCGCGGCGATCACCGGGTGATCGGGCTGCCACGTCTGCACGAGGCCGCGCCCGGGCTTGTCGCCGCGCCCCGCCCGGCCGGTCGCCTGCTGCAGCAATTGGAACGTGCGCTCGGCGGCGCGCGGATCGCCGTTGGCGAGGCCGATGTCTGCGTCGACGATTCCCACCAGCGTGAGCAACGGAAAGTTATGGCCTTTGGCGACCAGTTGGGTGCCGATCAGCACGTCAAAGGCGCCCTTCGCCGCCTCCGCCAATTGATGGCGCAAATGCTCGAGGCCGCCGGGAAAATCGGACGACAGGACCAGTAGCCGCGCGTGGGGGAACAGCGCCTGCGCCTCCTCGGCGAGCCGCTCGACGCCGGGTCCGCACGCGGTCAGGGTCTCGGCTTCCTGGCAGGTCGGGCAAATCTCCGGGCGCTTTTCGACATGGCCGCAATGATGGCAGACGAGAGCCCGGCGGAAGCGGTGCTCGACCAGCCACGCCGCGCAATTGGGGCATTGAAAGCGATGGCCGCACGACCGGCACAGGGTCAGCGGCGCATAGCCGCGCCGGTTGAGGAACAGCAGCGACTGTTCGCCGCGCGCCAGTCCCTCCTCGACGCCGGCGATCAGGCGCGGCGACAGCCAGCGCCCGCGCGGCGGCCCCTCGCGGCGCAGGTCCACCGCGGCGAGCCGCGGTAGGCGCCGCTCGCCAAACCGCGCCGGCAGTCTCAGCCAGCGGTAGCGCCCCTGTTCGGCGTTGACCCGCGTCTCGATCGACGGCGTCGCGGAGGCCAGGACCACCGGCGCGCCCTCCAGCCGGGCGCGCACCACCGCCATGTCGCGCGCGTGATAGGCGACGCCGTCCTCCTGTTTGTAGGCGCCCTCATGCTCCTCGTCGATGACGATCAGGCCAAGCTCGGCGAACGGCAGAAACAACGCCGAGCGGGCGCCCGCGACGACGCGCGCCTCGCCGCTGGCGACCGCGCCCCACAGACGCTCGCGACGCCGCGCCGGAGCGCCCGAATGCCATTCGGCCGGCCGAACCCCGAACCGCGCGGCGAAGCGGTCGAGAAATTGCGCCGTCAACGCGATTTCGGGCAGCAGGATCAGCGCCTGCCGTCCGCCGCGCAGCGCCGCCGCGACCGCTTCGAAATAGACCTCGGTCTTGCCCGAGCCGGTGACCCCTTCGAGCAGGCTCGCGCTGAACGCCCGCGCCTCGACCGCCTCGATCAGAGCCTGCGCCGCGCGCTGCTGGTCGGCTTCGAGGTCGGTCGGCGCAAAGTCGGGGTCGGGGACCGGGGCGATCGGCTCCTGCGCCAGCGTGATGACCTCCAGGGCGCCGTCGTCGATCAGGCCGTCAATGACGCCGGTTCCGCATTCAGCGGCTTCGGCGAGCGCGGCTTTGGCCATCCCGGCCGCCGCGCCGAGCGCCGTGAGCGCGCGCAGTCGCGCCGGCGTCAATCGCGCGGGCGCCTTGTCGGTCTTGCGCACCCCAAGGCGTGGAGCGGGCGGCCCGGCGGCCTCCGGCGCGCGCGTCGCCATGCGCAGCACCATGCCGCGCGGCGCGAGCGTCCAGCGCGCAACCCAATCGATGAGATCGAGCAGCGGCTGGCGCAGCGGCGGCCAATCGCGCAGCCGGGCGACCGGTTTGAGATTGTCGCCGGCCGCCTCGCGCACCGCCCAGACCACGCCGGTCGCATGGCGCTGGCCGAGCGGAACCTCGACGAACTGCCCAGACCGCAGGCTCAGGCCGTCGGGGACGCGATAGCTGTAGGCGGTGTCGACCGCGACGGGGGCCAGAACATCGGCGACGCGGCCCAGCGGCGCCTGTCGATCGGAGGGGCCGGTCATGACGGCAGGTCCAGCCCTTTGACCCGCGAGCCGTCGGCGAATCCGCGCCCGATCGAGTTCGACCGAGTGCGCGGGCCGGCGGTCAGGGGGCCTTCTTGGCGGCCTGATTGTCGGTGCGCTCGGCGATGCGGGCCGACTTGCCGCGACGATCGCGCAGATAATAGAGTTTGGCGCGACGAACCTTGCCGCGCCGCACCACCTTGATCGAGTCGATCATCGGCGAGAACACCGGAAAAACGCGCTCGACGCCCTCGCCATAGGAGATTTTGCGGACCGTGAAGTTTTCCTGCAGGCCGCCGCCGGCGCGCGCAATGCAGACGCCCTCGTAGGCCTGAACGCGGGTGCGCTCGCCTTCCTTGACCTTCACGTTGACGATGACGGTGTCGCCCGGCTGGAAGGCCGGAATTTTGGCGCTCGCGCCGAGTTTGGCGATCTGTTCGGCCTCGATCGTCTCGATGATGTTCATAGGGTCTGTCTCCATGCCGTGACGCCAAACCGTGAAACGTTTTGGCGGAGCGCTTCGGCGCGCTGTTTTGAGTTAGGGGCCGGCTGGTACACCAAAGCCGCGTTGGTGTCGAGGCCGCTATGCCTGCCCGTCGCCGTAGTCGGCGGGATTGAAGACGCGTTTGGTCGAGCAGAATTCGCAGGTCACGCCGATCATCCCGTCGTCGCCGACCATGTCGGCGCGCTCGGCGGCGGTGAAGCTGCGCAGCATTGCGTCGATGCGCCCGGTCGAACAGCGGCAGACGTCGCGCAAGGTTCCCGGTTCGAACACGCGCACGCCGCGCTCGTGGAACAGGCGATACAGCAGCCGTTCGCTCGACAAGGTCGGGTCGATCAGTTCGTGGTCCTCGGTGCTCTGCGCCAGCGCCCTGGCCTCGGTCCAGAGATCGTCGTCGATCACCGTGTCGCGCGGCGCCCCGGGCGGCGCATCGCCGGGATCAAGATCGGCGCGCCGGCGCCGCTCCGGCGAATCGGGAAGGAACTGCGCCATCAGGCCGCCGGCCCGCCAGTGCGCGCCGGCCGGGGTGACGATCTCGCCGACCGCGAGGCGCACGAGCGTCGGTATCTGTTCGGAGCGCAGGAAATACTGATGCGCCGCTTCCTCGAGCCCCTGTCCGTCGAGCCCGATCACCCCCTGGTGGCGCGACAGATCGCCGCCGGGATCGATGGTGAGGGCGAGATGGCCGGAGCCGAGGAGATCGCCCGAGCGCGCCGCGCCGCCGGCCCGCGACAGTCTTTCGGCGTCGAAGCGGGCCAGCGCGCGCAAATTCGAGGGCGCGTCGAAGTCGACGATCAGCATGCCGACCACGCCGTCGGTCTTGGTCTGCAGTTGAAAGCTGCCCTCGCTCTTGAGGGCCGAGCCGAGCAGGACGGTCAGCGCCGCCGCCTCGCCGACCAGCCGGGCGATCGGCTCGGGATAGGCATGGCGCTTGAGGATCGCGTCGATGGTCGGGCCAAGACGGACGACACGTCCGCGCGTGCTCAGCGGCTCGACCAGAAACGGCAGGACGATGTCGTCGCGTCCGGCGTCCGAAACGGGGCGCGAGAGCGGCCTCTGGCTCATGCGCCCGGCGCTCCCAGGCACCAGGCGAGGATGCCCTTCTGGGCGTGCAGGCGGTTCTCGGCCTCGTCGAACACCACCGATTGCGGGCCGTCGATGACCTCATCGGTGACTTCCTCGCCGCGGTGGGCGGGCAGGCAATGCATGAAGATCGCGTCTGGCGCGGCCGCGCTCATCAGGGCGCGGTTGACTTGATAGGGCGCGAGCAGGTTGTGGCGCCGCCCCTCGTCCTCGTCGCCCATCGAGACCCAGCAATCGGAGATGACCGCGGCGGCGCCGGCGACGGCGGCGAACGGGTCCTCGCCGAGCGTCACTTTCGCGCCCGCCGCCACGGCCTCTTCGAGGCGCTCGCGCCGCGGCTGCAGCGGACCGGGGCAGGCGATGTCGAGCGTGAAGGCGAAGCGCTGCGCCGCGTCGATCCATGAGGACAGAACATTGTTGTAGTCGCCGCTCCAGGCGATCTTGCGGCCGCGGATCGGCCCGCGATGCTCCTCGAAGGTGAGAATGTCGGCCATCACCTGGCAAGGATGCGAACGCTTGGTCAGGCCGTTGATGACGGGAATCGTGGCGTGGCGCGCCAGCCCCTCCATCGATTCATGTTCGAGCACGCGGATCATGATCGCATCGACATAGCGCGACAGCACGCGCGCGGTGTCGGCGATGCTTTCGCCGCGCCCGAGTTGCATTTCCGCGCCGGTCAGCATGATCGTCTCGCCGCCCAGTTCCCGCATCGCCATATCGAACGACACGCGGGTGCGCGTCGAGGGCCGGTCGAAGATCATCGCCAGCGTCTTGCCGGCGAGCGGCCGCGACGCGGATGGCGCGCCCTTGACCCGCGCCGCCTTCATCGCCGCGGCGGCGGTCAGCATCGGGCGAAGGGTCGCGGCGGGCACGGCCAGCAGATCGAGGAAGTGCCGGACCGGCGCGCCCTGAACCTTGGCGCCATCGTGCGGACCAGTCATTCGGCGGCGCCCAGGCGCAAGGCCGCGCGCGTGGTCTCGATGCGGCGACAAGCGGCGTCGAGACGGCGCATTCCGTCGGCGAGCTCCTCCTCGGTGATGATGAGGGGCGGCAGGAGCCGCACGACATTGTCGCCGGCCGGCACTGTCAGCAGTCTCTCCTCGCGCGCCGCGGCGGCGAAGTCGGCGGTGGGAACCTTCACCTTCACGCCGATCATCAGGCCTTCGCCGCGTATTTCCTCGATGATCTGGGGATGCCGGTCCATCAGCTCGGCGAGCCGCTGGCGAAACAACAAGCCGAGTTGCGCGACGCGTTCGATGAAGCCGGGCTCGAGAACCACATCGAGAACGGCGTTGCCGACCGCCATCGCCAGCGGGTTGCCGCCAAACGTCGTGCCATGCGCGCCGGCGGTCAAGCCCTTCGCCGCGTCGGCGGTCGCAAGGCAGGCGCCCATCGGAAAGCCGCCGCCGATCGCTTTGGCGACGGTCATGATGTCGGGGTTGATTCCGACATGCTCATACGCAAAAAAACGTCCAGTCCGGCCGACCCCGGTCTGGATTTCGTCGAAGATAAGCAGGAGGTCGTGCTTGTCGCACAGCCGGCGCAGGCCGCGCAGGAACGCCGGCGGCGACGACCCGCACGCCGCCTTCCCCCATGATCGGTTCGATCATGATCGCCCCGATGTGCGGGCCGATCGCCGCTTCGACGGCCTCGAGGTCGGTGAGCGGAATCTGATCGAACCCTGCCACCTTCGGCCCGAATCCCTCGAGGTATTTGGCCTGGCCGCCCGCCGCGATGGTCGCCAGGGTGCGGCCGTGAAAGGCCCCTTCGAAGGTGAGGACGCCATAGCGCTCGGGATGGCCGCCGACATACTGGCGCTTGCGCGCCATCTTGATCGCCGCCTCATTCGCCTCGGCGCCCGAATTGGCGAAGAACACCAGGTCGGCGAAGGTCGCCTCGGTCAGGCGCCTGGCCAGACGCTCGCCTTCGGGGATTTGATACAGGTTCGATGTATGCCAGATCTTGGCGCCCTGGCTCGCCAGCGCTTCGACGAGATGGGGATGCGAATAGCCAAGCGCGGCGACCGCGATGCCGCTGCCGAAATCGAGATAGTTTTCGCCCTCGGTCGAAGTCAGCCAGCAGCCGTCGCCCCGCTCGAAGGCGAGGTCGGCGCGCGCGTAGACCGGCACGATCGCGGATGACACGTTGACGCTCCATTCAACAGGATTGCCGGGCGCTGCTTCAGAGGGGCGGCAAAAACGAAAACGCCGCCCCGCTGGGACGGCCGCTCGCTGACATGATCATACGGGAATCTCGGCCGCCCGGTCAAATCGCGGCGGCGCGGACGCAAAAATAATTTGCCTGGCCGCGGCCGCCGGCGCACGGCCGAATCCGGTTCCTAACGCCTTGATGCGACTCGATCAATCGCCGGCGCCATTCGGCGTCACGCTTCCCGCGCAATGCGAGAGCTGGGGAAAAGGCCGCCCTGCATGCCCCTCGGACTCTTGCGCGAGATTCAACGAGTAGTGTAGCCTTTGCGCAATGAACCACGACATGTCGTGTGGCAGACCTTCGTGAGAGCGTTTTGGCGTTTGGCGTTCGGCGGCGCGGCCGTTCGAGCGAGGGTAGGGGGATTCTGTCTGAAATCGCACAAGGAACGAAACCGGCGTCCGCGATCGACGCCGGGCCGTTCAGAAATGATGAGGCCAATATGTCTTGGACGGACGAGAGGGTCGAGCGGCTGCGCCAGCTTTGGCTCGACGGCAAGAGCGCAAGCCAGATATCGGCGGAGCTTGGCTTGGGCGTCACCCGCAACGCGGTGATCGGCAAAGTGCATCGGCTGGGGCTGTCGGGCCGCGCAAAATCGGCGACCCCCGCGGCTCCGCGCGTTCGACAGCGGCCCGCGGCGGCGCCCCGGGCGTCGATCGCCAGCCGCTCGAGCGGCGGCGGGCATGTGGTGCGCGGCAACACGGCGCTGGCGTTTTCGATCGAAACGGCGATCGAGGCGCGGCCGGTGTTTCACGAGGACGTCGTCGTTCCGATGTCGCTGCGCGTGACCATCGTCGAACTCAAGGAGGCGATGTGCCGGTGGCCGCTGGGCGATCCGACGACGCCCGAGTTCCGCTATTGCGGCATTCAATCGGCGGGAGCCGGCCCGTATTGCGTCCATCACGGGCGCATGGCCTATCAGCCCGCGCTGGATCGCCGTCGGGAGCGCGATCGGCGCGCGATCGTCCCGCGTCTGACCTGACCGGCCGGTCCTCGGCGACCGCGGCTCAGCGTTCGGCCTTGCCGAAGGTTTCGTCGAACGAATAGCCGGTGCCGCGAACGGTGCGGATCGGATCGCGCTCGCGGCCGCGCGACAGGGCCTTGCGCAGCCGGCCGACATGGACGTCGACGGTGCGCTCGTCGATTTCGACCGAAAGCCCCCACACCCCGTCGAGCAATTGGGCGCGCGAGAACACCCGGCCGGGCTTCTCCAGAAGATATTCCAGCAACCGGAATTCGGTGGGGCCCAGATGGACGTCGCGCACGCCGCGCCGCACGCGCCGGGTCTCGCGGTCGAGATCGAGATCGCCGGCCGAAAGCTTCTCGGCGATCCGCTCGGGCCGGCTGCGCCTCAGCAGCGCCCGCACCCGCGCCATCAGTTCCGGCACCGAAAACGGCTTGACGACATAGTCGTCGGCGCCGACCGAAAGCCCGCGCACCCGCTCGCCCTCTTCGCCGCGCGCCGTCAGCATGATCACCGGCAGCGTCCGCGCGCCGTCCCGCGCGCGCAGGCGCCGGCAGATTTCGAGCCCGGACACCCCCGGCAGCATCCAGTCGAGGATCAACAGATCGGGCGGACTCTCGACCAGCCGCAACTCTGCTTCGTCGCCGCGCTCCACGCATTCGGCGATATAGCCCTCGGCCTCCAGGTTGTAGGCGAGTAGCAGAGCGAGGTCCGCTTCGTCTTCGACGACGAGAATCCGCGGCGACGTCGACGCGGCGGCGCGCGCCGGCTCCCTGCGTTCTTCGTTCATTGCGCCACCAGCCCGATCGACGCGGCGGACAGTTCAGGGCGCCCCTTCGGGCGTTCGGCGGGCAGCGCGTCGCCGGTCACCAGGTAATAGATCGTCTCGGCGATATTGGTGGCGTGATCGCCGATCCGCTCGATGTTCTTGGCGCAGAACAACAGATGCGCGCAGAACGAGATGTTGCGCGGGTCCTCCATCATGTGAGTCAGCAGGTCGCGAAAAACCGAATCCTCGAGCGCGTCAAGCTCCGCATCGCGCGTCCACACCGCCTGGGCGCGCGCGACGTCGTGCTGGGCATAGGCGTCAAGCACGTCCTTCATCAGTTCGGTCGCCAGTTCGTTCATGTGCTTGAGGCCGATCAGCGCTCGCGGCAGGCGCGCCTCGGCGCCGATCAGCACCGCCCGCTTGGCGATGTTCTTGGCGAGGTCGCCAACCCGTTCGAGGTCGCCGGCGATGCGGATCGCGCCGATGATCTCGCGCAGGTCGACCGCCACCGGCTGGCGCCGCGCGATCGTCAGGATCGCCTGTTCCTCGATCTCGCGCTGGAGCGCGTCGAGGCGCGGGTCCTTGCTGATCACCTGCTGGGCGAGGTCGAGATCGACGTTGCTCAGCGCGTCCATCGCGTCGATGACCATCTTCTCGGAAATTCCGCCCATTTCGGCGATGCGCCGTCCCAGGTCGTCGAGTTCCTTGTCATAAGCCCTGGTCGTGTGTTCGCTCATCAAATGTCTCCGCTCAGCCGAAGCGGCCGGTGACGTAGTCCTGCGTGCGCTTCTCGCGCGGCGAGGTGAACAGCTTGCTCGTCTCCTCGAATTCGACGAGCTCGCCCAGATACATGAACGCCGTATACGCCGAAACGCGCGCCGCCTGCTGCATGTTGTGGGTGACGATGGCGATCGTGTAGTCCTCGGTCAGCTCGTCGATCAGCTCTTCGATCTTGGCGGTCGAGATGGGGTCGAGCGCCGAACAAGGTTCGTCCAGGAGGATCACTTCCGGCTTGATCGCCACGGTGCGCGCGATGCACAGCCGTTGCTGCTGACCGCCGGAAAGGCTCAGGCCGCTGGCCCCCAGTTTGCCGCTGACCTCATTCCACAATGCGGCTCCCTTGAGCGCGTCTTCCACGCGGCCGTCCATCTCGCTTTTGGGGAGTTTCTCGTAGAGCTTTATGCCGAAAGCGATGTTGTCGTAGATCGTCATCGGAAACGGCGTCGGCTTCTGGAACACCATGCCGACTCTTGCGCGTAGAAGATTCAAGTCCTCGCCGGCCTCGAGAATGTTGCGGCCGTCAAGCAGCACCTCGCCTTCCGCCCGCTGATTGGGATAGAGTTCATACATGCGATTGAGGACGCGCAGCAGCGTCGACTTGCCGCAGCCCGACGGCCCGATGAACGCCGTCGCCTTGTTGCGGTAGAGCGGCAGATTGATGCTCTTGAGCGCAAGATTGTCGCCATAGAAGAACTTGAGCGAGCGGATCGCGATCTTTTCGCGCAGATCGGGTTTGAGTTCGGGCATCTGGTTCATTTGGTCGTCCTCGATGTTCCGAGCCAGCGCGCGGCGATCGACAGCGCGAGCACCGTCGCGGTGATCAGCATCGCCCCGGTCCACGCCAACTGCTGCCAGTCGGCGTAAGGGCTCAGCGCGAACTGGAAGATCACGATGGGCAGGCTCGACATCGGCGCGTTGAGGTCGGTGCTCCAGAACTGGTTGTTCAACGAGGTGAACAACAGCGGCGCGGTTTCCCCGCTGACGCGCGCGATCGCCAGGAGAACGCCGGTGATCAGGCCGGCGCGCGCCGCCTTGTAGGCGATCCTCAGGATCACGTGCGAGCGCGGCATGCCGAGCGCCGCCGCCGCTTCGCGCAGCGACGTCGGCACCAGCAGCAGCATGTCCTCGGTGGTCCGCACAACGACGGGAATGACCAGAATGGCCAGCGCCAAGACGCCGGCCAATGCGGAGAAATGGCCGACCGGGGCCACCACGATCTCGTAAACGAACAATCCGATCACGATCGAGGGCGCGCTCAACAGGATGTCGTTGATGAACCGGACGACAGTGGCGAGCCGGGAGAAACGGCCGTATTCGGCCATGTAGGTGCCGGCGAGCATGCCCACCGGCGTGCCGATCACCACCGCCAGAATGGTCATCACGAGCGAGCCCATGATCGCGTTGACCAACCCGCCGGCGCTGCCCGGCGGCGGCGTCATTTGCGTGAACACGGCGAGATTCAGCCCTGCCAGTCCCCGCCACACCAGGGTGGCCAGGATCAGGCCCAGAAAGGCGAGGCCGAACGCCGTCGCGGCGTAGCATAGCGCCATGACGATGGCGTTCGACCGGCTGCGTGCGCCATAGCGCGGTCTGTTCACGCCTAGCCTCCCTTCTGGCGTTCGAGCCGCATCAGCATCAGCCGGGCGGCCGCCAGGACGAAGAAGGTGATGACGAAGAGAATCAACCCGAGCGCAATCAGCGACGAGGTGTAGAGGTCGCCGACCGCCTCGGTGAATTCATTGGCGATCGTCGCCGAAATGGTCGTCCCCGGCGCGAGAATGGAAGCGGATATACGGTGGGCGTTGCCGATGACGAAGGTCACCGCCATCGTCTCGCCGAGGGCGCGCCCGAGCGCCAGCATCGCGCCGCCGATCAGGCCGACGCGGGTGTAGGGGACCACTACGCGCCGGACGACTTCCCATCTGGTGCAACCGATGCCATAGGCCGATTCCTTCAGGACCGCGGGCACCGTTTCGAACACGTCGCGCGACACCGAGGCGATGAACGGCAGCACCATGATCGCGAGGACAAAGCCCGCGGTCAGCGTCCCGATTCCGTAGGGGGGACCCGCGAACACCGAAGAGAGGCCGGGGATCGGACCGAAGAACCCGATCAACGCCGGTTCGATATACGTCTGCACGAAGGGCGCCAGAACGAACAGGCCCCAGATGCCGTAGATGATCGACGGGATGCCCGCCAGCAGCTCGATGGCGATGCCGATCGGGCGGCGCAGCGGCTGCGGACAAAGCTCGGTGAGGAAGACGGCGACCCCCAGCCCGACCGGCACGGCGATCACCATCGCGATGATCGAGGTCGTCACTGTGCCGAGGATCGCAGCGAGGGCGCCGAACCTGTCGGTGACCGGGTTCCACACCTGCGTCGTCAGAAATCCGAAGCCGAAAGCGCGCAAGGCCGGCAACGCGCCGATCGCCAGGGAGACGATGACGCCGCTGAGGATGATGAGAACCCCGATCGCCGCCGCCTGCGTGAGGCCGCGGAACACCGAGTCGCCGAATTTCAGAGCGGCCAGCGCTTCGGCGCGCTGGCGAGAATTCTCTTCGGCGCCCTCGGCCCGGCTTATCGCGATATCCGCCACAATTTCCCTCCTCGCGGCCCGCGCCCGGATGGTCGCGGCGCCTGGGAACGCGACCCCTTCGCCCGCCGCAGGGAGGCAAGGGTCACGCGGAGGAGGGGCGCCGGCCCCGCCCCCGCAAGAGCGTTCCCGTCAATCGGCGGCGAACAGCGGCTTGCCGCCGGCGTCCTTCAACCCGCTCGCCCAGGCTTTCTTGATGAGAACGACCACCGCGTCCGGCATCGGAATGTAGTCGAGTTGTTCGGCCATTTCGGCGGCCGGTTTCTTGAACGTCCAGTCGAAGAATTTCAGCGCCTCCGTGGAGGCGGCCGGATCCGCCGCCTGTTTGTACATCAGGATGAAGCTGGAGGCGGTGATCGGCCAGGACTCGGCTCCCGGCTCGTCGGTCAGAATCTGGTAGAAACCGGGCGCATGCTCCCAGTCGGCGTTGGCGGCGGCGGCCTGGAAAGCAGGGATCCCCGGCGTGACGGTCTTTCCGTCGTGGTTCACCATGTTGGCGTAGGTCATCTTGTTCTGCTTGGAGTAGGCGTATTCGACGTAGCCGATCGCGCCCTTGGTCTGGCTGACGCCGGCCGCGACGCCCTCGTTGCCTTTGGAGCCGATTCCCGCCGGCCACTGCACCGAGGTGCTTTCCCCGACGTTGGTCTTCCAGTCGTCCGACACTTTCGAAAGATAATCGGTGAAATTGAAGGTCGTTCCGGATCCGTCCGAGCGATGGACGACCGCGATCGCCTGGCTCGGAAGCTTGAGGTTGGGATTCAGCTTGGCGATCGCCGGATCGTCCCATTTGGTGACCTTGCCAAGAAAGATGCTGGCGAGGGTCGGGCCGTCGAGCACCATTTCGCCCGGCTTCACCCCGTCGAGATTGACGACCGGCACGATGGCGCCGATGATTTGCGGCCATTGCAACAGTCCGGCGGCGTCAAGATCGGCGAGTTTCAACGGCTGGTCGGATGCGCCGAACGTGACCGTCTTGTTCTTGATCTGCTTGATGCCGCCGCCCGATCCGATCGATTGGTAGTTGAGGCCGACGTTGGTCTCTTTCTTGTACGCGTCCGCCCATTTGGCGTAGATCGGGAACGGGAATGTCGCGCCAGCGCCGGTGATATCGGTGGCGGACGCGCCGACGACGCTCGCCGCCAGCACCGCCGTGGCCATCAAGGATTTGAGCAACATGAATGCCTCTCTTCTGCCGGTTTCGGACGGCGGGACCGGGGAGCCCTCAAGCGCCGCGCCAGCGTTCACGCCGCAGTCGTAAGGCATCAACAATTTGATGTTATGACGCTTATGTTACGTCTTGATGACGGTGTAAATACTTGTAGTAAAAGCAGTTTCATCCGGTATGAGCGGCATGAAGCGGCGTCATGACGGCGAACGTCGAGCCCTGCCCGGGCAGGCTCGAGACGGTCAGGCGGCCGCGATGGCGCGCCATGATGTGTTTGACGATCGCCAGCCCGAGGCCGGTTCCGCCCTTCGAGCGGCTCTGGCCGGCGTCGATGCGATAGAAGCGTTCGGTCAGCCGCGGCAGGTGTTCCGGCGCGATGCCGCGCCCGTAGTCGCGCACGCTCAGCCAGCCCTCGCGCGCCGTCTTGGCGACCGTCACTTCGACGCGGTCGGCGCCCGAACTGTCCGCCGCCGCCCCGTATTTGATGGCGTTTTCGATCAGGTTTTCGGCGACCCGCACCAATTCGTCGCGATCTCCCGCGACCACCACCGGCTGGCTCGCGTCGACCCTGAGGTCGACGCCCATTTCCTGGGCGAGCGGCGCCAGGGTGTCGGCGACGTGCCGCGCGATCAGCGCAAGATCGATCGGCGCCTCGGGGCGCACGTGCTGGTTCTGCTCGATGCGCGACAGCGACAGGAGGTCGTCGACCAGCCGCGCCATCCGGCGCCCCTGCTCGCGCATGATGCCGAGGAACTTCTCCCGCGCCTTGGCGTCGTCGCGCGCCGGCCCCTGCAAGGTATCGACGAAGCCGAGCATCGAAGCCAAAGGCGTGCGCAATTCGTGGCTCGCATTGGCGATAAAGTCGACGCGCATGCGCTCGACCCGTCTTGCTTCGGTCAGATCGCGCAGCGTCAGCAACGCCGCGCCGATCTCGCCGGTCTCGGCGGCGAGCGGCGCCACGCAGACGTCGAACAGGCGCTCGACGGGCACCCGTTCGCTCCACAGCACGGTCTCCGGCTTGCCGCTCGCCATGACCCGGCGCAGGCCGTCGAGGACATCGGGCGCGCGCAACGCCAGAACCAACGGCTCGCCGATTTTCAGCGCGGGCAGCAGCACATGCGCCGGATCATTGGCGGCGGCCAAACGCCCATCGCCGCCGACGATGACCGCCGGCTCGGGCATGGCGCCGATCAGGTTCGCGCAAAATTGCGACTGGATTTCGCGGTCGAGCTCGCGCCTCGCTCTCTTGTTCATGATCGTCCCGGCAGGACGTCGCGGCGCGGCCCGCCCGCGCCGGCCGCGACGGGGCGGGCGTTTGGTCGGCGAGGGCGCGCGTTGACGTGGGGCATGGATCAATCCTCGTCGAGGCCTTCGCGCGCTTCCAACGCCTCGCGCAGCGAACGCCACCGCCGCCCCGCCTCGTGCGCGCCGAGCATAGCCATCGCGAGAATGAACGGGATCAGGTAATATATCGCACGAAACAGCAAGAGCGAAGCGAGCACGGATTCGCTCGAACCGCCGACCCCCTTGAGCATCGTCGCTTCGAACACCCCGAGCCCGCCCGGGGCGTTGCTCGCGATGCCGAGCATACTGGCGAATGAGTAGAGCGCGCAAAAGGTCAGGAAGGCGAGACCGTTGTCCTTCGGCAACAGTACGTAGAGGACGCCGGCGGCGGAACAGACGTCGATGACCCCGAGGATCATCTGTCCCAGCGTCAGCACCGGCCCCGGCAACGCCAGATTGAAGATGACCGGCTTGGCCCGCCTTCGACGCACCCCCACCCAGATGAAGTAGGCGCCCAGCGCGCCGACAATCGCAACGCCGATCAACTGATTGGCCAGCGCGCTGAAATGATTGAGGCCGCCGATCGCCTGCGCCTCGCCGAGGAAGCCGACGCCGACGATCAGTCCCATGCCCAGCCAGAAGGTGATGCTGGCGATCGCCGTCAGACTTGCGACCTTGCCCGCTGACAACCCGGCCGGGCCATAGATCCAGTAGCGCACGGCGGCGCCGGTGATCAGCGGAAAGCCCAGCGTGAACGAGATGGCGTAGCTGGTGAACGAGGCAAGGGCGGTCAGTTTGTAAGGCACGCGCATGCGCAGATGCCGCAGCGCCAGCCCGTCGTAGCCGGTGAGCGCGAGATAGGAGAGCGCCGACAGGGCGAAGGCGGCCGCGATCTGGTCGAGGCCGGTCGCGGCGAACGCCGCTTCGAGCTGGCGCGGATCGACGCGGATGATCGTGCGAACGAAGATGAACAGCGAGATCGAGACGATGACGAGGCTGATCGCCAGCCCGAGGCGGCGCAGCCGCGCATGGTTTCGGCGAATGATCGACGCGACCCCGGCGGCCCACAGGGCGGCCTTGGTCGGCGGCGGCCGTCCGGACGCCGCGTCGATCGGCAGGCGATCCTTGTTCACGTCCAGCATGCCCCGCCCGCGATCATCCGACGCCGCAAGCCTATAGGCGGGCGCGAGGCGCGCCGGCAAGCCCGCCGGCGACAGCCCGCCGGCGCCACGGGCCTGACCATTCAGCCCAGCGTCACACGCTGTCCGGTGCGCCAGGACAGGTTGGCGGCGTCGGCCAGCAGGTTGGCCCGCCAGCCGTCCTCGCCGTTGGGCCGCGGCGCGACGCCCGCGGTGACCGCCTTGACGAAGGCGTCGAGTTCGTCGCGATAGGCGGAGGCGTAGCGCTCGAGGAAGAAATTGAGCACCTTGTCGCTGGCGAAGCCCTCCGCCCCGGCGAATTCGACGGTGGTCTCGCGGATATTGTCGGCGCGCAGCATCCCCTTGGCGCCATGCGCCTCGATGCGCTGGTCGTAGCCGTAGGTCGCGCGCCGCGAATTGGAAATCTGCGCGACCTTGCCCGATCTGGTCTCCATGATGACGACCGCGGTGTCGACGTCGCCGGCCTCGCCGATCGCCTTGTCGACCAGCGCCGAACCCATCGCGCTGATTGCGACGGGTTCTTCACCGAGCAGAAACCGCGCCATGTCGAAGTCGTGGATCATCATGTCGCGGAACAGGCCGCCCGACCGCGCGATATAGGACAATGGCGGGGGGCCGGGATCGCGCGAAGTGATCGAAACGATCTCGACGGCGCCGATCGCGCCGTCGGCGATGCGCTTTTGCAGCGCCGCGAAATTCGGGTCGAAGCGCCGGTTGAAGCCGACCATCAGCACGCCGCCCGCCGCGGCGACGACGTCGAGGCAGGCGCGCACGCGCGCGGCGTCGAGATCGACCGGCTTTTCGCAAAACACCGCCTTGCCGGCGCGCGCCGCCTTTTCGATCAGGTCGGCGTGCATGTCGGTCGGCGCGCAGATCGCCACCGCGTCGATCTCGCGCGACGCGAGGATCGCGTCGATCTCGGCGACCTGGCCGCCGGTCGCCGCGGCGAGCGCCTGCGCGGCGGCGCGGTCGATGTCGGCGACCAGGCGGACCTCGCAATCCTTGCGCGCCGCGACATTCGCCGCGTGAATCTTGGCGATCCGCCCGGCCCCGAGAATCCCAAACCTCATCCCTTCCTCCCGTTCCATTGCCCGGCGTCAGCCGTCCAAAAAAAAGAATACACATTCTATCTTGACTTGAGAATGGAATTTTTGTTTCAATCCCCCAAGGCGACGATCCGCGGCGGGGCGACTCAATCGCAGGGCGCGCGCCGGGCGGCAAGCTCATTCACAAGTTTCGGGAACGCGATAAACTCTCGACAACAAGGGGAACGCCATGGCAATCGATTCTGGGCCTCAGCGCGCGCTTTATCACGGCCCGGCCAATCTGAACGGGCGGATCGCGGTGGTCACCGGCGGAACGCAGGGGCTCGGCGAGGCGATCGCGCGGCTGTTCGCCGAGCGCGGCGCGGCGGGGCTGGTGCTTTGCGGGCGCAACGCCGACAAGGGACGGCGGGTGGCCGAAGAGATCGAGGCGGCCGGCTGCCCGACCTCGTTTGTCGTCGCGGACCTCGCGGTGGTCGCCGACTGCCGCAAGGTGATCGCCGAGGCCGACCGTCGCTTCCACCGGGTCGACGCGCTGGTCAACGCGGCCGGGGTGACCGACCGCGGCAATATTTTCGAGACCACCGAACAGCGCTTCGACGAAATCTTCAACGTCAATGTCCGCGCGCCGTTCTTCCTGATCCAGGAGACGGCCAGGATCATGCGCCGCGAGAAGATCGCCGGGTCGATCGTCAACATCCAGTCGATGTCGGCGCATGGCGGCCAGCCGTTCATCACCGCATATTGCTCGTCCAAGGGCGCGCTCGCCACGCTGACCCGCAATGTCGCGCATTCCTTGATAAAATTCCGCATCCGGGTCAACGGCCTCAACATCGGCTGGATGGCGACGCCCGGCGAGGATCGCATCATGAAGACCTATCACGGCGCGCAGGACGGCTGGCTCGATGCGGCCGCCAAGTCGCGGCCGTTCGGCCGCCTGATCGACCCAAACGAGGTGGCGCGCGCCTGCGCCTACCTCGCCTCCGACGAGTCCGGGCTGATGACCGGCGCGAACATCGACTTCGACCAGACGATCGTCGGGGTCGGCGACCCGCCGATCGAGCCCTGAACGTCCAGCGCCCGCGCGGGCGCAATGCAGGAAACGTCCTTCGTGTCCACTCCGACCCTCGACGTCATCGCGATCGGCCGTTCGTCGGTCGATCTTTACGGCGCGCAGGTCGGCGGCCGTCTCGAGGATATGGCGAGTTTTTCGAAAGCGGCCGGCGGCTGCCCGACCAACATCGCGATCGGCACGGCGCGGCTGGGCCTGAAAAGCGGGCTGATCACCAGGGTCGGCGACGAGCACATGGGCCGCTTCATCGCCGAGCAATGCGCGCGCGAGGGCGTCGATGTCGCCGGCGTCCACACCGACCCGAACCGCCTGACCGCGCTGGTCATTCTGGGGGTTCGCGACGACAAGACCTTCCCGCTGATCTTTTATCGCGACAATTGCGCCGACGGCGCGCTCGACGAGAGCGATATCGACGAGAGCTATATCGCCAGCGCCAGGGCGATCGTGGTGACGGGAACGCATTTCGCCCGGCCGCTCAACGCCGCTGCGCAGAACCTCGCCATCGCCTTCGCCCGGAAGCACGGCCGCAAGGTGGCGTTCGACATCGACTACCGCCCCAATCTGTGGGGTCTGGCCGGACACGGCGCGGGGGAAGCGCGCTACATCAAGTCGGGCGAGGTGACGGAGCGCCTGCAGAAGATTCTCCCCCAATGCGATTTGGTCGTCGGCACCGAGGAAGAGCTGATGATCGCGGGCGGCGCGGACGAGCCGTACGCCGCGCTGAAAGCGGTGCGCGCGCTCAGCGACGCGACGATCGTGATGAAGCGCGGGCCGATGGGCTGCGTGGTGTTTCCCGGCGCCATTCCCGAATCGATCGAGGACGGCGTGAAAGGGCGGGGCTTTCCGGTCGAGGTCTATAACGTGCTGGGGGCGGGCGACGCGTTCATGTCCGGCTTCCTGCGCGGATGGCTGCGCGACGAGCCGCTCGCCGTCTGCTGCGCGTTCGCCAACGCCGGCGGCGCCTTCGCGGTGTCGCGCCTGCTGTGCTCGGTCGAATATCCGACCTATCCGGAGCTGCGGCGATTCCTCGACCATGGTTCGCCGCATCGCGCGCTGCGCCAGGACGCCGCGCTGAACCATATTCACTGGGCGACCACCCGCGCCAGGCAACCGCCCGAACTGATGGCGCTGGCGATCGACCACCGCGCGCAACTGGAGGCGATCGCTGACGAGGCGGGCGCGCCGCGCGAGCGCATCGGCGTCTTCAAACAACTCGCGGTCGCGGCGGCCGCCAGGGTCGCCGGCGGCCGGCCGGGCTTCGGCGTGCTGCTGGACGGCAAATATGGCCGCGACGCGCTGTTTCGCGCCGCCGATCATGGATTCTGGATCGGCCGGCCCGTCGAGGAGCCCGGCGCGCGGCCGCTCGATTTCGAGTTCGGCGGTTCGCTCGGCGCCAAGCTGATCGAATGGCCGCTCAGCCACACCATCAAATGCCTGTGCTTCTATCATCCCGACGACCCGCCGGAGATGAAGGCGAGGCAGGAGCGCGAACTGCTGCGCGTCTACGACGCGGCGCGCACGATCGGGCGCGAACTGCTGATCGAGATCATCGCCGGCAAGCATGGGCCGATCGGCGAGACGACGATCGCCAGCGTGCTCGATCGGCTCTATGCCATCGGCGTGCGGCCCGATTGGTGGAAGCTCGAGAGCCAAGCCACCGCCGCGGCGTGGCATAACATTGCACGGTCGATCGCCGGCCACGATCCCTATTGCCGCGGCGTCGTGCTGCTCGGCCTCGAGGCTCCTGAGCAGCAACTGGGCGGCGCCTTCGCGATCGCCCGCGGCTGTCCTCTCGTCAAAGGGTTCGCGGTCGGGCGGACGATCTTCGCCGAACCGGCGCAGGCCTGGTTCGCCGGACGGATCGACGACGCGGCGGCGATCGACCTGATGGCCGGCTCGTTCGGGCGCCTCTGCGAGCTGTGGCGCGGCGCCGCGCAGCGCGGGCGCGCCTCATGATCGACGAGGGCGCGTTGCAGGCGGCGGTCGAAGCGGGGGTCATCGACGCCAGCGCGCGCGACCGGCTGGTCGCGTTTCTGCGCGGGTGGGAGCCATCGCCGAGCGAGACGGCGCTCGCCGCGCCGGCCCCGAAATTCGATGTCAGCCATGTGCTTTGGTACTCCGGCGCGCTGATCGTCATCAGCGCGATGGGCCTGTTCTCCACCGCCGCGTTCAACGCGCTCGGCGGCTATGCGCTGACCGCTACCGCCGTCGTCTATGCGCTGGGCTTCGTGCTGCTGGGGCGGCGTCTATGGAGCGAGCAGGAACTGCGCGTCCCCGGCGGCCTGTGCATCGCCGTCGCGGTGTCGCTGGCGCCGCTCGCGATCTACGGCGTCCAGGATGCGCTCGACCTCTGGAGCTTCGACAAGCCCGGCGAGTACAAGGACTTCTTCCCCTATATCAACGGCAGTTGGCTCTACATGGAGCTGGGCGCGATCATCGCCTCGGCGCTCGCGCTGCGCTTCTTTCCCTTCCCGTTCATCCTGATGATCGCCGCGGTCGCGCTGTGGTTCATGTCGATGGACGTGGTGCGCTGGTTCGGCGCCGGCGCGCTGAGCGACTGGGAGCTGCGACGGGAGGTTTCGACCGATTTCGGCATCGCGATGATCGTGGTCGCCTGGGCGCTCGATCTATGGCGCGGGCGTCGCGGCGATTTCGGATTCTGGCTCCATCTGTTCGGCGCGATCACGCTGTGGGGCGCGCTGGCCGCGTCGGAAAGCTCGACGGGCTTCGGCAAGGCGTTGTTCTGCGCCATCAACGTCGGCTTCATCGCGCTGGGGCTGTTTCTCAACCGGCGCATCTACGCCATTCTGGGAATACTCGGTGTGGCCGGCTACCTCGGCTACCTCGCATCGGACGTATTTAAGGATATGATCGGATTTTCTTTCGCGCTGTCGGCGATCGGCCTGGCGATCATTGTCCTCGGCGTCGCGTTCCAGCGGCATCGCCGAGAGATCGATGCGGCGATCGGAGATATCCTGCCGGCGCCGCTGCGGGCGCTACGGCCGCGGCGGGCCTGAAGTGATCGAACAAAGAAACGTGAATGGGAGCTGACGAAATGAAAACCATCCGTCTCACCGCCGCGCAGGCGACGGTCCGCTTCCTCGCCCGGCAGATGACCGAGATCGACGGCGCGAAGGTCCGGCTGTTTGGCGGCGTGTTCGCGATCTTCGGCCATGGCAATGTGGCGGCGATCGGCGAGGCGCTCTACGGGGTGCGCGACGCGCTGCCGACCTATCGCTCGCACAATGAACAGGCGATGGCGCTTTCGGCGATCGCCTACGCCAAGGCGTCCCGCCGCCGTCGGATGATGGTCTGCACCAGCTCGATCGGCCCGGGCGCCACCAACATGATCACCGCCGCGGCGACCGCCGCGGTCAACCGGCTGCCGGTGCTGTTCCTGCCGGGCGACGTCTTCGCCAGCCGCCGGGCCGATCCGGTTCTCCAGCAGATCGAGGACTTCGGCGACGGCACGATCAGCGCCAACGATTGCTTCAAGCCGGTCTCGCGCTATTTCGACCGCCTGACGCGGCCCGAGCAGATCATGCCGGCGCTGACCCGCGCGATCTCCGTCCTCACCGACCCCGCCGAATGCGGCCCGGTGACCCTCGCCTTCTGCCAGGACGTGCAGGCCGAAGCTTACGACTATCCCGAGAGCTTCTTTGCCGAGCGGCTGCACCGACCGCGCCGCCAGGCGCCGGACGCCCACGAATTGAAAGGCGCGGTCGCCGCCCTGCGTGCGGCAAGCAAACCGTTCGTGATTTGCGGCGGCGGCGTTCTTTATTCGGAAGCCGAGCGGGAACTCATGGCATTTTGCCAGAAGCATGGAATCCCGCTCGCCGAGACCCAGGCCGGCAAGTCGGCGACCCCCGCCGATCATCCGCTATCGCTCGGCGCGGTCGGGGTCACCGGCACCAGCGCCGCCAACAAGCTGGCGCAACAGGCCGACGTGATCCTCGCGGTCGGCACGCGCCTCGCTGATTTCACGACCGGCTCCTGGGCGCTGTTCCAGAATCCCGCCCGCCGCATCATCGGCTTGAACGTTCAGCCGTTCGACGCGGCCAAGCACCGCGCGATGCCGCTGGTCGCCGACGCGCGCGCCGGCCTTGCCGCGCTGGAGGCCGCGCTTGGCGACTGGCAGGCGCCGAGGACCTGGCGCGAGGCGGCCGTCGAGGCCAAGGCGGAGTGGGCCGGCGTCGCCGCCCGCTACACCGCTTCGACCAATCTCGAACTGCCGTCCGACGCGCAGGTGCTCGGCGCCCTGCAGCGCGCCGGCGCCGCGTCCGACATCGTGGTCTGCGCGGCGGGCGGGCTGCCCGGCGAATTGCACAAGCATTGGCAAGCCGGCGCGCCGCTCGGCTATCACGCCGAATACGGCTATTCCTGCATGGGCTACGAGATCGCGGGGGCGATCGGCGTCAAGATGGCCCACCCTGATCGCGAAGTCGTCGTTTCGGTCGGCGACGGCTCCTATCTCATGATGAATTCGGAAATCGCCTCGTCGATCATGCTCGGCGTGAAGCTGGTCATCGTGGTCAACGACAACCGGGGCTTTGGCTGCATCAATCGCCTGCAACGCGCCACGGGCGGCGAGTCGTTCAACAATCTTCTGCGCGATGCGTGGCATGAGGCGCTGCCGGAGATCGATTTCGCCGCCCATGCGCGCAGCCTCGGCGCCGGCGCAGTCAAGGTGAAGTCGATTCCCGAACTCGAGGCGGCGTTCGCGGCGGCGCGGCAGGCGAAGATCACCCAGGTCATCGTCATCGAGACCGATCCGATGGCGATCACCGACGCCGGTGGCGCCTGGTGGGAGGTTGCGGTGCCGGAGGTCTCGACGCGCGAGACCGTCGTCGCCGCCCGCGGCAGCTATGAAAAGGCGCTTGTCGCGCAACGCGTTGGAGATTGAAATGACGATCCGTCTGGGCGCTAATCCGATCGGCTGGTCCAACGACGACCTGCAGGAGATCGGCGGCGAAACCCCGCTTGAAACCTGCCTCGCCGAGGCCAAATCGGCCGGCTTCGAAGGCATGGAGCTCGGCCACAAATTTCCGCGTCAGGCCGCTGCGCTCAAGGCGGCGCTGGCGCCGTACGGGCTCGCCTGCATCGGCGGCTGGCATTCGATCGAATTGCTCAAGCGCTCGGCGCGCGAGGAGTTCGACCTCGCCGCGCCGCATCGTCAATTGCTGAAGGCGATGGGAACGGATGTGTTCATCGTCGCCGAAACGTCGAATGCGATTCATGGCGAGCGCGGGACGCCGCTGTCCCGCCGCCCGACGTTGGCCGCCGCCGACTGGCCGGTCTATGGCGCCAAGATGACCGAGCTCGCCGAATTGCTCGCCGCCGAAGGGCTGCGGCTCTGCTACCACCACCATATGGGCACAATCGTCCAGTCCGGCGCCGATATCGACGCGTTGATGGCCAACACGCGCCCGCCCGCCAATCTGCTGCTCGACACCGGCCATGCGACCTGGGGCGGCGCCGATCCCGCCGCCCTGGCGCGCCGTTACAAGAACCGCATCACCCATGTTCACTGCAAGGACGCGCGCGAGGCGAAAATGCGCGACTCCATGGCCGGCGACTGGAGCTTCCTCGATTCGATTCTCGGGCAGGGCGCAGAGCTTGGCGTCTATACCGTGCCGGGGGACGGCGTGGTCGACTACGTCGCGGTGTTCCGGGAATTGAAGGGTTATTCCGGCTGGGTCGTGCTCGAAGCCGAGCAGGACCCGAAAAAGGCTCCGTCCCTGGCGTATGCGAAGAAGGGCGTCGCCCATCTCAGGGCGGCGCTGAAGGAGAGCGGGCTGGGGTGATGGCTCGCGCGTGGTGCTCGATGTTCGCGCCGCTCGAGGGGAGCGTGCCGTTCGGCCGATGCGACGATTGGCGTCTCAAAGCTACCCAGTATATTGATTTTGTATACACAAATATGTATATGACTGAGGCGCCGCCGCTTTGATGGGCGAACTTGAGTTTGAATGGGACGAAACCAAGGCCGCCGCCAGTCTGGCGAAGCATGGCGTGTCGTTTCTGACCGCCGCAGAGTTGTTCACCAACGAGATGATCGAGAAGATTGATGATCGCGAGGACTATGGGGAGCTTCGCCTCGTCGCTCTTGGTCGGGTCGACTTACAAGTGTACAGAATTGTTTATACGCGCCGAGATGAAATGACCGTCAGGATCATCAGCGCACAAAGGGCAAGCAGATATGAGCGGGAATTCTACTACCGTGAAACGTTCGCTTAGCGAGATCAGGGCGATGCGCGCGCGCGGAGAGGATCTGACGCGTCCCGACGCGCCGGAGGCGGAAAGCTTGGGCGAGGATTTTTGGCGGAACGCCCGCGTCGTCATGCCGCGCGGCAAGACGTCCGTTCACCTGCGGCTCGATAGCGATATCGTGGAATGGTTCAAAGCGAACGGCAAGGGTCATCTGACCCGGATGAACGCGGTCCTGCGAGCCTACGTCGACGCGCATAAGAAAGCTTCATAGACAGTCGCGAAGGCTATCGCACATCGCCGGAATGCGGGAGGAACGGTTCAATGGCGCGCTCGAAGCATCTGGTTCATCCCCGCACATCCGCCAACGGCCTCGTTCACCGGATCACCCCGAAGAGCGCCGGCTGGACTTACGTCGGCTTCGAGGCGCGCGATCTGAAGGCCGGCGCGCGCGTGCGGGTCGACAGCGGCGCGATGGAGACCTGCGTCGTCGTGATGTCGGGAAAGGCGCGCGTCAAGAGCCAGGGCTTCGATTCCGGAGCGATCGGCGGCCGGGCCAATGTGTTTGAGGCGCCGCCGTGGTCGGTCTATCTGCCGGCCGACAGCGCCTATACGATCCACGCCGTCACCGACTGCGAAGTGGCGATCTGCACCGCGCCGGGGAAGGCCGGGGCGCGGCCGCCCCGGGTCATCCCGGCGCCCGAGGTCGAGACGCTGACCCGCGGCAAGGGCTCGAACACCCGCTACATCAGAAACATCCTGCCGGAAACCGCGCCCGCCGACAGCCTGCTCGTCGTCGAGGCGATCACCCCCGGCGGCCACTGGTCGAGCTATCCCCCCCACAAGCACGACCGCGACGCGATTCCAGAAGAATCCTATCTCGAGGAGACCTATTATCACCGGCTGTCGCCGCCGCAGGGCTTCGCGCTGCAACGGATCTATACGCAGGACCGCTCGCTCGACGAGACGCTGGCGGTCGCCGACCGCGACGTGGTGCTGGTGCCGCGCGGCTATCATCCGGTCGGCGCGCCGCACGGCTATGATCTCTACTACCTCAACGTGATGGCCGGCCCGAAGCGGACCTGGCGCTTCTACAACGATCCCGATCACGAGTGGATTCTGAGCAAGGCTTGATTGGAAAAAGTCGCGAGTCGCTCGAACGGACCACTGCGCGATAGCCCTAATCCGCGCCTGCAGGCTGTCCTGCGCTGCAGGCGCGCACGACGCGCGAATAGTCGCGGCGCTGCGTGTCGTCGAGGCTGTCGCGCGCGACGGCGCGCGACAGGCCGGCCTGCTGCAAGCCGTGCGTGACGCAGGCGCAGGCGCCCGCGCAGAATTCAAGTTCGCCGCCGCCCGCCACGCATTCGCGTTGACAGACCGCGGTGAATTCCTCGCGCTGCCTCGCCGCCTCGAAGCCGGTCAGCTCGGTCGCCGCGAACAGAATGGCGAACAGGATCGGCTGATGGATCAGATAGATCGCCAGCGAGTGGCGGCCCGCGAAGGCGAGCGCGCGGCCGGCCCGCCCGACGGGGCGCCATCGCCAGAGCGGCGAGGCCGACAGACGAGCCAGATTCAGCCGGGTCAGCGCGATGCCGACAAACACCAGGCCGGCCCACGGCGTCAGCGGGCGCCAGTCGAGGGTCTGCGGCGCGACCGTCCCGAGGCCGAGCCAGACGAGCGCGAGCGAATCGAAAGCCGGGCTGGCGATGAGCCACGGCGCTGCAAGGACCACCGCGCCCGCCACCAACGCAATCCAGGCCGGCAGACGAAGCAGCGGGGCCGCCAGCAGGCTCGCCACGGCGATGCAATGGAGGATGCCGAAGACAATCGTCTGCTGCGGCGCGTAGAAATAGGTCGCCAGCGTCAGCAGCGCCGCCGCGCCGCCCACCACCGCAAGCCGCCGCAGGAACGCGCGCCAGCGAATTCCGCCGCGATGGGCGAGCGCCAGCGATACGCCGGCCAGCATCAGGAAGGCGCCCGCCACCGCGTGCGAGAACAGCCGCATCGGCGGGACAATCGGAAATTCCGCGGGCGCGAGGCGAAAATAGGCAAGGTCCCAGCTCAGATGATAGAACGCCATGCCGATCAGCGCGACGCCCCGCGCCACGTCGATCGCGGCGACGCGCGCTCCCGATGCTGTCTCGCCCCGCTGCATTGCGCGCCGGTCCGAATCTCTGTCTTCGCCGGCCGCGATCCTAGCCGATCGCGCCGGCGCCGCCACGGCGCCGCGCGCCCCTTGCCCGGCTCACCGTTATCGATATCATCCGCCGTTGAAGCGCGATATCTTTCCACCTACGCGGGCCGGCGAGCGGCCCGACCGAGCAAGAGGATCACGATGCGCACGAGACAATTTGGCCGGACCGGGCGTGAGGTCAGCGAGATCGGCTTTGGCTCCTGGGGCATCGGCGGCGCCCAGTGGGCCGAAGTGGAGGACCAGCAGGCCATTGATGCGCTCCATGCGGCGCTCGACAATGGCGTCACTTTCATCGACACCGCCGACGTCTACGGCGACGGGCGCTCCGAGCAACTGATCGCGCGCGCCTTGAGCGAACGCCGCGGCGAGCCGCCCTATATCGCCACCAAGGCCGGCAAGCGCCTTCCGAAGCAGGAGGTGGCGGGCTACACCCGCGACAATCTCAGCGCCTGGATCGACCGGAGCCTCAAGAACCTGCGCGTCGACGCGCTCGATCTCGTGCAGCTTCATTGCCCGCCGACCGAACTCTTCTACCATCCAGAAGTGTTCGGCTTTCTCGACGACCTGGTGAAGGGCGGAAAAATCCGGAACTACGGCGTCAGCGTCGAAAAGATCGAAGAGGCGATCAAGGCGATCGAATATCCCGGCGTCGCGAGCGTTCAGATCATTTTTAACATCTTCCGGCAGCGGCCGGCCGACCTGTTTTTCGAGCTGGCCCGGAAGAGGAACGTCGCGGTCATCGCGCGGGTGCCGCTGGCCAGCGGCCTGCTCTCCGGAAAGTTCCACAAGGGCTCGCAGTTCGACCCGAAGGATCACCGCAATTTCAACCGTCACGGCGAGGCCTTCGACGTCGGCGAGACGTTCGCGGGCGTTCCTTATGACGTGGGTCTCGAGGTCGTCGAGCGGCTTCGGCCGCTGGTCGGCGGCGGAGCGACCATGGCGCAATTCGCGCTGCGATGGATTCTGATGCACGAGGCGGTGAGCGTGGTCATCCCGGGGGCGCGCAGCGCCGAGCAGGCGCGCGCCAACGCCCTTGCCGACGATCTTCCCCCGCTCGCGCCTGACGTGATGGCTAAAATCGAGGAGATTTACGATCGGGACGTCAGGCCATATGTCCATCAGCGCTGGTGACCGGCCGACGCGCGCCGACCGGCGTGGGCCAATCGCCGCTCGTTGATGAAGTTGGTGCGCCGGCGACGGGCATCGCCTATCATGTCGCGGTTGTTCCAAGAGGGTCGCCATGGTTCGCCGCGCGTTGTGTTTCCTCGGCCTGCTGGCGCTGCTGACCTCCGGCCCGCCGGCCTCGGCCGACGAGAGCGCCTTCGTCATCGGGATCATGAACGATCAGTCCGGACCCTATGCCGATCTCGCCGGGCCGAGCTCGGTGCAGGCCGTGCGCATGGCGATCGAGGATTTCGGCGGCGCGGTGCTCGGCAAGAAGATCGAACTGCTGGTCGCCGACCACCAGAACAAGGTCGACGTCGGCATGGCGATCGCGCGCGAATGGTATGACGAGAGGGGCGCGCGCGTCATTTTCGACATCACCAATTCGGGCGTCGCGCTGGCGCTGCAGAATCTCGCCAGGGCGCGCGACCGGCTGGTGATCTTCGACTCCGCCTCGTCCTCCGACCTGACCGGCAAGGCGTGCTCGCCGAACGGCTTCCAGTGGAACGCCGACAATTGGTCGAACGGCGTTTCGCTGATGCGGCTGCTGGTCAAGCAGCAGCTCGACACCTTCTACTTCATCACCGCCGACTACGCGTTCGGCGCTTCGCTCGAGGCGGATGCGCGCGATGCGATCGCCAAGGCCGGCGGGACGACGGTCGGCGGCGTGCGGGCGCCGCTCAACAGCGCCGACTTCAGCTCCTATCTCCTGGCGGCGCAGGCGTCCGGCGCCAAGGTCGTGGTGCTCGCCAACACCGGCGCGGACCTGTCCACCTCGCTCAAGCAGGCCAACGAGTTCGGCCTCACCGCCAGCCAGTATATCGCGACGCCGATCACCTATCTCAGCGACGTCAATGCGCTCGGCCTGCCCATCGCGCATGGCCTGGTGTTCATGCAATCGTGGTACTGGGACCTCAACGATCAGACGCGCGCCTTCGCCAAGCGCTTCTTCGAGCGCACGAAGCGAATGCCGAACGACAACCAGGCCGCGCTCTATTCGTCGGTCCTGCACTACCTCGAAGCGGTCAAGGCGACTGGCGGCGACGAGGCGCTCGGCGTCGCCAAAGCGATGAAGGCGGCGCCGATCCACGATGTATTCACCGACCACGGCGTGGCGCGCGCCGACGGACGCGTGGTCTATGACCGCTACCTGGTGAAGGTGAAGCAGCCCGCGGAGTCCAAATACCCCTGGGACTACCTTTCGATCGAAGCGAAGATTCCCGCCGACGAGGCGTTCCGTCCGCTCGGCGCGACCGGATGCAATCTGGCCGGCGCGCCGCCGTGACCGCCCGGCGGGTTCGCGGCGTTTATCCTCGAACGGGAGAATTGCGATGACTGTCCTCCAGCGATCGGCGCTCAGCGTCGATCATCCCGAGCCGCGGCAGGGCATGACCCCGTAGCATCGCGTGCGGCCGTTGATGCCGGCGGCGATGCGCGGCGACTCTGCGGCCGTCGATCCGTTCCTCGGGCTGATGGAGGACTGGTTCCCGCGCGGCGTATTCGGCAAGCACCCGCATCGCGGCATCGAGACGGTGACCTACGTGCTCGACGGCCGTATCGATCACTACGACAACCAGGGGCATGAAGGCGCGATCCTGCCCGGCGACGCGCAATGGATGACCGCCGGCCGCGGGCTGATCCATAACGAGATTCCCGCCGAGGGGCAGACCGTGCACAGCCTGCAGCTATGGGTCAATCTGCCGGCGGCGCAGAAAATGGTTGCGCCGCGCTATCAGGACCTCGTCGCCCGGGACATGCCGGTCCGCCGCGAGCCCGGCGCGGAAATCCGGGTGTTCTCCGGCTCCTCCGGCGGGGTCAGCGCGCCGACCCGCAACATCGTGCCAGTGACCATGGTCGAGCTTCGTCTCGACGCGGGCGCCGCGGTCCGCCAGGACCTGCCAGCCGACGACAACGCGGTAATCGTCGTCCTGGAGGGCGCCGGGCGGGTCGGCGCGAAGCGGACCGAAGTCGGCGCCGGCGACGTGATGTGGTTGACCCGCGGCGAGGACGCGGCGCCGTCAGAGGTCGAGGTCGCGGCGGGCGAGCGGCCGCTGCGCGCGCTACTATACGCCGGCCGGCCGCTGCGCGAGCCGGTGGTGTCCGGCGGCCCGTTCGTCATGAACACTGAAGCCGAGATCGAACAGGCCTATGCCGACTATCGCGCCGGGCGCTTCGGCCCGGCGTAAGCCACGCCCGTCGTTCCGTCGACGACCGACCGCGACCCTTCCGCCGCGCTCTACGGCGGCGTGAACACCAGCAGCTTCGCGCCGTTCTGCTTCAGTTCGGCCTCTGAACCGGCCAGCGTGATCGCCTGGCCGGCGCTCCACAGCGGAACCAGATCGCCGTAATGCGGCGAAAATATATGGCCGGATTCGCCCGTGGCGATCATGAAACGCGACTTGTCGGGATCGCCGAGATCGTAGACGCCCCGGAAGCCGGCGGCATGGGTGCGCGCGAATGGACGATCGGGCTTGGGATCGAAGCCCTCGCCGCGGTCGAGCGTATAGAAGCCGCCGCTGGCGGGACGCGAGAGGTCGCTGAGACGATCGAGCACCGGCACGTGGCTGTAGAGCTTGTGGGTCAGCACCGAAATATGCTCGGCGCCCCATCGCCACTGGCTCATGTCGGCGCCGTCGCGCTGGACGAGCAACGTCAGCGCGTCGTCGAGCCCGCGCGCCATCGTCTTGCGACAGTCGGGGTCGGGCTTCTCGGGGGCGTCGCACCATTGCGGATGATCGGTCAGCAGCGAAAACAGCGTCATCGCGGCGTAGGGTCCTTTTTCGGCCAACCGCAGGCCGGTCTTCTCATCGATCATGATGCGGCGCATCGCGCTGAGCCAAGCCTCGAAGATCAGCGGCTCGGCGGCGTCCTTGTTCATCGCGCCGTTCCATCGCGCGAGGAGGGCGAGCGCCTGTCCGGCGCGCTCGCTGGCCGGCGCGATGCGCTTCAGCAGCGGCAGGAAGTCGATCGCCGCCAGCGACAGGATGTCGGTCTGCATCGCCGCCGAGGTGTCGAGCGAATGCTTGTCGATCGAATCGATGAATTGCTGGATGCGGCGCGCGCGATAGTTTTCCTCCCAGTCGCGCCCGAATGTCGGCACGTGGTCGTCGGCGATATTGGCGTTGTTGGCGTTGAACAGGAATCCGGTCGGCGGGTTGTAGGCCTGGGGGAGCTGCTCGAACGGGACGAAGCCTGTCCAGTCGCTGTCGCCGCTCGCCCCGTCGACCGGCATGAGCCCGTCGCCCGATTTGCGCAGCGGCACGCGGCCGGGGCTGATGAAGCCGATGTTGCCGGCGGCGTCGGCGAAGACGAGGTTCTGCGTCGGGGTCTGGTAGGCCCTCAGCGCCTCCAGAAAGCCGTTCCAGTCCTGCGCCCGGTTGACGTCGACGAACGCCTCGGTCGTGGTGTCGCGGTCGCCAAGCCCGGTGAAGGCGAGCGCCGCCACCTTGCCTGGCCCGGCGACGTCCGCCAGTTTCTGGTCGACGTCGGACAGAACCGGCCCGTGCCGCGTCGCGCGGACCTTCAGGAGGACGTCCGGCGCGTCCTTGACATGGATGACCTCATCGTGCGCGACGAAGGGTTCGGCGCCGTCGGGCGTCAGATATTGGGCGGGGTTGCGCGGATCGACCGTCTCGATGAACAGATCCTGCGTATCGGTGTCGGCGCTGGTGATGCCCCAGGCGATGCGGTCGTTCTGTCCGAGCAGCACGAGCGGCGCGCCGGGCACGGTCGCGCCCTTGATGGACAGCCCCGGCGTGACGATTCGCGCGAGATACCACAGGATCGGCGCCTCGATTCCGAGGTGAGGATCGTTGGCGAGGACCGGTTTGCCGGTCTGGGTGCGCGCGCCTGAAATGACCCATTCGTTCGAAGCGCCGTGGTCGATCCCGATCAGCGCGCCGAGGCGATCCTGCGCCGAAGGGATTTGCGAATGCGCGGAGCCGCCGGTCGGCGTCGAGGTGATCGGCGATCCCTGGGGAGTCGGGGGATAGAGCAGCCGCGCAATCTCGGGCGGCATTTTCCGCGCGAGCAGCGCGCGCTCGGCCTCGAGCGCATAGTTCTGGCTGAGCTGCAGACTCATCAGCTTGCCCCAGACCATCGTGTCGGCGGGCCGCCACGGCTCGGGATCGTCGCCCAGAATCAGGAACTCCGGCGGCAGTCGGCCCTTGTGGCTCGCGAGGAATGCATTGACCCCATCGGCATAGGCCTGAAGATAGGCCTGGGTCTGCGGGCGAAGCGCGGCGAAGCTGCTTTCCGCAAGGCGATAGAAGCCCAGGGTGCGGATGAACCTGTCGACCCCGACGAGGTCGGCGCCGGCGATCTCGGACAGCCGTCCCTGTCCGGCGCGGCGCTGGATTTCCATCTGATACAGCCGCTCGCTCGCGTGGATATAGCCGAGCGCCCGCGCCGCGTCGTCCATCGACGGCGCGAAGATATGCGGGACGGCGTGGCCGTCGCGGTAGACCCGCACCTCGCCGCTCAATCCCGGCAGGTTCGCCGCGCCGCTGTAGTCGGGCATCGCCCGGTAGAATTTCCCGGCGATTGTCGCGAGGCCCAGCAGGACCAGTGTGACGGCGACGACCAGCGCCCATTTTGCGATGCGAACGACCATGGAGACTCTCCAAGCCGGGAGTCGAAGCGCAGGATTCCCCGTCGCGATTGGCGGCGTCGACTCAAACCCTTTTGCGCGCGCTTGTCCATGCGCGAACCGGCGCCGGGCGGCCATCGACCCGCGACCAAAGAATGACGCCAGCGGCCTTGTCACTTGCGCGGGCGTCGTAGATGGTTCACCAAAAAGCGGATTGCGCAGTTTTGCGGCGCGCAGCGGGAGGAGACCGAACATGCTTCGAACTGTGGTCTGGGCCGGCCTCGCCGTCGGCGCGATCGTCGCCGCGGCCCCGGCTCCGGCCGATGACGACACCGTCGCCATCGGCGTCATCCTGCCGATGACCGGCCCCTTTGCCAGCACCGGCAAGCAGGAGCAGGCCGCCGCGCGCCTCTACGTCCAGCAGCACGGCGACACGGTCGCCGGCAAGAAAATTACGCTTCTGGTCAGGGACGACGGCGGCGCCCCCGACGTCACCAAGCGTCTCGCGCAGGAACTGATCGGCAACGACAAGGCCAAGATTCTGATGGGCTTCGGGCTGACGCCGCTGGCCCTCGCCGTCGCGCCGGTCGCCACCGAGGCCAAGGTTCCCGAGATCGTCACCGCCGCCGCCACCGCGATGATCACCGAGAAGTCGCCGTATATCGCGCGCACCTCGTTCACGCTGCCGCAGGCCGCCGCGCCGATGGCCGAATGGTGCCTGAAGAACAATATCCACAAGGTGGTGACCCTGGTGACCGACTACGGCCCCGGCAACGACGCCGAAAAGTGGTTCAGCGAACCTTTCGTCAAGGGCGGCGGCGTGGTGGTGGAGAAAATCCGCGCGCCGCTGAAAAATCCCGATTTCGCGCCGTTCCTGCAACGCGTGAAGGACGATGCGCCCGACGCGGTGTTCGTCTTCGTGCCGTCCGGCCAGGGCAGCGCCCTGATGAAGCAGTTCGCCGAACGCGGCCTCGACAAGGCGGGGATCAAGCTGATCGGCACCGGCGACGTCACCGACGACGACCTGCTCGCCGAGATCGGCGACGCCGCGCTGGGCGTGGTGACGACCCACCATTATTCGGCGAGCCATCCCTCGCCGGAGAACCAGGCCTTCGTCGAGGCGTTCGAGAAGGCCAACAACGGCATGCGCCCGAACTTCATGGCGGTGGGCGCCTATGACGGCATGGCGCTGGTCTACCAGGCGCTGGAGAAGACCAAGGGCGCGACCGACGGCGACGCGCTCATCGCGGCGATGAAGGGGGCGAGCTGGATGAGCCCGCGCGGTCCCGTCTCGATCGATCCGCAGACCCGCGACATCATCCAGAACATCTATGTGCGGAGGGTCGGAAAGGTCGACGGCGCGCTGTACAACGTCGAGTTCGCGACGATCGAAGCCGTCAAGGACCCGTTCAAGGCGGCCGGGAACTGACGATCGGCCTGGCCTCTCGGTTTTGGAAGGGCTGGTTCCCGTCCGTCCACCAAGGAAGGCCTCGCCTTGCCGACCATCCTGTTTGATGGAATCGCCTACGGGATGCTGCTGTTCGTGCTGGCCTGCGGCATGTCGGTGACGCTTGGGTTGATGAATTTCGTCAATCTCGCCCATGGCGCTTTCGCGATGGCGGGCGGCTATGTCGCGGCCATGTTGATGAGCCGCTGGGGCGCGCCGTTTCTTTTGGCGCTGCCAGTCGCCTTCGTGGTCGCCGCGCTGCTCGGCGTCGCACTGGAGCGCACCCTGTATCGCCGGCTCTATGGCGCGAGCCCGCTGGACCAGTTGCTGTTCACCATCGGCCTCGTCCTGATGGCGATGCCGATCGCCAACTATTTCTTCGGCGACCAGCCGCAGTCGGCGCCGCCGCCGGACTTCTTGCGCGGACGCATCGAGTTGGCCGGGGTCGGCATCGGCGTCTATCGTCTGTTCATCATCGTGGTCTGCGGGGCCATCGCCGCGGCGCTGCAGGTGTTTCTGATCGGCACGCGGTTCGGCGCGCAGTTGCGCGCGGCGGTCGACGATGCGCGCGTCGCGAGCGGCCTCGGCATTGATGTCGACCGGCTGTTCGCGGTCACCTTCGCGATCGGCTGCGGTCTCGCCGGGCTCGGCGGCGCGCTCGCCGCCGACGTGGTGGGCGGCGTCGATCCGTCCTTCCCCGTCAAATTCATGGTGTCGTTCCTGATCGTCGTGACGGTCGGCGGCTCGCGGGGCATTTTGGGGGCGCTGTTCGGCGCGCTGCTGCTTGGCGTGCTCGACGTCGCGGGCAAGTATTACGTTCCCTCGATCGGCGCCTTCATCATCTACGCGGTGATGGTTGCGACGCTGCTGATTCGCCCGCAGGGGCTGTTCGCGCGCGGCGGGCGATGAGCGAGCCGGCGCTCCGCATAGCGGCGCATCTGACGCGCCGCGCGCGCTGGCGCGTCAGCGAAATCGCATTCTGGCTGGCGCTTGCCGCGCTGATTTTCGCCGTTCCCTCGCGCGCGCTGCTGATCAACGAATTCCTGATCGCCGGCCTGTTCGCGCTGTCGCTCGATCTCATCCTCGGCTACGCCGGCCTGATCTCGCTGGGCCACGCCGCGTTTCTTGGCATTGGGGCGTATGGCGCGGGAATCCTCGCGAGCCGCGGCGTCGGCGATCCGCTTGTCGGACTGGCGGTCGCCAGCTTCGCGGCGGGCCTGGCCGGGCTGATCACCGCGCCGCTGCTGCTGCGCGGCTCCGATCTCACCCGCCTGATGGTGACGTTGGGCGTCTGCCTGATGCTGGGGGAGGTCGCCAACCGCAATTCCTGGGCGACCGGCGGCGCCGACGGCCTGAACTTTTCGGTCGCGCCGATCTTCGGGCTGTTCCCGATCGACTTCACCGGCCAGCGCAACGCCGCGCTTTACAGTCTGGCGGTGCTGTTCCTGTTGTTCGTCGCGGCGCGCCGGCTGGTCCAGTCGCCGTTCGGGCTGTCGCTGCGCGCGATCAGGGAAAACCGCCTGCGCGCCGGGGCGCTCGGGATATCGCCGTCGCGCCGCCTCATCGCGATCTATGCGCTCGCCGCCGCCTACGCCGGCGCCGCCGGCGCGCTGCTCGCCCAGACGACGCAGATCGTCTCGCTCGACGTGTTCGAATTCCACCGCTCGGCCGACGTGATGCTGATGCTGGTCATCGGCGGCGCCGGCTATCTCTACGGCGGCCTGCTGGGCTCCGCGTTCTTCATCGTCCTGCGCGACGGCCTGTCGACGATGACCCCGGAATTCTGGGAATTCTGGATCGGGCTTCTGCTCGTCGTTCTCGTCCTCGTCGGGCGCGAACGGATCGGCGAAAGAATCGCCAGTCTCTCGCGCCGGCTGATTCGCGGGGGCGCGGCGTGAGCGAACCGGCGTTGGAGACTCGCGGACTGTGCCGCCGGTTCGGCGGATTGACCGCCGCCAACAATGTCTCGCTGAAGCTCGCCGAGGGCGCGCGCCACGCGCTGATCGGCCCCAACGGCGCGGGCAAGACGACGTTGGTCAACCTGTTGTCGGGCGTGCTCAAGCCGTCCTCGGGCGCGGTGCTGCTGGCCGGCGAGGACGTCACCTCGCTGTCGGCGCCCCAGCGGGTGCGGCGCGGCCTCGTGCGCACCTTCCAGATCAATCAGCTGTTCCCCGAGATGTCGCCAGCCGAGCAGCTTTGCCTGGCGGTCGGCGAGCGTCGCGGCGACGGGGCGAACTGGCGCGCGCGCGCCGGCGCCGACGACGCGGTGGTCGGCGAGGTCGAGGCGTTGCTGCGGCGCTTCGATCTGATCGGCGAGATGGATCGGCCCGCGCGCGCGCTGGCCTATGGCAAGCAGCGGCTGCTGGAAATCGCGCTGGCGCTGGCGCGCCGCCCGCGCACGCTGCTTCTCGACGAACCGACCGCCGGCGTGCCGGTCGGCGAACGCGCCGAAGTGCTCGCCGCGCTGGCGGCGCTGCCCGCCGACGTGACGATCCTGCTGATCGAGCATGACATGGATCTGGTGTTTCGCTTCGCGACGCGAATCTCCGTGCTGGTCGCCGGCCGCCTGCTGATGGAAGGCGCGCCGGGCGAAGTCGCCGCCGACGCCCGTGTGCGCGAAGCCTATCTCGGGACGGATTCGCATGGCTGATCTGCTCGCCGTCGAATCGCTGAGCGCCGGCTACGGCGAAGCGCGCGTCCTCTCCGGCCTCGATCTGCGATTGTCGGAAGGCCGCTCGCTCGCGCTGCTCGGGCGCAACGGCGCCGGCAAGACGACGCTGGTCGATACGCTGATCGGCGTGACCACCTGGCACGCCGGGCGCATCCGCTTTGCGGGGGCCGACGTGACGCGCCTGCCGCCATACAAGCGGGCGCGCGCCGGGCTCGGCTGGACCCCGCAGGAGCGCAATATCTTCCGCTCGCTCAGCGTCGAGGAGAACCTCACCGCGGTCGCGCTACCCGGTCCGTGGACGCTCGCCCGGGTCTATGCCCTGTTCCCCCGCTTGCGGGAGCGCGCGCGGTCCGGCGGACGGCAATTGTCGGGCGGCGAACAACAGATGCTGGCGATCGGCCGCGCGCTGATGCTCAACCCGCGCCTGCTGCTGCTCGACGAGCCGACCGAGGGCCTCGCGCCGCTGCTGGTCGACGAAGTGCTCGCGGCGTTGCGCAAGCTGGTGCGCGAAGACGGGCTGTCGATGATCATCGTCGAGCAGAAGGCGCACAAGGTGCTGCCGTTCACCGACGACGCGATCATCCTCGACCGTGGCGCGATCGTCCACGCCGGGGCCAGCGCGGCGCTGCTCAACGACGCGACGGCGCTGGAAGCGCATCTGACCGCGGGCGGGCGGGGGTGAGCCGCGCTGGGTGAACGAGACGCGGCGCCGGATCGGCCTTCCGCCCTCGTTGCGAATTTGTTAACCATGCGCGGTCAACATGGCGGCGATCGCGCCGGCGGGAACTGCGATGTCCGACACCGTCGAACAGGCCCTGCAAAAAGAGCTCAACCCCGGCGAACGCCTGTTGTGGAGCGGCGCGCCGCGCCAGGGGCTGCAGCTCCGCGGCAGCGATATTTTCCTGATTCCATTCAGTCTGATGTGGGGCGGATTCCTCTTTTTTTGGGAATATACGGTCGTTTCTTCACAAAAGGCGCCGTTCTTCTTCATGCTGTGGGGCGTGCCGTTCGTCCTGATCGGAATCTACTTCATCATCGGCCGGTTCTTCGTCGACAGCTTTCAGCGCAGCCAGACCTGCTACGGCGTAACCGATGAACGCGCGCTGATTCTCAGCGGCGTGCTGACCCGCGAGATGAAATCGCTGTCCCTTCGAAACCTCGAGGGAATGTCGATGAACGAGCGTTCCGACGGCAGCGGCAACATCCTGTTCGGCTCGATCAACCCGATGACCGCCATGTGGTATGGCACGGCGTGGCCGGGAATGACCCGCAGGCTGGTTCCCGCCTTTGAACTCATCGATGATGTTCGCAAGGTCTACGACCTGATCAAGCAGGCCCAGCGGTCGAAGTCGTAGCGATCCGCCGCCTCGCCGCGCGGACACTTCAGCCGCCGCGCAATCCCGCATTGACCGAGGTGAGAAAGTCGGCGAGGTCGCTGGTCGAAAAGTCGATGGCGCCGGCATCCTCAACGGCGCGGTCATGCGCCTCGCGATGATCGGCCCGGTCGACTTTCGCCTTCACCAGCGTCGTCGTCATGCCGAGCGCGCGCGGGACCGCCAGGTTGCGGGCGATGTCCTCGAACATCGCGGCGCGCGCCGGATCGACTCCGTGCTTGTCGAAGAACGCCGCATAGGCGGCGGCGGCCGGCTTCGGGATCATGTTCGAGGCGACGATGTCGAAAACATCGTCGAACACGTCGCCCATGCCAAGCTGCGCCGCGGTGCGCAGCGCATGGTCGCGCGAGCCGTTGGTGAAGATCAGCTTGCGCCCGGGCAGCGCGGCGATCTGCTCGGCCAGCGAGGGGTCGGGTCGAAGGGTCGAGCGGTCGATGTCGTGGACGAACGCCAGGAATTCCTCGGGACGGGTGAGGTCTTCATCGAGCAGGCCGCGCAACGTGGTGCCGTGGCGTTGATAGTAGTGCTTTTGCAGCGCCCGCGCCGACAGGCCGTCGAGGCCGAACAGGGTCATCAGGAACAGCGTGATGCGCTTGTCGATATTAGGCCACAGATCGCTGTCGGACGGATAGAGCGTATTGTCGAGGTCGAACACCCAGGCGTCGACATGGCCGAACTTGGCGCGCAACGACGCTTCGGCGCCGTCGGGCGCCGGCCGGGGGGCGGTGGGCGAGAAAGGTTTGTTCACAAAAAACCGCGCGTATCGTTCAATCTGTCAGTCCGCCGCCGCAGGCTGCAGCCTATAGCTTAAGAACCTGCGAAGGGCCAGACGCGTCGCCGGCGCTCAACCCATCCGCATCGGAATGCCCGCCGCCGCCATGTGCCGCTTGGCCTGGCGGATGGTGAACTCGCCGAAATGGAAGATCGAGGCGGCGAGCACCGCATTGGCGCGGCCGAGCCGCACGCCATCCACGAGGTCGTCGAGATCGCCGACCCCGCCCGAGGCGATCACCGGCACCCCGACCGCGCTGGCGACCGCGCTGGTCAGCGGCAGGTCGAAGCCGGTCTTGGCGCCGTCGCGATCCATCGAGGTCAACAGAATCTCCCCCGCGCCCAGCGCGACCACCTCTCGGGCGAAACCGACCGCGTCGATGCCGGTCGCGCGCCGGCCGCCATGGGTGAATATCTCCCAGCGCGGAGCGTCCGGCGAACCGGTCATTTTGGCGTCGATCGCCACCACGATGCACTGGCTGCCGAATTTCTCGGCGGCGGCCCTGACGAAGGCGCGGTCCTGCACCGCCGCCGTGTTGATCGCCACCTTGTCGGCGCCCGCCAGCAAGAGATTGCGAATGTCCTCGATGCGGCGCACGCCGCCGCCAACGGTCAGCGGCATGAAGCAGGCTTCGGCGGTCCGCTGAACGACGTCGAGCAGGGTCGAGCGGTTTTCGTGGCTTGCGGTGATGTCGAGAAAGCACAATTCGTCGGCGCCGGCGGCGTCATAGGCGATCGCGCAGGCGACCGGATCGCCGGCGTCGCGCAGATCGACGAAGTTGACGCCTTTGACGACGCGGCCGTCCTTGACGTCGAGGCAGGGAATGAGGCGGACCTTAAGCATCGGCGCCTCGCGCCGCCCGGATCATCGCGAGCGCCTCCGCGGGGTCGAGCCGGCCGTCATAGAGCGCCCGACCCGCGATCGCGCCGGCGAGGCGCGCGCAATCGGGGGCGAGCAGCCTCTTGACGTCGTCGATCGAGGCGAGGCCGCCCGAAGCGATGACCGGAATCGACACCGCCTCGGCGAGCGCCAACGTCGCCTCGACGTTGAGCCCCTTCAGCGCGCCGTCGCGTGTGATATCGGTGTAGATGAGGGCGGCGACGCCGGCGTCCTCGAAGCGGCGGCCGAGCTCCAGAGCCGAAATGTCCGAGGTCTTGGCCCAGCCGTCGACGGCGACGCGGCCGTCACGCGCGTCAATGCCCACCGCGATCCGTCCGGGATAGAGACGCGCCGCCTCGCGCACCAGGCCGGGATCGCGCACCGCGGCGGTGCCGATGATCACCCGCGCGACGCCTTTGTCCAACCAACCCCGCACGGTCTTCATGTCGCGGATGCCGCCGCCGAGCTGCACCGACATGGTCACCGCGAGCAGAATTTTTTCGACCGCCTCAGCATTGACCGGCATGCCGGCGAACGCGCCGTCGAGATCGACGACATGCAGGTGCTCGAACCCCTGCAGCGCGAACGCCCGCGCCTGCGCCGCCGGGTCCATGTTGAAAACGGTGGCCTGCGTCATGTCGCCGCGAACCAGACGCACGCACTCGCCGCCTTTGAGGTCAATTGCCGGAAAGATGATCACGGGCGCCATCTCAGAAAATTCGAGATCAACGCCAATCCGAGCGCCTGGCTCTTTTCCGGGTGGAATTGCGTGCCGACGATATTGTCGCGCCCGACCAACGCGGTGATCGGGCCGCCGTGGTCGGTGGTCGCGACGACGACATCGTCGTCGGTCGGAAAAAGCTGGAACGAATGAACGAAATAGGCGTGCAGGCCGCCTTCGCCGGTCTCGATTCCCGCCAGCAACGGATGCGGGTGCAGCGGGCGCAAGCTGTTCCAGCCCATGTGCGGTATTTTCAACAGTGGATCGCTTGGCCGGATCGCCGCGACATCGCCGGCGATCCAGTTCAGTCCCGCGGTCGTTTCATATTCGAGACCGCGCGTCGCCAGCAATTGCATGCCGACGCAGACTCCGAGGAATGGACGGCCGCGCGCGCGCACCGTTTCCTCGAGCGCCTCGACCATGCCGGCGACCGCGTCGAGGCCGCGCCGGCAATCGGCGAACGCGCCGACGCCGGGCAGCACGATATGATCGGCGCGCGCCACCGCCTCGGGACGCGACGTCACCGTCACCGTGCGATCGAGCCCGGCCTCCCGCGCGGCGCGCTCGAATGCTTTGTGGGCCGAGTGCAGATTGCCCGACCCGTAGTCGACGATGGCGACGTTCACCTCACCCTCCCGCTTCCGGGAACAGGCCGATGACATGGGCCGGGGCGGCCGGGACGGCGGCTCGCGCCGGCGGGCAGGCGGGCGGCGGCTCGGCGAGCCGGCGGGAAAAAAATCCATGCTCGGCGGCGGTCATATCGGCGCCCACCGAAATATCGACGAGGCGGAAGCCGGCGCGCCGCCGCGCCGCCGCGACCAGCCCCTGGCCTTCGAGGCCGAGCCACAGCGCGCTCAGCCCGTAGAGCCCGTCGACCGTAAGGCCTGGCGCGCGCGCGTAATGCGCGCCAATCAGGACGATCGCCGCGCCGAGACACCAGGCGCCCAGCGCCCGCCATAGGCCGCGCGCCAGCAGCCACAGGGGTCCGAACAGCAAGGCCGGCCAGCAAAAGCCGTCGCGGACGAAATCGGCGCGCGCCGCCTGTGCGGCCGGATCGGCCTCGCCTGCGGGAAGAAGCACCCGGTAGATCGCCATTCGTCACCCATCGCCGGCGCCGAAGCCGCGCCAATCGAGCAAGTTCAAAGCGCGCCCTTGGTCGAGGGAACGCGCTCGGCCTGGCGCGCGTCGATCGCCACCGCCGCGCCGAGCGCCCGCGCGACGCCCTTGAAGCAGGATTCGGCGATATGGTGGCTATTGGCGCCATATAGCGTCTCGATATGCAGGGTCGCGCCGGCGTGGACCGCCACCGCCTGGAAGAATTCGCGCACCAGTTGCGTGTCGAATTCGCCGATCTTCTCGGTGGGAAAGATGACGTTGAACACCAGGAACGGGCGCCCCGACAGGTCCAGCGCGACGCGGGTCAGCGTCTCGTCCATCGGCAGCAGGCAATCGGCGTAGCGCACGACGCCGCGCTTGTCGCCGAGCGCCTTGGCGAGCGCCTGCCCGAGAGCGATGCCGACATCCTCGACCGTGTGATGCGGGTCGATATGCAGGTCGCCCTTCGCGCGCACCGTCAGGTCGATCAGCGAATGGCGCGCCACCTGGTCCAGCATATGGTCGAAAAAGCCAACGCCGGTCTCGATTTCGGCGACGCCGGCGCCGTCGAGCTGAACGCCCACGGTGATCTCGGTCTCTTTGGTCTTGCGCGTGATCGCAGCGCTGCGCATCGTTCCATCTCAAAAAAGGCGCCGGTCTCGCCGGGATCGCGCAGCTTGATAGCAATATGCGCGCCAGTTGACCATCCGCCGGGGTCGAAGCGGGCGATCGGTCGCCCGGACCGCCCTTGCGCCGGAGCGCCGCGCCGCCTAGATCGGTTTGCGCCGCCAGGGCGGCGAGGCCTTGGCGATGGACGCCTTCGGGAGCGCGGATGAACGAACAAGCGACTGAGCGCGGCCCCGCATGGCATGCCACGACCATTCTGATGGTTCGCAAAGGCGGCAGGACAGTCATCGGCGGCGATGGTCAGGTCAGCCTCGGCCAGACGATCATCAAGGGCAACGCCCGCAAGGTGCGCCGCCTCGGCAAGGGCGAGGTGATCTCCGGTTTTGCCGGCGCGACGGCCGACGCCTTCACCCTGTTCGAGCGGCTGGAGGCCAAACTCGAACAATATCAGGGTCAACTGGCCCGCGCCTGCGTCGAACTGGCCAAGGACTGGCGGACCGACCGCTATCTCCGGCGTCTCGAGGCGATGATGCTGGTGGCCGACAAATCGAGCGGCTTCATCCTGACCGGGACCGGCGACGTGCTCGAGCCGGAGGGCGACGAGAACGGGTCGGTGATGGGCATCGGGTCGGGCGGCAATTACGCGCTGGCGGCGGCGCGGGCGCTGCTGCCGACCGACCTCGACGCCGAGACGATCGTGCGCCGCGCGATGGCGATCGCCGCCCAGATCTGCGTCTACACCAACGACAATCTGGTCATCGAAAGCCTGTAGCCGAAAGTTCAGCGACCCATGAGTGAATTCTCGCCGCGCGAGATTGTTTCCGAGCTTGACCGTTTCATCGTCGGGCAGCACGACGCCAAGCGCGCCGTTGCGATCGCGTTGCGAAACCGCTGGCGGCGTCTGAAGTTGCAGTCGCCGATGCGCGAAGAGGTGATGCCCAAGAACATCCTGATGATCGGCCCGACCGGCTGCGGCAAGACCGAAATATCGCGCCGTCTGGCCAAGCTCGCCGGCGCGCCGTTCCTCAAGGTCGAGGCGACCAGGTTCACCGAGGTCGGCTATGTCGGGCGCGACGTCGAGCAGATCATTCGCGATCTCGTCGAGATCGGCATCGGGCTGGTGCGCGATCGGCGCCGCAAGGATATTCAGGCCAAGGCGCAACTGGCCGCCGAGGAGCGGGTGGTCGACGCGCTGGTCGGGGCCAACGCCTCCGCCGCGACGCGCGACGCATTCCGCCGCAAATTGCGCGCCGGCGAACTCGACGACAAGGAGATCGAGATCGAGCTCGCGCCGAGCCGGGCCGAACATGCCGATGTTCGAACTGCCGAACATGCCGGGCGCCTCGGTCGGGGCGATTTCGATCGGCGATATCTTCGGCAAGGGCTTCGGACAGAAGCCCAAGCCGCGGCGCACCACGGTGCGCGACGCCCATGAGCCGCTGCTCGCCGCCGAAGCCGACAAGATGCTCGACCAGGACCAGATCGTCCGCCAGGCGATCCACGACGTGGAGAACAACGGCATCGTGTTCCTCGACGAGATCGACAAGATCTGTTCTCGCGAAGGGCGCGGCGGCGCCGACGTGTCGCGCGAAGGGGTGCAGCGCGATCTGCTGCCGCTGATCGAGGGCACCACCGTCTCGACCAAGCACGGATCGGTCAAGACCGACCATATCCTGTTCATCGCGTCGGGCGCCTTTCACGTTTCGCGACCGTCCGATCTCCTGCCCGAATTGCAGGGGCGCCTGCCGATAAGGGTCGAGCTGGCGTCGCTGACCGAAGAGGATTTCCGGCGGATTCTGACCGAGACCGAGGCGAGCCTGATCAAGCAATATGTCGCGCTGATGCGCACCGAGGGGGTCGACCTCGCGTTCACCGACGACGCGATCAATGCGCTGGCGCGGGTGGCCGCTTTGGTCAATGCGACGGTCGAGAACATCGGCGCGCGGCGCCTGCAGACGGTGATGGAGCGGGTGCTCGACGAGGTCAGCTTCTCGGCGCCCGACCGCTCGGGCGAGACCATCGCCATCGACGCGGCGTTCGTCGAGAAAAACGTCGGCGATCTCGCCAAGAACGCGGATTTGAGCCGATTCATCTTGTGACGGCGCGGCGGGCGGCTCCATTGGGGCGCGTCGCCCGAACACGTGTCTCAATCGGGGTCATCGTGTTCGCCGCCTTCGCGTGGCTCGCGCCGGGGCCGCCGGCCGCCGCCGCGGATGATCCTTGCGCGCGGCCGGCGACAGCGGGCGAGCGGGCGATCTGCGCTGATCCGGCGCTCGCCAGGATGCGCGGCGCGCTTGATCGGCGCTTCGCGACGGCCCTGGGGCTGTCCCTCGATCCCGGCGCTTTTCGCGCCGGCCAGGCCGCGTGGCTTGGCGGCCTCTCATTTTTGGCGCCGACTCTCGAATTGCGCACGAAGGCCTACGCCGAGCGCCTCGGCGCGCTCGACGAAATGATTGCGCGGCTTGGCGCGAGGGTCGCCTTGCTGATGTCCCTCGCGGACGTCAAGGACCGTTGCCTGTCGGCGTTGATCGCGCCCGCCGCCGCTTGCAAAGTGATCGAATTCGGCGAGATCGGAACGGTCGACGGCCGCGCCTTCGCATATGCCCGATACGAATATGCGCCGAACGACTTCGAATTCCCGCGATACACACGGGTCGTGGCGTTCGAGCATGTCGGCTCGACCGGGCTTCGCGCGGTCGTCTCGCCCGACGCCAACCCGGCCGATACGTTCGACAAGCCTCGAATCCTGCGCGGCCGGGACCGCGTCCTGTTGCATTTCCCTTGCGTCGAATCCGGAACCGCGCCGGCCAATTGCGAGCGTCTGTTCCGTTGGGCCGCCAGCCGTTGGCGGCCGGTGGACGCGACTTCATGGCTGGAGGACCTGCGGCGACGCGCGCCGCAGGGATACAGCGCCATCAAGGGCATTTTCCCTGACTATCTGGCGTTGAAAGCGTCGACGCCGCTCTGGAGCGACAGCGACGATGTCGATTGTCCGTCCGGACCTCGCGTCGAGATCGGCCTGAAATGGCGCGACGACCGGATCGCGCTGGCGAGCCTGCGCGCGCAACCTGCCGGCCGATGCGGGCAGGCGCTGCGACCTTAGGCCGACGGCCGTGGCTGAGAAGCGACGGGGACAGTCGCAGTCCCGGATCGCGTCGTGCAGCTTGCTTCGCAAAGCCGGCGTTGCGATAAGGCGGCCGGTTCTATCGACAGGATTCCCCGACCCCAAATGGCCAAATTTCCCGAACTCGTGTTCTCCGGCGTGCAGCCGACCGGCAACCTGCACCTCGGCAATTACCTCGGCGCGCTCAAGCGCTTCGTCGAGATGCAGGCGACCCATCCCTGCCTCTATTGCGTGGTCGATCTGCATGCGATGACCATGCCGCACGATCCGGCGCAGCTTCGCCAGAACACCCGCGACGTCACGGCGGCCTTCCTTGCCTGCGGCATCGATCCCGTCAAAAACATCGTGTTCAACCAGAGCCGGGTCGCCGAACACGCCGAACTCGCCTGGGTGTTCGACTGCGTGGCCCGCCTTGGCTGGCTCAACCGCATGACCCAGTTCAAGGAGAAGGCCGGCAAGGACCGCGAAAACGCGTCGATCGGCCTCTACAACTATCCCGTGCTGATGGCCGCCGACATTCTGGTCTATCGCGCGACCCATGTGCCGGTCGGCGACGACCAGAAGCAGCATCTCGAACTGGCGCGCGACATCGCCCAAAAATTCAACAACGATTTCGTCGCCTCGATCGCCGCCCACGGCCATGGCGAGGCGTTCTTTCCGTTGCCGGAGCCGCTGATCCAGGGGCCGGCGACGCGGGTGATGAGCCTGCGCGACGGCACGAAGAAAATGTCGAAATCCGACCCTTCCGAATATGCCCATATCGCGCTGACCGACGACGCCGACGTCATTGTCCAGAAGATTCGCAAGGCCAAGACCGACGCCGAGCCGCTGCCCGGCGAGCCGGCGGGGTTGGCCGGGCGGCCGGAGGCCGACAATCTGGTCGGCATATTCGCCGCGCTCGGCGACGAGACCAAGGCCGACGTGCTGCGGCGCTTCGCCGGCAGCCCGTTCTCCAGCTTCAAGAACGCGCTCGCCGATCTGACGGTCGCCCGGCTCGGCCCGATCCGCGCCGAGATTTTGCGGCTGAACGCCGACCCCGCCCATGTCGATGGCGTGCTCGCCGCCGGCGCCGACAAGGCGCGGGCGATCGCCCGCCCGATCATGGACGCGGTGAAGGACGTGGTCGGGCTGATCCGGTAGAGCCGAAGGCTCAGCGCTTCGCCGGGCCGAGGTCGACGGGCGGCGGGCTGTCCCCAGGCACGAAGAAATCGACCGCCAGCGGCTGCGTCGGATCGACCCGATAGGCATCGAAGTCGGCGACGCCGTTTTCGGCGAGCAGCGTGTCGTCGATCAGGAACTGGCCGGTGAAGCTGCGCGCCGGCTTGCAAAAGATCACATGCGCCGCGTCGGCGAGGATTTCCGGCTTGCGCGAGGCGCGCATCAAGGCCTCGCCGCCGAGCAGGTTGTTGACCGCGGCGGTGGCGATGGTGGTGCGCGGCCACAGCGCGTTCACCGCGATCCCGCGACCGCGCAATTCGCCCGAGAGGCCCAGCACGACAAGGCTCATGCCGTATTTGGCCATCGAATAGGCGGTGTGGCCGGCGAACCATTTCTCCTTCATGTCGAGCGGCGGCGACAGCATCAGGATATGCGGGTTGGCCGATCGGGCGAGATAAGGCACGGCGTATTTGGAGACCATGAAGGTTCCGCGCGCATTGATCTGATGCATCAGATCGAAGCGCTTCATCTCGGTGGCCTGGCTGTCGGTCAGCGAAATCGCGCTGGCGTTGTTGACCACGATGTCGACGCCCCCGAAATGGCTGGCGGTCTGCTCCAGCGCGCCGCGCACCGCCGCTTCGTCGCGCACGTCGACGATGAGCGGCAAGGCGCGCCCGCCCGCCGCCTCGATTTCGCGCGCCGCGGTGTGGATGGTGCCGGGCAGCTTGGGATTGACTTCGTTGGTCTTGGCGGCGATCGCGATATTGGCGCCGTCGCGCGCCGCGCGCAGGCCGATCGCCAGGCCGATGCCGCGCGAGGCGCCGGTGATGAACAGCGTCTTGCCTTTGAGCGTTTGCGCGGACATTCGCCGCCTCCCTGAATTGAGGTGATGGTCAGGTCTTGGGCTTCTGCATGAACGCCGTAAACGCGGCGCGGGCTTGAGGCGAGCGCACCGCCTCGCCGAACAGCCGCAGTTCCTCGTCCATTCGCGCCCTGAGGATTGCCGGATCGCCGCGCATCAGGCGCCGGGAGGCGAGCAGGGCGTCGCGCGGTTGCGCGGCGAGGGCCTGCGCCTTTTCGAGCGCGTGGCCATAGAGCCGCCAAGGCTCGACGATGGCGTTGACCAGACCGAGGTCAAGCGCGGCGGCGGCGTCGAAACTCTCGCCGAGCAGGATGTACTGGGCGGCCCTGCCGTAACCGAAGCGCTGCGGCGCGAGCAGCGAGGAGCCGGCCTCGGGCACGATGCCGAGCGAAACGAAAGGCATCTGGAAGCGCGCGGTCGGCGCGGCGTAGACGAGATCACAATGGAAACACAGCGTCGTGCCGATGCCGATCGCCGGTCCCTCGATGGCGGCGACCAGCGGCTTTTCGAACGTCGCCAGCGCCCGGATGAAATGCATGCCGGGCGAGGTTTGCGTATGGCCGCCGAGCGCCAGGAAGTCGCCGATGTCGTTGCCGGCGGTGAACACGCCTTCGGCGCCGCGCAGCAGCAACGCGCCGATCGCCTGATCCCCGCTCGCCTGCGCGAAAGCGGCGGCTAGCGCCTGGTACATGGCGCCGGTCAGCGCGTTTTTCTTGGCCGGGCGCGCAATGACCACGCTCAGCACCGCGCCGTCGCGGCTGGTCTCGATCAGTTCGCTCATGTTCCCTCCGCCAGGGCCGCTTCATAATGCTGGAGCGCGCCGGCGCCCGATCGAATGGCCTCGTCCAGGCCGGCGGCGGCCGGCGCGATCTTCTCGGCGAAGAACCGCGCCAGCGCGACGCGGCCAAGCTGCGAGGAGTCGCCGTTCGCCGCCAGACGCTGCGCCGCGAGCCCCGCCTTGGCGAGGCAGGCGCCGCCAAGCGCCAGGCCGAACAGCCTGAGATACGGCGTGGCGCCGGCCAGCGCGCCCTGCGCGTCTGACGCCGAGCGCCTCGCTGAGGAACCTGGTCGCGCGCTCGAGCGCCGCGATTGCTTCCGACAGGCGCGGCGCCGTCGCGCCGAAAGCCGCGCCGCCGGTCGCCGCCACCTCGTCGGCGATCGCCCGCATCGCGGCGATCTCGCGCGCCGCGGTCCGGCCGTCCGACAGCGGCAGCTTGCGCTGCACGAGATCGATCGCCTGCACGCCGTTGGCGCCCTCGTAGATCGCGGCGATTCGCGCGTCGCGCATGTGTTGCGCGGCGCCGGTCTCCTCGACATAGCCCATGCCGCCATGCACCTGCACGCCAAGCGAGGCGACCTCGTCGCCGACCTCGCTGGAAAACGCCTTGGCGACCGGGGTCAGCAGCGCCGCGCGCTCGCCGGCCTGCCGGCGTTCTTCCGCGATTCCGCCATGCAGCGAGCGGTCGATCGCCACGGCGGTGAGATGGCAGATTCCGCGCGCCGCATGGATCAGCGCCTTCATCGTCAGCAGCATGCGCTGGACGTCGGGATGTTCGATGATCGCGCTCATGCCAGCGCCGCCGTTCGGCCCGCGACCCTGCCGCCGCTCGCGCGCATAGGCGAGGGCCTGCTGCAACGCGCGATCGGCGACGCCGACGCCCTGCAGGCCGACGGCGAGCCGCGCGCTGTTCATCATCACGAACATCGCGGCGAGGCCGCGGTTCTCCTCGCCGACCAGCCAGCCGACGGCGCCGTCCCCGTCGCCATAGACCATCACGCAGGTCGGCGAGGCGTGAATGCCGAGCTTGTGCTCGATTCCCGCGCAGCGCACGTCGTTGCGCGCGCCGGGCGCGCCGTCCGCCCCGACCAGGAACTTCGGGACCAGAAACAGCGAGAGGCCGCGCGTGCCGGCCGGCGCGTCGGGCAGGCGCGCCAGCACGAGATGGACGATGTTGTCGGCCATGTCGTGTTCGCCGTAGGTGATGAATATCTTCTGGCCGAAGATTCGATAGCTCCCGTCCGGCCGGCGTTCGGCGCGCGTCTTCACCGCGCTGAGGTCCGAGCCGGCCTGCGGCTCGGTCAGGTTCATCGTGCCGGTCCATTCTCCGGCGATCAGCTTGCCGAGATAGACGCGGCGCAAGTCATCGCCGCCGTAGGCGGAAAGCGCGCCGATCGCGCCTTCGCTGAGCAGCGGACAGAGCGCAAAGCCCATCGACGCGCCGTTCCACAATTCGGCGCAGGCGGCGTTGACGGTGTGCGGCAGGCCCATGCCGCCATATTCCGGCGACCCCGTGACGCCCGCCCAGCCGCCCGCCGCCCATGCGCGATAGGCCTCGCGAAAGCCCGGCGGCGTCGCGACATGGCCATTTTCGTAGCGCGCGCCGCGCAGATCGCCGACCCGGTTGAGCGGCGCGATCACATCGGTGGCGAACCGCCCGGCTTCCGTCGATCACCGAGGCGGCGGTCGCCGCGTCGAATTCGCCGAACAGCCCCTCGCCGATCGCCTCGTTGAAGCCGGCGACATGGGCCAGCGAAAACAGGATGTCGGAGACGGGCGAGCGATAGGTCACGGGCGCTTCCTCGACCCTGCGGTCCGGCCCTCGTTTCGGGCCGGCTTGACGCGGCAGCTTAGGCTGAGATAGCTGCGCGACAAGTCGCAATAACGTTTATATGTAAACCAATTCACGCACAAGCGCCGCCCCGCGTTTTTCATGACCGATCCCGCCCGCCAAACAGAAAGCCTGACGGCGAACGGCGAGGCGATCGCCAGGGCCGCGGCGATTCTGCGCGCCGGCGGCCTCGTCGCGATGCCGACGGAGACGGTCTACGGGCTGGCCGCCGACGCCGCCAACGCGCGCGCCGTCGCGGCGATCTACGCCGCCAAGGGTCGGCCGGCGTTCAACCCGCTGATCGCCCATGTGCTGGGCGTCGAGGACGCGGCGCGCGAGGCGGTTCTCGACGCCGATGCGCTCACGCTGGCGCAGGCGTTCTGGCCCGGGCCGCTGACCCTGGTCGCGTCGGTCGCGCGGCGGGGGCGGATCTGCGACCTCGCCCGCGCCGGGCTCGACACCGTCGCGGTGCGCGCGCCGGACCATCCTGTCGCGCGTGCGCTGATCGCGGCGGCGGGCGCGCCGCTGGTCGCGCCGTCGGCCAACCGTTCCGGCCGCGTCAGTCCGACCTCGCCCGCGCATGTCCTGGCCGATCTTGGCGGGCGCATCGATCTGATCCTCGACGCCGGGCCGTCGCGCATCGGCGTCGAATCGACGATCATCGCGTGTCTCGGCGGCGCGCCCCGCTTGCTGCGTCACGGGGCGATTCCCAAAGAGGCGATCGAAGCGGCGCTGGGCGCGCCGCTCGCCGCGCGCGCGCCGGCGCGGCGCGGCGCGCCGGCCTCGCCGGGCCTGCTCGCCTCGCACTATGCGCCGCGCGCCGCGCTGCGCCTGCAGGCGCGCGACGCCGCGAGCTTCGAGGCGGCGCTCGATTTCGGCGGCGCGTTGCGGACCAGCGGCGCCGGCGCGCGGCTCGATCTGTCGCCCTCGTCGGATCTCACCGAGGCTGCCGCCAATCTGTTCGCCTATTTGCGGGCTCTCGACCGCACCGGTCTGCGCGTCATCGCGGTCGCCCCGATTCCGACGACCGGGCTGGGCGCGGCGATCAACGATCGGCTGCGCCGCGCCGCCGCGCCGCGCGCCGACGACGCCATCGTCAGTCCGGATTGATCGGGGGCGCAGCGCCGCCCGCGCGTCGGACTTGACCCTTCAAGCGGACCGCCGGGGCCGGCGAACGGCGTCAGCGCGACTGGCGCTCGAATCGCGCGGCGCGCGTGCGCATCGTCACCAGTTCCTCGGCGGCGGTCGGATGGACCGCCATGGTCGCGTCGAGATCGGCCTTGGTCGTCTTCATCCTGACCGCGACGCCGAGCAGTTGGATCATTTCGCCCGCTTCGTGTCCGAGGATATGCGCGCCGATCACCCGATCGCTGGCGCCGTCGACGATCAGCTTCATGATCGTGTGCTCGCGGCGGCCCGACAGCGTCGCCTTCATCGGCCGGAAGCTCGACCGGTAGATGTCGACAATGTCGTAGCGTTCGCGCGCCTGGGCTTCGGTCAGCCCGACCGCGCCGATCTCGGGCGTGGCGAACACCGCGCTCGGCACGCTGTCGTGGTCGGCGGCGACCGGTTTGCCGCCGAACAGATGGTCGGCCAAGGCATGGCCTTCGCGGATCGCCACCGGCGTCAGGTTGATCCGGTTGGTGACGTCGCCGACCGCGTGGATGGTTGCGACATTGGTCGCCGACCAGGCGTCGACGGCCACCGCGCCGCTGGCGTCGAGCGCGACGCCGGCGCTTTCCAGGCCGAGCCCGTTTGTGTTGGGGCGCCGCCCGGTGGCGATCAGAACCTGGTCGGCGACGATGTCGTCGCCCGCCGACATCGACACGCGCAACGCCCCGTCGCGCGCTTCGATGCGGGTCGGCAGGCGCCCGAATCCGAACATCACGCCGGCGTGGCAAAGCTCTTCGCGCAGGCCGGCCCGCATGTCGTCGTCGAATCCTCTCAAGATATTGTCGGCGCGCATCACCTGGGTGACCTCGGCGCCGAGCCGGGTGAACAGCGAGGCGAACTCGACCCCGATATAGCCGCCGCCAACGACCAGCAGGCGCCGCGGAAATGTTTCGAGGTCGAAGATTTGGTTCGACGAGATCGCGTGCTCGACGCCGGGAACCGCCGGCGCCATCTGCGGCGCCGCGCCGGTGGCGATCAGAATATGCCGGGCGCTGACCCGGCGCCCGCTGGCGAGCCGCACCGACTGGGCGCCCGCCACCTCGGCGCGCTCCTCGAGGATCGCGACGCCGGCTTTTTCGAGATTGGCGCGGTAGATCGCCGAAAGGCGGGTGATTTCCTTTTCCTTGGCGGCGACCATTGTCGGCCAGTCGAAGCTTGTTTCGCCGACGCGCCAGCCGTAGCCCGCCGCGTCGGCGAAATCGTCGGCGAAACGGCTGGCGTAGACGAGCAGCTTCTTGGGCACGCAGCCGCGGATGACGCAAGTTCCGCCGATGCGGAACTCCTCGGCGACCATCACGCGCGCGCCATGGCCGGCGGCGATCCGCGCGGCGCGCACGCCGCCCGATCCCGCGCCGATGACGAACAGATCAACCTCGAAGCTCACGAGCCCCTCTCAACCGTCGATGCGCGGACCGGGCGCGCCGGAATCGTCGCCATGCGCCGGCGAACATCCGCCGCGTCAGAAGTCGAGGCCCTTCTTCTTCATTTCGGCGCGGGCGCGCGCGAGAACGTCGGTGGACAGACGCTGGCGCCAGGCCTGGACGACGCCGACGATCTCGTTGAACGCGAGCGGCTGGGTTTCGACGTATTTCTTGCCGCTCGCGCTGGCGAAAAAGGCCGCGGTGTCCTTGAGCTCCTGTTCGTTCATGTATTTGGCGAGGACCCGCGCGGCGCCGTCAACGACCCCCTGCTCGGACTTGGAGAATTCCGGCTCCAGCGCGACCAGCGTCGCATGCAGGCTGTCCTTGAGCTCCGGCCGCGTCGTCGTGACGTTGTGCTCCAGTTCGCCAAGCATTTGCGGCACGACGAGATCGAACGAGCGCGTCATGCCGGAAGCCGCGATGATGGCGCGCGCCGAATCGAGAGCGGCCGGGGTCGGCTCCTCGGCCTTGGCGGCCGCGGCGCCGAGCGTGATGAGAAGCGCGGCGGCGAACAACGTCTTGAAGGGGGACGTGCGAGCGGTCACGGGGCGGGTCTCCTGTTTTGAGGGGCTGGAAAGAGGTCAGGCGAGGTCGCCCAGGATTTTGAGGCCGCTTTCGCCGGCCAGGATCGCCGCGTTGGCGAGGCCGAGGAACAGGCCGTGGCCGACCACCCCCGGGATCGCGCTCAGCGCCGCGGCGAGCCCTTCGGGGTCAACGATCGTCCCGAACGCGCAATCGAGAATGGAATGGCCGCTGTCCGTCGCGAAGACTTCGCCGTCGAGGCGCGAACGGCGCAGGTCGATGGCGCCGCGGCAACCGAGACGCGCGGCGGCGCGCGCGATATGGATGCGGGTCGCCGCGAGACCGAACGGAACGACTTCCACCGGCAGCGCAAACGCCCCCAGACGCGCGACGAATTTCGACGCGTCGGCGATGACGATCATGCGTTTGGAGGCCGCGGCGACGATCTTCTCGCGCAGCAACGCGCCGCCGCCCCCCTTGATGAGACGCAACGCGCCGTCGACTTCATCGGCTCCGTCGACGGTCAGGTCGAGCTCGGGATAGTCGTCGAGGGTGGCGAGCGGCACGCCGAGCGCCCTGGCCTGCGCAAAGGTCGCCTGCGAGGTCGGCACGCCGGTGATCGACAGGCCGGCGCGCACCCGCTCGCCGAGCAAATCGACGAAATGGCGCGCGGTCGAGCCCGAGCCCAGCCCGAGCTTCATGCCGGGTTGGACGAATTCAAGCGCGCGACGGGCGGCTTCGCGCTTCAACCTCTCGGAATCGGGCAAAGGGATGGCGTCCGTTCGGGCGGCGCGGGGCATGGCGCGCCGGGCTCTGGCCGCCATGGCCTATCGCCTTCGCGGCCGAAACGCAAATCGCGGCGCGCGGGGGCGACAGGGCGCTTTGAAATATTCTCCGATGGATCCCGCCTTGCTCCATCCGCGCCTGGGCCGACCGCGACAGATGGCTGCGTAAGAAAAATGGAGACCGCGCGCCCGCGCGAGGACGGCGCGACTGCGATCAGGCTTCGCTATTGAGCCCTTGTTCGCATGGAGGCCATTCTTTTCACTCCTGGGACCGTCCATGATCGCCTTTCAGGCGATCGCCGGAGGCGGCGCGCTTCGCGCGTCATTGACGAGCTCTCAGGAGTGAAACACGCTCCGCCATGTGAACAACGGATCATCCTCGAACGGTTCGGTCATTGTTCATCCCAATCCGGGCGACCGCAAAACTTCACACCAACCCGACGCACGAGCGCGTCCCATCGCGTTGGAGGCGCGGCGGCGCGGTCAGGCGCCGCCGCGCTCCGGCCGCTGACGCAACGGCTCCGCGGCGAACGGGCGCCGAGGGGGCGGGCGCCCATCGGAGCCGTCACGCGTCGGCGGCGTCGTCCTGTTCGGAAGGGTCGGCGTTGGCGAGAATCCGGTCGGCGATGATGCCGGAATTCTCGCGGATCGCCTTTTCGATGCGAAGCGCCGCTTCGGGGTTGGCCTTGAGGAAGGTCTTGGCGTTTTCGCGCCCCTGGCCGAGGCGCTGGCTGTCGAACGAAAACCACGCGCCCGACTTCTCGACGACCCCGGCCTTGACGCCGAGATCGATCAGTTCGCCGACCTTCGACACGCCTTCGCCGTACATGATGTCGAATTCGACCTGTTTGAACGGCGGCGCCACCTTGTTCTTGACCACCTTGACGCGGGTCTGGTTGCCGACCACCTCCTCGCGGTCCTTGATCGCGCCGATGCGCCGGATATCGAGCCGCACCGAGGCGTAGAATTTCAGCGCGTTGCCGCCCGAGGTGGTCTCGGGCGATCCGTACATCACGCCGATTTTCATGCGGATCTGGTTGATGAAGATGACCATCGTGTTGGAGCGCGAAATCGAGGCGGTCAGCTTGCGCAACGCCTGGCTCATCAGCCGGGCCTGCAGGCCGGGTTGGGATTCGCCCATCTCGCCCTCGATCTCGGCGCGCGGGGTCAGCGCCGCCACCGAATCGATGACCAGCACGTCGACCGCGCCCGAGCGCACCAGCGTGTCGGTGATTTCCAGCGCCTGCTCGCCGGTGTCGGGCTGGGAAATCAGCAGGTCTTCGAGATTGACCCCGAGCTTGCGCGCATAGATCGGGTCGAGCGCGTGTTCGGCGTCGACGAAGGCGCAGACGCCGCCCTTCTTCTGCGCCTCGGCGATGACATGCAGGGTGAGGGTCGTCTTGCCCGACGATTCCGGCCCGTAAATCTCGATCACCCGCCCGCGCGGCAGCCCGCCGACCCCCAGCGCGATATCGAGCCCGAGCGAACCGGTCGGGATGGTCTCGATCTCCACCGCCTTCTGGTTCTTGCCCAGCCGCATGATCGAGCCCTTGCCGAAGGCCCTCTCGATCTGCGCCAGCGCGGCGTCCAGCGCCTTGGTCTTGTCCACGGAAGTCCCTTCCACGAGGCGGAGATTGGCTTGCGTCACGGCTGTCTTCCTTCTGCACGGTCGGCGGCAAATCCGCAACAGCGGCCGCCGGCGACTATCTGTGCATGTTTTGTTCTCACGCGCAAGTTCTTTCTTTGTTCTTTCCGCGATCGCCTTGTGAACAACTGTCCCGGGAAAGGCGCGCGGCGGAAAGGGGAGGCGACGCGGACGCGCCGACCCGGCCGGTGCGGGCGCAAAACCGAATATCTGGTGCCGAAATGCCACAGACTCCTGACGCAACGTCATGCGATAGTTTCGCGCGAAAGGCCAATTCCGAAAACTGTCCAGAGGCCGTTGCTCCCGGCCCGTGTCGCTGACCAGCGATTGTGGGGTGGGGCGAGGCGCGTCGGGGCGTCGCGAAGCTTGGGTTGCGTCGGGGGGCGCGGGCGGTGAGGGAGAAGTCAACGGGGGCGCGGAGCCTGCCAGGCGACGCAGCGACGCAAACGAGGCGGCCCTCCGGGCATCGGCGGCTCGCGGGCTTCGCGGCCAGGAATTGCTCGGCGGCCGTTCGCTTCGCGCTCCGCGCCGTGTTGTTGTCAATTGTCAGCCTGTGCGCGCTGACCGGCGTTTCGGCGTCCGCGCAGGCGCAGGCGATCACCAGCATTACGGTCAGTCCGCCGACCTTTTCCGCCGCCGGACAGCCGCTCTCTTTCTCCATCGCCTTTGAGACCACGTCCGACCTGAAAGCGTTTGCGATCACCGCGAATTCGTCCGACGGCAGCGACGCGGTAAATTGTCCGGCTTCGGCGCCAATAAGCGCGGGCGCCTCCTTCACCTGTACTGCGAATCACGTCACGACCGCGGCGGACGTCTCGGCCGGCTCCGTCGTCGAGACGACCTCGTTCACCGCCACCACTACCCTCAATCAAAACGACTTCGGGCGGCAACCTTACAGCGACGGCGACGCTCGCGGCGGCTAAAACACCAACCACTACGATGCTGACTTCTTCCCAGAACCCCTCCGTGTTCGGCCAGAGCGTCACCTTCACGGCGACGGTCGCGGTCGTCGCGCCGGGGACGGGAACGCCGACCGGGACGGTGACGTTCAAGAATGGCGCAGCAACGCTGGGCAGCGGCACGCTCGCCGGCGGCGTGGCGACCTTCACCACGACGACGCTAACGGTCGCAAGCCATTCGATCACCGCGGTCTACGGCGGCGATTCGAACAATTCCACCAGCACGTCGGCCGTCCTGACGCAGACGGTCAGCAAGGACTCGACCACCACGACGCTGACCTCCAGCGTCAACCCGTCGGTGTCCGGTCAGTCCGTCACCTTCACGGCGACGGTCGCAGTCGTCGCGCCGGGGACGGGAACGCCGACCGGGACGGTGACGTTCAAGAATGGCGCAGCAACGCTGGGCAGCGGCACGCTCGCCGGCGGCGTGGCGACCTTCACCACGACGACGCTAACGGTCGCAAGCCATTCGATCACCGCGGTCTACGGCGGCGATTCCAACGATTTGACCAGCACGTCGTCCAGTCCTGACGCAGACGGTCAACAAGGACTCGACCACCACGACGCTGACCTCGAGCGCCAACCCGTCGGTGTCCGGTCAGTCCGTCACCTTCACGGCGACGGTCGCAGTCGTCGCACCGGGGACGGGAACGCCGACCGGGACGGTGACGTTCAAGAATGGCGCAGCAACGCTGGGCAGCGGCACGCTCGCCGGCGGCGTGGCGACCTTCACCACGACGACGCTAACGGTCGCAAGCCATTCGATCACCGCAGTCTACGGCGGCGATTCCAACGATTTGACCAGCACGTCGTCCAGTCTGACGCAGACGGTCAACAAGGACTCGACCACCACCACGCTGACCTCGAGCGCCAACCCGTCGGTGCCCGGTCAGTCCGTCACCTTCACGGCGACGGTCGCCGTCGTCGCGCCGGGGACGGGAACGCCGACCGGGACGGTGACGTTCAAGAATGGCGCAACGACGCTGGGCAGCGGCACGCTTGCCGGCGGCGTAGCGACCTTCACCACGACGACGCTGACGGTCGCAAGCCATTCGATCACCGCAGTCTACGGCGGCGATTCCAACGATTTGACCAGCACGTCGTCCAGTCTGACGCAGACGGTCAACCAAGGCTCGACCACCACGACGCTGACCTCGAGCGCCAACCCGTCGGTGCCCGGTCAGTCCGTCACCTTCTCGGCGACGGTCGCGGTCGTCGCGCCGGGAACGGGAACGCCGACTGGCACGGTGACCTTCAAGCAGGGCGCAACGACGCTTGGCAGCGGCACGCTCGCCGGCGGCGTGGCGACCTTTACGACCACGTCGCTGACGGTAGGCGGCCATTCGATCACCGCGGTCTACGGCGGCGATTCCAACGATTTGACCAGCACGTCGTCCAGTCTGACGCAGACGGTCAACCAAGGCTCGACCACCACGACGCTGACCTCGAGCGCCAACCCGTCGGTGTCCGGTCAGTCCGTCACCTTCACCGCGACAGTGGCGGTCGTCCCGCCGGCGACGGGAACGCCGACCGGCACAGTGACGTTCAAGGACGGCGCAACGACGCTTGGCAGCGGCACGCTCGCCGGCGGCGTGGCGACCTTCACGACCACGTCGCTGACGGTCGCCGGCCATTCGATCACCGCGACCTATGGCGGCGATTCCAACGATTTGACCAGCACGTCGCTCAGCCTGGCCCAGACGGTCGGCAAGGCGTCGACCGCCGTCTCGTTGACCTCCAACCCCAATCCGGCCGTGGTTGGCAGTTCCGTCACCTTCACGGCGACGGTCGCGGCCGTCGCGCCGGGGACGGGAACGCCGACCGGTTCGGTGACGTTCAAGGACGGCGCCGCGACGCTTGGCGCCGGCACGCTCGCCGGCGGCGTGGCGAGCTTCACGACGACCGCGCTGGCGGTCGGCGGCCATTCGATCACCGCGGTCTATGGCGGCGACGCGAACGATAACGCGAACTCCTCGACCGCGCTGAGCGAGACGGTGAGCAAGGCGACGCTGACCATTGCTGTGAAATCGTCCTCGAAGACGCCGAGTTTCGGAACCTCGGTCACCTTGACGGCGACGGTCACCGGCGGGTTCTCGCCGAGCGGAACGGTGAACTTCCTCGACGGGGCGAAGGTGCTCGCGACGGTGACGCTGAGCGGAACCCACGCGGCGTTCTCCACCGCCGCGCTGGCGGTCGGCGATCATTCGATCACCGTCGCCTATTCCGGCGACGTCAACAATCAGCCGGCCGTCAGCTCCGCGGTGACGGTCACCGTCGCCAAGGCGGGCACAACGACGTCGCTCACCGCTTCGTCCACGTCCAGCCTGTTCAACAGCCCGATCACCCTCACCGCAACCGTCGCCGGCCGTGCCCCCACGGGAACGGCGACCTTCAGGGACGGTTCGACGGTGCTCGCCACGATTGCGTTGAGCGCGGGACGCGCGATCCTGACCGTCTCGAACCTCTCGGTCGGCAATCATTCGATCGTTGCGATCTACAACGGCGACGTCGACAATTCGACGAGTTCGAGCGCGCCGGTCAGCATCGCGATCACCCGGCCAAATCCGGCCACCGATCCCGACGTGCAGGGGCTGGTGACCGCGCAGGTGACCGCGGAAGTCAATTTCGCGCAGGCGCAGACCGACAACGTCATCCAGCGCCTTGAAGCCTTGCACGACGACGACACGCCGTTCTTCACCAACAACATGGGCTTCGGGGCATTGCCGGACCAGCCGCCGAACGGCGCGCCGGCGTTCGTCGACACCCAGGATCCGCTGGCGCGCGACCCCGCCTTCGTCGCCATCGACAAGGCGAGCCGCAACGGCGCCCCGGAACCAAGCCTGGGGCCGCCGCCGTTTGCGATCTGGACCGCCGGCACCATCGTCGCCGGGACCACCAACGTTCTCGGGAGCGGCCCGACGCCCAACAATCATTTCGTCACCGAAGGCGTGACCGCCGGCCTCGATGCGCGATTCTCGCCTGATTTCAAGGCGGGCTTTGCGGTCGGCTTCGGCTCCGATCATACCGACGTCGGGACCGACGGCACAACGAGCGACGGGACCAACATCAGCGGAACGGCTTACGCGAGCTATCGTGCTTTCGGGTCGGTGTTTGTGGATTCGTTGCTTGGCTACGGCGCCGCGACATTCAAATCCGATCGATTCTCATCGCTGCCCGGCGTGTTCGAATCGGGATCGCGCTCGGGGTCCGAAATCTATGGCGCCCTGATCCTCACTGACGAGCAGAAATGGGACAATTGGCGCGTCGCGCCTTACACAAGGCTCGAATTCATCGATGCGACGCTGAACCCCTTCACCGAGCAGGGCGATCCGACCTGGGCGCTGTCCTATGCGAGCGCCTCGATGGAGGAAATTTCCGGGGTGGTGGGCATCCGCGGCGCTTACGATTTCCAGATGGCCTGGGGCGTCCTGTCGCCGACGCTGCGGGTCGAATACGCGCACGCCTTCAACAACACCCTGACGCAGGTGCTGACCTACGCCGACACGCCGGGCGTCAACTATTCGTTCGCCGTGGCGGGGCTCGGCGAGAACACCGTATCGGGGGCGCTCGGCCTGGCGGCGCGCTACGCAAACGGCGTGACGGCGTCCATCGAATACCAGTATTCGAACGCCGGCTCCGCCGAGCAAGCGCAGGGGCTGCGCGGCCTGCTGAAAATCCCGTTCTGAGCGAATCGTAGAGAAAATCGCCTTTGCGATTCGATCGCCCGCCGATCCCAAGCGAGGATGCGAGGGGAAGCCGGCGCGCGCTGGATCGGGCGCGATCCTTGCGCCAGGCCGGACGGCGATTCGCGTCGGACGCCGCGGCGCCGTCTGGCCAGCGGCCCGCCCGAGCGATCGGGGGATTTGCCAAGGGCGAGCGAAAGCGGGAAGACAACCGGGCAGGCGCCGCGATCGGCCAGATCGCGCGGGCGATCGCTCCGACCGGCGCCGAAAGACGCCGCCGCCGATTGAAGGAGTGTTCAATGAGGCGAGAATTGCGCCGCGGGCTGCTGGCCGGAAGCCTCGCGGCGGCCGGCTTCGCTTGGTCGGTCGGCGCGTTGGCGGGCGAGAGCCACGCGGAAGGCTCGGCGACCACCCGGGCGGCGGCCTGCTCGCTGGCGATCGCCCTGGCCCGGCAAGATGTTCCGGCCAAGCGGATGGGAGCGTCGCGCTGCGAGTGCATGGAAGACAAGGATGATCTCCAGACCCCATGGTCGTGCACGGCGTTCGTCAAGTCTCGATAGCCGACGTTCCGGCGGCCGATCCGCGGTGAAGGCGAGGATTTGGCGATCGTTCTTTCCCCTTTAGAGAAACTCTTGATATCGTCGATCCCGCACGAATTGGAAAAGCTTGCAATCCAGATTTCCGCCCTCACCAAGAAGCGTCGCGCCTCTTCGGCGCGACCCGCACTGTCCGCGCAACGCCCTTCGCCCCACAACGTTCATTTCTCCTGGCCCTTCCGTGAAGCCGCTCCCCGCCCTCGATCAGTTCAACCGCATCGTCGTCAAGGTCGGCTCCTCCTTGCTGGTCGATCGCGCGCGCGGCGCGCTGAAGCAGGAATGGCTCGATGCGCTGGTCGCCGATCTGGCGGCGCTGCATCGGCGCGGCGCCGATGTGCTGATCGTCTCGTCGGGGGCGATCGCGCTGGGGCGCGCCGCCGGCGGATTTCCCAAAGGCGCGCTGAAACTCGAAGACAGCCAGGCCGCCGCGGCGATCGGCCAGATCGCGCTGGCGCGCGCGTGGTCGCAGGCGCTCGGCGCGCACGGCATCGTCGCCGGCCAGGTGCTGCTCACCCTGCAGGACACCGAAGAGCGGCGGCGCTATCTCAACGCGCGCGCCACTCTCGCCCGCCTCAGCGCGATGCGCGCGGCGCCGGTGATCAATGAGAACGACACCGTGGCGACCGGCGAGATCCGCTATGGCGACAACGACCGGCTGGCGGCGCGCGTCGCCACCATGGCGAGCGCCGATCTGCTGATCCTGCTGTCCGACGTCGCAGGGCTTTACGACGCGCCGCCGGGCGACGCCCCGCACGCCCGCCTGCTGCCTTTGGTCGAGCGCATCACCCCTCAAATCGAAGCGATGGCGGGCGGCGCCGCCTCGCAGGATTCGCGCGGCGGCATGCGCACCAAGATCGAGGCGGCGCGCATCGCCACCTCGGCGGGCACGCATATGATCATCGCCGACGGACGCGTGACCCATCCGATCGCGCGGGTCGGGGCCGGCGGTCCCTGCACGTGGTTCCTGACGCCGTCCAACCCGGTCGCCGCGCGAAAGATATGGATCGGCGGCTCGCTGGAGCTGAAGGGCGCGGTCTATCTCGACGCCGGCGCCGCCAAAGCCCTGCTGCTCGGCAAGAGCCTGTTGCCGGCCGGGGTGACGCGCGTCGAGGGCGCGTTCGCGCGCGGCGATTGCGTCGCGATCCGCGATCCGCAGGGCGTCGAAATCGGGCGCGGGCTGATCGCCTACGACAAGGCGCACGCCGAACGGATCAAGGGCCGCAATTCGCGCGACATCGCGCAGATCCTCGGCATGCCCGGGCGCGCCGAAATGATCCATCGCGACGACATGACGATCATCGGAACGTAGCGCGCGAGCCCGCGGCGCGGTCAGAACGCGTAGCCAACCCGCGCGCCGAAATTGGTGAGTCCGCGGTTGGGCGGGCAAAGGCCGGCGTTGGACATATGCTCGACCGTGCCCATCACCGACCAGTTCGGGGTCAGGCGATAGCCGAGCGACGCGGACTCGCGAAACGATTCGTTGCAGCCCATCGCGTTGTAGCCCGGCGGCACGTTGACGCCGGTATGGGCGTCGTTCACCGAACCGCCGAAGCCGCCTTCCACGAACACCCGCTGCATCACGTCATAGTCCCAGGCGAGGCCCGCATAGGCTTCGCTGGTCTTGCCGGCGAAATTGGCCGTTCCCCCGATATCTGGCCGCGGCAGCAGGGCGTTCCACAGCGGATCGGCCGAGGTGAACGGTTTGACGAACAGCACCTCGCCGCTCAGATCGACGCTGCCGGCTTCCGGGCTGAGCGGATCGTGGATGAGGCCGCCGACCCGCACTTCCGAAACCGGGGAGGCAGGGTTTCCGGGGCCGCCCGCGGCGGGGCCCGGCAGCGCCGAGCAGCCGCCAAGCAGACTCAATGCGGTCAAGGCGCCGACCGACAGAACGACAGATGAAAGCCCGATCTTCATGGCCGCCGACGCTCGCTGATTCGCCATCCCAACCTATCGACGTCGATCCGGGGCGCCTATCCCCGCCGTCGCATTTTCACACAGCCTCTGCGAGGCCATACGCAGACCACCACGCCGCGCCGCCTCGCGAGAGCCGGCCCGGCGCAACTTCCCATTGTCTGTCGTGCTGCCTATATTGTCCGCACCCGCGCGACAAACCGCGCTGCTGCGTCGGACACCCCACAACCAGCCCCACCCAGACCGGATGTGATTTATGGAGCCTGCGGTCAGTCTTGTCGAGCCCGAAACGGACGTCCGGGCGGCGATGCGCGCAATCGGCGGTGCAGGCGCGCGAAGGCGGCGCGCGTGCTCGCCAATGCGCCGGCGGCGACGAAGGCCGATGCGCTGGTCGCCGCCGCACGGACGCTGCGCGGGCGTCGTGACGAAATTCTCGCCGCCAACGCCCGCGATCTCGCCGCCGCCCGCGCCAAAGGGCTGTCTCCGGCTCTCATCGACCGGCTGCTCGCTCGACGAACGCCGGGTCGAGGCGATGGCGCGCGGGATCGAAGAGATCGCCGCGCTGCCCGACCCGGTTGGGCGTATTCTCGCACATTTCGATCGGCCCAACGGCCTGCGCATCGAGCGCGTCGCGACGCCGCTCGGCGTGATCGGCGTCATTTACGAGAGCCGGCCCAACGTCACCGCCGACGCCGGCGCCCTGTGCCTCAAGAGCGGCAACGCGGCGGTGCTGCGCGGCGGATCGGACAGCCTCCATTCGTCGTCGGCGATTCATGCGTGCCTGGTCGATGGGCTGCGGATCGCCGGCCTGCCGGAGGCGGCGATCTCGCGCGCGCCGTTCGCGTCGCGCGAGGCGGTCGGCGAAATGCTCGACGGTCTCGGCGGCGCGCTCGACGTGATCGTGCCGCGCGGCGGCCGGAGCCTGGTCGAGCGCGTCCAGCGCGAGGCGCGGGTCCCGGTCTTCGCCCATCTCGAGGGCGTCGTGCATGTCTATGTCGATCGCGCCGCCGACCTCGCCAAGGCGACGCGCATCGTCATCAATTCGAAGCTGCGCCGCACCGGCGTCTGCGGCGCCGCCGAGACGCTGCTGGTCGACAAGGCCTGCGCCGCCACCCACCTGGCGCCGCTGGTCGCCTCGCTGCTCGACGCCGGTTGCGCGGTGCGCGGCGACGCGATGACGATGGCGGTCGATCAAGCGGGTGACCGCGGCGAGCGAGGCGGACTGGCGCACCGAATATCTCGACGCGGTGATTTCATGCCGCGTCGTCGACGGACTGCAGGCGGCGATCGATCATATCGAGGCCTATGGTTCGCATCACACCGACTGCATCGTCACCGAAGATCGCGCCGCCGCGGAGCGATTCCTCAACCAGGTCGATTCGGCGATCGTCCTGCACAACGCGTCGACGCAATTCGCCGATGGCGGCGAATTCGGGTTCGGCGCCGAGATCGGCATCGCGACCGGCCGAATGCACGCCCGCGGCCCGGTCGGCGTCGAGCAATTGTGCTCGTTCAAATATCGGGTGCGCGGCGACGGGCAGGTGCGGGCTTAGGCGGGCTCCCGCAGCGCCGCCGCTTGGCGCGCCAGCTTCTCCACCGTGGCGTAGTCGCCGGAGGCGAGCGCGGCTTTCGGCAGCATCCACGAGCCGCCGACGCACGCGACATTGGGGAGCGCGAGATAGGCCGGCGCCATGGCCAGATCGACGCCGCCGGTCGGACAGAAGCGCAACTCGGGCAGCGGGCCGGCGAGCGAAGCGAGCAACCGCACGCCGCCGGCCGCTTCGGCCGGGAACAGTTTGAGCGCGCGAAAGCCCAGCTCCATCAGCGTGATGGCCTCGGACGCCGTGGCGACCCCCGGCAGGAATGGAACAGGCGCCGCCGCCGCGGCTTGCGCGAGACGCGGGGAGGCGCCGGGGCTGACCAGGAAACGCGCGCCGGCGGCGCACGCCTCGGCGATCTGTTCAGGGGTCAGGACCGTGCCGGCCCCGACGACTGCGCCGGGAACGGCGCTGCGGATCGCCGTAATGGCGGCCAGCGCGCCGGGGGTGCGCAGGGTGACCTCGATGGCGAGCAAGCCGCCGGCGACCAGCGCGCGCGCCTGATCGACGCCGTCTTCGGCATTTCGGACCGTCAGCACCGGGATGACCGGAGCCAGCGCCATGACGGAAAGCACTTCGCTCTGGTGGCTGGCGGGATTCACGGCGCGGCTCCTCGAAACGCTGAGCGCGCCTGATAGCACGGCGCACGGCGTCGCGCGACCGCCGGCGCCGGGCAAGGGTTCGCGGCCAATCGCAAATCAACTAAGCTCGCGCTCCTGGATCGACTCGAACGCCAGCGGGAGCCGCGCGTGAACGCCGCCATCGATCTTGCCGTCTACAAGGAGACGCTGCTCTTTCTTGTGACCGCGGGGATTGTCGCGCCGCTGTTCTTCCGCCTGCGCGTCAGTCCGGTGCTCGGTTTTGTGCTTGCCGGCGTCGCGCTCGGGCCGTCCGGTCTGGGTCGCCTCGCCGCGCGCGCGCCTTGGCTCGACGCCCTGGCGCTCACCAATGTCGAGGCGATCGATCGCGTCGCGGCGTTCGGCGTGGTGTTTCTGTTGTTCATGATGGGCCTCGAATTGTCGTTCGAGCGTCTCAAGAGCATGCGGCGCCTGGTGTTCGGGCTGGGCGCCGCCCAGGTCGTGCTCTCGTCGCTGCTGCTTGGCGCGATCGCCTTCGGGCTCGGCCAGCCTCTGTCGGCGGCGATCGTCATCGGAGCGGCGCTGTCGCTGTCCTCGACCGCCCTCATCATTCCGGTGCTGGCCGAGCGCCGGCGCCTCAATCTGGCCGCCGGCCGCGTCAGCTTCGCGGTCCTGCTGTTCCAGGACCTGGCGGTCGCGCCGTCTGCTGTTCATGGTGACGATGCTGGTCGGCGGCCGGGAGAGCGGGCTTGGGGCCGGGCTCGCGCTCACGTTGGCGCCGGCGGCTGTGGCGTTGACCGGGTTGATCGTGCTCGGGCGCCTGGTGCTGCGCCCGCTGTTTCATTCCGTGGCGATGACCAGGAGCCGGGAATTCTTCATGGCGGCCTGCCTGCTCGTGGTGCTTGGCACCGGCCTGATCGCGGCGATCAGCGGGCTGTCGATGGCGCTCGGCGCGTTCATCGCCGGTCTGCTCCTCGCCGAAACCGAATATCGACGCGAGATCGAAGTGACCATCGAGCCTTTCAAGGGGCTGCTGCTCGGGCTGTTCTTCGTGGCGGTCGGAGCCGAGCTCGATCTTTCGCTGCTGTTCGCCTCGCCGACGCCGATTCTGCTGATCGCCGGCGCCGTCGTCGTCGTCAAGGCGTTGGCGCTGCTGCTGCTTGGCCGCGCCTTTGGCCTGCCCGGGCGGGTGGCGCGCGAGGTTGGCGCTCTGCTCAGTCCGGGCGGCGAATTTGCGTTCGTCATGATCGGGGCCGCGGTCGCTGGCAAGGTGGTCGACGCGACGGCCGGGCAAACCGTTCTGGTCGCCGTGACCCTCACCATGCTGGCGACGCCGGGACTCGCCAGACTGGGCGAGCTTCTGGCCGGCCGGCCGCTCGCGCCGAGCTTGTCGCCCGAGGCGCTGGAGCCGCCGCCTGAGGATGAGGGCCATCGCGTCATCATCGTCGGCTGTGGCCGCGTTGGCGCGCTGGTCGGCGAAATGCTGGCCTTGCACCAACTCCCGTATATCGCGATCGACTCCGACGCCGCCCTCGTCGCGCGCGAGCGCCGGTCTGGAAAGCCGATCTATTTCGGCGACGCGACGCGCCCGGAATTCCTGCTTCGCTGCGGCGTCGAGAGAGCGCGCGCTCTGGTCGTCACGATGGACGCGCCGCGCGCCAACGAGGCGGTGGTGGCGGCCGCACGGAATCTGCGCCCGGACCTGACGATCGTCGCCAGAGCGCGCGATGCGGCCCACGCCAAGACGCTCTACGATCTCGGCGTCACCGACGCCGTGCCCGAGACGATCGAAGCGAGCCTGCAACTGTCCGAGGCCGTGCTCGTCGATATCGGCGTGCCGATGGGCCTTGTGATCGCCTCGATCCACGAGAAGCGCGACGCGTATCGCAAACTCCTCATCGCTTCCGGCGCCCCGCCGCAAACGCGCGGCGCGCCGCGCTCGCGCCTCCCGGAAGTGAAGATTTGAAGCGGCGCGTCACTCGCCCGTCGCGTCTGCGACGCACTTCTTGGTGAAGCTGGTTTTCGCGGCCCCGGCCAGCTTCTTGTCGGCCGCCTGCTTGTCGCAGGAAGTCGCCGCGTCGGCGTCGCATTTCTTCATGAAGCTCGTCTTGGCGGCGCCGGCGAGTTTCTTGTCGGTCGCTTGCGCGACGCAGGACGAATCGGCGAAGGCAAGCGTCGGAAAGCCAAACAACGCGAGCGCCAAGGCGACGCGGACAATCGATTTCGTCATGACCCGCTCACTCCTCCAGAATCGACCGATCCTTCTCGGCCGCGCCGACCCTAGCCCAACAAAGGCTTGCATCCAACGGCGAGGGACTCCAGATATCCCCACAAGACCCTTCTGTAGAGCGCTTTGTTGCCTCGTCGAACTGTCAATTCGACCGGAATTGCTGACGAGCCTCTTTCGGAAGCGAGCCGATGCGCTCTTTGCCTGACGACGCCCGAACCCGCGGAGCTGAACCATGCCCCAAACCCGCAGCCGCTTCTTCGACGACCTTTCGAAGCTGATGACCGACGCAGCGGGCCTCGCCGAGGGGGCGCGGCGCGAGGTCGACACGGCGCTGCGTGGCCAGCTCGAACGATTGCTCGCCGGCATGGACATCGTGTCGCGCGAAGAGTTCGAGGCGGCGCGCGACATGGCGGCGCGGGCGCGGACCGAGAACGAGGGGTTGCGCGAGCGTGTCGCGGCGCTCGAGGCGAAACTGGACTCAATGTCAACTCAATCTGAGCGACCGCTGGCACAGTCTTGATTCGTTTCGAGGATTCTGTGGACGACGATCGGCGCAAGGTTTACGCGCCGGCTCGAATCCGCGAGCTTGCATGGCATGTGCGAGGGACTCTGATGCGGCTATATATAGCCGACGACCGGTGATTCGGGCTTTGCGTGTTGTTCGCCTGTGGCCCGTGCGAGCGTCTCGCGCGTTCCGTTCAATTGCAATGCCGAAGGCTCACGAATGACGCCCAGCCAAAATCTTGTCGCCGAGCGCACCGAGCATCCGGTCGATGTGGTGGAGCGTCTGGCGGCGCTCAACGAATGGGCGTTCGATCGCGCCGACGAAGACGAGATTTCGATCCTGGTTTCGGGCGCCTGGACGCAATATGAAGTCGCCTTCACCTGGTTGCCCGACATCGAATCCTTGCACGTCGGTTGTTCGTTCGATCTGAAGATCCCGGCGCGCAGGCGCGCTGAGATTTCCGCTCTCGCCCAAATGATCAACGAGCAATTGTGGATCGGGCACTTCGATCTGTGGAGCCAGGAAGATATCGTGATGTTCCGGCATTCGCTGGTCCTGGCCGGCGGCGCCCAGGCCAATGACGCGCAGTGCGGCACGATCGTCAATGAGGCGCTCAAGGCTTGCGAGAACTATTATCAGGCCTTTCAATTCGTTCTGTGGGCCGGCAAGAGCGCGCGCGAGGCGATCGAGGTCACCATGTTCGAGACCCAGGGGAACGCCTGAACCCAGCGCCCGCAGGCTGAGGAAGCGACGATGAAGGCTTGGCCGCACTCGCTGGCGCTGGTCGGCGCGGGAAAAATGGGCGGGGCGTTGCTGCGCGGCTGGCTGGAGGGCGGCCTCGCGCCTTCCTGCGTGACGCTGATCGACCCCTCGCCGCCGCCGGACATCGCGGCGCTCGCCGCCACGCATGGAATTGCGCTCAATCCGCCCGCCGCCGGTCTCGCGGAGCCGGAGGTTGTGGTTCTCGCGATCAAGCCGCAGACCCTCGACGCCGGCGCGCCCGGAATCACCGATCTGGCGGGCCCGCAAACGCTGGTGGTTTCCATCATCGCGGGCAAGACCATCGCCAACCTCGCGGCGCGAACGCCGCGCGCCCGCGCATTCGTCCGCGCCATGCCCAATACGCCGGCGGCGGTCGGCCGCGGCGTCACCGGCGCGGCCGCCAGCGGCGCGGTGACGAGCCGCCAACGCGAGATCACGGAGACGCTGCTCTCGGCGGTCGGCGCGTTCGATTGGCTGTCCGATGAGCAGCTGATCGATGCGGTGACCGCGCTTTCCGGCTCGGGGCCGGCCTATGTGTTCGCGCTCGCCGAGGCGCTCGCCGACGCGGGCGCCGCGCTCGGGCTGCCGCAAGATCTTGCGATGCGGTTCGCCCGCGCAACGGTTGAAGGGGCCGGCGAGCTGATGCGGCGCGAACCGGACATATCGGCGGCGCGCTTGCGCGAGAACGTCACTTCGCCGGGCGGCACCACCGCCGCCGCGCTCGCCGTGTTGCGGGCGCCCGACGGATTGGAGTCGCTGATGAGGCGCGCCGTCGCCGCCGCGCACGAGCGGGCAGGGCAGTTGGCCGGCTGAAGCCGCGGGATCGCGCCCCCCTCTCTGGCGAACAAATCCGCCGCGAAGGTCGGTCCGCCGTTCGCCGGATTGTGAATCGCGCCACGCTCGAGGTCATTCAATCGACCGATCGACGCCACATGATCGGCGGAGTTCTCTTCTATGAACCACGCATGAGGGGGCCACTCAGAGGAGATCTGAAATGACGCAGCATGCGCTCTACGTTCAACTCGAGGCGAAACCTGGCAAGGAGCAGGAGGTCGCCGCCTTCCTCTCCAGCGCCCGGTCGATTGTCGATCAGGAACCTGACACGACGGCGTGGTTCGCGATCAAAATGGGGCCGCGGATGTTCGGGATTTTCGATGCTTTCGCCAGCGAGCGCGGCCGGGAGGCGCATCTCCAGGGCAAGGTCGCGTCGCAATTGATGGCCAGGGCGCCGCAATTGTTCGCCAACCAGCCGGAGATGCAACGCGTCGACATCATCGCCGACAAACTGCCCCATTGAGGCGACGCGACGGCGGGGCGGGCATGGGTCCGCCCCGCAATTCACGAGACCGGGCTCTCAGTCCATGCAAACGCGGTGGCCGCGCCAGGGATTTGACCGAGCGCGGCCGGCCCCGTCGCTTCCGTGACGATGATGAAGCGCAGGCGGTCCGCTTCGATCTGCACGCCGCTCAACACGCCGGTCAGGAACGCGCCGCTGTCGCAAGCGATGCGATGCGGCCTGACGTCCGGGCCACAAACGGTGTGGCCGTGGACGACGACGAAATCGTGCCGCCAGCCGATTCCCGAGAGGAACGGCTCGCGCATCGTGACGAGTTCAATGGGGTCGTGATCCTCGGGCGCGCGCCTCGGATCCACGCCTCCATGGACGAACAGATAGCTTCCGATCCGCTGGCTGATGCGCAGTCCGGCGAGGCAGCGGGCGGCCGCCGCGGGCAGCCGCGCCCGCGCGCGGGCCCGAAGCGTCCCCAGGTCGCTGCGATAGAAATCGGCGCGTTCGATCCCGAGTTCGCGCATCGTCGCGCCGCCGCCGTTTTCCAGCCACAGCGCGACGAAATCAAGATCGATCGTTTCGTCGTGCAGAAACGTCTCCAGGAACATATCGTGGTTGCCGCGCAGACGGGTCACCCTGACGCCGGGCGGGTCGTACCTGTTCGAGAAAGTCCAGAACGCCGATCCCGCGGGGACCGCGATCGACGTAGTCGCCAAGCGTGACCAGATCGCTTCGGCGATCCGGCCGCCGCAAGATGTGGCGATCGAGCCAGCCCGTCATCGTCAGCAGGTGCGACAATTGGCCATGGACATCGCCGATCGCGCAGACGATCTGGTTCTCGGGCAGCCTGCCCGGAGCCGCCCGCCAGTCGGAGACGAAAACGCGAAGGGGCTCGTCCGCCAAGTCAACCTCCGCATCCGCGCGACGAGTTCGGCGTCATAATAGCGCTCCGCAGCTTCGACGCCGATCCGCAGCTTGGACTTCGCCGTTGCAATAGCAAGCCGGCCCGCGTGGTTGACGCCCACGCGCGTGTGAACGTTCCGTGACGCCCGTCGACGGCCGGGATTTGGAGGAACCGGGCCGAGCGGCTAGATTGGCCGGACACTTCGATCAGGAGGCGCGCATGGCGCAGGACACCGGACCCAAAGCCAAGGGCGAGAGCGCGGCCGACCCCCGTTCGCGCATCATCGGCGCGCTGATGGAACTGGCGGCCGAACGGGCCTTCGAAGAAATCACCATCAGTGAGATTTGCGCGAAGGCAGGCGTTTCGCTCGCCGATTTCCGCGAAGCTTTTCCCTCGAAGGGCGCCGTTCTCGCCGGCTTCTCGAAGCGCATCGACCGTATCGTGCTTCAACAGCCGGCCGACGAACTGGCGACGGAGGAGCCGAAGGAGCGGCTTTTCGACGTGCTGATGCGCCGGCTCGAAGCGATGACCCCCTATCGTGACGGCCTGCGCGAGGTCGGCCAATGGCTGCGCCGGGAACCGCTCGCCGCGCTCGCAGTCAATCAGGCGACCGTCAACTCGATGCGCTTCATGCTCGAGGCGGCGGGCATCGGCAGCGAAGGCGGCGCTGGCGCGGTCAAGCTGCAGGGTCTCGCCCTGGCCTGGGCCAGAATTGTCGATGTGTGGCTCGACGACGAGGAGCCCGAGCTTTCCCGGACCATGGCGGCGCTCGATCGCGAACTGAGCCGCGGCGAGCGCCTTGTCGCGCAGGTCGAGCGCTTCGATCGGTTCGCCGGTCCGCTCAAGGCCCTGGCCCGCGCGGCGCTCGAGACCCGCAAACGCGCGGCCGAATCGTTCCGTCCTCGGGCGCGACGAGGCGACGCCGAACCCGATCGTCACGAACAGCGAACCTGAGCCATCGCGCGCCGATCGGTCGTCGCGCGACTGCCGATGATCCTCGGGCTCCCGACAAGCGCTGATTGCCGGTTCAGCGCAGAAGAAAAAATCGCGTCGAATTCGATCGAATCGAGAAAGCGCGCGCCAGCCATTCTCGCAAAAAGGCCCTGGAATCAACGCAATTCAGGGCCCCTTTACCACAGATGTTAGGCGACGGGCAGGCCCGCGCCGCCCAATCTCCCGCAGCCGAGCGAGGCTCGAACGGGAGACTATTGACATGCACGCAGAGCGATCCCACGCCGTTCCGAGCGCCGAGGCGCCGCGCGCGCCGAGGCCAGGCGTCGCCGAGCCCCGCCGGATCGAAGTTTGCGATCCGCGCGCCGACGGGCGGCGACGGGTGGTGCTGCTGGCGCGCGACCGGGTGGTGATCGCGCGCAGCGTCGCCGGCGTTTTCATGCATATCGCGATGACGCCGGACGCCTATCGCGGCGTCGTGCTGCGGCTGAGCGCGCTGCGGGACAACAACTTTCGCTATGAGATCCGCCTCGTCCATCGCGACCCCGATCTTTGCGTCACTTTGCTGGAGGCGAGCGACGACAGCGAGATCCAGGCGGAATGGCGGCTGTGGGCGCGATTCCTTGGCCTGCCAACGCTTGTCGAGCGCGAAGAGGGAAGCGCCGTGCCGGAGAGCGCGCGTCTTGGCGAGATCGCGATCGCCCGCGTGCGGGCGCGACGGCGCGGCAAGACGATGACCTCCCGCCGGGCGCGGTTTCTGACCCGGCGCAAGACGGCGCGGCTCGATCCGAGCCGTCGATTGCCGGCGGATCGACGCGAAATCTTCGCGGGCTCCAAGGAAAATCGCTGACGCCCGGCGCCCGTTCGCAAACCGGCGCGCAGAAGCCTATACCCGTGCGCCAAGAAACGGGAAGCGGGCGGTTATGCGGTTCGAAATTCTTTATGCGCTGATCGTGTTTTGCTTCGTTTCGGCGATCACCCCCGGCCCGAACAATCTGATGCTGCTGGCGTCGGGCGTCAATTTCGGCTTTCAGCGCACAATCCCGCATATGATGGGCGTCGACCTCGGCTTTGCTCTGATGGTCGGCCTGGTCGGCGTTGGACTCGACGTCGTTTTTTCGCGATTTCCGGCGCTTCTGCCGGCGATGCGCTACGCGGGCGCCGCCTATATGCTGTGGCTTGCCGCCAGGCTGGCGCTCGCCGGGCCGATCGGCGATGCGGAACAACGAGGCAATCCGCTGAGCTTTCTCGCCGCCGCCGCCTTCCAATGGATCAATCCCAAGGCCTGGGCGATCGCGGTCAGCGCTCTCACCGCCTATGCGGTGTCCGAGAATTACACGCGCTCGGTGGCGATCGTGGCGGTCGTCTTCGGGCTCGTGACGGCGCCGTGCATCGCGTTGTGGGTGCTGTTCGGGACCGCGATGCGACGGGTTCTCAGCAACCCACGCTTCGTGCGCCCGTTCAACATCGCCATGGCGGCGCTGCTGATCGCCTCGATCATCCCGGTGCTCGCGGAGGGGTGAAATCAGCGAAACGGCGGCTCGTCGAAGCTGCGCAGCTTGCGCGAATGGAGGGCGCCGCGCTGGCTTTGCAGCAGTTCGAGAGCCGCGATGCCGATCTGCAGGTGCTCGCCGATCGCCCGCTCGTAGAACGCGTTCGCCGCGCCGGGCAGCTTGATCTCGCCGTGTAGCGGCTTGTCCGACACGCACAGCAGCGTGCCGTAGGGCACGCGCATGCGAAATCCCTGGGTGGCGATGGTGCCCGATTCCATGTCGACTGCGATCGCGCGCGACAAGTTGATGCGGCGGCGCTCCTGCGTCCACCGCAGCTCCCAGTTGCGATCGTCGTTGGTGACCACGGTGCCGGTGCGCAGTCGCCGTTTCAGCGCCTCGCCGCGATCGCCGGTGACGCGCGCGACCGCCTCCTGGAGGGCCACCTGCACTTCGGCCAACGCCGGGATTGGCATATCCAGCGGCACGGCGTCGTCGAGGATGTGATCCTGGCGCAGATAGCCGTGCGCCAGCACATAGTCGCCGATGAGCTGCGACTGGCGCAATCCCGCGCAATGGCCGACCATCAACCAGCAATGAGGACGCAGCACCGCGATATGGTCGGTGATATTCTTGGCGTTGGCGGGCCCGACCCCGATGTTGACGAGACTGACGCCCCGTCCGTCGGCGCGCACCACGTGATAGGCGGGCATCTGGAAGCGGTGCCAGGCGATGGCGGCGATGCGCGCGTCGGCTTCCGCCGGCGACTGGCTGGCGTCGATCACCACGTTGCCCGGCAAGACCAGCTTCTCGATTCCGACACCGGCCCGCAACTGCTCGAGGCCCCACCGCACGAATTGATCGACGTAGCGGTGGTAGTTGGTCAGCAGCACCCAGGGCTGCATCGCGCGCCAATCCGAGCCGGTGTAATGGACCATTCGCCGCAGGGAATAGTCGACGCGCACCGCGTCGAACAGCGCCAGCGGTCGCGCCGCCGCGGGTTTGACGTCGAAAGCGCCGTCGGCGATCTCGTCGCCGACCACCGCGAGCAGCGGCACCGGGAAGAACCGCGCGAGTTCGGAAGCGGACGCGCCGCCGCGCCCCAGTTCGTCGCCGGTCTCGAAGACGTAAGGGTAGGGAATTTCCTGCGCGCCGACGCCGACTTCAAGCGTTGCGCCGAATTCCGCGACGAGCGGCTCCAACTGCTCCAGCAAATAGGCGCGAAAGGCGGCGGGTTGCGTCACCGTCGTGGTGTATACGCCGGCCTCGGTGAATTTCGCGAAGGCGCGCTGGTTCGAAGGCGGCACGCCATCGGGCTCATAGATTACGCGCAGTTGCGGATAGCGGAATTTCGCGCGGATTTCGGGCGGCGGCGCGACTCCGTCCCTCAGGAAACGCTCCACCGCGTCGCGCAGCGCCGACGTCGCTTCGTCATAGAGTTCGGCGAGACGGTCGATCGCCTGGGCGGGCGTCGCCATCCTTTCGAAGACTTGCGCTGAGCGATGGTCCAAGGCGGCTCTCTTTGCTGGCCTATCGAGCGGCGATGCAGGCGATCTCGACAGAGTATGGCGGGGCGGCCAGTTTGGCCTCGACGGTCGCGCGCGCCGGCGTATGGCCCTGAGCGACCCACGCGTCCCAAACGGCGTTCATCTCGGCGAAAGTCCTGATGTCGGCGAGCCAGATGCTGGCGGACAGAATCTTGGTCTTGTCGGAGCCCGCCGTGGCGAGCAAGCCGTCGATGATTTCAAGAATTTCCGTGGTTTGTTCGCCGACGCTTCGCCCCGCGGCCTTGTCGGCCACCGCGCCCGACAGATAGACAGTGTCGCCGTGGACGACCGCCTTCGCCATGCGCGGACCGACGCCGATCCTCTCGATGCTCATTTGTTTGACCTCTTTGGAATTGGAACACGGCGTGGCGCGGATTTACGCCGGCGAAATCCCCGGCACGGCGCCGAGAAAGTCGCGCTTGCCAAGGTCAACCCCGCAGTAGCGCAGAATGTCGTAAGCCGTCGTGAGGTGGAAATAGTAGTTCAGCAGGGCGAAATGGAAGACATAGTCGGCACCCTTCATCCTCATCTTGTTCGGCCCGAGAGGAAAGACGATTTCACGGTTCTCGCCGGCGTCGATGTCTTGTGAATTGACGGTCCGGAGGTAGTCGCGGGTCTTCTTGATCCGCGCCCTGATATCGTCGAACGAGGCCTCATTGTCCTCGAATCTCGGCGGCTCGACGCCGGCCACGCGCGCCGTCATATTCTTGGCCCCGTCGCAAACGATCTGGGTCTGTCGAACGAATGGCAGCATATCGGGACGCAGACGCGCCGCCAGCAACACCGAGGGCTCGATCTTGTGCGCCGCCGCATAGGCGCTCGCCTTGTCGACGAAGGCGTCGAGCGCAGCCAGGGTTTGCTCGAAAACCGGGATCGTGGCCTGGTAAAGCAGGGACGGCATGGGCGGTGTCTTTCGTTGTCGCGTTGGCAGCAGGTTGCGCGCGCAACTTGCACAGAATGCTGCTCCGGTTCAATGGGCGCGCAACACCGTGGGAGGCGATTCCCGTCGGATCGCCGCGCGCGCTTCATTCAGGCGACGGGCGGCGGTTGCCGCTCGATGCGTGGGATGGACTCGTCGATGCAGGCCCAGCGCGGCGCCTGGGATGTCCAGATCGCCGCCACGGGCCGCCCGAGTTCGGGATCGTCAAGGGTGCCGACCCGAACGAAAATGAGATGCGGCCGGGATTCGGCCTCGCTGAACATCGGCGTTCCGCATGACGGGCAGAAGCGGCGATGCATGACCGCGCCGCTGTCGGCTACGCTCCGGTAGTCGCGTAATTCGCCCGAGATCGTTATTGCGCTCTTGGGGAAGGCGGCGTTCACGGTCGCGTTTCCCGCGCCGAGATACTGGCACAAACGACACCAGCACATCCTGGTGGCGATCGGCTCGGCGGTAATTTCATAGCGCACCGCCTTGCAGAGACACCCGCCGGTGATCGCCATTTGAATCTCCCTCGTCTGCACTGGCGCAGATCGTACGGCGGCCAGACAGCGGCGCCAAGCGGGCAGATTTCTTCGCTCGAGTGCGCGATCAAATCCCGGTCGATCGGGCGGCGACGCCCTCCGCGACCGACAGGGTGCGGCGGGCCATCGCAGCGTGCAAGCGCTCCACCATCCGGCCGTCGAGCTGGATCACGCCCTTGTCGATGTTTTCAGGCAGTTCGAAAGCGGCGACGATCGCCCGCGCGCCGTCGATTTCCGCTGGCGTCGGCGCGAACAGCCGATTGGCGGCGTCGATCTGGCTCGGGTGAATGAGCGTCTTGCCGTCAAGGCCGAAGTCGCGCCCTTGGACGCATTCGCTCTCGAAGCCCTGGAGGTCGGCGATGTCGTTGTAGACTCCGTCGAGGATGTCGACGCCATGCGCGCGGGCGGCGGCGACGCAAAGCGCCAGCCAGGCGGTCATCGAACCGCGGCCGGGAACGAACCGCGCCCGCGTTTCCTTGGCGAGGTCGTTCAGCCCCATGACCAGCACTTCGAGCCGCGAGCTCGGATCGGCGGCCGTGGCGGCGACCGAGCCGGCGTGGAGGATGGCCATCGGCGTCTCCATCATGGCCCAGAGGCGAATACGCTCGGGCGCCGCCGCCTCGCGCAGCCCGCGCGCCGCTTGCATGACGCCCCCCGGCCCGTCGATCTTCGGCAGCAGGATCGCATCGGGACCCGCCGCCATCGCCGCGGCCAGATCATCGCCGCCCCAGGGAGAATCGGCGCCGTTGATGCGGATGACGACCTCCCGGCCTCCGAAACCGCCTTCGCCGACCGCAACCGCCACCTGACCGCGCGCCGCCGCCTTGGCTTCCGGCGCGACCGAGTCCTCAAGGTCGAGAATGACGGCGTCGGCCGCGAGGCTCCGCGCCTTGGCTATCGCGCGAGGGTTGGAGCCGGGAACATAGAGGACGCTGCGGCGTGGACGAGCAATCACGACGATCTCCGATTGACCAGTCGTCATTGTTAATTTGTGCGGCGCAATATGGCTAGAGGCTCATTGACCGCGCCTTAACCCTGGTTGGTTGGAAGCGGCGAATTGATGTGGCGCAATGACGCGCCTTGACCGTCGACTAACCGTATGTGTTGATCGTTCGCCATGAGGCGCGGTATGGATTTTCGCCGGGTTCCGCCCGAAGAAGGGTGGCCGGCGTCGATTTTCGGGGCCTTGATGGATTATTCGGCGTTTTTCAGCAATGCGACGGAGCGGCTACGCGCCGAGCGCCGATACCGCGTCTTTGTCGAACTGGAGCGGGACGCCGCGCGCTTTCCGCGGGCGTTGTGGCGGCGCGGCGAAGGGTTCGGGGCGAAGAAGCAGGAAGTCGTCGTGTGGTGCCCCAACGACTACCTGGGCATGGGGCGACACCCCAGGGTGATCGCCGCGATGCAGGAGGCGACCGCCCGCTACGGCGCCGGGGCCGGCGGCACGCGCAACATTTCGGGTAACAGCGGGCCGCTGGTCGATCTCGAAGACGAGTTGGCGGATCTGCACCGGAAGCCTGCGGCGCTGGTCTTCACTTCGGGCTGGATATCCAACCTCGCCGCCATTTCCACCGTGGCGTCGCTGCTGCCGGACTGTCTGATCCTGTCCGATGCGCTCAATCACAATTCGATGATCGAGGGGGTGAAGCGCTCAAACTGCGAAAAGCAGATTTTTCGGCACAACGACGTCGCCCATCTCGAGAGCCTTCTGGGCGCGCGTCGGCCAGGCCGCCCGACGCTGATCGTCTTCGAAAGCCTCTATTCGATGGATGGCGACATGGCGCCGATCGGAGCGATCGTCGATCTCGCGGAGAAATACCGCGCGCTGACCTACCTCGACGAGGTGCACGCGGTCGGCCTCTACGGTCCGCGCGGCGCCGGCGTCGCCGAGCGCGACGGCGTCATGGAGCGCGTCGACATCGTCGAAGGCACATTGGCCAAGGGTTTTGGAACCCTTGGCGGCTATATCGCGGCGAGTGCGGCGATCGTCGACGCGGTCCGGTCCTGCGCGCCCGCTTTCATTTTCACCACCGCCCTGCCCCCGGCGGTCGCCGCCGCGGCGGCCGAGTCGGTGCGGATCGTCAAGAGCGCCGGCGAAGCGCGGGCCAGCCACCAGCGGCAAGTCGCCAAGGTCAAGCAGGCGCTCGGCCGTGCGGGCATTCCCATGCTGGTGAACAATTCTCACGTCGTTCCGGTGATGATCGGCGACGCCGAGCTGTGCAAAATCGCCAGCGACAGACTTCTGGAGCGCCACGGCATCTATATTCAGCCAATCAACTATCCGACCGTCGCGCGCGGAACGGAGCGGTTGCGCATCACCCCGACGCCCTATCACGACGACGCGCTGATCGCGGAACTGGTCGACGCGCTGCGCGAAACCTGGGCGGCGCTGGATCTGCCCCTCGCGCCGCGCGCGCTGGCCGCCGAATAGCCGCGGGAAACGCCCGCTCAGCGGGCGAGCCAATCGGTGAAGCGCCGCGTCGCCTCCGCGATCTGCTCGGGCGATCGGGCGAAGCACAAGCGAATATAAGCTTCGCCGCCGGCTCCGAACGCCGAGCCCGGCGCAACGCCGAGCCCGGCTTCGTCAACGAGACGCCTGGCGAGCGTCCGCGTATCCTGTTCGCCCTCGATGGAGCAGAAGAGGTAGAAAGCCGCCTCCGGCCGAGCGAAGCGCACGCGTCCCGTCGCGGCAAGGCCGTCGCAGATGATGTCGCGGCTTTGATGCATGCGGGCCAGTTGATCGGCGATGAAGGGTTCCCCTTGCTCGATCGCGGCGATGGCCGCGCGCTGAACGAAAACCGCCACGCCGGAAGTCGTGTACTGGATCGCATTCTCGATGATCGGCCCTAGCGCCGGCGGCGCTTCGAGCCAGCCGATCCGCCATCCGGTCATCGCCCAGTTTTTTGACAGGGTCTGCAGGAACAGGATTCGGTCGTCGCGGTCCATCACGTCGTGGAAGGACGGCGAGCGTTCGCCCTGGTAGACCACGCGTCCATAGATTTCGTCGGCGACGATCCACAAGCCGCGGCGGCGCGCAAGATCGAGCAGCGCGCTCAGTTCTTCGTGCGTGGCGGTAAAGCCGGTCGGGTTTCCCGGCGAATTCAGGACGATCGCTCGCGTCGCCGGCGTAACCGCGGCGGCGAGGCGATCGATGTCGAGGCTCCAGCGCGCGCCGACAGTCATGGGAACGTTGACGCAGCGGGCGCCGGCCAGGGCGATCGCCCCTTCGAAATTCGGCCATGCCGGCGAGGGGACGAGGATGTCGTCGCCAGGACCGGCGATCAGCCGCATCGCGATCTGCAGCGCGTGCATGCCGCCGACCGTCACGAAGAACTGCTCGGGCTGAAACGCGCCGCGGCCCGGCGCCTCGCCATAGACCCGCGCCATATAGCGCGCGATCGCTTCGCGCAGTTCGGGAATGCCCCGCTGATGGGTGTAGAAGGTCTCGCCCCTGGCCAGCGAGAGTCGGGCCGCCTCGGCGATGAAATCTGGCGTCGTCAGGTCGCCCTCGCCGACCCACAAGGGGATCAACCCTTGCCGGCCGCGCCCGTAGTTGAAGACTTCGACGATGCCGCTCTCGGCGACTGCGCCCATTTGCGGACTGAGCGCGCTGGCCCAATCGGGCGCGGACGCCAAGGGAAATTCGGGGAGATCGGAGCGCAAGTTCGCCATTGCAATGTATTGGACGCGAGGGGAGGCGCCCGCCCGCCAAATGCTTCACACGCCGCCAAGGCCATCGGCGGTCGCCTCCCGAACCGTTCGGTCCGCTTGTTTAGGCGCGTTTGGCCAGCGAGTCCCGGATTTCTGTCAGCAGCACTTCGCTGCGCGTCGGCGCGGGGGCAGCGGCCGGCGCCGGAACCTCCTTCTTTTTCATGCTGTTGATCGCCTTGATGATGAGAAACAGCACGAAAGCGATGATCAGGAAGTTGACGGCGATGGTGACGAAATTGCCGTAGGCGAACACCGGACCCTGTTTCTTGGCGTCGGCAAGGTTGGTCGCGACCACTGCGTGCGACAGCCCGAAGAAATAGTTGGAGAAGTCGGCGCCGCCCAATGCGCCGATGATCGGCATGATGATGTCGTTGACCAGGGAATCGACGATCTTTCCGAACGCCGCGCCGATGATGACGCCGATCGCGAGATCGACGACGTTGCCTCGCATCGCGAAGTCTCTGAATTCCTTAAGCAATGAATCCTCCCCTCGCTCGTCAGACGTCCGGCGCGCCGATTCGCAGCGCTCCGCTGACGAAGCTAGCCGAGCCGGGCCGCCGGTGAAAGTCCCCCCGCGCCTCGCCGGATCAGATAACGAATTTCACCGCGATAAAGACGAGGACGGCGATCCACGCCGTTTCCGCCAGCATCAGGCCGATCGGGCGCCAGCCGACGGCGAAGAGGGCCTTGAATGACGTCTTCATGCCCAGCGCCGCGATCGCCGTGACCAGACACCAGCGCGAAACGTCGTTCGCCAGATTGACGAGAAAATGCGGCAGCAGGCCAGTGCTGTTGACCAGCACCAGCAGCGCGAATGCGACGAGAAAGCCGGGCAGCAACGGCTGGGCGCTCGTGCGCCGCTCGCCAGTTCGCGAGACGATGAGCGTGATGGCCAGCACCGCGGGCAACAGCGTGGCCACGCGCAACAGCTTGACATAGGTGGCGATGTCGCCGGTTTCGGGCGAGATCGTATAGCCAGCGCCGACCACCTGGGCGACGTCGTGGATGGTGCCGCCGATGAAAATGCCGGCGCGCACGTGATCGAGGCCGACGGCGGTTGCAAACACGGGATAGAGGATCATCGCCAGCGTCGAGAGCGCCGTTATGCTGACCACGGTCAGGATCGTGTCGCGCTCGCTTTGCTCGTGGCGCGGCAGAACCGAAGCGATGGCGAGCGCCGCGGACGCTCCGCAAATGGCGACGGCCCCGCCCGAAAGAACACCGAAGGCCCACCCCAGACCGAGGCGGCGCGCCAGGGTGAGACCGACCAGAAACGTCGTGGCGACGCCAACGACGACCATTGCGACGGGCAGCGCGCCCAGACTCGCAATTTGGGCCACTGTAATCTTGACGCCGAGCAGGGCGACGCCGGTGCGAAGCACGGTTCGCGAGGAGAATTCGATGCCCGCGACGCAGCGCCCTTCCTCGTGCAAAAAATGAAACGCCATGCCGAACAGCAGCGCGAACAGCATGACCGGCGCGGTGTATTGCTGGGCGAGCCAGGTCGAGGCCAGGGCGATGGTGCCGGCGACAAGCAGGCCGGGATAGACGGCGTGGATCAGCCTGGATTGCGGCAGGGATTGCAAAAAACGCGGCGGCGCGCTGGCCTCGATCGCCGCGATTCCTTCCATACTGTCGAATGAAGCATAGGAATCATAGGCGCTGACCGGCCAATCACCGCTTCGTTGCGCCACATCCGGACCGCTGAGCCGATCGATCAACGATCGGCCTCCCGAATGGCTTCGCCCTCGATCGAAATGAGCCAGCGGGGATCGCCCAGTCCGGTGACTTCGACATAGGTCGAAACCGGCGTCGCCGCGCCGATTTTGCGCTCACGGACCAGATGGTACTGGGCGAAACCCTGCGGAGCGACGACGTAGGCGGTCAATCTCGTGAGGTCGCCCACCGCCAATTGTGCGGCTTCGATCACCGCCAGCAGGTTGTCGAACGCCAGTTCGACCTGCGCCTCAAACCCGGCCGGGACATTGCCCGACGGATCGGCGCCGACCTGCCCCCCGATCGCCAGCCTCTTGAAGACGCCGCCGTGGGCAAGTCCATGCGGTTGCCCGGAGGCGGTCGGCGCAATGTTGGTCGGCTTCAAAAATCGCTTCATCAGATCGCTCAAGCAGACAAAGCGACCTATTTCGTATCGGCGCCATGGTCAAGCGCGCAGGGCCGGCAAAATGAGGACGTGAGGATTTTCGAACAGCTTCGGCCGCCCGCAACCCGGCGCAGCCGAGCCCTCGTCAGAGGCTGACGCCGACCGCGGCTGGCCGAACGCCTGACGTCATGGCTGTTCCGGCGCCTGGTAGAGCAGCGCCCTTGGGTCGCGCTGATCGGCTGGCTTGGGCGTGTTGTCCTGCGTCGCCACCGTTGTGGAGGTGGGGAGGCGATAGCCCTTGGGCGGATCGGTCAACCAGTCGCGATCCGGCTCGTGGCCCGCGACGATCTCGTCCGGCTTCGCCAGGCCGATGGTTTCAAAGACGTTGCGGAACGGAACCCAGTCGCAGCCGCGGGTGTTCGATTGGGCGGCGCAATGGTTCGCGGCCGACGATTGGCCGGGCATCGCGCGATCCGCCCGCAATTGATCGGGCGAAAGGACGTGGCCATCCCGCATCGCCTGTAGATCCGACTGCGCTTTGAGGATCGCGAGCGTCCGCTCCTTATCCTTGCGCACCTTCACGATGTCCGGATCGAGCGGCCAGGCAGCGGTCCGTTGCGCCGCCGGGGGCGCTGGCGGCGGCAGTGTCATTTTCGGCGGCAACACCAGGCGGCCGCGCTCGCGATAGTCGATATGCTCGTCATTGTCGTCGTGGCTTAGACCGAACAAACCGCCAAGCCCCGACCAGATCGGCGCCTGGCCATCGTCGCCGGCCATCGCCGGGCCGATGGGCGAAGCGCAGATCGCCGCGGCGACGGCGCTGGCCAGCGCCAGACCGCGAGCCCCTGTGGTTCCGCCTGAAATCAACGGCATGGACCCATTCCTCTCAATCCTTCGTCGCCGCCCACGGCCAAGACCCATATCGCCTGAACGCCGGATAGCGAAGAGTCTACCGGCAGTTCGGCGAATCGATGGCGCCTGCTCCTGCGGCGTCGCCAAGTCGGCGGATGCCCCACCCTTGGTCATTTCCTAGCATATTTCCAATCATTAGCACATTGCCCGGGAAATGCGCCTTGCGCTCCGGGCTCCCCGCGCCTCTGCCTCAGCCGCTGGCGCCGTGCGACGGCAGCGCCCGGCGACCCAGTGCAAGACTATCATAGAGCAGAAGAGCGACCCCCAGGGTGATTGCCGAGTCGGCGACATTGAAGACATAAAAATGATAGCCCAACGCATGAAAATCCAGAAAGTCGACGACGGCGTTGTAGGCGAACCGGTCATGGCCATTGCCAAGCGCCCCGCCGACGATGGCGCCCAGGGCCAGCCCGGCGAGCCTGCCGTTGACCCGCCACAGCCAGCCGGCGAGCAACGCCGTCGCCGCCAGCGTCAGGGCGAGCAATATCCAGCGTCCGGTCGCTGTTCCCTGCTGGAACAGGCTGAAGGAAATGCCAGGATTCCATAGCAGCTCGAAGTCGAGGAACGGCGCGACAGAGATACGCTCATGATCCTTCATCTCCAGGCCGTAGAGCACAAAGAACTTCGAGGCCTGGTCGGCGATCAGCACGGCCAGCGCCGCCAGGGCGCCCAGCGTGCGCGCCTTCATGAAACGCCGCCCGTCGCCGCCAATTCGCGCAACGCCTGCGCATCGCGCGGCGTCACGTCCGGGAATTGCGGATCGGCAGTCGTCGGGTCGAAATATTTCCACGACCGCGCGCATTTGACGCCCGGCGCGCGCTCTACGACTACTGCAACCCCAGGTGTTTCCGGCAGGAAGAAGGCGTCGGCCCATGGCTCGGCCGAGGATTCGATGACGATGTCGGAGGTGATGCAGACTTCGGCGAAATCGACGCCGTCGAGCGCGCCCAGAAGCGCGGCGCTGGCGATGAACACGCGCGGGCGCGCTTCAAGCGACGAGCCGATCAGCTTGTTCGCCCGCGCGATCTCGATGGCGCCGGTGACGACCAAGCGAATTTTGCGAATGGCCTCCCATTTCTCGGCAAGGCGTTCGTCGAGCCACGCCAAGGGAATTGTCGGAAACTGCTCGAGATGCACGGAGTGCGCTTTCGGGTCGCGCATCGTCCAGGCTTCCTCGCTGGTGAATACCAGGATCGGCGCAAGCCACAGCGTGATCGCGCGAAAGATGTGGTCGATCGCCTCGAGCGCGCCGCGCCGCCTCGCGCTCGACGGCGGATCGCAATAGAGCGCGTCCTTGCGGATGTCGAAATAGAAGGCGGAGAGATCGGCGTTCATGAACGCCGACAGCGCGGCGATCACCCGCGCATAATCGAACGCCGCATAGGCCGCCCGGATCGTCGCGTCGAGCTCGGCCAGACGATGCAGCATCAGCCGCTCGAGCGCGCCCATTGCGGCGAAACCGACCGCCTGATCCGGCGAATAATGGGCGAGCGTGCCGAGCATCCAGCGGATGGTGTTGCGCAACTTGCGATAATTGTCGCTGACGCTCTTCAACACCTCCGGGCCGATCCGCTGATCGTCGCTATAGTCGACGCTGGCGACCCACAGACGCAGGATGTCGGCGCCCGACTGCTTGATGATGTCCTGTGGGAAGGTCTGGTTGCCCAGCGACTTCGACATTTTCCGGCCCTTCTCGTCGAGCGTGAAGCCATGCGTCAGCACCACGTCGAACGGCGCGCGCCCGCGCGTGCCGCAGCTTTCGAGAAGCGAGGACTGGAACCAGCCGCGGTGCTGGTCGGAGCCTTCGAGATACATCACGTCGTCGGCGCCGCCGTCGATCCGGCGCTTGATCCCGGCGAGGCCGGGGAAGTGAACAGGATCGCCGAGCACGTAAGAATGGGTCGAACCGGAGTCGAACCACACGTCGAGCACGTCGTCGATCTTGTCGAAATCGTCCGGGTTGCGGTTGTTGCCGAGAAACCGCGCCTTGGCGCCCTCCGCGAACCAGGCGTCGGCGCCCTCGGCCTCGAACGCGTCGGCGATGCGCTTGTTGACCTCGTCGTCGATGAGGATGTCGTGGCCGCCCTTGCGCACGAACACCGCGATCGGCACGCCCCAGGCGCGCTGGCGGCTCATCACCCAATCCGGCTTGTTGGCCACCATGCCGGTGATGCGGTTCTCGCCTGAGACGGGAACCCAGCGGGTGTTCTTGATGGCGGCCAGCGCCGTCTCGCGCAGCGTCGCGCCGTTGCTCTGCCCCCTCTCCCCGCTCGCGGGGAGAGGGCCGGGGTGAGGGGCAGCGCCGACATCAGTGGATTGGCCGCCCCCAAAATCGCCGGCGTCGCGCGGCCCCTCATCCGGCGCTTCGCGCCACCTTCCCCCCGCCAGGCGGGGGGAAGGGAATCCCGCGATCGGCTTGTCCATCGCGATGAACCATTGCGGCGTGTTGCGGAAGATCACCGGCTTTTTCGAGCGCCAGGAATGGGGATACTGGTGCTTGAGCCTGCCGCGCGCCACCAGCGCGCCCGCCGCGATCAGCGCCTTGATGACCGCCTCGTTGGCGTCGCCCTTCTCGCCCTTGTCGGTGAGGACGCGCTTGCCCTCGAAGCCCGGCGCGTCTGCGGTGAACGCGCCGTTTTCATCGACGGTGTAGGGGATGCGCGCATCGATGCCGCGCGCGCGCAGAAGTTGCTGCGTCTCCGCCGAAGTCCACAGGTCGAAATCCTCGCGACCGTGACCCGGCGCGGTATGGACGAAGCCCGTGCCGGCGTCGTCGGTGACGTGTTCGCCGGGGAGGAGGGGAACTGCGAAATCGTAGCCGGGGACCTGACCCGCGAGAGGATGGGCGCAAGCGCCAATAGCGGCGGGTTCGAATCGACCCATACGGTCAAAGCGTGTGACCTTCGCGGCGGCCATGACGCTCTCGGCGAGCTTGTCAGCGAGCAAATAGAAACTACCAATGTTCGCCCAATTTCCTTCGGGGGCGTCGAGCACGCGATAGACACCGTAAGAAATCTGGCGCGAGAACGCGATTGCCCGGTTGCCCGGAAGCGTCCACGGCGTCGTTGTCCAGATGATCACCCGCAATTCGCGGTTCATTCGCTCCAGTTCGGCGAGGGAAACATTCTTATTGCCGTCGGCCGAGAAGAAGACGCCGACTGCGCCCTTCCTGAGCGTTTCGATGGCGCCGAGCGCGTTCGCGCGCTCGCTATCGTAGGGGGCCTCATACCGGGCGATGGGAAACGCCACATACACCGTGTCGCTCGTATAGTCCTCGTATTCGACCTCCGCCTCGGCGAGCGCGGTCTTCTCGACGACGCTCCACATCACCGGCTTGGAGCCGCGGTAGAGCAACCCGTTGGCGGCGAATTTCATGATTTCGCGGGCGATCTGCGCTTCGGCGGGAAAGCTCATCGTCGAATAGGGATGGTCCCAGTCGCCGACCACCCCGAGGCGCTTGAACTCCTCGCGCTGCACGCCGAGCCAATGTTCGGCGTAGGCGCGGCATTCCTTGCGGAACGCGATGATCGCCGCCGAATCCCTGAAATCCGGCTTCGCCTTGCCCTTGGCGCGATAGTTCTCCTCCTCGATCTTCCATTCGATCGGCAGGCCGTGGCAGTCCCAGCCGGGCACATAGTTCGAATCCTTGCCCGCCATCTGCTGCGAGCGGGTCACCATGTCCTTGAGGATTTTGTTCAGGGCGTGGCCGATATGGATGGCGCCGTTGGCGTAGGGCGGCCCGTCGTGCAGCACGAACTTGGCGCGCCCTTTGGAGGCGGCGCGTAGCTGGCCGTAAAGGTCGTCGCGCGCCCAGCGCGCGAGAATCTCCGGCTCCTTCTGCGGCAGGCCTGCGCGCATCGGAAAATCGGTCTTGGGCAGAAACAGGGTCTGCGTGTAGTCGGGGTCGGTGGCGGGCTGGTCGTTCATCGGATTTGGCGCGAAGCTCTCGACGGGCGCGGACGCCCCGGGAAAGACGTGGGATTAGAGGATTTGGCGGCGCGCGCCAAACGACATTTTGCGGTTCCGGCGGCGCGGCAGGGCGCCGCGCCGGCTCCACGGGCCTCAAAAGGCAGAAGTGGGAGCGCGCTTTCCGCCGCTTGCCCGAGAGATCAACCCGCCCCGGCGCTAGCCCGAGCCGTGCCGCCCCGCCAGGATCGCCTGCGCCTTCTCCTTGTCACGGTTCATTTCGGCGACCAGCGCGTCGAGGCTGTCGAACTTCCGCTCGCCCCGGATTCTCCGGACGAACGAGACTTCGATCGTCCGGCCGTAAAGATCGCCGTCAAAGCCGAACAGGAAGGTTTCGAGCAGCGCCGGCCCGTCGTCGACGGTCGGACGGGTGCCGAAGCTGGCGACCCCGTCGAACCGCGCGCCGTCGACGAAAACGCGCACCGCATACACGCCGTGCGCCAGCCGGTTGGCGGGGTCGAGCGCGATATTGGCGGTCGGGAAGCCCAAGGTGCGGCCGAGCTTCCGGCCGGGGATGACGACGCCGAGAACCGAATAGTCGCGGCCCAGGAAGCGCGACGCGGCTTCGACGTCGCCGGCCTCCAGCGCGCGGCGGATCGCCGTCGAGGAAACCGCCTGCGTTCCCGATCCATCCAGCGCCTCGATTTTCGGGATGACTTCGACGCGAAAGCCATAGCGGGCGCCCGCCTCTTCCATGAAGGCGGGCGATCCTGCGCGGCGCTTGCCGAAATGAAAATCCCAACCGATCACCACGGCCGCCACGCCCAGCCGCTCCACCAGCACATCGCGGACGAACTCTTCCGCCGTCAGCGCCGCCAGCCTGGCGTCGAAGGTGAGGATCACCGCGCCGTCGAGGCCGAATTCTTCGAGCGCGCGCGCCTTGGCGGCTCTGGGGGTCAGACGAAAGACCACCGGCGCGCCGGCGAAGAAGTCGGCGGGATGAGGCTCAAAGGTCAAAACTGCGCCGGGCGCGCCAAGCTCCGCCGCGAGCTCCTTGGTGCGGCGAACCACCGCGCGATGGCCAAGATGCGCGCCGTCGAAATTGCCGATCGCGAAGACCCCGCCCTCGAGCCCCTCGGGCGCGCGCGCGGGATCGACGGCGATCACGAATCGTCTGGCATTGTTGGCTTGCGGCACGCGGCGTCCCATTGCGTCGATGTCGGGATGAATGAAGCGGCGGGAAACTGCCGCGCCGGCCGGCGAGGGTCAACGGCGGCGCTTGTCGCCCGTTCACCACACGAGATCGCGAATGGCCGCGGTCGGCCAAAGACCGTGGCGTGCGGAAAACTGTTCAAGCGCCGCCGCCTCCAGCGCGCCGTCGCCATGCAGGTCCTCGCCGTGAATCCCGCCGGTCACGAACAGGACGTCGATTCCCCGCCCGACGGCGCCGGCGACGTCGGTGCGCATCGCATCGCCGATCGCCAGGATCGCGCGAATTGTCGGTGGATCGTCCGCGCGCCGCGCTCGCCGCGTTGAGCGCCTCGCGCGTAGATCGGCGGATAGGGCTTGCCCGCATAGATCGTCGATCCGCCCTTCTGTTCGTAGCGCTCCGCGAGCGCCCCGGCGCAATAGATCAACTGGTCGCCGCGCTGGACCACGAGATCGGGATTGGCGCAGACCAACGGCAGCCGGCGGGCCAGCATCGCGTCGAGAATCGCATCGTAGTCGGCGGGAGTCTCGACACGGTCGTCGAACAGGCCGGTGCACAGCACATAGTCGGCGTGGTCGAGCGGGGCCAGCGGCGGCGCGACGCCCGACAATCTGGCGGCGCCGTCGAACAGGCTGAGGTCCCTGGGCGGCCCGATGTGATGGACCGGCGCCGGTCCGCGCGCCGCGATGAGCGCCATCGTGACATCGCCGGAGGTGACGAGCCCGTCGTAGGCTTCGGATGGAACCTTCAACTCGTCGAGTTGCGCGCGAATGGGCGCCGCCGGCCGCGGCGCGTTGGTGATGAGAATCACCGACGCCGCCCCGGCGACGAAAGCGGGCCAGCGCCTGCGTCGCGGCGGGGAACGATTCCTGTCCGTTGTGCACCACGCCCCAGATATCGCTCAGCACGACGTCGTAGCGCTCGGCGATCTCGCTCAATCCGGCGATGAGCGGGATGCCGGCTCTGTGGGGCTTGTTCATGTGGCGAGGGAGCTATTGTTCGCGGGCGCCGCTGTCAAGCGCGGCGGCGCGCGGGCAGTGGGTCAGTCTGAAATTTGACGGAGCCATGGGATCATCGCATAGGCGTCCCGTTCCGCAGCCTGTGCGGTTTCGTAGAGACCGGACTCCAAGCCTGGAAGCCAATACGTCCTAATCTCGCGTCCAGCATACGGGAAGTCCTCGGTCTCCTCATAGAATTCAGCGAAGTAAAAGAGACCGTCATCGCGTGCGTAGAGATGCATACGCCTCGTGCCGTCCGGGCTTTGGGTCATCCGTATTTCGTGCAGCGCCATCTGCGAGGTCGCTCCCTTTTTTGCGCCTTCCAGCAAAAATATCGGAAATAGATGTTCAGGACGAGGCCGGCTTCAATGGTCTCAAAATTCAAACTGACCCACTACCGGCGCGCGTCTTGACGAGGGTTCGCGGCTCACGCAATGAACCGCTGGATAGAATCGACCTGATCGCGAGGCTGCATGGACCCTGTCGACAAGGCGCCGCCGATAACTTTCGACGACTTTCTGAAGGTCGACATTCGCCTCGGCACGATCGTCGCCGCCCAGCCCTTCCCGCAGGCGCGAAAGCCGGCCTATCGCCTGACGATCGACTTTGGGCCGACCATCGGCCTGAAGAAATCCTCGGCGCAAATCACCCGGCATTATCAGGCGGAAGCGCTGGTCGGGCGGCAGGTGGCGGCAGTCGTCAACTTTCCGCCGCGGCAGATCGGACCCTTCATGTCCGAGGTTCTGACGCTGGGCTTCCCGGATGAGAGCGGCGAGGTCGTGCTGATCGGCCCGAGCCTGCCGGCGCCCAATGGCGGCCGGCTGTTCTGACGAGCGGACGGCTTGACGCGTCCCGGCGCGGTTCCTACCTATGACAGGCCGCGCGGGTTCGCCGCGCATTTTCCCGAGGAAACCATGTCCGCCACCTCCAAGGTCACCGACGCCAATTTCGATGTCGACGTTCTCAAGTCCAGCGAACCTGTCGTGGTCGACTTTTGGGCGGAATGGTGCGGTCCTTGCCGGATGATCGGGCCGTCGTTGGAGGAAATCGCCGGCGAAATGAAGGGCAAGGTGAAGATCGCCAAGCTCAACATCGACGAAAACCCAGGCGTCGCGGCCAAACTCGGGATTCGCTCGATCCCGACCCTGATGGTGTTCAAGGACGGCAAGCTGGCGGCCCAGAAGACCGGCGCGGCGCCCAAGAGCGAACTGGTGCGCTGGATCAACGCCTCGGTCTGAAGGTCTGCGCCTCGGGGGGCGCTGAGGCCGTTCGAATTGAAGCTGCCTTGCGCTACAGAGGTATCCGCACGCTGGCGCGCAGGCCGCCCATGGCGCTTGTCCCGAGGCTGACGTCGCCGCCATGCGAGCGCGCGATGTCTCGGGCGATGGCGAGGCCCAGGCCGGCGCCGCTGTCGTCCTGATTGCGCGCCTCGTCCAGCCGGTAGAACGGGCGAAAGACGTCTTCGCGGTGCTCGGGCGCGATGCCCGGCCCGTCATCGTCGACATGAATCGCGATGAAGCGCTGCTCGCGCGACGCCTGCAACACGATGTTTTCGCCGTGCCGCTGCGCATTGGCGACTAGGTTCGCCAGACAACGCTTGAACGCGCTGGGCCGGACCTTCACGTTGAGGTTGCCGCTCGCCTCGATGCTGACCGAGCTTCCATGCCGTTCGGCGTCCGAGCGCAAGGCGTCGAGAACGGCATGGACGTCGGTCGAGACGGTCGCCTCGCCCGTATCGCCACGCGCGAAGGCGAGGTAGGCCTCCAGCATGCGCTGCATTTCCTCGACGTCTTTTTGCAACGGTTCGGTCTCCGGCTGTTCGTCCATCACCGCCAGCGACAGTTTGAAGCGCGTGAGGATGGTGCGAAGGTCGTGGCTGACGCCGTTGAGCATCGCGGTGCGCTGCTCGAGGGCGCGCTCGACCCGCCGCTTCATCTCGATAAAGGCGTAGCCGGCCTGCCGGACTTCGCGGGCGCCGTGGGGCTGGAAGTCGAAGTCGCGGCCCTTGCCAAAATCCTCGGCGGCGCGCGCCAATCGCAAGATTGGCCGGATCTGGTTGCGCAGGAAAAGAATGGCGACCGCCAGCAGGACGATGGCGGCGCCCAGCATCCACAGAATGAAAATATGCGCGTTGGCCTCATAGGCGAGGCTGCGGTGCGCGAGGATGCGCAAAATGCCGTTGCCGAGGTCGACCCTGATCTCCATCAGGCCGGACCGGCCGACCGTGTCGATCCAGAACGGCCGGTGGATCTGCTTGGAGATTTCGTCGGGAAGCGCGCGCGTCAGCGGGTCCAGTTCGGCAAAGAAGGTCTTGGGAATCGGCGGGGGCAGGGGGCCTTGGGGCAGCAATTCGACGTCGATGTGAAATCGCTCGGAACTGATCGTCTGCAGGCGATCGACGCCGCCGACCGGCGGATAGGCCTTGTAGAGATCGATGATCGCGCCGATGTCGCGCGCCACGGCCGCCGACAGGCGATGCGTCACCAGCTCCCAGTGACGCTCCATGAAGACGTAGGCGACCGCCGCCTGCAACAGCACCATCGGCAGAATGACGATCAGCAACGACCGGCCGTAGAGGCCCTTGGGCAACAGATTGGCGATCGCGCGGGCGATCTGGCGCCATACCGCCCGCGGTCGCGAGAAGTAGAGGCTTGTCGGCCGGGCGCTGACGGCGGTCATCCGTCGACAACCAGGCGGTAGCCGGCGCCGCGCGCGGTTTGCAGATAGATGGGGTTGGCGGGATCGGTCTCGATCTTTCGCCGCAGCCTGTTGATCTGGACGTCGACCGTTCGTTCGTTCGCCGCCGCGCCCGAGCCGGTCAGCGCCTCGCGCGAGACGCTCTCGCCCGAATTCGCGCAAAGAAGACGCAGCATGTCGCGTTCGCGCTCGGTCAGGCGCACCACCTCGTCGTTGGCGCGCAATTCGCCCCGCTCCAGCGAAAAACTGAACGGCCCGAAGCGAACGACCGCGACGCCGGTCCGTTGCGGGGCTGGCCTCGTCCGGCGAAGAATTGAGCCGATACGCAGCAGCAATTCCTTGGGCTCGTGCGGCTTGGCCAGATAGTCGTCGACGCCGATTTCAAGACCGTGAACGCGATCGCTCGACTCCGAGCGAGCGGTGAGCATCAGGATGGGCACTTGCGACGTCTGGCGGAGGCTGGCGGCGAAATCAAAGCCGCTCTCGCCGGGCATCATCACGTCGAGAACGATGATCTCAAAGGCGAGGCCCTCAAGACAGGCGCGCGCCTCCTGCGCCGAAGCGGCGATGGTGACGCGGTAGCCGTGCTTGCGCAAATATGTCGAAAGCAGCATCCGGATGCGTCGATCGTCGTCAACCACCAGCACATGCGCTGCATCGTCGCCGGGCGGCAGTTTGTCGTCGCTCACGGTTTCTCCCCGATTTGACCATTCGCCGGCGCGCTCAGCGACCTTCCGCCCGGCTCGCCGGCGCCCAACTCCCTTGCGCCGATCAGCGCGACGACGCGCTCCCGCTCGTGTTCGTCGATCATCGCCAACAGAAACGCGATCGCCCGTTCGCGTCCGCCCTCGCCAAGCGAGTCCATCGCTTTCGAGAACCGGCGCGTCTGGAGGTGCGCGAGGTCCCTGGCGAGGCGCGCCCCTTTCGCCGTCGTGTGAAGTTGCCGATGGCGACGATCCTGCGCGCCGGCCCGCGCCTCAATGAACGATTCGACGATCAATTCCTTGAGCACCCGATTGAGGCTTTGTTTGGTTATTTTGAGAATTTCGAGCAGTTCGGCGATCGTCAATCCCGGTTGCCGGCTGACAAAATGCAGCACGCGATGGTGCGCCCGCCCGAACCGATAGGTCTCCAGCAGCCGGTCGGCGTCGCTGACAAAATCCCGATAGGCGAAAAAAAACAGCTCGATCAGATCGTACATCGGGGTCGCGCCGGCGGCGGTCGCGCCAGATTTCGCAGCAATATCCATGCTCGATCCCAATTACGTCAGCAATGTTGACATATTTCAACTTCCCTGCTATCCGTGACGCGATGCCCGGCATGTTTAAGCCGAGCGCCGCCAAATTCCAAACGGGCGAAGAGCCGACAGGGAGAGTTCCGTGGCAGGGCAAGCTTTCGACGACCGCGACGGGTTGATCTGGATGGACGGCCAGCTGGTCCCCTGGCGCGACGCCAAAGCCCATGTGCTGACCCACGCGATGCACTATGGCAGCGCGGTTTTCGAAGGCGAACGCGCCTATGGCGGGGCCATTTTCAAATCGTCCAGGCATTCGGAGAGATTGAGGGAGTCGGGCCGCATCCTGGACTTCGAGGTGCCCTATTCGGCCGCGCAGATCGACGCGGCCAAAGCCCTCGTCCTCGAGAAGAACGGCTTTGCCGACGCCTATGTGCGCCCGATCGCCTGGCGCGGCTCGGAAATGATGGGCGTGTCGGCCCAGCACAACACGATCCATCTGGCGATCGCCGCCTGGCAATGGCCGAGCTATTTCGACCCGGCGCAGCGCATGAAGGGCATCCGTCTCGACATCGCCGAGTATCGCCGGCCCGATCCCGCGACGGCGCCTTGCCGCTCGAAGGCGGCGGGCCTTTACATGATCTGCACGATCTCCAAGCACAAGGCGGAGCGCCGCGGCTATGCCGACGCACTGATGCTCGACTGGCAGGGCCGGGTCGCCGAATGCACCGGCGCCAATGTGTTCTTCGTCAGGGACGGCGTGCTGCACACGCCGATCGCCGATTGTTTCCTCGACGGCGTGACCCGGCAGACGGCGATCGAACTGGCGCGGCGTCGCGGCGTCGAGGTCGCCGAGCGGCGCATCCTGCCCGACGAGCTTTCTTCGTTCAGCGAGTGCTTCATCACGGGAACCGCGGCGGAGATCACGCCGGTCAGCGAAATCGGCCCGCACAAGTTCACGCCGGGCGCCCTGACGAGCGGCCTGATCGACGATTATTCGGCCGAGGTGCAGCCGAAATCGAAGGCGGCGTAGGCCCCTTCGCCCGCCAGGCGACGGAAGGCGGCAACAACAGATGCTGGCGCGCGGCCCGGTCTAACCCCGGATCGGTTCGTGACTCAGGGCGGCGCGAAGGAAATAGAACAGGCCGACGAGCGCCAGCACGATCAACGCGGCTTCGAGGCCGTGGGTCGCCGCATCGCCAATCTGAAATAGTCCGCCGATCGCCCAGCCGGCGGCCGATCCCGCGCCCACCAACTCGGTGCCCACGAGAACGCCGACGCTGGTCAGCGTCACGGCGTTCGTCCAGTTGATCGGCCTTTCGCCAGGCAATTTGCACTCCACGCTTCGCACACGAAGCCCGCCCCTATACCATCGCCCTGCGCGGCGCAAGCCGCGCCTCGCCAAACCTCGCGACAGAATCGGCCTGCAACATGAACGAGACGCCCGTCTTCTCTCACGCCGCCGTCGCCGCGCCGAGTTCCCTGGCGACCGAGGCGGGGCGCGACATCCTCGTCCAGGGCGGCAACGCGATCGAGGCGATGGTCGCAATGGCCGCGACCATCGCGGTGGTCTATCCCCATATGAACGGCGTCGGCGGCGACGGCTTCTGGCTCATGCGCGAGCCGGACGGCAAGGTTCGCGCGATCGAGGCCTGCGGTTTCGCCGGCGCGCTTGCGACCATTGAACGATACCGCCTGGCGGAGGTCGAAGCGATCCCGCCGCGCGGAGCGCAAGCGGCGCTGACGGTTCCCGGCGCGGTCGGCGGCTGGGCTTTGGCGCTCGATTTGTCAGCGGCGATGGGCGGGCGCCTGCCGCTGGGGGTGCTGCTGGAGAATGCTATTCGCCATGCGCGCGACGGCTATCCCGTTTCGCGCTCGGAGGCGCGTTTCGACGCTGGCAGGGACCAGGCGCTGCTTGCCGCGCCCGGCTTCGTCGAAACCTATTTCATTGACGGAAAGGCGGCGAAGGCTGGTGATCTTCGCAAGCTCACGCTGCTTAGTGAAACGCTGGCTCAACTCGCCCATGCCGGACTCGACGACTTCTATCGCGGCGATGTGGCGCGGGAGATCGCCGGTGACCTCGAGCGTCTCGGTGCGCCGGTGACGCGGGCCGACCTGAAGGCCTATCGCGCAGCATGGCGCCAGCCTCTGTCGCTGCCGATCAAAGGCGCGACCCTCTACAACACGCCGGCGCCGACGCAGGGGCTGGCCTCGCTGATCCTGATGGGGCTGTTCGAACGGCTGAACGTGAGGGATGTCGAGAGCTTCGCCTATTTTCATGCCTTGATCGAGGCCGCCAAGCGCGCGTTGTCGATTCGCGACGAGGTGTGCGTCGACTTCAATGAGTCAAAGCATGACTTCGCGGATTTTCTTACCCCAGAGGCGCTGGAGCGCGAGGCCGCTGCGATCGACACACGCCGCGCCGCGAGTTGGCTGCTCAAGAGCGACCGGGGCGACACAGTCTGGATGGGGGCCATCGACGCGCAGGGCAGGGCCGTGTCGTTCATCCAGTCGCTCTACTGGGAATACGGCTCCGGCTGCGTGTTGCCGCGCACCGGCGTCCTCATGCAGAATCGCGGCGTGGCGTTTTCGCTGGACGCCGGCGCGGTCAATGCGCTGCGGCCGGGCCGGCGTCCGTTTCATACGCTCAACCCGCCGCTCGCGGTTTTTCGCGACGGCCGCGTCATGCCCTACGGCGCGATGGGCGGCGACGGTCAGCCGCAGTTTCAGGCGCAAGTGCTGACCCGCTATCTCAGCGGACAGGACCTCGTCCGCGCACTCGACGCACCGCGCTTCTTGTTCGGCCGCTCTTGGGGCGCGCCGTCGGCGACGGTCAAGCTGGAGGGCGGTTTCGACGACGGGGTTGGCAAGACGTTGGCGCGCGCCGGCCACCAGATCGAGTGGACGAGCGAACGCTATTCCGATGCGTTCGGCCACGCCGGCGCTCTGATCCGCGATGCCAGGGGCGCGATCCAGGCGGCGCATGATCCGCGTTCCGACGGGGGCGCGGCGGGCCTCTGAAGAGGCGGCGCGTCCTGACCGATCGAGGCCACGCCTGATACGCGGGCGCTTCAGTCAACATCCTCAGCGAGAGTCGGCGATCGTTTCGGCCAAAAGCGTCGCGCATTCGCTTCCGGGGCGCCCGAGCGCGCGCACGATCGTCATGTGATCTTCTGCGGCGAGGATCGAAGAGCGCGGCGAAAGCGCGAAGGACGACAATCGATCGGCAAAGCGCGCCGCCAGCTCGAAGAACGGCGCGGTTTCCAGCCCGCCGACAGCAAGACGCACGACACTGTCGGCGCGCGGGATCGCGTCGCAGGGCGACCATCGCGCGATTTCCTCCGCGGTCAGATGAATTTCCGACTGAAGGAAGCTTTGCGCGATCGGCGCGAGATCAAAGAGTCCGCTGACCGCAAGCACCGAGCGGACGGGCGTGCGCGGAAACTCCGCCTCGTGCGGCGCGCGGCACACGAGATAGCTGACGAGATGACCGCCCGCCGAATGACCGCTTGCGCTGATCGTCTGGGGATCGCCGCCGAACTCCCGCGCTTGCCGCCCGAGCCAGCTCGCGGCGCGCCGCACCTGATCGACGAGCGCGTCCATCCGCGCGCCCGGCATCAGCGAATAGTCGAGGATCGCCGCGATCGCGCCTTGGGCGACGATGCTGTCCGCCAAGAAGCTGAAATCGTTCTTCGAATTGGCCCGCCAATAGCCCCCGTGGATGAACAGATGAACGGGGGCCTGCCTGTTCGAGACGGCCGGCTCGGGGAAGAACAGATCGAGCTTGTCGTCTGGGCCGTCGCCATAGGCGACATCGAGCCGCGCCGTGAGCCTTGCTCGCGTCGCCGCGCTGGAGGCGTGGTAGTCTGCGACGTGGTCCGCGAAGCGCGGGACATGCGCGCGAATCATGAAAGGATCGATCGGCTCGGGCAAAAGTCGGGTCCTCGGAAGAGTGGCTTTCAGCACTGTTCGGCAGTTTGGCCGCCCTGTCAAAGCCGGTCGCCGGCGCGATCGGGCGAGCGACGATCATTGATATTTCCGACCGTCCGTCCCTATCTATAAGCCATGCGTAGCCGTCAGACAGGTTCGGAGCTCCCGCCGGGAAGTCTCGAACGCGCTGGCGTCAGGATTTTCGGCCCTTGTCCATCGCTTTACGCCCGAAGCTGATCGATCTCTTTCACCCCGCGGTCGCCGCGTGGTTCGAGAGCAGCTTCGGCGCGCCTACTCCGGCGCAGGCGCAGGCGTGGCCGGCGATCCTGGCCGGGCGGCATACGCTGGTCGCCGCGCCGACCGGGTCCGGCAAGACGCTCGCCGCCTTTCTCGCGGCGATCGATTCCCTGGCGCGCCAGGGGGTCGAGGGCCGGCTCGCCGACGAAACGCAGGTCGTCTATGTCTCGCCGCTGAAGGCGCTGTCGAATGACATCCAGCGCAACCTCGAGGCGCCGCTCGCCGGCATCCGCGCGGCGCTGCAGGCTCGCGGTTTGCCCGACGTCGACATTCGCGCCTGGGTCCGGACGGGCGACACGCCGGTCGCCGAGCGCGATCGCATGCGCCGGCGGCCGCCCCATATCGTCGTGACGACGCCGGAATCCCTCTACATTCTGCTCGGCTCCGAGTCCGGCCGGAAGATGCTGGCGACGACGCGGACGGTGATCGTCGACGAGATCCACGCCATGGCGCCCAACAAGCGCGGCGCGCATCTCGCGCTGTCGCTGGAGCGTCTGCAAGCCTTGTGCGGCGGCGCGCTGCAGCGCATCGGCCTGTCGGCCACCCAGAAGCCGATCGAGGCGGTCGCCCGCTTCTTGGTCGGCGGCGGCCTCGATGACGCGCCCCATTGCGAAATCGTCGACACCGGCCACATCCGCGCCCGCGATCTTGCCCTGGAAGTCCCTTCGTCGCCGCTCGAAGCCGTGATGTCGGCGGAAGTCTGGGAACTGGTCTACGACCAGACTCGCCGGTCTGGTTGAGGCGCATCGCACCACGCTGGTGTTCGTCAACACAAGGCGGATGGCCGAGCGGGTGGCGCGACAATTGTCAGAGCGCCTCGGCGAGGATCATGTGACCGCTCACCACGGCAGCATGGCCAGGGAGTTGCGGCTGGACGCCGAGCAACGGCTCAAGCGCGGCGCGTTGAAGGCGCTGGTGGCCACCGCGTCGCTGGAGCTTGGCATCGATATCGGCGATGTCGACCTGGTCTGCCAGATCGGCTCGCCGCGATCGATCGCGAGCTTCCTGCAACGCGTCGGGCGCTCGGGACACGCCGTCGGCGGGACGCCCAAGGGGCGCTTGTTCCCGCTGTCGCGCGACGAACTGGTCGAATGCGCTGCGCTGCTCGACAGCGTCCGGCGTGGCGAACTCGACGCGCTGACGATCCCCGATCAACCGCTCGACGTGCTCGCCCAGCACATCGTCGCCGAGGTCGCGGCGCAGGAGTGGTGCGCCGACGACCTGCTTGCGCTGTTTCGCCGGGCGTGGCCCTATCGCGCGGCGTCGCGCGAGCAATTCTTCGACGTCGTGCACATGCTGGCGGAAGGCTTCACGACGCGCCGCGGCCGGCGCGGCGCCCTGGTGCATTACGACGCGGTCAATCGGATGCTTCGCGGTCGGCGCGGCGCGCGCCTGACGGCGCTGACTTCCGGCGGCGCCATTCCGGACAATGCGGACTACAAGGTCGTGCTGGAGCCCGAGAACCTGTCGGTCGGCTCGGTCAACGAGGATTTCGCCGTCGAAAGCATGGCCGGCGACATCTTCCAGCTCGGCAACGCCTCCTATCGCATCATGCGCGTCGAGCGCGGCCTGGTGCGGGTGGAGGATGCGCACGGGATGGCCGCCGACGATCCCGTTCTGGCTTGGCGAGGCGCCCGGCCGCAGCGATGAGCTGTCGCGGTCGGTGTCGAGGTTGCGCGGCGGCGTCGCCGCGCGCCTGCGGGCGGGCGCCGGCGAGGAGGCCATCGTTGAATGGCTCGTCGCGGAGGCGGGGGTCGCCGAGCCGGCGGCCAGGCAGCTCGTCGAATATCTCAAGGCGTCGCATGCGGCGCTGGGTTGCCTGCCGACCCAGGAAACGATCGTGCTGGAGCGCTTCTTCGACGAAGCGGGCGGCATGCAACTCGTCATTCACTCGCCCTATGGCAGCCGCGTCAACCGGGCCTGGGGCCTGGCGCTGCGCAAGCGCTTCTGCCGCAAGTTCAATTTCGAGCTGCAGGCGGCGGCGACCGAGGACAATATCGTTCTGTCGCTCACCACCGCGCACAGCTTCGAGCTCGGCGACGCCGCGCGCTACCTGCATTCCGCCAGCGCGCGGACCGTCCTCATCCAGGCGATGCTCGATGCGCCGATGTTCACCACGCGGTGGCGCTGGGTGGCGGGAATCGCCCTCGCGCTGCCCCGCATGCGAGGCGGCAGGAAGGTTCCGCCGCAGCTCGCGCGCATGGACGCCGAGGACCTGGTCGGGACGGTGTTTCCGGACCAGCTCGCCTGCGCCGAAAACCTTGTCGGCGAACGCGAAGTCCCTGACCATCCGCTGGTCAACCAGACGATCGCCGACTGCCTGAACGACGCGATGGACATCGCGGGGCTGGAGCGGCTGCTCGCCGGGATGGAAGCCGGCGAGATCAGCGTGGTCGCGCGCGACTTGACCGAGCCTTCGCCGCTCGCCCTCGAGGTGCTGTCGGCGAAGCCCTATGCGTTTCTGGACGATGCGCCGCTGGAGGAGCGTCGAACGCAGGCGGTGATGAGCCGCCGCTGGCTCGACCCCGAAGCCGCCTCCGATATCGGCCGGCTCGATCCCGAGGCGATCGAGCGCGTGCGCGCGGAAGCCTGGCCCGACCCGGAGAACGCCGACGAACTGCACGACGCCGTCGCATGGCTCGGCTTTCTCAGCGCCGCCGAGGCGAGCGTCTGGCGTGATTGGCTCGATGCGCTCGCCGCGCAGGGCCGCGTGACCCGCCTGCGCCGGGCAGGCGCGGAGGTCTGGATCGCCGCCGAACGGCTGCCGCAGTTCCAGGCGTTGTGGCCGGACTGCCGGACTGATCCGACGATCGTCGCGCCGACCGACTACGCCCGCGAATGGTCCGCCGAGGCCGCGCTGGTCGAAATTCTGCGCGGCCGGCTGGAGGGCTGCGGCCCCGTCACGCCGGGTGCGCTGGCGGCGCCTCTGGGTCTGGAGGCCGACGAGATCGCGTCGGCGCTGGCGGCGCTGCAAGCCGAGGGCTTTGCGATGCGCGGGCGGTTCACCGCGGGCGCCAACGCCGACGAGTGGTGCGACCGGCGGCTGCTTGCGCGCATTCACCGCTACACCGTCAAGCGCCTGCGCGCCGAGATCGAGCCGGTCGCCGCGCGCGATTTCCTGCGGTTCCTGTTCGCCTGGCAGCACGTGTCGCCCGACGAGCGGATGGAGGGCCCCGAGGCGCTGGCGGCGACGGTTCAGCAGCTCGAGGGCTTCGAGGCGCCGGCCGGCGCGTGGGAGAGCGAAATCCTGCCGGCCCGCGTCGCCGATTACGAGCCGGCGTGGCTCGACGATGAATGCCTCGCCGGGCGCGTCGCGTGGATGCGATTGAGACCGCGCGAAGAGCGAGCGAGTGGCGTCGAGCGCGGCGCCGACCCCTGTGCGCACCACGCCGATCACCCTGCTGGCGCGCCGACATGCGCCGCTCTGGCAGGCGTTGTCGCCGAACGGGGATGCGCGGACACTGAGAGGGTCGGCCCAGGCGGTCGCCGACTTCATCAAGCAGCGCGGCGCGTCATTTTTCGATGAGCTGGTCGCCGGCGCCGGGATGTTGCGCTCGCAGGTCGAGGAGGCGCTCGCCGAACTGGCGGCGCTCGGCCTCGTGACGTCGGACAGTTTCGCCGGATTGCGCGCGCTGCTGGTGCCGTCCGACCAGCGCAAGCTCGGCGCGGGCGGACGCCGCAAGCGCCGCACCGTCGCCTATGGCATGGAGGATGCGGGCCGCTGGGCGCTCGCCCGACGCGACGGCGGCGCTCCGGACGCCCGTCAGATCGGCCCCGAGGCGATCGAACACGTCGCCCGCGCGCTGCTGCTTCGCTACGGCGTGGTGTTCTGGCGGCTGCTGGAGCGCGAGGCGGCCTGGCTGCCGCCGTGGCGCGATCTGCTGCGCGTCTACCGGCGGATGGAGGCGCGCGGCGAACTCCGCGGCGGCCGGTTCGTCGCCGGGTTCTCCGGCGAGCAGTTCGCACTGCCGGACGCGATCGGGCTGCTGCGCGAGACGAGGCGCAACCAGGATTCCGAGCAGTGGATATCCCTGTCCGGCGCGGACCCGCTGAATCTCGTCGGCATTCTCACGCCGGGGCCGAGGCTGGCGGCGCTCACCGGCAATCGCGTGCTCTACCGCAACGGCCTGCCGATCGCCTCGCTCGCCGGCGGCGAGACGCATTTCTACGAGACGCTCGACGCCGCGGCCGAATGGCAGGCCCAGAAGGCGCTGCTGCGCGGCGCGACGCCACCGGCGACGGCCGAACTGGCGCCCGCCTGAGCGGCGAGCGACGGACCGCAGGCTTCGATTCTGGTGGCCGTCAGCCTCGCTCAATCCTGGCGCGCCAGACTGCCGCGCGATCGACCCGGACAATTCGAGATGGCCCGCAATCATGGCTTCCGCCCAAACGCCGCTCGCGACGATCGTCCACCCGACCGACTTTGCGCCTTCCGGCGCCGCCGCTTTCGCTCACGCCCTCAAAATCGCGCTGATCGCCAAAGCCCAGCTTTGTCTGCTGAACGTGAGGAGCGAAAGCGAGGCGGCGCCGAGCCGCTCCGGCTTCCGGCATGTGCGCGACGTTCTCGTCAATTGGGGGATGCTCGGCCCCGACGCCCAACCGGACTCCTTTGAACGAGAACTCGGCCTGCGGGTGTCGAGCATGAGCGTGCCGGCGAGGAACGCCCGCGCCGGCATTCTGGATTTCCTCGACAGCCACCCCTGCGATCTCGTCGTGCTCGCCACCCACGAGAACAAGCGCATGGCGCGATGGTTCGACGCGTCGGCGCAGCAGGGCGTGCTGCGCAAGGCGCGGACGGCGAGCCTGTTCCTGCGCGAGGGCAAAAGGGGCTTCGTCGACGCGCGCACCGGCGCTCTTTCGTTGCGAACAGTCCTGGTCCCGATCGACGATCGCGCGGCCTCGATTCCCGCCTTGCGCCGCATCGAAGCGCGAATCAAGCTGATCGCTCCCGGCGCGCGCATCCAACTGCTGCATGTCGGCGAGCGCGCGCCCGAACTGATCGACGCGCAGGGCGAGGCCCTCGAACTGCCGGTGATCGCGCGCCAGGGCCCGGTGGTCGAGACCATCCTCAAGACCGCCGCGGATCTGCGCGCGGACATGATCGCGATGCCGACGGCGGGGCGCCACGGCCTGCTCGCCGCGGTGCGCGGGAGCACCACCGCCCGCGTGCTCGACGACGCCCGCCGGCCGCTGGTCGCGGTGCCGATGGAGTGAAGGAGGGTCGCGACTGGGGGTCGAAGACCGAAAACGCTTCGATCATTACCGCATGACGCTGGTGCTGCGAGAGAGGATTGAACTCTCGACCTCTCCCTTACCAAGGGAGTGCTCTACCACTGAGCTACCGCAGCGTCGCCCGTCCGGGTGAGGAACCGGGAACGGGCCTGAAAAGCCGGGCGCGTTGTGCCACAGGGTCCCGGCCGATGCAACACGCGCTAGAGATCGATGGCGGTCTCGCGCTCCAGCTCCACCGGGCCGGTCATCAGCACGTGATTGTCGCTTTGCGCGCCATTCGATCGTCAGCTCGCCGCCGGGCAGCGTTATCCGCGCCTTGCGGTCGGTCAGATCGTTGCGGACGCCGGCGACCAGCGCCGCGCAGGCGGCCGAACCGCAGGCCTGCGTCAGGCCGACCCCGCGCTCCCACACGCGCAGGCGGATGTGGTCACGCGCCACGACATGGGCGAGCGAAATGTTAGCCTTTTCCGGGAATATCGGATCGTGCTCGAGCCGCGGGCCGATCGTCGCCAGATCGCAGGCGTCGGGATCGCGCACCCAGAAGATCGCGTGCGGATTGCCCATATTCACCACCGAAGCGGCGCCGAGATCGGCGCCCGCCGCCGGCAGCGCAACGCTTCTGGTGTCGGCGACGGCGCGGCTGAGTGGAATTTCGCTCCACCCCAGACGCGGTTCCCCCATGTCGACGCGGAACAGGAATTCGCCTTCGCGCAGGCATTCGAGAACGCCGGCGGCGGTCTCGATCCAAAGAACCTGGCGGGTCCCGCCCCGCATCAGCCACCAGGCGACGCAGCGCGCGCCGTTGCCGCAGGCCCCGGCTTCGCTCCCGTCGTTGTTGTAGATGCGCACATAGGCGTCGGTTCCCGCGCGACGCGGATCGAACAGCGCCATCAATTGATCGAACGCCAGCCCGTCGGCGCGATGGATGGCGCGAACCTGATCGGCGGCCAGTTCGACCGCGCCGCCGCGCAGGTCGAGGACCACGATCTCATTGCCGGCGCCGTTCATCTTTGCGGCGGGGCGGCGGAGCAGGGTGTTGGCTGGCGCGGAAATCTCGGCCTCTCCTTGTCGTGAGACGATCCTTCGAACCAGCGTCTAGCCTCCGGCGCCAGCCTTGTCGATCACCCGCGCGCCCAGCCGCGCGAGCGCCTCGCGAAGCTCTGCGGCCTCGATCGGCGCGGCGTAACCCTCGGCCAGTTCCCTTGCGCGCGCGCTCGGCGGCGCGGCCTTTGGCGCGCGCTTTCCCGCGCTGTCGAGCGGCCCCTGGCGAAACGCGATCTTGCCGATGCAGCGCCAGCCGAGATGCGCGTTGACGCGCTCGATGATCACCGGCGCCGAATGCTGAGCCTCCAGCGCGAACGCGCCCTCGACGCGCAGGACCAGCGTGGCGAGCGCCGCCGGCGCGTCAGGATCGCGCCGCAGCGTCCGCGGCCATTGCACCTCGATCGGACGACAGCCGCCGGCGAGACGCGCGCCGGCGATCTCGCTCCAGTCGGTCACCAGGCTCGTCTCGCTGAGCCCCTGCCGCGCCAGCGCCGGCTCGACGAGTGCGCCAAGGAACGCGCCAAGCGGCGTGGCGCCGCGGCGCAGCCAACTCGGCGGTTTCGTCATCGGCCCCGTTCCCCTATGGTTGGAGCAATGCCCCCCAGTCTAAACCCTCGCCGTGCGGATGCGAAGCCCCGCGATGCGTCCCGCCGGGTCCTCGACTGGTGGGATCGCCATCGCCGAACTCTTCCGTGGCGCGCCGAGCCCGGCGAGCGCGCCGACCCCTACCGCGTCTGGCTCTCCGAAATCCTGCTGCAGCAGACCACGGCGCGCGCGGCGGCCCCCTATTTCGAACGCTTCATTGCGCTTTGGCCGCGCGTCGAAGACCTCGCCGCCGCCGCGCTGGACGACGTCATGCGCGCCTTCGCCGGGCTTGGCTATTATTCGCGGGCGCGCAACATGCACGCCTGCGCGCGCGAAGTGGCGCGGCGCGGCGGCGCCTTCCCGCAAAGCGAGGCGGAGTTGCGCGCGCTGCCCGGAATCGGCGCCTATACCGCGGCGGCGATCGCCGCGATCGCGTTCAACCGGCGCGCTTCGCCGGTGGACGGCAATATCGCGCGCATCATGACGCGGCTGCGCGCCATCGACGCGCCGATCGCCAAGGCCCGCGGCGCCATCGCCGCCGCCGCCGCGGCCTTGACCCCTGCTGACCGGCCGGGCGACTTCGCGCAGGCGCTGATGGACATCGGCGCGACGATCTGCGCGCCGCGCAGCCCGGATTGCCCAGCCTGTCCCTTGGAGCCGGACTGCGACGGCGCTGCAACCGGTCAGCCGCAGAGCTGGCCCCGCAAGGGCCCGCGCAAGGCGCGGCCGGAGCGCCGGGGCGCGGCGTTCTTCGCGCAGGCGTCGGACGGCAGCATTCTGTTGCGCACCCGCCCGCCCGAAGGGTTGCTGGGCGGCACGGTCGAATTGCCGGGCACGCCCTGGTCCGTTGATTTTGCGGCCGATGAAGCGGCCAGCGCGGCGCCTTTCGCGGCGCCGTGGCGTCTGGCGCCGGGGCTGGTGGAGCAGGCCTTCACCCATTTCTCGCTTCGCCTGAACGTCTATGTCGTGCGCCTTTCCGGACGGCCGACGGTGCACGAGGGCTGCTTCTGGGCGGCGCAGCAGGAGATCGAGCGCGTCGCGCTGTCGAGCGTGATGCGCAAGGCGGTCGCGCATGCGTTGGCGTTTGCGCGCGACAGCGAGGGGCGCCCGCCGCGTGGCGCGTCAATAAGCGCCGGAATGGGCCTTCGACGACAGGACGGTCATCGCCAGAATCTTGATGTCGAGCCACAGCGACCAGTTGTCGATGTAGTAGAGATCGTGCTCGACCCGCTGGCGCATCTTCTCGTCGCTGGCGATCTCGCCGCGCAGCCCGCGCACCTGGGCCCAGCCGGTGATGCCCGGCTTGACGTTGTGGCGGCGAGCGTATTGGGCGATGCGGCCCTCGTATTTCTGGTCGTGGGCGAGCGCGTGCGGCCGCGGACCGACCAGCGACATGTCGCCCGCCACAACATTCAGGAGCTGCGGCAGTTCGTCGATGCTGGTCCGGCGCAGGAACGCGCCGATGCGGGTCACCCGCGGGATCGAAGCGCGTCGCCGATACAAGTCTGCGAATCGTCCTCCATCGTCGTCATCGTCCGAAATTTGACGATCCGGAACGGCTCCTGGTTGAAGCCGTAGCGCCTCTGAAGAAAGAACACCGGACCCGGCCCGTCGAGGCGGATCAGCAACGCCACGACGGCGAACAGCGGAGCCAGCAGAATGAGCGCCGCCAAGGCCGCCGCGGTGTCGAAGACGCGTTTTTCAAAACGCTCCAGCAGCGAGAGCGGCTGGCGCGTCAGATTGAGGGCGAAGATCGGCCCGAACTTGGCGACTTCCGCTTCGCTGAAACGATCGAGAATCGCCTCGGGGCCCAGATGAATCTCGGCCGGCGTCCGCAGGAACGTGTCGACGCACGCTTCGATGGCGCTAGTGTGCGACCACGGAACCGCGATGAATATATCGTCGGGGCGCAGCATTCGCACCGTCGCGGCGGCAAGCGCGAGATCCTCGCCGAGATGCGCCTCGCCCTCACGCAGCACCGCGGCGGCGGCGATCTCCATGCCGGACTTCGCGAACTCGTAGCGCCGCACGAAGGCGGACAACTGGCGCTCGAAGCCGACGGCGACCAGCCGGCGCGGCGGCAGCAAACCCATGCGCTTGGTCGCTTCGGCGAGCCGCACCATGACGGCGTGCATGCCGCCCAGCGCCACGAGGCCGACGACATACAGCACCCCGGTGGCGCCGCGCGAAAACACATCCGTCGTCTTGGTGGCGAAGCCGAGCGCGAACACGCAGAAGAAGGCGAGGTTCCAGACCGAGACACAACGCCCGAAATGTCCGGAGAACGTCTCGAATCGCCTGATTGAATATTCTTTGCGCTGGATATTCGAAATAACCACCAGCAGGCCGACGATGGCGCCGACCTTGGTCACCGGCTGGACGCCGGGCAGGAGTCCGAACGTCGCCAGCTTGTAGATGACGTTCGAGGCGGCGGCGGCCAGCGCGACGGCGCCGAAATCGCCCAAGGCGGCGAGCCAGCCGAAGCCGATTTCGGCGAATGCTTTGGAGGCGGCGGACCATCGCCGGTGATGGAGGCGCCGCGCGGAATCGGCGGGGGACTGGCGTCCGGCGGCCCGAAGCGTCCCGGTCGATGCGCCGCTGACTTGCACCCTTGGCCGCTCCATTCTGGGACAAACGTCGACGGAGTCGCGCGAGAGGGCGGCCCCGCGGCCTCAGTGGCAAGCGTCGTGCCGGCGGCGGCCAGAGCGCGCCCCGATCCCACATTTCGACGCGGCATGCGGCCGGAGCTTTGTGCGGCCGTGGCGGCATCGAATCGATCCAGCCGTCTAACCCGTTGCCTCGACGTGCGATCCTGTTCGAAGCCGGCGTGGTTCGACAGATCGCCCGGCGCAGGAAGCCGCCGCCGCGCAGGTTTGGCGCGGAAGCTCAGATCGCAGGCCGTCGCGTGCGTCTGCCGTCCCGAATCGGGAGGCACGCGCCTTGCCCGCTCCAAGCCTTGAGGGGATTTGGAGCGAGCGTATGGAACTTGCGAACAAGGCGTGGCTGCCGCAGCGGCGGCCCGTCGCCCATGTCGGCCAGTTGCCGATCGACGCCGTCGATATCCAGGAGACCGCGCAGGCGTTCATCGCCTATTGCCAAAGCGCGCAACGCCGGAACTCCGAGCGGCCGTTCTATTCGACCTCGGTCAACGGTCAGGTCATTTCGCTGTGCGCGCGCGACCGCAGCCTCGCCGAAATGATTCGCAGCGCCAATTCGATCAACGCGGACGGCCAACCGCTGGTCTTCCTGTCCCGTTACCTGTGCGCCAATCCGTTGCCGGAGCGGGTCGCGACGACCGATCTCTTTCCGGTCGTGGCGGCTCTGGCCGCCGCCGCCGGCGTCACATTCTATATGCTGGGGGGCAGCGAAGAGGTTAACCGGCGGGCGGTCGAGGGGGCGCTCGCGGTTCATCCGTCGTTGCGCATCGTCGGCAGGCGAAACGGCTATTTCTCACGCGCCGAGGAAGCCGCCGTCGTGACCGAGATCGCTCGATTGGAGCCCGACGTTCTCTGGCTTTCGCTGGGGGTGCCGTTGGAGCAGCAATTCTGTCAGCGCAACCTCGGCGCCCTGCGCGGCGTCGGGATCGTCAAGACGGCGGGCGGGCTGTTTGATTTTCTTTCGCTCGCCAAACCGCGCGCACCCGGGTGGATGCAAAGGGTCGGGCTCGAATGGTTGTTCCGGGTCGCGCTGGAGCCGCGGCGGCTGTTTCTGCGCTATCTCGTAACCAATCCTCACGCGCTGTTCGTGATGGTGACGAATTTGAGATGACCGCGCCGGTTCGGCGGCGAAGCGAGCGCTGCGATCAGACGCGCTGGAACGTCAGATAGACCGGTCGGCGCTGCTCGCGCGCGGCTTTCGCTTCATAGCGGGTCGCGCGCCAATCCGCCCACGGGAGACGCCAGTCATCCGCGTCGTTCGCGAGCCAGACGAAGTTGGCCGAGCCGAGGAAGCGCTGAAGCGTCCAGCCCGCGTAGTCGTCGATGTCGGTGGCGAAGCGCACGCAGGCGCCGCTTCGCGCGACGCGGCCGAGTTCGCGAACCATCGGCTCCGAAATCAGCCGGCGCTTGTTTTGGCGACGCTTCGGCCACGGGTCGGGATAGAGAATGAAGATACGCGACAGGCTGCCGTCCGGGAGGCGCGCGATCAGCGCCCCCGCGTCGCCCGCCCGCAACCGCACATTGTCGAGTTCGATCCTCTTCGATGCCGGCCAGCGCCTTGGCGACGCCGTTGATGAACGGCTCGCAAGCGATGAAGCCGACGTCGCGCCGCGCCCTGGCCTGAGCGAGCAGATGCTCGGCGCCGCCAAAACCGATCTCGAGCCATACCTCGCTCGGCGCGAAAGGAAACAGCGCGCGGCAATCGCCAACGGGCCGCTGCTCGATTTCGAGTTCCGGCAGACGCTCCTCGATCAGACGCGCATGATAGGCGCGCAGCTTCTTGCCGCGGCTGCGTCCGTAAAGCGCGCGCCGCGCCGGGTCGGCGGCCGGTTCCTGCCGGGCGGTCTCCGGCGCAACACCAATCAGGAGACGAGGCCCCGCAACTGGCTCACCAGGTCGGTCTTTTCCCATGAGAAGCCGCCGTCGGCGTCGGGCGGGCGCCCGAAATGGCCGTACGCGGAGGTCCGCGCGTAGATCGGCTTGTTGAGGCCGAGATGTTCCCGAATGCCGCGCTGCGAAAGGTTCATCACATCCATCAGCGCCCCTTCGAGCCTGGCCTCGTCGATCTTTCCAGTGCCATGAAGATCGGCGTAGATCGACAATGGCCTGGCGACGCCGATCGCGTAGGACAACTGGATCGTGCAACGGTCCGCGAAGCCGCCGGCGATGACGTTCTTGGCGAGATAGCGCGCGGCGTATGCCGCCGAACGGTCGACCTTGGTCGGGTCCTTGCCCGAGAAGGCGCCCCCGCCATGCGGGGCCGCGCCGCCGTAAGTGTCGACGATGATCTTGCGCCCCGTCAGGCCGCAATCGCCATCCGGGCCGCCGATGAAAAACTTGCCGGTCGGGTTGATGTGCCAGACGGTGCGGGCAGTCAGCCAGCCCGCGGGCAGCGCCCGTTCGACATAGGGGCGCACGATGCGCGCCACGTCTTCCGAGGAGAGCGATTCGTCGGTGTGCTGGTGGGAGACGACAATCTGCGTCGCTTCGACGGGGACGCCGTTCTCATAGCGCACCGTCACCTGACTCTTGGCGTCGGGCCCGAGGCTCTTCTCGACGCCGGATCGGCGCGCTTCGGACAATTCCTTGAGGATCTCATGCGCGTAATACAACGGCGCCGGCATCAGTTGCGGCGTCTCGTTGCAGGCGTATCCAAACATGATTCCCTGATCGCCGGCGCCCTCGTCCTTGTTGCCCGCCGCATCGACGCCCTGCGCGATATCGGCCGATTGCTCGTGCAGCAGGATTTCGACCCGGGCGTTGCGCCAATGAAAGCCGGACTGTTCGTAACCGATGTCCTTGACCGCCGCCCGGGCCGTCTCCTCGATGACCCGATGGTCGAGCTGCGGACCGCGCACCTCGCCGGCGATGATGATGCGGTTGGTGGTCGCCAGCGTCTCGGCGGCGACGCGGATCTGATAGGGGTCGACGCCGGCCTTCACGCCCTCGCGAAAGTAGAGATCGACCATTTCATCGGATATCCGATCGCAAACCTTGTCCGGATGGCCTTCGGAAACGGATTCGCTGGTGAATTGAAAGTTTTTGCGGGTCACCGAAAGGGTCTCCAGTCGCGTTTCTTTGGCATGAAGCGCAAGATGCTCACTGCAACGCCCGACCGCTCGATCGTTGCACGGCGGCTGACGCCCAAAGCGGCCGCCTTTTGACAGGCGCCGTTCGCCAGGTCAAGCCATTCCGTCGATTATGTTCTTTATAAAGAACGATGCGCGGCGGCGCCCTACGGCGCCTCGCCGGGGCTCTCGGTCGGCTCGCCGGAGCCGTGCGCGAGGGAGGCGACGAGGTCGAGAATCTTGCGGCGGACCTTGGGGTCGCGAATGAGCGCGAAAGCCCTGTTCAGTTGCAGCCCTTCCGAAGTCGACAGGAAATCGACGACGTAGGAAGCCTGGCCTGCCTCGGCGAAGCCGCTGACCGGCGCTTCCCCCAACGGCGCGCCTTCGAAGAAGAAGGAAGGCGACACGTGCAGCACGCGGGCCAGCTCCTGCAACCGGCTGGCGCCGATGCGGTTGGCGCCCTTTTCATATTTTTGAATCTGTTGAAAAGTGATCTTGAGCGCGGCTCCCAGCTTTTCCTGGCTCATGCCGACCAACATGCGCCGCATCCGCAGGCGGGCGCCAACGTGTTTGTCGATCGGATTGGGGGTTTTCTTCATGGGTCGGATGTCCCAGTGTCTCATCTTGAGGCGACAAACGCTGCGTCACATCGGCCAGAATTCGTAACGGTGCGAGTTGGCACTGTAGTCTATACTCGTTTTACGCGCAATCGTCCCCGGTACGCAATTCGACGAGGCGCGCCTTGCAGCGTCTTTCGCACCCCCCGCAAGATCTCATCGCCCACCATGTCCTTTTTGAGCCCGCCTAAAAGCCGCCGCAGGCGTTTGGCCAGGACGCGGTGGAAATCCGCCGCAATCCATCCAACTGTGGCGCAGGGGCCACAGTGTGATCGCCGAGGCGCCGACTTGCGCCACAACCGGGCGCGGTGTTATGCGCGCTGTTTGCGCGGCAAGCGCAAAACGGAGGGGTGGCCGAGAGGCTGAAGGCGCACGCCTGGAAAGTGTGTATGCGGGAAACCGTATCGCGGGTTCGAATCCCGCCCCCTCCGCCACGACATTAAGCTATTGATATCACAGAGTAATTGGACATTTGATGACTGGCCAAATTGTGCCCTCATTTCCGGGACTTTGCCGGCGATGCATTTTCCGGTCAGTCCGCAGAGACGATTTTTGGGCGATATAGGGCTCTCTTCGCGCGAAAGTCTCGAAAGCTATTTTCAGAGGTCCGGGCGTCTCTGACTGCGCGGCCCCAGGGATCACATTGCGGTCCGCGCGTCTCCGAGCGACGGATCGCGGATCGAGCCGCTGTCCGTGAGCAGAACAAGCATGCGCTGATCGCCGACGCATCATGGGGCGGGGAGCGCGTACCGTGGAGCAGGGGACTGAGTCGTAGGGAACGGACTTTACGCGAACCCCAGCGCGGTTCGCTGGTCCCGCCAATCGAGGGGCAGACGCGTGTCGGCCATCAGCTTGTTGGCGGTGAGCCCCGCGGGTTGCTTTCCCGCCAGGATCGCGGCGACGATATCGGGGGCGAGGAAGGTCAACCGAACAAGGCGCGTTGCATAAGAGGATGTGATCCTTTCCTCACGCGCGATGTCCTCAAGGGGCGGACAGCCGGGCTCGAACATTCGCTTGCCGATTTTCCGACCCCGCACGAGCAGCCGGATCAGAGTCGTATCCGCCGGAGCCGAACTCGCAACGCCATCGACGATGAACTTCATCTCTTTGCCGGTTCGTTTCAGGCGGGCCGGAATGCTCAGCCTGATCAGCGGCTCTTCGGCGCCATCGGCGTTCGCGTTCGATGCCCGATTCCCAGCGGCGATCCCGTCGCCGCCGCCTTCGCTCATAAGTCGTCTGACCAAACGCGCCGAGCCGACATCAAGGTCAATGCGATCGGCGTGAACCTGCGCCCTGACGAGGACGGAGCGCGTCAAGTCGTGCAGCGTTTCCGTCGGCAGACGATCCCACCGAGCAGAGAGCGCGGCGGCCGCGTCCCTCAACCTCTTTTGCATCGGCGCATCCTTCTCGCCATTCGAGATCGCATTCAGGATTTCGACGGGATCGGCGAAGAGCGCGCGCAGGCGGCCGATGACAAGCGCTTCGAGATTTGACGCCGGGACCCGCTGACCATGCGAACTTGTCCGCCGCGGGGCCGGTGATGAGGCGGCGGGAGATGTAGTAGCGATACCGCGTTCCCTTTTTCACGGCATGCGTCGGCGTCATGGATTCGGAACTGAGCGTCGAACACGATGCCGGTCAGCAAGCTCGGTTCGATCGCGCTGTCGCCTTCGCGCCGCTCAATCCGGTTCTCTTGGAGATGGCTTTGCACCCGCTGCCAGAGCTCTTCGTCGACGATCGCCGCGTGCTCGCCAGGGAAGGCTTGGCCCTTGTGGACGATCTCGCCCCGATAGATCCGGTTCTTCAGCATCAGATACAGCGCCCCGCGCGAAAACCTTTGGCCGCCATATGGGCTTCCGTCCGAGGCCGTGCGTCGCTTGCTGACGACGCCCGTGGCGGCGAGGTCGGCCTGCAGGGCGCGCACCGCCCCGAGTTCAAGGTAGCGCTGAAAGATATGGCGCACGGTCGCCGCTTCCGCTTCGTTGACGACGAGTTTGCGATCCTTGACATCGTAACCGAGCGAGGGCAGCCCACCCATCCACATGCCCTTCTTTTTCGACGCGGCGATCTTGTCGCGGATTCGCTCCCCCGTGACCTCGCGCTCGAACTGGGCGAAGGAGAGCAGCACGTTGAGCGTGAGGCGGCCCATGCTGCTCGTTGTATTGAACGCCTGGGTGACCGACACGAACGATACGCCCTGCGCGTCGAAGACCTCGACGATCTTGGCGAAATCACCGAGCGATCGCGTCAGCCGATCGACCTTGTAGACGACGACCACGTCGATCTCGCGAGCGCGAATGTCGTCCAGCATCCGTTGCAACGCCGGACGATCCATCGTGCCGCCCGAATAGGCGCCATCGTCATAGAGCGCGGGCAGGGTGGTCCAGCCCTCATGCTTCTGGCTCGTGATGTAGGCTTCGCAGGCTTCCCGCTGCGCATCGAGCGAGTTGAACTCCTGCTCGAGGCCCTCCTCCGAGGACTTTCGGGTGTAGATGGCGCAGCGGAGCCTCGCGCGCGCCGGGGAGCTGTTTTGGCGGGGGTCAACCATTTGAGTTCTCCGGAATGGTCTCCGCGCCGTTCAAGACATTGTCGGGCGCGCGCCGAGGTCTTCGTCAGCCCGAAGAATCGGGGTCCGGACCATTGGGCGCCGGTAATGTCGTGCGCGATCCTGGTCAGCGACCGATAGGTCTTGCCTTGAAACTCGAAGCCATCGTCGGTGACGCAAACCGTGTGGGTTCGCCCGCGCCATTCCCGAACGAGGCGCGAGCCGGGTTTGATCCTGGGCCCTGGCGGCGGCGCAATCCTTCCGCTGGTTTCGAACTCCGCGGCCAAGGTCATCAATCGGCGCTGCGTCACTTTGGACGCGCCGCCATGGGCGATCTCCTGCAGCCGGTAGGCGATGGCCCGCATCATAATATCGCGGCTCAATCTTGGCGGCTCGGCCCGATAGAGTCGCCGCCATTCCAGACGCAGGTCCCCGAGGCTGAGCGTCGGCAAGACCGCGAGGCGATCCGACAGCGGGCTCGCCCCGTCCGGCGCGCTCGCCGTAGCCCTTCGCTCAGCGTCAGCGCCGTTCGGCGGCGACCCGGCGACGCGCGGGTCGCAGGCCGCCGGACCGGGCGGCGGTCCGTTCATGCAGGTCGGCGGCCGAATCGTCCTTCGGCCGCCGCGCCAAGCTTCTCGCCCTCGATCGCATGGCGATCACGAGGCCATCGCGAGGGTCGCGAAGGCGCGGTAGATCGAGGCGCGCCCTTTCTCGCCGCGCTCTAGGCGGACGTCGTAGCCGCGATGGCGAAGGCCGGTCAACGCCGCTCGCGCGGTATGCGGCAACCAACCCGTGGCGGCGATCAGTTCGTCCAACTTCGCGCCCTGATCGCGTTGGAGCAGTTCGATCACGCGCGCGATCTTCGTGCCGTGGCGGGGCGCCGACGATGTTGGTGCAGCGGTTGCGCTCGTCGCCGCCATATTCGCCGCCTTCTTCGACTTCGACGAATCCTCACTCGCGTTCGGCGAAGCGCCCATGCGGGCGCTCGGCCGCGAGTCTCCCTCATCGGCCGCGATGGCCTTCAGTCCGGCGGCGGTCAGTTTCAACGAATAGGCTTGACCCGCTTCCTCGTCGCGGCGCCAGAGCGCCATTCCGGTCCTCGCTTTGATCTCGCGCGCGAGGCCGGCCGCGAGAAGCTTGGCCGCGACCTTCTGCGCCGCGCCGCCCTTCAGGTTCTTCGGCGCGATGAGGCAGCGATCCTCGCGTTGCGACGCGGCGGACAGAATCGCAAGTTGGGTATCAGTAAGTTTGGCAGGAGAATTCATCGGGATCACCCTCTCGGTTTAAACGGCGTTGTCGCCGTCACCACCGCGAGCCCCGGACCGGAGACGAGCCGGGCGGGGCCGAAGAATTCACCGATCATCTCATCGGCGGGTCTAACCTGCAGGCGCCGGAGCGCCCTTGAGCACGTCACGACCATTGCTCTGTGTCGGGACGAAAGCGAGTGAAATATGACGTTTACGGAGCAATTGGCGGTTCGTGGTTAGCGCTTGCAGCGCGCCCGTGAGGGTAACTGAAACTCGCTGCGTGAAATCGTATCTCGCGACAAATCGACGATCCGCGCCCCCATTCGAAGGGAGGCCAAGGTGCGAGGGCCATCAGTTCGATTCCTCAATGCTCCACCAACCAGTCGCCCCGAACTGGCGTGATTTCCAAAGGTTTGGAATAGCCCGACTTTTCCGCGGGTTGGCGGAGCGAGGTTGAGTCTCCCCAGGCGATTGGACGCTCTCCTGGCTCAATGAACCTCCCGTTTTGCCCAAAGTCTCTGGGCGCAAAATTCCGTTTCCCGGGATGCTGTTCGCGCGGGTTGCGTGAGACGGCAGAATTGCGGAAAGAAGCCCGAGTTGAGCGTACGATCTCAGCGATGTTCAGCATTAGATCCAGCGCCCGCCGTCGACCGATCAGGCTCGGGTGGGCGCCTGCAATCCGAGAGCCGCCCATTGGTCGGGCCATGCTATCGGCAAGTCGATCAGTCGGACGAGACCAAAGCCGCGAGGAAGGCGACCATCGATAGCGACTTTGACAAGATCGGGCGAGAGGAAGGCCAGCGACATGGTCATGCGGATCGACCGCTCGCTTTTGCTTTCCCGAGCGGCGATCGACTCGACGGTCTGCGTCGGGCGGGTCAGAAGCTCGTCCAACCAACGATGGGCTTTGCGAACAGCTTTGATGAGAGCGAGACGAGCGCTCATCGGCAGCGGACGTGCGGAGGATGACTCGGCGCTTGTCCCCTGGATGATCTCGCGCCGGCGATAGGGCGATAGCGTCCCCCTGGCGATGGTCAGGACGTCGGCCTTTCCAGCCTCATTGTCTTTTCGCGCCAAAGCGATGCGGATCCCAGCCCTCTCCAAAGTGACGCGCTCAATGCGGGACCGAATACGCTCGTGATGATCGAGCTCGGTGCCTACGTTCCGGGCCGGCGGAATGTCGTCGCGTAGAGGATGCCCATCCTGATGGATTGCGTGCGAGTTCTGCCCTCGGTCCCAACCGCCAATCGCATCGACAACCCGGCTCTCGATCTCCGGCGCCGAAACCCTGGCAACCGATCCAGCGTTGCCCTTGTCGCCGCGCAGGATCGCTTGCGAGACATAATAGCTCCAGCGCTTCGATCCCCGCTTCGACCAACTCGGAGTCATCAGGTTGCCCCGGTCGTCGAACAGCTTGCCGACCAGCAGCGCGTTCGTCGATTGGCGTTCTCGACGCTGGGTTTTGGCTGCAAGATGGTCCTCCAGCTTCTGCTGGACCCTGTCCCAGAGGTTACGATCAACGATGGCCGGGTGCTGGCCTTCATAGACCACGCCCCTATGGGCGATCTGGCCGATATAGATCGGGTTGGAGACGATCTTGTAGATATGGCCTCGGCTGAGAACTCCGCCGCCGGTCGATTGGCCCTTGCCGTCGATGCGGATGGGAAGGCGGACGCCCTCAGCGTCGAGGACAGTTTCAATTTCTTGACCATTCGGCATAGTCGCGGCCCCGGACAGTCTCGATGTAATCTAGCATTACAGTTGTGATTTCTTTTGAAGTGCGCTTTTTGCGCTGCGGCTTGATGGGCTCGGCGCCAGAGCGACCATGCGATGACATAGGCGGGTTGGATGCGCTTTCGCGCGAGGCGCTGCGCTATCCGATGGATTTCCTGAATCGACCAGCGGATGAGGCTGGAGGCTTTCGCCTCGCGCTCGATGCCGTTTTTTTGGGCGCCGGCTGATTGGCCTGATGGCGGATGGCCGCCATCATGGCGAAGGCGAGCATGACAAACGAGACGTGACGATGCCACCCGTGCCAGGAACGGGTCTCGTTGTGATCGAGCCCAAACTCGTTCTTGGCGGTCTCGAAACTGTCCTCGATCGCCCAGCGATGACCCTCGATCCCGACCAGCGTCTTGATCGAGGTTCCCGCCGGACACCAAGTGGTGAAGTAGGCGAGATCGCCATCGGCGATATGGCGTCGGATTAAGAGTCCGCGCGTCCACAAACCATGGTTTTCATGGTTGAACTCTTCGGCTTCCAGATCGGCCAGTTCGAGGTAACACCAGTCATGCAGGCGCGGCCCCTTGGTTCCGGCGCCCGCCGACAGGCGCTTCCAATCCGACGGCCCCAAGGCGTTGGCGATTGCCGCGGCCGTGCCGGCCACCCGACGCGGCTTGTCCCACGAGCGAAAGACATGGGTGGCGTCGACGCCGAGCACGTAGCCCTTGCCGGCGCGGCGCAGGTCGCGCTCGATATCGCCGACGCCATAGACCGTATCGGCCGCCACCCAGCGAAACGGCACACCCGCCGCGATCGCGCGCTCGATCATCGCCGCCGCCAGTCGAGGCTTCGTCGCGAAGCTGACATCGCTGGGCACAGAGGCGGCCTTCAGGCGGACCGGGTCGTCAGCCCAGCTCTTCGGCAGATAGAGGGCGCGATCGATGAAGGCATGGCCATGGCGCGAAACGTAGGCGGCGAAAACGCCGATCTGGCAGTTCGTGATCTTGCCCGCCGAGCCGGTATATTGCCGCGCTACGCCGCACGAGGCTTTGCCCTGTTTCAGAAAGCCGGTTTCGTCGATCACCAGCACCGCATCATCGTCGGGCGAGATGCTCGATAACATAGTCGCGCACCAGATCGCGCAGCGCGTCCGCATCCCAACGGTCTCGGCCCAGAAGTTCCTGCTGCCGCCACGGACCAGGATCGCCCGCGGCCTCCGCGCGCATCCATCCGGTCTTGCGCCGCTCCTCGCCAAGCAACCCGTCGATAAACAGGCCGGCGCTCGCCGCCGTCCGCTCCTGCGCAAACAGCGAACGCATCCGTCTCTTCACGTCCCGAAGCGACGATGCCCACAACTCAAGCGTTGTCTCGATCGAGGCCCCGTCATCCATGATCTCCGAATCATGGTGACCCATGGATTCAGAGTTCAATCCCAACCGCAACTAAAATCACAACTGTAATGCTAGGCTCAGGACCCATTAAATTTCTTGCACAGGTGCAGATTGGCTGATTCATAGGCGAGGCGAGGAGGCTTCGCCATGGCTGATTTGTTTTTGCTGTCCGAGGCTGCAGATGCGCCGGATCGAGGGTTATTTTCCGCTCTCGCACGGCGTCGCGCGGGTGGACGACCGGCGGATCGTCAGCGCGATCGTGTTCGTGATCAAGAACGGGCTGCGCTGGCGCGACGCGCCGCGCGAATACGGCCCGCACAAGACGATCTACAATCGGTTCGTTCGCTGGAGCCGTCTGGGCGTGTTCAACAAGATTTTCGCCGCGTTGGCGCGCAAGGGCGGCAAGCCGGAGCGGGTGATGATCGACGCCACGCATCTGAAGGCGCATCGCACCGCCGCCAGCCTTTTAAAAAAGGGCCTGTTCCCCGACGTATCGGGCGCACCAAAGGCGGCCTGAACTCCAAGCTGCACGCGGTCTGCGACGGCGCCGGACGCCCGCTCGTCATGCTGCTCAGCGAGGGGCAGATGAGCGACTACAAGGGCGCGGCGCTGATGCTGCCCGCCATCCCCAGGGCCAAGGAGCTTCTCGCCGACAAGGGCTACGACGCCGATTGGTTCCGCGCCGCTCTCGCCAAACGCCGCATCGCCGCCTGCATCCCCTCCAAATCCAACCGGAAAGTCGCAATCCCTTATGACGCCGTCCTCTATCGCCAGCGCCACAGAATCGAAAACATGTTCGGACGGCTCAAGGATTGGCGTCGCATCCACACCCGCTACGACCGTTGCGCCCACACCTTCATGTCCGCCATCTGCATCGCCGCAGCCGTCATCTTCTGGTTGTGATCAATGAGTCCTGAGCCTAGGCCGCCGGTTGTCCAAAAAACGTATAGCCGAAACCGGACGCGCCAGGAGCGGCCAAAAGGTCAGCTCAAAGTCGCCTTGTTGTCTCGCGCGGCAAAAACTGACCGAAGCCAAGCCTGCCGATGACACGGCCATCTTCCACGACAAGGGCGCCGCGAACCAGCGTCTTGATCGGCCAGCCCGTGACCGCCATCCCCTCATAGGGCGTATAGTCGCTGCCATGTTGCATGAGGTCCTGGGTCAGCGTGACCCTCTTTTCCGGATCCCAAATCGCGATGTCGGCGTCGGCGCCGATCATGATCGAACCCTTGCGCGGGTAGAGCCCGTACATCTTGGCGTGATTGGTCGAAGTCAAAGCGACGAACTCCTGCAGGGATATCCGTCCCTTGGAGACTCCCTCGGAAAACAATATCGGCAGACGGGCCGCGATCCCCGGTATGCCATTCGGGACCCAGCGAAACGACGTTCTCGCCCGCGGCCCGGTTTTCCCGGCGTCGTCCTCGTAGCGAAACGGGCAATGGTCGGAAGAAAAGGTTTGGAAAACTCCCGATTGCAGTCCTCGCCAGATCGCCTCCTGCGAGGCGCGGTCGCGAGGCGGCGGCGAGCAAACATATTTGGCGCCGCCCATGTCCATGTTGAGGCCGTTCAGATCCTCGGCCGTCAGAACCAGATATTGCGGACAGGTCTCGGCATAGACCTTCAGTCCGCGCTGGCGCGCCCACTGGATCTGCTCCATCGCTTCTCGCCCGGAAACATGGACGATGACGATCGGTATGCCGATCAGTTCGGCGTGCGAGATGGCCCGGTGCGTCGCCTCGCGCTCGACAAGCTCGGGGCGAGAGACCGCGTGATAATAGGGAGCTGTCTTGCCTTCGCGCTCCAACCGGTCCGTCATGTACTTGATCTGGTCGTAGCCTTCGGCATGGACCATGACGAGAGCGCCTTGCTCGCGCGCGATCGTGAACACTTCCAGAAGTTGCCGGTCCGTCAACACGAGGTCGTCATAGGTCATGAACACCTTGAACGACGGATAACCCGCGCGCACCAGCGAGGGCAGTTCCTGACCGAGCACCGCAGGCGTCGGATCCGTCACGATCAGGTGGAAACCATAGTCGACATAGCAATTCCCGGCCGCCTTGGCGTGATAGTCTTCGACGCTCTTCCGCAGCGACTGACCGCGCGGCTGAAGCGCAAACGCCAGCACGCAAGTGTTTCCGCCGGCGACGGCGCTGCGTGTGCCGCTTTCGAAGCCGTCGGCCATGACGATGCCGGCGCCGCTCGGCTGGTCGAGATGGACATGGCTGTCTATCCCGCCGGGCAACAGCAACAAACCGGAAGCGTCGATTTCCTTGGCGCCGCCCTCGATTCGTTCCGCCAGTGCGACGATGCGGCCGTCGCGGACGCCGACATCGCAGCGAGCGGAATCTGAAGCGCTCACCACCGTGCCGCCTCGAATCACCAGATCAAGGTCCATTTGCGCCTCCCGATGAGGAACGAGCGCCGCCGTTACGCAGCGCAGGAGTCATCCGCAAGACTTTGTCGACCGCCCTCGATGCGGCAACTGGGTCAAGCTGTTTCGTTGCAAGAACCAGGCCCATCCGCGACCCCGCGCTGTAGCGCGACAATCTGGATGGGAAAGCGCTTGCGGCGTAACCAACCCGCGACTTTGCATGCTCTCCTCTTCTTTTCGGAATTGATCTCGCGATTTGATCCAGCCTTCGATCGGCGGCGACTTGCGGCTCCAGTCGGTGATCTTTTGGTAGGCGTGGGCGATCCTCAGAAGGAGCGGCTCGCCGAACGGACGAGCGATCAACTGGAACGATATTGGCAATCCCTCCTTGGTGAACCCACAGGGGACGCTGATCGCGGGGAGACCGAGAAAGTTACAGATCTTCGTGTTGCGTGTGAGCGACGTGACCATGTTCAGATAGGATGGCCCGTCGGCGGTCGTGGTCTCGGCGATCGTTGGCGCCGCTTTGGGCAGAACGGGCGTGAACAGCACGTCGGCGGTCGCGAAGACAGAGGCCGAGAAGGCGTTCGAGAGCGCCGCTCGAAGCTTCAAGGCCTGGATATAATCGACGGCCGGGATGAAATAGCCGGCCTGCAGCCGATGGCGCACCTCGGTGGAATAACGCTCGCTCTCGTGGCGCATCCAAAGATGATGATTGGCGGCCGCCTCCGCCTTCATCACCAGGGGATGCAAATCGGCGACGTCACGAAGGGACGTGGGGATGCGGACGTCCGCCTTCGACGAGCCGAGCGAAAGCAAAGCGTCGAGCGCCTCTGACAACGCGCCTTCGACGTCGGCGCTCACGCCTTCTCCGAAATAAGAGTTGGGCACGCCAATCCGCAAGCCGGCGATAGGCTTGTCAATACCCTCCTCGTAGTCGGGAACCTCGCGCGCGCTGGAGGTGGGATCCAACGCGTCTTGACCGGCGATCACCGACATGAGCCGCGCGCAGTCCGCCGCGGTCCTCGCGATAGGCCCTACGCTATCGAGAGAGAACGACATCGGCATCACACCGTTGCAGCTCACACGCGAGTATGTCGGCAGCAAGCCGACGACGCCGTTGGCCGAAGCCGGGCATCGGATCGATCCCCCGGTGTCCGAGCCCAGGGAGCCGGCGACGAAACGCGCCGCGACCGCCACGCCCGATCCGCTCGAGGAGCCGCACGGCACATGGTCGAGGCGCCAGGGATTGCGGCATTGACGGAGGTTCGCGTTGTAGCCGTGGGGACCGCTTGCGAATTCCACCATCGCGAGGGAGCCGAGACTGATCGCGCCCGCCCGGTCGAGCCGATCGAGCACGGTCGCCGTTTCGGTTTGGATAAAATCGCGGCGCACGCGCGAGCCGCAAGCCGCCGTGACTCCCGCCCGATAGAACATGTCCTTATGGGCCAGGGGCACGCCGTGAAGCGGCCCGAGCGGCTCGCCGCGCGCCGCCATCCCATCGGCCAGGTCGGCAGCCCGCAGCGCCTCTTCATGATCGACACGGATGAAACTCGCGACGCGATCGTCGAAAGCGTCGATGCGGCGGAGATGGGCTTGCGTCACCTCACGGGCGGTGACCTTTCGCCCCGCTATGGCGCCCGCGAGCTCCACGAGCGACATCTCCGTCAAATCCGTTTCCGCGTTCATTCGGTCCATGCCCAATATTCGAGAATCGCAGTGAACCGCGAAGGATCGCCGTCAAATTCGAGCAGCGGTCTGACGGATTCCGCAGCGGACGCGAGTTGGTCGAGTTCGATCGGCAGCTCAGCTATTTGTCGCTCAGAGAGCGGAATCCGGGCGAGGGCTTCATTGAGGGCCCGAAGGGTTTCGCTTGCGATCATGGCGTCCTCGATGGAGTTGGGATCAACGGACGCGGCGAAAGGGCAGCGTCAGTGCCCGCGGCGGCGTCTGACGGCCGACGAGGCCGCCGACCGCGAGCAGCGCAAGCACGTAGGGCAGCATGAACAGCACCGCCACCGGCACGGGGACGCCGATGGCGGGCAACTGGAACTGGAGCGCCGTTGCCGCTCCGAATACGAGGCAGGCGACGGTCGTGCCGCGAATGCTCCAATTGCCGAAGATCACCGCGACGATCGCCAGATAGCCTCGACCGTTGGTCATTCCCTCCGCGAAAGTATGGACCTCCCCGATGGCGATGTAGGCGCCCGCCAGCGCCGCCATGACGCCCGCGAACAGAACGCCGGCGTAGCGCACGAGCGCGATCGAGCGGCCGGCTTTGTCGAGCGCTTCGGGAGCGTCGCCGGTTGCACGCAGGGCCAGGCCGAACCCTGTGCATTGCAGGACCACGGCCGTCGCCAGGCTCACCGCCAAAGCGAAATAGAACAGCCAGGGCTGCGAGAGTATCGTTCCGATAACGGGCGCGTGACCGAGCAGGGGCGGCGTCCAGACGTCGAATCCGGGGACGATCTCGCGCCAGGACGTGCCGAATATCTCGCGATAGGCGAGGGTCGTGCCGCCGAGCGCGAGAATGTTCATGCCAAGGCCCGTCACGATCTGATTGGCGCCCAGCGTGACGCTCAGCGCCGCCTGCAGCGCTGCGACGGGCAGAACCGCGACGATCGCAAAGAGCAGACCCAGCATCGGATTTCCGGTCTGCCAGGCGCCGAACGTGCTCGCGAAAGCGCCTATCAGCATCAGGCCCTCCAGGCTTATGTTGAGGACGCCCGCGCGTTCGCTGACGACTTCGCCGATCGCCGCGAGCAGTAACGGCGTGGCGAGTCGAAGCGACGACGCGAGGAAGATGCCGACGAGATACCAGCTCATTTTGTCCTCGCGGCGGAAAGGCCTTGCATCGCGGGCAAGGCCACGACGATGAGGCCCTGCACCACTTGCACGATGGCGCTGGGCACATGCGTGACGAGTTCGACGTTGATTCCGCCGGAGCGCAGCGCGCCGAAGGCGGCGGCCGCGAGCAAAACGCCGGGGACCGAGCCGCGTCCCAATAGGCCGACGACAAGACCGTCAAATCCGTAGCCGGATGAAAAATCGGCGTCGAGCACGTAGCGGCCGCCCTGCAGCATATTGGCGCCGGCGAGACCGCCAAAGGCTCCGGAAATCGCCATGGCGAGCACCATTGTCTCGCCCGGCGATATGCCGGCGCGACGGGCGGCCACGGGATTGAGGCCGACGGCGCGCAGACGCCATCCGAGCCAAGATCGCGACAGCAATATCCAGGTCGCGCAAGCGAGCAACAAAGCGATCGGCAGCATCCAGGTGAGCGGAATTTCCCAATTGGCCGATATCGGCGTGAATTTGGTCGCGTCGGGAATTTCGGGCAACTCCGGCAAGGAGCTGTCCGCCGTTATAGGCTGGCGCAACAGACTGGGGGCTTGCACGCAACCATAAACGAGCCATACGCCTATGAAGCCGAGCAGCAGCGTGCTGATCACTTCGTTGGTGCCGACCCTCACCTTCAGGACGCCCGCCACGCCGCCCCAGAGGGATCCCGCCGCGGCGGCCGCCAGCGTCGGCAGCAGGACGGCCAGGCTGGCCGGCAGCACGGCGACATGGCCGTAGAGCGCGACCGATGTCGCCGCGATCCCGCCGACTGCGATCTGGCCTTCCGCGCCGACATTGGTCAGGCCGGCGCGCGCGGCGACCAGGAAGCCCAGCCCGACGAGCGCGTAATCAATCGAACGATTGACGACATCGGCGATCGCATAGCCGGAACCGAAGGCGCCGTCTGCGAACGCGCCGAAAAATTCGGCCAAGGACGTGCCGCGAACATGCAAAACCAAAGCGCAGACGGCGACCACGATAAAGATCGCGGCGAGAGAAATGGAGACGCCGACGGCCGACACATTCCGTCGTCGCTTGAAGAGGGCGCTAGTGAGCGTCATGCCGCCTGCCCCGACATGAGCGCGCCCACTTCCCCGCGAAAGCGGGCGTCGGCCGAACGCTCGCCGACGATGCGACCACGGTAGAGAACGAGAATACGATCGGCCACGGCCATCAATTCGTCAAGTTCCGACGAGATCAGCAGCACCCCGACGCCCCTGGCGCAGGCCTCGCGGACGATTGCATAGACCGACTCGATCGCGCCGACGTCGAGCCCGCGCGTCGGTTGCGAGGCCAGCAGCACCTTGAGGCTTCCCAGCGATATCTCGCGCGCCAGCACCGCTTTCTGCTGATTGCCGCCCGAGAGACTCGAAAAGCGCATATCGGGCCCGGCGGCCCGGATATCGAACGCCCTGATCAGATCGCGCGCCCGCGCCTCCATGGCTCGGCGGCGCATGAGGCCGAAGAACGTCATGCGCCGAACGCGATCGAGGCAGAGGTTTTCCGTAAGGCTCAATTCGACGATGCACCCGTCCGCGTGGCGGTCCTCGGGCACGACGCCGAGGCCCGCGGCGCTGATCGCAGCGGGATCGCGGCCCACGATATCCGTATCCTCGAGCCAGACATGGCCGCGAAGAGGCGCGAGATCGCCCGCGATAAGTCGAGCCAGCGGCGTTTGCCCGTTGCCCTCGACGCCTGCGACGCCGACGATTTCGCCGGGCCATACCGAAAGCGACACACCGTCGACAAGGCGTTCGCCCGCAGGGCTGTCGAAGGTCAGGCCGTCCAGCCGCAAAATCGCGGACCGGCTCCTCTCGATTCTCGCCGAGGCGGCCTTCCGCGCCGCCACGCCGATCGCGGCGGCGCCGATCGGATCCGACGCCGCCTCGTGGCCGATCATCGCCCGCACGAGCTGCGTCATGTCTGCCGACGGGGTCGTCGACGCCACGACCACGCGGCCGTGGCGCAAGACGGTCACGCGATCGGCGACGCGGTGGATCTCCTGAAGCTTATGGGTGACGAGCACGACGGCGGCGCCATCCTCTGCGGCGCGGCGGCACAGTGCCAGGAAGGCGTCGATCTCTGCCGGCGGCAAGACGGCGGTGGGCTCGTCAAGGATGAGCACGCGCGGCGAGCGCATGAGGCACTTCAGGATTTCGATGCGTTGGCGCTCTCCCACCGAGAGCGTTCCCACTTTCGCGGACGATCGAACGGCCATGCCAAAGCGTTCGGCCAACGCCTCGATCTCGCGGCTGCGGTCGCCGCGTCGCAGCCATCCCTGCTCCTGCCCGAGAATCACGTTTTCGACCACGGTGAGCTCGGGGACCAGACTGAAGTGTTGATGCACCATGGCGACGCCGGCCTCGAGCGCCGCCGCCGGCCGCGCCGGCCGATAGGGCGCGCCCGCGAGGGTCATGGCGCCTGCGTCGGGCTGATCGAGACCGAACACTAGATTGCACAGCGTCGACTTGCCGGCACCGTTCTCGCCGAGAAGGCAATGCACCTCACCGGAAGCGAAGGTCAAGGACACGTCGTTGAGTGCCGTCACCGCGCCAAACCGCCGCGTGAGAGCGGATAAAGCCAACAGCCCCGACCCCCGAGGGGCTGACGCAAGAGCGCCGGCGCACGGGACATCGGCGTGCGACCCCGTCTGCTCTGAAGCGCTGAGAGGAGAGTCGAAGCCGGAAAGCTGAAAGGAAACATGCGCGGACGCAATGCGCCAGCCGTCGCCGATTTTGATCCAACACTGAGTGCGCCGTCCGACGCCGGCGGCTCGGCGGCGGCGGAACTCCACCGACGTCACCGCAAAGCGCCCGCCAAACGTCGTCACGGTCTGCTTGATCACCTGCTGTTCCAAGGGCGCGATCGTCTGTTGGCCGCGCGCCACGACGATCGACGCGAAGCCGTATTGGCTGCCGTCCGGCCCGAAGCGCGACACGCGATCGTCATTCCAGAACCATGCGTTCAACTCATCCCGGTCGCCGGCCTTCAACGCCTCCTCATATCGGTTGGAGGCCGCGGTCACTTCACAGAGGACGTCCGCGCGATTGATTTCAAGCGACATGGGTCGTTTCTGCCTCGAAGCGCCGCGCGACCGCCATCAACATTCGGTCGGCGCCGCGCGCGCCTATGATAGACAGACCCAGCGGCAGACCGTCCGCCCCTCGCAGGGGAATCGTGAGTTGCGGCAAGCCGGCGAGCCCGGCGAAGCAACAGAGCGCGAACGTTGCGTCCCGGAACGCCTCGATGGTTTCCCGGTTGGAGCCGCAAGGAATGGCTGGCGCCGGGACGGTGGGAAGCGCGACGATCGTATCCCGCGCGCCAAGCAAGGACTCCGCTCTGGCTCGAGCGCGCTCGCGTATCTTCCGAGCCTTGTCGACGGCCGCGGGATCGATGGCGCTCGCCCAATCGAAACGGAGCTGAACATCGGGACCGAGAGTTGGTTTGACGGATCGGACCCAATCGCCATGCTCCATCCAAATCTCCGCGCCCTGGCAGCGTGCGGACCGCCGCCCGCCACGACTCCAGCTTTCCCGGCGGCGCCAAAGCGGTTTCCTCGACCTCCTCGAAAAGGAGGGCGAGGCGAGCCGCGGCGTCTCTGACGGCGACCTGCGTCGACGGCTCCGCGATCGCAAAGGCGTCGGCCAAGACGACGAGGCGTCTTGGCGCTCGCCTCTCATAGGGCGCGGGCTCGCTCAAAAGGACGTCTCCGACGCGCTCGAGCGTTCGCGCGTCGACGCCAAACCAACCCACGGTATCGAACGACGGCCCCAACGGAAGGCACCCCGAGATCGGTACCGCGCCGTGGGTCGGGCGCATGCCATGGACCCCGCAGAGCGCCGCCGGCACGCGGACCGAACCTCCGCTATCCGCTCCGAGCGCGAAGGGGGCGAGGCCCGCGCCGACCACCGCCGCCGATCCGCTCGACGAGCCTCCCGGTATGCGTCCGGGCGCCTTCACGTTGCGCGGCGTTCCATAGTGCGGATTTTCTCCGGTCAAGCTGAATTGAAGCTCTTCCGTCAACGCCATGCCGGCAAGTTCGGCTCCCGCATCGACCAGCAAACGGATAGCCGTCGCCGTGCAGGCTGCAGGCGAATGCGTTCGTCGCCAGTCCGGATTGCCCGCGCCGGTGACCCTGCCCTCGACGTCGAAAACATCCTTCGCGACAAAGCGAAGGCCCGACAACGGGCCCGAGGCGGAGCCGGCGATGAACACAGGCTCCTCCCGGCAAAGCGCGCCGAGGGGAACCGAGATCGGCTGAACCTTCGATCCATGGTTTGGCGCGCTCATGACACGAGACCCTTCGTCCGGGATGGCGACGGCGCAGACAGAGCCGGCCGACCGCCGGATGCGTCGCGGCGCTCGTTACGACTTCAACACCTTGATCTTGCCGCTGAGGAGATCTTTCTTGATCTCGTCGAGCTTATTCAGCAGGTCGGGTGTCGCGACATCCTTGCAGACATCAATGCCCGACGCCTTGGGGCCGGCGGCGAGACCGAAGGGCTTGTATATCGGCTCCCAGGTCCCCGCCATCACCTGCTCAACGCCATATTGGACCATGTAGCCGATACCCGTGATCGTGTAGCCGAGGTAGAGCGGATCCGTGCCGCAACGATCGGTAAAACTTCCGATGATGTGAGTGTTCTTCTCGCGCACGGCCTGCTCGAGGCCGCGCCGGCCTAACCCGAGTATGCTGTATTCGACGTCGGCGCCCTCGGCGATGGCCGCGAGCGCGCCCTCTTTCGCTTTCTCGACGTCGTCGAAGTCGCCGGTGAATGTCGTGATGACCTTGATGTCGGGTTTGATGGACCTGGCACCGTTCTCGAACTCAATTCCCGCGTTGGCGACCGGTGTGTACTGGACGCCGGCGATGAACTGGACCACGCCGGTTTTGGTCTGCATGGCCGCCAACGCGCCGGCGAGGAACCCCGCCTCCGCCTGCCTCACGTCATAGAGGGCGAGGTTCGGATAGTTCTTGTCGAGCGCGCCGGCGATCTGGATGAACTTGACCTTGGGGAAACGCGGCGCGACTTTCTCGATCGACGACAGCGTCTGGCCGCCCGCGCCCAGGACCACGTCGTTATGCGCCGCCAGCGTCGTAAGCGCCGTCACGATATCGGCGTCCTTCACGTTCTCGACCATTTGCATCTTGATCTTGTCGCCGAATTCCGATTCGGCCGCGATCATTCCGTCATGGGCGGATTCCATCCAACCCTGATCGGAAATCGGGCCGGGAATCAGCAGCCCGACGCGCAGCGGATCGGCGGCCTGGGCCGGCAAAGCAACTATTAGGGGGAGGAGGACGAGGCCGAATACGAAGGCGGCCCCCGGCACCGGACGGAACTTGGAGACGAGTCGAACTCATTGGAAAATCTCCTGCGCGAAAGCGGCTCAAACTCACGATGACAACGGGCGGCCCATCCATTTTCGCGAGCCGATACGAAAATCTATCCGAACATGCGTTCGAAAGTCAATAGCACAATATGATCAACAATTCTGCAATGTGTGGCGCTCGCCTGTGCAATTGCCGATGATCTGCACAGTTTGGCCAAATGTGACCCTCATATTCCGATATCGTTTCCAAAAGGGGACGGATATGGTACGAAAGACAAATCGAAAATCGTCCTACGAGGAGGTTGTGCGGTGATGGGGTCGCGAAAGCAGGACATGGCGGAAATCGAGACAAGCCGCTCGACGCGATCAGCTCCCGTCAGACGCAAGCGGCTAAAGGCGGCCAGCGTCGAGGAGGAGATCTATCGCCAGATCGTCCAAGCCGTCATGGAGCTTCGTCTTCCGCCCGGCACGAAGCTCGATGAAGACGGCCTCGCCGCTATCTTTGGGGTCAGCCGCACGCGATTGCGCAAGGTGATCAGCCATCTCGCCAATGAGCAGATCGTGACCCAGCGCTTGAACCACGGCGCCTATATCAGCCGCCCTTCGGTCAAGGAAGCCCAGGATATTTTCGAAGCGCGCCGCGGAGTCGAGGAACTCGCGATACGAAATCGTCTGCGCGCGAACGCCGCCCGTCGATCTATCGCCGCTTCGCGCCTTTGTCCAGCACGAGTCGGAAGCCTATGACGCCGAGCGCAAGGACACCAACCGCCTGTCCGGCGATTTTCACGTCGTGCTCGCCGGGATGACAAACAATTCGGTGATGTCCGCGTTTGTCGAGCAGTTGGTCGTGCGGACGAGCCTCGTCCAGGCGGCCTATGGGCCTTCCAAAATCTGTCTTCTCGATGAGCACGAGGAGATCGTAACCGCCCTGGCGGAACGAAAAGCCGAACGGGTTGTCGCCCTGATGAACCAGCATTTTCGCTCGCTCCAGGACGCTTGCGACCTCAGGGAGAAGTCGGGCGATACCGTTGACCTGGCGGCGATCTTCGGGCTTGCGTCCGCCGTTGCGCGCGGTCGCCGTAGATAGCGCACGCCATACGTGCTGGCTGTCGTCGGAACCCGAGGGGATTTCTGGACTGGCAAATCGCCGGCAACCGCGCGCGATCGACGGTGGCCGCGCGCTGCATCGACGGACAGATGGATTACACGCGCTCGACAGCCAAATGCCGCTATTAGGCAGAGCTGAATTTGGAGACGCTGGTCTGGACGCCGGGTCGCAACATGTCGTTGGCAGGGCTCAACGACCGCGTGATGCGACCGCGCTGCGGGAGCCGGCGCGTCAATCTGATATATGAGGCGCCGGCGATCGCAGGGAGGGGCGAAAGTAGGGGGTATGACAGCTCATACGTTGTAATTGCTCACGTCCGGGTTGAGGCCTGTTGCGAGCGGACGCGGTTAGGGTGCGAATATGAGTCAACCTATGGATGACTCCGCCGCCTGATGTGGCTGCCAAAGACGCTCTGATCGCCACGCTGCTCGCCCGGATCGAGGCGCTGATGGCGGCGAACGCGCGGCTGACGGCGCGGGTCGCCGAGCTCGAGGCGAAGCTGGGGCTGCCGCCCAGGACGCCGGACAATTCCAGCGTTCCACCGTCGAAGGGTCAGAAGCCGTCGGAATCATCGACGCCCAAGGACAAGGCCAAACCGCATGCCGGGGCGCATCGTCCGCTTCATCCGAACCCGACCACCAAACGCGATGTCTTTGCTTGCCGCTGCCAAGGCTGCGGCGCCGACGTGTCCGGCGTCGCGCAAAACCCATGTGAGGGGCGTTGTTGCATGGATATCGACCCGGGCGAAGGAGCCCCTTCCCCAAGCAAGCTCAAGAAGCTCTGTGCGGGCGGCGGACGGAGTTGGGCGGTCCGGCGTGCAACATGCGGTTGAGCACGGCCACGCCGACGGCCGTTTCCGCGCGTTGGCCAGACAGACTACGCGCACGCAGACGCCGGCCGATGATGGCCTTGTAGCGACCCATGGCCGTCTCGACGAGAGCGCGTCGGCCGTAGCCGCTCTCCTTCTGCCAGCCCAGCCTTCCGTGGACTGCGATCGAGGCAATGTGCTTGTCCCGCTGCGACGGGTTGTGCGCGGCGGCGTCGCTGAGCACCGCTGTCACATGGGGCGGGATGATCACCGCGATGTCATCGCCGTGGGCGGCCACCGTGTCATACGTCGGCGCCCCGTCATAGGCGCCATCGGCCATGACGCTGGCGATTTCGGCATCGATCTGATCGAGCAGCGGCGCCACTTGCGAAGGATCCCCCACATCGTTGCCGGTCAGGATCGAGGCCATGACCGTCCCGGTGTCGGCATCCACCGCCAGATGCAGCTTTCTCCAAGTGCGCCGCGCTCTCGCGCCATGCTTTTCCTGCAGCCATTCGCCGGCGCCGAAGACTTTCAGTCCCGTGCTGTCGATCAGCAAATGGACCGGCCCATCGGGCAGGCGACAGCCCTTGGAAATTGACGTGAGCTTCATCGCCCGGCGGCTCAAGGTACTGTGGTCGGGCACGCTCAGCGCGACCTCCAGCAGTTCGAAGATGGATGTCATCAGCCCCTCGGTCTGGCGCAACGGCAAGTGAAATGCCAGCCGCAGCATCAGGCCCGTCTCGATGGCCAGGTCCGAATAGTTGGCCTGCCCACCGCGGGTCGACCGCGGCGCCGCACGCCACCCGGCCATCACCTCGTGCGTGACCCACAACGTCAGGCTGCCTCGCCGCCGAAGCCCAGCGTCATACTGCGCCCAGTTCCTCACCCTGAACTTCATCTTCGGAATGTGGTGTCGGCGCTCGGCGTTGTGCTTGTTCGGCATGGCTCGGATCGGAAAAGCCTTGGACAATCCCCGCCAGCCTACTCGACCTCGACGGCATCCATGCAACAACGCCTCCCGCCGAAGGCCAACAGCGCGTTCGTAGCCGCCATGGATGACGTGCTGGCCGTCTAGGCGATGCAACTCGGAAAGCCAGTGCCGCTCTCCGCAATGATCGACAAAGGCAAGACCTTCTCGCAGCGCCGCTTCAGCACCGATTTCATCGCCTGCCGCCAGTAGCCAGCGCCGGACTGTTTCGTAGGAGACTGCGATCCCACGTTCCGCCAACAAATCCTCGACGTCGCGGAAGCTCAATGTGAATCGAAGATAGAGCCAAATCGCTTGCTGAATGATCTCAGGCGGGAACCGGTATCCGACATAGCTGATTTTCGGCATCCCCTTGGCTACCGGCCCGCCAGCAGGACCGCAACCCCAAGGCGCCGTGACAACGCCCTCCCCGGGGCGCTGATCTCGATGATCGCAGGAATCGATGAGATCGCCAACCAACTCAAGGTGAAGTCGCCCTTCGGTCGAATTCTCTTCCCTAGGTTGTATTGCTACTGGAAGAAGCGAGAGAAGTCGTCCGCCATAGTCGGAACGAGTAGGCTGCGATCCAGGAACAGATTTCTCATCTCGCAGCTCGTTTCAGCAATAAGCAAGCATCCGTGGCAGGCCGCGCCGTGGGTTGCACGATCGCCGCTTCGATCGTCCGGCACGTGATCCGCACAAATTGGATCGTTTGAGCAAATGCGCAAGCGCTCCAAAGCGCTCCGAAGGATATGAGCAAATCTCGGGGCCGTTGCGACGAGACCGCCAAGCGTTCCTTGAGCGCCTGCGCTCGCGGTGTAGATTAGAATGCCGCAGCGATCGATATCGCCGCCGGCGCGGGAACTGGCGAGTGCATAAACTCGCTCTTTCAATGAGCTGGCAGGATATCCGCAATCCAAAGCGATCTCGGCCATCAATGCATGCGAGATGCTGTGAAGCAGCATGTATGGAGTTCCGGGGTAAGGGGGCGCCTTGCCCGCGAAGCGCTTTTGCCAGTGACCATAGCCGGCAAGCAATTGTTCATGCCGAAGCGCGGTCGCTGTGCTCTGGAGCCATCGCTGGATCGCCATTTCGTCAAAGTGGATGAAGATGCCTTCTCCAAACTGCTCTACTGCCGGTAACCAATCGGCGTCGCGTGAAATTGGCGCGCCGCGGACGCTCACCTGAATGTCTTCAATATCTCCATCCGCAGCGTTCGGTGCCGCTTCAAACCGTGTGAAGCCGTAGAGGCAAGACACCTCCCTCAAGCGGTGAACTGCGACAAGGCCCCTGATTCCGGAGAGGTCCACGCCTGCATCGGGAGCCGCCCAATCATTGCGGCGAAGAGTTTGCGCATAGAGCTTTGCGGAAGGGTGATTGCGCCCGATTTCTGTCCGTCCGCTGGCGAAAGCATCGAACTCCGACAACTTGGGCGACTTGCTGGCGTCAACGCTTGCGCCGTCCCAAATCCGCTGCAGCCGGTCGAAAATGTCGCCGTCCGGATAGGGGCCGAGTGACGCCGAGACCCTTGGATTAAATCGCTTCGCCTGTGCGACATCCGAGGCGGACTGAACACTGGCCAAATCTCCAGAGATTTCGTGAACGAGTTTGGTGAGTTCATCCTCTTCGGTCGGCAGCGAAATGACGGTTAACACCTGCGGGAAATAGGTGTTGGTCGCCGTCCGCGTCAGCAATTTCAGCTTGTCGCCGCATCCATCGGGATCTCGATCGAGCAACCATGGCCGATCCCCGCGGCATTTTCCGAGACGCCCAGGCTGGAAAGTCTCCTGAAGGGAGAGACGGCGACCGCATCCGCAAACGATGCTCGTATCCGCTGGATCGGCGCTCGTGCCTTTTTCCTCGATCCACATCGGTTCTTGGCAAGGCGCGGCTGCGTGAACAGCCCACCGCCATTCGATATCCTGGAGGTGGCCCTTGTCACACGCGCAGACAAAACGGATCGGTGTCACTTCGCTCTTGCGCCCGTCGTCGGACACAAATTTGCGTCGACCCTTGCTATCGAGATCTTGCCATCTCGCCATTCGCCGCCGCCGCGTCGTCGCGGCGCCCGGGGCGTTCTTTTCGACCTGCTCACAGATAAACCAGGTCGGAAAAATAGGGGCGGCGACGCCACGGGGAATCCCGTCCTTCGCATCCCCTGAAGCGGGAGGCGTGCGCAATGAAAAAGTCGCTTCCTGATGGAGGCGCCCTTGCGCTTTGAGAAGTTGCTCTAAACGGGCGGTTAGTCGAGGCTCCGGAATCGTCGCAAACGAATTGCCTTGCATGTCCCACTGTTCGAGTCCGCCCACGACGACTGATCGCGTGGGCAGGTCGACCATCGCGCCCGGCCCGAAGGTCGAGATCAATTGGCTTAGTCGTTGGGCGTTCTTGGTCATGCGAGGTCATCCGCGTTCGCGATCGGGTTGCCCCTTGGGTCCTTTACCTTGAGTGCGACATTAGGCTCCACATCGCGCATCGAGCGCCCCGCCACAAAGCGGCGATGCGGCTCTGATAGGTTGTCGATTTCAGGCTCGAGTGGCGCGTGCAGAAGGCGCTGAGGGCTTTTCTTTTTGGCATAGGCGAACGGGTTGCCACCCGCGGCCTGATCGTCAGCGATCGTGATCCAGGCGTCGAGAATGTCGTCGATAAGCGCCGCGAGTGCCACGCGCCCACCTGCAATCATCCGTTCGGGCGCCCGCGCGACGATAGCGTTGCGAATGTCATTTTTCACCGAAGCGGACCCCTAGGCCGTGTGGACGAATTTGATCAAGCAGAGACCTGCGGCGAAACTGACGATGGAGCGGAAGTTTCGGGCTGTCTTTTCGCAGCGTAGCGCGACGCGCTTGAAGCGTTTGATGCGCCCCATGCCCTGCTCGATACGAGCGCGGGCTTTGTAGAGCGTCTTGGCAAAGAACTTCGGCTTGTTCTTCTCGTTCGATTTGTGCGGGATCACCGGGGCGATGCCGCGCGCTCTTGCCGCCGCGCGATTGGCCTTGCTGGCGTAACCCTTGTCGCAGATGGCGGCGCGCGGCTGAATATCTGGACCGATGTCGAGCAGCGTTTCGAAATGCGGCGCGTCGGCAGCCTCGCCGCCGGTCAGATCGAAAGCGATGATGTCGCCCGACGCGTCCGATTTGGCATGGATTTTCGTCGTGAAACCGCCGCGCGAACGCCCAAGCGCCTGCGTTTCCTGCCCCCTTTGGCGCCCGCGGCCGACACATGTGCGCGCACGACGGTGGAATCGAACATCTGGATCAGATGCGCCGACGAACTCATCGCGGCGAGCGCATCGAAGAAGGCTTCGAACACGCCTGCCTTGCTCAAGCGGTCGAAACGCTTCCAGACGCTGTTCCAGTTGCCAAACCGTTCCGGCAGGGCGCGCCATCGCACGTTTTCGACGGTGAAGAAATGAAGCGCTTCGAGGAACCGACGGTCATCCTCGCCCTTGCGTCCGCGACGCGGAAGGCAGGCCCGAAACACCGTGAGCGTATGCGCCCAGTCTTCCTCGTCCATCCGCGTCGACATGGCTTCTGGTCTCCGACTCAGTCGGACTTTGTCAATCGGCGCGCAAATTTGACCCCCGATCGGCGCGCAAATTTGGCTCTGATTCACTTTTGATGCATGTCGATGCGCATTTCGTTGGTTCCAAGGGAGAATCAGCAGGAGGATGAAATGCTTCGCTCGTCGAGTCTTGTTCCATCGGGCTTCGTCGTAGAGAGCGCATCTCTGGACGGCGAAGTTGCCGTCATCGTCGTTCGCTCGCCGGGCGCTGCGAGTTCGTGCCCCGCTTGTGGCGCTGAATCTTTGAGGGTGCATAGTCGGTATCGACGGCGCGTCGCCGATCTTCCGCTTTCAGGCCGCCGCGTTGAACTTCACGTCCTTGCGCGCCGCTTTCGATGCGATGCCGTGCTGTGCGGCCGACAAATATTCGCAGAACGGTTCACTGGCGACGCTCTGGCGCCATCAGCGCGGCGTAGCGGGCGGCTCGACCTCATTATTCATCATCTCGGCCTGGCTCTTGGCGGTCGGCCGGCGGCGAGCTTTGCAAGCAGATTGATGCTGCCGGTGAGCAACGACACCTTGCTTCGCGTCGTTCGCCGACGCGCCCAGGTTCCCTTGGATCCGCTGAACGTAGTCGGCATCGACGACTGGGCGTTTCGAAAGAACCATCGCTATGGAACGATTGTTTGCGACCTTGAGCGCCGTCGTCCCGTTGTGCTGCTGCCGGATAGAGAACCGGCTACAGCCGAGGCTTGGCTCGCCCTACGACCGGAAATCGCAATCGTCGCGCGTGACCGAGGCGGAGGTTATGGGATCGCCGTCGCAAAGGCGTTGCCGAACGCGACGCAAGTCGCTGATCGCTGGCACTTAATGGAGAACGCCAGCCGCGCTTTTCTCGACGCTGTGCGCAGTTCGATGCGTCTGATCAGCGCGACCATCGGCGCGACAAAGATCAACCCCGAACTTCTGACGTCGGCGGAACGCATCCAATACGAAGGGTATCTTCGGCGTGAAGAAACCAACACGGCGGTCCTCGCCCTATCGCGGGCCGGCGTCTCGATTAAGCAGATTGTTCGTAGCACCGGACATAGTCGGGCTCTCGTTCGGCACGTCATCCGTGGCCAGCGCGGCGATGTGTTCCGCGTGCGCGAAAGTTCGCTCGAAGCGCATTTGCCCTGGCTCAACTCGCAATGGGGCGCAGGCGGACACAATGCTGCGGCCCTATGGCGTAAACTGAAAGAGCAGGGGTTTGGTGGTTCGGCCCGCGTCGTGGCCGAATGGGCAACCCGGCGACGCCAAGCGGACAGAGCGGACATCGAAAGCCTCGCGCGCGTCCCTTCGGCGCGCACGATCGCAAGGCTCATGACGATCGGCCGTGACCAACTGACAAAGGCCGAGACCTTGATCATCGCCGCTATTGAGGGAGGCGTGCCCTCGATTGTCGAGGCCCGAGGGATCATCGCCGATTTTCAGATCATGATCCGCCGCAGAGCCCTGGCCCAATTGCCATCTTGGATGGAGCGCACCGGCAAAAGCCTCGTGGCGTCCTTCGGTAACGGCGTCAAAAAGGACGAAGCCGCGGTTCGGGCCGCGATCACGTCACCTTGGTCCAACGGCCAGACGGAAGGCCAGATAACAAGGCTCAAACTCGTCAAACGACAAATGTACGGCCGGGGAAAGATCGATCTTCTCCAAGCCAGACTGATAGGCGTCGTATGACACCGACCTTCACCAAAATTGCGTCAGAGCCAATTTTGGACGCCGATCCCCCGGCTCAGAGGGTCAAAATTGCACGCCGAATAACAGGTGTCGAGAAGGTCGTCTTCGCGGTCGGTTCCTCGATCGCCAACGCGAAAGCTCTCAATTTGGTCGAGCAGGCGAGCGTGCGTCGCCTCTCAGCTTTTCGGTTCGCCGACGGCGTCCACTATGAGTTTGCGAGTTTGCAGCTCATGCAAGAGTTCTTCCTGGAGGAGCTCCCGTTGCTGCTTGCTCATTCGGCGCTTAGCGTCGCTCATGAGCGCGTTGATCTTTGCGTCGCATTGCTTGACTCGAGCGTGCAAGGCATCCCACGCGACCTTTTCCTCCTTGGTCCTTGGCCCCTTGAAGGTGATGCGATTGGCCCAAAGGTCGACGACGATGTCGTCGGGATGCGGCAACGGTTCCAGACCGGCAATGCCAAGCCTAGCGCGCCGATCGAGTTCATTTTCCCAATGCCATTTGTATTCAATCATGGCCTTAAGATATTCGTCATAATGCGCCTTGTTGTCGCGCTCGGTATCGGCAAGCAACGCCATGAACGCTTGCTGCGAACGCAGCTGTCCCCGCGCGGCGTTGACGGCCAGAGCCCGAATGACGGCCTCGGCAATCGTGAGCGTGATCCGTCGCTCGCCCTCGTTGACTTTGATGGTGCGATAGGCCTCGTCGAGCACGATGGCCTTGAGTCGCTCTTCGTCGGGCCCGGGCCGCCGGTTGCGGGCGCCGCGCGGGCGCCCTTTTGGATTGCCCGAGCGGCCGGGCTGGAACCGCGAGGCAGCCGGCGGCTTGCGATAGCCAACCTCGTAGGTCGCCCCCTCGGCCGGCGGCAGGTCCAGTCGAATTTTGCGCTCGCTCGGCACGGGCGTCGGCTCCAAACAGCCGCCGTTAATGGCGGTGATGAGATAATCGGCGCTTCGAAACTTTGACGTCGCCTTCGCGGATTTCTCCTTCGCCCTGCGCATCGCCACGCGTCGAAGTCAGCGGCGTCTGTGCATCAAATGAAAGCGCTGCCTGCCGGTCGTCCCGATCGCGTCTCTCATAGGGAGATGGCTTGGCTGCCGTGTCGCGACTCCCGAGCCCGCACGCGACGCGTTCGGCGTCATCTTTGGCGAAGATCTCCCAGCGATGAAGAATGCGATCGCAATAGACAGTATCGAGTTCGCAAAGACGCGCGCGTCGGCCGGTCTTGTGCGCCGCGATCAAGGTCGAACCCGAACCGCCGAATAAATCGAGCACGATCCCGCCGCGGCGTGAGACGTCTTTGATCGCGTCGGCGATCATCGCAACCGGCTTGACCGTTGGGTGCAACGCAAGCTCCTCTAGCCGCTCGGCCTTGCGGGTGTTGACGCCCCGGTATTCCCAAACGTTGGTCCGATAGCGCCCATGCTGGCCAAGCTCGAAACTATTGAGATGCGGCGCCGTGCCCTTCTTGAAGGCGAAGATCAGTTCGTGCCGCGAACGATAGAAGGTCCCCATGCCGGCGTTGTCTTTGACCCAGACGATTAAGTTTTTAAGCTCGGCATAGTTCGCCGCGCCCGCCTCCAGCATTTCGCCCAAGTGCCGCCAGTCCATGCAGAGGAAGTGGATCGAGGCGTCGCAGCTGTGAGCGGCAAGATTGCCGAAGGCTTTCGAGAGGAATGATGTGAACTCCGAACGGGTCATCTCCCCGCTCGCCATCGCGAACTCGCGGTGGCGAACCTTGCCCAGGCCGCTGACGTTGCCTTCGATCGCGACGTTATAGGGCGGATCGGTAAAGATCATCTCGGCCTTTTCGCCATCCATGAGTTGCGCCACGACCTCCGCATCAAGCGCATCGCCGCAGATCAGCCGGTGCGGCCCAAGACGCCAGATGTCGCCGACCTTGCAGCGCGCTGGGGCGAAGTCCGGCTCGGGTGCCAGATCGTCGCCGGGATCGCCCGGCTCGGTCGGCGCGATCCCCTCGATCAATTGGTCGACTTCGGCGATCGAGAAGCCGGTCAGGCCGACGTCAAATTCGATGTCGGCGCTCATCAGTTCCCGCAACTCCAGAGCCAGAAGCTCCTCGTCCCATCCCGCGTTGAGCGCAAGTTTGTTGTCGGCCAAGACGTAGGCCCGCTTTTCCGCCGGCGACATATGATTGATGCGAAGACACGGAGCCGTCGCAATGCCCAGCTCAAGCGCCGCCTCAATGCGGCCGTGCCCGGCGAGGATGCAATTGTCGCCGTCAATCAGCACCGGATTCGTGAATCCAAAGCGCCGGATGCTGTCGGCGATCTGGCGAATTTGTTTGCGCGAGTGAATTCGTGCGTTTCGGGGCCAGGCCCGCAATTCGCTCAAAGGCAAGGTTTCGATAGCAGCGGGCGGCATAGCGAGGGTCCTTTTGGTAAATCGCTGTGAAGGTCGGCGTACGGTCGACGCGACAGAATCACACATTCTTACGTATTCGTAAGACCATAAAAACGCTCTTGCGTCAATTTCCAGCCGCATGTAACCGTCAGGCCGAGCGAACGCGTCGCAGAAGCGCGGACCGGAAGTGGGCCAAACCCTTGACCCGACCGCTCATTGACCTAGGAGATCTCACGATGAGCCTTGGGGCTCGCCTTACCCGCCTTCAACTCGCCAAGGGCAAATCGCTGCAACAGGTCGCTGCCGCGGTAGGAGTTTCAAAGGCGCATATCTGGGAGCTCGAGAAGGAACGCACCGACAATCCATCGATGGCGCTAGTGACCCGCCTTGCCGATCATTTTGGTTTGTCGTTGGCGACGCTGGTCGGCGAGGATCCTTCCGCGGACGACGCCAAACCCCAGATTGGGCGCATGTTCCGTCAGGCGGGCGAACTCGCTGCTGAAGACCTCGCGCTTCTTGATGACATGATGCAGACCTTGCTTAGACGGCGCAGCAAGGCCAGCGGCTAATTACGAAGTGCTTTCGCTCGATCGTATGATTATTGAAGAGGCGGGGCCCAATCCCGACAAGATTGCGGCGGCAATTCACGCGCAATTGGGCCGCCAGACCGGCAAAGTTCAAGTTGAAGCCATCGCGGAGGCGCTCGATATCGTCGAGATCCGCTATGCCAAGCTCAAAGGACTTGAGGGAGCATTGGTCACGCCACCCGATCGCGGCATTGGCTCAATCCTCATAAACAGTGAGGCGTCACTCCAGCGGCGGCGATTTACTCTCGGACATGAGCTCGGTCATTTTCTCAATCCTTGGCACCAGCCGGAGGGATCGTCCGCGGGCTTTGCTTGCACCAAGAGCGATTTGCGAACGCCCTGGGGTCGTCCATCCGCTTCCGCCTCACGGCACGCGCGACAAGAATCGCAGGCCAATCGCTTTGCCATCGAGCTTCTCGCGCCGCGTCACATGATCCGGCCCTTTCTGTTTGGGATTCCGAATCTCGCGAAGGCGATCGCGCTCTCGGACCAATTGGCGCTCAGCCGCGAGGCCAGTGCACGCCGTTATATCGAATTGCACCCGCGGCCCTGCGCCCTCGTCTTCACCCGCGACAGCGTGGTGCGTTATGTCGATAGCCACGACGACTTTCCTTTTGTAACGGCCCGGCCAGGTCAACGTCTATCCGGTCTTCCCAATCCAACCGAGAGCGCCGGCCCATCCGGCCACGAGGAAGCCGATCCGCGCGATTGGCTGGGGCGGGCAAGTCAGACCGCGCTCATCGTTCAGACGCTGAACCAACGCGACGGGTTTGCGATCACACTGCTCAGTTTCGATCCAGACGACGACCCGCGATACGACGACTGAACCGCCGGAGGCAGCAGAGGGGCGGCCGCGCTAAACGCCCTGCTGGAAGAGGCTTCTGCTTAGAAGCGTCGCGGGCTATCGTCCTTTCACTGATCATTTCCTGAAGCTGGAGGGGCTTTGCCTCTTCCAATAATTTCTTTTCCTGCTCGCCCAATTTTATTCCCTGTTCGCTGCCGCAGGGAATTTATCTCGCAACTTTCTGAAAGAACGTATGAAATCCGGTATCCAGGGGGCACTTTCCGGCCGTTTTCAATGAGAATTCCCTGTTCATTCCCTGTTACTGGGGAATTCCGCTCTCGGAGACTGGTTTGGCGAGACTGCGTCCGCCGCCAGTCATTAAGTAATTGATATCACACAGTAATTGTAATTTGAACTGGCCAAAATGTCCCCGGTTTCCGGGCCTTTGCCGCCGATGCATTTTCTGGTCAGTCCGCGGAGACGATTCTAGGGCGATATAGGGGCCCTCTCCGCGCGAAAGTCTCGAAAGCTATTTTCAGAGGTCCGGGCGTCTCTGACTGCTTGCCAGGGACTGTGTGTTTCTGGAGAGACGGATCGCATCGAGTGTCCGTGGCTGAACAAGTATGCGCTCACCGCCGACGCATCATGGGGCGGGGAGCGCGTACCGTGGAGCAGGGGACTGAGTCGTAGGGAATGGACTTTACGCGAACCCCAGCGCGGCTCGCTGATCCCGCCAATCGAGGGGCAGACGCGTGTCGGCCATAAGCTTATTGGCGGTGAGCCCCGCGGGTTGCTTTCCCGCCAGGATCGCGGCGACGATATCGGGGGCGAGGAAGGTCAGCCGCACGAGGCGTGTCGCATAAGAGGATGTGATCCTTTCCTCACGCGCGATGTCCTCAAGGGGCGGACAGCCGGGCTCGAACATTCGCTTGCCGATTTTCCGACCCCGCACCAGGAGCCGGATAAGGGTCGTATCCGCTGGGGCCGAACTCGCAACGCCATCAACGATGAACTTCATCTCTTTGCCGGTTCGTTTCAGGCGGGCCGGAATGCTCAGCCTGATCAGGGGCTCTTCGGCGCCATCGGCGTTCGCGTTCGATGCCCGATTCCCAGAGGCGATCCCGTCGCCGCCGCCTTCGCTCATAAGTCGTCTGACCAAACGCGCCGAGCCGACGTCAAGGTCAATGCGATCAGCGTGAACCTGCGCCCTGACCAGGACGGAGCGCGTCAAGGCGTGCAGCGTTTCCGTCGGCAGACGATCCCACCGAGCAGAGAGCGCGGCGGCCGCGTCCCTCAACCTCCTTTGCACTGGCGCATCCTTCTCGCCATTCGAGATCGCATTCAGGATTTCGACGGGGTCGGCGAACAGCGCGCGCAGGCGGCCGATGACAAGCGCTTCGAGATTTGACGCCGGGACCCGCTGACCATGCAAATTGTCTGCCGCGGGGTCGGTGATGAGGCGGCGGGAGATATAGTAGCGATACCGCGTTCCCTTTTTCACGGCATGCGTCGGCGTCATGGATTCGGAACTGGCGTCGACGACGATGCCGGTCAGCAAGCTCGGTTCGATCGCGCTGTCGCCTTCGCGCCGCTCAATTCGGTTCTCTTGGAGATGGCTTTGCACCCGCTGCCAGAGCACTTCGTCGACGATCGCAGCGTGCTCGCCCGGGAAGGCTTGGCCCTTGTGGACGATCTCGCCCCGATAGATCCGATTCTTCAGCATCAGGTACAGCGCCCCGCGCGAAAATCTTTGGCCGCCATAGGGGCTTTCGTCCGAGGCCGTGCGTTGCTTGCTGACGACGTCCGTGGCGGCGAGGTCGGCCTGCAGGGCGCGCACCGCCCCGAGTTCAAGGTAGCGCTGAAAGATATGGCGCACGGTCGCCGCCTCGGCTTCGTTGACGACGAGTTTGCGATCCTTGACATCGTAACCGAGCGAGGGCAGCCCACCCATCCACATGCCCTTCTTTTTTGACGCGGCGATCTTGTCGCGGATTCGCTCTCCCGTGACCTCGCGCTCGAACTGGGCGAAAGAGAGCAGCACGTTGAGCGTGAGGCGGCCCATGCTGCTTGTTGTATTAAACGCTTGGGTGACCGACACGAACGATACGCCCTGCGCGTCGAAGACCTCGACGATCTTGGCGAAATCACCGAGCGATCGCGTCAACCGATCGACCTTGTAGACAACGACCACGTCGATCTCGCGAGCGCGAATGTCGTCCAGCATCCGCTGCAACGCGGGGCGGTCCATCGTGCCGCCCGAATAGGCGCCATCGTCGTAGAGGGCGGGCAGAACCGACCAGCCCTCATGCTTCTGGCTCGTGACATAGGCTTCGCAGGCTTCCCGCTGCGCGTCGAGTGAGTTGAACTCCTGCTCGAGGCCCTCCTCAGAGGATTTTCGGGTATAGACGGCGCAGCGGAACCTCGCGCGCGCCGGGGAGCTGTTTTGGCGGGTGTCAACCATTTGAGCTCTCCGGGATCGTCGCCGCGCCGTTCAAGACATTGTCGGGCGGCGCCGACGTCTTCGTCAGTCCGAAGAATCGGGGCCCGGACCATTGGGCGCCGGTAATGTCGTGCGCGATACTGGTCAGTGACCGATACGTCTTGCCTTGAAACTCGAAGCCATCGTCGGTGACGCAAACCGTGTGGGTTCGCCCGCGCCATTCCCGAACGAGGCGCGAGCCGGGTTTGATCCTGGGCCCTGGCGGCGGCGCAATCCTTCCGTTGGTTTCGAACTCCGCGGCCAAGGTCATCAATCGGCGCTGCGTCACTTTGGACGGGCCGCCATGGGCGATCTCCTGCAGCCGGTAGGCAATGGCCCGCATCATAATATCGCGGCTCAATCTTGGCGGCTCGGCCCGAAAGAGTCGCCGCCATTCCAGACGCAGATCCCCGAGGCTGAGCGTCGGCAAGACCGCGAGGCGATCCGACAGCGGGCTCGCCCCGTCCCGCGCATCTGCCGTAGCCCTTCGCTCTGCGTTAGCACCGTTCGGCGGCAACTCGGAGTCGCGCGGATCGCGGTCGTCAGACCGGGCGGCGTTCCGTTCATGCAGGTCGGCGGCCAAACTGTCATTCAGCCGCCGCGCCAAGCTTCGCGCCCTGGATCGCATGGCGATCAAGAAGCGATCGCGAGGGTCGCGAAGGCGCGATAGACCGAGGCGCGCCCTTTCTCGCCGCGCTCCAGGCGGACGTCGTATCCGCGATGGCGAAGGCCGGTCAACGCCGCTCGCGCGGTATGCGGCAACCAACCCGTGACCGCGATCAGTTCGTCCAACTTCGCGCCCTGATCGCGTTGGAGCAGTTCGATCACGCGCGCGATCTTCGTGCCGTGGCGGGGCGCCGACGATGTTGGTGCGGCGGTTGCGCTCGTCGCCGCCATATTCGCCGCCTTCTTCGACTTCGACGAATCCTCACTCGCGTTCGGCGAAGCGCCCATGCTGGCGCTCGGCCGCGAGTCTCCCTCATCGGCCGCGATGGCCTTCAGTCCGGCGGCGGTCAGTTTCAACGAATACGCTTGACCCGCTTCCTCGTCGCGGCGCCAGAGCGCCATTCCGGTCCTCGCTTTTATCTCGCGCGCGAGGCCAGCCGCGAGAAGCTTGGCCGCGACCTTCTGTGCCGCGCCGCCCTTCAGGTTCTTCGGTGCAATGAGGCAGCGATCCTCGCGTTGCGACGCGCCGGACAGAATCGCAAGTTGGATATCAGTAAGTTTGGCAGGAGAATTCATCGGGATCATCCTCTCGGTTTAAACGGCGTTGTCGCCGTCACCACCGCGAGCCCCGGACCGGAGACGAGCCGGGCGGGGCCGAAGAATTCGCCGATCATCTCATCGGCAGAGTCTAACCGGCGGGCGCTTGAGCGCCCTTGAGCACGTCACGACCATTGCTCTGTTTCGGGACCGAAAGCGAATGAAATATGACACATACGGGGCAATTGGTGGTCTGTGGTTAGCGCCTGCGATGTGTCCGCGAGTGCCACTCAATGTGAAAGCGCTTCCGACGGTGATCCCGTCCGACCTGGGTACATACTATTTGATTTATGGCGTAAATCGGCGTCCAGGCGGGGGTCACGCTTCGCTCGCGAAATGACCCCGCTTAACTTCCATATTTTTGTACGAAATCAATATGTTGGGGTGCTCAAGGGATGGGGTCACCGTCGGACGCGTATTCACATTCATCCAGCAGGCCGCCATTCGCGGCGAGAAATTTGATCTCGTTGAAATTGGGATCCTGAGCCTGACGTTGGCCGGAGCAAGCAACGTTTACCCCACCGATCTGTTTGACGACTTCAAGAAAATACTCAATCCCGACGCCTATCTTGCGCTGGCATCGTATGTCGGCGTTGTCCGTCTGGCCTTTGACCTATTCCCCTATGGCTACAGCCTGTCTGATAGCAGCCGGGTTTTCATGCATGCAAAGCCTTTCCCCTGGCCCAAGGAGCAACTGCCAGGATAGGTGCTCTGGAAGCGAATCTCTTCGCGTCCACGACGCTTGCCGGTCTGAAGACCGCAGCGGTTCGAGCTCCGAAATGCTCGCTCATTCCGGTTGAAGTTATCGAATACAACAAGAAAGAGTTTTTGAAGGAGTTCGGTCATGTCGCAGGAAACGACGACACGTTGTCGTTCGAGTATTTTTATTTGAGCGAGAGGCAGCCGGAATATGTATGGCCCGGGATGGAGGTCTACGACATGCCCCAGCTGCCGAAGCATCCGTTCTCTGCTAAGGCCTGCCCGGCGGACTGTGACGCCTGTACGACGGATGGATGAAACCGAGGATGAACGTGATGGAAGCCGCTGCGGGCGGCATGCTCAAAAACATCAAACGAACTTCCTTCCCAACGCGCCCCAGAACTTGTTCGCCCTTCCTGTACCGCATTCGCAAAGCGATCGAGCGCATGTTCTGCCGATCGAGCATCCTCGCCAGCGGCACGAATGCCGGCGACGGGAGGCTATAGCGACTGGCGGTTCGGGCCAGGTCGACTGCACGCGGATTGTCTTCGATCGCGCACATCATGATTTCCAAAATATAATGCGCCGCGCCGCCGCGCCGTTTCGCTCAAGCGTTGGCGCGGGCGGCAAGTGCGGGTTAGACGTCACGCTGGCGAAATCCGGCACGCGGTCGGGGGTGAGACAGTTGTTCGTCATGCACTTCCCCTAATTTTCGACTCCCGCAATGTGATCTGCTTCTCGATCTCCGCCGGGCTCGGGACAAGGCTGAGGCCGCGCGAAACGGAAATGCGGCCGGCGGCGGACGTCCAGACATTCGCGCCCGTGCGCGCGTGCTGCTCGCCATGGCGCAGCAGCGCCTCTCGCGCGCTCCGAATGCGCGCCAGGCGCTTCACGATGTCGTCCAATTCGGCGTCCAGCGCGATGGATTCGGCCGACAACTGGGCTACAATCCCACTCGCGCGGTGTGTGTCCAAGCGAGGCTGAATTTCCTCGAGGGCGTCAAGAGCCCGGCGATATTGCGGGTCGATCGCAGCGCGCGCGGCCGTCGCGGCGTCGAGTCGTCGGATTGGAAAGGCGCGGGGCGCACAGCGGCAAGGACAGCGTCGACCATGCGCCTAGCCCGCATTTCTCAGGCCGCCATTTATTGACGCAATGATTTGGGTGCGATTTGAGCGCCGCGCGGAGTTGAGCGCGGTTTTGCGTGGGGCGGGAGGCGCTTCGATTTTCGACGGTGCGATACCGATCTCGTCTCCGGTGGGCCGAGTGTTTTGCCGCGTCTTGTCGCGCTGCGGCAGCTCGTGTCAGGCCGGCGAAGCGCGGGCGTTGGCGGGGCTTGCGGCGGCCAGGCGCCACTCCTGGGCGCTCTGGCAGGCGGAAGCGAAGGCTACCCTGACGCGCGGCGCGCCGATTTTTATCAGCGCGCCGAGCTTCAGCAGTTTCAGGCGATCGTGCCGCAGGTCGCGTTGGCGAACGGCGTGTGGGCCAGGCCGATGCGGCGCAACGCGCAGAACAGGACATAGGGCATAGAATGCGTCAACTACCTCTGCAACGCAGGATATGCGTATAACTAAAGGCGGAATGCCTAGCCACCCAGCCACCTCGGCGCGGCGAATGACGAGGGGTCGCTTTAGAAGTGGTTAATGTATTTGCGCGTCGCCGCTCCAAAATGCCCGGTCGCCTGAGTGATCGCAATTTCCTTCGCGTGCGCTCGCTGGAACAGCTCCAGTGCAGCTTTTGTGCCCCGCCCGAATATCTCGACTTCATGCCCCGGCGATCCAGGCCCGTCGGCGGCAACCGGAAATCCATGCCTATTGAGGAATATTTGGAGTTGCTTCACCTCGGGGTCGACCAAGTGGAGGCCGAGATCGTGGCTGAAGTGGAATGAACTTGGCGTAGATGCTATGTTGGATGATTTAACCTGCTCCGCGCGAGGGGAAATGTCGGTTTGATTGGGCGCAAGTGCCGAGCCGGCCAGTGCCGACGGAGAGCTCCCTTGGGTCGCGATTCCCGGTGGCGATTGTGGCGGACCGTCCCGAGTGGCCTCGCCGGCGGCTTTCTTAGATTGCTCTATGCAGCCGAGAAGAGCAAGATAGGAGCCGGCGGGCCCTTCCGAAACCATTTTGGCGCACTGTTGGACGCTCTCCTCTGACAGAGCGGCGACACTCCGTTGCAATAGATCGCGAGCCACTCTCTCGTTGTCGGCGCATTCTTCTGCGGCGAGCCTCGACGATGGGTCTTGGGACTGGCCAGCCCCGCACAAGGCCTTGATGTCGAACTCAGGCAAGCTTGCGGCGGAAGCGGCGGCCGAAAGGACGATGAGAATGGGGGCAAAGGCGAAGCGCATATGGCTCCTCTCGGCTCGTGATGTTGAAGTCGAGGAAGATGACGCGAGTGCGCCGCGAAGTCGACTCTGTTCGCGAGGCGCGGATTCTGTCTACGGCTCGAGGCGCAGATCTGGATGCCGCTCCAGAGTCCCGGTTACGGCTCATTGACAGATGGCGTCGTCGACATTGACAGCAAGAGAAGCTCGCTAACACGCACGGCGTACCGCCGATCGCTGTCGTCAAGCCCTCGCCGCCGACAGTGGCCTATTGGTTCGAATCCGACACTTGGCGCCCTCGTCTGACGGCGGCGATGATTTTGTCTGGATCAGCGGTCCATGTGAAGGACGCCGATTGTAGATTGTGCTCTTCGAGGAAGCGGTTGATGGCGGCCTGCAGGTCGACGAGGAACCTGAATACGCCGCGTTTCAATCATCGCTTTGTGAGGGTGGCGAAAAAGCCTTCGACGGCGTTGAGCCACGAGCAGGATGTCGGCGTGAAGTGGAAAACGAACCGCTCATGGCGGGTGAGCCATTGGAGCACTTTGGGATGCTTGTGGGCGGCGTAATTGTCGAGGATCATCTTCCCGGCGGGAACCTTGGCGTCGATTGCGTTCAGGAAGCGGATGAACTCCTGATGGCGGTGGCGCTCCATGTTTTTACCCATCACCGTGCCGTCGAGAATGTTCATGGCGGCGAACAGCGTCGTCGTGCCGTGCCGCTTGCAATCATGGGTCATTGTGCCGGCGCGGCCCTTTTTCAGCGGCAACCCGGGCTGAGTGCGGTCAAGCGCCTGGATTTGGTTCTTCTCATCAAAAGACAAGACGATGGCGTGCGCGGGCGGATCTTCGCGACAATCAAACCTCACGAATGCAATAACTATTTCGTCAATGCAGGATACGCTTCCGTGAAAATGTGAAACGCTCTGGCGAGCACGACCGATTCCCCTCGCACTCTAAACCCTAAATGACTCGGCCGTATGTGGCGGTCACAAGCACTTGACACGGCTTAGCCGAACGTTTTGAATATTTTACGAGTTGCGGCCGAAACGAGGGGGTTGCAAACGGCCGGATTCAATGGGGAGCAAGTCTCGCTTGGAGTGTACTTTCCCGGGTAACTGAAAAAGCGACTTGGACGCCTTCGGAATCGCGACGGTCAAGTTGGGTGCCGCGGCATTTCCGAATTTCGCGGACCTTTCGGATCGGAAGGGGTCTTTGGTCGGTCCGAGCGTCGACTTCAGTGGTGACAAGATCATCGTTAAGTATCTTGACTTGGCTCTTTCCTTAGAATAGAAATCAAGAGAACAGTGTCTCCTGCTTTGCTTCACGAAACGTAGATAGATAATCAGGCCAGAATACTCTGGGGGAGGACTATTCGTTTCGGGGAACACTTCACGGCTTCACAATCGATGAGAATTGACCGACTATGGGCTGCCTGTTTTTCGAATAGATCAGGAACTTGTCGTCACCTTATATCCATCTGGGCAAGCCTCGCAGCAGTCCGCCCAGGACCAAGCACTGCGCCTGACGCGAGGGTGTCTATGCGCGTGATTGAGCTCGAAGCCCTATTACGCGGAGTGCCATGTACGCCTTCGGGAACTCCGGTTCGACCAGCTTGCGGCCCGGTGCCGGATGCCGGCGACAAAAGGTCTCAACAAAACAAAAGGCCGCGACAAAAGAAGAACGCATGAAAAACCTTATGATCGCCGGCCTCTTCGCCTTCGTGCTCGCGACCGCTCCGGGGGCTAGGGCCGAAGAGATTCCGGGGTTCAGCGAGCATAGACTTTATGAAGCGTGCGCCTCGAACGACGAGGCGCTTCACGCTCTGTGCGTGGCCTATCTCCGGGGTCTCATCTTTGGATTGCAGTTTGGACAAAAACTGGAATCTGAGGGCCGTCCTATCTGTGTAGTGCCGGACCCCGAGGCGGCTCGCCTAGTCGTCGATAATTTCATCGCAAACCGCCCAAAGACCCTCGAAGACGACAAAGACGGAGCTGGCGACCTTGTCGCGCTTTCGGCTCTCTTGGGCGCATATCGCTGCAAGCCGCCCAAGTCCTGAGCTTGGCATTGGCGTTCACCGACGCCTCGCCCCGGGTTCGCTCCAGGGCTGTTTAGTTCTGATTTAACGTGGGCATTTCGAGCACGAGATTGATGTCAAGAGCCGCGCGCCAACGGGCATTGCGGATGTTGTCACATCCCGAGACCCTGATCAGATTGTAAGCGAACGAGCGCAGGCGGGCGGCGATATCGGGGTTCTTGCGAATACGGGAGGCGATCACACGCTCGAACGATTTTTTTGGGCATGTTCGGCGTCGAGCGTGAACACACAACCCTTCAAGCCGAGCGCCTCGATAAGCTCTGGCGCGGCCGGAATCTCGTTGCTCTTCTCTTCGACCATGAGATGACCGAGCACGATCTGATCGGCCTGCCGCAACGCCGACATCATGTGAGCCGCCTTGCGGTCGCGGAAGGCGTCGAAACTGCCGCGCAGGGTCTTGCCGTCGACGGCGATCGCCACCAATCCGTCCGCGGGAGGCGGCGTCGAAATCGACGATGCGTGCCGGCGAAACGCGACCTCCAACGCGGTCGGATCGACGCCTTGGAGGATCAACCGCAACCCGCAATATGAAGGCGAATAGGGCAGCCGCAGCCCGAACGCTTCGTTCAGCCGCTGCAAATGAATGCGAATGAATTCATGCGTTTGCCGGTAGGAATTGGCCCCGGCGACCATGCCGACAATGGCGTAGAGCAACACCGTGGCCAGATCGAACCGTTTGCCCTCCGCGCGACGATGGTCCGGGATCGTGCGCAAAATCTCCAGCAGCGACGCCTGCATCCGACAACCTCCGATTCGGGTTGTCGCGTATAGATTCAGACATTTCCGCTTTCGGGAATCCCAACCCGCCCGTCAAAGTTCAGAGAACTAAACAGCCCTGGGGTTCGCTCCGGGCGTAGGATGACGTATGATAGTTAAGCTACCGCCGATCCTCGCGCGGTGGGGATCGTAATTGCCTCGCGCCGCTCTTCCCGGCGAGGGTCCTACGGAGTAGCCGAGGCAGGCGATGTCAGCGTCGAAACTTTATTGAAATTGAAGTTATTGACAGTAAGACCCGGGCGAGCGCCTTTTTCCCGGACCGCGCAGCGGTTCGGTGCGGAAAAGGGTAAAGACGCAAGATGTGGAGGATGTGACGACAGAACGGGAGACATTGCCGGAGCTTTCAGACCTGATATGTCTGGACCCTGGGGTTGCAAAGGTGGGCGGTGCAGATGAAATCGACGGTGGACGAAAAACCAATTCGCCCGATGAGCGACGAGCACTTCGACTTCAGCCATGCCGCGCCGCTGCGGAAATCCTATATCATCGCCTCCTCGGCCCGGTCCGGAAGCACCTATCTGGCCCGGAGCCTCGCGCAAACCGGTCTGCTTGGTGCGCCAAGCGAAGTCTTCAACTCCGCGACCAACCAGATGCAGGCCTTGATGTCACGTTTCAAGGCACTCTCCCATGCCGACTACGTCGCCAAGCTGATCGCGCATCGCACTTCGAGGAACGGCGTTTTTGGCACGAAGGCGCACTTCCATCAGTTCGAGGCTTTCCTCAAGAAATATCCGCCGCTGCTCGAGGCGCTTGCGCCGATAACCTACATCTACATCGATCGTCGGGACAAGGTCGCCCAGGCGGTCTCGATGGCCAAGGCGCTGCAGATGGATCAGTGGTCGTCCCAATGGCGGGGAAGCCCGAGACCGATGTTGCAATATGATCGGGAGCTGATCGCCAAATCGATGAGCGAAGTCGAACTGCAGGACGCGCGGTGGCTGCGATGGTTCGAACTCCATAACATCACGCCGTTTCGGGTGACCTACGAGGACCTGATCGCCGATCCCGCCGCCATTGTCCGCAGCGTCGTCGAGCGGCTCGGCGTGCAGGATGACGAACCCGACGACCTCAATATTCCGGCGGTCGAGAAGCAGGGCGACGACACCAACCAGGAGTGGATCGAGCGCTTCGTGCGGGAGGCACGGTCCGACGCCGAAGGACGCAGCGTCGCGGGGGCCGGCGATGGTTCTCAGTCTTCGACGGGCGGCGCCGATTTCTTCGTTCGCTACAATCGGTTGATCAAGCGCCTGCCGGAAGGGACAAACTCCGCCACGGGCTTTGTCGGCGCGATTCGCCTGCGTCGCCGCTACGACGCGCTCATCGGGCAGAACCACGCGTTGTTTCGCAACGCCCGGGTGCTTGACTTCATCAGCCTTGATGGCTTTTGGAGCCTCGCGGCGCTCGATGCGGGAGCCGCTCATGTCGTGGCGGTGGAGACCTCGCGAAAGGCGGTTGACGCAGCCACGACCAATTTCGTCGATTTGGGCATCGATCCTGAGTCATACCGATTCATCAGTTCAAAAATCTTCGCGGCGCTGGAAGGCTTCGCTCCTGAGCAGTTCGATGTGATTCTGTGCAAGGGGTTTGTCGAGCATTGCCGGTCTGTCGAGCTTTTTCAGCAGCTCGCCCGCCTTCGACCCAAGCACGTTATTCTGGACACCCGGATATCGCGGGGCGACAGCCCGATCACCCGCTTCGCACTGTCCAAAAGGTCCATGAAAGGGCGCAGAGGCAAAATCACGTCGACTCCGACCCACGAGCTGATCACGTTTCTGTCCCAATCCGACTTCCGATGCCGGCTGGTCGACTGGCAGGCGATAGGCGCTATGGGCTGGGCCGGCGTGGCCGACTACGCGCGTGACAAGCATCGCACCTACGTGCTGGAGCGGTTGGAGTGAAGTCTCGAGCGTCGATGTTTAATTGGGGACCCTCTTTCAGGAGGCTGGATGCCGGATTCGTCGTCATATTCCCCGACGTGCCACAACTGTTGCCTTCACGCGCCCTTTGATGATGAGTTAGTCGCCGCCGCCGGGGCGCTGACCGGGTATCTCGAAGAAATGGACGCGTTGAATGTACAAAGTTCTATACGCCGAGAGTAGGAACAATTCAGCCATGGCAAAGCCTCCTCGCCTCATCTATGAATCAGCCAATCTGGACTTGTGAGAGAACTTTAGTGAGTCTTGAGCCCCGCGGCTCCGACTCAGGGCGCCGACGCCGGGCGTGCTCTGGCGCATACGGGGTCATTGGCGATATGCTCACCGCTGCGATTGCAGCGGCTGCCTTGGCCGGTTCCATGGCGGCTAACATTAGGGGGCAAATGCTGAGTAGGAAGGAAGGTTTTGATATTCGTGCGCAGTCGTTCATATCAGACGCCGACGATGAGCGACATGAGTGACGGCGAATGGGCGCTGGTCGCGCCGCTGATTCCTTCGGCGCGGCGCGGCGGGTGCCAATGCTCGATCGACGAGCGCGAAGTTCTCAACGCCATTTTCTTTGTGCTGGCCACCGGCTGCCAGTGGCAGGCGTTGCCTAAAGACCTGCCGCCCAAGAGCACCGCGCATTTCTATTTCATGCCGTGAGATTGGAACGGCGCGCTGGAGCGCAGGGTATGTTATCTTCGGCATGGTTGCTCGTGGCTGGCGGGTTTGAAAGAATGAGGATTTCCTATAGCGATAGGCGCCAAGACGTCGCGCGCCGCTGCGGCAGGCTCGCGAAGCATTTGCCGAATACGCCTCTGAGGCTGTCTTTGGAAACGAATATCGGAAGAGTTAGGTCCAAATCCGACGCGGATGGGAGTCCGTCGAAAAAGGGCGAGAGTGGCCGGCAAAGGAGCTGGACCGCAGTTGCCAACGCTCGGACAACGATAGGAAGAAGGTGCGATGGTTGATTGGTCCACGGCCAAGGAAGGCATCGTCGACGCGGCGCTAAAAGATAGCGAAGCCTTTCTGACGGCGACCGTTATGGTCGCTAGTTCCGCCGACCAACGCTCTGGCGTCGTGGCGGGAATGTTCGCGACGGCCGGTGCGGGTATTGTCGCGGGTCTCATAGGGTTTTCCGCGGTCGTGGATCCATACAATTTCTACGCGCCTGCTGTGTATGCGGCGGGTTTGTCGGCGGCGCTTTTCTTTATCATAGGCGGTATTTTCTGCATCCGCGCGGCAATGCCTGTCGGATTTCATCTGCCCGGGACAAAACCGAGCGACTGGGAAGGCGACGTGGCGAGCGGCCGGACTCTTCAAGAATGCCAATCCGAATTGATTGCGATTCGTGATAACGCGATCAAGAATAACTTGCAGGCGATCAACGACAACGCGTGGCGCAATAAGGTCGGCGCGTGCGTTGGGATAGCGGCGCCCGTCGTAGGAGCCCTCGTTTGGGGGGTCACCCTGATTTTTCGACATTAGGTGCGTGGTAGGACGCCAATTTTCTTTTTTTATCGTCTATCGGGGCGTGCAAACGATTTTCTTCCTCTTTTGGTCGTGCATCAATCGAGGTTTTCCGCCGATTTTTGGGAGCCGTCTCTTTGCCAGCGCCGCCTTATGCCCATGGCTCCACGATCTGAACTCATAGAGAACGATCGAAGGCGCTATCCAAGCCGCCTCATCTGCGCCGTCCCTTTCGAATGCGCTTCGCTTACTGGCGCGGCGATGGCATGGCCGAGCGGAATCACGCCGATCATTGAAGACCCACAAAGTTCGCCGACCTGCCGCCAGCCACCAGCGAGCATGGTCGCAGTGGCGGTCTTCGTTTGCATGCATCAATCTGATGATCGAAATGCCGTGCCCACGCAAGAGCGAGGGGTCGAGCTCATCGCCAAAGACAGCGCCGTGGCGTAAGGGTGGGAAATGGCGAGTGAGATACTTGTTGCAGGGCAGTTCGGCGCAGCCCGCGTCGGCGGGGCAACCCGAATGCATAATGCATTAAGCAGTCAGCCGACGAGGTTGCGCGGCGAATGACGAGTGAGCGAAAAAGCGCCATGTCGCAACAGCTGTCGGCGATGATCGCTCTTACGTTTCTGCTCCTCAGCTCAATCGAAGCAAACGGCGCTCCGGCCAATACGTTACGGGAGTTGTGGTCTGAGCTCGGCCTCTGCACAAAGGCGCCAAGCGGCAACGCAGGGTCAGAACTTACGACCATCTTCGCCGTGAAGCGCGACGGCTCCTTGCCTGGCAAGCCCAGAATAATCCATTCGCATTTTGTTGGCGACGTTGATGGTTAGAAGGCCTTTGTGGCGAACGCCATCGCAGCCCTCGCCAAGTGTCTACCCCTAAATATCACGGGTGGCCTCGGCGGCGCGATTGCAGGGCGCCCGCTTTCGATTCGCGTCGCCAAACGGCCAAGGCAAACAGAGACGTAGCCCTGGAAAACTCTACACGCTCTTCTCCAGACGATCGAGCGAAGAATGAGTTTCGGCCCGCATATGACAAAGGCCGAGCCGCGCCTGATGCCACCAAGGCCGTTCGCTTCGTCTGGCCCATCGGGGTCCGCCCTGCGCCTCGTCGCTCACAGGCGCTTTTTGTCGGGAAATTATTTTTCAAAAACTAGCTCAGCAGGTATTGCAAATGCTGCACGCTCTGCGTTATACGTCTTCTTGCGCCCCTTGAAGAGGCTGGGGCGCCGCGAATTCACTCAGGAGCCGGGTCCATGGCAACCATTGAAAAGCTAAGCGCTGACCAGCAAATCGAGGCGTTTTACATCGCTTATTTCGGCGCGGCGGCCGACAGCGAGGGATTCGCGAAATGGGAGGCCAAATACGCCAAGCTCCTGACCACAAATTGGCCAAGGACGCGCTTGAGCAGATCGGCGACTACATCGGCTATTCGAAGGAAGCGACGACGCTCTATCCGTTCTTGAAAGATTTGCCGTATAATCCGCATTCGGCGATTGAGCGGGCCGACGCCAAGATGCTGGTCGACACGATCTATCAAAATTTGCTTGGCGTTGCGCCGCCGGCCAGCGATCCGGCTCTCAACAAATTGGTCACCGGATTCCTGAAGGAGACGACGACGATCAGCGAGATCGTTCTGGCGATCGGCAACTCCGCCACTGGCGCCGATCTCACCACGATGCAGAACAAGCTGGCCGTAGCGACCGATTTCACCGCGGCCACCACCGCAGCCGGCTTCGGCTTTCCGCCAAGCGCGGCCTATCCACCGAGGCTCAGCTTGTCGTGGCCGATACGACCAGCGACCCGACGACCGTCACGACGCAGGAAACGGCGATCACCGCATGGATCGCGGCAGGCGGCGGCGCGACCGGCAAACCACAATCTCACTACCGGTATCGACAATATCGATATAATCACTGCCGGTACTATGACACCGTGAAGGGCGTCATCGATCAGCAGGCTGGCGCGACGGACACCACATTCACGGTCGGCGACACCATCACCGGCAATGGCCACACGGTGGTCGACATCGCGGTCGCTTCCCTTACCGCAACGAGAACGCCCAATTGGTGACGATGTCGGGGGTCAGCACGGTCAACATTCTTCAGGGGCAGACCGAGGAGCTTTATGCGAACGCCGGGTTCTGGGGCTCGGTCAACAACATCAATGTCACGGGCTTTGACGGCAGTGTGTCTATCGAGCATTTGAACGTCACCAACGGCGGCGGCATCTCGCTGAACATCGCCACGACCGGGGCCGCGGGATTATTACGCGAAAGCGGAAAAGTGAGCGGGCTGAGTTATTCTGCATCCTTAGGGCAGGCCAACGGCGTTGGGTCGGTTGCCAAGTTTGGCACGACCGGCATCGACGCCACGCTGGGCAAGGGTGGCCACCTGGACCTGTCGCTCTGGAACTCGGTGGATCACACGAATTCAGGCCGGGGCCGCCTCGGTCGGCAACATCAGCATCGCCCATGTCAACGTCAATGGGGCCAGAGCGCTGAGCTGAGCTTTACAACTGATGCGCGCGCCTATAGCAACAACGCGACGGTGGGGAATCTCACTATAGGGGACGTGAATATCGCCATCGACCAGAATGGTTATGCGGAAGATGTACCGTATATCACTATGCTTATGTTGAGAGTGGCAAGGGCAACGCTCAGGTCGGCGATCTGGCCTTAGGCAATATTGTGATGAATGCGACCGGCAAGACCGGAGATTTTTAAGCTTACATCTATAACGAAGCCTAGGCCCATACAGGCAACGCCACCGTCGGCAACCTGACCGTCGGCAATGTCAGCCTCACGGGCAACAATTATGCCTATACGGAATTTTCAATAAGCTGATGTTTACGAAGCGGCAATGCGACCGGGGTAATGTCACGATCGGCAATGTCGCGCTGGTCGACGGAACGGAGACTACCAGAGCTATATGTCTACAACGAAGCTTATGTAGAAAGGCAACGCCTAGGCCGGTAACGTAAACGTGGGCGCGGTGAACATGACCGCCGCTGATTATAACGACATGTACATTGATAACTAGGCGCGTCGATTATAACAGGTTCGTCGACGGCGGGCAACATCGCGCTCGGCAATGTGGTGATGACCGCCAAGTCACACGCCGACAATTATTTACGTAGATAATGAGGCATATGTTGATGCCGGCGACGAGGCGGCGCGGCGACGGTCGGCAATGTGACGGTTGGCTCTTTGTCGATGGGAGCCGCCTCCGGTTATAATGAGGCATATTTATACAACTACGCTTACCAGTACGGCACGAAATCGCATGCGGCGACCGTCGGCAATACAACCGTTGGCAATGTGACGATGACGCACAACGCCGACCTGATCGGTCATAACGGCGGAACGAATGAGCTATATGTGGAACAATATGCCTACGCGGAAATTGGCAGCGCCACGGTGGGCAATATCAGCATCGGCAACGTCAGCATCAATCCGGCTGGCGTAGGCCTCACCGGCCAGACGAACGTTCACAATTATATCGACGTCTATAATACGGCCTATGCGCCTGGGGCGCATGGTGCAGGCGGCGCCATCACCATCGCAATGTGACGGCGGTCACTGGCGCGAGCGGATATGTGGATGTCTACACAAAAAACTGGGCCGACGGTCATTCCAGCGCCGACAAGGCGGGGCTTGTGACGATCGGCAACGTTTCGATGAAGGGGGCAGGCAACGCCTATATGGCCGTGACGGCGGAAGCCTATGCTTATTCCGGAACCGCGAAGGGCATCACCATCGGCAACGTGTCCTTGGCCGGAACAAAAGGGTCTGGACTGCTGAGCTCAGGGCTTATGCATCGGGCGACATACCGGCCAAGTCACTGTCGGCAGTGTCGCGATCACCGATCAGTACGTGAAGCTCCATGTTAGCAATCTTGCCGACACCGGCGCGGCGGGTGGCATCACGGTTGGCAATATCACGCTGAAGGGGGCCAATGACGGCGGCGCCAACTCGGTGTGGGAATCGGCCGTCAAGGGCACCACGGGCAATATAAGCGTCGGCAACGTCAGTTTGAGCGCGGGCCACGGCCAGGAGCTCACTCTTAACGTCAAAAACCTTTCCCCGGCCGGCAAGGCCGGCACGGTGGCGCTTGGCAACATCAACCTGGCGATCGCCAACACCAATGCGACGACCAAGGGGGCGACAGGCACGCTGCACGTCTCGACGACCGGCACCAAGGGCGGCAGCATCACCGCCGGCAACATCACCATCGGTTCGTCGGGGGTCACCACCAAGGCGGCGCTTACGGCCGCCCACATGTTCGGACATGTGAGCATCACCTCCGCAGAGGGCAGTGTGACCGTGGGCAATATCACGGTGACGGGTGGCGTATTGACCGATACCGGCACGGTTCCATCCCGACAACCTCAACACTGTCGGACCTGGGAGCGCCTGGCTGAACTTTCGACGCCCAACGGCACCATCACCGTGGGCAATATCGACTACAGCGGGTATGCGTCGGCGGCGACCATCAATGTACAGGGTTACACCGGCGCCGCGAGCATCGTTGGTTCGCAGGGTGGGTCAACCATCACTGACAACAGCGGCGTCAACGCCATCAACGTGAGCCATCCACGGCGGCGGACACGATCTATCTGCAGGGCACCACCACCACCGGCGCCACCACGCAGACGGGAGTGGTTGATAGCGGAGGCGCTGTTACGGCCACCCAGTCGGCGTTGGACTGATCATCGGAATCCATTCCGCGACTCGATCGAGTTCTCCAATGGAGCGGCAGCCGGCACGGCCATTAGTGGCAACGGCGCTATTGTCCAGGCGGCCAGCGTGAGCTTCAGCGCCTTCCTTGCCAATGCGGAGACCCAGATTGATACCAATGGCAACTCAGTTTATACCGCAAATGTCAGCGGCAATACCTATGTGGCGCTGAACAACGGGGTTGCCGGCCATGAGGTTGGAGAAATCGTCGAGGTGACGGGAGTGCATACCTTCACGCTCACGGGCGGCGAATTGCATTACCTGTCCTGATCACTTCTTGCAGCTGAAAGTAACCAGAAGAGGGCATGCGAATGCCCTCTTCGTTTTTGTGGAACATGCCTGGCCATGAACCAAATGGAGAATCAAAGGCGCAAAGCCATCAGCGACGCGCTGCACGGAATTGATGAGAAGTTGCGCGCCCGCCACTATGGCGTGGCGCTGGAGCTTGCCTACCAGGCGGCGCACCAGTTTCCCGAAACTCGCCCAGTGGATGTCAAACTCGCCGAGGTGCTGGAGACCTGCAAGGAATTTGAGAAGGCTCTGGGGCTTTATCGGCATATTCACGAGGAGACACAGAAGGGCGGAGGCAAAAGCGAAATCAGTCTGTTAGTCGGCATCGTCAATTGCCAGATCCGGCTGTCGCGTTATGAGCAGGCGACCAAGCTGCTTGAGGAATTGAGGGTTCTGGCGAAGGAATATCCGCCGGTATTGACCGCCCTGGCCACCTGCCGTCGCCACGACGAGAAGCTCGGGGAAGCGGAGGAGCTGGTCAAGCTGGCGCTGAAACTGGACCCGCAGAACCGGCTCGCCATCCATGAGATGGCCGAGATTTATCTGGCCAAAAAGGAGACCGAGGAGGCCCTGCGGCTGCTGGAGAAGAACATCCGGCGCAAGGACCTCTATGGGGACTCCATCGATTTGTGGCTGGTGACCCTGAACGAGGCGAACCGCAACCGTTACGCCCAGGACACTTTGGAAGAATTAATGAAGATCCACCCCGACACGGTGGAGTTCACCTTTGGTTATGCGGTACTGGCGAATCAGGCGGGCGAGATCACTCTGGCGCGGCCGGCTTATCGCAAATCCATGGAATTGAGCCCGAACAATTCGCGCATCATCTATGAGCTGGGGGTGCTGGAGCGCACCGCCGGCAACCTTGAACTGTCGCAGCAGCTGATCGGGCAGGCGATTGACCTCAGGCCGGACAATCCGGCGGCGCTGCGCACTTTTTACAGCGACCTAAAGCTTTCCTACGGCGACGAGAACTTCAAGCGGCTCAATTACGTCGCAGCGAAGCTCCCGGACTTTGAGGCGATTGAACAGATTTACATGCATTATGCGCTGGCCAAGGCCTATGAAGATGTCGAGGAGACGGACACGGCCTTCAGGCACTACGCCTTCGCCGGCGAGAAGAAGCGCAAGAAGGAGACCTACAGCGATCGCGACGCGGCGAAGATGGCCAAAATCATCCCGCAGGTAGTGACCCGGGCGCGCCTGGTTGAAACCAACCAAGGGGGTTGTCAGAGCGACATTCCAGTGTTCATTCTGGGCATGCCGCGTTCCGGCACATCGCTGATGGAGCAGACCTCTCGGCCCATCCGGACATCTTCGGGGCGGGCGAACTGAAGAATTTAACCGGCGTGCTGGAAAACATCGCGGTGGCGCAGAACCGGTTGAACATGAGCGAAAAGGATCCGGTGTTCGATTATGATCTCAACGCGTCGTGGGCGGCGCGTGGCCAGCACTATGTCGACCGCCTGATCAAACTGCTGACAAGCCCTACAAACGCATCGTCGATAAGATGCCGGGCAACTTCAACTTTGTCGGCTTGATCCACGCGATCCTGCCCAACGCCAAGATTATCCACAGCCGCCGGCATCCGGTGGAGACCTGCCTGTCTTGTTACCGCATCCATTTTGCGGAAGGGCACCAATGGACCTACAACCTCCGAGAATTGGGGCGTTACTATAAGCGTTACTGGGAGCTGACGAAATACTGGCGCGAAGAGTTCCCCGGGGTGATGTTCGAGGCGCGCTACGAGGACAATGTAGCGGACGTGGAAGGGCAGGCGAAGAGGATCATTGAACACCTGGGGCTGGAATGGAGCGACAATTGCCTCAATTTCTACAATGTCGACCGCCCGGTGAAGACCGCGAGCGTGACGCAAGTGAGAAAGCCCATTTACAAGACGTCCACCAACCGCTGGCGCAAATATGAAAAATACCTGGGTCCCCTGCTGCAGGAGCTGGGCGACATCGTGCCGGAATACGAGGCGGAGATCGCCCATCTGGCGCAGACATAACTCGACGGCTGGCCTTGAGATCAACGCCAGGCTGGGCGCACCGGCCATCTGGTGCGCGACTGACGTCGTGAACGGTCAATGGTCGAAGCAGAAATCCGTCGCTTTCACGCGCGGTTTGTAATGTCTGCCTCTTCGCGGGGGATTTCGATGACCAAGTTGGCGCATTCGCTCGTCGTTCCATTCGCGCCGGCGTTGGCGGCGGCGGTTTCGAGCGGCCGTTGCGCAACCGGCGCCGAGCATGAACTACACGAGTTTCGAGGCGACGTCTGACAAGCCGGTGCAACTCGGCTATTACGCCGCCGCGCGCAAGGATTGCACGCCAGCGCCGCTGCCAACGATCCGGGTGCGCGAGCCGCCTAAATCGGGCATCTTTACGATTTGCGCTGGCCAGCTGACGACTTCGGCGATCGCAGCATGCCCGGGGTTGAAGGTTCCCGCTCAGGTGGTGTTCTACCAAGCCCGTGCGGGAGCGGCTGGCGTCGGATCACCTCGTTTACGAGGTGATCGACGCACGCGACAAGATCGACGCCTACGACGTGACGATCACCATCAAGGAAGCGCCGAAGGGGGCGGATCCAGGTTCAGAGAAACCGATCTGACGGCCTAAGCCGGTGCTCAAGGCGACGCGAAAGCGGCGTTCAACTCAACGACGAGGCGGCCCGCTGATCAAACTGGCCTTACGATTTCCTTTGCGTTGTTTTGTCAGATAGGTTTGACCGAGCCGCCAGTGCGATGTTGCTCTGGACCGACGTTTATCGAGTGACGCGAATGACAAATTTCGTACCTGTCAATTCGACCCGGCATGCTGGAAAAGCCTGGCGGCGGCCTGGCGGCTTTGCTCATGCGGCAGCCGAAACAGTCGCCCCTGTCGTTGCCGCAGAGATTGCCAAGGTGGCGGTGGCGATGCCGATCGCCTTTGTTGCGCAAGCGGGGCGATACCGTTCTGTGGCGCTGATGTCGCCGATTGCCGGGCGTAACCTGTTTGTCGACCCGACCGGACGATGGCTCGGCGGTTATGCGCCAGCCTTTTTGCGCTCCTATCCTTTCCGCCTCGCGCGGGCCAAAGACGCCGAGCGAGCCATCCTATGGGTTGACGAGGACAGCGGGCTGGTGGTTGACGACGATGGAACCGCTCAAAGCCTTTTCGACGCAGACGGCAAACCGTCGCCGGCGACCAAGGCGATTCTTGGTTATCTGACCGCGATCGAGCGCGGGCGCATGGCCACCGACCTTGCGGTTGCGGCGCTTGCCGATGCGCGATTGCTCCAGTCATGGCCGCTCGAAGTGACCATGGACGGAAAGACGACGCCGATCAACGGGCTTTTCCGCATTGACGCGGCGGCGCTGACCGCTCTGGATGACCAAACGTTCCTCAAGCTTCGCAAGTCGTCGGCCTTGCCGCTTGCCTACATGCAGCTTCTGTCAATGGGCCAAGTCGCCGTCTTCGAACAGCTCGTCCGCCGGCGCGATCAACTGGCGCCGCGCCAGGAGCGGGAGGTGTCGCTCGAAGAGATATTCGCGGCCGCGGACAGCGAAACGGTGCGGTTTAATTGACTGCGCCCGACATAACAGATGCCAGCCACCGCAGAGGGGGCCAGTGACGCAATCTCTACCGCTGGCCGATTGTTGACTGGGCAGACAATGCTCCTCCCTATTGCCAAGGTCACATCGGGGGCTGGTATCATTGGCTCGGCGGGATCGCGCCGTAGTGCGGGGAGTTTCATGACCTTCGGACTTTGCTCAGGTGCGATGGTGGCTTGTCCGAGTTCGAGGTCTCCGAGGCTCGGCGCCAAGCGTTAACCAGTCTTGGCGCGCCCGATTACCAAATGACAAGTTTTTCATAGTACTGGACTATTTCTCTGGCCGCGGCACTTAAGCGATCAGGCGAAGACCTGATTGAATCCGACACGCAATCTCTCATTTCGGCGCCGGGGGGCAGGCATGATCGCTCGATCGATCGAAAGAAATGGTTGCGACGCCATCGTGATTGGCGCTGGGCCTTACGGGCTTGCGGTTGCAGCCCATCTCAAGGCGCGCGGCGTCGCCACACAGGTCTTCGGTCGGCCGATGTCGTTTTGGCGCCAGAATATGCCGAAAGGCATGAAGCTGCGCTCGCCCTGGGGCGCGACCGATATTTCCGATCCCACCAAGGCGCTCTCGCTCGACGCCTACGTCAACAGCCGCGGCGTCGCACGCGAGGAACCGTTTCCGATCGAGGCTTTTCTCGATTATGGCGCTTGGTTTCAAACGCACGCCGTTCCTGACCTGGACCATCGTATGGTCACGCGCCTGGAGGCGGCCGCCAATGGGTTTCTCGTGGTCGCAGATGACGGCGAGACTGTCTTTGCACGGCGCGTCGTCATCGCCGCCGGCCTTGCAAGGCAGCAATTTCGTCCCGCGGCTTTCGCACGCGCGCCGGTCGAACTCGTCACCCATACGTCCGATCACCATAATTTCGACGGCTTCGGCGGGAAGCGCGTCGCTGTGGTCGGTCGGGGGCAAAGCGCCTGCGAGACTGCGGCCCTACTCAGCGAGGCCGGCGCTGAGCCCGAGATCTTGTGTCGCGACCCCATCCGCTGGCTAGGCGCCGGCGGTCAATTTGTCACGCGGGGAGAAGCGTTTTTCAAAAAACTCTCCGCCTTTTTGGCGGCGCCTTCGGGCGTTGGGCCGTTCCCCTTGAACTGGTTCGTCGAGGCCCCGAATCTGGTGAGTCGGCTCCCTGGGGATACGAGGGCGGCGTTCAACGCCACATGCCTTCGCGCCGCCGCCGCCGGATGGCTGCGGCCGCGATTCGGCGGCGTGCGCGTTACGACTGGAATTGAGATTATCGAAGCCTTCCCGAGGGGCGATGGGATCGAGCTGAGATTTGCCCGCGGTTCGGCCGCGTTCGACCGCGTCGTTCTCGCAACCGGTTATAAGATCGATATTGCCAAGATCGGGATCCTCTCCCCTGGGCTTCTGTCCGCGATCGCGTGTCGAGAGGGCTCGCCCGTGCTCTCGAGGGGATTCGAATCGAGCGTGCCGGGCCTTCATTTTGTCGGCGCCAGTGCGGTTTCGAGCCTCGGGCCACTGATGCGCTTCATCGCCGGCACCGGGTTCGCGGCGCGCCGCGTAGCGCGCGCTATTGGCCCAGGGCGCGGATTTTCGGTCACGGGGAACAGCAACCGCCTCGAATGCGACTTGGTCGGATAAGCATTGATGTCGTTCAGTTCCTAAGAGCGCGCAAATGCCATTGAGGGAACTTGACCAAGCGACCGGCAATTTGAATTCGAGTCGCCATGCCGACGGCGCCGTGATCTTGGGCGGCGCGCATGGAAGTCTTGCGGTCGCGCGCAGCCTCGGACGCCATGGCGTTCCCGTTTGGTTCGTGACTCACGATCATCCGATCACGAAATACTCCCGCTTTACCACTCGTAGCTTCGATTGGGTTGGACCGAACCACAAGGATGCGGTTGGCTGGCTCCTCGAGCTCGCGGCCCGTCATCGGTTGGACCGCTGGGTGCTGTTTGCCGGCGGGGATGAGGAAGTCCGGCTGGTCGCCCAGCATCACGCAATCCTCGAACAGGCCTTTCGCGTCACTACGCCGCCCTGGGGCATCGCCAGGATCGCCTGCGACAAACGCCTGACCCAATTGCATGCAGACACTGTCGGCGTTGATTCTCCGTGGAGCAGTTATCCGAGCAACCGACGCGAAGCAGCTGCGGTCGAGTGCCGCTTTCCGGTCATTCTCAAGCCAACCTTTCGCACGGGACGCAACGCCTTCACCTCGGCCAAGGCGTGGCGGGTCGATAATCGCGCTTCACTGGTGAGCCGCTATGACGAGGCCTCGGCGCTGGTCGGTCCCGACGCGATCGTCATACAGGAATTGGTCCCTGGCAATGGCGACGTCCAATTCTCCTACGCGGGCGTGTGGCGGGATGGAGCCCCGATCGCGTCGTTGGTTGCGCGCCGCGCGCGTCAATACCCGATCAATTTCGGTGTCTCGAGCACCTTTGTCGAAACGATCGAGCAAGCGAAGGTCGAAGAGGCCGCGTGTCGGTTTCTGGCAGCGCTGCGGTTTTCCGGTTTGGCCGAGGTTGAGTTCAAATATGACGTCCGCGACAACCGGTATAAGCTACTCGACGTCAATCCGCGCCCATGGACCTGGATCGCCCTTGGCGCGGCGGCCGGAGTGGACCTTCCATGGATCCAGTGGCTGCTTGCATGCGGCGAGACGGTGTCGCCTTCGCGTGGTCGCTCTGGAATTTGCTGGATCCATGCGTCTCGCGACATCATCGCGGCGATCCAGCAAATGGTTGGCGGCGCTCTCCGCCCGAGCGAACACACAGCGTCCTTGCTGCGATCGACGTCGTTCGCGGTCTTTGCAGGAGACGATCCTTTGCCCAGTATGGTCGATCTGCCGATCCTAATCGCACGCATTCTGAGGCGGCGCTTTTGTGGGTAGGCAACGCCCGGCTCCTATCAGTGGCCAAATGTTCAGGGCCGACCAATTGCTTGAGACGACGAGTGCGCAATAGCCCGGCTGACCGCCCGGTCGTCCTTGATGAAGTCCTTTTCGGGCCGTTCGTCAAATTGGAGGGCTTGGCCGTTTTCGGACAAAGCGGTCGCGGTTCATCGAACGTTTGAGGTTCGATATTTGGTTGCTCGGGCGAACGGTTGACGCTATGCCATGTCAATACATGCATAGAATGGGCGTGTCGATAGACGAACGAGGATGAACTTTGCCTCTCGCAAATGACAAGCAATTCCAAATGCGCGCCTCTGCGAAATTTCTAGAAAGGATAGACGGCTGGCGTCGCGCTCAGCCGGACATTCCGGCTCGCGCCGAGGCGATTCGGCGCTTGGTTGAACAGGCGCTCGAACCGACTGCGGCCGCTGCGAAATCGAAGAAGGCGCAAAGTGACAGATAGCGTTTCGTTCCGGAAACCGGTCCGCACCAGGCGTCGAGCTCGCTGCTGTTGCGCCGACAAATCGCTTGGAGGCGAGCCGTTTCGACATCAGATAGCTAGTGAGTTTCGAAGCGCACAAACAGAGACCTCGTTGATTGCTCGACTGATCCGCGTCAGCGGTTGTTCATCGAAGGAACGTCGCTCAATAGGGTCCACGGAATCGGGCAAGCACCCTTGAAAGAGACCATGCCTCTTCAGTCACCCTTCTTCGCGCCGGAAGCATGCGGGCCGGGCGCGCAGCTGGGGAGGGCTCTCAAAATGAGGCGATCGCCAGAGCGAACCAGAGTCGCGCGCACGCTGCTCAGATGGCCACAGTTGGAACTCGCGGGCAAAGCTGACGTGAGCGACGCCACAGTCGCGCACTTGGAATCAGGCAGGCGTCGACCGTCAATGCTGATTGTATCCACCATGCGAGACGTTTTTGAGAGCGCCAGCGTCGAATTCCTGAACGGCCGCGAGCCCGGCGTCAAGCCCCGGGCGCGCTTCGCCGCTGCAAGCCGCGACGAGTGGCGATGTTGGACTTGAAGCCCGACCTCCCTTGGCTCGAAGCGCGGGTCGTCGAAGCGCGCGCTTTGCCGTCCGATACGCTCCTGGTTGTCATCGCGGGAGTCGGGCTCGTCGTGCTGTTGCTCCTTCATGCTTGGTGGAAAGGCGCTCGCCGAGCTCGGGCCCTAAGGCGCACCATTGCCTCGCTCCAAGCCGAGCTCCAATCATCGCGAATGGTTTTGGAGGAGGAGATCAAATGGCGGCGGGCGGCCGAAAAGATCGGCGCGCAAGTTGCGAAGCCTGAAGTAGGCTTGATATCCTTACCCCCGGATTGATCGTCGTTGCTGAGCGTGACGATGGATCGGGGTGCGGTTCAGGAATGCGCAGCCATGAGCAAAGGTGAAAACATCGTCAACCTCGAACACCGCTTGCGAGACAAAGCTGTCCGGCAGGACGCTTGTTTTGCCAAGCTGGAGGCAAAGCTCATGGCGTTTCGCACTCTCGCTTTTGCCATGGAGCAGTTGCGTGAAATGGGTATGTCCGCGAAAGATATTGCTGCGATCTAGTGTTGTCCGGGGACAATTTGATTTATTTGAGTTGTTTGTGATTTACTCGGCGCTCCCTGATTTGATGGGAAGTCGCCGATGTGGACGAACGAAAATCGCGCGCGCTATGACCGCAGCCGATTGCGGTATCCGAGCGACCTGACAGATGCCGAATGGGCGCATGTCGCGCCTGTGATCCCGCCAGCCAGACGCGGCGGCAACCGACGCCATGTCGATGAGCGCGCGGTGGTCAACGGGCTGATGTATATTCTGAGCACGGGATGCCAGTGGCGAGCGATCCCGAAGGATTTGCCGGCGCGCTCGACGCTCTATGATTATTTCGACCTGTGGAGCTACGACGGCACGCTCGATCGCCTTCACGAGGCGCTCTATGTGAAGTGCCGAGAGCAAGCCGGTCGGGAAGCCAGCCCAACCGCCGCGATCCTCGATAGTCAAAGCGTCAAGTCGGCGGAAAAAGGGGGCATTGCATCGACCCGCATGGCTTTGATGCGGGCAAGAAAATCAAAGGCAAGAAGCGGCATATCCTCGTCGATACGCAAGGCCTCCTGATGCACGCCATCGTGCATGGCGCCGACGTCCAGGATCGCGACGGCGGCTCCCTTCTGATGGCGACACTGTTTGGCGCCTTTCCGTTCCTGCTCAAGCTCTACGCGGATGGCGGTTATCAAGGGCCGGAGTTTCAGGCGGCGATGAAGCGCACCATGGCGCAGGTCAACGTCGAAATCGTCAAGCGTTCGGACTGCGCAAAAGGGTTCGCCGTTTTGCCCAAGCGCTGGCTCGTCGAGAGAACTTTCGCCTGGCTGAACCGCTGTCGCCGCTTGGCCAAAGACTGGGAGTGTCTCGGTCGGAAGGCCCTCGCGTTTCTGCGACTCGCTTCGATCCGGTTGATGCTGCGAAAGCTATGCATTCAAATATAATGTTCGCGGACAGATTTAGATTTGCCGCTGATGAAATTGCCGCTGGAGATGGTTGAGGCGCCGGGCGCGAAATTAATAACGCCAAGATGAATAGAGGCGCGTGGGCAACGGACGACGAGCGCTATCGCCCTGCTCCCCGCAAGCGTGGCGGTCGCAGATGGTCTTGATATTGTTGTCGTGAAAAGGGGCCATTTGCCCAGTGGAAAAAGGCAATTGGCAAGGCCCGGCCCTCTGACAACCGAATTGTTACCTCGTTCGGTCGGGATATCTCGCCTTGGGCTGGCGACGCGGCTTCGACAGGACCGCGATCGCCAGTGTGTCGTCGGGATCAGACGGCGCGGATCGATTTTGAAGACATTGAGGTCGTCGTAAGGCCTCACGGATCGGCTAACAGGGCGTTCGCCGTCGCAGCACCATCAGGCGCATGGCGAAATTGTAGGCGGCGACAAACGCTGGCACGTACGCCTTCGGGCCTCCAAGGTGGAAAGACTTTGACTGTTGCATTCCTAGCCGTTCGGTTCATTCGCTCAGCCTGATTGTTGGTCCAGGAGCGCACTGACCCCGGACACATTTCGATTTTGCGCCGCGCTACTGCTGTAACACGAAAGGTGGTCTTGCGCGCGGGCCAAGCCCGAGCCTCCCACCGGACCAATCAGATCTATCTCGAGCCGTAGTCATCGCCAACCAGAGGAGGTTAATTGGCAGTCGCGCATCCATCCCGATAGCCCTCTCTCTCGATGATCGGATTAATCCCTCTGAAATGGGAAGACTGTAAACTCGGAGACCGTTGAACGAGCAAATTGTTTGCTCAACTTGAGCGACTATTCCGCGGTAGGAGCAGATACATGATAAATTCCGTCAAGAATGTTCTCGCCGACAAATCCGCGGCGACCGCCATCGAATACGCTCTGATAGCCTCGCTGATCGCCATGGCGATCATCCTTTCTATCACCCTTCTCGGCACACAGCTTCAAAACTCGTTCAACGAGGTTTCGAGCAATCTGAAATGATTTGCTCCCACCAAATAGACTTTCGAGCGGCCGCGCTCCAGAAATAGGGTGCGCCGAACGGGCGGCGATTTCGGTGCGATGGCCGAACCGATGTTCATGTTGGAGGGAGAATTTATTCCGAGCGGAGCGCCGTGGATATGCTCAGTCTCACACGGTTCTCTTGCGGCGGCGCTTGAGCACGCGAGGGCTTATGCAATATCGGGCGCGCGCACCGTTCGGATCGTCGACTACCAAAAAAACGTGGTCATGTCCTGGGGCGCTGTTAGACGCAGTAGAGGGGGGTGTTTGTGGTGGGTGTTTTTTTTTGTTTTGTTGGTGTGTGTGTTGTTGGTATGTTTTCGTGTTTTTTTTTTTTTTTTTTTTATATTTTTAGCCTAAAGCTCGCCAAACGACGTTTGAGAGCTACCGCGTCGAGCATGGCTTTGCATCGGTCGTAGCGGGTCTTGTCGCATGGCGAGGCGTTGGTCGGCGCGGAGATGGCGATTTCGCTTCTCGGATTCAGGTCTGTAACCGCGAAGATGCCGCAGTTGGAAAAAACCATCTGACCAAGCGGCAAACCGTCGTGCTCATCAAGAGCGGCGGCAATGCAAGGACGGAGGGAGTCAGCCCTCAGGAATCGAAATTCGGCGAGCGCGCGGTTCGGGGCAGCGCCGGCGGCTCGCCATATATCGCTTGAAAGCTCTCGCTTCGCGAGTCCCGGAGTATGGTCTTGCATAAAACAACAAATCCCTTGGGGGTTATGCTGGTGCTTGCCGTTAGCATTCTGGCCAGCCGAATGGTCTGTTCTTTTGCGGCCAGCGACTTTCTCGGCAATTGACCCATTTTTGTTTCCTGAATCTGCCCTCAATGTGACTGCATCGGGTGCAGTAATCTCTATACTCTAAGCGCAAGCCCTAGGCAATCTCCTTGGCCAACGATTCAACCGGCAGTGGGTCGGTCTGAAAATTGAAGCTCCCTACATTTCCGCAGTGCCGGGCGCTTTTAGGCGCACGATGCCGGGTTCCATTTCGATCCAGCCGTGTTCGATGGCGAATTTCACGCCAGCCTCATAATTTGCGAGGCTTCCGTCCATATCGATAAATTGACTGCTTAGCGCGGCCGCCATCAGAACTCGGTCGATTTGGATATTATGATACCTAAAGATCGCTAGAATAAGCTTGGCGCTCTCTTCGGGCGTCGTTGCAGTGACCATGGCAATCCCTCTACCTGTGATAACTACGTCGATTTCGCGATCGGCGAGCATCGGGTGCCTGCGCCGGCGAACAACTCGGCGGGCCTGCCGCCATTACTCTTGGACGACGAGAGGGCGTGAAAGGTGGGAGAACTTTTGTTTCAAAAGCACGCGGCAGATCATCCGTTGCTGACGGGGGGCCCGGCTTAGTTTGACTTTTCACAGCATCGCTTGTCATCCGTCCCCGCTGACGTTGTCCGCAGGTATGATACACATTGTCGCGACGTAAGCACACCGTCGGCGGAGCGTTTTCCGAAAAAGAGCTTCGCCGACTGTAGCAATACAATGTTCACATCGTCGGACCAACAAGGAAGCCCGTTCTTCGCGTTGGCGCAAGACTATAAGGGTCGCGGGGTCGTGTCCCCACTGGTGGTGTAGCGAAGGAGCAAGCCGCTCGCGAAGCGCGCCCTCAAAGGCGCCGTAGCGAGCGAGCGGCTTGCGGCGGTCATCGCTGATTCTCCTGTAGAGCTGGGTTGCGAACATCAACGCAACCGAGGAACCGACGATGACCGACGACAGAATGGCCCTGCAAGCGCTTTTGGAAAAGACCCCCGACGCCGATTATCTGCGCCAGATGATCGGCTTTGCCGCCCAGCGCTTGATGGAGCTGGACATTGAAAGCCGCACCGGCGCGGCCCATGGCGAACGTTCGCCCGAGCGCCTGGCCCAGCGCAACGGCTACCGCGACCGCGACTGGCAGACGCGCGCCGGGACGGTCGAGTTGCGCATTCCGAAACTGCGCAAGGGCAGCTATTTTCCGAGCTTTCTCGAGCCGCGCCGCATGGCGGAGAAGGCGATTGCCGCGGTTGTGCAAGAGGCTTATGTCCAGGGCGTCTCGACCCGCTCGGTCGACGACCTCGTTCAGGCCATGGGCATGGAAGGTATCTCCAAGAGCCAGGTCAGCCGACTGTGCGAGGAGCTCGACGAAAAGGTCAAACCCTTCCTCGGTCGCCCGATCGAAGGCGAATGGCCGTATGTGTGGCTCGACGCGACCTATCTGAAAGTGCGGCGGGGTGGGCGCATCGTCTCGGTGGCGGTCGTCATCGCGATCGGCGTCAACGGCGACGGCCGCCGCGAGGTGCTGGGCCTGGATATCTGCGCCTCGGAAGCCGAACGTTCTGGAGCGAGTTCCTGCGCAAACTAGCGCGGCGCGGGCTGCGCGGGGTCAAGCTCGTCATCTCGGACGCTCACGAAGGCCTCAAAGCCGCCGCCGCCAAGGTGCTCGGCGCCTCCTGGCAGCGCTGCCGCGTGCACTTCATGCGCAACGCCCTGGCGCACGCCAACAAGAACGGCCGCCGCGTCGTTTCGGCCTTCTCTAGGCAAATGCGAAGCATTTGTCCGCATCGCCACCGCCTTCGCTCAAGGTGCGCCGGCCGCCGCCCGCAAGCAATGGCGCCATGTCGCCGATCAGTTGCGCGCCAACCTGCCAAAGCTCGCAGCTCTCCTCGATGAAGCCGAGACCGACGTCCTCGCCTTCATGGACTTCCCCAAGGAGCACTGGACCAAGATCTGTTCACCAACCCGATCGAGCGGCCCAACGGCGAAATCAAGCGCCGCACCAATGTGATCGGCATCTTCCCCAACGACGACGCCATCATCCGCCTCGTCGGCGCTATCCTGATGGAGCAAAACGACGAATGGGCCGTCCAACGAGCCCGCTACATGACGCTGGAAACCATCGCTCCAATCAGCGACAATCCCATCGTCATCCTGTCCGCTGTGGCAGGCTGACCAACCCGGCCAGGCCGGACGACGGCGATGCTCAATAAGCTACACCACGCCAGGGGACACGATCGGTCGCGGAGACTGAAGAGCCGAGGAAAAGCGTGTTTTGGCGCCTTGAATCATCCGTTGGTCCGCTCCGGTTGCGCCCTCAGTCGCGCGCCCGACTGGGAGCCGCTCATGAAGTCGACCCCGGCGTCCTCGAGTACTTGTCGGATGGTCGAAATAGCGAGCGCCGTTGGCCGACGAGTCCCTGTTTCGATAATCTCTATGGTCTCTGCTGGAAGCCCGATTTTGGCCGCCAATTGCGATTTTGACCAGCCGAGCCGCTCGCGGGCCGAGTTTATTTGGACTGGAGAGATGGTCATCTAGGCGCCCTCTCAAATCTCGCGGGGCGCCGGTCGCCGTTTTTCCCCGCGACGAAAATGACACCGGCGCCTTGGTATTGCGCGAAAGCTTCGATGGACCGGATTTGCCGCGCGCGAGTCGCACCACGCGAAGTCGACGATGATTCGAGTCGCGACGGATGAGTAAGCGGCAAGAAATGCACTGGACTGCGCCAGAAGTGCTTGCGTCATGTGGCGCGGAGCGGTTGAAATCGTCCGCGTTGCTGCACGGCCTCGCCTTCCCTTGGCTCGGCCTATCGCCGCTCTTGGCGACTTTCCCTTTGGCGCTTCGTTGATTTGCGACTCTTCTTTTGCTTCAAGGTGGCAAGAGTGCGCAAAAAGGTGGCAAGAGTGCGCAAAAAAGGCCAAGAGGGCGCCCGTGCTGACCCGCTCACCGCCACCGATTCTGGGCCGAGGCAATTGCAACCGAATAGCATTGGGACGGGGAGGTCATGCGCCCGTCGTGTCCAAGGCGCTTGGCAGATTACCGACCCGTCGGACCGTAAGGTTAACGGGCGGGGGCGTCCCCGCCGGTGGGCTCTCTCGATTGGAGGACTTTACTAGATGACGACCTACACCACGATAACCGATCCTCTCGGCAAGCACGGCACCGACGCCACGGGCGTCAATAACAATGACGACATCGTGGGGCATTATAGCGACAGCAACTTCGCTCTCCACGGTTTCCTCGACATAGACGGCACGTTCACCACCATCGACGATCCTCGCGGCACGGGGGGCACCGAGGCGAATGGCATCAACGACAGCGGCGAGATCGTCGGAACTTACTGGGGCAGCGGCACCAGCAACGGACACGGATTCGTCGACATCGGCGGGCAATTCACCACTGTCAGCGATCCGCTAGGCTCAGGACCTATTAAATTTCTTGCACAGGAGGAGATTGGCTGATTCATAGGCGAGGCGAGGAGGCTTCGCCATGACTGATTTGTTTTTGCTGTCGCGAGGCGCAGATGCGCCGGATTGAGCGGTTATTTTCCGCTCTCGCACGGCGTCGCGCGGGTGGACGATCGGCGGATCGTCAGCGCCATCGTCTTCGTGATCAGGAACGGCTGCGCTGGCGCGACGCGCCGCGGGAATACGGCCCGCACAAGACGATCTACAATCGGTTCATCCGCTGGAGCCGCCTGGGCGTGTTCAACAAGATATTCGCCGAGCTGGCGCGCAAGGGCGGCAAGCCGGAGCGGATGATGATCGACGCCACGCATCTGAAGGCGCATCGCACCGCCGCGAGCCTTTTAAAAAAGGGCCTGTTCCCCGACGTATCGGGCGCACCAAAGGCGGCCTGAACTCCAAGCTGCACGCGGTCTGCGACGGCGACGGACGCCCGCTGGTCATGCTGCTCAGCGAAGGCCAGATGAGCGACTACAAGGGCGCGGCGCTGATGCTGCCGCGCCATGCCCAAGGCCAAGGAGCTTCTCGCCGACAAGGGCTACGACGCCGACTGGTTCCGCGCCGCCCTCGCCGAACGCGGCATCGCGCGCCTGCATCCCCTCAAAATCCAACCGGAAAGTCGCCGATCCCCTACGACGCCATCCTCTACCGCCAGCGCCACAAGATCGAGAACATGTTCGGCCGGCTCAAGGACTGGCGGCGCATCCACACCCGCTACGACCGATGCGCCCACACCTTCTTCTCGGCAATCTGCATCGCCGCAGCCGTCATCTTCTGGCTCTGATCAATGAGTCCTGAGCCTAGCATTACAGTTGCGATTTTAGCTGCGTTGGGACTGAACTCTGAATCCATGGGTCACCATGATTCGGAGATCATGGATGGCGGGGCATCGATTGAGACGACGCTGGAGCTTTGGGCATCGTCGCTTACGGGATGTGAAGGGACGGATGCGTCCGTTGTTTGCCCAGGAGCGGGTGGCGGCATCGGCGGGCCGGTTTCTGGACGGGCTGTTGGCAACGAGCCGCGCAAGACGGGCTGGATGCGGGCGGAGGCGGCGGGCGATCCTGGTCCGTGGCGGCAGCAGGCGATCCTGGGCCGCGGACCGATGGGATGCGGACGCGCTTGCGCGACATCGTGCGCGAATATGCGTTGGAGACGCTGCAGCGATGACGCGGTTCTGGTTATCGACGAAACCGGCTTTTTGAAGCAGGGCAAGGCGTCGTGCGGAGTTGCGCGGCAATACACTGGCTCGGCGGGCAAGATCACCAACTGCCAGATCGGCGTGTTCGCCACCTATGTGTCGCGCCACGGCCATGCCTTCATCGACCGGGCGCTTTATCTGCCGAAGGATGGACGGACGACCCGGCCCGCCTGAAGGCGGCGCATGTGCCCGAACGAGGTCGGTTTTGCGACCAAACCTCAGATCGCGCGCACGATGATCGCGCGCGCGATCGCCGCGCAAGGTGCCGTTTGCCTTCGTTGCGGCGGACAGCGTGTACGGCACGGCGACATCGAAACGCGATGCTGCGCAAGGCGGGCAAAGGCTATGTTCTGGGCGTCGCCTCCAATCATGTGTTCAACTCGCTGGGGCAAGAAGCTCGAGTCGGCCGGCAGCGCCGCGGCAATCGCCAACGCCTTCCCAAGGGCCGCGATGGCGGCGCCTGTCGGCGGGCGAAGGAACCAAAGGTCCGCGGCTGCACGACTGGGCCTATCTCGAACTGGCCGATCTCGATGCCGAAGCGATACAACAGCGACACCCTCACCGGCCAATGGACGCGCGGCCTGCTGATCCGGCGCAACATTGCCGATGGCGACTCGCCTTCTTCTCCACTTGGTGCCCCAAGGGCACGACCGGATCAAGAAGCTGGTGGCGATGGAAGGGCCATCGCTGGGCCATCGAGGACAGCTTCGAGACCGCCAAGAACGAGTTTGGCCTCGACCACAACGAGACCCGATCCTGGCACGGTTGGCACCGGCACGTCTCGCTGGTCATGCTCGCCTTCGCCATGATGGCCACCATCCGCCATCACGCCAATGCCGTGCCGCTCAAAAAAACACTGCCAGCGTCGGTGCGCACAGCGTCCATCCTGATCCGCTGGTCGATCCAGGAAATCCGCCGTATCGCCATAAAGCTCGCGCAACGACGCATCCAACCCGCCCACATCATCGCATGGTCACTCTGGCGACGAGCCCATCAAGCCGAAGCGCGACGCGCCCATCTCAAAAGAAAATAGCAACTGTAATGCTAGGTGTCCGGGGCACCACCGCCAATGGAGTGAATGATAAGGGCGAGATCGTCGGCTCTTACTGGGGCAGCGGCGACCATCAACACGGCTACATTGACATCGACGGCACGTTCACTACCATCAACGATCCTCTCGGCGCGAAGAGCACCGTCGTCACTGGCGTCAACAACAAGGGCGAGATCGTAGGGAACTATACCGACAGCAGTGGCGTTCGCCACGGCTTCCTGGACGTCGACGGCACGTTTACCAGGATCAACGCTCCTCACGGCGGGCAAAGCAGCGTGGTGTTTGGCATCAACAACAAGGGCGAGATCGTAGGGGGTTCTCCCCCAAGAGGCGAGAAAGAACACGGATTCCTCGACGTTGGCGGCAATTACACCACCCTCGAGCTGGGCCAGGCCAATGGAATCAACGCCACGGGCCACATCGTGGAGGTTAGCTATGCCCACAGCTTCCTCTTGACCTGACGATGATCGCCATTGCGAAAGGGGAGCAGGGCGTTGGCGGTTCAGCTGTGAAATTTGACGATCAAATTCTTGAATCTTTTATCCCGAGAGGCGTGTTCGTCAGTTTGCTGACGGCCTTTCGCTCCGATATGGTTGCGTCGATGGCCCCTCGGCGATCAAAAGGGTGCAGGCCGAAGGGCCGACGCCGTGGCCTCCCCCGCAAGACTCCAAGCGGTTGGACGACGCCACTTATGATCACTTGGCAACCGGGAAGATCGGCGTCCCGTCGTTAGCCCGCGAGCCAGGGGACCTGCCATCGCTGGCTGTTGTTATCAGCGGGCTCGAAACGCTCAAGCTCGTTGGCGATTGGCTCGGTCTTACCGATGGCGGCGGCCTCTGGAGGCGTAGCTGAAGATCAGGCTGCTCGGCGATCCATCGACGAAACCCCGCGGAGAGTGGCGATGACATCGTGCTTTTTTGGCTTACCGACAATGTGTCGCGCGAAAATAGGGGTCGACTTCTCTCTGGCCGCTCTAACCGCCGTGAGAACAGGAGTTCTCTACCACGGCCAAGTACTCTCATCTCACAACCGCCTCTGCAAGGTCATTTGACAAGCGTTCGACCGTTGCCCGGGCCAATGCTGCCCTGCATTCCGACGACCTGACCAATGGACTTCGTCGACGACCTATCCCATTTGTCCGATTGCGTCGCCGCGGTCAGGCCGCCGTGACCTCAAGGTTCAGCGTTCCAGTGCAGCGTTATATGAGTATTCGCATTTTCGGCGCCTCGCGCGCCAATGGCGTGCGCAGGCGCGGGGCGTTCCTTTGTCGAGGGTTTCCGATGATTGCCAAAATCTTTCCAAGACGACACCATGTGCCTTGCCGAGCCTATTGACCGGGGTTGTCAGATGAGATCAGTCTCAGGGAGCGATTTCGAGATCGCGTCATCGGTACTTTGAAGCCCTGGTTCGAAGAGTTGCCCGCGCGATATGCGCGAATACGGACCTTTCAAAACCAGGTGAGACCGATGTGATTTACGACGTGCCTGATGATTTGATGTGGGATCAGTCCACGGTCCCGCCGCGACCGGCGCCGCGATGGCGCTTGTACGAGGAGCGCGGACGCGCAGCCCTCAATGCCGTCGGTATCGCTCAAATGACGGATGCCCTGCTGTCTATTGTCAAACAGGTTGAAAGAGGCCGGAATGCGGCTGCGCCCTTGATCGTCGATCACGCGTTTCGAGATATAGAAGCGTTGGCTCGCGGCGCCCTTGAGCGTTTGCAGAGCGGATGAGCATCTGTGTTTGAAGTCAAGCATGGATTGGCGTCCAGGGTCGATCCTCGCGGATGAGCACATTTGCGAGGACGACGAGTTTTCGCATGATGGCGGTGATTGCGACTTTGGGTTTTTTGCCGGCCGCTCGGAGGCGTTTGTAGACGGCGGCGAGTTGCGGGTTGAACCGGGCGGCGGCGAGGGCGGCGAAGTAGAGGCCGCTGCGCACGTGGCGGCGTCCGCCTTTGATGCGCCTTTCGCCGGTCTTTTCGCCGCTTTCGCAGGCCAGCGGCGCGAGGCCGGCGAGCAAGCTGGCGGCCTTGCCCGAACAGGCGCCCAGTTCGGGCAGGCCGGCGATGATGGCGACCGCTGCGACGGGTCCGATCCCCGGGATCGAGGTCAGGATGTCGTAGCGACGTCTGAGCGCCGGATCGGCCCGCAGGCGCCGATCGATCTCGGCGTCGAGGCGGGCGATGGACGCGGCGAGGGTTTTCAGCCGCCGGCCGAGTTCGGCCTTGAGGAAGGCGGTCTGGCTGGCCAGGCGCTGGTTGGACAGCGCCGTCTGATCGGCGATCGCCGCCGAGCGCGCGCGAACGATCTCCTGGAGCGCCTCGAGGTCTTCGGGCGCGGGAGCGGCCGCCTTCGGTTCGAGGCTTTCGGCCATGATCGCCAGCACACGCGCATCGAGCCGGTCGGTCTTGGCGAGCTGGCCGATCGCCTCGGCGAACAGACGCGAACGCAACAGATTGACGATGGCCACCGCCAAACCCGCGGCGTGCAGGCTTCGGTGCGCCAGGCGATGGTATTTGGCGGTCGCCTCCATGACGATCAAGGCGACCGGCGTTCCGGCGATCTGGCGCTTGAGGGATTTGAGGCCCTCCGGCGCATTCGCCACGCGGAACGTCTGGCCAATAGGGTGAAGATAGACGTCGAGCCAGTCTTTACAAACGTCGACGCCGACGTAGACTCGCATCTCAGCGCTTCGTTCGGGCAGTGCCTTACCTTGCATGCGGGACTTGCTCCCTATCATCTGTTCAGGACAAGCGCGAAGGATGGACGGACCAAGCTCATCCACGGTTCTTCACCGAGGGCGTCACGATCCCGTCCATCCGGCGCTCGGGGGGTGGCCACCCCCCGAGCGCCAGCTCGATATCTTCGCAGATTGCGCCATCCCAAACATGCAAGGGTTTTCCTCAATCGATCGGTCGGACGGCTGAGACGGATGGTGTCCTCGGAAGGGCGGCACGGGACGCCAGACGGTTTTAAGGCGAATCAGAGCAACACTGGTTTCAAAAGACCTGTTGGAGTCACGTTTGCGCGCCCAATCTCCCGGAAGGAGGGAGCAATGGATCTGCGGTCGTACGCCAATTGAGACCCATTGCGTCACGAGCGACGGAGCGAGATCGCGCGGCGGTTCGTTCGGCCACCACGCGATCTTGACGCCGATGCGTCCGTCGTAGCTGTGGCCGCGCCCCCCATCGACGGCGAGGTTGCAATCGGCCGAGGCGAACACTGCGACATTGCGCACGATGCGGCGCGATGCGCCGAGCCCGAACTGCGCCGAGGTCCCGCCGAGCGAAGTCCCGAGCCTCACCGGGTCGGCGCCCGACAGCGTGGTGAAGGTGGTGTTGGCGTCGCCGCCGAACGCCCGCCAGAGATTGGCGCAGCCCGAGGTTTCGATCGCCGAGCCATTGTCGAACGTCCACAACCGGCTGAGCCGCGCCCCGATCTGCCCGTAGAGCGGGTCGGCGTCGCCAAAATTGATCAGGCCGTAGGCGTCCTGGCCGGCGCGCAGCGACACCCGCTCGACAATCGCCCGCGCCTGCGGCTCGAAAGTCAGGCCATGGCCCAGCGCGATGGGGTAACCGCCCTCCAGCTTGGCGGCGAAGCCCCAGCCGTTGCTGGTGAACGCCTAGCCGGCGGCCGAATCGACCGCGACACTGTCGAAGCGCGTTCCTTGCGCGACCGCATCGACATACCAGCCCAGCGCGCCGCGATGAGTTGCGTAAACGCCGATGGCGTAGCCGCTCATCGACAGATCGTCCGCCGCGCCGCCGGTCGGCTGACTGACGTTGCCGGTCGCCGCGCCGGCGCCGACACAGAGGCCGGCCGAATCCTGCGATCGATCGGCATTGGCGAGCCGATAGAGGTCGACCCCTGTCCGGAAGCCGGACAGGCCGAAGTCATAGCCCGGGCCGCCGCCGGACAGGTTGCCAGAGCCGGTCGCGCCCGGACGCTCGCGCGGCGGGTTCACGACGAAAATCCACGCAAAATCGGATGCGTCAGGCGACATCATCGCTTTCGACCTGGCGGGTGGCGAGGCTTCCGACGCGCGTCATTTCGAAATTCTGCTCGACATCGGGCCGGACGTTCAGCCGCGCGACGCCATTTGCGATAAAGGTTATGCTGGCAAGGCCACCCGCCAAGCGGCGAGCAAGCGCGGCATTGCTCCCGTCATCCCGCACAAAGCCAACGAAAAGAACAAGCTCGCCTTCTTCGCCAGGACCCTCTACAAGGCGCGTTCGCGCATCGAACTGGCCTTCGGGCGGCTCAAGCGCTTCAAGCGCGTCGCCCTGCGATGCGAAAAGACCGCCCGAAAACTTCATATCCATCGTCTCCTTCGCCGCCGCCCTCTGCTTGATCAAATTCGTCCACGCGGCCTAGGGCGAACCGTGCCAGTATCGCCCCCAAGCGGCTTCGCAGCGAAGCTCCCCGTCGCGCGCTCCCTGCATCTTCGACGCCCATATTCCTGCGCGCAGCCAGCAATGCGGAAGATCAGCGGATCTCGCAACCATATTCCGCGCGAGCCGAGCACACCCGTGAGCCAGAAGCAATTGTTCTGCAAGCCCTTACAATCTCCTATTGCGAGTTGAGTCGATTGTGTGGTAGAGTAATTACTTAACCGGGACGACGAACATGTACGGTAGTGCTCAAAAACGCTCTGACACCGATGTGCAGGAATTGCGCCGAGCGGGCGGGCAGTGGCTGCGCGAGTTGCGTGAACAGCGCGGCCTGTCTCAGCGGGACTTGGCGCGGTTGGTCGGCGCCGAATACTACACTTTCATCTCGCAGCTGGAGACGGGTCGGGGTCGTGTCCCGCCCGACCGATATCGCTCTTGGGCCGCCGCCTTGGGCGTCGACGCTGCCGTACTCGTTCGCCAACTGTTGCGCTTTTACGATCCCGTAACTTTTGATATCTTGTTCGGGGCCAAGGACTGACCTCCAAAATGGGAACGAGCGTCAGCGAGGGGAAGGTTAGGTTGACAGGTTTATCTGCGACCTATCAGTTCAATAACTGGGGATGGAATGACTGGAGCTGTTCTGGCATGGTCGAGGAGGCCCGAGCCGCGCGCTGGATGGACGAACGACGAGCTGGCGGAGCTCTATCGGGTCGAGCATGCGCTCAACCAGGCGGCGTTTGCCGTGGAGACGGATCGCGGCGTCTCGGATGAGGGCGACCCGTGGTTCGTGTTCTGCCACAGCGAAGGCGGGGTGGTTGTCCACATAGCCCGGATCGACGGACTCTACTATCTTTATTGCGTCACGTTGCCCAATCCGTTGGTCGGGTCGAGTTTTGCCGCTCTCACCAAGACCTACATCGCTTCCCTCCCAACTCCGCCGGCCGCCCATAGGGGTGGGGGGGTCGTAGTCCATCCGTCCGCTTTGCTGAGCTTGCTTGTGGCGGCGGCGATGTTTTCCGTCGACGCGCTTATGCAGCATTCCGCTCATGCAGCCGATTTGCCGGCCGCGCCGCATCGAGATTTTCTGCTTGGCGATTATAAAGATTATGATGGGGGTAGTCCGGCGAAAGCTGGGGTGGTTCAATCTTTTACCGCGACCTTTACGGCGGCGGTCTGGCGCGATCGTGGCGCGGACGATTTGGAAACTGTCGGCGCGTGGCGAACGGTGGAACAGGCCGCCCTGAGCTTCGCTGCTCTTTACGACGCCGATCTTGCAGTCGAAGCATCGGGGAAGGCGGCCCCGGGCGAGCCTCCGGCTTCCCCGCAGGACGTTTCGCAGCCGCTGGCCGCGGGGGCGTCCCAAGTCGGCGCGGAGGGGAGCGGCCAATCGTATGGTTGGGGCGATTCTTCAAGCGATGAACACGCCGCCGGTTGGGCCTCGCCCAGTGGCGCAGTCGCCCCCGCCGCGCAATCAGCGCCGATGCTTGCGAAGTCTTCAGCTGGCGCCGACGGCAGAGATTGCGGGCGCGCTGATTTCTGGAGGTGAAGGATTCGGCGCGAGTCAGTGGCGTTCGGGCGCCGTGAAGACGGTGGGAAGCGCGGGCGACCCGGCAAAGATGGTATACGAGGGCGCCGGCGATTTGACGCCGGGTTTCGCCGGCATGAGAGATCTGGACGTCGCTCTGGCGGCCGGAGGAGCGAGCCTTGACATGCAAGGCGGCGGCCTTTTGCGGCTCGTCGTATCTGGTCAAGGCGAGTTGGCGCTGTTCCATGCGGAATACGCAAAATCAATCGACATTGTGAGCGGCACAACAGCCGACATCGCTCTGTTCTATGACGCAACGTCAACGTCGATCTCGCAAAGACTGAGACTCGGAGGAGCGACCGATGTGTCTCTTGCCGAGGCGTCGCCGGGGGCGCAGCCCGCGAGTTTGGTCGTCAACAGTCAGGGCGCGCGGGCCAACGATCTGAACATCCTTGATGCGACATCAGGTCGGGCCGCGGACCTGAACATCAAGATCATCGGGGAGGAGAATCTCAAATTACAGGAATCTGCTCAGACTTTCGCGGCCTCGCACCTCGACGCCTCGACGCTCACGGGAAATCTGACGGTCGGCATTGATCTCGGCGACGGCCCTGCGAGCGTGACGAATCTGAGTGTCAGCTCGGGCAATTTTGTCGTGACGCCTCAGGACAGTATCGCGCTGGAGAATCTGGAGAGCAATGCGATCATAGAACTGGGGGTTGACCTTAATTCGGCGATCTTCGGGTTCGCCAACGGCGTACATTCGGCAGCCGGGCCGATCGCCCTTACTCTTGATCTTGGGATTTCCGGACCGAGCGCGTCGGTGAGCATTGGCTTGATCAATGCTGCCGGCGTCGGAGATCTGTCGATCGTGTCGTCGGGCGGCGATAACGCGGCGCAAACGATCAGCGATCCTGCGCTGACGAATCTGCAGTTGACCGGGACTGCGGCGCTCGAAATCGGTGCAATTGCGGGCATCGGGTCCGCCGACCATCAAAATGTCCTGATCGACGCCGGGGGTCTTGCCGGTTATTTAACGCTCAACGCCAGCGCGATCGCCGATCTGGCCGCCGGTGGACGGCAAGTGTTGATCGTTCTTGGGGCCGGGGGCGGCGCGGTCACTGACACCAGCGTCACCGAATCTTTGACTGTAACGATCGGGGCTGGGCAGGCGGTGCTGAATATCGCCGATGGCGTCACTCATCTTGCCGTGGCGGGCTTGAAGAACACGGATCAGATCAATGTGGGCGACGCAACGGCCGCTGACACATTTATCGACGGCGTTGCGTCCACACCGTCGCAACAAGCTTCCATTGACGCTGCGGCCAATCTGCTGATTGCGGCGACTAAGGCGGCGGCGTTGGCTGGCTCAACGGTCGCCCATCAGGCTGTGCTTTTTTCGTACCAGGGCGATTCGTATGTTTTCGTCGATGCGGTGGGCAACCACGTCTTCAATTCGTCGCTTGATGCAATCGTCAAGGTGACCGGCGTCGCATCGACGACGGATCTTGCGGGCGTGTTTCACTCCGCGTAGGAAAGTGCAATTAAGCGCGTTTTGGCTAACTCGCCTGGCGCGTCGATAACTGGTCGTGGTTTTTCCGTTATTGGTGATCGCCTCGAGGCGAAGGATTGATTTGATGAAAAGTGGGAGAGCGAGGCGCATCACCAATGATGCGCTACGCAAGGGGCTAAGGGCGATCGCGCCGGCGTTTGCGACGGCGATCGTATTCAGCTTTTTCCTGAATCTGCTGATGTTCGTCAGCCCATTGTATATGCTTCAAATATACGATCGCGTGCTTGGCACCCGAAATCTCGCGACGCTTGTCGGGCTCACGGTGATCGCCGCGGCGCTGCTGATGGTGTGGGCGGGGCTCGAGACGTTGCGCTCGCGCCTGCTGGTGCGGGCGGGCCTTCTTTTTGATGAGCGATTTGCGGCGCCGATGTTCAAGATTGTGCATCAGGGCATCCTGTTGCAACCGGACGCCATCAACCAACAACATCTGCGCGACGTCGATACTATTCGTGAGTTTCTGACCGGCTCCGGCCTGATCGCGTTCTGCGACGCGCCGTGGTTTCCGGTATTCATTTTGGCGGCTTTCGTGCTGCATCCGTGGTTTGGCGTCATCGCGATCATCGGCGGGGTGGTGACGCTGGGACTGGCGCTGCTGAACGAGATCTCCACCCGCAAGACGCTGCTTGCCGCCTCGAAAGCCAGCATGGCGGCGGGACAGAGCGCGCAGTCGACCTTCCGCAACACCGAGGTCGTTCAGGCGATGGGAATGGTTGACGCGTTGGTTGGCCGTTGGAGCCATCATCATGATGGAGTCCTCGCCCTGCAAGCCAAAGCAAGCGACCGGGCGGGCGCGATCGTCGCCTTCACCAAGTTCTTTCGAATGTTCCTGCAAACTTCGATTCTCGGCGTCGGCGCGTATCTGGCTGTTCAGCATGAAATATCGGCGGGCATGATGATCGCGGCGTCCATTCTGATTGGGCGCGCGCTGCAGCCGATCGAACTGGCGGTCGGAAACTGGAAGGGTTTTCTCGGCGCGCGGGAGGCCTTTGGCCGCATGGGGCGGTTGCTGGCGCTGGTTGGAGCCGAACCGGAGCGGATGTCGCTGCCGCGCCCAGCCGGATCTTTGACCGTCGAAAACATCGTCGCCGGCGCGCCCGGTGGAAAAACGCCGATCCTGCGCGGGGTGTCGTTTGCGGTCGGCGCAGGCGAACTGCTTGGCATCGTCGGTCCAAGCGCCGCCGGCAAGTCGTCTCTCGCGCGCGTTCTGGTGGGCGTGTGGCAGGTGGCGGCTGGCGCGGTCCGGCTCGACGGCTCCGACCTGTTTCATTGGGACCCCAAGGAGCTTGGACGCCATCTCGGATACTTGCCGCAGGACGTGGAATTGTTCGGCGGCACCGTCGCCGAGAACATCGCTCGATTCGAAGAGATTGACAGCGAGGCGGTGATCGCGGCGGCTCAGCTCGCCGGGTGCCACGAACTGATCCAGAATCTGCCCGAAGGCTACAACACCAATATCGGCGAGGGCGGCCAGGCGCTGTCGGGCGGCCAGCGGCAACGCATCGGATTCGCCAGAAGCCTGTATCGCACGCCCAGCCTGATCGTTCTCGACGAACCGAACGCCAATCTCGACGCGGCCGGCGAGGAGGCGCTGCTGGCGGCGCTGCAGAAGCTGAAGACGATGGGCGCCACGGTTGTCCTGGTGACCCACAAAATCAATATTCTGTCGATCGTCGACAAGTTGATGATTCTCCAGGACGGAATGGTGCAAGCTTTTGGCAGTAGAGACGAGATCTTACGTCGTGTGGCTGGGCCGAAGGTCGTCAAGAACGTTTCCGGGCAGGGATCAGCCCCTGTCGCCGCGATCAACGAAAACAAGGCGAGCCTGTCATGAAAAGTCTACCCGCGAATCCGAAGCGACCGACGAATTGGCGCGGGATAGCGGCGCTCGGCTACGGCCTGATCTTCTCGACGTTCGGCGTCGTCGGCGGTTGGGCGGCGGTGACCAAGATCGATCGCGCAGTCGAGGCGCCCGGGGTCGTCTCGATTGAAACGAACCACAAGACGGTGCAACATCTGGAAGGCGGCATCATACGGGCCATTCTGGTCAAGGAGGGCGAGTCCGTCGCGGCCGGCGCGACGTTGTTTCGCCTCGAAAACGTCCAGGCCAAGGCGACGTTCGATACGCTCGACAATCAACTGTTTTCCGCTCTCGCGACCGAGGCCCGATTGATTGCGGAGCGCGACCAAAAGGAGGCGATTGCTTGGCCGCAGGAGATCGAAGCTCATGCCGATGAGCCCCTTATCTCCCACATCATGGCTGACCAGCAGGCCGACTTCGCCAAGCGGCGCGATTCTCTCCAGGCGCAGGTTGACGTGCTGGAATCGCGGATGAAGCAGCTGGCGATCCAGATCGACGGCGTTCAGATCCAAAAGGAATCGACCGAAAGGCAGGTTGCTTATATTGATAAAGAGCTCCTCGGTCTTCGCGAGTTGAGTGAGAAGAATCTGGTGCCGGTGACGCGGCTTTACACCATGGAGCGGGAGCGCGAGCGGCTGGAGGGCGTCATCGGCCAAGCCATCACCGACGCTGCGAAAGCGCAGGGAGAGATCGGCGAGTATAAGTACCGAGGTCCAGCAGCTCAAGGAAAAATTCCAGGAAGAGGTCGCATCGTCCCTGGTCGACACGCGTCAGAAGCTTTCCGATCTGCATGAGAGGCTCGCGGTCGCCCAGGACATCCTGCGGCGGATCGACGTCACCGCGCCGGTTTCCGGCACGGTGCAGAACCTGAAGGTCTTCACTATCGGACAGGTGGTGCGCCCCGGCGAGTCGCTGCTCGACATCGTCCCCGAGAAAGAGCGATTGATCGTCGAGGCGCAATTCTCGCCGACCGACATCGATGGCGTGCACGCCGGGCAGGAGGCGGAGATTCGATTCCCCGCCTTTCACTCGCGGCTCATTCCGCTGCTGATCGGCCGTCTTGAATCGATCTCGCGCGACCGACTGTTCGACGAAGGTTCAAAGCAGCCCTATTATCGGGGCATCGTGGTCCTCGATAAGGCGGAAATTCCCGAAAATCTCCGATCGAGGGTGATAGCCGGCATGCCCTCGGAGGTCATCGTGGCGTCCGGAGAGCGCACCGTGCTGAACTATTTGATCTCCCCCTTGGCGTCGACCCTCCGAAAGACCTTCATCGATTGAGGCGTCCCTGAAGAACGCGATTTAGGCGACGGTCATCGGATACGCTGATTTGAGCGTTCTTTCAGCCCAGGACGTGGCGACTGAGGTCTATCAGGCCAAGGATAGTCCCCGCTCGAAGAGAGACAGCTTTCCACTCTCGCCACGAATATTGTAAGCATTTCAGTATAGCGTTCGCACCAATCGAATTCGACTAATAGCTTCTTCCCCGATAAATTCTTTGCTTGAGGGCGTCCATACAAGTAAGATACTCCTAGAATGGCGCTTCCATCATCCGTACCCCCTAAATATATTGAGCACGGCGCACGGATCGCATCATCACGCCTTTGTGATAATTCGTTACATTGATCAAATAGCCATTCGAAATCACCATTTCTTGGAATGAGCTTGCGGCTAGCTTTCACCGCCGCGCTCAACATGTTTCTTTGGGCTTCATCGCTCCCTGCCGAATACCAGATAGCGAGGGCGATCGATCGCTCTGCTCCGGTGACAACTACGAACAATTGGCCCAATTTCTCGTGAAGATAGTTCCAAGTGTGGGTCACCTTGCCGACTGCGAGCGTGTACTGCTCAAAGACCCCTTTTCGATCTTCGCCGGAAGGCCAATCAGAGCTATGTGACGCCGATTTAGCGGCCATGTTATCCTCTTTCCACGAAATGACAAAGAAGGCGGGCTGAGAGAGCCGCGGATTGCTCTGAGCTGAGGGTAGTAAATGGATATGCAAGCAGTAGAGGCGGCCCTTTGTCGCGATCGACCACAGCCAACTTGCCAAATAGGAGATAGAAATATTTCTGATACAAGATCGGAGTCTCTCCACCAACGCATGTATTGTGTCAAGAGTTCAGATCAAATCATCGTCGGCTGAACGACTTGATAGCTAGTGGATCAAATCTGACATTTGAATCTTTTCAGGGATTCCCGCGCTTCTCGCGAGGTGCGAGTCTGGCGGATGCGCACAGGAATATCGTTTGCCGTTTCGCCCGAAGATCGGCTCCGCCTTCTGGCTTTGATCAAGGATCGCAACGTGCCACAGAAGCACGTTTGGCGCGGCCAGATCGTTTTTTTGACGGCCGACGGGGTCAGCGCGAACGAGATCATGCGCCGGACGGGCAAGTCGAAGACCTGCGTGTGGCGATGGCAGGAACGGTTCGCCAGCGAGAGATACGAGGGCCTGGCCCGCGACAAGACACGTCCCTCGCGCGTCAAGCCGTTGGCGGACGACATCGTTGCGCGGGTCGTGGAGCTGACGCTTGAAGCGCCGCCGGGCGAGACGACGCACTGCACCGCCGCTTTGATGGCGAAGGCGTCCGGCGTCTCCGTCAGCTCCGTTCAGCGCATCTGGCGCAAACATGGTCTTCAGCCGCACCGCATGCGGCAGTTCAAGCTCTACAACGATCCCAATTTCGTGGAAAAACTGCGCGACGCCGTCGGGCTCTATGCGGATCCGCCCGCGCACGCCATCGTCTTGTCTTTTGATGAGAAGAACCAAATCCAGGCGCTTGACCGCACTCAGCCCGGGTTGCCGCTGAAAAAGGGCCGCGCCGGCACAATGACCCATGATTGCAAGCGGCACGGCACGACGACGCTGTTCGCCGCCATGAACATTCTCGACGGCACGGTGATGGGTAAAAACATGGAGCGCCACCGCCATCAGGAGTTCATCCGCTTCCTGAACGCAATCGACGCCAAGGTTCCCGCCGGGAAGATGATCCTCGACAATTACGCCGCCCACAAGCATCCCAAAGTGCTCCAATGGCTCACCCGCCATGAGCGGTTCGTTTTCCACTTCACGCCGACATCCTGCTCGTGGCTCAACGCCGTCGAAGGCTTTTTCGCCACCCTCACAAAGCGACGATTGAAACGCGGCGTATTCGGGTCCCTCGTCGACCTGCAGGCCGCCATCAACCGCTTCCTCGAAGAGCACAATCTACAATCGGCGCCCTTCACATGGACCGCTGATCCAGACAAAATCATCGCCGCCGTCAGACGAGGGCGCCAAGTGTCGGATTCGAACCAATAGGCGCAATGCAAAAATGGCCAAACAGCGCGAAAATGCGGCGATGCTCCGCGAGGCCTCCACCGCGACCTTCGCCACAATGTCGGCGAGGCGACGGATATCGTCTATCATTTCTTCGGCAGCCTCCGACGGACTTTGAGGTTCGATCGATTGCGACGAACAGATGGACCTTGCCTTCGGCGGTTCGCACCTCGGCGGTATCAATATGGAAATAGCCGATTGGGTAGGACGTGAACTTAGTCTTGACCAGCTTGTCGCCTTCGACGTCGGGCAAGCGGGTGACGCCTGGCGCTGCAGGGACGAGCGCTTCTGACGCCGGATTGTCGCCTGCGAGGTATAGAGACAGCCATCGAGCGGCAGCAGCGAGTGCCTGCGGGATGCCACAAATATCGCCGCGTCCTCAACCGACCGGGACAGTTGATCGCGCCTCTTCCGACCCGATTGTGTGCGTGATGCGCAAAGCGGAGCTATGGCCGAAAGTTGGTGAGGGCGCGAATCGGGGAAGACCGCATATCGCGGGGGTGTTCGAGCCTCCACTTCTCCACCGAAGGAGCGATATGCCGTGTCTGACGATAATGTTTTCAAACTGATTCAGCCCGGGATTTTGATCGACCGGCTGACCGAAGTCCTGCGCGATGGGGCGCGCGTGCTTTTGACCCAGGCGGTCGAGGCGGAAGTGTCGGAGTTTCTGGCCAGGACCGTCGATCTGAGGATCAACGATGGTTGCCGGCGCGTCGCGCGCCACGGCCATCTGCCCGAGCGCGATATCCTGACCGGCCTCGGGCCAGTGGCGGTGCGCCAGCCGCGCGTGCGCGACCGGGAGGCGGGCGCCCGACGATGTTGGACGCATCCGCTTCACGCCGGCGATCCTGCCGCCCTATGCCCGGCGCTCGAAGAGCCTCGATACGCTGATCCCGATCCTTTATCTGAAAGGCGCCTCGACCGGCGATTTTGGCGAGGTGCTGGCCGCCTGCTTGGCAAGGACGCGCCCGGCCTATCGGCGACGACCATTGGGCGGTTGAAGGAGGGCTGGATCGACGAGCACAAGCGATGGAGCGAGCGCGACCTGTCGGCCAGGAGCTACGTCTACGTCTGGGCGGACGGCATTTACCTGCAAGCGCGTCTGGAAGACGAGGCGCAGTGCATCCTGGTTATCATCGGCGCCACGCCGGAGGGCAAGAAGGAGTTGCTCGGTTTTGTCGACGGAGCGCGCGAGAGCGCCCACGACTGGCGCGCCCCGCTGCTTGATTTGAAGCGCCGGGGCCTATCGATCGCGCCCAAGGTGGCGGTCGCCGATGGCGCGCTCGGGTTCTGGAAGGCGATCGGCGAGCTATGGCCCAAGACCCGCGAGCAGCGATGCTGGGTCCACAAGACCGCCAATGTCCTAAACAAATTGCCCAAGAGCCAGCAGCCGAGGGCCAAGCGCATGCTGCAAGACATCTGGATGGCTGAAACGAGGAATGACGCCGACGCGGCGTTTGACGCCTTCGTCGAGACCTATGCCGTCAAATACCAGAAAGCCGCCGAATGCCTGAACAAGGATCGAAAGCCGCTGCTCGCCTTCTACGGCTTCCCCGCCGAACACTGGAAGCACCTGCGCACGTCGAACCCGATCGAAAGCACATTCGCGACCGTGCGGCACAGGACGATCCGATCGAAGGGATGCCTTTCGAACACGCCCGCGCTTGCCATGGTGTTCAAGCTCGTCGAAGGCGCGCAGAAGAGCTAGTGGATAAAATCAGACGGAAGAATCCGTCGCGACTTGAATCATTCCAGATACTTGCACTGTTTTCGATGGTTCGAAGCGTCTGATTTATCCACTAGCGCCGCCTTGACGGCCACAACCAGTTGCCAAAGATCATTCGAGGTGTGAAGTTTGCCGACGGGTGCGAGGTCATCGCCAAGCCAGACGACCTTCAAACCCAAACCGCCGCTGCCTGATCCTTCAGGCCATCACCACGAATTTGCGATAGCTCCGCAAAGGGGCCGTCAGCGACGAAAGACGATAGCCCTCTCCAACCCAGGTCCGTGAAAGGATTTCGACCGACTTGTCAGCCTCGCGCAAGCGAGCGGATGTTAAATAGACCCACGATGTTTCTGAGGGACGGGGCGATGAGCGGCAATATTATGAATGCGTCGGTCATGGGCATGAACGCCCAGACGAGCTGGCTGGCGACGATCTCACAGAATATCGCCAACTCCAGCACTACCGGCTACAAGGACGCTGAGACCGAATTCACCTCGCTGGTCGATCAGGCGGGCGCCGGCAATTATTCGGCCGGCGGCGTCGCCACTTCGGCGGTGTCGATGAACAGCGAGCAAGGCAGCATCGTCGGCACGTCCACGACCACCGACCTGGCGGTCCAGGGGGCCGGCTTCTTCGTCGTCACCAACGCGGCCGGCGACACTTTCCTCACCCGCGACGGCTCGTTCGTGCCCGACGCTTCCGGCAACCTGGTCAATGCCGGCGGCTACTATCTCATGGGCAGCAATATCTAGAACGGCGCCGCCAGCACCGTCGCCAACTCGCTCACCGATCTGCAGAAGGTCAACATCGCCCAGACCGGCGAGCAGGCGACCCCGACGACAACCGGCACCCTCTCGGTCAACTTGCCCTCGACCGCCGCCGTGGTCCCCGCCGCCAATGCGCCCGCCGGCGGCGGCGCGACCTATACCGATGAGACTTCGCTCGTCACCTACGACAATCTCGGCACGCCGGTGACGCTCAACATCTACATGACCAATCTGGGGCCCGACGCAGCTGGAAACCCGCAGTGGGAAGTCGACGTCTACAACGCCGCCGACGCCGCCGCGGGCGGAGGCTTCCCCTATTCGGCCGCCGCCCTGACCTCGCAAACGCTGAGCTTCAATCCGGCCAACGGCCAACTGGCGGGCGGATCGCCGCTGGCCATTGCGATTCCGAACGGCCAGACGATGAGTCTCAACATGGGCTCCACGACGCAGCTCGCCGCGGCCTACGTGGTCAACGCCGCGACGACCAACGGCAGCGCGCCCGACACGATGACCGGCGTGACGATCGCCGCCGACGGCACGTTGTCGTTCAACTACAGCAGCGGGACGTCGTTGCCCGGCTACAACATTCCGCTGGTCAATGTGGCGAGCCCCGACAGCATGACTTCGGTCAACGGCACGGTCTACTCGCCCAACATCAATTCGGGCCAGCCTCAGGTCGGGGTCGCCGGCACCGCCGGATTCGGTTCGATCGAATCCTCGTCGCTCGAGAGCTCGACCGTCGATCTGGCCACCGAGCTTACCGCGATGATCCAGGCGCAAGCCGGCTATGAAGCCAATTCGAAAGTGTTCCAGACCGGCGCCAACCTTCTCGACATCCTGAACAAGCTTCAGGCGTAAGCGCAGCACCTCACGTCCGCCACCTTCATTGTCACTCAGTCGGGCGGAACCAACCGCATCATTGGCGCTTGTCACGCAGTTGAACTATTGTCCTCGAAACGTGACGCCGATGCCGCCCCCGAAGTGTCTAACGACACGCGCCCGCGCTCGACCAATGATTATCGGCCACGGTCAACCGCGTGAATGGGAGCCTCGCTCAAACCCCGGACTGGCGCTGTTCCGCGGGGAACAGCCGAGAGGTGCTACGAGAAACCGTAGAGGCAGCAGAAATAGGTATGGGGAATATCCGCGAAATGCGGGAAATTTCTGGTCCTATCTGGCAACGATCGGCAGATACTTTCTCGGGCGCCGTGTTTTGCTGCGACCAAGGATGACGGCAATGACGCGCATGCTGACTACCTGTTTCCTCGCGTTGACGTTGGTCGGCGCAGCGGCGATATCGACGGTCGTCCCCGTCGCACCCGCAATGGCGGAATGCGGGGACTGCGGTTGAAGCGCATTTGATCGCCACCGCCGACCAGGGCGGCGGTTTTTGTCGTGCGTCTGGCCACGTTCACAAGTCCGGAGACTTTCCTTAGTTTCGCTCTCGCGGAACGGCGTTTCGGCTATATGCTTGCCACCGAGCGCGCCGTTGGCCTTTGCCCCCCGCTTACCAAGCGTATGCTCGGCTGGCGGGACTGACGACTCCCCGCCAGCCGTAACCTTCGGCGTCGCCACCTTGACGAGAGGCACCGGGCGATGGTCGCGGCGAAGCTGGCGAATCTTCCGGCGCACCGCTCAGCGGATAAGTCTGCGGACTCGATGGTTTCGTATTCGCGCCAGGTTAGCGAGGTTCTTGTCGATGCTCTGCGACGCGGGGGTGGTGGGACGGTCATCCCGCGGGGTTTCTTCTACCCCCACGGCGCAAGGCGCTATTGTTCGGCCCCACTGTATCTCACTGCTCGACTCTGAGCTGGTCAATACGGAGCGTCAGCAGGGCGCGTACTCGATATCGTTGTAAGTATTCCGCCGCACGCACTGTCGCGCAGGGGCCTCGTCGGTCTGAGCCTGGTCGGCAGAGGGGCCATGTCCGGAGCCAGCGTGTGCGGGCAAGCTAGCGGTGACCACCGCGCTCGCGGCGAAGAGCATTACCAGCGTCCTCGGCCAAAACTTGAGCGATACAAACATCAGAGGCTCTCCCGTTTCGTTCGCACATTTTCGGGCTCGATGGTTGAGTGGGCCTTGCGTAGGCGCAGCGCGTTACCTTCGGCGTCGCGGATGAGGCGGGCTTCTTGAATGGCCTTGGGCGTCACGCCAATTTCGGGGATGGTCGGCAAAATATTCTCGTGGAGAAAGTCTATCGGCTTGCCTTAGCTTGCGACTTCTCCGCGCTCTTGCGCCGCATCGTATTCATCGGCCAAGCGGGGGAAGCGCCGCGTTCTTCATTTTCCAGCGACGGCGGTCCGATCCCCGAAGCAAGGAGCCCTGCATCTCTTATGGCCTTTGCCCGACCGCAGCCGGCGCCAGTGATTGGGTGGCCAGCGGCGCCCGCGGCTTATTGAACTCGTCGCCGCCCGACTGCATCTTGAGACAGGTCAGCAATTCGACGTAGCTGAACGCGACACCTTTCGTCTCCGCGCAATTTTGCCGCGCCTTGCCTGAAAAATGGGGCCACGCCTGTTGAAGCTGATCTCTTGCCACCTTCTCGTCGTCAGCGCAGCTTCGCATGGCGCTGGCCCGATCTTCAGGAAGGGCTCCCACTTTAGCGCCCTGGCAGATCTCGTTGAGGTCCGTTGTCGGCATAGCGGCAGCGAGCGCAATCAAGAAAAACACTGGCCCCATTGCTGCCTCGCTCCATCATCCGAAATGTCAGTTGCCAGACGAGACATCGCGATAGCATTTGGGCGGCGGCGCGTCGAATCAAGCGGCCAAGCAAGGCGCGCTCGAAACGGGCGGCAACGAGGACGTTTCGAGTCTGGCGACGTCGGTGTTCGTGGCGTAAGGGTGGTCGGGGCGCGATGATTGCCTGGCGGATAGCGACACTCGCGGTCGGTCATCCTTCCGGCGAAGGCGAAACCGCAACTGTCGAAATATCGACGATTATAATTTCCAGAATCGAAACCGCGGGGCCGTCCAATATCGGCGGGGGGGGCGGGCCGCCGAGTGGTTCCGGGGGGATGTTGCTCGGCGGCCCTGACCGGCTGGGTGTAGGGACCCCGTCGGTTCCATTACAAAGTCCAGAATTCTCACGAAATTTCAAGTCTGACGCCGCCCTGTGGTGAACAATGCGTAAGGGGCGACGTAGAAAGCACAAGGCCATTGTCGAGGCTGAGGATTGGCAAGGCCGGATTACCAGACGCGCCGCAACGCCTCTTGGGTCGCCGGACAGTTCGAATTGTCGCGCCGGCGCGACAATCCTTCTTTCAAACACCATCGCGAGCTCGCATCCCGCCGACGAAGCCGACGCGCTGCTCGACTGAGCTGAGGCGCCAGTGCGCGTCCATCGTCTATCCGGTAATCTTTTCCAGATGGCTCAGGAGTGAGCGACTGTCTTGCTGGTCAAGCGGGTTGCCATGGGGTTTTGTTTCGTACGATGGCGTTGAGGATGGTGAGCAATTGGCGCAGGCAGGCGATGATGGCGACTTTTTTTGGCCGACCGCGAGCGACGAGGCGTTGGTAGCTGGCCTTGATCACAGGGTTGCGTCGCGTGGCGACGAGGGCGGCCATGTAGAGGACCTTGCGGACGGAAGTCCTGCCTCCTCCGATCGTGCGATGGCCGCGCCAGGTCCCCGAATCGCGATTGAACGGCGCGACGCCGACGAGTGCGGCGAGCTTGCGGCGATCCAGCCGACCAAGTTCGGGCAGTTCGGCGATGAGGGTTCGAGCCGTGACGGGACCAACGCCCGGGACGGAGGTGAGGAGGTCCTCGGCCTCGCGCCAGGCGGGAGAGGCGCGCACGCCCGCGTCAATCTCGGCGTCGATATCGGCCAGTTTCTTTTCGAGGAAGGCGATATGACGGTCGATCTTCTTGACGAGCCGCTTGTCGGCGGCGCGGCGGCGACGATTGGCCTCCATGCCGATCATCTCGACAATCTGTCGCCGGCGGGTGACGAGCTCGCCGAGCTTTCGGGCGTCGTGCGGAGCGAGCGGGCGCGCCTCGGGCCTGATCTTCTCGGCGAACGAGGCGATGACCGCCGCGTCGATCGCGTCGGTCTTGGCGAGCCTGCCGAGCGCGCGCGCGAAGTCTCTGATCTGGCGCGGGTTGACCACGGCGAGCGGCAGGCCGGCGCCGGCGAGGGCCGCCGCGACAGTCGTTTCGAAGCCGCCTGTCGCTTCCAGCACGATGAGCGACACATCGAGCGCCGCGAGGCGTTCGACGAGATTTTCCAGGCCTTTGCCGTCACGCGTGACGGCAAAGGCCTCGCCCGACGGGCGCAGATGGACGTCGAGGCGATCCTTGGACACATCAATACCGACGCAAGTCGTCACGCGGCGAGGTTCGTCCATGACCCATCCTTGCAAATGCGGGCTCGAGCGGCCCATGCGACTGTTCGGGTTCGCAGACATTCGGACGCAAGCCGCGCCATGCTCACCCACGGGCTCAACCGCCCTGAGGGCCTCCGGGCTAGCTTGCGTCCTTAACCTCGCCGGCTTCGCGCCGGCAGGCAAATGAGAGATACAAGGGCGCTCTTGGTCTCCAAGAGCGACGCGATTCGCTCTATTGTCGGTGAGCGATTGGGCTTCGCGCGCGGCGCGGTTCGAGCTTCCTTCGTGCTCTTTTTGCACGATCCGCACGCACCAGCGAGCGCCAGAGCCAAGAAGAGTGTCAAAACGCCTCCAAGCGCGACCCCCTTTTGCGGCCAATGCCGACGCCCTCGCGGCGCGAGGAATCAAGGGGAGATGAGCGCGCGACAATCGGGATGAGAACGCGGAGCGGTTTTTGGGCGTTCGGGCGCCGAGCGATGTATTTTGGGATCTTGTCCCGTCAAGGATATAACATCGCCTTTCGTTTTCGTGTTCACTTCAGATATTATGCACGTTCGTACGCCGCCTTGCATTGGTCGTAGATTCTGCCGTGATTTCGGCACCCAATATTTTGCCACTCATTGGGGTCCGACACCGTGCCGATTCACACAACGATTCGTCTGATACAAACAACGCCATTGGTCCAGGGATCAACAACAAGGGCGAAGTCGTTGCATGGTACGCTGTGGCCCCCTGAAAGCCAGGCGATCGGGTCAAGACAAACCGCCCGGGACGACGCGGTCGCTCTGGTGAAACTGCTGCGGGCCGACGAGGTTACGCCGGATTGCGTCCGGAATGGTAACTCCCAAGCCCCCCTTTGAAGCGCCAAATTCGGTTTCGCATTCTGTGAGCGGCTTCGCCGACTCGGGTTCGTTCGCTATGTGATTCGCATTCGTTCTCGTGGCTCCGCCGTCCAGCGCCAGAAATGCCTTCCTAGCCTCTCAAAAAGGGGGGGCTTGGGAGTTACTCGGAATGACGACCACGAAGCCGTTCGCGATTTTCGCGAGCGCGTGCGCCGCGGCGGAGTTTGTTCGGGCTAATAAGCGACAAGTAAGCTCCTTACTGCTCAAACACGGTCGCGTCTTCCTCGAAAGACGACGTGGGGCAGTCGCCATATGCGATATCTCCAACCATCGGCATAAGGAAACAGAGAGGGACAGCTTGACTTCAAACACCCCGATCAGAGAAGAGAAGGCTCTT
>CAVPVQ010000026.1:0-202009 GCA_963709185.1 uncultured Alphaproteobacteria bacterium
GTAGCCAACGGCGCTCCTCAGCCAGCCACCGCGGTCGTTCATGGCGAGCCGCGTTTGGCTTTCGATTCCAGCGCAACAACCGGAGTTCAGCGAGACGGTCTCAAGCGTAGTCCCTTGCTCAGGTCATCGAGCGGTTTCGATGATCGTCCCGAAAAGCAAGGACGCATTCCGATGAGCAGGCAAGAAGACAACAAGGCGGTCGTCATCCGCTGGTTCACCGAATTCTGGGGCAAGGACGTCAACCTCGCGGTGGTCGACGCGATCGCCGCGCCGGACATGCTGCTGAAATATTCGCTGCACGAACCCCGCCGCGGCCGCGCCGACATCAAGGCGTTCATGAGTGATTTTCGCGCCGCGTTCCCCGACCTCAACTTCCGGGGCGCGGCCGACCTGATCGCCGAGGGCGATTACGTCGTTGGCCAGTGGGAAGGCGGCGGCACGCACGCGGGTCCGGCTTTCAACGACTTCCTGGTCGGCGGCCTCCCGGCGGCGACCGGCCGCAGGATGCACTTCACCGGCGTCACCGTGCTGAAGGTGCTGGACGGCAAGATCGTCGAGGAGATCGGCCTCGACGATGGCGTGACCGCGCTGACCCAACTCGGGCTGATCAAGGCCGCCTGAAACGATCGGCAAGGAGGCCATGACGTGAAGCCGCATTCGTTCCCCGTCGCACCCGCCTCCGCGGTTATCTCCGCGGAGGCGCGCGTGGCCGCCTTCGACTGGCCGGCGCTCGCCAGCGAACTCGACAATTACGGCTGCGCCGAATTGCCGAAGCTGCTCTCGCCTGAGGAGTGCCGCGCCGTTGCGGCGCTCTATCCCGACGAGAGCCATTTCCGCAGCCAGTCATCATGGCGCGGCACGGTTTCGGCAAGGGCGAGTACCGCTACTTCAAATACCCGCTTCCCGACCTCGTGGGCAGCCTACGAACGGCGCTCTATCCGCGCCTCGCGGGCGTCGCCAACGAGTGGAGCGGCCGAATGGGCGTCAACGCGCGCTATCCGGCCGACCACGCCGCGTTCCTCCAGCAGTGCCACGACGCCGGCCAGACGCGCCCGACGCCGCTGCTGCTGCAATATGTCCCCGGCGACTTCAACTGCCTCCACCAGGACCTCTACGGCGATCTCGCATTCCCGATCCAGGTCGCGATTCTCCTCTCGCGAGCCGGGCGCGCGATTTCACCGGCGGCGAGTTCGTGCTGACCGAGCAGCGGCCGCGCATGCAGAGCCGCGTCGAGGTCGTGCCGCTTCGGCAGGGCGACGCCGTCGCCTTCGCCGTCCATAACCGGCCGGTGCAGGGCGCGAAGGGGAACTATCGCGTGAACCTCCGCCATGGCGTGAGCCGCCTGCGCTCCGGCATGCGCCACACCCTCGGGATCATCTTCCACGACGCGCGGTGACGGCGCAGCGGGCGCCCGCGCCGATCGCGCCGGAAGTCGCGGGGCTGTCCGGGGAGCCGAAATCGGTTGTGGCGACGGGCGTCCTCGCGACCCCCGCGCGTCATGCCGGCCTTGTGTGCCAGGCATCCACGCCGATCCGGCGCCGCAAACCTTGAAAGTATCTCGTAGCGGCGCCGCGTGGATGGCCGGGACGAGCCCGGCCAAGACGCGTTGGAGTCGCGGAGAGACGAAAGCCTCTCGCGATCCGTTTAAGGCAAGCATCCGCCGAACTCTCGCTCATTGGCCGTTCATAGCCGTTGCGGCCTGAACTTGGGCAGCGCATGCTTGCTAGTCCTGGAGGCTCTGTAAGAGCCGCTCCGAGAAGTCGTTGAGTTGAGAGAATCAGGTGTGTAAAGTCTTCATTGTCGGCATAAACGCACCGTCGGACGTTTCGTCTGGACCGCATCCGCTTCCGCTATCCTTGAGAAGGCGGTCCGTGGGCGACAAGTGTTAAAGTCGATACACCAGCCGGCATAGAGTGGGCTCCGTGATTGGGAAAGCTAAAGGATATGGCCGAAACCCCATTCAACCTGGACGGGTACCTGAACCGGATCGGCTATGCCGGCGCGAGGGAGACGAGCCTGCCGGCGCTGCGCGGGGTGGTCACGGCGCACAGCGCGTCCATCCCGTTTGAAAACATTGATCCGTTCCTGGGACGGGCGCCGAAACTGGATGTCGCCTCGCTGCAGGCCAAGATGGTTGCGTCCCGGCGCGGCGGATACTGCTTCGAGCACAACGCCCTGCTGCGTGCCGGCCTGATCGCGCTCGGGTTTGACGTGACGAGCCTGGTGGCGCGGGTGGTCCTCGGGGGCTCGGCGGATGCGTTTACACCGGCAACACACATGATACTGCGGGTTGACTTGCCGGAGGGGCCATTCCTGGCGGATGTGGGGTTCGGGCACCAGACGGCGACCCTACCGTTGCGCCTGCAACCGGGTCTGGAGCAGCAGACGCTGCATGAGGCCATGCGGCTCAGACCGGTGAGCGAGGAGTTGATGCTAGAGGCGAGGCTCGCGGGCAGTTGGCAGCATTTGTATCGGTTTTCGCTGCGACCGACACCGGACATTGACTACGAGGTGGGGAACTGGTTCTGCGCCACGTATCCTGGGTTGTTTACTCAGAACCTTATTGTGGCCCGGGCGGGAGCTGAGCGGATGCGGTACACGTTTCTGAATGGTCGGGTGACCGTTCGGCGGGACGGTGAGGTCGTGGAGCGGCGGATGGTGGACGGGGAACGTGCGCTTGCGGTCGTGCTGACGGAGACGTTTCTGTTGACGTTGCCCGACGAGGGAGTTGCCACGCTTTTGCGGCAGATGAGTGAGAAGTGCATTTTGGGGGTGTCGAATCCGATTTTTGAGTGACTGGAGCGCCCCCCGAAAGTGAGACTAATTGGACGCTACGGTGACGGGGCGCTACGGTGACGTGATACGCAATGCGCGATCTCTTGGTCCCAGCCACCCCGCCGCGACTGTGGGAGCAACCCGCCCCGCCGTCATCGCGAGGGAGCGAAGCGACGAAGCGAACCAGACGAAGCGGCGCCGATAACCCTTGGTCCGGGTGGCTTCGTCGCTTCGCTCCCTCGCCATGACGGTTCGTCATTCGACGGACGCCGCCCGCCGCGCCGGCCCGCTCAGTACAGCCCGCCGGTCCCGTTGCCGACCGCCTTCTCGACATCCGGCGAGACGCTCAGCACATGCGGCGATTCGGCGAGGCTTTCGCCGCCGGAGGCGTAGGAATCGGGCGGCGCGGTGCCGGGCTTGAAGGCTTCGAGGATCGAGCCGGGGCCGCTGGAGCGCATGCCGGTATGGACGTCGACCGAGATCAGCTTGATGCCGGGCGGCACGCGGAACGGGGTGTCGGGCTTGTCCTTCAGCGCCATCTTCATGAAGTCCTTGAAGATCGGCGCGGTGTAGAGCGCCGCTTGCGCGGAATCGCCGAGCGAGCGCGGGTGGTCGTAGCCCATGAACACGCCGAATGCGAGATCGGGCGAAAAGCCGACGAACCACAGATCCTTGGCCTCGTTGGTGGTGCCGGTCTTGCCGGCCAGATGCCGGCCGAGGTCGTGGATCACATAGCCGGTGCCGCGCTGGATGACGCCTTCCATGATCGAGGTGATCTGGTAGGCGGTCAGCGGATCGATCACCTGCTCGCGGTTGTCGATCAGCCTGGGCTCCTCCTGGTTGTCCCACCGCGCGGCGTCGCAGCCCTGGCAGATGCGTTCGTCGTGCCTGTAGATGGTGTGGCCCCAGCGGTCCTGGATGCGGTCGATCAGCGTCGCCTTGATGCGCTTGCCGCCATTGGCGAACATCGAATAGGCGGTGACCATGCGCAGCACCGTGGTCTCGCCGGCGCCGAGCGACATCGCCAGATAAGGCGGGAGGTTGTCGTAGACGCCGAAGCGCTTGGCGTATTCGGCGATCAGCGGCATGCCGATGTCGCGCGCCAGGCGCACCGTCATCTGGTTGATCGAGTGCTCGACGCCGAAGCGCAGCGTGTGCGGGCCGCCGGACTTGCCCTCGAAATTCTCCGGCCGCCAGATCGTGCCGTTGCCCATGTCGATCTCGATCGGCTCGTCGAGCTCGATCGACGAGGGCGTATAGCCGTTGTCGATCGCGGCGGCGTAGACGATCGGCTTGAACGAGGAGCCGGGCTGGCGCTGCGCCTGCGTCGCGCGGTTGAATTCCGACTGGTCGTAGGAGAAGCCGCCGACCATCGCGAAGACGCGGCCGGTGAACGGGTCCATCGCGACGCACGCGCCCGAAACTTCGGGAATCTGGCGCAGGCGATATTCGCCGCCCTTCCCGGCGATCGGCTCGACATAGACGACATCGCCCGGCTTCACCACGGCGCGCATCTTCTTGCCGGTCCATTTGACGCCGTCGGGGGTGATCGACCCGGTTTCGCGATCGGGGCCGACCGCGCCGGACTGGTCGCGCTCCGGCTGCAGGCCGATGCGCGCCGAGGCGTCGCCGGCGTCGAGCACCACCGCGAGGCGCCACGGCTTGACGTCGCCGAGCTGGGGGATGTCGGCGAGCGCGACGCCCCAGTCCTGGCCAAGGTCGATCGACTTGACCGTGCCGTGCCAGCCATGCGCTTCGTCGTAGCGCACGAGGCCGTCGACCAGCGCCTTGCGGGCCATCAACTGCAATTTGGGATCGAGCGTGGTGCGGACGGAGAGCCCGCCCTCGTAGAGCTTCTGCTCGCCGTAGCGGTCTGACAATTCGCGGCGCACTTCCTCGGCGAAAAAGCCGGCGGCGATCGAATTGGGGGTCGGCACCCGCGACTTGATGATGAGCGGTTCGGACCGCGCCTTCTGCGCCTCCTCCGCCGTGATGTAGCCGTCCTCGGCCATGCGGCCGATCACGTAATTGCGCCGCTCGATCGCGCGGTCATGGTTGCGGAACGGATTGAGCGCGCTCGGCTCCTTGGGCAGCGCGGCGAGATAGGCGACCTCGGCGATGGTCAGTTCATGCACCGACTTGTCGAAATAGTTCAGGGCGGCCGCCGCGATGCCGTAGTTGCTGAGGCCGAGGTAGATTTCGTTGAGATACAGCTCCAGAATCTTCTCTTTCGAATAGGCCGATTCGATGCGCATGCTCAGCAGGATTTCGCGAATCTTGCGGTCGAGCGTGCGCTCGTTGTTGAGCAGGAAGTTCTTGGCGACCTGCTGGGTGATCGTCGAGGCGCCCTGGACGTGCTTGGAGCCCTGCAGGAACACGTAGGCGGCGCGAAGAATGCCCTCGGGATCGAAGCCGCTATGGACGTAGAAGTTCTTGTCCTCGGCGGAAATGAACGCCTCCTTGACCAGCGGCGGTATCGCCGCCGAAGGCAGGTAGAGGCGCCGCTCGCGGGCGTATTCGGCGAGCAGGCTGCCGTCGCCGGCGTGGACCCGGGTCATCACCGGCGGTTCGTAGTTCTGCAAGCTGGGTGTAGTCGGGAAGGTCCTGCTCGTATTTCCATACGACCGCCGCGACGCCGGCCGCGACGATCACGAAGACCATCGCGCAGGTCGCAAAGAGGAAGCCGAGAAAACGGGCGATCCGCCGCATGTTTCAACCAAATCCTGTCTGAATTCGCTTTACGGTTCGACGCCGAGGCCGCGCCTGAGCCACAAGGTAGAAGCGCCGGAGTATCAATTTGTGTCGCGGGCGCGGCGAATTTGGGCCGACGCGGCAACGCACCCGCCAATCGCCTTTCCGGTCGATCGGCGCGACCTGTTTATCACGCCCGCCGCGGAGCTCAATGCGAGCCCGCGACGCCAGGCGCGGCGGGGCTCGCGCTCGCTTCGGTTTTGGGCGTCGCGCGTTCCGCATCGGCCCGCGGCGCGAAGAAGCGATCGACCGCGCGCGACGAGCGCCGACGTCGCCTTGGCCCGCCATTCCTCCGATGTCAAGGATTTCACGTCCTGCCGGCTCGAGAGATAGCCGAGTTCGAGCAGGACCGACGGGAAATCGGGCGCCTTCAGAACCATGAAGCCGGCGGAGCGCTCGGGGTTGTGATTGAGCCGTGCGACGCCGCGCCATTGGTCGACGACGCCGCGCGAAAACAGATGGGCGTAGGCGCGCGTTTCGCGCCGCTTGAGATCGAACAGAATGTCGGCGACGCCGACCGCCTCCTGCTTCTGCTCGACGCCGGCGGCGCGGTCGGCGGCGTTTTCGCGCTCGGCGATGCGCGCCGCCTCGGCGTCCGAAGCCCGGTCGGCGACGGTGTAGACCGTCGCGCCGGAAACGTCGGCGGCCGCCTGCAGGGTGTCGGCGTGAATCGAGATCAGCAGCGCGGCGTTGGCGTCGCGGGCCATTTTCACCCGATCGGCGAGCGAGACGAATTTATCGCCGTTGCGGGTCATCACGACGCGATAGCGCCCGCCCGCCGCGAGCTTTTGCGCAAGCTCGCGCGTGAAATTGAAGACGATGGTTTTCTCGACCGCGCCGCCCGGTCCGATCGCGCCGCTGTCGACCCCGCCGTGGCCGGGATCGAGCACGATCACCGGAGGTCCGGCGGGCGGGCGGACGATTGGCCGGCGCCGCCGCCTCCTCGGCGGAGGGCCGGCCGGCCCGCCGTCCCTGACCGCCTGCAGGAACGCGGCCGGCTCGCAACGCGACAATTCGATCTGCAGCCGCGCCGGTTCGGCGTCCTTGGCGATCGGCTGCGTCGCGACGCGGGTGATGCGCGCCGGCGCCGCCAGGTCGATCACAATGCGCGACTTGCCCGGCGCCAGCAGGCCGAACCGGAACGATTTCACGATCTGCCCGAGCGAGCCGCCCTGCGGCGTGCGCCCGACCGCCGGATCGATCTGAAAATTCACTTCCGGCACATCGACGATGATGCGGTCGGGATCGGCCATCGAAAAGGCGCGCGCCTCGGCCGGCGACGGAGAGATCGAAGGTCAGCTTCGCCCTGCCGCCCTGATCGACCAGGCGCGCCGCGACGGCGACCGGCGCGCCGACGGCGGCGACGCCGCCGGCTCTGCGCTCCAGGACGATTCGGCGGGCGCGCCCACGGCCAGCACGGCGGCCAGCCCGATCCCCCGGACAAACGGAGCGAGACGCCGGAAATATCGCGCGACCGCCGCAGACTGCGCCGCAAGCCCGATGGGCCATCTGTCCAGACCTCGTCCGCTAACCGCCTCGCGCGGCCGAGGCCGCTGTTGAATTGCTCTCGTCGCGCAAACACCACGCCGCCCGGGACTCACAAAGCCAGGCGAGCCTGGAACGCTGCAAGCCTGGAACGCTGCAAGCCTGGAACGCTGCAAGCCTGGCACGCTGCAAGCCTCGAACGCTGGTTGAGGCCTCGCCGCCCTTGCGCCGCAACCCAAGGCATAGGGCCTTCTCGGTTAACGCTTTGTGACCATAATCAGGGTCCTCGTCGCCGGCGCTGTGGCTGTCCGGCAACAGAGCGGCGAAAAACCTTGCCAAGCCGACTGGCACTGCCTATGTAGATCGTGTTTTGCGTTCGGATCGATTCCGCTCGGCGGCGGCTTTCCGGCTTCTTCCCGATTTGTCGCCGATAAGATGGCTGAAATCGTCAGCCGAAGCGGCGGCGGAATATCCAAACCAGCGGGCTTCGCCCGTCTCCTCAAACGCCTCCCTTGTCAAGGGGTTTTGCGGCTTGCGGATTGGAAAGCGGCTCGTCGGGCGTCGCCCTTCGACGCGAGACCGGAGCGGGACAATGGCGCCATTCGCGCCCCTCGACAGGCGACGAGGATAGGCTCCGCCGGTTGATCTGGTGCGCAATGCGCAAATTATGCGGACAAGGCCGGCGATTCTCGCTCGAGATGCGCGGCGCGGCTTTGTGTTCGCGCATGTCTGGCGCGGCGCCCGCCGCGATCAGCGTTCAAAATCCTTCTTTCCATTCATTCACATGCGGGCGCGGCGCGCCGCCGTTTCGAAGCGTCCGGTTCGGGCGCGGAAAGCCGCGCGCGCGCGCCCCAAGAGAGTTCAACATGCCCAACAAGATGATTATAGACGCCTCCCACCCGGAAGAGACCCGGGTGGTCGTGCTACGGGGTAACCGGGTCGAGGAATTCGATTTCGAATCGGCCAACAAGAAGCCGCTGCGCGGCAATATCTATCTCGCCAAGGTGACGCGCGTAGAGCCCTCGCTGCAGGCGGCGTTCATCGATTACGGCGGCAACCGCCACGGATTCCTCGCATTCTCTGAAATCCATCCCGACTATTACCAGATCCCGGTCGCCGACCGTCAGGCGCTGCTGGAAGAAGAAGCGCGTTCCCATCGCGACGACGACGAGGAGCCGAGGGGCGAACGGCGCAGCCGCCGCCATCGGCGTCCGCGCGCGCAGGAAGCCGAAATGCGCGCGCCGGGCGAAGAGCACGTCTCCGAGCCTGCGGAATCGGTCGAGAGCCGAACAATCGCCGACCGTCAATCCGGACGACGCGGCGAATGCCGGCGCCGTTCGCCGCCGCGCCGAGCCACGAAGAACAGCCGCCCGCGGAAGTCGGACGCGCCGCCGCGAACCGATGACGCAAGCGCCGGTCATCTCGGCCGATGACGCGCCGCTGGAGGGGCCGCCGGGCGCGCCGGATACGCCGTTCCGGCCGTTCGACGAGGAGCCGCCCGCGGCGCCTGTCGACGCCCCGCACAGCCACGACGAAGGCCGCGGAGACAGGAGAGCGGCGCCGCGACCGAGATCGCCGATCACGCCGACGCTCGTCCGATTCGCCGAGCCGCTCGACGAGGATGAGGAGGAAGACGAGGACGAACTCGAAGTGACGACGCTCGACGGCGGCGCCGAGGAGCGCGCGCCGCGCGCGCGCCGCTCGCAGCGGCGAGGACGAAGGCGAGGCGATCGAGCAGGTCGGCGGCGATGCGATGGAGGAGATGCCGCGCCGCGCGCCGCGCCTGCGCCGCCAGTACAAGATCCAGGAAGTCATCAAGCGCCGCCAGGTTCTGCTCGTGCAGGTGGTCAAGGAGGAGCGCGGCAACAAGGGCGCGGCCTTGACGACCTATCTGTCGCTGGCCGGCCGCTATTCCGTCCTGATGCCGAACACCGCGCGCGGCGGCGGCATTTCGCGCAAGATCACCAACACGCTCGATCGCAGCCGCCTCAAGTCGATCGCCCAGGATCTCGAAGTTCCCGAGGGCATGGGCGTGATCCTGCGCACCGCGGGCGCCTCGCGCACCAAGGCGGAGGTGAAGCGCGATTTCGAATATCTGCTGCGCATGTGGGAGACCGTTCGCGAACTGACGCTGTCCTCGAGCGCGCCGACGCTCGTCTACGAGGAGGGCTCGCTGATCAAGCGGGCGATCCGCGACCTCTACGACAAGGATGTCGAGGAGGTGGTCGTCGCCGGCGAGGAGGGCTATCGCGAAGCCAAGGAATTCATGCGCCTGCTGATGCCGAGCCACGCCAAGAACGTGCAGCCCTATCGCGACGTGCAGCCGGTTTTCGCGCGCGCCGGCGTCGAAGCGCAGCTCGACGCGATGTTCTCGAACCAGGTCACGCTGAAGTCGGGCGGCTATATCGTCATCAATCAGACCGAAGCCCTCGTGGCGATCGACGTGAATTCCGGCCGTTCGACGCGCGAGCACAATATCGAGGACACCGCGCTTCGCACCAATCTCGAGGCGGCCGACGAAATCGCCCGGCAGTTGCGCCTGCGCGATCTGGCCGGCCTGATCGTCCTCGATCTGATCGACATGGAGGAATGCGCGCAACAATCGCGCGGTCGAGCGGCGCCTCAAGGATGCGCTGAAGAACGACCGCGCGCGCATTCAGGTCGGGCGGATTTCGCATTTCGGCCTGCTCGAAATGTCGCGCCAGCGCATTCGCACCGGCGTGCTCGAAGGCTCGACGGTGGTGTGCCCGCATTGCATGGGCGGCGGCGTGGTGCGCTCGACGGCGTCGATCGCCCTGCACGTCCTGCGCGTTCTCGAAGACGCCCTGATCAAGAGCGCGACACACAACATGACCGTGCGCACCCGCACCGAGGTCGCGCTGTATATTCTCAATCAGAAGCGCCGGCACCTGCGGGATCTCGAGCGGCGCTTCGGGGTGACCATCATGGTCGCCGCGGACGAGACCCTGACGGGGCTGGTCTACCACGCCCTCGAGCGTGGCGAGCCGGCCAGCGGCGTGGTCGCGGACGAAGTCACGCCGGCCGATTTTGCGATCTATGACGAGTCGGCGCCCGCGGACGAGGAGTTCGAGGACGAGGCTTCGCCCGAAGGCGAAGCGGAGGCGGAGCACGACGAGGCCGACGCCGCCGAAGCCGGCGAGGATCAAACGGAGGCTCGCGCCGCGCGTCCGGACGCCCGGAGCGTCGCGAGCGCAGGCGAAGACGGTGAGACGGTTCGCCGCCGCCGCCGCCGCCGCCGGCGGCGCGGCGAACGGGGCCCCGCCGAGGGTTTCCACCCCGACGCCCCGCAGCCAACCGACGCCGGTTTGGCCGCCATCGCCGAGATCGGCGGCGATCTGCCGCCCGCCGAGATAGGGTTGCAAGAACCGGCGGAAGACTCGGAGCCAGGCGAAGGCGACCGGCCCCGTGAGCTTTCGGGCCGCCATCGGCGCGCCCGCGGACCACGTAGAGGCGATCACGAGCGCGGACGCGGGCGGCGCTTCGGAATCGCGCATGAGGCGGAGGGTCAGGAGCCGTCGGCCGTCGACGCGGCGATTCTCGACGCTTCGCCGGACGAGGCCGATGCCGGCGACGCGCCTCCCGAAGCCGCTCGCGGCCCCGCTCATCTTCCGCCCTCGGCGGTCCACGAGTCGGTGGCCGATGGGCCGGTGTTCCATGAACCCGAGGCGCCGCAGGCGCGCGGGCAAAGCGATGTCCCGGCAAATGCCTCCGCCGACGCCGAGTCGCCGTCCGGACCCGATGCGACGGCGACAGGCGAAGCCGACGATCCGTCCCGTCCCAAGCGCTCCGGTTGGTGGCGACGCGCGCGCGCCACATTCGTCGGCGAATAGACATTGTGGCGGTCAGTCAGACTGGCCGCCTTCGACTCGCGCGACCGAACGGTCGCGCACGAAATTGTGAACGCGCGGCGTTGTCTCTTGGCGGCGCGCGACAGTCGCCGTAAGGAGTCGTTTGCCGGAATTCGCCATGAGACACGCTCATGGCCGACCAGACGATGAGATAGTGGCGCCCGGGGCCTGCGCCTCGGGCGCGTCGCCGCGGATCGGATTTGGGAGAGCAAGATGAAACGATCGTTGGCCATCGGCTTCGCCGTCGCCGTGCTGAGCGCGCTCGCCGGCTCGTTCAGCGCCCGCGCCGCCGAGTTCACGCCCGAGCAAAAAAGCGAGATCGGCGCGATCATCAAGGACTATCTGGTCAACAATCCGGACGCCTTGCGCGCCGCGATCGACGCGCTCGACAAGCGGGACAAACAGGTCGAGGCCCAGGCGAGAGAGGGCGCCGTCGCCGACCAGTCGAAGGCGCTGTTCTCTTCACCGCACCAGGCCAATGTCGGCAATCCCAAGGGCGATGCGGCGCTCGTCGAGTTCTTCGACTACAATTGCCACTATTGCAAAGGCGCTCTGCCCGATATCGCCAAACTGATGCAGGGCGACCCCAATCTGAAGGTCGTGTTGAAGGATTTCCCGGTGCTCGGACCCGGCTCGGTCGAGGCGGCGAAGGTGGCGAGCGCCGTCCGCAATCAGCTTCACGGCGACAAGTTCTGGCAGTTCCATTTCAAGCTGTTGGGGATGCACGGGCCGGTCGGCAAGGCCGAAGCGCTCGCCGTCGCCAAAGAAATGGGCGTCGATATGGATCAGCTCAACAAGGACATGGAGAGCCCCGAGGTGATGGCCGGGCTGCAGGAAGTCATGCACATGGCCGACGCCTTGCAAATCAACGGCACCCCGACATTCGTGGTCGGCCAGGAGGTGGTCGTCGGCGCGGTCGGCTATGACGAACTCAAGCAAAAGATCGACAGCGTCCACAAATGCGGGCACGCGGTCTGCTGACCGGACAAAGCGAATCCATTACAAGAGCGGGCCGCCCCTTCGGAGGCGGCCCTTTCTTTTGGCTAAACGGGGCTTGCTTCGTCATGACCGCATTTCAGGCCGTCGTCATGGCCATCCTTCAAGGCGTGACGGAGTTGTTCCCGGTCAGCAGCCTGGGCCATGCGGTCATTCTTCCGCGCCTTCTGCACTGGAGCGTCGACCAGAAGGCGCCGGACTGGCTCGCGTATCTTGTCGTCATGCATTTGGGCACTGCAGTCGCCCTTTTGCTGTACTTCTGGCGCGATTGGCTGAGCTTCGCGACCTCTCTGCTGAGTCAGTCGAGCGCCCGCTCAAAGATCGACCGGCGCATCTTTCTCTTTGTCGTTCTGGCGACCATTCCTGCCGTCGTTGTGGGTTGGGGCCTCAACCACTTGCTGAAAGAAGCCTTCGGCGCGCCGATGCTCGCGGCGATTTTCCTGGTGGTGAACGGCGTCATCCTGTTCATCGGCGACCGGATCGGCGGCGAGGCCGTCGGGACCCTGGACCAGCTCAACTGGAAGGGCGCGCTGGCGATCGGCGTCGCCCAGTGCGCCGCGCTCATCCCCGGCGTGTCGCGCTCCGGCGCGACGATCGTCACCGGCGTCGTCGCAGGACTTCGGCACCGCGAATCGGCGCGGTTCTCCTTCCTGATGGCGCCGCCGATCATGCTCGGCGCGACCGTGCACGAGGCGCCGGCGCTGCTGAGGCAAGGCGCGACCCTGGGGGGCGCGGCGGTCCTTTCGGGCGTTGTCGCCGGCGTTGTCGCCTATTTCAGCATCGTCTTCCTGATGCGCTATTTCGGCCGGCACGAGTTCGAGGCGCTGAACCCGTTCGCCTATTATTGCTGGGTGGCGGGAGCGGCCAGCATCGCGCTTATCGCGTTGGCCTGAGCACTCTCCACTCCCCTTGGCCGGCTTCGGCGGGGCGCCTATATTGCGACGGCGAGCGCCGACAGGCCGCCTGGCGGTTTTGCTCGACTCGAGCCGGATCGGGGCCTGCCGAGCTTCGCGTTGAAGCGAACTTGAAACGCCCGCCCGGGGTGCGCCATGACGATCGATGTGATGCCCGAGAGATTGTCGGAAGCGGAGACCGATCAGCTTCGCGCGGCGATCCGTCGCCTGGAAGGGGACAGCTTCGCCTCGCGGGCGACCAACCTGTTCGGCCGTCAGATCGAAGCCGCCGGACGCGCCCTGCCGCTGCCGGCGCGCCAAATCGTCGCGCGCGCCGCCGAGCGCGCCTTGCGCGCTGCGTTGCGCGTGGCGATCGGCACCATCGACGCGAAGAGGCGGCCCAGGGCCGCGCGCGGCGCGCACAAGGCGCTCGCCGCGATGTCGGGGGCCGCCGGCGGCGCTTTCGGCCTGGCGGCGCTGCCCGTCGAACTGCCGGTCTCCACGACGATCATGCTGCGCTCGATCGCCCAGATCGCGCGCGAGGAGGGCGAGGATTTGCGCGAGCCGGAAGCGGCGCTCGCCTGCATCGAGGTTTTCGGGCTCGGCGGGCGCCGGCCCGGCGAAGCCGCGATCGACGGCGGCTATTTCGCGATTCGCGCGCTATTCGCCAGAACGGTCAGCGAAAGCGCCCGTTTCATCGCGCAGCCCGCGCTGGTCAACGAAACGGCGCCGGTTCTGGTGCGACTCATCGCGCAAGTCGCGGCGCGGTTCGGTCTGGTGGTCAGCGAAAAGCTCGCCGCCCAGGCGATCCCCTTGCTCGGCGCGTTCGGCGGCGCCGCGGTCAATCTCGCCTTCACCGAACACTTTCAGAACCTCGCGCGCGGCCATTTCACTGTGCGGCGCCTTGAGCGCGCCTATGGCGCCGAAGCCGTGCGCTTCGACTACGATCGGTTGCGCAACGAGAGGTGAGGCGGCTGATCCGGCTCGTAAGCGAGCCACACCGCCACTCGGCATGAAACCGACCACGGCGACGGCCTGAATTTGCACGAGAGGGCGAGTGAATGCGATGGCCGTCCCAGTGGCCGTTCAGACTGAACGGCGATCAATTGGCGGCGATACTGTTGTATCCGACGCTGGTGGTCGGGCTCGGCTATTATATTTTCTTGTGGCGGCCGGGCTCCGGCCCCGAGGCCCGGCCGAGCGCCGCCGGCTGGGAGGACCTCGCTCTGTGCTCGGAACTCTCATCATTCGATGGAGAAAAATCGCTGGCCTTGCACGAGGACGGGCGCGCGGATCTGGCTGACCATACGTCCGCGGACAACATCACAAGGACCGAGGGAAACTGGCGACTGCGCGAAGGCGCAAAAAACAGCTACGAGATCACGGCGACTGGCGCGACCGGGGTTTACACATTGGTCGCGCCGCAAGATCCCAAAGAGTGCATGCTCGCCGCCGGCGACCCCGACCACGTCGATCTCCAGGCAAGCTGGTTTCCCAGCGATACGTTCGAAGAACCGCTCGACGAGGATGCGCCCGACACATCGCCGTGAACCGACGCCGCGGCGGCGGCACGAAGCAGCGCCGCCCTGGTTCGACCTCGTTCAATAGCAGGCGGAGCGCCCGCAATAGCCGGGTCCCCAACCCCATCCGTAGTAGGGTCCCCAGCCCGGCCGGTAATAGCCCGGTCCCCATCCATACCCTCGCCAGCCCCAACCGTAGCCGCGCCAGCCGCCGCGCCAACCCCACCCGCCGCGCCACCAGACCTTGTCGACCTGCGCGGCGGCGACGGAATGTTCCGGCGAACCGCCGGACAGCGTGAATGCGGACGCCGGGCTCAACGAGAGCGCCAGCAAAGATGCGCCGGCGAGCGCGGCTATCGAACGACGCGCCAGATTTCTCGAAGACATCGCTTATCCTCCGACTGGCCCCCAGCGCGCATTGATCAAAGCACAAGCGCCATGAACCGTATATGAAGGACGCGCCCTTCCCGACGCCGGTCGCTGGCGTCGGGACATCTGGTTGTCGCGGAGATCGCTCTCGACTGACTTTGCCTAGCGCGAAGGCGGATCAGAACTTGCGCCACTCGCCGCCGCGCCAGTATCCGCGCCCGGGATGTTCGCGCCATGCGAAGTGCTCACCCGCGCCCCAGCGCCAGTTGTCGGGATGGACAGTCACCCCGAACTCGGGGAGGTAGGCGTAGTTGCCGCGCACATGCCAGCACTCGCCTTCGCCGTTGCAGATGATGCGCGCCGACGCGCTGGTGGCCGTCATCGCCAAAGCGCTCGCGCCGATCAGCGTGGCGAAGGTCATCGTTCCCAGTATTTTCACGTTATGCTCCTTTGCTCCGATAGAAATCTCATTGAGGTTTCAGTGGGTCTGCGAGGGCCACGAGCCCCCTTCGCCGTTCTCAGCCCGATGGTCTCCGGACACCGTCATATTGAAGGCCAGTTTTGTGACCATTCAATGCCGCCGCACACAACGATATCCCTGACTGTTGGGAAACGCCTCCTGCTGCATGCCGCGCTGGCACGGGCCGGCGTCGGAAAACCGCGGCAGCGGGCCGTTGGCTCGCGGCAAGGTCCCGCGTTCCTGCTCCAGCACGCCCGTGGGGTCGTCCGCATAGGCGGCGCCAACGCCGCCGGCCATCAACAGCCCGACAATGGCGCCGCATTTCAAGGTCGTTCTGATCATAACTCGATATCCTCTACGATCTTCCACACGGGGATTCAATGATCGGGAAGGTTCAAAAGGCGCCGGGATCACGCTCACGATTTCGTGAGGATTTGGCTGGGGCGTCGCTGGAGCATCGATATGTGGCGGAAGGGGTGAGATTCGAACTCACGGTGAACTTGCGCCCACGGCGGTTTTCAAGACCGCTGCCTTAAACCACTCGGCCACCCTTCCGGCGGGCGGTCCTTAGAGGCTCGCGCCGCCAAACGCAATCGGTGAACTCTGTTTGCCGCGCAGCGTTCCTCTCGACCGGTCTCGCTCAGCCGCGCGCGATCTGCACCCGGTCGGGATAGAAGGCCAGATGATCCTTGATGGCGGCGACGCCCGGCAGCGGCGATTCGTAGGTCCAGACCGCATCCTTGTCGGTCGCATCGTCGGCGACCAGCGAGAAGTAATTTGCGACGCCCTTGTACTGGCACTTCGTCTCCTGCGCGCTGCGCGCGAAATACGCCATGTCGGCGTCGCCGCGCGGAATGTAGAGGACCGGCGGATAGGTATGCTCGCGCAGTTCGAGCGCCGCGTCGCTCTCGGCGACCAGCCTGCCGCGCCACATCACGCGGACCCGGACCGGCGACGGCGAAATATGAATGGGATGATCGGAAGCCATGACTGATCCTCGCTCGCGCGAGGATTCAGCGCGGCCGAGCGGAGCCTGTCAAGCCGCGCTCACGCATCCGTTTTCGCGCGCCTTGCGCGCTTGCGCGTCTGCACGGTGAGGCGCGGTCCTTCGACGAGGCGCACCACGGCGCCCCAAAGCGTGCGCACATCCTGTTCGGTCAATCCGATGCGATGAAAGATGTTGCGCAGGTTGCGCTGCATCCCCGGCTTCTTGCCGACCGGTCGAAAGAAGCCGCGCTCGTCGAGCCTGGTCTCGAGATAGTCGAAAAACGCAAGCACCATCTCGCGCTTCGCCGGCCCCGACTTCTGAGGCGGGACAGGCGGCGCGTCGCCATGCGCGGCCTTGAACCATTCGTAGCCGCACAGCAGCACCGCCTGCGCCAGATTGAGCGAGGCGTAGGCGGGGTTGACCGGAAACGTGATGATCGCGTCGGCGAGCGAAATCTCCTGGTTGTCGAGGCCGGTGCGCTCCGGGCCGAACAGAATGCCGCGCCGCTGACCCGCCCGCCACGCCCCGGCGGCCTCGGCCATCGCCGGACCGGGCGCCTCGATGCGCTTGAGTTGGCCGCGCTCGCGCGCGGTCGTCGCGTAGACGAAATTGAGGTCGGCGATCGCCTCCTCGAGGCTGGCGAACACCCGCGCCGAATTCCAGCAGATCCACCGCGCCGGCCGCTGCCGCAAGGGCGCGCTCGCGGCGCTCGCCGACGCGTGGCCAGCCTTCGCGCGGGTTGACGAGCCTGAGATCGTCCAGGCCGAAATTGGCCATGGCGCGCGCGCACATCCCGATATTGACCGCCAGTTGCGGGCGCACCAGCACGATGGCGGGTCCGCCGACGACGGCTGTTTTGGTGCGATCGGTTCCGGCGCCAACCATGGCGTTTCCCGTCAAGCAAGGGTTGCGGCGCGCGACAATAGCGCCGATTCGACGGCCCGGCTCAACGCCGCTCGCCGCGGCGCGGAACGCCGGCCGGGCTACCCGCCGCCCGAACCAGCCGCCGAGGCGGCGAATCGCCGGGCGACCTCGCGTGCGATCGTCTGGCTGGAATCGATCGGTTCATAGGAAAAACGTTCGAGGCGCCCGTCGAAGCGGCGCACTGCGCCGAGGCGCTCCAGCGCGTCGATGTAGCGGGCGATCTTGCCGCCGCGCCCCCCTGAGGGCTCGAAGACATGGACCGGAGCGCCGGTGGCGACCGCCTCGCCGACCATGTTGACGCTGTCGCCGGTCACCAGGATGGCGTCGGCGTGAGCGAGCATCTGCGCGTAGGGATTGGCGCCGCCGCCGTCCCACACGAAGGCCGGCGCATCGCCGAGCCCCTCGCGCACCGCGGCGACGAGTCCGGGCGGGGTGCGCTGGGAGGGCGTCGCGATGACGCTGTAGCCGGCCCGAGCGATCGCCGCGACCGCCGCCGCCAGCCTCGCGACGTCGTCCGGCGAAAAGTCATGCGAGCCGCTGGGTCCGCCCAGCAGGACGGCGGCGCGCGGGGCCGGCAGCGCGACGAGGCGAGGATCGGGCGCGGCGCGCTCCCCGGCGAGCCGCGCCGCCGAGAACGGATGCGGCGACGTCAGCGTCGATATGACATTGCCGCCGGAAAGGCCGTCGTGCGCGGGCGCCCAGATCAAGTCCATCCATCCACGCGAATGGCGGGGGTCCTGCAGGAACACCGTGAAGACCTGCTCCCGGGCTGCCCGCTTGATGGCGCGGACATAGGGCGCCGTCACGCGGCCGCAGCCGATCACGATGTGCGGGAAGGGCGGCGCGAAAACCGAACCAGCCCTGCCCGGCCGATCCTTGGGGTCCAGGGGGCCATAAGGCGCAAGGCGCGCGAACAGCGGGCGCGGCGTCACGACCCGCAGCGTATACGGCGCGCCAAGCGCTTCGGCGACGCCGCGGGCGTTGGCCTCATGACCCGCCTTGCCGGAACTCAGGACGAGGACGCGCGCCCCCGCGGCGAGCAACGCCTCATTCTGCAAGGCGCACGTCGGTCATTGCGTCGCCAGAGCCCCATCCCGCGGACGCCGTCCCCCAGCCGCTTCAGACATACGCGACTTTCAATATCTCGTAGCTCTTGCCGCCGCCCGGCGTGATCACTTCCACGCTGTCGCCGACCTTCTTGCCGATCAGCGCGCGCGCGGTCGGCGAGGTGATCGACACCCGCCCGGACTTCACGTCGGCCTCGGTCTCGCCGACGATCTGGAAAACCTTCTCGGCCTCGGTGTCCTCGTCGATCAGCGTCACCGTCGCGCCGAACTTGATCGTCGAGCCGGACATTTTCGACACATCGATCACCTCGGCGCGCTGCAGCTTGTCCTCGAGTTCGACGATGCGCCCCTCGTTGTGCGATTGCGCCTCTTTGGCCGAATGATATTCAGCGTTTTCAGACAAGTCGCCGTGCGAGCGCGCCTCCGCGATCGCCTGGATGATGCGCGGCCGCTCCACCTGCTGGCGGTGGATGAACTCCGCCTCCAGAGCCGCATGTCCGGAGATCGTGATCGGGAGCTTGTCCATAACGAATCCTTACCCAGTCCATTCTCGCCTGTTTCGAGATTTCACATTCGCCGGGCGTCAAAGCGCCCACCCAAAGCGTCAAGCGAAATAGTCTTGCAGCGCCCGCACTTCAAGGTCGCCGCCGATATAGGCCTTGACGCCTTGAGCCGCCGCCATCGCCCCGGCCAGAGTGGTGTAGTAGGGGGTTTTATGCAAGAGGGCGGCGCGCCGCAGCGGTTTGGAATCGGCGAGCGCCTGGGCGCCCTCCGTGGTGTTGAAAACCAGCTGTACGGAGCCGTTCTTGATCGCGTCGACGATGTGCGGGCGCCCTTCCGAGACCTTGTTGATCTTCACCGCCGGGACGCCGTGCGCCAGCAGGAAGCGTGTCGTGCCGCCGGTCGCTTGAATCTTGAAGCCCAGCGCATGAAGCGCCTGGACCGTCGCCAGAATGCGCGGCTTGTCGGCGTCGCGCACCGAAACGAACACTGTCCCGGCGCGCGGAACGCTGGCCCCGCCGCCGAGCTGGCTCTTGGCGAAGGCGATGTCGAACGACCGATCGAGACCCATCACCTCCCCCGTCGAGCGCATTTCGGGGCCGAGCACCGTATCGACGCCGGGGAATCGCGCGAAGGGAAACACCGCCTCTTTGACCCCGACATGGTCGAACGCTTCGAGTTTCAATCCGAACGAGGCGAGCGTGGCGCCGGCCATGATCTGCGCGGCGATCCTGGCGATCGGGCGGCCGATCACCTTGGCGACGAACGGGACGGTGCGCGAGGCGCGCGGATTGACTTCGAGGACGTAGACCTCGCCGTCCTTCAACGCATATTGCACATTCATCAACCCGCCGACTTCAAGGGCCAGCGCCATTCTGGCGGTCTGCGCCTCGAGCCGCTCGATCATCTCGGGGCTCAGCGAACGGGGCGGCAACGAGCAGGCGCTGTCGCCGGAGTGAATGCCGGCTTCCTCGATATGCTCCATGATCCCGGCGACGACTACGTCCTTGCCGTCGCAAAGCGCGTCGACGTCGATCTCGGTGGCGTCGGAAAGATAGCGGTCGAACAGCAGCGGATGCGTGCCAAGGACGGTGTTGATCTGGCCGGTCTTGTCGTTGGGATAGCGCGCCTTGACGTCGGAAGGCACCAGGCTCGGCAGGGTGCCGAGCAGGTAGTCGTCGAACTCGGCCTGATCGCGAATGATCGCCATCGCGCGGCCGCCCAGAACGTAGGAGGGGCGAACGACCAGCGGCAGGCCGAGATCGGCGGCGATCAGGCGCGATTGTTCGACCGAATAGGCGATGCCGTTCCTGGGCTGCTTCAGCCCCAATTTGTCGAGCAGACGTTTGAAGCGATCGCGATCTTCGGCAAGGTCGATCGAGTCGACCGACGTGCCGAGGATCGGCGCGCCCGACAATTCGATGGCGCGCGCCAGCTTGAGCGGCGTCTGGCCGCCGAACTGCACGATGACGCCCTTGAGCGTTCCCTGCTCGCGCTCCTTTTCGAGAATCGCGAGCACGTCCTCGGCGGTCAGCGGCTCGAAATAGAGACGATCCGAGGTGTCGTAGTCGGTCGACACGGTCTCCGGATTGCAGTTGATCATGATCGTCTCGTAGCCCGCTTCGGTGAGCGCGAAACAGGCGTGGCAGCAGCAATAGTCGAACTCGATGCCCTGCCCGATGCGGTTGGGGCCGCCGCCGAGGATGACGATCTTCTCGCGCGTCGGTGGGCCGCGCCTCGCAGACCGGCTGGCCGGCGAAGGGCGTCTCGTACGTCGAATACATATAGGCGGTCGGCGAGGCGAACTCCGCCGCGCAGGTGTCGATGCGCTTGTAGACCGGCGCGACGCCGCGCGTCCGGCGCGCCTTCGCCACGTCCGCCTCCGCGACGCCCGCCAGCGTCGCCAGCCGCAGATCGGAGAATCCGGCCGCCTTGAGGGCGCGCAAATTGGCGGCGTCGTCCGGCAGGCCAAGCCGGCGAACCTTGGTCTCCAGCGCGACGATTTCCCCGACGCGCGCCAGAAACCATGGATCGATCCGGCACACGTCGTGAATTTCCTCGACGCTCATGCCGGCGCGGATCGCCTGCGCGACATTGAGCAGGCGGTCTGGGGTCGGTTTGCCGATCGCCGCGCGCAACGCGTTGTGGTCGTCGCCCTTGCCGAGGCCCTCGATCTCGATCTCGTCGAGCCCGGTCAGGCCGGTCTCCAGCGAGCGCAGCGCTTTTTGCAGGGATTCGGCGAACGTGCGCCCGATCGCCATCGCCTCGCCGACCGATTTCATCGCCGTGGTCAAGACGGGGTCGGAGCCGGGAAATTTCTCGAACGCGAAGCGCGGGATTTTGGTGACGACGTAATCGATCGTCGGCTCGAATGACGCCGGCGTCGCCCCGCCGGTGATGTCGTTGGCGATCTCGTCGAGCAGGTAGCCGACGGCCAGCTTGGCCGCGACCTTCGCGATGGGAAATCCGGTCGCCTTGGAGGCCAGCGCGGAGGAGCGCGAAACGCGCGGGTTCATCTCGATCACCACCATCCGCCCGTCCGCCGGATTGACCGCGAACTGCACGTTGGACCCGCCGGTCTCGACGCCGATCTCGCGCAGCACGCGGATCGAGGCGTCGCGCATGATCTGGTATTCCTTGTCGGTCAGCGTCAGCGCCGGGGCCACGGTGATCGAATCGCCGGTATGGACGCCCATCGGGTCGACGTTCTCGATGGAGCAGACGATGATGCAATTGTCCGCCTTGTCGCGGACCACCTCCATTTCGAATTCCTTCCAGCCGAGCACGCTCTCCTCGATCAGCACCTCGTTGGTCGGCGAGGCGTCGATGCCGCGCTCGACGATCTCGATGAACTCGCCCTTGTTGTAGGCGATGCCGCCGCCGGTGCCGCCCATCGTGAACGAGGGCCGGATGATCGCGGGAAGGCCGATGTCGTCGAGAGCGACCAGCGCCCGCGACAAGGTCTTGACCTGATGCGAGCGCGGGGTTTCGAGGCCGATCCTTGTCATCGCCTCGCGAAACAATTGGCGATCCTCGGCCTTGTCGATCGAGGCGGCCGATGCGCCGATCATCTCGACGTCATATTCGTCGAGCACGCCCATTTTCCTCAGCGACAGGGCGCAGTTGAGCGCGGTCTGGCCGCCCATCGTCGGCAGCAGCGCGAAGCCGCCGGGCGCCGCGTAGCGCTCCTTCGCAATGATCTTGGCGACGATTTCGGGGGTGATCGGCTCGATATAGGTGCGATCCGCCATTTCCGGATCGGTCATGATGGTGGCCGGATTGGAATTGATCAGGACGATGCGATAGCCCTCGGCGCGTAACGCCTTGCAGGCCTGCGTCCCCGAATAGTCGAATTCGCACGCCTGCCCGATGATGATCGGGCCGGCGCCGATGATGAGGATCGTCGAGATGTCCGTCCGCTTCGGCATGGGTCCCCGGGCTTGCCGCCTTAAGCGGACAAGGGTGATGAGCGAGCTGTTCGGCGCGCAAAAAAAAGGCCGCCGCGCGGACGTCTGACGTCGCGTGGCGTCCTCGCACAGAGCCAACGGCGCCGCCTGGCGGCTTGCCGGAAAGCCGCCCATATCTAGCCGAGAATCGACGAAGGGGGAAGAGCCGGCCGGCAATGGCGCTTTTAGACCAATGGCTTCAACGGGATCGGCGCGGGGAGCTGATTGGGCCGCTGGCGACCGGCTTTAATGTCCGCGCCCGCTCGCGTAGATCTGGTAGAGCGTCACGATCAGCTCCATGACGATGAGGACGACGATGGTGGCTTCGAGCCTCGTCGCGCGGTCGGCGTCGATGATGTCGGTCAGCGCGTGCGCGGTCTCGACGATCACCGACAGCTTGCGCTTCAGCGCTTCGCCGCGCTCCTTCAGCTCGTATTCGTCTTCGAGGCGCGCGTAGAGGCGCTCGAGGTCGGGCCGATCCCACAGCACGTCGGGCTTTTCCTCGACCGCCACGCGGCCGGAAACGCGATGCTGGGCGAGCAAGGCCTGACCGATCAGCCGCAGCATCGCGCGCCGGCGAAATGGCGGACGCCCGCTCCTGGCCAGCGTCGCGGCGAACGGTTCGATCACATCGAACACCGCATTGACTTCGCGTTCGTCGCGCGCCAGCGCCACGGTCTTGGCCAGAGCGTCGGCGAGCACCAGAAAGCGTTGCGGCGACAGGTCCTTCATCTGGATCGGGCCGCCCGGCGGCGCGACGTCGTCGGAGGTCGGCGAAATCTCCAGAACGGCCGTTTCGTCGTCGATCCGCGCGCGCGCGCCGGTGCTGCGCTGCTTGAGCTTGGCGAGCGTGTCCTCCTCCTCGAGCGGCGACAGGCCGACCAGCACCGCAACCCCGAAGCGGAACAGCGCGACCATGCCGCTCGTCCCCACCCGGAACGCCAGCGGCAGCGCCGAAATCATGTCGGGGCGCTCCAGCCCCGCCGTGTCGATGCGCTCGCCGACGATCAGCGCGCGCGCGGTGAGGCGCGTGGGGGCGGCGGGAGGCGGGGTTTCGCTCATCGCGGCAAATTACGCCGCCGGGCGGTCGCGCGCCAGCGAGGCCGGGTCTGGCCGCCCGGACGCCCGCCCTATTCCTCGCTGAACCGGTAGCCGATCCCCGCCTCGGTGCGGATGATCGTCGGCGCGGCGGGATCGTCCTCTATTTTTGCGCGCAACTGGCCGATGAAGACGCGCAGATACTGGGTGTCGTCCTTGTGCGCCGGACCCCAGACCGAGGCGAGGATCTGGCGGTGGGTCATCACCCGCCCGGCATGTCGGGCGAGCACGCACAGAAGATCATACTCCTTCGGCGTCAGCTTCACCGGCGCGCCGTTCCTGGTCACGCGCCGCTTCTCCATGTCGATGGCGAGCCCATGAGCCGACACTTGCATGACCTGCGCCGCGCCGCCGGCGCGATGGCGCAGCGCCGTGCGCAGGCGCGCCAGCAGTTCGCCGATCGCGAACGGCTTTTCGACATAGTCGTCGGCGCCAAGATCGAGCGCTGCGATCTTCTCCGCCTCGCGATCCCGAGCGGACAGGACGAGGATCGGCGCCGAATAGAATTTACGCGCCTGCGCCAACACCTCCTTCCCGTCCATATCCGGCAGGCCGAGATCGAGCACGACGATGTCGGGCGCCGAATTGGCGATCAGCCGCAGCGCTTCGCGCCCGGCGGCCGCGTGAATGACCTCGTAGCCGGCGGCCTCCAGCGCCGGACGCAGGAAGCGCAGGATTTGCGGCTCGTCGTCGACCACCAGCGCGCGCAACCCCGTCATGCCGAAGCGGCCGCGTTGGCCGGCGCCTCGGCGCCCGGCAGGTCGATGACGATGCGCGTGCCGCGCCGCCGCGCCGCCGGACTTTCGGCGTGGATCGTTCCGCCCATCGCCTCGACCAGCCCCCGGCAGATCGACAGGCCGAGGCCGGTGCCGGCCTTGCGGCCGTCCGAGCGGCCGCCCTGATAGAATTTCTCGAAGATGCGTTCGAGATCGGCGGGCTTCACGCCGGGGCCTTCGTCGGTGATCGAGAGCTGGACATTGCCGCCCACCCGGCGCGCATGGACCATCGCCGTGGCCCCTCCGCCATATTTCTGCGCATTGTCGAACAGATTGAACAGGACCTGCTCGAGCAGGTTGGCGTCGCCGCGGATCGACGGCAGGTCGCGCGCCAGGCTGGTGGTGAATTTCTGATCGGGAAAAGCCTTGCGGGCGCGCTCGACGGCGGCGCGCACCACCTCGGCGACGTCGACGAAGTCGCGCCTCGGCTTCAGCGCACCGGCCTCGATGCGCGACATGTCGAGCAGATTGGCGACAAAGCGCGTGAGCCGCGCCGCCTCTTCCTCGATCGAGGCCAGCAGATCCTCGCGCTTGGCCGGCGTCATCGTCTCGCCGAACTGCCGCAAGGTGGTGACGGCGCCGGTGATCGAGGCGAGCGGCGTTCGAAGATCGTGCGACAGCGAGGACAGCAGCGTGGTGCGCAGCTTTTCGTTCTCTTCCAGCGCCGCCGTCTTCACCGAGTCCTTGACGAGCAGCGAGCGGTCGATCGCGATGGCGGTTTGTTCGAGGATAAGATTGAGCGCCCGCTCGCGTTCCGGGGAGATAACCGCCAGCGGGTCCGCCAGTTCGAAGCCGCAAACCCCGCCGACGCCGCGCGTGGTGACCAGCGGCCGGAACTGGAAACGCACGTTGGGCAGGGTTCCCGTCCGCCAGCCGGCCGGCTCTCCCTTTTCGAAGGCCCAGCGCGCGGCGCTCGTCTCGCCGGGATCGAGCTGGTCGATCGGCGGCCATGCGACGGTCAGGTTCAGCTCGCCGTCCACCGGCAGCAGCATCACGACGCAGCGGGCGCCGAGCGTCTTGTGCATGTAAATGGTCGAGGCCAGCAGGATGTCGTCGACCGCCGCGGCGCCCGACAATTTTCGTGACAATTCATAGATCGATTGGGTCGCTCGGGCGTTATCGCGAACGCTTTTCGACTGGTCGCGGGCGCGGCCGGCGAGCAGGCCGGTGAGAATCGCCACAAACAGAAAGATCAGCAGCGCGAAGAATTCCTGCGGCTCGGCGATCGATATCTCGTAGCGCGGCTCGATGAAGAAGAAATCATAGGCGAAGAATGACAGGACCGCGGCGAGCACCGCCGAACGCAGGCCGAATTGCACGGCGCAAAACAGCACCGCGGTCAGGAATATCATCGACAGGTTCGGCAGATGCAGCCAGACGTCGAGAATCGAACCGAGCCCGGTGGCGAGGGCCACGGAAGCGAGCGCCGCGAGGCCGCCGACCGGCAGGCCGGCGAGCCCTGGCAAACGCCGAAGACGGGCGACCGGCGCTTCCTTTTCGGCGTCGCCGATCACCACATGCACGCTGATGTTCTTCGACCGGCGCACGATCGCCGAGGACAGCGAGCGGCCGGCCAGGGTCGCCAGCAATCCGGCGCGCGAGCGTCCGATGACGATCTGCGTGATGTTCTCGCGCTGGGCGAAAGCCAACACTTCGGCCGGAAGATCGTGCCCGATGAGCCGCTCGGTCTCGCCGCCCAGACGCTCGGCCAGACGAAGAGCGTCCTCGACGAGCTTGGCCTTGACCGGGTCGCCTTCCTCGCGCCCGGCCGGCTGGACGGTCACCGCGACCCAGCTCGCGTTGAGGCCGGTGGCGAGGCGGCTCGCCGTGCGGACAACCTCCTCGGAAAGCGCATCGGGGCCGACGCATACGAGCAGCCGCTCCGACGTCTCCCAGGGGCCCTGGATGGCGTGCTGGCGCAAATAGTCGACCATCTGGTCGTCGACCCGCGCCGCGGTCCGCCGCAAGGCGAGCTCGCGCAAGGCGGTGAGATTGCCGACCGTGAAGAAATTCTGCTGCGCCAGCCGCGCGGTCTCGGGCAGATAGACCTTGCCCTCCTTGAGGCGCTGGATCAGTTCTTCCGACGTGATGTCGACCAACACGATATCGGACGCATCGCGCAGCACGGTGTCGGGCACCGTTTCGCGCACCGCCACGCCGGTGATGCGCGAAACCACGTCCGCCAGACTCTCGATGTGCTGGATATTCAGCGCGGTCCACACATCGATGCGCGCGTCGAGCAGTTCCTCGACGTCCTGCCAGCGTTTGGGATGGCGGCTGTCGGGGGCGTTGGTGTGGGCGAGTTCGTCGACGATGATCAGCCTGGGCCGGCGCGCCAGCGCAGCGTCGATGTCGAACTCCTCGATTGTCTGGCCGCGATAGCTGATGATCCGCCGCGGCAGGACCTCGAGCCCTTCGAGCAGCGCGGCGGTTTCGCTGCGCCCATGAGACTCGACGAGGCCGACCACCACGTCGGCGCCTTCCCGCTTCAGCGCATGCGCGCGCTGGAGCATCGCATAGGTCTTGCCGACCCCGGGCGCGGCGCCCAGAAACACCCAGAGCCGGCCGCGCGCCTCTTTTCCCACCAGCGCCAGCAGGGCGTCGGGGTCGGGCCGGCGGTCAAGGTCACGCTCCTGCGCCACGTCGCCTCAACGTCGAGTGATCGAGCGCCGATCATAGCGAGTTTTCAGGACGGCGTCAGAGCGTCCAGCGCCATGTTGAGACGCAGCACGTTGACGCGGGGCTCGCCGATGAGCCCGAGGAAGCGCCCGTCGATATGGGCTTCCACCAGGCCGCGCACCCTAGCCTCCGGCAAATTGCGCGCCTTGGCGACCGCAGCGACCTGCGCCAAGGCGTTGTCGGGCGAGATATGCGGATCGAGCCCGGAAGCCGAAGTGGTGACGGCGTCGGCGGGGATCGGCCCGGTCGCGCCGGCGGCGCGCCGGGCGGCGACGTCGGCCTTTACGCGGTCGAGCAGCTTCTGCGAGGTCGGACCGAGGTTGGAGCCGGTGGAATTGGCCGCATTGTACGGGGCGTCGATGGTCTTTGACGAGTCATCAGGATGCGCCGGATCCTGCGCCTGGGTCGCCGAGGGGCGGCTGTGGAAATATTTGTCGGCCGCAAAGTTCTGGCCGATCAGTTCCGAACCGACCAGCGTCGCGCCCTTCAAAGCCAGAGCTGCCGTTGGCCTGGTATGGCAGGACGATCTGCGCGATCCCGGTGATCGCCAGGGGATAGGCGAGGCCGGTCAGCAGGGTGAACAGCGCCAGCAAGACGATGGCGGGACGAACTTGGCTCAACATGATTGGCTCCTCAAGCCAGATGCAACGCAGAGATCAGGATGTCGATGATCTTGATGCCGATGAACGGAACGATGATGCCGCCGAGGCCGTAGATCGCCAGATTGCGGCGAAGCAGCGCCGCTGCGCCGATCGGGCGATAGGCGACGCCCTTCAGCGCGAGCGGAATGAGCGCGATGATGATCAACGCGTTGAAGATGACCGCCGACAGGATCGCCGACTTGTCCGAACTCAGCCCCATGATGTTGAGCGCGCCCAGTTCGGGATAGGTCGTGACGAACAGCGCCGGAATGATCGCAAAATATTTGGCGACGTCGTTGGCGATCGAGAAAGTAGTCAACGAACCCCGCGTCATCAGCAATTGTTTGCCGATGCCGACGATTTCGATCAGCTTGGTCGGATCGGAATCGAGATCGACCATGTTTCCGGCTTCGCGCGCCGCCTGGGTGCCGGTCTGCATGGCGACGCCGACGTCGGCCTGCGCGAGGGCCGGGGCGTCATTGGTGCCGTCGCCGCACATCGCGATGAGGCGCCCGCCCTGCTGCTCGCGCCTGATATAGGCGAGCTTGTCCTCCGGCGTCGCCTGCGCCAGAAAATCGTCGACGCCGGCTTCCGAGGCGATCGCCGCGGCGGTGAGCGGATTGTCGCCCGTCACCATCACCGTCTTGATGCCCATCGCGCGCAGCGCCGCGAATCTCGGGCGAATATCGGGCTTGACGATGTCCTTGAGGTTGACGGCGCCCAGCAGACGCTTGTTGTCGGACACCGCCAGGGGCGTGCCGCCGGAGCGCGCGATGCGATCGACCGCCTGGTTGAACTCGACCGGCGCATTGTCGCGCGCCATGCCGGCTTGCGCGAGGATCGCGTCGACCGCGCCCTTGCGCAACACCCGGCCCGGCAGATCAATGCCGGAAATGCGGGTCTGCGCGCTGAAGGGCACGACGGTCGAGGCCGCCGGACCGGCGGGCGCCTCGACGCCGTAGCGGCTCTTGGCCAGCGCCACGATCGAGCGGCCTTCCGGCGTCTCGTCGGCGAGGCTGGCGAGCAGCACCGCCTCGGCCAGGGCGCGCTCGGTCACCCCCGCAACCGGGATGAACTCGTCTGCCATGCGGTTGCCGAACGTGATCGTGCCGGTCTTGTCGAGCAGCAGGGTGTCGACGTCGCCCGCCGCCTCGACCGCCCGCCCGGAGGTGGCGATCACGTTGAAGCGGACCAGACGATCCATGCCGGCGATGCCGATCGCCGACAGCAGGCCGCCGATCGTCGTCGGAATGAGGCAGACCAGCAACGCGATCAGCACCGTCGCCGAAAGCACCGTTCCGGAATAGCCGGCGAGCGGCCACAGCGTCACGCAAACGATCAGGAAGATCAGCGTCAGACCCGAAAGCAGGATCGACAGGGCGAGTTCGTTCGGCGTCTTCTGGCGCTCGGCCCCTTCGACGAGTGCGATCATGCGATCGATGAAGGTCGAGCCTTGCGCCGCGGTAATGCGAACCTTGATGTGATCGGACAGGACGGTGGTGCCGCCGGTCACCGCCGAACGGTCGCCGCCGGCCTCGCGGATCACCGGCGCCGATTCGCCGGTGATCGCCGATTCGTTGACCGAGGCGACGCCCTCGATGATCTCGCCGTCCCCGGGAATGATGTCGCCCGCCTCGACCAGAACGACATCGCCGACGCGCAGATCGAGCCCGTTCACCCCTTCGAAGACGCCGTTGAGGCTCTTCGGATCGACATAGCGTTTGGCGCGCGTGTCGGTGCGCGTCTTGCGCAGCGCGTCGGCCTGCGCCTTGCCGCGCCCCTCCGCCACCGCTTCCGCGAAATTGGCGAACAGCACGGTGAACCACAGCCAGAACGCGATCTGGCCAGAGAACAACGGCGAGGTCACGTGGGTGATGAGGTCGCGGATGAAGAATCCGGTCACCACGAGCGACACCACTTCGGTGACGAAAATTACCGGATTGCGCGCCAGCTTTCGCGGGTCGAGTTTGCGCAAGGCGTCCATCGCCGCCCGGCGGATGATTTGGGGATCGAAAAGCCCCTGAGCCTTTGCTTTGGTCGACATGGATGACTCCGATCAAGAGAGCGCTGCAGTCAAAAAGCCTTGCCGCCCAGCATCAGGAAATGCTCGACAACCGGTCCCAGCGCGAGCGCCGGGAAATATTGCAGCAGATAGAGAATGACGATGACGCCGAGCAGCAGGCCGACGAACAGCGGCCCGGTGGTCGGGAAAGTGCCCGCCGAAGCCGGCGCTTTCTTCTTGGCCGCGAGCCCTCCGGCAAGCGCGAGCACCGGGATGACGTAGGCGAAGCGGCCGGTCAGCATGACGATGCCGAGCGTCGTGTTGAACCACGGCGTATTGCCGTTCAATCCGGCGAAAGCCGAACCGTTGTTGGCGTTCGCGGAGGCGTAGGCGTAGATGATCTCGGTGAGCCCATGCGGTCCCGCATTGTTCAGGCTGTCGAGCGCGGTTTGCAGCAGCACCGAGGCCGCCGAGAAGCCGAGCACAGCGAGCGGATAGATCAGCACCGCGAACATCGCGAGCTTCATCTCGCGCGTCTCGATCTTCTTGCCGAGATATTCCGGCGTGCGGCCGACCATCAGGCCGGCTACGAAGACGGCGATGATCGCGACGACGAGGAAGCCGTAGAGCCCCGCGCCGACGCCGCCGGGCCAGATGCAGCCGGCCAGCAGGTTGAACAGCGGCACGAGGCCGCCGAGCGGCGTCAGCGAATCGTGCATCGTGTTGACCGAGCCGGTGCTGGTGGCGGTGGTCGCCGTGGAGTACATCGCGCTCAGCGCCTGCCCGAAGCGAACCTCCTTGCCTTCGAGATTGCCGGCGGACGGATCGACGCCCAGCGCGGTCACGCCAAAGGTTCCGGCGCTTTCCGCCCAGTAGACGACGCCAACGCCAAGGATGAGCATGATCGCCATGGCGATCAGGATCGCACGGCCTTGCTTGGAGTCGCCGACGGCGCGGCCGAAGGCGAGCACCGAAGCAGCGGGGATGAGCAGCAGCGCCCAGATCTCGAGGATGTTGCTCCAGGCGTTGGGGTTCTCGAACGGATGCGCCGCATTGGCGTTCATGAATCCGCCGCCGTTGGTGCCGAGCTCCTTGATGATCTCCTGGCTCGCCATCGGCCCGATCGAAATGGTCTGCTTGGCGCCCTCGAGCGTCGTCACGTCGATCGAACCGGCCAGCGTCTGCGGCATGCCGAGCGCGACGAAGACCAGCGCAAAGACGATCGACATCGGCAGCAGGATGTAAAGGACGATGCGGCTCATATCGACCCAGAAATTGCCGACCGTCGTCGCGCTGGAACGCGCGAATGCGCGCACCAGCGCAAAGGCCATCGCGAGGCCCGTCGCCGCCGACAGGAAGTTATGGACGGTGAGGCCGAGCATCTGGGTCAGATGGCTCATCGTCGTCTCGCCGCCGTAGTTCTGCCAATTGGTGTTGGTGATGAAGCTAACGGAGGTGTTGAACGCCAGATCCGGCGGCACGGCGTCGAAGCCCTGCGGATTGAGCGGCAACACGTTCTGGAGCCGCTGCAACGCGTAAAGCGAGGCGAATCCGGTGATCGAGAACGCGATCATGGCGATCGCATAAATGAACCAGCTCTGTTCGCGCGTCTCATCGACGCCGGCCAGACGATAGAAGCCGCGCTCAACGGGCCGCAGAACCGGCGAGAGGAAGTTGTCTTTGCCCGCGTATACGCTCGTCATAAAGCTGCTCAACGGTATGGCGGTTGCGAGCACGAGCGCGAGGACGATCGCAATCTGCGACCAGCCAACGAGTGTCATGGCGTCACCTTCAGGTTCGGGATTCTCTGGGATGCCCGGTCAGAATTTTTCCGGATGGATCAGCGTGTACAGGAGGTAGAGGCCGAGGCTGATCCCGACGATCAAGCCGATGATAGGCTCGGTCATGGCTTTTCTCCTTACAACCGGCTGCAGGCGTTGGCGTAAACGCCCATCAGGACGAGGAACAAAACCCCGATCGCGAGATAGATCAGATCAGCCATGGCGCGGCGCCTCTCCATTGGGTGAGCGTTGTTGCGCCAGAAGCGGGTAAGGAATCCATTCGGGATTGGGTCTCCCCGCATAAGGAAGGCGTAAAGGCGGACGCGATGGCGAGCGCGCCGCTTGCGCCGCGCGGCGTTCACGACGGAGACGCGATCCAAGGATGTCGTCAGGATTTGCCCGGCCACCGGTCAAGGGGGCCGAAGGCGGCGCTTTGAGCCGGAGCCCGCGTGGCCCGGATTTTCGATTTTGTCCGATGCAAGCGCCGGGGCCAATATGAAGCGCGGCGCGGCGCTTTCGGCCTCTGGGCGGCTTGGCTTAAGTCGCCTAGCGCCGCGACGCGCCGCCGACGTTCTTGACGCCCGGCGATTCCGCACTCTGCGCCAGGCGGGGGCGCGCGTCGCCGCCTTCGGCGAAACGGATGCAGGCGTCCGTGCAGGCGGCGGTCCAGGCGCCCCGGCTGGCGGCCCCGGCCTTGGCCATCGCCAGCACGATCGCCGCCAGCACGGCCTTGGCGGTCAGGTGCGGCGGCGCCGGCGTCGGAGCAAGACCGGCCGCCGCCATGTCGCCGCCGGACCAGCCCGCGGCGCGCGCCAGCCAGGTTGTCGGCGCGCGCCGGTTTTCCGAGGCGCCAAGATCGAGAGCGGCGCGGCGCGTCGCCTCTTCGGGCTCACGCACCCAGGCCTCCGCCGCTTTCAGCGCGAGGTCCGCACCGGCCTGATCGCCCTGGATGGCGCGCACGCATTGGCACGCCCACCACACCGCCTCGCGGCGCGGCAACAGATAGGCGCAAAAGGCGACCGCTTCGATCGGCCGGCTGGAGCGCGCGAGCTTGCGCGCAAAGTCGAGCGGCGCCTCATTGGCGGGCGGCGTCGCGATGTCGTCCGAGGCAGACTGGAACGTATCGAAAATCTGCCGCGCCGAGGTGAAACGAAGACGGGAGGACATTGGGTTCTGATCCCTGCAGCGAGGTTCCGCGAGCCCGCCTATGCGGGAATCGGAGGCGGCCCCGCCGCGGACGTCCAGGCGATCGCTCCGGCGACGGTGAGCACCGGCTGGACCGTCGTCGTCCCGGTGATGGCGATGACGGCTGACGTAAGCGCATAGGTGGCGTCAGCCGTCACGGTGATGGCCGGCGCCACCTCGCTGATCGTCGCCATCGCGTTGAGCGTGATCATCGGCGCGCTGAGCGTGATGCCGGTCGGGTCGATCGTAATGGAGCTCGAGCCGACCGTCAGCACGATCTCTTCCATCGCCGTCAACGAGTAGGTCTGACCGACGTTCAGCGTCTGGCTCTGGTTGACGGTCTGATTGAGATTGCCGGTCACGTTCTGGGTGGAATTGCCGCCGATCGTTTCAGTCTGGTTCTGGTCGATGTTGCGCGTCTCATTGTTGAGCGCATGAACGATGAGGTCCTTCTGCGCGCGCAGCTTCACGAATTCCTGGCCGGCCTGATCCTCGAAGATGAAATGGTTGTAGCCGCTGTGGCCGGTGCTCGATTCGCTGTTGATGCCAGACCTCGTCTTATTGCCGGGCAGGCTGGTCGGCGGAACATTGTCGGCGTTGAAGACGGAGCCGACGACCAACGGCCGGTCCGGATCGCCTTCGAGAAACTGAACGATGACCTCGTCGCCGATCCGCGGAATGAACAGGGATTTCTGATATTGCCCGGCCCAAATCTGCCCGACGCGCACCCGGCGCGACTGGTCTTGCTTGCGATCCCAATAGAACTGAACCAGGATGCGGCCTTCCTTGTCGACGTCGATCTCCCCGGAGCCCACGACCTTGGCGGTCTGCGGACCGTGAATGACCGATTTTCGCGTCGTCAACGGCGACCGGAACGGGCGATCGCTGCTCGCCAGCTCATAGGACCCGGTGTAGACCTCTCCGCGCCGACCGCCCGACCGGTACGCCGGTCCGGAATAGGAATGGGAGCAGCGCAGCACGAGGTATTCGATGTCCTCCGAGCCCGGCCCGACGTCGGACGTTCGCGAGATCGTGTAGCCAGACGTCAGCGAAGGCGCGTAGCCGTCCGCCGTGCGGCGCTGGTCCTTGGCCTGGTCGGCCTCGAGACGCACCTTGGCGAGCGTATTGCCTTCCCCCTGATCGTCATATCGGCCGGGATAGTCGTAAATCTCCATCACGCCATGAGCGTAGCCGCCGGAATGTTCCGCGTTGGAGAGGAGATTGGCGCTCGGTTTCTCATAGTCGTAGTCGTTCAGCACGAAGCGGCCGCTCTGAAACCCGCGAAAGGTCGACCAATTGTCGAACTGCTGCTTGTCCCGCCGCGCCGACGCACTGCTCCCGGGCAGATACGGCGCCGACGACAATCCTGGTATCGGCCCGTGGCTCGATTTTGAATCCGCGAGGACCAAAGTGTGCTTGCTTTCCGTGTGCTCAAAAAAATAGTAGATGCCATATTCTTCCATCAGCCGGCAGACAAAGTTCATGTCGCTTTCACGGTATTGCACGCAATATTCCAGCGTCGGATAGCTTCCGGTGGTGGCCTTACGATAGTCGGTGAATCCTCTGTCCTGGAACACCTGGACGATAATGTCCGGTATAGACATTGAAGAGAAGATGCGGCAATCGGACGTGCGAGACAGCAGCCACAGCCACGGCATCAGCACCAACTGGTAGACAAAGAGGTCATTCCTGGCGCCGGTCCAACGCGCCTGAACGAGAACGCCGTTGAAATATCGTTCGAGTTGATCCACCGTTTGGAGTTTTACCGAAAGATTGAGGCCCAGAAGCTGGTTGAAGTCGATATTGGGCTGCTCGCTCAATGCCTCGATGTGGAATACGAACAGGCCTCCCAAGGTCTCGGCGGCGTCAAAACGACCAAGGACCAGGACGTCCTTGCCAAGCGGCGTCTGCAGACTCGCCGCGCGTTGGTCTTGTGAAAGAGCCATGGCGTCCTCGTTCGAACAATAGCCGTATCAAACTCTTGCCGATTAACGATCGACTTTTCAAGCACGCCGCCCAGGGCGGATATTCGTGCAAACGGCAGCCGCGCGTCAAACCGTGACCGGCGATGATTACGGTCCGCATCGAACTTTCGACATCCGGGCGGCGGAATCCCTGCTTGCGGTCCTCGCCACCCCCCGACAGCGACGCCACCGCGGTAGGCTCCTCGTCTGTCGATGATCGGCCATTGCCCAAATCCTCGGGAAGCGACAATCTCAGTCTGGACAAGGCCGCTATTTTGGGGATTGCCTCTGGGATTGCGGCTATCGAATTTTTTCGATCCCGTCCGACGGAGATGTCCTGACCGTAAGTTTGTCCCGTCGTTAGGAGGAGGGCGCGATGGTCGATCAATTTTTCAGCAGACGGGTCTCTCGGGGCGCTTGCCGCGGACGGCGGTCTCAAGTCCGCGCCGGGCAGGGCAACCGCGAGGTTAGGGCCGACCTCCCCGCCGGTATCATGCAAACGGAATTCCGGTCCCGAATGGAGCGCGCCTTTGGCGAATGCTTTGCGGATGTGGTCATTCGACGTTCACACGCCGTAGACGCTCATTTTGGCGGCGTCGCGGCAACGGTGGATCAGAATATCCTGATCGGCGACGGCTTCTTCTCTTTGACGCCGCCCCGGCGCGAAATCGTCCTCGCGCATGAGCTTGCGCACGTCGTCCAGAAACGGCGCCCGGCCCCCGCGTCCGCAGGCGCCTTGCTGAGCCCGCGTTACCGCGCGCGACTTGAAGCCGAAGCCCATCTTGCGGCGGTCGAGGCGATCCGGGGCGGTCGGCCGGCGTGTCGCCTGCCGGACGTTCCCGGGATTCCCTCAGCCTGGGGACCCGCCGGGCACTACTGGACTTGTTACTTTGTAATGCTGGCCGCCGGCGTGAAGGAGGACGAGGCCCAGAAGCGAGCTTTTTTCTGCCAGATGCCAGACCAGGTGAGGGAATTCGACGCCTCTTGCGCCGGGATCGACTGGGCCGAACTTGACCTTGGGATTCCTCGGGGCTCGCCTCTCTGGGGACAGTTTCCATCGACTGATCCCCAGAGCGTCCCGACGCATGTTGTTACACACGTCACCCATGCACGGTCTCGTTTTACGGATTTTGAAGAATATACCACCACGACTCAATATATCGAGCCAGTGCCACAGACCTTGAAAGCTGAAATGGAGCAGCGTCAGCTTGATCTTGATATATCTGAAGGCCTTCATAGTCTTACGGGAGGCAATGCAAGCGGAGAAGTAATGTATCGTGAACTCCAACTAGTTCTCCACAGTGACGATCCGTTGGCATATGGTCTTGCTCTCCACGCCTATGGCGATAGTTACGCTCATCAAGATATGAGCGACAGCGGACTCATGTATGCACCCATAGTCGGACACTCAATTGGACTGCTACGCCCAGGAGAGGCGAAAGATACGACCGGATCATATTTCGGCCGCGCAATGGACAACGCTCACGAGCCTGACGATATATCGAACCCGAAACCCGGACGCTCCTCTCTATATCATTTTTATGTTCGAAATTTGTATCGAATTGTTTGCAGTACGCTCGGAAACAAACCTCGAATTAGCCAAGCCGCGGTCCTGGATGCTCTGAAGAAACTTACTGACATGAAATTTGTCGAAATGGTCAATGGGTTCGACGACGACCATAAACAAATCATTGAATCCAGTGCTGTTCGCGGTGCAATAAGAGATTCTCTCAAGATCGCTCCGGCTCCATACCAACCGGAGACCGAACCTGGAGATTACTGGCGACGTTTCTGGCCGAATCATTCTGCGATCATAACAAATGCGAACAAACGGGGGGCACAGGAGGTATTCGACCAAGTTCGAGAGATCGGCCATCAATGGCGCAGGGAGAGTGAGCAACGCGTAGCTTTGGAAAGGAGCCCTGACCCAGCGGCAGGCTTGGGCGGGTTCGGATCCCCGATGAAATTGAAATATTGAACCACGACCACAAACAGTCCGTGGGCGAGCAACCGCCCCAAACCCAGGGCGCCATCATGACGGAATTGGTTGACGACGACACTCTCGCCGCCGTTTCCGAGGACGCCCCCTGCGGCCCCGACCTCGAAGCCGAGGGCGACGCGGAATTCATGAATTTCATGGCGACGGTGGAGGGTCAGCTCCCCGCCGCCTATTTTTCGTTCGATCGAAAATCGATCGATTTCGCCGCCGCCATGGCGAACGGCGGCAAACTGCTGGCGCGCAGCCATGACGCCCGCCTGCTGGTTCTGCTTGCCAAGCTGGCCATTCTCAACCGCGACCTCGACGGTTTCGCGCATTGGATCGCCGTCCTCGCGCGGCTGCTCGCCGATCACTGGGACGACGCCCACCCACGCGGCGAGGACGGCGATTTCATCGCGCGCGTCTCGCAGCTCTCGACGCTCGATGACGGTCCGGTCGTCGTCCTGCCCCTGCAATATGCGACATTGGCGGAAACGCAGCGCGACGGCGCGTTGACGTTTCGCGCGCAAATGGTGGCGCAAGGCGACGCCAACAAGCGCGAAGGCGAGACGCTGCCGAACGCGGGAGCGATCGACAAGATTCTGCTCAACGCGGAAATGTCCCGGCTCGCCCAGACCTTGCGCTCCCTGTTGTCGCTCAAGGCCTCGATCGCGCAGATCCGAACCACGCTGATTGAACGCGTCGGTTTTGAGCAGGCGCTGAATTTCGAGGCTTTGTCGCCGCTGGTCGAGCGGATGGCCTCGTTCATTCAGGCGGCGGTGGCGCTACGCGACCCCAGCATGGCGGCTCCCGAACCGCAAGCCGACGACGCCGCGTCGGCTTCCGACGCCGGTGGGCAAACCGCGCCGTCGGAATTCGCGTCGCTGGCCGATGTCGACGCGGCGCTCGGGGCGGCCCTGGCCTATTTCGAAAGCAGCGAGCCGTCGAGCGCGGCCGTCTTGCTGATCGGCCAGGCGCGCCGGTTGCTCGGCAAGAACCTCTACGAAGTGATGAAAGTGCTGGCCCCGGCTCACGCCGACGCCGCGCGCATCTTCGTCGGCGCGGACGCAGCCTTCATGGTTCCGGTCAGCGGCATTTCCGCGAACTTGGATTCCGCTGCGCCGCCGGAGAAGCAGGAGGCCGCCCCCGCCGCCACGCGGGCGGCCGCGCTGGCGTTGATCGACGCGGTCTCGGCGCATCTGCGCAAGGCCGAGCCGTCCAGCCCGGCTCCTTACCTGCTCGACCGCGCAAAGGCGCTGGCGTCGCGCGATTTTCTCAGCCTGCTCAAGGATCTGTTGCCCGAAGCGGCGCTTTCGGCGCTGAAGGATGGCGGCTCATAGGGCTCCGAGGTCGGGGCTGCCGCGCTATTTTCCAGCGTCGTTCAGGAACGCGGTCCAGTCGGGCGACGACAATGTGTCGATTTCGGCGAAATTGACCGCCTGCAGGCCGCGCCGCCAGCAATCGGCGATTCCGAAGATCTGGAATTTGCGCCGGTCGACGCACATCGACACCGAGCCTTTCAACACGTCATTGGCGTCGATGTCGGTCGCATAGAGATAGACGAACCGTCCCTTCAACGGCCCCTTGATCGGGGTCGCGCAGGTGTTGGGCGTCACCGACCACCAGCCCTCGGTCGTAAACTCGGAGCCCGCGTTATAGCCGACCGCGAAGTTGAGCAGGTATCGCGTCTTGTTGCAGACTCGCAACGCGGCCGCCGCCTCGCCGTTCCAGGCGACGAAAAGCGCCAACGCCATGAGCGTGAGGCCTCCGCGGCGAAACCTCGCCGCGCCACGCGCCTTGCGGATCGAATTCGCCCGGGAGCCAAGCGCGCTTTTCATGATAGCCGGCTCTGCCGCGCGCTCAGGGATAGCTCGATCAGGCCGTCTCGTCCTCACCGGTCCACCGATACAGTTCGCCCCACTCCTGTTTCCAGATGTTGTCGGGATCGACCACCACGATCGCGAGCTTCATGTCGTTGGCGAATTTCACGGCGCTCGACAACGCATCCTTCGGGGCCGCGCGGGCGCTCATCCGGTTCTGCTTGACGCCGTCGCCGGCGCTCGCGGGGCAATAGATTCGCGCCCACTGACCGTCGCCGCGCTGCTCGAGAATGACCGAGATCGCGTCGTTCGCGACTTCGTCGACCTGTTCAAAGCGATTGGCCATTGGCGGTTCCCCTGGTTTTCTCGCGCGGCGCGGGCCCCTCTATGGTTCACCGCACTTCATAGACGAACGCCCCGTCGGCGACCGTCACCTTGGCTTCGCGGATTTCTTCGCGCGCCAGCGAGCGTTTGAGGATTTCCCGCGACAACGCGGGCAGGATCGTATTGGTGATGATGTTGTCGATGACGCGTCCACCCGAATCCGGGTCGTTGCACAGGGACACGATGTGGTCGACGACGGCTTGATCGTAGACGAACTTCGCGCCGTGGTTCTCTTCGATCCGCTTGCCGATGCGCCCAAGCTGGAGACGCACGATGCCGCCGAGCATTTCCGGAGAGAGCGGAAAATACGGGATGGTCACGATGCGGCCGAGCAGCGCCGGCGGGAAGACGTTCAGCAAGGCGGGGCGCAGTTCGACCGCCAACGCCTCCGGGTCCTGGGCGAGCGGCCCTTTCGCCGCGTCCATGATGACGTCGGTGCCGACATTCGAGGTCAGAATGATCAGCGTATTCTTGAAATCGATGCGCCGGCCCGTGCCGTCCTCCATGACGCCCTTGTCGAACACCTGGAAGAATATCTCGTGCACGTCGGGATGGGCCTTTTCGACCTCGTCGAGCAGGATCACGCTGTAGGGGCGCCGGCGAACCGCCTCGGTGAGGCGCCCGCCCTCGCCGTAGCCGACATAGCCCGGGGGGCGCCCTTCAGCGTCGAGACGGTGTGCGCCTCCTGAAACTCCGACATGTTGATGGTGATCATGTTCTGCTCGCCGCCGTAAAGCGTTTCGGCGAGCGCCAGCGCGGTCTCGGTCTTGCCGACGCCGGACGGGCCGCACAGCATGAACACGCCGATCGGCTTGTTCGGATTGTCGAGTTTCGCCCGGTTGGTCTCGATGCGCTTGGCGATCATCGACAGGCCATGCGACTGTCCGACAACGCGGCGATTGAGGATTTCCGCCAGTTTCAGGACGGTCTCGACTTCGTCGGCGACCATGCGGCCAACCGGGATGCCGGTCCAGTCCGACACCACCGAGGCGACGGCCTGTTCGTCGACATGCGCATAGACCATGCGCTTTTCGGGGACGATCGCTTCGAGTTCGTTCACCTTGCCGCGCAAATCTGTCCGCGCCGTTTCCGCGTCTTCGGTCGACAACGCGGCTTGTTCCACACTCGGCGCCTTTTCCGGCGCCGCCGGTTTCTCGCCTCCCGTCGCCTTGTCAGCCTCGGCCTTGTCGCCGCCTTCCGCCTTGGCGGCGAGCCTGGCGCGCAAGGCCTGGATTTCCTCGACCAGCTTGCGCTCGCTGGCCCATTCGCTCTCGAGCGTCGCGAGCTCGGCGCGCTTGGTCACAACCGCCTCGTCGATTTCTGTAATCCGCTCCTCGTCGGCGGCGCCGAGGTCGCGCTCGCGCATCAACGCTTCCCGCTCCTGCTCCAGCGCGGCGATATGGACCTGCGCATCCTCGATCGCGGCGGGCTTGGCGTTCTGGCTGATGGCGACGCGCGCGCAGGCGGTGTCGAGCAGGCTGACCGCCTTGTCGGGCAATTGACGCGCCGGAATGTAACGATGCGAGAATTGCACCGCGCAGACGATGGCGGCGTCCGACACGCGCACCTTGTGGTGCTTCTCCATCGGGCCGATGAGGCCGCGCAGCATGATCGCCGCCTTCTCGACGTCAGGCTCGCCGATCTGGATCGGCTGAAAACGGCGCGTCAGGGCCGGGTCCTTCTCGATATGCTGGCGATATTCTGCGAAGGTCGTGGCGGCGATCGTGCGCAACGTGCCGCGGGCCAAAGCGGGCTTCAATAGGTTGGCCGCGTCGCCGGTCCCCGCGGCGCCGCCCGCGCCGATCAGCGTATGCGCCTCGTCGATGAACAGGATGATCGGCGTCGGCGAGGACTGCACCTCGTCGATCACTGACCGCAGACGCTGCTCGAACTCGCCTTTCATCGAGGCGCCCGCCTGCATCAGCCCGACGTCGAGCATGTGGAGCTTCACGTTGCGCAGCGGCGGCGGAACATCGCCGGAGGCGATGCGTTGCGCGAAACCCTCGACCACCGCCGTCTTGCCGACGCCCGCCTCGCCGGTGAGGATCGGATTGTTCTGGCGACGACGCATCAGCACGTCGATGATTTGCCGGATTTCCTCATCCCGGCCAAGGATCGGGTCCATTTCGCCTGATTTGGCCTTGGCGGTCAGGTCCTGGCTGAAGCGGTCGAGCGCGGTCGTGCCTTTGGCGCCGGGCGCGGCGACCGTTCCGTCCGCGCCTGCGGCGGCAAGACCGGAGCCGTCCATCGGACGCAGGTTGCCTTCTTCGGATTCGGCCCAGATCGAGCGATAGCCGGCCGCGAGCTCTTCGGCCGAAATCTTGCCGAATTCCGGCGACACATGGAGCAGCGCGCGCTTCAAATCGAGCGATTTCAGCATCGCCACCAGCAGATGGCCGGTGCGGATCTGCGTCTCGCCGAACAGCAACGTCGCATAATGCCAGCCCCGATCGAGCGCGTCGGCGACCTGGTTGGAAATGCCCGGCATCTCGGTTTCGTTCTTGCGAAACCCGTTGACGACGCCTGTCGCGTCGCTGAGCAGCTTGGCGCGGTTGAGCTTGAAATGATCGGCGCTCAGCGCCAGGTCGGTGCGGTCCTTCTGGAGAAGGTGAAGCATCCAATGGCTGAGCTCGATGTTGCGGTTTCCCGCGCCCTTGGCCTGGCGCAGGGCCTGGATGAAGGCCTCGTAGCCGATCCGGTTGAGCTTGCCGGTGACCGATTCGACGCTGATGTCTGCGGCCATGTTGTTCCCCTCCGACCATTCTAAGTCGTTGCAGCCTTTTGCCTGTTATAGGCCACGCGGCTAGCAACGTGAAATCTGGCGTCGGTCCGGATCGTCTGATCGGTCCGCGACCAATTTGGGGCCATCCAACTGGTCCAGCCGAGCTTTGCGCCGAGCCCCAGGCGGACCGGCGTGATTTCGCCGGCCGGGATCGCCAGCTCCATATCCCAGTCGAATTCCTCGCCCAGATAGAGAAAGACCGCGTCGGCGATCTGCTGCGCAAGATCGGGGCCCGGCAAGAACCTCTCGTATTGCGCGATATCCTTCACGAAAATGCGAATGCGGAACTTGTCGACCACGCTGAACGCGCTCGAACCCAGAATGCAGTCGCTTCCCAGCCGACTCTGACTGGCCCCGAGTTGGCTGCACTCGTGTTTGTCGAATGACAGCCAGCAGCCGACGAATTCGTCGATTTCAACCTTCACGTCGAACAGGCCGCCGATCAGACTGCGCAAACGCGATGCGCTCTTGGCCTTGGGCGCGATGAGGCCGGCGAACTGCATCTTCGCGAAGTCGGAAATCGAATCGGCGTCGCGGTACGGCGGCGTGCCCACGCCGATCATCGCGCCGATATAGATCCTGAAACGATCGTCGCCCGGCCGATCGTTCTGGGCGATCGGACGAGGGTCGGCCCAGGCGCGAAAGAACAGCGAGAGAAAGCGCCGCTGGAAAATGTCGGCGAAGCGCGGGAAGGCGTCATCACGCTCCAGGAGCCAGATGTAACTTTCTTCCGTGGTGGTCAGCGGCAACGCGCCCTGCGGCCCGAACATCCCCAGAAATCGCGCAATCAGGCGCATCCGCCCGGAAGTCTCCACCAACGCGCCTTCCAACGTCGAGGCGGGAAACTCCATGTATGGGTTCTGCGTAACGACCACGAATTCGTCGTTGAGCGTCGCGGCGTCGCCGATGCGCGGCTTTTGCGGATGCTCGCGTTCAAAGCGGCGCAGAGTGTCGAACAGATCGAAACGCCAGGGTTCGGCGACGAGCCGATCCGAATGGCTCATAGGTCGCTCCGCGAACCCAGGCGCGGCGGCCAGCGCATGATCTCGCCGCGCTCGGTGGTGCGGATAACCGTCTGCGTGAAATGGTTGAGACCGACATATTCGCTGAGGAAGCGATCGAGGATCGCCCCCATCAGAAAGGGTCCCGATCCCTCATAGGCCTTGTCGTCGATTAATACCGTGACCTCGAGGCCGCGCGCCGCTCCGACTCCGTGCCCTCGGCGGATTCGCCGCACGATCGGGCGGGCGTCGACGCTGCGAATGCCGCGAATCTTGCGCTCGGTCGCGTTGTCGGACATGTCGGCGAACAGCGAGAGCATTTCGCGCAGCGCCTTGCCGCTTTCGCCGCCAGCCCGCTGCACCAGGCCAAGATGATTGAGGCTCAGCATATTCACGATGCGCCAGGCGACGTCGCCGATCGATGCGCCCTCCGCCTTGCCGGCCATCGAGGTGAGGATCGGCTCGAGCGGGCGCGACGGACCGGCGACGCAGCGGACCTCAAGTTGCACATCATCGAGAAACCGGAAGTCCGCGCCGCCGTCGCCCACCGGCAAATGCTCGGGCAGGTGACGATTGGTGCACAGCGCCTGCACGCTCAGTTCAGCGACCCGATTCACTTCTTCCGGGTCGGATCGCTCGCCAAGCGAAAGGAACATGTCGGTGCCGGTGTAGTCGGACTTGTGCCCGTATTTTCTTTCTTCGGCGGTGCGCCGCCGCGGCAGGCGGCGCGCGGTGTAGCAAAGACCGGACGCGCTGCGCGCGGCCGCAGCGGTATAGAGCGGCTCGACGACCACCTTCTGAGTTACGCCGGGAATGTGGGCGAAGACAGTGAGGATCCGGTTGGGTTCAAAATCGAGCATGCGGCTGCGATCGGGCACGATCTGATATTCGTGCAGGTTCGATTTGACGGCGATGCGATCGAGCGTCTTTTCGAAAAGATTGACCGCCGGCGCTGCGTAGAGCGCAAAAAAGTCCTTCCGGACGGCGGCCGCCAGTCGCGAATGGGACTCGTCAAAAACAAACACGACGTCGACGGTCTTGGCCGGCAGCTTTGGCGCTATGGCGCCAAGACCCTGCAGCGAGAAGCCGAGAAAGCGACGCGGAAACGTAAAATACTCGCGCAGAAAATCAAAGCCGCGAAACACCCGCTTGTCATTGGCGATGAGCGCTTCGCTCTCGTCGAAACCGATCTGCCGCAGCATGTCGTCGCCGCCCGCGACGACCACCGGATCGCCGAATGCATCGAGATAGCGAAAAAACACACCGCGGCAATGCGCAAACATTTGCTCGTAGAGCGAGACGGCGTCCGCCTCGTGGCCGAGGAAGTGCACTGTCAGGTCTTTGACCCGGCAGGTCGAAAAGCGCAGCTCGGGGCGAGCCTGGGCTTCGGACTCGCGCGGCTCGTCCTCAATGCGCTCGGCGCCGCGAACCGTCAGTTGCAGACGCAAGCCCGCCGAACATTCCGAGCCAACCGGCAGCCCCAGCGCCTGCAACGGGCCCGGAGCGGCGAAATATTCGGCGCTGACGATTTCGAACGGCCACAACGCGATCGGCGCCGCCAGGGCGAAGCGACAGGCGATATTGCGCTCGAGCTCGCGATAGGCCGCATCGAGATACGCGCCGCGCGGCACCACCCGCCCTTCCCGCAGGGCCGGGTCGCCGAACTTCGGCTGCACCTGCGCCAGCAAGGCCGACGGCGTCGGGGCGAGATAGTGCGGCGCCAGCTGGTCGAGCAGATTGGTGGTGAATTCAGCGAACTCATGTTTGAGCTTGAGCTGGACGCGCGCCGCCAGAAACGCCGAGCCTTCAAGCAGGCCGCCGATCATCGGATCGACCCGGTCGCCCATCAGACCGCCGAGGCGCTCGGCTACCCCCGGATACTCCTGCGCGAATTCGCTCGCCTGCTCACGCAGCAGAGCGAGCTCGCGATTGTAGAACTCCAGGAATTCGCGGTTCATGGGCCCCCTACAACCGATCAATCTTGATCTTGCCCGAATCGAGCTCGACCTCGGCGACGAATTCAACCGGCACGTTGACCGGCCTGGCCCGCAGGTCGGCCTTGACGAGAAAGCGCAGCTTCAACTCTTCCGCGCCGGTCGACAGGTCTCGTCGGGCCTGAATGGAGTTGCGGGCCAGGCGCGGCTCAAAATCCGCCAGCGCGATTTCGATCTCGCGCGAAACTTCGTTCAACGAGTTCTCGTCGATGGTGCGCCAACTGAGGTCGGGGAAACCGTAGTTCAGAATTGAACTGCGCGCCGCCGGCAGGGACGACAGATCCTCCGCAGCGTTCAGATTGGTCGTATTGAACAGGCTGAGCAGGTCGGTCATCACCTCGCGGCGCAGGCCCGATTCCGAGATGGGGCTCCTCGTCGTGACGCGGCGCGTCGCGATCACCCGTTCCCCTGCTTCGTCGCGCAGATCAAGCCGTTGCTTGGCGTCACGCTTTTCGTGCGCGGCGCGAAACGCATACATCAGAGGCGGAGCCAGGCGATCATTCTTGTTGGACGCCATCGCCCTCTCGCATTTCAGATATCTCGACGGCCGGTCGTCCCGAACTTCGCCGCCCGCGCCGTTTGCCGCGCCCGAACAAGACGCTTCCGGCAACCAGAGTCCGCCGGAAGCCGCAGTCTACGATATCTTATTTGCCTTGATGTCGTAAGTCTTGGCGACCGCGGGGCCAAGCGAGCCGTCGGCAAGCTGCGTTTTGTATTCGAACTTGATTTTGGAAAAGTTGAGCGAGACGCTCTCTGCCGGAAGGCCGCCGCTGTCGCTTCCGACATGGCTGAACGATGAAACGAACGAATCCGTCAACGTGATCGTCAAGTATTCCTGCGGCTTTTCTCCCGCTTTTCTGACCGTCAACACGATCGTCGGGATTGGTTTGCCGTTGCAGCAATTGATGAACAGATTCGGCGACGACCTGTCCACGACCTTGGCAAAACTGAGGTCCTGAATCTGCGCCCTGCCGAGGCTGGACCCGGAGCTCGAGCCAGCCGATCCTGCATTCGCGGCGGCGAGGCTGTAAGCGCTGATCTGAATCTCGCCCTTGTGCCGATCGTCCAGGGATTCGCCCTCGATCCCGTCGATCTTGAGAAACATGTCAGTCTGCGCCATCGCCATATCCTCAATACAAGCTGACGCAAGCCGGCGCCGGATTGGTCCGACCGCAGCGGGGCGCGCCGCCGATACAAGAGCAGGCGAGCGCGGCAGGCCAGCGAGAACGGCCGCGATCGCATGCGTAAACCCGGCCGCCAAACCGTGGCGAAGCGCCAAGCCGCCCAGCAGCGGCACGAACCACGGGCGCACCCGCGACTCGCGCGCCCGCAAGCATCGTCATTGACCGAGCTTGCAAGGCGTCGACGAAGCTGGCGAGACCAGCCCTCAAACGAAGGCCGATCGCCTGCTCTCGGCCGTCACGCCGACTTGTGCTTCTTGAGGTCGAACTTCTTCTTGTTCGCCGCGCCCGCGCTGCCGTCGGCATTCTGCACCTTGTGCTCCTGCTCGACAGTGGCGAAGTTGAGCGAGAAGCTCTCGATCGGCATTTTGCTGCTGTCCTTGGCGTGCAGTTGATAACCCGAGATGAACACTTCTTCCAAAGTGATCTTCAGATATTCGTGCGGCTTCTCGCCGGCCTTGCGGGCGGTGATCGTCGCCTTCGGATGATGTTTGCCGGTCACGCAATTGAGGAAGATGTTCGGGGTCGACTTGTCGACTTCCTTGGTGATGTGGATGTCGTGGACATGCGACTTGCCGACGCCCGATCCCTGGTTGGATCCGCCAGACCCGGCGTTGGTCGCCCCCATGCTGAATGACGAGATGTGAATCTCGTTCTTGTGCTTGTCGTCTTGCGACTCGCCCTCGATGCCGTCGATTTTAAGAAAGAAGTCGGTCGAACCAGCCATAGCCAAGCCTCCACTTCAGGGGTGAACTTCGCGAAGGGCGACCGCGCCGCCCTTGAAGGTATGCGAGCGTTCGCGCCCGCCTTTTGAGTTACGGTCCGAAATTCTCGCCGAGACGATGCCGCGGACCGTTATTGGAGGAATTATTTCAGCTCTTTTCCCCTGGAATTTTCGAGACCAGGCTCATGCCGATGTCCATGCCCTCCAATTGGAAGTGCGGACGCAGATAGAAATTGGCTGAATAATACCCGGGGTTTTCCTCGTTCTCCTTCACGGTGACCTTGGCGTCCGCGAGCGGCAGCCGCGCCTTGGTCTCCTCACTCGAGTTCTTCGGATCGCCGTCGACGTAGAGGGTGATCCATTCGTTCAGCCACTTCTCGAGCTGGTCCTTTTCCTTGGTCGAGCCGATCTTGTCGCGCACCATGCATTTGAGGTAATGCGCGAAGCGCGACACCGCGAACATGTAGGGAATGCGCGCCGACAGATTGTCGGCGGCCGTCGCTTCGACCTTGTCGTAGAGCTTCGGCTTGTAGATCGACTGGGCGCCGATGAAGGCCGCCTTGTCGGTGTTCTTGCGATGGATGATCGAGATGAGGCCGGACTTCGACAATTCCGCCTCGCGCCGGTCGGTGATCGCGATTTCCGTTGGGCATTTGAGATCGACGCCGCCATCGTCGGTCGGGAACGTGTGGGTCGGCAGGTTGATCACCTCGCCGCCGGATTGGACGCCGCGAATGCGCACGGTCCACCCATATTCCTTGAACGCGCGATTGACGTTGGCGGCCATCGCGTAAGCCGCGTTCATCCAGCCGTATTTCTCGCCCTTGTGACCGTCGGTGTCCTCCTCGAAGCCGAATTCCTCGACCGGCTCCGACTTGGCGCCATAGGGAAGGCGTGAGAGAACGCGAGGCATGCACAGGGCGACGTAGCGAGCGTCGACCGAATCCCGCAGTCCCTTCCACGCCGCGTAGTCGGGCGTGTCGAACAGCTTGCCCAGATCGCGCGGGTTGCTCAGTTCGGTCCACGAATCCATGCCCATCAGGGTCGGATCGGCGCCGGTCAGCAGCGGCGCCAGCGCGGCCGAAGCCACTTTGGAAAGATCGCGCAGGAGTTGGACGTCAACCGGGGAATGGTTGAAGTGATAGTCGGCGACCAGGCAGCCATACGGCTCGCCGCCGAGCTGACCGAACTCCTGCTCGTAGACCTTCTTGAACAGCGGGCTCTGGTCCCAGCGGGCGCCCGGAAACAGTTTCAGATTGCGGTAGAGCTCGCTCTTTCCGACGTTCATCACGCGGATTTTGAGAGTCGCGTCCGTCTCCGAATTGTAGACGAGGTAGTGCAGGCCCCGCCATGCGCTCTCGAGCTTCTGGAACTCCGGCGCATGAATGATCTCGTTCATTTGCTCGGACAGCTTCTCGTCGAGCCGCGCGATCATCTCTTCGATGGTGTCGATCACGTCGCCCTTGACGACGCTGGCGTCGGCGAGCGCCTGCGTCACCAGCGTTTGCACCGCGTTCTCGACTTCGCTCGCGGCGCGTTCGCTTCGCGGCTTGAAGTTCTGTTTCAGAAGAGCGGCGAAATCATCGACTTCGGCCAATCCCGTCGCGGCGGCGGACGGGAGATCCTTTTGTTCCTGTTGCGTGGCCATCGTTCATCGCCCCTTTCATTCGTCCGAGGTCGCTTCGGACGGCCTCTCGGCAAGCTTGTCTTTCATCGCCGCCATCAATTGCGGGTCCGCGAGCAATTTCTTCAGCGCGTCCTCGGCGGCGACTTTGCCGTCCATGTAGCGGAGCAAGTTCGACAGTTGTTCGCGCGCCTGAAGAAGTTTGGCGACGGCCGGCACCTGCCTGGCGACCGCGGTCGGCGAAAAGTCGTCCATCTTCTTGAACTTGACGTTGACGGAGAGTTTGTCGCCGCCTTCGCCGCTGCCGAGCTTGTTCGGCACCTTCATCGACAGTCCCGGCTCGATGGCCGCCATGCGCTTGTCGAAATTGTCCATATCGACGTCAAGAAAGGCGCGGTCGGCCATGTCGGGCTTCTGAACCGCCGAGCTGTTGCCGGACAGATCAGCCAGCACGCCCATGACGAACGGGAGCTCGATCAGCTTCTCCGCGTCATAGGGATCTTCGTAGGTGATGTGGACCCGCGGCTTGCGGTTTCGAGAGATGAATTTCTGACCGGAATTGCTGTTGGAAGCCATTGAGCAATACTCCCCTGTGTCTCGGCTAGACCTGAACTCGGACTAAGCAAATTCCAACTGGCGCACGACCATAAGCATAGGCCAACTGGCGCGGAGCGCAATCGGCGCCTCGGCGTCGGCCGCCGGGGCTCACCCACGCGTTCGCTATTTCGCCCGCCGCGGCCTCCCGTTTACGGGACGCCGCCCCGACGGCGCTTGGAAACTTTCCAAGTTTAGACCAGTATCGTCGCGTGAAAAAGAGAGCAACCGCGTCGCAGCGAACAAGTCGCAGCCCATCGAGAAATCCTCGGGAGCCCCATGAGAGCCGCAACATGCTATAAAGACGAACTGATCGGGGGTCGCGGTCTGCAGTTCATGTCCGTCGGCGGGCGACCGGGGACGTTTTGTCGGACGAAAGCGGCGATGCAGCCGGAGAGCGTCACATGAGCCAAGCCAGCGCGCCCAAAGGCGGCCGCGACGTCGTCGCCTATTTTGCCGGCCATCTGGCCAATCTCGTCAATGGCAACGACACGCTGGGCGACAGCGAAGAGATCGTCGCGATCAAGCCTTTTTCGTTGTTCGAGCGCGTTCATCGCAGTTTAACCACCAATCGCAAATATTCCGAGGTGCTCGTCGGGGCCTGGGCCTATCCGCCGCCCAACAATGCCGAAGACGCCGCGGATTTTTATTTTGACAACGTTCTCGACCGGCCGATCGGGGCGCGCGGCGACGGGCCGTCCTCGGCCGACAACCTCGCCGCGCTCGTCGGCTCCCGCGCGATCGGCCCACGCCAGGTTCGCCCTCAGGGCCCGCTCTCGATCTGGAAGGCGCTGACCGGCGCCGGGCAGAGCTTGCGTCGATTCAATGACAAGCGCGACCTGTTCGAACTGTCGAATCGCATCCTGAAATGCCTCGACGCCGCCAACCGCCCTTACGCCGAGGTGCTCCGGCTGGGCCTTTGCCCCAAGGAATGGCTGGTCGGCGAAGACGCCGTCGGGGTCAACACGCTCAAGGCCGCCAACGCCCTTCTGAAGGTCCTGAAAGTCGAGATGAACGGCGAGTTTGGGCGCCGGCCGGACCAGCGGGAGTTGGATGTGGCGTTCTTTTCGGCGCCGATTCCCGGCTTCAAGGACGCCAAGGCGTTCGCCGCCAGCCTGCTTGGATCGGCGATCCTGACGCGGCTCGCCGGCCAGGATCAGACCTTCCTTCTCTCATTTGATGCGATGGAGGGCGTCCAGGGCGGAGCGGCGGCCGAGGAGGCCGAAGAGCCGCTGATGAGCGCCGAGGAGGCGGCGCCGTTCCTGGAAGGCGCCGTGACCGCCGGCGTGATCGAGCCTCAGGAGATGGCTCTGCTCGCCTCGATCATGGCCGGGCGGTCTTTGGCCGAGGCGATGGGCTCCAACCTCTACCTGCGCCGCCGTCTGAAGGCCGATTTCGACAACAATCTTGAGGCTTACCTCGACGACCTTTCGAGCCGGACGGCCAAGTTCGTATGGAAGACGGAATCCTCCAGACCGTAATCGAGACGCGACCAATGGCGCTCGGCTTGGCGCCGATCAGAGGCTTTAGGAGATATTCATGACGGCACAGTTCAGCGGGCGCGACGCCGCCCGCTTCTTGCAGACCCTGCGGGTCGCGACCGGGACGGCGCTCGCCGAACACGATCTGCGGCGCGGGCGCGGCGTCGGCCGACCGGCCGCCGCCTTCCAGGCCCTCGCGGCCAAGGGGCCCGGCGAATGGCGCTTCCCCGAATCCGGCCTGATGAGTTCGGACGGCCTGGTTCTGGCCAGGTTGTCGCGTCAGGCGGGCGGCGCTCGCCTGCTGGAATTGCAGGCGCAGGGCGTGGCCGGCTTGTCGGTTTACGTTAACCGCGCCGCACGGGTCCGCTTCGGCGCGCATCTTGCCGCCGACGGTGTGTTCGACCGCGACGGCCGGCTGCATCTGGTGTTCGAGGAGACCGCGCTCAGCGAGGCCGATCTGTCGGCGTTTGAACTCTTGTTGCTGGACAGCGCGCAGTGATCGCTCGCGTCTTCGTGCCTTTGGTCGGCGCGAATGGCGAATCCGCGCAGGTGTTCGAGGCGATCGCCGGCGAAATTGCGCCCGATGCGCATCCCGCGCGATTGCTGCCGCAGATTTCCGAGCTGTTCGATTTCGGGCTTTACGGCATCGGCCAGACGGTTCGCGAGGCGGTGACCCGGTTCATCGACGCGCGCCGCGCCAGATTATGGCTCGGGCGGCGCAATGGGCGCGTTAACCCGTGGAACCTGCGGATATCGGATCTGCACATCGGCCGGCTCACCGACGAGAACGCGCGCTCGGCCGGGCTCGGCCTTGCGCTGGCGGCGATTTGCCAGGCGTTCGGGCGCGACCCCGGCGTGGTCTTCGCAACGGGAGAAATCCAGCTCCCGAACGCCCCCGGGATTCCGGGCGTCGCGGTCGGACCGGTCGACGGGCTGCGCGGCAAGCTGATGCTGGTGGGCGATTACATCGTGCAGCACCGCGCGGCGCTGGCCGGCGCGCGGCTGACGGTGGTGCTGCCCTCGACGACGCCTGACGGGCGCTCGCTCGCCACGGCCGAGGAATTCGACGCTCGGGCGCCTGAAATCCGAGGCGAACGAAGCCGGGGCCGAACTCGATTTCGTGTTCGCCGACACATTGGATGGCGTCGAGGCGGCCCTCGGCCCCTTTGCGATGCGCGAGATACTCACGCCGGCGCGCGCGGTCGGACTCGCCGTCGGCGTCGCCGCGCTCGCGCTGCTGTTCGCTGGATGGACGGCCCTGACTCACGCGGCGATCGACCTCGCCTGGGGGCCGGTGGCGACGATCCAGGGCGGGGCGCATGTCGTCGGCGTCGACGAGGCGGATGTCACGCCCCAGCGCGCCCGCTACGATTCGGCGACCGACAAGCTGCAACTGCTGGGGCCTTGCTTCGACGAGCAGCGTCAGCCGCTGGTCATCGGTGGAGAGACGCTTTTAATGCGGGTGACCGCGCGCGACGCCCTGCCATTCGCCAGCAAGCTGCGCCCGCCGCGAATCTTCATCGCCTCGGTGTCGCGCGCCGCCGATCCGGTGATCCTCGACGCCGATCATTTTCGCTCGCTGAACAGCGCGCCGATCTCCGACGCGACACTCGATCTGCTGACCGCGATTCCGATTGAGCCTGTGGAAGACGAGGTGCGGCTGTTCGTGGTGGCGACCCGCGACCCGCGCATCGAAATATCGGCGCTTCAGGAAGAGCTGCGCAAGCACTTGCAGGGACTGTCCGGCGCCGCCGTATTGACGACGACGGCGAGTTTTTTGCAGGATCGTCTCGGCGCCGAGATCGAATATCAATTCAAGGTCACCAACGACCGGCGGCTCTGCTCGAGTTGAACCGCCGCCCGGACACTTTCGCGTTGCCGGCGAGGAAGCCATGATCGATCGACAGACAATTCGCGTGAAAGCCGTCGAGCGCCGTTCGGGGCGGATGCTGCGCGCCCTGCTCGGCGCGGCGCTGCTGGCGGCGGCCAGCCTGGCGAGCGGCCAGGCCGTCGCCGCGCCGGCGACCCTCGCCAACGACGCCGACGTCAGCGCCTTCGCCGCGCGCGTCAAGGCTTATGCCGGCGCGAGCCGGGTGCGCTGGGTCGTCGCCGCGCCGACCCGCGCCGACGCGGAGGCGCTCATCGCCAATATCGCGAACCATCTTTCGCTCGAGGATCGTCCGTTGATCTCGCGCGTGAAGGCGCAGAGCTTCGCCGACAATCCCGACGTCGCGCCGGGCGCCAGCATCCCGATCGCCTGGATGGCGCCGCAGATCGGACAGGCGCAGACCGGGCCAGCCTGCAGTTGGCAGGTCTGGGTGTCCGACCCCGATGCGCCTTCCGCGCCGTCCGGCGTCGCCAATGTGCCGCTGGCTCCCAACGACCGGCTGCCGGTCAGCCCCGGCGCGACCTTCCGGGTCGGCTACACCGGCCTGTTGCAGTCCAAGCTCTACGCCTTTGACGAAACCGCGCCCGGCGCGATCCGCGATCTCGCCACCGCCCCGGACGTCAACATTCCCGTGGCGACCGGCGCGGGCGGCGAAACCATTCTGCTCGCGATGGCGCGCCAGCCGGCGCCTTACCTGGAAAGCATCCGGTCGGCGCTCGCTTCCAGCGCCGGGCAACGACGAATTCTCGGCGAGCAACTTGCGCTGCGCGAGAATCTGCTCGGCCGAGGCCGCGGCATCGGCGCGAACATCCAGCTTGTCACGCCGAACATGGTGGTCTCTCGCAACGAAACGAGCGGGCTGCCGAAACCCGAGCCGGGCTTCCGTCTCGCCGACGCTCGTTCCGGCGAGTTGATGGAGACCTGCCTGTTCTTCCTGACGCCCAGCCAACCCCCCACGCAATAGCGTCAACGCGGGCGGCGCCGGTCGCGGGCGCGTTGCGAGATTTTGCCTGACCCATCGCGGTTTGTGGGAGGCGTCTCCAACTGATACAGATGAGCGCGCGGCTTCGACGTCTTCCGCCGATGCGGTATGGGCGAAGGTCGGCGATTTCTGCGCCATCGGGAATTGGCTTCCAGGGCTGAAGCGCGCCCTGTCGGCTGATGGTAAAACGCGCACGCTGACCACCGAGCAAGGCGCCATCGTCGTCGAACATCTGGAGAGCCGCGACGATGCGGGCCGTTCCTATTCTTACACCGTCGTCAGCGGTCCGCTTCCGGTCGCCAACTACCACTCGACGCTCTCCGTCGTTCCGGCGGGCGCCGGCTCCTCGGATGTGTGGACTGGCAAGTACAACTCCAAGGGGGCCAGCGACGCCGACGCCCAGAAGGTGATCGACGGGATTTACAAGGCGGGCGCGGACAGTCTTGCAAAATGAAGGCATGCGCCGCGGAAGGTCGATTCCGCCGCGGCGCCTCAATCAACAATCCCGCTCCCGATTTTCAGCTGCGAAAGAGTGCGAGCCGAAGGTGCGCGAATAGCAGGGCGGCAAACGTCAGCCGGCACGTTCCTCAAACCAATTCCTTGATCGGCGCCGATGCTGTCGGCGCCGGTCTTTGACGCCAGGCGCGCGGCGCGATATCGACGAAGTCGCCGCCGCGCCGTCACTTGACCAGCTTGAAAAACTCCACGTCGAGCGTCGCGGTCGCGTCGGGCAATTGACTGCGCAGGCGCGGAAGGATGTCGGACGCGGCGCCCGCCTTGAACCCTTCGAGCGCGGGCGGCGTCTTCGGCGAGGCGATCGCCAGCAGCATTTGCAACGCCTCGATCGACGCGGCGTCGGGGGTGATCGGCACGCTGAACGTCGCGGTTTCCCCGCCCGGCTGCATCCGCGCATCCAGCCGATAGACCTGTCCGTCGCTGCTGACGAGGAGCAGATCGAGATGGCGCCCGGCCAGATTGACCACCGTCCCGGCCAGCGGCTTGCCGTGCCCGACGTCATAGCTGGAGCGGTCGTCGCCGCCGGCGCGGACCAGATCCACCGCCGGACATTCGGCCGCGCCGGAACCGTCGACAGACGGGCGACGACACCGGACTTGCGAGACGTCGCGTCGGTTCCGCATGCTCGTCTTCGCAACGCTCGTTCGGCCAAGCACGAGTGACACGCTCCGCTGTTCCGCAGGGAACAGCGTCAGGCGTAGCGAACGACGATGATCCTCCTGCGAAAATGGCCGACGGAGACGAATGTTCGTCCGGGCCTTCTTCTCACAGGAGCAACGACCATGAACCGCCTCACCGAAACCACCGCGATCGCGCTGATCCTCAGCCTTTCCGTCTTCACCAGCGCCCAGGCGTTCACCCAGCCGAACAGCGTTTCGCCCGCCTATACCGCTTCGATGGCCGCCCAGTCCGCGGCCGGCCGGGCGGCGTCCCAGACGACGATCGCCGCGCCCGCCAACGCCGCGGCGCTCGCCGCCCAGCAGGCGGCGGCGAGAGCCGCGACGCAGGTCACCATCGCTGCGCCCGCCTACAATGCCGCGCTCGCCGCCCAGGCGTCCGCCGGCCGGGCCGCCTCTCTGACGACAATCGCCGCGCCCGCCTACACCGCCGCGCTCATCGCACAGGCGGCCGCCGGCCGCGCCGCGTCTTCGGCGACCATCGCAGCGCCCGCCTACACCGCCGCTCTCATCGCACAGGCGGCCGCCGGCCGGGCCGCATCTTCGGCGACAATCGCAGCGCCGGGGGGAACGTTCGCCGTGCCGAACGTGAAGGCGACGATCGCCACCGGGCCGATTTCGGTTCCAAAACCGGGGTCGTACTATTCGACCTATGGCGCCGACAGTTCCGGAGACGTCTCCCCCGCGACGGTGACGATTCCCGCCAACGCCACGGCCCCTCCCAACCTCCCCGACCCCACCGGTCCCAACGGTCTTCCGATCGTCCCATACCCCAATGGCAATTCCAACCCGGACCCCAACAGCTCGGGAGTCATCATCCAGAGCTCCATTCCGCCGCAGTTCAACCTCGGCCTCCCTACACAAAGCGTCCCATGGTCCGCAGCGGACAGGCAGCAGGCGCAGACCATGCTTATCACCATGACCGGCATATTCATCGTCGGCCCGGTTGCCGGGGGCGCTGGAGCAGGCGGGGCTGGCTTGGGCGGCTGGGGAACCGGAGCGGGCACCGGCCTCACGCCGCAAATGTTTGGGGGCGCAGCGGGGCTCTCCCAGCTCATAGACTTTGTTCATTAGAGCGGGACGCTGTCAGGGGCGCCCGTGAACAAGCGGGCGCCCCGGGGCATTTTGATCCGTCGGCCCCAATCGCGATCCCGGCTCCCAAAGCCGACCAGACCGCCGATGGTTCGCGCTTGACCGGCGCCGCCTGGCGCAAGATCGACGGACTTGGCGGCGCGCCGTCATTTGACCAGCTTGAAAAACTCCACGTCGAGCGTCGCGGTCGCGTCGGGCAATTGACTGCGCAGGCGCGGAAGGATGTCGGACGCGGCGCCCGCCTTGAACCCTTCGAGCGCGGGCGGCGTCTTCGGCGAGGCGATCGCCAGCAGCATTTGCAACGCCTCGATCGACGCGGCGTCGGGGGTGATCGGCACGCTGAACGTCGCGGTTTCCCCGCCCGGCTGCATCCGCGCATCCAGCCGATAGACCTGTCCGTCGCTGCTGACGAGGAGCAGATCGAGATGGCGCCCGGCCAGATTGACCACCGTCCCGGCCAGCGGCTTGCCGTGCCCGACGTCATAGCTGGAGAGATCGATTTTCGGGGCGCTGGAGCGGTCGTCGCCGCCGGCGCGGATCAGATCCACCGCCGGACATTCGGCCGCGCCGATCAGCCGGACGGTGAGCGCCGGCGTGACGCCGGTTTCCGTGATGAACTTCACATAAAAGCGTTCGAACGTCGCCTTGTCCGAACCGATCCCCTGAATTGCGATGGAATTGGAAGCAGCGCCGAGCGGCCGCGCGAAAAAGCACGATCCGCCGTCGAAATCGCGCATGAACGAGATTGCCTTGGCGGCCGGGGTCACCTCGAGTTTGGACTCCGCCTTGGGCGTCGCCGGGGCGGGCGCCGGCGACGGCGCGACGACAATCGGCGGCGACGCCGGCGAGGGCGGGGCGGGCGATGCGGCGGGAGCCGGCGCGACAGCGATTCTTGTCGTCATATGCGCCGCGCCGCCGGCCGGGTCGCGCGCGACGATGTCGAAGGAATATTGGCCGGCCTTGCTCGGCCTCCCCGAGATTTGGCCGAATCCCGAGCCGAGATCGGCGAAGGTGAGCCCGTCAGGCGGATTGGGCTCGGCGTGCAGCACGAGGTCCTTGGCGCCGCCCGCGGCGCTGAAAGGCGGGAGATCGGCGACATAGTCCTTGCCGACGGCCGCGTCGGCGATCGCCAGCACGGTCTGTGGCGCGCGCGGCGGAGCGGCGGGTGTCGGCGCCGGCGCGGGCGGCGCGATCGCCGCGATTTTCGACGATGCCCCGCCGCCGTTGGGCGGATTGGGCGCCGCCGCATCGTTTCTCTGCGGCTTTGACTGGAGGAGTTCTTCGGCGGTTGGAACATGCGGAACCGGCTGCGTCGAAGGCGTTCCGGCCTCGCTCCCCACGCTCGGCGGCGGCCCTCCGGCGTCCGGCGGCGGCGTGACGGCGGGCGGCTGACTAACCGGCACGTCGGGCAGCGGCGGCGGCTTGTGGTTCGAGCCGGACTCGAGCGCCGGCTGCGGCGAGGGTTGCGGGCTCGGACTTGCCGCCGGACTTTGACTTGTCGTTGCGATCGGACCCGGCGGTTTGGCGGCCGGCGCGATCGCGACGCTGTTCCACGGCATCTCGTCGCGAAACACATAGAGCGTGCCGCCAACGCTGGCGATGACGATCACAACGCCCAGAACCGCCGCCAGGCGTCCGACCGTCGAACCGCCCCCGGGCTTCTGGCGCGATGCGCTCCCATCGCCGCCGCGCCGGGCTGCGCGCCCGGCGCCGGAAGCGCCGGCTTCGCCCCACTCGGCGACCGCCGCCATGCTCGCGGGCCGGTTGGCCGGAAGCGGCTGCAGCATGGCCTGCAGCAAGGGGCGCATCGAAGGATCGATATCGGAAAGATCGGGCACCGAACGGCGCTTCTCGATGATCTCGACCTGCGTCCCGTTCATGTCGATCGGGCGCCCGCGCAAGGCTTCGGCGAGCACCAGGCCGAAACTGTAGATGTCGGACTTGGCGGTGACCTCGCCGCCCGCCAGGCCCAGCTGCTCGGGCGACACGTAGTTGTATTTGCCGGCGAAGCTGTCGCCGATCAGCGTGCCCTCGCCAGGGCGCTGCGAACGGGCGATGCCAAAATCGATTATTTTGGCGCGTCGCGGATCGTTGCCGGGAAGAATGACATTGTCCGACGAAATGTCGCGATGAATGACGCCGAAGCGATGCGCCGCCTCCAGCGCGCCGCCGATTCGCTTGCGCAGAATGTTCACTTCGGCGAGCGTGAGCTTGCCTTGAGCCAGCCGCTTGGTCAGCGACAGGCCGTCGACGAACTCCATCGCGAGATAGGCGCGCTGCAGATCGGGATCGACCGAGAACACGAAATAGCGGACGATCGCCTCGTGCTGAAGGTTGTGCAGGGTCGAGGCCTCGCGCCGGAACAGCGCGAACGCGTCGGGGTTGCTGGCGAGCTCCGGCAGGATCATCTTGATCGCGACCGGATCGTTGGTCTGGATGTTGAAGCCCTTGTAGACTTCACCCATGCCGCCCTGCGCGATCAGGGCGCCGATCTCGTAGATGCCGTTGAGGCGGACGCCGCGGCGGACGCTGCCCGGCGAGCCGAGCTGGATGATGGTCCTGTCTTCCACAGTGCCGATGCTCCGAACCAAGCGCCGCGCAGAGGCTAATCCGAGTTTCACAAAAGGGGAACAGGGTTTTGCGCCCGCTCGGCCACCGCGCCAGGCTTGTTCAGGGAATACGGTCTGCGCGAAGACGCAGGAAGAGCGACGCAGGCTCAAGGGGTCGCCGGATCGCGCTTAGTCGTTGCGGCCAGACCGTAAAACGCATCATTCGAATTCGCCGGCTCGCTTCCGCCCACGGCCATCCAGGCTGCCCGGCGAGCGGCCAAAACATCCGGGAGCTGCTTTGATGACGCGCGATGATCTCAACGGCCAGCGGCGATTCGCCGGCCCCGACAACGCCGCCCAAGGGTCGTCAATTGTTGACGGGCGATCGGGCGACCGCCATAATCTTTCTTCGTTCGCGCCGAGGCGCGAGCTGTTCATTGGGAGGCTTCAAATGCGCACGCCTTTGCTCGCCGCCTTTGTGCTTGCGGCGGGCCTGTCCATCGCCCCTACCCTCGCCATCGCGCCGGCCCACGCCGATCCCGCTTACAAGGCCGACGCGGTCGCCGACTTCTTCGCCAAGGCGGCGATCGGCAAGTCCCGTTCGATCTGCTTTGGCACCGCGGCCGATTGCCCGGCGCCGCCGCCCTCCGGCGCCGCCGCGAAATTCGACCTGCTCGTCAATTTCGAATTCAATTCCGACAAGCTCACCCAGGCGGCCAGGGAGAATCTCGACCAGTTCGCCAAGGCGTTGCGCGACCCCCGCCTGAAGGGCGAGAAGTTCGAAATCGACGGGCATACCGACGCGACCGGCGCCGAACTGTACAATCTCGGCCTGTCGGAGCGCCGGGCGTCCTCCGTGGTCGCCTATCTGGCCTCGCAGGGCCTCGACCCCGCCTATCTCGTCGCCAAGGGGTTCGGCAAGACCAAGCCGCGCGTCGCGGACCCATACAGCGCCGAAAACCGCCGCGTCGAAACGCGTTTGCTCGAGCAATAGCCGACCCGGCAGGATCCAGCGCCCGACCGCGGGTTGAAACGCTCCTGCCGCCGCTCCACGCGGTCAGGTTTTTTGCGGCGGACCCAGCAGGCGCCATTGCTTGAGGGCGGACACCATCGCCGCGCCGCCTTTTCCATCCGCCGCGCCGGCGTAGTAGCCCGCGCCCTTGAGGCGCGTCTGCATCGCTTTGATCGTGTCGAGCGACCATGACGACGATTTGGCGGCCAGTTCGTTGATCGTCGATCCGTCATCCCCGGCGGCGCCCCGCAACAATTGGTCCGCCGCGCCCGCCGGATCTTTGGCGACGCCGCGCCCCTCGTCGAGCAGCTTGGCCGCCGCCAGATATGCGCGCGGTTCGCCCAGACTCGACGCCTTTCGAAAGAAGTCGAGCGCCTCGGTGGCTTTGCCGGCGATGCCCTCGTCCGCCAGCACCCCGAGGTTGAAGGTCGCGATGGCCGATCCGCCCTGCGACGCCGTTCGCAGGAGAGTCACCGCGCGCGCCACATTTCTTTCGGCGCCCTTTCCGGCCATCAAGTTGACCGCCAGGTCGATCGCCGCGTCGGCGTTGCCGCGCGCCGCCGCCTTTTCATAGAGCGCATTGGCCGCGACCACATCCTTCGGCACGCCCTCGCCGTTTTCGGTGAGGAGACCCAGGCTATGCATCGCACGCGCGTCCCCTGCGTCGGCGGCCTTCCGGTAGAGGCCGATCGCCTCATCGAGTCGGCCGGCGGCGGCGGTCGCCCGCGCCAGAAGCGCAAGGTAGTGCGGCACATCGGGCTGCTGCGCCACGGCTTCGCGACACGCGTCGATCGCCGGCTGGGGGTTTTGAGCCAACACCTGCAGCTTGACGCCCAGCACATTGGCCGTCGCGTCGTCCGGATGGGTCGCCAGACGCTCGCACACGACACCCGGCGGCGCGTCGGAGCCTTGCGTCGGCTGCAGGCCGGCGAGCAGATCATTCGCCTCAGCGACATGCGCGCCGCCCGGATAGCGCGCCAGATACAATTCGACCAGCGATCGTTGGCGCCCGCTTCGCGCCAGCCGCCACAACAGCTCCTCGACGTTCTCTTTCGGCGGCGTGGGAGTTCGAGTCGCACCTTTGTCGGCCTTGGACAATTCGGTCAACAGCGCGCGCACGTCGGCGATATGCGAGCCGTCGGGATAGCGGTCGATGTAGAAATGCAGAAGATTGACGTCGCGCTGGCCGCCGGCGAGTTGCCAAAGTTGCGTCTCCGGCGATCCGGCCGTCGCATCGCCCGGAGCGAAATAGAATTGCCGGGTGAGCGACGAGTTCTCCCACGGGATCTGCGAACCGCCGGTCGCCGCGATCACGTCCTTGCGAACCTCGATCATCATGCTGGAGATGTCCTGGCCGCTCGTCGCGAGATGGCCAAGCAGAGACTGGGCGAACGGGCTGTTGCGGCCGGCGCCGTCGAAAGCGACATTGTCGGGCTGCGTCGCGAAGGCGATGAGAAAGCCCGCCGCATTGCCGACCCGCGCCAGGCCCTCCGTATGCGCCGAGGCCGGCGCGTCCTTCAGTGGATTCGTGCGGCACGCATCGAGGAAGATCAGGTGGACGCCGTGGCCCTGCTCCTGCGCCTTGAGCACGTCGTCGAACGGCACGGTGTGTTTGTAGATGTCCTCCTCGCTGTGCAGTTGGGCGTCGACCGGAATGAGGTAGTTGTGCGCGGCGACCTGCAGACCATGGCCGCCATAGTAGAACAGAGAAACGTCGGCGGAGGCGGCGGCCTTCGCAAAATCGGCGATCTTGCGCTCCATAGTCGCCTGGTCGAGGTCTTCGCCGACGGTGACTTTGAAGCCCAGGGCGCCGAGTTCCGCGGCGACATCCTTGGCGTCGTTCGGCGGATTGGCGAGCGCCACGACGTCGCGATAAGCGCCGTTGCCGATCACCAACGCGACGCGCGTCTCCGCGCTGGCCGTCGCGGCGCCTGCCGCCAGAATGGCGAGCGTCGAGGCGAACCGGATCCAACGCCTTCGTCGCGCCGGCGTTGGCGTCCATGATCGGTCTGGGATGGCTCGCCGCACCGGCCCCTCGCTTGGCAAGAACGACGCCGGATCTGCGCGCGCCCGAAGCCGCGTTGCGTCGTGTGGGTCCGCATTGTTTTTGCGCGAATCAAGCAAAATCAAGGCTGCCCGCTTCAAGAAATCCGACGCGCCTGCGATGGCCCGCCGGGCGCCGTCTAGAGGCCGATCGCTCTTTCGAGCTTGTCGTCGGCGACTTGCAACGTCGCCGCGACGAGGGCGCCCTCGCGCGTTGCGGCTTTGAGCGTAACCGGGTCGTCGGCCCTGAGCAAGGCGATGCTCTTGTGAACCGCGGCGATCGCGATGCGCACCGCCTGGATTGCCTGACGCGGATTGCGTGAAAAGCGAACCCGGCTCGCCGCGGTCGCCACGATCGTCGGCAAGGACCGCAACTGGGGTGGCATTTGCGGCGCCATTTGCTGCAACGCCGCGGCATATTCATCGAGAGCGTCGGCGATGCATTCGGGCGCTTCGGCGCCGCAGCCGTTGATGGCGTTCTGCGTCTGACCGGACAATGCGGCAAGGCTCGTCGCGTCGACGGCGCCGACGCCAGGGACGTCGGGCGGAGCGATGCTGTTCCTGACGGGACCGCCGCTGGTTCCGCCTCCCCCGGTCGCGCCGCCAGCGCCCCCGCCGCCGGTTCCCCCACCAGCCGCGCCGCCGCTGCCCGTTCCGCCGCCGCCGGTTCCCCCGCCAGCCGTGCCGCCGCCGGTTCCGCCGCCGGGGGCCGCGCCGACAGCGCCCGCGGCGGGACCGCGAGCCGCATCCATGATGAACGCACCCGACAGCAGCGCCAACACCGCGGCGCCGGCGAGAGCGTGAAAGTGAAACGACCGCATGGCGCTCCTCATGCCTGCGCGAGCTGCGCAACAAGATTGACCGACTATCGGCGTCGAACCGAACGACTGCTCCAACACGCCGTCAAAGGCGCGCCGGACGCTCGGCCGGCGGCGCTCTAGAGGCCGACCGCCCGTTCGAGCTTGTCGCTGGCGACCTGCAGCGTTTCGACGACGAGCGTTCCCTCACGCGTGCCGATCTGGCGCGTGTCGGCGTCATCAGCCCGCAGCAACGCGATGCGCTTGTGCACTTCGGCGATCGCCGTCTTCACCGCCTGCACGGCTTCCGCCTTGGTCCTGGCCGCGCGCACCTTCTTCGCCGCGGTCGCCACGATGGTCGGCAGCGTGCGCAACTGCGGCGGCAGATACGGCGCGAGTTTGCGCAACGCCTCGGCGTAGGCGTCGAGAGCGTCGGCGATGCACGGCGGCGTATCGGCCTGGCATCCCTGAATATCCTGCTCAGCGTGGCCGGACAGCGCCGCGACCTGCGCCTCGATGTCGCCAGGGCCGGAGGCGGCGAGCAAGGGAGGCGGCTGCATGGGTTGCGCAAAGGTCACGCTCGAGGCCGGAGTCGTCGGCGCCGGGGGCGCCGGCGTCGTGGTTGTCGTTGTCGTCGTGACCGGCGCGATCGGCGTATCAGCAACAGTCGAAAGGGTCTCAGTGACGGTTATCGGCCGAAAGATCCCTTGGACGATCGTGATCGTGGTGGTGGTGACGCCATCCATATGCGTCGGCGGATTCTGCGTCACCGTCTGAACGCTGAGGATCGAGACTGGGGGATCGAGCAAGGTCGTCGTGACGCTGGACGGCCCGTTCGCGGTCGTCACTTTGGTGACGGTTGTGGTCACCGAGCCATCGGCATTCTTGGTGACGCTGGTGGTGGTCGTTATGGTCTCGGCTGGCGTCCTCGATACGATCGAGACCCTCGCCGGCCGGCCCCCCGCGGTAATGGTGTCGCCAAAGGAGGCAGGCGCGGTCGCCTTGCTCTTGTCAGTATTCCCCGGGATGGTCCGGGACCGCGAGGTCGTCGTCGTTGTAACGGCCGGACCGCTCCCCGTCGAAGCGTGGGGAATCGCCGGATGGCTCCATTTGGCAAGCGCCGGCGACGTCAAGCTGCCGCACAGCAAGGCGACCAGCGCGACAACGGCGCGAAAGCGCAAACTCGGCGGACGCATGACATCTCCCGATTCGATGGCCCTTTTGGGGGAACCGGCCCTTGTTCCTCGATTGCCCTGATAGGCGTCTCTTACGGTCCTCGCAACCCGCCGGTTCCGCCGCCGGGGGCCGCGCCGACAGCGCCCGCGGCGGGACCGCGAGCCGCATCCATGATGAACACGCCCGACAGCAGCGCCAACACCGCGGCGCCGGCGAGAGCGTGAAAGCGAAACGACCGCATGGCGCTCCTCATGCCTGCGCGGGCTGCGCAACAAGACTAACCGACTATCGGCGTCGAACCAAACGACTGCTCCAACGCGCCGTCAAAGGCGCGCCAGACGCTCGGCCGGCGGCGTTCTAGAGGCCGACCGCGCGTTCGAGCTTGTCGCTGGCGACCTGCAGCGTTTCGACGACCAGAGTTCCCTCGCGCGTGCCGACCTGGCGCGTGTCGGCGTCGTCCGCCCTCAGCAGCGAGATGCGCTTGTGCACCTCGGCGATCGCGGTCTTGACCGCCTGCACGGCTTCCGCCTTGGTCCTGGCCGCGCGCACCTTCTTCGCCGCGGTCGCCACGATGGTCGGCAGCGTGCGCAATTGCGGCGGCAGATACGGCGCGAGCTTGCGCAACGCCTCGGCATAGGCGTCGAGAGCGTCGGCGATGCACGGCGGCGTGTCCGCCTGGCATCCCTGAATATCCTGCTCAGCGTGGCCGGACAGCGCCGCGACCGCCGCCTCGATGTCGCCAGGGCCGGAGGCGGCGACTATTGCCGGCGGCGAGGTCATTTCGGGCGTCGTCGAACTTGACGCATGCGGCGGAGGTGGTGGAGGGGTCGTCGTCGTTGTCATCGTCGTCACCGGAGCTATCTTGGTGACGGCGACCGTCGACAGAGTTTCGATGACCGTGCGAGGCGGGCGAATGTCGACAACGGTGATCGTGGTCGTGGTGACGCCGTTTTTCTCCGTCGGCGGATTTTGCGTCACCGTTTGAAGGAAACCGGTCTGCGGGGGATTGTTCAAAGTCTTGGTGACGACGGCGTTTCCGTCCGCCTTCGTCACCGTGGTGACGGTGGTGGTCACCGACCCGTCGGAGTTTGTGGTCACGGTCGTGGTGGTGGTCGAGGTCTTGGCCGGGTTCTTCGAGACGATCGTCACCGTCGCCGGCCCTCCCGACGTGATGGTGTCGTGGAAATGGGCGGGCGCCGGCGCCATGCTTTTGCTTTTGCTCCCGGGGACGGTCACAGGCGGCGACGTCGTTGTGACTGTCGGGTTGCTTGCCGCCAGGTGCGGAACGGCGGGATGGCTCCACTTCGCCAGCGCGGACTTCGCGAAGATTCCGCACAGTAACGCCGCCAGCGCGATTGCGACTAGGAAGCGCAAATTTGGCGGACGCATAGGATCTCCCAATTCAATGGGCTCTCGGGGCAACCCGGCCCACTTCCAATTCGTCGCGGATGAGTGTCCTTCACGGTCCGCGAGGGCGCACCCGCCCAGCCGACGCCTTCCTCCAAGAATATCCCCGCCCGATTGTTACCTATTGCACCACGGGCAGCAACCCCAATTGGGGCGCCGCTCTTAAAACACACATGAAGCATGTGCAGCCGCACATGCATGTGACAATTCGGCAGCAGTGACGGTTTTACAACGCCGCTCTCGAAATACATCCGTCTTGCAATTTGGACGCCGATCGGTTTGTCTTGGGCATCGTCGGCTGATATGAGAAGAATGCGCATCGGCGCCTGGGCAAAGCGAAGTCTTAGTTCACTCGACGGCCGCCGGCAAGCAACGACGAGCGAAGGGGGCCGGCCAGAGCGAGAGTTTGGACGAAACTTGGTCCCTGCGCGACCAGGTCTAAAGTCGACGGCGGTTCATCTTAATCATTTTATGGCGCTCCAGCCGGACGGGCTTCACGAGTCGAAGATCGGGGTCTGAAAACGCGCATGAATTTGAGACGGCCATCGGCGCTTGCGTGGCGCATCGTGTGCGGCTTATCGGCCAGCGCCGCGAGCGTTGGCGTGCCGCGCGCGGCTGATTTGCCGACCCTCAAGGCGGCGCCGATCGCCTATGTGCAGACCTGCAACGTCGGGGGAATGGCCGGGTTCGTGGTTCCCGGCTCCGACACCTGCCTGAGGATCTCCGGTTACGTCAATCTCGAGATCGCCGCCGGCAACGTAACCCGCCAATCCGGCCTCGCCTTCACCGGCGTTCCCGGCGAAAGCCCGGTCACCGCCCAAGAGATCGCGAGCGGCAAGTCGCGGGACGCGTTGGGCTTCACCGCGCGCGGCCAGATCGATCTGGACGTCCGCCAGCAGACGTCCTACGGCGTGTTGCGCGCCTATGCCGAAATTCAGGGCATCAACAGCAACGGCTTCGAAACGGCGTTGACAATGACGATCCTCAACGTCGCCTACGTGCAATGGGCGGGTCTGACCGCCGGCAAGGCCCCCTCATTTTTCTCTTATCTGGCGGGCGGACCTTCTTGGTACGACTTCTACTCGCCCGATCGGGTCAGCACCAACCAGCCCGACGTCTTCGCCTATACCGCAACGTTTGGCGGCGGCCTTTCGGCGACCATCTCGTTCGAAGACGGGACGGGCGCCCAGGTCAACAACGGCTTCAACGGCGGGTTCAACAACACCTATCTCGGCGATCGCTATCCGGACATCGTCGCCGCCGCCCGCGCCGATGAGACCTGGGGGTCGGCCCAACTGTCGGCCGTCGCGCACAACACCCGGGTGATCGGCGTTTCCGGCGACACCGGCGACTTCTGGGGTTACGCCGTCCTCGCCGGCGCCACCGCCAATCTTCCCTGGCTCGGCAACGGCGACAAAGTTGCGCTGCAAGGGGTCTACAGCCACGCGGCGCTCGGCTATTCCGGCATTCCCAACACGGCCTTCAGTCCGGGCGACCAGGGGATGAACATTAACGGCAACGGGCTGATCTATCAGTTGACCGACGCCTTGAACTACGACGTCGGCCTGTGGTCGACGCCGACCGCCTGGACCGCCGCCGCGTTCCTCGAGCACCATTTTTCGCCTGAGTTCTCGCTGATCCCGGAAATTTCCTTCGCGACCGTCCGCTACAGCAATTCTCCGGTGATGATCTCGACCACCGCCAACAGTGTGCTGGGCGGCCTCGTCGCGCACTGGGACCCCGTCGCTCATCTCGACTTCCAGGCCGGGATCATGCTGGAGGCGACCCGCCAGGCGACTCCCGCCGCCTATGTCGGGCCGGCGTCGTTCCCGACCAACAGCAGCGGCCTTGCCGGCACGCTGTCGATCACCCGCGACTTCTGACCGCGTTGAACTTCGCGAAAAGGGGCGCGGCGTCTGACGCCTGCGCGAAGCAAAGGCGCGTGATTCTGCGCGCCGGTTCGGCTATCGTGCAAGCTGGCGAGCTTCGGAGCCGAGTTTTCTCGAAATGACGCGGCGTGGCGGATTGACGCTGCTGGCGATCGCTGTGGCGGTGTTTTTTTGCTGCGCCGGCCTTGTCGGCTATCGGCTCCTGTTCCGCCGTCCCACCCCCGCCCCTGCTGCGGTCGTCGTCGCGGAGCCGCCAACGCCGGAAGCCGCGCCCGTCGCGATCGGCCCGATCTCGACGATGATCGATCTGCCTGGCGATCCCGTGCTGGTCCATCGCGGAGCCACCGTTGCGCCACGATCGCTGAGCGTGGCGCTGCCGGCCACTCTCGCGGCCAGCGCGCCGAAAGTTGAAAGCGCCGCCTTTTTCGTCGCCGGGCCGCTGGTGTCTTCGGACGGCGGCTTCATGGGCAAGTTTCCAGAAGCGGCGGAGGGCGCCGACGTCGCCGACGCCAGCCTCGTCAACGGCGCGCAACTGACCATCGACGCCAGCGCGGCCTCGGACGCCGGTTTCGACGACGACGGCGGCGCCAGCACGCCGACGGCGGCGCAGCAGTCGGTGGTGACCGACCTCAACAGCAGCCAGCTCGATGTGTCGGTCGGCGGCTCGAACGCCCAGCCGCAAATCAAGGAGGCGATCATCAAGGTGGTGGTCCAGGAGCGAATCGGCGACCTGCTGATCCGCAACGGCTTCACCGAAGACAGCGCGCGCGCCATCGAAGCGGCGGCCAAGGCCGCCTACAATGTCCAGTCGCTGCCGCCGTCGAGTTTCGCGATCGCCGAAGGCGCGCTCGACATGTCCGGCGCCTACCGCGTCACGCAACTATCGATGTACGAGAACAGGCAATATGTCGGCGCCGTCGCCCTCGCCGAGGCGGGCGGCTACGAGGTCGGCGCGCAGCCGGCGGTCCCGCCGGGCCTGCTCGACGAAGGCGCGCCAAGCGTCGACATGCCGGTGCGCTACAATCTGTCCGACGGCGTCTACAGCGCCAGCGTGCGCAACAACGTGCCGGAGCCGGTGATCCGCGAGGCGATCCTGTTGCTCGGCAAGCTCGCTGACCTGAAGGCGCCGCTGCCGGCCGAGGAGAACTTTCGTGTGCTCTACGCGCGCGATTTTCGCGGCAAATCAAAATTGTCCGGCAAGGTGATCTATGTCGGGCTGACCGGGCCATCGGGCGCGGTGGATTGCTATTCCTTCCAATCGCCCGACGGCGCCTTCCGCTGCTTCGATCCGAAGGCCGGCGGCGGAGGCGGAGGCGGCGGTCCGGCGCCGACCAGCGTCGGGGGCATTTTTGCCCCGATCAAGGGCGCGCCCGTCACCTCGACGTTCGGCATGCGCTTCCACCCGATCCTGCATATCCTGCGCCTTCACGCCGGAATCGATTTTGGCGCGCCGATCGGCTCGGCGGTGCGGGCGGTCGCCGACGGCAAGGTCGAGATCGCCGGGCCGGTGTCCGGCTTTGGCAATCATATCCGGCTGCAGCACAAGGGGTTCGAAACCTCCTATTCGCATCTCTCGGAAATTCCGGCCAATATCACGCCCGGCGCACTGGTGACGCAGGGACAGACCATCGCGCTGTCCGGAAACACCGGCCTGTCGACCGGACCGCATTTGCATTTCGAATATTACCTCGACCGCGTCGCGGTCGATCCCCTGCCGCACATGGGAACGGAGGTCGCCGGCGTCGGCGCGGCCGCCTCCGCCCCGAACGAGCAGGAAGTCGCCGCTTTCGCCGGCGCCAAGACGATGGTCGACGCCGCGCTCGAGTCGGCCAGCCATTGAGCCGCGGTCGGGCGCGCCGCCCGGCCCCGTCGTTGAATGACCGTGACCTCCATCCGCGGTCCGGCCTGCCGAAACCGTCGGCGGCGCGTCACAGCGATGACGAGGTGTCGCGCGATCTTGCCGCCGCGCTTTCACAGTCTTCCAGTTTTTAATTGTTTTAATCTGCACGATCTCCAGTTTACATCCATTCTAAGATGGTATTGCTGAGTCTTTTGTGATTCTAAACTGCAATTTATTCATTGACTTACATGACGCCCGTCGTTTTATTGTCGGCGTCTTGGGTGTCGGTCAACGAGGGGTTGCTTTGTTTCTCCATCCCAACGGTCCTTTCGACTGGACGGCTCGGCTCGCCGGCGGAGCCAGACGCGGCGCGATGCTGTGCTGCGCGGCCGGCCTGGCGGCTCTTTGCGCGTCGGGCGCTGTCGCACAATCGTCGGCCCCCAACGCCGCGATTGCTCCCATTCCCGGTTCAGCGCCGGTCGCCGGCAATTCCGGCGAACTCATCGAAACGCCGATCGGGACCGGCGAGGCCACCGCTCCCGCCGCGCCGCCCGTGGTCGCCAGCCCGGGGCAGCCCGTGGAGCAACCGGCCGACGCGGCCGCGGCTGCGCCATCGCCAAGCGCCAGCGGCGTCAATCCGTTCGGATTTCTCAGCACCGCGTCGCGGAGCGCCAACCTGCTCGGCGACATGTGGGGACTGCGGCCGGCGATCGCCAAATACGGCCTGACGCTCAGCATCACCGAGACCAGCGAGATCCTCGGCAACGTGACCGGCGGAACGCGCCAGGGTTTCGATTACGACGGCCTGACGACCGCGGTCCTGCAGTTGGACACGCAGCGCGCGTTCGGCCTGTATGGCGGCCTGTTCAATGTCAGCGCCCTGCAGATTCATGGGCGCAGCCTCAGCGCCGACAATCTCGGCACGTTGCAGACGGCGAGCGGCATCGAGGCCGATCGCGCGACGCGCCTCTGGGAGCTCTGGTACCAGCAGAAGTTCTTCGACGACAAGCTCGACATCAAGATCGGCCAGCAGAGCCTCGATCAGGAATTCATGGGCAGTTCGAACGCCAATTACTTCGTCAACACGATGTTCGGTTGGCCGATGCTGCCGTCCGCCGATCTGCCCGGCGGCGGTCCCGCCTATCCGCTCTCGGCGCTGGGCGTGCGCGCGCGGGCCCATGTCACCGATTCCGTCACCGTCCTCGCCGGCGTGTTCAACGGCAGTCCGGTCGCCAACAACACCGGCGATCCCCAGGTGCAAAACCCGTCGGGCGCGAGTTTCCCGCTCAACGGGGGCGCGCTGGCGATCGCCGAACTGCAGTTCGCCTATCCCTCGTCCGGCACGCTGGTCCAGGCCAACCAGAGCGATCCGCTGGCCCGCACCTACAAGATCGGCGTGTGGTACGACACCGAAAACTTCGCCGACCTGCGATATGACAGCAACGGCATGTCGCTCGCCAATCCCGCCAGCAACGGGATTCCCGCCCCCCATCGCGGCGACTACGCGTTCTACGCCGTCGCCGACCAGATGATCTATCGCTTTGCGGACGATCCCGACCGCAACATCAATGTCTTCCTGCGTCCGATGTTCACGCCGTTGCAGGATCGCAACCTGATCAGCTTCAGCCTCAACGCCGGTCTCACCATGCACGAACCGTTCTTCGGGCGCGACGACGACACGGCGGGAGTCGGCATGGGCTTCACGCGGGTCAGCAATGCGGCGTCGGGGCTCGACGCGGCGACCGCCTTCTACAACCCCGGCGTCTATTCGCCGGTGCGCACCAACGAGACCTTCGTCGAGGGGACCTACCAATACGAGGTCACGCCGTGGTGGCAGATCCAGCCGGACGTTCAATACGTCTTCAATCCCGGCGGCGGCATCGTCAATCCCAACAATCCGACCCAGAAAATCAAGAATGAAGCGGTGATCGGCGTGCGCACCAACATCACCTTTTGACGCGCGGAGAGACCTCGAACGCTTCAATCGCCCGGCGAATTGCCGATAAACGACGGAGAAGACTGTGTCGCACACTCGAAGAATTGGCGCCGCCGGCGCCCTTGGCTGCGCCGCGGCGCTGCTGGTCCTCAGCGCCCCGCCCGTCCGTGCGGCAAGCGTGCTCGAAGGGCTGCGCCGTCACGTGACGGTGACCAGCACGGTCACCGACAATGGCGATCTCAACCCCTACGCCGTGGTCGTGGCGCCGGTGACTTCAGGTAAAATCCAGAAGGGCGACGTGCTGGTCGACAATTTCAACAACTCGTCGAACCTGCAGGGCACCGGCGGAACGATCATCGACTTCAACCCCTCGACCCGCGCGACCTCGCTGTTCGCCAAGCTGCCGCAGCGACTGCCACAATGTCCGGGCGGCATCGGCCTGACCACGGCGATGACCATGCTGAGCAGCGGTTGGGTGATTGTCGGCAGCACGCCGAGCACCGACGGCACGACGGCGACCAAGGGCGCCGGCTGCCTCCTTGTCTTCGATTCCAACGGCCGGCTCGCCACCGTCTGGACGGGCTCGCATATCAACGGCCCGTGGGGCAACATGGCGGTGATCGACAACGGCGCCAAGGCGACGTTGTTCGTCAGTATGTCTGGCTACAATCTTCCCACGCCCTCGAAGATCGATCCGGCGACCGGCCTGCCGGTGGTCGTGAAGGAAGCGACGGTGCTGCGCATCCAGTTGACCGTTCCGGCCGGCGGACCACCCAAGGTCACGAGCCAGACGGTGATCGCCAGCGGCTTCGCCCAGCGCGCCGACAAGGACGTGTTTCTGATCGGCCCGACCGGCCTCGCGCTGATCGGCGGCACGCTCTACGTGTCCGACGCGGTCGAGAACCGCATCGTGGCGATCGATGGCGCGGCGTCGCGTTCGGGCAGCGCGGGAACCGGACGCACGGTGACGAAGGACGGATTGCTGCAACGCCCGCTCGCGCTCGCCGCGACAGGCAACGGCCATATCCTGGCCTGCAACGGCAAGAACGGCGAGGTCGTCGAGTTCGACCCGGCGTCCGGCGCGCAACTCGCCGCGCAGTGGGTGGATTCCAATCAGGCCCAGTCGCCGCCCGGCAACGGCGACCTGTTCGGCCTCGCCATGGCGCCCGACGGCAGCGGCTTCTACTACGTCGAGGACGACACCAACATGCTGGCCAAGGCGACGCAATGAAATACCAGAGAGACATGCCGCAGGCGACGCGCCGCGGCTTCCTGACCGGCGCCGCCGGCCTGGCGGCGGCCGGATCGAGTCTGCGCGCCCGGCGCGGCCCTCGCGCTGGACGCCGGGCAAGGCGCCGAAGGCGAGGCGGCGAAAGGCGTCGTTCCGTTCCGCGGCGCCCATCAGGCCGGCATCGTCACGTCGCCCCAGGCGCACACGTATTTCGCCGCGTTCGACCTGACGACCGACAAGCGCGCCGCTGTCGAAACCCTGCTGCGCGCCTGGACCGACGCCGCCGCTTTGTTGTGCGCGGGCAAGCCGGTCGACATTCCCGGCGCGGGCGACCAGGCCGCCGAGCCCGATCCCGCCGACGTGCGCGGCCTGTCGGCGGCGCGCCTCACGCTGACCTTCGGTTTTGGCGCCGGGCTGTTCGTCAAGGACGGACGCGACCGCTACGGACTGCGCGCCCATCGGCCCGAGGCTTTCGTCGACCTGCCGAACTTCCCCGGCGACCAGTTGGCGCCGGCGCGCACCGGGGGCGACCTGTCGGTCCAGGCTTGCGCCGGCAATCCGCAGGTCGCGTTCCACGCGATCCGCCAGTTGGCGCGACTCGCCTATGGCGTCGCGCAGATCCGTTGGGTGCAGGCCGGCTTTGTCTCCGACTACGGCGCGAAGACCACGCCGCGCAATCTGATGGGCTTCAAGGACGGCACCGGCAACCCGTCGCCTGACGACCCGAAGGCGATGGATGCGTTGGTGTGGGCGGGCGACGAGGCGCCGCCGTGGATGCGCGGCGGCAGCTACCTCGTCGTCCGTCGCGCCCGCATCGCGCTCGAGCACTGGGACCGCATGAACGTCGCGTTCCAGGAGCAGACGTTCGGGCGCCGGAAGCTCTCCGGCGCGCCGCTCGGCGCCGGCAACGAATTCGATCCGATCGATCTTGACGCCAAAGACGCCAACGGGAATCCGGTCATTCCCGAGAATTCGCACGTGCGAATCGCCCATCAGGCGGCGCTCGACGGCGCGCGAATCCTGCGCCGCGCCTATTCGTACAACGACGGCGCCAATTTCACCGCCGAACGCTGGCCGCCGTGGCGCCAGGGCATGGAGTTCGACGCCGGGCTGATCTTCATGTGCTATCAGCGCGACCCGCGCAGCGGCTTCATCAAGATTTTCGAGAAAATGTCGCGCTACGACATGATGAACCAGTTCGTCACCAACACCGGCGGCGGCCATTTCGCCTGTCCCGGCGGCGTCGCCGAGGGGGAATTCATCGGCCAGCGATTGTTCGCGGCGACGACGTGACGACGGCGAACGCTTGCAATGGCGCCGCGCCGGGCAAGGAGAGCTTGATGAAGGGTTTCGCGTTCGCCGCAGTGCTGGCGCGCGGCGCTGGGATTGGCGAGCAGCGGCGCACGCGCCGAAGATCTGGCGAGCTATCCGGTCACGCTGAAGAACCACCGCTTCACGCCGACCGAGATTCACGTGCCGAGCGGCAAGCCGTTCTTCGTCATCGTCACGAACCTGGACGACACGGCCGACGAGTTTGAGATGAACGCGCCGGCGGTCGAGAAGGTGATCCCGGCCGGCGACCAGGGCAAGGTGCGGATACGGCCGCTTGGCCCCGGCCGCTTCCCGTTCTTCGGCGATTTCCATCGGGACACCGCGCAGGGCGTGATCATCTCGCAGTAGGGTCCGCGCGGCTCAGGCGCGCCACGCCGCATCGGCGCGGATGGTTCGCGTGTCATAGTCGCAACCGACCACGACGACCGAGACATTGTCCGACGCGCCGCGCTGCAACGTCAAAGAGATCAGCCGCGCGCAAACCCTTTGCGGGTCGTCGCCGCCGAGCAACGCCGCGATTTCGCTGTCGTCGACATGGTTGGTCAGCCCGTCGCTGCACAGCAAAAACCGGTCGCCGGCCTGAATCGGGCCGTCGCCGATTTCGAGCGCCGCCTGATCGGCCGTCCCGAGCGCGCGGGTGATCACGTTTCGCCGCGGCCACGACTTGGCTTCCTTTCGATCGAGAATGCCGCGATCGATGAGGTCCTGGACCTCCGAATGGTCGCGCGAAATCTGGGTAAGAACGCCCTCGCGCAACAGATAGGCGCGGCTGTCGCCGCACCAGACGCAGGCGTAATGGGCGCCGTGAATCAGGATGGCGACGACCGTGGTGCCGACGACCCGCGTCCCGCGCGATCGGGCGAGCGCGCGCAGATCGGCGTTGACGCGGATGATGCGATCCTCGAAGCGCGCGAGAAGCTCGGCGGCCGAGTCGGGGGCCTCGATCGTCGCCAGCGCCGCGACCACCGCGTTGCTGGCCAGATCGCCTCCGCCGTGTCCGCCCATGCCGTCGGCGACGACCCAGAGCCCGACCTCCGGCCGGGCCAGCAGGCTGTCCTCGTTGATCTCGCGCACCTTGCCGACGTGGCTGGCGCTCGCGGTCTTGCAAAAGAAGGAGAGGGACATCACGACGTCTTTCTACAGCATTTTTATGCAAGACGGGCGCCGGTCTGCGGCGGGCGAGCGCGCCGGGGAAGGATCGTCAGGGGCGATCGTTCAGGGGGAAGCGACGGGAGGGTCCTCGAATTGGCCGGTGAGCAGGTCGGCGAATCGCGTCGGGGCCGGCAGGCCGGTCGTCGCGAGCGCGGTTGGCGCGAAGCCTTCGCCGCCGATCGTCCACCAGAACGATTGGGTCGCGAAAGTCTGGCGATGGGCGAACCGCCGCGCCGCGCGAAACGCGACGGCCAGTTCGCCGCCGAAATCGCGCACCACGACCGCGCCGTCGGCCAGCTCGGCGATGCCGGAAACCTCGGAGGCGCGCGGCAGCATCGCCGGCGGCGTCATCGCCATCACCGCCGCGGCGACGCCCTCGTAGTCCGCGTCCTGCTCCAGCGCATCGAGCAGAATCGTCTCGGCGGCCTCGCACCAGGCGTTGTTGGGATCGAGTTCGGGCGGCGGCAGCGCCTCTTCGCCCTCCGTCGCAAACACGGTCAGCGGAAAATGCCGTCCGACGCCGTCGATCGACGCCATCAGCGCGCCAAGCACGGCCTCCCCGCAGAAGCTCGCGCCAAGCCAGAAGCGCCAGATCGGCGCGCTGTTATAGGCGTCGCGCCAGCCCTCGCCGAGCATCTGACGCGAGGTCGCCACGCTCGCCTGCAGCCACGGCTCCCAGACCTCGAGCAGACGCCGCGAGACATTGGCCGCGACGAAATCGCGCTTGGCCGGAAGCTTTCCGTAGAGACCGGTGGGCATCAGGCCTCACAACCCGTTGGGGCATTTGAATTGGCGCAGCGATGGCAGGCTCAGCGGATTGTTCAGCGAGGCGGCGGTGAATTGATAGGACACTTCGCGCCCGCCGATCACGAAACTCGCGCTGACCGCGCTGCCTCGCTGCAGCACGGAGCCGGCGTCGAGCAGACGGAACAAAGCCCATGCGCCGGTGCGCTCCAGCTTGGACACGCGGTCGGGCATTTCCGGCAGCAGCGCGATCGAGGCGGCTCCCGCGCCCGCGCCGGGCCATTGCACCGTCGAAGGCGCGTTGGTTCCCTGCTGAGCGACCACCGAGGCGCCGTTGATCAGCAGCGTCGCGGTCTGCGCCTCCCCGCTCATGGTGAGCGGCTTGACCTCCAGATTGATGGTCGGCTGATTGCCGCCGGTCGGGAAGAAGGCGTCGCGAATTTCCGCGGCCTGCTGGAACTGACGCAAAGTCGTATCGGAGAGCTTGCGGGTCAGCATGGGGCTCGGCCGCCAGGTCCAGGTCTTGCTGGAGAGATTCACCAGCGGCGCCAGATTGGTCGAGAAAAACCGATCGATCACCCCGCCCGGCGCGAACATTTTCGCAAAATCGGCCATCGGCACGTCGCGATCGCTCTTGGCGAAGGGATAGCGGTTGGCGGTGACCTGCTGGCACGCGCTCGTCACCTGGTCGGCGAGCGCCTGCGTGAGATCGGCGACCGAGGTTTCGCTGACCACCCCGGTGACGTCCTTGGCGACCTTGTCCATCATGCCGGCAAGCGGTTGCGGCAACCGCGTCACATTGCTGCGCAAGCTGGCGACTTGCACCTGCACCTGGTCCATCGCCTGCTTGGACTGGGTGGGATTGGTCGCCGCCAGCACCAGGTCGCGGTAGAGTTCATTGAGATTGGCGAGCAGGTTGTCGATCGGGCGCTGACCGGCTTCGCCATCCACCAGCACTTGAATCGGCTTGAAATTGGCCTCGATCGAGGCGCCAGGCACTTCCGGCGCGGCGTCACCCGCCCGACGTTGGGATTTCATCGCCAGATTGAGCGCGGCCGCGCCGGTCGAGCCGAGACGGCTCGACAGCATCTGCGCGGCGGTGGCCTCCGCCGCCGCGCCCTGGGCGTTCGCCGGCGCCGTCTTCGGCGGACGCGTCAAGGAGGTTTCGTCGCGGATCGATTCGAATATCTGCTTGATGGGCGACGTCGGCGCCGAGGCCGCGCTGAGCGCGAGATATTTCGTCTTGTCGGCGGCCAGCGGGCGCAAGGCGAGATTGCTCGAGCGCGGCATGCCAGGCGGCGATGAACTCCTTGCCGTAGAGATCGATGATGTCAGGCATCATGCTCGCATATTGCTGCTTGACGGCGCTTTGATCGCCCGACGGGCCGAGCACCCATTGCTCCTTCTGCATCTTGTCGGCGATGGTGGTCATGTGGTCGAGAAGCGCGCGGTAGAACCCCTGATAGGTGAAGAACGCGGGGACGCGGACGGTGTCGAGACTGGAGCCGTTCGCCGCTTCGAAAACCAACGCCATGTCGGGGCCGCCGCGCCGCGAAGCGATCCAGTCCTCGATCGGCTCGCCATGCGCCTCGGACTTCAGCAGCGTATAGGCGCGCTCGGCGACCCGCATGCGCGCGAGCGTCGCCTGCGCCTGCTCGACCAGCGGCCCGTTGAGCGAGATTTTCGGCGTCTCGCCATTGTCGAGATCGAGCATGGCGACCAGATGGGCGCGCAGCAGGTCGCGGCCCTGCTGATAGGGCGCGCCGGGATACATGTTCTCCTCCCAGTCGCGCGCGAACCAGTCGACGATCAGGTCCTTGTCGATGCTTGGCGCCTTGCCGCCCAGCATCAGATAGACCTTCAGCGCCTCATAGACGAAACTCGGGTCGTTGATGTTCTTCTGGATCTGCTGTTCGAGCCGCAGCACGAGACGCGGCCGCATCAGACGCTCCAGCGCGGTGTCGTAGGCCGATTGCGACGCAGCCTCGAGACGCGGCCGCTGGCTCAGCCCAAACGTCTGGGCGACCGGCGTCGCGGCCTCGCGCGTCGCATAGCCGGTCGGCAGATTGAGCAAGCCGTCGACCCGTTCATAGACCGGCCGCAGGTCCGGATCGCCGACGGTGTCCTGCTTCAGCAACGGGCCCGCGGCGGCGGCATAGCCGTCAACGGCGCGGTCGGTGTCGGCGATCAGCGCGGCGTTGCGCGAATAGCTCATCCACCACGCGCCGAGAATCGCCAGCGTCGCGAGAGCGATCAGCGAGAAGGCGGCGGCGCGAATGAAGAACGAGCGGCGCACCGCCGCCACATTGGTCGACACCCAGCCGGCTTCGCCAAACACCACCTTGGCCAGCAGGTCATGCAGGAAGAAGCTTTTGCCGACGCCGGAAAAAGCCGCGGCGCCGAAGCTCTCGACGCCGTAGCTCTTTTGCAGCGCGCCGATCACCTGGTCGAACGGCGTGCCCTCCTGCGTTCCCGACGTGAAATAGAAGCCGCGCAGCGTCGCGCTGGTCTGATAGCGCGTCGGTTCGAATATCCGGTTGAGGAAGTCGGAGACCGGCTTCTTGACCGCGCTGATCTGCGCGGGAAAGCCGAACAGGATCGCGCGCGCCCGCAGGTCGGGCTCCTCCTGCAGGCGCTCGGGCATCCGCTCGGCGAGGCGCTGCACGAGAAGGTCGATCTCGGCGGGAACCATGCCGACATTGTTGGCCTTCTTGTCGGCGGTCTGGAAGGTGGCTCCCCACACCAGGCGGCGCCTGGTCTCGTCGAGATCGGCGAAATACTGGGTGAAGCCGACGATCAGGTCCATCTTGGTGAAGACGGCGTAGACCGGGAAGCTCACTTTCAATTCGTCGTGCAGTTCGGTCAGCCGCTTGCGAATGGCGTCAGCGTGCGCGCTCACTTCCGCCGCCGAGAGCTTGAGAATGTCCTCGATGCTGATCGCCACCAGCACGCCGTTGATCGGTTGGCGCGGCCGGTTGGCGCGCAGCATCGCAAGGAACGACAGCCAGCTCTTTCGATCGACCTTGGCGTCCGAGTCCTGCGTGGTGTAGCGCCCCGCCGTGTCGATCAGCACCGCCTCGTCGGTGAACCACCAGTCGCAATAGCGCGTGCCGCCGACCCCTTGCACCGCCCGCGCCGCCGTGTCGTTGGCCAGCGGAAACTTGAGCCCGGAATTGACCAGCGCCGTGGTCTTGCCGGCGCCGGGCGGCCCGATGATCAGGTACCACGGCAGATCGTAGAGATAGCTCGCGCTCGATTTGCTGCTCTTCTTCAGGGTGGCCAGCGCGTCCTGCATTTTCTCGGCAAGGACGGGCGCGTCGGTTTCGTCCGCGACAGGCTCGGTCAACGCCTTTTCGAGCGCCGCGGCGGCGCGCCGGCGCCTGATGATTGTGTAAGAGATCGAGGCGACGACGATGATCCAGACGACCAGGATGATGACGAAGCGCAGCCAGAATCCGTCGAACGGCTGCGAGTCGCCGACCGAAATGATCGGCCCGGCGAACCACACCAGCGCCGAAAAGGTGATGGCGCCGACGACGCTGAGAGCGATCCAGACCCACGCCACGACAGTCATATGAACAACCGTTCCAATTTGCCGCTCGGGCGATCAATCGGCGCGTGGAATGGAAATTTCCACCCGTCTGTTCTTCGCCTTGTTTTCAACCGTATCGTTCGGCGCCACCGGATTGTCTGAACCCTTGCCCGACACCGTCACCCGCTGGGGCTGGGAAAGACCCGTTTTCAGCACGCCGGCGACGGATTTGGCCCGCGCTTCCGAGAGTTCCCAATTCGAGGGGAAGGTTACGGTCTTGATCGGGTCGGTGTCGGAATAGCCGTCGACGCGGATGCCGCCCGGCTCCTTCTCCAGGGTCCTGGCGATCTTGCCGGCGATCGGCGTGAATGAATCATTGACCTTCGCCGCACCCGAGGGAAACAGCACGAGATTGCCGATGCGGATGATGATCGAGGTCGCCGTCTGGTCTGCGCTGAGCTTGCCGCCGACAATCTCGTCGGCCAGCGCCGCGCGAATGCGCTCCAGTTGCGTCGAAACATGCGCCGGGGGATCGGGCGGCGGCTTGACGACAGTCTCGCGGGCGATCGTGATTTCATTGTCCGGATGCAGCCGCGCCATCTTCAGCGCGACCGCTTCGGCCTGACCGCTCAGCATGTTGCGCAGCACCAGATAGACGCCGAGCAGGATCACGCCGGCCACCGCGGCGATCGACCAGACCGGCACGCGCAACCGGTTGGCGACGATGCCGATGATCTGGCCGCGCCAATGCGGCGAAAGATCCTCGATCGTCTTGGACTGCACGCGACGGATCGTCTCGTAGAGGTCGCGTCGGATGCCCTGCAGGGCGCCGGCCCCGCCGCCGCTGCTCGAGGCGCGATAGACGCCCTCGAAGCCCAGACTGAGGCAGGCGTGCATGATCTCGAGCAGGCCAAGATTGGCCGCCGGATTCTGCTTGGCGCGATCGAGCTCCTGGAAGAACTTCACGCCGCCCGTTCGCTCGCTGAAGAAGCGGACCAGCATGCTGTATTTGGTCCACAGGTGACGATCGTCGGTCGGAAGATTCTGGACGATGTCGTCGGCGGTCGCGGCCAGCGCGTATTTGGCGGCGTTGATCTGCTCGGGCGCGACGCCGGCGGCCCGCGCATCCGCCTCGAACTGCACGATCGATTGGGCGACCTGGTCCATCAACTGCCCGGATCCGGCGCGCGACAGCGAGGCGCGCAAGCGGCCGAGCAGCAACAGCAAGGAAGCGGAGGCGCGCGACAGCGGGTTGCCGGGAATCGCCACGAGGTCGACGGAAACGTGCGGCGAAATCGGCGCGGGCGTCATTGGCGCCGGCGCGCTCGCCTGTTGCATGTAAGGATTGACCGGCTGAGGCGTCGGCGTCGTCGCCCATCCGTCCCAATTGGCCTGTCCGCCTTGCGGCGGCGGTTGATAGGGCGGCGGGGGCTGGTAAGGCGGCGGTTGCCGGTAGGGCGGCGGCGCGTAGGACGGCGGGGGCGGCGCATAGGACGGCGGAGGCGGAGGCGGATAGACGACCGGCGAGGTCGGCGTCGCCGCCGGCGGCGTTCCCCCCGGCGCCGGCGACGGCCGCCGGCCGCCGGGATTGGGGCGGATGATGGTTCGTTCGCGACGGCCGAAGGGATCGTCGTTGTCGCTCATCGCCGGTCTTCCCTGATCGCCCACAGCTCCATCTGAAGCTCAGGCCAGTCGCCGGCGAAATGCATGCCGATCGCGCTGGCGACGCTGAATTCGGGCCACAGCGGCGATGTGCGATCGAGGTAGAAATAGACGTGATCGGTGATCGCGCGGATCTGCGGCGGCGGCGTCGGCAGATGGACCAGGTTCACGCCGGGCAGGTGGGCGTGAACGATTTCGTTCATCTTGGTGTTTGGTCCGACTTTCAGGAAGTTCGGCAGGTTCTGCTGAATTTCGGTGAGCGGCCGGCGCGCCGAGACTTCGAGCACCAGCGTTGCGTTGCGAAACAGCGTGCGGTCCTTGATCGTCGAGATATAGGCGTTCTGGGCGCGCTCGATCAGTTCGAGGCGAATGGCCCGCCGATCGAGACGCGCGCTGAGGAAATCCTGGATGTCGCGCAGCACCGGGGCGAAGGCCCCCTCCATATCGTCGTGCGTGTAGGCGGCGTATTCGCGGGCGCGCCGCTCGGCGGTCGCGAACGTCGCGAGTTCGCCGGCGACGCGCAGCAGTTCCTCGTAGAGCCGCTCGGGATGGACATAGCGCGACCGGCGAAAATGCTTGAGCACCGGAATTTCGCGGTTCAGCATCTGCAGCATCAGATAGTCCGCGCTTTGCAGGCCGCCGCCCGCCGTCGCGTCGCTGGCGTAGCGCGCGAGTTCGTCGAGCTTGTTGCCGATCCAGCCGATCACCCGGTCGAGCCACCCCTCGACGGTCGGATGAGCGGCGCAGACGAGCAGCGGAGGCGCGAATTTCTCGTCGAAGACGATCGTTCGGTCGTGCACTTCAACGATCCGCGCGATCGGCAGCCCGACATAGCCCGGCTTGGCGGTCTTGCGGATCTCGTAGGCGAGACGCGGATAGGCGACGTCGATTTCCTCCTCGACGCGCAGATGCGAGGTCGAATCGATGACCGTTTCGGAGCCTGCGACGAACCGCGCCGCGTTGTCCGACTTGTCGTGACTGACTTCGCGCGAATTGTTGGCTTTGGCCGGCATCGAGAGCCAGACGAGCTGGCCGGCCGCCGTTTCGGGGGCCTCGATCGGAGCCGGCGCCGGACTGTCGGCGGGAAAATCGAACAAGGAGCCGTCGGGCATGACGCCGGCCGCCTTGCGCAGCGCGAATTTGCTCTGCTGGGCGAGGTCGCGGTCGAGTTCGAGCGTCGCGAAGCCCCAGGGATAGGGGGTGACGTGGCGCACCCGGCTCTCCAGCGCGTTCTCGAGATAGCGGTCGGCTTGTTGCAAATGATGGGGCCGAAGGAACAGTCCTTCCGACCAATTGACTTTCGCGTACCATGACATGGTCGGAATTCCCCAATCATCCAACTGGGACGCCGACGCCCGGACGGCCCGTCGCGGCGGAAGCCGCCATCGATGTGTTCAAATCGAGCAAATCAATGCTGCGCACGACTCAAAATGCGAAGCAAGCTCGGAAAACCCGCTCGCCCGCGCGGCCCGCCGGCCCGGCGCCGCTGGCGTCCCGGCATGGCTTCGCCAGGGAAAAGACATCATCTCAAACCGATCGCGCGGCGCGTCAAGGCTCCTTTCGCTGCAGGCGATCGTAGCTTTCCGCAAACAAAAGCATGAACGCCTCAGACAAACGCCCGTCGTTGCGCTTGGTCTTGGCGCGCCAACGCTCGACGTAGGTGTCCCAGAGCTTGGCCTTACGGGACCCCACCAGCGCCCCCAGGCCGCGGTCCGGCTCCACGGACGCTTCGACCTTGTCGGGCGCAAGATCCTCGAAAAGCGCCTCCAGCGCGCCCTGCATGGCGCCATAGGTCTGCATTTGATGGGCTTTGAGGTCGGCGAAACTGCGCTCCACCGTGGTCTTCGCGTCGAGATAGTTGCGGGTCGGCGGCCCCAGCATGATCGCCAGCGCCTCCTCGGGCGCGGCGGTGAATTTCAGAGGATTGTTCTCGAGCGCCTGGATCATCGTGCGGCTCGAACTTCGCATCAGGCTCTTGGTCTCGGAGCGGGACGACAGCAACTGGGCGAGATTGAGCGCCATCAGCCGCAGCACCGCGCCGATGTCGTCGGCGACGGCGGCCGGGTCGCGGCTCCCGATGGCGCGCTCCGGGACGCCCGCGGCGCGCGCGATGCGCGCGAGGACGTCGAACTGGGCCGCGGGGGCCTCGCTCGCGGGCTCCGGCGGCGAACGCGGCGGCGCTGGCAAGTCCTCATGCGGGACATTGCCGGCCGGCCAGGCCGCGGCCGCCGGCGCGGCGACGGGCGGCTTCGTGGCGGCCGGCGCCGGCGCTGAGCGCGGCGGCGCGGGGCGACGCGGCGTCGGCGCGACTGGCTCGACCGGTTCGACGATGGGCGGGGGAGCCTTGCCGCGCAGCCAATCGTCCGACGGTCCGAACGCCGGCGCGCGAGCGGCGGCGATCGGCGCCGAGGCCGGGGGTGCGAAGAAATCGGCCGGCGGGAGGCCCGACGCGAAGTCGAGAAAGTCGGGCGCCGCCTGGCGCGCCCGCTCCGGCGCGTAGTCGCGCCGGTCGTCCGGCGCCGCCGCCTCGCCCGCCGCGCCCCAGAGATCGCCGGCGCCTTCGGCGCCCGGCGCCGCGGAATACAACGCGGCGGGCGGCTCCTGTCCCTCGATCTCCACCGCCACGATATATTGCCCGATCGACAGGCGATCGCCGCTGCGCAACAAATGCGGCGCATCGAGCCGAAACTGCGCGCCATTCACGAATGTGCCGTTGGTGGAGACGTCGTGCAGCCAATAGCCGCCGTCGCGAAAGCGAATCTCGCAATGCTTGCTGGACACCAGTCGGCTGGGATCAGGCAGCGTCCAGTCGAGATGCTGATCGCGCCCAATGTCGAGGCCCCGGCCTTCGACCTGCACCCGGACTGGACCGCCATCAGGCAATCGATCCATGTTCTCGATTGTCAGTCGAAGCAGCATCAATGGCTCAACGGCGAGATTGCCTCACTACCAGCGCATTATCGTGCGCTTTGGCGGGCGCCGCAAGCTGCGGGTCGCGCGGGGCGGGCGGGCGCCGGCGACCCGCGACGGGCCTCGATCGGCGAACGCCTCGCCCGCCCAGTCGGCGCCGGTCATTCGCCGCGCTGCGCGCTGTCGATGATCTGCCGCAGTTGCGCGACGTGGCGGGCGAAGGCCGCCCGGCCCGCGGGCGTCTGGACGACGGTCGTCTGAGGGCGCTTGGCGACAAACGCCTTTTCAACGGCGACATAACCGGCCTTCGACAAGGTTTCGATATGAGCGCCGAGATTGCCGTCGGTCGCTCCGGTGAGGCTTTTCAGGCGCACGAACTCCAGCCCGGTCCTGGCCGGCATCGCGTTGAGCGCGGCCATGATCTTCAGACGCAGCGGTTGATGAATGATCTCGTCGAAAGGCTCGGTCATTCAGGCGCGCCGCATCCACAGGCCGGCGAACACCAGCCCGCCGCCGTTGACGAAGGCCATCCACAGATCGAACCAGCCGCCGATGAAGAAATACCCGAACAGCGCCAGCGCGGAGACGGCCGCGCCCATGACCACGAAGCCGCGCGCCGCCCACAGGCCGACGACCGCAAAGGGAAGCATGAAATAGATCGGCCAGAAAGCGCTCAACTCGCGCGGGCCGAACCCGCCGAAGGTCAGCGTGCACAAAAGGCCAAAGCCGAGGAACAGCGCGAAAGCCGAAATCAGACGCCAGTCGAGACCTCCCGGGGAATCGCTTCGATTGAGCGCGCCGATCGTCGCGCTGCCCGCCACTCCCGCGAGGTAGACGATCGTCCACGCATGCGTGGATTGACGCGGCGCGGCGAAGGTCACGACGTAGCCGAGGAACACCAGCGCGCCCCAAAGCAACAAGCTGAGGCTGGCCCGCCGGTAGAAAATCGACTGACGCACTTTGCGGGTTATCGCGTCGATCTCGCCGAGCGCGGAGGCCGCCTCTCCGCTGTCAATAGTCATCGACGTGAGCCTCCATTCCCCGGCTTGGCGCGCCCTTTTGCGTGGACCGTCTCGGCATATGCGAGGAGTCCGGGATTCAGTTGGCGACAGCGTCGGCGACGATCGCGGCGAGCGCCGCCTTGTCGCTGACGATCGCCATGTGGTTGACGCCGGGGATGATTCGCAGCGTCACTTTGGATTCGAATCCTCTGACCGCGTCGGCGTATTTGCCCGATTCCATGAGTTCGTCGTCCGCCCCGGCGAACAGGGCGATCGGCGCCGAGGCGTTGGCGAGGTCGGCGCGATAGTCGTTGGTCGCGTAGTTTCGCATCAACCGGTAGGAATAGGCCGACGTGAGAATGGACTGCAGATTCGGCGCCGTCGCGAACGCCAGGACCGGTAGCGACGAACAGCAATCAACGCCGATTCGTCGCAGCAATGAAAGGGCGAGAATGCGGGGAATGTCCGGTCTCGCCCAGCCGCCGGAGTTGGCGCGCGAAGACGGCGCGTCGTAGCCGAGATAGGGAGCCAGCAGGATAAAGCGGGCGAACTGGCGTTGCAGCGCGGAGCCCGCGACGTGCAGGACGAATCCTCCGCCGGACGAGTGACCGATCAGCAGAAGGCGCGCGTCCGGATCGCTCCTGCGGACGAACGCGACGAAATCGGCGAGATCGTCGTCGAGTTGTCCGAAATAGGCGATGTCGCCGCGCGCCCCCGAATGGCCGTGGCCGCGCATGTCGAGCGCATAGGTTGCAGTCCCGCTTTCGGCGAGCGCTTTGGCCAGCGCGTGCATGGCGATGCTGGAGGCGGACGAACCATGCGCCAGAATGGCGATGCGTCCTGAGCCCGCGCCGCCGTTGGCGGAGGCTTGCGCGGGATAGAACCGATAGGCCAGTTCCGTGCCGTCGCGAGCCTGAAGGCGCGATACGTCCGGCATGCCCGAGCGGTCGACCGCGGACGCCGTGTCATGGATCGAGGCGAGCATCGGCGGCCGCGACAGCGGCGCCGCGAGCGCCAACGCCAACCCGAGCGCCGCCAGTCCGATGAGACAGAGCGCCCAGAAGGCGAGAGTGGCCGCGGAGCGGAGAAGATCATTGACTGTCATGAATTGCGCCTCGGCGCTTTATTCGCTTCCTACAGATAACTCTAACTCACAGAGTTATCTGAGTCAACCACCTCCCGGTTGACGAACGAAGCGCGCGCGCCCAGCGAGTGAGCGGCGATCGCCGGGCGATGTCACGGCGCGTCTCGTGGAACTTTGGGATTTCAGCTGGAGCGCCGGACCGCGCGACTCGAAAGTCGCGCGCCACCGTCCCGGAGATTCGGCGCGTCCGGCCAATCAGGCCACGCCCGCAGGACGACGACAAGCGCTTCTGCTGCGCAGTTATGGATCATCTCGCGTCGCGGCGCCCTCAGGCGCCCGCCGGCCGAGGCCGGCGGCCGTGGCTCAGCACCCCGTGCAGGGAATGTTGGGCGAGATGCGCGGCGCCATGTAGGTCTGGTCGTGGAGGGTGATCGGCCCGGTCACGAGGTAGCCGATCGCCGGGGTGTAGGTGTAGGCGACCTCCCCGAAAATGTAGGTCACATTCGCCCCATCGATCGTCGAGGGAAGCGTAAGGGATTGTCCGACCGGCCGCTTGGTGCCGTTGAGCGACTGGCTCCATGTGACGGTGGCGTTGCCGGAGGCGTCGGTCTGCACTTCTGAAACCGTGACGACGATATTGGCCGTCGAATAGGGGGCGACGATCGCCGAGGAGGCGCCGAGGACGGTCTGAACGTCGGTGTTCGCCACCGACGAATATTGCGTCACCAGGTCGGTGACCGTGCGCGCCGTCAGCGTGACCTTCCGGTCGATGTAGATGGCGTTGCCGTAAGTGATCGTCCCGGTGAAGAAGAACAGCGCGATGGGAAGAATCATCGCAAACTCGCCCGCCGCGGCGCCGCTTACGGCGCCCCGCCAATCGAGCAGGATTGAGCGGAGACTCTGCGCGCGCAACCGTCTAACGATCGTCGTCATGGTTAGGGCTCGTTCCTGAATACCGAAGTCGCCATCATCAAAAGCATGCTGTTTGGTTCGTTCGACAGATTGAAGCCGAGCGGCCCCAGAAACACCGGCCACTCATACATCACCCGCATCACCATGATGTCGCCGGGCGCGCCCACATTGTACTGCCAGGTGTTGGACACCTGGCCTGATCCGTTGAACGTCAAAGTCGGCTGGGTGACATTGGCGTTGGCGAACGACGTCGCCGGCTGCAGGTCGATCATGAAATTGGCGCAGGTGAATAGCCCGGGAGAGTTGTTGCAAAGGGCGGTTGCGAACTGGCTCTGCGTCATCGTGGCGCTCTGGCCGGTCAGCACCAGCCTGGCGGTTTGCTCGACCGCGCTCTCCAGCAACTCCTGCGCGAAATAGATCAGGCCGACCTGCATGATGGCGACCATCAAGGCGACGAACGGCGCCGCGACGAGCGCGAATTCGACGGCGGGGCTGCCTCTGCGACAGCGCAGGAATCGTTCGATCGCCGCCCGCGTGCGACGGACGATCAGGCTTTCGAAAATGGGCACGGCGAGCGGCGTCATGAGGCACCAGCGGCGGTCGGATAGTTAGCCAACCGGCAATCTATTCGGCAAAACTTGCGAGACGGTTACATCGATATCGGAATTTCCCTTGCACTTTCCGCAATCGGCCCGCCCAGCCCGAAACGCCGGCCATCGCGGCGGTCAAAACCCGATTCTCGCGCCCCGCCCGACCGCCCCGACGACCCCTGCGCCGCCGTAGTTTCGTTCTCAAGCCATTGTTATCGCAAGACCGATCGATCCCGGTCCGAAGCGATTCACCATGCCCGACGAGTCCTCGCACGGGTTCCCCGCTGCGCTTGTGCGGGAGGGCGGCGGCCGGCCCGAAAGTTGACGCTCCGAGGATCGACGGGGCTTCGCGGCGCGCTGACAGGCCCCCGCGTTCCACGCACGCTAACCATCCGTCGCTTCGGCGGTTGCGCCCTCTCGGGCCGATGCTTAAGAATGTGTTAAGAACCTTGGACGGAGGCCACCCGTCGTGTGAAGATTTTGTTAAGCATCCGGGGTGTTGGATGAATGGCCGCCGCGTCCAGGGTTCGTCGAGGTCGGGGCGAATCACCGGCGCCAGCTTGGCCCGCCGGCGGCAAGTGCGCGGTCGAGGAAGCGTCGAACGCTCGCGGCGTTTTTGACCGGCGTCGGCTTTTTCGCCTTGGCCCTGTGCTCCCTGCGGGCCGGCGTCGCCGCGGGACTGATCGACGACCTCAATGACCGGCTATCCTTCGTCACAAGCCGCGGCGACCACGGCGGCGCGGCGCCTGACGGCGACTATCCCGCGTCAAATGTCGTCTGGACCCCGCTGGCGCCTCCGGGATCGCAAGCCCATCGAAGCGCCGCCCCGCGAACGACCGCGGCCGCCTCTTCGTTGCCGCGTCGTTCCGTGTGCGTGCGTCTGTGCGACGGGTATCATTTTCCGATCGGCCCGCTGTCGCAGGAGGCCGATTTGAACGATCATGAGGCGGCCTGCGCCAGCCTTTGTCCGGATGCGCCAACGCGCGTGTTCATCGAACCGGGCGGGTCAGACAGGATCGAGGATGCGGTCGCCGAGGACGGCGCGCGCTACGTCGCCTTGCCGACGGCGTTCCACAATCGCACGCGCCTCGACAAGGCCTGCGCATGCCATCGCCAGGCCAGCCAAGGTTTCCCGCTGCTCGACGATTTCACGCTGCGCAAGGGCGATGCGATCATGACGCCCTCCGGCATCGTGGTCTTTCGCGGCGCCGGCCACGCACCGTTTTCGCAGGACGATTTCACAACCCTCGCGAACGCCGCGCTGCCAAGAGACAGGCGGGCGGTTCTCGCCGCGATCGAACGCGCGGCCGTTCCGAACGTCGATCACTCGAGCGAGGGCTCCGCGTCGTCGGGCGATTCCGAGATCGCATTCGCCGCGCCGCCAGCCACCCTGTCGACGCCTGCGTCGCGCGACAATTCGATCCACTTCGTCGAACCGCCCCGCTCCGCGAGCAACTGAGCGCGGACCTGCCGCGGCGCCATTGCGCGCGCCGTGCGGTCGGCTGGAGGCTGGACAGCGCCCCGAGGCGCCGTTGAGCGAGGCGAGCGAATACCGCCGCCAGCCAACGAGACCAACCACGATCCGGCAATCGAAGGATGGCGCAACCGGAACGAAACACGCTATAGGCGTGGCGCCGGGCGACGAACGTTTCGCCTTCCCCGGCTCGCCAAGGACGAATGATGGGCCCACGCGTAAAATGGTCGGCGCTCTTGCTGTTTGCTGTCCTGGCGCTGACGGCCGGCTTCTACCGATGGCCGATTTCCTCCGCGTTGGTCGCCCAGGAAACCGGCGTTCGCCTGTCGCAATCCCTGGGACTCGAGTTGCGTCGGCCGGGGCGCGCGCAGTTCAACCTCCTTCCCGTCCCAACGCTTCATATGGTCGATGTGGAGGTGCGCGGTCGCAACAATGCGACGATTCTGACCGCGCCCGCCGCGAGCGCGCGCCTCGCCCTGCTCCCCCTGTTGTCCGGCCGTTTCGAGCTCGCCGCCGCGACTTTGCTCCAGCCGACAATTCTTCTCGATCTCAACTCGCGTCCCTTCGAGTCAGGCAGCGCGATTTCGACGACCATCGGCGCCAAGACCGCCGACCGGGATTCGACGCCGCTCGGCGCGCTCGAAATCCACGGCGGCTTGTTGCGCATCGTCAGCGCCGCCGACAATTTCGACACGCTGGTCGAGGATGTCGAGGGCGCGCTCGATTGGCCAAGGCTTGAAGACCCGCTCAACGTCGATTTGCGCGCACGCTGGCGCGACGAGCCGCTCGCGATCGAAGCAAGGCTTGGAGAGCCAGCCGCCCTGCTGAAGGGCATGCATTCGGATGGCCAATTGTCGGTTTCCTCGAGCCTGGCGCGAATCAGGCTGCGCGGGGATTTCCAAAGCGGCGGACAAAACTGGTTCGCCGGCGCGGTGTCGGCGGACGTCGCTTCCGTGGCGGAAATCAAACGCATCCTCGGCCTGCCAACCCCCTCCGCGCTATCGGACGCCCGCATCGCGCTTACCGCCAAGGCGGCGGCGGGCTGGCGGATGCTCACCCTGAGCGAATTGCGCCTCGGACTCCTGGAACAGGATTTTGAAGGCGCGTTGGCGGTGACCCGAGCCTCGGGCCGTCTGTTGATTTCGGGCACGCTCGCCGCCAACGAACTGAAGCTGCAGCCGCTGCTGGCGAGCGTGCCTCCCGTCGTCGACGCAACAGGCGACTGGAACGTCGCGCCTTTCGATCTGCGGCCGCTCGCCGCCTTCGATCTTGATCTGCGCGTCTCGGCGTCGCGGGTCACATGGCGCGGCCATCCCCTGACCGACGCCGCGATCGAGTTGATCAACAAGGACCAACGCCTGACCGCGACGCTCGTCGAGGCGAGCGCCTATGGCGGGACGCTCAAGGCCGAGCTTTCCTTCGCGCCGGCGCCGGGCGGCGCGGCGGCGCGAGCGTCCGGCAGCCTCGCCAACGCCGACATTGGCGCGCTCTGCGCGGATTTCGGCTGGGCGGCCTATTCGGGCCAGGGCGGCGGCCAGTTCGCATTCGAGGCGGTCGGCGACAGTCCCGCCGCTTTGGCCCGCGCCCTGCAGGGCAAGGCGACAATCCAGCTTGCCCCCGGCGTGGTCGACGGGTTGAGTTTCGAGGAGGCCCTGCGGCGCAGCGAACACCGTCCGATCGACGTCTTCAACGACATGCGCGTGGGGCGAACGGTGTTCAAACAGGCCGCGGCGAGCCTGACAATGGACAAGGGCGGCGACGGAATCCTCAACGCTTCGCTTAGCGGTCCCGGCGTCAGCGTGTCCTTCACCGGATCGATGGATATCGTCGAGCGACAATTGTCGGCGCGCGCGACGGCGACCCAAACCGACGAAAAGGGAGTCCCGACGTCGAAGGGGCCGCGCCTCGAGTTCGAGTTGAAGGGTCCGTGGTCGGCGCCGACCATCAAGCCTTCCGCGGCGGGCGGCTGAGCCGGGCGGGCGGTCGACAATTCGACCGTGCGGAGCGAATGGCCGAAATATTGCTTTCCCCAGCAGCATCGCGGAGCCGTCATGAAACCCCCACGCAAGTTCTTCGAACCGCTCGCCATCGGCGCGCCCGCGCCGTACCGCGAATTGCCGGTCCGGCTGGAGCGAATGATTCACTTCGTGCCGCCCCACATTGAAAAGCTTCGCGCCAAGGCCGTCGAATTGGCGACCGAGGTCGACGTGATTCTCGGCAATCTCGAAGATGCGATTCCCATCGAGGCGAAGATCGCGGCGCGCGAAGGGTTCATCACAATGGCCCGCGCCGACAATCTTGGCTCGGTCGGCCTCTGGGCGCGCGTCAACGCGCTAAACTCGCCGTGGTTTCTCGACGACATGACGCAACTGGTCGGCGAGATCGGCGACCGCCTTGACGTCGTCATGCTCCCGAAGGTCGAGGGGCCGTGGGACGTTCATTTCATCGACCAGCATCTGGCCCAACTGGAGGCGCGTCACGGGGTCAAAAAGCCGATTCTGGTTCATGCCATCCTGGAAACCGCGCAAGGCGTCAACAATGTCGCGGAGATCGCCAGCGCCTCGCCGCGCGTGCACGGCATGAGTTTGGGGCCGGCCGATCTCGCCGCTTCGCGCGCGATGAAGACGACGCGGGTCGGCGGAGGCCATCCCGACTATCGCGTGCTGGCCGACGCCGGGCCGTCGGGCGAGCCGCGCGCCGCCGCCCAGCAGGACCCCTGGCACTACACGATCGCGCGGATGGTCGACGCCTGCGCGGCCAACGGCCTCAAGCCGTTCTATGGTCCGTTCGGCGATTTCGCCGACCCCGCCGCCTGCGAGACGCAATTCCGCAACGCCTATTTGCTCGGCTGCGCCGGCGCCTGGACGCTGCATCCCAGCCAGATCGCGATCGCCAAGCGGGTCTTTTCACCCGATCCGGACGAGGTCGCGTTCGCCAGAAGAATCCTCGCCGCGATGCCCGACGGGTCGGGCGCCGTCATGATCGAGGGCAGGATGCAGGACGACGCGACCTGGAAGCAGGCCAAGGTGATCGTCGACCTCGCGCGCCAGGTCGCCGCCAAGGACCGCGAATTCGCCGCGCTCTACAGCCTCTGAAGCCGACGAGCATTGCGCGCCGGCCGGTCGATCGTCGGCCGATCGCGATGGCGGAGGAATTGACTCGCAAAGGCCCCGAGGGTAACCAGCGACCGCATAGAGGGCAGACAACGTCAATGGTCGCGCGCGTTGCCAAATTCGGCATTGGCCAAGTGGTCAAACACCGCATCTATCCGTTTCGCGGCGTGATCTTCGATGTCGACCCGATCTTCGCCAACACGGAAGAATGGTGGCGGCAGATCCCGGCGGAGGTGCGTCCCGCCAAGGACCAGCCGTTCTATCATCTCTTTGCGGAAAACGCCGAAACCCAATATGTCGCCTACGTCTCCGAGCAGAACCTGCTGCCGGACGACTCCGGCGAGCCGGTGCGCAGCAATCCGCAAATCGACGAGATGTTTGTGCGCGGCGACGACGGCGCTTTTCGCATGCGCATGACGCACCGGGCGAGCTAGATCGATTTCAGCCGCGCCGAAGCGCGCCGGTTCCTCACCGCCCGTTTGCGCGGCGGGCCGACCGCCGTCGCAAGGACACGGTTCGGTCGAATGGCGAACTACTTCGGCGGTTGCACCGCTGGGGGAGGCGAAGGCTGAGGCGCGGGCTGGGCGTTCTGCTTTTCGAGCTGCTCGCGTTGCAGGCGGGCCTTTTCCTCGAGCTGCTTCTGCAATTCCTGATTCTGCTGCTGGATCACTTTGGGATCGGCCGCCGGTCCGTCGAAGGCGGCGGCAAAGTCCTTCATCGGCAACGTGAAGCTCACCTCGACATTGCCTTGATTGCGCACCTGGATGGTCGCCGTCTGCGCCTTCTTCAAAGTGGCGATTTTGGCGCTGTCGAGTTTCGTTTCGGCAAAGCAGCCGTTCGGGAAACAGATCGCGAACTCCCCGGGGATCGGTTCCCCCTTGTCGACGATCAGGCGAAAGCCCGGATGAATCATCAAGCCGACGGGAAGCAGGAAACGCGCAATACGGTTCTCTTCGCCCTGCATCTGGTAGATCGCGACGGCGAGCGTCGGCGCCTGGTCGGCAGATTGCCCGAAGTCGCGCGTCGTGTAGCAGACCTGCTTGTTGTTGGCCTGGTCGGTGCCGCAAATTTTGGTCCAGGGCGATTGCATCGGTTGCAGTTCGAGCTTGATCGGCCCGGTCGGCGCCGCCTGAGCGGGCGCGGCCGGCGCCGGCTTGGGCGTGCCCTGGGCCAAAGCGGCGCTGCTCGCCGCCGCCAGCCCGCAAGTCAGCGTTACGGCGCCGAGGCGCCCAAGAAGTGACGTCATCAGTCCTAGTCCTTTCAATCCAGTCGTCCGCAGCGACACCGTCGTCGCGCCCGCCGGCGCGGCGCGCCGGGCGCGCCCACACGTCGAGCACCAACCGCTGCATGTCGCGACAATGCGGCCACAACGGGGCGCGCCCGGTGCGTAGCGATGTCGGCGACGTCTTCCCACATTGGCCGCGCCAATCCAACAAGAATTTCGCCGGCCTGTGGCAGGTCCGGCGCCCCTTTTGGCGACATGACGACAGTTTTGCTGTTCTCTAGGATACCCGCATGTTCGCGCAGTCGATTCGCACGGGGCTCGCCGCCCTGATCCTCGCCGCCTTGCTCGGCGCCGCGCCGAACCGCCCCCTGGCCGACGGAGCCAGCCCGGCGGCGCGCGCCATTGCGATGCACGGCGAACCGGCGCTTGGCCCCGATTTCGCCAACCTGCCCTACGTCAATCCGGCCGCCCCGAAGGGCGGGCGCCTCACCCTGGCCTATGACGGCGCCTTCGACAGCCTCAACCCCTATAACGTGCGCGCCCTGTCGACCGCCCAGGGGCTCACCGGCAATGTTTATCAAGCGCTGATGATGCGCTCGACGGATGAGCCTTTCACGCTCTACGGACTGATCGCCCAATCGATCGAGACGGACGCCGCGCGCAGCCATGTCGTCTTTCACCTCGATCCGCGCGCGCGCTTTTCCGACGGCGGGGCGATCACCGCGCAGGATGTCGTCTTCACTTTTAACCTGCTGAAGGAACGAGGCCGCCCGCAGCAACGCGCCGCTCTGAGCCTCATCAAGACCATCGACGCCCCGGATTCGCTGACCGTGCGCTGCGACCTGACCGGCGCCAACGACCGCGAACTGCCGATGATTCTGGCGATGATGCCGGTCCTGTCGCGGCTTCACACCGACGCCGCGCATTTCGACGAACAGACCTTGCAAATCCCGATCAGCTCCGGGCCGTATGTCGTCGCCGAGGTGAAGCCCGGCGAACGGCTGGTGCTCAGACGCAACCCCGACTATTGGGCCCGCGATCTGCCGGTGACCCGGGGGCTCTACAATTTCGATGAGATTCGAATCGATTACTACCGCGACGCGACGGCGATGTTCGAGGCGTTCAAGGCCGGGCTCTACGATTTTCGCATCGAGAGCGATCCGACGCGCTGGCGCGGCGGCTATGATTTTCCCGCCTTGCGCGATGGGCGGGTGGTCAGGCAGGCCGTCCCCAACGGCCTGCCCAAGGGCGTCGACGGCTTCGCATTCAATACGCGCCGGCCGGTGTTCGCCGACCCGCGGGTGCGCGAAGCGCTGGCGATGATGTTCGATTTCGAATGGATCAACGCCAATCTCTACGGCGGCGTCTATCGCCGCTCGACGGGTTTTTTCGACGACAGCGAATTGTCGTCGGTCGGACGGCCAGCCTCGCCGCTGGAGCGCGCGCTTCTCGCCCCCTATCCCGACGCGGTGCGCGCCGAGGTGATGGAGGGCCGATGGACGCCGCCGGTCAGCGACGGCTCAGGCCGCGACAGGGCGCTGGCGCGGCGCGCCCTGAGCCTGCTCGGCGAGGCCGGCTACACCCTGAAGGACGGCGCGCTGGTGAATGCGCGTGGCGAGTCGATCGCCTTCGAAATATTGGTGCGGAGCCGTCAGGACGAGCGGCTCGCCCTCGCCTATTCGCAGAGCCTGAGCCGCATCGGCGCGGCGGCGACGGTGCGCCTCGTGGATGAAGTGCAATTCCAGCGCCGGCGCGGCAGGTTCAATTTCGACATGATGATGGGCACATGGGCGGCGTCGCCGTCGCCGGGCGGCGAAGAAGTCGGGCGCTGGGGCTCGGCGTCCGCCAATATGGATAGCTCCTACAATATTTGCGGCGCGGCCTCCCCCGCCATCGACGCAATGATCGCCGCCCTGCTCGCCGCGAAGACGCACGAGGACTTCGTCGCCGCCGTGCGGGCGCTGGACCGCGTGCTGATTTCGGGGTTCTACATCGTGCCGCTGTTTTATGCGCCTGATCAATGGATCGCCTATTCGGCCAAACTGGGTCGTCCCGAACGGACGCCGCTGTTTGGCGTCAATACCGACACGTGGTGGCGAAAGAGCCAATAGCGCCCCGCGCCTCGCAAATCTGCACGAGCGCCCTACATGACAGCCGGGCGGCGAGTCTATGACCCCGAAAGCGGAGCACCGGAGAGCGGCATGAACACGGAGAGCGGCGCGTTGACCATCGACGTCGTGAGCGACGTCGTTTGCCCCTGGTGCTATCTCGGCAAGAAGCGGCTGGAGCGCGCCCTGGCGCTGGAGCCGGGGCCGATCGAGGTTCACTGGCGCCCGTATCAGCTCGACCCCAGCATTCCCAAAGGCGGCGTCGACCGACGCGCCTATCTGACCAATAAGTTCGGCAATGACGGGCGCATCGAAGCCGCGCACGAGCGGCTCCGAGCGCTCGGCGCCGAGGAGGGCGTCGCCTTCGCATTTGATCGGATCGCGCGTTCACCCAACACGCTCGATGCGCATCGGCTGATCCGCTGGGCGTTCCTGTCCGGGGCGCAGGACAAGGTCGTCGACCGGTTGTTCGGCCTCTACTTCGAACAGGGGCGCGATATCGGCGATCGCGCGCTGCTGATCGAGGTCGCGCGCGAATGCGGCATGGACGCGGAAGTCGTCGAAAAACTGTTCGCCGACGGAGCGGACCAAGACGAGGTGCGCGCCGAGATCGCCCAGGCGCAGCAGCTTGGCGTCACCGGCGTGCCGTTCTTCATCTTCGCCGAGCGCTTCGCGGTGCCGGGCGCCCAGAGCGCCGACGTGCTCAGCGCCGCCATCGATCGCGCGCGCAAGAGCCTGGCCGGAATCGAGGCGGCGTAGCGCCTCAGGCTTCGAACGCCCCGTGCCGGCCTTCGCCGGCGACGAAACGCGCAGCGCCCGCGGCGCCTTCCCCGAGCACGACTGCGACGCCTTGCGCGCCCTCCTGCCGCAGCGCCTCGGCGAGCGGCATATCCCATTGCTGGTAGGCTGACTGGCGATCCGCGCGCATGCAGGCTTGTGGAAACGCCGCGAGGTCGCGAGCCAGCGCCTGCGCGGCGGCGAGCGATTCGCCGGGCGCGACGAGGCGATTGGCGAGGCCGATGGCGAGCGCCTCGTCCGCGCCGACCGGACGCCCGGTCAGGATGAGGTCGAGCGCCCGGCCCATGCCGATCAGCCGCGGCAGGCGCACCGTGCCGCCGTCGATCAGCGGCACGCCCCAGCGCCGGCAGAACACGCCGAACACCGCATCGCGCTCGACCACCCTGAGATCGGCCAGCAGCGCCAGCTCAAGGCCCCCCGCGACAGCATAGCCGCTGACCGCCGCGATCAGCGGCTTGGACAGGGCGAGTCGGCTCGGCCCCATCGGGCCGCCTCCCCGGCCCTGCGGATCGAGCGGGTTGCGACGGGCGGGATCGCCGATCGCGGCGAGGTCGGCGCCCGCGCAAAAATGGCCGCCGGCGCCGCCCAGCACGGCGACGCTGAGCGTCGTGTCGGCCTCGAAGTTCTCGAACGCCCGCAGCAACTCAGCCGCCATCGGTCCGTCGACCGCGTTGCGCTTGTCGGGCCGGTTCATCACGATGGTGAACACCGGGCCGTCGGTTGTCGTTTCGACGCGCTTCGGGTCCATTGCTTGGTTCCCTGCCCCGCCCGGACTTACCCCTCGCTCGACCGGGCGATTGGCGGCTGGAAGGCGAGGCCCATGTCCCAGGGGAAGTAGATCCAGGTGTCCTGGGAGACCTCGGTGACGAACGTTTCGACCATCGGCCGCCCCAGCGGCTTGGCGTAGACGGTGGCGAAATGCGCTTTCGGCAGCATTTCGCGCACGATGCGCGCCGTCGCGCCGGTGTCGACGAGATCGTCGATGACCAGGACGCCCGCGCCGTCGCCCATTTTGACCACTTCCGGCGAAATGCCCTTGAGCACCTGCAGGCCGCCCTGGGTCTTGTAGTCGTGATAGGAGGCGACGCAGACGGTCTCGATGATGCGAATGCCGAGTTCGCGCGCGACGATCGCCGCCGGCACCAGGCCGCCGCGCGTCACCGTGACGATCGCCTCGAACGGTCCGACACCGCTGAGACGCCAGGCGAGGGCGCGCGCATCGCGATGAAACTGATCCCAGGATACGGGAAAGGCCTTTTGCTGCGGGTCGGTCATGGCGGCTCCGTCGATCCCCATCGAAGCGCCTTGATAGCAAGCGGCGGCGCGGCCCGCGAGAGCGCGCCGGCGCTGTCAACAGGCGTTACAGCGGCTTGTCGTCCGCGGTGAGGCGCGCGAGCATCGCGCCGACCGCCTCGCGCGCCGCGGCGATCTTCTCAGCGTCCTTGCCGCGCACCACGATCTGGTTGCGAAACCGCCCGTCGAGGAAGGCGGGATAGGAGCCGATGGTAACCTCCGGATGCGCCGCCGCGACCTCGCCGAGCGCGGTCCCGTAGCGCCCTTCCGGAACGCCGCCAGCCTCGATGGTCTCGGCGATGATTTTCTCGCCGGTCTCGAGCCCTTTGGCGGCGGAGTCGAGCATGACCTGCATGACGCTGGGCACGCCGGCCATCACGATGACGTTTCCAAGCCGAAACCCCGGCGCCTTGGAGATCGGGTTGTCAACGAGGTCGGCGCCGTCGGGAATGCGCGCCATGCGCCGCCGCGCCGCCGTCAGATCGCCGGGCTGATAGCGCTCCATCATGATCGCCAGGGCGCGCGGATCCTCGCCGATCCCTGCGCCAAAAGCCTTGGCGACCGCGTCGGCGGTGATGTCGTCATGGGTCGGGCCGATGCCTCCCGTGGTGAAGACGTAAGTGTAGCGGGCGCGCAACGCGTTCAGCGCCGCGACGATCTCCACTTCGACGTCCGGCACGACCCGCGCCTCGCGCAGCTCGATGCCGATATTGGTCAGATATTCCGCGATGTAGCCGACATTGCGGTCCTTGGTGCGGCCGGAGAGGATTTCGTCGCCGATGACCAGAACGGCGGCGGTGATCGACCTTGCTTGGTTCGTTCATCGACCCGCCGACCCTTTCAAGCTCTCTCATAGGCGACGTTTTCGCTGGTGCGCAGGATTTCGCGATAGCCCAGCGCGCGCAGGCGCTGCTCCAGTTGGGCGCCGCCGCGCAGCAGCGCAAACTCCATGATGATCAGGCGCGGCCACAGCGCCGGCGGCGCGTCGCGGAAGAACGGGTCGAGCACGAGATCCTCGGCGCCCTCGATGTCGAGCTTGATCGCATCGACCCGCTCATAGCCCTCTTCGAGCAGGATCGACAACAGGCTCTTGGCGGGAACGCGCAGATGCGCGCCGCGCGCGTCGGCGCTGACCACCCGCACCGAGGCCTCGCCGCGATTGCGGGCGTTGATGAACAGCGTGATCTCGCCGTCGCGATCGGCGAGCGCGCACGAGACCGCTTTGACATTGGCGAAGACATTCTGGCCGATGTTGTAGACGAGGCGCTCGAACACCTCCGGCAGCGGCTCGACCGCAAGGATGCGCGCCCGCGCGCCGGCGCGCGCCGCCGACGAACAGCGCGTAGCCGCCGACGCTCGCCCCGACGTCGAGAAACACAAAATCGCCGCGCAGCCGCTCGGCCAGCAGGGCGCGCTCGCGGGGATCGAAATATTGCGGCGTGAACAGCAGGCGCTTTTCGGCGACGTTGTTATAGGGATAGAGTCGCATCTTGGCGCCCACCGACTCGACGTCGACGGGAAGGCCGCCCAGCGTCCTGATCGCGATCGACCGCAGGAAAAACGCCGTCCTTTTGCCGAACCACCCGCCTGAGCAACGGCGCGTCGCGCGCAGAATCATCGCGCAAACGCCCGTCGGCGCATAACGCCCGTAGGGCGAGGGATCGACGGCGGCGGCTTGGCGCATGGGGCTCGGAACGGGCTCGGGCGGGTCGCGTCGCCGCGGGGGCGCGTCAGGCGAACGCGCCGCAGCGTAGGGCCGTGCCACGCCGTTTTCAAGCACGCGGACAGGCGCTATCCGCTCAGTCCGGATTTCTGGCTGAACGCGCAGCGCTACGGCGATCTGTGGGAAGCCATGAACAGTCCGCGCGAGCGCGGGCGGATCGAGCGTGCGACGCCGCTCGGAGCGGCCGCGCGATCCTGGCGGCCGGGAAAAGGAGGACGGTCTAGCGCAGAAATTGGCGGTTCCGGCCCCGGAGGCTCCGATCTCCGTCTTCTTGTCCGTGGGCGCGCAAACATAGGCTATTGCAGGCTGAGCGCTTGCCTGACGGCCCCGATAAGCTCGGCTCTCCGCGCCGCGTGCTCACCTTTTTTGAACAAGACCCCTCGTTGGTTCGCCATAGGTGTGAAGAGGCTCCCTTGCCGCTGCGCGCCACGCACGAGCCCCCATTCGGTCGTCGCCATCATGCAGACGACGACGATCTCTTCGCGCCTCGCGCGCGGAAATAGCACATCGTTTGCGAACGCCCGCGCCACCTGGGATGAGCGGATGCGAGGCCAGATCGCAGCGTTGCTCAACGTCCTGGCATGATAGGCGAACAGATTGTAGATGACGAGCTTATCTCTCACCGCAAGGAGTTCTTGGTCGTCGATGATCTCGAACGTCTTCAGGCTATGCCGCCACCAGTCGCAGGCGGTCTCATGCTCGTCGGGGCCAGGAAGCGGTTGAGCGCCAGTGCGCCAAGAATTGTGAATGGGCCTCAGCGCCGGATCGGTTGCAACGAACAGGTCAAACTCGGAGAAGCCGGGGTGCGAGTAGAGCAGGACGACCTGCGCCTGCCTCAGCGGGCCCATGTAGCTCCCGTACAAGCAGCGAATGTCGAAATACTTCTCGATCAGCGGCGTCGCGCCACGGTCTTCGGGATGGACGCCCGGCCCCTCGCCGGCCAGCGCCCAGAAGGCGACCAACTGCTCCTCGTCCATCGAAACTCTCCTTCAAATAGTACCGTGCTGGAAATCGGCGCCTCGCCGCCCTCTTACCCAACGTGACGCCGAATTATGAGGATTACAAACTCCATCGCGCAGCGGGTGGAATGACGATGGCCTACGGTTGGCCCGACGATCTTACGCGGGGCCGCCCAGGAATGCTTTTGCGAGATTGGGCGGACGCGTGAATGAGGCACCGTCGTCGCGAGATCGTTTTTTGACCCCCGGCCTCAATCGCCGCTCGACCACCCTTGCCGCGTCCTCGGCGAGGTTCCCACGGCGAACGCGCCGCAGCAGAGGGCGGCGCCGCCCCGTTTTCAAGCCGCAACCGAGGCGCGCCATCTCCGCTACGGAGCGGCGAGCCGGCGCGCCGCCGCCGCGACAAGCGCTTCGCGGTCGGCCCTGACCGCCGCGCCGCGCTTGCGAAGCGACGCGACGATCTCGCGCGGCGCGGTTTCCGGTGACCCCGCGTCGAATGGGGGCTCGGGCGCATATTCAAGCTGAAGCTGGATCGCCTGCGCGGTCTCGACGCCGGCGAGTTCGGCGACTAGCGCCAGCGCAAAGTCGATCCCCGCGGTCACGCCGCCGCCGGTCATCAGATTGCCGTCCCGCACGACCCGCCCGCGCGTCGGAACGGCGCCGAAGGCGGCGAGCAGATCATGCGACGCCCAATGGGTGGTGGCGCACTTGCCGCGCAAGAGGCCAGCCGCGCCGAGCACCAACGCGCCGGTGCAAACCGAGGTCACGAAACGCGCCGTCGAAGCCTGGCGCCGCACAAACGCCAGAACCGTCTCGTCCTCAAGCAAAGGATTGACCCCAACGCCGCCTGGAATGCAAACGACATCAAGCTGCGGACAGTCTTCGAAGGTCGCGGTCGGCGCCAGCGAGAGCCCGGTCGAGGAAAGCACCGGCTCGCGGCTCTTCCACGCCAGGCGGACGCGCGCGTCCGGCCAACTCGCGAACACCTCGTAAGGCCCGGTGAGGTCGAGTTGCTGCACATTCGGAAAAACAAGAAGGCCGATCTCGACGGACATGGTCTCTTCCCCGGAGCCTGTTGGAATGGGCTTGGCGTCGATCAGCATAGTCGGCTATGGTTTGGCGGAAATGACAGATGTCCAACATTTTACGCCAAACCGGCCGAGGCGCGTCGAAATCCTCGCGTTCGAAATGGCGCAACTGCTCGACGTCGCCGGTCCCTTGCAGGTCTTCGCGACGGCCAACGACCTTGCGGCGCATCGACGCTCCCCCGCCCCCTATGCGCTCGAGGTCGTCGCGCCCAGTGCGCCGGGCGTCAGGACTTCCGCCGGCCTCGGCCTCATCGTGACGCCCCTTCCCCCGATGCGGGACGCGGTGGACACCCTGATCGTCGCCGGCGGCTTTGGCGTGAACGTAGCGCGCGAGGACCAGGCTCTGCTGGATTGGCTGCGCGAGCGGGCAAAGCAGGCGCGCCGCCTCGCCTCGGTCTGCTCGGGCGCGTTGCTGCTCGCCGCCGCCGGCCTGCTGGCTGGCCGCCGCGTCACGACGCATTGGACGCGCTGCGCGGAGCTGGCGCGGCGGCATCCCGACGTGATCGTCGAAAGCGATCCGATTTTCATCCGCGACGGCGCCGTCTGGACCTCGGCGGGCATCACCGCCGGAATCGACCTGGCGCTCGCCTTGGTCGAGGACGATCTCGGCCGGCCGACGGCGCTCGCCGTGGCGCGCCAACTGGTGGTCTTTCTCAAACGCCCGGGCGGTCAGGCGCAGTTCAGCATGGCGCTGGCGCTGCAGCACGGCGACGACAGTTTCGGCTCCCTTCACGCCTGGATCGGCGACAATCTCGGCGCCGATCTGTCGATCCCGCGCCTCGCCGCCCGCGTCGGGATGAGCGATCGCACCTTCCTGCGCCGCTATAAGCAGGCGACCGGCTGCACACCGGCCAAGGCGATCGAACGGCTGCGCGTCGAGGCGGCGCAGCGCCGGCTCTGCGATTCCGGCGAGCCGATCAAGCGCATCGCGGTTCGCTGCGGCTTCGGCTGCGAGGAGACGATGCGCCGCAGTTTTGCACGGATCATCCGGGTGACGCCCCAGGACTACCGGGACCGCTTTTCGCGCTGAGCGCGCATTCGTGTCTTGCGAACACCCGCGCGCGTATTAGATTGGGCCGGCCTTCCCGCGCTTGCGCTCCAATTCTCCGCCATGGTCCTTGAAATGACGTTCGTCGATTCCGCTCAATTGCAAGGCCGCAAGACCGGCCACATCAGATTGCACGGCCCCGAGGATTTCGCAGCGATGCGCAAGGCCGGCGCGCTCGCCGCCGAGGCGCTCGACCTGCTGGTCGAACGGGTGCGCCCGGGCGAGACGACGGCGGCGCTCGACCGGTTCGCGTTTGAATTTGCGATGGACCATCACGCCTACCCCGCCCCGCTCAACTACCGCGGCTATCGCAAGTCGATCTGCACCTCGATCAACCATGTCGTCTGTCACGGCATTCCCGACGACAAGCCGCTGCGCGAGGGCGACATCCTCAACATCGACGTCACGCTGATCGTCGAGGGATGGCATGGCGATTCCAGCCGGATGTATGTGGCGGGGCAGGCGCCGCGGCGCGCCCAGCGCCTGATCGACGTCACCTACGAGGCGATGATGCGCGGCATCGCGGCGGTCAAGCCGGGAGCGACGACGGGCGACATCGGCGCGGCGATCCAGAGCTACGCCGAGCCGCAACGCTGCTCGGTGGTGCGCGACTTTTGCGGCCACGGCCTCGGCCGGCTGTTCCATGACGAGCCCAATATCCTGCACTACGGGCGTCGCGGCGAAGGGATTCCGCTGCGTCCTGGCATGTTCTTCACCATCGAGCCGATGATCAACCTCGGCCTCCCCGGCGTCAAAGTGCTCTCCGACGGCTGGACGGCGGTGACGCGCGACCGTTCCCTGTCGGCGCAGTTCGAGCACGCGATCGGCGTCACCGAAAGCGGCGCCGAAATATTCACCTTGTCGCCGCGAGGCTGGGACCGGCCGCCCTACCCCCGATGAGCAAGCAGCCGGACGACCCCGAGCCGGCCCATTACCTCGGCCATCGCGCGCGGCTGCGCGCCCGGCTGCGGGAGGCCGGACCGGACGCCGTCGCCGATTATGAGCTGCTGGAGCTCGTCCTGTTCCGGGCGGTGCCGCGGCGCGACGTCAAGCCGCTCGCCAAGGCGCTGGTCGCACGGTTCGGGTCGTTCGCCGAGGCGATCGCCGCGCGACCTGAAAGGCTGGCCGAGGTCGACGGCATGACCGCCGCTTCAATCGACGAATTCAAAATCCTCGAGGCCGGCGCCCGCCGCTTCGCCAAGGGCGCGGTCAACAAGCGGCTGCCGCTCGGCTCGTGGAGCGAAGTCGTCGACTATTGCCGCACGGCGATGGCCTTTTCCGACCGCGAGGAATTCCGCATCCTGTTTCTCGACAAGCGCAACGGCCTGATCGCCGATGAAGTGCAGGGGTCCGGGACGGTCGACCACACGCCGGTCTATCCGCGCGAAATCGTGCGCCGCGCGCTGGAGCTGGCCGCCACCGCCGTCGTGCTGGTCCACAATCACCCCTCAGGCGACCCGACGCCTTCGACCGCCGACGTCAAGATGACGCAGGATATCATCGCGCTGGCGACGCCGCTCGGGGTCGCGATCCACGATCATCTGATCGTCGGGCGGCATGGGCACGCCAGCCTGAAGGGGCTGCGGCTGATCTGACGGTCCGAACTCCGGCAATCTCGCCACGCCCCGCACGACGCACGGCCGTCACTTACGCGCCGCGCACGCCTTGACGAAATTGTTGTAGGAGAAGATCTGCTTGTTGATCAGGTTCACTTCGTCCCAGCATTTTCGCTCGTCCTCGAAGCACGCCTTGTCGTTCAGCTGGCACGAATTCTCGTCCATTCCGGCGCAATGGACGGAATATTTGACAGTGTCATAGGGTGTGAGGTCGTCCGGGCAAACGCCTGACTTCACAATCCGCTGGAGATCGTCGTCCTGGGCGAGACCCCCGACGACGCTAGCGCACATCAGTGAAATGGCGCAGAACCCAGCGATCGCCCAGTTCTTCATGTCGCACCCGCCGAACTACCGGCCGTCGCGGTCGCGCCAGCGAATCTCACAGGAGACGTCGAGAAACGCTTGCGTCTTGATGTCGACGACGGCATGCGCCGCGAGGCCGAGGCCTTCCTTGCCGACGATCGCGCGGCCCTGCATGTCGTAACGCACGGCGTCGCGCGCGCCGAACTTCTCCGCGGCTTTGGCGATCGTCTTGAAGCTCACGTGAATGCGTCGGCCGTCGACAAGGTCAACCGCGAGCATGTCGTTTTCCGCCCGGCTGACGCCCGCATAGGTGTCGAGCGAAATGATCGAGGCGCGCGCGGCGTCGAGCAACGCCTGCTGGACCACATCGGGAACGCGGGTGAGCGGCTGCCACGTCATGGGATGGATATCCCGCTGTCGGGAGGCGCCAGAATTTCCCCGAGCAACGCGGACGCTTTGGTCAGAGCGCTGTCCCAATCGGCCGGCGACGCCTGCCGCGCCACGAGCAGCGACCGGTACCAGATCGAGCGATTCCCGTCGGCCGCGAAATACCAGGGATAGCCGCACGGGATCAACGCGATCCCTGGAATGCCCAGAGCGCCGGTGACATGAAGCGGCAGCCCGTCGGTCGCAACGACCGCATCGAGGCATGAGATCGCGGCGATCAGGTCCGCCGCGCCGCGGATCTGGGCGCCGGCGTCAATGACCTTGGGCCAACTGGCGAGCTGGCGTCGCTCGGGGTTGGCGGCGAGACCGACGACTGTTCCACGACCGGCGGCAAGCGGGATGACTTTATCAGCGCGCGCGCCCGGCAGGAATTGGTCCCAGTCGACGCCGATGAGCGGGCGCGGCAATTCGGCGAGCGCCCTGCGCCATCGCTCGACTTGCGCGGGATCGGGTTCGAGAAAGCGCTCGGCCGGCGCCGTCGACTGATCGACGCCGACCGCCGCCGGCAGGCCGTGCAGCGGCAGCATCGGCATTTCCCCCGCCTCTGCGGCTCCGATCAGCCGCACACCTTTGACATGGCCCAGAACGCCGGAGACCATGTCGCCGGCGAGGGACACGATCGCGACGCCGTCCTCGCGCAGGCCGGCGACGAACCGGCCGAACACCAGCGCATCGATCGTCGATGTGCCGCTCGGCGCCGCCACGCAACGCGGCCGGTCGGCGCGCGCAAGCGGCTCGCCAGCCCACACCTCGCGAAAGCGGCCGAGCGTCAGCAGCAGGTCTGCGCGCAGCATTTGCCCGAAAGCATGGTTGGGGGCGACCGCCAGCGCCTGATCGACAAAGGCCAAACACTGCGGCATGCGCCCTACGAAACGCAGGGCGCCGGCCAGCGCCAGAATCGCGTCGGGGTTTTTCGGATGCATACGCACGAAATGCGACAACGTTTCGATGCCGGCGGGCACGGCGCCCCGGATGATCGTCAGCCGCGCAAACAGCTCGGTCGCAGGCAGATTTTCCGGCGCCACGATCAGGATCTGTTTGCACATCGCATTTGCGCCGTCGAAATCGCCGATCGCGGCGCGGCAGCGGGCAAGGTGCACCCGCTTTCCGATGTCGAGAGGCGCCCAGAGATGAGCGCGCTCTGCCAGCAGCGCCGCCTCCTCAAGACGGCCCGAAGACGTACAGAGGACCGAAAGATTCTGGAGCACCTCCGCGTTTTTCGGTTGAAGCTCCAGCGCTTGCCGCCACGCGATTTCGGCGCGCGCCGGATCGCCTTCGGCGATCAGCAGCAGCCCGAGCCGGGAAAGCGCCGGCACGTTCTGGGGATCCTGCCGCAGCACCGTTTCGATTTCTTCCCTCGCCCGGCCAACGTTGCCCGCAGTGGTCAGGAACTGGGCGAGCGACAACCGGATTTCAGCATCATAGGGAGCCGCCGAAGCCGCGCGTTCAAGGCATGCGGTCGCCTCCTCGGGCCGCTCGAGCAACATATACGCCATGCCGAGGTTCGACAGCAGCCGCGCATGATCGGGAAAGGCGGTGCAAGCCGGCGCGAGAATCTCGTACGCCCGTCTGCCGTCGCGACGCGCCAGCGCGATCGACGCCAGAGTGTTGATGGCGTCGGCATTGCCCGGTTCGCGCTCGAGCACCGCGCGCAGGAGCTCCTGCGCCTCGGCGTGTCGACCAGCGGTCACGAGTTGCGCCGCGGCTTCGACACGCTCGGCCGTCTCGATCGGAACAGCGGCGTTCATCGTCTCAACTCTCCTGACGTCAGCCGACCGTCACGCGCTTGCCGTCGAGCCGCAGATCCTCGGACGTCGCGATCACGGCGATCGGCGCGCTTGTCACCGCGACGCCGTCGATGGTCTGCGACAGGGTCTGCGCGCGCAGCACGTCGGCCCGCTCGACGATCGTCACGCGATCGAGCGATTTCGAACTGATCGTGTCGGCGATGATTTCCTGCGTCTTTGCCGACACGCGCAACTGGTCGGCGACCCAATTGGCCGCGCGCGCGAGCAGACTCAAGGTATCGGCGACGACATTGAATTTTTGAGCGCGCAGGCCGATCGAACGCGCATCGACAGAAAACGCCTTGCGCGCGACAAGACCGATGTCTTCCGCCTCGACGACGAGCGCGCCGCCCGACGGAAGCGCAAGCGTCGCGCTGTCAGGCGCCCGGCGTTCGAGAACGGACAACACGAAAACCCCGCCGGGAATTCGCGCCGCCAGCACCCGGTCGCCGGCGATCGGTCGGACGAGACAGCCAAAACCGACCAGCGCGGCCAGAAGCTCCTCTCCCACCTCGATCTCGACGCCCTGGACGCCGTGCTCCGCGGTCACTTTCCCGACGACGAGCGAAGGAGCGCGAGGCTCGACAGAGCCGTGCGGCGTCGGTTTGTTTCGGGCGACAGCCAATCGCTCCATTGTCAATGATCCTCCATCAGGTGACGACCTGCAGCGGGGTCACGTCCGATTTCAACGCCGCTTGAATGTTCGATTTCATGACGCCAAGTCCCGACTTGAGGGCCGCCGTGTTGCAATTGACAGCCGTTGTCTTCTCTTTGACCGCGCCATTCTTCATTTCGACGAAATAGGATTTCGAGTCCACAATCACCGATTTCGTATCGGTGATGGCGAACTTCTGGTCGACCAGGGCGAACTTGAGCGACCAGCCGAGGATCGACGCGTCGAGGATTGGCACGATCTTGACCGCCAGACCCATGACCATATCGGTCTTGATGCCGACGACGAGATTGAACTCCGCGTCAATCTTGATGCTGGAGGCCGCTCCGGTGAACACGCTCGAAGTGAAGCCGTAGACGACGCTCGAGGAGTTCCCGTTCGTCGTCGTGGTCGTGTTCTGGTAGTTTGTATTGTACGTATCGGCGTAGAGATGTTGAATCAACGTGCCGTGTGTTTCTTTGTAATACGTGCCGCTGAAGATATCGGTCGTGTTGCCCTGCACGTTCTTGTAGGAATCCCCATAGGTGATCTCGCTGAGCGGACCGAACGCCTTCTGGTTGATGTTGTTTGAGGCCATCAGATAGAGGTCCGCCATCCCGGTCGTCTTGGTCGCGACATTGTTCATCGCCGTCTGGCCCGCCGTGTTGTCGCCGGCGCCGGCCGACAACGCCGCAGTCGTCTCATAAGTCCCGGTCCCGCCCACGCTGACGCTGGTGTATTTCGTGATGGTGGCCGCGGTGGTCAGCGGCGGGCTGAGAGGGATCGGCACAGGTATCATGAAGGGAGGCGGGCCTGGCGTGGTTTGCACCGTTCCGCTGCTGTCCGTCTGATAGTTCTGGATATTGTTGTAGAGCGTCTGGTCGTCCGGGACATAGGTCACTGCGTCATTGCCCGCCACCGTCGTCGCGGAGTTGGGCAGAAGACCGGCGGTGATGGAAATGCCGTTCATCGCGGTCAGGGTGAACTGGCCGTTCGGGACCGCATAACTTCCGTCGCCGCCCGCCACCACCGTCGCGTGGCCTTGCTGATACTGCATGTAGGCGGCGCCGACCGTGTTCACCTGCAGGTCGCCATCCGAATACATGAATATGCCGTGCGTCAGCGGGGCGCGCGTGTTGATCGGCGTCACCGCGGCTTTCCACATATTCTGGGTTTGCGTGGTGCCTTGCAACTGCGCGGAGGTCAGTTGGTCCTTGCCCGACGAGCTTTGCAGGGAATTGGCGAGGTAACATTCCGCGGTCGAGAATTGCTCGAGATCGACGGCGCTCGACGTCGCCGAGACGCCAAAGGGTCCCGCGGTGACGGTTGCGCTCGTAGGGGCCGGCGACACCGAGGACGCGGTGACCGTCACGGTCGTCGACGTGGTCCCCGACACCGAGGTTGTCGCCAGCAAACTGGCCTCGTCGCTCACGTTGGCGCCCAGCCGAAGGTAGCTCGACGTCGCAAACTCGCTCGTGCCCGGGTCCTGCGAAACGAATCGCAGATAGGGGTCGGCGTCGGTCTGATCCTCATTGGTGCCGGCCAATGCCCCGGCCGGTCCCGCGGCGCCGGTCGCCCCAGCGGCGCCCGTAGCTCCGGTGGCGCCGGTCGCCCCCGTGGGCCCTTGAGGCCCGCGGTATATCCCGTCGTGCAGCTCGAAAAGTCCGCCGGACGGCGTCCGAAAACGGTTCGTCTGATAGTTGTTCTGCGTCGAAACCGCCGGCGTCAGCGAGTTTGGTATCGCGCCCAGAATGATCGGCCGGTCGGGGTCACCATTGACGTAGCCGACGATAACCTCTGCGTCCTTCAGCAACGGAAAATGAAAACCGGTGTCCCCCTTGCCGGCGTAGGGTTGCGCCTTGCGCACGTACTGGCTCGCCAGACCGGGGGGCGAATTGCTCTCATCATAGATGTGGCGGACCTTGTAGCGGCCAAGGATGTCGATGTCGGCGCGTTCGCCAGGGCCTTGGGCGTCGATCGTCGCGTTGAACAGACCCGCGGCGATCGGGCGTGGCGTCAGTCGCTGCGGGCGATAGGCCACGTCAAACTTGATGCATTCGAAGGTGTTTTGATATTGGCCGCTCGAAGAGCTGGGATCGCCGACGGCATGGGTGACCATGGTCACCACATATTTGCCGTTTCGCGACGCGTCGGGATGGCTGCCCAGCGTGAAGAAATAGCCGGGGCGCAACTGCGGCGCCGAGCTCACGCCGTGATACACGACCCGCTGCGCATTCCGCTCCTCGGCGCGGATCTGGGCGAGCCGGTCTCCTTCGTCGATGGTGGCGAAATTGGCGCCATATTCGACGACCGCGCCAATCCCCGCCTTGTCGACGACGGCGGAGGCGAGCATCTGCGCGCCAGCCTGCAAATCGTCGAAATCGCGCAAATACATCTTCTGCGGCACCGGCCTTGCGACCGCCAGGAACGACGAGACCGCCGGGTCGCCGGCGATGCCGCGCGACATCCGGAACGGCAACGTGGCGCCGCCGCTGCTGTCGAAAGCGACGTTGGCGTCGCAGAAGATCATCGTGTCCTTGAGCGGCTGGTGCTCGAAGAAGTAGAAAACGCCGGCGTTTTCACAAATGCGCGATATGAAATCCATATCGGACTCTTCGAATTGCACGACGTTGGTGCGAGCGGGATAGACGCCGCTCAGCCGCAGCTCATAGTCCACCTGCACCATGTCTCCCCCCGAGGTAGACGATCGGGAGAGGGCGTTGGTCAGCTTGCCGCTGATGAGGTCGCCGAGCTTGATCGGCTCCACGGTGCCGTAGACCTGATTTTGCCTGCTGAGCTCGAGAAGCCTGAAGTGCGGGCCGATTCTGACGTGATACGCAAAATCACCCAGCGGGGTGGGATCGTCGCTGCGAAATCTGACGATGACGCCGGCCGCGATAAACGTGTCGTTGGCGAGCTGCACGGTCAGCGTGACGGGTTTTCCGACCGCGCCCGCGCCGTCGAGAACCTCGGGACAGGTAAACTCCACTTCGAACGCATAAGGCGTCGAAACGGCTTCCTCGCCGGACATGCGGATGACGTGGAACGTCTTGCCCGCAAAGAACGGAATATCGAGCGTCATGCTCTGGACGCCCAAGCCCGCCGCTACATCGTCCATGATGCGTATCTCCAGTCCTGGCTGGCGCGTCGCCTGAGGGTTTCCCCGCCCCTGGACGCCGCGCGAAGATGCAATCGCCAATTCCTTGCCGTCCCCACAACTTTCCCTCCGCTAGGCCAGACAGAGCAAAACGATCTGGGACGGCGATATGTTGAATCCGAAGGCGTTGATCAGATTCTGGTTGGTCGGCATCGTCATTTTGGTCGCCGGTGGACCGCCGAGAAACAGCGTGAAGGAGCCAATCATGTCGTGAGCCGGCCCGAAATCATCGCCGCATAAGGCGCCAAGCCCCACGCCGGTGATCGTGACAGGCCGTATCGTCGCCAGATTGTGCGCCGGCATGCACATCAAAAAGACGTTGAAGCAGGTCGGTATGGCGGTGGGGCTCAGCGACATGTTCGGAAACGGAACGGGAATTTCGAGCGGCGGCACGAGCAGCACGTCCGGAAATGCAAATCCGATGGCGGGTATCGGTCCCTGAGAATTCACGAACATCACTGTTCCCCGGCTTCGTTCGTCGCGACGCGACGCGGATCGTAGAGTTCGGCGATGGCGCGCGCTTGATCGGTGGGCAGGGTCGAACCGCCGGCCCCGGCGCTCAATGAACCTTGCATCAATGCGCAATGCAGGTCTGTCTGCTTGAATTGAGCGCCCGAAAAGACCGCGCCCCTTAAATCCGCATAGCCGAATTTCGCGATAGATAGATCGGCGCGATCGAAGCGGGCGCCGGCGGCCTTCGTATGATTCAAATTTGAATGATTGAGCCTGGCTCCGCCGAAATCCGCGGCCTGAATATTGGCCCCCTCGAAATTCGTCATCGACAGGTCGGCGTTGCGCAGCTTCGCGCCCGTCAGATCCGCGCCAGCGAACAGCGTCATCGGCGCCTTCGCGTCGCTGAGATCCGCCCGCTGCAGATTCGCGTCCATGAACACGCCTCCCGCCAATTCCATTCCGGCGAGATTGGCGCCCGCCAGCGACGTCTTGGCGAGATTGGCGCGGAGCAAAATGAGCGTCCGGAGGTCGCGCTCGGACAAGTCCGCCTCCATCAGCATGATCCCGTCGCAATCCAGATGGTCGAGCGTGGCGGTTCGCAGATCGCCTCCGACAATCACGACATTTCTCAGCTTGCCTTTCGACAGATTGACGCCCGCGACGTCGCACTCCAGGAACACTGATTTTTCGATCGAAATCCTGGTGAAATCGGCGCCGGCGAACGAGGTTTTCATCATGCTCGCCATGAATATCCTGGCGCCCTCGAACGACGACCCTTCGGCCTTGGTCTGGACCGTGGCGGAGAGTTCAATGGTCGCCCGGTCAAACCTTGCATCCTGAAAGACGCAGTCGATAAATTTGCAGGTATTGATCTTTGCCTCGGAAAAAGCGCATCGCGCGAAGTCGCACTTGATGAACGTCATCTCCTTCAGAGTCGCTTTGCTGAAATTGGCGTCGGTGAAAGTTGTCTCATAGGCGGCCAGGCCGTTCAGTTTCTGCCCGGAGAAATCGGCGCCATCGAGCTGACCCTTCATGTACGGCTGGCTGTATTTCATGTGATCGAAGAAGTCGCTAACCGACATTGGTGTCCACCGCCAGATAGGTCTTGTCGAGATTGGCGCCGGTGAGATCGGCCGCCGTGAATATCGTGTGATCGAGATCGGCGCTGTAGAGATTGGCGCCGTTCATTCTTGCTCCCGACAGGTCGGCGCGCCTGAGCTGGGCGCCGAGCAAATTCGCGCCGACAAAATCCGCCCCGGCGAGCCTGGCGCCGCCGAACAGTGCGCCCTTCAGGGAAGCCAACCGAAAATTGGCGCCTGTGAAGTCCGATTTTACGAACGTGGCGCGTTTGAAGGTCGCGGCGCTGAAATCCGCGCGGGACAGATTGACCTCGTGAAGCGTGAAATCCGAGCCGGTCGCGCGCGCAAAGCGGGCGTTCGCCAGATCGACCTCGCCAATGAAACTGCTCCGCGTGATCTCGGCGTCCTCGAAATCGCTGGCCGCCGCGGGCGCCTTCAGGAAGACGCAACGGAACAGCTTCGCGCCGCGAAAGTGCGCCGCATCCAACCTTACGTCGATGAATGAGCTGGCCTCGAGACTGGCGCGGTTCCACATCGTGCGCGCAAGCGAGGTCTGCATCACGGAAGACAAGTTGATCGCCGCTTCACTCAAATCGGCGTCATCGAATTTGCATTTGACGATTTGCATTTTCTCGAGACGGGCGCCTTCGAACTTCGAACCGGAAAAATCGGCTTCGAGAACGAAGGAATTGGCAAATCGGCATCGACTGAAATCGGTCTTTGTCGCGTGACACTTGGCGAGGTTGGCGCCGCTGAGATCGACGTCCGAAAAGTCAGCGCCGTCCAGGGTCGCGCCAGCCAGCGCGGCGTTTTGCAGACGGGCGCCCGCCAGGCGAGCGCCGCTGAGATCGGCCCGCTCCAGCAGCGCCCCTTCCATGTCCGCGCCGGCCAGATCGACGCCGCGCAGATCGGCCCCCGCCAGATCGCGCCGCGCAAGACTGAGGCCGTTGCGGTATTCCGTCGCCACCAGTTCGCCGAAGCGGCGCGCGAGGGCGCGGCTCATCGACTTTTGCGGATAGCTCGGCTCTGGAGTTCTTCTGGCGGATGACCGTCAGACCCTTCATCATCTCGGCTTCCTGCTCGTCGAGACTGCTGATCGTCTCGTCGAGCTTGGCCTTCTGCTGCTCGACGTTCTGGCGCATCCTGCCGGCCGGGTCTGCCGGAGTCGTGCTCTCGGCGTCGGGTTTCGATTCCAGCGCCGCCAGCAACGAATCAAGAACCGACCCGCCGTCCTGCGGCAGATTGGGGAACGCCTCGCGGATCTGATCGCCGATCTGCCCCCGCTTCGCGCCGATGTCCGGGGCTTGCGCTGCGGTCGTCAGGGGGCTGCCGGCGCCCGTCGGCTCGCGGCCGATGTCGTCGAGCAACGCCTCGATGCTGACCCTGCGCGGGGGCTCGGAAGCGGGAGCTGCGCCGGGCGCGGCCGCCGGCTCGAACGAGGGCGCCTCGGGGACGTTCGTCCTTGCGGCCTCCATCGCCTTGCGCACTTCAAAAAGCGGCTTTCCCTCCGGAAGCTCCAGGAACCGCGCCCGCGCCGCCAGAAACTCGACCTCGTCGTCAGGGACGTCCCGCATGCCGTCGAGGATCAGTCGGCGCCAATCCTTGACGCGTTTCAAAGCGTCCCCCGGTTCCGGCTCCGGTTCGGCGGCGGCGGTCAGCGACGGCGGCGAAGTCTCGATGCCGCCGAACGCCTCGTCCAACCCCTTCGCGGTCTCGCCGCCGCTCAATTGATCGAGCGCGGCGAAAAGCGAATCCACTTCGTCGGGCCCGGAACCTGGAGCGCGCAGGGCGTCGACCGACTTCTTGATGGAATCGGCCTTCCCCTCCAGCTCTTCGACCTTTTTCCTCGTCTTCTTCTCGATCGCCGCGATGCCGTCGAGAATTGCGGCGAGATCAATCTCTCCTTCTTCGAGTTCTTCCGGAGTCGGCAAGTAAAGGTTGAGCAGTTCCTCGTCCAATTCCGCCTTGGGCGCCGCCGGCCTCACGAGCTCCGGCACGCCTGCTTCGTCGAGGCGGCGGTTGAACGCCCACGCCTGTCCCTCCAGGTGTTTATCGAGCAGGCGCCGGGTCAGCGCGGCGCGTTCAGCGTTGCGGCGCTCGACGATTTCAGGGGAGAGAGCAGGCGCCAACTGGCCTTCGGCAAAGGCCCACTTGACTGCCGACGCCCTGTCCCGGCGCAGCTTCCACACCTCGACATAGCTCTCGAAGCTGCGCGGCTCGTCCGACGCGCGTTCATAGGCGAGCATGACCGCCGACAGATCCTCCGCATCGATGTCGTTCACCGGCAACGCGCCGCGATAGATCAGCACCCCTCGGCGCGCGCCGGCGAACAGCCAGAGCGTGTCGGTGCGCATTTCCATTTCGACCAGTTCGTCGGGCGCCTCCCCCTTGCCCTTGCGAGCCAGAAAGCAGCGCACGCGAAACGCCGGCAAGGCGCCGCGCAATTCCGGTTCGTCGGCCGAGAACCCGCGCAGCGCATAGGGTTCGCCGCCGTGCAGAAAGTCGGGGAACACCTGGTCCTCGGGCGCGGTCAGGAACAACCGCGGGTCGACATCGTCGGGAAGCGCCGGCGCGACATGCTTCAGCCAGTGGCCGTCATAGGTTCCGGCGTAGCGCCGGCGTTTCGGGCTGGCCATATCCATCGGGCCGCAAAGCGCCGGCGCCGGGCGGCTCTCAGGGGCGAGAACAAGCTGGTCCGCGTTCTCGATATTGGGGAGCGCCACCAGTTCGCCCGCCCGGATCCGCTCAATGGTCCGGTAGCCGAGCCCCCCCGGATTGTCGGCAAAGCCGGCGCCCCCGAAGGCGCGTTCGGGGGACAACGGAATCTCGGTGAACGGACGCGGCGAGGTTGCGGCGACGCCGCCGTCCGCGATCTGCCAATAGCGATCGCCGAACGCGACGAGACGCTTGCGCAGCGGCCCGACCGCCCATTCCACGGCCATGGCGGTGGCCGGCTGGCCGGTCGGCGCGCGCGCCGCCCCGCCGATGAGAAGCTCGGCGCGAGGCTTGGGCATTCCAACATCGATGACGCTGCCCTTCGGCAACGCTTTGGCCGCCAGGAGCCAAAGCGCCTGATCCGTCTCGAACCGGTCGGCGTCGGGCCGAGCAAGATCGAACAACCCCAACGCTGTGACGATATACGAAGCGCCGACCTTCCGGCGCTCCGCCTTTGCGAGCACGCCCAGAGTGCGAGGCTTTATCATCATGGGCATCGACGCGGGATTCCCCTCGGCGCGCATGCGGGGCGCGCGGCGCTCCAGCTAACAGGTCGGAAATGACAGGGCCGTGAAGACGGACCAGAAAGCACGCCGAGAAATGCTCATCAGTGCCGGTCGGGACTCCAAATCGGCGAGCCGCGCCGGCGGCCGGATCACAACGCGGCGCTGTGAAACTCGTCCAAAACGCCCGCTTCACCCTGTCTCGCTGCGGGTTCATCAAGCCTTCAAAAACGCCGTGCAGTCTATGGCCGGTCACAACAATGTGGCGTTCCTTCAGCGGCGGGCGTGGTCATGGGGCGGCGGAGTTCTGATGAGCCAGCGCCTTTGGCGATGCATCCTCAATGAGCGCAGGAGACGCCTCGGTCGCGGATGTTCGCGCCGGCATCGGCGCGGCGCCGATCGCGCCTGACAGTCCCGCGGGTGTTGATTGCCGCGCTTTACCGGAATTCGAAGCGATCGAAGCGGAGTTGCGCAAGCTCGAAGCCGATGGCCCCAGCGCGGTCGACTGGCGAAAGGTCCAGGAGGGCGCCATCGAGATCACGTCGACCAAGTCCAAGGATTTTCTTGTCGCGGCGTGGGGCGCCTACGCTCTTTTTCGTCGCGAGGGACTCGCCGGTCTGGTCGTTGGCATATCGATTCTTCTTGGCATCGTTGTCGCGCACTGGGACGATTCGTTTCCTCCGGTGCGCCGTGAGCGTGCGCGCGTCGCCTCGATCGAATGGCTCGTGGGGCGCCTGGCGACGCCGATCGCCGAGATGAAGTTTCAGGAATCCGACGCGGCGAATATCGTGGCGCTGTTCGACGGTTTGCGCGGCATCGACGAAGCGATGGCCGGCAAACTTCAAAAAGAGCAACTGTCGGTCGGGGAACTGCTGCGGCCTCTTCGTCCGGCCGTGGAAGAGGCGCGGCGCTCCATCGCCGAGGCCTCGCAGCGCGCCGAAGCGACCGCCGCGGCGCCGGCAGGCGAAGCGCCCGCGCCTGCGCCTGCTGCTCAGGCAGAGTCGACCTCACCTGCGGCTCCCGGTCAAAGCGCAAGCGCCGGCGCGGCGATACGGGCGGACGCTGTCGCCGCCGCGCCCGGCGGCGCGAGTCTGCCTGAACTCAACGCGGCCGTCGGCGCCCTTGCGCCTGCGCTGCGCGCCCACGCGATGAGCTTGCGCGCGCAGGACCCCGGCGATCCGCGCGCTTATGTTCTCGCCCGCACCGGCTCCTGGCTCCGCATCGATGCGCTCCCAAGCGTACAGGATGGTCGAACGCTGGCCATGCCGCCGACCGAGAGCCTCGAGGCGATCGAGGCGGCGCGCGCGCAAAAGCAATGGCCCGTCGTCCTGGCGAGCGCCGAAGACCTGATCTGGACCGCGCCGTTCTGCGTCGATGCGCAACGCCACAGTTTTGAAGCGCTCGGCGAAATGGGGCCGGGCTTTGCAACCGCGCGCGCCGGCGCGCTCGGCCTGCTTCGCTACTTCGTCGCGCGGTATCCCGGACTGCTCGAGCTGACGTTCAAGGACGGACGACCGTTCGCCGACGAGGCCACGCGCGAGTTGGCCGCGGGGCCGGCCGACGCAGGCGTCGGGGCGGCGCGCCGCGACGAGATGGCGGTCGCGGTGGCGCAGGCGCGCGCATTGCTTGGGTCGGGCAAGACCGCCGAGGCGCTGGACGGTTTGGCCCAAACGCTGCGACGGGCCGCCTCGGGGCGCCAGCGCGCCGTGTGGCAATTGGCCCAGGCCCAGTTTTGCTTCGAGCAAGGATTTGTCGCCGCGGCGCTGCCGCTTGTCGAGCATCTCGACCGATCGGTCGACGAACGCGATCTGGAGCGCTGGGAGCCCGATCTGGCCGCTTCCATCGCCGAGTTGCGCCTGCGAACGCTGACGCATTCCGATGCGCAATCCGTGATGTCCGAAGAGCGCCGCCGCGCCGCCATCGAAGAGGCCCGAGGGCGCATCGCCCGTCTCGATATCGGCGCCGCGGTGCGGTTGATGCGCGGCTAAGCCCGGAATGGTTGTGACGCAAACGGTGACAAGAGGGGAATTGGATGGCGCAGGAAGGTTCAGTGGCTCCCAAGGAGCGAGTCAATATCCGATTCAAGCCGGCGACCGGCAACGCCAAGGAAGAAGTCGAGTTGCCGCTGAAGCTCATTCTGATGGGCGATTTCACCGGCCGCGCGGATGATCGAACAATCGAACAGCGCGAACTGATCAACATCAGCAAGGACAATTTCGACGACGTGATGAAGAGTCACGATCTCGCCGTCAACGTCGCCGTGGAAAACAAGATCGACGATTCTCCCGACGCGGGAAAGCTCGGCGTGCAGCTCCAGTTCGCGAATCTGCGAAGCTTCGAACCGGAGCAGATCGCACGTCAGGTTCCCGAATTGCGCAAGCTGCTGGAATTGCGGGAAGCGCTGGTCTCGCTCAAAGGCCCGTTGGGCAATGTGCCGAGTTTTCGCAAGGCGATCCAGGGCGTGCTCGACGACGAAACGGTCCGGCAGAAGCTTCTGGCCGAACTGACCGCGCCCAAGGCCGTCTGACCGCCAATTCCACGCCCTCAACCGTCGACTTTTTCAGGAAACTGACAATGAGCAATCCCGAAACGCAAGCTCAGTCCGCCGTCGCCGTCACGACGGAGGGTGAAATGTCCTTGCTCGATCAGATTCTGGGCGAGACCAAAATCACGCCGCACGACGAAGGCTATGATGTCGCGCGACGCGGAATCGCCGCCTTCATCGGCGAATTGATGAAGCCGACGCGCCAGGACGAAAAGATCAATAACGCGATTGTCGACCAGATGATGGCCGAGATCGATCGCAAATTGTCAGCCCAGCTCGACGCCATCCTCCACAGCCAGGAAGTGCAGAGCCTCGAGGCCGCGTGGCGCGGCCTGCAATTCACCGTCGATCGCACCGACTTTCGTCAGAACACGAAAATCGAAATCCTCAGCGCGAGCAAGGACGAGCTGCTGACCGATTTCGAGGATAGCCCGGAAATCGTGAAGTCCGGCCTCTACAAGCATATTTACACCGCGGAATTCGGGCAATTCGGCGGCCAGCCGGTGGCCGCGATGATCGCCAGCTACGAGTTCGGCGCGGGCGCACAGGACGTCAAGCTGATGCAATATATGTCGACGGTCGGGGCCATTTCCCACGCGCCGGTCATCGCATCGGCCGGGCCGCAAATGTTCGGCGTCGAAAAGTATGAAGACATCGCCAATCTGAAGGATTTGCAATCGATCTTCGACGGCCCGAAATACGCCAAGTGGAACTCGTTCCGCGAAACGGAGGACGCGCGCTATCTCGGGCTCACGGTTCCCCGGTTCCTGCTGCGCGTTCCCTACGGCCCCGACACCGTTCCCGTCAAAGCGTTCAATTATCAGGAAGGCGCCGACGGCAAGACATCCAATTACCTGTGGGGCAACGCGTCCTTCGCCTTCGCCACCAAACTGACCGACAGCTTCGCCAAATATCGCTGGTGTCCCAACATCATCGGGCCGCAGTCCGGCGGCGCCGTGGAGAATCTCCCCATCCACACCTACGAGTCGATGGGTCAATTGCAAAGCAAGATACCCACCGAGGTGCTGGTTTCGGATCGGCGCGAATATGAACTCGCCGATCAAGGCTTCATCGCGCTCACCATGCGCAAGGGAAGCGACAACGCCGCCTTCTTCTCGGCCAATTCGGTGCAGAAGCCCAAATATTTCGGCAATACCGAGGAAGGCAAAAAGGCCGAGACCAACTACAAGCTCGGCACGCAATTGCCCTACATGTTCATGATCAACCGGCTGGCGCACTATATCAAAGTGCTGCAGCGCGAGAACATCGGATCGTGGAAGAGCAAGGAAGAGCTGAACAGCGAATTGAACAACTGGATCCGGCAATATGTCGCCGACCAGGACAATCCTTCCGCCGAAGTGCGCTCCAGACGCCCGTTGCGAAAGGCTGAAATCGCCGTCGAAGACGTCGAAGGGGAGCCCGGCTGGTATCGGGTCGCGCTGTCGGTGGTTCCGCACTTCAAATATATGGGCGCCGACTTCACGCTCTCTCTCAAAGGCAAACTCGACAAGCAATGAGGGTAGCGCGTCGATTCGCCCGACAGGGCGCATCGACGCGATCACGCGGCGGATCGTTGATGTCTGATCGTTCGCTCAGCGAAAGACTTGAAGCTTCGACGGACGACAGGCCGTTCCGGGCGAAGCCTTTCGACAAGTCGGCGTTGCTGGAAAGCGTTCTCGAAAACATCCGGCGCATATTCAACGAGCGACGCGGCTCATGCGAGACGCGGCTGGACTATGGCATGCCCGACCTGAACGATGTGCTGGGACAGGGCGGCACGCCGGCATCGCTGGCGCTGATCGTCCAGCAGATCATGACGTCCTTCGAACCGCGCCTGTCGGACCCCGTCGTCCGCTTCACGCCGCATCCGGACGACCCCCTGTCCATCAATTTTCGCGTGTCGGCGGTCCTCCATTACGGGGAGGATACCGAACGGGTTTCTTTCGACACGGTCGTTTCGGACAACAAGCGCGTCCGGGTCCGGGGTTGAACCCATGAACATGCGCGCTTTCTACGAAGATGAGCTGACCTACCTGCGTGAGCTCGGAGGCATGTTCGCGCATGCCAACCCCAAACTGGCGGCGTTCCTCGGCCGCGACGCTGTCGATCCCGACGTCGAGCGCCTGCTTGAGGGATTTTCTTTCCTCGTCGCGAGGCTCAGGCAACGGCTCGACGATGAACTCCCCGAGCTCAGTCATGCGCTGGTTCGACTGATTTGGCCACACTATCTGCGCCCGATCCCGCCCCTGACGATGCTGGGTTTCGAAGCCGGCGCGGCGGCGACGCAGGCGGCGGCGCGCATCGCGGCGGGAATGCAGGTGCGCTCTCGCCCGATCGATGGCGTGAGCTGCGTCTTTTCGACCTGCTATCCGATCGAGGTTCTTCCATTCTCCATCTCCGGCGTCGAGGTTGAGAATCGCTCGACGTCAGCGCGTCTGATCTTTCGGCTCCGGGCGGTCGGGAAGGCCTCGATGCAGGCGCTCGCCGGCGGAAAGCTGCGGCTTTTCTTCAACGCCGAGCGCGAAACGGCAGTCAGCCGCACGCTGCTTCTGTGGATGCTGCGCCACGTTCGCCAAATCGAATGCATCAGCGACAACGGCGCGAAGACGCGCCTCCTCCAGGCCAACGTTCGACCCGTCGGATTCGCTGAAGGCGAGGCGGTCCTGCCCTGGCCGACCAACACGTTCCCGGGGTTTCGGCTGCTCCAGGAATATCTGACGTTTCCGACGAAATTCATGTTCGCCGATCTGACCGGCCTCGAACCGGTCGCCGCCGAGGGTGGCAAATCCATCATGGTTTCGATCGATTTCAGCCGCTCCTTTCCCGATCAGTTTCGTCTCGCTGACGGAAACATTCGGCTGAACTGCGTCCCCGCGATCAACCTTTTTCCGCACGACGCAAATCCCGTCCAGATCGAGCAGACCAAAAGCGAGTACCGGGTGCTCCCGATCGGCGGCGCCAACTACAGTCTTAATTCCATCGAGGAGGTCGCAGGCTACAAGCAAGGTCGGCCGACGCGACAGAACTACGCGCCATTCGAGTCGTTTCGACACGATCTGCCCGGCGACAAGTCGGGCGGCCTGTTCTATCGGGAGCGCGCGCGACCGTCGATTCTGGGCAAGGGCGCGGACACCTACATCAGTTTTGTCACGCGCCTGAACGAACTCGCGGATCCGGCCGCCGAGGTCGTTTCGATCAGGCTGAAATGCTCGAACGGGCCTGTGGCGGATCGCTTGCCGATCGGGAGCATTGACCAGGGCGCCGCCGAGATGCCGAATAGTCTCACCTTCAGCAACATCATGACCGTATCCTCAGAAATCGCGGCGCCGATCGCCGACAATCTCATGTGGCGTCTCATCGCCAATCTGGCCCGCAACTATGGTTCGATCGTCGATATCCACGCCTTGCGGAGCATCATCGGGACATACGATTTTCGCGCTGTCAGCGACACGCAAGCCCGGCGGCGGCTCGAACTGCTCCTCGAAAGCCTGGATTCGTTCGAGACCGAGCCTCGCGACGCGGTCCTGCGCGGCATTCCCGCCCGCATGCGCCGCATCGCCTTGTCGATTCACGAAAGCAAGCTCGGCGGCGAGGCTGAGATGTTCCTTCTCGGATCCGTTCTCGACGCCTTTTTCGCCACCTACGCCGGGATCAACAGTTTGCATCAATTCGCCGTTCGCGGCGCAGAAACGAAAGCGGTTTACGAATGGCCGATGCGGAGCGGGACCGGAGCGTCGGCCTAAGGTCAGCCGACCTGGACGCCCTCGCAGGGGCTCCCTTTCTTCGGCTCGCCGACATATTGCAAAGCTACTACCCAGGGGCCGCGCCTATCGGGTCCACCCAGTCGCCGGCCCAGGAGGTTGTGCGATTCAAGGCCAACGCCAGTTTTGCGTTCCCGGCGTCGGAGATCGCATCGGTTGCGCCCAGCGCCGAAATTCCCGACGGAGTCGAGGTCCGGATCAATCTGCTCGGCCTCTACGGTCCCTCGTCGCCGCTGCCGACCAGCTATACCGAACGCATCATTCACGCGGAAAATTCCAACGCGCTCGGCGATTTCCTTGATCTGTTCAATCATCGCTTCGCAGGTCTGCTGTATCTGGCGCTGCGGCACTACCAGCATCATCTGCGGTATGAGGCGCGAGGCGTCGACCCGATCTCACAGGCGGTGGCCGCGCTTTTCGGCCTGCCGCCGCTCGTCGGCGATGCCGTGGCGGATGGCCGCCGGCCGATGTTGCTGCCCTATGCCGGCCTGCTGTCGATGCACAGCCGGTCGGCCTCGTCGGTCGCGCGGGTCATTGCGCATTTCTTCGGTTTCGAATGCGAAATCGAAGAGTTCGTGCCGCGCTGGATCGCGACGCCGCACGAAGCTCGATTCTCACTTGGCGGCTCCGAGCTGGAATTGGGCGTCGACACGATTCTGGGCGAGACGATTGAAGACGCGACCGGCCACTTTCGATTGTGGTGCGGCCCGCTGCCGTTCGCTCGTTACAAGGAGCTTCTACCCGATCGACCACAATGCAAAGAATTGCACTGGCTGATCGATTTCATCGTGCGTGATCCCCTTTCCCGCGATATTGGTTTTCGGCTGGAAACCGGAACGACGCCCGAATGGTTGCTGGGAGAGGGCGAACTCGGCTGGACGACTTGGACAGCCCCACCGCGCGACCTTCCAATCGAGATCGTAATCTAGAACGCGGCGCGCATGCGCCCTTTGCCGTTGGAAGTTGAAGATGCGTCTGCTGTTGGCCATCACGAGTGAGGAGAAACACCAGCTCGGTCACCGCGCTCGGCACGAGTTCGACCACACCGGCGGAACCATTGGGCGCAACGCGTCATGCAATTGGGTCTTGCCCGATCCGACCAATGTTCTTTCGGCGCGTCATGCGTCAATTTCATACAACGGCCGCGGCTTCGAAATCACCGATACGAGCACGAACGGCGTCTACGTCAACGCGGTCAATGCCTCGATCGGACGCGGCAACGCCGCTTTCCTGTCTCACGGCGACACCCTGTATCTCGGAGGCTTTGAGCTTTCCGTCACCCTATTGGAAGACGATGCGGAAGAGCGCCGCCGCCTTGGGGTCGGACAGATGGCGGTGACGATGCGGACTGACCAATCCGGGTTGGCGTCCGGGCCACCGGCGGAGCGGTTCCCGCCTGCCGGTGCGGCAATGCATTCGCGCTCTGCCTCTCCCGCGCCTCAGGGCCCCTCCTCGGCGCCGACCTCCAGGTTATCCGGCGCATTTCCGCCATTGCCGTCGAACGATTACCGCATCCGGTCGGAAACTGCGCCGGCTGACGCCGGTTTTGGCAGGGCCGCGCCAATGCCCGTGCCCACTTCGCCGCTCAAACCGGCGGCCGACGCCGCGGCAATTCCGCTTGGCGCCGTGCCGCGAGAGTCGCCGCCGACCTCGGCGGCGACGCCGCGACAGGTGATCCCGCACGACATCTTCATGGACATTCTCGGCGTTCCCGACCCGAAGTCGGGATCCGTAGCGGCCGGACTCGGCGGCGCGGTTTCGCCCGCTCCGCTCCAGTCCGGAGCCGGCGCAAATTCCTCCGCCTCCGGCTCACTTACCGGGCCTGCCGCGCCTGCACGGCAATCGATGGGCGCTCCGAAGACGTCGATCATTCCCGATACGATCGACTTCGGCGATCTTCTCTCGGCGCCCCTGTCAAAGCGCGATCTTGCCGGCAACCGAGAGGCAGGGAGCCCGCAGGCGCCGCAGGACTTTGGAGATGACACCCGATCATTGACGCCGTCTCCCACGCCGGCCGCCCCTCCGGCGGCGATGTCGCAACCGCCGATCCGCGAACCCGCGGCTGCGGCCGCCCCCCCGCCTCTCGACGTCGCGCCGGCGCCGGCTGGTCCCACGCAGCGCCAGCCGGCGCCTCCGACGGACGCGCCGTCAGTCCGCGGGAGCGACCGAACCGCATTAGCCCCTTCCCTGAGCGAGGCGCTGCGGGCCGACATGGTTTCGCTACGCCCGCCCGGCGCGGGCGGGGACCCGGCGGGACAGCGTGCGCTCGACCCGGTCGCCGTGCTTCGACAACGCGCCGCCGCCGGTCCGGGGGTCCCGTTGCCGAAGCCCGACGACCACAGCGCGGCGCCGTTCACGATCCCGACGCCGGGTTCGACGGAGATTCGTCCGCCGCCAAGGTCGCGCCAGACTGCGTGGCCGACGGCGTCGACGCCAGATGGCCAAGCGACGCCTCCAACCGCGGGCCTCGACCCGGCGCGCCAAGATAATCTGGCCGATGTTTTCTGGAACGGCCTGGGGCTGGACCCGGCGCGCGTGCCTCCACAATTGCAGGCAGACATTCTCGCCGAATGCGGCCGCGCGCTGCGTGAAGCCGTCGCCGGGCTCGTTCCCGTCCTGACCGCGCGGCGCTCTTTGAAGGACGAGCTTCGAATGGATCAAACGCGGTTGAAGCCGAAGGAAAACAACCCGCTGAAATTCCTCCCCTCCGGCGAGGCGGTGCTGCAGGCGCTGATTGATCGCAAGCTGACCGGCTTCCTGCCGCTGTCGCAAGCGATCCGCGAGGGCTTTGGCGACATCAAGGCGCACGAGGTCGCAGCGTTGGTCGCCCTGGACGCCGTCATCAAGAACCTGCTCGCGCGTTTCGACCCGGCATCCATGGAGGCCCCTGGGTCGGGCGGCAGACTGTTCGGACGCGGTCCCGACAAAGCCAGGCTGTGGGACAATTTCGTCCGTGTTCATACGACGCTGTCCGGCAATCTCGAAGAGACAACGCGCAGGCTCGTGGGCGAGGAATTCGCCCGCGCATACGCCCAGCAGGTCGATTCGGCTCGGCATGGAGGCGATTGATGCGGTTGGAGGGCGGTCTGGTCGCCAGACCATCGCGGCGAAAGCTCATGACGTCGCTGTCGCTTTTGTTCATCTCAGGCTGCGCGGGGGGCGACAAGGGTCCAAAGACAACCGGCCTCCGGTTCATTGTCGACGCGGACGAGTTGATCAACCCCAACACCGAGAGCCAACCATCCCCGGTCGTCCTGCGCATTTACGAACTCAAGTCTCTCACGGCGTTTCAACAGGCCACTTTCTTCGAGTTGCTCGACAATGACACGGCTTTGCTGGGGCAGGACATGGTGGCCAAGCGTGAGATCGAGATCAAACCCGGCGAACGACAGGCCTTCGATCGCGCGACGCCCGTGGAAACGCATTTTATCGGCGTCATCGCCGGCTTTCGCGAGAACGACAAGGCGACCTGGCGCACCAGTCTCGAACTGGTCCCGGAACAGGCCGGCGCGGTTGTCGTAAAACTGACAGCACAAGCCGTAAGTATCTCTCTGACCCGAGATCGGAGCTTCGGGTTGTTTTGACCAACCCGTAGCGAGGCGCCCGGCTCCCACTCAGGCGCCGATTGATTGAGTCGAGCCAACATGTCGCTGATAAGCAAGCCACTTTGGACGGAGGGGCTGCGCGTTCGGCCTCAGCACTTTCAGCAACAGGATCGTTGGATCGAGCATCTCATCGAGGGCCGCGTTGCGGGAGTGCGGCACTGCAATTGGGGATTGCGCGCGCTCACGCTCGACAAGGAATTGCTTCCGCTCGGCAAGATCGGGATCAAATCCTTGACCGCCGTCTTGCCGGACGGAACGGTGATCGACCTGCCGGCGCAAGGCCCGCTTCCAGAGCCGCGCTCGGCGCCGGCTACTCTACGCAACGCCTCGGTGAAAATCGCAGTCCCCATGCGGATGCGCGACGGCGCCGAAACGTCGAACGACCCCGCCACGGTGCGCCGCTTCGAGGGGATCGATCAGTCCGCCCGCGACTCCACTTCGCCCGAGCGCCCGGCGGCGTCGGTGAGGGTCGGCCGGTTGAACATCCAGATCCTCTTCGAAGGCGAAAAGGACGACGACCTCACGACGATGCCGATCGCGCGCGTTCGAGAGGTCGAACCGACCGGCGCGGTGAGCCTGGCGCAGGGCTTTGTGCCTCCCTGTCTCGATTTTCACGTCGCCGAGCGTCTCGTCGAAATCGTCAACGAGACCAGGTCGCTGCTCAAGAGCCGCGCCGACGCGATCGCAGCGCGCAGCGATTCTTCTCGCATGGCCGCCGAGAGCGCCGGGCTGGTCGATCTTCTGACGATCGCGATCATCAACGGCCAGGAGGCGCTGTTCGATCATTTCGCGAGCGTTCGCGGCGTTCATCCAGTGGAGATCTTCCAGACGCTGCTGCAGTTGACCGCCCAGCTCTCGACATTCTCGAGCGCGCGACGCAAGCCCGCCGATCTTCCTGTGTATCGCCACGACGATATCGAAGCCTCGGTCGCGCCGCTCCTCGAGCGATTGCGCGAGTTCCTCACTGTGGTGATCGAACGCAACGCCGTTCCGCTCGAACTCCAGCAACGCGGCTACGGCATCGTCACCTCGATCATCGCCGACAGATCATTGTTCCAGGACTCGCGTTTCGTATTGACCGCCGTCGCAAACATTCCCGCCGAAACGCTGCGCAGCCAGTTGCCGACGCAGATGAAGGTCGGCTCGGTCGAGCAGATCCGCGATCTGGTGAACCTCCAGTTGCCGGGAATTCCGCTCCGGGCGTTGCCCGTCGCGCCCCCCGAACTGCCGTTTTTGCAGAATGGCGTTTACTTCGAGCTGGATCAAAGCGTCGAACTCTGGCGCAATCTTGCTCGTTCAGCCGCCTTCGCCATGCATTTGAGCGGAGAATACCCGGATCTCCATCTGGAATTTTGGGCGATAAGGAAGAAGCGGGCATGAGCCAACCTTTTGACGGCGGCATCGACGAACCGACGGTCATCGGTCGGCGTCCGATCGGCCCCAGCCGCGCCGCTCCTGTCCGTCGATCTGGCGGCGCGCCGCTGTGGCCAGGCGATGCGGAGCTGGCGCCAACTCCCACCCGCGACGCCGTTGCAGACCTCGCGCCGTCGCCCTCGACGCCTTCCTGGCGTCTCGACGCCGTTCAAGCGCCTTCGGCGTCTTCGGTGTCAGGCGCGCCGCGCAATCCCGAAGACGTTCTCGTCGCCGCGGCGGCGCCGCTGCTCATCGTCGTCGCACATCTGAGAAATTCCGCGCAACAGGCGGACGTCGGCGCCCTGCGCAAGGAAATGGCTGACCAATTGCGTTTGTTCGAAGAGCGCGCTGCGCGCTTTGGCGGCCGGATCGGCGATGTCAGCGCGGCGCGCTACGCGCTTTCGTCATTGGTCGACGAGGCGGTCATGACCACGCCCTGGGGGAGCGCGAGCGCATGGAGCACGAATAGCCTCCTGCTCGAGTTCCATTCAGAGACATGGGGCGGCGAGAAAGTCTTTGCGATGGTGGATCGCGTTCGCGCCGAGCCGCAAAAGTACCTGGCCCTTCTGAAGCTCCTCGACGCCTGCCTTCTGCTGGGATTCGAAGGCAAATATCGCGTCGTCGACAACGGGCGCGAACAATTGGCGGATCTGCGCATCGAACTCGGCCGCCTGCTGGGGCGGCACGGACGACCGCCGCAACGCGAATTGTCGTCCTCCTGGCGAGGGATGAGCGCAACGCGCATGTTGAGGAACTACCTGCCGCTTTGGATCGTATTCGCCATCGCCGGAGCAATCATCCTCTCATCATACGGCCTCGCAAAATGGCGGGTCGCGACGGAAACCGCGCCGGCCGAGAATGCACTCAAGGTGATCGGCGGCGCGGGCTGAGACGGAGTTCACTGTGTTCCGCTCGCTGTTGGCCAGCTTTCTGACGCTTCGTGGCCTCCTCATCCTGCTTGGGCTCATTGCGCTCGCGCTCGTCATATGGCTGGCGGGCCCGTTGATTTCAGCCGGCGGCTACGCGCCTCTCGAGGACGCCGGCAACCGCACGATTCTTATCGGGGGAATATTCTCGGTCCTGATCGTCGTCACGCTGGTGCGGCATTGGCTGGCCTGGCGCGCCAATCGGCGGATGATCGCCTCGTTGCTCGAAAGCGACGCGTTGAACGCCATTACCGACAACCGGAGTTCCGACGAGGTCGACCTGATCCACGAGCGCTTCGACGCCGCGATGCGCGCGCTGCAAGAGACCATCGATTCCGGCGGCGGCAAGCAGGCTCATCTAACGGAGCTGCCCTGGTACATCATCATCGGGCCCCCCGGCGCCGGCAAGACCACAATTCTCAAAAACGCCGGACTGGAGTTTCCGCTCGCCGATAAACTTGGCAACGACCCGATTTCGGGAGTCGGCGGCACGCGGCATTGCGACTGGTGGTTCACCGATCAGGCGGTCCTCATCGACACGGCGGGACGCTATACGACCCAGGACGTCAACGCGGAAATCGACCGGGCGGCCTGGCGCGCTTTTCTCGATCTTTTGAAGTCGCATCGACGCCGGCGGCCGATCAATGGCGCGCTGCTCGCCATCAGCCTTTCCGACGTGCTGCTTCGCAATGACGCGGACCGCAAGCGGCAAGTCGAGATGCTGCGTCGCCGCCTGCAAGAATTGATAAAAGCGTTCGGCATGCAGATTCCGGTCTATCTGCTGATCACCAAGAGCGACCTTATCGCCGGGTTCTCGGAGTATTTCGACGATCTCGACGAGGACGCCCGGCAGCAGGTGTGGGGCATGACGTTCCCCGTGGATGCGCCGCCTGAGCGCGTCGCCGAGCAATTCGACAAGAACTTCGATGATCTCGCCCAAAATCTCGAGAACGGTCTTTTCGCGCGCATGCATAGCGAGGCCAATATCTCACGGCGCGCGGCGATGTTTTCGTTTCCCAAGGAATTCGCGGCTTTGCGCGGCGTCGTCGGAACCTTCGTCTCCGACGTGTTCCGGCCCAGCAAATATGAAGCGACATCGCTTTTGCGCGGCGTCTATTTCACCAGCGGCACCCAAGAAGGAACCCCGATCGACCGTTTGATTGGCGCGCTTAGCCGGAACTTCGGTCTCCAGGAAGCCGCCCGCCCTCCCTTCAGCGGCCAGGGCAAGGCCTATTTCATTCATCGATTGCTGACCGCCGTCGTCTTCCCCGAGGCGGGCATCGTCGGCGCGGACCGCAAACTCGAGCGACGGATCGCTCTGCTTCATGGGGTCGGCTACGCGGCCGCCGTAACCCTCGTCGGGGGATTGGGCCTGCTTTGGTTTGGCGCGTTGTCGCGAAGCGAAGCGCGGATCGCCGACACGGCGAGCGTCGCGCAAACCGTCAAGGCGCGTTTGGCCGAAGTGCGGCGGCCAGCGACCTTCACCGGTCTCTTGCCGGTTCTCGATAGTGCGCGGGGATTGAAAAGCGCGGCGGGCGAGGGAAGCCTGTTTGCCTGGCTCGACGGGTTTGGACTTTCGGCGACCCCGACCCTCGCGCCCGCCGCGCAGGATGCGTATGATCGCTTGCTCGTCGCCAATCTTCTGCCAAGCTTCGCCGATCGCATCGCCGCGCGTCTTCAGACCGCGCTCAGCTATTCCGGATCGTCGGATCCAAATGCGCTGCGCGATGTCCTGAAAATCTATCTGATGCTCGGCGATTCCAACCGTTTCGACCGCGGTCAGGTCGCTCAGGCCGCGCATGCCGAGCTGCCGCTGGCGTTTCCGCTTGATCCACAGCGAAGCGCCGCGATGTCGGCTCATCTCGACAGTCTCGTCGCGCTCTTGCCGCATCCCGTCGAGATCGACCGACAACTTGTCGCGTCTGTTCGCGCCCGCCTCACCCGCCAGCCTCGCGTCGAACAGATCTACGCGGAATTGCTTCGGGAAGCCGCGCAGGACGCTCGCCTGCATCCGATCGACCTGGTCGCCGTCATCGGCTCGTCCAGCCTTCAGGTCAATTCGTCGCGCGATCCGAGCCAGGCGAGAGCGACGATTCCGGGCGCGTTCACCCGCGAAGGATTTTTCGATTTCGTCATTCCGCGTTTGCCGCTCATCGTGCGTGAGCAGCAGGGCTCCGACTGGGTGCTGACCGTCGATCGGACCGACGACGCCGCATTGCAAAGCGCGACGCGCGATGTCGCCAATCGCTATATCCAGGATTACATCGGCGCCTGGAGAGCGGCGATCAATGGCGTGTCCGCCATTCATTTCACCGACCTTCCGCGCGGCATCAGCGTGCTCCAGGGTCTCGCCGATCCACAATCGCCGCTGCAACGGCTGGTCGACGTCATCAAGGAAAACACCGATCTGCCGCCGCCCGGCGATGATTCGAAGGACTCAAAAGGCGATCCCAAACCGACGCAGACCGCCTCTCTGTTGCCGTCCGTGTCGGGCCTCGCCGGAAAAGCCGCCACTTCGGCGATCACCTCGGCGCTGGGCGACGTGCCCTGGCCCGGCACGACGATAGGCGCGCCGTTTGTTCCGTTGCTGACTTTCGTATCGGGGGGAGCAGGCGGCCAACCGCCGCCGATCGGCAAGGTGCGCGACGACCTCGGCAAGCTTTACAACGCGATGTCCGGCCTGACGAGCGCGCCTGACCCCAGCCTCGCGGCTTTTCAATTGGTGCAGGCCCGCGTCAAGGACCCGTCGACCGACGTATTTTCCTCCCTGCGCGCCGAGTCCGCGCAAGCGCCCGATCCTGTGCGGGGCATCATTCGCGATGTCTCCAAGTCGAGCTGGTCCATTTTGCTGCAATCGTCCTATGACTACGTGAACACCGCGTGGCAACGCGACGTGCTGCCGGTTTGCCAGGGCGCCCTCGATCAACGGTTCCCGCTGTTCCCGAAGGCCAAGGACGATGTCACGCTGCGCGACTTCGGCGACTTTTTCCATCCCGGCGGAATCGTCGACGGATTCTTCACTAAATACCTGGCGCCACTCGTCGTCGACCAACGAAACAGCTATGTCGCCGCCAAGATCGATGGCGTGCCTTTGCCGCTGAAATCGGACTCGCTAAGGGAATTTCAGAGAGCGCGGACCATCCGCAATGCGTTCTTTGTGGGAACCGGCGCCGCGCCGTCGGTGAAATTTTCACTCCAGCCGGTCTTCCTGCATCCCGACCTGCTCAGGGCGACCTTGCGCAACGACGCTCAGGAAATTGTCTATCGTCATGAGCCGCAGCGCGCGATCGAATTGGAATGGCCGACGCGGAGCGACGCCAGCGCCGCCTCGGTGACACTGACGTTGCTCGACGGAACCGATCAGAAATTCGAGGCGCTGGGGCCCTGGGCGCTGTTTCGCCTGTTCAATTCGTCTCAGGTGACGACCCGCGGCGCCGCCGATCGCTTCACGGTGACGATCGGCGCCGAGACTGCTCCCCATGTGACCTATGAGTTGCACGCCGGAAGCACCCAGAACCCGTTCAATCTGGAGGCGCTAAGCGGCTTTCGCTGTCCGGACTCGTTATGAGCGGCGCTCCGCAAGCGGCGATGGGCGGAATCTACGGCAAGTTGCCGGCGGTCGGCGATTTCGTTCGCCGGGGGTTGCCGAGCGCGTTCGTGAGGCCATGGGACGAATGGCTGAGCAACTCCATCTCCGTCAGCCAGAACCAGATTGTGGATCGCTGGACTGAGGCCTATCTGACGAGCCCGCCGTGGCGCTTCGCGCTCGACCCCGGCGTCGCCGGGCCGAATGGATGGATTGGCGTCCTCGCTTCATCGGTCGATGAGGTCCGGCGATTCTATCCTATAACGGTCACGATTCCTTTGCCCTCGGGCGTGCGGTTGTCCGCCCTGTCCGGCGATCTTGAACCGGTCGTCGCCGACCTCGAAAAAATCGCCCTGCAATTGATCGCCGGGGACCTCACGCCAGACGCCGCGGCGGAGGCGCTCGATGAACCGGCCGCGCTGTTGCCGGCGCGCGCCGTCCTGCGATCTCCGCTCAGCCGTGGGCGCGCGGAGCGCCTGCAAACCGGAATGACTTACCCGTCGATCGGGATCATGTCCGCGCATTTGACGCAAAGACCTGACAATCGGGACAACGCTCCGGCGGGCTTCAGCGCATGGTGGCACGCGGGTTGGAACGCCATGCCCGCCGCCAACCTCATCGTGTCCGGCCTGCCCTCGCCGGATATTTTCGCGTCGTTTCTCGATGGTTCATGGCGCGGACGGGGATGGGCGGATCATCCGGCCTGGCGAAGCTGACAATGGACGACGCCCGACATGGTGCGCCGCCGCGGCTTTGGAGTTCGTCAGCGGCGACGCGCTGCGGCCCAAAACATCTCGTCAATGAAGATTGCTTTGCGCAGATGGATGAAGCCGGGGTGTTCGTCGTCGCGGACGGCGTCGGGGGACACACCGACGGGGGCCTGGCGAGCCGGGCGGCGGTGGAGACATTGGGCCACGTCGTCGAGGCGAGCGTCAGTCTCGAGGCGCGCGTGCTCGCATCGGAGCAGGCGCTTCATTCGGTCAATGAGGCGCTACGGCGCGAGTCGCAACGGCGGCCGCAGCCCGCAATGATCGCTTCGACCGTCGCCGAACTGCTCTTGGCCGAAGAATACGCAGTCTGCTTGTGGGCCGGCAATTCCCGCATCTACGTCCATCGCGCCGGCCATCTCTATCAGTTGACGCAAGACCACAACGCCGCCGCCGAAACCGGTCGCCCGGAAAGCGGGGGCGCTCTGACCCGGGCGCTCGGGGCCGCCGAGCAACTCGAACTCGACCGCCTGGTCACCTCGGCCGAGCCGGGCGACACGTTTCTGATCTGCAGCGACGGAATCACCAAGTTCATCGGCGATATCGAACTCGCCGGTTTCCTCAACGATCCGTTGGACGGTCTCGCCGCGCGAATTGTCGCGGCCGTCGTCGAAAGGGGAGGAAACGACGATGCAACGGCGATCGTGGTGCGCTATAGTGGCTAGGGCAAAACGGACGCTCACGACGGCGCGTTTTGGGTAGGTCCGACGGGCTTGGGGGTGGGCCGGCATGAGTGTGGCGACGATCGCGCGGGGGCCGCCGATCCAGATCGACGAAACAGCCGTGCTCCCTCTGGCTCCTGGTTCGGTGCTGCGCGGACGTTTCGAATTGCTTGAAGCAATCGGCCGCGGCAGCATGAGCACCGTCTATCGCGCCGTCGATCGCATCCGGCTTCTGGCGCGAGCGAGCCAACCTGAAGTCGCCGTGAAGGTGGTCACTGCCGCGGGCGACCTCGAAGCCGAGACCATCGAATTCGTTCATCGCGAGGCGCGATATCTGCGTGATCTCGTGCACCCGAACATCGTTCGCGGATTCGATTCCGATTGCGACGGCCCCCATCATTTCGTCGTTCTGGAGCTGTTGCAAGGATGCACGTTGACCAAGACCTTGAGGGACGCGCGCAATCGGCGCCTGTCGGCCCATATGGTCGCCCGAATTGTCGATGAAGCTGCGGCCGGGCTGGCTTACGCTCACGCCAAAGGCATCGTTCACGGAGACATGAAGCCGAGCAACGTCTTTTTAACCCTCGACGGCGACGTGAAGCTCCTGGATTTTGGCGCTGCGCGCGCTATCGATCAAGGCTCGGCCGCCTCGATGTCCACGCCCGCTGTTCATGATGTCTGCGCGATGACCCCGCTTTACGCCTCGCCTGAAATGATCTCCGGCGAACCCCCGACCGAGAGCGACGATGTATTCTCTCTGGCGATGCTCGCCTATGTGATGCTGACAGGGAGCCACCCCTTCGACGGAAAGAACGCGATCGAGGCCCGAAACGCTCAAATATGGCCACGGACGAAGCCGGCGAGCCTTTCCGCATCGCATTGGCGCGCCCTGCAACGCGCTCTCGCGCTCCGGCGATGCGACCGAACCGTGAGCGTCGCCGCATTTGCGCGAGGCTTCGCCCGGACGTCGGTCCTCGACGGCCTGTTCGGCTGAGGCGCCGCGGCACGCCGCGGCAGGCGCGCCCTGCGCGTTCACAGCGTCAGATCGAACGAAAACTCGAGCCCGCCCATCACGCCTTGACCCAACCGGATGGAGACGTCGAAGCAGCGCGCGCTTTCATCATCCTCCGCGGAGCGGACGCGCGGCGTCACATCCGCCGCGGCGCCGGGGCCGGTGGCGATCAACGCATCGTTGGCGAGCCGCGAGATTGACGCGGCGATCTGCGCGTCGTCCGCGCCCGACGGCGCGAGGTTCGCGGCGTTCGCTCCAAAAAGACTCTCGAAATAGGAGGACACGAACCGAAACGGCAGGCTGTCGAACTGCTCCATGACCCTGCGATCGGCCTCCGGCGTCGCGCCGTGAGCATGAAGAGAGGGCGCGCGCGTCAACCACGCCTGGTCCCTGTCCGGCCGGCACACCAGACATATCACGCCGTCGCGGCCGAGGTCGCGAGCGACGCCGGGATCAATAAGCGCCCGCAAGGGAAGCGCGGAGCAGCGGCCGGGGCGCGTCTCGACCTCGACGACTTCGAGGCCGCCGAGCGCGGTCTCGGCGCCAAGGATCTCTGTCGGCCATCCCGTTCGCGCGAGACTGCGCAGAATTTGCGCCGCGACGATCACGCCGGGCTCGCCCCATAGCGACGGAGCGGCGGTCGTATCCGGTCGCAACACGAAATCGTTCCAGCACGCAAACAGCGACTGGCTCTCATCGCGCCCTCGCAATCCGCGCCAGGCCGCATAGCCTGGCCCTTCCAGCAAAGCGCCTGGATTGTCCATCGCCGCGACGGAACTGGGCGCGGCGCCGAAGAAATCGGCGTCGAGCGACACGATCGTCGGGGTCGCCAACCCTTCCGCAATCTGCGCCAGTCGATCAAGATCATTCAAATCCTTGACCGAGCGGCCAAACGCGCCAAGGACGAGAATCGCCTTCAATTGCATGCCGTCCACGGCGTCGCTGAAAGCTTCACCCGCCATCGTCTCGACGAGCGACGAACGCCGCACTTCGCAGAGTTCGATGCGCGTCGCGTTGCGCGAACCGCGCGCGGCAAAAATCGCCTGCAGGCTCCGCCACGCCATTTCGACGCGAAGCCAGGCGGGATGTTCGGAGACATCCCGTGCCTGCCAGTCAAGGAGTTTGGCCGCCGCTTGCGGAATTGACGCGGGTTGGTCGGACTTGCCGAGTGACGACACGAACGAGGAGATGGTGGCCTTGGCGACGTCTGTCCGTGCGTCCGGCGTCGGCGCGTCGATCATCCCAAGCAGGCGATCGATTGAACCGTCATCGCCAGTCGCCGGCGGCGCGCCGCCCGGCGCTGCCGAGGATTGTCGGAGCGAGGGAGGCGGCGCCGATTGCAGCGCAGCGACGACGCGATCAAACGCTGGATGGGACGCCAGGGGCCCGAGGTCAGCGTTCGCGCGCTTATCCTGGAAAGTCTTGATCAACCGCTGGGCGTTGACGATTTCAGGGATTCTTGCGCCAAGCGTCCTTGGATCAAGATCCCGGACCGAGGCGATCGGCAGACGAATCGCCAGCGCAGGCGGCGTCGATCCCAGGCGATTTGGCGCCTCCAGTTCCACCGCCGCGCCGAACGACGCAAGCACCGTCGCTAAATCGTCGCCCGAGACATCGGTGAGGCGGCCATCGCCCGGACCGCCGAAGTCGCCCACGATCAGCAGCCCGAACGCAACGTCGGCCGATGCGTTCGGCGATTGCGCGACGCCCGGACGATCGCCAAACACCGCATCGAGGCGCACGCCGCCGTTTGGCTTGTTTTCGTTCGACATCGTCGTGGATCTCCACGATCCCGGCTCTGAGGCGCAATGCGAAGATTTCGGCGACGGATCGGGATGTCCGCGAAAGTTTGCATAGCCGCGCCATATGTCGCGAATGCAACAAGGCGCGACATGGCGAGTTCATGACGGTCCCGGAAGCTGCGCAATATTCGGTATTCGCTGTCACATGCGCGAAATTTCGCGCAGTGCGCGACTGCCTCCGACCCACGCGATGAACGAAATTGATGAGACAGTTCAGCGCGGCCGCCCGCCGGGAAAGAACTGGTCTTCGGTTTGCAATGCAGGACGACGCCGGCGTCAGCCTGCGGAACCCAATCAGGAGCCAAGCAATGTCCCTGCAAGCCTATATGACGATCAACAAAAACAACATCTCGAAGGGAGCCTCGACCGCCAGCAGCATTGGCGCGGTCGCCTCGACCAGCTCGACCCACAATGATCAGATCACCGTCATCGCCTTCAATGCGGGCTGCACGATCCCGATCGATCCCAATTCCGGCGTCGCCACCGGCACGCGTCTCTACACGCCGGTGACCTTCACCAAGTATTTCGACGCCTCTTCGCCGCTGCTGTGGAGCGCTCTGGCCACCAACCTCGGCATCGACCAGGTCGTTTGCGACTTTTTCCGCCCGGACCCGACCGGGCTGGCGCAACCGCAAAACTACTTCCGGTACACCTGGAAGACGGTGACCTTCGTGCAAGGCACGGGTTATACGCCGTTGGTCATCAATCCAGCCAACAGCTTCTATCAATATGTCGAAGATTGGCAGTTCACCTTCAAATCGGTCCAGTGGGATCAGCTGATTTCGGGCACGACCGGCTCGGATCAATGGTAACGACCGAGGTCGAGCGCAGGCGCCCCCGGACGCCGTCGCTTCGGCTGAGATGAAAACATGCGAGCGGCCCGACTCTATCCGGGCCGTTTGTCATAGAGCCTTCGCGTGCAAGCGATTACCTGTCTCCTGGCCGCAAGAGGGTGCGCGCGTCCATCTCCTGTTGGAGCATTCTCGCGCGTCGCATTGGCGTTCACGGAGACAAGCGATGGTCCAGGTCGACTTGAAGCATCTGCTCAATCGCCTCAACGCCTATGTGAAACGGACGTTGGAGACTGCTGCCGGCCTGTGCATCTCGCGCGGCAACTACGAGGTGACGATCGAGCATGTCTTTCTGGTGATGATCGACGATGTTCAGCGCGATCTCAATCTGATCCTCCGTCATTTCGAGATCGACGCTTCCGCCCTGAAGACGGAATTGCTGCGTCAGGTCGAGGCGATGAAGGTCGGCAATAGCGGGCGCCCCGTTTTCGCGCCCACTCTGATCGAGTTCTTCACCGATAGCTGGCTGGTCTCGTCGGTGGACATGGGGCTGGGCCAGGTGCGTTCCGGATCTCTGGTCATCACGGTGATCGCCAATGGCGGCCGCTACGGATTGCAGGACTGGTCGGACAGGCTGCGCAAGATTCCATTGACCGACCTGAAAGGCAAATTCGCCGACATTGTCGCTGAATTCGAGCGAAGAGACGACGACGCTCGGCGTCGGGGCGGCAGCCGCGGCGAAACCCGGCGCCGCGCTTTCGCCCGACAGCGCGCTCGCCAGGTTCACGATCAACTTCACCGAACAGGCGCGCGCCGGCAAGATCGACGCGGTGTTTGGTCGCGACCGCGAAATCCGCCAGATGATCGATATCCTCGGCCGGCGCCGCAAGAACAATCCGATCTGCGTGGGCGATCCCGGCGTCGGCAAAACAGCGGTCGTCGAAGGCCTGGCGCTCAAGATCGCGCAAGGGGACGTCCCCGATTTCCTGAAGAATGTCGAACTGCTCAGTCTCGACATGGGAATGTTGCAGGCCGGCGCGGGCGTCAAGGGAGAATTCGAGAACCGCCTGAAGGGAATCATCGACGAGGTCAAGGCTTCGCCAAAGCCGCTCGTTCTGTTCATCGACGAAGCGCACACGCTGGTCGGCGCGGGAGGCTCGGCGGGCGGCGGCGACGCCGCCAATCTGTTGAAGCCGGCGTTGGCGCGCGGCGAGTTGCGCACCGTCGCCGCGACCACCTGGAGCGAATACAAGAAATACTTCGAAAAGGACCCCGCGCTGGCGCGCCGCTTTCAGCTTGTCAAACTCGACGAACCCTCGCCCGTCGAGGCCGTGACGATCCTGCGCGGCGTTCGCGGCGCGTATGAGAAGAGCCACGCGGTCTATGTGCGCGATGACGCCGTGGTCGCCGCGGCGACGCTCTCCGCCCGCTACATTTCCGGGCGGCAGCTTCCGGACAAGGCGGTCGACGTGCTGGACACCGCCTGCGCGCGCGTCAAGCTCAGCCTCTCCTCCCGCCCCGCGCCGATCGAGGATTGCGAGCGATCGATTGCGACGCTGCAGCGGGAGCGCGCATCGATCCTGCGCGATCTCGGAACGGCGGGCCAGACCGGCAATCAGCGCATTGAGGAGATCGATGCCGAGGTCCTCGCCAAGGGGAAGGAGCTCAGCGACATCGACAAGAAATGGCGCGCCGAGCAAAGCCTGGTGACCGAAATTCTGGCTCTGAGAGCGGGTCTCGGGATCGACGCGACCGGCGCGCCGCCGAAGGAACGGACGCCCGAGTCGAACGGCGCAGGAGGCGCTTCTCGCGCAGAAGATCGCCGAACTCGACGGGGTTCGCGGTCGTGCGCCGCTGATTCATTACGAGGTCACGCCGGAAGCCGTCGGGCAGGTCATCGCCGACTGGACCGGCATCCCTGCCGGCAACATGATCAAGGACGAAGCCGCCGCGATTCTCGGCCTCGCTCAAAACGTGCAACGCACCCTGAAAGGCCAGGACCACGCGATCTCGGCGCTCGATGAAGGCATTCGGGCGGCCAAGGCCGGCGTCAACAATCCGGGTCAGCCGATGGGCGTGTTCCTGTTCGTCGGCCCGTCCGGCGTCGGCAAGACCGAGCTTGCGACCCAGCTTTCGGAAATCCTCTTCGGCGGCGAGCGCTTCCTGATCAGCATCAATATGTCCGAGTTTCAGGAGAAGCACACCGTCTCGAAGCTGGTCGGCGCGCCGGCCGGCTATGTCGGGTTCGGCGAAGGCGGCGTGCTCACTGAAGCGGTGCGCCAGCGACCCTATTCGGTGGTGCTGCTCGACGAGGTCGAGAAGGCCGACCTTGAAGTGCTGAATCTCTTCTATCAGGTGTTCGACAAGGGAACGCTGTCGGACGGCGAGGGGCGGGTTATCGACTTCAAGAACACGATCATCATTCTGACCAGCAATCTCGCCACCGACGTCATCACGCAACTCGGTCTGCAAACGCCGCGCCCTTCGATCGGCGAGGTCTCCGAGGCGATCCGCCCGATCCTGTCGCGGCACTTCAAGCCGGCGCTGCTGGCCCGAATGCAGATCGTGCCGTTCTATCCCCTGCTCCCCGACGCGCTGTCGCAAATCGTGCGCCTCAAGCTCGACAAGGTCGGCAAGCGCCTTCGGGACAATCAGCGGATCGCCTTCCAATATTCCGACGCCGTGACCGACCAGATCGTCGCGCGGTGCACCGAGGTCGAGACCGGCGCGCGCAACATCGATCATATCGTCAACAAGACCCTCCTGCCCCAGATAGCGACCGAAATCCTGACGCGAATGAATTCCAACGAACCGATGACGCGGCTCGCCATAGACTTCGGCGCTGACGGAGCATTCACCTATCGCTTCGACGAATCGGGCGGTTCGGAGGTCGCGCTCGCGGCGGAGTGAAGATGCAGCGCCTCCCTGCCACCGAGGGGATATGGCGCAATCCCCTCGCCATCATCGACGAACTCATCCAGTTGACGAGCAAGCTCGCGACGGAGCGCAACCTCGGGCGGTTGCTGGGCGCGATCGTTTCGACCGCGACCCGCGTGACCAACGCTGAAGCCGGACGCATATTTGCGCTCGACCGCTCGATGCGCCACATGCATTGTCTGGTCAGCCAGGAACAGGATGGGAGTTTCGGGACCAGCAATTTTCGGCCGGTCGGCATCTATACCGACGAAGAACGTCACAACCTCGCCGATCCCAGCGTGTTCGCCGCGGTCACCGGCCGCATCGTGAAATTGCCGGACGTCTATCGCTACACCGGCTACGACTTCTCGAGCACTTTCCAGAGCGATCGGAAGACCGGCTGCAAAACCAGGTCCTTCGTCGCGGCGCCGCTGTCCAGCGTCGATGGCACGACGCTTGGCGTGCTGCAACTCATCAATCTCGCGTTGCCGACCGATGACGACGGCGGGCCTCTGCGGCCGGAGGCCGAACCGATCGTGCGCGCGATCGCCTCATACGCCGCCGTCGCGATCGCGATTGCGCGGCTGTTCGATGACAACCGCCGCATGATCCGACAGCTCGATCGCAAGGCCGAAGAGCTTGAAAAGGAGAACATCCGGCTGAAGACGCAGGCGATCGAGACCGGGACGCTGCCGGGCGTCATCGCCGAAAGCCCATCCATGCGGCACGTCGTCGACCTGGCGCGCCGCGCGGCTTCCTCGCCGCGCGTCACCGTTTTGCTGCTCGGCGAGACCGGCGCCGGCAAGGACGTCTTCGCCAATGCGATCCATGAACTCAGCGGCGGGCGCAAGGGGCCGATCGTCGCGCAGAACTGCGCGGCTGTCCCTGAGGCGCTTCTGGAAAGCGAACTTTTCGGTTTTCGCAAGGGCGCCTTTTCGGGCGCGGTGGCGGACAAGAAGGGCCTCATCCAGGAGGCGGACGGCGGAACCCTTTTCCTCGACGAGATTGGCGACATGCCGCTTGGATTGCAAGCCAAGATCTTGCGGCTGCTCGAAGACGGGTCGGTGCGTCGAATCGGCGATACGCGCACCGAAAAAGTGGACGTGCGGATTATCGCGGCGACCAACGCCGATCTGCCGCGCAAGATTGCGCAAGGCGGCTTCCGCGAGGACTTGTTCTACCGTCTGAGCGTTTTCCCGATCACCATCCCTCCGCTGCGGGAACGTTGGTCGGATATCCCCAAGCTGATCGATCTTTTTCTATCGCAGGCGTCTGCCGCTCATGGACGTCAGCCGCCCGCGTTCACCGTTCGCGCGCTTGACGCCCTGGGATGCTGGAAATTTCCCGGCAACGTGCGCGAACTGAAGAACCTGATCGAACGCGCCGTATTGCTGGTTGATGAGGGCGAACGTATCGATATGCGCCATCTTCCGGCGGAGGTCGCCGCCGGGCGGCCCTCGGTCGGCGTGCTGACGCCGCGAACGACTCACGGCGGGGACCTCAAATCGATCATGCGCGAATATGAGGCGCGAGTGATCGAGGCCAAACTGCACGAGGCGGGTTGGAACCAGAGTCGCGCGGCCGCGCTGCTCCAAATCTCGCGCCGCAGTCTTGTGGAGAAGCTTGGCCGCTATTCGATCCGGCCCCCCGAAAGTCTGTGATTCACGGAACAGCGTTGCAGCACCCGCGCAACTGTCGCAGACTGGCCGCGCCCACGCTGGACAGCCCTCCGATGAAATGAAGGGGCGCGCTTTGAACGTCGATCAATACTTTCGGGAATTCAGGGCGGGACGGCGTTCATTTCCCAGACTGATTGAAGCGCTCCAAAGCGTCGAGGCGGCGGGCGACGAGGGGCGAGCGGAGATCGAGGCCTCCCTGGCCGACCTTGTCGACCGCGGCGCAGTGCCGAAAGATCTCGCGGTGACCATTCGCGCGACGCTCGACATGGGAAAGCCCGCGGCGCAGGACGATCTGCTGGATCCTCCGACCGAGCCGAAGCGCGGCAGCCAAGCAGCAGCTTCGCGGTCGCCGGCCGAGCCTCCAGTGTCGCCGCCGCCGACGCGCCAATCGACGATCGCCGAAGCGAATTGGCCTGCGCCCCTCACCGGGAGATCGGCGTCGCCGGCGCCCGACGTGTTCCGGAAGAAAATAGACGAGGTCGTTCTCTCGGCGTTGGCGTCGGACTTTCGCGGCTACAAGCGCGCGAGCGCGGAAGGAAAGCCAAGCGGCGACAAATCATCGGACAGACAGCTTGATGCGGCGCTCGCCAGTTTTCGCGGCGCGCGCATGAGGCGCGACGCGGCAAAGTCCTCCGAGGGCGCCGCGCGTCCGTTCGATTTCACCGCGCTCGCCGCCTCGACCACCGACCAATCGATCGCGGTCGGCGCGATTCTGAAGAACCGTTTCGTCCTCGATCGCGAGATCGGCCGGGGCGGCATGGGCGTCGTCTACCGCGCCGTCGATCGCCGCCGTCTCGAGGCGATGCACAATCAACCGTATGTCGCGGTCAAGCTTCTGACGGGCGACGTCCGCCGCAGCCCGGACGCGTTGCGTGCCCTTGAAGCGGAGGCGCGGCGCGCTCAGGAACTGGCCCATCCCCATATCGTCAACACCTATGATTTCGATCGCGACGGCTCCCATGTGTTCATCGTGATGGAGCTTCTCGAGGGGCGCACTCTCGACGCGGTATTGCGCGAGACCGCGGGCGGCCTTGGGTTCGAAGGGAGTCGGCGCGTCGTCGAGGGAATATGCGCCGGCCTCGCCTACGCCCACGAGCGTGGCGTGATTCATTGCGACTTGAAGCCGGCCAATGTCTTCGTCGAAAACGGGGACGGCGTGAAGGTGCTCGATTTCGGCATCGCGACCGCCGGATGGGCCGGCGGTTTCGACCTGTCGAGCCTCAACGCCTACACGGTCGCCTATGCGAGCCCCGAAGCGCTGCAAGGCGAACCGCGCGACCCGCGCGACGATGTTTATGCCCTTGCGTGCCTCGTCTACGTCGCCTTGACGGGAAACCACCCGTTCGATCGAGCGTCTGCGCTGGAAGCTCGCGATCGCGGACTAAAGCCTGTCCGACCTGAGCGGATACCGGCGCCGGCATGGGTCGCTCTCCAGAACGGACTTGCCTTCAACCGCGCCCAGCGCACCAAGAACGCCGCGGCGTTCCGAAAAGAATATTTCCGGCGAGGCTTGGTCGATCGCTTGCGAGGAGGTCGCTAACGCCACACCCCCACGCGGACTCCCCGGCGCTGTGGCTTCCATCTCGATGTTTCGCGACCCGACAAGACCGTGGACCGCCGCCAGCCTCAGCGGTTCGCCGAGCCCTCAGCTTTCAATCATGTCGACGATGGATTCGATGCCGAGGGCGTAGGGCGTTCCCGGCGCCAGCAGACTGTAAATACCGCCGCTCCCCAACCGGACCATATCTTCGCTGAGCGGCAGAACCGCCGCGACCGGCGCGCGGTACATCGTCGAGATTCGATCCGACAATTGGCGAAAATCGAAGGCGGGAAGCGCCTTGTTGACGACGAGGATCAACTGCGGAACGTCCAGCCGCCGAGCGAGTTCGAGGGTGACCGAGGTTCCCTGATAGTCCTGATGATCGGGCCGCAGGATCAAAATCAAGGTGTCCGATACGGCGATCGACAGCAGCGTTTCCTCGTTGACGCCCGGATGCGTGTCGATCAGCAGATAGTCGAGCTGGAGTCGGGTCGAAAGATCGCGAAAGCCGTCATTGAGCAGGCTGACATCGTAACCCTCCTTGAGCACACGAGCGATTTCGCCCGCTCTCGCGCTCGAGGGAACCAGCATGACCGCCCCCGGCGGCTTGACGACGGAACGGCCAGCCTCGTCGACAATCGCATAGGTCACGTCGACGGCGGTTTCCTCGACCCGGCACCGTCCCCAGAGATAGTCGTTCAAGGTCAGCCGCAAAGCCTGCTGATCGACATCGAACAGCACGTGAATGCCGGGTGACTGAATATCCGTATCGACGATCGCCACGCGCTTGCCGCGACGCGCGAGGGTCGCGGCGATATTCGCCGTCGTGTTGGATTTTCCCGTCCCGCCGCGGTAGGAATGAGTGGACACGATCCTGGTCATCCGCGCACGCCCATCACTCGGTGGGTCGGCCGGCTTCGGGCTTTTCGACTTTGAAGCGCCCGCGCATTTCCTGCGCTCGGCGTCTCAGCGTCTGAAAATAGTCGGTCTCGGCGATCTCCGACACTTCCTTGTCGCGGCGGGAGTAGTCGATCTCGATGCGAAGCCGCTGAACCTGATCGCGCAGAACCGCGTTTTCCGACGCGATCAGCTTGTGCGCCTCGCCCAGTTGACGATTGGCTTCATTGAGGTCGGCGAGCATTTCATTGAGTCGGAACTCGCGCGCTTCGACTTGCACCGCCATGCTGGCGAACGCTTCGGCGAGGTCGCTGATCACCGGGGGCACATCGGTCGCGCCCGTCATCGCGAAGAGATCGTCGAGGTCGCCATAGTCGCCCTCGGCGATACGTCCGCAAACGTTCTTGAGATTGTCGAGCAACTGATCGGCTTCGGCTGGCATCGGGCGCTCCAAGCCACACGTTGAACGAACGTTCGCGCGTGTTCGAGATTGCGCGCATTCGCGATAACGCAACGTCGCTCGCACCCAATCCGTCAAGGCTTCAAGCGTATTAGGATCGTAACATTGTGAGGCTAGGATGACACATTTGGCGGGTGGATTGCTCTATTCCGTCAACCCGGCTTGCGGAGACATGCTTGAGTTTGTCGATCGTTGACGAATTCCGCGGCCCGGCCGTCGTCGTTCGCTTGTCGGGGCAGCTCGACACCCTTACCGCCAAGCCCTTCGAAAGCCATTTGGCCGAGCGGATTGGCCAGAGCCAAAAACGGATCATCGTGGATCTCGCAGAGGTGAGTTACGTCAGCAGCTACGGGCTGCGCGTGTTTCTGCTCACCGCCAAGCAGCTACGCTCGGACCGCCGCGCCTTCATCATTTGTCGGTTGACGCCCGAGGTGAAGAAAATATTCAAGATTAGCGGCTTCGACAAGATTCTTGCGATCTGCGAAACGCTGGAAGACGCGGTAGCTCTGGCCTCCGAATGAGGAGAGGAACGTGACGCCGAGCCACGCCGAATCTCTTGAAATCCGCAGCGACGTCTCAGAACTGGAGCGGATATTCGCCTTTATCGACCCCTACTGCGGACGCGCCGGAATTTCCGATTCTATAAAGTATAAATTGTTCCTGGTCGCCGAGGAACTCACGATGAACGCGATCAGCCACGGCTACAACGGTCGTCCGGATGGGCGGATCGCGATCACTTTGACCAACCTTGATCCAAACGTCGAACTTTACTTCGAGGATGAGGCTCCGGCTTTCGACATATTGCGCGACGCGCGCGACCCCGACATCGACGCCGGGGTGGCGGAGCGACGCGTCGGCGGACTGGGGATTCATCTCCTGAAGACGCTCAGCCGCAGCGCGACGTATGAATACCATCAAGGGCGCAATACCGTGCGGGTCACCTTCGGCGAAGACTCCGAACCGACGCCCGGACGGTGACCGGCTGGCGGCCTGCGACCGGGAGCCCATGGACGGAAAGTCACGCACGCCGGGCGTCCGCCAATTTTCTCTGGTGAACCGGCGAGAAGGAAAGCACCAGGCAGGTGATATCGTCGAACTGGAGTTCCGAACCGGCAAACGCGTCGACCGCCGAGAAGATTTGTCCCACGACGCCCGCAGGGCCGTCGGCCTGCCCGACCGTCAGCGTCCTCTCCAGATTTTCCTGGCCGAACCGCGCCCCTCGCGCATTGACGGCGTCGGTAACCCCGTCCGTCAGGGCGACAAGCGTATCGCCCTCGAAAAGCTGGATTTCCCGACCCGGAAATTCGGCATCCTCGACGACCCCGAGCGCAGGGCTTTCCGGGTCGAGGCTCGTTATCGCGCCTGAGGCGGCGAGCACCTGGGCAGGTTCGTGTCCGGCGTTGATATAGACCAGGCGTCCGGTCGCCAGATCAAGCTCGGCGATGAAGATCGTCACGAAAAAGCATCCGTCGTTGTTTTCCGCAAGCAGACGATTGGTCCCGCTGACGGTTTCCTCCAGCGAGGCCCCGGCCATGAACATCGTGCGGATTGCGGTTCGCGTGCTCGACATGAAGAGGGCGGCCGGAACGCCCTTGCCGGAGACATCGCCGATGACGAAGGCGAGCGTTCCGGAGTCGCGCCAAACCCAATCGTAGAAGTCGCCGCCGACTTCGCGCGCTGCGCGCATGCGAGCCGAAATCCGCACCGGCTGGTCTTCGTCCTCAGCGTTCGCCGTCGGCAGCACGGCGTGCTGGATCGCCGCCGCCAGCTCCAGCTCGGTTTCCCGGGCGCGCTTTGTCTCCACGGCCTCGATGACTTTCTTGAAAAGTCGCGCCGAAGGGCTGTTCTGATCCGCTTGTTGAATGAGGGCTGCGAAAGACGCCTGGTCATGGTCGTCGCCGGCGAGAGTCCGGATTGCGGTCTTCATCGCCGCCATGCTGTCGATGAGATGGCCGATCTCGCGGATGTGGCTGGTGTTCCTGATCGTCCCGGAAAAGGACAGCGACCGTATCCGATCGGCCTCCTGCGTCAGCATCTCGATCGGTTTGGTTATTTGGCCGGCGATGACGAGCGAACCGATCCCGCCGAGAACAGCGATGCCGAGCGAGAGCAGCGCGATCTGACGAATCGTGTTTTTGAGCTTGCCGACGAAGTCATCAATCGGCGCGACTTCCATGATGACCCACGCCTTGTCGAAGCTCCGAGGGAACGGATAGAAGGCTGCGATATATTCCTGTCCGGACTCCGAATAGACGAAGCTCGGCGTGCGAGCCTCGATATATTTCGCCCATGCGGCCTCGAGTTCGGCGCGTCCGAAATCCTTGATCGATCGCGGCGGCGCTTCCTCGCCCGCGGCGTTCGATGTTGAATTGGGCGCTGCGATGATGTTGCCGCGCTCATCGACGATGATCGCGATGCCATGAGCGCCGACCGGTTGCGCCTTGAGAAATTGCGAAAGGCTGTTCAGCGTGATGTCCGCGGCGACCACCCCGACGGGCTTGCCGTCGCGCTCCAGCCTCCGCGCGATGGTGATGCCGAGCTTGCCGTTGCTGGCGAAAACATAGCTGTCGGTGAGGACCCGGTCAGGCTGTCGGATGGCCGCCTCGTAGAACGGCCGGACGCGCGGATCGTAAGAAACGGGAGCGACCGCGTGGCTTCCCACGAACTGTCCCCACTCCTTGATATACTGATAGACGTCGACCCGGTCGGGTCCGGCTCCGACCACGTCTCTGAGGACGAAGCGGCTTCCTCCCGGGACGGGGAAAGCGTCGGGTCCCCAGACTTTGTCGGTTGGATCGAGGCGTTGGACCTGCACAAAATTTCCGTCTTCGGCGACGCCAACGTAGGAGCTGTAGATTTGGGGATAGAGAAAGGTCATTTCGTAGAGAAATTTCGACAGGCTCGTCCGGCCGATGAAATTGTCGTTTCTCGCCCGACCGAGGAATGTGTCGTCTTCATCGAACAACGTGGCCATCGCGTCGATCGCCGCGCCGACGGGTTGCAACAGATATTTGGTATTGTCGATCGTCGATACGCCCGTCTTGTCAAAAAACTCGTTGGCGATGTCGAGGATCAGCCTTGTGTTTTCCCGATAAGTGATAAAGGCGATCGCCGCCGCGCAAGCGACCACCAGTCCGACATAGGTGAGCGCGATTACGATTTTGAGAGAGACGCCGCGAGAGATGAGCCGAGTTGGCCAAGCCAAGAGCGAGATCCTCGAGATTCCAGGTTGCGGCGCCTCGCTTCGATCGTATGTGGATACGCGGGGAGCCGTGACAGTCTAGTCCCTGTTTTGCGTTGATTGCGTGAACCCCGGCGGCTCTGCCGGGACAACGCCCACCGCGATCACACGGCAGCCTCTCGCGCCGCAGAACCCAGCATGTCGGCGCCTTCAGCGGCGGGTTGCGGCTGCGGCGGCGCCCCATCCGTGCGAGAGAGGCCCCCTTTGTTTCGATAGATGAAGGCCGCTGTGGCGCAATTTGGCAGCACGATCGCGACCGTGCGGAAAATATCGATGACCGGATCAATGGTGACGAGAAGCGCCAACGCCGCCTCCAAAGGCAAGCCGAGAGGCTGGAAGATGACGCCGAGCAGGCTGATCGTCAGCACGCCGGTGGTGCCAGCGGACGCCAGGCCGGTCAGCACGGAGCCAAGCACGATCAAGGCGCAGATCGCCAAAGAACTATGGACATCATAGAGTTGGGCGACGAAAACGGTCGAAAACGCATAGTAGAGAATCGGTCCGAAGCGAAAGAGAGTGATCCCCAGCGGAATCATCAGTTCGATTTGCGCGCGATCGTACCCCAGCCCGGTGATCAGAGCGCTCATCGTCGTGGGAATGCAGGCGATGCTGCTGCGGGTCGCGATCGCCACCAGGACGGGCTGGCGTATCGCCTTGAGCGTTGCGCCGAGGCCCGCACCCGAGAAGACCGAAATGGCCGCCACGGACAGCAGGCAAATGGCGGTCGCCGCGACGCCGAAGCCGACGGTGAACCGCAACATCGCCAGAAGCTGGGCGGCTCCCACGGTCGCGACCTGTTTGGCGACCATCGCGCAGACCGCGAGGGGCAACAGGAGATTCACCCAGCCGATGATCTGGGTGCAGATCTCGTAGACGCTGACCAGCGGCGCGAGCAATCCATCGCCCTTGCGCAGCCGCAATGAACCAAGCCCGACGCCAAAGGCGATTGCGAAAAACAGGATCTTGAGATTGTCGCCGACCGTCAGCGCCTGGAAAATATTGTCGGGGATCAGGCGTGCGATCGCCGTCTCCGACGAGGCGTCCTTGGGATGCGCATTGACGTCGTCCAGCGCGATTTCGAGATCGACGGCGTAGGGCGACCGGTTGATGAGTTGACCGAGCGTCTGGCGCGAGGAGTCGGATATGTTCTCGCCGGGCGACAGGACGATCGCCGAGACGACGCCGAGAATCGCCACGGCGGCGGTGCTGATCACGAACACCGAGAGAATTCGCGGGAGATGGCGGTTCATCGTTTCAGAACCGAACAGCCTGGACAGGCTCATCACGATAGCCGAGATCATGAACGGAATGAGCACCATCTTGAGGAGCTCGATATAGAGGTCGGCGATCGGCGAAAGCAGAGAGGCGGCGCTTCGATCGGTGATGCCGATATAGATCCCCAGCAGAAGACTCCCGAACAGCACCCAGGGATTTGAAAGATATCTCATGCCCGCGGCGGCGGCGGCGGCGAACGTAGCCCTTGGACGAATTGTCATGATCTGCGCCCCCGGAGACGTTTCGACCCGGTTTTGGGCGAGGCCGGAACCGAAGATCGGAAACGCCCAGGCGAAGCGCGATGCGGAACCGCCCGCCGTCCGCTCCCGCCTGATCGGATTCTGCGGATATTTGGTTCGCGAGTCGGGCGCGTTTCCGGGCGCCGACCGCGCCTCGATGATTGCGATCGCGTCCTCGAGACTCCGCGTAACCAAATCATAGTCGGTGTCCGAAATCGGCGCGCGCGCCGCGGAAAAATGCCTGCCCAAACTCTTTCGCGCACGGTCATAAACCGCTGCACGGTCCTCAGCGCTGGTCGCCGCGGCCTTTTCGATCGCGCGCTCGAGAATCGCCACACAAGGGTTCATGCAACCCGCTATCCGACGCCGTCATCAACGAGGCTATCGAAAGGAGCCTTGCGAGATGTATTCCTTCAAAGACACGCGACCTTTGGACTGGCAATGGCGCAACTGCATCCACCCAACCGCTTCCCTCTTCAATACATGCGCCAATGCGAAGTTTCGATGACAGTCCGCCTTCACAACGACCATGTGTTCATCGCCACGCGCGGTTCCGGAAAGGTCCGGCGCGCAAGTGATCCCCTGCGCCTGTGGCCGTCATGATGGCGTTGCGAATCCGCCTCAGAATTGCACCAGATTTTGTCGGGTTCGGGCAGACCGCGCGAAACTGGAGAGCTTTCCGTGAAAGGGCTGGGCCCCCTGATTGGCGTTCTCGGGGGGATGGGGCCGCTCGCGACCGCCGATTTCATGAAACAGCTGGCGCGGTTGACTCTCGCTTCGTGCGATCAAGATCATTTTCGAAGCCTGGTCGTTTCGAATCCGCGATTGCCCGATCGATCGCAGGCGATTCTCGGGCATGGGCCCTCTCCGCTGCCCGGGTTGCTTGAAGGCGTCGCGCTGCTCGAGCGAAACGGCGTGGATGTCATTGTCATTCCGTGCAACAGCGCTCACTATTGGCTGGGCGAGCTTGAGGCGGCGACCCGTGTTCCCATCCTCAGCATTTTCGAGGCGGTTCGCCTCGATCTTGCGCGCCTTCAAATGAGTTCCGGCGCGGTCGGCGTTTTGGGAACGCCCGGCACGATCAAGTCCGGCATCTACCAGCGTCATCTGGCGGCCGCCGGCTTCGCTACGGTCGAACCCGACGATGAGACGCTGGCGACCTATGTCGAGCCGGCGATTCGAGCCGTCAAGTCCGGCAAGGTCGAGGCGGCGACCCGGCTCGCCTATCGCGCCATCGAGCAGTTGGAAAGTCAGGGCGCGGCGGCGATCGTGCTCGGTTGCACGGAACTGCCGATTGCGGTGAACCGGGCGAGCACCGAGACAGGTGCGCCAGTCATCGACTCGACGACCTCTCTGGCCGGGGCGTGCATCGACTGGGCCTCGACCCGCGCCGCGTCCCATTTCATGCCGCAGACCGCAGGCGCCGCAGCGCTCGCAATGGAATAGCTCCAGGGTTTTCATGATGGAGGTTTCAATGGCGTTATCGTTCGCCGGGGCGCCGACCCCCGCAATTCCGACTGATCTGTCCGGCCCCAGCCGTCGCGGCGCATGCCTTTCCCTGGGCGCGGCTTTGCTTGGCGTTTCCATGCCCGGCGTCGTCTTGGCGCCCGCTGCGCGGGCAGCGGACACTTCTCCGCTGGCGCCGGACATCAAGAAAATAAAGGATCGCGGACAGCTGATCGTCGCTTTGACGAGTTTCGACTCGCCGCCGTTCTATTATGCGCGAAAGAAAAACCCGGCCGACGCTGGTCCGTCGGTCATCGACGGATCCGACGTTCAGCTCGCCAAGGAGATCGCTCGCGGTCTCGAGGTCGAGCTTGTGCTGAACCGTCAGGCCGGCGATTTCAATAGGGTCGTGGAGTTGGTGATGACCAACGACGTGGATCTGGCGATCTCCAAGTTGAGCTTGACCGTGAAGCGCGCGGTCGGCGTGCTCTTTTCGCGCCCGACCATCGAGTTGCGCCACGCTCTGCTCGCCAATCGCGTCTCGATCGCGAAAATCGCGAATGGCAAGGAGGTGCAGGAGGTCATCAACCGACACTTCGCGGGAACGATCGGCGTGATCGCCGATTCGTCCTTTGTCGACATCGCGCGCCAATTGTTTCCGGCCGCGACGCTGCAGGAACTGAAGACCTGGGACAACGTCGTCGAAGCGGTGAATACCGGAACTGTCGATATCGCCTATCGGGACGAATTGGAAATCAAGCGCATCATGCGCCTGCGGCCCGAGCTGCATCTGAACGTGCGATCGGTTCTGATCAGCGACAAGAAGGATTTCATCGCCATCGCCATGCCCTATCAGAGCGGTCAGCTCGCCAGTCTGGTCAATGTCATTCTTCAAAAGGAGCGAAGGCTGGACGCCAATCAGTTGCTCGACGAATATGCCGATATATTCGCCGCGGCCTGATGGCGATTTGTGCGGCAGGCGGGCAGCCTCCGCGTCTTGTTTACGGCGAAGCCGGCGTCGCGATCCTCGCCTTGGCGTCTTCGGACGCCGCCTCGTCGAGCGTGAGGCGCGCCAACGGCCTGTCCAGCAGCGCGGCGGCGTCATCGCTCAACGCTTGACGCAACGCCTTGCGGTCGCCGCCGGGGGCGAGCCGATCGAACAATGACGCCAGCGCCGCGCGCGCAGAGTTCTGGTCCATCGGCGACTGTCCACCCAGCATGAGATACGCTTTGGCGTCGCTATCCAGCTCCTTCGCGGCGCCCTGCGAAGATTCGATTGCCGTCTGAAGGCCGACAAGGATGCGTGGCAGCAGAATCAGATCAAGCGCGCGGCCATAGAGATCGCTTTGCGCGGAAACGAGCTTTGCGGATTGATCGAACGCCAGCGGTCCGGCCCAGCGATAGGTCGAAGCGACCCGCGGCGGATCGCGCACCTGATCGAGCGCGCGCGCCGCGCGCGCAAGATCAGCGTCGGCGACATCGCGGGTCGGAATATTCCGCGCCGCGTCTTCGTAGGCGTCAAGGCGCGCCTGCGCGTCCGCAAGCACGCGTTGCTGATCGGAACAGGCGACCCACCAGAAGAGCGCGAGGGCGACTGCGATTGTGGCGGCGCTCGCCCCGATAATCCGCCGCAGGCGCCGCCGCTCGGGCCTGTCTTGCGGACCGACGGAGACCAGGTTTTGCTCGCGAAACACGACGTCGCTGAACAGGCTGGTAAGGAAAAAACTTGCGACGCCGCTGCTGCCGGAATCGAGAGGTGGCAGGTCGAGTCCAAACCGCTTTGAAACGACCTCCGCGAGGGGATCAATCGTCACGCCGACTTGCCGCGCAGAGGTGAGGTAAAACCCGCGCAGCCGCGGCGGCCGATCGGCGCGCGACGATCCGACGATCTCGCCTAACAGCTCCATCAGCAGTGGACCGATCAAAGCGAATTCACGCGGAAAGGCAAACGCCTGATTGCGCCGCTCCGGGTCGGTTTCTTCCCGCAGGCGCGCCGGCAGCATGGCGTCAAGGCGCTCCGCCAGGCGATCGAAACCCGATGCGAAGCGGGCGCGAATATCGGCTTTTTCGCCGTCGCTTTCGGCCAGCGGCAGGGTGAAGCCCCAAACCTGACCGCGGGCCGACGGCGTCAGCGCGTCGAAAAACGCGGAGAAGCCGGCGAGACGGTCAATCTTCGTAATGACGACATAGACCGGGAGGCGCAGGCCCAGACCTTCATCGAGATCGTGCAACCGTCCGCGAATAGCGCGCGCGACCTGGCGCCGTTCGTCGGACGTTGCATTCGCGACCGTATCGAGGTCGACCATCGCGACGACGCCATTGAGCGGTCGCCGCGGCCGATACCGTCTCAGGAGCCGCAGGAAGCCACCCCAGGCGGCCTTGTCCGCCTCGCCGCCGCCCGACGGCAATATGCTGCGCCCGCTGCTGTCGACAAGCACGGCCTCGTCCGCGAGCCAGGTACTGGTAGCCAGCGGTCGCCGCGTCGGCAGGAGCCTGGTCAGAACCTTCGTCGGCCAAATGGAATTGCAGGCCGGAATTCAGCAGGGCTGTCGTCTTCCCCGCTCCGGACGGCCCGATCAACAGATACCACGGCAGCCGGTCGAGCGAGCGCCCGCGCTGCGAATCGCGCATGCGTTTGAGCGCTTCGAGAAGGCGCGCCGCATCTTGCGCGCCCGCGCCGCCCGGAATGTCTGAAGGACCGCCGATCATTGTTTGGCGACTCCATCGCGCCAGATCACCTGGATGTCGGTGCGCCGGTTTGCTTCCCTTCCCTTCTCGGTGTCATTGGTGTCGATCGGCTCGGCCGCGCCCCTGCCTTCGGCGTGTATCAGCGAGCGGTCGAGTCGCTGGCCGAGCGCGTCGGCCACGGCCTGGGCTCTTGCTTGCGACAATTCGATGTTGGATGGAAAGCGCGGCGTGCTGATCGCCTGATTGTCGGAATGGCCGATCACCTTGAGTTGCGCTTTCTCGCGGGCGGTCGCCAAACCGATCTTGTCGATGAGCGGCGCGAAACGAGGATCGACTCCCGCGCTGCCGGAGGCGAACACCCCCTGATTTCGAATGCGCACGAGCGTGCCGACGTCGATATCGGAAACAGCGACCAGACCGGCTTTGATCTCCGGCGCCAGGAAGCGGGCGATTCGCTCCGTGACGGTCAGCTCTCTTGTCCGCAAAGACGCCGGCGGGTGCGGCGGCGCCGCGTCGAACGCTGCGACAATCGCGTCGGCGCGGCGCTCGACTCCGGCATGCAGCCCAAAGAACAGTCCGATGAGCGCCAGCGCCGCGGCGCCTGCCAAAGCGCCTGCGGCCCATGCGGGCAGCGAGGCGCGGCGCGCGACGACCGCCGCGCCCCGCCATTCCGGCGAAAGTTCGGAGGGAGCGCCCCAGCGCAGCGCCTGGTAGAGTTCCTCGCGGACGCGGGCAAGTTCGGCTCGGCGCTGCGGATGGATGCGCAGGCGACCCACGAAGCCGACCGCGAGACAATAGTGCATCAGCAGAAGGAAGTCGCGGTTCGGCCCGGGATCGCCTTGCACCCGGGAGAGAATATCGAAAAAGCGATCGCCGCTGGTCGCGTCCTTGTGAAATGTCCACACCATGCCGTGGCGCGCCCAAACGCTATAGGCGCCCCAAGCGGCGGCGAGGATGACGTCGTCGATTGTCGCACAGAGAATGTAGTGGGCGACGCGCGCGCGATCAGGCGACGCGCCGCTTTCCGTCGCCTGACGCTCGAAGCGTTGCATTTCGTCGACCGCCGTGGCGCGCAGCGCGTCAAGGTCAGGCGCGGTTGCGACACCGCTCAGGCGGCTGACCAGATCGAGGATCGGTAAGGCAGCGGACGCTAACGGCGAGCCGCCGGCTGGAGGCCCGTTCACCGGGCGACCATCGCGCGACCACTACGAGGCTCGAAGCAAGGGCCTCGCAGCCGGCGCCGCCTGCAGACCGCTGCCGCGCGCGCCGCTCCGCGTCTTGATAAGCCGAGGCCCCGCTCAAACACCGCTGCGTCCCGCCGCCGCCGAGCAGACAAATAAGACCAGCGACATAACGATCATATGACCGCCAAAGGCGATTTCGACGCCTGGCGAAACAGTCAGCGATCAGAGCGGCGGCGGCGAGCCTCCTCGCGCAGCCGGCGCGTGATTTCAGGAAAATCCCCCAGCGGCCCCGGCCCACGCGAACGCGGATCGAGCGGCGCTTCGTCAGTGCAGCAGCATCTCGGCGTCCAGGTTGCGGATTTCGGCGGGTTTGATGAGGCGGGTGTGGGCGACCCGCACGGAATGCAGCGGTCCTTCCAGCCTGTCGCGCCAAAAGGCGAGAAACTTCATCAGCGCCGGAAACTTCGGAGCCAGATCGTAGTCCTGCCAGACATAGGTTTGCAGCAGCGCCGGGTGATCGGGAAGGCGGTATAGAATCTCCGCCGTCGTAAGGCTGAACCCCTCGAGTTGACGCACGAAGTCAGGAGAAGCGACCGAACGAGCCATGTTGCGAACCTCCTTCGTTGTCAGATCGGCGCCCTGTCGCGCCGGGCCTCGCAAGGCCTTGGACGCCGAACCATCCATTCCGCGCCGGAAAGGTTAATCCGACGTTAACCAGCGCCGGCGCGCTTCGAGCCAGGGCATGCAACTTGCGCGCCGCCAAGATTTGTTGGGCGGCGCCGATCGCGCTCCAATGACTTCTTTCAACGCGCGATCTGGTCGGAAGTTCGGGGATTTTCGCGATAGCGCTGTAGCGTGAAGCGGAGAGCCGGACGCGACCCGCCGCCGATATAGGCGCGGCGTGCGCGATCGTTCGCGCAGGGCGGCGTTCGGGCCTTGGGTGAACGTTGAGCTTTCGGACTCCGGGCGGTCAGAACCGCGACCCGGACGGCGCGGTCGCCATCCCTCCGACGCCAGCCGATGGCGATCCTCCGACGCCGTCCGCGTCGATGCGGCGGGTCGCCAGATAGATGATGGCGAGGCTGGCGCCGAGGAACGTCGCATCCAGCCATATCGTCGGGTTCACCGCCGCGACAAGAACCTGCCAGATCGCGCTGAACAGCGAGAGCAAAGCGAAGACCCACAGGCTATGACGGCCCAGCAACGCCGCCGGCCGATAAAGAGGCCAATTGCGCAGCCGATCCGTGAGCCGCAGGCCGTAAATCAGATAGGCGAGCGCGAGAAAATGAACCAGGCGGACGAGGCCGAGTTGCGCCTTGTCGAGATCGAGCGCGTCGCGCACGGACTGCCACGCATCGGTCGAGGCGCCGAAGCCAAACCCACGCGTCACCACCACGCCGCTCGCGGCGACGATCAACGCGGCGGCGACCATCAGCAGCCGCGAGCGCGGCACAGCGGCGTTGTGAAGGTTGAGACCGACCGCGAGACCGATAGCGAAGAGCAATTGCCAGGCGAAAGGATCGAAGAACCACACGCCCGGCGCCGGCCAGCTCGGAATATTCCAGCCGGACAACCGAAACACCGCGTAGACCAGCGCCGAGGCGCAAAGCATCAACCGGCAATCGATCGCCGCGAGCCACAGCAAGATCGGCACGAAAGCGATCAGGATGATGTAAAGAGGCAGGATATTGAAATACCCCAATTGATGCCCGAGCGACACAAGTCCCAACATTCCGAGACCGGGATTGTCGACGAACAGGTCGCGTCCGTGAACTTCCAGCAGAGCAGGTTTTCCCATCCATGCCGCGCCAACGAAGAAAATTATCAGGCCGGCGAGCGATAGCCCGATATGCGTGCCGTAGAGCTTCAATTCTCGCTTCGCCAGCCCGCGAACTGTCTGCAGGCGCTGGCCAAGGAAAAAGCGCCTGCCGTAAGCCACCGCGAGCGATACGCCGGACAGGAACACGAAGGCCTCGGCGGCGTCGGAGAAGCCGAAATTGCGTGGAGTCAGGTTCTCAAAAGCGTTACCGGGCATATGATCGACGAAGATCATGCACAGCACGCATCCGCGCCAGAAATCGATCGCGTCAACACGGTTCTGCTGTTTCATACGGCACCCGAGGGTCAAACAAGAGGCGCCCCGACCCGCGATAGCTCTGAACGCCCAACTCAACGGGACGTCTGCAATTGTTATTCCTGATAATAGGCGCGCCGCGACGCTGAGCCGCATCACATCCACGGCGCCGGGCGTCAACTTTTCGTCATTGCGCCCGCGCCGCGGGACGCTCCGCTATTTGGTCTCGGTCTCAGCGCCGGCGAACTTGGGCGCGGCGGGCCCGCTCGCGATCTTGGCGGAGGATGACGCTTCGATGAATTTCGAATCGACGAAAACCAGCGCGTCCTCGATCGACCTGCGCCACAGCGACCAGGCGTGATCCCCGCCGGTGACTCGAAAATCCACGTTCACGCCGTCGGCCATCAGCGTCTCGTAAAGCGCGATCGATCCACGCCATAGATTGTGGCTGTCGTGATCGCCCACCGTCAGATAGATCGCGGGAAGCGGAACGCCGGCGTGGAGTTGCTGGGCGAGCAGCGTGAAGACGTTCGCGGCGTTGAAGCGCTGCGCGTCGAATGGCTTGCCGAACACGCCGCCAAAGTGGCCGGCGCCGGGGGGCCGATCGATGCCGCTCACGATCGTGGCCGGATCGACGCGCCGGAAGTAATCGCCCGCGACGGCGTGAATCGTGGCGTTGTCGGGGCTGTCCAGCGGCATGTTCTGCCAGATGGCTCCTGACAAACTCGCCACGGCGCAATAGCGGTCGGGCCGCTTGAACGCGAAGCGCAAGGCGCCGTAGCCGCCCATCGACAGACCGGCGATCGCCCGGCCTTCGCGCTGGCGGCGCACCGGCATCCCCTCTTCGATCGCCTGGGGAAGGTCGTCAAGGATCGCGGTCTCGAAATCGCCAGGACCGCCCACCGCGGCGGAGTCGACATACCAGCTGTTGCCGGCGTCCGGCATCACCACGACCATCGGACGTATGCGGCGCGTTGCGATCAATTGGTCGAGCGTGCCTTGAACGCCGCCGAGCGCCGCCCAATCCCGATAGCCGCCATTGACCCCGTGCAGCAGATAGAGAACCGGCCAGCCCGACGGCGGCGGGGGGTCGTCGGGTCGATAGATCGCAACGGCGAGCGGGCGCCCGAGAGCGGCGCTTTGGATGGTCGTTTCCCGGATGCTGCTCGCCTGGGCCGTTTCAGCCGCGGCGAGAAGCCCGCCAAGAAAAATCGCGCAACCTGCAACGACGGCGCGAATCGACAAAAGCCGGGCAATATTGGATCTGCGAAACATAGACGGCCCTGGAAGCGGCGAACTGCGCCTGCGATTCAAGCAAATAGCACGATTTTGGCGCCGGGTGCGAGTAGGGGCCGGCGCATCGATCTTACGGTCCAGACCGCCGACGCCCCTTCCGCCGGGCGCGCTCTCCGTGCTAGAGCGCCGCGATGCGCGCTGCGCGACGACGATTCAGTGCGACGATCTTGTGATGGGCGGCCGGGCCGGCGCGACCGCCGTCCCGCCAGCACCCCCGCCCTGAGCCCCGTCAATGATCCCGCCATGCCCGACATTCCGCTGCTGATCGAGCCTGAAACGCCCGCCGACGCCGAGGCGATCGAGCGACTGAACGAGCGCGTGTTCGGTCCCGGCCGCTTCGCCAGGACCGCCTATCGCCTGCGCGAAGAAGCGGCGGCGGACCCCGCTCTTTCCTTCGTTGCGAGAGTCGGCACGATGCTGGTCGGCGCCAATCGCATGACGCCGATCCTGATCGGCGACACGCCGGCGCTGCTGCTTGGGCCGCTGACCGTCGAGCCGGCGTTTCGCTCGCAAGGCATCGGGGAAAGGCTGGTGTCGCGCTCTCTCGACGCGGCCAGAAGCGCCGGAGCGACGATCGCGATCCTGGTGGGCGACGAACCGTATTACGCGCGCATGGGGTTCAGGCGCACGCCGCCGGGGCGCCTGCGCCTGCCGGGGCCGGTCGATCCGGCGCGCGTTCTTTATTGTGAGATCGAGCCCGGCGCCTTCGAGGGCGTCAGCGGCGTGGTGGTCGGCCGGAGGTGACGGCGCCCGGCGCGCGCCCGTCTCAGCCGATGACGCCAGCCCCCCGAAGAGCCTCGATCTCGCCTTCCGTCTTACCGAGTTCGGCCAGGATCGGCGCGGTGTGTTCGCCAAGCCGCGGCGCGGCGATCGGCGCCGCCATCGCGAGCCCATCGAGCACGATTGGCGCGCGCACCGAGGGAACCGTTCCGCCCGCCGCGCCGCTGGCGGGCAGATCGACCCGCATGCCGCGCGCCGCGACCTGAGGATCGGCGAACACCTGGGCGACCGAATTGATCGGCCCCGCCGGCACGGCCGCTTGTTCGAGCGCGGCGAGCAGCGGCGCGCTGGCGAACTTCTGGGTCGCCTCCTCGATCGCCGCGACAAACACCGCGCGATTGGCGACGCGGTCGGCGTTGGCGCGAAACCGCGGATCGTCGGCGAGCGCCTCCAGCCCGAGGATGCGGCAGAGGTCGCGCGTCTGCCGGTCATTGCCGGTGGCGATGATGATCTGGCCGTCGGCGACGCGAAACACCTGATAGGGCACGATATTGGGATGGGCGTTGCCGAGCCGTCGCGGCGGCTTGTCCGAGATCAGATAGTTGAGCGCCTGATAGCCGAGCACGCCGACCTGGGTGTCCAGCAACGCCATATCGATATAGGCGCCCGCGCCGGTGACCGCCCGGCGCGCCAGCGCCGCCTGGATCGCCACCACGCCATAGAGCGCGGTGAAAATATCGGCGACCGCGACGCCGCATTTTTGCGGGTCGCCCTGGGGATCGCCGGTCAGGTCCATCATCCCGCCCATGCCCTGGATGATGAAGTCGTAGCCAGCGCGCGCCGCATAGGGGCCGGTCTGGCCGAAGCCGGTGATTGAACAATAGATCAAACGAGGGTTCAGCGCCGCGAGGCTCGCGTAGTCGAGGCCGTATTTCTTCAGGCCGCCGGTCTTGAAATTCTCGATCAGCACGTCGGATCGCGCGGCGAGCCGGCGGATGATCGCCTGACCCTCCGGCTTCTCGAAATCGACGGCGATCGAACGCTTGCCGCGATTGGTGGAATGAAAATAGGCCGAATCGAGCCGCTCGCCGCGCTCGCCCGCCACGAACGGCGGGCCCCATTCGCGCGTGTCGTCCCCCGCGCCCGGTCGCTCCGCCTTGATGACGTCGGCGCCGAGATCGGCGAGCGTCTGGGCCGCCCACGGGCCGGCGAGGATGCGGGCGAGCTCCAGGACCTTCAATCCCTCCAGCGGTTTCAAACAGGCGCTCCCGATCGCGATCGCAGGATCGACCGCCAACGCCGAGGTTTGCCGGAGGACGCGCCGGCGCGCAACCGATTCGGGCGGCTATTTCGCAAAGCCCCTTGGGCAGCTTGCCAAATCGGTTGAGCCATTCGAGGCGATCCCGATTCCCTTCCTCCGCAAACCCCTCTAGCCTGCCCTCATGCGATTCCGCTTCGTTCACGCCGCCGATCTCCACATCGACAGTCCGCTCGCGAGCCTCGGCGTCAAGGACCCGGCGGTCGCGGCGCGGTTCGCGCGGGCCAATCGGGCCGCCGTGGAGGCTCTGATCAAAGAGACGATCGCCAGCGAGGCGGCGTTTCTGATCATCGCCGGCGATATCTTCGACGGCGATTGGAAGGATGTCTCGACGGGGCTGTTCTTCTCGCGCGCGCTCGGCGAGCTGCATCGGGCGGGCGTGCCCACCTACATCGTCAAGGGCAATCATGACGCGGAGAGCGTCATGTCGCGTTCGTTGACCTATCCCGACACGACCTTCGTGTTTTCCTCGAACAAGGCGGAGACAAAGACGTCGGAGGCGTTGCGCGTCGCGCTGCATGGACGCAGCTTCGCGGCGCGTGGTGTTCCCGACGATTTCGTCGCGAGCTATCCGGCGCGGCGCGAGGGCTGGCTCAACATCGGCGTGCTGCACACCGCCCTCGACGGCGCGCGCGGCCATGAGGCCTATGCGCCCTGCGCGGTCGAAGATCTCAGGCGCTTCGGATACGACTACTGGGCGCTTGGCCATATCCACGCCGCGGAGATCGTCAGCCGCGATCCCTGGATCGTTTTTCCAGGCAATCTGCAGGGGCGCTCCGTGCGCGAAACCGGCGCGAAGGGAGCGATGCGCGTCACGGTGGAGGACGGCCGCGTCGTCGACGTCGAGCCGCTCTTTCTCGACGCGGCGCGCTGGGCGCACGAAACCGTCGACGTCTCCGCCTGCTCGGACGAATCCGACACGCTGCCGTTGATCAGCGCAGCGCTCATGCGCGCGCAGGACGAGGCCGGCGGGCGACCGCTCGCCGTTCGCGTCACCCTGACCGGGACCTCGCCCGCCCATGCGCGCTTCATCGCGCATCGCGAGACGATCGAGGGCGAGGCGCGCGCCCTCGGCTTCCAGATATCGGGGGATTGCTGGGTCGAGAGAGTCAAAATCGCGACCGAAGCGTCGCCGCGCGCGACCGCCCCGGTCGCCGAGCCCGATGCGCTCGATATCGAGGGCCTGCTTTCGGCTGCGGCCGCCGATCCCGAATTCGCCGCGGCGGTCGCGCAGATCATGGCGAGCGTCGCGGAGAAACTGCCGCGCGATCTGCGGGGCGAAATCGCGGCCGACGATCCGCAGGCCGTCTCGGTGCGCGCGGCGCTGGCGCGCGATTTTCTGCGGGGAGACCAGGCGTGAGGCTGGAGCGCCTGACGCTCGCGCCTTACGGGCAATTCGCAGATCGCTCGCTGAGCTTTCGCGCGGACGCGGCGCTGCATGTGGTGCTGGGCGCCAACGAATCCGGCAAGACGACAACGCTTTGCGCGATTGGCGATCTTCTGTTCGGCTTTCCCGGGCAAACGCCCTATGGGTTCGCACATGACATGCGGCTGCTGCGCGTCGGCGGCGCTTTTCGGCTCGCCGATGGCTCGCTGCTGGAGCTGCGGCGCCGCAAGGGCAACAAGAACACGCTTGTCGACTCCACCGATCAGCCCATCTCGGAAGACGCGCTGCGCCGCGCGCTTGGCGGTATCGAGCGCCCGACCTTCGAGGTCGAATTCGGGTTGACCGCGCAAGCGCTGCGCGAGGGCGGCGACGCGCTGCTCGCGGCCGGCGGCGGACTCGCCGAAACCCTCGCGGCGAGTTCAGCCGGCCTCACCGCGCTGTCGCGCCAGGGGGAAAAACTCGCCAGCGAGGCGGACGCGCTCTTCACGCCGCGCCGATCTTCTTCCAAGTCGTTTTATCTCGCGCTCGATCGTCACGATGAGGCTGAGCGGCGCCTGCGCGACGCGATCGTGACCGCCGACGGACTGAAGAGCGCCGAGGACGAGGTTCTGCAGGCCCGCGCGCGAGAGATTGATCTCAAAGCGGAGCATGAAGAAACCGGGCGGGCGCTCGCGCGGCTGCAACGCGCGCAGCGCACTGGCGCGAAGCTCACGCGTCTGGCCGGTCTGGCGCAAGAGCGTGAGGCCTTCGCGGACCTGCCGGCGATCGCCGCGCAGACCCTCGCCGATTGGCGAACGGCGCTCGCTGAGGACAAGGCTCTCGGCGCAGAGCGCGGTCGGCTCGCGGCGGACGAGGCGACGGATGAGGCGGCGATCGGCGCGCTGCAAGTCGACGCGGCGCTGCTCGCCGAAGGCGAGGCGGTCGACGCGTTGCGCGAGCGGCTCAGCGCCGTGCGCAAGGCGGAGGAGGATTTGCCGCGGCGGGTCGAGGCGCACAACGCCGCGCAGGCCAGCCTCGATGAACTGGCCCGACGCCTCGGCTTTGCCGGCCACGCCGCGTTGCTCGCGGCGCAGCCGACCGATCCGGCGATGGCGCGCGCGCGCAGCCTGATCGATGCGCGCCGGCGCGCCGACGAAAAACATCGCGAGGCCGTCGCGCTTCGCGATCGCGCGATCGCCGAGCGCGCTCGCCTGCGCGGCGAGAACGAGCGCTGACGCGATTGATCCGGATTCGTTCAAGCGGCGGCTCGCCGCGATGGCCGACGCTCCCGCCGACGCCGATCGGTTGCGGCGCGAGCGGGCGGCCTGCGGAGGCCGAGGCGCGCGCCCTCGCCGAGGAGGCCGCCCGGCTCGATCCGAACGGCGGCGAGATCGACGCATTGGCGAAGCTGCCCTTGCCGGACGAAGCGAGCCTCGCGCACCACGCGCGCGTGGCGGACGAAGGGGCCGAGGCGCATCGCGCGGCCGAGGCGCGGCTCGCGGAAGCGCGTCGCTCGGTCGAGGCCAGCGAAGCGGAACTCGCCAGGCGCGCGGCCGACGCGAGAGGAGCCACGCGCGCCGACTGGATCGCCGCGCGCGAGCGGCGCGACGCCGGCTTCGACCGGCTTGGAGCCACGCTCGATGGCGAGGCCGCCGAGCGGCGCGAGCGATTCGAAAACCTGCGCTCGCTCTCGCTCGCGGCCGACGCGCTCGCCGATTCGGTTTTGGCCGACACCGAGCGTGCGGCGCGATTGCAAGCAGCGCGGGAAGACCTGGCCGCGCGACGCGACGAGCTGAAACGCGCCGAGGCGGCCATCGGCGTTGTGCAGGCGAGGCGCACGCAGGCGGATGCGGAATGGCGCGCGCTATGGGCCGCAAGCGGCCTCGAGCCGGGCGCGCCCGCGCCGATGGCGCGTTGGCGCGAGCGCGTGGCGAGCCTCCTGACGCGCCGCGCCGAGTTGGCGAAGCGGCGCGCCGACGTCCAGGCATTGTCCGAAAAGGTTGAAAGCGCGCGTGCGGCGGTGGTCTCGCTGCTCGCAGAATTCGGCCTCGGCAAGGCGGCGGAGCTGCCGTTTGATCAGGCTTACCGCGAGGCGCAAAGCCTTCTTGGCGCGCTGCAGGACGCGTGGATTCGCTCGCGCGAGGTCGAGGTCGCCAGGAAGCGCGCCGAGCGGGACGAGACCGAGGCGAATGCTTCCGTCGCTCGGGAAGCCGAATCTGGCGAAAAGCACGCATCGGCGTGGCCCGCCGCGATGGCCGGGATCGGACTCAACGGCGACGCTTCGCTTGAAGAGGCTGAGATCGCGCTCGACGTCTGGCGATCCGTCGCCCTGCCGCGCCAGACGATGGCGCGCGAGGCGCGCAGCATCGAAGGCATCGAGGAGGACGTCGCGTCCTTCGAGGCCGGCGTTGCGGCCGTGGTCGCCGCCGCCGCGCCGGCGCTCTCCGGCGGCAAGGCGCCGGAGACCCTGACCAGGCTGACGACCGCCCTCGACGCGGCCCGGCGAGCGGCCAATGAGCGCGAACGCTTGGCGCGCGCGGCCGCCGCGCGGGACGTCGTCAAGCGCGGCCTCGATGCGCGGCGCGAGGCCTTCGCCAAAATACTGGCCGACGCCACCTTGCGGCTGCAAGCCTCAGACTTCGACGCGCTCGCCTCCGCGCTTGACCGCCTGGAGCAGCGGCAAGCGCTGGAAAGCGAGCGCACAAGCCTTCGCCGCGACCTCGGCGAAATCGCCGACGGGCACGACGAGGAAGCCTTGCGCGCCGAGCAGGCCGACCTCGACTTTGGCGTTCTGCCGAGCCGAATCGATTTGGCCAGACAACGCCAGGGGCAATTGCTGCACGAGATCGGCGAGGCGGCGGGCGCGTTGCGCGAGGCGCAGGGACGACTCGACGCGCTTTCGCAGGGGCGCGACGCGGCCGGAGCCGCGCGGGATCGGGAAGAGGCGCGCGCCGAATTGCTCGACATCGCGGAGCGCTGGATCGTGCGTCAGGCCGCCGCGCGCCTCGCCGCGCGCGCCATCGAACGCCACCGCGCCGCCGCGCAGGACCCGCTCGTCGCACGCGCCGGCGAGTTGTTTCGCCTCGCGACGGCCGACGCCTTCGTGGGTCTTGGCGCCGACTACGACGAAGCCGACCGGCCGGTGCTCGTGGCGTTGCGCGGCGGAGGCGAGCGCGTGCGCACCGAGGGCCTCAGCGAAGGCTCGCGCGATCAATTGTTTCTGTCGCTGCGCCTCGCCCTGTTGGAGCGCCGCGCCGGCGAGCCGCTGCCGTTCATCGGCGACGACATTCTCGTCAGTTTCGACAAAGAGCGCAGCGCGCGCACGCTGGCGTTGCTGGCGGACTTCGGAAGGCGCCGACAGGTCATCGTCTTCACGCACCACCCGTTTGTCGCAGACCTGGCGCGCGACGCCGGCGATTCCGCGATCGACGTCCTGGAAATGTGAAGCGGCGCCCCTGTCCGCCGCCGCCCGCAACCGCCTCAGCGATAGTTCTCGACGCTTCGGGAGAAACTGTGGACCGGGCCGGCGGCGAGGCCGCGCAGATAGCGCGCCAGTTGCGCCGTCTGCAGCCGGATGTCGGGGACCGCGATGATTTCCCAGAACGCCGCCTGACTCATCGGCCCGATCGCGAACAGGCGCCGCGAGGCGCGGCCCTGCCGATCGACCAGCGCGCAATTGTCGTCGACATCGACGCCGACGCCGAGCGCGTCCATCCGCGCCGAGCCTTCCGCGAACAACGATGCGAGCAGCGGATTCGCGTGTTCCCGCCCGACGCTCTGCACGCCCTTGCAGGAAATGATGCGCGAAACCTCGAGGCATGCGATCTCGGACGATCCGCGCCGGCGAATGGCGACGCGCGCGCCCTCCCCGTTCTGTTCGGTCGCGATGATCTTGCCGGCGATGATTTCGAGCTGTCCGCTGTCGATCATCGCCGACACCCGCTCGGCGATCCATGGCGCCATCCGGTGACGATGGGTGTCCCACCACGGGCGCGCATGTTCCAGGAATCGCCGACGCATGCGCGGCGACATGATCCGCCAGATCGTCTGCGTGTGCGGGCGCAACCCGTCGACCACGCTGCGCCAGTCGCCGCCTTGCGCTTGCATCTGGCGGGCGAGTCCGCGCAGCCAACGGCAAATCGTCGCGAGGTCGCGATCGAGCGGCGCGACGCTGGCGTCGATCGGCAGCGCTTCAACATCACGATGGGCGTGGGGGATGAGGCCGCGACGCGACACTGCGACGATGCGGCCCCGATGGCCGCGCTCGTTTAGCGCGGTCGCGGTGTCGACCATCGTCAGGCCGGTTCCCAGAATGAGCAGAGTCGAGTCCGCCGGCGCGTCGCCGCCGACCGGTTCGGTCCATGGACTGAGGTGAAGCGGCCCATCCTCGACGACAGCTTCGTGCCCGCACGCGAGAATCGCCACATCGGCGCGAACCGACTGGCCGTCGGTCAGCGCGACTTCGACGCCGGCCGACGCTTCCCGAACGCTGCAGGCGAGGCCCCGAACGACGCTGAGTGGCGCACGCGCTCCCTGCGGCTGCAAATGCCCGGCGAGCAAGCCTTCGAGATAGTCGCCATAGACGCCGCGGGCAACGAAGCGAAAGCGGTCTTCGCCATCGCGCGCGCCCGGTTCGCCTCGCGCGGCGAGCCAGCGTCGGAAGTGATCGGGATCGTCGACGAAAGCGCTCATGTTGGCGGCGCGCACGTTGAGCAGATGATTGGGATTGCCGCCGCCATAGGCGAGGCCGCGCCCCAAATGCGCACGCTGCTCGATCACCGTCACGCCGATCCCCTGGGGATCGTCGCGCAACAAATGGGCGGCCATCAGAGCGCCGCTGGCGCCGCCGCCGATGATCGCGAAGCGATGGAGCCGGCGATCGGACATCGGGCGCCCCCTACGACAAATCTCAAAATACGCGGAATTGATGTATTCCGTGATAAATATATTCAGTCAATAGACTTTATTATACGAGGGAATCCTCCAAAACCAGACGCCGCAGCCGGACCGCCGCTTAGCGAATGATTGGGTGTCGAGGCCGACATTTTCGGCGACGCCGCGCGCCGTTCCGTGTTGCGCTTGTCGCGCCGTGGTGATTCACTGAACCGGGTTGGGGATTCGAAGCCTGTGGAAATAAAGGACTTTCCTGTCAAGGCGCCGCGTATCGAATGGCCGACCGCGGCTCTTGCCGCGGTTATCTATGCAATGTGGCTCGCCGCCACTTTGTTCTGGGAGCGCCTGCCGCTATGGACGCTGATGCCGATTGGCGCCTGGACCACCGCCTGGCACATGAGCCTGCAGCACGAAATCATTCACGGCCACCCCACTCGCAAACGGTGGATCAACAACCTGATCGGCCAATGGCCGCTGGCGCTGTGGTTGCCCTTCGAGCACTATCGCCGCTCCCATCTGGCGCACCACCTCGACGAGCGCCTTACCGACCCGCTCGACGATCCCGAGTCCTACTATTGGAGACCGGAAGATTGGGATCGGTTGGGCTCTCTCGGGCGCGGGCTCGTGCGCCTTCAGTCGTGCCTGCTTGGCCGCATGCTGATCGGCCCGTTGTGGGCCGCCGGCAGGCTGTGGAAGGGCGAGATCGGGGCGATTGCGCGGGGCGACCGCGGGGCCATCCGGCACGACGCCGTTCATATCCTGCTGGCCGCGATCGTCCTGGCGTGGGTGCTGGGGGTCTGCCGCATGCCCCTCATCACCTATCTCGTCTGCTTCGTCTACGCCGGCACGTCGCTGGCGCTCGTGCGCTCGTTCGCCGAACATCGCGCCGAGAGCCTCGTCGAGCGTCGCACGGCGATCGTCGAGCGGTCATGGATTCTCGGATTGCTGTTTCTGTTCAACAATCTGCACGTCGCCCATCACATGCGGCACGCGATGCCGTGGTACGCCCTGCCGCGCTGGTACCGGCTCAATCGCGCGGCGCTGATCGAGCGCAATGGTGGCCTGGTCTACGACACGTATTTCGACGTGCTCAGGCGTTATTTCTTGCGCCCGCACGATCAATCGCTGCATCCGCGCCCCCGCCCGAGAACGCACTAGGCGCCAGGGTCGAGAGCGTTCGGAGCGCCGCGCCGTGACCGACGAGCCCGTCGCCTCGCTTGGGATGTATGATTTTCCCTGGACGGCTGCGGCCAATGACGCGCTGTGGGCGGCGTTGGGTGGGCGCCTGCGCGCCGCCGGGGTCGCGGCGCCGGTCGGCCTGACGCGCGGCGTCGACCTGCACGCGCTCTGGCGGAGCCCGGGGCTGATCTTCGGCCAGACCTGTGGCTTCCCTTACGTCACAGCTTTGCGCGCAAGCGTGGCGCTGATCGCCACCCCGGTTTACGCCTTCGCTGGTTGCCGCGCCGCCGCGCATCGCAGTTTCGTCGTCGCCGGCAAGCAGCGGACGCGACGCGTTCTGCCGGATTTCGCGGGCGCCCACGCCGGCGTGAACGCGGCGGATAGCAATTCCGGCATGAATCTGTTCCGCGTGACGATCGCCCCGATCGCGCGCGGCCGCGCTTTCTTTGCGCAGGTGACCGTCACCGGCTCGCATGAGCGCAGCCTTGAAGCGGTGAGGGATGGAGCGGTCGATGTCGCGGCGATCGACTGCGTGAGCTTCGGACTGCTCGGCCGCGGCCGACTGGACCTGATCCAAAGCGTCGACGTCATCGCGCGCTCACCCTTCTCGCCCGGCCTGCCGTTCATCATGAGCGCCGGGCTCGCCAAAACGAGCCTCGACGCCGTTCGCGCTGCGCTGTTCGCCACGCTGGCGGATCCAGCCTTGGCCGCGGCGCGCGAGGCGCTCGGACTCGTCGGCGCGGTCGTCGTCGGCGACAACGATTATTGCCGCGTGGCGCGCATCGAACAGCGAGCGGTCGCGGCGGGCTACCCGACCCTCGCCTGAGCGCGACGGTCGAAACTTCGTCGCCTCACCGCCCCTGGTCGATCATGGCGCCTGTCCCGATCGAGCCGCTTCCCCGCGGCAGCCATTCGGACCTATCCTGCGGGCTTCCGTGTCGGCGCCGGCGCCGAGCGCATGCAAGGGAATGAAATGGGCGCGATCGATCGACCGGATTCGGCGGCTTTGGCGGCGCCGATCGCCGCGGTTTTGGCCGAGATCGATGGCGTCCCGGTGATCGCCGATCCCACCACCGTGCGTCGCCGCTCGCGCGATTTTTTCTGGTACAGCCCGATCCTCAGCGTGCAACTGTCGGGCAAATCTGCCGACATCATCGTGACGCCGCGCAACGAGGAGGACGTCATTCGCGTCGCGCGCGCCTGCGTGCGGCACGGCGTCCCGCTGACGCCGCGCGGCGCGGGAACTGGCAACTACGGCCAGGCGGTGCCGCTCCAGCGCGGCGTGCTGATCGATTTTTCCGCGATGGACAAGATTTTGTGGAGCAAGCCCGGCGCGCTGAGCGTCGAGCCCGGCGCCAGGATGCACGACATCGACGCGGCGCTGCGCCCTTCGGGCTGGGAGCTGCGCATGCATCCCTCGACCAAGCGCACGGCAACCATCGGCGGATTCGTCGCCGGCGGCTCGGGCGGCGTCGGCTCCATCACCTATGGCGGCCTGCGCGACCCCGGCAACATCCTCGCGGCGCGCATCGTCACGATGGAGCGCGAGCCGCGGATCATCGAACTACGCGGCGACGCCGCCCAGAAGATCAACCGCGCCTTCGGCACGACTGGCCTCATCACCGCGCTGGAAATGCCGCTGGCCCCCGCCTGGCCGTGGGTCGACATCATCGTCGCGTTCGACGATTTCTCGGCAGCCGTCGAGACCGGCTTGCGGATGGCGCGCGCCGACGGCGTCGTCAAGAAGCTGCTGAGCGCCATCACCTGGCCGATCCCACAGGACTTTCGCGAACTGCAAACATTCTGCCCGGACGGCAAGAGCCTCCTCATCGCGATGGTTGCGGAACCCTCGCTCGAGAGTTTTCGCTCGGTTCTGGCCGGCCGCGGCGCGGTCACCTACGAAGCGCCCAGTCTTGAGGGCGCGGGCGAGACGCCGCTCTACGAATATTGCTGGAACCACACCACGCTGCATATGCTCAAGCGCGACCGCGGCGTCACCTACCTGCAATGCCTGTTTCCGCACGATCGGCTTTTGCCGCTGGTCGCGCGCATGGCCGCCGCGTTCGGCGACGAGGTGCTTCATCATCTCGAATTCTCGCGCTACGCCGGCGACGTCACGGCGAGCGCCTTGCCGATCGTTCGCTACACCAGCCCTCAGCGCCTGAATGAAATCATCGCGGCCTACGAGGAAGCCGGCGTGATGATCGCCAATCCGCATGTGTTCACGCTGGAGGACGGCAGCCGCTACCGGCGCGCCGACGCCGACCAGCTCGGCTTCAAGGCCGAGGTCGACCCGTTCGGCCTGCTCAATCCCGGCAAGATGCGCAGCTTCACGCCGATGAAGTGGGAGGCCGCTCCGTGAACGGGATGACGATGAGGGCGCGACCGCTCGTAGATCGCCGAGGCGAACGATGATCGCGGACGATTTCAGGCGGCTTGCTCTCGCCATGCCCGGCGCTGTCGAGAGCAATCACAACAGGCATCCCGACTTCCGCGTTGGCGGGAAGATCTTTGCGACGCTGGGCTATCCCGATTCGCGGTGGGCGTTGGTGAAGCTGAGGCCGGAACAGCAAAACACGGTGATTGCGGCGTCGCCCGAAATCTTCTCGCCGGCAAGCGGCGCATGGGGAAGGCGCGGCAGCGCGCTTGTGCTTCTCGAACACGTCGACGAGCGAACGGCTCGGGGCGCGATCGAAATGGCCTGGACGAACATTCAGGGCTAACCGGCGCATTCGAGACTGCCGGATCGCGCGCGACAGGATCGCTCGAAAAGCGCGACTTCTCTTCGTGCCGCGCCAGAAGGGCGATCCGGCTTTTCAAAACCAGGCGAGCCGCGCTACCCTGCGACGCCTAGCATCGGAGTCCGACCATGTCAGAGAATAGCGCCACCCTCGAACGGCCGGCGGTTTGCACGGTGTTGAAAGCCGGGGCGCCCTTCGTCGGCAAGCAGGGCTTCTCCTATGCGCCGGCGGTTTCCGCGGAATCGGTCGGCGCTTCGGCCATTCACATGCAATTGCTCACCATTCCGCCGGGCGGCCGCGCCAGGGCGCACAAGCACGAAGCGCACGAGACCGCCATCTATGTGCTCAAGGGCGAAGGCGGAATGTACTATGGCGAGCGCCTCGAGCATCACCTCGTTTCGCGCGCCGGCGACTTTGTCTACATCCCGGCCAATGTGCCGCACCTGCCCTACAACATGAGCCAGACCGAGCCGTGCCTCGCGGTGATTTCGCGCACCGATCCGAACGAGCAGGAGAGCGTCGTGCTGTTGCCGGAGCTTGATGCGATTCACCCCTGAATCGTCCGCGGTCATCACCGCAGCGTTTTACGCGCGCCGGCGGTTGGCCCAGCCCAGCAACGCGACGCCCGCGATCGCCACGACGGCGCCGATGACCAGCCAGGGCGTTTGGCCGGTCATGAAGCTGCCGCCGATCACGTTGAGCCCCTGTAACGCCCATAGAGCGCCAAGCAGCACGAGGATCGCGCCCAGAATGTTCAAGCCGATTCTCATGACAAGACTCACCCGTGCTTGATGAATGTGCCGTTGCGCAGTTCGGCGACCGCGCGGCGGATTTCGTCCTGGGTGTTCATCACGATCGGACCGTGCCAGGCGACCGGCTCCTTGATCGGCCGGCCGGACACCAGCAGGAAACGGATGCCCTGGTCGCCGGCCTGCACGCTCACTTCGTCGCCGCTGTCGAACACCACCAGCGAGCGGTTGCCGACCTGGCTGCGCACCAGCAGCTCCTCGCCGTCGACCTCCTTCTCGTGCAGCACGCCGAACGGCTCAGAAGCGCCGGCGAAGGTTCCGGAGCCCTCGAAGATGTAGGCGAAGGCCTGGCGATAGGTCTCCACCGGCAGCGTCTTGCGCTTGTTCGGCGGCACGCTGACGTCGAGATAGCGCGGCTCGGCGGCGATGCCGTCGACCGGTCCGCGCTTGCCCCAGAAATCGCCGCAGACCACGCGCACCACCGTGCCGTCGTCGTCGATGACTTCAGGAATCGCCTGGCCGGGGACGTCCTGATAGCGCGGCGCGGTCATCTTCAGCGACGAGGGCAGGTTCGCCCAGAGCTGGAAGCCGTGCATGCGGCCCTTCGCGTCGCCCTTGGGCATTTCCTGATGGAGAATGCCGCTGCCGGCGGTCATCCATTGCACGTCGCCGGCGCCGAGCGCGCCGCGATTGCCGAGGCTGTCGCCGTGATCGACGGAGCCGGCCAGGACATAGGTGATCGTTTCGATGCCGCGATGCGGATGCCAGGGGAATCCGGCGAGATAGTCGCTCGGCTGGTCGCCGCGAAAATCGTCCATCATCAGGAACGGATCGAATTCGGAGGGATCGCCGAAGCCGAAGGCGCGGCGCAATTTGACGCCGGCGCCCTTCGATGGTCGGCGTCGACTGCGAGATTCTCTTGACGGGGCGAATGGACATGGTGATGGATCCCTTTGGGGCTTTGCTGGCGCCTATCTGGTGTCGCCGCGTCCAAAGGTCCAGCCCGCTTCGCCTATCGGCTTGCGCTCGCCCGGCGATGCGAGGCGGCGTCCGCGGCGTCGTAAAATTGCTTCTTCTCTCCACGGGAAGCGTGCTATCAATGTTGATAGCGGGGAGCGGCCGCATGGGTCAGGTTCTCATTCGTAATCTGCCCGACGACGTGATCGAGGCGCATCGGCGGCGGGCGAAGGCGCTCGGGCGTTCGCTGGAGCAGGAACTGCGCATATTGATTGAATCGGCGGCGCCTTACACGGCCGCCGAGAAGCTCGCCATTGCCGAGTGGGCGCAAAGCCTGACGCCGCCAGGCCCGCAGACAGACGCAGCCGTCCTGATACGCGAAGATCGCGATCGGTGAAAACCGTCGTCGTGGACGCCAGCGTCGCGGTATGCTGGTTCGTGCGCGAAGCGGGGTCGCCGGCGGCGAACCAGCTCGTCCGAAACGACGTCCATATGATCGCGCCATCGCTGATCTTGCCGGAGCTCGCCAACGCTGTTTGGAAGAAGTGGCGGCGCGGTCAAATGGACGCGACGCAAACCCAGATCGCGGTCCGCGAAATCCATCGCTTCGTTCCGGAGATTGTCGATATGGTCAAGCTTATCGAGCCGGCGGTGATATTGGCTCGCGAAACGGACCACTCCGTCTACGATTGCCTTTATGTCACGCTCGCCCGGCAGCGCGATCTGCAATTGGTCACCCTGGATCAAAAGCTCGTCGCGGCATTTGCGGGAGCGGGGGACGCCTCTCGCGTCGCCTTGATCGGCGACTGGCTTCAGGCCTCTTGACTTTTGCACTGCGCGAAACTCAAGGGTCCGCGACCTTTTGAGAGGTAGGAATCAGAGGTTGAGTGGACACAATATCACCATCCGGAACTGCGCCCGCCTTCGTCTCAGCAATAGCGAGATCAGAAGTGACGAAGTCGCGCAACGCACTCGCCGTCTGTCCCGATTGCAACTTCGGCCGCAGGTCGATAGCGGTCGCCGGCGATCTCTCAAAAATCCCCGATCTTCTGGAAAAAGTCGCTTCATCAGAATTCTTGATTTCTGCACCATGCAATCCGTCCGCTGGGCGATATACGCGATGGTTTGCCGCCCATACGCTCGGCCTGCGACGTGCGCTGAAGAGGCCCTTGCTGGCCTACCAAGGCAAGATGCTGTCAAGAAAGGCCATCACGACGCCTGATTTGAGCACGTAAAAATCCTCCCGGCCGCCCCGGACGATTATTCCGGCGAAATAGGCGCGAGGGCCGCCCTCGGCGTACTGAATCGCGAATGCGGCTCCGCCACTCATCCCGTCCGGGCTGATTTTAAGCGGCTGTGTTGGCTTCACCCGCAATAGGGCATTGTCGCTCGGTTGCTCCTCATGAGGTAAGCACAGCACTTGGAGACGGCGAAAGCCCAAGCGATTGTTTTCATAGAGATCGTAGTCCTGTACGGCCGAAGGAAACCCCACTAGGAGCATTGCCAGCGTAATGTCTGATCGGAAGTTTGCGGGTATCTCAGTCAGGGTGAAAAAGCGCGGCCTCAGCTCAGGAAAGGCTGCGACCGGTTCTGAGAAATTGAAGGCGACGACATCGTTTGCGTCACTCTCTGGGTTCGGGTGGTAGCCACGGCGGCCGCTTGACGTAATGATCCGGCTTCCGTCATCCGTCAGCATCGCCACCTGACGTTCATCGACGCCTTTCAGCTGGTGCTGCGTGATAAGCATAAGGTCATGGCCGCGATAGCGGATAGCCGTCGCAGAGCCCGGCAGCGAGACTTTGAACGTCTCATTACCCTCGTTATTGATGACGAGACTCAGCGCGTGCCGTGCGAGCACGCTCTCGATAGAGCGGCCCGGAACGACCACGCCATTCAGACTGACGCCGAGCTTTGCGAAGCGATCAAGGACGCTCCCTGCCTCACCTTCTGGCATCACATGTAGGCTCGCCCGCTAGCGGTTCGCTGTATCAGCCTTGAGATCGCAGTGGCCAGTCGTCGGCGAAGGTTCGGCAACGTTGTCATAGGCTTTGCCCATAACCGCCATGACTGTGTTGTCAAGGTCCAAATAATTGCCCGACTGCCTCTCAATCACGATGTAGTCTGTGATCGGGCCGTCGCTCGGTTTTTCGGGTCGGCTCACGTGCGTCGCAACAATGAACTGATCATTGTACAGGGTAATCTTATAGAAGCCGGTTCCGCGAGGCGCGAACATTCGGCCGTTGGCTAGCCGCCACTCGATATTGACCATCTTCTCGCCCATGTTCACGCCGCAGCTCCAAGTTTCGGGGTCAAGATGGGTATTCGGCGTGTCAGCGCCCGGCGTCCATTGATGCGAAATATCGAGTGCTCGCGTGATCTCCCGAGCCGTCATCCTATGGGAAACTTCGTTTAGGTTGAACGCGCCGAAATTATCGCCGTCCTTTGCTGCGGCGTTGAACCACTCAAAAGCCGCAATCCAGTCCAGTTGCACGCCGTAGCCAAACTCATACATCAAGCCAACGGTGACCTGCGCCAGCCTGTCGCCGTCGATCGCCAAGGGGCGCAAGATACGCATAGCGGTCTTGTAGTCGTGCCTCTTGTATGCGGCGTTGCCGTCCTCAAGTGGTCCGGCGAGGACGGCGCTCGACAGCGCAAGCGCGGCGAGCAGGCTGGTGGACACATATTTGAAACCGGTCGTCATGGGTGGCCCGATCGACAGAATGGCCCACGATATCACGAGACCACAGCCGTTGGCTCCGTTCACGACAGCCCGGCCCGAAGGTACGTACCCTCTCTCAAAAGTCTCTGAAAATCGGGCTAAGGGCGCTGCCACAGATTTCGTGAAATTTGACGACCGCCCCCACCTCGACGCGCCGTTGAGCGGAGGCGTCGCGGCCTACGCCGTTCCGCTCCATCCACCTTATCGGCCGGCTTCGCCTGAGCCTTTCGGGAGCGGGACGGGTCTCCCGCCCACGAACTCCGTCGCCGCCGAGCCCGCCGCCGCTGCGCGGCCCAAACTCGCCTCCATCCCCTCCCCTCGCAATCTCGCGGCCAGAAACGCCGCGACGAAGGCGTCGCCAGCCCCGGTCGTGTCGATGGCGACGGCATGCGGCGCGGCGACGCGCCAGCGCTCGGCGCCTCGCCAAGCCTCGCATCCCGCCGCGCCGCGCTTGATCACGACGAGCCGATAGTGGGCGCTCAGGCGCTGGCCCTGCATCTTCGGGTCGTCGGTCCCGGCAAGGACGGCGGCTTCTTCGCCGTTGGGGAACAGCGTCGCCGCGCCGCGCGTCCATGCGAGGAAATCGTCCGGGCCAACCTCGCGCAGGAATTCGGCCGACGCCGGGTCGACGCTGACCGGGACCGCGCCGGCCCGCTCCATCGCGCGCCGCACGGCGCGGCGCGGCGACGGCGAGACGAAGGAATAGCCGGACAGATGAATGTGATCCGCGCGCGCCAGCAGATCGTCGGGAATGTCCGCCTCGCAAAGCGCTTCATTGGCGCCGCGGTCGGTCAGGAAGCTGCGCTCGCCCGAGGGATCGACGAGCGCGACGAGGCGGCCGGTCTCGCGCTCCCGGTCGGCGGCCAGCCATGGCTCGACGCCGCAGCGCCGAAACATCGCCATCTGCTCGGCGTGGTCGCTTTCGCCGACGCGGCCGATGAAATCCACGGCGACGCCGAAGTGGGCGAGCCAGACCGCTTGGTTGGCGGCCGATCCACCTGGCCGCGCGACGATCGCCGCGCGACGGTCAGAGCCGATCGCCAGCGGCCCCTCCGGACGCACCAGCCAATCGACCATCACGTCGCCGATCACCACCACTCGCGCGACGCGCGGCACGGCCTCAGAGACGCGACAGTTCAACCGCCACCTGCGCGGCGACCACGGCGTTGTTCTTGACCAGCGCCATGTTGGCCTCGAGGCTGCGGCCGTCGGTCAGTTCGACGACGCGTCGCAGCAAGAACGGCGTCACCTCCTTCTGGCCGACGCCCTGCGCCTTGGCTTCGAGCACCGCCTCGCTGATCCGCGCCTCGATCGCGACGGCGTCGAGCGCATGCGAATCGGGGATCGGATTGGCGATAAGCAACCCGCCCGGCCCGATCTCCTGCTGCAATCGCACCATCCGCGCCAGATCGTGCGCGCCGTCGCAGCGATGGTCGAGTTTCACCCCGCTGGAGCGCGCATAGAACGCCGGAAACTCGTCGCAGCGATAGCCGATCACCGGCACGCCCTGCGATTCCAGAAACTCCAGCGTCTTGGCGATGTCGAGGATCGACTTCGCGCCGGCGCACACGACGGCGACCCGGGTGCGGGAAAGCTCGATCAGGTCGGCGGAAATGTCGAAGGTCTGCTCCGCGCCGCGATGGACGCCGCCGATGCCGCCAGTCGCGAAGATTTCGATGCCGGCCAGCGCCGCGACGAACATCGTCGCCGCCACCGTCGTTCCCGCAGCGCCGCCGCGCGCCGCCACGGCGCAAAGGTCGCGCCGCGAGGCCTTGACGACGCCGCCGGAGAGACGGGCGAGTTGCTCCAGCGTCGCGCGATCGAGCCCCGCCTTGAAGCGCCCGTCGATCACCGCGACGGTCGCCGGAACCGCCCCGTTGGCGCGCACCGCCTCCTCGAGCATCAGCGCGGTCTCGAGGTTTTGCGGAAACGGCATGCCATGCGTGATGATGGTCGATTCCAGGGCGACGACCGGCTGCTTGCGGTCAAGCGCCGCAGCCGTTTCGGCCCCGATATCCAGCAATCGGCCTATCGTCATCGCCAGGGAATGCCTCGCCCGTCGCGCATGTGCGGCCCATAGCACACCGCGCCGCGCCTGTCGCGCGGCGCGCTGTCGATAGATGGGCGACCGGCGCCCTATTGATCGCGCGCCTTCGATCGAGCGTTAGTGGTCGGCGGCGCGCGCGGCGTCGGCGAGCTGGCCCTCCACCGCTTCGGTCGATCCCAGGCCATTGTAGTAGGCGTTGAGGATGACGGCGACCACGGTCGTCAGAATGATGCCGGAATCGAGGATCGGCTTGAGGGCGATCGGGAAATTCTTGAAGAACGCCGGCGCAATCAGCGGAATGAGGCCGGCGCCGACGCCGATCGCGACGATGAACAGGTTGTTGCGATTGTTGCGGAAGTCGACGCCGCCGAGAATGCGCACGCCGGTCGCCGCCACCATGCCGAACATCACGATGCCGGCGCCGCCCGAGGACTTCGACGGGGACCGCCGCGACGATCGCGGCGAGCTTGGGCACGAGACTGAGGACGATCAGGATCAGGCCGCCCGCCACCGCGACAAAACGCGAGCGAATGCCGGTGACACCGACCAGCCCAACGTTCTGCGAGAACGACGTATAGGGAAAGGCGTTGAGGATGCCGCCGATGATCGTGCCGACGCCATCGGCGCGCAAGCCGCGCGTGATGTCGTCGGGTCCGAGCTTCTTGCCGGTCATGTCGCCGAGCGCGAGGAACATGCCGGTCGATTCGATCATCACCACGATCATCACGACGCACATCGTGACGATCGGCACGAGCTGGAAGTCGGGCAGGCCGAACTGGAACGGCGTGACGACGCCAAAAGAGGCCGCCGCGCCGACAGCGCCGAAACTCATCTTGCCAAGCAGCGCCGCGACGATCGCGCCGGCGACGATGCCGAGCAGCACGGAGATGTTGGCGAGAAAGCCCTTGCCGTATTTGGTGAGGCCGAGGATGACGATGAGGACAAGCAGGGACAGCGCGAAGCCATCGAGCGAGTCGCGGTTCGGATTGTCGATCACGCCCTTGAACTGCCCGTCGACGATGTTGGGCACCTTGAACGGCCCCTCGGCCCAGCCGATGCCGATGCGCATCAGCGAAATGCCGATCACCATGATGATCGAGCCGGTCACGACGGGCGGAAACAACACGATCAGCCGGCTCATCAGCGGCGCGACCAGCACCGCGAAAACCCCGGCGGCGATGACCGATCCGTAGATCACCGTGAGCGCCGCGGTCGGGGCGCCTCGCCGCCTCCTTCGCCGCGCCGATCAGGGCGAGCATCGGCGCGACCGAAGCGAAGGTGACGCCCATCATCACGGGCAGGCGGATGCCGACGCCGGGCAAGCCGAACGCCTGCACGAGCGTGGCGAGACCGCAGGCGAGAATGTCCGCGCTGATCAGGAACGCGCGCTGGTCGGGAGGCAAGCCGGCGGCGCCGGCCAGAATCAGCGGCACTGCGACGGCGCCCGCGTACATCACCAGAACATGCTGCAAGCCCAACGCCGCGAGGCGCGGCGGCGGCAACATCTCGTCGACCGCACTAAACCCGTCAGACATGGCTCTCCCCCCGAACATGGGCGCGGCAAGACGCGTCCTTGGGACATACTAGGCCCGGTGATGAAAAATGCGCCAGTGGAAACTTCGCCCCGAGGCGGACCGGCGCCGTGCGCCGTCGTCGGCGGGCCTGGTCAGGCGAGCCGGGTCTTTACGCGCGCGCCAATCTGGTCAACAAATCGTTCCATCGCTGGCTCGGAGGCGCGCCCATGGACGAGAAAAAGGCGGACCATCTCCGGAGCGTTCCGCCGAGTCTCACCGCGGCGATCCGGCGCGCCCGGATCGAGGGCGCCGAGCAAAACCAGGCGGTGGCCGAGCTTCGTGAGGCCGAAGTCGGCCGCCTGCAATTGCTCGAAGAAGCGATTCGTCCGGTGATCGCCCAGGCGCCTGAAGGCGTCGATCTGTTCGACGTCGGCCTCGCCTATGGCGAGCGACCGCGTCTCTTCATCGATATGATCGGCTTCGTCGAAATGGGGCACGACCGGCGCAGCTATCGTTTCCTGCAGGATACCCGGCACGGACGGGTGCTGATCGCCGAAACCGAGCGCATCGACCGGGCGGTCGCGGCGATCACCGACTATGTCGCGCGCCGGCTGCTCGAACGCGAGCGCGCGCTGGCCTCCGACTGGCGCAGCAAGAACGACGAGCCTTCGCCGACCCGAACGCTGGCGCGCGCATCGGCGCTCGCCAGCGCGGCGGAGCGAGGCGAGCCGACGGCCGAGGGCGCTGACGCTTCGCCGCGCCGCTCGCGCTGGAGTAAAGTGGGCGACTTCTTCAGTTTCCTGTTGCTGGCGCTCGGCTCGATGACGTTTTGTCTGATCCTCGCCATCGCCGCCTATGCGATTTGGGAAATCTGGGGCCGCGCGCTGTGGATGGCGCGCTTTGGCCACGCCCCGTTCTGACGATCGGCGACGAGCGAGCCTGGCAATAACGCCCAGGTCCGGTGCGGCGTCACGAGACGGGAAAATCGGCGCCCTCGGTGACGGCGGCCCAGGATTCGAAATCAACGCTCAACGATTTGACCTTCGCGCGACCAGCGGCGAGGGCGGCCTTTCCCAGCATCAAACGGAGTGGCGCGTCCGGCGCCTCGACCGCCTGGACGATGGCGGCGGCGGCGCGGACCGGATCGCCCGGTTGTTTGCCGCTGTAGCCGCGTATCATGCGATTGCGCTCGCCCGCCGTGGCGTCGTAGTCGGCGATCCGATGTTGCGTCTCATTGGCCGACCGACCCGCCCAATCGGTGCGGAAACCGCTCGGCTCGACGATCAGCACCTTGACGCCAAGCGGCGCGGTCTCCTGCGCCAGCGCCTCGGAAAGCCCCTCGAGGGCGAATTTGGTGGCGTTGTAATAGCCGACCGCCGGCGCGCCGCGAACGCCGCCCATCGAGGAGATGTTGACGATATGGCCGGCGCGCCGCGCGCGCATGCCCGGCAATGCTGCGCGGGTCATGTTGGCCAGGCCCCAGAAATTGATCTCGAACATGCGACGGACTTCCGTGTCGTCGCTCTCCTCGACCGCGCCGAAATAGCCGACGCCCGCATTGTTCACGAGCACGTCGACCCGGCCGAATTTCGCCTCGGCGGCCTCAACGCTGGCGGCGACCTCAGCCGGCTTGGTCACGTCGAGCGCCAGGACCAGCGCGCGCTCCGGATTTCCGGTTGCGAGATCCTCGACATCGGCGGGGTTTCGCGCGGTGACGACGACGCGATAGCCACGATCGAGCGTATAACGCGCGAGCGCGCGGCCAAATCCGGTGGAGCAGCCCGTGATGAACCAAACCGGCTTGTTTTCCTGCGCCATCGCCACGCTCCTGTCATCGAGGAATTGACCGCTTCGCCGCGGTTATAGCGGCGGCTGATCGTCTTGGCGATGGCGCGTGGACGTCGGTCGCGGGACTTTAGATTTCGAGCGCGTCCCGCTCGCCGATTTCGCCGCCGTGCGGCATCAGTCCCCGCACACGCGCCGACATTCGCCACAGGCCTTCCTGACGCTCCAGGCGGACCAAATGATAGGCGGCGCGCTGACGCGAGATTTTCGAGGTCGACGAAGCGGAAGGCACGCCAATGACCGGAATGCGGCCGTTCATCGTCCGGGCAGCGGCGGATTTCAGATGCGCGACCGACCGCTTGTGATTGTGCCCATGCAGGATCAGCTCCGCGCCATGGCGCACGACGATCGCCTCGAATTCACGGGCGTCGGTCAGGTTCCGCATCGCCGTCGCGCCCGACAGCAGCGGGGGATGGTGGATCATGACGACGCGCGCCAATCCGCGCGCGCCGGCGTCTTCGAGCAGCCCGGCGAATCGGTGCAACTGGTCCTGGCCGACGTGCCCCGTCGCCATCAGCGGCCCGGTCGGCACGCCGGACGACAGGCCGATCAGCGCAATGTCCTCGCGCAGTCTCAGAAACGGAAACGCGTCGGGCGGCTTGGCTCCCGACTCGCCGGTCGTCCACGGCGCGAACAGCGCCGCCAGATAGGGCATCGAGCCATGCGCGTAGGCGTCGTGATTGCCCGGCGTGAAGCTGACATCGGCGGGCGGCCCCAGCGTGTGCATCCAGGCGACCGCCGGCGGAAACTCGGCAGGCAGGCCGATGTTCACAACGTCGCCAGTCATCGCCACATGATCGGGCCGTTGACCGCGCAGGTCGGTGACGAGCCGCCGCAACATGCCCATGTCGTTGAGACGTTCGCGTCCGCGCTTCCAGTTGACATAGCCGAGCGCCCGCTTGGTGGTGAGATCGCGAAGGCGTAGCGGCGGCATCGGCCCCAAATGCGGGTCGGAAAGGTGGGCGATCGTAAAGCTCATGAGGCCCGCTTGAGGCGCTTGCGCAACCGGGATCGAAGGTCGGACGAAAACATCCCAGCGCAATAGGGTCGCGCGGCGGGAAAGACAACCCCACCCCTCTGGCGAGCAACGCAAAAACGCGCCGCGGCCGCGCCTGGCCGCCTTGTTCCACCCGGCGGTCGCCGGCGTTCCGCAGTGGTCTCGCCCATGCTAGCACAGGCGTTGGTCGTCCGAAGGAGCCGGCAGGATGGAGGATCGCCCGCGATCCGTGTGGAAGAGGCTGGTTCTGCGCCTCTTCCATCTCTCTTTCCTCATTTTGCGGCCGATGACGCTCGGCGTGCGCGCCGTCGTGATCGACGCGCGCGATTGCGTCCTGCTCGTGCGCCATACCTATATCGCAGGCTGGCACCTGCCGGGCGGCGGCGTCGAGCGGGGCGAGACTCTGCTGGCCTCCCTGGCGCGCGAACTCGCTGAAGAAGGCAATATCGCGATCGAGGAGGAGCCGCGCCTGTTGGGAATCTTCTTCAACAATTCCGCTTCGCCGCGCGACCACGTCGCCGTCTATGTCGTGCGCCGTTTTCGCCAAACCGCGCCACACGCCGCTGACCGCGAAATCGCCGAGGCGCGATTTTTCGCGCGCGACGCGTTGCCCGAAGGCGTGAGCCGGGCGACGCGCGCGCGGCTCGCAGAAGCTCTCGACGGCGCGGCGATCGCCCGGACATGGTGAATGCGGCGGCGGCGCGCGCGGCCTATCGCTCGAGCGTCCGCCGCGCTTCGGCCAGCGATTGCGGTGTGTCGACGTCGAGCGTCGCGCCGGGACCTGATACGTCCACTTCGACGACCTGGCCCGGAGCGGCGCCGTTGAGCAGCTTGCGGGCGCCTTCGTCGCCTTCGAGCGCGGCGATCGCCGGAAACAGCGAGCGCGACAACAGCACCGGATTGCCGCGTCGCCCCGCGACATTCGGCGCGGCGGCGAGCGCGCCTGGCTGTTCGCCGAAGACGGCGATGAGGCGTTCGATGAGGGCCGACGTCACCGCCGGCATGTCGCCAAGCAGGACCACCGCGCCAGCGGCGTCCGCCGGCAAGGCCGCGATCGCCGTCCTCAGCGACGAGGCGAGACCGTCGCGGTGGTGCGCATTGTGCGCAAACTGAAGCCCCAGTCCGTCGAGCGCCGTTTCGACGGACTGACGGTCATGGCCGGTGACGACGACGATCGGCCGCGCGGTCGACGCCAGCGCCGCCTCGGCGGCGTGACGCACCAGCGGCTTGCCCGCCAGCGCGGCTGCCAGCTTGGACGCCTGGCCGCCGCCACCCGCCTTGAATCGCGACGAGGCGCCGGCGGCCAGAATGATCGCGGCGATCCTGGCCATCGTCAGATCTCGCCATCGCCGAGCCGCGGCTGCGGACGCGAGGCGATTTCCATCAGCAGGCCGCCGACCCCCATGCCCATGATGTCGGCGGCGGTGATCGGAACGTCGGCCAGAACCCGCTGCAACACCCAGTCGAAGCCGTTTTCCTTCGGCGAGCGCGCGCAGCCCGGCGCGCCGACGATCGGCAGGGACCCGCGCGCCCCCAGCAGCAGAAGGTTTCCAGGGTCGACCGGCATCCCGAAATGATCGATCCGGCCGCCGGACGCCTCGATCGCCGCGGGAATGACGTCGCGCCGATCGGTGATCGCCGACGCGCCGAAAATCAACAGAACGTCACAGTCCGGCGCCGTCGCCGAAAGCGCCCGCGCCAGCGCCCCGAGTTCGTGCGGCACGCGCTCGTCGCGGACGATGCTGGCGCCCGCCGGCTCCAGGCGCGCCGCCAGCACGCGAAGCGTCTTGGCGACGACGCTGGGCTTGATCCCCGGCAGCAGGGTCGAGATGACCCCGACGCGCAATGGCCGGAACGGCGCGACGCGCACCGCGCCGCCGCCGGCCGCCGTGAGCGCCGCGCCGAGCGTCTCGCCCGGCACGGCGAAGGGGATGATCTTCACGGTGGCGACCATGTCGCCGGCCTCGACGGCGCGAAACGGCGCGAGCGTCGCGGCGGTGATCGCCTCATCCACCGCGTTCACGCGCGCGATCGTCGCGGCCTCGACGACAACGAGACCCGCTCTCTCCGCGAAAAGATTGACCCGGCCGGTGAACGCGCGCTCGAGGCGCAAATTCCGGCCAGCGAGGCGCTCGGCGAGGCGGCGCGCCGCTTCGTCCTCGCCGACATCGCCCGCTTCGAGGCGGGCGGCAATGATCTCGGTCACACCGGCGGCCGCAAGCGCGGCCTGATGCTCGCGCGTCACGACCTGGCCTTTCTTGAGCACGAGCCCGTCACGACGAATCGCATGAGCGACGGTGGCGCCGACAGCCTGCGCGACGGGAACCGAACCGAATTTCAAGCGGCGATTCCCTCTGCGCGCAACGGCTTCCTGCGCAACGCTCCGATGATCTCGCCGATGATCGAGACGGCGATTTCCGCCGGGCTGACCGCGCCGATGTCGAGGCCGATCGGCGCATGGATGCGCGCCAGCGCGGTTTCGCCGAACCCTTGCGCGCGCATCCGCTCGAGCCGCTTGGCGTGGGTCTTTCGCGAGCCCAGCGCGCCAATGTAGAAGCACTCGGCGTTCAGCGCCCGCACCAGCGCGACATCGTCGATCTTGGGATCATGGGTCAGCAGGGCGATCGCCGTATAGGGGTCGAGCGGCGCGCGATCCAGCGCCTCGTCCGGCCATTGCGCGATGACCGGGGTGTCGGGGAACCGCTCCGGCGTGGCGAACGCGGTGCGCGGATCGATGACCATGACGTCGAGGCCGGCGATCCGGGCGATTGGCGCCAGGGCCTGGCTGATATGCACCGCGCCGATCATCACCAGCCGGACGGTGGGCGCCTGCGCGGTCAGGAAATAGCTTCGGCCAGCGTGTTCGACCATGCCGCTCTTGCCCGAACGCAGCGCGGCTTCCAGAGCCTCGGCCAGAGGATCGGCGCCGAGCGCGTCGGCCTTGACCAGGCGTTGTTCGGCGCCGCCGATCTGCGTCACCAGGATCGCCGCGCGGCGAGCCAGCCGCTCTTCGTTCATCGCCTTGAGGAGTTCGAGGCGCATCAGTCGAGCCTCTCGACATAGATCTTGATGCGCCCGCCGCAGGAGAGGCCGACCCGCCAGGCAGTCTCGTCGGCGACGCCGAACTCCAGCACTTTCGGCGCCCCTTCGGCGATGACGTCGAGCGCCTCGGCGACCACCGCGCCTTCGACGCAGCCGCCGGAAACCGAGCCCAGAAACCGTCCCTCGCCGTCGATCACCAGATGCGAGCCGACCGGGCGCGGCGCCGAACCCCAGGTCTCGACGACGGTGGCGATGGCGACTTCACGCCCCGCCCCGCGCCAGTCCTGCGCCGCGGTCAAGATGTCCTCCTCGGTGCTCAGCATCGCGCTTCCCTTCCCATCCGCCGTCGCGTTCACGAGTTCATCGCCGGCGCGACGAAACCGATCGCCTTGTGCGTTCCATCGCAATAGGGCTTGTTGTTCGAGCCGCCGCAGCGGCAAAGCGCGGTCGCCCGAACCCGGTCGATGGTGCGGCCGGTTCCGGAGAGGATTTCCACGCTGCCGTTCACACCGAGCGGCCCGTCGGCATACGGCGTGATCTTCAACACGCCGTCGCGTGCGGCAAGCGGCTCGCTGGGCTTGGTCGCCGGCTCGCCGGTGGCGACGAACGCGGCGCCCGTATGCGATCCGTCGCAATAGGGTTTGTTGTTGGAGGCGCCGCAACGACACAGCGTCGCCCGCATGCCGATTTCCTCGCCGCCAAGTTCAATCCGGGCGCTGACCGCCAGCGGGCCGTTCTCGCGAATGGCGATGGTGTTGACGAGCGGCGCCGGCTCGGGAGCGCCGCCGTCGAGACGCGTGACCTGGATGGCCCCCGACGGGCAATTCAGCGCCACGAACATCAGGTCTTCTGCTGAAGCGGCGTCCGGATCGATCCACTCGCCCTGAACATTGGCCTTGAAGACGCCGGGCTGCGAAATGACGCAGCGACGCGCATGGATGCAGCGGCGTCCGTCGAAGCTGATGGTCGCCCACCGACCGGTGACCTGCTCGATCGCATTGTCGCTCATGATGGCCCCCAGGAAACAGCGGTCAATCGTCCGAGCCAAAAGATGGCGGCCCGGGAGCCGCCGCGCAAGGGATAAACGCGGCGACGCGCAAGCCGCGCGCCTTCCCTTTCTCCGAAACCACGGCGATCGTGAGGTTACGCCGACCGTTTGAGCCAGACCCTCGGGTCGGCGGCGGCGGCGCTGGCGCCCGACAGCGCCCGGCAAAGCTCTTCCATGCTGGCGAGATTGTGGATCGGGCGGAATTCGTCGACGAACGGCAGCATGGCGCGGATGCCCTGCGCCTTGGCCTGAAATCCCTCGTAGCGAAGCAGCGGATTGGCCCAGATCAGCCGGCGGCACGACTTGCGCAACCGCTCCATTTCCCGCCCCAGGTCGTCGCCGCCGTCGCGCTCGAGACCATCGGTGAACAAAATGACGATCGCGCCCTGTCCAAGAACGCGGCGCGACCAGTCGCGGTTGAACTGGCGCAGCGACGAGGCGATGCGCGTGCCGCCCGCCCAGTCCTTCACCTGCGCCGAGCATCGCGCCAGCGCGTCGTCAATATCCCTTGCGCGCAGCGCGCGCGTCACATTGGTGAGCCGCGTGCCGAACAGGAAGGTGGTCACGCGCCGCCGCTCGCCGAGCGCGTGAAGGAAGTGCAGGAACAGGCGGGTGTAGGCGCTCATCGACCCCGAGATGTCGCAAAGCGCGACAACCGGGGGATGGCGCAAGGCCGGCGCGCGAAACGCCAGATCGATGATGGCGCCGCCGTTCCTCAGCGTGCGGCGAAAGGAGCGGCGCGGATCGACCCGGCGCCCATGCGCGGCGACGCGCCGCCGCGTTTTCACCACGTCGTCCGGCAGCGTCAGGCGCGCGATCATCCGCCTGGCGCGGGCGATTTCGGCGGCGCTCATCTGCTCGAAATCCTTCGTTCGCAACACCTCCGCCGCCGACATGGTGAAGCGCGCGTCGAGATCGAGCCACGGCGCCGCCTCGGCCTCAGCCCGCGGCGCCTTGAGCAGGGCGTCGGCGATGCGGCTCGCACCCGCCTCCGCTTTGCCGCGCTCGGGCTTGGCCGAATCGGCGCGCGGCGACATCATCGCGATGAGCTTTTCCAGAAAACCCTTGCGTCGCCAGAAGATGCGAAACGCCTGATCGAACAGCGCGGAGTGCTCGCGCTTCTTGACGAACACCGCATGCAACGTCGCGTAGAAATCGGCGCGGTCGCCGACGCCCGCCGCCTCGACCGCCGCCAGGGCGTCGAGCACGCCCCCCGGTCCGACCGGCAGGCCCGCCGCGCGCAGGGCTCTAGCGAAATACAGGATGTTGTTGGCGAGCTGGCCGGAAGCGGCTCGCCCGGCCGCCGGCCCGACGCCCGACGATTCCTTACCCCCGCGACCGTCCATGAAAAAGCGACCCCGTATCCAATTCCGCTTGCGCGCGCGACCCGTTGAAGACGCCGAGGCCGATCCCTACTCCGGACAGCCCTTGGCTTGCTCCACGCTCAGAATTGTGGCGGCGTTGCCGCGTTCGGTCGCGCTGAGCGGAACTTCGTTCACATCGTTGTAGCGGCAGCCTTGATTGCCGAGCGTCGCAATCGCCCGTGCGGTGTGAAAGCAATATTGATGTTGCGCATAGATGCGATTGCGCATTTCGTAGAGAAATTCGCAGTTCGGCCCGTTCGCGATATCCTCGAACCTGAACCGGTCGTGGTCGCTGCAGCCGAAGACGTCATAGCAGTCGGCATGAGCGGCGCCGGAAAAAGTCAAAACGGCGCCTGCGAGTGCGACGGCGCGCCCGGCGTTGACATAGCGCATGGTGTTGCTCCCTGATCGAGGCGAGGGGCGGCCGGCGATTCAGCGCCGCCTTTGCTTGCCGAAATACGCCCTCATCGGCGCGAAGTAATTGTCCTCCCAGCCGCCCTGTTCATAGCTCTTGTGGCCATCGGGCACGTTGGAATGTTCGAGGGTCAGCGTGACGCCGCGCTTTGCCCGCACCAGCGTCACGGTGACGATGGAGTCGGGATCGGCGCCCGAAAACTCGCTGCTGCGCCACGACTGGACGATGCGCCGCCCTTTCACGAGTTCGATGTTTCTGCCCCGGATGTAGCCGTCCCACGCGGTGAAGTCGGCCCCGACCTCCCCGGAGGCCGTCGCCTCGGCGCCGGTCATCGCGGAATGGGCGGCGCTGTCGAGCCACGCGTCATAGACCGCCTCGGGCGAGGCCGGTATCGTGCTGACGAGCTTGAAACTGTATGGCACAGCAGCGGCCTCATGACGCCTGGCGCGCAAGGCTAGCACGGATCGCGCGTCAATCCACCGGCGCGCGCCGCAATTCGTCGCGCACCTGCTCGATGAGCTCGCTCGCTCTCGCGCCCTGAATCCTGGAGATGTCGTCCTGGTATTTCAGCAGCACGCCGAGCGTGTCGGAGACCTGCGCGGGATCGAGCGCGACGGCGTCGAGTTCGGTCAGGGCGGCCGCCCAGTCCAGCGTTTCGGCGACGCCGGGCGACTTGAACAGATCCTGCGCGCGGATCGCCTGGACGAACGCGACAAGCTCGGCGGTCAGGCGGTCAGGCGTTCGCGGCGCCTTGGCGCGCACGATCGCGATTTCCCGCGCCGCGTCGGGATAGCCGATCCAGTGATAGAGGCAGCGGCGCTTCAGCGCGTCGTGGATTTCGCGCGTGCGGTTCGAGGTGATGACGACGATCGGCGCCTGCTCGGCCTTGACGACGCCGAGTTCCGGGATGGTCACCTGGAAGTCGGACAAGATTTCGAGCAGAAAAGCCTCGAACGCCTCGTCCGCGCGGTCGATCTCGTCGATCAGCAGAACGGGCGGCCCGCCAGCGCCGGGCTCCAGCGCTTGCAGAAGTGGCCGCTTGACGAGATAACGCTCGGAAAACACGTCGTGCTCGATGCGGTCCTTGTCATGCTCCCCGGCGGCCTCGGCGAGGCGGATCGCCATCATCTGCGCGGCGTAGTTCCATTCATAGACCGCCGCGGCGACGTCCAGCCCTTCGTAGCATTGCAGGCGGATCAGTCTGCGGCCGAGCGTCGCGGCGAGAACCTTGGCGATCTCGGTCTTGCCGACCCCGGCTTCGCCTTCGAGAAACAGCGGCCGGCCCATCCGCAGGCTCAGAAACACGACGGTCGCCAGCGAACGCTCTGCGACATAGTCGGCGCGGCGCATCTGCGCGAGGGTCTCGTCGATCGAGGCGGGAAGCGCAATCCCGCCGTTCGGCCGGTCGGAATTCGGCATGCGCTCGCTGCTCCGCCTTCTATAACGCTGTCGCCGAGGGCGCCCGCCTTCTCCCGCAAAGCGGAAGAAGGCGCAACCCCTCTCTTCAGCCCGCCGCCGCGACGGCCCGTCTGGCGAGAACGACGATAAGATGGGCGCGATAGGCGGCGTCGGCATGGAGGTCGGCATTGAGTCCGGTGGCCGGGATCGTGGCGCCCTTGAGCGCGGCGGCTGCGAAATTGCCGCTCAACGCGCTCTCCAGGGACGTAGCGCGGAACACGCCGCTTTGGCCCGCCCCCGTCACCGCGACCCGCACGCCGCCCGCCGTTTTGGCGACGAACACGCCGACCAGCGCGAAGCGCGAGGCGGGATTGGGGAATTTCTCATAGGCCGCCTTCAGCGGGATCGGGAATCGAACTTTGGTGATGATTTCGTCCGCCTCCAGGGCGGTTTCAAATAGCCCCTTGAAGAACGCCTCGGCGGCGATTTCGCGCTTGTTGGTGACCACCGTCGCGCCCAGCGCCAGCACAGCCGCCGGATAGTCGGCCGCCGGATCGTTGTTGGCGATCGAGCCGCCGATCGTGCCGCGATTGCGCACGTGGGGATCGCCGATATGCGCGGCGAGCGCGGCGAGCGCGGGGATCGCCTGATGAACCGCCGCGCTGCTCGCGACGTCGGCGTGGCGGGTCATCGCGCCGATGACGATCTGATCGCCCTCACGACTGACGCCGGAGAGTTCGCTGACCTTGCCGAGATCGACCAGCGAGGCTGGCGAAGCCAGCCGCTGTTTCATGGTCGGCAGCAGCGTCTGCCCGCCGGCCAGCAATTTGGCGTCCTCGGCCGCCAGATCAGCGATGGCGCCCGCGATGTTGGTCGGCCGGTGATAGGTGAAAGCGTACATGGAATACTCCTATGGGTGTGTTCGGCGCTCTGACCCGCCTGTAGCGGGCGGCGGCTGCGATCATTCGGCGGCGAGTTTGGCGACGGCCCTCTGGGCGGCGCGCCAGACGACTTGCGGGGTCGCCGGCATGACGACGTCTTCATGGCCCACCGCATCGGTGATCGCGTTGATCACCGCGGGCGGCGAGGCGATCGCGCCCGCTTCGCCGCAACCCTTGATGCCGAGCGGATTGGAGGGGCAGCGCGTCTCGATGGTCTCGACCCGGAAGGAAGGAAGATTGTCGGCGCGCGGCATGCAATAGTCCATGTAGCTCGCCGTAAGGAGCTGACCGTCCTCGTCGTAGACCGCGCCCTCATACAGCGCCTGGCCGATCCCGTGGGCGACCCCGCCATGCACCTGGCCCTCGACGATCATCGGATTGATCAGCGCCCCGAAATCGTCGACCGCCGTCCAACGATCGATCGTCACTTTCCCGGTGTCGGGATCGATCTCAAGCTCGCAAATATGGACGCCGGCCGGGAAGGTGAAGTTCGTCGGGTCCCAGAACGCCGTTTCCTTCAACCCGGGCTCCAACTCCTGTCCGTTGAACTTGTGCGCGATATAGGCCTGCAGCGCGACCGAGCCAAAATCGATCGCCTTGTCGGTGCCCTTGACGGTGAATTTGCCGTCCTTGAACTCCATGTCGCTCTCGGAAGCTTCCAGCACATGGCTTGCGACCTTCTTGGCCTTGGCCTCGATCTTGTCGAGCGCCCTGGAGATCGCCGAGAGGCCGACCGCGCCGGAGCGCGAGCCGTAGGTTCCCATCCCGAACTGGACCTTGTCGGTGTCGCCGTGCACGATCGAGACGTTTTCGATTGGAATGCCGAGCCGTTCGGAGACCACCTGGGCAAAGGTGGTTTCATGGCCCTGGCCGTGGCTGTGCGATCCCGTCAGCACCTCGACGGTGCCGACCGGATTGACGCGCACCTCGGCCGATTCCCAGAGACCGACGCCGGCGCCGAGCGAGCCGACCGCCGCCGAAGGCGCCAGGCCGCAGGCCTCGATATAGGCGGAAATGCCGACGCCGCGCAGCTTGCCCTTGGCGGCGGAAGCCGCCTTGCGGGCGCCGAGCCCCTTGTAGTCGGCGAGCGCCAGCGCCTTGTCGAGCGCCGCCCCGTAATCGCCGGCGTCATAGCACAGGATTACCGGCGTCTGGTGCGGGAACGAGGTGATGAAATTGGCGCGCCGGAACTCCACCGGATCGCGGCCGGTTTCGCGCGCGGCGATCTCCACGATGCGCTCCACGAGGAAGGTCGCCTCCGGCCGTCCCGCCCCTCGAACGGCGTCGACCGACACGGTGTTGGTGTAGACCGCGTCGACCTCCGCGTAGATGTTCGGGATGTTGTACTGGCCCGACAACAGGATCGCATAGAGATAGGTCGGCACCGAGGACCAGAACGTCGAGGGGTATGCGCCGAGATTGGCGATCGTATGGGCGCGCAGCCCGGTGATCTTGCCGTTGGCGTCGAGCGCCAGTTCGGCGTGCGAGACGTGGTCGCGGCCATGTGCGTCGGTCAGGAAGGATTCGCTGCGCTCGGCGGTCCATTTCACCGACCGCTCGAGTTTTTTGGCGGCCCAGGCGCAAACCGTCTCCTCGTTATAGATGAAAATCTTCGACCCGAACCCGCCGCCGACGTCCGGCGCGATCACTCGCAACTTGTGTTCGGGCGCGATTCCCTGAAATGCGGAGAGCACGAGTCGCGCGACGTGAGGGTTCTGGCTGGTCGTGTGAAGCGTGATCGTGTCGGTTCCCGAATCGGTACTCGCCAAGCGCCGCGCGCGGCTCGATCGCGTTGGGGATGAGGCGGTTGTTGACCAGATCGAGTCTGGCGACATGCGCCGCCTTTGCGAAGGCCGCATCGGTCGAAGCCTTGTCGCCGACATGCCAGTTGAAGACGGTGTTGTTGGGCGCCAGGGCGTGCACCTGGGGCTGGCCGGGATTGGCGGCGCTCGCCACGTCGATGACCGCCGGCAGAACGCCGTAGTCGACGACGACCTTCTCCGCTGCGTCCTTGGCCTGAACGTAGCTGTCGGCGATGACGACCGCGACAGGGTCGCCGACATACAGCGCCTTGCCATGCGCGAGGGCCGGATAGGCCCCGACTTTCATCGGCGACCCGTCTTTGGAATGGATGGTCCAGCCGCAAACGTGAGCGCCGATCTTGTCGGCGACGGCGTCGGCGCCGGTGAGCACCGAGACAACGCCCGGCGCCTTCAGCGCCGCGGAAGCGTCGATCCGGTCGATCGTCGCATGCGCATGGGGCGAGCGCAGAAAATAGGCATAAGCCTGACCAGGACGGTTGATGTCATCGACGTAATGGCCCTTGCCGGTGATGAAGCGGATATCTTCCTTGCGCTTTACTGAGGCGCCAATGCCGGTCGCGCTCATGAGTTTTCTCCCTTGCGCCGCCAGCCCCATCGGGTCGGTCGGCAGAATGAACGGTGATCCAGCCTCGTCATTGCGGCCGGATTTCATGAAGAGCCTGCTCCCTCCTCTACTCCGCCGCCTTGGCGTCGCCGGGCGAGGCCATGTCGCGCGCGCCCTGAGCGACGGCCTTGACGATATTGTGATAGCCGGTGCAGCGGCAGATGTTGCCCTCCAGTTCCTCGCGAATGGTGCGCTCGTCGAGGTGCGAGCCCTTGCGATTGACGATGTCGATCGACGCCATGATCATGCCCGGCGTGCAGAAGCCGCATTGCAGACCGTGATTGTCCTGAAAAGCCTGCTGCATCGGGTGCAGCTTGCCGCCTCGCGCCAGCCCCTCGATCGTCGTCACGTCGGCCCCGTCGAGGGAGGCCGCCAGGGCGGTGCAGGATTTTATGGCCCGCCCGTCCACATGGACCACGCAGGCGCCGCATTGTGAAGTGTCGCAGCCGACGTGCGTGCCGGTCAGCCGCAGGTTCTCGCGCAAAAACTGCACCAGCAGCGTGCGCGGATCGACGTCGGCCGACGCGGCCTTGCCGTTTACCGTCATGGTAACGTGAATCATCAACTGACCTCCCTTGTCGTTTGTTGCAATCTCCTCGAGGGACTGTTTTCGACCTCCCCCGTATCCGCTTGCGATCGCATGCTCGCAACGCGGCGCCAGACGCGCCCGGACGGGAATGACTTCAGATTGTCCAAACGTCGAGTCCGGGTCAAGCCGACGCGCCTCCGGCGGAGCTCGGGACCCCTGCCGCCGTCGCGAGGTTGGCGAAGAACTGGTCCGCCATTTTCTTGGCCACGCCGTCGATCAGGCGCGAACCCAACTGCGCGATCTTGCCGCCGACATTGGCCTGCACATCGTATTTGAGAACCGTTCCGGCCGGCGCTTCGACAAGCTGCACCTTGGCGCCCCCGTTGGCGAACCCGGCGATGCCGCCCTCGCCTTCGCCGCTGATTGTGTAACCGTTGGGCGGATCGATGTCGGAGAGCTGCACCTTGCCTTTGAAACTGGCGCCCACCGGTCCGATCTTGATCTTCACCACGGCGGCGAAAGTCGCGTCGCTCGTCTTCTCGAGCGATTGACACCCCGGAATGCTGGCTTTCAGGACAGCCGGGTCATTGAGCATCGCCCACACCGTCGACCGATCCGCCGGCAGCGTCACCTCGCCCGTCATCGTCACCGGCATCGAGCTTTCCTCTCCGTTTGCGGGCCGCGACCTTCGCCTCGGGTCCCGCGTGCATCGCCTGCGCTTTGCGCGTCCAAGGCCTGAGGCCATCCTAGTGCGCCGCGACGCCGACGCAACCCCGATCAATCGGGTGGCCCTGTTGCGTCGCCGGCGCCTCTGGCGCGCCGACTGCGGGATCGGACCCAAAGTCGATATTGTCAAAGATGCGGCGGCATGCAATTGCTTTCGTCGCTGGCTGTTGTCAGCATTGGCAAAATTCGGGGCGGGACGCCGAAGCGGCCGGCGAGCTCGGCGGCTTTTCGCGAAAATCCGGACGGCTTGACGCCGACGGCTTTGGCCCGGAATTTGCTGACTGAAAACCGGGGCCGATGAAATCAGGACTCCGGAGAAAACGAGACGTCGGCTTCTTGCTCCGCCCCACGCGAGCTCGATCCCGCCGGCTCTGGTGTGAAACGGGGGAGAGTGGCGGCGCATGGGCAATTTCCTGCAGCAGCTGATCAACGGGCTGACGCTCGGTTCGATCTACGGCCTCATCGCCATCGGCTATACGATGGTGTTCGGCATCATCGGCATGGTGAACTTCGCGCACGGCGACCTGTTCATGCTGTCGGCCTTCATCGCGCTGCTGATCTTCCTGGTCATCACGAAAATTCTCGGCGTGACGTCTCTGGCCCTCGCCTTCGTCATCGTCCTCGTCGCCGGCATGACGCTGACCTCCGTGTGGAACTGGACGATTGAGCGTCTCGCCTACCGACCGCTGCGCGGCTCGTTCCGGCTGGCGCCGCTGATCTCGGCGATCGGCATGTCGATCTTCCTGTCGAATTTCGTTCAGGTCGTCCAAGGCCCGCGCAACAAGCCGTTGCCGCCGATGTTCAAGGGCGGCATCCCTTTGACCAGCGGCGGCTCCTATGACGTGACGCTTCAGTACAAGCAAATCGTCATCGTCGTCGTGACCGCCGTGCTGTTGCTGGTCTTCTGGTGGCTGGTGCAAAAGACCGCGCTCGGCCGCGCGCAACGCGCCTGCGAGCAGGACCGCAAGATGGCGTCGCTGCTCGGCATCGACGTGGACCAGACGATTTCGATCACCTTCGTCATCGGCGCCGCCCTGGCCGCGGTCGCGGGCGTCCTTTACATGATGTATTACGGCGTGGTGAGTTTCTCCGACGGCTTCGTGCCCGGCGTCAAGGCCTTCACCGCGGCGGTGCTCGGCGGCATCGGGTCGCTGCCCGGAGCGGTGCTCGGCGGGCTGCTGATCGGCCTGATCGAAGTCTTCTGGTCCGCTTATTTTTCAACCGACTACAAGGACGTGGCGGCTTTCGCGATCCTCGCCATTACGCTGATCTTCATGCCGTCGGGCATTCTCGGGCGGCCCGAAATCGAGAAGGTCTAGCGATGACCGCCACTGCGCAGAAGATCGACGCCGCCCGCGCGGCCACGGGCGTCAACCTCGGCGTCATGCTCAAGGACGCGTTCTTCGCGGCCGTTCTGACGTTCGCCCTGTGCTTCCCGATTCTCATGCTGCATGCGGAGTCGGACAACGACGGAAATCTGTTTCTTGTCTGGCGACCGGTGTACGTCGCCGTGCTCTGCGCGCTCGCGTTCGGCGGCCGCCTGGCGGTCTCGCTTTATCAGGCGCGGCCGAGGGTCGACCGCCCGGTCGCGGCGGCGGCGGCGCCCTCGGCGACCGGCGCGTTCATCGCACGCTACATCGGCGTCTTCGGCGTCGTGGTGCTGTTCGCGTTTCCGCTGGTGACGTTGGCCGCATTGGGTCCGCTGCGATCGCTCAAATGGATCGACAGCTATGGGATTCAAATTCTCATCTATGTGATGCTTGGCTGGGGACTGAATATCGTCGTCGGCCTGGCCGGCTTGCTTGATTTGGGCTATGTCGCGTTCTACGCGGTCGGCGCTTACTCCTATGCGCTGCTGGCGACGACCTTCGGCCTGTCGTTCTGGATATGCCTGCCGCTCGCCGGCATTCTCGCGGCGCTGTGGGGCGTCATCCTGGGCTTCCCGGTCTTGCGCCTGCGCGGCGACTACCTGGCGATCGTGACGCTGGCCTTCGGCGAGATGATCCGCCTGGTGTTGATCAACTGGGTTGCTTTTTCCGGCGGCTACGCCGGCATCGCGTCGATCCCCAAGGTCACTTTCTTCGGCATCCCGTTCCGCGACCAGCCCGGTGGTTTCGCGGACGTCTTTCATATCGACTATTCGTCGATCCACGCCAAGATCTTCCTTTATTACGTGATTCTGTGCCTCGCGCTGATCACCAGTTTCGTCACGTTGCGCTTGCGGCGTCTGCCGATCGGACGAGCCTGGGAGGCGTTGCGCGAGGACGAAATCGCTTGTCGGTCGCTCGGAATCAACACGCGCAACACCAAGCTCACCGCTTTTGCGCTCGGCGCATTTTTCGGCGGCCTCGCGGGCTCGTTCTTCTCGGTGCGGCAGGGCTTCATCAGTCCCGAGAGCTTCACCTTCAATGAATCGGCGACGATTCTCGCGATCGTTGTGCTGGGCGGCATGGGTTCGCAGATCGGGGTCGCCCTCGCCGCGGTCTTTCTGATCGGCGGCTTCGAATTCCTTCGCGAACTCGAGCCGTTGCGGGTCTTTGTGAGCTGGGCGTTCGGCGTGACGGATTTCGATCCCGCGCAATACCGCGGACTGCTGTTCGGGCTGGCCATGGTCATTATGATGGTGCTGAGGCCGCGCGGCTTCGTCTCAACGCGCATGCCCTCGATTTTCCTCAAGGAAAAAAAGGCGGTTTCCGGGTCCCTTGTCAAAGAGGGGCACGGCTGATGCGCTGGATCACCAACCCGCTCCTCGTCGTCGAGCACTTGACGATGCGCTTTGGCGGCCTCGTCGCCGTCAATGATCTGTCTTTTCAGGTCGGCCGCGGCGACATCACTGCGCTGATCGGTCCGAACGGGGCAGGCAAGACGACTGTGTTCAATTGCGTCACCGGCTTCTACAAGCCGACGGAGGGACGCCTTGCGCTGGCGCGCGAGGGTGTCGCGGCGGCGGCGGATGTCGAGGCGCTCACCCGCTCGCCTGCGCGCCACGCCCTGTCGGCATCGGGCGAACTCTATCTGCTCGAGCGCATGGCGGGCAATGAAATCGCCTGGCGCGCCAAGGTCGCCCGCACGTTCCAGAACATCCGTCTGTTCCAGGGCATGACGGTGCTGGAAAACCTGATGGTCGCACAGCACAATATGCTGATGATGGCGAGCGGATTCACGGTGCTTGGCATGTTCGGCGCCCCCAGCTACCGCGCCAGCGAAGCGGCCGCGGTGGAGCGCGCCACCTATTGGCTCGACAAGATCGGCCTGTTCGATCGCGCTGACGATCCGGCGGGCGAGTTGCCCTATGGCGCGCAGCGGCGGCTCGAAATTGCGCGCGCGATGTGCACGGATCCGATCCTGCTGTGCCTGGACGAACCCGCCGCCGGCCTGAATCCGCGTGAAGTCAGCCGATCTGAACCTTCTCTTGAATGCGATCCGCGACCAGCACGAGACGTCGATTCTGCTCATCGAGCACGACATGTCGGTGGTCATGCAGATTTCCGACCACGTCGTCGTGCTCGATTACGGCACCAAGATCGCCGACGGCACGCCGGTCGACGTGCGCAACGATCCCAAAGTGATCGCCGCCTATCTGGGCGTCGCGGACGAGGAAGAACTGGCGGTCGTCGAAGCGGAGATCGGCTCATGAGCCAGGCGAGCGTGACCCCGAGGGCGGCTCCGCTGGCGCCCACCGCCGGCAGCGCGCTTTTGACCGTGCGCGGAGTCGAGACGTTCTACGGCAAGATTCAGGCGCTCAAGGGCGTCGACATCGATGTCAATCAGGGTGAAATTGTCACGCTGATCGGCGCCAACGGCGCGGGCAAGTCGACCACGATGATGACGATCTGCGGCAATCCGCGCGCGCGGCGGGGCTCCATCGTCTTCGACGGGCGCGACATCACGCGCCTCTCGACTCACGAAATCGCCCGCCTATCGATCGCCCAGTCCCCCGAGGGGCGCCGGATATTTCCGCGCATGACGGTGTTCGAGAACTTGCAGATGGGCGCCTCGATCGACGGCTTCGCTCATTTCAGCGAGGATGTCGAGCGGATGTTCGCCCTGTTCCCGCGCCTCAAGGAGCGCGCCCCTCAACGCGGGGGCACGCTGTCGGGCGGCGAGCAGCAGATGCTGGCGATCGCCCGCGCCCTGATGAGCCGCCCTCGGTTGCTGTTGCTCGATGAGCCTTCGCTGGGTCTGGCGCCACTGATCGTCAAGCAGATTTTCAACGTGATCGCCGATCTCAACAAGACGCAGGGCCTCACGGTTTTTCTTGTCGAGCAGAACGCCTTCCATGCGCTCAAGCTCGCCCACCGCGGCTACGTCATGGTCAACGGCGTCATTACGATGCAAGGGACGGGCGCCGAATTGCTGGCGCGGCCGGAAGTCCGCGCCGCCTATCTCGAAGGGGGACATTGATGTCCGGCATTTTCTGGACGGACACGGACAACGGGCTGTTCGTCTTTCTCCTTCTGACCGTGCTCGGCGGCGCGGCGGCGATGGCCACTGGACGCGCGCTCGCCAAGGGTTGGAGCCCGGTGTGGATGATCATACCCGCCATGGCCGTGCTTTCGGCGGCGGTGCGGTTCCTTCATTTCTCGCTGTTCCAGGAGGAACTCGGCTCGCTTCATTACTACGCCGTCACGTTCGTTGTCCTGCTGCTCGTCTCGTGGCTCAGCTACAAGTCGATGCGGGCGACGCAGATGGCGACGCAATACTCATGGGCCTTTCTGAAAGCCGGCCTTGACTGGCGCCCCCGCTAGACTGATTGGTCAGACGATTAAGCAAATGATGAAGGAATCCTTAATATCTCGCCTTTTCAGGTGACTCTTGAGGAAAAAGAGGCTCTGATCCCGCGCCAAGGTGGGATTTGTAGATTTCTACCGGTGGGCGCACTTTTGGCATGCCCGAAAACGAGGGAGTATGTGTATGAAGAAATATTGGCTGTCCGGCCTCCTGCTTGCGGCGGGCCTGACCTTCGCGGGCGCCGCGAGCGCCCAGATCAAGATGGGCGTCGCGGGTCCGATCACCGGCCCCAACGCGTCGTTCGGCGCGCAGCTCACCCATGGCACGCAGCAAGCGGTTGACGACATCAACAAGGCTGGCGGCATTCTCGGCCAGCAGATCACCCTCGAACAGGGCGACGACGTTTCCGATCCCAAGCAGGGCGTTTCGGTCGCCAACAAGTTCGTCGGCGACGGCGTCAAATTCGTCGTCGGCCACTTCAACTCGGGCGTCACGATTCCGGCTTCCGAAGTCTACGCCGACAACGGCGTGTTGTTCATCACGCCTTCGGCGACCAACCCGAAGGTCACCGAGCGCGGCCTGTGGGACGCCTTCCGCACCTGCGGCCGCGACGACCAGCAGGGCAAGCTGTGGGCTGAACTTGCGCTCGGCGAGCTGAAGGACAAGAAGATCGCCATCGTCCACGACAAGACGACTTACGGCCAGGGCCTCGCCGACGCGGCCCGCACCGCGATGAACGCCGGCGGCAAGAAGGAAGTTCTCTACGAGGGCGTCAACACCGGCGAGAAGGACTATTCGGCGATCGTCTCGAAGATCAAGGCTTCTGGCGCCGACTATGTCATGTGGGGCGGCCTGCATACCGAAGGCGGTCTGATCATCCGTCAGATGCGCGACCAGGGCATGAACACCATCATGATCTCCGGCGATGGCATCACCGACAACGAGTTCGCCTCGATCGGCGGCCCCGGCGTCGAAGGCACGTTCATGTCGTTCGGTCCCGACCCCCGCAACAACGCGTCCGCCAAGGACATTGTCGCCTCGTTCCGCGCCAAGGGGTTCGAGCCTGAGGCCTATACGCTCTATTCCTACGCCGCTGTGCAGATCATGAAGCAGGCGGCGGAGAAGGCCAAATCGCTCGACCCGAAGAAGATGGCGGAGGTCATGCATTCCGGCATGACGTTCCAGACGGTGATCGGTCCGATCGCCTATGACAAGAAGGGCGACCGCACCAGCGTCGACTTCGTCTGGTACGTCTGGAAGAAGGGCGACGACGGCAAGATCACCTACAAGCAGCGCAGCTGACACGTCCGCGGACGCGCTGTATCGAGAAGCCCGCCGGAAACGGCGGGCTTTTTCATTGCGCCGAATGGCGCCCCGAGCGACGCGCCGCGCGTCAGCTCAGCCAAGCTGCCCGAGCGCCGGAAAGGCGTTGATCAGCCAGCCCGACGCCGCCTGCAGGCCGCCGCTCAGGAAGGCGATCCCGGTCAGAACGAGCAGGGCGCCGACCAGCTTTTCAAGACGCCCGAACTGGCTGCGAAAGCGCCGGGCGCTCGCCAGGAAACGCTCCATCGCCAGGGCGGCCAGCACGAACGGCGCCCCAAGCCCGAGCGAGTAGGCGCCGAGCAGAACGGCGCCGCGCGTCGCGGTGTCCTCCGATCCCGCGACCGCCAGGATAGTCGCCAGGATCGGCCCGATGCACGGCGTCCAGCCAAAGGCGAAAGCGAGCCCCATCAGATAGGCGCTCCACAGGCCGGGCGGCCGGACGATTTCCAGCCGCTTCTCGCGATGCATCGCCGCGACGCGCAGGGCGCCGAGAAAATGCAGCCCCATCACGATGATGCCGATCCCCGCGGCGATCGACAGCACATGGCTCCACTGGCGTATCAGCGCCCCGAATGCCGACGCTGTCGCGCCCAATGCGACGAACACCGTCGAAAAGCCGAGAACGAACAACACCGCGACGACGAGGATGTCGCGGCGCGCCCGCGCTTCGCCATCCTCGGCAAGCTCTTCCAGCGAAGTCCCCGCGAGATAGCACAGATACGGCGGCGCCAGCGGCAACACGCAGGGGCTCAGGAATGAAATCAGGCCGGCGAGGGCGGCGGCTGGCAGCGAGACGTCGGTCATGTCACTCCGTTTTGGCGCGAGGGCGGCGATAGGCGCAATTCACATTGCAGTCATCGGCCGAACGCTCGCCGAGTCGCAGGCCGCCGGCGCCCGGTTTCACTGGAGGTCCACGACGATGCGCCCGCGCACCTCTCCCCGCAAGATTTGCGCGCCGGCCTCCAGGACCCCGGCGAGCGGGATGGTCCTGGTCATCTCCGCCAGCTTTTGGCGATCCACATCCTGGGCGAGCCGCGCCCAGGCCTCGACGCGCCGCGGCATCGGGCAATTGACGCTGTCGACGCCCAAAAGTTGCACGCCGCGCAGGATGAACGGCATGACGGTGCCAGGAAGGTCGGCGCCGCCGGCAAGACCGCAGGCGGCGACCGCCCCGCCATAGCGCGTCTGCGCCAGCACATTGACCAGCGTATGCGAGCCCACGCTGTCGACTCCCGCCGCCCAGCGCTCCTTGCCCAACGGGCGGCCCGGCGCCGAAAGCGTTGTGCGGTCGATGATTTCGGCGGCGCCCAGTTCGTGCAGGTAGCCCGCCTCGTGGGGGCGGCCGGTCGCCGCGATCACTGTCCAGCCGCTTCCCGCCAGCAACGAAATGGCGACCGAGCCGACGCCGCCCGCCGCGCCGGTCACCACCACCGGCCCCTGCTGCGGCTTGACGCCTTGCCGCTCCAGCGCCAGCACGCAAAGCATCGCGGTGTAGCCGGCGGTGCCGATGGCCATCGCTTGCAAGCGCGTCAGGCCCTGCGGCAGTTTGAGCAGCCAATCGCCGTTGACCCGCGCTTTTTGCGCGTAGCCGCCAAAATGGGTCTGGCTCAGGCCGTAGCCGTTGGCGAGGACCTCGTCGCCGGCGCGAAAGTCGCGATGGCTCGAAGATTCGACGACGCCCGCGAGGTCGACGCCGGCGACCATCGGAAAGCGGCTGACGATCGGCGATTTGCCCGAGAGCGCCAGGCCATCCTTGTAATTGACCGTCGAGTGAGTGACGCGGATTGTGACATCGCCGTCCATCAGCTCCGCGTCGGTCATTTCGACGAGCCGCGCTTGCTGCCCCGACTCGGTCTTGTCGATGCGAATCGCCTGGAATGTCATGCGTTGGCTCCTTCAGGCGGTCGCGGCGCGCGGTTCAGTTTTTGTGCCGATAGAGGATCAGAATATTCAAGTCCCGCGATGGCGTGAAGTTGGCGTGGCGCAGTTCGAATTGCGTCGGGCTGATCTTTTTCACGCCGTCGCCGCAAAAGCTGACCAGCGAATCGGGCGCGCCCTTGTCGACGATCAAGGTGGAAATCGCCGATCGGCCCGGCCCAGTTGGCGCCGGTCGTCAGGACATAGGCAATGCGGCGCTCGAAGAAGGGACTGGCGGCGACGCTGAACGCATCGGGTTTGGACATTGCGCGCCGCGCCGAATTGAGGAAGTCGCGGTCGATGCAATAGGTGTTCTCGTAGTGCTGGAGGGTTTGCGGCTCGATTTCCGGCGAACCGACCTGCGTTCCCACCGTCTCGCCGACGCTCGGGCGATAGCGGTGTTCGATGATGATTTCGCGCCCGGCGGGAAATGTCTGCCGCCAGAAATAGGTCGACTTCAGCGTCCAGTTCGGGTCGAGGTGATGCTCCATGCCTTTGCCGACGTCGTAGTCGTCGGGCGTGGCCATGTGCAGATCGAGGAGTTCGGTCTGTTGGGCCGGCGACAGGGCGTCGAGCGCGGCCATCGCCGCCGTGCGCTGAGGCGCCAGGGGGACGCCAAGCGCGCGCAGCCGCGTCGTCTGGTCGACGCCGCCGGCGATCACTTTCTGTTCGACTTGCGCGGCGACCGCCCGCCCGTCGGCGACAGTGTGAAAATCGAGAAAGTTTTCGGGGTCTTCCGAGGGGATCGCGATATTGACGTCGGGGCCTTCCCAGACGACGTCGGGCATCGGAAACGCGACGAGGCTGATGACGTCGGCCGGCGAGGCGTTGAAGAAGCGATAGCGGACGCGGACTTCCTTCTCCGAAATGAACAGGTCCTCGGCGCGCATCTGCACGTCCGGGGTCCTGGCGAAGACCAGCCCGCCGGTGGTCAATTCGGCGGTTGAATCATTGGCCGCCGCGGGCGCAAGCGCCAGCAGCCAGGCCGTCGACGTCAAGGCGGCGATCGCCGCGCGCATGGCGGACCTCAATCCGGGTCGAAAAAACCGGCGAAGGCGGCGATTATCGCCCGGCGCGGCCGGGATTTGAAGGGCTACTGACGCGGGAGCGGCGAAAATTCGCCCTGCCGCACCCGTTCGGGCAGGCGTTCGGCGAGACAGGCGGCTCTTTCCTCGCCATAGGCGACGACCAGTTCGCGGAACGCCGCGCAAAGCGCCGCGTCGGCGAAGGAATCGACGTCGATGCCGTCGAGCAGGGCTTCGGCGAACGCCTCGCTGACATAGCTGAGCGCGGCGCGGCGCGCGTCGGCGGCCGACAGTTCGTCGAGGGATCGGGCGAGCGGAGCAAACATCGCGCGGCACTGTATTGTGAACTGCCGCAATGCGCGATTGGCGTCTTAAAGAAAGGTTAATTCTTGATGCGGCAAAAAAGTTAATTCGGGCCTTCTTTCGCGCTCGGCGGACGAACGAGCCCGCCAATCGCGCGCAAGGCCCGCGCCCTGCGCCAACAGCGCGTCGGCGGAATCGACCAGCGCCGCCGCCCGATCGAGCAGTCGCCTCATCGACCGGCCGATCGCGGCGCAAGCCGCCAGTTCGTCGGGCGTCAGGGGATGCCGCGCGCCGGCGCAAAGGTCCGCCGCGGCCTCAGCAAGCTTACCGAGGGCGGTTGCCACCGCCTCGAAGGCCCGCCGCATCAGCGGATGAAACCCGTCGAAGATCCGCGATATCTCGCCGATCCCGCGCTGCGCCGCGCCCGTGAAGGGTTCGGCCAAACCGGGCAACCGCCAGCGACCGATATCGTCGGCCAGATCGGGCAAACGATCGATCAGCCCGATCATCGCCGCGATGTCGTGAAACGGCTTGAGATAGTCCCGCGCCGGGCCGAGGCCGCGTGCGCAGCCGCAATCGTCGAACCCAGCCGGCCGCGGCGAAGCCGGAAATCTGGCGAGTGTGCTCATCCTGCGTCATTCCCCGGCGCGGGCGATCCGCGCTGTCCATTACCGGCGCTACAACCTGGGATTGCATCGCGCAATCGTTTGTTGCCGGCGGCGTTGCCAAACCGGCGCCAAAGCCGGAAATATTCGCAAGAAACAATCCGCATAAATTCGCGGCGTCGGTGAAACGCTTGATTGGCCAGCCGGCGACGCCAGGCGCCTTGCCGAATCCCGACAGGCGGGCGAACCTCACGGGTTCGAGCAGGAGAGATCGATGGCCGAAAAGGACAAGCCGCCGCGCGTCGTTGCGCCGGTCCTGCATCCCGACGGAAAGCGCCGGTGCCCGTGGCCGGGCGGCGACCCGCTTTACCTTGCCTATCACGACGAGGAATGGGGCGTTCCGGAATGGGACGACCGGGCGATGTTCGAGAAGCTGATTCTCGACGGCTTCCAGGCCGGCCTGTCGTGGATCACCATCCTGCGCAAGCGCGACGCCTTCCGCGCCGCCTTCGACGGCTTCAACCCCGAAAAGATCGTGCGCTACAAACCCGCGAAGGTCGAGGCGCTGATGCAGAACGCCGGCATCGTGCGCAACCGCGCCAAAATCGAGGCGGCGATCGCGCTGGCGCGCATCACGCTCGATCTTGGCGAGCGCGGCGGCCTGGCGCGGCATCTGTGGAGCTTTGTCGGCGGCCGGCCGATCCAGAACCAGCCGAAGTCGATGCACGACATCGTCGCGCAGACCGATATCTCCGCCGCGATCGCCAGGGACCTGCGCCAGCGCGGCGGCAATTTCGTCGGGCCGACCATCATCTACGCGTTCATGCAGGCGACCGGGATGGTCAACGACCATCTGACCGACTGCCATCGGCGCGCCGAATGCGCGGCGCTGGGACATCCACCCCATGGCTGGTGAAGCCCGCGCCTGGCAGAGGATGCTCTCGGGGCGCCGGCTCGACCTGATCGACCCCTCGCCGCTCGACATCGAGATCGCCGACATCGCGCATGGGCTGGCCCGCGTCGCGCGCTGGAACGGCCAGACCAGCGGCGCGGAAATCTTTTCAGTCGCCCAGCACTGCCTGCTGGTGGAGGCGCTGGTCGGCGCGCTGGCGCCGCAGGCCGCCAGGGCGGCGCGGCTCGCCGCGCTGCTGCACGACGCGCCGGAATATGTGATCGGCGACATGATCTCGCCGTTCAAGGCGGTGATCGGCGGCGACTACAAGGCGGTCGAGGCGCGCCTGCTGGCGGCGGTGCATCGGCGCTTCGGCCTGCCCGCGCCGGCCCCGCCGGAAACGCTCGCCCTCATCAAGGGCGCCGACCGGGCGGCGGCGTTTTTCGAGGCGACGCGGCTCGCCGGCTTTGCGACCGCCGAAGCGCAGAAGCTGTTCGGGCGGCCGAAAATCGCGCTTGCCGGCATCGAGGATTATCTCGAGCCGGCAAGGCCGGCCGAGGCGCAGCGGAATTTTCTTCGCCGCTTCGCCGAACTCGACGAGGGCCGCTAGATCCGCGCTCGAGCAGGAGGTCCGCTCGCCGATGAATTCGCCCGCCCTCGTACGTTCCGCCAAGCCTCGCCTCCACGTTTGCTCGCTGGACCGCGTCGGCGCGATGGTCGAGGAAACCGGCGCGCGGTCGCTGGTGACGCTGCTGACCCACGGAACGGCGGTGACGCGGCCGCCGGCGATCCGGCGCGACCGGCATCTGTTCATCGCGATGTCCGACATCGTCGAGCCGACGCTCGGCCATGTGCTGCCCGGCGAGCGGCATGTGCGCGCGCTGCTGCAATTCGTCGGCGAGTGGGATCGCGCCGAACCGCTGCTGATCCATTGCTTCGCCGGGGTCAGCCGCTCGACCGCGGCGGCGTTCATCGCCGCCTGCGCGCTGGCGCCGAAGCAAAGCGAAAGCGCGATCGCGCAGGCGATCCGCGCCGCCTCGCCGACCGCCACCCCCAACGCCCGCCTGGTGGCCGCCGCCGACCGCATCCTCGGCCGCTCCGGCCGCATGCGCGAGGCCATGGCGGCGATCGGCCGCGGCGAGGCGTGTGAGACGGGCGTGCCGTTCGGGCTGGAGGTGGGGTGAGGGCGGGGGTGCGGAAATGGCCGCCGGTTGGGGGATATCAGGGGGTTGGGGGGAGGAAATG
>CAVPVQ010000027.1:0-419491 GCA_963709185.1 uncultured Alphaproteobacteria bacterium
TAGCCGTCGATCCGGCCCGTCGCCTGAACGTCTGCTTCGGAGGTTCAGCGACCAACTGCTGAACGGCGATGTTGGGGCGCAAATCGGCCAAAGCCGAATGCGATGGTGTTGGCCGGTCGCGCGGCTTTGAGCAATCGAGATGTCGAAGTGGGCTTGATGGTACGTCCCAAGCGCTGAGTCTCAGTGCACCAATTTTCCGATCCAGAATTTTTGGAAAAATTTGGGAAAAGCCTGTGTGCCGACCGGGAGTACGATTTTCGCGATCGTTTTCGTGGGGTGGGGGGTCGCGATATGATGGGGGTGGTCGGCGACCGGGAGGGGGCCTCGAATTTCCGGGTTTCGAGGTCGGGCGGAAATCACTTCCGCCAATCGTTGTTGATCCTACTTGCGGTTTTCGCCGTGCTGAAGTGCGGTCTTACTTTCAATCTTGCTTTCTGACGGCGCTTGCTTGTCCGCGCGCTTGCTCTCGATGGTGATCGGCGCAGCCTTGGCGGCTTGAGCTTGGGCGGCAGCTATCATGAAGGCAATGCGCTTCATCGTCTCGCCTGCATCCATCGCCCCGACATTCAACTGGTTGACAGTCACCGGCGGGGCCCGGGGTGTTGCATCAGCGTAAAGACCGAGCGCCTTGCACAGCTTCTCCAGCGCCGGTTGCGGATCGTGCAGCTCCAGACGCAGCTCGCCAGATTTGGAGAAGACCGCCTTGACCGTAGCAGCAGCTTCGTGGGTTAGATTTCGTGACGGAACCAATGTCACGAAATTCCTCAATTCCGTGACATTGCCCTCCGAATCCGTGACTGCTCGCTTGTCCCACGTCGCAACTTGCCGGATGTCGCCGAAGGCGATCCGTTCGAGCCGCTTGAGCACTCGAAGGCGTAAATCCCTTTCGCTTTTTTCCGGCCGGTGCTCACGCGCTGCCTGTCTCTGTACCCGCTGTTCAAGCAGCCATTCGATGCGCGCCATGACCTCTGGAGCGTTTCGGACTTCCCACCGCGCGCGATCTCCGCCGGTGAAGCCAACGAGTCTGTATGCCGCCGTCACCTTCATCCCGCTAGCGACGTGCTGAGAGAAAAGCTCGCGCTTCGTATTCTTGAGGGGTTGAGAGGCGGTTATAACAGGCTTGCGGCGTTGTGGAGGGGTGTGGGATTTGTGGGCCGCACTTGACTGCGCTGACATCGAGATGGCTCGCTGGAAGCCCTCGCAGTTAGACAGGCGAGGCGCGTGGCAAGATATACCGTATGGGGGCGGAGAGTAGTAGCCTTCGGCGGACCAAGGGTCTGGTTGGGCACGGTTGGGTTCACCAGTCATTTCGTGACCTTCGCTGGCTCGGGGGGAAGCCCCCTCGACGCGCGACAAGGTCAGCGCCGAGGGGCAAGATATATAAAGTGGGTGCGTTTTCGCACCTGGCTCAGTGGGTGCGGTTTTGCACCCATGACATGGTTCGATTTCGCACCCAAGTTCAACGCTTTTGGGTGCGAGTTTGAGCCCAGGAGAAAACGATTCCGACTCGCGCGAGCGAAGCGCGCGTGGGGACGTGGGGACGCTGGCTCCAACAAGAATTGTGCGTCTCGCCATATTGGGCGGTGGCTGCTACCTGACGCTTGGGGGGCCTACTCGCCGTCGAGCGGCGTGTCACGAGAGGCAAGCGGTGCTCATCGACTTTCTAGACTTTCGTGTCGCTCGCTTATCCTCACGAGATTTCTTCACCCGTCGAATGGCATCCTTTGCGGATTGCAAATCTGGAAACCGCCTCCAATCATTGGTGGCGTAGTCAATGTTGTCTGGAGTGGTCACCGGAAGCCAGGTGAGGCGAAAGCGAGCCGCGCGGCCTTCGAATTCGCCGAAGTACTTGCACCCCGGGTCTGTCCGCACCGCAAACCCCAAGGCTTCCAATTCTGCTATCGCGGCGGGAACGCTCTGCTTTCGAACGCCGTATGCGGCAAACTGACGCTGTGTGACGGGCAATCGACCATTGTCCGATCCTGCATGCGCCATGTGTTCCAAGCAAATCCGATTCAATATGAGAAAACTTGACCTGTTCATTGCTCGGAACGCGGGGCTTTCCAGCATCTCCTGAGTAAACCAAACCCACGCCTCGTGTTCCGGTGGACGGTTGAGCTTCAGCGAACGCCGATCGCTATTGCGGGTCCGGGGTCTCGGTTTCATGCCCGACCGTCACCGGAAAAATTCCCGTAAAGGAGTTCGGTTCGGACTGCTACGCCAAGATCGCGGACGTCGGCTGAAATGCGATCCGAAGAGACTCCCTTTCTCGCTAGGTTGTCCGCGTGACGGGCAAGCCGAGCCCGCAGAATATTTTCCGCTGCACGGGGGGCGCTCGCGCCGACGTAACTCGCCAGCCTTTGCACAAATGCTCGTCGGCATGATGCCGGGAATGGTAATATCTCAGCCGACATCCAAGTTCCCCCTTGAGCTTACGTAGGGGCGCAATTCTTGGGCGCGCCGAGTCCTCAAGAGATGCATACGGTAAAAGCAGCAGCAAAAGTAAGCATTGGCGCGGGCATATGCACCAAGCCTGATGGAACATTCGTGCAAAACGCTCGCCGGATACTGCTGCTGAAACTGAACTTCGCCGCTCATCACAACAATTTTTCGCGCCATGGCGCCGTTATGATTCGGATCGCCTTGCCGACTTTGACGTGGGCAATCTCTCCTCGCCGGATGGCTTGGTAGGCGGAGTTTTTTGAGCACGGAAAGATTTCCGTCCGGAATTGCTCAACCGTGCATGTCGGCCTGGCCAGAACTGCAGCCGCTCCTCTTTCCGTCGTGTCCCGTTTCATTGATGCTAACCTCGTATTGGCGAGATCAATCTCTTACCATCCAATACTTGACAGGTCGATACGCAACTAATACGATTGATGATCAATTACCGTAACACTAGCGTATCTGGGCGCACCAATGCGTGGTTTTCCGGATCATGAGATCTTCCATTTTGAATGGCCCGTTGACCCGTTTGGATACGAAGTCGAGGAGCGAAGTGGTGACGGAGCCACATTGGCCCATGGTTACAAATATGAGGTGATACGACCGCGAGGCGGTCCGCCGCAGTATTATCGTCCCCTGGCCGATCATCCCGCACTTTGGCGGCAGTTTGCAGAGACGTGTGTCACAATGGACGGCGTTCTCTCGTTCTCGCATCAGTTCGGACTAATCGCGGTGAGGGAGTGCATGCTTGCCGATGTGCTGCGCACCGCAGAACATCTTCGAGCCCTCATGAATCTGATGGATGCTGAGTTTTGGACTGAAGCGGCCAGTGTTTTCAATAGGGACCCACGGCCGCGCTTGACCGCCACAATGAAGAGGTCGAACCAGAGGGGCAGATTTGAACTGGTCATGGCGCCGCTCGACTTGGGCGGCGCCCTACTCCTTCAGGCAGGGGAAGCAATAACCGGAAACCAGCAGTTCCGTCGGTGTAGAAACTGCTCGGCGTGGATGAGGATCGGTGTCGGCGGATACACGAGCCGCCGAGAATATTGCTCCGACAGGTGCCGAGTGGCGTGGGGAAGGCGTCCCAAGGGAGACAAGCAATGAAAGGGCACCTCGTCGAACGCTCGCCCGGTCATTGGGCCATTGTTCTCGATGTCCGCGATCCCGAAGGAAAACGCAGGCGCAAATGGCGCTCGTTTCGCGGGACCAAGCGAGAGGCGCAAAATGAGTGCGCCCGACTCGTCACGGAACTGAATTCTGGAGCCATTTTCGAGCCATCTAAACTCACGGTGGGCCGATTCCTGGAGCGTTGGCTCGCGCACCAGCGGCCGCTGCTTGCACCCCGGTCAGCAGAAAGGTATGCGGAACTGGTGCGCAAGAACATCGCGCCGCTGCTCGGTGGGGCGGTCCTTACGAAGCTGCAACCCATGCAGATTTCAGCCGCCTACTCTAAAGCCTTGGCGAGTGGTCGCCGCACCGGCGAGGGCGGTCTTTCGCCGTCGACAGTGCGGTATATGCACGCTGTATTGCACAAGGCCCTTGGACAGGCCGTTCTTTGGAATATGCTGCAACGCAATCCCGCGGACTTCGTGAAGGCACCGAAAGTTGAGCGCCCCAAGATGAGGGCGTTCGACGAGAACGAGATTGCTTTGCTGCTCGCCCGGTTCCGACCCACGCGCATGTTCGTTCCCGTACTGCTGGCCGCCCTGTGCGGGATGCGCCGGGGAGAAATCGCCGCCGTGAAATGGAAATCTGTCGACTTCTCCGGTGCCTCGATGGCGATCGTCGAGAGCGCGGAGCAAACGACTGCGGGGACGCGGCTGAAGGAAACCAAAAGCGGGCGCGGGCGCGCCATCGCACTACCATCGATGGTGGTGGAGGAACTCGGGTTTCATCGTTTGCGCCAGGCGGAAGAATTGCTCCGTCTCGGAATTCGCGCCGGCGATGCTACGCTCGTGATCCTGCGCGAAGACGGCAAGCCAATTCAGCCGAGCACCTTGACCCACCGATTTGCAGAGATTCTCAGCGCGGTGCCCGAATTGCCCCGCATAAGGTTCCATGACCTGCGCCACTCACACGCGACCCATTTGTTGACGTCCGGCGTGCATCCGAAGGTTGCCCAAGAACGACTCGGGCACTCGACAATCTCGATCACTCTGGACCTTTACAGCCACGTCATGCCTGGGATGCAAGCAGACGCGGCGGCAAAGGTTGACGCCGGCATTCGGGCCGCAATAGATAGGGGCGCGAAAGGGATTGGGTAGCAAAACGGTAGCAATCGCTGGTTTCGTTGGACGATGTCTTGACGAAAACGTTTGTAATATCAATGCCTTGGAGAGGTGGCAGAGCGGCTGAATGCACCGCACTCGAAATGCGGCATACGGGCAACCGTATCGGGGGTTCAAATCCCTCCCTCTCCGCCACGACTTAATTGACTGATATTATTGCGATACCACACAATGGCGCACCGGAATCGCGCCGACTTTTCGGCGATCGTCGGCGCTCACTTCATCTGGTCGGCCGCCTTGTCAAGGCCTGCCTGAACACAGGGCTCGTCCATGCCCGGCGACCCGGACACGCCAACGCCGCCGATGACGTCGTCGGCGACCTTGATCGGCAGGCCGCCGGGAATGGCGATGACGTTGGGCAGCGTCACCTGCTCGCGCACGATCGGATCGCCGGCGGCGAAACGCTTGGCGTAATCGGCGGTCGAGGTGCGGAAGCTGAGCGCGGTGTAGGCTTTGCGCCGCGCGTTCTCCATCGTGTGCGGACTGGCGTTGTCGCCGCGCAACGCCACGAGGGTCTCCCCCGCGCGATCGACGACAACCGCCGAGACGCGGTAGCCCTTCGTCGCGCAGCTCTCGATCGCAGTTTCCGCAATCGTCTTGGCGGTGGAATAGGACAGGTCGCGACGCGTCAGCAGGTCGGCCTGGGCGGCGGTCGCAACGCCGGCGAGGAGACCGGCCAGGATAAGGTGAGGCAATGGCGCAAGCATGCGATCTGTCCTTGTTCATCGTCCGAGTCGCGGAAGCTGTCACATCGTCGCCGCCGATAGAAACCGCGATGCCGGGACAATTCTCGCGCGACATTTCCTTCAGCAGATCATTGCCGCGATAGCCGGATTTGAAAAGAGACCATTCGGGTTTGTTTCGCTCCGGCTCTTCTTTGACGAAGGCGGACGGACCGGCTTCTCCTCCGATGCGTTGCGCGCGTCACGGTTCTTCCCGAACGGTAACCTCGATGGAACGCGGGCGCCTGTGGTCGCCTGTTGCGACAGAACCCCTTTTGGGCCGGATCGAACGCCTGTAGTAGAGTAATCGCCTGCCCCAACAAATGGGGCGACGCCCTACTCGAGGGGCTGATCGATGATGTGCCGGAGCTTGTCGAGGAATTCGACGAATCTGGCGGGCTCGCGCGATCGAGCCTTCGAGACCGACGCGGGCGAACACGAGCATGGCTCCCTTGACCTCCCAGGCGCAAATCCCGCGCTACGACGAAACTTTCCCGACCTTGACGGCCAAAGAGATCGATCGACTACGCCGGTTCGGAGCCCTGCGCAGATACGCCAGCACCGAACGGCTGTTCGAAACCGGCCGGCCAGGACCCGGCATGTTCGTGGTGTTGTCGGGCAGCGTCGCGATCTCGCAGCGCGACGGCTTGGGCCAGGTAACGCCCGTCATCGAGCAAGGCCCCGGCCAGTTCCTGGCCGAGGTGGGGCAACTCTCCAATCGCCCGGCGTTGGTCGATGGAACCGCGGAGGGCGATGTCGAGGCCTTGCTGATCCCGCCTGAGGGCGTTCGATCCCTGCTCGTCGCGGAGGCGGATTTGGGGGAGCGCATCATGCGCGCGCTCATTCTGCGCCGCGTGAGCTTGATTCGAGGCGGCGCCGGCGGCCCGATCCTGATCGGCGCGGCGTCATCGGGGGACGTTATCCGGCTGCAGGGCTTTCTCACCCGCAATAGCTACCCCCATCACCTGCTCGATCCCGCCGCGGATCGTGAGGCGGCCGATCTGATCGGCCACTGCACGGCATTCGCGAGGAAATTGCCGCTGGTGGTCTGTCCGGATGGCGCGGTGCTGAGCAATCCATCGGAGACCGAGCTTGCAAGACGATTGGGAATGATCGGCGCCTTGCGGCAGGATTTCGTCTACGACGTCGCGGTGGTGGGCGCCGGTCCTGGCGGCCTCGCCACCGCGGTGTATGCGGCCTCAGAAGGTCTTTCGGTTGTCGTGATCGATGCGCGCGCCCCTGGCGGCCAGGCCGGCGCCAGCGCGCGCATCGAGAACTATTTCGGATTTCCGACCGGGATTTCAGGACAGGCGCTGACCGGCCGCGCCTTCGTCCAGGCGCAAAAATTCGGCGCGGAAATGTTGATACCGGCCGTCGTCAAGACGCTCGATTGTTCACGGGTCAACGGGGCGTTGGCGCTGGAGGTCGAGGGCGGCGAGCGCATCCAGGCCAGGACGGTGGTGGTCGCCAGCGGCGCCCGATACCGCCATCCCGCGATCGCCGAAATCGCCCGCTTCGAGGGGCATGGGGTTTGGTACTGGGCTTCGCCGATCGAGGCGCGGCTCTGCGCGGGGGAAGAGATCGTTCTGGTCGGCGGTGGCAATTCCGCCGGTCAGGGCGCCGTCTTTCTCTCCGCCCACGCCTCGAAGGTCCGGATGATGGTGCGCGGCCAGGGCCTCGCCGAAAGCATGTCGCGCTACCTGATCGACCGCATCGATGCGGCGCCGAACATCGAATTGATGACCCGGACGGAGATCGTCGCCCTGGCCGGAGCGCCGAACGCCGGTCTCGAGAGGGTCCGCTGGCGGGATCATCGCTCGGGAGACGAAGCCGAGGCTTCAATTCGCAATGTCTTCCTGTTCGTCGGCGCCGAGCCGGCGACGGAATGGCTGCAGGGATGCGGGGTTGCGGTCGACAAGGCCGGCTTCGTCATCACCGGCGCCAATCCCGGCGAGGGCGGGAATCGCTCGCTCTCGCCGCTCGAATCCACCGTGCCCGGCGTGTTCGCGGTGGGCGACGTCCGCTCGGGATCGGTCAAGCGCGTGGGAGGGGCGATCGGCGAAGGCGCCCAGGTCGTGGCGGCGATCCACGGCTTTCTCGCGCATTCTCCAGGTCCAAACCTCTAGTCGAAGGTGATCGGCCATGTCGAAGAGCTGCACGCATTTGCACGGCGTTCGCGAGGTGACCCCGAGCGCGTTGGGCTGCGAAGAATGTCTGAAGACCGGCGACGCCTGGTTTCATCTGCGGATATGTCGCGCCTGCGGCCATGTCGGGTGTTGCGATCAGTCGCCAGGCCAGCACGCCACCAAGCATTATCACGCGACGAACCATCCGATCATCGAAGGCTACGATCCGCCGGAAGGCTGGGGCTGGTGCTATGTCGATGAGGTGATGTTTGATCTCTCCGATCGCTCGACGCCGCACAACGGCCCGATACCGCGCTACTACTGAGGTCCGCGCGGTTCACAGGGGACCGCGTCGCGGTCGCCCAACAGGCTCGAAATCCCGAATGTCGGAATCGGGGATCCCCCGAAATCGACCGCGAGTGATCCAATCGATTTCGGGTTGCCTGCTCCGGATAGCGGTCTTGAAACGCCGGCGAACTCAGTTTGAATCCGGCGCGCCTGGACGATCAGGCCGGCTCGTAGCCGCGCGACTTCGTCGCGGCCGCTTGCGCGCCCTTGAGCGTCGACAGAAATTCCGTATGGGTCATCGGCCGCGAGAACATCGGATAGTTCTTCTCGACCGCCACGCGCTGCTCCTCCTCACTGAGGGTCGCCGTGCAGTCCTTGAGGGTGATGACGTCGTAGCCCTTCTCGTAGCCGGTGCGCATCGTCGATTCGACGCAGCAATTGGTCAGGAAGCCGCCGAGCGCGATGCTCGAGATGCCCCGGCTGCGCAGGATGAAATCGAGATTGGTGGTGGCGAAGCCGCACAGGCCGCGCTTGCCCTCGATGACAATGTCGCCGGGCGCCGGCTTGAGGACGTCGACGATCGCGGCGCCCCATGACCCCTGACGGAAAGATTTGCTGTCGACCACGCCCTTGAGGATGCCGTAGGGGGTCGGACTCAACTCGTGATAATCGTCGGTGAAGGTGATCGGCGCATAGACGATGGTGGCGCCCAGCGCCCGCGCCTGCTTCACCGTCTCCACGGTGTTGGCCAGCATGTTGGTCTGGTCCATCACCGGTTTGACGGCCTGATGCAACGTGCCGCCTTCGGTGGTGAAATCGTTCTGGTATTCGATGAGAACGACGGCTGTCGATTTCGGATCCATTGCGTCTCTCTCCCGATTTTTCGCCTTCGCGACCGCGCCGCGCGCGACCCGTGGCGTCGTGCGATATATGCCTCAATATTACGCGGGACGCGAGGGTTGGCGACCGCGGCTATCCCGCCGTAACGTCGACCTCCAGTTCCCCGTCGAGCACCCGCCGCGCGGTCGCCAGGTCGACCTCGCCGTTGATCGCGCCGATCGCGACGGTGGCGACGCAATTGCCGATCAGGTTGCCGAGCGCCCGCGCCATGCCGATGAACCAGTCGACGGACAGCACCAGCACCAGCCCGATCGCCGGAATCGCCGGCACCGCGTTCAACGTCGCCGCGAGAATAACGATCGCCGATCCCGGTACGCCATGCGCGCCCTTGGAGGTGACCAGCGAAACCGCGAGCACCAGCAGGAGGTCGCCGAACGACAGCGGCGTGTTGGTCGCCTGAGCGATGAACACCACGCCGAGCGTCAGATAGATCGAGAAGGCGTCGAGGTTGAACGAATAGCCGGTGGGGATCACCAGCCCGACCACCGATTCCTCGACCCCCATCCTCTCGAGCTTGCGCATGATCTGCGGCAGCACCGCGTCGGACGAGGCGGTCGCCAGCACGATCGTCAGCTCCTCGCGCATATAGGCGAGGAACTTGAAAATGTTGAGCCCGACGACGCGCATCACCGCGCCGAGCACCACGATCACGAACACGGCGACCGAAAGGTAGAATATCGCGACGAGCGACAGCAATTGCCGCAGCGAGCCGACGCCGTATTCGCCGACGGTGTAGGCGACCGCGCCGAGTACGCCGAGCGGCGCGAGGCGCACGATCAGCCCCATCATCTTGAACAGGATGCGCGACACCGCGTCGATCATCTCGGCGACCGGCGCGCCGGGCGCGCCGACCAGCGCGAGCGAAACGCCGAACACGATGGCGAAGAACAGCACCTGCAGCACGTCGTTGCGCGCCAGCGCGTCGAACGCGGTCGACGGGATGATGTTGAGGATGAAGGCGCCGAAGCCGCCGCCCTGCAGCTTGTGCGCATGCTCGGCGTAGCCGGCGAGCGCCTTGGCGTCGAGCGTCGCCGGATCGATGTTCATGCCGCGGCCGGGCGCCAAGAGATAGGCGAGGCACAGGCCGACGATCAGCGCGAGCGTGGTCATGACTTCGAAATAGATCAGCGCCATCAGCCCGAGCCGGCCGACCTTCTTGAGGTCGCCGGCGCCGGCGATGCCGTGAACCACGACGCAAAAGACGATCGGCGCGACGATCATCGAAATCAGCTTCAGGAAACCGTCGCTGAGGATCTTGAGGCTCTTCGCGAAATCGGGCGCCGCCGAGCCAATGACGATCCCCAGGAGCAGCGCCACGACGACCTGGAAGAACAGCGACTTGTAGAGCGGCGCGGGGGCGCGGGCAGCGGGCGCGGCTGAGGTCATGGCGACGATCCTGTGCGGGTCCGGCGGACCATCGCGCCGCCGCCCGGGGACGACTGCGCGCGAGCCGAGAGTGTCGCTTTCCCAAGGGTCTGGCAACGCCGATCCCGCGGCTGCCTCCGGGAATGCCGCGAAAGCGTCGATCTTCATGCGCCGCGCCGTCGACGCCGGGCGCGCTTCATCGCCGACCGGCCATGAATCGCCGCAGCGCGGCGAGCCACCTCGCGAAGCCCTCATGCGCGAAATGGTTGATCCAGCGGTCGTGGTCCTCAGCGGCGCAGTCGAATGTCGCCGACCATTCGACGAAGGCCGCGTCGGTCTCGACGATCGGCGAAACGCGGATCGTCGCGACATAATCGCGCACCGGATAGGGCGAGGGATCGCACAGCGCGTAAGTATAGGAGCAGTCGATGTCGGAGTGGGCCAGCAGGATTTGCCGGATGGTCCGCTCCGGCGTCGCGACGCGGCGGATCGCCCCGACCTGATCGCCCGCCTTGCCGGCTTCGATGACGGTCTCGCTCTCGACGCCGGCCCAGCGATAGTGATCAAATGCGCGGATCGCCGCCCAGACTTCCACGGCCGGACGATCGATCGCGATGCTATAGTAGGACTTGGCCATGTCGTGATCTCTCGTTGTTCGCACCGTCCCTGGGGGCGGGACAATGCGGACGGCGGGCGGCGCGAACAATCCGGTTCTTGCACGCTCATCGTTCGGCGGCCCGCCCGTTCGCCGTCGATTGGCGTCCCGCCATTGCGCGAGGCGCCAAAAGCGCGCAGTCTCTTGCCGCAATCGCCGGCCGGCGGCGGGGTGTCGCGCCCAATGACGTTGCGCTATTCGAAAATCTGCAAGGGATGCTGGCAGAACCTGCATGTGCCGATGGCGCTGCGCGGGGTGTTCTCGACGCCGTTTCGCGCGTTCGGCATCCGGCCGAGCCGGATGAACCCCAACACCTGCACATTCTGCGAACTGATGTTCACCAAAGTGATGCGCGCGCGCAACATCACCATCGACGCGACGATCCTGTTCGCCGATCTCAGGGGCTTCACGCGGCTGTCCCAATCGCTGTCGTCCGACGCGCTTTCGGGGTTGCTCGATGCGTTCTACGACGAGTGCGCGAATGCGATCTGGGAGCACGACGGCCTGCTCAACAAGACGATCGGCGACGCGGTGATGGCGGTGTTCAATTTTCCGATCCGGCGCGACGACCACGCCCGGCAGGCGGTGCTCGCGGCGCGGCAAATCCGGGCGCGGTGCGGGGCGCGCCGCGCCGAACTCGCCGCCGCGCTGGGCCTTGCCGACGATGCGCTGGCGGTCGGCGTCGGCATCGATTCGGGCAAGCTGAGCTTTGGCGAGTTCGGCCGCTCGCACCGCGACCTGACGGCGATCGGCACTGTGGTGAACGTCGCCTCGCGCGCCCAGTCGGTCGCCGAGGCCGGCCAGATCCTGGTCACCAGAGCGGTGTTCGACAGGGCGCGGAGCGATCTCGAAGGCAGCCAGGCCCGACCCTACGAACTCAAAGGCTTCGACGCGTCGGTCGCGCTGTTCGCAGCGTAACGCGGGCTTTGAGGCGTCGCGACGCCCCTTTTCGCTCCGCTCCAGACTTTGTTGCGCCGGCCCGCGAACCGGGACAAGCTCGGCGCCGCCCGGCCCCGCGAATCAGGCGCGGGAAGCCGGCCGCGCCAGAAGGAACCACCCGGTGTCGCTGTTCCTCTCCGGACTTCCGCTATGGGCCCAGATGCTGGTGCTGGTGGTTCTGCCCACCATCGCCGCGATGTGCGGACCGATCCTGCTGCGCCGCTGGTCGAGCTACGAGCGCCTTTCGAGCAACAACGAGATCGCCGGCTTCAAGTTCGCCACCGTCGGGGTGATCTATTCGGTGCTGGTCGCCTTCGCGGTGATCGTCGTGTGGGAGAAGTTCAACGACGCCGAGGCCGCCGTGGTGCAGGAGGCCGGCGCGGCCGACACGCTCTATCGACTCACCACCGGCCCCGAGCCGTCGATGGTCGCCGCGAGGGCGGCGCTGGGCGAATATCTGAGCGCCGCCGTCGACCGCGAATGGCCGGCGATGGCCAGGGAGAAGGGAAGCCGCGAGGCGGCGCAGGCGCTCGACGCGCTCTATCGCGCGGCGTTGCGGGTGGCGAGCGAGGGAGCGAGGCAGCCGGGCGTGCTGACGGAAATGTTCAAGCAGCTCGATTCGCTCACCCAGGCGCGCCGCGCCCGCCTTCACCTTGCCGCCGGCGTGGTTCCCGGCATCGTCTGGCTGGTGCTGGTCTGCGGCGCCGTGCTGACCGTCGGCTTCACGTTCTTTTTCGGCGCTCGCAACCTGCCCGCCCAGGTCACGATGACCGGCGTGCTGTCGTTCCTGGTGTTCATGGCGCTGATGGTGATCGTGTCGATCAACCATCCCTTCACCGGCCCGTCCTCGGTCGACAGCGAGCCGTTGCGCTCGCTGGTCGAGGATTTCGCGCGTTGACCGCCTTGCGAGACGGCGCCCTATCGCGCGCTGCCTGGCGGGTCGAGGAAGCGCTGCACGAACACCAGGTCGAGCCAGCGGTCGAACTTGCGCCCGACCTCCCTGAAATGGGCAACCCGCTCGAAGCCGAGCCGCTCGTGGAAGCGCAGCGAGCCCTCGTTGGAGGCGTCGATTCCGCCGATCATCACATGCTTGCCCTGCGCGGCGGCGAGCGGAAACAGCGCGGCGACGAGCTGGCGCCCCACTCCGGCGCCGCGCGCGTCGGCGCGCACATGCACGCTGTGCTCGACGCTGTGGCGATAGCCGGAAAAAGCGCCGCGGAACTCGCCGAACGAGGAAAAGCCGAGCACGCGCTCGCCCTCGGCCGCCGCCAGCACCGGAAAGCCGCGCCGCCGCCGCTGTTCGAACCATTCGCTTCGCTCGGCGAGGGTCGACGGCTCCGTCAAATAGACCGCCGTCGAGGTGGCGATCACCTCGTTGTAGATCGCCAGGATTTGCGGGAGATCGCCGGTCTCCGCGTCGCGTATCGGCATGGCGCTGGCTCCCGCTTGCGGCGCAAAGCCCCCGTCTAGGCCGTTTCGAGGCCGGCGAGCAAGGCGCGCAGCGTTTCGATGGTCGAGCCGTCCGCCTGCCCGTCGACCCGCGCCGGTCGGAAATGCCGCTGGAAGGCGGCCACTGCGTCGCGGGTCGGCGCGTCGTAGACGCCGGTGACGTCGAGGCCGTAGCCGTAGAGCGCGAGCATCGCCTGCACGGCGCGAACCGGCGCGCCCTCTTCGCCGCGCGTCAGGCTCCGGCCCGCCGTCAGGGCGGCCGGCGCCGCCCAATGGCCAATCCCGGCGCGCGCCAGCGCATCCCACGGAAACCGCTCGCCCGGATCGCGCTTGCGGCCGGGCGCGATGTCGGAATGGGCGAGAATCCGTTCGGGCGCGATCCGATGGCGCGCGGCGACGTCGGTCAGCAGCGCGATCACCGCCTCGACCTGCGCGCCGGGAAACGGCGGCGGGTCGTCCTCGCTCAGGCTGTGGCCGGGGTTGACGATCTCGACGCCGATCGACGCGGAATTGAGGTCGCGCTGGCCCTTCCAGACGCCGCGCCCGGCGTGCCAGGCGCGCCGGTCCTCGGCGACGAGTTGAACGACGCGGCCGTCCTCCCAGACGAAATAATGCGACGAGACCTCGGAGGCCGGATCGCATAACCACGCCAGCGCCTGCGCGCCGGTCGGCATGCCGGTGTAGTGCAGGATCACCGCGTCCGGTCGATGGAACCCGCGCCGTTCGCCGTGATTGGGCGAGGCGATGAATTCGTCGGCGACCGGGCTGTCGGGGACGCGGGCGCCGTTCATGTCGCGCCGCCAGCTCTTCGATTCCCGCGGCGCCGGCCGGCCAACGACGCGAACCGGAGCGGCGTTACTTGGGGCACACCGGATTGCCGTTGTAGTCGTAGGTCGGCTTGGCGCATTTGGGCTTGCCCGGCGGCGGACCGCCATCCGCCGGACCGGGGCCTGCGTAAGCGGGGCCGGGGCCGGCGTAGCCGGGCGGCGGAGGTGGCGGGGGTCCGTTGTAATAGGGTCCGGGGCCATAGTAGCCGGGGCCAGGGCCATAATAATAGCCGGGACCGGGGCCGTAATAGCCCGGCGGCGGCGTCGCCGCCGCGCCGATCGTGGCGCCGGTCAACGCGCCGATCACCCCGCCGACCAGCGCGCCGCCGGGTTTGCCGGTGGCCGCCGCGCCGATCAGTGCGCCGGTGGCGCCGCCGAGCACGGCGCCATTCGTCGCATTCTGACCTTCGGGCGTGTAGCAGCCGGCGGCTGGAAGCGCCAAGGCAAGCGCCGCGCAAAAATGAACGAGTCGGGGCATGGTCAAACTCCGAATCCAACGCGCCGGCGAACCCCGGCCCGCGAAAGCCGCCATTTCAGCACGCGCAAAGTGAACCCCCGGTGAATCCGCGGGCCAATCGGGAGGCGCCCCGTCTCCAAAGCCGCCCTCGGCAAAAGCTCAACCTTTGCGATGGAACGTGAAATCGGCGGAAAGGCCGGCGAGCTGGGCGACGTCGAGGCCATCGAGGGTCAGCGTCTGACCCTGCGGTCCCGCGATCACCACGTTGGCGCCCGAGTTGTTCGCCGCCGACAACAGCGCGTGGAAATTGGCGAAGTCCGTCTTGGACAGCGAAATCGTGTCATGACCCGCGCCGCGATCGTGGCTCGCAAAATCGGTGATCGTATCGGCGCCGAAAATCGGACCCAGCGCGAAGGTGTCGCGCGATCCGCCGCCGGTCATCACGTCGTCGCCCTGGCCGCTCAACTGCACGCCGTTGGCCTCGCCGGTGATCTGGAAGCCGCCGTTCTCGAGCTCCGCGCTCTCCCAGCGCAGCCCGCCACCCGCGCCGTAGTGAAAATCGCCGACGAAATAGCTCTCGCCGGGCGCGTCGGTCACATGATCGGTGACGCCGGCCGAGGCCCCGGATTTGGTGTAGTCATAGGTGATCGACGTGTAGCTCTGACCGGTCACCCCGGTCAGCGTCTTGCTGCGCAACTCCCCCGCCGCGTCGTAGTGCAGCGCCTTGCCGGTGAACGACTGGCCGGTGATGTCGGCGGTTATGCGCGTTTCGCCGCTATAGGCGCCGGCGTAATTGTTGTCGGCCTCGATCAGCGAATAGGAGGCGCCCGCCGGCGCCGCCGAGAGATATTGCGCGCCGTCGAACAGGCCGTCGACATAGTCCTGCTGATAGGCCGAATAGGCTTGATGGGTCACGCCGACCACGTCGAGGTCGTAGGAGCCGGTGATTTTGGGCAGCAGGCTCGCGTCGGCGGCAGCCTCCGCGGCGGTCAGCGCCACCGTCGGCGTCCCTGCATCGGTAAAGCTGATCGACTGGATATGGCTGGCGTCGGCTTCCAGCGTCTTGAACCCCGCCGAGATCAAGGCCGCGGAATCGGCAATATCGAACCCTCCGGCGATCGCGTTGAGGTCGGCTTTGTCGGTCAACACGAACGCGACCGGCACAGTCACCACATTGCCGGCGCCCTTGAGCTCGGCGATGACGTCGCCAATTCCATGCGCCGCCTCCTCCGCCAAAGCAATGACCGCCGCGCCCTCGGTCGAATTCCCCTCGAGCGAAATCTCCAGTCCGTCTTTTTCGAGCCCCGCATAGATGTTGGACAGGGTGGTCGTCGACGTATTGGGAGAGGTGATCGCGTTCGTATAGAGGTCGAGATCGCCGGCGAAGGCGACGGTGGTGATGTCGCCGGCGATCGTCGCCTCGCTGAACGTATTGCCGTCCGCCTTCCAGGCGGCCAGCGCGGCGTTCAAGCCACCGGCGCTGGCGTTGTTGATGTCGGCGATGGCGTCGGGCGAGATCGGCAGCGCGTTCTGCCCGTAGCCGCTGAGGCCGAATTCCAGCGCGGCGGTCTGCGCCATGCCGCCGCCGAGGCTATGGCCGTCGGTCATGATCTGATAGCCCGGCAGCGCCGCTTGAACCGACGCCAGCACGCTCGCGAACTCGCCCTTGATCGCCTCCCATTCGGCTCCGCCCTCGTCGGAGACATCCGACTGCAGTTGCGCGAGGGTGGTGGTCCCCCGGAACGCGATCACCACCTGCTGCGTCGACGCGTTGACGAAAGTGCTGAACGAGTTGCCGCCGCTGTTGACGTAATAGGTGAAGTCGTCCGTCCAGCCCGCCGGCAGGTTGGCGGGCTCCAAAGTGTCGTAAGCGGCCTCCGAAAGCTCGGCGGCGACCAGGTTGCTGATTCCGGAACTGGTTGTCATGGCGCGTCTTGTTCCTTCGCTGGGGCGCCCGCGCCCGAAGCAGACGCTCTGTTCCGCCTAAAATATGTCGCCGAAATGGCCGCCGGGTTAATTCCGCGGCGTCACGGCCGGCCAATGGCGGGCATTGCCAAAATCCGCCGAACGCGACAACGTCGGGCGCGGCGGCGCGACAGGCCGCGCCGCGGAGGGAGTGGACGCCATGAGGAGCTATCAGGTCGCCGCGTTCGGCGCGCCGCTGGTCGAGGCGCAAACGCCCACCCCGACGCCGCGGGGCTCCGAGACGTTGCTGGAAGTGATCGCCGCCGGCGTCTGCCACAGCGACTTGCACATCTGGGAAGGCGGCTATGATCTCGGCGGCGGCAAACGCCTGTCGCTGAAGGACCGCGGCATCGCTTTGCCGCTGACCATGGGCCACGAAACCGCCGGCCGATTGGTCGCGACCGGGCCGGAGGCCAAAGGCGTCAGCCTCGGCAAGACCTATCTGGTCTATCCGTGGATCGGCTGCGGGCAGTGCCCGACCTGCCGGCGTGGCGACGAGCAGCTCTGCGCCACACCCAATTTTCTCGGCATCTTTCGCAACGGCGGCTACGCCGATTATCTGCTCGCGCCGCATCCCCGATATCTGATCGACCTCGAGGGACTCGATCCCGAGGCGATGGCGCCATTCGCCTGCTCCGGGCTCACCGCGTTCAGCGCGCTCAACAAGGTCGCCGACGTCGCCCGGGAGGTCCCCATTGCGATCGTCGGCGCCGGCGGCCTCGGGCTGATCGCCATCGAAATCCTCAAGGCGATCGGCGGCAAGGGCGCGGTGTCGGTCGACATCGACCCGGTCAAGCGCGAGGCGGCCAAGAGAACCGGCGCGCTCGCCGCCGTCGACCCGCGCGCCGGCGACGCGCAGGCGCAATTGACTGCGGCGCTCGGCGGTCCGGCCCGCGCCGTGGTCGATTTCGTCGGCAGCGCCGAGACCACCGCGCTCGGCTTCAACGCGCTCGACAAGGGCGGGAAACTGGTGATCGTCGGCCTCTACGGCGGCGCCGCGCCGTGGTCGCTGCCGCTGATCCCGATGCGCGCGATCTCGATTCTCGGCAGCTATGTCGGCAGCCTCGCCGAACTGCGCGCCCTGGTCGATCTCGTGCGCGCCGGCAGGATAGCGCCGCTGCCGGTCACCCGGTGCGCGCTGCACGACGCCGATCGGACGCTGAACGAGCTACGCGCCGGACGGTTCATTGGCCGCGCGGTGCTGACGCCGGCCGCCGCCGGATGATTTGGCTCCGTCGCGACAACGGCGATAGCGTGTGGCATCGTCGACCCCGAACTCTTCTGGAGCCGCCGCATGACGATGTTCCATACTGTCGACATCGCCGCGCTTCTCGACTTCTCCCTGCGGATGGGGCTCGCCTTCATCCTCGCCACGGCGATCGGCGCCGAGCGGCAATACCGCCAGCGCAGCGCGGGCCTGCGCACCAATGTGCTGGTCGCGGTCGGCGCGGCGTCGTTCGTGTCGCTCGGCCTGCATCTCAATGGCCCGGCGGGCGCCAGCCAGATCACCGCCTATGTCGTGTCCGGCATCGGCTTCCTCGGCGCCGGCGTCATCATGAAGGAGGGAAGCCAGGTCTGGGGCCTCAACACCGCCGCCACGCTGTGGTGTTCGGCGGCGGTCGGGGCGCTGTGCGGCGTCGATCTGGCGGCTGAGGCCGCCGTCCTCACCATCGCGGTTCTGGCCGGCAACACCTTGCTGCGGCCGCTGGTCAACCGCATCAACCGCGCGCCGATGGACGAGCGAATGGCCGAGGCGACCTATGAAGTCCACGCCCTCACCCGGGCCGCGCATGTGGGAGAAGTGCGCGATCTCCTCGCCGAGCAACTGGAGCGCGCGAACTATCCGGTGCGGGAGGTCGAGGTTTCCGAGCGCGGCGAGGACGTCACCGAGCTTGCCGCGACGCTGGTGAGCACCTCCGTGCATCCGGCCGAAATGGACGCGGTGGTCGCGGCGCTGGAGGCGTCTCCGCTCATTTCGCACGCGAGCTGGTCCTCAAGCGCGACGGAGTGACGCGGCGCTCCCGGACAAGACTTTTCGCCGGGGAATTGCGATTGACAGCGCCGGGTCCGGAGCGCATAGCCGTTCATGGTTTGGTGTTATTTCAAGCCTATCCTCAACCCCTTAAAGGACGAATGGGCAGTATTCCCTTTGGCGCCGCGACCCCGGCCGGATCCGGGCGAATGACGCCGCTCAATGCTGGAACAACCCGCGGTCGGCGCCGCGTGAGAGGCATGAGGCGCGCCTGAGGGCCGCCCGCTCCGCTCACAGTCCGGCCGCGCTTCGACAGGCCGGAGATGAGCCGATGATCCACGGTTCCGCATTTTCATTTTCCGGACGTCCCTCGGGAACGCCGCGCGGGTCGGATTCTGCGACCTGCGATGGCGTCCCGGCGCGAGTCAACTAACTGCGCCGCGGAAGGCGACGGGCGCTTCGTTTCGTCGTCGGCCGCAGCCGAATTGAAGGAGACGCAATTGAACGACGGCCCGAGTAGTCGCCCCCGTCGGTCGCGTCGCAGACGCGATGACGGGCTCCAATTCCCGCAACGAACTATCCCACAATTTCGTCAAGCAGCCGCTCTTGCGCCGTAAGGCAAGCCCCGCCAGTTGATGGCCATCGGCTTTCCTTTCGCCGTCGACGCGGCGAAGGAGCAGGCCATGAGCATCAAAGCCAATCTCGCCGAACCGGTCATCGCGGTCCTCGACGATGCGCATATCGGCCCGATCAACGGCGCCTTCGGAACCATCCTGCACGGCGACGTCGCGCCGCGCACGACATGGAAGCATCGGCTGACGACGCTTCTGGCGATCATCGGCCCCGGCCTCATCGTGATGGCCGGCGACAATGACGCGGGCGCCTTCGCGACCTACGGCCAGGCCGGCCAGACCTACGGCACCACGCTGTTGTGGACGATGGCGCTGCTGATCCCGGTCCTCTACGTCAATCAGGAGATGGTGCTGCGCCTCGGCGCGGTGACCGGCGTCGGCCATGCGCGGCTGATCTTCGAGCGCTTCGGCAGGTTCTGGGGAGCGTTCAGCGTCATCGATCTGTTCCTGCTCAACGCGCTGACGATCGTCACCGAATTCATCGGCATCGCTCTGGCGCTCGATTATCTCGGGCTGGACAAGACGACGGGCGTCGTCGTCGCCGCCGGACTGATCATGGCGGCGGTCAGCAGCGGCGACTTCCGGCGCTTCGAGCAATTCGCAATGGTCCTGGTGTTCGGCAGCCTGCTGCTGATTCCGATCTGTTTCATGGCCCATCCGCCGCTCGCCGAGGTGGCGCATGATTTTCTTGTTCCGCAACTGCCGGCCGGCGGCAAGCTCAGCGACGTGATGCTGCTGATCATCGGCCTCGTCGGCACCACCGTCGCGCCCTGGCAGCTGTTCTTCCAGCAGAGCTACGTCATCGACAAGCGCATCACGCCACGCTTCATTCGCTACGAGCGTCTCGACCTGTGGCTCGGCATCGCGCTGGTGATCGTCGGCGCCGTCGCGATCATGGCGTTCACGGCGGCGACCTTTGCGAGCCACGCCGAATTCGGCAATTTCACCGACGCGGGGGGTATCGCCGCCGGCATCGACAAATATGTCGGGCGGACCGCCGGCGTGATGTTCGCAATCGCGCTGATCGACGCCGCGCTGATCGGCGCCTCGGCGGTGTCGCTGTCGACCGCCTACGCGATCGGCGACGTGTTTTCGGCGCGCCATTCGCTGCATCGCAACGTCGCCGACGCCAAGGGCTTCTACGCCGTCTATTTCGTGTTGATCGCGATCGCCGCGGCGATCGTCCTGACCCCCGGTTCGCCGCTCGGGCTGCTGACCGTCGCGGTGCAGACGCTTGCCGGCGTGCTGCTGCCGAGCGCCACGGTGTTCCTGCTGCTGCTCTGCAACGACAAGCCGGTGCTCGGGCCGTGGGTGAACAATCGCTGGATGAATTATTTCACCGGCGCGGTCATCGCGGCGCTGGTGATCCTGTCGATCATCCTCACCGTTTCGGTTCTGTTCCCGGACGCGATCAATGAGCAGGTCATCCTCAACATTCTGGTCGGTGGCGGGCTCGCCGCGGCGATCATCGCGCTGCTCACCGCGGCGCTCAGCGCCAAGCCGGCGCCCGCCGCGCAAGCGGCCAGCAAAGAGGCGCAGAAGGCGACGGCCCTGTTGCGCGAGACGTGGCGCATGCCGCCGCTCGCTCGCCTCGCGCCGGCGAAACTGTCGCTGGCCGCCAAAACCTGGATGGGCGTCCTGCGGCTCTATCTCGTCGTCGCCGGCGGTCTTGTCCTGTTCCGCATCGCCATGCTGGCGATCGGGCGCGGCTAGCCTGCCTGGCCGGAGGCGTCGGGCCGCCGCCCCATCGCCTCCTCGAGCACTTCGAAAACGCGCGGGTGCGCGCTCTGCGCGACGTTGAAGCGCAGATAGCCGGGCGCGCTGAACGAAACGCTGAACACGTTGCCGGGGGCGAACACCACCCCGCGCCTCAGACCGTGGCGCGCGATGTCGGCCGCGTCGAGGCCGTCGGGCAGGCGCGCCCACAGGAACAAGCCGCCGCGCGGCGCGACCCACGGCGTCACCCCCAGCGCGCCGAGGCGGCGGATCGTGTGACCCATCGCCGCCGACAGCCGGGCGCGCAACGCGTCGAGATGGCGTCGGCGCGCACTGTCCGCCAGCAGGCGATGCAGCAGCACCGCCGACAAACGACTGTCGCCCTGGCTGCTGGCGAGCTTGAGATCGATCAGCGGGTCGATCCACTCGGGCCGCGCCGCGATATAGCCGCCGCGGATCGCCGCCGACACGGTCTTGGACAGGCTGCCGATCTGGATGACGCGATTGAGCCCATCGAAGCCGGCGAGGCGCGGCGCCGGCTCGGTCTCGAATTCCGAGAACACGTCGTCTTCGATGACCAGCGTCGCATGGGTCTCGGCGAGCGTCAGCAGACGATGGGCGGTCGCCGCCGACGGCGTCGCGCCGGTCGGATTGTGCAGCCCGGCGATGGTCAGATAGAATCGCGGCCGATGCGCCTCCAACAGGCGCGCGAACGTCGCGACGTCGGGTCCATCAGGCGTATAGGGGACGCCGATCGCGTTGACGCGATGCGCGCGCAGCAGCGCCAGGAAGTTGAAGTAGCAGGGGTCGTCGACCAGCACCGTATCGCCCGGCTCCAGCAAAAACCGGCACAACAGATCGAGCGATTGCGAGGCTGAATCGGTCAGCATGATCTGGTCGGGCGCCGCCATCACGCCGCGCTCGGCGAGGCGCCGCGCGTGCTGCATGCGCAGCGGCGCAAAGCCGAGCGGCTCGTCATAGCGGATGCGGTCGGCGGCGGCGCCGCGCGCCACCGCGCGCAGGCCGCGCTGGATGGCGGGATCCGGCATCCAGGAATCGGGCAGCCAGCCGGAGCCCGGCTTCAGCACGTCCGGACCGGCCAGCAGCGACTGGCGCATCAGCCACAGCGGATCAATGGCGCGATCGAGCTGGGGCGCCAGCGCGGCGAGCGACAACGGCCGCGTCGGCCCCGCGACATAGAAGCCGGAGCCCCGGCGCGCGACGATCGCTCCGTCGGCCGCGAGACGGTCGTAGGCCTCGACGACCGTCGACTTCGAGACGTTCATCGCCGCGGCGAAGCCCCTCACCGACGGCAGCCGCGCGCCGGGGGCGAGCGCGCGGCTGTCGATGCGGCCCTGGATCGCCGCGATCACCGAAGCGAGCAGCGGCGCGCGGCGCGGCTCCGAGGGGGAGTGGTCGAGCATCTGTCGTGGCCCTTTTTGAGGACAGTTCGGCAAAACTGTACTCCTCCGTCTCTGGAATATCCAGAGCTTTCCGCGATGCTGCCCACGAAATTGCTGGAGGCGGAGACGCGGATATGAAGCATTTCAGGACGAGCTTTCGCGAGGCGGACGGCCGGCTGGCCCAGCCGGCGCCCGTCCGCGCGCGGCGCGAGGAAGACATCGGGCTGTTGTTCGGGCTGGTCGGCGTCGTCATTTTCGCCGCGACCCTGCCGCTCACCCGCCTCGCGGTCCCGGCGCTCGGGGCGCCGTTCCTCACCGCCGGACGCGCGTTGATCGCCGGGCTGATCGCGCTGCCGGTTCTGGCCGCCGGCCGGCGCGCGCCGCCGTGGCGGCGCATGCCGCGCCTCGGGCTCGCCGCGCTGTGCCTGGTGGCGGGCTTTCCCGGTTTCAGCAGCCTGGCGATGCGCTCCCTGCCGGCCGCCCACGCCGCGGTGGTGGTCGGCGTGCTGCCGCTCGCCACCGCCCTCGCCGCGGCGATGATCGGGCGCGAGCGCCCGTCGCCGTCATTCTGGGCTTGCGCCGTCCTCGGCGCCGCGCTGGTCGGCGGCTTCGCCCTGCAGCGCGGCGGCGGCGCCCTGCAGGCGGGCGACGCGCTGCTGCTGCTCGCCATCGCCGCCGCGGCGTTCGGCTACGCATTGGCCGGGCAATTGTCGCGTGAAATGCCGGCGCGCGACGTCGTCTCGTGGATGGTGGCGCTCGCCCTGCCGGTTTCGGCGCCGCTCGCCTGGGCGCTGGCCCCGGCGCAACCGGCGTCGATCCCGGCGTCCGCCTGGGCGTGCCTCGCCTATCTCGGGACGATGAGCATGTACCTCGGCTTTTTCGCATGGAACGCCGGCCTGGCGCGCGGCGGCGTGGCGCGGGTGGCGCAGACCCAGCTCGCCCAGCCGTTCATCACCATTGCTCTGTCGGCGCCGCTGCTCGGCGAACGCATCGACGTTGAGACCGTGCTGTTCGCGGCGCTGGTCGTCGCGCTGGTGTTCATCGGGCGCCGTCAGGCGATCCCCGCGCGTCCCGACATCGCCCAGATGGAAAGGCGCGATCGCCGACGGTCGAACCCGCTCTGGCGGCTCGCCGGCTGGCCGCTTCGCGTGGCGGCGGCGCGGCGCGCGATGCGCGACCTCGCCGGCATGAGCGCGCGCGAACTGGCCGACATCGGTCTCACCCGCCAGGACCTGCGCGACGCCTCCGCCCTGGCGCTGGACGACGATCCGACCCGGATTCTCGTCATGCGCGTCGCCGAACGCGCGCGGCGATGAGGCGGACGCCGACATTCCCCAACGATATGCGCGAGTTTCCGGGATTCGGTTTCGGCGTTGTTAAGACGGACGTGCTTTGAGAGACGCTCCCACGGATTTCCCAAGGCGTTCGCTCCAATGACGTTCGACGTTTCAACGATCACCTTCGCCGGCGGCGTCGTCTCGCTCGCCGGCGGACTCATCCTGTTGATGAACTGGCTGAACGATCGCGCCACCCGCGCCGCGCTGTGGTGGGGCGCGGCCAATTGCGCCCTCGGCTTCGGGGTCGTCGGGCTGGCGCTGCACGGCGCGCTGCCGGCTTTCGCCTCCCAGATCGTCGCGCCGTTGCTGCTCAACGGCGCGGGCGCGCTGGCGTGGATCGCGGCGCGCCTCTTCAATCGCGGCGCGATCAAAGGCGATGCGCTGGTCGCCGCAGGCGGCGTTTTCGTCGCACCGCTGGTCCTCGCGGCGATCTTCGCCGACGCGCATCTGGCGACGGCGCTGGTCGCGGCGACCTCCGGCGCGCTGTACGCGGCGGCGGCGGTCGAGTTCTGGCGGGGGCGCGGCGAAAAGCTTCGCGGGCGGACGGCGATGATCGCGCTGCTCGCGCTGGAGACGATCGCGCTGCTGCTCGCGGCTGTCGCATTCTCCTCGTCGCCGTCCTCGTCGCCGCCGCCGATCGGCTGGTTCGGGATCATCCACTTCGTCGGGCTCATCTACGCGGTCGGCAGCGCGGCGCTGCCGGTGATGATGCTGCGGGAGCGCAGCGAGGCGAGGCAAAAGGCGATCGCGCTGATCGATCCGCTGACCGGGCTCGCCAACCGCCGCGCCTTCATAGAGAGCGCGCAGAGATTGTTCGAGCGCGGGATCAGCGGCGACGCGCCGGTGGCGGTGCTGGCGTTCGATCTCGACCGGTTCAAGGGCGTCAACGACGCATTCGGCCATCCGACCGGCGATCACGTGCTGCGCATCTTCGCCGACGCGCTGTCGAAAGCGCTGCGGCCGGCCGACATCGCCGCGCGCCTCGGCGGCGACGAATTCGCGGCGGCGCTGCCCGATTGCGGCAAGGAGGCGGCGCTGGCGATCGCCAGACGGATCGGCGCCGCCTTCCGGAACGACGCGCGGTTCGTCGACGGCGGCCGGGTGGCGGCTTCGGTCAGCATCGGCGTGGCGGTCGCCACCGCGCCGGGCGCCAGCGTCGCCGACACCCTGGCGAGCGCCGACCGCGCGCTCTATGAGGCCAAGGACCTCGGCCGCAACCGCGTCGTCCTCGCCGATGCCGGCTGGCGCGACCGCAAAACCTCCGCTGTCGTGCGGATTGCGTAGGCGAGATGGTTCATGATCGAACCGGTCGAGGAGTGACCCATCGTCTCGTATGGTGGAGCGTGTTTCACCGCTGAGAACTTATGCGAACAATGGCCCGATAGCGAACGCCCGCTCCCGCTTGCGCCCCAACTTGACCCGCCCCCCGCCCACGCTTATTGGCTCCGGGCCAGTCGGCTGGACGGCCGTCGCTTTCATCGAGCGGAGGAAAGTCCGGGCTCCACGGAGACACGGCGCCGGATAACGTCCGGCGGGGGCGACCCCAGGGACAGCGCCACAGAGAGCGAACCGCCGGACGGCGACCCGCGAGGGCCGTCGGCCGGTAAGGGTGAAAAGGTGCGGTAAGAGCGCACCGCGCGGGCGGCAACGTCGGCGGCATGGCAAACCCCGCCGGGAGCAAGACCGAATAGGAGCGATGCGAGGCGCGCAAGCGCTTCGAGGCCTGTCTCCGGGCCTGGTCGCTCGGGTTGGTTGCTCGAGGCGTCCGGCGACGGACGCCCCAGAGGAATGGCCGTCACGCGCGGGGCTTCACGCCTCGCGCCATACAGAACCCGGCTTACAGGCCGGCTGGCGATTTTGTGGCGTTTGTGGCCGCGCTCGTCGAGCGCGGCTGCAGGCCGGCTGGCGATTTTCACAGGCCGCCCGCCAAGGGCGGAGCGGACCGTAAGCGACAGGCCATCGGGAGCGGCGGCGGTCCGGGGAATGGCGACTGACCCGTTTCATTGGCGCTGACGCCCAGACGCCGCCGTTCACGAATGCGCAACCATAGCGAGGCGACAGCCTTGTCCAGGACAATTCGAAGCCCGATTCTGACCGCCAGTTCAAATCGGCGGACGAGGTCGGCCGGGCGGAGTGCTTTATGACCTTGTCGCTCGTCAACCAGGGCTTCGACTATATCTCGTACTATAACGGCGCCTACGAGAACGCCAATTCCCTCGACGCGCTCGCGGCGACCGGCGCCAATTCGATCGAGGCCTCGCTCGACTACGGGATCAATCCGAAGACCGACAAGGTCTATGCCGATTCCAGCACGACCGACAGCCTCGCCGCGCTTGGCGCGACGATCAAGGAGGCGACCGCGCTCGGGCTTTCCGTGATGGTCCGCCCGCTGATCGACTTCGTCAGTCAGGCCGATTTGAAGGGCACGCCCTACAGCGTCGACGAGTGGCGCACCTATTTCAATCCCGGCGCGGCGGGCTCGGCGGGCGCCAACGCGTTTTTCACCAGCTACCAGACGATGATCCTGCAGGAGGCTCAGGTGGCCGTCGCCAATGGCGCGACCAGCCTGTGCATCGGCACGGAGCTCGATCAGATCACCGGGCCGGCCTACAAGAGCTACTGGGATTCGATCATCACGGCGCTGAGGACCGACGATCCCACGCTGAAGCTAACCTATGCGGCCGACTGGGACGACGACCAATCGCCGTGGCAATGGGGCGGCACCGGGCTGGCGGCGGGCACCGGCAATCTGGCGACCCAGGTGAGTTTCGCCAGCGAACTCAATTCGATCGGCGTCGATTGCTACGCGCCGATCTCCGACGCCGCCAACCCGACTTTGGCCCAACTGGTGGCGGGATGGACGCAAAAGCCGACCGATGCGGAGACGCTGGCGGTGACCGGCGGCCAGTCGCTGATCTCCTATTTCGAGAGCGTTTCGGCGGCGACCGGCAAGCCGCTGATCTTCACCGAACTCGGCTATGAAAACGCCACCGACGCCGACTCGCAGCCGGCGGGATCGGCGACCAACGTGGTCAACTCCAAGCTACAGGCCGAACTCTATCAGGCGTTCTTCGAAGCCTGGCAGCAATCGGGCAATTCCTCGCTGACCGGCGTCTATTTCTGGAACTGGGATCCCAACGCCGCCGAAGTCGGGCCGGGCGAGGGGGCCAACTTCAGCCCGCAAGGCCTGCCGGCGCAAGGCGTGGTGACCGACTGGTTCGGCGCCGGCCCGGCGATCACCATCGGCGCGCCGACCTTCGGCGCCAATGACGCGATCACCCTGACCGGTACGGCCACCGACAGCGCCGGTGCGCAGTCGGTCGAATTGTTCGACGGAACGACCGACCTTGGCGCCGCCACCGTCAATACGGCGACCGGCGCCTGGACCTTCTCCGCCGCGCTTCCCGCCGGCGACTACACATTCACTGCCGTTGCGACCGATCAGGACGGCAAGCAATCGACCGGGCTCGCCTCGTTCGTGGTGGCGACCGGGCTTGAAGGCCATCCCTATGCGGCCTCGGTCAGCGACTATGATTCGACGGGCGCGCTCGACGGCCGGAGCCTTTACCAAGCCAACGGCGACCTCTACCTCGCCTCGACGATCGCTGGCGAAGGCGGCGATTTCGTCGAGACTTTCGACGGCGGCGACTATTTCACCGACCTCAACTACGGCGCCTTCGTCAACACCTACAATTCCACAGGCAAGCTGACAACGGCGCACCTGCTGAGCCGAACCACCGACATGAACAACGGCTCGCACGTTCTTCTCGGCTACGCCGACGGACTGACCTTCGACAGCATCGGACACGACCGCATGACCGGCGGCGGCGCGAGCGAGACCTTCGTGTTCGATCCCGGCTTCGGCGCCGATGTGGTGACCGATTTTTCGCAGCATCTGACCGGCGCCGGCGCCGACGCGATTTCCGTCTCGACCTCGCTCTTCGCTGATTTCAGCGCGCTGCTCGCGGCGACCCGCAAGTCCGGGGCGAATGTGGTGATCACTGCGCCGGACCACGAAACGATCACCCTGCTTGGCATGACCAGGGCGCTTGTTTCGTCCCACGCCGGCGACTTCGCCTTCCACGCGTAGCAGCGCCGGCCGACCGCCGTCACGCAGCCGGCGTTCGCACGTGCTCGGGACGCACGCCGAGGCCGACCAGCCGCCCGAGCAACTGGCGCAGGAACGCCCACCGCCCGATCAGCCGGAACGCCAGCGGAGGCTTCATCGGCCCGGCTTGCGAGAGCGCGTGCGCGATGACGCTCTTGTGCACCATGACCTGAACGAATTGCGTCGCGCGCGCCGGGAACAGGCGGCGGCGCTCGACCGCCGCCAGGTCATCCTCGGTGACCCGGCCGGCCAGCAGCGGGCCGGCCAGTTGATTGGCGGCGGCGACCGCGTCCTGCACCGCCAGATTGATCCCGACGCCGCCGACCGGCGACATCGCATGGGCGGCGTCGCCGATCGCCAGGAAGCCCGGCCGCCGCCAGCGCTCCAGCCGGTCGACGGCGACGCTCAGCAGTTTCACGTCGTCGAAGCTCGCAATCTCGTTCAATCGTTCGATGGGCATCTGCATCAGGCGGGCGACATCCGCCTTGAACGCATCGAGACCCCTCGCCTTCAGCGCCTCGAAGCTGCCCTTGGCGATGACATAGGCGCATTGCCAGTAGGCGCCGCGATTGATGCGGATGTAGACGCGGCCAAGATCGAAGCGGCCGATCGTCTCGTCGCCGTCGCTCTCGTTGCGCGGAACGCGAAACCACAGCACGTCCATCGGCGCGCCGAGATCGTCGACCTTGAGCCCCGCCGCCGCCCGCAGCGCCGAATGGCGCCCGTCGGCGGCGATGACAAGATCGGCGCGGATCGCCAGCGGGCCATCCGGCCCGACGGCGTTGACGCCGACGATCTTGCCGCCCTCCTCGATCAGCGATTTGGCCTCCGTGCGCATCAGCAGCCTGAAGGTGTTCAGCGCGGCGGCCTTGGCGGCGAGGAAATTCAGGAAATCCCACTGCGGCATCATCGCGATATAGTTGCAGGGCTTCGGCAGGGCCGAGAAATCGCCGATCGGAGCCTTCGCATCGCCAAACATGCCCTCCAGCCCGTAGACTTTCTGGTGCGGCAGTCGCAGGAACTCGTCGAGGAACCCCAGTTCCTTCATGATGTTGAGCGTCGAGGGATGGATCGTGTCGCCGCGAAAGTCGCGCAGGAAATCGGCGTGCTTCTCCAGCACCACGACGTCGACGCCGGCCCGCGCCAGCAAAAACCCCAGCATCATCCCCGCCGGCCCGCCGCCGGCCACGCAGCACCGCGTCGAAAGAGTGGAATCGCTCAAGGCCGCCTCCCGATGCCGGCGCGCCCGCCCTAACGCACACGGCTTTTCTATCCGGCCCAACGCGCGTATGGAAGGGGCGGCGCGCGCGGGCGCGCCCGAGCCGGCCCTGACCGAAACGGCAGGCCGTCATTGCGAGGGAGCGAAGCGACGAAGCAATCCAGACTGGGGTTCTGGGAGCCTTCGTCTGGATTGCTTCGCTGCCGCTCGCAATGACGGATCGGTCATTTCGCGTGAGATGGCCGGCTCTCGGGTCCTTCACCTTGGCGAGGCCATGCTGCACGCTCATTCCGTTCGTCCCGCCGGCTCGTGGTCGGAAGAGCCGGCCGACGCGGTGGTTCTCGACTATGACGAACGCCACCGCCGCCGCGTCGCGATGACCGGGGTGCGCGGGCTCGCCTTCCTGCTCGACCTGCCCGAGGCGGTGATGCTGCGCGGCGGCGACGGGCTGGCGCTCGACGACGGGCGCATCGTCGAAGTGGTCGCCGCGCCCGAGGCGCTGGCCGAGATCCGCGCCGCCGACGCCGCCGCTCTGGCGCGCGTCGCCTGGCATCTCGGCAACCGGCATCTGCCGACCGAACTGCTCAGGAAGAGCCTGCGCATCCGCCACGATCACGTGATCGAGGACATGGCGCGCCGGCTCGGCGCCGAGGTCATGGCGATCGAGGCGCCGTTCAATCCCGAAGGGGGCGCCTATGTCACGGCCGCCCCGGGCCACGATCACGACCACGCCGCGCATGATCACCCCCATCACGGCGACGCGCATCACCGGCACGGCGACCACCAGAGCGTCGGCGCGCCGCCCGCGCATGGCCATGATCACCACGACCACGACCATCACGATCACGCGCATGACCATGATCATGACCACGGTCATTCTCACGATCACGATCATCCCGGCGAGGCTCATGGACGCGCCCGCCGCTGAGCCGCCGGCCTTCGCGGAACTGCCGCTGCTGGTCTGGCTCTCGCCCGCCTTCCCGGTCGGCGCCTTCGCCTATTCGCACGGGCTCGAATGGGCGGCGGAGGCCGGCGACGTCGTCGACGCGGCGACGCTCGACGCCTGGCTCGGCGACCTCCTCGCCTTCGGCGCGCCGCGATCGGACGCCGTGCTGTTCGCCTGCGCGTTTCGCGCCGTTCGCGCCGCCGACTGGCGCGAGCTTGACGACATCAACGCGCTGGCAATGGCGCTCGCCGGCTCGGCCGAGCGGCGCCTCGAGACCTCAGCGCAGGGCGGCGCCTTCGTCAGCGCGATGCGCGCCGCGTGGCCCTGCCCGGCGCTCGCCCGCCTGCCGGCCGCCGGCGACCCCGTCGCCTATCCCGTCGCCGTCGGCGCCGCGGCGGCCGGCCACGCGCTGGACCTGGCGCTGTCGCTGCAGGCCTTCGTGCTGAGCCTCGTCGCCAACCTGGTGTCGGCGGCGGTGCGGCTAGGAGCGATCGGCCAAACCGACGGCCAGAAGACGCTGGCCGGAATCTTGCCAGCCGTGCGCCGGGTCGCGCTTGAGGCCGCCGGCGCCGGGCTCGACGATCTCGGCTGCTGCGCTTTTCGCTCCGACATCGCGGCGATCCGCCACGAAACCCAATATTCGAGGTTGTTCCGATCATGACGAGACACACGCAGCCCCTGCGCATCGGCATCGGCGGGCCGGTCGGCTCCGGCAAGACCGCCCTGATGGAGCAATTGTGCAAGCGCCTGCGCGGCGCCTTCAACATCGCCGCGATCACCAACGACATCTACACCAAGGAGGACGCGCGCCTGCTGGTCGAGGCCGGCGCGCTGGCCCCCGAGCGCATCATGGGGGTCGAGACCGGCGGCTGCCCGCACACCGCGATCCGCGAGGACGCCTCGATCAACCTGGCGGCGATCGACGAGATGAACCTGCGCTTCCCGGCGCTCGACGTGATCCTGATCGAATCGGGCGGCGACAATCTCTCCGCGACCTTCTCGCCCGAACTCGCCGACCTGACGATCTATGTCATCGACGTGTCGGGAGGCGAGAAAATCCCGCGCAAGGGCGGCCCCGGCGTCACCCGCTCCGACCTCTTGGTGATCAACAAGAAGGATCTCGCTCCCTATGTCGGGGCCTCGCTCGAGGTGATGGCGCGGGATGCGCTGCGGATGCGCAAGGAGCGGCCGTTCGTGTTCACCAACATGAAGACCGGCGAGGGCGTCGAGACGGTGATCGCGTTCATTCGCGACAAGGGCGGGCTCGGCGCCGCCTGACAGATGAGGCGTTCCGGGCTATAAGGCCGAGCGAAGGCGAGGTCGCGATGGGCCAGCTCCCCCCCAAGAGAAGCCTCTACGAACAGGATTTCTACGCCTGGGCCAACGAGCAGGCGGCGCTGCTGCGCGCCGGCGCGTTCTCGGCGGCGGACGTCAAGAACATCGCCGAGGAGATCGAGAGCATGGGCCGCGGCGAAAAACGCGAGCTGGTCAATCGCCTGGCCGTGCTGCTCGCCCACCTGCTCAAATGGCGGCACCAGCCGGAGCGCCGAGGCCATAGCTGGACCTATTCGATCCGCGAACAGCGCCTCCAACTGGCCCGTCACCTGAAGGACAACCCGAGCCTGCTCGCCAAAACCGCGGAGGCGACGGCGGACGCCTATGAATCGGCGGTTCTGGCGGCGGCGGAGGACACCGGCCTTCCCGAAGAGACCTTCCCGCCGACCAGCCCTTTTTCGTTCGATGAGGCGCTCGACGCCGACTTCTGGCCGGATTGACGCGGGCGGCGGCGAAATAATTCCCGCCCAAGGCCGCGAATCTGATTGAATCGTCCTTTCCGTTCAACCTCGAAGCGATCCCATGCCCGTTCGCCGCCTCGATCCCTTGCTGATCGATCGCATCGCCGCTGGCGAGGTGATCGAGCGGCCGGCGGCGGCGGTCAAGGAGCTGGTCGAGAACGCGCTCGATGCGGGCGCGGCCCGCATCGAGGTGGCGATCGAGGCGGGCGGGCGCCGGCTGATCCGCGTCGCCGACGACGGCGTCGGCATGTCGGCGCAGGATCTCGAACTCAGCGTCGAGCGCCACGCCACCTCGAAAATCCCCGACGGCGATCTGACCCATATCGCGACGCTCGGCTTTCGCGGCGAGGCGTTGCCGTCGATCGCCGCCGTCTCGCGGCTCGAGATTCGCACCCGCGCGCGCGGCGCTGAGACGGCCGCCATGCTGCTGGTGGAGGACGGCGTCAAAAGCGCGCCGCGGCCCTGCGCCCAGCCCGAAGGGACGCGGATCGAGGCGCGCGATCTGTTCGCGGCGACGCCGGCGCGGCTGAAGTTCCTGAAAAGCGACCGCAGCGAGGCGCAGGCCGCCGGCGACATCGTGCGCCGCCTCGCTCTGGCCAATCCGCAAACCCGCTTTTCATTCGCCAGCGACGTCAGCGCGAGCTTCGACTGGCCGGCGTGCGCGGCTGACGAAGCGGGACGGCTGGAGCGGGCGCGCCAGGCGCTCGGCGCGGAGTTCGCCGACAATTGCCTGACCCTGCGCGCCGAACGCGAGGGCGTGCGCCTCGCCGGCTTCGCCGGCCTGCCGACTTTCAGCCGGGCCAATGCGCTGACCCAATATTTCTACGTCAACGGTCGCGCCGTGCGCGACAAACTGTTCGCCGGCGCCCTGCGCGCCGCCTATCTCGACTATCTCCCGCGCGACCGCCACGCGGTCGCCGTGCTGTTCCTCGAATGCGAGCCGCGCGACGTCGACGTCAACGTCCATCCCGCCAAGGCCGAGGTGCGCTTTCGCGACGGCGGGCTGGCGCGCGGCCTGATCATCGGCGCGCTGCGCCAGGCGCTCGAAGGCGCCCTGCATCGCGCCGCGACTACCGGCGGGGCCGGCGCCGCCGCCGCGATGCGCGCGCCCGCCGCCGGGCGGCTGTCGCAGCCATGGGACTGGCGCGCTTCGCCCGCCGCGCCGGCCGGCTTCGCTGAGCCCGCGCAGCAGCGCTTTGAAGGCTTTGCGCCGTCCGCCGCCGCGCTCGACCAGGCGCCGCCGCCCGCCGATCTCGCCGCGCCGCTCGGGGCGGCGCGCACGCAGGTCCATGAGCTTTACGTGATCGCGCAGACCAGCGACGGCATCGTCATCGTCGACCAGCACGCCGCACACGAGCGCATCGTCTATGAAAGGCTGAAGCGGCAGCGCGCCGAGAGCGGCGTCGAGCGCCAAATCCTGCTGTCGCCGGCGGTGATCGACCTCGATCCCGACGCCGCGGCGCTTCTGGTCGAGCACGCCGCGGCGCTCGAGGAGCTCGGGTTGGTCGTCGAGGCGTTCGGCCCCGGCGCGATCCTGCTGCGCGAGGTCCCGACGCTGATCGCCAAAGCCGACATGAGCCGCCTGATGCGCGATCTTGCCGACGACCTTTCCGCCGAGGACGGCGCGCAGACGCTGGAGCGCCGGCTCGACCACCGGCTCGCCACCATCGCCTGTCATCATTCGGTGCGCGGCGGCCGGCGCCTCGCGCCCGAGGAGATGAACGCGCTGCTGCGCGAGATGGAGCGCACGCCCGGCGCCGGCCAGTGCAACCACGGCCGGCCAACCTATGTCGAATTGAAGCTCGGCGACATCGAGCGGCTGTTCGGACGGCGGTAGCGCGCCTCGCTCGTCTCAGCGCTCCCAGTCCTCGATCTTGAACCCGGTGATGCGCTGGAACTCCCGCGCGTTGTGCGTCACGAGCGTCAGATCGCGCGCCAGGGCCTGACCGGCGATCAGGACATCGTAGGGACCGATCGGCGTTCCCGCCAGACTCATCGCCGCGCGCGTCTGGCCGGCCAGCCGCGCGTCTTCGCGATCAAACTCCAGCACCTCGAACTGCATCGCCTCGACGCGCGCGAGGTTCTCGGCGACGCGCTGGCTGCGGTAGGCTCCATAGAACAGTTCGTGCGCAACGATGGCGGGAATCGCGAAATCCGCCGGCGCATGCCGCTTCAGGCGCGCGATGAAGCGCGCATCGCCTCGGAAGATCGCGATGACCGCATTGGCGTCGAGCAGATATTTCACTTGAAATAGTCGAGGGCCGGGCGATCCTGCTCGCCCGGCTGCGCGCTTGCCGCTGCGGCGAAATCCTCATCGACGGGGCCGATGACCCGCTCGAGCCACGCCCAATCCTGGGCGACAGGCTCGAGGATCACCGCCGCGCCGCGACGACGAATGCGCACTTCGCTCGCCTCGAAGCGGAAGCTCTTGGGCAGGCGAACCGCCTGCGAGCGGCCGGACCAGAAGACTTTTGCGGTTTCCACGCGCGCTTCCTCGCTATGATACATATCAAAGATATATCTCACTGCGAGGAGCAAGTCAAAGGAGCGGAGAGTCGCCAGAGTGCGGCGGGCCGCGCTCTTCGACCGCGACTCTCACCCTGCCGGTGCAAACACCCGCAGCCGATGGCCGTCGGGGTCGAGGGCGACGAAGGTGCGGCCGAAATCCATGTCGGTCGGCGGCTGGATGACCGTGAGGCCCCGCGCCCGCCAGTCGACGCAGCGCGTATCGACCGCCTCGCGGCTCCCTACAGCGAAGGCGATCTCGCCGCCGCCGGGCGGATTGGCGGCGGGCCGCACCCCCTCGCGCCCCCACAGGCCCAGCATCACGCCCGAGGCCATCGCGAACATCGCGAAGGTGGGCGAGGATTCGGCAGCCGGGCGTCCCAGCAGTTCGGCGTAGAACGCCGCGCTGCGGGCGGGATTTTCGACATAGAGCAGGACGAAGTTGAAATCGGACATGGCTGAACTCCCTGATCGGCGCGTCGGGCGCCGCCGAGGTCTCTAGGCCCCGGCGCTGTCAGATTCCGTCAGCAGCGTTTCACGCCTCGCCGATTCCCTCGCCCGCCCGCCATTCCCTCAGCAACGCCTGCCGGCGGCGCGGATAGCGCATCGGCGACGGCTCGATCGCGCTGATTCGGTCGGTGCGGAAATGGCGGAACGCCTCACGCGTCTCGCACCACGCGACGACCACGCGCGAACGATCGAAGAAGGCGAGGGCCAGCGGCCAGATCGTCCGCCTCGTCGGCGTCCCCGCGCCGTCGACATAGGCGACGCAGAGCTTGCGCTCGGCGCGGATCGCCTGGCGGATCGCCGGAAGCTCGGCGTCGCCCGCCGCGATCGGCTTGCCGGGGCCGACCAGCAGCGCCGGCGAATCGAGCCGCTCGGAGAGGTCGGCGGGCAGCACGGCGGCGATCTTGGCGAGCGCGTCGCGCGCCGCGCCGGCGAGCGGCGCATCGGCGCGCGCGGCGACCCAGCGCGAGCCCAGCGCCAGCGCCTCGATCTCCTCGACGTTGAACATCAGCGGCGGCAGCATGAAGCCCGGCCGCAGGAGATAGCCGAGCCCCGCCTCGCCGGCGATGTCGGCGCCCTGCGCCTGCAGCGCGGCGATGTCGCGGTAGAGCGTGCGCAGGCTGACGCCGAGTTCGCGGGCCAGCGCCGCGCCGGCGACCGGGCGGCGATGGCGGCGCAGCATCTGGATCAGATCGAGAAGACGTTGCGCGCGCGACATGGCGCGAGCTTGCCACGCGCGCAATGCGCGGCCAAGCCGGCCCCCCGCGGCGGCGCCCCGCGCCTCACCGCCCGCCGGAGACCGTCAGCACCGTTCCCGTCACATAGCCCGCCGCGGGCGAGATCAGCCAAACCACGCCTTCGGCGATATCGTCCGGCGTCGCCACCCGGCCCATCGGTATCCCGAGCATCGCCGCCTCGCGCATCTCCTTGGTCGACATGTCGGTGGCGGTCATGCCCGGCGCGACGCAATTGACGCGGATTCCCTCGCGCGCGACTTCGTTGGCGAGGCCCTTGGTGAAGGTTTCGACCGCGCCCTTGCTCGCCGCGTAGGGCGTGATCCCGGCGAGGCCGCCCAGGCGCGCCGCCACCGACGAGACGTTGACGATCGCCCCGCCCTTGCCGCCATGGCGCGTCGAGAGCCGGCGCACCGCCTCCTTGGCGCAGAGCATGGTTCCGATGACATTGACCGCGAACAGCCGCGCGAGATCTTCGGCGCGCTGGTCGTCGATCCGCGCGGCGCGCCCGAGGATTCCTGCGTTATTGACCAACCCGGTCAGCGGCCCCAGCGCGCGCTCGGCGTCGGCGAACATCGAAGCGACGGCGCCCGCGTCGGCGACGTCGGCGCCGAACGCTTGGGCGCGGCCCCCTTGCGCGCGGATCGCCGCCGCCGTCGCCTGCGCGGCGGCTTCGCCGGCCGTATAGTTGACGGCGACCGCGTAACCGGCCGCCGCCAGCTTGCGGCTCGCCGACGCGCCAATGCCGCGCCCGCCGCCCGTCACCACGATCATGCCCTCTGTCATCATCCGTGCTCCACGACGGGAATTCGCCGCCGCGCAGAATTTCACGCCGCGCCGGCCTTGGCGAGGGGTGGATGCTCCAAAGACGCGCGTGAAGCGCTCAGGGCGCCGCGTCCCGGTGACGTAGAAGCAAGCGCGACTATCGGGGAAGCATTCTCCGCCGAGGACGATCCTGCCGCGGATCGCTCGGTCATTGCGAGCGAAGCGAAGCAATCCAGCGATCGTGACATTTGCAGGCATACGCTGCGACGGTCCACCGTTCGCAACAGCGCCCGCGCCGTCTCAAAAGTCTGGAGTCACGGCCCCTGGATTGCTTCGCTCCGCTCGCAATGACGACGTCAGGCGCAAGATCGCGATCTTCGCATCCCCATACGCCCGCTCGTCGGCGAGCGCGAAGCCGTTCGGCGCGGCGATGTCGGCGCTTTGCGCTTCCTCCACCACGCATAGCGCGCCCGGCGCCAGCCACCCGCCCCCGGCCAGCGCGGCGAGCGCCGGCCCCGCCAGCCCCTTGCCATAGGGCGGATCGAGGAAGGCGAGGGTGAAAGCGGGGCCGGCGGGCGCCGGGCCGAGCCGGGTCGCATCGGCGCGTCGGATCTGCGTTTGCGCGCCAACCCCCAGCGTCTCGATATTGGCCCGCAGCAGCGCGCGCGCCTCGTGACCGTCGTCGACGAACAGCGCGAAACTCGCGCCGCGCGACAGCGCCTCGAGGCCGAGCGCGCCCGAGCCGGCGAACAGGTCGATCACCCGCGCACCCTCCAGCCGATCGGGATAGCGATGGATCGAGAATATCGAAGATCAATTCGCGCAGCCGCTCGGAGGTCGGGCGGATCGCCCGCGAAATCCGGCGCGCGCAACAGGCGCCCGCGCAGGCGTCCGCCGACGATGCGCATGGATCAGCGCCGGGGCGGCCGGCGCGGACCATCGCCGCGCTTGCCGCCCGAGCCGCCGCCGGGCGCGCGCGGCCCCTTGCGGAAGGATTTGGCGCCCTCGCCGGGTCCCGCCTCGCGGCGCGATCGCGGGCCGCCAGGCGGACCCTTGCGAAACGGTCGGGAATCGTCGCGGGCGCGCGGCCCGCGACCGGTCGCGCCGGATTTGCCGTCTCCCCGGCCGCTATCGCCGCGCTTGCCGCCCGAGGCGCCGCCGGGCGCGCGCGGCCCTTTGTGGAAGGGTTTGGCGCCCTCGCCCGGTCCCGCATCGCGTCGCGATCGCGGTCCACCCGGCGAATCCTTGCGAAACGGCCTGGAATCGTCTCGCGCGCGAGACTCACGGCCCGGCGCGCCGGATTTGTCGTCCCCCCGGCCTCTGTCGCGCGGCGGTCGCGCATCGCGGCGCGCGGCAGCGGCGGCGCGGCGGCGCGCCTCCTCGATGGTCGGCAGCAGGCGCTCGACCTTGATCTCCCGTCCCTTGCGGTCGACCGCCGCGCTGCGCGCGATGCGCCGGCGCGGCCCGCTTTCGTCCTCCTTCTTCTGTGCGCGCAGCGTCGTGACGTGCTTGCGCATCTTCGGCCCGTAGGAGGTCTTGGGAGGCCCGTAGGAAGCGCCGGATTCGCGTTCGCCGCGCCCCTCGCGCTGTCCAAAGCCGCCCGGGCGCGGCTTGCGACCGACGTGCGCGGGCGGCCGCGACGGGCGCGCCTCCTGGCGCGGAACCGGCCCCGGCTCGCCCGGCGCCAGCCGCGGCGCGTCGAAGTCGGCGCCGGCCTCGCGCGCCAGTTTCGGCCCGAGCTGGTCACGCAGCACCCGCGTGCGCACCTCCTCGACCGCGCCCTCTTCGAGATCGCCGAGCTGGAAGGGCCCGAACGAAATGCGGATCAGCCGGTTGACCGCGAGGCCCAGATGTTCGAGCACCTTCTTGATCTCGCGGTTCTTGCCCTCGCGCAGCCCCATCGTCATCCAGACGTTGGAGCCCTGAGCGCGATCGAGCGCCGCCTCGATGCCGGCGTAATCGACGCCGTCGATGGTCACGCCCTCGCGCAGCGCGTCGAGCGCGGCCTGCGCGATCTCGCCATGCGCGCGAACGCGGTAGCGGCGCAGCCAGCCGGTCGACGGCAGTTCGAGAACGCGCGCGAGGCCGCCGTCGTTGGTCAGCAGCATCAGCCCTTCGGTGTTGATGTCGAGGCGCCCGACCGCCACCACGCGCGGCAAATCCTGCGGGCAGTTGCTCGAAAATCGTCGGGCGCCCCTCCGGGTCGCGCTCGGTGGTCGCGAGGCCGCGCGGCTTGTTGTAGAGGAACAGCCGGGTGCGTTCGGGCGCCGCCAGCGGCTTGCCGTCGACCCGCACGTCGTCTTCGGGCGTGACGTTGAAGGCGGGGCTGTCGAGCGTCTTGCCGTTGACGACGACGCGTCCCTCGGCGATCCACGCCTCGGCGTCGCGCCGCGAGCACAGCCCGGCGCGCGCCATCACCTTGGCGATGCGCTGGCCCTCGCGCTTTTCGCTGGAGCGGGCGCCCGGCGCGTCGAGCAGGCGACGGCGCGGCGGAGGATTCGCGCCCGCGCCCGGTTTTGCCTTGTCCATCATTGCGCTTCCTGGCCGCCCCGGGCCGGTCGATTGCCAGATTTCCCGCGATGTCCTAGCAGGTCGCAGGCGCAAACGGGAGCCATGTCGGTTGGACGGCGAAGTTTCATTCCTCGAGGCCGGCGATGGCGCTTGACGCGATGGGCGCGGCGTTCGAGGAGGCGCGGGCGGCCGGCGCGCGCGGCGAAGTGCCGGTCGGCGCGGCGATCGTGCAGGGCGGCGCGCTGATCGCCAGCGCGGGAAATCGCACCATCGGTGACAACGACCCGACCGCCCACGCCGAAATTCTGGCGATCCGCGCGGCGGCGGGCAGGCTCGGCTCGGCGCGCCTGCCCGATTGCGATCTCTACGTCACGCTCGAGCCCTGCGCGATGTGCGCGGCGGCGATCTCGTTCGCGCGGCTGCGCCGGCTCTACTATGGCGCCGACGATCCGAAGGGCGGCGCCGTCGAACACGGGCCGCGGTTTTTTTCGCAAGCCACCTGCCATCACGCGCCGGAAATCTACGGCGGCATCCGCGCCAATGAGGCGGCGACGCTGCTGCGCGCCTTCTTCGCTGCGCGGCGCGAGTGAGGACGTGCGACCGCGACCGTCCCGGTCGCCCTTCGCCGCTGGATTGCCTTATCTTGAACAAGCCGTATTGCGGGCGGGACGCTCGCGGTCCGGCGCCCGGCGCAATTTCTCTCGCCAACGACGTGACAGGCAAGATTCAAGCCCATGCCCAGGACTTCTCCGACGCCCATCGCTCTCGGCAAGCCGCAAGCGCGACGCATCTGGCTTGGCGCGCAACGTCTCGACGAGGCCGCGCCGTTCGGCGACGGCGCCGAGGCGACCCGCGCGGCGATCGAGCATCTGGGCTATCTGCAGATCGACACGATCAACGTGATCGAGCGCTGCCATCATCATATCCTCTATTCGCGCATCCCCGCCTATCGGCGCGAGCATCTTCATCAGGCGCAGACCATCGACAGAAGCGTCTTCGAATATTGGACGCATGCGCTGGCCTATGTGCCGACGCGGGATCTGCGCTTCTTCCTCCCCGACATGGCCCGCCACCGACGATCGCCGCGGTCGTGGTTCCGCTCGGTGACGAAGGCGGACATGCGCAAGGTTCTGACGCTGATCCGCAAGGACGGCGCGCTCTCGATCCGCGACATCGAGGACGACGTCCTCGTCGAGAAGGACCATGCCTGGGCCAGCCGCAAGCCGTCGCGACGCGCGCTGCAGCTCGCCTTCCACAACGGCGTGCTGACGATCAGCGAACGCGTGGGCATGCTCAAGACCTACGAGCTGATGGACCGGCATTTCGGCTGGGAGCAGCGGCCGAAGCCGGCGTCGGAAGCGCAGGTGCTCGGCTACCTGCTGGAGCGCGCCTTGCGATCGCAGGGGTTGGTCAGCCTCGATTCGGTTTGCCACCTCGGCGCCCAGCGCAAGCCGGGCATTCGCCGCCTCATCGAGGCGAAGGCCCGGCGTGGAGAATTGACGTCCGTGGCGGTCGAAGACAGCGGGCGCGTGGAGCACTGGGCGGCGCCGGCGACGCTTCAAACGATTCCGGCGCCGGAAAGGGACATCGTTCACATCCTTTCGCCGTTCGATCCCTTGATCATCCAGCGCAAGCGGCTCAGCCTGTTGTTCGACTATGACCACCGTTTTGAGGCCTATCTGCCGAGGGAAAAGCGGCTGTTCGGCTATTTCGCGCTTCCGGTGCTGGTCGGCGACGCCATCGTCGCGGCGATCGACCTGAAGACCGACCGCGAGAAACAGGCGCTGCTGATCCAGCAATGGAACTGGGTCGGCGCCGGCGAGGCGGCAGGGCGCAAGACGCGCATCGAAGAGGAATTGCATCGCTTCGAGCGGTTTCAGTTGAAGCTGTAGGCCGCGCCCTCGTCCGCCGCTTGCGTCGCCTTCTTCCGCACGCGGCAGAGGGCGGCGCCGTCGAGCGCGGCCCGCGCTTCTCTTCACAAGCGAGATGCCATCACGCGCCTGAAATCTACGACGGCTTCCGCGCCGTCGAGGCAGCGACGCTGCTGCGCGCGTTCTTCACGGCGCGTCGGGAGTGAAGGTTTCCAAGGAGATTCGTCATTGCGAGCGAGCGAAACAATCCAGCGATCGTGACGGTTGCAGGTTTTCGCCGCGGCGCGTCCAATATTCGCGACAGCGCTCGGCTGCGTCTGAAGAGAGCAGGCGCCGCGATATCTGGATTGCTCCGCTCGCAATGACAGTCGTTTCCGTCGCCTGCCGACGGGCGTCGGGCGCGCTCAACCTCCGTGCGGGTCTCATTTTGCAGCGCGCCCCGAGGGAGGAGCTTGCCCGCGATCGCCGCCGATAGCATGCTCAGACCGTAACGAAGGCGGGCCGAGAGACCGCTGCGGGGCGCCCGCGCGGACATCGCGCGGCGGCAATCAGGAGACCATCATGCGGCACCAGCGTTCGGGCTCTTCGTCACGGCGCGGCGCGCCGCCGGTCGGCGCGCTGTGGCCGGGCCTGCTGGCGCTCGCCGGGTTGCTGGCGCTTCCCCTGCCCGCCGCCGCGCAGTCGGACGGCGGCAAGGTGCTCGACGCCAAATATTGCGGGGATGCGCTCAATCTCAATCCCGGTTCGACCTACGACAACGGCTCCTGCCAATTGTGGCGGCTGGTTCCGGACGCCGACGGCTGGGCGCGCCTGCAGCTCAAGCGCAACGGCAAGTTCCTCGACGCCAAATATTGCAGCGATCAGCTCAACATGAACCCCGGCTCCACCTATGACAACGGGTCGTGCCAGTTGTGGCGCTTCGTGCCGGCGGGCGGCGGCTGGTCGCGCCTGCAGATCAAGCGCAACGGCAAGTTCCTCGACGCCGACAATTGCTCGGACAACGTCAAGCTGAACGGCGAATCGACCTATGACGACGGGGCCTGCCAGTTGTGGCGGCTGGTTCCCGCCGACGGCGGCTGGTCGAAGCTGCAGATCAAGTTCACCGGCGGACCGGCGCCCGCCGCGCAGGACGACCAGGAATTCGTGACGGACGGCCAGACCTACGACTGGTACGACGACGGCTGGAGCGGCCCGGGCTTTTATGTCGTCGGCTTCCAGTTTCGTCCCGGCCAGGGTTTTGGCGGCGGCGAGGGCTGGCATGGCTGGCGCCATCATGGCGACCATCATGACCACCACCTGACCATGACCATGACCACGATCACGATCACGGCGTCCGGCACGGCGGGGATCACCGAGGAGGCGACCACCGCAGCGGAGGCGATCACCATGGCGGCGACCATCGCGGCGGCGGCGAGCACCGCGGCGGAGGCGACCACGGAGGGGGGCATCCTCACGGCGGCGGCCATCATGGCGGCGGCCACTCCGGAGGCGGCGGCCATCGCGGCGGCGGCCATCCTCGCAAGCATCATTAGAGCGCCCGCCGCGCGACGGTTTGACGCCGCGCGGCCCCAACACAATCGCCTTCCGGAGGCCGCGCGATGCGCCATCTCACAATCGTCCTGTCGATCGCCGCCGTCGGGTTGGCGGCGCCCGCATTGGCTCAAAGTCCGCCGGACGCCGGCGCGCCGGCGCAATCCTCGCTGGTCGTCGGCGCGCTGCAGATCGGCGCACACGCCAATCTCGAGCTCGCCGGCTTCGACATCAATGTGGCGCGCGAGCGAATCGTCTATTCCTATTTCCTCAAGAACACTGGTCCGGCGGAGCTGACTGTCGCCGCCGCGATTTCGCTGCCCGAGCTGCGCGCCAGCGGCGACGACAGCGAGACCTGGACGCTCGCTTCGAGCGATCCGGAAAACTTCATCGGCCTCGCGATCACCGTCGCCGGCGCGAGCATGCCGACCAGGCCGGAGGTGCGCGCCACCGCGCTTGGTCTCGACCGGCTCGCCGAAATCAAGGCGGAGCGTCTGCCGCTGATCCCGTTCGGTCCGCCGGCCGACAAGGCGCTCGCCGCGCTGTCGCCCGACGCGATCGACCGGCTCGCCGGGCTCGGCGTCGTCTCGCCGCGCGATCCCGCGCAGCCGAAGGCGCCGTTGACCGCCGACTGGTCGCTCGATGTCGTCCACGGCTGGCGGCTGGTTCTGCCGCCCGGCAAGACGACGCCGATCGTCGCGCGGTTCACGCCGGTCCGGGCGCAATACCGCTTGGCCAAGGGCGACGAACAGGACATCGCGGACATGAAGGACGACCTCTGCCTGACGCCGGCGGCCCTCAGCGCGCTTCAGGCGCGGCTCAAGAGCGGCGGCGCCTGGGCGGCGAGCGAGATCGTCGTCGCCGTCGATGCGCCGACCGGCTGGCTCGACAGCCCCGCGGCGACGCTGTCGGTGCAGAAGCCGCGGCCCGAGGCGATCGTGGCGTTCTGCGGCGCCGATGAGAAGACCGCCGGCAAGCCGATCGTCCTCGGCGGCGCTCCGGACAACCTGGAAAACGGCGAGCTGCGCATCGCGATCTTCGAGCCGGCGGGCAAATAGGCGGCGCTGGCCTCAGCGCCGGCTGTCCATTGATTGCCTGAAGGCGATTATGCGCGCGATGAATTCGAACTCAGGGACGACCGCGAAGCGGTCGCCGCCGAAGGCGGTGCGCCTTGCGCATCCTTGACTTCGAATTCATCGCGCGCTTCGCTCCGCCAGGCAAACAACGGAGGAATCCGCATTTGGCGCGGGTGTCATTTGCAATGCGCCGCGAGGGACGAGCTTGCCCATGATTGACCGCCAATCCGTCATTGCGAGCGGAGCGAAGCAATCCAGCTATCGAGACGGTTGCAGGTTTTCGTCGCGGCGCATCCAATATTTGCGACAGCGCTCGGCTGCGTCTGAAAAGAGCAGGCGTCACGATCGCTGGATTGCTTCGCTCCGCTCGCAATTGTCTCTTGGACATTTGTTAGAAGGGCATGTCCCCCAAAAGGGGACGCGCCGATTCGGGCGGCCGCCCGAATCGGCGCGCGGGAAGATTGGCCGTCTCGCAATTGGGCTTGGCGCCCGTCGTCATCGGGGTCGTCTTCCCGCTTCCCTTGAACGCTTGATGAGTTGAATGGGCCGACCTCTCTCGATGCGAGCCCGCAGACAATCATAAGCTTGCAGAGGATAACGCAAAATGCCCCATGCCGCCACGCCGGCCTCGCGCTTCATCGGTTGCGACGTCGGCAAAACCAATATCGTCGTCTTCGAGGCCGCCAATGGCCGCGCGAGGTCGATCGTCAATGAACCGCAGGCCTTGTCGGACTTCGCCTCGAGGCTCGATGCGACGTGCTTCGTCGTCTGCGAAGCCACAGGCGGCTATGAAAGCGACCTTCTGGCCGCCTTGCTCGCCGCCGGCGTGCCCGCCCATCGCGCCGACGCCCGCAAGGTCAAGGCGTTCATCCGATCGTTTGGGACGCTCGGCAAAACCGACGCCATCGACGCCAGGGCGCTCGCCCGCTACGGCCAGGACCGCCATGCCGAACTGGCGACCTGGCAGGCCCGCGATCGCCAGCGATTGCGCTTGCAGGCCCTGGTCCTGACCCGGCGCGACATGGTCAGGGATCGTCTCGCTTACGCCAATCGCCGCGCCGCTCCCGGCGCCGAGCTCGCGCAGACCCACATCGAGGCGATCGTCGCCAGCTTCGACGCCCAAATCAAAGCGATCGATGGCGACATCAACGCCTTGATCGCCCAATGCGAGCCCATCGCCCGCGCCCTCAACCTCCTCCTCGCCATCCAGGGCGTCGGCGCCAAGACCGCCGCCGCCCTCATCGCCCTCATGCCCGAACTGGGAACGCTCACCCGTCGCCGCGCCGCCGCCCTGGCCGGCCTCGCCCCCCATCCCAAGCAAAGCGGCCAAGCCGACGCCTATCGCCGAACGCGCGGCGGAAGACCAGAAATCAAAAGGGTCCTCTTCATGGCCGCGCTATCCGCCAGAAAACACAACCCGACCCTCAAGGGCTTCTATGAACGCCTCCTCCAAGCCGGCAAAAAGCCCATCGTCGCCGTCACCGCCATCATGCGAAAACTCGTCATCATCGCCAACGCCAAACTCAAAACTCAAAAACTGCAAATCATCTGAGTCGCAATGACGGTCGTTTCCGTCGTCTGCCGACGGGCGTCGGGTGCGCTCAGGCGTCGTGCCGCGCGAGAACCTCGCGCACCCGCGCCACCAGTTCGCCCTCGGGCGCGGGCGCCTGGGCGCGCTGGCGCAGTTCGAGGTAGTCGGCGCGGTCCTTGCTCGCCCTGGCGAGTTCGGCGCCGAGCGTGAGGTCGCGGATCACCACCTGCCGGCCGCCCGGCGCGTCGCGCTCGTTGGAGCCCTGGATCACCGCGCAGAGACTGCCGCGCCGGTCGGCGTATTTGAGCTGCGCGTTGAGGCCGCTGTCGCCGAGATAGAGTTCGGCGGCAATGTCGGCGGCCCGCAACGCCGTGACGAGGCGCTGGTAGTCGGCGATATGATCGCGGTCGAGCACCGCGACGACCACCGGGCCGGGTTTTTTGGCCGCCGCGACGATCGGGCTGTTGATCGCGCGCAAGGCCGAGAGCAGCCGCGACACGCCGATCGAAAAGCCGGTCGCCGGCACTGGCTCGCCGCGAAAGCGCGCGACCAGCCCATCGTAGCGCCCGCCGCCGCCGACCGAGCCGAAGCGGATCGGCTTGCCGTCCTCGCCGGGGGTTTCGAAGGTGAGTTCGGCCTCGAACACCGGGCCGGTGTAATATTCAAGGCCGCGGACGACGGAGGGGTCAATCAGAATTCGTCCATCCGAATAGCCGGACGCCCGCAAGCAACAAAGCAATTTCCTCCAACTCCTTGCGCCCCTGCAGACCAGTCGGACCCAATTCGAACACGACTTCTGGAGCCACTCGAATCGCTTCGTCTCCACGAGGCTCTGGGTCTCCAATTCACGTCTCTGTGTCGACTCTGGGAATCCGTGATTAACCGAGGCGGATGAATCCCAGGTAGCGCATGACATTGTCTGCCTGGGCCAAATCCAAGCCTGCACCCTTGGTAAAATCGCCGCTGTCGTCCCGTCTTCCTTGAGCCAGAAGTCGAAAAACTGCCGTCGGACCCAGACGATCAAGTTTGTCCATCGCGCGCAGTATGCTCAAACGGTTCGCGTCGTCTGAGTCTCGGTCAAATCGAAGCCCGATGCTCCAGCAAGCCCATCCAGCACCTTTCGATTGTTGACTTTGATGACGTAGTCGCCCCGCTTGACTCCCAGCGCCTCCAGGCAATCCGCCGCCATCATGCACATCTCGGCGTCGGCAGCGACGCTTCTCGCCCCCACCGTGTCGGCGTCGAACTGCATGAACTGCCGGAACCGCCCCGGCCCCGGCTTTTCGTTGCGGAACACCCAGCCGGCGCGGTAGCTGCGATAGGGCTTGGGCAGTTTTTCGTAATGCTCGGCGACGTAGCGGGCGAGCGGCGCGGTGAGGTCGTAGCGCAGCGACAGCCATCGCTCGTCGTCGTCGCGGAAGGAAAACACGCCCTCGTTCGGCCGGTCGAGATCGGGCAGGAACTTGCCGAGCGCCTCGGTATATTCGATGAACGGCGTCTCCACCGCCTCGAAGCCGTAAAGCTCGTAGACGCCACGGATTTTCGCCATCATCGCCTCGGCGGCGGCGATGTCGGCGGGGCCGCGGTCGACAAGGCCGCGCGGCAGGGCGGCGCGCACGAGGGCGGCGGGTTTTTCGTCAGACATGCGCATTCTCAGACAAGGCCGGCTCCGATGTTGATGGTCAGCGCGAGAATGATGGTGTTGAAGAAAAACGCCACGACGCCATGCGCCATCGTCGTGCGGCGCATCACCTTGGACACCGTCGCGACGTCGGCGGTGGCGCAGGCGCAGCCGATCACGAACGCGTAGTAGAGAAAATCGCCATAGGTCGGCTCGTTATCGCCGGGAAAGCTGAGGCCGGCGCGGGCGCCGTCTTTGGCGCCGGCCGGCCGTGCGTAATATTCCTCGGCGTAATGCAGCGCGAACAGCAGGTGGATGAAGGTCCAGGCGCTGAGGATCGTGAGAGCGGTCAACCCGATATGCCACGCCTTGTCGAGCCCGGTCAGGTCCTTCACCGCGCCGAGCTCGGCGAGAATGGCGGCGATCGAGGCGCAGGCGGCGGCCGTCCCGAGCGCCAGCAGCACCCATTGATTGTCGTCTTCGAGAAACGCGCGGGCGCGGATCGACGCCTCGCCCGAGCGCCCGATCATCAGGCCGACCAGCGCGATGAACAGCAGCGCGCCGGCGTTCCACGCCAGCAGCGCGCGGGTGGCGACGCGCAGATCGCCGGGGCAGGCGAGATAGACCACGACCATCAGCGCGCCGCAAATGTACAGCCGTGGGCGGCGCAGGATCGCCCGAAACGGGCGCCCGCTCGGGCCGGAGGCGTGGGGAGAGAGTGACATCGGGCTGCGTTGGTTCAAGGCGCCCCTGCCTTGCCCCAGCCCTCATGACCGGTCAAGCGCCGGGGCGCCGGCGCCGACCGATCAGACGACCGGTTGCGATTGGCCGTTTTTGTTGTGAAATCATCGCGTTAGAGGCCCCAGCCGAATTCTTGACAGGCGGCGGCGCCAACAATATGTTGCGCGCGGCTTGCCGGGGCAGGTTGACTTCGCCGCGATTTCGTCAGACGGCTTTTTCAATAGCGCCGTCGCGTCGGCGAGTTTGTCCGGCGAGGCTCGAAACATCGACCGGGTCGCGCGTTGCGGCGAAAGGAGATCGATGGCCGGGCGCGAGGGGGGCGACGACGAGGAACGGCTTTTGCGGGCGCGCCTGGAAAGGCTTTCGGGGGCGCTCGAGAAGCAGCGGAAAGGGTCGGCGCCGCGACCCGATGAGGCCAGGGACGGCGATTCGTCCGGCAAGTTTGGCTCCGCGATGGGGCTTGGGCTGCGCGCCTCGAGCGAGTTCGCGGCGGCGATCGTGGTTGGCGGCCTGATTGGCTGGCAGGTTGATGTTTGGTTGGGGACGAAGCCGGCTTTTCTGATCATTTTTTTCATGCTCGGCGTCGGCGCCGGCGTGTGGAATGTGATCCGTGTGACATCGCCGCTGTCGCGCGGCGGACCGGCCGGACGCGGACAACAGGCTCCACCGGCGGTGGACGAAGACGAGGATTAGGAACGTGGCGACGCCCGGCCCGACCATCAACCCGATCGAGCAATTCTCGATCTCGCCGCTCGTATCCGTCCAGATCGCCGGGCGCGATTTCTCGTTCACCAATTCCGCGCTCTTCATGGTCATCGCGGTGGCGCTGGTCTGCGCCCTGATGCTGCTCGGCGCGCGCGGCGGGCCCGGCGTTCCCGGCCGCCTGCAGTCGCTCGCCGAAATGGCCTATGAATTCGTCGCCGGCATGGTGCGCTCGGCCGCTGGCGAGCATGGGATGGTGTTCTTCCCGCTCGTCTTCTGCCTGTTCATGTTCGTGCTGATGTGCAATCTCGTCGGCCTGATCCCGCACGCCTTCGCGGTCACCAGTCATCTCATCGTGACGGCGTCGCTGGCGCTGGTCGTGTTCCTCACTGTCGTCGTCGTCGGCCTCAAGGAGCATGGGCTGCGCTTCTTCAAGCTGTTCGTCCCCTCCGGCGTGCCGATCTACATCCTGCCGCTGGTGGTGGCGATCGAGGTGTTCTCGTTTTTCGTGCGCCCGGTCAGCCATTCCGTGCGTCTGTTCGCCAATATGCTGGCCGGCCATATCACGCTGAACGTGTTCGGCGCGTTCGTCGTCATGCTGCTCGGCGCCGGCGCCGTCACCAAGGCGGTCTCGGTGCTGCCTTTCGCGATGACCATCGGGCTTGACGCGCTCGAACTGCTGGTCGCGTTCCTGCAGGCCTATGTCTTTGCGATGCTGACCTGCATGTATCTCAACGACGCGCTTCACCCCGGTCATTGACCTTAAGCCCCTCAACGCAACGCCTATCCAGGACAGGAGTTTTTTATGGAGCCGCATGAACTCGCCAACGCCGCCAAATACATCGGCGCAGGCCTCGCCGCGATCGGCACCGGCGCCGCCGGCATCGGCGTCGGCACGCTGTTCGGCCAGTTCCTCAACGGCGCGCTGCGCAATCCGTCCGCCGTCGAAGGCCAGTTCGGCCGGCTGATTTTCGGCTTCGCGGTGACCGAGGCGCTCGGCATTTTCGCGCTGCTGATCGCCTTCCTGCTGCTGTTCGCGGTCTGACCGCGGCGCGCGCGGCGTCTGGCGCGCGGCGGAGCCTTGCGCGCCGCTGTGCGACATAGGATGTTCCAGGGATGACCGAACAAACCAACCCGACGCAGAGCGAAGTCGGCCAACCGGCGGGCGGCGGTCACGCCAATTTCCCGCCGTTCGACGCCTCGACCTTTCCCGCGCAGATTCTCTGGCTGGCGATCACCTTCGGCGCGCTCTACTACGTGATGGCCAAGATCGCGCTGCCGCGGGTCGGCGCGGTGATCAGCGAGCGCAAGGCGCGGATCGCCAAGGACCTCGACGACGCCACCGCGATGCAGCAGCAGGCGGACGCCGCCGCCGCGGCTCATCAGAAGACCCTCGCCGACGCGCGGCTCAAGGCGCAGGGCCTGGCGCAGGAGGCGCGCGACCGGCTCGCCGCCGAAGCCGAGACCCGGCGCAAGACGCTGGAGGGCGAACTCGCCGCCAGGCTGGCGCTCGCCGAACAGCAGATCGCCGAGACGCGCGCGCAGGCGATGACCAATGTCGAGAGCATCGCGCGCGAGGCCGCCGGCGCGATCGTCGAGCGGCTTCTCGGCCGCCCGGCGGACGGACCGGCGATCGCCGCGGCGGTCGCCGCGGTCAAGTCGAACTGAACCGGGAGCCGGCCCCATGGAATTCGACGCCGAATTTTTCGTGACCATCGGCTTCCTGGTCTTTCTGTGCCTGCTCGGCTATCTCGGCGCGCATCGCATGGTGCTGTCCTCGCTCGACGCGCGCGGCAAGGCGATCGCCGACGAACTCGCGCAGGCCGCCAAATTGCGCGACGAAGCGACCGCGCTGCTCGCCAGCTTCGGCAAGCGCGCCGCCGAGGCGGAGGCCAACGCCGCCGCGATCGTCGCCGAAGCGCGCGCGCAGGCCGAGCAACTGGCCAAGGAGACCGCCGAGCGGATGGCCGATTTCGTCGCGCGGCGCACCAAGCAGGCCGAGACCAAAATCGCGATGGCCGAAGCGCAGGCCGCCGCGGACGTGCGCGCCGCCGCCGCCGACCATGCCGCGAGAGCCGCCGAACGGGTGCTGCGCGACCAGACGCAGGGCGCGGCCGGCGCCGAACTGGTGGCGCGCGAGATTTCCGGCCTCAAGGACCGCCTGAACTGACGCGAGGCGCGCTCGCCGCTAAAGCTTTCCGAGATGCGACGGAATCGGAAATCGACCCTCATCCGTCGCGCTTCGCGCGCCACCTTCTCCCGCATCGGACGATCGCTTTGCGATCGCCGAGCAGGGGTTGGGGTGAGGGTGCGACGAGGGCGCAACATGGCGATCGGGCGCATCACAGGCATGGCGGCGCTGGCCCTTGCGCTATTGCAAGGCGTCAGCGCGGCGCAGGCGCAGAGTTTCTGGCGCGATCTGCTTTACGGGCGCCCCGCGCCGGCGCCGTGCGTGCTCGACAAATGCCTGAACCCCGCCAAACGTCCGCCGACGCCGCCGACGACCGGCGCGGCGCCCTCCGGCGATTTCGATTTCTACGTGCTCGCGCTGTCATGGTCGCCGGGCTTCTGCGCGACAGGCGGCGCCGCGAAAGCGCCCGACCAATGCGCCGACGGCGCCGGTCTCGGCTTTGTCGTTCACGGCCTGTGGCCGCAATACCAGCACGGCTACCCCTCGGATTGCGACCCCGGCCGGCCGGTCTCGCGCATCGCGCTCGATCAGACGCGCGGCGTCTATCCAAGCGAGGGCCTCGCGCGCTACGAGTGGCGCAAGCACGGCACATGCACGGGGCTCAGCCCGGAGGCCTATTTCGCCGGCGCCAAGGCGGCGCGCGACAAGGTTGTCATTCCTGACGCATTCAAATCGCCGCGCCAGGCGCAGTCGATCGCGCCGGCCGACGCGCAGCGCGCCTTTTCCGCCGTCAATCCGGGCCTGCGGCCGGAGGCCATAGCGATCGGCTGCATCAGGGGCGAACTGGAAGAGGTGCGGCTGTGCTTATCGAAAGACCTGCGCCAGTTCGTCAATTGCCCGGAAGTGGCGCGCGCGACCTGCCGCTCCCCTTCCATCGACCTGGCGCCGGTGCGTTGAGCGCCGGCCTGGACCGCCGATGAATTACCGCCACGCCTTCCACGCCGGCAATTTCGCCGACGTGTTCAAGCACGCGCTGCTTGCGCGCATCCTGGTCTATTTGACGCGCAAGCCCGCGCCGCTGCGCTTCATCGACACCCATGCGGGCGCCGGGCGCTATGATCTGACCGGCGAGGCGGCGCAGCGCTCGGGCGAATGGCGCGACGGCGTCGCCCGGCTCGCCGCCGCCGATCCGCCGCCGCCGGTCGCCGCTTTGCTCGCGCCGTACCTTGCGGCGCTCGGGCCGCTCGACGCGCAGGGGCGCCCGGCGGCCTACCCCGGCTCGCCGGCGATCGCGCAGACCCTGCTGCGCGCCCAGGACCGGCTCGCCTTGTGCGAATTGCATCCGGAAGAACGGGCGGCGCTGGTGGCGCGGATGGGCCGCGACGCCCGTCTGTCGATCGTCGAAATCGACGGCTATGTCGCGCTCAACGCCTGGCTGCCGCCGAAGGAGCGCCGCGGCCTCGTGCTGATCGATCCACCCTACGAGGAGGCGAATGCACTGAAGCACGTCGCCGAGGCGCTCGCCCGCGCCCTCGCCAAATGGCCGACCGGGACATACGTCTTGTGGCGCCCGATCAAGGACCGCCGCGACGACGCGCGCTTCCTCAACGCGCTGGCGGCGATCGGCGCGCCGGACATCCTGCAATGCGAACTCGGCGTCGGACACATCGCGCCCACCGTGAACTCTCCCAACCCGCTGACCCGCGCCGGTCTCATCGTGGTCAATCCGCCGCACGGGCTGATCGACGAAGCGCGCGTCCTGCTGCCATGGCTCGCACAAAGGCTGGCGCGCGAAGGATCGGGGGCGTGGGCGTGTTCGTGGCTGACGCCGCCGACGTGAGACCCGGGGGGCGGAGCCGCCGTGCAAATTGTTGCGTCGGATTTGGTCTTTGTGTATAATTCTACAAATTCATACACACGAGAACATCAATGCGGACCAATATCGACATCGACGACGACCTCGTCGCGGAAGCGATGACCGTCCTCGGGCTCAGGACCAAGAAAGCGACGGTTGAAGAGGCGTTGCGGAGAGCCGTGCGCCAGGTCAGGCAGCGTCAGGCTCTGAAGGAGCTGAAGGGCATCGGCTGGGAAGGCGATCTCGACGCGATGCGCGAAGGCCGGTTCTTTGATGAGCCTCCAGGGTGATCGTCGTCGACAGCTCCGTCTGGATCGCGCGATTTCGCGGGGCGGTCAACGTCGCCGCCAGGAAATTGCAAATCCTTGAAGAGGGAGACACCGATGAAATCCTGATCGGCGATATCGTCATGGTCGAGGTGTTGCAGGGCGCCCGCAATGAGGCTCACGCGGCCTTCATCGAACAACGGCTGAGGACGTTTCACGTCGCGGCCGTCCTTGACGCCGAGCTTGCGGTCATCGTCGCGCGCAACTTTCGATTCCTGCGTGGGCGCGGGGTCACCATTCGCAAGACCGCCGATCTGATTATCGCGACGTTTTGTATCGAACGCGGCCATACGTTGTTGCACGACGACCGCGATTTCCACGCCGTCGCGCAGCATTTACCGCTGACGGTCCTCTGATTGGGCGGGGCGCCCCGCCGCCCCTCCCTATTTCAGGCCAGCCGGAATCTCGCGCACCGCGCCGCGCGCCGCGCTGGTGGTCAGCGCGGCATAGGCGCGCAGCGCGGTGGTGATCTGGCGCGGGCGGGTCTTTTCCGGCCGCCACGCGGCGGCGCCCTTGTGCTGCATGGCGGCGCGCCGGTGCGCCAGCGTCTCGTCCGAGACCAGCAGCTTGACGGTGCGGGCGGGAATGTCGATCTCGATCCGATCGCCCGCCTCGACGAGGCCGATCGCTCCGCCCTCGGCGGCTTCCGGCGAGACATGGCCGATCGACAGGCCCGAAGTGCCGCCGGAAAACCGCCCGTCGGTGATCAGCGCGCAGGCCTTTCCGAGGCCCTTCGATTTGAGGTAGCTGGTGGGATAGAGCATTTCCTGCATGCCCGGCCCGCCGCGCGGCCCCTCGTAGCGGATCACCACGACATCGCCGGCGACGACCTTGCCGCCGAGAATGCCGCTCACCGCATCCTCCTGGCTCTCGAAAATCTTCACCGGGCCGGTGAATTTCAGGATGAGCCGCATCGACGCCGGCGGTCTTCACGATGCAGCCGTCCTCGGCGAGGTTGCCGTAAAGCACCGCGAGCCCGCCGTCCTTCGAGAAGGCATGCTCCATGTCGCGGATGACGCCGCCGGCGCGATCCTCATCGGGCTCCACGTAGCGCGCCGCCTGGCTGAACGCGATCTGGGTCGGCACGCCGCCGGGCGCGGCGAGGAAGAATTCGCGCACCGAGGCGCCGGCCCCGCGCTTGATGTCGTTGCGCTCCAGCGCCGCGCCGAGGCTCTCGGCATGGACCATCGGCGTATCGCGGTTGAGCAGGCCGGCGCGGTCGAGCTCGCCGAGGATGCCCATGATGCCGCCGGCGCGATGCACATCCTCGACATGGACGTCGGGCACTGACGGGGCGACCTTGCACAGGACGGGCACGCGGCGCGACAGGCGATCGATGTCGGTCATCGTGAAATCGACGCCGCCCTCGTAAGCGGCGGCGAGCAGGTGGAGCACGGTGTTGGTCGAGCCGCCCATCGAAATGTCGAGCGTCATCGCGTTTTCGAACGCGGCGAAACTGGCGATCGAGCGCGGCAGCACGCTGCCGTCGTCCTGCTCGTACCAGCGCCGCGCGAGATCGACCACGAGATGGCCCGCCTCGACGAACAGCCGCTTGCGGTCGGCGTGGGTCGCCACGATCGTGCCGTTGCCGGGCAGCGACAGGCCGAGCGCCTCGGTCAGGCAGTTCATCGAATTGGCGGTGAACATGCCCGAGCAGGAGCCGCAGGTCGGGCAGGCCGAGCGCTCCATCACCGCGACGTCGGCGTCGGAGACCGCCTCATCGGCGGCCGCCACCATCGCGTCGATCAGGTCGACCTTCCTGATCTTGCCGGCCACCGTCACCTTGCCGGCCTCCATCGGGCCGCCCGAGACGAACACCGCCGGGATGTTGAGGCGCAGCGCCGCCATCAGCATGCCCGGGGTGATCTTGTCGCAATTGGAGATGCACACCAGCGCGTCGGCGCAATGAGCGTTGGCCATATATTCGACGCTGTCGGCGATGATCTCGCGGCTGGGCAGCGAATAGAGCATGCCGTCATGGCCCATCGCGATGCCGTCGTCGACCGCGATCGTATTGAATTCCTTGGCGACGCCGCCAGCCTTCTCGACCTCGCGCGCCACCAGTTGGCCGAGGTCCTTCAGATGGACATGGCCCGGCACAAACTGGGTGAACGAATTGGCGATCGCGATGATCGGCTTGCCGAAATCGCCGTCCTTCATGCCAGTGGCGCGCCACAGGCCGCGGGCGCCGGCCATGTTGCGGCCGTGGGTGGAGGTGCGGGAGCGATAGGCGGGCATGGGCGTGGACCTTGGTCAAGCGCACGCAAGGCGCGCGAAAGAGGTCTTTTCGCAAAAATGGGCTGAGGGGGCAACCGGGTAGCGGTCACCGGATCGTGACGCTGCCTCACATGATCGAACTCGCCGGCCGATATCAAGGGGCTGCCGGGCGGTTCGTCTCAATCAGGCGCGCCTCGGCTCAAGCGCAAGAACTATGTGGGGGTCGTCCCGGCTGCTGTCGACGGCGGCGCATTCTTCTTTCGCCACTGATCGAGAGTAGAGGCGGCGTTACCCCTTTCGATAAAGTCCTCGCCCTCCTTTATGGCCTCCAGCACGGGGACCGCCCGTTCGGGCGCGATCGGCAGACAGCACGCCGCCGCATCATTTCGCACGCAGATATTCGCATGATCCAGCAATGGGAGTAGGGCAGCGCGCGCGTCGCGCGACTGCAACTCATCCGCGATGCTACCCATTTCCGTCATCAGGCGGTTGGCAGTCTCGACGTCCCAAGCCTCTTGGCCATTGTTCATAAAATGCGTCGCGTAGCGGCGAATTCCTGCGTCTTCAAAGCGCGCCGCCAGTTGTTGCACGGACATTTCTTTTGGGGTCGGCCGCTTTGGCGGCAATCGCTTGGCCCTCGCGCAGAGCGCAACCATATCCCGCGTTCGCATGTTCGCGCGGACGGACGACAGCGCCGCGAGCGCCCATTCCTCATCGACGAGCAGGAACTGCAAGCCTGCAAACACGCGAACGGCTTCGTTTTCGTGGTCGCACAAAGAGCGAACCTTCTCTATCGGCTTGCGCGCCCGAAGTTCCGCGCCAACCGCCACGACATCCGCAACCAAGGCAGCGCGTTTCGGATTCTGCGCGGCGCCGCTCTCGGCGGCGAGCGCCGAAGGCATCGACTCGCCCAAACGGATGAACTCCTCCACGAGCGCGTCGTCGCTCATGGCGGCTAGATCGGCGGCGTTCATTTCAATATTCCTGTAGTGCGCAGTTGACCGAGCCCGATGGCGCGCTGCTCGTCCCAATCGAGCTGATTGATTTGCTCGCGTTGTGTGGGGCCAGAGGGGTTCGGTCTCGAATTATAGTAGCTGGTTATCTGCTCGTGCTTCAGCCTTGGGACCCAGACAAGATTGCTGGCGTCATCGATCATGGCTTGGCCGAATTTCTCCAATTCCTTTTTTTCGATATTGGCCTTATTTTGCTCAACGATATGATGCTGCTCTTAGCCGAGTACATTGTCGCTCGGCGGCTGCTGGAGTTCCTCGAGCGTCTTGGGCGGATCAAGATTCGCGTTCCATTGCGCGGCGAGCCGTTCGTCCTCCCCCTCGTTGAGCGGATTGGCTCGCAAAACTTCAAAGAACACGATCGCAGCGTCGGCGATTGGTCCAAGCGCCGCGACGCCGACTGGCGGCGGTCTCTCTTTGATCACCGACACCAGATTGCGAAGAGCCGCATTCACGATTGGCGGCGGCCATCCCCGTCGCGCCTCCGATGTCTTCGGTTCCTCGCGAACGGTCGCAAATTGCCCAGGATTCGGAGCCGCTCCCGTCCGTGGGCGTTTGCTGGGGTCCCAATTGGCCTTGAGAAGGCTGCTCTGAAAAAGAGTGACGGCAAGCGCCCATGCATCGTCTGGCGACTGATGGCCCTTTTCGACGGGTGGCGGATCGGGAAATCTCAGGAGCAGCGCGGCGATCCCGGCCAAGCTGATATCGCCTCTGTCGAGCGCGGCGGCAACTCCCGCCAACCCGCGCCGCTTGGCCGCGCAATCGATTGGCAAGCCATAACAGGTGGACAAGTCGTGGTTGAGTTCTCCCTCTGGCCGAACCCCCCAAGTCGTCGTCCCGGCGGTATTTCTTCTCGTGCTCAAAAGAGCGATCGGACCGACAAAGAACCCGTCGCGGTCGCACATCACGCCACCCATCTTCAACCGAAACATTGTCGTGCGAGACCAATCCTGCATCTTGCGCCTCACTCCAGAGCCCGCTTCTCGTTCTGCAAATCAGAACATAAAGAGAACAAATTCGCAAGCAATTGTCTGCTCGGCGCCCGTCTATTTCGCCGTCTCACTCAAGGCATTTGTAGTTCCTACGGCGCCACGATCCATGATGGGCGCATCTTGGGCAATGGGAGGGCGCCATCAGCCGCCATCACACAATCAGAGTCTTGCCAGACCCTGCGGCGAACGTCAGTGCCGATCGAACAATCGACCTATCCCCGCCGCCTCCAGCTCCCTCAGCCTCTCCCCAAACCCCGTCCGGCACACAAACCCCAACACCCGCTCCGCCTTGCTGGAATCGTAGACCCGGTCGATCGAATCGAACATCGTCCAGCCGAGCCGCGCATAGATTTCGCGGTAGCGCGGGAACAGCCGCGCCACCACCGCGGGGGCGTCGGCGAGCAGTTGCGGGCAATCGTCGCGCGAAAACGGCGTTTTCGCGCAGATGATGAACGTGTCGAAGCCGAGTCGCGGAGCCTGCTCAAGCGCGGCCACATGCGCTTCGGCGATGTCCTCGACCGTGGCGCGGCGAAACAGCAGTTCGTTGGCCTTGGCGTTGTCGGCGCCCTGGGCCATCGCATGGGCCATGTCGTCCTCTTCGGGAAAGAACCGCGCGGTGCGCAACACCAGCGCCGGCAAGCCGTGCATCTGGTGGAACAGCCGCGCCAGATGCTCGGCCGACAGTTTGGTGACGCCATAGATGTTGCGCGGCAGCAGCGGCGCCAGGGTCTCGTCGATCCATGCGGCGCGCGCCGCCCCGCCGGCCCGCCCGGCGCGGATTTCGCTCGAAATCATCAGCGAGGTCGTCGATGTCAGGACGAAGCGGTCGACCAGCGAGCCCGGCGCGACCGCCTCCTCAAGCAGGTTCAGCGTCCCCTGAACGTTGACCGCGACGAAATCCGCGCGCGCATGCGTTTCCACCTGCGGCTTGTGCAGCGCCCCGGCGTGGATCACAGCCTCGACGCCGAAGTCGCGCATCGCGCGGGCGACTAGCGCGCGGTCTTCGATCGAGCCGACGAGGCGCGTCGTCGCCGAGGGAACGGGATCGAGCCCGATCACCTCATGGCCATCGCGGGCCAGCCGCGGCGCCAGCGCCTGGCCGAGCCAGCCGGAAGAGCCTGTCAGGAGGATGCGCATGGGGACGCCTTTCCGCACCGATCAAAGAAATTCGAAGCCTGGCGATCGAGAAGTCGCCCCCTATTCCCTTCCCCCTTGTGAGGGAGGGTCAGGGAGGGGGCCGCGCTGTCCTCGAAGTCGCCGTCCTGCGCGCGCGGCCTCAGTTCACCCCGTTTCAACCGAATGGTCTCCAGCACGCCGTCGATATTGTAGAAAATCTCGTCGTTGGTGAATCGCCGTATGCTGTAGCCCCGCGCGCGCAACGCGGCGGAGCGCGACGCGTCGCGGGCTCCACCCCCCGCTCAAACCGACTTGACCTCCCCCCCGTCCATGCGCAGCGTCGAGCCGGTCATCCAGCGGGCGCCGGGCGAGACGAGGAAGGCCATCAGTTCGGCGATTTCCTCGGGCTCGCCGTAGCGCGCGATGCCGGCCTCCCCAGGGAAGTTGGCGGTGGCTTCCTCCACGGTCATGTCGTGCAGGGGCGCCCAGTGCTGGAGGTAGGAGCGGCGGCGGCCGGTCATCACCGGGCCGGGCAGCACGCTGTTGACCTGCACGCCGTCGGCGATGCCGCGATCGGAAAACGCCTTGGCCAGCGCGACGATCGCCGCGTTGATCGTGCCGACGGCGGCATAGGGCGCTTTCGGAAACAGCGCCGAATTGCCGGACATCAGCACGACCGACCCCCTGGCCTCTTTCAGCGCCGGCCAGGCGGCGATGGTCAGCCGGCGGGCGCCGTGCAGCTTCAGCGCAAGGCCGGAATCCCATTGCGCGTCGGTCATCTCGAACAGGTCGATCTGCGGCACCGCGCCGGCGATGTTCAGCAGCGCGTCGATGCGTCCGAACGCGGCCAGCGCCTGGTCCGCCACGCGCTGCGCGGCGGCCGGCTCGGACAGGTCGGCGCCGATGACCAGCGCCTCGGCGCCCGCGGCTTTCACCGCTTGGGCGGTCTCATCAAGCTTGGCCTGGCTGCGCGCGACGAGGACCAGCGCCGAGAAATCGCGCGCGAGGCGGATGGCGGTGGCTTGGCCGATGCCCTGGCTGGCCCCGGTGACGAAGGCGACGGATTTGGGCATTCGAGGTCTCCGTGAATTGAAGCGCGCGCGCCAGCCGCCGCTAGCGACCCTGCCGCGGATTTTCCCGCGCAATGGGTCGAAAGGGGGGCGGCCGCCGGCGCTAGAGCTGGGCTGCGATCGCCGCCTTGTCTATCACCGACCACACGGTCTCGATCCGGCCGTCGCGAAATTCATAGAACACGTTTTCGTCAAACGAGACGCGCTTGACGTTGACCGGCAAGCCGAACAGCATGCCGCGTGGCGCGCAGTCGAAGCTCAGGGGCTGGCGACGCAGGGCGGCTCGCAAACCAGCAGGCGGATGTCGAAGCGGAGGTCGGGAATGGCGCGAAAATCGCCCTCCAGCATCGCGCGGTATCCTGGCAAGCCGACGCGCGCGCCGTTGTCGCGAACGTCGTCGCCGACGAACCGCCCGAGATTCGGCCAGTCCTGCCTGTTCAGGCAGGCGATACAGGCGCGGTAGATCGCGGAAAGCTCGGCGTTGGTCATGGAGCGGCGCCCGTATTGGTCGCCCTGCCTATCAGGCGGCGGGGACCGCGGCGATTCCCCCGGCGTCCGCTGGCCGGCGGGGCCGCTCTGCCGATATAGTGCCGCCGCCAGAGACGGAGGACGAGATGGACGACCTCGCATACGGCCAGCGCAACAAGCGCGGCGACTGGGCGCCAGCGGCGCGCATCGAAATTGCGCCGCTGTTCGCTTCGCCGCTCAATCCGCTACGGCTGCTCAAATGGCTGCCGTCCTATTTCCTGCCGTGGAATCTGCTGTTCGCCGCCTCCGCCGTTGTTTACTGGCAAGCCGTTGTGCCGCCGGTGGAGACGCTCCGGACGCTGAGCCTCAGTTGGGCGCTGTGGCTGTTCGCGGTCAATTGCGTGGCGACGCTGCTGTTCTACAGCGCATTCGAACTGCGGCTTTACCGCCAGCGCGCGCAGAGCCAGCGCTTCAAATACAACGGCAAATTTCCCGCCGACCACCCCAACGGCGCATTCTGGTTCAAGAGTCAGAATCTGGAAGGGATCATCCGCACCTTCACCTCGGCGCTGCCGATCTGGACGGCGATCGAAGTGGGCCTGCTATGGGCCTACGCCAATGGCGTCGGGCATTGGGTCGATTTTTCCGACCACCCGGTCTGGCTGTTCGCGCTGGCGCTGGTCGCGCCGATCTATCACGAGACGCATTTCTTTCTCATTCACCGGCTGATCCATTGGCCCCCGCTCTATCGCCGGGTGCATTCGGTCCACCACAATTCGGTCAATCCCTCGCCGTGGTCGTCGCTGTCGATGCATCCGGTCGAGCATCTCCTCTATTTCTCGTCGGCGCTGCTGCATCTGCTGATCCCGTCTAATCCGCTGCTGGCGATCTATCAGCTCCACTATTCCGGCTTCGGCGCCGTCGTCGGCCATATCGGCTTCGACAAGATCGAAGTGGGCGACGCGACCGCCTTCGACAGCCACGCCTACGCGCATTACCTCCACCACAAATATTTCGAGGTGAACTATGGCGACGGGCTGGTGCCGCTCGATAAACTGTTCGGCACCTGGCATGACGGAACGCCGGAGGCCGAGGCGTTGATGAACGCCAGATTCGAGCAACGCCGCGCCCGCGCCAACGCCTGACGACAACATCCGCCCGCCGACGAGATTTTCCGCGCCGACGGCCTGTGCGCCGACGAGGCGCCACTACTGGCTGACGGCCTGGTGCGTATCGAACTTGCGTGAGGACGGAGCCGCGCTAATTCCCGCAGGCGAAGCTCCCGGCCTGCTTGACGTCGTCCCCGTTGTAATGCGGCCATTGCGGCCACTCGCAGAGCGGGCGGGCGCGAAGGACGGGAAACGCCGGCTCAACGCTTTGCTCGACCAGCGTCAGTCCCTCAGGCGCCGCGCCGCGTTCGACCCAATCCGAAAGCGCGCCGAGCATGTCGACATTCGCCGGCGCGCCGCTGCCGACGTGATCGACGCCGGGGATCGTGTAGAGCCGCGCGAAGTCGCGAACCTTGTCCTTGCCGAGCCGCGCCTCGACCGATTCGAAATAGCCGATGCCCGCATAGGGGCTCTGCGCATAGTCCGACATATGCTCGAGCATGATGAGCTTGCCGCCATGGGCGGCGAAGGCCGAAAGATCGGGATTGGTCGAATCCATCAAGGCCGACACTTCGCGGACGCGATCGGCGTGGTCTTCCGGTCTGTAGCGGGTCACGTCGAGATCGGGATCGCGCGCAAAGACGTAGCGCATGCCGCCGCTACCGAACACCCAGGCGATGCCGTTGTCGCGCTTGGGCGGCAGAGTTGGCGGGCTGGCGCCGAGCCACCAGGCGCTCCAACCGCCAGTCGGCCCGGAAGCGGCGATGGCTTCCCCGGTCACGCCCCAGCCTGGATATTCGGTGACCCCGTTGGCGAGCGGAAACGAGAACTTATAGGGCGCGTGCAAGGTGTTGACGGCGTCGACCTGCGCCTGGGCAAGGCACGCGTCGCCGCTCTGTCCGGCCGCGCAGAGCAGCCGCGCGGGATCGAATTTGGCGCGGCACCCCGCCGCGTCCTCGACGATGCCGTCCACCGCGCCGCACGCCGCCAGCACCGCATCGGCGACGAGCTTGACCTGCGCCGGACGCAGCCAACCCTCGCCCATGATGGCGAGGCCGTCACGGGTTCCCGCGTGCTGCAATCCGGTCCAATTGATCACCGGCACGCGCGCGAAGATTCCATCGAAGGCGTCGGGATAGCGCTGCGCCATGGTCAGCGCCTCTCGCCCGCCCTCGGAACTGCCGAAGAAATACATCTTCCGCGGCCCCTCGCCATAGGCGCGCCGCATGAGCGCTACTGCGACGTCGCGCACCTTCATGTAGGACTGGTGGCTGAAGTTGAGGAAGGCCTCGTCGTTGAGCGCGAAGACCTGCGGCGGCTGGTCAGGCGCCGCCTGATGGCCGGAATCGGTCCCGGCCGTGACATAGCCTTGCGCAAGCGGCGAGGGTCGATCGAAACGCGCGGCGGGGACGAGGCCGAGCCCCGAGATCAGCACGCCGTTGAATCCGCCGCCGCCATATTGCAGCGAGCGCCCGTTCCACTGCGCCGGCAGGTTGACTTCGAACCGGATCGGCGGCGCTTTGGAATCGCGCGGCCCGATATGGCCAAGCACCTTGCAAAAAGCCGGTGACGGGGGCGTGATTCGCGAGGCGGGCGTCGGCCCGTGCTCGGCGATGACCAGCGGCGATGCGGGGAGAAACGTCGCGGAATCGATGTCGGCCGGCGCGCTCGGCAGGCCAATCGCCTCGCTCGGAATCGGCGCCGTCAGCGCCGCGCAGGTCTCGGGGGAAAGGGTGAGCGTCGAGCCCTGCGCGACGTCCGGTGCGGCGGCGAGAGCCAGGATCAACCCGCCAGCCCGCCACGCCGCGCCTGTTGCGCGGCAAAGAAAAATCGCGTTTCCCACCTTGTCCTCTTCTATCGCTCAGGCGCTGGCGCCGAACCGTTGTTCGTTGTGATCGCGACATTAGCACAAGGGGGCGCAGCCCGCTCAGGGGTCGACAAGCATCGACGCATTCTTGCGACGGCGAGTTGTGGCGCTCAATCCCTGATTTCGCCGACCATCGCTTCGCGTGTCCCGCGTCGCCCTCGGACCGGTTCGTCCGGATCAAGAGATCGTGCCTGGCGCGATTGTAGTTTTTCCTGAGGCCAAAGTCATCGCGACAGGTCATCTCGAATTGTTGCATTCAGTGACGAAGCAGCTTGGCTCCCGATCTGGGCGATCTTCCAAAAATTCCTTCAGGACGGCCGGGCGAACGACGCGCGCGTAGCATTGCTTGTTAACGGTATTGCAACAAATCTTAGATTACCATGCGTCAGGACGCGTCGGCTTGTTGCCGATTGCCGGCGGCCGATCGCGCCTGATGGGTCTATTGGCGTGAACGCGATTCCCTGGATCGCCGAACTGAAAGAACAGTCCACCGGCGAATTGTCCTTCCTTTTTCTGATGGTGGTCGTCGGCTGTCTGACGATGGGCTTTCTGCTCGACCTTATCATGAAGGACTTCGGCTTGGGCCCGGCGCCCAACGGTGTTCTCGCCCTGGTCGGCGTCTGCGCGGGCATTTACCTGCGCTATCTCCTCCTTGCTCCCTATCGCCCCGACGATGCGGTGATGACGATCGCATTCGCGATGGGGAGCGCGCTCCTGCTGCTCATGGTGCTCGCGGTGACCAAGAGCGGCGTGTTGTTTCGTCGCGCCGAGAAACCGGCGCGCGCCTCGACCTATTCCGCCGCCTCGCCCCAACTGCGCGCGATCCTGAAGAATCGCAGCGCCGGCAGGCAGGTCATTCCGTCAAAGCAATCTCTTATCGAATAGGGCGGATTCAGGCTGTAACCGCCCTGCGCCAGCTTTTGCGCTTTTTGGAGGCCAGCCGGTGTCTGAAAACCGGCGCGCAATCCTGATCGGCGCGGTCGGAATCATCGCTGCGCACTGGGCCTTGGTCATCGGCGTCCGCAACGCGTTCGGCGTCGATTTGCCGAGCCCGGCCGAGCTGCCGCCGCAGGAATGGCGCAGCGATCTGCCGTAGCGTCCCTCCCACAGCCGCGCTTGCCTCAGCGGCCGACCCGCTGCTGCAGGTGCAAGGGATAGCGCGCCCCCTGCACCGGGATTTTGGCGACCGCGCTTTCGATGTCGCGCAAATCGTCGGGCGTCAGGTCGACATCGGCCGCGCCGAGATTTTCCTCCAGGCGATGCAGCCTGGTGGTGCCGGGGATCGGCGCGATCCACGGCTTCTGGGCGAGCAACCAGGCCAGCGCGATCTGGGCGGGCGTCGCCTTTTTCCCCGCCGCGATCCGGCCGATGAGGTCGACGAGCGCCTGGTTGGCCCTTCGCGCCTCGGGCGTGAAGCGCGGCACGATGTTGCGGAAATCGCCGGCGGCGAATTCGGTCGTCGCGCTGATCGCGCCGGTGAGGAAGCCCTTGCCGAGCGGGCTGAACGGCACGAAGCCGATGCCCAGCTCCTCCAGCAGCGGCAGGATCTCGGCCTCCGGTTCGCGCCACCACAGCGAATATTCGCTCTGTAGCGCGGCGACCGGCTGGACGGCGTGAGCGCGGCGGATGGTCGACGCGCCCGCCTCGGACATGCCGAAATGCCTGACCTTGCCTTCGTCGATCAGGTCCTTGACCGTCCCGGCGACGTCCTCGATCGGAACGTCGGGATCGACGCGGTGCTGGTAGAAGAGATCGATGACGTCGGTGCGCAGGCGGCGCAGCGCCGCGGCGGCGACCGCCCGGATGTTCTCCGGCCGGCTGTCCAGCCCCTTCTGCACGTTGCCGCCCTCGAAGCCGAACTTGGTGGCGATCACCACCTGGTTACGGAACGGAGCGAGGGCTTCGCCCACCACCTCTTCGTTGAGGAACGGCCCGTAGGCCTCGGCGGTGTCGAAGAAGGTGACGCCGCGCTCGACCGCCGCGCGGATCAGCGCGATCGCCTCGCGCCGCTCCATCGCCGGCCCATAGGCGTAGCTCAACCCCATGCAGCCGAAGCCGATCGCCGAAACCTCGAGGCCACTGCGTCCAAGTTCACGCTTTTGCATTGCCGTCGTTCCTTTGTCCCGCAAGATATTGTTCGTCGGCGACATGTTCGAGCCAGTCGACGACCTTGCCGTCCTGCGCCTCGGCGATCGCAACGTGGCTCATGCCCACGCCGGGCGCCGCGCCGTGCCAGTGCTTCTCGGCGGGGGCGAACCACACCACGTCGCCGGGCCGGATCTCCTCGACCGGGCCGCCTTCGCGCTGCGCCCAGCCGAGGCCGGAGAGGACGATCAGCGTCTGGCCGAGCGGATGGGTGTGCCAGGCGGTGCGCGCGCCGGGTTCGAATGTGACGATGGCGCCGCCGACCCGCGCGGGTTCGCGCCCCTGGAAGGGCGTTTCGATCCTCACCGCGCCGGTGAAATAGTCCGCCGAGCCCTTGCGCGACGGCTTCGAGGCGTTGCGTTGAATGTCCATGCCTGTCTCCTGCGACTGCGCTCCGACCGACGCGGCTCATGCCCACGTCTGCGAGCGTTCCATTCGTCCGTCTGTCGCTGCGCCAATCTAGGGGCTGTTTCGCCCAGCGATTAGACGCTAAGATGCGCAAGAACCTATATCAGGAATTCATGAATGCGACGCGACGAGCTGGCAGGCTTGACGGCGTTTCTCGCAGTCGCCGAAGAGCGCAGTTTTACGCGCGCCGCGGCGCGGCTCGGCACCTCCCAGTCGGCGCTGAGCCATATCGTCCGGCGGTTGGAGACCGGCCTCGGGCTGCGGCTGCTAACCCGCACGACGCGCCGCGTCGCGCCCACCGAAGCCGGAGATCGGCTGATCGAGACCCTGCGTCCGGCGTTCGACGACATCGACGCCCGGCTCGCGGCGCTCAGCGAACTCCGCGAGAAACCCGCCGGCACGGTGCGGATCACCGCCAACCAGCACGCCGCGCAGACGATTCTGTGGCCCGCGCTGGCGCGGCTGCTGCCGGCCTATCCCGACATCAGGGTGGAGCTTTCGATCGACTCGGCGCTGACCGACATCGTGACCGAGCGCTTCGACGCCGGCGTGCGCCTCGGCGAGCAGGTGGCCAAGGACATGATCGCGGTGCGCATCGGGCCGGACATGCGCATGGCGGTGGTCGGCGCGCCGTCATATTTCGCCGACCGCCCTGCGCCTGATACGCCGCACGATCTCACCCGCCACGCCTGCATCAACCTGCGCCTGCAGACCCTGGGCGGACTCTACGCCTGGGAGTTCGGCAAGGACGGCCGCGAGCTGAATGTGCGCGTCGACGGGCAACTGGTGTTCAACGAAACGCCGATGGTGCTCAGGGCGGCGATCGAGGGGTTCGGCCTGGCGTGCATGCTGGAGGACCAGGCGAAGCAGGCGATCGCCGAGGGTCGGCTCATACGGGTGCTCGCCGACTGGTGCCCGCCGTTCGCCGGTCACCACCTCTACTATCCCAGCCGCCGCCAGATGGCGCCGGCGTTCGCCCTGCTGGTGGAGGCGCTGCGTTATCGCGAGCCAAGCCCGGCCTCGAACGAGGGACGCGGGAAAGCCCGTCGATCCCCCTGATGGCGCGGCCGGGTCGGCCGGGGGTCTTCGCTTGATCTAGCGCGTCGCCCCGACGGGAGCGCCGAGCGTCCCCCCCATGTCGCGCGCCGCAAACGCGGTCATCACGATCGCCGCGCCGGAGGTCAGCAGGCTGAAACCGGCGAGCAGACCGAGCGTCCAGGCGGCGCTGAGCGGCCAGCCGGTGATGATGATCGCCACCAGGATCAGGTCACAGACGCCGCTCGCCAGCAGCCAGAACCACGCCGTTTCGATCACCCGGCGATAGGCGATCGAGGCGACGATCTGGAATACGCCTTCGGCGATGAAAAAGCCGGTCAGCGCCAGCGTCAGCGAATAGACGCCCGCGATCGGCCGCCAGATCAGGAACACCCCGAGGGCGAGCGACAGCGCCGCGGTGACGATGCTCCACAGAAAGGCCGTGACGTCGTCGGCCCGGAAGATGGTGACGAGCCCGGCGATGCCGCTGATCAGGAACAACCACCCGAAAAAGATGTCGACGGCGATGGTCGCGACCATCGGCATGCCGATGGCGAGGATTCCCATAACAACCAGCACGCCGCCTTGGAACATCAGCATTCGCCAGTGCGCGCTCAACGCCTGTCTAATGCCGCGGTGCATGTCGTTCAGACCAGAAATATTGGAGGCCATCGGTTTTCCCCTGTCGAATCAACATCGGAAACACGCCGCGCGAAGGATGACGCGTTCGGTGAACTTTGGCAATGCCGGCGACAACTTGTTGTCAGCGTGATCGTTAACAGTCACGCGGGGCGCGCGACTGCCGCGAGGCGGCGTCTATTGCGAATCGGCGGGCGAAAATCAGCCACCGAAACGGGGCGTCGGACTTGGGGCCGATTCCCCCGACGTCCGCAATGATAAAGCTCTTGCTTAACTGATTCCAATGTGATACTAAAGCAGATGCTTAACCAATCGCCGCCGCTCGACCTGACATTCCAGGCGCTCGCCGATCCGACGCGGCGGGCGATGATCGAGCGGCTGTCGCTGAGCCCGGCCTCGGTCAGCGACCTCGCGCGTCCGCTCGCGATGTCGCTGCCCGCGGTGATGCAGCATCTGGCGGTGCTGGAGGGTTCGGGCCTGGTCGTGACGCAAAAGACCGGGCGGGTGCGGACCTGCCGGATCGATCCGCAGGCGCTGAACCGGGCGCACGAATGGATCAACGCGCGCCGCCTTGAATGGGAGCGCCGGCTCGATCGGCTCGGCGCCTATCTCGCAGAACTGAACAGCAATGGAGGCAGTGATGAGTTCCGCCAGTGACCGGGTGAGCCGCGCAGCGTCGCAACCGCTGGTGATCTCCCGCAGTTTCGCCGCGCCGCGCGTGCTGGTGTTCAAGGCGTGGAGCAGCGCCGAACATGTGAAGCGCTGGTTCAGCCCCGAGGGCTGCGAAGTCCCCGAGGCGGAAGTCGACTTCCGGCCGGGCGGCGCGTTCGTCGTCTGCATGCGCCTGCCCGACGGGCAGGACTTCTGGTCGCGCGGCCATTTCGGCGAGATTTCGCCGCCCGACCGACTGACTTTCACCTTGGCGGTGTTGGTCGGCGGGGACAAGAAGTTCACCGCCGACACCACCGTCACCTTCGCCGATGAGGGCGCGGGGACCCGCATGACCGTGCATCAGGCCTATGACATTCACGACGAGAGCTTCCGCCACGCGATCGAGGGCTCGGCCGAGGGCTGGCGCACCACGCTGGACAAGCTGGAGCGCGAGGTCGCGCGCCTCAAGGCGACCGAAGGCCGCTCCGTCGTTCACGCGACCTTCACCCTCGAGCGCACGTTCGACGCCTCGCCGTCGCGGCTGTTTCACGCGCTGGTCGACAAGACGGCCAAGGCGCGCTGGTTCGAAGGCGGCGGCGGCTATGTCACGCTGGAGCGCGAGATGAACGTGCGCCCCGGCGGCAAGGAGCGCGCCAAGGGGCGCTGGTCGAACGGCACGGTTTCGACGTTCGATGCGCTCTATTTCGACGTCGTGCTCGACCGGCGGCTGGTCTACACCTATGAAATGCACCTCGACGAGCGCAAGATTTCGGTCTCGCTGGCGACGCTCGAGATCACGCCGGCGGGCGCCGGCTCACGGCTGACGTTGACCGAACAAGGCGCCTTCCTCGACGGCTACGACGACGCCGGCTCGCGAGAGAGCGGCACCGGCTTTCTGCTCGATCGACTGGGCGCCTCGCTCAAGGCGTGAATCTGCGGATTGTCGCGACGTCCGCGGGAAGATTTTCAGATTTTCGACACCCGAAGCGCGTATTGTCGGGGGATGAATGATTCGCTCGATCGGCTGTTCGTTTCGGTGCAGGCGGCCAGGGCGCGCGATCCGGCGATCTCGCGCACCTCCCGGCTGTTTCGCGACGGCGTGCAGAAAATGGCCAAGAAGCTCGCCGAAGAGGCGATCGAGGTCGGACTCGACGCGGTGCAGATGAAACGCGAGTCGGTGATTCTCGAAAGCGCCGACCTGCTCTACAATCTCGCGGTGATCTGGGCGCAGTGCGGCGTCAGCCCCGAGGACGTGTTCGCCGAACTCGATCGCCGCGAGCGGGTCTACGGCATCGCCGAGAAACTGCCCAAGCAGGCGGGAGAGGCGCAGGGCCGCCGCCTCGCGATGATCGCGCCGCGCGACGAGACGACGGCCAAGCGCCGGACCGATTCCTGAACCGGGCGCCGGCGTGACGCGCAGGGCTTACGATCTGGCGGTGGTCGGCGCCGGCATTCTCGGCCTCGCCTGTGCGCTGGCGGCGGCGCGCGGCGGCCGGCGCGTCGCGGTGATCGAGCGCGACGCGCAGGCCAACGGCGCCTCGGTGCGCAACTTCGGCTTCATCACGGTGACCGGCCAGCAGCGCGGCGAATGCTGGCGCCGGGCGATGCGTTCGCGCGACGTATGGGATGAAATCGCGCTCGCCGCGGGGATCGAGATCGTGCATCGCGGCCTGCTGGTGGTCGCGCGGCGGCGCGAAGCGGCGCGCGTGCTGGAAGCCTTCGCGCACAGCGAAATGGGCGCCGACTGCCGCCTGCATGAGGGCGCCGCGGCGCCGCGCCTGCAGCCCGGATTGCGCGGAGGCTTCGCCGCCGTTCTGGAGAGCCCGCACGAAAGGCGCGTCGAATCGCGCGACGCGCTGCCGCGCCTCGCCGCCTGGCTGGAGCGCGCGCACGGCGTCACATTCCTGCGCAACACGGCGGCGCTCGACGTGACCTCCGGCGGCGTCTCGACCTCGCGCGGCGCGGTCGACGCCGGCGCAACGGTGGTCTGCGCGGGCGACGATTTTCACACGCTGTTCGCCGATCGCCTGGCGCGCCATTCGCTGACCCGTTGCAAGCTGCAGATGCTGCGCGCCCGCGGCGCCCGGCTGTCGCGCGCAGTGATGACCGACCTGTCGCTGACCCGCTATCTCGGCTACGCCGAACTGCCCGAAGCCGGGCCGCTGCGTCTTCGTCTCGCGCGCGAACAGGCCGCGCATCTGGCCGCCGGGGTTCATCTGATCGCGGTCGGCGCCGCCGACGGCTCGATGGTGGTGGGCGACAGCCATGTCTACGCCGACACCCCCGACCCGTTCGCCTCGCAGGCGATCGATGACCTGATCCTCGACGAATACGAAGCGCTGTTCGGCGACCGGCCGGCGGTCGAGGAGCGCTGGACCGGAACCTATGCGAGCGCGCCCGACCGCCTGACGCTGGTCGACGCGCCCGAACCCAATGTGCGCGTCGCGCTCGTCACCTCGGGGACCGGCGCCTCGACGGCTTTTGCGATCGGCGAGGAAATCATCGGCGAACTCTTGGGATGAGCGGTTGAAGGCGGCGCCGCGCCGCCTGCGTCGACGCGCCGACTTGTCCCTGCGAGGGTCCCCGCACTATCCTTGACCTCGCGTCGGGACCCGTCCAAAGCCATCGGCGGTCCTGACGCTGCGCGCGACGAAAGGCTTGGCGGAGCCAGACGTCGCGGAGCGCCGGACTTTTTGAGGAGAACAGCGTGACGGGGCCTGGCGCGGACGTTTCAGAGCAGCCTCCTCCGGCGATTCCGGCGCCCGGCGAAAAACCGCCGCCGACCGGCCGCGCGGTGTTCGTCGCCGATTCCAGCGCCGGCGCCGACCTCCTGGACATCGCTGAGGCGCTGCAGCCGATCGTTGAACTGTGCGGCCACCGGGACACCCAGACGCCGCTGACCATCGGCGTGGTCGGGCCGTCCGGCTCCGGCAAGAGCTTCGCGCTCGAACGCCTGGTCGGCGCCGTCGAGGGCCTCGCCGCCGCGGCGGCGCTGGCGCCCGGCGGCCCCTTCGTTTCGCGCCTCGTCACGGTGACGATCGACGCCGCCGGGATTGCCGGCGATCCGGCGAGCGCGATCGCCGCGGCGGTGTTCACGGCGCTCGGCCGCGACAGTTCCGGCGTCAATTACGTCGCGCTGGCCGACGAAGCCGCGCACGCCGGCGTCGATCCGTATCAGGCCGCCAACAAGGCGCTGGAGCGGCACGACGAGGCGCGCGGCCGGCTGGACGTCGAGCGGCAGGCCCGCGACGACGTCGAGGCGCGACGCGCCCGTCTGGTCGAGAACATGCTGTATGAGACGGCGGGTTCGCGGATCGACGCCTATGCGCGCGCCAGACGCGGTCCGATCGAGGCGCGGCTGCGCCGGTTCGATCTGGTCGCCGGCAATTCGACCGCCAATTTCAAGGACCTGGTGCGCGATTTGGCGGGCGCCGGCTGGAGCGCGCGGTTCAGCGTGGTGCTGCGCGCGCTGTGGGCCTATCGCAGCCAGCGGCGGCTGTTGCTGGCGGCGATCCTGTGCCTGGCGCTGGCGTTCGGCCTCGCCGAGGCGCAGGGGCCGCGCGCGCTGGGCACGCTGCGCGGCTTCGGGCCGCCGTTCATCGCGCTCGCCGACTGGCTCGCCGCGCATGACGGCCTGATCGGCAATATCGTTGCGGGGCTGGCGGTTCTCGGCGCGATCGCGCTGGCGGTGAATATCTGGCGCGCACTGCAGTTCGCGGCGATGCTGGTCCGCGGCGCCCGGCTGCTCGGCTATGACGTTCGCGAACGCCGGCGCGATCTCGACGCCGCGTCAGCGCGGTTGAACCGCCGGATCGCCGCGCTCACCGCCGAGGCGGAAGCGGCGGCGAGGCACGCCGAGGCCGCCGAAAAGCGCGCGAGCGCCCGCGGTCAAGCGACGCCGGCGCGTGCGCCCAGCCCGCCGTTCATCGAAGCGGCGCCCGCCGGGCCGTCGGCGGCGCGGGCGTTCCTCGCCGCTCTCGGTCGGCTGATCGGCCAGAGCGAACGCACCGGTGTCGTGGCGGCTCCGCCCGCGGCGGCGCGCGTCGTGCTCGGTCCGCAAGCGCCGCTGGTCAGCGTGGCGCCGACCCAGGCGCCGGCAAGTCCGGCCCCCGAGCGATTGTTGCTGGCCTTCGACAACCTCGATGCGCTGCCCGCCGCGCAAGCGCTCAATCTGATCGAGGCCGCCCATTCGCTGCTCGGGCCGCGCTTCGTGGCGGCGCTCGCCTGCGATCCCGCCGCACTGGCCGAGGCCGCCGGCGACGCCGCGCGGCTGCGCAGCCGGCTCGACAAGTTGTTCCAACTGACGTTCAACGTCGGGCTGGCCGGCGCCTGGAACGGCCCGCGCATCGTCGCGCGCCTGCTCGGCGGCGGCGCCTCGCGCCCGCCCGCGTCGGCGATCGATGTCCGGGAGTCGCGGCTGTCCGAGCCGCTCAGCGCCGCCGAGGCGACGCTGCTGAGCGCGCTCGCGCCGCTCGCCGCCGCAACGCCGCGCGGCGTCAAGCGCTATCTCAACGCCTATCGGGTGGCGCGGCTCGCCAAGGCGCGTCGGCCGGCGCTCGCGCTGATGCTGGCGCTCGGCCAAAGCCGCGACGCGGAAGCCCTCGCCGCGATCGATCTGTTGCTGGCCGCGCAGGACCGCCTGCTGGCCGATCCGCCCGGTCCGATGTCGCTGGTCGCCGCGCTGCGCGCGACCCGCGCGGCGGATAACGAGGCCTTGACAGTCGCCGAACTCATCGCGGCAAGAGAGGTGGCGCGGCGCTATCAGCTTCCGGCGTAGCAGCGGGCGCTATTCCGGCGGCAGCTTCGCTTCGTCCCAGCCGCCGCCCAGCGCGACGATCAGGCTCACCGCGGCGAGCAGGCGCTGCTCGCGGGTCGCCAGCAGCGATTCTTCGTCCGTCAGCGCCGTCGTCTCGGCGGTCACCACGGTGGTGAAGTTCTGGGTTCCCGCCTGATATTCGTTGAGCGCGATCTGCACCGCCCGTTCGGCCGCGTCGACCGCCTCACGCTGCACCGCCGCCTCACGCGACAGGATCGGAATGGCGGCGAGCTGGTCCTCGACCTGCTGAAACGCCGTCAACACCGACTGGCGGTAGGTCGCGACGCTCGCCTGGTAGGTCGCGCGGGCGGCCGCGACCTCAGCCGTGGTCAGTCCGGCGTCGAACAGCGTCTGCGCCGCCGACAGGCCGTAAGACCATGCCGGGTTGGTGACGCCGAGCGCGCTCTGGAACGGATTTCCGACATAGCCGAACGCGCCCGACAGCGTCACGTCGGGGTAATAGCCGGCGAACGCCACGCCGATCAGCGCGTTCTCCTGCTGCATCGCGCGCTCCGCCGCGGCGATGTCGGGGCGCCGCTCCAGCAGCGTCGAGGGCAGGCGCACCGGGAAGGCGGGAACGCGCGCGGTGAGCTTGCCGTGGGCGATCGACAGGCCGGCCGGCGGGCGCCCCATCAGCACGGCGATCGCATGTTCGTTCTGGGCGCGCGCCACGCCGGTGCTGATCTCCTGGGCCTGCGCGGCGAGCACCAGCGCCTGCGCGGTGATCACGTCGGACTGCGCCGCCGTCCCCGCCTTGTACTGGTTTTGCGTGATATCGAGCGAGCGCTGATACTGGGCGACGGTGTCGGCCAGCAGATCATGCAGCGAATCGGTCTCGCGCAATTGGTAATAGGCGGTGGCGAGCGAGGATTGCATCGAAAGAGTCGCGTTGGCGAGGTCGGCCGCGCTGACCTGCGCCCCGGCGACCTGGCTCTCGATCGTGCGGCGCACTTTCCCCCACAGATCGAGCGTCCACGCGCCGTTCGCCTCGGCGCTGATCGTCGTGCCGACGCCCGAGGCGCGGGTGAACGACGGATTGAAACTCAAGGTCGGGAAGAGTTGCGCGCGGGCCTCGGCGATCAGCGCCTGCGCCTCGCGGTAGTTGGCCTCGTCGGCCTTCACTGTCTGATTCGACACCGCGACCTGCGCCTCGAGGACGTCGAGTTCAGAATCGCCGAACAGCTTCCACCATTCGCCCTTGGCGAAGTCGTCGCGCGGCGCCCCGAGCTTCCAGCCCTTGATCTCCTTGTACTGCGCCGAGACGATCGCCGCCGGCTGGTGATAGTCCGGTCCGACCGCGCAGCCGCTCAGGATGAGCGCCACGCCGCTCAGCGTGGGCCATCGCGCAACGCTTTCGCGCCCCATTACTGAACCCCCGCGACTCGCTCACTTGTCCGACCGAGGTAGAGCCGAATCCACAGGCGGCGCAGCCACCCACTGAGTCGGTCGAGATAAAGATAGATGACGGGGGTGGTGTAGAGGGTCAATGGCTGACTGACGATCAGGCCGCCGGCGATCGCAATTCCCAGTGGATGACGCAGTTCCGACCCTTCGCCGGTTCCAAAGGCGAGCGGCAGCGCGCCGAGCAGCGCGGCGAATGTCGTCATCATGATCGGCCGGAAACGCAACAGGCAGGCCTGAAAGATCGCCTCCTTCGGCGGTAGCCCGCCGCGCTGCGCCTGGAGGGCGAAATCGATCATCATGATCGCGTTCTTCTTGACGATGCCGATCAACAGGATGATGCCGATCAGCGAGATGATGGTGAATTCCGGGTCGAACAGCTCCATGAAGATCAGCGCGCCGACGCTGGCCGACGGCAACGTCGAGATGATGGTCAGCGGATGGATGTAGCTCTCGTAGAGCACGCCCAGCACGATGTAGACCGCCGCCAGCGCGGCGGCGATCAGCAACGCTTCGTTGGCCAGCGATTGCTGATAGGTCGCCGCCGTTCCGGCGAACGAGCCGCGAATCGTCGACGGCATGCGAATCTCGGCGATCGCCTCATTGATCGCCTGCTGCGCCTCGCTGAGCGCATGGCCGGGCGCCAGATTGAACGAGATGGTGGTGGCGACGAACGGTCCGTGGTGATTGACCGCCAGTGGAGTCAGCGCCGCGCCGAAACTGGCGAAGGCCGCAAGCGGGATCATCGTCTCCTGGTGGCTGGACACCGAAGCGCCGGCCGAGGCGGTGGAATGGCCGGTCGCCGCGATCGAGTTGATCGCCAGATTACGCGCCGAATCGGAGGCGATCGTCGCCGCCGTGCTGCTGGCCGTCGATGTCGCGGCGCTGGTCACCGCGGACGCCGCATTGTTGGTCGTCGTGATCGCCGCGTTGTTGGCGGTGGTGGTCGCCGAATTGCTGACGGTCGACGTCACCGCGGTGTTGGCCGAGCTCGGCGCGGCGCTGGCGATGGTGGTGGTCGCGGTGTAGACGCCGGCCACCGCGTTGGTGGTCTGCGTGCCCGAAGGGTTGGCCCCTGACGTGGAGACCCAGATGTCCCGCAAGGTCTCCGGATTCTGCCAATAGCGCGGCTCGACCTCCATCACCACGTGATACTGGTTGACCGCGCTGTAGATCGTCGACACCTGACGCTGGCCGAACGCGTCGTAAAGCGTGTTGTCGATCGCGGTCAGGGAAAGGCCGAGGCGCGCGACAGTCGCCCGGTCGATCGCCAGATTGCTTTGCAGCCCGCCCTGCTGTTGATCCGAATTGACGTCGGTCAGCACGGCGATCTTCTGCAACGCCGTGGTCAGACGCGGCGTCCACTGATAGAGCGCCCGCGCATCGTCGGCCTGCAGCGTGAACTGGTACATCGCATTGCTTTGCCGGCCGCCGCTGCGCAGATCGGCGGCGGCCTGCAAATAGAGGCGCGCGCCGGGAACCTCTGCCAGCTTGCCGCGCAGCCGGCCGACCACCATATCCGCCGAAACGCGGCGCTTGGCGAGCGGCTTCAGCGAGACGAACACGAAGCCCGAATTGGTTCGGCTGCCGCCGGTGAAGCCGACAACCGTGTCGACCGCCGAATCAGACTGCACGATGGCCTGCAACTGGGCGAGCTTCTGTTTCATCGCCTGGAATGAAATGCTTTGATCGGCCTGGATGGTGCCGATCAGCAGGCCGGTGTCCTGGGCCGGGAACAGCCCGTAGGTGATATTGGTGAACAGATAGACGTTGAGGCCGATGATGGCGATCAGCGTCAGCGCGACGATCAGGGTGTGCCGGAGCGCCACCGCGAGCGACCGGCGGTAGAGCTCCTGCACCCCGTCGAACGCCCATTCGGTCGCGCGATAGAACCGGCCGTTGGAGTGGTCGGCCGGATTGGGCAGGAAACGCGAGCTCATCATCGGCGTCGCAGACAGCGATATGAACAACGAAATCGCCACCGCCACCGACAGGGTGAGCGCAAACTCGCGGAACAGCCGCCCGATGATCGAACCCATCAGCAGAATCGGCAGGAACACCGCGACCAGCGAGATACTCATCGAAATCACGGTGAAGCCGACTTCGCGCGCCCCCAGCAGCGCCGCGCGCATCCGCGATTCGCCATTCTCCATGTGCCGGGAGATGTTCTCGACCACGACGATCGCGTCGTCGACGACAAAGCCGGTCGAAATCGTCAGCGCCATCAACGAGAGATTGTCGAGGCTGAAGCCCAGGAGATACATCACGCCGAACGTGCCGACGATCGACACCGGAACGGCGATGCTGGGAATGGCGGCGGCGCGCAGATTGCGCAGGAACAGGAAGACGACGAGGGTGACCAGAAACACCGAGGTGATCAATGTGCGCTCGGTTTCGGCCAACGAAGTGCGGATCGTCTGGGAGCGGTCCAGGGCGACGGTCAGGTCGACGTCGCCAGGCAGCGAGGCGGCCATGCGCGGCAGCTCGGCCTTCACCGAGTCGACGGCGTCGATGATGTTGGCGCCGGGCTGGCGATAGAGAATGACCAGCACCGCCGGCTTGCCGTTGGCGAGGCCGGCGTTGCGCAGGTCCTCCACCGAATCGGTCACCTCGCCGACGTCGGTCAGCTTGATCGCGGCGTTGTTGCGGTAGGCGACCACCAGATCGCGGTATTGATCGGCGTGGCTGGCCTGATCGTTGGTGTAGATCTGGTAATGCGTGTCGTCGTCTTCGATCGCCCCCTTCGGGCTGTTGGCGTTGGCCGAGGCGAGCGCGGCGCGCACGTCCTCCAGGCCGACGCCATATTTGAACAGCGCGGTCGGATTGAGTTCGACGCGCACCGCCGGCAGCGCGCTGCCGCCGACGTCGACCTCGCCGACGCCCTGCAATTGCGACAGGCGCTGCTGCATCACGTTGGCCGCCGCGTCGTAGAGCTGGCCCTGGGTGCGGGTCGGCGAGGTCAGCGCGATGACCATGATCGGCGAATCCGCCGGATTGACCTTGTTGTAGGTCGGGTTCGAGCGAAGGCTGGTGGGCAGGTCGGCGCGCGCCGCGTTGATCGCGGCCTGCACGTCGCGCGCCGCGCCGTTGATGTCGCGGTCGAGCCCGAACTGCAAGGTGATTCGCGTGCTTTGCAGCGAGCTCCCCGAAGTCATCTCGGTGACGTCGGCGATCTGGCCGAGATGCTTTTCGAGCGGCGAGGCGACGCTGGTGGCCATGGTGTCGGGGCTGGCGCCGGGCAGCGTCGCGCGCACCGAGATGGTGGGAAAATCGACCTGGGGCAGCGGCGACACTGGCAGCAGCCGGAACGCGAAGGCGCCGGCCAGCGCGATGCCGATGGTCAGCAGCGTGGTCGCCACCGGCCGCTGGATGAACAACGCGGATATGCCGCCGTTCACGGCGCCTCCGCAGCGATCGCGCCCGAGGCGGCCGAAGCGCCAAGCCGCGTGCCGATGCGCTCGAACAAGAGGTAGATGACCGGCGTGGTGAACAGCGTCAGCACCTGGCTGACCGCCAGTCCGCCGACGATGGCGAGGCCGAGCGGATGGCGCAGCTCCGAGCCGACGCCGGTGCCCAGCATCAGCGGCAGCCCGCCGAACATCGCCGCCATCGTCGTCATCAGGATCGGGCGAAGGCGCAACAGACAGGCCTGATAGATCGCCTCGCGCGCGCCCTTGCCCTCGTTGCGCTGCGCGTCGAGCGCAAAATCGATCATCATGATCGCGTTCTTCTTGACGATGCCGATCAGCAGCACGATTCCGATGATGCCGATCACGTCAAGGCCGGCGCCGGCCATCATCAGGGCGAGCAGCGCGCCAATGCCCGCCGAGGGCAGCGTCGACAGGATGGTCACGGGATGGACGAAGCTCTCGTAGAGCACGCCGAGCACGATATACATCGTCGCGATGGCGGCGAGCAGCAGATAGACCTCGTTCGACAGCGAGGACTGGAACGCCGAGGCCGCGCCCTGGAAGGCGGTCGCAAAACTCGCGGGAAGGTTGATCTCGCGCTCCGCGGTCTGGATCGCGTCGACCGCCGCGCCCAACGAGGCGCCGGGGGCAAGGTTGAACGAGATGGTGGTCACCGGCGACTGGCTCAGATGCGAAATCTGCAACGGCGACTGCTGGATCGCGACCTGGCTGATCGCCGACAGCGGAACCTGGCCGGTGGTCGAAGCCGAAGAGGGCAGATAGATCGACCCCAGCGAGGCCACCGAACGCTGCATCGAGGGATCGACGTCGAGAATGACCCGGAACTGGTTCGACTGGGTGAAGATGGTCGAGATGATGCGCTGGCCGAACGCGTCGTAGAGCGCGCTGTCGACGGTCGCCGGCGTGATGCCGAAGCGCGCCGCGGTCGGCCGGTCGATCGTCAGATAGGCGGAGAGCCCGCTTTGCTGCAAGTCGCTCGCGAGATCGACGATTTCGGAGATTTTCTGCAGCCGGGCCATCAGCCGCGGCGTCCAGGTCTGCAGCAGGCGCAAGTCCTGGTTCGACAGCGTGAACTGGTATTGCGTGGCGCTGACCGTGGTGTCGATCGACAGGTCCTGGACCGGCTGCATGAACAGCGCGATGCCGGCGACCCCCGCGGTCTCCTCCTGCAGGCGCCGGATGATCTCGCTGGCGGTCGAAGTGCGCTTGCTGTGCGGCTTCAGGTTAATCAGGAAGCGGCCCGAATTCAGCGTGACGTTGGAGCCGTCGACGCCGATGAACGACGACAGGCTGACGACGTCGGGATCCTTGAGGATGACGTCGGCCAGCGCCTGCTGATGGCGGGCCATCGCCGAGAACGAGGCGGTCTGGGCGGCCTGGGTGATACCCTGGATGACGCCGGTGTCCTGGATCGGGAAAAACCCTTTCGGAACGATCACGTAGAGATAGCCGGTCAGCACGAACGTCCCCAGCGCCACCGCCAGCGTGATGATCTGATGATCGAGGACGACGTTCAGCGCCTCGCCGTAGCGGCGCACCAGCCACTGAAAAAACCGCCCGCCGCTCGCGTGGGACGCTTTCGCCTCGCCCTCGACGTTGGGCTTGAGCAGCTTGGCGCACAGCATCGGGACCAGCGTCAGCGACACGATCGCCGAGATGACGATGGTCACGGCCAGCGTGATCGCGAATTCATGGAACAGCCGCCCGACCACGTCGCCCATGAACAGCAGCGGGATCAGCACCGCCAGCAGCGAAATGGTCAGCGAGATGATGGTGAAGCCGATCTGGCGCGATCCCTTGAGCGCCGCCTGAACCGGCGTCTCGCCCATCTCGAGGAAGCGCGCGATGTTCTCGATCATCACGATGGCGTCGTCGACCACGAAGCCCGTGGCGATGGTCAGGGCCATCAGCGACAGATTGTCGAGGCTGAAGCCCAGTTCGTACATCGCGGCCAGCGTCCCGACCAGCGACAACGGCACCGACAGGCTGGGAATGATCGTCGCCGGGATATTGCGCAGGAACAGGAAGATCACCAGCACGACGAGGCCAACCGCCAGCGACAGTTCGAACTCGACGTCCTCGACGGAGGCGCGGATGGTGGTGGTGCGGTCGGTCAGCGGCGTGATGGTCACCGACGAGGGGATCGAGGCGGTGATCGCCGGCAACAGCTTCTTGATGCTGTCGACCACCTGGATGACATTGGCGCCGGGCTGGCGCTGGATGTTGACGATGAGCGCCGGCGTCGCGTTCATCCACGCCGACAGTTTGTTGTTCTCCGGCCCCTGTTCGACCGTCGCGACGTCGGTGAGCTTGACCGGCGCGCCGTTGCGGAACGCCACCACCGAATTATTGTAGTCGCTGGGGTTCTGGATCTGGTCGTTGGCGTTGATCGAGAAGGATTGCGACGGGCCGTCGAAATTGCCCTTGGGCGTGTTGACGTTGAGATTGCCGATCGTCGTGCGCAGATCGTCGAGGTTGAGGCCGTAGGCCGCCAGGGCGAGCGGGTTGGCGTGGATGCGCACGCTCGGCCGCTGGCCGCCGGAAATCGACACCAGGCCGACGCCGGGCAGTTGCGACAGTTTCGAGGCGACGCGCCCCTCGATGATGTCTTCGACCTCGGTGAGCTTGAGGGTCGTCGAGGTCACGCCAAGCGTCAGGATCGGCGCGTCGGCGGGGTTGACCTTGGCGTAGATCGGCGGCGCCGGCAGGTCGGCCGGCAGCAGGTTGCCCGCCGCGTTGATCGCCGCCTGGACTTCTTGTTCGGCGATGTCGATGCCGATGTCGAGGCCGAAGCGCAGGGTGATCACCGAGGCGCCCGCCGAACTCTGCGACGACATCTGCGCGAGCGAGGGCATCTCGCCGAACTGCCGCTCCAGCGGCGCGGTGATCGAGGAGGTCATCACCTCCGGGCTCGCGCCGGGATAGAAGGTCTGCACCTCGATCGTCGGATAGTCGACTTCCGGCAATGCGGACAATGGCAGGAACTTGTAGGCGACGATCCCGATCAGCAGGATCGCGATCATCAGCAGCGACGTGGCGACCGGCCGCTCGATGAAAATGCGCGATGGGTTCAAGGGGCGTCCTTCCGCCGCACGGGCGTCACGGCGGATTCGCGGCGGGAGCAGACTGGTCCTGGCTGCGATGGCCCTTATGTTGGTGCTGGCCGCCTTGATCAGGCTGCGCCGGGTCGGCGGGCGGCTTCGTCTGATCCGCGCCCGGCGTCGGCGCGGCCCCCGGCGCCGGGCTGTTGCGCACCGCCACCTTGGCGCCTTCGCGCAGCCGGTCGGCCCCGTCGATCACCACTTTCTCGCCGACCGCCAGCCCCGACGACACCGAAGTGCGGTCGGCGTCGGCCGGGCCGATCTTGATATTGCGGACGGTGACGGTGTCGTCGTCTTTGACGACATAGACGAAATTGCCGTTCGGGCCGAGCTGGACGGCGGCGTTGGGCACGACGACCGCTCCTGACAGCGTGTCGACCAGCAGGCGCGCATTGACGAACTGGTTGGGAAACAGCGCGTCGTTCTCGTTGGCGAAGCCCGCGCGCAATTTGAACGTGCCGGTCGTGGTGTCGATCTGATTGTCGAAAGTGGTCAGCGTTCCCGTCGCCAATGACTTGACGTTGGCGCGGTCGAAGGCGGTCACCGGCAGGGTCGCGCCACCCTTCAGGCGCGCGGCGATTTGCGGCAGATTGTCTTCCGGGACCGCGAAGATGACGCTGATCGGCTGGATCTGGGTGATGACCACGATGCCGTTGGGGTCGGTGACCTGCACGTAATTGCCCTGGTCGACCTGGCGCAGGCCGACTCGCCCACCGATCGGCGCGACGATGCGGCAATAGGCGATGTTGAGATTGGCGGCGTCGATCTGCGCCTGGTCGCTCGCCATGGCGGCCTTGTCCTGGGCCACCAGGAAGCTCTGGTCCTCCACCTGCTGCAGCGCGATCGAGTTCTGCTTGCTCAGCGTCTGGTAACGCGCCAGATCCGCTTCCGCCTGGGCGTGCAGCGCGGTGTCCTTGGCCAATTGCCCCTGGGCCTGGGCGAGCGTGGCCTCATAGGGACGCGGATCGATCTGGGCGAGAAAATCGCCGGCCTTGACGATCTGGCCCTCCGTAAAGCCGACCTGCTGCAGGTTGCCGGCGATCTGGGTGCGCACCGTCACGGTGGCGAGCGATGTCACCACGCCGAGCGCGTCGACGGTGAGGGGAATGTCGCCCTTCGCGGCGACGGCGTCGCGGATCGTCTGCCCCGGGGAGCCGCCGCTGCGTCCGGCGCCCGGCGCGGTCTCCGGCGCGATGTCCTCGAAATGCCGCCACACCAGAACGCCCGCCGCGGCGACCGCCAGCACGACAACCCACTTCACCCAACGGCGCCGCTTCGGCGGCCTCGACCACGCCGGGTCCGGCCGCGTCGGCGCGATCATCGGCGGCGCCATCGGTTGCTGCTTGGCCTCGACCCGCGCGGGATCGACGTTTTCGTTCATGTGCGACTCTCGCAACGCTTCTTTCGCATTGCATGGGAAAGAAGAAACTTCAACTCACGCCAACGTGTTTGCGATGCAACGTTATCGCCTTTACGGACTGCCGCGCCGCCGTCACGAGGCGGTTGCAATCCATGCCCGCTTGCGGCATAAGCGCCGCTGACGGTCTTGCCGTCATGGATGCGGGTGTAGCTCAGGGGTAGAGCACAACCTTGCCAAGGTTGGGGTCGAGGGTTCGAATCCCTTCGCCCGCTCCAAATTTCACGTAAGGAAATCAGTGGCTTAGAACGGTTCTTCGGGGCCGTTTTCTGCTTCCCTGAGCCCGGCATGAAAGTATGGGAAGCACGGGGGAAGCAGCAGAGAGCGTAAAGTAGCGGGCTCGCGGCCCTCGGCAACCTGCAAGGTGTTGCCCGGCGATCCCGATTTCGAATACGCCCTGATCGATGGAGCCATCTTCCGCGTCCGCCGGCGCGGGACGGGCGAAAAAGGGGGATTCAAAATCAGGCGGTCGGACGTTCGCGCGGCGGCTTGACGAGCGACATCGTCGCCGTAGGCAACCTGACGCGCTTCGTGCTCCTGCCAGGAGAACGCCATGCCTCAAGCCTCCATCACAACCAGCAGATCCTTCGCCTCGACCGACTGGCCCGGCGAGACGAGGATCTTTCCGATCACGCCGTCGCGCAGCGCGTGGATCGCCGTCTCCATCTTCATCGCCTCCATCGTCAGCAGGACATCGCCGCCTTTGACGGGCTGGCCGGATTTGACAGAAACCGTCGTGACCGCGCCGGGCATCGGGGCCGCCACATGCGCGTCGTTTCCCTCGTCGGCCTTGGCGCGCGGCGGCAGCGAGCCTGTCGCCGCGCGGTTCGGCACCTTCACGATCCGCGGCTGGCCGTTCAGTTCGAAGAAGACGCGGACCTGCCCCTCCTCGTCGGTCTCGCCAACCGCCTGAAGGCGCACCACGAGCGCCTTGCCCTTTTCGATCGCGAAGTTCGTCTCTTCGCCGACCTGCATGCCGTAGAAAAAGATCGGCGTCGGCAATACAGCGACTGGTCCGTATTTGCGCTGCGGCGCCGGCGAAATCCGTGAAGACCTTGGGATAGAGGAGATAGGAGGCCAGCTCCTGATCGTCGATGCGCCGTCCCAGACGTTTTTCCGCTTCCGCAGCATGCGTCGCGAAATCGGCGTCGCCAAGCAATGAGCCGGGACGCGCCGTTGAGGGCTTTTCGCCCTTCAGCGCTTTCCTTTGCAGAGCCTTCGGCCAGCCTCCGGGAGGCTGGCCAAGATCGCCGCGCAGCATCTCGACGACGGAGCCGGGGAATGCGATCTCGCGCTCGAGGATCGAGCGACATCGGCGCGGCGTCAGTCCTTGCGTCACCATCATCAGCGCCATGTCGCCCACGACCTTCGAGGAGGGCGTGACCTTGACGATGTCGCCGAACATTTCGTTGGCGTCGCGATAGGCCTTGGCGACTTCGTGCCATCGCCGCTCCAATCCAAGCGCGCGCGCCTGCTCCTTGAGGTTGGTGAACTGTCCGCCCGGCATTTCATGGAGATAGACCTCCGAGGCGCCCGCCTTCAGATCGCTTTCGAAGGCGGCATATTGGACGCGCACCGCCTCCCAGTAGAAGCTGAGCTGGCGAATCGCTTCGGGATCAAGCCCGGTGTCGCGCACGGTATGGCGCAGCGCTTCAACAAGCGAGCCGAGGCAGGGCTGCGAGGTCAGGCCCGACATCGAATCCATCGCCGCGTCGACCGCATCGACGCCGGCCTCGACGGCGGCGAGCACGCTGGCGGCCGCAATCCCCGATGTGTCATGCGTGTGGAGATGGACCGGCAGACCTGATCTCCTCGCGCAACGCCTTGACGAGCGCGCGCGCCGCGGCGGGTTTCAGGAGACCCGCCATGTCCTTGAGGCCCAGGATGTGGCAGCCCGCCTTTTCAACCTCCTTGGCGAGGCCGACGTAATAGCGAAGCGAATATTTTGCGCGGTCGGGATCGAGAATGTCGCCGGTGTAGCAGATCGCGCCCTCGGCGAGCTTGCCTGTCTCGCAGACCGCGTCGATCGCGACGCGCATATTCTCGACCCAGTTGAGACAGTCGAATATGCGGAAGAGGTCCATGCCCGCATCGGCCGATTTGCGGACGAAATGGCGCACCACATTGTCGGGATAATTGGTGTAGCCGACGCCGTTCGCGCCGCGCAGCAGCATCTGGGTCAGGATATTGGGGGCCTTCTCCCGCACCCGCGCAAGGCGCTCCCAGGGGTCTTCGTTGAGAAAGCGCATTGCGACATCGAACGTCGCGCCGCCCCAGCATTCGAGCGAGAGAAGCTGTGGCAGGTCTTGCGGCGTAGAATTCGGCGGCCATCGCGATGTCGTAGGTGCGCATCCGTGTCGCAAGAAGCGATTGATGGGCGTCGCGCATCGTCGTGTCGGTGATCAGAACGCGCTTTTCTTCGCGCATCCACGCCGAGAACTTCTGCGGACCGAGCCGATCGAGGCGCTGCTTGGCGCCCGCCGGCGCGGCCGACTCCAGGCGGATAGAGACCGGCGGCTCGGGCTTGCGCGCCTCGGCGGGCGGCCTGGCGCGCCCCTTGGTTTCGGGATGACCGTTCACGGTCACGTCGGCGATGTAGGTCAGCAGCTTGGTCGCGCGGTCGCGGCGCTTCTTGACGGTGAAAAGCTCCGGCGTCTCGTCGATGAACCGCGTCGTATATTCGTTCGCCCGGAACTTTGGATGGTTCAGCAACGTCTCGAGGAACGTCAGGTTGGTGGCGACGCCGCGAATGCGGTATTCCCTGAGCGCGCGGTCCATTCGCGCGATGACTTCCGCCGAAGACGGCGCCCATGCCGTCACCTTCTCGAGCAGAGCGTCATAATAACGCGTGACGACAGCGCCCGAATAGGCCGTGCCGCCGTCGACGCGGATGCCGAAGCCGAAAGCGCCGCGATAGGCGGTGATGCGTCCATAGTCGGGAATGAAATTGTTGTCGGGATTCTCGGTGGTGATGCGGCATTGCAGGGCGTGGCCGTTGAGCTTGATCTCCTCCTGCGAAGGAATCCCCGTCTCATCGACCCGGCCAAGCCGGCCGCCCTGCAAAATCTTGATCTGCGCCTTGACGATGTCGAGCCCGGTCACCTGTTCGGTGACGGTGTGCTCGACCTGGATGCGCGGATTGACCTCGATGAAGTAGAACGCGCCGGTGACGGCGTCCATCAGGAATTCGACGGTTCCGGCGCCGACATAGTGGGTCGCCTTGCCGATCGCCAGCGCGGCGGCGCAGAGCTTCTTGCGCGTCTTTTCATCGAGATACGGCGCCGGCGCCCGCTCGACCACCTTCTGGTTGCGCCGCTGGATCGTGCAGTCGCGCTCGAACAGGTGAACCAGATTCCCGTGCTGGTCGCCGAGCAATTGCACCTCGACATGGCGGGCGTGCTGAACCAGCTTCTCCAGATAGACTTCGTCTTTCCCGAAGGCTGACTTCGCCTCGCGCCTGGCGGTCCGCACCGCGTCGATCAGCTTCTCCTCGCCGTCGATTGGACGCATGCCGCGCCCGCCGCCGCCCCAGGACGCCTTGAGCATCACGGGATAGCCGACCTCACGCGCGAGGCGTTTGACTTCGTCGCCGTCCTCGGGGAGAGGACCGGTCGCCGGCATGACGGGCACGCCGACCGAAATGGCGAGGTTGCGCGCGGCGACCTTGTTGCCGAGCACGCGCATCGTTTCGGGTCTCGGCCCGATGAAGACAACGCCGTTGACAGCGCATGCTTCAGCGAATTCAGGACTCTCCGACAGGAAGCCATAGCCCGGATGAATGGCGTCGGCCTTCGCCGCCAGAGCGACGCGGATCACCTCGTCGATCGAAAGATAGGCCTCCAGCGGCCCGAGGTGCAGTTCGCCCGCCGCGCCGCGTCCGATCTGATAGGCTTCGTCGGCCTTGAACCGGTGCAGCGAAAGCTTGTCCTCTTCGGCATAGATCGCAACCGTATGGATGCCGAGTTCTGAGGCTGCGCGAAAGATGCGAATCGCAATCTCGCTGCGATTGGCGACGAGGAGCCGTTTGATCGGCGCTGGCGCGTGCGCGTCCGTCCTCATCTTGCGTTCCTATCCCGCAGGCTCCGCCCCCGCGCCCCGTCGCGGCAGATGCACCAACTAGCAAATCCGGCGCCATGCCTTGGCCGTCAAGATGCTGACAATTGGCGGCTGGACCAAACCGGGGAAAGATCGGCGCAATTCCACACTTTCTCGCGGCCTGGCGGCTGACCTTGTCGGCATAACCCTTGTCGCCAACGCCGGCGCGCGGCTGAACGTCCGGCCCGATGCCGGGCTCACGGCGGCGGCGCCGAACGCGCGGGTTCGTGATTTGATGTTGTCGAGGCTTATGGTAACCGTCTCGTCAGGGGGCGTTTCGGACTGGCGATCCCCGATATGAATTCAGGCTCACTACACAGCCATGTCTTCGATGCGATAGACGAGATTTCCGGTTTGGCCTCGCTGCCGCAGGTTGCTGCAACGCTTGGCCGCGCGGTTGGAGACTACGGCTATACGTCGTTGGGAATCAACGGGTTGCCGCCGCCGACAGACGACGCCGATCCGCTCATCCTGACCGAGTCGGCGCCGAACGGCTTTCGCGAGTGCTATGTCGAAGAGCGCTTCTATCTGGTCGACCACATCTGCGCTCACACCCGAACGACTTATGAAGCCTTTCGTTACAGCGAAGCGCCCTACCCCCAAAACAACGCGGCCGCTCACCGGCGATTCCTGCAAGCCTTGGAGACGTTCGGCTTGAACAAGGGGCTGGTGGTCCCCATCGGGCGACCGGACAATATTCCGGCGTGCATGTGGTTGGCGGGCGCAAACCCCGATCTGCACGACGACGCTAAGCGTGCGATTCAACTGATTGCGCTGTTCGCCGCGAGCAAGGCCGGCGCGCTTCGCCGTCCGCCATCTGGCGAACCGCCGGCGCGCCCGTTGACGGCGCGGCAACGGGAAGTGCTGCAATGGATTTCCGCCGGCAAGACGTCGTGGGAAATCGGCTCGATTTCGGGACGAAGCGAGCGCGCCATCAACAAGATTATCGGCGACGCCATGCTGAAGCTCAACGCGGTGACCCGCACCCAGGCGGTGGTGAACGCGATCAGAACCGGCGAAATCGAAATGTAGCGATAGCGGCCCGCGGGAAGGTTTGGCGACCTGTGTTTGACGGGCGCCCGGAATCTTCGCCGACTACGCCGCGCCGATCCTGCGCGACGTCGCCTCGCCGCGCCGGCGGCGCTGGCTGGGCGGCGAGAGCCGTTGCGTCGTCTCGTTCGCGTCATTTTCCGAGGACGAAGCCCTGCAGGACACGTCGCGCCCGCCCGTTTGGTTGGCGCGCCGCGAGAGGCCGGACGGCGACGCGGATGTGGCGTGGTCGAGGCGCCGATCATCTTGCCGGACACGCCGGATTGGGGTGTTGCTCTTCTTCGGGGTTGCTCCCGCGTCTTCCGCTGCGGTTTGGCGGGTAGGGCGTCCTGGCGCAATTGGCGGCGTTCTCGCCGAAGACAGGGTAGAAGCTGGGGTAATCCGGCGTCGTGAGCACGAATGGTTCAACCGGAACGCCAATTTGTGCTCGCGCCGCGGTCGCGCTCAGTGCGAAAACCAAAGCAGCCAGCCAAGCGCGCATCGTCGCAATTCCCGCCCCCGGCCGATCCTAGCATGGGGTCGACAGACGCAATGCCGCCGCCGGCATGATGTCCGGCGGCCGATACCCAACGCTTGCGGCCGGCCAGTGGCGACCGCGCTCCAGACCTGACGGAACGCGGTTGACTTCGCCGTTCGGGCGCGCGGCTCTGGCAAACGGCTCGCGAATTCACTATAAGGCATTGTTAACCTTGAATTATCGCTAAATGTTTAGGCTCTATGCGACAGCCGACGCGGCGTGGAGCCCCCTCCATCGCCGAATCGGTAAGGGCCGCTGGGTCCCGCAGCTTCCCAGCGGCCCGCCGGCAAGGCTCGCCGCGCCGGCAGGCGCAGCGGCAATTTCGAGTGAGTCCATGAGCAGAACGGTCGGCCCCCGCTGGATTGTGGGGCTCACAGCCCTGATCGTCGCCGGCGGATCTATCGGCCTGCTCGGCTGGATGTTGTGGCCGAGGTAGAATGAGCAAAGTCGGGCAACGCGCCTTGATAGCACTGGCCCTGATCTTCGGCATGCTGCTGGCGCTCACGACGCCTGGCGAGGCATGCCACCGATACAGCCACTGGGCGTATCCCTGGCCTCAGAAATGCCCGCCGGCGGATGACCGCGCGTCAACGCCTGAAAGAGCCAGCCTGCCCAAAATGGAGAAACGGTTCAAGACGTCGCGGACCGTCGTCCCGAAGGCCGCGTCCGATAGCCCATCCGCCGCCGATCTCGATCGCCTGCGCGCCGCGCTGATCCGCAAACTCCAGGGAGAACCGAAACACTGATCATCCGGGCGAAGCGCGGCGGCTCGCCAGCCGACGATCCTTCGGCCCGCGCGCGGCAGCCGGGGCCGCGGGGCTCGTTTTCCTCCTCGAGGCCCGGCTCCGCCTCGAGGTCGGGATCGGCGACGCCGTGATCGTCTTGCTTTTTCGCGCGATGTCGCCTATGTGAATGATCGTTGACTTCTCATAGCTTCTCGTCGCCTTGATGAGGAGTGGTTTTTGAGAGTGGGCCCCGGCCGGGACCCGCTCTTTTTTATTGCCGCCGGGAGCCATGGCCGAACGACAATCCGCCCCCGAGGCGGGCCATATCAGCGATTCCAGCGCCGCGCCGCCGACGCCCGCCGACGCCCTCGACGAGCCGCGTCTGCTGGCCGAGAGCGGGCTCGCGCGGCGCGTCGGCGCCATCGTCGGGCCGGCGCTGCGCGATCTCGGGTTGCGGCTGGTGCGGGTGAAGGTTTCCGCGGCCGACGGAACCACCGTGCAGATCATGGCGGAGCGGCCCGACGGCTCGATGACGGTCGACGATTGCGAGCGCGCGAGCGTCGCCGTTTCGCCGGTTCTCGACCTCGAAGACCCGATGGGCCGCGCCTATCGCCTGGAAATTTCATCGCCCGGCATCGACCGGCCGCTGGTGCGGGCGTCCGATTTCCGGCGCGCGGTCGGTCATGAGGCGCGGATCGAGATGGCGGTTCCGGTCGGCGCGCGCAAGCGCTTTCGCGGGCTTGTCGAAGGCTTGCGAGGGAGCGGGCCGACGATGGCGGCGCAGCTTCGCCTCGTCGCCAAGGATGATGGCGAAGGCGAGCTTGTGAGTCTGCCGGTCGGCGATATGGACGAAGCCAGGCTCGTCCTCACCGAAGATCTGATCCGCGCGGCGCTGCGCCGCGAGAAGGCCGCCAAGAAAAAACGCAAGGCGAAAAAGGCGAGGCCCGACGACAACGCCTTGCCCGACGACAAGCGCGAGACGCGTTAACCCAACGATCCGAAGCGGCGACAGGCCGGTTTTTGAGGTCATAGAAGGAGAATTGACATGGCGGTAAGCGCCAACAGGCTCGAACTCCTGCAGATCGTCGACGCGGTCGCGCGTGAGAAATCGATCGACCGATCGATCGTGCTCGCCTCGATGGAGGACGCGATGCAGAAGGCGGCGCGCTCGCGCTACGGGCAGGAGACCGAGGTGCGCGCCGAGATCAATCCCAAGACCGGCGAAATCCGCTTCTCGCGCCTGCTGCTGGTCGTCGAACTGGTCGAAAACGACGCCACCCAGATCGCGCTCGCCGACGCCCAGAAGAAGAACCCTTCCGCGCAGATCGGCGACTGGATCGCCGAGTCGCTGCCGCCGTTCGATTTCGGCCGCATCCCCGCGCAGTCATCCAAGCAGGTGCTGGTCCAGAAAATTCGCGAGGCCGAGCGCGACAAGCAATATGACGTCTACAAGGACCGGATCGGCGAAATCATCAACGGCGTCGTCAAGCGCGTCGAATACGGCAACGTCGTGGTCGATCTCGGCGGCAGCGGCGCCGGCGAGGCGGTGGTGCGGCGCGACGAAATGATCCCGCGCGAGATGTTCCGGCCGGGCGACCGCATTCGCGCCTATGTCTACGACGTCCGGCGCGAGCAGCGCGGACCGCAGATTTTCCTGTCGCGCACCCATCCCCAGTTCATGGCCAAGCTGTTCGCCCAGGAGGTGCCGGAGATTTACGACGGCATCGTCGAGGTGAAATCGGTCGCCCGCGATTCCGGTTCGCGCGCCAAGATCGCGGTGATCTCCAACGATTCCTCGATCGATCCGGTCGGCGCCTGCGTCGGCATGCGCGGCTCGCGCGTCCAGGCGGTGGTGAACGAATTGCAGGGCGAGAAGATCGACATCATTCCGTGGTCGGCCGACGCGGCGACCTTCATCGTCAACGCGCTGCAGCCGGCCGAGGTGATGAAGGTGGTGCTCGACGAGGATTCGACCCGTATCGAGGTGGTCGTCCCCGACGATCAGCTTTCCCTCGCGATCGGCCGGCGCGGGCAGAACGTGCGGCTGGCGTCCCAGCTCACCGGCTGGGACATCGACATCCTGACCGAGGCGGAGGAATCGGGACGCCGCCAGAAGGAGTTCGTCGAGCGCACCAATGTGTTCATGGCCGCGCTCGACGTCGACGAAACCGTCGCCCAGTTGCTGGCTTCCGAAGGGTTCCGCTCGGTCGAGGAGCTGGCGTTCGTCGAGCCGGACGAACTGGCCTCGATCGAAGGCTTCGACGCCGACACCGCCGCCGAAATCCAGGCGCGCGCGCAGGGGCATCTGGCGCGCATCGAAGCGGAATTCGACGAACGCCGCAGGGCTCTGGGCGTCGCCGACGACCTCAAGCTGATCGAGGGCCTCACCACGCCGATGCTGGTGAAGCTGGGCGAAAACGACGTCAAGTCCGTCGAGGACCTCGCGGGCTGCGCGACCGACGATCTCGTCGGCTGGACGGATCGCGCCGAGGCCGACGGCAAGCGGCATCCCGGATTCCTCGACGGCTTCGATGTTTCACGCGAAGCGGCCGACGCGATGATCATGGACGCGCGCCTGCGGGCGGGATGGATCGAGGCGCTGCCGGAGCCTGAGGAGGCCGAACCTGACGCGGCCAGCGAAGTGGAATAGGCCCGGCCGGAGCGTTTCCGGCGCCCGAAGATCGGCGTTGGAAGCCAGGCGCGCTGGTTCTCCCCTTGAGCGAATGGATGCGATGGAGGGTCGATTGGCCGCCCGCGACAAGCCCGATCGCAGCGATTCGGAGCGAACATGCATCGTGACCGGCGAAAAAGGGCCGCCCGCGGCGATGATCCGCTTTGGTCTGTCGCCGGGCGGCGATGTCGCGCCCGATCTGCGCCGAAGGCTTCCCGGCCGCGGGGTGTGGACGAAGTTGAGCTTCGCCGTCGTCGAGGAGGCGGCGCGCCGGCAGGCGTTCTCGCGCGGGTTCAAGACCAGGGCCGCCGCTTCGCCCGATCTGGCGCGCGACCTCGACCGGATGATCGAGGGCGACGCGCTGCAGTTCCTGTCGATCGCCAACAAGGCGGGGCTCGTCACCACCGGAGCGGCCAAGGTCGAAGCGGCGATCCGCAGCGGCGACGTGGTCGCCCTGATCGCCGCGAGCGACGGGTCGCCTGACGGGGCGGCGAAGCTGGATCGGATTGCGCGAGGCCGTCCCGACGCGGACGCCGAACGGATCGCGCGAATAAATCTCTTTTCTTCGAGCCAATTGGATTTGGCATTGGGCAGGACAAATGTGATACATGCTGCGCTTGGCGCGGGCGAGGCGAGCGCGGCCTTTCTGTTTCGCGCCCGCCGGCTCGCCCAATACCGATCGAACAAGGCGGGTGATCCGCCCGTCGCCGCAGGGGCGGACGATGGCGGCGAGCCGTCCGCTTGAGGCGGGACCGACAACAGATGGGCGGAGCCCGGGCACTTGGAAGGACGCATGAGCGATACGAACAATAGCGGCGAAAAGACTTTGGGCGTGACCCCCTCGAAAACCTTGCATTTGAAGCGTCCGGTCGAGCAGGGGATGGTCCGCCAGAGCTTTTCGCACGGCCGCACCAAGCAGGTCGTCGTCGAGAAGGTGAAGCGGCGCGTCGCGGGATCGGGCGAGGCCCCGTCGCGCGAGCCTGCGCCGGTCGCCCTGCGCCCGGCGGCTCCCGCGCCGGCGGCGGCGCCCCTGGCCCCGCGCGGTCCGACCAGCGCGGCTGCGACGGCCAAGGCGGCCGCCAGCCCGGCGCCCGTCGCGCCGCCCAAGACCGGCGTGGTGCTGCACACCCTGACCGAGGAGCAGCGCGAGGCGCGCGCCAAGGCGCTCGTCGGCGCGCGCGCGCGAGAGGACGAGGACCGCCGTCGGCAGGAAGCCGATGCGAAGCTTCGCTCCGAGCGCGAGGCGCGCGAACGCTCTGAACGCGAAGCGGCCGAGGCGCGCAAGCGCGAAGAGGAAACGCGCCGCGCGCAGGAAGCCGACTTCAAGCGAAAAACCGAGGAAGAGGCGCGCCGCCGCCTCGCCGGCGGCGAGCCTTCCGCCGCGCCCGCGGTGACGATGGCGCGAAAGCCGGCGTCGGCCGCCATCCCGGCGAGCGCGAGCCCCGCGCCGGCGCCCGCCGGGCGCGCCCTCACCGCCGAAGAGGAGGACGCCAGGCGCTCGGCTCGCCGCGGCGTCGCCGTGGCGCAACCGACGAAGGTGATCCTGCCGCCGCGGCCGACCCGCGGCGCCGAACACCGCAACCGCGGCCGATTGACGGTCGCCAGCGCGACGGCGGGCGAGGAAGAGCGCACGCGCTCGGTCGCGGCGTTCCGTCGCCGCACCCAGCGTCTGAAGGGGCACGGGATAAAGGAAGCCAAGGAGAAGCTTTCGCGCGAAATCGTACTGCCGGAGACGATCACCATTCAGGAGCTCGCCAACCGCATGTCCGAGCGCGCCGTGGATGTCATCAAGCTGCTGATGAGGCAGGGCCAGATGGTGACGATCACCGACGTGATCGAAGCCGACACCGCCCAGTTGATCGCCGAGGAGATGGGCCACACGGTCCGGCGCGTCGCCGAATCCGATGTCGAGGAGGGCCTGTTCGACCGGGCCGATGAGGACGGCGCGTCGGCGCCGCGTCCGCCCATCGTCACCATCATGGGTCACGTCGACCACGGCAAGACCTCGCTGCTCGATGCGATCCGCAAGGCCAATGTGGTCGCCGGCGAAGCCGGCGGCATCACCCAGCACATCGGCGCCTATCAGGTGACGGCGCCCGGCGGCGAGAAGATCACCTTCATCGACACCCCCGGCCACGCCGCCTTCACCGCGATGCGGGCGCGCGGCGCCAAGGTCACCGATATCGTGGTCCTGGTGGTCGCCGCCGACGACGGCGTGATGCCGCAGACCATCGAGGCGATCCGCCACGCCAAGGCGGCCAAGGCGCCGATCATCGTGGCGATCAACAAGATCGACAAGCCGGAAGCCAATCCGGACCGCGTTTCGCAGGAACTCCTGCAACACGACGTCCAGGTCGAAGCCTTCGGCGGCGATACGCTGGCGGTTCAGGTCTCCGCGACCAAGCACACCAACCTCGACAAGTTGCTCGAGGCGATCGCCCTGCAGGCCGAATTGCTCGACCTGACCGCCGATCCGGGCCGCAGCGCCGAAGGCACGGTCGTCGAAGCGCGGCTCGATCGCGGCCGCGGTCCGGTCGCCACCGTGCTGGTGCAGCGCGGCACGCTGCGGGTCGGCGAGCTGGTGGTGGCCGGATCGCAATGGGGCCGGGTGCGCGCGCTAATCGACGACGCCGGCGCCAATGTCGAGGCCGCGCTGCCGTCGACGCCGGTCGAGGTCCTCGGCTTCTCCGGCGCGCCGGAGGCGGGCGACCGGTTCGCGGTGGTCGAAAGCGAGGCGCGGGCCCGCGAAATCGCCGAATACCGCGATCGCCAGAAGCGTGAGAAGCTCGCCGCGCGCGGCGGCGTGGTCCGCACCTCGCTCGCCGACATGATGAGCCAACTGAAGACGGCTGGCCGCAAGGAAATGCCGATCGTCGTCAAGGGCGACGTTCAGGGCTCCGTCGAGGCGATCCTCGCCGCGCTCGACAATCTCGGCACCGACGAGGTCGGCGCGCGCGTCGTTCATTCGGGCGTCGGCGGCGTCACCGAATCCGACGTGACGCTGGCCGAAGCGTCGAAGGCGGTGATCATCGGCTTCAACGTGCGCGCGCATAAGGAAGCGCGCGATCTGGCGGAGCGGCAGGGCATCGAAATCCGCTACTACAACATCATCTACAACCTGGTGGATGACGTGAAGGCGGCGATGTCGGGAATGCTCGCGCCGACCCTGCGCGAGGAAATGCTCGGCAATGCGGTGATCCTCGAGGTGTTCTCGATTTCCAAGGTCGGCCATGTCGCGGGTTGCCGCGTCACCGACGGGACGGTCCAGCGCGGCGCCCATGTGCGGCTGATCCGCGACAATGTCGTGGTTCACGAGGGCAAGCTGTCGACGCTCAAGCGCTTCAAGGACGAGGTGAGGGAAGTGCAGGCGGGCCAGGAATGCGGCATGGCGTTCGAGAACTACCAGGACATGCGCGTCGGCGACGTCATCGAATGCTACACTGTCGAAGAGGTGCGGCGCACGCTCTGACGCCGGCGTTGTCTGGTGAACCAGGTTCGGAACATGACCACGAGCGTTACCAGGGCGGCCGAAGGGTTTGATCGCCGCGCCTTCACGGTGCAGGAAATCCTGCGCATGCAGGAGGCCGGCATCATTTCGGAGGACGAGAACTTCGAGCTGATCGAGGGCGAGATCGTTCCGAAGCCGGCCAAGACGCATGTTCACGAGCTGATCAAATCGGCGCTCACTCTGGGCCTCGCTCGCGCCTTGCCGGACAATCTCTGGCTGGGCGTCGAAAGCACGATGTATCTGTCGAAGCTGACTTTCGTCGAGCCCGACCTCGTCGTTTATCCCCGAGGGATCAAGCTCGAAGAGGTCAAGGGCTCCGATATTCTGCTGGCCATCGAGGTCGCTTTGACCAGCCTCAAATACGATCGGGGCCTCAAGGCGCAGATTTATTCGCGCTATGGCGTGCGCGAACTGTGGGTGATCGACGCGAGCCGGCGGCGCGCGCATATTCACAGCGGACCCCGCGACGGCGTCTGGGAAACGCATCGTCGAGCGCGGCCCGGACGATACCTTGAGCTGCGCCGCGATCCCCGGCTTCTCGGTGAAGCTCGGGCCGATATAGCCGACGGCCGCCACGCACCGCGGCGGCGCGAGAACTCCCGCGCCGCGCCGGCCGCCCTTCCCCAATCGCCAACTCAGGCGCAACCTCATCGATGCCCCGTCCACCCCACAACAACGCCGGACCTTCGCAGCGCGGGCTGCGGGTCGGCGAATTGATCCGCCACGCGGCGTCCGACATTCTGGCGCGCGGCGACATCGAGGATCCGGCGCTCGCCAGAAAGGTGGTGACGATTCCCTCGGTTACGATGTCCCCCGACCTGAAACTGGCGACGCTCGCCGTCATGCCGCTGGGCGGCAAGGACGCCGAGAAGACGATCGCCGCGCTGGAGCGTCACAAGAAGGAGCTGCGCACTGAAATCGCGCATCGGATCAACCTGAAGTTCGCACCCGATCTGCGCTTCGTCATCGACGGGAGTTTCGAGGCGAGCGCCAGGATCGACGCCTTGCTGAAGTCTCCCGAAGTCGCCCGCGACCTCAAGCCGCCGGAAGAGACAAAGCGGAATGAGTGACGAGTCGCTGGAGAAAATTATCTACAAATTTGATCGCGAGCGAAGCCTGGCTGGCGGCCGCTTCGCCGGGCGGCGTCTGACGCCAAGTGTCAAAAAGGCCTGGGTCGGACTATTGGCGCTGATCGTTGTCGGGATTCTTGTCGATTCCCTACCACTCCCGGATTTTTTCCATTTGCCTGGGGCATACAGCCGCCTGATCGAGTTCTTGTGGATCGTTGTCGTCATGATTGCGGCAGCTCTGATCACGCCGAGACTGGCGAGACGTTTTGCGCTTTCGGATTTTCGCAGACGTGAACCGGATGGCTTTGAGGTTTCTGTGGTGCGGCTTGTGGATGGTCTGGAAATTAGCTGGAAGAAATCCGTGTTTCGGTTCGGTTGGGCGGACGTAACCGAGCTGATGATCGGCGCTGGGCAGTTGATCATCATCCATGGCGCGGCTCTTTCGTTCCCGATGCCGATGACCTCATTCGCCGACGACAACGCCCTGCGCGCCTTTATTCGCGCCTGCGCGGCCGAACTGACGCCTGAGGCAATGGAGCGCAGCGGCGTCGCCATCGGGCCTTACCTCACATGAATTCGCCGCGCTCGACCCGCGTCGCCGTCGACGGCTGGATTTGCCTCGACAAGGCCGTCGGCCTCACCTCGACGCAGGCGGTCGCCCGGCTCAAATATCTGTTCAACGCCAAAAAGGCCGGCCACGCCGGCACCCTCGACCCGCTCGCCTCCGGCGTGCTGCCAATCGCCTTCGGCGAAGCGACCAAGACCGTGCCGATCGTCCAGGACGGGATCAAGGTCTATCGTTTCGGCGTGAAATGGGGCGAAGAGACCGACACCGACGACGCCGAGGGGCGCGTCGTCGCGACATCGGACCGCCGCCCGAGCGCGCAGGAGATCGGCGCGCAACTGGGCGGTTTCATCGGCGTGATCAGCCAGGTTCCGCCCGCCTTTTCGGCGATCAAGGTCGGCGGCGAGCGCGCCTATGACCTCGCCCGGGACGGCGTGGCGCTGGTCATGACGCCGCGCGAAGTCGTCATTCATCGGCTCGACCTCATCTCCAGCCAGCCGGACGAGGCGGTGTTCGAGGCCGAATGCGGCAAGGGCACTTATGTCCGCGCCATCGCCCGCGACCTCGGCCGGCTGCTCGGATGCTACGGCCATGTCGCCTCGCTGCGCCGCACCCGCGTCGGCCCGTTCTGCAGCGACGAGGCGGTCACGCTCGACGAATTGCGCAATGCGTCGGCGGTTGCGCAAGCGATGCAGCCGGTCGAGGCCGGGCTCGCCGAATTGCCTCGCCTGGCGGTGGATCGCGACGGCGCCGCGACGCTGCGGCGCGGGCAGAAGCTGTTGCTGCGCGGCGCGCACATGCCAGCCGAAGGGCCGGCCTACGTCGCGTGTTTCGGCGCGCCGGTCGCCCTCGGCGTCGTCGAAGCCGGCTATTTCGTCTCGTCGCGGGTGTTCAACCTGCCGGGTTGAGGCGGCGCCGCAGGGCGTTCGGGCTCGCCGCCTGTCGACCAGGGCTCCGAATCCGGGTTAACGGATTTTGGCTTGGAGGACGGCGGCGAGATATTCGGTGTCCCAGCCTGCGAGTTTTCGGCGCAAATTGATGCTGGTTTTCCGCGGCGCGCTTGGTTTGCGTGTCTTGCGTCGCAGGCCTGTTCGCTGTGGCCGCGCGGCCTCGTCGACCCGGCGGACGAGATTGATGGCGAAGTGGCGGACGACGGCCATGTTCTTGGCGCCATGGCCTTTGCGCAGTCTGGATTGGTCTTCGTTGAAGACCACGTCCAGCGTCCAGTGCAGTTGATTTTCTACGCGCCAATGGCCCCTGACCGCCTTGGCGGCGTCTTCGGCCGAGGTCTTGGCCGAAGAGATGTAGTAGCGCGTATCGAAGCGGCAGCGATCCTTGAGCTCGGTTCGGCTCTCGACTTTGACGATGGCGGCGACGCGCGGCAGGCGCAGTTCCCCGGGAAAGCGCCGCTCCCCGCCGAGCCAGTCGACCTCGCGCGCCACAGTGACGGCGCGCTGTTCGATGCGGCCGTGCCCTTTGTCCACGTCGGCGAAGCGCTCCAGGCCCGCCTCGGGAGCATCGCGGAAGAAAGTCTCGATTTCGCCGCGCAAGGTCGGCTGGTTGGCTTTGACGGCCAGGAGATAATCGGCTCCCGCCTCGGTGATCGTTCGGGCGATGGCCGCGTTGCAGGCGACGGCGTCGATGCTGACGAGGGCGCCTTTCAGCCCGCCGTCGGCCGCCAGCCGCTCCAGCAGCGCGGGAATGGCGCTGAGCTCATTGGATTTGTCGCTGACCAATTCCTGACCAAGCACCAGCCCCTGGGTGGTGGCGAACGCCGAGACCAAATGGAGCGCCGGCTGATCGACGCTGCGATCATGACTGCGCCGTATGGTTTTCCCGTCGATGGCCACCAGATCGGGACGGTCCGGCCAGCAGGCGCGAACCCAGTCGGAAAAGCACGCCGAGAACAGCGCCGGGCTGACCCGGTTCATCATGATCGTCAACCACCGCCCCGACGGCACGCCGTGATGAAACGGCAAAAACCGCCGCAGGAGCTCCAGGTGGGTCTCTCCCCACCCGGCGATGTTCTCGTAGTCGTCGCAATCGGCGATCGTCCCGCACACCGCCAAAAGCAGAAGCTCGGCCAGCGGGTAGGCGACGCGATGGGGCTCACGCTCGTCTTCGATGATCGAAAAATGATCCAGCAGCACCCGAAGGCGCGAGCGGTCTCCAAAATCAGGCGGCGAAAGGTCCATGGCGGCTCTCCGAATCAGCCCGCCTATAGATTCACCTCACCCGTCAATCCTCAATCCGCGTTAACCTGACTTCGAAGCCCTGGTCGGCGCGGCGCGCGGATTGACTTGCGGCGCGCGACGTGGTTTCCAACGCGATGCGCCGCGGACGAGCGGCGCCATCGGATGAACCATGACCACCGCGACTGTCAAAACGGCCGACGAAAGCCCGGCCCGCCGCCAAATGCGGCGGCGCGACGCTTTAGCGCGCCTCCCAGCTCCGGTTCCTCCCCCGGCGGGGGTGTCGAGGAACAGCCCCGACGGGGCGTAGCGGGGGACATCGGTCAGCAAAAGGAATTTCGGAAATGGCGGACTTCAAGGTCGCAGTGGTCGGCGCGACAGGCAATGTCGGCCGCGAGATGCTCGATATCCTGGCGGAGCGTCGTTTTCCCGTGAGCGAGGTCGTGGCGCTCGCCTCATCGCAGTCGATCGGTCGCGAAGTGTCGTTCGGCGACCGGACGCTGAAGTGCAAGAGCCTCGAACACTATGATTTCTCCTCGACCGACATCTGCCTGATGTCGGCGGGCGGCTCGGTGTCGAAGGAATGGTCGCCCAGGATCGGCGCCGCCGGCTGCGTAGTGATCGACAATTCCTCCGCCTGGCGGATGGACCCGGACGTGCCGCTGGTGGTGCCGGAAGTCAACGCCGACGCCGCCAGGGGCTTCGGCAAGAAGAACATCATCGCCAATCCCAACTGCTCCACCGCGCAGCTCGTCGTGGCGCTGAAGCCGCTGCACGACCGGGCGACGATCAAGCGGGTCGTGGTGGCGACCTATCAATCGGTGTCGGGGGCGGGCAAGGAGGCGATGGACGAATTGTTCGCGCAGACCCGCGCGGTGTTCGTCTCCGATCCCGTGACGACCAAGAAGTTTCCCAAGCGCATCGCCTTCAACGTCATTCCCGAAATCGATGTCTTCATGGAGGACGGCTTCACGCGGGAAGAATGGAAGATGGTGGCCGAGACCAAGAAGATTCTCGATCCGAAGATCAAGCTGGTCGCCACCTGCGTCAGGGTGCCGGTGTTCATCGGCCATTCCGAGGCGGTCGCCATCGAATTCGAGAACCCGATCAGCGCCGACGAGGCGCGCGACATCCTGCGCGAAGCGCCGGGCTGCCTGGTGATCGACCGGCGGGAGCCGGGCGGCTATGTCACGCCGCACGAGGCGGCCGGCGAGGACGCGACCTATATTTCGCGCATCCGCGACGATCCGACGGTCGACAACGGCCTCTTGCTGTGGTGCGTTTCCGACAATCTGCGCAAGGGCGCCGCGCTCAACGCGATCCAGATCGCCGAGGTTCTCGATCAACCGCGGCTGGCTGAAGGCCAAGCAGCACGCCGCCTGACCGGACAGGCCGTCGAACGCGGCGGGTAGGCCCGCCGCTCGCGCGTCAGCCGTGGCGCCCGCCGGAAGCGCCGCCGCCGATCGCCGTCCAGTCGCTGATGTGGCCGTGAGACACAAGTCCGAGCTCGCTGGCGCCCGTCTGCTGCGTCGTCGATCATTACGTCCCTCAGCGCTCCGCCGGCGCGATGGCCGATATCGGCGACGATAAAGCCGGTTGGCAGCGATATGCCGAGGTCGACCCCGTCCACGTGAAGGTCGCTCGCCGGGTCCTGCGACACCAGGCTGGAAGCCGTGAGCGCCATGGGAGCCTCGACAGCGTCGCCCGCGGCCGCCTGCCATGCGATGAGCAAGTCGCCGTTCGTATCCTGCCGACGTCGAGAAATTCGCGGCGCTGTAGGAGCCGAGAAGGCCGAATTGCGCCACTGCCGCGCCGCTCGCATCGTCGACCGCCACCGTGCCGCCGTTCTTGGCGGCGTTTTCGGTGAAGGTCACGGTGTCGGCCGCGTCGAAGGCCACGCTCTGGAAATCGACCGTGTCTCCCGACCCGAAGCCGCTGACCACCGACCCGAGATACGTCCCGACGGCAAGCTCGAATCTGGCTGGGCGCCGTCGGCAAGGCGATTTTTCCGAGGGTGGAGGCGGGGCCTGGAACAAAGAAGGTCTCACCGATCAATTGATGGGCGGCGTTGAACTGCTTGTTGTAGGCGTCGTAGGGTTCGCCGAACACGCCGGTCACGTCGAGATCATAGGCGCCGACGATCTTCGCCAGCAGAGCCGCGTCAGTCGGTGACTTCGTCCTGCGACAGGTCGAGGACGGGCGTGCCGGAATCGGTGAAGCTGATCGAGTTAATGGTCGCGCCGCCCTGCCGCCAGCGCTTCGAGAGTCTCGATGCCCGCGCTGACCGAGGCGGCGCTGTCGACGACCGCGAAAGCGTTGAATTTGTCGAGCGCGAGTTGATCCGCCTCGATCGTGGCGAGCGACACGGCGACGGTGCCCGACACTGACGTCGACCATGGTCGACATGGCCGATGTCCGCCTCGATCGCGTCGAGATCGGCCTGGACGCTGGCCGCCGCTCCCGTGATCTTGAATCCGCCGAGGATCTTGTTGAGCACAGCCTCGTCGGCCGCGAAATTCGCAGCGCCGAAATCGACGGATCGCGGTCGTCGAAACGATCGAGTCGATATGGGACTTCGTCGGCTTCGAGGTTGCGCGAGGCCCGCGTCGATGTTGGCGGCGGTGTCGGAAATGTCGAAGCCGCCGGGCAGTCCGTTGAGCGTCGCCTCCTGGGCTCTCGAACTCGGCCACCGTGACCGTCGTCGGGGCGGCGCCCAGACGTCACGGCGACGGTCTTGGCGCCGCCGATCGGGGTGACGGTGAACGTATCGCCGATGAAATTGCCGACGAGGTCGATCGAGACGACTGTCTTGGTCCCGTCTTTCAGCGTCAGCGTCGTCATGCCGGACGGCCCCGCGGCGGTCGTGCCGCCGGTGATGGTCATTCCGTTGTCGCCCAGTTCGAGCGTATCGCCGGCCTGAAAACCGGCGACGCCGCCATTGAGCGTGGCGCCGAACGCGAGTTCGAACGTGCTGCCGGCCGCGCCGAGCGAGACCGCCGTCCCGTCAGCGCCCGTCGTGCTGGTGATCGAGCCGTCGTCGACGACCGTTCCGACGCCGGTGATCGCCACGCCGACGACGCCGCTGATCGAACCCGCGGTCTCGACGACGCCCGCGCCGTCGATCAGTCACGCCGTCCGCGCGGCCGGCGATCGTCGCGCCGGCGAGATTGTCGAGCACGCCGCCGTCGGCGAATCTCACGCCGTCGCTCGAACTGCCGCTCGCGGTGATCGAGCCGGCATTGACGAGAATGGCGTTGGCCCCGTCGATCGTGACGCCGCCGGCGACGCCGACGATCGAGCCGCGCCTTCTGGTTCAGGACCTCGCCGACTCCCCCGATCATGCACGCCGGCGCCGCTGGTCGCCTTGATCGAACCGGAATTGATGACATCGCCGGCCTCGCGAGATCGAGACGCCGCTCGCCCCCGAAATCGCCTTGGAGTTGGTGACCGAGCCGGTCCCGTTGATGGTGACGCCGGTCCCGGCTGTGCCGATGATCGTGCCGGAATTGGCGATCGTCGCGTTTCCCGAGCCGACGCTGACGCCATTGTCCGCGCCGGAGATTTTCGCGCCGCTCCGCCTGGTTGGCGACCTTGCCGCCTCCGCCGAGATCGACGCCGTCACTGTTCGCGCCGCTCGACGACGATCGAGCCATTGTTGATGACCGATGCCGCCGCCGTCGAGATGTCGACGCCGCCGGCCGCGCCGGTGATCGTGGCGGGCGTCGAATTGGCGACCATGCCGCCGCCCCCGATCGTGACGGCCTTGCCGCTGGTTCCGGTCGATGGTCGCCGAATTGACGAGGTCGCCGGCCCCGCTGATCTCGACGCCCGAGGCGCCGGTGATCTGGCCGGCGTTTGCGACCGTCGCCTTGTCGGTCGACCCGGGATCGTTGATCGTCACGCCCGCGCCGTGCGTGCCGGTGATCGTGCCAGCGTTCACCAAGGCGAGGCTGCCCGAACCGCTGGAGACGCCGTTTTCGCCGCCTGAAATGACCGACGCCGCCGCGAGGTTTTCGACCGCGCCGCCGCCGCCGAGCGAGACGCCGACGCCGGTGGTGGCGCTCGCGGTGATCGATCCGTTGTTGGTGACGCTTCCGCCGCCATCGACTTCGGCGCCGCCGCTGGTCCCCGAAATCGTCGCCTTGGCTTCGTTATTGACGGCGCCGCCGCCGCCGATGATGACACCCTTGCCCGCGGTCGCGGTGATCGTCTTGGAGTTGACGACCCTGCCCTCGCCGCTGATCTCCACGCCCTATTCGCCGGTGATGGCGTCGGTGTTGGTGACCGTCGCCTTGTCGGTCGACCCGGGATCGTTGATGTTGACGCCGACGCCGGCTGTCCCGGTGATCGTGCCGGCGTTGGTCAGCGTCATGCTGCCGGAGCCCGACGATACGCCGTCTTAGCCGCCGGTGATGGTTGCGCCGGCGTTGTTGGCGACCTTGCCGCCGGAGCCCATCGATACGCCGATGCTTGTTCCGGTCGCCGTCGCCTTGATCGTCCCGTCGTTGGTCAGGCTGTCGGCGACGGCGCCGGTTCCCCCATCGATCTCGACGCCGCCGCCGTGCCGGTGATCGTGTCTGCCGCATTGTTGGTGACCGAGCCGCCGCCGCCGATGACGGACGCCCTTGCCGGCGGTCGCAGTGATCGTCTTGGAATTGGTGACCTTGCCTTCGCCGCTGATCTCCACGCCCGAGGCGCCGGTGATGATGCCGGTATTGGTGACCGTCGCCTTGTTGGTCGGCTCGGGATCGTTGATGTTCACGCCGACGCCGGCCGTGCCGGTGATCGTCCCGGCGTTGGTCAGTGTGAACGTGCCGGAGCCCGACGACACGCCGTCGAAGCCGCCGGTGATGGTGGCGCCGGCGTTGTTGGCGACCTTGCCGCCTGAGCCCATCGATACGCCGATGCTCGTTCCGGTCGCCGTCGCCTTGATCGTCCCGTCGTTGGTCAGACTGTTGGCGACGGCGCCGGTTCCGCCGTCGATCTCGACGCCTTTGGCGACGCCGCTGATCGTGGCTCACCGCATCGTTGGTGACCGAGCCGCCTCCGCCGATCGAGGACGCCGGTTCCCACCGTCGCGGTGATCGTCGTTGGCATTGTCGTGACCTTGCCCTCGCCGCTGATCTCCACGCCCGACGCGCCGGTGATGATGTCGGTGTTGGTGATCGTCGCCTTGTTGGTCGACGCGGGATCGTTGATGTTCACGCCGACGCCGGTCGTGCCGGTGATCGTGCCGGCGTTGGTCAGCGTCACGTTGCCGGAGCTCGACGACACGCCGTCTTCGCCGCCGGTGATGGTGGCGCCGGCGTTGTTGGTGATCGTGCCGCCTGGAGCCCAGCGCGACGGCGACGCCCGAGTGTCGGCGCTGGCGCTGATCGCGCCGCTGTTGGTCAGGACGTTCGCCTTGGCGCCCTTGCCGTCGATCTCGGCGCCGACGGTGACGCCGGTGATCTTGCCGCCGGCGTCGTTGGTGATCGTGCCGCCCTTGCCGACGAGCGCAGCCCGTTCCCGACGTGACCGGTGAGCGTTCCGGAGTTGGTGATCGTTCCGTCGCCGCTGATCGTCGACGCCGGCTGGCGCCGGTGATCTGGCCGCCGAATCGTTGGTGACGGTCCCCTTCTTGCCGGCGGCCGGAATCGTTGATCGAGCACGCCGCGAACGCTGCGTGCCCGTGATCGTGCCGCTATTGGTGACGGCGGCGGTCTGGACTGAGCGATCCAGACGCCGATCGTCGGTTCCCGGTCAGACTCCGGAATTGCTGAAGGTCCCGCCCATCGGAAGCGCTTTTCCGACTTTGGCGTCGCCATGGCTGCATTCCTCTGATCCAGGCGCGATCGCGCGATCGCAGTTTGATCAAGCCCTCCGCCGCATGGACCGGGACGAATGTTAGCGCAGCTCCGGGCAGCGGCGCCAGCGACGGCTAGCGAGACGGCCAGGCGCAGGCGGCCCAGTACATTACGGTCTGTCGGCCGCATCCTATCGAGCGCCGTTTGCGTTCCTGTGACGCTCGCTCGCGCGGCGTGATCCGCTCATTGCGCCGGAAGCAGCGCCGTCAGATCGGCGTTGGCGCCGCACAAGAGGACGCCGACCCGCTCGCCGGGCTCCGGCCGGTAGGCGCCGCTGGCCAGCGCCGCATAGGCGGCGGCGCCGCCGGGTTCGGCTACGGTGCAGAAATCCCGCCACAACGCGCCTTGCGCCGCGCGGATCGACGCGTCGCTGACCAGGACGGATTGGGCGACCGCCTCGCGGGCGATCGCAAAGACGCGGTCGCCGACCCGGCGCGCGCCCAGCGAATCGGCGGCGACCGAGTTGATCTCCACGTCGACCGGGCGACCGGCCTCGAGAGCCGCGCGCAAGGCGCGCGAGCCCTCCGGCTCGACGGCGACGACTTTCACGCGGCGGTCGAACCAGGCGGCGATACCGGCGATCAGCCCGCCGCCGCCGACCGCCACCAGCGCGGTGTCCAGCGGCGCGGCGCCCGATCTGGCGAGGTCCTCCTCCCATTCGAGCCCGACCGTTCCCTGGCCGGCGATGGTCTCGAGGGAATCATAGGCGTGGATCGACAGCGCGCCGCTCTCGCGCACGTAAGTCTCGCAAAGCGCCAGCGCGTCGAAATAGGTCGCTCCGCTGACCGTCACCTCGGCGCCGCTCGCCCTGATCTTGGCGATTTTCACCGGCGCGGCGATCTCCGGGACGAAAATGCGCGCCTTCACCCCGACCCGCGCCGCCGCATAGGCGACGGCGGCGCCGTGATTGCCGCCCGACGCGGTCGCGCAGCCGATCACCGGGGCCGGCCGGGTCAGCAGATTGTTGAAGGCGCCGCGCGGCTTGAACGAGCCGGTATGCTGCAGGAACTCGAGCTTCAGCGAGATCGGGCTGCCCTGCCCGGTCGGCGAAGCCGCCTCCATCAGCGGCGTGCGACGCACGTAGGGCGCGATGCGGGCATAGGCGGCGCGGACGTCGGCTGGGGTGACGGTCATCGGGGCCGCTCGACTTTCAAAACCCTTCTCCCTGCGAAGCGGGGAGAAGGTGCGCGCAGCGCCAGATGAGGGGCTTCGCGACGCCGGGAGATTGGCGCGGGCGCTCTGATCTCGAAAGTTTGCGCCGCCCCTCACCCCGGCCCTCTCCCCGCTTTGCGGGGCGAGGGGGCGCGTCGGCGCTTCTCGCCCTCAGATCTTCAGCGCGTCCTTCAGCTCGCGCAGGCGATCGAGCTTTTCCTGGGCGGCCTGCTTCTGCTCTTCGGAGGCGTCGGCGAGGTCTTCGTCGGCGTTCTTGATCTCGGCGTCGAGGCGCTCGGCGCTGAGCTCGGCCACCGGCACGGCGGTCTCGGCGAGCAGGATCAGGCCGGCGGCGCTCACGTCGGCGAAGCCGCCGCGAACGAACACCCTTGTGTGCTTGCCCTGCGCCTCGCCGATGTCGACGATGCCCGGCCGCAGCGCGGTCATCACCGGCGCGTGGTCGCGCAGCACGACGAAATCGCCTTCGGTCCCAGGCGCCAGCACGTCCTCGACCGGGCCGCTGAACAACAGCTTGTCCGGCGAGACGAGTTCGAAGTGAAAACTGGCCATCGTCACCCTCGCTTGCCGCGGCGCCCGCCGCTGGTCACGCGGCTTCCGCCGCCAGCTTCCTGGCTTTTTCGACGACCTGCTCGATGGTGCCGACCATATAGAACGCCGCTTCGGGCAGGCTGTCGTATTTGCCCTCGATGATGCCTTTGAAGCCCTTCACCGTGTCCTCGATCTTCACCTGCACGCCGGGAGAGCCGGTGAACACCGCGGCGACGTCGAACGGCTGCGACAGGAAGCGTTCGATCTTGCGCGCCCGCGCCACCGTCAGCTTGTCCTCCTCGGACAGTTCGTCCATGCCGAGAATGGCGATGATGTCCTGCAAGGATTTGTAGCGCTGCAGCACCTGCTGAACCTGCCGGGCGACCGCGTAATGCTCTTCGCCGACGACGGCGGCGGTCAACATGCGCGAGGTCGAGTCGAGCGGGTCGACCGCGGGATAGATGCCCTTTTCGGCGATCGAGCGCGACAACACGGTGGTCGCGTCGAGATGGGCGAACGAAGTCGCCGGCGCCGGATCGGTCAAATCGTCGGCTGGCACGTAGATCGCCTGCACCGAGGTGATCGAGCCCTTGGTCGTCGTGGTGATCCGCTCCTGCAGCGCGCCCATGTCGGTGGCCAGCGTCGGCTGATAGCCCACCGCCGAGGGGATGCGCCCGAGCAGCGCCGACACTTCCGAGCCCGCCTGGGTGAACCGGAAAATGTTGTCGATGAAGAACAGCACGTCCTGCCCCTGGTCGCGGAAATGTTCGGCGACGGTCACCCCCGACAGCGCGACGCGCATGCGCGCGCCGGGCGGCTCGTTCATCTGCCCGAACACCAGCGCGCATTTCGATTTGACGTTCGGGTCCGGATGATGCGGATCGGCGTTGACCTTCGATTCGATGAACTCGTGATAGAGGTCGTTGCCCTCGCGCGTGCGCTCGCCGACCCCCGCGAACACCGAATTGCCGCCATGGGTCTTGGCGACGTTGTTGATCAGTTCCTGGATCAGCACGGTCTTGCCGACGCCGGCGCCGCCGAACAGGCCGATCTTGCCGCCCTTGGCATAGGGCGCGAGGAGATCGACGACCTTGATGCCGGTGACCAGAATCTGCGCTTCGGTCGATTGCTCGGCGTAAGAGGGCGTCGGCTGATGAATCGCGCGCCGCGCCTCGGCGGGGATCGGGCCGGCCTCGTCGACCGGCTCGCCGATGACGTTCATGATGCGCCCGAGCGTTCCCACGCCGACGGGAACCGAAATCGGCGCGCCGGTGTCGGTCACGTCCTGACCGCGGACGAGCCCCTCCGAAATGTCCATGGCGACGCAGCGCACCGAGCTTTCGCCAAGGTGCTGCGCGACTTCGAGCACCAGCCGCGCGCCGTTGTTGATCGTCTCCAGCGCGTTGAGAATCTCCGGCAGATGGCCGTCGAATTTCACGTCGACGACGGCGCCGATCACCTGAATGACGCGGCCGGTCGGTCTGTTGGCGTTCGCCATGTCTGTCGTCCTCGCTTCGCAATGGGCCGGGCGCCTGCGCGCCGGTCAAACAGAGTCAGAGCGCCTCGGCGCCCGAGATGATTTCGATCAGTTCCTTGGTGATCATCGCCTGGCGCGTGCGGTTGTAGCGCATCGTCAGCTTGCGGATCATGTCGCCGGCGTTGCGGGTCGCGTTGTCCATCGCGCTCATCTGCGAGCCGTAGAACGAGGCCATGTTTTCGAGCAGCGCGCGATAGATGCGCACCGCGACGGCGTTGGGCAGCAACTGCGCCAGAATCTCACCCTCGTCGGGTTCGTAGTCATAGGTCGGGCCGGGCTCGTCCGATTTCTCGAACTCGGGGCGGAATCAGTTGCAGGGCGGTCGGAATTTGCGCGATGACCGACTTGAACTGCGCGAAGAACAACGTGCACACGTCGAATTCGCCGCCTTCGAACAGGTCGAGAACCTTTTTGGCGATCGGCTGCGCGTTGGCGTAGCCGAGCGTGCGCACGGCGCGCAGATCCACGAAGTCGATGATCTGCTTTTCGAACGTGCGGCGCAGTTGATCGTAGCCCTTCTTGCCAACGCAGACGATCTTGACCGTCTTGCCTTCGGCGATCAGCGTGTTGGCCTTTTCGCGCGCCAGCCGGACGATCGAGGTGTTGAACGCGCCGCACAGGCCGCGCTCGCCCGTGCACACCAGCAGCAGGTGGGTTTGCTGCGCGCCGGTGCCGGTCAGCAGCCGCGGACCTTGCGCGCCCTCGACGGCCGCGCCCGCCAGGTTCGCCAGCACCGTTTCGATGCGCTGCGCATAGGGGCGCGCCGATTCGGCGGCGGCCTGCGCGCGGCGAAGCTTGGCCACCGCGACCATCTGCATCGCCTTGGTGATCTTCTGCGTCGACTTGACGGAGGCGATCCGGTTTCTGAGGTCCTTTAAGGACGGCATGGCCTAAGCTTCTCCACGCGCGTTCCCTCCCCCCTTGTGGGGGAGGGTCAGGGAGGGGGGGCGCCCTTCACCCCAACCCCTCCACGGCGATCGCAGAGCGATCGTCCGGCGCAAGCGGGCGAGGGGCTTTCGTCCCTTCTCCCCGTTGCGGGAGAAGGTGGCGCGAAGCGCCGGATGAGGGGCGGCGCGAATCACTAGGCGAAGCTCTTGGCATAGACTTCGACGACCGCCTTGAGCTTACCCGAAACGTCGTCCGACAGATCGCGCGAGGAGCGGATCGCCTCGAGAATGTCGGGGTTCTTGGTGCGCAGGGTCGACAGCAGCCCCTCCTCGAACGGCTTGACGCGGTCGAGCGGCAGCTTGTCCAGATAGCCGTTGACGCCGCAATAGATCGAGCAGACCTGCTCCTCCATCTTGAGGGGCGCGAACTGCCCCTGCTTGAGGAGTTCGGTCAGGCGCGAGCCGCGGTTCAAGAGGCGCTGCGTCGTCGCGTCGAGATCGGAGCCGAACTGTGCGAAGGCCGCCATTTCGCGATATTGCGCGAGCTCGCCCTTGATCTTGCCGGCGACCTTCTTCATCGCCTTGGTCTGGGCGGCCGAACCGACGCGCGACACCGAAAGGCCGACGTTCACCGCCGGCCGGATGCCCTGGTAGAACAGGTCGGTCTCCAGGAAGATCTGGCCGTCGGTGATCGAAATCACATTGGTCGGGATATAGGCCGAGACGTCATTGGCCTGGGTTTCGATGATCGGCAGGGCGGTCAGCGATCCCGCGCCGTGTTCGTCGTTCATCTTGGCGGCGCGCTCCAGCAGGCGGGAGTGCAGATAGAACACGTCGCCGGGATAGGCTTCGCGGCCGGGCGGGCGGCGCAGCAGCAGCGACATCTGGCGATAGGCGACCGCCTGCTTGGAGAGGTCGTCATAGATCATCAGCGCGTGCATGCCATTGTCGCGGAAGAACTCGCCCATCGCGCAGCCGGTGAACGGCGCCAGGAACTGCATCGGCGCCGGGTCGGACGCCGTCGCCGCGACGATGATCGTATATTCGAGGGCGCCGTGCTCTTCGAGAACCTTGGCGAACTGGGCGACCGTCGAGCGCTTCTGGCCGATCGCGACATAGACGCAGTAGAGCTTGATCTTCTCGTCGCCCGACTGGTTCAGCGACTTCTGGTTGAGAATCGCGTCGAGCGCCAGCGCGGTCTTGCCGGTCTGGCGATCGCCGATGATCAATTCGCGCTGGCCGCGCCCGATCGGGATCAGCGCGTCGACCGCTTTCAGGCCGGTCGCCATCGGCTCGTGCACCGATTTGCGCGGGATGATGCCGGGCGCCTTGATGTCGACGCGCGACCGCTTGGCTGCGTTGATCGGCCCCTTGCCGTCGATCGGATTGCCGAGCGCGTCGACCACCCGGCCGAGCAGCTCCTTGCCGACCGGCGCGTCGACGATCGCGCCGGTGCGCTTGACCGTCTGTCCTTCCTTGATGTCGCGCTCCGAGCCGAAGATCACGATGCCGACATTGTCGTCCTCGAGATTGAGCGCCATGCCGCGGACGCCGTTCTCGAACTCGACCATTTCGCCGGCCTGCACGTTGTCGAGGCCGTAGGCGCGCGCGATGCCGTCGCCGACCGAAAGCACCTGACCGACCTCGCTCACCTCAGCTTCAGTGCCGAAGTTGGCGATTTCGCTCTTGAGAATGGACGAAATCTCAGCGGCGCGGATATCCATCAGCCGACCTCTTTCATGCGGGTGCGAATTGCGTTCAGTTTGGTCCTGAGCGAACCGTCGACCATCCGCGAGCCCAGCCTGACGACCAGGCCGCCGATGATCGAGGGATCGACGTTCACCGAAATCTCGACGTTCTTGCCGCCGGTCACGTCCTTGAGCGCCTCTTTCAGCGCCGCGCCATGCGCGTCGGACAGCGCGGCGGCGCTGGTCACTTCGGCGCGCGTGACGCCGCGCCAGGAATCATAGAGCTTGTGGTAGTCGGCGACCATCGCGCGGATCGCGAACAGCCGCCGCTTGGCGGCGACCAGCTTGATGAAATTGGCGGCGACGCCGACAATTCCCGCCTTGTCGAGCAGCGCGCCGAGCGCTTTGGTCTGCGCCTCGGCGGAGAACACCGGGCTGCGCACGAGGCGCGCGAGATCGGCGCTTTCGGCGATCATATCGTCGAATGTCCTCAGCGCGGCGGCGACCTGATCGATCGACTGCTCGTCCCTGGCCAGCGAGAACAGGGCCAACGCGTAGCGCCCCGCCATTCCCGAAACGATGTTGTCCTGCTCCGCCACTTACGTCCCGTTTCTCATAAACCAGACAGCCGTCATGGCCCGGCCTGTCCGAGCCATCCACAACTCGCCGACGGGCAAAAGCTCGATGAAGGCGGCAATTCGGCCCAAAGACGTGAGACCGCCGGGCAACCCGGCCATGGTCGTCCCGGCGGGCCCCGCCCCTGGGACCTCAAGGCGCGGGTTGCGTAACATAGGACTTTTGGCCGCGCAACTGACTTCGCCGTCGCTGACGCCGCCTGTCATAAATCGACAATTCGCCGCGCTGGGATTATCCCCGGAAATGGCGAGGTTTCATCGCCGACGGACGGGCGTCCCTATCGGCCCTCGCATCAATCCGCGTATCCTGGGAGCCTCGACCTGCGTATAGCGCGGCATGGACACACAATCCGATCTCGATGCCCTTGGCCTCTTCGAAGCGCGCTACGCGGCGTTTCTGGAGACGATCGTTCATATGCGTCCCCGGCTGCATCGCTATTGCGCGCGCATGACGGGCTCGGTGCTGGACGGCGAAGACGTCATGCAGGAAGCAACGTTTGAGGCCTATCGCAAGCTCGACCAGTTCGATGACACGCGTTCCCGCGGCCCTTGGCTGTTCCGCATCGCCCACAATCGCTGCATCGACTTCCTGCGCCGGCGCGAGACCCGCCGGAACGCCGAAGCCGCCACCGCGGAGCCCGATTCGGTCTCGCCGGTCGAACCCGCCGGCCTGGCCGTGGACCGCGCTGTCGAGCGTCTCGTGATCAATCTCCCACCCAAAGAGCGCGCCTGCGTGCTCCTGAAGGACATTTTCGACTATTCGCTCGACGAAATCGCCGATCTCGTCGATTCCACGGTCGGCGGCGTGAAATCGGCTCTCAACCGCGGGCGCGCCAAGCTGGCGACGCTGCCTCGCTCACCCGAAGCCAAATTCGGAGTCAAGCCAGCCTCCAGCGCCGAGACATCCCGGTTGCTGCGCCTTTACGTCGAACGATTCAATCGGCGCGATTGGGACGGCGTGCGTGAGCTCGCCAGCGCCGATGCGCGTCTGCGGGTCGCCGACTGCTTCGCAGGACGCCTCGCCAACTCGCCCTACTTCGTCGAATATGAGCGCCCCATTGTCCCCTGGCGCATGGCGCTCGGCGAAGTGGATGGCGAAACACTGGTTATCATTTTGCGTGACGACGTCGACGGATTGACGCCCTTCTCGGTGATCCGCCGCGGCGCCGGCCGATTCCGCGCTCTCCAGGGCAAAGGGGCCGTTATGCCGGCGCCGTTTATCCCGCCGTCTATGGCAAGCCGGTCGATCTTGCCCAGCGTTCCCTGTTCATCGGCGTGTTGGACAAGGCGGGCTTCGACGGCGCCCGGCTGCTCGATCGGGCGAGCTCGGCGGAATATGTCGCGAGGCGAGAAAAGAACACTGCGGTCGCGGCCGAACGCGGCGCCTTCGGTTCGCCCACGATGTTCGTCGGCGACGAGATGTTCTTCGGCAACGATCGCCTTGAATTCCTGGCCGAGGCGCTTCGATCGGCGACCAGAAAATCGGCTCCTGGCTGATCGAAGAAGAGCGCAAGGCGAGCGCGCCACACGCGCATGCCTAGAAACTCGTGCTCCAGCCGGTCGCCGGCTCGCCGCCGAGGTAGGCGACCCCGTCGACCCGCAGGTTGGCGGGATTGACGAGGGTCAGGATGCCGCCTGCGTCGTCGAGGAGGTCCGGCGTCAGCGCGACCGACAGCGGCTGGCCGGGCGCCAGCGTGGTCGCCGGCAGGGGAAACGACTTCTGCGCCTGGGCGAGGATCGTCCACCCGGCGAGGGCGATCGGCGCGCTGGTCATGTTGGCGACGGTCACCGCGCCGCTTCCATCAGGCGCGCGATGCAGCGAGGTCAATTGCGCCGCGCGGTCGGGCAACGGCAGCGGCGCCCCGAGCCCGTCGGAAAAATCATAGAGCGGCGCTTCGCAGCCGGTGACCCCGTAGATCAGTTCGCCGTTGTCGTTGGTGTGCCAGGCCTGGGTCTGGAACGCGAGGAAGGCGGCGGTCATGCGCCTGGCGTGCTCCTCCCAGATGAAGCAGGCCCCGTCGTGCCAGACGCCATTTTCGCGCACATGCAGGTCGATCGCCTTGGGGTCGCCCTGGGCCATGTGGATATTGTCGAGGCCGAACGGGGTGTCCGGGGTGAAGCCGAACGCCGCGTCGGTCTGATGCGGATTGTCCTTGGCGAAGGCGTTGCCATAGAACAACACGTCGCTGCCTTGGTCCTTGGCGACCTGCAGAATGGCGGTCAGCCGCTGCGCCAGGCTGTCGCCGCCCTGGCCCTCCATCGGCAGCACGCGCATGGCGCGTGGATCGAACAGATTGCCGCGCTGGAAATCGAGCGCGCCCGACGCGTAGTCGCGGCCGACCGGCGAAAGGCCCTGCGGCCGCGCCAGGATCGAGGGGACGATCGGGTGGCGAAAATCGCTGTCGATGAGATAGTAGAGGAAAGACTTGCCGATCGGCGCGTCGGGCGCGCCCTTGTCGGAGCGCACGTTGATGGTGGCGAACCACAGCCGCCCCTCCGCCTCCAGCACCACCCACAAATGCGGGTTGGTCGCCGGCGCGGCGGGCGCAAACGCGTGAACCTTGCCGCGCAGGCATCGGTAGTCGATATGGGCCAAGACGCTTCCCCCAGTTCCCTACGCGGCGCGCGCGAGACTAGGCTGGAGCGTCGCCGGCTGGCAAACCGGCGCGGAATCCTTAATCGATTTCCGCTACGCCTCCCCGTCGGCGGCGACAGCGGCTGGAGAGCAGGCGATGCGGCGGGTTCTGCGACTGAAGTTCGTATGGGCGCTGATCGCCTTTCTCGCCTTGCTGGCGCTGCAGGCGTTCCCCTTGACCGGCATCTTTCTGATGCTGTTCGGCGCCTCGTTGTTTGCCGGCCTGCTGGCCCACGCCGTGCTGATCCTGATGTTCATCGAGGCGGCGATCGGCGCCGCGCCGCGCATCCTGATGATCGTCCCAATTCTCGCCTATGGCGGCTATTACGCCGCCTATTTCGAGCAGGGAATTGAAATCGCCCGCAAATCCGCCGAGCTGAAGGCAACCAATCCCGGCAGGATTCTCGACTTTGCGCCGGACGCCTATTCGCTGGTCCTGCCGGAGGCGGGGCAGTTCGTCGACAGCCACGCGGTTTCCGTCGCCTACGAACCCAACAAGAATTTCCAGCCCGAAGGCTATGTTTCGCATCGGCTGATGACCAGCGAGGAATGCAAGGGCGTCCGCCGCGACACCCAGAACAAGATTTTCGCGCTCGGGGTGATTTTCGACGGCGCCATTCAGAGAGGGGTTTGCGATCTCCGCTTCCCCGAGCGCCCGCCGCACAAAATCGTCTCCATCGCCAAGCTGGGCGACCAGGAAATATGGAAGCGAAAATGGACGATCGGCGAGGACGCCTATGAAGCGAGCGTCGACGGCGCCGTCATCGGGCGGTTCCGCACCGCCTCCGTCTGGCGTCTGCCATTGCTGCCGATGTTCGGGATCGGATGCGGTCTCGTCGACAATCCCGCCTCGTGGTCCTGCGGCGCCGATTTCGTCCGGGCGTTCACGCCGATCGAACTCGATCCCCGACAAGCTCGACCACGCGCGATTCGACGGACCGGTCAGCGCGATGCTGGGGATCGCCAAATACACCACCGGGGATTTGCAGGCGTTTCACGGCTACCCTTCGAACGCCGACGTCATGAAGCAGGTCGGCGAAATCCGCCAGCAGACCGAAGACGACGTGTTCGCAACGCTCGACGCGATCGTCAAGGGCGAGGATCGGAAGCTTCCGGTCGATCTTGGCTATGCGATCGCCCAGAATCCAGAACGACTGGCGGCCTTCGCCGGGGGCATGGCCGAACGGTTCGTCGCGCTGGAGCAGACTCCCGGCGACGCGTCGCGCGAGCGCTTGGGAATCTCAGCCGCCCTGGCGGCCGGCATGGCGGCTCTGCCAAGGGATTCGTTCGATGCGATCAGCCGCCGCATCTTCAGCGTCATGCGCACGCCGGACGGACGCAAGGAAGCGGTGCGTTGGTTCCCCACGCTGTACATCCGCGCCGCCGACGCCGGGCCCGATACATTGAGCTTCTACAAGGCGCAGTTCGCGGCCAACGACTTCAAGCCGAACGACCGCGCTCTTCCGGCGCTTGCGCTCTGCCGGATTGGCACGGCGGACGCGGAGGTCGTCGCGGAAATGAAGCGCCGCTACTCCGAGGCCGGCGACGACGCGACGCGGGGCGACGGCTACCGGACAGCGCTATTCGTCGCGCTGAGGAAGTTCGGCGAGCAGGACTTTCTGCAGGCCAACCACAAATCCGCATCGCCCGAAACCGCGAGCTGGTTCGAAGCCGTGCTCGCGGGCAAGGGCCAGACCGCGATCGGCCCGAACAATTGCATGCCAGAGGAATGGCCGTTCGCCGACTATCTCCCGGCGGTCATGGCGCCGAGCCTGCGCTATTCGCGCGGCCAATGGAATCCGCGCGACGGGGGCTAGCAGCGGCCTGAGAGCGTCATGCGTGAGGCGCGGAAATTGTCCACTGATCGATAGCCCCAAATCGCTCGATTGCGCTACAATGTTGGACAGCGCCGCCGAGACCGGGGAACGGCGAAATCGGCGGTCGCGATTTGCAGGGAGGGGCATGGGATGCGTCCATCGACGATAGTTTTCGCCGCCGCGCTGGTCTGCGGCGCGCCCTGCCTCGCGCCGGCGCAGACGCCCGACACAAAATCGCTGGTGTCGATGAAGGGCGCCTGCGTCGCGCAGTTTCTCGGCAAGCCGCTGGCTTGCGGTCCGCAGGCGATGTATGCGGTCCGCACCACCGGGCAGGAGTTCGTCGCTTTCGCGACCGCCGAGGGCGTCGCCTTCTTTTTCGGCGACGACATCAGCCAGCCGACGCCGACCGATCACGTCATCGCCATCAACAATTCGCGCTTCGACCTGCCCAACAAGGAGCGCCTGGAGAACAATCGCGTGCGCGGCGCCTGCCATCTGACGATGAACGGCGCGGGCGGAGCGATCACCGCGATCGATTGCGACGCGACCAACCTCGACACCGGGCAGCATGAACGATTCCAGCTCAGCCGCATCGTCGTGATGCCGCCCCCGCAGTGAGCGTCGCTTCGAGATCGGAACCCTTCGTCAAGGCCGCGCGTTCGACTCTTCAGCCGCGGTCGGTCGGACCAACTCGGCCGCGGTCAGGGCCGCCTGGGGTTGCTCCGAACTCCGGGCGGCCCGCCGCCGCCTTCTTGACAGGCTGAACCCTTCGGAAGAAACAGGCTCGCGTGAGGTCGGCGGCGCCCGCCGCCGGGCGCGCGGACAGGGCCGCGCGTCGCCTCACCCGCCGCCCGTCGCATGACCCCTTCTCCCGCCTGGCGAGAGAAGGTCGCCGCGATGGACGACATCCGCGCCCTGCGCGGTGCTTTTTGAACAAGGCGGCCGCGATCGATTTTTGCGACGGACGCCGCCGTTGGGAGGACGAGGATCATGGCGAACGACAAGATGATGGCGCAGATGACCGGCAAGGGCGGCTTCATCGCCGCGCTGGACCAGAGCGGCGGATCGACCCCCGGCGCCTTGCGCCTCTACGGCATTCCGGACGGCGCCTACAGCGGTGACGCGGAAATGTTCAAGCTCATGCATGAAATGCGGGTGCGCATGATGACCGCGCCGGCGTTCAGCGGGGCCAAGGTCATCGCGGCGATCCTGTTCGAGGGCACGATGGACGGCCAGGCGCGGGGCAAGCCGGTTCCAAGTTTCCTGTGGGAGGATCGCGGCGTCGTTCCCTTCCTCAAGGTCGACAAGGGGCTGGAGGCGGAGAACGGCGGCGTCGCCCTGATGAAGCCGATGCCGACGCTCGACACGCTGCTCGCGCGGGCGGTGAAGCTCGGGGTGTTCGGAACCAAGATGCGCTCGGTGATCCACCAGGCCTCGAAGGAGGGCATCGCCGCGGTGGTGAAGCAGCAGTTCGACGTCGCCGCGCAGATCGCCGGGCACGGTCTGATGCCGATCATCGAGCCGGAAGTGTCGATCAAGGCCCCGGACAAGGGCGGCGCGGAGACGATCCTGCGCGACGAACTGAGCAGGCAGGTCGACGCCTTGCCGGAAGGTCGCCGGGTGATGCTGAAGCTGACCATCCCCGATGTTCCCGATTTCTATTCGGCGTTGGTGAGCCACAAGAAGGTCGCCCGGGTGGTCGCGCTGTCCGGCGGCTATTCTCGGGCCGACGCCTGCAAGCGCCTTGCCGCCAACCACGGCGTGATCGCCAGCTTTTCGCGCGCGCTGGCCGAAGGGCTCCAGCATTCGATGAGCGACGCCGCCTTCAATGCGACACTGGCCGAATCGATCGACGAGATTTACCAAGCCTCGACCGAGAAGGTGTGAGGCCGGAAGGGGCGTCGGCTTGACGGGGGCGCGCGCGACGCGCGCCTTCGCTCGCGCCGGCGTTGCGGCGGCAGTCCTCGCGGGGCTGGCGATCGGTCTGCCATCGCCCGCCGCCGCCGAGCAGCGCGTGACCTTCGACAGCGCCGCGCGGCCCGGCGCGCGCGCCGCGCCGATCGAGGGCTACCTCACCACGCCGAAGGGGGTCGGCCCGTTCCCCGCGGTCATGCTGCTGCACTCCTGCCTCGGCCTGCCGGCTGCGCGCCGGTCGATCGGCGCGATGTTCGCAGGCTGGGGTTACGTCGCGCTGTTCGTCGACGATTTCGCAACGCGGGGCATCCGGGAGACCTGCGCGGTGGATTTCCCCGAAGGCGTCTCCGATGCGTTCGGCGCGTTGCTCTACCTTTCAAGGCTGCGCGCCGTCGACCCCGCGCGGATCGCCGCCGTGGGCTATTCGCAGGGCGCCGACACTGCGCTGCGCGTCGCCACAGGCCGGCCGGCCGGCGCCTTTGCGGCGCATCGTCCCGCCTTCAAGGCCGCGGTGGCGTTCTATCCGCCTTGCGCCAACCAGGCCGGCGCCCGGCTGGCGATCCCGACGCTCATCCTGATCGGCGATGCGGACGAGGTCACGCCGGCCGCCGATTGCCGGCGGCTCGCCGCCGGCCAGTCCTACCTCAAGCTCGTCGTCTATCCCCACGCCGCTCACCTGTTCGACGACCCTGGCCTTGCCGAGGGAAAGCGGCTGTTCGGCATGTGGATGCAATATGACGCGGACGCCGCCGCACAGTCGAGATTGGAGATGCGCGATTTTCTGGCGCGGAGCCTCGGGCGTTAGTGGATAGAATCTGACGCTTGGCGCCCTGCATCCTTCGTCAACTCTGGACGGGCAAAACTGCGGTCCATGTGCGCCCTTCGTTCAAAATTGACCAACGCTCCTTCCTGGCAACGCCTGAAGCCGCACCAATAAGATGGTTTGCTTCGATCGGTTGCGGACAACACCGCTCTGTGTTTGGCTCAGGCAATGACCGAGAGACCATCCGATCGCCTGGTGGAACAGCGAATCCGCAACCGCATCATGGAAGCGGTGCTGACGCTTGCTCAGGGTGACGAGGGTGTACGTCGAGAATGGCCCGGTGAATACTTCGAGAGTTTCTTTGATTTTGTTCCGTATGGATCAACAGCGTGGTCTTCAAATACGGCGCTGAATGAAAGGGAAAAAGCCAAGCTCTTGGAACTGGCAGGCCTGGTCGATCAGGCCTGCGATGCAACGCGAACGTTGACGGATGCGGAGGAGCTTATCGCAACCGGGTGGCCCTCTAAGATACAACCACTCGCTCGTCAGACCTTGAATTTGTTCCTTGAGCGCGGACGGTTCGATGAGCAGAAGGAGGAGGAAACGCCATCCTCGCCTATGTAACGCTCGGCGCCCGCGCCAAACGGCGGCGTGATTTTGTCAGGATCAGCGGCTCACGTGAACCGCTGGGATTGTCGATTGTTCGACGAAACGGTTGATTGTGGCTTGAGGGTCGGTGACGGATCGAAGGACGCCGCGCTTCAGTCTGCGCTTTGAGAGGGTTGCGAAGATGAAAAAAATCTCCTCCATGCGAACAATGGCGCGATAGCGAACCAGGCCTGCGCCCGCATTGACAAGCCTTCGGGCGTGAAACACGTTTCTTCCGCGGAACGGAGGCGCACGCCGGACGGTTTCGATGCGAGGCCGTCTTGCTCCACGGAATCCGCCGCGAGAGCGGCGGGGAAGGGCCAGCGATGCGCAGACGCGATTTTCTTCTCGGCGCGGTGGCCGGCGTTCTCGTCCCCGGCGAGGCTTGCGCCGACCCTGCAAAACCTCTCCAGCGCGACTGGCGGCCGCCGATCGCCCGCCGGATCGATTTCGTCGACTGGATGGTGGTCTATCGCGGCGAGGACCCGACCCTGCTCGGCGAACGCTTCGATCGCTATGAAGAGTTGCTCAGATTCAACGACCTGTGGAGTCCAGACGACAAGCGCGCCTTCCTGATGACGCCGCGCGAGGAATTCGTGCTGCCCGAGGATCGCCAGCGCGCCTATGTCGGCCACTATCTCGACATCGGCTTCGGCGTGACGATCACTCCGCCGGGGGTCGTCGGGCGGATGACCAGCGCGCTGATCGTTCGCCGCGGCGACAAGATTCTCGAAGTCGGCACCGGCTCCGGCTACCAGTCGGCGCTGCTGAGCTATCTGACCAACCGGCTGTGGTCGATCGAAATCATTCCCGAACTCGCCGCGCGCACCCGCGGCGTCTATGATGCGCTGATCGCCCGAGGCTATCGCGAATACGCCGATATCGCCACCCGCAGCGCCGACGGCTACAACGGCTGGCCGGACGCGGCGCCGTTCGACAAGATCATCGTCACCTGCGGCATCGACCATATCCCGCCGCCGTTGCTGCAGCAGTTGAAGCCGGGCGGAACCATGGTCATTCCGGTCGGGCCGCCCGGCGCCCAGCATGTGCTGAAGGCGGTCAAGACGGAGGGCGCCGACGGCGCGTTCACCGTGACCCGGTCGGACATTTTCGGCGGCGTGATCATTCCGTTCGTGCCGCTGAGCGGCGGCCACCAGGCCGAGGCTGAGTAAGGGCGCCGCGCCGCGCTCTCCTTCCCCCACAAGGGGAGAATAAGTTCGCGCGACGCTTTTGCGGAGTGCGTGAATACGCGCCGCACGGATTGCCGCTCGCAGCAGCGACACTTGGCGTCGGCGATTTATTCGTCGGATTCGGAAATTGTTGTTGCCTGTGGTGATCAGGGCTCGCGTTCGCGGCGGCTGGCGGGCGCGCGCGGTGTCGGCTACGATGCGGTCAAGAGCGGACGGGGTTCTCCTGCATGGCGATCGTCATTCCCAGCGCCGCGTCGATCGGCCTGTTCGGCGTGGCGGCGATCCTGCTGCTGCTGACGCCGGGGCCGGCGGTTCTCTACATCGTCGCGCGCAGCGTCGAGCAGGGCCGGCTCGCCGGGCTGGTCTCGGTGTGCGGCATCACCACGGGAACGCTGGTCCATGTGCTGGCGGCGGCGCTCGGGCTCTCCGCGCTGCTGGCCTCCTCGGCCATGGCCTTCGGCGTCGTCAAATACGCCGGCGCCGCCTACCTCATCTACATCGGCGCGCGGCGCATTCTCAGCCGGAGCGACGCGCCGGCCGAACGCGTCAAGCTGCCGCGCCGCAGCCTTGCGCGGCTGTATCGCGACGGGTTCATCGTCAATCTGCTGAACCCGAAGACGGCGCTGTTTTTCCTGGCGTTCCTGCCGCAGTTCGTCGATCCCTCGCGCGGCTCCGCGGCGTTCCAGATCGTCTTCCTCGGACTGCTGTTCGCACTGATGGGCCTGATCAGCGACGGCCTCTACGCCTTGGCCGCCGGGACGGCCGGGCGATGGGTCAGGCGCAACAGCGGCGTCTTGCGCTGGGAGCGCTACATCACCGGCGGCGTGTTCATCGGCCTCGGCGTCACCGCCGCGATCGCCGGCAACGGCCGAAAGTAGCCGTCGGCCGTTCGCGCCTGCCTCGGAAATCGCCGCCACGGCCGGTCGTAAAACGCGACCGGCCAGGCGTCGTCGGCCGTCGATCAGCGCGGCCTCACGCTTTCAGATCTCTCGCCTCCGCTCATCGCCCTTGCGGCATGATTGCGTAGGGCGAATAGGACGGGACGTTGCTGTTAGCCGTAGCCGCGTCGGCGGCGGGCGCTAGATACGCCGCCCGATGCTCGCCCATCGCAGGCGCGGGCGCCGGCGTCGGGCCGACATCCATCAGCGCGTAGGGCGAATAGGACGGGACATTAGGATTGGCGGCTTGCGCCGCGTTGCCAATCGCGCCGACAGCGATGAACGTTCCGGCGGTTCCGATCAGAAGCATTGTGCGCATCGACATTTCCTCCATAGATATCCCAGCCGAATTCACCGATACGCCCGATCGCGTCGATGGCGTCTTCACGTTCCCGCCATTCACGCGTTGTTGAATCACGGTTAGTTGAAACACGCGTCACTTTCTTGCCGCGCCGAATGCTGGCGCGATCGGCTGGAGCGGCTTCGATGGCGAGGCTCGCTAAAATCCTGGAGACGCAGCATGGAGCGAAAGAAAGCCTCGGATTTCCCACAGGAGTTGCTGAACCTGTTCGACGGCTACGTGCATGGCCGAATGAGCCGGCGGCAGTTCCTCGACGGCGCGCAGAGATTCGCGGTCGGCGGCGTCACCGCGGCGGCGCTGTTCGAGATGCTGAAGCCGAACTACGCCTGGGCTGTGCAGGTTCCGACTGACGATGCGAGGATCAGGACCGAGCGCCCAACCGTGCCCTCGCCGCAGGGGAATGGAAGCATCAGGGGCTATCTCGCGCGGCCGGCGAACACGGAGAAGCTGCCCGGCGTCTTGGTGATCCACGAGAATCGCGGCCTCAATCCGTATATCGAGGATGTCGCGCGCCGGCTGGCGGTCACCAATTTCATCGCGTTCGCGCCCGACGGGCTGACCTCGGTCGGCGGCTATCCCGGCGATGACGAGAAGGGGCTCGCGCTGTTCCGCCAAGTCGACGCCGGCAAGATGCGCGAGGACTTTCTCGCGGCGGCGATATGGCTGAAATCGCGCCCCGACACGACTGGCAAACTGGGCGCGATCGGCTTCTGCTTCGGCGGGTCGACGGTCAATCAGCTGGCGGTGCGGTTGGGCGCCGACCTTGCCGCCGCGGTTCCGTTCTACGGCGCGCAACCCGACGCCGCCGACGCGGCGAAGATCAAGGCGCCGATCAACGCGCAATACGGCGAGCTCGACACGCGCATCACCAGCGGCTGGCCGGCGTTCGACGCTGAACTGACCGCGGCTGGCGCGGCGCACGAGGGCCACATCTACAAGGGCGCCAATCACGGCTTCCACAACGACACCACGCCGCGTTACGACGAAGCCGCCGCCAAGGAAGCGTGGGGCCATGCGCTGGACTGGTTCAACAAATATCTGAGGGCGTGAAGCGCAGGCGTTGGCGCGCCTTCAGCGCACGTCCGCCGCGCCGAGTTTGCCGGCGGCGACGAGGTCGCGGAACAGCGTCAGCGTTTCGGCGACGCCCTCTTTGAGGCCCCACTTGCGGTAGGAGCCGAGGAACGCGTTGATCGGCGCGTCGCTGAGGTCCGCCGGAAACGGGAATGGCGCGCCGCGCCCGCCGACCGGCGCATCGGGCAATGCGGCCTTGATGAGGCCCAGCGCCTCCTCGATGGTCGAGGCGACGCCGTTGAGATCGAACACCGTCGCGCCCTCGCGCGGCTGCGAAACCGCCGCCACGAAAGCGCTCGCCGCCTCGCGGACATAGAGAAACGGAAACGGCCCGGTGTACGGCGTCTCGTAAGGCGCGCCGATCACCGCGGCCAGCATGGCGACCGTCGGCGCCGCGCTCATCCCCTGATCGCGGCCGGGGCCGTAAACCACCCCCGGCCGGATGCCGACGCTCGGCACGCCCCAGTCATTCCAGTAGACCCTGGCCATCGCCTCGCCGCAGGCCTTGTGCGCGCCGTAGAGCGTGGCGAGCCATGGGCTGCCCTCATGCATGCCCTGCACCGCGATCGAACTCGCATAGGCGAGGCGCTTGAGGCCGAGATGGCGCGCGGTCTCCAGCACGTTGACCGAGCCGAGCACGTTGACCCTGGCGCCGGCGACCGGGTCGGCCTTGCAGAACGGCACTTGCAACGCGGCAAGATGAATGATCGCGGCGACGCCGTGCTCGCGGGCGACGCCGGTCAGCCAGTCGCCGTCGGCGATATCGCCGGTCTCCCAGATGAGCGAGGCCACATCAGCCTCGTCCATCGCAAGCCCGGCGCGGCGCTTGTCGGGGGAAATATCGCAGGCGACCACCGTGGCCCCGCGTTCGCGCAATTCCCGCATCGCCCAGGCGGCGATGCATCCGCCGGCGCCGGTGACCATCACGACATCATTGTGCACGACGACTTCCCCACAGCTTTGCGCCGCCCTCTCGGCGATGGGTTTCAGGCGTCCCGGCCGCGCGGCCCCGCGCGCATGAGGACGAACGATCCCGTAGCCGCCGCTGCTCTCCGGCACGCGGCGCGGCGTGTCAAGCCCGGCCCGCCAGGGGCGGCCGAGGCGCCGCGAACGGGATCGAGGACAAGCCTGGCGACGCGCGTCGGCGCGCCGACAAGACGACGCGCAATGCGTTCCCGCCGCCTCGATAGGAATTCCAACTGCCGCCGAAGTGCGACTTTGTTACGTCTTGACAAGGGCGGGCGCCCCATGCAGCCGTACGTGCAACGCGCGACTCGATCGCGCGAGTCCGTGGGGGAGGATGTCTTGTTCACGCAAATTGTTGATCCGTTGGGCAACCTGGCGCTCACTTGCCTCGTCGCGCTCATTCCGGTCGTGCTGTTGCTCGTGTTGCTCGCCTTCCTGCGGATGACCGCCTGGCTGGCGGTTCTCATCGGCGCGATCGTCACCTTCGCGCTCGCGGTCGTGGTCTGGGGAATGCCGCTCGACGACGGCGCGCGCGCCTATGTCTATGGCGCGGCGACCGGCGTGTGGAGCGTTGACTGGATCGTGCTGTGGGGCCTCGTTCTGTTCAACACGCTGACCGAGACCGGGGTCTTCGAGACTTTCCGCCGCTGGCTCATCTCGAAAGGCACGGCCGACGTGCGCGTGCAGACGATGCTGTTCGCCTGGGCGTTCGGCGCCCTGCTCGAAGGGCTCGTCGGCTTCGGCTATCCCTGGGCGGTGGTCGCGCCGATCCTCATCTCGCTGGGCCTCGCCGATCTCGACGCGATCCGGGTCGCGGCGATCGCCAACAACGCGCCGGTGTCCTATGGCGCGCTCGGCGCGCCGATCATCGCCATCGCGGCGGTGACCGGCTATCCCCTGCTCGGCCTGTCGGCCTCGGTCGGCGCGATCGTCGCAGTGCTGGCGCTGTTGCCGCCCTGGGTGCTGATCTATCTCGTCTCCGGCAAGGAGGGGCTCAAGGACGGCTGGCCGCTGGCGATCGTCGGCTCGTTCGGCTACATCCTCGGCCAATATCCGGTCGCGGTCTATCTCGGGCCATATCTGCCTGACGTCTCCGGGGCGATCGTCTGTTTCGCCGCCCTGCTGCTGCTGCTGTCGGTGTGGCGGCCCAAGCGCGTGCTCGGCTATGGCGGCGTCCCGTTGAGCGCCGAAGCGCTCGCCCGCTCGCCCAAGGCCGACGCGCTGTCGAGCGACGAGATCCTCGTCGCCTGGATGCCCTTCGTGGTGCTCGTCATCATCGTCACGCTATGGACCGGACCGTGGTCGCCGTTGCCCAAATTCGTGCTCTACTCCGCGAAGGTCGCGGCGACGGCGCCCGAGACCAAGGCGACGATCTCGGCGGCGTTCAATTTCGCGCCCGGCGTCGGCGGCACCGCGATCGCCGTCTCGTGGGCCGTCGTGGCGCTGCTGCTCGCCCTTGTCGGCAAGCTGCGCGTCGACCATCTCGGCGCGATCTTCGCCAAGACCTTCGGTCAGGTCTGGGGCGCGTTCCTGGTCGGCGTGTTCATTTTCGGCCTCGCCTATGTCTTCAACTATTCCGGCATGGCCTCCTCGCTCGCCAAAGGGTTTTCCGGCCTCGGCGTGTGGTTCATCGTGGTCTCGCCGATCCTGGGCTTCATCGGCGTCGCGTTGTCGGGGTCGAACACCTCGACCAACGCGATGTTCGGCAAGTTCCAGGCGCTGGTCGGGGTGCAGCTCGGCATGCCGCCGCTGCTGCTGCCGAGCCTGAATTCGGTGGGCGCCGAGATCGGCAAGCCGATCGCGCCGCAGACCGCCAGCGTCGGCGTCTCGACGAGCCGCTTCGTGCGCAACGAAGGCGAGGTGATCCGCCACAATCTGGGCTGGACGCTGATCCTGCTCGCCTATCTCATCATCATCGGCGTGGGCTTCTACTGGGCCGGCGCCGGCGCGATGAACCTCCCCGCGCACTAACAGAGGCAATGCGCCGCGGCCGATCGTAGCCGCGGCAACTCCGGCTGAGCGCTGGGCTCAGCAGCTGTTACGCCCGCACCTCCTGCCGCTGGAACGACACGTAGGCGAGGGTGAACAACAGAACCATCGCCGCGAGCAGACTGGTGAGCTGGGGCCAGATCAGCAGCAGGCTCTGGCTGAGCGGCAGCGGCGCCCCGAGATCGCGCCTTCGACATCGGACGACAGCACCGGGCCGAGCGCCCGTGTCGAAGGATCGAGAATCGCCATCGTCGTTTCCGCGAACAGGCGATTCGGCGACAGGCGCGAGATGTCCATGTCGACATTGATCGCATGAAGCTGGGAATAGGGATCGAACGGGTTGACCGGCGCGATCCATAGCGCGACGAGCGGCACGATCATCTGCCAGAAGAAGGCGAACAGCAGCCATATCGCGAGGCAGGCGAGCGCCGCCGTCGCAGCGGACCGGAAGGTGATCGAGAGCAGCATGGCGAGCGCCAGCCACACCCCGGCATAGGCGATCGCCGCGCCAAGAAAGGCGAGGCCGCGGATCACCTCCTCGCCGCTCGGCGGCAAGCCGAGCAGGAGCATGCCGAGGCCGACCAGCAGCAACCACAGGGCGACCAGCATGACGGCCAGCGTGACGAGGCCGGCGAGGAATTTGCCGAACAGCAAGGCGTCGCGATAGACGGGCTGCGCCAGGATGCGGCTCATCGTGCGGCGGTTGAATTCGCTCGAAATCGAATCGAAGCCGAGCGCGATCGCGACGATCGGAATGAGGAAACCGAGGAACGCCACGAAGGACGGCAGCGGCGCGTGGGCGGTGGTGAACAGGCGAAGGAAAACGAACGGATCCTCGCCGACCGTGTCCTTGACGCCGCTGATTGTCGCATAGACCGCCCCGGCGCCCGCGACGAAGACGAGGACCTCCAGCAGCCGCATGCGCGCGCTCGACAGATTGTCGGCCAGCTCCTTCATCGTCACCGCGCCGACGCCAGCGAACGCCGAGCCTTCACGCCGCATCGCGAACCTCCTCGAAATACCGGGTGTAGACATCCGCGAGGCTGGCGTGGCCGGCCACGATCATCGTCAGGCTGCCGCCGGCTCCGACCACCGCGCGGGCGATCTCGGCGCGCAGATCGCCGTGCGCCTCGATGGCGAGATGACCCTCGCCGGCGGTGACGCGGGTAACGCCGGGCACCTTGGCGACGGCTTCGGCAAGACCGCGTCCCCCGGCCTCGACCCGGATGGCGTGCGAGCCGCCGAGCACGTCGCTGAGGAGATCGCCGACCCGCCCCATCAGCCCGATCCTGCCGCGGCTGAACAGCGCGACCCGATCGCAGATCGACTGGACCTGATCGAGCATGTGCGAGGAGAGCAGGATGGTGACGCCGTCGTTCCTGAGCGAGCGGATCAGATCGAGGAACTCGCGGGTCGACTGCGGATCGAGGCCGCTGGTCGGCTCGTCGAGGATAGCGACGCTCGCCCGCTTCATCAGGATTTCGGCCACCGCCAGGCGCTGGCGCATGCCGCGCGAATAGCCCTTCACCGGCTTTTCCGCGACTTCGGCGAGGCGCACCCGCTCCAGCGCGGCGTCGATCCGTGCGTCGATCTCGCCTCTGCGCAGGCCGGCGAGCCGCGCGATGTAGCGCAGATTGGCCGCGCCGGAAAGGTCGTCGTAGAAGCCGAGCTGGTCCGGCAGATAGCCAGTCCGGCGCTTGACTTCGAGGGGCTGGCGCAACGGATCGAAACCCGCGACGCGCGCCACCCCCGAGGTCGGCTCGGTCATCCCGAGCAGCATCAGGATGGTGGTGGTCTTGCCCGCCCCGTTCGGGCCGAGCAGGCCGAACACCTCGCCCTCCTCGATGGCCAGATCGAGCCGGTCGACGGCGATCGTCGATCCGTATCGCTTGGTGAGCGCGGCCGCTGTGACGATCGGCGCGCTCATCGCCGGCCGAACCGACGCACCGCGCCGACCAGCACGAGCAGCGCAATGCCGATCACGCCGACGCCGGCCACGCCCCACTTCGTCGAAGTGAGCACGGTGACGCGATAGTTCACCGATTGCGAAAGGCCGCCGCCCGACGCGGTCATCGAAATCATGTAGTCGCCGTCGATCGCCTTGGGCGGCGGCGTCACCAGCGCCGTCACCTTCTGTTCGCCGTTCGCCGCAACCTCCTGAAACTCCTTCGGTTCGAAGTTGATTTTCCAGCCGCTCGGCTCGGACGCGCTCAGCGAGACATCGCGCGCCGGCGCGCTGCCGGCGTTGCGCAGCACCAGCGGGAAATCCGTCTGGTCGCCGGCGTACGCGGCCCCGCTGAGCAGATCGTTCTGCCCGACCAGCGACAGTTCCGGCTGGCCGGCGACGTCGAGGGTCAGCGTCGTTTCGGTCTTGGCCTTGTCGCCGACGAAATCGATCGGCACGGGGTATCGGCCCGCCTGTACGTCGGGCGACGGCTTGATCGAGATGGTGACGTTCTTGCTCTCGCCGGCCTTGAACGGCAGGCTCGTCAATTCCTGGGAGCCGTAGCCTTCCTTGAAAGTCGCCTCGAAGCCCGATGGCGTTCCCGCGCTGAGATTGATCAGCATGTCGGCGGAACTCTCGTTCTTCACCGACACCTTGAAGTCGAAGGACGAGCGCGGCGTGCCCTTCAACGTCGGCAGTTGCGGCGTCGCGGTCAATTTGGCGGCGAGCGGCGCGGATAGGTCAATGGCGATCGGCAGGTCGGAGCTGGCGTCTTCGCCCGCCGCCTTGATGGTGAGGTTGTACGGCCCCGGCGTCGCGGCCGCCGGAATGACCAGCTTCAGCGAGAGCCGAGACTTGTTGTCATAGTCGACGAAGGCCGCCTTCACCGGCTTGCCTTCGCCGTCGATCTCCACCTTCCAGCCAGGCGGCGCGCCGTCGATCGACAGATTGGTGCGTTGCGGCGCGAGGCCGTAGCTGTAGAGCGTGAGCGGCAATGTCGCGTCGGCGCCGGCGTGGAGCGTCAGGGCGGGAAAATCGGTGGCCAGCCAGAGGCCCTTGATCGGCGGCGGACCGGAGTCGGCGGCGAACGCCGAGCCGATGGCGAGGACCAAGAACGCGGACGTCAAAGTGCCCACGCGTCGAAGCATGCGAAACCTCCCGACGCAAAATCAATTGAAAGACCGGTTGATCGCCGGCGGCGTGATGAAAACCACGCCACTTTGGCGAAATTTGGCAAGAACTCGGGCATTATTTTGCACGCCCGCGCCGGTCGGCGCGCGGTCCGGGCGGACGGCGCGCGGACCGCCCCGCGTTGCCAAAATCGGTTGACAGCGACATTGTCGACCGCGTAAAGGCGGTCGTCGCGAAGGCCGGCGGCCGGGGCAGCGGCATGACTGGATTGATCGATCGACTGTTGACCTTCGCGCCGCGGCGCGGGCGAGTTGGCGTGGCGGCGATCGGCGCGTTCCTGGCGATTTGCTGCGTGCTGAGCACCCCGAGCGCGGTTCAAGCCAAGCACGCCGCGCAGGGCGCCGATCAGGACGATGAAACGCCCGACGCCTCGGCGCCGCCCGCCGGCGACAGGAGCGGCCAGTCGACGGTGATCACCGGCGAGATCGTCGAAACCCACGACCGCCTCACTTCGGGCGTGTTTCCAGGGATCGAACGGGTGCACAGCTTTCGGATCAACCTGTCTGGTAAGAACCACGTCAGCGAGACATGGACCGTCAGCCGGCCGGACATGGACGGGCGGCACAACCGGCCAGACGGAATTCACGGCAGCGCTAACCACCGCTTCGGCTTCAAGATCAGGCAGACCGAGGACGCCGCGACGATCGGCGAGAACGGCGCCCATGTCGTGTGGCATGTTCTCGGCGAAAAGAAATTGCAACGCATCTTCGCCGGGCAGCACTTCCTGATGATGATGGATATCGAGATCGGCCCCGACAACGCCTGCCGCGTCGACGCGCGCTATCTGCAGCAGACGGGTTTCGAGTTCATCGTGATGCGCCGCTCGGACAACGACGAACTGGCGAACTTCAGCCTGCCCCGCGTCGAACGCGCTTCCTGCGCCATCCAGTAGGGCTGTCCTCCCCTCTCACGCGGCGCGGGAGAGGGTCAGGGCCTTTGGGGCCCGCGCTCTACGATCGCGGCCCATCCGTCATGCTCCGCATGACACCTTCTCCCGATTCTCGGGAGAAGGCGCCTTCGCCCCACTCCTCCTCGCGCCGGCCGCCAGGGTTTCCTTCCCCGCCCCGCGCTGCTATGCCGCATCGGCCCGTTTCACGGCCATCCGCAAAGGCCCGCCCGACCGATATGACCACCCATGCCATCGACAATATCCGCAACTTCGCGATCATCGCGCATATCGACCACGGCAAGTCGACGCTGGCCGACCGGCTGATCCAGGAGACCGGGACGGTGGCGGCGCGCGACATGGTCGAGCAGGTGCTCGATTCGATGGACATCGAGCGCGAGCGCGGCATCACCATCAAGGCGCAGACCGTGCGGCTCGATTATACCGCCAAGGACGGGCGCGCTTACGTGCTCAACCTGATGGACACCCCCGGCCACGTCGACTTCGCCTATGAGGTGTCGCGCTCGCTCGCCGCCTGCGAGGGCTCGCTGCTGGTGGTCGACGCCAGCCAGGGCGTGGAGGCGCAGACCCTCGCCAATGTCTATCACGCGCTCGATGCGGGCCACGAGATCGTGCCGGTGCTCAACAAGATCGACCTGCCCGCCGCCGAGCCCGAGCGCATCAAGCAGCAGATCGAGGACGTGATCGGCCTCGACGCTTCCGAAGCCGTGCCGATCTCCGCCAAGACCGGCCTCAACATCGACCTGGTGCTGGAGGCGATCGTCGCGCGCCTGCCGCCGCCCAAGGGCGACGAGACGGCGCCGCTGAAGGCCCTGCTGGTCGATAGCTGGTATGACGCCTATCTGGGCGTCGTCGTTCTCGTGCGCATCATCGACGGCGTGATCAAAAAAGGCATGCGCATCCGCATGATGGCGGCCGACGCCCATTACGAAGTGGATCGCATCGGCATTTTCCGCCCCAAGATGAGCGACGCGGTCGAACTCGGGCCAGGCGAGATCGGCTACATCACCGCGCAGATCAAGCAGGTCGCCGACACCCGCGTCGGCGACACCATCACCGACGACAAGCGGCCGACCGCGGCGGCGCTGCCCGGCTTCAAGCCGGCGCAGCCGGTGGTGTTCTGCGGCCTGTTCCCGGTCGACGCCGCCGATTTCGAGGATTTGCGCGCCGCGATGGGGCGCCTGCGGCTCAACGATGCGAGCTTCTCCTACGAAATGGAGACCTCGGCGGCGCTCGGCTTCGGCTTCCGCTGCGGCTTCCTCGGCCTGCTGCATCTCGAAATCATCCAGGAGCGGCTGGAGCGCGAATTCAACCTCGACCTCATCGCCACCGCGCCCTCGGTCATCTACCGCATCGCCCTCACCGACCGCAGCGTCATCGAACTGCACAATCCCGCCGACATGCCCGACGTCGTGAAGATCGAGGAAATCCAGGAGCCGTGGATCAAGGCGACGATCCTGACCCCCGACGATTATCTCGGCGCGGTGCTGAAACTGTGCCAGGACCGGCGCGGCGCGCAGGTCGATCTCAACTATGTCGGGAAACGCGCGATGGTCGTCTACGACCTGCCGCTCAACGAGGTGGTGTTCGATTTCTACGACCGGCTGAAGTCGATCTCCAAGGGCTACGCCTCGTTCGACTATCAGCTCACCGACTATCGCGCCGGCGACCTCGTCAAGATGTCGATCCTGGTCAATGGCGAGCCGGTCGACGCGCTCTCCATGCTGGTGCATCGCGACCGCGCCGAGGCGCGCGGCCGGGCGATGGTCGAGAAACTGCGCGAACTGATCCCCCCGCACATGTTCCAGATCCCGATCCAGGCGGCGATCGGCGGCAAGATCATCGCGCGCGAGACCATCCGCGCTTTGCGCAAGGACGTCACCGCCAAATGCTACGGCGGCGACGCCACCCGCAAGCGCAAGCTGCTGGAGAAGCAGAAGGCCGGCAAGAAGAAGATGCGCCAGTTCGGCAAGGTCGACATCCCGCAGGAGGCGTTCATCGCGGCGCTGAAGATGGACGGGTGAGCGCGCGCCGGCGCTACGGGTCGTCCTCGTCGTCCGACTCGGCGAGCGGGCTCCTCAAGACTTCGGAGTCGCCGTCCGCCCATTTGAATTTGGTCTTGTTTCGGCGGTCATAAGCATCGACGATCGCGTCCACGGCTTCCCGAAAGGATTTTGACGAGGGTGGCCGTCCTTTTCGAGGCGGATCATCCATCGCGTCGAAGAAACAGACACGCCCGAAATCGCTACGCTCCGAATCATAGAGGCCGATGAGGAGACGTTCGAAAAGCGTCACATCATCGGCAGGTTTTTCTCGACCGCTGCGGTAACGAAAAATCTGGACGGCCTGCCCGAAGCTCGAAGGCGCGTTCTTTCCGCCGTCGTTGCACGCATCGAGCGGCAGAAACACGATGGCGCAGAGCACTGCGTACGGCTGGCGCTCGTGGTAGTCGGCGGCTTCTGCGCGCAGCTCGTTGTCGACCCGGGTGTAGTTTTTCGTATAGCGCCTCGTCCGGGCGTCACGAAAATTGATGGTCTTGATCGAGACGCCGAGCCCAAGTCCAAGCTCGACCGTAGAGTAATTGACGTCGAGCTTCTTCAGCCCCTTGCCTGTCCGCGCCCTGGATTCCTGACCGCCTCCGTGAACGTCAGGCAAAATTCCTTCGAAAGAATCCCGAAGGGCGTCCGCGAAGCGCTGGGACAGGGCGCGCGACAAGGATTCGGCGTAATTTTTCTTGTCGGTCGCGGAGCGCGCGGCGACAGAATCGCGATCGCCGGCCCAATTTAATTCTCGGTCGATTCGGTCCAGGAATAGTGACTCGCGTTGTGTCGAGAATCGCGCCGTCCGACTGGAAGATTTCTTTCTGTCGATCATCGGCATTGCCGCGCCCTCAATCCGCGCAGCCGTCGCCGTGCGGCCTGCGGACGACTCGCTTCACACTCCCAGATCACGACGACCCGGAACCCCATTGCGACGAGAGCTTTGCTCTTTGCGGCGTCACGCAACTGATTTGCCGAGAACTTATCTGTCCAGAAGGCCCTGTTGCGGATTGGAACCGTCGCTCGCGCGCAACCGGCGTGGTGATGCCAAAAACACCCGTTTACGAATAGCGCCCAACCACGAGACATGTTTGCGAAGTCTGGCGATCCCGGCAACGAGCGCACGTTTCGGCGGTAGAATATACCCAATTCCCGCAGGACCCCCGCGACTTGATTTTCGGCGTTGGTTCCATGCTGACGCACACGTCGCATGAGATTTGAGCGAGCAGGGTCCCTGGGCGGCAGGAAAGAAGGACGTTTCATTCGGCGGCGATCAATGCGGAAGGCTCACCGCCTACAAAGCGATCGATGCTGCGAACGTGGTCAAGGTGGGCACGCACCCGTTCTTTGAACCCCGGCACGAAGCGCAGTGAGCTCTTTTCGATGCGCGACAAAAATCCAGCAGTCGCCCTGGCGGACAACAGGCGAGGCTCGTGTTGCAGAAATTCATGCAGCGATTTGCGCCGCCGCCAGGTCGGAAAGTCAGAAATCCGCACCTCTTGCCGTGTCGCGCCGTCGAGCCGCGCTGCGCGGGGCCAATCCCTCGCAACCAACGGGCCGGCATCTCTTGATCGGTCATAAGCTCCGGGCTCCTGCAGGCGCTTTCCGATCCAACCCGAAACAGGGCGGGTTACGGCATTCCCCACAAGAGTCCAGCGAAATGAGCTCCGGCCAACACGCTCCGCGGGTAGCGTCCACCCGGCCCGGAAGCCTTGGAGTCTCTCGGCATCTTCGATGCAAGGCGTCACGATCTCGCCGTTTGGCAGAAGGATTGCGGGGGGCGACGGAATCCCGACGGTCGAACCGGCCTTGAGAGTCGGGACACAATCGACCCCCCAGCCCAAACCTCGGGTCCCTTCAGTCCAATAGAACCCGTGCGCGTGTGTATCCAGCCGAGCATTTAGAGGGACTGGCTCGGCGTCGTCGGCGAGCAGGACGTCAGCCGGATCGTCTACCAGACTCGCCAGAAAAAAACTCGCTCCCGTCGCTGGGGAACGAACGACAACGAATTGACGACGCGGTAGGCCCAGCGATATCCCCGTTCCTCAAACGCGGAAACAACCCGGTCCATCGCGCTGCCCCGGTCGAGGCGGAGCATGAACGAGACGTTCTCCAACAGCACCCATCTTGGCCGACCGCGATCGATCAATCGGAAGACGTGATGTACCAGTCCGGACTTTTGACCAGCGATGCCGGCGGTTCTTCCAGCCTGGCTCAGGTCCTGACAAGGGAACCCGGCTGTCACCAATTCGACCGCCGGCAGCGAATTCAATTCGGCGATATCACCCGCGTTCGGCACAACGGGAAAACGAGTTGCCAGCACTGCCGCCGCGGCGACTCCATTCTCTGAAAACAGAACAGTTTCGTGCCCGGCCTCATGCAGGCCGAGCTCCAGTCCCCCAATTCCCGCGAACAGCCCGGCGACCCGCATTTTCATCCTCAGAGCTCCAATGTTCCCGAATCGTTCGGCTTTGACAAGATAGGTTGACACAGGGTCGTCGGAAAAATTATTTGCAATGCAAAGATCAGTTCATCGCGGCGCTGAAGATGGATTGGTGAAGGCGCAGGCGACGTCTCGCAGACGTTCGCGATGCGCCGCCGAACGCCGCGGCGCCCGGCTATTGATCTCGACGGCGCCGGCGATCACGGGCATATTGTCCGGACGGGCCTCGGGACGGGCCCGACAAGCGCAGATTTTAAGGACTGGTCAGGCGATACGAGCGGATTTCTCGTTCTGAGGGGCGGCGTCACGATGAACCGCACGCGATTCCTCGCGCTGGCGATGCTTGCCGCATCGCTCGCCGGGTGCAGGGAAACTCAGCAGGCCGCGGCGCCCGCGCCGCCTCCGGGCGTCGGCGTGCAACTGGCGCAAATGAAAGGCGTGACGCCTTCCTTCGCCTTTGTCGGCCGCATCAAGGCGGTCAACACCGTGCAGTTGCGGGCGCGGGTCGAGGGTTTCCTCGAGAAGGTGCTGTTCACCGAGGGCCAGCGCGTCAAGACCGGCGACCTGCTGTTCCAGATCGAGAAGACGCAGTACCAGGCGGCGGTCGAACAGGCCAACGCCAATCTCGCGGCCGCCCAGGCGCAGGAGCTCAACGCGCAACTGCAATTCAACCGCAGCTCGGACCTGGTGAAGACGCAGGCGATCTCCCAGGCGACGGTGGATCAGAACCGCGCCGCCCTCGACAGCGCCAAGGCGAGCGTTCTGCAAAACAAGGCGGCCCTGTCGGTGGCCCAGGAGAACCTCAGCTACACCGACGTCACAAGCCCGATCGACGGGCGCATTGGCCTGATGACTTACACTCTGGGCAATCTCGTCAATCCCGCCAGCGGCGTCCTGGCGACGATCGTCAGCGACGATCCGATCTATGTCGAATTTCCCGTGAGCATGCGTCAGATCCTCGACGTCACCGCCGCCCATGGCCAGGACCCCGGCGGCAAGATCAGCATCAAGGTGCTGGTCAGGCTGGCCAACCGCAAGGAATACGCCCATCCCGGCGTGTGGAACTACATCGGCAACCAGGTCGATCAGCAGACCGACACGCTGCTGGTGCGCGCCACGTTGCCCAACCCCGAGCGGCAATTGGTCGACGGCGCCTTCGTCACCGTCGAGGTCAAGGAGAACGAGGAGCAGCCGCGGCTGGTGATCCCGAGGTCGGCGCTGCAACTCGACCAGGCCGGAATCTACGTGCTTGTCGTCAACCAGGAGCACAAGGTCGAGATCAAACGCGTGACGACCGGGGAGGCGGTGAACACCGAGATCGCCATCGCTTCCGGGCTCGCGGTGGGCGACCAGGTGATCGTCGACGGGATTCAGAAGGTGCGTCCCGGGCAAGTCGTTGACGCGACGGTAATTCCAGCGGGCGCCGGAGCGTCGAGATGATTTCCGCGATCTTCGTCGACCGGCCGCGCCTCGCGTTCGTCGTCTCGATCGTCATCACGTTGGCCGGGCTGATCGCCATTTTCGCGATTCCGGTGGCCCAATTTCCGGACATCGTGCCGCCGCAGGTGACGCTGACCGCCAACTATCCCGGCGCCGACGCGGAGACCATCGAAACCACCATCGCCCAGCCGATCGAAGAGCAGGTCAACGGCGTCGACAATGCGCTCTACTACCAGTCGGTGAGCGGGGCCGATGGCAGCTACACGCTGAACGTCACGTTCGCGCTCGGCACCAATCCCGACATCGACACGGTCAACGTGCAAAATCGCGCCACACTCGCCGAGGCGCAATTGCCGCCGGAGGTGGTGGAGCAGGGCCTGTCGATCCGGAAGAAATCGGCGGCGCTGTTGCAGGTGCTGCTGATTACTTCGCCAAAAGGCTCCTACGACCAGCTCTATCTCAGCAACTACGCGACCATCAACGTCATCGACGCCCTGTCGCGCCTCAAAGGCGTCGGCCAGGCGAGCCTGTTCGGGCCGCTCGACTATTCCTTGCGCGTATGGCTCGACCCCAACGAGCTTGCCGCGCTCAAGCTGACGCCGGCCGATGTCGTCGCCGCGGTGCGCGGGCAGAGCGTCCCGGCGGCGCTCGGGCGGATCGGCGCCGCGCCGGTGTCGCCGGATCAGCGGAGCCAATTCACCGTCAAGACGCAGGGGCGGCTGACCAGTCCCGAAGAATTCGGGAACATCGTGCTGCGGACCAATCCCGGCGGCTCGGTCGTTCGCGTCAGGGACGTCGCGCGCGTCGAAATGGGCGCCAACTCCTCCGATCGCTATACGCGTTTCAACGGCGCGCCGTCGGCGGCGATCGGCATCTATCAGTCGCCCGGCGCCAACGCCGTCGATGTGACGAACGCGGTGCGGCAGACGATGGACGCGCTGGCCAAGCGCTTCCCCAACGATCTTGCCTATTCGGTGTTCTTCGACACGACGGTGTTCGTCAAGGCGACGATCGAAGAAGTGGTGCGCACGCTGATCGAAGCCTTCGTGCTGGTCGGCATCGTGGTGTTCCTGTTCCTCGGCAAGCTTCGCACGACGCTGATTCCGCTGATCGCGGTGCCGGTTTCGATCATCGGCGCTTTCGCGGCGATGCTGGCGGTCGGCTATAGCGCCAACACCGTCTCGCTGCTGGCGCTGGTGCTGGCGATCGGGATCGTCGTCGACGACGCGATCGTCGTCATCGAGAACGTCGAGCGTGTTGTCGAGGAGGAGCCGACGCTGTCGGTGCCCGAGGCGACCAAGAAGGCGATGACCGAGATCACCGCGCCGATCATCGCCATCACGCTTGTCCTTCTGTCGGTCTTTGTGCCGGTGGCGTTCATTCCCGGGATCAGCGGGCAATTGTTCCGGCAATTCGCCGTCGCCGTTTCGGTGTCGATGCTGATTTCGGCGCTCAACGCGCTGACCCTGAGTCCGGCGCTTTGCTCGATCTTGATCAAGCGAGGGCAACCGAGCCGCGGGCCGATTCGTTATGTGCTCCATGGCATCGATCGCGTCCGCGACGGCTATGCGGCGATCGTGACCCGTCTCGTCCGCGTCGCGGTGATCGGCGTTGTGGTTGTCGTCGGCGTGCTGGCGGCCTCCGCGTTTCTGTTCTCCAAGACCCCCCAGAGCTTTCTCCCCGAAGAAGACCAGGGCGCGCTGTTCGCCGCCATGCGATTGCCGGAAGGAGCCTCGATCAACCGGACCGCGGCGGTCGTCGAACAGGCTGAAGGCGTCATTCGCGGCATTCCAGGCGTGGAAGGCGTCCTGTCGGTGGTCGGCTTCGACTTCATCGACGGCATCACCTCATCGAACCAAGCGTTCTTCGTCATCCGCCTCGCGCCCTACGAGCAACGCGACGACCCGTCCCGGAGCGCGAACGCGATCGTCGCCCAGCTTCGACCGAAACTGGCGGCGATCCAGCAGGCGGTGGTCTTCCCGTTCAACCTGCCGCCCATCCTCGGCCTCGGCAACACCGGCGGATTCCAATACGTGCTGGAAGCCTTGCAGGGCCAGCCGCCCGCCGATATCGCCGCGGCGATGCGCGGGGTGCTGGTGGCCGCGAACCAACAGCCGGAGCTCGCCGGGGTGTTCAGCACCTTCGCCGCCGATACGCCGCAAGTTTATCTGGACTTCGACCGCAACAAGGCGCAGGTGCTCGGCGTCGCGATCGCCGACCTGTTCAACGCGCTGCAATCGACGATCGGCCGATTCTACGTCAACAACTTCAACATTTTCGGCCGGACCTGGCAGGTCAATGTCCAGGCCGACGCGCCGTTCCGCAACGAGATCGACGACCTTTTCAACGTTTACGTGCGCAATAGTTCGGGGGCGATGGTGCCGGTGCGCGTGCTCGCGCAGCCCGAGATCGTTCAGGGCCCGCAACTGCTGGTGCGCTACAACGGCTTTCGCGCCGCGCTGATCAACGGCGCGCCCAAACCCGGCTTCAGTTCGGGCCAGGCGCTGAGCGCCATGGAGCGCGTGTCGGCGACGACGCTCCCGGCAGGCTACGGCTATGAGTGGACCGGCACCGCGCTGCAGGAGAAGGCCGGCGCCGGCGGCACGTCCGTCGTCCTCGGGCTTGCGCTGCTGTTCGCCTATCTCTTTCTGGTGGCGCTCTACGAGAGCTGGAATATCCCGATCCCGGTCCTGCTTTCGGTCAGCGTCGGCATTCTGGGCTCCATCGCCGCGGTCGTGGCGGCCGGCCGCAGCTTCGATGTCTATTCGCAGATCGGTCTGGTGGTGCTGATCGCGCTGGCGGCCAAGAACGGCATTCTGATCGTCGAATTCGCCGTCGATCAGCGAAAGCTCGGCAAGTCGATCCTCGAGGCCGCCGTCGCCGGCGCACGGCTGCGGTTCCGACCGGTGATGATGACCAGCTTCGCTTTCATCCTCGGCCTGTCGCCGCTCGTCATCGCAGTCGGCGCCGGAGCGACCAGTCGGCGCGCGGTCGGCGCGCCGGTGTTCGGCGGCATGCTGGCGTCCTCGATCTTCGGCGTCTTTGTCATCCCGATGCTCTACGTCGTCTTCCAGCGTCTGCGGGAGCGGTTCACGAGCGCACCCGCTCCGGCGACGGTCGGCAATGCGACGTTGAATACGGGCGCTCCGGAAGGCGGCGAGTGACGGCCGCAACGGGCTTCGAGGCTCTCAGCCTCGACGCGAACGGCTTTCGCTTCGACGCGATCGCGCGCGGCGAAGACAGCGCGCCGCTGGTCCTGTTCCTGCACGGCTGGCCGTCGTTCGCGACAAGCTGGCGCGAGGTCATGGCGCCGGTGGCGGCGGCCGGGTTTCGCGCCGTCGCGGTCGACCAGCGCGGCTACTCTCGCGGCGCGCGGCCGACCGAGATCGCCGACTATGCGATCGATCGCCTGACCGCCGACATCGACGGCTTCGCGCGGGCGCTCGCCCACGGCGCGCGCTTTCATCTGGTCGGCCATGACTGGGGCGGGGTGATCGCCTGGTCCTACGCCGCCAATTACGCGGACCGGCTCGCCTCGCTCACCGTCCTGTCGACGCCGCATGCGGCGGCGTTCCGCGAGGCGATGCGCAGCGATCCGCAGCAGCCCGTCATGTCCGCCTATATCAGCGTTTTCCGCCAGCCGGGCCATGTCGCCGAACAGGCGCTGCTGCGCGATGACGCGCACAAGCTGCGGGCGCTCTACAGCGGCAAGCTTTCGCCCGAGGCGATCGAGGACAACGTCGGGCGATTCAGCGAGCCCGGCCTGCTGACCGCGACGCTCAACTGGTATCGCGCGCTCGACAACAAGCGGTTGGGATCGCCGGTGGCGGCGCCGACGCTGTATGTCTGGGGCAGCGAAGACCAGGCGTTCGGAGCAACCGCCGCCACGGCGACCGGCCGCTTCGTGACGGGCCCCTATCAGTTCGCGCCGCTCGAAGGGGCGTCGCACTGGCTGCCTGAGGAGGCGCCGGAGACGATCGCGCGATTGCTGCTCGCCCATATCGGAAAATTTCCGGCGTGATGGCGCGACGAATGTGCCGTCATTGCGAGCGGAGCGAGGCAATCCAGCGGTCGTGACGCCTACCGTTTGATGGCGGCGCGGCAGTCGAAGCGTTGCGCAGCCTCCATGCGATTGACCGTTTGGGGGCGCGTTGGGCGACATCGCCGACGGCCTCGATCTCTGGATTGCCTCGCTCCGCTCGCAATGACGGCGAAGGCTTCGACGGCGAATCCTCGCGCCCTAAAACTCGACCTCCAGCTCCTCGATCTCCTCGACCTCGGCCATCGCCGCCTCGCGCCATTGGACCATCGCCGGCAGCGCCCAGATGCGGTCGGCGTAGGCCTGGGTCGGGCGGTCGAGCTTGACGTCATAGGTGCGGAACCGGCTGACCACCGGCGCATACATCGCGTCGGCCATCGTCAGCTCGCCAAACAGGAACGGCCCGCCATGGGCGTCGAGGCATTCGCGCCACAGGAACAGGATGCGCTCAATGTCGGCGTTGGCCTTCGACCAGATTTTGAACTTCGGGAAATGTCCTTTGATGTTCATCGGCAGCGCCTGGCGCAGCGACACGAAGCCGGAATGCATCTCGCCGCAGATCGAGCGGCAATGCGCGCGTTTTGCCCGATCTTTAGGCAACAAGCCCGCTTTAGGGGCAATGTCGTTGAGGAATTCGCCGATCGCCAGCGTGTCCCACACCTTGATTCCCTGATAGGTGAGGCAGGGCACGAGAATGCTCGGCGACAGCAGCAGGATTTCCGCGCGGGCGTCGGCGTCGTCGGGCGCAACGATCGATTCGTCGAAATCGATGCCGGCGAACTTGGCCATCAGCCAGCCGCGCAACGACCACGATGAATAGTTCTTGCTGCTCAGGGTGATGATCGTTCGCGACATGGGTCGACCCCGATATGGGACAAAAACCTTTGAATTTCAAAGCAAATGACGTGCCAGTGGCATGTCGTTTGCTTCGCTGGAATGAGCGGCGATCGAGCATGCGGGAATCGAGCGGCAGGGCATGATGTACGATTCCTACCAGGCGATGGCCGACGTCGGCGATTCCGCTCGTCTGCTCGCCGCCAACGCCGAACGCATCCTCAATATCTGGACGACCGGCCCGTTCGCTTCGCCGATGCGGCGGATGGCGGCCTATTACGAGGCGGTCGCCCTCGCCGGCTTCACCCATGAGCGGCCGAGCTTTAATCTTCCTTTCGTCGACGTGCGCGGCGAAATCGTGGCCGTCGAGGACGAGGTGGTCGCCTCGACCGCCTTTTGCGACCTGCGCCGCTTCCGCAAGGCCTCCGGCGCGGACGAGCCGAAAGTCCTGCTCGTCGCCCCGATGTCGGGCCATTTCGCGACCCTGTTGCGCGGCACGCTCAAGACGATGCTGCGCGATCATGAGGTCTATGTCACCGACTGGATCAACCCGCGCATCATTCCGTTGCAGGCGGGGCCGTTCGCGCTCGACGACTACACCCAGCACCTGATCGACTTCATCCGCCGCATCGGGCCCGAATCGCATGTCGTCGCCGTCTGCCAGCCGGCGGTTTCGGCGTTGGCGGCGACCGCCATCCTGGCCCAGCGCGGCGCCAACGATCAACCGGCGAGCCTGACGCTGATGGCGGGGCCGATCGACACGCGCATCGCGCCGACCAAGGTCAACGACCTCGCCAATGAAAAGCCGATCGAGTGGTTCCGCGACAAGATGATCGGGACCATCCCCGCCCGCCTCGAGGGGGCGGGACGGCGGGTCTATCCCGGCTTCCTGCAGCTTTCCGCGTTCATGAGCATGAACGCCGAGCGCCACGCCAAATCGTTCGTCGACATGTTCCAGCACCGGGTCGCCGGCGATTTCGAGAAGGCCGACGCGATCCACGAATTCTACAAGGAATATTTCACGATCATGGATCTGTGCGCGGATTTCTTCCTCGAAACGGTGGAGCAGGTGTTCCAGAAGAATCTGTTGCCGCTGGGCCAGATGAAATTCAAGGGCGAGACGATCGAACCGCGCGCGATCCGGAAGACCTTCCTGCTGACCGTCGAGGGCGAAAAGGACGACATTTGCGCGGTCGGCCAGACGCTCGCGGCGCAGGATCTGTGCGGCGGCCTGCGGCCCTATATGAAGACCCACCACATGCAGGCGGGCGTCGGCCACTACGGCGTGTTCAACGGGCGCCGCTGGGACACGCAGATCTATCCCGTGGTGCGCAACCATATCCAGGCGAGCCGCTAAGGCGGGCGAATCGGCTGCGCCCTGCCGACCGCTCCGCCGTCAACTGCGCGGCGTCGAGGTCATCACGCCGACCGCGGCGCCGGTGGCGTCGGTAATGATGGCGACGCGGCCGACGTTCGGGATGTTGAACGCCGGGCGCAACACCTTGCCGCCGTTTTCGGCGACCAGCCCGACGCGATGGTCGACATCATCGACCTCGATGTAATTGAACCAGTGCGGCCCGACGCCCGGCGGCGTAATGCCGGCCATGTCGATCATGCCGCCGGCCATCGCCGATCCGCTATGCGCCAGCGTGTACACGCCGCCGGACGGCGTCGGCATATCGGTGTAGGTCCACCCCAGCGTTTCGCCGTAAAAGCTCTTGGCCTTCGCGACGTCGTTGGTCAACAGTTCACACCAGCCGAATGTTCCATGCGCGGCCATGACGTCCTCCCGCTAGGCGACAGTCTTCTGCAACGCAATCTTATGGCGCCATCGTGACAGGAAAGCGCCGGCCCGTCACTCGGCTTTCGCAGGCTTCGGGCCACCCTTGGAAACGCCGACCATCGCGGGGCGCAACACCCGATCGCCGATCGTCCACCCGCTCTGGACGACCTTGGCGACAGTGCCGGGCGGCACGGTTTCGTCGGTCTCCTCGAAGATCGCCTGATGGAAATTGGGATCGAATTTCTCGCCTTGCGGCTCCAGCTTCCGGATGCCGTGCCGCGCCAGAGCAGCCTGCAGGTCGCGCGCCGTCAGTTCGACGCCGTCGATCAGGCTCTTGAAGGCGCCGGCGGCTTCGGCGCGGGCGCTCTCGGGCAGGCTTTCCAGGGCGCGCGACAGATTGTCGACGACGCCGAGCATGTCGCGCGCCAAGGCGCTGACCCCGTAGGTCCGGGCGTCCGCGGCTTCGCGCTCGGTGCGCCGGCGCAGGTTCTCCATTTCGGCGAGGGTGCGCAGAACGCGGTCTTTCAGCGCGGCGTTCTCCGCGTTCAGCGCTTCGATGACGGCGAATCCGTCGCGCTCGGGGGCGCCCTGCGTCGAAGCCGGCGCCGCGTCGGAGGCCCCGGTCGGATTGGCCGCCTGCGCCTCCGGGGCGCCCTCGTTGGCTTGCGCCTTGGTGGTGTCGTTCATCGTCAATCCTGTTGCGGGAAAGGGCGGGGCGGATATCAGGGTTCGGGCGCCAAAAATCAAGCGCCGGAGCGATGGGCGCCGCCGCGCCTTTCTTCCGTCGGATCGAAAATCGCCAGAATATGCCGCCGGATCGCCGCCTGGCGGGTCGGCGAGGCGATTTTCGAGCCGGTCAGATCGGTGACATAGAAGGAATCGACCGCTTTTTCGCCGAAAGTGACGATATGCGCGGAGCCGATGTTGAGGTTGAGCCTCGAGAGGGCGGCGGTCAGGTCGTAGAGCAGGCCCGGCCGGTCGAGGCCCGACACTTCGACGACCGTGAAGCGGTTCGACAGATTGTTGCTGATGGTCACGTCGGGAGCCACCGCGAAAGCCTTGGCGCGCGCGTCGGGCGGGCGCTGGGCGGCGACCATCTCGCCGAGGCGAATTTCGCCGCGCAGCGCCTTTTCGACGCCGGCGGCGATGCGATTGGCGCGGCGCAACTCGTCGGCGTCGAGTTCGAAGGCGCGCGACAGCAAAATCGTGTCGAGCGCGAGGCCGTCGGTGGTGGTGAATATCTGCGCGTCGACGATATTGGCGCCGGCGCTGGCGCAGACGCCGGCGATGATCGACAGAAGACGCGGATGGTCGGGCGCGACGATGGTCAGTTCGGTCGCGCCGCGGAACGCGTCGGTGGCCACTTCGGTCGCCAGCGAGCGGACCTCGACCGCCATCGCGTGAAGCAGCTTGGCGTGGGCGATCTGGCGCTTGAGGTCGACCTTGAGCCAGTAGGCGGGATAATGGCGCGCCGCATAGGCGTCGAAATCGGGGTCGGACCAGCCCGGCAGCCCGCGGCGCAGCGCGTCCTGCGCCTTGGCGACCCGCGATTTGCGGTCGATCGAGGAATGGCCGCCGCCGAGCACGACTTCGGTTTCCCAGAACAGCGTGCGCAGAAGCTGGCCCTTCCAGCCGTTCCACACGCCGGGGCCCACCGCGCGGATGTCGCAGACCGTCAGCGCGAGCAGCATCTTGAGCCGCTCGACGGTTTGCACGACGCCGGCGAACGTCTCGGTCGTGCGGGGATCCGAAAGATCGCGACTCTGGGCGGTCATCGACATCGTCAGGTGCTGCTCGACCAGCCACGCGGTCGCTTCGGTCTCGGCCGCCGACAGGCCGAAGCGCGGACAAAGGCGCCGCGCGACTTCGGCGCCGGCGAGCGAATGATCCTCCCGCCGGCCCTTGGCGATGTCGTGCAGGAACGCGGCGACATAGAGCGCGCGGCGATGGGCGATCGTCGGCACGAATTCGCTGGCCAGCGGATGGTCCTCGACCAGCCGGCCGCCCTCGATGCCGGCGAGCACGCCGATCGTGCGCAGCAAATGTTCGTCAACGGTGTAGTGGTGATACATGCTGAATTGCATCATCCCGACGATGCGACCGAAATCGGGCACGAAACGGCCGAGCACGCCCGCTTCGTTCATGTGCCGCAGCACGATCTCCGGCGAGCGGCGCGAGGTCAGGATTTCGAGGAAAATGCGGTTGGCTTCGGGATCGTTGCGCAAGGCCGCGTCGATGCGCTTCAGCGAATGGGTGACGAGGCGCGTCGCGTCGGGATGAATGGGCAGATTGCTGCGGTCGGCGACCCAGAACAGCCGGATCAGATTGGTCGGGTCGCGCTCGAAGGCGTCGCCGCGCACGACGCTGATGCGATCGAATTCGATCTTGAAATCCTTGGCGTCGGCGATGACGCTCGATCGGCGGCGCAGGCGCCTGAAAAACCGGTCGAGCACCGGACGCGGCTTGGCCTGCCGCTCCTCCAGCGCCGCGCAGACGATCGCGGTGAGATCGCCGACATCCTTGGCGATCAGGAAATAGTGCTTCATGAAGCGCTCGGCGTCGCTCTGGCCGGCGCGCGGGGCGTAGCCGAGCTGTCGGGCGATCGGCCGCTGGAAATCGAAGCTCAGGCGCTCCTCGGGCCGGCCGGTCGTGAAATGCAGATGGCAGCGCACCGCCCACAGGAATTCCTCGCAACGGCGGAACAGCGATAGTTCTCGCGCCGTGAACAGGCCGGCGGCGACGAGGTCGCCGGTGTCGCGCACCCGGTAGACGTATTTGGCGACCCAGAACAACGTGTTGAGGTCGCGCAGGCCGCCCTTGCCCTCCTTGATGTTGGGCTCCACCTCGTAGCGCGAGGCGCCCGTGCGCTTCAGACGGCTGTCGCGCTCAGCGAGCTTGGCGGCGACGAACTCGCGGGCGGTGCGGGCGACGATTTCCTTGTCGAACCGGCCCCACAAATTGTCGAACAGCAAGCGGTCGCCGAGAATGAAGCGGGCTTCGAGCACCGAGGTGCGCACCGTCATATCCGCCCTGGCCTGCTTCAGGCATTCGTCGACCGATCGCGTGGCGTGGCCGACCTTCTGGCGCAGGTCCCACAGGACATAGAGCATCGTCTCGACGATCTTGACCGCCTCGGGCGTGCGATTGTCGGGCAGCAGAAACAACAGGTCGATGTCGGAGCCGGGCGCGAGCAGGCCGCGCCCGTAGCCGCCGACCGCCGCCACCGTCAGGCGCGCCGCCGGCGCGGATTCGCTGAAGTGAAGGAAACGCAGCGCGAGACCGTGAACCGCACCAATGATCTCGTCTTCGAGGGCGCTGAGCCGCGCGGCGCAAGCCAGGCCCTTGCCGCCGTCCTCGAGCGCCCGCCGCGCCTCCGCGCGCCCCTCTTCGAGCGCGCCGGCGAGAATGCGCACCCCCGCCTGCCGGAACGCCTCGTCGCCGGCTTCCTGCTCGCGCAAGCCGGCGATTTCGGCGTCGAGGCGCACCCGCTCGGCGTCGCGCTTCGGCGCGGCGGCGGCGCGGCGCGCCCGGCCGGCGCGATGAGTTTGGCCCGAAACGGAGTCCATCGGCGCGCTTTTAGCATGAGGAAGGCGCGCCGAAGCAAGCGGCGGCGCGCGAGCAGGCGGCTCAGGGCGCGGCGGAAGCCGCCCGCCGCGCCTCGATCGCGTCCCAGATCGCTGCGGCGAGGTCGGGACCGCCGAGGCGCCGGATGGCGCGCAGACCGGTCGGCGAAGTGACGTTGATCTCGGTCAGATGACCGTCGATCACGTCGATCCCGACGAACAACAGGCCGCGGCGCTTCAGCTCCGGCCCGATGCGCGCGCAGATCTCCTGCTCCCTGGCCGTCAGTTCGGTCTGCCTGGCGGCGCCGCCGCGCACCATGTTGGAGCGGATGTCGTCGCCGGCCGGCACCCGATTGACCGCGCCGAGCGCCTGCCCCTCCACCAGGATGATGCGCTTGTCGCCCTCGGCGACCCGCGGCAGGAATTTCTGGATGACCCAGGGCTCACGGAAGGTCGCGCTGAACAGATCGAACAGCGAGCCGAAATTGGGATCGTTGAGGCCGACCTTCAGGACGGCGGCGCCGCCGTGGCCGAACAGCGGCTTCATCACGACTTCACCGTGCTCGGCGCGGAACGCTTCGATCGCCGGCCGGTCGCGCGAGATCAGCGTCGCCGGCATCAGTTCGGGAAAGTCCATCACGAACAGCTTTTCCGGCGCGTCGCGCACCGAGCGCGGGTCGTTGACGACCAGCGTTTTGGGGTGAATGCGCTCGAGCAGGTGGGTGGTCGCGATGTAGGCCAGATCGAACGGCGGGTCCTGGCGCAGCAGCACGACGTCGAGGTCGGCGAGGTCGATGCGCTGGATTTCGCCCAGCGCCGCGTGCTCGCCCTGAACGTCGCGGACCGTCAGCGGCTGGACGCGCGCCAGCACGCGCGCGCCATCCAGCGTCAGCCGGTCAGGGCGTGTAGTAGAGCAGGCGGTGGCCGCGCGCCTGCGCCTCCAGCAGCAGCGCGAAGGTCGAGTCGCCGGCGATGGCGATTCGCTCGATGGGGTCCATCTGAACGGCCACGGTGAGAGTCATCAGCGCTTTCGCCTGCGGTGCGGGGCGTTTCGGGCGCTCCTTTTAGGGCTTTCCGCGGCGTTTGAACACCGGCTCGCCGCGCCCCGCGCTCAATCGATGTCCAGAAGATAGGCGGCGGCCACATGCCGCGGAAAGCGCCGGGGCGCGACCCAGACCGCGTCGCCGCGCAGCGTCGCGCCCATCGCCCAGGGGTTGCGCGTCAGCCACACCCGGGCGGCCGACGACAGGCGACGCCGCTTGGCCTCGCCGATCGCCGTCGCCGCCTCGTCCAGACCGGGACGCGCCTTCACCTCGACAAACGCCACCACGCCGCCGCGCCGCGCGACGATGTCGATCTCGCCGCCGGCGACCGAGAACCGGCGCGCGAGGATGCGATAGCCTTTCATGGTCAGCCACGCGGCGGCGATCCATTCGGCGCGCCGGCCGAACCGGTTGGCGCGCCGCTTCGCGTCAGGCCTGGCGCGCCGCGCCATCTACCGCTTCGAGCCGGCGAGACCGAGCGCGCGCGCGTAGACCTGGCGGCGCGGCGCGCCGGTCCGTGCGGACACCGCGGCCGCCGCGTCCTTGACCGAGAGATTCGCCAGCGCCTCGCGCAGCAGGCGATCGACCTCCTCTTCGCCGACCGGCGCGGCGGCGTCGGGCGGCCCGACCAGCACGACGATTTCGCCCTTCGGCGGGGCCTCCCCACCGAAATAGATAGAGAGTTCGCCAAGGGTTCCGCGCCGGGTCGTCTCATAGAACTTGGTCAGTTCGCGCGCGACAGCGGCGGGCCGATCGCCGAGCTCGGCGGCGAGGTCGGCGAGCGTCCCGGCGAGGCGGCGCGGCGATTCAAAGAACACCAGCGTGCCCGGCACCCGAGCCAGTTCATTGATCCGCGCGCGCCGGGCCGGGCTTTTGGGCGGCAGAAAGCCCTCGAAGAAGAAACGATCGGTCGGCAGGCCGGCGACCACCAGCGCCGCGAGCACCGCGGAGGGTCCGGGGACGCCGGTGACGGCGATCCCGGCGGCCAGCGCGTCGGCGACCAGTTTGTAGCCGGGGTCGGAGACCAGTGGCGTGCCGGCGTCGGAGATCAGCGCCAGCGCGGCGCCGTCCGCCAGCCGCGCCAGAAGCTGGGGCCGCATCGCCGCCGCGTTGTGCTCGTGATAGGCGACGAGCGGCGTCGTCACGCCGTAATGCGCCAGAAGATGGCGCGAAACGCGGGTGTCCTCGGCGAGCACCGCGTCGGCGGCGGCCAGCGTCGCCAGGGCGCGCAGGGTGATGTCGCGCAGGTTGCCGATCGGGGTCGCCACCACGTGCAGCCCCGGGGCGATCGGTTCCGCCTCGGCGCGCATCCCGAGCGCGGTGAATGCGCTGGCGCGCGGCGTCGGCGTCTTTTCTGTCTCGCGGCGCTCATGCGAAGTCATGGCCGTCTCCGCGGCGAGGAACCCGCCCTGCGCTGCGTCGGCGCGACGCTTGCGCCAGACGGCGCGAATGCGCGGGCGCCTCGCGGCTTGTTGAAGCGTTTACCATCCGGGGCTTAAAATGCCACAATTGGTCGCGAGACCGTAGCGGCGAGGATCGGGTTCCCGACGAGTCGGCCCCGGATCGACTGGCGGGGCCGCTCGGGGACTCTCCCTGACCGCGCTGATTGGGGGTCGGAATGTCGGCTTTTGCCTCGCTGTCCGATATTCGGCGCCTCGTCGGCCAGGCCGGCGACCCTGGTGTTTCTCGGGTGCGCGGCGCTGACGCTCGGCGGCTGCGGACCGATCGGCGACTCCGGTTTCGGCGCAAGCGACAAAACCATGGCCGCGCCGACCACGCCGGTGCAGGTGCAACCTCTGAACGGTTCGGCGCCCGTAGGCGAAACCTTGGGCTCGGGACCGGTGCGGGTCGGCCTTGTTCTGCCGCTCACCCAGGGCGGCGCGCCAAGTCCGGTCGGCGTCTCGCTGCGCAACGCCGCCCAGATGGCGATTGAGGAATCCGGGGCGAGCGACGTGACCGTGATGATCCTCGACGATCATTCCACTCCCGACGGCGCGGCCCAGGCGACCCAGGCGGCGATCGGCGCGGGCGCCGAAGTGATCCTCGGCCCGCTGTTTTCGCAAGGCGTGCGCGAGGCCGGCCGCGTCGCCAAAGCCGCCGAACGCCCGGTGATCGCCTTCTCGACCGACACCAGCGTCGCCTCGCGCGACGTCTATCTCCTGTCGTTCCTGATCGAGGGCTATGTCGACCGGATCGTCGAATACGCCAATTCCAGGGGCAAGAAATCCCTCGCCGTGATGGCGCCGCAAAGCGATTACGGCAACATCGCCGTCGCCGAGTTCCAGCAGGTCGCCGCGCGCCTCGGCGTTCGGGTGGTGACGATCGTGCGCTATGGGCAGGGGCAGGCGGCGGGCGCCGCCAAACAGATCGCCGCGGTCGGCAACCAGATCGACGCGCTGTTCATTCCCGACCAGGCCGACGGGATGGACGGCGTCAGCGCCGCGCTGATCGCCAGCGGCGTGAAGACGCAAATTCTCGGCACCGGGATCTGGAACGACCCGCGGGTGATGAAGCTGCCGGCGCTGCAGGGGGCATGGTTCGCCGCCCCCGAAAGCGCCGGCTTCAATTCCTTCGCCGCCCAATACCGCGCCAAATTCAACACCGACCCGACGCGTCTGGCGACGCTTTCGTATGACGCGGTCACGCTGGTCGCCGCGCTGGCCCGCACCCAGGGCGCGCAGCGGTTCACCGAAAAGGCGCTCACCAACCCCTCGGGCTTCAGCGGCCAGGACGGCGTCTTCCGGTTCCGTCCCGACGGCCCCAACGAGCGCGGCCTCGCGGTCATGCAGATCAACAATGGCGCGGCGACCGTGCTGAGCGCCGCGCCGCGAAGCTTCGCCGGCGGCTGATCGCCCACGCTACCCCGCCACTTCGAGCGCGATGCGGCCGCTGACCGCGTCGCCATATTCGGTCGCCGCGTCGACGACCACGCGCCACGTTCCGGCCGGCAGATCGGCCGGCAGTCGCGCCGTCCAGATATGCGACGAAAGCTCGGCCTTGACCCACGGCTTGCGGGTCGCATCGTTGCGGGCGAACACCTCTTCGACGAACGGATCGGGCATCGCCGCACGGGTCATCGCGATCGCGGCGCGATCGCCGACCGTCATCGCGACTGTGGTTTTCGGACCGCCGTCGAACACATTGGCGACGATCGACGTCGCGGCGACCGCGACGCGCGGGATCGGCGAGCCCAGCAATTGCCCCTGGCGGAACTCGCGTTGCACCTCGTAGCGATCGCCATGGAACCGGCTGTCGACCGACAGGCGCATCTGGCGCCCGTTCGGCTCCTTGGCCGGGACGAAGCGCGTCTTGTAGGTATTCCCGTCGATCGACAGGATGTGGAACCCGTTGGGACTGCCGTCGCGGCTGTCGGCCGAGGCGACGCCGCGATGATCGAAGGGCCCGCTCCACCACGAGCCGGACACCGCGGTCATCACGTGGTGATGGTGGGCGGTTGGGGCGATCCAGCCCTCGTCGGCGCCGAAATAATGATGCTCGGTGGTGTGGGTGTGGCCGGCAAAGCTCGCCGTGAAGCGGCGCCCTGCGAACAGCGCGAACAGTTCGTTGCGATTGGTCAGGTTGGTGTCGGGGTTCGCGTCGAGATAGTTGCGCAGCGGAATGTGCATCACCATGATCACGAGTTTGTCGGGCGGCGTGTGCTGCAGGACGTTGCGCACGAATTCCAGTTGGCGGGCATCCAGGCGGCCTTCATATTTGCCCGCCCGCCGCGGCTTGGCGTCGTCGGCGCCGAGATAGTCGACGTCGTCGAGCATCAGGAACAGCGCATCGGCGTAGAAGAACGCGTAATAGTTCGGCCCGAACACCCGCTTGAACGTTTCGCGGCTGTAGCGGCGGTCGGGCGCCTCGAAATTCAGGTCGTGGTTGCCCCCGATATTCCACCAGGGAAGGCCGATCGTCCCGATGATCTTGTTATAGCGCTCATAGAGCGACAAATCGTCGAACATCAGGTCGCCGGCGGTGAGCCCGAATTTCGCGCGCGTGCCGGCGAGCGCCTCGATCACGTCCTCGCGGATGAAATCGACTTCCGCTTCCGATTCCGGCTGCGGGTCGGTGAACAGCACGACCTCGAAGCGGCTCGGTTCGTCCTGGCGGCGCAGCGGAAAATCGAGTGAGGCCGGCAGCGGGCCGGTCGGCGAGATCCCCTCGAAGGTCAGCCCGAGTTCGGCGGGCGAGCCCTTGGGCTGGTGCAGGCGATAGAAACGCGGCGATCCGGTGACCGGATCGACCGGCGGCATGAAGCCGGCGGGCTTGACGACAAAGATCGTCGCCTCGTCGGGCAGCGGCAGGACGTAGCGCCCGTCGGCGTCGGTGACCGCGACATCCCGGCCGTTCGACACCAGGACATCAGGCACGCCGGGATCGTCCGGTCCGCGCTTGCCCGAACCGCTGCGGTCCTCGAATACGACGCCGGCCACCGCGGCGGCTTGCGCGAGCGCGCCAGTCGAGCCGGCCGGCGTCATCGCCGCGGCGACGCCCCCGGCCGCTCCCAGCAGAACCTCACGGCGCGTCACGCCCGCGAACTGTCGCTCCCCTGTCATGCCGCTCTCCTCGATATTCAGCGAAGTCGGCATACCACCAAGCGCATGTGAAGCGGCGATGAAGTCGGGGACAGCGGCCCGCCTAAGGTCACAATTGAACAATAGCGTCGCGCGAAATCGGGGCGCGAGGCGCGAACATGATTGCCGGAGTAGCCAGTCCGACGCGACGCCGCGCGGCGCGATTTCTCGCCGCTTTGGCGATCTCGACATTTCTGCCGACCACCGCCGTCCTCGCGCAGCAGCCCGAAGGCGCGGCGAACGCAGAGGCGTTCCCGGCGCTTCCTGCGATCCTCGAGAAAAACTACCGAACGATTCGATCGCTGGTCGTCACGCGCGGCGATTGCGTCGTTTTCGAATATTACCGAGATGACATCGCCGTTGGGACACTCTCGCCGGTCTATTCCGTGACCAAGAGCGTGCTCTCCATTCTGATCGGCATGGCGATCGACGGGGGCGATCTCAGGCTGGATCAAAAACTCTCGGAACTGCTCCCCGAAACCTCCGAAACGAATGTCGATCCGCGAGTTCGCGAGATCAGTGTTCGCGATCTCCTGACGATGACCGCCGGGTTCGACCCGGCCGGAAATCATGCTTCCAAGGTCAGCGTCCCGGAATCCGAGACGTGGCGGTGGCTTCTCGAACGTCCGATGAAATATCCGCCGGGTAGTCACTTCGACTACGACGAGGCCGAGCAGAACTTGCTTTCGATCGTCCTGACGCGGGCGATCAAGCAGGACGCCGGCGCTTTCGCGGAGCGCAATCTCTTCGCGCCGCTGCACATCGTCGACCACCATCGGGTCAGCGAAGCCGACGGCTACCTGCTCGGCGCGACCGGGCTTTTTTTGACCGGGCGCGACATGGCGAAACTCGGCCTTCTCTATCTTCAAAGGGGCCGATGGGGCGAAAACCAGATCGTGTCGGACGCTTTCGTGATCGATTCCACGACGAAACATAACGAGGGCGGCGCTCCGAGCCATGCCGCCTATGGCTATTTCTGGTGGACCAAGCCAACGAAGGCTGGCCTCGACGCGTTTTTCGCCGCCGGGCACAACAGCCAGCTCATCTATGTCATTCCCAAGCTCGATCTGGTGGTGGCCGTCGCGGCCGAGAAGATTCCGGGGGGAAGCGTGGACTTCGTCAACAACCTCGTTTTGCCTGCGGCGGCCGAGCTGCCGGCTTCGGCGCCATGCGTTGCGCGATTGGAGCAGGGGCGTGCCGATTAAGTCGAGGAGGTCGTCGCCGAAGCGGCGCGGACCCTCGCGCCGCGCCCGGAAAAAGCCACCTATTTCCCCTTCCCGCCGATCCGCTTCCAGTAGAACATCGCGCCGGTCAGCCCGCCGTGCGGCTTCAGCGCATAATCCGGGATGATTCCCGCCAGCGTGAACCCCAACTTCTCATGGAGCCCCGACGCGCCCTCCTCGGCGGCGGTGTCGAGGGTCAACAGCGTGCGGCCGCGCGCGACCGCGATTTGCTCGGCGGTCCGCATCAGGGCGGTCGCCACGCCGCGCCCGCGCCAGCTCACGCGGGTCATCATCTTGGCGATTTCGGCGCGATGCGGCTGGTTGGGCGGGCAATCGAGCAGCAGGCTGACCGTGCCGGCCAGAACCTGGCCGTCCCAGGCCCCGAGAACAATCCGCTCGCCGCGCGCCGCCGCCGCCAGAGCGCCGTCCCAGAACGCCTGCGCAGCCGCCGGCGCGAGCGGGTGCATGAAGCTGACCGAGCCGCCATTCGCCACCGTCTCCAGAAGAATGTCGCTCAGCATGGCGCTTGTGTCGGGCGAGGCGCTCAACGCCCTGATTTCGATTTCGGACATCGCGGCTAGCTCCTGACGAGCACAACGACATAAGTGCACGGCGCGGAGCCTTCATTGGCGAACGTTGCTTCGTATGGCGGCCCGAACCCGAGGCAGTCGCCGGCCTCAAGATGATGAGGCTCGCCGCCCTCGACGATGACGAGTTCGCCCGCCCGCACCCAGACCGCCTGGCGGATATGGGCGTAGGACGAGGCCGGCAGCGTCACGCGCTTCCCAGCCGGCATTTCGACCTCGACGATTTCCAGGGGGTGATCAGGCCGGCTGAACACCTGCCGACGGAGGTAGCCGGTGTCGGGATCGCGCCACATCGGCTGGTCGGCGAAACGCGACACGCGCTCGCCCTCGGCCTCGGCCTCGGCGCGCACGAGGAGGCCGGCGAGGGTCAGATCGAAGGCGCCGGCCAGCCGCACCAGGATGACCGCGGTGGGGCTCGCCTCCCCGCGCTCGATCTTGCTGATCGTCGCCTTCGACACCCCGGCGCGTACGGCGAGGTCGGCCTGCGACCACCCGCGCGCGTCCCGCTCGAGGCGCAGGCGGTGCGCGATGCGGGCGCCGGCGTCGTCCACCAAAGTATCCATATGTCATGTTTAGTGGACAACGGCGTCGCCGGCAAGCGGGCGCCGCCGGCAGGCCGCGCGACGCGATGAGACCGCGGTGATCAGCGCGGCATGGCTCCAGGTGAGGTCCTTCGACGATGTCTGCTCGCCCGTCGCTCGGTCGAACTGCTCGGACAACGCGCCGCCGGCGGGCGTATAGGCGCGCACCGTCGCCATGAAGCCGTCGCCGCGTTTGATCAGCGCGGCGACTGCCTCGGGGTTGCCCTGGAGGCCGGCCAGCCGGAAATAAAACTCCGCCGCGCCGAGCGTCGCGAAATAATAGGCGCCGCCGCTGTAGTAGCGGTCGCCGGCGTAGCGCCCCATCGCCGCGCCGCGCTCCGGGAGCAATGCCTGATTGATCGGATAGTCAGCGGCGAACAGGCTCTCCAGGCGGGCGAGCGTCGCCTGGGCCTTCGGATCGAGCGGGCTGTGCGGGCCGTCGGCGCGTCCGGCGTGGTTGACCGCGAGGATCGTCGCGATATCGAGCTGTTTGCTCGCCTGGCCCGCCGTCACGCCGAGACGGCTGCGGTAGAATCCCGCCTCGGCGTCCCAATGCCCATCGAGTTCGCCGGCGATTTCGCGCGACGCCGCACGGCAATCGTCAGCGCGAGCGGCGTCGCCCATCGCATCCAGCCATTGCGCCCCGTCGCCGAGCGCCGCTGACTGCACCAGCCTGGTGTAATAATGATGGCCGAGCTCTTCTTCCCAGATGTCGAAGGACGGCGCCCTCCAGTATCGGCGGGTGAACGCGAGATCGGCTTCGACCAACCGACGCGCCGCGTCGCGGACGCCGGCGTCGTCGAACACGCCGAGCCGCCACAACCGGATGACGGCGAGCGCGCGCAGCGCCGGCCCGTCGTGTTGCGGGCGCGCCCATTTGATGATGTCCAGCGTCCCGTCCGGATTGAACCGCGTTTCGCCCGCGACGGCGTCGCCGACCGCAGCCGCGAGCTCGCTGTCGGGGCGCAGGAATTGCTGAAAATCGGGCGCCACTGCCGGGCGCCGGATGCCGGGGCGCAGGAGATTGCGCCCGTCAAGTTCGCCAAGCGCGAGGCTGAAGCGGACGAAATCTCCGACAAGGTCGATCGCGCCGGGGCCGCCGTCGCCCTCTTCGATCAACACCCGCAGCGCGTCGATGACGACAGCCGAATCGCGCAGCCAGTGGAAGAAATAGTCGGGATCGGGGTCGTAGGCGGCGAGCGCCGGCGAGGCGAGCACCGATCCTCTCGCCGGCCTGATCGTCTGGCCGAATCCGGGCCGTCGCTTTTCGAGATGAACCGCCGAAATGCTGCGCTGCATCGCCGCCGCCGACACCAGCCGCTGTCGCGCCATCCATTCGACGAGCGAAGGATCGGCGGAGCTCAAATCGTCGTCGCCGTGCTTCGAGCCGCCCGCGGTCATCGTCGGGTCCACTCAGGCCAGATGGGGGCTGCGGAAGCCGAGCCGGCTCAGCCCGGTCCGCACATCGGGATCGCGCATGAAGAACTTCCACAGCAATCCGCTGCGATAATTCTCGATCATCGCGATGATCGGCCCCTGGTCGATCGCCAGATAGGTGTCGGCGTACCAGTTCGCGCCTTCACTGAACGCGTCGGTGAAGCCGTAGCGCCCCCAGATCGGCGCACCGACGGTTTCATGAAAGTAGCGTAGCGCTCGCGCAGCCTGTTCGGGCGCGTAGGCAAAGCTCGACAGCGCCGCCGTGGGCGAAATCACCCCGTTGTCGTGATCGGGCGCATGGGCGGCGTAGCCGGCCGGATCGTCACTCGCGGTGAGGCCCCAGCACGACGGGCCGTAGCCCTTGTGCCCGTTGGGATTGCGCACGCAATGTTCGTAGTTGATCAGCGTGTGCCGCACGTTCTGAAGCCAATAGTCGGCGTATTGGTCCTGCAGGCCGCGCGGATCGAGCCCGCAGAACGAATAGTGGCTGAAGAACAGCGGGCCGCCGAAGTCGGGGCCGAGCGGCAATTCGATGTCGTAGTAGCGGCGACGGTTGTCGAAGGCGCGGGCCTGCGCCCAGCCCTTGTGATAGACCATCGGCTCGATCGGAAAGGTCGGCGACGCGGCGGCGAGCACATAGGCGATCAGGCATTCGTTCCAGCCGCGAATCTCCGCATCGAGGCTCCAGCCGTTGTTCGGGCTCCAGTGCCAGGTGAGCACGTTGCGCCCGTCGCGGGTGTGCCAGCTCCATTCGGCGTCCCGCCACAGCCAGGTGATGCGGTCGCGCAGGCTCTTTTCGGCGGCGGCGGCGCGGTCGAAATACTGGCGCGCGCAAAGAAGTCCCTGGAACAGGTAGGCGCTTTCGACGAGATCGCTGCCGTCGTCCTTGCGGCCGAACGACATGGTCGCGCCGGTGCGCCCGTTCACGTAATGAGGAAACAGACCGTGAAAGCAGGCCGCGTGCTCCAGCCAGCCAACCATCGCGGTCAGCCGCGCGAGCGCCGCCTCCCGCTCGATCCAGCCGCGCTCCGCCGCCACGATGATCGCCATGAAGCCGAAGCCGGAGCCGCCGATGCTGACGCGATCGTCGGGGGCGTCCGCCGACCGCTGCAGGCGATCGAGCGCGAGGCCGCAGGCGGGATGGGCACCCTCCCAGAAATAGCCGATCGTCTGCCGCTGGACGAGATCAAGCAAGGCTTCGTCGGACAGCGGGCCGGAAGCTTTCGATCGTTGCGGACGCTTCCCGGCGACGGACGTTTTAGAGGTTGGCATGGCGGATCAATCCTGTCGGGTGCGGCGCGTCGGATGGCGCGGGCGGCGATCGGCGGTCATGGCGACGGCTCCGGCGTTTCGATCATGTGCACGACGCGGCGGGAGAATCCCTCGCCGAGATCGTGGCGGCCGAGGCTGAGCACCCCCGACCCGGCGAGCTCATGCTCGAACAGCGCGAGAATCGTCCTGCGGTCCGCCATCTCGAGCGAATCCAGCGCATCGTCGATGCACACCCAGCGCGGCTTGTGCAGCAGCAGGCGCGCGAAAGCGAGACGCTGCGCGTCTTCGCCCGTCAGTTCATCGTCCCAGTTGCCGCGGCGATCGAGTTCCGACGACAGCCGCTGGAGCGCCACGCGGTTGAACGCGTCGACCAGATCCTTGTCGTCAAACGCCTTGGCGGGCGCCGGATAGACCAGCGCGTCGCGCAGCGCGCCGGGCGGCAGATACGGGCGTTGCGGCATGAACATGACCTCGTCGGCTGCGGGAATCCCGATGCGCCCCGAGCCCCGCGGCCACAGCCCGGCGAGCGCGCGGAACAAGGTGGTGAGCGCCGCCCCGGAATCGCCGGTGATGAGCACACGCTCGCCCGGCGCGATCTCGACATGCGCTTGGTCGAGCGTCCCGGAGCCGGCCGGCGATTCGACCCGCAGATTGTCGAGCGTGATCTTCGCCTCGCCGGTGCGCGCGCGTTCGATCAGGCCGACCCCTACATCGGGCTTGCTCAAGCCGACCAGGGCGCGGCGGAACGAGGCGACGCGCCGCAGCGTCGCCAGCCAATCGGCGATGGTGTTGAAATTGTCGACGAACCAGCGCAGCGACTGTTGCACCTGGGTGAAGGCGCCCGCCGCCACCATCAATCCGCCGAGCGTCAGATCGCCGCCGAAAAAGCCCGGCGACGCCGCGATGATCGGCGCGATGATGGCGAGCCAGCCGTATCCCGCGGTGATCCAGGTCAGCCGGGTGAGACCGGTGACCAGCCGCCGCATCACCGCCAGAACGCGGTCGACCTCAAAGCCGAGATGATGCTTCTCATCGGCCTCGCCCCCGTAGAGCGCGATGCCGTCGGCGTGCTCGCTGGCCCGCACCAGCGCGAAGCGCAGATCCGCCTCCCGCGCATAGCGCTCGGCGTTGAGCCGGATCAGCGGACGGCCGACCAGCCAGCTCAGCCATGATCCGGTCGCCGCGTAGAGGAGGGCGCACCAGACCATGTAGCCGGGAATCGTGAAACGTCGACCGTCAAACGAGAAGATCACGCTGTCGGAGAGAATCCAGAGAACGCCGATGAAACTGACCAGCAGCAGCGAAGCCTGCAGCAGGCCGATTCCGAGGTCGGTCGACAATTCCGTGAGGTGCCGCGCGTCTTCATGCATGCGCTGGTCGGGATTGGCGCCGATCTCGCCAGCGCCGGCGAGGCGAAATGCTCGCCCCGGCTCGAGCCATTCGCCCAGGAGGTCATTGAGCAGCCCCTGGCGCAGTTTCAGCTTCAGCATCTGGTTGAGCCAGGCCTGGGCGACGTTGAGGCTGAGCAGGCCGGCGGCGATGACGCCGAACACCAGAAGCTGGGCGAGGAACGCCTCGAAGTCCTTGTGCGCGAGCGCGTCGTAGAACGGCTTGTTCCAGGCGTTCAGGCGGATCTGGCCATAGGCGGTGGCGCCGACCACGACGACCGTGGCGCCCCCCAGCATGAACAGCGTGGTGCGCTGGGCCGAGGCCACGAACGCCCGAACCATCATCGTCAACTGGGGCCCCAGCCCCTCGCCCGCCGCCGCGTCGTTTTGACCGGGCGCGGGACCCTCGCCGGATCGATCCGCCATCAAGCCTTGTTCACTTCCTCCGCCGCCGTCGCGCTTGCCAACCGGTCGCCGGGTCGGCGCGGAGCGCGCCTTCGTCTATATCACGGGAGTGGGCGGATAAACCCCGCGATGGTAGAATGTCCGCCCGGTCGGCAAGAGATCAAAAGGGGAATCGGATGAGCCGCCTCGAGGCGCTCCTGGCGGCAATGACGCTCGAAGAAAAGATCGGCCAATTGACGATGGCGACGGCCGATCGCGCGGTGACCGGTCCGGTCCTCTCCCGCGATTCGCTGGCCGGCATTCGCGCCGGCCGAATCGGCGCCATGCTCAATCTCTGGGGCGCGGAGCACACTCCGGCGTTTCAAAGGATGGCGGTGGAGGAGAGCCGGCTCGGCGTTCCCCTGCTGCTCGGCTTCGACGTCGTCCACGGACACCGCACGCTATTCCCCATTCCGCTGGCCGAGGCCGCGGCGTTCGATCCCGCGCTTTGGGAGCGCACGGCGCGCGAGGCGGCCATCGAGGCGACCGAGGACGGCCTCGCGTTGACCTTCGCGCCGATGATCGACGTCGCGCGCGACCCGCGCTGGGGTCGCATCGCCGAGGGACCCGGCGAAGACCCCTGGGTGGCCTCGCGCTTCGCCGAGGCCAAGGTGCGCGGCTTCGAGACCGGCGATCTCAGCGACGCGGCGAGCCTCGCCGCTGCCGCCAAGCATTTCTGCGCCTACGGCGCGGCGACCGCCGGGCTCGACTACGCGTCGGTCGACGTGTCGGAGCGCCTGATCCACGAGGTCTACCTGCCGCCGTTTCAGGCCGCCGTGGCGACGGGTTGCGCGGCGATCATGCCGGGCTTCAACGACATCGCCGGCGTCCCGATGCACGCCCATGTCCCGCTGCTGCGTGACTGGCTGAGGGGACAGGCGGGCTTCGAGGGCGTGATCATCAGCGACTACAACGCGATCGCCGAACTCATTCGTCACGGCGTCGCCGGCGATCTCGTCGAGGCGGCGGCGCTGGCGCTGAAAGCCGGCGTCGACATCGACATGGTGAGCGGCGCCTACCAGCGCGGCCTGCCGACCGCGCTCGAGCGCGGCCTCGTCGAAATGGCGGAGATCGACGCGGCGACGTCCGGCGGGTTCTGCGGCTCAAGGAACGGCTCGGCCTGTTCGACGACCCCTACCGGCGCGGCGCGTCGGGGCGCGGGCGACGCCTCGCGGACAGCGGCGCGGCGGGAGCTGGCGCGCGAGGCGGCGCGCCGCGCCATCGTCGTGCTGACCAATTCCGGCGTGCTGCCGCTCGCCCGCGCCGTCCGCCGCATCGCCGTGGTCGGCCCGTTGGCCGACGCGCGCGCCGACATGCGCGGCTCGTGGTCGGCGGCCGGCGAGGCCGACGATCCCGTCACGATCCTCGAGGGCTTGCGCGCCGCGCTGCCCGATTGCGAGATCGTCGTTCGCCGAAGGCGTGGCGATCGACGGCGAGGATGTCGACGGCATTCCCGAGGCGCTCGCCGCGTGCCGGTCGGCCGATGTGGTCCTGCTGGCGCTTGGCGAAGCGGCGGCGATGAGCGGGGAGGCGGCGAGCCGCGCCAATCCCGTACTGCCCGGACGTCAGCGCGAACTCGCCGAAGCGGTGCTGGGCGCCGGCAGGCCGGTCGTGGCGCTGCTGTCCTCCGGGCGGCCGCTGCATCGTTCCCTGGCTGATGGAGCGCGCCGACGCGGTGGTGGCGACGTGGTTTCTCGGCTGCGAGGCCGGAAACGCCATCGCCGATGTGGTGACCGGCCGCTTCAACCCTACGGGCCGCTTGCCGGTCACCTGGCCGCGCGACATCGGCCAGGCGCCGATCTTCTACGCCGCCCGGCCCTCGGGACGCCCCGCCGACCCCAGGGATCATTTCACCAGCAAATATCTCGATATGCCGGTCGAGCCGCAATTCCCGTTCGGCCACGGCCTGTCCTACAGCCCGATGACCCTGGCGAATCTGCGAGTCGAGGCGCCGATCTTCCGGCCCGGCGAGGACGTCCTGGCGTCGGTGGACGTCGTCAACGAAGGCGCGATCGGCGGCGAAGCGACGATCTTCCTGTTCGTTCGCGATGTCGTCGCCAGCGTCGCCCGCCCGCTGCTCGAACTGAAGGGCGTCGCCCGGATCTCGCTGGCCCCGGGCGAGCGCCGCGTGGTCGATCTCAGGTTTCCCGCTGCGGCGTTCGCCTTTCCGGACGCCGATTTTCAGCCGGCGATCGAGCTCGGCCGCTTTGAGCTATCGGTCGGGCTGAGCGCCGATCGCGCCGGTCTGCTGACGGTGAGCGTCATCGCGGTCGTGGATCTGCCGATCGATTGACGCCGGCCCGGGGCAAGGGTCCGCGACCGCTACGTCAGGTTCAAGCAAGCGCGCCGTGGTTCAATCGCCGCCTCGCAACCTCACCGGTCATATCCATGAGCGTGATGAACTCGGCGGTGCTGGGCATGAACGCCCAGACCAGCTGGCTCTCGACGATTTCCCAGAACGTCGCGAACTCCAGCACCACCGGCTACAAGGACGCCGAGACGGAATTCGCCGCGCTGGTCGACCAGGTCGGCGCCGGCAACGGGCCGGGCCTCGGCGTCACCACCAGTTCGCTCACGCTGGCCAGCCTGCAGGGCAGCATCGTCGGCACGTCGACGCCCACCGACCTTGCGATCCAGGGCAGCGGCTTCTTTGTGGTCTCGGACGCCGCCGGCGACACGTACCTCACCCGCGACGGCTCGTTCGTGCCCGACGCGTCGGGCAATCTCGTCAACGCCGGCGGCTATTATCTCATGGGCGCCAGCGTTCAGAATGGCGGGTCCGCGGGCTCGTTTTCCGACCTGCAAAAGGTCAACATCGACGCGGCCGGCTCGCAGGGCGCGCCGACCACCGCGGGAACCCTGTCGGTCAACTTGCCTTCGACCGCCAGCATCGTTCCGACCGCCTCGACGCCTGCGGGGGGCGGCTCGACCTATACCGACGAAACCTCGCTCGTCGCTTATGACAGCGCCGGCGCGCCGGTGACCCTCAACGTCTACATGACGAGGGTCGCCGACAGCGCTTCGGGAACGCCGACATGGGACGTGAGCGTCTACAACGCGGCGGATGCCGGCTCCGGGGGCGGCTTCCCGTATTCGGGTCCGGCGCTGGCGTCGCAAACGATGACGTTCGACCCGACTTCCGGGCTTGCGACCAGCGGGACGTCGCTCGGCGTTCCGATTCCCGGCGGGCAGACCATGACCCTCAACCTCGGCGCCTCGACCCAGCTTGCCGGCGCCTTCGCCGTCAACGGCGCCGTCACCAACGGCGCCGCGCCCGCCGCGGTGACCGGCGTCAACGTCGGAGCCTATGGCACGCTGTCGTTCATCTACAGCAACGGGACGTCGCTTCCCGCCTATCAGATCCCGCTCGCCGCCGTCGCCAGCCCCGACAGCCTGACCGCCGTCAACGGCACGGTGTTCTCAGTCAACGCCAATTCCGGCGCGGCGCAGCTCGGCGCGGCGGGGACGCCGGGCTTCGGAACGGTCAGCTCGTCGGCGCTCGAGAGTTCGACGGTCGACCTCGCCGGGCAGCTCACCTCGATGATCCAGGCGCAAAGCAGTTACCAATTCAATTCGCAGGTCTTTCAGACCGGCAGCACGATCATCTCCGATCTGAATCAATTGGGCGAGCAGTAGCGCGTCGTCATGATCGCCACAGCATAAAGACGTCATGCGATTCGCCATCACCGCCGTCGACCGTTACCTCGGGGTGTTCGACGCCTTCGTCAACGCCGGCTGGACTCCGCTCAAGCTGTTCACCGTGCCGGCGCGATCCGACCAGGGGAATCAGCAGGCGGTCATCGCCTATGCCGAACAGAACGGCGCGGCGATCCAGTTGTCGCGGATGGCGGCGCGCGACCTGGCGGAGCTGCGCGAGCACGGCTGTGAGGCGTTGATCGTGGCGAGCTACGACTGGAAGGTTTGCGACTGGCGCCCCTTTTTGAAATACGCGGTCAACTTTCACGCCTCTCCGCTGCCCGATGGCCGCGGCCCCTATCCCGTCGTGCGCGCCATTCTCGAGAATCGCGCCGCCTGGGGCGTGACCTGCCATCAATTGAGCCCCGAAATCGACAGGGGCGATCTCCTCGCCTGCGAGGAATTTCCCCTGCAGCCGGACGAATGTCACGAAAGCCTCGATCTCAAAATCCAGATGGCGGCGAGAAAGCTGGCGAGCCGGGTGGCGGGTCAATTCGTCGCGCTCTGGGAGCAGGCCGAGCCGCAATGCGCCGGCAGTTACTGGCCAAAGCACAAGGTGGCCGAGCACGTCGTGGATTTTCGCAAGCCCACCGAGAGCATCTTGCGACACGTCCGGGCGTTCGGCGCCAACGGCAGCCTCGCCTGCGTCGGCGGCGTCTGGTTCGTCGTCAAACGGGCGGTCGGCTGGACCGAGCCGCACGAGCATCCGCCGGGCTGCGCCGTCCATGTCTTCAATCGATCGATCGTCGTGGCGGCGCGGGACGGTTATGTCGGACTTCTCGACAGCGAGCGCGCGCCGCCGGGCGTCGTCGCCGAAATCGGCGCGGCGCTCAGCCGCGCCGCCTGACGGCGACAAGCGTTCCCGCGCCGTCAGAAAATCGACGGCCGCTCGAAGGGCCACATGATCGGCGGCTGCAGTCCTGCTCTTTCGCGCGCGACCGCGTCGGAAGCCGCGCTGAGGCGGCTCTGCACGGCCGGCAGGCTTTCGAGCATTCCCTGGCGATCCCCTGCATTGAGGCCGCCGTAATACGTCTCCTCCAGCGCATGCGATTGCCATTGGCAGGCGTCGCTCACCCGCGCCGCGACCGTCGGCACATCGGATGCGTGATCGTCCAGCCGGAAGGCCGCGCGGTCGAGGCAAAGCTTGTAGTTGCCGGACGCCAGTTGCTCGGCGTCGCTGGCCGCGCTGCGGCCGGTGCTGGCGCATCCGCCGCACGACAGCGCTGCCAGAATGGCGAAACTCCCGATCATGCGACGCATTTGGCGGCCCCGTCGGCGCGACGCGCGCCCTTGAGCCGATTCGGCTCGCCGCAGCACTAGCGCAACGCTCTTTCGCCGACCTTACGTCGCGACCGGCGTTGGCCGCTCCGGCCCGGGGAATTTGAACGCGAGGCCGCCTTCCTCAATGCGCGGCCGGGGTCGTCATGTCGGCGGCGCCGACCGCCAGGCGCATCAGGTCCATCGCGCTGCGGGCGCCAAGCTTGTGCTTCAACAGGGTGCAATTGTTGGCGACCGTCTTGTAGGAGACGTTCAGGACATGGGCGATCTGCGCCATCGTCTTGCCCGAGGCGAGCAGGCGAATGATCTCCAGTTCGCGCGCGTTCAACGCGGAGAGTGGGCCGGCCCCCGGCCCCGAACGAATGAACGCGACCTCGCGCGCCATTTCCGGACGCAGATAGACGCCGCCTTCGGCGATGCGGCGGACGGCGTCGACGAACAGCAGGGGATCGTCGTTCTTGGCGATGTAGCCCTTGGCGCCGACCTCGATGGCGCGCGCGGCGAACACTGGATCGTCGTTCATGCTGAAAATCACCACCCGCGCCTCGGGGTCGCGCCGCAGGATGCGGCGGCACAGTTCGAGGCCGGACAACCCCGGCAGATTGAGGTCGATCACCGCGACGTCGGGCCGCGTCTCAAAGTAGGCGGAATAGCCGCTTTCCCAATCGGCGGCCTCCATCACCTCAATGGCCGGCTCGGCCGCCAGCAGCGCCTTGCAGCCGGCGATGACGATGGGATGGTCGTCGACGATCAGAACGCGCAAGACGCGCAAGCCTCCATGCCGCCGACCGGCGGCGGCGCGCATCATGGGCCGAGAACGCGGACCTGACAATTCCCCGCCGCCGCGCGCCCATTGACAGGGACGGCGCCGAATTTGACGTTGGGCGCTTCGAGGAGCGGTCCCATGTGGCGCAACATTTCATTGCAGCATCGCCTCAACCTGCTGTTCGCGGCATGCCTGGTTCTGTGGTTGGCCGTCGACATCGGCCGCATGCTGATGGACGCCGGGCCGCGCGCGCGCGCCGAGTCCGAAAGCGCCACCCGCCTGACCAGCGAGTTCGTGGTCACCGCGCTCGCCAATCTGCAGGACGCGCCGGACCCGCAGCGCGCGCTCGCCGCGCTGATCGCCAACCTGCAGAACCTGCGCCATGTGCGCGTCGCGCTGGTCGGCGACGGCGACCCGGCGGTCGCCTCGGCCTTCATCTCGGCGACCGACGCGCAGGCCCCCGCCTGGTTTCGCCGGATCGTCCATGCGCCGGTCGGGGTTTCGACAATCGCGGCGACCGTGCGCGAGCGCCGCCTCGGCTCGATCCTGATCGTCGCCGATCCGTCGGACGAGATCGACGAGGTGTGGTCGGCGGCGGAGGCGCAGGCGGTCGCCAGCGGCGGTCTGGCGCTCGCGGTGCTGTTCGCGTCGAGTCTGTTCATCCGGCGGGCGTTGAAGCCGCTCGGCGCGGCGGGGACGGCGCTGGCCCGTCTGGAATCAGGCGACTACGCCGCGCGGGTCGAGCCGGCGGGCTCGCCGGAACTCGTCGAGACCTGCCGGCGGATCAACAGTCTCGCGGAAGCCCTGACGGGCCTCAGCGCGACCAACGGGCGCCTGATCGAACGTCTGCTCGATGTCCAGGACGAGGAGCGCAAGGCGATCGCCCGCGAACTGCACGACGAGATCGGGCCGCATCTGTTCGCCCTCCGCGCCAAGGCGGCGCTGCTGGCGGCGCGCCTCGGCGTCGGCGGCGAGGGCGACGCCGCATCCGCGGCGATCGCGATCCGCGATCAGGTGGAGGCCTTGCAGGCCCACAACCGCCGCATTCTGGCGCGGCTGAGGCCGGCGGCGCTGGAGGAGTTCGGCCTGCTCGATGCGCTGCGAAGCCTGGTCGAGCAATGGCGCAAGGCCGAGCCCGCCGTCGCGCTGGCGCTGTCGGCGCCCGAACAGGTCGCCGAACTCGGCGAGCGGGCGAGCCTGATGGCCTACCGGTTCGTCCAGGAGGCGCTCACCAACGCCTTCCGCCATTCCGGCGCGCGCCGCATCGAGATCACCCTCGCCTACGGACCGGCCGCCAAGGCCGCGGGCGTGCGCGATCCGGCGCTCGCGGGGCTGCGCATTCGCATTCGCGACGACGGCCGCGGGGTCGCCGACGCCGCTTCGCCGGGCATGGGGCTGCTTGGGATGCGCGAACGGGTGCGCGCGCTCGGCGGCGTGTTCGCGCTGGGCAATGGACCCGGAGGCGGAGCGATCGTCGAAGCCGCGTTCGGCTTTGGCGCATGACCCCCGTGGCGTTCGGGAAAATCTCCCGACCGAAGCGGGAATTTTTGCCCAAGGCATTTCCAAAAAATGAAGTCAACGCCCGACTTGGAACGCTATAGGCTCGATCGGTCGCGGGTGGGCTGGCAAAGAGATCGATACTCCCTCTTTCGCTCCCCAACGGCCCGCTCGCGACATCGTCCCACGGAGCGGCCCGGCCGGACGAGGCGCCGCGGGCCGTCCTCGATCAAAGAGCCGTCCTGCCGCAACGGCTGGCTTAAGCAAATACAACGCGGCCAGGCCACGACCACCCGGATAACGGGCGGCATGAACGGGAGGGGCTGGGGTGGCCGCACGACGGCTTTCACTGATCGCGGCGGGCGGGGTCGCCTTCTCCGTCTCGCAGGCTCTGGCGCAGGCCACGCCGCCGGCTCCGGCCAATCCCGCGGCGGGTTTTGTTCTGCCGACCATCGAAGTATTCGCCGCGACGCCGCTGGCCGGCACCGGAGGCGACGTCGACAAGGTGCCGGCCGCCGTCACGATCGTCAATTCGCAACAGATCGAAGCCGCCAAATCGCCGAGCATTGTCAAGTCGCTCGCGCAGCAGACGCCGAGCGTCGACGTGCAGGACGTCTCGGGCAATCCGTTTCAGCCCGACGTCTATTTTCGCGGCTTCGACGCCTCGCCGGTCTCCGGCACGCCGCAGGGGCTGGCGGTCTACCAGAACGGCGTGCGCGTCAACGAGGCCTTCGGCGATTCCGTCAACTGGGACCTGATCCCGACCTCGGCGGTGCGCTCGATCGACGTCATCAGCAACAATCCCGCCTTCGGGCTCAACGCGCTCGGCGGCGCGCTGAGCGTGCAGATGAAGGACGGCTTCAGCTTCCAGGGAACCTCGATCGACATGATGGGGGGCTCCTACGGGCGCCTGCAATCTTCAGTGCAATGGGGCAAGCAGGTCGGCGATTACGCGATCTATGGCGCAATCGAGGCGGCGCAGGACAACGGCTATCGCGATTCCTCGGCTCGCAAATCCGCCGCTTCTACGGCGACGTCGGCTACCGCGGCGACAGCGCCGAACTTCATATCAGCGCCGGCGGCGCCGACAATGTGTTCGGGGCGACCTCCGCCGCGCCGGCCGAATTGCTCGAACAAAGCTGGAGCAGCGTCTATACGACGCCGCAATCCTCGCGCAACGAGGTTGGCTACGTCAACGCCACCGCGACCGTCACCGCCACGCCGACCTGGACGCTGCAGGGCGCGTTGCACATCCGCTCGTTCTACCAGACCACCATCGACGGCAACTCCACCAACACGCAGCCCTGCGCCAACCCGGCGTTCCTGTGCTTCAACGATGCGGTGACCCCGGCCAACGGCCTCAACGGCCAGCAGCTCGCCAACCCGTTCCCGGCGGGCGCGACGCTCGGCGAAATCGACCGCACGACCACCCAGACGACCAGCGTCGGGGCGACCGCTCAGGCGACCAACACCGACAAGCTGTTCGGCCACGACAATCATTTCGTCGTCGGCGGCAGTTTCGACTACGGCGTCACCAATTTCAGCGCCAGCGCCGAACTCGGCGTCATCCAGCCCAACTATTTCACCACCAGTTCAGGGGTTTTCCTCGGTCCGTCGGGCAATCCGGTCTCGGACGGGCCGGTGTCGCTGCGCTCGACCAACGCCTATACCGGGCTCTACGCGCTCGACACGTTCGACGTGACGCCGGCGTTTTCGATCTCCGGCGGCGGCCGGCTCAATGTCGCCAATATCCAGCTCGACGACGAGCTCGGCGGCGCGCTGAGTGGCGACTACACTTTCACGCGATTCAATCCGATAATCGGCGCGACCTACAAGATGACGCCGGACGTCACCGCCTACGCCGGCTATTCCGAAGCCAATCGCGCGCCGACCCCTCTCGAGCTCGGCTGCGCCGATCCGATGCACCCCTGCATCATTGCGAGCTTCCTGGTGTCCGACCCCGCCCTCAAGCAGGTGATCGCGCGCACGCTCGAGGCGGGGCTGCGCGGTTCGCACGACTACGGCGCCGACGTCGGCGCGCTCGGCTGGAAGCTCGGCGTCTATCGCACCGAGGATCAGGACGACATTCTCAACGTCCCCAGCCCATTCCAGCCGGGCTTCGGCTATTTCCAGAACGTCGGCGAGACGCGGCGCCAGGGCGTCGAGGCGGAAGTCAATTTCAAGGCTGAGCGGTTCGCGGTCTACGCAAGCTACGCCTATGTCGACGCGACATTCCTCAACGCCTTGACGCTCGCCTCCAGCTCGCCGTTCGCCGACGCCAACGGCAACATTCAGGTCTCGCCGGGCGACCAGATACCGGGCATCCCACACCATCGCCTCAAGATCGGCGGCGACTATGCGCTCACCCCGGAGTTGAAAGTCGAAGCCGACATGGTCGCGGTAAGCTCGCAATATTACGCCGGCGACGCCTCCAACCAGTTCGAAACGCTGCCCGCTTACGCGGTGGTCAACGCCGGCGCGTCCTATCAGGTCACCAGCAACGTGCAGTTCTATCTCCGTGTTGAGAACCTGCTGGATAATCGCTACTACACTTATGGGACGTTCTTCGACACGACGCAGGTCCCGAATTTCGCCAATGGCGGCGCGGCGTTCACGGATCCGCGCACGCTCAGTCCCGCGCAACCGCGCTCGATCTACGCGGGAATGAAGGCGACGTTTTAGGATGGAGCGCCAACTCTCGCACGCGGCGCGTTGAGTCCGCCGTCGTCGCGCGGAGGCGAATGTGGGTCATGCGTTCGTCATGGGAGGAGGGGGTCGTCGGTTCGAGGCGGAGCCGCGCGCATTCGTCGAGTCCCGCCCGGTGAATGCGCGCGCGGCGCCGCCGTTGGCCGATTTCGACATCGGGACGATCCGCCCGGGCGGCGGTCGCCCGCGGCCGAACCGGGAGGGCGCCGGCCGGTTGCGATTCTGGGCCTCGGCCCTCGCCGCCTCGCTGGTGTTTCACGCCGCCGCGTTGATCGTCGTGCTGGTCTGGCCGGCCTCGCCGCCCGAAATGGCGCTTCCCGAAGCGACCTCCGTCGAGATCGTGATGGACAAGCCGGCGCCGCTGAAAGCCGACGCGCCGGCGGCGGTCGACGCGTCGCCGACCCTCATTGCGCCGCCGCCCGCCGAAGCCGCATCGCCGCCGGACCCGCCGCCAGCGGTCGAGCCGCTGGCCAGTCCGGTCGAGCGGGCGCCGATCGCGGAGGCGCCATTGCCGCCGGAGGCGCCCCCGCCGACCTCAACCGTGCCGGCGACCGCCCCCGCGGAGCCGCCGCCGGTTGCACAGGCCATGACGCAACAGCCCCCGCCCGCTGTGGCTCTGGCCGCGCGGGAGCCTGCCCCGTCGGCGCCCGCGCCGGCCGAGTCGCTGCCGGTCCCTGAAGCCGCCTCGGCCCCGCCCGCCCCCGATTTGACCGCGCCGGCGGCCGCTTCGACGCCGCCGCCGCCAACCCCGGATATCGCCGCGCAGCCCGAACCGCCGCCCCCCCTCGCCGGGCCGACCCCGGTCCCGTTGGAGCCGCCGCCGGTCGCGGCGGTTGCGCCGCCGCCCGAGCTCGCGCCGCCACCCGTCGTCAACCCGCCGCGCCCGCCCATTGCGCCGCCGCCGGCGCGCCCGATCACTGCGACGCCGAAACCCGCAAAACCCCTGGCCGAGCCGCGCAACGTCGCGCCCCGCGCCGCGCCCAAGGCCGCCGCTTCCGAGTCGAAACCCGCGCCGGTGGCGTCAAGCGCGCCATCGCCCGCCGCGTCGGGAGCGCAAGTCGCCGACTACCAACGCGCGGTCGCCGCGCGCATCTCCGCGGTCAAGCGCTATCCCGACGCCGCGCGCGAGCGCGCGCCGCAGGGCGTCGCGGTGGTCAGCTTCTCGATCAACGCCTCCGGCGAGGTCGCCAACGTCGCGATCGCGCGGTCGGCCGGCGATGCGATGCTCGACGCCGAGGCCCTGGCGACGGTGCGCCGCGCGAGCCCGTTCCCCGCCCCGCCGGCCGGCGCTCCGCACGCCTTCTCGGCCCCGCTGAGTTTCAAGGTGAGATAGGAATCCGGGAAAGCGCTGTGAAGTCGGCGCCGCGCGCCCTTGCCGTTCACGCCGCGCCGAGGCGCAGCAGGTCGTGGAAGTGCACGATGCCGACCACGCGATGGTCGGCGCCGACCACCAGCAGCGCCGAGATCTTGCGGCTGATCACTTCGAGCGCCTCGGCGACCAGCGCGTCAGGCGCGATGGTGCGCGGCGCGCTGGTCATCACCTCGGTCACCGGCATGTCCATCAGATCGGACTTCATATGCCGGCGCAGGTCGCCGTCAGTGATGATGCCGACCAGCCGCGCCTCGCGATCGAACACCCCGACGCAGCCGAACCCCTTGGCGGAAATCTCGACCACCGCGGTCGACATGCGCGCGCCGACGGTGACGCGGGGGATGCGCTCGCCCTGGTGCATGACGTCGCGCACCAGGGTGAGCCGCGCGCCGAGCTTGCCGCCGGGATGGAACACGCTGAAGTCGCGCGCGGTGAACCCCTTGGCCTCCAGAAGCGCGATCGCCAGCGCGTCGCCGAGCACCAGTTGCATCGTGGTCGAGGTGGTCGGCGCGAGGCCATGCGGGCAAGCCTCTTGCGCCGCCGGCAGGACGAGGCGGATGTCAGCCTCGCGCCCCAGCGCGCTCTGCGCCTCGGCGGTCATCGCGATCAGCGGAATGCGGAAGCGCTTGGCGTAGGTGATGATCGCGGCGAGTTCGGCGGTCTCGCCCGACCACGAAATCGCCAGCACAACGTCGCCGTTCTGCACCATGCCGAGGTCGCCATGACTCGCTTCGGCCGCATGCACGAAGGTCGCCGGCCGGCCCGTCGAGGCGAGCGTGGCGGCGATCTTGCGCCCGATAAGGCCGGACTTTCCCACGCCGGTGACGATGATCCGCCCCGGCGCCTCGGCCATCGTCGCCACCGCCTGTTCGAGGGCGGCGCGCAGGCCTCCCGGCTCGCCGGAGGCTAACGCGGCCTCGACTGACTTGAGGCCCAGCCGCGCCGATTCAAAGGTGCGCAACGCCGAGGCCGCAGGGGAATGCGATGGACGATTCATGCCCGCTCTTATCACCCGCCGCGCGCCATTGCACCCCCGGCGCAGGCCGCGCATGGACGACCCCGCGCCGGTCAGGTTAAGCCGGAATTAACCATAGCGGCATAACCCTCGGCCAAGGTCTCGCGCAGCCGAAAAGCGCCTGCGCTCCGAGAGGCGCCATTGCCGCGTATGACACCGCCTTGCCGCGCCTGGCGCCCAGCCCTCGCCGCGCTGGCGATCATCGCGAGCCTGTGCGCGGCGCCTTCGCGCGCGCAAGACGCGGGGCCGCCGCCGGGGCTTCGGGACGGCGGGGACAACGCCTCGCCCCTCGGACTCCGGGACGGCGAGCAGGACCCGTCGTCGCAGACGCCCTCGAGCGCCGACGCCGGGGTCGGCGAACCACAACCCGACGCGCAACAGGACAAACAGAAGAAGACGAAAAAGAAGGTCCAGCGCGGCGCGCCGCGGCTGCCGGCGCTGCAATCCTATCGCGGGGCGCTGCGGGCCGGCCTGCCCGGCGGCCCGGCGTCGATCGAGCCGCCGCCGCCGACTGTCGCGGCGCCGCCCACCATCCCCGCCAAGCGCCGGCCGCTCGCCGATGACAAGCCGTTCGACCCGGTCGGGATCATGCTCGGCGACATCAAGCTGCTGCCGACGATCGAGGAGGACGGCGGCTACGCCTCAAACCCGCTGTTGACGCCGAGCCCGACCAGGGGGTCGGCATACGAGACCACCCAGGCCGGGCCTTTCGCTGCAGTCGGACTGGGCGCGCAACGACTTGCATGGCAGCTTCAGCGGCGGCTACACCGACTATTTCAACGCGATCCAGGCGAACAACCCGAACGGCAGCGGCACGCTTGACGGACGGCTCGACGTCTCGCGCGACCTGGCGCTCGACGCCGAAGGGCGATTCACCGTCGCCGCGCAGACGCCGGGCTCGGTCACCCTGCCCAGCGGCGTCGCGCTTTCGTCCAAGCAGCTTCCACTGGTCGAGACGTTCGGGACTTCGGTCGGCGGCGTGCAGAAATTCGGCGATCTCGAACTCTCGCTGCATGGGACGTTGGACAGGACCGCCTATCAGAACGCGACGCTCGCCGACGGCTCGATCGAGGATCTGGCGAGCGACGACTACGACGACTGGGGCTTGCGGGCGCGCGCCGCCTATCGGATCAGTCCGGTCATCACGCCGTTTGTCGAGGGGGTGATCGACACAAGGCGCTACGACGACGTCGTCGACTTCAACGGCTATGCGCGCAGCTCCAACGGCGCGCTGGGGCGCGCCGGCGTCACCCTGGCGCTGACCGGCCAATTGACCGGCGACGCGAGCCTCGGATACGGCGAGCGGCAATATCAGGACGCGCGCCTGCCCGAGCTGGCCGCGCCGCTGATCGACGCCTCGCTGATCTGGTCGGCGACGCCGCTGACCACCATCACGCTGAAGACCAGCACCAACCTCTTCGACACCACCAACCCCGGCGATTCCGGCGCGGTTTCGCGCAGCTACACCATCGACGTCTCCCATGCGCTGCTGCGCAATCTGACGCTGGGCGCCAACGCCGGCTTCACCACCGACGTCTACGCCGGCGCGCCGCTGCACGACTCGATCGCCAGCTTCGGCGCGCACGCCGACTACAACGTCACCCGCGACATCGTGCTGCGCGCCAGCGCCAGCCGCGCGCAATATGTGTCGAGCGTCCCCGGCACCAACTACATCAACAACATCTTCATGCTCGGGCTGCGCCTGCAGCGCTGAGCGCCCGTCGCTTGCGGATCGCCATTAGCCGCCGCCGAGCCTGGCGATCTCGGCGCGCAGGGCCGGCGCGAGATCGGGGCGATCGAGCGCGAAGGCGATGTTGGCGGTCAGGAAGCCGAGCTTGGAGCCGCAATCATAGGTTCGCCCGTCGAAACGGACGCCGTGGAAGGGCTGACTGCCGGCGAGCGCGACCATGCCGTCGGTGAGCTGGATTTCACCCCCCGCGCCTTTTTCGATCCGCTCCAGAATCCCGAAAATCTCCGGCTGAAGAATGTAGCGGCCGGAGATGATGAGATTGGACGGCGCGGTCCCCTGTTTCGGCTTTTCGACCATGCCGGCGATCTCAAAAGACGCGCCATAGTCGGCGCTGACCGCGACGATTCCGTACTGATGGGTCTCCTCGGGCAGGACTTCCTCCACAGCGATGATGTTGCCGCCGTGGCGGGCGTAGGCGTCAAGGCATTGCGCGAGGCAGCGCCGGCCGCCCTTTCCCCGCATGGTGATCATGTCGGGCAGCAGCACGGCGAAAGGCTCATCGCCGATCAGTTCGCGCGCGCACCAGACGGCGTGGCCGAGGCCGAGCGGCGCCTGCTGGCGGGTGAAACTGGTGGCCCCGGCGGCGGGCAGGTCGCCCATCAGGCCGTCGTATTCCTTCTGCTTGCCGCGCTTCCGCAGCATGTCCTCGAGTTCATAGGCGGTGTCGAAATGGTCCTCGATGATCGCCTTGTTGCGGCCGGTCACGAAGACGAAATGCTCGATGCCCGCCTCGCGCGCCTCGTCGACCACATACTGGATCACCGGGCGGTCGACGATGGTCAGCATCTCCTTCGGCACCGCCTTGGTGGCGGGCAGGAAACGCGTGCCGAGGCCGGCGACCGGCAGAACGGCCTTGCGGATTGGCTTGTACATGTCTTTTCTCGACTTCGTTGGCGGGGATAAATTCTGGCGGCGGGTTCCGGCGATTCGATCGCGCGGCGCGGCCGTGCGACAGAAACGGGTCAGGGGAAAGCAATGTCAGTTCTGGTCACCGGCGGCGCCGGATATATCGGCGGCCATATGGCGCTCGGACTCGCGGATGCGGGGGAGAAAACGGTCATCGTCGACAACCTGTCGACCGGGTTCGCCTGGGCTGTGCCGGCGACGGCGACGCTGGTGGTCGGCGATTTCGGCGATGCGGAGTTGATCGCGCGGGTGATTGACGAGCATGAGGTCGATTCCATAGCCCATTTCGCGGCGAAAATCATCGTGCCGGAATCGGTAAGCGATCCGCTCGGATATTACCTCAACAACACGTGCAATGCGCGCAGCCTGATCGAATGCGCGGTCCGCAAAGGGGTCCGCAATTTCATCTTCTCGTCGACCGCGGCGGTCTACGGCGAGACGACCTCCGAGCCGGTCGCCGAAAACGCCGCCCTCAATCCGATGTCGCCCTACGGGCGCTCGAAGCTGATGGTCGAATGGATGCTGGCCGACGCCGGGCGCGCCCACGACCTGCGCCACGTCGTGCTGCGTTATTTCAATGTCGCCGGCGCCGACCCGCAGGGGCGATTGGGCCAGTCGACGCCGAACGCCACCCATCTGATCAAGCGCGCCGTGCAGACCGCGCTGGGGCGTCACGCCGCGCTCGACGTGTTCGGCGAAGACTATCCCACCCCGGACGGCACCTGCCTGCGCGACTATATCCAGGTCACCGACCTGATCGACGCGCATCTGGCGGCGCTCGCCTATCTGCGCGGCGGCGGCCCGAGCCTCACATGCAATTGCGGCTATGGCCGCGGCTATTCGGTCCGCCAGGTCGTCGAGGTCGTCAAACGCGTGTCGGGGGTGGATTTCAGGGTCAACAGCGCGCCCCGCCGCGCCGGCGATCCCGCCGCGATCGTCGCCAAGGCCGATCTCGTCCGCCGCGAGCTCGGATGGCGACCGCGGCGCGACAATCTCGATGAGATCGTCAAGCAGGCGCTGGACTGGGAGCGCCGGCTGCACAACCGGGTGGATTGACCCGGAACCTGCGGGCTACGCCGAAAGTCGGGGCCGAACGCCCAAAGATTGGCCGTGCAGTCGAGGCTGACGTCAGCTAGAAATTCCGCCCGGGGGTTCCGTTCGGGACGAGGGGAGCGGGACATCAGGGAGGGATGAAGCGATGCTTGCGACCGGACCGGCCGCAAACACGCAGGACTATATTCTCGTCACCGAGGGCCTGACCAAGGCGTTCGGGGGCTTTTTTGCGGTCACCGACGTCAATCTCAAGGTGCGGCGCGGGTCGATTCACGCCCTCATCGGCCCCAATGGCGCGGGCAAGACGACCTGCTTCAACATGCTCACCAAATTCGTCGATCCGACCGGCGGCCGTATCCTCTACAATGGTCGCGACATCACCGCGACCCGGCCGGCGGACGTCGCGCGCCTCGGCCTGGTGCGATCGTTCCAGATCTCCGCGGTGTTTCCCCATCTGACGGCGCTGGAGAACGTGCGGATCGCGCTGCAGCGCAAGCGCGGCGACTCGTTCGACTTCTGGCGCTCGAAACGGGTTCTGGACCAGCTCAACGGCCGCGCGATGGAACTGCTTGCCGACGTTGGGCTCGGCGAATTCGCCGAAGTCGCGGCGGGCGAAATGTCCTACGGGCGCAAGCGCGCGCTCGAAATCGCCACGACGCTGGCGCTCGATCCGCAGATGCTGCTGCTCGACGAGCCGATGGCCGGCATGGGCCACGAAGACGTCGAGCGCGCCGCCGCGCTGATCAAGCGCGTTTCGGTCGACCGGACCATCCTGATGGTCGAGCACAATCTGCAGGTGGTCGCCAACCTCTCCGACACGATCACCGTGCTGACCCGCGGGCGGGTGCTCGCCGAAGGCGACTACGCCGCGGTGTCGGCAAACCCCGAGGTGCGGCAGGCCTATCTCGGAGTGGGGCATGCTTGACGGGTCGATCGCCCCGGCGGGGCCGACGGGCGGGGCGCCGTTGCTCGCGGTCGCGGGCCTCGAAGCCTGGTATGGCGAATCGCACATCCTGCACGGGGTCGACTTCGACGTGCGGCGCGGCGAAGTCGTCACTCTGCTTGGCCGCAATGGCGCGGGCAAGACCACCACGCTGAAATCGATCATGGGGATGGTCGGCAAGCGCAACGGCTCGGCGAAATTCGCAGGGTGCGAAACCGTCGGCATGACCTCCGACCGCATCGCGCGCCTCGGCATTGCGATCTGCCCCGAAGAGCGCGGCATATTCGCCAGCCTCAGCGTCGAGGAGAACCTGATGCTGCCGCCGCAGGTCGCCGCGACCGGCGGCCTCACGCTGGAGCGCATCTTCACGCTTTTTCCCAATCTGAAGGAGCGGCTCGCCAGCGGCGGCAGCCGCCTGTCGGGCGGCGAACAGCAGATGCTGGCGATCGCCCGCATTCTGCGCACCGGCGCGACGCTGCTGATGCTCGACGAGCCGACCGAAGGGCTCGCGCCGGTGATCATCCAGCAGATCGGGCGCACCATCGCGCAGTTGAAAAACGAGGGCTTCACCATTTTGCTCGTCGAGCAGAATTTCCGTTTCGCCGCGACGGTCGCCGACCGCTATTTCGTGATGGAGCACGGGCGGGTCATCGATTCCTTCGCCAACGCCGAACTCGAGGCCAACATGGGCAAACTGCACGACTATCTCGGCGTCTGAGCGCGCCGCGGGACGGATCCTCATGAGAACCACAGCGAAAAGCGAGCGCCCGATGAAGATGACCGATCCGCGCGCGCCGGCCGCGGCGCGTCGGGAGCGCGACGCATGATGGCGGTCCTCGGCATTTCGCCGCAGCAACTGTTCCAGCAATTGCTGGTCGGCCTGATCAACGGCTCGTTCTATGCGCTGCTGAGCCTTGGCCTCTCGGTTATTTTCGGCATGCTCAACATCGTCAATTTCGCACATGGCGCGCTCTACATGATGGGCGCGTTCTGCGCCTATTTCCTGCTCAACGGCGCCGGCCTCAACTATTGGTTCGCGCTGATCCTCGCCCCGATCATCGTCGGCGCGTTCGGCGCGCTGATCGAGCGGGTGTTGCTGAAAAGACTGTCCGGACTCGATCCGCTCTACAGCCTGCTGCTGACCTTCGGCCTGGCGCTGGTCATCGAGGGGGTGTTCCAGAACCTGTTCGGCTCTTCGGGTCTGCCCTATGCCGCCCCCTACGCCCTCTCGGGCGGCCGCAATCTCGGCTTCATGTACCTGCCGAATTACCGCGCGTGGGTCATCGTGTTCTCCGCGGTCATCTGTTTCTCGACGTGGTTCCTGATCGAGAAGACGCGGCTGGGCGCCTATCTGCGCGCGGCGACCGAGAATGCGACGCTGGTGCGCGCCTTCGGCGTCAATGTGCCGCGCATGATCACTTTGACCTATGCGTTCGGCATCGGCCTGGCGGCGCTGGCCGGGGTGCTCGCCGCGCCGATCTACCAGGTGCGCCCGGGAATGGGGGCCGACATCATCAGCGTCGTTTTCGCGGTGGTGGTGATCGGCGGCATGGGCTCCATTCTCGGCTCGATCGTCACCGGCTTCGGGCTCGGGGTCATCGAGGGCCTGACCAAGGTGTTCTATCCCGAGGCGTCGAACACCGTCGTCTTCGTCATCATGGCGATCGTCCTTCTCGTCAGGCCGGCCGGCCTCTTCGGAAGGGTCGCCTGAATGAGCGCGCCGACGACCGCCGCCCCGCTCCCGGCGCGCGCCCACAGCGGACGCGACGAGAAGGTCGTGTTCGTCGCGATGGCCGCCCTGCTCGTCGCCGCGCCGCTCGCAGTCTATCCGTTCTTCCTGATGCAGGCGCTCTGCCTGGCTTTGTTCGCCTGCGCGTTCAACCTGCTGGTCGGCTATGTCGGCCTGCTGTCGTTCGGCCATGCGATGTTTCTGGGGCTGGCCGCCTATGTCAGCGCCCATGCCGCCAAAGTCTGGGGGCTGGATCCCGCCCTGGCGGTGATCGCCGGGGTCGCCAGCGCGACGCTGCTCGGCTTGATCACCGGCGCATTGGCGATCCGCCGGCAGGGCATCTATTTCGCGATGATCACGCTGGCGCTGTCGCAGATGATCTATTTCTTCTGCGTCGAAGCGCCGTTCACCCACGGCGAGGACGGCATCCAGTCGGTGCCGCAGGGCCTGCTTTTTCACCTCTTCGATCTGTCCAACCAGACGGTGCTCTATTATTTCGTTCTCGCGGTGTTTTTGTTCGGCTTTCTCGTCATCTACCGCACCATCAACTCGCCGTTCGGCGACATACTGAAAGCCATCCGCGAGAACGAGCCGCGCGCCGTCTCCCTCGGCTATCGCGTCGACCAATACAAGCTGGCGGCGTTCGTCCTGTCGGCGGCGCTCGCCGGGCTTGCGGGCGCGACCAAGGCGATCTTCGCGCAGAACGCCTCGCTGTCCGACGTGCAGTTCGCGGCGTCCGGCGAGGTCGTGCTGATGACGCTGCTCGGCGGCATGGGCACCATCTACGGACCGGTGGTCGGGGCGGTGCTGATCGTCGCCATGCAGCAATATCTTGGCCAATATCTCGGCCAATGGGTGATGGTCATTCAGGGAACGATCTTCATCGTCGTCGTGCTGCTGTTCCGGCGCGGCATCGTCGGCGAGATCGCTGCATTACTTCAAACTGTCGCTGTGAGTGGACGCTTGCGCGCCGCGCCGCCTTTGACGCCGCGCCGGCGCTTGACGGTCCTGATCGCATGGCGGGGCCGTCTTGTTTTCCTCGACCACATGCGATTATGTTGACCGGCCGCCGGGCGCCGCTATATACGGCCCCGTCCCGACCTCACGCGGTTCGGGCCCCTGTGGCGGAATTGGTAGACGCGCTCGAACTCAAAATCGAGTTCCGCAAGGAGTGCTGGTTCGATTCCGGCCAGGGGCACCAGGACAGCTTTTCATAGCGTCGGATGAGGTCGAATTTTCATCCTGAAATCAGACCGTTACAATCGATATTCGTCGCATGTCGACACACGGCGGCGCATTGCTTCGCGCCATAGTCCGGGTAGAGCGCCAGTCTCCCGTCGATTGCCCCAATCAGGGCGCAGCCTTGGGAGCCGCGGCCTTTTTGCGCGCGCGGCGCTTCTGGCCGAGGCCCATGCTTATCGCCAGCGCCGAGCGGGCCTTCGCATAAGCCGGAGCGACCATCGGATAGTCCGCGGCGAGATGCCATTTCTCGCGGTATTGCTCGGGCGAAAGATCGTGATCGGTGCGCAAGTGGCGCTTCAGCGACTTGAACGTTCGGCCGTCCTCCAGGCAAACGATGTGGTCGTTGGTGACCGATTTCTTGACCGGCACGGAGGGCGTCTGCGCTTCAGGCGCCGCGACAGCCGCCGCGCCGCTCGAAATACGGAGCAGCGCCGAATGAATCTCGCCGAACAATCCTGGAAGGTCGGCGACGCGGACCGAATTGTTGGAAACATAGGCAGACGTGATCTCTGCGGCGAGTTCAGTAATGCTTAGCGTATCTGCCACGGTTTTTGCTCCCAAGTTCGGCCCTTGTTGTCAGATCGCCTGCTACAAGAGGTAGTCACACAGCACGAATCAATAGAGACACTCTATGCTACAACGGACGTATGGCAACCAAAGCCAGTCGTGACTTCGCCGGGATGCACGGAAACGTGATCGGCGCATCAGGTGGAATTCTCGCGCTCACGCCGGAAGACCTCGCGGAATTCATCGATCCGCGGGAACCGACCGAAGCGAATGCCGGGCGTGACGCACTCGATGAAGAGCATGTCCTGAGTGGAATGATCCAAGGCTCCTCTCCGCCGCTCGACGCGTCATGACGCCCGGTCGCCGATCGGGCGGAAGCGCGCAACAGTCGAGCGAGTCAAGCGACTCGGGCAGTGAACAGCGGATACATGATGGCTGCTGACCCATCGTGACCTTTCCTGTTGCGTCGCAAAAGCGATCGCGGAACGAGTCGCCGAAGAGACCGCGAGTCCGATACCGGCGTGACGACGCGATCTGGCCGTTGATGTTGGCCGCGGCGGTTTTCTGCTGTGCGGCGGGGAGTGAACTCCTGTCCCAGATGCCGCCTGTCGCCTGCGGCGGGAGGGGAACGCCGGGCGCCATCAAACGTCGGATTGTGCGACGAGGAAAATACCGGCCAGCGACCATCGCCACGGCGGCGGTCGGTCGCGCGTTCCCGCCGGAGCATAGCGCGCGAACATGGACCTAAAAGCCATCGAGTATTTCCATTGGCGCGGCCGATTGCCGATGTTGTCGAGGTGACCGCGCGCTCTTCCGCCGCGGCGTCCAATGGAGATGGAGACATGTTGAACAATGTTCTGACGCGCCGCGCGTCCAAGCGAAGCTTTTCCGTCGCCGCCCTGCTCGTCGGTTCGGCGGTAATCGCGTCGAGCGCGTTCGCCGCCGAATGCCCGGCCGACAAGATGAAGGCCGGCGTTCGCGAGCCCGTGACCTTCGCCGCCAAGGACGTCGCCGACACGGTTCTTGCATCGATCGACGTCTCCAAGGAGCCCGCCAAGATCAACGACCGTCTGTTCCGGCTCCGCAAACTGGTGATCCAGCCCGGCGGCATTGTGCCCTGGCACAGCCACGCCGATCGTCCGGCGATCATTTACATCATCGAGGGTGAGATTCTCGAATACGCCAGCAATTGTTCAGTCCCCATCGTCCACGGCCCCGGCGACGTCACGACCGAAACCAGCGGCGTCGCGCACTGGTGGAAGAACCTTGGCGACAAGCCCGTCGTGCTGCTCTCGGCCGACCTGCTCAAGGACAAAATGGACCACGCGATGTAGCCGCGCGGTCGGGTCCCGCCCTGCCGCGTCGCCATGGCGCCCCGCGTTGTCGCGGGACGCCGGGCCGCGCCGCCGCCAATGTCTTCGGTGTGTTTGCGGGAGTCTCGAGCGACCAGTCCTCCCCGTCTTCGCACAAACGTCGAAGCTGCGCGTCGGCTGATACGGCGCGGACGGCTTGATCGTCGTTACGATATGGCGCAGCCGGCCCGGCTCAACATTTCAGCGCGTGCTCGGATCCACGAAGGCGCTGGCGGGCGCGATCGCGCGACGGTTCCGCGGACAATCGCCCAATCACGAAGCGTGCGCCCGTCGCCCTCGGCGGAGATCACTCCGGGCTGGTCTCGGCTGAGCGGGGCCACTGCCTTGCCGCTCACGCCTCTCCCGCCAACGCGGAATTGTCCTCACCGGACAGATCGAGCGACAGAATATAGCGCAATCCCGACAGGATCGGTTGGTCGGAGCCGCGCGCCGCTGCATTGACGCGGTCGCGTTGCTGCTCGATCGCGTCGTGCGAGAATCGCTTGACCAGGTCGGCGGCGAGCAAGCCGGCCGATACGCCGCGGCGCGACGCCTTTTCGGCAAAACGGGCGGCGAACTCGCCGCCGATCGAAATGAGCGCGGCGCGCGCCACAGAGGCGTTCGAGCAGGTGTGGACGATTTCTTGCAAGATCATGAGAACCTCCCGTGGATGGTCCGGGACGGCGTCGAGACCAGGCCCGGGCCGTCCGCGTCGTTGATACGGTTGCGATCCTGCGGCAGCGCGCGCGGCCGGCGTGACAGTCAGGGTTTTGCGACACTCGAGGTGATTGACGCCACGACCTCGGAGGCCATTTTGAACGCCGCCGCGCGATCACTGATCTTGTGGCGGCGGGCGATCCAGGCAAAGTCGGTGTAGACCACCCAAACGTCGCCCCTGGCGTCTTGGCGCACCAGCATTCTGACCGGCCAATCGAGCCCCGAATTGGGATTGGAAGTCAGGAACAGCGTGCCAAGCGGCGGGTTTCCAAAGACCAGCAGGGTTGACGGCGACAGTTGCACCCCGGCGTTGGCGGCGAGCCGGGATTGGTCGATCTCAGAAAAGAACATGATCCCCTTGGCCGAAATATCCTTCTTCAACAGCTCGATCGTATGCGCCATCGGATAGGCGCTTTTGATCTGGACGATCCCGTCGGCGCTGTCGGCCCTGACGGCGGCCGGCGACGCCGCGAAAACCGCCATGGCGAGAGCGGCGGCCGGAATGTTGCCCGCGTGACGCTTTGCGATGCGATCGAACATCGTGTTCTCCTTTCAACCGAGATTCAGGATGCATTTGATCCCGCCGTCGAGAATGGAGAACCTGGTCGTCGAACTGAAATGCCGAAGCGCTGTTGTGTCGATAGCCCGCCGGTATCGCGGCGTGGCGGAGGCGACGACGCGCCGTCGCCGCGCCGGGTCAGCGGCGAGGCGAGTCGCCCATCGCGCCGATCGCGCGAGGATTGTCGGCCGGGGCGGGGGCGCCGACGCGCAAAGCCAGTCCGGTCGATCTCCATGACGGTTGCGCGGGAATGTTGATTTCCGATCGACCTCATAGCCGCGCTGCATTGGACTTTGCGGCGCCCCGGCGACAAATAAAAGACCGAGGCGCGATCGTCGCTCTATCCAGTGGAGGGGACGGGCGCTGAAGACGGAGTCTGCGCTATGACGAGTATCGGCCACGCCCCACGCAATCCCCGCGTCGTCATCGTCGGCGCCGGCTTCGGCGGTCTCTCCGCCGCCAAGGCGCTGGCCGGCGCGCCGTTCGACGTCACCTTGATCGACCGGCACAATTATCATCTGTTCCAGCCGCTGCTCTATCAGGTGGCGACCGCCGGACTCTCGCCGGCGGAGATCGCTTCGCCGATCCGCAGCATCCTGCGCGACGTCCCCAATGTGAGCGTCGTGCTGGCCAGGGTTGACGGCGTCGATCTCGAAGCGCGCGAAGTGCTCGCCGAGGGACGGCGGATTTCCTTCGATCGCCTGATCATCGCCACCGGCGCCCAGCACGCCTATTTCGGCCATGACGATTGGGCGCGTCATGCGCCGGGACTGAAAACCATCGACGACGCGACCTATCTGCGCCGCCGCATCCTTCTCGCGTTCGAGAAGGCCGAAGGCGAAACCGATCCCGCGGAGCGCCGCGCCCTGTTGAATTTCGTCATTGTCGGGGGCGGACCAACCGGCGTGGAAATGGCCGGCGCGATCGCCGAGCTCGCCAGGCGGGCGCTGGCGCTGGATTTTCGCTTCATCGATCCGCGGCAGGCGCGGATCATTCTGGTCGAGGCGGCGGCGCGGCTGCTGACGCCGTTTGATGCGCGGCTGTCGGAAGCGGCAAGGCGCGCGCTCGAACAGCTCGGCGTCGAGGTGCGGCTGGACGCTCCGGTGATCGACTGCGATGCGGAGGGCGTGACCTTGCGGGACGAGCGCATCGCGGCGCGCACATTGATCTGGGCGGCTGGCGTCACGGCGTCGGCCGCGGGACAATGGCTCGGCGCACAAACCGATCGCGCCGGTCGCGTCCTGGTCGCGCCCGACCTTTCGGTTCCCGGCCGGTCGGATATTTTCGTCATCGGCGACGTCGCCTGCGCGATCGGCGCCGACGGCGCGCCGCTGGCCGGCGTCGCGCCGGTCGCAAAGCAGCAAGGCCAGTATGTCGCGCAATTGCTGAAGGCGCGCGCCGTCGGAAAGACCCTGCCGCCGTTTCGGTATCGCGATTTCGGGGCGCTGGCGACGATCGGCCGCAAGCGCGCCGTCGCCCAGATCGGCAAGTTCAAGCTCGAGGGCTTCCCCGCGTGGCTGCTGTGGAGCTTCGCGCACATCTTCTATCTCATCGGCTTTCGCAACCGTCTGGTCGTCGCGATGAGCTGGGCGTGGAGTTACGTGACGTTCCAGCGCGGCGCGCGCCTGATCACCGGCCTCTCCGGCTCGAACGCCAAGGACATGCCGACGCCGCCGGACTAGAGGAAAGCCGCGCTCCTCGAGTTGCCGGCGCATCGCCTCTCGCAATGGATCGGCAGGAATACGCGAGGCGGCGACGTCCCCGGCAGGGGCGCGTCGCCGCGATCTTTGGCGTCTATCCGCCAATTGAAAGCCCGGCGCGTCAGCGAGCGAGCGCCGGCGCCGGCAGCGGCCGGCTCCACAGCAGATGGTCGAGCGACAGGGCGCCGGGGCCGCGCGCCACGATAACCAGCATCAGCGACACCCACAGGATGTGCTCCGGCCAGCCGTCGGGAAAGACGAACAGTTGAATCACCATGGTCATCCCGAAAAGAGCCAGCGCGGAAAGCCGCGACGCCAGCCCGATCACCAGCAGCACGGGAAAGAGGTGTTCGGCGAAGGTCGAGAGATAGGCCGCGACGTCCGGCGGCAACAACGGCACTTTGTATTCCTCGCGAAACAGCAGGAAGGTCTCCTCACGAATATGAAAGCCCTCGACCTTGGTCTGGCCGGACCGCCAGAACACCTCGGCGACGGCGAAGCGCGAGAGCAGGCCGACGACGCTGTAGGGAATGCGCTCGGCGACGGCGCGCGCTTCGGCGAGCGCTTGCGTGATCTGCATGATCGTTCTCCTTGATGCGGTTGGTCGAGGCCGATCCTCGACGCCGCCTCAGGATCACGCGGAAGGCGCGCTTTCGGAAATATCGATTGGCCATCGGAATGATAGCCGACGCCTATAGGCCACGCCGTGACCTCGCAGTCGCGTGCAACGAGGCGAATAGTCCAGCGCTATCGAACCGGAAGGCATCGGGTATTTCAGCCCGCCGCGCGAATCCCCGATGGTGATCGCGGACCAGGCCGACCCGGCCGGGTCGGCCGAACACGGGGACAACAATCATGGCGACCATTGCAACGTCCGACGCGATTGCGCAATCCAATCGTCGGTCGACGACGGGCGGCCTGCGCCGCGCCATCGTGATCATCCTGACCGCCTTCGTGACGGTGGTCGATCTCTTCGCCACCCAGGCGATCCTGCCGTCCTTGACGCGCGCCTATGGCGTGACGCCCACCGCAATGAGCCTGGCGGTCAACGCCAGCACCTTCGGCATGGCGATCGCCAGTCTCGCCATGGCCTTTCTGGCGCGGCGGATCGACCGCCGGCGGGGCATCATCCTCAGCCTGGCGCTTCTGTCGATACCGACGCTGCTGCTCGCCGTGGCGCCCAACCTCGGCGCTTTCGCCGCCTTGAGGGTCGTGCAGGGACTGTTCATGGCCTCCGCCTTCACACTGACGCTCGCCTATCTCGGCGAACGTTACAGCGCCGCCGACTCGGCGAGCGTCTTTGCGGCCTACATCACCGGCAACGTCGCCTCCAACCTGTTCGGACGGCTGATGTCGGCGGCGCTCGCCGATCATCTCGGCCTGGCCGCCAATTTCGTGGTGTTCGCCGGAGTGAACCTGACCGGCGCGGCGCTGGTCTACGCCACGGTCCAGCGGATGGCCGTCGCGCAAGTCGCGGCGCCGCAGAGCACGCCGTGGGCGGCGGTGGCCACGCATTTGCGAAATCGTTCCTTGCGCTGCGCCTTCGCGATCGGATTCTGCATCCTGTTCGCGTTCATCGGAACATTCACCTATGTCAACTTCGTTCTGGTGCGCCCACCGCTCGGCCTCGGCATGATGGCGCTTGGCTTCGTCTACTTCGTCTTTCTGCCGTCGATCGCCACGACCCCGTTAGGCGCCGGCGTGGTCGTTCGCGTTGGCGCGCGGCCGGCCATCTGGCTCGGCCTGGGCCTCGCCGGGTGCGGCCTGCCGCTCCTGCTGTCCTCGACCTTGCCTCCGGTGATCGTCGGTCTCGGCCTTGTCGCGATCGGCACGTTTCTGGCGCAGGCCGTCACCACGGGCTTCGTCGGCCGCGCCGCCACGATGGATCGTGGCGCCGCGAGCGGCATCTATCTCGCCAGCTATTTTTCCGGGGGGCTGATCGGCACCGCCGTGCTCGGCCGGGTGTTCGATAGCCTCGGCTGGCCGGCCTGCGTGATCGGCATCGGGCTCTCCCTGGCGCTGGCGGCGGCGCTCGCGGTGAACCTCAAGGTCGGCGGCGCTGACTGAGCCGGCCGGGAGCCGCTTGGCGGGCAAAGCCGGACGCGAGGCGCCATGACCGCGGGTTCGGCGCCGATCGTCTTTCCGCTCTCGGCGCGGCCCACAACCGTCGTGGTGCGATTTGGCGGCCCCCGCGCGGCTCGCCACCGTCAGGGAGCGGGCAAACGAAAGGAGGCCCGGCTGGGTTGAGCCGGGCCTCCTCTCAATCGACGCCCGGGATCGCGTCAGGCGGGGTTCAAGACCTCTCCCCGCTGCATCTCGTGAAGATGGAAGCCCTCGATCGGGTCGACTTGCCGTTCCCAGGGCGCTTGTTCGAGCACCGCTTTGGTGTCGGCGTAGCCGGCCTGCCAGCGCCCGCGGATGCCGGCGCGGCTGAAATCGACGTCCTTGGTGTGGTCTTCGTTGTCGAGTTGCGGCGCAAGCAGTCGGACCACGTGCATTTGGGTCAGGCAGCCATAGGCGGCCATTTCGCGGATCTCGGGACGGCTGCGATCCTTGTCGGGCAGTTTTCTCGACAGCTCCGCGATGATGTGGCGAAGGCGGTGAATCTGCTTCTGCCTCATGATATGGCTCGCCGCCCGGCTCGAATACTGGACGTCCTTCTGCCGGTTCATCACCTGCTGGATCGATTCGGGCGCCGCTCCTCGCGGGTTCCAGACATGGATGGCGAACACCAGCGAATTGCGCCGCGGATTGTCGTCGAAGATCGCCTCGACCGGCGTATTCGAGAGGATGCCGCCATCCCAGTAGAGTTCGCCGTCGATCCGGATCGGGGGAAACGCCGGCGGCAACGCGCCTGAGGCCATGACGTGGCGGATGGTCAATGTTGTCTCGCGGCTGTCGAAATAGCGCATCTCGCTGGTTTGGACGTTGGCGGCGCCGACGGTGAGCCGGCGACTGCTCTTCGCCGAAAGAAGGGAAAGATCGACCAGCTCCCCCAGGGTCTTCTCGAGCGGTTGAGTCGAATAATAGCCGGCCGCGTCCGGAGCGAGCGATATGTTCGGCCCCAGAAACGCAAGCGGATTGGGCTTGAAGAATCCGGCGATGCCCGAGGCGACCGTCGACCAGTTCGGCAGCGCCCGACGCATCCACGGAACCATCGAAAAGACGTCCAGGTCCGGACTCTGCTCGACGCGCCGCCAGAATTCACCCAAACGGTCGAGCCGGTTCTCCGGCTCGTTGCCCATGATCAGCGACGCATTGATCGCGCCGATCGATGTGCCGATGATCCAATCGGGTTCGACGCCCGCCTCATGCATCGCCTGGTAGACGCCGGCCTGATAGGCGCCGAGCGCGCCGCCGCCCTGCAGAACCAGTACGATCTGGCCGAATTCCGGCAAGGCTCGGCGAGAAGCCGCGTCGGGGGCCGGCCGCCGCGCGGCGGCCCGGTCCGCGGAAGGATTTGATGCGCTATCGGACTCGTCCATGATGGTCTCCCTGGAGTCGCGTCGCTGGTGTTGAAAGGGCAGGTCAATGAGCCGTCCAGCCGCCGTCGGCGGGAAGGGCGACGCCGGTGATCGAAGCGGCCGCGTCGCCGGCGAGGAACAGGGCGATGGCGCCCATTTCCTCGACTGTGGCGAAGCGCTTGTTGGGCTGCTGGGCCAGCAGGATTTCGCGCACCACCCGGTCGCGCGGAATGTTGTGAGCCTTCGCCTGGCCTTCGATCTGCGCTTCGACCAGCGGTGTGTAGACGTAGCCCGGGCAGATGGCGTTGCAGGTGATGCCGTCTTCGGCCGTCTCCAGCGCCGTCACCTTGGTAAGGCCGACCACCGCATGTTTCGCCGCGACATAGGCCGACTTGAACGGCGAGGCGACCAGGCCATGCGCCGACGCGACGTTGATGATGCGCCCCCACTTGTTGCGCCGCATATGGGGAAGGGCGAGACGCGTGGTGTGGAACGCCGACGACAGGTTGATCGCCAGGATCAGGTCCCATTTCTCGACCGGGAAGGATTCGAGCGGCGCGACATGCTGGATGCCGGCGTTGTTGATCAGAACGTCGAGACGGCCGAAGCGGGCCAGCGTCTGATCGATCATCGCCTCGATGGACACGCGGCTCGACATGTCGGCCGAAGAGAACAGCACAGACGTTGCATAGCCCGCCTCCATATCCGCGCGCAGCCGTTCGATTTCCGCCGCGTCGCCAAGCCCGTTGAGGACGATGCTGGCGCCCGCCCCGGCGAAGGCCCGGGCGATGCCCAGGCCGATGCCGCTCGTCGAGCCGGTAATCAGCGCGACTTTCCCCTGCATCGATTGGGGACCCGCCGGGTTGCTTGTCTTGGTCGCGACGTTCATCGGAGTTTCTCCTCAACGAAATGGATTGTGTGGCCTACAGGCTGCGCGCGAGTCGCTCCGACGTCGGCGCGCTAGAAGAATTGGCGCGGCTCGTCCTGGCCGGCGCTGTTCGCCGGGGTCGCGGGCCGGAGAGAGATCTGCGGCGACGGCGGCTCGAAGTTTCTGGCCACCAGAGCGGCGGCAACCGCCGCGATGCCAATTTTTCTGTAGTGGAGTTCGAGGCGGTCCCGAGTCGGCGCCCGGGATTGATGAAGCGCGCCGCCTGCCGGCTGAGCCCCTTCGTGGAACGATGAAGCGTAAGACATGAGTCGCCCTCCCCTGGTGCGCCGCCCCGCGGAAAATGGCTTCCGGAGCGGCGAAACGAACAATGGAATGCGCGGCTGTCGATTGGAAATGCCGGTTGTCTTCCGAGTTCATAGCGTGGCGCTATGCCCCCGATCGTCGGCGATCGAGCGTGGCCTGCGCATGCCGCGCGGCGGCGGCGCGCCGGTCTCCCGCATTCGCCGGAATCGCCGCGGCGGCGCCGCCGCAGGGGTCATCGCGCCGCACTCATCGTCGCCGCGACCGGCATCGCCGTCCCGACCGCCGCATCGCCGGACAAGGCGTCGCGCAGATTGCTGATCGCCCGGTGGACCGACACCCTGAGCGCGCCGGCGCTCATGCCCGTCACGCTTGCCGCGTCCTTCACGGGCAGTTCCCGCAATTTCAACAACTCGATCGCCTTGCGCTGACCGACCGGAAGGGCGCTTATCGCGCGCCGAAGCGCTTCGGGATCGCCGTACTCCCCGTCGCGCTGCGCGAATCCGGCGACCGGACCGATCGCGTCGAATTCGCCGACGAGCACTTCGTTGGCGGACAATCGGGCGCAGCGTCGCGCCCGGTCGACCACGCGATTGCGGATGATCGCCATCAACCACGGCACGAACGCCTTGGCCGGATCGTAGGTGGATTTCGCGCGGTGCAGCGACAGCAGGACCTCCTGCATCACGTCCTCGCGGTCGGCCGGTTGCAGATAGCGCAGACGATGACGAAACAGCCGTTGAAGCAGGGACATCACCTCCCGGAGCAGGCTGGCGTAGGCCGAGCGGTCGCCTCTCTGCGCGGCGCGCATCAGCGCGGTCAGCTCCTGATCGTCGATCGCCCGCCGCCGCGCCAGCGCCTCCTGGGCGGGTCGAAACCGAGGCGCGTCGGCGCATTCCGCAATTCGTGTCAAAGCGCTCATTGAATCACTCCTCCTCGCTGACGTCAGTCGTCGAGGCGCCTTCCTGACGGCGGCGTTCGACGTCGCCAGAATGGAAGGCGCGGCCGGCTTGCGGAACTGCCGATTGCCTATCGAGTGAATAGCCCGGCGCTATCTTCGGATGCGCCGGGAGACGGCGTTGGAGGGCGCTGCGCGCTTTGCCGGCTTGACCGAGCTTTTCCGTTGACTGATGCCTAGCCAAGAAAGGCCGCGCCTGTCATTTTCCATGCGGCGCTTGGGGGCGGCTCATGGAAATGCACCAGATTCGCTATTTCCTCGCGCTGTGCGAGGAGCTGAATTTCACCAGGGCGTCGGAGCGCTGCAATGTCGCGCAGCCTTCGCTGACGCGCGCAATCCGGTTGCTCGAGGATGAGTTCGGCGGCGCACTGCTCAGCCGCGAGCGGGCCAACACCCATTTGACTGAGCTTGGCCGGATGATCCGCCCCCATCTGGCCGACGTCTACCAGAACGCGCAGCGCGCCAGGCAGGAGGCGCGCGACCTCAAAAAGGCGAGCCGCACGAAGCTGAAATTCGGCGTCATGTGCACCATCGCCCCGGCGCCGCTCCTCGATATGATTGGCAGCGTCAGCAACCATCATCCCGACCTCGATCTCGAAGTCGTCGATTCCGATGCGCCAAACCTGGAGGAGCGGCTCAAGCGCGGCGAACTCGAAATTGCGATCTATTGCCGCCCAGACCATGACGACGATCGCCTCCACTATCTGAAGCTGTTTCGCGAACGAATGATGATCGTCCTCGCCCCAACCCACCATCTTGCCGACCGCGACCCGCTTCGATTCCACGACCTCCACAACGAGCGCTATCTCAACCGCATCAATTGCGAGTTCAACGAGGGCCTCGCCTGGGAGAAGTTCGGCGTGACCTGGAAGGCTGTCCATCGCAGCGAGCGCGACGACTGGATTCTCGCGATGTGCGCCGCCGGGATGGGGTTTGGCTTTCTGCCGGAATACTGCATCAACCATCCCGGCGTCGTCGCGCGTCCAGTCACCGAGCCGGAATTCTGGCGCGAGGTGAACGTCGTCACGGTGCGCGGCCGGCCCTACTCGCCGGCCGTCGGCGCGCTTGTTCGCGAGGCGATGCGCACCAACTGGGCGGGACATCGATTGGACGCATCCAACGCGGCTTCGGAGTGAATCGCCTCGCCGGAGCGGGGCTGGCGCGACTCGAGGCTCACTCGCTTTCGGCCTGTCCGCGCCGCCGCCTGCGATAGACCGCCGCTATCGAGGCGGTAGCCATCGGATATTTCCGATTGCTTTCGGGTTGAGGCAATCCTCGAGCGTCGAGGACCGCGCCGTGAAGCGAGCGGCGCGCAGGCGGGCGGTGAGGATCATTCTCCACCGCACGCCCCAAAACTAGGCGAGTGCCGGGGACTCGTGATATTTGCTTGCATCGTCCCTGCTTGGGACGGCGCACATGCCCTGAGGGCCGGAGCTTTCCGTATGACGCCTGCATCCGTTCCGGACACGCTCGAGGCGGCCTTTCAAGACTGCTGCGACCTCGACGCGTCGCTGAACGAGCGGCTTGGCGCTTTCGCGGTGTCGCTGCGTGCGTTCAACGCGCCTATTTCAGACGCGGTCGACCGGCTGATCGCACGACTGCGGGAAGCGGGCGTCGGCGCCTCCGCGCCCAAAGCGGGCGATCCGCTGCCTCCCTTCTATCTGCCCGATGAGACCGGACGCGTCGTGGGACTCGGGCAACTGCTCGACAAAGGCCCTGTCGCCGTTATCTTTCATCGCGGGCACTGGTGTCCCTATTGCCGCATCAACACCCGCGCCCTCGCTCAGGCGCAGCCGCAAGTTCGGGCGGCCGGCGGGCAAGTGGTCGCGATCATGCCCGACCGGCAGCAGTTCGCAGCCGCGCTCAAATCCGAATCGCAAGGCGAATTCCCGATCCTGACCGACCTCGACAATGGATACGCGATGTCCCTGAACCTGATTTTCTGGGTGGGTCGCGAGCTGGAGCAGCTGATGGCGGACGCCGGACTGAACGTTCCCGCGTACCAGGGGAACAGTTCGTGGATGATTCCGGTGCCTGCGACTTTCGTCGTCGGGCGGGATGGCCTCATCAAGCGACGATTTGTGGATCCCGACTATCGCAAGCGCATGACGATCGAGAGCATGCTGGAGGCTTTTCGATCCTAGCTAGGCGGCCTGCGAATTGACCGAGCGGGACCAGTCCGCCCCGCGAAGCAATTTCACGAAGGTCGAGACCGGCGCCGTGCGTTCGCGCCCCGACATCGCATAGACGCATAAGGTGCGACGAAAATCGAGCCCGACGACGGGCAGTCGCACGAGCGACTCCGGCGCGGACAGACAGTCGGGAAGAACGGCGACGCAGATATTGTCCGCGAGGAGTTGCATCAGGTCGCTCTTGCAGGACGTTTCGTGATGGTTCGCCAGCTCCACGCCGCGATCCCGCATCAGAACGGCGATGCGGTCATAGCCTTCGTCCCGGCCAAGAAAGACGAAGCGCTCATTGCGCAAGTCTTCGATCTCCACCGCCGGACGGTTCGCCAGGCGATGGTTGCGGCTGCAACCCAACATGAAGCTTTCGTCGAACAGGGGCCACCGGTCGAACTGCTCGGGCTCGTCAGCGGGGCGCGCGACGAACGCAATATCAACATCGCCATTCCGGACAGCCTCGAACGCCTCCGGCGGACCCGCTCGCAGCAGCGTGAGCCGCAACCCGCCGAACAATTTTCCGAGCTGGTCGACGTGCGGGGTCAGCAAAGCCAATTCGACCGAATGCGCCAGAGCAATTCGCAGCGCGCCGACGCCACCTTGCTTGACCGAGGCGGCGAGCGCGCTGGCGCTACTGGCGCTGTCGAAGCATTGCTTGAGAATGGGCAACATCCGTCGGCCGAGTTCGGTCAGCAGCGCCTGGGGCCGCTCGCGGCGGAACAGCTCCCCGCCGAGTTCGCCCTCGAGCTGCTTGATCGCGCGGGAAAGCGACGGCTGCGCGACATCGCACTCCTGCGCCGCGCGCGTGAAATTCAACGTCCGCCCCAGGGCCAGAAAGTAGCGGACCTGATACATCTCCATGAGACCAGTCCCCTCCCCGGCGGCCCCATCCATCCAACAAACCGACGCCCGGACGCGACCGCAGCCTTCTTATCGCCTCGGCTGTTCGAACGCGAGCAAAGTTCGGCGGCCGACGCCTTGGGAAACGGCGAACGGAACGAACGGGCGCGGTATCGATCCAGGAGGCGAAGGGAACGAACGGGCCAACTGCACTGACAGCTTCTTGCGCATGTCGGCCTCGACCATGTCCCGGCGCTCGCCGTCCGGCGCGTTGCGCGTCGTCGGTGCCAGACAATCGGGAAAGATGCCCGGCCGCGGCGGCAAATTGCCGGCCACATCGCGCATGACGCGCGCCAGCCCGGGGATCGCTTCGGGGCCGGCCGTATGGCTGCGGAGATTGCACATCGCCCGACGGCAAGGACCGCGAAAGCGGCGCGCAAGGCTTGACGGAGCCGCTCAACTGTTCCATGTTTGTTCTCACCGAGGTTCGGACAACAGGACGAAACGGAGCGATGGCCAACGACCGCGATGCGCTCACGCCGACCACTTCGGACGAACCCGCCGAAACCGTCGCCTACGCCTTGCGCCTTGAAAGGCGCAAACGGGTTCACCAGGTCGACGAGATCATGGCGCAAATCACCGGGCGGCGGCTCGTCGAGCATCCGCGGCAGCCTGGCTTCGTCATCCTCAAGAGGCCGCCGAGCACGGCCCCGAGCGCCTTGGCGCGGCGCAGCCCGTAAAGTTTGCTTCAGCGGAGCGCCGAGTTCGGTTGCGCGTCCGATTCGTTCGAGGACAACATGGCCGCCGCGATTGCTCTTCTCACCATCGCCGCCCTCATCTGCGTCTACGCCGTCGCTATTTGGATCGACGCGCCGCCGACATAGAAAATTTGGCCGCGTCGTCGGCGGAGGCAATCGGCAACCGGGCCGACGACATTCGTGAGCTGATATGGTTTCAACGGCGCTCCCCCCGTACAACCGGGCGGTCGGGAGCTGAGGGGGGGGCCGCAACTCTTTGGCGAATCTAATTTCCAACGGATATCAATTTATTGTTATGTTGGTTCGATGACGGCCACGGCATCGGGACAGCATTTCACCGGGCCGCCCGGCGGCGCCGAGGGGTAGATTCTCCTGAAACGCCGCAGCAACCTCACCGCTGCGACGCCGGCTGACGGCTATCGGTCATTTCGCCATTCAGAAGGCAACGCCGTTCGGGCCTGACGAGGGCGGCGGACGGTTCTTCGCCATGCGGCCGAACGTCGACTGCGCCCGACGCCTCGGGGCGCAAATCCGATGATTCGACAAGGTCGGACAATCAACGGAGGAGGCGCTTGCTTGCGCCCTTGCTCCCCGAGCCGCCGGCGGGCGCGCGTCTTGCTGTCGACGCCGGCCGCGCCGGCCTCCGTTGCTTGTCTCGCGTCGCATCGTGACATCCGGAGCGACAGTTGTTCGCGTCGCTTGAAAGGCAATGAAGAGCATCGGCGCGCGTTTCCTTAGGAAGTAGCCCGAAACCGGAAATTAGGGAATTCCGGATATGCGTGCGACAACACTACGCAACGGATGGCCGTCATGCTTGATAAAAGTATTGAGGACCTACAGCGGTGGTTTACGACAGCGGATTCCCTCGAATCGGTAAAATTTGTCGCAGACGCGACCAAGAAGGCGAAGGGAACCTCCCCGCTGTGCTTCGTCGTCGATGATGAGCCGGGTATTTGCCATTTCATCTGCGCCACGCTCGACGACCTCGGCATCGACACCGAGACCTATGGAGATGTCCCGAGGCTCTTCGAAGGTCTTTCGCGGCGCAAGCCCGACCTGATTTTTCTCGATATCTCGCTGGATCGTTCGGATGCCGTCGACGCCATTCGCGGGCTGCGGGAGCGCAATTTTCGCGGCCTGATCCAGCTCATCAGCGGCCATGGCCCGGCGTTGCTCGACGATATCAAACTGGTCGGCGAAGAACGCTCCCTGCGCATGCTTCCAGGGCTCAGCAAGCCGTTCAGCGGCGTCGCCATTCGCAAGATCATCAGCGAGCAGAAGCTCGACTGCGTCGATTCCCCGGACCAGCGGATCAAACTCGCCGACGCGCTGCGGCAAGATTGGGTCGAGTTCTGGTATCAGCCGAAAATCGACTTGAGCGGACGGCGCCTTGTCGGCGTCGAGGCTCTCGCTCGCGTGCGCCGTCCCAATGGCGTCGTCCTCACGCCGGGTCAGTTCCTGCCGCAGGCCGATGAGGCGAGCCTGATGACGCTGACGGAGAGCGCGGTGCGCGCCGCGACGCGCGACGGCATCGCCTTCGCCGAAGCAGGGTTCAATCTGCAAGTCGCCGTCAATGTTCCGGCGAGCGCTTTGCTCAAGTTGCCGATCCCCGCCCTCGTTCGCGAGTATCATTCCGAATCGACGCCGCGGCCGGACCTCATTCTGGAGGTCACCGAAGATCAGATCATCGATAATCTGTCTTACGCCTTCGAAGTCGCGGTCCAACTCAAGATCTACGGCATCAAGCTGTCGCTGGACGACTTCGGGGATGGGTATTCGTCGCTCGCGAGGCTAAGGCGCTCCCGTTCGCCGAATTGAAGATCGACCGCAGCTTTGTCGCGGATTGCGATAGCGACAAGGCCAACTCCGCCTTGTGCACGACCATCGTCGATCTGGCGCATCGCTTTGACAGCGTCGCCGTCGCCGAGGGAATCGAAAGCGCGCCTGAACTTCTCGCCCTCCAGCGCATGGGCTGCGATCAGGGTCAGGGGTACTTCTTCGCCCGGCCGATGCCGAAGGACCTCTTCCTCACACTGCTTCGCTCGCGCGCCGGGTTTCGGACGGCGACGGACAGCCGCGCGTTGACCGTCCGCGATTCTTGACCTCGCTCGATCGCCGGTTGCGTCGTCGCAATTCAGCTCGGTTTCTGTTCGCCGAGCAGGCTGCCGCTTCCCAGCGCTTGCCTCAAGGCGCGAGCGAGATCGGATTTTCGATAGGGCTTGGCGAGGAGAAGGACGCCAGGATCGAGGCGTCCGTGGTGGACAATGGCGTTCTGGCTGTAACCAGAGGTGTAGAGGACCTTGAGGTTCGGCGTGCGCCGGCACGCTTCCTCGGCGAGCTGACGACCATTCATGCCACCGGGCAACACCACGTCGGTGAACAACAGGACGACGTCGGCGCGCGCCTCGAGAATTTTCAGGGCGTCGGCCGCATCGGCGGAAGCAAGCGCGGTGTATCCGAGGCTCGCGAGCTGCTCCAACAGGGATTCGCGCACCATTTCGTCGTCTTCGACGACGAGGACGATCTCGTCCTCGCGACCGACGGGCATGGGAGCAATGTCGGCTGCATCCTCGGTCTTGCCTGCGACCCCGGATGCGCGGGGCAAATACATCTTCACTGTCGTCCCGATGCCGACTTCGGAGTAGATTTTGATGTGGCCTCCCGATTGTTTGATGAAGCCATAGACCATGCTGAGGCCCAGTCCCGACCCCTTGCCGACGTCCTTGGTGGTGAAGAACGGCTCGAAGATTCGGTCCTGGATGTCGCGCGGAATGCCGACCCCGGTGTCGGTGACGCCAAGCATCACATAAGGTCCGACCGTCACGTCGCGGTTCGCCGCGGCGTAGGCTTCGTCGAGAAATACGTTGATCGTCTCGACCGTCAGCTTGCCGCCGTCCGCCATCGCGTCGCGGGCGTTGAGCGCGAGGTTCAGCAAGGACGTTTCGCAACTGCGCCCCGTCGACCATCGCCGCGTCGATACGTTCGTCGAGCACGAGGACGAGCTCGATGTCCTCGCCGAGCGAACCGCGCAGCAGTTGCTCGGTGTCAGACACCAGCGCGTTCAGGTTGACCACGCGCGGCTTCAACGGCTGCTTCCTGGCGAACGCGAGCAGACTCCTCGTCAACTCCGCGCCGCGATCCGTCGCTCGACCGACGAGGTCCGCGCAGAGTTCGAGTCGGGCGTTTGAACCGACCGCCGCCGCCAGCAGATCGATGTTCCCCATGATCACCGTCAGGATGTTGTTGAAGTCGTGCGATATCCCACCGGTCAGTTGGCCGATCGCCTCCATCTTCTGGGATTGCCGGAGCATTTCTTCGGTCCTGAGACGCTCTTGCCGCTCGTTTTGAAGGGCGATCACGGCGGCGTTACGGTTGTTGATCTGCTCCACCAGCGCGACGTTGGCCGAGCGAAGTTGCCCAGGAGACGGCAGCGCCAGGAGTTTTGGCAACAACGGCCACAGCATCACCGCCGTGAACACCGAAGCCACGGCGGTCACCGCTTTGACCAGGCCTTCGAGCGCGTAGTCGGGATTCCACAGCGTCCAGATTGAAAAGACGTGCGTTGTGCCGCACGCCAGAATGAACGCGGCGAACGCCCAAAACACCCATCCGAATGCGATGTCGCGCCGCTTCGAGATGAGGGTCGCGAGCGCGAGGGGGATCGAGAAATACGCCGCCGCGATCAAGCCGTCCGAAATGACGTGCAGCCAGATCAGCTCCGGCCGCCAAAGCAGGCATATTCCGTGCGGCGAAAGAGTCGAGGAGTTCCAAAGACGCTCCAGATAGGCCCACATTGCCGCCCCCGACGTTCGATGGGCATATATAGCCCATTCCGTCGCGCGAACATCGCCACTTCAGCCAGCCGACCGCAAGCGCCGGAGAGTCTCGGGCGACGTCAAACGGGCTTCAACTGTGAAGATCGTCCGCTCGACATCCGACGTCGCTCCGGGCGCGCGGACGGCGGCGGCATGCGCCACGCCAGGCGGCCGAGGCGAAGGGGGTGAACAACTCGCGATCGATGTGAAGAGGCGCGCGGCGGGCGCGTCGACCTCCTGCTCGTTGCGCGAATGACGCCAGACTGCGACGGATCGCTGTCAGGCCCTACAGCCGGCGGCCGGCGATGAAGCCGGAAATCGCCGCCAGCAACGCGAGTTGCAGCGGCGTCAGTTGCTTGGCGATCTGGACGCCCACGGCGAGGACGGCCGCGTCGGAGGCGGCGCTCGCCGCCGCCGTGGACTTCAGCGCCGCCGCGGCGTCCGCCGAGGCATCGTCCGCTCGGAGCGGCGCTGTTGCGGATCGCGGCGCGCCGACCAAGCGGATGCACAGAAACAGAATGAGCGCCACGACGAGATAGATCACGCTGAGCCCGATCGACGCGGTGACGACGCCATATTGCAGCCGCCACGCTTCGAACAGCGCTGAGGTGGCGAAGGCGACGCCAACGACGCCCGACAGCGCCCCCGCCATCGCGAGGGCGGCGCAAATGACCAGCCGCCGCATACGGCCGCGCGAACGCGCCGCCAACGCCGAAAGATACGGCACGCCGATCACCGCCGCGACCAGTTCATCATGCCGAATATCATGCCGACGCCGGCGGCGATCAGCACCGCCGTCAGCGGATTTTTCTCGATCCGCCGTTCGAGGTCGGCGACCGCTCCGAGCGCGCTCTCCTGCGCCTGACCCGCCGCCTGCGAGAATTGCTCACGAGCCCCGCCCACCGCGTCCTTCAGCGCTGCTCCCGCCGCATCGGTCTGGGCGCGCACCAAGCCAGCTACCGTGTCGCTCAACCGGCCAATGTCGTCTCTCAGGGCGGCGAGATTGGCGGCCAGTTCCGCAGCGGCTTCATCTTTGTCGGTCATGGAAGTCTCCTTGCCTTGCGATAGAACAATGCGAAAGGATGCTTGTTCGATCCCTGGTCTCGCACGAATATATCAACTGCTGCCGATCAGGATGCCCGCCGCCAGCACCAGTCCGCCGCCGAGCATCACCTTGGCGGCGGCGGCGATCGGCGGCGTCGCCATGAACCGCCACTGGACCCAGGCGATCGTCAGCAATTCGATGACGACGACGACGCAGGCGACGACGGTGGCGGTATAGAAGCTCGGAATGAGATAGGGCAGCGTGTGGCCGATGCCGCCGCCGAACGTCATCAGCCCGCAAACGAGGCCGCGCAGCAGCGGCGCGCCGCGTCCCGACAGTCTGCCGTCGTCGGCCAGCGCTTCGGCGAAGCCCATCGATATTCCGGCGCCGACCGAGGCGGCGAGGCCGACCAGAAACGCATTCCACGGATTATGCGTGGCGAAGGCGGCGGCGAACACCGGCGCCAGGGTGGACACCGACCCGTCCATCAGCCCGACGAGCCCAGGCTGAATGACCTGCAAGATGAACCGCCGTTGGGCGTCGTCGTCCTCGCCGGCGCGGACATTGTCGGGCAGCCGCGTCGCCTCGATGCGGACCGCCGCGGCTTCGTGTTCGGCCTCCGCCGCGGCGAGGTCGCCCAGCAGCTTGCGGATCGCCGCGTCGCTGGTGCGGCTCGCCGCCCGCTGATAAAAATGCGCGGCGTCCTGCTCCATCTGCCCGGCGCGGGCGCGCACGGCGTTGATTCCGAGCGGCCGCACCTGCCAGATCGGACGCCGTTGCACCCAGCCGCGAACGTCCTGCCGCCGCACCAGCGGGATGTGGTCGCCGAATTTGGCGGCGTAGAGATCGATCAGTTGACGCCGGTGGTCGTTCTCCTGCGCCGCCATATCGCTGAAAATCTGCGCGCTGGCGGGATAGTTTTCGCGTAAGCCGTCGGCGAAGTCGGCGAAGATGCGGCCGTCTTCCTCCTCGCTGCTGATCGCCAGCGCGAGGAGTTCGCGCTCGCTGAGGTCAGTGAAATTGCGCATGGCTCCTGCTTGCCGATGGTTCGACGGACGATGGGCGATCCCCGATCGGGGGTTGGCGACCGCCCTCCAAAAATATTGGGCTCCCTACTTGCGCGGCAACGCCGCGATCTGTAGACAACCGATTGAGAAGGTTACAGTTTTTATAGATTCTAAACTGCACGGCGGCGATGATCGTCTGTTCTTGCAATGTCCTGTCCCACACGCAGATTCTCGCGACGCTGGCGAGCGAGGACGCCGCGCGTCCCCGTTCGGCGGCGCAGGCCTATGGTTGCCTCGGCTGCGCGCCGCGATGCGGCCGCTGCCTGAGCACCGTGCGCAAACTGCTGGCCGAGGCGCGCGTCGCCAACTGCGGGGTCGGCTGCGCGCTCTGCCCGGGCGTCGATCATTCCCACCCCGATGAACACGTCCGCACGCCGTTCCGCATCGCCGCCGAGTGAGGCGCGCTTCCCCCGGCCCGAGGACGCCCGTCGAATATTGCTGATCAACGTAGAATTGTTCTAAAGTATTCGCGGCAGCCGGTCAATTCAACCGCGGCGCGGCGCAAGGAGCCGACATGAAGGGCGACGCCAAGGTCATCGAATATCTCAATCGGGGTTTGCGCAGCGAACTGACCGCCATCAGCCAGTACCTGGCTGCACTACCGCCTGCTCGACAATTGGGGATTGAACGAGCTCGCCAAGCAGTGGCGCGAGGAATCGATCGAAGAGATGCGCCATGCCGACCGCTTCGTCGATCGCATCATCTTCCTCGAGGGTTTTCCCAATCTGCAACTGCTCAATCCGCTGGTGATCGGACAGAACGTGCAGGAGATCGTCGAAGCCGATCTGGGGGCGGAAGTCGAGGCTCGCGCGCTGTACCAGGAGGCGGCCGAATATTGCATCAAGGTCCGCGACTACCCGAGTCGCGACCTGTTCGTCCTGCTGATGTCCGACGAGGAAGGCCATATCGACTTCCTCGAAACGCAGCTCGACCTGATCAAACGCATCGGGCTTGAGCGCTACACGCAGGCGCATGTCGCGGGTCTCGGCGAAGGCGGGACGCCTGGCCTGCGCGGCGAGAAGTAGGCGCGGCGCGGCGCGCCACGCGAATTCCCGGATCGGCCTATCGCGTCATCACCACGGGAGCGCCGACGCTGACGCGATCATAGAGGTCGAGGATGTCCTCGTTATACATGCGGATGCAGCCGTATGACGCCGCGGTGCCGACCGAGGCGCGCATCGTCGCGGTGGTGCCGTGGATCGCCACTTCATCGCGGTCGAGGGTGATCGCGCGCGGCCCCATCGGATTGTGTGGAGATCCCCCTGCGATGACATCGGGCAGTTCGGGATGGTCGCGCTTCACGGATTCGGGCGGCGACCACGCGGGATCGACATATTTGCCATCGACCTTGGCCCAGCCGCTCCATTCCTTGCCGCGTTTGGCCACCGCGACGGGGTAGGCGATCGCCGACTGCGGCCCGGTCACCAGAAACAGTTTGCGGGCGCTCTGGCTGATGACGATCGTGCCAAGGCCATAGGGCGAGGGGAAATTCACCATCTCGCGCGCCCGCGCCGGCGCCGCGGCCGCGACCATCGCGACAAACCCGAGAACCGCCGCCGCCGTGCGACATTTTTGCATCGTCTTCGTCCGCAATCGCTGTCCCGGCGTCGACCGGGGGGATCGGACGAAGATACCATCGGCAGGCGCGACGCGTTCCAAAGCCGCGAATCGTAGTAAACGGCGCGACGAAGCGCCCTCGGGCCGGCGAGCGATTTAGTTTGCGCGCATTCTATAGTATTTGTGGACTGAATCGGGGCGAACGCCTATGCAGTTCCAGGCCGGTGCGGCCCAAAGGCGCAGACGATGCTGACCAACAAGGGAAAATACGGCCTGAAGGCGATGGTTCATCTGGCCGGGCTCGAGCCTGGCCGGCCGACCCTGGTCTCCGACATCGCCATGGCCAATGCGATCCCGAAGAAATTCCTCGATGCGATTCTGGGCGAGTTGCGCACCGCCGGGCTGGTCCATTCCAAGAAAGGCCGCGGCGGCGGTTATGTGCTCGCCAAGAGCCCGTCGAAGATCATGGTCGGCGAAATCGTGCGGGCGCTGGATGGCCCGCTGGCGCCGATCGCCTGCGCCAGCAAGGGTTACTACCGGCGGTGCGACGACTGCGTCGCCGAGGGCAACTGCGCCGTCCGGCTGATGATGCTGGAGGTGCGCAACTCCATCGCCGCGGTTCTCGACAACCGCACCCTCGCCTCGATGCGCGCGCTCGCCGACATCGACGAAAGCAGCCTGATGTACTACATCTGAAGGAAAGCGCTAACCCTTCGCGGATTTCCGGCGCGACGGTTTCTCAGCCTTGGCGAGCGCGGCGACATTGGCGTGAAAATCGGCGATGCGCGGCGCGATCAGCGCACGAAAACGCGAGCCGTTGAACACCCCGTAGTGGCCGACATCCTTCTGCAGATAGTGAAGCTTGCGGTCGTCCGGAATGTTCACGCACAAATCCTGCGCCGCCGCGGTCTGGCCGACGCCTGATATATCGTCGTTTTCACCCTCGACCGTCATCAGCGCGCAGCGATGAATGGCGGCGAGGTCGACCGGCCGGCCGCGGTGCTTCATCTCGCCCTTGGGCAGGCTGTGCCGCACAAAGACCGTCTCGATCGTCTGCATGTAATATTCGGCGGCCAGATCCATGACCGCCATGTATTCATCGTAGAATTCGCGATGCTTCTCCGCCGAATCGCCGTCGCCGGAGACCAGATGGTTGAACATGTCGACGTGGGCGTTGACGTGGCGGTCGAGATTCATCGCCATGAAGCCCGACAATTGCAGGAAACCGGGATAGACCAGCCGGCCGAAGCCGGGGTGCGGAAACGGCACCCGGTGCAGGCAATTGGCGCGAAACCACTCGACGCCGCGCCGCTCGGCGAGCTGATTGACCGCGGTCGGACTGCGCCGGGTGTCAACCGGGCCGCCCATCAGCGTCATCGAGGCGGGAATGTCGGGGTGGTCTTCCGCCTCCATCAGGGCGATCGCGGCGATCAGCGGCACCGCGGGCTGGCAGACGCCGATCGAATGCGCGCCGGGTCCCAAGACCCCGAACATTTCCACGAGACAGTCGATGTAGTCGTCGAGATCGAAACCGCCGACGGCCAGCGGAATCGTCCGCGCATCGCTCCAGTCGGTGATATAGACGTCATGGGTCGGCAGGAACGCTTCGACGGTGCCGCGCAGCAAGGTCGCGTAGTGACCCGACATCGGCGCGACAATCAGCAGCCTGGGTTGCGGGCGACGAGGTTCTGCGCCCTCGCGGATGAAGTGGAGCAATCGGCAAAAAGGGCGCTCCCAGACGACCTCCTCCCTCACCGCGACAGAAACCCCGTCGACCGTCGTGCGCTTGAAACCGAAAACCGGCTTGCCGTAGCGGCGGGTGATTCGCTCGAACAACTCGGCGCCCGCGGCGATGTTCTTGCCGAACGAGGTGTTGGCGAGCGGATTGAAGGGGTTGCGAAAGACCAGGAGGCTCGCGTCGGAGATCGCGCGCGCCGGCGCCAGCGCCGCCAGGGTCATTTCATACATCTGATACGAAAAGTTCATTTGCACGACCATCCCCGCGCGAGGGCGACAAGAATCGCACCGGACCGCCCGTCACGCTAATTCATCTTACTTAAGACTCCCGATCCCGCCAATCAATGTCACAAAAGGTATAAGAAAGATGGCGGCTCGCCCCGATCGCGCCATTGCGGCGCGTTAAGGAATCGCGCGGCGCGCCGCGCTCATTCGCCCATCTGCAGGAGCGAACCGGCGGCGCGCGCGCTGTCGAGGAGCTTGAGAAAGACCACCGCGCCGACGGCGAGCAGGCCGAGGTTGATCGCCAGCGCGTCGAGCATCAGGTCGGCGCGAAAGACATGGCCGACCAGCGCCGCCCGCAATCCCTCGAACACGTAGGTCGGCGGCAGGCGCCAGACGATCCATTGCAGCCATTCGGGCAGGCTCGACACGGGATAGTAGACGCAGGCGAACGGCATCAGGAAAAACAGCACCGACCAGGCCAGCGCCTCCGCACCCATGCCGTTGCGCAGCACGAGGCCGGCGACGACGAGCCCGATCGCCCAGGCGGTCATCACCAGATTGATGAAAAAGGCGATCAGCGCCAGCCCAAGGCCCCACAGATTGAAGCCGAAGAACGCCAGCGCGAACAGCGAGACCGGAACGATGCCGATGGTCAGGCGGATGACGCTCATCGTCATCAGCGCCGCCACGAACTCCAGCGGGCGCAACGGGCTCATCAGCAGATTGCCCATGTTGCGCGACCACATCTCCTCGAGAAAGGAGACGGAAAAGCCGAGCTGGGCGCGAAACATGGTGTCCCACAGGAGGAGCGCGCCGATCAGCGTTCCCGCCGCCACCGCCAGTTTGCCGCCGATGCCGACGGCGCCGACCTGCCCGCTGATATAGGTCTGCAGGAACCCCCAGGTCAGCATCTGCACCGCCGGCCAGTAGACGAGTTCGGCCAGCCGCGGCCACGAGGAGCGCAGCACATAGAGATAGCGCATGACCATCGCGCCGGCCCGCCGCGCCGAGAAGCCGCTGAACGCGTCCGAAGCCAGGCTCACGATTGCGCCTCCATTGCGCCGTGGCCGCGCGCGACATCCAGGAACACCTGCTCCAGAGTCGTGCGGCTGTAGCGCCTGAGCAATTCGGCGGGCGCGCCGTCGTCGACGAGCCGGCCGCCCTTCAGCATGATCACACGATCGCACAGGCGCTCGACTTCGCCCATGTTGTGGGAGGCCAGCAGGATCGTTGCGCCGCGCCTTCGCCGGTAGTCCTCGAGCCGGCTGCGGATCCAGTCGGCGGTGTCGGGATCGAGCGAGGCGGTGGGTTCGTCGAGCAGCAGCACTTCAGGCTCGTTGACCAGCGCCTTGGCCAGCGCCACGCGGGTCTTCTGGCCGGCCGACAGCTTGCCGGCCGGGCGATCGAGAAACTCGCCGAGCGCGAGGCTGTCGCTCAATTGGCGAATGCGCGCGGCGACGTCGGCGACGCCGTAGAGCTGGCCGAAGACGCGCAGGTTCTGACGCACCGTCAGACGATGCGGCATGTCGACATAGGGGCTCTCGAAGTTCATGCGCCCGAGCGCGCGATAGCGGTCGCGCGCCATGTCGGCGCCGAGGACGGTGATCGATCCGGAGGTCGGCAGCACGAGGCCGGTGATCATGCCGATCGTCGTCGTCTTGCCCGCGCCGTTGCCGCCCAGCAGCCCGGTCACCGAGCCGGCGCCGATGTCGAAGGAGACGCCGTCGACCGCCGTCACCGCGCCGAAGCGCTTGGTCAACCGGCGCGCCGAAATGGCCGCTTGCGTCGTCCCGCTCTGTTCGTCCTGCAAGGCCAAAGCGCTCCGGGATTCTGTGCGGCCAGGTTGCGGCATAATGGAGCCTTCCTGGAGCGCGCAGGCGGCTTCGCCCGCCGGCATCGTCCTGGCGTGCGAATATGGTCGCCTATCGCGCGATATCAAAGCCTTGCAATGCGCTTTTGTCCCGCGCCGGGCCGGCCGGTACGGTCATTCCCGTTCGACCGTCGCGACGAACGGCGCGCGACCGCTGGCCAGCGCGTCATCGAGAAGATCCAGCCGGTCCTGGCCCCAGAACACCTCGCCATCGAGCACATAACACGGCGAGCCGAACGCGCCGATCGCGATCGCCTCGAGGCGATTGCGCTCGTAGGCGGCGCGCGTCTCCGCCGAACCGGCGTTGGCGAGCGTCGTTTGCGGGTCGAACCCGGTCTCGCGCAAGGCGTCCGCCAGAACCGCCGGGTCGGCGAGGTCCTGCTGGTTCTCCCATACCCCGTCGAACACCTTCTGCACGAACGGCGAGGGGTCGGCGCCGGTCGCGACCAGCGCGACGACCGCGCGATTGCCGAGGTCGGCGTCGAACGGCCAATGCGCGGGCCGCAAATGAAACGCCAGCTTTCGCTTTTCGCGCCAGCGCTGCAGTTCGACCATGCGATAGGCCTGACGCGCCGGGTGGCGCTTGGCCAGCGGCAACCCGCCGGTCTCCGCGAACACCTCGGTCAACAGAACCGGCCGATAGACGACGCTCGCGCCATGGCGGCGGGCGATGTCGACGAAAATCCGCTGCCCGATATAGGCCCAAGGGCTGACCAGCGAAAAGTAATAGTCGATGCGTCGGGACATGGCGGGTTCGCTTGTAGCCTGCGATTGAGGGAGAGCCAAGGCCGGTGGCGCCAGCGAATCCAGCGCGCGGCCTCGTCTCATTGGGCGTCAGTGCTGCAGCCGTCTGTCGACGGGCGCACCCAATTCCAAGCGCACGTTGTCACCGCGGCGTCGACGATGGATCGCGCGCGCCGTGGCGCACGCCATGAATGACGATTTCATCCGCGGTCGCGCGATAGAAGATCAGATAAGGATGAGGAGACGCTTGCAAGCGCCGAAGAGGGCTTTTGCTCGACGATCTGGCCGGCGTGGGGATATTGCAACAGCAGCTCGTAACCCGCCCTTGCCCGCGCGCCAAGGCGCTGGCCGCGCTCGCACGCCCCGGTGAAGCGCGGGGACAGAAATTTGCAAAAGCCTTGCAAAACGCGCCGGCGATCGATTCCGGTGCGAGCGCCGAGCTAAAAGCCCTTTGTTTTGAGCGCGTGAAAATTCTGATTTCATAATTTTTCCAAAACTATTTTGGCAATTTTACGGAATATCAGAACGTTGCGGGCGAAAAAATCTGGAGATCGCGTTTTTGAGGGATTGGGGCGATTCTCCTGAAAGCGACTGTGGACTTTCGACTGACTGTCAGCTCCGGAATTGGCCAATACCGAAATCAACGAAAAGATACTCTATCACGATTCCAGATTTTCAGGAACAGATTGTCGTCAGAGAACGACGGGGACCGATCGAGCGGCGGAGCAATTCACCCGCGGCCTCGTTATTGAGCCATTGTTCGCATGCAGGCTATCGGTTCCTGCCGACCGTTTACCGGCAGAGTGTCGTCGCAACCTGGAGGATTGGTCATCGCAACCCCAACATTGAGGTTTTCCGCGGCGTAGCCGCGTGGATGGCCGGGAGAAGCCCGGCCACGACGCGGACAGGTTGAACTCGCGCTCAATCCTGTTGCGGGGCGGCGACTATGGCGCCGGTTCGCTATGAAGCGCCGCGCCGGAGTCGAAACTCACTTCGTCGAACAGCCGGTCCGACGCCGTCCAGTCGCGGGCTACAGCGGCTTGGCCGCGAACTTGTGCTCGCACAAATCGATCGCCTGATTTGACGGCCAGGCGTCGGGCACGAGCGTCTTGCCGATGCGGAACATCATGCTTTGATAGGCGCCCTTGTCTTCCGCGAGGCAGGCGTAGGCGGCGTATTTGTTGTACAGCCATGCGCTGTGCGGGTAACGCTCGATAAGGTCGTCAAATCCGCGCTTCATGTCCGCCCAATTCGCCAGAGAGTCGCGAAAAAGGTTGAATTCCCCGCAGCCGCAATCGTCGACGACCCAATAGAGGCGCGCATACATCGAATAGCCGTCGCGCGCTTGCGTGATTTTCGTCGCGCCCCGAATGAAGGCGTCGACAAGCTTCCAGTCGCCGCCCCAGCGAGGGGTCAGGTCCCAGGCCACCTCGCCGTATGTCGAATAGTAATACTTCTCGTCCCTGGTGACTTCCTCAAAGGCCCGCAAAAGCATCGGTCGTGACCAGTTCAGCCCGTTGCCGATTTTGATCAACATGCGGCCCCAAAGCGGGCTGCCCGACGCATAGGGCTTGCTTTCGAGCAGGACCGCCTCGGCTTTCCCAAGCCTTTCATTGAACAAATCCCATCCGTCGGCGGGAACCGTGTCCGCCATCCCCGGACCCCTCGCATTCCAGGCGTATTCGACCCAATAGACCACTTCGGCGAGAGCCGCGGCCCGGGAGAAGGGATGCCCTTCCCGCCACCGCTGAATAAGCTGATAGCCGGTCTCCCACGACTTCCCGTCGGCAAAGCGCGCGGCTATCGCGTCCCCGAACGCGCTGAGCCTCCATCGCCCGTCCGCCATGCGTTCCGAGCGGTCGTTCCAATCGTCGAACAGCCGCTCAAGGTCGTTGAATTGCTCTTTGTTGAGGAGCGTCAACACGAGGGTCTTCAGGGACATGTCGCCCCAGCCTTCCTCGAACCAGAGCGGGCGCCCATCCGCGTCCAAGGCCCTTGGCAGATGCGCGATGACCGGCGCGAAAGGAGTCAACTCTCCCATGTAGTGGCGGGAGTAGAGATTGTCGTACTGCATCTCCTCCTTTGGATGGGCGATGACGAACGGGCTCGCGGCGTCCTCGCCGTCAAATTTGTAGGCCGGAGGGAACTGGACGACGCCGGGAGAGTCGATCGTGAACAGGTTTGCCGTTGAGGGCGCCTCCTCGGCGCGCGCGTGCACGAGCGAAGCGCCGCCGCTCGCCACGATGATCCCGATCAACGTCGAGGCGGCGAAAAAATTCCTGCGCGCAAGCAAGCAGGTTTCGCGCCGCGCGATAGAGGCGACAGCGGTCACGGAGAGGTCGCGGCGCATCACGGCCTCGACCTCAAGATTGCCCAATGACCCACGCTCACGTCTCCCATGCAAATGCGCGATTCGGCGCGCACCGGCGTCATTTTCTCATACGCGATTTCGGCGCGCTCGACGCCGCAGCCTATGGCGCCGGAAATTCCGTCCATGGCGGCCGCCGCGTTTGCCGGCGCCGCCATAAACAACAACCCCGCCGCAACCAGTCCGGTCGTCATGTTCCTTGCTATCGAGAGTTCGATGCCGCACACGCGCATTCCCCTTGTCAGAGTCGATTTTTCACGCGCGTTCACGATGCCAAAATCAGCTTGGAAAGCGGCTAAGCGTTCGACTAAAATTATAGGCTATTGCGGGTATTATGGAGATTGCGGCGATGGCCGCGTGATCGCCTGTTTTGGCCCGCCGGCTTCCGCGCCGCGCGATTTTCGCGCCCGTCTGTGGCGCTGTCAGGGGAAGCAAAGATCGTTGCGGAATGTCGGACTCTGGTAATCCGAGGACGTCGCGGCCGGGCCTGTCCGGACGCCGGACCGGCCATTCGGCCCGATGAAAACTATGGCGTCGGTCCACTATGAAGAGACACGCCTGGATCGAAACTCACCTCGTCAAAGACGCCGGTAAGCCGGCCGGTCACGGCGGCAAGGGATAGAATGATCGCGGCGGCGATCAGCGAGACGAGAATGGCGTATTCGACCGCGGTCGCGCCGGCTTTGTCGCCAATGAACCTTCTCGCCGACTCGACGGTCATTTCGATTGCTCTCCACGGGCTCCGGGAGACGAAAAGACCTCGACGCCTCCGCGGCGACGGGGACTCGCGCCCGACCCCGCGAGGCAAGACGCGCACCGCGCGAAATGTGCCGTTTCGAAACAAAAACCCCCGCCGGGAGCGCGCCGGGCGGGGATGTCCAGACCTGAACAGGGAGCGGATCAGGTCGGCGCATCAATCCTGATCAAGCACGGCGCGGCGGGCCCGGGCATAGTGATCGCCGGCGCGGGGAGGCGCGGCATGGCGGCGGTCGAAAGGGCGCTCCGGTTCATTGAAAACCGTCTCGCGGCGGACATTTCGCTGGAGGCGATCGCCCGTGCGGCCGGGGTATCGAACCATCACCTCGCGCACGCCTTCGGCACGGCGACCCGCAACGCGACGCGCGGCTTTACGCCGCCTTCGCCTTTTCGCCGAACCGACCGTAAAAGCTCTCCCCGTTCTTCGCCATTTCGATCAGCAGCGCATTGGGCTTGAACCGTTCGCCGTGTTTGGCGGCCAGCGATTGCGCCAATGCGACGAAACGCTTCGCGCCGATGCCGTCGATATAGGACAGCGTGCCGCCGGCGAACGGGGCGAAGCCGAAGCCGAGGATCGAGCCGACATCGGCCTCGCGCGGATCGGTGACGACCTTCTCCTCCATGCAGCGCGAAGCCTCCAGCGCCTGCGTGACGAGGAAGCGGTCCTTCAGCTCCTGCACCGCGAGCGTATCGGGATCGAGCGCCGCGCCGGCGATTTTGCCGAGACCCGGCCACAGGCTTTTTTGACCCTTCTCGGGATAGTCATAGAACCCCTTGCCGTTCTTGCGCCCGAACCGCTTCTCCTGAACCACCATCGCCTCGAGCAGCTTCTCCTGCACGGGATCGACGGCGTCTGCGCCGAGATCCTTCCTGGTCGCCAGCAGGATTTTCCACCCCAGGTCGATCCCCACTTCGTCGTTCAGCGAGAGCGGCCCGACCGGCATGCCGGCCATCCTGGCGGCGTTCTCGATCATCGCCGGCGGCACGCCCTCCATCAGCATCCGGTGGCCTTCGCGGATATAGGCGCCGACGCAGCGGTTGGCGTAGAACCCGCGGCAATCGTTGACGACGATCGGCGTCTTCCGGATCGCGCGCACAAAGTCCATCGCCGCGGCGAGCGCCCGCGCGCCGGTTTTCTCGCCCATGATGATCTCGACCAGCATCATCCGGTCGACCGGCGAGAAGAAATGCACGCCGATGAAATCCTTCGGCGCGAGCGAAGTCTCGGCGAGCGAGGTGATCGGCAAGGTCGAGGTGTTGGTGGCGAAGATGACGTCGGGGCCGACCACCGCCTGGGCGTTGCGGATCGCTTCGCTCTTGACCGCGCGATCCTCGAACACCGCTTCGACGATGAGGTCGCAGCCGGCGAGGTCGCTATAGTCGGCGCTCGCCGTGATGCGCGCCAGCAGCGCGTCGCGATCGGCGGATTTGGCGCGGCCCTTGGCGATCTGATTGCTGATGAGCTTTTGCGAATGGGCCTTGCCCTTGTCGGCCGCTTCCTGGTCGCGGTCGATCAGCACGACGTCGAGCCCCGCGCTGGCGGAAACATAGGCGATTCCCGCGCCCATGAAGCCGGCGCCGAGCACGCCGATCTTGCGCAATCGGGTCGCGGGAACATCGGCCGGGCGCCGTGCGCCCTTGTTGAGCTCGCCCATCGAGACGAACAGCGAGCGGATCATCGCCGCCGCCTCCTTCGAGCGAAGGATTTTCGCGAAATAGCGGCTCTCGACCGCCAGCGCCAGATCCATCGGCAATTGCAGGCCTTCGAACACGCTCTGCAGAATCGCCTTGGCGGCGGGATAGTTGTCGTAGGTCTCGCGGCGATAGATCGCGTTGGCCGGCGGCCAGGTCTGCATGCCGACCGGCGAAAAGACGCGCCCGCTCGGCAGCTTGAACTTCGGATCGTCCCATGGCGCCTTGGCGTTCGGATTGGCCTTCACCCAGTCTTTCGCCCGCTGCACGATCTCGCCGGCCGGCGCGACGTCGTGGATCAGTCCCATCGCCTTGGCCGCGCTGGCGCGCAATTGATCGCCCTTGAACAGCATCTGCAGGGCGTCGCCGGTCTGCATCAGGCGGGCGACGCGCTGCGTGCCGCCGGCGCCGGGGAACAGCCCGACCTTGATTTCCGGCAGGCCGAGGCGCGTCTTTTCGCCGTCGGACGCAATCCGGTAGTGGCAGGCGAGCGGGAGTTCGAACCCGCCGCCCAGGCAGACGCCGTGGACGGCGGCGGCGAACGGCTTGCCGCAAGTCTCCAGTCGCCGATAAACCAACGATGTTTGGCGCGATTGCTCGAAGAAGAAGCGCATCGCCGCCTCCTCGCCATCGGCCTTGGCGCGGCGGGCATATTCCCGGCCCGCGTCCTGCATCATGGTGAGATCGGCGCCGGCGGAAAAACTGTCCTTGCCGGACGTGACGACCGCGCCTTTGATCGACGCGTCGCCGGCGACCTTGTCGACGATCGCCCCAAGTTCCTTGATCACCTCGCCGTTGAGGACATTCATCGAGCGTCCCGGCATGTCCCAGGTGACGAGGGCGACGCCCTCGGAATCGGTCTCGAAACGGAAATTGACGAAATTCATGGTTCGGACTCCGTTTTCGCTCAGACGCGCTCGATGATGGTGGCGGTGCCCATGCCGCCGCCGATGCACAGCGTGATCAGCGCCGCGCCCTTGCCGGTGCGCTCGAGTTCGTCGAGCGCGGTTCCGAGGATCATCGCCCCCGTGGCGCCGAGCGGATGGCCCATGGCGATCGCGCCGCCGTTGACATTGACCTTGTCGGGATCGACGTTGAACGCCTGCAGGAAGCGCAGCACCACCGAGGCGAACGCCTCGTTGACCTCGAACAGGTCGATGTCGGCGATCGTCATGCCGGCGCGGGCGAGGACCTTTTTCGTGACGTCGACCGGGCCGGTCAGCATGATCGCCGGCTCGGAGCCGATATTGGCGAAGGCGCGGATTCGTCCGCGCGGCTTCAGGCCGGCGGCGGCGCCCGCCTTGGCCGATCCGAGCAGCACCGCCGCAGCGCCGTCGACGATGCCCGAGGAATTGCCGGCGTGGTGGACATGGTTGATCCGCTCGACCTCGGGATGGGCCTGGGTCGCCACCGCGTCGAAGCCGCCCTGTTCGCCCATCATCACGAACGACGGCTTCAGGGCGGCGAGCGACTGCATGTCGGTCTTGGGCCGCATGTGCTCGTCGTGAGCGAGCAGGGTGAGACCGTTGACGTCGCGGACCGGCGCGATCGACTTCTTGAAACGGCCGGCCTCCCAGGCCGCCGCGGCGCGACGCTGCGACTCCACCGCGTAGGCGTCGACGTCGTCGCGCGAGAACCCGTATTTGGTGGCGATCAGGTCGGCGGATATTCCCTGCGGCATGAAATAGGCGGGGATCGCCAGCGCGGGGTCGACCGGCCACGCGCCGCCGGCGGCGCCGATGCCGACGCGGCTCATCGATTCGACGCCGCCGCCGATCGTCATGTCGTGCTGGCCGGCCATGATCTGGGCGGCGGCGAAATTGACGCTGTCGAGGCCGGACGCGCAGAAGCGGTTGATCTGCACGCCGGGAACCTTGTCGCCGAGGCCCGCGGCGAGCGCGCCCATTCGCGCGATGTCGCCGCCTGCTTCGCCGACCGGGTCGACGCAGCCCATCACCACGTCGTCGATCAGTTCGGGATCGAGGTTGTTGCGCTCCTTCACCGCGCGCAGCGCCGTCGCCGCCAGATGCAGGGTGGTCGCGGTATGGAGCGAGCCGTCCGGCTTGCCGCGCCCGCGTGGGGTGCGGACGTGATCGTAGATGAAGGCCTCGGTCATAGCGGGTCTCCTACGGGCGGCTCGGCGCCGCGACGGGTTCAGGTTTCATGATCGGGGTGCTGACGATTGCCGATGTCGGCGATTTTCGCCGCGGCGAGCCAGGTCTCCGTGCGCTGTTCCGGCAACATTGGAAGCGCCGCCAGCCACGGCAATCTCGCTTCGACGCCGAATTGAAAGCCGGGCGCAAAACTGCCGGGATCGTCAAGGCTGCCGATCGTCACGCTGACCCAGTCGAGACCGGTCATCCGATAGGTCAGCGGCGTGCCGCAGGCCGCGCAGAAGCCGCGTTCGGCGATCGCCGAGCTCGAATATGTCGCGGGCGCGCCGCGCGTGAAGGCGAGCTCGGCGCTTTTCACGCTGGCAAAAGCCATGAACGGCGCCCCGCCGGCCTTCTGGCACATGCGGCAGTGGCAGACACCAGCGCGGGACGGCGCGGCGGTCAGCCGGTAACGTACGGCGCCGCACTGACAGCCGCCGGCGAACGGCGGGGAGGGCAACTCAGCAACCATCGGTCCTCCCCATTTGGCATCCGCGCGCGGCGCGGCAAGACGGGTTCGTCGACCAGGCGTCAGAACGCCGCTGCGGGCATCGCCATGATCGCGCCGCCGCCCGAGGTCAGCCGCGCCAGATGGGCGCCCGCTTCCGGCATCATACGCTCGTTGAAGAACTTGGCGAGGATCAGTTTGCTCTCCATCTCGTCACCAGCCTCGCCCTTGGCTTTCCTGGCGAGCGTCGCCTTGGCGATGCGCGCCCACATGAAGCCGAGCAGGGTCAGCCCGAACAGATGCATATAATCGTTCGAGGCGGCGCCGGCGTTGTCGGGATTGCCCATGCCGTTCTGCATCAGCCACATCGTCGCCTGCTGCAACTGGCCGGAGGCGGCTTTCAGCGCGACGAGATAGGGGGCAAGCTGTTCGTCCGCCTTGTTCTGCGCGAGAAAGGTTGAAATCTCGGCGAAGAATGCGGTGATCGCGCGGCCGCCGTCCTTGGGCAATTTGCGCCCGACCAGATCGAGCGCCTGGATGCCGTTGGCGCCCTCGTAGATCATCGAAATGCGCGAATCGCGCACGAATTGCTCCATGCCCCATTCCGCGACATAGCCGTGGCCGCCGAGCACCTGCTGCGCCTTGACGGTGTTGGCGAAGCCGGTGTCGGTCAGCACGCCCTTGAGCACCGGGGTCAGCAGGCCGAGCCGGTCGTCGGCGGCGCGGCGCGCCGCTTCGTCGGGTGAGCGCCTCGCCTCGTCGCCCGACAGCGCCACCCACAGCATGGCCGCGCGCGCCGCCTCGTTGAACGCGCGAATCTCCAGCAGCATGCGCCTGACGTCGGGATGGACGAGGATCGGATCGGCCGGCTTGCTGGCGTCCCGCGCGCCGCTCAGCGCGCGCCCCTGCAGGCGCTCTTTGGCGTAGGCGGCGGCGTTCTGATAGGCGACTTCGGACAAGGCGAGGCCCTGCGCGGCGACGCCGAGGCGCGCCTCGTTCATCATCACGAACATCGCGGGAAGGCCGCGGTTCTCCTCGCCGACCAGCCAGCCCCTGGCGTCGTCATAGTTCAGTACGCAGGTCGAATTGCCGTGAATGCCCATCTTGTGCTCGATCGAGCCGCAGGTGACGCCATTGGCCTCGCCGAGCGAGCCGTCATCGCGCACCAGCACTTTGGGCACGACGAACAGCGAGATGCCCTTGACCCCGGCGGGGGCGCCCTCGATGCGCGCGAGAACGAGATGGATGATGTTGTCGGTCAGGTCGTGGTCGCCGGCCGAAATGAAGATTTTCTGCCCGGTGATCGCGTAGGAGCCGTCGGGCAGCGGCGCGGCGCGGGTCTTGATGAGCCCGAGATCAGTGCCGCATTGCGGCTCGGTGAGATTCATCGTGCCGGTCCATTCACCGGCGGCCATTTTGGGCAGGAAGATCTGCTTCTGCGCGTCGGAGCCATGCGTCGCCAGCGCGGCAATCGCGCCGGTGGTCAGGCCCGGATACATCGCAAACGCCTGATTGGCGGAGACCGCGAATTCGGTCAGCGCGATGGCGAGGAAATAGGGCAGGCCCTGGCCGCCATAGGCGGGATCGACCGCAAGGCCAACCCAGCCGCCCTCGGCATAGGCCTTGTAGGCTTGCCTGAAGCCCTTCGGCGTCGTCACCCTGCCGTCGGGGTGACGCGTGCAGCCCTCGATGTCGCCGGTTCGGTTGAGCGGCTGCAGCACCTCTTCGGCGATCTTCGCCCCTTCGTTCAGCACGGCCTCGACGATGTCGAGCGGCGCTTCGGAGAAGCCCGGCAGATTGTCGTAGCGCGCATAGTCGAAGACGTCATTGAGCAGAAACAACGTGTCGCGCACCGGCGCCTTGTAGCTGGGCATCGACGATTCTCCCGAAAGGCCGAATCAGCCCGGCCGCGATCGTTCGTTCATATGTAAACTATCTCGCCACAGAACGCAAGACCGCGCCGCCCGGAGATTCATGGCCGGGCTCGTCCCGGCCACCCACGCGGCGCCGTCGCGAACAGCCCTCGGAGTTGGCGGCGCGGATCGGCGTGGATGCCCGGCACAAGGCCGGGCATGACGCGTCGAGGCCGCAAATGCGTCTGTCGCCAAAACTGATTTCGATTCCCGAGACGACCTCCGCGACGCTCCGCAAACCGGGCGCGTGGCGTAATCACTCGCGGTGGCGGGCGGCCTCTACCGGCGCTCGGCGAGGCGTTTCAGCACGGCTTCGGGACTGGCGTAGGCTTCCTGGCGGTCGACGTTCCAGTAGCGCAATTCGTCGAGCGGGATCGGCGCGCCGGTGACCGCGCAGCGCACGAAGGCGCCGGGCCGCACCACGCGAAGCTCGCCGTCGAGAAACTCCACCCGCGCTTCCGCCGCGCCTGGCGGAGGTCGATCGAACCGGTTCATGTCACACTCGTTTATCGCGACGGAATGGCGTCGCTTGTCGGGCCAAGCCCGATTGCCCTAACCTAGTCGAAGCCTGTCGCGTAGACAATTCGACAACGGGCCCGGCGAAGCGTCGGGCCGCAACCGGAGCCGCGCCCATGAAACTCGATTCGACCATCGCCGCCATCGTCACCGGGGGCGCTTCGGGTCTTGGCGAGGCGACGGCGCGCCAGCTGGCGGCGGGCGGCGCCAAGGTCGCCGTTCTCGACATGCAGCGCGAGCGCGGCGCGGCGGTGGCGCGCGAGATCGGCGGCTTGTTCTGCGAGGCGGACGTCACCAACGAGCCGAGCATCGACGCCGCGCTGGCGAGCGGCGCGGGCGGCCCATGGCGTCGAGCGCGTCCTCGTCTGCTGCGCGGGCGTCGGCCCGGCGAGGCGAACGGTCTCGAAGAAGCGCGACACCGGCGAACTCGTCGCGCATGACCTCGCGATGTTTCGCCGCACCATCGAGATCAACCTGATCGGCACATTCGCGATGGTCGCCAAATGTTCGACGGCGATGGCCGGGCTCGACCCCGTCACCGCCGACGGCGGGCGCGGGGTGATCGTGATGACCGCCTCGGTCGCCGCTGCAGGACGGGCAGATCGGCCAGGCCGCCTACGGCGCCTCGAAGGGCGGCGTGCTCGCCCTGACGCTGCCGGTCGCGCGCGATCTGGCGAGCCACGGCGTGCGGGTGATGACGATCCTGCCGGGCCTGTTCCATACGCCGATGTTCGACGGCCTCGCCGAGGAGGCGCGCAAATCCCTCGCCGCCTCCGTTCCGTTCCCCTCGCGGCTCGGCCGGCCCGACGAATATGCGGCGCTGGTGCAGGCGATCATCGCCAACGACATGCTCAACGGCGGCGCGATCCGCCTCGACGGCGCCCTGCGCATGGCGCCGAAGTAGGAGCCGCCTGCGACCTCCCGTGGCGAGAAGGTCACAGACGTTTCTCGAAGAAGTGATCGGGATAGGGGTCGTCGTTGAAGCGGTCGATCTCGACCCAGCCTGACGTACGATAGAGCTTCAGCGCCTCGGGCAAGGCGCTGTTGGTATCGAGGCGCAAGGTCTCCACCGACAGTTCGCGCGCGACATTTTCGGCGGCGCGCATCAGGCGTTTGGCGAGGCCGAAGCCGCGCGCCGTCGGGCATATCCACAGCCGCTTGATTTCCGCGATTCTGCCGCCGTCGCCCTTGAGGCCGACGCAACCGATCGCCGCGCCGTCCAATAGTCGCCAGCAGAAACGCCCCGCGCGGCCGGCGCCATGTCCGCGGCGTCCGGGATCGCGCGAGCGCGACGCGTCGAATCCCTTTTCGAACCGGCGTCTGAAGCTCGGCGTAATATTCGCCGAGGCAACAGCGCGCGGCCTCGCTGCGCGGATCGGCTTCCTCGATGGCGATCCGGTCGCGGCCGAGCGCGCAGGCGATGAGGTCCATGGCGGCGAGAAGCTCGTCCGAGCGCGGGGCGCGGTCCAGCAACGCCGCCGCCCTGGCGTTGGAAAGCTCGTCATAGGCCTGGAACTCTCGCCGGCCCGCTTGGGTGAGGGTGGCGACGCGGCGGCGGGCGTCGTCGGGATGCGGCATGGTGCGGACCAGGCCCTCGTCCTCGAGGGCCCGCAGCAGGCGGCTCATCAGGCCGGAATCGAGGCGGAGATGCTCGCGGATTTCAGCGACGTCGGTTCGCCCGACGCCGATCGCGTTCAGCACGCGCGCGGCGCCCAGCGGCCGGCCGCGGCCGAGGAACGAGGTGTCGAGCGCGCCGACCTCCAGCGTGACGGCGCGCGCGAAGCGACGAAAGCGGCTGACGGGGTCGGCGAGCATTTATCTGACCTAAGTCAGAGAAATGCCGGAGTCAATCGATGTCAGATCGGACAGATCGTGCACTACCTAAATCGGTCATATCGTGAGCACCCGACGCTGACTCCCGTTTTTCTTGACAGCTTTGGCCGTCGCTCCCTATATGCGCCCGTCGTCGCGCCGCCTTGCGGGCGCGAGGTTCGGCGGGGTAGCTCAGCTGGTTAGAGCAGCGGAATCATAATCCGGAGGTCGCCGGTTCAAATCCGGCCCCCGCTACCAATCTTTTCAAATACCTATCCCGACTTCCGGCTTGCTCTCCTCTTCAAGCCGCACATGGTTTGCGCCATTTCTGGCGACAGTCGACCGTCATTCGCGATTGGCGTGCACCGGTTCAACTTCGGCCGCCACCGCCGGCGTTGGGGTGGCGGCGCCAACGAGGTCGGAGAAACGACGCGCGATGCGCTCGCCGATGGCGACCTGCGGATCGGAGGGAACAAGCTTCTGTTCGCTCTCCCAGCCGGCGACCGTCGCCTTGGCCGACGCGAAGGCTTCGGCCAACGTCGCATTGCCGGTGAGCCCCTTCTCGAAAAACGCCTCGCCGAAATAGGTCCACTTGCGCTCATTCGAGCATCCGAACGACGTATGCGTCGACGAGGCGGCGGTGATGATTGCGGTGTCCGGATCGGCCAACGGGGCGACGAACGCGCCGGAATAGCATGATGACACGATCACGACGCGATTTCGAATGCCGGCCTCGTCGAGCAATGTCTTGAGGGTCTGCGGATCGAGCGTTCGCTCGACGAAGTCGCCATACCGTAGCGCGAATCCGTCCGGGGAGCCGTGCGAGGTCATCGTCAGGATCAGCACGTCCTTGTCGGGGTCCATGCGCGCTCCGACGCCGCGGAGCGCGGCGCCGAGATTCTGCATCGAGGCCATCGGGCGGTCGTCCGCCGTCGCGTCGTTGTTGACGAGCGAGAGAACGCGTTTTCCCAGATGAAAGTGCGACTTGAGAATGTCCAGCGATTGCTGCGATTCTCTCATGAAGACATCCTGATCGCCCCCTGCGACGCCGATCGCAAACACGTTGGCGGCATTGGGATCGCGCGGCTCCAGGGCGTTGACGGCGTCATTGAGCAATACGCTCTGCCGGGCCTCCAGCCGCGCCGCCGCCATTTCGGTGCGAGCTCGAGCCGCCCGCTCTTCGGCGTCGCGTTCTGCGGTTTGATGCGTGTACTCGTACCGCCGGGCGACCTCCCATAGATTCGCCGTCCTGCTGTCAAAATGCGCCGACGCGACAATCGGCCAATTTGGCAGCGCCATTGGCGAGACGATGCTGACGATTGTGAAGAGAGCGGCGCGCAGGGCCGGCCGGCGAACGCCGGGCGTCGTCCTGAATGCCTGTCGAGCGCCGCCGGCGAACCAAATTGTCAACGCCAGCATGTACAACCACACGCCGATCGCCGCGCTCGGCGACGCGTAGGTTTTCGGGTCGTCGAGCGCGAGCGCCTGAAAGACCGGACCCGCGAGAATCACGGTGAAGGCGATCACAACAATATGAAGGAGAACGAGATTGCGGATTGTCCGGGAAGATGGATCGACCCGCGCAAAGATGACGATGACCATCGCCTGAATCGCCGCGATGGCGATGGCCGCATTGACGCCATAGGGGTTGAACGTCTGGAAACTTGCGCCGGCGAGAAGGAATTGGCTTACCGCGACAGCGGCGACCGCCGCTGCGAAGATGCCGAACACGGCGAGCGGCGTCATTCTCGCCCCGCTCGCTCGCGGGACGCGCCACGTGGCGATGCGCAGAGCGTCAGCCACATTCTCACGAAACGACATGCCGGGACTCTCTTCTCGATGGACGTCAAATCAAGCGGCGAAGCGCCGCCTGGATATGCATCCTAGAGGGCTTGCACCAAGGCGAGCTTAAAGAGCGCTTGTGAAAGTCGAGGGGGCGAGGAAAGGACGCGTTAACCCGCGGGATCGAAGCCCCGAGTTTCGCGAAGTCTACCGAGCCTCGCGAGCCTTGGCCGCCCCGAAGAACCTGTTCCCCGGCCGGCGCAGGCCCAGATTCTCCCTCAGCGTCCTGCCTTCGTATTCGCGCCGGAAGATGCCGCGCCGCTGCAGCTCGGGCACCACGAGGTCGACGAAGTCGTCGAGGCCGCCGGGCAGATAGGGGAACATCACGTTGAAGCCGTCGCAGCCCTCCTCGACAAGCCATCGCTCCATCTCGTCGGCGATGGTCCGCGGCGCGCCGACGAAGGCGAGGCCGGCATAGCCGCCGAGGCGCTGGGCAAGCTGGCGAACGGTGAGGTTGTCGCGCCCGGCCAGCGTGATCGCCCGCTCGCGGCCGCTCTTGCTGGCGTTGGTTTCGGGAATGTCGGGCAAGGGCGCGTCGGGGTCGAAGCGCGAGGCGTCATGGCCGAGCGCGATCGACAGCGCGGCGATGGCGCTGTCGTAATAGACGAGGCTGTCGAGGCGGGCGCGCTTCTCCCGCGCCTCGGCGTCGGTTTCGCCGACCACCACGAAAGCGCCCGGCAGGACCTTGAGGTCGTCGCGGTCGCGCCCGAGCGCCGCCATCCGGCCCTTCACGTCCCTGTAGAACGCCTGCCCGTCGGCGAGCCGCGAAGCGGCGGCGAACACCACCTCCGCGGTCTCGGCGGCGAGCTGGCGCCCGGCCTCCGACGCGCCGGCCTGGACGATGACCGGCCAGCCCTGCACCGGCCGGGCGATGTTGAGCGGCCCGCGCACCGAAAAATGCGGCCCCTTGTGATCGAGAACGTGCAGCCTCGCCGGATCGAAGAAGATGCCGCTCTCGCGGTCGCGCAGGAAGGCGTCGTCGGCCCAGGAATCCCAGAGGCCGGTGACCACCTCATAGAACTCGCGGGCGCGGCGATAGCGCTCGCCGTGTTCAAGATGCTCCTCGAGGCCGAAGTTGAGCGCGGCGTCGGGATTGGAGGTGGTGACGATGTTCCAGCCGGCGCGCCCGCCGCTGATGTGATCCAGCGAGGCGAAACGCCGGGCGATGAGATACGGCTGCTCGAATGTGGTGGAGGCAGTGGCGACGAGGCCGAGACGCTCGGTGACCATCGCCAGCGCCGGCAGCAGGGTGATGGGATCGAACGAGGTGACGGTGTGGCTGCGCTTCAGCGCCTCCATCGGCATGTTGAGCACCGCCAGATGGTCGGCCATGAAGAACGCGTCGAACTTGCCGCGCTCCAGCGTCTGCGCGGCGCGCACGAGATGGGCGAGATTGAAATTGGCGTCGGCCCAGGCGCCGGGATAGCGCCATCCGCCGGTGTGAATGGTGGTCGGCCGCATGAAGGCGCCGAGCCGCAGTTGACGCGCCGAACTCATTCGAATCTCCATCCTGTGCGAGAGCGCGGCGACCCGCGATCCGTGGCCGGGTGATCCCTTCGTTATATAACGTCTATAGACATTATATTCTAATGCGCTAAAAGCCTGATTCCCAGCTTGTGTGCTATGGTCGCGCCATCGATCATGCCGCCGGCTTCAACCGGCTCGTCCGGTCCGGTCGGGCTCCAGGCGCCGGGGAGCCGCCGATCGCAGAGATTCCGTCGCGCCTTCGAAGAGGGAAAGACCATGCCCGCAAATTCCGTTCGCCGCCTCGCCAATTGGCGCCATCGCCTGGCCATCCTGATCGCCGCGGGCCTCGCCGCTTCGGCCGCCGTCGCGCAGACTAACGGCGAGCCGGTGACGATCGGCGTCAGCGGCCCGCTGACCGGACAGAACGCCCAATATGGCGCGCAGTGGAAGAAGGGTTTCGATCTTGCGCTGGAAGAGGTCAACGTGAAAGGCGTCAAGGGCCGGCCGCTGCAATATGTGTTCGAGGACAGCCAGGCCGATCCGCGTCAGTCGGTCGCCATCGCCCAGAAATTCGTCAGCGATCCCAAAATCGTCGTCGAAGTCGGCGACTTTTCCAGCACCGCTTCGATGGCGGCGTCGTCGATCTACCAGCGCGCCGGCCTCGTGCAATTCGGCTTCACCAATTCGCATCCCAACTTCACCAAGGGCGGCGACTATATGTGGAGCAATTCGGTCAGCCAGGCCGACGAGCAGCCGCGGCTGGCCAAATATGCCGCCGACCTCGGCCTGAAGCGCGTCGCGGTGCTCTATCTCAACACCGACTGGGGCCGCAGCAGCCAGACGATCTTCGCCGCCTCGGCCAAGAGTCTCGGCGTCGATGTCGTCGCGTCGGAAGGCTACCAGCCCGACGAGAAGGACTTTCGCTCGACGCTCGTTCGCGTTCGCGACGCCAAGCCCGATGCGATCGTGCTGATCTCCTATTACGCCGACGGGGCGCTGATCACCCGCCAGACGCGTTCGGTCGGCCTGACCCAGCCGATCGTCGCGAGCGGCTCGATCTACTCGCCGAAGTTCATCGAGCTTGCCGGCGAGGCGAGCGAGGGGCGTGTTCACCGAATCGAACTTCTTTCCCGGCGACACGCGCCCGGAAGTCCAGTCCTTCGTGACCAAGTTCAAGGCCAAATACAACGAAGAGCCCGACGACTTCAACGCCGTCGCCTATGATACGATCATCCTGCTGGCTGAGGTCATCGACAAATACGGCGACGACCGCAAGGCGATCCGCGACGGCCTCGCCGAGATCAAGGACGTGCCGAGCGTGATCTACGGGAAGGCGACGTTTCGATGTGCAGACGCGGCGGGTCGCCGGCGCGCGCGCCGTCTATCTCGTCGTCAAGAACGGCCAGTTCGTTCTGTGGGACGGCAAGAAGCCGACCGCGAGCTGAACGCCGTTTTTTGCCCCGTCGCGGCGACCGAAGGCGGCCAAGCGCCGCCCTCGGCCGCTGTCTCCTTCGGCGTTGAGGACGCGGCGGCTTGAGCTCCTTCATCGACTACACCGTCAACGGCCTGGTGATCGGCAACATCTATGCGTTGCTGGCGGTCGGGCTGGCGCTGATTTTCGGCGTCTCCAACCTCATCAATTTCGCCCATGGCTCGGTCTATACGATCGGCGCCTATGTCGGCTGGGCGGCGATCACCTTTCTGCACACCCCGCTGCCGCTGACGATGCTGATCGTGTTCGTCGCCTGCGCGCTGGTCGGCATGGCGATCGAGCGCATCGGCCTGCGCCCCCTGCAAGGTTCGGCGCGCATCGCGCCGCTGCTGGCGACGATCGGCATCAGCTTCGTGCTCGACCAGCTCGTGCAGCTCGTTTTTTCGCCCGATCCCGCGCGCGCTGCCGAACGATCTGCCGGACTGGCGCATCGCCATCGGCGGCGGCTCGATCGGCGCGCTTGACCTGCTCATCGCCGGCGTCGGCGTCGGCAGCGCGGCGATGCTGTTCGTGTTCCTGCGCTTCACCAAGCTCGGCTACGCCGTGCGCGCGACCGCGCAGGATCGCGAGGCGGCGCTGCAGATGGGCGTCAACGTCAACGCCGTCAACAGCGCGGTGTTCGCGATCGCCTCGGCGCTCGGCGGCCTCAGCGGCCTGCTGGTCGGCATGTATTACAACCACATCGATCCCGCGATGAGCTTCCAGGCGACCCTGAAGGGCATCGTCGCGCAGGTGATCGGCGGCGTCGGCAATGTGCCCGGCGCGATCGTCGGCAGCCTGCTGCTCGGCCTCATCGAGAGCTACGGCATCGCGTTGCTCGGCACCACCTACCGCAATCTGTTCGCCTTCGTGCTGCTGATCCTGTTCCTGATCTGGATGCCCAACGGCCTGTTCGGCGGGCGCGCGGCGCTGCAAAGCGAACCGCTCACCGGCGCCTTCATCGCGCCCGAGCAAGCCGATCCGCGCTCCCGCGTTGGGCGCTGTGGGCGCTGACCGGCGCGGCGTTCGCGCTGCCGCTGGTCGTCGGCGCGCCGTATCTGCTGCAAACCCTGACCAACGCCTGGCTCGCCGCGATGCTCGCCCTCAGCCTCACCCTGATGGCCGGCACCGCCGGGCAGATGTCGTTCGGCCACGCCGGGCTTCTGGCGATCGGCGCCTATGCCTCCGCGCTGCTGACGGTCGACCTCGACGCGCCGACCTGGCTCACCGTTCCGGCGGCCGGCGTGATCACCAGCGCGCTCGGCACGCTGCTGATCTTCCCGGCGTTCCGGCTGCGCGGCCATACCATCGCCATCGCGACGCTGGCGATCGGCGAGGTCGTCAGCCTGGTGATCCTGAACTGGGAAAGCCTGACCCGCGGCGCGATGGGGGTGACCGGCATTCCGCCGCTGTCGATCTTCGGCCACGAAATCACCGCCGCCCGCGAAGTCTATTGGCTGTGCCTCGCCATCGTCGCAGCGCTGGCGCTGGTGCAGACGCGGCTGCTGACCTCGCATTTCGGCCGCACCCTGCGCGCCATTCGCGACGACGACGTCGCCGCCCGCTCCTATGGCATCCGCCTCGACCGCTACAAGGCGCTGGCCTTCGCCTTCGGCGGCTTCGGCGCCGGCGTCAGCGGCGCGATCACCGCCCATCTCTATTCCTACATCAACCACCAGACCTTCGATTCGCAGGTCTCGCTGCTCGCGCTGACCATGGTCATCCTCGGCGGCATGGGCAATGTCGTCGGCGCGATTCTCGGCGCGGTGGCGCTCGCCGGCCTGCCCGAACTGTTCCGCATGACCGCGGAATATCGCATCCTCATCTACGGGATCGTGCTGCTGCTGCTGATCCGCTTTCGCCCGCAGGGGCTGATGGGCGCGCTATGAACGACGCGCCTGCGATGCTCGAAGTCAAGGGTCTGACGCGGCGGTTCGGCGGCGTGATCGCGGTCAACGGCCTCGACCTGACCGTCGCCGAGGGCGAGCTTGTCAGCCTCATCGGGCCGAACGGCGCGGGCAAGACCACCTCGTTCAATCTGATCAGCGGACTCGACCGGCCCGACGCCGGCTCGATCACGCTGGCCGGCCGGCCGATCGACGGCCTCGCCCCCGAGGCGATCGCCGCGCTTGGCCTGGCGCGCACCTTCCAGCACGGCCGCGTCTTCGGCAATCTCAGCGTCGAGGACAATGTGCTGGTCGGCGCGCATACGCGCCTGCGCGCCGTGCGCCCGCGATGGCCGGCGGTCGGTCCGCTCGCCGAACTGGCTCTGGCGCTGTGGCGTCCGGCTTCCGTCAGGCGCGAGGAACAGGCGTTGCGGGCCGAGGCGCGCGACATTCTCGCGCTGTTCGGCGACCGCCTGACGCCGCGGCTCGACCACCCCGCCTACAGCCTGTCCTACGCCAATCGACGCCGCGTCGAAATCGCCCGCGCCCTCGCGCTGAAGCCGCGCCTGCTGCTGCTGGACGAACCGACCGCCGGGATGAATCCGACCGAGACCGCCGAAATGCAGGGACTGATCGCCACGCTGAAGAGCAGCGGGCTGACCATTCTGTTGATCGAGCACAAGCTCGACATGGTGATGGCTTTGTCCGATCGCGTCTGCGTGCTCGACGACGGCGCGAAGATCGCGGAAGGGCCGCCGCAGGACGTGCGGCGCGACCCCGCGGTGATCGAAGCCTATCTCGGCCATTCCGCGGTCGGCGAAGCCGCGTTGAAGCCGGAGTCGGTGACATGACCGAGCCGCTGTTGCGCCTTGACGGGATCAACACGTTCTACGGCGCGGTTCAGGCGCATTTCGATCTTTCGCTGGAGGTCGGCCGCGGCCGCATCGTCTGCCTGCTCGGCGGCAATGCGAGCGGCAAGTCGACGACCATGAAGGTGATCCTCGGCCTCGTCGCGCCGCGTTCGGGCGTCGGTCACGCTGGACGGGGTTCAGATCAGCGGCCTGCCGACGCATCAGATCATCCGCGCCGGCGTCGGCTCGGTGCCCGAGGCGCGGCGAATTTTCCCGCTGATGACGGTGCGCGAGAATCTGGCGATGGGCGCCTATGTCCGAAGCGACCGGCGCGCTGTCGCTGAAGACCTCGCCCGCGTGCTGGCGCTGTTCCCGCGCGTCGCCGAGCGGCTCGACCAGCGCGCCGGCACGCTGTCGGGCGGCGAGCAGCAGATGGTCGCGATGGCGCGCGCGCTGATGGGCCGCCCGCGCCTGATCTGCATGGACGAGCCGACGATGGGCCTCTCGCCGTTGTTCGTCGATCGCGTGCTGGAGCTGATCGCCGAAATCAACCGCCAGGGCGTCACGGTGTTCATGGTCGAGCAGAACGCCAATCTGGCGCTGCAGATCGCCCACGAAGGCTATGTGCTGCAGACCGGCCGGATCGTGCTGCAGGGCTCCGCCGCGCTGCTGCGCAACGACCCGCGCATCCGCGAGGCCTATCTCGGCGGCGCCGTCGCGGCTTGAGGGAAGGCTCTTCCAAGGCTTTCACAGGCGTAGGTTCGTTGGGATGGCCGCGACGGGGAGCAGGCCTTGCGTCCGCCCGGGAATGGCGACCGCTTTGCGCCAAGCGTAGCCGTTCAGCCGATCGTCGCGTTCCCTCAGAGCGGACCTTCGATCCGAGAACGTCTACGGTCACGATGAGGGGATGGCGGACCTTCGTCTGCTGAGGGTAGCACATCTGCAACCTAGCCATTACTACGATGCCGCAGCGCGACTCAGACGGGGCCCAAAAACATGCGCTTGGCGCTTAAGCTCATTGGACTTCTCGCCACAATTCCGGTCCTGGGGATTTTCGGGCTAAGCCTTTGGCTGACCTTCGAGCGGCCCCAATTGCTGCCGCTCGCCTCGGCCTATACGGCAAGGATCGTGTGCTCCAACGTTTTCAACGCCGGGCGCGATGTCGAGACGATCCGGCGCGACGATCTGGTGGCGCAAGGACATCCCGTTTTCAACTACATGAAAATCGACGTCGACGCCGTCAATCGGCGTGTGAAGGCCAGCCTGTTCGGCGTCTTCGCCGAGCGGCGGGCGCAATATGTGGAGGGGCGGGGCTGCGTCAATGTATCCAAAGACACGGTCATCGATCACCCGACCGCGCCGCCAACTCCATCAACCAAACCTGACGCGCTCTGGCCGGAGGGCGAGAAGGCGCAATTGTCAGACAACGCGCGCCTGCGGGCGGCGACAAGCGATCCCGCCCTGCTGGGACCGGGCTTTCGCGCCCTCGTTGTCGTCCATGACGGGCGTATCGTCGGCGAAACCTATGGTCAGGGTTTCGGCCCCTCGACGCCATTGCAGGGCTGGTCGATGACCAAGACCGTCAACGCCGCTCTGGTCGGCATGGCCATCGGGGATGGCAAGCTGTCGCTCGACCGGAAGAACCTGTTTGCGCAATGGGCCGGCGATGCGCGCATGCAAATCTCGGTCGCCGATCTGATGGCGATGTCCGGCGGCCTCGAATGGAACGAGGACGAGGGAACCATCACCGATCCCGCGCGCGAGCAGTTTCTTACGAGCGATGCGGCGGCTTACGCAATAAGTCGCCCGCTCGTCCGCCCGCCCGGAGCGAAATTCCACTATTCGTCCGGCGAAGCCGACCTGCTGACGCGACTGTGGATGAACGCCGTCGGCGAGGCGGCGCGATCCTATCCGCAGGAGAGGCTGTTCAAGCCGCTCGGCATGACGAGCGCCGTTCTCGAATCCGACCCCGTCGGCCTCTTCCTCGGCGACGGTTATCTCTTCGCCAATGCGCATGACTGGGCGCGCTTCGGCGAATTTTTACGGCTCGGCGGGGCATGGAACGGCCAGCAGTTGCTGCCGGCGGGCTTCGTCGATTACATGACCTCGCCTTCGCCCGTGTCCGACGAGGGCCACGGCCCTGTCTATGGGCGCGGGCAGGTCTGGTTGGCCAAGGGCCAGGAATTTGACCTGCCCGACGACACGTTCATGCTGCAAGGGCATTGGCGCCAGGTGATCGCGGTCATCCCGTCGCGCAAACTGGTGATCCTGCGCATGGGAATGACGCGCGAAGATATCGGCTACAGCTACGCCAAACTGCTGCGCGCTATCGTCGCCGCCGGTATTTGACGCCCCGCCAAACTTTCCGCGTTACACTTTGCGGTCGTCAATCGAGGCGCACGACTTGCGATATGTTGCTGTTCATGTCGCCCCAAACGTCCGCTTCGGGTCGGGAACGGCCGCGACGCTGTCCAGCACGAATGTCCGCTTCCATATTTCGCTTGCTCACAGTCGTCATTCTGCTCCCCGGCCGAAATCTGACATTCCCTCAATAATACGGGCGCCGGCAGATGTTTGCGGCGCCTTCTCGGCGCGCTCAGCCCCGCCGCTCAGCCGGCCACGCGCCAGATCACGTCGCCGACACCGTCCGCCACCAGCAGCGAGCCGTCGGGGCCGCTCGTCGGGCGCGAGGAATCCGGTGAGGATATGGCGCCTGGCAAGCTCCGCGCAGCCAAGGCCCGAGCTTGCCAATCGAGCCGTGTGACGGCAATCTCAGCTCCGCAAGTCATTCAGCGGGTATGCCGCAGTATTTTCCGGGCAGGCGACAGGACGTGGGAGACTTCGAAATCATGATCATGGACGGTGAAATTGCCGATGCCGGCGAGGGAGTTCTGCCTGGGCTTCGGTCGGGGCTTCTCAGCCGCCGGTTGTTTCTGCTCGGCTCCGCAGCCGGTCTCGGCGCGCTGGGGCTGGCCGGTTGCGCGTCCGACGCCATGAGCCGCGCCGAGGCGGAGAAGCTCTACGCGCTGATGCCCGACGAGAAATTCCCGATCCCGGCGGTCGATGTCAGCAAGATCGATCCCAAATATTATCGCCGGACAGTGCGCTACGACAGTGATGAAGCGGCCGGCACGATTATCGTCGATCCCAAAAATTACTATGTTTACCGCATCGAAGGCGACGGAAACGCCACCCGCTATGGCGCCAATGTCGGCCGCGAAGGGTTCTTGTGGAGCGGTGACGCTTATGTCGGGCGCAAGGCCGAATGGCCCGTCTGGACGCCGCCCAAGGAGATGATCCAGCGCCGGCCAGAGGCGGCCAAATATGCCGGCGGCATGCCGGGAGGTCTCGACAATCCGCTCGGCGCGCGCACGCTCTATCTCTATCAGAACGGCGTTTACACGCTCTACACGATCTACAGCACCAGCGACCCCGAGACGATCGGGACCAACATTACGAGCGGCTGCACCGGCCTCCTCAGTCAGGACATGATCGACCTCTATTCACGAACGCCGGTCAAGACGAAGGTGGTCGTCCTGCCGGCATAGGCGACGGCGTCGGCCCCCGGTCCAGGCGCCGCCGCCGGCGGCGCAAAGAACAAGGCCGTTCGTTAGAATCATAGCGATTGTGGGGCGCCGCGGTCGCTCGTCGTGCATCGGCGCCACGCCGCTTCGAACGTCCGCCGCCGATTTGTTTCCCGCTCACAGCGGACCGCGTGATGTCGGTCAAAATCTGCCCCTCCGTCAACAAGATGAGCGCTCATCCATATCTGCGGCGCCTTCGCCGCGCGCTCAGCCCTGCTACGCGCCCGTCACGCGCCAGATCACGTCGCCGACGTCATCGGCCACCAGCAGGGAGCCGTCGGGGCCGATCGTCACGCCGACCGGCCGGCCGTAGGACGCGCGCTCGTCGGGCGCGAGGAACCCGGTGAGGATATCGCGCGGCGGGCCGGAGGGGCGCCCGTCGACGAACGGCACGAAGACCACCCGGTAGCCGCTGAGCGTGCTGCGGTTCCACGAGCCGTGCTGCCCGATCGCCATGCCCTCGGGAAAGCCCGGCAGCGCGCCAGCGGGCAGCCAGCAGAGGCCGAGCGAAGCGGTGTGGCCGCCCAGCGCATAGTCTGGCGTGATCGCCTTGGCGACCGCGGCCGGATCCTGCTCCACGCGGTCGTCGACCGTCCGCCCCCAGTAGCAATAGGGCCAGCCGTAGAAGCCGCCGTCGCGCACCGAGGTCAGATAGTCCGGCGGCGTCTCGTCGCCGAGGCCGTCGCGTTCGTTGACCACCGTCCACAGCGCGCCGGTATGCGGCTCCCAGGCGAGGCCCACCGGGTTGCGCAGGCCGGCGGCGAAAATGCGGCTGGCAGCCGGTCGCCAGATCGAGTTCATAGATCGCCGCGCGGCCCTCCTCGACCGCCATGCCGTCGTCGGCGATATTGGTGAGCGAGCCGACCCCGACGTAGAGCTTCGAGCCGTCGGGGCTCGGCAGCAGGCTGCGCGTCCAATGGCCGCCGGGCTTGAACGCGGCGAGCTTGCGGCCCGGCGCCGCGATGCGGCGCGCGCCCGCCGCATAGGGGAAGGCGACCACGCCATCGGTATTGCCGACATAGAACGTCATCGCCCACCAGCGCCATGCCGAACGGCTGATTCAGCCCCTCCAGGAACGTCTCGCGGATTTCGGCGACGCCGTCGCCATCCGCGTCGCGCAGCCGCGTGATGCGGTTCGGGCTGTCGCCGAGCGCGGCGGCGCGTTTCATCGTGCGAACATCGCGTAGTCGAACACCGACTTGATCGGCCCCGCCACGGTCAGCGACTCCGCGACCAGCACGTCGCCGTTCGGCAGCGCGTGAATCCAGCGGGGGTGCTTGAGCCCGGCCGCGAAGGCGTTGACCTTGAGCCCGGGCGCGGCGATCGGCGTCTGCCCTGGCGACCATCCTCTGGCCGTCGGCATCTTCAGCGTCGGCATGGCGCCCTGCGGCTTGGCCGCGGGGATCGTCGGGGCGCTACCCAAGGCCTGTTCGCGCGGGCCGCCATCCATCCGCCGCAACAGGATCATCGCGGCGCCGATCAGCGCGACGAAGCGTGCGAAAACACCGGACAAACTCATGGTTCTCTTTCCCTGATCTCGCACACGCCGCCCGGCATCCGCCTGCATCGGAGCCGACAACGCGCGAGCTGGCGCGGTCGAGAGCGGACGCCGGAAGCCTTCCGCGCGCGTTGCTGTCTGACCTCGTCACGCCGCCTTGAATTCGAGCAAAGTGTCGGCGGCCTCGGCAGGTGCGACGACCAGCGAGCCCGACGGCGTGCGGGCGGCGGCGACGCCGGCGGCGGCAAGGATCGCGGCGACCTTGTCGAGCGCCAGCACGCGCAGCGTCGCGCCGGCGAACCAGCCCTTCGAGAGATCGGCGGGAATCGGGAATCGCCGGAAAGCGCTTCCTCGAAAGCCTCCGGCGTGAGGAAGCTGATCGTATCGCCGCCGAGCGTGACGACCAGGCCGTCTCGATCGAGCCGGCACGGCCGCGCCGAACAGCCTTGCGTAGGTCGCCTCCAGATCGGCGGGCGAGGGATGCACGACGATCACGCCGCTCACGCGCTCGGCGCCGTTGGCATGGCCCTCCCATTCCGGCCGCCAGACAAGGTCGCGCGTCAGATGCTGGCAGGCGAACAAGCCGATCGCCTCCGGGGCGATCGGCGGCAGGCCGACGTTGATGAAGCGCGCGTCGCGGGTCGCCCTCCGGCAAGATGAACGGGACGAGCGAGATCGCGCGGCGGCTCGACGGCGTAGCCAAGCGCCGTGAGTTCGGCGTAGACCGCGCGGCTCTCGGTCGGCGCGAGCGCCAGCGCCACCGGCCCTTCGGGCCGCTCGGGAAACGGCGAGTCGGCGCCGGGCGGCAGGTAGATCAGCTCGAAATAATTGCCGCTGGAGAGCGGCGCCGTGTGGTTGGCGCTGCCGCGCCCGGCGTGGAAGCCGCGCGGCGTCAGCGTGAAGCCGAGTTTTGTGAACAGCTTCTCGCCAGCGTCGAGGTCCGCGACGCGAATGACCAGATGGTCGATGGCTTTCACCGAAAGCGGCATGTCCATGCCTCCGTAGTCCAGCGCATCGCCATTCTGTTGTTCATCGCTGGAGTGTCCGTCAGCCTTTCGCCGCCGCCGTCGGTTCGCCCAGCGAAAGCATCAGCCGGTTGGCCCAGTTGAAGAATGCGGCGCCGTGGATCACGTCGGCGATCGCGAGGTCGTCGAGGCCGACCGCGCGCAGGCGTCCGATCTCGGCCTCGCCGAACGCCGGCGGCGTCTCCGTGAGCGCGACCGAGGCCGCGATGATGGCATTCCAGCGCGCATCGATGTCGACCGCGACGCCCTCGTCGAGCAGGCGCTGCACGTCGTCCCCGCGCCGCGAATGGGTCGTCGCAAAGCGCGCGTGGACCGAAGCGCAGAAGATGCAGCCGTTGGCGCGCGAGGCGGCGGCGGCGGAAAGTTCGCGCTCGGCGCGCGGCAGGCCGGCGGCGGGATTGTAGAAGATATCCTTGTCGGTCCTGGTGCGCGCTTCGAGAATCTGCGGATCGCGCGCCAGCAGCATGAAATAGGGCGACTTGGCGCGCGAGGCGTCGACCAGGCCGGCCCAGTGCCGGTCGGTCAATTCGCTCTCGGCGAGCGGTTCGAGCCATGGCGCCCAGCCGATCTCGTCCTGGGTGAACGCCACCGGGCGGTCATGGTGTTCGGCGGCGATGATTGCGTCGCTCATTTCGATCGCTCCGGTTCAGGAATTGCTGCTGGGGGCGGCGGCGAGTGCGCGCAGCCCGACGATCACCCGGATCTGGAAGGCCAGGAAGGCGACCAGTTGCGAGAGGGTGACGATGTCGGTCGTCGACCAGCCAGCGTCGAGCAAGGATTGCAACGCCGCCGGGCTCGCATCGCGCGGACGGAACACCAGAAGATGCGCGTGTTCGAGCGCGGCGGAGAGCCGCGCGCCCAACATCCGCCGGTTCGCCTCGGCGATGCGCAGGACCGGACCGTCCCGGTCCTCGGCGCTCAGCGGCCCCTTGGGATAGCGCCCGTAGGGGCCGTGCGCCGCGCCGCGCGCGATCTCGTCGTCCACCGCCGCGACGACGCCGGGACCGCCGTTCAGGCGGATCAGCCGGTCGCGATAGAAGGCGAGGGTCGCCGCGTCGCCGTGCAGGCCGGCCACGAAGGTCGCCGCGCGCGTATCGCGTCTCGGCGCTCACGCCGCCGGGAAATTTCGGCGCGAACAGCGCGAGGTAGCTCGCCTGCGCGTTTTCGCGCGCCTGCGGGCGCTGCGCCCGGATCGCGGCGAGGCGCGAGCCCGGCGCCACGCCGGCCAGCAAATCGATGACGTCCGGTTCCAATTCGCTCATCGCCTGTCCTCTTTCGCAGCGGATTGTTCGGCGGTCAACGCGCCAGCGAAAGGCGGTCGGGCCTTCCGCTTGGCGCGCGCTCCCAGCCCAGCGCCGGCGCGACCTTTTCGGCGATCAGTTCGAGCGAGCGCAGGATGTAGGGATGGGGCGGATCGACCGAATGAACCTGGAACACCAGGTCGGTCACCCGCTCCAGCGTCGCGTCGGCGCTGAGCGAGGCGATGACGTCGTCCGGCGCGCCGATATGCACATCGAACGCGGCGATCAGCTCGGCGAGCGATTGCCCCGCGAGGTCAAATCCCGCCGCGACGAAATGATCGACGATCCGGCGCAGGCCGATATCGGCGAAGCGCAATGCCTCGTCGCGGTCGTCGGCGACGAACACGGTTCGCGAGCCGAGGATGCGCGGCTCGCGTCCGGCCGGCAGCGCGGCGAGATAGGCCTCGACGATCGGCAGTTGCAGATCGGCGAGGCTGGCGCGCGGCGCCTCTTTGCTTCGGGGCTGCGTGCGCGACAGCATGAGCCCGTCGCCGGCCTTGCCGGCGCGGATGCCGCCGCCGACCGAGAAGGTCGCCTGCCATATCCGGTCGATGAGTTGCGGCGCGGCGGGATAGAGCGTGTCCTGGCCGCCGCCGAGCGGCCTTCCCGCGAGGGCGTCGCGAACCACGGCGAAATGCCTGTCGAAGATCGCGGCGCGTTCCGCACTGTCGAGACCGAAGGCGGCGAAGGCCGACGGCGTGCCGCCGGAGCCGAGCCCCAATTCGAGACGGCCGCCGGAGATGAGATCGAACACCGCCGCGTCTTCGGCGACGCGGACCGGATTTTCGAGCGGCAGCGTCACGATCCCGGTCCCTAAGCGAATTCGGGACGTTTTCGCCGCCGCCTGGGCGAGAAACACAAACGGCGCGGGCAGTCCGCCCTCGTCTTCGTGGAAGTGGTGCTGCGCGACCCAGGCGGTATCGAAGCCATGCCGTTCGGCGTGGACGATCTGCTCGGTGGCGAGGCGATAGCGCTCGCCGGCGCTGGTCCGGTCCAGGAGCCTGGTGAAGAAGCCCAGCCGTTTCGATCTGATTGTTGCAGTCATGAGGCTTTCCGGCGTCCAAATGCCTGGTCAAACATTGCGCGAGCGGAACGGCGCCGTCGCCGCGCCGACGGCTTTTAGCAAAAGCCGTCGTATTGCGCTGCAAAAAGATAAGTCGGAGCGGCTTTGATCCCTCGCGGCAAAAATTGCGACAAGAGGCGATGCCCAAGGAAATTCGCCTCAACGCCTTCGAGATGAACTGCGTGGCGCATCAATCGCCGGGCCTGTGGCGCCATCCGCGCGATCGTTCGCGCGACTACAAGCGCCTCGACTACTGGATCGAGCTGGCCGCACATCCTCGAGCGCGGCCTGTTCGACGGCCTGTTCCTCGCCGACGTGCTCGGCGTCTACGATGTGTTCGGCGGCGACGCGCGCGCGGCGCTGACCCACGCCGCGCAGACGCCGGTCAACGATCCGCTGCTGCTGGTCCCCGCGATGGCGGCGGCGACCGCGCATCTCGGCTTCGGCGTCACCGTGAATCTCTCCTACGAGCCGCCCTATGGCTTCGCCCGGCGCATGTCGACGCTGGATCACCTGACCGACGGGCGCATCGGCTGGAACATCGTCACCGGCTATCTCGACAGCGCCGCCAAAGGCGCCGGACGCGAACGCCAGACCGCCCACGACGACCGCTACGCCATCGCCGAGGAATATATGGAGGTGGTCTACAAGCTGTGGGAAGGCAGTTGGGACGACGACGCCGTGAAGGCCGACGCGGCGAGCGGCGTGTTCACCGACCCTGACCGCGTGCGCAAGGTCAGCCACCACGGCGCGAATTTTCGCCTCGACGCGCTGCACTTAAGCGAGCCCTCGCCGCAGCGCACGCCGGTGCTCTACCAGGCCGGCTCTTCGCCGGCCGGCCGCGACTTCGCCGGCCGCCACGCCGAATGCGTGTTCCTGTCGGGACCGTCGAAGACCGCGATCGCGCCGCGCGTCGCCGCTATCCGCGAATCCGCAAGGACGCAGGGGCGCGATCCCGAGCGCGATCCTGATGTTCGCGCTGCTTACCGTGATCGTCGCGCCGACCGACGCCGAGGCGCAGGCCAAGCTCGCCGACTACCGCCGCTACGCCGATTTCGAGGGCGCGCTGACGCTGATGTCGGGGTGGACCGGGGTCGATTTCTCCACGCTGCGTCCCGACGAGGTCGTCCAGCATGTCGCCAACGACGCCGGCCGCTCGGCGCTCGAGAACATCACCCGCGCCGACCCCACGCGAAGCTGGACGGTGCGGGAGGTCGCCGAGCATGTGGCGATCGGCGGCATCGGGCCGGTGATCGTCGGCTCGCCGGCGACCGTCGCCGATGAGCTGGATTCCTGGATCGACGAGACCGGCCTCGACGGCTTCAATCTCGCCTTTGCGGTGCGGCCGGAGACCTTCGCCGACGTCGCCGACCTGCTGGTTCCCGAGCTTCAGCGGCGCGGCCGCTACAAGAAAGCCTACCGGCCGGGGACGTTGCGCGAAAAGCTGTTCGGCGGCGCGCCGCGCCTGCAGCCGCCGCATGTCGGCGCCCGCTACCGATAGACGCGCCTGCGCGGGGGATGGGCAGACCGTAATCTCGCATCGGTCCGGCCGAAGGTCGGAGCCCCGCCCCGCCGCCCATTCCGGAGAGCGTCCCATGCGTCGCCATCGTTCCGCCAGCCACAAAGTCGCCAAGCCCGCCGCCCGCCGCTTCAAGTCCCCGACCCTTCGCGCCCGCGCGATCGGCCTTGCCGCCGTCGCCGCGGCGCTGGAATTGCCGATCGAAGCGTTCGATCCCAAACTGGCCGCGCTGATCGAACGCGGCGCCATGGCGATCGCGCCGACGCCCAGCCAGCTCGCGGCGTAGCAATCGGCGGCCCATTCGACACGACAATGCGGCGTGCGCCTACGCCTCGCTCAGCGCGGCCGTTGTCGCGTCAAGCACGGCTTGCCACGACAACCGACCGAGATCGCGCACCTCGACGATTGTCAGGAACGAATCGAGACTGGTCGCCCGCGCCTGCGTGTGCGGCCCGAACAAGCGCCAGGCCCTTCGCGCCGAGATAGGCGGCCATATGCGTCGGCCCGGTGTCGTTGCCGATGACGAATCGCGCGCGCCGCAACACCCCCGCCAGTTGAAAGAAGTCGAGCGGCTCGCCGCCGTCCAGCAACATCGTCGCCGGCAGCGCGCGGCACAGATCGATCTCGTCCGGGCCGGGCGCGGTCGCCACCGCGAAGCCTTCGGCCGCAAGCGCCGCCGCCAGTTCGGCGTAATAGGGCCAGCGCTTGCGCCGATGCTTGGACGAGCTGCCCGGAATGAGGACGATGAAACCCTCGCTCAGCCCGGCGCCGGCGAGCACGCCTTCAACGTCGGCCGCCATCCACGAAATGTCAGGCTTCAACGCATGCGCCGCCTCGACGCCGGCCTGCTCGAGCTGAATCTTCAGGCGCTCCAGGATCGACAGACGGCGGCCGATCCTGGATTGCCAGTCTTGCAGCTGGCGCTCGTTTTTTTGCGACCAGCGGGACGGAATCCATCGGCGATAGGAAAGCGTGCGGCGGCTGTTTTGCAGATCGTAGATGAAATCGAACCTCTCCCGGCGCATCTCCACGATCAGCCGGAGATATTGGTCGACGCGCAGGCGCGGCGCGCGCGGGTCGATCAGGACGCGGTCGACCCACGGGCATTTCTCGAAGATTTTGGCGAAGGGCTTCGTCGTGAGAATGGCGAGCGACGCGCCGGGATGATGGGCGCGGATGTCGCGGATCGCCCCTGCCGATTGCAGCACGTCGCCGAACGCGCCGAGCCGGATGACCAGCACCTTTTCCGATTTTTGTCTTGCCGGGGCGTGCGTCATTGGATTTGCCCTAACAGACGCTGGCGCGTTCGCCAACCGCCAGGCGGAGCCGGCGACGGGCGGCGATCGCCTCCGGCCGCATGCGCCTCTTCAATCGTTCGGATTGGCCGTGTTATTGTTGAGTCGGTCGCAGCGACCGTGGAGGGGAAAATCATGCTGTCACGCCAATTCACAATCGGCTCACTGGCGACGATCGCCGGGGCTTTCACGATGCTGGCGGTCGCCACGACGGCCGAGGCGGCGATTCCGCCGGCGCCGGTCGGCGATCCCGCAACCGCAGGGGTGCAGCGGATCGTCGACGCCTGCGGGCCGGGTCGGCGTCCCGGAGCGAACGGCGTCTGTCATCCCGATTCGTGGTTCACCCGACGATTGTCCTGCCCTCCGGGAATGCATCTGGGGCCGGGGAGCCGCCATTGCTGGCCGAATTGAAGGCAGGCGCCGCGCGATCGCTGTCGAACGGCGATCGCGCGTCGTTGCTCGGCCTCGCGAGAAGCTGCTGAAAATCGCGTCGCTGAGAAGCTACAGCGTGAACTCGAAGACCTCGGGCGGCCCGGCGAAGCGGGAGTAGCGAAGCCAGCGCGGGCGGATCGCGAAATAGGCGATGTCCGGCCACGTCTCGCGGCTCCTGCCGTCGGGCCATGTCGCGAAATAGGCCGCCTTGACCGCCGCCAGATCCTCGCCTTGCGGCCTTCGCGCCACGCCTTCGATCTGCACCGAGATGTCGTCGTCCCAGCCGACCACCACGGCGGCGGCGGGCCGTCTCGCCAGATTGGCCGCCTTGCGCGAACTCGCCAAAGTGTCGAAGACGATTTCGCGCGACCCGGTCAGCGCGAACCCCACCAGCGCCGACTCCGGCGCGCCGGACGGGTTAACCGTCGAGACGACCGCCAGCCGCTTGCGTTCTATGAATTCGAACACCGCTTCGATATTCATCGCGCGCCTCCCGAGGCTGCCCCTCCGCGCGAGGAATGACCGACTTCGACGCCGCTCGCAACCGCGCCCGGGAACGCGAGCGTCCCGCTCGCCCCTGTGTGGTCGCGCGAACCGAGGGGGAGCCCGTTCAAAACAGGCTGAGCTGCTTCGGGCCGTTCGCCTCGCCTTCCGGAGGATGGAACAGATCGGCGCGCAGCCGCGTCGGCGTCTCGTTGAAGCCGAGCCGCGCGGCGGCGATCTCGAAACGGCGGCCGATCATCCAGGCGTAGGGACCCGACCCCGCCATGCGTTTTCCCCATTGCGAGTCGTAATCCTTGCCGCCATGCGTCGATTGCACGAGCGACAGTGTGTGGCGCAATCGATCGGGATAGTGGACGAGCAGCCATTCGCGGAAAATGTCGCGCAATTCCAGCGGCAGGCGCAGCATGACGTAGCCGGCCTCGCGGGCGCCGGCGCTGTAGGCGCGCGTCATGATTTTCTCGATCTCCGAATCGTTGACCGCCGGGATGATCGGCGCGACCATCACCCCGACCGGCACGCCGGCGCCGGCCAGCCGCTCGATCGCCTCCAGCCGGCGCGCTGGGATCGGCGCGCGCGGCTCCATCTTGCGCGCGATATCCTTCTCCAGCGTCGTCACCGAGACATAGACCTTGACGAGACCCCTGGCGGCCATCGGGGCGAGAATGTCGAGATCGCGCAGCACGAGGTTCGACTTGGTGACGATGCCGACCGGATGGTCGCAGCGCGCCAGCACTTCGAGGATCGACCGGGTGACCCGGTATTGCCGCTCGATCGGCTGATAGGGATCGGTGTTGGTTCCCATCGCGATCGTGCGGGGCTTGTAGCTCGGCGCCGCAAGCTCGCGCTCGCAGCAGCGCCGCGGCGCCGTCCTTGACGAACAGCTTGGTCTCGAAATCGAGCCCCGGCGACAGCCCCATATAGGCGTGGGTCGGGCGCGCGAAGCAGTAGACGCAGCCGTGCTCGCAGCCGCGATAGGGATTGATCGAGCGGTCGAAGGAAATGTCGGGCGACTGGTTGCGGGAAATGATAACGCGGGGCTTTTCGTGGATCACCTCGGTCTTGAACGGTTCGGCCGCCTCGTCCCGCTCCCAGCCGTCGTCGAAGTCCTCGCGCTTGACCGGCTCGAACCGCCCGCTTTCGTTCGAGGCGGCGCCGCGCCCGCGCCGGCGCTCCGGCTCGACCAGCCCGTCGCCGAGCGCAACGCCGAGCTGGCGCGCGACCACGACGCGTTCGGAGTAGTCCCTGACCTTTGTCCTTTGCGCTTGCATCGCCGTTCTCTGGAACAAATAGAGAACAAACATCTAGGCGACGAGAAGGGCCGCGTCAAGGGTGGGCGTTCTGCCAGGAATGGCGCGCAGCCCGGATCGTCAAAGGCGACGGGGCTTCATCGACCGGCAAGATTGCCAAGTTGGCGCCACCACGGAATCGCCGCCTCACTCGGTCCCATGCGGGCTGTAGCCGATGAGCACTTCGGCGCCCGCGTCCAGCGTCCTGCCGTTCTGAAGCGACTCGAAGGTTCTCTTGACGTAGCGATTGACCGACGGCGCATACCATTCGGTGACATTGACCTCGAGTTTCGCTTTCGACGGAGCCCCCTCCGTCTGACTGTTGCTGGTGCGCGCCAGCGCCTCATGAAATTCAATCTTGAACGCGTCATAGGATTGGCCGGACGGAAGAGTGACTTTCTCCCACGCTGTGACGTCGCCATGGCCGGCCCAGTTGGAATGCGCCGATGTGTCGACGCCGAGCGCCTCGTAGTTGTAACTCCATTCCTTGCCGACCGCGACGCCCTCGGGAATGCCCCAACTCTCCTGGGATTTCTTGAAGGTGAATTTGGGGCTTTCGGTTTGTCGCCATTGCCGATCGTAGATCTGCAGCACGACGCCTTCGGCGTTTGTGGTCGGCGACTTCGACCTCACGCGAACGTCTATTTCATCGTCGGACAGGCCGGAAACCGTATAGCTGATCGTAAGCCTCAGGGAATCCGTCAGGCCGTCGCGAAATTCGTAGACCCACTGGTCGCCTTTCTTGACGTCGATCGAGGTCGCCTCCGGGGCGGGGGGTTCCTTTTTCGCCGGCTCGGTCTGGGCCGACGCGCCGCACGCAAAAAACGCCGCGCAAACGATCAAAGTCCACTTCATCGGTCGCCACCTGTCATTCCACCCGGGGGATTTCATCGCGCATCGGAGCGCGCCGCGACGGCCGCTCGGCTTCGCATCGATTGGGGCGCCACCGCTGAGATGTCCAGGAGGCTACAGATCGCGGCCGTCATGGTCAAACACGGCGGCGATGAAGATTGATCTTTCATGTCGCCTGGAGCGCGGCGTTGTCGTGGGCCGGGTTCAATTGGATGGTCCCGATCCGCCCGCTCGAGACTAGCGCGGCGCGCCGGCAATCGCGCGCGTTCAAAACGGCCAACGGGCCTGGCGGCTAAGGCGTCGTGTGACGAAAGTTCGGGGCGCGACGTTCCGACGCGTCAGGCTATCGCCTTGCCGGTCGTCGCGAAGACTTCGCAATCGGCGGCGGCGAGCGAGGAGAGCGACTCCGTGAAGGTCATCGCCAGCGGACCGGAATAGGCCGAGCCCCAGGGATTGTGGAGGGTCAGCGTATCGTTGGCCGCGTTGAATCCGGTGACCTCGAACATGTGGTCGGCGACGATGTTGCCGGTGGCGATGTTCGAGGTGCCGACGATGAGCTCCTCGTTCGCGCTCCACGCCGCGCCGATCTGCGCGGCGTCCGACGTCAGGGAGGAAGACCCGAAGTAGGTGACCGCCTGGCCGGTGATCTCGGTCAGCGCATAGCCGCTGCCGGCGCTGATGCCGGCGTAGGAATTGCTCGCGGCGTTGAGCTGTGCGCCGTGCGGCGCGTTCGGTTCGGCGTTGAGCTCGGCATAGGCCTTTTCGAGCAGTTCGGGCCAGGCGACGTCGCCATTGGCGAATTCGAGATCCGATCCGTTGGCGAAGGAATAGCCGGACGGCATCGTCGGCAATTCCCCGTTCACCGTGACCCAGTCGGCGTGGCCGTCGACCATGAACCGGACGCCATAGTCGCCGTTGCCATCGTTGTGAATCATCGATTCGATGCCGCTCGGATCCTGCAACGCGACCTCGCCGAGCGAGGCCATGAAATAGCAATCGCCGACATAGCCCTGGTTGACGTCCAGATAGCTCGGCGCGCCGCTCGCGCCGTAGAGTGGGTTGGTCGACAATTTATACGTGCAACCGAAGTCGCTCTCGCCGATCGAATTGACGCTGAGATCCGGCAGGTCGGTTCCAAGGAACCACTTGCCAATGAGCTTCGTCATATGCGCTTGCGTCGAGTTGGCGTGGAGGTTGCCGAACGCGACCGGGGTCGACGAGCCGCCGGTCCATGTCGCGTTGGCCGGATCGCCGTCGATGACGCTTTTCGTGATGCTCTTGACGTAGCCGGAGACCTCGATGCCGCCGGGCGCGTTGAGCAGCGAGGCGAGCGTCTCGAGCGTGCTGAACTTGCCGGCGGTCATGCCGCCGACCGCCGCGTCCCGCAGGATCGTCAGCATCGAGTGGTAGCTGAGCGTGTCGTCGACCATCAGCTTGGCGACATCGGCCTTGACGCCGGAGTTGGCGAGCTCGCCGAGGATGGTGGTTTCCGCTTGCGTCATCTTGAGTCCAAGCTCCGGCTTCCGAGTCCAGTTGCGAAGCTGGAAATAACGCCGACGCCATCGCAAGCAAGTCTGGATGCGGTTTGGCCGGTCCCTCCGTTGTGCCGAAGAGTTCTTGCAGATGATTTAAGTCGCTCGGGCAATCTTACTTAACGCGCGTTTGTCATTCGCCGGCGCCGAACGGCGGAAATCGTCTCGTTGGGATGCGGCGGGTCATCGACCGACTTGGCTCCGGGCGCGTCGACGACCTACAAGAGGACGTGATCGCCGATGGCTGCGGCGCGCCGGGCCTCGCCACCCCGGCGCCCATCCTGATATGAGAGACGCATGCCGCTTCAGTACAAATGGCCGGGCTATTTCGGGAATGCGCTGCTGCTCGGGCTCAGCGTCATCATCCTGGCAAGCGACAACGCCATCGTCGGCGTTCTGCTCGGGGCGCTGGCGATTCTGAACCTGTTCCTCGTCTACAAACTCGATCAGTTCTCGCGGCAGGAAGTCTGGCTCGCCCACGAACTGGAGATGACCCGGACGCGCGAGCAGCTTCTGGTCGCCCAAAGGCGGGTGGCCGAACTCGAGGCGAACGCCGCGGCGGCCGACGGGCGGCCGAAACAGGACGGCGCCTCAATTCACTGACGCCGCGCGCGACACCAGAACGAGGGAAAAATCATGACCATGCCGCAACGCCAACTGGGCTCCAACGGACCGAAGGTCGGGGCGCTGGGCCTCGGCTGCATGGGCATGTCGGACGCCTATGGGCCCGCCGACCGCGACGAGAGCCTGGCGACCCTTAACGCGGCGATCGACGCCGGCGCCAACCTCGTCGACACCGGCGACTTTTACGGCGCCGGCCATAACGAAATGTTGATCGCCGAGGCTCTGAGGGAGCGGCGGCGCGAGGAGGTCGTGCTCAGCGTGAAATTCGGCGCCCTGCGCGACCCCTCGGGCGGCTGGGTCGGCTATGACGCGCGCCCCGCCGCGGTGAAGAACTTTCTCAGCCACAGCCTCAAGCGATTGCATACCGACTATGTCGACATCTACCGTCCCGCGCGGCTCGATCCCACGGTGCCGATCGAGGAGACGATCGGCGCCATCGCCGACATGGTCAAGGCCGGCTATGTCAGGCATATCGGCCTGTCGGAGGTCGGCGCCGCCACCATCCGCCGCGCGGCCGCCGTCCACCCGATCGCCGACCTTCAAATCGAATATTCGCTGGTCGTGCGGACGATCGAAGCGGCGATCCTGCCGACCTGCCGCGAACTCGGCATCGGCGTCACCGCCTACGGCGTGCTGGCGCGCGGCCTGATTTCCGGCCACTGGTCGAAGGAACGCGCCGCGGCGCGTGATTTCCGCAGCCAGTCGTCACGCTTTTCCGGCGAGAACCTCGATCACAATCTCGCGCTGGTCGAGGCGCTGCGCCATGTCGCCGCGGCGCGCGGCGCCAGCGTCGCCCAGATCGCGATCGCCTGGGTGTTGGCGCAAGGCGCCGACATCGCGCCGGTGATCGGGGCGCGGCGCCGCGCGCAATGGGCCGAATCGCAGCGCGCGCTCGGGCTGACCCTCGCCGCGAGCGACCTTGCGGCGATCGAGGCCGCCGCGCCGAAGGGCGCCGCCAAGGGCGAGCGCTACCCCGCGATGGCGATGGCTCATCTCGACAGCGAGAAGGGCTGAAGCGCGCCGGCTCTAAGGGGCGGCCGTCCAGGTCTTGTAGTCGGCGTCCGACAGGGTCGGCAGTTTCCTGATGAACGCGACGATCGACCAGATTTCCGCATCCGGCACGCCGGTCGACCCGAAGCTCGGCATGCCGGTCATCCTGACGCCGTTCTTGACCACCCAGAACAATTGCTGCGGATTGCGGCTCTTGGCCATCTCCTTGAGATCGGCGGGCGTCGGCTGCAGCCCTTCCGAAAACTTGGCCCAGCCGACGCCCGGCGCGCCGTGACAGTTCACGCAGCCGCGCGCGGCGTAGGCGCGGGCGCCGGCCTGGGCGGTCGCGGGATCGTCGAGCGAGCTTGGCGGAACGTCGCCGGCGTGGCGGATGATCGAGGCGCTGCGCACGGCCTCCAACGCCCAGGCGACGACGGCGGGATCCTCCTCCATCGCCGACACGCTGAAGAAGCCGCCGAAGAAGAAAACTCCGGCGCCGATCGCCGCGATGATCGCCAGAACGCCGATCAGAGCCAACAACCGCATGGGCGTTCTCCAATTCCGTTGATCGGCGAGGCAACGCGGCGCCAACGCCATTGGTTAACATTAGCGCAAGTCGTCGCCAAGAACACGCTGGGCGATCGCCCGCCGTGCGTTTCGGCGTTCATCCGCGATAGACTGTCGATCGAATTGGGAGGGGCGCGCGCATGGTCAGGAGTTCAGTCATGCGGCCTTTGAACGTCCTTTGCCTCGCGGCGGCGCTGGCGCTTGCCGGTTGCGGCGCCGAGCCGCTGCGGACCGGCCCGATCGATGCGCGGGTCCTGCGCGCGCTCGCCGATGTCCATGTCGATCCGGCCGCCGCGGCCGCGACGCTGACCGCCTATCGCGCGGCTCACGGCCTCGGCCCGGTGCGACTCGATCCGTCGCTGACCGCGATGGCGCAGCGCCAGGCCGACGCCATGGTCGCGGCGAACCAGCTCTCGCACGATGTCGCCGGCGGGTTCGTGGCGCGCCTGCTGGGCGCCGGAATCGATGCGCCGCGGGCCGCCGAAAACCTTGGCGGCGGCTATTATTCCACCGCCGAGGCGTTCGCCGGCTGGCGCGCTTCGCCCGAGCACAACGCCAACCTGCTGATGGCGCAGGCGACGCGGTTCGGCATCGCGATCGCCAAGGACGCCCACACCGAGTTGCGCGTCTACTGGGCGATGGAAGTGGCGGCGGACCCGGAAAAGCGGATGAGCGAATTGGCCCTGCCGACCGGTCAGTGAGCCGGCCAGGATTTCGCAGGCGATTGCACGCATCAGCCCTTCGCTCGGGCCTGCAAACCTCCAGAGAGCCAATATTCGCAAGGGTGAAGCGCGAAATCGGCGATTGCTGTGCAAAATAATCGGGGATAAGGGATGGCGACAACGCAAGAATCCTGAGGGAGCGACCATTGATCACCTACGGGCATTTCATCGGCGGCAAGCGCGTCGCGGGCGCGTCGGGCCGGACTGCCGAGGTCTTCCAACCAATGGACGGGTCGGTGCGCGGAACGGTGGCGCTGGCCAGCAAGAGCGAGGTCCGCGCGGCGGTCGAAAACGCCAGGGCGGCGCAGCCCGGCTGGGCTGCCACCAATCCGCAGCGGCGCGCCCGCGTGCTCATGAAATTCATCGACCTGATCGCCCGCAACAATGACGAACTCGCCGATATTCTGGCGCGCGAACACGGCAAGACGATCGCCGACGCGCGGGGCGACATCCAGCGCGGCGTCGAGGTGATCGAATTCGCGCTCGGGGCCGGTCATCTGATGAAGGGCGAATTCACCGACGGCGCCGGTCCCGGCATCGATTCCTATTCGATGCGCCAGCCGCTCGGCGTCGTCGCCGGCATCACGCCGTTCAACTTTCCCGCAATGATCCCATTGTGGAAACTCGCGCCGGCGATCGCCTGCGGCAATGCGTTCATCCTCAAGCCGTCCGAGCGCGACCCCGGCGTGCCGATGCGGCTCGGCGAACTGTTCGTCGAGGCCGGCGGCCCGCCCGGCATCCTCAACGTGGTCAACGGCGACAAGGAGGCGGTCGACGCCCTTCTCGACGATCCGGACGTCAAGGCGATCGGCTTCGTCGGGTCGACGCCGATCGCGCAATATATCTACGCGCGGGGAACGGCGAGCGGCAAGCGCGTGCAATGTTTCGGCGGCGCCAAGAACCACATGGTGGTGATGCCCGACGCCGACATGGATCAGACCGTCGATGCGCTGATGGGCGCCGGCTACGGCTCGGCGGGCGAGCGCTGCATGGCGATTTCGGTCGCGGTTCCCGTCGGCAAGAAGACCGCCGACGAACTCGTCAGGCGCCTCATCCCGCGCGTCGAGGCGCTGAAGATCGGCCCCTCGACCGACGCCTCGGCCGACTACGGCCCGATGGTCACCAAAGCCCTTCTCGAGAAGGTCAAATCCTACGTCGATATCGGCATCAAGGAGGGCGCAAAGCTCGTCGTCGACGGGCGCGGCTTCAAGATGCAGGGCTACGAGAACGGCTTCTACCTCGGGGGCTGCCTGTTCGACGACGTGACCAAGGACATGCGCATCTACAAGGAGGAGATTTTCGGGCCGGTTCTCTCGGTGGTGCGCGCGGCCAACTACAACGAAGCGCTCGGGCTGTGCAACGATCACGAATACGGCAACGGCGTCGCGATCTTCACGCGCGACGGCGACGCGGCGCGCGATTTCGCCTCCAAGGTCGAGGTCGGCATGGTCGGCGTCAACATCCCGATCCCGGTGCCGGTCGCCTATTACACCTTCGGCGGCTGGAAGCGCTCGGGCTTCGGCGACCTCAACCAGCACGGACCCGATTCGATCCGCTTCTACACCAAGACCAAGACGGTGACCTCGCGGTGGCCGTCGGGCGTCAAGGACGGCGCGAATTTCAACATTCCGACGATGGGGTGAGGCGGGTTCGGCGGCGATGGTGCAGCGCGGCTTGCCGATATAGCGGGCTGGGGCGGCTGTGCTAGGATGTAGCAATGTCAGTCGCCGTGAAAGAGAAAATGTCCGCCGACGAATTCCTGGTCTGGGCCGAGGCTCAGGAAGGGCGTTGGGAATTGCAGGACGGGGCGCTCGTGGCGATGTCGCCGGAGCGCGTCGCGCACACTGAAACCAAGGGCGAAGTCTTTCGGTCGCTGAGCGCGGCGATCGTCCGCGCCGGCTCGCCCTGCCAGGTCTTGCCTGACGGCGCGGCCGTGCGCATCGCCGACGGAACGGTCTTCGAACCGGACGCGCTGGTCTATTACGGTCCGCGCCTGCCGCCGGACGCGATCGAAGTTCCGAATCCCATCGTCGTCGTGGAGGTTCTTTCTCCGAGCACCGCCGCGCGCGATCATGGCGTCAAGTTGACCGGCTACTTCTCGCTTCCCGGCATCGTCCACTACCTCATTCTCGATCCCGAACGGCGCGTCGTCATTCATCACAAGCGCGGTCAGGGCGACGTCATCGAGACGCGCATTCTCACCGAGGGGCTGCTGCGCGTCGACCCGCCGGGCCTCGAGGCGCCCGTCGCCGAAATGTTCGCGGCGGAGTAGTTCAACCGGACCTGCCAATCATGTTCGCGCTCAACGCCGACCACGTCGCGGTGCGGGAAATGGCCAAGGCGTTCGCCGACGAGCGCATCGCGCCGAACGCGCTCGCCTGGGACGAGGCGCGCCATTTCCCGGTCGACGCGCTGCGCGAAGCCGCGGGGCTTGGGATGGCGGCGATTTATGTACGCGAGGAAAGCGGCGGATCGGGGCTGACCCGCCTCGACGCCGCGCTGATCTTCGAGGCGCTGGCGACCGGCTGCCCGAGCGTCGCGGCCTATCTGTCGATCCACAACATGGTCGCCTGGATGATCGACCGCTTCGGCTCGCCGGAGTTGCGCGCGAAATTCCTCGGCAGGCTCGCCAGCATGGAGCATCTGGCGAGCTATTGCCTGACCGAGCCGGGCGCCGGGTCGGACGCCGCGGCGCTGAAGACGCGCGCGCGGCGCGACGGCGATTTTTACGTCCTCGACGGCGTCAAGCAATTCATCTCCGGCGCGGGCGCAGCGGACATCTATCTGGTGATGGCGCGCACCGGCGGCGAGGGAGCCGGCGGCGTATCGGCCTTCGTCGTCGAGAAGGGGAGCGCCGGCCTGTCGTTCGGCCCCAACGAGCGCAAGATGGGCTGGCACACCCAGCCGACGCGCCAGGTCATCATGGAGGGCGTGCGCGTCCCCGCCGGGAACCTCGTGGGCGTCGAGGGCGAGGGGTTCAGGATCGCGATGGCCGGGCTCGACGGCGGGCGCCTCAACATCGGCGCCTGCTCGCTCGGCGGCGGCGAAGCGGCGCTCGCCAAGGCGCTCGCCTATATGCGCGAGCGCAAGGCGTTCGGACGCGCGATCGTCGATTTCCAGGCGCTGCAGTTTCGTCTCGCCGACATCGCCACGTCGCTGGAGGCGGCGCGTTCCTTGCTGTGGCGCGCCGCCAGCGCGCTGGACGCGCAGGCGCCGGACGCCACGCGGCTCTGCGCGATGGCCAAGCGGGTCGCCACCGACGCGGGGTTCGAGGCGGCCAATGACGCGCTGCAATTGTTCGGCGGCTACGGCTATCTCGCCGACTACGGCGTCGAGAAGATCGTTCGCGATCTGCGCGTGCATCAGATTCTCGAGGGCGCCAACGAGATCATGCGCCTCATCGTGGCGCGCGGGCTGATCAACGGCTGAACGCCGGCGTCCGCGCCGCGCCAAGCGCGAATTTTCCGGGAGGAACGCATGAGCGTGATCGCGTTTATCGGCCTCGGCAACATGGGCGGCCCGATGGCCGCCAATCTGGTCAAGGCCGGCCATCGGGTCGTCGGGTTCGACCTCGTCGAAAAGCTGCGGCGGGACGCGGCGGCGAGCGGCGTGACCATTGCCGGTTCGGCGCGTGCGGCGGTCGCCGAGGCCGATGTGGTGATCACCATGCTGCCCGCCGGGCGCCATGTGATCGCCGCCTGGAGCGACATTCTGCCGGCGGCGAGGCCCGGCGCGCTGTTCATCGACTGCTCGACCATCGACGTCGAGAGCGCGCGGCGCGCCCACCAGGCGGCCGACGCGACAGCGATGCCGAGCCTCGACGCGCCGGTGTCGGGCGGCGTCGGCGGCGCGGTCGCCGCCACCCTCACCTTCATGGCGGGCGGCTCGGAGGCGGCGTTCGCGGCGGGCAAGCCGATCCTCGAGGCGATGGGCAAGCGCATCGTCCATTGCGGCGGCGCCGGGGCCGGGCAGGCGGCGAAAATCTGCAACAACATGATCCTCGGCGCGACGATGATCGCCACCTGCGAGGCGTTCGCGCTCGCCGAAAAGCTCGGGCTCTCCGCGCAGGCGCTCTACGACGTCGCCTCGACCTCGTCGGGCCAGTCGTGGTCGCTCACCACCTATTGCCCGGTGCCCGGCCCGGTGCCGGCCTCGCCCGCCAACCGGGACTACAAGCCGGGATTCGCCGCCGCGCTGATGTTGAAGGATCTGCGGCTGGCGCAGGAAGCGGCGGCGGGCGTCGGCGCGGTCACCCCGATCGGCGCGCAGGCGGCGCAGCTCTATGCGCTGTTCGCCGCCGCCGGCCATGCCGGCGAGGATTTTTCGGGGATCATCAATTTCATTCGCGGCGGCGCGGCCTGATCGCTGCGCCGTTCATGCCGGCGCCGCGGCGCTTCGATGGACCGCCGCCGACGCGCTCAGCGCCAGCGCCGACTTGCGCAGGCGTCGGAATTCGACGCCGAGGACATCGTTGGCCGAAGGCGTGCTGAACGAGGCCACGCTCGAGGGTTTGGCCGGCTCCGGCGGTTTCGACATCAGCCCGATCAGCCATTCGCGGATGGCGCGAAGACGCGGGCCGACGGTCTCGAATTCCGGAGAGCCGCGCATCTCGCGCACCAGCAGCCGCGTCGCCGACAGATGCGCGGCCACGACATAGCCGGCGATCAGCATGTCGGCCATCTCGCCGAGGCCGCGATGCACCGCGCGCGGCTCGCCGCCCATCCGGCCGGCCGAGTCGGAGAGCGCGGCGAGCGCCTCGATCATGCTCTTGCGCGCCAGGCGATAGTCCTGGCGCGACGCGGTCTCGTCGAGCGCCACCTTGGCGAAGGCGGCGAGAGCGGCCTGCAGGCGCGCCGCCAGCGTCGGCGCCTCGTTGAACTCCCAGCGCGGCAGCACGTGGCTGAACAACTGGGCGAGCGCCGCGCCGGTGATCGTGTCGGCGATGCGCGCGAGGATCGGCGTCGCCTGCGAGGGTTCGATGAGATGCAGCGACACCAGCGCCATCATGGACGCGCCGATCGACGCGACGCGGTAGCGCAGACGCGCGAAGCCGTGGACGATCGCCAGCCCCAAAGCCTGGACCGCGATCAGCGCGCCGACCGGCAGGATCGCCACCGCCGCGGCGGCGATCAGGCAGCCGATCAGCGTGCCGATCACCCGGTCGTCGCGCCGCTCGCGGGTGAGGCCGTAGCTGGCGCGCAGGATCACCGCGATGGTCAGCAGGATCCAGTTGCCGTGGCTCGCGCTGCTGAGCGACTGGGCGACCACCGCGCCGGCGGTCATCGCCAGGGCGAGCCGCGCCGCGAAGCGAAACATCGGCGAATCCGGGGTCAGGTTGACGGTCAGCAGCTTTAGGTCGAACGACGGGCGCGGCGCGAAGGCGGCCAGATCGACGTCGCCGATCGCCGCGCCGGCGACCTCATCGTCGCTCAACGCGCGCTCGAGGCGTCGGATGTGGCCGAGCGCGTCGCCGATCCGCCTGGTGGTCGCCTGCACGGCGGCGAGCGCCTCGGCGCCGAGATCGCCGCTCTCAGCCAGCCTCTCGGCCTCGCGCTTCAGGGCGTCGGCGGCGAGCGAATGATCGGGCGGCAGGCTCGGCGTCGCGTTCGACAGGAGATCGAGGCTCAAATACTGGAGGTCGAGCGAGGCGGCGCGCAAAGTCACGGCGATACGCGTCATCAGCGTCGCCGCGGCGTCGGCGGCGCGCAGCGACGCGAGTTCGACATGCGCGGCGATCAGCGCGTCGAGCGTATCCAGCAGAATGCCGATCGTCGCCGCCTGCCGCATGCGCTCCCTGGTGGCGGTCGGCCGGTCGAGCAGCAGCGCGCGCGCCGCCTGCATCTGGTCGGACAGCGCCGCCTGCTGCCGGATCACCGCGCCATAGGCCTCGGGCAGGTCCAGCGTCGGATTGTAGAAGGCGGCGACCGCGCGCAGATAGGCGGAGAATTCGCGCAAACATTCGCTGGTCATCAAACGACGCCCGCCGGCGTCGGTGATCGCCGTCAGGGCGAGCGCGATCGCGATGTAGAGGAGCCCGCCGCCGACCAGCACCGCCTCATCGCGCAGCGCGGCGGCGAGCGTGGTCGCCGGCAGCCCCAGCGCGAACACCATCGGCACCAGCGCCTGCATGCTGAGCGCCAAAGCCCAGCGCCCGTAGCCGGTGATGAGGCCCGCGAGGAATGCGAGAGCGCCGATCGCCGGGATCATCGCGAGCGGCGCGAGGTTGGCGACCAGCTCGATCGCCAGAGTCGAGAAAATCGTGATGCCGAAGCCCACCGCCATCAGCAGCGCCTTGCGGCGCAGCGGCGCCGGCTGGTCGCTGATGCTCGCCGAAATCGCGCCGAGCGTCGCCGGCTGTCCGCCGGCGAAGCCGAACAGAGCCGAGGCGATCAGGCTCACCGCCATCACCCCCGCCGCGACGCTGACGCCGTTCAGAATGTGCTGGCCGACGAACAGCTTCAGCAGAGCCGGTGAGCGAAGCCAGTGGCGCATGCGGGCGGGCGGAAGCTGATTCGCGGAGGACGAGGACCGCCGGCCATTCTATGCAAGGCGGCCGGAAATGTCTTCGGCTCGTGGCGGGAGCTGTCGCCGCCGCGCCGAGACGGCGTTGCCCGTCACGGCGGGGCTCGTCCCGCTCATCCATCCGGGACGTCGCGGATAGCTCTCTTGTTCGAAGCGCGCTCTTGAGTTCGAATTCATGGCGCGCATAATCGCGGTATCTTCACGCCTACGCCGCCGAAATGGCCTAGCGCGAGGACAACCGGCGCGTTTCGAAAGGCGAGCAATATCTGATGGCTGCGAACGCCGCTCTCGCGCATTCGGTTAGCCGGCGGTGGAAGGGCTATTAGCAGAGGAATGCCTAACCCCTCGCGGTGCGCCGAGCCCACGTCCAAATACGACAGTGGTGGCCGCCGATGTCCTGAGCACCCGGGCGAAGACCAAGCGGATTGAATTTTTCAGCCCACCGCAGATTATAATAAGTGGAGCAACAAGGGCTAGGGAAAACATTGTTAATATTGAACATACCGGATAGCTAAGAGCTGACAATTCAAAAGATAGATTTACAAATCTACGAAATCTATCGTCCTTAACCAGATCACGCGACCCACCAAACGCTATATACTGACGATCAACCGTTAGCTGAACATCATTTACATCGCTAATAAGATCTGACCAGCCGGAAATCTCAGATATTGCAAACGCAATACCTCCAAAGAGAACGACGGGAGGCATTAGCAAGAATGCGGGGTTTCCCCTTGCGTCTCTCGCTTCGTTGGCGATTATCTTTTGATCCTCGGGACTTGCATACGCCGGGTCGCTAAGAAGGACCTCCTCTAGCGCGACCGCCTCCTTCCACCGAGGCCGTGCGACCACAGCGGCAATAAGCTTGACCGTCGGCCATCCGATCAGCGTCGCGAATGCTAAGATGATTGAGAGCGGCACGTCGGTCATTGTTACTTCTCTCTAAGCGAGTCATACATTGCATATACGATAAATGATAACACTATCATTATGACCGTGATGGGACGGTTGGCTGTCGCCCATTTCAGAACCTTGGCATCCTCTCCCAATATCCATGACAAGCCTCGGGCCAAGCCAAGAGTGAAGGCCAAGAAGACACCAAAGCGCCAAAGGACCCTGCGAAGCCATTCCAGCACGCCTTTAGCCCTCACATATGCGCTGGCCAGCGGAATGCCACCTATGCAACCCCGACGCTAGCTCATATCGATCGTCTGATCTAGTTCGGGCCTAGACGAGTGCCGAGGGGGAATCTCCGAAGACGAACGCCCCTGCGCTTCCCGCCGTTCCCGATCTTTCCCCGCCTCGCCCCAAGTGCAAGCGCCTGGACGATCCGATAGGAAACCGACAGTCGACGCGCCATCGGATTCGTCCAGCCCCTTCATCCGGACAAGGCGCTGGGCAAGCTCCCGCGTGTCTCAAGGTCTTCCGCCTGTAAGACAACTGACCCTCAGTCAAATCGAATAGATTCCATCAGGTGTGCTTGATGCATAATGCCGCATAATCGCCTTCAGGCAATCAATGAATAGCTGGTGCCGAGGCGGGCGCGCGTTGTCTGCCGGAGAATCTCCCCGCGTGTCATGGCTGGGCAAAGGACTTCGAAATGAGAATTCCCGCGCGGCCGACCCGCGCCTCACCCTGGCCTCGAGAGGCACGAGGCCCACCCCCCTACCGCAGCCCCGCGTTGATCGCCTCCAGCGCCTTCGATCCCGGGCACAGGTCGGCATCGGCGAGCGCGTTGAGCGGGGTCGCCGCCGTGTTGAGGCGCGCGTGCAGGTCGACGGCGTCCTCGTTGAGGTAGATCAGGCCGGTGACGATCTCGCCTTTGACGCGGCGATGCTCAAGCGTCGCCAGCGCCGCCGAGCGGTCGGTGAAATCGTGGTCCGCGGCGAGCTTGTGCAGGCGAATCGTTCCGCCGTCGTGCAGCGCGACGGCGCGGGTGCGTCCGGCGGGATAATCGATCTCGATCGGGGCACGCGCGCTCATGACGTCGAGCGTATTCAGCGCGGAATTGTGGGCGCGCACGTAATCGAAGCTCTTGGTCGAGCCGTCGTGGTTGTTGAACGCCACGCAGGGCGAGATCACGTCGATGAACGCCGCGCCGCGATGCTCGAACGCCGCCTTGACCAGCGGCACGAGCTGATCCTTGTCGCCGGAAAAGCCGCGCGCCACGAAGGTCGCCCCGAGCTGAACGGCGAGGGCGGCGAGGTCGATCGGCGAATCCGGATTCTCGACGCCCTTCTTGCTCTTCGAGCCGCGGTCGGAGGTCGCCGAGAACTGGCCCTTGGTCAGGCCGTAGACCCCGTTGTTCTCGACGATATAGACCATGTCGACGCCGCGGCGCATCGCATGGGCGAACTGCCCGAGGCCGATCGAGGCGGTGTCGCCGTCGCCGGAGACCCCGAGATAGCGCAACTCGCGGTTGGCCAGACTCGCGCCGGTCAGCACCGAGGGCATGCGCCCGTGCACCGAATTGAAGCCGTGGCTCTGGCCGAGCATGTAAGTCGGGGTTTTCGAGGAGCAGCCGATGCCGCTGAGCTTGGCGATGCGATGGGGCGGCAGGCTGAGCTCGAAACAGGCGCGGATGATCGCCGCGCTGATCGAATCGTGGCCGCAGCCGGCGCATAGCGTCGAGATCGCGCCCTCATAGTCGCGATGGGTGAAGCCGAGTTCGTTGACCGGCAGGTCGGAGCGCTGGAATTTCGGCTTGGCGAGATAGGTCACGACACGGTCTCTCTTCTCAGCGGCGTCGCGAACCCGCGCGACAGGGCGGCGATCTCGCGGCGGATGAAGCGGGCGGTGATCGGCGTCCCGTCATAATGCAGGATCGCCACCAGTTGCGCGGGGTCGATCCCCAGATCGGTCATCAGCAGGGTGCGCATCTGCGCGTCGCGGTTCTGCTCGACGACGAACACCTGTTCGTGCGCGGCGATGAACTCGCCGACCTCCGGACCGAACGGAAAGGCGCGGATGCGCAGCGCGTCGACATGCACCCCGTCGCGGACGAGCAGCTCGGCCGCCTCGTCCATCGCCGCGGCGGTCGAGCCATAGTGGATCACGCCGACGCGGGTCGGCTGCGCGGCGCTGCGCAGTTCGGCGCGCGGCAGCAGCTTGCGCGCGGTGTCGAACTTGCGCAGCAGCCGCTGCATGTTGTCGACATAGGCGCCGCCTTCTTCGGTGTAGCGGGCGTAGCGGTCGCGGCTGGTGCCGCGGGTGAAATAGGCGCCGCGCGTCGGATGGGCGCCGGGAATGCTGCGCCACGGCACGCCGTCGCCGTCGACGTCGAGATAGCGGCCGAACTCGCGCCCGGATTCGAGATCGGCCGCCGACATCACCTTGCCGCGATCGAACTTGCGCGCATCGTCCCAGCGGAACGGCGCGGTGAGACGGGCGTTCATGCCGATGTCGAGATCGAGCATGACGAACACCGGGGTCTGCAGCCGCTCGGCCAGGTCGAACGCGCGCGCGCCGAATTCGAAGGCTTCGCCGGGGCCGTCCGGCAGCAGCAGCACGTGCTTGGTGTCGCCGTGCGAAGCGAAGGCGCAGGCCAGCACGTCCGATTGCTGGGTGCGGGTCGGCATGCCGGTCGAGGGGCCGCCGCGCTGGACGTCGAACACCACCGCCGGAATCTCGGCGAAATAGGCGAGCCCGAGAAATTCCTGCATCAGCGAGATCCCCGGCCCGGAGGTCGCGGTGAAGGCGCGGGCGCCGTTCCAGCCGGCGCCGACCACCACGCCGATCGCCGCGATCTCGTCCTCGGCCTGAAGAATCGCGTAGCGCTTCTCGCCGGTCGCCTTGTCGACCCGCAGCCGCGCGCAATTCTTTTCGAAGGCCTCGGCGAGCGAGGTCGACGGGGTGATCGGATACCACGCACACACCGTGGCGCCGCCGTACACCGCGCCGAGGGCTGCGGCGAAATTGCCTTCCGCCAGGATGCGGTCGCCGACCGCCTCGCTGCGCGCGACGCGAATGCCGAGCGGGCAGACGAAACGGGAGCGGGCGTCGTCGAAGCCGATCCGCAGAGCCCGCAGGTTCGGCGCGGTCAGCCGATCCTTGCCCTTGTATTGTTCGGCGATCAGCTTCTCGACGACGGCGATCTCGATGTCCAGCAAGGCGGCCAGCGCCCCGACATAGACGATGTTCTTGAACAACTGGCGCTGCCGCGGCTCGGTGAATTCGCGGGTGCAGATGTCGGTCAGCGGCATGCCGAGCACGACGACGTCGTGCCGCAGCTTCGAGGCCGGGATCGGCCGCGAGGAATCGTAGAACAGATAGCCGCCCGGCTCGATCGAGGCGACATCGGCGTCGAAGGTCTGCGGATTCATCGCGACCATCATGTCGGTCCCGCCACGCGCGCCGAGGTGGCCTTCGGCGGTGACCCGGACCTCGTACCAGGTCGGCAGGCCCTGGATGTTGGAGGGAAAGATGTTGCGCGGGGCGATCGGCGCGCCCATGCGCAGGATCGCGCGCGCGAACAACAGGTTGGCGCTGGCCGAGCCGGAGCCGTTGACGTTCGCGAAGCGAATCACAAAGTCGTTTACGCCCTGGATCGGCATCCGTGTCCCGCTTGCGCAATCTCGAGGGTGAATTTCTGCATGTCCCAGGCCCCGGTCGGACAGCGTTCGGCGCACAGGCCGCAATGCAGGCACAGGTCCTCGTCCTTGGCCATCACGCGCCCGGTCTTCACCGGCTCCGACACGTAGATCGCCTGGGAAAGATTGGTCGACGGCGCGTTGAGCGAGGCGCGCAACACATCCTCCGCCGCGTTCGGCACGAACGAGATGCAGTCGGTCGGACAAATGTCGACGCAGGCGTCGCATTCGATGCACGCCGGCTCGGAGAACACCGTCTGCACGTCGCAATTGAGGCAGCGCTGCGCCTCGGCGACGGCGACGGCGAGATCGAAGCCGAGTTCAACTTCGATGCCGATGTCTTTGAGAGCGGCCGGGCCGACGTGCGGAACCTTGAACCGGGGATCGACGGTGATCGCGTTGTCGTAGGTCCATTCGTGGATGCCCATCTTCTGGCTGAGCAGGTTGGTCATCGGCGGCGGACGGAGCCGCGGGTTCTCGGCGCGGCAAAAGGCGTCGATCGAAATCGCCGCCTCATGGCCATGCGCGACGGCGGTGATGATGTTCTTGGGGCCGAACGCCGAATCGCCGCCGAAAAACACCGCAGGCAGGCTCGACTGGAAAGTCAGCGCGTCGATCCTCGGCAGGCCGGCGCGGTCGAACGCCACGCCGGCGTCCGGCTCGATCCACGGAAAGGCGTTCTCCTGTCCGACCGCGATCAGCACGTCGTCGCAGGGGATGTGAACGTCCGGCTCGCCGGTCGGCGACAGAACGCGGCGGCCGCTGGCGTCCTTCGACGCCGCGACCTTCTCGAACGTCATGCCGGTCAGCCGGCCGCGCTGGTGAATGAACGCCTTGGGGACGTGATAGTTGAGGATCGGAATACCCTCGCCGATCGCGTCTTCCTTCTCCCACGGCGACGCCTTCATCTCGGCGAAGCCGGAGCGCACCACCACTTTGACCTCGGCGCCGCCGAGCCGGCGCGACGAGCGGCAGCAATCCATGGCGGTGTTGCCGCCGCCGAGCACGATCACCCGTCGCCCGATCGCCGTGGTGTGGCCGAACGAGACGCTCGCCAGCCAGTCGATGCCGATGTGGATGTTGGCCGCCGCCTCCTTGCGGCCCGGCAGCGCGAGGTCGCGGCCGCGCGGCGCGCCGCAGCCGATGAAAATGGCGTCGTAGCCCTCGCCGAGCAGGCCCTTCAGGCTGTCGATGCGCCGGCCGGCGATGAATTCGACGCCGCCGTCGAGCACATAGCCGACTTCCTCGTCGATCACCGCATCGGGCAGCCGGAACTTGGGGATCTGGCTGCGCATCATGCCGCCGGCGCGATGGTCGCCGTCGAACACCACGACCTCATAGCCGAGCGGCGCCAGATCGCGCGCCACGGTCAGCGAGGCCGGGCCGGCGCCGACGCACGCGATGCGCTTGCCGTTGCGCGTGGCGGGCGGCCGCGGCATATGCGCGGAAACGTCGCCCTTGTGGTCGGCGGCGACACGCTTGAGACGGCAGATCGCCACCGGCTGCTCTTCCACGCGGCCCCGGCGGCAGGCCGGCTCGCAGGGGCGATCGCAGGTCCGTCCCAGAATTCCCGGAAAGACGTTCGACTGCCAGTTGATCATATAGGCGCCGAGATAGTCCCCGGCCGAAATGCGCCGGATATACTCGGGCACCGGCGTATGCGCCGGGCACGCCCACTGACAATCGACCACTTTATGGAAGTAATCGGCTTGGGAGATATCGGTCGCCTTCACACAATTCTCCCCGGAGGTTCGCGATCTTCGCCTCCGTCTCTTTTTTTCCCGTTAATCGCCCGGACTGCCCCAATCCGGTCGACAGGGTCGCTTGCGGGCCGCGAATCCACCGATAAATGGTCGATATGTCAAGCAGAATCGCCGAATTCCCACCGTGTGCGCCGGAATGGCCGTTCACCCTTTCGCGACTTTCGCCAACAGCCTGTCGTGGCGGCGCCGACGCAGCCGGCGGCGGATCGGCCAGGCGACCAAATGCGTCGCGCCCATGCCAAGGATCAGCGCCAGGCCGGCGATCACCAAACCCTCGAACGTGATGGGAACGGCGGGTTCGAAATCCCCGATCGCCTGCGCCGCGGTGGCGGGGTCGAAATTGGCGATCAGGGAGGCCAGACGGGTCACCGGCCCGCCGTTCTGAAACGCCTCCTTCTGGCGGGCGAGCCGATCGGCGCGCGCGATGTCCCGCTCCACCGCGAGGCCGCGCTCGCTCGCCAGACTGTCGGCGTTGCCTTTCAGGCGCTCGATCCCCTGCGCGCGGGTCAGCGACTGGCTCTCCGCCTCGGCGTCGAACTGCGCGACGATGCGGTTGAGCTCGTCGAGCGCGCCGCCGAGGCGCTGCCGGTATTGCTGAGCGAATTCGGGGAGTTGCGAGCCGATGAGGGCGCAAAGAAGCCCGATCGCCAAGGCCAATCGCCGAACCAGCACCTGTTCCCCCGATCGTCGAGGCCGCGGCCTTTTTCGCGCGGCGGCGCCGTTCATTCTGCGCCATCGGCAAGCGGCGCGCCAGCGCGCGCGGAGGGCTTCGCCGGGAGGCCGGCGCCGTCGCCCCGCATTGACGGCGCGGACCCGACCGCCTCATATCGGCCAACCAACGGGGCCGTTGAAGCCAATGGAAAAAATGCAAAATCAGCGCCCGACGCGCCGGCGCTGGCCGATCCTCCAATCCTTCGCCGGCTGGCGCCGCGCCGACCTCAGGCCCGATTTCATCGCCGGCCTGACGCTGGCGGCGATCGCCATTCCCGAGCAAATGGCGACCGCGCGCCTCGCCGGATTTGCTCCGCAGATCGGCTTTCTCGCGATCATCGCCGGCGCGCTCGGCTTTGCCGTGTTCGGGTCGAGCCGCGTGATGTCGGTCGGCGCGGATTCCACGATCGCGCCGATCTTCGCCGGCGGCCTGGCGCTCCTCGCCGCCGCGGGTTCGCCGCAATACGCGTCGCTGGCGGCGACGCTCGCGTTGATGGTCGGCCTCGTCCTCGTCGCCGCCGGACTGTTTCGGCTGGGCTGGGTGGCCGATCTCCTGTCGATTCCGGTCACCACAGGCTTTCTCACGGGCATCGCCGGCCACATCGTCCTCTCGCAAGCGCCCGCGCTGCTCGGCCTCGATCCAGCGCACGGGTCGTTCATCGACCAGGCGGGGGCGCTGATCGGCGCCCTTCCGTCGACCAATTTTCTCACGCTCGCCATCGGTCTGGGCGTCCTGGCGATCATGCTGGGCAGCGAGCGCATCGACCCGCGCATTCCCGGCGCGCTGATCGGGGTCGCCGGCGCGGCCGCGCTGGTCGCCGCCTTCGGGCTGGAGAGCCACGGCGTCTCCGCGCTGGGCGACGTTTCGGGCGCCGCGCCCGCCCTGAAATGGCCGGCTGCGTCGCTCGACGACCTGACCCGGATCGCTCCGCTGGCGCTGATCGTCGCGATCGTCGTCATGGTGCAGACCGCGGCGACGGCGCGCGCGTTTGTCTCCGACGCCGAAGACTCGCCGGACGTCGACGGCGATTTTGTCGGGGTTGGCGCGGCGAGCGCGCTGGCCGGGCTGATCGGGGCCTTCCCGCTCAACGCCAGCCCGCCGCGAACCGCGGCGGTGGTCGCGACCGGCGGGATGTCGCAAGCGAGCGCGCTGGTCTGCGCCGTCGTGGTGCTGGCGCTTCTCATCTTCGGAGCGGCCCTGCTCGCGCATGTGCCGCATGCGGCGCTCGCCGGGGTGCTGTTGTTCGTGGCGCGCCGAATCGTGCGGGTCTCGGTGTTCGCCGACGTCTGGCGACGGAGTTCGGCGGAGTTCGCGCTGATCGTCGCCACCGCCGCGGCGATTCTGTTCTTGCCGATCCAGCAGGGCGTGGCAGCCGGCATCGTCCTGTCGCTGCTGCACGGCGTCTGGACGACCACGCGCTCGCAGATCGTGGAGCTTGCCCGGATTTCCGGCACTTCGATCTGGTGGCCGAGGACCGGGGCCGACGACGGCGAGACGGCGCCGGGGACGATCGTCGCCGCGTGGCAGGCCCCGCTGTCCTTTCTCAACGTCGATCACTTCCGGCGCGCCGTGCAGGGGCTGGTCGCGGCGCGCGCGCCGGTGCGGCTCCTGGTGATCGAGGCCAACAGCCTGGTGGCGATCGACTACACCGCCGCGCAGGGGCTGGCCGCCGTCGTCCGCCGGCTGCGCGGGCAAGGGACCGACGTCGCGTTCGCGCGGCTGGAATCGGTTCGCGCCCAGCAAGGCTTCACGCGCTTCGGGCTCGACCGGCTGATCGGCGCGGACCATCTTTTCCCGAGCGTCGAGGAAGCGATGCGGGCGCTGGCGCCCGAACACCCGGCCGGGCGGTGAACGCCGGTCACGCCGCCGTCACTTTCCGGGGCGAGCATCGGCGGCGCCGGCTCGCTGGCGCGCCGAAGGAGTGAAGCCGTGAAATCTGACCGGATCGTATTGAATCTCGCGGCAGCCGGCATTGCCGGCGTCGGCCTTCTCATTCTCGGCCTCCCGGCCGCGCCGGCGCTGGCCCAGGAGGCGCCAAAGCCGGTCGCCGGACTCGATCGGATCAATCACATCATCACCATCTATCTCGAGAACCGCAGTTTCGACCAGCTCTACGGCCTGTTTCCCGGCGCGGACGGGGTGGCCGACGCCGGGAGCGCCGCGACCCAGGTCGACCGCGACGGCAAGCCCTATGACAAGTTGCCGCCGGTGCTGAACACCAATTTCCGACCCCCACAAGTCGATTCGCGCTTTCCCGTCGATCTGCCCAACAAACCGTATCGCGCGGAGCCCTATGTCGCGCTTTCGCAGGTGACCGGGGACGCCTGGCACCGCTTCTATCAGGAGCAATTGCAGATCGACGGCGGCAAGATGGACAAGTTCGTCGCCTGGAGCGACGCCGGGTCGCTGCCGATGAGCTATTTCGACGGATCGCCCACGCCGCTCTGGGGCTATGCGAAGAACTATGTGCTGATGGATCATTTCCATCACGCCGGGTTCGGCGGCTCGTTTTTCAACCACTTCATGCTGGTCTGCGCCTGTCCGCCGCGCTTTGACGGCGCGCCCGCCGATCTGGTCGCCGCGCTCGACGACAAGGGAATGCTGGCCAAGGACGGCGCGGTGACGCCGGACGGCTATGCCGTCAATACGTTGCTGCCAAGGCTTGGGCCGCTTCCGGCCAAGGTTGATCTCGCCAGGACGTTGCCCGTTCAGACCGCCCCGACGATCGGCGACCGGCTCGATGAAAAGGGGATCGACTGGGCGTGGTATTCCGGCGGCTGGGATGCGGCCGTGGCGGGCAGACCGGGTCCGCTGTTCCAGTTCCACCATCAGCCGTTCGCGTATTTCGAGCGTTACGCGCTGGGTTCGCCCGGCGCCAAGGCGCATCTCAAGGACGAGGTCGATTTTGTCGACGGCATCGAGAAGGGGTCGCTGCCCCCGGTGGTGTTCTTCAAGCCGAGCGGAGAAGACAACGAACATCCGGGCTATGCGAGCGTGCTGGCGGGCGAATACCATACCGCGCTGCTGGTGCGCCTGATCGAGCGCAGCCCGCTGTGGAAGGACAGCGTCATCATCATCACCTATGACGAGAATGGCGGCCTGTGGGACCATGTGGCGCCGCCGGTCATCGACCGCTGGGGACCCGGCACGCGGGTGCCGACGCTGGTGATCTCGCCGTTCGCCAGGCGCGGCTTCGTCGATCACACGGTCTACGACACGACCGCCATTCTGAAATTGATCGAAACGCGGTTCGGGTTGGCGCCGCTGGGAACGCGGGACGCCGCGAGCGCCGACATGACGGCGGCGTTCGACTTCCGCTAAGGCGCGAGCGCAGATAGCGTCGACGCTTCGGACAACAGGAGGGGTGGGGTAGGATGATCGAAAGCAGGATTGATTCGCCGGGCGGCGATCCTGCTTCGACGTCAGGAGCGATGCGCCGGTGATCGAAGCTCTTATTGGCGTGGTGACCGTCTCGGACCGCGCCAGCGCCGGCCTCTACGAGGATAAGGGCGGCCCGGGAATCGAGGCGGCGCTGGCGGCGATCCTCGCAACGCCCTGGCGTCCCGTTCGACGCCTCGTGCCCGACGAGCGTCCGCTGATCGAAGCCGCCCTGCGCGAACTGGCCGACGTCGCGGGTTGTTCGCTGATCCTCACCACCGGAGGCACCGGCCCGGCGCCGCGCGACGTCACGCCCGAGGCGACCGGCGCGGTCTGCGAACGCGAAATGCCCGGCTTTGGCGAATTGATGCGCGCCGCCAGCCTCAGAGAGGTTCCGACGGCCATCCTGTCGCGCCAGCTCGCCGGGATTCGCGGCCGGTCGCTGATCGTCAACCTGCCCGGCAAGCCGTCGGCGATCCGCACCTGCCTCGATGCAGTGTTTCCGGCCATTCCCTATTGCCTCGACCTGATCGGCGGCGACCGGCTCGAAACCGATCCCGCGGTCTGCAAGGCGTTTCGCCCGAAGCCGTAGAGCGATAGCGTCGCGGTTCGCCGTTCAATCGGCGTGGCTGGCCGCGCGCGCACTCGCCGACGCGCTGGCCTCGGTCTTGCCGCGCGTCTTCGCCCTTTTTGGATGAGCCGCGCACCAGCCGGGCAGATAGCTGGCCTCCCGGCTCATCGAGAGCTCGAGCGCCAGTTCGAGAGAGGCCTCGAAGTTCTTGGCGATCGCCTTGCTCTTGATCCTTCGCCGCAGGAAGTCGGCCCACAGGAATTCCGAGAACGGGGTGGAGTCCTTGGCGAAGCCTCCGACACGCCGCAACTCGCCGGCCAGCGAGCGAAACGGATCGTCGGACATGTCGGCGACGGTCCTGGGCAGTTCCCAATAGGGGCGCCGCCGCCCCTTGCGGTCGTAGGGATGGCTCCACGCGTGGAAATCGAGAACGGTCCAGAACGCGTCCTCGTCGAGCCGCCGGAGGTCGGCGATCACCGTCGTGAAGACGCTGGTGACGCCGTTGTCGTGCAGGGCGCGCGCAAGATGATGATGGTCGGTGAGATAAGGCTGCTTGTCCGGACCGAGAATGACCGGGACCATATGCGCGCCGAGAAAATCGTTGAGTTTTTCGGGATCGAAAGTGCGCCACGCCTTCCGCTTTTCCTCCACCTCGCGCATGCCGAGCGTGATCTGGGTCGGACGCAGGTCGAGGATCGCGGTCGGATGGAGGATCGGCTCGGGAATGTGCGGAATCATGATCGTCAACCCTGAAAAACCGATGAAACGCCGGTTTCAAAATGCCGCAATCGACGCAAGGGGTCAACGAATGGCGGCGCGCCGGTCGCTCGCGCCTCCCTTCTGGGCGCCCGCAATTTGACCGGCCGGATCAAATCATGCTCTGTCGCGGCCACCGGCCGGCGTCCTTCGCACGCGCTGAATCCTAACCAAACTCATCGAAGAAACGGACATGCGGCCAGAGCGTTACAACGCCCGCGAAGCGGAGCAAAAGTGGCAGAGGATCTGGGCCGAGCGCGCGACGTTCAAGACCAACGCCGACGACCCTCGCGCCAAATACTACGTCCTCGAAATGTTCCCCTATCCCTCCGGGCGCATTCATATGGGGCACGTGCGCAACTATGCGATGGGCGACGTCGTGGCGCGCTACAAAAGGGCGCGCGGCTTCAACGTGCTTCACCCGATGGGCTGGGACGCCTTCGGCATGCCCGCCGAAAACGCTGCGATGCAGAACAAGTCGCATCCGGCGACCTGGACCTACGCCAACATCGCTGCGATGCGCGCGCAGCTCAAATCGATGGGGCTGTCGCTCGACTGGTCGCGCGAGATCGCCACCTGCGACCCCAGCTATTACAAGCACCAGCAGAAGCTGTTCCTCGATTTTCTCGAAGCCGGCCTCGTCACCCGCAAGAAGTCGAAGGTCAACTGGGACCCGGTCGACCACACGGTGCTCGCCAACGAGCAGGTGGTCGACGGACGCGGCTGGCGCTCGGGCGCGATCGTCGAACAGCGTGAGCTGACGCAATGGTTCTTCAAGATCACCGACTATTCGGAGGATCTGCTGAAGGCGCTCGACGGCCTCGACCGCTGGCCGGAAAAGGTGCGCCTGATGCAGCGCAACTGGATCGGCCGCTCGGAAGGCATGCTGGTGCGCTTTGCGATCGATCCGGCCTCCGCGCCCGTGGTCGCGCGGGAAGCCGGCGCGCAGGAGCTGGAAGTCTACACCACCCGGCCCGACACGCTGTTCGGCGCCAAGTTCATGGCCGTGGCGCCCGACCATCCGCTGGCGAGCGCGGCGGCGGGACACGACCCGGCGCTACGCGCCTTCATCGAGGAATGCCGACGGGTCGGCACCTCGTTGGCTGCGATCGAAACGGCCGAAAAGAAGGGCTATGACACCGGCCTTCGCGTCGTTCATCCGTTCGATCCGACATGGCGCCTGCCGGTCTATGTCGCCAATTTCGTGCTGATGGACTACGGGACGGGTGCGATTTTCGGCTGTCCCGCGCATGACCAGCGCGATCTCGACTTCGCGAACGCCTATGGCCTCGGCGCGACGCCGGTGGTTTGCCCGCCGGGCGTCGACGCCGCGTCGTTCACGATCGACCGGCAGGCCTATGACGGCGACGGCGTGATGATCAACTCGCGCTTCCTCGACGGCCTGACGCCCGACGCGGCGCGGCAGGAGGTCGCGCGGCGCCTTGAGGCGCAAAGCCTCGGCAATCGCCCGCAAGGCAAGCGGCAGGTCAATTTCAAGCTGCGCGACTGGGGCATTTCGCGCCAGCGCTACTGGGGCTGCCCGATCCCGGTCATCCACTGCGCCGATTGCGGCGTCGTGCCGGTTCCGGCGGGCGACCTGCCGGTGGTGCTGCCGCAGGACGTCTCGTTCGACCAGCCCGGCAATCCGCTCGACCGGCATCCGACGTGGAAGCATGTCGCATGCCCGCGCTGCGGCGGCGCGGCGCGGCGCGAGACGGATACGATGGACACGTTCGTCGACTCCTCCTGGTATTTCGCCCGCTTCACCGACCCAGGCAACGCCTTGACGCCGACCACGCCGGCCATCGCCAATCGCTGGCTGCCGGTCGACCAGTATATCGGCGGCGTCGAACATGCGATCCTGCACCTGCTGTATTCCCGCTTCTTCACGCGGGCGATGCGCCGCTGCGGCCATCTGGCGCTGGACGAGCCTTTCGCCGGCATGTTCACGCAGGGCATGGTCGTCCACGAGACCTATCGTCATCCGCAAGGACAGTGGATCGCGCCGGCCGAGGTGCGCGTGGAGCCGGGCCCCGAGGGGCGTCGGGCGATCTTGATCGAGGGCGGCGAGGAAATCGACATCGGCCCGATCGAGAAAATGTCGAAATCGAAGCGCAACACCGTCGACCCCGACGACATCATCGCGACCTATGGCGCCGACACCGCGCGGTGGTTCATGCTGTCGGATTCGCCGCCCGAGCGCGACGTGATCTGGACCGAGGCCGGCATCCAGGGCGCCTCCCGGCAGACGCAGCGCCTCTGGCGGCTGGTGTGCGAGATCGAGCGCATTGTCGGCCCGACGCGCCCCGCGCCGCCGGCGGCGTTCGGCGAGGCGGCGCACAAAATCCGCCAGGCGGCGCATCGCGCGCTGGTCAAGGTCGAGGACGAGGTGGAGCGGCTGAGCTTCAACGTCTGCATCGCGACGATCTACGAACTCGTCAACACTCTGGCCGCCGCCGTCGGCGCCATCGAGCAGGCCGAAGTCGGCGACGATCTGCGCTTCGCCTTCGCCGAGGCCGGCGACATCCTGGTGCGGCTGTTCGCGCCGATGATGCCGCATCTGGCCGAGGAGTGCTGGTCCGTGCTCGGGCACGACGCGCTGGTCGCCGAAAGCCCGTGGCCGGTCGCCGACCGCGTCCTGATCGCCCAGTCGCAGATCACCATCCCGGTGCAGGTCAACGGGCGCAAGCGCGCCGATGTGACGGTCGATCGGGAGGCCGACGCCAAAACCGTCGAGGCCGCCGCTTTATCGCTCGACGCGGTGCGCCGGGCGTTGGATAATCGGCCGCCCAAAAAGGTCATCGTGGTGCCTCAGAGGATCGTCAATGTCGTGGTCTGAGACCCTGTCGCCGATGAATTGCCGGCGTTTTGCGATCCTCCTCGCGGCGCTTCCCGCGGGCGGGTGCTTCCAGCCGCTCTATGGCGAGGCCGCCCACCCCGGCCTGGTCGCCGACATGCGGGCGATTGTCGTGACGCCGATCAAGGATCGCATCGGCCATTACCTCGGCAACGATCTGATCGCCAACCTCAACGGCACCGGCGCGGTCGTGGAGCCGAAATACCGGCTGACCGTCACGGCAACGATCGGCAGCCAGACGCCGACTGTCAGTTCGCAAATCCAGGCGGCCAACGCCGCCACGGTGACCGGCGCCGCCAACTACACGCTGACCCCGTTCGGAGGGGGAGATTCGATCGTGACCGGCCAGGCGACCGCGGTGGCGGTCTACAATCGCGGCGAGGAGCGCTTCGCCAACCTGCGCGCGGAGCGCGACGCCGAGATCAAGATCGCCAAGTCGCTGGCCGACGAAATCGAACTGCGCCTCGCCGCCTATCTCGGCGACCAGAAGTAGCGCCGCCAGTCAGGCGTCTGGCCGCCGCGCGGCATGTGGGGACATTGTCGGCGCGACGCGGGCGCGGGTTCGAAAATCGCTTGACGAGAGGACGGTCGATCCGCTTGACATACCCCCACGAAGCGCGTGGCTCGCGGGACGGAGAATTGATCGCCCGATGCGTTCAGGTATTGCAGGCCTCGCCCTCTCGGTCGTCGCATTTTTAGCGGGCGGCGCCCGCGCCGCCGATCTTCCATCCCAATCCGCTTCGCCCGCATCCGCGCCGGCGTCGAACTGGGGCGGCCTCTACGCCGGCTCGTTCGTCGGCGGCGCGCTCGGCTCGTTCTCGACGCGCGAAAGCGCATCCGCGAGCGGAACAGCATGGGGCGGCGCGACCGGCGCGCTCGCCGGCTACAACTGGCAGGACGGCGTTCTGGTCTATGGCCTCGAAGGGGACGTCGGCTCGAACTACCTGACCCGGAAATTCTCCGGCGCGCCGGGACTTGTCGCCAACGAGGCCGAGAGCATCTACGCGATCCACGCGCGCATTCGCCTTGGCTATGACGCCGGCGGGTTCATGCCGTTCGTCGCCGGCGGAGCGGCCTACGACCGTGGCGCCCAGTTCCAGCAAGCGCCTGCTGATTTTGACGGCCAGACGGCCGTGCGCGCCGGCTGGACGCTGGGCGCCGGCGTCGACGCCAAAGTCGTCCTGCCGATCGTCGGGCGATCAGTGGTGCGCGCGGAATATCTCTACGAGAGCCTGCCCACGACCAGCTATAACCTGAACGGGCCGACGCTGCGCACCGACGCGGCGATCCAATACGCGCGCGTCGCGTTGATTTCCACGAACGGCGAGGCCTCGCACGCTTCGCCGGAGGTGACCCCCGCCGCGTGGGGCGGCAATTATGTCGGCGCCATCGGCGGCGCCGCGGCTCAGCAGATCATGACCCAGGGCCTCGGCGTCGCGCCGGCTTTTCGGGCGGCCGGTCCGATCGGCGGCGCCTATTCCGGACAGAACTGGATGTTCGGCAACACGATGCTGGGCGTTGACGGCGCCGCCATGCTGGCCAACGTCGTTGGCCACGGCCCCCAGCCCGGCGCCGCCTCGACGAACTATCAGAACTTTCTCGAGAGCGATTTGCGCGGCCGCGCCGGCTATGCGTTCGGCCGGTTCCTGCCTTTCGTCGCCAGCGGGCTGGATTTCGGCGCCAGTCAGCAGGTCGACAATGCGAACGGCAACACGCGAACCAATCAACCGGTCCTCGCCGGCACGTTGGGCGCCGGTCTCGACTATATGGCGAGCGAGCGCATCGCAATCCGCGCGGAATATCTGTATTCGCGCTCGCTGGCCAGCGAGAGCACCCATCTCGACAGCGACAGTTGTTGCAGCCAGACGCGAACCAGCAACGGCGTGCGCGTCGGCGCCGCCTATTTCTTCCACTGACCAGAGGCTTGCCCGTGCGCCTGTCCGGTTGAAACCGCCGCGCTCCGACCCATCCGCCGCGACGCATGATCCGCAGAGGCCGGAGACCTCGGGGGTTCTGCGCGCCGGCCCCGCGACAGCCGCACCTCGCCCTCGGCGCGCGCCGCCGGGGCAATCGCCAGGACCTCGACGTGCCCCGATTGTTCACCGGCCTTGAAGTGCCTTCCGATGTCGCGGCGGAGCTTGCGATGTTGCGCGGCGGCGTTTCCGGGGCGCGATGGATCGACGTCGAGAATTATCACATCACCCTGCGCTTCATCGGCGATATCGACGAGCGCATGGCGGGCGAGGCCGCCGACGTTCTCGGCGAAATCCGCCGCCCCTCGGTCGTCGTCACCCTCGACGAGCTTGGCTGGTTCGGCGCCGACAAGCCGCGGGCCATCGTCGCCAGGATCAAGCCGACCGCGCCGCTCGTCGAGTTGCAGGCCGACCACGAAAGGCGCCTGCGCCGCATCGGCCTCGAGCCGGAGACGCGCAAGTTTTCGCCGCACATCACGCTGGCGCGGCTGCGATCCGGCTCGCCCCGCGCGGTCGCCGACTATCTGAGCGCGCGCGGCTATTTCTCCGCGCGGCAATTCGAAGCGACGCGCTTCGTGCTGTTTTCGGCGCGCGAATCGACGGGGGGCGGTCCCTATATCGTCGAGGCGGCGTACGGATTGGGAGAATCGGACGCGCCATGACCGCGAAAATCGACCGCGCGCGACGCAGCGTGTCGCTTGACCCGCGCGATCCCGCTTTCTTCAACGATCCCTATGCCGCCTATCGCGCGATTCTCGCGGCAATGCCGGCGTTTTTCTGGGAGCAATATGGATTCTGGTGCTTCGGCGGGCACGCGCAAGTGTCGGCGCTGCTGCGCGATCGTCGGTTCGGGCGCCAGATCCTTCACCGGGCGAGCCGGGAGCAACTCGGCTGGAGCGAGCCGCCGGAACATCTGGCCCCGTTCCTCGACGTCGAGAGCCATTCGCTGCTGGAGCTCGAGCCGCCGGAGCATACGCGGCTGCGCAATCTCATCAATCGGGCCTTCGTGTCGCGGCAGGTCGAGCGCCTTGCGCCGCGCATCGGCGAACTCGCCAACGCAATGATCGACGGTTTCGAAGGGCGCGGCGCGATCGATCTGATCGAGCATTTCGCAACGCCCATCCCGGTCGTGGTGATCGCCGAGCTGCTCGGCGTCCCGCGTGAAATGGCTCCGCGCCTGCTCGACTGGTCGCATCGCATGGTCGCGATGTATCAGTTCGGGCGCACCGAAGAGATCGAACTGCGCGCGGCGGCGGCGGCGCGCGAATTCGTCGCGTTCCTGCGCGGCTATGTCGAGCAGCGGCGCGGGGCCAGGACCGACGATCTCATCAGCCAGCTCATCAGCGCCGAATCCGACGAAGGCCGCCTGACCGAGGACGAGCTGATCGCCACCTGCATCCTGGTCCTGAACGCCGGCCACGAGGCGACCGTTCACGCGCTCGGCAACAGCGTGAAGACGATGCTGGAGGGGCGCGTGGATCCGGCTCTGGCGTTTGGGACGCCGGCGGCGGGCGCGGCGCTCGTCGAGGAATTGCTGCGCTTTGACGCGCCGCTTCATCTGTTCACCCGCTATGCGCTGGAGGACGTCGAATACGACGGCGTCGCGTTGCGGCAAGGCGACCGGATCGGCCTGTTGTTGGGCGCCGCCAATCGCGATCCCGAGCGCTTCTCCGATCCCGATATGTTTGACGCTGGCCGAACGCCCAATCCGCATGTCTCATTCGGCGGCGGCGTCCATTTCTGCCTCGGCGCGCCGCTGGCGCGGCTCGAAATGGCCGTCGCCTTGCCGATCCTGTTCCAGCGTCTGCCGGGGCTCCGCCTCGTCGGGCGTCCCGGCTATCGCGACAGCTACCATTTTCATGGCCTGTCGGCATTGCCGGTCGAATGGGATCGCCTGCGCGACGGGAAGGCCCGACGGGGTCACGATCGTTCCGACGGGCGCTGACGGCGCGGCGATCCACGTCGCCATCGGAGCGCGCCGCCCCGCCGTTTCTCGCGCCCGTCCGTCGTCGTCACTCCGAGGATTCGTTGGTCAATTCCGATGCGGGATGCTATATGCTGCCCTCGGTTTTTTCCGCTTAGCCTTTCGAGCCCTGCAATGTCCCTAAGCCCAGACAATGACGCGCAAAACCACGTCTCGCCGGCCGCCATCGCTCTGCCGAAGGCGGGCATGATGCTGAAGGCGCGCGAGCCCGTTGAAATCGATGGGACCGAAGGGGAGCGCAACACGATCTTCGACAGTCTGGTGAAGGTCGAAGGCGAGGTCGCCGGCCTCGTCGCCTATTCCATCTACAAGCAGAACAAGCGCGCCTGGCTGCAGGACTTCATCAAGGCGACCGGACGCCCGCCAAGCGACGCGGAATCGCGCGCCTATATCATCGGCGAGAGCACGGAGCGGCGCCTCGCGACCTATCGCCATCTTGCCGCGGCGACGCTCGCCGGGCAGGGGCCTGAGACGCCGACGTCATCGGCGCGCGCGTTGCGTCAGTCGGACGGCCGGTCGCCGTGGCTCTTCGCGGTCTGGGCGGTTGTGCTGGTGGCCGCCGTCGCGCTGCTCGCCTACGCCCTGCACGTCGGCCTGGGCGTCGGCAAATAGCGCGGTCGCTTCCCGGTCGCCTTGGCTGGTCATCGCACGACGGTGAGGCGCCTGGCGGCGCGGGTGACGCCGGTGTAGAGCCAGCGATGGCGATGCTCGCCGAACGCGTAGCTTTCATCGAACAGCATCACATTGTCCCACTGCGAACCCTGCGCCTTGTGCACGGTGAGCGCGTAGCCGAAATCGAACTCGTCGGATTCGCGGCGTTGCGGGTAGGTGAGCTCCGCCTCCGCGCCTTCGAAGAATTGCCGCAGCACGGCGACCTTGGCGCTGGCGCGCCCCATTTCGTCCTCGGACTTCAGCGTCATGCGCACGAAATCCTTGCGCATCGCCTGCATCCTGGCGACGCGCCACAGCCCGCCGTTGATCAGCCCCTTGGTCCGATCGTTGCGCAGGCAAACCAGCCGGTCGCCGGCCACCGGAAGCGGCTCCTCGATTCCGAGCAGGGCGCGCATGCGCTGGTTGTAGAGGCGGCGCGTCCGGTTCAGGCCGACCAGCACCTGATCGACGCCAAGCACGGCGCCTGAATTCGATCTCGGCGCGCCTGACCACGCTGGTGTCGCCGTATTGGCCATAAGCGAGGCCGCGGCCTTCGCGCACCTCGGCCGACAGGCGAATGATCGGATCGTCCTCGGCCTGCCGGTGGATCTGCGTGAGCATGACGTCCGGCTCGGCGTCGGTGAAGAAGCCGCCGCCTTTGACCGGGGGCAATTGCGCGGGGTCGCCGAGCACCAGGACCGGCTTGCCGAACGACAACAGGTCGCGTCCGAGTTCGGCGTCGACCATCGAACATTCGTCGATCACGATGAGGCCGGCGCGGGAGGCCGGCCCGTCATGGTTGAGAGTGAATTTCGGCGCGCCATCGTCCGCCTCGGAGGCGCGGTAGATCAGCGCGTGGATGGTGGTCGCGCCGGCGCAGCCCTTGGAGCGCATCACCAGCGCCGCCTTGCCGGTGAACGCCGCGAAGGCCGTTTCGCCCCGCCCGCCTTGCGCGACGTGGCGGGCGAGCGTCGTCTTGCCGACGCCGGCGTAGCCGAACAGGCGGAACACCTGTGGTTCGGCGGCGCGCAGCCATTGACCGACCCGGTCGAGGGCCGATTGCTGCTCGCTCGACCAGTCCATGCGTCCCCGTTCGTTCGCCAGGCGTCGCGCGCGATGCGCCGCCGGCGGTTCGAAACCGATGAACAATTGATTTATGCTTTTCGGTCAATATGCAACCGGAACAATGACGTTGAAGGCGCGCCCCGCCCGGTCGCCGCCTCAATGCCGGACTTGAACAGTCCGGCGGGATGACCATATTGAGGCGGTCCGGAGCGCTTTTTCGAGCGAAAACCGGGCGCGGAAAGACCAGCGGGCGGGGCGCTTCAAATTGGAAGGCCTTGTCAGTGAAGCGCCGAAAGGGCTTCGAACATGGTGCGCGTGGCGGCTTTGAGTTCTCCGTTTCTGCTCGGCTTCGACGACATCGAGCGGGCGCTCGACAAGGCGTCGAAAACCGCGAGCGACGGCTATCCTCCTTATAATATTGAGAGAATAGCGCCCGTCGGCGCGGCGCCGGAAATGCTGCGGATCACGCTCGCGGTGGCCGGCTTCGCGCAGGATCAGATCGAGGTGACGCACGAGGAGAACCAGTTGTTCATCCGCGGGCGTCAGGCGGAGGACAAGTCTCGCTGCTACCTGCATCGCGGCATCGCCGCGCGGCAGTTTCAACGAAGCTTCCTGCTCGCCGAGGGCATGCAGGTGCTGGGCGCGGAAATGACGAACGGTCTGCTGTCAATCGACCTGGCGCGACCGCAACAGGACAGGACGGTAAGAAAAATCAACGTATTGGCGCGAGACTGATGGTTCGCGCGGAGTGGCGGGTTCCGTGCGGACCGCCGTGTAAGGAGCGAAGAAGATGGAAAACCACACTGAAGATCGCCCGGCGCTGACCCCGCAGGAGTTCGCCCATCTCGGCGGCGGCGCGCTGGCCTATGTCAAGACGATCCGTTCGGAAGACGCGCAGCGCCTGTTCCCGCAGGCCCCGGCCATTCGTCCCGGCCTGCAGCTTTACGCCCTGCTCGGCGCGGATGGAACGCCGATCATGCTCACCGATTCGAAGGACGCGGCGATCGCCAACGCCTGGGAACATCAATTGCAGACGGTGAGCCTGCACTAACCTTTCCTTCTCCCGCGAATCGGGAGAAGGTAGCCCGACGAAGTCGGGTCGAATGAGGGCGGCCCGTCGGGTCGCATACGCCGCCCGGTCTGCGCTTCCCCCGAAAGCCTGTTGCGCCGGACCCTCATCCGGCGCGCCGCCCCGGTTTCTCCCGTTCGACGGGAGAAGCGGCGCGCCTCACGGACCCGCCGATGCGCGCCTATCTCGATCTTCTCGACGAAGCGCTCAACGCCGGCGCGGTCAAGGGCGACCGGACGGGCACCGGCGTCAGGTCGCTGTTCGGGCGGCAGTTGCGCTTCGACCTGCGCGAGGGGTTCCCACTCGTCACCACCAAGCGCCTGCATCTGAAATCGATCGTCCACGAGCTCGTGTGGTTCCTGAACGGCGACACCAATGTCGCCTATCTCCAGGCCAATGGCGTCGGCATCTGGAACGAATGGGCGGACGACAAGGGCGACCTTGGCCCGATCTACGGCCAGCAATGGCGCGCCTGGCAGGGAGCGGACGGGCGCGTCCACGACCAGATCGCCTGGGTGCTGGCGGAGATCCGGCGCAATCCGGATTCGCGCCGGCTGATCGTCTCGGCGTGGAACGTCGCCGACATCGGCCGGATGAAGCTGGCGCCCTGTCACTGCCTGTTCCAGTTCTACGTCGCCGGCGGGCGGCTCTCCTGCCAGCTTTATCAGCGCTCCGCCGACCTGTTTCTCGGCGTTCCCTTCAACATCGCCAGCTATGCGCTGCTGACCCATCTGATCGCCGAGGCGAGCGGCCTCGAGGTCGGCGATTTCGTGCACACGTTCGGCGACGCGCATCTCTATCTCAACCATCTCGATCAGGCGCGCGAGCAATTGACGCGCGCGCCGCGCGCGCTGCCGCGGCTGAGGCTCGACGCGGCGCGCGAGCATTTTTCCCTGCGCGGCGAGAAGCTCACCATGGACCTGCGCGCTGACGACATCGCCTTCGAGGGCTACGATCCGTGGCCGGCGATCAAGGCGCCGGTGGCGGTGTGAGCGCGGGCCGCTACGCCGCGACGCGATCGGCGATCACCCGATTGCGTCCCGCCTCCTTGGCGCGATAGAGCGCGGCGTCCGCCTGCTCGACCCACGCCGCCGGCGATTTGCCCTCGCCCGCCGACAGCAGCGCGACGCCCATGCTGACGGTCACCCGCTTCGACGGACTGGCGGCATGCGGAATATTGAGCGCCTCCACCGCCGCCCGCAGACGCTCGGCGCTGCGCTGGCCGCCTTCGAGCGACTGCGAGGGCAAGACCATCAGGAACTCTTCGCCGCCATAGCGGTAGACCTGGTCGCCGCCGCGGCAGCCATTGGCGAGCGCGCGCGCGACGCTCTGCAGCACCTCGTCGCCGGCGAGGTGGCCGTAAGTGTCGTTGAACCGCTTGAAATAATCGACGTCGCACATCACGACGCAATATTGCTCGGCGTAGCGCTCGACCCGCGCCGACACCAGTTCGAGGTCCTCGGCGAGCTTGCGGCGGCTGCCGAGCTGGGTCAGCGGGTCGATCCGCGTCTGGGCGAACAGCTTGCGGTTGAGCAGTTCCAGTTCGAACTGCTGGGCGGCGAGACGGCGATAGAGCCCGGTGACGCGCGCCGCGACGACCAGGCGGACGGCGAGTTCGTCAGGGATCGAGCGGCTTGATCAGATAGTCGTCCGCCCCGGCGTTGACGCCGTCCATGATGCGCGCTTTGTCGTCGAACGAGGTCAGGAAGATGAAATAGGGATAGCCGGGACCGGGCGCCGCGCGGATGCGCCGGCACAGTTCGAGCCCGTCCATCATCGGCATCGACCGGTCGCTGATGACAGCGTCGACATTGGTCTCCTGGAACAATCGCCAGGCCTGCTGGCCGTCTTCCGACGATACAAATTCGTGCCCGAGCTGGGCGATCGCCGCTTCGAGGATCAGCCGGGAGGTCTTCTCGTCTTCGGCGATGAGGATGCGCATGGGTCAGGCCGCCAGATCGTTGCCGAGCAGCGCCGTGCGGACGCGCTCGAATTCGTCGCCGAGATCGCAGACGCGGGCCGGCGCCGCGTCGAGGTCGCCCGCTTCGGCGCGCGCCTGCACGTCGGCGCAGATCGCCGCCATGCCGCGGGCGCCCAGATTGGCGGCGCTGCCCTTCATCGCGTGGGCGAGCCGCGCCAGGCGCGCCGCGTCCTGCCGGAGCATGGCGTCACGGAGGTCGGCGAGGCGGGGCGGCGTGTCCTGAAGAAACAGGTCGGCGACGTTCCTGAGGAGGCCGGGCGAGGTTTTCTCCAGCCGGCGAAGCTTGTCGAGCACCAATTGGTCGAGCGGAGCGTCCTGCGTTTGCGTTTGTGCTGGCGCTTGCGGCTGCGCCTCCGCTTCACTCGCGCGAGGCCGCGGCGCGACCGGCGCCCAGCGCTCCAGCGCGGCGGCGAGCTCCTCCGGATTGATCGGCTTGGTGATGTAGTCGTCCATTCCGGCCGCCAGGCTCCTGGCGCGCGCGTCGGTCACCACATCCGCCGTCAGCGCGATGATCGGGATGCGCGCGCCGTCCTTTTCCTGTTCCCGGATCAGGCGGCTCGCCGCGTAGCCATCCATCTCGGGCATCTGGCAATCCATCAGGATCGCCGCGTAGGGCGTGCGCGCGGCCGCCTCGACCGCCTCCTCGCCGTTCGCCACGACGTCCGCCGAATAGCCGAGGCTGGCGAGAACGCCGAGGGCGACCTGCTGATTGACGACATTGTCCTCGGCGACCAGGATCCGCACGGCATGGCGCTGCTCCAGCAACTCGGCGTGCCGCTCGGCGGCGACCGAGGAATCGACCTGGACGAATTCGCCTTCGAGGGTGCGCAGCGCGAGCACCCGCGCCAGGCAATCATAAAGTTCGCGCTGGCGCGCCGGCTTGGTCAGGCAGGCGTCGACCCCGGCGTCCCGGCTGGCCACCGCCAGCGCGTGGTCGCCGATCGAGCTCAGCAGGATCAGCCGGACGTCGGCGATCGCCGGGTCGGCCTTGATCGCGCGGGCGAGCCCGAGGCCGTCCATGCCCGGCATCTGCATGTCGAGAATCGCCAGGTCGTAGTGCTCCCCCCGCGCGGCGGCGGCGCGCAGCATCTCGAGCGCCTGCGGGCCGGACTCGGCGCTGCCGTTGCGCATGCCCCAGCCGATGATGTGCTGGTGCAGGATGGTGCGGTTCACCGCATTGTCGTCGACCGCCAGCACGCGCGTTCCAACGAGGCGGGCGCGCTGCGGGGTCGACGCCGAGGCTTCGGTCAGCGGCACGGTGAACCAGAAGGTGCTGCCCTTGCCCGGCTCGCTCTCGACGCCGATCGCCCCGCCCATCAGCCGGACCAGCCGCGAGGAGATCGCCAGCCCGAGGCCGGTGCCGCCGTATTTCCTTGTGGTGGAGACGTCGCCTTGCGCGAACGCCTCGAAAATCTTCGAGGTCTGGCCGGGCGCGAGGCCGATGCCGGTGTCGGAGACTTCGAAGCGGATGGTCATCCGGCCGTTGGCCTCGGCCTGGCGCCTGGCGCGGATCACGATCTCGCCGTGTTCGGTGAACTTCACCGCGTTGGAGGCGAAATTGATCAGCACCTGGCGCAGGCGGAAGGGATCGCCGCGCAGACGCTGCGGCAGTTCGTGCTCGATCAGGCTCGCCAGTTCGAGCCCCTTGGAGGCGGCGCGCAGCGCGATCATGCCGGTGACGCTCTCGACGACGTCGTAGAGATCGAAGTCGGTCACCTCCAGCTCGACCTTGCCCGCCTCGATCTTCGAGAAGTCGAGGATGTCGTTGATGACGCCGAGCAGCGTTTCGCCCGACTGGCGCGCCGTCTCGGCGAAGCTGCGCTGCTGGGGCGCAAGATCGGTGGTCAGCAGCAGGCCGGTCATGCCGATCACGCCGTTGAGCGGCGTGCGAATCTCGTGGCTCATGGTGGCGAGGAACTGCGCCTTGGCCTGGCCCGCCGCCTCGGCGTCGGCCTTGGCCTTGCGCAAATGGCCGAGCACCACCGCCATCGGCAGGCTGGAGAGCACCACCGCGACGATGAACAATTGCAAGCCCTGAATGCGCTCGGCGACGCCGCCGCCGGGCGGAATCAGCGCGACGATCGCGCCCTCGCCCTGCACGGTGAACCACACGCCGATCACCGTCAGCGCGATGGCGCCGGCCGTCGAGCCGAGCAGCCCGCTGCCCCAGGTGACCAGCAGCAGCACCGGGAAGATCAGGAACAGCAGTTCGCCGTTGGTCTGCCGCATGATGAGGAAGGCGACCGCGCCGAGGATGCTGTTGACGAACAGCGCCTTCAACAATGCGTCGCGGTCGAGTTCGTCGTGCCGCAGATCCGGATCGGTCCAGCTCAGCAGGAACGGCGTGACGATCACCAGCCCGAGCGAGGAGGCGAGATAGCGGGTGATCCAGCCGGCGAAGAACGGCGCGCCATGCGTGAGGGCGAGGAAGCCGGCGCCGAGCACCGAACTCACGAGCGGCACCGTCAGGCAGGCGAGGATAATGCGCGCGAGCTGGCCGCCGCCGAACAGCGGCGGCTTGATGCCGCCGGAAAGATGCACGACGGTGGCCGCCAGCGCGATCTCGACGAGATCGCAGAGCGCGAGCGGCAGCGGCGAGCCGTCGCCGAACAGGACGATCGCGGCGCAGTCGGCGAGGCCGACGCCGGCCAGCAGGATCGGCCAGGCGGCGGGGCGGTGACGCAGGAGAGCGGTGAGCCCGATCGCATTGGCGAACCAGATCGGAGTATTCGTGCCGAAGGCGGAAATGGCGAGCGCCGCAACCGCGAGATAAGCGACCGACACTGTCGCAGCGACAAGCGCGAGTTTCAGCTTTTCGGCGGGATCGTGGCGCGTTGCGCGGGCAGCGTTAAGGTTTCTGTTGCTCATGCGTCACCGGTTGTCGTTCGGCTATACGGGCGCAAATGCTAAGCCGGGGTGAGACGGAACCATCAAAGTCTAATGTTCCTCAGCGTAAGCGCGGATGCGCCGCGGCGGCGCGGCGGTCGGGCCAGCGCTGCGATTTCAAGGCGTTGCGGGAATGCCGGGCGACGACGGACGCGCAACGGCCGGCGCGTCATGGCGCCTGCGGAGAAGGCTCAAATTCGAACAGAGTTAAGATCGGCGCGTCGCAGATCGCCGATCAGCGCAGGCGATCGGCGTTAACGAAAGGGCGGCGCGGCGGCGCATGCGGCACATCCTTCCAACGTCATGGCCGGGCTTGTCCCGGCCACCCACGCGGCGCCGTCGCGATTGTCATTCGAAGGTGGCGAAGGCGGCCCGGCGTGGATGGCCGGGACAAGCCCGGCCATGACGAGGGGGGTCGGAATCAGCCGGCGATGGCGCGCGCCGCTTGGCGCCCCGCGCATGCCAGCGCCGTGCTCGCCGTCAACGTCAAGCCGCTACGCGGTCGCTTCGCGAACGTTGACCGCTCGCGCGCGCCGCCGGCTCTTTGGCCGCCATCGCTCACCAAAGAGACATGGAGGCGACTTGCCGCGCCGACAGGCCGCAGTCACGCCGAAGGCGCCGAAGCGAAGCGCAGGAGCGGCAAAGCCGCTTGACGGCGGGCTGGCGGGGTGGCTATCCCCGAAGGGGGAATAGAGATCGCGCTGATATCAAACGCTGCTCAATACCCAATTCGATGTTCGCAGTAGTCGAAATGGATTGCGCTGGAAGCTCGGTTACTAGAATCCCTTCACCTACATGAGCGCCTGACACGGATGCGATCGTTATGCGATGCAAACCCTCGTGGAGAGCCTAAGCTGGCGCAGCAATGATTGGACGAAATCCTGCATGGTCCGCGATTCCGTTCTCGCGCGGTCTGCTTGAGTTTTGGCACACCGGCGAGAAGCGCGTGGCTCCCTAATTTGAACTGGAGTTTAGTGCTCGACGGAGAAGAGAATTTTTGGAGGAGGCAGGCAAGTGAAACTGTCCGACCTTTTTAAGAGGCCGATTGCTCAAATGTCAGCCTCAGAAGCGCCCAGCAGTTCACCGACGACGGGGAGTGCGCCGACGGCGCCAATTTCCGCGAAGATTTCTTACGAGTCATTGCAATTCAAAGAAGGAAGACCATACCTCGCGCTCATTGGACAATTCTTCGACGTTTGGGGAATTGTCGATGTAGTGGGCGATACGCGATCCCACATAGCCGCAAAAGATGTCCCAGTAGCAATTCTCAAGAGAGCAAGCATAGACAATTTTGATAGCATTGTTGCGTTCGACCGCAAGCTTGTTCTAACGCACACAAAAGGATTTCACGAACTTGCTCGGGAAGACACCTTCGACGCCATAAATGTATTGAGCGACAATCTAACCTCATATGTTGATGAGATGAAAGACCGTCTCGATAGCGCTGCCCAAGATTACAACGATGATTCGAGGGGGCTTCGCGAATTTCTTCGAGAGACAAAAAGAGAATTCAAGGACTATTGGTCAGAGGATTTGAGCAGATTTAGGGACGAAATTTTGCCACAAGCGTTGGTGGACCATTGGGGGCGTCAGCGCGACGAAGCTCAATGGGCGACAGAAAAGTCTGAGCGAGCCCGCATTCGTGCTTTGACCAAGCTTCGCAAGCCCTCGTCGAAATGAGTATCGACTCGTCCATTCGCAATTCGCCAGTGAACAACAGGCTCGCCGCGCCGTGGACATTTGCTTAGGCTGCGCCCCACCCCCCTCCCCCTACACCTCCACCCACCGCCCCTCCCGGCTCGCCCGCGCGATCGCATGCACCGCGCGCTCGATCGCCAGCCCCTCGTCGAAGTCGATCGCCACGCTCGGCTCGCCGGCGATGCGCGCCAGCAGCGCGCGGCATTCGACCACCTTCAGGTCGTTGAAGCCCATCTGGTGGCCGGCGGCGACGATGAAGCGGTCGTAGGGCTTGTGCGCCGGGCCCATCAGCACGTTGCGGAAGCCCTGATCGGCGGGCGGCCCTTCGGCGACATAGACCTGCACTTCGTTGAACCGCTCCTGGTCGAACACGATCATCCCGCGCGCGCCGAATAGCTGCACCTGCAGCCGGCCCTTGCGGCCCCAGGCGCAGCGGTTGACGTGGATCGCGCCGGCGATGCCGCCGGGCAGGCGCAGCAGCGCGGTGGCGATGTCGAAAGTCTCGACGGCGCGCCGGCCGCCGGCGTGCGGACGGTCGGCATAGGGCTTCGACATTTCGCCGAACACGCTTTCCGGGCGCCCGAGCAGCGTCGCGATCAGGCTCAGCGGATGCACTGCGAAATCGTCGAGCGCGCCATAGCCGGCGGACGCCTCGCTGCGCCAGGAATGCGGCTGCTCGGGGTCGGCCATGAAATCCTCGTCCATCTCGATGCGCAGATGGTTGACCGCGCCGATCGTCCCAGCGTCGAGCAGGCCACTGATATAGCGGATCGCCGGGCTCTGGATGTAGTTGTAGCCGAGGATGGCGACCTTGCCGGAGCGGCGCGCCGCCTCGGCCATCGCCTCGGCGTCGGCGAGCTTGGGCGCCATCGGCTTTTCGCACCACACATGCTTGCCGGCCGCCAGCGCGGCGATCGCCATCTCCGCGTGCAGCGCGTTGGGCGTGGTGATCGAGACGACGTCGACCTCGGGGTCGGCGACAAGGTCGCGCCAGTTCGCGGTGGCGCGCGCAAAGCCGAACTCGGCGGCCTTCCGGCGCGCGAGGTCGTCGGTCGCCTCGCACAGCACGGCGCGGCGGATGTCGGGCGTATCGCCGAACACCGGCTTCACCCCGGTCCACGCCAGCGCGTGGCATTTGCCCATATAGCCGGTGCCGATGAGGCCGACGCCGATTGACGACATGAAAATTTCCTTCCGGGTTGCCGGCCGCTCAGGGCGCGCGCCGCGTCTTGGTCGAAACATTCTCTGGACTAAATATTTTAGAACTTTCATTCTGTTTGGCGCGCCGGAGTCAAGCCCTTCGGCGGGGCGGGGGAGACGAATGGACGGCCCAGCCGATTTCGACGATCTGAAAGCCACGCTGATCCGGATCAAGCCGGATTTGCCCAAGCGCCTGCAGCAGGTCGCCGCCTTCGCGCTGGAAAACCCGCAGGAAATGGCGCTGGGGACCGCCTCCAGCATCGCCGCGCGCGCCGCAGGTGCAGGCCTCGACGCTGGTCCGTTTCGCCCAGGCGATCGGCTTTGGCGGCTTTTCGGAGCTGCAGGGGGTGTTCCGCTCGCATCTGCGCAGCCGCTGGCCCGACTATCCCGAGCGGATGAAGGCGCTGCACGCCAGCGCGCGCGACAGCGGCGATCTGACCCGCCTGCTCGGCGGCTTCGCCGATTCGGCGGCGGCCTCGCTGGCGCGCTTACGCGAAACGGTGGCGCGCGAGGATCTCGATCGCGCCGCCGAACTGCTGCGCGCCGCGCGGACCATCTACCTGCTCGGTCAGCGGCGCGCCTTTTCGGTCGCCCATTATCTCGCCTATGCGCTCGCCCAGCTCGGCGTGCCCGCCGCGCTCGTCGACAATGTCGGCAGCCTCGGCGGCGAGCAGATGGCCAATGCGACCAAGCGCGACGCGCTGATCGCCATCAGCTTTGCGCCCTATACGCCGTTCACCGTCGAGCAGACGCGCAAGGCGCGCGAACGCGGCACGCCGATCGTCGTAGTCACCGACAGCCCGCTGAGCCCGCTGGCCGGCCTCGCCGACGTGCGCTTCGAGATCGCCGAGAGCGATTTCGGCTCGTTCCGCTCGCTGGCGGCGACGTTCTGCCTGGCGATCACCCTCGCCGTGGCGGTCGCGGAGAAGCGGGAGCGGCGGGCGCGGTAGGGTGACCGGCCGCCCGAACTCGCGTCGAAACGGCGGACAATTCGCTGCGAGCGATATAAATATGGGCGAACCGAACTGGTCGGGGATGATCCATCGTTTCGCATGGCGGAGCGTGTTTCACCGCTGAGAGCTTGTCAACGATCGCCCTCCGGGCGACCGCCGAAGGCGGCGCGCTTCGCGCGTCATTGACAAGCTCTCAGCGGTGAAAAAAATTGCCTCCATGCGAACAATGGCGCAATAGCGAAGTCGGCGTCGTCGCGACGCGCTCAATCCGCGTCACGCGCTAAAGCTCCCTACACCCCTCCGGTCACCGGGATCAGCGCGCCGGTGACCGCCCGCGATTCCTCCGAGGCTAGGAACAGGATGACCGCGGCGAGGTCGGCCGGCGCCACCCAATGGTCGAACTGCGCCTTGGGCATGTCGGCGCGGTTGGCGGGCGTGTCGATGATCGAGGGCAGCACCGCATTGACGGTGACGCCGCGGTTCTTCAGTTCGTCGGCCATGCTTTCGGTCAGCCGGTGCACGCCGGACTTGCTCGCGGCATAGGCGCCCATGCCGGCGGCCGCCTTCACCGCGGAATTGGCGCCGACGTTGACGATGCGCCCGGCGCCGCTTTCGAGGAGATAGGGGAGCGCCGCCTGCGAGGCGTTCAACGCGGTCTTGAGGTTCATCGCGAACATCGTATCCCACGTCGCGGCGTCGCCGCCCTCGATGTTCTGCCAGCGAAAGCCGCCGGCGATGTTGACCAGCGCGTCGAGCCGCCCGAACCGCGCCTTGACGTCCGCCATCGCCCGGCGCGCCCCTTCGACGGAGGACAGGTCGACGCCGCCGAGCAGCAGCGCGCGCGGCCCGAGCCGCTCGGCGAGGCCGGCCGGCGGATTGGCGGCGACGTCAAGCGCGGCGACGTTGAGGCCGCGCTCGGCCGCCGCCTGGGCGACCGCCCTGCCGAGACTCCCGAAGGCGCCGGAAATTGCGATCGTCCTGTCGTTCATGACGCTCCCCATCTGTCGCGCGCGGGCCGCCGCGGCTCGCCCGACTATGCTAAACCCGCGGCATGGATTGGGACAATGTGCGGGTTTTCCTCGCGGTGGCGCGCGGCGGGCAGTTCGTGGCGGCCGCCCGGCGGCTGCGCATCGACCATGCGACGGTCAGCCGGCGCATCGCCGCGCTGGAAGCGGCGCTCGGCGCGCGGCTGTTCGACCGCCGCACCACCGGCGCGAAACTGACCGCCGCGGGCGAGCGCTTTCTCGGCGCGGCCGAGCAGATGGAATCGGCGTTCCTGCACGCCCAGGCGGAAATCGGCGACGTGGATGTGGAGCTGACCGGCACGGTGCGCATCGGCGCGCCCGACGGCTTCTCCACCTATTACCTCGCCGCCGCCTTTCGCGACTTTCTCGAACGCCATCCCGGCATTCTGATCCAGCTCGTGCCGATGCCGCAGGTCATCCCGCTGGCGCGGCGCGAGGTGGACATCGTCGTGGTGCTCGACAAGCCGGAAAGCGGACGTTTCGTCGCGCGCAAGCTCACCGACTATTCGCTCGGCATCTACGCCGGCGCCGCCTATCTCCAGGCGCGCGAACCGCCGCGCGCGGTCGCCGACCTGACGGCGCACCGCCTCATCGGCTACGTCGAGGAGCACGCCTTCTCGAGCGCGCTCGACTACGTGCGCGAGCTCTACGGGGGCGCGCCGACGGCGTTCGAATGCGCCAGCGCGGTCGCCCAGGTCGAGGCGATGCGCGCCGGGCTCGGCCTCGGCGTCGTGCATCACTTCATCGCGCGCCGTTTCGACGACCTTTCGCGCGTCTTGCCCGAGCGGCGCGCGTTTCGCAGCTACTGGATCGTCACGCACGAGGACACGCGCGGTCTGGGGCGCATCCGCGCGGTGCACGATCATCTCGTGGAGGCGGTGGAGCGCGACCGGGCGATGTTCATTTGAACCGCCGCGCGCTATCTCCCGAACCACTCGCCGATGAGCGCGAACAGCGCCCGCGCGCCCTGCACTTCGCCGCCCTCGGGACCGTAGGCGCGCGCCGCCGGATTCCATGCGTAGATGTCGAAATGCGCCCAGGCGCTGGCGTTGGCCACAAAGCGCCGCAGGAACAGCGCGGCGGTGATCGAGCCGGCGAACGGGCTCGCCGGCGCGTTGGTGAGGTCGGCGATCTTGCCGGCCACCAGCTTGTCGTAAGGGCGCCACAGCGGCAGGCGCCATAAGGGGTCGCCGACCGCCGCCGAATGGCGCGCGATCTCGGCCGCCAGCGCCTCGTCGTCGGTGTAGAACGGCGGCAGGTCGGGGCCGAGCGCGACGCGCGCCGCGCCGGTCAGCGTCGCAAAATCCAGCAGCATCGCCGGGGCTTCCTCGTCGGCCAGGCTCAGCGCATCGGCGAGGATCAGCCGGCCCTCGGCGTCGGTGTTGCCGATCTCGACCGTCAGGCCCTTGCGGCTCCTGTAGACGTCGCCGGGCCGGAACGCGTTCGCCGAAATCGCATTCTCGACGATCGGAACGAGCGTGCGCAGGCGCACGTCGAGCCGGGCGTCCATGATCATGCGCGCCAGGCTCAGCGCGGCGGCGGCGCCGCCCATGTCCTTCTTCATGATCTCCATCCCGCTGGCCGACTTGATGTCGAGCCCGCCGGTGTCGAAGGTGACGCCCTTGCCGACCAGCGTCACCTTGGGCGCGTCGGCGCGACCCCAGACGAAATCGACGAGGCGGGGCGGCTGCGCCGCGGCGCGCCCGACCGCGTGAATGAGCGGCAGGCCGCGCGCGATGAGATCGTCGCCGCGGATGATTTCGGCGCGGGCGCCGAAGCTTTGCGCGAGCTTGAGGGCCTCGCTCTCCAGCGCGTCGGGGCCGAGGTCGTTGGCCGGCGTATTGACGAGATCGCGGCCGAAGGCGATCGCCCTGGCGATGCTCTCGAGCCGCGCGGCGTCGATCCCCGCCGGCGCGACGAGGCGCGGCTGCGCCCTGGGGGCTTCGCGGTAGCGCGAATAGCGATACAGCCCAAGCAGAAAGGCCAGCGCCGACAGGTTCGCGTCGCCCGGTTCGTTGGCGAAGCGGTAGATTCCGGCCGGCAAAGCGCCGGCGAGCTTGCCGGCCAGCATTGGGTCGCGATCGCGCGAACCGGCGCTCTCGACGCCGAACAGCACGGCGGCGAGCCCGCCCTGGGCGTCCGGCAACAGCTGACAGGCGCCCGGCGACGGCTCAAAGCCAGCGGCGGCGGCGAACGCGGCGCTCGGCGCGGCGAGCCCTTGGCGAACCTCGTCCCAGCTCTCCTTGGTCACAAGCCAGATCGGGATGGCGTTGGCGGCGAGCGCGGCGAATTCGAGCGGCAAGCGGATGGCTCCCTGGGGCGGGGGATTTCTGGCCGGCAGGCGGCCTTGCCTCACCATAGCGGCGCGGGGCCGTCTCGGCGACCTCGCGGCGAAGATTTTGCCCCAATCCTGGACACCCGTTAACCGATCGTTAGCGTCAACACTCTAATTGTTGAGATCGCTCGCAGTCGCTGGGAGGCTCGTATCCATGTCAATTTCTCGGCCCCCACCGGCGGGTGGCTGCGCCCCGCCGGGCAAATGGCTGCGGACCGCGGCGTGCGCCGCGTTGCTGGCTGTGCTCGGCGGCTGCCATGACAACGGCGATGTGACGGGATCGATCGATTCGGGCGCCGCGCCGTCCGTGTCGGAGTCCCAGTCCGATCTGCGCGCCGAGGCCGCGACCTTGGGCAAGCGCTTCGACGCCGACCCCGGCGAGAAGATCGTCTCCATCAGCTACGCCAGGACGCTGCGGGCGTTGACGCAATATTCGCAGGCGGTGGCCGTCATGCAGGCGGCGGCGGTCAAGGCGCCCAGCGATCTCGAGATCTTGAGCGCTTACGGCAAGGCGCTCGCCGACGCCAGTCAATTGCAGCAGGCGGCCGAAGTGCTCTCGCGCTCCTACACAGCCGAGCGCCCGAACTGGTCCAATATGAACGTGCAGGGCTCGGTCTCCGATCAGCTCGGCGACCACGCGCAGGCGCAGAAGTTCTATCATGACGCGCTGAAGATCGCGCCGGGCGAGCCGACCATTCTCAACAACCTCGGCCTGTCCTATGCGCTGACCAAGCAGTTGCCGCTCGCCGAGCAGACTTTGCGACAGGCTGTCGGCAGCGGGCGCGCCGATGCGCGGATGCGCGAGAACCTGGCGCTCGTTCTCGCCCTCGAGGGCAAGTTCGCCGAGGCCGAGAGGGTTGAGCTGCAGGACCTTTCGGCGCAGGCGGCGGCCGACAATGTCGCCGCCATCCGACAGATGATCGCCCAATCCAATTCCTGGCGCGACATCGAAGCGCTCGACGCGAAGAAGCACAGCGTGAAATCCAAGCCAAGCGCGCCCGCCGCGGACAATTCGCCGCTCGCCATCGGCAAACCGCCGGGCTAACGGCAAATCTCCGGGATGTCGCCCCCGGTCAGGACGTAGCGCCGGTCCGAGCGACCCCTTGTGCGGCCGGCTGATCGATTTTGCAAAGCCGCTGTTCGGCGGTTGACGCGCCGAACGAGCGGCGTCTATAAGCGCGCCCGACAGGCTGGGCTGCGAGGTCCGGCCGGCAAGCATTCGGGCGCAGCCGGGTTCGAACGGGCGACGCCGACGCATTCCAGGAATTTTCGTCATGGCAAATACTTCATCGGCCAAGAAGGCCGTCCGCAAGATCGCCCGCCGCACCGCGGTCAACAAGTCGCGCCGCAGCGAGATGCGCACCTATGTGCGCAAGGTCGAGGAAGCGATCGCCGCCAAGGATCCCGGCGTCGCCGCCGCCGCGCTGCGCGAGGCCGAGCCGCTGGTCGCCCGCGCCGCGCAGAAGGGCATCCTGCACAAGAACACCGCCGCGCGGAAAATCTCCCGCCTCACCAAGCGCGTGAAGGCGCTGGCAAGCTGACGCTCGGCTCCGGGCCGGCTCGACTTCCGCTGATGTTTGCTGCGCCTTTTCCACGAACCCGTCGACGGTCGCAGGCCCGCTGGCGTTGAACGCGACGACCGCCTATATGTCGGAATGATGTCGGACGCCATGGCGTCCGGCGTCTCGCCCATCCGACCTCCAACCCCGCGGCGCCGATGTCCATCCTTTCATCGCCGGCCTTCGATCCGCCCGCCAACGCGCCGGTCGCGCTCTCGGAGACCGCACGATTGGCCGGCAGCCCGGCGATCGTCGACTTCCGTCTCGACAATGGCCTCAGCGTCGTCGTCATTCCCGATCATCGCGCGCCGGTCGTCACCCATATGATCTGGTATCGCAATGGTTCGGCCGACGATCCGCCCGGCAAATCGGGCATCGCCCATTTCCTCGAACATCTGATGTTCAAGGGCACCAGGCTTCATCCGCAAGGTCAGTTCTCCGAAGTCGTCACGGAGCTCGGCGGCCAGGAAAACGCCTTCACCGGCAACGACTACACCGCCTATTTCCAGCGCGTCGCCAAGGAGCATCTCGGCGTGATGATGGAGTTCGAGGCCGATCGGATGACCGGACTCGCGCTTACCGACGAGGTCGTGGCGCCCGAACGCGAGGTGGTGATGGAGGAGCGGCGCATGCATTGCGACGCCGATCCCGGCGCGCAGCTCAACGAGGCGGTGCAGGCGACGCTGTTCACGCACCATCCCTATGGCGTCCCGATCATCGGCTGGAGCCATGAGATCGAGGGCCTCGGCCGGGTCGACGCGCTCGAATATTATCACCGGTTCTACACGCCGGAGAACGCCATCCTGATCGTCGCCGGCGACGTCGAGGCCGATGAGGTGCGCCGTCTGGCCGCGCTGCACTACGGCCCGATCAAACCGCGCGGCGAGCCGCCGCAGCGCAATCGCCCCCGCGAGCCCGCCCCCGTGGCGCGCCGCCTGGTGACGCTGAACGACGAAAAAGTCGAACAGCCGAGCTGGCAGCGCTGCTATGTCGCTCCCTCGTTCCGCATCGCCCGACCCGGCGAAGCCGAGGCGCTCGAAGTCCTCGCGCATTTGCTCGGCGGCGGCCAGACGAGCCTGCTGTATCGTTCGCTGGTGCTCGACCAGCAGATCGCGGTGATGGCGGGGGCCCACTATATGGGCGCTGCGCTGGATGAGACGCGATTCTTCCTCTACGCGATGCCGAGTCCCGGCGTCACTATGGAGGCGCTCGACGCGGCGGTCGACGGCGTTCTCGCGCGGTTCGTCGCCGACGGGGTGGATGCGAACGCATTGGAGCGAGCCAAGACGCGGCTGGTCGCCGACGCCATCTACGCGCAGGACAGCCAGGCCATGCTGGCGCGCTGGTACGGCTCGGCGCTGGCCACTGGCCTCAGCATGGAGGACGTCCGTCAGTGGCCGGCGCGGATCGAGGCGGTCGAGCCGGCGGCGATCGTCGCCGCCGCCGTCAAGCATCTTGACCGTCGCAAGGCGGTCACCGGATATCTGCTGCCGCTCGAACAACCGGCCGCCGCCTGACGAAGCGCGCGCAACCGTCGCCGAACGACCCGATCGCCTGCCGCGCCAGAGCGCGGATCGACCAACGAGAGGCGCGCCGACGCGCTGGATGGAAACGCCGATGAACGCCCCGCTCGCCAATCCGACCGTCTCCCGCGCGGTGAACGTGCAGCAGATCGCGACGCCGCGCGGCGTCAGCGCGTGGCTGGTCGAGGACTACGCCGTGCCGCTGCTGTCGCTCGAATTCGCGTTCAAGGGCGGCGCCGCGCAGGATCCGCCCGGCAAGTCCGGCGCGGCGACGATGCTGGCTTCGCTGCTTGACGAAGGCGCGGGGCCGATGGATTCGCAGGCCTTCCAGCAGGCGATGGACGAACGGGCGATCGAGATCTCCTTCAACTGTGACCGCGACCATATCGGCGGCCGCATGCGGACGCTGATTCGCAACGTCGAGCGCGCCGGCGAATTGTTGCGCCTCGCGGTCAATGCGCCGCGGCTCGACGAAGCGCCGATCGCACGGGTGCGCGAGCAATTGAGCGCCGGGCTGCGCAACGAAGCCAACGATCCCGGCTCGCTGGCCAACCGCACCTGGCGCGCCCGCAGCTTTCCCGGCCATCCCTACGGCCTGGCGACCAACGGCGCGCTGGACAGCCTGCCCAGGATCGAGCGCGCCGACCTGCGGCGGCTGGCGCGCGATCTGATTGCGCGCAGCGGGCTCCATGTCGGAATCGTCGGGGCGATCGACGCCGAACGCGCCGCCCGCCTGATCGACGCGATCTTCGCCGATCTGCCTCAGGCCGGCGTCCTGGCTGAGGTCGCCGATGCGCGTTTCAGCGGCGTCGGCACGATCGAGCAGGTCGATCTCGACGTGCCGCAATCAACCATCCGCTTCGGGCGCCCGAGCCTCGGCCGGCACGACCCCGATTACATGACCAGCGTGCTGCTCACCCATATCCTCGGCGGGGGCAGCCTGTCTTCGCGGCTGTTCCACGAGGTACGGGAGAAGCGCGGGCTCGCCTATTCCGTCTCGACTTCGGTTTCGACGCTCGATCACGCGAATTTCCTGCACGGCGGCACCGCGACCAAGAACGAGCGCGCCAAGGAATCGCTGGACGTGATCGCCGAGCAAATCCGGGATCTGTCCGACAACGGCCCGAACCCCGACGAATTGACCAAAGGCAAGAAATACCTCATCGGCTCGTATCCGCTGCGCTTCGACACTTCCGCCAAGATCGCCGGCCAACTCGTGCATATCCAGTTGGAAGGCTTCGGCCCGGAATGGATGGTCGAGCGCAATCGGCTGATCGAGGCGGCGACGATGGACGATGCGCGGCGGGTCGCCAAACGCCTGTTCGGCGACGGCGCGATGAGCGTGGCGATCGTCGGGCGCCCGGTCGGGATCTAGCGGGTTCGCTGATCGGGTTCCGGCGCGGCGGTCAGCCCATGCCGATTTCTTCGAATTTGGCCTGGACGATGTCGCGATCGAACGGTTTCATCATGAATTCGTCGGCGCCGGCGTGACGGGCGCGCGCGAAATGGGCGACGTCATATTCGCTGGTGCAGAACACCACCTTCGGCCGCTCGCCCCCCGGCATGCGGCGCAGTTGCTTCAGGAAACCGAATCCGTCGAGAACCGGCATGCTCCAGTCGACGAGAATGGCGTCCGGCATGAGAAACGAGCACGCCGCCAGCGCCTGTTTGCCGTCGGCCGCTTCCGAGGTCTGCAGGCGCATGCCTTCGAGAATCCGCCGGGCGATTTTGCGGATCACCGGCGAATCGTCGACGACGAGGACCTGTTTCATGATGCGCTCCTGTCCATACCGGCAGCCCGCGCTTTCCGCCAAAGCGCGAGAGGAAGCGGCACTATGGCCGAATGGGGTTAAGGAGCGCTAAAGCGCCGCGTCCGACCGGAGCGGCCACGCGCGCCGCGGCTCAGGCGGGCGCGGCGACCGCCGGGGTCACCCTGGCCCGCGCCGACAAGGAAACGTGTTCGGGCTCGCTGGTCGTCGTCACGTCGAGGCCGCAGGCGCGCCCGACCAGTCCGGTATAGTAGGCCTGGATCGAGTGGGCGTCGACCGACCCGCTTTCCGGCGTCCCGGCGATCAGCGCCGCGACCCCATGGGCGAGACGCGCATTGGCGCCGTTGGCCTCGACCTGCGCCTCGAGACTTGCGCCCTCGCCGGTCAGATTGACGGTGATGACCCCGCCGCGCGGAACCGCCGCCACCGCGATCAGGCACAGGTTGAGCACAAGCTTCACCTTGTTCTTGGGCGCGTATTGCCGCGGCGCGTTCCACACCAGCTTGGTGCGCTCGTTGGCGATCAGCCCGCGGGTCACATTCTCCGCGTCGCCGGTGTCGATCGAAGCGCCCGCCGAACCGGCCGCGCCATAGGCGAGCCGGCAGAACTGCAGGCGCGCGGAGGCGGAGGCGGCGCTCTTCTTGATAAGCTCGAGCGCGATTTCGCGCATTTCGCCGTCCTTCTCGTCCTCCAGAACTTCGAGGCCGTTGACGATCGCGCCGACCGGGCTGATGACGTCATGGCAAACGCGCGAGCACAACAGGGCCGCCAGGTCCATTCCATCGAGGGCGAAGGTTGTCATTGAGCAAATCCTGTGGTCAATCGTCGGGACGCGCCGGGCCGGCTCGACGCCGGTCGGCGCTGAGGCGGCTCTTCGCCGCAGGGCCGAATCGGCTCGGCCGGCCAGCTTCGGCGACATTGGATTAACCTCGCGCCGGCGACTTCGCAATCCAGGGGACAGGTTCGCACGATGAGCGACGACGCAAACGGACCCCGGCTCGACATGGACGCGCTGCCGCGCGATGCGATCGCCCGATTCTTCGCCGAAATCGCCCTGGCCGCCGGGCCGGTGGTGATGGCCGAATACGACGGGGCATGCGCGGTTCGCGCCAAGGCGGACAGCAGCCCGGTCACCCTCGCCGACGAGCGCGCCGAGGAGGTCATCCTCGGCGTGCTGCGGGCTCGCGCTTCGGCCATTCCGATCGTCGCCGAAGAGGCGGTCGCGCGCGGCGAACTCGCCGCCATCGGCGCGAGCTTCATTCTTGTTGACCCGCTCGACGGGACGCGCGAATTCATCTCGCGCAACGGCGAGTTCACGATCAATATCGCGCTGGTGCGCGACGGCGCGCCGGTCGCCGGCGCCGTATACGCCCCGGCGCTGGAGCGTTTGTGGTGGGGCGGCGAGCGCGCCTACGCCTGCGCAGCGGCGGTCGGCGCGCCGCTGCCCGAGGAATCGCTGTGGCGGCCGATCAGGACGCGCCGCGCGCCGGTCGAAAGCCTGGTCGCTCTTGCGAGCCGTTCGCATGGCGACCCGGCCACCGAGGCGTTCCTGGCGAGACTTTCGATCGGCGAGCGGCGGTCCGCCGGCTCCTCGCTGAAGTTTTGCGCGCTCGCCGAAGGCGTCGCCGACGTCTATCCGCGCTTTGCGCCGACCATGGAATGGGATACGGCGGCCGGCGATTCGGTGCTGCGCGCGGCGGGCGGCGTCGTGCTGGCGGTTGAAGGGGGCTCGCTGCTCTATGGCAAGAAGGCCGCCGGCCTGCGCAACGGAGGCTTCGTCGCCTGGGGCGATCCGGCGCGCGCGGCCGCCGTCGCCATGCTTAACGAGGCGTCAACCTGATGGGGCGAGACTGCGGCCGCCCCAATTCGGCCGTCATCGCCTAGAAGGCTTGCCCCGTTCCGGATGATTGGGCCGCGTGGGCGAAATGGAGCTGCACCGATGCCGACATTGACACGGCGCGACATTCTGGCGGGCGGCCTCGCCGCGGCGCTGGGAGGCCTGTCGCGGCCGGGCGCGGCGCTCGCCGATTCGCCCCCGCCCTACTCGACAAACGAGCTCGTCGACAACGGCCACCGCTTCTTCGGCGCGGTGTCGCGGGGGCTGGCGGAAGTCGTTCAGGAGGCGGTGCGCCGCTGGGGACAGCCGAATGGCTATGTGCTCGGCCAGGAGGCCTCCGCCGCGTTTTTCGGCGGGCTGCGCTATGGCGAAGGCAAAATGTACACCCGCAACGCCGGCGACCAGGCGGTCTTCTGGCAGGGCCCGTCGATCGGTTTTGACGCTGGCGCCGACGGCGACCGCACGATGATGCTGGTCTACAACCTTCCCACCGTCGATGCGATCTTCCGCCGGTTCGGCGGCATCGACGGATCCGCCTATTTCATCGGCGGATTTGGATTTACCGCGCTTGGCGCGGACAATATCGTGGTCGTGCCGATCCGCAGCGGACTGGGAGCCCGCCTCGGCGTCAACGTGAGCTATCTCAAGTTCACGCCGCGCGCGACCTGGAATCCCTTTTAACCGAGATCGCGAGCCGCGCCCGGCGGCGGCGAATAGGCCGGTCGACGGACTTTGCTTCGGCGCGGCGTCGTGCGATGCTGTATCCCTGTCGCAAGCTCGGATACGGCAAATTGGTCGAACAGGCGATGTTTTTCCTTGCCGGCCTCCTCGTCGCGGGGCTCGCGGGCGTTGTGGCGTTGCCTGCTTTCGCGCGTCGGGCCTCGCGTCTTGCGCAGGCGCGCGCGCGGATGCTGGCTCCGCTTTCGGTGAAGGAAGCGGTCGCCGAGCGCGACATGCTGCGCGCCGAGCACGCCGTCGCCCACCACCGCCTGGAGCGGCGGATCGCCAGCTTGCAGGACGCGGTGGGGCGTCATCGCGCTGACCTCGGCCGCCAGGCCGCGATGCTCGTGGCGCTCGAAAGCGGAACGAGCGATCGCCGCGCCGAAATCGCGCAATTGCACGCCGATCTGGCGGCAAGGCAGCGCGAGACCTTCGGCCTGGAAGCCGCGCTCGGCGCCAGCCAGGTTGCGCTGAACGACGTCGGCGCCCAGCTTGACCGCGCCTCCTCGGAGCTTGCTCGCTTGCGCGATGAGCGACTGGCCATCGAGACCCTGACCGACGAGCAGCGTTCGGTGATCGCTGGACTGGAAACGCGGGCCTCCGGTCTCGAGATGAAGCTCGAGGACGCCGCGCAGGCGGCGAAGGCCAGGGTGGCCTTGGTCGAGGCGGAACGGAGCCGGCTGGCTTCGGATCTGGGCGCGCGCACCGGCGACGCGGCAAGTTTGAGCGCCGAGCTTCGTCAGGCCCGTCAGCGCCTGCTGGAATTCGAAGCCGCGCCCGATCTGCGCGCGCGGGCGCCCGAGGTCGCCGCGGCCGACGGCAGCCGTCGGCTCGCCAATGGCGCGCCGCTTGGACTGGCGCCAGCGATCGCTGACGATATTCGCCTCGATCCCGGCTTCACTCCGTCCGGCGATCTGGCCCTGCGCGAGGCGATTTCGCGCCTCGCGGCCGATGTCGCGCGGTTGAGCGGGGCGGCGGGGGACGGGGCGCCCCTCTCCGCCAAACCCGGCAAATCGCGGCGGCGCGAAACGCGCGGCCTGCTTCCGCAAGGGGCCGACCCGTCCAAAGGCGCGGTCGCCGCGCAGGTTCGGCAGTTGCGGTCGATGGCGCCGGAGCGCTGACGGCCCGTCCAAAAACAAGTTGCGAGTTTTTCAGTTTCGACGTTACAGCGGACGACTGGCCGCTGGCGTGGCGAATCAGACGCTTGGGGTCGCGGCGCCGCCGAGGGGGGACGATCCATGGCAGAAGCATTGGAGGACGCGGTCGAGGCGAAGGACAAGCACGTCGCGCTGCTGATCGCCATTCTCGCTCTGTTCCTGGCCCTGTCCGAGGCCGGCGGCAAGAACGCCCAGCATCGTTCGACCGAGCAGAACATCGAGGCCTCCGACCTCTATAATTTCTATCAGGCGAAAAAAATCCGGGCCAGCATGGCCGAGAGCGACGTCGCGCAGATGGAAATCGGCCGCCAGGCCGCCAGCGACCCGAAAGTCCAGGAGGCGATGGACAAGCAGATCGCCACCTGGAAGGGCATGATCACCCACTACGAGAGCGACAAGAAGGACGGGACCGAAGCGCTGCTGGAGCGCGCCAAGCAGTCGTCGGAGGGGCGGGAGCTCTCAAACCACCGCCTCGAGCACTACGAATACGCGAGCGGGCTGCTGCAGATCGCCATCGTGCTCGCCTCGGCGGCGATCATCACCGGCATCGCCGCGCTGATGTGGGTGAGCGTCGGGCTCGGCGCGATCGGCGCCGCGCTGATGGCGTTCGGCTATTTCGCGCCCACCGTTCTGACGTTTTTCGGCTGAGCTTTGATGAACCGGCGAGGAGGCCGGGGCGCGAACCGCGCGCGTCCCCGGCTCAGTGTCCGCCGCCTGCGCCTGCGCCTTGCGGTTGCGGCCGGCGCATGAACGGCGTCAGCGCGACCAGAAGGAAAAAAATCACGGTCAGCGAAAGAAACACGTCGCCGAGCGCCATCACCTCGGCCTGCCGCCTCGCCATCAACATCAATTGCCTGGTCGCCGCCAGCGCCGCGTCGGAACCGCGCGACGCGAGCGCCGCCGTCAACTGCGCGAGAGTCTGGTCAGCGATCGGACGCCCCCATGAGACGGCTTCGTGCAGGCGCGCGATGTGAAGGTCCATCCGCTTGTCGAGGATCGTGTTGATCAGCGCCAGGCCGACCGCGCCGCCGAGATTGCGGGTCAAGTTGAACAGGCCCGAGGCGTTCTTCATTTTTTGCGGAGGCATCGTGCCGAGCGCCAGATTGTTGATCGGCACCATGCACAGCATCAGCGAGAAGCCGCGCAGCATCTGCGGCACGAGCAACTCCCAGAAGTCCCAGTCCGCGGTGATGTAGGAGGCCTGGAGCGTTCCGAGGCCGAAGCCGGCGAACCCGATCGCGATCATCAGACGCGGGTCGACCCGGTTCATCAGCCGGCCTGAGATCGGGGCCATGATGAACATGCACACGCCGGTCACAAACATCGTCTTGCCGATCATCAACGACGAATAGCCGCGCACGGCAGCCAGATAGACCGGATAGATATAGGTCAGGCCGTAAAGCCCGATGCCCATGACGAAAGAGAACAGCGAGCCGGTCCAGAAGTTGCGGTCGGTAAAGGCCGTGAGGTCGACGATCGGCTGGCGCGCCCGAAAGGCCCGCCAGAAGAACAGCAGCGCGCTCAGCGCCGAGATGGCGATCGCCGCGCTGACCGGCGCGCTTTCGAGCCAGTCCTTCGAGGGACCTTCCTCCAGCGCATATTCGAGGGCGCCGAGAAAGCCGGCCATGCTCGCCAGTCCGACCCAGTCGAACCGATCGAGCAACGAAAGGTCGGGTTCGTCGAAATCGATCAGGAACCAGCAGGCGATGGAAACGATGATGCCCGGAATGATATTGATCAGGAACAGCCAGTGCCAGGAGAACGCATCGGTCAGATAGCCGCCGACGGTCGGGCCGATGGTCGGCGCCAGCGTCGCCACCAGGCCGATGATCGGGGCGACGATCGGCTGTTTGCTGCGCGGGAAGATCGTGAACGCGGAGGCGAAGACCGTCGGGATCATGCCGCCGCCGATGAAGCCCTGCATCGCGCGCCAGAAGATCATCTCGTCGATCGAGGAGGCGCGCGCACAAAAGAAGCTCATCAGGGTGAACCCGGCCGCCGAGGCGACGAAGAGATAGCGGGTCGAAAAGGCGCGCGACAGAAATCCCGACAACGGGATCATGATGACTTCGGCGATCAGATAGCTGGTCTGGACCCAGGTGATTTCGTCGGACGAGGCGGACAGTCCCGCTTGAATCTCCGACAGCGAAGCCGAGACGACCTGGATGTCCAGAATCGCCATGAACATGCCAAAGACCATGAACAGGAACGCCAGAACCTTGCGTGGCTCCAGCGCGTCGGACTGCGCCGGCGCGGCGGCGCGCGGCGCCGCGGCGGCCGGTAGCGAGACGGCGCTCACGGCTTGCTCTTGTCCTGCGCGCCTTGCGCCGACGCATCGAGACCAAGGGCGCCAAGCAGCGTCGGCTTCGGTTCGCTCTCGTCGCGGGTGTGCACGGTGGCGACGACCGAAAGGCCGGGGCGCAGGTCGCCCTTTTGCAGCGCCTCGGCCGGCAGCGCGATGCGCACCGCGACGCGCTGGACCACCTTGGTGAAATTGCCCGTCGCATTGTCGGGCGGCAACAGTGAGAATTCCGACCCCGAGGCCGGCGCGACCGACGTCACCACGCCCTGGATCACCCGGCCGTCGAGTGCGTCGACGGCGATGTCGACCTTCTGGCCCGGGCGGATCGAATCGAGTTGGGTCTCCTTGAAATTGGCGTCGACATAGGCGCTGGTCAGCGGCACCAGCGCGAGCAGACGCGCGCCTGGCTGGACATATTCGCCAAGATGCGCCGCCCGGTTGCCGACCACGCCGTCGAACGGCGCGGTGATCGTGGTGAAGCTGAGGTCGCGGTTCGCCTTGGCGAGCGCGGTCTCGAGTTCGCCGCGCGTGTGCTCCGCCTCGACCTTCTGCGCCGCCAGCACGTCGAGATTGGCCTTGGCGGCGTTCTGCGCCGCTTCGGCCGCGCTCGCCGCGGCGTCGGCGCCGGCCAGCGCCGCGACGGTCTTGGCGCGATCAGCGGCCGCCTGTTCAAGGCGCTGCTGCGAGCCGAAGCTCGACTCGGCGAGCTTTTGCGAGCGCGCGTATTCGAGCGCCGCGCGCTGCCGGTCGGCGTCGTCGGCGGCCTGCTGGGCGCGGGCGGCCGCCACCTGGGCTTGCGCCTGGGCGATCATGCTGCGCTGCGCCTCGACCTGCTGGCCGATGCGCGCGATGGTCGCGTCCTGCGTGGCGATCTTGTCCTGGGCCGCGGCGACTGCGAGCTGGTAGTCGCCGTCGTCGATTTTCACCAGCAGATCGCCGGCGCGGACTTTTGAATTGTCGTCGACCGCGATCAGCGAGACGTGGCCGGCGACTTTGGCGGCGATCACCGCGGTGCCGGCGCCGACATAGGCGTCGTCGGTCGAGACGAGAAAGCGCCCGTTGACGAACCAGTCGTAGGCCTTGACGCCGCCAAAGCCGAGGGCGGCCAGAATCATCGCCGGCAGGATCAGGCTGCGGATCGAGCGCCGCGGCTTGACCTTGGCGATCGGCGCCAGAGCGCCGCCCTGGCCGCCTGAAGCCAGCATCGGCGCTGGCGTCGGCCGCGCGCCAACGTCGACGGGCGGCAGCGTGTTGACGTTCTGATCTTGCGCCATGGATGGACTTCCCGACGAAACGCACGTTTCCCGTGAATCGACCGAACGGTTCGGTCATTATTTTGTTGACATAGCCCATCTCCGTGACTAGTTCAATACAGGACCGAACGGTTCGGTCAAAAAATTGCCGAGACCATCGAAGACAAGCGGGGGCGGACAAGTGAGCGAGGCGCCGGCGAGATATGCTCCGATGGCGGAGGCGCAAGGCGCCGACGGCGCGCTGGGCGAGGCGCCGGACGGCAGCGCCAAACGCCGCCAGATCATGGAGGGCGCGCGCACGGTCTTTCTCGCGTCGGGCTTTGACGGCGCCAGCATGAATGACGTCGCGCGCGCTGCGGGAGTGTCCAAGGGAACGCTCTATGTCTATTTCGACTCGAAAGAGCAGTTGTTCGAAGCGCTGATCCGCGAAGAGCGCCGCCAGCAGGCCGAGCGCCTAACCGAACTGTCGATGGACAGCCGCGATGTGCGCGAAGTGTTGCTCAACTTCGGGTGTCGGCTGATCGAGATGATGTCGCGGCCCGACACGCTCGCCCAGGTTCGCACGGTGATTGCCGCGTCGGCCAAATTCCCTCAGCTTGGCCGCGCATTTTATCAGGCGGGTCCCTGTTTCGGCGCCAGCCGCCTCTCCGGCTACATGCGCCGGATGAGCGAGGAGGGCGTGTTGCGAATCGCCGATATCGATCGCGCCGCCTGGCAGTTTCTCGACCTGTGCCAGGCCGGCACGTTCAAGCCGCTGCTGTTCTGCATGGTCGACGAATTGAGCGCGGGCGAGATCGAAGCAGGCGTGCGCGCGGCGGTCGACGTGTTCATGGCCGCCTATGGCGCGCCGGCGCCCGCCGCCTAGCGTCCCCTATCGCTCGCGGCTGCCGCGCGGGCGCAGACCTTTCGCCAAGTGATTCGATCGTCGTGCGGCTGGCCCGCTCGGGCGTCGTGTCTTGTGCCGCGAACGTGTGGCGACCCCAATAGGTAGCGTCATTGATGCGCGCCTTCCCCTAAAATGCCGACCTGATGGTTAACGACTTCCTAGCCAGCCCTGCGTAAGGCTACATTGGCGTGATTCGGGCCTTCTTGGCGGGGGAAGCCCGGGCGTCGGCATGGGCGATTCGAGCCGGTTCAAGGCTCGCACTCCATGATCTGAGGGGGCCATCGGTTGCGCGGGACAAACAGGCCACGATGCGGGCCGGAGCAAAGCAGCCTGACGCGGGATCGCCGCGAACCCCCAACCAGGGGCGGGCGCCTTCGCCGACCGGCGTTTTTCGGCATGGCGGTCGGCGCCGCGCTGATTTCCTCGGGCGCCGCGCCATCCGGCCTCGGCCTGCCGATGATCTCCGGCGACGCGGCGGGCGAGCAGGACCTTACCGGGCTGGTGCTGCTGATCCTGCTGCTGTTCGGCACGTTCACCGCCGTCCTCCATCTGATCGGCAGGCGCAACTGGACGCGCCGCGAAAAGGCCCTGACCGCCGAACTTACCCAAACCCACGCGCGCCTTGATCGGGCCAATCTGTTCCTGTCGACCGAACCGCAGGTCGTCGTCGCCTGGGGCGCCGGCGGCGAGCCGGACATCGAGGGCGACTATTCGCTGGTCACCGACACGCCGTTGCCGCGCCGGGTGCTGGGCTTCGGCTCGTGGCTGGCCCCCGACCTCGCGCAGAAGATGGATCACGCGGTCGAGCGGCTTCGCGATCGCGGCGAGGGATTTTCCGTCGCGCTCGCCAGCACCCGCGGCCGCCATTTCGAGATCGACGGCCGCGCGGTCGCCGGCCGCGCAGTGATGCGCATTCGCGACGTGTCGGGCGATCGTCTGCAACTCGTGCGGCTTCGCGAGAGCCACACCGAACTTCTCGAAGAGCTCGGCGCAATCCGCGCGATGCTCGACGCGATCCCCCATCCCGTCTGGACGCGCGACGGCGCCGGCCGGCTGGCCTGGTCGAATGTCGCCTACGCGCGCGCCGTCGAAGCCCGGGATTCGGTGGATGTGGTGGCGCGCGGGCTCGAACTGTTCGATGCCGACGCGCGCGAAGCGGCGCATGCGGCGCGCCTCGAAGCGGGAGTCTGGCGCCAGCGCGCGCCCGCCGTCGCGGCCGGCGAGCGCAAGCTGTACGAGGTGGTCGATGTCGCGAGCCAGAACGGTTCGGCCGGAATGGCCAGCGACCTCTCCGAACTGACCGCGCTGCGCGGCGAGTTGCAGCGGCAGCTCAGTTCCCACGCGCGCACGCTCGACCAGTTGTCGACCGCGGTGGCGATTTTCGACCGCTCCAAGCGGCTGGTCTTTCACAATGCGGCCTATCGCCAGATCTGGTCGTTCGACCCGGCGTTCCTCGACCAGCAGCCGACCGACGGCGAGGTGCTCGACCGCCTGCGCGCCAAGCGGCAATTGCCCGAGCAGGTCGATTTCCGCGGCTGGAAGGCGCAGCTTCTGCAGGCCTATCACGCCATCGATTCGAGCCGAATATGTCTGGCATCTGCCCGACGGGCGCACGTTGCGCGCGGTGGCGAGCCCGAACGTCCAGGGCGGCGTCACCTATCTGTTCGACGACGTCACCCAGCGTTTCAATCTCGAATCGCAATTCAACGCGCTGATCCGCGTCCAGGGTGAGACGCTCGACACGCTCAAGGAGGGCGTCGCTGTCTTCGGCGCCGACGGACGGCTCAAGCTGATCAATCCGGCTTTCGCCGCCTTGTGGCGATTCGATCCCGCCAAGGCGGCCGACAAGCCGCATATCGACGAGATGGCCAAGTTCTGCGCGCCGCTGTTCGACGATTCCTCGCTGTGGGCGGCGCTGCGCGCCGTCATCGTCGGCCTGCCCGAAGACCGCACCGGCTACGAGGCGCGCATCGAGCGCAAGGACGGCCTCGTTCTCGACTGCGCGGCGATGCCGTTGCCCGATGGCGCGACGCTGCTCACTTTCCTCGACGTGACCGCCGGGGTGAACGTCGAGCGCGCCCTGAAGGAGCGCAATCAGGCGCTGGTGGGCGCCGAGAAGCTGCGCAACGACTTCGTCCGCCATGTCAGCTACGAGCTGCGCACGCCGCTCACCAATATCATCGGATTCGCGCAATTGCTCGCCGAGGGCGTGGTCGGCGCGCTCAACCCCAAGCAGCTCGAATACGCCGGCTATGTCACCAAATCCTCCGCCGCCTTGCTCGCCATCATCAACGACATCCTCGACCTCGCGACGATCGACGCCGGCGCGCTGGAGCTTCGGCTCGAGGACGTGGATGTCGCGGAGGCGATGAAGGCGGCGGCCGAAGGCATCCAGGACCGGCTCACCGAATCGGCGATCGAATTGCGAATCATCGCCACCGACGGGGTCGGCAGCTTGCGCGCCGACGGGCGGCGGGTGCGCCAGATTCTGTTCAATCTTCTGTCCAACGCGATCGGCTTTTCGGCGCCCGGCCAGACCGTCACCCTGGCGGCGATGCGCCGCGGCGACGAGATTGTGTTCAAGGTCAGCGATCGCGGGCGGGGCATTCCCCCGGATATGCTCGACCGGGTTTTCGAACGGTTCGAGAGCCATACCGTCGGCTCGCGCCACCGCGGCATCGGCGTCGGCCTGTCGATCGTGCGCGCGCTGGTCGAACTGCACGGCGGCAGGGTGCTGATCGATTCGGCGCCGAACGAAGGGACGACGGTGACCTGCATCTTTCCGGTGACCGGCGCGCAGGCGCTGACCCGCGCGGTCGCCTGACGTGACGCCAACGCCGGGCGACAGCGCCGCCGAAGCGGTCTGGCGGATCGAGCTGCCGGACGAAGCGGCCACTGACAAGCTGGCGACGCAGATCGCCGAATGGCTCAAGCCGGGCGATCTCATCGCGCTGTCTGGCGATCTCGGCGCCGCCAAGACGACGTTCGCGCGGGCGTTGATCCGATGCCTGACCGGCGACCCGCAGCTTGAAGCGCCGAGCCCGACCTTCACGCTGATGCAGGCCTACGAAGCGCCCGCCTTCCAGATCGTTCACGCCGACTTCTATCGCATCCGCCAGCCCGAGGAACTCCTCAACCTCGGCTGGGAGGAGGCGACCGAGGGCGCGCTGACCATCGTCGAATGGCCCGAGCGGGCCGGCGACTTCCTCAAGCCGGACCGGCTGGGAATCGCCTTCCACCTCGATTCGGCGCAGCGCCCGAACCATCGCCGCGCCGTCGTGCAAGGCCACGGCGCCTGGGCGGCGCGCCTCGCCCGCTTCAGGGGAATCGCGACATTGCTCGAACGCGTCGGCTGGAGCGGCGCCCAGCGGACGTTCATGCATGGCGACGCCTCGGTCAGAGCCTATGAGCGGCTCGTCGCGCCGTCCGGCGAGACCGCGATCCTGATGATCTCCCCGCCGCGACCCGACGGTCCGATCCTGCGCTACGGCAAGCCGTACGGCGCGATCGCCAAACTGGCCGACGATATCCGGGCGTTCGTCGCGGTCGACGAGGCGCTGCGCGCGCAAGGCTTTTCGGCACCGCGCATTCTCGCGCACAGCGTCGCCGACGGGCTGGCGATCCTCGAAGATCTCGGCGGCCAATATATCGCCGACGCCGATGGCCCCAATCCGGTGCGCTACGCCGAGGCGGCGGCGCTGCTCGCCGAACTGCACGGCCGCGCGCTGCCCACCCAATTGCCGGTCGACGGCGGCCTCTACACGATCCCGACTTACGATATCGAAGCGATGCTGATCGAGGTCGAGCAGCTTCTCGACTGGTATGCGCCGCATATCGCGCGCGTTTCGCCGGCCTCCGGCGCCCGCGCGCAATTTCTCGGCGCGTGGCGCGAGGCGCTGTCGCCGATCCTCGCACAGCCGATCGTCTGGACCTTGCGCGATTTTCATTCGGTCAATCTGCACTGGTTGCCGGGGCGCGAGGGGTTGAAGCGTCTCGGGCTGGTCGACTTTCAGGACTGTGTGCTCGGCCCGCCGGCCTACGATCTGGCTTCGCTTCTCCAGGACGCGCGCGTCGACATTCCCGACGATATGGAGTTGCGGCTGATCGCCCATTACGCGCGCCGGCGCAGCAACGTCGATCCCGCCTTCGACGCCAATGCGTTCACCACGGCCTATGCGGTCATGGGCGCGCAACGGGCAACCAAAATCCTCGGCATTTTCGCCCGGCTCGACAAGCGCGACGGCAAGCCGCAGTATCTCGCGCATCTGCCGCGCATCGAACGCTATCTGGCCAAGAGCCTCGCCCATCCGTTGATGCAGCCGGTGAAGGTCTGGTATCAGGCCCACCTGCCGCGCGTCCTCAGCGGCGAAGCGCGGTCCGGGCGAGCCTTGAAACGATGGCGTCGTCGCAAATGCCGAAAGCCGCCATGGTGTTCGCCGCCGGATTGGGCGCGCGCATGCGCCCGATCACCGAGACCCTGCCCAAGCCGTTGGTCAAGGTCGCCGGCAAGGCGCTGATCGATCATTGCCTCGACCGTTTCGCGGAAGCGGGCGTCGAGCGCGCCGTCGTCAACGTCCACTGGCTCGCCGACCGGATCGAAGCCCATCTGGCCGGCCGCGCGCGGCCCGAAATCGTGTTCTCGGACGAACGGGCGCAATTGCTCGACCAGGGCGGCGGCATCAAGCGCGCCCTGCCGCTGCTCGGCAAGGCGCCGTTCTTCCTGTGCAACACCGACGCGTTCTGGATCGAGGGGCCGCGCTCCAACCTGGCGCGGCTCGCGGCGGCGTTCGACCCCGAACGGATGGACGCCGCGCTGCTGGTCGCGGCGACCGCCCCGGCGGTCGGCGTCGACTGGCCGGGCGATTTTTCCTGCGACGCGGAGGGTCGGCTGGCGCCGCGCGAGGATCGCCATGTCGCGCCGTTCGTCTACACCGGCGTCGGCATCATCAAGCCGGAGCTTTTCGCGGGCCAGCCGGCCGACGCCTTCCGCCTCGCGCCGTTCTTTTTCGAGGCGGCGCGCAAGGGACGCCTGTTCGGCCTGCGCCTCGACGGCCTGTGGCTGCATGTCGGGCGCCCGGAGTCGATCGCCGAGGCGGAACGGGCGATCGACCGCTCGACGCTGTAGGGAAGCGACTTCCGAGCGAAACGGGCGGGGGCGATGGATCGCTCGATGGCGAGCCTCGTCCAATCGATTCGCGTCATCTATTGCAGGCGCTCGATCGCGATCGCCGTGGCTTCGCCGCCGCCGATGCAGAGCGCGGCGACGCCGCGCGCGAGCCCTCGCGCCTCCAGCGCCGCCAGCAGGGTGACGATGATGCGCGCGCCCGAAGCGCCGATCGGATGGCCGAGCGCGCAGGCGCCGCCGTTGACGTTGACCTTGTCGTGCGGCAGCGCGAGGTCGCGCATCGCCGCCATCGCAACGACGGCGAAGGCTTCATTGATCTCGAACAGGTCGACGGAGTCTTCCGACCAGCCTGTCTTCTCCCATAGCGCGCGGATTGCGCCGACCGGCGCGGTCGGGAACAGATGCGGCTCGGCGGCGTAGGAGGCGTGCGCGACGATGACCGCGCGCGGCGACAGGGCGCGCTTTTCCGCCTGCGAGCGACGCATCAGGACGAGCGCCGCCGCGCCGTCCGAAATCGAGCTCGAGTTCGCCGCGGTGACGGTGCCGCCCTTACGAAACGCCGGCTGCAGCGTCGGGATTTTGTCGAGCCGCGCCTTGGGCGGCTGTTCGTCCTGCGCGACCTCGATCTCGCTCCTGCCGCTCCTGACGGTCAGCGGCGTGATCTCGGCCGCGAAGGCGCCCTCGCGCATCGCCCGCTGCGCGCGCTCCAGCGAGGCGATCGCAAAGGCGTCCTGCGCTTGGCGGGTGAACTGGTAGCTCTCGGCGCAATCCTCGGCGAAGGTTCCCATCAGGCGGCCCTTGTCATAGGCGTCCTCCAGGCCGTCGAGGAACATGTGGTCGATCACCCGCCCATGGCCCATCCGATAGCCGGCGCGGGCGCGGTCGAGCAGGTAGGGCGCGTTGCTCATGCTCTCCATGCCGCCGGCGACCACGATCTCGGCGGCGCCGGCGAGGATGAGGTCATGGGCGAGCATCGTCGCCTTCATCCCCGAACCGCACATCTTGTTGACCGTCGTGCAGGGGACGGCCGGCGGCAGACCGGCCCCCAACGCCGCTTGCCGCGCCGGCGCCTGGCCCTGCCCGGCCGGCAGCACGCAACCGAACAGCACTTCCTGCACGTCGGGGCCGTCCAGCCGCGAGCGCGCGACCGCCGCGCGAATCGCCGCCGCGCCGAGGGTCGGCGCCGCGGCGTCCTTGAAGTCGCCCTGGAAGGCGCCCATCGGCGTGCGCGCCGCGCCGACAATCACGATGGGGTCGCTGGAGGCCATTGCGTCTCCTTCGCCGTCTTCGCCCGTCGGGGTCTCCCGTTCGCCCGCTCAGTCGCGCGCTGGGAGCCGCCGGATCGCCTTGGCCACCTAATCCGCGGCCGGGACATCGTCAACCGCCGCGCCTGCCGGTTCGCAGCAAAAGCAGGCGAATTCGCAACGAGAGCCACAGCTCCTCGCCCGACGGGCCGACGAGCGCGCGGTCGCTGCCGAATTGACGCCATCGTCGTCGCATGTCGCCGTCCCTCCTCCAAGCAAGCCGTTGACGTCCCGTGTTCAAGTTGATCTAAATCAATGCGTCATCGACGGCCCGCCCCTACAAGAGCGCCATGATGGTTTGGCGGTGGCCAGGCGAGATGCGCGGGAACGACGACATCCGGGTTCGTACTTTCAACTTTGGCCCGGCAAGGCGTTCGCTGTCCGTTCATGAGTAGTTTCCGATTCTGGCATCGACTTGAACGGGCCGCCAAGCTTTGACTGGTGTTCGCGACGCGAGCCGAGCAGGGAAGATCGACGTGATGAGCGATTTCGATTCAAAGTCATGCGTGAGTCGTCGCACAGTGCTGTTCGCCGCGGCGGGCGCCGTGCCGATCCTGGTTATTTCGGCGGGTGGGGCAAATGCCGCCGCGACAATGTCGCCGGCTTCGGTTGGTTACCAGGACAGCCCCAAGAACGGCCGTCAGTGCGACGGGTGCAATCTGTTTGTTGCGCCCAACGCGTGCAAGCTGGTCAAGGGCGACATCAGCCCGAAGGGCTGGTGCAAAATATGGGTCAAGAAGTCCGCGTGATTTTCCGTCGTGACGATTTCATCGCGAGCGCCGCGAGGGATGTGTAGCGCCGACTGGATGGCGCGTGAGCCTTGAATCGGCGTCGTTCGCGCTGCGGGCGAAGGGCCGACAACGCCGGGGGGCGAGCACATGCGGATCGGGTCCCTTCGTCGCTCCCCGGATCATAGTCGATTCCGCGGACGCCGCGCTTTCCTGGCCGTTAGACGGGTCCTCGGCGGCGCGCTGGCCTTTTTCCTGCCGTTGATCGCGTTTCTCGCGCTGGCGCCGGCCCAGGCGTTCGCGGTCCCGAGTTTCGCCCGCCAGACCGGGCAGCCGTGCGCCGCCTGCCACACCGCGTTCCCGGAACTCACCCCGTTCGGCCGTCGCTTCAAGCTTGGCGGCTATACGCTGCAAGGCGGAGACTGGAAGCTGCCGCCGCTCGCCGCGACGGTGCAGACGACGTTCACCGAATATGCGCGCAAGCTCGACGCGCCGACCGGAACCTACGCGCCGCCCTCGCCGAGCGGCGGCTTTGGCGACAACAACATGTTCGACGCCGGCCAGCAGGTGAGCATTTACTACGCCGGCGCGATCTACGGCAATCTCGGAGCGCTGATCCAGACGACCTACGCGAACGACTTCGGGCGGGCCTTCGGCCTCGACAACAGCGACATTCGCTATGCCAGCACCGGGACGATCGGCAATCTCGATTTCATCTACGGCGCCACCGTCAACGACGAGCCGACCGTGCAGGACGTGTGGAACACCACGCCCGCATGGCGCTTCCCGTTCATCGCGTCGAACTTCGCCCTTTCGCCGGTCGCTGGAACGATGATCGAGAGCTTCGCCCCCGGTCAGCAGGCGGGCGCCGGCGCCTATATCTTCGCCCACGACCTGGTCTATGCCGAACTCACCGGCTACGGCTCGCTGTCGCCGAGAACGCAGACGACGCTCGGCGATTGTTGCGGCGCGACGATCACTGGGGTGGCGCCCTACTGGCGCCTCGCCGTCGAACCCAACTGGGGCGACAATTCGCTGATGGTCGGCACCTTCGGCATGAGCGCCAATGTGCTGCCGGGCGGCATGACCGGATTCGGAACCGACGGGATCACCGATATCGGCGTCGATTCGCAATACCAGTGGATCGGCGACGTTCACGCGATCACCGCGCGCGCCAGCTATATCTACGAAAGCCAGAAGCTGAACGGCTCGTTCGCCTCGGGTCTGGCGGCGAACCCCAACAATGATTTGCGCAGCCTGAACATCTCCGCGTCCTACATCTACGATCACACGATCAGCCTGACCGGCGCCTATTTTCAACTGACCGGCAGTCCGGACGCATTTCTTTACGCCGACAATGCGAATTTTTCGCCGAACTCGCAGGGATGGACCGCGGATATCGCCTATCTGCCGTTCAGCCACGGCGCCCCGGGGCCCTGGCCGTGGGTCAACATGCGGATCGGGCTGTCCTACACCTGGTGGACGCGGTTCGACGGCGGCACAAGCGATATCGATCCGGTGCAATGCCCTGGCTGCCGCAGCGCCAAGGACAACAATACGCTGCTGCTCTATGCGTGGACGGCGTTCTGACGGGCGACGGCCGTCCGGGCTCAACGTTCGCTCGATGTATCGCCTGACGTCTTCGGCAAGGCGCGAGACGCGCCGGTCTACGCCTTGGCGAACGCCCAACGACCAAACTGGAATCGGGAGGATCAGATGTTCGACGACCAGCGCAGAACGGGAGTCGCAGGATCAACCAAGGCGTCTCGCTCCGCGATCGCCATGCTGGTCGGCGCGGCGATTCTGGCGGCGGGGTCGGCCGCGCTGGCCGACACGCTTGCTTTCAAGGCTGATCTCAGCGGCGGCGGCGAGGCGCCGCCCAACAACAGCGCCGGCAAAGGACATGTGGACGCGAAACTCGATACCGACAGCCGGACGCTGACATGGACGGTGACCTATTCGGGAGTGGCGGGGGCGCCGATCGGCGCGCATTTCCACGGTCCGGTTTCCTATGTCGGGCTGACGTCGGAGGAGAACGCGCCGATTCAGGTGGGAACTCCGGGCAGCCTGGCGAGCCCGTTCAAGGGTTCGACCACCATCGACGACAGGCAGATGAAGGACCTCAAGGACGGCCGGTGGTATTTCAACCTCCATACGCCGACCTTCCCGGCCGGCGAGATTCGCGGACCGGTGGTTCGGCAATAGGTTCTCGCATGGCGCGCCGCGGCGGGACGATCGCCATTTTCGCGGTCGCCGTCGCGATCGCGCTCGGCTCCGCGATCGATCGCTCCTGGGCGGGCGATGCCCTGGCCGGCAAGGCGATATTCGAGCGGATCTGCCACGCCTGTCACGCGGCGCTTCCCTACACCGGTCGAATCGGGGAGGCCAATCTTCCGCTGTTTCTCGCCAACCCCCGGCGATTCAATCCCAGGACCGCGATGACGTTTCCCGGTCTCCAGAGGAAAAAGGACATCGATGACGTCATCGCCTACATCACCGGGCCGCGCTGAGAGGAATTGCGATGCGGCCGCAACGGGCTCGTTCGCCAGGTCCGGCGGCGCGGCGCTGGCGCCTTCCCCGCCGGTTTTGCGATCCTGCGGGAGCGATGGCAATTGAGGGATTTTTTCCAGGCCTACGCACCGGCGATCGCCCTGGCGGCGGCGCTTTTCAACGGCGCGGCGGCTTTGATGCTCGCCCAGTTTTTCAAGGACCGCCTTGCGGCGAAACTGATTCTGGCGACTCTGGTGGTGTTGGCGAGCGCCGCGGCGGTCGGAACGGCCGTCTACAATCAGCGACAAATCATCGACCGCATCGCCGGCGCCAACGCCCGTTCCGCCGAAATCAGGACGGCGATTGGCGGGTTGATCGCCGAGGGCAATGGCCTGATGGTGAAATGCGCCGACCCCGGGACGCCTCCCCCGACGGAGGCGGCCGCGAATTGGAGAGCCCGCGCCGAGGCCTTGCTGGTTGCGCGGCTCGGAGAAACCTACGCGGCGCGCTTCCGCGATCCCAGCGGCGTTCCCGCGACGATGCTTTCCGAGAGCGCGCTGGACGCCGCCCATCAGGAACTATGGTACGGCCTTTATTTCCGCGTCTATCGGCTGCACGAGATCGCCCTCGAAATGACCTGAAACCGGGCTCGCGACGGACGCGGCCAACGGCGCCCGCCCGGAATCGCGGATTTGCGAAGCCGCCCGGCCCCGCCCTGTTCAATCGCGCGCGCCGACCGGCCCGAAGGTCGGCGTCAGGTGCAGTTCCCGGCCGACATAGGGATGAGCCAGCGCGACTTCTTCATTGAGCTCCACGCCGAGGCCCGGCTCGCGCGAGGGAATGACGTAGCCGTCCTCCCAGACGATCGGCTGCTTGACGATCTGCGCGTGGAAGCCGCCCCAGGTCTCGATGCTCTCGAGGATCAGGAAGTTCGGGCTGCAGGCGGCGAGCTGGATATTGGCGGCGCCTTCGATGGGGCCGCAATAGAGATGCGGCGCGATCTGCGCGTAATGCGCCTCCGCCATGCCGGCGATCTTCTTGGCCTCCAGCAGGCCGCCGACCCGGCCGAGCGCCATCTGGAGAATCGAAGCGGCGCGCAATTCCAGCAGCCTCGCGAACTCATACTTGGTGGTCAGCCGCTCGCCGCTGGCGATCGGAATTTTGGTGTGGCGCGCCACTTCCGCCATCTGCTCCGGCATTTCGGGCGGCACCGGCTCCTCAAACCACAGCGGGTCATAGGCCTCGATCCGCCGCGCCAGGCGAATCGCTCCGGAAGTGGTGAACTGCCCATGCGTCCCGAACAGCAGATCGCATCGGTCGCCGACGGCGGCGCGAATCTTCCGGCAGAACGCTTCGGACAGGTCGAGCCGCGCCAGACTCGGCTGGCGCGGATCGAGCGTCGAATAGGGGCCGGCGGGGTCGAATTTCACCGCCGTGAAGCCCATCGCGACATAGTCGAGGGCGCGCGCGGCGGCAGCGTCGGGGTCGCTATAGACCGGAGAATCGGCGTGCGCGTCGCCTTCTCCGGCGCGCGGATAGAGATAGGTGTAGCAGCGCAGGCGCTCGTGCACCCGGCCGCCGAGCAGCGCATGCACCGGCTTGCCGACCGCCTTGCCGACAATGTCCCAGAGCGCCATCTCGAAGCCCGACAGAACACCCATCAGCGAAATGTCCGGGCGCATGGAATAGCCGCGCCCGTAGACGTCGCGCCAGATCCGCTCGATCTGGAACGGGTCCGCGTCGAGCACGTGAAGCTCGAACACATCCTCGATCATCGCGACGATCGCCTTCGGCGCAAAGCTTGCCGCGTAGACCTCGCCGACCCCTTCGACGCCGTCGTCGGTGATCAGCTTCAGGAACAGAAAATACCGGCCGCCGAGGCGCGGCGGCGGATTGCCGACGACGAAGGTCTTCAGCCCGACGATCTTCATCGCGCGGCCGCCTCGAACACGATGACGTTGCGCAGGGCTTCGCCGCGCCGCGTCGAATCGATCGCCTCGTTGATCTGTTCGAGGGGATAGCGTCCGGAAATCAGCTCGTCGAGCTTGAGGCGCCCTTGGCGGTAAAAGTCGACCATCCGGGGCACGTCGATTTGCACCCGCGCCGATCCCATCTTGCAGCCGATGATCGACTGGCCGTCGGCGGCGAGCCAGCCGGGATCGAAGCTCGCATGGACGCCGCTGGCCGGCATGCCGACAATGACCGTCGCGCCGCCTCGCCGCATCAGGCCCAAGCCCTGCTCGATCGCCGATTTGACGCCGACGGTGACGAACACATAGTCGGCCTTGCGGCCTCCTGTTATGTGCGCCACGCGGGCGGCGAGATCCTCGCGCCGCGGATTGACGGCATGGGTCGCGCCAAAGGCTCGCGCAGCTTCGAGCTTCGCGTCGGACACATCGACCGCGACGATCGCCGAGCAGCCGGCGAGCCGGGCGCCCTGCACGCTGTTGAGGCCGACGCCGCCGCAGCCGATGACGATGACCGCGGCGCCTGCTTTGACGGCGGCGGTATTGACCACGGCGCCGACGCCGGTCAGCACGCCGCAGGCGATCAACGACGCGCTCGCCAGCGGCACGTCCTTGCCGATGGCGACCGCCTGCGACGCCTCGACCACCACATGTTCGGCGAAGGCGCCAGTGCGCAGCCCATGGACGATCGCCTCGCCGCTCTGCGAGGCCAGCGGGCTTTGCCGGTCCAGCGGAAAAACCGTCTCGCAGAACACCGGCGCGCCCCCCGCGCAGGAGACGCAGCGCCCGCAGGAGCGCACGAGCGTCACGACGGCGTGATCGCCGGGCTTGAGATGAACGACGCCCGGCCCCACCTCCTCGACGACGCCCGCCGCCTCATGGCCATAGACCGCCGGCAGCGCGCCGCCCCAGGCGCCTTCGATATAGGAAATATCGCTATGGCAGATCGCGCAGGCCGCGACGCGGACCCGCACTTCGCCCGGACCCGGCGGCGCAAGCTCGATCTCCTCGATCGCCAGCGGTTCGCCGAACGCGCGACAGACCGCGGCTCTCGTCTTCATGGGGCGTCCTTCACTCGTCAATGTCGACGATCTGGCCGCAATATGGACGATCAGGGACTGGCTGCAAACGCGCTTTTCATATGCCCGCATGCGTTTCCGGCGCACGCGGGCGCTCAGCTCCTGTTGTAGACGTCCTCGATGCGCACGATGTCGTCCTCGCCGAGATAGGAGCCGGTCTGCACCTCGATCAGCTCCAGATCGATCTTGCCCGGATTGGCCAGCCGGTGTTCGCAGCCGATCGGCAGGTAGATCGACGCGTTCTCGTGGATGTGGCGGACGTCGCCGTCGAGCGTGACCTCCGCCGTGCCGCGAACCACGATCCAGTGTTCGGCGCGGTGAAAGTGCTTTTGCAGCGAGAGGCGACCGCCCGGCTTCACGACGATGCGCTTGACCTGGTAGCGCGCGCCCGCGTCGACCCCCTGATAATAGCCCCACGGCCGATAGGCGCGCTTGTGCTCGGTCGCCTCGGGGCGCTTGTCGGCCTTGAGTTGATCGACCAGCTGCTTGATCTTGTCCGACTGCCCCGCGTCGACGACCAGGACCGCGTCCTGCGTAGTCACCACGATCACATTGTCGAGACCGACCACCGCCGTCAGTTGATCGCTTGAGCGCACCAGCGTGTTGGTGCAGTCGAGGGCGACCGCGCGCCCGCGCAGGCTGTTGCCGTTCGCATCGCGTTCGCTGAGGCGCCAGATCGTCGACCACAGGCCGACATCCGACCAGCCGACATCGGCGGCGATCACCGCCGCCTTGTCGGTGCGCTCCATGACCGCGTAGTCGATCGACTTCTTCGGCGCTTTCGAGAAGCTGTCGGCGTCGAGCACCTGGAAGCCGAGGTCGAGGCGGGCGCCTTCAACCGCGGCCATCGCGGCGCTGGCGATTTCCGGCTCGAACTGGTTCAGCTCTTCCAGCATGACGTCGGCGCGAAAGACGAAGTTGCCCGAATTCCAGAGATAGCCGTCCTCGACGAACCCTTGCGCTTTCGCCGCGTCCGGCTTTTCGACGAAGGCGGCGACCTTGCGCGCCTCGCCCGCCGCATCGATGGGCTCGCCGGCGCGGATATAGCCATAGCCGGTCGCGGGGTGATCGGGCTTGATCCCGAAGGTGACGATGAAGCCGGCGGCGGCGGCGAGGCCCGCTTCCTGGCACAGTCTGGCGAACTTTTCGCCGTCGCTGAACACGTGGTCGGCGGCGAGCACGGCGACGATCGTTGAGGGATCGGCGCGGGCGGCGAAACTCGCGGCGACCGCGACCGCCGGTCCGCTGTCGCGCCGCGTCGGTTCAAGCACGATGGTCGCTTCAGCGCCGATCTCCTCGAGCTGCTCGGCGACCAGAAAGCGGTACTGGGCGTTGGTGACGACGAGCGGTTCGGCAAAAATCGCGCGGTCGCCGAGCAGGCTGACGATCATCTGAAACGTCGACCTTTGGCCGATCAGCGCATTGAACTGCTTGGGTCGGCTTTCGCGCGATTCCGGCCAAACCCGCGTGCCCGATCCCCCGCACATCACCACCGGAAGAATCTTCGCCATGCTCTCCTCGAATCCGCGCCGCCCGGAGCGCTAGCATTGTGCTGTCATGGCGGGAAGTCAAAACGCGCCGGACGAACGGCGCCCGCGCAAGCCCTATCCCGGCTGGCGCGCAAACGGCAGGGCGCCGAGGCCGGCGAAGCGGGCCCTTCCTTCGAGTTCTTCCTCGATTCGCAGAACCTCGTTCCATTTGGCCATGCGCTCGGAGCGGGCGAAGGAGCCGACCTTCAATTGCCCGGCGTCCCAGCCGACCGCCAGATGGGCGATCGCGACGTCTTCCGTCTCGCCCGATCGCGCCGAGACGATCGTCCCGAACCCGGCGCGGCGCCCGCTCTCCAGCGCCGCCAGCGCCTCGCTGACCGTCCCCGCCTGATTGACCTTCACCAGCACCGCGTTGACCGCCCGGTCTTTGGCGGCGGCGTCGACCAGCCCAGCGTCGGTGACGAGATAATCGTCGCCGATCACCTGGACGCGGTCGCCGACCGCCGCGGTGAAGCCGATCATGCCCTGCGCGTCGTCCTCGGCGAACGGGTCCTCGATCGACAGGATAGGATAGCGCCGGGTCCAGCCGATGAGATATTCGGCGAGGCCGTCGCGATCGAGTTCGCGGCCCTCCAGCGCCAGCCTGTATCGCCCGACGCCGCCGAACTGCGAGGCGGCGACGTCGAGCGAGATCGCCGCCTCGTCGCCCGGCGTGTAGCCCGCCCGCTCGATCGCCCGCATCAGCGTATCCAGCGCCTCCTCGTTCGAAGAAAACGCCGGCCACCAGCCACCCTCGTCCGCCACCCCGCTCAGCAGGCCGCGCTCGGCCATGATCGTCCCGGCGGCGCGGTAGATTTCGGCGGCGATTTCGAGCGCCTCGGCGAAGCTGTTGGCTTTCGGCGACATCACCATGAAGTCCTGGATGTCGACGCGCCGCCCGGCATGCGCGCCGCCGCCGAAAATCTGGATTTCCGGCAGCGGGAGCCGCACCGCTCGGTCGCCGGCCAGATGGCGCCACAGCGGCAGCTTCCGGCTGGCGGCGGCGGCGTGCAGAACCGCCAGCGAAACCGCGACGATGGCGTTGCCGCCGAGCCGCTGCTTGGCCGGCGCGCCGTCGAGCGCGATCAGCGCGGCGTCGATCGCCGGCTGATCGAACGGGTCGCGCCCGACGAGCGCCGGCGCGATCTCGTCGCGCACGCCGGCGAGCGCGCCCTGGACGTCGAGCCCGCCGAATCGCGCGCCGCCATCGCGCCGCTCGACCGCCTCGCGCGTCCCCCGCGACGCCCCGGCCGGCGCGACGCCGCGCCCGGTCGCGCCGTCGCTGAGGCGGACGTCGGCTTCGACGGTGGGGCCTCCGCGCGAATCCCATATGCGGCGGGCGCGGACCGATTGAATGGCGGGATCGGTCATGGGGCGGCGCTCCACGCATCGACGATCGGCGACAGACGCGCGGCAGGGCGCTCGATGAGCGGCCGGGCGAAGCGGCGCACCGCGTGCTTTTCATCGTCGCGCGTCAAGTATTCGACCGGCGACTTCCCGTCGATGCGCGCCAGAAACAGCGCTGGCAACAGCGCCGCCGCGCGCGCTTCGACCGCTTCGGGCGCCTCCCACGCCACACCCGCTCGATAAGCCTCCGCCAGACGCCGGAACGCTTCGCCATAGGGCGCACGGTCCACGCCACGCCGCGCGCCTTTCAGCAGCAGGTGATTGAGGCAGAAGGCGAGATCGAAGGCGGGATCGCCGAACCACGCGCATTCCGCGTCGAGGAACACCGGCCCGGCGGCGCCGTGAAGAATGTTCTTCGGGCTGACGTCGCCATGCGCAAGGGCGCGCCTCACGCGAAGCGTGGCGTCGGCCAGGCCGTTGAGGCGGCCGGCGAGGTCGGGATGGGCGCGCCCCGTCGCGCGCAGATAGGGTTCGAGGCGGATCTGCTCAAACGTTGCGTCATTGGCGAAGGCCGATGGGAGAGCGGGATCGGCGGCGCTGCGCGCGTGGATCATCGCGAGCTCCCGCCCAACGGTTTCGGCAAAGGCCGCATCGACCGCCCCGTTCAGAAGCTCGGTCTTCCAGACGGGATAGGCGCGGGGCGGAAAATAGGTCATCGCGAACAGGCCGAGCGCGCGATCCTCGCCGAGAATGGCCGGCGCAGCGTTGGGCAGCCACTCGCCGACCGTCCTGATCCAGGCCGCTTCGGCGCCATTGCGCTCGATCGGCGCCTCCCACAGCGCAGCGACCTTCAGCCGCGCCAGCGCGCGCTTGACGCAAAAGCGGCGAGTGGCGGTCTCGACGAGTTGGATTTCGGAGGAGACGCCGCCGGTCAACGGCGTCAGGCGCGCCGGCTCGTCGGGGCCGACCAGATTCAGGCGGCGAAGCGCGGCGAGGAGGTCATCGGATTTCATCGCGGCCGTCCAAACCACAATCCCGGCGGCGCCCATCGTGTTCGAAGCCGCCTCGCCAAACCGCTCAGGCGCCGAGAACCCGCGCCACGGCATAGGCGTCGAGTTCGATTTCGCCGCCTCTGAGCTTCGATCAAACGCTCCATGGCATGTTCGGCGTCTCGGCCGCCGCCACGAAGCATCTCGGCGTCGAGCATCGCGAATTCGCCCGAAGCGATCGCCGGCTCCAGCCTGACGCGCCGCGGTTCGCCGGTGAGGTTGGCGAGCCACACTTCATCCTGTCCCGATGGTGTGCGGACCGCCAGCGCCTGCACCTCGCGCGGCGCGGAAATCTCGACCCCGCGCAATTTCGCGCCGGCGAGCCGCGCCAGCCCGCGCATCGTGTGGAACGCCGGAAAGAGGCCGCCGTGTTCGTCGAACCACGGTTGCGGGAACGGCGCCGGCGCATGCGCGATGCCGAACGGCCCGACGAGGCCGCCGAGCGCGATCGTTTCGGCGCCGCCGTAAGCGAAGTGCGCGTAGTAGCCAAGGCTCCAGGCGGCGCCGAGCAGGCCGCGCTGGCGCGGATCGTTGCGGTTCATCGCCTGCCGGATATTGCCGGGATTGGCCATCGGCGCTTCGCCGTAGGGATTGTCGCGCATGCCAATCGCCGACGGGCCGACCGCGATAGGGGCGATCGCCGATGAACGCGCGCACGCTGCGGGCGATGTGCGGCAGCGATTCCAGGCTCTCGGTGACCGAGCGATCGTCGCCCGCGTGAACCATCGCCGAAGTGGTGAAGCTGACGAAGTCCAGCAGCTCGAGCGGCGGGCGCTTGCGGTTGAGTTCGGTGAAATAGCTGAACATGCCGCCGCCGAGGCGGGCGCCGGGAAAGGCGCGCCGCGCCGCGCGATAGAGCTCATCGGCGGGCGGGCAAGGCGGCCACGGGCTGCCGGGCAGCGTGCATTTCAGATCGGGCGCCGGCGAGACCAGCACCACCGGAAACGGCGAGCCCAGGCGCGCGGACGGTTTCGCCGAGCGCGGCGATCTCGTCGCCGAAACCGTCGACCTCGGCGACGATCGCTTCGAGCCATGGCGCGCGCCCAGCGCTCTGGCGGCCTCGACGCTGGCCTTCAGGCTGGCGGCGTCGTGGCCGCGGCGCGGATCGTAGTGGCAAATCGACATGGGCGGGCGCCGCCTGCCGCAGCATCGCGGCACGGGCCAGTGTCGCCGCCGCCTCGTCGGGATCGAGCCCCAGGCCAAGCCGCGGCGCGAGTCCCGCTTCGGCGCCGAAACGGATCGTGACGACCGAGCCGCCGCCGCGCGCCTTGGGCGGCGCGCCCGGCGACGCTCAAGGTCACCGCCTGATCGATCTTCGCTCCGGCGGCGAGCGTATAAGGCCAGGGCAAGGCCAGCGGGCGCACGTAAGTCTTGTAGGAGGCGTCGGTCCAGTTGCGCTGGTCCTCCATCTCGAAGGTGTCGCCCTCCATCCGGCAGGTCACCGAGGCGCCCGGCGCGAAGGCGTGGGTGATGGCGCGCAGGTTCATCATCGGCTGGACGGGATCGATGCGGTCGGGAAAGCGGGTGTCGGTGATCCGCGCTTCGATGTCCTCAATGCGCGCCGCCCCGCCGGCGACCGCTGCCGGGTGCAGCACGACGAAGCCTGTACGGTTGGTGAGAAAATCCGTCGTCGCCGTTCCGCGGCCCTCGAAGCGCAGCGCGCCGTCCGGCCGGCCGACAACCAGCGCGGAATAGCGGAATTCCTGCGCGGCGTCGCTCGCGACCGCGTCGTAGGAAACGCGGAACCCTTCGTCGTCCTCGATCACCTGGAGATTGCTGATCCGCGGATTGTAGGTGCCCCAGTTCTTGTCGCGGACGATGAACGAGATCGCGCGGATCATCTCGATTCCATCGAAGCGGACGTAGCGAAGATTGCCTGCGTCGAGTTCGGCGGTGAGCCGGCCGGCGACAAGAATGCGCGACAGCGCGACCGGCTCGTCGGTTCCAAACAGGCGGATGGCGCGCGACGGGGCGTCGGTCATGGCTTAGGGCTCCTCAAGCGAAGACAGCGATCACTGGCGCGACTTCGGACTAAGCAAACGTTCCGCGAGCACCGCCGCGATGATGATGCCGCCGATCGCCGAGCCTTGCCAGAACGGCGAGACACCCATCAGGTTGAGCCCGTTGCGGATCATCACCATGATGAACACGCCGATCAGCGTGCCGATGATCGTGCCGCGGCCGCCGTAGAGGCTGGCGCCGCCGATCACCACGGCGGCGATCGCGTCGAGTTCGAGCAGGCTGCCGGCGAGCGGGTCGATCGACAGGATCTGGGCGGACAACAGCGTCGCCGCAATCGCCGACAGCGCGCCGGAAATCACATAGGGCAGGATGCTGTAGAACAGCACGCTGAGGCCGGCGGTGCGCGCCGCCTCGCGATTGGAGCCGACCGCGTAGATGGTGCGCCCGCCCTTGGTGTAGCCGAGATAGGCCCAGGCGAGCGCGTAGAGCACCAGCAGCGTCAGCACGTTGGTCTGGATGCCGAACACCGTGGTGTAGACGAGATCGTTGAGAGCGGGCGGGATATTGGTGATCGAGGTCTGGCCGGAAAATATGTAGGCGAGGCTTCGCCCGATCGCCATCACGCCGAGCGTGACGACGAACGCGGCGAGCCCGAAATAGGCGATCAGGAAGCCCGAAAAGAGGCCGATCCCGGCGCCCGAGAGCACCGCGAAGCGCGATCGACACGGGAATGCTGAAATGCTGCAGCGCCAGCCCGAGAATGACGCCGGTGAGGCCGGCGACCGAACCGACCGAAAGATCGATGCCGCCGGTCAGGATGACGAAGGTCATGCCGATCGCCACGATGCCGACCACCACCGATTGATCGAGCAGATTGAGCAGGTTGGCGGTCTTCAGGAAATACGGCGACAGCAGCGAGAGAACGAAGGCGATCAGCAGCGCCAGACCCAGCATGCGCACTTCAAGACGCGCCGCCAGGCTCTTGAGCCGTCCGGAGGACGGGGCGCCTGCGCGGGCGGGGTTCGATTGGGTCGACGAGGTCATTCCCCTCTGTCCTCACGATCATACGCTGGCACGGAACTGCTCCATGATCGCGGCGCGAATCGCCGGCGCCGGCGGCGGCTGGCGCGCTGGATCGAGCACCAGTCCGACCGCGCCGAGATCGTGGCCGCGATGGCTCTTGACGTCAACGACCAGGCTCGTGAGGCCGCTGGTCGGATCGCGCAAGAATCCGGGCGCCCGCGCCGCCAGCGCTGCGCCGATGCGGCGTCTCGTCGAAATGCGGCGTCGCGCCGGCCTTGAAGTTGGGATCGGCGTCGGGATTGGCCGCGACCGAAGTTGAGGCAGAACACCCGATCCTCGTCGAGGATCGCCCAGAACGCCGCGCCGTCGTGCTCGGCCGCGAGTTCGCTCAGCAGTTGCTGGTTGCGCTCCATCGAACTGCGCGGCGCGGCCAGCAGCGTGAGCTTCTCCTCGTCGAGCAGGCCGCTCGGCACGTCGGCGATCGACGCTCCGTCGCTCATCACGACGATGCGGTCGGCCAGGCCGATCAGCTCGGCGAATTCCGAGGAGACGATGATGATGGCCGCGCCGCGCGCCGCGATGTCGCGCAGGATCGCGTAGATCGACGACCTTGTGCCGATGTCGACGCCCTTGGTCGGCTCATCGAGCAGCAGCACCTTCGGCTCGAGCAGCAGCCAGCGCGCGATGATGATCTTCTGCTGCATGCCGCCGGAGAAGTTCAGCATGTTTTCGTCGGCGAGCCGGTGGGCCGGCAGGTCGAGCCGGGCGAGCAGGGCGCGCATCTTCCGGTCCAGCCTGTTATAGCCGAGGCCGAAGCCGCGATGCGCGCCGAGGTGGCCGAGCAGCAGGTTCTCCTTCACCGACAGGTCCGGCACGATGCTCTGGCGACGCCGGTCCTCGGCGACGAAGCCGATGCCGGCGCGGATCGCCTCGGCCGGCGAGCGCGGCGCGAACGGCTTGCCCTCGAGCGTGAAGACGCCGCCGGCGCGTTGCCGCAGGCCGAATATGGACTCCAGCGTCTCGGACCGTCCGGCCCCGACCAGCCCGCCGAGGCCGAGAATCTCGCCGCGATGGAGATCGAACGAGACGTCGCGCACCAGCGGCGGCGCCTTGAGGTTCCGTACGGAAAGGATCGGCGCCGTCTTGCTCGCCGCCGCCGCTGAGCGCGCCGCATAGATGGCGCCGAGTTCGCGCCCGACCATCAGGCGGATCAGTTCGGGCTGGCTGAGCGAACTCGTCTCGACCGAGGCGGCGACGGTGCGGCCCTCGCGAAGGACGGTGAGCGCGGTCGGAGATCGCGAACACCTCCTCGAGCCGGTGCGAGACGAAGACGACGGCGCACCCCGACGCCTTGAGGCGCGCGATGACGTCGAACAGCCGCTCGACCTCGCCGGGGCTGAGCGAAGCGGTCGGCTCATCGAAAATGATGAGATTGGCGTTGAGCGCGAGCGCCTTGGCGATCTCGACGAGCTGGCGTTGCGCGGCAGAGAGCTGGCGCACTTCGGCGTCGAGCGGCAGGGTTCGATGCTGCCCGAGTTCGGTGAGGATCTCGTTCGGCGCGCCGCCGCATCAGCGCGTGGGACAGACGCCCGGGCCGGCCGAGCGCCGGCAGGAAGATGTTTTCGGCGACCGACAGATCGGGCGCGAGGCTGGTCTCCTGCATCACCATCGCGATGCCGGCGTTCAGCGCCTCGCGCGGCGTCCTCAGATCGAGCGGCTTTCCCTTGTAGGTTATGGCGCCTTCGTCGCGCCGCACATGTCCCGAGATGATGCGCGACAGCGTCGATTTGCCGGCGCCGTTGGCGCCAAGCAGCGCATGCGTCTGCCCGGCGGCAAGCACGAGATTGGCCCCGGCGAGCGCCCTCGTTCCAGCGAAGACCTTGGTGATGTCGCGAGCTTCGAGAAGGATGGAATCGGATGAGGTCATGGATCCCGGCGCGACAGGGCGGCCGGCCGACATGTCGTCGACCGGCCGGACCACCTTACTGCAGTTCGTTGGCGAACACCGTCTCCTTGATGGTCGGCAGGATCTGGTCGATGTTCTTGCTGGTCGCCACCACGATCGGCACCAGGATCTCCTTCTCCGGCGTGCCGCCCTTGATCGCGGTGACCAGCGATTCGCCGGACCGCACGCCCATCAGATAGGGCTGCTGCATGCCCGAGGCGACGATTTCGCCTTTCTTCAGGAGGTCGACGAAGTCGGGAATGCCGTCGAAGGCCGCCACCAGCAATGTGCCCGTCGCGATGCGCCGCCTTGATCGCCCGCAGCGCGCCGATCGTCGGCTGGTCGGTCTGGATGAACATTCCGCGCATGTTCGGGTTGGCGGTCAGCATGTCCTGGGTGAACTTGAACGTCTCGTCGGCCGTATAGGACTGCATCTGCTGCAAGCCGGCCTCCTTGGTGATGCCCGCCTCCTTCATGGCGTCGCGGAAGCCGCCGGTGCGCGCCTGGCCGTTCTTGCGGGCCTGCGAGATCGTGATGAGGCCGATCGAGCCGTCCGTCCAGCCTTTCTCCTTCAGCGCTTCGGCGAGCGCCTTGCCGACGCCATGCGCGCCCTCCTTGTTGTCGGAGATGATGAAAGAGACATAGTCGCCGCTGTTGGTGCCGATGTCGGCGACCACCACCGGAATATGCGCGCGCGCCGCCAACGCCAGCACGCTCGGCGCGGTCGAGCTGTCGGTCGGCGAAATCGCGATCCCGGCGACGCCGCGGGCGATTGCGTCCTGCGCGTTGCTGAGCTGCGTCTGCGCGTTGTTGTGCGAGTCGAGCGCCGTATAGGTGTAGCCCTCCTTCTTGGCGACCGATTCGATGCCCTTCGACAGGTAGCGCCAGAACGGCAGATCGAGGCCGGGCGTGAGATAGACGATCTCCTTGGTTTCCGCCTGGGCGCCGGTCAGCCCGGCGAGGCCGAAACCGGCCGCGACCGTCAACACGGCGAAGGTCGATAGAAAAAGACGTCGTTTCATCGAGGTTTCCTCCGTTGGGCCGGATTGTCCGGCGTTAAGATCGTCTGAATTGTTCGAACCTTGTCTCGCCGGGCCGCCACCTGGCCGCGCCGTCGACGCGCTTAACCCGCTGCCGACTTTCCCTCCCGTTCCTCGAGGATCGACACCGTCGTGTCGTAGATGCGGTCGATGTGGCGGGTGAACGCCGCGACGACCGCCTCCGCGTCGCGAGCGCGCAGCGCGTTGACGATCTTGACGTGATCGCCATGGCTCTTGCGGATCGCCCCGGGGCGCGAAACCGCCGCCCGACGATGGTCCAGCATGTAGGTGTAGAGATCGATCGCGAAGTCGGCGAGCAACGGGTTCGCCGAGGCGCGGTAGATCGCCAGATGGAACTCGCGATCGCAGATCAGGAACCGGACGGGATCGTTCATCACCTCCCGTTGCGTCGCCAGCGACAGTTCGAGCCGGCGCAAGCGTCTCGTCGTCGATCCGCCCGGTCGCCTCGGCGACGACGGCGCGCTCGACCAGCAGCCGGGCGCTGTGCACGGAATCGAGATCGTAGCTGTTGATCGCGCTCGGGCTGGTGACGCCGATCTTCAGCGTGTCGATATCGGCGTTGATGACGCGGGTGCGGGCGCCCTGCGAGACTTCGACGATGCCCCGCGCGGCCAGCGTCTGGATGGCGCCGCGCACGGTCTCCCGACTCACCGAAAGAAGCGCCGCGAGCTCCCGCTCGCTCGGCAGTTCGTCGCCAAGCTGCAGAATCCCCGAAGCGACCAGCGACGCGAGCTTGTCGCTGATCCTCTCCCGGACCGTGCGTTTGGCGATTTCCGCGCGGATGTCGGGAAACGGCGCGCGCATCGCCTGATCGCCAAAGCGAGGATTCATGACTCCGGGCGCGCTCCCGCAAGGTCCAACTGTTCCGCTGGACCAACTACCAGACCAGTAATGAAGCACCGGCGAACAGGGCTGTCAACCGACGCGCGCTCGCCGGCGCCGCGCGCGTCGGTCGTTCGCCGGCGTCGAATTGCGACGAAATCGCTTATCGATTTGGCAATCTTCGGCGCCTACGGTCCCGGCGGCGCAATCGCCGTCGTCATGCGTCGGCGGCCTCGACCGCACGGCGATGGACGATGTTCAGCAAGACCGATCCGGCGAACAATCTTCGGAGCTTTCGCGTCACGTTGACGCTGCGCAGCGGCGAGAGCGAAGCCGGCGCGATCCTCGTTCCCGCGCATCGCACCCTGCGCGAGACGCTCAACGACGACGCGCCGTTCGTCGAACTGGCGACCGCCGGCGGTCGCCAGGCCTTCGTGCTCAAGACTGAGATTGCGCGCATCGACCCGCAGGGCGCGGCCGAGCCGCGCGGCGCCGAGCGCCCCGGCCCCGGCGAGGACGCCACCCGCTTCGACGCCAATGACGCGCGCATCGTTCTGGGCGTCGCCGCCGACGCGACCGATGACGAGATTCACGCCGCCTGGCGCGATCTCGCCAAGGCGTATCACCCCGATCGCCTCGCCGCGCTCGGCTTGCCCAGCGAAATTCTTCGCCACGCCGACCGGGTGCTGGCGCGCATCAACGCGGCGTTTCAACGATTGCGAAATGACGCGAGCGCTCGGAGCGCCTGAGCCGGCGTCGAGGCGTCCCGATGCTCCGGGCAAGCCCCCGTTCAACCAACCGCGACGCCGCCCGGCCGATGCGCCGACACGCTGGCTCGTCGACGTAGGAACGCACGAAGCCGCGCAATTATTCCACGATGTGGAAAGCTCGGCAAACGCATCGAGCCGCTGGGCGGCGGCCGTCCGCGCGCTATCGGTTTGCAATTCCACAATAATTCTTGAGCGGCGACCAATGCGGCGGGACGTCGCAAAAAATCAGCCGTCGCAACTTCAATCATGCCATTATTTTGGCTCCGCCACTTCGCCTGGAGGAATTCGCGACGGATCAATGAGGATGCTGCTTCGTAGAGTTGGCCGCTCCGCGAGCAGTTTCATTCGACGACGATGCTGCGGCCGTTGCGCAATGGGCTTTGTGAGCTCGTAGCGCCGCAGATGGCTGATGGCTGCTCGGCAGCCGCTTTTGACAGGGAGGGAAATATGTTCACTCTGCACGTCAACGGGCAGGCGCAGACATTCGACGGGGACCCGTCGATGCCCTTGCTCTGGTATCTCCGGGATCAGCTCGGACTCACGGGAACCAAATTCGGTTGCGGGGTCGCCGCATGCGGCGCCTGCACCATCCATCTCGACGGCGAAGCCGTCCGGTCATGCCAGACGTCGGTCAGCGACGCCAACGGCAAGGCGATCACCACCATCGAGGGCCTCGACGCCGAGGGCAATCACCCGCTCCAGAAAGCCTGGCGCGCGCTGAATGTCCCGCAATGCGGCTATTGTCAGGCCGGCCAGATCATGCAAGCCGCCGCGCTCCTGAAACAGACGCCGCATCCCGCGGACGCCGACATCGACAACGCGATGTTCGGCAACATTTGCCGCTGCGGCACGTATCAGCGCATTCGCGCCGCCATCAAGCAAGCTGCGGGAGCGTGACATGACCAAACACATTCGTGAACTTGCGCCGTCGGGCATCGAGAACGTCAGTCGCCGCGGCGTCTTGAAGGGTCTGCTTTCGACCGGCGGCCTCATACTCGCGGTGAGCGTTCTGCCGGCTCGCCCGGCGCGGGCCGCCGACGCGAAATGGGGCGCCGACGGCATGCCGCACGGTACGGTGAACAATCCTCACGTCTTCGTGTCGATTGCGCCGGACGGCGTCGTCACCATCGTTTGCCATCGCTCCGAGATGGGTCAGGGCGTGCGCACCGGCATGCCGCTGATCGTCGCCGACGAACTGGAGGCCGACTGGGCGCGGGTGAAGGTCGCGCAGGCGACCGGCGATGAAGTCAAATTCGGCAACCAGGACACCGATGGTTCGCGCTCGACCCGCCATTTCATGAAGGCGATGCGCCAGGCCGGCGCCGCCGCCCGCATGATGCTGGAAGCGGCCGCCGCCAAGCGCTGGGGCGTCGCGCCGTCCGAAGTGACGGCGAACAACCACGAAGTCGTCCACAATCCGTCGGGCAAGAAGCTCGGCTATGGCGAGCTTGCCGCCGACGCCAGCGCGATGGATGTGCCGACGACCGACAAACTGCGCCTCAAGGACCCCTCGCAGTTCCGCTATATCGGCAAGGAGGGGACCAATATCGTCGACGGCTTCGACATCACGACGGGTCGCGCCAAATATGGCCAGGACGTGCGCCTGCCCGGCATGAAATACGCCGTCATTGCGCGCCCGCCGGTCATGGGGGGCAAAGTCGTCTCCTTCGACTATTCGGATGCGATGAAGGTTCCCGGCTTCTTCAAGGTGGTGCAGATCGCGGAGACTCCGGTGCCGTCCGCCTTTCTGCCTTCGGGCGGCATCGCGGTGGTCGCCGACAATACCTGGGCGGCGATTCAGGGCCGCAAGGCGTTGAAGATCGTCTGGGACGACGGCGCGCACGGGACCTATGAGTCGGCGGCCTACCGCGCGACGCTCGAGGCCGCGGCGCGCCAGCCCGGCGCCGTCCTGCGCAGCGAAGGCGACTTCGCCGCCGGATATGCCGGCGCCGTCAAGAAAGTCGAGGCGGAATATTACATTCCGCACCTCGCTCACGCGACGATGGAGCCGCCTTCGGCGACCGCCCGCATCGTCGACGGCAAAGTCGAGATCTGGACCAGCGTCCAGAGCCCGCAGGCGGCGCACGATCTGGCGGCCAAGACTCTCGGCGTCGCGCCTGAGAACGTCACGGTCAACGTGATGCTGCTGGGCGGCGGCTTTGGCCGCAAATCGAAGCCGGACTTTGCGGTCGAGGCGGCGCTGGTCTCAAAGGGCATCGACGGCGCGCCGGTGAAAGTCGTGTGGACCCGCGAGGACGACATCCACAACGGCTTCTATCACACGGTGTCGGTCGAGCGCCTGGAAGCCGGACTCGACAAGGACGGCAAGACTGTCGCATGGCGCCACAACAGCGTCGCGCCGACGATCATGGCGATCTTCATGCCCGATCCCCAACATGAGGCCAACTGGGAAGCCGGCATGGGCCTCACCGACATGCCGTTCGACGTCAAGAATTTGAGCATCGAGAACGGAGCGGCCGAGGCCCACACCAAGATCGGCTGGCTGCGCTCGGTGTCGAATATCTCGCACGCCTTCGCGATCCAGTCGTTCGCCGGCGAACTCGCGGCGGCGGCCGGCAAGGACCAGAAGGCGTTCTTTCTTGACCTTATCGGCCCTCCCCGCATCGTCGACGTGAGGAATTCGACGAAGGGCTTCTGGGACTATGGCGAGAACCCCGACGTCTATCCGATCGACACCGGGCGTTTGCGCAACGTCCTCGAACTTGTCACGGACAAGGCGGGTTGGGGTCGCAAGATGCCGACCGGCCACGGTCTCGGCCTCGCCGTCCATCGCAGCTTTGTGACCTATGTCGCCGCGGTGGTCGAAGTGGCGGTGGACGACAAGGGCGCCGTCACCGTGCCGCGCGTCGACATCGCCGTCGATTGCGGCCCGACCGTCAATCCGGACCGCGTCCGCGCCCAGATGGAGGGGGCGGTGATATGGGGCATCAATGTCGCCTTGAAAAGTGAAATCACCTTCAAGGACGGCAAGGTCCAGCAGAACAACTTCGATGACTACCAGGTGCTGCGGATCAACGAGGCGCCGGGCCAGACCAATGTCCATATCGTGCCGCACGGCTACGATATTATTCCCGGCGGCGTCGGCGAGCCGGGCGTTCCGCCAGTCGCGCCGGCGCTTCTCAACGCGATCTTTATGGCGACGGGCAAGCGCATTCGCACAGTGCCGATCGGCCAGCAGTTGATGAAGGCCTAAGGGCGCCGGCGCCATACCAAGCGAGTCGGGGTTCGCTCCGGCTCGCGTCTTCGATTCACGAAGCCGCCGGAAGCCCGCCGTCGCGCGGATCCTGGCGGGCGAGGATCGCGCGTCCGCGCAAGCGGGCGTCGGTGTGGAGTTTGCAACATCGTTCGGACGTGAGAGGCTACGGACCTTGTGGAGAACCATGATGAAATCATCCTGCAAAAACGCTCTCTCCGGAATTCTTGCGGCCGGCGTCGCTGTTCTGGCGCTTTCATTCGGAACTGTTCCGGGCATGGCTCAAAAAGGGGATCCTGTCCGCGTTCGCGGCACGGTGGCCAGCCTGGACGGCTCGACGCTCGTCGTGCATTCGCGCGAAGGCGCCGATGTTTCAATTCATCTGGCGGACAATTGGGGGGTGACCGGCGTCGTCAAGGCGTCGATGGCCGACATCAAGCCGGGCGTGTTCGTCGGCGCGGCATCGCTGCCGCAGTCCGACAGCTCGCTGCGCGCCATTGAGGTCCTTGTGTTTCCCGAAGCCTTGCGCGGCTTTGGCGAAGGGCACTATCCATGGGATCTCAAACCTTCCAGCATGATGACCAACGCCACCGTTGGGAAAGCCGTTGACGGCGTCGACGGCCGCGCGGTCACCCTGTCGTATAAGGGCGGAGAGCAGACGATCACGATTCCGGCGGACGCGCCGATCGTCACCTTCGCCGAGGCGGCGAAAGCCGACGTCAAGGCGGGAGCGCCGGTTTTTGTCCCCACGCAGCGCCAGGCCGACGGAACGATGACCGCGGGCCGGGTTGTTGTCGGGAAGGATGGCGTCGTTCCTCCGATGTAGCCTGCCCGGCGAGACGCTCCGACCGGTGCGAAAAGACGCGCCGACGTTTCCGCGCGCAATTCGGGTCCGCCGCGATCTTCGTTCGGCCGCCGCCGCAAGCCCCGGTCCGAAGCGTATCCTGGCGATTTGGCCTTGTTTCACAAGCAACGCGCGGACGCCGACTCGGGAGCGCCCGTCAGGCGACAGGAGCGCGCCTGTCGCCGGTCAGATCGGCCGACGACACGCGCGGGGCGCCGTGATAGCCTGCCGTCAGGCGGTCCGCCTTGGCGGGCGTCGCGCCGGCAAGCTGAGGGAACGCGATGTCGCTGCGGGACAAGGTCGCCATCGTCACCGGCGGCAACAGCGGGATCGGCAAGGCGATCGCGCTGGGCCTCGCCAAAGCGGGCGCCCGCGTCGTCATCGATTACATCGCCCATCCCGAGGCGACCGACGCGCTGGAGCGCGAAATCCTGGCGCTCGACGATCAATCGATCGGCTTCGAGGCCGACGTCAGCCGGCCAGACGAACTGCAAAAGCTGATTGACGTGGCGGTGGCGAAATTCGGTCGCCTCGACGTGATGGTCAACAATGCGGGGGTGGAGACGCGCACCTCGGTGCTCGACACCACCGAGGCGCAATACGACCGGGTGCTGTCGATCAACCTGAAGAGCGCGTTCTTCGGCACGCAGATCGCCGCTCGGCAGATGATCAAGCAGGGCGGCGGCGGACGCATCATCAACATCACTTCGGTCCACGAGGATTGGCCAATGCCCGGCAACACCGCCTATTGCCTCGCCAAGGGCGGCATGCGGATGCTGACCCGCACCGCCGGCGTCGAACTGGCGCCGCACGGCGTGCTGGTGGTCGGCGTCGGCCCCGGCGCGGTGGCGACCCCGATCAACCTGTCGACGATGGCCGATCCGGCGCTGATGGCCAGGCTCAACGCGGCGATCCCGCTCGGCCGGATGGCCCAGCCCGAGGAAATCGCCAATGTCGTGGCGTTCCTCGCCGGCGACGGCGCCAGCTATCTCACCGCGACGACGATTTTCGCCGACGGCGGCATGATGCAAAGCAGCGTCGGGCTGTAGCGCGCGATGGGCGAGCGCTATGACGTCCTGATCATCGGCAGCGGCGCGGGGGGCGGCACGCTGGCGCACCGGCTGGCGCCCTCCGGCAAGAAGATCCTCATCCTCGAGCGCGGCGACTGGCTGCCGCGCGAGGCCGACAACTGGCGCGTCGAAGACGTGTTCGGAGCCAATCGCTACGTCTCGCCGGAGACATGGCTGCTGCCCGACGGAACGTCGTTCCAGCCGCAGGTTCATTATTTCGTCGGCGGCGCCACCAAGGTGTTCGGCGCGGCGCTCTATCGCCTGCGCAGGCAAGACTTCGGCGCGCTGCGGCACTATGACGGCGTCTCGCCGGCCTGGCCGATCGGCTATGACGAACTCGAGCCCTATTACACCGCGGCCGAGCAGCTCTATCACGTGCATGGCGAACGCGGCGCCGATCCCACCGAGCCGCCGGCCAGCGCGCCCTATCCGGCGCCGCCGGTCTCCAATGAGCCGCGCATCCAGAAGCTCCACGACGACCTTCTCGCCGCCGGCTATCACCCGTTCCCGGCGCCCGCCGCGGTGATGCTCGACGAAGCGAACATGGCCTATAGCCGCTGCATCCGCTGCCAGACCTGCGACGGTTTCCCCTGCCTGATGCACGCCAAGTCGGACGCCGAGGTGATCGCGGTGCGCCCGGCGCTGGAGCGCCCCAATGTCACCCTGCTGCGCCACGCGCGGGCGCTGAAGCTGGAGACCAACGCGGCCGGCACGGCGGTCACCGGCGTGCTCGCCGAGGTGAACGGCGCGAGCGAGCGCTTCGAGGCGGACATCGTCGTGGTCTCCTGCGGGGCGGCGAATTCCGCCGCGCTGTTGCTGGCTTCGGCGAACGACCGGCACCCGGCGGGCCTGGCCAACGGCTCCGGCCAGGTCGGGCGGAACTACATGTTCCACAACAGCCAGGCGGTGCTCGCGCTGTCGCTGACCCCCAACGACACGATGTTCCAGAAGACGTTGGCGCTCAACGACTTCTATTTCGGCATGGACGACTTTCCTTATCCGATGGGCAACATCCAGATGATCGGCAAGACGTTGGCCGGCATGTATCGCGCCGAGAAGCCATTGCTGACGGCGCTGGTCCCCGACCGCGCCCTGGAGGAGGTGGCGCGCCACGCAGTGGATTTCTGGCTGACCACCGAGGACCTGCCCGATCCCGACAATCGCGTGACGATCGACCGGGACAGCCGCATCACGCTGGCCTATACGCCGAACAACCAGATTCCGATGCGCAAGCTCTATGACAAGCTGCGCGCCATGCTGGGCGAGATCGGCCTGCAACCGCAGCATTGGGCGACGCGCGATCTCTACATGCGCAACGCCATTCCGCTGGCCGGCTGCGCGCATCAGGCGGGCACCTGCCGGTTCGGCGACGATCCCGCCGCCTCGGTGCTCGACCGCGATTGCAAGGCGCACGAACTCGACAATCTCTATGTCGTCGACACCAGCTTTTTCGTCAGCATCGGCGCGGTGAATCCCTCGCTCACCGCGATCGCCAATGCGCTGCGGGTGGGCGACCACCTGCGTCGCCGGCTCGGCTGAGTCGATTGCGCGCGATGCCCGGAGCGTCCGGCAAGCGCACCATCGGCCTGCTCTACCTCGCCGGCGTCGTTCAGGGCCTGGCGCTGGTCACCTTTCCCGCCGCCAGCACGATTTTCGCCAGCCCCTCGGGGTTCAATCTTTCAAGCGCGCAATATGGCGCGATGTTCATCCCGCAGGTCGTGCTGGCGATCCTCGCCTCGGCCCTCGGGCCATGGCTGGCGCGGCGGCTCGGCATGTTCGGCGTGCTGCTGCTGGGGTTGAGCGGCGATCTGGCGTCGATGGCGCTGCTCTCGGCGAGCCCGCTGCTGATCGGAACCGACGCCGCGTTCGTCGCGCTGTGCGTCGCCACCGGGGCGCTCGGCCTCGGCTTCGGCGCGACCGTGACCGCACTGAATACGCTGGTCGAGGGCTTGTTTCCCGGCCGCGCCGACGGCGCGGTGCTCGCGCTCAACGCGCTACTTGGGCTCGGCACGGCGCTGGCGCCGGCGCTGGTCGCGCTGTTCTCCGCGCTCGGCGCGTGGTGGGCGCTGCCGCTGCTGACGGCGACCCTCGCCGCTGTTTTGCTGATCGCCTTTACGTTGAGCGCGCCGCCCCCCGCGGCGAGCGCCGCCGCCGGCGCGCCGCGCGGCCTGCCGCCCCGATTCTGGCTCTACGCCGCGGCGGCGCTGCTGTACGGCGTGGTCGAGACGCTCAGCGGCAACTGGGCGACGCTCTACCTCACCACCGAGCGCCAGCTATCGGCGAGCGCCGCTTCCTACGCCCTCACCGCTTTTTGGCTGACGGTCACTTTGGGCCGCGTGATGTTCGCGTTGCTCGATCGGCGCCTTCCCGCCAGATGGGTCTATGTCGCATTGCCGGTGCTTCTCGCCGTCGTCTTCGAATTCGTCGCGCGGGTCGACGGCGCGGCGGCCGGAATTGTCGTCTTCGCCGCCGCCGGCCTCGCCTGTTCGGCGATTCTGCCGCTCACCATCAGCTTCGGCGGCGCGGAGTTCCCGCGCCGCGCCGCCGCGATGTCGGGCGAATTGATCGCCTTCTATCAGGTCGGCTATGGCCTCGCCGCATTCGGGGTCGGCCCGCTACGCGCGCTTGGCGGTTTCGCCTATTCCACGGCGTTCTCGATCGGCGGCCTCGTCACGCTGATCCTCGGCGCCGTTGCGTTCCTGGTGGTGCGCCATCCCGCGCAGGCCGGAGCGGGCAGCGCGTCGGGCAATCCGCCTTGACGGGCTCGGACACAGGCGCTCGTTCGCCGAGGCGTCGCGTTGGTCGCGTAACGCATCTCCAGCGGGTAGTATGCCGCCTGACGGCCTAACCGGCGTGGTGCAGGAGGATCGCTATGGGGCGACGGCGATGACCAACGACGGACCTTCCAGCCCCACGTCGACCGGCGGCGTCGCGCCCGCCTCCCCGTTCGCCCATCCGACCTGGGCTTCGGCGCGCAAGGACATGGTGGGCGCCAGCCTCGGCTCGTCGCGGCTGTGGTTCACCGTCGCCGAAGGCATCGTCACCGAAGTCTATTACCCTCGCATCGATATTCCTCAGATCAAGGACCTCGGCTTCATCATCGCCGACGATCGCGGTTTCTGGGTCGAATTGCGGCGGCTCGCCGACTATAGCGTAACCCTGCCCGCCCCCGGCGTGCCGGCAGTGACGATCGAACATCGTCATCCGCGATTCACGTTCACGCTGCAGATCTGCCCCTCGCAGCGGCGCGACGCGCTCATGTTGCGCTATCGGCTCGAGGGAGATCCGGCGCTGCGCCCCTATGCGCTGCTGGCGGCGCGGCTCGGCGGCGACGCGCAGGCCAACCTCGGGGCGGTCGCCAGCCACAACGGCCGCACCGTGCTATGGGCGGAGCAGGGGCCGTTCGGGCTCGCGCTGTCGGCGGCGGACGACAACGGCGCCGACGCGTGGCGACGCTGCTCGGTCGGCTGCCTCGAGGCCAGCGACGGCTGGCAGGACTTCAATCACAACGGACGGATGACCTGGACCTACGATGCCGCCGGCCCGGGCGCGGTCGCCCTGATGGGCGAACTGCCCGCGCAAGCGACGCTGGCGCTCGGCCTCGGGGCCAGCAAGGAGGCGGCGGCGACGCTCGCGGTGTCGGCTCTGATGGCGGATTTTTCGCTGGTGTGGGACGGGCAATGCCGCGTCTGGACGGACTGGCTGTCGAAAAGCCGGCGCCCGGCGCTGCGCGAGGACATCGATCGCGCGCTCACCCTGTCCGCCACCGTGCTGAAGGTTCATCAGGACCGAACTTATTGCGGCGCGGCGGTGGCCAGTCTGTCCGCGCCGTGGGGCGACAGCAGCCAGAGCCGCGGCGGCTATCATCTGGTGTGGTCGCGCGATCTGGTGGAGACCGCGGGCGCGCTGGTCGCGCTGGAGGCCTATGACGACGCGCAGGACATTCTGCGCTATCTCATCGCCACCCAACAGCCGGACGGCCACTGGTTCCAGAACCAATGGCTCGGCGGCGCGCCGTTCTGGGAAGGCGTGCAACTCGACGAGGCGGCGTTTCCTATTCTGCTGGCCGCCGCGCTGCGCGAACGCGATGCGCTCGCCGGCATTCCGGTCGCTGACTCCATCCGGCGCGCCGCTGGCTTCATCGCCCGCACCGGCCCGGCGACGAGCCAGGACCGTTGGGAGGAGGACGCCGGGATCAATGTCTTCACGCTCGCGGTAGGGATCGCCGCGCTCGTCGAGGCCAGCGCCTTTCTCGATGGCGAGGCGAAGAATTTCGCGCTGCGGCTGGCCGACTACTGGAACGCGCGCCTGGAGGGCTGGACCTTTGTCGCCAATACGCCGCTGGCGCAACGGTTCGGCGTCGACGGCTATTATATCCGCACGTTGCCGGTGGATGTGCAGTGGCATAAGCGCGCGCTGGCCGAACCGGTGCCGATCAAGAACCTCGCCGCGGATCCGAACCTGCCGGCGAGCGCCCAGGTCGCCACCGATTTCCTGCAGCTGGTGCGCTACGGGTTGCGCAGCGCCGACGATCCGCGCATCCGCGACAGCCTGAAGATCGTCGACGGCCTGCTGAAGACGCAGACGCCGAGCGGGCCGGTCTGGCATCGCTACAACGGCGACGGCTATGGCGAGCACGACGACGGCAAGCCATTCGACGGCGAGGGGCGGGGGCGGGGCTGGCCGCTGCTGACCGGCGAGCGCGGGCATTACGCGCTTGCGGCGGGCGAGGACGTGTTGCCCTACCTCGAAGCGATGATGGCGATGAGCAGTCCGCTGGGGTTGATTCCCGAGCAGGTGTGGGACAGCGATCCGATCGCTGAATACGATCTGAAGCCGGGCAGGCCGAGCGGCTCGGCGATGCCGCTGGTCTGGGCGCACAGCGAGTTCATCAAGCTCTGTTACAGCCGCACGCTCGGCCGGCCGGTGGATCGGCCGGCGGCGACATGGGCGCGCTATCGCGGCGCGCGTCCGCGGCTCGACTACGCGATCTGGGGACCGACGATGCGGCTGCGGCGCCTGCGCGCCGGCGACGCGCTCACCATCGCCGTCAAGGCGCGGGCGCGGGTGCATTGGGGCGTCGACGGCTGGCAGGAGATTGGCGACCTCGACACGCGGGATGTCGGCCTCGGGATCCACATCGCCGACCTTCCGGTCGGCGCGCTCGCCAGCAGGCGGACCATCCAGTTCACCTTCCTGTGGCTCGATACGCAAACCTGGGAAGGCGAGGACTATGAGATCGAGGTGACCACGGCGTGAGACAGGGCGTGACGCCGAACACGACCGGAGCCTGCCGTTGCGCCCTTTTGTCGCGCTCTCGACCTCGGAGCCAGGCGCCGGCGGACGGACGGCGAGGCGTCAGTGCGACGACTGGACGCCGGCCGACGGCTGCAGCAACGTATTGCGCGCGGTTATCTGGGTCGACGCATCGGTGAATTCCTTGCCGTCGCCGAGCTGGACCGTCGGCATGCAGCTGGGCGAGCAGGAATAGGATTCGCGCTCCATGCCGCGCTGCACGATCAGCGTCGAACTGGTCGGCACGACGCGGACGGTCTTCTCGTCGAGAACAGTGCCGCGCGAATCGAGCGCGATCAGGTTGGTCTCGCCGAAACCCCTGCCGGTCACCACCATCGCGCCGGAGCCCTTGAGCATCGTCACGTCGGCGACAATCGGATTCCCGATCACCAGGGTGACGGTTCCTTCGGGGATGCGCGCAATTTTCGCCTGGTCGAGCGTCACGTTCAGCACCGCGTTCTGCGCTTGCGCGGCGGCGGGCGTCTGCCCTGCGACCAACCACAGGCCCAGCATGACAACGAAGGGGACGACGGAGAAACGGCGCATCGGCGTTGAGCTTTCCTGGGTCGGCCAACCGGCGGGCGCGCGCCCATACGGCTGAACGGGATGTCTGTGCGTCAATTTCATCTTGAAATGGTGAAGGAACCCTGAACATCCCGGATTTTCCTGATCGAACCCCCGCCGGCCCGCCGCTCCGCCCGGTCGGCGCCGGCGCGCCGGTTGCGGGGCGCGACGTTCGAGGCCACAAAGGGCGTCGATCGGGAGCGGTCTCATGAACACTCGATTCGCCGAGGCGATGGCCCGGCTTCCCCTTGTTGCGATCCTGCGCGGAATCACCCCCGTCGAATCGCCTGCAATGCTGCGCGCGTTGACCGACCAGGGCTTTCTACTGATCGAGACGCCGCTCAATTCGCCCGAGCCCTACGCCAGCATCAGGGCGATGCGCGCGATCGCGCCGCCCGACGCGCTGATCGGGGCCGGCACGGTGAAAACGCCTGCCGAGGTCGCGGCGGTGGCCGAGGCCGGCGGCGACCTGATCGTCATGCCGCATGCCGACGTCGCGGTGATCGCGGCGGCCAAGGCGCGCGGCCTGATCGCGATGCCGGGCGTGGCGACGCCGACCGAGGCTTTCGCCGCGCTCAGCGCCGGCGCCGACGCGCTGAAGGCGTTTCCCGCCGAGATGATCACGCCGGCGGTGGTCAAGGCCTGGCGCGCGGTTATTCCCGCCGACGCGCCGATCCTGCCGGTCGGCGGCATCACCCCCGACAACATGGCGCCCTATCTGGCGGCGGGCGCCAGCGGCTTCGGCCTGGGATCGGCGCTCTATCGCCCCGGCGACAGCGCAGCGCGAGTCGGCGAGAAAGCCGCGGCCTTCGTCTCGGCGTGGCGCGCCCTGAAAGGCCGCGGCTGAGACCGCGCGACTCCCGCGCTGTTGACCCTGCCGGCGTTCGTTGTATCGGAGAGCCTGGGCGCCCATATCCGCAGCCCACGGCCTGTTCCGATGTCGCCGTCCGACGCCAACTTCAAAGCGAATCCGGCGGAGCGTCTCGCGCCGCCCCGAACGCCCGCGCGCGGCGCGACAGCGGGCCGCTATCTCGCGCCTTTCAGCGTCGGCGTCGTCTACGCGATCCTGTTGTCGCTGCTGTTTTTCGAGAACTGGCTGGACCCGCCGGTCGCCCCCCAGGCGACCATAACGCCGATCGAAATCGTGACCGAGCCGCCGCCGCAGGAGGCTGCCGAAAATTCCCAGCCCGACTCCCCGTCAGAGTTCGAAAAGCCTGCGACCGACGCCCCCCGCACGACCACCAGCGACAAATCGGAGGTCAAGCCGCCCGACGATCCCGCCAAGGCGCCGCCGCCGCCGACAAAGCCATCCGAAACCGATCGGAAGGAGGGGCAGGCCGCGGGGCCGCCCCAACAGGGAGAGCCTAAGCCGGAGGACAAGTCGCCGGCGCCCGCTCCGGACAAGCCCGCCGAGGTGACGCGCCCGGCGGCCGAACTCGACCGCGACAAGGCCGAGCAACAACAGGCGCGGGCGGACGCCGAAACGCAGGCCGAGAAGCCGGGAGACTCCGCTCTCAATTCGTTCACGATGGTCGAGCCGACGCCCGAATTTGATTTCGGCAGCCTGTTCCGACAGTCGCCGGTCGGCGGCGGATCGGCCGACGCGACCTACCTGTCGACCCTCTACGGCTTGATCGTGCCGCGCTTGCATCCGCCGGCCGCTGCGCACGGAAACTGGCCGAGACTTGAAGGCGTGCTGGTCTTCAGCGTCGACCGAAAAGGCAATCTCCTGCAACGGCGGATCGCCCAGCGGAGCGGATCGCCTGATCTTGACGCTGCCGCTCTCCAGGCGGTCGTCGAAGCTTCGCCATTTCCGCCGCCGCCAAAGGGCGCGCCGCTCCACTTCACGTTCACTTACACCGCGAACTGAACCAGGCCGCCGGATCGATCCGCTCAAGGCGCCGCTTACCCCGATCTGGCGAAAATCGACGCCCCCTCGTCGGCGCGTCCGACGCCAGCGCGGAAGGCGGAGAACAGGTCGCGCCCGATCCCGGTGTGCGAGGCCGACAGGTCATAGTCCTCGTTCTCCCGCCCGGCCCATTCCGCCTCGTCGACGAGCACTTCGAGCCGGCCGGCCGGCGCGTCGAGCCGGATCACGTCGCCGTCGCGGATCTTGCCGATCGGGCCGCCCATTGGCCGCCTCCGGCGTCACATGGATCGCCGCCGGCACCTTGCCCGACGCGCCGGACATGCGCCCGTCGGTCACCAGCGCGACCTTGAAGCCGCGATCCTGCGCGACGCCGAGCGGGGGCATCAACTTGTGCAATTCGGGCATGCCGTTGGCGCTCGGCCCCTGGAAGCGCACCACCGCGACGCAATCGCGAAACAATTCGCCCGCCTTGAACGCCTGCGTGCAATTCCTCCTGGCTGTGAAAGACCCGCGCCGGCGCCTCGATCACATGGCGTTCGGGCGCCACCGCCGAGGTCTTGATGACCGCGCGGCCGAGCGGCCCGTCGAGCACGCGCAAGCCGCCGGTGCTCTGGAACGGATGCTCGGCGCCGCGCAGCACGGTCTGGTCAAGGCTCTCGGCGGCGCGCCTCGCGCCATACGATCTCGCCATTCTCGCCGAGTCCAGGTTCGATCACATAGTCGGCGAGCCCTTCGCCCCAGATCGTGCGAACGTCGCGGTGCAACAGGCCGTGGCCGAGCAGCGAGCGGATCAGCACGGGCATGCCGCCGGCCGCCTGGAAATGATTCACGTCGGCCTTGCCGTTGGGGTAGATGCGGGTCAGCAGCGGCACGACTTCGGCAAGATCGGCGAAGTCGTCCCAGTTGAGCGCAATCCCGGCCGCCGCCGCCATCGCGATCAGATGGATCGTATGATTGGTCGAACCGCCCGTCGCGTGCAGGCCGACGACCCCGTTGACCACCGCCCGCTCGTCGACGACATGGCCGATCGGCGTGTAGGAATTGCCTAGCGCGGTCAGGTCCAGCGCGCGCCGCGCGCCAAGCTCGGTGAGGGCGTCGCGCAGCGGCGTGTTCGGATTGACGAAGGACGCGCCGGGCAGGTGCAGTCCCATGATCTCCATCAGCATCTGGTTGGTGTTGGCGGTGCCGTAGAACGTGCAGGTGCCCGGCCCGTGATAGGCCTGCGCCTCCGCCTCCAGCAGCGCGGCGCGGCCGACCTTGCCCTCGGCGAACAATTGGCGGGTCTTCGACTTCTCGTCGTTGGAGAGGCCCGAAGTCATCGGGCCGGCCGGCAGGAACACCGCCGGCAGATGGCCGAACGACAGCGCCCCGATCAACAGGCCCGGCACGATCTTGTCGCAGACGCCGAGGTAGACCGCCGCGTCGAACATCTGATGCGACAGCGCGACGGCGGTCGAAAGCGCGATCACATCGCGCGAGAACAGCGACAGCTCCATGCCCGCCTCGCCCTGCGTGACGCCGTCGCACATCGCCGGCGCGCCGCCCGCCACCTGCGCGCTGCCGCCCGCCTCGCGCGCGACGCGCTTGATGATTTCGGGGAAGCGTTCGAACGGCTGATGCGCCGACAGCATGTCGTTGTAGGTGGTGACGATCGCCAGATTCGGTCCCTCGCCGTCGCGCAGCGCCTTCTTGTCGGCGGGGCCGCAGGCGGCGAAGCCATGCGCCACATTGGCGCAGCCGAGACGCTTGCGGGTCGGCGCCTTGGCGGCCTGCTTGTCGACGCCGTCGAGATAGCGGCGACGACTGTCGCGGCTGCGGCGCGCGATCCGCTCGGTCACTTCGCCGATGCGCGCGTGAAGGGAGGTGGTCATGACAAATCCTCTCGGTGGGCTGGCGTCGTGCGCTCACGCGGGCGGCCGCCGACGCCCATGTGGCCGGAACAGAATCGACCAGCAAGATCGGCGCCCCTGAGCCGGCGATGCGCCGCCATGCGGCGCGCGCCGCGCGCCCGCCACAATCGCATCGTCAATTCGCCGGACTGGCCAAGCGAAATGGCGCGGTCGAGTCCTAGCACAGGATGGTTTCATGCGCTCCATTTTCCTGGCGCCTGGCGCCTCGGTCTTCGCGCTGCTCATTTCCGCGCCAGTCTTGTCCGCGCCGGCCTCGGCGGCGGAGATCGAGGCCGCTTCGAAAATCGACGCCGTGACGGTCTTTCCCGACGCCGCGATCATTTCGCGCATCGCCGAGGTCGAGCTGCCGCAGGGCGACAGCGCGCTGGTGTTCAACGACCTGCCGTTGGCGCTCGACGTCGCCTCCCTCAGGGTCGAGGGCGAAGGCGCGGCGAAGATGACGATCGGCGCGGTCGGGACGCAGGTCGCGCCCTCCGAGACCAGGACGCCCGACAACGCGCTCGAAGCCAAGCTGGCTGATCTGCACGCCGACAGGGCGGCGGCGCAATCGTTGATCGACGCGCTCGGCGCGAAAAAAGCGATGATCCTGCGCTTTTCGCAATCGGGACCGGACAAACTGTCGCCAGACGCCAGACCGCTCGACGTCGCGCAGTGGAGCGCGGCGTGGGACGCGGTGGCGACGGGTCTGGCCAAGCTCGGCGACGACCTGCGTCCGGCGCTCGCCAGGGCCCGGCGCCTGGATGATGAGATCAAGGCGCTGGAGGCGGAGCGCCAGCGTCCACCGCCCGGCCAGGGCGCGCAACGAAGCGCGACGGTGACGATCACCGCGGATTCGCCGACCAAAGCGCGGATCAAACTGTCCTACCGCATCGGCGGGGTCGGCTGGCGCCCGGCCTACGACGCGGTGCTCGACACCGCGGCCGGCGCGAACGCGCTGTCCCTGACGCGCCGCGCCATTCTGACGCAGCGCACCGGCGAGGACTGGCGCGACGTCGCGCTCATCGTCTCGACGGCGCGGGTGGCGCGCGCCTCCGACATCCCGGATGTCCCGACGCTCAGGATCGATTTCTGGCAGGCGCCGGTCGCAGTCAGCGAGGCCACGGCGGGCAAGGCGGCGGCGGCGCCGGTGGCCGCCGACACGGTCGCCCGGCCGCGCGTCGACCAGGCCGCGTCGAACGCGCAAGTGTCCGGTCTGCTGCGACCCACGCCGCCGGGCGCGCCGCCGGCTCCGCAAACGGCGCAGGAATCGGCCTCCGAGCTCGAGGCCGGCGCCTACAGCGCTGAATTCAAGGTCCCCGGTCGAAACAGCATCGCGAGCGACGGGGCGCAGAAATCGTTCGTCCTGGCGCGCTTCGCCGCGCAGCCGACGCTGCTGGCGAAGGCCGCGCCGGGACTCGACCCGACCGCCTATCTGCAGGCTCATTTCGTCAACGCCGAGGACGCTCCCTTGCTGCCCGGCGAGGTCTCCCTGCATCGCGACGGGGCGTTCGTCGGCCAGAGCCGCATCGGCTTCGTCGCGTCCGGCGACGGACTCGATCTCGGCTTTGGCGCCGACGACCAGATCAAGATCCAGCGCGCGCCGGTCAATCGCAAGGAGAACGAGCCGACCTGGTTCAACCAGAGCAAGATCGAGACGCGCGAGTTCAAGACCACGGTCAAGAGCCTGCACACGTTCCCGGTCAAGGTTCAGGTGATCGACCAGATTCCGGTGTCTGAAAACACCGCGATCGCCGTCGACATGCTGCCCGCCACCACGCCGCCGACCGAAAAGCAGATCGCCGACAAGCGCGGCGTGATGGGCTGGACGCTCGATCTGGCGCCATCCGAGTCCAGGGACATCCGCCTCGCCTACCGCCTCAAATGGCCCGCCGACCGCGACATCACAATCGGCGCCGCGCCGTAGGGCGGCGGCGCTAGCCCGATTTGCGGACGGTCGGGGGCAAAACGCGCTGACGGGCCTGTGCGAGAGGCGCATCATCGCGAACGGGCGCCGCGCGGCTGGGCGTCGCAGCGGCGTTGCCGTCGAGGACCGGCTGGTGTTGCGCGCGCCGCCCCTTGGGGGCGCCGACGAGCGCGGCGATCACCCGCCGCGCCGCCGCCGGATTCAACCCGACCCCCAAGCGAATCAGCGACCCCAGCCGCGTGTATTTGGCGCCCGACTGGAGATCGCCGGAGATCAGGATGCGAACCGCCGCGTCCTGCGGCGCGTCGATCGCCGCCAGCGCCACCGCCAGAGGCTCGCCGGACGGCTCCTTGGCGATCCGCTCGGCGAGATCGCCGCTGCATCCGAGCAGCGAGGCCAGCGTGGAGACGAAGAGCTCGGGCTCTCGCTCGAGCGCCTGGCGCTCGAGCCGCGCGATCGAGCCGTCGTCGCGAGCCTCGTTCGTCGCGCCGCCCGGCCGCGCCATCTCCTGACGCTGCGCGGCGGCGAGGATCGCGGCGCGCTGCTCGGAACTCGCCAGCAGAAACAGCGACGCGGGATCGGCGGCGCCGGGCGGTCGCGCCAGCAGCGCGTCGGCCAGCGGCTGTTGCCGCTCGGCCCGCCGCGCCAGCGCCGCGAAGGTCGACCCGTCGATCGGCGCGGCGAGGTTGGCGGCGAGCGTCAGCGCGACTTCAGGCTCCGGGCGCATGCTCAGCGCGGCGACCAGTTCGGCGTCGAGATCGACGCGCCTGGCGAGCGCGCAGGCGCGGCTCTGATGGCCGAACGCAGCGGCGGCCAGGCGCTCGCGCGGCAGGATCGCGTGTTCGAGGACCCACAGCGCGCCGTCGCCGCCCATTTCCTCGATCGCCGACAAGACCCGGGCGGGAGCCATCGGATGCCGCGCAATCTTTCGCGCAACCGCCAGACGCGTCGCGGGATCCGATTTTGCGATCAGACGCAGCATGATCTTTTCAAAATTGGCGAGTTGTTGAGGGGAATGGTCCTGTCGCGAGATGAAATGGTCGGTTGTGATGCGCAGCAGGATGCGTCGCGACTCGGCGCTCTCCGCCGTCGCGAGCGACGACAGAAATGGAAGCGAGTCAGGGGTTTGATTCGACATGGTCGCTTGGAGTCCGTTAACGATGGCGATTAATAGGCAAGGCTAGCGATATTGCGTTGACCAAGTATTAACCTTCCCCCAGCGTAATTGCGCCGTGGGGAGCGCTTCGGAATCAGAGTCGCTGCTCCGGAGCACGGCCATGGGCGACTTGCTATCGTTTCGACCCTCTCCGAATGCCTCGCGCGCATCGCGCGCGGACGCGCCAGCCCAGGGCGCGCGCATCCTGTTCTTCACCGGCGTCCGCTATGGACGCGAGACCGAGCCAGGCCCGGCCGCCATTGAGCAGGACGCGCCGCCGAAGGGCGGCGTCGATGGAACCGGCGGCGGCCGACGCAAGCGCCGAGGCTAGCCCGCTCGATCGCCGACGCATCCTCGCCGCGCGGCCTCGCCGATCGGACGCGGCGCTCCGACATCACAGAAATTTCCGCGCTTTTTTTGAAACTCCGTTCGTCGCGCTCCGTTTCAATTGCATCCCGAGCAATGGGATGCGCCTGACGCGATCGGCGCAACAGACAACGGAGAGCAGAGATGAATCCGAACACTTATTTGCGCGCCGCGATCCTCGCCGCCGGCCTTTCCTTCGGCGCCGCGCTGGTCGGCGCGCCCGCCATGGCGGAGATGACCGTCATGGTCGGCGGCGCCCCGATGTATCCGAGCAAGAACATCGTCGAAAACGCCGTCAACTCCAAGGATCACACGACGCTGGTCGCCGCGGTCAAGGCCGCCGGCCTGGTCGACACGCTGGAGGGCGCCGGTCCGTTCACCGTTTTCGCGCCGACCAATGAAGCGTTCGCCAAATTGCCCAAGGGGACGGTCCAAACGCTGCTGATGCCGGAGAACAAGGACAAGCTCACCGCGGTGCTGACCTATCACGTCGTCCCCGGCCGGCTGACCGCGCAGGACCTCGCCGACAAGGTCGACCAGATGGGCGGCAAGGCGACCCTGAAGACCGTGCAGGGCGAAGAATTGACCATCGAGCGCCGCGGCCGCGCGCATCTCACGGTGACCGACGCGAAAGGCGACGTGGCGTGGATCACCATTGCCGACGTGATGCAGTCGAACGGGGTGATTCACGTCATCAACAAAGTTCTGATCCCAGGCTGACCCCCCGCGGCCGACGATCAGACGCGGGCGCCTGCGGGCGCCCGCTTTGTTTTGCCGAATCGCGCTTCGGCTTCGGCCGCCGACTTGCCAAAGCGTCCGGGTCGATTTTACATGCGCGCGACTTGGCGTAGGCTGCGCGCGTGGAACCGATTGAAATGACCGGCGCCGCCTCGGCGCCCGATCTCGCTCAGCTCCTGTCGCAGGTGGCGTCCGGCGACCGCGCCGCATTTGCGGCTCTCTATAAACAGACCCATACGAAACTCTATGGCGTGATCGCCCGTATCCTGATTCGCAACGACTTGGCGGGGGAGGTTCTTCAGGAGGTTTACGTGCGCATCTGGCGGAAGGCGGGCGATTTCGATCCGGCGAAAGGCTCGCCGATCGCGTGGATGGCGACGATCGCCCGCAATCGCGCGCTCGATGAAGTGCGCCGTGTCAAACCGCTCGCGCTCGAGGACATGCCGGACGGTTTCGAGCCGCAGGCCGAGGAGGTCGATCCACTGGCCGCGCGCGATCGCAGCGAGCGCCTGACCGCGCTGATGCGCTGCCTTTCGCGGCTCGACGAGGAAAAACGCCAGATCGTGCTGCTCGCCTATTACCGGGGCGTTCAGTCGCGAAGCCCTCGCCAGGCGTTTCTCGCGTCCGGTGCCGACCATCAAGACCTGGCTGCACCGCAGTCTCGCGCAGCTCAAGGACTGCCTGTCGTCATGAGCCTGTCCCCCGATGACGATCTCAAGGCGGCGGAATTCGCTCTTGGCACGCTCGACGGCGGCGAGCGCGCGACGCTCGCCGCCCGCCGGCTGCGCGAGCCCGATCTCGACGCTGCGATCGAGGCGTGGGAGCAGCGGCTGGCGCCGCTGAGCGAGGCCGCGCCGCCCCTGGCGCCGCCGCGCGATTTTCTTGGCGACATCGAGGCGCGCATCGAGGCGGGCGGCGCGAACCCCGGCGGATCCGTCGAGGTCGCCGATCTGACGCGGCGCCTGCGCCGTTGGCGTTTTAGCGCGATCGCCGCCTCGGCGGTCGCGGCGGCGCTGGCGATCGGCGTCGGCCTGCGCGAGACGACGCGGATCGCGACGCCGCGCGAATTCGTCGCCGTTCTGCAAAAGAGCGCCGACGCGCCCGCCTTCGTCATCACGATCAATCTCGACACGCGCGACCTGACCGTGCGCCCCGTGGCGGCGCCGCAGCAAACCGGCAAATCTTACGAATTGTGGATCATCGACGACAAGCTCGGGGCGCCGCGCTCGCTGGGCGTCATCGACCCGCGAAACCTCACCAGCAATCCGCGCCTCAATCAGTTCGATCCGGCGGTGGTGCGCGACGCGACTTACGCCGTCACCGTCGAACCACCCGGCGGCTCGCCGACCGGCGCGCCATCGGGCGCGCCGGTATTCGTCGGCAAGCTGTTTCCGACCGGGCAGTGACCGCAAAACGTCAAAGCGGCGGTCGCCGGAGATTTCCCGCGCGCCCCGCGCGCCCGATCGAACTGGCGCGAGATGGCCGGCCATCGCGTTGAAATCCTGACGCTCGACGGCGCCGCGGCGCACGAGCCGGCGTGGCGCGATCTCGGCGCGCGCGCGCTCGAGCCCAATGTCTTCGCCGAGCCGGCCTTCGTGGTCAGCGCGCTGCGCCATTTCGCTGGAGCGGATTGTCTCCGGCTGCTGTTCGTGTGGCAGGGCGATGCGACGGAGCGGCTGATCGGCGCAATGGTCGTGCAATTTCCGCGCGGGCCCTTCGGGTTCGGCGTCGCGCGCGTGTGGCAAAGCGACCAGGCCGGGCTCGCCGCTGTGATGCTGGACCGGCAGATGGGCGAAGCGGCGTTCGAGGCGGCGCTGGATTGGATCGCCCGTGAGCGGCCGGCGGTCATCGGCCTGTTGCTGCCGACCCTCAACGCCGACGGTCCGACCGCCCTGGCGATTCGCACGGCCGGCTTGCGCCGGCGCGCCGTTCTTCGTCAGCTCTATGAGCGCGAGCGCGCCGTTCTGACCGCCGCGCCGTATCCCGCCGCGGGTTTTGAGGCGTCCCTGCCGAAGAAGCGGCTGAAGGAATGGAGCCGTCAGATGCGGCGCCTGAAAGATCGCGGCGACGTCGCCTTTCGCGTCGCCGCCGACGCCTTGGCGATCGAAGCGTTTCTCGCGCTCGAGGCGAGGGGCTGGAAGGGCGCGCAGCGCACCGCGCTCGGCGCCGACGCCGGCCTCGCCGCCTTCACACGGTCGCTGCTCGCCAGCCTGGCGCGGGACGGCAAGCTCGCCATTCATCTTCTGGAGCTTGACGGCGAAGCGCTGGCGGTCGGGGTGATCCTGCGTTCGGGCGACCGCGCCTTCTACTGGAAGACGGCGTATGAGGAGTCTTATGCGGAATTTTCGCCGGGATTGCAGCTGACGCTCGAATTGTCGCGCGTCCAGCAGCGTGACGCATCGATCGCGGCGACCGATTCCTGCGCCATCGCAGGCCATCCGATGATCGACCGGCTGTGGCCCGCGCGGCTCGCGCTCGTCGATTGCGTGATCGCGATCCAACCCGGAGCGTCGCCCGGCCTGGGGCTGTGGGCGGCAGGCGAAACGGCGCGGCGCCATCTGAGAGAAGCGGCGAAGCGAGCGATCAATCCGTGGCGCGGACGCAAGAGGTCATGATGCGTCAGTCTTCGAGCGCGCGCGCCTCCTCCGGCAGCATGATCGGAATGCCGTCGCGGATCGGATAGGCGAGCTTGGCCGCGCGGGAGATCAACTCCTGCCGTCGAGGATCATATTCGAGCGTCGCGCGGGTCAACGGGCAGACCAGGATTTCCAGCAGCCGCGGATCGATGCGCGTCGGCTCGGTCGGGATCGGCGGCGGCGGCGTCAAGGCGTTCGGATCGCTCATCGGGTCATCCGCCGTCTCAAGGGCTCTCAGCGGCGCTTGATATAGCACTTGTCGGGCGTTGCCGGCTATTCTCGGCGCCCGATGTCTTCGCCCCCCATCCAGATCCACGGCTACGCCATCGTCTCGGACGACGACCGCATCGCCGGCGCCGGCGGCGCGACGCCGCCATCGCTGCGCAACGACGCTGACTGGGCCTATTTCCAGCGCGAACTGGATCGCGCGAACCTCGTCGCGCTCGGCCGTCTCGGCCATGAGGCCAATCCCAATGTCAAAGGCCGCCGGCGGCTGGTGCTCTCCAGCCATGCTTCAGGCCTGGAGCAGCGCGGCGACGCATGGTGGTGGAGCCCCGCGCAAGCGCCGTGGCGCGAAGCGGCGGCGACGCTGTTGCCGAACGGCGGGCGCGTCGCCGTTCCCGGCGGCCAGAGTGTTTTCGACCTCTTTCGAGAGATCGGCTACAGCGCGTTCCACCTGTCGCGCGCGCATGGCGTGCGGCTCGGCGGCGGGCGCGCGCTGTTTGCGGCTTGCGACCACGGATTGAGCGCGGAAGCTGTGCTGCGAAACGCCGGTCTTCGTCCCGGCGCGCCGAAAATCATCGACACGGCGGCCGATGTCACGCTGGCGGTCTGGCGCAAGTGACGACCGCGCTATTTCGCCGTCTTGCGCCGGCACCGGATCGTTTCGGGCTGGCAGGCGATGCCGGGCGTCGAGCAGTGCGGCGCTTCCTTGTCGTCACGCGCGCAGATCGAGCACCCGTCGCTCCATTCGCGGCAGAGCGGATTCTGCGCAGCGAACCCCTGCAGCGAAAGCTCCTCAGCCGGCGGCGGGACGACGGCTGGAGGATTGGCCGGGGCTGGCGCTTCGTCGGCCGCCGCGAGTGAAAGCGAGGCCGCGAAGCCGATCGCGACAAGAACGCGGCGGGCGAACATTTGCTTGCGCTTCATGCACGAGGATTGCCCGCGCCAGCGCCTTTGGCAACCGCCCGGACGTCGACCGCTCAGAACTTCAACGCCTTCGCCTGCCTCACGCCGTCGATCCCACCGACTTTCGCCACAACGCCGTCGGGCGCCGAGCCGTCGACGGCGACCAGCGCGATCGCCGATCCCCCCTCCTTGTCGCGCCCCAGCGCGAAGGTCGCGATATTGACGCCCGCTTCGCCGAGCAGGCTCGCGAAGCGGCCGATGAACCCCGGCTTGTCGTCATTGGTGACATAGATCATCGAGGGCGTGAATTCGGCGTCGACCTTGATTCCCTTGATCGACAGGATGCGCGGCTTGCCGTCATGGAACACCGTGCCGCCGACTGCCCGCTCCTGCGCCGCCGTCGTCACCGTCAGCGTGATGAAGCTCTCGTAATCGCCTTGCGCGGCGCGGGTGATCTCCTCGATCACCACGCCCCGCTGGGCGGCGACGGAGGGCGCCGATACGACGTTGATGTCGGCGAGCGAGGGGCGCAACAGACCGGCGACCGCCGCCGAGGTCAGCGCCTTGATCTTGAGGTTGGCGACCGCCCCCTCGTAGGCGATCGCGACTTTCAGGATCGGCGCGTCGGTCAACTGGCCGGCGAACGAGCCGAGATTCTCGGCGAGCGCGATGAACGGCTTGAGCCGCGGCGCCTCTTCGGCGGTGATCGAGGGAAAATTGACCGCGTTGGATATGGCGCCGCGCATCAGATAGTCGGACATCTGCTCGGCGACCTGCAGCGCGACATTCTCCTGCGCCTCGTTGGTCGAGGCCCCCAGATGCGGCGTCGCCACCACGTTCGGATGCCCGAACAGCGGGTTGGCGGTCGCCGGCTCCTCGACGAACACGTCGAATGCGGCGCCGGCGACATGGCCGCTGTCGAGCGCCGCGCGCAGAGCTTTTTCGTCGACCAGCCCGCCGCGCGCGCAATTGACGATGCGAACACCCTTTTTGGTCCTCGCGATGTTCTCGGCCGACAGGATGTTTTTGGTCTGCGCGGTCATCGGCGTGTGCAAGGTGATCACGTCGGCCCGCGCGAGGAGGTCGTCGAGCTCGACCTTCTCGACGCCGATCTGTTCGGCGCGCTCGAGGCTGAGGAACGGATCGTAGGCGATGACCCGCATTCTCAGGCCGATCGCGCGATCGGCGACGATCGAGCCGATGTTGCCGCAACCGATGACGCCGAGCGTCTTGCCGGTCATCTCGACGCCCATGAAGCGATTCTTTTCCCATTTGCCCTGCTGGGTCGAGGCGTCGGCGGAGGGAATCTGGCGGGCGAGCGCGAACATCATCGCGATCGCGTGTTCGGCGGTGGTGATCGAATTGCCGAACGGCGTGTTCATCACGATGACGCCGCGCGCCGTGGCGGCGGGAATGTCGACATTGTCGACGCCGATGCCGGCGCGCCCGACCACCTTCAGTCGTATGGCCTGCTCGAGCAGCTTGGCGGTGACCTTGGTCGCCGAGCGGATGGCGAGGCCGTCATAATCGCCGATGATTTTCGCCAACTCGGCCTTGTCGAGGCCGGGTTTGACGTCGACCTCGACGCCACGCTCCTTGAAGATCGCGACGGCGGCGGGAGAGAGCTTGTCGGAGATGAGAACGCGAGGGGGCATGGAGGAAGCCTTTGTTGCCGGCTCCCCCGCCGCGGCGAGGGAAGGTCCGTGGTGTCGGATGCTGACGAAAGACAATTGGCGCGAGGAGCGTCACCGTTGCGTGTCGGCTCTTCGCGCAGCCCCGCGCGCTCCCGCGTGCGGGGCCGAAGAGATCACGCCGCCTTGGCGAGCCTGGCCTTTTCCTGGGCGAAGGCGAAGTCGAGCCAGTGCGTCAAGGCTTCGACGTCGGACGTCTCGACGGTGGCGCCGCACCAGATGCGCAGGCCCGGCGGCGCGTCGCGATAGGCGCCGATGTCGAACGCCACCTTCTCCTTTTCGAGCAGGCTGGCGAGACCCTTGGCGAAGGCCGCCTGCGCGTCGGCCGAAAGAGACGCCACCTCGCGGTCGACCACTTTCAGACAGACGCTGGTGTTCGAGCGGGTCGCGGGAACCCGCGCGAGGAAATCGACCCAAGGGGTCCTGGCGACCCAATCGCCGATCGCTTTGGCGTTGGCGTCGGCGCGGGCGATCAGCGCATCGAGGCCGCCCAGACCCTTCGCCCAGTGCAGCGCGTCGATATAATCCTCGACGCACAGCAGCGAGGGCGTATTGATCGTCTCGCCCTCGAACAGGCCTTCGGTGATCTTGCCGCCTTTGGTCATGCGGAAGACCTTGGGCAGCGGCCACGCCGGCGTGTAAGTCTCGAGCCGTTCAACCGCGCGCGGGCCGAGCACGATCATGCCGTGCGCCGCTTCGCCGCCGAGCGCCTTCTGCCAGGAGAAGGTGACGACGTCGAGCTTGCCCCAGTCGAGCGACTGCGCGAAGGCGGCGGAGGTTGCGTCGCAGATCGTCAGGCCCCGCCGGTCGGCGGCGATCCAGTCGGCGTTCGGCACGCGCACGCCGGAGGTCGTGCCGTTCCACGTGAACACCACGTCGCGCGCGAAGTCGACGGCGCCAAGATCGGGCAGTTCGCCATAGGGCGCTTTCAGCGTCCGCAAATCGGCGAGCTTCAATTCCTTGGCGACGTCGGAAACCCATCCCTCGCCAAAACTCTCCCACGCCAGCACATCGACCCCGCGCGCGCCCAGCATCGACCACAACGCCATTTCGACCGCGCCGGTGTCGGAGCCGGGGGTGATGGCGATGCGATAACCGGCGGGCACGCGCAGAATCTCGCGGGTCAGGTCGATCGCCAGCTTGAGCTTGGCCTTGCCGACTTTGGCGCGGTGAGAGCGCCCGAGGGCGGCGTCGTGGAGAGCCTCAGGGGTCCAGCCGGGCCGTTTGGCGCAGGGGCCGGAAGAAAAACGCGCGTTATTCGGCCGCGCGGCCGGAGCATTCGTCGTCATGAGCCATCCTTTCAGATGGGCGCCTCTCGTTGGGGAGAGGTGTCCCGCCGCGGGCGATACGCGGTCGCGCCGAACGGGTCAAGCGGAAATTTCCAGTCGCGACGAATCGTCTTGCCTGGACGCCTTCCGTCTTGTTCAGTGCGAAACTTCCTTTTCGACCGGCCGTTATTCTCACATGCGGCGCCCTTCATCGGAGCTACGAGGATGACTTTGGCGAGCGATGTTTCCTTCGACCGCGGTTCCGGGTCGCCGGCCGCCAGGGTCATCTACCGTCACACCCTGCTGGTGCGGATCACCCATTGGGTCAACGTGGTCTGTCTGGCGATTCTGCTGATGAGCGGCCTGCAGATTTTCAACGCCCATCCCGCGCTCTATTGGGGCAATCGCAGCACGTTCGACCAGCCGCTGCTCGCCCTGACCGCGCACGAGGACGCCGGCGGGTCGATCACCGGAGGCGTCACCACCATCCTGGGCAAGTCCTTTGCGACAACCGGGGTTCTCGGAGCGTCGCGCGATGAGAACGGCGAACTCGCGGAGCGCGGCTTTCCCCGCTGGATCACCATTCCCTCCTATCAGGATCTGGCGACCGGCCGGCGCTGGCATTTCTTTTTCGCCTGGCTGCTCGTGCTGAACGGCGCGGTCTATGTCGCCAACCTCCTGGTGCGCCGGCATTTGAAGGATTTCCTGCCTTCAGGTCGCGAATTGCGCTCAATTCCGGAGTCGATCCGGGAGCATCTGCGATTGCGCTTTCCCAAGGGCGACGCCGCTTTGCACTACAACGTGCTGCAAAAGCTCGCCTACCTCTCGGTCATCGTCGCGCTGCCGATCCTGGTGCTTGCCGGCCTGACGATGTCGCCGGCGCTCGACGCGGCGTTCCCGTGGCTGGTCAGTCTGTTCGGCGGACGCCAGTCGGCGCGCACGATTCATTTTCTCCTGGCGTTCTATCTCGTGGGATTTGTCATCATCCACGTCGTCATGGTGCTGATCTCGGGGTTTCTGAACAACATGGTTTCGATGATCACCGGCCGCTACGCCATCGAGGAGGATCGTCATGATGCGTGAGCCCGCTTTCAGCCGCCGGGAAATCCTCGCGCGCGCCGCCCTCGGCGGCGCGGCCCTGGGTCTGGCGGCGTGCGATCGCCTGTCGAATGCGCAGGAGAGTCGCTCCGTTCTCGACGCCGCGGAAAATCTGACGCGCGGCGTGCAGAGAGCGTTGCTGGCGCCGCGCGACGCACTTGCGCCGGAATATCGCCCTTCGGATATTTCGCCGGGCTTCAAGCCCAACGGCTCGGTCGACCCGGATGATCCCGACTACGTCCAGGCGCGCGACGAACATTTCGTCAACTGGAAGCTCGATGTCGGCGGGCTCGTCGACAAGCCGACGCAGTTATCGCTGGTCGATCTCAGAGCGATGCCGGCGCGCGCGCAAATCACCCGCCACGATTGCGTCGAGGGCTGGAGCTGCATCGGCAAATGGAGAGGCGCGCCGCTCGGGCATATCCTGTCGACGGTCGGCCTGAAGCCCGCGGCGCGCTACATCGCCTTCTACTGCGCCGATACGCTCGAGCAGACGCTCGACGGGACCGGTCAATATTACGAGACGATCGATCTCGTCGACGCCTTTCATCCCCAGACGATCCTGGCCTATGAGATGAACGACGAGCCTTTGCCGGTGGCGCACGGCGCGCCGCTGCGCCTGCGCGTCGAGCGACAGCTTGGCTACAAGATGGCGAAGTATGTGATGCGCATCGAGGCGATCGAGTCGTTCGACAAGATGGGGCGGGGCCGCGGCGGCTTCTGGGAAGATCGCGGCTACGAGTGGTACGCCGGCGTCTGAGCCGGAGCCCCGCGCTCGGCCGCAGTTGCGACGCCGGTCTCGGCCGCTTGCTTGACGACAAATGGCCCCGCTGCTAATCATGGCGTCCCGGGTAGGAAGAATAGATGAAATTTATCAATGAATTATATGGTCGGAGAGTCGCCGCGGCGGCGCCCGGCCGGGGCGCTCGATGACCATCCGCCTGCATGGCGGCGACCTGCCCGCGGGCGTCGGTTTTGGCGCGGCGGTGGCGATCGACACGGAGACGCTGGGTCTCGACGTCCGCCGCGACCGTTTGTGCGTTGTGCAGCTTTCGAGCGGCGACGGTTCGGCCGACATCGTTCAGATCGCGCCCGGCCAGACCCGCGCGCCCAATCTCGAGAAATTGCTCGCCGACCCCGGCGTTCTCAAGCTGTTCCATTTCGGTCGCTTCGACATGGCCAGTCTCTGTCATGCGTTTGGAATCATGCCGGCCCCGGTCTATTGCACCAAGATCGCCTCAAAACTCGCGCGCACCTACACCGACCGCCATGGTCTGAAGGATCTTGCGCGCGAACTCATCGGCGTCGATCTTTCGAAGCAACAGCAATCTTCGGATTGGGGCGCGCCGGTTTTGAACGAGGCGCAACTGGCCTACGCCGCGTCGGACGTCCTGCATCTTCATGCGCTGCGCAGCCGGCTCGACGCGATGCTGGCGCGCGAAAATCGCGACGCGCTGGCGCGCGCGGCGTTCGCCTACCTTCCCGACCGCGTGCGGCTCGATCTGGCCGGGTTCGCCGAGATGGACATTTTTTCGCATGCCTCGCCGTGAGCGACGGTTCGATGAACCGTCGGCCGGGCGCCAGCGGTCCGCGTTGCGCGGTCGCCATAACTTCGCCATTCCTTGCCTTTCAGTGAGTTCCCGCCCGGTGACCGGCGAGGGTCCGGTCGCCTCGAGATTTTAACGGAGCCGAATGGCCGATATCGCCGTCAGAATCGAATCGGCCGGAACCCCGTCGTCCGGCTCGGCCGAAGCGGCGCGCCGCGCGAGCGCCTTCGCAGCGGCGGCGCGCCATTCCGCGCGCGTTCGCGTGCTTCGGGTGGCGCTTCTCGGCGGCGCGGTCGGCGCCGTGGCGTTGCTGGTCGGCATCGCTCTGTTCGATCCGTTCGGCAGGCTCGCGGGCAGCGTCTCAATGAGCGGCATCGGAGTGGATGGAACCAAAGTAACGATGGCTCATCCCAAGCTCGCCGGCTTCCGAAAGGACGGTCGCCCGTACCTGGTCACCGCGGAAAAGGCGGTGCAGGACGCCCTGCATCCAACGTTGGTCGAACTGCACGGAATCGCCGCCGATATCACGCTGGGCGAAAACGGCCTCGCCCACATGACGGCCGATTCAGGCCTTTATGACAGCTCGACGGAGCACATGGACGTATCGGACAATGTGCAGGTCAAGAGCCCGCAATACAGCGCCTGGCTCAGAAGCGCCAGCATCGACTTCAAGGGCGGCCGCTATATTTCCAACGATCCGGTCAGAGTGCTGACAAGCACCGGAACGACCTTGGCCGGGGACGCCATGTCGGCGATCGACAACGGCAAGGAACTGATCATTGAAGGCCATGTCAAAACCATGATTCCACCGGTATCGCAGGCCGGCGAAGCGAAGGCCGCGACGAAGGGCGTCAATCCGTGAGCGCGCCTGCGGGGCGCCGCCGCGCCATCGCCTTGATTGTCGCCGCGCTCGCCTTTTCGCCGGCTCTCGCCGCGGAAAAGGCGGGCTCTTCGTCGATGTTGCCGGGCGCCAATTCGAAGGAGCCGATCTCCATCGACGCGGACAAGCTCGACTATTTCGACAAGGAACAGAAGGCCATCTACACCGGCAACGTGGTGGCCGTTCAGGGCGACAGCCGGCTCACCTGCTCGAAGCTGGTCATCTTTTTGGCCAAGACGGAGCCGCAGGGCGCAACTGCCGCCGCGACGCCGGCGCCTGCGACGGACAGCGGGGTCGGCGCGGGCGGAAACCAGGTCAAGCACATGGATGCGACCGGGCCCGTCACGATGGTCTCCAAGACGCAGGTGGCTACCGGCGACCGCGGCTCTTACGACAAGGAGCAAAACAAGGTCTGGCTGTTCGGCAATGTCACGTTGAGCGACAGCGGCAACGTCACCAAAGGCGACAAACTCACCTACGATCTGACGACCGGCGAGGCCGTCGTCGAGGTGGACAAGACATCCGGGCGCGTTCACGGCCAGTTCATTCCGGGTTCGACCAGCGCCGACGCGGCGGACAAGTCCGCGCCGAAGAAGGACGCCGGCGCGACCGCCGCAGACAAGCCGAAGGCCGCGAAAAAGAAGGCTCCGCTCGACGAGTCGTCGCCCAAGCCGTAACCGGCGACAAACAGTGGCGAAACGCGCTTCGTCGGGCTATCACCGTGAACCGGCGCCGAGGCGCGAGGGAAGCTTGGCGAGAAAGAGCCTGTCTTGAGCGACGACGCAATTCCCCAAGCGAGGCTCGGGCGCTCGCCCGGACTCATCGGGCGGTTCACCGGCTGGGGGGTGAACCGCGCCGCGCGACGCGGGGGGCTGACGACGCCGGTCGAGCCTGTCGATCGGCTCGCTTCAGCCGGCCCGGGCGAGCCTGACGGGCGCCGCGCCGCCGGCACGCTGGCCGTCTACAGCCTCGGCAAAAGCTACGGCGGGCGCGCCGTCGTCAAGGACGTCAGCATTACGGTGCAGCGCGGCGAGGCGGTCGGGCTGCTCGGCCCCAACGGCGCGGGAAAGACGACGGTGTTTTACATGATCACCGGGCTGGTGCGGCCGGAGAAGGGGGTGATCGAACTGGACGGCTACGACGTCACCGCCTTGCCGATGTATCAGCGCGCGCGCCTTGGCATCGGCTATCTGCCGCAGGAAGCCTCGATCTTCCGCGGCCTCAACGTCGAAGACAATATTCGCGCCGTGCTCGAAGTCTCCGAGCCCGATCGCGAGGCGCGGGAGAGGACGCTCAATTCGCTGCTTGACGAATTCGACATCGCGCGGCTTCGCAGGGCGCCGTCGATCGCCCTGTCGGGCGGCGAACGGCGGCGCTGCGAGATCGCGCGCGCGCTCGCCGGCAAGCCTTCCTTCATGCTGCTCGACGAGCCCTTCGCGGGCATCGATCCGATCGCGGTCGGCGACATTCAGGATCTCGTGCGCCATCTCAAAGGGCGCGGCATCGGCGTGCTGATCACCGATCACAATGTGCGCGAGACGCTCGGGCTGATCGACCGCGCCTATATCATCCACAGCGGCCACGTCCTGACCGAAGGCGCGCCTGACGAGATCGTCGCGCATCCCGACGTGCGGCGATTTTATCTCGGCGAAGACTTCAGGATGTAGCGCGCGCTATTCTTCCTCGCCGAACCGGCTGGCGACCAGCGCGGCCAGCGCCTCCAGCGCCGCCTCGGCTTGCCGCCCGGACGCCGCCACGGTGATCGTCGCGCCCATCCCCGCGCCGAGCGTCAGGATGCCCATGATCGAATCGCCGCCCACCGTCTCCCCGCAGCGCGTCACCTTGATATCGACGTCGAAACGATCGACGCACTGCACGAACTTGGCGGTCGCGCGGGCGTGCAGGCCCTTGCGGTTGACGATGAGCATTTCGCGCACGCGCGCCCCGGCGAACTGAGGCGGCGGCGGACAATCTTCGTCGGGCTCCTCGCCTGCCGCCTCGCTCATTTGCCGGTCAGCACTTTGCTGGCGACGGTGATGTATTTGCGTCCCGCGTCGCGCGCTTCCATGACCGCCCGGTCGAGGTCGGCGCTGTCGCGCAACGACGCCAGCTTGATCAGCATTGGAAGGTTGATGCCGCAGATGACCTCGATCCGTCCGCCGTCCATCACCGATATCGCCAGGTTGGAAGGGGTGCCGCCGAACATGTCGGTCAACAGCACGACCCCCGCGCCGTCCTGCACGCGCGAGACCGCGCTCAGGATATCGGCGCGCCGCTGCTCGATGTCGTCCTCCGGGCCGATCGTAACGGTCTCGAACTGCGGCTGAGGCCCGACCACATGCTCCAGGGCGGCGCGGAAACCGGTCGCCAACTGGCCGTGGGTCACAAGGACCATTCCAATCATCAAAAGTCCATCGCTTTAGGCGCCCGGGCCGCGCTGATTTAACGCAACTGGATTATTCAAGGGGCGGCATTTTGTGCACTGCGGCGAATTATTCAAGCGAAATGCGCGATTCCGCTCACAATCTTGTCGCCTATCCTATCAAGATACTCCAAAATCGCATAGGCCCGCTCGACCGGGGCGCTCACGGCGTCGAAGGCAAGGCGCGGCAAGGCGATGTCCCCGAACGAGACTTTAAGGGAATCGTCGTCGGGCAGCCGCGGATTTCGCTCACGCCCGAGCGACAGATCAACCACCAGCCGCACGACCGCGCAGGACTCGGTCGGCGCCCGAACGATGCCGTGGCCGCGCCGCTCGATCAGGCCGCGCACGTTTGGCGCGCCGCTCGCCAGAATCCGCCGACCGTTCACGCGGAGGTGAACGCGATCATCGCCAATCAGCGCCGCGAACAGCCCGCGGTGGCCGGCCAGCGCCAGCAGCGTGAGGGCGAGACCGCTCTTGCCCGAGCCGGAGGGTCCCCGAATGAGCACGCCGGCCTCGCCGAGGATGAGCGCGGTGGCGTGGACGGAGCCCGCGGCGTCCGCCCCTCCGGCGCCGCGAACGACTGCCTCGGCGGGCCTGGTCATGGCGTCGCAGCGGGCAACGAGATGACAAAGCACGCCCCAGCGCCGTGCCGCGTCGCCTCCCTTTCGCGGCTCTCGCCAGCGTCTTCGCCGTGCGCCTCGTCGACGAACGCACTTGCTCTGGCGGCCGGCGCGTTAGCCGGCGCCGGGCGGTTCGTCGCCCAGATGCGCCCTCGATGAGCTTCGACGATCTGCCGCGAGATCGACAGGCCGAGGCCGGAATTCTGACCAAAGCCCTGCTCGGGGCGGTCCGTGTAAAAGCGCTCGAAAATGCGCTCCAGAGCATGCGGCGGAATGCCCGGACCGTCATCCTCGACAGTGATGACGATCCGCTCGCCCTCATTGTCGAGGTCGGCGTCCGGATCGACGCGCAACCGCCGCAACGCGACCCGGACCTCGCCGCCCGGCTCGGAAAATGAGCGCGCATTGTCGATCAGGTTGGTCATCACCTGAGCCAATCGCGAATCATGGCCGAGCACGCAAAAGCGCCGCGAGCGCGGCCCACTCTTGTCCGACGCGCCGGCGGCGCCCTCGACGATGAGGCGCACCTTGACGCCGTTGCGGCGCGGCGAATCCTCCGCCATCGCGACGACGGCGCGGAGCAGCGCGATCAGATCGACCGGCCCGGTGTCGCTGCGCGCCAGTTCGGCGTCGAGCCGCGACGCGTCGGAAATATCGCTGATCAGCCGGTCGAGCCGGCGCACGTCGTGCTGAATGACGTCGAGCAGCCGATCGTGCGAGGGTCCCGCCTTCACGCGGGGCAAAATTTCGACCGCGCTGCGCAGCGAGGTCAGCGGATTTTTCAGCTCGTGCGCGACGTCCGCCGCGAAGCTTTCGATGGCGTCGATACGGTTGTAGAGCGCTTGCGTCATGTCGCGCAGGGCATGGGAAAGGTGGCCGATCTCGTCCGACCGCGCGGTGAAATCGGGGATTTGCTGGCGCGATTTGATGCCGCGGCGCACACGTTCGGCGGCCTCTGCGAGCTTGCGCACGGGTTCGGCGATCGTGCCGGCGAGCGACAACGACAGAACGAACATCACCGCCGCGAGCACCAGAAAGAAGCGCAGGATCGCCCACCGCTCCGAGGCGATGACCGCGTCGATATCGCCGCCTTGGGTCGACAGCAGCAAAGCCCCGCGCACGACGTTCTGGCGCTGGATCGGCACCGCGACCGACACGATCGTCTGACCCGCCGAGTCGATGCGAACCACCGATTGCATCTGACCGCGCAAAGCGCTGACCACCTCGGGATGGGAGGCGTCGTTGCCGATCCAGGGCTCGTCGATCATCCGTTTCTTCGACGGGGCGAACCATCGCTTGACGATGCGCCACAGCCGCTCGGTCCATGACGCATCCTCGGCGCCCACGCTCTCCTGCTCGGGCCGCGCGCTGAGGCCGAGCGACGAGAGGGCGCGCGAATTGAGCAAGAGCAGCCCGTCCCGATCGAAGATGCGCGCCCGGTTGCGCGTCGGCGTCACGAGCCGGCGAAGAACCGGGCCAATACGCTCCGGATTGATCGAAAATTCGATGGACTCGTCGTCCCCCTCGGCCGGCGCGGCGCCTTCGCCCGGCGTCTGCTGCAGCAGCTTTTCCGGATCGATGGTGATGGTGTTGGTCTCCACCGCCGCCGACGCGGCGATCGCGGCGGCGATGATTTCGCCCTGGGTGTGCAGGCTCTGCACGCGCGCGTCGATGATGTCGGCGCGAAACTGGTTGAGATAGAGGAACCCGACGACCAGCACGAGAAGGCCGCCGAGATTGAGCACCACGATGCGCCGGGTCAGCGAAGAGGAGAAACGCGAAACGATCGATCGCCAGACCATCCGCGTCCGCGATCTCAGCCGCGCGCCGCGGACACGGGCGGGCGCCGGCGAGACCACCCGATCGCGTTGCGCCTCGGCGCTCATCGCTGCACTTTAACCCCGGCCATATCCAAGCCCGGCCCCTCTCGGATTCCGCCCGCCTGCCGGCCTCACGCCTCGCGGAAGCGGTAGCCCACGCCATAGAGCGTTTCGATCATCTCGAATTCGCTCTCGACGACCTTGAACTTCTTGCGCAGGCGCTTGATGTGGCTGTCGATCGTGCGGTCGTCGACATAGACCTGATCGTCATAGGCGGCGTCCATCAGCGCGTTTCGGCTTTTGACCACGCCGGGCCGCGTCGCCAGCGCCTGCAGAATCAGAAATTCCGTGACCGTGAGCGTGACCGGCTCGTTGCTCCAGGTGCAGGTGTGCCGCTCGGGGTCCATCTTGAGCCGGCCGCGCTCGAGGATTTTCGCCTCGCTTTCCTTCTGCGCGGCGGCCTCCTTGGGGTTCGAGCGGCGAAGGATCGCCTTGACGCGCTCGACCAGCAGGCGTTGCGAAAAAGGTTTGCGAATGAAATCGTCGGCGCCCATCTTCAGGCCGAACAATTCGTCGATCTCCTCGTCCTTCGAGGTCAGGAAGATCACCGGAAGATCGGACTTCTGGCGCAGCCGCCGCAGCAATTCCATGCCGTCCATCCGCGGCATCTTGATATCGAATATGGCAAGATCGGGCGGACTCGTCTTGAGGCCTTCCAAAGCGCTCGCTCCGTCCGTATAGGATTGGACGCGATAGCCTTCCGCTTCGAGCGAAAGCGAAACGGAAGTCAGGATGTTTCGGTCGTCATCGACCAGGGCGATCGTCGGCATGAGGCTCCAACCTGAGAACAACGTTGCGGAGAGCCCGGCGGCTGCGTTGACGCATTCGGCCGCCGGGGCCGGCTCATCGCGCCGGACCATTGAGGCCGTTAGAGGCCTAAATGTGACCTTTGTGCAACAAAAACAAGCCGACTCCATCGCCAATCCGACATATCGGCGCGACCGGCGCAAGCAAAAACGCCGGCCAATGGGCTGCTTGACGCCGCGAACGGGCGCTGGGCGCGGCTTCGCGCGAGATCGCACGACTTCGTTTCGCCGCTCGCGCGACCGCTTCCCGCCACCCGACCGGCGTGCGAGAATTCGCGCCTCGCTCGTTGAAGGAGCACGCCCGGCCTTGCTTTCCTGCGCGTCGGCTTCGCCCGCCCGCGCCGACCGGCGCGGCCCGAGGTGAGCGCGGCGCAGCCGCCGTCGCCGCCCCCGGTCGAGGCTGTCGGCGAGGCCAAGCGGCTGCTGCGCGTGGCCCGCACCGCGGCGTTGGCGACGCTCGATCGCGCCTCCGGCGCGCCGCTGACGACGCTCGTGTCGGTCGCCTCCGACTATGACGGCGCGCCGCTTCTCCTGCTGTCGGGGCTGGCGCGGCACACCGGGAACCTCGCGGCCGATCCCCGCGGCTCGTTGCTGCTGACCAGCCCGCCAGGACGCGGCGATCCGCTCAATCGGCCGCGCCTGACGATCGGCGGTCCGATCGTCGCGCATCGCGAGCCGAGCGCCCGCGCGCGCTTCCTGGCGCGCAATCCAAAATCAACGCTCTATGCGTCTTTCGCCGATTTTTCGGTGTTTCGCATGGACATATCGGCCGTTCATTTCAACGGCGGCTTTGCGCGGGCCGCCGCGCTGGCGCCGGCCGACATTCTGACGGATCTCTCCGACGCGGAAGCGTTGATCGCAATGGAGGCGGCGTTGCTCGAGGAGGTCAATGCGCGCGAGGCCGCGTCGCGGGCTCGGCTCGCCGGCGCCGATGCGGCCGATAAGAGGCGGGCGTGGCGGGCCATCGGGATTGATCCCGAAGGCCTCGACCTTGCCGCCGGCGCCCGCGCGGCGCGCGCCAGCTTCATTGCGCCTGCGCCAAGCCCCGCGGCATGGCGCAAGGCGCTCGCGATCTGCTCCGACCGACGAGGACGCTGACAGCGGATTGGGGCGGCGTTTCGCGGCGGCTGGTCAGGCGTTCGCCAGATCAAGCCAGCAGCGTCCCTGGCGATCCTCGACCTCGACGATCCACAGGTCCGGATCGAACGCGATCTCGCGCGTCAGCCGTTTCTCGACGGCGTCGGACTCGATCCACTCGTCCTTGTGCGCGCGCGCCCACAGGCGCTCGACGCCTCGCCCGGCGAACTCCGATTGCGGCGCCGGGGCGTAGAGCGCTACGCGGCCGTCGAGTTGATCGATCCGGACGAATATTGCGCCCGCTTCGGCTGCGCCGCGGCGCCGCAGCGTCGCGACCGCGCCTTCGACCGCGCATCGCCGGAGATAGGCGGCGACCCAGATGTCCGCCCGAAGCCGCGCCAAATCAGCGCGCCGTCGCGTTCGCCGCCGCGCTCAGCAGCTTCACGAGGCGGGGGGTGATCTCATTGGACGGCGTCAGGGCGTGAGCGCGCTCGAATTGCTGGATCGCCTGCTCGGTCGAGGCGCCGATGACCCCATCCGCCTTGATCGGATAACCGAGCTTGACGAGCGCTTCTTGCGCGACGACCACCAGATGCGGAGCCTCCTTGCCGGCGTCGCCGCGCAACAGGTCGCGGATCGGATCGTCCACGCGAACCGGCGGGAGCGGAGCGGGTTCAATCGTTACGGCAGGAGCGGCGGGACGAGTGGGCGGGCGCGCCGACGTCGCCACGCCTGGCGCCGGCGCGGCGGCCGATTGGGATGCTTCCGTCGTCGACCGCGACGCGCTGGACAACGGGAGCGAACGATGCTCCCGCTGCATGACGAGCGCGTTGATCACGATGCCGGTGAGAACCGCGGTGAGGGCCGCCCCGGCGATGGTGCGCGCCGGCCGCGACAGCAAGCGGCGCAGGACGGTCCGCGCAAAGCCTCGCGCGTTCCGGCGCCGGGGGCTTCGGGCGGGGCGGGAAAGAATCGAGTCGTTGTGCGAACGGGCGAGCGCTTCAGGCACTTTTTTTCTCTTTGGCTGCGCGCGGCGACGCCGCGCCGCGCAGGACGGTGGTCGGTGGACCCGGCAAGGATCGCGCCGCTCTCGACACGGCTTCGATCGGCGCCGGCGCCGCGTCGCTTTGCGCCTTGCCGCGGCAGTCGAGAGGCAGCCGAACGGTGACCCGCGTGCCTTCTTCGATTGCGCTTTCGATCAGCAGCGAGCCGCCATGCAGGCCGAGCAACCCCCGCACCAGCGAGAGGCCGAGGCCGGTGCCCTCGAACGTTCGATCATAGGACGAACGCACCTGGAAGAACGGCGCTCCAAGCTTGGGAAGGTGGCCCGGCGCGATCCCGATGCCGGTGTCCTCGACATAGATGTCGATCCAACCCCGGTCGACGACGGCTCCGATTGTCACGCGCCCGTGGGGTTTGGTGAATTTCACGGCGTTCGACAGGATATTGATGACGATCTGCCGGAAGGCGCGCTTGTCGGCTATCAACTCCACCGGACTTTCGAGCGGCGCGCGAACCAGTTCCACGTCGCCCTTGGCCGCCCTCAACCGCAGCATGTCGCAGCAGGCCGCGATCGCCGGCGCCGCGTCGAACCGTTCAGGCGTTATCGCGAACCGCCCCGCCTCGATCTTGGACATGTCGAGGATCATATTGACCACCGACAAAAGATGTTCGGCCGAAGCGTGGATGATGCTGGCGTATTCGAGCTGCCGGGTGCGTTCCTCGGGAGCGAGTTCGTTGCTGCCCAGGATTTCGGAGAAGCCGATGATCGCGTTGAGCGGCGTGCGCAGTTCGTGGCTGACGTTGGCCAGCAGGCGGTCCTTCCAGGAACTGGCGCTTTCAGCTTCGGCGCGCGCCGCCTCGAGCTTCTCCTGGTTGCTTTTGGCGCTGGTGACGTTGCGCACCACCGAGACCACCGCCCCGGCGTCGCGATCATCCGCGGCCGGGTCGGCCAGGCGATGGAGCCGCGTCTCCGCCCAGGCGAAAACCGGCTCCTCGAACTCTCCCGCCGGGGCGGCCGGTGAGCCGCTTCGCAACCGCAGCGTCACGCAGATCGTGCCCTCGCGTTGTCGCGCGGCGCTGAGCGCCTGCAAAAACGCCGGCCGATCGCTGACATGGAGGCGGTCGAAAAACCCGCTTCCGATCAGATCGCGGATCTGCAGGCCGAACAGCGCGTGGGCGTCGCCGCTCGCCGACAGCACGGCGCCCGAGGAATCGTGGCGCAGAACCAGGTCGCCGATCGTCTCGGCGAGGACCTTGTAGAGCGTCGCGCCGGCCAGGTCGCCGCGGCGGCGCGTCCATTGGCGCCGCGCCTCGTGGGGCGGCGGGTTCGTCGCAACCGGCTCGACCAGACGCGCGACTTGCCGCCGAATGACTTCAGACCATGACACGAACGCCGCGCTCCAGGATCGCCAGATCGATGGCGCCACCCCCTGTGACGATCCCAGCCCGGCCTTAAATCAACCCTAAGAATCGCCACCCCGGCGCCGCGCCGGGGCCGCGGCCGCGGCGTTTGGGCGCGCCAGCTTGCCGCTATGGTTGACGATGTGTTGACATCGGCGCGCCTGCCGCCTTGACCATAGGTTAAGGCGCTCGGGCGATTTTGACTTGAAATGTCGACGCGACCTTTGCCCGCCGGCGCCTATTGTCGCGGGCTTGTCGACGCCGGGGTTGGGCGGTCGATGATCCGAGGCCGCCGCGATGATGTTTCTCGTTCGATCGACCTTCTGGCTCGGCATCGTGGTGTCGAACATGCCGCTCGACCACGCCGACCTCGCCAGCGCCGCCCGGGCGGCGTGCGCGCAACAGAACGCTTCATGCCGCGCGATTCTCGCCGCCGCCGAGGCGGGCCTTGCGGCGCGCCCCGACCGATCGCTCGAGGAACGCGGCGCGAGGCTCGCGACCGCAACCGACAAAGCCCGGCGGCCATCGGCCAATTCGCTGAACGCCGCCGACCTGGCGACGCCATGGCGCGGTCGACCGGCCAAGTCCGGGGCCTGATTTCTCGCCAGGCGGTCTGGCGCCGGCCGCGCGCCTCCCGATATAAGACAGGGCGCGAACCCGAAGGACGGCCCCCTGACAGACCCGGATTCCATTCGCAGCGATTTTGCCTTCCTCGACGACTGGGAAGACCGCTATCGTTACGTCCTCGAACTTGGCCGCACGCTCGAGCCGTTGAGCGAGGCCGCCCATAACGATGCGAACAAGGTTCGCGGCTGCGTCAGCCAAGTGTGGCTCGAACTCGGCAAGAGCGTCAACGCGGCGGGCGAACCGGTGCTTCATTATCGCGGGGACAGCGATTCGCATCTCGTGCGCGGCCTGCTGGCGATCGCCCTTGCGCTCTATTCGGATCGGCCGGCGCGGCAGATCCTGTCGCGCGACGCCCTCGGCTTCTTTCGCGAACTGGGTCTTGAGGCGCACCTGACGCCCCAACGCTCCAACGGCGTTCGGGCGATGATCGAGCGCATCCGCGCCGACGCGGCCGCCGCCGTGGAGACGGCATGAGCGAGATGAGGGTGGCGCTGACGCGCCCGGCGACCGTGCTGCTTCAGGTCTCGACCAACCCGCCCATATCGCCTGACGAGCCCGAGTCGGCGGCGCCGTGGCCGCGCGCCAGATAGTCGGCGGAACGCATTTCGATCAGCCGCGAGGCGGTCCGCTCGAACTCGAACGCTTCCACGCCGTCCTTGCCGAGAAACAGCGCGTCCGGCTCCGCTTCCGCCGAAGCGATCAGCTTGACGCGCTGATCGTAGAGCGTGTCGATCAGGTTGATGAAACGCTTGGCCTCGTTGCGCTGGTCGGCGCTCATTGCGCGGATGTCGTCGATCAGCAGGGTGTGGAAGCGCTGGGCGATGGCCAGGAAATCGGGCGCGCCGAGCGGGCGCCGGCACAGATCGTCGAACGAAAACCGCGCGACGCCGTCCGACGCCTCCGGCACATCCAGCGTGCGGCCCAGCAGTTCGATCTGCAAGGGTTCGCCGCGCTCGTGGCCGGTCAGGCGCTTGAAAGATTCGTCGAGCGCAACTCTCGCGGCCGCGTCAGCGGGACTGTAAAAGACCGGCGCGCGCGTCAGCTTCTCCAATCGGAAATCGGTGCGCGCGTCGAGCGCGAAAATGTCGAGCCGCTCGCGCATCAGCGCGATGAACGGCAGGAACAAGGTGCGATTGAGTCCGTCCTTGTAGAGGTCGTCGGGCGCGACGTTCGAGGTCGCGACGACCACGACGCCGGCGGTGAATAGCTGCGTGAACAGCCGCCCGAGAATCATCGCGTCGGCGATGTCGCGGACGCTGAATTCATCAAAACACAGCAGCCAGGCCTGCGCGGCCAACGCCGCCGCGACCGGCGCGATCGGATCGTCGCCGGCGGCTTCGCCGGACTTTCGACGCGTGCGCCAGTGGTGAAGACGCGCGTGAACGTCGGCCATGAAGGCGTGGAAGTGGACGCGGCGCTTCGCCTTCACCGGCGCCGCGTCGAAAAACAGATCCATCAACAGCGTCTTGCCGCGCCCGACCGGACCGAAAATATAGACGCCGCGCGGGGCCTCGGCGTGCCGCATGCCGATCAGGCGCTCAAACGCGTTCGGAGCGCCCCGCGGGGCGTAGCCGTCGAGGCGCGCCGCCAGCGCGTCGAGCCGGTCGATCAGGGCGATTTGCGCCGGATCCGGCTCGAGCCGACCCGCGGCGACCAGTTCGCGATAGCGGTGCAGGATGGAAGGACTCATCGGCGGCGAGGCGCGCCTTTGACGGCGGCGCGCGAGTCGACATCGACGACGGGAGAATTGCTCAAACTTGACATTTTTGTTGCGGTGCTGGTCATCTGTTCGAAGCCGTCGCTGAACCGCGCATTTTCCCGGAAGGCCGACGCGCCTGAGGGTGGATGGCCCGGGTCTTGCTCGGGAGCGGTTTCGCAACGAAGGGAGGCGGCATTTCGATGCTCCATGTCATTCGCGCGGCGCTTGCGTCAGGGTTTTGTCTCTTCGCATGTTTCGGCGCCAAAGCCGAGCCGGCGCCGCTGTTCAACCCCGCCGGGCCGGGCGTGCTCGCGGTGGTCCCGGTCGTGGTGTTCGGCGCCCATCCCCGATTGACGGTGGAGCAGTTCGCCAGCGAGAACCGGCTCGACCCAGGTCTGGTGAAGCGCCACCATGCGGCGTCCGGCGTGATTCATTGCGGCGATGCGCGCGGCGCCGGACAATTGACGCTCGCCGACAACGTCATCACCACCGCCGCCCATGTCCTGTTCGACGAGCATGGCCAATTGCGCGGTGACAGCGCCCATTGCTTCTTCACCGCGACCGTCGCCGACCAGGAAATCACCACCGCGATCGACATGGCGTCGGTGGTCTCGGGGAATTCCGACCCTTACGCGGAGCCCGCCGTGCATGACTGGGCGGTCGCCCGGCTGCTTCGCCCGATCAAGGGGGCGACGCCGTACGGCATGGGCGCTTCGGCGCAGGGCGGCCAGGACATCGAGTTCGTGGCGCGCGGCCATAGCGATTGGGGCTCGGGCCGCGTCATGTCGATGGAAAACTGCCGCATGCATGACTTTCTGGCGCGAGGGTCGGAAGGAACGCGCGAGGTTTCGTTCGACTGCGACGCCGGCGTCGGCGCTTCCGGCGGCGCCGTCCTGAACCCCGGCGGCGGCCGGCTGCTCGCGGTTTTCGTCGGCTATCGCTCGATCGCCCCCGACCGGACGATGCCGTTCTCGCCGCAACACTACAATTTCGCGGTGACGGTGGAGGGCGCGTTCCGGCGCGCCGTCGAGGCGGCGGCGGGATTCAGCGCGACGGCGGCGCGCTGAGCGCTGGCGGCGGCTCGGAATCGATGGCCCGAGCGGCCCGCTTTGTTTAAAGTGCGGGCATGACCCAAGCCTCCCGTCCTGTCGGCCCCGGCGATCACGTCTTTCTGGTCGACGGGTCGTCGTTCGTCTTTCGCGCCTATTTCCAGTCGATCCGCCAGGATCAGAAATACAACTACCGCTCCGACCGCCTGCCGGTCGGAGCGGTTCGGCTGTTCGCCACCAAGCTGCTGCAATTCGTGCGCGACGGCGCGGCGGGGATCAAGCCGACCCATCTGGCGATCATCTTCGACAAATCGGAGAATTCGTTCCGCAAGGAGATCTATCCCCTCTACAAGAGCCATCGGCCCGATCCCCCTGCGGACCTCATCCCGCAGTTTCCGCTGATGCGCGATACCGTGCGCGCCTTCGGGCTGACGCCGATCGAGCAGGACCGCTACGAGGCGGACGACCTGATCGCGACCTATGCGCGGCAGGCGCGCGAGCGCGGCGCCGACGTGCTGATCGTCTCCGCCGACAAGGACCTCATGCAGCTCGTCGGGCCGGGCGTTGCGATGTACGATCCGGCGTCGGGGGATCGCGAGGAGCGGCGCATCGGCCCCGAGGAAGTGTTCGCCTATTTCGGCGGCGGCGCCGACAAGGTCATCGATATTCAGGCGCTGGCCGGCGACTCGACCGACAACGTGCCGGGCGCGCCGGGCATCGGCGTCAAGACGGCGGCGCAATTGATCGCCGAATACGGCGATCTTGACACGCTGCTCGCGCGGGCCGGCGAAATCAAACAACCCAAGCGTCGCGAGGTTTTGACGAACCAGGAGTCGGTCGCGCTGATTCGTCTGTCGAAGACGCTGGTGACGCTGGTTCAGGATGTCGCGGTCGAAGCGCCGCTCGACGATCTGACGCTGGCTCCGCCCGACGCCAGGCGCCTGGTGGCGTTCCTCAAGGCGCTGGAATTCACCACGATCACCAAGCGCGTCGCTGATCTCTACGGGGTCGACGCCGGTGAGATCGAACCCGAGCCCGCCTTCGTCGGGGCCGGCGGCTGGCGCGGGCGCGGCGGCGAGGCGGTCGAGCCCCCGGCGCCAGCGCCGGCGCGCGATCCGCCATCGGCGCCAGCCGCGACGCCCGAGGGCGCCGGACCGAAGGCGCTGGCCGAGGCGCGTCTGGCCGAGGCGCGCGAGGCGAAGATCGACCGAACGGCCTATGCCGCCGTGACCACAAGCGACGAACTGCGGCGCTGGATCGATGACGCGTTCGAGGCGGGCGTGGCGGCGTTCGACACCGAGACGACCTCGCTCGATCCGATGCAGGCCGAGCTGGTCGGCTTTTCGCTCGCCGTGGCGCCCGGCCGCGCCTGCTATGTCCCGCTCGGCCACCGCCGGGCGGGCCAGGACGATCTGTTCGGCGGCGGCGACATCGCGCCGGGACAGCTCGCCGAGCGGGAGGCGCTTGAACTCTTGAAGCCGCTGATGGAGGCGCCGGGCGTCCTCAAGGTCGGCCAGAACATCAAGTTCGATTGGCACGTGCTCGCGCAGCGCGGCATTGAGGCGGCGCCGATCGACGACACGATGCTGATTTCCTACGCGCTCGACGCCGGCGCGACCAACGACGGCCACGGGATGGACGGGCTCGCCGAGCGCTGGCTCGGCCATCAGACCATCCACTTCGCCGACGTCGCGGGATCGGGCAAGAATTTCATCGGTTTCGCGCGCGTCGCGATCGACAAGGCGACCGAATACGCCGCCGAGGACGCCGACGTGACGTTGCGCCTGTGGCGCGCGCTCAAGCCGCGCCTCGCCGGCGAAGGCATGACCACGGTCTATGAGACGCTGGAGCGCCCGCTGGTCGCCCCACTGGCGCGGATGGAGCGGCGCGGCGTGGCGATCGATCGCGCGATTCTGTCGCGCCTGTCGGGCGAATTCGCCCAAGGGATGGCGCGGCTCGAGGCGGAAATTCACGCGCTGGTCGGCGCGCCGTTCAACCTTGGCTCGCCCAAGCAGCTCGGCGACATCCTGTTCGGCCAGATGGGGCTGCCCGGCGCCAAGAAGACCGCGACCGGCGCCTGGTCGACTTCCGCCAACGTGCTCGACGATCTGGCCGCCGAGGGCCACTTGCTGCCGGCGCGCATTCTCGACTGGCGCCAGCTCGCCAAGCTCAAATCGACCTATACCGACGCGCTGCCCGGCTTCGTCAATCCCGCCACCGGCCGCGTGCACACGTCCTACGCGCTCGCCGCGACGACCACCGGGCGCCTGTCCTCGTCCGACCCCAACCTGCAGAACATTCCGGTGCGCAATGAGGAAGGGCGCAAGATCCGCCGCGCCTTTGTCGCCGGGCCCGGCCATGCGCTGATCTCGGCCGACTACAGCCAGATCGAATTGCGGCTGCTCGCCCATATCGCCGACATCGGCGCCCTGAAAAAGGCCTTCGCCGACGGGCTCGACATTCACGCGATGACCGCGTCCGAGATGTTCGGCGTGCCGATCAAGGACATGCCGGGGGAAGTGCGCCGCCGGGCCAAGGCGATCAACTTCGGCATCATCTACGGCATTTCGGCGTTCGGCCTCGCCAACCAGCTGGGCATTCCGCGCGAGGAGGCGGGCGCCTATATCCGCAAGTATTTCGAACGTTTTCCCGGCATCCGCGACTATATGGAGCGGACCAAGAAAACGGCGCGCGCCGACGGCTTCGTGCGCACCATTTTCGGGCGCAAATGTCATTTCCCGCGCATCAACGCGTCGAACCCGTCCGAGCGCGCGTTCAACGAACGCGCCGCCATCAATGCGCCGATCCAGGGCTCGGCGGCCGACATCATCCGCCGGGCGATGATCCGCATGGACGATGCGCTCGCCGCGGCGCGGCTCGACGCGCAGATGCTTTTGCAGGTCCACGACGAACTGGTGTTCGAGGCGCCGCTCGACCAGGTCGAGACGTCGATCAAACTGATCTCGGAGGTGATGGCGTCGGCGCCGCTCCCGGCGCTGGAGCTGACCGCGCCGCTGCAGGTCGACGCACGGGCGGCGGGCAACTGGGACGAGGCGCATTGACACAGCGTCGGCGCCGTCGCCGATGAACGGCGCAGGCTTGCGTCGGGCGCGCCCCGCCGATATAGAACCCGGCCTCAGCCGCGAACTTGCGCTCCCTTCGTCTAGCGGTCCAGGACGTCGCCCTCTCACGGCGAAAACAGGGGTTCGATTCCCCTAGGGAGCGCCAACACTATCAAATGCGGATCGAGGCTGATCCCAGCGCGGAAGAACGGGGCAATATTCAGCCGGCGATTCTCCGCCCGGCCTCGGTCCGATCCGGCCGCCGCCAAATTGCGCTAGACTTCGCCGCCCAGATCGAAGGCGCCGGCGGGAAGCGGTTCGTCGAACTCGACCGCGACGCCCATGGCGAGGTGTCGTATGACCCGCGCCGAAGCTCGGCCGATGGTGACCCGCGTCCCGATCGGCGGCGCTTCGTCAACCCTCACCGCCGCGCCAAGAACGGAAAGATTGATCAAGGCCGCCTGGTGTTGGCGTCCGTCCGGTGTGGTCATGATCGCGCGTCGACGAAACGGGATGATGCGTTGGTGAAGACGTTTGTCCGGCGCGCCGCGCGCGTGGTGACTGACGAGCCAGGCGAGAACCTCCCTGAGCTGCTCGCTTTTTGCCGCGGTCAACTGCAACTTGACCGCGAACCAGGTGTCGGAATTCCGCGCGATCTCCCCTTCAAGCCGGCCAATCTGATTGATGTAGAGGATGACGTGCTCGCCGATAGACCCCTTCTGCTGGCCAGAGACGGCGATCCCGACCGGTGAAATGTCGATCGTCGAGCAGGGATGTTCGAGGTGGTCGCTGAGCATATAGCGGCCGGCAAGAGTGAGTTTCAGGCGTTCGTGGCGACGGCGCTCTCTGGGTTTGAGGTCGAACGCCGGCTTCGCGATCAGGGACATGGATGCGAACTCCCGAACCTCATTTTGGGCTGAGGGGGCCAAGATTCATGAAAGCTTATCCGCCGCACCTTATCGCGGGTCAATGAATCAACTGAAAGCATTCGCAGTCTTGGTTGCATATTTGAGAAGGAGGAGGGACGATTTGTCAGCTTTCGCTTTCCATCAGCTTTATCGTTGGGTTGGGTTGCTGGCCCGCGCACTATGGATGCTCGGGTTCGGATGGCCGCCGATGACCGGCCTCTGCGTCATGGCTGGGGGTGGCGGCCAAGCCGGTCGGGGTTGCACGGCCATCGGCGCCCATTTCCGGCAGCATCGGGCCTACAAGTCCCGCCAATCCGGCAAGCGATGCTTGCGACGAACGTAGGTTCTATGCAGCGCCATCAGCAGGCCACAGAAGATGCAAGCAACCAGCCACAGCGCGGCGGCGGTGACATACTCCCGTCTGGGCGCCAACATGATTTGGAAACTCATTACGAAGGCGATCCTTACGGCAAGATATGCGCCCGAAATGAAAGCGAAGCTCCAAAAGCGCATGAAGAACGGCGGCGGAACTTCAACCCCAAGGCGCCAGAGAAGACGCCAGAGGGGTGGTGCATACGACCATCGCCACATGCCGGTCCTGGCGAGCAGCTTGAGGGCCACCGCGCGTTTTTCACTGAAAGTCATTGCGACACCGCCGGCGCACCGCCCCCGGGTTACGGGATGTCGCTTCAATTGCGGTCAAGCGCGGGCCGGGACCGGGAGCCGTGCAATTCCCTACCGCAACGAGGAAGCGGCGGCCACATCCGCCGGGAGCCGCCCGCCCGCTTGCGCCCCCGACGCCTCGAACGAAACGACGCGGCGGCGGTTTGTCAAGTCCTTTCGAAAGGGTTGAAATACCGCGCGTTTTTGCAATATTTCTGACGTGCGAAAACGAGACAGCGGCGTCCCGGCGGGACTAACGCGCCTTTTACTCAAATGCGGCAGATTCTCAGCGTCAGTCGCGTTGAGTGGTTGCGTTCATGCGTATTTCCCGTGCCGGGGCGTCCGGCCGACCCGCCCAGCTTCAGGTTTCGCGTACTGGGAGCGGATCGGCGCGGCGCCCCGTCACGGTCAGTCCGACGCAGCGCGACGCCATCATCGTCGGCGACTGCATTGACGAACTCGGCCGGCTGGCGCCGGCGAGCGTCGATCTCGTATTCGCCGACCCGCCGTACAACCTGCAGCTCGAAGGCGCGTTGTCGCGCCCCGACCAGAGCCTCGTCGACGCCGTCGACGACGACTGGGACAAGTTCGCGAGCTTCGCCGATTACGATTCCTTCACGCGCGCCTGGCTCGCCGCGGCGCGCCGCGTGATGAAGCCCGACGCGACGATTTTCGTGATCGGCTCCTATCACAATATTTTTCGCGTCGGCGCGATCATGCAGGATCTCGGCTTCTGGATCCTCAACGACATCGTCTGGCGCAAGGCCAATCCGATGCCGAATTTTCGCGGCCGGCGGTTCACCAACGCGCATGAGACGATGATCTGGGCGGCGCGCAGCAGCGACGCCAAGGGCTATACGTTCAACTATGAAGCGCTGAAGGCGGGCAACGAGGATTGCCAGGCGCGCTCCGACTGGTTCCTGCCGATCTGCTCGGGCCCCGAACGGCTGAAGGACGCGGCGGGGCGCAAGACCCATCCGACGCAGAAGCCCGAGGCGTTGCTGGCGCGCGTGCTGCTCGCCGCCTCCAACGCCGGCGATCTCGTGCTCGATCCGTTCTTCGGCTCGGGCACCACCGGCGCGGTAGCCCGGCGCCTGCATCGCTCGTTCATCGGCCTCGAGCGCGACCCCATCTACGCCGACGCCGCGCGCGCCCGCATCGCCGCCGTCGAACCGCTGCCCGCCGAGGCGGTCGCGCTGACGCCGACGCGGCGCAGCGAACCGCGCGTCGCCTTCGCCAGCGTCATCGAAGCCGGCCTGATTCGCCCCGGCGAACGCTTGCACGATTCGCGCCGCCGCCATGCCGCGCTGGTGCGCGCCGACGGCGCGGTGACGCTCGGCCCGGCGACCGGTTCGATCCACAAGATCGGCGCGCTCGCGCAAGGCCTGCCGGCGTGCAACGGCTGGACCTTCTGGCACGTCGAGCGCGCCGGCGCGCTAACGCCGATCGACGAAATGCGCGCCAATATCCGCGTAATGATGCGCGAAGCCGCGGAATAGCGCGGACGGCCGTTCCCAGGAATCCAGATTCGGACGGCGCGGGTCGGCCCCGAAGCCCTCGCCGCGCTCGCGCCAGACCGTAACCACGGACCATCAAACCGTCGCGCCCTGTTCCGCCAGGCGGGCGACTAGGTGTCGCGCTCCGAGGCGAACGCGACGCGTCTTCGCGGCAATCGAGGGAACTGTTCGATGGTGCAGGTGCTGTCCTCCTCAGACTACCCCTTCCTTCTCTGGAACGTCGACTCGCGAATCGGCATGGGCTCGACCGGCAACGACGTCATGCTGGTGCAATATCTCCTCGCGCGGGCGCCGGACGCGGCGCAATACGTTCCCAGCGAGATAAGCGGCAGCTCAGGCATCGCCGTCAGCGACGTCGACGGAAACTGGGGTTCGCAGACCGACGCCGCGCAAAAATGGTTCGAACAGAATTTCAAGGGCGGCATGCCGGTTCTCGCCGACGGCGTCATCGATGTGATCCCGCAGTCGGGCATTCTGTTCGGGGATAGCCCGACCTATGAGTACAAGCTCGCGGCGCTGCAAAACATTTATGCCATAGCGGCGGGCGGCATGAACAACGTGACTGCGACGATCCAGAACATGCCCAACGACGGACAATGCCCGGCTGCACTGGCTTACGCCTTGCAAGCCGCGGTCAATGGCTCCGGCGCTTCGGGCGGCGCCGCCGCCGGCGGCTCGGACGATGGCGGCTGATCTCCTCCCGAATGAAACGCGCGTCCCGATGCTGTTCTGTCGCGCGATGGTGCGGATCGGGCTCGCCAATTTCGTGGCGTTCGTGCTGCTCGACGTCTATTTCGGCGGCAGCGCGCTCAACGGAAAGATCGACGGCGATCAATTCTTTCTTGGTGATCACGGACGCTATGTCGAGGTGACCCGCAGCGTTTACGAGTTCAGCCTCCGGCATGGGCGAAGCCTGTTTTTCACCCATCCGCTCGCGGCGATCGCCAGTTGGATCCTGCACGCGAATACCGGCCGCTGGATGTGAGCCTTTGGCGGCCGCGCGCTGCGCATCACTCGACCACCGTCGACGCGCCTTCGGCCAACAGGTCGGCGAGATCGGCGGCGCGCGTGGCGGGCCGCGCCTGCAACACGCCCAGACGTCCGCGCGCGGCGATCTCTCGCCGCGGCAGCGCGTCGGGCGAGAAGCCGGCCTGCGCGTAGACTTCCTCCGACATCAGCACTTCGCAATCCATCGTCCGGGTCAGGTCCTGCAGGCGCGCTGCGACATTGACCGAATCGCCGATCACCGTGAACGCCGCGTATTTCTCGTAGCCGACGTCGCCGAGGATCACCAGGCCGGCGTGGACGCCGATGCCGAAACGAATCGGTCCGGGCAGTTCGTCGGCGAGCTGCGCGCTGAGCCGCCCGACATTGTGGGCGATCAGCGCGCACGCCTCGACCGCCTGGCGGCAGGCCTCGGCCGGCGGCTCGGGCGGATCGGACCGCTGCAACGACGGCTGACGTCCGCCGGGGATGCAGAGGACGCGATGCTGGCGCATCGCCTGGGCGAGCGCGCTGGCGCCGGCCCAGCCGTTCCCTCGCCGGGGATCACCGGAAGTTGAAGCCTGGCCGCTCGCGCAATCCCTTTTATTTCATTAGGGTTTCCAGGGAGCGGCGGCTGGGAACCGCGCTGTCCGGCCAACAGCGATCAGCCCCCCGGCCTCGCCGACGCCAAACATGCACAATATCGACAGTTTTTCCAGTGCGGTCGCCCAAATCTACGACGCCTCGCTGACCGTCGAGAGATGGGACGACGTGCTGGCCAGCCTGGCCGGACTGTTCGACAGCCCCAAGGCGCAGATCAGCTACTACGCCTCCTTTCAGGACGCCTGTCCCTTTTTCAAGTTCTGGGGCTTTGCGGAGGGTGAGCTTGAGCGCAGCCTCGCGAGATATCGGGAATTGGCGCTGATCGATCCGCGGATGCCGCCAAAGCTCTTCAAAGCGTATCATTGCCGTCAGATCGTATCCGACGAAGGGCTGCGATCGACCGCGATGTATCGCGAGGCCCTGGCGCCGGCCCGGATCGAATACGCCATGTTTTTCGGGCTGGACTTCGACGACGGCGGCAAGTGCGCCGTCAGCCTCATGCGCGGCCCTGATCGCCAGGCCTTCAGCGCCGAGGAATGCGATGACTTTGGACGGTTCATCCCCCATGTAAGTCGGGCCGTGACGATCCACGGAACGCTGCGCCGCGCCCGCGGCGAGGCCGCCGCCGCGCAAGCGCTGATCGACGGCGTGCCGCTCGGCATGATGGTCGTCGACGACGACCGGGTCGTGCTGGCCAACGCCGCGGCGCGCGCCTTGCTGAAGCGCGGCGACTCGCTGCATGACGCGGGCGGAAGGCTGCGGGCGACGACACCGCAGGCCAATGCAAGGCTTGGCGAGGCGATACGCGAGGCGCACGGCGGCGGCGACCGGCCGATTGGCGTCACGTTGCCCGCGGGCAAGGCGCAGCCGCTGCGCGCCGTGGTGCGAAAGCTTGGGCGATCGACCGCCGGGTTGCTCGGCGCGCGACCGGATGCGGTGGCGCTTTATGTCGCCGATTCGCGCCGGCCGCTGGAGACGTCGGAGGAGCTGTTGAGACGGCTGTTCGGGCTGACCGCCCGCGAAGCGAGCGTGCTGCGCGCGCTCGTCGAGGGCGGCGACACGCGAGGCATCGCGCGCCGGCTCGGCATCGGCGCCGAAACCGTCAAGACCCACTTGCGTCATGTGATGCACGCAGTTGGCGCGAGGCGGCAGGCCGAACTGATCAGACTGGTGCTGTCGAGTCCGGCTTGGATTGCTGCGACGGGCGCCCCAGCCGCCACGCCGCCGTTGCAGACGCGCCCGGCTCACAAAGTAGTTCGATCGCCGCCCTGATCGGCCCGGAACCGGCGGCGCGACCGCGCCTCCGGCGGCCAACGCCCTCGCCCACCCTGCGATTTCGCGCGCGCCTCCCCCGTCGGGGGGATGCGCGGCGGCTTGGACTTGGGCGAGTTTGGCGCTTGGCCCGGCGGGCGGTCCAATCTGCAGGGTTGGCGCGGGATTGAGAAGGACGAGCCAAGAGGAACCGTTCACGCGTGGCCGCGCAATGTGTTCCATGGAGTTGAGGGGGCTGGGCGATGGTGCATGTAACGAGTGTCGACGCCGGCAAAAGCATCTGGAACATCGAGGGCAGAGCGCAGATGGGCTCGCAGGGCGACGACGTCAAGCTGATCCAGTATCTACTCGCGCGCGCCTCGGAGGCGTCCAACTACATCCCCGACCTTATCAGCGGCAGCTCGGGCATCGCTGTGAGCAACGTTGACGGAACGTGGGGTTCGCAGACCGACGCCGCGCAGAAATGGCTGGAGCAAAACTGGAAGGGCAACCACACGGCCGTTGCCGACGGCGTAATCGATGTGATACCGGCGACCGGCGTCTTATTTGGCGCGGATCCAGTGCACGAGTACAAATTCGCTATATTGCAGTATCTCTATGCCGTAGCGATTAATCAAAGCAATAATTTTCTTGACGGATCAGAATACATGGCCGGGTCGCCAGCCACTATACTCATGAACATGGCCGGTGACGGCCAGTGCCCGAGCGATCTGTCCTACGCGTTGCAAGCCGCGAAGAATGAATCGCAAACTTGGGGCGGCGCCGACAGCGGCGGCGGCTCCGACGGGTCTGGCGGCAATTGACATCCGCTGAAGGCGACGCGAACCCCATGAGCTTCGCAAAAATGCCGTCACGTCGCTGGCGCGGAGCCGGCGTCTTCGGCCAACAGGTCGGCGAGATCGGCGGCGCGCGTGGCGGGCCGCGCCTGCAACACGCCCAGACGTCCGCGCGCGGCGATCTCTCGCCGCGGCAGCGCGTCGGGCGAGAAGCCGGCCTGCGCGTAGACCTCCTCCGACATCAGCACTTCGCAATCCATCGTCCGGGTCAGGTCCTGCAGGCGCGCTGCGACATTGACCGAATCGCCGATCACCGTGAACGCCGCGTATTTCTCGTAGCCGACGTCGCCGAGGATCACCAGGCCGGCGTGGACGCCGATGCCGAAGCGGATTGGCCCGGGCAGTTCGTCGGCGAGCTGCGCGCTGAGCCGCTCGACATTGTGTGCGATCAGCGCGCACGCCTCGACCGCCTGCCGGCAGGCTTCGGCCGGGCCTTTGCCGAGACCGAACAGCGCGAGCAGGCCGTCCCCCAGAATCTGGTTGGGCGCGCCGCCCGCGGCGATCACCGCGCGGCTCACCGCGTTGAGGAACCGGTTGATCAGGAACACCGTGTCGAACGGCAGCCGGTGCTCGGCGAGGCTGGTCGAATCGCGCATGTCCACGAACATCATGACGACGTAGCGTTCGTCGCCGGAATGGGGCTGATTGTCCTTGTAGGCGTTGGCGACGCTCGCCTGCGGCGGCAGCAGCGGAACGAACGAGACGTCGCTCTCCGGGCGAAGCTGGCAGGCCAGCCGCACGCCCGTTCCGGCCCGCACGCGCTTCAGCACCGCCCCCTCCGCCGCGCTGATGTTCGGTAGCTCCGCGCGCCCGCCGACAACGCGGATGCGGCAGGTCGAGCAGCGGCCGCGGCCGCCGCAGACGTGAGCGTGCGGGATGTTGTAGCGAAGGCTCGCATCGAGCACGCTGAGGCCGCGCGGCACGCGAACCGTCCGCTCGGGATAGGTCAGCGTCACCAGCCCGCGTCGGCGCTCCGCCCAATGGCGCGCCAGACGCGCCGCGGGGATTGCGGCGAGCGTCACGATCAGCGCGCCGAAAAACCAGTTGCGATCGCTCGCCAGCTCAGCGTTCTGCCAGGCGAAGCCGATGCGATCCGGCGTGAGATGCAGAGCTCGCCAGGCCGGATCGAGCGCCAGCGCAATCAGCGACCGGCCACCCTGGAAATAGCCGAGCAGCGCGACGGCCGGCAGCAGCACCGCGAACGACAGCAGGACATTGCGCACGCGCGGATAGAACGGCTTCAGGCGCAGCCAGAAATGCACGCCGAGACAGCCATGGACCCACACGATCAGCAGCATGACCGCCTGCAGGACGCCGAGGACCGGCGAGTTGACCCAGAATTTGTACAGCTCCTGCGCGTAACCCTTCTCGGTCCCGAACAGGCTCAACGAGACGCGCGTGCCAACTACGTGATCGGCGAGAAGAAACGGAATCGACACGCCGAGAACGAGCTGTGTCGCCTCGAGCCGGGTCCAGCGGAAATTCCGGCGTTGGTAGAGCACCCAGAATCCGAGGACGCCATGGACCGCCAGCGCTGCATAGAGCACGATCGCGCCGGGCGGCGTCTGCCAGATCCATTTCTGGACGACGAGGCCTTCTTCCATCGCGGCGATCGAGATGTTGCCGAGCGCGTGATCGATGAAATGGGTCGTCACATAGACGAACAGCACGAGGCCGGCGATGAGCCGAACCTGCCGCAGGCCGGGGCGCGCGGGAATCGCGCGACGCAACAGGCCCATCCAGAGGCGCAGGTTCAGCATGTCGCGCCTCGCAGGCTCCCACGGACGCCGCCCGACCGCGCTTTGCGGCCGAGCCGGCGGGCTTTCGGGCTGATCGGTTGAGACGCCGGAGCGAGGCGAGGGCGGAAGCCCGGCAGGCGAGCGATTGGAGCGGGATTCGACATGACGCGATCATGCGCGGATCGCGGCGTCATGCAAAGAGCCTGATGGTGGGGTATCGGAAGCGCGCCTGAGAGATTGCAATCGGGCCTGTTTCGCGGAGGCCTCAGACTGGCGCAAGGATGACGGCGCCCGCGGTCAGGCCGGCGCCGGTCATATTGTGACGGATTGTCGGAATAGCGGTCTTCAGCGGTTCAGCTCTTCGAGAGCCATCCCGAACACCGCGGCGGCCGCGGCGATGCCCAGACCCTTGCCGAAGCCCTTGCCGCCGAAACCGCCGATGTGATGGGCGCCGCCGCCCTTGCCGCCGCCGTGCTGCCCCTTGTCCGCCTTGGCGAACGCCGGAACGGCGGCGGTGGAGACCATCAACGTGACCAAAGCGACCGAAATGAACTTGAACATTGTTGCGCCCTCCATTCCCGAATTTTCCCTGCCCGAGCCCCCTCGTCGCTTTCGTCGACCGGCTCTGAGTCAGATATACGGTCTGGTTTTTCAGGGTTTTTGCGCGGCGGGCGTGGATCGTCAGCGGCTTGCGAGAAATTCGCTTCTCCGCGCCGGCCGCGCGATTGGCGCTTGCGGCGCGGCGTGATATTCTTACGATCTTTCCATCGATGGAAATAGGGTAAGAGAATGACAGCGACCGCGAGGCTTTCCAGCAAGTTTCAGATCTCGATCCCCAAGGCGGTGCGCGAGGCGCAGGCTTGGGAGGCCGGTCAATTGTTCGTTTTCATCCCGAAGGGCAAAGGCGTTCTGGTTGTGCCGGTCCCCCATCGCGACGCGCTGACCGGCATCGCCAGCGGGGCCGATCCGCGGGGTTATCGCGACAGGAACGACCGCTTTTGATGCGCGTGTTCGACACGTCGGCCTGGATCGAGAAATTCACCGGCAGTGCGCTCGGCCGCCGACTCGACGCGCAACTGCCCGAGGCAGGCGAGTGCGTCATTCCCACCATCGTTCAACTCGAACTCGCGAAGTGGCTCGCGCGAGAGCGTTCGGACGATGTCGCCGATCTGGCCATCGCCTACACGCTCACCTGCGTCGTCATCCCGCTCGATGCCGGTCTGGCGCTCAACGCCGCCGAACTGTGCAAGCGCCACCGTCTATCGACGGCCGACGCCATCGTCTACGCCACCGCGCTGGCGAGCGAGGCGCAGCTTGTCACCTGCGACGCCCATTTCGAGGGGCTGCCCGAGGTGCTTTATTTCGTCAAGCCGGATCGACCGTGATGCGGGTGGAGCCATACGTCGCAATCGCTCCCTGCTTTGCCGCGCCACCGTCGGGACGCGACCGAACGCGCCAACCGTCAAATGATCGTGCAGGACGATTTCGAGCGTCTTGGGCAGGGAGAAATTGGTGAATTTGCCCTTGCCCCCGCGCGGCAACAGGATGTCGGCGAACCCCGGCTTCAGCCGGAACGTCACATCGAGATGGCATTGGGCGCCGCTGGTGGCGATCGTCAGCGTCATTGTGTGCTGCCGGAAATTGACCGTCTTCTGCAACTTGTTTGAACCCAACACGTGCCAGGCGACGCCGCCGGCCTGTTCGCCGAGAATATATTGCTGGCTGTCGCTCTTTTCCCTGTTGCGGTTGTTGCGACCGCTCCATTCCTCATGAATTGCGCCCTTTCCCGACAGGTCGAGCGTGAACTCCCAGGTCCACGCCACCGGCGCATGCTGGCCCTCCATGAAATAATGCTGCTCCACGTAGTGCCCGTGGATCACCGTCGCGCCGTTCGCCTGGGCGTCGGCGGCGCCGGCGCTTGCCGCGACCAACGCGGCCGCGCACAACATTCTGCCGGCGCCGCGACGACGCAAGGCGCCAAAAAGCGCGGACGCGCCGCGCCAGTCCGCTTCGGCCTTCGTCCCGGCCCGTCCGATCAAATCCTCGCCCGTTCACGCGAACCTCGATTCCGATCCGCCGGATGACGGCGCCCTGCGCAAGATTGTCGCTTTCGGCGGTTGCTGGCAACCGCCGATCTGCGCCGCACCGGGCGCTTCGAAGAAACCCGGAAATCCAAATTCCTTGCCGGACAGCGCCCCGCTACCGGCGCTTTCGCCGGCCCGCCGGCGCGGCGAGGTCGGCGGCGCGTGCGAAAAACACCTCGCCTTCGCTCTCCTCGGTGTCGAGCCAGACCAGCGGCAGGGCCGGAAATTCCGCCTCCAGCCGTTGACGGCCGCCGCCGACTTCGCAGACCAGCGCCCCACCTTTGGCCAGATGGTCCGGCGCGGCGCGCAGGATGCGGCGCACGATCGCCAGACCGTCGACGCCGCCGTCATGGGCCAGCGGCGGTTCGGCGGCGAATTCGGGCGGAAAGGCGGTCATCGCCGCCGTCTCGACATAGGGCGGGTTGGTCAGGATGATGTCATAGCGCCTCCCGCCGACCGGCGCGAACAGATCGCCCTGGTGAAGATGGACCCGCTGCCCGAGATCATGCGCCTCGACGTTGCGCGCGGCGACCGCCAGCGCATCGGGGGACAGATCGACCGCGTCGACCTCGGCGTTGGGAAACACCCGCGCGGCGAGGATCGCCAGTGAGCCGCCGCCCGCGCATAGATCGAGCGCATTTCTCACCGCGCCGGGGTCGCCGATCAGCGCGCCTTCGCCGATCAGGCCGCCAAACAGCAGTTCGCCGATCAGGCTGCGCGGCACGATCACCCGCTCGTCGACGTAGAACGGCTCGCCCTGGATATAGGCGCGGTTGACCAGATAGGCGGCGGGCCGGCGGGTGGAAACGCGCGCTTCGATCAGCCCCAGCACATGGACGCGCTCGGCATGGGTCAGCCGCGCATCGAGAAACGGATCGAGGGCGTCGATCGGCAGGCGCAAAGCCTCGAGCAGCAGAAACGCCGCTTCGTCAACGGCGTTGGTCGTGCCGTGCCCATAAGCGAGGCCGGCGGCGTTGAACCGGCTGACCGCGTAGCGGAAGAAATCGCGCAACGTCGAGAAAGCCGCGACGATCTCTTCCTGCGCATGGTCTCGGGGGGATTGCGCCACCCAGGGTTCCTGTCGCGCCGAATTGCCGGCGCTTTGAAAAAATGGCCGGAGGGACCGGCCATTTCGCGTCAACGACGACGGCGCGCCCGCCAAAGGGCGCGCGCCGTGGTCACTTGCCCCGCTTGCAATCGGCGCGGAACTTGCGGCGCGCCTCGCCGTGCAAGCCCTTGGCGTCAGCCTCTTTGGAGCATTCGATCGACTTGGCCGAATGCGCGGCGACCGCCGGAGCAGCGGGGGCGGCGGGCGCCGGCGCGGCGGTCTGCGCGAAGGCGGCGCCGCCGATCAGCAGGGCGGTCATCGCCGCGGCGATTGCGAGCGTGGTGATCTTCATGGGTCAACGTTCTTTCGGTTTCGAATGATGGGCGCCGGCATGGCGGACCGCCTTATAGAACTTCGCCGCAACGCCCGACAAGCCGCCTCGTTCGTCCGCGCGGCCGCTCCCACCACTTTCATGTTGAAACGGCAGCGAATTAGACATAAACATATATTCATGTCTAACTCGCAAGCCTCGTTCGACGCGCCGACGCTGGTGGGGGTGGGGCCGCTGCTGGCGGGCCTCGCGGCGGCGGGCGAAATCACCAGGCTTCGCCTACTCGCGCTGATCGGCGAAGCGGAGCTGACGGTCAGCGAACTCGTCGCCATTCTCGGCCAGTCGCAGCCGCGCGTGTCGCGGCATCTGAAACTGCTGGTCGAGGCCGGCCTCGCCGAGCGCCAGCGCGAGGGCGCATGGGCGTTTTTCCGGCTCGCCGACGGCGCGACGCGCGGGGCCGGCGGCGCTTTGGCCCGCGATCTCATCGCCCGCCTCGATCCGGCCGACCCGGTGCTGGTCGCCGACCGCACCCGGCTGGCGATGACCCGCGAGACCCGCCGCCGCCAGGCCGCCGCCTATTTCGCGCAACGCGCCTCCGACTGGGACAGCATCCGCGCGCTGCATGCGCCGGAGGAGCGGGTCGAGGCGGCGGTGATGGCGATGATCGGCGAGAAGCCGTTCCGCACGCTGCTGGACCTCGGCACCGGCACCGGGCGGATGCTCGAACTCGCCGCGCCGCTCGCCGAGCGCGCGGTCGGCGTCGACCAGAGCGCGGCGATGCTGGCGCTGGCCCGCTCGCGCATCGACCAGAGCGGCCTGCACAATGCGCAATTGCGCCAGGGCGACATCTACGCCCTGCCCGTCGAGCGCAACGCCTATGACCTGGCGATCATCCATCAGGTGCTGCATTTCCTCGACGATCCCGCGCGCGCCATCGCCGAAGCGGCGCGCGCGCTGCGGCCCGGCGGGCGGCTGATCGTCGTCGACTTCCTCGCCCACGACCAGGAATTCCTGCGCGAAGACTACGCCCACCGCCGCCTCGGCTTCACCATTCGCGAGGTCGAGGGATTCCTCGCCGAAGCCGGCCTGTCCCCGGCGCGAACCCACCAGATCCTCCCCGCCCCCGGCGAGCCGGGCAAGCTGACGGTGGCGATCTGGCTGGCCGGCGACCAACGCCTGCAGACGGCCGAGCCGGCGGGCGGATCGCTGGCGCGCCACACCGCGGAGATCGCCTGATGCTCGCCGTCCCCGTTCGCCCGAGCCGCTCCGGCGCGCCGGTCCGCGTGTCGTTCGAATTCTTCCCGCCCAAGACCGAGGAGATGGAGAAGAGCCTGTGGGAGGCGATCGCCCGGCTCGAGCCGCTATCGCCTGCTTTCGTGTCGGTGACCTACGGCGCCGGCGGCACGACGCGCGAACGCACCCACGCCACGGTGGCGCGGATCGCGCGCCAGACGGCGCTGCGGCCGGCGGCGCATCTGACCTGCGTCGGCGCGGCGCGCGGCGAGATCGACGCGGTGGTGCGCGGCTACCTCGCGGCCGGCGTCGGCCATATCGTGGCGCTGCGCGGCGATCCCCCCGCCGGGGCCGATGCGCCCTACCAGCCGAGCGCCGACGGCTATCAGAGCACCGCCGAACTGGTGGCCGGCGTCAAGGCGATCGGCGCCGTGGAAGTGTCGGTCGCCGCCTATCCCGAGAAGCATCCGCAGAGCCCCAACCTGCTGCACGACGTCGAATTGCTGAAGCGCAAGGTCGACGCCGGCGCCGATCGGGCGATCACCCAGTTCTTCTTCGACAACAGCGTCTACCTGCGCTTTCTCGACGTCGCGGCGGCGGCCGGCATCACCATTCCGATCGTGCCGGGCATCGTGCCGGTGCAGAATTTCAAGCAGACCGCCGGCTTCGCCCGGCGCGCCGGGGCCAGCGTGCCCGCCTGGCTCGCCGACCGGTTTGACGGGCTCGACAACGATCCGGTGACCCGCCGCCTCGTCGCCGCCGCGGTCTGCGCCGAACAGGTCGTCGATCTGATCGACCGCGGCGTCAGCGAGCTGCATTTCTACACGATGAACCGCGCCGACCTGGTGTTCGCGATCTGCCACCTGATCGGCCTCAGGGCGCAACCGCCCGCGCCCGCCGCGCCGCCGCGCGCGCTCGCCGAAGCCGCGCCGCAATAGGCGGACGCGCCCCTTCGCCCGCGCAGCGGGGGAAGGTGGCCCGACGAAGTCGGGTCGGATGACGCCTCGATCGCAGAGCGCGGCCCGCCAAGCCCCCGACGTCCAAAGCCGTCTCGCTTCGCTCGACTCCCCTCATCTGTCACGCTGCGCGTGACATCTTCCCCCGCAAGGGGGGAAGGGCGCCAGGCGCAATCGGCTGGACCTCCAGATAAATGTTCGGAATTTCCTTGTTTTGCGTCGGAAAAACGCCAAACCGGCAAACCGCCGACTCCGCCGTTCATTGAAAAGATTGGCTTATTTTCCGAGACGCTGGACTTGAGAACACGTCCATGACGCGTCGCGAGGAATATCAACGGGTTGCGATGCAAAAATGTCCCACTGACGTTTTCCGGGAAGAATGCGCCACGCATCCTGAAAAACAGGATCGCCGCCGCTCGCCATTTCGTCAAGTTTTTGTATCGAAAAGCGCGGCCCGTGCGCCTTAAGCCGGCGGCGCGACGCCGGACAAGCGCGCGCAGGCTTCGAGGAGCCGGTCCTGCAGATCGGCGTCGCGGGCGGCCGGGTTCGGCGACCGCGGGCGCTTGTGGAAGAAATATTCGCCGGTGACGCGCGCCGCCGCCTCGTTGCTCACCGCCAGCCACGCCTGCGTCTCGCAACCGGCCTGCAGATCGTCCGGCGCGCCGGGGCCGCCCATGCGGGTCGCCACCCATCCCGGCTCCAGCGCGTTGGACAGAACATCAGGCCAGCGGCGCGCGAACGCGAAGGCGAGCAGCACGTCGTGCAGCTTGCTCTCGGCATAGGCTTCGGCGCCGCGCCACGCGCGCCTTTTCCAGGCGAGATCGTCGATGTCAGCCGCCGCGCCGCGGTGCATGCCGGAGCTGAGGTAGACGAGCCGGCCGGGGCGCTCGATCAGCGCGGTCAGGATGAACGGCGCCAGCGTGTTGACCGCGAACACTTGCGGAAGGCCATCCTCGGTCGCCGCGCGCCGCGACTCGCGATAGCCGACGCCGGCGTTGTGGATCACCGCGTCGAAGCGGCCGAGCCGGTTGACCGCCCCGGCGAGCGCGCGGGTCTGCGCGATGCTGGAAAGATCGCCCGCTGCCGCCGCCTCGGCTCCCGGCGCCGCCCGGCGCGCGTCCGCCGCGCGCGCCTCGTCGCGGCCATGCAGCACGACGCTGTGGCCCCGTTCGAGCAGCCGCTGCGCCGCCATCAGGCCAAGGCCGGTGGACGATCCCGTGATGAAGATGCGGGACATGTTGGGTCTCCGGCGTGCCATCGTCGGGGCGGGGCGCCATAGGGGAACAGAGGCTCGTCGCTACGGGCCTTGGCGCGGCGTTGGCTAACCTTAGATGCTGAAAGACGCGCGCGCCAACGATGCAGCACCCCCCGACCGGATCGGCACAAGCCTTTCTCCGGCACTTTGGCTTCTGGCCGCCCATCTATGTATCAAGGGACTCGTTCCACTCTGATCCTAGCACCCAAGACAGTGCGGACATTCGGCCACTGAGGAGTCCCCACTCGAAATCGTTCCAGCCCAGGTTTTTTCGACCGTACTTGCGTTCAATGCGCCGAGCCGCCTTCTTTGCGGTCTCAAGTATTTTCGTTTGTCCCTCGGCCAGGACCTCTTCTCCAGTTTTGAGGTTGTGTAGCCAATTCTGATGCCTGTTCCACCATACCTTGTCCCAAAACTCGTTGTAGGCCGCGAGGATCGCCTTATCGTTCCGACGTAAGATCATTGGCCATTCTTCGCCCGGCTCTTCGTCGTTTGGAATCCATTCGACCTTGTCACCTTCTGGCGTGTAGCCGATTCGATGCCCATTTGGCCCCTTCTCAGTCGCCTCAACGGGATCGGACATCTGCGCTTTCGTCCGGCGCATGCCGACATATTGATCCCAGTAGGTCTCGAATTCAGCGGGGGTGATGTTCAGCTGCTTCTGCAGGCCGATCATTTCGGTAAGTTGTTTGGCCGCTTCGAGCTTTGAACGTCGCCCCCTTGGCCGCTCCGGCTTCATAGCGCGGATTTGGCTCATCAAGTCACGCAGGAGCGTCGCGCGCAGTTCATCGACGCTCGCGAACAATCCGATCAGCGCTCGACTGCAGGTAGCCTTTTTGAAGGCCCTCAATTTGCGATGCTGTTTCAGATCGATCTTGTTCGGGTCTATGGGTCGATTTGAGAAATAGAGCAGCGCGGGTTTCTCTTGCTTCACAAACTCATTGATTTCCTCAACGGTGCCGGACTCGGCGACCCCCGTGGCGGTGCCTAATTTCGTCCAAAACATGCCGATCAAGAGGTCGCAGCTTTGAACGATTTGGACATTGATGGCGCTTTGTGGTCGCGCGCCGGACTCGGGGCGGGCATGGGTTTCCCATTTGACCGGAAGGAGAGCGACCCCCTCCGCCGCCGCATGTTGTGCGTTCCAATCGTTGATCGCCAGCGTGGCGGCTTCTCGCTCCTCTGCCAGATCGGACGGCGACGCGATCAGGACGCGAAAGATATCGGCGGTAAATGACATCGGGGATTCCGGGTCTTCGTTAAACCACCACATCAAAGCGCCGGTGGGCAAGGAGATATTGGTTCTTGTTGGAATATATGATAATGTCTTTTATCACATAGTTGGAGCGACGATGACTGACGCGGAGCTGAGGGGCAGGCTGCTCTCATATTTCTACGGCCTTCGGAACAGCAACGCAGGCTGGGTTCCAGTGTCCGACGTAATCCTCAGCGGACTTGAACGAGTCAGCGATGAGGCTATCGCAGGGGTTTGTCGCCAACTGGCTGACGGCGGGTTCATCGAGTGGACCGCATATCTTCAGGGCCCGACCATAGGATCGGTGAGGATCAAGGGTCCCGGCGTTGACGCTGTTGAGAGGGGCAAATCCACCAGTCTTGAGATTCGATTTCCAAACGCGGGGCGGCCCGATTTGCCGGCTGCTATGCCCGCGATCAAAGAACCTGAGCGCATCAACCTGACCGTCGGCTTGAAGCTCCTCCAAGAGCACCTCCCGGCTGAGGAGGCCAAGGCTCGATTACGACAACCTCCCCAAAAGCCGCCTGACTTGGTGACGTTGAAGCCAACTTTTATGGGGATGAGTATCGACCTCAAAGAATTGTGGCGACGCTTCCGGTTTTGGCGGGAAAGCCGGACGGAGCGCCAGAAATGAATCTCCGCGCGGTAATAGCCTCCTCCCCTCCCCTTGTCGCCTCCGTCGGCGCGCGCACGTCCTATCGCTTCCTCGAATTCTTCACCGCGCAGATCAGGAACCCGAACACGCGCCGCGCCTATGCGCGCGCGGCGAAGGAATTCTTCGCGTGGCTTGAGGCCAAGGGCGTCACGCAGCTCACGGCGATCGAGAGCGTGCACGTGGCCGCCTATATCGAGCAGCACGGGCGGACGCGATCCGCGCCGACCGTCAAGCTGCGCCTGGCCGCGTTGCGTCACCTCTTCGATTGCATGGTCATCGGCCAGATCATGCCGACCAATCCGGCCGCCCCCGTGCACGGCCCGCGCCATGTCGTGAAGGGTGGCAAGACGCCGGTGCTCGATCCGGCCGAGGCGCGGCAGCTTATCGATACGATCGACACCTCGACCGTCATCGGCTTGCGCGATCGCGCGCTGATCGGATTGATGCTCTATTCCTTCGCGCGCATCGGTGCGGCGATCGGCATGCGCGTCGAGGACGTGTATCCGCAGAACCGCCGGCTATGGGTGCGCTTGCACGAGAAGGGTGGCAAGCAGCACGCCATGCCGTGCCATCACAATCTCGAATCCTACCTGCATGAATATCTGGACGGCGCGGGCCTTGCGAGCGATCCGAAGGCGCTTTTGTTCCGGACCTACAGCCGCGCGACGGGCCAGCTCGCCGGCAATCCTCTACCCCAGGCGAACGCTTATGCGATGATTCAGCGCCGCGCCAAGGCCGCCGGCGTTACGACGCGCGTCGGCAACCACACGTTTCGGGCGACGGGCGTCACCGCCTACCTCAAAAACGGCGGGACGCTAGAGAAGGCCGCGCAGATGGCGAACCATGCCAGCACGCGCACGACGCAGCTTTATGATCGCCGCGCAGAGGAAGTAACGCTCGACGAGGTTGAACGGATACTCGTCTGACAGAGTCTTATTGAGCCTTACAAGCCGCCTCGGTAGTCCAAAACCACTCCACTTTTGTTTTTGGAGAACGGATTCCGGCGGTCGTCATTCCCTTGGTCGAATTTTTGCCATCTATGCAGAGCCACCAGAACGGGCTTCCGGGCGCGCCCGTCGTTGATGACGGCGTCCCTTCAGCGATCAGTAGGGCATCTCCCAAGTTAGGGAACCAACCCGTCACGTATTTCAATCCCGCGTGCTGCATTGCCTTTTCAATAGTGAGTCCCGGAGACCACGGGGCCGATTCTTGAATTGGGGGCTGCCCAGGAACATAGAACGTCAGGCTGACTGTCGCTCCCGCAGCATGAGCAGGAATCGACATCAACAGAAAAGCGACGGTCACAGTCGTTTTTTTGAACATAGTCACCCCCGATGAAACTCCCTAGCAGATGAAATAACATATCCTGCTGGCCTCACATATGCGGGTGGTCCCGATTTCACCATCGATTGAGCGTTGTGCATCTTCGCCGCATCGATCCGAGGCGCACCATGCGGCGCTGCTATCGGCGCGACGTGCGGCCGGATTGCCGACGCGAAGGCGCAGGGCGTCAAATTTGGGCGCATCGCCGTAACCATCCGCTGTAATTCGACAGCGCGGGATCGCGTTTGAACGAACCGGTCGAGGATGACCCATCGTTTCGCATGGCGGAGCGTGTTTCACCGTCGAGAACCTGTCAATGACGCGCGAAGCGCGCCGCCTGCGGCGGTCGCCCAAAGGTCGATCATTGACAGGTTCTCGACGGTGAAAAAAAATCGCCCCCATGCGAACAATGGCTCAATAGCGAATGCCGCGGGATCGACGAGCGCGCACAACCGCGCGCACGCTTCACGCGCGGGGTCGCCGAACGTGCATTGACAGGCGACGATGCGGAACGCGCGACCGCATCCGCGGCCCAGCGACGGTTCCGTTTCACCCCGGCTCTTTCTGGGCGTCGGGCCGCCGCAGCGCTTCCGGCGGAACTACTTCGCCGGCTTCTTGGCGGAGCTTGCGGCGCCGAAGGCGCGGCGCATCAGCATTTTCACGGCCTTGCCGCGGGACGGCTTCGGCTCGGGCTGGCGGGCGATGAACGCGTCGAGACGCTCCGTCAATTTCGGCGGCAGCATCACTCTTACGCGCGTCAGGTTGGCGGCCTTGCCGCCGCCCGCCTTCGCTTTCGAACCCTGCCCACCTTTTATCGGCACAACGTCATCAACCATGGAATTGGCCTTCGCCCTTCGAATCCCAGCTTGATCGTCCTATCCTGTCGCTGCGAAAGGTGCAACTTTGGCGGCGCCGGAGGTCGCGGCGCGACGCGAGCGTCGGCGACGAGCGCGCGATCGGCCGGCCGGACCGCTCGAGAGCGCCCCTCCGCGTGGCGGAGCAGCGCCGTCCCGTCTTATAATTCGCCAACGCCAAGGCGGCCTGTCGTTCGTCAGGCAGCGTCGGAAAGGACGATCGCATCGATTGGATGCGATCGCGTTCGTTTGGCGTCACTGGCAGGTGCTGACCGCGCGCGTGCCGACATTGGTTCCGTCAGCGTCGAACACCGGACGATAGACGACGCCGCAGTTGGGGGCGGGCGGAGCGACGATCGGCGCGGGCGCGGGAACATCGACCAGCGCGACCGGAGCGGGAGCCGGGACGGGGGCGTAGCTGACCACCGGGGTCGCGCCCCAATAGCCGCCGCAGCGCCAGGCGCCGTAGTAGCAGCCGCCGCGCCAGCCGGCGTAATAACCGCCGCGCCAGCCGTATCCGCCGCGCCAGCCATAGCCATGCCAGCCGGCGTAGCCGCCGCGCCAGCCGCCATGAAAGCCGCCGTGAAAGCCGCCGCCGCGATACCAGGCCGAGGCCGGGGTGACGATGCTGGCGAGGCCGACGCCGATGGCGAGCGCCGCGAGGGAGCCGGCGACGGTGTTCTTGAGAGAAGCGCGCATTGTTCAACTCCTTTGTCGGGCGGAGCCGGAACGGCCGCGCCAATTCGATGCGTCGTGGTTACGGGATGATGAAACGCCGGGAAGGGCGAACCGCTCCGGCGACCGGACGCGGCGCGAAAGCGGCGCGGGCGGCCATTTGGCCGCCGACGGCGGTTGGGGTAGATTCGTCGCGCGCCGCGCCCGCCGCTCTCGTGGACATCTTTCCTGATGACGATCGCAACATCCCCAACGACGGCGGTCCGCGCCGCCTCTGTCGTGACGGCGCTCAACGCGCTGGCGGCGAGCGGCTTTTCGATCGCCGGCCTCATCCAGCTTGACGCGGGGAAAACCCTCGGACCGCTGGCGATCGCCGCGCTGCGACTGGCCGCGCTGCCGATGCTGAAGCGGTCGATGGCGGACGAGCCTTCGCGATGAGCACGGCGCCTGTGGTGATCGTCGGAGCCGGCCACGCCGGCGTGCAGCTTGCGGCGAGCCTGCGCGAGGAGGGCTATTCCGGGCCGGTGGCGCTGCTGTCGGCCGATCCTCACCTGCCCTACCAGCGCCCGCCGCTGTCCAAGGCGTTCCTCAAGGGGCAGATGGAGGCCGACGGCCTGCCGCTGCGGGCTGCCCAGTTCTATCGCGACAAGGAGATCGACCTGCTGCTCGGCGAGACCGCGACGGGCGTCGACCGCCATGCGCGGCGCGTCGAACTGGCCTCTGGCCGGCGCCTCGACTACGGCCATCTCGTGCTGGCGACCGGCGCGCGGCAGCGCCCGCTCGAAGCGCCGGGCGTCGATCTCGCCGGCGTGATGGCGCTGCGCGACCTCGCCGACGCGCGGGGGCTGCGTGAGCGCGTCAACGCGGCGCGGCACATCGTGGTGATCGGCGCCGGCTTCATCGGGCTGGAGGTCGCCGCCACGGCGGCGGCGCTTGGCGGCGAGGTGACGGTGGTCGAACTCGGGGCCCGCCCGCTCGGGCGCGCCGTGTCGCCGGCGACTTCGGCGTTCTTTCTGGAGGCCCATCAGGCGTTCGGCGCCCGCGTGCTGCTCGGCGTCGGCGTCGCGGCGCTGTATGGACGGGACGGCGCGCTCGATGCGGTGGAATTGACCGACGGCTCGGTCCTGCCCGCCGATCTTGCGGTGATCGGGATCGGCGTGCTGCCGGAGGACCGGCTCGCGCGCCAGGCGGGCGTCGCCTGCGCCAACGGGATCGTCGTCGACGAATTCCTGGCGACCGCCGACCCGCTGGTCTCGGCGATCGGCGATTGCGCGGCGTTTCCGAACCCGCTCACCGGCGCGCCGGTGCGGCTCGAAATCGGTGCAGAACGCCGTCGATCAGGCCCGCTGCCTCGCCCGCCGGCTGGTCGGCAAACCCGAACGTTACGCCGCGTTGCCGTGGTTCTGGAGCGACCAGGGCGACCTCAAGCTGCAGATCGCCGGGCTTTCCGACGGCGTCGATCGCTGGGCGCCGCGCGGCGATCCGCAAAGCCGGGCATTTGCGATGTTCGGCTTTCGCGGCGACGCGCTGGCGGCGGTCGAGACGGTCAACCGTCCCGGCGATCATATGGCGGCGCGGCGAATCATCGGCGCCGGCCTGCCGCTTTCGGCGGAACAGGCGGGCGATCTGAATTTCGACCTGCGCAGGTTCGCGACGGCGCCGCCCCGCTGAGCCGCCTTGCGGCGAAGGCGACGCGCGTCAGCCGCCGCCCGCGCCCTCGATCGCCGCGCCCCATGAACCCCACACGTAGACGCAGGAGAACAGGAACAGCCAGACGACGTCGACGAAGTGCCAGTACCAGGCGGCGAATTCGAAGCCGAGATGGCGCTCCGGCGTGAACTGCCCGGCGACCGAGCGGCCAAGGCACACCATCAGGAAGATCGTGCCGATGATGACATGGGCGCCGTGAAAGCCGGTCGCCATGAAGAAGGTCGCGCCGTAGATGCTGTTGGCGAAGGCGAACGGCGCGTGCGCATACTCCCACGCCTGGACCGAGGTGAAGGTGAGGCCGAGCAGGATGGTCAGCACCAGACCGAGCTTCAGTCCCTTGCGGTCGTTGTGGAGCAGCGCGTGATGCGCCCAGGTGACCGTGGCGCCGGAGGTCAACAGGATCAGCGTGTTCAGCAGCGGCAGATTCAAGGGATCGAGGACCTCGGTGCCCTTGGGCGGCCACATCCCGCCGGTGAACGCGACGCGCGCGTATTGGATCTTCTCGTTGGTGAACAGCGAGGCGTCGAAGAACGCCCAGAACCACGCCACGAAGAACATCACTTCCGACGCGATGAACAGAATCATGCCGTAGCGCAGGCTGATCTGGACCACCCGCGTATGGTCGCCGGTCTCCGCCTCGTGGATGACGTCGTGCCACCACGAGGCCAGCACATAGAGCAGCCCGGCGAAACCGATGACCAGGATGAACGGGCCGAGCTTCAGCCCGCCGATGGTCATCTCCTTCATCCACATGATGAGGCCGACCGCGGTCAGGAAGGCGAAGACCGCGCCGATGATCGGCCACGGACTGGGATTAACGAGGTGATAGTCGTGATGCGGCTTGGCGTGGGCGTCGGCCATTCGCTTCCCCTGTCCTCGTCCGTCAATCGCGGCCGGATTCCTCAGCCCGCTGGATTTGCAACGTTTGGTCGGCGCCGTCAAGGCGGCGATTCGCCACTGCTAGAGCGGCGATTTTGCGCTCGCGCCCGGCGGCGCCGCGGCGACCGGCTGGCCGGAATCCGGCGCGGCGAACAGCGTGTAGGACAGGGTGATTTCGGCGACCCCGTTCATCGTCTCGTCCTGTTCGAGCCGCGGATCGAGAAAGAACACCACCGGCAGTTCGGCGCTCTCGTTGGGCCCCAGATGCTGTTCGCTGAAACAGAAGCAGGAAATCTTGTCGAAATAGCCGCCCGAGACCGCCGGGGTGACGTTGTAGACCGCGGTCGCCGCGGTCGCCTGCGCCGAGCGGTTGCGGACCTTGAAATAGACGGTCGCGGTGGCGCCGGTGCGCAGCGGGATCGATTCGGTTTCCGGCTCGAACGTCCACGGCAGGCCGGGCGCGACATTGGCGTCGAAGCGCACGGTCAGCATGCGCTGGCCCTTGAGGGCGGGGGCGGCGGTCGCCACCTGGGTGGTGCCGGCGAAGCCGGTCGCCCGGCAGAACAGGAAATAGAGCGGCACCGCGGCGTAGGTTGCGCCGACCATGCCGACGACGATCAACGCCGCGCAGATCACCACCAGGCGATTGCGCGCGCCCTGACCCTTATGCTGCCGCCGTTCCGTCATCATCCGCCCAACGCCGCGCCTGGTCTGTTACGCAATCTCACGGCTCCGGCCGCAACACGCCCGGCCCGAGCTTGACGATGGTGATCGCGTAGAACAGCACCGCCAGCAGACCGATGCTGACGCCGATCGCGATGTTGCGCAGGCGGCGGTTGCGTTTCTGTCGCGCCGTCAGGACCACCCCATCGGCCGGCTTTCGATCATCCATGCCGCCTCACCAACCGAACCGTTCGATGAGCCCGAAGCCATGCTCGACGATCAGCGCGGAAAACAGCAGGAACAGGTAGAGAATCGAGAAGGCGAACAATTGCATCGCCGCCTTGTTGGCCCGGGCGCCGTCGCGAATCCGGAACACCCGCAGCGCCATCGCCGCGAAGCCGAGCCCGGCGACGACCGCCGCCGCCCCGTAGAGCGCCCCGCCAAGGCCGATCAGCCACGGCGCCACGCCGAGCGGGATCAGGATCAGCGTGTAGATGAGGATTTCCAGCCGCGTGCGGTCGGCGCCCTTGACGTTGGGCATCATCGGGACGCCGGCGCGCGCGTAATCGCCGCTCTTGACCAAAGCCAGCGCCCAGAAATGCGGCGGCGTCCACATGAAGATGATCGCGAACAGGACGAGGCTGTCGAGCGTCACCGAGCCGCTCGCCGCGGCGTAGCCGACCACCGGCGGCAGGGCCCCCGCCGCGCCGCCGATCACGATGTTCTGCGGCGTCGAACGCTTGAGCCACATCGTATAGATCACCGCGTAGAAAAAGATGGTGAAGGCGAGCAGCGCCGCCGCCAGCAGATTGGCGGCGAGCGCCAAAGTCAGCACGGCGATCAGCGACAGCGTCAGGCCGAAGAACAGGGCCTGGCGCGGCTCGATCAGACCGGCGGGGATCGGGCGAAGGCGGGTGCGCGCCATCAGCGCGTCGATATCGGCGTCCCACCACATGTTGAGGGCGCCCGCCGCGCCGGCCCCGGCGGCGATCGCCAGCAGCGAGGCGAGCCCGATCACCGGATGGATGCGGGTCGGGGCGACCAGCAGGCCGGCCAGCGCGGTCCACACGACCAGCGACATCACGCGCGGCTTGAGCAGCGCCAGATATTCCGCCGGTCCCGCCGCGTAGTCGCCGATCAGGACGGGCGAAGCGCCGTCGCTTTGACTCGCAATGCTCATGCCGGCGATTCCATGCGCTCAACCCGGACCCTTCACCGACGATGCGCGCGCCGGCCTGTTCAATGATCCGCGCCGGTGATGCGCGGCAGCGTATCGAAAGTGTGGAACGGCGGCGGCGAGGACAAGGTCCATTCGAGCGTCGTGGCGCCGACGCCCCACGGATTGTCCCCGGCGACGCGCTTTTTCGAAAACGCGTCGTAGACGATGTAGAGAAACAGCAGCGTCGCGACGCCGGCGACATAGGCGCCGATCGAGGACCAGAAGTTCCACAGCCAATAGGCGTCGGGATAGTCGACATAGCGGCGCGGCATGCCGGCGAGGCCGAGGAAGTGCTGCGGGAAGAACACCATATTGGCGCCGATGAACAGCAGCCAGAAATGCCAGTCGCCGAGCTTCTCGTTGTACATGTAGCCGGTCATCTTGGGGAACCAGTAGTAGAACCCGGCGAAGATGGCGAACACCGCGCTGAGCGACATCGTGTAGTGGAAATGCGCGACGACGTAGTAGGTCTCGTGCAGCGCGCGGTCGACGCCGGCGTTGGCCAGCACCACGCCGGTGACGCCGCCGATGGTGAACAGGAAGATGAATCCGATCGCCCATTTCATCGGCGTGCGCAGCGAGATCGAACCGCCCCACATAGTGGCGATCCACGAGAACACTTTCACGCCGGTCGGCACCGCGATCACCATCGTCGCGAACACGAAGTAGCGCTGGGCGGTCAGCGACAGGCCGACCGTGTACATATGGTGCGCCCACACGACGAAGCCGACCGCGCCGATCGCCACCATCGCATAGACCATGCCGAGATAACCGAAAATCGGCTTCCTCGAAAACGTCGAAATGATCTGGCTGACGATGCCGAAGCCCGGCAGGATCAGGATGTAGACTTCCGGATGGCCGAAGAACCAGAACAGGTGCTGGAACAGGATCGGGTCGCCGCCGCCCGCCGGATCGAAAAACGTCGTGTGGAAGTTGCGGTCGGTCAGCAGCATCGTGATCGCGCCGGCGAGCACCGGCAGCGCCAGCACCAGCAGGAAGGCGGTGACCAGCACCGACCACACGAACAGCGGCATCCGGTGCATGGTCATGCCGGGCGCGCGCATGTTGAAGATGGTGGTGATGAAATTGATCGCCCCGAGGATCGACGAGGCTCCGGCCAGATGCAGCGACAGGATGACGAAATCCATCGCCGGGCCAGGCGTGCCGGCGGTCGATGAGAACGGGGGATAGAGCACCCACCCGCCGCCAAAGCCGTGCATGCCGGGCGACCCTTCCACGAACATCGAGGTCAGCAGCAGCACGAACGAGGCCGGCAGCAGCCAGAACGAAATGTTGTTCATGCGCGGAAACGCCATGTCCGGCGCCCCGATCATCAGCGGCACGAACCAGTTGCCGAAGCCGCCGATCAGCGCCGGCATGACCAGGAAGAAGATCATGATGACGCCGTGGGCGGTGATGAACACGTTGTACATGTTCTTGGCGGCGTCGGGCGAGCCGTCGCCGGCCAGCACCGCGGAAATCACCGGAAAGACGTGATTGCCCGGAAACATCAGCCCCATGCGGATGAAGCCGGACAGGGCGCTGCCGATCAATCCCGCGCCGACCGCGAACACCAGATAGAGCGTGCCGATGTCCTTGTGATTGGTCGAATAGAGAAATCGCCGCCAACCCGTCGGGTGGCCGTGATCGTCGTCATGCGTCGCGGACATCGTCGCCATGGCTCTGGTCCCTAAAGAACTGCGTTCATCTCGTCACGCGCCGTCGAGCTACCGACGGATCTCGCTCGCTCCGGCGTCGGCGACCGAGATCGCGCTCGGCGCCGCCGCATATTTCTTCTTCGCGTCGGCAAGCCAGGCCTGGTATTTTTCGTCGCTGACGACGCGGAAGACGATCGGCATGAAATAATGGTCGATGCCGCACAGCTTCGAGCACTGGCCGTAGTAGACGCCTTCGCGATCAGCCTTGAACCAGGTTTCGTTGAGGCGGCCGGGCACGGCGTCGACGCGAACGCCGAACGACTGGATCACGAAGGAATGGATGACGTCGGTCGCGGTGATCTGCAGCACGATCGTCTTGTTGACCGGCACCACCGCCTCGTTGTCGACCGAGAGCAGGCGAATGTCGCCGTTCTCCGGCTTGATCTCGTTGTCCGCCTTGGGAAACGAGTTCGAACGAGAAGCCGCCCTGATCCTTGGGATAGGCGTAGTTCCAATGCCACTGCGACGCGGTCACCTTGACCGTCGCATCGGCCGGCGGGATCGTCAGTTCATTGGTCAGCAGGCGAAACGACGGAATGGCGATGACCACCAGGACCAGCACCGGAACGATCGTCCAGACGACTTCCACCAGCGTATTGTGGGTGGTCTTCGAGGGCGTCGGATTGGCCTTCTCGTTGAACTTCCAGATCACGTAGGCCAGCAGGCCCAGCACCAGAAGGGAGATCGCCGTGATGATCGGCATCAGCAGGTCGTTGTGGAACCACTGGATCTCCTCGGCGATCGGGGTCACCGGCTGCTGAAAGCCGATCTGTCCCGGCTCCGACAGGCCAACGCCGTTCGCCAGGGCGGGAATGGCGAGCGCGCCGGCCAGCGCAACCCCGAGCGCCCCGATCCAGCAGCTTTTCGCGCGCCGCCCGAACGTCACGAATCCCGCAATCTTCATGATCCCGCTGCTCCCGATTGCGTTGGCCGCGCCGACGGTCCCGTCGGGCCGTTTGAACGGCAAAGACCACGCGGCGATCGTCTGGCCGCGCTCGCGATCATCATAGCCTCTAATTCGGTCTTGAAACCACAAAGCGGCGCGCGACGCAATGCCGCGCCGCCATCTTCCGCGCTGCGGCATATCCGCGCTGGCGTCAGGCGGCGCAAGGCGATGGCGGACCGCGGCCAGACGATCATCGAACGCCGCGGGCGCCGAGGCGCCGCGCCGCTTGACAGGTCGAGGGCTTTTGATAGGCCAACGGCAACCAAGCCGGAGAGCGGGCGGAAAGGCTGTCATTGCCAATGAAGTCGTCAAACATCGAGCGCCGACGATTCGCTCGGCCGCTTGTCCGGGCCGGCGCCGTATGGTGTTTGGCCTTTCTGGCGGGCGCCGCCGACGCGCCGGCGGCGCTGGCGCAGGGCGTCGTCAGGTCCAAGCACGGGGATTGGGAGACGCGGTGCGAGACGCCGCCGGGCGCCGCGCATGAGCAATGCGCGCTGATCCAGAGCGTCGCCGCCGAAGATCGGCCCAACGTCACCCTGATCGTGATCGTGCTCAAGACCGCCGACGGCAAGAGCCGGCTGCTGCGCGTCATCGCGCCGCTTGGCGTGCTGATTCCCTCGGGCCTCGGTCTCAAGATCGACAAGGTCGACGTCGGCCGGGCCGGCTTCGTGCGGTGCCTGCCCAACGGCTGCGTCGCCGAGGTGGTGATGGAAGACAAGCTGATCGACCAGATGAAGAACGGCCAGTCCGCGACCTTCATCATCTTCCAGACGCCCGAAGAGGGAATCGGGATTCCGCTCGCGCTCGCCGGCTTCAAGGAAGGCTTCGAGCAATTGCCTTGATTCGCCATGGGCTTGATTGAACCGATCTGGGCGCCGCGCGGAATGCTGCTATAAGCGGGCGACCGGGGGGAGCGTCGGAGCGCTGAGGAATGATTGGAATGATCGTCACGCGGGGCAAGCGCCTTGTGTCCGCCGCCGCCCTCGCCGGGCTGTGCGGCGCTTGCGGCTCGGTCGACGTGGGCGCGCCGGCCGTGCTGTTGTCGAACATGGTCTCGTTTGGCGAGCCGCAGCATCCGGCGACCGCCAGCGCCGCGACTCCGGCGGTCGCGACGCAGGTCGACTGTCCGGTGATCGAGGTGCAGGACGGCACCGCGGCGCTCCGGGTCGGCGGCGCGAGCAATGATTCGGTGCGCTATCAATTCGACATCTCCAACACCGCGCGCGAATGCCATGTGCAGGGCGCCCAGTTCGGGATCAAGGTCGGCGTCGCCGGCCATCTGTTGATCGGACCGGCCGGAACGCCAGGCGCCTATTCCGCGCAACTGCGGATCGTGATGCGCCACGACGCCGATCAGAAGCCGGTGTTTTCGCAGGTCTACAAGATCGCGGCCGACACGGCGGGCGCCGACCAGGCGCCGTTCCAGTTCGTTTCCGACCCGATCATGCTGCCGCTCACCACCGAGCAGGAGGATGAGGAATATACGATCCTCGTCGGCTTCGACAACGGCCCGGTGGAGAAGGCCCCCAAGGCGCCGCGCCACAAGAAACATCCGAATTGACATCCGCCCGCGCTTCGGGCTTGCTTTGACCGTCAGATCAAGACCCCCAGCGGGAGAGACCGGCGGAGCGCTTTGCTCTTCCGGCGCCGAAGGCGCAACCGCCCCGGAAACGCTCAGGCCAATGGACCGCCGAGGGGATGACACTCTGGAAAGCGGCGGACGCATGCAAGCGCCCGCCCACCGACGGGGGTAACTGCGCCTGGCGCGCAGGAAATCTCTCAGGTCACCGGACAGAGGGGGCGTCGTCGCGCCGTCGACCCGTGTTTGCGGGCTGAGGGCGTTCGAGGCGAACGCTTCTTCTGGCAGCCCGGTGGCTTCATGGCTTCAACCGATTCGTCGATCACGCCCGATCTGCTGCGCACGCCGCTTCACGCGCTGCATGTGAAGCTGGGCGCGCGCATGGTTCCTTTCGCCGGCTACGACATGCCGGTGCAATTTCCGACCGGCATTCTGGCCGAACACCTGCACACCCGCGCCGCCGCCGGCCTGTTCGACGTCTCGCACATGGGTCAGGCCTATCTGGAAGGACCCGACGCCGCCCGGCGATTCGAATCGCTGGCGCCGACCGACATCGCCTCGCAGCCGTCGGGACGCATACGCTACACCCAGTTGCTCGATGAAAACGGCGGGATTCTCGACGATCTGATGGTGGTGCGCCGCGCGTCGCGCCGGCCAGGCGAGGATTGCCTGTTCCTGGTGGTCAACGCGGCGCGCAAGAGCGCCGATTTCGCGCATATTCGCCGCGCCCTGCCCGACCTGCGGCTCGAGGCGATCGACGACCGCGCGCTGCTCGCCCTGCAAGGGCCGAAGGCGGCGGCGGTGCTGGCCCGCGCCTTCCCCGCGATCGCGCGCCAGCCGTTCATGACCTTCAGCACGACCGAAAGCGACGGGCGTTTCGGCGACGGCCTGTATCTCTCGCGCTCCGGCTACACCGGCGAGGACGGGTTCGAGATTTCGCTGCCGAACGACCAGGCGACGGCGTTCGCCGAGCGCCTGCTCGCCGAACCCGAGGTCAAGCCGATCGGCCTCGGGGCCCGCGATTCCCTTCGTCTGGAGGCGGGCCTTTGCCTCTACGGCCACGACATCGACGAGAGCACGACGCCCGTCGAGGCCGGACTGACATGGTCCATTCCGAAGCGACGGCGCGAGGAGGGCGGCTTTCCCGGCGACGCGGTGATCCGGCGGCAACTGGCTGAGGGAACGGCGCGCCGCCGGATCGGGCTGAAAGTCGAGGGCCGCGCGCCGGCGCGCGAAGGCGCCGAAATCGTCGACGCGGACGGCGCGGTGATCGGCCAGGTGACGTCGGGCGGCTTTGGCCCGAGCGTCGGCGCGCCGATCGCCATGGGCTACGCACAAACCGGGCGCACCGCGCCGGGGAGCGCCGCTCGGCCTCATCGTGCGCGGCAAGACCCTGGCGGCCAATGTCGCGCCGATCCCTTTCCATCCCCACGCCTATTATCGCGGCCAATAGTTCCGAAAGCTGGAGAGACCGAGCCATGGCGCAGCCCCGTTACAGCAAGGATCATGAATACATCCGCCTCGAGGGAGACCTCGGCGTCGTCGGCGTCAGCGACCACGCGCAGGCGCAACTGGGCGACGTCGTCTACGTCGAACTGCCGGCGGTCGGCGCCAGGCTCGCCAAGGGCGCGCAGGCCGCCGTCGTCGAAAGCGTCAAGGCGGCGAGCGAGGTGTTCAGCCCGGCGTCGGGCGAGGTCGTCGCGATCAACAGCCGCCTGGAGAGCGAGTCGAGCCTGATCAACGAGGACGCGCTCGGTGAGGGCTGGTTGTTCAAGCTCAAGCTCGCCGACAAGAGCGAACTCGACGCCCTGATGGACGACGCCGCCTATCAGGAATTCCTGAAAACCGTGTCGTGAGCCTGGCGATGCGCTATCTTCCGCTCGACGACGCCGACCGCGCGCTGATGCTGACGCGCGCCGGCGTCGCTGACATCGACGATCTGTTCGCCGACATTCCGGCGAGCGCGCGTCTCGACGGCCTGCTCGACATGCCGCGCGGCCGCGGCGAGATCGAGGTCGAGCGCGCGCTCGCCGCCCTCGCCGCGCGCAATGTGCCAGCCGGCTCCGCGCCGTTTTTCGTGGGCGCCGGGGCCTATCGCCATCACGTGCCGGCGAGCGTCGATCATCTGATCCAGCGCTCGGAATTCCTCACCAGCTACACGCCCTATCAGCCGGAGATCGCCCAGGGCACGCTGCAGGTTTTGTTCGAGTTTCAGACCCAGGTCGCCGCGCTTGTCGGCATGGAGGTCGCCAACGCCTCGATGTACGACGGCTCGACCGCCTGCGGCGAGGCGATATTGATGGCCAATCGCCTGACCCGGCGCGCCAAGGCGGTGCTGTCGGGCGGGCTGCATCCGCAATACGCCGATGTGGCGGCGACCCTCGCGGTGATGGCCGGCGATCGAGATCGTCCGCCTGCCCCCTGACGTCAGGGGAACCGAGGACATCGCCGCGGCGATCGACGACGACACCAGTTGCGTCGTCGTCCAGAGCCCGGACTTCTTCGGAAACTTGCGCGATCTCGCGCCGATCAAGGCCGCCGCCGAGGCGCATGGCGCATTGCTGATCGGCGTATTCACCGAGGCCGTGTCGCTGGGGCTGGTGCGCTCGCCCGGCGAAATGGGGGCCGACATCGTCGTCGGGGAAGGCCAGTCGATCGGCAACGCGCTCAATTTCGGCGGCCCCTATGTCGGCCTGTTCGCGACCCGCCTCAAGCACGTCCGGCAGATGCCGGGGCGACTGGCGGGCGAGACGGTCGATGCGGAGGGTCGGCGCAGCTTCGTGCTGACGCTGTCGGCGCGCGAGCAGCATATTCGCCGGGAGAAGGCGACGAGCAACATCTGCACCAATTCCGGCCTCTGCGCGCTGGCCTTCTCGATCCATATGAGCCTGCTGGGTGAGACCGGGCTGCGCCGCCTCGCCAGGGTCAACCACGCCAACGCCGTCGATCTGGCCGAGAGATTGTCGAGCATCAGGGGCGTCAGCGTGCTCAACGAGTGCTTCTTCAACGAATTCACGATGCGCACGCCGCGCCCGGCCGAGGAATTGATCGAGGCGCTGGCGCGCCGCGGCGTGCTCGGCGGCCTGCCGGTCTCGCGCCTGCTGCCGGGGGCGGGGCTCGATGATCTCGTTGTCGTGGCGAACACCGAGACCAATTCGGAAGCCGACCGCGCCGCCTATGCGGCGATTCTCGCGGACTGTGTTTAGGCGGATGGAGCGCGCCTCATGCTGAACAACCAGGGGCGCCCGACGCATTCGGGCGACGCATCGGTCTCGGAAGCGCGCACCTTCACCGGCAATCGCGCGCTCGAGATGGAAGAGGCGTTGATCTTCGAGACCGGGCGGTTCGATGCGACCGGCGTCGACATCGACGAGCCCGCGCCCTTCGCCTCGCGCCTCGGCGGCCACGCGCGCCAGAGCGAAATCGGCCTGCCCGGCCTTTCCGAGCCCGAGGCGCTGCGCCACTACGTGCGCCTGTCGCGCATGAACTATGCGATCGACGCCGGGCTCTATCCGCTGGGTTCGTGCACGATGAAGCACAATCCGCGTCTGAATGAGAAAATGGCGCGCCTGCCCGGCTTCGCCGACATTCATCCGCTGCAGCCGGTGTCCACCGTGCAGGGGGCGCTGGAACTGATCGACGATCTCGCGCGGGCGCTGATGACATTGACCGGCATGAGCGCCATCGCCATGTCGCCGAAGGCCGGCGCGCATGGCGAACTCTGCGGCATGATGGCGATCAAGGCGGCGATCGCGGCGCGCGGCGAGGGCGGCGCCCGCACCGTGGTTCTCGCCCCGGAATCGGCGCATGGCACCAACCCGGCGACCGCCGCGGCGATCGGCTTTTCGGTGCGCCCGGTGCCCGCCGGCCCTGAGGGGATCGTCAGCGCCGAAGCGGTGCGCGGCGCGCTCGGCCCCGACGTCGCGGCGATCATGCTCACCAACCCCAACACCTGCGGGCTGTTCGAGCGCGAGATCGTGGCGATCGCCGAGGCGGTGCGCGAGGCCGGCGCGTTCTTCTATTGCGACGGCGCCAATTTCAACGCGATCATGGGCAAGGCGCGGCCCGGCGATCTTGGCGTCGACGCCATGCACATCAACCTGCACAAGACCTTTTCGACCCCGCATGGCGGCGGCGGGCCGGGCGCCGGGCCGGTGGTGTTTTCGCCGCGTCTCGCGCCGTTCGCGCCGGTTCCCCGCATCGTCATGGCGGACGATGCGTTGCGCCTCGTCGAGCACAGCGCGGGCTCGCAGGCGTTCGGGCGGATGACCGCCTTCCACGGCCAGATGGGGATGTTCGTGCGCGCGCTGGCGTTCATCCTGTCGCATGGCGCCGACGGCCTGCGGCAGGCGTCGGAGGACGCGGTGCTTTCGGCCAACTATGTCAGGGGCTGCCTCAATGATCTGATGTCGTCGCCGTTCGGCGAGCGCCCGTGCATGCACGAGGCTTTGTTCGACGACCGCTGGCTCAAGGACAGCGGCCTGACGACCCTCGATTTCGCCAAGGCGATGATCGACGAAGGCTATCATCCGATGACCGTCTATTTCCCGCTCGTCGTGCACGGCGCGATGCTGATCGAGCCGACCGAATCGGAGTCGAAGGCCAGCCTCGATCTGTTCATCATGACCTTGCGCGACCTCGCGCTGGCGGCGCTTGGCGGCGAGCGCGCGCGCTTTACGAGCGCCCCGCGCCTCGCCCCGCGCCGGCGGCTCGACGAGACACGCGCCGCCCGCCAGCCGGTGCTCAAATGGACGCGGCCGGCCCCGGCGTGACGCGTTGACGATGGCGGCGGCGCCATCTTGGCGCCGGCCCGCGTTCGCTTCATAGTGGCGCCAATCCACCCCGCCTCATGCTCTCAACAGGAGCGTTTCCGTGATGTCCAAGGCTGTCGCCCGGAACAGGCTTGCGGCGATCCTTTGCGCGCTGATCATGGCGGCGCCGCTGGCGTTCGCCGACGACGCGACGCCGCCGGCGACGCCTGGCGTTACGCAATCCGCGCCTGCCGCCCCGCCTGCCGCGGCCGCTCCGGCGACGCCTCCTCAAGCCGCGACGCCGCCCGCCGCCGCCCCCGCCGCGCCGCCGGCGGCCGACAGCCAGCCTTCAGACGATTCCTCCACCGGGCAGACGCTCGACATGGTCGCCCATCCCGCCGCCTTTATCGAGGGCAAGGCCAACTGGAGCGAGGGGTTCGGCGCGCTGATGGGCGCCATCGCGACGATCAACGCGGAGCTGACCAAGGCGGGCGTCGCCGCGTCCGGCCGCCCAATCGCCGTGTTCGTCGAGACCGACGACACCGGGTTCGGCTATCGCGCGATGGTGCCGATCGACAAGGCGCCGGAGGGCAAGACCGCGCTGTCGGAAACCGTCAAGCTCGGCCAGACCCCGGCCGGCCGGGCGATGAAATTCGAGCATCGCGGCTCTTACGAGGACATCGATTCGACCTACGAGGCGATCACCGCCTATCTCGACGAAAAGGGGCTGGAGGCGGCCAACATGTTCGTCGAGGAATATCTCAACGACGTGAAGACGGCGGACGACCCCAACCTGCAGGTCGACATCTACGTGCTGTTGAAGTGAAACCTTCGGGAACGGTCATTTTCGATCTCGACGGCACGTTGACGGATTCGCGGCCGGGCATTCTGCGCACCACGCGCCACGCCCTGCAGCGCCTCAACGAGGCGACCGGCCGGGCGACGCTCGTCCCCGAGGAGAGCGCGCTCGATTTCATGGTCGGGCCGCCGTTGCGCGCAACCTTCGCCGGGCTCGTCGGCCCCGATCTCGTCGAGCCGCTGCTCGGCTTCTATCGCGAACGCTACAGCGCGGTCGGAATGTTCGAGAACGCGGTCTATGCCGGCGTTCCGCAAGCGCTGGAGGCGCTGCGGGGCGCCGGCCACCGCCTGTTCGTCGCGACTTCGAAGAACGAGGGCGACGCGCGCCGCATTCTCGACCATTTCGGCCTCGCGCCATTCTTCGCGCAGATCTACGGCGCGCAGAACGACGGCGGCCGCGCGGTGAAGGACGAGCTTCTCGCCTTTCTCATCGCCCGCGAGGGGATCGTCGCCGGCGACGCGGTGATGATCGGCGACCGCAGGTTCGACGCGCTCGGCGCGCGGGCGGTCGGTCTGCCGACGATCGGCGCGCTCTGGGGCTACGGGACGCGCGAGGAATTGCGCGAGGCGGGCGCCGACCCCTTGATCGAGGCGCCCGGCGAGATCGTCGACGCGGTCGCAGCGGTCCTGCGCCGCGCTTCGGTCGGCTGACCGGGCCGAAGCGTCAAGGCCAGGCGTATTGCGGCAGCGCAAGCCGGTCGGTGATGTCGCGGCCGAAGGCGAGGCGCGCCACGCCTGGGAGCGAGGCGGCGCGGAGCACCAGATTGCGTGCGACGAGGCCGAGCGCGGTCTTCGGCGCAAAGGCGCCGCCGAAGTTTCGGGCGGCCTTTTGCTTGGTTTCGACAAAGGACCGAAGAAGGCTCTCGTAGCGGGCGAAGGCTTGGCGGTGCGATCCGCCGCAGGAAGCCAGTTCGCCCGCCAGCGCGTAGGCGGCGGTCATCGCCAGCGCCGAGCCCTGGCCGGCGAGCAGCGAAACGCAGAACGCGGCGTCGCCGACGAGGGCGATGCGCCCGCGCGACCAGGACGGCATGACAATCTGGCTGACGCGATCGAAATAGAGATCGTCCGCGCCATCCAGCGCATCGAGGACGCGCGCGGGCTCGCCGGCGCCGCCGAACCGTTCCCGCAGCAGGCGTTTCTGGGCCGGCAGGTCCTGCGCGGGCCAGGGATCGCCGGGACCATGGGTGAAAACGAGGAGAAAAAGCGTCCGGTCGTCGCGCAGGGCGAAGCGCCCGAGCATGCAGCCCGGCGCGTTGCGCATGACATAGACATCCTCCTCGCGCGGTCGATAGCCATCGCACTCGAAGGCGGCGACGGCGTAGCCCAGCGGGCGTTCGAACTGTTCCTGCGGCCCGAACGCCAGCGCCCGCACCCGCGAATGCAGCCCGTCGGCGCCGATCACCAGATCGAAACGCCGGGGGGCGGCGCGCTCGAACGCGACGCGCACGCCGTCGGCGTCCGCCTCGAGGGCGCCGATCTCGTCGCCGAGGATGATTTCGGTGACCGGGCTCGCCTTGTCCACCAGCAGGCGCGCCAGATCGCTGCGGCCAATGGTGACGAACCGCCCCCCGGCGAGGTCCCGGAAGATCCCGACGCCGAGGCCCGTCACCCGCTCGCCCTTGCCGTCGACGACCCGCATCTCCTTGATGTGATAGCCCAGGCGATCGAGGTCGCCGGCGAGCCCCATCCGGTCGGCGACCTCATAGCCCAGCCCCCAGAAGTCGATCACGTAGCCGCCGGTTCGAAACGCGGGGGAGCGCTCGACGAGCGTCGGCTGCAGCCCGGCTCTGGCGAGCCAATAGGCGAGCGTCGGACCGGCGATCCCGGCCCCCGAGACGAGGACGGTCTGACGGGGCATGCGTGGTCACTATCACGCCTTCGTGGCGCGCGTTTGACCGCCCGCCGCTGGAGCGGCGGCGGCCTCAGCTACGTCCGACCACCGCCTTGGGCTGGCAGGGCTGCTCCAGCCGGGCGATGGTGCGCGCGTCGGGCGCCGATCCGCTGATCGAGACGCCCGGCGAGATCGTCGGCGCGGTCGCGGCGGTCCTGCGCCCCGCCGTGAGCGCCCAAAACCCGCCGGGTTGGCCGCAGAACAGCCCGGTGTGGGCCAGCACTTTGGACAGCTACCGGATGGTTTGGCGCTGTCACCGTCGGTTGACTCCGAGATACCGGCAACTTGTCGCCGACGCGTCATCCTCAAAACGGGTTCATCATTTGAAGTCTGCCTCGGAAATCGCGGCGTTTCTCGAAGCAGTCAGGGAGGAACGCGAGCGCGACTGACAGCGGGGCTTGGCCTGCGAACGCGAATTTGGCAGAAGGACCGCTTGGTTCGGCGAGGGCGTAAGATGACGACTACAGAATTGGCGACGGCGGAGGCGGGGCGCGACTTCATTCGCGATATCATCACCGCTGATCTCGCTTCCGGCAAATACAAGGAGATCGTGACCCGGTTCCCGCCGGAGCCGAACGGCTACCTGCATATCGGCCACGCCAAGTCGATCGCGCTCAATTTCGGCATTGCGCAGGAATTTCCCGGCCACTGCAATTTGCGCTTCGACGACACCAATCCGGCCAAGGAAGAGCAGGAGTATATCGACTCCATCCAGGCCGATGTGAGATGGCTCGGCTACGAATGGACCGGTGAGCCGCTCTACGCCTCGGATTACTTCGATCGACTCTATGAATGGGCGGAGGGACTGATCCAGCGCGGCCTCGCCTATGTCGACGACCAGTCGCAGAACGACATCCGCGTCAACCGCGGCACCCTGACCGAGCCCGGCAAGAACTCGCCGTTCCGCGACCGCGCGGTCGAGGAGAATCTCGACCTGTTCCGCCGCATGAAGGCCGGCGCGTTTCCGAACGGCGCGCGCGTGTTGCGCGCCAGGATCGATATGACCGCCGGCAACATCAACCTGCGTGACCCCGTGCTGTACCGCATCCTGCATGCGCATCATCCGCGCACCGGCGCCAAATGGTCGATCTATCCGAGCTATGACTATGCGCACGGCCAGTCAGACGCCATCGAAGGCGTCACGCATTCGATCTGCACGCTGGAGTTCGAGGACCACCGGCCGCTGTACGACTGGTTCATCGAAAAGCTGCCGGTGCCGTCCAGACCGCATCAGTATGAATTTGCGCGTCTCAATCTGACCTACACCGTGCTCTCCAAGCGTGTGCTGACCCAGCTCGTCCGCGACGGCCATGTCGCGAGTTGGGACGATCCGCGCATGCCGACCATTGCCGGTTTGAAGCGCCGCGGCGTGCCGCCGGCCGCGGTCCGCGAATTCGTTCGGCGCATCGGTGTCGCGAAGGCCAATAGCGTGGTCGATGTCGGCATGTTCGAGTTCTGCATCCGCGAAGAGCTGAACCGTACGGCGCTGCGCCGCATGGCGGTGCTGAAGCCGCTCAAGGTCGTGATCGAGAATTATCCCGAAGGACAGGTCGAGGAGATCGAGGCGATCAATCACCCCGACAATCCCGGCTCCGGCACGAGAAAGATCGCCTTCGGTCGCGAGCTCTATATTGAGCAGGACGACTTCATGGAGAATCCGCCGAAGAAGTTTTTCCGGCTCTCTCCCGGCAATGAGGTGCGGCTGCGCTACGCCTATTTCATCAAATGCACGGGCATCGTGAAGAACCCGGCCGGCGAGATCACGGAGCTACGCTGCACCTATGATCCCACGACGAAGGGCGGCGACGCGCCCGACGGGCGCAAGGTCAAGGCGACCATGCACTGGCTGCCGGCGGCGCAGTCCCAGCCGGCCGAAATCCGCATCTACAACCAGCTTTTCGCCAAGGCGAGCCCGGATGCGGCAAATTTCGCCGCCGACCTCAATCCGCAGTCGCTGGAGATCCTGAAGGACGCCCGGGTCGAGGTGGCGATTGCCGAGGCCAATTCGAGCGACGCCATGCAATTCGAGCGCCAGGGCTATTTCGTCCGCGACAAGGATTCGACGCTGGACCGCCTGGTGTTGAACCGAACCATAGGGTTGCGCGACACCTTCGCGAAGGAAGTCGGCAAGACTTGAATCGACGAAACTCGAGGCTTCCTTTCACCTCACCGTGATTTGGTTCGCGACAATTCCGTGGTTATTCAGCGCCGGCGTCGACAAGCGCAAGACCGGCCGCACGCGCGCTTCGCTCCCGAGCCGCTGACGCCGAAGGCGCCTCGGCAACCTGGCGGCCGCTTTCGAGAACGCCAGTGTTCGTCGGGGTCGACCGCAAAGGGCGCTTTCCTGCCGCGCCCGCCGCGCGGCTTGCGTTGGTTCGAAGCGGAAATTCAGACTGACCGCCTTACCCCCGCCCTCACGCGTGTCCGACCACCGCCTTGGGCTGGTAGGGCTGCTCCAGCCGGGCGATGGTGCGCGCGTCGAGTTTCAGCGACAGCGCGGCGATCGCGTCGTCGAGATGATGCGGCTTCGAGGCGCCGACGATCGGCGCGGTGATGAACGGCTTGGACAGAACCCAGGCCAGCGCCACCACCGCCGGCTTGACGCCATGCTTTTCCGCGGTCTCCACCACGCGCCGGCGGATCGCCTCGTCCTGCCGCGAGCCGAGCCCGAGCGCGACGCTGTACTGGTCGGTGCGCCCGCGCACCGTCGCCGCGCCGGCGCCGATGCCGGAGCCGGCGAGATAGCCGCGCGCCAGTGGCGACCACGGAATGACCGCGATGTTCTGGTCGGCGCAGAGCTTCATCATCTCGCGCTCTTCCTCCCGGTAGACCAGGTTGTAGAAGTTCTGCATCGAGACGAATTCGGCCAGACCCTTTTCGCGCGCCACGGAAATCATCCGCGCGAACTGCCACGCCCACATCGACGAGGCCCCGACATAGAGCGCCTTGCCGGCGCGCACGACGTCATTGAGCGCCTCGACGGTTTCCTCGATCGGCGTGTCATAGTCGAAGCGGTGGATCTGATAGAGGTCGACATAATCGGTGCCGAGGCGGCGCAAGGAAGCGTCGATCGCCTCCATGATATGCTTGCGCGACGAGCCATGCGCGTTGACGCTCGGGCCCATCGCATGAAACAGCTTGGTGGCGATCACCACTTCGTCGCGTTTGGCGAAATCCTTGAGCGCGCGCCCCAGGATCTCCTCGCTCGCCCCCAGCGAATAGATGTCGGCGGTGTCGAAGAAATTGATCCCACGCTCCAACGCCTGCTTGATGAACGGCCGCGAGGCCTCCTCGTCGAGCACCCAGTCGCGCCATTTCGTCGAGCCGTAGGTCATGCAGCCAAGACAAAGCCGGGAGACCTTCATGCCGGTCTTGCCAAAACGCGTGTAGTCCATGATCAATCCCTTAAGTGGGCCTCGCGGGCGGCCATCGAAACGCCGTCTTATAGACCCGGTCGGGACGCCCTGCCAAAGGCCGCGGCGAAAAGCTGGAAAACGAAATCGTGATCGAGTCGCCGAACAAGCCGCGCGCCGCGCGTCCCTGGGATTTCTGGATCGACCGCGGCGGGACTTTCACCGACGTCATCGGCCGCGATCCGCGCGGGCGCCTGCATGCGCGCAAATTGCTGTCGGAGAGCCCCGCCTACGGCGACGCCGCGGTGCAGGCGATCCGCGACCATCTCGGCCTTGCGCCGGGCGAGCCGATCCCGACCGGCGCGGTCGGGGTCGTCAAGATGGGCACCACGGTGGCGACCAACGCCTTGCTCGAACGCAAGGGCGAGCGCACCCTGCTGGTGACGACGCGCGGGTTCCGCGACGCGCTCGAGATCGGCTACCAGGCGCGCCCCAAGATTTTCGCGCGCAACATCGTCAAGCCCGAGCAGCTCTATTCGGAAGTCGTCGAAGTCGACGAGCGCGTGCTCGCCGACGGCGCGATCGAACGCGCGCCGGACCTTGAAATCATCCGCCGCGACCTGATTGAGGCCAAGCAGCGCGGCTTTGAGGCCCTCGCCATCGTGTTCATGCATTCCTACCGCTACCCCGAGCATGAGCGGCAGGTCGCGCGGCTGGCGCGCGAGATCGGCTTTGGCCAGGTTTCGGTCAGCCACGAATGCTCGCCGTTGATCAAGCTGGTCGGGCGCGGCGACACCACGGTGGTCGACGCCTACCTCTCGCCGATCCTCGCCCGCTATGTCGCGCGGGTGTCGGACGAACTCGACGTGAAACGCACCGGCGCGCGCGTCATGTTCATGATGTCGTCGGGCGGGCTGACCGCCGCGGATTTGTTCGCCGGCAAGGACGCGATCCTCTCGGGGCCGGCGGGCGGCGTGGTGGCGATGGCGCAGACCGGCCGCAGCGCCGGCTTCGACCGGGTGATCGGCTTCGACATGGGCGGCACCTCGACCGATGTCGCCCATTTCCACGGCCGCTACGAGCGGGCGTTCGAGACCGAGGTCGCCGGGGTGCGCATGCGCGCGCCGATGATGATGATCAACACGGTGGCGGCGGGCGGCGGCTCGATCCTGCACTACGACGGCGCGCGCTTTCGCGTCGGACCCGACTCGGCCGGCGCCAATCCCGGCCCGAAGAGCTATCGCCGCGGCGGCCCGCTCACTGTCACCGACGCCAATGTGATGACCGGCAAGCTGATCCCCGACTTCTTTCCAAAAATCTTCGGTCCCGCGCAGGATCAGCCGCTCGACGCGGCGGGCGTGCGCGCAGGCTTCGAGACGCTGGCCGGCGAAGTCGGCGACGGACGCAGCGCCGAGGAGGTCGCCGACGGCTTCATCGCGATCGCGGTCGCCAGGATGGCCGAGGCGATCAAGAAGATCTCGGTGGCGCGCGGCCATGACGTGACGCGCTATGCGCTGAACTGCTTCGGCGGCGCCGGCGGGCAGCACGCCTGCGACGTCGCCGACGCGCTGGCGATCAAGACCGTGCTGATCCATCCGCTTTCCTCGCTGCTGTCGGCCTATGGCATGGGGCTGGCGGATATCCGCGCCCACCGCTCGGCGGCGGTCGAGGAGCCGCTCAGCGACGAGGCGCTGGCGCGCGCCGAGCAGCGCGGCAAGACGGCGAGCGAGGACGCGCGGGCGGAAGTCGCTTCGCAGGCCGTCGACGACGACTGCGTCGTCCACCGCCGCGTGCTGCTGCGCTACGCCGGCTCGGACACGACGATCGAGGTCGATTGGGGATCGGCCGCCGCGATGCAGCGCGAATTCGAAAGGGCGCATCGAGCGCGGTTCGGGTTCATCGACCGCGACAAGTCGCTGGTGATCGAGGCGGTGACCTATGAGGCGGTGTCCGGCGGCGCGAGATTGCGCGAGCGCCTGCATCCCCTGGGCCGCGGCGCGGCGCCGAAGCCCGAACGCATCACGCGACTATTCTCCGGCGGCGCCTGGCGTGAGGCGGGCGTCTTCCTGCGCGAGAAGCTTTGGATCGGCGCCCGGGTCGCCGGTCCCGCGCTGATCATCGAGCCGCACCAGACCATCGTCGTCGAGGATGGCTGGCGCGCCGAGATCACCCGCAAGAACCACGCGGTGCTGCAGCGCGTGAAGGCCGCGCCGCGCCGCGCCGCGGTCGGCGCCAAGGTCGATCCGGTGATGCTGGAGATTTTCAACAACCTGTTCATGTCGATCGCCGAACAGATGGGCGTGACGCTGCAGAACACCGCCTATTCCGTCAACATCAAGGAGCGGCTCGACTTCTCCTGCGCGGTGTTCGACCGCAACGGCAGCCTGGTCGCCAATGCGCCGCACATGCCAGTGCATCTGGGCTCGATGGATCGCTCGGTCGAGACGATCATCCGCCTCAATGAAGGCAAGGTGCGCGCCGGCGACGTTTTCGCGCTGAACGCGCCCTATAACGGCGGCACCCATCTGCCCGACATCACCGTCTGCACGCCGGTGTTCGACGAGGCGGGCAAGACGATATTGTTCTGGGTCGCCTCGCGCGGCCATCACGCCGACGTCGGCGGCATTGCGCCGGGATCGATGAGCCCGCGCGCTGTCAACATTCTGGAAGAGGGCGTCTATATCGACAATTTCAGGCTGGTGGCGCGCGGCCGTTTTCGCGAACGCGAGCTTTACGCGCTGCTCGAGGGCGGCCCGTGGCCGGCGCGCAACCCGTTGCAGAACGTCAACGACCTCAAGGCGCAGATCGCCGCCAATGAAAAGGGCGCGCAGGAACTCAAGCGGATGGTCGAGCAGTTCTCGCTGGCCATTGTCGAGGCCTATATGGGCCATGTCCAGGACAACGCCGCCGAAAGCGTGCGGCGCGTCGTCGACCGGCTGAAGGACAGCGAATTTTCCTGCGAGATGGATCAGGGCGCGATCATCAAGGTGAAAATCAGCGTCGACCGCGACAGGCGCGAGGCGATTGTCGACTTCACCGGGACCTCGCCGCAGCAGCCGACCAATTTCAACGCGCCCGAGCCGGTCGCCCGCGCGGCCGTGCTCTACGTGTTCCGGGTGATGGTCGACGACGAGATTCCGATGAACGCCGGCTGCCTCAGGCCGATCCGCGTCCTCATCCCCGAGGGGTCGATGCTGTCGCCGCGCTATCCCGCCGCGGTGGTCGCCGGCAATGTCGAGACCTCGCAGGCGGTGACCGACACGTTGTTCGGCGCGCTCGGCGCGCTGGGCTCGGCGCAGGGCACGATGAACAACCTGACCTTCGGCGACGCGCGCTATCAATATTACGAGACGATCTGCTCGGGCGCGCCGGCCGGCCCCGGCTTCAACGGCGCGGCCGCCGTGCACACCCACATGACCAACTCGCGCCTGACCGACCCCGAAGTGCTGGAATCGCGCTTTCCCGTGGTGCTCGAGGATTTCCACATCCGGCGCGGCTCGGGCGGCAAGGGGAAATGGCGCGCCGGCGACGGCACGATGCGCCGCCTGCGCTTCCGCCAGCGCATGGACCTGGCGCTGCTGACCGGGCACCGGCGTGTGGCGAATTTCGGCATGGAGGGAGGCGAGGAGGGGGAGCTAGGCCGCAACTTCGTGGTGCGAACCGGCGGCCGCATCGAGGCGCTCCAGGGCTGCGACCAGACGGTGCTGGAAGCGGGCGAAGCGATCGTGATCGTGACGCCGACCGGCGGGGGGTGGGGGAAGGGGTGATTCCACGGGCCGACGCTCCGTTCGGTTCGCGGGGGTTGCGCAAAGGTTCGCGGGGAGACAGGAGGGGGTTGATTTGTACCTGAACACTGTACATATAAAAGCCTGAGGATCATCCTGGCTCAATCGAGGCGGCAATGGACGTGCGCACTTATTCCGACACCCGCGCCAATCTGAAAGAGATCATGGATCGGGTCGTCGAAGATCGCATCCCCGTCGTCATCACGCGCCAGAAGGCCGAGGCCGTCGTGATGGTTTCGCTGAGCGACTGGAACGCCATGGAAGAGACGCTGCACCTCGCGTCGAGCCCGACGAACGCCTCGCGCCTGAGGGAAGCCATCCAGCAACTGGAGGCGGGACAGGGCGTCGAGCGAAAATTGCCGACCGCGTGAAACTCGTCTTCGCCGACCGGGCGTGGGAGGATTATCTGCATTGGCAGGCGGCCGATCCAAATGTGCTGGAGAGGCTGAACGCGCTCATCAAGGAATGCGCGCGAACGCCGTTTCGAGGAATGGGCAAGCCCGAGCCGCTCAGAGGCGACTACAAGGGCTGGTGGTCGCGCCGGCTGACGCTCCAGGACCGCCTCGTCTATCGCGTTTCCGGCTCGGGCGAGACGCGGCAACTGGAAATCGCCCAATGCCGGTTCCACTACTGAGCCGTGTCGTCGCCCGCCGCCTTCCTCGCCGTCGCCATCGGCAGATAGAGCGACATCGGACGGCTGACGAACGCGCGGAAGCCGTGGCGCCGATAGAACGCGGCGGCGCTTTCGTCCTTGGCGTCGACAATGAGCGCGAAAGCCGCGGTCTCGCTTCTGAGGACGCGCAACGCCGCATCGGCCAGCAGGACGCCGCCAAGCCCCTTGCGCGCGAACCGCCGATCGACGGCGAGGCGCCCGATCAGCGCCGCTGGAAGAACGGGATAGCGCGGAAGTCGCTTCAGCAATTCCGGCGGCAGGCCGCTCGCCAGCACGCTGCTCGCCGCCAGGGTGTAATAGCCGGCGAGGACTTGCGTCGCCGCGTCCACCGCGACGAAGCAACTGGCGAGCAGCCGCCGGACGTCCTGCGTGGCCTGTTCCCTGATATAGCGATCGAGCGGCGGCGAGCCGCAGGAGAAGGTCGAGCGATCATGAGCCGCAAGCGGCTCGATGACGAATCCGCCTTTCACCGCGCCGGCGCGATCAACGCCCGGTGACGACGAAAGGCGCGGCGCAGCGAGGCGCTCGGCTCCGGCGGATCGAGGATGGCTTCGACAAACGCGCGCTGGTCCTCCAGCGAAAGCCGCATCACTTGCGCTTGCTCGACGCGCTGCTCGGCCGCCTCCCGCGCGGCGGTCACCACGAAGTCGCTCACCGATCGGCCCTCCAGCTCCGCCGCCCGCTTCAACAGGGCTTGCAGGTCTGGGGTGATGCGGGCTTCGAGGCGCGCGGACTTGGTCATGGGCTCGGCTGCAAGGGATCGACGCCGACGCTGTACGGCATTGTGCCGCACATCGTCAAGGCTTCGTCCTCATCTGCAACCTCGACTAAACTGGACGGACTTGGATCAACGAGCGTCCCCATGGAGACCTTCAACAACCGCGAGACCCAGCCCGCCCCCGCGCCCAGATCCGACGCGCCGGCCGCACCGACCCGGGCCGCGGGGCTGCGCTGGTGGCTGTGGCAGTTCGCAAGAACCTCGATCGCGCTCGGCGCCGCGGGGGCCGTGGCGGCGTGGCTCATCGGCGACATCGGCGACCTCGACTGGGGCGGCTCGCTCGTGGTCGTGTTCGTCGCCTGTGTGCTTTCCGGCTGTCAGGGCGTCATGCTGCGGCCGGAGACGCCGCGCCGCTACGGAATCGTCTGGGCGGCGGTCTGCGCCGCGTTGTGGGTCGGCGGCGCGACTCTCGTGTCCGGGGTCATCGACGGCTCGCGCGCCGGGTGGGACGACATGGCGCTGCCGGCGCTGGTTCTGGCCTTCGCCTGTCTCCCGCTCAGCACCTTGCCCGGCCGCTGGCGCGATCTCTACCTCTGCGGCTACCTGGTGTATTTCGTCGCGTTTTTCGTCTGGCTGCTCGCCCCGCGCGAACTCGCGCCGCCGCATTCGCCGGCGGCCAATCAATGGCTTCTGGGGCTCGGCCTCGGCGGCCCGCTCGTCGTGATGTGCATCAACAATGGGCTCGCGCGGGGGCTCGCCGGGCTGGTGGCGATCGTCACGGCGATCGTGCTCGCCGCTCGGCCGATCGCCGCGGCGACGGGAATCCCCGCGGAGCACATTTTCGGCGCCGCCTTCACCGTGCTGCTGTTCGTCTGGCTGTGGTTCAGCATCCCGGCGCGCACCCGGCGGCGCGGACCGAGCGCCGTGCTCCACGCGATTTTCAGCTTCCCTGGCCTCGTCGGCGTCTTCGTCGCGGCCGCCGCCGCGCTCGGCCTGGCGGCCGGGGTCTACGCGCTCTTCCGCGACACCCTGTCGACATCGCAAGACGAGGCGCTCCATCTCGCCGCCGAACTCTTCCTTGCTTTGTTCCTGTTGATCTGGATGTGCTTTCTCGCCAAACCGTACAAGCGCTACGTCCTGTCCATGAAGCCCCGCTGGGAGGCCGAGGATGAACAGGCAGCGGCGGCGATCGATCAACAAATCCAGGCGGCGTTGAAGGGCCTGAAGGCGCGCTGGAAGGTGGAAAGGCCAGAAGAGAATGAAGCAGCGGTCGCGGCTCAAAATGACGCCGAGATGAAGCGCCTGGACAAAATGATGCGCGAGCGCAAGTCATAACCCACGCGTGTTCGCTCGACACAAAGCGCTTCGCCTCACAGGCGCGGCGCACGGCGATCGACGCGCGCCGATTCGTCCGCAAGCCGTAGGGCTCCTTTCCATGCAATTTGGCGTCTACACCTTCGTCGAAACCAGGCGCGACCCGCGGACCGGGCGGGCGATCGACGTCGCGCAGACTTTCGCCGATCTGCTCGAGGAGGTCGCGCTCGCTGACCGCGTCGGGCTCGATGTGTTCGGCGTCGGCGAGCATCATCGCGCGGATTATGCGGTGTCGTCGCCGGCCGTGGTGCTCGCCGCCGCCGCCGCGCGCACCACGAACATCCGGTTGACCAGCGCGGTGACGGTGCTCAGCTCCGACGATCCGGTGCGCGTCTATCAGGCGTTCGCGACGCTCGACCAGATTTCGGGCGGTCGCGCCGAGATCATGGTCGGGCGCGGCTCGTTCATCGAGTCCTTTCCGCTGTTCGGCTACAGCCTCGACGACTACGACCAATTGTTCGCGGACAAGCTGCAACTGCTGCTCAAGATTCGCGCCGACGAGCGCATCGCCTGGAGCGGCCATGGCCGCCCGCCGCTGACCGGCCAGGGGGTCTATCCCCGCGCGCTGCAGCGGGAGCTGCCGATCTGGGTGGCGGTCGGCGGCACGCCGGAATCGGTGGTCCGCGCCGCGACGCTCGGCCTGCCGCTCGCCCTGGCGATCATCGGCGGCGAGCCGGAGCGTTTCGGCCCGCTCGCCCGGCTCTATCGCGAGGCGGGCAAGCGGGCGGGCGTCGATCCGGCGCGGCTCGCGCTGGGGATCAACGGCCACGGCTTCATCGCCGATGATTCGCAGGCGGCGGCGGACGCGTTCTTTCCCGGCTACGCCGAGGTGATGACGCGGGTCGGGCGCGAGCGCGGCTGGCCGCCGATGACCAGGGCGCAGTTCGACGGGGCGCGCGCCTTGCGCGGCGCGCTGGCGGTCGGAAGCCCCGACGAGGTGATCGAGAAAATCCTGTTTCAGCACGCCATCTTCGGCCACCAGCGCTATCTCATGCAGATGCGCCTCGGCGATGCGCCGCATGCGGCGGTGATGCGCTCGATCGAGCTTCTGGGAACCCGCGTCGCGCCCGCCGTGCGCAAGGAGATCGCAAGGCGCGAAATCCGCGTTTAGAGCATTCTGCGATGTGACGGAATGGGAAGCCTGCCCTTGCATGTTTGGGATGGCGGGATCGCGGAGTCGCGATCATATTGGCGAGCGTCAGCGGGCGTCGAGATCGGCGAAGACGTGTTGCTTCGCCGACGCGCCGGGAGGAGGAGCCCGTGACCCATCCGCCGACCCACGATCGCATGCTCGGGGGCAAGTGTCTTTGCGGCGCCGTTCGCTACGAGGTGATCGACGCGTTCGTCTACGCCGTGAACTGCCATTGCTCGAACTGCCGGCGGGCGACCGGTTCGGCGTTCAAGCCGCTCGCCGGCATCGAGCGCGGCAAGCTGCGCATCGTCGAGGGCGGCGACCGTCTGATGATCTACGGCGACCCGGCCGCGCATGACGCGCACTGCAGGGCGTGCGGCTCGCTGCTCTATTCGCTGGTGCGCGCCGGCGCCTTCGTCCATGTCGCGATGGGCACGCTTGTCGACGCGCCGACCATCCGGCCCAAAGCCCATATTTTCGTCGGCTCCAAGGCGCCGTGGTTCACGATTGCCGACGACCTCCCGCAATACGAGGAACACGCGCCGGACGGCGGGTGAGGGGCGGCGCGGCGGCTGGAGCATATCGCCTTGACGGCGCCGCCGGCTCACGCGGGCTGCGCGAGATCGGCGAAGGCGGCGACCACCGCCTCGTAGACCGCGCGCTTGAACGGCACCACCAGCGCCGGCGCGCTGATCAACGGGCGCCAGGCCCAGGCCTCGAATTCCGGCTTGAACGCGCCGCCGCCGGGGCGCGCGATGTCGATTTCGGCGTCCTCGCCGGTGAAGCGGAAGGCGAACCATCGCTGGGTCTGTCCGCGATAGCGGCCCTTCCAGCGGCCGACCGCCGCCTCGGGCGGCAGATCGTAACTCAGCCAGTCCGGCGCCTCGGCGAGCAGCGCGAGGCTGACGACATTGGTCTCCTCGAACAGTTCGCGGCGCGCCGCCGCGAGCGGGCTCTCGCCGTCGTCGATTCCCCCCTGCGGCATCTGCCATTCGTGGCCGGCGACCAGCGCGCCGGCGCCGCGGCGCTGCTTGCGGCGGCCGAGAAACACCAACCCATCGCGATTGAACAGCGCCACGCCGACGTTCCGGCGATAGGGCAGGTCGTCGCCGGTCATCGGCGCTCCGCTGGTTCGCCGCCGATCGCCGGCGCGCTCATGGACTGGCTTGCGCGGCTGGCCCGGGCGAGCGCGAAACCGCCGCCGAGACGGGAATCAGCCCCAGCCCGCGCGCTTCGAGGTTGCGCGTCCAGCGGCTGATATGCTCGATGCTGGCGGGCAGCGCGGTGGCGACGCCGATCGCCAGGCCGTTGGCCCTCGCCAGCCCCTCCAGCCGCAGCAGCGCCGCGTCGATCGCCTGCGGCGACGAATCGGCGTCGATCACCACATCGGCGCCGGCGGCGCGCAGGTTCAAGGCCGGCGCCTTGTCGCGCGCCAGGCTGCGCGGCGACGTGCCGTCGTCGACATAGACCAGGCCGCGGCTCGCCACGTCGGCCAGCACCGGCGTCAGCGCGGCCGGATCGGCGGTGAACTTGGCGCCCAGAAAGTTCATCACGCCGACATAGCCGGCAAAGCGCGTCATCAGCCAATGCAGATTGTCGAGGTTCTCGGCTTCGGAGAGCTCGCTGAGCAGGGTGTGCGGCCCGGGATTATTGGCGGGATAGTCGAACGGCTCCATCGGCAATTGCAGCAGCGTTTCGTGGCCGGCCTCGCGCGCCCGCGCCGCGTCGCGCTCGACGTCGGCGCCGTAGGGCGCAAAACCCAGCGATACGGCGGCGGGCAGTCGGGCGATCGCGTCGGCGGTGCCGCTCTCACTGAGGCCGAGGCCGCCGACCAGCACCGCGACGCGCGGCGCGCCGGCCCCCAGCGCGTCCGACAGAAGCAGCGGCCGGGCGTAGACCTCGGAGGGGCGCGCCCCGTCGGGGCCGACGCGCGGCAGCGGCCCGTATTTCGATCGCTCGACCAGACGCCTGTCCGGCGCGGGGGTCAGGCGCAGCCCGATCGCCTCGGGCACGTCGATGATCAGCGAACCCGGCGCCGCCGCGCCGCGGCCGCGCACCACCTTGACGCCGCTGCCGCCCTCGACCTGGGCCGCGGTGGCCGAGGCGAACGGGCCGATCGCCGAAGTCGCGGCCCCGTCGACGCCGGGGCTGGCCGGCGTCGCCGGCTGGGCCGGGGCGGCGACCGCGATGGCGTGGCGATCGATCGAGGCGACCGCGTAAGGCTCGCCGCCCATATGATCGTCGGTTGCGACGAGGAACACGGCCAAGCCGACCGCCATGGCGACGCCCAGGGCGATCGCCAGACGGCCATAGGGAACCGGCCGCCGGGCCGGCCGGGCGGTCTGCCCCAGCGGCTCGTTCAGTTCGTCGCGCTCGTCAAGGCCCGCCATCGATCCCGCTCAGCCTGGCCGGCGCCGCCGCGACGCCGCGGCGAATCCCCGCGTCGCGGCGAATCACCCGCGTCGCGGCGCGCCATTGTCGGCCGGATGAACGGGCGGGTCGAGCGGAAATTTCCGACCCGTCCGGGCGATGCCGGGCAGCGCCGCCGCGAGATCATCTTTTCCGGCCGAAAATCGTGCAATTTTCGCGCGTTGCGGCTATAGTGCGCGACGCCTCGAATTGTCGGCGCGCGCGCCCGCGACGGGCGCCCCTGCCCAGCCCAAAAAGGCCCTCCGTTGAACGATCAAACGCCGCCCTCGAACGGCCCGCAAGACAATCCCGAAGCCAACGCCAGCGACGCCTACGGCGCCGATTCGATCAAGGTGCTGCGCGGGCTCGACGCGGTGCGCAAACGGCCGGGCATGTATATCGGCGACACCGATGACGGCTCGGGCCTGCATCACATGGTCTACGAGGTCGTCGACAACGCGATCGACGAGGCGCTCGCCGGCCACGCCAAACTCGTGACGGTGACGCTGAACGCCGACGGCTCGTGCACGGTCAGCGACGACGGGCGCGGCATCCCGACCGGCATCCATGACGAAGAGGGGGTGTCGGCGGCCGAAGTGATCATGACGCAGCTGCACGCCGGCGGGAAGTTCGACCAGAACTCCTACAAGGTCTCCGGCGGCCTGCACGGCGTCGGCGTCTCCGTGGTCAACGCGCTGTCGACGAGTCTCACGCTGCAGATCTGGCGCGACGGCCTCGAACACGTCATGCATTTCGCCAATGGCGATCCCGTTGACGCGCTCACCGCAGTCGGGCCGGCGCCGGTGATCGAGGGGCGCCCGAAACGCGGGACGCAGGTGACGTTCGTCCCGTCGCCGCAGACGTTCACCATGGTCGAGTTCGACTTTGCGACCATCGAGCATCGCCTGCGCGAACTCGCGTTCCTGAATTCGGGCGTGCGCATCGTGCTGACCGACGCACGGCACGCCGAGGTCAAACGCGAAGAGCTGCATTACGAAGGCGGGCTGGAGGCGTTCGTGCGCTATCTCGACCGCGCCAAGACGCCGCTGATCGACGCGCCGATCCTGATCCGCGGCGAACGCGACGGAATCGTCGTCGAGGTCGCGCTGTGGTGGAACGACAGCTACCACGAGAACGTGCTGGCCTTCACCAACAACATCCCGCAGCGCGACGGCGGCACGCATCTCATCGGCTTTCGCAGCGCGCTGACCCGGCAGGTGACCGGCTACGCCGAACGCTCCGGTCTCGCCAGGAAGGAGAAGATCGACCTTTCCGGCGACGATTGCCGCGAGGGCCTCACCTGCGTGCTGTCGATCAAGGCGCCCGATCCGAAGTTCTCCTCGCAGACCAAGGACAAGCTGGTGTCGTCCGAAGTGCGCCCGGTCGTCGAGGGCGTGGTCAACGAGATGCTCGGCCAATGGTTCGAGGAGCATCCGCACGAAGCGCGCAGCGTCGTCAGCAAGGTGGTCGAGGCGGCCCAGGCGCGCGAGGCGGCGCGCAAAGCGCGCGAACTGACGCGCCGCAAGGGCGCGCTCGACATCGCCAGCCTGCCCGGCAAGCTCGCCGATTGCCAGGAGCGCGATCCCGCCAAATCGGAAATCTTCATCGTCGAGGGCGATTCGGCGGGCGGCACCGCCAAGCAGGGACGCAACCGCGAATATCAGGCCGTCCTGCCGCTGCGCGGCAAGATTCTCAACGTCGAGCGGGCGCGCTTCGACAAGATGCTGGGCAGCGAGCAGATCGGCACGCTGATCACCGCGCTGGGCGCCGGGATCGGGCGCGACGATTTCAACCTCGAGAAGCTGCGCTACCACAAGATCATCATCATGACCGACGCCGACGTCGACGGCTCGCATATAAGGACCCTGCTGCTGACCTTCTTCTTCCGCCAGATGCGCCCGCTGATCGACGCCGGCCATCTGTTCATCGCGCAGCCGCCGTTGTTCAAGGTCAAGCGCGGCTCGTCCGAGCTCTATCTGAAGGACGAGCGCGGACTCGAGGATTACCTGGTCGCCACCGGCCTCGAAGGTGCGGCGCTGCGGCTCGCCAGCGGCGAGAGCCGGGCCGGCGGCGATCTGCTGGCGCTGGTCAACGAGGCGCGCGCGCTGCGCCATGTGCTGGAGCAGTTGCACACCCGCTATGACCGGCGCGCGGTCGAGCAGGCGGCGCTCGCCGGCGCGTTGAAACCGCTCGCCACGGTCGACGACGAGAACGGCGCGCGGCGCGCCGACATCATCGCCGACCGCCTCAACGCGCTTTCCGAAGAGACCGAGCGCGGCTGGAGCGGGCGGACGGAAATGGGCGGCTATGTGCTGACCAGGGAGCTGCGCGGCGTGCGCCAGGCGCTGACCCTCGACGCCGGCCTGATCGCCTCGGCCGAGGCGCGCCGGCTCGACGAGCACGCGCGGGCGCTCGCCGAAGCCTTCGCGCGCGCCGGCGATGTTTGCGCGGCGCGGCGACGAAACCCCGGTCGCCGGCCCATCGGGCCTGCTCGACGCGGTGACCGACGCGGGGCGCAAGGGCGTGACCTTCCAGCGCTACAAGGGCCTCGGCGAGATGAACAAGGACCAGCTCTGGGAAACCACGCTCGACCGCGAGGCGCGCACCCTGCTGCAGGTGAAGATCAAGGAAGGCGACGAGGCCGACGACATTTTCGTGAAACTGATGGGCGACGTCGTCGAGCCGCGGCGCGAGTTCATCCAGGACAACGCGCTGAGCGTGGCGAATCTGGATGTGTGAGGCGACGCGACATGATCGAGTCGCTTGAGGGCTTCGTCATTGCGCCTTTGGTCGCATGGAGGCCATTGTTTTCGACGATGAAAAACGCTCCGCCATGCGAAACAAGGGAGCATCCCCGACCGGTTCGATCATAGATCGTATCGCTCCAGGAGCACGTCGATTTCAAATCGAATCGCACCCCTGTCTGTGCGAGGGGCGAAGCGGTGAAGCAATCCAGCACGCTCCTCGATCTCTGGATTGCTTCGCCCTACACGCCCGCCTTGATCTGCGCCGCGGCTTCGGCGAGCGTCTCCGCCAGTTTGCGGCGGATGCGGTTCTCCGACATTTCGACGGCGCCTTTCGACAGGGCGGACTCGACCGCCTTGAACAGCGCCTCGTCGGGGTCGGCGGCGCCGACCTGGCTGGCGACGAGGGCGGCGGCGTAGGCGTCGGCCTCGGCGCCGGCGCGCCCAAGCAATTGCGCGACCCACAGGCCGACCAGCTTGCTGCGCCGCGCCAGCGCCTTGAACCTCAGCGACTCGTCCATCGCGAAGCGCTTTTCGAATTCGTCCTCGCGCTCGTCGAACCCGCTCATGCCCCACTCCCACAGTTTCGCGCGCCCTGCCGCGCGACGCGTCACGCCAGGCAGGCGCGCGCCAGAAGCTGGAACGCCCGCGCCCGATGCGACAGCGCGAGCGAGCCGTCGGCCGGGATGCCGTGCTTCTCCCCGGCGGTCATCTCGCCGAACCCGCGCGAATGGCCGTCGGGGAGGAAAATCGGATCATAGCCGAAACCATTGGCGCCGCGCGGCGGAAAGACCAGGCGCCCGTCCACCCGCCCCTCGAAATATTCGACATGGTCGTCGGGCCAGGCCAGCGCCAGCGCGCTGATGAAATGGGCGCGCCACGGCTGCGGCGCCCCGGCGGCCAGCAATTCGTGCTCGATGCGCGCCATCGCGGCGGAAAAGTCCTTCGAGCCGCCCGCCCAGCGCGCCGAATAAATGCCGGGCGCGCCGCCGAGCGCTTCGACGCAGAGGCCGGAATCATCGGCCAACGCCGGCATCCTGGCGGCCAGCGCCGCCGCACGCGCCTTCAGCCGGGCGTTGGCCTCGAAGGTGGCGCCGGTCTCCTCGGGCTCGGCCAGCGCGAGGTCGCCGGCGCTGAGCGCTTCGATCCGATAGGGCGCCAGCAGCTCGCGAAATTCGCGCAGCTTGCCGGCATTGTGCGTCGCGGCGACCAGCGGGCCGGCCAGCCGGCGATGGATGCGGGGCGGCCCCGCGTTCATTCGACGACGATCTTGAGGCGCTCGCCGGCCTTCAGCGCCGCGCCCGCCTCGAGGCCGTTGAGCAGCAGGAACTGTTCGAGCGGACGATCGGCGACCGCCATCCGCCGCGCCATCGCATCGGGCGTGTCGGCGGCGTCGGCCTCGACGATCTCGATGCGCTGGGGATGGGCGGCGGCGGCCTCCTGCGCGCTGAGGCGATGGAACGAAGCGATCGAGGCGCGGAAGCGCGCGTCGATCGCCGGCGTCAGCGCGCGGGCGGCGTAGATCAGCCGATAGACCTTCGGGCCGAGCCGCACCGCGCCGAGGCGGAAGCTCCACTGCGAGCCCTGCGCCACCGCGGTCGCCGCCGGCAGATCGTCGACCTTCAGGTTCTCAATGGACACCGTCTTCAGCCCGTCGATCCAGCCCGTGGCGATCGTCGTATCGAGCCCGGCCGCCGGGTCGGCGCTGACGCTGTCGAGCCGCAAGGCCTCGGCGCCGCCGTCGCCGACCCCGATCAACGCCGCCGACTGGTTTTCGAGCACGAAACCCTCCGGCGCGGCGAAGGCAAAGCCGAGCTTGGGATGAACGAAGCGCGGGCCGCGCACCAGTCCCTCGGAGGGATCGTCGCCGAACGCCAGCCCGCTGATCGCGGTGAGATAGGCGTCGCGGCCGGTTTCGCCGACGCCCGGCGCGCCGATCCGCCGCGCCTCGGCGTTCGCCTGGGCGATCCGCTCGGGCGTCGAGGGATGGGTCGACATCATGTCGGGCTTGCCGCCGTTGGCGTTGTCGCCGAACAGCGAGGCGCGCATCGCCGTCCAGCGCCCGAGCGATTCGAGGAAGCGGGCGGCGGCGAACGGATCGTAGCCGGCCTGGCCGATGGTGCGGATGCCGATCTGGTCGGCCTCGAACTCCTGCTGGCGCGAGAATTGCGCGAGGCCGAGCCGCCCCCTGGCCTCCTCCTCCTGCCCCTCCTGGGGCCGATCGAGCACGGCGGTCGACACCCGCGCGAACAGCGCCGCGGTCTTCTCCTTCTCGGCGCGCTTGGCGGCGTGCTGGGCGGTGATATGGGCGATCTCATGGGCCATCACCGCGGCGATCTCCGCCGAATCGTCGGCCAGCGCGAGCAGCCCGCGGGTGACGAAAATATCGCCCGACGGCAGCGCGAAGGCGTTGACGATCGGCGAGTTCAGGATGGTCACCCGGTAGACTTCGGACGGGGTCTGCGTCGCCGGGGCGAGGCGGGTCAGGATGCCGTTGAGGTAGCGCTCGGTCGACGGCGCGCTGTATTCGCCGCCGAACAATTCGATGAGGCGCTTGCGTTCGGCGCTGGCCAGCGTGCCGCCGGTGGTGCGCGGCGCGGCGCTCGGCGCCAGACTCGCCGACTTCGGCCCCGGCGCCTCGATATTGGAGCAGCCCGCGGCCAGCAGCGGCGCCAGGCACACCAGCCCGACGCGCGCCAGGCGCAACAGGGCGCCGCGGAACGCCTGGGGGCGCCCGCCGGGAGACCTTCGCCGCAACGCTTTGCCGCCCGCGTTCATTTGTCCGGCCTGACCTCGCTCTCGCCGACGCCTTGCGGCGCCCGTTCGATCTGATCGGGCGCGGAAATCGTCATCCGCAGCCCGAATCGGTTGTCCATCGCGCCCCGCACCCGGATTCGCGCGCCGGCCAGCCCGGCGAGCGGGATTCCGGCGCGTTCAAAAGCCTTGACCTGCCGCGTCGTCGCGACCGCGGTGAAACCGTCCCGACCGCCAAAGTCGAGATAGATCCGGGCGCGGCCCTGGCCGACCCGGCGCACAACGCCCTCGACGATGGCGAACCGGCCATCGCGCTGACGCAAATCATCGAGGGCGCTCGCCGCGACCACCCCATAATATGGATCGGCCCACAGGCCAAGGCCGTTCGCACGCGCCGCTTCCTCTGCGGCAAGCCGTTCTGTCCGACAATCGCGCGCCTCGACCTCCGGCCGCACCCGCGCCAGGCCCGCCGCGATGAGGCCGAGCGCCATCGAGGCGGGCGGCGCGCCGGCGCCGGCGGCGAAAATGTCGGCGGGAATGCGCCCCCAGCGGTCGTCGCGGCCCGACAGCGCGCTGAGGCCGACCTCGCGCCCGACCAGCCGGGAGGCCAGCCAGGCGCGCGCCTGCGCGGCGGTTTTGGGATCGCCGCGGCCGGGATCGGGAATGTCGAGCCCGGCGAGCCGCGCCGTCCGCCCGTCGGCAAGCTGGATTTCGCCGCGCTCGGAGACCGCCGACACGAGCGCGCGCTGGTCGCCGGCGACCGGGCACGCCGCGCGGGCGGGGAGCGCGAGCAGAATGACCGAGCCGGCGAGCGCCGCGAGGCGCCGCAGCTTCATGAGGTCGGCGGCGACGTGTGCGCGCGCGCGCCCAACTCTGCAACGCCAGTCCTGCATGAGCAGCGCGGTTCTCCGTCTCTTCTGGAGGAGGGCGATGGATCGTCGAAGCGAGGCTGTTGCAGGCTCATAGCGCGAGATCAAGAAAAAGCGAGGACAGCGCTGGAATAAATCCGCCTCGTTCCGGGTCTCCTCATCAGCGCCGCCATTGGCGCGAGAGGAGCAGATCATGCGGAAGACCATTGGAATTGTTGTCGCGTCCCTGACGATCCTGGCGGCGAACACCGCCCAAGTGGAGCGGAGTTTCGCCGCCATCGACGCGATCAACGCGATCAACGACCAGGGCATGGCGGACACTTCGACAGCGGTTGGATCGAGCCGGCGGATTGTCCGCAATCCCGCCGAATGCGCGCCCGGCGCCAACGAGCCGGTCTGGAGCACGCGGGCCGCTCTTCTCGGCTACGCCTGCCGGCACAGCGAGAACGGCGGGTGATGATTGGTGACGTTGCGCAACGATGACGACAATCAATTT
>CAVPVQ010000028.1:0-663277 GCA_963709185.1 uncultured Alphaproteobacteria bacterium
TTCTAGCAGGTCACAATGTATTCAATCGATGATAAACAGCTCAATTCTGAGTTAAGGCGCCTGCGAGACCAGACTGTAACGGATAAGGGCGTAGAGCCTCCTGGGGTAATTTTTCTGAAAAGTATGCTATCCGAGCTAACGGACCCAGATGATAGATACCGTGTATATCAATATCTTTTTAGCGAGCTAACAATACAAAGCGATTTTGTGGGGGCATTGGAGTGGGCCGAAAAACGATTGGTTGAGTTTGGCGACATCGTGTCGCGCGGCTCGGTTGCTAGGACGCTTTTGGAGTTGGGGCGTAATTTGGAAGCTCTGACTGAATTCAGAATCGCCTTTCGGGCGGCGATCGAGAGCAATAATTTGGTCAATTTCACGTTTGGCGAGTTCATGCGGGGTATGGTCAAAGCGGGCGATGTCGAAACCGTAAATAACGTCATCCGGGAATATTTGGCGTTGAAACGGCCAAAATCCAAAGCTGATTGTGCTTTGGAGACGGACTGGTTGGACGTTGCCGAATCTCGGGGGACCCCGCGAGAGTTGATCGGGGAGCTTCGCCGCCGCGCGAGCGCCAATTGGCATCCGCGACCACGGCCTATATCAACCAGAACCCGACGGTGATGGACATCCGCTTTCCTCTGCGACGACGACAACATGCGCTTGGTTCACGTCGTCGCCAGCAAGCGGCGCGACCCACGCGTGGGCCTCTGATCGGCCCATGCCCTTCCCCTTCTCGAGGTCCACGTGGTGGTTGGGGCTTTGCCCCTGGCAAGGGCTCCTGCTAAATTGGCGTTGCGATTTGGTTCGCGCCAACTGTATCGGATGCCGACCCAACGCGTTTAGGCGCCAATGAAGCGCCAAAGATGAGAACGGCCTAAGACTAACTATCTGAAAACAATAAAAGTCCCGGTAGCTCAGCAGGATAGAGCACAGGTTTCCTAAACCTGGGGTCAGGGGTTCGATTCCCTTCCGGGACGCCAGCGTTTTCAAATGGCCAGGCGGCGTTTTGCGATTTTGCCCGGCGAGTGGCCTTGCGCAAACCGGACATTGACCGGACGCGAAGACCAAACCGGTCCGCCATCCGCCCGTCGCGGGCCGGCGAGAGCGCTTGGCAAGCGCGAGAACGTCGCTTTCCCTCGAAATTGGCGAAGCGACGGCGCCCGCTGAAATCGGCGCGGCGGCGCGGCGGCGTCTCCCGCCGCACAAGGCGCCGCTCGGGTTGACCGCTCGGCAGCGGGGCGCTCCCGCCGCCCACTTCATTGATGCGGCGAGCAAAGCCGACCGCGGATCAGCCAGGAACCAAGCGGGACCGCCGCTCGGCGGCGGCCGACCGAGCGCCGGCGCCTGAGTCGCGCTGATGAAAACGAATCGATGATCGTCGGGTCGTCGCCGCCGGCGCTGCCTGCGCCCGGCGGGCCAAGACCATCGGATCTGAGCCGACGTCGCCTGTTCCCTGGGGAACAGCGCCGCGAATGAACGCTCCCTAGTCTCTCGAGCGTCGGGCACGGGTCCGACGACGAAACATCAATCGAGGGAGATCAAAATGGTGCATGTTTCCTCAGACGACATCAAGGCGAGTCCTTTTGGAACATCGACGCCAGAATCGGAATGGGGTCGACGGGCGATGACGTCAAACTCATCCAGTATATGCTGGCGCGCGCGCCGGAGGCGGCGCAATACGTGCCCGGCGAAATAAGCGGCAGTTCGGGCATTTCCGTCGGCGACGTCGACGGCGAGTGGGGCGCGCAGACTGACGCGGCGCAAAAGTGGCTCGAACAGAATTTCAAGGGCGTCACCAGGATCATCGCCGACGGCTTCATCGACACGATACCGCCCCCGGCAGCGGTTTTGGGGGGGAGCCGGGCAGTCAGTGTTCGAGTATAAGCTGGAGGCGCTTCTATATTCCTCTACGCCGTCGCCGTCAACCGAGGGTTGAACTGGATGAACCGGGACGTAAGCGCCACGTTTTCATGGACATGCCGAACGATAGCCAGTGCCCGGGCGACCTCGCCTATGCCCTCAAATCGGCGCTGAACAGCGCTCCGACTGCGGGTGGCGACGCCGGCGCCGGCGGCGGCTCTGACGGCGGTTGACGTTCAGCAGCATCGCAGCGGCGTCGCCCGGCGGCGCCGCGCCAAGCCTGACCCATATTTCGCCCCCTCGCGCGCGCCGCGCTGGCCGGTCGGACCATCATCGCAACCGGCCGGTCGATCGAGGAGATCATCGCGCCGACCTCCGGGTTGCGAGACCGGGTTGTGGACTGCACCCCGTCGGTGAGACACGGCCAATTCGGTGACAAGGCGGTTTCCGCTTTTGGCTGGCGGTTGTGGGATTGGCTGAGTTCGGGTTCGCTTCCCTTCCGGCACGCCATTTCCGATCGCCACGCCCCTTGCGTTGGCGGTAACTCCGCGCCCCGCATGGCCAATCGCTTCCTCGTTTCGATTCCGTGAAAACCGACCGATGCGGTCCCTTGTTCCCTGCGGAACAGCGCCGCGCCCCGAAGGCGTCCAGTGTTCCCTCGCCGAGCACGGATGCGGTCAGCGAGGCCGCATCGAGCCGGGCGCAACGCAGGGAGACGGAACATGGCGACATACGTCAATTTTCTTCGAAACGGTCTGGTTTACATTCCGGGAGAAAGCAAGGGGCAGGGGCACGAAGGGTGGATCGAGGCTTTGAGCCTGCAACTGCGTCCGCCGCCGCAGCACTCTCATTCTGATTCTGATCAAGAGTCGCCGTCGACTGGCGGCGCGATGATCATCCTCAAGGCGGCGGACTCGGCGAGCCCGAGAATCGCCATGGCCGCCCATGACGCGACCGACATGACCGTTGTCTTCGACCTCGTCAAATCGAGCAACAACAATGAGAATTTGCGCTACTCCGCGACCGGCGCGACAATCACGCAGGTGTCGCTGTCCCCAAACGGCTCCGGAGGAACCGAAACGGTCACGATCAGTTTCGGCAAGGTGGTGATTGGCGACAACCCGGATGGCCCCGATGTGTCGAACCATATTGCGCCGGAGATCGGATACGATCTGCCTCAGCCTACTCCGATTTAGAACCGGGGGAGCGCCGACGACGGAACGGCGGAGCGATTCGGAATCAGCGCGCTTCGAGCCGGACATCGAGGCGTTTGGCCCATCGCTCGAGGGCGCGCGGGTCAGCGGGAGTCGTCTCCGCCGCGCGGCGTCTCCGGCAACGGCGGCGCCGGCCAGGAACCGAGCGTGTAGACCGCGAAGATACGGAATGGGCCTGGTTCAGAATGGTCGAACTTGCCTGCTTCCAACGAAGATTTGGCCTGTTCAAGCGACTCGAAGAGACAGTGTCGGTTGACCGCAACCTCCGCCGCGACGCCATTGCACGAAAGCGGCGAGCATTCGGGGCCGGCGCCAGCCCAGAATGTCGCTACGTCAAAGCCTTCCAACCGAGCCAATTTGGGGGCTTCAACATCGGCGCCAAAAGACGGCTCGGAATCGAATGCCGACCATTCCCTTGAATCCTCGTCGAATTGCTCTTCAAACACCTCGTAGTAAAATAGCGTGAGGCCGTTGAGGTCTAGATTGTTTTCCCTCGCGATCGTCTCCATCGCCGCAGATGAATTGAACAGCCAATGGTCGTTGTGTCTCCAATAGTTGGTGTAATCAGCGAAATTCTCCGAGACGCACCCGCTTAACGAATATATGTCGTTCACGTTGGCAGCCTTGAGCCAGTCAGGCCGGCGCGCCACTCTCTTGAACATGTAGCCGGCGGGCATCATCGTTCCCGCCTGACCGCTCGCGCCGAGCCCGCCCATTGATGAACATCCTCCATTGTGTGAGTCGATCGCGGTGGCGCGATCCGCCGCGGCTCGTCATAGGGCCGAGCGGCGAAGCTCTACAGATACCGCGCCCCCGCTTCTGCGGCGAAGCGGCTCGGGTCGCCCTCCCAGACGATCCGGCCGTGCTCCAGCACATAGACGCGATCGGCGTGCGGCAGCGCGAAGGTGACGTTCTGTTCGCCGAGCAGCACGGTGATCGGCGTCGCCTGGCGCAGCCGTTCGAGCGCCTTGGATATTTGCTCGAGCATGACCGGCGCGAGGCCGAGGGTCGGTTCATCGAGGATCAACAGATCGGGATTCATCATCAGCGCGCGGGCGATGGCGAGCATCTGCTGCTCGCCGCCCGACAGCGTGCCGGCGGCCTGCCCCTGCCGCGCCTTCAGGATCGGAAACAGGTCGAACAGCCATGCGAGGCGCTCGGCGCCGTCCTTCGCGTCGAGGCGCTGGCCGCCCATGTCGAGATTCTCGCGCACCGTCATGTCGGCGAACAGTTCGCGTCCCTCCGGCGACTGCACGACGCCGTGGCGGGCGATCGAGGCGGCGGTCTGGCCGCGCAGCGGCCGGCCGTCCCGGTGAATGTCGCCGGCGTAAGGCAGCAGGCCGGAGATCGCGTTGAACAGCGTCGTCTTGCCCGCCCCGTTCAAGCCGACGACCGAGACGAATTCGCCGCGATGCACGTGGAGCGACACATCGTCCAGCGCCTGCGCCTTGCCGTAGAACACGCTCAGATTGTCGATTGCCAGGAACGGCGTGTCGACATCGCGGAACGCCGATTCCGGGCGCGCCGCCGTCTCCAGGCTGCCGCCGAGATAGACGCGGCGCACCGTTTCATTGCGCATCACCTCGTCCGCCGAGCCTTCGGCGATGGCCTCCCCGACGTACATCGCCAGCACGCGATCGACCAGCGCGGAAACGCTTCTGACATTGTGGTCGACGAGCAGCACCGCGCGCCCGTCGTCGCGCAATTCGGCAATCAGCGCCGCGAATGCGGCGGTTTCGCGCGAGGTCAGGCCGGCGAACGGCTCGTCGACCAGCACCACCCGGGGATCGCGGGCGATCGCCTTGGCGATCTCCAGTTTGCGCAGATCGGCGAAGGGCAGCGTGGACGGCCGGCGATCGAGCACCGCGCCCAGTCCGACACGGCCGGCGATCTCGCGCGCCCGCTGCTCGGTGGCGGGGTCGGGCAGAAAATTCAGCAGCCGGTCGGGCAGAAGGCCGAGCAGGATGTTCTCCAGAACCGTCTGCCGGCGCAGCGGGCGCGAATGCTGGAACACCATGCCGACGCCGAGCCGCGCGATTCTGTGCGGCGGCCAGCCCGCGACCTCGACGCCATTGACGCGCACCGACCCGCCGTCGAGCCGCTCGACGCCGATGATCGATTTCATCACCGTCGACTTGCCCGAGCCGTTCGGCCCGATCAGGCCGAGAATCTCCCCGCCCTTGACCGAAAAACTGATGTTCCTGACCGCGGTCAGTCCGCCAAAGCGCTTGGTGAGCCCGTTGACTTCGAGATGGGCCGGCGCGCTCATGTCGCCTCCCGCGTGCGCCTGATCATGCCGAGCAGGCCGCTCGGGAACAGGAGCACCACGGCGAGCGCCATCGCCGAGACGATGAAGGTGGCGAGATCGCCGAGCGGGCGCAGCGCCTCGCCGACGACGATCAGGAAGATCGCGCCGATCGCCGCGCCGAGGATGGTGCGTCGTCCGCCGAGCACCGCGCCGATGATCACCTGCACGCCGACCGTCACATCGACGAAGGCGCCGACCGAGGCCGCGCCGAGATAGAACACCATCAGCGCCCCGGCGAGTCCGGAAAACAGCGCGCTGACGATGAAGGCGGCGAGCTTGTGCTTGGTGACGTTGAACCCGAGCGCGCCGGCCTGCACCGCGTCCTGGCCGCTGGCCTGCAGGATCAGCCCGACCGGCGAGCGCGACAGCCCGAAGAGCACCGCGCCGCTGGCCGCCATGAAACCGAGCGCGATCCAGTAATTGACCTTGTCGTCGACCGAAATGACGTCCGGCACGGTGAGGCCGATCTCGCCGCCGGTCAGCGAGGCCGCCACCACGATGAAATTCTGGAGCATGAGCACGGCGACGAGGGTCGTCAGGCCGAAATAGGGACCGCGCAACCGCAGCGCCGGCAGCGCCAGCACGACGCCGCCGACCACGGCGGCGAGTGTTCCGGCTACGACGCACAGCCAGATCGGCGGCTGATAGAGATTGTCGAGGATGCCGGCGGTATAGGCGCCGAGGCCGATCAGGAAGGTCGGGCCGAAATTCACCTCGTTGGCGAAGCCGAACAGCAGGTCCCACGCCATCGAGAACACGCCGAAATAATAGGCGATGGTGAGAAGGCCGAGAATGTAGCCGGACACGTAGAGCGGCAGCGTCGAAGCCATGACGACCAGGATCAGGCTGATCCACACCGGGGGCGAGACGATGATGCGGCGCCACATCGGCCTAGCGCCGCCCGAGCAGGCCGCGCGGGCGCACATACATCACGGCGACCAGCAGCAGCAACGCCGGGATGGTGCGATAGGCCGGCGACACGAGATAGGCGGTGAGGGTCTCCAGATAGCCCACGACATAGGCGGCGATCAGCGAGCCGGACACGCTGCCGAGGCCTCCCAGCACCACGATCGAGAAGGCGCTCGCGGTCAGCGGACCGGCGCTGTACGAGGAGACGCCGAGGAACATGCCGAGCAGCACGCCGGCAATTCCCGCCAGCACGCCGTAGATCGCCCAGACGACGATGTAGACGAGCGACAGTTCGACGCCGAGCAGCGTCACGCCGCGCGGGTTCATCGAAGCGGCGAGCACCGCCTTGCCGGCGCGCGTCCGGTTGACGATGAGCCAGAGCGCGCCGATCGCCAGCCAGCAGACGATGGCGGTGAAGATTTCGTTGGCCGGCGTGCGCACGCCGGCGATCCTCACCACCCCGTCGACGATCGGAAGCACCGTCTTGGCGTTGTTGGTGTAGAGCCAGGCGACCGCCTCCTGGATCATGATGCCCCACAGCAGCGTCGCGGTGAGGATGAATATCTCCTTCTCCTCCTCGCGAATCCGACGCGACTGCTGCAACGGCCGCACGACCAGAAAATAGGTCGTCAGCGACAGCAGAAAGCCGACCACAACCCCGAACATCGCGCCGCCATAGCTGCCGACGCCGAAGCTTCCGCCCGCCACCCAGGCGGCGACCGCCGCCGCCACCATCAGCGCCCCGTGCGACAGGTTGAGCACGCCCGATACGCCGAATATCAGCGTGAACCCGGTGGCGCCCAACGCGTAGAGCGAGGAGATCGCGAAGCCGTCGATCAGGATTTGCCACAACAGCATCGATCACGCCCCCGCCCCCGCGGCGTCCGCGAGTCCCGCGTATTTTTGTCGGGCTTCTCAGTTGCGGGCCGACCTGACGTTGACGAAGGGCGGGAACGTCAGCTTTCCCCTGGACAGGTCGGCTGGCCACAGGTTGACCTGCTCGCCGTTCTGCCACTGCAGGAAAAGCCCGGTGATGAAGCCGGCTCCGGTCCTGAGGCCATGGACATGGGGGTCGCCCTTGCCGAGGAATTCGACGCGCCCGATCGTCCCGACGTAATCGGTGCTCTCGAGGGCGGCGACCAGCTTGTCGCTGTCGGTCGAGCCGGCGCGGTGAATGGCGTCGGCGAGATAATAGACTTCGTCATAGGCGGTGTAGCCGCAATAGGACGGGAAATTCCCGAACCGCTTCTGGAACGCCTCGACGAACGGCAGCGTCTTCGGCGTCACCGCGACGCCCGGGCCGGAGACGGCCTGGTAGAGTACGCCGTCGGTCGCGCCGTTGGTGTCTTTCCAGAACGTCGAGTTGGTCGCCTGCGAGGCGACGCCGAACATCGGGATCGGCACCTGCTGGCTCTTCCACTGCACCGTCGGCTGCACGCCGACATGGGAGATGCCGGTGATGATGACGTCCGGCTTCTCGCCCTCGATCTTGTTGAAGATCGGCGTGAAATCATTGGTGTCCGGCGAGAAGCGGATATGGTCGAGAACCTTGAGCCCGATCTTCGGCAGGCATTGCTCGTAGCCGGCGTCGAGCGGCGTCGTCCACGCCGCGTCCTCGCTCATGATCACCGCGCTCTGCATCTTGAGGCCGTCGACCAGCATGTCCTTGGCGGCGTCGCAGACGAGTTCGGACAGCGCGCCGGAGGTCAGGTAGCCGTGGAAGGTGTATTTGTTGTGCTCGTAATCCTTGGCGATGTTGGCGGTGATGACGTCCGAGGCGGCGCCCGGCGTGATCATCACCGTCTTCAGGCGCGCCGACCACGGCTCCAGCGCCAGCACGACCTCGCTGACATAGCTCGCGATGACCGCGTTGACGTGGTCCTCGTTGACGGCGCGCTGGAAGGCGCGCACCGATTCGGCCGAAGAGGAATGGTTGTCGTAGGAGACGATCTCGATCTTGCGGCCGTCGACCCCGCCTTGAGCGTTGATTTCGTCAGCGGCGAGCAGCGCGGCCGAGGGGATCGACGAGCCGGCGACCGCCTGGGCCTCGGCGATGACGCCGATCTTGATCGGGCCCTGGTCTTGCGCCTGCGCGAGGCCGCCTGCCGCGAGCGCGAAGACGGCGGCGCTCGCGCCCAACATTCCCTTCAGGACGGCCGCGCGTGACAAACGGCTGCTATCTCGCATCATCCTCTCCTCCCTGGACCGGCATTGACGCCGATATCTGGCCTTCCCGGCCGGCGACTTTGGCAGGTTCGCCGCCGGCGGCGCCGGAAACTGCGAGCGCGGGTTGAAGCGCAGTTCGAGCCTACAGGGCGGGCGAGCGATCTCCAAACGCGAAGCGGCGGCGCGCGCCTCCCGCGCAGCCGGAGACAAGCCGCCAGGCGACAGCGTAGACATGGCGCTCTTCATTTTCGGCCGGAACGCCAGCCAACCCCACACCCGAGCGCCCGGCGGGCAAAGGAGAAACCATGCCGCTGTCACGTCGCGCCACTTTCAGCCTCGCCGCGGGATTGGCGTCCAGCCTGACGTTGCCGACATCGCCTTCGCGAGCAGCCGGGCGAAGCAATATCAAGGCCATCGCATTCGACGCCTTCGTCATCTTCGATCCTCGCCCGATATTTGCGCGGGTGAACGAGCTGTTCCCGGACAACGGCCGCGAATTGGGCCGGATCTGGTTCAACAAGCAGTTTGAATATACGTGGTTGCGCACCGCCGCCGGTCGATATGTGGATTTCTGGCGGGTGAGCGAAGGCGCGCTGGTCTATGCGGCCGAGAGCCTCAAGCTGGAATTGGCGGCGCAAGAGCGCGAGCAGCTCATGCAAGCCTATTTGAATCTTCGCGCCTGGCCGGACGTCAGGGCGGCGCTGGACACCTGCAGGACAAACGGGATTCGCGTCGCTTTTCTCGCCAACCTGACCGACCACATGTTGAGGACGAACATGAAAAACGCGGGTCTCGACGGCCTGTTCGACTTCATTTTGACCACCGACCGCGCGCAGGTCTTCAAGCCGGATCCGAAGGCCTACCAGATGGCGGTGGATGCTTTCGGCTTGCCCAGGGAGCAGATCGCCTTCGCCGCCTTCGCCGGGTGGGACGCCGCCGGCGCGTCGTGGTTCGGCTTTCCCACGATATGGGTCAACCGTTCAGGCATGCCTGAGGAGAAGCTCGGCGCAGCTCCAACGGCGGCGACATCCGACATGTCGGGCGTTGCGAGCTTCGTGCTGTCCTGAGCCCGCCTCGCTTGCGCGCGCGGCCGTCTGACCGGGACGCGGCGGCCAGCCGACGCGGTGGGTCGGCCGTCTTGACCGCCGCCCCGCCAACGACAAAGGCCCTGGCGCGTGAGCGCCAGGGCCTCGTTGAGAGATTCGATGTCCCGACAATCCCGCGCGGCCGGAGCAAACCAAACCGCGCGGCCAAATCTTCTTAGCTCATCTCTATCGATCAATCAAGAAACTCAATAACCGGCGATGAATCACCGTTAACCGCGAATGCCGGGCGCCGCCATCGCCGAGAGCTCCACCGCCGGGTCAGGGGGTTGAATAGAATGAAAATAGAATTGCTTTCGTCGAATTCAATATTCATTGGCTATATCAGCGACATTTTCTTGGTTACATCCCGTTAACGAAGAACTTCCGCGTGCCGGCGGCGTTGCCTTGGGACGGGTTTATCTGTCCTGGAGGCACTCATGACTGAAGTTCTGGGTATTCAAGCTGCGCCTGGCCGCCGGAACTGGTTGACGGCAAGCGCCCTCGCCGTTTCCTTCGTGATGATCGGCCCGGTTCAGGCCGCCAGCGTCAGCGCCAGCGTCGGCTCCGGGCACGCCAGCGTTGGCGCCGGCGCCAGCGGCGTGAGCGCGAACGCGGGGATTGGCGCCGGCGGCGCCAACGGCGCGAGCGGAACGGCGAGCGTCGGCGCCGGCGGCGCCAATGGCGCAAATGGAACCGCGAGCGTCGGCGTCGGCGGGGCCAACGGCGCGACTGGGACGGCGAGCGTCGGCGTCGGCGGCGCCAATGGCGCGAACGGCGCGGTCGGCGTTGGGGTCGGCGGCGATAGCGGAACCGGCGCGTCGGTTGGAATGGGCGTCGGCGGCGCAGTCGGTCCGGGCGGGACCACGGGCGTCGGCCCAGGCGGGACCGCGGGCGTCGGCTCCGGCGGCGACAGCGCGACCGGCGCCGCGTCCGGTTCGCCCGCCAACGGCCCGGGCGCCGCCACGGTCGGCGGCGGCCGTCTCGCCAACCTCGCGTTGCGGCGCCTCTGCCCGCGGATCCTCGCGGATTCCGGCGCCTACGACGACGATCTGGTCCGCCTCTGCGAACTCGCCCGCCAACGCCGGATGTGAGCGCCGAGGAGGCGAGCGAACTCAGGCCGAAAGCGGCCGGCGGGAAGGCGGAACGCGCCCCGCCGGCCATTGCGCCGCCCCGCGTCGGCCTCGCAAGGCGGCGTCGGGTTCAGCAGGCCGCCGGCAAGTCAGCGCACGGTGATGGCGAAAATCTCGGCGTGGCCATGGCCTCGCGGAAAGGTCAACCGATCGACGCCGACAAAGCCGGGGGCGGGCGTGTACCAGACTTCCCGCGTGATCACGTTCGCAAGTCCGCATCGGGTCCCCGTCGATTCCTTGAACGCAACCGTTCCATGTTCGACGAAAGCGGTTCTCGAAAACGGGTAGCGGATTCTCCCCGTGCAGCTGGCGAACGTCCAGATATGGGTGGACACGCCGGCGGCGACGGTGCGCTCGACATAGGTGCGATACGCCGCCGCCGTCGCGAATTGAACCGTCGCAAACAACGCGGCGACCGACAGAGCGGCCAGAGCACTCTTCGATCTCATCGCTGACCCCTTACCTCTGGTGTTGGCGTTCGGATTGCTCGCGGGAGCGGCGGATGCGCCGCTCGCCCCGGCCAACGCGTCATTTTCGCTATGCGCCCAGAAATATCATCGGCCGCCGTCGTGAATCAATCCGCCGCGCCGCCTCGCGCAAGTCACGACCTCGCGACCGCGCCCCACACCGCCTCGACCCGCGTCTTCATCATCAGCGCCTCGCGCCAGCGATCGGTCGCGTCGTTTCCGTCGGGGCCGGTGATCGCATAGGGCTTCGGCCCGAGTTCGCAGGTGAACGCCGAGATCGTCGTGCGGGCCGGCGCGCTTGCGCCAGCTCGCGAAACCGTATTCCCACCAGCCGAGGAACAGATCGAGCCACATCTGGTGCTGCGGAAACGAGATTTCGATCTGCACCTGCTCGCGGCTCGCCACCCGGCCGTGGAACGCCCAGGAATTGTCGAGGATGCGATGGATCATCGCGTGGTTCTCATCGGACACCGGCCAGGCGAATTCGCGCCCGACCAGAAAATGCGAGAGATCGGCGAGCAATTTCAGATCGGGAAAGCATTCCAGCAAGTCCAGCGTGAAATAGAGGTCGGTGGTCATGCGGTCGCGGTGCGTCTCGATCAGCACCGGAAAACCCACCTGTTCCGCGAGGCGCCGCCACCCTTCCAGCAGCGGAATGCACTCGGCGAGCCGGCGCGGGCGGACGTCCGGCTGGATGTCGAGGTGATGGACGCCGAATTCGGCGCAGATGTCGAGAACCGGCTTCAGATCATCGACGGTTTTGGGAAAGCACTGGCCTTCGGCCTGCATGCCGCGCGGCTTGAGCAGGCCGGTCAGCCGTCGCACGAACTCGCGATCGCGAAAGTCGGCGCTGACCCCGGCGAAACCGGCCTGCGCGATCATTTCGACATTCTCCTCCAGCGTGCGCTCGACGCCGTCGCTCTCCCGGCGCTCCATCGCCCACAGAGACTGGAACACGAGAAGCTTCTGCATGGCGGCGGCCTCGGAGGAAGATCGCTCATGTGATCGGCGACGAAGGGCGATGTAAACAGGCGGGGACGACAGCGATCAACGGGCCGGCGAATCCACGGTGAGCACGATGCGCCGGCTGCTGTCGCCGTCGGCCCACGCCTGTTCGACGTCCGACAACGGAACGGCCTTGGCGGCGATCTGGAAGCCGGAAGGGACGGTCGCCCGCAGCACCCCGCCGATCGCGTTGACGAGCCGCTCGACGGGGACGCTGCCGACGCCGCTGCCCATCAGCGTGATCGCCTTGGCGCGCAGCGCCGCGCTGGGCAGCGTGATGTCGGCGCCGCTCATCGACCCGACCTGCACGAACCGCATCGGCGTCGCGTCCCTTCCAGCCTTGGCCGCGGCGATCAGCAGCGCCTCGGCGCTCGGACCCCAGAGATAGTCGACCACCACATCGATCCCCGCCGCGAACTGTTCCGCGAAAGCGCTTTCCTGCGCTGCCGGGTCCTCGACCAGCGGGATCGTCACGTCGGCGCCAAGCGCGGCAAGCGATTTCAGCGCCTCGCGATTGCGGCCGGTCGCGATGACCTTCGCCGCGCCAAGATGCCTGGCGATCTGCACTGCCAGCCGGCCCGCCGTCCCCGTCGCGCCGTTGACCAGCACCGTCTCGCCGGCGCGCAGCTTCGCGCGCTCCTCGAAGGCCGCCCACGACGACATGCCGGGATTGGCGATCGCCGCGGCGGTCACGTCGTCAAGGCCGTCCGGTACGGCCACGCAATGCGCCGGAGCCGCGACGGTCTGTTCGGCCATGCTGCCGTAGGGCGCCCTCGGCAGCACGAAATAGATCCGGCGCCCGTCCTCGAGCCTGCCCACGCCGTCGACCCCCACTACGAAAGGAAACTGAGCCGAGGCGCTGTAATGCGCGCCGGACGCCCGGCCCTTCACAAGCGGACTGATCGCGGCGGCCGCCACGGCGATCCGCTGCTCGCCGGGGCCGACGACCGGCGCGCCGAACTCGCCATAGACCGGCGTCTGCCCGGCGCTCCGAACGATCGCAGCTTTCATTGGATGTGTTCCTTGTCGCTTCCCGTTGGATTATTGGGATGGAGTCGGGTCCCGATCAAGGGCGCCGGTTCGCCGCTTTTCGGGCCTGCCGTTTGTCGATAGAAATAAAGGCCCCGAGGCGGCGAGTCCAAAATGGCGAGCGCAGTTGAAATTCGGTTGGAGCTCGAAAACGCCAACCTCCGGCAACTGCTGGAACAGGCAGGTATAGACGCCGCGCAACACCAGGTCGCCGAAAGGCTCCAACGAGTCATCCTGCAGGAGCTGCACCATCGCGTCAAAAACACCTTGGCGATCGTGCACTCGATATCGAACCAAAGTCTGCGGTCTTCGACCGATTTGCGACAGGCCGAATTGGCGATCTCGAGTCGCATATTGGCGCTGGGGCGCGTGCACGATCTGCTTCTCCAAACGAGTTGGGGCGGCTCGAAGCTGGGGGCCCTCCTGAAGACAGCCATCGAGCCATTCGACACGCCGGGTGCAGAGCAGTTCGTGCTTCACCCCGCGGAGATTGAAATCAGCCCTGGCGCGGCGCTCCCGCTGGTCATGACGATCAATGAGCTCTGCACAAATGCGGTCAAATACGGTGCGCTCTCGGCGCCGGAGGGGCGGATAGAAATTGCGACCAAGATTGACGAGGACCAAGAACGGCTTCGACTTACCTGGACTGAGCGCGACGGGCCGCCAGTTCAACCTCCGACGCGCCGCAGCTTTGGAATGCAGCTCATCGAAATCGGCTTCGTCGGCCAGCTCTCCGGTAAGGCCAACGTCTCATTCGATCCCGCCGGCGTCGTGTGTTCGTTCGATATTCCTCTGGTGTCGATCCAGATCAAGCCGTCGACAACGGGATGACGCCGACATCCCTTCCTCGGCGGCGGCCTCGCGTTCGCCTTCTGTTTCCGCTACGCTTGGCGGCATGGATCAAAGAATGACCGCCTTGGAGCGCGCGTTTCAATTGGCGAAGTCGGGACAAGTGGCGACTGTCACGGAACTGAAGACCACGCTCAAGCGCGAAGGCTTCGACGCCCTTCAGTTGGAGGGTGCGTCTCTCATGCGACAATTGCGCGGGCTGATCGAAGTAGCCCTCGTTGCCGCGCGGTAGTCGAATCTTGAGGTCATGGTGGAGGCGCCTCGCTCGACGGCGCGCGCATCATCGGCCGAAAGACGCTCGCCTTGATGCACGCCAACGTGCTGCCGACGACGCTGCCGCCGATCGACATCGGCGGCGTGCCTCGCCCGGCTACGGCTTCGGATTGGGCTCCCGCGTCGCGCTCGACGTCGCGCCCGGCTCGGTCGCCCAATTCTGATGGTCGGGCGCCGCCAAGACCTTTTTGCCGGGTGGATCCGGTGGAGCAGGTCGTCGGCCTGTTCATGACGCAATCGATGATGAGCTTCGACCTTCCCGAACTCGAACTCTGCGCGCTGGCGTATCAGGCCGTCGTCGATTGGGGCGCGCTTCGGCAAAATTGAGTGAGCGCCGGCCTTCACCTTCCCCCCTTGTGGGGGAAGGCCGGGATAGGGGGTCGCGCCGACGTGACGGAAAAGAAGTTGCGCCTCAACGTGAGAGGGCAATGCGACCGCCCTCGCTAACCCTCCCCCACAAGGGCGGAGGGAATATCGGCGCGGTTCCAATGCCTTTCAAATTGTATGACGCGCTCCACCAGGAAGCGTGGCCCAGAGATTTCCCATGGGCTCGGAAGGCGAGGCCAGGCAAGGCCTCGCCCCTGGCCGCCTCCGGCGGCGGCGCGCCGCCTTTGCAAGCAGCGCGCTGGCGCGGCCCGGCGATCAGAAGATGATGCTGCCGGTGGTGAGCGCCCCGATGGTGGTCGTGTGCACCGACAGCGTCAGATTGGTCGCCGCGTCGAACGTCCCCGCGGTTTGCTCGACAGAGACGGTGCTGATGTGATGGTTGCTGGCGGGTTGAGTGATCACGATGTTGGCGGCCGTCACGTCCAGGGCCGAAAAATCCAGCATGTCGACGCCCGCCTTGAACCCGTTGATGGTGTCCCTGCTGGTCGACGTGCTGGACGCAAACGACGTGAAGACGAAGGTGTCCTGGCTGCCCGCGCCGACGCCGGCGTCCATTACAGTGCCCGCGCCGCCCGGCGTGATGGTGTCGACGCCGTTGTCGCAGATCAGCGTATCGGCGCCGCTGGAGCCGATCACGTTGGGCACGTTCCGGATGTAGTCCTCGAAGGTGAGAGCGGCTTCCGGTGCGGTATTGGCGTTGGGGGTCGAGCACGTCCAGGCTTGCCCGGTCAGGAGGTTGACAAAAACGCTGTGCGCGCCGCCGCCGAGCGAGGCGTAGCTCAAGGTGTTGTTCTGGTCGCCCGCGACATCCGACATTTTCGACAGGCGGCCGTTGATGTGATTGATGCCGCCGTTGGCGTCGCCGCTGTCGAAGGTGACATAGGCGCCGTCGCCGATCAGCCAGTTGTTTCCGCCGGCGCCGTCGAGCGTCGTCATGGCGGCGTTGTTGGCGGCGGCCAGCGTCGGGCTGGCCTGCAGCCTGTCGTTGCCCGCTCCGCCGACCACCACATCGCCGGTCTCGCCGGCGATCACCGTGGCGCCGCCGTCGCCGCAGTCGATCTCTCCGGTGATCACGCCGCGCCCGGAATTGAGGGACGCGTTGGTCGCCCCGAAGAAGCCGACCTCACCGTTGATCACCCCCGTGTTGACGATCGAATCACCCGCGCCGCCAAGACTGACGTCGCCGTCGAGCGTCCCGGAGTTGTTCAGGGAGGCGTTGGAGCCTTCAAGATCGATCGCGCCGCCGACGATGCCGCCGATGATCGTCCCTTGATTGGCGATCGAGGAATTGCTCGCCTGAAGGGTGACCCCGCCGGTGATCGTGCCGACATTGACCAGACTGACGAGGGTCGTGGAATCGCCAAAAACCGCGGCGTCGGCGGTGGTGGTGACGAGGGCGCCGTAATTGTTGATCTGGGCAAAATGGCCGCCGGTTTCGGATATCGCGTCCGTGCTGCCCGCGATGGTTCCGTAATTGTCGATGTAATTGAGGTCGTTCGTATTGAAGTCGGCATCACTTACGCCGACGGTCGCATCGATCGTGCCGTAGTTGCGGATCGCGCCGCTGCTGCCGGCGACGCCAACGATTATGCCATCGCCGCTCTCATCGGCGATGATCTGTCCGGAATTGCTGATGTCGTAGAGACCATTCTCGACTTCGACGCCGGCCCCCCCTCCGCCGTAGTCCGACACCACGCCCGTCTGGCCGATCTGGATGTCCGTGGTCTGGCCCGCCGCTCCAGTGAAAAAAACCGCGTCATTGGCGGTGACCGACCCGTATATTTCCGCATTGCCAAAGAAATTGTCTTTGATCCCGAAATTGTCCACATTGGTTTCGGTCAAGACCACTTGCGGCGCGACATAGACGAAGTCGCCCGCCCCCATGTCCTCCAGATCGGCGGCGCCTGTGGTCTCGGAAGTCGGGAAATAATCAGCCATTGAGAGCTCCTCCGGTTGAAGTCGCGGGCGGTCGAATTTTTTCGGGGAGGTTGCGCCAGCAACACAAATCGGCTGGCCGTCGTTCACGACGGCCAGCGGCGTACATTTTCAATCGAACTGAATTTTCTCGGAAACCCCCCGCTCGCCAATCTGGCCTATTCCCCGGCTCCCGACAAGCCGGCGCCGTTGGGGCAGGTTACGCAGGGTTGCGGCGCGCTACAGGGCGACCGGGACAGTTTCACTCAGTTCCCAACAGCCGCGCCTGAGCAGCGTCAGCGCGCGTGCCCGCCGTGGCCGCCGGGAGAGAAAGCGCCGCCGCCAAAGCCGTGGAAGCCCGAGCCGCCGCCGCCAAAGCCGCGCACGCCCTCACCACCGGCGCCGCCAAAGCCGTGGAACGCCGGGCGGGCGGGGCCAAGAGCTGGGGCGAGCCCACCGACGCCAGGCAGGCTGTGAACGCTCGGCGCGCCGCCGAGGGGAGCGCTCGGCAAAACCGCGCCGCCGCTGTGATAGGCATGAGGAGCGCCGCCGCCGCTGACCCCGGGCCGCGGAGCGGGTCGGACGCCCGGAACGTTTGGCGGCGGGCGCCGATGCCAGGCCCCGACGCCGCCCCCGCCGCTGGGCCATGATCGACGGCTGCGGCCCCAGCAATTCCAGCCGTAAGGGCCGCCCCAGCCGACGCCGATGTCCCATTCGTCGCCGCACAAATACCAGCCGGGGCCCTGCCAGCCTTGCGCGTACCAGCAGTAGTTCTGGTCGTCGAAGCGGTAATATTGCGCCGGTCTGACAAGTGTCGCGCGGCGCATGGAGGCGCCTACGCCGCCGGCCCCGCCGCCAACCCCGGCTTCCGCCGCGCTTGTGAGAAACGGAAGCGCCAGCGCGAGCAGCGCCGACAATGCGAAGGACGAGGAGCGTCCGGCGGGCATGATCGAGAATCCCTGGTTTCAGCTTCAGCCGCGCCGCCGCCTTGAGATGCTGGCGCGGCTTTCGCCATTCATTGGCTGCTTCTCGCGGAGAGCGCCTTGAGATGGGTCAAGGATCCGTAGCGTCGCGGGCGTCTCGTCGATCCTCGACACGCGCGGCTCGGCCCATCGGCAATTCGGCGCGTCCCGATGACGCCTTGCCACCCCCGGTTCCCGCTGCGATATTCGCCGTCGCCAAGGATTGGCGCTCGATGGGGCAAGGGCCGCGCCGTTTCGTCCGTGCGGTTCAACCGACGGAGTTTTCGTGCGCGCAACTGTCAGCGACCGGAAGCAACCCGACGTCGCCTCGGCTCCGGCGTCCGAGGAGGCGAAGGGTCAGGAGTTCGACAGATGAAAATCATCGCGTTGGGCGCCGCCGTCGCGCTGATGGCGACCGCCGCGGCCTGGGGCGAGGATACGCCGCCTTTCGCGGCCTCATCGCCTCCTGCGCCAGGTCAGCCTGATACGTCGAACCTGGTCAGTCTTGGCGACATCATGGGCGTCGCCGAGTTGCGCCACATCCGGCTCTGGTACGCGGCCAAATCAGAAAACTGGCCGCTCGTCGGCTATGAGATCGACCGGATCACCGAAAGTCTGAGAAGGGCGGCGATTTTATACAGCAACATCCCGATCGAAGACATCAAGGCGGTGGTTGGTCCGCTCGCCGCCATGCGCGACGCCGCCGCAGCCAGGAACGGCGGAAAATTCCTGCGAGGCTATTCCGACCTGACGACCGCCTGCAACAGCTGCCACGCCCATGGCGGCGTCGGATTCATTCGCATCCAGACGCCGACGTCCTCGCCGTTCAGCGACGAGAATTTCGACAAATAACATCCGGGGTCGTCTTCGAACAATCAGTCGGGCGAAGCCAGAGGTTGCGACGCCGGCGACGCTTTGGTTGATCGTTCGCTCCGCCCTTCGCGCGACGCCGGTCGCTACGCCACCGCGCTCACGCGACCGCCAGTTGCGCGGGGTGGAGAATGTCATCGAGTTCGTGGGTCGCCTCGTCAAAGGCATCCTTCATGCAGGCGACCGCCTGCTCGATCTGCGGCGCGGTGTGGTTCGCCATCACCTGAAGGCGGAACCGTGCGGCGCCCTTGGGGACGGCCGGATATTCCACCATATTGGCGACGAGGCCGAGGCTGGTCAGCTGCCGGGCGACGAGGCGGGCGATCGCTTCGGTGCCCATCTTGACCGACACGATGGCGGAGGGTTCGCCATGGACCTCGAAGCCCGCCCGCTGCAAGCCGCCGCGCAGCGCCAGCACGTTCGCCATCAGCGACTCGCGCAGCGTTTTCCCTTCGGCGGAATCGATGATTTCAAACGCTCGCAGCACGACGGCGGCCTGGATCGGCGACAGCGCGTTCGAGAACGTCCCCGGCGTCGAGAAATAGCGCAGGTACTGTTGCACGCTGCGCGACGGGCAGGCCACGAAGCCGCCGTTCGAGGCGAATGTCTTGGAGAAGCTTCCCATCACGATGTCGACCTTGCCGAGCATGTTCTGGACGCCGATATGGCCGCGGCCCGTTTCGCCGAGGCAGCCGAGATCATGCGCGACGTCGACCATCAGGGTCGCGTCGAACTCGTGGCAGAGGTCCTGCAGCGCCAGGATGTCGGGCGTGTCGGAATCCATCGAGAACAGGCCTTCGGTGACGACGAGAATGCCGTTCGCCCTGTCCTTGGCGCGAATCTCCGACAGCCAGCGCCGCGCCGATTCGAGGTCGAGGTGCCGGAAAAGGTAGACGTTCTTGGTCGCCGAAGCGGCCCCGTCCTGCAGGCAGGCATGGGCGAGCGCGTCCATCACGACATGGTCGCTCGAGCGCACGAGCCCCTTGATGGCGCCCGCGCCGGCGGCGTAGCCGGTCGGATAGAGCACCACACGATCCATGCAAAGAAATTCCGAGATCTTCTTTTCCAGCGCGATCGAATGGGTGGTGTTGCCCATGAAGGCGGGCGATCCGGCGCTGTGCACGCCGTAGCGCTGGATCGCCACATGCGCCGCCTGGTGAATGGACGGGTGGTTCGACAGGCTAAGATAATCCTGCGAGCCGAAGTTGACGCCCCTGGACTTTCGGCCGACGTCGTCGGCGACCGCGCAGGCGGATTTGGGTCCGGTCTCGGTCGAGCGGCCGTAGGGCCAGAAGCCCTCCTGGCGGCGCTGCTCCTGCCACTGGTAGAATCCGTCGACGCGCCTGAGCAAATCGCTGCCCTCGACGACCCGGTATTCGCGCAGACTGCCCTTCAGCGTACCGGGCAGCGGGGATGGCTCCGACTTCATGACTGTTCGATCCTTTTTCCGTCTTCTCTGCTCTTTTCGAGCTAGATTTGATTGGCCGTTCTGGCGAGCAACTGATCGATCTTCTCGAGCAGCCGCTTGTAGTCCACAGGCTTGGTGTCGAAGCCGGCGCAGCCGACCTCGACGCTCCGCCGCTGATCGCTGTCGAGCGCATGCGCGGTGAGCGCGATGACCGGCACCGAAGCGGTCCTCGGGTCGCGCTTGATGGCGCGGGTGGCTTCCCACCCGTCCATCGCGCCGAGCGCGACATCCATCAGGATGAGGCTGGGTTGCTCCTCGCGGGCCTTGCGAATCCCTTCCGGCCCGTCGACCGCGGTCACGACGCCGAACCCGGAACGCGACAGCCTTCGCTGCAACATGTCGCGGTTCATTTCATTGTCTTCGACAAGCAGGATCGTGTGCATCGTTCGAACCCTCACGCGGCCTCGGCCAGCTTGCTTTCAGCGCCCGCGGCGGCGGCGACGCGGCCCTGCGGCAGGCGGACGGTGAAGGTGCTGCCCTTCCCGCGTGCGGTCTCGACGGTCAGGGTTCCGCCGAGCAGCCGGCAAAGCCGGTCGCAGAGCGGCAGCCCGAGGCCCGCCGAACCGTAGTTGCTGGGGGTGGCGTCGTCGCGATTGACGAACACATCGAAGAGCTGGGGAATATTCTCCGGCGCGATCCCCATGCCGGTGTCGCGGACCGCGATCGACAGCCAGGGCTCGCCGCCGGGGCCGGGCTGCGCGGTGTCGAAGAGGATATCGATCGCCCCGTTCCCGGTGAATCGGACCGCGTTCTCGACCAGCGCGCCGACAATCCGTTCGAGCTTGGCGACATCGGTGAGAGCAACGGAACAATGGCGGCCGAGGCGCGTCGAAATCGTGTTGCCGTGGTTGCGCTCGCTGGCGCCCCAGCGGGCCGCGACCTGCTCCGCGAATTCCGGCAGGTCGACCGGCTCGATGAACACTTCCATCTTGCCGGCCTCGATCTTCGAAAGATCGAGAATCGCGCTGACCAGGGCGAGCAGATTCTGACCGGCGTCGCGAATCCGGCAGAGATCGGCGTGCGAGGTCGATTCGGCGTCCGGATCGGTGGTTTCCAGAAGAATCTCGCTATAGCCGATCACCGCGTTCAACGGCGTGCGCAGTTCATGGCTCATGCTGGCGAGGAAGGCGGCCTTCGCGACGCTCGCGCGCTCGGCCTGCAGCGCCGCGGCGCGGAACTGCGCGCTGGTCTCCAGGTGCTTGGCGACCTCGGCCTCGACCTCGGCCTGCGAGGCGAGAATCTTGGCGTAGAACAGCGCCATCATCGCGACATAGATCGAGGCGCTGACGATCGAGACGACGCCGATGCCCTGCATTTGCGAAAGCGGGATGCGCGTGGGGAAGCTGCCGCCCAGCAGATAGAACTCGGAAAAGCCGCCGAGGCTCACGCCGATCTGCATGAGGATGATGACGCAGCTGCGAACGCTGGCGCCGAGATAGAAGAACGCCAGCAGCGGAACCGTGACCAGCCACGGCAGGAACGGCGACGACGCCCCGCCATAGAAGTAGCAGCCCCACAGAATGGCGAAGAGCAGGACCTGCACCGAGATGTAGCTCAGCAGCGCGTAGCGTCCGGTGAACTTCAGCAGGAACGGAAACACCCAGAAGAGCGTGATCGACAGCGTCAGCACCAGCAGCGTCGCGCCGGGCTTGGGATCGAGCCAGAACAGATAGGCCGGAATGACATTGCCAAGAATCGGGCCGAACATGTGACTGACGAGAAACATGCGCGCGCGGGTGCGCATCTCTCGCTCGGCAAGCAGTTCATCCGGGATGAACCAGTCGATAATTCGATCCGCAGAATCGATGAAAGACATAGACTAGCCCCATCATTTGCCGGGCTAGATTGCTCATTGCGGGTTATTATTGGGCTAAAGGAAATAGTGAACAGAAATGTTATTATTAAATGACCCGAAACACGGTGAGATCAGGTAACCATTAACCATTCAGGCCGAAACGAACCGCGGCGATCCAATGGATATCTGCGACGTCCGCTACGGTAAGGCAATATTCATCGAAACTGGCGAGATTGCCTCGAACGGTTTTCGCCCGAGCAAGCCGACATGCTTCAATTCGCCCTGCGGATCATCGACTGGTTCATCCCCGAGCGGGCCAAGCGAACCAGCTCGAATCTGGGTCGCGCGAGAACCTTCGTGTTCACCCATCTCGTGGGGCCGATGACCGGCCAGTCGATCGTCGCCTTCCTCTTTCTCGCCGACCCGAACCCGGACTTCCACATCGTGGTGATCGCCTGCGGCGTCGGCCTGTTCGCGCTGCTGCCTTTCGTCCTGCGTTCGACCGGCGATCTCAGGCTGGTGGCGGCGGTCTCCGTCGAGACGCTGATCGCGGTCACGCTGTTCGGCGCTTACTATTACGGCGGCGTCAGCTCGCCATTCCTGCCCTGGCTGCTGATCGCGCTGCTCAACGGCCTCTTTTATCTCAGCGATCGGCCGCTGCGCGTGCTCGGCCTGTTCGCGATCAACTTCAGCGTCTTCCTGGTTCTGTGGCACATGGCCGGCGCGTTGCCCGAGCGCGTGCCGATGGAGCGGATGTCGGTCGTCGGCCTGGTCTCGGTGGCGAGCGCAACGCTCTATATGGCCTGGGTCGCCATCTATTACGGCCTGCTGCTGGCCTCCGAATCGGCGCTCCAGCGCGAAGTGTTGCGGCATCGCAATACCGCCGAATGGCTCCGGCTCGCCAAGGACAAGGCCGAAAAGGCCAACAAGGAGCGGTCGATTTTCCTGACCAAGATGAGCCATGAGCTGCGCACGCCGTTGAACGCGGTGATCGGCTACAGCGAGATCCTGCTCGAGGACTGCGAGCCGTCGAAGGATCCGCAGCGCCACAAGGACCTCGAGCGGATCAACGCGGCGGGCAAGCATCTGTTGTCGCTGGTCGCCGACGTGCTCGACATCTCGCAGATCGAAAAGAGCGCGCTGCGCCTCAACATCGAACGGTTCAGTCTGCGGCGGGTGATCGAGGACGTCGCCGCGACGTCGCAGGTGCTGATGGCGCGCAATCACAACGAGCTCGTGCTCAGCGTCGATCCGGCGATCGGCGACGTGGTGTCCGACGAGACGCGGATGCGCCAGGCGCTGCTCAACCTGATGAGCAATGCGGCGAAGTTCACCAATCGCGGCGTCGTGACGCTATCGGCGCGCTGCTACGAGATGGCGGCCAGGAAATGGGTCGAGATCGCGGTGCGCGACACCGGCATCGGCATCGGCGCCGAGGACATGAAGACCCTCTTCCAGGACTTCCGCCAGATCGGCGTCGGCTCAAACCGTCGCGGCCAGGGCACCGGTCTCGGACTGGCGCTGACCCATCGCCTGTGCGCGCTGATGGGCGGCGCGATATCGGTCGACAGCGAACTCGGCCACGGCGCCTGCTTCACGATCCGGGTGCCGGCGAGCCTGTCGGCGGAAACCGCCGAAGCGCCGTTTTTTGAATCGGTCAATGAGAAACTGGAAGAGCTCGCTCTGTCCGCGTAGAGAAAGTGAAAGAATGAGCTCGCAATCGACCCTGTTGAACCCGTCGGCGCTGGAGACGCGCGGCATTATGGCCCATGCGGCGCCGCTGCTGCTGGTCGTCGACGACGTGGCCGACAATCGCGTCGTGCTGGCGCGGCGTTTCCAGCGGCGCGGCTTTGAGATCATCGAGGCGGAAGACGGCGAGCAAGCGCTCTTGCTGATCGAGCAGCACGTCTTCGACGTGGTGCTGCTCGACGCGATGATGCCGGGCCTCAGCGGCAATGAGGTGCTGCGCAAAATCCGGGCGAAATATTCGGCCGCGGTGCTGCCGGTCATCATGGTGACCGCGCGAACGGAATCCGAGAACGTCGTCGAGTCCCTGCAGCTTGGGGCCAACGATTATATCACCAAGCCGGTCGATTTCGCCGTCGCGCTGGCGCGCGTCACCAAGCAGGTCGCCCGCCGGCGCGAGGAGCTGGAGCTGCTCGGCGCCAACACGGCGCTGGAGCAGGCGAGGAGCCGGCTCGAGTCGCGCGTCTCCGAGCGGACCGCCAGGCTGCAGGAAGCCAATGCGACGATCCAGGAAGAGATGGCGCGCCGCATCGCCACCGAAGACCGGATCGCCTATCTCGCCCATCACGATACGCTGACCGGCCTCGCCAACCGCTTCCAGTTCGAGCTGAAGCTGCAGGCGGTGTCGCGGTCGGCGGGCGACGGGGCGCTCGATCACGCCGTGCTGTTCGTCGATCTCGACGGGTTCAAGAACGTCAACGACACGCTGGGCCATTCGGTCGGCGACGGCTTGCTGAAGGATGTCGCCAACCGCGTCCGCGACGCGCTACGTCCGGAGGATTTCGTCGCACGGTTCGGCGGCGACGAATTCGCCATTCTTCATCTCTCCCGCGACGTGCAGGCGACCTCCATCGCGCTGGCGCGGCGGGTAATCGACGCCATCAACGAATGCCATGTCGTCGACGGCCATCAGGTGTTCGTCGGGGCCAGCATCGGCATTGCGCTGGCCGAAGGCGAGCCGGTCGACCCGACGACGCTGATGAAGCGGGCGGATCTGGCGATGTATCGCGCCAAGTCCGCCGGACGCGGACAATACTGGCTGTTCCATCCGGACATGGACACCATCGCCCAGGCGCGCCGCACGCTCGATCTGGCCCTGCGCGGGGCGCTCGCCCAGGGCGACTTCGAATTGTTCTATCAGCCGATCGTCAACCTCGGTCAGAAGCGGCTCTCCGGGTTCGAGGCGCTGCTGCGATGGAACCATCCGGAGCGCGGCCTGCTGGCGCCCAAGGAGTTCATCGACCTCGCCGAGGAAACCGGCCTGATCGTGCCGATGGGCGAGTGGGTGCTGCGCAACGCCTGCGCCGAAGCGGCGCGGTGGCCCTGCGATCTCCGGGTGGCGGTCAATCTTTCAGTGATCCAGTTTCGCGACCGCAACCTGGTGCCGGTGGTCACCGGCGCGCTGGACGCCGCGGGCCTCGCGCCGAAGCGTCTCGAACTGGAGATCACCGAATCGGTGCTGATCGGCAGCGATCCCAAGATTCTCGCGATGCTCGCCGAGCTGAGGCAAATGGGCGTTCGCATTTCGCTCGACGATTTCGGCACCGGCTATTCCGGTCTTGGCTACCTGCGCTCGATCCAGTTCGACAAGGTCAAGATCGACAAGTCGCTGATCCAGGATATGGCGGCCAAGGAGGTCAGTTTCGCGATCGTCCAGGCGGCGGTCAGCATCGGCGCCAGCCTCGGTCTGACCACCACCGGCGAGGGCGTCGAGACAGCGGACCAGCTTCGCGAACTGATCGTCGAAGGCTGCACCGAGGTTCAAGGCTTCCTGTTCGGCGCGCCCCAGCCCGCCTCGCAGATCCCCGAAATGATCGAGAGCATCCGGCGAACGGGCTATATGAGCAGCGGCGCGTAGGGCGCGGCGGCGGGGGATTGTGAGGGGCCGCAGCGGCCCCCGCGCCGTCATCAACTCAGATGATTTGCAGTTTTTGAGTTTTGAGTTTGGCGTTGGCGATGATGACGAGTTTTCGCATGATGGCGGTGACGGCGACGATGGGCTTTTTGCCGGCTTGGAGGAGGCGTTCATAGAAGCCCTTGAGGGTCGGGTTGTGTTTTCTGGCGGATAGCGCGGCCATGAAGAGGACCCTTTTGATTTCTGGTCTTCCGCCGCGCGTTCGGCGATAGGCGTCGGCTTGGCCGCTTTGCTTGGGATGGGGGGCGAGGCCGGCCAGGGCGGCGGCGCGGCGACGGGTGAGCGTTCCCAGTTCGGGCATGAGGGCGATGAGGGCGGCGGCGGTCTTGGCGCCGACGCCCTGGATGGCGAGGAGGAGGTTGAGGGCGCGGGCGATGGGCTCGCATTGGGCGATCAAGGCGTTGATGTCGCCATCGATCGCTTTGATTTGGGCGTCGAAGCTGGCGACGATCGCCTCGATGTGGGTCTGCGCGAGCTCGGCGCCGGGAGCGGCGCGGCGATTGGCGTAAGCGAGACGATCCCTGACCATGTCGCGCCGGGTCAGGACCAGGGCCTGCAAGCGCAATCGCTGGCGATCGCGGGCCTGCCAGGTCGCCAGTTCGGCATGGCGGTCCTGGCCGTAGCGGGCGAGCGCCCTGGCGTCGATGGCGTCGGTTTTGCCGAGCGTCCCAAACGATCGGATGAACGCCTTGACCTTGCGGGCGTCGGCGCGATGGGCGGGCACGCCGGCGGCGAGCAAGGCGGCCAGAAGGTCGCTTTCATAGCCGCCTGTGGCTTCGCAGACGACGAAGCACGTCGCATCGAGCCTCGAGGCGAAGTCCGACAAGGCCTGCGGTTCATTGACGATCGACCTCGCGCGGCCATTGGCGGCCTCGAAGACGACGATATTGGTTTTGCCGACGTCGCAACCGATGAAGCGCGAGGCCGGCGTGGCGGCATGGGGCATTTTGCGTTATCCTCTGCAAGCTTATGATTGTCTGCGGGCTCGCATCGAGAGAGGTCGGCCCATTCAACTCATCAAGCGTTCAAGGGAAGCGGGAAGACGACCCCGATGACGACGGGCGCCAAGCCCAATTGCGAGACGGCCAATCTTCCCGCGCGCCGATTCGGGCGGCCGCCCGAATCGGCGCGTCCCCTTTTGGGGGACATGCCCTTCTAACAAATGTCCAAGAGACAATTGCGAGCGAAGCGAAGCAATCCAGAGATCGTGGCGGTTGACGGATCAAACGCTGACCGGAGAACCCTCGAGCCGACGCCGCCTGAGCCGGCAGTCGTCGCGACCCCTGGATTGTCTCGCTTCGCTCGCAATTGACGGACGGCCTCCCGGCCGACTTCGCGACGCTTGACCGCTGCGCGCGGCGTTACGGCGAGGCGGTTTGCGTGAGCCGCGCGCAAACGCGCTCGACGCAGGCTTCGAGCGAGACTTGCGACGTATCGAGCGCCTCGCATCCGAACTGCGCCGCCTCCCGCCGAAGATAGGCCGCCCAGTTCATCATCCGCGGGTTCGCCAACTCGGCCTGGCCCCGGCTTGCCAGAAGGCGACGCGCCCGGGTCGCGTCATCGCAGTCCACGAGGATGATGTGGAAATTTGTGACGCCAGCCGCGGATAGCCCTTCCCGGAGAAAGGCGAGCCGCATCTGCCCTTCAAACAGCACAGGACGCTTGCGCGGCGTCATGGCCGCGATCCGCATCATCCATTCCAGCGTCATTGCGCGCTGCCAGGCTTCGGTCGAACCCCAGCCGTCGATCATCGCTTCCGATGACGGCACGCCGATCCGGTCGAAGTGCAGCACGTCGACGAGATCGGGCCGCCCGGCCTCGATCGCGTCGGCGATCGACGTCTTGCCCGAACCGGAAGCTCCGGTGAGAATCACGAGTCGCATGTCCAAAGCCTTGGGGGAGTCGCCGGAGGATGGGAGTATTGCGTCGGGCTGGGTGTCCCCTCTCCCGGTAATGGGTCGGCTACTGGCTATGGGGACGGGATGCTTATTCCCCAAAGCGCACGAGCCAACGCCCCTGCGCCTCACGCCATCGCCGTGCTCGCCGTCAAGGTCAAGCCGCTTGACGGCGCCCCGGGCGGTCGCAAAGAGAAACAACCGCCGCTCTCGAAACGCTCTCGTGTGAATGTTGACGGTGTGGTATGGTTCCACTTTGGAGGTGTTTTGGAGCCATGTCCGTCAATCTCTCGATCAAGAATGTTCCCGCTGATGTTGTAGAGCGGCTACGGCGACGGGCGGAACGGCATCGTCGCTCCCTGCAAGGCGAGCTGCTCGCTATTGTCGAGCAGGCGGTCCAGCCCGAACATGCGCTGAATCCGGCCGAGCTGCTCGCGCAAATCCGCCGCCTGGGCGTGCACACGTCGGCCGAGGCCGAGACCGTCGTCCGGACCGACCGTGAACGTCATTAAGGTCGTCGACGCGTCTGCGCTGGCTGCCCTGGTGTTCGGCGAACCCGAGGCCGAGGCTGTCGCGGCGCTCCTCGAGGGCGCCCGTCTGGCCGCGCCCTCCCTGCTCGACTTCGAACTGGCCAATGTCTGCCTCGTCAAGATGAGGCGCCATCCGGAGCAGCGGGAGGCGTTGCGCGCCGCCTTTCGATTGGCTCGCCGGCTCGCGGTGGAGGCCGTCGCCATCGACCACGCCGCCGCGCTCGACCTCGCCAATGCGACGGGTTTGACCGCCTATGACGCAAGCTATCTCTGGCTCGCCCGCGCGCTTGGCGGCGAATTGGTTACGCTCGATCGGAAACTGGCCGCGGCCGCATCGCGGTGACTCGAGCGGCCGGGCTGAGAGTTGCGGAGGCCAACGCCCTCGCGCCCTCATGCCATCGCCGTGCTCGCCGTCAAGGTCAGGCCGCTCACGCGGTCGCTTCGCGAACCTTGACCGCTCCGCGCGGCGCCGGCTTTTGGCTCACCAAAGGGACATGAATGCAAACCGCCGCGTCGACAGGGAGCAGTCACGCCGAAGGCGCCGAAGCGAAGCGCAGGAGCGGCGAAGCCGCTTGACGGCGCCTTGGCGGCGTGGCCGGGGGTGTCACGGCGACAAAGCCCAAGACGGCGGGCCATTGCGATAGGGAATTGCGTATCCTGTCCCCGTAACCCCCGTAACCCCCGTAGGGAATTGCGTATCCCGTCCCCGTAACCCCTGTACCCCCTGTCCCCGTACCCCCCCCGTAACCCCCGTAACCCCCGCTTGACGGCCAAGCCGAAGCCCGCCAACCGTCTTATCAGACGCATGCGGACCCGCTCCCAGGCAAATGCTTGCGGGTAGTCTCCTTGTGGTGCTCTATTCTGCCTTTCGAGATCGCGGCCGAGGGTCTCATGTCGCCTCTGAAGGTCATCTTTCTCTCGACCACGATTTCTCTCGCCGCGCCGGTCGCGCGGGCTGATGACGCGGGACGAAAGCAGACGCGGATCACCGTTGCCTTCACCGCGTCCGAAGACATGGTGCGCCCGAGAGTCCAGGCGAATATCGTTGTCCGTGACGAGGTCGCTGTGACGTTGAGCCCAGATGGGAAGCTCTCCGCTCATGACACCTGGGGCACCGTGTCGTCGAATTCCGATCTGACTCTTGGCAAGCAACATTCAGGCACCGTGGCGTCGGCATCGCGCAAGACGACCTGGCATGTTCTGTCAAACAACCGACTTGTCCGCATCCTTGAACGTCCTCAGAGCATCCAGCGGATAGAGATCGTCACCTCAGGGAACCAATGCACCGCCACGGTGAGCGATAAGCCCAAGCCCGGCTTCAACGAGATTGACCTCGCCAGCTTCGATGGCAAGGAAGTTCACTACTTCTCTCGTCGAGAAATTACTTCTACATCTTGCACGATCGAATGACCTTTATGCCGTCGCTCGCTCCAAAACTCATTGAAGGCGTTCGTCCCTTTTATCAACCGCTCATAGCGCACCAGCTCCTCCGCGTCATCGACCGTCGTCCCGCTCGGCACCTTATCGGCGATGAGCATGACGCTCTTGCAGAGACTGTCCGGAAGCTCATCCAAGAAATTGAGGCCCGCTATCAGCCGCTCCTCGCGGATGAGGCGCGAATGGAAGTCGCGGCCGCAGAAGCCCAGGTCCGGCACGACGACCTGAGATTGCGCGTGGCTCATGACGAGCAGTCCCAGCACGAGCGCATCGAAGTCGCCCAACTCCTTCCTGCTTATCCTCGCCGCGATCGCCGACTTCGGATTGAAGGAGAAGTTGGTCGGGCACTACGGGCACTACGGGGACAGGATACTCAATCCCCAAAGGGTCCACGCCGATGCGCCCGCGCGCGATGCCATCGCCGTGCTCGCCGTCAAGGTCAAGCCGCTGACGCGGTCGCTTCGCGAACCTTGACGCCTCCGCGCGGCGATGGCTTTTGGCTGAGCATGTCCCTTTGGTGAGCGAAGCGGCCCGAAGGCCGCGTTCGTTCGCCAAAGGCACATGGATGCAAACCGCCGCGCCGACAGGGCGCAGTCACGCCGAAGGCGCCGAAGCGACGCGCCGGAGCGGCGGAGCCGGCGGACGAATGCTGCGCATTCGCCTTGACTTGACGGCGGCCTGGCGGCGCGGCCGCGGGTGTCAGCCGCGCGCCGATGCGTAAATCAAGATTTTGCACCGTCCAGGCGTGCAGCTATTTGCGTTTGCGTAGCCAATCTGTTGCTACCCAATCCTCAGTCGTCGCGAGGAAGGTTTCTAAGAGCTCTCCGCGCCGATCAGCCACGTTGGCGAAGCGCTTAAGTGTGTGCGAACTGGAACGCTGACCGCTTGCGGCGAATTGCAGACTTTCGCCAACCTCAGTCGCGAGGGCGAAGAGCGCAAGCTCTTTGTTTCGATACTTGCGGGCTGAGGTCTCACGACCGTCTGCATTTTGATGCAAAACGTAGAAATAGTCATCGCGAGACAAAGGAACCTTTCCTACGAAGTTTCACAATCCTATGCTCGAAGAGGCGCCTCCGCAATCCAACGTAGCTCTGGCAGAAATCAAGATTTTTGGATCGCTTCGAGTCGAACCTGCGGAGCGGGCCGCCGACGCGTCCCGGCGACGGCAGCCCTGGCCGACGCCCGGCATGGAGGCCCCGGGCGGGCTGGCGCGAAAGCACGCGAGCCCGAGTGGCGTTCCTACCGGCGATGACAACCGACGCGCCGCCCGATTGCGGCGTTTGAGTTGCGCCGCGTCTCGTGGCAAATGAGGATCGGCCCGAATCAGGGCTTGAGTCGGTCACGCCGGAGACTTCGCAATGCCCAGCAGGTTCGTTCGACACGGCGGGTGGCTGATCGCGCTTTCGTTGCTGCTCGGCGGCTGCATGGACATGACCGAGCACCGCACCGTCCCCAGCCCCTCGACGATTCCGAAGGCCGCGTGCCTGCCCGGAATTCAGGCCGTTGGCAATGTGATCGCCTACGGATGCCCGACAGGGAGACGCCTGGCGTGGCGGCGCCGCGACTGGCATTGCGTCGGTTCGTGCGTGCGGTTTCACCGGCGCTGGCGAGCGGCGGTTCAGTGAAGCGGCGACGGGCCGGGCGGACAAAATCTTGACGGCGAGGCGATTGCCGGCGATCCTGTTTTTCAGGAGAAACGGCGACGGAATGTCCTGAAAAATGCGATTTCCAAGCTTTTTCGCCCGCAACCTTTTGGAATTCCCCGAAATGGCCAAATAAATGTTTTTGAAAATTTGAAGGCTGCCAAAAATTATCGAATGTTTTCAACGGGCCATTGATGCAGAATTTTGGCGATTCGGCGTTTTTTGGCGCAAAATAAGCAAATTCCAGACATTTATTTGGAGGCTTGGCGCGGCGCCCTTCCCTCGCAAGGGGGGAAGGGAGTCAGGCCGCCATCAGGCTGGCGAACAGCGGGCGGCCGTCGACGCCGCCGACGAGCGGGTCGATCAGGTTTTCCGGGTGCGGCATCAGGCCAAGCACGTTGAAGCCGGCGCTGTAGACGCCGGCGATGTCATGGGTCGAGCCGTTGGGGTTGGCGGCGCCGCCGACCGCGCCGGCGGCGTCGCAATAGCGGAACGCGACGCGGCCGCTGTCCTCCAGCGCCGCGATGGTCGCGTCGTCCGCGACGTAATTGCCTTCGCCATGGGCGATCGCCACCTTGATCACCTGGCCGGCGGCGTAGCCGGAGGAAAAGCGCGTTGCGTTGTTCTCGACGCGCAAATGCTGCATCCGGCAGATGAAGCGCATGTCGGCGTTGCGCATCAGCACGCCGGGCAGCAGGCCGGCCTCGCAGAGGATCTGGAAGCCGTTGCAGACGCCCAGCACCAGCCCGCCGCGCGCCGCATGGGCGCGCACCGCGTCCATGATCCTGGCGCGCGCCGCGATGGCGCCGCAGCGCAGATAGTCGCCATAGGAGAAGCCGCCCGGCAGCACCACGAGGTCGGTTCCCGCCGGCAGCTCCGCCTCGTCGTGCCAGACGATCGGCGGCGGTCACGCCGCTCGCCTGCCGCAGGGCGCGCACGGCGTCCCCCTCGCGATTGCAGCCGGGGAACAGGACGACGGCGGCGCGCATCGGATCAGACCAGCTCCACCGAATAATCCTCGACGATCAGGTTGGCGAGCAGCTTGCGGCAGGCCTCGCCGAGCCGCTCGCGCGCCGCCGGCGCGTCGTCGACGTCGATCTCGATGTCGAACACCTTGCCCTGGCGCACGCTGGCGATGCCGGGAAGCCCGAGCGATTTCAGCGCGCCCTCGATCGCCTTGCCCTGGGGGTCAAGCACGCCGCCCTTCAAGGTGACGATCACCCGCGCTTTCATCGGCGATCGGTCCTTGGCGCCAACGGGGTCACGCGGCGTTGGAGGTCGGGGTCAGCGCGAGCAGCGAAAACAGCGCGGAGGGATCGCGCGTGGCGCGCAGCTTGGCGGCGAGGCCGGGGCTGCGCACCGCGCGGGCGATCAGCGCCAGCGCCTTCAGATGATCGGCGCCCGCGCTCTCCGGGGCCATCAGCAGGAAGATCAGGTCGACCGGCAGGCCGTCGAGCGCCTCGAAATCGATCGGCCGCTCCAGCCGCGCGAAAATGCCGAAGATCCGCCCGCATTTCGGCAGCTTGCCGTGAGGAATGGCGATGCCGTCGCCGACCCCGGTCGAGCCCAGCCGTTCGCGTTGCAGCAGCGCGTCGAAGATCGCGCGCGCCGGCAGGCCGGACACCATGCCTGCTCGTTCGCTCAGTTCCTGCAGCGCCTGTTTCTTGCTGTTGACCCGCAGCGACGCGATCACCGCGTCGGGGGCGAGAATTTCGTTCAGGGGCATAATGATCTCTGGGTTGATCCTCGATGAGCGCCGTCATTGCCTTCGAACAAGCAGCCCTCTCCTTGCATCTTTGGCGCCGGGACGCTCAATGCGGGTCGATCCAGCCGATCGCGCCGTCGCCGCGTCGGTAGACCACGTTCAATTCTTGCGCTTCCCGCATGTTGAAAAACGACGACCGGCGCGCCCGTCAGGTCGAGTTCGGCGACGGCGGAGGCGACCGACAGGCTCTTCAGCAACGCCGATCCTTCCGCGACGATCACCGGGCTGTAATCCTGGGATTCCTCCGCCTCATCGTCCGGCGGCTCGATGGTGTAGCTGGCGACCATCGTCCGCGCCGCATCGGCAGCTTCCGATCCCCCGTCGACCGAGGCGTGACGCTCCTTAAGGCGTTTGTTGTAGCGGCGCAACCGGCGCTCGATCCGGTCGGCGGCCTGGTCGAAGCTGGCGTAGGGCTCCTGCGCCTTGCCCTCGGCCTGAAGATTCATGCCCGAACTGAGGTGCAGCGAGCAATCCGATCGAAACCACGACGCTTCGGGCGAGATCACGACATGGCCGGTGACCTGGCCGTCGAAATAGCGCCCGATGACCGCCGCGACCTTGGTCAACACATGCTCGCGCAGCGATTCGCCGATCGCCAGGTTCTTGCCTGAAACGCGCAAGGTCATCTCTCGTCACGCCTCTTCCGCTTGGCTGGAAACCGGCAGGCGCCGATGCGCCCGTGCGCAAATCCGCTCCGTTGTTTGAGGCGCCGCATTTCCATTCCGCGAACTGAAATCCAATTCGTTCGAAAACGCGTCGGCGCCTGTCGTCGCGGCGCATCGGCGCGCCGTGTCGCTAGGGTTAGGAGTCTGCCGCGGCGATGTCAATGACGAGACGCCGCAAGGCTGTCGACAAGCTTGGCGTTGCGCAAACAAATCAAATATTTAGCGAATTTTTTAGCGACATTCCGGCGATCGTCGGGGCCATTTTCTCGCGCCGCCGGTCGACCGAGGAGGGAATGCGCAGGCTGTCGCGGTATTTGGCCACGGTGCGCCGCGCGATCACGATGTCGGCGACCTTCAGACGCGCGACGATCACGTCGTCCGAGAGAACGTCGCGCGGGTCTTCCGCGTCGATCATCTGCTTGATCTTGAAGCGGACCGATTCGGCCGAATGGGCTTCGCCGGCGCCGTTGGAGGCGATCGAGGTCGAGAAGAAATATTTCATCTCGAACAGGCCGCGCGGCGTGCCGATGTATTTGTTCGAGGTGACGCGCGACACCGTCGATTCGTGCATGCCGATCGCGTCGGCGACGGTCTTGAGATTGAGCGGCTTGAGGCCGACGACGCCATGGGTGAAAAATCCGTCCTGCCGGCGCACGATTTCGGTGGCGACCTTGAGGATCGTGCGCGCCCGCTGTTCGAGGCTCTTGGTCAGCCAGTTGGCGCTTTGCAGATTGGTCGCCAGGAACAGGCGATCGGCGTCGCTGGAGCAGCCGCGCTTGATGGTGGCGGCGTAGGTCTCGTTGACCAGCACGCGCGGCAGCGCCTCGCTGTTGAGTTCGATGCGCCACGAATTGTCGGAGGCCAGCGAAACGAACACGTCGGCGGTCGCCAGCTGGTCGGGCGGCGCGCCGAAGGCGCGTCCGGGCTTGGGCTCGAGGCGGCGGATCTCGCCGACCATGTCGGACAGGTCTTCGTCGTCGACGCCGCACAGCCGGCGCAGGCTCGGATAGTCGCGCCGGGCGAGCAGCGGCAGGTTGGCGATCAACGCCTGCATCGCCGGATCGTAGCGGTCGCGCTCGATCAGTTGCAGCGCCAGGCATTCGGCAAGATCGCGCGCGAACACGCCGGTCGGCTCGAGCTGGCGCAGGCGCGCCAGCACCGATTCGACCCGGGCGAGCGAGGCGCCGAGGCGGGCGGCGAGCTCGTCGAGCGATCCCGTGAGATAGCCGGCCTCGTCGAGCGCGTCGATCAGCGCGCGGGCGATCATCATGTCGGCCGGATCGTTCAGGACGATCGCCGCCTGCCGGGCGAGATGGTCGCCGAGGCTGATCGGGGCCGCGGCATAGGCTTCAAGGTTGGGCGCCAGCGCGCCGGCGCCGCCGCCCGCCACGCCGCTCCACGAGGTCGCCGACAGGCCGTGGCCCTCCGGCGGGGGGGCGTGTTCGGCCGGAGTCGGCGCGCGGTCGGGTCCGAACGCGTTGTCGAGCTCGGTGCCGAGGTTCTGGGCGAGCGCGCCGGCGTCGGTTTCCAGCTCCTGCGAGGCCCAATGCGCGTCCGGCTCGTGGGCGGCCGGCGCTTCGAAGGGCTCGCGGGTCTCGATTTCGGGCCCGGCGGGGGCGAAATCCTCGGCGCGTTCGAGCAGCGGGTTGCGTTCGAGCTCGCCCTCGATATAGGCGGCGAGCTCGACATTGGGCAGTTGCAGCAGCTTGATCGCCTGCAGGAGCTGCGGCGTCATCACCATCGCCTGGCCCTGACGCATCACCAGTTTTGCGGACAAGGCCATCGTTGGTTACAGACTCACGCCGGCGGGACAATCACGCGCGGGAACGCGCGGCTCGTTTCTTGCTTCTAGCATAGTCCGCGCCGCTGATCGACCCACCGCGGCAGCCATTCTCCCCCAAAGCCCGCCGCGGTTAACGCGCCGCCCCATCCCGCCCGTTTCCCACCCCTCCCGCACGCCCCGGCGCCCCAAAACGGGCGATATAAGGATTTGCATATATGTTTATTGCCTATCGATCAGAGAGTTGATACGAGGTGGGGTGGAATTGGGTGGGAATGATGATGGATGACAGGGATTATGTGATCGCCGACATCGGGCTGGCGGGGTGGGGGCGCAAGGAAATCGCCATCGCCGAGACCGAAATGCCCGGCCTGATCGCGACCCGCGCCGAATATGCCCGCGCCCAGCCGCTGAAAGGCGCAAGGATCGCCGGCTCGCTGCACATGACCATCCAGACCGCCGTGCTGATCGAGACGCTGAAAGCGCTCGGCGCAGACGTGCGCTGGGCGTCCTGCAATATCTATTCGACCCAGGACCACGCCGCCGCGGCGATCGCCGCCGCCGGCACGCCGGTGTTCGCGGTCAAGGGCGAGAGCCTCAAGGACTACTGGGACTACACCCACCGCATTTTCGAATGGCGCGACGGCGGCCCCGCCAACATGATCCTCGACGATGGCGGCGACGCCACCGCGCTGATCCACCTCGGCCTGCGCGCCGAACAGGGCGATGCGGCCTTCCTCGACAAGCCGGGCAACGAGGAGGAGGAAGTGCTGTTCGCCGCGATCAAGCGGCGGCTGAACACGCATCCCGGCTGGTACGGTCGCAACGCCGCCGCGATCAAGGGCGTCACCGAGGAGACCACCACCGGCGTCCATCGTCTCTACGTGATGGCCAAGGAAGGGCGCCTGCTGTGGCCGGCGATCAACGTCAACGACAGCGTCACCAAGTCGAAGTTCGACAATCTCTACGGCTGCCGCGAATCGCTGGTCGACGGCATCCGCCGCGGCACCGACGTGATGATGGCCGGCAAGGTGGCGATGGTCGCCGGCTTCGGCGACGTCGGCAAGGGCTCGGCGGCTTCGCTGCGCAACGCCGGCTGCCGGGTGATGGTCTCCGAGGTCGACCCGATCTGCGCGCTGCAGGCGGCGATGGAGGGCTACGAGGTCGTCACCATGGACGAGGCGGCGCCGCGCGCCGACATTTTCGTCACCGCCACCGGCAATGTCGACGTCATCACGCTCGACCACATGCGCGCGATGCACGACCGCGCGATCGTCTGCAACATCGGCCACTTCGACTCGGAGATCCAGGTCGGCGCCCTGCGCAACATGAAGTGGAACAACATCAAGCCGCAGGTCGACGAGATCGAGTTCCCCGACGGCAAGAAAATCCTGCTGCTGTCGGAAGGGCGCCTCGTCAATCTCGGCAACGCCACCGGCCATCCCTCGTTCGTGATGTCGGCCTCGTTCACCAACCAGACGCTCGCCCAGATCGAGCTGTGGACCAAGCCCGGCCAATACGCCAGGCAGGTCTACACACTGCCCAAGCACCTCGACGAGAAGGTCGCGGCGCTGCATCTGGCCAAGATCGGCGCCAAGCTGACCACGCTCACCGAGCAGCAATCGGCCTATCTCGGCGTCGCCGCCAACGGGCCGTTCAAGGCGGATCATTATCGCTACTGAGGGGCGGCGCCGGTTTTTCATCCGTGGCGCTCGGATGAAACGTTGCCCCGTCGGCGTTGCCCCGCTCGGGCCACGCCGCCGAGCCGCCGTCAAGCGGCTTCGCCGCTCCTCCACTTCGTTGCGGCCCCTTCGGGGTGACTGCGCATCGCCGGCGCGGTAGATCGCCTCCATGTCCATTTGGTGCGCGACGCGGCCGAACGGCCGCGATCGCTCACCAAAAGGACATGACAAGCCAAAGGCCAGTGTCGCGCGCAGCGGTCAAGGCGCGCGCAGCGCCCGCGAAGCGGCTTGGCCTTGACGGCGAGCACGGCGCTGGCATGCGCGCTCTTCTCGACAAGGTGCATAAGACTAGCTTGCTGCGGTGCGCCCCGCCCCTCACGCCCGCCGCGCTTCGCTCCCGCGCGCCTCGCCCGGCGGCCTGCGCCGGTCGGCGTCGGCTTCCGCCTCGAAGCCCACCGCCCGGTCGATCACATAGAGCGGGCGGCCCTTCACTTCGGCGTAGATGCGCCCGACGTAGAGCCCCATGATTCCCGTCATCATCATGTTGGCGCCGCACAGGAACGCGGTGATGACGATCGACGAGCTCCAGCCACGCACGAAATCGGCCTGGGTCGCCCACATCGCGATCACCCAGCAGCCATAGAGCATCGCCAGAACCGAGACCGCCATGCCGGCCCACAGAGCGAGCCGCAGCGGCGCGTCGGAGAACGAGATCACCCCGTTGACCGCCAGGCGGATCATCTTGAACAGTGGATACTTGGTCTCCCCGGCGATCCGCGGCGGCCGATGGAACGGCACTGACGTCTGGCGGAAGCCCAGCCAGGCGAACATGCCGCGCACGAAGCGGTCGCGCTCGGGCATCGCGAGGAAGCTGTCGAGCGCCTTGCGGTCGACCAGGCGGAAATCGCCGACGTTGCGCGGGATGTCGACCGCCGCAAGCTTCGCCATCGCCCGGTAGAACAGGTCGGCGGTCAGCCGCTTGAAGCGGCTTTCGCCGGCCCGCGACAGGCGCTCGGCATAGACCACGTCGAAGCCTTCGCGCCATTTGGCGACCATCTCCAGCACCACTTCGGGCGGGTCCTGCAGGTCGGCGTCCATCACGATCACCGCCTCGCCGCGCGCCCGGTCCATGCCGGTGGTGATGGCGATCTGGTGGCCGAAATTGCGCGACAGCCTGATGTAGCGGTAGCGCTTGTCGGAGCGCGCCCGCCCCTCGCAGACGATGCCGCTGGCGTCCTTCGAGCCGTCGTCGACCAGGATCGCCTCGGCCGGGCCGTCGAGCTGGTCGAGCAGCCCGTCGAGCCGCCGCAGCAGGATCGGCAGCGCCGCCTCCTCGTTATAGATCGGCACGACGAGCGAATAGACCGGATTCATGGGCGTGCGTGACTCGAGGCCTGCGCCGCCGAGCTAACCTCAAAACCTTAAACAAAGGCGTAAACGCTGGCCGCCCTTCGCCTGCGAAGCGGGAGAAGCGGGTGGCCGACGAAGTCGGCCGGATGAGGGCCTCGAGCCCAGCCCGCGCGCCCTCAACCCGCCCTCTCCCGCGCGCGGGAGAGGGGGCCAAATCCGCCGCAAACCTACAAATAAATCATACCGCGCCAGCAGTGCTCTCGCGACGGGGTTTTTCTCCTCGCCAGGCGGAAACTCAGATCACATGGAAGCGCTGCGAGTGCGGCGGCGGCGCCTCGCGCGCGGGAAAATGGCGGGCGAGCAGGTCGCCGCAGCTTGTCGCCGCGCCGATCAGCGCCTGGGTGGCCGCGCCCGCTTTCATGTCGGCGGTGAGCCGGTCGACGATCGCCCGCCATTCGTTCTGTCCGATCGCCTTGGCGGCGCCGTCGTCGGCGATGATGCGCGCGTAGCGCTCAGCAAGCGAGACATAGATCAGAACGCCGTTGCGCTCGGCGCAATGGGTGACGCCGCGGATCACGAATTGCTCGAGCGCGGCGCGGTGAGCGTGCGAGCGGCGCGCGGCGCTCGGCGTCAGCCGGTGACGGACGCCCGGCAGCGACAGCAGGATGAGCGCGACGAGGAAGACCACGAGCTGCGCGATAAAAATGCGCTCGGCGGAAAGATCGGTGAAAAACAGCAGCGGCCACGGCGCCGCCAGCGCGATCGCCCCGCTCCAGATCGCCGGCGGCAGCTCATAACTGGCCGAGGCGCGCGCCAGCACGCAGACGACCGGGGCGCCGCAGCGCGCCTGCGCGGCGCGCAGCGCCGCTTCGACCCCGGCTTTTTCCTCATTGGTCATGGGCGTCACCAGCTCCCCGAGGCGCCGCCGCCGCCCGACGACCCGCCGCCGCCGGAAAAGCCGCTATCGCCGCCGCCGCCACCGCCGAACAAGTCGCTGCTGCTGAACGAACCGCCGCCGCCTCGACCGCTGCTGAAAACTATGTTCGTCAGGAGAAATAAAATGGCGTTGCCGACGCCGCCCTGCGAGCGCGCGATCAGGATGAACACGACGAGGAAAACTGCGAGCGCCAGCAGCGCCACCACGCCGGCGACGGCGTCCGCCAACTCCTTGGTGCGAAACTCCTGCCGCTTCTGCCAATCCGCCGAATCGGTGGTCAGTGTGGTGATGATGTCGTCGACGCCGCGCGCCACGCCGCCGTTGAAATCCCCCGCCTTGAATCGCGGCGCGACCGCGTTGGCGATGATGATGCTGGAGGTCGCGTCGGTCAGCGTTCCCTCGAGCCCGTAGCCGACCTCGATGCGCATGCGATGTTCGTTGGGCGCGATGAGGAACAGCGCGCCATTGTTCTTCTTCGCCTCGCCGAGCTTCCAGTCGCGAAAAAGCTGGTTGGCGTAGGGCTCGATCTCCTGGCCGCCCAGCGAGGAGACCGTCGCCACGACGAGCTGGATGCCCGATTTGTCCTCGAGGTCCTTCAGCTTGGCGGTGAGCGCGGCGCGCGTGTCCGGCGACAGGATGTTGGCCTGGTCGACGACGCGGCCGGTCAGCGCGGGAAGGTCGAGCGCCAGCGCGCCGGTCGCGCCAAGCAGCAGGGCGATCAGCGCGGCATGGAGCCCGCTGCGGAACGGCGCGACGAGCCAGGCGCCGATCCTGGCGAGGCTCGTTGCGGTCGCCCGCCGCCTGCGTTGCGCGAAGTCGCCTCTCCACACGGTCAGAATTTCACCTTCGGCGGGGTGTCCGCGCCTTCGGTGGCGGTGAATTCGGCCATCGGCTTGTTGGCGCGGAAGAAGATCGACGCCCACAGCGCGCCGGGGAAGGTGCGCAGGGTGGTGTTATAGACGCGCGCCGCCTCGATATAGTCCTTGCGCGCCACCACGATGCGGTTTTCGGTGCCTTCGAGCTGCGCCTGCAGCGCGAGGAAGTTCTGGTTGGATTTGAGATCGGGATAATTCTCGCTGACCGCCAGCAGGCGCCCGAGCGCGCCCGACAGCGCGTTCTGCGCATCCTGCAATTGCTTGACCTTGTCGGGGTCGGTGAGTTGCGAAGCGTCGACATGGATCGACGTCGCCTTGGCGCGCGCCTCGGTGACGGCGGTCAGCACGTCCTTCTCCTGCTTGGCGTAGCCCTGGACGGTGGCGACCAGATTGGGGATCAGGTCGGCGCGCCGCTGATACTGGTTCTGCACTTCGGCCCATTGCGCCTTGGCGGCCTCCTCCTGCGTCGGAATGGTGTTGTAGCCGCAACCGGAAGTCGCAAGGCCGAGCACAACGGCGCGGCGAGGGCGCGCAGGCGCGAGAATGTCAAGGACAATGGCGATCCCCTTCAAAAATGGCAGTTCGAAACAAAGAACGACGCGCCGGGCCGCAAAGCTCGCCGGCCCTTTCAAGGCGCGAGCGCAGCATAGGGCCGCGGCGGCCTTGCGAAAAGGCCGGCGAGGAACGAACCCCCGTCTTATTCCCCGCAATGCGAGGACCGCCAGGCGCCCCACGCCTCCTCGAATGTCGGCGCCTGCGAGGCGAGGCTCAATTGCGCCAGCGCGATCGCCAGATTGACGTCGGCGGGCGGCCCGACGCGGCGCCGGCGCGCCAATTCAGCGCAGAGTTCGGACGCCGTCATCGCGTCCGCCCCGCGAATCAGGCGCGCGACGCGCCACGGTTGCGCGATGAACAGACGGGCGCCTGCCTCGATGATCGCCGCGATCGCGCCCGACGCCGGCGCGGCGAAATCGGGGGCGGCGGTCCGGGCGGCGGCGTCGGGAGAGGCCGGTTGGAAGCTTGCCATAAGCCATTATTTCTGTAAAACAGAATAATGGCAAAGAATTGTTAGCAGTATTTCTCTTTTTCGCTCACCGTCCGCGCGTCGCTTCAATCGGCGTTCGGCTCTGGAGCGGCCGCTCGGCCCGGCGATCCAGCCGACGCGCCGTCGCGCCGCGCTTGATCGGCGCACGGCTTTTCCCTATGAACCGCCGGTTGATCCGGCCGCTTCCGGGCCCGATCGCCGCTCTGTTTCACAAAAGCGTTGGGAAACGCCAGCCGGGGACCTCGATATGCGCGTCTATTACGATCGTGATGCCGATCTCAACCTCATCAAGGGCAAGAAAGTCGCGGTCGTCGGCTATGGCAGCCAGGGTCACGCCCATGTGCTCAACATGCGCGACAGCGGCGTCAAGGACGTGGCGACGGCGCTTCGCCCCGGTTCGGCCTCAGCCAAGAAGGCCGAGGCGGAGGGGATCAAGGTGCTCGACGTCGTCGCGGCCGCCAAATGGGCCGACGTGGTGATGATGTTGACGCCCGACGAATTGCAGGCCGACATCTACCGCGCCGAACTCGCGCCCAACATGAAGAACGGCGCCGCGCTGATGTTCGCGCATGGCCTCAACGTGCATTTCAACCTGATCGAGCCGCGCGCCGACCTCGACGTGTTGATGATCGCGCCCAAGGGGCCGGGTCATACCGTGCGCTCGGAATATGCGCGCGGCGGCGGCGTGCCCTGCCTGCTGGCCATCGACAAGGACGCCAGCGGCAACGCCCACGACCTCGGCCTGTCCTACGGCTGCGCGATCGGCGGCGGCCGCGCCGGCATCATCGAGACCAGCTTCCGCGAGGAATGCGAGACCGACCTGTTCGGCGAGCAGGTGGTGCTGTGCGGCGGCCTCGTCGAACTGATCCGCGGCGGCTACGACACGTTGGTCGAGGCCGGCTACGCCCCGGAAATGGCCTATTTCGAATGCCTCCATGAGGTCAAGCTGATCGTCGACCTGATCTATGAGGGCGGCATCGCCAACATGAACTATTCGATCTCCAACACCGCCGAATACGGCGAATATGTCTCGGGCCCGCGCATCATCACGCCGGAAACCAGGGCCGAGATGAAGCGCATTCTCTCCGACATCCAGTCGGGCAAGTTCACCCGCGACTGGATGCTCGAGAACAAGGTCAACCAGACCTCGTTCAAGGCGACGCGCGCCCATAACAACGCCCACCCGATCGAGGCGGTCGGCGAAAAGCTGCGCGCGATGATGCCGTGGATCGGCAAGAACAAGCTGGTCGACAAGGCGCGCAACTGACGCGCCGGCGGGGGGTGTTGCCGGGGCGGGAAACGCGGCTGGACAGGGCGCCGCGCCTTTGCTACATCCCCCGCCTCGCGACGGCCTTGCCGCGCGCGGCTTTCGATGGGCGCATAGCTCAGTTGGTAGAGCAGCTGACTCTTAATCAGCGGGTCCAAGGTTCGAGCCCTTGTGCGCCCACCATCGAAGGCTTTGAAAATAACGGATAATCTGGCGGTCTACTTATTTTCAGGAAGGACACGCGGGATTTAAAATAAGGACTTAATAAGGGCTGCGCGCGCTATGGATTAGCGTCGCTGCCTGCGCCCGTGGTGTAAGAGCCGCGTGGCAATGGCAAAGTCCCTCACCCCGCGCGCTTCTGCCCGGTCGCTTTGGCGGGCTTTTTGGCGGCCTTTTTCGGCGGCGCGCTGCCAGCGATCGGCAACAGCATTTCACGCTGATCTGGGTTGCCTTTGGCAGCCCTTCTTGCCCTTTGTCGCGGCAGCTGGAGAGTCCGCTGGTAAGGGACGCGCCTACGAGCTCGACAGCGGCGACCATCTGCCGATCAAGGATGAGGAACTCGCGGCGATTGCGTTCGAAGGATTGAAAGCCACTAATGCCAACGGCCGGCCCAAGACCAAAGCGCCGACAACCATCCTGAACCCGGACGCTCCTTCTTAACGGTCGACAGCCGCAAACGACAATTGGTTCCCCGCTGATGGTTGCGGCGCAAAAGCCAAGAAAAGAGCCCTCTAGCCCTTTTTCTTACCGGTCGACGTTCTTGGGGTCGATCGATCATGTCGCGGCACTTTGACGGTGGTTCCGTCCTGCTTTTTGTATTTGTAGGGCTGAATTTCGACGTACTTCTTGCCTTTGCTTGTTTCCGCCATGGCGTCACCCTTATGATGCGAATCGCCGGATAAATCGTCGCACTGGAACTGGTCCCTGACAAGACCGCCAGTGGTTAGCGAATTGGCCCAGCTAAGGACCACGACCAGTCCAAAACGGCGAACGCCGCGCCGAGGGCGTCTTGTCAGTCACCGCTGGCAATGGCACTACCAGAAGACGCGGCGCTAGGATAATCCAGGTCTGGAAAGTCCGACAGCGAAAGGTTTACCGACTCAAATAGCGGTATCAAACTCGTCTTGATTGCCATTTGCTCGATAGTCAGATAGACTGGAACCGTTATGTCGACGATCGGTCTGATTTGACCGTCCTTCCATTCCTCCAGTTTATTGTCTTGTTTTTTCCTCCGCTTAACTCTATCGAACAAATCTCGATATCTTTTCGGCGACACTCCATAGAAGCGCGTAAATTTAGTCGCCGGATATCTATCGTAGTGCTCCCTTGATTGACCTTCTATTTGTATCGAATCCGAATTGAGCTCGCTGGCGAGACTTTTTGGGTACGGCTCTAAGAACACAACCTCCCTTATTCCGCAGGGTTGTTCAGTTCTCTGATCTTTGAGGGCAGTTGGGGATTCCCGCGAGCGAAAATGTGTGAATCTATCGGCGACAACCCGAATCGGAGGTTGTCGGATGTCGCCGTCGCTGTTGGAGAATTTGCGCTCGATCCCGGATCACCGCCGCGCCGAAGGCAAGCGCTTCGATCTGGCTACCGTGCTGCTGTACACGATCCTCGGCATGGTCGCCGGAGCCAATTCGTATCGGCAAATGCATGAATTCATTCGCGTTCATCGTCGGCGTCTGAACGAGGCGTTTGGCCTGGCGCTGCGTTATGCGCCGTCCTATACGGGCCTGCGGGACATCCTCCAAGGCGTCGATCCGAGCGCGCTGGAGACCGCGTTTCGGGCGCATGCATTCTCGATCACGCCGGCTGCCGCGCCGACGGCGTTACGGGGACGGGATACGCAATGCTCTATCTCAATGACCCGCCGTCCTGGGCTTTGGTCCGGGCTCGCCCTTGCGTAGGCTTCGACCGAGCTTTCGCTCGGCGAAAGCAAGGAAGGCGGCGTCGCCAAGCGGGCGGCCGTCAGCGCCGAGCGACTCGAAACCGCCCGGTTCCGCCTTCTTGCCCGGCGACATGGCCAGCGGATCGCCAGAATGGGCTACAACTTGACCAGCGCGTCGTCGCGCCGTCTCAGATGGGCGCGCCAAAGCACGGACCAAAAGATCATGCAATGAGTATCCTGTTCCCGTAACCCACCCGGCGACATCAGCGCATCTTCCGCGGCCACGTTCATCATGCCGCTCGCGTCAGTAGACACTGTAGCGCATTATGCTACAGTCGCGCTGTGATCAAATCGTTCAAAAGCAAGCCGCTCGGCAAACTTTGGAACAAGAGCAGCGCCAAGGGCATAGACGCCAGGATGCACGATCGCATCCTGCGTCGGCTCGAAGCATTGAATGCCGCGACAAAAGCCGAGGATCTAAATATCCCAGGCTTCAACTTTCACTCACTTCAAGGGTTCGATCCGCCACGCTACACGGTTCACGTCAACGGCCCTTGGTGCGTCACCTTCTCTTTTGCGGATGGCGACGCCTATGAGGTCGATTTTGAGCAATATCACTGAGCGCCTGTCCACCCGTATCTGTCACCCGTTAAATGGAGCGCATTATGCCCGCACCCGCCATCTATGCGGCGCCCCGCGACGCCAAGCGAGCGCCGATCCACCCCGGCGAAATTCTGCGCGAGGATGTCCTGCCGGCGCTCAATATGCCGGTCCAGACCGCCGCCAGGCATCTTGGCGTGAGCCGCCAGACGTTGCACCGCATCCTTGCCGGAACGATGCCTGTGACGCCGGCCATGGCGCTCCGCCTTGGCAAGTTTTGCGGCAATGGCCCGGCGCTCTGGCTGAATATGCAGAGCGCCTATGACCTATGGGAAGCCGAACGCAAATTCGGCGCGGAAATCGAAAAGATACCAACGCAGCGGGCGGCCTGACGGAAAGCGACGCAAAGCTTCTACTCGCCGATTGTTGGATTGAAGAGGTCGCAGTCGCAGCGCCTGGCGATGGCGTCTGGCGTGTTCAAATTGGCGTAGCTCTGTCGCCGGTAATTGCCGCTCGCGTCCACAGACATGGTGCGCGCATGTCCAATGCCCATCACGCCCCACACGATATCGTCATTCACGGCAACCGGACGGCCCAGGGCGCCAAGCGCGCCCCCCTCACCCCGGGTACCGCCGCTCCGCCGCCCTTATCTTCCCGGCGTTGCCGAGTTCGATGACAAAGCCGAAGTCCTTCTCGGTGTCGAGATAATAGTGCTCGTCGTCGTCGAACCGGCCGCTCTGGATCACCGGGTAGCCGCGCTGCGTGAAATCGGCGACCGCCCTGGCGCAGTCGGAGTAGAACAGCTTGATGTGATGCAGGCCCTCGCCGTGTTTGTCGAGGTGTTCGTCGTAGATGCTGTAGCCGGTCAGCGGCTGCATCATTTCGAGCTGCGTGTCGCCGCTCCAGGTCACCGCGATCAGGCACGAATGGGTCGCCGGCTTGCCGCGATAGGTGTAGTCGCGCACCTTGCCGGGCTCGAAGGTGTAGATGTCCCACGGGCCGATGCCGAAGACCTCCCAATGGCGCTTCATCGCCGCGTCGAGGTCGCGCACGACATAGGCGACCTGCATCGTCCCGCCTTCCCGAAACACCCGCATTTTCGCCTCCCTCCGCTCTCTCCGAAATTCTCGCTCAAACGCCCGCGTCGATCTCGACCACCCGCCCGGTCCGCGCCGATTCGCGGGCGGCCAGCGCGACGGCGAGCGAGATGAGGCCGTCGCGGCCGCTCGCCGCGGGGCGGCCCTTGCCGGCGATGGCGTCGTGGAACGCCCGGACGCCGCGCACGTAATAGTTCTCGCGGTCGAGGGCGATCGCCTCCTCACCGGCGGCGGTGCGCACGACAAGCGTTCCGCCAGGCGCCTGCGCCATGCAATTGCGGGCGACCAGCGAGCCTTCGGTTCCGTGCACCTCGACGCCGGTCTCGACATAGCGGGTGGTGAAGCCGTCGAACAGATGGGCGAGCAGGCCGGAATGAAAGCGGATGAGGCTGAGCGCCGCGTCCTCGACGCCTTGCGCCGCCAGGCCGCCGTTCTGCGCGAGGGTGGAGATCGTCTCAGGCTCGTCGTCGAGGATGAAGCGCAGCAGGTCGGCGTCGTGGACGGTGAGGTCGAGAATCGCCCCCGCCCCGGCGCCCGGGTTGTTCAGCCGCCAGCCGTGCAGATGCGCGGGCAGGAAGCCGGCGTGAACCACCCGCGCCGACAGCGGGCGGCCGATGCGGCCGGCCTTGAGGAGATCGCGCATCGCCCGATGGGTCGCCGAATTGCGCAGGTGGTGGTTGGTCGCCAGCACGACGCCGGCCTTGTTCGCAGGCCTCGACCATCGCCCGCGCGTCGGCCAGCGAGGTGGCGAGCGGCTTCTCGCAGAGCACGTGGACGCCGGCCGCCGCCGCCGCCAGCGTCTCCGGCCGATGGCGCTCGTTGGTGGTGGCGATATAGACGGCGTCGAGGCCGACGGCGAACAGGTCCGGCAGCGAGGCGACCGCCGTCGGGATGCCGAATTCGCGGGCGTAGGCGGCGCCGCGCGCCGGGTCCGTGCTCATCACCGCGACGATGTCGCCGCCCGCCTCGCGAATGGCCCCGATCATCCATTCGCGCCCGATGACGGTGGCGCCGATCACTCCCCAACGAACAGCGGGCATGGCGTTTCCTCTTGCCGCGTTGGCGCACGCCGCGGTCTGGCGGGCGGCTGGCGGTTCAATCAACGAAGTAACGCAGATCAAGCGGGCTGGCTAGAAACTGTCCTGGCTCAAACATGTGAGACTCACGGAGGAAGGCGGCTTTGTTCATTGTTTGCCTGGCGGAGCGGAGCGCGAGAGGAATTCGAAGTCAAGGATGCGAGGCACCGCCTGCGGCGGCGGCCCTTCGGGCCGTCCTTGAGTTCGAATTCCTCTCGCGCATAATCGCCTCCAAGCATTCAATGAATTTGTGGCGCTGACGTCAGCGCCGATCGAACCCCTCCAGAAACGCCGCGAGGCAATCGCCGATCGCCTCGATGGCGTAGCCGCCCTCCTGCACGATCAAAGTCGGCAATCCCAGCGCGCGGACCTGCGCGCCGACGCCGCCGAAATCCTCCGCTTCGAGTTTCAGCACCCCGATCGGATCGAGCCGATGCGCGTCGAAGCCCAGCGCGACGACCAGCGTCTGCGCGCCGAAACTCGCCAATGCGCCGGCTCGCCGCGTCGACCGCCGCCCGCATCGCATCGCCGCCGGCGCCATGCGGCAGCGGGATGTTCAGGTTGAAGCCCTCGCCGGCGCCATGCCCGGTCTCGCTGACATAGCCGGTGAAGAACGGATAATAGTTCACGGGGTCGGCGTGGATCGAAACCGTCAGCACGTCAGGGCGGTTGTAGAAAATCTGCTGCGTGCCGTCGCCGTGATGGGCGTCGACATCGAGGATCGCCACGCGGTCGAAGCGCTCGCGCAGGCGCTGCGCGGCGACCGCGGTGTTGTTGACGTAGCAGAAGCCGCTCGCCCGGTCGGCGCGCGCGTGGTGGCCCGAAGGGCGGCAGAGCGCGTAAGCCGGGCCTTCGCCCCTGGCAACCGCGTCGGCGGCCGAGACGGCGGTCTCGCAGGAGCGCAAAGTCGAGGTCCAGGTCCGCGGCCCCATCGGCACGGAGAGGTCGCCGAGATACCAGCCGACCTGCCCGACGATGCCTTCGGCGGGGCAGGGCGGGCGCGCCGCGTCCTCCGGCCTGCCGCTCCAGTAGGGGAAGGTGTTCGGCCAGACTTCCGGGCCGTGGTCGGGCAGTTGGACCCAGCGCTCCCAGATCGTCGAGAGAAACTGGATATAGGACGGCGTGTGCACACCGAGCGCCGGCGCGGCGCCATGCGCGGCCGGCGTCTCCGGCGCGACGCCGCGGGCGGAAAGCGCGGCGAGCAATCTTTCGGTGCGCGCCGGCAGGTCCTTGGGCGCAACCAGCCGGCCATAGCGCATGAACTGCAGGGGGTCGTGAAGCGCCTGGTCGGGGTGATAGAAAGCGCGCATCGCGTTCGATCCTCCGGTTTGCGATCCATTCTCACGGTGGCCGCGCAATCCGCAAGACCGGCTGACGCGGCGGCGTCGACTCCAAGGCCGCGAGGGTTGTAGATTCCGGACGCGCGACGAACGGCAGCGCGGATCAGGGAAGTTCGCTCATGGAAACCATGGCAAGTCGGCGGGAACTGTTGCTGACCTCGCTGATCGCGGCGCTGCCGCTCAGCCTGTCGGGCGCCGCCGCCAGCCCGCTCAATCCGGCGCAAACGATCATCAAGCCGCCCGACGCGCTGACCTGGAAGCCGAACCCGGCCTTCCCCGAGCCCACCGTCGACATGTGCCCGCTGGCCGGCGACGTCAATTCGGCCGGCCTCTACTACACGCTGGTCCGCTGGTGGCCAGGCTTCATGAGCGCGCCGCACACCTACACCAGCGACCGATTCTGCGTCGTCGTCTCCGGAATCTGGTGGTGCGACAGCGGCGCCGATTTCGATCCGGCGTCCTGCGCGCCGGTCTCCGCCGGCAGCTTCGTGCGCCGGGTCGCGGGGACGCCGCATTACGACGGAGTGATCCGCGACCACAAGGAGCCGGCGATCATTGCGATCTGCGGCGTCGGCCCGGTCAATTACGCGCTGGTCGATCCGACCCAGCCAGCCGTGCGGCGGGTGTGAGCGACGGCGCAAAGGACCACGTCAGGGGGACGACGAGATGCCGGCCAAAGAACGGGTTCTCATCACCGGCGCCGCCGCCGGAATCGGCCTGGCGACGGCCGAGCGCTGTCGCGCCGAAGGCTACGAAGTGGTCGGAATCGACCGCGTCGGCGAGGGCATTCGCGCCGACCTGTCGCTTCCCGACGCCACCGCGGCGGCGCTGGAGGAGGCGCTGCGCGGCGGCCCGATCACCCGTCTGGTCAACAATGTCGGAACGGTTCGGCCGGGGCCGGTCGAGGAGCAGAGTTTTGAGGATCTCGAGGCCGCCGTGTCGCTGAACGTGCGGTGCGCGATCCAGGCCCTTCAGGCGCTGCTGCCGGGCATGAAGGCGGCGCGTTTCGGGCGCGTGGTCAACATTTCCTCGCGGGCGGCGCTCGGCAAGGAGCGGCGCACGGTCTATGCCGCGACCAAGTCGGCGCTGATAGGCATGGCCAAGGTGTGGGCGCTGGAGCTTGGCGGCTGCGGGATCACCGCCAACGCCATCGGCCCCGGCCCGATCCGCACCGCGCTGTTCGATCAGGCCAACCCGCCCGACAGCCCGCGCACGCGCACGATCATCGAGGCGATCCCGGTCGGGCGCATGGGGACGCCCGCCGACGTCGCCAACGCCGTCGCCTTCCTCCTCGACGCGCGCAGCGGCTTCGTCACCGGCCAGGTTCTCTACGTGTGCGGCGGGATGACCGTGGGCGCCTCGGGCGGGTGAGAAAGCCGGCGGCTCGCTGGCGGCGCCCGCTTGCGCGTTTCGACCGGCGCCGCGATGATCGGCGGCGCGCCTGATTCGAGCCGGCGGTCGGCGCGGCGATCTCGCCGCGTCCCGTAACGGTCGTCACCATCAAGCGAGGCGGCCGGGACGATGCCCGAAGCAGAACCAAACCGCCGCCCGATCGCCTCGCGATCGTCGGGCTGGGCCAGGGCCTCGGCCTCCTTCCTCGCGGGAACCAGCGTCACGCCGAACCAGGTGTCGAGCGCGAGCATCCTGTTCGCGGCGATCGGCGCGGCGCTGCTGCTGTGGAGGCCCGACGCGGTCGGGCTGATCGGCTGCGCGCTCGCCATCCAGGCCCGCCTCGTCTGCAACCTGCTGGACGGCATGGTCGCCGTCGAAGGCGGCAAGAAGTCGTCGCTCGGGCCGCTCTACAATGAATTTCCCGACCGTATCGCCGATTCCCTGCTGATCGTCGCGGCGGGCTATGCGGCCGGCTGGCCGGGCCTCGGTTGGTTCGGCGCGCTCGGCGCCGCGCTGACCGCCTATGTCAGAGTGTTTGGGGGTTCGCTCGGCCTGCCGCAGGACTTCCGCGGGCCGATGGCCAAGCAGCAGCGGATGGCCGCGCTGACCCTCGCCTGCGTCGTCGGCGCCGTCGAATGGCTGGCGCTCGGCTCGCGTTACGCGCTCAGCGTGGCGGTCGCCGTTATCGCCGTCGGCGCGGTCGCGACCTGCGTCACCCGCACGCTCGCGATCGCCGCGCAACTCCGGCGAAAATGACATGTGGCTGTCCTACGTTCTGATCGGCTCGGTTCGCGCGCTGCTCGGCGCGACGCCGCGCTGGATCGGCTCCAAGCCCGAGGCGACGCAGCGGATCTATTTCGCCAACCATTCGAGCCATATCGACACCGTCGCGCTATGGTCGGCGCTGCCGCCCGATTTGCGCGCGCGAACCCGCCCCGCCGCCGCCGCGGATTATTGGGGGAGCAGCGCGATCAGGCGCGCCATCGCGCTCGACGGGCTGAACGCCGTGTTGATCGACCGCAAAAGAGCCGACCCGCAAGCCGATCCGCTGCGCCCGCTCTATGAGACGCTGGAGCGCGGCGAGTCGATCATCATCTTTCCCGAGGGAACCCGCATGGCGCAACCGCTGCCCGGCCCGTTCAAGTCCGGCCTCTATCATCTCGCGCAGCGCTTTCCCGACGGTCGAGCTGATCCCGGTCTATCTCGAAAACCTGCATCGCAGCATGCCGAAGGGAACGTTCTTTCCCGTTCCGCTGATCTGCGCGGTGCGCTTCGGCGCGCCGCTGCCGCGCTTCGAAGGCGAGGACAAGTCCGCGTTTCTGGAGCGCGCGCGCAACGCCGTGATAGGTCTCGCCCGATGAACCCGTCGCACAAACTCTATTGGCTGATCGGCGGCGTCGTCGCGCTGCTGGTCGTCGCTTCGCTGATCGGCCGCGTGCTGCGCGCGCGCGCCAGGGACGACAACGCCGCGGTGATCGACAATCTCAACGCGCGCGTGCGCGCGTGGTGGTCGATGGTGGCGATCTTCGCCGCCGCGTTCCTGCTCGGCAGGAACGCGACGATCGCGATGTTCGCGTTCATTTCCTTCTTCGCGCTGCGCGAGTTCCTCACGCTGACGCCGACCCGCATCGGCGATCACCGCGCGCTGTCGCTGGCGTTCTTCGTGGTGATCCCGATCCAGTATATTCTGATCGCCACGAACTGGTACGGGTTGTACTCGATCTTCATTCCGGTCTACGGCTTCCTGCTGCTGCCGTCGATTTCGGCGCTCGCCCACGACACCGAGAATTTTCTCGAGCGCAGCGCCAAGATCCAGTGGGGCGTGATGATCGCGGTCTATTGCATCAGCCATGTGCCGGCGCTGCTGATGCTCGACGTTCCCGGCCACGCCGGCGAGAATCCGCTGCTGATGTTCTATCTGATCCTCGTCGTGCAGATCAGCGATGTGCTGCAATACGTATTCGGCAAGCTGTTCGGGAAGACCAAGATCGCCCCGGTGGTCAGCCCCTCGAAGACCGTCGAGGGCTTCGTCGGCGGCGCGGCGGGGGCGACGCTGATCGGCGCCGCGATGTGGTGGATCACCCCGTTCTCGCCGTTGCAGTCCGCCGGCATGGCGGCGATCATCGTGCTGATGGGATTTCTCGGCGGGCTGGTGCTCTCGGCGGTCAAGCGCAGCCTCGGCGCGAAGGACTGGGGCGCGATGATCGAGGGGCATGGCGGCGTGATGGACCGCATGGATTCGGTAAGCTTCGCCGCGCCGATATTCTTCCACGCGACGCGCTATTTCTTCACCTGACGCGTCGCCGGACATTTCCGGCGGGGCGGTCCGGTCGGGACCGCTCAGGTCCAGCCGTTGATCTGGATGATCGCCGGCGTCAGGATGGCGGCGAACAGGCCGGGCAGAAAGAACAGGATCATCGGCACGGTCAGCGCCGGCGGCAGCGACGCCGCCTTCTTTTCCGCCGCGGTCATGCGCTGATCGCGGCTCTCCTGCGAGAGGACGCGCAACGCGGCGCCCAGCGGCGTGCCGTAGCGCTCGGCCTGAACCAGCACGGTGACCAGCGCGCGGATCGATTCCAGTCCGGTGCGGGCGCCGAGGTTTTCGAACGCCGTGCGGCGATCCGGCAGGAAGGACATTTCCGCGGCCAGCAGCGTCATCTCCTCGGCCATCGGGATGGATTCGGTGCCGACTTCCATGCTGACCTTGCGGAACGCATGTTCGATCGACATGCCGGACTCGACGCAGATCAGCAGCAGATCGAGCGTGTTGGGGTAGGCGCGCTCCATCGACTTCTTGCGCTTGGAGATGGTGTTCGACAGGAAGATTTCGGGCGCCTTGATGCCCAGATACATCGCGCCGATGGCGATGCCGATTTTCATCAGCGCCGGTTTGTCCCAATGCAGCAGCACGAACATGTAGAGAAGGGCGGTGAGAAACAGCACCACCGGGGTCACCAGGCGGAAGAACAGGAAGGTGTATTCCGCGCCTGCGCCGCGATAGCCGGCCATCGCCAGTTGCGCCTTGGCGCGTTCGGTTCCCAGCCATGTCGTCAGGTTCAGCCGGTCGACGACTTGCTTGAAGAGCCGCTTGGGCGCCACGCGCAACGACGCCTTGCTTTGGCCGACGGCCATGCGCTCGCGCTCGCGCTGCCTGATCCGCTCTCTCTCGGTGCTCACCGCCTTCATGCGGCGGCCGAGGTTGTCGGTCTGAAGCAGCGGCATTGCGAGGGTCAGCACGGTCGCCGCGCAGCCGAGCGCCACCAGCAGGCCCGCCATGAAGCGCCCGTCGCTCAGTTTTTCGATCAGCAGATCAAGCATGGCGTTCGCCCGTTCAGAAGTCGAATGCGATCATCTTCTTCATCATGGCGACGCCGATGCCCATCCAGGCGATCGCGACGCCCGCGACGATCTTGCCATGCGTCGTCGTCCAGAGAAGACTGACATAGGCCGGGCTCGACACATACAGCAGCGCCGACCACGACGAACGGCACGATGCCGATGATCGCCGCCGAGGCCTTCGCCTCCATCGACATGGCGCCGATCTTTCCCTTCATCTTCTTGCGCTCGCGCAAGACGCGGGACAGGTTGCCCAGCGCTTCGGAAAGATTGCCGCCCGCCTTCGACTGGATATTGATGACGATGGCGAAGAAGTTGGTCTCGGTGACCGGCACCCGCTGGGCCAGCCGGTCGACGGCTTCGCCGAGCGACAGGCCCATCGCCTGCGTTTCGACGACCATCCGGAATTCGCTCTTCGCCGGCTCGGTGGTTTCATTGGCGATGATGCGCAGGCAGTCGCCGAGCGGCAGTCCCGCCTTGACGCCGCGCACCACGATGTCGATCGCGTTGGGAAACTCGGCGACGAATTTGGCGATGCGGCGTTTGCGCAATTGCGCGAGAACGAAATTCGGCAGGCCGAATATCCCGATGATCGCCGCCGGAGCGGCGATGTAGAGGCTGCCGGTGCCAAAAAACACCAGAAACGCCACCGCCGCGCCGGAGATCGCCGAGATGATCATGAATTGCCGCCGCGTGGCGGTGAGCCCGGCCTGCTGGAGCTTGGTCTCCAGAGTCAGGCGCTTCCGGCTGGTCTTCTTTTCCAGCTCCTTCAGACTGTCGGTGATCTGCTTCTTGCGCGCGACCTTTTCGATCGCGTTGTCCTTGACCTTGGCGGCCCCGCTCTGCAGGGCGGCCTGCCGCTTGTCGGCTCGCGTATCGCCGGAAACGAAAACGAACGCGAGGCCGCCCAGCGCGAGAGCGACCAATCCGGCCATGATTATCGGATGACTCACCACGGCCAAAACTCCTATGGTTGACGCTCAACCGCCCGCCGGCACTTCGGATGCGTCGAGAGCCGCGGCCAGGCGCTGATCCTCGCCGAAGTAGCGCGCCCGGTCCCAGAACCGCGGCCGCCCAATTCCGGTCGAGCGATGACGGCCCTTCAGCTTTCCTTGCGCATCCTCTCCTAACAAATCGTAAACGAAGAGGTCCTGGGTGATGATCACATCGCCTTCCATGCCCATCACTTCGGTGATGTGGGTGATGCGCCGCGATCCGTCGCGCAGACGCGCCGCCTGCACGATGACGTCGATCGACGTGGTGACCATCTCACGGATCGTGCGCGAAGGCAGGGCGTAGCCGCCCATGGTGATCATCGACTCGATACGGCTGAGCGCCTCGCGCGGCGAGTTGGCGTGCAACGTGCCCATCGAGCCGTCGTGACCGGTGTTCATCGCCTGCAACAGGTCGAACGCCTCGGGGCCGCGCACCTCGCCGACGATGATCCGCTCGGGCCGCATGCGCAGGCAGTTCTTGACGAGATCGCGCATCGTCACCTGGCCGGTGCCTTCGAGGTTGGCGGGGCGCGTCTCCAGGCGCACGACATGGGGTTGCTGGAGCTGCAGTTCGGCCGCGTCCTCACAGGTGATCACCCGCTCGTCGCCGTCGATGTAGTTGGTCATGCAATTCAGCAGCGTCGTCTTGCCTGAACCGGTGCCGCCGGAAATCACCACGTTGCAGCGCACCCGGCCGATGATTTTGAGGATTTCGGCGCCGGCCGGCGAAATGCTGCCGTAGCGCGTGAGCTGATCGAGCGTCAGCTTGTCCTTCTTGAACTTGCGGATCGTCAACGCGGCGCCGTCGATGGCCAGCGGCGGGGCGATGACGTTGACGCGCGAACCGTCCATCAAACGCGCGTCGCAGATCGGCGAGGCTTCGTCGACCCGTCTTCCCACCTGGCTGACGATGCGCTGGCAGATGTTCATCAACTGCGCGGCGTCGCGGAAGCGGATGTTGGTGAGCTGGATCTTGCCCGCCACTTCGATGAAGCACTTGCTCGGGCCGTTGACCATGATGTCGGCGATGTCGTCGCGCGCCAACAGCGGTTCGAGCGGGCCAAACCCGAGGACGTCGTTGCAGATGTCGTCGAGCAGATCCTCCTGTTCGGCGATCGACAGCACGAGGTTCTTGATCGTGACGATCTCATGGACGATGTCGCGAATTTCCTCGCGCGCGCTGTCGGGATCGAGCTTCGACAGCGCGGACAGATCGATGGCCTCGATCAGCGCGCCGAAGATCATGCTCTTGGTCTGATAGTAGCTGTCGGGGCGCCGCTCGGTCTGCGTGGTGACCGGCGCGACGGGCGCCGGCTGCGGCGGCGTCGGGGCGAGCTTCATCGAAGCCGTATCGAGCATGCGGGCCGGCCCGGCGGGCTGCACCACGACTGCGCCTGGGGTTGAACGCTTACCGAACATCTCTATCCGTCCTTGCGTCATCAATCCGTAAAACTAGGTCGGCGTGGCCTCGCCGAGCGCGATCACGCTTTCTTGCGCCCGAGCTTGGCCATCAGCGGCTCGAACAGGCTGCGCTTCGACCGGCGAACCTCGGCTTTGCCGGTGACCACGCGGGCGAGATCGGCGAACATTTCCGCGATCTTGCTGTTGGCGTCGATTTCCGCGATCATCTGCCCGTTGTTGGCCGCCGCGCCGAACAGCTTGGCGTCGTGCGGGATCACCGCCACCGGCTCCAGTTCGACCGTTTTGGCGAAATCGGCGACGGCGATCTCCGGGCGCTTCAACAGGCCCACGCCGTTCACGATGAGATTCGGGTGACGGTCGTTCGGGCGCGCGCTGCGGATGTTGTCGAGCACGTTCTTGGTGTTGCGCAGATTGGCCAGATCGGGCGCCGCGACGATCATCACTTCGTCGGCTCCGACGAGCATTCGGCGCGTCCAGGCGTTCCAGGCGTGCGGCAGATCGAGAACGATGCACGGCGTCGACGCGCGCATGACGTCGATGATCGAATCGAAGGCGGTCTCGGGAAAATCGTACAGGCGGTCGAGCGTCGCCGGCGCGGCGAGCAGGCTCAGGTTGTCGCTGCATTTGGACAGCAGGCGGTCGACCAGGTTGGAGTCCACGCGATCGGGAGCGAAAACCGCTTCGGCGATGCCCTGCGGCGGATCCTGATTGTAGTCGAGCCCGGCCGTCCCAAACCCCAGGTCCAGGTCGGCGATGACCGTGGAAACGTCGAGGCCGCTGGCGATCGACCACGCCACATTGTGCGCGATGGTCGAGGAGCCGACGCCGCCCTTGGCGCCGATGACCGCGACGACGCGGCCGACCGGGGTGGCTCCCGGCGCGCTGTAGAGATGCGAAACCGCCTGAACGAACTCCATGACGCCGAACGGCGCCACGAGATATTCGCTGACGCCGCGCAGGATCAACTGCCGGTAGAGAACGATGTCGTTGACCTTGCCGCACACGATGACCTTGGTGCCGACGTCGCAGAACTGCGACAGTTCGTCGAGATGGCCGACCAGCGCATTGCGGTCGTGCGTCGCCTCCAGCACGATCAGATTGGGCGTCGGAGCGATGCGATAGGCTTCCACCGCCGCCGGGGCGCCGCCCATGTGCAGTTTGACGTGCGCCTTGTTCATGCGGCGATCGGCGATCGCCGCCTGGACGATCGCCGCGACCTCCGGCGTCTCGCAAAAGGCCTGAATCGAGATTCTCGGCACCGGGCTGACCTGCTGCGCGCCCGGAGCGTCCTTCACCGCGACGCCGGCCTCGTCTTCGGATTGCACGCCCATCGCTCAGTTCCCTCCGACTTGGCCGATCGGCGTCAACTGCACCGCCCAGGCTGTGCCGGGGTCCTGGCCGTTGCGCACGTCGTTGATCGCCCGCAGGCGCATTTGCACATCGCTTGGACCAAGCGTTCGCGCGCGCGCAAAATCGCGGGGATCGTCGACTTGCGCCGCCAGCATCGACTGGGTCGCGCAACCAAAATTCCAGTAGGACTCGTTGCTCCAGCCGTCGGTCGAACCGCCGGAGGCGAGATCGTCCGGCCATCGGCCGCAGCGCGTCGCCTCTTCCGCTTTCACGCCCCGGAAGCTCAGCCGGATGGGCGAGGCGAGCGACGGGTCGCCGACGCGATAGGAGCCGAGCCCGATCAGGCCGTGCAGCCCGCTCGAAGCGAGGACGCGGCGGACTTCATCGACCGACTTGCGCGCGCCGCCGACCGAGGGGGCCAGGATGACGATCCGCCCCGAGCCCATCGCCTGGTAGCGAGCGGCAAAGCCTTTGATGTCGTCGACCGAACCCGGATCGAGCTTGCCCTCGCCGACTGGAAAGACGTCGAGCGTCGTCGGCGCCGAGGTCAACAGGATGGGATGACGGTCGTGATAGTCGTCGATCGACATCGGTCCGGTGGCCAGCGAATCGGTGGTGCATCCGGCGAGTGAAATCATCGCCGCGGCGGCGAAGCAGATCGCGCCAAGACTCGAGGCTTTCAGCAACGGCGGGGCGGGATTCAAGGACATGGCGGGTTTCTCTCTCGATTCATTCGCCGCTCAGGCGGCCGACGCGTCGTCAATCGTTGATGAAGCCGACTTTGCCGGTGTAGTTTTCAATTCGTTGCGAATTTCCCGAACTCGAATAGAGACGATTGACGCGCCCCAGCAGCCAGGTTTGCGGATCGGTCGCGTCGACGTAACCGGCGTCGGGCCTGACGACGTCGTGCGGATCGATCGCATGAACGATGTAGGGGGTCACGATGATCAGCAGTTCGGTTTCGTCGCGCTGATAGTCGCGCGAGCGAAACAGCGAGCCGAGAATCGGCAGGTTCATCAGCCCGGGAACGCCGTTGATCGCCTGCTGCGTTTCGGTCGAGATCAATCCAGCCGAGGCGATCGAGCCGCCTGAGGGAAGTTCGACCGTGGTCTCGTTCCGGCGGGTGCGGAAGGCCGGAACCGAGGTCCCCAGCACGGTGATCTGCTTGGTGCTGTCGATGTCGGTCACTTCGGTGGCGATGCGCAACTGGATGCGGCCCTGCGACAGGACCACCGGCGTGAAGTTGAGGGTGACGCCGTAGGGCTGGTAGGCGAAGCTCAACAGGCAGCCGGTGTTGCCCGGGCCGCTGCAGGTCTCGCCTGAGGGGACGGGAATCGAACCGCCCGCCAGGAACTTGGCGCTCTCGCCGGAGATCGCCGTCACGGTCGGCTCGGCGAGCGTCCTGGCGACGCCCTGACGTTCGAAGGCTTGCAGCGTCGCGGAAAAGCCGGTGCCGCTGGCGTTGGCCCAGCCGAGTGTGGCTTGCGAGGGCGCGATGACGCCGTTGAGCGCGAACGGATTGCTGATCGTCAGGCTGTTGGGGGTCGAGCCGGTGCCCGCCATGCTGACGCCGAGCTGTTTCAGGATGTCGCGCCGGATTTCCGTCACAGTGACGCGCAACGAGACCTGGTCCAGCCCGCGAATGATCAGGGAATTGATGACCTTCCCGGAAACCGGGGTTCCCGCCGCGGTGATGCTCAGCGAGGCCGCCGCCTGCCCGGGGCCACCGCCCGAGGGCGAGGCCGAGGTGGCGTTCGAGGCGCCGCCGAGAACCGAAGTGCCGATAAAGCCGCTCGCGATATCGAGCGCCTTCTGGGCCTCGCCGGCCGATGCGACCGAGCCCATCAGGATCACCGAATCGGCGACGGTCTTGACCTGGATGTCATTGCCCGGCATCGCCGCGCGCAGCAATTCGGTCAATTCGGCGACGTCGCGGCCGACCGACACTTCGATGACGGCGATCTGACGCCCGTTCTTGTCGAGGGCGAAGATGGTTGTCTGGCCGTTGGCGATCGCGTCGATATAGAGACGGCGCGCCGAGCGAACGACGGCGTTGGCGACGCTGGGCTGGCCGATGAAGATTTCGCTGGCTTCCTCGGGAAGATCGACGATCACCGATTTGCCGACGCCCAGTTGCAGGCGGCGGGCGACCGCCGGCGCGAAGACGGTCTGCATTTTGGCCATCTCGGCGGCCGCGGCGGGCAGGCACAATCCAGGCGGCGCCAGAACAGCCGCGGCGAACAGCCCCGCCGACACGGCGGCCAGACGATTGACGCGATGAATTCCCATTGATTGGGCCCCTGCTTGATTTTGGGGAGTTGAAGACATGGCGTCCCTCATCGACTGGCTTGCTGCGGAGCGCCGGCGCGCACGATGGTCAAGCCGCCTGCCTTGCCTGTCCCCAAATCGGCGACCGAATCGGTCTTGCCCGAGGAGTCCAGCATGCTGCGCAAGGTAAGATGGAGATTTCCGGCGCCGGCGGTCCGTTGGGCGAGGACGATGAGTTCGGATTGCGCGGGATCGAGCTCGAGCGTCGCATTCGCGCCGACCACGGTCTTTTCGCCGCCCTTTTCCTGAACGGTTTGACCGATCGCCAGCACCCGGACGTTGGTCAGGATCGTCTGAGCGGTGTTGACCTCGACGCCTTGCGCCTTGGTCTGCTCCTCGTCGCGGTAGACGCGGATGACGTCGACCCGGTCGTTCGGCAGGATGAAGCCGCCGGCCGTCGCGCCGCCGCTGGGATCGATGTTGATCGCCACCGCCCTCATTCCGGAAGGCAGCGTCGCCGAGAGATAGCCGGAGTTCGGCCCTTTGACGATCTTGTCGCGCCGCATCGGCTCGCCCTGCAGGAACGAACCGCGCGTCACCGCGCCTTTGGCGGCGTCGGCGGCCTGCGGACCCTCGGATTTCTTGATCATCAGATCCGACAGCGATTGCCGCGGCCATTTCTGCCAGTTGATGTCCGCATCGGCGATCACCGTGCCCATCGGCAGGTCGCGCGCGGCGACCAGCACCTCATCGGTATCCAGGCTTGGGGCGGCCTGCACGATCCGCTGGGGCGGCGCCTGCGCCGAATTGAACAGCACATAGGCCCCGCCGAAGGCGAGAATCGTGACACCCAAAACCGCAATCTGAACTCTGTTCATGACGCCAGACCCTCATCGCGCCATTTCGCGCAACGTAAGACTGATATGAGCAGCCAATCGTCAAATTAGGGTTAATCAGACGTATCCAATCTTCAAACGATGAGGAAGGCGAAGCAATTAATGCTGTTGACCCGCCCGATTCCCTCGCCGGAGCGCGCGATTCGGCGAAAATAAGCACAGCTTCGTGCTGTTATTTCTCAGGAAAGACCCGCGGCGGCGCGCCAGATCTGGGTCTGCGGATAGAGGGCGAGACCCGCGGCGGCGAGCGCGATGCCGTAAGGGACGCCGGTTTTGGGATGATGCAGGCGGGCGACCCAGTCGAGACGCGCCGCCCAGGCCGGCAAGGGGGCCCGGCGACTCATCAGCAGCGCCAGCGTGAGCACGCCGCCGAGCAGCGACGCGATCAGGCCATAGTCGAGCATCAGCGCCCAGCCGAGCCATAACGCCGTGGCCGCGGCAAGCTTGGCGTCGCCCCCGCCGATCCAGCCCATCGAGAACAGGGCGAATGTCAGGACCAGCACGGCCAGCGCGCATGACAGATCGATTGCAATCGTGGCGAGCGGCAGGCCCAACGCGGCGGCCAGGGCGAGATAGCCAAGCACCAGAGCGACGCAGACGCGATTCGGAATCGTCATCGTGATCAGATCGGAAGACGCGGAGAACGCCATCAGCGCCGGAAACAGCGCGAGGGTCGCAAAGAACAGGAAATTTCCGGCCATGGTCCGTCGCGAGGGTTTGAGCGATCGATAACGATGGAGACTAGCAAAAAGCGGTTGAAGTCCGGTTACCGACCTGTCGACGTCAGCCGGCGCCGCAAACGTCAGCGCGCCGACAGGGGGTAATCCTGCCGGCGCGCAAAACTTGGCTCAATCGTCCGGGACCGAATTACTTCAGGTTGGACGAGACTTCGTTGAAGGTGTTCTGGAGCTTGCTGCCCAGAGCGGTGACCGACAGGATGATCGCGACGGCGATCAGCGAGGCGATAAGGGCGTATTCGATGGCGGTGGCGCCGGAATCATTGGCGACGAAGCTCTTGAGGGACTTGATCATGTATTTGCTCCTGCTGCGGAATGCTCACTCCGGTTGAGCAAATTGTTTGCTCGTCGGAATAGGGCGAATTTACGGACCCCCCGTTTCAAAGGGGTTAATCCGATCGCGCAGTCTGGCGGCTATCGTCGATTGCGTTTCGCTTGGTTAAGCGCCATTTAATGGCGATATATGCTTCCAATACTTCCGCGAGGGCGCCTTGAATAGATCGGCTCTGGCTCGCGTCGGCCGCCGCCCCGGGAACGCCGCGGACGCATCAACAGCCGAATCAGGCAGGGGATCGCCAGGACCACGCGGCTGGTTGCAAGGCTTGCCTGAGCCGGCGACGCCAGCGCGCCCTCCAACGAAACGGGCGGGTCGGCGCGCCGCCAAAGGGCGCAAGCGCGGCCGTCCGGCCGAGGGTTGCAGACTCTCCCGCCGCGCTTCAGGGCCGCGCCGGAGCGGTCGGCGACGCTATCGCACGGAGCCGATTTTTCCCGGCCGCGGCTTCAATGGAAGGGGCAAGTGGCGCGCGAGGCGGCGGCGCGTCCTGTCTGCCCACCGAGGCGCCCAGCGCCTTCGCGGCGTCGCGCTCGCGGGATCGCCGCGGAAATTCTCCGGCCAAATCGTCTTGCGCGTCGTTTGGTCGGAGAGTCGTCGTCGATGTTCGCCGAACTGTCCTCGGCCCGATTACTTCAGGTTGCTCGAGACTTCGTTGAAGGTGTTCTGGAGTTGGGTGCCCAGCACGGTGACCGAAACGATGATCGCGACGGCGATCAGCGAGGCGATAAGGGCGTATTCGATGGCGGTCGCGGCCGATTCGTCGGCGACCAGCCGCTTGACGGACGTAATCATTGAGTTTGCTCCTGCTGTGGGGCGCGCGCGCCGGTAGCGCGCGCGGTCATTTGCTCGTCGGACCTCCGAGACTTACGGCCGCGCGATTTCGGTCCGGTTAATCTAACTGCGCGCTATTGCCGCGTTCGGCCATTGCGTTTCCCATGGTTAAGCGCGATCTAATTTCGAACCCGCATCTGCCCTGCGTTGGCGGACGGCATTGAAGAATCCTGCGCTTGCGCTGAACCGCCGGCGCGGCGGGGAAAGCTGGGAATCCGATGAAGGATCGAGTCGCAAGCGGCGGCGCCCGGGCCGCAGGGCGAATGCCGGAAGCCTCATCGGGCGCGTGGCGCGTTTCGGCGAGCGGCGCGCTGTGACGCCAGGCGGGCCGGCGGCGGTGTGCGTGGACTGGGGGACCAGTTCGCTCCGCGCTTATCTGATGAACGCTGACGGGGCGGTTCTTCAGCGCGTGGCCTCGCCGCGCGGCGTTCTCACCGTCGACAAGGGAGAGCACGAGGGGGTTCTCGCCGGCTTGATCGGGGGCTGGCTGGCCGAATCAGGCCCGCTGCCGATCCTGATGGCGGGCATGGTCGGCTCCCGTCAGGGATGGGTCGAGGCGCCCTACGCCGATTGTCCCGCCGGCCTGCCGGAGATCGCCGCGGCGATGGCGACCGTCAATACCCGCACAATGGGCGCGATCGGCGTGGCGCCAGGGGTTTCAACCATCGACCGCGACGGCGCGCCCGACGTGATGCGCGGCGAAGAGACGCAGATCCTCGGCGCGCTCGCCGCGATGGGCCGCGCGAACGGCGTGTTCGTCCTGCCGGGCACCCATTCGAAATGGGCGCGCGTCGAGGCGGGGCGAATCACATCCTTTGCGACCTACATGACCGGCGACGTCTTTGCCGCGCTCAAGGACCACACCATTCTCGGGCGTCTGATGGACGCGGCGCCGCAGGACGACGCGGGCTTTGCCGAAGGGGTCGGCGCGGCGGCGCGGCTCGAGCGGCCCGGCGACCTGCTGCACGCCATTTTCATGACCCGGACGCTCGGCCTGTTCGACCGTCTGCGGCCCGGCCAATTGGCGGACTATCTCTCCGGCCTGCTGATCGGCGCGGAGCTGGCGTCGGGCGCGCGGGGAGCGCAAGGCGCCGTGGTGGTCGGCTCGCCCGCGCTGACCGCCCGCTATTGCGCGGCCGGCGCAATCCTCGGGCTGGCGCTGGAGCCGGCCCCCGACGATTGCGCGCCGCGCGGGCTGCTCGCCTTGCTCACCCGCTGGCGCGGCCGGATCAACCAATCGCCATGAGGCTGGCGTTGCCTCCCGCCGCCGTGGTGTTCACCGTGATCGCCTGTTCGTTCATCAGCCAGTCGAGCGGCCAGTTCTCGCCTGCCTGAAACCGGCGCGCGGAAAGGGCGAAGACGCTGGCGATCGGCCCGTCGGACGCGGCGACGTTCGCCAGAAACGCACGCAGCGCTTCGCCTTCGCGATCCGTCAACACCGCCGCGACCGGGACCGAAGCGCTGGCGAGACCGATCTGCGCGCGCAGCGCGGCAGGCAGCGCGTCGAACAGCGCTTGCGCCGCCAAGCCGCCGAGCAGCGCGCGATTTCCCGTACAGAGGGCGCAGGCGATCTGCGCGATCGCCGCCTCCTCCGACGCGGCGTCGCAGCCAATCGCGCCGCGCGGACGCAGCGAGTAGACATTCTGTTCGCCGACCGGCCCCGACAATTCGACGCGGGCGCCGAGGCGCGACAGCGCGGCGATCGCGGCGCAACGGATCGACAGCGCCTGGCGTCCGGAGCTCCCGAGCCATTCGGCGAACCGCGTCGCGGCCGGCGGCGCCGAGCCCCGGCCGATGTCCGGCCACAGCGGCGGCGCGACGCCGAGCAGGCGCTTCAGATAGAGCGGACCGCCCGCCTTCGGGCCGGTCCCCGACAGGCCGTGGCCGCCGAACGGCTGCACGCCGACGACCGCGCCGATGATGTTGCGGTTGACGTAGATATTGCCCGCGCCGAGGCGTTCGCTCACCAGGGCGATCGTCGCGTCGATGCGCGAATGCACGCCCCCGGTCAGCGCGTAACCGGTAGCGTTGAGCTGGTCGATCAGCGCGGTCAACCCGTCGCGCCGGAAGCGCAGCACATGCAGGACCGGGCCGAACACTTCGCGCGCGAGGTCGCCGACGCGCTCGATCTCGATCAGCGTCGGCGCCATGAAATTTCCGCGCGCGGCGCCCTCGCCAAGGGGCGGCGCGTGAACCGCGAAACCGCGCGCCCGCATCCTCGCGACATGCGCGGTCAGGGTCGCCAGCGCCTCCTGCGAAATGACCGGACCGATATCGGTCGAGAGACGATCCGGCCGGCCGACCGACAGTTCGGCGGTCGCCGCCTTGAGCATGGCGATGATCCGGTCGGCGACATCCTCCTGCAGACACAGCACGCGCAAGGCTGAGCAGCGCTGACCAGCCGAGTCGAATGCGGAGCTGAGGACGTCCGCCGCCACCTGTTCGGCGAGCGCCGAACTGTCGACGATCAGCGCGTTCTGTCCGCCGGTTTCGGCGATCAGCGGGATCGGCCCGCCGTCCGCCCCAAGTCGTTTGGCGAGCGCGCGCTGGATGATTCGCGCAACCTCGGTCGAACCGGTGAACAACACCCCGGCGATCTCCGGATGGGCGGTGAGCGCGGCGCCAACTTCGCCGTCGCCGGGCAGCAGGCTGATAACGGGCTCGGGCGCGCCGGCTTCATGGAAAATGCGAATCGCTTCGGCGGCGATAAGCGGCGTCTCCTCGGCCGGCTTGGCGATGACCACATTGCCGGCGGCCAGCGCGGCGCTCGCCTGGCCGGTGAAAATGGCGAGCGGAAAGTTCCACGGGCTGATGCAGGCGACGACGCCGAGCGGGCGATGCGTCGCGTTGGCGAAGCCTTCGCCGATCTGCGCGGCGTAGTAGCGCAGAAAATCGACCGCTTCGCGCACGTCGCCGAGAGCATTGGGCAGCGTCTTGCCCGCTTCGCGGCACATCAAGCCCGCCAGTTCGCCGGCGCGGCTCTCGAACAGCCCCGCCGCGCGAACCAGGATCGCCGCCCTTTCCGCGGGCGGCCGGTCGCGCCAGGCCGGCCAGGCGCGGACGGCGCCGGCGACCGCCGCCGCGACCTGCGCCGCGTCGGCGAAGGCGACATGGCCGACGATGTCGCTGGTATCAGCCGGATTGACCACCGGGCGCCAGGCGCCGCCCCCGCCCGCGCGGTAAACGCGCGCCTCGCTCGCGGCGAGGGCGGCGCCGAGCTGCGACAGCCGCGCCTCGCTGGTCAGATCGACGCCCGCCGAATTGGCGCGCCGGCCGGCGAACAGATCGCGCGGCAAGGCGATTTTGGGATGAGGCGCGCCGACCGGATCGAGCGCGCGCGCCGCATCGACGGGGTCTTCCAGCAGCGCGTCGAGCGGCGTCGTCGGGTCGGCGATGCGGTGGACGAAGGACGTGTTGGCCCCGTTCTCCAGCAAGCGGCGCACGAGATAGGCGAGCAAGGTCTCGTGCGAGCCGACCGGCGCATAGATCCGGCACGGGCGGTTGAGATGGGCGGGGCCGACGACCTGCTGATAGAGCGGCTCGCCCATGCCGTGCAGACATTGGAACTCATACTGGCCGGCGTAGAAATTGGCGCCCGCCAGCGCATGAACGGTCGCCAGGGTCAGCGCATTATGCGTCGCGAATTGCGGATAGACTTCGCCGGGCGCGCCGAGCAGCAGGCGCGCGCAGGCGATATACGACACATCGGTGTGAATCTTGCGCGTGAAGACCGGAAAACCCTCGAGCCCCTCGACCTGCGACCGCTTGATCTCGCTGTCCCAATAGGCCCCCTTGACCAGCCGGACCATGATGCGGCGGCGGGTGCGGCGCGCCAGATCGATGATGAAATTGATCACCGGCGCGGCGCGTTTCTGATAGGCTTGGACGACAAAGCCGACGCCGTTCCAGCCGGCGAGATCCGGATCGCCGCATAGAGCCTCGAGCAGATCGAGCGACAGGTCGAGCCGTTCGGATTCCTCGGCGTCGATATTGACGCCGACGTCGTATTGGCGGGCGAGGAGAACGAGGCTTTTCAGCCGGGGCAGCAATTCCTCCATCACCCGCCGGCGCTGCGCGCGCTGATAGCGGGGATGCAAAGCCGAGAGCTTGATCGACAGGCCCGGCCCTTCGTAAATGCCGCGCCCGGCTGACGCCGCCCCGATCGTTTGGAGCGCGTTCTCATAGGAGGCGAGGTAGCGCGCGGCCTCTTCGGCGGTGGCCGCCGCTTCGCCGAGCATGTCGTAGGAATAACGAAAGCCCTGCGCCTCGAGCCGGCGGGCGGTGTGAATCGCCGCCTCGATCGTCTCGCCGCAGACGAATTGCTCGCCCATCACCCGCATCGCGGTATCGACGCCGGCGCGGATGATCGGCGCGCCGCTGCGGGCGACCAGCCGGGTCAGCGCCGAACTCAGGCCGCTTTCGTCGAAGGTTCCAACCAGTCGGCCGGTAATGAGAAGGCCCCAGGTCGCCGCGTTGACGAAGGGCGACGGCGAGTGCCCGAGGTGGGCGCGCCACGCCCCGCCGCCGATCGTGCCGGCGATCAGCGCGTCGCGGGTCGCGCCGTCGGGAATGCGCAGAAGCGCCTCGGCGAGGCACATCAGCGCGACGCCCTCCTGGCTGGAGAGCGCATATTCGCGCATCAGGCCCTGGACCAGACCGGTCGTCGGCCGGGCGCGCAGGCCCTCGATCAATCGCCGCGCCAACGCCGTCGCCTCAGCCTTGGTCGAGGCGGACAGCGTCGCGGCCTGCAACAGCGCGGGCACGCAATCGGTCTCGGGCGCGCGATAGACGGCGTCGATCGCGGCGCGCAGACCGTCGCGCTTCTCGATGTCGGCGAGGAACTCGGCGAACGACGGCCGATCGGCGGCGGCGCGCTCGCCGACGCGCGGGCCTGACGAAGACGGCTCGATCACCCCCGGCATGCCGGCTGTCTCCTGCTCGTTCCCTTCAAGCGGCGCGCGATTCGCCGCGCGGCTTGCGGGCGAGGGGGAATGTCGCGCATTTGCGGCCGGCGGGCCAGTGCGTTCGCATCAGAGGACGCGGCGCGACGGACGTATCTGCTGCGGGGCACAATCCCGTTTGCTGCGGCGCAACAATCCTGCTAATATGGAGTGGTGATTTTTACTTGCTGGACAGGCTTGATCGATGAGGATCAACTGACGGCGAACCGAGTCGCCTGACATTGAGGATACGATGAGCGCGGTTTGGAACACCAAATGGGGCCCGCGGCGGGTGCGCCAGAGTCCGCCGACCCTGGAAGAGGCCTTCATCGCCGCCGAAACCCTGACCGACGATTTCGGGCAGCGGATCGAGATCGCGGCTTCGCTGATGGGCGCTCCGGTCGAAGAGGTGAAGGCGCAGGCGGCGCGATTCGCGCCTCATCCGAGCGGGCGTCCCTCGATCGTGACGGGCAAAGGACGCGCCGTGGTCGTCCAGGTACAAGCGCCCGCGATTCGCGCGCCCGTCGGCGGCGACGCCGCGGCGTTGAGCGCGGCGTTCTGAGCGGCGGGCGACCGCGCCTCCGCGGCTGGTTTCGCTGCGCGCGGGCGCGAATCGCGCTTCCCCTTTTGGCGTCTTCGCATTAGCAAGGGTTGATGCTCGACATTCCCGATCCCCGGCCGACCACCGGCGCTTTAGCCATGCTGTCGCGCCTGGTGCGCGACTACGGGATGGAGCACAAACTGGCCTATTTCGCCGGAGCCGCGATGCTGGCGACGGGCGCGACGACGACTGCGCTGGCGGCGGCGCTGCTCCGTCCGGTGCTGAATGGCATGGCCACGGCGGCGCGATTCTCCGAAATGCGCATCCTCGCCTTCGCGGTGCTCGGGCTGTTCATCATCCGCGGCCTTTCGACCTATGGCGCGCTGGTGATTCTCTCGCGCACCGGCAATCGCATCGTGGCGACCGTGCAGGCCCGCGTGTTCGATCACCTGCTGCGGCAGAACATGCTGTATTTCCAGGATCGCCATTCGAGCGAGTTCATCGCGCGTCTTTCGCTCGCCGCCAACGGCGTGCGCGACGCGCTGCAGGTTCTGATCCAGGGCATCGCGCGCGACATGCTGAGCGTCGCCGGCCTGATCGCGGTGATGATCTGGCGCGACCCGCTGATCGCCGTGCTCGCATTGTCCGTCCTGCCGATCGCCGCGCTGTTTCTTGGCCGGGTCATCCGGCGCGTGCGCGGCTTCGCCAAACGCTCGTTCGACGGTTCGACGCAGATCATGCAGACGATGGGCGAGGCGGTGCTCGGCATGCGCATCGTCAAGTCGTTCAATCTCGAAGACGTGATGCGCGAGCGGATGGGCAGGGCGATTCGGGTCGTCGAGCGTTCGGCCAACCGGGTGGCGCGAGGCGGCGCCGCCGCCACGCTGCTCGCCGATTCGCTGGCCGGCCTGGCGATCGGATTTGCGATCTTCTACGGCTCCTGGCGGGTCAGCGTCGGTCACGGCGACGTCGGCGCGTTCGTCTCGTTCCTCGGCGCGCTGCTGCTCGCTTACGAGCCCGCCAAGCGGCTGGGGCGGCTCAACGTCGACATCCAGAACGGCATCGTCGGCGCGCGCCTGATCTATGAAGTGCTCGACGCGCCGCAGGGCGAACCGCCGCAGCCGTCCCTGCCGAAGCTGTCGGTCGGCAACGGCAGGATCGTCATCGATGAGGCGCGCTTCGCCTTTCGCGCCGGCGAATATGTCATCGACGGGCTCAGCCTCGTCGCCGAGCCCAGCGCGACGACGGCGCTCGTCGGCCCGTCTGGCGGCGGCAAGACGACGATCCTCGGCCTCATTCAGCGGTTCTATGCGCTGAGTCATGGCCGGATCACCATCGACGGACAGGACATCAGCGCCTTTGATTTGCACTCGCTGCGCGACAACATCGCTTTCGTGTCGCAGGACGTGTTTCTGTTTCGCGGCACGATCCGCGAGAACATCGCGGTGGCGCGCCCCGGCTGCGCCGAGGCGGATATCGTCGCGGCCTCGCGCAAAGCGCACGCCCATGATTTCATCACGCAGTTCGCCGCCGGCTATGAAACCAACGTCGGCGAACAGGGCGCGCAGCTTTCGGGGGGCCAGCGCCAGCGCATCGCCATCGCGCGGGCGATCCTGAAGGACGCGCCGATCCTGCTGCTCGACGAGCCGACCGCGGCGCTGGATTCGGAATCGGAGCGCGAAGTGCAGAAAGCGCTGGACGATTTGCGAATTGGACGCACCACGCTGGTCGTCGCCCATCGGCTGCAGACGATCGTCGGCTCCGACCGCATCTGGGTCATTGAAGGCGGACGCGCGGTCGAGACCGGTGAACATCGCGAATTGATCGCTCGCCGCGGCGCCTATTACGCGTTCTTCGCCGCGCAATTCGGCGCCAGCGCCGTCCTGCCGATCGCCTGACGGCCGCGCGCTCCCGGCGCATGGACAGGACCGCGCCCGTCGTCTATCAGGGCGCGATGAACGCGATTCCTGATTGATGTTCAACCGCCTCTACCAGCGGCTGCTGGCGTTGTCCGCCAGCCCGCATGCGCCGGTGGCGCTGGCGGCGGTGGCCTTCGCCGAAAGCTCGTTCTTTCCCATTCCCCCCGACGTGATCCTGGTGCCGATGTCGCTGGCCAATCCGCGGCTAGCCTGGCGCTACGCGGCGATCGCCACGGTCGCGTCGGTCGCCGGCGGCGCGGTCGGCTACGGCATCGGCGCGCTGCTCTACGATACGGTCGGTCGGCAGTTGATCGATCTCTACGGCTACGCCGACAAGATGGCGATGATGAAGGAGACCTATGCGCGGTGGGGCGCGCTGGTCATCCTGATCAAGGGCCTGACCCCGATCCCCTACAAGCTGGTGACCATCGCCAGCGGCCTGTTCGGCTACAACTTCGCGCTGTTCCTGATATTGTCGGTGGTGACCCGCGGCGCCCGGTTTTTTCTTCTGGCCGGCGCGCTCAACTGGTTCGGCGATCCTTTGCGGGTCGCGCTGGAGCGCCACTTCGCGCTGTTTCTGGCGCTGATCGCGACGACGATCGTCGCAGGTTTCTGGATCGCCACGCGGATGCTCTGATGGCCCGGCTCGACGACCTTCTCCCCGATTCGCAGTTCAAGAGCGCGGCGTTGATCGGCGCGGTCGCCGTCGCGACGCTGACGGGCGCGTGGATTTTCCAGGCGTTCGGCATTGTTCCGTGCGAACTCTGCCTGAAGGAGCGCATCGCCTATTACGGCGCCGTTCCGCTCGCCGCCATCGTCGCCTACGCGGCGACCGGCCGCGGGCGCACGGTCGCGGTCACGCCCGGACTGATCGGCCTTGCGCTCATCTTCGTGGTCAACGCCGGGCTCGGAATCTATCACTCGGGCGTCGAATGGGCCCTCTGGAAGGGGCCGGAGGATTGCACTGGCGTGGTCGCCGCCGCCCCGAAGGTCGCCGACTTCCTCAACCAGCTTCAGCACATCAAGGTCGTGCGCTGCGACGAGGTCCAGATTCGCGTCCTCGGCCTGTCGCTGGCCAACTGGAACGTGATCATTTCGGCGGCGCTCGCCGCGCTCGCCGGGCGGGGCGCGATGCTGCGCCGCTGACTGCGTCCTTCCGAACGCCGATCAGGGGCTCTTGCCGAGCGGCAAGCCGTTGATCTTGATCGAACCGTCGGCGCCGTATTCGGCGACCCAGACCAGCGCATCGCCGTCGGCTTTGCCGAGGCCTTTCGCCAACGCCAGGAAGCCGATCAATTGCGGCGACGCCACCGGCCCGGCGGACTTGAGCGCCGCGATGGTGTTGTCGAAGTTGCGGGCGCGAACCTTCAGGGTCCCGCTCGGCCGCACGCCCTCCAGATGCGCCTGGCCTTCCAGCGTCAGATCGACCTGCGGCGCGGCGACATGGGACGGCAGCAATTCGACGACGAGCGGCGCGGCTCCCTTGATCCTGGCGAGGATTTTCGGGCCGTCGGCCTGCGCGATCACCGGCCCGTCTCCCGCAAAATGCATATCGCTGATCGCCTCGTCGGCGCCGGCGGCGAAATCAAAACCGCTGGCCCGAATGCCAAAATCGATGGCGGTCGGCGCGAGATCATGCATCGGCGGCGGCACCAGGCCCGGCGGCATCGCCAAGCCGTCCATCGCCAAATGATATTCGACCGATCCCTTGGCCCCCGGGGCGACCGCCGCCGCCAGGCTGAACTTTGCGTTCGCCAGCCCGAACGAGCCCTGCTGCGCGTCAACCGCGATCGTCTGCGCTTCGATCTTCTCGGAGCCCTTGGCCTCGGTCGGCATGAGGGCGCGCAGCAACGTCTTGAACGCCGCCTCGTTGGCCGCAATCTCGGGGCGGCTCGGATGCGCGACGAGGAAGGCCCACAGGTCCAGCGCCTTGCGGACAGACGCGCCGTCGAGGCCGAGATCGACCACCGCCTTGGCGAGCCGGAACTTGAAGCTGACCGGCTTGGCGTCGGCGCCCGGTTTGCCCGCCTCCGGCGTCACTGAGGCGGCGACGGACAGGTCGCTGATTTCCTCATGCGCGACCGCGGAGATCGCGCTGTTGGACCCCGGGGTCGCCCCCAGCGTCGCGTGGATCGGCCCGCTGGCGACCGTCTCGTGCAGCGCCGGCGCCTGGACCTCAGCCGTCATCTTGTCGACTCCGGCCTGCGCAGTCTTGAACGTCGCGAGCGCCGGATCGAAAATTCCATCGAAGGCGTAGCCGGTAAAATTATAGGCGATCGAGCCATCCTTGCTGTGCGCGGCGATCGGCGGCAATGCGAGCCCCACCACATGCCACGTCCCGTCATCCTGCTCGGTCAGCGCGTATTTGACGACGGCCGGATCCATTGAAAACCCGGACTGCTCGAGCGGCGCGGCGAAGCTGCCGAGACTGACCGACACCGTGTAGTGTCCGCCCTCCGGCGTGACGCTCACCGCCGGGGGCGCGCCGGCGGCCGGCTTGCCGAGATAGGCGGCGAAAATCGCGCTGAGCTTCTGCGCGCCCTCGGGGGTCGGCGGCACATCCTTGGCGGCGGCCGACAGTGGAATGGCGACTGCTGCAACGGCGGCGAGAAGCGTGCTGCGCAACGTCAGACGACGACCCGGACGAAATGGCGGCATGGGGATTTCCTTTGAAAGAGGCAGGCGCGGAACAGGCGCGGCCGCGCTTCGAGCCGCGCCGGTCGAAACTCGAACGTCGCCGACCCTAACGGATAAATGGCGCGGAGGAAACGCGCGGCGACCCGCGTGATGCGCCCGACCGGTCGCCGATGCGAGGAATCGACCCGCCCGCCAGGCGTGGCGGCCGCGCGCTTCGAGCCAGAGACGGCAGCTTACAAAGCGGGCAGGGCGGGCGTCGCCCGCGGCGCGGGAATCTGCGCGTGCGCCACCCCCGCCTTGACCGCCGCCTGCACCTTTTCGAACGCCCGCACCTCGATCTGGCGAACCCGCTCGCGCGAGACGCCGAATTCGGCGGACAGCTCTTCCAGGGTCACCGGCTCGTCGGCGAGGCGCCGCGCCTCGAAAATCCGGCGCTCGCGCTCGTTCAGGACGCTCAGCGCCTGCTGCAGCGCGCGCGAGCGGACGTCGCTTTCTTCGCGGTCGGCGAGCCGGGCTTCCTGACTGGCGGTTTCGTCGACCAGCCAGTCCTGCCACTCCCCTTCGCCTTCTTCGCGCAAAGGCGCGTTAAGCGAGGCGTCGCCGCCGAGGCGCCGGTTCATGTCGATCACATCCTGCTCGGGCACGCCGAGACGGGTGGCGATCTGGGCCACCTGGTCGGGCCTCATATCGCCTTCCTCGAGCGCGGAAATCTTGCTCTTGGCTTTGCGCAGGTTGAAGAACAGCTTCTTCTGGCTCGCCGTGGTGCCCATTTTCACCAGCGACCACGAGCGCAGGATATATTCCTGGATGGAGGCGCGAATCCACCACATCGCGTAGGTCGCCAGCTTGAATCCCTTTTCCGGTTCGAACCGCTTGACCGCCTGCATCAGGCCGACGTTGCCTTCGGAGATGACTTCGCCGATCGGCAGGCCATAGCCGCGGTAGCCCATCGCGATCTTGGCGACCAGGCGCAGATGCGAAGTCACCAGCTTGTGCGCCGCGTCGCGGTCGCCGTGCTCGCGCCAGCTCTTGGCGAGCATGTATTCTTCCTGCGGCTCCAGCATCGGGAACCGCTTGATCTCCGCGAGGTAGCGGGAAAGGCCGGATTCTCCGGCAATCATTGGCAAGGCGGCGGCCATAAGGTCCTCCTTTCGGATCCCCCAGGACGGGCGGTCTCCGGCGGCCGCATGGAAGCGCACCGCACTGCACTATATAAGCTTGCCCGACCATGGCCGAAAGAGGGCCGAGGTCGGGCGCGAAAAATCCTGCCGATGACATTTTGGTCATCGCCCGGCGTCCGGCCGGGACTCGCCAACCGCTGTATCAGCGCCTCAAGGCGTTGAGAAAGAACAGAAAATCGTTTGGCGGCGGGCTCTCGAAGAGCAACTCTTCGCCAGTGATCGGATGGGCGAACCCCAGCTTCGCGGCGTGCAGCGCCTGGCGGCCGAGCCTCGCGAGGGCGGCGCGCCCGTCGGGCGACAATTGCGCGGCCTTGCTCTTGAACCCCGCGCCATAGACCGAGTCGCCGACGATCGGATGGCCGATATGCGCGAGATGGACGCGAATCTGATGGGTGCGGCCGGTCTCCAGGCGGCAGGCGATGAGACTGACCGGCCCAAGCCGTTCCTGAAGCCGCCAATGGGTGACCGCGGGCCGCCCGTGCTCGGCGGCGCGACGGCGCGTTTCTCGCGTTGCCGGGGATGGCGACCCAGCGGCGCGTCGATCGTCCCCGACGGGGCTTCCGGCGTCCCCCAGGCGAGCGCCTGATATTCGCGAACCAGCGAGCCGGTGCGGCCGTGATCGGCGAACAGCGCCGACAGGCCCTGATGCGCCGCGTCCGTCTTGGCGACGGCCAGCAGGCCTGACGTGTCCTTGTCGAGGCGATGGACGATGCCTGGCCGCCTGATCCCGCCGATCCCCGACAGGCTATCGCCGCAATGGGCGATCAGCGCGTTGACCAGCGTGCCGTCCTCATGTCCGGCGGCGGGGTGCACGACCAGACCCGCCGGCTTGTCGAGCACCAGCAGATGTGCGTCCTCGAACACGATATCGAGCGGCAGCGCCTGGGCGAGCAGCGTCGATTCGACGGCAGGCGGCGGCGCAACCTCGATCAGGGCGCCCTCGGTCAGCCGCGTGGCGGGATCGCGGACCGCGACGCCGTCGACCGTGACGTGGCCCGCTTCGATCAGCGCCCTGAGCCGGGTGCGCGACAACGCCAGGCGCCTCTCGCTCGCCGCCAGCCCGAGAAACCGGTCGAGCCGCTCGCCGACGTCACCCGCGCTGACCGCGAAGGCGATATGGTCGGGGGCAATCGTCAGCGGCGACGGCGACGGCGCTCGCCCTCGCATCGGGGCGGCGGCCTCCGCCGGCTTCGCCGCCGCGCCTGCCGAAGACCATGCGCGTTGTTTGGCTTTGGAGTTCAAGGAGCGGCCTGATCCCTGCGTCGCGAGCGGCTGCGACCCGCGGCGGTCGAGGGAGGAGCGGCCAGCGCGCCGAGCGCGGCGACGACGTCGGCCAATTGCGGGCGTGGGCCGGCAACGCGTTGATCGATCGCCCGACGCATCGCGGCCACATGCGCGGCCGTCGACCCGCAACAGCCGCCGACGATGCGCGCGCCGGCGTCGATCGCCAGGCGGGCGTAGTCGGCCATCAGCTCCGGCGTCGCGGAGTAATGAATGTGCGCGCCGCGCCATTGCGGAATTCCGGCATTGGCCTTGGCGATCACCGCCGCCTCCGGCGCCGCCTGCGTCATCGCCAGAACCGACATGACGAGGTCCGAGGCGCCGACGCCGCAATTGGCTCCGAACGCCAGGGGTCGCGGGTCGAATGCGTCGGCCAGCGCCGCCAGTTCGGCTGGCGCGAGGCCCATCATCGTCTTGCCCGCGGTGTCGAAGCTCGCGGTCACGGCATAGGGCATGGCCAGCGCGCCAGCCGCGCGCGCCGCCGCGCGAATCTCCTCGGGCGCCGACATGGTCTCGATCCACACGACATCCGCGCCGCCTTCTTTCAGCCCCTCGATCTGCTCGACGAAAGCGTCGAAGGCCTGCTCCGGTTCGAGCGGCCCGAGCGGCGCCAGCAGGTCGCCGGTCGGCCCGACCGAGCCGGCGACGATCACCCGGCGCCCGGCGCGATCGGCGGCCGAACGGGCGATCTGCGCGGCCAGCCGGTTCAGCTCGCGCGTCCTGCCCTCCAGTTGGTGCAGCATCAGCCGGCGGCGGTTGCCGCCGAAGCTGTTGGTCAGGATGATGTCCGATCCCGCATCGACAAAGCCCTGATGAAGCGCCAGAATCCGATCGGGATGGAGCGCGTTCCACAGTTCCGGATTGTCGCCCGAGGTCAGGCCCATCGCAAACAGAGTGGTGCCCGTCGCGCCATCGGCGAGCAGGGGGCGACCTTCGGCGAGCAGCGTCTCCAGCATGTGGACCCCAGGACCGTCGCCGATGGCGCCCTGCGCATCGACGGTTCGCTCACGCCGACAACAGAGTCGCGCGACATTCGGCCGGCGTAGATAGGCTCGTCGCACAATCGCCACAAGTCAAGCAAAGCAGGGACGCGCCGCGTATGTCGGGACGCTGCCGGCAGCTTTCGAAATTCGAGACATTGATTCCGGCCGGGCGATCCTTTATTTTCCGGCGATCGATTTCTGGCCGATGACTTGGCCTCGCATCGCCGATGCGTGCTGACGACCCCTCCCGCCATCGATATTCCACCGGCGCTCGCGCGCCATCTATCGACCTAAATTCAAGGAAAGCTCCCATGGCTACGGGAACTGTAAAGTGGTTCAACGCGACAAAAGGCTACGGCTTCATTCAGCCGGATGACGGCGGCAAGGACGTGTTCGTCCATATCAGCGCTGTGGAGCAGGCGGGCCTGCGCGAACTCAACGAAGGGCAGAAGGTCAGCTACGAGATCGTCGCTGACAAGCGCACCGGGAAATCCTCGGCGGGCAACCTGCGCGCCGCCTGAGGCGCGCCGCGATTTCACAATTCGCCACGCTCGGCGCCGGCGACAGCGCCGGGCGCGTCGTGTAATGTCTCCTCAGCGAGCGCGAAGGCGCCGGACGGGGGAGCGCGCACAAGATGGCAGGAACAGCGTCGGCGGGGGACGCCTTTCTCGGGCTCGACATCGGCACGTCCTCGATCAAGGCCATTCTGGTCGATGGGAATCAACGTGTTCTGGGCGAATCGTCGGCGCCGCTGACGCTCTCAAGGCCGCATCCCTTGTGGAGCGAGCAGGACCCGGCGCATTGGGCTGACGGCGTCGAGGACGCGGTCGCGGCGATAGGGCGGATGGCGCCGGAAGCATTTTCCCGCCTCGCCGGCGTCGGACTTTCCGGTCAGATGCATGGCGCGGTTCTGCTCGACGGGGCCGACAAGGTCTTGCGCCCGGCGATTCTGTGGAACGACGGACGCTCCTTCGCCGAATGCGCCGAACTCGAGCGGCGCGTGCCCGACTTCCGCCGCCGCGCCGGCAATATCGCGATGCCCGGCTTCACCGCGCCCAAGCTGCTGTGGGTCGCCGGCCATGAGCCCGACGTCTTCAAGGCGACGAAGCGCGTGCTGCTGCCCAAGGACTATGTGCGCCTGAGGCTCAGCGGCGACCATGTGTCCGAAATGTCCGACGCTTCGGGCACGCTGTGGCTCGACATCGCGCGCCGCCGCTGGGACGAGGACCTGCTGGCGGCGACCGGCCTCGGGCTCGCCCATATGCCCCGCCTCGTCGAAGGCTCGGCGATCTCGGCATATCTCTCGGAGGAGACCGCCGGCCGATGGGGTCTGGCCGGGCGCCGAATCCCGATCGCCGGCGGCGCCGGCGACAACGCCGCGGCGGCGGTCGGCGTCGGCGCTGTCGCGGCGGGCCAGGGCTTCGTTTCGCTCGGCACGTCGGGGGTGATTTTCGCGGTCACCGACCGGTTCGTCGCTTTGCCCGAGCGCACCTTGCACGCCTTCTGTCACGCGCTGCCGGGCCGCTGGCACGGCATGGCGGTCATGCTGTCGGCGGCCTCAGCGCTCTCCTGGATCGCCGACATTCTCGGGCGCGGCAACGATATCAACCATCTGGTCGCCGAGGCCGAGGCGTTCGCCGCATCGCCCGACAAGGTCAACGCCGCGCCGGTGTTCCTGCCCTATCTCAGCGGCGAGCGCACGCCCCACAATGACGCGTCGTCGACCGGCCTGTTCGCCGGGCTGCGGGCCGAGCATGGCGCCGACGCGCTGGTTTTCGCGGTGATGGAAGGCGTCGCCTTCGCGTTCGCCGACGGCGTCGACGTGCTCGATGCGGCGGGCGCCCGGCCGACGTCGACAATGATCGTCGGCGGCGGCGCGCGCAGCGAGTTCTGGGGGCAGATGATCGCCGACGCCACCGGTCTGACGATCGATCTTGCCGGGGGCGCGGAGGCCGGCGCCGCCCTGGGCGCCGCGCGCCTCGCCATGCTGGCGGCGGGCGCTGGCGACGAGGCGACGGTTTGCACCCGCCCGGCGGTCCATCGCCGTTTTACGCCCGACGCGGCTCGGGCGCGTCTGCTGGCGCCGCGCCTGCGGCGCTTTCGCGCGCTCTATCCCGCGGAAAAGGCGACCCGCGGCTGAATCGCAGCGCGTTTGCCCCAACGGCTTAACCTGTTGGAAGGCGCGGCCGTCTAGGGTGGGGCTCGTCCCCGCCAGTCGGTGCGCGTCATGGATTTTATCGCCTGGGCCTGGATCACCGTCCTTGGCCGTCTGCAAACCGTGTTCAACGTCGATTCGCCTTATGGCCCGGTGGCGCTCGGCGGCGCCCTGGTTTTCGCGGCGCTGTTCTACGTCGATGCGCGCCGCAAACGCGGACGCCGGGTCAGCGTCGCCGGCTTTCTGAAGACGATTTTCCCGGCGCGCGTCATCTGGCATCCGTCGTCGCGCCTCGATCTGCGGCTATGGATCGCCAACACGCTGGTGTTCGCCTCGGCTTACGCCATGCTGGCGATCGGCGGCTTTCTCTGGCGCGGCGCGACGGTTGGCCTGCTGGAGCGGGCGTTTGGCGCGCACGACCCGGCCGTGTGGCCGATCTGGACGATCCTGGCGATCACCACCCTGCTGGAATTGCTCGCCTACGAGTTCGGCTACTGGTTCGCCCACTATCTCTTTCACATCTTCCCGGCGCTGTGGGAGTTCCACAAGGTGCACCATTCGGCCGAGGTGCTGACGCCGCTGACCGAAATGCGCACCCATCCGGTCGAGATCATCGCCTTCATGAACGTCATCGGGTTTTTCACCGGCGTGGTGTTCGGCGTGATGACCTATGCGTTCGGGCCGGGGATTCGCCCGTTCACCCTGCTCAACGCCAATGCGGTCCTGATGCTGTTCATCGTCACCATCGGGCATCTGCGCCACACCAACATCTGGATTCCGTTCACGGGCCTGACCGGGCAGCTGTTCCAGAGCCCGGCGCACCACCAGATTCATCATTCCGACCAGCCGCGCCATTTCAACAAGAACCTCGGCTTTGCGCTGGCGGTGTGGGACTGGCTGTTCGGGACGCTCTACATTCCCGAAAAACACGAGAAGATCACCTTCGGGGTCGGCGCCGAGCACGTGCGCTTCGACACCCTGCTGCGGACGTTCATCGCGCCCTTCGTTCATTCGGCGGGGCATGTCGCGCATTGGGCGGGCGGGCTGCGCGCCCGCTGGCGGCGCGGCGGCGGCGCGGTTCCCGAACCTGCGCCGAACGCCCGCGCTTCGGAGGGTTAGGCGGGGCTCTCCGGCCGACGGCGCAACGTCAGCCCCTGCCCGGCGTCCGGCGGAGTCGCAAGATCGGCATGGTCGAGGGCGATCGCCCGCAGCCTGGCGCCGACCTCGGCGGGAAATTCGGCGGCGCGCGGGCGCTTCCCTGTCCGATCGACGCAGATGAGCACCTGCTCGCTCGTCGAAATCAAGCGATCGTCGCCAATGCGGCGCGCCTCGAGCCAGAAGCGCAGCCGCTTCGCGTCGCACTCCAGAATTTGCATGGTGATGGCGATGCGCTCGCCGAGCTTGGCTTCGGCGACATAGCGGATGACGAGGGCCAGCGTATAGATCGTGCGTCCGGTTTCCGCGCGCCCGGCGGCGCCCAGCCCGATGCGCTCCATGAAAGCGTCGCCGGCATGGCTGAAGGCGACCGCGTGATACGCATCATTGAGATGGTCGTTGTAGTCGACCCAGTCGGCGGGAACTTCAAATTCCAGAACCCGCATCGGCGCCGTCATGCCCGGCCCTCCCTCGCCTGCTGCAGGCCGCGCCGTCCGGCGAACCTATCGGGCGGAGCGCGCCCCGGGCAAAGGAAAATCCGACCTCCGCGCCGATTTTTGAGGCGAAGCGACGCGGCGCGTCGCCTTGACGCGGGCGCCGGCGGCCTCGACTGTGCCGGCTCAACGCGAATTCGGGCGATCGGAGACAACATGGCTGGCGGAAATCCGGCGCGCCGGCATGGGCTTGTCCTGGTGTTCGCGGCGACCGTGCTGTGGAGTTCGGCGGGGCTGTTCACGCGGCTCGTCGATCACCTCGACCCATGGACGATCCTTGGCGGGCGCGCGTTGTTCGGCGGCCTGTTCATCTTCGCAACGGCGCTCGTCGAATGGCGCAGGGGCGGCCTCGGACCCAATTTCGGGCTCGGCCCGCTGTCCCCGCTGATCATCGCGCTCTCGGCGATCGCCATCAGCACCTATATCGTCGCGCTCAAGCAGACCACCGTCGCCGAAGTGATGGTCATCTATGCGACGCTGCCGTTCGTCGCGGCGGGGCTCGCCCTGCTGATCGGCGGCGAGCGGACGACGCCGCGCACGCTGATCGCCGCCGGCGTGGCGCTGCTCGGCGTCCTGGTGATGGTCGGCGGCGCCGTCGGCACGGGAAGGCTGATCGGACAGCTCATGTCGCTGGCGATGACCGCCGCCTTCGCGCTGATGATCGTCTTTCAGCGGCGCCATCCCGGCATGTCGATGCTCTCGATCAATGCGATGGGCGCCTTTGTGGCGGCGACGGTCGGCCTCGGCCTGTCGCCGCATCCGCCGGTGACAACGTACGAACATCGTCGTGCTGGCCCTGTTCGGCCTGGCGACGGTCTGCGTCGCGTTCACCCTGTTCATGGAGGGCGCCAAGCACATTCCGGCGGCGGAAGCCGGCCTGATCAGCATGCTCGACGTGGTGCTTGGGCCGCTGTGGGTGTTTCTCGCCTTCGGCGAGCAGCCAGGACCCCTGGCGATGATCGGCGGCGGACTGGTGATGGGCGCGCTGATCTGGCGCCTCGCGCCGGACCTCGGGCGAGCGAGAGGCCGGGCGCTGGTCGGATGAGTTTGCTCCCGCGCGAAGGCTGCGCGCGAAGGCTGCGCGGGCGGGCGGTTTGTCTTATAACCCAGCCACGGCGGCTCTATCGCTCGCCATGAAAGGCATCCATGTCGCGAGAAAAATTCGCTTTGGTGACGGGCGCCGGCGGCGGAATCGGCCGCGCCGCCGCTCTTGCGCTGGCAAAGGCGGGCTGGCATATCGCGCTGACCGGCCGCCGCGCAGCCCCGCTCGAGGAGACCGCGAAGGAAATCGCGGCGCTCGGCCGGCGGCCCTTCGTCCATCCCTGCGATATCGGCGATCCCAAGGCGGTCGGCGAATTGTTCGAAGCGGTCGCCGAGGCGTTCGGCCGGCTCGACCTGCTGTTCAACAACGCCGGCGCCGGCGCGCCGGCCATTCCGATGGAGGAGCTTTCCTACGCGCAATGGAAAGCGGTGGTCGACGTCAACCTGACCGGCGCGTTCCTCTGCGCGCAGGGCGCCATCTCGATGATGAAGAAGCAGACGCCGATGGGCGGCCGCATCATCAACAACGGCTCGATCTCCGCCCATTCGCCGCGGCCGAATTCCGCGCCCTACACCGCCACCAAGCACGCGATCACCGGGCTGACGAAGTCGATCGCCCTCGACTGCCGGAAATACGACATCGCCTGCGGCCAGATCGACATCGGCAATGCGCTCACCGACATGGCGCGCAAGATGACGCTCGGCGTTCCGCAGGCCGATGGCCGCATCGCCGTCGAGCCGATGATCGAGGCGACGCAGGTCGCCGACGCGATCGTGCACATGGCGGCGCTGCCGCTGTCGGCGAATATTCTGTCGCTGACCATCATGGCGACGAAAATGCCGTTCGTCGGCCGGGGCTGAGGCGTGGGCGACCCGGTCCTGGTCGAAGTCACGCGGGGGTCGCGGGTCGAGAGCCGGCATTGCGGGGCGGTCGCCGTCTGCGACGTCGACGGGGGCGAGGTCTTCGCGCTCGGCGACATCTCGGCGCCGGTGTTCCCGCGCTCGGCGATCAAGGCGCTTCAGGCCCTGCCGCTCGTAGCCAGCGGCGCGGCGGATCGCTTCGGCCTGACGCCGGCCGAGATCGCGCTCGCCTGCGCTTCGCACTCGGGCGAGCCGGTCCACGCGGGGACGGCGCTCGGCATGCTGGAAAAATGCGGCCGGGGCGCGGCCGTCCTCGAATGCGGCGTCCACTGGCCGCTCGGCGTCGAGGCGGCGCGCGCGCTGGCGGCGCGCGGCGACAAGCCCACCGCCCTGCACAACAATTGTTCGGGCAAACACGCCGGCTTCGTCTGCCTGAGCTGCGCGATGAGGGTCGAGCCGTCGGGCTATGTCGGCCCCGATCATCCCGTGCAGCGCGAGGTCAAGGCGGCGATCGAGGACATCACGAAAACCCGGCTCGGCGCCCGCGTGCGGGCGATCGACGGCTGTTCGATCCCGACCTATGCGACGCCGATCCGGGCGCTGGCGCAGGGCTTTGCGCGCTTTGGCGCCGGCCATGGCCTGTCGCCCGCCAAAGCGGCGGCGGCGCGGCGAATCCGCGAGGCGGTCGCCGCCCATCCCGCGATGGTCGCCGGCGAGGGACGCTTCGACACCCTCATCGCGCAGACGCTGGGGCTTCGCGCCTTCGTCAAGACCGGCGCCGAAGGGGTCTATTGTGCGGCCTTTCCGGAACTCGGGCTCGGCGTCGCGATCAAATGCGACGACGGCGCCGGGCGCGCCGCCGAGACCGCGATGGCGGCGCTGATCGCCCGCTTTCTGCCGTTGAGCGAAACGGAGCATGCGGCGCTCGCCGAACGGCTGGCCCCGACGCTCCGCAACTGGAACGGCGCGGTGGTCGGCCGGCTTCGCGCCAGCGCCGCGCTGACCCGTCAGGCGCCTAAAAGAACCGCGCGCCGCGCCGGCGTTTGAGCAGTGGGTCAGTCTGAAATCTGACGCCCTTGACTTGACCTCGCCGACAACGGGCGGTTCCTGTATGCTTCACGTGAAGCAGAGGCCGACCCATGAATGAGCCGCTTCTCAGAAGGAACGGCGCGGAAGCCGGCGCGGTCATTGTCGAGGACGATGACGGGCGGTGGCGCGCAAGCATTAAGTTCTTTGATTTGGTCGCCCGCCGTGAACAAGTCAGCGGTCCAGAATTTTTTGCAACCCAAGCTCGGGCGAGAGAGTGGCTGATTCGTCGCGCCGCCCTTCACGGGTTTAGTGAAGCGGACTTGGATATCCAGATCGAGGGGCGCAGTGATGAGTGACAACTTCACCTAAGCATCCCAAGCGCGCCGCGACACAAACCAACTCGCGAAGCTGATGGTCGATATCCTGACCGGCGAGGTCGAGGATCTCGAGTGCACGTCCGAAGAGCGCGGCCCCTACAAAAAACAACTCTCATTGGCTTGAATAACCTATCTTATGCCGCGCGCTCGGAGAGCCAATTTGGCTTCTAGCAGGCTGCTGAAAAACGATCTGGCTTCCGAGACGGTGGCATGATTCTGTTTTCGGGGTGAAGGGTCGCTGGATTGATTCGATGCGCGGGCAGGATCGGACGAGCGGGTCGCTGTTTTCCTACGTGGACCTCGATGCGCGGGTTCCCGCGAGCCACCCGTTGCGGGCGATGCGCGAGCTGGTGAACGCTTCGCTTGAAGCGCTCGATGGCGCGTTTGCGGCGCTTTACGAAGCGGGCGGCCGCCCCTCGATCGCGCCGGAGCGTCTGTTGCGCGCGAGCCTGTTGCAGTTCCTTTATTCGATCCGGTCAGAACGCCAGTTGGTCGAGCGGCTGGAGTTCGATCTTTTGTTTCGCTGGTTCGTCGGGCTGGGGATCGACGATCCGGTCTTCGACGCCTCGACGTTTTCGAAGAACCGCAACCGGCTGCTGACGAGCGAGATCGCGCAAGGGTTTCTGTCCGCGTTGCTGGCCCAGCCGCGGGTGAAGCGCCTGCTGAGCGCGGAGCATTTTTCGGTCGACGGCACGATGCTGAAGGCGTGGGCGTCGATGAAGAGTTTCCGGGCCAACGGACGGCTCGGACGAACCGCCGGCGGCGGGGCGCAACGGCGAGCGGGACTTCAAGAAGACCAAGCGGTCGAACCGGACGCACGCCTCGACGACCGACAAGGACGCGCGGCTCTATCGCAAGGGCGATGGCCAGGAAAGCCGGCTGGCCTATCTCGGCCACGCCTTGATGGAGAACCGCAACGGCCTGGTGGTCGGCGCCGAAGCGACCCTTGCGACGGGCACGGCCGAACGCGACGCGGCGGCGCGGTTGACGCAGGCTCTGCCGAAGGGCGCGAGCTTGGGCGCGGACAAGAACTATGACGCCGAGGCTTTCGTCGAGGGCCTGAAGCAGCGCGGGATCGAGCCGCACGTCGCCATCAACGGGACGGTGAGCAAGCGGGGCGCCGTTCGCAAGACCGCCGTGCCGCCGCGGGTCGCCGCCAGCCTCGGCTACGCGATCAGCATGCGAAAGCGCAAACGGATCGAGGAAAGCTTCGGCTGGAGCAAAATCGTCGGCGGCCTCGCGCAACTGAAGGTGCGCGGGCTGGCCAAGGTCAAGGCGGTCTTCACTCTCGCTCTTGTCGCCTACAATCTCGTCCGCCTGCCAAAACTGTTGCAGGCGACGGGCGAAGTGCGCGTCGCGGCGGGGTGATCGATGAAAATGATCGAAAACCTAGTCCCCTGGTCGCCGCTCGCGCCGCCCAAACGGCAAAAAATCGCCCCCTCGACCGTCAACCGCGGTCACGCGCCAAGTTTTTCAGCAGCCTGCTAGAGCATTGCCCGCCTAAGATGGGGCATATCCGGCCTCGGCGAAGTAGTTTGCGCAAGCTTGCGGGGTGATTTCGTCGAGGCATTGGCCGATGCGGTCCCAGAGGGCCGGGACGGTTCGCTCGGCGGCCTTTCGCAGATGCGACTTGAGTTGGGAAAAGGCCATTTCGATCGGGTTCAGATCGGGTGAGTAGGCCGGCAACAAGCGCATTTCGGCTCCGGCGGCGGCGATCAGTTCGCGTACGCCCGCGACCTTGTGGGCGGGCAGGTTGTCCATCACCACGATCTCGTCGGGCCGCAGGGTGGGGACGAGTATTTTTTCGACGTAGACCAGGAAGGCCTCGCCGTTCATGGGACCGTCCAGAACGAAGGGCGCGACCAGCCCGTCGCGACGCAGGCCGGCGGTGAAGGTGGTGGTCTTCCAGTGTCCGAAGGGCGCCTTGGCCAACAGCCGTTGGCCGCGCCGGCATCGCCCGCGCCGGCGGACCATTTTGGTGGAAGCGCCCGTCTCGTCGATGAACACCAGCTTGTCGGGGTCCAAGTTCGCCTGGCTCGCCTTCCAGGCTTCACGCGCTTGCGCCACGTCGGGTCGGTCCTGCTCGGCGGCGTGCAGAGTTTTTTTTGAAGCTGAGCCCATGCCGGTGGACGAAGCGATCGATCGCGCTGGTGGAGGTGGTCAGGCCCCGTTCCGTCCGGAGGCGCTGCGTCAGCTCGGCCAAGCTCAAATCGGGCTCCGCTTCGATCAGCGCCAACAACCAAGCCGCGTGCGCCTCCAGCGGCGAGCGGCTCTTGCCCGCCCGCGGCGCAGGAGCGGCGCTGCCCGTCTCGTCGAGCCGCTTCTTCCAGCGGATCGCCGAGGACGCTCCCACCTTGAAGCGAAGAGCCGCGCCGCGACGCGAACTCCCCTCCGCCACTTCCTCCAACACACGTCGGCGAAACTCTTCCGAATACGGCCGACCGACCATCGGAGCCTCCCGAATCAGAGGCTCAATCGACTCATATTTCGCCCGCGAACGGAATCCCCGCCGCCATCACAATCAATTCATCAATGCCGGGATGTGCTCTAGCAGGCTGCTGAAAAATGGTCTGGCTTCGGAGGCGCTGGCGTGATTCTGTTTTCGGGCAGAAGGGTTGGTGGATTGATTCGATGCGCGGGCAGGATCGGACGAGCGGGTCGCTGTTTTCCTACGTGGACCTCGATGCGCGGGTTCCCGCGAGCCACCCGTTGCGGGCGATGCGCGAGCTGGTGAACGCTTCGCTTGAAGCGCTCGATGGGGCGTTTGCGGCGCTTTACGAAGCGGGCGGCCGCCCCTCGATCGCGCCGGAGCGTCTGTTGCGCGCGAGCCTGTTGCAGTTCCTTTATTCGATCCGGTCAGAACGCCAGTTGGTCGAGCGGCTGGAGTTCGATCTTTTGTTTCGCTGGTTCGTCGGGCTGGGGATCGACGATCCGGTCTTCGACGCCTCGACGTTTTCGAAGAACCGCGACCGGTTGCTGACGAGCGAGATCGCGCAAGGGTTTCTGTCCGCATTGCTGGCCCAGCCGCGGGTGAAGCGCCTGCTGAGCGCGGAGCATTTTTCGGTCGACGGCACGATGCTGAAGGCGTGGGCGTCGATGAAGAGTTTCCGGGCCACGGACGGCTCGGACGAACCGCCGGCGGCGGGGCGCAACGGCGAGCGGGACTTCAAGAAGACCAAGCGATCGAACCGGACGCACGCCTCGACGACCGACAAGGACGCGCGGCTCTATCGCAAGGGCGATGGCCAGGAAAGCCGGCTGGCCTATCTCGGCCACGCCTTGATGGAGAACCGCAACGGCCTGGTGGTCGGCGCCGAAGCGACCCTTGCGACGGGCACGGCCGAACGCGACGCGGCGGCGCGGTTGACGCAGGCTCTGCCGAAGGGCGCGAGCTTGGGCGCGGACAAGAACTATGACGCCGAGGCTTTCGTCGAGGGCCTGAAGCAGCGCGGGATCGAGCCGCACGTCGCCATCAACGGGACGGTGAGCAAGCGGGGCGCCGTTCGCAAGACCGCCGTGCCGCCGCGGGTCGCCGCCAGCCTCGGCTACGCGATCAGCATGCGAAAGCGCAAACGGATCGAGGAAAGCTTCGGCTGGAGCAAAATCGTCGGCGGCCTCGCGCAACTGAAGGTGCGCGGGCTGGCCAAGGTCAAGGCGGTCTTCACTCTCGCTCTTGTCGCCTACAATCTCGTCCGCCTGCCAAAACTGTTGCAGGCGACGGGCGAAGTGCGCGTCGCGGCGGGGTGATCGGCAAAAATGATCGAAGACCTTGCCCCCCGTTCGCCGTTCGCGCCGCCCAAACGGCAAAAAATCGCCCCCTCGACCGTCAACCGCGGTCACGCGCCAAGTTTTTCAGCAGCCTGCTAGGAGGGGTCGGTATGGAAATTACCCTTGGGCTGATCGCTATCGGCGCATTAGTTTATTATTTTGTCGTCTTCCGGAAGGCCGCCAACTGGAATGCCGACCCCAGGCAGCAGCAAATAGCGAGAATGCTCATCCATGCGGCGGAAACGCAGAGCGCTCGGGAAGAGGTCGAAATTATGAACTTCATGATCGATCAAGGCTGGCGTAAGTCGGAGATAAAAAACCGAATTGTCCACGCCGTCTCGATCACAAAAGTGTCATCAATCCCTTCCGTACATGCCGCAGTAAGGGACGCTGGATTTCGAATCCACAGCACCATCGATCAAGCCCTTTGAAGCTCTTCGTCGATCTCGGATTTCAGACTGACCCACTACCGGCGTTTGAGGTTGGCGGCGCAAGCGGCTAGAAAGCGCCGCGCATGCGATGAGGGAGCCCATGACCGAGACGCCCAAGGCCAGCCCGCAGGAACAATCCGAAATCCTGATGCAGGCGCTGCCGCACATGCTGCGCTACGACGATGCGATCATCGTCGTGAAATACGGCGGCCACGCGATGGGCGACGAGGCCAAGGCGCGCGATTTTGCGCGCGACATGGTGTTGCTCGAACAATCCGGCGTCAATCCGGTGGTCGTTCACGGCGGCGGCCCGCAGATCGGCGCGATGCTCGAAAAGCTCGGCATCGCCTCGCGCTTCTCCGGCGGCCTGCGGATCACCGACAAGGCGACGGTCGAAATCGTCGAAATGGTGCTGGCCGGCGCCATCAACAAGCAGATCGTCGGCACGATCAACGCGCAGGGCGGCCGGGCGATCGGCCTGTGCGGCAAGGACGGCAATATGGTGACGGCGCGCAAGGTGACGCACCATGCTGGCGCCAACGGCGCGGACGTCGAGGATGTCGTCGATCTTGGATTTGTCGGCGAGCCCGCGCACGTCGACACCACCGTGCTCGAACAGATTCTCGGGCGCGAGCTGATCCCGGTCCTTGCGCCGGTCGCCCAGGGCGCGGACGGCGAGACCTACAATGTCAACGCCGACACGTTCGCCGGCGCGATCGCCGGCGCGCTGGGCGCCAAGCGCCTGCTGCTGCTGACCGACGTCCCCGGCGTGCTCGACAAGAACAAGAATCTGATCAAGGAGCTGAAGGTCGACGAAATTCGCGGGCTGATCGCCGACGGGACGATCACCGGCGGCATGATCCCCAAGGTCGAGACCTGCATCTACGCGCTGGAGCGGGGGGTCGAGGGCGTCGTCATTCTCGACGGCAAGATCCCGCACGCCGTGCTGATCGAACTGCTGACCGACTATGGCGCGGGCACGCTGATCACACGGTAGAGGCGCGCGGGAGCGGATTTTCGCCTTTTGGCGACAATCCCCTGACGTCGCGGGCTATCCGGCGCGCGGCGCCTTTGATAACAACCGTCGAATGCGAATTCTGGCGATCGACGCTTCCTGCGGAGCGGTGTCGGGCGGCGTCCTCGACAGCGGGGCGGCGGAGGCGATTGCGCAGCGCAGCGAGCCGATGGCGCGCGGCCATGCCGAGGCGCTGGCGCCCCTGCTGGAGCGGCTGATGGAGAACGTCGAGGGCGGCTTTGCGAGCCTCGACCGCATCGCCGCGACGGTCGGGCCGGGTTCGTTCACCGGCATTCGCATCGGCCTCGCCACCGCGCGGGCGATCGGCCTGGCGCTCGACATTCCGGTGATCGGCGTCTCGACGCTGGTCGCCTTCGCCGGGCCGCTGCTGTTTGATGAGCCCGGCCCCGGCATCATCGCTTCGGTGATCGATGCGCGGCACGGCCGTGTTTATTTTCAATTGTTCGAGCCGACCGGGCGGCCGCTGATTCCCCCCGGCTCGAGGGCTTGCGCGAAGCGGTGCGGGCGATCGGCGCCGGGCCGGTGCGCATGGCCGGCGACGGCGCCCGGCTGCTCGCCGTGGAGGCGGCGCGGGCCGGCTTCGATGTCGAGTTGACGGGCGGCGCGGCCTTTCCCGATATTCTCGCCGTCGCGCGGGTCGGGCTGGCCGCCGATCCCCGCGATTGCCCGCCGCGCCCGCTCTATCTCAAGCCGCCGGACGCCCAGCCGGCGGTTGGCGCGAGCCTCGCGCGCGCCAGTCCCTGACCCCCGCCGCTCATGCTGCTTCCGTTCCGAAAGTCCAGCCGACCGGTTCTGCGCCCCCTGCAGAGCGACAAGGCCGAACAATGCGCGGCCCTTCATGCGGCCTCGTTCGCCCACGCCTGGTCGACCGTCGAATTCGAAGCGTTGCTGTCGAGCAAGACGACGATCGGCGCCGCCGCCGTCGACGCGGCGAGCGACGAACTGCGCGGCTTCGCGCTGTCGCGGATCGCCGCCGACGAAGCGGAGATTCTGACCATCGCGGTGCACGCCGCGTTTCGCAATCGAGGGATCGGGCGCGCCCTGATGACGGATATTCTCGCGCGCCTGTCGGCGGCGCATGTGCAATCGCTGTTTCTCGAAGTCGAGAGCGCCAACCGGCCGGCGATCGCCCTCTATGCCCGCCTGGGGTTTCGGGAGGTCGGGCGGCGGAGCGGCTACTACCGCAAGTCGGACGGCGCGACGGAAGCGGCGCTTGTGCTAAGGAAAGACTTGGCGTGAGCGCGAGCGGTCGATCGGGGCGCCGGTCATGACGGCCCTGCGGATCGCGCTGGTGTTTCTGGCGGCGGGAATGATCGTGCTGATCGGCGGTCCGCTGCCGATGGATCGCCTTGCAGAGAGGGTGGAAAGCCGGCGAGGGCCTGCCGGTTCTGTTTCACCGGGCGGTTTGCGCGGCGCTCGGCGTGCGCGTGCGGGTGCACGGACAGGCCGCGTCGGAGCGGCCGCAACTGGTCGTCTCCAATCACATTTCGTGGCTGGACATCTGTATTCTCGGATCGCTGCGCCCGGTCGAATTCCTTGCGAAAAAGGAAGTCGGCGCCCACTGGCTGGCGCGCGCGGCGCTCGCTCTCCAGGGCGTCGCCTTCGTCGACCGCACCCGCCGCCGCTGCATTCCGGCGGTCAACGCGGAAATCGCCCGTCGGATGCGGATGGGTGCGGCGGTGATCCTGTTCGCCGAAGCGACGACCGGCGACGCCAACCGGCTGCTGCCGTTCCGGTCCTCGCATTTTGAGGCGGTCCGGCAGACGCTGGGCGCGGACGAAGCTCGACATGCGGTCGTGCAGCCGATTTTCATCGCTTATTCTCGCCGCGCCGGGCTCCCGCTGGGGCGGGCCGAGCGACCGATCGTCGCGTGGTACGGCGATATGACATTCTTCAGTCATTTCCGTCGCTTGCTACAGTCAGGGCGGATCGATTGCGACGTCTATTGCGGCGCGCCGATCCCGTTCTTGCTGGACTCCAACCGAAAGGACGTGGCGCGACGCGCGGAGGACGCCGTGCGGGCGCTGGCCCGCCAGGCGCGCCACGCGGCTATTTTCGTCGGCGTCGAAAAGTCGTAGAAAGCCCATTCGGGTTCACAAGGAGCAATTTTGTCCGCAGTTATTTCTCGCGTCCGAGGGGGAGCGATCGACGCGCCGGATGCAGACGAGTCGGGCGCGATGTCGCCGCTGGCCGATGGCGTCCGGCGCGTCTTCGTAAAGTCCTTCGGATGCCAGATGAACGTCTACGACTCGCATCGCATCGCCGATGTGGCGGTCCATCAGGGCTACCGGGAGGCCGCGAGGATCGAGGACGCCGACCTCGTCGTGCTCAACACCTGTCACATCCGGGAGCGCGCCTCGGAAAAAATCTATTCCGAACTCGGCAAGGTTCGCGAGATCAAGGAACAGCGCGAGACCGCCGGGCGCGACACGACGATCGTCGTGGCCGGTTGCGTCGCCCAGGCCGAGGGCGCCGAAATCGTGCGCCGCCAATCAGCGGTCGATCTTGTCGTCGGGCCGCAGAACTATCACCGCCTGCCGCAATTGTTGCGCGCCGCCCGGCTGCGGCCCGGCGTCGTCGACACCGCTTTTCCGGTCGAGGACAAGTTCGACCACCTGCCGGCGCCCGCGCCGGCGGCGATTCGCGCACGCGGCGTCAGCGCCTTTGTCACCGTTCAGGAGGGCTGCGACAAATTCTGTTCGTTCTGCGTCGTCCCCTACACCAGAGGCGCCGAGAACTCGCGGCCCGTCGCCCAGGTGGTGGCGGAGATCGCGCGCCTTACGAACGCCGGCGTGCGCGAAGTGACGCTGATCGGCCAGAACGTCAACGCCTATCACGGTCGCGACGCGGCGGGACGCGCCGTCGATCTCGCCGAACTGCTGGCCGCGGCCGCCGCGGTCCCCGGCATCTCACGCGTTCGCTATACGACGTCGCATCCCAGCGACATGAGCGAGGCGCTGATCCGCGCGCATCGCGACAATCCTGCGCTGGCGCCCTATCTGCACCTTCCCGTCCAGTCCGGCTCGGATCGGATGCTGGCGGCGATGAACCGCGGCTATCTCGCGCGCGACTACATCGACGCCGTGGAGCGGATTCGCGCCGCCAGACCGGACATCGCGCTGTCGTCGGATTTCATCGTCGGCTTTCCCGGCGAAACCGACGCCGAATTCCAGGAGACGCTCGATCTCGTGGGCGCGGTCGGCTTCGCCGCATCCTATGCGTTCAAATATTCGCCGCGGCCGGGGACGCCGGGCGCGGAGCACAAGAACCAGATCGACGAGCCGACAAAATCCGCGCGGCTCGCGGCGCTGCAACAGGCGCTCGAGGCGCAGCGGCAAGCCTTCAACCAGAGCGCCGTCGGGCGGGCGATGCCGGTGCTGTTTGAAAAGCCCGGACGGCACGAAGGCCAGGTGATCGGCCGCACGCCCTATCTGCAATCGGTCCACGCCAACGGCGATGCGTCGTTGATCGGCGAACTGGTCGATGTCGAAATCATCGGCGTCGGCCCCAATTCGCTGCGCGGGCGGCTCGTCACGCCTGCGTCACATAGTTCGCGCGGAATCGAGGCGGCAGCGCGCCGGCGAATCGCCATGGACGCCGGATTGCGCGAGAAAACCAACTGAAAATTGTCAGGCTTCAGGAGACGCCAGATTGAGAGCAATGGACCGGACGGTTTCGCGGATTTCCCCAATCGGACCCGAGAGCGCGGCGGCGGCGCGCGACGGCAAGCCTTCCGAACTCACGCTCGCCTTCGATGACAACGGACTGGCGTCGATCGTCTTCGGCCATTACGATCAGAACATCGCCAAGATCGAGCGACGCCTCGGCGTGGTCGCCAACGTGAACGGCAACCAGATCATCCTCAAGGGTCCGAAGGAAGCCACCGAGAACGCGCGGCGGGTCCTCGAAATGCTTTACGCCCGCGCCAAGCTCGGGCAGGCCGCCAGTCTCGGCGACGTCGAAGGCGCGATCGCCGAAGTCGCGCTGCAAGGCAGTCTGTTCCCGAGCGACGTGGACGGCGCCAAATCGCTGTTCCGCCAGATCAAGACGCGCCGAAAAGGCGTGGTGCGCGCGCGCAACGTCGCGCAGGATCTGTATCTGTCCGCGCTCGAACGGCACGAACTGGTGTTCGCCGAGGGGCCGGCCGGCACCGGCAAGACCTGGCTGGCGGTCGGACACGCCGTCTCCCTGCTCGAGCAGGGCGTTGTCGAGCGGCTGATCCTGACCCGCCCGGCGGTCGAGGCGGGCGAGCGGCTGGGCTTTCTGCCGGGCGACATGCGCGACAAGGTCGATCCCTATCTCCGGCCGATCTATGACGCCCTGCATGAATTCATGGAAGGCCGGATGGTCGAGCGGGGCATTCAGACCGGCATGATCGAGATCGCCCCGCTGGCCTTCATGCGCGGTCGCACGCTCGCCAAATCGGTGGTGCTGCTCGACGAGGCGCAGAACGCGACCTCCATGCAGATGAAGATGTTTCTGACCCGCCTCGGCGAGGGTTCGCGGATGATCGTCAATGGCGACCCGACGCAGACCGATTTGCCGCCGGGCCAGAAATCGGGTCTCAGCGAGGCCGTCGCGCTGCTCGGCGGGCTCGAGGGCGTCGGGCATGTGGTCTTTCGTCATGGCGACGTCGTGCGGCACGATCTCGTGCGCCGCATCGTCGCGACCTACGAAAGCGCCAACCACCAGAGCCGCAACGAGCTGGTGCGATGACGCCGAAAGTCGAGCTGATCGAATCGTCGCGGCGCTGGCGCGCTTCGCCGGGCATCGGAAAGGTCATCCGGCGCGCCATCAAGGCCGCCCTTCAGGCGAGCGGCGCGCAAATCCTCGACGGCGCCGAAGTCAGCGTGCTGCTGGCCGACGACCTCGAACTGTCGGCGTTGAACGCGCGATGGCGGGGGCTCCCCACGCCGACCAACGTTCTCTCATTTCCCGCCGCCGCGCCCGACCGGATCGCCGCCGCGCCCTTGCTTGGCGATATCGCGATGGCGTTCGACACGGTGGAGAAGGAGGCCGCAGAAGAGGGCAAGACTTTCGCCGACCATGCCGCCCATCTGGCCGTTCACGGCTTCCTCCACCTGCTGGGTTTCGACCATCAAAGCGCCGTCGAGGCGGATCGCATGGAGGCGCTTGAGATGAGCGCGCTGGCGAGGCTGGGGATCGCCAACCCCTATGCCTCGCGCGTCGCCGCGGACGCTGAGGCATGAGCGAGGCCGAACGCATCGAACCTTCGGCCGCCGGGGAGGCGGCGGCGCCGGCGCGCGAAGCGCCGTCCGGGCTGTTCGATCGCCTGCGTGGCCTGTTTGGCCTGGGTCCAGCCTCCGTCCGCGATGATCTCGAAGACGCGCTGGTCAACTCCAGCGCCAATGCCGACTTCACGCCGAAGGAACGGGCCATTCTCAAGAATGTCCTGGGCCTGCACGACGTCCGGGTGGCCGATATCATGGTGCCGCGCGCCGACATCATCGGCCTGAAGATCGACGCCTCGCTCAGCGACGTCCTCGCGCTGTTTCGCACCGCCGGCCATTCGCGGCTGCCGGTCTATGGCGAAACGCTCGACGATCCCCGCGGCATGGTGCACATCCGCGATTTCGTCGACTATCTCGCCGGCGAGTCGCAGTTCGGCCTCGTCGCGGACGCGGCGCTGGTCGCCGACGCGCCGGATCCCGACGCCAGGCTCGGCATGCGTCTGCCGCTGGCCCGCGCCAACATCCTGAGGCCGGTGCTGTTTGCGCCGCCCTCGATGCCGGCGCTCGATCTGCTGATGAAAATGCAGGCGTCGCACACCCATATGGCTTTGGTGATCGACGAATACGGCGGCACCGACGGATTGATCTCGATCGAGGACGTCGTCGAGGCGATCGTCGGCGACATCGAGGATGAGCACGACGAGGCGGACGCGCGGGAAATCTCGCAGACCGCGGATGGCGCCTTCATCGTCGACGCGAGAGCCAGCCTGGAGCAGGTCTCGCACGCCCTCGACGCGGATCTCGCCTCGCTGGGCGACGCCGAATATGTCGACACGATTGGCGGATTGATCATGGCCCGGGCCGGCCGCGTGCCGGGGCGCGGCGAGATCGTCACTGGCCCGAAGGATTTTGAGTTCGAGATACTCGACGCCGATCCGCGACGAATCAAGCGCCTGAAGATTCATCCGCCGGGCGCGCGCACGCGGCGAATCGCCGCGCGACGCCGCCGACTGGCGAGCGAAACGGCGCCCGATACGGCGGCGCGGGAAACCAGCGCGCCGAAGTGATCGGCGGGCTCCGGGTCAAGCCATATCGGTGTGCGAGAAATCCGCCCCCTTGTATAGCAAGGGCACGTGATGGACCTTGGCGCAGGCGTAGGCAAAGCAATCTCCGAAATTGAGCGCGGCTTTGTGACCGACCGCCTTGCCGTAGCGGCTGGCCGCTTCTATCGCCGCTTGTCCGACGTCTCCGGAGACGACAATCTCCCAAACGCCGAGGTCCTCGACAAAGGCTGCGACGACGGCCTGCGCCTGCGCGATCGCTTGTGCGTCGACGCGCTTCTTGCGGGGCGCCGCGTGCGCCCGAGCAATCGCGACCACCGCCTCGAAAAGAGCCAGGGGCGAGACAAGGAAGGGGCCGATGGCGGCATCGAGCTTGCGCGTGATCTGGTCGGAGTCAGGCTCGCCGTTCAACACGCTGACGATCGCGGAGGCGTCGAGAAACATCAATCGCCCCACATCTCGTCAGTAAATCTTCTCATATCGAAATCGGGGTCGACGGGACCCAGAGCGGCGGCCATGGCCACGCTCCTTGCGAGGCGCGCACTTGGCGGCAATTTGTTCCGCTGACGCTCGATCTCGTGCTCGAGGGCGGCGCGGACAGCTTCGGTGAGGGTCCTGGACTTCGTCAGCCCTTGCACCTTGCGCGCGAGCGCGGCAACCTCGTCATCGCGAATATAGAGCGGCACCTGTCAATCTCCTTGGCGATATCCAAATATCACGAAGGGAATATGCAGCCAAAGACATTTCGACCTGTCCAGAAGCTTTCGATGAGGGCTGGACCCATGAATTTCAATCTGGCGCCGATCGGACTGCGCGCCAGCAATTGATCGAATCAGGCCATCGCTCTAAAGCTCTGCCCCAGCGTTACGCCGGACAGCGCGCCGGGCTCTGCCCTTTCCATCTTCGGCTTCGGGACGCCAGCCTGTGGTTTCAACCGAACTGACGCATGCGCGCGAAGGCGGCTATTTCCGCGCGATCGCCGTCGGCGTCATCCTCGCATGGGACTGGCGGCGGCGCGCGATCGCCTTCACAGCCGGCGCGGCCGGCGCGTTGGCTTTGCCGCCCTTCGACTTCCTGCCCGCGCTGCTGGCGCCGATGATGGCAGCGGTGTGGCTGATCGACGGATCGGCGAATGCCGGCGCGGCGGGACGCTCGTCGGTCCGATCGGTGCGATCGGCGTTCTGGGCGGGCTGGTGGTGGGGGTTTGGCTATTTCGTCGCCGGGCTGTGGTGGCTGGGCGCGGCCTTCCTCGTCGAAGCCGACAAGTTCGCCTGGGCGCTGCCGTTCGGCGTTCTGGCGCTGCCGGCGGGCCTCGCCTTTTTTCCCGCGCTCGGCTTTGCTTTCGCCCGCCTGCTGTGGTCGTCGGGTCCGGCGCGCATCCTCGCGCTGGCGGTCGGACTTTGCGCGAGCGAATGGCTGCGGGCGATCGTGCTGACCGGATTCCCGTGGAACGAAATCGGCATGGCGCTGGGCCAGAACCTGATTCTCGCCCAATTCGCCTCGATCGTCGGGCTGCATGGGCTGACCCTGCTCGCCGTCGCGATTTTCGCGGCGCCGGCGACTCTGGCCGACGGGGGCGACGGACGCTGGCTCACCCGGCCGATCGTGCTGGCCTCGATCGCGCTGGCGGGGCTCGCCGCTTTCGGCGTGTTTCGTCTGTCGGCCCCCGACGCGCCGCTGATCGCCGGCGTGAAGCTGCGCCTCATGCAGACCGACGTCCCGCAGGACGACAGTTTCGCGGCGCGCAACAAAGACGCGATCATGCGGCGCTACCTCGACCTGTCGGACCGCGCGACATCGCCGAACGCCAGCGGCGTCGCCGACGTCACCCATCTGATCTGGCCGGAATCGCCCTTTCCCTTCCTCTTGGGCCGCGATCCCAAGGCGCTCGCTGAGATCGCCGAGCTTCTTCACGGCGGCGCGACGCTGATCACCGGCGCGGCGCGCCTCGCCGAGCCGCTGCCCGGCGACCGTCGGGCGCATTATTTCAATTCGATCCAGGTGATCGACCGGCACGGCGCCCTGCTCGATCGCTACGACAAGATCCATCTGGCGCCGTTCGGCGAATACCTGCCGTGGAGCGACCTGCTGGAGCGGCTCGGGGTGACGCAGTTCGTGCATTTCCCCGGCGGCTTCGACGCCGGCTCCGGCCCCGCCGTCCTGCACGCGCCGGGCCTACCCGACGCGCTTCCGCTGATCTGCTACGAATCGATCTTTCCGCAGGACGTCGGCGCCGAGTTCAGACCCGGCGACAGCCGCGCGGCGTGGATGCTCAACGTGACCGACGACGCGTGGTTCGGGCGCACGCCGGGCCCCTACCAGCATTTCGCGCAAAGCCGGCTGCGGACCATCGAACAGGGCCTGCCGCTGGTGCGCGACGCCAACGGCGGCATATCGGCTGTGGTCGACGGGCTGGGCCGCATCATCGCCCAGCTTCCGCTGGGCGTCGAAAGCGTGCTCGACAGCCCGTTGCCCGCGCCTCGCCCGCCGACGATCTACGCCCGGTTCGGCGCCCTTGCGCCGCTTTCGATGCTCGCGATCCTGCTCGCCGCTTCGGCCGCCTTCAAGCGTAGGCGCCGAAGGTGATCCGGCTTGTCGTCCGGCTGCTCGGGCTGGCGCTGCTGGCCCTCGCGTTCGCAGCCGCGGTGATCGACGGCGCGGCTTCGATCGCCGCCAACCAATTGTCGATCACCCCGATCGGCCGGCCGCTTTACCTCATCTTTCCCAACAAGTTCCCGCTGGTCCAGGCGTTCGTCGAACACCAGATCCATCCGCTGCTGTGGGATCCGGTGCTCGTCGATATCCTGATGCTGCCGACATGGCTGGCGCTGGCGGTCATCGGCGTCGGATTGTTCTATGTCGTGCGCCGGCGACCGCCGCCGATCGGTCATTCCAGTCGTTCGCGGTGATGCGAAGATGCGGCTGCCCGACCCTTGCGCGCATGGCCCCGCGGCCCCCATATTAGGGCGACCCCGATGGAGGCGACGATGTTGAATTTCCTGCGCAAGCCCGACCGTCCGCTTTCGCCCGGCCAAGCGCTGCCTGGTCGGCCGGAGCCGATCCCCACGGCGTCGACCCATTTCGTCAACGGCCACCCGTTGAAGGGCCCCTATCCCGCGGGGACCGAGACGGCGATTTTCGCGCTGGGATGCTTCTGGGGCGCCGAGCGGAAGTTCTGGGAGGCCGGCGAGAGCGTCTACGTCACGGCGGTCGGCTATGCCGGCGGCTTTTCGCCGAATCCGACCTATGAGGAAGCCTGCAGCGGGCGGACCGGCCACGCCGAGGCGGTGCTGGTCGCCTTCGATCCTGCGAAGATTTCCTACGAGCGGCTGCTGCAGATCTTCTGGGAGAGCCACGACCCGACCCAGGGCATGCGCCAGGGCAACGATGTCGGATCACAATACCGCTCGGCGATCTACACGACCAGTCCGGCGCAACTGGCCGCCGCCAAGGCGTCGCGCGACGCCTACAATGCGGCTTTGCGCGCCAAGGGTCTCGGCCCGATCACCACCGAGATCGAGGCCGCAGGTCCGTTCTATTTCGCCGAAGACTATCACCAGCAATATCTGGCCAAGAATCCGGGCGGCTATTGTGGGTTGGGCGGCACGGGCGTTTCATGCCCGATCGGACTCGGCGCAAAGCTCGCGAGCGCCTGACCCCGCGCGGTCGGCGCGCCCTATAGGGGCGCGTCGAGCCCATAGAGCGAATGCAGGGTGCGCACCGCCAGCTCGGTGTAGGCGGCGTCGATCAGCACCGAGAATTTGATCTCCGAAGTGGTGATCGCGCGGATGTTGACGCCTTTCTCGGCGAGCGCCTTGAAGGCGCGCGCCGCCACGCCGGAATGGCTGCGCATGCCGATGCCGATCGCCGAAATCTTGACCACGTCCTGCGCGCCCTGGAGCAACGCATAGTTGATCTCGCCGCGGCGCTCCTCGAGGATCGTCCTGGCGCGCAGGAACTCGGCGGCCGGCACGGTGAACGTGATGTCGGTGGTGGTGGTGTCGTCCGACACCACCTGGATGATCATGTCGACATTGATGTTGGCCTCGGCCAGCGGCATGAAGATCGCCGCGGCGACGCCGGGCTTGTCGGCGACGCCGCGCAAGGTGAGCTGGGCCTCGTCCTTGGAGAATGCGATGCCGGTGACGACCTGCTGTTCCACAATGTCCTCCTCGTCGCATATCAACGTTCCCGATCGCGGATCGGCGGGGTCGTCGAAGGACGAACGCACGGTGAGCTTGACCTTGTGCACCATCGCGACCTCGACCGAGCGCACCTGCAGCACTTTCGCGCCAAGCGAGGCCATCTCCAGCATTTCCTCGAACGCCACCCGTTCCAGCCGACGCGCCCTCGGCACCACCCGCGGATCGGTGGTGTAGACGCCGTCGACGTCGGTGTAGATGTCGCACCGCTCGGCGCCGACCGCCGCGGCGAGCGCCACGGCCGAAGTGTCGGAGCCGCCGCGCCCCAGCGTCGTCACCCGGCCGCTCGGCGCGTGAAGCCCCTGAAAGCCGGCGACGACTGCGACCTCGCGATTGGCGAAGCCGGCGACGATCTTCGAACCGTCGAGGCCGGTGATGCGCGCCGCGCCGTGCGCGTCGTCGGTGAGAATGGGGATTTGCCAGCCCTGCCACGACCGGGCGGCCAGCCCCATATCCTTCAGCACGATCGCCAGCAGCCCTGCGGTGACGAGTTCGCCCGAGGCGACGATCGCGTCATATTCGCTGGCGTCGCAAAGCGGAGCGGCTTCGCTGGCCCAGGCGACGAGTTCGTTGGTCTTGCCTGACATCGCCGAGACGATGACGGCGACGTCATGGCCCGCGTCGATTTCCCGTTTGACGTGACGCGCCACATTGCGGATGCGGTCGATATTGGCGACCGACGTGCCGCCGAACTTCATCACCAGGCGCGACATAAGGATTCCAACGAATTGACGCCGCCAAGCGGCTCGCGCCGGCCACGAAGCGCGCGTATAGATGGCGGCGTCGGGGTGGTCAACGCCCGCTTCCTTCGCCGGAGAGTCGCCCCATGGCCGCCTCGGACCCCTCGGCCAGCGTCGATGCGGCCGACGTCGCACGCTTCGAGGCGCTCGGCGACGACTGGTGGGACCCCGCTGGTCCGATGGCCGCGTTGCATCGAATCAATCCGCTGCGCATCGCCTGGCTGCGCGACCTGATCGTCAGCCGTTTCAGGACCCCGCGACAGGCCGACGATCTCCCGCTCGCCGGCCGGACCGTGCTCGACATCGGCTGCGGCGCCGGCTTGCTGGCCGAACCGCTGGCCCGGCTCGGCGCCGAGGTCGTCGGGCTCGATCCGTCGCCCGGCAATATCGCGGCGGCGCGGCGCCACGCGGAAGAGACCGGCGCGCGCCTCGCCTATCGCGCGGCGACGCTCGAGCAATTGGCTGAGGACAGCCCGCCATTCGACGTCGTGCTGGCGATGGAGGTCGTCGAGCACGTCCGCGACATGCCGCGCTTCGTGAGGACCGCGTGCGGCCTGGTGCGGCCGGGCGGCCTGTTCGCCGCCTCGACGCTGAACCGCACCTTGCGGAGCTTCGCGCTGGCGATCGTCGGGGCGGAGCGCGTCCTGCGGTGGATTCCGCCGGGAACCCATCGCTGGGAGCAGTTCGTGACGCCGGAGGAACTGGGCGCCGCCTTCCGGTCGGGCGGCCTTCGGGAAATCGCGCGGACCGGGATCGTCTACGACCCGCTGCGCGGCGCCTGGCGCCTTTCGCGCGACACCGGCGTCAACTACATGATCGCCGCGAAGCGGCCCTAGTTCGACGGGCAATCCTTCTGCACGCGATCGAGCGCCTGCGAAAAGCCGGCGAGCGAATAGGTGTCGGTGGTGGTGTGCCCGCGCTTGGAGGCGGCCTTGACCACCAGCTTGGCGCCTTTGCGCATTTCGGCGACGAGCTGGTTCTCCTTGGCGGCGTTCTTGACCCACAGATTGGCGCTCTTGGCCAGCAGCTCGAAGGATTGATCGCCGACCATCGCCATCGCCTCCTTGTTCTCGGGCTTCTTCTTGGGGTCGGCCGCGGCGGCGTCGTCACCCGCATTGGCGACGTCGAAACCCATGATGAACGAGATTTCGTTGCGAACCCCCTCGCCAGGGCGGTCCGAAATGAAGGCGTAGGCGGGGTCGCGCTTGAGGTCGGCGGGGGCGCGGTCCTTCGGCTGCGCCAGGGTGTAGCAAACGCGGCCCTTGGTCGCCTGGGTCTGGTAGACGCCCCAATCGCCGAAACTGGCGACCAGCAGCGGCTTGGCGGCGGCGCTCTTTTCGGCGGGCGCGGCTTTTTCCGCAGCGCTTGCGGCGGCCGGCCTTGGCCGGCTTCTTCTTGGCGGGCGCGGTTTGGTCGTTGGCGGGGCTTTGCTGGGCCAACGCGGGACCGGCGACCGCCAGGCCCAACGCGGCGCATAGCAGGAAGGCGGTTGGTTTCGCGAAGCGAATCATGGGATGACTTTAACTCCGTCGGGCGCCGCGCGGCGGCGCGACTTTCATGGGCGGCGAACAGGGCGAAATTCTGACTCGCCCCCGATGGTCAATCGACCGTCAAGCGAGATTATCCAATCTTAGTGAAAAAAGACTCAAATTCGAGGTTTCCGATGAAAGCGTTGATCTGCGAGAGCTATGGGCCGCCCGAGACGCTGCGGATCGTCGATCTGCCCGATCCGGCGCCCGGAAAGGGGGAGGCGCTGGTCGAGGTCCGCTACGCCGGCCTCAACTTCTTCGACCTCTTGGTCATCGAGAACAAATATCAGGCCAAGCCGCCGCTGCCGTTTTCACCCGGCGCCGAGTTTTCCGGCCGCATCGCCGCGCTGGGTCCCGGCGCCGGCGGCTTCAAGGTCGGCGATCGCGTGCTCGGCCATACCGCCTTCGGCTGCGCCCGCGAGCGAATTGTCATCCCGGTCGACCGGTTGACCGCCATTCCCGAACAGCTTTCCAACGAGAAGGCGGCGGGGTTGTCGATCACCTATGGGACGTCGCTGCATGCGCTGAAGCAGCGCGCTGAACTGAAGCGCGGCGAGACGCTGGTGGTGCTGGGCGCCTCGGGTGGGGTGGGTCTGGCGGCGGTCGAGATCGGCGCGCGGATGGGGGCGCGGGTGATCGCCTGCGCCTCCTCCGACGAAAAGCTCGCCTTCGTGCGCCGGTTCGGGGCTGAGGAGACGATCAACTACACGACCGGCGACCTGCGCGCCGAGCTGAAGCGCATAACCGGCGGGCGCGGCGTCGACGTGGTCTACGACCCGGTCGGCGGCGCCCTGACCGAGCCGGCGCTGCGCTCGCTAGCCTGGAAGGGGCGGCTGTTGGTGATCGGCTTCGCCTCGGGCGAGATCCCCAAGCCGCCGCTCAATCTGGTCTTGCTCAAAGGCTGCGATATCCGCGGGGTGTTCTGGGGCGACTTCGTCGCGCGCGAGCCGGAAGCCCACCGCGCCAACATGGCCGAACTCGTCGCGGACGCCGCGAGCGGCGCGATCTCCGCCCATGTCCACGCCGTCTATCCGCTGGAATCCTTCGTCGAGGCGCTTGGGGCGATCGCGAGGCGGGAGGCGCTGGGCAAGGTGCTGCTGCGAATGGCGGCGGCGGATTAGCGTTGTCCATTACGCAGGCGATTGAGAAGTCTTGATGCTTTCGACGCGCAAGAGCGACGTGTGTGACGCCGCCCGCGACCCGACCTATTTTGTTTTCGATATCGGACTCTCTCCGAAGCCCGCAGCGACACCTTCCCGCGTCTCACGCGAACGCTTCAGCGGCCGAAGCCGTTCCCGCATCGCCTCCATCCTGGCAATCTTCTCACCCAGCGTACGCGCGGCGCTGTCTTTGCGGCCTTCCGCCTTGCGCCGAAGGATATCGGAAATGTCCGGGAAGGCGTCCACTGACTTGCTCATGGCTTCAACACCGTACTGCAGGGATCGACGATATCGAACCGACGACAAAAAGCCACCCACTTGCCTTTCAATCCATGTCTCTCAAGGATGTCACATAACTTTGCCGCGTCAAATGCGCGGTCACCAATGAACTGATTGATTCGAATATGATCCTTTGGACGCCCGACATTAAGAGCTGTCGCCATCACATGTTCGGCCGATAAGATGCGAGTAGGAATGTTTCCTTCGTCGGGCATTTCAAGGTCAATATTCGAAGCGTCAGCGAGCGACTCGGCATCCAGAGGAGAGGCGACCGGAAGAAATTGCACCGGCCATCCGTCAATCACGATGCCCTCTTTGTTGAACTCAGTATAGCCCTTTGCACTCAGATAGGAAATAATTGGCGTCAGCGTTACAAGCCCCGACTGTGTGGTTCCGCCGTCGAGTGATACAATTACGGGATTATCCCCTTGACGTAATTAGCGCTGCGAGCGATGCGGGCGTGTGCTAGCTTGCCAAAATGCTCCGGATGATCGCCGTCGCTGCAATTTTCGCGGTCTGCGCTTTCCAAGTGCTGGGCTACGGCTACAAGGCCGCGAAGGATTCCGCTGAGATTTTCGTTGGCCTTATTCTGCTTCAACTCGCCGCAAAGGGCCTCGTGAAGCTCGCCGATTGGTGGCGGCGTCAAGGTGGACGCTCTATCCGATGATCCCCCGATGATCCTCTAGTGAGGCTCTGATGAGCCCTCGATAGCCTGATATGCGACTCTCTCAGCGCGAATGGAGGATATTTGCAAGCATATGAAATATGCCGTATTGGCGGTTTTATGGGATATCTCAACGAGTTACCGAAACATCGCTGCTTGCATATTTCATTGTCGCGGACAGGTCCCGCGCAAACTTGCGTTTTTATCGCACCGGCCCTATGATCCGCGACGGTGGGCTAGACGAGGCGGTCTAGCGCAGAATACCGGACCAAAGATATGCGCGAAGAATTCGAGCCAGCTATCAAGGCGCTCCAGGGCGATCTCGCCGAGCTTGAACGTCAGGCTTTTGAGACCAAGCAGGTCATAAACCGGCTTTGCACAAGGGCTGGCATGGAGCCGCTGTATCCAGACGCAACATTGGCCGCGAGCCCATCAATGGGAACGCTGCGGTCGGATAGCTTCTACGGGAAGGCAATCACCACGGCTGCGCGAGAGTATCTCGAAATGAGACGTTCTGCTGCTCTCGGCCCTGCTACGCCGCGCGAGGTCTACGAGGCACTAGCGAAGGGCGGTTACACGTTCGACACCGCAGAAGAAGTCCATGCGATTATCAGTGTCAGAAGCACGCTTCGCAAGAATTCCGGAATCTTTCACAAGCTGCCCAATGGGACCTATGGACTCCTTAGTCGGTACCCGAAAGCCAAGGCCGCACGCAATGAGGAAGACGAAGAGGCGGTGCCAAGTCGTCAGAGCAAATCTCCAAAAACCGATGTTGCCGCGACCGCCCGCAAGGCCACGAAGGCGCCGAAGGGGATAAAAGCCAAGCGTCGCAAAGCCAAGGCCGGCGGCGACACAAGCCGCCCCTCAGTTGCGCCCTTCATTTCCAATGTGATGTCCAACGGTGAAGAATGGACGACCGAGTCTTTGAAGCAAGAAGCAATCTCTCAGCGCGTCACAGGGATTGATGCCTCAACCCCTAAAAACGTCTTTCATGGAACGCTGCTGAATCTCAAAAGGAAGGGGCAAGTTGAGCAAGCTGGGAACGGCTCTTGGCGGACGCCAGCGAAAACCGAACGACTCGATCAAGAGGGAAAGATTGTGAGAATTAAAGGAACCGCATCATGATGCTGATGGCTCCTTACTGGATTAGGGCCACGGAAACGATTCGCCCCGTGGCCCTTAGACAGTCACCGGCGGGGCTGTATCCCCGTCAGACGCCGCGCAAGCGGCATGAGTCCTTGCACCCAGCAAGCACACCCGACGTGACGTGTCGGGAGAAAGGAGACCACACTATGCACTCCGATTGGCAACCGGAAAGCCCGAGTTTCGGCGGGTGGATTGAAGTAGCAGCCTCAATTCCAATCCCGAGAGACTTAATAGCGTAACCTCAGGGGCGGCGTGAGCCGCCCCTTCCTTTTTTGTCTCATATAGCGTAACCTAAGTCAACATCGATTTGCGGATTATGCTGCGGAATCAATATGATAACGTTAGCGGAAGCTTTAAAAGGCGGGAAATTACAAGAGTTTGCCGCCCAGGAGGAAGCGCGCGGAATCGGCCCAATCGACCGAGCCGAGTTCGGCGCGCTCTTAAAGGACGCGGCGACTAAAGCGCCGCAATCAAAAGATCGAACATCGCGTTCTTCATCTGGCGATGGTTCGAGCGGAACGAAAATTCCCCGAGGTAGGCGTCCATCCGCTTCGCGCTGATATGAATGTGCGTCGAGTTGATGAAATCCTTGAACAGCTTCCAAAAACTCTCGACGTGGTTCGTGTGGTGCGTCGCGTCTTGGCGATAGTCGTAGTAGCTCCACTCTTTGTCGCCATGCTTCACGGCGCCGTGCTTGTAGCCGTCGGGCGTCAGTAAATTGTAGCTGTAGAGTTCGTCCGTCGAGACGATCGTGCCCGTCTCGACGTTGTCGAGAACGACGCCGCGCAGCGTCGCCATCTTCACGTTCGGGATGGTTTCGGTCACGATCTTTCCGCCGCGCTCTTTCATACCCATGACGATGGTCTTGCCTTCGGCTCCGCGCCCTCGCTTGCCAGAGCGCCGGCCGCCGACATAGGCCTCATCAACCTCGACATGGCCCTTGAGCATTTCAAAGCCGTCAGCTTTGATCATAAGAGCGCGGATTTGCATCCCCATTCGGTAGGCGGTTTTGTAGGTGACGCCGAGCGAGCGTTGAAGTTCTTTGCCGCTCACGCCGTGGCGTGTCGCGATGAACAAATAGAGCGCATAAAACCATGACTGCAAAGACGTGCGGCTATCCTGAAGGATCGTGCCAGCGGTCGGATGAACATGGTCGCCGCAATGCGAGCAAACGAAAGCGCGCGCGCTGGCCATCTTGTGAAAAGTCAAGTCCTTCCCGCATTTGCGACAGACATGACGCATCCCATAGCGGACTTCCATGATACGGTTGAGGCAAATTTCGTCGCTGGAAAATTCCGCCCAAAACTCTTTGACCGAAAACGCTTGAACGGCGCTGGGCTTGTTTCCGACTTGGCTGGGGCGAACGCGCTTGCGGGTGGTCATCGCTATCTCCTATGCAAAGGAGACTAGCTGATCCGCATACTTATGTCAAGGGGATAATCCCGTACAATTATATCGAGATCCTCGGTCAGTGTAGGCTCGATATAGTTGTAAGCTGCTACCGCGCCGCCGATTGCGTACGTGCCGACGACTCCATCGGCCACCATTTGATTTAAGACTTCTATCGTCCTTTTCATCGCCCGCTTTTAAGCAGCCTCTCCCTCACATCTGCCGTTCCAGCATCATCGTCTTGATCGCGCTGATCGCCTTGGCGGGGTTCAGGCTCTTCGGGCAGGTCTTGGCGCAGTTCATGATGGTGTGGCAGCGATAGAGGCGGAACGGGTCTTCGAGATTGTCGAGCCGTTCGCCGGCCGCCTCGTCGCGCGAATCGATCAGCCAGCGATAGGCCTGCAGCAGGATCGCCGGGCCGAGATAACGATCGCCGGTCCACCAGTAGCTCGGACAGGAGGTCGAGCAGCAGGCGCACAGGATGCATTCATAGAGCCCGTCGAGCTTCTCGCGCTCCTGCGGCGACTGAAGACGCTCCTTTTCCGGGGTCGGCGTGACGGTCTTCAGCCACGGCTCGATCGAGGCGTGCTGCGCGTAGAAATGCGTGAGGTCGGGCACCAGGTCCTTGACCACTTCGAGATGCGGCAGGGGATAGATTTTCACCGCCCCGTCGATCTCGTCCATGCCACGCGTGCAGGCGAGCGTGTTCATCCCGTCGATGTTCATCGCGCAGGAGCCGCAGACGCCCTCGCGGCAGGAGCGGCGGAAGGTCAAGGTCGCATCGATCCTCGATTTGATCCAGATCAGCGCGTCGAGCACCATCGGCCCGCAATCGTGGCGGTCGACATAATAGGTGTCGATGCGCGGATTGGCGCCGTCGTCGGGATTCCAGCGATAGATGCGGAATTCCGTCGTCTTCTCGGCGCCGGCCGGCTTCGGCCAGGTCTTGCCGGCGGTCATCGTGGAGTTCTTGGGGAGGGTGAGCTGGACCATGTTGCTTTTCCATCGACCGGTCGAAGGAGCGTTCAGCGCCTTCGAGTTCAGAGCGACCCCCCGGCCCCGACCTTCCCCCACAAGGGGGGAGGAGGAAGGGCTGGCGTCATTCCCTCCCCGTTGTGGGGGAGGGTTAGGGCGGGGGGTCGCGCGACTCCTGACGATTGTCAGTGAATTCGCGGACGCGTCGCGTTCAATTTCAATCGGCTAGTTGCGCCCCCTCAATACACCCGCGCCTTCGGCTCGATATACGCGATGTCGTTGGTCAGCGTGTAGGAATGCACCGGGCGGTAGTCGATCTGCACCGTCTGCTTGTCGGCGTCGATCCACGCCAGCGTGTGCTTCATCCAGTCCTTGTCGTCGCGGTTGGGATAATCCTCCCGCGCGTGCGCGCCGCGGCTCTCCAGCCGGTTGGCGGCGCCCTCCATCGTCACCACCGCCTGGACGATCAGGTTGTCGTATTCCATCGTCTCGATCAGGTCGGAGTTCCAGATCAGCGAGCGATCGCTGACATGGACGTCGGCGCCGGCGCGCCAGCATTCGTGGATCAGCTTGGTTCCCTGCGCCAGCACTTCGCCGGTGCGGAACACCGCGCAATTGTCCTGCATCGTGCGCTGCATCTTCCGGCGCAGTTCGGCGGTCGGCGTGCCGCCATCGGCGTGGCGGAAGCGGTCGAGCCGCGACAGCGCGAAATCGGCGGAATCGCGCGGCAGTTCGGGCTGCGCCGCGCCCGGCTCGACGAGTTCGGCGGCGCGCAACGCCGCCGCGCGGCCGAACACCACCAGGTCGATCAGCGAATTGGAGCCGAGGCGATTGGCGCCATGCACCGAGACGCAGGCGCCTTCGCCAAGCGCCATCAGGCCGGCCACCACCGCGTCAGGATCGCCGCCGACTTTGGTGAGCGCCTGCGCCGTGATAATTGGTCGGCACGCCGCCCATGTTGTAGTGGACGGTCGGCAGCACCGGGATCGGCTCCTTGGCCACGTCGACGCCGGCGAAAATCCGCGCGCTTTCGGAAATGCCGGGCAGGCGCTCGTGCAGGATTTTCGGATCGAGATGCTCGAGGTGCAGGAAGATGTGGTCCTTCAGCTTGCCGACGCCGCGCCCCTCGCGAATTTCCAGCGTCATCGAGCGGCTGACGACGTCGCGCGAGGCGAGGTCCTTGGCCGACGGGGCGTAGCGCTCCATGAACCGCTCGCCTTCCGAATTGGTGAGATAGCCGCCCTCGCCGCGCGAGCCCTCGGTGATCAGGCAGCCCGCGCCATAGATGCCGGTCGGATGGAACTGCACGAACTCCATGTCCTGCACCGGCAGGCCGGCGCGCAGCGCCATCGCGTTGCCGTCGCCGGTGCAGGTATGGGCCGAGGTCGCGGAGAAATAGGCGCGCCCGTAGCCGCCGGTGGCGAGGATCGTCAGATGGGCGCGGAAGCGATGGATCGTGCCGTCGTCCATCTTGAGGCAGACCAGGCCGCGCACCCGCCCGTCGCTGTCGCGGATCAGGTCGATCGCGAAATATTCGATGAAGAACTCGGCGCGCGCCTTCACCGCCTGGCCGTAGAGCGTGTGCAGCATCGCATGGCCGGTGCGATCGGCGGCCGCGCAGGTGCGCTGGGCGATCCCCTTGCCATAGTCGGTGGTCATGCCGCCGAACGGGCGCTGATAGATCTTGCCTTCCGCGGTGCGCGAGAACGGCACGCCCCAATGGTCGAGTTCATAGACCGCGGTGGGCGCCTGGCGGCACATGTATTCGATCGCGTCCTGGTCGCCGAGCCAGTCGGAGCCCTTGACGGTGTCGTACATGTGCCAGCGCCAGTCGTCGACGCCCATGTTGCCGAGCGAGGCCGAAATGCCGCCTTGCGCGGCCACCGTATGGGAGCGCGTCGGGAACACTTTCGAAATGCAGGCGGTGCGCAAGCCGGCCTGGGCGCAGCCGACGCTCGCCCGCAGCCCCGCGCCGCCGGCGCCGACCACCACCACGTCGAAACTATGGTCGGTGATCGGATAGGCCCGCTGCCCGATCGCCGGCGCGCCATTCGTTCCGTTTGTCGCCATTGATGCGTTCAACCTTTGTTGGCGAAGCCAGATCGTGAAATGTCAAACGAAGCCGATGCGCAACACCGCGTAGACGCAGACGAGGCCCAGCGCCACGCAAAAGAACAGATTGGCGAGCAGCGCCCATTCCCTGAGATGGCCGTGGAGATAGTCGAGGATGATCGAGCGCATGCCGAGCTGCATGTGCCAGACCCCGGCGACGACGAACAGCAGCACGAGGATCGCCGGCGCCGGGCTGCCCAGTTCGGCGCGCACGCGGTTGTAGTCCTCCGAGAGCAACGACAGCAGCAGCCAGACGAAGGCGATGGTCAGCGGGACCAGCGCCGCCGACGTCACCCGCATGATCCAATCGTCGCGCATGCCGGCGCGCGCCGAGCCGAGATAGCGAACCCGCCCGAGGGCGGAGCGCAGGGAACCGGAATCGTCAGCCATCAACGTCAGCTCCCCGGCCGCAGGACTGCGAGGCCGATCCCCCACACGACGACTGTCAGGACCAGCGCGCCGATCAGCGTCGCCCAGGCCAGCCATTCGCGCTCGGGATCGTCCATGCCCCGTCCGGCGTCCCAGATGATGTGCCTGACACCGCCGAGCATGTGATGAAACAGCGCCCAGGTGAAACCGAGCAGGATCAGCCGGCCGAGAAGCGAATTCAGAAAACCGGAAGCGACGCTGAACGTCGCGGCGTCCAGGGAAGTGGCGATCAGAAACCACGCCAGCAGCAACACGCCGACATAGAGCGCGGCGCCGGTGATGCGATGGATGATCGACATCGCCATCGTCAGGGTCAGCCGATAGACGCTCAGATGCGGCGAAAGAGGTCTGGCGCGGGCAGGCGGCGGCGCGGCGTCGGTGGCGGCCATGGCTCATGCTTTCGATTGGCGAAACCCGCGCCTTGCCTATCGGAAATGAACGTCGTCCGCAACGACCAGGGACGGCCGACGCCCTGCCGGGCTTCAACTTCTGGCGAGCTTCTCCAGCACCTCGGCGCGGGTCGGCGGATCGGAGCCCTTTCGCGTGCAGGTGATCGCGGAGGCGGTCACGGCGAAGGCCAGCCATCGCGCGAGCTCGGCGCTGGCCGGCGCGCGCGCGCCCGCGCCAAGCGCGCCGTCGGCGTCCATCGCGGCGATCAGCGCCGACATGAAGCTGTCGCCCGCGCCGACCGTGTCGACGACCTCGACCACCGGCGAGGAGACGGCGAGCCGCTCGCCCTTGACATAGGCGACGGCGCCCTGCTCGCCGCGCGTCATCACGCAAAAGGCAGGGCCGAGCAACGCCCAGCTCAGAATCGAGGCCTCGGGATGACGATCGGGATAGAGCCAGCGCAGGTCTTCGTCGCTCGCCTTGACGAAACTGGTCAAACCAATCTGGCGCTCGACGAGTTCGACCACGCTCTCGCGATCCGGCGTCACCAGCGGGCGGATGTTGGGATCGAAGCTGGTCGTGCCGAACGAGCGCGCCATGCTCAGCGCCTCGACGACGCTCGCCCCGTGCCGTGGATCGACGGCGGCGATCGATCCGACATGCAGATGCCTGGCGCCATTCGGCCACACCTGCGGAAACGGCCAGGCGCCGTCGAACGCCGTCGCATCGAGGTAGAAGGCGTAGCGCGCGCCGGTCTGCGCGGTGCCGCGCATGACGAAGGCGAGCGGCGAGGGCCTGGCGTCGCGGGTGACGAGCGACAGGTCGACCCCCGCCTGGCTCAGCGCCGCGGCGAGATTCTCGCCGTTGGGATCGTTGGAAAGACGCGAGACGAAGGCGGTCGGGCGCCCAGCCGGCCAAGGCCGATCGCCACATTATATGGCGACCCGCCGAGCACCGCGTCATAGACATTCTTTCGGTCGCGATCCGGGATCAGATCGACGAGCGCTTCCCCCGAAATAAGGTTCATGCGTCGGCCTCTGGCGTCAGGCGGTTCCTCGCCCTCAGGCCAGCGTATAGGCGGTCTTGACGGTTGTATAGAACTCGACGGCGTAGCGGCCCTGCTCGCGCGAACCGAGGCTGGAGGCCTTCCGGCCGCCGAACGGCACGTGATAATCGACCCCGGCGGTGGGCAGATTGACCATCGCCATGCCCGTCTCGATGTTGCGCTTGAAATGCGTCGCGTATTTCAGGCTGGTCGTGCAGATGCCGCCGCACAGCCCGAATTCGGTGTCGTTGGCGAGCGCCAGCGCATGCTCGTAGTCGCGCGCCGGAATCATCGCGGTCACCGGCCCGAAGATCTCCTCGCGAGCGATGCGCATCGAATTGTCGGCGTCGGTGAACAGCGCCGGGCTCATGTAGAAGCCGGGGGTGGCGCGGCGCTGCAGCTCGCCGCCGACCGCCAGCTTGGCGCCTTCGTCGACCCCGATGCGCAGAAAGGAGAGATCCTGGTCGAGCTGGTTCTGATCGACCACCGGCCCGATCTGGGTTCCCGGCTTCAGCGCGTCATCGACCACCAGCCCCTTCATCCGCTCGGCCATGGCGGCGGCGAACTTCGAATAGACGCCGGGCGTGACGATCAGGCGCGAGGAGGCGGTGCAGCGCTGGCCGGTCGAGAAAAACGCGCCGTTGACCGCGCATTCGACGGCGATCTTGAGGTCGGCGTCGTCGAGCACCACCAGCGGATTCTTGCCGCCCATTTCGAGCTGGAACTTGCGCATATGCTCGGCGCAGGCGGCCGCCACCTTGCGTCCCGTCGCCACCGATCCGGTGAAAGTGATCGCGTCGATATGGCGGTGTTCGAGCATCGTCTGGCCGACCACCGAGCCGCGGCCCATCACCAGATTGAACACGCCGGCCGGGACGCCGGCGCGCACGATGATCTCGGCGAGCGCATGGGCGCAGCCCGGCACGAGGTCGGCCGGCTTGAACAGCACGCAGTTTCCGTAGGCCAGCGCGGGGGCGATCTTCCAGGCGGGAATCGCGATCGGAAAGTTCCACGGCGCGATGACGCCGACGACGCCGACCGGCTCACGCGTCATGTCGACGTCGACGCCGGGCCTGACGCTGGCGAGCTTCTCGCCGGAGACCCGCAGCGCCTCGCCGGCGAAGAAATCGAAGATCTGTCCGGCGCGGGTCGCCTCGCCGATCGCCTCGGGCAGCGTCTTGCCCTCTTCGCGCGCCAGCAGCCGCCCCAGTTCTTCGCGGCGGGCCAGAATCTCGGTGGAGGCGCGCAGCAGGATGTCATGGCGCTCCTGCGGCGTGGTGCGCGACCACGCGGGAAACGCCGCCCTGGCGGCGGCGACCGCCCGTTCGACCTGCGCGGCGCTCGCCCGCGCGTAGACGCCGACGACATCGTCGGTGTTGGAGGGATTGACGTCGCGCGAAGCGTCGTCGCCCGCCACCCATTCGCCCGCGAGATAATTCTCTTTGACGTCGCTCATGGCATTTCCCTGTCGTTTCGGGCGCCGACCTATCGGCGGCGCGCGCTGCGACGCCCGTTCACGCGGGAACTTCGGCTTGGCCGCGGCTTAAATCAAGCCCCGTCTGGCGAGATTGCGCATCAGGGCGGCGGCGCCGAACGTCCATGGCGGACACGCGTCGCAATGAAGCATGCGATTGGTCAATTGGCCAAGCCCGGCGGCGGAAACCGTGACGATATCGCCCGGCTTGTGGGTGAAGCCCAGGCCCGGCGCGTCGCGATCGGCGATCGGCGCGAACATCGTGCCGAGGAACAGCACGGCGCCGTCGGGATATTGGTGGCTCGGACCGATCATTTGGCCCACGATGTCGGCGGGATGGCGGCTTATTTTGGCGATCGACGAGCCGCCCTCCAGCGTAAAGCCGTCCTCCCCCTCGACCGTCACGCCGACATGGGTCTGGCGCACGTCGTCGAGCGAGAAGGTCGCGTCGAACAGGCGCAGCAGCGGCCCGATCGCGCAACTGGCGTTCTGGTCCTTGGCCTTGCCGAGCAGCAGCGCGGAGCGGCCCTCGACATCGCGCAGATTGACGTCGTTGCCCAGCGTCGCGCCGACGATGCGGCCCGCCGAACTGACCGCCAGCACGATTTCCGGCTCCGGATTGTTCCAGCTCGACGCCTTGTGGAAACCGGCCTCCGCGCCGTGGCCGACCGCCGACATCGGCTGGCTCTTGGTGAAAATCTCAGCGTCCGCGCCGATGCCGACTTCCAGATATTGCGACCACGCCCCCTCGGCGATCAGTGCGTCCTTCAGCCGCATGGCGGCGGGCGAACCGGGCTTGAGCTTCGACAGGTCATCGCCGATCAGGCGCATCATGTCGGCGCGAATCGACGCCGCGGCGTCCCGATCGCCGCGCGCGCGCTCTTCGATGACCCGCTCCAGCATCGAGGTCGCGAAGGTGACGCCCGCCGCCTTGATCGCCTGCAGATCGAGCGGCGCGAGCAGCCACGGCCGCGCCGGGTCACGCCGGCCCTCCGGCGTGTTGGCGAGCACTTCCGCGAGCGAGGCGACGCGCTCCCCTTGCGCCTCGCGCAGCGCCGCGGCGGGGTCGGCCTGTTCGCACAGATCCCGCACCGTCGGGAACGCGCGCGACACGTCAAAGAGGCCCTCCGCTCGCACCGGCGACCACCGAGGGGCCGTCGAGTTCCGGCCGCCAGACCCTGCCGGCCAAGGCGCCGGCGTAACCATCGGACGGCAACGTGGCCTTTTCAGTGAGATTCAAGTCCAGTCGCGGCATGGCGGCGCTCGCTTTGCTTTCAACACCGCGTCAAGCCTCCCTTGAAGGCAAGTCTCCCTTGACGGATTGACGCTGGCTCGCCATCTCATTAGCGTCTGACATGCTAGCTGCAAAGTCATTTTAGGCAGCGCGCGCTCGGAGGCGGCGACGCGCGGGGTTTTCGGGATGAGCGAAACGGCGACGCGACGCAGTTCCAAAGCCGATCACGTCTATCGCGATCTGAAGGAGTTCGATTCTCTCGGGGGTACTGGAGCCGGGCGGCGCGATCGACAAGCTGGAGCTCTGCGAGCGGCTCGGGGTGTCGCGGTTTCCGGTCTCCGCGGCGGTCAACCGGCTGGCCTACGAGCGGCTGGTGACGATCGAGCCGCAGCACGGGTCGTTCGTCGCCCAGAATCTCGGTCGAGGACGTGCGCGAGCGTTTGCTGGTGCGACGGGCGCTGGAGTCGGAGATCGCCGCGCAGGCGGCGCTGCGAATGTCCGACGAGGGCATACAGAGCCTGGAGCGCAATCTGCGCTATCAGCAGGCCGCGGTGGACGGGAGCGACGTCGCCGGATTCTACCTGCTCGACGTCGATTTTCACCGGCTGCTCACGTCGCGGCTGGGGCTCGGCCATTGCGGCGAGATTCTGGACGGGCTGCGCTCGCATCTGGAGCGCGTGCGGCGCCTGCTGTTGACGCCCGCCGGACGCATGCCGGTCAGCCTATCCGAGCACGGCGCCATCGCCGCGGCGATCTCGCGCGGCGACGCCGCCGGAGCCCGCGTGGCGATGGAATACCACTTGCAACAAACGACCAATCTCTTCGAAACCTTCGCCAGAGAACGATCCAGCCTGTTTTCCCGATAGTCCCACCCGCATTGGAACCGAACGATGAGCAGCCCACGCGCCTTACGTCTCAACGCCCAGGACAATATCGTCGTCGCGATCGACGAAATGCGGCCCGGCGATGTTCCGGCGGGGGGTCCGACGGCGACCGAACGGGTGCCCAAGGGGCATAAGCTGGCGACCGCGCCGATCGCGACCGGCGCGCCGATCCTCAAATTCGGACAGATCATCGGCTTCGCCTCCAAGCCGATCGCGCCGGGCGAATGGGTGCACGAGCACAATGTCGCGGTGCATGAATTTTCGCGCGACTATCGCTTTTGCGAGGGCGCGAAGGTGGAGACGATTCTCCCCGTATCCGAGCAGGCGACGTTCCAGGGCTATCGCCGGGCCAATGGCAAGGCGGGCACCCGCAACTACCTGGCGATCCTCACCAGCGTCAACTGCTCGGCGACTGTCGCCCGGCTGATCGCGCGGGAATTCGAACGCTCCGGAGTGCTGGACGACTATCCCAATGTCGACGGCGTCATTGCGCTGGTGCACGGGACCGGCTGCGGCATGGCGGCCAACGGCGAGGGATTCGACAATTTCAAGCGCACGCAATGGGGCTACGCCGGCCATCCCAATGTCGGCGGCGTCGTGCTGGTCGGGCTCGGCTGCGAAGTGTTCCAGATCGGCCGGATGAAAGAGGAATACGGCCTGAAGGACGGGGAATTGTTCCATACGATGACCATCCAGGCGACTGGCGGCACCCGCAAGACGATCGAGGCCGGCGTCGCGCAGATCGCCGCGATGCTGCCGGTGGTCAATCGCGCCCGGCGCGAGACGATTCCGGCGAGCGAGTTGATGCTGGCGCTGCAATGCGGCGGCTCGGACGGCTATTCCGGCATCACCGCCAATCCCGCCCTCGGGGTCGCCGCCGACATCCTGGTGCGCCACGGCGGCACCGCGATCCTCTCGGAAACGCCGGAAATCTATGGCGCGGAGCATCTGCTGACGCGCCGCGCCGCCACCCCCGAGGTCGGCCAGAAGCTCGTCGACCTCATCCACTGGTGGGAGGATTATACGGCGCGCAATCGCGGCGAGATGAACAACAATCCCTCGCCCGGCAACAAGGCCGGCGGCCTGACGACGATTCTCGAAAAATCGCTCGGCGCGGCGGCCAAGGGCGGCACGACCGTGCTCAACGACGTCTATCGCTACGCCGAGCGGGTGACGACCAAGGGCTTCGTCTTCATGGACACGCCGGGTTACGATCCCGCCTCGGCGACCGGCCAGGTCGCCGGCGGCTCCAATGTGCTCGCCTTCACCACCGGCCGCGGCTCGGCCTATGGCTGCAAGCCGACCCCCTCGATCAAGCTGGCGACCAACAGCGACACCTACCGTCGGATGAGCGAGGACATGGACATCAACTGCGGCGACGTTCTCGACGGCGTTTCGCTCGAGGAAAAGGGCCGCGAGATTTTCGAGAAGGTTCTGAGCGTCGCCTCCGGCGAAAAATCGAAGTCGGAAGCGCTCGGCTACGGCGACGCCGAGTTCGTGCCGTGGCAGATCGGGGCGACGATGTGAGGGAGCGGGTCCGGTGAAGACCGCCCTGCTGTTCGACCTCGACGGCACGCTGGTCGATACCGACGCCCTGCACCTCGCCGCGTTCCAGGGCGTGTTCGCGCGCTACGACGTGGCGCTGGACCGCGCGCAATATGTCGCCGAGGTGATGGGCGCCTCCAACGACCTGATCGGCGCGCGGTACCTGCCGCATCTGTCGCTGGTCGAACAGGAGGCGGCGCTCGCCGACAAGGAGGCCGCCTATCGCGAGATGGTCGGTGCGCTGGCGCCAACCGCCGGCGCGCTGGCGCTCCTCGATCTGGCCGACGCGCTCGGCGTCCAATGCGCGGTCGTCACCAACGCCCCGCGCGCCAACGCCGACCTGCTGCTGGCGGCGATCGGCCTTTCGCGGCGGCTGCCAACAATCATCATCGGCGCGGAGCAGGCGCGCGCCAAGCCCGACCCGGAGCCCTATCTCGCCGGATTGCGCGAGACCGGGGCGGACGCCGCCCATTCGATCGCCTTCGAGGATTCGCCGTCCGGGTTGCGTGCCGCGCTCGGCGCCGGACTGACCGTCGTCGGCATGACCACCGCGCTCGACGACGCGGCGCTGAAGCGCGCCGGCGCGACGATCGCCGTCGCCGATTTCACCGATCCGCGCATCGCCGAATTGATCCGCCGCAAAATGGCCTGTACGAAGGGCGCCGGCCCCTGAGATTTCCCGGAGACTGACATGCGGCTCGCCCAGATCGTCGACGAAAACGACAAACGCGCGGTGGTGGTGACCGCGCGCGGCGAAAGCCGCCTGGTGAAGGGGGCGCGAACGACCTACGGCTTGGTCTTTCAGGCGATCGCGGCGGGCGAGACGCTGCGCAAGGCGATCGCCGACCGCGGCGTCGGCAAGGTGGTCAATCTCGCCGCGGCGTTGAAAGAACGCCGCGTGCTCAGCCCGATCGACCACAAGGACCCCGCGCATGTGCTGGTCACCGGCACCGGCCTCACCCATCTCGGCTCGGCCGAGGGGCGCGACAAGATGCACAAGAGCCTGGATGAGGCGAACACGCTGACCGATTCGATGCGCATGTTCAAAATGGGCCTCGAGGGCGGCAAGCCGAAGCCCGGCGCGGCCGGCGTGCAGCCCGAATGGTTCTACAAGGGCGACGGATCGACGATCGCCGCGCCCGGCGGCGACCTCGTCTCGCCGGGTTTCGCGCTTGACGGGGGCGAGGAGCCGGAGATCGTCGGCGTCTATGTCATCAGCCCGGAGGGCCAGCCGGTGCGGGTGGGCTTCGCGCTGGGCAACGAATTCTCCGACCACGTCACCGAGCGGCAGAACTATCTCTATCTCGCCCATTCCAAGCTGCGGCCGTCGAGCTTCGGCCCCGAACTGCTGCTCGGCGATCTGCCCGCCGATGTCCAAGGCGCCTCGCGCATCCGGCGCGGCAAGGAAGTGCTCTGGGAGAAGCCGTTCATCTCGGGCGAGCAGAACATGTCGCACGCCGATCGCCAATCTCGAGGCGCATCATTTCAAATATGAGCTGTTCCGCCGCCCCGGCGACGTGCATGTGCATTTCTTCGGCACCGCGACGCTGTCGTTCTCCGATGGGATCAAGACCGAAAAGGGCGACGTCTTCGAAATCGAAGCCGAGGCCTTCGGCCTGCCGCTGCGCAACCGGCTGACGATCGGCAAGGCGCCGAAGGTGAAGGTGCGGGCGCTGTAGCTTCCCCTTCTCCCGAGAATCGGGAGAAGGGGAGGGTCGAGTAGCCGCGCGCGCCGGTCGACGAGGTGTCTCAGCGTCTCGCCGCGCTCAAAGGCTTCGATCTGGGTCACGATCGAGCGGACCACCGCCTGCGGGGTCGAGATCGCCGCGTTGTGCGGGCTGATCGTCACGCGCGGGTGAAGCCACAGCGGGGAATCCTCCGGCAGCGGCTCGACCTCGAAGACGTCAAGCGTCGCCGCTTTCAACACGCCGCCGTCGAGCGCCGCGATTATATCGGCCTCGACCTGCAGGCCGCCGCGCCCGGCGTTGAGCAGGATCGGGGCGCCGAGGCGCCCATCGCGCGCCAGTTTCGAAAACAGCGGCGCACTCAGAATGCCGCGCGTGTCGGGGGTCAGCGGCAGCAGCGCGACCAGAATGTCGGTGCGCGCCAGCATCGCGTCGAGCCCGTCGGCGCCGTGAAAGCATGCGACGCCCTCCAGGCTGCGCGGCGCGCGGCTCCAGCCTGCGACGTCGAAGCCGATCGTCGCGAGCTTCAGCGCCGCGTCGGCGCCCATCACGCCGAGGCCCAGGACGCCGACGCGAACATCGGCGGCCGCCGGCTGCTCGACGTCCTCCTCCCAGATCCGCTGGTCCTGCCGCCAATCGTACATCCGCTGCTGGCGAAGATGGATCAGCGCATGGAGCACCACCCATTCGCTCATCCGGTCGCGCAGGTCGGCGTCGACGACGCGCACGATCGGAACGTCGGGCAGGCGCGGGATCGTCGAACATGTGATCGACGCCGGCGCCGAGCGAGAAGATCGCCTTGAGGTTCGGCAGGCCGGCGAGCGAGCCCGCCGGATGGCGCCAGCTCAGCGCGTATTCGACGGCGGCGCGGTCGCCGATCGTCTGCGGCGTGACGATTTCGCGACCCGGCAGCGCCGCGCGCAGCCGTTCGAGCCACGGCTCCTCATCCCAGCCGCCGATCGCCAGCAGGATGTCGGTCATCGCATCGCCGCGATGCGCTCGACGACCGGATCGCGCCACGGCGGCGGCGCGTCGCCGATGCGATAGGCGGCGGTGAGCCGTTCGCCGGCCGCGCGGGCCTGCGCCTCGTCGCGCGCGTGGGCGAGCGCCAGCGGCGCGTCGACGGAAACCTCGGCGCCGAGGCCGGCGAGGCAGGTGAAGCCGACCGCCGGATCGATCGGATCGGCGGCGCGGGCGCGCCCGCCGCCGAGCGCCACGACCGCCATGCCGACGGCGCGCACGTCGATCGCCTCGACAAAGCCGCGACGGGCGGGCGCGATCGCGACGACGACCGGCGCGGCGGGCAACAGGGAGCGCGCCTTGCCGAGGAAATCGCGCGGGCCGCCAAGCAGCGCCACCATGCGCTCGAAGCGTTCGGCGGCGGCGCCGCTCGCCAGCCCACGCTCCATCGCGGCGCGCCCGGCCTCGACGTCCTGCGCCAATCCGCCGAGCGCCAGCAATTCGGCGCCCAGCGCGACCGTCACCGTGTGAAGCCGGGGATCGCGATGCGCGCCGGTGAGGTAGTCGACGGCGTTCTGCACCTCGACCGCATTGCCGGCGGCGCTGGCCAGCGGCTCGTTCATGTCGGTGATCAGCGAGACCGTCGGCAGGCCGGCGCCGGCGGCGACCGTCGCGAGGCTCTCGCGCGAGGTCGCGCGCGCCCTCGAAGCTGGTCATGAAGGCGCCCGAGCCGGTTTTCACGTCCATCGCCAGCCCCTGCAGGCCGGCCGCGAGTTTCTTCGACAGGATCGAGGCGGTGATCAGCGCGATCAATTCCACCGTCGCCGTGACGTCGCGGATCGCATAGAGGCGCTTGTCGGCGGGGGCGAGATCGGCGGTCTGGCCGATGATCGCGCAGCCGGCCTCGGCCACCACGCGGCGGAACAGCGCGAGATCGGGCTGCGCGACATAGCCGGGGATCGAATCGAGCTTGTCGAGCGTGCCGCCGGTATGGCCGAGGCCGCGGCCGGAAATCATCGGGGTGAAGGCGCCGCAGGCCGCCAGCATCGGCGCGAGCATCAGGCTGACATTGTCGCCGACACCGCCGGTCGAATGCTTGTCGAGGAACGGGGCCGGATAGACCCGCGCTGCTCCAGTCGATGACCGCGCCCGAGCGCATCATCGCGCGGGTCAGCGCCACCCGCTCGTCGAGATTCATGCCGTTGAAGAACACCGCCATCGCGAAGGCTGCGGCCTGGCCCTCGGTGACCGCGCCCGAGGTGAGACCGGCGATGAAGGCCTCGATCTCCCCGGCGTCCAGCGCCGCGCCGTCGCGCTTGCGGCGGATCGTTTCCTGCGGCAGCATCAGGCGGCGCCTGGCGTCGAGTCGTCATGCGCCCGGATGAAGGCGCGCAGCAGGCGCTTGAAGTTGGCCGAGCCTTCGTTGGCCACCTCCTTGGTCTCGGCATGGCTCGGATCGCCGCCGGCGAGCCCCGCCGCGAAATTGGTCACCAGCGACACCGCGGCGCAGCGCAATCCGTGCAGCCGCGCCAAGATGACTTCGGGGACCGTCGACATGCCCACGAGGTCCGCGCCGAGGATTTTCGCCGCGCGGATTTCCGCCGGCGTCTCGAACGACGGGCCCGAAAACCACATGTAGACGCCTTCGTGCAAGGCGAGGTCGGCGTCGCGCGCGGCGAGGAACAAGGTTTTCCGCAGGCCGGGATCGTAGGCCTGGGTGAGAGGCACGAAGCGATCGTCGGAGGCGAGGCCGATCAGCGGGTTGGTTCCGGAGAAGTTGATGTGGTCGACGATGGCGACAAGCGCCGGCGGCGGCCATTCCTCGCGCAGGCCGCCGGCGGCATTGGTGAGGAGCAGCGTTCGGCCGCCGAGCCGCTTGAACGTCTCGATGGCGATCGCCATGGCGCGCGCGTCGCCGCGCTCGTAATAATGGCCGCGCCCCTGAAACAGCGCGACGCGCTTACCCTCGAGTTCGCCGACGACCAGCCGGCCGGCGTGCCCGGACACCGTCGGTCTCGGAAAGCCCGGCAGCTCCTCGTAGGCGACGGATATGGCGCCCTCCGCTTCGTCGGCGAGCGAGCCAAGGCCGGAGCCCAGCACGATGCCGAGCGGCGGCAACTCGGCCACGCCGTGTTTGCGCAGCGCCTCGATCGCTTCATCGCTGTTCGTCGTCATGATCGCCTTCCCTTGAGGCACCGCGGCCGCGCCGTTTCACCGCGTCAAATTGTCGGGGCCGAACGAATGCGGCAGCAGTTCTTCCAGCGTGAAGCGCGCGCGGACGCCTTGCGGTCCCGCGATATGGATGGGCGTTTCCGGCGCTGCGAATTCGCGAATCCGCTGGCGGCAGCCGCCGCACGGCGTGCACAGCGCCTCGCCGTCGCCGATCACCAGGATTTCCGCGATGCGCCGCTCGCCGGCCAGCGCCATCGCGCCGATCGCCCCAGACTCCGCGCAGGCGCCCTGGGGATAGGCGGCGTTCTCGACATTGCAGCCGGCGAAAATGGCGCCTGAGGGCGTGCGTAGCGCCGCGCCGACGTGAAAGCGCGAATAGGGCGCATAGGCGTGGCCCTGCGCCGACCGGGCCGCGTCGAACAGCGCCGCGAGCGCCGCTTCAGCGCTCTTTGACATAGGGAATTCCCGAGGCCTTGGGCGGGATCGCCTTGCCGATGAAGCCGGCGAGCAGGACGACGGTCAAGACGTAGGGCAGCGCTTCGATCGCCTGCACGGGGACTTCGCCGACGCCCGGGATCACCGTCCCCTGCAAGCGGGTGGCGAGTGCGTCGAGGAAGCCGAACAGCAGGCATGTCGCGAGCGCCGGCCACGGCCGCCATTTGGCGAACACCAGCGCGGCGAGCGCGATGAAGCCCTTGCCGGCGCTCATATGCGGCTGGAAATAAGCGGCCTGCGCGAGCGCGAGATAGACGCCGGAAAGCCCGACCAGCACGCCGCAGATGACCACCGCGCTGTAGCGCAATCCGCGCACAGAAATCCCCGCGGTGTCGACCGCCGCGGGGTTCTCGCCGACCGCGCGCAGGCGAAGCCCGAAGCGCGTGCTGTAGAGCGTCCAGTAGGTGAGCGGGACCAGCGCGAAAGCGGCGTAGGTGACGATATCGTGGCCGGATATCAGATGCCGGTAGATCGACCCGAGGATCGGCACGCCGTCGAGGCGGTCGACAAAGGGCAGGTTGATCGGGTTGAACAGCGCGGTGTCGGGCAATTGCGGCGTCCGTCCGCCCTGCGCCCAGATCGCATTGCCGATCAGCGCGGTCAGCCCGTCGGCAACCATGTTGATCGCGGTTCCCGAGACGATCTGGTTGGCGCGCTGATCGATCGAGGCGTAGCCGTGGACGAGCGACGTGGCGACGGTGGCGATCACCCCCGCCATCAGACCCAGCCATGCGCTGCCGGTGAACGTGGCGAACGCCGCGCCGGCGAACGCCCCGGTCAGCATTTTGCCCTCGAGGCCGATGTCGACGACGCCCGAGCGCTCGGACCACAGGCCGGCGAGGCAGGCCAGAATCAACGGAACGCCCAGCCGGATGCCGGAGCCGAAGATCTGGATGAAGGTGTCGAACAGCTCCATGCGCGCGGCCCTCAGATCGGGGGCTGGGTGGTGCGGCGCGCCAGCAGCACGGCGACGGGACGACGAAACATGTGTTCGAGCGCCCCGGCGAACAGCACCACGAGGCCCTGGATGACGATGATCATGTCGCGGCTGATCTTGGGCTTTTCGAATGCGAGCTCGGCGCCGCCCTGATACAGCACGCCGAACAGGATCGCCGCCAGAATGATCCCCACCGGATGCGCGCGCCCCATCAGGGCGACGGCGATGCCGACGAAGCCGAATCCGGCGGTGAATTCGAGGATCAGCCGATGCTCTTCGCCGAGGATGACGTTGGCCGCGAGCCCGCCGGCGAGCGCGCCCGAAAGCAGCGTCGTGATGATGGTGATGCGCGCCGGGGAAATGCCGCCATAGACCGCCGCGGTCGGATTCACGCCGACGGTGCGAATTTCGTAGCCGAGGCGCGTGCGCCAGATCAGCACCCAGACGCCGAAGGCGGCGGCGAGGGCGAGCAGGAAGGAAAGATTGAACGGCGTCACCGGCCAGTCGATGCCGAGCGGCTTCAGCAATTCGTGGAACTGGGGAATGATGCCGCCCGGCGGGAACTGGCGCGTCTCGGCGTTCATCTGGCCGGGAACGCGCAGCACGTCGACCAGCAGATAGCCCATGATCGCCGAGGCGATGTAGTTGAACATGATCGTCGTGATGACGATGTGGCTGTCGCGCTTGGCCTGGAGGTAGCCGGGAATCGCCGCGAACGCGGCGCCGAACAACGCCGCGGCGAGGATCGCGACGATCACCAGGCTGTAGCCGGGCAGGAAGCCGAGGTAGAGCGAGGCGAGCGCCGCGCCCAGCCCGGCGATATACGCCTGTCCCTCGACGCCGATGTTGAACAGCCCGGCATGGAAGCAGATCGCCACCGCGAGGCCAGTGAAGATGAAACTGGTGGCGTAATACAGCGTGAAGCCCAGCCCTTCGAGATCGCCGAGCGCGCCCGAGATCAGAATCTTGACCGCCTCGAGCGGGTTTTCGCCGATCGCCAGAACGACCAGACCGGAGATGAAGAACGCGGCGGCGACGTTGAGCAACGGGATGATGGCGACGTCGGCCCAGACGGGCAGCGGCTTCAGGGGGGCGCTCATGAGGCGCGCTCGCTGACGCCCGCCATCAGCAGGCCGAGATCCTGGGCGTTAGTCGCCTCGGGCCGACGCTCGCCGGTGATGCGGCCCGCGCAGAGCACCAGGATTCGATCCGACAACGCGAAAATCTCATCAAGCTCCACCGAGACCAGAAGAACGGCCTTGCCGACGTCGCGCAAGGCGACGATGCGCTTGTGGATGAATTCGATGGCGCCGATATCGACGCCGCGGGTCGGCTGGCCGACGAGGATCACCGCCGGGTTGCGCTCGATCTCGCGCGCCAGCACGATCTTCTGCTGGTTGCCGCCGGAGAAATTGGCGGTCTTGAGCAGCGGCGCGCGCGGGCGGATGTCGTAGGCCTCCATCTTCGAGCTTTCGTCGGCGACGATGGCCTTCCGGTCGAACAGCACGCCCTTGCCGTAGACCGGCTCGTCCTGAAAGCCGAGCATCGCGCTCTCGCAAGCCTCGAACGGCATGACGAGGCCGACGCGATGGCGATCCTCGGGGACGTGCCCGACCCCGAGCGCCCGCATGCTCTTCGGATTGGTCCTGGCCGCGACTGTGACCGCGCCGTTGACGAAAATCTCGCCCGCCGCCAGAGCGCGAATGCCGGACAGCGCCTCGAGCAGTTCGGACTGACCGTTGCCCGCGACGCCGGCGATGCCGACGATTTCGCCCTCGCGCAGCGTGAACGAGACATCCTCGACGCGGACCACGCCGCGGTCGTCGCGCACCGTGACCCCGCGCGCCTCCAGCGCGACTTTGCCGAGATGGGCGGGGCTCTTTTCGACCTTGAGGATGACCTTGCGGCCGACCATCGCGTCGGCGAGTTCGGGCGGCGAGGTTTGCGAGGTCTCGAAGGTCGCGACCATTTCGCCGCGCCGCATCACAGAGACGCGATCGGTCAGGCTCATGATCTCGCGGAGCTTGTGGGTGATGAAGATGATCGTCTTGTTCTGCGATTTCAGCACCCGCAGCATCGCGAACAACTGGTCCGCCTCGGAGGGCGTCAGCACCGCGGTCGGTTCGTCGAGCACCAGGATTTCCGCGCCGCGCACCAGCGCCTTGAGAATCTCGACGCGCTGCTGCAGGCCAACTGACAATTCGCCGACGATCGCGTCGCAATCGACTTCGAGCGCGTATTCCTTGGCCAGATCAGCGAGGTGTGCGCGTATCGCCGTGGCGCCGCGCGCCAACAGCGCGCCACCCTCGGCGCCGAGCATGACGTTTTCGAGCACGCTGAGCGGCGGCACCAGCATGAAATGCTGGTGAACCATGCCGATGCCGTGGCTGATCGCCTCTTTCGACGAACGGATGCGCACCGGCTCGCCGTTGACGCGTATTTCCCCGGCGTCGGCTTCGTAGAAGCCGTAGAGGATCGACATCAGCGTCGACTTGCCGGCGCCGTTCTCGCCGACGATGCCGTGGATCACCCCGCGTTCGACTTTGAGATTGACGTTCTTGTTGGCGTGAACGGCGCCGAAGCTCTTGTCGACGCCGATGAGTTCGATCGCGGGCGCGGCTGGGATGGATTCGATTTTCACGCGCACGCTCCAGGCGACGATATCTGTCCGAAGCGGATCTACCCCTCAAAACTCCGCCCCGCCATGGCCGAAACGAGTCCGGCCATGACGTTCTGTCGGGCGAGCGTCACACCGGACACTTGTTGTCGGTCGTATAGTCGTGCACCGCGAGCTTGCCCGAGATGATGTCGGCCTTGGCGGCCTCGGCGGCGGCCTTGGCGTCCGGCGTCAAAATGTCCTTGTTCCATTCGTCGACCGCGTAATCGACGCCGCCTTCCTTGAGCCCGAGCTCCAGGTGACCGGCCTTCCACACGCCGTTCTTGGCGTCCATGAACGACTTGTAAGTCGCCACGTCGACATGCTTGAGCGCCGAGGTCAGAACCTTGCCGGGAAAGAGATTGTCCTGGTCCGAATCGACGCCGATGCCGAGTTTGCCCGCGTCGGCGGCCGCCTTCAGCACGCCCTGTCCGGTCGCGCCGGCGGCGGCGTAAACGATGTCCGCGCCGCGATCGATCTGCGATTTGGCGAGCTCGCCGCCCTTGACCGGGTCGTTCCAGGCGTGGAAATCCGTGCCGGTCATGTTCGCGAACACTTCGTCCTTGTCGTTCACGTATTTGACGCCCTGCGCGTAACCGCATCCGAACTTCGAGATCAGCGGAATGTCCATGCCGCCGACGAAGCCGACCTTGCCGGTCTTCGAGGTCTTCGCCGCCAGCACGCCGACGACGAACGAACTCTCGTTCTCCTTGAAGGTGATCGACTGCACGTTGGGCTTGTCGACCACCGAGTCGATGATCGCGAATTTGGTGTTCGGGAATTCGCCGGCGACCTTGCCGAGCGCGGTCGCCCAGGCGAAGCCGACGGTCATGATCGGGGAGAACCCGTCCTTGGCGAATTTGCGAAGAACCTGCTCGCGCTGCGCATCGCTCTGGATTTCGAGGTCGCGAAAATCGACCCCCGACTCCTTCTTGAATTTGGTCGCGCCGTTGAAGACGCCCTCGTTGAACGATTTGTCGAACTTGCCGCCAAGGTCATAAACGACGGCCGGCTTGATGTCCGCGGCGAACGCGGCGCCGGAAGCCAGCAGCGCGACGCCGAATGTCGCGCCGACGCTCGCGCGCACAGAGCCTGAGTGACGACTGACCATGAGAACCCCCGAAAATGGCGTTGAACGCCCGCGCTTTTTCACGAGACTCCAAACAACGCCGCGCGGCGGAACGGTTTGGCCGGCTGCTTGACCAATTGGTCAAAGCTCGCTTGGCTGTTTGGCGAAGTCAAGCGAATTTCTGGCGCGCCGCGGCGGCCGGCCGCCCTCAATCGAAGAGAACCGAGACGCTCTCCTCCTTGGCGATGCGGGCGATCGCTTCGCCGATCAAGGGCGCGATGGAGATGACGCGAATGTTCCTGGCCACCCGCACCGCTTCGGTCGGCGCGATCGTGTCGGTCAGCACCAGCTCGTTGAGCTTGGAGGCGGCGATGCGGGCGACCGCGCCGCCCGACAGGACGCCATGCGTGATATAGGCCGACACGCCGAGCGCGCCCTTGTCGAGCAGCGCCTCGGCGGCGTTGCACAGCGTGCCGCCGGAATCGACGATGTCGTCGAGAAGAATGCAATGTCGCCCGGCGACGTCGCCGATGATGTTCATCACTTCGGATTCGCCCGCCCGCTCGCGCCGCTTGTCGACGATGGCGAGCGGCGCGTCGAGACGCTTGGCCAGCGCGCGGGCGCGCACGACGCCGCCGACGTCCGGCGAGACCACCATCACGTCCTCAAGCGCGCCATGGGCCTTGATGTCGCGCACCATCACCGGCGCCGAGAACAGATTGTCGGTCGGTATATCGAAGAAACCCTGGATCTGGCCGGCATGGAGATCGACGGTCAGGACGCGATCGGCGCCGGCGCGGGTGATCAGGTTGGCGACGAGCTTGGCCGAGATCGGCGAGCGCGGTCCGGGCTTGCGGTCCTGGCGGGCGTAGCCGAAATAGGGAAGCACAGCGGTGATGCGCTGCGCTGACGCGCGCCGCAGCGCGTCGATCATGATCAACAGCTCCATCAGGTTGTCGTTGGTCGGGTAGGATGTCGACTGGATGATGAAAGTGTCGCGACCGCGCACGTTTTCCAGAATTTCGACGAATATTTCGAGGTCGGCGAACCGGCGCACATGGCACTTGGTGAGCGGTTCGCCGAGATAGGCGGCGATCGCCTCGGCGATCGGCCCGTTCGAATTGCCGGCCAGTATCTTCATCGCGCCGATCATTTGACAGATCCCCAGCCCACGGTCGCCGCATCGCCGGGACCCTGGATAAGCGCCAGGCCGCGGCAAGTCGGATGGCGCGGCGCCGGCGTCATAGCAGCCGCGTCGGCCTCGAACAATATGTCGGGACAATGACGAAGCCGGCCGGACGCCCGGCCGTCCACAGGCGCGACGATGCGCCGCGTCGACCGGCGCGGACGCCCCCGCGTCAATTGACCGGCGCGTAGCTCAACGGCTTGCTTTCCGAAACCGCGATCGGTTGGGCCGGCGCGGCGGCGACCGCCTCGGGCGTGTTCGACAGGTAGGCGGCGAGGTCGTCGGCGCTCTTGGCGGCGACGCTCGCCAACGCGGCCTCGCCGACGAAGCGCCAGGGATCGGCGCCTTCGCCCTTGACTTCGAGGACGTCGTTGACCCGCTGCATGCGCTGCTTGTCCTTGTTGAAGACGTCCCAGACATATTCGACCGCCGCCCCGTCGGTGGTCTCATAGGCGGAGAGATAGCCGCGCACGAGGTAGCGGGCCTTCTTCTCATCGGCGACGGCGATGTCGCGCGCGGTCGCCTCGCGCGTCATGATCTGCGAGAAGGCCCTGGAAATCGCCGCGGGAGGGCCTTCGACCGAAACGAAGGCGACGCTCGCCCCGGCGAGGCTCACGTCGGTGCGCCGCACGAACGCCGCATGAGCTTCTGACTTCGGCGCCATGTCGGCGGCCATTTCGACGCATCCGGACAACGCGAAGGCGAACGCCGCGACGCTCAACCCCGCCAGAACCGCGCCCGCCCCGCCGCTCGCGCGTGACGGGCGACGCAATCTCGCATGCGCACAATGCGTCAACACAACACCTTACGCCTCACCATTTCGGCCAGACAGCTAACCCTATTTTACGACGAGGTCCAGATCGGGCGCATTGATCGGCTCGGCCGACTCGGCGCCGACCAGATAGGTCCGTCCGAGGCACATCGCGGTCTGGCTGTCGCTGTCCATCAGAATCATGTGCAGGAAATAGACCTGGGAGGGCGCGATCACGAATTCGGCGCCTTCGTAGAACATCGGCGAATCCATCCAGGACGGCGTGAACTTCGCGCCGAGCGCATAGCCGCAGGCGTTGAGCCGGTGGCGCGAGAGGCCGTGCGCGTCGAGGATGCGGGCGTGCGCCGCAAAGACTTCGCCGGCGGTCCGGCCCGGCCGCAGCGCCGCCTCGCAGGCCAGCAGCGCGGCGCGGGCGGCCGCATGGTAGGGACGATGAAGCGCCCTGGGGCGCCCGACGACCAGCGTGCGCATGATCGGCGCGTGGTAGTGGCGATAGACGCCGGCGAACTCGAGGGTGAGCTGGTCGTCGGCGTCAAGGCTGCGCCGTCCGCTCTTGTAGCGGCACAGCAGCGCGTCGGCCCCTGAGCCGATGATGAATTCGTTGCCGGGATAATCGCCGCCGCCGGAGAAAATCTCACCGTGCATCGCCGCCAGGATCGCGCCCTCGTCGGCGCCCGCCGCGGTTCGCGCGATCGCCGCGCGGTCGGCGAGATCGGAAAGCCGCGCCGCCTCGCGCACGAAGACGATCTCCTCGGCCGATTTCGTCACCCTGAGATGCGCGACGAGACGGGAGGCGTCGCTCAGCGTGGCGACCCCGTCCAGCGCCGCCTCCACCCGGCGGCCGTTGAAATGGGTCAGGCCATAGCTGTCGTTTTCGACGCCGAGCCGGCCGCGCGCGCCAAGGTCGCCGAGCATCGCCGCGAGATCCTGCGCCGGATTCGCGCCTTCGGCGTCGCGCCAGACGCGAATGTCCGAAATGTTGGACGTGCGCTGCGCCTGGCGCAGATCGGCGGAGCGGGTCAGCAGGGCCATGGCGCCATCGGCGGCGACGTAGAGGCACTGAAAGAAGCAGAAACCGAACGTGTCGTAGCCGGTCAGCCAGAACAGGCTCTCCTGAGCGAACAGCAGCAGGCCGTCGAGCCGCTCGGCCGCCATCGCCGCCTGAAGGCGGTGTCGGCGCGCGGACATTTCGGCTGCGGAAAAATGGACGGACACGACGCCTCTTTGTCAGGCGAGAAGGGGAAGGGATCGCCGGCGCAACCTGTCGCACAGCCGGGAACGACCGTCAAAATCCGCCGGGCCGAAGGACAAGGCGGAATTTCCTCGCGCCCGGACGAGATTCCTGGCGAGCGGGGCTCGAAAAGCGCAAACGGAAATTCGCCGGCGACTGACCGCGCTTCCCGCTGAGCGATTCGATGCTTAAATGGCTGGTGTGATGACCCCCTCCTCCAGGAACCCGCCGGACTCCGAGGCGCCGCTCGACGGGCCGGAGGACGATGACGACGAGGCGCCGCCCGGCGTCGAGCTCGACCTCGGGCAGGAGGACGCTGAGCCAGGCTCGCTCGCCCGCGGCGCGGCGGTCATCAAGTCGTTCTGGAAGCATGCGCCGAACGGCCCCGGCGTCTATCGCATGTTCGGGGCGGACGGCGAGGTCCTCTATGTCGGAAAGGCGCGCAGCATCAAGAAGCGCGTCGCCAGCTACACTCGGCCGGAGCGGCAGCCGACCCGCATCGCACGGATGGTCGCGCAGACCGTTTCGATGGTGTTCGTTTCGACCGAATCGGAGGCCGAGGCGCTGCTGCTCGAGGCCAATTTCATCAAGCAGATGAAGCCGCGCTACAATGTCCTGCTGCGCGACGACAAGAGCTTCCCGTATATCCTGATCACCGGCGACCATGCGGCGCCGCGCCTGCTCAAGCATCGCGGCGCGCGGAGCGGCAAGGGCGATTATTTCGGCCCGTTCGCCAGCGCGGGCGCGGTTCATCGCACGCTGAGCGCGCTGCAGCGCGCCTTCCTGCTGCGCACCTGTTCCGACAGCTTTTACGAGAACCGCACGCGGCCTTGCCTGCTCTACCAGATCAAGCGCTGCTCGGCGCCCTGCACCGGCGAAATATCGCTCGACGATTATCGCGGCCTGGTCGGCGAGGCGCACGACTTCCTGTCCGGCCGCAGCCGCGCGATTCGCCATCGCCTGGCGGCCGAGATGGAGGAGGCCGCCGAAGCGCTCGCCTTCGAGAGAGCGGCGCGCCTGCGCGACCGCATCGCGGCGCTTTCGGCGATCCAGGGCGAGCAGAGCATCAATCCGAAAAGCATTCCCGAGGCCGACGTGTTCGCCGTGGCCGAGGAGGCGGGGCAGTTCTGCATCGAGGTGTTCTTCTTCCGCACTTACCAGAACTGGGGCAACCGCGCCTATTTTCCGCGCGCCGACCGCAGCCTCGGCCCCGCCGAAGTGCTCGACGCGTTTCTCGCGCAGTTCTACCTGGAGCGCCCGGCGCCGCGCTTGGTGCTATTGTCCCATGACATCGAGAGCCGCGACGCATTGCGCGAGGCGCTGAGCGCGCGCGCCGGCCGCCGCATCGCGATCGGCGCGCCGCATCGCGGCGAAAAGCGCGAGCTCGTCGACAATGCGATGCGCAACGCCCGCGAGGCGCTGTCGCGCCGCCTTTCCGACGCGGCGACCCAGGAAAAGCTGCTTGGCGCGCTCGCCTCCGCCTTCGGCGTCGATCAACCGATCCGCCGCGTCGAAGTCTACGACAATTCGCACATCATGGGGACCAATGCGATCGGCGCGATGATCGTCGCCGGCCCCGAGGGCTTCGTGAAGGGCCAGTACCGCACCTTCAACATCAAGAGCGCGTCGCTGACGCCGGGCGACGACTACGCAATGATGCGCGAAGTGCTCGGACGCCGCTTCGCGCGGCTCGCCAGGCGCAGCGACGCCGAGATTGCGGAGGCGGCGGGGGCCTTTCCCGATCGGCCCGACCTGGTGCTGGTCGACGGCGGGCGCGGACAGTTCGAGGCGGCGCGGCGGATTTTCGCTGAACTCGGCGTCGAGGGCGTCCGGCTCGCGGCGATCGCCAAGGGCCCGGACCGCAACGCCGGCCGCGAGACCTTCTTCGTCGAGGGACGCGAACCGTTCCGGCTCGCGCCGCGCGATCCCGCGCTCTATTTCGTGCAGCGGCTGCGCGACGAGGCCCATCGCTTCGCGATCGGCACGCATCGCGCCAAGCGCAAGCGCGAGTTCGTGAAGAGCCCGCTCGACGAAATCCCGGGAATCGGGCCGGCGCGCAAGCGGGCGCTGCTCAACGCTTTCGGAACGGCCAAGGGCGTGGCAGGCGCCGGCCTTGTCGATCTTGAAAAGGCGCCTGGCGTCAACGCGGCGACCGCGCGGCTGGTGTTTCAGTTCTTTCACGAGGTCGACAGGGGTTGAGCCCCTGTGATAGCAGGCCGGGCATCGGGGCAGCTCTTCGAAGCCGCTTAACTTGCGGCTCGACCCGGATGCACCCCTGAGCTAGCTTTGGCCTATGCCCCTCAACGAAGCCGACCCACGTCGCTGACCCTCTCCACGGGGCTGGCAAGACGTTCATCGCCGCCTTCTGCGGAGCCCTGTGATGCCGACGGTTGCATGGTTCTATGGCATAGGCATCGTGATGTATTACAACGATCACAACCCGCCGCATTTCCACGCGCAATACGGCCAGTCCAGGGCGGTGATCGGCGTCGCCGACGGGCGGATCATCGCGGGATCGCTGCCGCCGACCGCCATGCGGCTGGTGACGGAATGGGCTCTGGCGCATCGAGGCGAACTGGAGGAGAATTGGGCGCGCGCCCGCGCCGATGAGCCGCTCGAAAGGATTCCGGGACCCGATGACGACTGAATATCCGACTGTCGACGTGGTGAAAGTCAGGGCCATGGAGGCGTTTTGCCTCTGGGTGCGGTTCAGCGACGGCGCCGAGGGCGTCGCCGACCTGAGCGGACTTGCGACGCGCGGCGGACCGATGGTCGCGCCACTCAAGGACCCTGCCTTTTTCAGCCGCGTGTTCGTCGAAGCCGGCGCGCCGACCTGGCCGAACGGCTATGACTATGCGCCGTCAGCCCTCTACGCTGAGATGCGCGAGGCCGGCGCGCTCCACTTTGCCGCCGCGCAATGACGACCGTCGAAAGGCACGTCCGCCAAGTCCGAGCGTTCCTCGGGAATTGACCTTCGAACTCTGACCGGGCTTCGCTCGAGGGATTCCGATGCTCGAAGGCCTGCCGCCTAACAACGCCGCGCATATGATGCGCCTGACCTGCGACGAGGCGCGGGCGCGCGCCATAGCCGATCTCGTCGTCGAAAGCTTCGACCCGGCGGAGACCGCGGCGGCGGCGTTCGAGACCGACGCGCCGCTCGGCGCCGGCAAGGCGTGGACGGTCGAGGTCTACTTCGGCTTTCCGCCGGATCAGGATCTGCTGCGCGAGCTCGTCGCCGCTGCGGCGGGCGAGGCGGCGGCGAGCGCGGTGGAATTCGGCGAGACTCCGCAGCGCGACTGGATCGCCAACGCGCTGGCCGGCCTGTCCCCGGTGCGCGCCGGACGCTTCCTCGTCCATGGCGCCCATGACCGCACGCGCGTCAGGCCTTGCGACATCGCGATCGAGATCGAGGCGGCGCTGGCGTTCGGCACCGGCCATCACGGAACCACGCGCGGTTGCCTTCTCATGCTCGAGCGCGTACTGCGCCGCCGGCGGCCACGGCGCATCCTCGACGTCGGCTGCGGCACCGGCGTGCTGGCGATCGCCGCCGCCAAGGCGTTGCGCATGAGGGTCGCGCTCAGCGACATCGATCCGATCGCCGCGGCGATCGCACGGGACAACGCGGCGCTCAACGGCGCGGGCGCCTGGGCGCGCCCCACCGTCTCGCGCGGCGTCGAAGCCCAAGAATTGCGCGTCGGCGGCCCCTACGACCTCGTGTTCGCCAATATTCTGGCCAAACCGCTGCGCGGTCTTGCGCCCTCGCTCGGCGCGCTGATCGCCCCGCGGGGCGAGGCGATCCTGTCCGGGCTGCTCGGGCCGGACGTTCCCGGCGTCCTCTCGGCCTGGCGCGCGCAAGGCCTGTTCCTGGTCGCGCGGATCGATCTCGAGGGCTGGGCGAGCCTGCTGCTGCGGCGGGACGGAACGCGCCAGTCCCGAGGCGCGCCGCGCATCACGCGGTGAACGTGAAACTGCTGCCGGTGCCGCACAGCACCAGCTTCTCCGGCATCTCCTGCTTGGCCAGATCGATGAAATTCTGACCGCTGCAATGCATCGGCAACACATGCTCGAGGTCGAACGTCTTGAGCTCGGCCATCACTTTTCGCAGATAGTCGTCAGGCGCGGGCGCGAGGTGGAAGCCGCCGACCAGCGCATAGATCTTGTCGACCCCGGTGATCTCCTGGGCGCGCCGCAGTGTGTTGATGATCCCCGCATGACCGCACGAACTGACCACCACCAGGCCGCGGTCGCCCAGCCGGAAGCAGGTGGCGTGTTCGTGCCAGTGCTCATCCGGCTCCGGCTTCCCAGCGAGTTCGTCGGCGGTGAAGTGATGCTCGCTGTACGCGCTGACGTCGCAGCCGAGGCCGTCCTTGACCCCGAACGCCACCCAGGTGTTCGGCAGCACATGCTCGAAGCTGGCGCGCGGGACCGCGCCGGTGGTGAAGGCGTGATCGGCGATGACGATCGGCATTTCCGACAGCACGGGCTGGACGTCCAGCGCCTTCAGCCTGCGACGGTCCAGCGTCGGGCCGAAATTCTCGAAACTGCCGTCCGCGTTGCGAAAAAGTCGGTGGCAGAAATTGTCTTCTCCGCCGGTGAACAGCCGCAAGTCCTTGCGCATGCGCGCGCGATTCGCCTCGAGGAACCCCATCAATCCGCCGACATGGTCATAGTGACCGTGGCTGATGATCAACGCGTCCACCGCGGCGACGTCGATCTTCAGCAGCTCGAGATTGTTCGCATAGACTTCGGGCGTGAAGCCGAAATCGAGCAGATAGCCGCGAGTCTCCGGGCCGCGGCGCGACTCCAGATGCAGGGCCAGACCCCACTCGCTCGCCAATGTCCTGCCTTGCGAGCCCTCGGGGAATCCGGTGCGCTGGACCCCCAGCCCCGGCGACTGCGCGCCACGCAGGAAAATGTCATGCGTGTTGTCGGTGATCTCCCGGACCGTCAGTTGGTCGATCGCCGGCGCGTCGATCCGCACCGGGGCGGCGTTGGCCGATCGATCAAGCGCAATGCTGCAGGTCAGCAACGAGCCGCCCCACATGGCCGAGCGTTGCAGCAACCGGCGGCGGTCAAGCGACAGCGGCATCGTCAATCTCCTCACGTCGCGACGGCCCGGCGCGCGCCGGCGGTCGAGGCCGGTCAGGCCGCCGCGCGGGCCTGCCAGATCATCACGCAGAACAGCGCCGCGCCGACCAGCAATCCCAGCGAGCCGACGATCGTCGGCAGTTCCGGGCCGGCGCTCAGCGTGAACACCAGGCCGATCAGCGTGATCGGCGTCGCGACCACAAAGATCCAGAACTGATAGACCGCCAGACTCGACGATTTCATCGCCGGCCACTGCCGGTAGGCCATGCCGAATATCGAATGACAGGCGAAGCCGACCAGATTGATATGGGCATGGACCGGCATGTACTGAAAGTTGTGCGACGCCCCCATGACGATACCGAGGATCATGCCGACGACCAGCCAGAGCGCGCCGATGGCGATATAGTTCGAGTCGATTTTGGTCATGCGCTCCCCCTTTTATCCGCGGAACTCCGCCCGCCCCGGTTCGGCTTGATTCGCGCGGCGCGCGAGATTCCCACAAAAAGCAGCGCCGCGTAAAGACGCCCTGCGCAATTCAGGCCGCAGCGCGGCGCGCTTTCATCGCCTGCGCCGCCATCGCATAGCCACCGCCGCCGCCGTCCACAAAATGCACATGGCCGCGATCGGTGATCGACGGCACGAAGCAGGTCAGCAGCGCATTGCTCTGCCGGAACGTGCCGTATTCGGCGATGTCGCTCGCCGATTGCAGGCGTTGTTCGAGCGCGTCGGCAAGCTCGGCTGAGCAATCCAGCGTCATGCGCAAGCCATCGTCGAACTTCCGGAAATCGGCGTTGGCCGCGATGTCGGCGACATAGGCGCCGCCGTCCAGATCCCCCTTCTTCAGCTTGAATTTGAAGAAGGCGTGATTGATGAAGAATTTCCTGGTGACGGCGAGGCGGCGCATCAGACGCGTTCGGCCGGGCGGCGAAGTCGCAGCGGCCTCCAGCGCGACGGCCTGGCCGGGCCAGCCCACCGCGAGGCTCGACAGGGTGATCGGCCGGCCGCCGTCCTTGGCGCGCGTCGCCATTTCGATGACTTCCTCGACCAGCGCGCCGAACCTCGGGTCGTCGCCGCGCGGCACGACGATCACCGACAGAATGATTCCGTTGGCCGCCGGCGCCACGGACCAGCGACAGGACAGGTCGGACAGGTCCGGGCGCGCGCCGGGCGCCGCCGGCGCCAGCCAATGGCCGCCGCGCTTGACCTCCGTCTCCAGCCACGCGAGGCCGCCGCCGGCGAACATCGCATAGGCGCAATGCGGCGAGGCGGCGAAACGGGCGATCCGGATGTCGCGTCCACCGGCGCGGACCGTCGCGACTGGAACCATCGCCACCCGCAGCTCCATTTGCAGCTCCTCGCGGGCGAACACCGCCATCGCCCGGAGCGCTTCGGAGGCGGCGGGCGCATCGGCGGCGCCGACGGCAAAGCTCGCCCCGTCGCCGCCGAACACGTAAGGAAAGGGTCGCCGCGCCAGCGCATTGGCGACCGCGGCGATGACCCCGGCCCCCACCATGTTCACCGCCTTGTAGCGGCCCTCGGCGATCGCCTTGGTCGAGCCGACGACGTCGGAAAAGCCGACCGCCCAGTCCTCGGGCACCGGGCGGTAGCTCGACGGCTTGATGACGTCGGCGAAGCTGTCGAACACCGGCATCGCCGCATAGAAATCCCGATCGCCGTCTGTCATAGGGGACTCGCCACGCCGCCGACGGATGGTCCGTGTCGATTGTTAAGGGATGATCGCTCCCGGCGCTACTGGCGGGACGGATTGGTCGGCGCCTTCGGGCTGCCGCGAAGGGCGCGCTACGCAATGTCGCGCAGCGCACGCGCCAGCGTCCGCAGGTCGCGCCAGGCGGCGCGTTTCTGGGCGGGCTGGCGCAACAGATAGGCCGGATGAAGCATCGGCAGCGCCTTGATCGCCCCCCCGGCCATCGGATAGTCGAACCATTGTCCGCGCGAGCGGGTGATCCCTTCCTTCATGCCAAGCAGCGTCTGCGCCGAGGATGCGCCAAGGCAAACCAGCACGCCCGGCGCGACGAGTTCGATCTGACGGCGGATGAACGGCAGGCAGATCGCCGTTTCGTGCGGCGTCGGCGTGCGGTTGCCGGGCGGGCGCCACGGCACGACATTGGCGATATAAACCTTGCCGCGGTCGAGGCCGATCGAGGCGAGCATGCGATCGAGCAACCGGCCGGCGCGGCCGACGAACGGGCGCCCGATCCGATCCTCGTCGCCGCCCGGCGCCTCGCCGACCAGCATGACGCGGGCGTCCGGCGCGCCGTCGGAGAAAACGAGCCGCGTCGCCGTCGCCTTCAACGCGCAGCCGTCGAATCCTTCGAGCAGGGCGCGCAGCTCGTCGAGACTTTGCGCGCCCGCCGTCAGCGCGGCCGCCGAACGTTTCGCCTCGTCCGGCGCGGCGGCGGCCGGCTCGATCCGGGGCGGCGGTTTGCCGGCCGGCGGACCGGCGGACGCGACGGGCGCAGCCGCGGTGCGGCGTGCCGGCGAGGCGGCGAACCGATCGCGCGGCGTCTCGTCGATCGCCAGGTCGACGCCCGCCTCGACCCACCAGCGCAGGATGTCCGCCGCGCCCTGGGCGTCGAGGACGCGAGCAACCGGATTCGGATTGTTTGGCGGCATCGGCGGAGCGGCTCGAAAACGATGGCCCGGCGCGCGACGCGCTGACGCTGGGGTCGAACGAGGTTTAACACGCCATTCGGCGAAGGCGAACAGCCAGTCGACTTTTGGCCGGCTTAGGTTCAGAACAGCCCCCGATCCTGGAGGCGGAAGGCCTCTTGCGGCGCATCATGGCGCGTTGCCCAAGGGAACAGGAATGGCCGTCGAATCCGAACCGCCCGCCCGCGAATCGATGGATTTCGACGTCGTCATCGTCGGCGCCGGCCCGGCGGGCTTGGCGGCGGCGATCCGGCTGAAACAGCTCAACCCCGACATTTCGGTGGTGATCGTCGAAAAAGGCTCCGAAGTCGGCGCGCATATCCTGTCGGGCGCGGTGGTCGACCCGATCGGACTCGACCGCCTGATCCCGGACTGGCGGACCGACCCTGACCAGCCGCTGAAGACGCCGGTCGCCAGAGACCGCTTCCTGGTGCTTGGCCCCTCGGGCGGCGTCGCGCTGCCCAACTGGCCGATGCCCCGGCTGATGAGCAATCACGGCAATTTCATCGGCTCGCTGGGCGCGACGACTCGCTGGCTGCGCGCCCGCGCCGAGGCGCTCGGCGTCGAAATCTATCCGGGCTTCGCCGCGACCGAGGTTCTGTTCGGACCGAACGGCGAGACGGTCGGCATTGCGACCGGCGACATGGGGATCGGTCGCGACGGGCGCCGCAAGGCCGGTTTCACGCGCGGCATGGAGCTTCGCGGCAAATATGTGCTGCTTGCCGAGGGCGCGCGCGGCTCGCTGACCAAACAGATCGTCGCGCGGTATCGTCTCGATGACGGGCGCGAACCGCAAAAGTACGGCATCGGCCTCAAGGAAATCTGGCAGGTCGATCCCGCGAGGTTTCAGCCCGGCCTCGTGCAGCACAGTTTTGGCTGGCCACTGGCCGCGGGGTCGAGCGGCGGCTCTTTCATCTACCACTATGACGAGGGACTGGTCGCCGCCGGCTTCGTCGTGCATCTCAACTACGCCAATCCGACGCTTTCGCCGTTCGACGAATTCCAGCGCTTCAAGACGCACCCGCTGATCGTCGAGACGTTCGCGGGCGGCAAGCGTCTCGCCTATGGCGCAAGGGCGATCAGTTCGGGCGGCTGGCAATCGGTTCCCAAACTGTGCTTCCCCGGCGGCGCGCTGATCGGCTGCGCGGCTGGATTCGTCAATTTCGCCCGGATCAAAGGCTCGCACAATGCGATCCTCTCGGGGATGCTGGCGGCCGAGAAACTGCGCGAGGCGCTTGACGCTGGCCGCGCCAACGACGAACTCACGTCTTATGAGAACGCCTGGCGCGGCTCCGACATCGGCCGTGACCTGTTCAAGGTGCGCAACGTCAAGCCGCTGTGGTCGAGGCTCGGGCTGGCGGCCGGCGTCGCGCTCGGCGGCCTCGACATGTGGACCAACGAACTGGCCGGATTCTCTGTCTTCGGCACCTTGAAGCACGGCAAGCCGGACAGCCAGACGCTGAAGCCGATCGCTGAGGTGAAGCCGATCGTCTATCCCAAGCCCGACGGGCGGGTGTCGTTCGACAAGGCTTCGTCGGTGTTCGCGTCCAACACCAATCACGAGGAGGACCAGCCGGTCCACCTCCGGCTGAGGGACCCGACCATCCCGATCCGCGTCAACCTACCGGTCTATGGCGAACCGGCCCGGCTCTATTGCCCCGCCGGCGTCTATGAAGTGGTCTACGGCGACGAAGCGGCCCGTTCGGACCCGCGATTCGTCATCAACGCGCAGAATTGCGTCCACTGCAAGACGTGCGATATCAAGGACCCCGCCGAGAACATCGACTGGACGCCGCCCGAAGGCGGCGGCGGCCCCAATTATCCCGACATGTGAAGGGCGGCGTGCGACGGGCGGCGGGCCAAATTTCTCTGTTTGCTCAAAACCGCCACTTTTCCCGGCGATTGATTGGCCTATAAGGGTGCGAGAAACTCATGCCGCCGCGGCGGCGACGTCCCGCGCAGGCGGCGAAAGAAAGTCGAATCACGTGGCTCTCCAGATTCCAGCTTGCCGGATTTTCGGGCGACCGGCCGCCCGCATCATCATCGTCGCCGCGATCGGGCTCTCCTGGCTCGGCGCTCCGGCCCTGGCGAGAGACAGCATCGCCACGTCGACTTCGATCGAGACCGGCGAAAGCCAGGCCGGGAACTACCTCGCCGCGCTGGTCGCCGGGGCCGATCGTGACACCCCCGCGGCGGCGGTCTATTTCCGCGAAGCCTTGCGCGCCGATCCCCGCAACCCCGAATTGATTGAGCGGGCGTTCGCGGCGGCGCTGGCCAACGGCAGCATGACGGAGGCGTTCCAGCTCGCCGACCGGCTGCTGATGCGCGATCCCAACAACAGCCTCGCGCGCCTGACCTCGGCGGTTCGCGCGATCGCCGACGGTCAATACGCCGCCGCGCGGATTCAACTGGCCGGCGGCGACGCCGGCCGGGCGCATGACGTGACGACCACGCTGCTGACCGCCTGGACATTCGCCGGGGTCAACGACGGTCGCCATGCGCTGGATACGCTCGACCACTTTCGCGACCCGTCCTTTGCGGTTTTCCGGGACTATCACGCCGGCCTGATCGCCGACCTGACCGGCAATGCGACCGAAGCGCTCAAGCGCTTGAAGGCGGCCTATGACGGCGAGAAGAACACGCTGCGGCTCGCCGACGCCTACGCCCGCTATCTCGCGCGGCATAGCGACCAGGACGGCGCCAAGCAGATCTACCAGGATTTCGCGCGCGTGCTCCCGCACCATCCGATCGTCGAGGGCGCGTTGGCGGATCTGGCCGCCGGGCGGCCGCTGGAGCCGGTGATTCGCAACGCCAAGGACGGCGCCGCGGAAGTGCTTTACGGGCTCGGCGGCGCGGGCAGCCGGCAAGGCGACGAACTGGCGGCGCTGATCTATCTGCGCCTCGCGCTGTATTTGCGCCCCGACCACGCGCTCGCCGCCGTCACCGTCGCCGATCTCTACGAGCAGCTCAAGCAGAACGAGGCGGCGATCGAAGCCTACGAAATGGTGCCCGAAGGCTCGCCGATGCGCGAGAGCGCGAATATCCAGGCGGGCCTGTCGCTCGATGCGCTCGGCCGGTCGGACGAGGCGGTCAAGCGGCTGCGGCAGATCGTCGCCGCCAATCCGAAGGATGTCGACGCCTGGGGCGCGCTGGCCAGCCTGCAACGCTCGGCCAAGAAATTCGAGGACGCGGCGCAGACCTACACCAAGGCGATCGACCTGATCGGCAAACCCGACCGCGGCAACTGGACGCTGTTCTATTTTCGCGGCATCTGCTTCGAGCGCATCAAGCAATGGCCGAAGGCCGAGGCCGACTTCAAGGAGGCGCTCGAACTGTTTCCCGATCAGCCGTTGGTCCTGAACTATCTCGGCTACACCTGGGTCGACCAGGGGGTCAATCTCGACGAAGCGTTCAAGATGCTGCGCCGCGCGGTCGACCTGCGGCCGACCGACGGCTATATCGTCGACAGCCTCGGCTGGGCCAACTACAAGCTCGGCCACTATGAAGAGGCCACCGAGCAGCTCGAAAAAGCGATCGAGATGAAGCCGGCCGATCCGGTGGTGAACGACCATCTCGGCGACGCCTATTGGCGGATGGGCCGCAAGCTCGACGCTCATTTTCAATGGAATCACGCGCGCGACATGGGGCCCGAGCCGGAAGACCTGCCGTCGATCCTGAAGAAGATCGACTCCGGCCTGCCCGATGCGCCCAACGCCGCCCAGACGGAACCCAAGAAGGACGGCGGCTGAGGCGGGTGGAGGCGTCGCCGGCCGGCCGGCGGTTCTGGCGCGCGCGCGCCAAGGTCAACCTGACGCTGCACATTCTGGGGCGCCGCCTCGACGGCTGGCATGAACTCGACAGCGTCGTCGCGTTCGCCGGTTGCTGCGACTGGCTGTCGTTCGAGCCCGCCGCGACCCTGTCCTTGAGCGTCGACGGACCCACCGCCGAATCGGCGGGGCGGATCGCCGACAATCTGGTGCTGCGCGCGGCGCGCGAACTGATCGACCGCGTGCCCGGACTGCGAATCGGCAGGTTTCATTTGCGCAAGAACCTGCCGGTCGCGGCGGGCCTCGGCGGCGGCTCGTCGGATGCGGCGGCGGCGCTGCGCGCGCTGGCGCGTGAGAACGCCCTCGCCCCCGGCGACCCCCGTCTGTGGGCGGCGGCGCGCGCCACCGGCGCCGACGTTCCGGTATGTCTCGACCCGCGCGCGCGGACCATGGGCGGAGCCGGCGAAAAGGTCGGCCCACATCTGGGCCTGCCGCCGCTGTTCGCCGTGTTGGCCAATCCCGGCGTCGCCGTCGCGACGCCGGCGGTGTTTGCGCGCATCGGCCTCGCCGAAGGCGCTTCGTCAGGGCGCGGCGCCTCGCCGTCGCCGGGTTTCGGCGCGGATCGTGCGACCGCGCTGAGGATGGTGAAAGAGGGGCGAAACGACATGCAGGCCGGCGCCTGCGCGCTCGCCCCGGCGATCTCCGACGTTCTTGAGGCGCTGTCGGCCTGCGCGGGCGCAGCGCTGGTTCGCATGTCGGGCTCCGGCGCCACATGTTTCGCCTTGTTCGAGGATCGATCGGCGGCGGCAGGCGCCACACGCGCCGTCGCCCGCGACCATCCCGGCTGGTGGGTGAAGGCGACGGTGCTGCGATAGCCCCAGCCTAATGCGCGCGACTGACCGCGAATTCGACCGCGTCGAGCAACGCGTGCTTCCATGACGAGGCAGGAAACAGTTCGAGCGAGTCCCTCGCCATCGCGCCGTAATGGCGCGCCCGGTCGATGGTGTCCTCAAGCGCCCGGTGCTTCTTCATCGTGGCGAGCGCAGTCTCGAGATCGCCTTCCGCCACCTCGCCCTGCTCCAGCGTCCGGCGCCAGAACTCGCGCTCGATCATCGTCCCGCGCCGGAACGACAGGACCACCGGCAGCGTGATCTTGCCTTCGCGGAAATCGTCGCCGACATTCTTGCCGAGTTTGGCCGACGAGCCGCCGTAGTCGAGCGCGTCGTCGACGAGCTGGAACGCGATGCCGAGATTGGCGCCGAAGCCCCGGCAGGCCTCGATTTCAGCCTTCGAGCGCTGGGCGAGGATCGGGCCGACCTCGCAGGCGGCGGCGAACAGCGCCGCCGTCTTGGCGCGAATGACCGCCAGATAGGCGTCTTCGGTCGTCGCGGTGTCCTTGGCCGCCGACAATTGCATGACCTCGCCCTCGGCGATCACCGCGGCGGCGCTCGACAGCACGTCGAGGCATTGCAGCGAACCGACCTCGACCATCATCTTGAACGCCTGGCCGAGCAGAAAATCGCCGACCAGCACGCTGGCCTCATTGCCCCACAGGACCCGCGCCGCCAGTTTGCCGCGCCGCATGTCGCTTTCATCGACCACGTCGTCGTGCAGCAGTGTCGCGGTGTGCATGAACTCGACGGAGGCTGCGAGCTTGATGTGGCCGTCGCCGGAATAGTTGCACAGCCCGGCGGTCGCCAGCGTCAGGATCGGGCGAAGCCGCTTGCCGCCCGATGAAATCAGGTGGTTGGCGACTTCGGGGATCATTCCGACGTCCGATCCGGTGCGCGAAAGAATCGTCTGGTTGACGGCGGCCATGTCGGTCGCAACCAGAGCCGTGAGCCGGTCGATGACGCGCTCGGAAGACTTTTCTTCGAGCGGAATGACAATTCCCACGGGCGGTTCCCTTGTCACTTCAGGCCGTTTGACCATAAAGAGGGCCGCTCGCCCGAGCAAGAGCAAGACGCCGCAGCCGCTGGAGTCGGCGATGGAGCCCCATGTTTTCGAGCCCGACGAGACAGGACGAGGCGTGATCGAACTCGTGCGAACAAACGATCTCGTGGTGATCTCGCTGATCGAGAGCCTGCTGGCTGAGGAGAGCGTGCCGTATTTCATTGCCGATCAGAATATGGGCGCGGCGGTTGGCCCGCTCGGCTTCCTGCCTCGCCGTATCATGGTCGAGTCTGGTCACGTCGGCCGCGCGAGGCGTCTGCTCCGCGAGGCCGGCCTTGCCGCCGAACTCCGTAATGAGTGAGGCGCCCGATGGCTCGCGCACCCTTGCGACGAGCCGGGATGCGCTGCTGGGCGGACGCCTTGTTCTTCGCCAACCCCTGAAAGGACATCGGGCGGGCAGCGACGCCGTTCTGCTGGCGGCGGCGGCGCCGGCCGACGGGATCGGCCGGCTCGTCGATGTCGGGGCCGGCGTCGGCGCGGTGGGGCTGGCGATTCTCCAGCGAATGACAGGCGCGTCCGCGGACCTGGTGGAGCAGGACGCGGACCTCGCCGCGCTGGCGAGCGAAAACGCGATCCTCAACGGTTTGGCCGAACGCGCGCGCGTCCTGCGCGTCGATGTGACGCGCGCCGACGAAAGACGGGCGGCCGGCCTGTCGGACGCCGGCGCCGATCTCGTCGCAACCAATCCGCCATTCTTCGAGGCGGGAAATGTACGCGCCTCGCCTCATCCTCGGCGCGCCAGCGCCCACGTGTTCGCCGGCGGGACGGCGGCCGACTCCGGCGCGGCTCCGTTGGAGACGTGGATCATCGCCTGCCTCGCGCTGCTGCGCGCCGGCGGGCGTTTCATCATCATCCACCGCCCGGAGGCGCTGGCGCAAATCCTCGGAGCGTTCGGACGGCGCCTCGGCGGCGTCGCAATTCTGCCGATCCATCCGAACGCCGATGCGCCGGCGCACCGGATTCTGGTCGCCGGGGTGAAGGGCGCGCGCGGTCCGACCAGCCTGCGTCCCGGCCTTGCTCTTCACGATCGGCGCGGGGCGTTCACGCCGCTCGCTGACGCCATTCATCGCGGCGAGGCGCTGATCGACTGGGGTGAAGTGCGGCCCCGGCGCAGGCCGCCGGCGCGTTGACCGGCGCGACGGGCCTGACTAGGGTCCGCGCCCGTTCCTTCAATTCCCGAGTTCCCGGCCATGTCCACGGCGCCAGCGTCCCCAATCGCGCAAGATTCCGGCGCGGCGCTCGATCCCGCGCGCTCGTTCCAGGGGCTGATCCTGACGCTCCAAAGCTTCTGGGCGCGGCAAGGCTGCGTCATCCTGCAGCCCTATGATATGGAAGTCGGCGCCGGCACGTTCCACCCCGCGACGACCCTTCGCTCGCTTGGCCCAAACCCTTGGAAAGCCGCCTATGTCCAGCCCTCGCGCCGGCCCAAGGACGGGCGCTACGGCGAAAATCCCAACCGCCTCCAGCACTATTACCAGTTTCAGGTGATCCTGAAGCCCTCGCCGGACAATCTGCAGGATCTCTACCTCAATTCGCTCGCCGCGATCGGCGTCGACGCTGGCCTGCATGACATCCGCTTCGTCGAGGACGACTGGGAGAGCCCGACGCTCGGCGCCTGGGGGCTCGGCTGGGAATGCTGGTGCGACGGGATGGAAGTTTCGCAATTCACCTATTTTCAGCAGGTCGCGGGCTTCGAGTGCGCGCCGGTGTCGGGCGAACTGACCTACGGGCTCGAGCGGCTGGCGATGTACGTGCAGGGGGTCGACAGCATCTACGACATCAATTTCAACGGCCGCGATGGCGCCGAACGCATCACCTATGGCGATGTCTTCCTGCAGGCCGAGCAGGAATATTCGCGGCACAATTTCGAATACGCCGACACCGCGATGCTATTTCGCCATTTCCGCGACGCCGAGGGCGAGTGCCGCGCGCTGCTGGAGAAAGGCGCGGGCGAGGCGCGGTCATCTGATGGCGCTGCCGGCCTATGACCAGTGCATCAAGGCGAGCCACGCGTTCAACCTGCTCGACGCGCGCGGGGTGATCTCGGTCACCGAGCGCCAGAGCTACATTTTGCGCGTGCGCGAACTCGCCAGGGCGTGCGGCAAGGCATGGCTGAGGACGGCGGGCGGCGGCGCGAGCGGCCTAAGGCGCGCCGAACGGCGAGGATTGAGAAAGACCCCATGCCCGATCTCCTGCTCGAATTGTTCAGCGAAGAGATTCCCGCGCGGATGCAGCGGCAGGCCGCCGACGACCTCAAGCGCCTGTTCACCAACGCGCTGGTCGAGGCCGGCCTCGTCTATGAGGGCGCGCAGAGCTTCGCGACGCCGCGCCGGCTGGCGCTGCATATCGTCGGCCTTCCCGCCGAACAGCCCAAAAGCGTCGAGGTGCGCAGGGGTCCGCGGGTCGGCGCGCCCGACGCGGCGATCCAGGGTTTTTTGAAAAGCGCGGGGCTCGCCAACATCGAGCAGGCGAAGATCGAGCGCGACCCGAAGAAGGGCGAGTTCTACGTCGCGGCGATCGAACGGCCGGGCCGCGCCACGCCTGAGCTGATCGCCGGGATCGCGCCGGCGATCATCCGCGGCTTTCCGTGGCCGAAGTCGATGCGCTGGGGCGCCGCTTCGGCGCGCCCCGAAGCGCTGCGCTGGGTGCGCCCGCTGCATGGAATCGTCTGCACGTTCAGCGCGGCGAACGAGACCCCGCAGATCGTCGCCTTCGACATCGACGGCCTCGCTTCAGGCGATGTGACGTTCGGCCATCGCTTCATGGCGCCCGGCCCGATCAAGGTCCGGCGCTTTGACGATTATGCCGATGCGCTGGCGAAGGCTCGGGTCGTGCTCGACGCCGGGCGGCGCAAGGACATCATCCTGGCCGATGCGCGCAGCCTCGCGCTGGCCCATGGGCTCGAACTTGTCGAGGATGAAGGCTTGCTCGAGGAAGTCGCCGGCCTCGTCGAATGGCCGGTCGTGCTGATGGGCGAATTCGAGCCGGCGTTTCTCGAAATCCCCCCGGAGGTGATCCGCGCCACCATCCGCGCCAACCAGAAATGCTTCGTGATGCGCGACGCCACAAGCGGAAGCGCCGTTCCGCCTGTCATGGCCGGGGACCAGGCGACGACGGCCGTCGCTGCCAATGGCGGACTCGCCAACAAATTCATCATCGTCTCGAATCTCGTCGCACGCGACGACGGCAAGGCGATCGCCGCGGGCAACGGCCGCGTCGTGCGCGCGCGCCTCTCCGACGCCCGCCATTTCTGGCTGACCGACCTCGCCCCGCTGCCCGACTACAAGGACAGGGCCGACAAGCCGCTCGACCAGCGCCTCGCCAAGCTGCGCGCGCTGAACATCGTGTTCCACGAGAAGCTGGGGACGCAGGGCGAGCGGGTGGACCGGATCGTGGCGCTGGCGAAGGAGCTTGCGCCGCTGGTGGGCGCCGATCCGGCGCTGGCGGGGCGAGCGGCGCTGCTCGCCAAGGCCGATCTCGTCACCGAAATGGTCGGCGAATTCCCCGAGTTGCAGGGCCTGATGGGCCGCTATTACGCGGCGGCGCAGGGCGAGGACGCCGCGTCGCCGCGGCGATCGAGGAGCACTACAAGCCGCAGGGGCCGAACGACCGCGTTCCGACCGACCCCGTTTCGATCGCAGTGGCGCTCGCCGACAAGCTCGACACGCTCGTTGGATTCTGGGCGATCGACGAGAAGCCGACGGGCAGCAAGGACCCCTATGCGCTGCGACGGGCGGCGCTGGGGGTGATCCGGATCGTGCTGGAGAATGGTTGTCGATGAAGCTAAGCGAAGTATTCGAAAGTCTGTTGCTCGATTACTTTCGGACTGCGACAATCGTGATTGTCAGTGATCGTGGCATCCCCGCGCTATCGGTCAGGATACAATAGAGCACGACGTCGTTCTAATGATCTTGACGCGACGGACTGGTCGAGATTGTCGACATTGACTCAGGTGACGTCTCCGGTGCATTGCGTGAGTCGAATACGTCGTAGCTAAAGTCGATTTCTTGAGACGCGCAAAAGGAATGCTTGACTGTTACGAGCCGAGGACTGGTCAAGCCGTATTGGCACGGCAAAATTCCGATTTTCAAGCTGGCAGATCTCGATGTGAACTCCTCGCCTTCTTCGCCGACCGCCTGAAGGTCTACCTCCGCGATAAGGGCGCGCGGCACGACCTGATCGACGCGGTTTTCGCGCTCCAGGACCAGGACGATCTGCTGATGATCGTCCGCCGCGTCGAGGCGCTCGGCCGATTTCTCGATACCGACGACGGCAAGAACCTTCTCGCCGGCTATCGCCGCGCCGCCAACATCCTGCGTGCCGAGGAGAAGAAGGACGGCCCCGACGCGTTCAAGGGCGCGCATGACGCCGCGCTGCTCATTGTCGACCAGGAGAAGGCGCTCGCCGCCGCGCTCGACCTTGCCGGACGCGAGGCGGCCGAGCGCGTCGCGGCGGAGGATTTCGAGGGCGCGATGCGGGCCCTGGCGGCGCTGCGCGCGCCGGTCGACGCGTTCTTCATCGACGTCACCGTCAACGCCGACGATCCCGCGCTGCGGCTCAACCGGCTGCGCCTGCTCAACGCGCTGCGCCACGCCGTTCACACCGTCGCCGATTTCTCGAAGATCGCGGGTTAGGCGCCGTTCGTCATTGCGAGCGAAGCGAAGCAATCCAGAGGTCGTGACGGCGCCCGAGAAGGCGCGTCCATCGCCGCCCGCAATAGAGCGTCCTCTCAACCCGAGAGTGAAGCTCACCAATGACGCAAGTCGTTGAGGTGACGACCTCTGGATTGCTTCGCTTCGCTCGCAATGACGGAGCCGGCTAATCCCGCGCCGGGGCGCGCTTGATCCGGACGATGACATCGACCCGGGCGATCTCGGTGCCCTCGGGCGGCTGCGGCAGGCCGGAGATCGCCACCTCTCCCTTGGGAATGTCGACGAGCGCGTTGGTCTCCTCGATCAGGAAATGGTGGTGATGCCTGACGTTGGTGTCGAAATAGGTGCGCGAACCATCCACCGCGATCTCGTTGAGCAGCCCGGCCTCGGTGAACTGGTGGAGCGTGTTGTAGACGGTGGCGAGCGAAACCGGCACTTTCATCGCGACCGCCTCCTCGTAGAGATTTTCCGCGGTGACGTGGCGGTCGCCCTTGCCGAACAGCAGCCAGCCCAAGGCGATGCGCTGGCGGGTCGGACGCAAGTTGGCGCGGCGCAGTTTTCCGCGCAACTGGTGGACCGGGCAGCCGCTCATCGGGTCGCTGGAGCGCCCGCCGACGGGCGGGGAAGTTCGGATTTCAGCCAATTTGTTCAGGTTCCAATGGTCGAGGCCATCGCGGCGAGGCGACGCCGGACGGCTCCCTACTCATACAAAGCCCGTCGACGGCGCGCAACGTGCAAAGACGCCGCATCGTCCGGCGGCGCTCCCGCTTTCGGGCCGCAGCCGCCTGTGTTAGGAAGCGCCGAACGACCGGCGCGCCGCGCGCCAGGCCGGGTTTGGGACTTGGCGTTGATGAACGAGAGGCGCTCCAGTTTCGCTTACGAAGAGCTGCTCGCCTGCGGGCGGGGCGAGCTGTTCGGGGCCGGCAATGCGCAATTGCCGCTGCCGCCGATGCTGATGTTCGATCGCATCACCGACATTTCCGAGGCCGGCGGGGCGAATGGCAAGGGCGGGGTGCGCGCCGAGTTCGACGTCCGGCCGGAGCTGTGGTTTTTCGGCTGCCATTTCAAGAACGATCCCGTCATGCCCGGCTGCCTCGGGCTTGACGCGCTGTGGCAATTGACCGGGTTTTTTCTCGGCTGGCTCGGCCTGTCCGGGCGCGGACGCGCGCTGGGCGTCGGCGAGGTCAAGTTCGCCGATCAGGTGCTGCCTTCGGTCAAGCGCGTGATCTATGGCGTCGATGTGAAGCGGGTGTTCAGGGGCAAGCTGGTGCTGGGCATCGCCGACGGCTGGTTGGAAGCCGACGGCAAGCGCATATATGACGTGCGGGATATTCGCGTTGGCCTGTTCGGCGCCGCCAAGACCGCGGAAGCGTGAGTTAGAACCGTCCGACCCGCCGATTTTGATCGCTCTCGCGGCGAGCAGTCAGGAGAATGGGATGAGGCGTGTCGTTATCACCGGCATGGGAATCGTCTCGTCGATCGGCGACAGCGCGCAGGAAGTGCTGGCGAGCCTGCGGGAAGGCCGGTCGGGCGTCACCCGCGCCGAAAAATACGTTGAGCTGGGCTTTCGCTGTCAGGTGCACGGCGCCCCGGCGCGCAAGCCGGAGGAGGGGGTCGACCGTCGCGCGATGCGTTTTCTCGGCGACGGCGCGGCGTGGAACCATGTCGCGATGGAGCAGGCGATCCGCGACGGCGGCCTCGAGGCGAACGAAATCTCCAACGAGCGCACCGGCCTGATCATGGGCTCCGGCGGGCCTTCGACCCGAACAATCGTCGAATCGGCCGACATCGCGCGGACCAGGGGGCCGAAGCGCGTCGGCCCGTTCGCGGTGCCCAAGGCGATGTCTTCGACCGCCTCGGCGACGCTTTCGACCTGGTTCAAGATCAAAGGGGTCAATTATTCGATCTCGTCGGCCTGCGCGACCTCCAACCATTGCATCGGCAACGCCTACGAACTGATCCAGTGGGGCAAGCAGGACATCATCTTCGCCGGCGGCTGCGAGGATCTCGACTGGACGATGTCGGTGCTGTTCGATGCGATGGGCGCGATGTCGAGCGGTTACAATGACCGACCCGCCGTCGCCTCGCGCGCCTATGACAAGAACCGCGACGGCTTCGTCATCGCCGGCGGCGCCGGCGTGGTGGTGCTCGAGGAGCTCGAACACGCCCGCGCCCGCGGCGCCCGGATCTACGGCGAGATCGTCGGCTATGGCGCGACCTCCGACGGCTACGACATGGTCGCCCCGTCGGGCGAAGGGGCGGTGCGCTGCATGCGCCAGGCGCTCGCCACGGTGAAGGCGCCGATCGACTATATCAATCCGCATGCGACGTCGACGCCGGTCGGCGATCTCAGGGAGATCGAAGCCTTGCGCGAGGTGTTCGGCTCCGGCGACCGCTGTCCGCCGGTGGCGGCGACCAAATCGCTGACCGGCCATTCGCTGGGGGCGACCGGAGTGCAGGAGGCGATCTATTCCTTGCTGATGATGCAGAACGGCTTTATCTGCGGGAGCGCGCATATCGACGAGCTCGATCCGGCGTTCGCCGATATGCCGATCGTGCGCGAGCGGCGCGACAATGTGAAGCTGGGCGCCGTGCTGTCCAATTCGTTCGGCTTTGGCGGCACCAATGCGACAATCGTTCTCAAGCACGTCGACGCTTGAGGCTGGGGGCGAGGCGGGCTTGGTCAAATCCGGACTGATGAGCGGCCGGCGCGGCCTTGTCATGGGGGTCGCGAACGACCATTCGATCGCCTGGGGCGTCGCGCAGGCGCTGGCCGCCCAGGGCGCCGAGCTTGCCTTCACCCACCAGGGCGAGGCGCTGGGCAAACGGGTCAAGCCGCTGGCCGCCAGCCTCGGATCGTCGCTGGTGCTGCCCTGCGACGTCGAGGACCTCGCCTCCGTCGATCAGGTGTTCGATGCGCTGAAGGCGCAATGGGGGTCGATGGATTTTGTCGTCCATTGCATCGCCTATTCCGATCGCGGCCAGTTGAAGGGGCGCTACGCCGACACGACGCGCGAGAATTTCATCCGCACGATGGTCGTCTCGGCGTTCTCGTTCACCGAAATCGCCAGGCGCGCGGCTGCGCTGATGCCGGCGGGCGGGGCGATGGCGACCTTGACCTTCGGCGGCGCGACGCGGGTGATGCCCAACTACAATGTCATGGGAATCGCCAAGGCGGCGCTGGAGGCGAGCGTGCGATACCTCGCCGCCGATTTTGGGCCGGCCGGCATTCGCGTCAACGCCATTTCCGCGGGACCCATCCGCACGCTGGCGGGAGCGGGCATCGCCGACGCCCGGTTCATGTTCAATTTCCAGCGCGCCCATGCGCCGCTGCGCCGGACCGTGACGATCGACGACGTCGGCGGCGCCGCGGTCTACCTGCTGTCGGACCTCTCCTCGGGGGTGACCGGCGAAGTCCATTTCGTCGACGCCGGCTACAACATCATTTCGATGCCGCGCCCCGAGAACGTCAGGGCGTCGGACAGCGGCGAAGTGGATCTCGCCGCCGAGTGATCTGCGCCGCCGCGACGACGAACCGGTCGAAAAATCACGGTAAATTATTTGTAAACCGTCCGGTCATAGGGTCGGCGACCCGCCGGGAGAAGCCGCCGATGAGCATCGTCGAAATCACGACTGCGACCTTGTTCCGCGCCAATCGGGCGAGGCGGCTCGCCGGCGTCCTTTGGCTGCTCAGCGCGTTCGCCCTCGCCGGGGTCGTGGCGGCGCCTCAGGCGATCGCCCGTCCCGCGGCGAGGGCGCCGGCGGCTGCGCGGTCTTTTCAGCTTTTCATTGAGGGGCTCTGGCCGCAGGCTCAGGCGCGCGGGGTTTCGCGGGAAACCTTCGACGCCGCGTTCAAAGGGGTCGCCTATGATCCCAAGGTTTTCGCCCATACCCGGACCCAGGCGGAGTTCGTCAAACCGGTATGGGACTACCTCGCCTCTGCGGTGTCGGCTCAGCGCGTCGAGCGCGCGCGGGCGGCCGCGCAGCGCGACCAGCCGTGGTTCGCCAAGGCGCAGCGCGAATTCGGCGTCGATCCGGCCGTTGTGATCGGCATCTGGGGACTGGAGACCGATTTCGGCGCGTTCGCTGGCTCCGACAACGTGATCCGCGCGCTGGCGACCCTCGCTTACGCCCATTATCGCGGCGACTATTTCCGCGATGAGCTGCTCGCCGCGCTGCAGATCCTGGAGGACGGCGACATCACCGTCGCACAGATGAAGGGCTCATGGGCCGGGGCGATGGGCCAGACCCAGTTCATGCCTTCGAGCTTCAGGGAATTCGCCGTCGATTTTGACGGCGGCGGCCGGCGCGACATCTGGACCAACGCCCCCGACGCGATCGGCTCGACCGCCAATTATTTGCAGAAGCACGGCTGGATCGCCGGCGAGCCGTGGGGGCTTGAAGTCACGCTGCCCGAAGGGTTCGACCTCAAGAGCGCCGATTCCTCCGCATACGCGCCATTCAGCAGCTTCGCCGAACGCGGCGTCAAACGCGCCGACGGAACGGAATTGCCCCGCGCGCCGCAAGGGCAACTGCTGATCACCGCGGGGCTGCGCGGACCGATCTTTCTCGTGACGCCCAATTTCAAGGTCATCAAGACCTACAACAACTCGACGTCCTACGCCCTGGGCGTCGCCCTGCTCGGCGATCGGGCGCTGGGCGGCGAAAGCCTCCACGCCGCCTGGCCGGTTCACGATCGGCGCCTCACCGCCACGCAAATGCGGGAGCTGCAGACAAGATTGAAGAAATTGGGCTATGATGTCGGCGAGGTCGACGGCAGGATCGGCGAGTCGGCGCGCGCGGCTCTGCGCGCCTACCAGCAAGCGTCGGGAGAGGTTCCGGACGGCTATCCGACGCTGGAGCTGCTGGCGAGATTGCGCAAATAGCCCCTGCCGCGCGATCAAGGGTCGAGTGGGATCGAAGGTGATTGCTCGCGCCATCAAGTCCACCGTCAGGCGAGCGCCAGGAGCCGGCGTCTGGAAACTCGTCGCGGTCGCGCTGTTCCTTTACGCGACCGGCGGACCGGCGGTGCTGGCGCGAAACGACAGTCCGTCGGACTTCTGGCTGCAGCAACGCGAACTCGCCGATCAGGCGGCGCGGAACGCCCAGACGCGCGCCGCCCGCAGACCGCTACGCGACTTTGTGCCCGCCGAAGCGACGCGAGCGCCGGGCGCCATCGGCGGAACCCCGATCCAGCCGACGTTCTTCATCGACGTGCTCGGCGACAGCCTGGGCGTCGAGGCCGCCGAAGGCCTGAGCCAGGCTTTCACCGACAAGCCGGAAATCGCGGTCGTCGGGCGCGCGCATGACGCGTCAGGCCTCGTCAGGGACGATTATTACGACTGGTTCAAGGCCGCCAACGATCTGGCCGCCGCCAAGGACAAGCTTGACTTTGTCGTCGTCATCATCGGCATCAATGATCTGCAGGTTCTCAAGGACGGCGCCGATACGCTCGACCCGCTCAGCGACAAATGGCGTGATGCGTACGGCCAGCGCATCGAGCGGCTGATCGCGCCGTTCAGGCAGGCTCACGTCCCGGTCGTCTGGGTCGGCCTGCCGCCGATGCGCAGCGATCGGTTCAACGCGCAGGTCGTCAAGCTCAACGAATTGTACAAGGAGCGCGCCGAAAAAGCCGGCGCGCGTTATATCGACATTTGGGACGCGTTCGCCGACGACGCCGGCCAGTACAACGCCTATGGGCCCGACATCGACGGCCAGAACGCCAAACTGCGCGCCGCCGACGGCATCCACTTCACCAAGGCGGGCTCGCGCAAGCTGGCGCAGTTTCTCGATGGCGAAATCCGGCGGGCGTTCGAGGCGGCCAAACCGCAAGACGACATCGCCAATCTGCCGCCCGATATCGAGCAGGCGGCGGACGACATCAACGCGCAGATCCGTCGGGAAATGGGCGTCGCCGCGCCGCCCGGCGCGCCGGCGTCGGGCCAACCCGCCAAGCCCCTCGCCGGCCCGATCCTGTCGCTGACGACGAGGCCGCTGTCGCCGGGCGGCGCGCTGGCGGCGCTCCAGCCCGCTTCAGGCGACGCCGCGGCGGGCGAGCGCATTCTGGCCCAGGGCGCGCCGATCGAGGCGAAGCCCGGCCGCGCCGACGACTTCGCCTGGCCGCGCCTCTGAGCGGCGCGCCGCGCGCTCTTTCCTCATCGGCTCCGGGTTCAGAGACGGCGAATCGCGCCGCGGCGTTCTTGTTCGCCCGCCAACGCCGTGCTAGGCGACCGCCGAGAATATCGTCGCCACGGCGCGGGGGGACCGGGGACAGCGTTTCCCACTCTTCGGTCAGCCATTCGCGCCAATGTTCCGTATCGTGCGAGTTTTGGCGCGCGCCGGCAGGGCTTGTCCAATGGAAGCCTTTGCGGCGGGGAGGGAAAGCGGATGGTCGATCAAAACGGCAATGGAGCGAGCGCGACGGCCGGCGTAGCGGCGGGCGCCGCGCCGCGACTGACGGTGCTGGTTCAATACTGCAAGGATTTTTCCTTCGAGAACCCGAATGCGCCGCGCACGCTCGGTCCGCAGCAGCAAGGCCCGAACATTTCCGTTCAGATCAATGTCAACGCCCGTCAGGTCGGCCAGACCGAATATGAAGTGGGCTTGGCGCTCGAAGGAGGGGCCGGCGAAGGCGAGAACACTTTGTTCAAGTTCGAGCTCGACTATGCCGGGGTTTTTCGGGTCGAAAACGTTCCAGCTGAGCAAATCCAGCCGGCGATCATGATCGAGGGCCCGCGGCTGCTTTTCCCGTTCGCCCGCCAGATCATCGCCGATGCGGTGCGCAACGGCGGCTATCCCCCGCTCTACATCGACCCGATCGACTTCCAGGCGTTGTTCGTGCAGCGCATGGCCGCCGCCGCGGCGGCTCGGCCGGGCGCGGCGTGAGTTGAAGGACAACGACGGGCTCTACGGTCGGGCCTTGTGCCGGAGCCAGAGCGCGTTCTCGCCGAGCGTTGCGATATGTTCGGCGTGGGCGCGGCTTTCCGCTTCGGTGAGCAGCGAGGGCGGCGTCGACGAACGAAGCTTTCGCTGCGCCGCCGGCGCCTCGGGGGATCGGCTGGCGCGCGCGGCGGGGGACGAGGAAAACGCCAACGAGCGCTGACGCCCGCCAAGCAGCTCGCCGTAGACCTCCACCAGGATTTCCGCGTCGAGCAAGGCGCCGTGCCTTATCCGGCGCGACCGGTCGATGTGATAGCGGTCGCACAAGGCGTCCAGGCTGTTGGGTGCGCCGGGATGCTTGCGCCGCGCCAGGGCGAGCGTGTCGAGGACCTGGGCGGGCGGGATCGGCTGGCGTCCGATCCTGGTCAGTTCCGCGTTGATGAACCTCACGTCGAATTCGGCATTGTGGATGACCAGTCGGTCCTCGCCGATGAACGCCAGAAAGTCGGGCGCGATCTGCGCAAAAACCGGCTTGTCGAGCAGGGACGCGGTGGCGTGGCCGTGAATGCGATAGGCGTCGTCCGGCACATCGCGCTCGGGATTGATCAGAACATGATAGACCGCGCCGGTCGGGATCTGGTTGACGATCTCCAGACAGCCGATTTCCACCAGCCGGTGCCCTTCGGCGGGGCTGAGGCCCGTCGTTTCCGTATCGAGAACAATTTCACGCATTGAAACTCGCCCTCCTGCCGATCATGGGGGACACACAGCGCAGGAACCCGCGCACCTGCGCGCGCGTCGTCTCAACCGCGCCGTTGGTGTCGATGACCAGATGGGCGCGGCGGCGCTTTTCCTGGTCGGGCGTCTGTTTGGCGATCACTTGCTCGAAGCGTTCGCGGGTCATGCCGTCTCTGGCGAGCGCCCGCGCGCGCTGCGTGGTCTGCGAGGCGCTGACCACGACAATGACGTCGACCGACCGCTCGCCGCCGGTTTCAAACAGCAGCGGGATATCGACGACAACGAGTCGCCGGCCCTGCGCGGCGGCGCGGATGAGAAACTCCTGTCGCGCCCGCGCGACCATCGGATGGACGATTTCCTCGAGCCGCGCCAGCGCCGTGCCGTCGCCCAGCACCCTTTGCGCGAGGCGGTCGCGGTCGACCGCGCCCTCCCGCACGACGCCGGGAAAGGCCGCCTCGACCGCCGGCGCGCCGGCGCCGCGATAGAGGGCGTGGACCGTGGAATCGCCGTCGAAAACCAGCGCGCCCTCGGCCGCAAAGAGCGCCGCGACGGTCGACTTCCCCATGGCGATCGAGCCGGTCAAGCCAACGACGATCACGCCTTCTCCCCGTTCGGCCGCGCGATATCGGCCTCGATCAGCATCCGCAGCTCGGGCGTCACCGCCGGGCGCAAGCCAAACCAGCGTTCGAACCCTGGGGCCGCCTGGTGCAGCAGCATGCCGAGCCCGTCGACCGCGCGCAGGCCGCGCCGCCGGGCCGCCGCCAGCAGCGGGGTCTCCAGGGGAACATAGACGATATCCGCGACGATCGCTCGCGGGTCCAGCGCGTCAAGGTCGATTTCGAGGGCGGGTTGCCCGGTCATGCCGAGCGAGCTCGCATTGACCAGCAGATCGGCGTTCGTCAGCAGCGACGGCAATGCGCCCCAGGGGGCGGCGCGCGTCCCGCGGGCGAATCGCGCGGCGAGGTTTTCGGCGCGATCGACGGTGCGATTGACCACGACGATCCGTTCGGTCCCGGCAGAGAGCAGCGCCTGAATGACGGCGCGCGCCGCGCCCCCGGCGCCGAGCACGACCGCGCTTCGCGCGCCGCCTCGCCATTCCGGCGCTTGCTCATCGAGATTGGCGAGAAAGCCGGCGACATCGGAATTGTCGCCGCACAGCGCCCCGCCCTCGCGCCACAGCGTGTTGACGGCGCCCAGATCGGCGGCGTTGGCGGTGAGCTGGTCGCAGGCGGCGAACGCCGCCTCCTTGTGAGGGACGGTGACATTCGCGCCGACCAGGCCGTCCCTTCCGATGCCGCCTGCGAACGCCGCGAACGCGCCCGGCGGGACCGCGACGCGGTCGTAGACTCCCGCGATCCCCAGGCGGCGCAGCCAGAAGGAATGGATCAGCGGCGAACGCGAATGGGCGACCGGCCAGCCGACGACGCAGGCTCTCGGGGTAGCCTGGCTCATAGCGCGAGAAACCCGTTGGCGCGAAGCCATGCCAGCAGCGGCAACAACGGCAGGCCCAAAATGGCGAAGTGGTCGCCTTCGATCGCCTCGAACAGTTGAACCCCGATCCCCTCGACCTGATAGGCGCCGACGCTCGACAGAACAGCCGGCCCGGCGATCGCGAGATAGCGCCGAATGGCGTGCTCGTCGAGCGCGCGCATGGTCAATCGCGCGCTTTGTGCGCCCTCGAACAGCAGCGCGCCGCCGCAGGCGACGCAAATGGCCGAAGTGAGGACGTGGGTTCGGCCTGCCAGCTTGCTGAGGCTTTGCTCCGCCGCGTCAACGTCGTCCGGCTTGTGAAACAGGCTTCCGTCAAGCAGAAGGGTCTGGTCGGCGCCAAAGCACAGAGCGCGCGGCCGCCGGGCGCTGACCTCCAGCGCCTTGGCGCGGGCGAGCTCAGCGGCAAGCTCGAACGGCGAACCGCCGCTTTCGAGAAACTGTTCCTCCAGCGCCCGCTCGTCGAGCGCGGCGGGTTCGACGTCGACCGCGATTCCGGCGTTCTCGAGCATCAGCCGGCGGGTGGCGCTGTTCGAGGCCAGCACGGGCCGGACGGCGCCGATCCACAACGAAACATTGGCGGACAAGGATGGAGGCCTTTGCGGTTTGTTCTGCTGGCTGATTCAAGCCTGGGCGATGAATTTCAGGCGATGTTCCCGATACAGGTCGATGATCGCCGCCGCGGTCTCCTCGATCGAGCGGCGAGTGACGTCGATCGACGGCCAACCCTTCTCAGCAAACAGGCGACGCGAGTGCGCGACCTCCTGCGCGACGGCGGCGCGATCCACATAGGGCGTCTGATAGTCCGCGTTAAGCGCCAGCAGTCGATTTTGCCGGATCTGCACAATTCTCTCCGGCGAAGCGAGCAGGCCGACCACCAGCGGATGGCGCAGCGTCTCGAGCGCCGGCGGCGTCGGGACATCGGGAACGAGCGGAATATTCGCGGTCTTGAAACCGCGATTGGCGAGATAAATGCTGGTCGGCGTCTTGGATGTGCGGCTGACGCCGAGCAGCAGAATGTCGGCGCTCTCGAGGTTGTCGACCAACTGGCCGTCATCGTGAAGCATCGTGAAGTTCAGCGCGTCGATCCGCTTGAAATAGTCGGCATTGAGCATGTGCTGCGCGCCGGCGCGCGGCGTCGAGGTCGTTCCAAGGTACGATTGGAAAAGCTCCAGAATCGGGCTGAGCACCGACAGACACGGCGAACCCGACGCCTCGCAGCTCGTCTGCAGCCGACGCGACAGGTCGGCGTCAATCAAGGTGAACAATACGATCCCCGGGGAGCTGTCGATTTCAGCGATGACACGATCGAGTTGGCGATGCGTCCGGATGAAAGGATAGACGTGTTCGATCGACGCGACGCCCTGGTATTGCGCCGCCGCCGCGCGCGACGCCGCGATCAGCGTCTCGCCGGTGGCGTCCGAGACAAGATGAAGATGAAAATAGCTGCGGTGCACCGTCCCCGTCTCCCGGCGAATGGACTGCTGACGAGCCTATCCCTAAACGTGGGGATGCGCATGTGGACGGACGTGGACAAACGCCCTGGAATCGCCGCGCCTCGTTTTTCTCGGATCGAAGCGTGCCCGGCGTCCCCAACCGACCGCCTTGGGACAGAAATGCGCCGTCGGCAGGGGCGGCTGGGAACTGTGGGGAAGGGCTGCGACATTCCACAATCGACTCGCCCGGCTGCCGGCTGAAAAGGTTAACGAATGGTTAACCAGTCCACAGACGATCCCGCGCGGGCTGATCGTCGCCCCTGGCGCGGCTGCGGTGAAGCTATTGTGGATTGAGGCGCACGGGCTCAACGAGGGGGTAAAGAAGCAAAAACAGAAATCTATCTTTATTAATTGATTGACCGGCGCTAACGACAGAACGATGCGATCAGGCACACCATTGGAACGCGCGTTCAATCGCTTGCCGAACGTCGTCCCGCCGATCTGGCTGATGCGGCAGGCCGGCCGTTACCTTCCGGAATACCGCGAGATTCGCGCGCAAGCGGCATCCTTTCTCGATTTCTGCTACACCCCGCGCCTCGCGGTCGAAGCGACCTTGCAGCCGATCCGGCGGTTCGGCTTCGACGCGGCGATCCTGTTCAGCGACATTCTGGTGATCCCCGACGCGCTGGGCCAACAGGTCTCTTTCGAAGCCGGTGAAGGCCCGCGGCTGGAGCCGGTCGACAGCGCGGCGCGTCTGTCAACATTGCGCGGCGAAATCGATGCTGGGCGTCTCGCTCCGGTGTTCGAGGCGATCGAGCAGGTCAGGGCGCAACTGCCGGCAAATGTCGCGTTGCTCGGATTTTGCGGCGCGCCGTGGACGGTGGCAAGCTACATGGTCGCGGGCAGGGGCACTCCCGATCTGGCGCCGGCGCGGCTGCTGGCCTATCGCAATCCGGAACTCTTCCAGGCGTTGATCGATCGCCTGGTCGAGGCGTCGATCGCCTATCTCGATCGACAGATCGAGGCGGGTGTCGACGCCGTGCAGATTTTCGATTCGTGGGCCGGCGTGTTGCCGCAACGACAGATCCACCGCTGGTGTTTCGAGCCGCTGCGCAAGATCATCGCCGGCGTCAAGACGCGCCATCCGGGAGTTCCGGTGATCGTGTTCGCCAAGGGAGTGGGTTCGCGTCTCGTCGAACTGGCGGGAGCGACCGGCGCCGATGTCATCGGCCTGGATTCCACGGTTGATCTCGCGTTCGCCGCCGCATCGATCCAGCCGCATCGGTCGGTGCAGGGAAATCTCGATCCGCTGGCGCTGCTGGCCGGCGGGGCGGCGCTTGATGCGGCGGTCGACGATATTATCGCGACGCTTGGCGGCGGCCCTTTGATCTTCAACCTGGGTCATGGCGTGTTGCCCGAGACGCCGATCGCGCACATTCAACGATTGGTCGATCGGGTCAGGCGACGAGGCTGAAGACTTATGATCGTCGCGTGGATCAAGGCTCTCCACATCATTGCCGTCATTTCATGGATGGCGGGGATGTTCTATCTGCCGCGCCTGTTCGTCTATCACGTCGACGCGCCGCCCGGCTCCGCGCAGTCGGAGACCTTCAAGACGATGGAGCGCCGGCTGCTGAAACTCATCATCAACCCCGCGATGATCGTCACATGGCTGACCGGGCCGTGGCTGGCCTACACCGACGGCTTCTTCAGCGCGCCGTGGCTGCACGCCAAACTCGCCGCGGTGCTGGCGATGTCTGCGCTGCACGGCTATTTCGTGCGTCTGGTGAAGACTTTCGCCGCCGATCGGAACGTCCGGCCCGCGCGGTTCTATCGCATCCTCAACGAGGTCCCGCCTCTGTTGATGGCGGTCATTGTGATCCTCGTCGTGGTCAAGCCCTTCTGATTCCAGCAAATTCGGTTCACTCGATCGGATCGCTGTCGGGCGCTGCTGGACCGCGCCCCGAGTTCGCCGTTGAAAGAGTCGACGAAGCGCTTTATGGTGGGGTTCCCACCTACGGCATGCGTTTCTGTGACCAGCGGACAAGATGTTCCGCCCGGCTTGTGCAAGGTCCAGAAAACCAGCGGCTCGTCGATCCAAGCCTGCCTCATCCATGCTGCTCCATTCGTCACGTCGAGGCGCTGTCGCGCCGACGCCATCAAGGATCCCCCGATGCGGGAAATGAAACTCAAAGACCTCAAACAAAAATCAGCGACCGAACTTCTCGCCTTCGCCGAGGAGAACGAAGTCGAGAACGCCTCGATCATGCGCAAACAGGAATTGATGTTTGCGATCCTCAAGCAGCTCGCCAGCATGGATGTCGAGATCATCGGCGAGGGCGTCGTCGAGATCTTGCAGGACGGCTTCGCGTTCCTGCGCTCGGCGGACGCCAATTATCTGCCCGGTCCCGATGACATCTATGTATCGCCCTCGCAAATCCGGCGCCTCAGCCTGCGCACCGGCGACACTGTCGAAGGGGTCATTCGCAGCCCCAAGGAGGGTGAGCGTTATTTCGCGCTGCTCAAGGTCAACCTGATCAATTTCGAGGACCCCGAGAAGGCGCGCCACAAGGTTCACTTCGACAATCTGACGCCGCTCTACCCGGATGAGCGTCTGAAACTCGAAATCGAAGACCCGACGAAGAAGGACCTTTCCGCGCGGGTGATCGACATCGTCTCGCCGATCGGCAAGGGCCAGCGCGCGCTGATCGTCGCGCCGCCGCGCACCGGCAAGACGGTGCTGCTGCAGAATATCGCCCAGTCGGTCACCGCCAACCATCCCGAATGCTATCTCATCGTGCTGCTGATCGACGAGCGGCCGGAGGAAGTCACCGACATGCAGCGCTCGGTGAAGGGCGAAGTGGTGTCCTCCACCTTCGACGAGCCGGCGGTGCGCCACGTCCAGGTCGCCGAAATGGTGATCGAGAAGGCCAAGCGCCTCGTCGAGCACGGGCGCGATGTGGTGATCCTGCTGGATTCGATCACCCGCCTGGGGCGCGCCTACAACACCGTGGTGCCGTCTTCGGGCAAGGTGCTGACCGGCGGCGTCGACGCCAACGCCCTGCAGCGGCCCAAGCGCTTTTTCGGCGCGGCGCGCAACATCGAGGAAGGCGGCTCGCTGACCATCATCGCCACCGCCCTCATCGACACCGGCTCGCGCATGGACGAGGTGATCTTCGAGGAGTTCAAGGGCACCGGCAATTCGGAAATCATCCTCGACCGCAAGGTGGCGGACAAGCGGACCTTCCCGTCGATGGACATCACGCGCTCGGGCACCCGCAAGGAGGAATTGCTCGTTCCCGCCGACATCCTCAAGAAGATGTATGTGCTGCGCCGCATCCTCAACCCGATGGGCACGGTGGATGCGATCGAGTTCCTGATCGGGAAATTGCGGGAGACCAAGTCCAACGCCGGTTTCTTCGAATCGATGAACACCTGAACGCGGGAGGCAATAGCCAGCGCCGCGCGGCCTCTGTATGAAGGGCCGCGTTGGCCGCCGCGAAAGCCCCCGGGAAATCCCTAGCCGTGTCACAACCAGCCGCTGTCGAAACGCTCGCCGATCTTCGCAAGGACATCGACCGGATCGATGCGTCGATGCACGAACTGCTGATGGAGCGCGGCCGCACCATCGACCGGCTGATCGCCATCAAGGCGCGCCAGGGCGGCGGGTCGGCGTTCCGGCCGGCGCGCGAGGCGGCGATGATGCGGGCGCTCGCCGAGCGCCATCGCGGCAAGCTGCCACTCGATACCGTCGAGGGCATCTGGCGGATCATCATTTCGACCTTCACCTATGTCCAGGCCAACTATTCTGTCCACGTCGACATGTCGCGGGGCGATGCGGCGATGCGCGATTCCGCGCGGTTCCACTTCGGTTTCACTGTTCCATGCGTCGCCCATCTTGGCGCAGGCGGGGTGATCGACGCGGTGGCGCGCGGGTCGGGCGATCTCGGGATGTTCGCGGTCGATGGCGGCGCTGGTTCCGGCGCGTGGTGGACGCGCCTGATCCCCGCCCCCGCGCCGAAAATCATTGCGCGCCTGCCGTTCGTCGAGCGGCCGGATCATCCCGCGGGCATGCCGGTTTTCGTGATCGCCAAGCCGCTCGCCGACGGCGGCGCGCGGGACGTCGTCATCGAAGCGGCGTCGCTCGACCGTTGGCGCGACGGCTATCCCGCGGCGCTGGGCGCGCTCGGCGCCGAGGTCATCGGCAACGCCGCCGACGGCGTCGGCCTGTCCTTGCTGATCGCGCGCCCCGGCGCGCTCGCCTCCGGCGCGGTGGAGAGCGCCTTTCGCCAGGCGGGAGCCGGCGACCTCAGGATCGCCGAAGTCGGCGCTCACGCGGCCCGCTTCGATTCGTCGGTCTCGCAATGAGCGCCGCAAGGGAACAGACTGGAGGGCCGCCGCCGATGTCCGCGCCAAAACTCTCGCGACCCGTGCCGCGCGCCGAGGTGATGGCGATCGAAGCCTATGTGCCGGGCAAGAGCGGCGCGGCGGGCGTCGCCAGGGTCCACAAGCTTTCCTCGAACGAGACGCCGCTCGGACCTTCGCCGCTGGCGGTCGCGGCGTTTCGGTCGGTCGCCGACCGTCTCGCGCTCTATCCCGACGGCTCGGCTTCGCGTCTGCGCGAGGCGATCGCCCGCCGTTACGGCCTGGACGCGGGACTGATCATTTGCGGCAACGGTTCGGACGACATCCTCGCCTTGCTCGCGCATGTCTACCTCAGGCCCGGCGACGAGGGTCTCTACACCCGCCACGGCTTCCTCGAATATCCGATCGCCATCCGCGCCGCCGGGGCGACGACGGTCGTCGCCGACGAGGTCGATTTCACCGCCGACGTCGATGCGCTGTTGCGCAAGGTGACGCCGCGAACCAAAGTGGTGTTTCTCGCCAACCCCAACAATCCGACCGGCACCTATCTGCCGTTCGCCGAGGTCAAGAGGCTGCAGGCGAACCTGCCGGCCGATGTCCTGCTGGTGCTCGACGCGGCTTACGCCGAATATGTCACGCGCAACGACTACGCCGCGGGGATCGAACTCGCCGCGACCTGCGAAAACGTCGTGATGACGCGGACGTTCTCCAAAATCTACGGGCTGGCCAATCTTCGTCTGGGCTGGGCCTATGGGCCGGCGCATGTCATCGACGCGGTGAATCGTATCCGGGCGCCGTTCAACGTCAACGGGGCGGCGATCGAGGCGGGAATCGCCGCGCTCGCCGATGCCGCGCATACCGAGATGGCGGTCGCGCACAATCAGCGATGGCTGCCGTGGCTCGCCGAGCGGATCGGCGCGCTCGGCCTTGAGGTGACCCCGAGCGTCGGCAATTTCCTGCTGCTGCATTTTCCGCGCGTCGCCGGCCGCACCGCCAAGGAGGCGGACGCCTTTCTGACATCGCGCGGCTTCGTGCTGCGCGCCGTCGCCGGCTATGGGTTGCCCGATTGCCTGCGCCTGACCGTTGGAACCGAAGAGGCCAATGAAGGATTTGTCGCGGCGCTCACGGCGTTCATGAGAGGCGAGCGTGCCGCCTGACAGTCCTGGCGCGCCGCCGAAGGCGCCGATCGTCGACCGGCTCGCGCTGATCGGGCTTGGCCTGATCGGCTCCTCGATCGCGCGCGCCGCCCGCCGGCGCGGGGTCGCCGCGATCATCGTCGCCGGCGACGCCGACCCGGCGGTGCGCGCGCGGGTCGCCGAGCTCGGGCTGGCGGACGAGGTGGCGCCGACGCTGTCGGAGGCGGTGCGTGGCGCGGACCTGGTGATCTTTTGCGTGCCGGTCGGCGCCGACGAAGCGGTGGCCAGGGAGGTCGGCCCGCACCTCAAGCCGGGAGCGATCGTCTCTGACGTCGGCTCGGTCAAATCGGCGGTGATCGGGGCGATCGCGCCGCATCTGCCGGCCGGCGTTAGCCTCGTGCCGGCCCATCCGGTCGCCGGCACCGAACAGTCAGGCCCCGACGCCGGCTTCGACAGTCTGTTTCTGCACCGCTGGTGCATCATCACCCCGCCCGACGAGGCGGACGCGCAAGCGGTTGCGCTGGTTCGCGCCTTTTGGGAAGCGCTCGGGTCGAACGTCGAAGTGATGACCCCGACCCATCATGACCTCGTGCTGGCGATCACCAGCCATGTCCCGCATCTGATCGCCTACAACATCGTCGGCACGGTCGCCGAGCTCGAAGAGACGACGCGCTCGGAAGTGTTGAAGTATTCGGCCGGCGGCTTTCGCGATTTCACCCGCATCGCCGCCTCGGACCCGACGATGTGGCGCGACGTCTTTCTGCACAACAAGGACGCCGTGCTCGAAATGCTCGGGCGGTTCAACGAGGACCTCAGCGCGTTGCAGCGCATGATCCGTCGCGGCGATGGCGACGGCCTGTTCGACCTGTTCACCCGCACCCGGGCGATTCGCCGGGGAATCGTCGCGCAGGGGCAAGAGACCGCCGCGCCTGATTTTGGCCGCCGCGCCGTCGAAGCGCCGCCGGACGAGCCGTGACGCGGACGAACGCGGCGCGCGCCCGGCCAGCATTGAACAGCCCCGAGGTCCCGGAGCCCGGCGACCTCTGGGTCTTCGGCTATGGCTCGCTGATGTGGCGGCCGGAATTCGACTTCGTCGAGCGCCAGGGCGCCCTGGTGCATGGCTGGCGGCGGAGCCTGTGCGTCTATTCCCATGTCTATCGCGGCACGCCCGAACGGCCCGGCCTCGTCCTCGGTCTCGATCGCGGCGGCGCCTGTCGCGGCGTGGCGTTTCGGGTCGCCGCGGCGCTGAGAACGCCGACGATCGAATATCTTCGCGCGCGGGAACAGGTGACGGCCGTCTACCTCGAACGGACTGTGCTCGCGCATCTGCCGAACGGCGCGACGGTGGAAGCGCTGACCTACGTCGCCGATCGCGACCACGCGCAATACGCCGGGCGGCTCGAGCGCGAGCGATTGCTGGCGCTGGTCGCGCATGGCGTCGGGGTCTCGGGCCCCAACATCGACTATGTTCTCAACACCGAGGCGCACTTGCGCGAAAACGGGGTCACCGACCCCACGCTCGAATGGCTCGCCGGTCAGCTCCGCGGCGTATGAGACAGGTCGGCGATCAGCGCCACGCGCGCGGCCGACGAATTCGCCAGCAGATGAACGTGAAACTCGATCTTGGCGTCGGCGCGCATCCATCGGCTCGTGGCGTTGGCGAGGACGATCTCCGGAAAACAGCCGGTGTCGGCGATCAACAGGGCAGTGCGGTCACCGGCGGCGTCCACCGCGGCGACGACGATCACGGCGTGGCTGTAGGCGGGACAGCCGAACGGCTCGTAGACGGAAAAGACGTAGCGTCGGCCTGAGGCGCCGCGCCATGACCGGAAGCGGGCCGCCAGTGCGTCGTCGGCAAGCGCAAGCAGCGGCGCGCTGTCGTCGCCCTCGCGAAAATGCAGGGACGGCCCCGGCCGCGCGGCCCAGCCCTCTGCTTCCGTTCGATCGCGGCGATGCGCCGCGCGGTCCTGAAGCGCCAGCATCAAGCGGCCTCCAAATTGAGTGAAGAACAAAAGTAGAACAACGATGTCGCGACGTCAAGCGTATTCGATGACAATTTGGCCTGGAACGCGGCTTCGCGGCCCGAGGTTCCTAGGCGCGGGCCGGGGGAGGTCCGCAGCACGCAGCGTTTACGGACCCGCGCGGCGGGGTTCGGCCTCCGCCGACCTCTGCAGCGCCGGGGCCAGAGATGGATCCCTGGCCAGCGCTTCATCATACAGGCGCTCGCACCCCGTCTCGATGATCGATTGAAGCCTCGGGAGAAAAGCGCCTCTGCTGAGGCCCGGAGCGATGACCGGCAGATATTCGATCACCGCGACGCCGGGCCGGCGCAGAAATCCGCGGCGCCCCCAGAACAGGCCGGTGTTGAGCGCGACGGGAAGGCATGGCGACTGCGTGTCCTCATAGAGCTTGGCCACGCCGTATTTGTAGTTTGGCGGCGCGCCGGGCGGACGGCGCGTCCCTTCGGGAAAGATGAACACCTGGCGGCCCGATTTCAGCACCTTGCCGGCGCGGGCGCTGACCACCGAAAGGGCGTTGCGGCCGGCCGAACGGTCGATCGCAATCTGCTCGGCGCCGAGCAGGTACCAGCCGAAGAACGGCACATAGATCAGTTCCTGCTTGAGGACATAGGCGAAATCGGGCGCGTGCAGGACGAGCGAGAACGTCTCCAGCACCGATTGATGCTTGGCGGCGATGATGTAGCCGCCTTGCGGGATGTTCTCGAGGCCCCTGAACTCGAGCCGCAGGCCGCAGATCGTCTTGAGCAGCCACAGCGACGAGGCGGCCCACAGGCGCGCCAGCGCGAACACTGCGTGGCGGCCGAACAGGATCGTCGGAAGCCCCACAATCATCAGGATGATGAGGTTGGCGTAATAGACGATGTTGAAGATCAGCGAGCGCAGCACAAGCATGACTCTACAATCGCCCAAACCGGGTCGCGGGAAAAGGGCGCTCGAAGACTCTCGGCCGCGCGGCTCCCGCCGGACGGCTCATTGCAGGCCGCGCAAGTGCCGGAACACGATGATGCGCGACATCGCGCCGGTGAGCACGGCGATCGCGATGGCGACGGCGAAAATCGCCGCGTAGCCTTTGGCGCCGAGCGAGAATTCTCCGAACAGCGCGCCGATTTCCTCGCCGCCGACCGTATTGGTCCACCACGCCGACAGCAGCGACGCCGCGATGAAGAACGACGCGGCGAACGCCCCGCCGAGCAGGCCGCCCTTGAGTCCGAGACGCAGGAAATGGGTCTGGAACTGCCGCGAAATGTAGCTGTCGGCCGCGCCGACGAAATGCAGCACTTCGATGATCTCGCGATTGCCCGCCATCGCGCCGCGCGTCGCAAAGCCGATCGCCGTGGTCATCGCGGAGATCATCAGAAGGAACAGCAGCGCCGCGAAGATCACGATGGCGTCGGCCATCGCGTCGAGGCGGGCGAGCCACAGACGGTGATCGTCGAGACTGGCGCCCGGCGCCTGCGCGGCGAGCGCCTCGCGCAGCGCGGAAATGTCGGGCGCCTTGCGGTCCCGCATGCGCACGACGATCAGCCGGGGAATCGGCAGTTCGCCGAGATCGAGGCCATTGCCAAGCCAGGGTTCGAGCAACTGCTCCGACTCCTGCTTGGAAAGGGCGCGCACGTCGAGAACCCCCGGCGTCTTTCGCGCCGCCTCGGACGCCTTGGCGACCTGCGCGTCGATGTCCTGCCCCGCGACCGGTTTGATCTGAATGGTGACCTCGCGCGAAATATCGCCGCGCCATTCCTGCGAAGCGTTGGCCACCAGAATGGCGCCGCCCGCCGTCAGGCACGCCAGGAAGGTCATGATCGCGATCACGATGACCAGCGCCCGTCCGGCGATCGAACTTGCGGGCACCAGCGGCATATCGCGTTTGAGGGCGTCGTCCGCCTGAACGTCCTGCGCTCCCGCGCGATCGGGAGGTTGGAGCGCGGTCATCGGGAATCGCGATCGAAGATTTGCAGCCGCCCGTCGCCCACCACCAGGCGGCGCGCTTCGCTGAATTGATCCATGAGGGCCAGATCGTGGGTGGCGATGACCACGGCGGTGCCCGACTTGTGCAGCTCGACGAACAGGCGCAGCAGCCTTCGCGCCAGACCGGGATCGACGTTCCCGGTCGGCTCGTCCGCCAGCAGGAGTTCGGGCCGCCCGATCAGCGCACGGGCGATCGCCGCGCGCTGCTTTTCGCCGCCCGAGAGCACGGCGGGCAGCGCGTTCATCCGTTCGCCGAGGCCGACCCAGCGGAGCAGTTCGACGACTTCCGCGCGGTAGCCGGCTTCGCTGCGCCCCATCACGCGCAGCGGCAGCGCGACATTCTCGTAGGTCGTCAGATGGTCGAGCAGGCGGAAATCCTGGAACACGACGCCGACGCGCCGCCGCAGCGCGGTGATGGCGTCCTTGTCGAGGGTCGAAGCGTCCTGACCGAAAATCCGAATGATGCCGCGTGTCGGCTTCAACGACAGCAGCATCAGCCGCAGCAGCGTCGTCTTGCCGGCCCCGGACGGGCCGGTGAGAAACTGAAAGCTCTGCGCCTCGACGGTGAAGCTGAGGTCTCGCACGACCTCAATCCCCATGCCGTATCTCAGGCCGACGTTTTCAAAGCGAAGCAAGTGCAACCCTTGTGTGCAGCCCGATCGCTTGGCGACATTGGGCGGCGGCGCCGCTTAACGCGGCCTTAACCATGCGCGCGACCAAATGCCGACGCGCGCGCGAGCCCGCTGGAGCCTGTCTGATTCGCCATGCTGATCGTTTGCAAGACCTGCGCGAGCTCATACCATATTCCGCGCGAGATTCTCGGCGAAAACGGCTGCCGGCTGCGCTGCGTCGGCTGCGGCGACACCTGGGCGGTCACTCCCGGCGCCAGCGCCAGCGACGACGCGCCGATCGAAGGCGAACGCGGCCTGATCCCGCCGCCTCGGGTCGCCAGGAGCGGCGGCGCCGACCATGTCGCGGAATTCTCCCATCCGGCCAGCGCCGCCTGGCGCGCGGACGAACATTGGAAGCCGGCGCCCGGCCGGCCGTGGAACAGGAAAGGCGCCCGCGCCGCGCTCGCCGTCCTGGCGATCGTCGCCGGGACGATGGCCGCGACCGCCTGGCGCGCGCCGATCGTCAGGGCGGCGCCGGGGGCCGCGCGCCTGTTCGCGGCGGTCGGCCTGCCGGTCAATCTGCGCGGCCTGGCGCTTGACAATGTGCGCACGAACATCTTCGATCTCGGCGACCGTCGCGTGCTGGTGGTCGAGGGCTCCATCGTCAATCTACGCGATTCGGCGACCGCGTCGCCGAACATTCGAATCGCCTTGCGCGGCGCCGACAAGCGGGAGCTTTACGTGTGGACCGCGCCCGCGCCAAAGAGTCGGCTCGGTCCCGATGAGCAGGTCGCCTTCCGCACGCGATTGGCGGCGCCGCCGGACGGGGTGAGCGATGTCATGGTCAAGTTCGCCTCGGTCGGAGATCGGCTTTCTCCGATGAAGGATGGGCTATGAGCGGCGCAAGGCGACTCAAGGTGTTGTATGACGAAGCGACGATCGCCGAGCGCAACAGGACGCTGGCGGTCGAGATCGCCGCGACCAAACCGAAGGATCTTCTGGTCGTCGCGGTGTTGAAGGGCTCCTTCATGTTCGCCGCCGATCTGATCCGCGCGCTGCATCGCGTGGGCCTGGAGCCGCATGTCGAGTTCATTCACCTGTCGAGCTATCGGGAAGGCACGGTGTCTTCCGGAGCGGTGCGCATTCTCAAGGACATCGAATCCTCGGTGAAGAATCGCGACGTGCTTCTTGTCGACGACATTCTGGAGTCGGGCCGCACGCTCGCCTTCGCCAAGGATCTGCTGGTGGCGCGCGGCGCGGCGCGGGTGATGGTCTGCACGATGCTGGAGAAACCGGGCAAACGCGCGGTGCAGATCGCCGCCGATTTCGTCGGCTTCGCCTGTCCGGATGTTTTCGTCGTAGGCTACGGAATGGACGTCGCCCATTCCTATCGCGAACTGCCGTTCATCGGCCATGTCGTGATGGAGGGCGCGTAGCGGTTGGTCGCGTGGCGAGGGTTCGATGTTCGAGAGTCGTTTTCAATCCTTCGCTGGGATCGGGGGGGCCGGGGATGGAAAAGCGCGCATCGCGGCGTTGCGCGAAGAACTGAAGCGTCGCGGTCTCGACGGCTTCATCGTCCCGCGCGCCGATGAGCACCAGAACGAATATGTGCCGGCGTCGGCCGAGCGGCTGCTTTGGCTGACCGGCTTTTCCGGTTCGGCCGGCCTCGCCGTGGTGCTGATGGACCGGGCGGCGATTTTTGTCGACGGACGCTACACCTTGCAGGCCCCCGAACAGGTCGACGTCTCGGTTCTGACGCCGCTCAGCCTGATCAACGAGCCGCCGACGGGGTGGGTCAGGCAACATCTGAAGAGCGGCGGCCGGCTGGGCTATGATCCGTGGCTGCATACGCCCGAGGCCGTCGAAAGGTTTTCGCGCGCCGCCAAAGGCGCCGGCGGCGAGCTCGTCGCGCTCGACTCCAACCCGATCGACGCGATCTGGGCCGATCGCCCGGCCGAGCCCCAGGGCGCGGTGAGGCGGCATCGGCTGCGCTTTTGCGGCGAGCGATCGCCGGCGAAGATCGCCAGGCTGCGCGCGCAACTGAAGGCGGTCGACGGGCTGGTCATCAGCGACGCGCACAATCTGGCGTGGCTGTTCAACATCCGCGGCGCTGATGTCGCCCATACGCCGCTGCCGCTGGCCTTTGCGATCGTCCCGATCACGGAACGCCCGACGCTGTATATCGACGGGCGCAAGCTGTCGGCCGAGACGCGCGACTACCTGTCGGCGCTCGCCGACCTTGCCGAGCCAGACCGGCTCCTCCCCGATCTCGCCGACGCTCGGGGCGCAGGGAAAGCGCCTCGCCTTCGACGCGGCCACCGCGCCGGCGCGTCTGACCCAGGCCTTGCAGGCGGCGGGCGGAGCGGCGGAGGTCGGCGACGATCCGATCGCGCTGATGAAAGCGGCCAAGAATGCGACTGAGCTTGACGGCGCGCGCGCCGCGCATTTGCGCGACGGCGCCGCGCTGGCTCGCTTCCTCGCCTGGTTCGACCGCGAGGCGCCCAAGGGCGGGCTGACCGAGATCGCCGCCGCCGAGGCGCTTGAGACCTTCCGGCGCGAGACCGGGAAGTTGAAGGATATTTCCTTTCCGACCATCGCCGGCGCCGGACCCAATTCGGCGATCCCGCACTACCGGGTGAGCGATGTCACCAACCGCGAGATCAGGCGCGGAATATTCCTCATCGACAGCGGCGGCCAGTATCAGGACGGCACGACCGACATCACGCGCACCATCGCGGTCGGGCGTCCGACCGGCGAAATGCGCGACCGGTTCACCCGCGTCCTCAAGGGCCATATCGCGATTGCGCGCGCGGTGTTCCCCAAGGGGACCAGCGGCGCGCAGATCGACGCGCTGGCGCGCCAGTCGCTGTGGGCGGCCGGCCTCGATTTCGATCATGGCGTCGGCCACGGCGTCGGCTCGTATCTTTCCGTGCACGAAGGGCCGCAGCGCATCGCCAAGACCGGCGTCACGCCGCTCGTCCCTGGCATGATCATCTCCAACGAGCCGGGCTATTACGCCGCCGGCCGGTTCGGCATCAGGACAGAGAATCTGGTCGTTGTGGAAAGGCGGACAATCGCCGGCGCCGAACGGGAGATGTTTGGCTTCGAGACGATCTCGCTGGCGCCGATCGATACGCGCCTCGTCGAGCCCGCGCTGCTGGATCACGACGAGATTTCGTGGCTCGACGCCTATCACCGGCGCGTGCGCAAGGCGCTGTCGCCGCTGGTCGACGCGGAGACGCGGGCATGGCTGAAGAAGGCGACGAAGCCGCTGGCGGCGAGCGCGAAATAGCGCGGGTTTGCCCGCGCCAGGCGCGGCCCGAATCAGCCGCGAAGCTTGCGCAAATGCCCGATCAGGCCGCCGGTCGAGGCGTCGAGCTTGCTCACATCCGCGTCGGCTTGCGCGACGATCGGCGCGAGGCGCGAGGCGAGCTCCTTGCCGAGCTCGACGCCCCATTGGTCGAACGGATTGATGTTCCACACCGCCGCTTCGACGAACACCTTGTGCTCGTAGAGCGCGATCAGCCGCCCCAAGGTGCGGGGGTCCAGCCTCGCATACAGCAGGGCGCTGGACGGCCGGCTTCCCGAGAAGGTCTTGTGCGGGGCGAGCCGCGCCGCCTCCTCCGCGCTCTGGCCATGGGCGCGCATGATCGACGCCGCCTCATCCGGCGTGCGCCCGCGCATCAGCGCCTCGCCTTGCGCGAAGCAATTGGCGACCAGCAGATCGTGATGATGCTGGTCGGCGTTGGTCGGATTGGCCGCCACGAGAAAATCGAGCGGCACGATCTCGGTGCCCTGATGCAGCAACTGGAAGAACGCGTGCTGGCCGTTGGTCCCCGGCTCGCCCCACACCACCGCGCCGGTCGCCGTCGCCGCGGGAGTCCCGTCCAGTTGGACGCTCTTGCCGTTGCTCTCCATCTGCAGTTGCTGGAGATAGGCGGGAAAGCGCGCCATGCGCTGGTCGTAGGGGATGACCGCCTGGCTGGCGTGACCGAGAATGTCGCGGTTCCAGACGCTCAGCAGCCCCATCAGCATCGGAATGTTGCGCAGGATCGGCGCCTCGCGGAAATGGCGGTCGACCTCATAGCCGCCGTGCAGGAAGTCCTCGAACCGCTCCGGCCCGATCGCAATGGCGAGCGGCAGGCCGATGCTCGACCATATCGAATAGCGACCGCCGACCCAGTCCCAGAAGCCGAAAACCCGGTCCGCCGCGATGCCGAACGCGGCGACCTTGTCGAGCTGGGTCGACACCGCGGCGAAATGATCGCCGACCGCCGCCTCGCCAAGCGCCCCGCCGACCCATGCGCGGGCGCTCGCCGCGTTGGTCATCGTCTCCTGGGTGGTGAAGGTTTTCGACGAGATGATGAACAGCGTGCGCGCGGGATCGAGCCCGCGCAGCGTGTCGGCGATGTCGGCCCCGTCGACATTCGAGACGAAATGGCTGTGCAGGTTGGCGGGCGCGTACGGGGACAGCGCCCGCGTCGCCATCGCCGGCCCGAGGTCCGAGCCGCCGATGCCGATATTCACGACATCGGTCATCGGTTGCCCCAGCGCACCGCGCAGGCGCCCCTCGCGCACGTCGTTGGCGAAAGCGGCGACCCTGGCGCGCTCGGCGAAAATCTCGGGCATCACGTCCTGGCCCTCGACCAGCACCGGCGCGCCGGAGAAATTGCGCAGCGCGGTGTGCAGCGCGGCGCGGCGCTCGGTCGAATTGATCAGATCGCCGCGAAACATCGCCTCGCGCCGACCCTCGATGTCGGCCGCCTTTGCGAGCGCCTCCAGGCGGGCGAGCGTCGCGCCGGTGACGCGCTGCTTGGAATAGTCGAACAACAGGTCGTCCAGCACGACATGCATCGTCGCAAAACGCGCGGGGTCGGCGGCGAAGGCGTCGGCGACCTTATGCGGCAACACTTCGCTGCGATGGGCGGTGAGCGCGTCGAGGGCCGTTGTAACCGCTGCTTCAACCATCTCGGGCTTCCTTTTGCGGCGTTTGCCTATGCTGCGGCGGTCGGCGCGCCACGGAAATTTCCGTCGAGGCGGCGCGGGCGGAATTCAAGCTTTCGCTTTCTCGCGCTTGCCTCTAATCGTGTCGACCCCGGTCGCTGTGCGAGCCCTTTCATATGCCGCCTGTTCTGCAATTGCGAGACGTTCGGCTGACCCTCGGCGGCCACCCGCTGCTGGAGGGCGCGGAACTGTCGGTCGCGCCGCGGGAACGCATCGCGCTGGTCGGGCGCAACGGATCGGGCAAATCGACGCTGCTGAGGATCGCCGCCGGCGAGATCGAGCCGGACGCCGGAACGCGCTTTGCGCAGCCGGGCGCGCGCCTGCGTTACCTCCAGCAGGAGCCCGATCTTGCGGCGTTCGAGACGGCGCTGGATTTTGTCCTTGACGGGCTCGGCGAAGACGACGACCCGCACCGGGCGCGGACGCTGATGGAGGAGCTCGGCGTTGACCCCGCCGCCCGGACGGCGTCGCTGTCGGGCGGCGAGGCGCGCCGCGCCGCGCTGGTCAGGGCGCTGGCGCCGGCGCCGGAAGTCCTGCTGCTCGACGAGCCGACCAACCATCTCGATCTCCTGGCCATCGAATGGCTGGAGAAGGAGCTGGCCCAAACGCGCTCGGCGTTCGTGCTGATCAGCCACGACAAGCGCCTTTTATCGAATTTGACCAATGCGACGGTCTGGCTCGATCGCGGCGCGACGCGCCGGCTCGATCAGGGTTTCGCGGCGTTCGAGGCCTGGCGCGACCAGATTCTCGAGGAGGAGGAAGCCGAGCGTCACAAGCTCGACCGGCGCATCGTGATGGAGGAGCACTGGCTTCGCTACGGCGTGACCGCGCGGCGCAAGCGCAACATGCGGCGGGTCGGCGAACTCGGCCAGATGCGCAAGGAGCGGCGCGAGGCGCGGCGCGTCCTGGGCGAGGTCAAGATGACGCGCCTCGGAGGCGGGCGCCTCCGGCAAGCTGGTGATCGAGGCGGACCGGCTGAGCAAATCCTTCGGCGCGCGCCCGATCGTCAAGGATTTTTCGATCCGCGTCGCGCGCGGCGACCGGCTCGGCGTGATCGGCGCGAACGGCGCGGGCAAGACGACGCTCGTCAATCTCCTGACCGGCGTCCTCGCGCCGGACTCCGGGACGGTGCGCCTCGGCGCCGAGCCTCGAAATGGCGACGCTGGATCAACGTCGCGCCAGCCTGGAGCCCGACGACCCCGCTGGTCGACGCGCTGACCGGCGGGGGCAGCGACTGTCGTCGAGGTCAACGGCCAGCGCAAGCATGTCGTCGGCTACATGAAGGATTTCCTGTTCGGACCCGAACAGGCGCGCACGCCGATCGGCAAATTGTCGGGCGGCGAGCGCGGGCCGCCTGATGCTGGCCCGCGCGCTCGCGCCGGCCCTCGAACCTGCTGGTGCTCGACGAGCCGACCAACGATCTCGACATCGAGACGCTCGACCTGTTGCAGGAATTGCTCGCCGACTATGCCGGCACGATCGTGCTGGTCAGCCATGATCGCGATTTCCTCGATCGCGTCGCGACGTCGGTGGTGGTCAGCGAGGGGGCCGGGCGCTGGACGGAATATGCAGGCGGCTATTCCGACATGGTCGCCCAGCGCGGCTTCGGCCTTGTCGCGCCCGGCGCGCCCGCCGCGGCCAAGGCGCCGAAGGAGCAGCGCGAGGCGCCGTCGCCCGCGCCGGCCAAGCGCCGATTGTCGTTCAAGGACAAGCACGCGCTCGAGCGGCTGCCGGCGCGCATCGCCGAATTGCGCGGAAGACCTGGCTCGGCTTGATGCGCTGCTCGCCGATCCGCAGCTCCACGCGCGCGATCCGAAAGCTTTCCAGCGCGCATCGAATGACTATGGCGTGAGACACACCGAACTCGAACGCGCGGAGGAGGAATGGCTGACCCTCGAAATGCTGCGCGAGGAGATCGAAGGGTGAGACGGGGCGGGCGCTCGCGGGGGCAGCGTTATACTCATTTTGCGGGGTGAGTATAACATCGGGAAGGACCGCGGCGTTGGTCAGGGCGCGGGAGGGGAGCGTGGAATGCGGCAGGCGTGGCGTTGGTATGGGCCGGGCGATCCGGTCAGCCTCGATGACGTGCGCCAGGCGGGCGCGACCGACATCGTCACCGCGCTGCACGACTTGCCGCCCGGCGTCGAATGGACGCGAGGCCGCAGTCGCCGCGCGCAAGCGGCTGATCGAGGACGCGCCGGACGCCAGCCCGTTGCGCTGGAGCGTCGTCGAGAGCATTCCGGTGCCCGATGACGTCAAGCGTCTTGGCGCCGCGGCGCGGGCGTCGATCGACCTGTGGATCGCCAGCATGGAGGCGGTCGCCGCCAGCGACGTCAGGACGATCTGCTACAATTTCATGCCGGTGCTCGACTGGACCCGCACCGATCTTGCCTGGCCGCTGCCGAACGGCGCGCGGGCGTTGCGGTTCGATCAGGCGCGCATGGCGGCGTTCGACGTCCATATCCTGCGCCGCGCCGGCGCCGGGGCGGACTATTCTCCGGATACTCTCGAGCGCGCCCGCCAAATGTTCGAAGCGATGACCCAGGCCGACGCCGACGAACTCACCCGCAACATCATCGCGGGCCTGCCCGGCGCGACCTCGGATTCGCTCGATCTGCAGGGGATGCGCGCCAGGCTCGCGACCTATGACGGGATTGGCGCCGAACGGCTGCGCGGCAACCTGATCGCGTTTCTCGAACGCGTCGCGCCGGTCGCCGTGGCGCTCGGCGTCAAGCTGACGCTGCATCCCGATGACCCGCCGCGGCCGCTGTTCGGGCTTCCGCGCGTCGCTTCGACGATGGAGGACTATCAAATCCTGTTCGACGCTGCGCCTTCGCCCGCCAACGGCATCTGCTTTTGCACCGGGTCGCTCGGCGTTTCCCCGTCGAACGATCTGGCGGCGATCGCGCGGCGTTTAGCGCCGCGGATTCATTTCGCCCACCTGCGCTCGACGAGGCGTGAGGCCGATGGCTCATTCACCGAGAGCGACCATCTCGATGGCGATTTCGACATGATCGCGGTGCTGCGCGAACTGCTCGTCGAGGATCGGCGCCGGCCGGCCGGTGAAAAAATTCCATTCCGGCCGGACCACGGCCACCAGATGCTCGACGACCTCAAGAAGAAGACCAATCCCGGCTATTCCGCGATCGGGCGGCTCAAGGGGCTCGCCGAACTGCGCGGCGCCATCAGGGCGCTGGACGCCTCGGCGTGACCGGCGCCGGCTTACGCCGGCAGCGCGCTTTCGACCAGTTCCGCCCAATAGCTCATGCCGTAGGGCAGCGCCGCGTCGTTGAAGTCATAGCCGGGGTGATGCAGGCCGGCGGTGTCGCCATTGCCGACGAAAATGAATGCGCCAGGCCGCGCCTCCAGCATGAACGAAAAATCCTCGGCGCCCATCACCGGCGGCGCATCCGCGGCCACCTTGTCGTGGCCGGCGACGGCGCGCGCGGTGGCGACCGCGAAATCCGTTTCGTCGTCATGATTGCGGGTCGGCGGATAGCCGCGGACATACTCGACGTCGACCTGCACGCCCAATGCGGCGCCGACCCCTTTGGCGATCGCGATGACCCGGCGCTCGATCAGATCGCGCGTGTTGCCGAGCAACGCGCGCGTGGTGCCGAGAAGCTGCGCGGTCTGTGGAATCACGTTGAACGTCGTGCCGGCCTCGAACCGGGTGACCGAGACGACGCAGGAATCGAGCGGATCGACGTTGCGCGCGGCGATGCTTTGCAGCGCGGTGACGATCTGCGCGCCCGCGACGATCGGATCGAGGCCGGCATGGGGCTGGGCGGCGTGGCCGCCGCGCCCTTCGATATTGATGGTGAAGCGATCGGCCGAGGCGAGCAGCGTGCCCTTGCGGATCGCAAACGCGCCGACCGGCAGATGCGGCATGTTGTGCATGCCGAACACCTGCTGGATGCCGAAGCGCTCCATCAGGCCGTCGTCGAGCATCGCCTTGCCGCCGCCGCCGCCTTCTTCGGCGGGCTGGAAGATCACTACGGCGGTCCCGGAAAAGTTGCGGCTCTCCGCGAGATAGCGCGCGGCGCCGAGCAGCATCGCGGTATGGCCGTCGTGCCCGCAGGCGTGCATCTTGCCGGGATTGGTCGACTGATACGGCAGATTGGTGGTCTCGTGAATCGGCAACGCGTCCATGTCGGCGCGCAGGCCGATGGTTCGCTGGCTCGCCGCGCCGCGGCCGCGGATGACCCCGACCACGCCGGTCTGGCCGATGCCGGTCGCCACTTCATCGCAGCCGAACGCCCTCAGCCGGTCGGCGACGAAGGAGGCGGTGCGCGGCACGTCATACAGAAGTTCGGGATGCTGATGAATGTCGCGGCGCCAGTCGCGCGCATCGGCGACAAAACGCTGGACGGCGGGGTTGATCGGCATGGGCGGAAGCTCCAAAGAGATTTGCCGGAGGGTGGGGGCGATCCGATCAAGGAGTCAATCGGTTTCAGCGCCTTCGAACGGTTCAACTTTGTCGTGGTTTCAGCGCCTTCGCCGCAACAGAAACACCGCCTGCTCTCCGAGCAGGTTCCACGCCCACCACGGCAGGCTCAATTGCAGCGGCTGGCCGAGGCTGTCGAGCGCGACGCTGGTTTCGATCCGCGCGTCGATCTCCCGTGTGAGGATGACAAAATCCCGGATAGTGCAGAAGTGGATATTCGGCGTGTCGTACCAGGCGTGGCTGAGGTTGGCGGTCACCGGCATGCGGCCGCTGGAACGCCAGTTGCGCTCGGATGCGCCAATGGCCGAAATTGGGAAACGAGACGATCGCCCGCCGCCCGATCCGCAGCATGTGCTCCATCACGACGCGCGGCTGGCGGGTGGCCTGCAGCGTTTGCGACAGGATCACGAAGTCGAAGGCGTCGTCGGGATAATCGGCAAGGTCGGTGTCGGCGTCGCCCTGAATGACCGACAATCCCTTGGCGACGCAATCATTGACCCCGCGCTGCGACAGCTCCATGCCGCGCCCGTCGACCGCTCGCGTCTCCGCAAGCAGGCGCAGCAGGGTTCCATCGCCGCAGCCGACGTCGAGCACGCGGGCGCGCGGCTCGACCATTTCGGCGACCCGCACGAGATCGATGCGCGATTGCGGCGCGGCGACGGTCAACGCTGAGTTCCTGCGTTCATACAACCGACAACGCCGGCGCCGCCTCGATGCCGCGCGCCCGCGCCGCGGCGTCGATGAAACCTTTTGTCGTCGCAAACAGGTCCGGCACGTCGAGCAGGAACGCGTCGTGACCGCGGTCGGTGTCGATCTCGACAAACGATACCGAGGCGCCGCCCGCGTTGAGCGCATGGACCAGGGCTCGCGAATCGCTGGTCGGAAACAGCCAGTCGGAGGTGAAGGAGACGATGCAGAATCGTGTGCGGCAATTCTTGAACGCGCGGGCGAGCGAGCCGTCGTAGTCGGCGGCGAGGTCGAAATAGTCCATCGCCCGCGTCATGAACAGATAGGAGTTGGGATCGAACCTTTCGACGAAGATCGACCCCTGATGGCGCAGGTAGGACTCGATCTGGAAATCCGCGCCGAAGGAGAAAGTTCGCTCCGCGCGATCCTGCAGCTTGCGCCCGAAGCGCCGCTGCAAGGCGGAGTCCGAGAGGTAGGTGATATGCGCGGCCATCCGCGCCACTGCGAGGCCCTTGGCGGGGTTGACTCCTTCGGCGAGATAGCGGCCATCGCGCCAGTCGGGGTCGGCCATGATCGCCTGGCGGCCGACTTCGTGGAACGCGATGTTCTGCGAGGAATGTTTGGCGGAGGTGGCGATCGGCAGGGCGCAATAGACGCGCTCGGGATAGCTCGCCGCCCATTGCAGGACCTGCATTCCGCCCATCGAGCCGCCGGCGACGCAAAACAGCATGTCGATGCCGAGGTGGTCGACGAGCATCGCCTGGGCCCGAACCATGTCGGCGATGGTGACCAGCGGCAGGTCGAGTCCATAGGCGGCGCCGGTCGCCGGATTGGTCGAGGCCGGCCCGGTGGTTCCCATGCAGCCGCCGACGACATTGGCGCAGATGACGAAGAAACGGAGCGTGTCGATCGGCTTGCCCGGACCGACCATCGTCTCCCACCAGCCGTCTTTGCCGGTCACCGGGTTTTGATTGGCGACGTGCTGGTCGCCGGTCAACGCGTGGCAGACGAGGATCGCATTGGATTTGGCGCGGTTGAGCACGCCGTAGGTTTGATAGGCGATGCTCAGCGGAGCAAGCTTGACGCCGGCGTCCATTTGCAACGGGCGATCGGGTCCGAGACGAAGGACCAGGCTATGGGGAGCATCGGCTTCGCTCGCCCCATTCGCCAGGTTGAGATTCTGCGCTCCCAAGCTTCGGGCTCCTCTCGCAGTCGTTCTGTTTGTCGAACAAGTCGTTTGATTTATAGAATTCCTGATGAACCAGAGTCAATGGCCATCGGCGGCGAATATGAATTTTTGCGCGAACCGCGACGGGGTCACGCCAGTAACAGGCTGTTGACGATGTCGCGACGTTTGTCGATCGCACGGCCGGTCTTGGAAGAGCGATCTGGTAAAATTGCACCGAGCCAACGGAAAGGTCGGGGCGCGTCGTGAGCATGGAGCGGATGGCGATCGGCGGGATGCTCGGCGGCGTCCCGGACGACCTTGTGCGACAAGGCTTCCAGGCGAAGCCGCAGCGCGCGCCAATCCCCCGGTGGTTGATCTGGAGCTCCCTTTCGCTGTCGGGCCTGACGCTGGGCGGCCTCGTGCTGCTGGTCCTCATTCAGGGCCAGCGACCAGACTCCGGGCGCCGCCACGGCCGCGTCCTCGCCTTCGGCCGTGGCCTTTGTCGAGGATCAACGGCTGGCGCCGATGCTGTCGTTCGATCCGCCCGCTGCGGGTCGTAGTGCCGCGCGCTACCAGGCCCGAATGCGCCAGGGCGGCGGCGAGCGAAGCGATACGCTGACCTACGGCGAGATCGGCGGCGGCGATCTGTTCTTTCGCGTCGCAGTTCATACCGGCATGTCCACGCCGTCGGCGCCCAGCCTGTTCGTTGAATTGGCGAAGCAATCCGCCGAACTCGACGCTGCGGTGATTCGCGCGACAAGTCCGGAATCCTACCCGACGCCGCGCGGACCCGTCGAATGGGCGGACGTCATCCTGGCGGCCCGGGATGGGCAGCGCTCCTGCATCGGCTTTCGCCTGGCGCGAACGCGCGCGGGCCGAACTTTCCGGCCTGGCCTGCGGCCCCCACGCCTCGCCGATTGAGCCGGCGACGCTCGATTGTCTGATCGACCGGCTCTCGACCACGCGCGCTGGAGCCGAGGCGGGTCTCGGCGAGGCGCTGAGGAGCGATCCGCCTGCCGCGATCGCGTGCCGAGGCTTCGCGGGATAGCGGACTTCGCCGGTGCTCAGCGCTCTGCGCCGGCCAGCGCCGCGACGATCGCATCGCCCATCTCGGTCGTCGACGCTGGCGATCCGCCGCCGCTGTCGATGTCGGCCGTCCGCAATCCCTGGTCGAGGACGCTGGCGATCGCGGCGTCCAGGCGGTCGGCGGCCTCGTTCAGGCCGAACGAATAGCGCAACGCCATGCCGAACGAGCTGATCATCGCAATCGGGTTGGCGAGGCCCTTGCCGGCGATGTCGGGCGCCGAACCATGGACGGGCTCATAGAGCGCCTTGCGCTGGCGGGTCTTCGGATCGACGTCGCCGAGCGAAGCCGAAGGCAGCATGCCGAGTGAGCCGGTGAGCATCGCGGCGACGTCGGAAAGCATGTCGCCGAACAGATTGTCGGTGACGATCACGTCGAACTGCTTGGGCCAGCGCACGAGCTGCATGCCGAGTGCGTCGGCGAGCTGGTGCTCCAGCGTCACGTCGGGGAATTCGCGCTTGTGCAGCGCTGTCATGACCTCGTTCCACAACACGCCCGACTTCATCACATTGCGCTTCTCGGACGAAGTGACCTTGTTGCGCCGCTTGCGCGCGAGGTCGAAGGCGACCCGGCCGATGCGCTCGATCTCGTAAGTGTCGTAGACTTGCGTGTCGATGCCGCGCTTCTGCCCATTGCCGAGATCGATGATCTGCTTGGGCTCGCCGAAATAGACCCCGCCAGTGAGTTCGCGGACGATCACGATGTCGAGTCCCTCGACCACTTCGCGCTTGAGCGACGAGGCGTCGGCGAGCGCCGGGTAGCAGATCGCCGGACGAAGATTCGCGAACAATTGCAAGTCTTTGCGCAGACGCAGCAACCCCGCCTCGGGGCGCACTTCGTAGGCCACGCCGTCCCATTTGGGGCCGCCGACCGCGCCGAACAGCACCGCGTCGGCGCCTTGCGCGCGCGCCATGTCGGCCTCGCTGATCGCCTGGCCGTGGGCGTCATAGGCGCAGCCGCCGACCAGTCCCTTCTCGATTTCGAATCGCGCGCCGCCTTCGCGGTTGAAGAAGGCGATCACCTTTTCGACTTCCGCCATCACTTCGGGACCGATGCCATCGCCAGGCAGAAGAAGGAGCTTGAAGGAAGCCATTGGACGCCAGTCTTGTTGGAGATTGGTCAGTTGGAGAGCGCGAGATTTGCTAGCCGATTTTGCGCCGGCGCGAAAGGTCATTCCCTCGGACGGCCAGCGGTCGCACGATTGCCCTGCGCGCCCGTCGACATGTATCATTTACGCCGTCGGCGACGTTGAACCTTGGAGGCCCGTGTGACGGTCGTGACGAACAGCGGCGCCGATGCGTTCATCCGGCGACTCCCGCGCGACGTCGTCTTCTTTCTCGTTCACGGCTCCGACGAAGGCCTGATCCGCGAACGGTCGAAGGGGATCGTCGACGCCCTGCTCGACGGCGACAGCGATCCGCTGCGGCTGATCCGCTTTGACGGCGACGCATTGGCGCGCGAGCCCGGCCTTCTCGCCGAAGAGGCGTATGCGATTTCGATGTTCGGGGGGTCGCGGGTGATCTGGATCGAAGTCCAGGCGCGCGACCTCGGGTCGGCGCTCGCGCCCGTGTTCAGCGCGCCGCCGCGCGATTGCGCCGTCGTGGTGGAGGCGGGGTCGCTGAAGAAGGGAACCGCGCTGCGCTCGGCGTTCGAGAAGATGGGCAACGCCGCGTCGATCGAGTGCTATCCCGACGACCGGCGCAATCTGGCGGCGCTGATCGACGCGGAGGCGCGGCAGGCGAACCTGCGCATCGCGCCAGACGGTTCGCGACTATCTCGCGACTTTTCTCGGCGCAGACCGGATGACCACCAGAAGCGAAATCGCCAAGCTGCTTCTCTATGTCGCGGGCCGCCCGGAGATCGCCATCGCCGATGTCGAGGCGATCGTCTCCGACGCGGCGCCCTCGGCTCTGGATGATGCGGTCGATGGCGCGTTTCTCGGCGACCATGCGGCGGTGGAACAGACGACCGGCCGCTATTTCGGCGACGGCGGCGAGCCGTGGGTGCTGCTGATGGCGGCGGCGCGCCGCGCGATGACGCTTCATCGTTTGCGGCTCGAAATGGATCATGGACGCCCGCTGGACAGCGCGATGCAAGCGCTGCACCTGAGAATGTCTCCCGCCCGGCGCGCCGCGCTGGAGCGGCAGATCGGCCAATGGCCGGCCTCGAAGCTCGGCCGGCTGCCGGACTCGTTGCGCATCGCGTCGGGCAGGACGCGGCGCGACGCGAAAATCGCGGAAATCACAGCAATGAGAGCGCTCTGGGCGATCGCCTCAAGCGCGCGCGCCGTGGCGTCCCAGGCTTGAGGACTCCTGGCAAAGTCGCCGGCAGAGATCGTCGAGCTGTTCGAAATCGTGGAATTTCAGCCGTACCTCGCCGCTTTCGCCGCGATGGCGGATGGTGACGATGGTTCCGAGCGCGACGCTCAGGCTGTGCTCGAGCGCCCGCGTGTCGGCGTCGAGCGCGGCGGGCTCCCGCGTCGCGGGACTGGTTCGCGCTGTCTGCGGCGGGCTGCTGGCCAAGCCGCTCGACGTCGCGGACGGTCAGGCCCTTCTCGATGATCTGGCGGGCGGTGGCGTCGGGGTCGGCGACTGCGAGCAACGCCCGCGCCATGTCCCGCCGAAATCTGCCCCGAAGCGAGCAGGGATCGGGTGAATTCCGGCAGTTTTTGCAGCCGCAGCGTATTGGCGATGTGGCTGCGGCTCTTGCCGATGATGCGGGCGATGTCGTTGTGCGAATAGCCGTAATCGGCGGCCAGGAGCGCATAGCCGCTGGCCTCTTCGAGCGCGTTGAGGTCGGCGCGCTGGACATTCTCGACAATCGCGATTTCGAGCGCCTCGCGATCGCCCGCCTCGATGACGACGATCGGCACCTCGTGCAGGCCGGCGCGCTGCGCCGCCCGCCAGCGCCGCTCGCCCGCCACGATTTCATAGGCGTCGGCGACGCGCGGAATGGACCGCGCCAGGATCGGCTGGATGACCCCGCGCTCCTTGATCGAGGCGGCGAGCTCCTCGAGTTCGGCCTCGTCGAAATTCTTGCGCGGATTGCGCGGGTTCGGCCGCAGGAACTCGATCGGCGTCTTGCGCTGGGCGCGGGACCGGTCGCCGCCGGACGCGTCTTCGGCGACGTCGCCGAGCAGCGCGGCGAGCCCGCGGCCAAGACGCGGCCGGACTTCGGATGGGCGGGCGGCGTCTTCCGCCATGGTCTGTCTCCAAATGTGGGCGGCGGCGATCCGGCGATTCAGGCCGCCCGCCACCGCGCCTCGCGCTTGATGACCTCGGAGGCGAGCTTCAGATAGGCCTGGCTGCCGGTGCATTTGAGATCGTAGAGCAGCACCGGCTTGCCGTAGGACGGCGCCTCGGACACCCGGACGTTCCTCGGAATGATCGTGTCATAGACCTTTTCGCCCATGAACGCCCGCACATCGTCGACGACCTGCGAGGCGAGATTGTTGCGCGGATCGAACATGGTCAGGACGATGCCGTGGATCGAAAGCGAGGGGTTGAGCGAACGGCGGACCTGGTCGACGGTGGTGAGGAGTTGGGACAGGCCTTCGAGGGCGAAGAATTCGCATTGCAGCGGCACCACCACCGCATCGGCCGCCGCCAGGCCGTTCAGGGTCAGCAGGTTCAGCGACGGTGGGCAGTCGATCAGCACATAAGTGATCGGCGGCTCCAGCGACACGTCGTCAAACAGTTTGCGCAAGGCGTGCTTCAGCTTGAACGAGCGGTCGGCATGGGTGGAGATTTCGAGTTCGACGCCGAGCAGGTCCATCGTCGAGGGCGCGATGAACAGCCGGGGAACCGCGGTCGGCATGATGACCTGCGCCAGCGTGCGCTCGCCGACCAGCGCGTCGTAGCTCGACGATGTGGCGCGCGCCTTGCGGTCGATGCCGAGGCCGGTCGACGCGTTGCCTTGCGGATCAAGATCGATCAGCAGCACCTGTTCGCCGATCGCGGCGAGCGCCGTGCCGAGGTTGATCGCCGTCGTCGTCTTGCCAACCCCGCCCTTCTGGTTGGCCATCACCAGGACGCGAGGATTGAGGCGCTTTTCCAAATGATCCTCCGCGAGGGCGGCCGGCGGCGTGCTCACGATCCCTCGGCGTGCTGCGCCGATTCGCCGCGGCGCACAATCAAAATCGCGGCGCGGGCGTCAATTCGGCTGGCGACCGTCTCGAATTGCAGGTCGGGCGAACCCGGAAGAGCGTGCAATTGCGCCTCGCCTGTCCGGCCGCGAGGAAACACGCCGACCGCCCCGCGCAGGAGCCACACACTGGCGAAGTCGAGCACGATCGGCAAGGGGGCGAGCGCGCGCGCCGTCACCGCGTCCACAGGCGCGAGGCTGTCGGGGGCGATCGATTCGATGCGCGCGCAGTGGATTCGGGCGGGGGCGCCGGTCACGCGGGCGGCCTCGCGCAGGAAGGCGCATTTGCGCTGATCGCTTTCGATGAGGTGAACTTCGGCGCCCGACTGTCCGAGGAGCTGGATCGCCAGGACCATGCCGGGAAAGCCCGCGCCGGAGCCGAGATCGACCCATCGCCTGGCCTGCGGGGCAAGAGCGAGAAGCTGGGCGCTGTCGGCGATGTGGCGGAGCCAGACTTCGCCAAAGCTGGCCTCGGAGATCAGGTTGGTGACCTTGCGCCACCGCCCGAGCAGGTCGACGAACAGCGCGAGACGCTCTTCTGTTTCACGTGAAACAGCGAGCAGATCCAGCGCCGCGCGCCGATCGGAGACCCGTGCGTCGGTCGTCGCCATTTCCCGGATGTAATGCTCTTGTGAGAATTTGCGACGCCCCTGCCGCATCGCGCGCGCTGTTTCACGTGAAACAGCGTCTTGGCGCCCTCGCGATTGAGGGGGGACTACGGCTCGGCGATGCCGTTCGGATCGGCCAATCGGTGCAGGCGATCGGCGGCGGCCTGGGCGAAGCGCAGCATCACCGCCCGCCTCGTCGCCGGCGCCAGGCGTTGGGCCTCCGGCTCGCGCACGATTTCCGCGCCATAGGGGTCGGCGACGATCAGCCCGGCGTCCAGCGGCATGATTCCGGCGGGCAGATCGGTGTGAATGGCAAAATAGAGGCGATCGCAATGGGCGGCATAGTCGCGCCATTTGTGGTCGGCGCGAAAATCGGCGACCGACGACTTGATCTCGATGATCAGCAGCGAACCGTCGGCTCCCAGCGCGACGATGTCGGCGCGCCGGCCGTCCAACAGGGGCAATTCGGTGACGCTGGAGAACCCGCGAGCGCGCAACATGCGCCGCACTCCGCGCGCGATCATCACGGCGGTCTCCGATTGACGGCCGTCGACCAGCGGCGCCGACGGATCGAATTGCGCCACGCGCCCCTCCCGGCGTTCAGGCCTTGGCGTCGGCGCAGGATCATCGTCGCCGCCTTTTCGGCGATCATCAGCGTCGGCGAATTGGTGTTGCCCGAGGTGATGCGCGGCATCACCGAGGCGTCGGCGATGCGCAAGCCCCGCAAGCCGCGCAGCCGCAGCCGTTCGTCGACCACCGCGCTCCGATCGTTGTTCGCGCCCATCCTGGCGGTGCCGACCGGGATGAAAAATGGTCGTGCCGACGTCGCCCGCCGCCTTGACCAGCGCCTCCTCGCTCTGCGCCGCGCTCCCCGGCAAAAACTCCTGCGGCGCGAAGCGCGCCAGCGCCGGCGCCGCGCAGATGCGGCGGGCGAGGCGGATGGAATCGGCGGCGACGCGGCGATCCTCTTCCTGCGAAAGATAATTGGGGCGGATGGTCGGGGCGATCGCGCGGGTCGGCGCTTTCAGCATGCACGCTGCCGCGACTGGCCGGGCGCAGATTGCATGCGCTGAGCGTGATCGCCGCGAACGTGTGCAGCGGCTCGCCGAACCGTTCGAGCGACAGCGGCTGCACGTGAAACTCGAGATTGGCGGTCGCATAATCGGACGATGACCTGGCGAACAGGCCGAGTTGCGAGGGCGCCATGGTCATCGGCCCGCGCCGCGCCAGCACATATTGCATGCCAATCCACAGACGCTTGACGTAAGATTGAAAATCCACATTGAGCGTCCGCGTATTGGACACCTTGAAAATCGTCCGCAACTGCAAGTGGTCCTGAAGGTTCTCGCCGACCCCCGGCAATTCCAAAATCACCGGCCGGCCGATCTTCGCCAACGCCTCCGGCCGGCCAACGCCGGAGAGTTCGAGCAGTTGCGGCGTGCCGATGGCGCCGGCCGCCAGGATGACTTCGCCGTCGGCCCGCGCCTCCGCAGTTGTCGCGCCGCGCCGGTAGCGCACCCCGACCGCCCGGCCGTCCTCGATGATCACATGCTCGACATGCGCGTCGGTGACGAGCTGCAGATTGCGCCGCGACAGCACCGGCTTGAGGAACCCGCGCGCCGCGCTCCAGCGGACGCCGGTCTTCTGGTTGACCTCGAAATAGTCCGATCCTTCATTGTCGCCGGCGTTGAAGTCGGAAACCTCAGGGATTCCGATCTGCGCCGCCGCCTGCCGCACGGCGTCGAGAATCGGCCAGGAAACGCGCGGGCGTTCGATCCGCCATTCGCCGCCGGCCCCGTGCAAGGCATTGGCGCCCGCGTGGTGGTCCTCGTGCATCTTGAAAAAGGGCAGGACATCGTCCCAGCCCCACCCCGCGAGGCCGAGCTGGCGCCAGCCGTCATAGTCGGCCGCCTGACCGCGCATATAGATCATGCCGTTGATCGCCGAGCTGCCGCCGACGACCCGGCCGCGGGGATAGGCGATGGCGCGCCCATTGAGGCCGCTCTCGCTGGCGGTCTTGAACATCCAGTCGGCGCGCGGATTGCCGATCGCGTAGAGATAACCGACCGGGATATGGAACCAGATCCAGTTGTCCCTGCCGCCCGCCTCGAGCAGCAGCACCTTGTTGCGCGGGTCGGCGGAAAGCCGGTTGGCGAGCAGACAGCCGGCCGAACCGGCGCCGACGATGATGTAGTCGAACTGCTGGCGCTCGCTCATGCGCTCACCGCCCAGCACGCCACCGTGCGGCCCTGCTTGAGTTCGACGGGGGGCTCTTCCGAGCGGCACCGATCGAAGGCCAGCGGACAGCGCGGATTGAACGGACAGCCCTTCGGCGGGTTGATCGGCGAAGGCGCCTCGCCCGACAGGATGATCCGCTCGCGCCTCGCATCGGGATCGGCAACCGGCGTCGCCGACAGCAGCGCGCGGGTGTAGGGGTGCAGCGGGGTCGAAAAGATCGTCGCGCGCGGGCCCATTTCAACGATATGTCCGAGATAGATCACCATCACCTCGTCGGCCATGTGCCGCACGACCGACAGATCGTGGGAAATGAAGACATAGGCGAGAGCGAGTTCTTCCTGCAACTCGGCGAGGAGATTGAGCACCTGGGCGCGGATCGAGATGTCGAGCGCCGACACCGGCTCGTCCAGCACCAGGATTTTCGGGCGCAGCATCAGCGCCCGGGCGATCGCGATGCGCTGGCGCTGGCCGCCGGAAAACATGTGGGGGTAGCGCGGATAGAATTCCGGCCTGAGGCCGACCCGCACCATGATGTCGCGCGCCGCGGCCTCGCGCTCGCCCGCGCTCATCGCCGTATTGACCAGCAGCGGCTCCTCGAGCGCCTTGCCGATTCTTCTGGCGGGGATTGAGCGAGCCATAGGGATTCTGGAAAACGATCTGGATTTCCCGGCGCAGGCGCTTCCGGGTGGTTTCGCCGGCCTGCGCGACGTCGACGCCCTCGATCATCAAGCGCGCCGGCGCTCGGCGGCTCGATGAATGTCAGAAGCCTGGCGAGCGTCGACTTGCCGCAGCCGGACTCGCCGACCACCGCCAGGGTCCGGCCGGCGTCGAGGGTGAACGACACGCCGGCGAGCGCCTTGACGGTCGCCGGCGGCGCGAACAATCCGCGCCTTGCCTTGTAGTTGCGGGCGAGGCCGCGCGCCTCGAGCAGCGGGGTCATCGGCGCGCCGCCTGAACGAACGCAGCCCCCTGCGGGACGCCATGCACGAGCGGCGTGTGGCAAAGCGCCTCGCCGAGCAGGGGGGAGGCGGGGACGGGCGCGATCTGGCGGCAACGCTCGAACACGAAGTCGCAGCGCGGCGAAAACAGGCAGCCGCGCGGCCGGTCGTGCTGGCCGGGAACGACGCCGGGGATGGCGGCGAGCCGGCGCCCGTTGCGCGTGCTCGGGCAGGGCGGACAGCAGCGCGGCGGTATAGGGGTGATGGGGATCGGCGAACAGCGCGCGCGTGGAATTGGCCTCGACCTTCTGCCCGGCATATTGGACGATGACCCGATCGGCGGTCTCGGCGACGACGCCCATGTCGTGGGTGATCAGCAACAGGCTCATGCCGTTCTGGCGGCGGAGCGCCATCAGCAGGTCGAGGATCTGCGCCTGGATCGTCACATCCAGCGCGGTGGTCGGCTCGTCGGCGATCAGCAGTTGGGGTCGGCAGGCGAGCGCCATCGCGATCATCACGCGCTGGCTCATGCCGCCCGACAATTGATGCGGAAAATCGCCGGCCCGCCGGACCGGGTCGGGAATGCCGACCTCCTCCAGCAATTCGATGACCCGCTTCTTTCGCGCCGCGCGCCCGAGGCCGAGATGGGTCTTCAGCGCTTCGTCGATCTGAAAGCCGGCGGTGAAACAGGGATTGAGCGAGGTCATCGGCTCCTGGAAGATCATCGCCATCTGCTTGCCGGCGATCTGCCGTCGCTCGCGCGCCCCGATCGACAGGAGATCGCGGCCCTCGAAGGCGAGACGGTCGGCGGTCACCGTCGCGGTGAATGGCAACAGGCCCATCACCGCGAGCATCGCGACCGACTTGCCCGACCCGGATTCTCCAACAACCGCAAGGACTTCGTTGGGTTCAATGGTCAGGTCGACGCCGTCGACCGCCTTGAACCGGCCTGACCTCGTGGCGAACGAGACGCAGAGGTTGCGGATTTCGAGGAGAGGCATCGTTGTGCTCAACTGCGCCGCATTTTCGGATCGAGCGCATCGCGCAATCCGTCGCCGGTGAGGTTGATCGCCACGACGGTGACGAGAATCGCAAGGCCGGGAAAGGTGACAATCCACGGATTCGATCGAATAAATTCTCTGGAATCGGCGAGCATCGAACCCCATTCGGGGGTCGGCGGCTGCGCGCCAAGCCCGAGGAAGCCGAGCGCCGCCGCTTCGAGGATCGCGTCGGAGACGCCAAGCGCGGCCTGGACGATCAGCGGCGCGAGGCAATTGGGCAGGATGGTCGCGAACATCAGCCGGAGCGGGCCGACCCCGGCGACCCGCGCCGCCGTGACATAGTCCTTGTGCAACTCGCCCAGCGCCGAGGCGCGCACCAGGCGCACGTAGCGCGGGAGATAGACGATGGTGACCGCGATGATCGTATTGGCGAGGCTCGGGCCGAGGATGGCGACGACCAGAATGGCCAGAACCAGGCTCGGGACCGCCATGATCAGATCCATCACGCGGGTGATCGCGACGTCAGCGACCGGCCCCGCCATCGCGCTCAGGAGTCCAAGCACGATGCCGACGACGAACGAGACGCTCATTACGGCAAGGCCGATGAACAGCGACACGCGCGCGCCATAGATCAGACGTGAAAGCATGTCGCGGCCGGCGCCGTCGGTGCCCAGAATGAAGCGCCACGAGCCGCCGGCCTCCCACACCGGGGGAGCCTTGACCGCGTCGCGGAATTGCTCGATCGGCGAATGTGGGGCGATGAAATCGGCCAGCAGCGCCGTGGCGACGACCACGACGACGATCGTCAGCCCGAACACCGCGCCCTTGTTCTCGCGAAACGCCGCCCAGACCTCGTCGAGCGGCGACGGCGCGCGGGCCACGTTCAGGCCATCGTCACCGGCCGCAGGGTCAGCCCTGACGAGTTCAGCGTCCATGGCGGATCCGCGGGTTGATCGCGCCGTAGAGCAGGTCGACCATCAGATTGACGAAGATCACCACCAGCGAAATCAGCATCACGCCGCCCTGCAGCGCCGGGTAGTCGCGCCGGCTGATCGAATCGATGAGCCACTTGCCGACGCCCGGCCAGGAGAAGATCGTCTCGGTCAGCACCGCTCCCGCGAGCAGCGAGGAAATCGACAACCCGATCACCGTGACCACCGGCAGCAGGGCGTTGCGCAGCGCATGCAGGCCGATCACCCGCAGCGGCGACAGACCTTTCGCACGCGCCGTACGGACATAGTCCTCGCTCAGCACTTCGAGCATCGAGGAGCGCGTCATGCGGGCGATCACCGCCAGCGGCACGGTGCCGAGCACGATCGCCGGCAGGATGAGATGATGCAGCGCGTCGAGAAAGGCGCCGTCCTGGCCCGACAGCAGCGCGTCTATGGTCATGAATCCGGTTCGCGGCTCGAAGTAGAAGCGAATGAGATCGATGCGGCCGGAAATCGGCGTCAGTCCCAGGGTCAGGCCGACGAACATGATCAGCAGCAGACCCCACCAGAAGATCGGCATGGAATAGCCGATCGTCGCCACGCTCATCAGCGTCTGGTCGAAATAGCTGCCGCGCTTGACCGCCGCCATCGCGCCGGTCGGCACGCCGATGAGCAGCGCGAACAGCATCGCGAAGAACGACAGTTCGAGCGTGGCCGGAAACAGCGTGAGGAACTCGGTCAGCACCTTCTGCTGCGTCGAGACCGAGGTGCCAAAATCGCCGTGCAGCAATTGCCAGGCATAGGCGAGAAACTGTCGCCATACCGGCAGGTCGAGGCCGAGCTCATGGCGGAACATCGCCAGACGTTCCGGCGAAATGGCGTGCTCGCCGACGCGCACTTCCACCGGATCGCCCGGCACCAATCGAATCGCCGCGAAGGTCACGAACATCAGCGCGACGAAAGTCGGGATCGTCAGCAGAACTCGGCGAACGAGATAGGCGAGCATCGGCGCGCTGGGCAGGCTCCGGCCCGCCTCCCCGAGGGGAGAAGGGCCGGCGCCGCGCCTTACTGGATGTCGACGCCTTCGAACGAATGGGCGCCGAGCGGGCTCTGCTTGTAGCCGGTGACGTTGGCGCGCATCGCCTCGTAGACCGTCGAATGGGCGATCAGGAATTCCGGCGCTTCGTCGTGCTCGATGACCTGCAGCCGCTCATAAAGCTTGGCGCGGCCCGCCTGATCGGGAATCACCCGCGCCTTGGCGAGCAGGTCGTCGAATTCGGCGTTGCACCATTTGGTGACGTTGATCGACGCCGGCTTGCCGTCCGGACAGGCGCGCAGGAAGAAGAAATTATCGGGGTCGCCGTTGTCGCCGGTCCAGCCGAACTGCCCGGTGATGTGCTCGCCGTTCTGCAGGCGTTTGCGATATTCGCCCCATTCGAAGGTGACGAGCTTGGCGTTGACGCCGATCTTGGCGAGATCCGCCTGCATCATCTCGCCGATGCGCTTGCCGTTGGGATTGTAGGGGCGCGCCACCGGCATGTACCACATGTCGATGTCGAGCGGCGTCTTGACGCCCGCCGCCGCCAGCATCGCCTTGGCCTTTTCGGGATCATAGGGGTAGTCCTCGATCTTGTCGTTGTAGGACCACATGGTGCTGGGAATCAGCGTCTTGGCGGGCTCGCCGGCGCCGAGATAGACGTCCTTGATGATCGCCGCCTTGTCGATCGCCATGGTGAGGGCCTGACGGACCTCCTTCTTGTCGAACGGCGGCTTGCTCGCGTTGAACGCCCAGAAGGCGATGTTGAGGCCGGACTGGCTAATCACCTTCAGCGAGGAATCCTTCTGCATTTCCGGCAGATCGGCGGGTCGCGGGAAGCCATTGAGATGGCACTCGCCGGCTTTCAGCTTGGCGTAGCGCGCCGTCGCGTCGGGCGTGATGGCGAAGACGAGGTCGTCGACAAGAGGCTTTTCGCCGAAATAATCCTTGTTCGCCTTGAAGCGGATCACCGCGTCCTTCTGGTAGGCCACGAAAGAGAACGGGCCGGTGCCGACCGGAACCTGATCGAACTGCTCGGGCGTGCCCTTCTTCAGCAGGAAATCAGCATATTCGGCCGAGCCGATCGAGGCGAAGTCCATCGCCAGGTTGGCGAGGATCGCGACGTTCGGGGTCTTCAGCTTCATGACGACGGTGTAGTCGTCCTTCTTCTCGATCGACTCGAGAAGCCCCGGCATATCCATGTCGTTGAAATAGTCATACTTGCCGCCCGACACTTTCGCGTACGGATTGTCCGGCTTCCATTGCCGGTTGAACGAGAACAGCACGTCGTCGGCGTTAAAATCGCGCGTCGGTTTGAAATCCTTGACCGAGTGGAACTTCACGCCCTTGCGCAAGTGGAAGACGATGGTCTTGCCGCCGTCGGAAACGTCCCAGCTTTCGGCGAGTCCGGGGCCGACGATCGTCGTGCCGCGCTTGAACTCGGTCAGCTTGTCGTAGACGGGCCGGGCCGCGTCGAAGCTCGTGCCGGTGGTGTTGATGGCCGGGGTGAAATTCTCCGGACTTCCTTCGGAGCAATAGACCAGGGTCTTGGCCGATACGGCCGTGGAGCCGAACAACAAGGCGGCGAGGCCGACGCTCGCAAACGTGATGGCTTTCATGCAACTCCCCTTTGATCGCTCTCTTGTCGAGCGCGCGGCAGGCGCTGGTCAGCAACGGCTGGCGGGCAGACCCTGCGGGCTTCGATGGCGCATCGCCATCGAAGCCCCTTTTTTGCGCTGCCGCAATGGTTTTAAGGGGCGCGGCGTATTTTCGGAATAAAAATGATCAAAGCCGCGCTAGGACGCCGCGCGCCTCCAGTTCGCTGATCACCCGATCGGCGAGGGCGTCGGGATTGTCGAGCGCCGACTTGAGAACGATGTCGGGAGCTTCCGGCGTCTCATACGGTTGGCCGACGCCGGTGAAATTCTTGATCTCCCCGGCGAGCGCGCGTTTGTAGAGGCCCTTGGGATCGCGCGCGATCACCGTTTCGAGCGGCGCGTCGACGAATATTTCGATGAATTCGCCGGGCGCGGCGAGATCGCGCACGAGGGCGCGCTCCGCCTTGAACGGCGAAATGAACGAACACAGCGCGATGAGCCCCGCGTCCGTCATCAGCCGCGCCACCTCGCCGACGCGCCGGATGTTCTCGACGCGATCGGCCGCCGTGAACCCGAGGTCCTTGTTGAGCCCGTGGCGAATGTTGTCGCCGTCGAGCATCACCGTATGGGCGCCGCGCGCGTGCAGCTTGGTCTCGACCAGATTGGCGATCACCGATTTTCCCGCGCCGGACAGGCCGGTGAACCACAGGATGGCGGGACGCTGATGTTTGATCTGCGCCCGCGCGTCGCGAGTGATCGTCAGGTTGTGGCGATGGATGTTGGTGGCGCGCCGCAAGCCATGGCTGATCATTCCGGCCGCCGCGGTTTCGTTGGTCGAGCGGTCGATCAGGATGAATGCGCCGGTCTCGCGATTGTCGGCGTAGGCGTCGAAGGCGACCGGCATCGTCGTCGCGAGATTGCAGACGCCGACCTCGTTGAGCGAGAGGGTCTTGCCGGCCAGCTTCTCCAGCGTGTTGACGTCGATGCGATGCTTCAGCTCGGTGACCGTCGCCGGGGTGGTCCGGGCGCCGATTTTCATCAGATAGGATCGGCCGGGCAGAAGCTTTTCCTCGCTCATCCAGATGATATGGGCGGCGAATTGATCGGCGACTTCGGGCCGCCCCTCGGGATGGCTGAGCAATTCCCCGCGCGCGATGTCCACCTCGTCGGCGGTCACCAGGGTCACCGCCTCGCCGGCGCCGGCCTCGGCGGCGTCGCCATTGGCGACGATCACCCGCGTGACTTTGCTGAGCTTGCCGGATGACGCGACGACGATCTCGTCGCCCGGCCGCACCGTTCCGCTGGCGATCGAGCCGGCGAAGCCGCGAAAATCCAGATGCGGCCGGTTGACCCACTGAACCGGCAGGCGAAACGGCGCTGAGCGGCGGTCCTGCTCGACCTCGACGCGCTCGAGATGGTGCAACAGATGCGGCCCGGCGAACCACGGCGTATTCTTGCTGCGCGCTGAGACGTTGTCGCCAAACCGCGCGGATATCGGGATCGGCTCGATCGAGCGGAATCCCAACGGCCTCGCGAATTCTTCAAAGCTCCTGACGATGCCGCGGAACACCGCCTCGTCGAAGTCGACGAGATCGATCTTGTTGACCGCCAGAACGACATGGCGGATGCCGAGCAGCGACACAATGTAGGAATGGCGGAAGGTCTGGGTCAGCAGGCCCTTGCGCGCGTCGACCAGAATCACCGCGAGGTCGGCGTTGGAGGCGCCGGTCGCCATGTTCCTGGTGTATTGCTCATGGCCCGGCGTGTCGGCGACGACGAACGAGCGCGCCGGAGTCGCGAAATAACGATAGGCGACGTCGATGGTGATTCCCTGTTCGCGCTCGGCTTCGAGGCCATCCACCAGCAGCGCGAAATCGATGTCGTCGCCGGTCGTCCCGTGCTTGATCGAATCGCGCTTGAGCGCCGCCAGATGATCGTCGAAGATGAGCTGCTGCTCGTAAAGCAGGCGGCCGATCAGCGTCGATTTGCCGTCGTCGACCGAGCCGCAGGTGAGCAGGCGCAGGGTCGGGAGCGCCATTGTGCGCAAGACGTCGTTCATCAGAAATAGCCCTCGCGCTTTTTCTTCTCCATCGAGCCCGTTTCGTCGAGGTCGATCAGCCGCCCCTGCCGTTCGGAGCTCGTCGAGGCGCGCATTTCCTCGATCACTTCGTCGAGCGTCTCGGCGTCCGATTCGATCGCGCCGGTCAGCGGATAGCAGCCGAGCGTGCGGAAGCGGACGCGGCGCATTTGCGGCTTCTCGCCCGGCGCCAGCGGCAGGCGCTCGTCGTCGACCATGATCAGCGCGCCGTCGCGCTCGACGACCGGCCGCTCCTTGGCGAAATAAAGCGGAACCACCGGGATCCGTTCGGCGCGCACATATTCCCAGACGTCGAGCTCGGTCCAGTTGGAGAGCGGAAACACCCGCATCGATTCGCCGGCCCGAATGCGGGTGTTGAACAGCCGCCAGAGTTCGGGCCGCTGGTTGCGGGGGTCCCAGGCGTGCGCCGCCGAGCGGTGCGAAAAGATGCGCTCCTTGGCGCGGCTCTTTTCTTCGTCGCGCCGGGCGCCGCCGAACGCCGCGTCGAATTTTCCATTGTCCAGCGCCTGGCGGAGCGCCTCGGTCTTCATCACCTGCGTGTGCAAGGCCGATCCCGAGGCGACCGGCGAAATGCCGCGTCGGAGGCCGTCCTGGTTGGTGTGGACGATCAGTTTAATGCCGAGGCGCTCAGCCGTCGCGTCGCGAAACGCGATCATTTCGCGAAACTTCCAGGTAGTGTCGACGTGCAGGAACGGGAACGGCGGCGGCGCCGGATGAAACGCCTTGAAGGCCACGTGCAGCATTGCGCTCGAGTCCTTGCCGATTGAATAGAGCATGACCGGAGCGCTAAATTCGGCGACCACCTCGCGCATGATGTGGATCGCCTCCGATTCGAGGCGGCGCAGATGAGGCGGCAGATTGAAGGCCATGGAAATTATCTCGGCGATCGGGAGGAAGGGTTCCTATAGTCGATGGAAAGCCTATGCGGCAACCGGTGCGCCCGGACGGCCGGCGCCGCGTCCGGGCAATCGACCACATTGGATCATCGGGCCTTGAAAATGTTTGCAAATCGACATGATTTTTACCGTTTCTGCGGCGCGGCGCCCCAAGCGAATTGTATGCCACGGCTGCGAGCGCCGGCGCTACGGCGCAACCTGATCGTGGTTTCGATCGCATGAGCGCCGAAAACTCGGCGGGCCGGCCGGTTGCAAGCCCCTTACGGGACACAATTTTTGCTCCCGCCACGGGAGTCGGGCGCGCGGCAGTCAGCATTATTCGCCTTTCCGGACCCGCATGCAATCGGATCGTCGAAACGTTGACCGGGGCGACCCTGCCGCCCGAGCGCGTCGCCTCGTTGAGAACGCTGCGTGATCCGCGCGCCGGCGAGGCGCTGGATCGCGCCCTGGTCATTCGCTTCGGCGCGCCGCGCAGCTACACCGGCGAAGACATGGCCGAACTGCATGTCACCGGCGGGCGCGCGGTCCTGGCCGGCGTTATCGAGGCGCTGACGCATCTGGAGGGTCTGCGCCCCGCCGAGCCAGGCGAATTTGCGCTGCGCGCCTTCGAGAACGGCAAGCTCGACCTGTCGCAGGTCGAAGGGCTCGCCGACCTCGTCGACGCGCAGACTGAGGCGCAGCGCCGCCAGGCGCTGCGGATCGCCGGCGGCGCGCTGACCCGCGAAGCCGATGCGATCCGCGCGCTGATCGTCGAGGCGATGGCCGAGGTCGAGGCGCAGATCGACTTTTCCGACCAGGACGATGTCGATCCCGCCGGCCTCGCTCGCGTGCGCCGGCTGGCCGCGGCGGCGGTCGAGCGGATCGGCCGCAACCTCGCCTCGGCGCGTTCGGGCGAGCGGCTGCGCGACGGGTTCAACGTCGTCATCGCCGGGCCGCCCAACGTCGGCAAGTCGACGCTGATGAACGCGATCGCGCGGCGCGACGTGTCGATCGTTTCGGCGACGCCGGGGACCACGCGCGATCCCATCGAAGTGGCGCTCGAATTGCGTGGCTATCCGGTCAATCTGGTCGACACCGCAGGCATCAGGCCAACCGCCGACCCGGTCGAAAGCGAGGGGATCGCGCGGGCGCGGCGCCGAGCCCGCGAGGCGGACCTTGCGCTGTGGCTGAGCGATGGCGGGTCGGCCGCGCCGCCGTTCGACGGGCAAACCGACTGCCCGCCGATCCTCGCGGTGCGCACCAAGATCGACCTGGCGCCAGTCGCGCCCGCCTTCGGCACGATCGCCGTCTCGGCAAAGACCGGCGAAGGGGTCGATCGGCTGCTGGACGTGATCGCCGACGCGGCGGAGCGCCAGTTGTCGGGGCCGGCTCCGGCGCTCATCACGCTGGCGCGCCACCGCCTCGCCTTCGAGGACGCTCACGCCGCTTTGGAGCGCCTGCTCGCCTCTCACGGCGCGCTGGCCGAACTGATGGCCGAAGACCTGCGCCTGGCCGCGCGGGCGCTGGAGCGCATCGCCGGACGCGTCGATGTCGAAGAAGTGCTGGGAGAAATTTTTGCCAGATTGTGTATTGGCAAGTAATAGAGGCTTGGGATCGACGATCCTGCTCTTGGGTGAAGTGGTGCGATGGAGACGATGACGCGTTTCGATGTCGTGGTGATCGGCGGCGGCCACGCTGGCTGCGAAGCCGCGGCCGCGGCGGCTCGACTCGGCGCGAGCACCGCCTTGGTGACGCAGCGCCTCGACACGATCGGCGCGATGTCGTGCAATCCGGCGATCGGCGGCCTCGGCAAGGGTCATCTGGTGCGCGAGATCGACGCGCTCGACGGCCTGATCGGCCACGCCGGCGACGCCGCGGGCATCCAGTTTCGCGTCCTCAATCGCCGCAAGGGCCCGGCCGTCCAGGGGCCGCGCGCCCAGGCCGACCGCAAGCTCTACGCCCAAGCGATGCAGGGTCTGCTGCGCCGCACCGCCGATCTCACGCTGATCGAAGGCGAAGCGCGGCGCTTCGCCGCCGCCGACGGCCGGATGTCCTCGCTCGAACTGGCGGACGGGCGCGTCCTTGCATGCCGCGCGCTGGTGATCACCACCGGCACCTTCCTGCGCGGAATCATCCACCTCGGCGATGAGCGGACCCCGGCCGGGCGGGTCGGCGACGCGCCGTCGGTCGACCTTGCCCGTTGCATGGACGAAGCGGGCTTTTCGCTCGGCCGGCTGAAGACCGGCACGCCGCCGCGCCTCGATGGCGCCAGCATCGACTGGGCGGCGCTCGAAGTGCAGCCCGGCGACGACCCGCCAGAGCCGTTCTCCGCGATGACGACGCGGATCACCACGCCGCAGGTTCCCTGCCACATCACCCGGACCACCGCCGCCGGCCACGCCATCGTGCGCGCCAACGCGCATCGCAGCGCGGTCTATTCCGGGGCGATTTCCGGCCGCGGGCCGCGCTATTGCCCCTCGATCGAGGACAAGGTCGTGCGCTTTCCCGATCGCGACGGCCATCAGATTTTCCTGGAGCCGGAAGGGCTCGACGATCCGACGATCTATCCCAACGGGATTTCGACCTCCCTGCCCGCCGACGTCCAGCTTGAATTCCTGCACACCATTCCGGGCCTCGAACAGGCGCGGATGATCCGGCCGGGCTACGCGATCGAATACGACTACGTCGATCCGCGCGAACTCGAACTGACGCTGGAGACGCGGCGCGTCCGGGGGCTGTTCCTGGCCGGGCAGATCAACGGCACCACCGGCTACGAGGAGGCGGCGGCGCAGGGCCTGGTCGCCGGCCTCAACGCCGCCAAGTCGGCCGGCGGCGACGCGCCTTGCGTGTTCGATCGCGCCGAATCGTATCTCGGGGTGATGATCGACGACCTCACCACCAAAGGCGTCACCGAACCCTATCGCATTTTCACCTCGCGCGCCGAATACCGGCTGTCGCTGCGCGCCGACAACGCGGACGAAAGACTGACCGAAAAGGGCGTCGCGCTCGGCTGCGTCGGCGCCGAACGCGCCGCGCTGCACCGGGCCAAGGCGCGGCGGCTGCGCGAGGCGCGCGCGCTGATGGAGGCCTGCGTCGCCACGCCGGCGCGGCTTGCGCGAATGCGGCCTGGCGGTCAATCAGGACGGGGCGCGCCGCAGCGCCTTCGAGCTTGCCGCGCAGCCGGAATTCACCCTCGCGGAACTGGCGCGCGTATGGCCGGAGCTTGGCTCTTTCGAACCGCGCATCGCCGCGCGGCTCGAGGCCGACGCCAAATATGCGGTCTATCTCGACCGCCAGGAGGAGGATGTCGCGCGCTTCCGCCGGAGCGAATCGATCGCCATTCCCGGCGATCTCGATTATGCCGGCATTTCGGGGCTTTCCAACGAATTGCGGCAGAAATTCCTGGCGGTGCGGCCGAGCAGCATCGGCCAGGCCGGCCGCATCGAGGGCATGACCCCCGCCGCCCTCGCCCTGGTCGCCGCGCACGCGCGCAAGGGCGCGGACCGGCGCGCGGCGCCGGGACGGTGACGATTCAACATCCGAGCCTATCCACTACGAGCGCAGCGAAGCAATCCAGCAATCTTGGCGGCGCCTGAAAGAGCGCGTCCGTCCACGTCCCGATAGAGCATCCTCTCAACCCGCAGGTCGAGCTCATCAACGACGCCAGTCCCTGGAGGTCACGACCCCTGGGTTGCTTCGCTGGCAATGACGGCGCGCCGGCCGCGACCGATCGCCACGGTGTTCATCATCGCCGGATTTTCCTATGCTGGGCGCGCAACGTTCACAGGACCTCGCCGCACAATGCCGATAACCCGCCGCGCCCTGATTTTCGCCGCCCCCCTGGTTCTGGCCGGCTGCGCGCCTCAGGGGGCGGCGCCGGGCGGAGCCGCCCTGAACGCCAGCGGCGCGGTGATGGTCGATCCCCGCTACGCCGCGATCTACGGACCGGTCGCCAATGAGCCGTTTCCGGTCGAGGCGGTCGACCTCAGCCAGTTGCAGCCGCAATTCCTGCGCCAGGAAGTCGCCTACCAGACCGCCGAGCGGCCGGGGACGGTCGTCGTCGACCCGAACAGCCGGTTTCTCTATCTCGTGCAGGAAAACGGCCGGGCGCTGCGCTACGGGGTCGGCGTCGGCAGGGTCGAGGCGTTCAACTTCCGCGGCGAAGCCAGGATCGGCCGCAAGGCCGAGTGGCCGCGCTGGACGCCGACCCCCGACATGATCGCCCGTGAGCCCGAGCGTTACGGGCCGTATCGCGGGGGAATGGCCGGCGGCGTCGGCAACCCGCTCGGCGCCCGCGCGCTCTATCTCTACAAGGACGGGCGCGACAGCGACTATCGCCTGCACGGCACCATCGAGCCGTGGACCATCGGCACCAAGGTGTCGTCGGGATGCATCCGCCTACTGAACCAGGACGTCATCGACCTCTATCGGCGCGTTCCCCTCGGCGCCAGGGTCATCGTGCTGCCCGCCGTGGCGTCCGCCGGCGACGGGGCGGCGGAGACGCCGGAAGCTCAAGCCCCGCAGGCCGGGCCGCCGGAATACCAGGGGCCGCCGGGCGGGCCGGGCGCCTACCAGGGGCCGCCGAACGGGCCGCCCGAATATCAGGGACCGGATGGGCCGCCCTGCTATCAGGGGCCGCCGAACGGCTGGGAGGAATACGGCTATCCCCGCTACTGACGCGGCTCGCGGGCGCCGGGACGGAACGCTTCCTCAGAGGTGAGCGTTCCCGTCGTTCGATCCCCGCGAAGGAGAGACCGCGATGGATGCTGAGAGCCACGACGCCGCCGGAAGTCCGGTCGACGATAAGACGGCGGAAGCCCGCGAACGGATCGGCGGAATCGAGAAGTCCGCCGGCGGCGCGTCGGCGCAGGACGTCGAGGACCGCGTCCCCGCGCGCCAAACGGCCGAGCAGAAGCTCGGCGACCTCGAGAGCGCCTCGCGCGACCTCAAGCAGAGAATCGACGACGAGAAGCGCAAGCACGACATGCCGATCAATTCCTCGCTCGGCGACCCCGCGACCGACGCCGCCAACGCCAACGGCCACAACGACCTGCCGGACGAGGATGACGTATAGGGGTGCGCGCCCCTTCCCCCGCAAGGGGGGAAGAAACGTGCTACTCCGCCGCCTCGGCGAAGGGGCCGGGGGCGTAGTTGAGGATCGGGGCGAGCCAGCGCTCGACCTCCCGCGCAGGCATGCCTTTGCGCGCCGCGTAATCCTCGACCTGGTCGCGTTCGATCTTGGCGACGCCAAAGTAATGCGCTTGCGGATGGGCGATGTAGATTCCGGACACCGACGAGCCCGGCCACATCGCGAAGCTCTCGGTCAGCCTGACGCCGATCCGCGCCTCGGCGTCGAGCAGCGCGAACAGCGTCGCCTTCTCCGTATGATCGGGCTGGGCGGGATAGCCGGGGGCCGGGCGGATGCCGCGATAGGGCTCGCCATGCAATTCGTCGGGCGCGAAGCTCTCGTCCGGCGCATAGGGCCAGAACTCGCGACGCACCCTGGTGTGCATCGCCTCGGCGAAGGCTTCAGCGAAGCGGTCGGCGAGCGCCTTGACGAGGATCGACGAATAATCGTCGTTGGCGCGCGCGAACCGTTCGGCGATCGCCGCCTCCTCGACGCCGGCAGTGACCACGAAAGCCCCGATGTAATCGCGCCCGCCGTCGCGTGGCGCGACGAAGTCGGCGAGCGCGAGATTGGGCCTTCCGTCGCGCCGGGTCAGTTGCTGGCGCAGCGTGAACAAGGTGGCGAGCGGCGTCCGCCGCGCCTCGTCGGCGAACAGTCTGATATCGTCGCCCTCCGCGCCGGCCGGCCAGAAGCCGATCACCGCCTTGGGCTGGAACCAGCGCTCGGCGATGATTGTTTTCAGCATCGCCTGCGCGTCTTCGAACAACGTGCGCGCCGCCGCGCCCTGCTTCTCGTCGTCGAGAATGGCGGGGTGGCGGCCCTTCAATTCCCACGTCTGGAAGAACGGCGTCCAGTCGATGTAGCGCGCGAGTTCGCCAAGATCGTAGTTTTCGAACACGCGCACGCCAAGAAACCGCGGAACGGTCGGCGCGTAGGAACCCCAGTCGGTCTTCAGCGCATTGGCGCGCGCCTTGGCGAGCGGCAGGCGCCGCTTGTCCGCCTCGCCGCGCGCATGGGCGTCGGCGATGCCGCGATATTCGGCGCGCAACGCCTCGACATAGGGCGCCTTGGCCTCGCGCGACAGCAGGGCGCCGACGACGCCGACCGCGCGGCTGGCGTCGTTGACATGCACCGCCTGGCCGCGCGCGTAGCGCGGGTGGATTTTCACCGCGGTATGGACGCGGCTGGTGGTGGCGCCGCCGATCAGCAGGGGAATGTCGAAGCCTTCGCGCTCCATTTCGGCGGCGACATGGGCCATTTCGTCGAGCGAGGGGGTGATCAGGCCGGACAGGCCGATGACGTCGACCTTGAGCTCGCGCGCGGTCGAAAGAATCTTCTCGGCCGGCGTCATCACGCCGAGATCGATGATCTCATAATTGTTGCAGGCGAGCACGACGCCGACGATGTTCTTGCCGATGTCGTGCACGTCGCCCTTGACGGTGGCCATCAGGATTTTGCCGGCGCTGTGGCGCCCCTCGCCGCCGCCCGCCTTCTTCTCGGCCTCCATGTAGGGCAGCAGCAGCGCCACCGCCTGCTTCATCACCCGCGCCGATTTGACGACCTGCGGCAGGAACATCTTTCCCGAGCCAAAGAGGTCGCCGACGACGTTCATGCCAGCCATCAGCGGCCCTTCGATGACCTGCAGCGGCCGCTCGGCGGCGAGGCGCGCCTCCTCGGTGTCGGCGTCGATATAGTCGGTCACGCCGTTGACCAGAGCATGGGCGATGCGCTTGTCGACCGGCCAGGCGCGCCAGGCGAGATCGGCCGCCTTGGCCTCCTTGCCGGGACCGCCGCGATAGCGCTCGGCGAGCGCCAGCAGGCGCTCGGTCGCGTCGGCCCGGCGATTGAGCACGACGTCCTCGCAGGCCTCGCGCAGCTCGGGCCCGATCGCGTCATAGACCGCAAGCTGGCCGGCGTTGACGATGCCCATGTCCATGCCGGCCTGGATCGCGTGATAGAGGAACACCGCGTGCATCGCCTCGCGCACCGGCTCGTTGCCGCGAAAGGCGAACGACAGGTTGGAGACGCCGCCCGAAATATGGGCGTGCGCCAGGGTCTGGCGGATCGTGCGCGTCGCCTCGATGAACGCGACGCCGTAGCCGTTGTGCTCCTCGATGCCGGTGGCGATCGCGAAGATGTTGGGATCGAAGACGATGTCCTCGGGCGGGAAGCCGACCTGTTCGGTCAGCAATCTGTAGGCGCGCGCGCAAATGCTGACCTTGCGCTCGACGGTGTCGGCCTGGCCCTGTTCGTCGAAAGCCATCACCACCACCGCCGCGCCATAGGCGCGCACCAGCCGGGCGGCGCGCAAAAACGCCTCCTCGCCCTCCTTCATCGAGATCGAATTGACCAGCGGCTTGCCCTGCACGCATTTGAGGCCGGCCTCGATCACCGAGAATTTCGAGGAATCGATCATCAGCGGCACGCGCGCGATGTCGGGCTCGGCGGCGATCAGGTGGAGGAACTCGGTCATCGCCCGTTCGGAATCGATCAGGCCCTCGTCCATGTTGACGTCGAGAATCTGCGCGCCGCTGGCCACCTGGTCGCGCGCCACCGCGAGGGCGCCGGCGAAATCCCCGGCGGTGATCAATTTGCGGAACCGCGCGGAGCCCGTGACATTGGTGCGCTCGCCGACATTGACGAACGGAATGTCGGAGGTCAGCGTGAACGGCTCGAGGCCGGAGAGGCGCATCTGCGGCGCGACGCGTGGGATGGCGCGGGGGGGCGCGACGCGCACCGCGTCGGCGATCGCGCTGATGTGCTCGGGCGTCGAGCCGCAGCAGCCGCCGACGATATTAACGAGGCCGGCGCGCGCGAATTCGCCGATCTCGGCCGCCATCGCCTCGGGGCTCTCGTCGTAGAGGCCGAATTCGTTGGGCAGGCCGGCGTTGGGATAGGCGCAGGTGAACGTGTCGGCGACGGCGGCGATTTCGACCATGTGCGCGCGCATCGCGGCGGCGCCGAGCGCGCAATTGAGCCCGACCGCGAAGGGCCTGGCGTGGCGCACCGAATGCCAGAAGGCGGTCGGCGTCTGGCCCGACAGGGTGCGGCCGGAAAGGTCGGTGATGGTGCCCGAGATCATCACCGGCAGGCGCAAGCCGCGCCGCGCGAAGATGTCCTCGCAGGCGAAGATCGCCGCCTTGGCGTTGAGCGTGTCGAACACCGTTTCGATCAGCACCATGTCGGCGCCGCCGTCGATCAGCCCGGTCAATTGCTCGCTGTAGGCGAGCCGCAGGTCGTCGAACGACACCGCGCGAAAGCCGGGGTTGTTGACGTCGGGCGACATCGAGGCGGTGCGGTTGGTCGGGCCCAGGGCGCCGGCGACGTAGCGTTTGCGCCCGTCGATGCGCTCGGCCCTGAGCGCGGCGCGGCGGGCGAGGCGGGCGCCGTCGCGGTTGAGTTCGTAGACCGCCTCGGTCATGGAATAGTCGGCCTGGGCGATCGAGGTCGAGGAGAAAGTGTTGGTCTCGAGGATGTCGGCGCCGGCGATCGCATAGGCGAAATGAATGTCCTCGATCGCCTGCGGCTGGGTCAGGGTCAGCAGGTCGTTGTCGCCCTGCAGGCGGCATTCGCAGGCGGCGAAGCGGTCGCCGCGAAAATGCTCCTCGCCGAAGCCCAGCGCCTGGATCTGGGTGCCCATCGCGCCGTCGAGGATCAGAATCCGCTCGCCCGCAGCGGTCGCCGGATCAATCGCCGGCCGCGCCGCCTCGGCAAACAGGGCATTCACCGCCGTCATTCCCGCTCCCACCAACCCCAACCCGCAGATGTATAATCAGCATAATAACATAAACATATCTTTATGTCATCACAAACAGCAAGACACGGGGAGGGTGCCAGGGGCGGGGAGCCGCGGGAGTGCGACGGGGCTGGACTTGAGGGGCGGACTCGTCGAAACGTCAGGCCAAACCCGGGGGAAGGCGAGCCGCCCATGCGCGCCGACAGCAGCGTTTTTCATCGCAACCTCAACGGCGCGCCGCCGATGGCGGTGCGCGGCGCGGGGGTGCGTCTGTTCGACGCCGATGGGCGCGACTATATCGACGCCTGCGGCGGCGCGGCGGTGTCGTGCCTCGGCCACTCGCATCCCGCGCCGATCGCCGCGATCCGCGCGCAGGCGGGTGAGCTCGCCTATGCCCATACCGCGTTTTTCACCAGTGAGCCCGCCGAGCGCCTCGCCGCCGACCTCATCGCCCGCGCCCCGGCCGGTTTCGGCGCTGGCCGCGCGATCCTTCTGGGCTCGGGCTCGGAAGCGATCGAGGCGGCGCTGAAACTGGCGCGCCAGTATCACCTGGAGCGCGGCGACGCTAAGCGCGGCCGGTTCATCGCGCGCGAAATGGCCTATCACGGCGCGACGCTCGGCGCCCTTTCGGTCGGCGGCCATATGGCGCGGCGCGCGACCTACGCGCCGATGCTGATCGACGTCGGCCGCATCCCCGCCTGCCACGCCTATCGCGGCCAGGCGAGCGGGGAGACCCTGGAAGCCTATGGCCAGCGGGTCGCCGACGCGCTGGAGGCTGAAATCCTCAGGATCGGCCCCGAAAACGTCGCCGCTTTCGTCGCCGAGCCGGTGTCCGGCGCGACTCTCGGCTGCGCGCCGCCCGCGCCGGGCTATTTCCGGCGCATCCGAGAGATATGCGACCGCCACGGCGTGCTGCTGATCGCCGACGAGGTGATGTGCGGCTCCGGGCGCACGGGCACGTTCTTCGCGCTGGAGCAGGAGGGCGTCGCCGCCGATATCATCGTCGTCGCCAAGGGCCTCGGGGCGGGCCTGCAGCCGATCGCCGCGACCCTGGCCTCCGCCAGGATCGTCGCGGCGGTCGAGGCGGGCTCGGCGGCGCTCGCCCACGGCCAGACCTACATGAGCCATCCTGTCGTCTGCGCCGCCGCGCTCGCGGTGCTCAAGACGATCGACGACGAGAATCTGCTGGCCAATGTCGCGGCGCGCGGCGCGCAATTGCGCGCGCTGCTCGAGGCGCGGCTCGGCCAGCATCCGCATGTCGGCGACATCCGCGGGCGCGGGCTGTTCCATGGCGTCGAACTGGTGCGCGATCGCCAGACCAAGGAGCCGTTCCCCGCCGCGGCGCGGCTCGCGTCGCGACTGAAAGAGGCGGCGATGGCCGAAGGCCTGATGATCTATCCGGCCAGCGGCGCCGCCGACGGCGTGCTCGGCGATCACGCGGTGATCGCGCCGCCCTATATCGTGAACGCCTCGGAGATCGAGATCATCGCGAGCCGGTTCGAAACGGCGCTCGCCCGCGCGCTCGAAGGCGCGGCGGCGGGGTGACGCCGCGCCGGACGATCGCGGCGCGCGGCTGCGTCACGACATGCGGCGGCGCGACGGGTTGCCAAACGCTCGCCTTGCTCTAGAAATGCCTCCGCGGAAACGCGGGGGAGCGCCGGGCCGGCGCCGCGCAATCGATTGCAAGGGGGAAACGTTGGCCGACCGACCGCCATTTCGCGCCGACCATGTCGGCAGCTATCTGCGCCCCCGCCGGCTCGCCGACGCGCGCGAAGCCTTTTTTGCCGGCAAGAGCGACGCCGCTGCGCTGCGCGCGGTCGAGGACGAATGCATCGCCGAAGTGGTGCGCGCCCAGGAAAATGTCGGCCTTCGCGGCATTACCGACGGGGAATTCCGCCGCACCTATTTTCATGTCGATTTTCTCGAGAAGCTGGCGGGTGTTTCGGTCACCTACGGCGAGTTCGTCGCCAAATTCCGCAAGGACGACGGGACCGAGGTCGGCTTCCGGCCGCCGACCATGCATGTCGAGGCGCCGATCCGCCATGCCGCGTCAATCCAGGGCGCCGATTTCGACTTTCTGAAAGGACAAACGCGCCGGACGCCCAAAGTGTGCATACCCGCGCCCTCGATGCTGCATTTTCGCGGCGGGCGGCGGGCGATCAGCGAGGCGGTCTATCCCGATCTCGAAGCATTCTACGATGATCTGACCGCCGCCTATCGCGCCGAAATCGCCGATCTGGCGGCGCGCGGCTGCCGCTATCTGCAACTGGACGACACCAACCTCGCCTATCTCTGCGATCCGGCGATCCGCGAATCGACGAAGGCGCGAGGCGACGATCCGGACCAGTTGACGCGCCTCTATTGCCGGCTGGTCAATGATTCCATCCGCGACCGGCCCAGCGATATGGTGATTTCGGTGCATCTCTGCCGCGGCAATTTCAAGAGCGCCTGGGTCGCCCAGGGCGGCTATGAGCCGGTCGCCGAAATTCTGCTCAACGAGATGGCGATCGACGGATTCTTCCTGGAATACGACGACGAGCGCTCCGGCGATTTCGCGCCGCTGCGGTTCACGCCCAAGGGCAAGATGATCGTGCTGGGACTGATGAGCTCCAAGAGCGCGGCGGTCGAGCCCAAGGACGAATTGAAGAAGCGCATCGACGAGGCGGCCCGCTATGTTCCGCTCGCGCAATGCGCGCTCAGCCATCAATGCGGTTTTTCATCGACCGCGCACGGCAACGACCTGACCGAAGCGGATCAGTGGAAGAAACTCGCGCGCGCCGTCGAGGTCGCCACGGACGTCTGGGGCGAAGCATAGCGGCGGCGAGGCGATCGCCTGAATTTTCTCAATCGCTCGCTTCGCCGGCTGCGCTTGGGTCCGAACCGCCGGCAGGATGAGGAATGTCCGATGGCCAATGATCCGCCAAACCGGTCCAAACGCCCCTCGATCACCGATCAGGAGGCGCTGCAGTTCCATTCGCGCGGGCGGCCCGGCAAGCTCGAAATCATGCCGACCAAACCGATGGCGACGCAGCGCGATCTGTCGCTCGCCTATTCGCCCGGCGTCGCCGTGCCGGTCAAGGCGATCCACGCCGATCCGTCAACCGTCTTCGACTACACGGTGCGCGGCAACATGGTCGCCGTCATCACCAATGGCACTGCGATCCTCGGGCTTGGCAACCTTGGCGCGCTCGCCGCCAAGCCGGTGATGGAGGGCAAGGCGGTTCTGTTCAAGCGTTTCGCGGACATCGATTCCATCGATCTGGAGATCGATACGGAAGTCCCGGAGGAATTCATCAACAGCGTGCGCTATCTCGGCCCGTCGTTCGGCGGTATCAATCTGGAGGACATCAAGGCGCCCGAGTGTTTCATCATCGAGGAACGGCTGCGCGAGTTGATGAACATTCCGGTTTTCCACGACGATCAGCACGGCACCGCGATCATCGCCGCCGCCGGCATGCTGAATGCGATCAAATTGACCGGCCGCGACATCAAGACCACGAGGCTGGTGTGCAACGGCGCGGGCGCGGCCGGCATCGCCTGTCTCGACCTGATCAAGGCGATCGGCTTCGAGCCGAAGAACGTGCTGCTGTGCGACACCAAGGGCGTCGTCTGGCGCGGCCGCGCCGAAGGCATGAATCAATGGAAGTCGGCGCATGCCGTCGACACCGACCTGCGCAGCCTCGAACAGGCGATGGCCGGCGCCGACATCTTCTTCGGCCTGTCGGCCAAGGGCGCGCTGACGGCGGACATGGTCAGGACCATGGCGCCCAATCCGATCATCTTCGCGATGGCCAATCCCGACCCGGAAATCACCCCGGAAGATGCGATGCGCGTGCGCGACGACGTCATCATCGCCACCGGCCGTTCGGACTATCCCAACCAGGTCAACAATGTCCTGGGCTTTCCCTATATTTTTCGCGGCGCCCTCGACGTGCGCGCCAAGACGATCAACATGGAGATGAAAATCGCCGCCGCCCGCGCGCTCGCCGATCTCGCGCGCGAGGACGTGCCGGACGAGGTCGCCGCCGCCTATCAGGGCGCGCGACCGCGCTTCGGGCGCGATTACATCATTCCGGTGCCGTTCGATCCGCGGCTGATCACCGTCATCCCGATCGCCGTCGCCAGGGCGGCGATGGAATCGGGCGTCGCGCAAAAGCCGATCGTCGACATGAACGCCTACAAGGCGCAGCTCTCGGCGCGGCGCGATCCGATCGCCGGCGCGCTGCAACGGATCATCGAGCGCGTGCGGCGGTTTCCCAAACGCGTGGTGTTCGCCGAGGGCGAGGAGGAGCAGGTCATCCGCGCCGCCTACTCCTTCGTCAATCAGGGCCTCGGGTCGGCCATTCTGGTGGGGCGCGAGGAGCGCGTGCGGCAGGTCGCGACCAACGCCGGCCTCGATCTGGCCGAAAAGGGGATCGAGATCCACAATGCGCGGCTGTCGTCGCGCAATTCGGTCTACGCGCAATTCCTCTATGAACGGCTGCAGCGGCGCGGCTTCCTGTTCCGCGACTGCCAGCGGCTGATCAATCAGGACCGCAATTATTTCGCCGCCGCGATGGTCGCGCAGGGCGACGCCGACGCGATGGTCACCGGCGTCACGCGCAACTTCTCGATCGCGCTCGAAGAAGTGCGCCGGGTCATCGACCACAAGCCGGGACATCGGGTGATCGGCGTGTCGCTGGTGCTGTCGCGCGGGCGCCCGGTGGTGGTCGCCGACACCGCGATCATGGAAATGCCGGACGCCCAGGATCTGGCGCAGATCGCCATCGAGGCGGCGGGGGTGGCGCGTCGCCTCGGCTACGAGCCGCGCGTCGCGATGCTGGCCTTTTCGAGCTTCGGCCACCCGCCGGGCGAGCGCACCCAGCGGGTGCAGGAGGCGGTGCGCATTCTCGACGCGCAAAGGGTCGATTTCGAATACGACGGCGAAATGTCGGCCGACGTCGCGCTGAACCGCGCGACGATGAGCGCCTATCCGTTCTGCCGGTTGACCGACACCGCCAATGTGCTGGTGATGCCGGCGTTCCACTCGGCGTCGATCTCGACCAAGATGCTGCAGGAACTGGGCGGCGCGACGGTGATCGGCCCGCTGATCGTCGGGCTGGAGCGGCCGGTGCAGATCGTTCCGCTCGGCGCCAAGGATTCCGACATCGTCAACATGGCCGCGCTGGCGAGCTTCAACATCGGGGGGTGAGCGCCTTGGCGCCCAACCTGACAGCGCCGAAGGCGCCGCCCTCTTCCCCCCTTACGGGGGAAGATGTCACGCGCAGCGCGATAGATGAGGGAAGTCGCGCGAAGCGGCTTTTCGCCACACAATTCTGAACAATAGAATCCAATGAACTCCCCGCCTGGTCAAGATTTTGTCGTGGAGGCGAGCCGGAGTTCGGGGTTCGCGTCTTCTTGCGTCGCGGGCGCCCGCATGGATGACTTCAGGTTATCTCCCCAGCTTGCGCGGCGGCCGCACAACGGCCTAATCTTGGCGGCGTGGAATGGTTCGGCCGGGTGGGGGGACGCCATGAAGCTGGGAATCGGCAGGTCATTCGTCGGCGCCGCGATCGCGGTGGGCGCCGCGCTGGCGCTCAGCGGTTGCGGCTCGTCGCCGCCGCCCGCCGCCGCGCTGGCGCCGGCGGCCAACATCACTGTGGATCAACTCGTCGGCAAGTGGGGCCTCGCCTCCTATCATGTCGACGCGGACCGCGCGCGCACCGAGAAGGCGGCCGCCGCCCAGTGCAACAAGCCCTATGTGATCGCCAAGGGCGAGAACGGCGGGGTGATGATGTATCTCGCCGACGAAACGAAAGCGTCGGAACTGGTGGTCAAACCTTCGGCGGACGGCCGGACATACATTGGCCCCGCCGGCCCGGCCGGCGACCAGACCGATCGCGAGGTGGTGTCCGCCAGCGACCGCTTGTTCATCACCAAATGGGTCGATCCCGACGTCGCCGGCCGCTACGGCACGATGGTCTACGCGCGCTGCGGCGCGAAGTCAGGATAGGGAGAGGCATTCGATGCGATTGACCGGCAAACGCGGCCTGGCGGCGCTGATCGCGCTCCTGCTGCCGCTCGCCGCCTTCGGTCCGCCAGTCGGCGGGGCCGCGCAGGCGGACCAGGCCGCGCCCGGAAACGATGAAGCGGCGGGCGGCGACCAGCCCGGCGTCGTCCCCAGCCCCGACCAGGAGCAGCTCGATCCGCAGTTCCAGCGCCAACTGGTGTTCTACCGCACCAGCGCCGCGCCCGGCACCATCGTCATCCAGACCGCGGAGCGCTTCCTCTATCTCGTCCAGGGCAACAACCGCGCTTTGCGCTACGGCATCGGGGTCGGGCGCGATGGCTTCCAGTGGCGGGGCCAGCTCAAGATTTCGCGCAAGCAGGAATGGCCGGACTGGCGCCCGCCGCCGGAGATGATCGAGCGCCAGCCCTACCTGCCACGGTTCATGGCGGGCGGTCCCGGCAATCCGCTTGGCGCGCGCGCGATGTATCTGGGCGATACGGTCTATCGCATCCACGGCACCAACCAGCCGGACACGATCGGCACCGCCGTCTCGTCGGGATGTTTTCGTCTGGTCAACCCCGACGTGATCGATCTCTACGACCGCGTTCCCGTGGGAACCAAGGTGATCGTGCGCCAGGCGCCGTCGGTCGAGGGTTGACGCGCGGCGGGCTGGCCAAGCGCCGAATCGCGGCGTCGAAATTGGAGCGAGGAGCGCCATGTCCACGCGTAAGATCATCCTGTCCTTCTGCCGCGGCGCGGTCCTCGCCACGCTGTTCGCAGGCGCTGCGATGGCGCAAACCTTAGATGCCGTCAAGCAGCGCGGCGCGGTGAATTGCGGCGTCAATCCCGGCCTCACCGGCTTTTCGATCGCCGACGCGCAAGGGAAGTGGTCGGGGCTCGACGTCGATTTCTGCCGCGCCGTCGCCGCCGCGATCTTCAACGATCCGGCGAAGGTGCGGTTCACGCCGCTCAACGCCGAGGAGCGCTTCGAGGCGCTGAAGTCGGGCAAGATCGACATCCTGGCGCGCAACTCGACCTGGACGATGTCGCGCGAGACGCAGTACGGCCTGAGCTTCGTCGGCGTGAACTACTACGACGGGCAGGGATTCCTGATCCGCAAGTCGCCGCCGATCTCTTCGGCGCTCGAACTCGACGGCGCCAAGGTGTGCGTGCAGACCGGCACCACGACGATCGACAATCTCGTCGATTACTTCAAGAGCAACAACATGAAATACGAAGTGGTCGGCGAAGCCTCGGCGGCCGACGCGCTGAAGGACTACGAAGCCGGCCGCTGCGCAGCCTACACCAGCGACATTTCCGGGCTCTACGCGGAGCGTCTGCTGCTGCAGAAGCCGGGAGACCATGTGATCCTGCCCGACGTCATTTCGAAGGAGCCGCTGGGCCCGGCGGTGCGCGTCGACGACGCCAAATGGGGCCAGCTCGTCAAGTGGGTTCTCTTCGCGATGCTCGACGCCGAGGAGCTTGGCGTTTCCTCCAAAACCCTCGACCAGGCGCTGAAGTCGGACAAGCCGATCGTGCGACGGCTGGTCGGCGCCGAAGGCGGCTTTGGCGGGCAGATCGGCCTTTCCAACGACTGGGCGGTCAACATCATCCGCGCGGTCGGCAACTACGGCGAGTCCTATGAGCGCAACGTCGGCGTGAAGTCGAAGCTCGGAATCCCGCGCGGGCTCAACGAATTGTGGAGCATGGGCGGCATCCAATACGCGCCGCCGATCCGGTGAGGCGGCGCGGCGAGAATTCACCTGACGCCGGCGAGGGCGAGCAAGATCGTCACTGAGGTTGCGATCAGCAGGAGGTCGCTGAGGCCGCCGCTGAACTGGCGCAGCGGCGACTGGCGGATCGTTCGGTTGAGCGCGACCGCGCTGGCGAACCTGGCGATCAGCAGCGCGACCCCCAACGCGTTCACCACCAGCGCGCGGGCGCCGGCCGCCTCGGCGCTGGCGATCAGGATCAGTGCGATCGGCGCCTGCTCGATGAAATTGCCGTGCGCGCGCATCGCCTGCATCAGCGCGGGGACGCCGCCGTCGCCCGATTCGATCCCGCTGCGCACGCGGTTCAGGATGACGTTGAGCGTCAGCGCGGCGGCCAGAAGGCCAAGGATCGCCGCATAGAGCGCGACGATCGGAGCGGTCGGAGCCATGATTTTCCCCTGTCGGTTGCGAGCCGGCGGGCGCGGATGCGCAGCCGCCGTATCCCAATGACGAACGGGGTCAGGGTGAAATGACAGGGTTGGGGAAAATAGAGGGGCGGCGTTCCGAGCGAAACGGGCGGCGGTTCGCGATGGGATCGTTATTGCGACATCGTTCGCATGGGCGGAGCGTTTTTCATCCTCAGCAGCTTGTCAAGGATCGCCCTTCGGGCGACCGCCGGAGGCGGCGCGCTTAGCGCGTCCTGGACAAGCTGCTGAGGATGAAAACAATGGCCTCCATTCGAACTGATGGATCACCCTCGACCATCTCGAGATGAAACATCCCGCGCCCTCACGTTTGGCCAACGTCGTCAGCCGGCCTTCTGCCCGTAGTACGCCCCCGGCCCGTGCTTGCGCTTGAAATGCTTGGCGAGCAGCTCCGGCTCGATCGGCGCGAGGTTCGGCGCGAGCTGCAGCGACATCAGCGCCATATGCGCGACGCATTCGATCGCCACCGCCGCCTCGACCGCCTTGGCGACGCTCGGCCCCCAGGCGAACGGGCCGTGGCGATTGACCAGCACGCCGGGAAAATCGGCGGGATCGAGCGAGGCCAGCCGCTCGACGATCACATTGCCGGTCTCCCATTCATAGGCCGAGGCGATCTCGGCCGACGTCATCTGACGGGTGATGGGCACGTCGCCGTTGAAATAATCGGCGTGGGTGGTGCCGAGGATCGGGATCGGCCGGCCGGCCTGCGCAAAGGCGACGGCGCATGAGGAATGCGTGTGCACGACGCCGCCGATCCGGGGAAACGCGAGGAACAGCCGGCGGTGGGTCGGCGTGTCCGACGAAGGATTGAGCGCGCCCTCGACCTTCTTGCCCTCGAGGTCGACCAGCACCATGTCATCGGGCCGCAGCACGGAATAGTCGACGCCGCTCGGCTTGATCGCGAACACGCCTTGTCCCCGGTCGATCGCGCTGGCGTTGCCGAACGTCAGGTTGATCAGCCCGTGGCGCGGCAACGCGACATTGGCTTCGAAGGCTTCGCGCTTGAGTTCGGTCAGCATGATGCGGCGTCATCTCCCTGCGGCGAAGGCGTCAGGCCCGGAAGCCGTCGGCGAGGCGATAGTAGACGTCGTTGTTGCGCAGGTCCTGCTTGAACGCGCCAATCCTGGTGTCGGCGTCGATCCTCGTCAGCTCGATCCCCGCGATGGTCGCGAAATCGTCGAGCATCTCGGTGGTCACGCTATAGCTGTGGACGGTGTGATGCGCGCCGCCGGCGAGAATCCAGGCGGCGCAGGCGGTCTTGAAATCCGGTTTGCATTCCCACACCGCGCGGGCGACCGGCAGCCTGGGCATTGGCGGCGGCGTGATGTCAGTCACCTCGTTGACCAGCAGGCGGAAGCGGGCGCCAAGATCGATCAGGCTGGCGTTGACCGCATCGCCCGGCCGCGCGTTGAACACCAGGCGGACCGGGTCCTCCTTGCCGCCGATGCCGAGCGGATGAATCTCCAGCGACGGCTTGCCGTCGGCGATGGTCTCGCAGATTTCCAGCATATGCGCACCGAGCACCAGATGCCGGTCGGGCGCGAGGTGATAGGTGTAGTCCTCCATGAACGAGGTTCCGCCCGGCAACCCCTCGCCCATCACCTTCATCGCGCGCAGCAGCGCGGCGGTCTTCCAGTCGCCCTCGGCGCCGAAGCCGTAGCCGTCGGCCATCAGGCGCTGCGGCGCCAGGCCCGGAAGCTGCTTCAGCCCGCGCAGATCCTCGAAGGTGGTGGTGAACCCCTTGAAGCCGCCGCCCTCCAGGAACGCGCGCAGCCCCAGTTCAAGCCGGGCGCCGTAGCGCAGCGATTCGTGCCGCTCGCCGCCCTTGCGCAGCGGCGCGGCGACCGCATAGCGCGCCTCGTATTCGCCGACGAGCCGGTTCGCCTCGGCGTCGGACGTGGCGTCCACCGCGGCGGCGAGATCGCCGATCCCGTAGCCGTCGGTCGAAAAGCCGAACGTCATCTCGGCCGCCACCTTGTCGCCCTCGGTGACCGCGACCTGGCGCATGTTGTCGCCGAAGCGGCAGAACCGCGCGCCCTGCCAGTCGCGCCAGGCGCGCGCCGCGCGCATCCAGGCGCCGATGCGGTCCTGCACTTCCGGGTCCGACCAGTGGCCGACCACCACCTTGCGGGCGAGGCGCATGCGGGTGTGAATGAAGCCAGCCTCGCGGTCGCCATGCGCCGACTGGTTGAGGTTCATGAAATCCATGTCGATCGCGTCCCACGGCAGGTCGCGACCGAACTGGGTGTGCAGATGCACGAACGGCTTGGCGAGCGAATTCAAACCCCGGATCCACATTTTCGAGGGCGAAAACGTGTGCATCCACAAGATCAGCCCGGCGCAATTGTCGTCGGAATTGGCCTCGAGGCAGAGTCTGCGCGATCTCGTCCGGCGTGGTCAGCAACGCCTTGAACACCGTCTTCAGCGGCAATTTCTTCGATTCGGCGAGCGCTCCGGCGATCTGCCGCGCATGCGCGGCGACCTCGGCGAGCGGGCCCGGGCCATAGAGGTGCTGGGAGCCGCAAACGAACCAGATTTCGGGCGTAGCGAGATTGATCATGATCGTCTCGAGGGTTTGCGCATCGCCAATTCGACGCGACGAGGTTGCAACATCGACGGCGCGCGGGACGCCGTCTTCGGCCGGCTGACTGGGAACGAATGGTCCCGCGCGGCCATGACCTATCCGCGCTGGGCGTCCTTGATCTCGAGCAGCGTCTTCATCACCTGCGACAGGTCGGCGGACCTGGTCAGGCCGCCGAAGCTGTCGTGCAGTTCGCGGTAGAGGGCGTAGAGCTGGTCGTAGACCAGCCGGTTGGCCGCGATCGGCTCGTATCGCTCGTCTTTGAGCGAGGTCATCGCCTCTTGCGCCGCGATGAAGTCCGGGTGCGCGCCCGGCCAGCACGGCGGCGGCGATCGCCGCGCCGAGCGCGCAGGTCTGGCTGGAGCCGGCGACCAGCATCGCGCAGCCCGTGACGTCGGCGTAGATCTGCATCAGCAGCGGGTTCTTCTCGGCGATGCCGCCGGCGCAAACGACGCGACGGATCCGCACGCCGTATTCGCGAATGCGCTCGATGATCGCCCGCGCGCCGAACGCCGTCGCCTCGATCAGCGCGCGGTAGATTTCCGCCCGCGTGCGTGTAGAGGTCCTGGCCGAGCAGCAGACCCGACAGCAGTTGATCGACCAGGATGGTGCGGTTGCCGTTGTTCCAGTCGAGCGCCAGCAGGCCGGACTCGCCGGGCTTCTGCGTAGCCGCTTCGGCGGTCAGCGCCGCATGCAGGGCCGCGTCGCCCGCGCAGACGCCCTCGACCCACCATTTGAAAATGTCGCCGACCGCCGACTGGCCGGCCTCGATGCCGTAATAGCCGGGCAGCACCGCGCCCTTGACGATGCCGCAGATGCCGGGAATGTCGGGCACCTGCTTTTCGGCGGAGACCACGCAGATGTCGCAGGTCGAGGTGCCGATCACCTTGACCAGCGTCCCCTCGCGCACCCCGCAGCCGATCGCGCCGTAATGCACGTCGAATTCGCCGATGGCGATCGGAATGCCCTCCGGCAGCTCCGAGCCGCGCCGCCCATTCGGCGCAGAGCGAGCCCGCCGGCTCGGTGGCGTCGTAGGCCTTTTCGTAGAGGCGGTCGCGCAGCGCGGCGAGCCGCGGATCGAGCATCGCCAGAAATTCCTTGTCCGGCAGGCCGCCCCATTCGTCGGAATACAGCGCCTTGTGGCCGGCGGCGCAGACGCCGCGCTTGATCTGGCGCGGATCGGCGACGCCGGCGAGCACGGCGGGGATCCAGTCGGCGATCTCGACCCAGGAATAGGCCGCGTCGAACACGTCCGGCGCGGCGTTGAGGCAATGCCAGATTTTCGACCAGAACCATTCCGAGGAATAGACGCCGCCGCATTTGGCGATCAGATTGCGGGCGGTGCCTGGCCGCCAGCTCGGTGATCCCCGCCGCCTCGCGCCAGCTCGTGTGGTCCTTCCACAGCCAGCACTGCGCCGAAAGGTTGTCTCGCCATTTCGCGTCGAGCGCCAGCGGGCGATTATGCGCATCGACCGGGATCGGGCTCGACCCCGTCGTGTCGACGCCGATGCCGACGATGCGCGCGGCGTCGAAGCCGGCCTTGGCCTGCGCGGCGGCGAGCGCGCCTCTGACGCTCTGCTCGGCGCCGTAGAGATAGTCGTCGGGGCGCTGGCGGGCGAGGCGATGGTCGCTGTGATCGAGCAGGATGCCCTGCGCGCCGCTGGGATAGTCGATGACGCAGGAGCCGAACTCCGCGCCGTCGGCGCAGCGCACGATCAGCGCGCGCACCGAGTTGGTGCCAAAATCAAGGCCTAGCGCGAACACGGCCAACCCCGTAAGATTGCGCCCGTGGAATGGACTGGGAGAGCGCCGCGATGTCGCGGCGGGACGGCTGCCGGATGCGTGAATCCCTTGGCGCGCATGACCTTTCCCCTCCCCCTGGCCGCCCCCGCGGTTGACCGGACTGCGGCTCGGCGACGCCTGTTTAGCTAGCACAGGCGGGCGGATAAACAAACCGCCCGGCGGGCATTCCCCCGATTATATTACAATTCGCGAGCGATGAGAATTTTGAGCCGGAAGCGACCGGCGATTGCCCCGGGCGGGTGATCAGAATATTGTTTTAGTGGACTGAGCGCGCAGCGATGTTCGCGTGATGCGCCCTTAAAGCTTCAGACCGACGCCGCCCGATGGAGCCGACCATGGCCAAGGACCAGCAAGGATTGGATGTCGCCGGCGCGCCGGCTTCGGTCGCCGCCCTCGACCACGCGGTCGCCGACTATCTCGGCTGGACCGGCGATCCGATCGCCGTGCTGCAGGAGGCGGTGGGGCGCGACCCCGCCTTCACGCTCGGGGCCAGCGCGATCGCCTCGCTGTTCCTGCTCAACGGCTTTCGCGGCGACAACCCGGCGGTGACGGGGGCGATCGGCGCCGCCGAGGCGGCGATCCCGGGCGCCTCGTCGCGCGAGCGGCGTCATCTGGCCGCCGCCAAGGCCTGGGCGGCCGGCGAGATCATCGCGGCGACCGACGTCTGGGAGGACATTCTCGTCGATCATCCGACCGACGCGCTGGCGCTGCGCTTCGCCCACGACAGCTATTTCTATCTCGGCCATTCCCTCAGCATCCGCGATTCCGTGGCCCGCGTGCTGCCGGCCTGGGACCGCGCCAATCCGAACTACGGCTTCGTGCTCGGCCAATACGCCTTCGGGCTCGAGGAGGCGGGCGAGTTGCGCCGCGCCGAGGCAATCGGCCGCGACGCGATCGCGCGCAACGCCGAGGACGCCTGGGCGGTGCATGCGGTCGCCCATGTCCTGGAGACCGAGAGCCGGCAAGCCGAAGGCGTCGATTTTCTCAAGGCGTCGCGCCCGGCCTGGGGCAAGGCGCAGGCGCTTTCGGTGCACAACGGCTGGCATCTTGCGCTCTACCTGATCGAGGAGGGGCGCTTCGCGGAAGTCATCGCCGACTACGATGCGTTCATCGCGCCGCGCCTTGGCGCCGATTCGCTGCTCGATCTCGTCGACGCCTCGGCGCTGCTGTGGCGCCTCGAGCTCGCCGGGGCCGATGTCGGCGCGCGCTGGGCGCCGCTCGCGGCGCAATGGCTGACCCATGTCGACGACCATGTCCTCGTGTTCAACGACCTGCATCTGGCGCTCGCCGTCGCGCGGGCCGGCGATGCGGAAGGCGTCGCGCGGCTGCGCCGATCGCTCGACGATTATCAGCGGCATGGACGCGGCGACAATCGCGACATCACCGTCGACGTCGGCCGCCGGCTGGTCGACGGCGCGCTCGCCTTCGCGAACCGCGACTATGCAAGCGCCGTGCAGGCGATCCTGCCGGTGCGCTACAAGGTGATCCGCATCGGCGGCAGCCACGCCCAGCGCGACCTCGTCACGCAGACGCTGATCGCCGCCGCCGACCGCGCCGGCCAGACCAGCCTCGCCCGCGCCCTGCTCGCCGAACGCCTCGCCGCGCGGCCGACCGCGCGCACCCGGCGCGAGTACCAAAGAGCGGGCGGAATTACCGCGACACATTGGCAAACATCGGCCGTCATTGCGAGCGAAGCGAAGCAACCCAGGGGCCGTGACGTTTGCTCGAATTGGCGGGTCGCTCGGCGAAAGGCTCTTCGCGAACGCCCCGACGACGCAGGCTCGGCGCAATGAGACAGCCAGCAGTCTATATCATGGCGAGCCAGCGCAACGGGACGTTGTACACCGGCGTGACGCTCCGACCTGTCGCGGCGCGTGTTCCAACACCGGGAGGGGCGGACGCCCGGCTTCACGACGCAGTATGGCTGCAAGACGCTGGTGTGTACCACCAGGCCTATCCCGATATGGATGCGGCGATCGCGCGCGAAAAACAGATCAAGGGCGGCTCTCGGCGCAAGAAGCTGATGCTGATCGACCGATTCAATCCGGAATGGCGCGATCTCTATGCGGATCTGGCGTGACGGCGGAGGGTCGTGACGCCTGCTGAGTTGGGCCGTTCGGGCAAGAGGCGGCTTGCCAGCGTTCGCCGACGATGGTGGTTGCGTCGTGACGACCGTTGCGCCTATTTTCAAACGCCTCGACCCTTGGGTTGCTTCGCTTCGCTCGCAATGACGGCCTCCCCTGCTCTCGGCGCGCCGCAGGATTCGCGGACGATCAGGCGGGCTTCGCCGATATAGGTCTCGACGCGCGGGGCGCCGCTGTCGATCTGGCGCAGCAGCATGCGCGCTGCGCGCTCGCCGAGGCCGCCGGCGTCGACCGCGACGGTGGTCAGCGGCGGGGCCATTTGCGCGGCTTCGGCGATGTCGTCGAAACCGATCACCGCGAATCCCTCGCCGGCTTTCAGCCCGTGGCGCGACAGTCCGTGCACCGCGCCGATCGCCACGATGTCGTTGAAGCATAGAGCCGCGGTCGGCTGTCGCGGCAAAGCGAGCGCGCGGGCGATCGCCGCCGCGCCGCCCGCCTTGGTTGGCGGCGCCTCGATCAGGCTGTCCGGCTCCAGTGCGAGGCCGGCCCGCTCGAGCCCTTCGGCGAAGCCGCCGGCGCGTTCGCCAAACGCGCTCATCGAGGCGACGCCGCCGAGAAACACCAGACGCCGATGGCCGAGGCGCACGAGATGCTCGACCGCGCGCATCGCGCCGTCGCGATTGTTGGGCGCGACGAGCGACACCTGCGCGCCGGGCACCCGGCGCATCGCCAGCACGATCGGAATGCCGACGGCGGCGATCTCGGCCAGCGCCGCCGCGTCGGTGCCGCCCGCCGGACACAGGATGACCCCCGCCGCATTGTGCTCGCGCATCGTGCGGAACACCTGCGCCTGGCGCACCAGGTTCTCGCCGGTGTTGGCGACCACCGGGATATAGTCCGACCCGTGCAGCGCGCCTTCGATGCCGACCGCGAGTTCCGCGAAGAACGGGTTGGTCAGGTCGTTGATCACCATGCCGATGAGGTCGGAGCGCGCGCTGCGCAGATTGGCGGCGCCGCGGTTGTAGACATAGCCGAGTTCGTCGATTGCCGCGCGAACCCGCCGCCTCGTCTCCGCCTTGACCAGCGGCGAGCCCGAGATCACCAGCGAGACCGTCGACTTGGAGACTTCGGCGCGCTTGGCGATGTCGATGATGGTGACCCGGGGATTCACCCGGCGTTCTCGCGCATGGCGGGGCGCGTCGCGCCGTCCGCCCGGTTGGTCGCGAAGAGCACGGCGGGCAGCGGCTCGCGCCCGCGCACCATGTCGGAGGCTTTCTCGCCGATCATGATGGTCGGCGCGTTGGTGTTGGACGAGACGATCCTGGGCATGATCGAGGCGTCGCAGACGCGCAAGGCGTCGATCCCGCGAACCCGCAGATCGGGCGTCACCACCGCCTCGTTATCATGGCCCATCCGGCAGGCGCCGACGGGATGATGATCGGTCTTGGCGTGACGGCAGCCGTATTCGACAAGATCGTCATCGCTGACCTTGTCGGGCCCGGGCAGGCGCTCGGCGAGGATGTATGGCGCGAACGCTTTCTGCCGCAGGATTTCACGCGCGATCCGCAGCCCGGCGATCGACAGGCGCCGGTCCTCGGAATCGGCCCAATAGTTCGGATCGATCAATGGCGCGGCGCGGGGATCGGCGCTGGCGAGGCGCACCGTGCCGCGCGAACGCGGACGAAGATACGCCGAGTTGATCGTCACGCCGGGATTTTTCATCCGCGCGACGCCCGCCTCGATGCCCGAGCCGAGGCCGAGATGAAACTGGATGTCGGGCGAGCGCGCGTGCGGGTCGGCGTACCAGAAGCCGCCCGTCTCGAACAGAGTAGAGGCGACCGGTCCCTGTTTGAACAGCAGGTATTGCAGCCCGGCCCACACCGTGCGGTGCAGCTTCGCGACATTGTCGTAGGTATGATCGCCGGTGCATTCGGCGATGACGAACAGATCGAGGTGATCCTGGAGATTCTCGCCGACGCCGGGCAGGTCGTGGATCACGGGAACGCCGGCCGCCTTGAGATGATCGGCCGGCCCGATCCCCGATTGCAGCAGCAGCTTGGGGCTGCCGATCGCGCCCGACGCGACGAGCACTTCGCGTGTCGCGCGCAGCACGCTCGGCGCGCCGCCACGGCTGACGATTTCGACGCCGACCGCCCGACCGTTCTCGATGACGATCCGCGTCGCCAGCGCGTCGGTGCGCACCGTCAGGTTGGGCCGATGGCGAACCGGATCGAGATAGGCGCCGGCGGCCGAGGAGCGCCGCGCGTTGCGCTGGGTGAGCTGATAGAACCCCACCCCCTCCTGGCGCGCGCCGTTGACGTCGTGGTTGTAGGGAATGCCCATCTCCTGCGCCGCGCGGAAATAGGCGTCGCAGATCGGCAGCGGCGAAATCGGCATCGAGACGCCGAGCGGGCCGCCATAGGAATGGTAGTCGTCGACGAAGCGCTGGTTGTCCTCGGCGCGCTTGAAATAGGCGAGCACCTCGCGATAGCTCCAGCCTTCGCAGCCTTCCTCCTGCGCCCAGGCGTCATAATCGAGCGCATTGCCGCGCGTGTAGATTTGCGCGTTGATCGTCGAGCCGCCGCCGATCACCTTGGCCTGCGTGTAGCGCAGGACGCGGCCGTTCATGTGGCGCTGCGGCACGGTCTGCCAGCCCCACGAGCCGATGCCCTTGGTCATTTTCGCGAAGCCGGCGGGCATGTGATAGAAGGGATGCCAGTCTGAGCCGCCCGCCTCCAGCAGCGTGACCGAGACGTCTGCGTCCTCGGTCAGCCGGTTCGCCAGCACGCAGCCGGCCGGCCCCGCTCCGACGATGACATAGTCGACCATCCGTCTCTCCGAACCCCCTTGAAGTCGCTACAGCCGCGGAACCGACAGGCCGCCGTCGGCGGCGACCACGCTGCCGGTCGCAAAGGCGAACCGGCCCGACGCCAGCCCGGCGACGATCGAACCGACGTCGGCGGCCTCGCCCCAGCGGCCGGCCGGCACCAGGCCGCCGGCGATCGCCTCGTCGTAACGGCCGGCGGCCGGCGCGGTCATGTCGGTGCGGATGATCCCCGGACGCACTTCGAACACCGCGATTCCCTCCGGCGCGAGGCGGACCGCGAAGGCTTTCATCGCCATCGACAGCCCGGCCTTGGACACGCAATATTCGGCGCGGTCGGACGACACCATCTCGGCCGAGACCGAGGTGATGGTGACGATCGAACGGGGATGGCCGGCGGGCGAGGCGGAGAGCATGGCGCGCGCCGCCGCCTGGGTCAGGAACAGCGAGCCGCGCAGGTTGACGGCGATCACCGCGTCGAAATTGACGGGTTCGAGATCGAGCAGGTCGCCGCGCACCGCCGCCCCGCGCCCGGCGTTGTTGACCAAGCAGTCGAGGCGCCCGAAACGCTCCAGCACCGCGGCGACCAGCGCGGCGTGGCTGCCGACCTTCGCGACGTCGTGCTCGAAAAACTCGACGCTGGCGCCAGCCGCCGAGAACGCGCGCGCGGCGTCTTGCGCGGCGTCGTCGACGGACGAGGTCGGTCGCCGCGATGTCGAAGCCGGCGGCGCGCCAGCGCCTCGCCGCAAGCCCGGCCGATGCCGCGGCGCGCGCCGGTGACCAATGCGAGCGGGCGCGGCGCGCTCATGACGCGAGCTCCGTCGCGCGGATATGGGCGGCGGCGCGCAGCGCGAGCGCGGCGATGGTGAGCGACGGGTTCACGCCGGCCGAAGTCGGCAACACGCTGGCGTCGACGACGAACAGATTGGGGTGGTCATAGGCGCGGCAATGCGGATCGACCGCGGCCCTGGCCGGATCGCTCCCCATGCGGATGGTGCCGCTCTGATGGGACGGGGTGCGCCGGTCGAACGGCTTGACGAGGACGATTCGAAAGCCCGCTGCGCGCAGGACCTCGCGCATCCGCGCGACGAGGCCGTTCTGCGCGGCCATGTTCGAGGGGCGCCAGTCGAGCACGACGCGCGATCCATCATAGCGCACGCGGCTGTCGGGCGAGGGTAAATCCTCGCTCATGAAATAGAAATCGACGGCGCGGCGCGCCATCATTTCGAGGACGAATTCCGGCGCCAGCCGTAATTGCGATTTCAGGATCACGCCGGAAATCTTGCCGAGCAACTGGACGTTGCCGAGCGGCGGGCCGCCGCGCCCGTCGTCGAGATAGAAATCGTTGAGCCCGATGGTCTTCTGGTAGATCGAATCGTTGCGGCTGAACGGGTCGATCGCCAGCGCCGCCGAGCTGTTGTGGTTCATGAAATGCCGGCCGACCTGGTCGGCGCGGTTGGCGAGCCCGCTCGGCATCGCGCCATTGGCCGAGGCGAGCAGCAGCAGCGCCGAATTGACCGCCCCGGCGGCGAGGGCGACATAGCGCGCGGTCAGCCGATGGGTCGCGCCATCCTTCTCATAGACCACCGCCTCGATTTTCCTCCCTGCGCCGTCGGTCTCCAGCCTGACGACGCGGGCGCCGGTCTCCAGCGAGACGTTGTCATGCGCGAGGGCGGCCTTCAGCCCGCAGGTCTCGGCGTCCATCTTGCCGGTGAAGGCGTCGGGAAAGCCGTCCCACGGCGTCTTCGCGCGGGCGAGCCAGCGGTCGATGTCGACGCCGAGCGGCAGCGAAAACGGATGCATCCCGGCCCGCGCCAGCCGTTCGCGCACCGCGGCGATCGCCGGCTCGTCCGGCACCGGCGGGAACGGGTAGGGCGCCGAATGGACCGGCTCGGTCGGGTCTTCGCCGAGACGCCCCGCGCACCTGGTAGAGCGCTTCGGCGCGCGCATACCACGGCTCGATCTCGTCATAGTCGAACGGCCAGCCGGGGGTCGCGCCTTCGGCGTATTGAATCGGTCGGAAATCCTGCGCGCGGTAGCGGATCAGCACCGCGCCATACATCTTGGTGTTGCCGCCGACGTAATAGTAATTGCCGGGATTGAACGCCTCGCCGGCGGCGTCGAACCAGGTCTCCTGCGGCCGGAACACGCCGCGCTGGTAGACCGCCCGATCGTCGCGGGTCTCCGGCCGGTCGAGCAACCGCTCGCCGCGCTCGAGGATGACGATGCGGGCGCCCGAAGGGGCGAGCCCGGCGGCCAAGGAAGCGCCGCCCATGCCGGAGCCGATGATGACGATGTCGGGATCGTCAGGCGCGGCCATTGGCGGCCTCAACGTGAGCGCCGCCCCTCATCCGACCTTCGCTGACGCGAAGGCCACCTTCTCCCGCCTTGCGGGAGAATGGGAACGCGCGCCTTTCTCTCACGAAGCGGGAGAAGGTGGCCGGCGCAGCCGGCCCGATGAGGGGCGGCGCAATCGTCAAAGCTTCGCGCCCGAGGCGGGATCGAACAGCAGCGCCTTGTCGAGGTTGAACGCGAAGGGCACCGTCTGGCCCGGCCGCACGTCGATCTCGGCGCGCATCCGTGCGGTGACTTCCTTGCCGGCGATGCTGGTGACCACGAACGTGTCGGAGCCGGCCGGCTGCACGACGTCGACGCGCGCGTCGACCAGCGACACGCCGGTCGAGTTGCGGTCGGCCCCGTCGCGGTCGGTGATCGCCTCCGGCCGGATGCCCATGATCACCGCCTGGCCGTCGACGAGCCGGCCGACATCGACGCCGCGCGGCGCCGGCAGGGTGAACGGCGCGCCGTCGGCGCGCTCCAGCACGACGCTGGCGGTTCCGTTCGGCCGCGCGATGCGGCCGGCCATCAGGTTCATCGACGGCGAGCCCATGAAGTCGGCGACGAACAGATTGGCCGGATGATTGTAGATATCGAACGGCGTGCCGACCTGCTGCAGGACGCCCTCCTTGAGCACCGCGATCTTGGTCGCCAGCGTCATCGCCTCGATCTGGTCGTGGGTCACGTAGACGATCGTCGCGCCGGTGTTCTGATGCAGGCGCTTGATCTCGGTGCGCATCTCGACGCGCAGCTTGGCGTCGAGATTGGACAAAGGCTCGTCGAACAAGAATACACGAGGCTTGCGCACCAGCGCGCGGCCCATCGCGACGCGCTGGCGCTGGCCGCCGGAGAGCTGGCTCGGCCGGCGTTTCAGCAGATGTTCGAGCTGCAGCGTTTTGGCGACTTCGGCCACCGCCGCCTCGCGCTCCGGCTTGGGCGCGCCGCGCATCTCCATGCCGAACGCCATGTTCTGCTCGACGGTCATGTTGGGATAGAGCGCGTAGGACTGGAACACCATCGCGATGTCGCGCTTGGACGGGTGCAGCTCGTTGATGACAGCGCCGTCGATCGAAATCGTCCCCTCGGTGACCGTGTCGAGGCCGGCGATCATGTTGAGCAGGGTCGACTTGCCGCAGCCGGACGGCCCGACCAGCACCAGGAAGCCGCCCTTTTCGAGCGTCAGATCGATGCCCTTGAGAATCTCCAGCGCGCCATAGCGCTTCTTCAACCGGTTGATTTCGAGAAAGGACATCGGTTTCATCCCTTGACCGCGCCGGCCATCAGGCCGCGCACGAAATAGCGTCCGGCGACGACATAGACGAACAGCGTCGGCGCGGCGGCGATGATCGCGGCGGCCATGTTGACGTTGTATTCGGTGATGCCGGTCGAGGTGTTGACGACATTGTTCAGCGCCACCGTCATCGGCGCCTGGTCGCCGGCCGCGAAGGTCGAGCCGAACAGAAAATCGTTCCAGATGTTGGTGAACTGGTAGATCACCGTCACGATGATGATCGGCCCGGAATTCGGCAGCAGGATGCGCCAGAAAATCTGGAAGAAGCCGGCGCCGTCGATCATCGCCGACTTCACCAGTTCGGTCGGAAACGCCTCGTAATAGTTGCGGAAGAACAAAGTGGTGAAGCCGAGGCCATAGACGGTGTGGACGATCACCAGGTTGACCGTCGAATTGCCGAAGCCCAGCGACACGCCGATCGTGTCGGTGAAGAATTGGCCGAGCTCGCCGAGCTTGCCGAGGATCGTCGCCATCGGAATGATCACCGACTGGAACGGGATGAAGCAGGCGAACAGCATCATGCCGAACACCAGCCGATGGCCGGCGAACCGCCACTTGGTGAGGACATAACCGTTGAGCGCGCCGAGCAGCGTCGAGATCGCGACGGCGGGAACCACCATCTTGATGGAGTTCCAGAAATAGCCCTTGATCCCCAGCGTGTCGGAGACCCCGATATGGGCGGTGCCCCAGGCTTTCACCCAGGCGTCGAAGGTGAGGTCGTGCGGCAGTGCGAACATGTTGCCGCCGGTCACTTCGTCGAGCGGCTTCAGCGAGGTCAGCACCATGACGAACAGCGGCAGGAGATAGACGACCGCCAGAAACCCGAGCAGCCCATAGATCACCACACGCGTGGTGATCGAGGAGCGCGAGGGATCGCGGCCCGGGGCCGGCGGCCAGCGAGTCGGCGACGCTCATTGGCGCTTCTCCCGCAGTTCGGAATAGAGATAGGGCACCATGATCGCCGCGATGACCATCAGCATGATGATCGCGCTCGCCGAGCCGACCGCCATCTGGTTGCGGGTGAAAGTGTAGGAATACATGAAGGTCGACGGCAGTTCGGCGGCGCCGCCGGGATTCTTGCCGGTCACCGACAGCACGAGATCATAGGACTTGATCGCCAGATGGGTCAGAATGATCAGCGCCGAAAAGAAAACGGGGCGCATGATCGGGAGGACGATCCGCCGGTAGATCGCAAATTGCGAGGCGCCGTCGATCTGCGCGGCTTTCAGAATCTCGCCGTCGATGCCGCGCAGGCCGGCCAGGAACAGCGCCATGACGAAGCCGGAGCTCGCCCAGATGCCGGCGATCGCCACGCAGTAGATCATCATCCGCGGGTTGACCACCCAGTCGAATTTGAAGCTCGTCCAGCCCCAGTCGTGCATCGCCTTCTCAAGCCCGATGCCGGGGTCGAGGAACAGCTTCCACGCCGTCCCTGTCACGATGAAGGACAGCGCCAGCGGATAGAGGTAGATCGGACGCAGGAAGCCTTCGCCGCGCACCTTCTGGTCGAGCAGAATCGCCAGCGTCAGGCCGAGGGCGAGGCAGACCACGATATAGAGGCCGCCGAACAGGCCCATGTTGACGATCGCGGTGTACCAGCTCGACGGCGGGTCGGTCTCGAAGGTCCAGGTCCAGAGCTTCTTGTAGTGTGCCGAGGCCGGTGATTGTGGTGCTGGGGAACGCCTTGGCGTTGGTGAACGACAGATAGAACGTCCACAGGATGAAGCCGTAGACGAACACCAGGATCGCGGCGAACGACGGCGCCAGCACCAGCTTGGGCAGCGCGCCCTGCAGGCGCCCGCGCAGCGAGCCGTGCGGGCGCGGCATCGTGACGTCGACCAGCGGCGCGACAGTGAGTTCGGTCATCGGCGTTCGTTCAAGCAAATGAGGAAAAGGACCGCCCCCGCTCGCGCGGGGGCGGCGGCGTTTATCACTTGGCGGCGTCGATCGCCTTGCTGAGTTCCGCGACGGCGCTGTCGGAGGTCTTGATCTCGCCGTGGAAGAACTTGGTCACGACGTCATGATAGACCTCGGCGATCGCCGGCGGCTGGGCGTAGTTCTGGGCCATCGAGCCCACGAACTTGCCGTCCGCGTTGGCGGCCTTGACGTCGGCGATGCCCTTCTTGCCGCACATGTCGAACGCGGTGTCGGGAACGTCCATGCGCGCCGGCACCGAGCCCTTGACGACGTTGAACGCCGACTGGAAGCTCGGGCTCATCGTCGCGTCGGCGAGCGCGAGCTGCGCCGCCTTGCGATCGGCCGAAACGTTGAACATCGCGAACATGTCGGTGTTGTAGATCACCGATCCGTCGGTGCCTGGGAAGCGATAGCAGAGGAAATCCTTGCCGGCTTCCTTGTTGGCGGCCTTGAACTCGCCCTTGGCCCAGTCGCCCATCACCTGCACGAGCGCGTCGCCCTTGATCACCATCGCGGTGGCGAGGTTCCAGTCGCGGCCGGCGAAGTTCGGATCCGTATAGGCCTTCAGTTTGCCGAGATTGTCGAAGGCCTTCTTCATCGTGTCGGATTTCAGCGCCGCCGGATCGAGATCGACGAACGCCTTCTTGTAGAAGTCGGCGCCGCCGGTCGACATCACGACCGAATCGAACATCGTCGCTTCCTGCCAGGGCTGGCCGCCGAGCGCGAGCGGAATGACGCCCGCCGCCTTGGCCTTGTCGAGCAGCGCGATGAAGTCGTCGAAGGTCTTCGGCTCGCTTCCGCCGATCTTGTCCATCACCGCCTTGTTGATCCAGACCCAGTTGACCGAGTGGATGTTGACGGGAACGGCGTCCCACTTGCCATTGGTCGTGGTGAACTTCTGCAGCGCCTTGGGCACCACCTTGTCCCAGCCTTCCTTCGTCGCCAGCGAGGTGATGTCGCCGAGCTTGCCGGCCTCGGCGTAGTCGATCGCGAAATAGCCGAGGATCTGCGAAGCGGTCGGCGGATTGCCCGCCGCGACCATCGCCTTCAGCGCGGTCATCGCGCCTTCGCCGCCGCCGCCGGCCACCGGAACGTCTTTCCAGGCGTAACCTTCCTTAGCGAGGTCCTGTTTGAGGACGTTGAGGGCGGCTGCTTCGCCGCCGGAGGTCCACCAGTGCAGCATCTGCACCGTCTTGTCGTCCGCGGCATGCGCCGAGACGGCGAAACCGGCGGCGGATGCGCACATCGCGCTCGCCATGAGCATATTGCGAAACTTCATTGTCTTGCCTTCCAAAGCGACGTCTCCCTGCCGGATTCGGTCCGGCGCCGTCCTCACGCGGCGGCCGAGAGTCGGGCCGCCGCATTCCTCTACGTCGACAAGCCGGGCGCGAGCCGACAGGCGGCGCGCGGACCGTTGTGGACGTGGAAAGTCTTTTCCTCACTGTAGTCGGCCGCCGCGCCGCGGCCAAGCTCCGGGCCGAGACCCGGGCGCCTGAATCCGCCGATCAGCCTTTTGGCCCGAACCGCGCCGGCGCGGACTTTCCGCCTCACCTGCGCCAGCGTGTCAAGTCGCCGGCCGTCCTTGAGGAGAATTTGCGCAGGCGCGTTCATCGCAAGAGAATCCTTGTCCTCACCGGCCCTGAAAGTGCGGCGCGCGCCGGGCGCGAAACGCCGCGACGCCCTCGCCAAGGTCCTGGGTCGTCGCGGTCAGCGCGCCGGCGAGCGCCTCGATCGGCGCGTCGACGTCCTCGCCTTCCGCCGCATTGATCATCGACTTGACGATCTGCGCGGCGACCGGCCCGCGCGCCGCGATGTCGCGAGCGATCGCCGTCGCGCGGGCAAGCGCCTGCCCCTGCGCGACAACCTCGTCGATCAGCCCGAGGCGCAAGGCCTCCTCCGCCTCGAACATCTGGCCGCCCAGCGCCATGCGGCGTACCACCTGCGCGCCGAAGCGGCGCACCAGACGCTGTGTGCCGGACCAGCCCGGCGCCATGCCGAGGCCGGTCTCCGGCAGCCCCACCCGGACGCCCGCCTCGGCGATCCTGATGTCGGCGGTGGCGGCAAGTTCGAGCCCGCCGCCGAAGGCGTGGCCGGTGAGCGCGGCGATCAGCGGCACGCGCAGGCGCGCCAGCGCCTCGAACGCGCGATGGCCGAGCCGGGTCCAGTCGCGCCACATGTCGAGCGGCGGCAGGCCGCTCCACGCGGCGATGTCGCCGCCCGCGCAGAACGCCTTGCCCTCGCCCGAGAGGATCGCGACGCGCACGTCCCGCGCCTCCTCGATCGCCTCGGCGGCGCGCGCCAGCGCGACGATCATCGGCCGGTCGAGCGCGTTGAGCTTGTCGGCGCGCTTCAGCGTGAGCCGGGCGATCGGCCCGTCGAAGGAAAGATCGATGCGGGGATCGCTCATCGCGGCGGCTCCGCGCGGGCGCCGGAAACTGCTCGCAGTTCGAGGCCGAACGGCGTCGGATGAAACAGCGCGGCGTCCATTGTCTTCACCGCATCGGAGACGCGCAGCCGGAACCTCGCCTGTCCGAGGATGTCGCGCTCGAGATCGACGCCGGGCGCAATCTCAGTCACCGTCACCCCTTCCGGCGTCAGCTTCATGACGCAACGCTCGGTGACATAGACGATCTCCTGGCCCTGCGCCTTCGCCCGCGCGCCGGAAAAAGACACCTGCTCGACTTCGTCGACCAGCTTCTTGACCTTCCCCTCGCGCTCGATGCGCAGTCGTCCGTCTTCGACCGCGAGCCCGGCGCCGGCGGTGAAGAAGCCCGAAAACACGATCCGTTTGGCTCGCGCCGTGATGTCGACGAAGCCGCCGGCTCCCGCCGTGACATGCGGGCGGGCGCCGAGTTTGGAGACATTGACCGAGCCCTGCCGGTCGATTTCGAGGAACGACAGCAGCGAGCAGTCGAAGCCGCCGCCCTGGAAATAGGTGAACTGATAGGGCGAGGACATCATCGCCTCGGCGTTGGCGGCGCAGCCGAACTGGAAGTCGAGCAGCGGCACGCCGCCGACCGCCCCCTGTTCGATCACCCAGGTGACGGCGCCGTGACGGCCTTCCTCGATCAGGATGCGCGGCACGTTGGCCGAGACGCCAAAGCCGATATTGACCGCGTCGCCCTCGCGCAATTCCTGCGCGACGCGGCGGGCGATGACTTTGGAAATGTTGAACGGCGGCAGTTCGAACGAGGACAGCGGGCGGAAAATCTCGCCGGAGATCGCCGGATCGTAGACGGTCTGCGTCGTCTGCATCTGGTCCGGCGCGACGACGATCACATCGACGAGGACGCCGGGGACCAGCACGTGCTGCGGCTTCAGCGTGCCGGCCTTGGCGAGCCGCTTGACCTGGGCGATCACCAGGCCGCCGTTGTTGCGCGCGCTCAGCGCCTGGTCGAGCGGGCCGAGATAGCCGCCCTCATGCTCGTAGGACAGGTTGCCGCGCTCGTCGGCGGTGGTCGCGCGGATGATCGCGACGTCGGGGACGATGGCGGGAAAGAACAGCCATTCGTCGTCGGCGAAATCGACGCGGCGAACGATCGGCGCGGCCGCCGCTTTGGCGTTCATCGCGCAGCCTTCGCGCCGCGGGATCGACGAATGTGTCGACGCCGACCTTGGTCAGCACGCCGGGGCGCCTGGCCGCCGCCTCGCGGTGCATGTCGAACAGGATGCCCGAGGGCACGTTATAGGCCGGAATTTGGTTGCCGGAGACCATCGTCCAGATTCTCGGCGGCTCGCTCTTCGAGGGGCCGGAGGGATAGGAGCCGGCGATGATCCTCGCGAGACAGCCCGGCTGCGCGAGATGATCGACGCCGGCGATCCCCCACATGTCGCCGGCGGCGATCGGATGCAGGGCGGTCAGATCGCGCGGATGGCCGTCGCGCGCAAAACGGCGGCCGATCGCCGCGAGCACCGCGTCGGGACAGCCGAGGCCGGACGAGGAGGACACCGTGACGATCGCGCCGTCGGGGATCAGGCGGGCGGCTTCGTCGGCGGAAAGGACGCGGGGAAAGGCCATGGCTTACAGCCCGGATCGGCGGGGGCGCAGCGCGGCGGTATCGCCGTTTTGCCGCGGTCGCATTTTGGAACGTTCCAAAATCATATTCGTCTTCCCCTCCCGAACATTACCGATTATCTGGCCGGGGCGCCGGGCGAGCGGCCGACCACGGACTTGACTTTTGGAACGTTCCATATTCTTTGTGCCGGACACCGGCGGGTTTGTCAAGCCGGCGCGTGGGAGGACCGCGATCCATGCCAAGCCTTCGCCTGCCGACGACCGACGGCGGCCTCGCCGCGTTCGAGATGTCGCCGCCCTCGTCGTTTCCCGAACGCGCGCAAGGCGATTTCCCGCGCGTCGTTTACGCCGCCGCGCATGTCGTCGCCGATCCGCTGGCCGGCGACGATCCCTGGGCGCGCTCGCCGGTCGACTGGGACCGCACGCTGGCCTATCGGCATCGGCTGTGGGACCTCGGCTTCAGGATCGCCGAGGCGATGGACACTTCGCAGCGCGGCATGGGGCTCGACTGGAGCGGCGCGCAGGAGCTGATCGCGCGCGCCTGCGCCGAGGCGAAGAGCCCGGCCGGGCGCCGCCCTCGCCTGCGGCGCCGGCACCGACCACCTCGATCCCGCGGCGGCGCGCACGCTGGATGACGTGATCGCCGCCTATGAGACCCAGGTCGCCTTCGTCGAGAAGCATGGCGCGCCGGTCATCATGATGGCGAGCCGCGCGCTCGCCCGCCTCGCGCGCGGCCCCGACGACTACGCTTACGTCTATGACCGCATCCTGTCGCAGACCCGCGCGCCGGTCATCCTGCACTGGCTCGGTGACATGTTCGATCCGGCGCTCGAGGGCTATTGGGGGGCCGCGGATTTCGAGACGGCGATGGAGGTGGTGCTCGGCATCATCGCGCGACATCGCGCGCGCGTCGACGGCGTCAAGGTTTCGGTGCTCGACGCCGAGAAGGAGATCGCGATGCGACTTCGGCTTCCCGCCGGGGTGCGGATGTACACCGGCGACGATTTCAACTACGCGGAGTTGATCGCCGGCGACGGCGCCCACGCCTCCCACGGCCTGCTCGGCATTTTCGATCCGATCGCCCCGGCCGCCGCCGCCGCGCTGACCCGGCTCGGCGCCGGTGACCGCGCCGGCTACGACGCGATTCTCGCGCCGACGGTGCCGCTGTCGCGCAAGATTTTCGAAGCGCCGACCCAATATTACAAGGCCGGCGTGGTGTTCCTCGCCTGGCTCAACGGCTTCCAGGACCATTTCATCATGGTCGGCGCGATGCAGAGCGCGCGCGGGCGTGCGCCACTACGCCGACGTGTTCCGCCTCGCCGACCGCGCCGGCCTGTTCATCGATCCCGAGCGCGCCTGCCGGCGCATGAAGGCGCTGCTGGCGACCTATGGGATTGAGGGGTAGAGGCGCGCTGACGTCGGAGCCAATCCCCCCGGCCCCTCACCTTACCTCTCCCCGCGCTGCGGGGAGAGGAGTCCCTGACGTCGCGGCAAATGACAAGGCCTAATGCAGCCGCGTCGGCGCGTTGTCGGCGCGGGCGAGCTCCATCAGGGTGATCGCCACCAGCATTTCGGCGCGGGCCTTGAGGTCGGAGGCTTCCAGCAGCGCCTGCTTTTCCTTCGAGCCGTAGGGGCTCAGCATCGACAGGCCGTTGACCAAGGCCTCGTTGGACGCCTTGTTGATGTCGTCCCAGTCGACCTTGAACTCGTTGGCTTCGGCGAACTGGCGCAGCGCGGTCAGCAGGCTCGGGCGATCGACCGCGCCCTCCCCCTCGCCTTCGTGGAAGTCGCTGGAAAAACTGGAGAAATCGACGCGCGCCTGGCGGTAGGGCGTGGTCGCGGGGGCGTCCTCGATCAGCCGGAACCGCGCGACGCCGGTCAGCGTGATGAAGCAGCGGCCGTCGCCGGCCTCGGCGAACTGGGTCAGGCGGCCGACGCAGCCGATCGCGCAGAGTTCGGGCGGCGGCTCCTCGGCGCCTTCCGCGTCGGTCGGCTGAATGATGCCGATCAGCCGCTCGCCGGCCAGCGAATCGTCGACCATCGCCAGGTAACGCGGCTCGAAAATGCTCAGCGGCAACGGGCGGCGCGGCAGCAGCAGCGCGCCGGCCAGCGGAAATATCGGGATGATCGTCGGCAGCTCCGACGGCCTGAGGTAGGCGCGATACAATTTCATCAATCAACAGCCTTTGTCGGCGGGCGCCCAGCCGCCGGGATCAGAATATCAGCGACGACAGCTTTCGCCGCGCCGTCACCGCCGCCGGGTCCATCAGTCCCCAGGCTTCGAAGAACCGCACCAGTTGCTTACGGGCCGCATCGTCGTTCCATTTGCGGTCGCGCTTGATGATTTCGAGCAGGCGATCGGCGGCGGCGTCGCGCTCGCCGCGCCCGTTCAGCGCCAGCGCGAGGTCGAAGCGCGCCTGATGGTCGTCGGGGTTGGCGGCCAAAGCCTGCTCCAGCGGGGCGATCTCGCCGACCGCCGCGGCGCGCTCGGCCGCGTCGATCGCCGCGGTGACCGCGGAGATCGCCGGATCGACGTCCTTGCCGGGGGCCGGCGCCGGAGCGAGCGAAAGAACGGCCTTGGCCTGCGCGAGATCGCCGTGATCGACGTGCAGCCTGGCGAGGCCGGCGATCGCCTTGACGTTGCCCTCGTCCTCGGTGAGCACCTGCGAATAGAGCGCCGCCGCGCCCGCCGAATCGCCCTTGGCCGCCGCCGCCTGGGCCTGCGCGACAAGCTCGTCCGCGCCGGAGGTCAGCGGACCGACGAGGCGCTCGATGAAGCCGCGCACCTGACCGTCCGGCAGCGCGCCCATGAAGCCGTCGACCGGCTGACCCTTGTCGAAGGCGATCACCGCCGGAATCGACTGGATGCCGAGTTGGCCGGCGATCTGCGGATGATCGTCGATGTTCATCTTGACCAGCTTGACCTTGCCGGCGGAATCGGCGACCGCCTTTTCCAGCACCGGGGCCAGTTGCTTGCATGGGCCGCACCACGGCGCCCAGAAATCGACGAGCACCGGCTGGCGCGCCGAGGCGGCGATCACGTCCTGCCCGAAGGACGCGGTCGTCACGTCCTTCACCGCCGAAGCCGGCGCGCCGCCGCCTGAACCCGTCCCGATCGCCATTTCACCGTCTCCGTCCGTCGAATTCTGCTTCCAGGGGCCGAACATGGGGCGGCGCGCGCGGTTCTGCAATATCACGCGGCGCCCAGCGGAATAATGACGGGTTCGTGGCCCACGGCGCGCAGGAATGTGACGAGATCGGCGCTCGCCAGCGTCGTCGTTCGGGTATTGACCAGCGGATGAAAACTGAGCCGCGGCTCGGCCATCATCGCCGCGTCGAGCACCACAGTCACCCTGATGTCGCGATCGTTGATCGCCCCCAGCGGCGTCACCGAGCCGGGCTTGACGCCCCAGACCTCCTCCAATTGTTCGCCCGGCGCGAAGGACAGCCGCCCCTGCGCGCCGAGCCTTTCATGCGCGCGCTTGAGCTCGATCGGCGTATGCGCGCCAAGCACCAGCAGAAAGAGCCGCCCCTTCTTGTCCTTGACGAACAGGTTCCTCGTATGGGCGCCTTGCGTGTCGATGCGCACCTCGGACGATTCGGCGACCGTGAACATCGCCTGATGCTCGACGGTGGAGGTCGAAATGCCGAGGCGCTCGAGCAAGACGAACAGATCTTCGGGCGTGGCGGGCATTGGTTATTTCCGGGCGGGGCGAGATCGCAGGCCGTTCAGGCGATCCAGCGCAGCAGGGCCATCATTCGGGCGAACGTCCGCCCGTATGGCGGATAGAGCAGCGCCAGTCCATTGAGCCGCGCCTGGACGAACACCGGCTTTTCCTTGCTGAAGGTCCGGAAGCCCCATTCGCCGTGATAGGCCCCCATGCCGCTGGCCCCGACGCCGCCGAACGGCTGATCCTCCTGCAGGAAATGGATCGCGCAATCATTGACCGTCACGCCGCCGGAAATCGTGGCGCCCAGAACGTGATCGCGCTGGCGGCGGTCGTCGCCATACCAATAGAGCGCGAGCGGTCGGTCGAGGGCGTTGACGGCGGCGAGCGCCTCGTCGATTGCATCATAGCCGAGGATCGGCAGGATCGGCCCGAAGATTTCTTCCCGCATCAACTTCATTTGCGGCGTCGCGCCAAGGACGAGGGTCGGCGCCAGCTTGCGCTCGACGGGGTCGAGCGCCTCGCCCGCCGGATTGACGACGATCGCCCGCGCGCCCTGCGCTTCCGCGTCGGCGAGCAGCTCGACCAGGCGCTGATGGTGGCGATCGGAGACGATGCTGGTGTAATCGCGGTTGCCGGCTAGCGTCGGATAGAGGCGCGTGATCGCCCGTTGCAGCGCGGCGCAGAACGCCTCGACGCTCTGGCGCGGCGCCAGCACATAGTCGGGCGCGATGCAGGTCTGGCCCGCGTTGAGAAACTTGCCGAAGGCGATCGAGCGCGCCGCGCGTTCAATGTCGCAGGACGCATCGAGGATCGCCGGCGACTTGCCGCCGAGCTCGAGGGTGACCGGCGTGAGGTTGCGCGCCGCCGCCTGCGCCACCAGCCGGCCGACCGCGGTCGAACCGGTGAACAGCAGATGATCGAACGGCAGTTCGGAAAAGGCCTTGCCGACCTCGGCGTCGCCCACGACGACGGCGAATTCGTCCGGCGCAAAATGATCCGCGACCATCCGCGCCAGCAGGCCGGCGAGGCGCGGCGTCAGCTCTGACGGCTTCAGCATCACCCGGTTGCCCGCCGCGAGCGCCGCCACGGCCGGCCCGATCGCCAGTTGATAGGGATAGTTCCACGGCGAGATGATTCCGACGACGCCGAGCGGCTGGCGCATCAGCAGGTTGTGGCCGGGGCGATAGGGCGTCGCCGTCGGCGCGTGGCGGGTTTTCATCCAGCGCTTGAGTTTGCGCCGGGCGTGCCGGATCGCCGCGATGATCGGCATGATCTCGGCGAGTTCGGTTTCATGCAGCGAGCGATTGCCAAAATCGGCGCTGATCGCCGCGGCGATTTCGGCGCTGCTCCGCTCGGTCATCGCGGCGAGCCGGTCCAGCCGGTCGACGCGCGCCTGCGCCGAGGGCGCCATTTCGACGCGAAAGGCGGCGCGTTGGCGTTCGAAAAGGTCCGTCAGGCGCTCAGCGTCCATTGGCGCCTATCCGCCGCCGACCGGTCCGAGCAGCAGCAAGGCCAGCCCATAGGCCAGCACGCACAAAGCCGCGGCGAATTCGAGCCCGCGCGCCAGCAGCGCGGCGCGCAACGATTCGCGCGACGCCAGGCGCATCGCGACGTCCTTGCCGAACACCGCGAGCGCGGCGAGTGCGCCGGTCGTGACCGCGGTGCCGAGCGCCATCGCGAAGGTCGCGATGACGCCCGCCGCGAACAGCCCCTGCGTCAGCGCGAAGGTGAGCACCACGATGGCGCCCGAACATGGCCGGGCGCCCGCCGCGACGACGGTCGCCGCGGCGCCGCGCCATGAAAACTGCCCGCCAAGCTGCGTCGCGTCGGGCGCGTGAAAGTGCCCGCAGTCCGACTCGGCGGCCAGACCGGCGTCCGGCGTGGCGGCGCGAAACTGGGAGGCGACGCCGAGCGCCAGGGCTGGCCGCCAGTGCGTGTTGGCGAACATCATCCCGTCGGCGGCGCGGCTGGCGACGAGTTGCCGGAGCACTGCTGCGAGCGCGCGGCCCTTGCGCCAGACCAGCCAGGCGCCGACGCCGGCGATCGCCAGGCAGCTCGCGATCTCGACGACGTCGCCGGCGCGGTTCATGCTGCTGCCGGTTGCATGGAAGATCAGCGCGGCGACGCCGATCAGCGTGATCGCCACCAGCGCCTGGAGGATCGCCGCGGCGAAGGCCATGACGATTCCGCGCCGCAGCGCGCGCTCGTTGGCGAACATATAGGAGGCGATCAGCGCCTTGCCGTGCCCGGGCCCGGCGGCGTGGAACACGCCATAGGCGGCGCTGAGGCCGATCAGCCCCCACATCGCCGAATCGCTCTGGTGCAGCGCCCGGACCTTCCCCGCCATCAGATGATTGAGCCAGGCCGCCACGCCGAGCAGCCAGCCGGAGACGCCGCTCGGCGCGCCGCCGCTTTCGCCGCCGGGCAGGGCGAACGGCCGATGGGTCAGTTGCGCGAGCGCCGGGTCGGCGGCCAAAGCCGCGGCCAGCGCCAGCGCGGCGAGCAGCAAAAGCCGGCGATGGCGCAGGGCTCGTTTCATCACGGGCAGGCGATAATGGCGCGGCTGGCCATTTTGAAACCGAAATTGGCGCCGGGCGCGAGGCCGCTGAAGAAGGATTCGGTCAGCTTGCTCGATTCATCGGCGGCCAGCGGCTTTGGCTTGGCGACCGAGACCGAACATCCCGAGGGCGGGTTGTCCAGCGCGACCGGATCCTTGTCGTCGAATTCGAAATCGATGAAGAATTCGGGATCGGCGACCAGCAACGAGAAATATTTCCCCGGCGCGACCGGCTCCTTGAGCGGCAGGGTGACGTGAAACGTCACGAGATGGTCGGGGCGCTCTTCCATCCAGTAATCCGTGACCTCGCCGAAATCGACCGCCTTGCCGCCGATCTTCAAAGTGGTGAAATAACCGATCTGCGCGAGCCCGCCAGCGTTCTCCTTGGCCAGCGGCGCAAAATCCGCGCGCTTGGCGAGCTGGCCGGGCTGCGCGAGGCCCTGCACCGCAAAGGAGGAATACATTTCGTCGAAAGTCCAGTCGTGAATGATTCCCGACACCTTGCCGTCCGGCGCAAACGCCACCTGCGAACGCACGGTGACCCAGACGTGGGGATGGGCGAAAGCAAGGCCGGGGGCGGCGACCGAAGCCAGCGTCGCGGCGAGCGCCACGCCGATCAGCCCTTTGCCGCGCCCCTCAAGCGCCATACCCGCCGCTCCAGCCCGCCAAAGCGGAATCCTCATCATGCCGAAGCCCAGATGCCGGCAAACTTGGGCGCGAACAAGGCCTGACAGCCTGCCGGCGGCCCATCGGCCCGCGACAGGGCGACGCGGGGCCAACCGCGCTGTCTTTGGCGAATCGCGCCCCAGCATGCTTCAATTTTCGTTAAGCGATTGAGGATATTTTTACGCAATGGCACGTCGCGTATCGCCATTGCTCGTCGGCGCTTGCGCCGTTCTTTCGCTGTCGGGGTGCGGGTTCCTCGAACATGCGGAGCGGCCGGCCTGGCGCACGCAGGCCGAAGAGACGTGCCTGGCGCGCCATCTCGTGCAGCCCTCCGCCTATATTGTGCCGGCCCGTGAGATCGACGGACCCGGCATCTGCGGCCTCTATCATCCGTTCAAGGTCTCGGCGATCGCCAATGGCGCGGTGACGGTGGACCCGCCGGTCACCCTGGATTGCGCGATGATCCCGGCGCTGGAATCGTGGCTCACCGACAGCGTGCAGCCGCTCGCCCAGGCGCGGTTCGGCCAATCGGTCGTCGGCCTCAAGGTGTTCGGCGCCTATAGCTGCCGGAGCGTCGACAATATCGCGGGCGCGCAGCTCTCGGAACATTCGTTCGCCAACGCGATCGACGTCGCCGGCTTCACGCTGGCCGACGGGCGCAGCATCAGCATCGTCGAGGACTGGAAGAAGGCTGGCGCCCAGGAGGCGGCGTTCCTGCACGAAGCCCACGCCGGCGCCTGCCAGACGTTCACCACGGTGCTGGGGCCGGGCGCCGACATGTTCCACTACAATCATTTTCATCTGGATCTGGCGATGCACGGAGCGACCAACACCGGGCCGCGCCGCTACTGCAAGCCGACGCCCGCCCCCGATCTGCTGCCGGCGCCGACGCGGCCGGACGGCCTGCCGCCGGCTCCGGAGATCGACGAGCCGCTCGACATCGCGCGGGCCAATTCCGGCGTCGATGCGCCGTTGGCCCTGCATGGGCCTTCCGGAGAACTGCCGCCGCCGCCCGCTTATACCGCCGCGACGGCGCCGCGTCCGCCCGCGCCGCTGTTCGACGATGCGACGCCGCGTCCCTCGGCGCCGCTCGAAGGGCGCCCCGCCGATTGGGACATCACCTCATCGATCCGCCTGTCGCGAGATAACTAGCCGCGGCGCCGAAGCGGCGGCGGATGTCGGCGCCGGCCCCCGGGCCGGGGACGACCTTGAGATCGCGCGCCGCGAGCGGCCGGCCGTCGCCGGCGCGCACGCGCACCGGCTCGACCGCCAGCCCGGTCGCCGCTTCGACGATGACCACGGGCGCCTTTCCGTCGCGGTTGATCCATCGGTCGCCCCATTGCATCAGCGCGATGAACATCGGCAGCACGTCGCGCCCCTTGTCGGTCAGGCGATAGAGGCGTGGATTACCGCGCCCCGGCGCCGCCGCGCAGGTGAGAATCCCCGACTTCACCAGCGCGTTCAGACGCGCCGACAGGATGTTGCGCGCGATGCCGAGCCGGTCGCGAAAATCGGTAAATCGCTGCGTGCCGAAAAACGCCTCGCGCAGGATCAGCAGCGTCCACCATTCCCCGAGTTCGCCCAACGCCTGGGCGACCGAGCAGACCTGATTTTCGAGCGGCGAGCGGCGCATCCCGCGCTGTCTGGACTTTTTTGTTGCAATTTGCAACCAAAGGTGATTGGTTTCGATGTGAACGATATGCGCCAGCGCAGGGAGATCGCCGACATGACCAGTTCGAGTTCAGCGGCCATCGAGGCCGTTCCGCCGACAGCCCTATCGGACATCGACGGCCTGGAGTTTCTCAATCGAATCAAGGATGGTCGGCATCCAAGACCGGGAATGGCGGTGTTGCTGGACTTCGACATGCTGGACGTCGAGCGCGGCCGCGTGGTGTTCGCGGCGACGCCGACGGCGGCCCATACGAATCCGGCGGGCGCCACGCATGGCGGCTTCGCCGCCACCATCCTCGATACGTGCATGACCTGCGCGGTTCAGTCGACGCTGAAGGCGGGCCTCGCCTGCACGACGCTCGACCTGCATGTCCATTTCACGCGGGGCGCCAACGACAAGACCGGGCTGCTGCGCGCCGAAGGCAAGATCATCCACGCCGGCCGCCAGTTCGCGACCGCCGAAGGGCGCCTCACCGACCCGCAGGGGCGCCTCATCGCCCACGCCACGACGTCCTGCCTGATCTTTCCCCTTCGCGCCTGAGCGCGCTTCACCGCCCCTTTTCGACCAGCGTGCGCAAGGAGGGCGGCATCGACGAGGCTTCCTGGGCGAGGAAGCCGAGCAGCTTTTGCTCGGCCGACGTCAGTTGGCCGACGCGCGTGAGATGGGCGATCACCCAGTCGGCGTCGCTCGGAGCAATGGCGCTGGCCTGCTTGATGGCGAGCGCGTCGGCGGCGTTTTCCGCGGCGAACGTCTGCTCGTCCATTTGATCGACGGTCTTGGTCGCCTCGGAGACGCCGCCGAACCGCCGGGCCAACGGCTGCTCGACCATCTTGGAGAAGAAGTCGGCAAAGCGCGAGGCGTGGTCGGCCCATTGCGCGTGTTCGCGCGCCTCGGCGGCGGCCGGCGTCCAGCGGAACGACAGGCCCATCAGGTAGTTGCCGATCGCCTTGGCGAACAGGTCGTCAAAGCCGGGATCGTTGGCCGCGCCGGCGGCAGCGTGCGCGATGTCGAACAAGGCTTCCGCCGACTCGCGCGAGACATGCAGCGACGATCCCTCGACCGGCGCGAACACCAGGCTGTGCAGCGCCGCGACATCCGCCGGCGTGACGACGCCAGGCGCGTGGTCGGCTTGCCCGGTCGCCGCGCGGCGGCCGGTCAGAATCGCTTTCTCGACTTCCCGGACCGCGAAGCCGCCGAGCGACGGCGGCGCCGACACGGCGTAGCGAAGCACGTCGACCAGCATCGCGAATTCTGCGCGGCACGACAGGCCGCCGCCTTCGGCGAGCTGGCCGGTCAGCCAGTCGGCGTCGCCCTGCGCGACATAGCCGGGCGGGTCGGCCTGGCGGACCATGAGGTCGGTCGCCGCCTCGGCGAGCAGATCGGCGTATTCCGGGCAGGCGTCGGGACCGGCCTCGCGTCCGCGCGCCAGAAGCTGCGTCAGATCGTCGCGCGTTACGCCGCTCTTTGCGTAGATGGCGCGCCGCAGGTCGAGCACGGCGGCCGGATCGAGCCCGCCAACCCCAGATATTGCCGAATCGTTCGATTTTTCTTGCGCAGCGGCCATAACGCCCTCCCGGTTCAGCCGACGAATCGGCGAAACCGCACCATGACGCACGGCGATTGACGCAGCGTTAAGCAGTCGCGCGAAACTCCACCCGCTAGTCCATCGGATCGAGCTGGCCGCGAAAGCGGAATTGCGGCGCGCGCTTCTCCAGGAAGGCCGACCGCCCCTCGGCGAAATCTTCGCCAGCGGCGGCCTGTTCGATCATCGCGCGGAAGGCGGAGCTCTCCTCGTCGAGGCCGCCGGCGATCGCCTCGACGGCGCGCTTGGCGCCGCGAATCGCGTATTGGCTGAGGGACGCGAGTTCGCTCGCATAGGCGGCGATCGTCGCCTCCAGTTGCTCGGCCGGGACGAGCCGATCGATCAGGCCGATCGCCAGCGCCTCGACGCAGGCGACGCGCCGGCCGCTGAACAGCAGGTCCCTGGCGCGCGCCGGGCCGATCGTCTGGACCAGCCGGCGCGTTTCGACGAACCCATAGAGAATGCCGAGCCGGGCCGGAGTGATCGCCAGAAAGGCGTCGTCGGCGCAGAAGCGCAAATCGCAACAAAGCGCCAGTGCAAGACCGCCGCCGATCGCGGCGCCACGCAACGCGGCGATTGTCGGACGATCGAGCGCGGCGAGCGCGCCCAGACCTTCCTGCATGGCTTGGTAATAGTCGCGCGCCGCAGCGGCGTCGCGATAGACGACGTCAAATTCGCTGATATCCGCCCCGGCGCAAAAGTGGCCGCCCGCGCCCTCCAGGATGACCACCAGCGCCTCGCTTGTCGCAGCGACGCGGGCGCAAAGATCGGGCAAGGCGCGCCACATCGCGCGGGTCATCGCGTTGCGGCGCGGCGGCCGGTCGAGGCGGATGCGCGCCAGCGGCGCTTCGATGATCAGCGAAATGTCGCTCATGAATCCGTCGCCCCGCGTCTGCCGCGCCTGTCGCCATTTGGCGCGTTCGGCGCGCCGGCGCAAACGGAGCAATCGACCGGCGCCTTGACGGCGCGGCTTCCTCGCCATTTGGAAGGAAGCGCCGGGCGCGTTACCTTGGCGCCGACGCAAAGGGGGGAGCCGCTCCGATGACCGAACAAGCCTATCCGCGCGACCTCGTCGGCTATGGACGCACGCCGCCATTCGCCGATTGGCCGCACGGCGCGCGCAGTCGCGGTGCAGTTCGTCATCAACTACGAAGAGGGCGGCGAGAACAACATCCTGCACGGCGACGCCGCTTCAGAGGCGTTCCTGTCGGAAATCGTCGGCGCGGCGCCATGGCCCGGCCAGCGCCACATGAACATGGAATCGATCTACGAATATGGCGCGCGCGCCGGCTTCTGGCGCCTGCACCGGATGTTCACCGAGCGCGGCATGCCGGTGACGGTCTACGCCGTCGCCACTGCGATGTTGCGCAACCCCGGACCGGTCGCGGCGATGAACGAAGCGGGCTGGGAGATCGCCACCCACGGCTACAAGTGGATCGACTACCGCGACGTGCCCGAGGACGTCGAAGCCCTCCACATCGCCGAGGCGGTGCGGATTCACACTGAAATCGCCGGTTCGCGGCCGCTCGGCTTCTATCAGGGCCGCTCGTCGATCAACTCGGTTCCGCTCGGCATGGCCGAAGGCGGCTTTCTCTATTGCGCCGATTCCTATGCCGACGACCTTCCCTACTGGATCGAGGGGCCGAAGGGGCCGCAACTGATCGTGCCCTACACGCTCGATTCCAACGACATGCGCTTTGCGGCGGCGCAGGGGTTCAACTCCGGCGATCAGTTCTACGCCTATCTCAAGGATTCGTTCGACACGCTCTACGCCGAGGGAGCAACCGCGCCCAAGATGCTGTCGATCGGCCTGCACTGCCGCCTCGTCGGCCGCCCCGGCCGCGCCGCCGCGCTCGGGCGCTTCCTCGACTATGTCGCGCGGCACGACAAGGCGTGGGTCGCGACGCGGCTCGATATTGCGCGCCACTGGATTCGTAGCCATCCCCCGGCCGGCGGCTGGAAGCCCTCGCGGCTGACCCGCACTTTGTTCGTCGAACGCTTCGGCGGCGTCTACGAACATTCGCCATGGGTCGCCGAGGCGGCGTACGACGCCGGGCTCGGACCGCAAGCCGACGACGCGGCCGGCCTCGCCAAAGCGATGGCCGCCGCAATGGCGGGCGGCGGCGAGGCGGCAAAGCGCGCGCTGGTCAACGCGCATCCCGACCTCGCCGGCAAACTCGCCGCGGCCGGCAAACTGACTTCGGAATCGACCGGCGAGCAGGCGAGCGCCGGGCTCGACCAATTGACCGGCGAGGAGCGCGCGCAATTCACCGCGCTCAACGACGCCTATCGCGCGCGCTTCGACTTCCCCTTCATCATGGCGGTGAAAGGCAAGACCAGGGGCGAGATTCTCGCCGCCTTCCAACGTCGATTGCAGCATGATCAACAGCAGGAGTTCGCGACCGCGCTCCGTGAGATCGACGCGATCGCCGCGCTGCGCCTGAAGGACATCCTGCAATGAGCGATCCGCGCGCGCGGATCATTCGCGGCCGCATCGTCAGCTTTATCGACGAGCCGAGGCTGGCCGGCCCGCGCGCCATGACGGTCGATCGACGACGGCGCCGTGCTGATCGAGAACGGGCGCATCGCGGCGGTCGGGCAAGGGGCGGCGATCCGCGCGCAAGGCGCCGGGCGCCGAGATCGACGACCACGCGGGCAAGCTGGTGATGGCCGGCTTCATCGACACGCATATTCATTATCCGCAGACCCGGGTGATCGCCTCCTACGGCGCGCAACTGCTCGAATGGCTGCGGAAATACACTTTCGTCGAGGAGCAGAGACTGCGCGACCGCGGCCACGCCGACGCGGTGGCGCGGTTCTTTCTCGATGAGTTGTTTCGCCAGGGCACCACGACGGCGATGGTCTATTGCACCGTCCATCCCGAATCGGTCGACGCCTTCTTCGAGGAGAGCCTGAAGCGCGACGCCCGCATGATCGCCGGCAAGGTGATGATGGACCGCAACGCGCCGGCCGGCCTCACCGACGACCCCCAGCGCGGCTATGACGAGAGCAAGGCGCTGATCGCGCGATGGCGCGGGCGCGGACGCCTCGACTACGCCGTGACGCCGCGCTTCGCCGTCACCTCGAGCGAGGCGCAACTGGAAGCCGCCGGCGCGCTGCTGCGCGAGACTCCCGGCGCCTATATGCAGACCCATCTCGACGAGAACGTCGCGGAGATCGCCTTCGTCAAACAGCAGTTCCCGTGGGCGGCGACCTATCTGGCGGTCTATGAACGCTATGGCCTGCTCGGACGCCGTTCGGTGTTCGGCCATTGCATCCACCTCGAACCATCCGAGGTGGCGGCGCTGGCGGCGACGCGGTTCCGTCGCCGCGTTCTGCCCGACCTCCAACCTGTTCCTCGGCTCCGGCCTGTTCGACATGAAGCGGCTCGATGACAACGGCGTGCGCGTGTCGCTGGCGACCGACGTCGGCGGCGGCACCAGCTATTCGATGCTGCAGACCGCCAACGAGGCCTACAAGGTGCTGCAGATGGGCGGCCAGTCGTGGCCGGCCGTCCAGGCGTTCTACCAGATGACCCTCGGCAATGCGCGCGCGCTCGGCCTCGAGGATCGCATCGGCGCGATTCGCGAAGGGCTGGAGGCCGACATCATCGTGCTCGACGCGCGGGCGACCCCGGCGATGGCCCATCGGATGGACAGCGTCGCCGGCGACATCGCCGAGGAATTGTTCATCCTGATGATGATGGGCGACGACCGCGCGGTCAGCCAGACCTATGTGGCGGGACGGCCGGTGAAGGACGCTGACGCGTCATAGCGCATCCGGCGGCCGCGCGGCGCCGCGCCGACAGGACCGCGATCACGAATCGTCGTCGCCGATCAGCTTGCTGAACCGCCGCCGGAGATCGGCGCCGATCGGTGCGACGCCAACCGCGTTCGACGCGGCTTCGATCTGGCGCGCCACGGCCAGCGGCAGCCACAGCCGATCGTTGGCGTTGCGATCCTCGAGCCAGCTTCGCAGGCCCGCCGGAAAGGCGAAGGCGGTCAGCGCGAGGATTGCGTAGATCGTCACGATCCATCGCGACAGGCTCGCAGCGGCGGGCGGTGGGGGTCTGGTCGGTCATCTCATGATCCCCCTCAGAACCGGAAATAGATGAACGGGGCCGAGCCGGGCGGCGCCATCACGACGATGACGTAGAGCGCCGCGAAACCGAGCGCGATTTGCGCGAGGGCGCCCCGCCGGTCGAAGGCCGCGCCCATCACCCGCCGCGTCGCTTCGGGCATCAGATGGGTGACCGCGCCAGCGAGCAGCAGCGGCCCGACGATCCACGGCAAAGTGACGCCCGCGCCATTGTCGCTCCACAGGCCCGCGAGAAACGCTTGCGCTTCATCGAGCGACGGAGACCGGAAGAAGATCCAGGTCAGGCAGACGAAATGAAAGGTGACGAGCCAGGCGATCGCCTTGTAGGTGAAATAGCCGTTGATACGCTCGTAGGCCCGCGTGAGGCGCCAGTTGTGATCGGCGGTCAGGGCGAGTGCGTGCATCGCGCCCCAGATCAGAAACGTCCAGTTCGCGCCATGCCATATGCCGCCGAGGATCATGGTGATCATCAGGTTGCGCGCGGTCTGCGCGCCGCCGTGACGGTTGCCGCCGAGCGGAATGTAGAGATAGTCGCGCAGCCACACCGACAGCGTCATGTGCCAGCGCCGCCAGAAGTCGCTGAAGCCCAGCGCGCGATAGGGCTGGTTGAAATTCTGCGGAAAGCGATAGCCGAACAGCGCGGCGACGCCGATCGCAATGTCGGTGTAGGCGCTGAAGTCGCAGTAGATCTGGAGCGCGTAGGCGTAGGTCGCGACGATCAGGTCGATGCGCGAGAATTGCGAGGGGTCGGTGAACACGCCGTCGACGAAGCGCACCGCGAGATAGTTGGCGATCACCATTTTCTTGAACAGGCCGCCGAGGATCAGCATGAGGTTCTCGCCGAGCGAGAAATCGGCCGGCCGCCCCGGCCGCGCCAGTTGCGGCAGGAACTCGTGCGCCCGCACGATCGGGCCGGCGACCAGATGCGGAAAGAAGCTCTGGTAGAGCAGCACATCGAGCGGCGAGCGCGACGCCGCCACCCGCCCGCGATAGACGTCGACGACATAGGAAATCGCGTGAAAGGTCAGGAACGAGATCGCCACCGGCAACGTGACGTTGACATAGTCGAGCGGCGGCTCGAACCCCAGCCCGTGCGCCAGGTTGATGAACTGGGCGATCAGGAAGTTGAGATATTTGAAATAGACGAGGATGCCGAGATCGAGCGCGATGCACAGCCCGAGCGCGAGGCGCCGGAACGGCCGCGCCGCTGCGACGTCGACATAGGCGCCGCCGATGAACGAGATCGCGCCGCTGGCGAGCAGCAGGAACACGAAGCGCCAGTCCCAGGACGCGTAGAAGATCAGGCTCAGGGCGAGCAGCACGATCTTCTTCAGAAGATTTTGGTGATTGAGACTCCAGACAAGGGCGAAGGATGCTGAAAAAAATAGGGCAAAATCAATTGTAGGAAACAACATGCGTAAGGCTCTGCCGCTGATCGATCAACGGGATCAGGAAATCGGCGAATTTGTCGGCGCTGAACTTGTAGCCGTCGACTGTCATATGGACAAAATCATGCGCCATCAGCGCCGGCGTCGCCGCCGCCCAGGTCTGCGCCCCGCACGGGGTCGGCATCACCGACGACCAGTCCCAGAACGCCGCGCCGTTCTTTTCGGCGAGCCGGCGCTGCGCCTCGCGCACCAGCGTCAGCTTCGGCGGCGTCTCAAACCGGCAATGCGACGCGGAGGCGGCGTCGGTTCGCGTCGCGGGCGGGCAATCATGGCCGGGGGCGCCGCAATTGCTCGATGCGCGCGCGCCGTCCGGCGGCCCGATCAGCACCAGGCGAGCGTTCGGGCGCGACGACCTCAGCCTGTCGATCACGCTCTGGTATTCCGCGGAATAGGCGCCGATGTCGAGCGCGTCGTTGAACCCTTCGTTGGTGCCGAACGCCAGGACGATGAAGTCCGGGGCGAGGCGGCGCAGATCGTCGGAAAGGTTGGTCGTATTCAGCTTCTGCAGGACCTGAACGGTGGCGCCGGGAAAGCCCAGGCTGAGATAGGACACGCCCTCGCCGTCCCGCTCGACGTGGATGCCGGTGACGGTCACCGGCGCGTCGGTGGTCGAGCGCACCGCGATCTCATGAATTCCGTGCGCGCCGTTTTCCGACCATGGCGCCGACAGGATGGCCCGCTGGTTGGCGGCCCCGTCGAGATTGATCTCGCCGGTCACCTCCCCGTCGATCAACACCTGCGCATGGCCGCCGCCGGGTTGCTTGAGGAAGGCCACGTCGAGACCGTCGAAGCCGAGCCCGCGCGCCGTCAGGGTGATCGCCGCGCCCGCGCGATGCGCCACGGCGTTGAACCCGGAGAGATAGAACCGCTTGAAATCGCTGGATTTCTGCAGCGCTTCATAATCCCAGCCGTCCGACGCCTCGTCCTTGAACAGCGCCGAGCGCACGCCGGGGTGGGGCACGCCCGGCACGATATAGCCGGCGCCGCCGGTCCCGAACACCGCCTGCAGCCGCTCGCGCACCCGGCCGGTGAAGAAGTCGGCGGCGGTGTGGCTGTCGCCGAGTTGCAGGATGGTCAGGCGGCGGCCGATGTCGCCGCGCGCGGTGTCGAGACCGGGATCGTTGGCGGCGCGCGCCACAAACTCCGGCGCCGCGAACCGCGACGGGTTGGGGCGAAGTGGTTTGAAATTCTGCGGCGGCCCGAAGCCGACCTTTGAAACCAATGCGGCGAATGTCAGATTGGCCGCCAGGCTCAAGACACTCGCGTTCAGCGCCGGGCGGACCGGCGCCGCGAAAGCGGCGGCCAGCGGCGCGGCGCCCGGCGCCCTGGCCAGTTCGCTGCGGCCAAGCTCCTGGAGCTTTTCGGCGAGCAACCGGTCGGCGCTCGGCGACGTCGTCCACCCGTCGACGGCGCGACGCAACAGCGACGTGGTCGGCGCGCCGACCATGGTCACCGCGCCCAGCACGACGATCGCCCCGATCAAAAGCGCCCTCGACCCCACCGCGCTTGCGTCCCCTTAGGTTACTTCGGGCAATCGCCCGAAAGGTCGCGTCCCCGGGCCTTCAAACTATCCAAGACCTGGGGATAAAAATAGTCCATCACCGAATCGTAGCCGTGCTGCGTGAAGTGGATGCCGTCGGCCGCGCGGAACTGGATCACCTGATTGTTGGCGTTGGGCAGATACGGCTTGTATTCGTCGTCGCCGGGCCGCGAGGACCACGGTTTGGCGTAAGTGGCGAGCGGCGAGCCGACTTTGGCCACCGCGTCGGCGAACAGCCGGTTCTTGTCCTTGGCGTCGGCGTCGACCGCCGGATCGAGCATCACCGGCAGGCCGAGCAGCATGATCGAGGCTCCCCCCGCCGTCGCCGCGCGAAGCGCCGCTTCGGCGATCGCCTGGTACTGAGGGTCGAATTCCGGCGTCCCGTATTCGATCCTCGCTTTCAATTCGTCGACGATCGCCTGGCGGTCGTTGATCCCGAACGAGCCGACGAACAAATCCGTTCCATCCTTGGCCATCGCGGCGATCTCCGTCGGCCAGTCGATCAGGTCGCGCCGCGCCAGGCCGGCGCCGTTCTTGGTCTTGCGGATCAATTTCACCCTTTCGGCGAGGCATTTGTCTTTTCCAAGGCGCCGGAAGAAGGCGCCCCACAACCCGTCGGCCATCGAATCCCCGACGAAAGCGATGCGGACGGGGGCGGTCTCCGCCGCCCGCGCCATATCGGCGGGCGGCGCCAGCGACGCCGCGAGCCCGAAACAAACCGCATAGACCACCCGCTTCGCCCATGACCCCGGCGACCCGTTGTTCATCCCCGCCCCCACCCGAATCCAGCTTCACGTCGCCCCCGGCGCGGCCTCCGGTTTCGGGGCGGGCGCGGTGTGAGGCGGTTTCCTCTTTCGATGCCGCTTCGGGCTCGGCCGTTTCCTCTGATTGTCCTTCAGCGAAGCCGAGCTTTTCATTGCCGGCGACGGTGACGAGGGAATCCCGCCGCTTCGGCCAGCCTTGCTGCCACATTAGCGTATAGCCGGCCATAGTGAAATGAACCCCCTCGCGGCCGCGCACCGAGGGATCATCGCAAAGCTGCGGAGAACGCATCGAGACATAGATGACGCCGGTGCCTTTCAGTTGCTCCTGCAAGAGCGGCGTCCAGTTCCCGAGAGTAGGTGTTCCAAGGCTTTTTCGACGCAGGGCGGTCCAAGCCAGACCAGCTTGATGTTGCGCGCCGCAGCGGCGGCGAGGATATCGCTGCAGCGGCTTTTTGACGTCGACCGCGCCGCCGACCGCGTCGTTGGTGCCGAGGCTCATGAAGGTGAGCGTGCCGGGCGGCAACTTGCTGATCTGCGCAAGGATCGCCGGCCCGTGAATGGCGATGCTATTGCGCGCCAGCGGATATCACCGGACTTCGCAGCCCAGTTGACGCCGACGCCGAGGCTGTCGCCGATCACCGCATATTCAGCGAACGCGGCGGCGGGAAGCGCGCAGGCGAACGCGGCGCCAAATGCGAAACTGCGAAGCAACATGACCGCCGTCCAAAGAATTTGCGACAGGCTCTTGGTACAGTCTGTATGGTTAATGCCTCGCTAAGAGCCGCGGCGAGCTTCATCGCTCGCCAGCCCAGCCTTCCGCCGCCAGCCGGGCAATCTCCTCGATCGACAGGGAGGCGCCGTTTTCCTGCCCGAAGAAATTGAAGATGTCGGAGATGTCGCCTTTCAGGCGCGCAGCGGCCAGCTCACGCCGGCCGTCGGAGAGCTTCTCGACAGTGATCCTGTCGCCGGACTGGACGCCGAGGTGTTTGAGCACATCCTCGCTAAGGGTGACTTTTCCCTTGCCGGTGATTTTGAGGATAGGCATGACGCAAGCTCAGATTGAATGGTTGGGGTGTAAGGCGCAAACGCCTCACCGCCAACCCCGAGCTTCGGTTCGTCGATCGCTGATTTGGTGTATGACTGTCTGAATGAAATCTAGCGCGAGCGCTCCTGTGACGCTCAGTATTCGCGATAAAACGGCCGACAATTTGGTGCGCGCCCTCGCACAGAAAAAGCGAGTCGGCTTGACCGAAGCCGTCCGGCTCGCGGTGACCAACGAACTTGACCGGATGGCGCAGGAGTCGCCGCTGCGCGACAGAATCGCTGCGATCCGCCGAACCGTCATCGAGCGAGGTCGCACCGGCGAGATCGCCGACAAGGCGTTCTTCGACGACCTCGCCGGGGACCTGTAAGGCTCTCCGACGCATCGCCGATCATCGCGATGCTGCGCGACAGCGCCGAAGGCGATATTTTCGCCGACGGTCGGGATGCGGGGGATGCTGCGCGGATGACGGATTCTACCTGACCGACATTTCCTCGGTTCTTGCACGACGCTGACCGCGCGACTGGCGCGTGTCGGACACTGCCATCACTCTTGCGGCGAGCGGTAGGGAGAGCCCGGCGCGCAGGCTCTCCCCTGTTTTTCACGCCCCCTTCGGGAAATTCACCACGGTCGCCGGCTTGGCGCCTTTCGGCGTCTCGGCTTCCGCTTCGGCGCCGATCGCCTTGCCGTTGATGGTCAGCGCGCCATGCGACGCGCCGATCTTGATCGTCGCGCCGTCGTGGATTTCGCCGGCCAGCAGCATCTGGGCGAGCGGGTCCTGCACCGACTTCTGGATCACCCGCTTGAGCGGCCTTGCGCCATAGGCCGGATCGTAGCCCTTGTCGGCGAGCCATTGCCGCCCCTTGGCGTCGAGCTCCAGCACGATCTTGCGGTCCTCCAGCAGCTTCGCCAGCCGCTTGAACTGGATGTCGACGATCGCCGCCATGTCCTCGCGGCGCAGCCGGTGGAACAGGATGATCTCGTCGACCCGGTTGAGGAACTCCGGCCGGAAGTGGCCGCGCACCACCGCCATGACTTCACCCTCGACGGCCTTCGAATCCTCGCCATCCTTCTGGGCGACCAGATATTCCGAGCCGAGATTGGAGGTCATGACGATCAGCACGTTGCGGAAGTCGACCGTGCGGCCCTGGCCGTCGGTCAGCCGCCCGTCGTCGAGCACCTGCAGCAGGATGTTGAAGACATCCGGATGCGCCTTCTCGATCTCGTCGAACAGCACGACCTGGTAGGGGCGCCGGCGCACCGCCTCGGTTAGGGCGCCGCCTTCCTCATAGCCGACATAGCCGGGCGGCGCGCCGATCAGGCGGGCCACCGAGTGCTTCTCCATGTATTCGGACATGTCGATGCGCACCATCGCGGCGTCGTCGTCGAACAGGAACGAGGCGAGCGCCTTGGTCAGTTCGGTCTTGCCGACGCCGGTGGGTCCAAGGAACATGAATGAGCCGATCGGCCGATGGGGGTCCTGCAACCCGGCTCTGGCGCGCCGCACCGCGGTCGCGACCGCGGTCACCGCCTCGCGCTGGCCGACCACCCGCTGGGCGAGTTCGACCTCCATCTTCAGCAGCTTGTCGCGCTCGCCCGACAGCATCTTGTCGACGGGAACGCCGGTCCAGCGCGACACCACCTGGGCGATCATGTCGGGCGTCACCGCCTCGTCGACCAGGTGCTCGCCGCCCTGCGCCTCGGTCGCCACGAGCTTCTTTTCGAGATCGGGGATGACGCCGTAGGTCAGCTTGCCGGCTTCCGCGAAATCGCCCTTGCGCTGCGGCCTGGGCGAGTTCGTTGCGCGCCGCCTCGAGCTGCTCCTTGAGCTTCTGCGCCGCGCCGAGCTTGTCCTTTTCGGCGCGCCAGCGCGCGGTCAAGGCGTCGGACTTCTCCTGGAGGTCGGCGAGTTCGCCGGTCAGCTTCTTCAGCCGGTCCTTGGAGGCCGCGTCGGTCTCCTTCTTCAGCGCTTCCTGCTCGATCTTGAGCTGGACGATGCGCCGATCGAATTCGTCAAGCTCCTCCGGCTTGGAATCGACCTGCATGCGCAGGCGCGAGGCCGCCTCGTCGACGAGATCGATCGCCTTGTCCGGCAGGAACCGGTCGGCGATGTAGCGGTTCGACAGGGTCGCCGCCGCGACGATCGCCGCGTCGGTGATATGCACGCCGTGGTGCACCTCGTATTTTTCCTTCAATCCCCGCAGGATCGAGATCGTGTCCTCGACCGTCGGTTCGGAGACGAACACCGGCTGGAAGCGGCGCGCCAGGGCGGCGTCCTTTTCGACATGCTTGCGGTATTCGTCCAGCGTGGTCGCGCCGATGCAGTGCAGTTCGCCGCGCGCCAGCGCCGGCTTCAGCAGGTTCGAGGCGTCCATCGCGCCGTCGGCCTTGCCGGCGCCGACCAGCGTGTGCATTTCGTCGATGAACAGGATGATCCCGCCCTCGGCCGAAGTGACCTCGTTGAGCACCGCCTTGAGGCGCTCCTCGAATTCGCCGCGATATTTCGCGCCGGCGATCAGCGCGCCCATGTCGAGGGCGAGCAATTTCTTGTCTTTCAGGGATTCCGGCACGTCGCCGTTGACGATGCGTAAGGCGAGGCCTTCGACGATGGCGGTCTTGCCGACGCCGGGCTCGCCGATCAGGACGGGATTGTTCTTGGTGCGGCGCGACAGCACCTGGATCGTGCGGCGAATCTCCTCGTCGCGGCCGATCACCGGATCGAGCTTGCCGGCTCGCGCCGCGTCGGTGAGGTTGCGCGCATATTTCTTCAGCGCGTCATAGGCGTTTTCGGCGCTTGCCGAATCGGCGGTGCGGCCCTTGCGCAAATCCTCGATCGCCGCGTTCAAAGTCTGCGCCGAGACGCCGGCGTTGGCCAGAATCCGCGAGGCGTCGGCGCCCTTCTCCATCGCCAGCGCGAGCAGCAACCGCTCGACGGTGACGAAGCTATCGCCCGCCTTCTGGGCGATCTTCTCGGCGTTGTCGAACAGCCGCGCGGTGGTCGGCGCGAGATAAAGCTGGCCGGCCCCCGAGCCCTGAACCTTGGGCAGTTTGGCGAGCGCCAGTTCGACCTGGTTCAGCGCGTCGCGCGAACGGCCGCCCGCCTTGTCGATGAGGCCGGCCGACAGGCCCTGGTCGTCATCGAGCAGCACCTTCAAAAGGTGCTCGGGCGTGAACTGCTGATGGCCTTCGCGAAGCGCCAGCGATTGCGCGCTCTGGATGAACCCTCGGGCGCGCTCGGTATATTTCTCCAAATTCATGTCTCAACTCCCCTCGGCTCCCGCCAGAGCCCCGAAGCGACGCCGGCAGGACCAGAAACAATGGATTCGCCGCTGCAGGCGGCATGGTCCCTATTTAGGGGCGGCGCCGGAGGGCGGTAGGGGAGCGGCGCGGAATTTGCGACGAAAAAGTAGCGCTGGTCAGAATCGCTCGCCGACCATCTCCTCGCTCTTGGCCCACAGCGCCCTGGCGTGTTCCGGATCGAGGGCGTAGGGGCGCACGCCGGCGCGGAATTCGGCGTCCTCGACGACTTCGGCGACATGGCAATCCTCGCAATAGCGTCCGCCGACTTCGTCCGCCGAGGCGACGACGCCGGCCCAGACCGAGGTCGCCGCGCCCTGCGGGATGGATTTCCAGCGAAAGGCCTCCTCGCCCGCCGCCTGGCTTCGCGCGTTGAGCCGGTCGACCAGTTGCTGGATCGCTTCGGGCGTCATGTGGCGGCCAAGCTCGGTCTGGATGCCGCCGGGATGCACCGCCGTCGCCCGCACGCCTTGTCCCTTGTGCCGGCGGTCGAACTCGACGGCGAACAGGATGTTGGCGGTCTTGGAACGGCCGTAGGCGCGCGAACTCGGTATAGGGCGTGCGCTCGAAATTCGGGTCGTCGAGGTCGACGTCGGAATAGCGGTGGCCCGCCGAGGAGAGATTGACCAGCCGCGCCCCGGGCTTCAGCAGCGAGGCGATGCGGTTGACCAGGACGAAATGGCCGAGGTGGTTGGTGCCGAACTGGGTTTCGAAGCCGTCGGCCGTCTGGCCCTTCGGGCAGGCCATGACGCCGGCGTTGGCGATGACGAGATCGAACGGCTTGCCGGCGGCGACCAGCGCGTCGGCGCAGGCGCGCACGCTGGCGAGCGAGGCGAGGTCGAGAGCAACGAGTTCCAGGCTCGCCGCCGTTCGCCGCGTCGGCGCGAACCTGCGCGGTCGCGGCCTTCGCCTTGTCGAGGTCGCGCGCCGCGCCGACCACCCGCGCGCCATGCGCCGCCAGGGCGCGGGCGGTCTCGACGCCGAGCCCCGCCGATACGCCGGTGACCAGGATGCGCTTGCCGCTCAGGTTCACGCCGTCAAGCACCTCGTCCGTGGTGGACGTCGCTCCGAATGTTCGGGCCATGATTTTCTCCGCCGATTGGGTTTGCTTCGGACCAGATCGGTCCAGGGTCCGTCCGCCCGCGGGCCGCCGCGGCATTTGCCAAAAGCGGGCGGGGCTCGTAAACGGAGGTGGTCTTCTGTTTATATACGGAGGCTTTCTCCGTTTATCAAGGGGGTGCAAATCGTGAGCGGCGAGGGCAGGAATCCGGCCCTTCGGACGACGGCGCGCGGAGCGGAGACCGCTGCGCCCGCCCGCAAGCCGCGCGCCGACGGGCAGCGCAACCGCGAGCGGCTGATGGCGACCGCGAAGGCGGCGTTCGCCGAAATTGGCGCCGACGTCAGCCTCGACGAAATCGCGCGCCGCGCCGGCCTCGGCATCGGCACCTTATACCGGCATTTTCCGACCCGCGATGCGATCGTCGAGGCGGTCTATCGCCGCGAGGTCGAGCAATTGGCCGGCGCCGCCAGGCGTCTTCTTGCGTCGCGGTCCGCCGGCGAGGCGCTCCACGAATGGATGCGGCTGTTCGTCGACTACGTCGCGACCAAGAAGGTCATGGCCTCGGCGCTGGGCGCGATCGTCGGCGGCGCCGCCGAGCTCTACGCGTTCTCCGGCGCGCAGATCACCGGCGCGATGTCGCTGCTGGTCGATCGCGCCTGCGCCGCAGGCGACATTCGTCCGGGCGTCGACCCCAACGACCTCCTGCGCGCGCTGGTCGGCTTCACCTATGGAAACGCCAGCCCCGGCTGGCAGGCCAGCGCGCTGCGGCTGATCGACATCCTGATCGACGGGCTGCGGCCATCTCGGGCGGTGTGATATTGATTTGCCGATATCGACGATGACGGCTCGCCATGTTACGCGCCCCCGGCGGGCTTAGACGCCGCCAGCTCGTGCTGTTTGTCGATGAGGCCATCGGACAGAAACTCGAACAGCGTTGAGACACATGATCCCGGAACTCGCAATCGGCTTTGCCTGGGCCGCGTGGCTCGCGTCATGGATCATCGCCGCGCGATGGTCGGACCGGACCGCCAATCAGCCCGCGCGGGGCGAACAGGCGCCTTATCGAGGCGCCACGGTGGTCGGCGCGATTCTTCTTTGCTTCGGGTCCAGCGGCGGGTCGGGCGGCTTTTTTCAAGGCCGCGACCGTCTCTGGGACGTGGATCAACCGATCGCGTGGATGCTCGTCGCCGTCGTCGCGCTCGGCCTGGCGTTCACCTGGTGGGCGCGCATCTATCTCGGCCGGCTGTGGTCGAGCTCGGTTACAAAGAAGGTCGACCATCGCATCGTCGACACCGGCCCCTATGCGATCGTGCGCCATCCCATCTATACCGGCCTGATCGTCGCGATTTTTGCGACCGCGGCGCTGAGCGGCGCGCTGACGGCGATCGTCGGCGCCGTTCTGATGACCTTCGCCTTCTGGATCAAGGCGCGGCTCGAGGAGCGGTTCCTGCGCGAGCAACTGGGGGCGGAGGCCTATGACGCCTATCGCCGCCGCGTGCCGATGCTGCTGCCTTTCGGCCCGAAATCCGGCTGACTGCGCCCCGCCGGGCGACGCCTCATCAGACCTTTCGGCAGGCGCTACCCCAGCCGCGGCCAGGTGTCGCTGAGCCGGTAGCCGGCCGGCCACGGATCGGCGGGATCGAGCATGTGCTGGTGCGTGCCGGTGATCCAGGCGCGCCCCGAGATGACCGGCCGGATCGCCGGCCGCCCCCCGACCGCCGCCTCGGCGGCGATCCGGCAATCGAACTCAGACCCGATGATCGAACGCGCGCGATAGCGGTCGCCGACCCTCATTCGGCCCCGCGCGTGCAGCGTCGCCATCCGCGCCGAGCAGCCCGTGCCGGTCGGCGAGCGGTCGATCTTGCCGGGCCGCACCACGACCGCGTTGGGGCCGGCGAGGACGCCGTCCTCCTCGACCAGCGGGCCGGCGAACTGGCAGAACGAGACATGATTCCATTCCGGGTTTTCGGGATGGACGAAGCCCAGTTGCTCGTTGGCCGCCGCGGTGATCTTCATGCCGGCCTCGGCGAGGTCGCGCGCCTCGTCGGGCCGGATCGCAAAGCCCAGAGCCGCCGCGTCGACGATGACGAAACTGTCGCCGCCATAGGCGATGTCGACTTTGAGCGCGCCGAGGCCCTTCACGTCCAGCGGCGCGCCGAGCCGGTCGGCGAACGAGGGGACGTTGCGCACGCTGATCCGCTCGGCCTTGCCGTCCCGGCATTCCGCGACCACGTCGATCAGACCGCCCGGCGCCTCCAGCGTCAGCCGCGTCTCGGGCTCCTGCATCGCAACAATGCCGCTGTCGAGCAGCACGGTCGCGACGCAGATGGCGTTGGAGCCGGACATCGGCGGCGTGTCCTCGGGCTCCATGACGATGAAGCCCGCGCAGGCGCCGGGAAGTTTGGGCGGCACCAGCAGGTTGACATGCCGGAACACGCCGCCGCGCGGCTCGTTGAGCAGGAAGTCGCGCAAAGCCTTGTCCCGCGCGATGAAGCGCGACTGCTCCCACAGCGTTTCGCCCGGCGGCGGCGCCACCCCGCCGACGATGACATCGCCGACCTCGCCCTCGGCGTGGCAGGAGACGACGTGGATGATTCTGGCGGACCGCATGGCGGGGCTCCCAGGGGATCAAGCTGGGCTAGGCTACGGCGCGCCCGGCGCGACGTCACCCCTGGATTGTGAAGACCGCTCTTTTCTCTCGCCCGCGTTGGGCTTACATAGCGGCGCAACCCAATTCCAACCCCTCATGCGCCCTGACGGCGCGGGAGCCATTGATGCCCAAGGCGCGCACGCTCTACGACAAAATCTGGGACGACCATGTCATCGAGACGCGATCCGAAGGCACGACGCTGCTCTATATCGACCGCCATCTCGTCCATGAGGTGACGAGCCCGCAGGCGTTCGAGGGCCTGCGGCTCGCCGGCCGCAGGGTGCGCGCGCCGGAAAAGACGCTGGCGGTGGTCGACCACAACATCCAGACCACCGACCGCTCGGGCGGCATCGAGGACCCCGAAAGCCGCCTCCAGGTCGAGCAGATGGCGGCCAACGCCCGCGAATTCGGCATTGAATATTATGACGAATTCGATGCGCGCCAGGGCGTCGTCCACATCATCGGGCCCGAGCAGGGCTTCACCCTGCCGGGGACGACGATCGTCTGCGGCGACAGCCACACTTCGACGCATGGCGCGTTTGGCGCGCTCGCCCATGGCATCGGCACGTCGGAGGTCGAGCATGTGCTCGCCACCCAGACGCTGATCCAGACCAAGGCCAGGAACATGCGCGTGACCGTCGACGGCGTGCTTGGCGACGGCGTCACGTCCAAGGACATCATTCTTTCGATCATCGGCGAGATCGGCACGGCGGGCGGCACCGGCCATGTCATCGAATATGCCGGCGAGGCGATTCGCGCGTTGTCGATGGAAGGGCGGATGACCGTCTGCAACATGTCGATCGAGGGCGGCGCGCGCGCCGGCATGGTGGCGCCGGACGAAAAGACTTTCGCCTATCTCAAGGGCCGGCCCAAGTCGCCGAAGGGGGCGCTGTGGGACCAGGCGGTCGCCTATTGGTCGCAGCTTGCGCACCGACGAGGGCGCGCATTTCGATCACGAGGTGCGCCTCGACGCCTCGCGCCTGCCGCCGATCGTCTCCTGGGGCACCAGTCCGCAGGACGTCGTTTCGATCGCCGGCGCGGTGCCGCATGTCGAAGACGGCAAGACCGAGCACAAACGCGCCTCGATCAAGCGGTCGCTCGACTATATGGGCCTCAGCGGCGGCGAGAAGATCACCGACATTGCGATCGACCGGGTGTTCCTGGGGTCCTGCACCAACGGCCGGATCGAGGACTTGCGCGCGGCGGCCAAAATCGTCGAGGGGCGGCGGGTCGCCGACCGCGTCAAGGCGATGGTCGTGCCGGGCTCCGGCCTCGTGAAGGTCCAGGCCGAGCAGGAGGGGCTCGACGCGATCTTCAAGGCGGCGGGCTTCGAATGGCGCGAACCGGGCTGTTCGATGTGCCTGGCCATGAACCCGGACAAGCTCGCGCCCGGCGAGCGCTGCGCCTCGACGTCGAACCGCAATTTCGAGGGCCGCCAGGGCCACAAGGGGCGCACCCATCTGGTGTCGCCGGCGATGGCGGCGGCGGCGGCGATCGCCGGGCGGTTCGTGGATATCCGGAAATGGCGGTAGTCCGATCGATGCGCATCGAGCAGATTCGGCTCAAGAACTTCAAGATGTTTCAAGACGTCACCGTGAAGGACATTCAACTCTTCACAGTGCTGGTGGGTGCGAACGGCTCTGGTAAGTCGACGTTCTTTGACCTGTTTGGGTTCCTTCGGGACTGCCTCAAGGACAATGTCCGTACGGCTCTCATGAAGAGAGGTGGTTTCCGGGAGGTGATTACTCGCGGGCGCGACAACGAGGAAATACTTATTGAGCTAAAAATTCGAATGGATTTGCCCATAGGATCACGACTTGTAACGTACCGAGTGGAGATTGCTCAACCAAACGGTATAGTGACCGTCAAGGGCGAGCGCCTTCAATATTCAAGAATGAAGGGGGGCGGGAAGCCATTTCGATTTATTGAGTTCCAAGACGGGGCGGGTTCGGCGATTAACAATGAAGCTGAACTGGCCAAAGGCGGCGCTGAAACGCGCGAAGACCAGCGGCTCGATTCGCCGGATATCCTCGCAATTAAGGGCTTGGGTCAATTCCAACGGTTCGAAGCCGCGAGCGCGATACGCAGTCTGATCGAGAACTGGCATGTTTCGGATTTTCACATCAGCGCGGCCCGCGTAAGTCCGGATGCTGGCGTCGCCGAGCACCTTTCAAGCGAGGGCGAGAATCTTCCGCTCGTTGCGCAATATCTCTATGAAAAACATCGGAATATATTTGACGTGATTCTTGCGACTATGAAGCGCAGCGTTCCGGGGGTGAGCGATGTCGCAGCAAAGCAGACGGAAGACGGCCGTATAGTACTTCGCTTCCAGGACGGATCGTTCAAAGATCCATTCGTAGCGCGTTTTGTGTCGGACGGCACGATCAAGATGTTCGCATATCTGGTTTTGCTTCACGACCCAAACCCACATCCGCTGCTGTGTGTTGAGGAGCCCGAAAATCAACTCTATCCGAGCCTCATGCCGGACCTATCTGAAGAATTCGCGAATTACTCGCGAAGAGGGGGACAAGTTTTTGTCTCCACGCACTCTCCCGACTTCCTCAATGCGGTTCCCTTAGAGTCGCTGTTCGTGCTCTCCAAGGAAAATGGATTGACTGTCATGCGAAAGGCCGCTGAGTTCGATCAAATTGCCAATATGGTCGAAGCTGGCGATAAGCTTGGGTGGCTGTGGCGGGAGGGCATGTTCAAGGGCGTCAACCCGAAATGACGGATATTGTCGTTCTTGCAGAGGAACCGTCGGCGCGCATCATAGCGGAACACTTAGCGCGAAAGCTCGGTCTTCAAGAGCGAACCCTTTGCCTGGAGCATCAGGGCAATACCGATCTTGAGAGATCGTTTCCTCGTAAGATTGCGAGCTGGGGTGCGGCGCGCCCGCCTCGTTTCATCGTCATGCGCGATAACGACGGCGCAGATTGTCGAAGGCTCAAAAGACAATTGGGGGAGCTCGTGCCCGTCGGGGCGCTACAGCGTGTCAAAATTCGAATTGTCATTCAGGAGTTGGAGAGCTGGTATATCGGCGACCTCGATGCGGTGCGGAACGCCGGTCTGGTTAGTGAAGATATGCTTGGACGTCACAAGAGGAAAGCGCGGTTACGAAATCCTGATGAAATTCGCCACGCGAAACAAATATTTAAGACGCAGATTGCTGCTGGCGGCCAAATCGAGTTGGCGAGAAGCATCGGGCCACATTTGAGTTTAGCCGACAACAGGTCAAGAAGCTTTCACGCCTTCGTTCGGGCACTTCGCTGGGCGGCGAATGATCCGGCGGCCGTATGAAGATCGGCGACCTCAACATCGACGAGAGCCAGATCACCGAGAGCTTCGTGCGCGCCTCGGGGCCTGGCGGCCAGAATGTCAACAAGGTTTCGACCGCGGTCGAATTGCGGTTCGACGCGCGGCGCGCCGGCCTGCCCGACGATGTCGAGGCGCGGCTGGCGCGGCTGGCGGGATCGCGGATGACCGCGGACGGCGTGGTCGTCATCTTCGCCCAACGCTTCTCCAGCCAGCCGCGCAATCGCGAGGACGCGCGGGAGCGGCTGGCCGCGCTGCTCATGAAAGCGCAGGAGGCGCCGCGTCCGCGCCGCGCCACGCGGCCGACGCTCGCCTCGAAGAGGCGGCGGCTGGAGGCGAAGGGGCGGCGCGGCGCCGTCAAGGCGTTGCGCCAGGACGTTTCGGACCCGGACTGATCCGCCGCGGCCATCAAGGGCGCCGGCGGGCGCCGCAATCGCGCCTTTCTCTGTTCATCCTTCTTTACATTCGGCCGGACTGGGCGAAACCTTGGCCCGTTAGGCTCTTCGTCGACGCGGCGCCCCGCGCCGCCGACGAAGGAGAACACCATGACCGACAATGACAATGCTTCGCTGCCGCCCGAGCCCCCGGCCGACGCCGCTGCGACGCCTGAAACGCCCGCTCCCGCGCCCGCTCCGGCTGCTGGAAAGAACCGGATTTTCACCTGGCCGCGCGCCTTCCTGTTCGGCGGCGTGCTGGCCGGCGGTATTGCGCTTGGCGCGCTTGGCGCCGGCGGCCTGGCGATCGCCGCCGGGATGGACCATTTCGGCTGGGCGGGCGGCACGCGCCTGGCGTTCGTCCAGGGCGTCGTGACGCACGCCCTCGATTCGATCGGCGCCAGCGCGGCGCAGGAGGCGCGAGATTCACGACATCGTCGCCGCCAAATTCGCCGAGGTTGCGCCCGATCCGGCGCAGCATGAGGCGATGCGCAAGCAGGCGCTGGAGCTTCTCGCCGCCCCGACCATCGACCGCGCGGCGGCGGAGAAGCTGCGCACCGACGCGGTCGCCAATTTCGACGCCAAGTCGAAACTGGTGGTCGGCGCCGTGCTCGACATCGCCGACCAGCTCACCCCCGCCCAACGCACGCAGCTTACCGCGCGGATCGCCGAAATGGCGCAGCATGGGCCGATGGGGCCGTGGGGCTGGCGCCATGGTCCAATGGACGACGGTCCGAACGGCGCGCCGGACGGCGGCGACAAGAACTGAGCGAGGCTCATCGGCGACATGGCGGAGCGGCTGCTGGTCATTGACGACGACGCAAGGCTCACCGCCATGCTGTCGGACTATCTGACCGGCGCCGGCTTCGCGGTCGAGCGCCGCGCCACCGGCCGCGACGGCCTGGCGGCGCTGGAGCGCGGCGCGTTCGACGCCATCGTGCTCGACGTGATGCTGCCGGATATCGACGGGTTCGAAGTCTGCCGCGCCATCCGCACGCGCTGGCAGACGCCGATCCTGATGCTGACCGGACGCGGCGAGGAGATGGACCGCATCGTCGGGCTGGAGATCGGCGCCGACGACTACCTGCCCAAGCCCTTCAGCCCGCGCGAGCTTCAGGCGCGGCTGCGCGCCATCCTGCGGCGCGGTCGCGCCGCCGCGCCGGCGCCGGACGCCCCGTCGCGCTTCGGCCGTCTTGAGATCGACCGCGGTTCGCGCATGGTCCGCGTCGACGGCGAGGAGAAGACTTTGACGAGCTACCAGTTCGACCTGCTCGCCGCGCTCGCCGACCACGCCGGCCGGGTGCTCAACCGCGAGCGGCTGCTCGATCTCGTCAAGGGCGAGACGCTGGAGGCGTTCGATCGCTCGATCGACGTCCATATCTCGCGCATTCGCGCGGCGGTCGAAGACGACCCGAAGCATCCAAGGCGGATCATCACCGTGCGCGGCGCCGGCTACGTCTTCGCCCGCAAGCAGGACGAACAGCCGTGAGCACCCTTCCCCGCCGGCTGTTCTGGAGGGTCTATCTGACGCTGCTGGCCAGCCTCGTCGCGGTCGCCGTCCTGATGGGCGCCTCGTGGTGGCTGATGGGCGAGAATCCGCGCGGACGCTGGGGCGCGTTTCACATTCATCTCAGCGGCCCGATTCTTCCCGCGTCCGACGAAGCGCGCGGCGCGATCGCCGCGGCGATTGATCGACTCGGAGAGGAAATCGGCGGCGACATTTCGGTTTACGCAGCCGACGGCGCGCTCGTCGCTTCGCACGGTCCGCCGATCGCGCTGGAAGGGAGCGAGCGTGGCGGCCCGGTCATGCGGCCGCCGACCATGCGCATCGACCTCGCCGACGGACGCATCCTGCTGGCGCGGCCGCGGCCGCCGCCTCATCCCGGGCTGCACATCCTGGCGATGGCGCTGCTGGTGGCGGGCGGCGTCGCGCTCACCGTCTATCCGATCGCCGGCCGGCTGACGCGGCGGCTCGAGGGCCTGCGCTCGGGCGTCGAGAGCTGGGGCGCCGGCGCGCTTTCGCTGCGCCTCGATGAAACCGGCAATGACGAGGTCGCGGTGGTCGCGCGCGCGTTCAACGCCGCCGCCGGCCGCGTCGAGGACTTGCTGACGTCGCAGAAGGCGCTGCTCGCCAACGCCAGCCACGAATTGCGCTCGCCGCTGGCCCGCCTGCGCATGGCGATCGAGCTCTGGCAGGAGCGCCAGGCGACGGAAATCCATGAGGAGATCGTCCGCAATCTCGCCGAGATCGATCAGCTCGTCGCGGAAATCCTGCTGGCCAGCCGCCTCAATCATGGCGCGCCCGACGCCCGCGCCGGGCACGCGCATCGATCTCGTCGGGCTGGCGGCCGAGGAGGCGGCGCCGTTCGAGGCGAGCGTCGTCGGCGCGCCGGGCGGCGGCGCGGTCGAGATCGTCGGCGACGCGAGGCTGCTGCGCCGCCTGATCCGCAATCTCCTGGAGAACGCCGCCCGGCACGGACGCCCGCCGATCGAGGTCGAGGTGACGAGCCGCCCAGGCGGGCGCGCGAATCGTCGTCTCCGATCGCGGCGATGGAATCCCGCCGGCCGAGCGGGAGCGGGTGTTCGAGCCGTTCTACCGGCCCGCCGGGCGCAGCGAGTCCGCCGGCGGCTGGGGACTCGGCCTGTCGCTGGTGCGCCAGATCGCCCGGCGCCACGGCGGGACGGCGTTCTGCGAAGAGGCGCCGGGCGGCGGCAGTCGCTTTGTCGTCGATCTTGCCGGGGGTTCGAGCGCCGGCTGACTACCGCGTCGGCGACGGGTGCTCGCCGCGATAGTCGTAGAAGCCGCGCTGGGTCTTGCGGCCGAGCCAGCCGGCCTCGACATATTTCACCAGCAGCGGGCAGGGGCGGTATTTCGAATCGGCAAGCCCCTCGTGCAGCACCTGCATCACCGCCAGACATGTGTCGAGGCCGATGAAGTCGGCGAGTTGCAGCGGCCCCATCGGATGGTTGGCGCCGAGCCGCATCGCGGTGTCGATCGCCTCGACCGAGCCGACGCCCTCATAAAGCGTGTAGATCGCCTCGTTGATCATCGGGAGCAGGATGCGATTGACGATGAAGGCGGGAAAATCCTCCGACATCACCGCCGTCTTGCCGAGCCGCGAGATGAACGCTTTGGCCGCCTCGAACGTCGCGTCTTCGGTCGCGATGCCGCGAATCAACTCGACGAGCTGCATCCGCGGCACGGGATTCATGAAATGAATGCCGATGAACCGTTCGGGACGGGCGGTCACCGAGGCGAGGCGGGTGATCGAGATCGACGAGGTGTTGGAGCTGACGATCGCGTCGGGCTTGAGGAATGGGCGCAGGGCGGTGAATATCCTGCGCTTGACCTCTTCGTTCTCCGAAGCCGCCTCGATGATCAGATCGCAGTCGCCGAGCCGGTCCTGCTCCAGCGCGGTGGAAATGCGCGCCAGCGTCGCCTGGCGCTCCGCCTCGTCGGTCTGTCCCTTGGCGACCTGACGCGCCAGCAGGCCGTTGATCGTCGCCAGGCCCGCCCGCAGCCGCTCTTCCGCGATGTCGTGCATCACGACCTCGAACCCGGCCTGCGCGCTGACATGCGCGATGCCGCTGCCCATCTGCCCGGCGCCGATCACGCCAATCCTGGTGATTGCGAAGGTCATTTTCTTACCCCGCGACGCCTGCGCCCCGAGAGGCGGCGCATCCGATGCGCGCGATCATAGGCCCCGAGCCGGCCATCCCTGGCCAGCCAATGCGACAAGGGATGAACCGACCTATCCCTCGATCTTCGCCAGCTCCTGGGCCAGTTCCGGCAAAGCGACGTAGAGATCGGCGACCAGGCCGTAGTCGGCCACCTGAAAGATCGGGGCCTCCTCGTCCTTGTTGATCGCCACGATCACTTTCGAATCCTTCATGCCGGCCAGATGCTGGATGGCGCCGGAAATGCCGACCGCGATGTAGAGGTCGGGCGCGACGACCTTGCCGGTCTGTCCGACCTGCCAGTCGTTGGGCGCGTAGCCCGCGTCGACCGCGGCGCGCGAAGCGCCGATCGCCGCGCCGAGGCGGTCGGCGACCGGCTCGATATAGGTCTTGAAATTCTCGGCCTTCTGCATCGCCCGGCCGCCGGAGATGATGATCTTGGCGGAGGTCAGTTCGGGTCGGTCGGATTTGGCCAAAGCCTCGCCCACGAACGACGACAGCCCGGGATCGGCGGCGGCGCTCACCGGCTCGATGGGGGCCGGGCCGCCGGCGCCGGCAGCCGGAAAGGCGGCGGTGCGAATGGTCGCCACAAGCTTGGGGTCGGTCGACTGGACGGTCTGCACCGCGTTGCCCGCGTAGATCGGGCGCTCGAACGTGTCGGGCGCGACGACCTTGGTGATGTCGGAGACCTGCATGACGTCGAGCAGCGCGGCGACGCGCGGCAGGATGTTCTTCGCATAGGCGCTCGACCCCGCCGCGATCGCCGAATAGTCGCCGGCCAGACCGACGATGAGCGCGGCGAGCGGTTCGGCGAGGCCATGTTCGTAGAGCGCGTCGTCGGCGACCCGCACGCGCGCGACGCCGGCCAGCCGCGCGGCGGCCTCGGCCGCGCCGCCGACGTTGCGTCCGGCGACCAGCACATCGACCGAGCCGCCCAGTTGCAACGCGGCGGTGAGCGCCCGCGCGGTGATGTCGCCCAAGACGGCCGTTGGCGACCTCGGCGAGCAGGAGCGTCGCCATGTCAGATCACTCCTGCTTCGTCGCGCAATTTTGCGACCAGTTCGGCGACCGTCTTGACCTTGACGCCGGCCTTGCGCCCGCCCGGCTCCGTCGTCTTCAACACCTTGAGGCGCGGGGCGACGTCGACGCCGAAGTCGGCCGGCGTCTTCTCGTCGATCGGCTTCTTCTTGGCCTTCATGATGTTCGGCAGCGAGGCGTAGCGCGGCTCGTTCAGCCGCAGGTCGGTGGTGACGATCGCCGGCAGTTTCAGGGCGACCGTCTGCAACCCGCCGTCGACTTCGCGCGTCACCTCGACCGAGCCGTCGCCGATCACCACTTTCGAGGCGAAGGAGCCCTGGCCCCAGCCGGTCAGCGCGGCGAGCATCTGGCCGGTCTGATTGCAATCGTCGTCGATCGCCTGCTTGCCGAGAATGACGAGGCCGGGCTGCTCGGCCTCGATGACGCCCTTGAGCAATTTGGCGACCGCGAGCGGCTCGACCGCGCCGTCGGTCTTGATGAGGACGCCGCGGTCGGCGCCCATCGCGAGAGCGGTGCGCAACGTCTCGGCGGCTTGCGCCGGGCCGATCGACACGACGACCACTTCGCTCGCCTTGCCCGCCTCCTTCTGGCGAAGGGCCTCCTCCACCGCGATTTCATCGAACGGATTCATCGACATCTTGACATTGGCGAGTTCGACGCCCGACCCATCCGGCCGGACGCGGATCTTGACGTTGTAATCGACCACCCGCTTGACGGGCACGAGGATTTTCATTGTCGTCGCCAACTCCATCGCGCCCCGTCAGGGCCGTTCGGCAAGGCCGAAACCCCTAATCGCCGCGACGGGCCGAGTCAACGCGTGGAGGCGCTTCGGCGATCGCGCGTGCCGGCGGATGACGACAGCGCGCGTCCGAACAAGTTGATTGACATCGGCTCGACTCCAAACCGAAGATGAACTGCCGGCCTTCGCGCACGGCGACGAAACGGGTCCTGCGTCACGCCGCCCGGTCGGGACGGCTGTTTGGGGAGGTGTCGACCATGAGCGAACTGGATTATCTGGCGAGCAAATTGCGACTGGGCGCGATTTCGCGGCGCGAGTTCGTCGGACGCGCGGCGGCGCTGGGCGTCTCCAGCGCGTTGCTCTCGAACATGACCGGCGATCTCGCCATGGCGGCCGAATCGCCCAAGAAAGGCGGAACATTGCGCTTGGGACTGGTCGGCGGCAGCACCACCGACAGCATCGACCCCGGCAGCTATACGGATTCGGTGATGATCGCGGTCGGCCACGGGCTGTTCAACGGTCTCGTCGAATGGGCGGCCGACGGCAAGCCGGTCCCCGAACTGGCGACGAGCTGGGAGGGCAAGAACGGCGCCACCGAATGGGTGTTGAACCTGCGCAAGGGCGTCAAATTCTCCGATGGCAAGGATTTCGACGCGGACGACGCGATCTATTCGTTGAACCTGCATCGCGGCGAGACCAAATCGGGCGCGGCCGGCGTGATGAAGGCGGTCAAGGACATCAAGAAACTCGCGCGATACCAGATCCAGATCACCCTCGACGCGGCCGACGCGGATTTCCCCTATGTGCTCACCGACTATCATCTCCTGATGGTGCCGGACGGGTTCAAGGATTGGTCGAAGCCGGTCGGCACCGGCGGCTATGTGCTCGACCATTTCGACCCCGGCGTGCGGATCGCGGTCAAGAAGGGCGCCGACTACTGGAAGGAAGGGCGCGGCAACCTCGACGCCGCCGAGATCACGGTGATCAGCGACGGTTCGGCGCGCCTCAACGCGCTGGTCTCACACCAGATCGACATCATCAACCGCGTCGACCACAAGGCCGTCGCGCTGCTCACCAAGGCGCCCAAGACCGAGATCGTGCGCGCGCCCGGCGGCTGGCACGCGGTGATGGCGATGGAGATGGACAAGCCCCCCTACGACAATCCCGACATCAGGCTCGCCGTGAAATATGCGATCGACCGCGAGCAGATCCTCAGGGCGCTGTTCAGCGGCTATGGCACGCTCGGCAACGATCACCCGATTCCGCCGAGCGATCCCTATTTCAACAAGGAGCTGGCGCAGCGGAAGCACGATCCGGACAAGGCCGCCTTCCATCTCAAGAAGTCCGGCATCGATCCGACGATCGTGCTGCAGGCCTCGGAAGCCGCCTTCGCCGGCGCGGTGGACATGGGCACGCTGGTCCAGTCCAGCGGCAGCAAGGCCGGTCTCAAGATCGAGCTGAAGAAGGAGCCGGCCGACGGCTTCTGGGACAATGTCTGGCTGAAAGGCGCGTTCGTCGAGAGCTACTGGGGCGGGCGACCCGCGGCGACGCAAATGCTGTCGGTGGCTTTTGGCGCGGGCGCGCCGTGGAACGAATCCCACTGGAAGAACGACAAGTTCGAAAAGCTGCTGGCCGACGCCAAGAGCGAGACCGACGAGACCAAGCGCAAGGGCTATATCTGGGAGATGCAGGCGATGCTGCACGACGACGGCGGTGCGGTCATCCCGGTGTTCCGCGATTGGATCGACGCCCATCACGACAATGTCGGCGGTCACACGCCGCATGGCGGCTTCGACATGGACAACGGCTACATCCTCGACAAGGCGTTCATCAAGGCTTGATCGGCTCGCGCCGAGGGGCGAACGAGCCGAAGGCGCGGGTCGCCGGGCGACCAGACTCGAGGGTCGGCGGCCGCGCCGGCCCGGGCGCCCGGCGCGCGTCGCAAAACTGAGGATTTGCGTCTTGCTGAAGCTCGTCGTCCAACGGCTCGGCCTGGGGCTGGTCACCCTGCTCGCCGCGTCGATCCTGATCTTCCTCGGCACCGAGATTCTGCCGGGCGACGTCGCCTCGGCGATCCTGCAAAACAATGCGACGCCGGAAAACCTCAAGGCGCTGCGCCTCGAACTCGGGCTCGACCGCCCGGCGGTCGTTCGCTATCTCGAATGGCTGTTTGGCGCGCTGCGCGGCGACTTCGGCCACTCGCTCGCCAATCACGCGGACGTGCTGAAGGAAGTGGCGCCGCGTTTCGCCAACACGATGTTCCTCGCCTCCTACGCCGCGTTCGTCTCGGTGCCGTTGGCGGTGGTGCTCGGCGTGCTGGCGGCGATCCGCCAGGGCGGGGTGTTCGATCGGCTGGTCAATCTGGTGACCCTGATGACCATCTCCTTGCCGGACTATTTTCTCGCCTACATTCTCATCAAATATCTCGCGGTCGGATCGCCGCTGTTTCCCTCGCTCGCCAATGTGACGCCGGAAACGACGTTCGGCGATCGTCTCTATCTGACGTTCCTGCCGATGGTGACGCTGGTTCTGGTGATCGTCGCCCATATGATGCGCATGACCCGCGCCTCGGTTCTGTCGGTCATGGCGAGCCCGTATATCGAGATGGCGATTCTCAAGGGCCTGCCGAAAGCGCGCATCGTCGTTCGACACGCGCTGCCCAACGCGCTGGCCCCTATCATCTCGGTGGTCGCGCTGGATCTCGCCTATCTCATCGTCGGCGTCGTGGTCGTCGAGATCGTCTTCGTCTATCCCGGCCTCGGCCATCTGATGGTCGACGCGGTGGCCAAGCACGACGTGCCGGTCGTGCAGGCTTGCGGCCTCATTTTCGCGGCGACGTTCATTCTGCTGAATCTGACCGCCGATGTGCTCGGCATCCTCTCCAACCCGCGATTGCGCCAGCCCCGCTAGGCGCGGTCGCGGCGCCGCCGCCAGGAAGGTTCGCATGCGTCTGTTCGGCGCCAAACTCAGCCTCACCGCCGCGATCGGCCTCGCGGTGGTCGGGGTCTATCTGATCGTTGTGGTGCTCGCCCCGTTGATCGCGCCCTACGGGCAGGAGAACATCACCGAGAACGCCGACCCGTGGATCATCGACGCGCAGCACTGGCTCGGGCTCGACAATCTGGGGCGCGACATTTTCAGCCGCCTGATCTTCGGGACGCGCCTGTCGGTCGGCCTGTCGCTGGTGATGACCGCGCTGGCCTTCCTGATCGGCGTCACCGCGGGCTTTGCGGCCGCCGTCGGCGGTGGTTGGCTCGACACCATCCTGTCGCGGCTCGTCGATCTCATCCTTTCGATGCCGCAGTTGATTTTCGCGCTGGTGATTCTCTCGGTCATGGGCTCGTCGCTGACCGTTCTCGTCCCCACCATCGCGCTGCTCAATTCGCCGATTGTATTCCGGCTGGCGCGGGCGGTGGCGATGAACATCGTCAGCCTCGAATTCGTCGAGGCGGCGCAGGTGCGCGGCGAGGGCTGGTGGTGGATCGTCTCCCGCGAAATCCTGCCCAACGCGGTTCCCCCGCTGGTCGCCGAATTCGGCCTGCGCTTCTGCTTCACGTTCCTGTTCATCGCCTCGCTCAGCTTCCTCGGGCTCGGCGTGCAACCGCCCTATGCGGACCTCGGCGGCATGGTCAGGGACTATGCCGAGATGATCAACTACGGCGTGCCCGAGGCGCCGATCTATCCCGCCGCGGCGATCGCCATTCTGACGATCGGCGTCAATTTCATCGTCGACTGGACGCTGGCGATGCATTCCAGGGGCCATGGAGAGGGCGCATGAGCGAGGCGCGTGCGGTCGGCGACGAGGTCCTCGACCTCAGGACCTTGCGCGTTCAGGTCAGGACCGACGCCGGCGACGGCCCGGTGCTGGTCAACGACGTGAGCCTGACGCTGCGGCGCGGTGAAGTGGTCGGACTGATCGGCGAATCGGGCGCTGGAAAATCGACCATCGGCCTCGCCTCGATGGGCTACACCCGACACGGCTGCGCGATCGTCGGCGGCGAGATCGTTTTCCGGGGCAAGGACGTCCGGCAAATGACGCCGGACGAGCGCCGCAAGCTGCGCGGTCCCGGCATCGCCTATATCGCCCAGAGCGCCGCGGCGTCGTTCAATCCGGCGATCCGTCTGATCGACCAGGTCTGCGAGGTGCCGATCCGCCACGGCGTGCTGTCGCCCGCGCAGGCCCGCGAGGAGGCGGTGAGCCTGTTCCGGCAGCTCGATCTGCCCGATCCCGAGACGATCGGCTCGCGCTATCCGCACCAGGTGTCGGGCGGTCAGTTGCAGCGGATCATGGCGGCGATGGCGATGGCGGCGAGGCCCGACATCGTGGTGTTCGACGAGCCGACCACCGCGCTCGACGTGACGACGCAGGTCGAATGCCTCGCCGCGTTCCGCAAGCTCATTCGCGAACACGGGGCGGCGGCGCTCTACATCACCCACGACCTCGCGGTGGTCGCCCAGATCGCCGACCGGATCATGGTGCTGCGCCGCGGCAAGATGATCGAGTTCGGCGACACAAGGCAGATCCTGCAGCGGCCGGCGGACGACTACACCCGCCGCCTGGTCGCCGAGCGGGTCGCCAGTCACGATTTCGTTCAGGCGGAAGCCGGCGACGCCCCGCCGATTCTCGCCATCGACCATGTCAGCGCCGACTATCCCGGCAAACCCAAGGTCCTCGACGACGTCACTCTCGCCTTGCGCAAGGGCGATACGCTGGCGGTGGTCGGCGAATCCGGATCCGGAAAATCGACGCTGGCGCGAGCCGTGATGGGGCTGCTCGCCCGCAGCGCCGGCGACGTGCGGTTCAACGGCGTCAGCCTGCCGCCGCGACTGAAGGATCGCCAGAAGGACCAGCTTCGCCGCGTGCAGATGATCTACCAGATGCCCGACGTCGCGCTGAACCCGCGCCAGACTCTGCTCGAAATCATCGGCCGGCCGGTGGCGTTCTATTTCAATCGCTCGCGCGCCGAGGTGAGGGCCCGCGTGTTGGAATTGCTGCGGCAGATGGACCTGCCCGAGACGTTCATTTCGCGCAAATCGGGCGAATTGTCGGGCGGCCAGAAACAGCGCGTGTCGATCGCCCGCGCCCTGGCCGCCGAGCCCGACCTGATCATTTGCGACGAGGTGACGTCGGCGCTCGACCAACTCGTCGGCGAGGAGATCCTGCGCCTGCTGAAAAAGCTGCAGGAGGATCTCGGCGTCGCCTATCTCTTCATTACCCATGACCTGGGGACGGTGAAGCGGATCGCCAACAAGGTCGCAGTGATGCTGCGAGGCCGGGTGGTCGCGGCGGGCGAAACGGCGCGCGTCTTCGCCCCGCCCTATCATCCCTACACCGAACTGCTGCTGTCGTCGGTGCCGGAAATGCGCCCCGAATGGCTCGACGAGGCGCTCGCGCGGCGCGCGGCCCGGTCGGGCGGCTGAACCCGCCCGGGTTCGTCCGCCGCATTGGCGCGCCCGCCCTTGCCGCGCGCGCCCTTCATTGGCTATACGGCTAAGGCCCAACCTCGGTCCGTTGCGCGATTTTTGACAAGGGGTGCGCTTCAATTCAAGGAACGACAGCCGCTTCCGATCGGCTTGATCGGAGCGGGCTGCGAATGACGTTGGTTTCCCGGCGTCCGGCGATCACCGGGCGCGATCGGCGGCACAGGACAGGAACCTTCATGCGTGGCCCAGGCGGACCGCGTCTTCTGTTGAGACGGCTGCGCGAGGTCATGGCGGAGCCCGTCACCGCGCAGGCGCGGCTCGACAGAATCGTCGTCCTGATCGCCTCCAACATGGTGGCCGAGGTGTGCTCGCTCTATGTGTCGCGGGCCGACGGGCCGTTGGAGCTGTTCGCCACCGAAGGCCTCAAGCGCGAGGCGGTGCACCTGACCACCATGCGCCCCGACGAGGGCCTGGTCGGCCTGATCGCGGCGAGCGCCGAACCGCTCGCCTTGTCCGACGCGCAGAACCATCCGGCCTTTTCCTACAAGCCGGAGACGGGCGAGGAAATCTACCAATCCTTCCTCGGCGTGCCGGTGCTGCGCGGCGGCAATACGCTGGGCGTGCTCGTCGTGCAAAACCGGGCGCGCCGCAGCTATTCGGAAGAAGAGATCGAGGCGCTGCAGACCACTGCGATGCTGCTCGCCGAACTGATCGCGTCGGGCGAGCTGCAATCGACCGCCGGCCAGGGCGCCGAGATCGCGCTGCGGCGTCCGGTCTCGCTGAAGGGCACGCCGATCGCCGACGGGCTGGGGCTTGGGCACGTCGTGCTTCACCAGCCGCGCATCATCGTGACCAAGCTGGTCGCCGATGACGTGGACAGCGAGATCGCAAGGCTCGACGCGGCGATCGAGGCGATGCGCGCCTCGGTCGACGAACTCGTCGATCGATCGGACGACGCGGGGCCGGGCGAACATGTCGAGGTGCTCGAAGCCTTCCGGATGATCGCCCACGATCGCGGCTGGCTGCGCCGGCTGCGCGAGGCGGTCGGCAGCGGCCTCACCGCCGAGGCGGCGGTCGAGCGCGTGCAGAACGACGCGCGCGCCAAGCTGCAACGCCAGACCGATCCCTATCTGCGCGACCGGCTGCACGACCTCAACGATCTCGCCAACCGGCTGCTGCATCAACTGGCCGGCCAGAGCCTCACCCTGCTGCCCAGCGCGTTGCCCGAGAACGCCATCCTGGTCGCCCGGTCGATGGGGCCGGCGGCGCTGCTCGACTATGACCGCTCGCGTCTGCGCGGCCTGGTGCTCGAAGAGGCCGGCGCGTCGAGCCATATCGCGATTGTCGCGCGGGCGCTGGCGATTCCGGCGGTCAGCGAGGTCCCCAACATTTCCGAAATCGTCGAGCAGGGCGACGCGATCATCGTCGACGGCGTTACCGGCGAGGTTCAGCTTCGCCCGCAGGCCGGGATCGAGGATTCCTACCGCGAGAAGGCGCGCCTGCGCGCCCGCCGCCAGGATCAGTACCGCGCCCTGCGCGACACCCCCGCGGTAACCCGCGACGGCGTCGAGGTCGGGCTGCACATGAACGCCGGTCTGGTCGTCGACCTGCCGCATCTCGACGAGACCGGCGCGCAATCGATCGGCCTGTTCCGCACCGAATTGCAGTTCATGCTCGCCCTGCGTTTCCCGCGCCTTTCGGCGCAGGAGCTGCTCTACCGGACGGTGCTCGACGCGGCCGGCGCGCGGCCGGTCACCTTCCGCACCCTCGATATCGGCGGCGACAAGGTGCTGCCCTACATGAAGGGGCCGGAGGAGGAAAATCCGGCGCTTGGCTGGCGGGCGATCCGCATCGGGCTCGACAAGCCCGCGCTGCTGCGCACCCAGTTGCGCGCGATGCTGCGCGCCGGCGCCGGGCGAAGCCTGCGGGTCATGCTGCCGATGGTGTCCAGCGTCCACGAATTCGTCGCCGCGCGCGCCTTGCTGGAGCGCGAGCTTGCGTTCTGCGATCATCGCGGACGGGAGCGCCCGGCCGAGTTGAAACTCGGCGTGATGGTCGAAGTCCCCGCGTTGCTCTGGCAACTCGACGAACTCGCCGAGCGCGTCGATTTCCTGTCGGTCGGCTCCAACGACTTGCAGCAATATCTCTACGCCGCCGATCGCGACAACAAGCGCGTGGCAGGCCGCTTCGACAGCCTGTCGGCCGGCTTCCTGCGCGCGCTGAAGGCGATCGCCGACGCCGGTCGCCGTCACGACAAGCCGGTGACTTTGTGCGGCGAGATGGGCGGGCGCCCGCTCGAAGCGATGACTCTGGTCGCGCTGGGCTATCGCGGACTGTCGATGTCGGCCGCCGCGCTGGGGCCGATCAAGGCGATGGTGCTGTCGCTCGACGCGGCGGAGGTCACGCGCGAGGTCGAGGCGCTGCTCGCCGGCAGCGGCGACGCCGCTTCGCTGCGCGAGCCGTTGCGCGCGCTCGCCGAGCGCCTCGGCGTTCGGTTGTAGCCGACGACGCCCGCTGCGCGACCCGAAAGCCCGGACCCGTGAACACCGCCATGACGCCAAACGACAATCTCGACCTCATTCTGCGCCGCCATCAGGAGATCGGCGCCCGCCTCGCGGAAGGCGGCGGCGGCAATGACTACGCGGCGCTGTCGCGCGAACTCGCCGAGCTCGATCCCGTGGTCGCGGCGATCAGCGCCTATCGCGCCCGCGAGCGCGAGCGCGCCGACCTCGCGGCGCTGATCGACGATCCTGCGACCGACGCTGAGATGCGCGCGCTGGCCCGCGCTGAGCTGGAAGTCGCCGAGGCCGAGGCGGCGGCGACGGCGCGCCAGATCCGGATTTCGCTGTTGCCCAGGGACGCCGCCGACGAAGGCAACGTTATCCTCGAGTTACGCGCCGGGACCGGCGGCGACGAAGCGGCGCTGTTCGCCGGCGACCTGTTCCGCATGTATCTGAAATACGCCGAGTCGAAAGGCTGGAAGGTCGAGGTGCTGTCGGAGAGCGAGGGCGCGGCCGGCGGCTACCGGGAAATCATCGCCGAGATCGCCGGGCGCGGCGCTTTCGCGAGACTCAAGTTCGAGAGCGGCGTGCACCGCGTGCAGCGCGTGCCGGCGACCGAAACGCAAGGGCGCATCCACACCTCGGCGGCGACCGTCGCGGTGCTGCCCGAGGCGCAGGAACTCGATTTCGTGATCAACGAAGCGGATCTGAAGATCGATACGATGCGCTCCAGCGGGGCCGGCGGCCAACATGTCAACAAGACCGAATCGGCGATTCGCATCACCCATCTGCCGACCGGCGTGGTGGTCGCGGTGCAGGAGGAGCGCTCGCAGCACCGCAACAAGGCCAAGGCGATGGCGGTGCTGCGCTCGCGCATCCTCGACGCGCAGAACCAGCGCGCCGACGAGCAGCGCGCCGCCGACCGGCGCTCGCAGGTCGGCTCGGGCGACCGCTCGCAACGCATCCGCACCTATAATTTTCCGCAGGACCGGGTGACCGACCACCGCATCGGCCTGACCCTCTACACGCTCGCCCGGCTGATGGAGGGCGAGGGCCTCGACGCGATCATCGACGCCCTGACCGCCGAACGCCAGGCCGAGCTGCTGGCGGCGCAGGGGGCGCTGTGAGGACAAGGGCGGCGGGGGCGCGTTAGCGGCTTTCAGGGCGACGCCGTTTCGCGATCGCTGCGCGAGCCGCCCGCATTTGCCGCCGCCCCCGCAAATGCGGTATCCACCGCCCCCGAACTATAGCAATCGGCCGCGCGCCCGGCGCGAATGCGGGGTCTCGTGGAACAACGACTATCGGCGGCGCCGGTCCGGCTGGCCTATGGCGTCGATCCCCGGCGGCCGGAGCGCTACAGCCTGCGTCAGGCGCGCTACGACGCGCTGGCCCATGACATCGACGCGCTGGCCGACGCCGCGGCCAAGGCTGGGCGGCGGCTCAGCGTGTGCTATGCTTCGACGGGCCAGACGGGCCGATTACGATCACGGGGGTGCATATGCGGGCGGCTTTTTCCCTATTGAGCTTGTTGCTTTCCTCGGTTGTTGTTCACGCAGAACCAATGGAAGTGCGCCCAAGCGCGCCCATTGCGGAATTCACCCTCCCCGACAATTGGGAAACGAAGCGGATTGAACGCGGCGTTCAGGCTACCAGCCCTGACCAGGAAGTCTACTTCTGGATAGAGGCGTACAAGCCAGACGAGTTTCAGCAGATTCTCGCAGAACACAATGAATATTGGAAAAAGCAAGGCGTCGTAATTACGTCGAGCGATCAAGAGAAACATCAAGAAGGCAGCAAAGAAGTATCGATAACCAACGAGCATGCGACATGGAAGGGCAAGCCGACGGTGCTTTACTACGTAGAGTTCCAATTGGGATTGCCGTCTCAATCGAATATAGTTCTCACTTATTGGGCCTCTCCCAAAGGCGACCAAGCCTTTCACAAGGAAGTCGGCGACGTGTTGGGAAGCGTGAACGTGACGGAGAAATAATCCCGACTTCGTCGCCTGAGGCGCCCCCTCGCGTCGCTTCTTGGCAAAGCGACGCGCGGGGGTTGGGCGCGCGCAGGTTTGTGATTGCCGCCTCGCCGCCCCCATTTGCCGCCGCCCCCGCAAATGCGGTATCCAGCGCGCCCGAACTATAGTAATCGGCCGCGCGCCCGGCGCGGGCGGCGCGAATGGCGGGGTCTCGTGGAACAGCGACTATCGGCGGCGCCGGTCCGGCTGGCCTATGGCGTCGATCCCCGGCGGCCGGAGCGCTACAGCCTGCGTCAGGCGCGCTACGACGCGCTGGCCCATGACATCGACGCGCTGGCCGGCGCGGCGGCCAAAGCGGGGCGGCGGCTCAGTGTGCTCGATATCGGCAGCGGCGGCGGCGCGACGCCGCGGCACTTGCGCGCCCGGCCCAATTTCAGCGCCATCGACATCGACGCCACCGACGTCGACCGGCAGTACAACGTCGATGCGACGCTCTATCGCGCGATGTTCATCGGCGACCTGACCCAGGGCTATCCCGAACTCGCGTCGGCCTCCTACGACGTGGTGATTTGCGAGCAGGTGCTCGAGCATCTGCTGGAGCTGGCGATTCCGATGGCGACTTTCGGGCGGCTGTTGAAGCCGGGCGGGCGGGCGTTCATCGGCGCGCCGATCTTCCTGCCGCCGCTGCATCTGGCCCGTCGCCACCTGGTGCCGGCCATCGACCGGCTGACCGGCTCGAACCACCGGCGCGACCATGTCCAGGCCTTCACCCTGGCTCATCTCAAGGCGGCCCTGCTCGCTCATTCCGGGTTGGACTTTGTCGAGGCGCGCGGCTTTCGCATCGTTTCAGGCGGCGTGCTGCGCCCGCTCGAAGAACGGCGCTGGTGGTGGGCGTTCAATCGATGGCTTGGCGCGACCCTGCCCGCCGCCTGCATCGAGGCGCAGATCGTGCTGGAAAAACGAACCTCGCGCGAAAAACCCGCGGAATGACCGTCCGTCTGCCGCGCTGGAGCCCCGGCCAGCGGATCGGCCTGCTGGGCGGCTCGTTCAACCCGCCGCACGAGGGCCATCTGCTCGTTTCGCGGCTGGCGCTGCGCCGGCTCCGCCTCGACCGCCTGTGGCTGCTGGTCACCCCGGGCAATCCGCTGAAACCGGTCGCCGGCCTGCCAAGCCTGGCCGCGCGCATCGAAGCCGCCAGGGCGATGATCCATGATCCGCGCATCGCCGTCACCGGCTTCGAGGCGGAGATCGGATCGCGGTTCACCCACGATTCGATCGCCTGGCTAATGCGCCGCGCCCCCGGCGTCCATTTCGTCTGGATCATGGGGGCGGACAACCTGCGCCAGTTCCATCTGTGGCGACGCTGGCGCGATGTCGCCAGGCTGGTTCCGATCGCCGTCGTCGATCGCCCCGGCTCGACCCTCAGCACGCTCAACAGTCACGCCGGCGCCGCGCTCGCGCCATTTCGGGTCGCCGAAGCCGATGCGGCGCGCTTTGCCGAACGGCGCGCGCCGGCGCTGATTTTCCTGCACGGGCCGCGCTCGAGCCTGTCCTCGACCGCGATCCGGCAGGACGGCCCGCCGGTCTAGCGGCTCCCGAGCCGGGGCGGGGAGGAAGCCCGGACCGGCGTTTTTCATGTCCGCGATTTTCGTCGCCCGGCGGTCGCGCCGGCGGTTGAAAACTCGGCGCGACGGGGTCATGTTGTCCACAGGCGCCGGCGACTCGGCGCCGCAGGAGGATCGTGACGCTGACATTCGCTCCCCACCACGAAGCAGCGGCTTCGCCGCTGGCCCCGGTCGTCCGGGCAAAGCAACAGGACGCCGGCCACCTCGCGCAGACCATGCTGACGAGCCTGGAGGACACCAAGGCCGAAGACATCGTCTCCATCGATCTGCGCGGCAAGACAACCCTCGCCGACCTCATGATCATCGCGACCGGCCGCTCCAACGTCCACGTTCGAGCCATTGCCGATCGCGTCATCAAGGCCTGCAAGGCCGCCGGCTTCGCGGCGCCGCGCATCGAGGGCCTGCCCCACGCCGACTGGGTGCTGCTCGACGCGCACGACGCCATCGTCCATATTTTCAGGCCGGACGTGCGCCAGTTCTACAACCTCGAAAAGATGTGGGGCGCGGATCGTCCGCGAGAGAAATTGCAGCTCAAGGCGATTTGAGCCGGCGAGCGGCGTGGCCGGCCCCGATCGCCAAAGCCGTCCGGGCGGGTTGTTGACGCCCGCGAGGCGTTGATGGACGCGGCCTTGCTGGCGCCGCAAGCGTGTCGCGAGGCGGGATCGTGCGTTTGCTGCTGATCAGCGTCGGGCGCCTCAAGACGGGTCCCGAACGGGAATTGTTCGATCGCTATTTCAAGCGGCTCGCCGACCTGGCGCGCGCCTCCGGGTTTTCCGGCGCCGATTGTCGCGAGATCGACGAAGGCCGCGCGCGGCGCCCCGAGGACCGGCAGGCGGAGGAGGCGCGGGCGATCGTCGCCGCATTGCCCAAAGGCGGCCGGCTGGTTGTGCTCGACGAGCGCGGCGCAGCGCTGTCCAGCGCGCAATGGGCGGGCGAGATCGGCAAGGCGCGCGACGGCGGCGCGCCCGCCTATGCGGTGGTCATCGGCGGCCCCGACGGACTCGATCCGGCGCTGCGTGAGAAAGCCGATCGCGTCCTGTCGTTCGGCGCGGTGACCTGGCCGCACCAGCTTGCGCGCGTGATGGCGGCCGAACAGCTCTATCGATCGCTCACGATCCTGGCGGGACATCCCTACCATCGCGGATAGGCGCCGCTTTGTCGTCGCCGCTTTCGACGCTAGACTTAGGCCATGCAGATTCGCGGGTCGCCGGAAGCGATGACGCCGGCGGCGCGGCGCCGGGCGGCGCCGATGCTTGCGCTGATCCTGCCGGCGATCGTGGCGGCGGGCGCCGCCGCCGCGCTGGACCCGGCGTTCGCCGATCCGGTCGCCGCCGCTGCCAAAAGCGACGACAAGGCGACGCAGGAAATGCAGTTGCGCGGCGTCGAGGACACGATGCGCGCGTCGGAAGACCAGCGGCGGCGGATCGAGGCGGACATCGAGACGATTCGCACCGATCGCGCCCGCCTCAACGCGGCGCTGATCGACACCACCGCCAAGGTGCAGGACACCGAGCGGCAGATCGAGGCGGCGAACGCGCGGCTGACCAGATTGACCGACAGCGAGGACGCGTTGCGCCAGTCGCTCGAGCGACGGCGCGGGGTGATCGCCGACGTCCTGGCGGTGCTGCAGCGGATGGGCCGCAGTCCGCCGCCGGCGATTCTGGTGCGCCCGCGCGACATGACGCAGGCGATTCGGGCGGCGATGCTGCTCGGCGCGGTGATCCCCGACCTGAAATCGGAGACCGTTGCGCTCGCTCAGGACCTCGAGGAGCTCGCCAATCTGCGCAAGTCGATCGCCGACGAACGCAAGACCCTCGGCGAGCGCGCCGTGAGCCTGACGAACGACAAGCAGCGGCTGACGGCGCTGGTCGCGGCGCGCCAGCAATCGCTGGCCGCCGCCGAACAGGCGTTGGGCTCCGAACGCGACCGCGCCGCGGATCTGGCGCGGCAGGCCGCCACTCTCAAAGAATTGATCGCCCGCATGGAGGCCGAAATCGGTCCGGCCAAAGCGGCGGCGGCGGCGGCGCACGCGGCCGACGAAGCGGCGGCGGCCGACGTCAAGACGCGCGCGGCGGCGGCGCAGACCAAGGATCCTGCGCGGCTGAAGCCGGCGATCCCGTTCGCCGACGCCAGGGGAACGATTGCGCTGCCGGCCGCCGGCGCGATCGTCAAGACGTTTGGCTCGCCCGACGCCTTCGGCGGCGCGGAAAAGGGCGTCTCGATTGCCACGCCGGAGGCCGCGACGGTCGCCTCGCCGATCGACGGCTGGATCGCCTTCTCAGGTCCTTACCGGACCTACGGGCAACTCTTGATCATCAACGCCGGTGGGGGCTATTATATGGTGCTGGCAGGCATGGACCGAATCAATGTAGGGGTCGGTCAGTTCGTCCTGGCGGGCGAGCCGGTGGCCGCGATGGGCGCCGGTTCGGCGAGGACGGCCGCCGCCGCCGCTATTGGCGCCGCGCAGCCCATTCTCTATATCGAACTTCGAAAAGACGGAGCGGCAATCGATCCGGGGCCGTGGTGGGCGAAGACGGACATCGAAAAGGCACGCGGATGATGCGCAAGGTTTCCTATCTGGTTCTGGGCGCGGCAATTGGCGCAGCGACGGTCGCGTGGGGCCCCTCGACGGCTTCGCTCCTCGGCGGGGGGGCGCGCGCCGCCGCCGCCGACACCTATCGTCAGCTCAATCTGTTTGGCGACGTGTTCGAGAAAATCCGCACCGACTATGTCGAAAAACCCGACGACGCCAAACTGGTCGAAGCGGCGATCAACGGCATGCTGTCGTCTCTCGATCCGCATTCGAGCTATATGGACGCCAAGAGCTTCCGCGACATGCAGGTGCAGACCAAGGGCGAGTTCGGCGGTCTTGGCATCGAAGTCACGCAGGAAGACGGCCTGATCAAGGTGGTGACGCCGATCGACGACACGCCGGCGGCGAAGGCCGGAATCCTGTCGGGCGACATCATCACCGACATCGACGGCGAATCGGCGCAGGGCCTGACCCTCAACCAGGCGGTCGACAAGATGCGCGGCGCAGTCAACACCGCCGTCACCCTGAAGATTGCTCGCGGTCCGAAAAAAGAGGTCAAGGAAATCAAGATCGTCCGCGACGTCATCAAGATCCAGTCGGTGCGCTCGCACGTCGAGGGCGACGATCTCGGCTACATCCGCATCACCCAGTTCAACGAGCAGACCTACGACGGTCTCAAGAGCGCGATGGACAAGTTCCAGAAGGACGCGCCGGGCGGCGACAAGCTGAAAGGCTATATTCTCGATCTGCGCAACAATCCGGGCGGCCTGCTCGATCAGTCGATCGAGGTGGTCAACGCCTTCCTGGAGCGCGGCGAGATCGTCTCCACCCGCGGGCGCAATCCTGACGAAACGCAGCGCTACAGCGCGCGGCCCGGCGGCGACCTGTCGCACGGCAAGCCGCTGGTTATCCTGATCAACGGCGGCTCGGCTTCGGCCTCGGAAATCGTCTCCGGCGCGTTGCAGGACCACAAGCGAGGCACGCTGATCGGCACGCGCTCGTTCGGCAAGGGCTCGGTGCAGACGATCATCCCGCTTGGCCAGAACGGCGCCCTGCGCCTGACCACGGCGCGTTACTACACGCCCTCGGGCCGCTCGATCCAGGCCAAGGGCATCGAGCCGGACATCCAGATTCTCGAGGACGTGCCGGATGATCTGAAAGGCAAGGACGACACCAAGGGCGAGGCGTCGCTCAAGGGCCATCTCAAGAATGGCGACGACGAGAAGACGGGATCGCAGGCCTATGTGCCGCCCGACGTCAAGAACGACAAGCAACTGATCGCCGCCGTCGATCTGCTGCATGGCGTCAAGAAAGCCGCCGATCTGATGACGCCGGACAAGGTCGCCGCGCCGGCTGATCCAGCCAAGGACCCGGCCGCCAATCCGCCGGGCGGAGCGCCCGCGCCGGCTGCGCAGCCGGACGCCGCCAAGCCGAACTGAGACGATGCAGGCCCCCTCGCCGCTCCCGGCGAGGGGCGCGGCGGTCTACGTGACCAGAAGACTCTTCACGATGGCGCTCGCCTTGGCGAAATCCATCTGGCCGGGATAGGCTTCTTTCAGCGCCGCGACGACTTTGCCCATGTCCTTCACGCTGGTCGCGCCGGTCAGCGCGATCGCCGCCTCGACCGCCGATTTCATGCCGGCTTCGTCCATTTGCCTCGGCAGGAATTCGCCGATGATGGCGATCTCGGCGCTTTCCTGCGCGGCCAATTCGTGGCGGCCGGCCTGCTGGTAGATGCCCAGCGATTCCTGGCGCGACTTGGTCATTTTGGTGAGGAGCGTCAATTCGTCGGCCCGGCTGACGATCTTGCCCGCGCCGCGCAGCTCGATCTCGCGATCCTTCAGCGCGGCCATGATGAGCCGCAGGGTTCCGACGCGAATCTTGTCTCCCGCCTTCATGGCGTCCTTCAACTGTCCGGCCAACATTTCGCGCATGTCTTCGAGCCTTTGCGTTGCAGCGCCCCCCGTTTGGAATGGCGATCCCAAGCTTGACGCGGCGCCGCCCCGGCGCATAAGCACGGGGCGATTTCGTTTCCCGATGACTCTAGAGCGCGCATGACCCCCGTTCAAGGCGATGGCGACGGTTGGGCCAGCCCCGCGGCGACGGGGCTGCTGGTCATGGCCGATGGCCTCGTTCTCGAAGGCTTCGGCTTCGGCGCGGTCGGCGCGGCGGTGGGGGAAGTCTGCTTCAACACCGCGATGACCGGCTATCAGGAGATTCTCACCGATCCGTCCTATGCCGGCCAGATCGTCACCTTCACGTTTCCCCACATCGGCAACGTCGGCACGAACGAGGAAGACATCGAAACGGTCAATCTGGCGGCGAGCGCTGGCGCGCGCGGCGTGATCCTGCGCGCCGACATCACCGATCCCTCGAACTTCCGGGCGACGCGGCGGCTCGATGCGTGGCTGAAGGCGCGCGGAATCATCGGGCTTTGCGGCGTCGACACGCGGGCGCTGACCGCCTTCATCCGCGAGCGCGGCATGCCGAACGCCGTGATCGCCCATCAGCCCGAAGGCCGCTTCGACCGGAGCGCGCTGATCGCCGAGGCCGCCGCCTGGCCGGGCATTTTCGGAATGGACCTCGTGCCGGAGGTGACCTCGGCCCAACGCTACGAATGGGACGAAACCTCATGGACGCTCGGCAAGGGCTATGGCCGACGGACCGACGCGGCGTTCAAGGTCGTCGCCATCGACTATGGCGTCAAGCGCAACATCCTGCGGTTGCTCACCGACAGCGGCTGCGCGGTCACTGTGGTTCCGGCCTCGACCTCGGGCGAAGCGATTCTGGCGATGGAGCCCGACGGCGTGTTTCTGTCCAATGGTCCGGGCGATCCGGCCGAAACCGGTCTCTACGCCGTTCCCGTCATCAAGACGCTGCTGGACGAGCGTATGCCGATTTTTGGAATCTGCCTTGGCCACCAGATGCTGGGGCTGGCGGTCGGCGCGCGCACCCTCAAGATGAAGCAGGGACACCACGGCGCCAACCATCCGGTGAAGGACTTCACCACCGAAAAGGTCGAAATCGTCTCGATGAACCATGGCTTTGCGATCGATCGCGAGACCCTGCCGGCCAACGCGACGGAAACCCATGTGTCGCTGTTCGACGGATCCAATTGCGGCATCGCCCTGACCGACCGTCCGGCGTTCTCGGTCCAGTATCACCCGGAAGCCTCGCCGGGTCCGCGGGACAGCCACTATCTGTTCAGACGATTCGTCGAACTGATGGAAAGCGCCAGGCGGCCGGGTTGATCGGCCTTCGGGCGCGGGGCCTCTAATCTTCGGTCAGCCGGTGAACCTGCTGCAACAGCGCGCCGATCTGCCCCCTCAACTTGGCGTTTTCCGCCTCGAGCATCTTTATCCGGCCCGCATGGTCTTCGGGCGCCGGGGCGGCCGGTGTCTCGCGGTCGTTGAAAAAGTCGACGCCGACCTGATCGTCCTTGCGCCAGACCAGTTTGGCGCGGCGCGAAGTTCCTTTTTGCGGAATGACGACATCGAACATGTCGGGCAGCGCGATCGAGCCGGCGATATTGATTCGCGCGCCGACGTCGGAGAGTTGATTCACCGTGCATTCGGTGGAGATCGCGCCGTCGCCATAACTGATGCGCGCTTGCAGGAACGTGCGCGCCCGCTTCGAGCGGCGCGCCTCCGCAGGCTTGGATTCGCGCGAACTGTCCGCCACTTTGCCCTCTTCGCGCCCGCCCGAGTGAACAAGCCGGCCTCGTCCGCTCATTCTCGGCGGGGACAAGCTACCGCAGGATCGTTCAACAACGCTGAATGGCATGGCCGAAAATTGATTAATCCGCAACATTTTCAGCGTCGATTTTGCTTAAATGCTTCGTGATCGGCCAGGCTTCGCGGCACCGCAGGGCCAAATTGCGCAATCGAGAGCATTCGACGGCGCCATTTGGCTGCAAGACCGCCAAATTGGTGAATCCGGGGTAAGCGTGCGGACCGCATCGCTTGCGCGCATCGCGTGCGCGTCCATCCAATTCCTTCGCTGCCCAACGCGCATCGCGCCTAAGCCGACAGCTCCGCCGCCAGGCGCCGCATGAAGGCGATGCACGCCTCGATCTGCGAATCCTCGAGGAATTCGTCGGGCTTGTGCGCCTGATCGATGGAGCCGGGCCCGCAAACCACCGTCGGGAGACCGGCGGCCTGGAATTGCCCCGCTTCGGTGGCGAAGGACACCGCATGCGTGCGGTTGGCGCGCGCGATCTTCATGACCAGGGTTTCGGCGTTCGAACCGGGTTCGGCGGCCAGGCCAGGCACATCGGCCTCGACGATCGTCTCGACCTTCGGACCGGAGACAAAGCGGGTCAGGCGGGGCAACCCCACCCGATCGATCCAGGACTCGACGAGACCCAGCGCCTCCATCGTCGGCACGCCGGGCAGGCCGCGGAACTCCCAATGGAACTTGCATTCGCGCGCCAGAATATTGCGCGCCGAGCCGCCGACGATCGTGCCGACGTGAAGCGTCGAATACGGTGGATCGAAGCGGGGATCGAGCCGATCCGGCGCCTCGTAGGTCCGCGCCAGGCGATAGATTTCGCTGACGATGTCGCAGGCGCAGGCGACCGCGTTGGCCCCCAGCGACGGCTTGGCCGAATGGGCCTCGACGCCGGTCACGGTGGTGCGGAAAGTGGCGATGCTCTTATGGGCGTCGGCGATTTCCATCATCGTCGGCTCGCCGACGATCACTGCCCCAGGACGCGGGATATCCTTGCCGAAACGACGAATGACATCGAGCGATCCCTCACACGTCGTCTCCTCGTCATAGCTCAGCAGGATGTGGATCGGCCGCCGCAGCGCGGCGGCCTTGAAGCTCGGAATCATCGCCAGCGCGATCGCATCGAAGCCCTTCATGTCGCAGGCGCCGCGCGCGTAGAGCCGCCCCGCGGCGGCGCGCAGCCGGAAGGGATCTCCGGTCCAGTTCTGGCCGGCGACCGGCACTACGTCGGTATGCCCGGACAGGACGACGCCGCCATCGACCGACGGCCCGATCGTCGCCAGCAGCGCGGCCTTGTCGCCGGCCGCGTTCGGCGCGCGCAACGTCGCAACGCCGTGCCCACGCAAATAGTCCTCGACGAAATCGATCAGCGGCAGATTGCTCTTGTCGCTTTCGGTGTCGAACGCCGCCAGGCGCTCGAGAAGGCCGATCGCCCTCGCCGTGATTTCGTCGTTCATCCCCGCACCTCCGCCTCCAGCCTATCACAGGCGGAGAACGGCCCGCCTCGCGCGCGCCGTTGCGCGGGATATAAGGACTCGACGGCGCGCCACGCCTTGGTAGGATACGCGCATGTACTCGTCGGTCAGCAACAACATCAAAGTCACCGTGCGTCCGAAATATCTGGCGGAGCGATCGGAGCCGGACGAAGACCGCTATTTCTGGTCCTACACGATTGAAATCGCCAATGACGGCGACCGAACCGTGCAACTGACCCACCGCCATTGGCAGATCACCGACGCCAACGGCCGGCGCGAGGAAGTGCGCGGACCCGGCGTGGTCGGCGAGCAGCCGAAACTGAAGCCCGGCGACGCGTTCAGTTACACCTCGGGCTGCCCGCTGCGCACGCCGAGCGGCCTGATGGTCGGAACCTATCGGATGGTCGACGAGAGCGGCGAGGCGTTCGACGTGGCGATCCCGGCGTTTTCGCTCGACAGTCCCCACGCCAGGCGGGTGCTCAACTGAGGCGCAACGTCAGTTCATCGCCTTTTCGATCTGCGGCTTCACCACGCTCGCCAGCGCCTCGGCGGTCAACGGTCCGATGAATTTGAACGCGACGGTGCCGTCGCCTTTGACGATGAAGGTCTCCGGCACGCCATAGACGCCCCAATCGATGCCGGCCCGGCCATCGCGATCAAGCGCGACCCTGGCGTAGGGGTCGCCCTTGGCGCCGAGGAAGCGCCGCACATTCTCCGGATCGTCCTTCTGCGCCACGCCGACCAGCCGCACGCCTTTGGCGGCAAGCGCCTTGTCGGCGGCCAGATCGAGCAGAACGTCGTGCTCCTCGTGGCACGGCATGCACCAGGACGCGAAGACATTGACGACGGTGACATGGCCCTGCCTGAGATCGGCGTCCTTGAGCCCGGCGGCGTCCCCCAGACCGGGCAAATCGAGCGCCGGCGCGCTTTGGCCGATCAGCGCCGAGGGGATGCGCGACGCGTCCCCGGCCCATAAGGTCTTGTAAAATAGCGCCGCCAGCGCGCCGAAGATCAGCAGCGGCGCCAGAGCGAGCAGGCCGCGCCGCCGGGGGGCGACGGTCTTCTGGTCGAGGCTCATGGCTCGCACGATCGGCGCCCGCGCGCCTGCTCCAGCCGGCGCAAAGCGTGCGATTGCGCGCGATAGTCGATTAGCACCGCGGCGATCATGGCGACGATCACCACCGCGGCGATCGCATAGGCGGCCGCGACAAAACCGAAATGCGGCGCCTCGATCATCCCTTGGCCGCTCCGGCCGCCAGTTGCGGGACGAAGGAATCGCCTTCGGCGGCGGCGATCATGGTCAGGCGGGCGACCCGCCGGCGCAGGATTTCGTTGCGGATCGCCATCACGTGCAGCGTGACGAACAGCAGGGTGAAGGCCAGCGACATGACCAGCAGCGGCCACAGCAGTTCGGGCGCGATGGTCGGCCCGCCGAGCCGGAACACCGATGCGGGCTGGTGCAGGGTGTTCCACCAATCGACCGAGAATTTGATGATCGGCAGGTCGACCGCGCCGACCAGCGTCAGCACCGCCGCCGCCCGCGCCGCGCGCCCGGCGTCCTCGATCGTGCGCCACAGCGCGATCAGCCCGAGATAGATGAGGAACAGCACCAGCACCGAGGTCAGCCGGGCGTCCCACACCCAATAGGTTCCCCACATCGGCTTGCCCCACAGCGAGCCGGTGGCGAGGCAGATGAAGGTGAAGCCGGCGCCGAGCGGGGCCGCCGCCTTCTGCGCGGCGTCGGCGAGGGGATGGCGCCAGACCAGCGTGCCGAGCGCCGCCAGCGTCATCACGCCGTAGATGAAACTCGCCAGCCACGCCGCCGGGACGTGCAAATACATGATGCGGACGGTTTCGCCCTGCTGATAGTCGGGCGGCGCTGCGAAGGACAGCCACAGGCCGACCGCAAACAGCGCCGCCGTCGCCGCGGCGAGCCACGGCGTCGCGCGCTGCGCCAGCGCGAGAAACACCGTCGGATTCGCGAGGCTTCCCATGGCGCCGTTCTACGCTCGCGCCGCGCGCGCCGCAATCGGGAGCCGATGTGCGAACCCTCGCCGCGCGCCGATGGTTTATTTCCGGTGAACGCGGGCGAGCATCGACCTTCGTCGCCTTGTTGGGGAAAATCTGACGCTTGGCGCGCAATACGACCAGCCGGAGTCGACCCAACGGAGACGTTCGTCATGCGTCAAAAATCAAGAGTTTTGCATGGCGAGTTACGTGACTCGCTGCGCCGCCGCGGCCAAGGCTGCGGTGTTTTGCAAAAACGCAGCCAGCGTGGCCCTTCAGCCCTCGCGGGTAGGTGGTCGATAGCGTTCCGCAAGCACGGGCTGCAAGTGAGTAGCTCGTAACACTGCGACCTGCGCGTCGCCAACCCGGTCGAACATCGTTGCGTCAGCGAGAGCGGGGACGCACACGAGTTCGTTGTCCATCAGCCCAGCTAGTGATGCGGTCACGAAGTCATCAGCGCTCATCATGGGTGGCAGCGCGGTGATATCGATGCCCTGCGAAGTGTGGAACTCAGTTTTGATCCGGCCCGGCAGGCAGATCTGAACTTTTACGCCGGTGCCGCTCAACTCCCCGGCGAGCGCCTGGGTAAAGGCGAGCATGAAGGCTTTCGCCCCGGCATAGGTCGCGCGATGCGGTAGCGGGTTGGACGGCAATGTGCCACTCAGCGCATACACCGATGAGATGTTGATGATCCCGCCGGCGCCGCGTCGGATCATACCCGGAAGCGCTGCGCGAGTGAGGCGGGTGACCGCGCGGACATGGATATCGATGAGATCATCGATCCCACTCGGGTCGATGGATGCAAACGGCTTGTAGCTGCCAAAGCCAGCGTTGTTGACGAGCAGGGCGAGAGCGTCGTCGCCTGTGACACGGGCCTCGACTTTCGCAAGCGCTTCGGGGTCGGTAAGGTCGGCACACATCACATCGGCCTGCGCCGCAGAGTCTCGCCGCAGCTGCTCCGCAAGTCCTTCAAGCCGGTCGCGCCGACGGGCGACCAGAATGAGGTCATGGCCTTCCCGCGCGAGGCGTTTCGCGAATTCTGCGCCAATCCCGGACGATGCACCGGTTATCAGCGCCCGAGGGCGGCCCGAAGCGGAAGAAACTGCCATATCAGGCTCCGTGTTCCGATGTCATTTATTGATATTCAATACTGACCCCGCGTCGGAACGGCAAAAGCAGCGGACCGACTCGCTCCTGCCGTGCATTATTCAACAATTTCGCTCTCTTCCTCCGCCCTCGAAAGATCAGCGACTTACTCTGCGCAGAAATTAGGGGCAGATGTCCGCTCTCCACCCACGGCCGCCCCTTGGAGGCGGGTGCCAAGCGTTTGATTTTATCCGCTAATCCCGCGCCAGCCGCAACGCCGCCGCCGCGGCGAACGGCGCGGCGGCGAGCGCGGCGAGCGAAAACGCGCAGAGCACCAGAAACGGCGGCAGGAAGGGCGCCGCGCCGCCGCTGGCCGCCGAGGCTGCGGCGACGCCAAAAATCAGCGCCGGAATGGTCAGCGGCAGCACCAGCACCGCCATCAGCAGGCCGCCCCGGCGCAAAGAGACGGTCAGCGCCGCGCCGATCGCGCCGATCATCGTCAGCGCCGGCGTGCCGACCAGAAGGCTCAGGGCGACGAGCGCCAGCGCGTCGGCGTCGAGCGCCAGCATCAGGCCGAACAGCGGGCTCACCACGACGAGCGGCAAGGCGCTGGTCGTCCAATGCGCGGCGCATTTGACGAGAACGACGATCTCCAGCGGCAGCCGCCCGTTGACCAGCAGGTCGAGCGAACCATCCTCCTCTTCGCCGCGAAACAGGCGATCGAGGCCGAGCAGGGTGGACAGCAGCGCGGCGATCCACAGAATCGCCGGACCGATGCGCGCCAGCAGGCCGAGGTCGGGGCCGATCGCGAACGGCATGATCGCGACGAGGATCAGGAAGAACACCGCGCCGGTTGACGCGCCGCCGCCGATCCGCCGGGCGATCCGCCATTCGCGCAGGAACAGGGCGGTCACAGCGTCGTTCATCGCGGGGTCTTCATGGATCGGCGGGCTCCATGGCGCCGAGCTTCAACTCCCGCGCGTCCAAATCAAGCGGCGCATGGGTCGCCGCGACGATCAGGCCGCCGCCGGCCAGATGCGCGCGCATGATTTCGGCCAGACGCGCCTGCGCGGCGGCGTCGAGCGCGCTGGTCGGCTCGTCGAGCAGCCAGAGCGGCCGATCGGCGCCGAGCAGCCGCGCCAGCGCGACCCGCCGCCGCTGGCCCGCCGACAGAACATTGATCGGAAATTCGATGGCGTGGGCCATGCCGAACCGCTCCAGCGCGGCGGCGGCGCCCATCGAACCCGCCTCACGGCCGGGCGCCGGCGCCTCATCCCGCCCGCGCAACATCCGCGCCCAGAATTCGAGATTCTCCCCGGCGGTCAGCGCGCCCTTCAGCGCGTCGGCATGGCCGACATAATGCGTTTGCTGTCCGATGGCCTGGCCATCGTCGCCGCCCTCAAGCGTAATCGTCCCCGCCGTCACCGGAATGAGGCCGGCGATGGCGCGCAGCAGGCTCGACTTGCCCGCGCCGTTGGGGCCGGTGACGATCAGCGCCTCGCCCGCCTCCACAGCGAACGTCAGGCCGGAGAACAATCGCCGCCCGCCCCGCTCGATCGCAACATCGGCGCCAGTCAAGCGCATCACGACTTCTCCAGAGCAGCAATTCAGGCGATTTCACGACATTGTTGTGTAGCCGGTCGGGCCGAATATATCTATAACGACGACGCTCCCCTTTCATCCGCGCCGGAGGCCGTTCGATGGTCAGTCTCGACAGTTTCAAATGCCGCAAGAAGCTCACTGTCGGCGCCAAGACCTACGAGTATTTTTCGCTCAAGGCCGCTGAAAAGAACGGCCTCGCCGGCATTTCGCAATTGCCCTATTCGATGAAGATCGTATTGGAGAATCTGCTGCGCAACGAAGACGGCCGCACGGTGAAGAAGGCGGACATCGAAGCCGTCGCGGCGTGGCTCGACAATCGCGGCAAGCGCGAGCACGAGATCGCCTTCCGCCCGGCCAGGGTGCTGATGCAGGACTTCACCGGCGTGCCGGCGGTCGTCGACCTCGCCGCCATGCGCGACGCGATGGCGGCGCTGGGCGGCGACCCCGAGAAGATCAATCCGCTGGTGCCGGTCGATCTGGTGATCGACCATTCGGTGGTCGTCGATTATTTCGCCAACAACAAGGCGCTCGCGCACAACGTCAAACGCGAATACGAGCAGAACCAGGAGCGCTACCGCTTCCTGAAATGGGGTCAGCAGGCCTTCTCGAACTTCGCGGTGGTGCCGCCGGGCACCGGCATCTGCCACCAGGTCAATCTCGAATATCTCGCGCAGACGGTGTGGACGAGCAAACAGAAGATCGGCGGCGCCCGCGTCGAGTTCGCCTATCCCGACACGCTGGTCGGCACTGACAGTCACACCACCATGGTCAACGGCCTGGCGGTGCTCGGCTGGGGCGTCGGTGGCATCGAGGCGGAAGCGGCGATGCTCGGCCAGCCGCTTTCGATGCTGTTGCCCGAAGTCGTCGGCTTCAAGCTGACGGGACAGTTGCGCGAGGGGGTCACCGCCACCGATCTCGTGCTGACGGTGACGCAGATGCTGCGCCAGAAGGGCGTGGTCGGCAAGTTCGTCGAATTCTTCGGTCCCGGCCTCAATGCGATGTCGGTCCCGGACCGCGCGACGCTCGCCAATATGGCCCCGGAATACGGCGCGACTTGCGGCCTGTTCCCGGTCGACGTGCAGGCGATCCGCTATCTCGAAATTTCCGGACGCAAGGCGGCGCGCGTCGCGCTGGTCGAGGCCTACGCCAAGGCGCAAGGGTTCTATCGCACGCGCCTGACGCCCGACCCGGTGTTCACCGATACTCTGGCGCTGGAGCTCGGCGAGGTGACGCCGTCGCTGGCGGGGCCCAAACGCCCGCAGGACCGGGTGGTGCTCGCCGCCGCCAAGACCGGCTTTGCCGGCGCGATGGAGACCGAGTTCAAACAGGGCGCCGACATCGCGCATCGCTACAAGGTCGAGGGGACGAATTTCGATCTCGGCCACGGCGACGTGGTGATCGCGGCGATCACCTCATGCACCAACACCTCCAATCCGAGCGTAATGGTCGCCGCGGGGCTGCTGGCGCGCAACGCTTTGGCCAAGGGACTGACCGTCAAGCCGTGGGTCAAAACGTCGCTGGCGCCCGGCAGCCAGGTGGTCGAGGAATATCTCAAGGCGGCCGATCTGCAGAAGTCGCTCGACAAGCTCGGCTTCAACATCGTCGGCTTCGGCTGCACCACCTGCATCGGCAATTCCGGCCCGCTGTCCGAAGAAATCTCGGCGACGATCAACAAGCACAATCTGGTCGCCGCCGCGGTGCTGTCCGGCAACCGCAATTTCGAGGGCCGCATCAATCCGGACGTGCGCGCCAACTACCTGGCTTCGCCGCCGCTGGTCGTCGCCTATGCGCTGGCCGGCTCGATGCAGGTCGATCTGAGCCGGGAGCCGCTCGGCTACGACAAGGCCGGCGCGCCGGTCTATCTCGCCGACATCTGGCCGACCAGCCAGGAGATCGCCGATCTCGTCGAAAGCACCATCACCGCCAAGATGTTCAAGACCCAATACGCCAGCGTGTTCGACGGCGACGCCAACTGGCGCAAGGTCAGGATCCCCGCCGGCCTCACCTACGCCTGGGACATGGGCTCGACCTATGTGCAGAACCCGCCCTATTTCGAGGGGATCACGATGGAGCCCAAGCCTCTCACCGACATCGTCGGCGCGCGAATTCTCGGGGAGTTTCTCGATTCCATCACCACCGATCATATTTCCCCCGCCGGTTCGATCAGGGAGAAAAGCCCGGCCGGCCAGTATCTGATCGAGCATCAGGTGCGCCCGGTCGACTTCAACCAATACGGCACGAGGCGCGGCAATCATGAAGTGATGATGCGCGGCACGTTCGCCAACATCCGCATCAAGAACCAGATGGTTAAGGACCTCTCCGGGAATGTCGTCGAAGGCGGCTACACGATCCACTATCCGTCCGGCGAGCGGATGGCGATCTACGATGCGGCGATGCGCTACCAGAAGGAGGGGGTGCCGCTGGTGGTGTTCGCAGGGCGCGAATACGGCACCGGCTCGTCGCGCGACTGGGCGGCCAAGGGCACGCGGCTGCTCGGCGTTCGCGCGGTGATCGCCCAGAGCTTCGAGCGCATCCATCGCTCCAACCTGGTCGGCATGGGCGTGTTGCCGCTGGTCTTCGAAGAGGGGACCTCCTGGCGGACACTCGGCCTGAAGGGCGATGAAACGGTCAGCATCCACGGCCTCGTGCACGATCTCAAGCCGCGCCAGAGGATGGAGGCGCAGATCACCTCGGCGGACGGCGCGACCACCATCGTGCCGCTCATCTGCCGCATCGATACGCTCGACGAGATCGAATATTTCAACAACGGCGGGATTCTGCCTTATGTGCTGAGGCAACTGGCGGCGTGAGCGTGATGCGCGACCGGATTCGGCGTCATGAATCCTGACGTTGCGCGAGAGTTTCGACCGCCAGGCCGGATGGTGCGAGCGGCTGGGTTCGCCGTTCACCGCGCTCGCCTGCCGCGCGCTGGCGGCGCGTCTGTCCGAGGGCTCCGCGTTCGGCGCCCGGCTGCTGAACTGGCCGGGCGACCCGACGAAGGATCTGATCGCGCTGCGCGCCTGCGGCGCCTTGAACGCTCTGGCGCGGGAGGGCCATCCAGCGCTCGCGCCGATCTACCCGCCCCATCGCCTGCCCTCGGAAGATCCGTTCTGGCTCGGCGCGCAGGCGGCGATCGCCAGCGACGACGCGCGATTGACCGCCTTTCTCGACAGCGCGCCGCAAACCAACGAGGTGGCCCGGTCGGGCGCGCTGCTGCCGGGATGCCTGGAGATCGCGCGTCGCGCCGGCCTGCCGCTCGCCATCCGCGAAATCGGCTCCAGCGCCGGATTGAACCTGCTGCTCGACCGCTATTTCTATCGATACGGCGCGTTCGCATGGGGCGCGCGCGACGCCGAAGTGACGATCGACTGCGAATGGCGCGGCCCGAGCCACGCCTTGCCCGCCACCCTCGAAGTCGCCGAGCGAATCGGATGCGATCTTCTGCCGATCGACGCCAGCGACCCGGTCAGCCGGGAGCGGATGCTCGCCTATATCTGGCCGGACCAGACCGCGCGGGTCGCACGCGCGGAAGCCGCGCTGAATCTCGCCGCGCGGGAGAGCGTCGAGGTGGAGGCGGCCGACGCCGCTGAGTTCACGGCGCGGCAATTGCGCGTGGGGCGCCCGGACGCGCGCTGGTTCTGATGCACAGCATTTTCTGGCAATATTTGCCCGCGCCGACCGCGGCGGCGATCCGGGACGCTGTCGCGCAAGCGGCGCGCGAGGCGACGCGCGCCAGTCCGTTCGCCTGGCTGCGCATGGAGGCGGAAGCCGGCGAAAAGCGCGGCGCGGTGGTGCGCCTGTCGCTGTGGCCGCAAGGTCCGGTCGACGAGCCGATCGCCGTCGCCGACTTCCATGGCCGCTGGCTCGAATGGCGCGGGATCGCGTAGGGCGGGACGATGAACAAGACGTCGGAGCCAGCGCCGCTGGCCTTTCCGTTCGCCGCGCCGCCCGGACCGGGCGAGGCGTTCGAAGCGGCGCCCGGCGTGCTATGGGCGCGGATTCCGCTGCCGTTCCGGCTGGATCACGTGAACGTCTATTTTCTCGACGACGGCGACGGCTGGGCGGTGGTGGACACCGGCATCGACAGTCCCGACGCGCGCGCGGCATGGGAGGCGCTGCTCGCCGGCCCGCTATCGGGCCGCCCGCTGACGCGGCTCATCGTCACCCACATGCACCCCGATCACATCGGCCTCGCGGGCTGGCTGACCGAGCGGTTCGACATTCCGCTGGCGACCAGCCAGACCGCGTATATCGAATGCCTCAACCTCAGCCTCGCGCCGGGCAAGCTGCAGGCGCCGGTCTATCGCGACTTTTATCTGCGCAATGGCCTGGATGAAGCGACGACGGCGCTGATCGCGACGATGGGCCACGATTACCTCGGCATGGTGGCGCCTTTGCCGCCGACCTTCGACCGTCTGGTGGCGGGCGATCGCCTGACGATCGGCAAGCGCGATTTCGCCGTGCTGGCGGGCGACGGCCACGCGCCCGAACAGCTCATGCTGTTCAACCCCGAGGAGAGGCTGTTCCTGGCGGCCGACCAGGTCCTCGCGAAGATCTCGCCGAATGTCAGCGTCTCCGCACTGAGCCCGCGCGGCGACCCGCTCGGCCTCTACCTGCGCTCGCTGGCGGCGTTGAAGGCGGGCCTCCCCGCGGGATCGCTCGTTCTGCCGGGCCATCAGTTGCCGTTCACCGGCCTGCACGAGCGCATCGACGAACTCACGGCGCATCACGAGGCGCGCTGTGAGGCTTTGCTGCGCGCCTGCCGCAGCAAGCCGCACCGGCCGGCCGAGCTGCTGCCCGTGCTGTTCACGCGCGAGCTCAACCCGCACCAGATGGGCTTCGCGTTCAGCGAATTGCTCGCGCATGTCAATTATCTCGTCGATCGGGGCGATCTGGTGTGGACCGAACGCGACGGGGCGCGAACGCGGCTGGCGACCGCTCGTTAGGCCGGGCCGCCGCACAAGCGTTTCTCGCCGCACTTTGACGCGCGACCCGGTGCGCTTAGGGTGCGCTCCCCCGCATCGGCTTCACAGGACCCCCGGCGTTGCGAAGACTGTTCATCATCGGAATCGGCGCCGGGCGCCGCGACCACGTCACCGTCCAGGCGATCAACGCGCTCAACGCGGTCGATGTGTTCTTCATCATCGACAAGGGCGACGAGAAGGCCGAGCTGAACCGCATCCGGCAGGAAATCTGCGAGACCTACATCAAGGACCGGACTTACCGGATGGTCGCGGCGCCCGATCCCGAGCGCGACCGAATGGCTTCGTCCTACCGATCGGCGGTGAGGGATTGGCACGAGCGGCGCGTCGAGATTTTCGAAGAGATGATCGCGCGGGAGCTGAAGGACGGCGAATGCGGGGGCTTTCTGGTGTGGGGCGATCCCGCGCTCTACGACAGCACATTGCGGATTGTCCAACAGATCGTCGCCCGCGGCGCAGTCGCCTTCACCTATGAGGTGATCCCGGGGATCAGCAGCATCCAGGCGCTCGCCGCCGCGCACAGGATTTCGCTGACCCGGATCGGCGCGCCGCTTCGCATCGCCACCGGCCGCAACCTGGCGGACGATTCTGCCGACGAATTCGACGATGTGGTGGTGATGCTCGACGGCAATTGCAGCTTCAACATGGTTAAGCGAACCGACGTCGATATCTATTGGGGCGCCTATCTCGGAACCGCGGATGAAATCCTCTTGGCGGGCGATTTGCGGCAGGTGGCCGGAGATATCGAGAAAATCCGCGCGGCGGCGCGGGCGCGAAAGGGATGGATTTTCGACACCTACCTGTTGAGAAGGAAAGACGGGGCCTGACAGCGGCGCGTCTCGCCGCCGGCGATCGGGGACTGCCGCGCGGCGAAAAAGACGCCCTGCCGGCTTCGCCAATCGCGTGCGGGCGCGCTATGGTCCGGTGGGAGCCAAGACATGTCCTCGCCAGCCCGCCAAGAAACCCATTTCGGCTATCGCAATGTGCCGCTCGACGCCAAGCAGCGGCTCGTCGACGACGTTTTCGAAAAGGTCGCCGATCGTTACGATGTGATGAACGATCTGATGTCCTTCGGCCTGCACCGGCTGTGGAAGGACCTGCTGGTGGCCAAAGTGCGCCCGTCGCGCACCCGGGCGTTCGCCCATCTCGACGTCGCCGGGGGCACCGGCGATGTGGCGTTTCGGGTCGCCGAGGCCGGCGGTCCGCTGACCGCCGTTACCGCGCTCGACGTCAACGGCGAAATGCTGCGGGTCGGGCGGGAGCGCGCGGCCCGGCGCAGCGTCGGCAAGCGCGTCGCCTTCATCGAGGGCAACGCCGAGGCGCTGCCGCTGCCGGGCGACAGTTTCGACGCCTACACGATCGCCTTTGGAATTCGCAATGTGCCGCGCATCGACCGGGCGCTCGCCGAGGCCTATCGGGTGCTCAAACGCGGTGGTCGCTTTCTCGCACTGGAGTTTTCGCGGGTCGACACGCCGCTGCTCGACCGCCTCTACGACGCTTATTCCTTCACCGCGATTCCCGCGCTCGGCAGGATCGTCGCGGGCGACGGCGAGCCTTATCGCTATCTCGTCGAATCGATCCGCCGGTTCCCGGCGCCCGAGCGTTTCGCGGACATGATCGGCGAGGCGGGCTTCGCGCGCGCCGGCTTCGTCAGGCTGTCGGCGGGGGTCGTCGCCATTCATTCCGGCTGGAAGCTGTAGATTTGTGGCCCCTGGCGAATTTCGGTCATTGCGTGCGGCTTGCCTGGGCCGGCTTCGTGCTGGCGCGCGAGGGCGCCTTCGTCGATATCGATCCGCAGGTCGTTCCGCCGCTGGCGCGCGCGCCGCTGGCGCTCGCCAACCTGCTGGCGCGCCGCGGCGCCAACGGCCTCGATGGCCTGTCGACGGCGATCGACCGGCTTGGCCCTTCCTTCGTGAAGCTCGGCCAGTTCCTGTCGACGAGACCGGACATCGTTGGCGCCAAGGTCGCCAACCAGCTTGAGCAATTGCAGGACCGGATGGCCCCCTATCCGCGCAGCGTCGCCGTCGCGACGATCGAAGCGGCCTTCGGGGTGAAGCTCGACGCCCTGTTCATCGACTTCGGCGAAGCGGTGGCGGCCGCCTCGATCGCCCAGGTCCATCGCGCCCGCGTCAGGGACGGTGAGGCGACGCGCGAGGTCGCGGTGAAAATCGTGCGGCCGGGCATCGAGCGGCGCTTTGCACGCGACCTCTCCGACATGTTCTTCGCCGCGCGAATGGCGCAGCGGATGGCCCCCGACATGCGCCGATTGAAACCCGTCGAGATCGTCGAGGCGCTGGCGCGCTCGGTGCGCATCGAGATGGACTTTCGCCTGGAGGCGGCGGCCGCTTCCGAATTCGCTGAAAACGTCGGTGACGACGCCGACTTCCGCGTGCCGACGGTCGACTGGGACCGGACGACGCGGCAGGTGCTGACGCTCGAATGGATTCACGGCATGCCGCTGGCCGATCCGGATCGGCTCGCCGCGGCCGGCTTCGATCCGCCGAAACTCGGGCGCACGCTGATCCAGTCGTTCCTGCGCCACGCCCTGCGCGACGGCTTCTTTCACGCCGACATGCATCAGGGCAACCTGTTCGTCGACCCGCAGGGGCGCGTCGCCGCTGTCGATTTCGGCATCATGGGGCGTCTCGGCCCGAAGGAGCGACGCTTTCTCGCCGAGATCCTCTACGGTTTCATCAACCGCGACTACCAGCGCGTCGCCGAGGTGCATTTTGAGGCGGGCTATGTCCCGCACAGTCATCGCGTCGAGGATTTCGCGCAGGCGATCAGGGCGATCGGCGAGCCGATCCGCTCGCGCACCGCCGACCAGATTTCGATGGCCAAACTGCTGACCCTGTTGTTCGAGATCACCGCGCTGTTCGACATGGCGACGCGCATCGAACTGGTCATGCTGCAGAAGACCATGGTGGTGGTGGAAGGCGTGGCGCGCAAACTCGACCCCCGCCTCGACATGTGGGCGACCGCCGAGCCGGTCGTCGGCGACTGGATCGCCCGGAACCTCGGCCCGCGCGGCAAGATCGAGGACGCCGGCCGCAACGTTTTTTCGCTGGTCAAATTGATCGCCGAGGCGCCGCAACGTCTGGAGCGCCTGAATGCGCTGGTCGAGGGTTGGGAAGAGGCGGCCGAAGCGCGCCGGGCGTCGCCTTCAGGCGGGTCCGATGCGACCGCGTCGCCGGATGGGCGACGCACGGCGTCATGGCCGGTCGCGCTCTGGGCGATCGTGGCGCTGCTCGCGTGGATCGCCTTTCGTCGGTGACGGCGCCGCTGCGCTGTCGGCATTTGGTTTGGATGGCGAGGAAATCGCGATGACGGAAACGGTTCACTCCCCTCGGCGCGTTCTGCTGATCATCGGCGGCGGCATCGCGGCCTACAAGGCGCTCGAACTCATCCGCCGGCTGCGCGAGCGCGGCGTCGCGACGCGCGTCGTGATGACGCAGGCGGCCAAGCAGTTCATCACGCCGCTTTCGGCGGCGGCGCTCAGCGGCGACCGGGTTTACGACGACCTGTTCTCGCTGACCGACGAAGCCGAGATGGGCCATATCGAATTGTCGCGCGAAGCCGATCTCGTCGTCGTCGCGCCGGCCACCGCCGACCTGGTGGCGCGCATGGCCCACGGCCTCGCCGACGATCTGGCGACGACGGCTTTGCTGGCGACCGACAAGAAGACGCTGGTCGCGCCGGCGATGAACCTGCGGATGTGGCTTCATCCGGCGACCCAGCGCAATGTCGGCGCGCTTCGTCAGGACGGAATTCTGTTCGTCGGACCCGACGACGGGGAAATGGCGTGCGGCGAATATGGGCCGGGCCGGATGGCCGAGCCGCTGGCGATCGTCGCGGCGATCGAGGCGGCGCTGGCTGAACCGACAAGCCTCGCTCTGCCGGCGGGCGGCGGGCGGAGCGACGCCGCCAAGCCCGGCCCACTCGCCGGCCGGCATGTTCTGGTGACGTCCGGCCCGACGTTCGAGCCGATCGACCCGGTGCGCTTCATCGGCAATCGCTCGTCCGGTCGGCAGGGTCACGCGATCGCGCAGGCGGCGGCTGACGCCGGCGCCAGGGTGACGCTGGTCAGCGGGCCGGTTTGCATCCCCGACCCCGCCGGCGTCGCGGCGACCCATGTCGAGGATGCGCGCGAAATGCTCGCCGCCGTGCAGGCGGCGCTGCCCGCCGATATTTTCATCGCGGCGGCGGCGGTCGGCGATTGGCGGGTCGCGCGTTCGCGCACGCAGAAGATCAAGAAGGGCGCGGATGCGCCGCCGAGCCTTGCGCTGGTCGAGAACCCCGACATTCTCGCGGCGATCGGACGCAACTCCCCGCGCCGTCCGGCGTTAGTCGTCGGGTTTGCCGCCGAAACGGAGCATGTTATCGAGAATGCGCGCGACAAGCTGCGGCGCAAACGGTGCGATCTGATCGTCGCCAACAGCGTCGCGGAAGGGACGGGCGTCTTCGGCGGAAGCGCCAACGCCGTTCATCTCGTCACGGCGGCGGGGGTCGAATCCTGGCCGAAAATGAGCAAGCAGGAGGTGGCGGCGCGGTTGATCGAGCGGCTGGTCGCGCTATTGAAGGACAAGGGATGATCCGGGCGCTTATCAAACGACTTCCGCACGGACGGGGCTTGCCATTGCCGGCCTATCAGAGCGAGCATGCGGCCGGATTGGACCTTGTCGCCGCGCTGCAGGCCGACGCCGGCGTCATCCTGGAGCCCGGCGCGAGAGCGCTGATCCCCACGGGTCTGGCGATTGAACTGCCGAGCGGCTACGAAGCACAGGTCAGGCCCCGCTCAGGGCTGGCGCTCAGCTTCGGCGTTACAGTCCTCAACAGTCCCGGAACCATCGACGCCGACTATCGCGGCGAAATCGGCGTCATCCTGGTCAATCTCGGCAGCCGCCCCTTCGAAGTCAAACGGGGTGCGCGGATCGCGCAACTTGTCGTTTCCCGGGCCGAGCGGCTGGCGATCGAAGAGAGCGGCGCGCTGGAGGACACTGCGCGCGGTTCGGGCGGATTTGGTTCCACCGGAGACGGCGGCATGGAGGCGTAAAATGCATTTCTTGTCCAAGCGCGCCCTGCTTGGGATCGCCGCCGTCGCCGACGTCGCTCTCTACGCCCGTCCGGCGCCGGTCGCCGCCAAGGCGCTCGCCGCGCGCCATCGGCTGCCGCCCCGCCATCTCGAAACGCTGTTGCAGGGCCTTGTCCAGGCGAACATTCTCAAGGGCGTGCGCGGACCGCGCGGCGGTTACGAACTGGCGCGCGAACGGCGCAAGATCACGGTCGGCGAAATCGTGCGGACCGTCGCCGCCATGAGCGCGGGCGACCCCGATGAAGGCGGCGCGTCGTCCCGGCTGGTCAAGAAGGTCATCGAGCCCAGCGTGCGGAAGGCCGGAGAATCGTTTCTGGCCAATCTCGACGCGATCACCGTCGAGGATCTGTGCGTCGCGGCGATCGCCGCGCGAATCCTCGAAGACGAGCAGGCCGGGGGCGATTTTGCGATCTGAGCAGGCGCTTGCGCCGGTTCGATATGGACAGTCCGGGCATAGCTGATAGCATTCGCGCGGTCCGCCTCGTGGTTCAGGCCCGGCGGCGCAACGGAGGATGGTTCATGGCCGACGCCGCTTCGACAGCCAGCGAGAGGCGCGCTCCAGGCCGCGGGCGCATCTACAATTCGATCACGCAGACGATCGGCGACACGCCGCTGGTCCGCCTCGACCGAATCGCCAGGGAGAAAGGCGTCGCCGCGCATCTGCTCGCCAAGCTCGAATTCTTCAACCCGATCAGCAGCGTCAAGGATCGCATCGGCGTCGCGATGGTCGACGCCCTGGAAGCGCAGGGCAAGATCGGTCCCGGGCGCGGCGTGCTGGTCGAGCCGACCTCCGGCAACACCGGCATCGCCCTCGCCTTCGTCGCCGCGGCGCGCGGCTACAAGCTGATCCTGGTCATGCCGGAGTCGATGTCGATCGAGCGGCGCAAGATGCTGGCGCTGCTGGGAGCCGAACTCGTGCTGACGCCGGCGCCGCTCGGCATGAAGGGGTCGATCGCCAAGGCGCACGAGATCGTCGCCGCGACGCCTGGCGCGGTGATTCCCCAGCAGTTCGAGAACCCGGCCAATCCCGAGATCCATCGCCGCACCACCGCCGAGGAAATCTGGAACGACACGCACGGCGAGGTCGACGCGGTGGTCTCGGGCGTGGGCACCGGAGGGACCATCACCGGGGTCGGCGAAGTGCTGAAACCGCGCCGTCCGGGCCTCAAGATGATCGCGGTGGAGCCGGAGGATTCGCCGGTGCTGTCGGGCGGGCCGCCCGGACCGCACAAGATTCAGGGGCTCGGCGCCGGCTTCGTGCCGGCCATCCTCGATCGCGCGGTGATCGACGAAATCATAACGATCGGCAACCAGACCTCCTTCGACACGGCGCGGCTGGTGGCGCGTCTCGAAGGCATTCCGGTCGGCATTTCGTCGGGCGCGGCGGTCGCCGCGGCCATCGACGTCGGCCGGCGCCCGGAGTTCGCCGGCAAGAACATCGTCATCATCATCCCCTCGTTCGCCGAGCGCTACCTGTCGACGGCGCTGTTCGAAGGATTGTGAGCCTCGGCTGAGGCGGCGCGCGCGATGCCGCGCGTCAGGCTGGCGTTGGCCGGATAGAGCGGGATCAGGCAGGCCTGCAGCGCGTGGTAGATGTCCGGCTTGCCGACGAAATAGCCGGCGACGGGCTTGAGCGAATCGTCGAGTTGCGGGCGCCAGCCGCCGGCGCGCCGGTCGATCAGATGGCGCGCCGCAAAGCTCCAGATGCGCCGATACCATCCTTCGTGGAAGGCGCCGTCTGTCATGCGCCGCCAGGAACGCCGCGGCGCCGATCCCTTCGCAGCACGGCCACCACAGCCGGTCGCGAATCAGCGGGCGCCCGCTCCAGTCGAGCGTGTAGTAGAAGCCGCCGCGCGGCTCGTCCCAGCCCTCGGCGACCGCCTGCGCGAACAGCGCCTTCGCGGCGCCCGGCAGCCATTCGATCTTGCGGGCGCCGAGCTCCCACAATTGCATCGCCAGACGCGCCCATTCGAGCCAATGGCCCGGCGTCGTCCCATAGGGGCGAAACATGTCGGAGCCCTTGTATTCCCGGTCGATCGTCCAGTCCGCGCGATAGTGCTCGGGCACCCGCCAATGATGCGCGCCGGCCATCCGCCGCAGAATGAGATCGGCGATGCTCTCGGCCTTGTCGAGATAGGAGCGCTCGCCGGTCGCCTCGAACGCCGCCATCAGCGCCTCGGTCAGGTGCATGTTGGAATTCTGGCCGCGATAGGCCGCGATCGGCGACCAATCGGCGGCGAACTCCTCGGCGCTCGCGCCATGCGCCGGCTCCCAGAACCGCCGGTCGATGACTTCGCTGACGTCGGTGAGCAGCCGATCGGCCTTGGGATGCCCGACGATCTTCGCGCTCGAGGCGGCGAGCAGCACGAAGGCGTGGCCATAGGCGAGCTTGTCGCTCTCGCGCGGGCCGTCGTCGTCGAACGACCAGAAATAGCCGCCGTTGACGCGGTCGCGATGGCGATCGAGCAGCGCCTCGACGCCGTGGTCGACAAAATCGTCCGCGCCGGGGCGCCCGAGCAGATGGCCGATCGCAAAGCAATGAACCATGCGGGTGGTCGCATGGAGCGGGCGGGCGCGCTCGCCGGCGATCGCATGGCCCGCGTCGTCAAGCGCGTGGAAGCCGCCGGCCGGGTTGAGCGACTCGCCTTCGAAGAACGAGAACAGGCTGTCGGCCTCGCCGAGCAGCCAGCGGCGGTGGCCGGCGTTGCGCCGCCACGACGGGGATTCGACCGACAGTCCGCTCATGCTGTTTTCAACTCCGCGGCGGCGTAAATCACTCCAATCATCCTAACACGCCTCGGCTTGGTCCTGGAGAGTTCGCAACAGACCCCGCCGAGACCGTAAAGCGACCGGCGGGGCGCGCATCGTCGGCGAAAGGGGAGCCAGATGGTAGATTACACGACTTTTCCACCGGTCGGCCAGATCGACGACACTTCCTGCTGGGCGGCCTGCCTGAGCTGGTGGCTGACCGCAAGCAACAAGCCGCCGGAGACGCAGGCGCAGTTGTTCGACGATTACCACTCCCTGTTCAATCCGGACGGCACGATATCGCCCGACACGTTCAAGGCGATCGCTGCGACCCCCAAGTTCAACATGCAGGTGGCGCAGTTCGAGATCGGCGACATCCAGCAGATGCGCGACAATGGCGTTCTGCCGCTCACCAACACCCCCAACATCATCGGTTGGAACAAGTTCGTCACCGGCAAGGGCCTCGTCGGCCTGCACATGAACGTCGTGTTCAATCAGCGGGACGGCTCGTCGGGCAAGATCGTGACCTGCATGGAGCCTTACTTTCCCGACCCCGGCGTCGACTACCAGCGCACCGGCCAATTCATCGACCGCGACATCGGCTTTTTCCTGAACACCAGCCCGATCTGGATCGGCGTCGGGAACTGACGATGCGAAATGGCGCCGCCGTGCCGCCATTTTCTTCGGTAAACCGCAGCGCGGGAGTGCTATTGTCCGCTTGAACCCTGGGGCGTGGAGTTCCCGGCATGGCGTTCGCCAGGCTTGCGGCGTTTCTGATCGGCATGGGGGCGGCGGCGACGTCAGCCGGCGCGCAGACCCCGTCGGCGATCGTCGAAGAGGTCGGCGGCCATCCCCCCGGCGTCGAATTCATGGACTATGTCGAGCCCGGCAGGGTCATTGAGCTCGGCCCCGGCGATACAATCGTGCTCAGCTATCTCGGCTCGTGTCTGCGCGAGACGATCCGCGACGGCGCGGTCAAGGTGGGCCTCGATCACAGCGAGGCGATTTCCGCCCATATCGAGCGCGCCCGGGTCGACTGCGAGGCCGGCAAGATGCTCGGCGCGGTCGGGCAGACCAGCAATTCGGCGAGCCTGATCATTCGCGGCGAACGACCGTTGACGATCCAGCCGGCGCCCGATCCCGAGTTCACGCTTTACGGCTTGAGTCCACTGGTCGAATTGAAGGGCGGCGGCAAACTGGTTATCGCCCGCCTCGACCAGGACGGCGAATATCTCGCGCTGACCATCGATCCCGATCAACTCCTGCGCGGCAGGTTTCTGGATCTGGCGGCCGCGGGCAAATCCCTCACCGCCGGGGGCGTCTATGGCGCGCGCTGGAACGGCCGTCTTGTCGTCTTCAGGATCGACCCCAACGCCCGGTCCGGCCAGACGCCGATCATCGGACGCTTGCTGAGACTGGGCCCGGCAAGCTGAGCGGCGCTCCGGAACGGCGGATGACTGGCAGCACGCGGCTGGACGTTGCTCGCTCTCGTCGCGATCGCGCTGTTCGCCGGCGGGCTTGTCGCGTCTGCGGCGTTCGACGGTTTGCGCGGACTGTCGCTGGATGCGCTGACCGCGCTGCGCTGGCGGCTGATCGGCAACGCGCACGCGCCGTCCGCATCGCCCACGGTGGTCGTGGCGCTGGATCGCGACAGCTACCGCACGCCGCCGTTCAAGGGAACGCCGACCATCACCTGGACGCGCGAAATCGGCCGCGTCGTCACCGCGCTGATCGACGGCGGCGCCAAAGTGGTCGGATTCGACGTGGTGTTCCCGACCTCGATCGAGGAATCGACGATTGCGTTCAATGACGAGACGATCGGGGCGCGGATGCGCGGGTTCGATCGCGACTTCCTGCGGTCGCTCGCCGCTCGCCGCGCGGGCCGGCAAGCTGGTGCTCGGCGAAGTGCAGCACGGCGAGGATCTCGACATGCCCTCGCCCGGCCAGCGCGCCGCGGTCGGCCAGCAGAGGAACATCCGCTCGCTCAACGTCTACGGCGAATCGGACGGCGTCGTGCGGCGCACGCCGCTGATGCTGGCGACCGGCGAAGGCGCCGTGCCGTCGATATCGCTGGAACTGGCGGCGCGCGCGCTCGGCGCGGCGCCGCAACTCGACGCCGACCAGAGCGTGACGCTCGCCGGATACCGCATTCCCGCCGCGACGCCGAATGCGATGACGCTGAATTTCGACGGCGGGGCGAACGACATCCCGACCTATTCGTTCGCCGATCTCAGCCAATGCCTGGACAAGGGCGACGCCGAATTTTTCCATCGCAATTTCGCAGGCAAGGTCGTGCTTCTCGGGTCTGATCTCGGTTTCGAAGACGGCAAGCTGACCACCAAGCGGTTCGCGACCGCGCCCGCGGCGCCGCCGGCCGAGCGCTGCGCGCTGCCCGCTTCGACAATCGCGCCGGTTGCGAGCCAGGCGATCGACGGCGTCTATGTCCACGCGACGGCGGTCAACAACCTCATCCGGCGCGACGCCGTCATCGAGCTTGCTCCGTTCCCCAGATGGCTGGTCATCACCATGGGCGGCGTCGCGGCGACCTTCGCGGCGTTTCTGCTGACGCCGGTGGCGGTCGCGCTGTCATTCCTGCTCGCGGCGCTTCTCTGGGCCGCGGGCGCGACCGCGGCGTTCGCCGAGGCGCTGGCCCTGCCTCTCCTCGAGCCGCTCGCCGCGGCGCTGATCGCGATTGTCGCGACGACCGGGTTTCGGCTGTTTGTGACCGACCGGGACAAGCGGTTCCTGCGCCGCGCCTTCGAACTCTATCTGGCGCCGGCGGTGATTGAGAAGATGGTGACGTCGAGCCGGCCGCCGGCGCTGGGCGGCGAAATCCGCGACGTCACGGTGTTCTTTTCCGACCTCGCGGGGTTCTCCTCGATCGCCGAGGCGATGAAGCCCGCCGAGCTTGTCGCGATGATGAACCGCTACCTCTCCGCGATGACCGACGTCATCGAGGCGCATGGCGGCTTCGTCGACAAATATATGGGCGACGGCATCCTCGCGGTGTTCGGCGCGCCGGCCGAAGGCGAGGACCACGCGAGCCAGGGCGTGCGGGCGGCGCTGGCCTGCGTCGCCACACTGGACGCGCTGAACGCCGCGGCCCCGGCGGGCGCCCCGCTTCTGGCCCATCGCATCGGGCTGAACTCCGGCCCGGCGCTGGTCGGCAATATCGGCTCGCGGCGCCGCTTCAACTACACCGTGACTGGCGACGCGGTGAACCTCGCCTCGCGGCTCGAGGGCGCCAATAAATATTTCGGCACGGCGATCCTGGCAGCGGAATCGACCTGGATGGCGGCCGACGATCGCTTCGCCTGGCGCGAAATCGACACGATCCGGGTGAAGGGCCGCGATGCGCCGGTCCGCGTCTTCGAGCCGCTCGCCGAGGCCGGCCGGCAAAGTGCGGAACAACGGGCGCGCGCAGCGTCCTACTGCGAAGGGCTTGCCCTCTGGCGGGCGCGCGATTTCGCCGGCGCGGCGGTGTGCTTTGCGCGATGCGCCGAGGCCGACCCGCCGTCCGCGCTGTTCCGGGCGCGAGCGGAAAGGTTCGCGCTCGACTCGCCTGGAGAGGATTGGGAGCCGGTTCAGACGCTCGACGAGAAATAGCCGGCGCTCGGCGAGTTTGTGCGCCGCAGCATCGCAAACGCGCCCCCGACGTCACTCGATCGAGTTGGAATTCTGTTCGACGCGCAGCAGGCTGAAATTCGCGGACCCGGAACATTGCTCTATTTGCCCCCGCCCGATCGCCCTGCCGAGATGAATTCCCGCATTGCGGCTCAGGGGGTGCAGAGCTAGTCTCATTCGACTTGGAGGGGGGGTAAAAGTGTTCCGCCTGCCTATTGCGCTGGCTTTTGCTTCTCTTGCGATTCTATCGCAGGTGGCTATTGCAGCGGACCGCGCAGCGGCCGACTGCATGCAATCAGCAAATAGCACTCGAACTATTTCCGGATGCACTACCGTGCTCGCGAGGGGCCGGCTGTTGAATACCCATGATCTCGTCGCGGCGCACGGTTTGCGTGGCAATGCCTTTGTGGCGAGGGGTGAGTACGATCGCGCGATTGCTGACTACGATGAGGCAATCCGTTTCAGCCCGGACTTTGCCGCCACCTTTATCAATCGTAGCCTCGCGTATCTGGACAAAGGCGACTACGACCGGAGCATCGCTGATTCAGATCAAGCGATTCGGTGAATCCGAGACTGGCCATGGCCTACGCCAATCGTGGAGGCGCTTACGCGAACAAGGGCGATTACAATCGTTGCATCGCTGATTCGGAGGAAGCGATCCGGCTAGACCCAAAGCTCGCCATCGCGTACCTCAATCGCGGCGCAGCCTACACAAACAAGGGGGATCGCGCTCGCGCAATTGCCGATTTGGATGAGGCGATTCGACTGAACCCGACGCTTGTGTTGGCTTATATCAATCGCGGCACTGCCCTTGCCCTTGGCGGCGACTATGATCGCGCCTTTGCGGACCTGGATCAAGCGCTGCGCCTGAATCCAAATCTCGCAAGAGCTTACGTAACTCGATCTGTCGCCGACCTTCTGAAAGGCGACGGCGATCGCGCGCTCGCGGACTCGGACCAAGCGGTCCGGTTGGACTCGAAGCTCGCCGCGGCGTATCAAATTCGCAGCCTCGCGCGCCTCGGCAGAGATGAATATGACCTCGCCATTTCGGACGCCGACGAGGCGATTTCCTTGAGTCCGAATATTCCGCAAGTCTACATCACCCGTGCCGGGATCTGTCTCAGAAAGGTGACTTCGATCAAGCTTTGGCAGACCTGGAGAAGGCGGTTCGATTGAACTCTATGCTCTGGAGTAGCTTCTTGTCTCGGGGGCAAGTCTATTTCGCCGAAGGTCATTACGATCGCGCTCTTGCGGATTACGAGCAAGCTATCCTGCTTGAGCCCAAAATTGGCGATGTGTACGCTGGTCGGGCGGAAATCGAGGCGCTGCGAAATCGATTCGAAAACGCCAAGGCCGACGCTGAAACAGCTATCCGGCTCAGCCCCACGCTTTCGGGAGCGCACGCCTTCCTCGGTTATGCCTTCGCTAAACAGGGTGACTTCGACCGGGCGACTGCGGAAATCGGCGAGGCGTTCCGACTAGACCCTAGAAGTTTAGACGCGCTTCTTTATCGCGGCGAGCTTCATCTGTTGAGGGGCGAGCCCCGACGCGCCTTGGACGACTTCGAGGCGGCGCTGGTCAGGAGACCCGTATTTCCTTTGGCGATTGCGGGCCGCGACGCCGCGAAGAAGGCGCTCGCCACAGAGATTGCAACCTCGTCTTCTCCCCGTGAACCTCAGCCGGCGCCGGGGCCGCCCGCTGCACCAACCCAAAACCTCGGGACCGCACAGACGGACTCTTTGTCCATAGATCAATCGAACTCACTCGCCGTCTAAAGTGCCCGTTTTCGAGCCCATAAAGCCCGTTTTGGTGCCGACATTTAGGCTGTCCGCGCCGACAAGTCTGTATCCGCTCGGGACCAAACACGAATCGGAGACACTGTTTCACGCCCCCAAAAACGATCTTCGACAGCCTGCTCAAGGCGACGCTGTCGATCCGAATCATAGGCTCGATTCGATCGTAGCCGCCACGCCGTCTTGCGTCCCCGGCGCGCGTCGCGTCGCTCTCGTGGTTGGCAACGCCGCCTATCCGGCGAATGCCCAATTGACGAACCCCGCCAATGACGCCGACGACGTCAGCAATGTTCTCCGCGACAAGCTTTGCTTCACTGTTGTGGAGGCGAAGGACGCCACGCTGTCAGTCTTTTCGCAGAAGATCAGCGAGTTCGCGGAAGCAGCGGAGGGAGCGGATGTGGCGCTATTCTATTACGCGGGACATGGCATGCAGTTTCAAGGAATCAATCTGTTGATTCCCGTGGATGCGCGTTTCGCCAACGAATATGACGCGCTTCACGGCAATGTCTCAGCGCAGGACGTGCTTTCTCTGCTGGAATCGCGTGCGCACGTCTCCCTGGTCTTTCTCGACGCGTGTCGCAACAATCCGATAGAGGAGGAATTTCAACGTCAGATTCGCACAGCCGGTCGTGGATTTGGTGAGACGCGCGGCCTGGCGCCGATGACCACACGCGGTTCGGAAACGCTCGTTGTCTTCGCAACCCGCCCGAACGAACAAGCGGCCGACGGGACCGGACGCAACAGCCCATTTGCGCGAGCGTTTCTTGATTCGATCGCGACGCCGGGCGAGGATATCGAGCTTGTCATGCGCGACATTTCAGCGAAGGTCCGCGAGCGCACCGGCGGTCGGCAGGTTCCGCAGCGCCTCACTGAACTGGAGCATGGATTGATGCTTGTGCCGACGCACTGACCCGCTTGCGATCTCGGGGTTGCCGCCCAAGACCGCTTTGGGACTACCTCGTTCGCAGATTCTCGCTGCGCGACTTCGACGGCCCGCAGGCTCTGCTCCCGAAAGTCCTGGATATTTGAACATTCTGGCGCGCGCCCTCCCAAACTGGCATAAGGGCGCATGACTCTTGCCGCGAATTCGCGAATCGCCGCCTGTCGCCGCGCCCGAGCGCGCGCCCGATTCCGATCCGGGATTCGGGGTTTACGTCCATTGGCCGTTCTGCCTCGCCAAATGCCCGTATTGCGATTTCAACAGTCACGTGCGCAGCGCGGTGATCGACGAGGAGCGCTACGTCGCGGCGTTCCGCGCCGAGATCAGGCATCGCGCCGAGATCGCGCCGGGCCGGCAGGTGCGGTCGATCTTCTTTGGCGGCGGCACCCCGTCGCTGATGCGCCCGCAGACGGTGCAGGCGGTGATCGACGCGGTCGCGCAAGGCTGGAGCGTCGCGCCGGACGCCGAGATCACCCTTGAAGCCAACCCGACCAGCGTCGAAGCCGGGCGGTTTCGCGGCTATCGCGCGGCGGGCGTCAATCGCCTGTCGATCGGCGTGCAGGCGCTCAACGACGCCGACCTGAAATTTCTGGGCCGCCGCCACACCGTCGCCGAGGCGCTCGCCGCGCTGAAGGTCGCCGCCGCGATCTTTTCGCGCCATTCGTTCGACCTGATCTACGCGCGCCCCGACCAGAGCGTCGCGGCCTGGCGCGCCGAACTCAGCGAAGCGCTCGATCTGGCGGGCGAGCACCTGTCGCTCTACCAATTGACCATCGAGCCCGACACAATGTTCGAGCGCCTCGCGAAGGCGGGAAAGCTGGCGGTTCCCGACGCCGACCGGGCGCGCGAATTGTTCGACGCGACGCAGGAAATCACCGAGGCGCGCGGCCTGCCGGCCTATGAAGTGTCGAACCACGCGCGGCCCGGCGCGGAGAGCCGGCACAACCTCGTCTATTGGCGCTATGGCGAATATGCCGGCGTCGGACCGGGCGCGCACGGGCGCCTGCTCACCCCGGCGGGGCGGCGCGCCCAGGCGACCGAGCGCCACCCCGAGATGTGGCTGACCCAGGTCGAGAGCGAAGGTCACGGCCTGATCGAGAACGAGCCGCTGACCGCCGAAGAGCAGGGCGACGAATTCCTGCTGATGGGGCTGCGCCTGCGCGAGGGCGTCGATCCCGAAAGGTTCCGGCGCCTCAGCGGACGCGCGCTGGACCAGCGGCAGGTCGATTCGCTGACCGCCGACGGATTTGTCGAAACCGACGAGGCGGGGCGGCTGCGCGTCACCCCGCTTGGCGCGCCGCTGCTCGATTCGGTGGTGGCCGATCTGGCGGCGTGAACGCCCAATGCGAGCCCATCGCCCGCGAGATCCTTGTGGCCATCCAGGGCGTCGGCGCCAAGACCGCCGCCGCCCTCATGCCCGAACTGGGAGCGTTCACCCGTCGCCGCGCTGGCCGGCGTCGCCGCGCATCTCAAACAAAGCGGCCAAGCCGACGCTTGTCGCCGAACTCGCGGAGGAAGACCCGAAATCAAAGGGCTCATCTTCATGGCCGCGCTCGCCGCCAGAAAACACAACCTCACCCTCGATGCCTTCTGCGAACGCCTCGTCCAAGCCGGTAAAAAAACCCATCGTCGCCGTCGCCGCCATCATGCGAAAGCTCCTCATCATCGTGAACGCCAAACACAAAACAGAAAAACTGCAATTCATCCGAGTTGATGACGGGGGATAGATCGCCGCTCCTCGCTCACACCTTCATCTGCGCGCCGAGCTCGACCACCCGGTCGGAGGGGATCTGGAAGAAGTCAGGGGCGCTCGCCGCCTGCTTGGTCATCGCGATGAACAGCTTGTCCTGCCATTTCGGCATGCCGGAGGTTGCGGAGGGCTTCAGCGTGCGCCGGCCGACGAAGAACGACGTGGTCATGATGTCGAACTTCAACCCGGCCTTGCGCATCACGGCCAGCGCGTGCGGGATGCGCGGCGATTCCATGTAGCCGTAGTGCAGCGTCACCTGCAGGAAGTCGGGCGACAGCGTGTTGACCTCGAATCGGGCGCGCGGCGAAACGCGCGGCGTGGTCTCGGTGCGCACGCACATCATCACCACCCGTTCGTGCAGCACCTTGTTGTGTTTGAGATTGTGCATGAACGAGGAGGGCGCCGAAAGCGGGTCGTTGGTCAGGAAGATCGCGGTTCCCGGCACCCGCACCGGCTTGGATTTGGCCAGCATCTTGACGAGATCGGCCATGGGGAGCGAATCGTGGTGGGTCTTGGCGGTCAGGATCGCGCTGCCGCGCGTCCAGGTCCACATCAGCACGAACATCGTGGCGCCGATCAGCAGCGGCACCCAGCCGCCGTCGAGCACTTTGTAGAGATTGGCGAGAAAGAAACTGATGTCGATCGACAGGAACGCGCAGATCAGCGCCAGCGCGCTCCACAGCGACCAGCGCCACAGCCGCCACACCACGAAGAAGGCGAGCGCGGTGGTCGCCACCATCGTGCCGGACACCGCCACGCCATAGGCGTTGGCCAGCGCGCTCGACGAGCGGAAGGTCAGCACCAGCGCGAGAACCCCGAACAGCAGCACCCGGTTGACCCTCGGGATGAACAACTGGCCTTCCAGCGTCTCCGAGGTGTGGACGATTTCGAGGCGCGGCAGCAGGCCGAGCTGGATCGCCTGCCGGGCCAGCGAGAAGGCGCCGGTGATCACCGCCTGGCTGGCGATCACCGTCGCCACGGTCGACAGCAGGATCAGCGGCATCAGCGCCCATCCCGGGGCCATCAGGTAATAGGGGTTTTCGACCGCCTTGACGTCGGCGATGATATGCGCGCCCTGGCCGAGATAATCGAGGATCAGCGCCGGCAGCACCAGGCAAATCCAGGCCGCCTGGATCGGCGCGCGGCCAAAATGCCCCATGTCGGCGTAGAGCGCCTCGCCGCCGGTCACCGCCAGGAACACGCTGCCGAGCACCACGAAGCCGATCGCCCCGTGGCTGTGCAGGAAGGCGAGGCCGAGGAGTGGATCGAGCGCGCGCAGGATTTCCCAGGCGTCGGCGATATGGATTGCGCCCAGCACCGCGATGACCACGAAAAACACCGCCATGATCGGCCCGAACAGCGCCGAAATGCCCGCCGTGCCGCGGCTCTGGGCGAGGAACAGCACGATCAGGATGACCACCGTCGCCGGCAGGACGAACGGCGAGAGCTCGGGCGAAATCTGATTGAGCCCCTCCAGCGCCGAAAGCACGGAAATCGCCGGGGTGATGATCGCATCGCCCGAAAACAGCGCCGAGCCGGCGACCCCGAGAAAGAAGATCACCAGCGTGCGCTTGCCGAACGCGCTCTGTCCCAGCGCCATCAGCGACAGAATGCCGCCCTCGCCCTTGTTGTCGGCCTGCATCAGGAACAGCACGTATTTGATGGTGACCGTGACGATCAGAGCCCAAACGATCAGCGACACCACCCCGATCACCTCGGCCGGGGTCAGGGGGCCGTCGACATGGGACAGGCAGGCCTGCAACGCATAGAGCGGGCTGGTGCCGATATCGCCGAACACTACGCCGACCGAGCCCAGCGCGAGCAGCCAGAAATTGCCCGGGCGATGGGCCGCGGCGGCCTCATGGCCGTTGGCCACGGGCGCGGCGGCGCCAGGCGACGCTTCTTGCATTACACGCGATCTCTTAAAGTTGGGCCGATCTTCGGAACGCCATCCGCTCGCACAGGCGCGGCTCTATAGCGCGTCGCCGTCGGCGCCGAAAGGGGGCGGGGCGCATCCCTCGCCGCGGCGCCTTGCCGGCGGAGCCGGTTCCTGCAAGGAAGTCCATGATGCCGCACGATTTTCTGCCGATCGACGCCGTTCTCGGGCGGCTTTGCGCCGAATTGGCCCGCGGTAATCGCGCCGTGCTGGTCGCCCCGCCGGGCGCCGGCAAGACGACGCGGGCGCCGCTGGCCCTGCTCGACGAGCCGTTCGCCCGCGCCGGGCGGATCCTGCTGCTGGAGCCGCGCCGGCTGGCGGCGCGCGCCGCCGCTTCGCGGATGGCCGCGACGCTCGGCGAGCGGGTCGGCGAGACCGTCGGCCTGCGGGTGCGCATGCAGGCCGAAGTCTCGGCGCGCACGCGGCTCGAAGTCATCACCGAAGGGGTGTTCACGCGGATGATCCTCGACGACCCCGCGCTCGAAGGGGTGTGCGCGGTGCTGTTCGACGAGTTCCACGAGCGCTCGCTCGAAGCCGACCTCGGCCTCGCGCTGGCGCTCGACGCGCAAGGCGCGCTGCGCGAGGATCTGCGGCTGCTGGCGATGTCGGCGACGCTCGATGGCGCGCGCGTCGCCGGCCTGATGGGCGATGCGGCGCTGATCGTCAGCGAGGGGCGCGTCCATCCCGTCGAGACGCGCTATGTCGGGCGCGATCCACGCGAGCGCATCGAGGACGCGGTCGCGCGAGTGACGCTGGAGGCGCTCGCCGCCGAGCCCGGCTCGATCCTCGCGTTCCTGCCGGGCCAGGCCGAGATCGAGCGGACCGCGGCGCTGCTCGCGGCGCGAGTGAGGGACCCCGCCGTCGACATCGCGCCGCTCTATGGCGCGATGGACCGCGCCGCGCAGGACCTCGCGGTGCGCCCGGCGCCCGCCGGGCGGCGCAAGGTGACGCTGGCCAGCGCGATCGCCGAGACCTCGCTGACCATCGAGGGCGTGCGCGTGGTGGTCGACAGCGGCCTGTCGCGGGTTCCCCGCTTCGAGCCGGACATCGGCGTCACCCGGCTGGAGACCCAGCGCGTCTCGCGGGCGAGCGCCGACCAGCGGCGAGGGCGGGCCGGCCGCACCGAGCCCGGCGTCTGCTACCGGCTGTGGGAGGCGGCGGGCGATGGCGCGCTGGCAGCTTTCTCCAAACCTGAAATCCTGTCCGCCGATCTGTCCGGCTTCCTGCTCGATCTTGCCGTCTGGGGTGTCGACGATCCGGCGCGGCTCGCCTTTCTCGACGCGCCGCCGGCCCCGGCGGTCACGGAGGCGCGCGCCCTGCTGACCGCGATCGGCGCGCTCGATTCGGCCGGGCGCGTCACCGATGAGGGCAAAGCGATCGCTAAGCTGGCTTTGCCGCCGCGGCTCGCGCGGATGGTGATCGCCGCCGCGCGGCAGGGCCATACCGGGCTAGCGAGCCGCATCGCGGTGCTGCTGACCGAGCGCGGACTCGGCGGCGACGGCGTCGATCTCGCCGGACGGCTCGAGCGCTTCGCGCAGGATCGATCGCCGCGCGCCGAGGCGGCGCGCCGGCTCGCCGACGGTCTGGCGCGGCGCGCGCGGGCGCTGACCGGCGCGCCCGCGGGGCAGGGCGGCGACGCCGGGCCGCTGCTGGCCTTCGCCTTTCCGGAGCGGATCGCCAAGGCGCGCGGCCGGCGCGGCGAGTTCCTGATGGCCAACGGACGCGCCGGCGCGGTGGCGCCCGAGGATTCGCTCGCCGGCGCGCAATATCTGGCGGTCGGCGAGATCGTCGGCCGCGCCGCCGCAACGCGCATCCTCATCGCCGCCCCGCTGTCGCTGGGGGAGGTGGAGGCGGTCGCCGGCGCGGCGATCGAGACGATCGAGGAGGTGGTGTTCGACAGCGCCTCGGCGTCGCTGCGCGCCCGCCGCCGCCGCCGGCTCGGCGCGCTGGCGCTCGCCGAGCAGAACCTCGCCGTCCCTCGCGACGAAGCAAGCGCGACGGCGCTCGCCGCCGGCCTGATCGGCCTTGGGATCGACCGGCTGCCGTGGGCCGCAGCGCTCGCCCAGTGGCGTGATCGCGTCGCCTTCCTGCGCCGGTCGGGCGACCCGGCGTGGCCCGACCTTGGCGACGACGCGCTGGCCGCCGATCCGCAATGGCTCGCGCCGTTCCTGTTCGGCAAGACCGGCCTTGCCGAGCTTTCGCCGGGCGATCTTGCCGACGCCTTGCGCGCGCAACTCCCTCACGCGCTGGCGCGGCGGCTCGACATCGAGGCGCCGACCCATTTCACCGCGCCGACCGGCTCAATGGTTGCGGTGGATTATTCGGGCGCCGAAGGTCCGGCGATCGCGGTCAGGGTGCAGGAACTGTTCGGCCTCGCCGTCCATCCGGCGTTGGCCGGCGGACGCGCGCCTTTGATCCTTCACCTGCTGTCGCCGGCCCATCGTCCGCTGCAGATCACCCGCGACCTGCCAGGCTTCTGGCGCGGCTCGTGGGCCGCCGTCAAAGCCGAAATGCGCGGTCGCTACCCTCGCCACGCCTGGCCCGACGATCCCGCCGCCGCCGCGCCGACCACGCGGGCCAAGCCTCGGCGGCCCTGACCCCGCCGGCGCCCGCTATCCCTTGTCGTTCGCTTCGGCGAAGCGGGCGATCGCGAAGGCGGCGGCGCGCGACAGATGGGCGCGCATCGCGGCGTCGGCGGCTTGCGGATCGCGGTCGAGAATCGCGCCGGCGATCAGCCGGTGCTCGGCGACCGACTGGGCGAGAATGTCGGCGGTCAGCGCGTCGCCGACCTGCGCCATGATCAGCGGCAGCCGCAACTGGCGGCAGAGTTCGCTGAGCTGAAGGTTGCCGGCAAGGCGCATCACCGAGGCGTGAAAACGCTGGTTTTCGTCCATATAGGCCGCAGAATGGCGGCGGGCGTCCTTGAAGATCGCGGCGATCTCGATCGCGAAGCGCTCGCGCCGGTCCGCCTCCGGGGCCAACGCGGCGAGTCTCGCGGCCAACGCCTCGAGTTCGCATCGGATCTGGAACAGGTCCTGCATTTCGCGCTGCGACAGCCGGCGGACCAACGCGCCGCGGTTGGGCGCGAGCTCGATCAGCCCTTCCGCCGCGAGGCGCCGGAACGCCTCTCGCACCGGGCCCCGGCTCACTGCGAAGCGGTCGGTCAGCTCTTTTTCGACCAACCGCTGCCCCGGCACGAATCGGCGCCCGAGCAGGTCGTCGCGGAGCCGGTCGACGACATGGGCGACCGTCGCGCCGTGCACCCGCCCGCCGGGCGCCGCTTCGTCGTGGTCGCCGGTCTGTTCCATCGAGCCCCGCCAGAATGCCGATCGCACAGAAATAGCGCCGACAGCGCTTGACATGCAACTGTTCACAGATATTGTCCTACAATCATAGGCAATCTGGTCGTTCGAAGCGAATCGGCGCGGCGGCAGGATTCGGGATCGTCGGCGCCGGGCCAGGGGAAAATCAGTGCTGATCGGAAAACGCGGAGCGGCGGTCACCGCGCTATCGACGGCCACGGCCGATCGCATCGAGGTTCGCGGCCGGGACCTTGCCGGCGAATTGATGGGCGCGACCAGTTTCACCGCGTTCTATTTCCTGCTGACGACCGGGCGGACGCCGACCGAGGAGCAGCGTTTCTTCCTCGACGTCGCGCTGGTGGCGATCGCCGAGCACGGCCTGACGCCGACCGTGCAGGCCGCGCGGATGACCTACGCCGCCGATCCCGGCGCGCTGCAGGGGGCGGTCGCCGCGGGGATTCTGGGCTGCGGCACGGTGGTGCTCGGGACGGCGCGTCTGTGCGTCGCGCTGCTGGCCGACGCGCTCAAGAGAATCGACCAGGGGGCGTCGCCCGAGGCGGTCGCCGCCGAGGTCGCCGCCGTCCATCGCCGGGAGAAGCGGGCGCTGCCCGGCTACGGCCATCCGCTCCACAAGCCGATCGATCCGCGCGCCGAACGGATCCTCGCGCTGGCCGCCGCACGCGGCGTCGCCGGGCGCCATATCGATTTCGCCGTCCGCCTGACCGGCGCGGCGGCGCAGGCCTGGGGCAAGCCGCTGCCGATGAACGTCTCGATGGCGATCGCCGCGGCGATGCTCGATCTCGATGTCCCGCCGGCGGTCATCGACGGCATTCCGATTCTGGCGCGCACCGCCGGTCTTCTCGCGCATCTGGCCGAAGAAGCGCAAACGCCGATCGGCTTCCTGATGGCCGCCGAGGGCGAGGCGGCGATCCGCTACACCGGCGAGGGACGCAAGTCATGAGCCTGCTGGAGCCGGCCATCGAATCCGCGCCATGGGAGGCGCAGCAAACCCACGACGATCCGCTCTATCGCGAGCAGATCGCCTATCTCTACGAGCGCTCCCGCTTCTACCGGCAGAAGCTCGTCGACGCCGGATTCGCCGGGCCGGCGGCGGTCGGCGGCCTCGAGGCGATCGACCGGCTGCCGTTCACCGAAAAGGACGAACTCAGGCGGACGCGGACCGACGCCGAACCGATCGGAACGCATCTGACCGCCGCCGCCGATGAGATCGTGCGTATTTTCTCGACCAGCGGCACCACCGGGGCGCCGAGCTATATCCCGCTGACCGCCGGCGATCTCGACGCCTGGGTGCGCACCTCGGCGCGCAGCTACGCCGCCTCCGGCATCGCCAAGGGCGAGCGCCTGGTGTCGACCTACAACGCGGGCCCATTCGTCGCCGGCGCGGCGCTGGAGGCGTTTGCGCGCCTCGGCCTCTGCCACATCCCGATCGGCTCAGCCAATACCGAGCGGCTGATCGCGGCGGTGCAGATGCTCAGGCCGACCGCCGTCGTGCTGACCCCGTCCTACGCGCTGCACCTGGCCGAATGGGCCGCCGAGCGCGGCGTCGATCTCGCCGGGTCGAGCGTCCGGCGGGTGATGGTCGCCGGCGAGCCCGGCGGCGGCGAACCGGCGATGCGGGCAAGGCTCGAAGCCGACTGGGGCGCCGACGTCACCGAGGCGATGGGCATCGGCGACATCTCGGTTTCGCTATGGGGCGAGTGCGAAGCCAAGGACGGCATGCATTTTTCCGGGCGGGGCATCGTGCATGTCGAGCTGATCGACCCGGCGACCGGCCAGAGCCTCGAAATCGCCGACGGCGCCAAAGGCGAACTGGCGCTGACGCATCTCGCCAACCGTTCCGCACCGCTGCTGCGGTTTCGCACGCGCGATCATGTGGTGATGCGCACGGGCCGCTGCGCGTGCGGGCGCACCGCGCCGCGGGTGCGCTGCATCGGACGCACCGACGACATGCTGATCATGCGCGCGGTCAACCTGTTTCCTTCGGCGGTGCGCGAGGTGGTCAACGAGTTCGCGCCTGATGTGACCGGGGTGATCATGATCCGGCCGAAGGGAGCCAACGTGCGCCAGGAGCCGCCGCTGCTGGTCGAGGTCGAAATCGGCGAGGGCGCGAACGTCGACGGTTTGGCCGCCCGCATCCAGAGACGCATCCGCGACAAGCTGGTGGTGACCACCGAGATCAAACTGACGCCGGCCGGCAGCTTGCCGCGCAGCCAATACAAGTCCAAGCTTGTCGGGCCGGTTTGAGGGGAGAGCCCGATGGAGAAGATTCAGTCGCAAGGCGTCCACCACATCACCCTGGTCGGCGCCGATCGCCAGACGTCGATTGATTTCTGGGAGGGGGTGCTCGGCATGCCCTTCGTGTTCGAGCAGCCGAATTTCGACAACCCGCGCGAGAACCACATCTATTTCGATCCCGGCGACGGCCGGCTGATCACCGTGTTCACCAACGAGGACCGCAAGCCCGATCCGGCGCGGACCTCGACCGAACAGGGCTCGGTGCATCACATCGCGTTTTCGGTGTCGCGCGCCACGTTTTCGCAGGCCATCGCGCGGCTCGACGCGCGCGGCGCCGAGCACACGGCGGTCCGCGATCGCGGCATCTTCGATGCGATCTACTTCCAGGACCCGCTCGGCCTGCTGGTCGAAATCTCCTGCTACAAGTTCGAGCCGCCGGCCGGCTTCACCCATGTCGACGTTCTGTTCGAGGCGCATCTGATCCGCACCGCGCGCGGCGACAAGGCGATCGCCGAAGTGCATCTGGCGGATGCGATCGAGAGGCTGGTGGCGCGCGCGCGGCGCAGCCTGTCGGAGGACAGGTCGGCGAAGAACCCGTACTGACGCGGCGCGCCGCTTCTCCCGCAGCGCGAAGCCTCGACGCCGGCCGCCCCTCTCCCCGCCGCGCGTGGAGAGCGGACGCTCGGCGGCGCAGAGAAATCGGTTCGGCCAATGAGACGGGCCGGAACGCAACGGCCGCCGATCTCCCAGACGAACAGCGACCGCCCCGGCGGTCAGCCCGGAAGGTCGTAGGAATGCAGCCGCAAGACGGACCTTCCTTCGTGCTTTCCCTCCTCGCGATCGACGCCCTGCGCGTCGAATTTCGCGCTCGCCGTCTTTTCGAGCAAAGCGCGATTGCTCTCGGCAATCGCGGTCGCATTGGATTGGTCGGCGAGTTGACCGGGATGGTCGAGATCCTCGACGCATTCGTAAGTGACGACCACCCAGACGAAGTCGACGGGATCGGAATTGGCGACTTGCATCCACAGGCCAACCGCCCAGGGCGCGCCCCTGACGAACGCGATGGGACGGTTTGTTCCAATCAGCGGCATCGTTGTCCTCCGCCAATAGCCGACAACGGCGAGCCGACACCGGGGTCAGGATCGTCTGCCGGCGCTACGCCGATTGCGCGCTCGTCGATGGACGGGCGCCCCGGCGAGGCTCCTTCGCGCGTCATCGATAAACTGTCAGGGATGAAACAGTTCCGCCATGCGAAACGACAGATCGCCTCGGACCCGGTCGATCGTCAATCGTCGGTCGTGAACGGGCGGCGCAAACACACTGCAGCGCCGCGCGCCAACAACGCCTCAAGTCTCCCCGCGCCGCGCCGTTCTCGCCTGAAGCTTCCCTCGCCGCCTACTTCTTCTGCGACTTCACGTAAGCGATATAACCGCGCACGTCGGCGGCCGGCTCGGCATAGGCGGCGCCGAGCGATTTCTCCATCGCCGCCATATAATCCTTGACCCACGCCGGCGACGGGTAGTCGATCGCCGCGAGAAATTCGAGTGTGGCGGCGAGCCTGATGTCGGCGATCGACGGTTCGGCGCCGCCGATGAAGGTTTTGCCGTCCATGTAGAACTTGTGGAACACGTCGAGCGGCTCGGCGATCGCCGCCATCGCCGCGTTCTGCGCGGACGCCTTGGCCGCGGCGTCGGCGTCGCTGGCCCCGACCTCGCCGGCGTATTGCGGGAAGCCGAGCGCCGGATAGGTCGCGCGCGCAATGTACTGATACAGCGTGCCGACGAGATAGAACATCGCGCTGTCGATCATCGCGCGGGCGGCGGGCGCGGTGGGATAGAAGCGGTCGAGGTGGTGCGTGTTGCACAGATACTGCATGATCGCACAGCTTTCCCACATCACGCCCCGCGGCAGATGATCGGTCTCGATCATCGGGGTGAGATGGGCGGGGTTTCTGGCGAGGAACCCCGCGTCGCGGGTCTTGCCGTAGACGTCGTCCTCGGTGAACTCCAGCTTCGCGGCGCGAACGAAAACCCGCGCCGCCATGTTGTTGACGCTCGGCTTCAGCACATGGAGCTTGATCGCAGACATCCGTCCCTCCCCGTTTCCCGCAACGTCCGGCCCGGCGGCGAATTGCGCCGGGCGGTCCGCCTTCGTTTAGCAGGCCGGTCGGCGCCGGGCAATGAACGGCGAGCGCCGCTGGCGCCGCCATGCGGAATAGTTATGATCGCCGCGAAAAGGAGCCCCCGGATGTCCACAAGCCCTTCCTCCGCTTCCACCGCCGGCGCGGATGCGCCGTCGATCGCGCATGACGATCTGGTCGCGGGCCTCGAGAGCGGCGCGCTGGCGCTGGTCGACGTGCGCGAGCCCGACGAATTTGCCGCCGGCCATATTCCCGGCGCCGTCAACCTGCCGATGTCGCGCTTCGACGCCGCGCTGTTGCCGAAGGACAAGCCGGTGGCGCTGGTGTGCCAGACCGGCCGCCGTTCGGGAATCGCGCTGGCGCAGGCGCGCGCGGCGGGCCGCGCGAACGTTCGCCATTATGCGCCGGGGACCAAGGGCTGGCGCGACGGCGGCGGCGCACTGGAGCGCTGAGGACCGGGCCGGCCGTCACGCCGTGACCCGCGCAACTTCCGCTCGCAGCGCCGGCAGCAGCTCGCTCTCGAACCAGGGGTTGCGCTTCAGCCACGCATTGTTGCGCCACGAGGGATGCGGCGTCGGCATCAAGCGCGGCCGCGCTTTCGCATTCCAGACCTCGCGCCAGCGCTGAACCGTGGTCGTGAGGCCGCCGCTGGCCGCCGCGCCAAGATGCCATTTCTGCGCGTGGAGGCCGACCAGCAGGATGAGTTCGAGGTTGGGCAGCTCGGCGAAAATGCGCGCGCGCCAGACTTCGGCGCATTCGCGGCGCGGCGGCAGATCGCCGCCATGCCCGTCGAGGCCGGGGAAGCAGAAGCCCATTGGCGCGATGGCGACTTTGCTCGCATCGTAGAAGACGTCTTCGCCGACTGCGAGCCAGCTTCGCAGCCGCACGCCGGAGGGGTCGGTGTAGGGGCGTCCCGAAGCGTGCGCACGCGCGCCGGGGGCCTGGCCGGCGATGCACAGGCGCGCCGCGCGCGAAACCTGGAACACCGGTCGCGGCTCGTGCGGCAACGCCGCACCGCAGCGCGGCGCGTCGCGACAGACGCGGCAGGCGCGCAGGCTGGCGAATAGCGCATCGAAGGAGGAGGCGGACGCTCGCATGGCGTCCGGGGTGACGGCGGAGGCGGGGGATGTCAAGGTGGACCCCTCGCATGGGCTCAAAATCATCGTGCGCAACGCCGTGGACTACCGTCGGACGACAAGCCTTGACCCGTTTCCCCGACCTAAGCTAGCGTTATCGGGTGCTGTAGGGCGCATCGGCTTTCTGGCCGGTCGGGCGATGCCCGCCTACGTATCGCCAACCACGATGCGCCTCATGCCCAATCTCGAGAACCTGAAGAAGCAGGCGAAGCTGTACCTGCGTTGGCATCGCGACCGCTACTATCCGGTGGCGGCGCGAATTCGCGCCGCGCTGCCGCGCTTCCGCCACCTGAGCGACCCGGAGATTCTGGCGGGCCGGTTCAGGCTGTCGGACGCGCAGGAACTGGTGGCGCGAAACAGCGGGTTCGAGAGTTGGGCGGCGCTCCGCGCAGGAGTCGAGACCATGACCGAACAGGAAACGCAAAGTCTATCGCGGCCCACATTGCTTGCGGCGGAGCCGCAGCTGTTTGTCGCCGACATTGCCGCGTCGTGCGCGTTCTATGTGAACAAGCTCGGCTTTGGGGTCGCCTTCACCTATGGCGAGCCGCCGTTCTATGGACAGGTGTTCCGCGATGGCGCGAGACTGAACTTGCGTTGTCTGCGGAAGCCGGCGATGGACCCCCAGTTCCGCGACGTCGAGCATCTGCTTTCCGCCGCCATCACGCTCGACGACGCCAAGTCGCTCTATCTCGAATATTTGGCCGCGGGCGTCGAATTCCACCAGGCTTTGAGGACGGAGCCGTGGGGTGCGCGGACATTCATCGTGCGCGACCCCGACGGCAATCTCATCCTGTTTTCGGGGCGGACCGATTAGCGGCGCGCTCGCCGTCTCGACTGTCGATAGCGAATTAACGTGGCCGGTTTTGGTAGCGCATCAAATGTCCGCTTCTTCTGTTTTTGTTCCTGTGGGCGGGGTGGGCAAGTCGTAGGCTTGTCCACGCCGTCCACGGGCTCGCCGCCGAGCGGGCTTAAGCGGCGATTTTTTCTTGGCTGAGGAGACCTTTGTTGTCGTATCGGCCCAAACATCTTGGTCCATGAAAGACGGCATGGGTTCCGTCGCGATATTGGCGAACCTTGACCTTCGCCTTGACGAAATGAGGGCGCAGCGGGCTTTCGGGAATTTGCAGCTTGAGCCTGTTGAAGGTGACGCAATTGTCGTTGCCCACGCAGCGCTCTTCCTGGACGCAGAGAATCTCGCTGAGATCAACGCCCTTGATGGCGACGAAGGCGACGCCGTCCTGTTCGGCCTCGACGGCGAAGCGCGCGTTGTGGGCGGGCATGTAGACGGCTCTGATGAAGGCGTTGGCGGCCTCGATCGTGTCGATCCCGGCCAGCGCCAGCTCTTTGGTCAACCGATCCTGCAAGGTCTGGAAGGCGCGTTCCGAACGGCCGCGCGCCTGGGGCGAATAGGCCGCGATATGTTCGACGCCCAGATGATCGAGCGCGCGGCCGACTTGCGTCAGGCGCGACCGATCGACCTTTCCGCCAGCCTCCGGCGTGTAAAAATAATGGCTGCCCCGACCCGTATAAAGGCTGAGCGGCAGGCCGTGCTGGCCAAACACCTCCGCCAAGGCGCGGAACGTCGAATCCGTGCCCTCTTCCTCAACCAGAAAGGCCGAAAGAATGGCGCTCGTCGCATCGTCCAGCGTCACGATCAGATCGAGCGCCGGCCGGCCGCTGAGCCATTCATGCCGCGAGCCGTCCTGGTGCAGCATCATCCCCGGCACAGGTCGGCGCGGCCGCTTGCGTCGATGCGCGCCGCGCCGCTCGGCGCGCTCCAGCAGGCCCTTCGATTGAAGAAACCCCTTCGTCCAGGTGTAGCCCCACGAGAAAGAATGGCGCCCCACCAGGCATTCATGAAAATGCTTGGCCGTGAAGCCGACATAGCGGCCGCGATAAAGCGCCTCCACCTCCGCCTCCCATTCCGCCGGAACCCGCTTGCTCGAAGCTTTGCCAAGCCGCCGGTCCAGCAAGCCCGCTTCGCCGTCGTCCTCCAGCCGCTGGCGCCAACGCCGAAACGTCCGCTCGCCAACGCCCAAAAGCTCGGCTGCTTCCAGTTGACCGAACTCCGCTGCTTCGTAACGTCCCAAAATGTCCAAAAACCTCATCATCCGCACACCCTGAAGGGCTTCCGACCGGCGCATCCAAAGCCCTCCATGAGGCAAAGACGCTACCGGACAGATCGTGCGCTACCTAAACCGGTCATATCGTGCGCTACCGACACGCTCGCCGTCTCGACTTGCGCCTTCGCGCCGCCGCGCTTATAAGCCGCCGCTTCGCGCCCATTCCGACACCCCTGGAGGCGGGGCGCGCTCATAAGACAAAGGATGTTCGACATGGCGGCGACAAAGCAACTCGCGGCCGTGGCGCGCAGCGGGACCGGCAAGGGGGCCGCCCGTTCTGTCCGCCGCGAAGGCCGCGTGCCCGGTGTGATCTACGGCGGCGGCGAACAGCCCGAACCGATCTCGGTGGACTTCAAGGAACTCAACAAGCTGGTCTACGCCGGCCATTTCCTCACCACGATTTTCGAGCTCGACGTGGCGGGCCGCAAGGAGCGCGTGCTGGCGCGCGACTATCAGCTCGACGTGGTGTCCGACCGGCCGCTGCACGTCGACTTTCTGCGCCTGCGGACGGGATCGCGGGTGCGCATCCGCGTCCCCGTCCATGTCGTCAATCAGGACCTCGCGCCGGGCGTCAAGAAGGGCGGCGCGGTTAATCTGGTGCTGCATTCGGTCGAGCTTTGGGCGCCGGCCGACGCGATCCCCGAATCGATCACCATCGATCTGACGGGGCTCGATTTTCACGATTCGGTGCATGTCTCGAAGATCACGCTGCCCGAGGGCTGCAAGGCGGTCGAGACCAGGACCGACTTCACCGTCGTGACCATCGTGCCGCCGACCGTCTTCCAGGAAGAGGCGCCCGCCGCGGCCGCCGCCACTTCGGGCGGGCCGGCCGCCGCCGCCGCGGCCGCCCCGGCCAAGGGCGCCGAAGCCGCTCCCGCCGCCGCTGCTCCGGCCAAGGGCGCGGCGGCCGCTCCCGCCAAGGGCGCCGCCGCGGCTCCGGCCAAGGCGCCGCCCGCCAAGAAGTGAGGGCCGGCCGGCTCCTCTGATCTCTGAGGCCCGTCCGCCGCCGCGCGGGCGGGCTTTTTTCGGCAAGGGCCGTCCATGCTGCTGATCGCAGGCCTCGGCAATCCCGGCGCGCGCCATTCTCGCAACCGCCACAACATCGGCTTCATGGCGATCGCGGCGATCGCCGCGCAATACCGCATCGGGCCGTTCCGCGCGCGATTCCAGGGGGCGGTCGCCGAAGGGATGATCGGCGAGGTCCGCGCGACGCTGCTGATGCCGCAAACCTTCATGAACGAGTCCGGCCGCAGCGTCGGCGAAGCCGCGCGCTTCCACAAGCTCGATGCCGGCGCCGTCGTGGTGGTGCATGACGAACTCGACCTCCCGCCCGCCAAGGTGCGCGTCAAGACCGGCGGCGGCAACGCCGGCCACAATGGACTGCGCTCGATCAGCGCGCATATCGGCAACGACTACAAGCGCGTTCGCCTCGGCATTGGCCATCCCGGCGACCCGGCGCTGGTGCATTCGTTCGTGCTGAGCGATTTCTTCAAGAGCGAGGCGGGTTGGGTTGACGCGGTCTGCGACGCCGTGGCGCGCTTCGCCGGCCTCCTCGCGCAGGGGCAGGACGCCAGCTTCCAGAACAAGGTCCATCTGGCGGTCGCAGCGGCGGGCTTCGGCGACGAGAAGGGCGACGAGCCGGGCACGTAGGGCCACGCTTGGCGCCGCCGGCCGATCGTGCTTTTTTGCAGGCTCGCCGACGCCTCCAACCGGATCATCCCATGCCCGCCAATGACCGCCTTCTCGTGCTGCTGCGCCACGGCCAGAGCGAGTGGAACCTCAAGAACCTGTTCACCGGCTGGAAGGACGTCGACCTGTCGCCGCTAGGCGTCGAGGAGGCGCGCGCGGCGGGGCGCCGCCTCAAGGCGAAGGGGCTGTCATTCGATTTCGGCTTCACTTCGGCGTTGTGGCGCGCCCAGCGCACGTTGAAACTGGTGCTCGAGGAACTCGGCGCGGACCTGCCCGTCGTTGAGGATCAGGCGCTGAACGAGCGCGATTATGGCGAGCTTTCCGGCCTCAACAAGGACGATGCGCGCGAGCGCTGGGGAGTCGACCAGGTGCAGATCTGGCGGCGCAGCTATGACGTCGCCCCGCCCGGCGGCGAGAGCCTGAAGGACACCGTTGCGCGCGCGCTGCCTTATTATTGCCAGCACATTCTGCCGATGGTGCTGAGAGGCGAACGGGTGCTGGTCGCCGCCCATGGCAACAGCCTGCGGGCGCTGGTGATGGTGCTGGACGGGATGACCCCGAAGACCATCCCGACGCTGGAACTCGCCACCGGGGTGCCGCTGGTCTATCGGCTCAACGCCGACTCGACCGTGGAATCGAAGGCGATTCTTTGGGAATGAGCCGCGCGGCGGCGCCGTCCCTCACAGTAGTTCCCGGCGTAGTCCACATTGCCGGCTATCTCGACCGCGCCGCGCAGGAAGCGCTGCGCGACGAAATCGGCGGAATCATCCGCGCGGCGCCGCTGTTCCAGCCGCGCATGCCGCGCAGCGGCAAGCCGTTTTCGGTGTGGATGACCGGCTGCGGGCCGCTCGGTTGGGTCGCCGATGTCTCCGGCTATCGCTACCAGCCGACCCATCCCGACACCGGCGCGCAATGGCCGGCGATGCCGGCGATCCTCCTGCGCGTCTGGGCGGAACTGGCCGCCGGCGCGCCGCCGCCCGAGGCCTGCCTGATCAATGTCTACGGCGCCGGCGCGCGCATGGGGCTGCACCAGGACCGCGACGAGGAAGACCTTTCCGCGCCGGTGCTGTCATTGTCGCTTGGCGATAGCTGCCTGTTCCGCGTCGGGGGCGTCGAGCGCGGGGCGCCGACCCGCTCGCTCCGTCTGCAATCGGGCGACGCGCTGACGCTCGCCGGGCCGTCGCGCCTCGCTTTTCACGGCGTCGATCGGGTGGTCGCGGGGACGTCGACGCTGCTCGCCGGGGGCGGGCGAATCAACCTGACGCTGCGGCGGGTGACGCGATCCCGCTGACGCGATCCCGTGACGAAAAACCCCCGATTGGCGCCGTTTGGGGCTCGATTCGTGGTAAAACTCGGCTTTCTGGCCTCTCGACAGAGTATTACAAATGACAAAAAATGTCACTTAAATCGTCAATCTTCGCGCGCGCCCGGCGGTCATCACAATTGCACATTGATGATCTAACTGGCTGATATTAGGTTATGGCCTTCGAAATCGAGGCGCGCGCGCCGGCCGGGGCATGGCGCGTCGATCGAAGGTCTGGCTTGCGCGCCCGGCGTTTTTGCAGTGAAAGCTTGCGCGCGATTTCATGGGAAATCAGCGGGGGTCTGGCGCCCCGAAAATGAGGATTCCGAGGCTCATGGCGCGTAAGAAAATTGCTTTGATCGGGGCCGGCCAGATCGGCGGCACTCTGGCCCATCTGGCGGCGCTCAAGGAACTGGGCGACATCGTGCTGTTCGACATCGCCGAGGGCGTTCCGCAGGGCAAGGCGCTCGACCTCGCCGAGTCGGCGCCCGTCGACGGCTTCAACGCCCGACTGTCGGGCGCCGGGTCCTATGCCGACATCGCCGGCGCCGACGTGGTGATCGTCACCGCCGGGGTGCCGCGCAAGCCCGGCATGAGCCGCGACGACCTGCTCGGCATCAACCTGAAAGTGATGGATTCGGTCGGCGCGGGGCTCAGGGAGCACGCGCCCGACGCCTTCGTCATCTGCATCACCAACCCGTTGGATGCAATGGTGTGGGCGCTGCAGAAGACCTCGGGCCTGCCCGCCAGCAAGGTGGTTGGAATGGCCGGCGTGCTGGATTCCTCGCGCTTCCGCCATTTCCTCGCCGATGAATTCAAGGTCTCGGTCGAGGACGTCACAGCGTTCGTGCTCGGCGGCCACGGCGACGACATGGTGCCGAGCGTGCGCTATTCGACGCTCGCCGGCATTCCGCTGCCCGATCTCGTCAAGATGGGCTGGACCACCCAGGCGCGGCTTGACGCGATCGTCGAGCGGACCCGCAAGGGCGGCGGCGAGATCGTCAACCTCTTGAAGACCGGCTCCGCCTTCTACGCCCCCGCCGCCTCCGCCATTTCAATGGCCGAGTCCTATCTGAAGGACCAGCGCCGCGTTCTGCCCTGCGCCGCCCATCTGACCGGCCAGTACGGCGTGAAGAATATGTATGTCGGGGTTCCCGTGGTGATCGGGGCCGGCGGCGTCGAGCGGGTGGTCGAAATCGCGCTCGATGATGCGGAAAAGGCGATGTTCGCCAAATCGGTCGCCTCGGTGCAGGCGCTGATCGACGCCTGCAAGGCGATCAATCCGGCGCTGGCGTGACCTCACCGATCGGAATGCGCAGTGGCCGAACGCACCGTCTTCTCGGTTCGCTACGAGGAAGCGGTGCTGAAGGCGGCGGTGCGCAAAAGTCGGTCCGACGCCTTGCCGCTGCAGGGCGCGCCGCCGGACGCGCTGGCGTTTCTCGATTCGAAGGTTGCGCCGACCCGGCTCTAGGGGCTTTTCGATCCGCGCTTTGCACAGGGAAGCTGGCATGAACGTCCATGAATACCAGGCCAAGGCGGTGCTCCGCGAGTTCGGCGCGCCGCTGTCCGGCGGCAAGGCGGCGTTCACGCCCGACGAGGCGGCTGCCGCCGCGCGCGAGCTTGGCGGCGCGCTATGGGTGGTCAAGAGCCAGATCCACGCGGGAGGTCGCGGCAAGGGCCGCTTCAAGGAGGCCTCGGCCGGCGAAAAGGGCGGCGTGCGGCTCGCGCGTTCGATCGACGAAGTGCGCAGCTTCGCCGGCCAGATGCTCGGCGCGACGCTGGTCACCGCGCAGACCGGCGCGGTCGGCAAGCAGGTCAACCGCCTCTACATCGAACAGGGCGCCGAGATCGAGCGGGAACTCTATCTCTCGGCTTTGGTTGACCGGGTCGCCGGGCGCGTCGCCTTCGTCCTGTCGACCGAGGGCGGCGTCAATATCGAAGAGGTCGCGCACAAGACGCCCGAGAAAATTCATTCCTTCGCGATCGATCCGGCGACCGGCGCGATGCCCCATCACGGCCGCACCGCGGCGCGCGCGCTCGGCCTTGCCGGCGATCTCGCCAAACAGACGGAGAAGCTGATCGCCCAGCTCTACGCCGCCTTTCTCGCCAAGGACATGGCGCTGCTGGAGATCAATCCGCTGATCGTCACCGCCGCGGGTCAGCTCCGGGTGCTCGATGCGAAAATGTCGTTCGACGACAACGCGCTCTACCGACATCCCGAGATCGCCGCGCTGCGCGATGAATCCGAAGAAGACGCTAAGGAGATCGAGGCCTCCAAGCACGACCTCAACTACATCACTTTGGACGGGTCGATCGGCTGCATGGTCAACGGCGCCGGCCTCGCCATGGCGACGATGGACATCATCAAGCTCTACGGCGAAAGCCCCGCCAACTTCCTCGACGTCGGCGGCGGCGCCTCGAAGGACCGGGTGACCGCGGCGTTCAAGATCATCACCGCCGATCCGCATGTGAAGGGCATTCTGGTCAATATTTTCGGCGGCATCATGAAATGCGACGTTATCGCCGAAGGGGTGATCGCGGCGGTGAAGGAGATCGGCTTGCAGGTTCCCCTGGTGGTGCGGCTGGAGGGCACCAATGTCGAACTCGGCAAGAAAATACTTCGTGAGTCCGGGCTGAACGTCATCCCGGCTGACGATCTCGACGACGCCGCGCAGAAGGTGGTGGCGGCGGTGAGGGCGGCGAAGACGCGATCGCGGGGCACTCGCAGGGTTTCCTCCCGCGTGGGAGGAAGATCCGATGCAGTCCTCCCGCCGGCAACCGACCCTCCCCTATGCACCAGAGGAGATTGAAAAGCACCTCGAAGGGACCACATCACTGGACGCGACCTCCTCGTTATTAAGGATGAGGCGCTCCGACGTCGGATCGTCGGTATTCGTTGCATACGGACGATTGCCGCGATGGATCGCGGAAATGGTCGAGCGGCCGTCGAACTGTTCGAGGCGATGGAAGCTCGGATGACGAGGCCGTGACTACGCAGCTTCTCGAGCTTCGTGTCGATCTCGAACAAGCGCGCGGAGCGTTTACTGATGCCCGACCTATCGACCGCCACATCGCTCCGACGCTGGATTGATCGGCGAGAACGGCGCGTACCATTCGGAGCAGGCGATCGCGACGGTAAGGAAATCGTCGGCGACACGTCGCTGGGCAAGCCGAGTCGAGGCAGCTCGGAGCGAAGGTTGTTGAAGTGATGGCGAGGACAGCGGCGGGGCGTAGCGAATTGGTCCGCTATGCCGCGCCAATTGCTCCGTCGGCAGGAGAATTCGCTATGGCGAAGGTGACGGTTGAACTCGATGATCAGACAATGGCGCGGCTGACGCATGCTTCGCGCGCAACGCATGTCAGCGTCGAAGACATTTTGCGCCGCCAAGCTGAAGAAGTTGCCCGACTTTCTCCGTCTGGAGATTCCCAATGCTTCTCACCGCAAAATCCTTGCGGCTTTGACCGCGCCTGACGGTTATCGCGAGACGGCGCGTGATGCGCTCCACAACCGCGAGCGTGACCGCGCAGAGATTTACGCGGAGACGCGAAAAAAGCTGCTCGCGCTGATCGACAACACGCTGGGCGATATGGGCGCGCAGGGCTGGAGCCGAGCGAGTCTTTATGAACGCTGATTGCTTCCTCGACACGAATATCTTGATCTATGCGGCGATGGCCCGCTTCTCGGCGCCGTCCAAATACGCGCGGGCGCGTGAACTCGTCGCGCAAACGCATTTCGCGATCTCCGGGCAGGTCCTTCAGGAATTCTTCGTCAATGTGACGCGAAAATCGGACAAACCGCTTTCCGTTGAAAAGGCGATCGAATGGCTCGATACGCTTGCGGATCGACCATGCGTCGCCATCGATAGGGAGTTGGTGATCCGCGGCGCGAATATCGCGGCAGGTTATCAGACATCTTATTGGGACGGAGCCATCATCGCGGCGGCGGAGCAGTTGAAAGCGCCGATCCTCTACACCGAAGACCTCAACCACGGACAGCTCTACGGGTCGGTCCGCGTCGTCAATCCGTTCAGGCCTGCGCTGACAACCCGATGGGAAGTTCGCCTTGTCCATTCTCATCGACGCGTCCACCAAGGTCCTGTGCCAGGGCTTCACCGGCAAGAACGGCACCTTCCATTCGGAGAAGGCGATCGAATATGGCACGCGGATGGTCGGCGGCACGTCGCCGGGCAAGGGCGGCACGACGCATCTCGGCCTGCCGGTGTTTGACACGGTCGCCGAGGCGCGCCAGCAAACAGACGCCGACGCCTCGGTCATCTATGTGCCGCCGCCCGGCGCGGCCGATGCGATCTGCGAGGCGATCGCAGCCGAAATCCCGCTGATCGTCTGCATCACCGAAGGCATTCCGGTGCTGGACATGGTCAAGGTCAAGCGCGCGCTGGAGGGCTCGAAATCCATTCTCGTCGGCCCCAATTGCCCCGGCGTGATGACGGCGGGCGAATGCAAGATCGGCATCATGCCCGGCAACATCTTCAAGCGCGGCAGCGTCGGCGTCGTCTCGCGCTCGGGCACGCTGACCTATGAGGCGGTGTTCCAGACGACGCAGGAGGGCCTCGGCCAGACGACGGCGGTCGGCATCGGCGGCGATCCGGTCAAGGGCATGGAGTTCATCGACGCGCTCGAACTGTTCCTCGCCGATCCCGCGACGAAATCGATCGTGATGATCGGCGAAATCGGCGGCCAGGCCGAGGAGGATGCGGCGCAATTCCTCAAGGACGAGGCGGCGCGCGGGCGCGCCAAGCCGGTGGTCGGCTTCATCGCCGGCCGCACCGCGCCGCCGGGGCGCCGGATGGGCCACGCCGGCGCGATCATTTCGGGCGGCAAGGGCGGCGCGGAAGACAAGATCGCGGCGATGGAGAGCGCGGGAATCCGCGTTTCCGCCTCGCCGGCGCGTCTGGGCAAGACGCTGGTCGATCTGTTGAACGGCAAGTGATGGCGCGGCGCAAAGCGTCGCGAGGGAAAATTCGGAGACCTCTTCGATGACCAGGCAGGACTTCAACCAGGCGCTGCTGCAAACCTCGTTCCTCTACGGCGCCAACGCCCCGTATATCGAGGAATTGCAGGCGCGCTACGAACGCGATCCGCTGTCCGTCGAGCCGGACTGGCGCGATTTCTTCTCCAAGCTCGGCGATGACCCCGCCAGCGTCGAAAAGACCGCCCGCGGCGCTTCGTGGAAGCAGCCCAACTGGCCCGCCGCGCCCAAGGGCGATCTCATTTCGGCGCTCGACGGCGATTGGCCCGCCGCCGAAAAGGCGATCGGCGACAAGCTGCGCGCCAAGGCCGCGGCGCCGGCGCCCGCCGAGGAGGCGATCTCCGAGGCCGACATCCAGCGCGCGACGCGCGAGAGCGTGCGCGCGCTGATGATGATCCGCGCCTTCCGCATGCGCGGCCATCTGCACGCCAATCTCGATCCGCTCGGCCTCGAGCCGCAACGCGATCACGAAGAGCTGCATCCGGCGAGCTATGGGTTCGCCGAAGCCGATTACGGCCGCAAAATCTTCATCGACAACGTACTGGGGCTGGAATTGGCGACGATCCCGGAAATGCTGACGATCCTGCGCCGCACCTATTGCGGCACCATCGGCTTCGAGTTCATGCACATCTCCGATCCGGCCGAGAAGGCCTGGATGCAAGAGCGCATCGAGGGGCCGGACAAGGAAGTGTCGTTCACTCGCGAGGGCAAGCGCGCCATCCTCAACAAGCTGGTCGAGGCCGAGGGCTTCGAGAAATTCTTCGACGTGAAATATACCGGCGCCAAGCGGTTCGGCCTCGACGGCGCCGAGGCGATGGTGCCGGCGCTGGAGCAGATCATCAAGCGCGGCGGCGCGCTCGGGATCAAGGAAATCGCCGTCGGCATGGCCCACCGCGGCCGGCTCAACGTGCTGAGCCAGGTGATGGGCAAGCCGCACCGGGTGATCTTCCACGAATTCAAGGGCGGATCGGCCTCCCCCGACGAGGTCGAGGGGTCGGGCGACGTCAAGTATCACCTCGGCGCCTCGTCGGACCGCGAATTCGACGGCAACAAGGTGCATCTGTCGTTGACCGCCAACCCGTCGCATCTCGAAATCGTCGATCCCGTGGTGCTCGGCAAGGTTCGCGCCAAGCAGGACCAGCTCAACGACTATATCGAGCGGGTGAAGGTGCTGCCGCTGCTGATTCATGGCGACGCCGCGTTCGCCGGCCAGGGCGTGGTCGCCGAGTGCTTCGGCCTGTCGGGACTGCGCGGTCATCGCACAGGCGGCGCGGTGCATTTCATCGTCAATAACCAGATCGGCTTCACCACATATCCCCGCTACTCCCGCTCCTCGCCCTATCCGTCCGACGTCGCCAAGCTCGTCGAGGCGCCCATTCTCCACGCCAACGGCGACGACCCGGAAGCGGTGGTCTATTGCGCGAAAATCGCGATCGAATACCGGCAGAAGTTCCACAAGCCGGTCGTCATCGACATGTTCTGCTACCGGCGCTACGGCCACAACGAGGGCGACGAGCCGGCGTTCACCCAGCCGCTGATGTATCGCGCGATCCGCTCGCATCCGACCACGCTGGAGATCTACGCCAAAAAGCTGATGCGCGAAGGGCTGGTCACCGACGGCGAGGTCGACAAATTGCGCGCCGACTGGCGCCATCGGCTGGAGGCCGAATACGAGGCCGGGCAGGGCTACAAGGCCAACAAGGCCGACTGGCTCGACGGGCGCTGGGCCGGGCTCAAGGCGGCGCAGGACGTCGTCGACGACGAGCGGCGCGGCGCGACCGGCGTCGATCTCGCCAGGATCAGGCAGATCGCCGCGCGCATCACCTCGACGCCAAGCGGTTTCAGCGTCCACAAGACCATCCAGCGCTTTCTCGACAATCGCCGCCAGGCGGTCGAGACCGGCGAGGGCCTGGACTGGGCGACCGGCGAGGCCCTGGCATTCGGCTGCCTGCTCGACGAGGGCTATCCGGTTCGCCTGTCCGGCCAGGACAGCGAACGCGGCACGTTCTCGCAGCGTCATTCCGTGCTGATCGACCAGCAGACCGAGGCGCGCTACATCCCGCTCAATCATATCCGCGACGGCCAGGGGCGCTTCGAAGTGATCAATTCGATGCTCTCCGAGGAAGCGGTGCTCGGCTTCGAATACGGCTATTCGCTCGCCGAGCCGAAGGCGCTGACCCTGTGGGAGGCGCAGTTCGGCGACTTCGCCAACGGCGCGCAGGTGGTGTTCGACCAGTTCATCTCGTCCGGCGAGCGCAAATGGCTGCGCATGTCCGGCCTCGTCTGCCTGCTGCCGCATGGCTACGAAGGCCAGGGGCCGGAGCATTCGTCGGCCCGGCTCGAGCGTTTCCTGCAGATGTGCGGCGAGGACAATATGCAGGTGGTCAATTGCACGACCCCGGCCAATTATTTTCACGTCCTGCGCCGCCAGTTGAAGCGCGAAATCCGCAAGCCGCTCATCGTGATGACGCCCAAATCTCTGCTGCGCCACAAGCGCGCGGTGTCGGCGGTCAGCGCGTTCGACGCCGGCACGTCGTTCCACCGGCTGCTGTGGGACATGGCCGAATCGCACAAGGGCGAGAAGATCAAACTGGTCAAGGACGACAAGATCCGTCGCGTGGTGCTCTGCACCGGCAAGGTCTACTACGATCTCTATGAGGATCGCGAGCGGCGCGGCGTCGACGACGTCTATCTCTTGCGGGTCGAACAGATCTATCCGTTCCCGGTGAAGGCGCTGATCAAGGAATTGTCGCGCTTCAAGAAGGCCGAGATCGTCTGGTGCCAGGAAGAGCCCAAGAACATGGGCGCATGGAGCTTCGTCGAGCCCTATCTCGAATGGGTGCTCGGGCAGGTCGGCGGCAAGTCGAAGCGCGCGCGCTATGCCGGCCGTCCGGCTTCGGCGGCGACGGCGACCGGCCTGATGTCGAAGCACCTCGCGCAATTGAAGGCGTTCCTCGACGAATGTTTCGCCGAATGACGCAGCCTCGCAATTCACGAGAGTTCGGCCCGCGGCGAACCCAGCCGACCCACCCCCCGCAACAGGAGCCGCGTCAGCGGCTGGCGTGATGAAATGGCGACTGAAATCCGCGTGCCCGCGCTTGGCGAGTCGATCACCGAGGCGACGGTCGGCAAATGGTTCAAGCAGCCCGGCGAGGCGATCAAGGTTGACGAGCCGCTGGTCGAGCTCGAGACCGACAAGGTGACTTTGGAGGTCAACGCGCCCGCCTCGGGCGTGCTGGCCGACATCGCCGTGAAGACCGGCGAGACGGTCGCGGTCGGCGCGCTGCTGGGCTCAGTCGGCGCGGTCGGCGCCGCGGCTGCGGCCGCGCCAAAGGCGGGCGGCGCCCCGCTCCGGCGAGCGCTCCCGCGAAGGCGGCGGCCCCGCCGCCCTCGTCAATGCCGCCGGCGCCCGCCGCCGCCAAGCTCGCCGTCGAGAACAACGTCGACCTCGGCGCGGTTTCCGGCAGCGGCAAGCGCGGGCAGGTGCTCAAGGGCGACGTCATCGCGGCGCTCGCAACCGCCCCCGTCGCCCCGCCGCCCGCCGCGCCTGTGGCGGCTCCCGCGCCGGCGCCGGCCGCGGCGCGCGCGCCCGCCCCCGACGATGCGTCGCGCGAGGAGCGCGTGCGCCTCACCAAACTGCGCCAGACCATCGCCCGCCGCCTAAAGGAGGCGCAGAACACCGCGGCGATGCTCACCACGTTCAACGAAGTCGACATGAGCGACGTGATCGCGCTGCGCGCCAGATACCGCGAGGCGTTCGAGAAGAAGCACGGCGCCAAGCTCGGCTTCATGGGTTTTTTCGTGAAGGCCTGCGTCCAGGCGCTGAAGGAAGTTCCGGCGGTCAACGCCGAGATCGACGGCGCCGATCTGGTGTTCAAGAACTACTACCATCTCGGCATCGCGGTCGGCACCGACAAGGGCCTGATCGTGCCGGTGGTGCGCGACGCCGACCGGCTGAGCGTCGCGGGAATCGAAAAGGCGATCGCCGATCTCGGCAAGCGCGCGCGCGACGGGCAGCTCAAGATCGAGGAATTGCAGGGCGGCACGTTCACCATCACCAACGGCGGCATCTACGGCTCGCTGATGTCGACGCCGATCCTCAATGCGCCGCAGTCCGGCATCCTCGGCATGCACAAGATCCAGGAGCGGCCGATGGTGGTCAACGGCAAGATCGAGGCGCGGCCGATGATGTATCTGGCGCTCTCCTACGACCACCGCGTGGTCGACGGCAAGGACGCGGTGACCTTTCTGGTGCGCGTCAAGGAGGCGCTCGAAGACCCCGCCCGGCTCGTGCTAGACCTGTGACGCGCCGCCGGGGCGGCGCGCGACACGGAGGGGGACCGTCATGAATTCGATCGAACTGATTTGTCTGGAGCTCAGCGTCCTGCTGTTCATCGCGCATGTCGTGTGCCAGTCGCTGCTCGCGCAGGGGGAATTCGGGCCGGCGTTCCTGTTCAGCCCGCGCGACGTCGAGCCCCCGGCCAAAGGTCCGGTGGCCGGCCGCGCCACACGCGCGCTGAACAATTTCGTCGAGAACTACGGCGCGTTCGTTGCGATGGATCTCGCGCTGGTCGCGACGGGGCACACTGGCGGCTGGGGCGCGGCGGTGTGGATCGTCGCCCGCATCGTCTATCTCCCGCTTTATCTCACCGGCGTTCCGGTGGTGCGCACGATCTGCTGGACCATTTCGATCATCGGTCTGCTGATGATGCTCGCGCGCCTCGCGTTCGGCTGACGCCGGGCTAGCCCTTGCGGAACGCCAAGCCGAGACTCGCCGGCGTGCCACGAGTTGAGATCCAGGCGATTGGAGCTTTTGGGTGCCGCGACGGGATACGAGACTGGAGTGGGAGGGTGCCGAGTTTCTCGTGCTCGGCCAACTCCTGATTCGAGGAATTCCCGCCTACAAGGCCTATTCCAATCTCGCGAACTACGATCTTTTGGCGACATCGCTCAATGGCCAACAATCTGCTCGAATCCAGATCAAGAGCCGTTGGGCGGCCGATGCGCCTCATTTCCTGATCAGCAAGATTGAATGCGAATTTGTGGTCCTCGTGAAACTCAACCGCGGTGGCCGCTCGTCGAACGTCGCGACGGCGGCGCCTCACAACCAAGAGCCGGAATATTTCGTGATGACTGCTTCCGAGGCACGACACCTGCTAGACGACAAGGATACCGGATGGGGCAAAATTCGTCTGCGGCGACCAGAGTTGGTGGATTATCGAAACCGTTGGGAGGTCGTAGCAGACGCTCTCGGCATCTCACCTCCGCAGGAACCAGTAGAGGCTTTATAGGATGGCTTACGATCTCATCGTCATCGGCTCCGGGCCGGGCGGCTATGTCTGCGCCATCCGGGCCGCCCAGCTCGGGATGAAAGTCGCCGTCGTCGAGAAGATGAAGACCTTCGGCGGCACCTGCCTCAACATCGGCTGCATCCCGTCCAAGGCTTTGCTCTACGCCTCCGAAATGTTCGAGGAGGCGGCGCATGGGCTCGGGCCGCTCGGCGTCGTGGTCGCTCCGCCGAAGCTCGACCTCGCGGCGATGATGAAGCACAAGGACGATACGGTCGCGGCCAATGTCAACGGCGTCGCCTACCTCTTCAAGAAGAACAAGATCGAGACGTTCACCGGGGTCGGCCGCATCGCCGCGCCTGGCAAGGTCGAGGTCACGGGCGCCGACGGCGTCGCGACGACGCTGGAGACCAAGGCGATCGTCATCGCCACCGGCTCGGACGTCGCGCGGCTGCCGGGCGTCGAGATCGACGAGAAAACGATCGTCTCGTCGACCGGCGCGCTCGACCTGGCGAAACCGCCGGCCAGGCTGCTGGTGGTTGGCGCCGGCGTCATCGGGCTCGAACTCGGCTCGGTCTGGGCGCGGCTCGGCGCCGAAGTCGTCGTCGTCGAATATCTCGACCGCATCCTGCCGGGCATGGATGGCGAGGTCGCGCGGCAGTTCCAGCGCCTGCTGGAGAAGCAGGGCTTCAAGTTCCACCTCGGCCACAAGGTCGCCGTCGTCACGAAGACGCCGTCCGGCGCGAAGGTGATCATCGAACCGGCCAAGGGCGGCGAGCCGTCGACGCTGGAGGCTGACGTCGTGCTGGTGGCGATCGGCCGGCGCCCCTACACCGAGGGGCTCGGCCTCGAGACGGCCGGCGTCGCGCTGGAGCGCGGCCAGGTGGTCATCGACAACCATTTCCAGACCAATGTGGCTGGCATCTATGCGATCGGCGATGCGGTGCGCGGGCCGATGCTCGCCCACAAGGCCGAAGACGAGGGCGTCGCGGTCGCCGAAATCCTCGCCGGCCAGGCCGGCCATGTGAACTATGAGGCGATCCCCTCCGTCGTCTACACCTCGCCGGAAGTCGCGGTGGTCGGCAAGACCGAGGAAGAGCTCAAGGCCGCGGGAATCGCCTATCGCGTCGGCAAGTTTCCGTTCAGCGCCAATGGCCGCGCCCGCGCGATGCGCCATACCGACGGATTCGTCAAGATTCTCGCCGACGCCGCGACCGACCGGGTGCTTGGCGCGCATATCCTCGGCTATGGCGCGGGCGAGATGATCCACGAAGCGGTGGTCTTGATGGAGTTCGGCGGCTCGGCCGAGGACCTGGCGCGCTGCACGCATGCCCATCCCACCATGTCTGAGGCGATCAAGGAGGCGGCGATGGCGGTGGCCAAGCGGGCGATCCACATCTGAGGAGCGCCGATGACGGCGCGCCTTCACTTGTTCGCCACGCCGCACATGCGCATGGGCGGCGCCCTGGTCGTCCTGCTGATCGCCGGCGCGATGTTCGCCGCGCGCGCCGCCGACCCTTCCGCGATCTGGCGCATCGTCCACGACAAATGCGTTCCCGACCAGCAGGCCAATGGCAAGCCGGCGCCCTGCGCTTTGGTCGATCTTTCCGGCGGCGAAGCCAATGGCGTCGCGATCCTGAAGGACCTCAACGGAATCGCCCAGTATCTGGCCATTCCCACGCGACGCGTTGGGGGAATCGAGAGCCCGGAAATTCTCGACGCCGCAACGCCCAATTACTGGCGCGCCGCCTGGGCGGCCCGGTCTTTTCTCAATGCGAGCCTCGCGCTCAAGGGGCGCCTGTCCCAGGAATTGCCGCGCGACGCGATCGGCCTGGCGATCAACGCGGCGAGCCAGCGAAGCCAGGACCAGTTGCACATTCACGTGGATTGCGTCGCGCCCGAAGTCCGCGCGGCGCTCGGCGCCTATCGCGACAAGCTCGGCGCCGACTGGCATGTCCTGCCGTTCCTGCTCGCCGGGCGCCGCTACTGGGCGCGCCGGCTCGATTCGCCGGACCTCGCCGACGCGGCGCCGTTCCGGCTGCTCGCCGAAGGGGTCGCCGGCGCGAAAGACGACATGGCGCAGGAAACGCTGGTCGCCATCGGGGCGACCTTCGAGCCCGCGCATCCGGGGTTCATCCTGCTCGCCGATCACGCCGACCCCGGCGGCGGCGGCCATGGCGAGGACCTTCTCGACGCCGCTTGCAAGATCGCCGCGCCGCCTTGACGCGCGGTGCGACGAAATGCGTCGTCGCGCGCTTGCGCGGACCGGACGCGCGTCACGCGCGCGCCGCAGTTCCGACATTGACCCGGCGTGAGAATTGCTAGAATGCATCGCCGTCGAATCAATTGTCGCGCCTCGCGCCGTTTTCGGCTATCAGGCGGGCGGCGGATTAGTATCGACTTTCAGGAGGCGCATGGTGCAACGACGTCAATTCCTGGCCGGCTCAGCCGGCCTCATCGCCGGCGCGCTGGCGCCGCGATGGGCGATGGCCGCCACGGAGCCGATGGCCAAAGTGCCGACGCCCTTCACCTTCGATCTCGCGCCGCCGATGGACAGCCGCGAGAAATTCATCGCCTGGGGCGTCGCCCAGCGCGGCGAGGAGCCGAAATATCTCGGCGAGCGGTTCGACCGTTTCGGCGCGCTGGTGCGTAACGAAGACCTGTGGGAGGACCGCGCCAAGCGCGGCTTCCTGTTGACGCCGCGCGAGAAATTCGTTCGCACACCGAATCTGTCGCGCGCCTATGATCACGCCTTCCTCGACATCGGCTTCGGCGTCACCATTTCGGGCCCCCATCTGGTCGGGCGGATGACCAATACGATCGACGTCAAGCGGGGCGAGAAGGTGCTCGAGATCGGCACCGGCTCCGGCTACCAGTCGGCCTATCTCTCGCACCTGACCTACAACGTCTATACGATCGAGATCATCAAGCCGCTCGCCGAGCGCACGCGCGCCACCTATGACGAACTGATCGCCGCCGGCTACAACGAGTTCAAGACGATCAGCAGCAAGAACGCCGACGGTTACTATGGCTGGGAAGAGGCGGCGCCGTTCGACAAGATCATCGTCACCTGCGGCATCGACCATATCCCGCCGCCGCTGCTGCAGCAGTTGAAGCCGAACGGCGTGATGGTGATCCCGGTCGGGCCGCCCGGCGCCCAGCGCGTGCTCAAGGTGGTGAAGACGCAGGCCGACGACGGCTCCATCACCGTCGCCCGCTCCGACATCTACGGCGGCAAGATCGTGCCCTTCGTCCCCTTCACCAAGCTCGAAGGCGATTCGATCAAGGGGACGCACAACAATTGACCGGCGCCGCCATTCGGCGCTCGTCCCGCGCGCCGCGGAGGGCTGATCGTTGAACGACCGCTTCGCTCCGCCCGACGCGCTGCCGGCGCCGCCGGTCGCCAACGACGATATCGTTCTCGACGGGCGCGAGCGCCTCGCGCTCTATCTCGCCGTCGGCCTGACCGCCGGCGCGGTGATCGCGCTGCAAATCGACATCATGCGGGTGTTTTCGGTCGGCTCGTGGGCGCATTTCGGCTCGCTGGTCGTCAGCCTCGCGATGCTCGGCTTCGGACTGACCAGCGCGGTGATGTGCGTCGCCAAGGACTGGTTCCAGCGCCACTGGCGCGGCGCGGCCGGCGTGGCGCTCGGGCTGTTCGGGCCGCTCGCCGTCGGCGCCAACCTGTTCGTCCAGCAGCTCGGCTTCAATGCGATTTTCCTGGTGTCGGACCCGGCGCAGAAATGGAAGCTGCTCGAGATATTTCTCGCCGACCTCACGCCGTTCCTCGCCGGCGCGATGTTCCTCGGCTGCGTGTTCCTCAAGAGCAACCGCACGTTCGGCCGCGTCTATTTCGCCGATCTGGCGGGATCGGGCCTGTGCGGCCTGGTGTTTCTCGGGGCGATGTATGTGTTCAAGCCTGAGGACCTGATCGCCGCGCCGCTGGCGCTATGGCTTGCGGGCGGACTCGCCTGGGCGTTCGGCCCCGGCGGTCGGCGGACGCTCGTTCCGCTCGTTGCGCTGGCGGCGATCGCGTTCGGCGGCCATTTCGTCGCGGCGCCGGCGTTGGGCCTCAGCCGGCTGGCGGTCAACGACTACAAGGGCGTTGCCTACGCCCGCAAATTCCCCGACGCCGCCCGGGTCTACGAAAGCGTTTCGCCGTTCGGCTATATCGAGGCCTATTCCAGCTCCTATCTGCACTTCGCGCCCGGCCTCTCCGACAACGCCGCGTTCAACCTGCCGACGGTGCCGGCCAACGCCTATCTCGCGATGTATATCGACAGCGACGGGCCGATCGGCATCATCCGCGACCTCCCGGCCAAGGATACCGCCTATTTCCGGTTCCTGCCGATGTATTATCCCTACGTCATCAAGAAGAACCCCAAGACCTTCATCACGCAGTTCGGCGGCGGCATATCGACCGCGCTGGCGCTCCGTTCGGGCGCCCGCGACGTGACGATTGCCGAAGGCAATCGCGCGGTGCTCGCCGCCTTTCGCAGCAAGGTTATTTCCGACTTCACCGGCGACATCCTGTCGAAGGTCCGGGTCATCGATTACGAGGGCCGACATTTTCTCGCCCATACCGACGAGCGTTTCGACATTGTCGATCTGAGCCTTGCCGACTCGGTCGGGCTGTCCAATCCCGGCGGCTTCGCGGTGGTCGAGAAATATTCCTACACGCGCGAGGCGATGGAGACCTACATGCGCGCGCTCGCCGACGGCGGCGTGCTGTCGGTGACGCTGTGGAACAAGGAGGAGCCGCCGAAGTCGGTGCTGAAGCTTTACACGACGATGGCCGCCGCGGCGCGCGACGTCGATCCCGCGCATATCGCCGACTCATTCTTCGTCGTCTCGTCCTATTTGTCGACCGCGACGGTGCTGTTCAAGCGCGGCGGCTTCACCGCCGAGGAAATCGCCAGCCTGCGCAAGCATACGCACGAAATGTCGTTCGACGAGATCTATTCGCCCGGCCTGTTCTACGACGGCACGCAGACCGATCGCACGCTCGACGGCTATGTCGCGCAGATTTTCTCTGGCGCGGCGGGCGGCCCGCCCGCGGCGATCCCGGCGAGCGATCCACAGGCGAGCCCCGATCCGACCGGGCCAGCCGACCCTACCGGACCCGCCGATCCGACCGGGCCGGGGGCCGGCGCGGACAACGGCGTCCTTCCCGCCACCGTGATGGGCCGGCTCGCGTGGCATTCGCTGATCGACGGCGGCTGGCCGGCGATCGCCAGGCGCTATGTGTTCAACACGCGCCTGTTGACCAATGACGCGCCCTACTTCGCGGCTTACGTGAAAACCGCCGATCTGCCGCGCGTCCTCGACCGGCTCGAACTGCTGCAGGACGAGTGGGGCTATCTCCTGATCTGGGCGACGCTGGGCGTGGCCTGCGCGACCGCCACGGTGCTGCTGGTGATTCCGGTTGTCTGGGGCTGGCGCTCGATCTTCTCGAAATCACGCGGCAAATTTCTCACCGTCGTCTATTTCGCCTGCCTCGGCGCGGGATACATCATGGTCGAGGTCGGGCTGATCGCCCATTTCGTGATGGCGCTGGGCAACCCGACCGTTTCGGCCTCGGTGCTGATCACCGGCATGCTGGTGTTCTCGGGCCTCGGCGCGCTGCTGTCCGAACGCGCGCTGCCGCGGATGCGCACGCTGATGCCGGTCCTGTTCCTCGCCATCGGCGCCCTGCTGATCGGCTATGCCTTGTTCCTCAACAATGCGCTCGATGCGATCGGCGCCTTCCCCTATGGCGTGCGCCTTCTGTTGTCGTTCGCCATCATCGCGCCGCCGGCGTTCCTGATGGGCTTTCCGATGCCGACCGCGATGACCACCCTGGGGCGCCTCGGCAAAGAGCACATGTTCATCTGGGCCTGGGGCGTCAACGGCTGCTTCTCGGTGATCGGCGCCGCCGCCGCGCCGGTGATCGCCACCAATTTCGGGCTCGCGGCGGTGATCGAGATCGCCGGATGCGCCTATCTTCTGGCCCTGCCGGCGTTCTACGGCGTCATATTGCCGTCGCTCCGCGCGGCCTGATCATCGGGAAGTCACAGACTTTTGCGAAAGGATTGCGCGTTAGAATTTGGGGGAGGATGGAATTGTAGTCCTTCCCCCCTTGCGGGGGAAGGAAGCAGGATCGAAGCGTTGGTTGGATCGGAGCGTTGACGGATGATGGACGCGCGGCGTGCGAACCTTCTTACGAGCGCGGCTGTCGGACTGGCGTCCGCTTTCCTGCTCGCCGGCTGTGTGGAGGGGCCGCAAATCACCCAGCAAGCCGCCGTGCCGACCGTCCCGATGGGGCCGCAGTTCGCCGACGCCGGCGGGGTCAACGTCGCGTTCCCGGAATTCCAGAATTCGGCCTTTCCCTATCGAGGCTTGATTCCGTCGGACTCCGACAATCCCGGCAGTCCGCGGCGGTTCCTCGACGTCACGAGCAACGGCCGGCTTGGGCATTCGTCGCCGCGCGGCGGCGTCTACTGGGAGGACGCGACCTACAACGACCGTCACGTTCTGCTGGCCGCCTCGCCGGACTTCGACATTCACAGTCGCGGCGACCTGGTGATCTTTTTTCACGGCAACGAGGCGACGCTCGCCAGGGATGTGGTCGACCGGCAGCAGGCGCCGCGTCAGTTCGCCCAATCCGGCCTCAACGGCGTGCTGATCGCGCCGCAACTGGCGGTCGACGCGCTGGATTCAAGCGCCGGCCGGTTCTGGAAGCCCGGCGCGCTCGCCGAATTCCTCGACGAAGCGGACGCGAAACTGGCGGCGCTCTATCCCGGCGCGTCGCGCGGCGTGTTTCGACGCATGCCGGTCATTCTGGTGGCCTATAGTGGGGGATATCTGCCGGTCGCCTTCGCACTGGCCCAGGGCGGCGCCGCGGAGCGCGTGCGCGGCGTGGTCCTGCTGGACGCGCTCTATGGCGAGGAAGACAAATTCGTCGACTGGATCGAGCGCTCCCACAACCGAGCGTTCTTTGTGAGCGCCTATTCGAAATCGGCGCACGAACAAAACGAGGCGCTGCGCCAGCGCCTCGCCGACGCCGGCGTCGAGACCCAGAGCGGCATGCCTGAAAGGCTCGGTCCGGGGGTCGTCGCGTTCATCGACGCGGGCGACGCCGATCATCTCGGCTTCGTCAACAGCGCCTGGACCAGCGATCCGCTGCGCGATGTGCTGACGCGAGTCGAGCAATAAAGCGCGCGGCTACTGCGCTTCCAGCGCGGCGATGCGTTCGCGCGCCGCGCCCATGCCGGCGGCGAGCGCCTTGGCGTAATAGTCGCGCGCCTTGACCGCTTCGCCCTTCACGCCCAGAGCGCCCATGCGGGCGAGCGTCACGGGGTCGTAGGTTTCGCCGAGCACCAGCAGCGCCCGCGCGTCGCCATCCTCGGCGGCGCGCTCCAGATATAGGCGGGCGCCGGCGATGTCGCCGGCCGCCAGCGCGACGAGCCCCTGGGCGCACAGCCGGCGCGCCGCGTCGGTCACGCGCAAGGCCCCGGGATTGGCGGAGGCGAGCGACATCGACCGTGTCGCACCCGGGCCCGGAGGGGCCTGTAACGCCGCCGCCAGCTTCACCATCGCGGCGGCGTCGACCGCGGCGACCGTCTGGGCGGATGCCGCAACGGGCGCCGGCGCCGGCGTCATCGCGACAACCGCCGCTGGCGCAATGATCGCCGCTGCGGACGCTGCAGCCGGCGCCGCGGCGGCAGCCGCCGCCGGCGCCGCGATCGCCGGCGCGGGAGCCGTGGCGACCGCTGGCGCAGCGATCGGCGTCGATGAAGCGGGAGTCGTGGCGACGGCGGGCGCAACGGTCGCCGCCGCCTGGGGTTTGCTCTCTGCGGCCGCGACCACAAAAACCGGCTGCGACACCGCCGGCTTGCCGAGCGTCGTCGAATGTTCGAACTGCGGCCAGAAGGCGAGGCCAAGGAACACCGCCACCGCGCTCGCGCCGGTCGCCGCGCCGAACTCAATCACACTGGGCATCTACGCCTCCCATCACTGCGCCGCCCCGTTCCACCGCATCAGGCTTTCATAGAGTCGGTCGGAATCGGCGGCGCTTGGCCCCTCGCCGTCGCTGGCGGCGGTCTGCGCCGCGTCGCGAAATGCGTCGAGTGCGGCGTCTGGCGGCCCCTGGTTCTGCTCCAGCCAGCTTTGCGCCGCGCCGAGACGCGGCCATCCGAGCAACCGGGCGGTCAGGTTGACCTCTTTCCAATCGGAATTGTCGGCAGCGTCGCGGAGCTGCTCGAAACTCGAAAACAGCAGCCCGGCGAGCGGCGCGATTCGCTCGGCGCGCGGCGAACGCGGCGCGGCGTCGATCGCCAGAAGGGCGGTCGTCACGCCGATCGTGTCGACCTTCTCGTCGTCGCCGATCAATTCGGGCAATTCGCGCGAGGTCAGCCGCATCGGGCGGTACAGCGCCTGCAGCGCCGGCGGATAGGGAACGGCGACCACATGAAAGAGGCCGCCCTTGTTGAGATCGGCCAAGGCTTTGGAGTCGCCGCCGCCGACCACGAACATCGCGTCGATCTGGCCGCTGGTCAAATCGGCAAGCGCGGCCGGCGCATCTTCGTTGGTCAACGTCGGCGTGACGTTCAATCGGGAAAAGACCAGCGCGGCGCTCGCCGCCGCCGCGCTATCGGGCGCCCCGACATTCACCCTGCGGCCGGCCAGTTGCCGGATGTCGGTGATCGCGCGCGGCGCAATGAGCTCCACCGGTTCATTGGCGAGGCGCAGAAGATACGGGGTCTTGTTGCGCCAGTCGGGCGCGTCCTTGTCGCCTTGCGCCATGCCCGAGGCGATCAGACCGTCCATCGGCGCGATGACCAGATCGACCGCGTCGTCGTCGACGGCTTTATCGAGCGCCGCGACAGACGTTTTGCCCGCAACGACGCGCGCGCGCAGGCCGCCGCTCTGCACGGCGGCGGCCAATTCGACCGCCATGCGCGTCGCGGCCGCGTCGGCGCCGTCGGCGGCGATCAGGAATTCATGCGGCTTGACCGGCGTGAGCCTGGCGCTCGCCGCGCCGCCGGCGCGCCAGGCGCCGTGCCAAAGGACGTAATGGCCGTTGCGGAACACCGGCTTTTCGTAGCGCACCATGCCGTTCGGCGCCGCCGCCGCGACGGGCTGCGGGGGCGGCGGCGGGTCCTCGTGCGGGGCGGGCGCGACAGGCGCCGCGACCGGAGTCGCTGGCGCTGGCGCCTGCGGCGATACCGGGGGCGGACCGGCGGCAAGCGCCGACGCGGGCACTCCCAGCGCCGCTGCGATCAGCGCGGACGCGCACGCCGTCGCACGCAATCGCTTGCGAAAATCGATCCCTCGCAGGCCGCCCGGCGTCGGCTTCTGACCAGTCGTGTACGCGCGCCAAGGCGGATCGAGGCGCTGACCTGTGATCGTCATCCGCGTACCAATCCCTGCAAAATGCGACCTCATCAAGGCAGCCGCGCCATCGCTTCCCGTGCGGCGCAACATTCCGAAGCGCCGCGGAGCATTGGAATTTTCGCCTTTGAACCAGAAGCTTGGAGAAACCGCCGCGCGTTGGCGGAACGAAATCAGGTTCTCCCGGAGAGCCCGGCGAGCGCCGAGTCCAGCGCCCGCGGCGCGATCTCGACAATATCGGGTTCATCGAGCCAGACGAGAAAAGCGCGCAGCCGCCGTCCGGGATAGAGTGGCTCCAGCGCGGCCCGATAGAGCGCGAGTTGCGCGACATAGGACGCCGGCGTCGCGCCGCCGCCCGGCGCGCCGCTCTTGAAATCGGCGATCAGCACGCTGTCCTCGCGGACCGCCACGCGGTCGATGCGGCCGACGAACGGCGCCGGGGCGAGGCCTGGCCGCGGCAGGAGCGCGGCGACAGCCACCTCGGCGCGCGAGTTGGCTCCGAACAGCGCCGCAAGGCGCGGATCGGCGAGCAGCGCCAACACGCGTTCGAGGATCGTCGCCTGCTCTTCGGCCGATACGCCGGCGCCGCGCTCGGCCAGGAAGCGCCGGCCCGCGTCGCGCCGCCGCTGCGGCGCGATGTCGGGCAGGTGCTGCAGCAGGGAATGGCTGAGGCGCCCAGCCTCGATGAGGCTCTTTCGCTTCGCGCCGAGCGTGGCCGCCGAAGGCGCCAGCGCGCGCGACGGGCTGAGCGGCGGCGGCGCCCGTTCGAGCGTTGCGCGGCGGTTCAGCCACGGGCTTTTCGCGACCGACGGTTGCGGCGTTGCGTCGTCGTCGGCGCCGCCCGTTTCGCGTTCCCCCGCGCCGAGGCGCAACACAGGCTCGGCCGGGTCCCACGGCGACGGGACGGCGGCCGCGGCGCCCTCCAGCCCGGCGCGCACCATGGCGTGCCAGCAGTCCCTGGCGAGGCCGCGCGGCCCGTGGAAGCCGGCGACGATCAGCCGCTCGGCGGCGCGGGTCATCGCGACATAGAGCAGGCGCCGGTGCTCGCCGGCCGCCTCGGCCCGCGCCTTTTCGCGCTCCTCTGCGACGGCCGGCGGATCGCTCGCCGCGCGCGGCGACCACGCGATGAGTTCCGGCTCGCCCGGCCTCGTCCCATGAAGCGCGAACAGCTTGGGGTCGTGGCGCCCGCTCGGCCCCGAGCAGGTGTCGGGCAGGAACACGATGCTCGCCTCCAGCCCCTTGGCGGCATGGACGGTCATCACCCGGACGCTGTCGCCGCGCGCCTCCATGTCGCGCTTGATGGAAATGTCGGCGTGTTCGATCTCGTCGAGAAAATTGGTCAGCGACGGCGGATGGTCTCGCTCGTGGGCGAGGGCCAACGAAAGAAATTCGTCGATCGCGTCGCGCGCCTCCGGCCCGAGCCGCGACAGCAGCGCGCGCCGCCCGCCGTCCTCGCCGAGCAGGCGCGCGTAGAAGGCGAACGGCGAGGAATCGCGCGCCCGCGCGCGCCATACGGCCAGCCTCTCCCTGGCGCGCGCGAACCGCTCGCCTGAAGCCGCGGCGAGCGCCTCGTCGAGCGAGCCCTTGCGCAGCGGCGCGAGCGCGATGAGGTCGTCGTCGTCGAGACCGATCAGCGGCGACTTGAGGAGGCAGGCGAGCGCCAGGTCGTCGTCGGGGAGCAGCGCCGCGCGCCCGGCGCTGATGAGATCCAACGTCGCAATGTGTTCGCCGAGCGCCAGCCGGTCGGCCCCCGCCGCCTTCACGCCGGCCTCCTTGAGCGCGCGAATCATCGCCTCAAAGAACGCGCCGCGCGAGCGCACCAGGATCAGAATGTCGCCGGGCGCAATCGGTCGCGGAGCGCGGCCCTGGCCGTGCACGCGCTCGGGCGAGCCGGGCGCCAGCCATCCGGCGATCATATTAGCGATGCGGGTCGCCAGCCTCACCGCGGGATCGGCGGCCGGCGGCGCATCGAGCGGCATGAGCCAATCGTCGCGGGCGACGTCGCTCGCCCCTTCGATCGGCGGCCAGAGTTCGACGAGGCCCGGCAGCGCGACGCGAAACGCCTCGTGTGGCGGCGGCTTTTCCTCGTCCGCCATGCCGCTCCAGGTCTGCGGGACGCCGAACACCAGGTCGACGCCTTCGAGCACCTTGGGGGCGGAGCGGAACGACAGGTGCAGCGGCACTTCGGCGAAGGCGAGTTTCGCGCCCTTGTGCCGCCGCGCAAACTCCCGCCGCATCTGCGCGAACATTTTCGGCGCCGCGCCCTGGAACGAATAGATCGACTGCTTTTCGTCGCCGACCGCGAAAAACGTGCGAAGCCCCTCGCGCGCGCTCCTGCCGGAGGTGAAGTCCTCGGCGAGCCGCATGAGGATTTCCCATTGCGCCTCGGACGTGTCCTGCGCTTCGTCGACCAGAATATGTTCGACGCCGGAATCGAGCTTGTAGAGCACCCAGGCGGCGTCCGAGCGGGTCAGCAGCGCGAGGGTGCGCTCGATCAGATCGTCGAAATCGAGAAAGCCGCGCTTGCCCTTGAGCCTGGCGTAGGCGGTGAGGATCGCGTGGACGAGGCCCATCAGCTCCCGGCTGCGCGCCAGCGTCTGCGCCGCATTGAGCTTGTCGGCGAGCGCTATCAGGCGGTCCTGCTCGGCCTGCAGCCGCGCCAGCAGGCCGGGGAACCGCGCCTCGAGCGGCTTGGTGACGATCCGCCGCTCGGCGCCGCCGCGCGGCTTGCCCTGCCCGGTGAAGAACACGCCGCGATAGGCGTCGAGCGCCACTTGCTGCGTCGTCGCCTCGCGCGCCTCGCGCAGCCTGTCAGCGAGAGCGTTATCATTCGCGCTGCCGCATTCGAGTTGTGCGGCGACATCCGCCCAGCTTTCGCGCCCGCCGAGCCCTGCCAGCATCGCCTCTTCGATCGCCGCTTCGTCCTCGCCCGGCGCAAGGCCGAGACGTTCGGCGAGCGCCTCGCCGTAGCGCGCGGCGCCGCCCCAATGGCCGAGCGCGTCGGCGATCGCGCCGCGCATCCCCAATGCTTCGCGCAGCAGCTTGTCGAAGCCGTCGGTCCCCGCCTCGCGCGCCAGCGCGGCGAGCCGCCGCTCGCCGTCCGGCGTGCGCAGCCACGCCGCCAGCGCCTCGTCCTGCGCCTGCTCGAGCAGCCGCGCGGCGTCGCGCTCCTCGATCACCCGGAATCCCGCCGCGACATTGGCCTCGAACGGAAACAGATGGAGCAGCCGCTCGCAGAAGGCGTGGATGGTCTGGATCTTCAGGCCGCCCGGCGTCTCGATCGCCCGCGCGAACAGGCGCCGCGCGAAGGCGAGGCGCGCTGCGTCGGGTTGATCGCCGCCGGCTGCGACGATCGCCGCGGCGAGCGCCTCGTCGGAGAGCGTCGTCCACTGTGCGAGCCTCCTGAACACCTCGCCGGCCATGTTGGCCGCCGCCGTCTTGGTGAAGGTGAGGCAGAGAATGCGGGACGGCGGCGCGCCGTCGAGCAGCAGGCGCAGCACGCGATGCACCAGCACATAGGTCTTGCCGGAGCCCGCGTTGGCCGACACCCACGCCGAAGTCGCGGGATCGGAGGCGCGCGCCTGCGCCTGGCGCGCGTGGGGCGGGATTTCGTTCGCGGCGCTGGCGGGCGGGCTCATTCAGCCGCTCCTGCGGGGCCATCGCTCTTGCCGCCAGTCGCCGACCATTCCTTGACGCGCGCCAGATGGTCGTAGTCGCCCTCGCGCCCCGCGAATTTCGGATGCGGGCGCGACAGATAGGGCGTATCGGCGCTCGCGAATTGTTCGAGCAGTTTCACGAGTTCGGCGAAATGGCGTTCGACGACCTCGCCAAAGCTCGCGTCCTTGAACGTGAGATCGCGGACCTCGCCGCCCTTGGCGCCGCCGAGCTTGAGATAGAGCGCGCCGACCGGCCTCACGTCGGGAGCGTCGGCGAAGGCGCCGCGCGCCAGCATCGCAGCTTCGAGGGTGAGCTGTGGCGCGAGGCCGACCTCGACCTCTTTGACGCCCGGCGGCGCACCGGTCTTGTAGTCGACCAGCACCGCGCCGCCGTCGGCGCCGATGTCGATGCGGTCGGCCCGCGCGGTGAGTTTGAACGATGCGCCGCCGCGCAGCGGGATCATCAGTTCGCCGCTCTTCTCGACCAGGATGCGCGCCGTGCTGTGACGCCGCGCGCGCTCGAAGTCGAGAAAGAATTCGAGCCCGTGTTCGACCCGCGGCCACGCCAGCGCGCGAAACGACGGATCGGCGAGCATCGGCTGGAATCGTTCGCGGGTCAGGGCGACCAGCCAATCGCGCGCGTCGTTGGGCAGTGGGCCAGCGGGAAATTTTTCAGCGAAGGCGCACAGCGCGTCGTGCCAAACCTCGCCGATCTCGCGCGGGCCGAGCGTCTGGCCGATCGGCTCCAGCGGCGCCAACTTCAGAATGCGCTCGGCGTAGATCGCATAGGGGTCGCGGCGCAGCGTCTCGATGCGCGTCACGCTGAGCTGCCGCGGGCGTAGCGCGACGGGCGGCTTGGGCTCGGGCGGGCGCGCGGAAGCGAAGGCGGCCGGTCGGTCGATCTCCCGCGCCAGCGTAAGGTAGACCTCGCCGGCCGCCCGGGCGCGCCCGATGGCGGCCTCGCCGGCGACCGCGGCGATCCGCTGCAAGAAGCGCGAGGCGACGGTCGGCGCGCCGTCCCGCTTCCTGGCGCGGCTGAGGATCGCCTCAGGGGCGCCGAGCGCGGCGACGAAATCATGCGCAGTCTGGCCGATCCGCCGCTCCGGCGCCGACAGGCCGAGCGCGGCGCGCATCGAACGGTTGAGCAACGAATCGGTCTGCGCCTGCGGCGGCCATACCGTCTCGTCGAGACCGGCGAGCAGGGTCAGGTCGAACGACAGCAGCCGCGCCTCCAGCAGGCCGAGGATATGCAGCCGCGGATGCGCCTTCACCGCCTCTGGCGCGCGCTGCTCGGCGACGACCGCGTCGAACAGCGCGCGATAGTCGAGCCGCTCGCAGGAAAAGCCGTGGCGCGCCGCCTCCGCCCATTGCTCCATCAGCGCGATCAGCGCCTCCCCGCCCGGCGCCTGCGCGAGCGCCCCGCCGTTCTCGCCCGCCGCGAGCGCGGTCAGCGCCGCCCAATGCGCGGCGACGAAGTCGGCGAGCGGCGCCTTCTGCGGCAGCGCGCGCAGCGGCTCCAGCGCGGCGAGGAGATCGCGCAGCAGCGCCTCGGCGTCGCGCCAGTCGTCCGGCGTCAAACGCTGGCGCGCTTTATGCGCGCGGAAGTCGCCCGCCGACGCGCGCGCCGCCTTGAACAGGGCGTCGAGGTCGTCGAACGCGCCCGCCGGCAACACGCCGCGCAGGACGCCGAGCTCCAGCGCGCGCGCCGCCGCCGCGACCGCGTCCGGCGCACGCGATAGAAGCGTCGGCGGCTGCGCGAGCAAGGCGAGCAGATCGAGCGCCCGCCGGTCGAACGCCGCGCTCAGCGCGAGACGCGCGAAAGCGCCGGCGGCGGTCTGACCGAGCGTTTCGCCCGCCGAATCGTCGATCTCGACGCCCCAGCGGGCCAGCTCGGCCTTGACGCGGCGGGTGATCCGCAGGTCGGGGGAAATCAGCGCCGCGGTCTTGCCCGGCGTCTCCAGCGCGCCGCGCATCGCAATGGCCAGCGCCAGCGCTTCCTCGGTTTCATCGGCGGCCTCGATGACGGCGACGCCGGCCAAAGCCTGCGCGACGTTGGGCTCGCTCAGCGCGTCGCCGCGCCGCTGCCAGAATTCGGTGGAATCGGCGGGGCGCAACGCCTCGCTGAGGAAGTCGGCGCGGCGGCGCAGCGCGGGAGCCGGAAGCCCGAGTTCGCGCACGTCGTCGCGCTCGGCCCCGATCGCGCCGAGCAGCCGGACCAGCGCGGCCTGCGGATGGCCGGCGATCAATTGATCCGAACCGCCGATCATTCGCCACGAAGGGCCGTCGAGCGCCAGATCGAGATCGGGCAGCACCACCGCGCTCTGCGGCGCCCGCGCGATCGCGCCGATCAGCCGGGCGGTCGCGCTGATGGTGCCGGTCGAGCCGGCGATGATCAGCGGCCCCTCAGCCGCGCCGGAGGCAAGTCGGGCGATCTCGCGGTCGACCAGCATCGCCCCGCGCGCCGCCTGGTCGATCAGCCCGTTCTCGGCGAGCCATGCCGGCCATTGCGCGATGGCGATCTTGAGAAAGTCGAGGGTGATGCGCCAATAGGCGTCGAAATCGCCGGGCGCGAGGCCGTCGAGGCGCTCCCACGGGACGCCCTCGATGATCATGTCGTCGATCAGCGCGGCGAGATCGCCGGCCAAGCGCGAAGGCCTGCGCCGGGCTGGCGGCGACCAGCGGGGCCTCGCTTTCGTCGAACACCAACCGGCCGTGGACATCGGCCCTGGCGATCGCGCCGCGCAACGCGTCGCCCCATCCTTGCGCCATCCGCGCCAGGATCATGCGCCGGGTCAATTCGGCGACCGCCGGCGGCGTCCCGGCGGCGAGTTCCGCCGGCTCTTCGAACAGCAGACCGTCCTGCGCCGCCTCGAAGGCGCCGAGCGGGGCGATGCGCGGCAGGATCAGGCTGGAGGCGCCGCCCGCCGCGACCAGCGCGAGGCTGAGCTCGCGCGCCGCGCGCCGCGTCGGCACATAGATGGTGGCGCGGGCGAGCGCCAGCGGGTCGGCGCCGCCGGGAAAGCCGTCGATCAGCGCGCCGTCGAGCAGGGCGCGGCTCAGCGTCGGCAGGAACGGCGCGCCGGCGGGAATCGAAAAAAGGTTCAGGTCGCGCAGGAGGGGCTCGCTGTGGCGCAGCCGTATCGCCGATCAAAAGGCCCGACCGTCATTGCGAGCGAAGCGAAGCAATCCAGATGTCGAGGCGGTGGGCGCCTTTGCGCACCATGACGACTTCGAAAGTCCGCAGGCTGGCGCCGCGCAAAGCCTGCCAAGGCCAAACGTCACGATCTCCGGATTGCTTCGCTTCGCTCGCAATGACGATCAACCGCCGCGACCATAAATCATCGCGCCCCAATGAGAAAGCCGGGCGTTCGATGCGTTCGCACGATGCGGATCGACGATCGAGCGACGGTCGGCGCGCCGATGTCCGCTCCCGCGCCTAGCGCTTGACGAGCGCCGCCGAAGCGTAGCCGTTGCGACCGTGATAGAGCGCGGAGGCGGTCGTCGCCCCCGTTTTGGCGAGCGTCATATTGTAGTGGTCGCGGTCGCCGAACGAGACTTTGCCGGCGTCGACCTTGCTGTATTGGATCGGCATCGGCGCGCCCATGAACATGTATTTGACGACCTTGTTTTTGGCGATGGTGACCGAGATCGCCGACATCTTGCCGAACGTCCCGGTCCAAGCGCCGTCCCACGCCAGGTCTTGTTCCGCGCGGGCCGTTGTTCCGCCAATGAAAAGCGCCAGCGGCATGGCGAACACAACGAGCCGCCGACCAACCGTGGTCATCGAGGCCTCCTTGCCGTTGGCGCGCTCGTCGCTGCGAGCCTTCCAACGCAGGTCTGCGCCCCCGCTCCACGTAGCATCGCGCCTGGGAGGCGCCCGGTCAATTAAACAATATTTGAATATCGCCGGCCGCGTCATGCCGGCGCGAGGATCGCGAAGACGCTGACCAGCGCGAGCGCGACAAGTCCGAGCGCGACTTCGACGAGGCAGGCGATCGCCAGGGCGCGCAGCGCGGCGCGCGACTCCGTCGTAATGCGCGGCGCCAGAACGTAGCGGTTGAACAGCGCGATCGCGATCATCGCCCCGACGATTGCGATCTTGCCCGCCAGCAGCCTCTGGTAGGGCGACGAGGGATCGGTCGGCCACGCCCCCAGCGTCAGCGCCGTGTTGACGACGCCGGTCGCCACCACCAGGGCGACGGCGAGATGGCCGAGCCCGGAGAAGCCGCGCAGTGTCGCCGCGACTTCGGCGCGACGCCGCGCATCTTCGTCACGGCGCCGCAGGCAAAGGGCGAGCGGCGCAAGGCTGCCAAGCCACGCGCCCGACGCGAGCAGGTGAACGGCGTGGTTCGAATCGGTGCAGCGCCCCGACCGCCCCGGCCTGCATCGTCGCATGGCCGACGAGGCCGAGACTCGCCAGCAGCAGCGCGGCGATCAGCGCGATCGCGCCAAAACGGTCGCGCCGGCCGATCGCCAGCGTTCCGGCGACGACCATCACAAGCGCGAGGCGGCACACCCAGACCCGGCCGAACGCGGTGTCGAACGCTACGGCGCCCAGAACATCCGGGTTAAGCATATCGGCCCAACCGTCCCCCATTTGCGCCGCTTCGAGCGCCAGCCACGCGACGGCGCTGAGCGCGGCGATGACGAACGCCGCGACGATCATGCGGCGCGTCGGCCCGGCCAGTTCGCGCGCGAGCCCGACGGGCGCCAGCGCCCACACAAAGGCGCTGGCGCCGAACAGCAACATCGTCGCGGCGAAATGCGCGAGGCGACAGATGACGAGCGCCGTCAGCACCGGCTGGCGATCGCTTTACGGCAGAGCCGAGGCGCCGCGGGCGCCGGCATTGGCGGCGCGGCGATATTCAACCGTCGCGCGATCACATCTTCATTCCCTTCATCGAGCCCTCGGGCTTCGACGCGCCGCCCGGCCCGGCGGCGCCGACGCCGCCGACCTGGAACTCGACGGGAATCGAGCCGGCGTGCTCGAACACCAGCGTCGCCTTGACGCTCTTGCCCTTTTGCAGGGGCTGCTTCAGCTCGGTGAACATCAGATGATCGCCCTTCGGCGCAAGCGTGACCTCGCCGTTGGCGGGTATTTCAAGGCCCGATGTCATTTCGCGCATGCGCATGACGCCGTTGTCCATCGTCATCTCATGAATCGCGACGGCGCCGGCGAAATCCGCGGACGCGCTGACCAGCCTATCCGGGCTCGTGCCGTGATTGTGGATGACGAGGTAGCCGACCGCGACCGCCGCCCCCTTCGGCGTGGCGCGCGACCACGGCTGGTCGATGGTGATGTCGCCCGCCTTGAATTCCTCGGCGAGGGAGGGAATGGCGGCCAGCGACAGCATCGCGGCGGCGAGAATCAAACGAAAGCGCCTCATGATCTTCTCCTTTTCAAGGATCGGTCGCGGCGAGCCGCACCGATGGTGGAATCAGCGTCGCGCTCACGGCGCGACGGTGAAGTTGAACCCGCCCTGGGTCTTGTGCGTGTCGACCGAGACGGCGCGCCAAGTGACGGTGTAGACGCCGGGCTTGAGCGGCTGGCCGATCGTCACGACCAGCACGCTGGGGTCGGCGGGATCGACGCTGGGCTTGCCCGTCGGCTGCGCGACGCCCGTCTCGGTGGCGAGCGCGATGCCCGAGAAACGCGGCTCGACGCCTTCGCTGAACTTGATTCTGATTTCCTTCGGCGACGCCGTCACCGTGCCGCCGACCGGCGGATCGGCCTTTTGCAGCAGGGCGTGGGCGAACGCCGCCGGGGCGGCCATCGCGAAAGCGATCAAGGCGACCGCTCTGAACATTGACTTGCGGGACATGGCTTGCCTCATCAAAACAGGGACTTGCGGAAGAGTGGGGCGTGGCGAACGCTGCGATCGCGGCCAGGCGTGGAAAAAGCCGCAACTCATCATTTGCTCCCGACGAAGATGGGCTTGCCCAGCGAATCGGGAAGGAGATCGTCGAGGTAGAGGTCCAACTGGGCGATCACGCCGACGCCGTGGCCGCTGGCCCCGTTCATGGGAACGATCGCCTCTACCGCCACCTGATAGGTGCTGGTGAGGTAGATCACGCCGGGCTGGATCGTGCCGGTGATCTGATTGGTCCCCGGCGCGAAATTGTAAATCGGCCTGCTGAAGGTGAACTCGGTGATCGGGATGAGATGCCTGAGAAAGTCGTTGTCGATCGCGCCGACATTCGAATTGAAATAGGGCAGGCTGTATTGCATCGTAAAGCCCCAGTTGAGGTTGGTGGCGTTCTGGCTCCCGTTGGTCACCGACTGGCCCGGCAGGGACTCGCTCAGCTCGAATGTGAGCGCCGCCGGACGCAACCAGTTGAAGCGGGTCGGCAGGTCGCCGAAGCCTTTGCCGATGTCGATGACCGGCTGGTAGGTGTTGAAAGGCGTCGCCTGGCTGCCCGTGCCGGGATTGCCCCAATCCACTTGGAACCCCAGCGTGGCCATGAATTCGTGCTCAGGCCAGCAGAAGTTTCCCCATTGCAACTCGGTGCTGAGGGGGTCCCAGCCATAGCCGCCCGGATGCACCCACGTCGGGCCATCCTGAATCACCAGCGCGACATTCGGGACGATCGTCTTGGACCAACTGAAATTGGCGTCGAACTGCTGCGCCCCGCCGGAATTGGAGGGGAGATAGGAGATCGTCGGCAGCGCCAGCTCGTCGCCGACGCCGGGATCGTCGATCGCGAGCGTCGCAGGAAAGATGCGGCTGCCGCAGACGGCGTGCGCTTCGGCTCGCGAATATGCGAGCAGGGCCGCGACGACGCCGATCGCGCCGGCTCGCGCCCAGGGGGGCAGGGAGAACATCGGGAATTCCTCGATCTGAAAAGCAGCGAATGCGCGCGCGACCCGGCAACGGAAATTCGCGGCGCGGAGGCTTCAGCTCAGATGGGAACGGGCGGCCCTCTTGGCTGCGCGGCGGCAACCGCGCGCGTCTTGGCGGGGCTCGCGTCGGCCGCGACGCCCAGCAATTTGGCGTAACGCGTGAATGGCGCGGGAGCGGATTGGTCCGGCGGCGCGAGGACCAGATGCCCGGTCAATTGGCGAAGCACGCAATCGTCGCAGCATTTGTGCGGGTCGTGCGAAGGCGCGCCCGGGGCCGAGGCGTCGTCGCGCACGCAGAGCGCAACATTGGGACCGAGCAGCCCCTTGAGGGCGCTGAGCGCCGCCACGGCGTCCGCGTGGCCTGGACTCGCCATTGCATGAGTCTGGACGGCGGAGGCAAGTTGAGCCACCAGCGCAAGGATCGCGACCCAAGCGATGAAAATCGAACGCACGGTCCGGCCCGCCGCGCGCCGCCGGCGCAGCCATGATTGCGGTCGCTGACCCCCTCAATTCACGCGCGCTCGTCCTGTGGCGTGCGCCGACGCTACACCGCGCCGCCGGCTTTGTTAAGCGTCGTCGCGCGCCATCAGAAGCCCAGCGCCTCGGCGTTGACGCTCGCCTCGAGGCCGCCGTCGACCGGCAGATTGGCGCCGTTGATCCAGCGCGCGCCATCCGAGCACAGGAACAGAATCGCCGGCGCGATGTCCGAGGCGGTTCCCGCCCGCCCGACGCGCGCGATGTCGTCATCGACCCGCGCGTCGCCGAAGATCGCCCTGAACTCGCGCAGGATCGGCGTCGCCACCGGCCCTGGACTGACAGCGTTGACCCGGACGCCGCGCGCCTTGAACAGGGGCTGATGGGCGGCGCGCTGGGTCCATAGCAGCAACGCCTCCTTCGAAACCGGATAGCCTTCGGCGACATTGATCGCGTGGTCGCGCGCGACCGCGGCGCAATCGGGAAAGCCTTCGACCCCGACCAGCGCCTTGGCGCGTTCGAGATTGACGCGCCATCCATAGCCGGCGATCGAGGCGACGCTGACGACGGCGCCGCCCTCGCGCAAGCTGGGCGCGGCGGCGAGCGACAGCGCGCGCAGCCCATAGAAATTGACCGCCAGCGTCTTGGCCGCGCCGGGCGCGCCCGAGACGCCGGCGATATTGCACAAGGCGTCGAAGCGCCGCGGCAGGAGCGCGGCGATCTCGGCGACCCCGTCAGGCGTCGATACGTCGCCCTCCAGGAACGAGGAGATCGGCGCCTCGGGCGTGCGCATGTCGACGCCGATCACTTCGGCTCCGAGCTGCAGCGCCAGCGCGGCGGTGCGCGCGCCGATCCCCGAAGAGACCCCGGTGATGACGATCGTTTTGCCATAAAGCATGGTCGTTCCCTCCTCGCCTGCGACGCAATCACCCCGAAGCCGCGCCCGGCCCGTCGGCTGCCGGCGCGTCGGGCGCGGCACCGTCCTCGATGGTCAGCCAGCGGCCGACCGGCAGCAGCCGCAAGCCAAGGCGATTGTCCGCCCAGCCCCACAGCCCCTTGGGCAGAAACAGCGCGAACAGCAGCGCGGCGCCGCCGAGGCCGACCAGGTACCACACGCCGGTCGCGCCGAACCACGCTTCGATGGCGAAGAAAATCACCGCGCCGAGAATCGGGCCTTCGAACGTGCCGAGCCCGCCGACCAGCACCATGAAAATCATATAGGCGGTCCACTGGACGCTGAAATAAGTCTTCGGCTGGAAGGTGATCGTGGTGGCGAGCCACAGCGCGCCGGCCAGCGCGACGCCGAACGCGGCGAGCACGAAGATGATGCGCTTGGTCCGCATGACGCGCACGCCGACTGCGGCGGCGGCGTCCTCGTTGTCGCGGATCGCCTGGATCGCCGCGCCGAGCGGCGAGCGCAGCAATGCGAACAGCACGCCGATCAGCCCGACCATCGCGCCGAGCGCCGTCCAATAGGTCAAAGCGTGGCGCGCCTCGGCGGGATAGGCGTCGAGCGCGATCAGCGACGTGCCGGTTTCGCCGCGCACCAGCGTGTCGAGATTGACCAGCAGATGGGCGAGCGCCGCGACCACCCACATGCCGATCGCGAACTCGCCGGCCCTGAGGCGCAGCATGAACGCCGAAATCGGCAGCGCGAGCGCGCCGACCAGCAGTGCGGCGAGCACGAGCGCGGGATAGACGGCGACGCCGGCGTCGGCGAGGCGCACCGCGCCATAGGCGCCAAGGCCGAAGAACGCCTGCTGGCCGATCGACACCAGGCCGCCATAGCCGGCCAGCGCGTTCCAGGTGACGGCGAGGATGACATAGATGAACAGCGTGGTCAGCTTGTCGATCGCATTGGCGCCGAACAACAGCGGTCCGGCGGCGAGCACGCCGGTCAAGGCGAGCGCCGCGCCGACCGAGGCGATCGAAGCGACGCTCCAGCGCCGGACGCGGATCGGGCCCTGACCGCTCATGCGCGCCGCCCGATCGACGCGAAGAACAGCGCGCCGAGGCCATTCCAATAAAGGCGGCCGAACAGCACGATCAGAAACACCGCATGGCCGGCGATGAAGAAGCCCTGCGGCGTGATCTGCGCGCCGATGCTTTGCGCGACGCCGAGCACGACGCCGCCGATCAGCGTGCCCCATAGCGAGCCGGCGCCGCCGATCACCGCCGCCTCGAATGCGAAAATCAGTTGCGTCGGGCCGGCGTAGGGGTCGAACGTCGCGCGCATCGCCAGCGCCGCGCCGGCGAGGCCGACGGTGGCCATGGCGATCGCCGCGGCGGTCGCGTTGACCCGTCGCGCGTCGATCCCGACGAGGCCGACCGTATCGGAATCTTCCGCCGTCGCGCGGATCGCCCGGCCAAGCGCGGTATGGGACAGAAACACCTGGAGGCCGCCGAGCACGACGATCGCCGTCGCGAAGATCAGCGCCGAGAGGTAGCCGATGTCGATATCGTCGGTCAGCGACCAGGAATCGTAGGAGAACGATCCGATATAGGGCGCGAGCGAGCGGGTGTCGGCGCCGAACTGTTCGAACAGCAGGTTGTCGATGACGATCGACAGGCCGAACGTGCTGAGAATCGGCACCAGCAGCCCGGCGCGCATGCTGCGCTCCAGCACGGCGCGCTGCAGCGCCCAGCCGATCGCCGCCATCGCCGGCAGGATCGCGACGAGCCCGAGGAAGGGCGACACGCCGAAGCGGTCGGCGAGCACGAACAGCCCGAACGCCGCGAGAACCGCGAGGCTGCCATGCGCGATGTTGATGATCCCCATCACGCTGAACATGAATGAGAGCCCACAGGCGATCAGCGCGTAATAGCCGCCGAGCAGCACGCCCTGAATGACCTGGTTGAGCCAGATCATCGCGCCGCCCCGCTGGCGCGCGTCTTGTCGAGGCCGAAATAGGCTTGCGTGACCGCCTCGCGCGTCAGGTCGGCGGCTCGTCCCTCCAGCGCGATGCGTCCCTCCAGCAGGCAGATCACCCGGTCGGCGACGCGCAGGGCGCGCGCGATGTCCTGTTCGACGAGGATGATCGTCGTGCCGGAAGTCAGCAGCGTCTGCAACGAGGCGTAGACGCGCTCGACGGCGACCGGCGACAGGCCGAGCGAAACCTCGTCGAGCATCAGCAGTTCGGGATTGGTCATCAGCGCCCGACCGATCGCGGTCGCCTGCTGCTCGCCGCCCGACAATGTGCCGGCGCGCGCCTTGCGGCGGGGACCGAGATTGGGAAACGCCGCGATCACCGCCTCGATCGTCCACGCTCCGGCGCGGCCGGCGGCGCGGGCGAGCATCAGATTCTCCTCGACGCTCATTCGCGCGAACAGGCGCCGTCCTTCGGGAACCAGCGCCAGCCCGGCGCCGGCGCGCCGATGCGCCGGCGTGCGCGTGACGTCGGCGTCGTTGAACAGCACGCGGCCGCTGGTGATCGGATGCGCCCCGGCGATCGCCCGCAGCAGCGTCGTCTTGCCCGCGCCGTTGGCGCCGACCAGCGCGACGGTTTCGCTGCGCTCGATTCGGAAGCTGACGCCGCGCACCGCCTGCAGCAGACCGTGGCGAACGTCGAGCCGTTCGACGGCGAGCAGGCTCAATGGAAGCTCCCGCCGAGATAGGCGGAGATCACCGCCTGGTCGGCCAGCACGGCGCGCGGATCGCCGTCGGCGATGATGCGTCCGGCGTCCATGCAGATCAGCCGCTCGGCGACCTGCAGCAGGACATGCACGATGTGCTCGATCCACACGATGGCGATGCCGCTCTCCCGCAACCGGCGGATCGTTTCGACCAGTTCGCCGGCCTCGCCGTCGGTCAGGCCGCCGCCGATTTCGTCGAGCAGCAGCACCGACGGATTGGCGCCGAGCGCGCGCGCCAGCTCCAGCCGCTTGCGGTCGAGCAGGCCCAGTGTTTCGGCGCGCCGGTTGGCGAGGCGCAGCATGCCGGAGGCCGACAGCGCCTCGATCGAGCGCCGGTTGGCCTCCTGGCCGCCGAGCCCGCCGCCGTTGGTCGCGGCGACGAACACGTTCTCGAACGCGGTCATGCCGTTGAACGGCTGCGGAATCTGATGCGTGCGCACGATGCCGAGGCGGCAGCGCTCGGCGGCGGAGAGGGCGGTGACGTCGGCGCCGCGAAAATGCACGGCGCCGGCGGTCGGCGCCTGCGCGCCGGCGAGCACGCTGAGCAGCGTCGTCTTGCCCGCCCCGTTCGGTCCGACGATGCCGACGGCCTCGTTGGCGCGCACCGAAAAGTCGATCGCGTCCAGAACCACGAGCGCGTTGAAACGCTTATAAATCCCGGACGTCGAAAGAATCGCGCCGCCCGCCGGTCCGTTCACGGCGCCAGCTTCCGCCCGCCTGTCACTTGCCGTTGTAGGAGACAAGCTTGGCGGAGATCGGCACGTTGGGATCGGTGACGTGCTCGACGATCACCAGGTCCAGCTTGAACTTCGAGCCGGGCTTGGCCTTCACCCATTGCGAGCCGATGATCGGGCCGTTGGCGACGTTCGGCACCGGACCGGAGGTGAAGTCGACCTTGCCGCCCATCGTCACCACGTTCAGCGTGCTCATCGCCTTGGCGACCGCCGCCTTGTTCTTCGGGTCGCCGCTCGCCTTCAGCGCATCGACGCCGGCGTCGAACAGCGCCATGCTGGCGCCGAGCTGCTGCGTCCATTGCTTGCCGCTCGCCTTTTCGTAGCCGTCGGCGATTTCCTCGCCGGTGACGCCGGTCAGCGACGACTTGTAGGGAAACGCCTTGTGCCAGTAACACGCGGTCGCCAGATTGTAGCCGAGTTCGCCGAGCGAATCGACCTGGCTCGGGAACAGGCCGGTCTTGGCGATCTGGGCGATCCTCACCATCTTCGTGTAGCCCTGCTGCGCGGCCTGGCGCCAGAAGGCGGCGAAATCCGGCGGGATCGGGAAGGTGTTGAAGATCTCGCACTTCTCCTGTTTGAACTTGGCGATCTGCGCGGAATAGTCGGTGGTGCCGTCCTCATAGGGGCCGGAGATCGACGATGGTGAAGCCCGCCTTGGCGAGCGCCGGCGCCAGATGCTCGCGGATGGCGTTGCCGTCGGCGTCGTTGGGATAGAGCGCGCCGACTTTCTTGTTGGTGTCGAGGCTGTTCCACATCGACTGGTAGGTCTCGAAGAATTCCTTGCCGCCGAAGCCGAAATGATAGCTCCATTTGAACGGCGACGGCTGGCCCGGCTTGCCGCCGCGCCCGAAATACCAGGATTCCCACGGCATCACGGTCGACATGCACGGCACGCCCGCCGCCTCGCAGGCGTCGGCGACCGGGTTGATCGTCTCCGGCGTCGAGACCGGCAGCATCAGGTCGACCTGGTCGCTGTTGATCAGCGTCTTGGCGAGCTGGCTCGCGCGGGAGGGATCGGACTGGGTGTCGCGGTCGAGGACCTGGACTTCGTAGGTCTTGCCGCCGATCGAAAGGCCGCTGGCGAGCGCCTTGCGCGCCAGGTCGATCACATAGCCGTCGGTTTCGCCGAAGCCCGCCAGCGCGCCGGTGCGCGGGCTGATGAAGCCGATCTTCAGGACATTCTCCGCGCCGGCGGCGAACGCGCCGCGCCCGCCAACGCTGAGCGCCAGACCGCCCGCGCCCGCGTTTGCGAGCAATTGACGGCGCGAAAGCCCGCGGCCGCCGGCTGTGCGCCCGATCAAATCATTCGCCATGTTTCTCTCCCTCTTCCTCAGCGTTGCGACGCATTCGAGCAGTCGTTTCAGATCGGATAATGTCCGGGCAGGCTGGCGACCGTCAGCCATCGCAGTTCGGTGAACTCGTTGATCGCCGCCTTGCCGCCGAAGCGGCCGTAGCCGGACGATTTCACGCCGCCGAACGGCATTTGCGGCTCGTCGTTCACCGTCGAACTGTTGATGTGGCAGATGCCCGATTCGATCCGGCGCGCGACGTCGAGCGCGCGCTGGAAATTGGCGCCGAACACCGCCGCCGCGAGGCCGTATTCGGTGTCGTTGGCGACCCGGATCGCCTCCTCGACGCCCTGCACCCGAACAATCGCCGCCACCGGCCCGAACGATTCCTCCGAATAGATCTGCATCGCCGGCGTCACATGGTCGAGCACCGTCGCATCCATCAGCGTGCCGTTGGCGTGGCCGCCGGCGAGCAGGTGGGCGCCCTTCGAGACGGCGTCCTTGATCAGTCGGTCGATACGCTCGACTGCTTCGTAGCCGACGAGCGAGCCGAGCGGCGTATTGCCCTGGCGGGGATCGCCGGCCACCAGCGTCGCCGCCTTTTTCGCGAATTTCGCGGCGAACGGGTCGGCGACCGCCTCGTCGACGACGATCCGTTCGGTCGACATGCAGATCTGGCCCTGGTTCATGAAGGCGCCGAAAGCCGCCGCCTTCACCGCCTCGTCGAGATCGGCGTCGTCGAGAATGATCATCGGCGCCTTGCCGCCGAGCTCCAGCAGCGCCGGCTTCAAATGACGCCCGGCGACTTCGGCGACGATGCGGCCAACCCGCGTCGACCCGGTGAAGTTGACGCGCCGCACCGCCGGATTGGCGATCAGCGCCTCGACGATCCTGCCAGCGTCAGCCGGCGCATTGCTCAACACATTGACGACGCCTTCGCCAAGCTCGGCGTCGCGCAACGCCTCGCCGATGATGCGATGGGTCCGCGGGCAGATTTCCGAACTCTTCAGCACCACGGTGTTGCCGCAGGCCAGCGGCATCGCGACGGCGCGCACGCCCAGAATCACCGGCGCGTTCCACGGCGCCATGCCGAGCACCACGCCGGCCGGCTGGCGCACCGCCATCGCAGTCATTCCGGGACGATTGGAGGGGATGACCTCGCCGCCGACCTGAGTGGTCATCGCCGCCGCCTCCTGCAGCATGCCGACCGCCAGATGCACGTTGAAATGCGCCCAGCCGGCGGTCGCCCCGATCTCCTTGGCCATCGCATCGACAAAATCCGGGGTGCGCCGCTCGACCAGCCCCGCCGCGCGCAGCAGGCGCGCGCGCCGCTCGCCCGGCCCGAGCGCCGACCAGGCGGGGAAGGCGGCGGCGGCGGCCGAAACCGCGCTCGCCGCGTCGGCCGTCGTGGCCGCCGCCGCACGGGTCGCCACTTCGCCGGTCATCGGATTAAGCCGCTCGAACGTTTTGCCGTCCGAGGCCGGAACATCCCTGCCGTAAATCATCAGCGCTGAATCGGTCATGACTTTTCCCCGTCGCAAACAATAACGATGACGCGCGCCGCCGGCGCGCGCCGGGCCGGATGCGGCGTGCGATCGAACTCGACCGCGCGGCCAGGCGAAGCGGGTTCGCAAGCGGTTCGACGGACAGGGGAATGCGCGCGAGCCGCGGGCTCGCCGATCGCCTCTCCTGGTCGCGTTTCCTCGAATCGTCGACGTTCCAGCTCTCCGTCCGGATATCCGTCGTCAGTAAGCCTTAGTCTGGTCGGCGCGGTAATGCATTTTTCTACAGAAATATTGCATTTTTCTCCGCACTTCGCCAAATTGCCCGCGATGTCCGCCTCGCTCAGTCCTCGCCGCCCACGGCTCCCGCCAATCGGCCAGACCGGGTCGGTGGTGATCGGCTCGCCGATGGAGGCGAGCTTCGTGCGCCAGACCTGGTCGACGGCGAGCCTTGACCGGCGCCCGCGCCGCCACGCATTTTTCGTGATGCGCGGCCGCGCCTCGTTCATCGCGCGCGAGGGCGCGGAAATCGACATGAAGGCGCCGTTCATCCTTTGGCTGCCGCGCTCGGCGCTGGGCGAGTTTCGACTGGAGGCCGGCGGCGACGGCGTCGCCTTGTCGATCCTCGAGGACTTCGTCTGGCGCGCCGTCGGCGACAGCGGCGTTGCGATGCATTTGCGCCCGCTGCTCGATCGCATCGCGATCGCCACCGCGGACCGCATCGCGCCGCATCTCGACGAGCTTGCAACGTCATTTTCGGCGCTGGTCCGCGAATCGCGCGAGATCCAGCCCGGCGCGTCGGTGATGATGGGGCTGCATCTCGGCGTCGTGCTGCTTCGCCTGTGGCGCGCCTCTGGGCTCGACGCCTTCGGCGCGCGCGGCGCCGGCGCCAGCACCGTCCAGCGCTTTCGCCAGCTCATCGAGCTTCACTATCGCGAGGGCCTCGGTATCGACGAATTCGCGCGGCTGCTCGGCGTCACAAGGTCGCATCTGCACGACGCCTGCGCTCGCGGCGCCGGCGCGACGCCATTGGGGCTGGTGCATGACCGGCTGATCGAGGAAGCGTGCCAGCGGCTCACGCAGACCGAATTGCCGATCGAACAGATCGGCTACAGCCTCGGCTTTCGCGACCCCGGCTATTTCAACCGCTTCTTCAAGCGCCAGCGCGGCGTCGCGCCCGGCGCCTGGCGAAAGGCGGCGGCGCGCCGGCGCTCGGGCGACGACGCATCCTTCGCTGCGTGGCCGTGAGCGCCGCGCGGGTTGTTCTCCCGAATCAAAAAAACCTCTAAGCAGGCGACGGCGCTATCGCGGCCGACCAGTTGCTCCGACCGTCCTTTCCCGCTTTGGCGTCGGCCGCGTCATCAACCGGCGCATCGTTCCGACGCTCGGCAGGAGGCGGCTCCCTGGAGACTTCGCTCTATCTTCCGGTCAAACGATTCCTCGAAACCTTCGGCTTTGCCGTCAAAGGTGAAATCGGCGGCTGCGACCTTGTGGCGCTTGGTCCGGACGATTCGTCGCTGGTGGTGATCGGCGAACTGAAGCTCAGCTTCAATCTCGAGCTCGTGCTTCAGGGCGTCGACCGCGCGGCCGCCTGCGACGAGGTCTGGCTCGCGGCGCGCCTGTCGGCGCGCGGCAAGGGACGCGAGAGCGATGCGCGCTTCCGCAATCTGTGCCGCCGGCTCGGCTTTGGGTTGCTGGGGGTTACGTCCGCCGGCGAGGTCCAGCTGCTGGTGAGCCCGGCCGCGCCGGCCCCGCGTCGCGACGCGCGCCGCCGCTCCCGCCTCGTCGAGGAACACCGCCGCCGGCAGGGCGACCCGGTCGCCGGCGGCGGCTCGCGCGCGCCGATCATGACTGCCTACCGCCAGCGGGCGCTCGCCTGCGCGCTCGCGATGACGGGCGCTCCGCAGCGCCCGCGCGACCTCAAGGGCGCCGTTCCCGACGCCGCCGCGATCCTGCTGCGCAACGTCTACGGCTGGTTCGCCCACGCCGATCGCGGCCTCTACGCGCTGACCGACGCCGGCCGCGCGGCGCTCGACCGATGGCCGCAAAGCTGCGGGGAGCCCGCGCGCGAGGCCGGAGCCTCGCCGCTGCGCCCGCCTCAGTAGTGGTAGTAGCGCCGGTGGCCGTGCCACCAATAGTAATGCCGGTGCGGAATGCCCATATGGTGCGCCACCGTCGGACCGGCGACCGCGCCGCCGACGCCGCCGACCACCGCCCCGACCGGTCCGGCGACGGCCGCGCCGACCACCGCCCCGGCGGCCGCGCCGCCAACGCGCTCCGAAGGCGTGTTGCACCCGGCGACGCACAAGGCGGCGCCGCCGACCAAAGCCAGATTGCGAATTGCGCTGGTCATCTCGAACTTCCTCCCTTGGGGATGCGCCAGCTTAACTGCTGGCGCGGCGCGATGGCTACCCGCCCGAGCCATTTATTCGCCCAAGGGGCGCCCCAAGTCACCGCGCCGCGGCGATCTCGGCCCGCGCGGCGGCGCGCAGCAGCAACTGGTCGGTCGACACCGAGCACAGCGAAAAACCGCGCCCTGTCAGTTCCTTGGCGCGCTTGCCGTCGAAACAGAACGCTCCGGCGAATTTGCCATGCGCCCTGGCGCGCGTAACGACCGTGGTGAGCGTCGCGTCGACGTCGGCGCCGTGCGGATCGACCACCGCGCCGTTGTGAAGCGCGATGGACAGATCGGACGGGCCGACGAAAACCCCGTCGACGCCCGCCGTTCCGAGGATTTCATCCAGCGCGTCGAGCGCTTCGCGCGTCTCGATCATCGCGATCGCCAGGGTGATCGCATTGGCGCTGTGCAGATAGGCGGGGCCGACATAGCCGCTGTGGGTCAGCGCCGCGCGCGGCCCCCAGGAACGCTGTCCGACCGGCGGGAATTTCATGAAATCGACAAAACGCCGCGCGTCGGCGGCGCTGTTGATCATCGGCGCGATCACCGCGGCGGCGCCGGCGTCGATCACCCGCGAGGCGGTCGAAAAATCGCCGATCGGCACGCGCACGATGGCCGGCTTGCCGGCCAGCGCCACGGCGGCGATTCCGCGCATCGCGCCGGCGACGTCGATGGCGCCGTGCTGCATGTCGAGGGTGATGGTGTCGTAGCCTTCGCGCGCCAACAGTTCGGCGACGGCCGGCTCGTTGACCCCGACCCAGGCCGACAACGCGCAGCCGCCGGCGCCGATCTGCCGCGCCAGCGCCCCAACCACGCCGCCTTCGCTCATCACGCTCTCCTTACGCGGCCCGGCCGGCGAAAAGCGCGGCGAGGGAATGGCGTGGCGCCATTGTTCGTTTGGCGCGGGCGCGCCGTCAATGGGCGATGACGCCGCGGCGACGTCACGCTTATGTAATTTGACCATGACACGCCCAAGCCCGACGGCTGATCCACGGCCCAACATCGACAGGAGCTTTCATGAGGAAACTTCTTCTCGTCTGCGCTGCGTTCGCCCTTGTCGGCTCGATCTGCGCCGGCGGCGCGTTCGCCGCTGGCGATGCGGCACTGCCGTCGCCGGCCGCCGAGGCGGCGATCGCTCAGCAGGAACACGCCGCGCTGCTCGAAGCGCATCTCGCCGGGCTGAAAGCGGGGCTCCAGTTGACGGCCGACCAGGAAAAGAACTGGGCGCCTCTCGAAGCGGCGATCCGCGAGGCCGCCAAGGCGCGCGAAGAAGGTTTGCGGCAGATGCGGGAGCGCAAGGCCAGCGGCGAGCGGCCGTCGCCGATCGAGCGCATGCGCATGATGTCCGATCACATGAGCAAAATGTCGGTGGAACTCACGGCGCTCGCCGACGCCGGCAAGCCGCTCTACGACAGTCTCACCGACGCGCAGAAGCGCGTCTTCGGCCCGCTGCTCCGCGAATTCGTCGAACGTGGCGCGCGGGAGGGTTCGCCCGCGCCTCACGGCGATGGCGAGGGCGCTCCCGGGCGGATGGAATAGCGGCGCGCCTCATCGGAAGCGGAAGACGTCGGCGCGTTTGACGTCGGCGTCTTCCAGCGCGCGGCTGACCGGCACGTTATAGGCGGCGATCGACTCCAGCAGGTCGCGCGCGAGATAGCCGCGCCAGGGATCGCCGATCAGCACCCTCGCGCCGCGCCGGGCGAGCGCGGCGAGCCAGCGCGTCGCCGATTCCGCCATGTCGCGCTGATACGACACGTCGCCGGCGAGCACGACCTCCCAGCCGTCGTCCGATCCGACGAGATCGACCGGCCGCACGATAAGCGATACGCCGTTCTGCGCGGCGTTCAACGCGATCGCGGCGGTGGCGAACGGGTCAATTTCGCTGGCCTCAATGATCCCCGCGCCCGCTTTGGCGGCGGCGATCGCCACCAGGCCGGACCCGGCCGCAAAATCCAGCACCCGCCGTCCGGCGACCAGTTCGGGATGATCGAGAACGTAACGCGCCAGCGCCTGCCCGCCAGCCCAGGCGAACGCCCAGAACGGCGGCGGCAGACCGGTGCGCCCCAGCTCATCCTCGGTCTTCTGCCAGAGCTCGGTCGCTTCGTCGGCCACATGCAGGCGAATCTCGGGCGCCAGCGGCGTCGCGACGAGGCGCGTCTGTGCGAGAATGAACGCGGATCGATCGGAGACAGTCGAGCTCATGCCTTCCAGCGCAGCGCGCAGAGCAGCGCGAACAGGCGCCGCGCCGTTGCGCCGTCGATTTCGATCCTGTCGGCGAATCGCTGCGCGATGAGTTCGGCGCCTTCGTCGTGAAGCGCGCGGCGGCTCCGGTCGATCGCCTCGATCCGCGCCGGGCTCGCGGTCCGGATCGCGGCGTAGTAGCTCTCGCAAATCAGGAAATAGTCCTTGAGGAGCGAGCGGAACGGGGTCAGCGAAAAGCCGAACGAGGCCACCGATTCATGCGACGCCGTGCGGACCTCGAACGCCAGCCGGGAATCCTGGAGCGCGATACTCAGGCTGTAGGGCCCGTCGTCGCGGCCGGGCGCGGCGAAGCTGTTCTCTTCGACGAGATCATAGATGGCCGTGGCCCGTTCCTGTTCCTGGTCGCGATCGCCGCGGCCGATCGAGGCGTCGTCGAGCGTCACCTCGAACAGCCGCCGGCGTCGCGCGGCTTCCGCCGTGCTCACGAATTTCGACCGCCGTCGAGGCGGATCGCGACGGAGCGGGCGTGCGCCGCGAGACCTTCGGCGTCGGCGAGCGCGATCGCCGCGGGGCCAAGCTCTCGCAGCGAACGCGCATCGCACCGCAACAGCGACGTCCGCTTGAGAAAGTCGAGCACGCCGAGGCCGGACGAGAAGCGCGCCGAGCGCGCGGTCGGCAGGACGTGATTGGAGCCGCCGACATAGTCGCCGATCGCCTCGGGCGTCGAGGCGCCGAGGAAGATCGCGCCGGCGTTGTTGATGCGCCGGCTCAGCGCGTCGGCGTCGCGGGCGATGATCTCCAGATGTTCGGGCGCGAGGCGATCGACCAGCGGCGCGGCTTCGGCGAGACTCGGCGCGATGATGATCGCGCCGAAGTCGCGCCAGCTCGCCCCGGCGATGCTCTTCCTCGGCAAGGTTGCGAGCTGGCTGTCGACCGCCTTGGCGACGGCGTCGGCGAGCCGGGCGTCGTCGGTGATCAGGATCGACTGCGCCGCCTCGTCGTGCTCGGCCTGCGCCAGCAGGTCGGCGGCGACGAACTGCGGATCGGCTGAGGAATCGGCGAGCACCACGACTTCTGAAGGGCCGGCGATCATGTCGATGCCGACCACACCGAAAACCCGCCGCTTGGCGGCGGCGACATAGGCATTGCCGGGGCCGACGATCTTGGCGACCGGCCGGATCGACGGCGTGCCATAGGCGAGCGCGGCGATCGCCTGCGCGCCGCCGACGCGATAGATTTCCGAAACGCCAGCGAGCCGCGCGGCGGCCAGAACCAGCGGATTGATCTGCCCGCCCGGCGCGGGAACCGTCATCACGACGCGTTTGCAGCCCGCGACCTTGGCGGGAACCGCGTTCATCACCACCGACGAGGGATAGCTCGCCGCTCCGCCCGGCACGTAGAGGCCAACCGCGTCGATGGCGCGCCAGCGCCAGCCGAGTTCGACGCCGAGCGCGTCGACGAACGACAGGTCGGCGGGCATCTGGCGCTGATGATAGGCGAGCACGCGGTCATGGGCGAGTTCGAGCGCGCTGAGCGCCGCCCGGTCGCAGAGGTCGACGGCGGCGCCGATCTCCCGCTCGGTCACCGCGACGCCGAGACGCGCAAGGTCGACGCGATCGAACCGCTGCGAATATTCGGCGAGCGCCTCGTCGCCCCGCTGGCGCACGTCTTCGATGATCGCTGCGACGATCGCGTCGACGTCGCTCGAAACCTCGCGCTTGGAGGCCAGCAACACCGCGAACGCCGCATCGAATCCCGCGGCGTCCATGTCGAGGCGAACCGGCATCTGCGGGCTCCAGGCGAACGGGGTTCAGCGGCCGGCGGGGGTCGGCGGCGCATCATGGCCGAGGCACGCTTCGGCCTCGCGGCGCGGACCGATGTCGCGCAATTCCGCCTCCAGGCACTCCACCTCGAGCCGCACCGCGGCGCCGCCGAAAAATGCCAGCGTCACCAGGCCCGACGGCGGGTCGGTCTCTTCGAAGCCGATCGCCAGCAGGTTCAGCGTTTCGCCGGGGTCGCGGCGGGCGAGGCCGATCTGCTCGACTTTCAGCACCCGGTCGAAACGCAACGCCGCGCCAACCCGCTCGTGGCGGCCCTGCGCCGCCGCGCTCCAGTCGTATCGCGAGGCGGCGAGGACAAACCGCTTCTGCGCGGGCAGCCAGACCATTTCTTCGCGCTGGACGCACGAATCCTGGGCGTGCGCCGAGATGACCGCGAGATCCTCGGCGTCGAAGGCGATCAGCTTGAGCGCGGTGACAGCCTCATCCATGGCTCATCCCGAAATTCGCGCGATATCCGCGCCGCAGCCGCTGAGCTTGCGCTCGATATCCTCAAATCCGCGATCGAGGTGATAGACGCGGTTGACGGTCGTTTCGCCTTCGGCGGCGAGCGCTGCGATGACCAGCGAGACCGAAGCGCGCAGATCGGTCGCCATGACCGGCGCGCCGCGCAATTTCTTGACCCCCTCGACGATCGCGGTGTCGCCCTCCAGCTTGATGCGGGCGCCGAGCCGCGCCAGTTCCTGCACATGCATGAACCGATTCTCGAAAATCGTCTCCTTGATGCGCGAGACGCCGTTGGCGCGCGTCATCAGCGCCATGAACTGCGCCTGGAGATCGGTGGCGAATCCGGGAAACGGCGCGGTCGAAATATCCACCGCGTTGACCCCCGCGCCGTTGCGCCGGACCCGCACGCCGAGGTTGTCGCTGGTCACCGTGGCGCCGGCCGCGGTGAGCGCGTCGAGCGTTTCCTGCAGCAGGTGGGGTCCGACGCCCTCCAGCAGCACATCGCCGCCGGTCATCGCCGTCGCGGTCGCATAGGTTCCGGCCTCGATGCGGTCGGGCAGCACGGAATGGCGCGCGCCGTTCAGCCTGGCGACGCCGGTCACCTCAATCGTCGAGGTTCCCGCCCCGTGGATGCGCGCGCCCATCTTGTTGAGGCAGTCGGCGACGTCCTGGACTTCCGGCTCGCGCGCGGCGTTGCGGATGACGCTCGAACCGTGCGCGGTCGCGGCGGCCATCAGCGCGGTGTGGGTGCCGCCGACCGTCACCTTGGGGAATTCGATTTCGGCGCCGACAAACCCGCGCGGCGTGGTCGCCACGACATAGCCGGCGTCGATGTCCACCTTGGCGCCGAGCCGCTCCAGCGCCATCAGCAGCAGGTCGACCGGCCGGGTGCCGATCGCGCAGCCGCCCGGAAGCGAGACGCGCGCTTCGCCCATGCGCGCGAGCAACGGCGCAATCACCCAAAAGCTGGCGCGCATCTTGGAAACGAGTTCGTAAGGCGCGGTGGTGTCGACGATCGCGCGGGCGGTCAGATGGGCGGTCTGGCCGGCGTTGGCCTCTCCGCCGCGGCGCTTGCCGTCGAGCGAATAGTCGACGCCATGATTGCCGAGAATGCGCACGAGCTGGCTGACGTCGGCGAGGCGCGGCAAATTCTCCAGCGTCAGCGTCTGGTCGGTCAGCAGGCTGGCGATCATCAGCGGCAGGGCGGCGTTCTTGGCCCCGGAAATCTGGATCGTCCCGTTGAGCCTGGCGCCGCCCCTGATTTGAATGCGATCCATCGTCGACGCTCTCCGCTCGATTCCAAAATAGCGCGCCGCCGCGTCAGCCTTGGCGATCGCCGGACGATGGCGACGCGTCCGCCGGGCGATCGGTCGCCGCGCTGGCGTCGATGGTCCTGCCGCGCTGCTGAGCCTTGCGGCGTTTCAAATTCTCGCGCAGCGCCGCCGCCAGCCGGTCGCGCCGCCGCCTTTCGCCAACTTCCCGTCCGCCATCCGTCCCCATCGCGTCCCCCGGACGCTCCGTCCGCGCCGGCGCTTGATAGGCCCGCCGGAGAGTCGGGGCAAGCCCGGCGGGAGAGTCTTTGAAGACGCGCGCGCCTTGCGAAAAACCGGCGCCCGCTTTTTCGCCGCGCGCTCTATCCCGCATTCTCGATCAACCGCTTGGCGGCGGCGCGCGCTTCCTCGGTGACGGTCGCGCCGGCGAGCATCCGCGCGATCTCCTCGCGGCGCGCCGGCGGATCCAGCGCCAGCACATGGGTGGCGACCCGTTCGCCCCGCCCCACGTCGCTCTTGGCGATCCTGAAGTGGCTGGTCGAACGCGCGGCGACTTGCGGCGCGTGGGTGACCGCGAGCACCTGGGCGCGCTCCGCCAGGCGCGCCAGGCGCTGGCCGATCGCGTCGGCTACGGCGCCGCCCACCCCGGTGTCGATCTCGTCGAACACCAGCGTCGGCGCCGAGCCGCGATCGGCCAGAGCGACCTTCAGCGCCAGCATGAAGCGCGCCAGTTCGCCGCCCGAGGCCACTTTCATCAGCGGCCCGGCGCGGGAGCCGGGATTGGTCTGCACGCAGAATTCCACCCGGTCGATTCCTTCGGCCGACACGAGGCTCGAATCGCTGGCGATTTCGACGATGAAACGCGCCCGCTCGAGTTTCAGCGGCGCAAGCTCCGCGCCCACCGCGCGCTCCAGTTCGCGCGCGCTCGCCTGGCGCGCCTTTGAAAGCGCGCTTGCCGCGAGCCCATATTCGCGGCGGCGCGCCACGGCGGCCTCGCCGAGCGCGACAACTCTGGCGCGCCCGGCGCCGAGTTCGGCGATGTCGCGGCCGTATTTCTCGGCGAGCGCCGGCAATCCGGCGACCGGCGTCGCATATTTGCGCGCCATGCCGCGCAGCGCGAACAGCCGCTCTTCGACGCGCTCCAGCTCGTTCGGATCGAAATCGGCGGCGCGCATCGCCGCCTCGATCGCGCCGGTCGCCGCATCGAGCGCTTCGAGGGCGTCGTCAAGCGCCTTGACGCAGGGGCCGATCAGCGCCGGGGCCTGGGAAAGGCGCCTTTCCAGGCGGCGCGCGGCGGCGGCGAGCGCCGGCGTCGGCGAGGCCTGGCCCGCCAGGCTGTCATGGGCGTCGCGAATGTCGGCCGAGACCTTCTCGGCCTGCATCATTTGCGACCGCCGCTCGGCCAGCGCCTCCTCCTCGTCGGGGCCGACCGCCAGCCTGGTCAGTTCCTGATGGGCGTGGGCGGCATAGTCCGCGTCGGCCTGGGCCGCCGCGACGCGCGCCGAATTCGGCGGCCAGCTCCGCCTCGACCGCCTTGAGGGCGCCGAACGCCGCCCTCGTCGCCTGAACCATCGCCTCCAGTGCGCCGTAGGCGTCGACCAGCGCGCGATGGGTCGCCGCGTCCATCAGCGCGCGTTCGTCGTGCTGTCCATGGATTTCGACCAGCCCGCCGGAAACGGCGCGAATCATCTGCGCGCTCACCGGCTGGTCGTTGACGAAGGCGCGGGTCCGCCCGTCCGCCATCTGCACGCGGCGCAGGATCAGCTCGCCGTCGGTTTCGACGTTCCGCTCACGGGCGAAGGCGAGCGCCGGATGGTCGGCGCTGAGTTCGAACGCGGCGGTGACCTGGCCCTGCGCCTGCCCATGACGCACCAGGGCGCCGTCGCCGCGCGCGCCGAGCGCCAGCGACAGGGCGTCGAGCAGGATCGATTTGCCGGCGCCGGTTTCGCCGGTGAGGATCGACAGCCCGGCGGAAAATTCGAGATCCAGTTGATCGATCAGCACGATGTCGCGGATCGCGAGCCGAACGAGCATATGGAGGCGCCTTCCTCCCAATCAGCCGGGCACGACCGAATGGTAGAGCTTCGAGATCCACGAGCCCTGGTCCTCGTTCGGCGAAAGTCCGCCGCCCTTCAGCAGTTCGAAGGCGTCCTTGTACCATTGACCGTCCGGGAAATTGTGCCCGAGCACCGCCGCCGCCGTCTGCGCTTCGCCGGTGATGCCAAGCCCGAGATAGGCTTCGGTCAATCGATATAACGCCTCCTCGGCATGGCGGCTCGTCTGGTAGTTGGCCAGCACATTGCGGAAGCGGTTGATCGCCGCGGTGTAGTTGCGGCGGCTGAGATAGAAGCGGCCGACCGACATTTCCTTGCCGGCGATCTGGTCGCGGGTGACCTGGATCTTGAACTTGGAGTCGTCGACATATTCGGACTTTGGGAATTTATCGACGATCTGCTGGAACAGCGCCAGCGCCTTCACCGCGCGGTCCTGGTCGCGTGAAACATCGGGGATCTGGTTGTAGTAGGACATCGCCTCGAGATAGAGGGCGTAGGCTGTTTCGGGCGTGTCGGGGTAGAGCTTGGCGTAGTGCTCGGCCGATTGTTCGGCATTGTCGTAGTCCGCGCCCTGATATTGCGCGTAGGTGGTCATCAGCAATCCCTTCTTCGACCAGTCGGTATAGGGATATTGCTTGCCGAGCTCGGTGAATTTCTTGGCCGCGCCGTCGTCGTCGCCCTTTTTCAACCTGGCGAGACCCTGGTCGTAGATCGAGGACGGCGGCACATCCGGCTCGATCTTGGTCTTGTATTTTTCGGGACCGAAAGGATTGATGTCCTCGAACATCGAACAGGCGCCAAGCGCCGTCGCCGCCGCGATGACGACGACAAGTCTGGCGATCAACGCCCCCGGCCGAAGTGCCGAGGCGATACGGCGGCTTTGCAATGCGACCAATGCCATGCGCTGGAACTCAACCATTTCGACGATGCGAAAATCACCACCGCGCCGACCAAATCGATTCACTCGATCCGACGCCGCGCCGCGTTCCCTTAGCCTAAACTTTGCGCCCGCGCCACTGAGCGCGGCCAGCGCCGGCAGGATGCGGACCAGTGCAGCCCACGACGTCTCGCAGATGTCGCGCAGTAGAGACGTCGATTGTGGCGCGAAAGCGCCGCGACGCTGCAACAAGCCAGGCCTCGCGCCAGTCGCTCGCGTCCTAGAGGCTCTGCGTCGACAGGTTGCGTCATGTGACCCGAGCCGGGCGCCGGCCGCGCCAGGCGCGGCGGCCTCGGTCCTCAGTCGACCTCGGCGGCGTAGGTCGCCAGCGCCAGAGCGCCAGCGCCGGCTCGGGCGGGCGCAAAATCGCGACGCGGAGGCGCCTCGACCAGCTCGAACGCGCTCCGGTCGGCGAACAGGGCGCTCAGGGCGAGGAAGTTCATCTTGTGGCCCGGCATATACGTCCGATAGGCGCCGATGATTGGCGCGCCGGCCAGCGAGAGATCGCCGACCGAATCCAACGCCTTGTGGCGAACAAATTCGTCGGCGTAGCGCAGGCCCTCCGGATTGAGCACGCGCCCGCCGTCGAGCGCGACGGAATTGTCAAGCGAGGACCCCAGCGCAAATCCCATTTTCCACAGGCGTTCGACATCGCTGACGAAGCCGAAGGTTCGCGCTCGCGCGATCTCGGTGCGAAAGCTCGCAGGGGCGATCTCGAACGCCCGGCGCTGGCGGCCGATCGCCGCCGCCGAAAAGTCGATCTCCACATCGAGATGAAAGCCCCGATCGGCGGGGCGAAGCTCGGCGAACCCGCGTCCGCGCTCGACGCGCACGGTTTTGAGAATCTTGATATGCCGCCGCCGGCGCGACTGCGCGACGACGCCAACCTGGTCGATCGCCGCGACGAAGGCCGACGCCGAGCCATCCATGATCGGCGCTTCCGGCCCGTCCATCTCGATCATGACGTTGTCGACGTTAAGCCCGGCGAGCGCCGCCAGCAGATGTTCGACGGTGGAGACCGACGCGCCGGAGGAATCGCTCAGCACCGTGCACAATTCGGTCTGCGAAACGTTCGACCATTTCGCCTCGATCAATCGCTCGCGACCGCCCGGCAGCCCGGTGCGAAGGAAAACGATTCCCGAATTGGCGTCGGCGGGATGAAGAACCAGATTGACGGGAGCGTTGGAATGGACCCCGAAACCGCCAATTGTCACACGGTCACGGATCGTCGTTTGATGCCCCGACTTGGTCAAACGCAATTCCCCTTGACCGTCGCTGTCCGCCACAATGAACGAACAGGCCCCGAAATTTCCCCCGCGGACCCGCTGGTCCGCCTCGGTCCGGTCGACTCGGCTGCGCCGCTCGCGCCGGCCCGGTGAAATTTCGCCCGGACGATACGTGCGCGCCCGGCAATCGCCAAATCACCTTTCTTAACCTTATGTAACACCCCATCCGAAGAAAATTTAACTAAATATACCAAATAATTGGCCTCGATGAGGGCGGCGGCGCCAGGGTCCGCAGGCGGGCGCGGCCAGTGTCGCGGTCCCGCCGCCGGCGGCGCCGGCGGGGGATTGCGACTGATTCGTCAATTCGATTGCCGCCGCAAGAAGGCGGGGATTTCGAGCTGGTCTTCTTCCAGGGCCGCCGGCCTGACGCCCATCCGGCCGTGCGGATCGAGAGACCCCTGGGCCGGGCGCGCGGCGGCGGCCCGCGGTTGCGGGCGGCCATATTCGGCGTGCAGTCCGGTTTGAGCGGGCCGCGGGGGCGGAGGCGGGAGGCTCGGCTGGATCGCGCGCGGGGCAGGGGCGGGCGCCGGCGCCGGCTCGTCATGGCGGCTGATGCCGAACGCGGCGAGCTTTTCCAAGAGCGAGCGACGGCGCGTCTCGACCTGCACGGCGGGCGTCGGCTGTTCGCCGCGCTGCACGCGCATCTGGTGCTGGACGACCGGCGGCAGATCTTCGATCTGCGGCATGCGGGCGGGGCGCAGCAGCGGCAGTTCGGGCGCCGGCGGAATATAGTCCTCCTGCGTCGGCTCCTCGACGCGCGCCGCCGGCGGCTCATGATAGATCGCCGTTTTTGGCGCCGCGGGGCGGATTTCGACCTCGTCGGACAAGACCGGCGCGGCCTTGCTCGAGGCGGCGGGCGACTGCGCCTCGGCCCTGACCGCTTCGGCGGCGGGTTGGGCGCGCGCGGTGGCCTGCGCGCGCAGACGCTGCTGAGCTTCGATGAGCCGGACCTGGTTCACCGTCGGCTCGTGAATCTCCCCGGTCTCCTGATCGATGCCGGTGGCGACCACCGACACGCGAACGACGCCGTCGAGGCTCTGGTCGAACGTCGCGCCCAGAATGATATTGGCCTCCTCGTCGACCTCCTGACGAATGCGGCTCGCCGCCTCGTCCACTTCATAGAGGGTCAGATCGTTGCCGCCGGTGATCGAAATCAGCAGGCCGCGCGCCCCCTTCATCGACACCTCGTCGAGCAGCGGATTGGCGATCGCCGCTTCGGCCGCCAGAACGGCGCGCCGCTCGCCCGACGCCTCGCCGGTGCCCATCATCGCCTTGCCCATTTCGCTCATGATCGAGCGCACATCGGCGAAATCGAGGTTGATCAAACCTTCCTTGACCATCAGGTCGGTGATGCAGGCGACGCCGGAGTAGAGCACCTGGTCGGCCATCGCAAAGGCGTCGGCGAAGGTCGTCTTCTCGTTGGCGACGCGGAACAGGTTCTGGTTGGGAATGATGATCAGCGTGTCGACCGACTTCTGCAATTCGGTGATGCCGCCCTCGGCGAGGCGCATGCGCCGCCCGCCCTCGAACTGGAACGGCTTGGTCACCACGCCGACGGTCAGGATGCCCATTTCGCGGGCGACCCGCGCCACCACCGGCGCCGCGCCGGTTCCGGTGCCCCCGCCCATGCCGGCGGTGACGAACACCATATGGGCGCCGGTCAGGTGATCGCGGATTTCCTCGATCGCTTCCTCTGCGGCGGCGCGGCCGACCTCCGGCTTGGAGCCGGCGCCGAGGCCCTCGGTGACCTGCAGGCCCATCTGGATGATGCGTTCGGCCTTGGACGAGGCAAGGGCCTGGGCGTCGGTGTTGGCGGAGATGAAGTCGACGCCGACGAGGCCCGAAACGATCATGTTGTTGACAGCGTTGCCGCCGGCGCCGCCGACGCCGCACACCATGATGCGCGGCTTCAATTCCCGCAGTTCCGGGGCTTTCAAATTGATGGTCATCCTTGGCCTCTTGACGTTAGACGCCCGCCGGCGCCGGTTGAAACGCGACTCGTGACATGAAGACGATTCCCAAGGGCGCGTCCGCAGCGCTCGGCGCCCCGCCAACTCAAAAGCTTTCCTTCAACCATCGACCGACCCGGGCCGCATAGCCGTCCGCGCCGCCGCCGGGCGCATAGCTCGGACGGCGCGGTTCGAAATGTTCGATCCCCGCCACCTGCGGGTAGACCATCAGGCCGACCGCCGCGGCGAAGGCCGGGCTCTTGGCCGATTCGGGCAGACCCTCGACGCCGAGCGGGCGGCCGATACGGATCTGACTGGAGACGATGGTGCGCGCCAGTTCCGGAAGTCCGGTCATCTGGCAGGCGCCGCCGGCCAGGACGAGGCGCCGTCCGGCGTGGACGGTGAGCCCGGCTCCCTTCAGCCGGTCGCGCACGAGTTCGAGGATTTCCTCGACGCGCGGGCGAATGATGCGCACGAGTTCGGACTTCGGCAGATAGTTCGGATGATCCATGTCGTCGCCGACCCGATGCACGGCGATCGTGTCGCGCTCGTCGGAGGGCGCGGCGATGCAGGCGCCGTGCAGCGTCTTGAGACGCTCCGCGTCGGCGACGCTGATCGTCAGGCCGCGCGCGATATCCATGGTGATATGGTTGCCGCCGACCGCCACGGCGTCGACATGGGCGAGACGCCCGCCGGCGAACACCCCGACCGACGTCGAGCCGCCGCCAAAATCGATCAGCGCGGCGCCGAGTTCGGCCTCGTCGTCGACCAGCGTCGACAGGCCCGACGCATAGGGCGTCGCGACGACCGCCTCGACGCGCAGATGACAGCGCTCGATCGCCAGCATCAGATTGCGCGCCGCCGCGGCGTCGCTCGAGGCGACGTGCAATTCGGCGCCGAGCTCGTCGCCGACCATGCCCTTGGGATCGCGCACGCCGCTCGTCGCATCGAGCCAGAAGCCGGTCGGCAGCGCGTGCAGCACGGTGCGCCCGGCGCGCGCGCTCGCCGACGACGCCGCCTCCAGCACACGGTGAATGTCATGCGCGCTGACCGCCTTGCCGCCGATCCCGACCTTGGCGGTGTAGAGCTGCGAGGACAGTCGCCCGCCGGTCATGTTGACGATCACGCTGTCGACCTCGACGCCGGCCATCCGTTCGGCCGCGTCGATGGCCAGGCGTATCGCGCTCTCGGCGGCGTCGAGGTCGACGATCGCGCCCGCCTTCACGCCGCGCGAACGCTGATGGCCGATGCCCAGCACCTTGCAGCGGTGGGTGCGTCCGCGCAGCAGATCGGAAGGCTGCATCGGCGACAGGCGCGCGATCAGGCAGACGATTTTCGATGCGCCGACGTCGAGAACCGACAACACCGCGCTGCGGCGCGGCGGGATCGGTTTGAGACGCGGGGTGAGCGGTTTGAAGGTCATGTCGCGCCGGCCTTCTTCGGATGGGCCGCGGCGCGCGCGGCGGCGGCTTCTTCCGTGAGCCGTGCGAACATGCGTCCTTCGATCCGCAGGTCGAGCGAGAGCACGTCGCGATCCAGCACGCGCGATTCGCGCTGCAGGCGAACCAGCGTCGCCACCGCCGCCTGCGGATCGACCTCCGGCAGCATCACTTCGACGCCGGAGGTCATCTTCAGATTCCAGCGCCGGTTGGCGACGAGCACGCCCGCCCTGATTCGTGGACCGAGCTCGCCCGCCGCGGCGACGAGGCCGCGTATATTCCGACAAGCGTTCGTTGGCGCCCTCGCCCACCACGAAGGGCAGACTGGCGAAGCGCTGGTCGCGCATCTGGTCGATCACCGCGCCGTCGCCCGCCACGACGCTGACCTGTCCGTCCTTCTGCCACAACGCGCAAGGGGTGCGCTCGACCAGATCGATGACGAGATGGTTGGGGTAGAGCTTGCGCACGCTCGCCTGCTTGACCAGCGGCGCCTTCTCCAGCCGCGCGCGCGCCTCGGCAGCGTCGAGGAGGAGCAGCGAGTTCTTCGGACTGACGCCGGCGTCGCGGAGGATTTCCGTTTCGGTCATCTCGGTCTGGCCGGAGATCGTGACCACGGCGATGTCGAAACCGAGCGCGCGCGCGATGAAGTCGGGCAGGCTGCCCTCACGCGCGACGAACGAAGCATATTCGCCCCCGCGAACGACGCCGAACGCGCCCGCGCCGAAAATCAACGCGGCGGCCAACGCCAGGCCGACGCCGCGCGGGGCCGACCGCCGCAGCGTTCGCGTCCACGCGACGACGCTCGCCGTCGATCGTTCGCCGCGCAGCAGCACGCGCGCGCCGGCGACCTCGCCGCCCGCGTAGGCGAGCCGCGCGCGCGGGCCCGGCGCGAATGCCTCGCTCAACGATCGCACGACGCGTCTTCCACCATCCATGAGACCAGCTCGCCAAAAGAAACGCCGGCGTGAGCGGCGATTTCGGGCACCAGAGAGGTTTCGGTCATCCCGGGCTGCGTGTTGACTTCCAGGCAGACCAATTCCCCCGATTCCCCATTTGATTCGTCGTATCTGAAATCCGCCCGACTGACGCCGCGGCAGCGCAGCGCCCGGTGCGCCACCAACGTCAACCTTTGGACCTCATGGTAAATATTCGGTTTAATTTTAGCGGGCAGGACATGGATTGACCCGCCTTTGGCGTATTTCGCGTCGTAGCCGTAGAACGATTCCGAAACCGGCCGGATATCGATGACGCCGAGCGCCCGATCGCCCATCACCGCGCAGGTGAGTTCGAGCCCGTCGACGAATTTCTCGGCGAGCAGCCGATCGCCATAAGGCCAATCGGGGCTTGCGACCTCCTGCGGGGGATGGCTTCGTCCCTGCTTGACAATGATCACGCCGAGCGACGATCCCTCGTTGATCGGCTTCAGCACATAGGGCGGCTCGAGCGCGTGGCGTCTCGCGGCCTCATGGCGATCGATCGTCACGCCGTGGGCGACCGGCACGCCCGCGGCCTGCATGACGATTTTGGCGAGGTCCTTTTCGGCCGCCAGCGCCGACGCGAGCACGCCCGAATGCGTGTAGGGAATGCGCAGCACCTCCAGAACGCCCTGGATGGTCCCGTCCTCGCCGACCCGGCCATGCAGCGCGTTGAACGCGACATCGGGCTTCAACTTGGCCAGAACGTCGGCGATGTCGCGCGCGACGTCGACCCTGGTGACGCGATAGCCGGCCCCTTCGAGCGCGTCGGCGCAGCCGCGTCCGGAATTGAGCGAGACCGCCCGCTCCGCCGACCACCCGCCCATCAGGACCGCAACGTGCTTCATCGATCGTCCCGCGCTCACGCCCCGTCGCAAGGCGGCGTTAAGCGACAATTAACGCGATGCCCTTAAGGACGCGTTAACCAGCGGTCGCGCGGCGCCCGCGACGAGCCGCAAATTCGTGGCGATGAATCGCGACCGTGACCAAGCGCAAAATTGCGACGAGTTCAGCCCAGTTCGTCGGGCGCCCGTCGCGCCTGCCGCATGCGGAAAGACGCCGGTCGGCTACCTTCCGCCGGACAACGGGCGCCGCTGGCGTCGACTCGCCTGCGCGAGGCGACGGGCCGCGCGTCTCGAGCGCCGGGCTCCGCCCTCGCCCGCTGACCCGTCGGCGCGTCGCTTCCGCGCGATCGCCGCCGACCTCAAGTCGGCTGTCCAGCGAACCGCGCATTTTGTCGCATATCGATTTAAATTGGCTGTGGCCAGATAGCAACACCCAACCAGCAGGTCTCATTTTTCGCCGAGATTTCAACACATTGCGGTCATTCCGCAGACACAGCCGCGAGACCGCCGCGGCATGGGCCGGCCGTGCGCTCCCGGCTGTTATAAAACCGTCATTCGCCGCCTTTACGCATCGCACAACGGCTGTTGGCTGGCGCGAAGATTGAGGAATTCATGGACCGATTCGCAAAAGAATCGGCCTGAGCGGGGGCGATGATGAAGAAGAAACTTGGCATTTCTGTCGCGATGCTGCTGAGCGTCGCCGGAGCCGCAAATGCGGCGGATTTGGGGGTGCCCGGCCCGGCGGCTGCGCCGCCGCCGCCTCCGACAATGGCGGCTTGCGCCGACCCCATCCAGTTCGTCACCACGAATTGCCCGCTGAGCTGGTACGGCATCACGATCTACGGGACGGTGGACATGGGCGTGGCGTGGCAGAGCCATGGCACGCCGTTCAATTCCGTTGCGCCGTTCGGCCTCGAATATCTCATCCAGAAGAATAGCAACCGGTCGCTGTGGTCGATCGCGCCGAACGGCTTGAGCCAGTCGTTCATCGGCGTGAAGGCGGCCGAGCCGCTGGCCGCTGGATGGTCGTTTGTTTTCAACTGGCAGATGGGATTCGACCCCTATTCCCTGCAATTGTCCAACGGACCACTGTCGCAGCTTGAGAACAACGGCGTGCCGCTGCCGCTGCAGAACACCAACGGCGACTCGAGCCGCGCGGGCCAGTGGTACAACGGCGCGCTGTATGCCGGCGTCAGCTCCAAGCAGTATGGAACGCTGACGATCGGCCGGCAAAACTCGCTGACCCTCGACGGCGTCAACGCTTACGATCCGATGGGAGGCTCCTACGCATTCTCGGTGATCGGCTTCTCCGGCGCGACCGCCGGCGTCGGCGACACCGAGGACACCCGTTACTCGACCGCGGCGAAATATCGCGTCGACGTCGGCATGTTCCGGGCGGCGGCCTTGTATCAATTCGGCGGTTACAACTGGAACAACGCCTCGAGCGACGCCTGGGAAGTGCAGCTCGGCGCGGACCCGTACAATGGGCCGTGGGGCAAACTGGGCCTCGATGCGATCTACAGCCGCGTCACCGACGCCGTGGCGACCAGCCCGCTTTCCAGCGCCGCCCTGGCTGCGAAATATTTCGGCACCGTCGCTTCGACGATTTCCGACGACACCAGCGTGATGCTGCTCGCCAAATACACCTACGGACCGGTCCAGGTGTACGGCGGCTACGAGAACATCTACTTTGCGCCGCCCAGCACGCCGCAGACCACCTACACCGATATCGCGGGGCTGATCAGCCTGACGCCCAACATCAGCAACACCGCCTACACGGCCAACCAGAAGGTGCTGCAGGTGTTCTGGACCGGCGCCAAATACGCGGTCACCGACAAACTCGATGTGACGGGCGCCTATTATCACTACATCCAGGACGCTTTCGGCGCACCCGCGAGCTGCGCGACCTTCGGCGCCAGCAGCTCACACTGCGCGGGCACGCTGGACGCGGTTTCCGCGATGGTCGACTGGCGCTTCGCTCCGAAATTCGACGTCTACGCTGGCGCGATGTTCTCGGAAGTCAACAACGGCTTGGCCAACGGCTACCTCTTCCATACCTCGGTCGATCCGATGGCGGGCCTGCGCTTCCAGTTCTGAGAGATCTGGCGGGCAAGAAGACCGCGGCGGGCCCCAAGGGGGCCCGTCATTTTGTGAAAGTGGGTTTACCCAGGACGCGGCCTTCGGGACGGCGCTGGGCGCGCATCGGCGGATGGTTTTGGCGAATGACTTTCGTGCGGGCGCCGTCCATCAATCCCGCGCTTACTTGCGCGAGATCACCGCTCCCGTAGCGCTGAAGCGGGCGGCCATCTCGAACTGCGCGCCGGGATTGTTGTCCGTGACCTTCAGATCGAACTTGTGAAGGCTGGCGATCGCCGCGGCGATGCTGAGGCCGAGGCCGCTGCCGGAGGCGTGGCTGTGATGGGCGGTGCGGTGGAATCGCTCGAAGATTTTCTCGCGCTCGCCCGGCTCTACGCCTGAACCGCTGTCGCGCACCCTGATGGTCGGGCGGCCGGCCTCCAGCGTCGCGGATATCGCCACCTTGCCGCCGGCCGGGGTGAACTTGACGGCGTTGTCGACGAGGTTCAGCAGAGCCTCGCGCATCAGATCGGCGTCGCCGACGATCGGGACGGGCGCCTTGGCGTCCAGCGTCATCAAAATGGACTTGGCCCTCGCGAGCGGCTCAAAGAATTCGAACGCGTCTACGCAGATCGCGGCAAGGTCCATCGGCTTGAATTCGCTCGATCGCGGCCCGTTCTCGATTTCGGCGATGCGCAACAGAGCGGTGATCGTGACCATCGCCTTGTCGAGTTCGACGAGCGCCTGATTGGCCACCAGACGCAATTCCCGATCGTCCGGACCCGCGACGCCGCGCTCCAGTTTTGCGCGCATCACCGAGAGCGGCGCGCGCAAGTCGTGGGCGATGTCGTCGCCGACCCCCTTGATCTGGATCAGCAGGCGCACGATCTCGTCGAGCATACGGTTCACATCGCGGGCGACTTCATCCATTTCGTCCGGCCGCTTGCGCACGGGCAGGCGCACGTGAAGGTCGCCTTGCATGATCATGGCGATGGTTTCGTGGATCTGCGAGAGCCTGCGCGACGTGCGGCGCGCAAAGAACGCGGCGATCGCGAAGGCCACCAGCAAAGTGGGAAGCAGGCCCGTCGCCAGCGCGACGAGCACCGTCTCGCGCAGCGCATAGACCTCCACCAGGCTTCGCCCGAGCACCAGCGTTCCGCCATCGGCGCGCCGACGCGCGACGAAGATGGCGGGCTCCAATCGGTCAGGGACGCCCGGCGGGCGGACCGCCGCGACGAAGTGGGCCTTTCCGTCGGCGGCGATCTCGGGCATCGCGTCGATATTGCCGATGACGATCTTGCCCGCCGCGTCGAACAGCGCGACATAATCGAGGCGCCGCAAGTCGCGGGTCAGCCGCAAATTGAGAGCGCTCCTGATCTCCGCGTCGGTGTCGTTCACCCCCTTGGCGGCCTCGTCGGCCAGAATGACGCGAATGCTCGCCTCGTTCGACGTGATGATCTGCAGATAGACGATGCCGAAAATCAGCGATGTCGCCGCGGTCATCGCGAGGGCGAAGGCCAACGCCACCCGGAAGGCCGACGAACGAAGGACGTCAAGCGCCCGCATTGAACATGAACCCTGCGCCGCGAATGTTCTTGATCAGCGACGGCTGGCCGGCGATGTCGATCTTGCGCCTGAGATTGCCGATATGCACGTCGACGACGTTGGTTTCCGGCGTGAAGCGATAGTTCCACACCCTCTCGAGCAGCATCGCGCGCGTGACGATCTGGCCGGGGCGCTGGATGAAGTATTCGAGCAGCTTGAATTCGCGCGGCAGCAAATCGATCAGCGCCTCGCCGCGTTTGACCGTCTGTTCGATCAGATCCATTTCGAGGTCGCCGGCCCGCAGCTTGGTGGTGCGCACGTCTTCCAGGCGCCGCAGCAGCGCGTCGACGCGCGCCGTCAGCTCGGCGATCGCAAACGGCTTGACGAGATAATCGTCGCCGCCCGCCCTCAATCCGTGAATGCGTTCGTCGACCGACGACAACGCGGAAATGACCAGCACCGGCGTCTTGATGCCTTCTTCGCGCAGAGTCTCGACAATCGAAAGCCCGTCGGCGCCATGCAGCATCCGATCGACGATCATGATCGCCGCGCCCCCCGCGCGCGCCTCCTGCAGGCCGGCCGCGACGGTGTTGGCGTGACGCACGGGATGGCCGAGGCGGCGAAGCTCGGCGATGACTTCCTCGGCCAGTCCCGGCTCGTCTTCGATGAGCAGCACCGGCGGGCGCTTGCTGGCGGCGTCATGCGTCGGCATCGCCCCGCTCCGCTTCCTTCAATGGCCCCCCTGGGCGGGCGCCATCAGATATCTGGCGGCGGCGATCGCGGCCGGCTGCGGGACGCGCAGCGGGGGAATCGCCTGATTGACCGGCCACCCGCCGCCCACCGCTTTGTAGAGCGCGACCAGATCGTCGGCCGCCGTCTGGCGCGCCACGACTTGACGCTGTTCGAGGTCGAATTCCTGCCGCTCGGCGTCGAGCACGTTCAGAAAATCGGTCAGGCCGCGATCGTATCGTTCGGTGGCGAGCCTGGTGGCCTGGTGCGCGGCGTCCAGTGCGCGATCAAGGCTGCGCAAGCTTTGCTGCTCCGCGCGATAGGAGGCGTCGGCGTCGTCGACCTCCCGCACCGCCCTCAGTATCGTCTGCTTGTAGCCCTCCAAACGTTCATGCGTTTGCAGGTCCGCGATCTCGATCTGGGCGTCAAGCGCGCCAAAATCGAGCAAGGGCCAGTAGACCGCCGGACCGATCGATCCGATCAAGGTGATTGGCGTGCCGGACGATGAACGGACGCCGCCCTGCGCGCCGGCCGCTCCGGTCACGATCACCGTTGGAAAGAGATCGGCGACGGCCACGCCAATGCGCGCGGTCGCCGCCGCGACGCGGCGCTCCGCTTCCTGGATATCGGGGCGCCGCCGCAAGAGGTCGGCCGGCGCGCCGACCGGAATTTGCGCCGGCAGCGCGGGGATCGGACCGGGCCGGGCCAGTTCGCCGGCGATCTGCTCGGGAAATTGCCCGAGCAACACCGCGATGGCATGGCGGTTCGCGTCGATCTGCGCGCCGAGCGGCGCGATGTTGGCTTGCAAGGCCGCCAATTCGCGCTTGGCCAGCGTGACGTCCATTTCATTGGTGAGCCCGCGATCGAAGCGCGTCTGCGCGAGATCCAGGCTCCCCTGCGAAGCGGCGATGGCCTGGCCGAGCACGACGAGCTGCCTCTGCTGCGTTCTCATGTCGATATAGGCGCGCGCGACATCGGCGGCGACCGTCGCGAACACCCAGTCGCGCGCGTCCTGCAGCGCCTCGGCGTCATACGTCTGCGCTTCATATTCGCGCCGGATGCGGCCGAAGATATCGAGCTCCCAGCCGGCGTCGAAGCCGCCCGCTTCGTTGATCGACTTGAGGCCCGTCCCGGTCTCCGCCGATCGCAGCGCCTGCGAAGCCCGCCCCTTGGTCTCGTCCGATCCTGTCCCGACCCCGCCGCCGCCGGTCGCGCCGCCCATTGGAAGCGCCCGGTCGGCCACCACGGTCAGTTCCGCGCGCGCCTCCTGAAGACGGTCCAGCGCGATTGCAAGATCGAGATTGGACTGGACGGCCCGCGCCATCAGCGAATCGAGCTCCTTGTCGTGCAGGGAGCGCCACCATTGCGTGAGATCGACGCCCGCGCGACCGGCCGATTGCGAGGTGTTTTGGCTCGCTTGCGCGAGAAATCCGCCCGGCACAGGCATGAACGGCATGTGATAATCGGGCCCGACCGCGCAACCCGCCAGTGCGCCGGCGACGCCCAGCGCGCCAAGGACAACCCAACCTTTCATGCGACCAATTCCAGCGCGATTGGCGTGACGAGAATCGATGATTCGGCGGACGACGCATTTGTGTATATCCGTCATCGAGCTGACGAGGCGCTTTTCGTGTCTCCGTTATCCACCGGATTCGTCTTGACGATTTCGCCGGCCGCGATCTGGCTGCTGAGATTGAGGACGACCCTGTCGCCGGCGGCCAGCCCCGATCCGATCGACACCACGTTGCCGTCATCGCGGCCGATCGTCACCGGCCGAAAGGCCACCGCGCCCTTTTCATCGATCACCGCGACCTGCGGTCCGCCGGCGCGAAACAACAGGGCGGCGGCGGGAACCTCGATCTGGGCGCCGCCCTGAAGTTTGAAGCTCACCTGGACATACATGCCGGGGACCAGCGCATGATCCGCATTCGGAACGTCGATCTCGACGCGCAGCGTGCGCGATTGCGGATTGATCGCCTTGGCGGTCCGGGTGACCTTGCCTTCGAAGCGCTTGTCGCCCTGGCCGCCAAAAGAAATAACCGCCATCGCGCCGGGCCCCATCAGTTGCGCCGCCGCGCTCTGCGGCGCGTGCACGAAGACGCGCATCGGATCGTCCTGGACAAGTCGGTAGAGCGGCGACGTATTGGCGGTGCTGCCCGCGGTCACCAGATTGCCGGTGTCGATCTGACGCTGAACGATCGTGCCGTCAAAGGGAGCCTGGACGGTCTTGAACTGTGTGAGCGCGGTCAGCCGGTCGACATTGGCCTGGTCGAGCGCGACTTGCGCGCGGGCGGCGGTAAGCTCGGCGATCGCCTCGGCGCTGCCCGCCTTCTTGTCCTCGCGCTCCTGCTCCGACACCGCGCCCTTCGGCGATTCCAGCCAGCGCTCCGCGGTGCTCTTGGCGAAATCGGCCTGGGCCTGCTTGACGGCGACCTGAGCCACGCTGGCGTTGAGCTTGGCCTTCGCGGCGAGCAGTTCGGCGTCGAGCTCCGGCGTGTCGATGGTCGCCAGCGTCTGTCCGGCCTTCACGAGATCGCCGATGTCGACAAACCATTTGGCGACATAGCCGTTCACCCGCGCATAGATCGTCGTTTCGTCCCACGCCGCGGTCTCGCCCGGGAAGGGTCAGCGACTGCGTGGCCGGCGAGAGGCTGACGGTGACGGCGTCGACGGTGGGCGGCTCCGCCGCGTCCTGGCGCGTAACGTCGGCCAGCCGTGCTTCGGCGGTCACCTTTTCGTGGTTGACGAACAGATAGCCGAGGCCGAGCGCGAGCGCGATGATGACGAAGACGGTCAGGATGCGCCATCCCGTTCCGCGCGAAAATCGGGTCGCCTTGACCGCTTCCGTCGCCGCCTGGTCAGGTGGCGTGGCGTAGGGATCGAGAATTTCGGTGGGATGTTTCATCGCGATCCAGACTTGCACCGAGACTTCATCCGGGCGACCTCGCCGCCGCGGCGAGACGGGAGAAGTCGGGCGCCGTGCGAACGTCCCGGCGCAATGTTCGGTAAACGACGGGAACGAACATCAGCGTCGCCGCTGTCGCGAACAACAGCCCGCCGATCACCGCGCGCGCCAGAGGCGCGTTCTGCTCGCCGCCCTCGCCGACTCCCAGAGCCATCGGGATCATGCCAAGAATCATCGCGCCAGCGGTCATCAACACCGGCCGCAGCCGGGTGATAGCCCGCGACGATCGCGGCGGTCGCCTTGTCGTCGCCCTCCTCCATCCGCTGGTTGGCGAAAGTCACGACCAGAATGCTGTTGGCCGAGGTCAGGCCGATGCACATCAGCGAGCCCATCAGCGCGGGCACGCTGAGATGCGTCTGCGTCAGAAACAGCATCCAGATGACCCCGCCGGCGGTGAAGGGCACGGCGGACAGAACGATCAGCGGATCGATCCAGCTCTGAAAGTTGATGACCAGGATGAGATAGACGAGCACCACCGCCAGCGCCATGCCCAGAAACAGCCCGTCGAAGCTTTCGCGCATGGTCTCGACCTGCCCGCTCGAGCGTCACCGTGATGGGCGAGGTCGCGCGGCGGCGCGGTCCGCGTGCGAGCACCTTGTCGATCGCGTCGGCGGCGGAGGCGAGGTCGCGGCCCTGGACGTCGGCGTTGACGTCGAAGACCGGCCGGATGTTGAGCTGCGAGACGACGAGGGGCACGTTCTTGCGTCCGAATTTGACGAAATTCGTCAGCAATTGGCTCGGCTTGCCGGCCACGTCGGCGAGTCGACCGGCATGTTGCCGAGGTCCTCGGTCGTGCTCACCCGATAGGTCGGCATCTGAACAACCAGCGGATAGCTCACGCTGTTTTTCGGGTCGATCCAGAAATTCGGCACGGTCTGGGCGCTCGAATTGGCGTCGACCAGCACGTTCTTGGCGACCTCGTCCTCGTTGAGGCCGAGTTCCTGCGCAAGCGTGCGGTCGACGTCGATGGTCAACGCGGGTGCGTCCGGCACCTGGAACACATGCGAATCGACGACGCCGGGAACCGCGTTCAGGTCGCGCGAAATCTTCTGCGCGAGCGCGTAGGTCTGCGTCGCCGTTCGGTCCGGCGACCCGGACGTCGATGGGGGCGGGCTGGCCGAAATTCAGCACCTGATTGACGATGTCGGCGGGCTGGAAGAAAAACGTCAGATCGGGAAAGCGCCGCGGCAGCTCGCGGCGCAGCGCCGCGACGTGAGCGGCCGTCGGGCGTGTGCTTCTTCTTCAGCGAGATCAGAATTTCGCCGTCCATCGGACCGACGGTGGCCGAATCGCTCAGCGCGATGTTGATGCCGCTATAGGGCAGACCGATGTTGTCGAGGATGACGTCGATCTGGTCCTGGCCGACGATCTGGCGGATAGCGCCCTCGACCTCGGCGAAATAGCGCTGGGTCTCCTCGATGCGGCTGGCCGGGCGGCGCGCGCACGTGCAGCCGCATCTGACCGGCGTCGACCTGTGGGAAAAAATCTCTCGCCGAGGTCTGGGAAACAGCAGCAGGGACACCACCATCAGGAGAATGAAAGACGCGGCGGCGACGCCGGAACGCGCCACGCAAAAGGCGACGCTGTTGCGATAGGTTTCGCGAAACCGTTCAAAGCCGCCCTCGAATCCGCGGTGGATCGCGCCAAAGAGGTTGAATCGCGAGCGTCTGGCCACACGCTCGGGCGGATGCCCCCCGCCGGCGGCCGACCGAAGAGCGCATCAGGGCGGCGAACAGCACCGGCACCAGCGTGAACGACAGCGCGAGGCTGGCGACCAGCGACACGCAGACCGACAAGCGACAGCGGCGAGAACAGGTATTTGGCCGTGCCCTGCAGCAGGAACACCGGCACGAACACGATGCAGATGCAGATCGTCGACAGCACGGTCGGCGTCGCGACTTCGCCGGCGCCGACGACGATGGCGTGGGTCAGCGGTTCGCCGTCATGGACATGGCGCTCGATGTTCTCGATCACCACCGTGCCGTTGTCGACGAGGATGCCGACGGCGAGCGCGAAGCCGCCGAGCGTCATGGTGTTCAGGGTCTGGCCGCCGACATACATCACCAGAACGGCGGTGATGATCGCCAGCGGAATGGTCGCCAGAATGATCAGCGTCAGACGCCAGTTGCCGAGAAACAGCAGGATCATCATCGCGGTCAGTCCGGCCGCCATCAGCCCGCCCATCAGCACGCTGTCGAGCGAGGCCTTGACGAACACCGACTGATCGAAGATCGGCTTGATGGCGACGCCCGCCGGCAGCAGCTTGCTTGATGTCCGGCAACGCCTCCTTGACGCCGTCGATCACCGCCAGGGTCGAAACGCCGCCGGTCTTGCGAACCGATCATCAAGGCGCCGGGCCGGCCATCGACGGTCACCGACATTGGTTTGAATCTGGTAGCCGTCATGAACATGCGCGACGTCGCGCACGAACACCGTCTCGCCCGCCACCTGTTTGACCGGGAACTGGTTGATCGCGGCGATCGCGTCCGGGCTGGCGTTCATCGCCAGCGTGTAATCCTTGGCGCCGATCTTCGACGTCGCCGGAGGGCAGGATGACGTTTTGCTGCTGCGATCGCCGCGGCGACGTCGGAGGGCGACAGGCCGCGCGCGTCGAGCGCCTGCTGGTCGAGATCGACCATGATGACGCGCGGCTTGCCGCCGTAGGGATAGGGGACTTCCGCGCCGTGCACGACCGCCAGATCGGGGCGGATGATGTTCTGCCCGAGATCGTTCAGCTTGGTGTCCGTCAGCGTGCTGCTGGAGAGGCTGAGCTGAATGATCGGCACGTCAGTCGCGCCATAGCGCAGAACCAGCGGCGGGGTGATGTTCGGCGGCATGTATTTCAGGACGACCAGCGCGCTGCTCGCCAGTTGCGAAATGGCGCGCGTGACGTCGGCGCCTTCGTGCAGGTAGACCTTCTCGACGCCGACGCCGGCATAGCTCGTCGCCTCGATCCGGCTGATGTCATCGACCAGCGAGGCGAGCTGGCGCTCGTGCAGCGTGAGAATGCGATCGCGGATGTCCGGCGCGCTCATCCCGCTGTAGGTCCACACGACGCTGACCACCGGGATGTCGATTTCCGGAAAGATATCGATCGGCATGCGCAGCGCCGCGCCGACGCCCATGATGCAGATGAGAATGAGCGAGGCGACGATGGTGTACGGTCGCTTCAGCGCAAACGCGGCCAGACTCATCGCAACGCCTCAGGCTCTAGAACGGCGGCGGCCAATCCTGCGCGCCGGGCGCACCTATACACCAGGCGCCGGGCGGTGTCGGCCCTGGACGGTCGTGCGCCGACCCGACCAGCGTCGGTCGGCGGCGCGCGGACAATGGCGTCGCCGGCGACAAACGACAACTAATATAATCTTTAGACTGCGATGCGTCGGAGGGGCTTCGACGGCGCGGCCGGCGCGCCAATCGCCGCTTGCCGGCGCGCGCCGGGGCGCGCTACAGGCCAGGGTCTGGGCCGACGCGTTCTGCGACGACGAGGTCGGACGTCAAAGGAGACCGCCTTGAAGCTGGCGACTTTTCGACGCGATGGGGTCGAGCGCATCGGGGTCGTCCATTCCGGCGACGCGCGTTTGTTCGACCTCGCCGCGGCCTGCGAAGACGCGCCGAACCCCGCCTTCCATTCAATGCTGGCGCTGATCGAGGCCGACGACGCCGGGCTGGATGCGGCGCGCGATCTGTTCGCCAGGCGCGGCGCGGAGGCGGGACTGTCGGTCGCGGTGAGCGCCGTCCAGTTGCTGGCGCCGCTGCCGCGCCCGCGCCAGATGCGCGACGCGATGTCCTTCCCCACCCATATCCTTCAGGCGCGGCGCGGCTCGCGGGCCCTCGCGGCGCGGCGCGAACGCGGCGAGGCGGCTTTCCGGGCGGCGATGGTCGAGCCGCTCGGCGTTCTGGCGCCGGTGTACCGGAAATTGCCGATCTACTACATCACCAATCGCCTGACAGTGGTCGGGCCGGACGCGACGGTTCGATGGCCGCGCTACAGCGCGGTGATGGACTATGAGCTGGAAATCGGCGTGGTGACGCGACGCACGCGCGCCGACATTCCGCGGGGCGAGGCGGGCCGCCATATCTTCGGCTATACGATTTTCAACGACTTCTCGGCCCGCGACATGCAGGCGCTGGAATCGGAAGGCCGCCTCGGGCCGGCCAAAGGCAAGAGCTTCGACGGCGGCAATGTGTTGGGTCCGTGGATCGTCACGCCCGACGAAATCGGCGATCCCCAGGCGCTTTCGGCCGAGGTGAGGGTGAACGGCGAAATTCGTTCGCGCGGCGACACGCGGGGCATGCTGTTTTCGTTCGAGGAGATTCTCGTTCACGCGTCGCAGGACGAGACGATTCACGCCGGGGAATTCTTCGGCTCGGGCACGGTCGGCAATTGCAGCGGCCTGGAGCTCGGCCATTTTCTCGAACATGGCGATGTCGTGGAACTGGAGGTCGAGAAGATCGGCGTCCTGCGCAACAGGGTCGAACGACAGGCCTGAATGGCCTGGCGAAATGAGACCAGGAGGAAGACATGGCGCGTCGGTTGATCGACATTTCCTCGCCGCTGCAGAACGGCGTCGCGGCCGATCCGCCCGGCCTCGGCCCGACGATCGAATATTTCGACCATCGGCAGAGCCTGCCGCAGATTCTGCCGTTCTTTCCCGGCCTCAAGGCGGAGGATCTTCCCGACGGCCAGGGCTGGGCGGTCGAGCGGGTGCAATTGTCCACCCACAACGGCACCCATCTCGACGCGCCGTGGCATTTCCATCCCACGATGAATGGCGGCGAGCGCGCCATTACGATCGACGAAGTGCCACTCGACTGGTGTCTCCAGCCCGGCGTGAAGCTCGACTTTCGCCATTTTCCCGACGGCTATGTCGCCACCGGCGCCGATGTCGAGGCGGAACTGGTGCGGATCGGCCATACGCTTCGCCCGCTGGAAATCGTCGTCGTCAACACCAGCGCCGGCGCCAAATACGGTCGACCCGACTATGTCGCCTCAGGCTGCGGCATGGGGCGCGAGGCGACGCTCTACCTGCTGGAGCGCGGCGTGCGGGTGACCGGCACCGACGGCTGGAGTTGGGACGCGCCGTTCATCCACACCGCCAGGAGATATGCGCAAACCCACGATGCGTCGCTGATCTGGGAAGGCCACAAGGCCGGCCGCGAGATCGGCTATTGTCATCTCGAGAAATTGCACGATCTCGAACGCCTGCCGTCGACCGGCTTCGTGCTGTCGTGCTTTCCCGTCAAGATCGAGCGCGCTTCGGCGGGCTGGACCCGGGCGGTGGCGATCATCGAGGATTGATGGAGGGCGCGCGCGACGATCGCGCGTTGAAAAAAGGGGCCCCTCGAAAGCGGCCCAAGTTAGGGGGAGGAAAGGCGCGAGGCGCGCCTGCGGCGAACGACGCCGCGCCGACACGTTACGGTCTGATGACCGGGTGTTTCATCGATGGCGCCGGCGCGGCGAAATCAGCCGCGTCGGCGCATTCGTGTTTGGCATCGCGCTCCGCCGAGGGCGCTCCGCGCGGGGGCTTTACGGCTTGCGGTGTTCGACGTGGTGGTCGATCCAGTCGAGCAGGATGTCAGCCACCTGCAGGTTGTTCTTGTCCTGCATGAACATGTGGCTGTTGCCGTGCAGGCCGGCGTCGGGCAGGTAGATGAACGTCATGTCGCCGCCCGCCGCGTTGATCTGCTGCATCTCGGTCTTGCAGTCCGGCGGCGGCTGCGGGCTGTCCCAGTGATCGCCGACCACCACCAGCATCGGCGTCTTCGCCAGCATGGCGACCTGCGGTGGGGTGAGGTTGGAGAAACAGCCGGTCTCGAGCTGGATGATGCCCTTGATTCCGGGCATTCCTTTCAGAACCGCCTGCGTCGGCATCGGGCTCGACTGGGAATGCCCGACCAGGATCGCGCCGCCGAGATCCTTGGCGAGCGTCGCCATATTCGCGACGGTCGGATTGTCGGTTGTCGGCGATCCGAATTGCGCGCCGAGGCTCGCGACTTCCGTGAGGATGAGGTCCGGGATGACCTGCTTGTAGAGTTCATCCACCTTGTCGATCGGGAATTGCCCGTCGGGCCAGGCGACGCCGTATTTCGGGCCGAACCGGAAGATCGACCAGGCGAACTGATAGGTGGCGAGCAGCATCCGGCGCTGTTCGCCCGGCGGCTCCTTTCCTTCGCGCACTTCATTGAAGCCGGCCGGGTTGAAGCCGGACCGCGCGCGCCCCGACTGCTCCGCGAGGTAGGTCGCGAAGCCCTTGCGGGTGAAATATTCATACCACCCCATGCGGCCGTCCGGCGTCGTCTCCCAGGTCTTGGAGCTCAGGCAGCAGCCGTGCAGGAAGACGATCGGAACGTGCGCCTGCGATCCCGGCGGCTTCTGGAACTGCACATACATCTGGTCGACCGTCGCCTCGCCCGGCGCGCCGAACATCTTGCCGAAATCGGCGCCGAGCTCTTCCCATTCGGTGATGGCGATATGCGTGGTGCGGCCGCCGACGAAGAAGCTTCCCTGCTGTTCAAGCACCAGCGGCTCCTTCGGCATCTGCACGTCCTTGAGCTGCTGCGCGCGTGCTGCGCCGCCCAGCAATCCAACGCCCAACGCCATCGCCAAAGCCGCGGCGCGCGTCACTGTGGTGAGTGCCGCCATCACGTCGTTCCTCCCTTTGCCGGGCGTCTGGATTCATCGACTGATGGCGACTGAGCGGACGATCCCGCGCCGCCGACCGATCGCCAGCGATTGCTTGTTCGCTTGTTCAGCCGATGCGACGGCGGCGCCCTTCGCCGTCGGGTATTGAAACGATTCAATTTTGAAACGGTTCAACAGCATTGTCAAGCTGAGAACCGGCTGGTTGGCGCGCCCGCGGGCGCGCCGGGTCTCGTCAGCGCAGCTTCCAGATCGGCTTGCGCTTCTCCTTGAACGCCTGCGCGCCTTCCTCGCCGTCCTCGGTTTCCGCGATCTCCTGATCGAGATGGCGCGCATAGGCGACCAACGAGGGAGGAAAGGCCGCGGTCATGCGGTACATCCGGATCACCCCTGCGTGGCGAGCGGCGAGCCCGCGCAGACCATTTCGGCGAGCTGCCCAGGCAGTCTCCAGCACCTTGTCGCGCGGGACCACGCGGTTGACGATCGCCATCTGCAGGCATTCCTGGGCGGTCAGCCGCCCGTTGCACAGCGAGAGGAATGCCGCGGCGGTGCGGGGCAGCGCATTGTACATCTCATGCGGCGCGCCGAGCCGGCCGACATTGGTGTGCTGGTCGCCGATCCAGGCGTCCTCGGCCATCACCCGCAACTGGCACTGCAGCGCCATGTTCAGCCCGACGCCGACGGCGAAGCCGTTTAGCGCCGCGATCAGCGGCTTCTCCAGGCTCACGTCCTGCGGCTGGCCGCCGCCGCCCCAATGGTAGTGGGGACTGTTCGGATCCTCGTGCGGAGTGCGCTTGCCCGCCGCCCGGTGCTCGGCGAGGAATTTCACGTCGCGTCCCGCGCAGAACGCCTGTCCGGAGCCGGTGAGAATGCCGACATAGATGTCCGGATCGAGCCCGATGTCGCGCCAGCACGAGCGAAGCTCGATATAGGCGTACGAATGCAGCGCGTTGCGCACCTCCGGACGATTGATCGTCACGGTCGCGACATGGCCTTTCTTCTCGTATTTGACGAACTTCAGCTCCTTCGGCGCGCTCGCCGGGTCATAGGGAGAATGCGGCTCTGGTCATGGGCTCGCTCCGTAAGGGGTTTGGCGTTCGGCCCCGTGGGTTCACACGGTGGCGATAGGGGTGGCGGGCGAGCCGGTGGCGCCGGGCAGGCGCAGCGGCGGCGCGGTCAGCATGAATCGGGTGCGGCCGGCCTCGCGCAGCCAATGTGCGAGAGGCGTCAGGTGCCATAGCTCGCCGAGATGCACGCCGAGCTTGAACAGGCAGTGCTCGTGCAGCGGCGCCGCCGCGCAGCAGCCGAGATGCTCGACCGCCGGGAAGCTCTCCACCGCGAAATTGTCGGCGATCAGCACCGACAGGCCGCTGTCGGTGACCCAGCGCAGCAGCCGCTGGTCGCGTCCGTTCAACACCGCGCAGCGATTGTGCGCGAGCTCGATGTCCACCTTGCCGAAGTTGCGCAAGAGGAGGTCCGCGTGGCCGGTGTGCAGGCAGACCATGTCGCCGGTCTCGACCTCGACGCGCTGGTCCTCGATCGTGCGCATCAAGCTGTCGTAGCCAATCACCGTGCGGCGCTCGTCCGCGTCGCGGTGCAGGTCGATCATCACGCCGCGCCCCTGCACGCCTTTGGCCGCCATGCCCTCGATGCCGAGCGATTTGGCGCTGGAGGTGGATTTGGCTTCGAACACGCCGGTCGCTCCGGCGTCCGCCGGATCGGTGGGGCCCACGATGTCCTCGCCGGCGCGAAAGCCGTTGTAGTAGCGCGGCTCCGGGACGCCGTCGCCATCGGCGTCGAACATGAATCCGATGTGGGAGAAGGCGTCCCAATGCGTGGAATACTGGGTGTGCAGCACGGCCGCGTCGTCGCAGATCAGATCGGTGGCATCCGGGTTGTCCTGCGAGACGCGATAGTTCATCCGCACCCGCCCGTTGCGCAATGTCGGCCGCAGCACCGGAGGGAAACGGCTCGGGCTGAGCACCGAGCCGCCCGGCCGGTCGAGCGGCAGGCTGAGACAGAAGGTGATCCCTTCCGTGATCTCGCGCGCCGCCGCGCGCACCCGCTCCGGGGTGATCAGATTGAGGCGGCCGAGCTGGTCGTCGGGGCCGAAATCGCCCCAGGTCGACCCCTCGGGCCGGCGGGTCCATCGCGGCGTCATGTTTTGCTCCCCGGCCGTTTGCGCGCCTCGAAAAACGCCCGCCGGGCCGCCGCGGCTTCCGGCGAGCGGCTCAGCTCTGTCGTGTAGGCCTGCTCGACGCGGAAGCCCTCGCGCAGGTCAAGCGCCTCCACCGTCAGGAACGAGCTGCGGATGCGCCGCACGGCGGCGGCGCTTTTGGCGGCGATGGCGCTGGCCATGGCGAGCGCGGCGGGCAACAGCTCCGCCTCGGGCAGGCAGGCTTCGACCGCGCCGAGACGATAGAGCTCCGCCGCCGGGACGCGCTCGCCGGTCAGCATCATGCGCCGAACCTTCGAGGGCGGCAGAATGCGCTGCAGGAAGCTCGCGCCGCCGCCCTGGCCGACGTCGATTTCGGGGAGCGCGAACACCGCCGTGTCCGCCGCGAAGATCATGTCGCAGCAGGCGGCCAGAACGAAGCCGGCGCCGAGCGCCGCGCCCTGCACCGCGGCGATCACCGGCTTGCCGCTGTCGAGAATGCAAAAGAACGCGTCGCGGGTCAGCCGGTTGGCGCGCATATAGTCGCCCTCGCCGGCGCCCAGCGCCGCCTTTTCCTTGATGTCGGCGCCGGCGCAGAACACCCGGCCTCTCGCGGTGAGGACGATGGCGTTGACTTCGGCGTTCTCCTCCAGCCGGTCGAAGACGCGCAGCATCGCTTCGCGGATGTCGCGCCCCAGAGCGTTCACCGGCGGCCTGTCGAGCGTGACCACCGCGACGTTGGGAGCCCCGATCCGCACCTCGATATGCGTGTCGTCCAAGCGGCGTCTCCTCCTACTGCCCGGGCCCGAACGCCCAATTGGGCAGCGTCAGGACGAGGGGCGGAAACAGGATCAGCAGCGCCAGCACCGCGAGCTCCACGGCGAGCAGCGGCAGGACGGCGCGCGTATAATCGGTGATCTTCACGTCGAGCACGCCGCAGGTGATGAACATCAGCGTCCCGACCGGCGGGTGCACGGCGCCGAGTGTCACGTTCAGCGAGATCAGCACGCCCAGATGCACGGGATCGATGCCGACCTGCTTGGCGATCGGCGCCAGGATCGGGGTCAGCAGGATCAGCGCCGCGACGCTCTCGAGCACCATGCCGACGGCCAGCAGAAACAGGTTGATGACCACCAGCATCAACAGCGGATTGGCGGTGATCGACGACAGCGTCATCGCCACGTGCGAGGCGATCTGCTCGAGCGTCATGTAGTAGCCCAGCGCATTGGCCGCGCTGATGATCATCATCACCATCGCGGTGGCGAGCGCCGCTTCGGTGACGATCCCCCAAAGTTGGGAAATCTTCAGCTCGCGATAGACGAACAGGCCGACCAGCAGCGAATAGGTGGCGATAACCGCGCCCGCCTCGGTCGGCGTGAAGATTCCGTAGCGCAGCCCGAAGATCACTACGAACGGCACGGTCAGCGCCCAGCTCGCCTGCCGGAGCGCGGCGAGGATCTCGGTTGGCGAGGCCATGCGGGCGCGCACCGGCGCGAAGCCGTATTTCTTCGACAGGAAGTGCGTCGTGATCATCAGCGCCGTCATCATGGTGAAGCCAGGCAGGATGCCCGCCATGAACAGCCGGCCGACGGAGACGTTGGCGAGGTAGCCGTAGAGCACGAAGCCAAGGCCCGGCGGCATCATCGGGGTGATCACCGCCGAGGCCGCGACGATCGCCGCGGCGAACGGCCGGGGGTAGCCGCGCCGCACCATCTCGGCGCCGAGCATTTTCGACTGCATCGCCGCGTCGGCGTTGCCGGATCCGGACTCGAATCCCATCAAGGTCGCGAGCAGCACGTTGGTCTGAGCGAGCGCGCCCGACATATGGCCGACCAGCGTCTCGGCGAGGTTCAGCAGACGCGTGGTGATCCCGGCGTGGTTCATGATCACGCCGGCGAAGGTGAACATCGGAATCGCCACCAGCGGGAAGGATTGCGAGAAGGCCGACAGCCGCTGCGGGAAAAACGTCAGCGGCAGGCCCCGTTGATGCAAAAAGAACAAAAGGGCGCCCGACCCGATCGCCACCGTGACCGGAACGTTGAGGAACAGCAGGACAATGAACAGCGCGAGCGGCCAGGCGTCCATGATCGTTAGCCGCGCCGCCGGCGCACAAGCCGCTGCACGCTGCGCAGGCCCATCAGCAGGAACCCGAAGGTCAGCCCGGCATAGGGCACGCTGAGCGGGATGTTGAGCATGCTGGTGGTCGCCGAATTGCTGGCGATAGTCTGCTGCAGGCCAAGCCAGGCGACGTAGAAGCAATACAGGACGACGAAAATCTCGACCGCGACGTCCTCGGCGGGCCGAATCCTGGCGGGCAGCAGCGAAATGAGCAAATCGACGCGGACGTGCCTTCCGCGGCGATGGACCTCCGCCGCGCCGACGAACACCACCCAGGTGAAGGCGATGCTGGACACCTCCTCCACCCAGGTGGCCGGCGATTCGGTGACATAGCGCGACAGAACCCCCCACACGATGGAGCACACCAGCACGACGAACCCGATGTTCATCGCGACAAGCTCGAACGACAGGCCCGCGGCTTGGTCCTTGGAAGCGCCTTCGGGAACGGTCATTTCGCGAGCAAGGCCCGGACCGTCGCCTTGAGCCCCGGCGTGAAGCCGGGATAGTGGTCATAGATCGGCTCCGTGGCGCGGCGGAAGGCGTCGCGGTCGACGTCCTCGATCACGGTGACTCCAGCCGCCCGGTATTGCGGGACGATGTCGACTTCCTGCTGCCGCTTGAGTTTGGTCATCAGCGCGGCGGCGGTTTCAGCCTCTTCGATGACGATCTTCTGCAGGTCCTCCGGCATCGAGCGATAGACGGTCTCGCTCATCACCACCGGATCCCAGCCGATCATGTGGGAGGTCATCGCGACGAACTTCGCCTGCTCGTAGAATTTCGACGCCCACATGGTCGGCAGCGGCGCCTCCAGCAGGTCGATCGATCCCTGCGCCAGGCCGGTATAGACCTCGGCGAAGCCGGTGGTGACCGGCCGCGCGCCCATCGCCTTGACCATCTCGACGTACATCGGCGCGGCGCCGCAACGGAAGTTCAGGCCCGCGAGGTCCGCGGGCTTGTGGATCGGCTTCTTCGACAGGATCTGGCGGGTGCCGAAATAATTGTCCCAGGAGAGCACCCGGATGCCCTTGGCCGCCAGCCGGTCGTCGAGGTCTTTCAGCCAGGGCGTGCCGAGCAACTTCGGGAAATCCTCGGGCTTGTCCATCAGGTACGGGGCCTGGAGGACCGAGGCGTCGGCGACATATTTGCCGAGAAACAGCGCATCGGTGAGCTGAATGACCGAAGCGCCCTGGCGCACCATCTCGCCGACGTCGGCCTGCGCGCCGAGCTGGTCGGCGGGAAAGACCGTCACGTCGATGCGGCCGTCGGAATGTTTCTTCAAATTATCGGCGAGCGACAGCATCGCTGTCTGCACCGCGTCGGCGGCGGTCAAGGGATGGCCGAGGCGGAACTGGAATTGCTGCGCCGCGGCGCGGCGAATCGCCAGCAGCGGCAGCGATCCGACGCCAAGACAGATGGCGAGGCGGAACCGCGCGGAAACCATCGTCATGACGCATTCCTCCCGGACTTTGTCGCGGATCGGCCGCTCATGGCCACCGCCGCGACGAAACTATGACCCGCCTTTTGAAACATTTCAAGACACATTCGCCAAAGCCGTCGCGGGCGGCGCGAAGCGTGCTCAGGAACGGCCGCGGCCGCGCGGAACTTTCTGCACGGACTCCCGCAGTTCGATCTCGGCGTGCAACTCCAGGCGCTGCACCGGGAAGGTCTCGTTGTTCATGCGCCGCAGCAGCAATTCCCACGCCTCGCGGGCGATGGCGCGCACCGGCTGACGGATCACCGACAGGCGCGGAGAGGTCAATTCGGCCCAGTCCGGCTCCTCGAACACCAGCAGGGAGATGCGGGCCGGGTAGGCGTCTCCGAGCGCGCCCAGCACCCGCAGGGTGCGCGCCGCCACGACGCTGTTGCTGACGATCACGGCGATCGGCCGGTTCGCCTCGACCAGCGCGAGCGTCAGCCGCCGCGCGTATTCCGCCGGATCGTCGCTCATTTCCATCACGTCGGCCGCGACATGCGGTCGCTGCGCCGCCCGTTCGCGCAGCGCCTCGATCCGTTGGCGCGAGACGCTGAGCTGCTGCGACTGGACGACGAACAGGATGCGGCGATGCCCGAGCTCGGTCAGCTTGCCCACCGCCTCGCTCATCACCGCGCGATTGTCGAACGTCACCTCGTCGAAGCGGTCGTCGCCGCTCGGCCGATCCACCAGCACCGCCGGCGTGCCGGAAGCATGGATCAATTCCAGCGTTTCGCGCGGGTCGAGCGTCGGCACCAGCAGCAGCCCGGCCACCCGGTGGCGCAGCAGTTCGCGCACCCGGCGCGATTCGATCTGCGGATCACGGCGGGTCAGCACCTGCATGATCTGATAGCCCCGGCCGGCGGCGATCTCTTCGAAACTGTCGATCAACGCCGCGAGATAGGCGCTGGCGACGTGCGGTATGGAGAGGCCGACCACCGGCGAGCGCTGGCGCCGCTGCGCATGGGCGAGCATGTTCTGCTCGTAGCCGAGCGCGCGCATGGCGCGCTCCACCCGTTCGCGCAGGGCCGCGCTGACGTTGGTCGTGCGGTTCAGCACGTGCGAAACCGTGCCGATGGAGGCCCCCGCCTCCCTCGCGACATCGGTGATCGTGGGCTTTTTTACGATTCGCATTGCCGCTGTTTCCTTACAACCTTAGCCGGCCGGGGCAAATTCAGCCGTTGCGCCGCCGCCCGATCCCGGCGTATTGAAACATTTCAAAATTGGCGACATAATTCCTTACCGGCGGTCGGCGCGACGGCCGGCCAAGAGGGTTGAGGGGCGAGGGAATGGATGCAGGCGATCTTGCGCGGCGACCGGAGGACGGGTTCGCCGACGTCTCCCGTCTGCTGGCGCCCCGCTCGGTCGCGGTGATCGGCGCGTCGGACCAGCCCGGCAATATCGGCGGCGCGGCGGTGCGGTTCTTTCGCAAGTTCGCCTCGCCCTGCACGGTGTATCCAGTCAATCGCGGCAGGCAGAGCGTGGCCGGCCTGCCGTGCTACCCCAGCGTCGCGGACCTGCCGTCGCCGGCCGATCTCGCCATCCTGGCGGTTCCCGCCGCGGCGGTCGCCGGCGTGCTGCGCGAATGCGTCGCCGCCGGGATCGGCGCGGGAATCGTCTGGGCCGGCGGCTTTGTCGAGGGCGGCCCCGCCGGCCTCGCGCGGCAAGAAGAACTGGCGGCGATCTGTCGCGAATCCGGCTTCGCCTTGCTCGGCCCCAACTGTCTCGGCGTCATCGATGCGCACGCGCCGGTCACCGCCAGCTTCGCCTCGATGATGCTCGGCTTCGACCGGTTCACGCCGGGCAATATTTCAATGGTCAGCCAGAGCGGCGGCCTGGCGACGATCGGCCTGGCGCTGGCGCAGCAGCATGGCTACGGGTTCCGCTACATGGTCAGCACGGGCAACGAGGCGGCGCTCGGCGCCGCCGACTTCGTGCGGGCGTTCGTCGACGACCCGCTGACCAAAGTGATCGCAGTCTATCTCGAAGGCGTGCGCGACGGGGCGAAGTTTCGACGCGCGCTGCTGGCCGCCCGCGCGGCGCGCAAGCCGGTGATCGTGCTCAAGGCGGGCTCCACGCCCGCCAGCGCGATCGCCGCGGCCGCGCATACTGGCGCGCTGGTCGGCGAAGGGCGCGTCTGGGACGCGGTGTTGCGCGACTGCGCGGCGATCCAGGCGGACTCGCTGGAGGAACTGCTGGACCTTGCGATGCAGCTCAGCGGCGCCGATCTCTCAAAGCTGCCGGGCAGTCGGGGCGTCGCTGCGATCACCTTCGGCGGCGGCGCCGGCGTGCTGTCGGCGGACCAGTGCGACCGCGTCGGCCTCTCGGTTCCCGCGCTCGCGCCGCAGACCGTCGCGGCGCTGGCCGGCGCGGTGCCGCCGCTGGCCTCGACCCGCAACCCGGTCGACTTTACGCCGCAGGCCTATCTCGATCCGCAATGGCTGCCTCACTTCCCGCGCGCGCTGGATGTGATCGCCTCCGATCCGCAGATCGGGTTTGTGTTCTTCCAGCTTGGACCGATGGCCAGCGGCGATCTCCAGATGGCGCAGATGGTCGCCGCGTTCCGCGCGCGCTGCCCGAAGCCGGTGCTCGCCGCATGGCCGCTGTTGATCGACGCGGCGCGGGACAGCCTGAAAGCTCAATCCATGCACGTCTTCCCCGAATATTCCCGCGCGGTGCGGGCGATGGGGCGTCTCGCCCGCTACGCCGAGGCGCTGCGGGCGCCGCGCAGCGAGCCCGTCGCGGCGGATTTCGATTGGGCGGCGCATGCGCCGGAGCCGCGGCGCGGCGCGGTCATTTCGGAACATCAATGCCATGCGATCCTCGCGCACGCGGGAATTCCCGTCGCGGCGGGGCGGCTGGCGACCGACGAAGAGGCGGCGGTCCGGGCGGCTGGGGAGGTTGGATTCCCCGTTGCGATGAAGGGAATTTCCTCTGAGGTGACGCATCGCGCCGCCGCCGGACTGCTGGCGCTGTCGCTGAAGTCGGAACACGAAGTGCGGGAGCAGTGGGCCCGGCTGCAGGCGCGGGCGGCGGGCCTCGGGATCGCGCTGGAGGGGATCTATGTCCAGCACATGGTCGATGAAGGCGCTGAGCTCCTGGTGTCCGCCTTCCGCGACCCCGATTTCGGGGTGATGCTGTCGCTGGGGGCGGGCGGCGCGATGACCGAGTTGATCGACGACGTGATCCTTGTGCCGGCGCCGCTCGACGCCGTCGCGGCGGCCGACGCGCTGAACCGGCTGCGCGTCGTGCGGCGGGCGGGCGGCTTGTCCGGCGGATCGACCGCCCTGGCGGGATTCGTCGCCCGGTTCGCCGCGGTGGCGGCCGCCGCGCCCTGGCGCCGATTCGTGCTCGAGGTCAATCCGGTCAAATGGGCGTCCGAGCAGGTGATCGCCGTGGACGGACTATTGATCATCGAGGAGCCGTGAGCGCGGCTCCGCCAGACTGTCCGCGCCGGGGAGGGTGAAGTGGCGAGAGCGTCGATCGAAGACCGGATGGCGATCGAAGATCTGTTCGTCCGCTACACCACCGCTATGGATTCCGGCGACGTCGACGGCGTGGTGGGCTGCTTCACCGAGGACGGCTGGCTCGACAGCCCGATCGTCGGGCGCCGTCAGGGCGCCGAGCAACTTCGCGCCTTCGCCGAGCATATCGCCGAGTCGATCCGCCTGCGCGGCGCCCGCTATCGCCATGTCGTGAGCAATTTTCGCTTCGACGTGGAGGGCGAGCGCGCAAGAGCGCAATGCTATCTGCTCGACTATGTGACGATCGGCGGGGAAACGACGCTGCTGTCGCCGGGCGAGTATGATTGCGAAGTGGTGAGGCGCGGCGCGGGCTGGTTGTTCGCCAGCCGGCTCGTGCGCATGGATCGCCTGTTCGCGATCCCTTGAACCCGGAGCGGGAGCGCTCAGCCGTTGGCGCTCGCCGATCCCCGGTTCGCGGTCGGCGCCGCTGCCGCCCGGACGCTCACGGCGCGGTTGTCCACGCCTTGTAGTCCGTCTCCGACACGGTCGGCAGTTTCTTGACGAACGCGACGATCGTCCAGATCTCCTGGTCGGGCGCGCCGGTCGCCCCGAAGCTCGGCATGCCGGTCATCTTGACGCCGTTCTTGATCACCCAGAACAGTTGCGACGGCTCTCTCTCCTTGGCGACGTCCTTGAGATCGGGAGGGTCCGGGCGCAGCCCTTCCGAGAATTTGGCCCACGGCACGCCGGGCCCGCCGTGGCAATTCGTGCAGCCGCGCGCGGCATAGGCGCGGGCGCCGGCCTGCACGATCGCCGGATCGTCGAGCGAAATTGGCGGCCGGTCGCCGGCATGCCGGTCGATCGAGGCCTGGCGCACGTTGATCAGCGCCCAGCCGACGACGCCGGGTTCCGCGGCGGTCCCGGCGACGCTGTAGAAGCCGCCGAAAAAGAAAATCACCGCGCCGATCGCCGCGATGATCGCCAGCGCGCCGATGATGGCCAATAATCGCATGGGTGTTCTCCGATGTTCCGGCCACAGAGCCGGCGCCCGGCCGGGACGTCGCTTGCGTGGCGACGACTGCGCCGGATCGCCCGAGGCAGGATGCCCGAGGTGGCGCAAGCCGCGCAAGGCGGACGTTGCGCGAGCCGGGCCAGCGACCGATTCCCGCCGCCGCGGCTTCCATGATAGCCTGTTTCGATCGAATAAAATCGCCGCCCCGGTTGTTATTCGTCGCCGTGATCGCCACTCGACATTCGCGACGTGTCGGTTCTCGCTGCAACGGCCCGGGATTCCTGAGCAAGCCGCATCATGTCGAGTCGACCGACGTTTCCAGCGCCCCCGACCGGCTTCGGCGGAGACTCTCCGTCGCGCGCCGAGGTCTCGATCAACTCGTGGACGCCGATTCCGCGGATGTTCCGGGCTTTGGCGAACAACCTGGCGCCGCCGTGGGAGGACATATTCGGGCCGCTGCGCGCCGGCTCGGTCGACGATCTCGTCGTCGTCGGCCAGATCGGCCAGTCGCTCGACGGGCGCATCGCGACGATGAGCGGACATTCGCGCTATATCAACGGACCGGCCGGGCTGGCGCACTTGCATCGCCTTCGCGCGCTGGTCGATGCGGTGATCGTCGGTGTCGGCAGCGCGCTCGCCGATGATCCGCAGTTGACGGTCCGCCATGTCGCGGGGCCAGATCCGGCGCGGGTGGTGCTCGATCCACGCGGCAGGCTGACGCGGACCGCCCGCCTGTTGGTCGACGACGGCGTTCGGCGCGTTATTGTCACGGCGCGGGGCGTGACTTGCGAGCTTCCCGGCGTCGAACTGCTGGCCCTGCCGGCGGTTGACGGCCATATCGAGCCGGCGGCGATCCTTACCGCCCTCGCCGGACTGGGGTTGCGCCGTGTGCTCATCGAGGGCGGCCCCGACACGCTCTCGCGTTTCATGGCCGCCGGCTGCCTCGATCGCCTGCACGTGGTGGTCGCGCCGATCATCCTTGGCGGCGGGCGGCCAAGCCTCTCGCTCGATCCGATCGACCGGGTCGATCAGGCGCTGCGCCCGCCGATGCGCATCCATTCGCTCGACGGCGAGCTGTTGTTCGACTGCGACTTCGCCGCCCGGCGGGCGCCGATCGGGCGGGCGAAGAAGTCGACATGACCGACGCGCATCGACGAGCGCCCCGATGCAACCCAATCGCGCCGGCGAGCGAGCCATCCGCCGATCTCGGAGGAGGCCAGCGAACCGACCTCCCGCGCCGCGGCGCCCCAGCCGGCGAGCAAGTGGGATTGAATGGCCCGGTCGAGGCCGCCAAAAGTCCAGTCTGAGACGCCGCGGACGATTGCATAGCCGAGAGCCTCGAAGCGCGCGATGGCTTCGACGGCCGCGCTCGCGCCAAGCGCCGGCCCGAATCCCTTGTCCCAGCGCTGGTGTCGGTTGACCGCCGCGATGACGCCGGCGTCGATTGCGTCCGCCGGTTCGAACGTCACCCGCCCGTCATAGGTCAGCGCCGTGTAAACCGGCAGATCGCGGGCGGTGGCGGCCGTCGCCAGCCGATCGAGCCACTCGGCGGAGACGAGATCGAGCAGCGCCGAGATGGTCACCAGATCGACCGGTTCGGCGAGCGCGCTCTCGAGATCGCGCGCGAGGTCGACGGCCAGAAGCGTCACATCGATCCCGGCAGTCGGCGCGGGCCGCGCGGCGTGAGCGAGCAGGGCGCGGTCATTGTCGACCAGCCGCCAGTTCTGCCGGCGCGGAAGACGCGAAGCGATCGCGCGCCGCGTCGCTCCGGCGCCGCAGGCGAGATCGACCACCGCGACCGATGCGCGGTCGGCGAAGGCGGCGGCGAGCGCGTCGAGAACGGCGGGACTGCGCGCGCTGACGTCGTAGGGCTCGCGCAAAGCGAGCCAATCGGCGGAAAACCCGGTCACATCGCGGCCTCGATCGCGCGGGCGAACAGCGCCGCCGAGTCGTCCCAGGTCGGGAGGGTGGCTGCGGCGGCCCGCGCCGCCGCGGCGAGCCGGCGCCGCTCCGCCGGGTTTTCGATCAGCCGCCGCACGGCGGCGGCGAATGCGCCGGCGTCGTCGGGCGGGGTCAGCAGCGCGGCGCTCGCGGGCGCCGCTTCCGGAATAGCGCCCGCGGTGGTTCCGACCACGGGTAGGCCGTGGGCGATCGCTTCTGAAAACGCCATTCCGTATCCTTCGAACCGCGACGCGAGCACGAAAATATCGGCGCCTGCATAGAGTTCCGCGAGGCGTTTCGCGGAGACGGCGCCGGCAACGCGCACGCGGTCGGCAAGATTGAGGCGCGCGATGTCGCTATCGCAGGCGCGCGACCGCCTCGGCGTCGCGCCCGAGGTCGCCGACGATGGTCAGCCGCCACGGCAGATCGATCGAGCGTCGCCAGCGCGGCGAGCAGCACGTCGTAGCCCTTGCGCGCGATCACCGCGCCGACCGCCAGCAACGCGATCGGCGCCTCGGCCGCCGACGCGCGCCGGCGCCACGCGATCGGCGCCCGGCCGCACGATCGACACCCGCTCGGCCGGCACGCCGTAGTCGGCGACGATCAGCCGCGCGGTGTTGGCGCTGGTGACGATCACCCGCCGCACGCAGGCGAGCGCCTGGCGCTCGCTCACGCGCAACGCGGCGGCGTCGCGAGGCGACAGGCCGGTCTCCAGCGCGAGCGGATGATGCACCAGCCCGATCAGGCGATGGCTCGCGCCGAGCTGCCGTCGCCGCCTCCGGCAACGCGCCCAGCGCCAATCCGTCGATCACGATCGGCCGGTCGGCCGGCAGGGCGGCAAGGCGCGCCCGCGCCATTGTCCGCGCCTCCGCGCCGGGGAGCGGAAAACCGTCGCCGAGATCGACGGTCTGCGTCCGCCAGCCCGAGGCCCGCAGCCCCCTGAGGATGCGACGGTCATAGACGTAACCGCCGGTCGGCGTGGTCAGTTTCCCCGGCGCCGCGAACACCAGGCGTCTCACCACAAGGGCGCCTCGTGCCAGGCGCGCGCGAGATGCGATTCGGAAATGGTGACGCGGATCGCCTTGAGCTCGCGCCCGTCGCGGCCGAGGCCGCCGGATCGGGCGACTGTCGCCAGACCGTCGAACACATGCTTGGTCAGGAACTCGGTCGTGGTGTTGACGCCCTTGAACTCCGCGACATCATCGAGATTTCGAAGGTCGAGCGGCGCGAGGATCGCCTTCAGCGCCTGATGCGCGCGGCCGATATCGATGACGATGCCGTTCGAGTCGAGGCTTTCGGCGATGAACGCCGCGTCGACCACGAAAGTGGCGCCGTGCAGCGCCTGCGCCGGGCCGAACACCTCGCCGCGAAACGAATGGGCGATCATGACGTGGTCGCGAACTTCGACGGCGAACATCAGGAACCTCTCAGGCTCGGGCGGTGTCTCCGGCCGCGGGATAGGCGACGACCTGGCAAAGCGCGCCGCTTTGTGGAGCAAGAATGGACGGCAGAAGCCGCGGAAGCTCGTGAAATCCGATCGCCGGCGCGATCAGCGCGTCGAGCCTGGGATCGGCGAGAAGGTCGAGCGCGGCGGCAAGCCGTCGGCGAGGCGTCCAGCGCGCCCGGTGCGAGGCCGCCACCCGGCCGACCTGGCTGGAGACGAGCTTGAGGCGGCGGCTATGGAACGGACCGCCAAGCGGAATCGCCACCTCGCCGGCTCCATACCAGCTCAGCTCCAGCACCGTCGCCTCCTCGCCGGCGAGCCCGAGCGCCGTCGCAAGGCCGGCGGCGGTCCCGCTGGCGTGGACCACGAGGTCGCAATCGTCGGGCGCCGCGTCCGGCGCGGCGAAGCCGACGCCGAGCGCGCGCGCGAGGCTCGCGCGGGAGGGCTCGACATCGACCAGCGTCACGCTCGGCGCCGGGAAGGCGCCGCGCACAGAAAGGCGACCAGCGCGCCGACCACGCCCGCGCCGACCACCGCGATACTGTCGGCCGCCGCCGGCGCCGCGTCCCACACCGCGTTGAGCGCGGTCTCCATATTGGCCGCGAGGACGGCGCGGGCGGGCGGGAGGCCGTCGGGCAGCGGCGCGACCGCCTCGGCGGGCAGGTTGAAGACGGTCTGATGCGGATGGAGCGCGAAGACCAGGCGGTCCAGCCATTCGGCGCGGCCCGCGCTCGACGCGACCGACCGTCGCGTAACCATATTTGACCGGAAACGGGAACGCGCCGCCCATGAACGGCGCGCGCATGCGCTCGAACTCGCTCTCGGGAACACGGCCGGCGAACACCAGCCGTTCGGTGCCGCGGCTGATCGCGCTGTAGAGCGCGCGGACCTGAATCTCGCCGGGACCGGGTTCGCCGAGCGGTTCGCGACGGATTTCGACGCGGCCGGGGCCGACATACCACAGCGCCTCGGCGCTCCCTCGCGATTCGTCGGCCGGCATGCGGGTCTCGCGTTGGACTTGGCCTTGATCCTACCGTTATATCCGACGCCGGCCAAATCCTGCGCGGGCAAGCCGAAGTGGACGCAGCATCGCGACCATGCCAGGATCGTCCGATCGCGCATCGTCGGGCTCTGTTCGCCGCTTTGACGGGCGCAACGATGCTCGGCCTGCTATGGCTCGCGGCGAGCGCGGTTCCGCCGCGCAGTCCCGGCGCCGTGATCTTCCTCGCGCTTTTCGCGGTGACTCTGCCGTGGTCGGTGGTCGGCTTCTGGAACGCGGCGATCGGCTTCCTGATCATGAGCGGCGCGCGCGATCCGGTCGCGGCGGTCAATCCGCTGGCGGCGCGCATTCGCGGCGACGAGCCGGTGACCGCGTCGACCGCGATCCTGATGTGCATCCGCAACGAGAGCCCCGACCAGGTGATCCGAAATCTGCGAGCCGCTGGCCGACGGCCTGGCGGCGGCGCGGGTCGGCCATCTCTTTCACCTCTATGTCTTGAGCGACACCAGCGATCCCGAGATCATCGCCGCACGAAGAGGCCTGCTTTGGCGCGTTCGCCGCCGACGCGAGGGGACGCGATCCCCGTCACCTATCGGCGCCGCGCGATCAATAGCGGATTCAAGGCCGGCAACATCCGCGATTTCTGCGACCGCTGGGGCGCCGACCACGAATTCGCGGTGACGCTGGACGCCGACAGCTTCATGCGGCGCCGAAGCGGTGCTGCGCCTGGTGCGCGTCATGCAGGCGAACCCGACGCTCGGCATCCTTCAGACGCTGGTCATCGGGCTGCCGTCGGCGAGCGCTTTCGCCCGCCTGTTCCAGTTCGGCATGCGGCTCGGCATGCGCTCCTACACGCTCGGGCGGCGCCTGGTGGCAGGGCGATTGCGGTCCCTACTGGGGGCACAACGCGATCCTGCGCCTCGCGCCGTTCATCGCGCATTGCCGTCTGCCGCAGCTCCCGCGGCGCGGGCCGCTCGGCGGCCATGTGCTCAGCCACGATCAGGTCGAGGCGGTGCTGATGCGCCGCGCCGGCTACGAGGTCAGGGTGCTGCCGGTCGAGGGACTGAGCTTCGAGGAAAATCCGCCGACGCTGCTGGAGTTCGTCCGCCGCGATCTGCGCTGGTGCCAGGGCAACATGCAGTACTGGCGACTGCTGGGCCTGCCCGGGTTGAAGCCGGTCAGCCGCTGTCCAGCTCGCCTTCGCCATCCTGATGTATCTGGGCTCGCCCGCGTGGATGGCGATGGTGGCGCTGGGCGCCGTCGCGATCGCACTTGCTGGGGGAAGCGCGGCCCCGGCCGCCGAAGTCAGGCCCGCTGCCGGCGCGCCGCTGTTCGCGATCATGCTGGTGATGATCTTCGCGCCAAAAATCGCCAGCGGCCTCGATGTGCTGATGCGCCGCTCGGCGCGCCGATCCTACGGCGGCGCCGCGCTGTTCCTCCTGAACATGGCCTGCGAGACGCTGTTCTCGTTCCTGTTGTCGCCGATCATGGCGCTGACCCATACGGTGTTTCTGTTCCGCCTCCTCGTGCTGCGTCGCAGCGGCGCATGGAACAGCCAGAAGCGCGAGAGCCATGCGGTCCCGTGGCGTCTCGCCTGGGCGCGACTTTGGCCGCACACTCTCGCCGGCCTTGCGGTGATCGGCATCGTCGCGAAGTCGAGGCCGGGCGACCTCGGCTATGCGCTGATGGCCGCGGCCGGGCTCGCCCTGTCGGCGCCCTTCGCGGTGGCGACCGCCGCGCCGTCGATCGGGACTTTGTTCGCGCGGCTCGGCGTCGGCCGCATCCCCGAGGAAACCGCGCCGCCGGCGGCGCTGATGCCGTTGCATTTGCCGGTCGTTGAAGCCTTGCGTCCCCGACGCTCGCAGGCGTTCGCCGCGGATTCTGCCTCGGGTGAGGAGCGTGACGCCGTGTCGGTAAACGAGGCCTGAGGGGACACGCGAACTTCTCTACGCGCGGGGGGTGTCCAGCCGGGCGCGAAATTCCGCTAGCTCGGCGTCGGCGATGCCGGCGATTTCCGACGCGGCCGGAAAGACGCCGGACGTCACCGCGGCGCGGAACCCCGACAGCGCCTTGATCCGCTCGTCCCTGAACGGCCCGGCGCAGGCGGGAAAGATCGCCCCAGGCGCGCGCGTGGCGGGGCCTGCGCTCCGTTTCGCCGCAAATATCCGAGGTGAACAGAAAGATCACGTCGGCGTCGCGGCCCGAGCCGAGCGAGATGGTGACCAGCGAGGTGCGGCGGCCGAGTTCGGACATCACCGCCGCTGGGATCACTTCGCATTCGACGGCGAAGGCGCCGGCGTCCTCCAGACGACGGAAGCGGTCCCATAGCTCCAGCGCCTCGGCGGAGGTCTTGCCAACGGCGCGCACGCCGCCGACCCAGGTCGATTTGCGCGGCACGAAGCCGAGATGGCCGACCACCGGGATCGCTTCATTGGCGAGCATGCGCACCGCGTCATAGCCGCGGCCGGTGATCACCGCGTCCGCGCCGGCGGTGACGGCTCCGAAGGCGGCGCGCAGGATCTCGTCGGGCGTGATGGCGTCGGCAAACCCAAGCGCGGCGGTGACGAAGACGCGGCGCGAGCCCTCGCGCACACGCGTCACATTCGCGGCGCGGCAGACCACCATCTCGACGCCCGCCGCCTCGGCCGCCGCCGCCTCCTCGGCGGTCTCCGCGGTCACCTGCGCGGCGGGCCGCCCGGTCCCTTTGAGGGCGCGCAGGCCCGCGACGGTCTGACTGCGTTCAACATCGCGACCGCCGAAATCGAAGATGCGCGGCATCAGCGCTTCAGCTTCCTCGCATAATAGTCAGGCGCGACGACGCCTTCCTTGGAGAACCACGCCGGCACGTCGACGCCGGAATAGAGCAGGATATTGCCCCACGGGTCGAAGGCGCCCGTCCGGACGATGACTTTCGCCTTGGCCGCCATTTCGGTGAGGATCGCTTCGTGCTTGATCGGCTCGAAATCCGCGTCGGCGAACAGCCGCTTGACCTTGGCCAGCAGCGGCGCGTTGTGCTTGGGCATGATGTCGGCGTAGGCGACCCGCTCGGCGATCATGTTTTCGGCGATCGGCCGCAGCACCGTCTCGAGGTCGGGAACATCCGGAACGATCGCCAGATCGATGCGCCAGGCGCTCGAGGGGATCGGAAAGCCGGCGTCGCAAACGATCATCAGGTCGCCGTGCCCCATCGAGGCGATGGCGTGCGAGAGTTGCGCGTTGAGCAGTCGGTTGCGGTTCACCTGTTGTCCCTCCATATCGTGTTCATGGCTTCGGCATAGACCGCGTCGGCCGTGGCGCGATCGGGCAGGCCGGGAATGACGCCGAGCCGGGTGCAGGCGAGGCCGCCGCACGCCACGCCGAAGCGCACGGCGTCGACGATGTCGCGGCCCTCCGCCAGCGCCACCGCGAAGCCGGAATTGAAAGCGTCGCCAGCCCCGGTGGTGTCGGTCACCTCGACGGGACCGCCGGAACCATGACGTCGAGACTGTCGGTGAGGATCAACGCGCCTCTGCGCCCGAGCGTGACGACGACGTTGCGAACGCCCCGTCGGCGCAGTTCCCCGGCAAGCTCGCGCGAGGAGCTGGGATCATCGGCCGGCAGGCCGAGCAGGATGCGCAATTCGCTCTCGTTCGGGGTGAGATAATCGACGGACGCGAAGATCGCGTCGGGCAGCCGGCGCGCCGGCGCCGGATTGAGGATGGTCCTCGCGCCATGCTTGCGGCCAAGCTCCATGGCGCGGGCGGCGGCGGCGATCGGCACTTCGAGCACCGTCATCACGACGTCGCTTGCGGCGATCCGCAATTCGCCGGCGTCGACGCTCGCGGCGTCCATCAGTTCGTTGGCGCCCATGTCGAGGATGATGAAGTTCTCGCCCTTGTCGTTGAGAATGATGAAGCCGACGCCGGTGGCGCGCTCCTGGCGCGTCGTCACCAGCGAGGCGTCCACCCCCTCGGCTGCGTAGAGGTCGACCGCGATGCTGGCGAGCTTGTCGGGGCCGAGGATCGCCAGCAGCGACGAACGCGCGCCGAGCCGGGCGACGGCGACCGCCTGGTTGGAGCCCTTGCCGCCCGGCCCCATGTCGAAATCCGTGCCGAGCATGGTTTCGCCGAAGATCGGCAGCTTGGGAGCCCGGATCGTCAGGCCGACCGCGAAGCTGCCGACCACGATGATTTTCGGACTGATCATCGGCACCCCGTTCACGACGCCATCGCCCGACCCAGGATCGCTTCCTCGCTGATCCCCTCCTTGGCGAGCTCGGCGGAAATCCGGCCGCCGCGAAGCACGAGAACGCGTTCGGCGTTCATCACCAGCTCCGGGATGTCGGAGGAGATGATCAGGACCGCGACGCCTTCTCCGGCGATGCCGCGCAGAATGGCATAGATTTCCGCCTTGGCGCCAACGTCGATGCCGCGGGTCGGTTCGTGCAGGATCAGCACGCGCGGATTGGTGACGAGGCTGCGCCCGAGGATGATCTTCTGCTGGTTGCCGCCTGACAGCGTGCCGAGCTTCTGGCCGAGCCGCGCAATGCGGGCGTCGAGGCGCGCGACCTGGGCGCGCGCCTCCCGCTTGATGGCGCCGCGCCTCAGCATGCCGGCGATCGAGAAGCGCGGCAGGGAAGCCGATACGACATTGTCGGCGACGCTCATCGCCAGCAGGCCGCCGGCGCCGCGCCGGTCGGCCGGCACGAAGGACATGCCGTTGCGGATTGCCGCTCGCGCATTGAACGCCGGCAGGTCGCGGCCGTCGATCGCCACCCGCCCGCCCCGGTCGCGAAGGCCGAACAGCGCCTCGCCGAGGCTGTCCTTGCCGGAGTCCGGCAGGCCGCCGACGCCCAGGATCTCCCCGGCGCGCATTTCGAAGCTGACGCCGTTGAGGCCGGGCGCCGTCACGTCGTCGACTGTCAGCACGACGTCGGCGTTTTGCGTGTTCGCCGCCGGGTCGCGCCACCACTGCCGGGCGCTGGCGAGGTCGCGACCGACCATCGCGCGGATCAGGCGCTCTTCCGGAAGATGGTCGTTGTCGAGCGTTTCGATGGTGCGACCGTCGCGCATGATCGTGACGCGGTCGGCCAGATCGAGCACTTCGCGCAGATGGTGCGAGACGTAGATGACGGTGACGCCTTCGCGGCGCAACTGCCGGACCACCTCGAACAATCGCTCGCTCTCGCGCCTCGAAAGCGCCGAGTTGGGCTCGTCGAGCACCAGCACGCGGGCGCGCTGGCGAATCGCGCCGGCGATCTCGACCATCTGCATTTCGGCGACCGAGAGCCGCCCGACCCTGGCGTCGGGATCGAGCTTGTCCATGCCGAGCCGGGCGAGCGCCGCGCGCGCCTCGAGCCGCATCTTTCCGCGGCGCGAAAACGACAACACGGGCTGGGCCGCCATATCCGACATCATGATATTTTCGGCGACGCTCAGGGTCGGGCAGAGCGCCGGCTCCTGGTAGACGACGACGATGCCGGCCGCGCGGCTGACCAGCGGCGAGGCGAAACGCATCGCCCGGCCGTCAACCCTGATCTCGCCGTCGTTGGGCTGGAGGTCGCCGGCGAGGATGTTCATCAGCGTCGATTTGCCGGCGCCGTTCTCGCCGACCACCGCATGCACTTCACCCGCGCGAAAGCCGACGTGGATGCGGTCAAGCGCGAGAACGCCGGGGAACCGCTTGGTCACCCCGGCAATCTCGACGATGCAATCGTTCGGTTGCGCGCTCATTGGAACAGCGGCGGCGACGGCCCGCCCGACAGGCGAGGCCGCCGCCGCGCGGACTCTACTTCTTGGCGACTTCGGCGATGTTGTCCTTGGTGTAGACCTTCACGCCGGTGTCGACATTGTCGATCGGCTTGCCCGACAGGAACTTGACGAGGAGATCGACCGCCTCGAAGCCCTGCTGCTCCGGCGCCTGGTCGATGGTCGCCTGGATGTCGCCCTTCTGGACGAGTTGCACGGTCTGGTCGAGAAGGTCGAAGCCGACCACCTTGACCTTGTCGGTCGCCTTGTTGCGCTCGACCCAGGTTCCCGCCGCCGGCGTCGAACAGCATTCAAGCGACAGCACCCCGGAAATGCCGGGGTTGGCGAGCATCGCATTCTCGATCGCCGCGTAGATTTTCTGCGGATCGGTGCCGGTGTTGAGCGTATTGATCACCTCGATGCCGGGCGAGCTCTTGAGACCATCGCGCGCGCCCTTCTCGCGGTCGAGCGACCATTGCGCCGCCGCGTCGATCGTGGTGATCAACACCTTGCCCTTGCCGTCGAGCACCTTGCCCATCAGTTTGCCAGCCTCGCGGCCGGATTGCACGAGGTCCTGGCCGGCGAAAGCGAGCCGCTTGCTGTCGGGATTGTCGGTGTTGAAGGTCACGACGGGAATGCCCGCCTTCAGCACGCGGTCGATCACCGGCGCCAGCGCGCCGCTCGACACCGAGGAGATCGCCAGGCCGTCCATCTTGCCCATCAGCGTCTCGATCTCGCTGATCTGGTTATCGGCGTTGGCGCCGACCGGCCCGATGAACTGGGCGTTGACCTTGTCGGCGTCGGCGCCGCGTTTGACGCCGGCCTTGATGAACGGCGCGAATTCGTTCGAGACGTCGTGATAGGAGACGTAGAGGTCGAGCGGCTTGCCCGAATCGATCTTCGCCTTGATGCGATCGGCCAGCGCGAAGTCGCTGAGCTTCGATTCGGCGTGAGCCGCCAGCGGCAGCAGACAGACCGCCGTCGCCACAATGAGATGCCTGAGTTTCATGCTTGGTCCTCCCTGTTGATCGTTTTGAATGCGCCTCACGTCGTTCGGCGCGTCGTCCACTTGTCGATGCCGACGGCGATGATGATGACAAGGCCGATCATCAATTCCTGCACGAACGGCGAAACGCCGATCAGCACCAGTCCGTTGCGCATGACCCCGATGATCAGCACGCCGGCAATGGTTCCAAGGATGGTGCCCTCGCCGCCGGACAGCGACGAGCCGCCGACGATGGTGGCGGCGATCACGTCGAGTTCGAGCCCGAGGCCGGTGCGTCCGGCCTGGCCGCTCGGCAAAAAGGCGAGGCTGAGGATGCCGGCGAACGCCGCCAGCGCGCCCATCAGGATGAACGCCCAGATTTTCACCGCGTTGACGTGGATGCCCGACACCCGCGCCGCCTTGGCGCTGCCGCCCACCGCGAAAACCCGGAAGCCGAAATTGGTGTAGGACAGCACCACCCAGGCGGCGGCGGCGACGATCGCAAAGAACACCAGTTGCATCGGGACGACGCCGAACAGATAGCCCTGGCCCATGAATTCGAAGGCGTCCATCACCGCCGGGATCGGCGCCGTTGTGAACGCCGACGGTCACCGGCTGGCCGTTGGTCAGGATGAGCGCCGCGCCGCGCACGATGCTCAGCATGCCGAGCGTGGCGATCAGCGACGGCAGCCGACCATAGGTCGAGAGCAGGCCGTTGATCAGGCCGATCGCCACCCCGGTGAGCAGCCCGACGCCAAGCGCCGGCGCGAGCGCCCAGCCGGCGACGATCAGCATGCCGGTCGACAGGCCCGAGAAGGCGTAGGTCGAGCCGACGGACAGATCGACCTCGCCGGAGATCAGCACGAACGTCATGCCGATCGACATGATGCCGAGCAGCGAAATCTGCCGGCCGATGTTGAACAGGTTCAGCGAGGTCAGGAAGCCGTCGGTCGCCAGCGACAGAAACAGGCACATCGCCAGCAGCGCGACGAACACCCCCGTCTCGCGCGCCCGCAGGAGCCGCGACAATCGAAGCCGGTCGATGGCTGGCGCGCGCGCGCCGGTCCTGACCATGTCGGTCATCTGCTCCTCCCGGCGGGGCGGACGTCTCGCGGGCGTCCCGACCTCTCCGCCCACTTTAATTCGCCTTCCGGAAAGCCCGCCGCGGCGCCGGCCTTCCGATCGGCCTCGTCAGGACGCCATGCGGAACGAGCCCGCCGGCACCTTGCGCAATTCCTCGTAGTTTCCGTATTCGCGCACTTTCTTGAACGGCGCGTTCTCGATGGCGTTGTAGGAGCAGATGTAGCCCCAGCGGTAGGTGTTCGAACGGTTGGCGTCGGAACGATGCAGCAGGTTGCCGTCGAACACCAGAACGTCGCCCGCCTCCATCTCGACATAGACAAGCTCGAAGCGCTTCAGCGCCGCTTCGAGATGCTCCTGCTCGACATTGGTCTGGTCGTTCTCCCGGACATGATCGAGGCGGCCGAGCTTGTGCGACGCCCGGAGCACCTGCAGGCAGCCGTTTTCGCGCGTCGCCTTGTCGAGCGCGACATAGATGCTCATCATCTGCGGCGCGAGGCAGCCGTAGTTGTACCAGTAGCCGAAGTCCTGGTGCCATTCCCAGGCGCCGCCTTCGTTCGGCTGTTTCATGGTCATCTTGTGGCTGTAGAGATAGATCGGCGCGCCGATCGCGTCTTCGGCCAGATTGACCATGCGCTCGTCGCGCGCCAGCAGCCCGTACTGGTCGTCGCCGGCCTTGGTCCACATCTTGAGCAGGGTGGTCTTGCCCTCCTTGTCGCCCTTCTTCAGGAGGGCGCCGCCGCTCTTCTCCTGCTCGAGCTGCGCCCGCGCGCGGTCGCGAAACTTGCTCACTTCCTCGGCGCTCAGCAGGCCCTTGCGAAGAATGAATCCGTCGCGAGCGTAAAGACTCGCCTCATCCTTGGTCATCGCGATCATCGATGTTTTCCCAGTGTCAACAGGCCCGGTCTGTCCCGCCGCGTCCGGTCGTGAAGGCCTGCCCGCCGCCGCGATCGCGGGGAAACGCCGGTCTGTGCAATTCCTCCAACTTCCGACCGCGAGATTAAGAGCCCCGGGCTGCATCGAAAATGGACAAACTGGCTTTCTATTTTGTATAAAACGCGCATGCCGCTCGCGACGTCTTTTATCGAAAGCCTGCACTATGTGCCCGAGGCGGGATGGACGCGCAGCGCGTTCAGCGTGTTGCGCGCCGGCAAGGTCGCCGCGGCGCCAGATTATGGCGTCGAACGGCTGAGCCATTCCGGCCAGGACATCCTGTATTGCCTTTCCGGCGCGGGCGCCGTCGAGACGCTCGGACAGCGGCTGGAGGTTCAGCCGGGCCAGCTCGTGTGGATCGCCAACGAACAGCCGCACGCCCACATCGCGGACCCGCGCGCGCCATGGACGGTGTTGTGGTTCCGCCTCGACGGGCCAAATCCCGCCGCGCTGCGCAAAAAGCTGTTCGGCGACGGCGCGCCGCGCGTCGTGATGATCGAGGGCGCGAGTCTCGCCGCCTGGTTCGACAGGCTGTTTGTCGCGATGCGGCGGCGCGGGTTCGGCGTCGACCTGCGCCTCAACCAGCTTGTCGGGGAGTTCCTGACGATCGTCGATCAGGCGCTGGCGGCGTCAGCGACGCCCGGCGTGCCCGGCGCGCTCGCCGCGGCGATGACGGCGATGCGCACCGACTTCAGCCGGCCGTGGAGCGCCGGCGATCTCTCCGCGATCACGGACCTCAGCCAATCGCAGACGCGGCGGTTGTTTCGCAGGCATCTGCGCGCCAGCCCGCGCCAATGGCTGCTGCGCGAACGGCTGATGTTCGCGCAGTCGCTGATCATCGACAATGGCGCGCCGCTCGCCGAGATCGCCGAGTCCTGCGGCTTTTGCGACGTCTACCACTTCAGCCGCGAATTCAAGCGCTCGGTGGGCGTCTCGCCGGCCGCCTGGCGCCGCGGCGAACTGGGCGCCCGGCGCCGCCGTTGACCGTTGGGGTCGAACGCGCCGCGCTCAAGGAGCGCGTTCTTTTCCGGGCCCGTCCCCTCAACCTTTGTGCGCGTTGTGATGGTCGCGGTGCACGAGATCGCGGAACAGCACGCCGAAGATGCGCTTCTGGCCGTCGTCGAGACTCGCATAGAGCGGCGAGGCGGCGTCGGCGAGCATCTTCAGATCCGCCGAGCCCTTGGCGAGCCGGTCCGACGCCATGCGCATGTGCTCGATTGGCGACGGTCGCTCGCCCGATTCCTTCCATTGCTCCTTCGCCTCGTGCATCGCGTGAAGGCGCTCGGCATGGCTCCTGGCGATGTCCCGTACGACGGTTTCGAAGGCCGGCCAGTTCTTTTCCTGGTCGGGGGTGAGTTTGAGGCCGGCCTTGAGGCCGGCGAGGTGCGCGTCGAGCAACGCCGCGCGCGCCTCCATCATCGGATTGACCGCCGGCGCCGCCGGATCGTTCGCCGCATAGGCATTCAACGCAAAGGGGGAGCCGGCGAGCATGACGATTGCGACGCTGGTGAGGATGAGTTTCTTCATGAGGCGCCTCGACGGAATGTGGGTTTGCGATGCGTGAGAATTCGCCGCCGCGAAGCGGCGCTCACTGATGCGCGAATCTAGGAGCGCGCCGGGGGGAAGTCACGTTAAGTGATGTTAAGACATGTTTCCGGCCCGCCGCCGCGACAGTCTCTCCACCGCCGGCAACAAAAAAACACAATTCGGCGGCTGACGGCGGCGCCCGGATCGGACAGACTGCGGCCGAGGCCTGACCCATGCTCAATAGCTTGACGCCGAACATCCCGGGCGACGGCGCCGAAGCGCCGGTTCGCATCCTGCTCGTCGAAGATGACGCGGCGATCGCGCGGATGCTGACGGAGACCCTTGGGGAAAGCGGATTTTCCGCCCGCGCGGTGAGTTCGGCCGCACAGATGGATCGCGTCCTCGACCGGGAGGGCATCGATCTCATCCTGCTCGACGTCCTGCTGCCGGGCGAAGACGGCCTCAGCGTCTGCCGGCGATTGAGGGCGGCGTCCGCCGTGCCGATCATCATGCTGACCGCGCTCGGCGAGGAGCCGGACCGGGTCGCCGGGCTTGAAATCGGGGCGGACGATTATGTGACCAAGCCGTTCAGTTCGAAGGAGCTCGTCGCGCGCATCCGGGCGCTGCTGCGCCGCGCCCGCGGCGCCGGTGGGGCAAGCATTGAAAGCGCCTCGCCGCTGGGCTTCGCCGGATGGCGCATCTTTCCCGCGCGGCGTCAGCTTTTCAGCCCCGAAGGAGCGCGGGTGGTGACCACCAGCGCGGAGTTCGATCTTCTTCTGGCGTTCTGCCAGAACCCCGGCCGGGTGCTGTCGCGCGAACAATTGCTCGAGCTGACGCACGGCGGGCTCGCCGGACCGATCGAGCGCAGCGTCGACGTCCACATCAGCCGCATCCGCCAGAAGATCGAACCCGACCCGCGCGACCCGACGCTGATCAAGACCGTGCGGCTGGGCGGCTACATCTTCACGCCCGGCGTGGAGGCGCTCTGATGGGCGTTCTTCGCCGTTTCGCGCCACAGACCATCACCGCGCAGATCACCTGCCTCGTCATCGCCGCGGTGCTGCTGGGCGTCGGACTCGCCTCGGCGGTCCTGCTGTACTGGCTCTACAACGGGCAGGCGACCGCAAGCTCCGAGCTTGCCGCGGCCGGCCGCGCTGCGCGCATCGCCGCTGTCGTCAGGGAGGCTGAGGCGACCCAGTCGCCGGGCGAACTCGACAGCCTCGTCAAGGCGTCGCGCCGCCGTGGCGTCGACGTCGAACGCGTTCCGACCGCCGGTCTCGCATCGGCGCGGAACGGCGTGGCGCACAATCCGGCTTTCGTGAGGGCGGTGCGAGCGACCCTGCAGGATACATGGCGGATCGTTCCGATCCCCGATCCGACGCTCTCCGGAGACAGCGACTCCATCGTCGTCAGGATCAACGACGAGTCCGCCCTGAATTTCGAGGAATCGCCGCGCCTCGCCCTGCACAGGCTGGTTCTCGTGCAGACGATCTGCGCGCTGGCGGTGATCGTCTTCATCATCCTGTTCCTTTCCGTCTATGCGGTGCGCTGGATCACCTCGCCGCTGTCGTCGATCGCCGCGGCGGCGCGCTCGTTCGGGCGCTCCTCCGCCGAGCACGGGACGCTGAGCACGACGGGGCCGCGCGAGATCGCCCAGGTCGCCGAGGCGTTGAACGACATGCGCAAGCGCGTCCGCTCGCTGGTCGATGAGCGCACGCAGATGCTCGTCGCGATCAGTCACGATCTGCGCACGCCGCTCACCCGGCTGCGCCTTCGCGCCGAGCGCCTGGACGACGCGAACCTGCGGATCGCCATGTTGCAGGATATCGCGATGGTCAACGACATGCTGGGCGAGACGCTGGCCTATCTGCGCGAGGGCGGCCCGCTGGAGCCCGTTCATCTCGTCGATCTGCCGAGCCTGTTGCAGACGATCTGCGCGCAGTTCGCCGACGTCGGCCACGCCGTTTCCTATGCGGGTCCGGACCGTTTCGCCTTCGCCTGCCGCGCGCACGCCTTGAGTCGCGCGGTGACCAATGTCGTTGACAACGGAACCAAGCACGGCGACACGGTCGAGCTCGCGCTGCGGGTTCTCGACGACGGGACGGCTGAGATCGACGTCTCCGACGACGGGCCGGGCATCCGGCCGTCCCTTCGCGACAAGGTGTTCGAGCCGTTCTTCAAGGGCGACGGCGCCCGTCCGTCGTCGGGGCGCGGCGGATTCGGCCTCGGCCTGTCGATCGCGCGCGACATCGTCAGGCGCGACGGCGGAACGATCGCCTTGCTCGATCGCGCCCCGCGCGGATTGACGGTTCGTCTGTCGGTCGCCGGACAGCCGGCCACCAAAATCCGGGATTTCGAGGCCGCCGCCGGTGCGTAAAGTGGAATAACATCGGCGCGGCCTGGCGTCGAAGAAGAGCGGGAGGGGCGATGAGCGGCGCGCGACTGAAAGTCTACGGCTGGGGCCGCGACGGCGACGGCATGACCGCGCAGGAGCAGGCCTTCGTGCTCGGCCGACACCGCGAGAAATTCGGGCGCGAAACCTTCCCGACCGCGCCGACTCCGCGCCTTGAAGACCTCATCCTGCGCGAGCCCCGCGTCGCGCCGCCGGCCGCGCTGGCGCGCCTTCTGCACGACCGAGCGTTACGATCGCGCGGCTCACACCTACGGCAAGTCCTATCCCGACTATGTCCGCGCGATGCTCGGCCAGTTTGATTGCGCGCCCGACGTCGTCGCCTACCCCCGCAACGAGGCCGAGATTTCGGCGGTGATGGACTGGGCCGGCGCCATTGGCGCTTCGCTCGCGCCATTCGGCGGCGGTTCGAGCGTTTGCGGCGGCATCGAGCATCGCATGGACGGAAGCCGCAAGGCCGCCGTCACCCTCGACCTGCGCCATCTCGGCAAGGTGCTGGAGGTCGACGCGACCTCGCGCGCCGCCAGGATCGAGGGCGGCGCGTTCGGGCCGGCGCTCGAAAGCCAGTTGAAGCCGCACGGCCTGACGCTGCGCCATTTTCCGCAGAGCTTCGAATATTCGACGCTCGGCGGCTGGATCGCCACGCGGTCCGGCGGCCATTTCGCGAGCCTCTACACCCATATCGACGATCTCGTCGAAAGCCTGCGCGTGGTGACGCCGGCGGGCGTGATCGAGACGCGGCGCCTGCCGGGATCGGGCGCCGGGCCGAGCCCCGACCGGATGTTCATCGGCTCCGAGGGGATTCTCGGCGTCATCTCGCAGGCGTGGATGCGCCTGCAGTCGAAGCCGACATTTCGGGCGGGTGGTTCGGTGACGTTCGATACGTTCTTTTCCGCCGCGCGCGCGGTGCGCGCCATCGCGCAGGCTGGCCTCTATCCCTCGAACTGCCGCATCCTCGATCCTGCGGAAGCCTACAACACCGGCGCCGCGGACGGCTCAGTGGCAGTTCTCGTGCTGGCCTTCGAATCGGGCGACCATCCGCTCGACGCCTGGATGAAGCGCGCGCTGGAATGTTGCGCCGACCACGGCGGTCTCGCTCAAGCTGGCGGCGTCGACGCCCATCGCGAGGGGGCGGCGGGGCTGTGGCGCAACGCGTTCATCCGGATGCCCTATGCGCGCGAGTTCCTGACGCCGGCCGGGATCATCAGCGACACCTTCGAGACTTCGATCACCTGGGAGCGGTTCGAATCGCTTCACGATTCGGTGAAAGCCGCGACGGAGCGCGCCATTCTCGAGGCGACGGGCGTCAAGGGCGAGGTCACCTGCCGCTTCACCCATGTCTATCCCGACGGACCCGCGCCCTATTTCTCGTTCCACGCGCTCGGCCGGCATGGCGCGCTGATCGAGCAATGGCGGGCGATCAAGAGCGCGGCGAGCGACGCGCTGATCGCCGCCGGCGGCACGATCACCCATCATCATGCCGTCGGGCGCGATCATCGCCGCTGGTATGACCGGCAGCGGCCGGCGCTGTTCGCCGCGGCGCTGCGCGCGGCGAAAGGCGCGCTCGATCCGCGCGGCGTGATGAATCCCGGCGTGCTGATCGAGCCGTAGCTGCGAGCTTTGGGCGGAGACGCCGCAAGCCGGTTGGCCGCCAATGGGCCGGGGGGAACGGCGCCCGGCGGAGTCGACATTTGCCGCCTCGCCCCCCACATTGCGCCGCATATGATTCGTCCGCGCCGCGAGGCCCTTGATTTGTCCGCCAGCCATGCGCCGGCGCCGCCCGATGACGCCGCTCCCGCCGACCGAGGCGCTTCGAACGCGTTGAGCCTCTCGGCGCGGGCGCGCGCCAACGCCGCGCCGCGCTACCTCGACGCCCTCAACGCGGCGCAGCGCGAGGCGGTCGAGGCGCTCGACGGCCCGGTTCTGGTGCTGGCCGGAGCGGGCGTCGGCAAGACGCGCGTCCTGACCACCCGCATCGCCCATCTCATCGCCACCGGGCGCGCCCGGCCCCATGAAATCCTCAGCGTCACCTTCACCAACAAGGCGGCGCGCGAAATGCGCGAGCGGATCGGGCATCTGACCGGCCTCGTCGAAGGCATGCCGTGGATGGGCACGTTCCATTCGATCGGCGCCAAGATCCTGCGCCGTCACGCCGAACTGGTCGGCCTCAAGCCGAATTTCACGATCCTCGACACCGACGATCAGATCCGGTTGCTGAAGCAGGTCTTGCAGGCGCGCAATATCGACGACAAGCGCTGGCCGGCGCGGGCGCTGGCCGGGCTGATCGACGGGTGGAAGAACCGGGGTCTCGATCCCGCCCATGTGCCGCCCGCCGAGGCGGCGGCTTTCGCCAACGGCGACGGCGGCGCGCTCTATGCGCTCTACCAGGCGCGCCTCAAGGCGCTGAACGCCGTCGATTTCGGCGACCTGCTGCTCGAATGCCTCCGGCTGTTTCGCGAAAACGCGGAGGTCCTGCGGCAATACCAGCAGCGGCTGCGCTATATGCTGGTCGACGAATACCAGGACACCAACGTCGTGCAGTATCTGTGGCTGCGGCTGCTGGCGCAGGCCAGCCGCAATCTGTGCTGCGTCGGCGACGACGACCAGTCGATCTACGGATGGCGCGGCGCCGACGTCGACAACATCCTGCGCTTCGAGCACGATTTTCCCGGCGCCAAAGTGATCCGGCTCGAGCGCAACTATCGCTCCGGCGCGCATATCCTGGCGGTCGCCGCCGGCCTGATCGCCCACAACCAGAACCGTCTCGGCAAGACGCTGTTCACCGAGGCGGACGCCGGCGAAAAGCCGACGGTGTCCGGGCTGTGGGACAGCCAGGAGGAGGCGCGGGTCATCGGCGACGAGATCGAGGCCTTTCAACGCGCCGGCCAGTCGCTCGACGAGATCGCCATCCTGGTGCGCGCCTCGTTCCAGATGCGCGAGTTCGAGGAGCGCTTCATCACTTTGGGCCTGCCGTACAAGGTGATCGGCGGGCCGCGCTTCTACGAGCGCGCCGAAATCCGCGACGCGCTCGCCTATCTGCGGTGCGTCGCGCAGCCCGACGACGATCTGGCGTTCGAGCGCATCTTCAATGTGCCCAAGCGCGGCCTCGGCGAGGCGACGCTGAATGTGCTGCACGAATACGCAAGGCGCGCCGGCGTTTCGCTGACCCGCGCGATGCGGGTGCTGATCGAGACCGAGGAGTTGAAGGCGCGGCCGCGCCAGATCCTGCGCGATTTCCTGCGTTTCCTCGACCGCTGGTCGGCGCAGGTCGACGCCATGCCGCATCAAGAGTTGGCCCAACTCATCCTGGAGGAGAGCGGCTATATCGACATGTGGAAAGCCGACCGCACCGCCGACGCCGCCGGCCGGTTGGAGAATCTGAAGGAGCTGACGCGCTCGATGGAGGAATTCCCGAGTCTGGCCGCTTTCCTCGAGCATGTTTCGCTGGTGATGGACGTCGAGAACGGGGAAGGCGGCGCGCGGGTGTCGATCATGACCCTGCACGCCGCCAAGGGGCTGGAGTTCGACGTGGTGTTTCTGCCGGGGTGGGAGGAGGGCCTGTTTCCCCATCAGCGCTCGCTCGACGAGAACGGCCGCGCCGGCCTCGAAGAAGAGCGGCGGCTCGCCTATGTCGGGCTGACCCGCGCTCGCGCCCAGGCGAAAATCTATTTCGCCGCCAACCGCCGCATTCGCGGCCTGTGGCAGACCACCCAGCCGTCGCGCTTCGTCGATGAATTGCCGGAGGCGCATGTCGAGGTCGTCGAGGCGTCGGGCGCGTCGATGCACGGCGGCTATGCGGTGTCGCGCTTCGATCGGGTCGAGCCGTTCTCATCGCGCTACGAGACGCCGGGCTGGCGGCGCGCCCAGGAGCAGACCAAAGGCGGCGGATTCGCCGAGGCGGCGACTGGCCCGCGTCGCGGGCCGGCGGTGATCGAGGGCAGGGCGACGGCGAGCGCAGGCGTCGAATCGGAACTGGCCAGGGGCGCGCGGGTCTTTCACGTCAAGTTCGGCCCCGGCAGCGTCGTCGCGGTCGACGGCGCCAAACTGACCGTCGATTTCGACAAGGCCGGCCGCAAGATGGTGCTGGAGAGTTTCGTGCGGCAGGCGGGGTAGGGGTGCGGGTCATCGTGCCGGATTCAGCGAGGCGAAGGGATTGGGCGCCACAATCGGCCTGCCGCGCAAGTCCCGCGCCGCTGATTCGGGCCTGAGCTGATGTATCGCAGCCTCTTTTCGGTCGGCGCCCTGACGCTGCTGTCGCGGCTGACCGGCTTTGCCCGCGATCTCGCGCTTGCCGCCGTGCTCGGCGCCGGCGCGGTCAACGATGCGTTCGTCGTCGCCTTCCGGCTGCCCAATCAGTTCCGCGCGATCTTCGGCGAGGGCGCTTTCAACACCGCCTATGTGCCGTCCTATTCGCGCGTGCTGGCGACCGAAGGCGACGATGAGGCCAAGCGCTTCTCGAGCCAGATTTTCACGCTTTTGCTGGTTTCGCAACTCGTGCTGCTGGCGCTCGCCTTCGCCTACACGCCATGGTTCGTCGACCTGATGGCGCCGGGATTTGAGGGCCGATCCCGAAAAGTTCGCGCTTGCCGTGAAAATGACACGGATCACCTTTCCCTATCTCCTGTTCATCACGCTGGTGACGTTGCATTCCGGCACGTTGAACGCCCACGGCCGCTTCGCCGCCGCCGCCTTCGCGCCGATCCTGCTGAACGTCGCGATCGTCGGCTTTCTGGGCCTCGCCTATCTCTTCCCCAACGCCGGCGAGGCCGCATGCTGGGGCGTCGTCGTTTCCGGCGCGGCGCAACTGGCGCTGGTCGCCGGGGCGGCGCGTCGCCAGGGCCTGCTGGAGCGGCTGGCGTGGCCGAGGCTCAGCGCCGACGTGCGCCAGTTCTTCCGGGCGCTGGCGCCGGCGATCATCGGTTCGGCCGGCGTGCAGATCGCCATTTTCGCCGATACGATCATCGCCTCGCTGCTGCCGACCGGCGTCGTTTCGTCGATCTATTACGCCGAACGCCTCTACCAGTTGCCGATCGGCGTCATCGGCGTCGCGGCGGGGACGGTGCTGCTCCCCGAAATGAGCCGCCGGCTGGCGGCCGGCGACGCGCAGGGCGCCTATGTCGCGCAGAACCGCACCATGGCGATCAGCGTTGCGTTGTCGGCGCCGTTCTGCGTCGCGTTTCTGGCGATTCCCGAGCTGGTCACCCGCGCCGCCTTCCTGCGCGGCGCGTTCAGCGCCGAGGCGGCGGCGAGTTCTGCGGCGGTGCTCGCCGCCTACGGCCTCGGACTGATGCCGATCGTGCTGATCCGCTCGGCGGTGGCGAGTTTTCAGGCGCGCGGCGACACCACGACGCCGATGGTGATTTCGCTCGCCGCGATCGCCGTCAATGTCGGCCTGAAAGTGGCGCTCTACCAGACCTTGGGCGCCGTCGGCCTGGCGCTCGCCACGGCGGCCGGCGCATGGATCAATCTCGCCGGCCTGGCGGCCTTGGCGTTGTGGCGCGGATGGATGCGGCCGGATTCCGCGCTCGCCGAGGTCGCCGCGGCGGCGTTCTGCGCAAGCGGCGCGCTGGCGCTGGCTGTCGCGCTCGGCGAGGCGCCCGTCGTCGCCTGGAGCGAAAACCTCGCGCGCTGGAACAACGAGGCCGAACTTGGCGCGCTCGCGGCCGTCGGCGGCGCCGTTTACGTCGTGGTTCTCCTCATCGGCCTGCTCGCCGCCGGGACGCGGCTGCGACGGACCGCCGCGCCTTGAACGCGCGCCGCCGGACCTGTCAGATCGCTCGCTCCAGCACTTGCATGATCTCGAAGACGAACCCGCCGGGCGAACGGAAGAAGGCGATGCGGCGCGAGCCGAAACCGGCCCCGACCGAAGTCGGCTCGATCAGGACCTTGGCGCCGAGAGCGCAAATGCGCGCATATTCCGCGTCGAGATCGTCGACCTCGTAGACCGCATGGCTGAGACCCGGGGGCACGCCCTCTTCGAGACCGTCCTCGAAGATCACGCTGTTGAAAAACAACATGCGGACGCCGCCGAGCATGAGGACCGCGTATTCGCGCTCCTTGCCGGCGAACGACAGGCGATCGCGCAGGACGATCTCGGCGCCGACGGCTCTGAGGAAGTCGACCTCGCGTTCAAGGTCGACGACCTTGACGCCGATATTCCAGAGGTCCTTGATCACCCGCTCCCTCCATCGTGAGGCCCGCGAGCGTCAAGTTAGTCCGGTCGGACGGCCCGCGCTCTAGAAATTGCCGGTCGGCGCGCCGTTGATCATGCCGACGCTGGTCACCACCTGCCAGTCGTTGCCGTGTCGTTCGATCCGCTCGACGCGGCCGGCTCCCGGCAGATATTCGCCCGGCTCGATTTCGCGATAGCCGTAGGGACCCTCGACCACCGCAACGCCATCATGAACTTCGCGGACGACCCAGCTGCGGATGACCGGGCGCGCCGGCGCGGGCAGGATCGAGCCCGTCGTCTCCCGTGAGACGCCCGCCCCGAACACCGGCGTCGTCAGCGCCGGGGCCGCCGCCGGCATGGGCGTCGCCGGCTTGGGCGGCGGCGCGGCGGGAGCGACCGGCGGGAGCGCGAGCGAAGCGACGACCGGCGCCGCGACCTTCTTCTCGAGTTTCTCGATCCGGGCGGCGATATCGGCGTTATGCGCCGCCGCCTCGGTGTTGCGCGTCGTCGCGTCGTGGTCGATGCGCTCGCCGAGCTTCTCGATGCGCGCATCCTGATCGTGTTCGACCCGGTCGAAGCGCGCGCTCAACTGAGCGAGGGACGCGCTGACGTCGCGCGCGCCGGCCACGCCGCTCTTGAGTTCGGTCGCCGTCTTGCGCAGGTCGACGGCTTCGTCGCGCCGGGCGGCCTCCAGCGTCGCGATCCTTGCCTTGAGCGTCCTGACGGCGTCCTCGATCGTCTGGGCTTCGGCGGCCTGCGCTTCGAGCGAATGCGCCTGCTGATTGCCGTAGGAAATGGAGGAGACGGTGATGACGCCGGCCAGCGCCAGCGCCGCTGCGAGAGCGCCGAGTTGCACGCGCCGGTCCGAGGCGACACGCCACAACGCGCCTCCGGCCGGCGCAGACGCCGGCGGCGCCTCCGAACGGGGCGGCGCGACGAATGGGATGATCGCGCCGCTGGGCGGCTGGACGTCGGATTTGACCTCGGGCGCCGGCTTCTGCGGCGGCGGCGTTGCGCCGGCTTGCGCGATCGCCGGAGCGCTGTCGATCCGCGCCGCCAATTCCGGCGGGGCCGGGTCTTTGGCCGCGACGCTCGGCGCCGTCGCTTCCGCGCTCGCCGGAGGCGCGGCGGCCTCGACCGGGGCCGCCGGCTCGGCGGCGGCATTTACGGGGACGCTATCATTTGATTCTTCGGAGGAATTCATGGCGGCGGTCCAACCTGGTTAACCAGCATTAGCCATTGTCCCCGCCAGCGATTAACGAAGCGTTGAGGAAATGGCCCCGGCGCGCGCGAAATCGCCGCCTCCCGATGAGCGCGCCGCCGCCGTGGCGCCGCATCGACGAAATGCTATGGTCGCGCGAGAGGCCGGCCAAACCCGCCGCGCGTCGCCGGAACAACAAGAATTTCTGAGGATCGAATCGATGAAGCTGATGAAATTTGGCGTGGGGCAGGCGGTCAAGCGCGTGGAGGACGTGCGTCTCGTCACGGGGCGCGGCAACTACACGTCCGACCATGTGCCGGAGGGCGCGCTGCACGCCGTTTTCCTGCGCAGCCCGCACGCCCACGCGGCGTTTTCGTTCGGCGATCTTAGCGCGGCGCGGGCGGCGCCGGGCGTCAAGGCGGTCTATGTCGCCGCCGATTTCGGCGAACTCGGCGACCTTCCCTGTCTCTCCGTTCCTGAATGCGACGCGGTCGGCGCCGCTGAAGCTCTGCCCGGTCCTGGCGCGCGGCGAGGCGTTGCACGTGGGCGACGCGGTCGCGATGGTGGTCGCCGAGTCCGAGCGCGAGGCGCGCGAGGCCGCCGAAGCCGTGGACATCGCGTGGAGCCCGCTCCCCGCCGTCGCCGACATGCGGGACGCCATGAAGACCGGCGCGCCGCAGGTTTCTTCCGAAGCGCCCGGCAACATCGCTTTCGACGCGCATGTCGGGGACAAGGCGGCCACCGACGCGGCGTTCGCCAGGGCGGCGCATGTGGTGCGCCTCAGCGTCGTCAATCAGCGCCTCGTCGCCAATTATATGGAGCCGCGCAGCGCGGTGGGCGATTTTGATCCGGCGTCCGGCCGCTACACGCTCTACGCCAGCACCCAGGGCGTCCACGGGATTCGGGACGCGATCGCCAAGCACATTCTGAAAATTCCCGCCGACCGGCTGCGCGTCGTCACCAATGACGTCGGCGGCGGGTTCGGCACCAAGGCCGTCGTCTATCGCGACTATCCGCTGGTTCTCGAGGCGGCGAGGCGTCTCGGGCGTCCGGTTCGCTGGCTGGCGGACCGCTCGGAGCATTTCGTGACCGACGGGCAGGGACGCGACAATCTGACGACCGCGGAAATGGCGCTCGACGCCGATGGTCGGTTCCTCGCCCTGCGCGTCGATATCCTCGGCGGAATGGGCGCCTATCTCTCGCAGAACGGCCCGTACATTCCCTGGCTCGGCGCCTCGATGGCGACGGGACCCTACGACATCGCGACGCTCCACGCGCGGGTGCGCGGCGTCTACACCCATACCGTGCCGGTCGAGGCCTATCGCGGCGCCGGCCGGCCAGAGGCGGCCTATGTTCTCGAGCGTCTGGTCGATCAGTGTGCGCGCGCGCTCGAGATCGCGCCGGAGGAGATTCGCGCGCGCAATTTCGTCAAGCAGAGCCAGATGCCCTACCGCACGCCGACCAAGCGGACCTATGACGTCGGTGATTTCGAGGGCGCGATGCGCGCGTCTCTGGCCAAGGCCGACTATGACGGGTTCGGCGCGCGCGCCGAGGCGGCCAGGAAGCGCGGACTCCTGAGAGGCGTCGGCATCGCCACCTATATCGAATGCACGGCCTGGTACGGCGAGGAGCAAGGTTCGGTCGAACTCGGCCGCGACGGCCGCTTCACGGTGCTGGTCGGCACCCAATCCAACGGCCAGGGCCACGAGACCGCCTATGCGCAGGTCGTCTCGCAATACCTCGACGTGCCGCTGGAGCGCGTCACGGTCGTCCAGGGCGACACCGATCGCGTGGTCAGCGGCGTCGGCACCGGCGGCTCCCGCTCGATCCCGATCGGCGCGGTGATGGTCACCCGCGCCTCGGAAAAACTGGCAGCCTCGCTGAAGGAACTCGCGGCGGACAAGCTCGAAGCCGCGGTCGCCGACCTCGAAGCGTCGGACGGGGCGATCCGGATCGCCGGAACCGACCGCTCGATTTCCTACGCCGAGATCGCCGCATTGCCCGGCGCGACCAAAGAGAAGCTGAAGGCGATCGAAGCGTTCACGCCCGCCGACGCCACCTATCCGAACGGCGCCCATACCTGCGAAGTCGAGATCGATCCCGAAACCGGCGCGGTGCGGATCGAACGCTACACGGTCGTCGACGATTTCGGCTTCACCCTCAATCCGCTGCTGCTGGTCGGCCAGGTGCACGGCGGCATCGCGCAGGGGGTCGGCCAGGCGCTGATGGAGCGCGCGGTCTACGGCGAGGACGGACAACTGCTGACCGCGAGCCTGATGGACTATTGCCTGCCGCGCGCCGACGACCTGCCAAACTTCCATTTTGAAACGCGCAACATTCCCTCGACCACCAACCCGCTCGGCCTCAAGGGCGCCGGCGAGGCCGGTTCGATCGGCTCGACGCCGGCGGTGATGAACGCGGTCAACGACGCGCTGTGGCGCGCTTATGGCGTGGCCCATCTCGACATGCCCGCCACGCCGCTCGCCATCTTTACGGCGATCGCGGCGGCCGCGGCTTCGAAATCCTGAAGTCACGGACATTTGACCGGCGACCGCGCGACACCCCGGCGTTCGCGGTTGTCGCGCGCGCCGATCCCGATCACTCTCCTCGCGTAACCTGAGGGGATCTCATGAAGCGCTTGCTTATCGCCGCGGTCGTCTTGTGCACCGGGATCGGCGCCGTCTCGGCCGACAGCGACGCCATCGCGCAACGCCAGGCGTTGATGAAAGCCAATGGCAAGGCCGCCAAGGCGATCAGCGACATGCTGAAGGGCGCGCCATTCGACCTCGCCGCGGTGCAGGCGGGTCTGAAAACCTTCGCCGACGCCGCCGCCAAAGCGCCAGCCCTGTTTCCCGACGACAGCAAGACCGGCGGCGACACCAAGGCGCTGCCGGCGATCTGGGAAAACAAGGCCGACTTCGACGCGCGCTTCGCCAAATTGGGCAAGGATTCCACTGAGGCGTTGGCCGCCATCACCGACGAGGCGAGCTTCAAGGCCACCGCCCCCGCGGTGTTCAAGAATTGCGGCGGCTGCCACGAAAACTACCGAGCCAAACAGCAGTGAGCCTCTTTCGACGCGACGCGTCCGGAGCGCGGCTCGATCGCCGCCGGCCCTCCGAACGGCGGTTGGCGCGGCGTTCGCCAGAAATGGCGTGAGCCGCGGGCGGGCGCCAACGCCGGGGCCGACCTGATGAAAAGGGCCGTGTTCATCGCGTTGGTCTGCCTCGCGCTCGCGGCGGTCGCCGCATGGGCGCTTTCGGCGCCGCGTCCGCTGTACAGCGCCGAAGACGGTCCTGCGATGGAAGCGGGCGGCGACGCGGCGGCCGGGCGGATCGTCTTCCTGGCCGGCGGCTGCAACTCCTGCCACGCGACCCCCGGACAGCCTGATCCGCTGCGGCTCGGCGGCGGCTTCGAACTGAAGACGCCGTTCGGCTCGTTCTATCCGCCCAATATCTCGCCCGACCCCGACGACGGGATCGGACGATGGAAGGTCATCGATCTCGCCAATGCGCTGATGGCCGGGCGTTTCGCCGGACGGCCGGCACTATTACCCGGCGCTTCCCTACACGTCCTACCAGAACATGAAGATCGGCGACGTGCGCGACCTCATGGCGTTCCTGCGAACCCTGCCGGCGGTCCACGGGCGCCCGCCCGCCCACCGGCTCGCCTTTCCCTTTTCGATCCGCCGCGCCGTCGGGCTGTGGAAGCTCCTCTATCTCGATCACGCCAAACTCGATCCCGATCCGTCCAAAAGCGCCGCATGGAATCTTGGCCGCTATCTCGTCGAGGGTCCCGGCCATTGCGCCGAATGCCATTCCCCCCGCGATTTCCTCGGCGGGATCGTCGCCGCGCGGCGGTTTACGGGAGGCCCTACGCCGGAAGGCAAGGACAAGGCGCCCGACATCACCGGCCACGGCCTCGCACAATGGTCGCAGGCCGACATCGTAGGGGCGTTGGCCACCGGCATTACGCCCGACGGCGATTCGCTGGGCGGTCCGATGGCGGCGGTGGTGCGCGACGCCGGCCAACTGCCGGCGGGCTACCGGGAAGCGATCGCCGAATATCTCAAGAGCCTGCCGGGGGCCGTCGGACAAGGCGGCGCGGCGAAGCCGAACCCGGCGCAGTGACGCGGGGCGGCAAGCGATTGCGCCGCGCGCGGAATCCGAGAACTGGAATGGCTCGGAATTTCATGTCAGCATCGCAGCGGCGCCCTGACGCTCGGCGTCGGGAATTCGCGCGCGTGCCCCGATCCTCATCCGCCGAACCGGTCGAAGCCCGCGTTCTCGAAATCGCCGGCGCCCATCTGCGCAAGTTCGGCGCGGCGCGCACGACGATCGTCGGCATCGCGCAGGACGCCGGCATGACGCACGCCAACGTCTATCGCTACTTCCCGTCGAAGGAAGCGCTGTTCGAGGCGGTGACGGCCGCGTGGCTGCGCCCGCTTGAAGCGCGCCTGCGCGAGGCCGCCGACGGCGCCGACCCCGCCTATGACAAGCTGGAGCGCATGCTGCTGGCCATCCATCGCGCCTATCGGCAAAAGCTGGAGGCCGATCCGGCGCTGTTCGACCTGCTGATCGACGCGCTCGACAAGGCCAGAGGCAGCGCGCGCCAGCATCGCGCGCGCGTCCAATCGGAGCTTCAGCGCGTCGTCGAGGAGGGGATCGCCTCCGGAGCCTTTGCGATGGCCGATCGGCGGCGCGCCCTGTCGCTGATCTTCGACGCCGCCCATCGCTTCATCCATCCGCTCGCTCTGCGTCTCGACGCCGAAACCGCCGCCGCCGTGCTGGAGGCGCGCTTCGAGCGCGTCATCGCGCTGGTGCTGCGCGCGCTGCGCTCCGGGCGGGCTTAAACCCGCAGCGGCATCAGGACGAACAACGCGGCCGCCCCGTCGCGGTCCTGGATGATGGTCGGCGATCCCGGGTCCGAGAATTTCAGCAGCGCCGTGTCGCTCGAAAGCTGGGCGGCGATGTCGAGCAGGTAGCGCGCGTTGAAGCCGATCTCGATCGGCGCGGAATCGTAGTCGACCTCGATCTCTTCGCTCGCCGAGCCGGAATCCGGGTTGTTGACCGCGAGCACCATCTTGCCGTCGCCGATCGACAGCTTGATCGCGCGGCCGCGCTCGGACGAAATGGTGGAGACGCGATCGACCGCCCGCTCGAACGGCTCCTTGTCGACCACCAGGCGTTTGTCGTTGTGGGTCGGAATGACGCGCCCGTAGTCGGGAAAGGTGCCGTCGATCAGCTTGGAGGTCAGAACCACGTCGCCGAACTGAAAGCGCGCCTTGGCGCTCGACAGTTCGACCGCGATGTCCTGCGTCGAATCCTCGATCAGCTTCTGGATTTCGTTGACCGCCTTGCGCGGCACGATCACGCCGGGCATGCCCGCCGCCCCGCGCGGCGCGGCCAGTTCGACGCGGGCGAGCCGGTGGCCGTCGGTGGCGACCGCCCGCAGCATCGGCGCGCCGTCGACGTCCGTGACATGCAGGAAGATGCCGTTGAGATAATAGCGGGTTTCTTCGGTCGAGATCGCGAACTGGGTGTTGTCGATCAACCGCTTCAGGTCGGCGGCGGCCACCACGAAGCGATGCGAAAGGTCGCCGGTGGTCAGATCGGGAAAGTCGCCGGCCGGCAGGCATTGAAGATGGAACCGCGCGCGACCCGAGCGCAGCAGCAACTGGCCGGCATCGCCGGACATTTCCAGCGAAACCTGCGCGCCCTCAGGGAGCTTGCGGACGATTTCGTAGAGCACATGGGCCGGCACGGTGGTGGCGCCGTCCATGGCGACATCCGCCGGCGCGGATTCGGTCGCCTCCAGGTCGAGGTCGGTCGCTTTCAGCGTCAACCGCCCCTCGCGCGCTTCGATCAGCACGTTCGACAGGATCGGGATGGTATTGCGCCGCTCGACGATGCGATGCACATGCCCCAGGGCTTTGAGCATCGCCGTTCGCTCCAACGTGACCTTCATCGCAATATCCCAACCTTGCCAACCGACCCGGACAATCCAGGGCGCCCGCGCGTCCGAAGCCGCCCGCCTGCGGCCGCGCGCCGATGGTCTGGCTCGATCTTCCCGCGCGAGGGGGCGCAACTTTGCCAAGACGCCCGCCGGTCCGCAAGGGCGCCGCTAGTCAGAAGGGCGATTTTTCAAGCGTTATTCGCGCCGTGACCCACCGAACGCGCAACCTTAACTGGCCCTTAAATCGCCGCCTTTAGTTTCGATGTCTGCGGCCGACGCTCGTGCTGAGAAGTTTTCGGAGCGATGACCGGGGCAGCGGGATCGTGTCATGTTTGGCCTAGGGGGCAGGCGAACCGAGCAGCGGATCGAGCCGCGTCTCGACGCTTCTTGGCGCCGCCGCGGCGGTCGCGACGACCTGCGCGCCGACCCTGACGACCGTCCTGGATCTGGCGCCAGACGCTCAGGCCGGAAATATGAAGCCCGCCGAACCGGCCGGCGCGGCCCCGGCGGCGGGCGCTCGACGTTCGGGCGGCTCGTCTACTGGTCGGTCGTCCTGGCGGTGTGGGGCGGCGTCGCTCTGGCCGGACTGCTGATCTACTACGCGAGCCAGTTGCCCCCGATCGATCAGCTCGCGGTGCCGATGCGCCCGCCCAATATCGCCATCCTCGCCGAAGACGGCGCGCTGATCGCCAATCGCGGCGACACCGGCGGCGCCGCGGTGCGGCTCAGCGACCTGCCGCCCTATCTGCCCAAGGCTTTCGTGGCGATCGAGGATCGGCGCTTCTATTCGCATTTCGGCATCGATCCGGTCGGCATCGCCCGAGCGGTCTTTCGCGACGTGACCGGGCGCGGCGGCATGGAGGGCGGCTCCACCATCACGCAGCAACTCGCCAAGAACCTGTTCCTGACCCAGGAGCGCACGCTGTCGCGCAAGATCCAGGAGGCGATCCTCGCGCTGTGGCTGGAGCGCAAATATTCCAAGGACCAGATTCTCGAACTCTACCTCAACCGCGTCTATTTCGGCTCGGGCGCTTTCGGCGTCGAGGCGGCGGCGCGCAAATATTTCGGCAAGAGCGCCAAACAGGTGACCCTGTCGGAGGCCGCGCTGCTCGCCGGGCTGATGAAGTCGCCGACGCGTCTGGCGCCGAACCACAATCTCGAAGGCGCCAATGCGCGCGCCGCGCAGGTCATCACCGCGATGGCCGAACAGGGCCACATCACCGAGGCGATGGCCAAGCTGGCGCTCGCGCGGCCCGCCGCCATCGTCCATGAAAAGGGCTCCGGATCGATCAATTACGCCGCCGACTATGTGATGGACATGCTCGACGATACGGTCGGGGCGATCGACGAGGACATCGTCGTCACCACCACGCTCGACGAAAAGATGCAGGGGCTCGCCGAACACGCGCTGACCGATGAACTCAACGCCAAGGGCGACAAATACGGCGTCGGCCAGGGGGCGATCGTCGCGCTGGACCCCAGCGGGGCGATCAAGGCGATGGTCGGTGGGCGGAACTACGCCGACAGCCAGTTCAACCGCGCGGTCGCCGCCAAGCGCCAGCCCGGCTCCGCCTTCAAGCCGTTCGTCTATCTCAGCGCTTTGGAAAAAGGCCTGACGCCCGACACCGTCCGCGAAGACGCGCCGATCACCGTCAAGGGCTGGAATCCGGAAAACTATTCGAGGGAATATTTCGGGCCGGTGACGCTGACCAAGGCGCTGTCGCTGTCGCTCAACACCGTCGCGGTGCGTCTCGGCCTGGAAGTCGGCCCCAAGACGGTGGTGCGCACCGCCCATCGCCTGGGGATCGTGTCCGATCTCGAGCCGAACGCCTCGATCGCGCTCGGCACCTCCGAAGTCACGCCGCTCGAACTGGTCGCCGCCTACGCCGCCTTCGCCAATGGCGGCATCGGCGTGCAGCCGCACGTGATCTCCAGGGTCCGCACCGCCAATGGCAAGCAGCTCTATTCGCGCAAGAACGCGAGCTTCGGCCGGGTGATCGATCCCCAATATGTCGCGATGATGAACGCAATGATGGAGGAGACGTTGCTGACCGGCACCGCGCACAGGGCGGAACTGCCGGGCTGGCAGGCGGCGGGCAAGACCGGCACCAGCCAGGAATGGCGCGATGCGTGGTTCGTCGGCTACACCAGCTATCTCGTCGCCGGCGTGTGGCTCGGCAACGACGACGGGACGCCGACCAAGAAAGTCTCAGGGGGCAATCTGCCGGTCGAAATCTGGAGCCGGTTCATGAAGGCGGCTCATCAGGGCGTGCCGGTGGCCGCGTTGCCGTCGGGGACCTGGCGCAACGCCGATACGCCCGCGCCGGAAAGCCCGCCGCCGCTCGCCCCGCCCGATCCGCCCGCCCCGATCCCCGAGGCCGCCGGGCGACCGCTGTCGATCAACCGCGGCGGCGTCGCCTTGCAAAACGCCGCGGTCCGCCGCGACGTCGGGTCGGCGAGCGCCCCGGTCAGCGCGCCTGATTTTGCGCCGGTGCCGCCCGCTTCGATCCCGAATGTGAGCGGCTCCGCCGCACCGGCGGTTCGCGACAGAGACCCGCTGGCGCGGCTGTTCGGCGGCGATTGAGGCGCCGTCCCTCCCCTCGGCCGCCGAACCGCGCTAAGCTGTCGGCGTTTCGCCGCCCGCCATCCCGAGGGAGCCGCCATGCCGGTCAACAAGCAATTCGTTCTGGATTCGCGCCCCGTCGGAAACGTCACGCCCGGCAATTTCAGGCTTGTCGAGGCGCCGGTTCCGACGCCCGGACCCGGGCAGGCGCTGGTGCGCCATCACTACCTCTCGCTCGACCCCTATATGCGCGGGCAACTCAACGACGCCAAATCCTACGCCAAGCCGCAGGAGGTCGGCGCGGTAATGGTCGGCGCGACGGTCGGCGAGGTCGTCGCCTCCAACGATTCGCGCTTCAAGCCCGGCGACAAGGTGGTCGGGATGGGCGGCTGGCAACTCTATTCGGTGAGCGAGGGACGCGATCTGCGGGTGATCGACGCTGCGCGGATTCCGGTCCAGGCCTATCTCGGGCCGGCGGGCATGCCCGGCGTCACCGCCTGGCACGGTCTGAACAAGATCATCGCGCCGAAGGCGGGCGAGACCGTCGTCGTTTCGGCGGCGACCGGAGCGGTGGGCTCCGTCGTCGGGCAATTGGCCAAGATCGCCGGCGCGAAAACGGTCGGCATCGCGGGTGGCGCCGAGAAATGCGCCTACGCCAGGGAGGAACTCGGCTATGATTTATGCGTCGATCATAAATCGCCCGATTTCGTCGGCGAACTCAAGGCGGCGCTGCCGAACGGGGTCGACGGACTGTTCGAGAACGTCGGCGGCGTCCCTTTCGCGACGTGCATGCGCCGCCTCAACAATTTCGCGCGCGTCGCGGTGTGCGGACTGATCGCCTCCTACGAGGGCGCGCCGACGACGCTCGAAAATGTCGGGACATTGCTGATCACCCGCAGCAAGATCGAAGGCTTCATTGTTTCGGACCATATCGCTCTTTGGCCGCAGGCCCTCGGCGAACTTGCCGGACACGTCGCGGACGGGCGCATCCGCTACCGCGAGACGATCGCCCAAGGACTGGAGAAGGCGCCGGACGCGCTGATCGACGTGCTGAAGGGCCGCAACTTCGGCAAGCAGCTGGTGAAGCTGATCTGACGACTGCGCCGCGATCTTGCCGGCGACGCGGCGGCGGCTCCAGGGCCGCCGCCGTCGTCCGGAACGGCGTCTTTCGCGGTCAGCCGATGAGAGTGGCGCCGTTCTTGTCGGCCGACAGCGTGAAGGACGACTGGGTATAGTCGCCGATCATATGCAGGCTTGTCGAAAGGGTCCCATTGCCGACCGTCAGAGTCCCTTCGAACGCGCCGCCGGAATAGGTCAGCGTGGGCGCGGAGCCAAAGGCGATGTCGCCGAGATCGATATGATCTTTTGACGTGAAGCCGGATATTTCGCCCTGGTAGGCCCCGCCGGTGGCCGACGTGTCGAGGCTCAGCGTCCCCGCGGCCCCCTGGCCGAACAACACGTTGAGATTGCTCGATGCGCCGAATTCGATGACGGCGCTATTGTTGATTTCTGCGACGCCCGGGCCCTCGACCGCCCCCGCCACATCGATCGTGCCGGCGTTGGCGATGAGGAAGCCGCCGTTTTCGAGACCGGAGCCGTTGACGCTGGCGATCGTTATGCCCCCTGCGGAGTCCGACTGTATGGTCCCGGCGTTTTCGATATCGCTTCCCGAGTATATGAGGAGACCGCCGCTCCCTGTGGCGTCGATCAATCCGCCGACGTCGTTTTGAAGGCTCAGAAAGCCGCCGGAGTCGCCGATCGTCCCCGAGCCGGTAATCTTGTTGTCGACGTTCTGAACAACCGTGGTCGAGGAGTTGACGTCGAAGGAGCCCGGCGCAAATTGACCGCCGCCGAGATTGATCGCGCCGCCGCCGTCCAGCTCGAACGGCTGCCCCAGCGTCGGATCGATCACGAGGCTGCCGCCCATTCCTTCGTTGATGTTGATGACACCCGAGTTTGTCCAGTGGCCCGCCGCGAAGAGCGTCGCGTCGGCGCCGATGTTGATCGTGCCCTCATTGGACACGGACGCCTCCAGACTGTCGGAGGCGTTGGCGGCTGTTCGAAGCGCGCTGCCCGCCGCGATCGACACCCGGCCTCCGATAATCGCGCTGTGATCGAGGACGATCGAGGCTCCGTCGACCGTTGTCTCCACGATGCCCCCGGTATTGTTCACCGTGGCGTCGTCGAGCGTCAGCGCGCCAGGGCCGGCGGCGTCGAGAACGCCGGTGTTGGCGAAGCGGCGGGTCAGCGTGACGCCTCCCGCCCCGGTTGTCTCGATCAGCCCGGCGTTCAGATCGACAGACTTGCCGCGAAACCTGTCGCCGGCGATAGTCATGCCTGCATTTCCGTCGGAGTCGACCACGCCCCCGACTGCGTTGTCGAAGATGAGATTGCGGTCGCCGATGGTCCCGGAACCCTCGATGGCGCTGCTGTTGATCAGCAGCTCCACGTTCCGATCGCTCACGATGAAATTGTCGGCGCTGTCGCTGAGGGTGAGAACGCCGGTCCCGACAAGGCCGACCTGATTTTCCGGGGTCGGCGGCGCCCTCCTCAACATTGCGGTCTGGTTGCTCCTCACCTTGTCTTCGCCGCCGCCGATCACCAGTTTCGTCGCCGCGGTCGCGCCATCGAGATCGATCGCTCCGCTGTTGTCGACCTGTCCGACCAAACGGAGCCTCGACCCGTCGGCGATGACAATCTTGCCCGCGTTTTCCAGGTCAAAGGCCTCAATCGCATCGGTCGTCCCCGCGGCGGTTTTGATCGAGCTGCGCGCGACCGTGGAAATGATGCCGGACAAGTCCAGCGCAGCATTGCTGAGGATGATGGACGCGCCTTTCACGGCCGCCGAGTCCGATCCAGTTCCCTCCACCCATGCGCGATTGATGGTCAATGCGCCTTCGCCGTCGGCGATCAGATTGCCGTCTTGAAGCATCGAGCCGTCGATGTTCAAGCCGCCGGTTCCGGTCGTTTCGATCGTCCCCAAATTCGCGATCCCGCTCGGGAATCCCTTCGCGACCGTGAGAGCCCCGTTATCGAATCCGACATTGCCGCCGGACTGACCGTTGAGCGTCAACGCCGCAACGTCGTTGGCGTCGACGGTTCCGCCACTGTCATTTTCGAAACGCAGATACTGGCCGCCGATCACGCCAGAACCGGAGATCGTATTGTCGATGTTTTCCAGACCCGCGCGGGTAGTGGCGCTTCCGCCGGTGATCTCCGCGTTGCCTGACAGGGTGATCGCGCCCCCGCCCTGCAACTGGATCGGTTGCCCGCTAAGCTCCATGACTGCCGGGCCCACGCTGGAACCGATATTGATGACGCCGGAATTGAAAAATTGGTCGGCGCCGCCTGCCGTTGATCCGAAGGCCAGCGTCGCGCCGCCGTCGACGTCGATGGTTCCGGCATTGTTCGCGCCAGAGTCGATCGTGAACGCCCCGGCCTCGTCGTTGAGCGTCGCATTGGAGTTGAGGCCGAGAAAGTCGACTGTTTGGTCCTGAAAACTCTTCACAGTAAAATCACGGCCCGCGGCGTTCAGAAACGCATCCGTGTTTTCATCGGGGACCTGCCCTCCGCTCCAACGCGCAGCGTTGCTGAAGAGTCCACTGACTGCTCTGCTCCAGTTGGCGACAATAGTCTGCAACATGACGCTATCTCCGGGCTCGCGCTGCGCAACAGCTCCGGGGAACGTTAGGTAATCATTAACCGTGACCGCCGGATGAATATGGCGGCCGCGTGGCTGCGGAATGGCGGAGAGATTGCGCTCGCGGACGGGGCGGTTCAGTTGTCGATCGGCGGCGCGTGTTCGAGCGGCGCTTTGGGCGCGCCGGGCTCCGGTTGGCCGATTTGCTCGCGCACCAATCGGGCGATCAGCAATTGCAACGGCATAAGGTCGAGCCGACCCTCGGCCGAGGTCTTGCGGGCGTGCTGCAGCGCGCCGAGATAGTCCGATCGGTTGCGTCTGAGAAGCTCGGGAAGCGTCACCTCGCCCTTGAGCAGACCGCCAAGTTTCAAACACAGAACGAGATAGCCGGCGGCGCGCGCGGTGCGGCCGTTGCCGTTGATGAACGGATGAATCTGGATAAGCCGCCATATGACATAGGCGCAAAGCAGGCCGGCGTCGGTTTTCTCCCAGTTGCGGTTCACGTCATTGATGAAGTCCGCCATCAGCGCCGGCACTCGGTAGGCGTCGGGCGCGGAGAAATCCCCGGCGGCCACCGGGCATGATCGATATTCTCCGGGATTGGAATGCAGGCAGACGATGGCGTGATAGTTGAGCGCCATGACGACATTCTGCGAAAGCAGCGGGCGGTCGAGGTCGAGCGAGGCGCGCACGATCGATCGGAGAAAATCGTATTGGCGATTTCCGTTTGATATCTCCAGGGCTTGATAGGTCTTGTTTTCTTCCGTGTTGGTCAGTTCGAAAACGATCAAGACACAGCCCCCGGAAACGAGTGCGCGCTTTCTTTTTCTTCGACAGATATGACGGCGAACGTCCTCGTCAGCGCTCCTCGACCAGCGGCTCGCCTCTCACACCGGCGGCGGATTGCGCTCGGGAAAACTGATGCGTTGGTGCCAATAGGGATAGGCGAGCGGCTGGGCGCTCGCTCCGTCCAGCAGTTCGATTTGCTCCCTCGTCAGGGTCCAGCCGACCGCGCCGAGATTCTCTCTCAATTGCTCCTCGTTGCGCGCGCCGACCACCACGGTTGCGACGGTCGGGCGCTGCAGCAGCCAGTTCAGCGCGATCTGCGCCACGGACTTGCCGGTTTGCGCCGCAACCTCGTCGAGTGCATCGACTACGCGATAGAGATATTCGTCGGCGATCTGCGGGCCGTTGTCGGCGGTCTTGTGCAGACGGCTCACTTTTGGAAGCGGCGCGCCGCGCCGGATCTTGCCGGTCAGCCGCCCCCAGCCCAGCGGGCTCCACACGACCGCGCCGACGCCCTGATCGAGGCCGAGCGGCATCAGTTCCCATTCGTAATCGCGCCCGATGAGCGAATAGTAAGTCTGGTTGGCGACATAGCGGGAATAGCCGTAGCGGTCGGCGACGGCGAGCGACTTCATCAAGTGCCAGCCCGAGAAATTCGAGACGCCGATGTAGCGGATCTTGCCGGCGCGCACGAGATCGTCGAGCGCCGACATCACTTCCTCCACCGGCGTCGCCGCGTCGAAACCATGCAACTGAAACAGGTCGATATAGTCGGTTCCCAGCCTTTTGAGCGCGGCCTCGCAGGCCGCGATGAGATGAAAGCGCGACGAGCCGACGTCATTGGCGCCCGCCCCGGAGCGAAACGTCGCCTTGGTCGAAACGATCACTTTGTCGCGACGACCTTTGATCGCAGTTCCCAGAATTCGCTCAGACTCGCCGCCGGAATAGACGTCCGCGCTGTCGAACATCGAGACGCCCGCGTCGAGGCAGATGTCGACCAGGCGGCGCGCGCCATCCTCGTCCGTCGAACCCCAGGCCGCGAAAAAATCGCCCTTGCCGCCGAATGTCCCGGCGCCGAAACTCAGCGCCGGAACCGTGAAGCCCGAATCGCCCAACCGTCGATATTCCATGCTGTTTCCTTTTGGTCTTTCGTTTTCGCGGGCGCGGCCTCGCCGGGACAAACCATCAGCGCCCGATGGCCTTTCGATCGCGCAAGCGATAGAAGAGCCCCGTCCCGTAAGCGCGGGCGGCCCGCCGAGGTCGCCCGACTTTCGGGGAGGGGGAGATTCTCATGCCGACGCTCGCCGGATTCAGCGTGTTCGCCATCGTCCTCGTGCTGTTTGTCCTCATCACCATCATGATGGGCATTCGCCAGGTGCCGCAAGGCTACAACTACACCGTCGAACGGTTCGGCCGCTACAACAAGACGCTGACCCCCGGCCTCGGCGTGATCATTCCCTATTTCGACCGGGTCGGCCGCAAATTGAACGTGATGGAGCAGGTGATCGACGTTCCCAGCCAGGAGATCATCACCAAGGACAACGCCACCGTGAAAGTCGACGGCGTCGCCTTCTACCAGGTGCTCGACGTGCGGCGCGCATCCTATGAAGTCTCCAACCTCGAACAGGCGCTGCTCAATCTGGTGATGACCAACATCCGCACCGTGATGGGCTCGATGGACCTCGACCAGTTGCTGTCGCACCGCGACGAGATCAACGTCCGCCTGCTGACCGTCATCGACGCCGCCGCGCTGCCGTGGGGCATCAAGGTGACGCGCATCGAGATCAAGGACATCGAACCGCCCAAGGACCTGATCGACGCGATGGGCCGCCAGATGAAGGCCGAGCGCGAAAAGCGCGCGGTCATTCTCGAGGCGGAGGGCATGCGCCAATCCGACATCACGCGCGCCGAAGGCAAGAAGCAGGCGGTGGTGCTGGAGGCCGAGGGCCGCAAGGAAGCCGCCTTCCGCGACGCCGAGGCGCGCGAACGCCTCGCTCAGGCCGAAGCGACCGCCACCGGCATGCTGAGCAAGGCGCTGGCCGACGGCGATCTGGCGGCGCTCAACTATTTCATCGCCGAAAAATACGTGAAGTCGATTCAGGCTTTGGCCGAAACGCCCAATCAGAAAGTGTTCATCGTGCCGCTGGATATGGCTTCGCTGGCCGGCACGCTCGGCGGCCTCGCCGAGATCGCGTCGAGCGCGCTCGGCGAAGGACGCGCCGCCGACTCCGCGCGGCCCGCGCGCCCGTTGCGCAATGTCGTGCCGCCGAGCGCCTCGCCGCCCCGCCCGACCAATCCGGCCTGAAGCACGCCAATGTCCGACAGCGCGCCGTTCGCTCATTTCAGTTATGTCGTATGGCTGACGCTGGGGCTGATCCTCTGCGCGGCCGAGACATTGGCCCCTGGCGCATTCCTGATCTGGATCGGCGCCGCCGCGGTGATCCTTGGCGCGGTCGAATTCTTCTGGCCGATGGAGCCGACCGCCCAGTTGTTCCTGTTCGCCGGGCTGGTCGTCGTGCTGCTGGTGATCGGCAAGCGCGTCTACGGCTCGCTCGACCGGCGCTCGCCGCCGCAGCCGTTCAGCCGCGCCGAAGGGCTGATCGGCCGGGAATTTTTCCTCGATCAGCCGATCCAGCGCGGCTTCGGCGTCATCCGGGTCGACGACAGCGTCTGGCGCGTGGCCGGCGAGGATATGGAGGTCGGCGTGAAAGTCCGGGTGACCGGGGTCGAAGACGGTTCGCTGCTGCGGGTGGCGAAGGCCTGAGCGCGGCGCGCGCCGGTCTGGGGACCGCGGGCGTCCCGTCCGCTCCGCCAGCGCATCAGGCAAACGCCGTGCGTTCAGAAAGAGCGACCGGGACGGTCGCGGTCCCGGCTCGCAGGCGATCAAAATAATTTGACAATATGTTCGCGCGGCTCGCGGCTATATTGACCCTTGTGGCGAACGGCGACGCCGGGCGACGACGCTCATTTAACTGGTTCCTTCAGGGCGGGACGCTCAGATTCCAGGCTCAGCCTCATGACAGCCATCGTTCGGTTAGCTCTCGCGCGTCCCTACACTTTCGTGGTCATGGCGATCCTGATCATGATTTTCGGCGCGCTTTCGGTGCTTCGCACGCCGGTCGACATCTTCCCCAACATCGGCATTCCCGTCATTTCGGTGATCTGGAACTATACCGGCCTGCCGCCGGACGACATGGCGGGCCGGATCGTCGCGATCTACGAGCGCGCGCTGTCGACCACGGTCAATGACATCGAGCATATCGAGTCGCAGTCGCTGCCCGGCATCGGCGTCGTCAAGGTCTTCTTCCAGCCGAACGTCGACATCAGCGCGGCGCAGGCGCAGGTCACCTCGATTTCCCAGACGATGCTGAAGCAGCTCCCGCCCGGCGTGACCCCGCCATTCCTCCTGGTCTACAACGCGTCCAGCGTTCCGATCATCCAGCTCGCGCTGTCGAGCGAGACGCTCTCCCAGACGGAACTCAACGACCTCGGCCAGAACTTCATCCGTCCCCAGCTCTCCTCGATCCCCGGCATCCAGATGCCGTTCGCCTATGGCGGCGCCGCCCGGCAGGTGCAGATCGATCTCGACCAGCACGCGCTGCGCGCCCACAACCTTTCGGCGACCGATGTCGGCGCCGCGCTCGCCCGGCAGAACCTGATCACCCCCGTCGGCACGCAGAAGATCGGCTCCTTCGAATACACCATCGACCTCAACGACTCGCCCAAGGTGCTGGAGGATTTCAACAACCTTCCGATCAAGGTGGTCGACGGGGTGGTGATTTTCATGCGCGACGTCGCGTTCGTCCACAACGGCTCGCCGCCGCAGACCAACGTGGTGCAGACCGACGGGCGCAAGGGCGTGCTGATGTCGGTGCTGAAGATCGGCTCCGCCTCGAGCCTCGACATTATCGATGGCGTCAAGCATCGCCTGCCGGCGATCAAGGACACCCTTCCGCCGGGGGTCAATCTCAAATACGTCGGCGACCAGTCTGGCTTCGTCAAATCCTCGGTCGCCGCGGTCCTGCGCGAAGGCCTGATCGCGGCGGCGCTGACCGGCTTCATGATTCTGGTCTTTTTGGGAAGCTGGCGATCGACGCTGATCATCACGGTGTCGATACCCCTGGCGGTCCTCAGTTCGATGATTGCGCTGTCGGCGCTGGGCCAGACGATCAACGTGATGACCCTCGGGGGGCTGGCGCTGGCGGTCGGCATCCTGGTCGACGACGCGACGGTCACCATCGAAAACATCAACCGCCATATGGAGGACCGCGGCGAAGACATCCTGACGGCGATCATGTCCGGGGCGCAGGAGATCATGCAACCCGCGACGGTCGCACTGTTCTGCATCTGCATCGCGTTCGTGCCGCTGTTCCTGCTTGGCGGCGTCGCGGGCTATCTGTTCCGGCCGCTGGCGATGGCGGTGATTTTCGCGATGATCGCCTCCTATCTCCTGACCTACACGTTGGTGCCGACGATGGCGCATTTCCTGCTGCGCAGCCAGCATCGCCACGGGATGCACGAGGGGTCCGAAGCGCCTGCCGTCGGCTTTTTCTCGCGCGTCCAGCGGCGTTTCGAACATCATTTCGAACGGCTGCGGCAAGCCTATGTCGGCGTGCTGCAACTGGCGCTGCAACATCGCCGATGGTTCGCCTGCGGTTTCCTTTTCGTCGTCTTGCTGTCGCTCGGCCTCGCGCCGTATCTCGGACAGGATTTCTTCCCGTCGATCGACGCTGGCGCCATGAAAATTCACATGCGCGCGCCGACCGGCGCCCGTATCGAGGAGACGACGCGGCTGGCCGACAAGGTCGAGGCGACGATTCGCGCGATCCTGCCGCCGAGCCGGGTGACCAGCATCGTCGAGAATATCGGCCTGCCCTCCAGCGGCATCAATATCTCGTACAGCAATTCAGGAACCATCGGGGTCTTCGACGCCGACATCCTGGTGACCTTGAATGACGGGCCGGTGGCGACCGACGCCTATGTGAAGACCCTGCGCGAGAAGTTGCCGAAGGCGTTTCCGGGCGTGACCTTCTCGTTCCTGCCCGCCGACATCGTCAGCCAGATCCTGAGTTTCGGCTCTCCGGCGCCGCTCGTCGTCCAGGTCGCCGGGGCGGAGCTCGCGCAAAGCCGGGACTTCGCGGTCAAGCTGCTCGCCAGGATCCGCCATGTTCCGGGGGTCGCGGACGCGCGCATCCAGGAACAGTTCCAGGATCCCGCGCTCAAGGTCGCGTTCAATCGCGAACTCGCCGGCGTCGTGGGGCTGACCGAGAGCGACGCCTCGACGAGCCTGCAGGCGACGCTGTCGGGCAGCACCCAGACCGCGCCGACCTACTGGCTCGACCCGAGCAATGGCGTGTCCTACGCGGTGTCGGTGCAGACGCCTCAATACGCCATCGATTCGCTCGAGGACCTCGAGACCCTGCCGCTGACCGCGGCGTCGTCGACGCAACTGCTGGGCGGCCTCGCGACCTTCGCGCCCGAGCCGCGCAACGCCGTCGTCTCGCGCTACGACATCCGCGACACGGTCAATATCTACGCCTCGACCCAGGGCCGCGCGCTCGGGGGCGTCGCCGCCGACATCGAGAAGATCGTCGATGAGGCGCGCCCCGGCCTGCCCAAGGGATCGACCGTGACGATCCGCGGCGAGGCGGCGACCATGACCAGCGCTTACCAGCAGTTGCTGTTCGGTCTGGCCCTGTCAATCGTGCTGATCTATCTGCTGATCGTCGTCAACTTCCAGTCGTGGCTCGATCCGTTCGTGATCATCATGGCGCTGCCCGCCGCGCTGGCCGGCATTGTGTGGATGCTTTTCCTCACCTACACCACGCTGTCGGTGCCCGCCCTCACCGGCGCGATCATGTGCATGGGCGTCGCCACCGCCAACAGCATCCTGGTCGTCAGTTTCGCGCGCGAGCAGCTCGCCGAAGGCAAGGACGTGCTGACCGCCGCGCTCGAGGCGGGCGCCACCCGCTTCCGGCCGGTGCTGATGACCGCGCTGGCGATGATCATCGGCATGGCGCCGATGGCGATTGAGCCGGGCCAGAACACGCCGCTTGGCCGCGCGGTCATCGGGGGGCTGCTTTTTGCTACTTTTGCGACGCTGTTGTTCGTGCCCGTCCTGTTCACCATCGCGCATGGGCGCCGGCCGGGTCGGATCCACGCCGCCGCGCCGGTGTCCGGCCTGCCCTCTCACGCCTGATCGGATGCCTTGATGTCTTCTCACTCATCGATCAAACTGCCCAGGCTGCGCCGCGTATTGCTGCTGCTCGGCATCGCGGCGATCGGCACCGTCGGCATGGCGGTGTTCGGCATCGCGGATCGCGCCAGGAGCACGCAGGAAGTCGCCGTCTGGACCAATGAGCAGGCGATTCCGACCGTGCGGGTGGTCCAGCCTGAACGCGGACCGGCCGAGGAGGCGCTGGTTCTGCCGGGCAATGTCAGCGCCTTCTACACCGGTTCGCTGTTCGCCCGCGCCAGCGGCTACGTCACCGAATGGCGCCGCGACATCGGCGCCCACGTCGCGAAGGGCGAGACGCTGGCGACGATTTCGGCTCCCGATCTCGATCAGCAGCTCGAAGAGGCGAGAGCGCAGCTTGTGCAATTGCAGGCGGCGGTCGAGCAGGCGAAAGCCAACGCCGATCTTGGCAAGGTGACCGACCAGCGCACCGCGCGCCTGGTCGCCCAGGGCTGGTCGAGCGCCGAACAGGGCGACACCGATCGGCTGACCTCGGCCTCGCGCACCGCGGCGCTGGCGGTCGCCAAGGCCAATGTCGCGGCCCAGCAGGCCGCGGTGAACCGGTTGCAGGAACTCACCCAGTTCGAGCAGATCAAGGCGCCGTTCGACGGCGTCGTGACCGCGCGCAACGTGGACATCGGCGATCTCGTCACCGCCGGCGGCACGTCGGGGAGAGCCTTGTTCCAGGTCGCCGACATTCATCGCATGCGCATCTATGTGAATGTTCCGCAAGCCTTCCTCGGGCAGATCAAGCCGGGCATCAAGGCGACGCTGCATCTGCCCGGACAGCAGGAGACTTTCGAAGCGGAGCTGGTCTCGACCTCGAACGCGCTTGTGGAGAATTCCCGGACCGCGCTGATCGAGCTGCAGGCCGACAATCCCGACGGAAAATTGTGGCCTGGCGCCTTTACCGAGGTTCAATTTCATATTCCCTCCAACCCGAACACGTTGCGCATCCCCGCCACGGCGCTGGTCTTCGGCGCCCAGGGTATGCGCGTGGCCGCGGTGAACGCCAACGACAAGGTCGAGCTGAAGCTGGTGACTCTCGGCCGCAATCTCGGCAATCGCGTCGAGGTCGAATCCGGTTTGTCGCTCTCCGACCGACTGGTCGACAATCCCGCGGAGTCGACGCAAACCGGCGACGCCGTCGAGATCGTCGGCGCGGAGACCAAAACGCCGACGGCGGCGGCGGCTGAAAACAGCGAACCCCTCGCCGCCCGCGGCGACTGAGGCGATCCGCGGCGAGCGACGCTTGCCGTTTTGCCTGCCCGATCGGGATCCCCGAGCCGCATCGATTGCTGGCGCCGTAGGCGGAGACGCGAAACGAGACCTTGATTTGATATCGATAACATGCGACAGTTCGGCATCGGCGACGGGTCGCCCGACGAGGGCTGTTCGCTGCTCCGAAAGGCCGGCTCTTCGCCGTGAGCGGCGGTCGCGGATTGCGCCGCGCCGCGCGGTCGACAAGCGACGAGGCGGCCGACGAAAGCGCGCCGCGGACAGGCTCGCCCGTCTACGGGAGCGCCGTTCGGAAAAACAAGTGTCTCAGGGAGGACGACTATGGGCAGGAAGCATTCGGCAGTTCTGGCCGCCGCGGCCGTATTCACCGCGACATCGTTGGCCAGCATGTTCGCGCTCGGAACGGCCTCGGCGCAGGCCGACGGCTTCGAACTCGCCATGGTGATCAAGTCGACGACCAACCCCTACTACAAGGCGACGTTGGCCGGCGCGCAAATCGCCGCCAAGGAGACCGGCGGCAAAGCCGAGAACTACGGGCCGACCGAATCGAGCGCCCAGGCCCAGGTCGACATCATCAACAATCTGGCCGATCGCCACATCCCGGCGATCGCCGTCGCGCCGAGCGACCCGGACGCGGTCGTTCCGGCGATGAAGCGGGCGCAAAAGCTCGGCGCCAAGGTCGTCACGTTCGACGCCGATTCGGGCGCCGACGGTCGGCCGTTCTTCGTCAACCAGGCGACCAGCGACGCGATCGGCCGCTTCGGCGCGATTCTGCTGGTCAAGGCGATGGGTCCCAATCCGAAGGGCAAGGTGGCGATCGTTTCGGCGCAGCCCACCGCGGCCAATCAGAACCTGTGGATCGCCGCGTTCAAGGACGAGATGAGCAAGTACAAAGACGTTGAGATCGTCGACACGGTCTATGGCTACGACAACGAACAGAAGGCCTTCGACGTCACGGTCGCCTTGACGACCAAATATCCCGACCTTGCCGGAATTTTCGCGCCGACCTGCCCCGGCCTGCCCGCTGTCGCGCGCGCTCTGGAGTCAGTCGACAAGGGGCACGGGAAGATCAAGGTGTCCGGCAACTGCGTTCCCAGCATCACCTCCAAATACATGCTCGACGGCACGATCGAAGGCTTCTACCTGTGGAACCCGATCAAACTCGGTTATGTCACCTACTACGCCGCCAAGAATCTGGTTGAAGGAAAGATCACCGGCAAGGTCGGCGACAGCTTCACGATCGAAGGCGGCAAATGGCCGGGCAAATACACGATCGGCGCGGACGGGCAGATCATCACCGGCGAACCCCTTCAGTTCACCGCCGACAATTACAAGGATTTCGACTTCTGATTTCGCGCCGGCTCCGAGGCGGCGATCCGAGCGTCGCCGTCCCCGGTTCTTCTCCCTGGCGCCGGCGATTGCTCGAATTGCCTGAAGCGGCGGTTCGAACTATCGCCGGCCGCCCCCTCGAAAGACTGATCTCATGATTCCGGCCATCGAACTTCGCGCCATCGCGAAGCGCTTTGGGACCGTTGAAGTGTTGCGCGGCATTGACCTCAGCCTCCAGGCCGGCCGCGTCCATGCGCTGGCCGGAGAGAACGGCGCCGGCAAGAGCACCATCGTCAAGATCCTCGGCGGCATCCACCAGCCGGACAGCGGCTCCATTCTGAAGGACGGTCGGGAAATCGTCATTCTGAACGCCGCGAACGCCCAGCGCCAGGGCATCGCGGTGGTTCACCAGCACCCGGCGCTGTTTCCCGATCTGAGCGTCGCCGAGAACATCTTCGTCGGTCGCCAGCCTCGCCGAGCGGGCCGGATCGATTGGCCGGCCATGGTGAGCCGGGCGCGCGAGCTTCTGGCGAGCCTGCGGGTCGACATCGATCCGCTCGCGCCGGTGATGACGTTGAGCATCGCCGAACGGCAGGCGATCGAGATCGTCAAGGCGCTGTCTATCGACGCGCGCGTGCTGGTGCTGGACGAGCCGACCTCGGCGCTGTCCGGACCCGAGGTCGACCGGCTGTTCGAGATTGTCGCCCACCTGCAGCGTCAGGGCGTCGCCATCCTGTTCATCAGCCATTTCCTCGATGAGATTGTCGGCTACAGTGACGATGTCACGGTGCTGAGGTCGGGCGCCCGGGTCATTACCGCGCCGGCCGCTGAGCTCACCGCGGAGCAGCTCGTCCGGCATATGATCGGAACCGAATTGAAGACGTTCTTTCCCAAGGAGGACGCGACGATCGGGGCGCCCATCATCAGCGTGCGCGGATTGTCGGGCGCGGACTTCATCGACGACGTCGGCTTCGAGGTTCGCTCCGGCGAGATTCTCGGGTTTTTTGGACTGGTCGGCGCCGGCCGGTCGGAGGTCGCCCAGATGCTGTTCGGGCTCACCCGGCCGGACCGCGGCGAGATCGTGATCGAGGGGCGCCGCGCGCAACCGCGCTCGCCGGCCGAGGCGATGCGCCTTGGCGTCGCGTTCGTTCCCGAAGACCGGCATCGCCAGGGGCTCGTGCTGCCCTTTCCGATCCGCGCCAACGAGACGCTGCCGATCCTGCGCCGGCTGTCGGGCTGGCTTGGCCTGGTCGATCGCCGCGCGGAGGCGCGCATCGCCGGCGATTTCACCGCCCGGATGCAGGTGCGCGCGACCGGAATAGAGCAGGCGACCAGCGCCCTTTCCGGGGGCAATCAGCAGAAGGTGCTGCTGGCGAAATGGCTGATGCCGTCGCCGAAGCTGCTGATCCTCGACGAACCGACGCGCGGCATCGACGTCGGCGCGAAGACCGAAATTCACCGCACGATCTCCCAGCTCGCCGCGCAGGGAATGGCGATCATCCTGATCAGCGACGACGCCAACGAACTGATCGGCATGGCCGATCGCATCGCGGTTTTTCGCGGCGGCCGAATCTCCGCGCAGTTCGCCCGCGCCGTGTTCGATCGCGAGGCGCTGATGCTCGCCGCCGCGCATGCGCCGCGCGCCCACGACGAACCGCCGCCGCCGCGCGCTGGGCGAGCCAGCTCTTGAACGACGCCCTCGCGCCACCCCCGCGCGCAGGGGCCAGCCTCGCCCGGAGGCTGATGCGCGTGCGCGAACTCGGCCTGCTGGTCGTTCTCATCCTCATCTGCGCCGCCGTGACGGCGCGCGAACCCCGCTTCCTCGAGCCCTCGAATCTCGAGCAGATCACGTTGTCTGCGACGCTCGTATGCATCGTCGCGCTGGGGGAAGCCCTGATCATCATCGCGCGGCAGATCGATTTGTCGGTCGGGGCGATCGTCGCGACCTCGGCTTTCATCTCCGCCGACTGGTTGTCGACCCATTCCGACGCCTCGATTCTCGTCGTGCTGCTGATCGGCTGTTCGATCGGCGCCGCGCTCGGCCTCGGCAACGCCCTGCTCGTCGCGGGCCTTGGCATCCCGGCGATCGTGGCGACCCTCGGGACCCTGGCGATCTATCGCGGCGGCGTCATCGTGCTGGCGGGCGGGCGGCAGATTTCGGCGACCATCCTGCCCGACAGCTACGGCGAGATCGTCCAGGTTCACGTTCTCGGCCTGTCGTTGCTGGTCTGGCTGACCCTCGCGCTCACGCTTGTCATCGGCTGGATCGCGCGATTCACCCGCTTCGGGCGCAATCTCTACGCGCTTGGCAGCAACCGCGACGGCGCCCGCTTCGCCGGCATCGGCGAGCGGCGGCATCTCGCCGCGGTCTTCGTCATCTCCGGCGTGCTGTGCGGACTGGTCGGCGTTCTCTGGGGCGCGCGCTTCGGCACCGTCGACGCGGTGATCGCCCCGGACCTCAATCTTCAGGCGATCTCGGCCGTCGTGGTCGGCGGCGTCAGCATATTCGGCGGCAGCGGCACAGTCTTCGGCGCGGCGATCGGGGCGATCATCTTCGCCGTCCTGCAGAACGGGGTGCAACTGCTGGGGATCAACCAGTTCTGGCTGCAAGCGGTGCTGGGCGCGGCGATTCTCGTCACTGTCATCGCCTACAGCCAATTGGCCCGTCGCGCCGAGCGCGCCGAACGCGAGGCGCGCCTGGCGCGATCGGCGGCCTCGCGGGGCGGCTCCGGACGGGGGGCCGCGTGACCCCCCGGCTGGCGCGGCTTCTCGTGCGGTGGGAGTTTTTCTCCTGCTTGTGCTCGTCGTCGTCATCGTCTGGGGCGCGCAGCTCTCGAAATATTTTGCGACCGCCTCCAATGTTTCGATCGCGCTGGCCAGCATGACGCCGGTGGCGATCGTCGCCCTGTCCATGACACTGGTCATTATCGCTGGCGAGATCGATATTTCGGTTGGTTCGATCGTTGGACTTTGCGCCTCGATCATGGCGGTCTGCCTCGAACACGGCCTGCCCGTAGAAGTCGCGATGGTCGCCGGTGTGGCGGTCGGAACGCTGGCCGGCCTCCTCAACGGCCTGATCATCGTCGGCTTCGGCTTGCCGTCGCTGGTCGTCACCATAGGCACGCTGGCGCTCTATCGCGGCATCGCGCAGATCGCGCTGAAGGAACGCGGCGTCAGCAATTTTCCGGAATGGTACCAGAACATCGGATTTGGCACGATCGGCGCGACGCCGATTCCCTGGAACTCGATTCTGTTCATTGTTCTGTTCATCGGCTTCGCCGTCTACCTGCACGGGACGCATTGGGGCCGGGCGCTCTATGCGATCGGCAACAATCGCGAGGCGGCCCGGTTTTCCGGCATCGACGTGCGACGAACCGTGCTCGGCGTATTCATCGTCTCGGGGGTGATGTCCGCTTTGGCGGCGATCGTGCTGACCGCCTACCTCGCGAGCGCCCGTTCGGACACCGCGATCGGACTCGAACTTCCCGTGATCACCGCCGTGGTTCTGGGCGGCGTGAATATTTTCGGCGGATCTGGCACCATCAGCGGAGTTCTGATCGCCCTCCTGGTGCTCGCCTTCGTCCAGAACGCGCTGGGTCTGGCCGGGATGACGCCGGAGGAGCAGAAGGTCGTCACCGGGGCGGTGCTGATCGCGACGCTGGTCATTTTCAGCGCGACGGGCGTTCTCCAGCGGTTGCCGGTCGCATCGTTTTTTCGCCGCATCGCCAGTCGGGAACGGCGAGCCGACGGCGAGCCGTCCCGCCGCCGACATTTCTGAGGAGAGATCATGCGCGCCGTCGTCGTCCATGCCGCCCGTGACCTGCGCGTCGAAGCCGTGGCGGACGCCGAGCCCCGCTCCGGCGAAATCCGCGTCCGCATCGAGGCCGGCGGCATTTGCGGCTCCGACTTGCACTATTTCCGGCACGGCGGGTTCGGGGTGGTCCGGCTCCGGGAGCCGATGGTGCTGGGGCATGAAATCGCCGGCGTCGTCGAAGCGGTCGGCGCTGACGTGCGCCGCGTCAAGTCGGGCGACAGGGTCGCGGTCAATCCAAGCCGGCCCTGCAACCATTGCCGCTATTGCCTGGAGGGACGCCAGAACCATTGCCTCAACATGCGGTTCTACGGCAGCGCGATGGTCTTTCCGCATGTGCAAGGCGCGTTTCGCGAGGCGCTGGTGTGCGATGAAGCGCAGGCTTACGTGCTGGCCAGCGACGTTTCGCTCGGCGAGGCGGCGATGGCCGAACCGCTCGCTGTCTGCCTGCACGCGGCGCGCCGCGCCGGGCCGATGCTGGGCAAGCGGGCGCTGGTGACCGGCTCGGGACCGATCGGCGCGCTCGCGGTGATCGCGGCGCGGCGCGCCGGCGCGGCCGAGATCGTCGTCACCGACGTCGCGGACGGCGCGCTCGCCTTCGCGCTGAAGGTCGGCGCCGACCGGGCGATCAATATCGCCGCCTCACCCGATGGGCTTGCGCCCTATGCCGTCGAAAAGGGCGCCTTCGACGTGATGTTCGAGGCGTCCGGCGCCGAAGCCGCGTTGCGCGGCGCGCTTGATGTCGTGCGGCCGGGCGGGGTGATCGTGCAACTGGGTCTCGGCGGCGAAATGAAGCTGCCGATGAACGCCATCGTCGCCAGGGAGATCGAGTTGCGCGGCACGTTCCGCTTTCACGAGGAGTTCGCGATGGCGGCGGCGCTGATCGACAAGGGTCTGGTCAATGTCAAACCGCTGATTTCGGCGACGCTGCCTTTCGCTCGCGCGACCGAGGCGTTTGAACTGGCGATGGATCGATCGCAGTCGATGAAGGTGCAACTGGCTTTCTGACCAAGCCCGGGGTCGCGGTCGTCATGTGGTCTCGCGCGCGATCAGCTTGAAGTCCATCGCCACGGTCGCCGGCGGCAGCGTTTCGCGCTGGTTTCTGGCCTTCAGCGCGCGGAGGATGATCTCGGCGGTGCGCTCGCCGATGCCGACGCAATCGACGCCGATCGTGGTCAGGCGGGGCCAGCAGCAGCGGGCGACTTCGAAGTCGCCAAAGCCGGCGATGGCGATGCGGCCCGGCACCGCGATGCCGCGTCGATGGCATTCCATCAACGCGCCGAACGCCGAGAGGTCCGACACGCAAACGACCGAGTCGACATCCGGCCATTGCTGCAACATCAACGCGAGCGCCTCCCCGCCCTGGTCCATCGAAACCGGCGGCTTGCCGAAAGCGACGATGCGTCCCCGCGGCAGGCCGAGTTCGCGGACCGCCTGCATGTAGCCGACGCGCCGTTCGGCGCCGCGCGTATCGCGATTGGTGGTCCCGCCGATGAATCCGATGCGGCGATAGCCGCGATCGTGGAGATAGCGCACGATCGCCCGGCCCGCCGCCGCATTGGAGAAGCCGACGACATGGCCGAGCGGCGCCTTGGGCAGATCCCAGGTCTCGACGATCGGGATGTCGGCGTTGGCGAGCATTGTTCTGGCCCGCGCCGTGTGTTTGCCGCCGGTCAGCACCATCGCCTCGGGGCGGCGCTGCAGCAACGCGCCGATCAGGTCTTCCTCGCGTTCGATCGAATAGCCGGTGTCGCCGAGCAATATCTGCAATCCGGCGCTTTCGAACGCCGCCGACATGCCGCGCGTGGTGTCCGCGAAGTTCGAGTTGTTGATCGACGGGACCAGCACCGCCACGAAGCCGGAGCGACCCGACGCGAACACCCGCGCCGTCGCGTCGGTCACATAGCCGGTCTCCTTGACGACTTCGAGCACGCGCCGCCGGGTCGGAGGCGACACCGCGGCGTCGTTTTTGAGCGCGCGCGAAACCGTCATCGCCGACACGCCGGCCAGTTCGGCGATTTTCTGCATCGTGATGTTCGACGTGGCGGCGCGCATCGCCTGGCCCTTGACCGGAGGCGCTCTGGACGCGTGATCCGCCAAAGTCTTCTTCGATCTCATGATTGTCCACCCCAGACTCGAGTTTGATCGTCGCCAGCAACGCGCCGATGTGATCGATACCATACAGACAGTCCAATCTGAACCTCCGCCCTTGATCTTCGCGCGACGGACGCGGTCGCCGACTTCGCCGGGATGCGGGAAGTCGACGCTTGCCAGCGACTGCTCGCATTGACACGACGGGTACGTCAATTCGAACACTCTCGCAGCGGCACGCACGGGGAGGTCAGGAGAGGCGATTTCTCGACGGGGATTCGGTGGGAGGTGTTCCGCCGTCGTTGGAGCGCCTGACGCGCCAACCGTCCTCATCGGCCTTCGCCTATTCCGGAACGCCGGCCGCCGCTTCTGACGGGGCGGGTGCGCGCGGCGGATCGCCGGGAAAGCCGCAGGCGATCAGCGCGTCGAGCATATGCGCCGGCGCCGGCGCTTCGACGGTGACCGGCGGCCCGGATCTGACGATCGGCACGCAAACGCGTCGCGCGAGCAACTGCAGACCGACCGCTGGTTTTGGACCGCCCCTCGCCGCCGTCCCATAAATGACGTCGCCGAGAATCGGCCAGCCCTCGGCGGCGCAATGAACGCGCAATTGATGGGTGCGTCCGGTCAGCGGCTCCAGGGCCAGCCAGGCGACGGCGCGCCCGCCGATTTCGCCGCGCCCGGCGACCGTCCACCGCGTTTGCGCGGGGGCGCCGTTCGGATCGACTTTCATCCACCAGCCGCGCGTTGCATCGAGCCGACCGAGAGGCTGGTCGATCAGGCCCTGCGCGACCTGTGGACCGCCCTCGACGATCGCCCAATAGGTCTTTTCGATCCGGCCCTGCTTGAACAGCAACCCCAGCCTTTCCAACGCCTTGTGGTGGCGGCCCAGCACCAGGCAGCCGGCGGTCTCGCGATCCAGGCGATGGGCGAGCGCGGGGGCGCGCGGCAGGCCGAAGCGAAGCGCGTCGAAATCATCCTCGAGGCTCACCCCGCCCTTGGGCCCCTTATGGACGGCGACGCCCGCCGGCTTGTCGATGACCAGCATCAACCCGTCGCGATAGAGCAGGCGCGCTCTTGTTTCTTCCGGCGTCATGACCCCATAGCTAGCCCGGCGCCCTTCGCGCGCCAAGGCTCGGCGACTATATAGGCGCGGGCGGGCAGGCGGTTGGAAGGCTGATGACATCCAAGGACGACGGCGCGGAGAAATCCAGGGCCGGATTGCTGCGCCGGCTGTTTTCGCGCCCTGAGCCCGATCCGCCTTCGTCGGCGCCCGCCGATGCGCCCGCGCCGCAAACGGAACCGCCGCCGGTCAGGCGGAACTGGTTCGCGCGCCTCGCCTCCGGCCTCTCGCGCACTTCCGCCTCGATTGGCCAGGGCATTGTCGACATCGTCTCCAAGCGCCGTCTCGACGCCGCGGCGCTCGACGATCTCGAAGAGGTGCTGATCCGCGCCGATCTTGGCGTCGCCGCCGCCGCGCGGATTCGCGACGCCGTTGGGCGCGGGCGTCACGACAAGGCGATCGAGCCGCGGGAAGTGCGGGCGATCCTCGCCGCCGAGGTCGAACGCATCCTGACGCCGGTCGCGCGCGCCTTGGTCATCGACCCCGCGAAAAAGCCGTTCGTGATCCTGGTGATCGGCGTCAACGGCTCGGGCAAGACGACCACCATCGGCAAGCTCGCCGCCAAATTCTCCGCCGACGGCCTCGCCGTGACGCTGGCGGCGGGCGACACCTTCCGCGCCGCGGCGATCGAGCAATTGCGTTTGTGGGCGGCCAGAACCGGCGCCGGTTTCGTGGCGCGCGAGCAGGGCGCCGACGCCGCCGGCCTCGCCTTCGATGCGATCAACGCGGCGCGGGCCGACGGGTCCGACGTCCTGCTGGTGGATACGGCGGGCCGCCTGCAGAATCGCGCCGAGTTGATGGGCGAACTTGAAAAAGTGGTCCGCGTCATGAAAAAGGTCGATCCGCAGGCGCCGCACGCCGTCCTGCTGGTGCTGGACGCGACGGTGGGGCAGAACGCTCTGGCGCAGGTCGAGATTTTCGGCCGCGTCGCGGGCGTCACCGGGCTGGCCATGACCAAGCTCGACGGCACCGCGCGCGGCGGCATTCTGGTGGCGATCGCCGAGAAATTCGGCCTGCCCGTTCATTTCATCGGCGTCGGCGAGAAGGTCGACGATCTCGAGCCGTTCGCCGCGCGCGATTTCGCCGATGCGATCGCGGGAGTGGAGCGGTGAGAGCGGGATTGGACAGGCAGTCGCGACAGTCAGTTAGCGTCCGGGGTGCTGCCCGACTTACCCGATCGCTCGACGCTTTCGATGCGCCGAAGCGCGTTGATGGTCTCGCCGTGCCTGGAAATGTTCTGGTTTTCGAGCATGATAATGTCCGACTTCACCGACTTGAAGTCTCGGCGGACTTCATCCGCGAGACTGCGCACGTCGTCCGAGAGCCTGTCGACGTGCTCGTAGAGGCGAACGATCTGCTTTGAGAAGGTGGTCTGATTCTCAAGCAACGCTGCCACTTCGCGGCGCAGCCCGCGCAGTTGTACAAGGGGGATATCTTCCAGATTTTCCTCAGCCATACCCCACGATACCACCGTCTCCGCAATTTGTCAGCGACGCCTCTGATTCCGGCTTTTTCCCCAAGGACGCCGAGGTGGCGCGACGCGTCGGATAAGGGTAACCCATCAATCTCTGCGCCATTTTTTGATAGGAGAACGCCGCGATGACTGACGGCCCGGGCGCGGCCCCCGCGAGGCGACGGACCATCAATCCGATCCTCAAGCTGGTTCTCGAACTGGGGCCGCTGGCGCTGTTCTTCATCGCTTATTCGCGATTGGGATTGTTCGGCGCAACGGGCGTGATGATGGCGAGCGTTGTGCTGACGCTGGGCGTTTCCTACGCGCTGCTGCGGCGCATCCCGATCATGCCGTTGGTCACCGCGGTCATCGTGGTCATTTTCGGCTCCCTGACGTTCTACTTCCACGACGAAACATTCATCAAGATGAAGCCCACCGCCCTCTACCTGTTGTTCGGTGGGGCGCTGCTGGGCGGCATGGCGATCAACCGGCCGCTGCTGCCGGTTCTGTTCGACGGCGCCCTCAGCGTCACCGCCGAGGGATGGCGCAAGCTCACCTGGCGCTGGGCGCTGTTTTTTGTGGCGCTGGCGCTGCTCAACGAAATCATCTGGCGCACCCAGACGACCGACTTTTGGGTCGGCTTCAAGACCTTCGGGATCATGCCGCTGACGCTTCTGTTCGCATTCGCGCAGGCGCCGCTCGTCATGCGCTACGAAGCCAAGCGTGAGGAAGCCGACGAAGCGCTCTGAGGCTCGCCCGCCTCAGTTCCACGCGCTGAGCGCCTGGGACATCACCTGGTCGCCCGTCGGGCCCTTCTGAAACGTCAGCTTGGCGATCCGGTTGTCGTTCAGCAGCAACGGGAAATCGAACCAGTCGCGGGTCGTCAGCAGGTCGAGATTGTGCGCGGCGTCGGCGTCCGAGCGCGTCAGGCCGACCAGAAAATAGCTGTCGTTGATTTTCACCCGCACGCCCGAGACGGGATCCCCGGTCGGCGCCTCGCCTTTGCGCAATCTCGGGAGGTCCATGTCCTGGATGCCCTTGATCTGGGCGCCGTCGGCGAACGTCGTGCGCAGATCGATCGTATGGGTCGCCGGCAGGCTGGCGTCGGCGTTTTTGCGAATCGTCACCGTCGCATGCATCTTCTGATCGGGAATGTCGATTTCGACTCGAACCCCGAGGGTCGAGGGCTGTCCGCCGACCGCCGGAATGATCGACCAGACCGCGCTGCCCAGGTTGACCCCCGGTTTTTGCGGGTCGTTGGCCAGCGCGATCAAGATCGCCGCGGGCGAGGCGCCGGGAACGGCGGCGACGGGCGTCGCCTGCGCGTCGGTCGTCGCCGGACTCTGGGCGACGACGTCGTTCGCCGCCGCCGGGCGCCTGAGCGGCGGGCGATGCGGGAGGCGGCGACACGCTTGCGGGCGCGGGCGTCGGCGTCGCGGGCGCGGCCGGCGCGGGGGAAACCGGCGCCACCGGCACCGTCACCGTCGGAATGGGTGTTTCGCCGGCGGCGGACGTCGTGTCGGCCTGGTCGCCGGCCTTGATGCGCTCGGCGATCTTGTTCGGGCTCTCCGGCGCCGTGATGACGGGCGGCCCGCCTGTCGTCTTGACCGCGAAATCCGGCGTCGGCTCCCGCCAGAAATAGGCGGACAGGGCGATTGCGCCGGCGATGCCCAGAGCCAGAGCGATGGCGATCATCGGCCATGGACTGCGTCGCCGCGCCTCGGCGCGCCCCGGCGCGCTCGGGCGCGCGCCGTCGGTCGGGGCCTTGAGGACGGGGGGCGGCGCAAGAACCGCGGGCGGCGAAGGGGTGACCGGCGGCGCCAGGCTGCGACCATCGGCGCTCGCGGCCGATTGCGCCTCGACCGACGGGGCGAGCGACGGGGACAAGGCGGTCGGAGCGGGCTTTGCGGGTTCGATCGTCAGCGTCGGCGCGGAAGGCGAGGCGGCCCCGAGGCTCGGGCGGCGCGCCGCCGGCGGCGGGACGAGCGGTCGCGCGATCGGCGGCGTCGCGACGCTGGGCGCCGCTGGCGGCGCAGCGGCGCTCGGAGCCATTGGCGTCGAAACCGGACGCGGCGGGGGCGCCGGCCGCGGCGCCTGGGGGCTCGCGCCTGTCGTCGGCCCCGCTGCTGGTGATTTCGGGCCGGGCGACGGCGCGGTCGGGGCGACCGACGGGTTCGCGCGCGGAATGGATGCGTTCGCGCGAGGGATCGGCGAGGGCGCGGCCAGCGGCGCCTTCGGGATCGCGGCGGCCGCCGCCGGGGGCGTCGATTGCCCGCCGAATTCGGCCTCCAGGCGCGCGATCGCGCGGTCGAGCGCCGCATCTTCGCCGGCGATATCGTTTTCGGGCATCGGCGGCTGGATGGAGCGCAACTGGCCGATCAGCGCCTTGCGCGCGCGATCGTAGATCGCGCGGCGCGCCGTCGAGGTCGTGCGACTCGGCAGGTTTGCCAGCGCTTTGGCGAGAAGCGGATAGTAGTCAGCCATGGTCGGTTCCGGTCGCTCCTTGTAGACCCCCGCGCGCCACAGTCGAATTAATCCCGAAACGGATCGTGCACAAGAATTGTGTCTTCACGCTCGGGGCTGGTCGACAATAGCGCGACCGGCGCGCCGATCAATTCTTCGATCCGGCGAACATATTTGATCGCCTGGGCGGGCAAATCGGCCCATGAGCGGGCGCCGCCGGTCGATCCTCGCCAGCCCTCGATGGTCTCATAGACCGGTTCGGCCCGCATCTGCGCGCCCTGGCCGGCCGGCAGATAGTCGATCGCCTCGCCGTCGAGCCGGTATTGGGTGGCGACCTTGATTTCGTCGAAGCCGTCGAGAATGTCGAGTTTGGTCAAGGCGACGCCGTCGATGCCGGAAATCTTGATGCATTGGCGCGTCAGCACCGCGTCGAACCAGCCACAGCGCCGCGGGCGGCCGGTATTGGTGCCGAATTCATTGCCGCGCTGGCCGATGCGGCGGCCAATCTCGTCGTCGAGCTCGGTCGGAAATGGGCCGCCGCCGACGCGCGTCGTATAGGCCTTGGCGATCCCCAGGACATAGCCGATCGCGCGCGGGCCGAGCCCGGATCCGGTCGCAGCGTTGGCGGCCACCGTGTTGGACGACGTCACGTAGGGGTAGGTGCCGTGATCGACGTCGAGCAGCGCCCCCTGGGCGCCCTCGAACAGAATGCGCTTGCCGGCGCGCCGCGCCCGATCGAGCAGTTCGAACGTCGCCGCCATGAACGGGAGCACCTTCGGCGCGATCGCCAGCAATTCCTCGCGGATCGCCGCCGCGTTTGGCGGCGTCAGCCCGAGGCCGCGCCACAGCGGGTCATGATGGGCGAGCAGCCGGGCGATCTTGCCGTCGAGTTCGTCGGGTTCGGTAAGGTCCATCAGCCGTATCGCGCGGCGGCCGATCTTGTCCTCGTAGGCCGGGCCGATGCCGCGTTTGGTGGTGCCGATCTTCACGCCGTCCGTCGTCGCCGATTCCCGATGCGCGTCGAGTTCGCGGTGCAGGGAAAGGATCAGCGGGACATTTTCCGCGACTTTCAGGTTGTCGGGCGTCACTTCCACGCCCTGGCCGCGCACTTTCTCGATCTCCTGCGCCAGATGATAGGGGTCGAGCACCACGCCGTTGCCGATCACCGACAGTTTTCCGGGCCGCACGATGCCCGACGGCAGCAGCGCCAGCTTGAACACCTTGCCGTCGATGACCAGCGTGTGACCGGCGTTGTGGCCGCCCTGGAAGCGAACGATGACGTCGGCCGAAACCGACAACCAGTCGACGATCTTGCCCTTCCCCTCGTCGCCCCATTGAGCGCCGACCACCACCACATTGGCCATTCCAGGCGAACTCCGGTCCCTAACGAACAAAACCCCGGCCAGCGACAATGGGCTGGGCCGGGGCTCATTGCGCCAATGAACTACGCGATCGGGGCCGGCGAGTAAAGCGACAGCCTTGTTCGCGCCCGATGGCGCGTCGGTCGATGGCCGCTCGATCCAGGTTCGTTTGACAGCGTGGACCCTCCGGGCGCGAGGTCTCCTCGCAGGGAACGCGTCGCACAAGCGGCGGGCGTCCGACGCCTCGCGCCGCCCGCGAACGGTTCGCCCCGCGGTCGCGTCTTACTTGAACAACTGGAGCGCGGCCATCAGCGTGTTCCACACGCCCCACAGCAGGGGAATGCCGACGAACGCCCAAGCCAAAACGAGCTTCCACGTATAGTCCGAACCGCCCGATGCGCTATTCCCGTCCATGGCGAAGTCCTTCCAGTTTGCGGGTCACGACGTCGCGTCGGCTTCCCGCAGCGCCAGGTGATGTTTGGAATCGACCGCCGTCACGAAGAAATTGCAGATCAGGCCGATCACCAGCAGCACGTCCATCACATACATGGTGACGTTGTACGCCTGGGCGTGCGGCACGCCGTGAGTGATGTTGTACTGGCGAATGTAGTTGACCAGCACCGGCCCGAAGATGCCGGCCATCGACCAGGCGGTCAGCAGCAGGCCGTGAATCGCCCCGACGTATTGCGTGCCGAACATGTCGCGCAGATAGGCCGGCACGGTGGCGAATCCGCCGCCATACATGCTGATGATGATCAGGAAGCACAACACGAACAGCGCGACATTGCCCGTTCCACCGGCAAACGGCACGATGGCGTAGAGAATGAAGCCCAGCACGAAGAAGATGAAATAGGTGTTCCTGCGCCCGATAAAGTCGGAGATCGACGCCCAGGCGAAGCGGCCGCCCATGTTGAACAGGCTCATCAAACCGACGAAGCCGGCGGCGGCGACCGGGGTTATGACCCCCGGAAACATTTCCTGACTCATCGCCGAAGCCTGACCGAGGACGCCGATGCCGGCGGTCACGTTGAGGCACAGCACCCACCAGATCAGCCAGAACTGCGGCGTCTTGAGCGCCTGGTAGACGAACACGTTGTTGGTGGTGATGAGCTTCTGGGATTGCGTGGGCGCGACATACCCTTCCGGCTTCCAGCCCGGCGCCGGAACCCGCACCATCGCCGATCCGACCATCATGAAGCAGAAATAGACGACACCCAGGACGACGAAGGCTTCGGCGACGCCAACGTGGGTCGGGGACGAGAAGGCCCGGATCAGGAACACCGACAGCGGCGAGGCGATGAAGGCGCCGCCGCCGAAGCCCATGATCGCCATGCCCGTCGCCATGCCAGGACGGTCAGGAAACCATTTGATCAGCGTCGAGACCGGCGAGATGTAGCCGATGCCGAGGCCGAAGCCGCCGAGCACGCCGTAGCCGAGATAGACGAGCCAGATGTTGTGAATGTAGACGCCGAGCGCTGAAACCAGGAAACCGCCGCCCCAGCACAAAGCCGCCGCGAACATCGCCTTGCGGGGGCCGCCCTCCTCGACCCAGCGGCCGAGCAGCGCCGCCGAGACGCCGAGAAAGAAAATGGCGAGGCTGAAAATCCAGCCGAGCTCGGTGAGCGGCCAATCGTCAGGCGCGGATTTGTCGATGCCGATCAGCTTGGTCATCGGCAGGTTGAACACGCTGAACGCGTAGGCCTGGCCGATGCACAAATGCACGCAGAGCGCGGCGGGAGGAATCAGCCAGCGGGAATAGCCCGGCCGGGCGATCGTTCGCTCGCGATCGAGAAAAGAAAGAAAGCTCATTCATTCCTCCCAACACTTTGTGTTTTTTTCCGGCGGTGATGATAAAATCGCGCTCGACTCGCCGGCGGCGCCGAATCCGCCTTGTTGCGGCGCGCTGCGGTCTGGCGGGGCCGCGCGACGGCGGCAATTGCTTCAACGGGCGTTCGGAGAATTCCCGGCGTCGCAGACGAGGCCCGCGCTTGCGGTCCGGTCGCTCGGCGATCGCAAAATCTGCGAAGGCGGGGCAGCGGGCGGACGGAGAAAAATCGGGGTCGCGCCCCGAGCGCCAGCGTAAGATCGATCAGGTCGCGCTCAGGCGCCCGCGTCGCGGCGACGCTCACCATTCCTCCCGCCCCCCAGGCGAATCTTTGATTCGGCTATTTTTATAGCACTGCCACAATCGCACGTCCCTCCTCGCAGCGGCATGCTACTTTGGTCGAAGTCGCCTCATGCCGATCCTCGACTCTTGAGCAGCGCGACCGCTCGCGCGGCCATCGCATTGAGCCCGGTTCCGCCGCCGTCCATGAAGGCGATGATTTCGCCGACCATCTTGGGCGTCCAGTAAAGCCGCAAATGATCGGCCGCGCCGCTCACCGCTTCTTTGTCCGGCATGGATTTGAAATAGTCGCCAATCTGATTGGCCATGCGGACCAGCTTGTCGATTTTCGCGCCGCTCATGCGGCGAGCCCTCCGCTGGCGGCGGGCGCGGCCTCGGTGAAGATCATCGCATGATCAGGCCGCGCAACCGCGATCAGGGTGACGCCGCAGGCCGTGGCGCGCTCGATGGCGAGCGACGTCGGCGCCGAAAGCGCCACCAGCGTGGACGCGCCGAACACCGCGGCCTTGGCGACCATTTCGAACGAGCAGCGACTGGTGATGACGAAGAACCCGTCGCGCGGGGAAGCGCCGCTCCGCGCCAGCGCGCCAATCAGCTTGTCGAGCGCGTTGTGCCGTCCGACATCCTCGCGCAAGGCGACGATCGCGCCGCTGCGATCGCACCAGGCGGCGCCGTGGACCGCGCGCGTCTCGGCGTTCAGCGGCTGGCTTTGATCGAGCGCCCGCAACGCCGCCTTGATCGCGGCCGGCGCGACCGGCTCGGCGACGGCGACGCGCGCACGCAACGCCGGCAAGTGATCGAGATCCTCGATGCCGCACAATCCGCAGCCGGTGCGCCCGGAGATGGCGCGCCCCCGCGCAAGATGCGCGCTCAGGCGCTCGCCCGCCAACGTCACATTGACCTTGAAGCCTTGCTCCGCGCGCTCGACCGTGACGCCGCGAATGTCGGCGACCGTTTCGACGATCCCCTCGGTCAGCGAAAAGCCGATCGCGAAATCCTCCAGTTCGGTCGGCGTCGTCATCATGACGGCGAACGGAATGCCGCCAAACAGGATGTTGACCGGCGTCTCGATCGCAATGCTTCGGGTGAACGGCGGACCGGACGGGCCGTCCTCGTAGCGATAGTCGCGCGCGAAAACCGCCGTCGAAGCCGGTTCGTCATTCCGCGGCATCGACCAATCCCTTGGCGGCGATGCGGCGCAGCGAGAAGCCCTCCTCGCGATCCTGCTCCTGCCAGTCCGACTGGTGGTTGGTGCGCCGCACCTGCACCGCCGTCACCTTGTATTCCGGGCAGTTGGTCGCCCAATCCGAGAATTCGGTGGTCACGACATTGGCGCCCGAATTGGGATGATGAAAGGTGGTGTAGACGACGCCCGGCTGCATCCGCTCGGAGATTTTGGCGTGCAGCGACACTTCCCCCATGCGGCTTTGCAGGGAGACAAGATCGCCGTCGGCGACGCCGCGGTTTTCCGCGTCGAACGGATGGATTTCGAGCAGGTCCTCCTCGTGCCACAGATTGTTGGCGGTGCGCCGCGTCTGCGCGCCGACGTTATATTGCGACAGGATGCGACCGGTGGTCAGCAACAAGGGAAAGCGTGGGCCGGTCCGCTCGTCGGTCGGGATGAATTCGGTCAGCATGAACCTGCCCTTGCCGCGCACGAATCGATCGACATGCATGATCGGCGTGCCGGTCGGCGCCTTGTCGTTGCACGGCCATTGAATCGAGTTGAGCTCGTCGAGCCGATCGTAGGAAACGCCGGCGAAGGTCGGCGTCAGCGCGGCGATCTCATCCATGATTTGCGACGGGTGAGAATATGTCATTTCGACGCCCAGCGCTTTCGCGAAGGCGATCGTGGCCTCCCAGTCGGCCATGCCGGCGAGCGGCGCGATCGCCCGGCGCACGCGGCTGATGCGTCGCTCGGCGTTGGTGAAGGTGCCGTCCTTTTCGAGGAATGACGAGCCGGGCAGGAACACATGCGCGTAACGCGCCGTCTCGTTGAGAAACAGATCCTGGATGACGACGCATTCCATCGCCCGCAGCCCCGCCGTGATGTGCTGGGTGTCGGGATCGGACTGGGCGATGTCTTCGCCCTGAACGTAAAGACCCTTGAACGCGCCCTCGACCGCCTCGTCCATCATATTGGGAATGCGCAGACCCGGTTCGTTGGAAAGCGGCACGCCCCACAAATGCTCGAACATTTCGCGCGTCGCGTCGTCCGAGATATGGCGATAGCCGGAGAACTCATGCGGGAACGAGCCCATGTCGCAGGAACCCTGCACATTATTCTGCCCGCGCAACGGATTGACCCCGACTCCGGCCCGGCCGATGTTGCCGGTCGCCATCGCCAGATTGGCCATGCCCATCACCATCGTCGAGCCCTGGCTGTGCTCGGTGACGCCAAGGCCGTAATAGATCGCGCTATTGCCGCCAGTCGCAAAAAGACGCGCGGCGGCGCGCAACTGGACGGGGTCGACGCCGGACATCGCCGCCGTCGCCTCAGGCGAATTGCGCTCGTCGGCGATCAGCCGCGCCCAGGCTTCGAAGCTGGCGAGATCGCAGCGCTCGCGCACGAACGCCTCGTCGACGAGGCCCTCGGTCACCACGACATGGGCGAGCGCGTTGATGACCGCGACGTTGGACCCGGGCAACAGCGGAAGATGATAGTCCGCCTTGACGTGCGGGGACTTGACGAGATCAATGCGGCGGGGATCGACGATGATCAGCCGCGCCCCCTCGCGCAGGCGCTTCTTCATGCGCGAGGCGAACACCGGATGCGCGTCGGTCGGATTGGCGCCGATCACCATGATCACGTCGGACTTCTCGACCGATTTGAAATCCTGCGTGCCGGCCGACGTGCCGAAGGTCTTGCTGAGGCCGTAGCCGGTCGGCGAATGGCAGACGCGCGCGCAGGTGTCGACATTGTTGTTGCCAAAGCCGGCGCGAACCAGTTTCTGGACGAGGAAGGTCTCCTCGTTGGTGCAGCGCGACGAGGTGATCGCGCCGATCGAATCGCGGCCAAAATCTCTCTGCAAGCGCTTGAATTCGCTCGCGGCGTAGCCAAGAGCCTCATCCCACGAGACCTCGCGCCACGGGTCGGTGATCGCCTTGCGGATCATCGGCTTGAGAATGCGGTCCTTGTGGGTGGCGTAGCCGTAGGCGAAGCGGCCCTTGATGCAGGAATGCCCCTCGTTGGCCTTGCCGGCCTTGTAGGGAACCATGCGCACGACCTGCTCGCCCTTCATCTCGGCCTTGAACGAGCAGCCGACGCCGCAATAGGCGCAGGTGGTGACGACGGAGTGTTCGGGCGTCCCCATCGCGATGACGCTCTTCTCGTTCAGCGTCGCGGTCGGACAGGCCTGCACGCAGGCGCCGCAGGAGACGCATTCCGAGCCGAGAAAATCGACGCCGCCGGGCGAGACCTTCGAGCCGAAGCCGCGTCCCTCGATGGTCAGCGCAAAAGTGCCTTGCACCTCCTCGCAGGCGCGCACGCACCGCGAGCAGACGATGCACTTGGACGATTCGAAGCGTGAAATAGGGATTGGACGCGTCGGTCGGGCTCTTCAGGTGATTTTCCCCGTCGTAGCCGTAGCGCACCTCGCGCAGGCCGACCGCGCCGGCCTGCGCCTGCAATTCGCAATCGCCGTTGGCGCTGCAGGTCAGGCAGTCCAGCGGATGGTCCGAGATATAGAGCTCCATCACGCCGCGCCGCAGCTTGGCGAGCCGCGGCGTCTCGGTCTTCACTTTCATGCCCGCTTCGACCGGCGTCGTGCAGGAGGCGGGCGTTCCCTTGCGGCCCTCGATCTCGACCAGGCAGAGCCGGCAGGAGCCGAACGCCTCGAGCATATCGGTCGCGCACAGGCGGGGGATTTGCGTGCCGAGGCTCGCCGCCGCCGCCATCACCGAGGTTCCCGCGGGCACGCTGACGCTCTGTCCGTCGATGGTCAGCGTCACCATCGCTCCGCCGGGGCGGATCGGCGTGCCGGAGTTGAATTCCTGGATGAGACCCATCCGCGCCTCCTATTCGGCCGCGACGCGCACGGCGTCGGCCGAGAAATCCTCGCTGAAATTGTCGATCGCGCTCATCACCGGCAGCGGCGTCAGGCCGCCGAGCGCGCAGAGCGATCCGTCGGTCAGCACCGTGCAGAGGTCGCGAATCAGCTCGAGATTTTCCGCACGGTTCTTGCCGGCGATGACCTTGTCGACCGTCTCGACGCCGCGCGTCGAGCCGATCCGGCACGGCGTGCACTTGCCGCAGCTCTCCTTGGCGCAGAATTCGAACGCGAAGCGCGCCTGCCGCGCGAGATCGACGGTGTCGTCGAACACCACCACACCGCCGTGGCCGAGCATGCCCTTGGCGGCGAGCATCGCTTCGTAGTCGAGCGGCGTGTCGAGCAGGCGATCAGGAAAATAGGCGCCAAGCGGGCCGCCGACCTGCACCGCGCGCAGGCTTCGGCGCGATTTCGTCCCGCCGCCAAAATCCTCGACGAGGCGGCGAATTGTCATGCCAAGCGCCAGTTCGACGAGACCGCCGTAGCGGACATTGCCGGCCAGTTGGAACGGCTGGGTGCCGCGCGAGCGCCCCGCGCCATATTCGGCGTAGGCCTTGCCGCCATGCTCGAGAATCCACGGCGTGGAGGCGAACGACAGCACGTTGTTGATCACCGTCGGCTTGCCGAACAGGCCGCGGATCGCCGGCAATGGCGGCTTGGCGCGCACCTGCCCGCGCCGGCCCTCCAGGCTCTCCAGCAGCGATGTCTCCTCGCCGCAGATATAGGCGCCCGCGCCGAGCCGCGCCTCGATATCGAAGGGGTAGCTCGAGCCAAGGACGCCGCGGCCGAGCAGCCCGGCCGCGCGCGCCTTGTCGATCGCCGCGCTGAAGGCGCGGAAAGCGTGCGGGTATTCCGACCGGATGTAGACATAGCCCTTGGTCGCGCCGACCGCGACCGCGGCGATGGCCATGCCTTCGATCAGCGTGAAGGGATCGCCTTCCATCAGCATGCGGTCGGCGAAAGTGCCGCTGTCGCCCTCGTCGGCGTTGCAGACGATGTATTTCTGGTCCGCCTCGACGCCGGCGACCGTGCGCCATTTGACGCCGGTGGGAAAGCCCGCGCCGCCGCGCCCGCGCAGACCCGAGGCGAGCATCTCATCGATGATCGCCTTGGGGCCGATCTCCAGGGCGCGCGCAATTCCCTTCAGCCCGCTGTGCCGGCGATAGTCCTCGACAGACAGCGGCTCGATGATTCCGCAGCGCGCAAACAGCAGGCGCTGCTGATCGCGCAGGTAGGGAATGTCCTCGGTGCGCCCCAGAGCCTTGGGATGAGCGCCGCCATCGAGGAACCCTGAGTCGAACAGCGAGGCGACATCGGCCGGCGCGATCGGGCCATAGGCGAGGCGGCCCTGCGACGTCTCCACTTCAATCAGCGGCTCCAGCCAGAACAGGCCGCGCGAGCCGTTGCGCGCGATGGCGACGGCGAGGCCGCGGCGGCGCGCCTCCTGCGGCGATCTCAGCCGCGACGCGCTCGGCCCCCACCGACAGCGCGGCCGAATCGGCGGGCACATAAATCCGCGCGCTCACGGTCCGCTCCTCGACGCGCCGGCGGCGATGGCGTCGATCGCGGCGCGATCGAGCCGGCCGACCGGATCGCCGTTCAGCAAGGCGGCGGGCGACAGGGCGCAATTGCCGAGGCAGTAGATCGTTTCGACATGGAGCGACGCGCCGGGCCGAGGTTTGTCGGGCTCGACGCCATGCTCGGCGGCCAGATGAGCGACCGAGATCCTCACAGCCCATCGATTGGCACGCTTCGGCGCGGCACAGCTTGAGAACGTCGCCCTCGACCGGCGCCTGGCGAAAGTCGTGGTAGAAGGTGACGACTCCGTGCACCTCGGCTTTCGAGATATTGAGCGCCTCGGCGACCAGCGCGACCGCCGCCTTGTCGATATAGCCGAAGCATTCCTGCAGGGCGTGCAGAATCGGCAGGACGGCGCCTTCGCGGGCGCGGTGTTGTGCGATCACGCGGCTCGCCAATTCGGCGTCCCAGGGCTCGCCTTCGCCCTTCATCAAGACCTCCCATGGCGCGCCGCCGCGCGGCGGACGCCACCGTAGAATAAGATTGTGCACGACACGTTATATTTCCAATCGAACGTTCCGACCGAATGATAGAAAAAACCTATTTAGCGTCGACATAGTCATCCCGCGCCAATGGTGGGAGTATAAGGCGGTCGATGTCCTCGGGCTGATCCATCGCGAGCAGGTTGCGCGCCAGCGGCGAGGCGGGCTGGCGATCGGACATGATCAGGCCGATGGTGCGCCGCGCGCTGGGCTCGACCAGCTCGACCGCGCGCGTATCACGCGGCAGGCCGAAAAACTTCAGCAATTGACGCGGCACGATCGACGACCAAAGGCCGGAACTGGCGTGCGAACACAGGTTGAAGATCGAGTTGGTCTCGACGGAGGGTTTGGGTTGGGCGCCGGCGGCGCGGAAGATGCCATCGATGATCCGCCGGTTCTGCATGTCCCTGGTCAACAGGCACAACGGCGCCTGCGCGGCCTCCTTCCAGGTGATTTTGCGGCGTTGCGCGTAGGGGCCGCCGGCCGGCGTGAGGAACAGATATTCCTCGTGGCAGATCGGCTTGGTCAGCACGTTGTCCAGCGGCTCGTTGTCGAGATAGGTCAGGCCGACGTCGAGTTCGAAATTGTCGATTCCCAACTGGATTTCCTGCGAGTTCAGCGACAGGACGGTCACCGTGACGTTGGGAAACCGCGCGTGGAAGGGGGCGGTGAGGTGGGAGACGATCGGCAGGGCCGTCGGGACGGCGCCGAGGCGCAGCCGCCCGGACAGGCCCTTGTCCATCTCCTGGAGATCGCGCCGCAGGACCTCGGCTTCGGCGAGGATGCGGCGGGCGTGATCGAGCACCAGCCGGCCCTGGCTCGTCAGGCCATGGAACTTGTGGCCGCGCTCGACGATCGGCGCGCCGAGATCCGCCTCGAGCTGGCGAATCGCCGCCGACAGCGTCGGCTGCGAGACGTTGCAGGCGAGCGCCGCGCGCCCGAAATGCCGTTCTCTCGCAAGCGCGACGAGATATTCGAGTTGGCGAAGCACCATCGGCGAATGCCCGCGGCCGAACGCCGCTTCCTTCGCGACCGCTGGGGGCGGCCGGGAGCGCCCCGGACCTCAGGTCGGCGCCCGCTTCGGGCGATCGGACCGGTTGCTCGCGCAACGCCAATGTAACGCATATCGCCCAAAAGCAACAGCGGGCGCTTTTCGACTGAAATGTTGATAGCGGCCGCCTATCGCTGGGGTGCGTGTTCGGCCGGCGCCGGGTTTCTCTTCGCGCCTCTGGCCGCGGCCGCTTTTTGGCTCTATTCCGGCGCGATGTTGCTTAACGTCTCCAACGCTGCGCGGAGTTGCTCGTGAACCCTTCTACGCCAACCCCCGAGGCCGCGGCGGCCGGCGGGCGGAAGTGGATCGCCGCCGTCGCCGCGGCGCTCGCCATTGTCGCGATCGTCGCCATCGCGCTCTACCCCGTCTGGCGCGGCAAGGCCGGGGGGACGGCCTCGCTGGTCGGCGGCCCCTTCGCATTGCAGGGGCCTGACGGCCGGGTGGTGACTGACGCCGACATGAAGGGGCAGCCGTTTCTCGTCTATTTCGGCTACACCAACTGTCCCGACGTCTGCCCGACGACCCTCGCGGAAATATCCGACGTGCTGGCCCGCCTGCCGGGCAAGCCGATCCGCGCGCTGTTCATCACCATCGATCCCGAGCGCGACACCGCCGCCTCGCTGAAAGACTATGTGTCGAGCTTCGATCCGCGCATCATCGGCCTGTCCGGCGACCGCGCCGCGATCGACAAGGTGGAGCGCGCCTATCGGGTCTACGCGCGCAAAGGGCCGGCCGAAAAGGGCGGCTATACGATGGACCACAGCTCGATCGTCTATCTGATGGACGCGCAGGGGCGGTTCGTCGAGGCGTTCAACCTGGAGCGCAAGCCGGAGGAATCGGCCAAGGAGCTGGAGGGGTATCTGTAACGGGGGCGGGGGCGGCGGCTTTCGTGCGCGCCGTCTGTCGTCAGGGCAGGATCGGTGGGTGATTTTGTAAGGCGTCACCAAATTTCCCGAGTAAGGTAAAGCCCCTCGCCGTGGTCATGTGCTATCTTCGCGCCAGCGCGTATGAGGACAAATAATGACCAAGAAATCGAAAGGTTGAAGTAAATGCCAGCAAAGCGACGTCAAGGAAAGCGTGGCAAGACTTGGAAGAACTATGAGGAAGTGGCCGCTCACGTGCTCAAGCAAGTTGGAAAAAGGTTCGGCCTCGCAGACGTCGAGGGGAAGCAGAGCGTACCAAGCAGGCGCCCTGAGGCACACTGGCAAATCGACGCAAAAGGCATTCAGGAATCCGACGGTGCGCTCATTATAATCGAATGCCGCTAGCTACAATTCCTCGCGTCTTTCGCAAGCAGATGTGGGGGAGGTCGCTTACCGCATCTACGATACCGAAGCAGCGAGTGGAATCATCGTAAGTCCACATCCTCTTCAACGTGGCGCTAAATTGATCGCAAAAGATGAAAATATCCGACACGTTCAGCTTGATCCATCGAGCACGCGCGATCAGTGGATTTCGAAGATCGAAGGCGTCATGACTTTCGGCCATACTGTAACCGACCACTTATCCGTAATGGATACAGTCCATATCGAGATGTTAGACCCGGATAGAAATGTAATCGAAGAGATGTCGCGGTAGAGCCCGCCAACGTTTGCTGCCCTTCGCACGCGACGGGAAGGCTCAAAACCCACGAGTTCCCTTGTATTCCAAGCGTTTTCCGAACGTTGCAATTTAAGTCGCGGAGTTTTCGCACGGGCTGCTTGACTTCTGCACGTGTCGATCGCGCGCCTGCCAATTCCCTCTAACCTATAGAGCGCCACATCACCCGTCCCAACGGATATAGCCCGTGGAAGTAGGGATTTTGTCAGGCCCAGCCAGCCATGTGTCCTCCGGAAGTCTATCGAACTCCTCGGCGGAGATTTCGGTGGTAGCCAGTGCCCAACTATGGACCTTGATGATCCGGTCAGAACTCAGTGGTTGACCCATGAAGGAAAACCGGAAGGCGTCCTTGTAGTCGCTACTAACGCCGTCGACCACTTGTATCCATTCGATGCGACCCTTGACATCCTCCCCTACACCGTCCCTCGTCGCTATTCGGGTGTAGTCCAAACTCTGCTCGTCCACCCGATCAATTCTATATGCCTTCGGGACGTGGCGTGCTTGTGTTTGAAACAATATGAACCGCAGCTTATCCGCGTTCGGCATAAGGCCGAGATCGCTCGCCTGGGTTGTCGCAGGGGCTGTTAGCGTGGGGATCGGTATAGTTCCTTGATTTCATATCTGATCTCCTCAACTTGGAAGTCGAGCCCACTGAGTGGCACTTCAATCAGGTCACCGCCGGCGATCTGCCTCAAACATCGCCGAGGCTTAGCGCAAGGAAAGCCGCAACGCACCGCCAAGTCATTTTATTCGATTGTTCGAAAAGCTCACAATTGCGTCTTTAACTGTCCGATTTACAGAAAATAAGTGGTTTGATCGATACAGTCGTTCCCTTGGTCCGGCGGGACGCGCGCAGATGGGAATTGGGACCGGAATACTGAACATGCTCGGTCGTCGGCTGGAGAGCGGCGCACGCGGCCAGTTCGAGTCTCTCACTCGCGTCATCTTTGCGAAGTTCCCGATTGACGCTGTTGAAGATATGTATGGCCTCTTTGGCAGAGGAGGAATCATCGAGACTCTCATGATGCAGGGGCTGTCCAGACAGGAGGCGGAAGGGGCAGAGTATGAACTAGAGCATCGCGTGACCGCGACGTTCAAGTCAGCCAAGGCGGGCGGACCCGGAAGTCCGAGCGATCAGTCTGCTCGTGCCATGGCGACAAACATCGCCGTCGCGTTCGCGAAACGCGGCCCGATCGAACTCGTCATGGGCCTGTGTGAGACGTTCAATGAAGTCGTTAAACGGAATTCCGTAATAAATGTTATTGAACTGAATGCACTTTTCGAAGAGGGCGTCGAAAGAGCGTAGCGCTCGCCATACGTGCGAGACAGAGCACGCTCAAAGCGCCTAGCAGGCTGCTGAAAAACGATCTGGCTTCCGAGACGGTGGCATAATTCTGTTTTCGGGCAGAAGGGTTGGTGGATTGATTCGATGCGCGGGCAGGATCGGACGAGCGGGTCGCTGTTTTCCTACGTGGACCTCGATGCGCGGGTTCCCGCGAGCCACCCGTTGCGGGCGATGCGCGAGCTGGTGAACGCTTCGCTTGAAGCGCTCGATGGGGCGTTTGCGGCGCTTTACGAAGCGGGCGGCCGCCCCTCGATCGCGCCGGAGCGTCTGTTGCGCGCGAGCCTGTTGCAGTTCCTTTATTCGATCCGGTCAGAACGCCAGTTGGTCGAGCGGCTGGAGTTCGATCTTTTGTTTCGCTGGTTCGTCGGGCTGGGGATCGACGATCCGGTCTTCGACGCCTCGACGTTTTCGAAGAACCGCGACCGGCTGCTGACGAGCGAGATCGCGCAAGGGTTTCTGTCCGCATTGCTGGCCCAGCCGCGGGTGAAGCGCCTGCTGAGCGCGGAGCATTTTTCGGTCGACGGCACGATGCTGAAGGCGTGGGCGTCGATGAAGAGTTTCCGGGCCACGGACGGCTCGGACGAACCGCCGGCGGCGGGGCGCAACGGCCAGCGGGACTTCAAGAAGACCAAGCGGTCGAACCGGACGCACGCCTCGACGACCGACAAGGACGCGCGGCTCTATCGCAAGGGCGATGGCCAGGAAAGCCGGCTGGCCTATCTCGGCCACGCCTTGATGGAGAACCGCAACGGCCTGGTGGTCGGCGCCGAAGCGACCCTTGCGACGGGCACGGCCGAACGCGACGCGGCGGCGCGGTTGACGCAGGCTCTGCCGAAGGGCGCGAGCTTGGGCGCGGACAAGAACTATGACGCCGAGGCTTTCGTCGAGGGCCTGAAGCAGCGCGGGATCGAGCCGCACGTCGCCATCAACGGGACGGTGAGCAAGCGGGGCGCCGTTCGCAAGACCGCCGTGCCGCCGCGGGTCGCCGCCAGCCTCGGCTACGCGATCAGCATGCGAAAGCGCAAACGGATCGAGGAAAGCTTCGGCTGGAGCAAAATCGTCGGCGGCCTCGCGCAACTGAAAGTGCGCGGGCTGGCCAAGGTCAAGGCGGTCTTCACTCTCGCTCTTTTCGCCTACAATCTCGTCCGCCTGCCAAAACTGTTGCAGGCGACGGGCGAAGTGCGCGTCGCGGCGGGGTGATCGATGAAAATGATCGAAAACCTAGTCCCCTGGTCGCCGCTCGCGCCGCCCAAACGGCAAAAAATCGCCCCCTCGACCGTCAACCGCGGTCACGCGCCAAGTTTTTCAGCAGCCTGCTAGAGCTGCTCGTAGCGCACGCCGCACCAGTCGGTGAAGTTCGTTCGCCAAAATGGTGAGCAGGCTGGCATATGCACGTCGCCGTGCTTCGCCTCCAACCGCCCGCTCCAGTAGGAGCCTCGCCGCTTGCCTTTGGGCCAGACCACGATGATGCGGCGTATCGTTTGGTCGGAGAGCATGGGTGATCGGTCATGAGAGCGATCCTAATGGACGCCAAGCGGCGAATCATCCGCGAGATCGATCTTAGGCCTGACGGCAAAAATGACCTGCTCATAGGGGCGCATCGGGAGATCGGCTGCCGGAAAGAGCGGGTAGTGCGTTTCGGTGATCACGATCTGTGGGTCGACGAGGAAGGCAAGCTCAAGGACTTGACCTACGGCTTCTTGGTAGGCCCCGACCCGTATCACGGCAACGGCCTGATTTTGTCCTCGGACGAAGACGGCTGGAGCGTCGCGGCGCTGATCGAGATCGCCTTCGTCCGCAGAACCGTGAAATTCTGGGGCGGCGCGTCTCCAGCATAAGCCCAACGGTCATCGTCACGCGCGCCAACGCGATCTATTTAGTGCAACTGACGATCCCGAAAGTGTGCTGAAACTCATCGCTTATGCGAATGAAGCGCAGCCGTGAAACGCCGGCATGCGAGGACTTCGCGACTGCCCCCTGCACATCGAAGTGAAAGACGGACCTCGCGCCGCCGTCAATCATCGCCAGCGCCTCAGCGGCGCCTCACGCCGCCGCCTCGATCCGGCGCGCGATCCATTGGTTGAGGCTGACGCCCTCGGCCTGGGCGCGCGCCGCCGCCGGCGATGGATTTCTGGATCGACACGGAGGGGAGTCTCGCTGCTACGGGGTCGATTCGGCGGTTCGCCGCGCGCCGCGCAGAAGGCGAGGTAGTCGTCGACGCTGTCGCGGAACGCCTGTTCAACCTCGGCGACGGTTTCACCCTCGAAGGTGACGAAGTCCCGCAGTCCAGAGACCCGACCCGAGAAGGCGCCCTCGTCCGCCTCAATGGTTCCGACATAACCCTTGTATTCGAGCATCGCTCACCTCCCTTCCCGGCCTCACGCCGGCTGCGATGAGAAACTCCCTCACGGCGCCGCGCTTGGCGGCGGGACTCGGGCCTGGCCGACAACGTGCCCGAGTCATGCCGCGACGGACGCCGGCTTGACCTCTTCGGCGATCCGCGACCCGATCTCCCGTTCGGCGAGCGCCAACTCATAGGCCGTTTGCAGATTGAGCCAGAACCTGGCGCTGTTGCCCAAATACCGGCCAAGACGAAGCGCGGTTTCAGGCGAAATCCCGCGCTTGGCGTTCAGAATGTCGGTGATTCGGCCCGACGGCAGCTTGAGCTCCAGCGCCAGCCGGTTGGCCGACAGGTCGCGCGCCTTCAATTCTCGTTTCAAAACGCGGCCGGGATGAACCGGAATCATGTCCTTGTCCTCTCAGTGATAATCAACTTAGTGATAATCAACAATCTCCACGTCCCAGGCGTCGCCGTCCGCGAACCTGAAACACAGACGCCACGGGCCGTTGATCGTCATCGCCCATTGCGCCTTGCGGCCGCCCTTCAACTTGTGAAGGCCGACAGATTTGAGGGGGCTTAGATCATCGAGCGACGATGCGGCGTCGAGAGCCGCAAGCATTTCAATCGCCGCGTCTTCATCGAGCCCGGAAAACTTGCATTTGCCTTCTTCGGCCAAACGCTGGGTCGCCTTGCTGGCCCAAGACTTGATCATCGCTATACATACTACGTTAATCGTAGTATGTCAAACGTCGAATACCTGGATTCGCGAATCATCTCGCGGCGCGCGGAATCACCGCCCGTATTCATCATGCCGGCGCACCCAGGCCATGCCGTAGGGCAGGGCGGCCTCATCGCGCCCTTTGGGCGCGAGATCGAGGTATTGGTAGGCGCCGTTCAGCATGTCGAGGCCGCGCGCGTAGCACGAATAGGTGTGGAAGACGGCGCCGTCGGCGTCCCTGGCGAATACGCTGATCCCCGGAAGCTCGGTCATCGAGGTCTTGATCGGCGCGAAATTATAGACGACCTCGCCCGCCGCCAGAGCGTCGGGACTCGGCGAGACGCAGAAGTCGATATTGAAATCGGAGCCGAACGAGGAGACCCATTTGAAGCGCCAGCCCATCCGCTGCTTGTAAGCGTCGATCTTCGTCATCGGCGCGCGCGAAACCGCAAGCAAAGTGACGTCGCGATTGGCCAGATGCACGTCCGCGCCGTCGAACTGATCCGCCCAGAACGAGCAGGACTTGCATCCTTCGGTCCAATCGGGACCGAGCATGAAGTGATAGACAATCAACTGGCCGCGGCCGTCGAACAGTTCGGCGAGCGTCCGTCTGCCGTCCGGCCCCTCGAAGACATAGTCCTTTTCGACGCGCTCCCACGGCAGATCGCGCCGGCGCTGGCTGAGCCGGTCGCGCTGCTTCGTAAACGCCTTCTCTTCGGCGAGCAGCTTCTTGCGCGCCGCGATCCATTCGTCATGCGATACGACGTCGTGATGATTGGCCATGACGCCCTCCCGTTGAGGCCTTGCTCGCGCCAGACTATCTCCTGTTCCGGGGCGTCATCAATGCGCTGCGCGGGGTTCAGAAGCGGCGCTATCTGTTTCCCCCGCGCAGTCGCGCCAGCGCCTCGTCCAGCAGGCGGGCCAATTGCTCCGGCCCCTTGGGAAAGCCGGCGCGAATCCATAGCGCCTGCAGGCTCTTCAGCGTCGCGCCGACCCCCTGGCCCTGGGCGACGCCGCGCGCCACGATGTCCGCGCCAGTGAACGGCAGGTTCGGCTCGGGCGTGTCGGAAACGAACCGGAAAGCCGAGGCGAAGGCGGGGTCGTAGGGCGCGGCGCCGGAATCGACATGGGCGAGGGTCAATCCGTCTTGGGCGGCCGTCCGCTTGCGCTCGAACAGCAATGCGCGCAACTCGCCGAGCGAAGGCGGCGCGCGCCGGCCGTGCAGGCCTTCCAGGGCGCCGGCGGCGCCGGCCAGCCTGTCGTATTCGGCGTTCGAAAGCCGCAACCGGTCGCGCAGCCGCTCGGCGTCTTCGGTGATTATCACGCCGAGCGCGGCGAGGCGCAGCAGCGCGTCGGGCGCCGCCCCGCGCGCGGCCTCGAGCGCGACAAGACGCTGGAGGCGACAAGGGTCCGCCGCGCCGGCGATCAGCAGCCCGATCAGGCCCGCCTCGCAGCATTGAGCGACGATCTCGCCGGCGCGCGGCGCGTTGAACAACTTCATCAATTCTGCGCGCACGCGTTCGCGCGAGAGCCGCAGGAGGCCGTCGCGCTCCTGAATGGCGGCCAGCAGGCCCGCCTCGTCGAGCGGCCCCGCGCCATAGATCGCCGAAAAGCGAAAGAACCTGAGGCTGCGCAGATAATCCTCGCGGATGCGTGTGCGCGCCTCGCCGATGAACCGCACGCGGCGCGCGGCGAGATCGTCGAGGCCGCCGGCGTAGTCGTGCACCGCGCCGTCGCGGCTCAGCGAGAGCGCATTGATGGTGAAGTCGCGCCGCCGCGCGTCCTGCGAAAAATCGCGGCCGAAGCGCACCCTGGCGTGACGCCCGTCGGTCTCGACATCCTCGCGCAGCGTCGTCGCCTCGATCGGCAGACCGTCGACGATCAGCGTCACCGTGCCATGTTTCAGGCCGGTCGGCGCGACGCCGAACCCGGCGGCGCGCGCGCGCTGCATCACGATCTCCGGGCGCGCGGTGGTCGCCAGATCGAAATCGCCCGGCGTCTGGCCGAGCGCGAGGTCGCGCACCGCGCCGCCGACGAGGCGCGTCTCCTCGCCGTCGCCGTCGAGCGCGTCGAGCGCCCGCGCCAGACGTCCCTGATCGAGGAGCCGCCGGTCCTTGAGCCGCCCGTCGACGATTGCAGGCAGGCCGGTCATTCGATGCGGCCGGGAACCAGCACGCCGTTTTCGATATGCGCGGGCACCGCGAGGCCGCGACCGCGCGGCGCGTTCAGGCCGAAGATGACCAGCGCGACGATGGCGATGAACAGGCCGACCAGCGTCAGCGTCGAAACGCGCCCGCGCGTCCAATGCTCGATCGCCAGGGGATAGCGGGCGCGAAGGATGAGATAGATCGCGAACGCGACGAACGGGCTCAGGAACAGCGCCAGCGGCTCGAGCACGGCCCGTAACATCAGGAGTAGAGCCTTTCAAACAGATTGCGGATGATACCAGCAGTCGCCCCCCAGATATATCGCTGCTGATAGGGGATCGCGTAAAAATGCCGCACCCGGCCCTGCCATTCGCGCGACTGGCGCTGGTGGTTGGCGCCCGTCATCAGGAAGCTCAGCGGCGTCTCGAAGACGTCCTCCACCTCGTTGGGGTTGATCGTCGGGGTGAACGACGGATCGACGATCCCGACCAGCGGCAGGATGCGAAAGCCGGTGCCGGTCAGATAGGGATCGAGCCAGCCGAGCGGCTCGATGGCGTCAGGCGCGAGGCCGATCTCTTCGCGCGCCTCACGCAGCGCCGCCGTCAGCGGGGTCTCGCCCGGGTCGATCTTGCCGCCGGGGAAAGCGATCTGGCCGGAATGGCTGCGCAAATGGGACGCGCGCTGGGTGAGCAGCACGGTCGGTCCCTCCGGCCGCGCGACGATCGGGGCCAGCACCGCCGCGGGGCGCGCGCCAGCGACCAGATGCGCTTCGGGCGCCGGAGAATTCAGCACATGGTCGCCGCGCGCCGGCGCCGACGCCGGATCCAGCGCATCGACGGGAAGCTCGCGCGACAGGCGCGCACTGGCCCTTGCGCGCAAGTCCTCGATCGAAAAGCGGGCAGGGACGGGAATATTCAAAGCCCCTCGAGCTCCGCCGCCTTGGCCATCGGGAAAAACACGCCGCTCGACCACACGCCGAACCAGTCCTCACCCGACCGCTCCTCCGTCCGGCCCAGCGCCGCCAGATCGTAATACAGCGCGCGCTTGACCAACGCCCAAAGACCGCCGCGCACCAGCACATAGGGTTTGAGCCCGGCCGCGGCGCCCCGCTCGAATCGCAGCGGATGATCCTGGTCGACGGTGACCAGATCGTCGACGTTGGTGCGAAAGGTCAGGCTTGGCGCGCCATTTGCATGGCCGACGATGAGCTCGACCGCGAGAAAAGGCGCGTCGTCGACCCGGATGCCGACCCGCTCGACCGGCGTGACCAGCACGAATCGATCCTCGTCGCGACGCAGGATCGAGGCGAACAACTGGACGAGCGGCAGGCGGCCGATCGGAGAACCGTTGTAGAACCAGGTTCCATCGCCGGCGATGCGCATGTCGATATCGCCGCAAAAAGGGGGGTTCCACAGGTGCACCGGGGCCGGGCCGCGCTTTGGCGCGGCGGCCAGACCCTCGAGGCCGCGCAGAAGCTTTTCCGGCGGCGGTGTGCGATCATCGGGTTGCGGAGAGTCGCTCGCCATAATCTCGCGCCTGTTTGCGGGCGAACATCGGTTCCGCCTATAGCGTTTGGGCGGAGCGCCCGTCGCGCCAATCTAGAGGGCGGATCGCGAAAGAGGAACCATCGTTTGGCCTCGCCCCACAGTGGAGAACACATGAGCCCATCCCAGGACGCCGCCGTCACCGACTTTGAAGGGAGCGTCGCGCGCAGCGCCGAAGCCGCGATGGAGCGAATCGCCGCTGCGAAATCGGCGATCGGCGCGGTGATTTTCGGTCAGGAACAGGTCGTCGAGCAGACGTTGGCGACGCTGCTGGCGGGAGGTCACGGTTTGTTGATCGGCGTGCCGGGCCTCGCCAAGACCAAGCTCGTGGAGACGCTGGGCGTGGTGTTCGGATTGAACTCGCTGCGCGTCCAGTTCACCCCGGACCTGATGCCGTCCGACATCCTCGGGTCGGAAGTGATGGAGGAAGGCGCCGACCGCTCGCGGGTGTTCCGGTTCATCAGGGGGCCGATTTTCGCCCAATTGCTGATGGCCGACGAGATCAATCGCGCGAGCCCGCGCACCCAGTCGGCGCTGTTGCAGGCGATGCAGGAGAATCACATCACAGTGGCGGGGCAGCGTCACGATCTGCCGCGTCCGTTCCATGTCCTGGCGACGCAAAATCCGCTGGAGCAGGAGGGCGCCTACCCGCTGCCCGAGGCGCAGCTCGACCGCTTCCTGATGCAGATCGACGTCGGCTATCCCGACCGCGTCGCCGAGCGCCGCATCCTGATCGAGACGACCGGCGAAGCGGAGGCGCGGCCGAAAGCCGCGATGAGCGCGCAAGAGCTGATGGAGGCGCAACGGCTGGTGCGCCGCGCGCCGGTCGGCGAGAGCGTCGTCGAGACGATCCTCGACCTCGTCCGCGCCGCGCGTCCGGGCGAAGGCGATCCGGAAATCACCAAGCATATCAGTTGGGGTCCCGGCCCCCGCGCGGCGCAGGCGCTGATGCTGGCGACCCGCGCCCGCGCGCTGGTCGACGGACGGCTTTCGCCCTCGAAAGACGATATCGCGGCGCTGGCCGAGCCGGTGCTCAAGCATCGCATGGCGCTGACCTTCGCGGCGCGCGCGGAGGGCGAGACGCTACCCGGTCTGATCGCGCGGCTCGTCGCCAGAACGGTCCGCTGAGGGATGGCCGGCGCCATTCGCGTTTCCTCGGTGGATCGCGCCAACCCGCTTTGGCGGCGCGACGCGGCGACGCTCGCCGCGCGGCTGCCAAGCCTCATCGTCGCGGCCAAGCAGGTCGCCCAAAGCGTGATGCATGGCGTGCACGGGCGCCGGCGGGCCGGGCCGGGCGAGACCTTCTGGCAGTTCCGACCGTTCATTTCCGGCGAGCCCGCCGCCGCCGTCGACTGGCGCCGCTCGGCCCGCGAGGATCGCGCCTATGTCCGCGAGCGCGAATGGGAGGCGGCGCACACGGTCTGGATCTGGATCGATCGGTCGCCCTCCATGGCGTTTGTCTCGCAACTTGCGCAGGCTTCGAAGATCGAACGCGCGACGGTGCTCGGGCTCGCCGCCGCCGATCTGCTGGTGCGCGGCGGCGAACGGGTCGGCCTCCTCGGCCTGACCCGCCCGCTGGCGACGCGCGGGGTCATCGAGCGCTTCGCCGAGGCGCTCGCGCTCGACGAGCGCCTCTCAGCGTCGCAGCCGGCGCTGCCGCCGCCCGTCGCGCTAACGGCGCGCTCGAAAGTGGTGCTGCTCGGTGATTTCCTCAGCGATGAGGCGGCGATCCGCCGGGCCATCGACGCGCTGTCGGCGCAAGGCGCCCAGGGCCAGGCGCTGATGATCGCCGACCCTATCGAGGAGACGTTCCCGTTCGAGGGGCATACCGAGTTCATCGGCGCGGACGGGGTGACGCGCCTTCGCGCGCCGCGCGCGCAAGGTCTGCGCGACGCCTATCTGGCGCGACTCGCGCGTCACCGCGACGCGGTGCGCGCGGCTTGCGCGGCGCGCGGCTGGGACTTTGCGCTGCATCGCACCGACAGACCGGCCGCGCAGGCGCTGCTCGCCCTGCGCATGCGGCTCGAAGGCCCCGGTCCAGCGGCGGCCGGTGTTTCCACTGACGCGAGGCGCGCGGGATGATCGGCCTGCCGCTCAGCTTCGCCGCGCCCGCCGTTCTCGCCGCCCTGGTCTTGCTTGCGGCGCTGTATCTCTTCTTGCGCATCACCCCGCCGCGGCCGCGCGAAATCCTGTTCCCGCCGCTGCGGTTGCTGCTCGGCCTCGATCCCAAGGATCAAACGCCTCACCGGACGCCCTGGCCGCTGCTGCTGCTGCGGATCGCCATCTGCGCGGCGATCATTCTGGCGATGGCCGGACCGATCTGGAACGCCGTCGCGTCGGCCGGCGGCGGCTCTGGGCCGTTGCTGCTGCTGATCGACGATGGATGGCCGGCGGCCCCGAGCTGGGACCGCCGGGTCGCGGCGGCGCGCGCGCGCCTAGCGGCGGCTGGCCGCGCCGGGCGACCCGGCCGCGCTGGTCCCGATTTCGCGCGGCGACCAGGAGATCGTTCCGCTCGACGCCGCCGGCAATGCCGAAAAGCTGCGCGCGCTCGAGCCGAAGCCTTTTGCGCCCGACCGCGCGGCGACCCTGACGGCCGTCCAGCGGTTCGTCGCGCAAAATCCCGCGAGCGAAATTCAGTGGATCGCCGACGGTCTGGAGCTCGGCGGCGCGAGCGCCTTCGCGCGGAGCCTCGCGCGAACTCGCGCAAGGATCGCGGCGTCACCGTGCTGACCGACAAGACGACCGCCCTGGGGCTGGGCGGCGTCGACAATCAGGCCGGCGCGCTGCAGGCGCGCGTGTTGCGCGCCGACGCGGCCGGGCGGCCCAAGGGCGTGCTGCGCGCGCTCGACGCCAAGGGCCTGACCATTGGCGAGGCGGCGTTCGATTTTGGCGCGGCGCGGGCGGCCACCGCGCAATTCGACCTGCCGATCGAGTTGCGCAACGACGTCGCCCGCGTCGTCGTCGCCGACGAGCGCTCGGCGGGCGCCGTCGCGCTGCTCGACGAGCGGTGGAAGCGCCGGCGCGTTGCGATCGCCTCGGGCGCCAGCATCGACGAGCCGCTGCTGGCGCCGAACTATTATCTGGCGCGCGCGCTCTCGCCGTTCGCCGATATCCGGCAGTGGCGCGACAGCGCAAGCGACCCGGTGCTCGCGCTGCTCGCCGAGAAGCCGGCGGTGCTGGCGCTCGCCGACATGAGCGTGGCGAGCGGGCCGGCCCACGACGCGCTGATCGAGTTCGTCGAGGACGGCGGCGTGCTGGTGCGGTTCGCCGGTCCGCGGCTCGCCGCCACGGCGGACGACCTGACGCCGACCGCGCTGCGCCATGGCGGCCGCACGCTGGGCGGCGCGCTGTCCTGGGAGACCCCCAAGCGGCTCGCGCCGTTCGACCGCGGCAGCCCGTTCTTCGGCCTTGCCACGCCGGACGAAGTGACGATATCGCGGCAAGTGCTGGCTGACCCCGAGCCCGGCCTCGCCGACAAGACCTGGGCGCGGCTGGCCGACGGAACCCCGCTCGTCACCGCCGACCGGCGCGGCAAGGGGCTGATCGTGCTGTTCCACGTCACCGCGGACACCACCTGGTCGAATCTGCCGCTGTCGGGCCTGTTCGTCGACATGCTGCGCAAGATCGTCGCGCTGGCCGGGCAGTCGCCGCCGGACAAGGACGGTTCTTCGGCCGCCGGCGAGGCGGCTGCGGCGAGCCTGCCGCCGGCGCGCACGCTCGACGGCTTCGGCGCGCTCGGGCTCCCGCCGGTCACCGCCATGCCGATCGCCGCCGATTTTTCCGGCGTCGCCGACGCCACTCATCCGCCGGGCTTTTACGGCTCGGGCGATGCGCTGACCGCGGTCAACGCATTGGGTCCGTCGCAGGAACTGGCGACGGCGAACTACGCGCCCCTGACGGTCGAGGCGGGGGCGCTCGCCGTCGCCGAGCCGCTCGACCTGCGTCCGTGGCTGCTCGGCGCCGCCTTCCTCGGCCTGCTGGCGGACGCCGTCGCCAGCCTGTGGCTCGGCGGCGGGTTCGGCCTGCGGCGCGCCGCGACCGGCGCGACGGCGCTGCTGGCGCTGTTTCTGTGCGCGGTCCCGGTCGGCGACCGGGCGAGCGCCGCCGAACAAGCGGTCATCTCACAGCGCGACATGGAAGCGGCTCTGTCGGTCCATCTCGCCTATGTCGTCACCGGCGACGCGGCCGTCGACGAGACGAGTCGCGCGGCCCTCGCCAATCTGTCGCTGGCGCTCGCCCAGCGCACGTCGCTGTCGCCCGGAGAGCCGGTCGGCCTCGACCTGGCCCACGACGAGCTGAGCTTCTATCCGATGATCTATTGGCCTGTGGTGGCGCAGCGGCCGCAGCCCGAGACGCAAGCGGTGACGCGCGTCGCGGCCTATATGAAGGGCGGCGGCACGGTGATTTTCGACACGCGCGACGCGCTGACGGCGAGGCCCGGCGGGCCGGCGACGCCTGAAGGCCTCTGGCTGCAGAAGCTGCTGGGCGGCGTCGACGTGCCCGAGCTGGAGCCCGTGCCGCCCGATCATGTCGTGACCAAGAGTTTCTATCTCATCGACGGGTTCGTCGGCCGCACGACGATCGGCCAGACCTGGATCGAGGCTCTGCCGCCGCCCGACCCCGGCGACACCTCCGTGCATCCGGCGCGCGCCGGCGACGGCGTCTCGCCGATCGTCATCACTTCGAACGACCTCGCCGGCGCCTGGGCCGCCGACAGCGACGGCCAGCCGCGGTTCCCGCTGATTCCCGGCGGCGCGCGCCAGCGCGAACTCAGCCTGCGCGGCGGGATCAATCTGGTGATGTACACGCTGACCGGCAGCTACAAGGCCGATCAGGTCCATGCGCGCGATCTTCTCGAAAGGCTTTCGCATTGAGCGCCTATTCGATCGCCATTTCGCCGCTGCTGCCGACCGCCGCGCTGATTGTCCTGGCCGGCGCGGCGCTGATCGCGATCGGGCTGGCGCTGTTCGCGCGCCGGCGCGGCGCCCTCGCCCGCGCGCTCGCTTTCGCGCTGCTGTTCCTCGCGCTGCTCGATCCGTCGCTGACCCGCGAGGATCGCCGCCCGCTCAGGGATGTCGTTGCGGTCGTCCTCGACGAATCGGGCAGCCAGACGATCGGCAATCGCGCCGCTCAGACGGCGCACGCGCGCGCCGCGCTGGAAAAGAGCCTTGGCGCTCTCGACAATGTCGAAACGCGTTTCATCGAATCGGGCAAGTCGGACGCGGAGGACCAGGGGACGCGGCTGTTTTCGGCGCTGCAATCGGGCCTCAGCGACGTTCCTCCCGACCGGGTCGGCGCGGCGATCCTGGTCACCGACGGAATCGTCCACGATATCCCCGCGAGCGCGGCGGCGCTGGGCTTCAAGGCGCCGCTGCACGCTCTCGTCACCGGCCACCAGGGGGAGCGCGACCGGCGCATCGAGCTCGTCGAGGCGCCGCGCTTCGGCATCGTCGGCAAGGACCAGACGATCAGCGCCAAGGTGTTCGACACCGACGACAAGGGCGAGCCGGTCGCCATCGAAGTGCGGCGGGACGGGGAGAAAATCGCGACGCTGAGCGCGATGGTCGGCGAGACGGTCAGCGCCAAAGTGCGCATCGAACACGCCGGGCCCAATGTCGTCGAACTGGAAGTGGCGGCGCTGCCCGGCGAACTGACCGACATCAACAACCGCGCGGTGATCACCGTCGAGGGCGTGCGCGACAAGCTGCGGGTGCTGCTGGTGTCGGGCGAGCCGCATCAGGGCGAGCGGATGTGGCGCAACCTTCTCAAATCGGACGCCAACGTCGACCTCGTTCATTTCACCATTCTGCGCCCGCCGGAAAAGTCCACCGACGGCACGCCGATCAACGAACTGTCTCTGATCGCCTTTCCGGTGGCCGACCTGTTCGGCCGCAAGATCCGCGACTTCGACCTGATCATTCTCGACCGCTACTCCAGCCAGAGCATCCTGCCGAGAGTCTATTTCGACAATATCGTGTCCTATGTGCGCAACGGCGGCGCGCTGCTGATGGCCGAGGGGCCGGACTATGCGACGCCCGAGGGCCTGTATTTCTCGCCGCTCGCCGAGCTTGCGCCGGCCAAACCCGATGGCGAGGTGATCACGCGCGCGTTCCGCCCGACCATCTCGACCGATGGCGCCAAGCATCCGGTCACCCGGGGCCTCGCCGGCGGCGACGCCTCGCCGCCCGCCTGGGGCCCGTGGTTTCGCCAGATCGGCGCCGAAGTGACAGGCGGGGTCAATATCCTTTCCGGCGCCGAGGGTCGCCCGCTGCTGATCCTGTCGCGCGCCGACAAGGGGCGGGTGGCGCTGCTGCTCAGCGACCAGATGTGGCTGTGGGCGCGCGGCTACCAGGGCGGCGGCCCTCACCTCGATCTGCTGCGTCGTCTCGCGCATTGGCTGATGAAGGAGCCGGAACTCGAGGAGGAGGCGTTGCGCGCCAGCGCGCACGGGCGGGCGCTGACCATCGAGCGCCAGAGCCTCAAGGGCGACGTTCCCGAAGTCGGCATCATCGGGCCGACCGGCGCGGCGACCACGGCGCAGCTCAAAAGCGCCGAGCCCGGCCTTTCGCGCGCCACCATCGAAGTCAACCGGTTGGGGCTTTACCGGATCAGCGACGGCGAACATCAAGCTTTGGTCAATGTCGGTCCGGACAACCCGCTCGAATTCCGGGAGGTCGTCTCGACGACGGAAAAGCTGCGTCCGCTCGCCGAGGCGACCGGCGGCACGGTGCGCCGGATCGCCGACGGCGATGGCGACGGTGCGCTCGTGCCGCGCGTGGTCGCGATGCACGAATCGCCGAGCTATGGCGGCGCCGACTACATCGGCGTCAAGCGAACCGGGGCCAGCGTCGTCACCGGGGTCGCCTCGACGCCGCTGGCGTTGGGCTTCCTCGGCCTCGCCGCGCTGATCGGCGCGCTGGTGTTCGCCTGGCGACGCGAGGGATCGGGGGATCTACGGGCCGCCGGCGGTGACCACGCCAGGCGGTCTACCCCGCGCGCGCATGATCGGGTAGGAGTGGGCCGGGCGCGCCGCGCGCCGCGCCTGGCCTGGGAGTTGCGTAGGCGGCGAACCGGGTTTTCACGTCTCCAGGGAAAATCGCCATGAGCAAGGTCTACAAGGACGCCGAAGCCGCGCTGGCCGGCGTCATCCGCGACGGCATGACGATCATGTCCGGCGGCTTTGGCATTTGCGGGGTGGCCGACACATTGATCGCCGCGATCCGCAAGTCGGGCGCCAAGGATCTGACCGTCATCTCCAACAACGCCGGCGTCGATGGCGGCGGCCTCGGCCTTCTCCTGGAGACCCGGCAGATCCGCAAAATGATCTCGTCCTATGTCGGCGAGAACAAGCTGTTCGCCAAACAATATCTGGCCGGCGAACTGGAGCTGGAATTCAATCCGCAGGGCACCCTGGCCGAGCGCATCCGCGCTGGCGGAGCGGGCATTCCCGCGTTTTTCACCAGGACCGGCGTCGGCACGATCATCGCCGAGGGCAAGGAAGTGCGCGTGTTCGACGGCGAACACTATGTGATGGAGCGCGGCCTGTTCGCCGACATCGCGCTGGTCCACGCCTGGAAGGCCGACACCGAGGGCAATCTGGTCTACCGCAAGACCGCCCGCAACTTCAATCCGAACATGGCCACCGCCGCCAGGCTGACCATCGCCGAAGTCGAGCATCTCGTCGAGCCCGGATCGATCGATCCCGACACGATCATCACGCCGGGCGTTTACGTGCAGCGCATCGTGCATGTGCCCGTGGAGAACAAGCCAATCGAGCACCGCACCACCCGCAAACGCGTCGCGGCCTGACGGGCGCCCCTGGATAGCCCGATATCTCGGGCGCAATGAGCATTGAAGCAGAGGAACCCGGAATGGCCTGGACTCGTGACCAAATGGCGGCGCGCGCCGCCAAGGAGCTGCGCGACGGCTTCTATGTGAATCTTGGCATCGGCATCCCGACGCTGGTGGCCAATTTCATTCCCGAGGGGATGAACGTGCAATTGCAGAGCGAGAACGGCATGCTCGGCATGGGGCCGTTTCCCTACGAGGGCGAGGAAGACCCTGACCTCATCAACGCCGGCAAGCAGACGGTCACCGAACTGCCGACGACCAGCTATTTTTCGAGCGCCGACTCGTTCGCGATGATCCGCGGCGGCCATATCGACCTCGCCATCCTCGGCGCCATGCAGGTCGACGAGAGCGGCGATCTCGCCAACTGGATGATCCCGGGCAAAATGGTCAAGGGCATGGGCGGCGCGATGGACCTCGTCGCCGGCGTCAAGCGGGTGGTCGTGGTAATGGAGCATTCGGCCAAGGACGGCCCCAAGCTCCTGCGCAAATGTACGCTGCCGCTGACCGGCGCGCGCGTCGTCGATCTCGTGATCACCGACCTCGGCGTGTTCACCATCGACAAGCACGGCAAGAGCGGCCTGACGCTTGTCGAAATGGCCGACGGCGTCAGTCTGGACGAGATCAAGGAGAAGACGGAGGCGAGCTACAAGGTGGCGGTGGGGTAACGCGCCTTTCGCGCTGGCCAGAGGCCGAAGCGGATTGAAGTTCCGTATTCGACCCGGCGCGGATATTCGACAGTGGACAGCCTCAAGACGGCGCCGCTGCGACATGTCGGGGTTCGATCATGTTCACGCTCTACTATACGCCGCACACCTGCTCGCTCGCATCGCATATCGCGCTCGAGGACGCCGGCGCCGCCTATGCGTTGAAGCGCATCGATTTTGGCGTGACGGAGCAAAAGTCGCCGAGCTATGTCGCGATCAACCCGAAGGCGAGAGTGCCGGCGATGATGACGCCGCGCGGCGCCTTGACCGAGACGCCGGCGATGCTCGCTTTCATCGCGCAAAGTTTTCCCGAGGCGCGGTTGGCGCCGCTCAATGACCCGTTCGCCTTCGCCGAAATGCAGTCGTTCAACAGCTATCTTTGCTCGACGCTGCATGTCGCCCACGCGCATCGCATGCGCGGGAGCCGCTGGGCGGACGATCCCGCCTCATTCGCCGACATGCAGCGCAAGGCTCCGCGGTCCGTCGGCGCCTGTTACGAGTTGATCGAGCGCCATATGTTCAAAGGCCCCTGGGTGATGGGGGAACTCTACACGGTCGCCGACCCCTATTTGTTTACGCTGGCGCAATGGCTTGAGGAGGACGGCGTCGATCCTTCGCGTATTCCCCGGGTGATCGAACATCGGTCGCGCATGACAATAAGGCCAAACGTCAAGAAGGCCGTCGCGGAGGAACTCGCCCCATAGCCGCGGCGCGAAGGGGCCCGCATCTCTCACCCCAGCGCCTTCTCCATCACGCGTCGCAGCCTCGCTGCGAAGGCCGCCGCGTCGCTCAGCGCTTCCCCCTCCATCAGCCGCGCTTCGTCGAGCAGCAGCCACGCCGAATCCTCGATCAGCGATTTGTCCGCTTCGGCCGGCAGGCGGCGCGCCAGCGAGGCGATCAGCGGATGCCCGGCGTTGACTTCGAGGATCGGCTTGGTGCGTTCACTCATCCGCCCGTGCGAGGCGAGCATTTTTTCGAGCTGGCGGTCGGGGCCGAATTCCGGCGCCACCAGACAGGCGACGCTGTCGGTCAGGCGTTCGGAGGCGCGCACGTCCTCGATCTGATCGCCCAATGTCTGTTTGAAGAACGCGAACAGGGTCGCCACCGCCGCCGGCGTCTCGGCCGGCGGCTTGCCGCCCTCGACAAGGGCGATCGCCTTGATGTCCGCGGCGCCCTGCGTCACCGACTTGAACGGCTTGCCGTCATATCCCGCCGCGGTCGAAACCCAGAACGCGTCGACCGGGTCGGCGAGCAGCAGCACCTCGACGCCGCGGGCGCGAAAACCCTCCAGTTGCGGGCTGGCCGCCAGCCGCTTGGCGTCGTCGCCGGTCAGGTAGTAGATCGCCGTCTGGTTTTCCCTGAGCGCGCCGACATAGTCGGCGAGCGTCCTGCCGCCTTCGGCGTGCGCGGAAGTGACGAAGCGCGCCATCTTGAACAGCGCGTCGCGCCGTTCGGGGTCTTCGTAGAGACCTTCCTTGAGGACGGCGCCGAAATTCTCCCAGACCTTCGCGAATTTCTCCGGCTCGCTTTCCGCGAGCTTGGTCAGCTCCTGCACGATGCGATTGGTCACGCCCTTGCGAATCGCCGCGAACACCGCGCTCTGCTGGATCATTTCGCGCGAGACGTTGAGCGGCAGGTCGGCGCTGTCGACCACCAGGCGCACGAAACGCAGCCACCCCGGCAGCAGATCGGCGTCCTGACTGATCAGCACCCGCCTGACGTAGAGCTTGCTGCGGCCCTTGCGCGCCGGATCGAACAGATCGAACGGTCGCGAACCCGGAACGAACGCCAGCACGGTATATTCGTGACGCCCCTCGGCGCGCCAATGCGCGGTGAGCGCCGGTTCGTCGTATTGGCCCGACAGGCCGCGATAGAATTCGGTATAGTTCTCCGGCGTGATGTCGGACTTCGGTTTGGCCCAGATCGCCGCGCCGTCGGCGATGCGCCGGGGTTCGGCGCCTGGCTTTTCGACGAGGTCGATCGGCACCGCCACCGCGCCGGAATGCTCGCGCACGATCCGCTCGAGCGCGATGCGGCTCGGCGTAGTCCGACGACGCCGCGTTGAGATGCAGGATGACGCGGGCGCCGCGGGTCGGCGCGCGGTCGAGCGGCAACGGCGCGATCGTGTAGGCGCCTTTGCCGTCGGACGACCATGACCACGCCTGCGCCGCGCCGGCGCGCCGCGTCTCGACGACCACCTCGTCGGCGACCATGAACGCCGAATAGAAGCCGATGCCGAACTGGCCGATGAGATTGCCGGCGCTTTCCCCGGCCTTGTCGTCCGCGCCGATCTTTTCGAGAAAGGCGCGCGTGCCCGAACTGGCGATCGTGCCGAGCGCCCCGACCAGTTCGCCGCGATCCATGCCGACGCCGTTATCGGCGAATGTCAGCGTCTTTTCATCGGGATCGACGGCGATGGTGATCGCGAACGGGCCGCCCTGCTCAACGAGCTCTGGTCGGGCGAGCGCCTCGTAACGCAGTTTCTCGCAGGCGTCGGCGGCGTTGGAAATGAGTTCGCGCACGAAAATGTCGCGGTCCGAATAGACCGAATGAACCATCAAATGCAGCAGGCGCGAAACATCGGCCTCGAAATTCTGCGTCCTGCCCTGCTCGGCGTTTTCAGCGTTGGAATGAACGTCGGTCGTCACTGGCCCCTCGCCGCGATTGATGAAGCTGCGCGGCCTCCGATTTCGGCGCGCCGGCGGCCCTCATATCGCGGGAATGCCCCGATGTTTCAAGGCGCTTGTCGCCAAGGGGGAATTTTGCAAAAAAAAAGCGGACCGGCTGGGAGGGGTCCCGCCGGTCCGCTGGCCTGCGTGGCAAAGCTTCGATCCGACTTGCCGCTCGGGGGCTGGGGGGCTGAAAAACCGAGCTGACTGTCGAACCGATCCATCGCGGCTAGACCTTCAACATGCTCTCGCGATGCGGCGCCCGCTTGACCACAAGCAGGCGAAACTGTGACATTTCTCACGATCTCGCGAGGACCGGCGACCGCGTCAAAATCCTCGCCCGCTCATGGCCCCGGGGGACGGGCCGGGACGGAAGCCGGCCGGGCGGCCTCGCTTTTGGCCGCCGGTTTGGCATGCGCCGCGATGACCACGCCTTTGGCCTTCGGCTTGCTGCGATCGACGATTCTCCCCGTCGTGGAGCGAGCGGAGACCTTCGCCGCGACCGGCTTCACCCCCGGCGGTATGGCGATGTGCAAGGCGAGAGGCGCGGTGAGCGCCGGCGTTTCATTCGGGTCGATCGTCGGTGGTTTGTCGACCGGGGCGTAGGCGGTGGTTTGGGGCGGCGTCGCGGTCGCCGGGTTCGCGCCGTCGACCGGGCGCGCCGCCGCGACAGCGCCCGTCCAGCCCGGTTTCGGGCCGATGAAGACCGGCACCGGGTCGAAGTGCGGCGGGGCCATCGCCGCCAGCGCCAACGGCGTGATCGCCGCGGCGGGCGCGGCCACATAGATCGAGCCGCCGCCTGAGCCCATCTTGCCGCTCGGCAATGCGATCGGCGTGGTCAGCTCTTCCTCCTCGCCGGCGGCGATCGCCGCCCTGCCTCGTCGCGAGCAGATCTCCTGATGCATGTCCGGCGCCGCGCCTACCCCTGGCGAGGGCAGATTTTCGAGCGGACCGAGGCCCCCGCCCCATTGGTTGAAGGCCTTGTCGAGCAGGGCCGCCGCCTCCGCGGTGCGTTCTCTGGCCGACGCCGAGCCGAGAACCACGGCGATCAACCGCCGACCGCCATGAGTCGCACTCGCCACCACATTGAACCCGGCCGCGCAAGTGAAGCCCGTCTTCATGCCGTCGGCGCCGGGATAGCGGCCGATCAGGCCGTTGTGCGTGCGGATAATCTCGTCGCCCAGTTGCAGCGCGCCGATGCCAAATATGTCGCTATGTTCCGGGAATTCCTTGAGCAGCGCGCGGCCGATGATCGCCATATCGCGCGCCGACGACACCTGGCGGGTGTCGGGCAGGCCGTTCGGATTGACGAAATGCGATTCCCTGAGCCCCAGGCTCGCCGCCGCCGCGTTCATCTCGTCGGCGAACGCCTCCACCGAGCCCGAAACGCCCTCCGCCACCGTCACGGCGAGATCGTTGGGCGACTTGACCATCAGCATCTTGAGCGCATTGTCGAGCGTCACCTCGACGCCGGGCTGGAAGCCCATCTTCGAGGCCGGCATGCGGGCGGCGCGCATCGAAACGACAAACGGCGTGTCCATGGTGACGCGCCCGTCCTGCACGGCGTGCAAGGCGACGTAGACCGTCATCAGCTTGGTGAGGGAGGCGGGATACCAATTGGCGGTCGCCTGGCTTTCACTCAGCACCTGGCCGCTATCGACGTCGATCACCAGGGAGGGATTGGCGAGGGCTGGACTTGCGCCGACCGCCAGCACAAGCGCCAGTTCGCCGAGCATCGATAAGCGCGTCAGACCAACTCGCATTCTTCATGTCTCGCTCATGAGGCGCATCCGACAGCGCCGAGCCCCCGCTTCGCAATTGGTTCGGGACGACTGCGACCCGTGCTGTGTTAAGGGCAAGGATCGCGATGGTAAAGCACAAAGAAATATGCGATCGGGGAGTTCGGCGATCGGCTCACCCAGAATTGATTGGCGCGCCGTCCGGCGCCAAACTAGCTAGTAGGGTGGGGTGAACCGGCAGGAGTTTGCGGAATGCTCGCCTTGCGCGCAGGAGCGATCACGATTGGGGCGCTCGTCTCGCTGACGTCGCCGGCAGGCGCCGCTGGCGTGCGCAACGTTGTCGAGCTTTTCACCAGCCAGGGTTGCTCATCCTGCCCGCCGGCGGACCGTATTCTCAGCCGGCTGGCCCACGATCCCGCCACCCTCGCGCTCTCCTTTCCAGTGGATTATTGGGACTATATCGGCTGGAAGGACACATTGGCGACGCCGAGCTATACGGCGCGGCAGAAAGCCTATGCGTTGGCGAGCGGCAAGGGCGCAGTCTATACGCCGCAGGCCATCGTCAATGGCCTCACGGACGCGGTGGGCAGCGATATGGAAGCGATCGAGGAGGCCGAGAGCGAGACAGGCAAGCGCGCCGGCGTGCTGTCGGTTCCGCTGACGGTGGTCGAACGCAACGGCAAGATCGACATTTCGGTGGGCGCGGCGGGGGCCGGTTCGCCTCAAAGCGCCGGCGTCTATCTGCTGGCGTTGGCCAGTTCGCGCACCGTCATCGTGCAGCGCGGCGAAAACGCCGGCTCGACGCTGACCTATTCCAACGTCGTGCGCGCGATGACCAAAATCGGCGACTGGAACGGCGCCGCGGTGGCGTTGCAAGCCGATCTGTCGCAGGCCCATCTGGACGGCGCGGATTCCTACGCCGTGATCGTGCAGGCGGGGGCGCGGGCGCAACCGTCGACCATCCTCGCCGCGGCGCGCGGGCCGTAGCGCTCGACAAGATCGCGGCCTTTTTCGGCATTGCGCGCCCGGCGACGACTCGCTATACCGCGCCGACCTTCTCGCGTCGAAGCCTGCCCGGCGTCGTGTGAGAGCGGGCGCGTAGCTCAGCGGGAGAGCACTCCCTTGACATGGGAGGGGTCACAGGTTCAATCCCTGTCGTGCCCACCATTTAACATCCGGATAAGGTGTCGAAATCCGGGACTTGCCAGGTCGGCCAAAGGGCATCGCGCACCAATCGCACAGGGCCGCCGCCACGCTCGCGAGTTCGTGGGTTTCCTCGCAGGCGTCAGGCGTTTGGTCGCTGGCGCCATCCTCGAGCGACGTCAAGAACACGATTCGATGAGGCCCCATACCCGACTGCGGGACTGTCGCGGTCGGCAAGCCGTGGATGGGCGGCTTCGTCATCGCCGGGCCGAAGGTCGGGAGTGGTCGATCCAGATTTGTCAGAGATTCTCGGCGAGAGGCATTCGCGGCTTTCGCAGTCGAAATGACAATTGCGCCGGAACCTGCTTGAAGAAAATCTCCTCGGCGCCGAGATCGACAATCCAACTGCGAACCTCTTCCGGCGTGTGCCGCCACGCGTATTCCGGATAGTACCAATCGTAATTGACGTGGACGTTGTCCTCGAAGGACCAAGTGTCCCGCCAATAGCATTTCAAGACCGTGTAGTAGAGAAGTCTCTGAATGTCGTGGCGACCGGCCTTCATTCCCAACAGTTTCACCTCGGGAATCTCGATATCGACGTTCAGTTCAGAAAGCGCTTTGCCGAGCAGCGTGATGCTCTCCATTTCGCTCCACGCTTCGGATGGCGTCATGGTCCTGAGCTTGCCGCGGACATAATCGTCGGTGAATTCGCGAATAGGCGCTTTCTTGGCGTAGATCATGAACGTGAACTCGCCGCCCTCTTTCAGGAGCGGATAGAGCGCCTCAACCGCGCCCCTGGTGCTCGGCGTGTGGTGCAGGACGCCGTTTGACGAAATATGATCGAAGCTGGCCGGCTTGAGCGGCGGATGGCTGATATCGCCCTGAATCAGAAAGACGTTCGGCAAACTCCTTGCGTGCTCGGCGGCGACGTCGATCGCCCGCGAAACGTCGATGCCGATGATCAGCGCATCCGGCCTCAGACGGGCGATTTGCATGACGTCCCGGCCCTGGCCGGCGCCGGCGTCGAGGATCGTCTTGAAGGGGGCCAGATGGGACGCAAGCTCCGCCTCATCGCGCCATCCGCGCAGTTCTAAAATCCAGGCGTCCGTAGCGGCTTTCGTTTCGCCGGACATCCCGAATTCAGACCCTCTGGTCCACTTGTAGCCGAAGGCGTCCGCGACTTGCGCCTGTCCGTCGTCGCCCGACCCCGTGAAGCGCGGAATTCCGCGAACGATCGGATGGCGGGCGCCGCACGACGCGCAGTCAAGGGCGTCATTCTGTTCGTGGAGCGCGCCGCCGCAAGGGCAGCGCAAAAGCGACATGAAACGCGGATCCAACATCCGCGCTCTATGAACCGTTCGCCGCCCCATGGTCAAGAACGCTGCGCGCGACACGCAGGTTCGCCGCCATTGGTCACGGCGGCGCTCACATCGCAAGTTCAGATCGGCCGCTCACACCCGCCGCGAGCCGCGCAGCCGGGTCAGCGCAAAAGCGCCGGACACCCCGGCCAAAGCCAGCGCCATGCCGAACCAGGTGAAGGCGTAGCCAAGGTGGTTGTTGGGAAAGGCGAGGATCGTCTCGCCTCCTTGCGGCAGGTCGCCCGGCTCGCCCGTCGCGTCGGCGTCGACTGTGAACGGTGCGGCGCGCGGCAGTTTCAGCGCCGCCGCGATGGCGCCGGGGTCGCGGGTGAACCATTGGCCGTGCGCGGGATCGTCTGATGGGGTGAACCAGTTGCGCGGCTCGCTCGCGCGCATCAGCCCGCTGACGACGACCGGTCCCGACGATTGCTGCTGCGACTCGGCGAAGCGGCCTTTCTGGTCGAACGGAATGAAGCCGCGGTTGACGATGACGTCGGCGCCGTCGGCCAGAAGCAGCGGCGTCAGCACGAGATAGCCGGGGCCGCCGAAGCGCCCTCGCGGTTGATCGAGCGCGCGAAAGACCAGCGCCTGATGGGCGAAGTCATAGACGCCGGCGAGGCGCACATGGCGATACTCATAGTCGACCGGCTGCAGGCTTGCCCAATCGGCCGGCGGAGGAGCGTCGACCGGCGCCGCGGCGGCGCGCGCCGCGACTTCGGCGATCAGCGCTTCCTTCCAGGCCAGGCGGCGCAACTGCCATACGCCGAGCCCGACAAGCCCTGCCAGACCCAGCGTTGTGAACAGGGCGAGCCACAGCAGGGAGCGGAGCCGCGCCGACATCGGTCACGGCCCGAGCCGGCCGAGTTCCGCCTTGTTGCGGTATTGCAGCGCGATCAGGACGCCCTTGAGCGGCCGCAACAGCCCGAGGCAGACGACCAGCGTGAGCGGCAGGAACACGATCATATGGACCCAGATCGGCGGCTGGTAGACGATCTCGGTCCACAGCGCGGCGCCCAGCACGATGAACCCGCCGAATAGCGCGACGAACACCGCCGGACCATCGCCCGCGTCGGCGAAGGAATAGTCGAGGCCGCAGACTTCGCATCGTGGCGCGACGCCGATGAACCCCGAGAACAAGCGGCCGTCGCCACAGCGGGGACAACGTCCCGACAATCCCGCCGAAATGGCGGAAATCGGCGGATAATCCTGTCCTTCCCGGCTCATTCGTCGAAGCATTCCGGCGACAGCCTCGCGTAAGCGCGGGCCGCTAGTGCATATAGGCGCCGCGCCATGGTCTGGCAACACGCCGGCGTCCCGGCGCCTTTCGCTCCGTCAACCCGTAATGTTGCGGGACGGACACGATTTTGTCGCATCCGGGCTCTTCGCCGGAAGCCGATTCCACAGGGTCGAAAAATGCTTTAAGCAGCCGTGATTCCTGTCCTCCTGAAAAAGGATTGTCATGTTCGACATGGTTGATCGCCGCGCCCTGTTGAAAGGCGCGGCAGCCTCGGCGGCTGGGCTCACCGGCGCCGCCGGTTTCACAGCGGAAGCCGCCGAAGCGCTGCAATTCGCCGAACCGGCGGCGTTTTCCTACGAGGGTCTGAAGGCGCGCGCCAGGGACATGGCGCGCGCGCCCTATGTCGGGCCGCCGCGCCCGGCGCCCGACGTGGTTCAAAAAATCAACTATGAGGAATGGGGCAAGATCAAATTTCGCACCGATCACGCGCTGTTCGCCGACGGGCCGGGCCGATTTCCCGTGGAGTTCTTCCATCTCGGATTGTTCTTCCAGAAGGCCGTCGATCTGCATGTCGTCGAAGGCGGCCAGTCGCGCAAGATCATTTACGAGCAGTCGTATTTCGATATGCCCGCCGATTCGGTGGCGCGGCGATTGCCGCAGGGCGCCGGCTTCGCCGGGTTTCGGTTGCAGGAGTCGCGCGAGGGCGCTCTCGACTGGCGCAAGAACGATTGGGTCGCCTTCCTCGGCGCCGCCTATTTCCGCTCGATCGGCGAACTCAGGCAATACGGCCTGTCCTCGCGCGGCATCGCGCTCGACATCGCCGTGCCCGATCATCCCGAGGAATTTCCCGACTTCACCAATTTCTACATCGACTCGAACGAAGGCGTCGACAACGTCGTCATCTACGCGCTGATGGAGGGGCCGTCGATCGTCGGCGCCTATCGTTTCGACATGATCCGCGGCAAGGGCGTGGTGATGGACATCGAAGCCTCGCTGTTCATGCGCGGCGCGATCTCGCGGTTTGGCATCGCGCCGTTGACCTCGATGTACTGGTTCTCCGAAACCAAAAAGGAGACCGCGGTCGACTGGCGTCCGGAAGTCCACGACTTGGATGGCCTGGCGATGTGGAGCGGCAACGGGGAACGGCTGTGGCGTCCGCTCAACAACCCGCCACGCATCATGGTTTCGGCGTTTTCGGACAACAATCCGCGCGGCTTCGGGCTGCTGCAGCGCGACCGCGTGTTCGATCACTACCTCGACGGCGTCTACTATGATCGCCGCCCCAGCCTGTGGGTCGAGCCGCTGCCCGGCCCGCAGGGCGAGGGTTGGGGCAAAGGCGCGATCCAGCTTTGCGAAATCCCGACCAACGACGAAATCCACGACAACGTCGTCGCGATGTGGGTGCCGGAGAAGCCGATCGCCGCGAACGCGGAAGTCAATCTGCGCTACCGCCTGCACTGGCTCGCCGACGAGCCTTATCCCTCGAAGCTCGGGCGCTGCGTCGCCACGCGCCTCGGCAACGGCGGCCAGGCCGGCCTGCCGCGGCCCAAGGGCGTGCGCAAATTCATGGTCGAGTTTCTGGGCGGCCCACTCGCCGACCTGCCGTACGGCGTCGTGCCCGAAGCGGCGATCAGCACTTCGCGGGGCGCGTTCACCGCCTACCGGCTGGTCGAAGCGGTGCCCGACAATGTCCCCGGCCATTGGCGCGCCCAGTTCGACCTGGCGGTCGAAGGCGCCGATCCCGTGGAACTGCGCTGCTACCTCCGGGCCAATGGCGAGACGCTCACCGAGACCTGGATGTTCCAGTATCATCCGTTCCAGAGTCCTTGAAAACGCGCGCGATTTGCGAAAAACCGGCATCCACTTTTTCGCCGCGCGCTCTCGGGACGAAACGAAATCGCAGCGGAACAGGACTGAAGCGAGGGGACGAGCTTTCGCCGGCTCGAGACTATGCCGGCGCCTGCGGTCCCATCGCGGAGGGGCGCTTGGTGCGGTACTGGCTGCGCACCGCCGCGCCGCCGGAGAGCGCGCTGACCCCCAGCAGGGTCACCCAGGACATTTGCGAAAGGTCTTCGGACAGGAACGCCAGCGTAAGATCGCAGGCGAAGGCCGCCACCAGATAGGGCGCGACCTTCGCGCCGGTCGCACCGAGCGCGCGGAACCCCAGCCATGCCAGAGCCGCGCTGAGCAGCGCGCCGACGATTCCCAGTTCGTACCAGATCTCGAAGAGCACGACCCGCGGGATCGGCCCGGCGATCAACCCGGCCTCGACGCCGCGCACCGCGGTTTCGACGCCGTGGCCGGTGAACAGCCGGAGCGGCTCATGCCGCAGAATGTCGTTGGCGCCGGCCAGCAGCGCGAACGGCCCGGATAAGCCGGCCAGTTTGGCGTGCAGAAGCCACCGCGAGAGTTGCGGCGCGACGGCGGGCGCCAACGGGGAAAGCACGACGACCGCCGCCGCCAGAACGCCGAGGTCGACGGCGGCGCGTTTGCCGTCGGAAATGGCGAAGGACAGGGCGAGGACGCCAACGAACAGCGCCGCGGCGGTGATCGGCGCGCCGATGGCGAAGACAAACGCCGCGGTCAGAATCAGCAGGAGCCGCGCCAGACCCTCGCGCCCTCTCGCCGCCAGGCCAGCCATCGCCGGCCACAGCATGATCACCAGCGCGACGCCGCACCGTTCGATCCGGTCCGCATAGTTCGTCTCGCCCTGCGACTGGATGAGAGCCAGCGCGAGGATCGCCAGCATCGCCAATCCGACGCCGATCGGGAACAGGTAGAGGTCGGTCGCGCGCACGCGGGTCGGCGAACAGGCCAATGCGACGACCACCACCAGCGCGGTCGCCCCGAGTTTGAAGAGATGGCTGGCCCCTTCGACCGGCAGCGGCGTCCAGACCAGCGACAGCGCCGACCAGGCGATCAGCGCGAGGCTGAGTTGTCCGAGCGGCGAGCGCAACGCGCCCCGCAGCGCCGCCGCGATCCCCTTGACCGGATTGAGCATGGCGGCGACCAGCAGCAGCGCGACGCCGATCGGGAAAAACAGGAAAATGGCGCGCGGCGAAAGCGCCTCCGCGCAAGGCGCGCCGAGCGCCAAAACGACGAATCCCAGCCGTTGCAGCAGACGCGCGGCGTCCTCTCCGGCGTCACGGGAAGCGGGAATCGTGAAATTGGCCATATCTTGCGGGTCTCGCGGCCAATCATCTTATCGCACCGCAGCGAAGCGCGCTGTGGGAGTTCGGCAACACTGGCGTCGCAATATTGACACGTGGGTCGGGGTGGGCCGGCGCCGGGCTCGGCTCCCGGGCGCGGACACCGCCCGCAGGATCGTCCAAACGAAAGCGGGCGCGGCGGAACAAATCGCTCCGCCGCGCCCGCTGGTCGTTCGCCGCCGCTTCCGGCTACTTCGCCATCGCCTTGTCGATCACCACATCGGTGTAGGCGCCCGTCGGCTCCTTCGAGATCACCGGGTCCGAACCTCCGGTCAGCAGCGTCGCGACCGTGCGCTTGTAGTCGGCGGGGTCGAGCTTGCCGTCCGAGCCTGCGGTGAGCTTGTTGATCTCGCTCATCATCTGCTGCTGATGATGCTCGGTCTGGGCGCCGGTCGCGTCGTTGTCGAGCACGATCTTGGCGGCCGCGTCGGAATTCTCGCGCGCCCACGCCCAGCCCTTCATCGAGGCCTTGACGAAGCGCGCCATCTTGTCGACGAATGCCGGGTCCTTCAGCTTGTCTTCCATCGCGTACAGGCCGTCTTCCAGGGTGGCGACGCCCTGGTCCTCGTATTTGAACACGACGAGCTGCTCTGGCTTGTAGCCGGCGTCGATGACCTGCCAGTATTCGTTGTAGGTCATCGTCGAAATGCAGTCGGCCTGCTTCTGCAGCAGGGGATCGACGTTGAAGCCCTGCTTGAGCACCTTCACGCCGCCGGGCGAGCCGTCGGTCTTGAGGCCGAGCTTGCCCATCCAGTTGAGGAACGGATATTCGTTGCCGTAGAACCATACGCCGAGCGTGCGGTTCTTCAGATCGGCCGGCGTCTTGATGCCGGTGTCGGCGCGGCAGGTCAATTCGAGGCCCGAATGCTTGAACGGCTGCGCGATATTGACCATCGCCACGCCTTTTTCGCGGGTCGCCAGCGCGGCGGGCATCCAGTCGACGACGACGTCGGCGCCGCCGCCGGCCAGCACCTGCTCGGGCGCGACGTCCGGGCCGCCCGGCTTGATCGTGACGTCAAGCCCGGCGTCCTTGTAATAGCCCTTGTCCTTGGCGACGTAGTAGCCGGCGAACTGCGCCTGGGTCACCCATTTGAGCTGCAGCGTCACCTTGTCGGCGGCGTGCGCCACGCTGGCCGCGGACAGCGCGGTCGCGGCGATCAACATTCCCATCGTTCTTTTCATAGTCTTTCCTCCTGCTGCTTACGAACGTGCCTATGCGCCCCCCTGGCGATACGAGGCATGCCAGAACGTCACGCGCCGTTCGATCCGCGCGACGATCGCATAGAAGGCTGACCCCGCCAGCGCTGCGACGACGATGGTCGCCCAGACCATGTCGATGCTCATGTGCCCGACTTCGGTGCTGATGCGAAAGCCCATGCCGACCGTCGGGGTGCCGAAAAACTCCGCGACAATGGCGCCGATCATCGCCAAGGTCGTATTGATCTTGAGCGCATTGAAGATCAACGGCAAGGCGGCGGGCATCCGCAGCTTGGCGAGCGTCTGGCCATAGCTCGCGCCGTAGGTCTTCATCAGGTCGCGCTCCATTGGCCCCGCGCTGGCGAGGCCCGCCGCCGCGCTGACCAGCATCGGGAAGAAGGTCATGATGACCACGACGGCGGCCTTGGACGGCCAGTCGAAGCCGAACCACATCACCATGATCGGCGCGACGCCGACGATCGGCAGCGCCGAGACCAGATTGCCGAGCGGCAGCAAGCCGCGCTGCAGGAACGGCGAGCGGTCGATCAGGATGGCGACGACCAGCCCGGCGGCGCTGCCGATGACGTAGCCGGCGACGACGCCCTGAATGGTCTGCGCGAAATCGGCCGCGAGCGTCGGGATCGAATGGGTGAGGCGCCAGAAAATCGCCGAAGGGGCTGGCAGGATGATCGAGGGCACGCCGAGGCCACGAACCGTCAGCTCCCAGACGACCAGCACCCCGGCGCCGAACAGCGCGGGCGGCGCGAGGTCGGCGTAGGCCCGCCCGCTCATTGCGCGAAGCCCATGCGCCGCGAGACGATGCGGTCGGCGAGGCCGATCAGCCCGACCAGCGTCGCCGACAATGCTGCCGCCGCGAACAGCGCCGCCCAGATCTGCACCGTCTGGCCGTAATAGGAGCCCGCCAGCAGCCGCGCCCCGAGCCCGCCGTCCTCGCTGCGCGTCACCTCGGCAACGACCGCGCCGACCAGCGCGGCGGCGACCCCGATCTTCATGCTGGCGAAAAAGAACGGCGCGCTCGCCGGCGCCCGCAGCTTGACGAAGGTCTGCGCCCGCGTCGCGCAATATGTGCGCATCAGGTCGAGTTGCAGGGGATCGGGCGAACGCAGGCCCTTGACCATGCCGACGGTGATCGGAAAGAACGAGAGATAGGCGGCGATCACCGCCTTGGGGATCACGCCGGTGATGTCGAACTGGTTGAGGATCACCACGATCATCGGCGCCAGCGCGATGATCGGGATGGTCTGCGACGCGACGATCCACGGCATCAGCGATCTTTCGAGGACCCTCATGTTGACGATGAGGATCGCCAGCCCAATGCCCAGCGTCGCGCCAAACGCGAACCCCAGCAACGTCTCCTGCAGCGTGATCAGCCCGTGATAGACGAGGCTGCGCTTGGAGAGCGGGGCAATGCCGAACACGGTTCTGTCCAATTCGGCGACGATCTGATGGGGGGCAGGAAGCTTCGGGCGCTCCATGTTGAGATCGGCGGCGGCGAGTTCGCCGAGCGAATAGTCGGCGCGGCCGGCGTTGGCGAACACGTCGCGCTGCAGCGGCGTGTTCATGGCGAGCGCGCCGACGTACCAGATCGCGATCAGCGCCGCGACCACGATCGTGACGGGCAGGACGCTCTTCATGCGCGCGCCAATCCCTTCTCCCGCTGGCGGGAGAAAGGCGATCGCCCGCTCAATCCTCATAGGAACGCCCCTCGCGCAGGCCGTGGCGGACGCGGTTGGCGACCTCCAGGAATTCCGGGGTCTCGCGAATGTCGAGCGTGCGCTCGCGCGGAAAGCCGCATTCGATGATGTCGTGGATGCGTCCGGGGCGCGGCGACATCACCACGATGCGGGTCGACAGGAACACCGCCTCGGGAATCGAATGGGTGACGAACAGCACGGTCTTGCCGGTCACGTCCCACAGGCGCAGCAATTGTTCGTTCAGCTTGTCGCGCACGATCTCGTCGAGCGCCCCGAACGGTTCGTCCATCAGGAGAAGATCGGGATCGAACGACAGCGCCCTGGCGATCGAGGCGCGCTGCTGCATGCCGCCCGACAATTGCCAGGGAAATTTCTTGCCGAAGCCGGTCAGATGGACCAGCTCAAGGCCGCGGGCGACGCGCGCATCGCGATCCGCCTTGGAATAGCCCATGACCTCGAGCGGCAGGGCGATGTTGCGCTCGACGCTGCGCCACGGATAAAGCGCGGGGGCCTGGAATACGTAGCCGTACGCGCGATTGGCGCGCGCTTCCTGCGGGCTCATGCCGTTGACCTGGATCGCCCCGCCGGTCGGGGCCTCCAGATCGGCGATCGCCCGCAGCAGCGTGGTCTTGCCGCAGCCCGACGGGCCGATGAACGAGACGAACTGCCCGCGCTCCACCGCCAGGCTGACGCCGCCCAGCGCCTGAACCGGGCCGTCGGCGGTCATGAAGCTCAGCGACAAATCCTCGACGTCGATGACCCTCGCGCCAGCCGCGGCCTTGTTCTTGGTGGCGAGCGGGCCGGACATCCTATCGCGCGACGCCGGCGACCGCGGTGTGCTGCTTCCAGGCGGCGAGCGCGCGCGCCTCCGGCGGGAAGGGATCGCGCTTGACGAATTTGCCGCGCCCCGGCTCGACCTGGATCTTGCCGTCGCGCCACGGCACTTCGCCGCGCGACAAGGTGAAGCGCGGCAGGCCCTGCACCTTGATTCCCTCGAACACGTTGTAGTCGATCGCCGAGAGCTGCGCAGCGGCGGAGATGGTCTTCGAAGCCTTGGGGTCCCAGACGACGAGGTCGGCGTCGGCCCCGGGGATGATCGCGCCTTTCCTCGGATAGAGATTGAGGATGCGCGCGATATTGGTCGAGGTCACCGCGACGAATTCGTTCATCGTCAGGCGCCCGGTCCCCACGCCGTACGTCCACAGCACCGGCATGCGGTCTTCGAGGCCGCCGGTGCCGTTGGGAATCTTGGTGAAATCGTCCTTGCCGAACGCCTTCTGGGCGGTGGTGAACGCGCAATGGTCGGTGGCGACCACCTGCAGCGAACCCGCGCGCAGGCCGTTCCACAGATCGTCCTGGTTCTTCTTGTCGCGGAACGGCGGCGACATCACGCGCCGCGCGGCATGCGCCCAGTCTTTGTTGTAGTACTCGCTCTCGTCGAGCATGAGATGCTGGATCAGCGGCTCGCCGTAGACCCGCATACCCTTCGCGCGGGCGCGCCGGATCGCCTCATGCGCCTGGATGCATGAGGTGTGGACGATATAGAGCGGGCAACCGGCCTGATCGGCGATCATGATCGCGCGATTGGTCGCCTCGCCCTCGACCTCGGGCGGGCGCGACAGCGCGTGGCCTTCCGGCCCGGTGACGCCGGCCTTCAGGTATTTGGCCTGCAGCGACGCCACGACGTCGCCGTTTTCGGCGTGGACGAGCGGCATCGCGCCGAGTTCGGCGCAGCGCTGGAACGAGGCGAACATCTCCTCGTCGTTCACCATCAGCGCGCCCTTGTAGGCCATGAAATGCTTGAAGGTCGTCACCCCCTTGGCGACCACCTTGGCCATATCCTCGCGCACCTGGTCCGACCAATAGGTGATGCACATGTGATAGGCGTAGTCGGCGCAGGCGGTCTTCGAACGGCGATCCCAGTCAGTCCATGCTTCCATCAGCGGCTGGCCGTTGGCGGGAATGCAGAAGTCGACGACCATTGTCGTGCCGCCGGACAGCGCCGCCTTGGTGCCGCTCTCGTAATGATCGGCGGAGGTCGCGCCCATGAACGGCATTTCGAGATGGGTGTGCGGGTCGATGCCGCCCGGCATCACGAAACAATCGCTGCCGTCGAGCGTGGTGTCGCCCTTGAGGTTGGGGCCGATCGCCGCGATCTTCTCGCCTTCGACAAGAACGTCGGCCTGATAGCTGCGGTCGGCGGCGACCACCGTTCCGCCCTTGATGACCAGCGACATGACTAGCTCTCCGAGACTTGATCGAGGCCCGCGGTTCTCACCCGACGATCTCCGCCTTTTCCAGCGCCGCCTGCATCAGCACGTTGGCGCCCGCGGTCGCCCATTCCCGCTTGATGTCCTCGCTCTCGTTATGGCTGACGCCGTCGACGCAGGGCGTGAAGATCATCGACGTCGGTGCGACCCGCGAGAGGTAGCAAGCATCATGCCCGGCGCCCGAGACGATGTCGCGATGCGACAGGCCGAGATGCCTGGCGGCGCGGCGCACCGCGCTGATGCAGCCTTCGTCGAAGGCGACCGGCGCGTAGTAGAACACCTGCTTGATCTCGCTCGACAGCCCGATCGCCGCAACGATCTTATCGACCCCTTCGCGCAGGGCGGCGTCCATCTCGCTCAATGTGGCGTCGATGGGATGGCGGAAATCGACCGTCATGAAGACTTCGCCGGGGATCACGTTGCGTGAATTGGGGTAAGGGTTCAGCATGCCGACCGTCGAGACCGCCAGCGGCGCCTTGGACAGGCCGATCTGGTTGACAAGTTCGACGATCCGCGCGGCGCCCAGCAGCGCGTCTTTGCGCCTCGGCATTGGCGTCGAGCCGGCGTGACTCTCGAAGCCGGTCAGGCGGATTTCGTACCACCGCTGCCCCTGGCCGTGGGTGACGACGCCGACGTCGATCAATTCGTCTTCGAGAATTGGGCCCTGCTCGATATGCAACTCAAAGAACGCGTGGATCGGCCGGCCGCCCAGCGGCTCGCTTCCCTTGTAGCCGATGCGTTCAAGTTCGTCGCCCAGCGTCTTGCCCTCGGAATCGACCCGCGCATAGGCGAATTCCTTGGTGTAGACGCCGGCGAACACCCCCGACGAAATCATCGCCGGCGCATAGCGCGAACCTTCTTCATTGGTCCAGTTGGCGATCTCGATCGGGTGGCGCGTCCGGATCTTCAGATCGTTGAGCGACCGCACGACTTCGAGGGCGCCGAGGACCCCGAGGACGCCGTCGAACTTGCCGCCGGTCGGCTGCGTGTCGAGATGGCTGCCGAGCATGACCGGGGGCAGGTGGTCCTCGACGCCGGCGCGGCGTGCGAACATATTGCCCATCTGGTCCACCTTGACGATGCAGCCCTCCTTCTCGCACCACGCGGTGAACAGTTCGCGCGCCTGCTTGTCGAGGTCGGTCAGGGTCAGGCGTTTGCAGCCGCCCTTGGGGGTGCCGCCGATCTTCGCCATTTCCATGAGCGCGTCCCAAAGCCGTGGCCCGTTGACGCGCACATTCGACAAGTCCGACATTCCTCGGCCCCTCCGAAAAGCCCGCAACGCTATTATGAATTTGACCAAATGGTCAAATGCCGCAATCTTACCCGTTACGCCGAAAAATGCGGCGCCGCGAGCAGCGGCGTTTTCGGGTCGCGCAATTTTGGATTCGCATCGGGAGCGAGCCGTCGGGCGACGCGAACCGGCCGCGATGGCGGTCGGTCGGGCCGGGTCCGCCGGGGCCAAGCGGGGAGGGGTTGTGAACAAGCCGCTGATCAAAATATCGATCCGCGCGGAGAATGAGCGGATCATATTGGAGGCGGCGGAGGCGGTATTCGCCGAACATGGATTTGGTGGCGCGACGACGGCGGCGATCGCCGCGCGGGCGGGCGTGCCGAAGGCCAATCTGCATTATTATTTTCCGACCAAGGCGACGCTGTACCGCGCGGTGATCGAGCGCGTGCTGACGGCCTGGCTCGCGGCGGCTTCCTCGTTCGACGAGAGCGACGATCCCGAGGAGGCGATTTCGCGCTACATCAGCGCCAAGATGGACCTTGCCCGCTCGATGCCGCTGGGATCGCAGATCTGGGCGAGCGAAATCATGCGTGGCGCGCCGGTGATCCAGGATTTCCTCGAAACGACGCTTACCGAATGGGTGGAGTCGCGCGGCCGGGTGGTGCGGCGCTGGATCGGCGAGGGGAAATTGCGGCCGATCGAGCCGAAATTCCTGTTCTACATGATCTGGGCGACCACCCAGCACTACGCCAACGCGGCGCACGAGATCGCCACGCTGGAAAGCGGGCGCCCGCTCGACGACGCCAGGTTCGAGTGCGCCAGGCGTCAGGTGATCGACACCATCGTCGGCGGGTTGATCGCGAGATGACCGGACGGCCCGCCCGTGATAATTTCCGTCGGATTGTCAATCGCGTCGGGGGGCTGCCGTGAATTGTCGCCGGATGAATCTGCGCGCTGTGGCTTCGGTTTTTGCACTGCTCGCGCCAATCGCTCCGGGGGCGCCGGGCGCGCTGGCCGCCGCGACGGGATGCGACGCAGGCAAATGGCCGCTGTCGGCGGTTCAGGCGCGCTTCAACGGGCCGTTGCCGGCTCTCGCCAACGGCGACGCGTTGCCGGCGCTCGGCGCGGCGGTGCTGGTCAATCTGTCGGCTCAGGGCGAGGTCGCGTTCCCCCATCCGCCCGGCCGCGCCGCGAAGGCCAACCCGGCCTATGCGGCGATCGTCAGGCTCGGCGCGGCGCCGGCGGCGACCTATCAGGTCACGGTTTCCGCCGGCGCGTGGGTCGACGTCGTCGAGAACGGCGAACTGGTCGAGCAAACCGGCTATGTCCGCCGCACCGACTGCTCCGGCGTTGACAAGAGCATCCGCTTCAAGACCGACGGCGGCCCGCTGACCATCCAGATCAGCGGCGCCTACGCCAGGACCATCAAGCTCGAGGCGGCGCGGGCGGAGTGACGGGGGCCGGCGCTCGCCGCTTCCTCGGGGATTTCGCGCGCGCCGGGCCCGATGAGCGGGGTCGTCGGAAAGTTCTTGACGCTCGCGCCTGGCCTCGCTAGATGTGCGACGAGTCAAGTGAAAGGCGAACCGAGCCGTGGTTTTCACCCTTATTGTATCTTGTGCGCTGGAGACGGGACAGGCCTAGAGCTTGCGATCCCTGAACTGGCGCATACCCCGAGGCCCCCAGAGGGCCTTTTTTATTGTCTGTCGTTCAAACCCTCGCCGTCTTTGATTTTTATGGGAAAAGCCGCGAGGCTTCGGCCCAACCACACGGAGCATCACGATGTCGAAGCAGATGACCGGCGCTGAAATGGTCGTCGAGGCGCTCAAGGATCAGGGCGTGGACATTTTGTTCGGCTATCCCGGCGGCGCTGTCCTGCCGATTTACGACGCGATCTTTCACCAGAACAAGTTGCGCCATGTGCTGGTGCGGCACGAACAGGGCGCGGCGCATGCCGCCGAAGGCTACGCCCGCTCGACCGGCAAGGTCGGCGTGCTGCTGGTCACCTCGGGGCCGGGCGCGACCAATGCGATCACCGGCCTCACCGACGCGATGCTCGATTCGATCCCGCTGGTGTGCATCACCGGGCAGGTGCCGACCCACCTCATCGGCTCCGACGCCTTTCAGGAATGCGACACCACCGGCATCACCCGCAACTGCACCAAGCACAATTACCTCGTCCGGCGCATCGAGGATCTGCCGCGCATCCTGCACGAGGCGTTCTATGTCGCCTCCAACGGGCGGCCCGGCCCGGTGGTGGTCGACATTCCCAAGGACGTGCAATTCGCGGTCGGCGACTATGTGTTCCAGAAGAACATCCAGCACAAGACCTATCGGCCGCAGGTCAAGGGCGATCTCTCGCGCATCAAGCAGGCCGTCGAGATGATGGCCAAGGCGCGCAAGCCGGTCTTCTACACCGGCGGCGGCGTCATCAATTCCGGGCCGAACGCCTCGGCGCTACTGCGCGAGATCGCGCGCCTGACCGGCTTTCCCATCACCTCGACGCTGATGGGGCTTGGCGCCTATCCCGCCTCCGACAAGCAATGGCTCGGCATGCTCGGCATGCACGGCTCGTTCGAGGCCAACAATGCGATGCACGATTGCGACCTGATGATCTGCGTCGGCGCCCGCTTCGACGACCGCATCACCGGACGTCTCGATGCGTTCTCGCCGCATTCGAAGAAGATTCACATCGACATCGACCCGTCCTCGATCAACAAGAACGTCAAGGTCGATCTCGCCATCGTCGGCGACTGCGCGCATGTGCTGGAGGACATGGTCCGCCTGTGGCGCGCCGGCGCCGCCAGGGCCGACGGCCCGGCGCTCGCCAAATGGTGGGGCGTCATCGACCAGTGGCGCGCCAGGAATTCCTTCGCGTTTCGCCAGTCGAACAAGATCATCAAGCCGCAGCACGCCGTGCGTCGGCTCTACCAGCTGACGCGCGGCCGCGACGTCTACATCACCACCGAGGTCGGCCAGCACCAGATGTGGGCGGCCCAGCATTTCCATTTCGACGAGCCGAACCGCTGGATGACCTCCGGCGGCCTCGGGACGATGGGCTACGGCCTGCCGGCGGCGATTGGCGTGCAGATGGCTCATCCCGATTCGCTGGTGATCGACATCGCCGGCGAAGCCTCGATCCTGATGAACATGCAGGAAATGTCGACGGCGCTGCAATATCGCCTGCCGGTGAAGATTTTCATCCTCAACAACCAGTATATGGGCATGGTGCGCCAATGGCAGGAATTGCTGCACGGCGGTCGCTATTCCGAGAGCTACACCGATTCGCTGCCCGACTTCGTCATGCTTGCGCAGGCCTATGGCGCGCACGGAATCCGCTGCTCCGATCCCGCCGATCTCGACGCGGCGATCATGGAGATGATCGACAGCCCGAAGGCGGTGATTTTCGACTGCGTGGTCGATCAGAAAGAAAATTGCTTCCCGATGATCCCCTCGGGCAAGGCGCATAATGAAATGCTGCTCGCCGACCTCAGCGACGACGCCGGCGTCGAGATTGGCTCGGTCATCGACGAAAAAGGCAAGATGCTGGTGTGACTCCTTCTCCCCGCTTTGCGGGGAGAAGGGGATCTTCGTGCAAGGACTGGAAACATGAACGCTCCCTCTGCGCCTCCCTCCCCCTATTCGTCGGCGATCGGCAAATCGAACCCCGAGAGCCATACGCTGTCGGTGCTCGTCGACAACGAGCCTGGCGTCCTGGCGCGCGTGGTCGGCCTGTTCTCGGGGCGCGGCTTCAACATCGAGAGCCTCACGGTCGCCGAGGTCGCGCACGAGACTCATCTGTCGCGCATCACCATCGTCACCTCCGGCACGCCGGAGGTCATCGAGCAGGTGCGGCATCAGCTCGAGCGTCTGGTGCCGATCCATTCGGTGACCGATCTGACCCTGACGGTGCGGGCGATCGAGCGCGAACTGGCGATGGTCAAGGTGCGCGGCAAGGGCGAGAACCGCGTCGAGACGCTGCGCCTCGCCGAAGCGTTCCGCGCCAAGGTCATCGATGCGACAACCGAGAGCTTCATTTTCGAGCTGACGGGCGCGCCGCGCAAGATCGACGATTTCGTCGAGCTGATGCGTCCGATCGGTCTTGTCGAAGTCTCGCGCACCGGGATCGCGGCGATCTCCCGCGGTCCCGAAGCGATTTGACCGGCGCGCCTCAGGCGCTGGCGGCGAACTGACGCGCGGCGCCCGCCCGGGCGCGCAACATCGCCTGGAACGCGCCGAACAGTTTTCTCATCTGGCTCGTCTTGTAGGGGAATACCAGTTCGGGATCCATGGAATGAACGATCATGGCGTTCCCGACCTCGAACACCAGCAGTCTCCCGTCCGGCGTCTCGGCGCAATCCATGATCAGATAGTCGAGACCGCAACGCCGGGCGATTTCGCGCAGCGCCGCCTGATGGCGCGCGCCGAAGCTCGCGTCGAAATCGCGCATGAACGCCGCCTCTTCGGCGCGGTTGCGCGGATTGTCGATCATGTCGGCGTTGAGGTAATGAATCATCCAGCGGCTCGAGATCGCCATGTGGCCGGCATAGGCCTGCCCGTCGATCAGCACGACGCGATACTTTCGAAACAGCCCGTCGCTCCCGCTGTAGTCGACAAAGGGCGCGACAAAGAATTCGCCCTGGGGTTGCCTGGCGAGGTAGGCGCCAACCGCCGCGCCGTCGTCGAGTTTTTCGAGACCCTCGCCGGCGTGCGAGCCGACCGGCCTGGCGATGATCGGAAAGCCGCAATCCTGGAGGGCTCGATCGGCCGGCGCGTCTCCCGCCGCCAGGCGCGCGAGCCGCGCACGCGCGATTCGCAAGTTGATCGGCGCGCAGACGCCCGGAACCGACGCCAGAAGACGCGACACGCCATCCCGGGACAGACGGGAAATCGGGGCGGGCTCATTGATCACCGGTCGCGGCCAGGTCGGCAGACGCCTCGCCAGCATATCGAGGATCGGCCGGTTGGCGTCTCCTTCGGCGACCGCGACAAAGGCGACGTCGTGCGGCGGGACGGGGTCGGGCAATGGCGATCCCGGCGTCACGAACAGCACGTCCAGAACGATGTCCGAGTTCTCGACCAGGAATTCAATCGGCGTATTGGCCATCAGATTGCCCGGCGCGGCGAGCGCCAGGACTCTCAGCGGGTCCGAAACGGCGATGGCGGGCTCATGCCGGTAGAGTTTCTGCAACCTCAGCGCCTCGGCCTGCAGCAGCGCGTGATTGTGTTCGCGCCCCTGAAACAGCTCCAGCAGCGAAAGGTCCAGAAGCGCCGCGGCGTCCTCGGGATCGCGCTGACGGCGCTCGCCGAGAGAGCGGGCGACGGGGCCAAGATCGGCGCCGCGGAACGCCATTCTGGCGAGCGCGGCAAGTCCGATGACCGTCGAGGGCTGTCGTTCTGTCCTTGGGGAGCGCCTGGCGTCGGAGCCGATCATGACGAGCCTTTTCCATTGTGAAATCGAGGCGCGGAGAGGCTAGTCGACGAATCTTGCGTCGGACTGTCCTGTCGCGGGCGCCGCGCCTCGACCGGTTGCGCGCGGTGAGCCTAGTCGAGGATCGCGTAATAGCGCCCGCGTAGCGCCGACCGGTCGCTTTCCTTGATCGCGACCGGCTTCGCGGTGACGCAATAGCGCACGCCGACCAGCGAACTGCGCCGCCACACCGTCGTAATCGCGCTGAGCGAGCCGGTCTCGTCGTCGTAGAGACGGCAGCGCGCGGGAAGGCCGATATTCCTGGCCAGCACGAGGCAAAGGCCGTGGCCCGAGCGGTCGCGCACCAGGCACTCGCAAAGGAACTTGTTGTGCGCGTCGAGCAATTTGCCCGAGCGGAGCCGGAGTCGACGCCGCGCGCTGGAGCGTTTTTCGATCAGCTTTCCCGCGACAGGCGGAGCGTCCCGAGACGGCTCGACGACTTCATACGAAACGAGGTTTCGGGAGGCCAGAGACCGGCTCATCAGGCGATTCAATCCGGCCGGCGCCAGCCAGCGTCGCACTCGAACTCCTTGCAGATCCACCGTCATTGAAGCGTCCGAATAGCCGCGAGCCGCGCCGATCGTCGCAGCGGGGGCTTTTCCCAAACTGACCTCGTCGGTCAGGACGCGGGGCGCGACGCGCGCTCAGGTCGCGTCGGCCAACCGGCTCGCGCGGTCGGCCCACGCTTTCCAGCTTCACACCAGCCAGCCATTTTAAGCAAAAGTTAAGGCACCCGGTTCGAAAAGGCGCACGCCCTCATGTCGCACGAAGCCCTCTCCATCCTCCACGCGCTCGGCGAACAACTTCGCGCTCGCCTGGCTGAACTGCCGGAATATCGCGCCCTGATGGTCATCGACCGGACGATTCTCGATCTTGCGCAGATCCTGAACGAGCCGATGACAGCGCCGCCCGCCCATGCCGCTCCGCCCGCCAAACCCGCGGAACCGCCGATCAGCTATTCCGCCGCGGTCGCCGGCGCTCCGCAGCGCGTCGAAACTGCGCCGCCCGCCGCGATCAGCAGCCAGGGACGGATGGCGACGGCGATCGCCGAAACGATCGCCGCCAGAACGGCGTCCCGGTTCAACCAGTCGCTCAGCGCGGCTTCGTGAACCTGACGGGCGGCGGACGCCCGATCTTCGCGATTTCTTAAATCGGCCCGGCTAGCCTGCCTCAGCGTTGCGAGAGTCGGGTTTGCGAATGTTGCGTGCGGTCATCGAAGAGATCGAACGATTGCACGGCGCAACCATAGCGCAGCGCGACGGCCGGCGCCGCGCGGAGCTCGAGGCGCTGCTCGCGCGGTGTCTGCAGGACTTGCGCCCGATCGTCGCGCAGGACGCGCGCAAGCGAGGCGGGTCGCGCCCGTCGTTGCGCATCGTCTGACGGCGGCTGCGTCAACCGTCCTTAAGCCAATCAAGCCGCCGGTCCGCGCCCGCGCAAGCTCGGACCGCCGCGCCCGGTCTCGCCTCGCTCTCAATTCTGTTCGCCGCGATCTCCCACCTGCGTCGCGCGCCTTCCGCGCGGCTGATCGGCGGCTGGTTCGGACGACGCCGATCGCCGACGCTAATCAGCCTCGCGCAAGCGTGCGGATGTTAAATTGAGCCGCAATATTTCTGAGGGACCGGGCGATGAGCGGCAATATCATGAACGCGTCGGTGATGGGCATGAACGCCCAGACGAGCTGGCTGGCGACGATCTCACAGAACATCGCCAACTCCAGCACCACCGGCTACAAGGACGCCGAGACCGAATTCACCTCGCTGGTCGATCAGGCGGGCGTCGGTAATTATTCGGCCGGCGGCGTCGCCACCTCGGCGGTGTCGATGAACAGCGAGCAGGGCAGCGTCGTCGGCACGTCGACGACCACCGATCTGGCGGTGCAGGGCGCCGGCTTCTTCGTCGTCACCAACGCGGCCGGCGACACTTTCCTCACCCGCGACGGCTCGTTCGTGCCCGACGCTTCCGGCAACCTGGTCAATGCCGGCGGCTACTATCTCATGGGCAGTAACATCCAGAACGGCGCCGCCAGCACCGTCGCCAACTCGCTCACCGATTTGCAGAAGGTCAACATCGCCCAGACCGGCGAGCAGGCGACCCCGACGACAACCGGCACCCTCTCGGTCAACCTGCCCTCGACCGCCGCCGTGGTCCCCGCCGCCAATGCGCCAGCCGGCGGCGGCGCGACCTATACCGATGAGACTTCGCTCGTCACCTACGACAATCTCGGCACGCCGGTGACGCTCAACATCTACATGACCAATCTGGGGCCCGACGCAGCCGGAAACCCGCAGTGGGAAGTCGACGTCTACAACGCCGCCGACGCCGCCGCGGGCGGAGGCTTCCCCTATTCGGCCGCCGCCCTGACCTCGCAAACGCTGAGCTTCAATCCGGCCAACGGCCAACTGGCGAGCGGATCGCCGCTGGCCATTGCGATTCCGAACGGCCAGACGATGAGTCTCAACATGGGCTCCACGACGCAGCTCGCCGCGGCCTACGTGGTCAACGCCGCGACGACCAACGGCAGCGCGCCCGACACGATGACCGGCGTGACGATCGCCGCCGACGGCACGTTGTCGTTCAACTACAGCAGCGGGACGTCGTTGCCCGGCTACAACATTCCGCTGGTCAATGTGGCGAGCCCCGACAGCATGACTTCGGTCAACGGCACGGTCTACTCGCCCAATATCAATTCGGGCCAGCCTCAGGTCGGGGTCGCCGGCACCGCCGGATTCGGTTCGATCGAATCCTCGTCGCTTGAGAGCTCGACCGTCGATCTGGCCACCGAGCTTACCGCGATGATCCAGGCGCAAGCCGGCTATGAAGCCAATTCGAAAGTGTTCCAGACCGGCGCCAACCTTCTCGACATCCTGAACAAGCTTCAGGCGTAGCGTTTCAACCTGAGTTCTGGAGCCGTCGTCGATGACTTTGTCTTCCGCGTTCAACATCCTCAATTCGGCGTTCGACGCCAACGCGGCGCAGACCGCGGTCATTTCGCGCAACATCTCGAACTCCAGCACGACCGGATATTCGCTCAAGACCGCCAATCTCGTCACCAATGCCTACGGCGGCGTGGAAGTCGCCTCGATCACGCGGGCGACCAACAGCGCGCTTCAGGAGCAAATGCTGGCCGCCAATTCGCAGTCGGCCCAGCAGGCGGCGATCGCCAACGGGCTCAGCCAATTGAGCGCCACAGTCAGCGACAGTTCATCATCCACGTCGTCCTCGTCGACCACCACGGCTTCGGGGCAGTCGCCTTCGGCGATGCTCGCGAACCTGGAGACCGCGCTGCAGAACTACGAGACGTCGCCGAGCGATACGACCGTCGCCGAATCGGTGGTCACCGCCGCTTCCGGGCTGACAACCTCGCTGAACAATGCGACGACGACCGTGCAGCAGGTGCGCTCGCAGGCCGATGCGGCGATGGCCCAGTCGGTCACCACCATCAATTCCCTGCTCAGCCAGTATCAGACGGTCAACAATACGATCGTCAGCGGTCTGCAGAGCGGCGCCGACGTCACCGACGCCGAGGATTCCCGCGATAACATTCTGAGCCAGCTCTCCCAGCAGGTCGGCATTTCGACGGTCACCAGCGCCAACGGCTCCGAATCGATCTACACCGACAGCGGCGTGACGCTTTTCCAGACCACCGCCCGCACCGTCAGCTTCACCCCGACGCCGACGTTGACCGCCGGCGCGACCGGCAATCCGGTGACGGTCGACGGCGTGCCGATCACCGGATCTTCGTCGCCGATGGCGATCCAATCAGGCGCGCTGGCGGGCCTGGCGACGCTGCGCGACACCACCGCCCCGCAATACCAGGCCCAGCTCGACCAGATCGCCAACGGCCTCGTCGACGCGTTCTCGGAGACCGACCAGTCGGGCTCGGCGACCCCAGGCCCGGCGCTGCCGGGACTGTTCACCTACGCCGGGTTTTCGGCGACGACCGGCTTGCCGACCGACACCACCGTTCCCGCCGGGCTCGCCGGTCAGATCACGGTCAATGCGAGCGTCGATCCCAGCCAGGGCGGCAACGTCAATCTCCTGAGGGATGGCGACATTTCCGGCGGCGGCGCCAACTACACCTACAACACCACCGGCGCGGCGAGCTTCACCACGCGGATCCAGCAGTTGATCACGCAGATGTCGGCGACCCAGTCGTTCGATCCGTCCGCCGGGGCTGGATCGAGCGACAGCCTCACGGACTATGCGAATGCGTCGGTCGGCTGGGTGCAGGGGCAATACCAGCAGGCGACCGACCAGGCCAGTTCCTCGAGCGCGCTCGCCACGGCGGCGTCGCAGGCGCTGAACAACGCGACTGGGGTCAATCTCGACGCCCAGACCTCGCAGATGCTCAGTCTCGAGAACTCTTACGCGACTTCGGCGAAACTGCTGACCACCGTGAACAACATGTTCGCTTCACTGATGACCGCCATCGATGCGGTGCCCTCGCCATGACCAGCTCCGTCTCGACCCAATATCTCTGGTCGTCGCTGCAACTGTCCGTCGCGGACCTGCAGTCGCAACTGGTCACCGCGCAAACCGAATCCACGACCGGCGAATACGCCGATCTCGGATTGCAGCTCGGCGTCCAGTCGGGAGAGGAAATCTCGCTGCAAAACGAGAACGGCGTGCTCCAGAACCTGACCACCAACAATGCGCTGGTCACCACGAGACTCAGCACGACGACGACGGCGCTCGACTCCCTGCGCACCGACGCCCAGAATACGCTCAGCAGCCTGGCCGAATATGTCCCGGAGACCGGGGAGGGCTCGACGCTCCAGACCCTCGGCGCCAGCGGATTGCAATCGCTCATTTCGACGACCAATACGTCGGTCGACGGGCAATATGTGTTCGGCGGCATCAACAGCGCCACGCCGCCGATGACCAATTATTTCGACCCGCCGGCAGCCGCCCAGACGACGATCCAGGCCGCGTTCACCACCTATCTCGGCGGCCTTACCCCTCCGACCACGGCGCAAACCGTGACGGCGGCGCAGATGCAGACCTTCCTCGCCTCGCCGGCCTTCACCAGCCAGTTCCAGGGCGCCGCCTGGTCGAGCAACTGGTCGTCGGCGTCCAGCGTCAACATCAGCAGCAACATCTCGCCGACCGAGACGATCGACACTTCGACCAACGCCAATCAGCCCGCGTTTCAGGAACTGGCGCAAGCCTATACGATGCTCAACGAGTTCACGGGGACCGCGATCAATTCCTCGGCCATGCAAAGCGTCGTCAACAGCGCAAGCAGCCTCATTAATCAGGCGATGACCTCCCTGACATCCACTGAAGCCACGCTCGGGTCGGCGCAAACGCGCGTCACCGACGCCAACGACAACATGTCGGCCCAAATGAACATCCTGCAAACCCAGATCAACAATCTCGACAGCGTCAACGCCTATCAGACGGCGACGCACGTCAATTCCCTGTCGACGCAAATCCAGACGGCTTACGCCCTGACCGCTCAGCTCCAGCAGCTCAGCCTGGTCAAATATCTCTAGCAGCCGGTCCGCTCCATAGAAACCAAAGCGGGCCCCAAGTCTTTGTTCGGACGGCATTCTTCACGCAAGGCGGCGTCCCGTTGAGCGGAAAAGCGTCCCAGCGGCAATCGAGGGCGAGAAATGTACCAGTTTTCCTATTCAGAAGTGGCCGAGGATTCGCCGAAGGAGATGCGCGGAATGGAGCGGCGCGTCCTCGACCAGGCCATCGAGCTTCTCCGCGTCGCCCGCGCCAAGGGTCCGGGATCGCGCGAGCTGGTCGACGCCCTGTTCTTCTATCGGCGTCTTTGGTCGATATTCATGGACGATCTCGCCAATCCCGAGAATGAACTGCCCGAGGAGCTGCGCGCCGGTCTGATCTCGATCGGAATCTGGATCGTCAAGGAAATAGAGTTGATCCGCTCGGGCAAGGCGAAGGACCTCACCGCGATGATCGAAATCTCCGAAATCATCCGCGACGGACTGAAGTGAGGCGAACGTGAACATCTCGCTCCGCGCGGACGAAAAAATCTATGTCAACGGCGCCGTCCTTCGCGTCGATCGAAAGGTCTCGATCGAATTGCTCAATGACGTGACGTTTCTTCTCGAATCCCACGTCATGCAGGCGAACGACGCGACCACGCCGCTGCGACAGATCTACTTCGTGATCCAGATCATGCTGATGGACCCCGGCGCGACGCCGGCGGCCCTCGAACTGTCGCGCAAATTGATCGACGCGGCGCTGCGCACCTTTGAGAGCCGGGAGATTCTGTCCGGTCTCAAGGCGATCGACGAGATGGTTGTTTGCGCGCGTTATTTCGACGCGATGAAAGCGCTGCGCGCGTTGTTTCCCGCCGAACGGGCGAGCATGAACGGACCCCAGAAAGCGCCCGCCCCGCACGCCGCCTGAAAGGATGCCCCGATGACCGTCACCTTCAACCCCTCGGTAACCTCCAGCAGTTCGAGTTCCTCGGCGGCCGGCTCCTCCGCGCTGCAATCGCCAACTGTCGACTACAACCAGTTCCTCACCTTGCTGATCGCGGAAATCCAGAACCAGGACCCGACCCAACCGATGGACCCGACGCAGTCGGTCACCCAGCTTGCGACGATTTCAGGCGTCCAGCAACAGATGCAGGCCAATGTCACACTCTCCTCCCTGCTGGCCAATTCGTCGCTTTCGCAGGCCGAGCATCTGATCGGCCAGACGATCACGTCGGCCGATGGAACGACCTCGGGAACGGTGGCGAGCGTCAATGTCAGCGCGTCGGGATCGATTGCCACTCTCACCAACGGAAACACCATTACGTTGGCCAATGGCGTCGTCATCGGATCATGAACGAGGCTGACGCGCTCGATCTGATCCGCGCGGCGATCTGGACGATCATCGTCGGCTCCGGCCCGGCGGTCGCCGCGGCGATGGCGGTCGGCGTCGTCGTCGCGCTGGTTCAGGCCTTGACGCAGGTGCAGGAAATGACCCTGACCTTCGTGCCGAAGATCGTGGTGATCTTCTTTGTCGTCAGTCTGACCGCGCCGTTCATAGGCGGCCAGGTCTACGCGTTCACCGAGATGGTGTACGGGCGGATCGAGAAGGGCTATTGAGGTCCAGGCGCGATCGCGACGCCGACCAAACGTCTTCGCTCGATCAGATTCCGCTTTGGGCGAATCCCCGCGCGCGGCCACGCAAGCGCGGTCCATGGGGAGACTCGCGCAAGCTTGATATCGCACTCTTCGCCAACGGCTGACGAGGAGTAGAGCATGGCGAGCACGGCTTTGGCGGGGTCTCCGGTGGTGGGACCTTCCGTTGCAAGCCGCAGCGGCGGCAAGGATATCGGGTTCGCGGTCGCGATCGTTCTGATTCTTTGCTTCTTCTTCCTGCCGGTTCCCGCCGCCTTCATCGATCTTGGCATCGCCTTTTCGATCGCGCTGTCCGTCCTCATCCTGATGGTCGCGTTGTGGATTCAGAAGCCGCTCGAATTCTCAGCGTTTCCGACCGTCCTGCTGGTCGCGACAATCCTGCGCCTCGCACTCAATATTGCGACCACGCGCCTGATCCTGTCGCACGGCGCCGAAGGCATGACCGCGGCCGGCTATATCATCGGTGGGTTCGCCCATCTCGTCATGGGCGGCGACTTCGTCATCGGCATCATCGTCTTCCTGATCCTGATCACCATCAACTTTCTCGTCATCACCAAAGGCGCGACGCGTATCGCCGAAGTGGGCGCCCGCTTCACGCTCGACGCGATTCCCGGCAAACAGATGGCGATCGACGCCGATCTGTCGGCGGGCCTGATCGATGATAAGCAAGCCCAGCTCCGCCGGCGCGAACTGGAGGAGGAAAGCTCGTTCTTCGGCTCGATGGACGGCGCCTCGAAATTCGTCCGCGGCGACGCGATCGCCGGCCTGATCATTCTGGCGGTCAATATTTTCGGCGGCATTGTGATCGGCGTCACGCGTCACGGCCTGACGCTGTCGAGCGCCGCCAACATCTTCACCAATCTGTCGGTCGGCGAAGGCCTCGTATCGCAAATCCCGGCATTGATCATCTCGCTGGCGGCGGGCCTGCTGGTCGCCAAGGGCGGAACGCGCGGCTCGACCGAAAAGGCGGTGCTTGGCCAGCTCAGCAACTATCCGCACGCGCTGTTTCTGGCGGCGCTGCTGATGTTCATCCTCGGCGCTGTTCCCAACCTTCCTTTCGCGCCTTTTGCGATGCTCGGCGGCGCGATGGCGTTTATCGGCTACGCGATCCCCAAGGGACTGGCGAAGGAGCGCGCCCTGGTGGTCGCCGAAACCGCGGCGCGCGACGAGAAAGCGAGGATCGAAGCAAAGGGATCGATCAAGGAGCACCTCAAGGCCTATGAGATCGAGTTGTGTCTGGGTCGGCAACTGACGACGGCGTTTCTCGCCTCGCACGACGAGATCGGATCGCGGGTCGCCAAGATGCGCCGCAAGTTCGCGCGTCAGTACCGGCTTCGTCGTCCCCGACATTAAGCTCAGCGACGACATCAAGGCGCCCGCCAAGACCTACCAGATCAGGATCCACGGCACGGTGGTGGCGACGCAGGAAGTGCGGCTTGGCGAGTTCCTGGTCATCGTCGGCGACGGCAAACGCCCGATCGTCCCCAGCGACGAGGTCCGCGAACCGGCCTTCGGCATGAAGGCGCTGAGCGTCTCGGAGGCGTTCGTCAACGACGTGAAGCGCCAGGGCTTCAACACGGTCGACACGCTCTCGGTGCTGTTGACCCACCTCAGCGAGGTCATCCGCAATAACCTCGCGCAGTTGCTCTCTTACAAGGACATGCGCGCCCTGCTGGATCGGCTGGACCCCGAATACAAGCGCCTGATCGACGAGATCTGCCCCTCCCAAATCTCCTATTCCGGGCTGCAGGCCGTCCTCAAGCTGCTGCTTGCCGAGCGCGTGTCGATCCGCAACCTCCATCTGATTCTCGAGGCGATCGCCGAGATCGCCCCGCACGCGCGGCGGCCCGAGCAGGTCGCCGAACACGTGCGCATCCGCATCTCGCAGCAAATCTGCGGCGATCTGACGCAAAAGGGCGTGCTGAAAGTGCTGCGCCTCGGCAATCGGTGGGATCTGGTCTTCCATCAGAGTCTGAAGCGCGACGCCAAGGGCGACGTCGTCGAATTCGACATCGATCCGCGCCTGATGGAGCAGTTCGGCGCCGAGGCGTCCGCCGCGATCCGCGCGCGGATGGACGCCGGCCATCAGTTCGCGCTGGTCGCGACGGCGGAAACCCGCCCCTACGTCCGAATGATCATCGAGCGGATGTTCGCGACGCTCGCAGTCCTCTCGCAACTCGAAATCGCCCGCGGATTCGAGGTCGAATCGCTCGGTACGATTGCGTGAGCGATCTGGCCTCGGACTTCGGGCTGGACGCCGGCGTCGCGCTGGGCCCGCACATGGTTCTCGGCGCGTTCGTGCTGTTCTGCCGGATCGGCGCCTGCCTCATGCTGATGCCGGGGTTCTCGAGCCCCCAGATTCCGGTGCAGATGCGGTTGTTCGTCGCGCTTGCCGTCACCTTGTCGCTGACCCCCTTGCTGATCGCCCACCTGCCGCTCCAGGCGTTCAACGAACAGCCCCTGATCGCCTTGCGATACATCGTCACGGAATTGCTGGTCGGCGGCACGATCGGCATGCTGGGGCGGCTGTTTCTGCTCGCGCTGGAGACCATGGCGACGGCGGCCGCCATGAGCATCGGTCTCAGCAACCCCTTCGGGGTCATGTCGGAGGAATCCGAAATGCTGCCGCCTTTCGCCACGCTCATCACGCTGTCGGCGACCGCGCTGATTTTCGTGATGGACCTCCACTGGGAGGTGTTTCGCGGCATCATCGCGTCCTATGACGCGATCCCGGTCAAGGACAGTTTCGATGCGAGCTTCTCGCTGCTGCAGTTCGGCAAACTGCTGACCGACACCTTTCAAATCGCCCTGCGCATCAGCGCTCCGTTCATATTCTACGCGATCGTCGTGCAACTGGCGGTCAGCCTTCTGAACCGTCTGACGCCCTACATATCGGTCTACTTCATCTCCGCGCCGTTCGTCATCTGCGGCGGTCTATTCTTAACCTATTTCGTGATAAAATCGTACCTCGATCAGTTCATGCTCGGACTGTCGTCCTGGCTGGCGGCGGGATAGCAGGATGCGACAACGGCAGAAATCCTTGAGAAAAATCCTGGCGCTTCAGGATCAGTTGAAAAATCTGAGCGCCTGGAAGCTCGCCGCGCTCGACCAGCAGCGCGCCGCGCTCGATGAGACGCAGAGAGAGACGATCGAGGCGATCGATCGCGACGCGATCTCGCAGGGGATCATTGTGGTCAGCGCGACGCGGCGGCTGCGCAACCTCGACAAGCGGATCACCGCCCTGAAGGTCGAGCAGCTCGCGCAGGCGCAGCGCGCGCAGGAACAGGCGATGCGCGCCAGGCTTGCCGAGCGGTTGGTCGAGAATGTCGAAGCCCGGCTCCGCATGCAGCGCGAGCGGGTCGATCTCGCCGATCTGATCGAACGCTCGGTCGCCAGGAAAACCGCAAGCCCGGCATAAGCCTGATGGGCGATGCTGCGGCTCGTCCAAGGCGGAACCGGCAGGCGTTCATGGCCATCAAACCATCCTCCGACATCGTCCTTGAGGTGCTCAAGGCCGCGGACCCGGCGCGCGCGCAAGCGGTGACGCAGCGGCTTGTCGCGCTCGGCGCGGGCGAGGCCGACGCCGGGGGCGATTTCACCAAGGCTCTCGACGCGGCGGCGCAACCGGCGATCGACGGCCCGGAAGTCGCGCCCTACGCCGGCGGCATGCGCGACCGCCTGGCGAGCATCAGCCCGGAGGCGGCGAGCGATCAAAAGGCGTCGCGCGTCCAGATCGAATTCGAAGCTTCGATTTTGAAGACTTTCGTCGATGCGATTCTGCCGAAGGACGAGGCGGACGTATACGGACAAGGCACGGCGGGAGACATCTGGAAGTCGATGCTCGCCGATCAGATCGCCAGGCAGATCGCCAAGTCCGGCGCTTTTGGCATTTCCAAGCGGCTGTTCGCGACCCACGCGCTGCCGGGTCACGATCATTCCGCGACCTCGCCGCCGGGATCGTCCGAGTCCCTGGCCCGGCTCGCGACGCGCGGCGTCGCCGAATTGACCGTTCCCGCGACGCTATCGCCGACCGACGCCGCCTTCCTCTCGCTGGCGCATGACAGGCCATGAGCGGCGCTGCGCCTCGTCCGTCGACATCGTCCGCGACCGCGCCGTCCGGCCGTCTCACCGGCTCCGTCGACGCGCTTCTGCTGGCGATCGAGCGCCTGCGGAGCGCCCTCGAAGCCGAGAACGCCCAGATCGCCAGCCGCAAGGCGGTCGATTTCCGCGAATTCAACCTGCGCAAGAGCCAAGGTCTTCTGGAGCTGTCGCGTCTGATGCCGATCGTCGCAGGAGCCGAGACTGGCCCGCAACTGCGCGCGGCGCTGGTCGGCCTGAAGGCGAAGCTGGAAGACAACCGTCGGATCTTGCGCGTGCAACTGAAAGCGGTTCAGGAAGTTTCCGAGATCGTCGCGCGCACGATCCAGGCCGGACAGTCCGACGGCACCTATTCCGCTTACGTCTGGCGCGAGTAGGCCGATGGCCAAGCTCGTCCTCATCGGATTCTGGGCGTGCCTGATGACTCTTGCGTCGAGCTACGCGGCCACCTATTGGAAAGCAGCCCAAGTCAAGGCGACGAGCGCCGAGCAGTCGACAAAAAATGTCGAATACAAGAAGACCAAGGAATTCACAGTCCCAAAAATCTCCAATGGCGAAATTCAAGGCTATATCGTCGCCCAGCTTTCCTACGCCGAGGACGAGGAGCTTGCGAAGCATATCGCGGCGCCGCCCGAGGCGTTCCTGGTCGATGAGGCGTTTCGCTATATTTACAATGACGATTCGGTGGATTTCGGCAATTTGAAGAAATACGATCTTCAGAAGCTCACGACCACTCTGAAACAGACCGTCAACGCCCGCCTGAACGCCAATCTGGTGAAGGACGTGCTGATTCAGGAATTCAACTACATGAGCCGGTCGGACGTGAAAAAGCAGATGTAGCCGAGGCGCTTTCGTCAGCCGCAGAACGCCCGCGCATTGGGAGTCCATTGCCCCATGCCGCTCGCCACCATGTTGCGGATGACCGCGCAGACGTATTTTTTCTGCGCCGGCTCGTTGTTCGGGCCGGCGTTGTAGCGGGCCACCGCCAGCGTCCAGCTCCCCTCGCGCTGCCGCAGCTCCTTCAGAAAATTCGCGGCGTAGCGGACATTGCTCGCCGGATCGAACATATCGGTCAACGATCGGAAGTCCGCGGCGTGCCAGCGATGGTTGATCTGCATGCAGCCGATGTCGATCAACTGGGCGCCCCTCGCCCGCTCGGCGCTGAACTTGGCCAGCGCCTCGTTCAAGCTCGATGACGCCACCGTCCTTCCGTCGACGTTCATGTCGAAAGGATTGAGAGTTCCCTTGCGGCCGGTCTCGGTCAGGCCGACCGCATAGAGAACGTTGAGAGGAATGTCATTGACCCGCGCCGCCCGCGCCATCTCCCGCTCGCACGCCTGATCGTCGGCGCCGATCGCCGGGCGTGGCGCGCTAAACGAAACGGTGGCCAGGATCGCCGTCGCCGCCAGCCTCCCCCAGTCCGCCGCGGTTCGGCCGCGGCGGATCGCGTTGGTCGGTCTCGCCGGCGAAGGACCGCCCTTCGCGCGCCGAGCCGCCGGCGGCTTGTCCCGATTGACCTTGATAGGCCTCGCCATGACCTGGTGTTCCCGATTGCGTCGCTTCGCCGGCCGCGCCGGTCGCTGCGACTGTGTCCAACGCTTTGACTGTGACGCTCTCCACCGAGAAATTCAGCGACTTCAGCTTGTCCGATATCGCCCCGGTCTCGTTGCCCACCAGCTTCAGCGTCTCGCCGTTCTCGGCCTTGATGGTGACCTTCAAAGTCCCGCCGGAGAGACGCATCTCAATCGACAAGGCGCCAAGGCTCTTTGGACTTAGCTGGACGTCGAGTTCCTTCACCGGCCCCGTGCTCGCGGCGGCGGGACTCGCGCCGGCTCTGGCCATCTTCGATGCGTCGCCGCCCTGGGGATCCATCGTGCTGGCGGCCTCGGCGACGAAGTCGGCGATCCGGCTGATTTGAACGAGCGGAACGTTGTTCGTCGAGATCGCGTCGGACACGGTCGATCCGGCGTCCGCTGCGTTGACGGCGCTCGCGGTCGGCGCGCCAGACGTCGGCTGCGCGCCAGCCGCGCCTGCGGATTTGTCCGGCGTGTGTTGGCCGCCGTCGGAGCCCGGCGGGTTCTGACCGGAGGATTTGCCGTCCGACATTGTCGAGGGACCGGCATTGGCGTTGGCCGCGTCGGCGGGGGCGATCGTCGGGTGCGGTCCGTGTGTCGCAGTGGCCGGCGCGGCGACGGCCGAGCCGGGGCCTGACGAAGCACGCTCTTGGCTCCAGGCGCGCGCGGTCGGGTCCAGCCCAAGATAGGTGATGGATCGCACTACGGTCACGGCGACTGGCGGCGATCCCGCGTTCAGGGCGACCGCCGTCGTCGCGTCTGACGGCATGGCGGTCTCGTTGACCGCGCCGAGGCCGCGCCGGCCGGCCCCGCCTTCAACGACGACCGACCCGGCCGTGGCTTCGACGGCGGCGGCAAGCTGCGGCGCGGCGCCCGCGCCGGTCAGGTTCAACAATAGCGACGCCCATCCGCTGTTCGGCGCGGCGGACGCATCAGCGACATTGTCGGCCTTGCCCTTTGGCGGCTCGGGCGAGGGCGCCGTCCCATCCGGGGCCGCGGTCGCGCCAAACCGCTTGTCCAGCGCGACAAGCACGCCAGATCCTAAACTGTGAACCGCTGACGCGGAGCGCCAGGCGGCGGTCGGCGACGCCTCTTCGGCCGATTGCGCGGCAGGCGGGGAAACGGCCGCGCCATTGGGGTTTGCCGATCCGCCGCTCGGATGGGTCTGCGCGCCGGCCTCGTCGAGGGCGCCGAGCAGGGCGACAAAGGCCGGGCCGCCAGGCGCGTCGCGCGAATTGGCGCCGCCGCGCTCGCTGGCCAGAGCGCCGCCGAATGACGCGCCGGTCGCCCCTTGCGCCGCGCCTTGAGAGGGCAAACTGAGAGGGTTCATGGAGGCCCCGCGCTCTGAACGTTTTGATATTTCGACAGCGCGTCTTCCGCCAGGCGAATGGCCGCGGCGGCCGAATCGTCCTGCTGGGCCGGGGCGGCAGTCGGCGCGGCGATTGGCGCGTCACGGATGCGCAAGGCGACGATGCGCGCCGCGGCCAGCAGCGTCGCGTCCGATTTGGGCAATTTCTTCAGGTCGATCGACTGCAGAGCGACGACGCCGGTTTCATATTGATCCGTCAGCGTCCGGGCCGCCGCCTGATAGAGATGGCCGCGCGCCGCGTCGACGCTGTCGGGGGCCGCGAGGGCGAGCGCCTTGCTCGCGGCGACGTCGGCCATCGCGATGCCGCCGCTGACCAGCGCCGTACGCGCAATCGTGAGAAACAGCGCGCGACGATCGTCACGGCCGAGGCTCGTCGTCATCGCTTCGAATCTCGAAAAATTCTCGACATCTTCGGCGAGCCGGAGGCGCGGCAGCGCCGCGGTGAACGTCTTGAGAAAATTGTCCGCGTAAGGCGATTTGGGAAAGCGGTTCATATATTGTATGGCGAGCGCCATGAATTTGTCGGCGTCGCGCGCGATGTCGCCGAGCAGCACGACCTCGCGCCGCAACGCGGCTTCCTCGACGAGGCCGCCGGGCGACAGGAGGCGCGCGAGGTCGAGAAGCCCGACCGCCTTGTTGGGGTCGAGCGTCGTCAGCAGCATCGATTGCACGAAGGCGACCTGACCGCCCAGCGTCAACTCAAGCGATTTCGGATCGAGCGCGCCAAGCAGCCGCCGGGCTTCCGTTTCGTGTCCGAGTTCGTAGGCGATCGCTCCCCGCATCAGCGTCTCGTCGTCCTTGGAGACGCCGCCGCCCTGCAGCAGGCGGATGACGACGCGCGGCTGTCCGCCGCTCAGAAGGTAGATGACCGCGGCGCGGGCGTTTCGCGAATTCTGCCAGACCTCCGGCTTGGCCGCGGCGAAGGCCTCGGAAATCTCTCGCAGCAGCTTGGGCTGCGACGTCAAGGCGGCCGTGTCGCCCTGGGCGAGCGCCGCCTGCAGGTTTTGCAGGTCGTTGACCAGTTGGACGGGCGATGTGGTCGGCTCTTCGGCTCTCGCCGAGGCGGCCAGCGTCAGTCCGCAGGCCAGGAGGCCGGCGGCGAGGCGTCGCGCCGCGTTCATGGCGACTCCTTGCGCAGCAGGATTTCGATGCGGCGATTTTCGGCGGCTTCCGGCTTTGTCGGCGTTTTCGGACGGCGATCGGCGTAGCCTTCGATGCTATAGAAGCGCTTCTCGTCGAGGCCGCCGCGAATCAGCATGTAGTAGGCCATCTGTGCGCGCGCCGACGACAGTCGCCAATTGTCGTAGGTTCCCGATTTGTAGGGCCGGCTGTCGGTGTGGCCGCGCACGATGATTGCGCCGGGATGCGACTTCAAGGTCTGCGCGATCTTGGCCATGATCCGCACCACTTTGGGCTGCGGCTCGGCGGACCCGCTGGCGAACATCCCGAAATCATATTCGTCGGTCAGGCTGATCAGCGTGCCTTCCGATGTTTCCTCGACCTCGATCCCCGGCGCCGGTTGCGCATGGGTTTCCCCATGCAGTTCCTTCGCAAGCTCGCCCTGCAGCTTCGCCGCTTCAGAGTGGGCGGCGGCCGGGGCGAGTTCGGTCGCCGGCGACGCGGCAGCGGGCTGCGCCCCCGGCGGAACATTGGCGCCCGGCGCAGTCTGTGATGGCGCATTGGCGCCAGGCGCGGCCAGCGACTGATTCTGAGCCTCGGAAACCGCCGGCGCCGGCGGTCGCGGCGGTTCGGGCGACGCCGCGGCGATCGCATTTCCCGCAGAGGGCTTGAACGGATCGACGAAGGCGCGAAGATCGACGGCGTCCGCCGTGGCCGCCGCGTCGCCGCCCGCCGCGCCGTTCGGCTTGGCGTTGGCATCGCCGCCCGCGGCGGCGTCGGCCGTCGCCGCCGCGTCAGCTTTTCCCGGCTGGCGCGGCGGCAGCTTGCCCGCAATCTGATCGAGGCTGGCGTAGGGATCGCTGAACAGCGCGCGTTCGGTGAAGTGAGGGGTGGGATGGGCCGGGTCGGCCGGCTCTTTATCTTTATCCTTGTCCTTGTCCTTGTTCTTTTCGCCCGCCTCCTCGGCGGGCGTCTCGTTCTTTTCGCTGACATCGGGGGTCTTGGCGGTTGGCGGCGACGTCGGCGGCGCGGCTTCCTCGTTGGGGCTCGGCGGCTCGCGCGCCTGATCGCCGGCGGCTTGCCGGATTCCCTTCTTCGCCTTCGCCATATCCTCGAGCTTCAGCGGATTGAAATAGCGGGCGATGATCGTCTTGGTGTTCTTGTCCGTCGCGTTGATGATCCACAGCACCAGAAAAAACGCCATCATCGCGGTCATGAAATCGGCGAATGCGATTTTCCAGGCGCCGCCATGATGTTCTTCTTCATGGTCGCTGTGCCGCTTGATGATGATGATTTCGGGATGCTTCTCATCCATTGGCGCGCCTCATTCGCCAATGGCTTCGATATGGTCGATCCACGCCTGGAGCTGGGATTTGATGATCGTCTGGTGAGCTTCGATGGTGACGTCGACGCTGTCTCCGGCCACATATTCCACCGTGACCGGATGCGCCGCGAGCCTGTCGCGCAGGACGCTCAACAGCGCCTCGGGACCGGTGATCTTGAGCGCCGAGGGTGCGTCCTTGGACAATATCTTCGCGAGATTTTCGGAAAGCGCCTGGGTGACCTGCTTGACCCGCTCCTCAATCAGCAGCGGCTTGAGCGCGCGCGCCACGCCTTTGGCCAGTTCGTCCTCGATGGCGGCCATCGCGTCTTCGATCTTTTCGGCGAATCGCGCGTATTCGTTGGCCTGCCAGGCGAGCCGTTCGGCGACGTCGCGTTCGTCCTGCTGGCTGCGCTGCAGGGCGAGCGCCGCGTCGCACTCGCTGCGCGCGGCGGCCATTCCCTGGCGCCGGCCGCGTTCGAACGCCTCATCGATCCGACCTTCGATGTCGGCGGGGGTCGAGAGAATCCGCGATTTCAGCAATACGCTCTCGCGCTGGAGGCGGTCGCTCCGCGTCGGCTCAGCCTTCCCGAACTGGTTGAGATACTGGGCGATCGGTATCGGTTTCATGCATTCTCTCCCCGGCGGATCCATTGCTTGAGGATCGCCGCCGCGTGCGCCTCATCGTAGTCGACCAGTTGCTCCAATTGTTTTTGCGGCGTCTTGTTCTTGCGAGCCAGGATGTTGCGCAGGATGTCGCCGTTGTCGTCAGGGTCGGGCAGAAGACCTCTCGATTCGCCGTTCGGCAGACTGTTGACCATCGAGGCGAAGTCGCCGATCGCCGGATTGGTCTCGGGCAGGAACGCGATCGGCTCTTCGCGGCCAGGCTTGGGCGCGGCGAGCAGCGCCTTGGTGGCCGGCCGCAGCCCGAAGGCGATCAGCAGCACGGCGACCGCGATGATCGTGCCCGCGCTGAGCAGCGAGCCGGATTGGCGCATCGCCTGTTCGATCAGCGACGGGCCTTCGACGGGCGCCAATTCGCGCTCGCTGTCGACGAAGTCGACGACCGAGACCTTGATGGTGTCGCCGCGCTCCTTGCGCAGGCCGGCGGCCGAGGACACCAGTTGTTCGATGTCCTTGACCTGCTTGTCGACCGCCTCGGGCGTCGCCTTGTCGCCAAGCGAAGCGACGATCCCCGCCCGGTTGACCAGCACAGCGACCGACAGGCCCTCGATGACGAAGCCGGAGCTGACCGTCGAGACCGACTTGGACGAGACTTCGTAGTTGGTCAGCGTTTCGTTTTTCTTGGTGTCGTCGGTCGATTGCTTGTTGTCGTTGGAGGCCGGCTTGGCCGAGGGCAGGTTGCGTTCGACGCCGGCGGCGGCCTGGGGCGTCGAGTTTTGCGAAGTTTGATTTTCCTTGATGACGCGGACCGACCGTTCGACGCGCGATTCCGGGTCGTAGGTCGTCTCGTTCACCTGCTTCTTGTCGGTGTTCAGCCTGGTCGCCACGCTGATCTGGAAGTTGCGCAGGCTGAGATAGGGCGCCAGGGTTTTGCGCACCGAGTCCTGGATATCCTGCGAAACGCTTTTCTCGAGCGCCAGCATGTTGTTGGGCTGGTCGTCCGCCGAATCCGATCCGGAAGCCAGAAGCTGGCCGTCGACGTTCAGAACCGTCACCTCGTTGACCGTCATTCCCGGCAGGGCGGCCGAGACGAGGTGGCGGATGGCCTGAGCGGTCGTTCGGTCGTCGGACGATTCGGTGCGAATGACCACCGAAGCCGACGGCGGCTGGCGGGCGCGGCGGAACGAGCCTTCGTCGGGCATCACGATATGGACGCGCGCCGCCTTCACGCCGCGCATCATCTGGATGGTGCGCGCCAGCTCGCCCTCCAGCGCCCTGACCCGGGTGACCTCCTGCATGAACGAGGTGAGGCCGAGCGAGCCGAGCTTGTCGTAGAGCTCGTTGCCGACGCTGCTGCTGTGCGGCAACCCTTTTTCGGCGAGCGTCATGCGGGCCATCGCGGTCTGCCCGATCGGCACCATCACCGAGGCGCCGTCGGCGGTGACGTCGAACGACACGCCGACGTCCCGCAGCGCCGAACCGATGCTCGCCACGTCTTCGCGATCGAGCCCGGAGTAGAGCAGCTCCATCGACGGTCGGCTGAGGTAATAGCCGCCGAGGACGGTGACGGCGAAAATGCTGAAGCCCATCATGCCGAGAACGGCAAGCCGCCTTGGCCCAAGCGCAAGCAGATTGGTCCACAGACGTTGCGCCTGCTCCAACGCCGTCATTCAGCTTCCCCGTGACGCGTCTGCTTGCATCGGCTCACTGTTCACGCCGGAGCTTGCGCGGGGGTTGTGCCGCCCGAAAAACCCGGCGCTTGCCGCGCGCTAGGCAGCCGTTGCACAGGGTGGGAAAAGCCGCGCCGGGCGGCGCGCGTTCGCTCACTTGCCGCGCCCGGCTCCGCACGGTCGCCAAGTGTTAACGATGAACGCCGCTAACGTGCGCGGCGGCTGGTTGTTTACGGCCTGTTAAGGCTGGCGATGCAGATTGCCTGTAGCCGATCGGCGTCGAATTCCAACGCGGTGCGACGCCTCGGCATCAATACACGACGAGTTAGGTTCGCAAGGCCGAACCTATAGGCATCAGGCCGCTTCGCCGTACCGGTGTGAGTCCGAATGTCACCCCTATTGCCATTCCATCTCAAGGAAGCACACCCATGTCTTCACTTCTCACAAACGCCTCGGCTCTAACCGCGCTTCAGTCGCTGGAAATGACCCAGCAGAACCTGGCGACGACCCAGAGCCAGATTTCGACGGGTTTGGCCGTCTCCAGCGCCGCCGACAACGCCTCCTACTGGTCCATCGCCCAGAACCTCCAATCCGACACCGGCGTCCTCGGCGCGGTCAATGATTCGCTGGCCCAGAGCCAGTCGATCCTGGGCTCCGCGACCGCCGCGCTCAACGACGTGATCACCACGATCAACGCCATCAAGACCGTTCTCACCGAGGCGGCGGCCCCGAACGCAGACTTCACCACCCTCAACACCACGCTGACTTCGCTCGGCCAGCAGTTGACCGAGGCGGTGAGCGGCGCATCGTTCAACGGCTACAACCTGCTCGACGGCAGCAACACGACGGCGGTCAATTTTGTCTCCGGCTACAACGTCAGCGCCAGCGGCGTTGCGTCATTCAACAACGTCTCGCTGACCCCGCAGGCCCTGACCGGCGCCTCCACCACGGCGACGACGAACGTCGAGCCCACCATCACCGACGCGACGCAGATCAGCCAGATCATCGGCCTGACCGCCACCACCGGCTCGCTGGTCGCGGGCGGGACCACCATTGCGGTGACGGCCGGCGCCGCGGGAACCCCGCCGACCGCCGGCAGCGTCACGATCTCTTCGGAAGACCTGACCGGCAAGATAACCGCCACGACCTATTCGGCGCTCGACGCCAACGGCAACGCGACCAACCTGGCGGCGGCGGCAGCCCTCGGTGTGACCGTCGTGACCACGCCCGCGGCAGGCGCCACATCCGGGCTGTTGCAGCAGGGCGCGACGGACCTGACCAACATGTCGACGTCGTCGACCGCGGTGGCGCAGCAGCTGATCGACGTGAACGCGGCTTTGACGGCCGTGACGAGCTATTCGTCGGAAATCGGCTCGGTCTCCAACATCCTGACCAACGCGTCGAACTTCAATTCGGCGCTGTCGAACAACTACACCACCGGCATCGGCGCCCTCGTGGACGCCGACATGAACCAGGCTTCGACCCGCCTCCAGGCCTTGCAGACGCAGCAGCAGCTTGGCGTTCAGTCGCTGTCGATCGCCAACCAGAGCAGCCAGTTGATCCTCAAGCTGTTCCAGTAATCCCAAACACGGCAAGCCGGCGGCGGTCGCCGGCTTGCTTCGTCTCCCCTGCGCTTGCGATCAGGCCATGCTCCCTCGGAGCATGGCCTTTTTATTGGCCGGAGCAAATCGCATGTGGCCAACGGCGGGGAACCGCCGCGGCCGTCGTTCGAGCGGCCGCAGACTCAATTCACAGAGCGCACGAGGCTGCCGATCAGCAGATTCCAGCCGTCGACCAGCACGAAGAACAGGATCTTGATCGGCAGGGAAATGACCGACGGCGGCAGCATCATCATCCCCATCGACATGGTCAGCGTGGCGACGATCATGTCGATGACCAGGAAGGGCAGGACCACCAGAAAGCCGATCTCGAAGCCTCGCCGGAGTTCCGAGATCATGAACGCCGGAATGAGCAGGCGCAGATCGATGGTCGAGCGGTCCTTGACCTGGAAACTGCCTTTCGACAGGTCCTCAAACAGGTTCAGATCCTTGTCGCGAACCTGCGCCAGCATGAATTCGCGAAACGGCTCGGTGACTTTTCCATAGGCTTCCTGCTCGGAAATGGTGTTGTCCATCATCGGCTTCAGGCCGGTCTGCCAGGCCCGGTCGAAGGTCGGGGCCATCACGTAGAACGTCATGAACAGCGACAGGCTGATCAGCACGAGATTGGGCGGCGCGCTCTGCAGGCCCAACCCCGATCGAAGGAACGAAAGGGCGACCACGAACCGCGTGAAGCTGGTGACCATGATCAGCAGGCCCGGCGCGACCGACAGAATGGTCAATATCGCAACGAGCTGGATGATGCGGCCAGTCGCGGAGGCGCCGCCGCCGGGGATCAGCGAGCCAAGATCAACCGTCTGCGCGCTGGCCTGCGCGCCTGTCAAAACAAGCAGCGCGGCGGCGATGAAGAGCCGTCTCACTGGACCACCAGGGTTCGTATGACCAACTCCTTGACGCTGCCGCCCGAGCGGATCGACGCGCGCTCGTTGAGATCGTCCCGCAGGTTCTGCAGGCCGGCGGCCCCCTGGATTTGCGACAGCGAAGTGGTGCGCAGGAAAGCGAGGATGTCGCCGGCGATTTCGGCGCTCAAGGCTTCCGATTGCGGCGCGGCCTTGGGATCGATCAGCAGCGACGCTTCGAGCCGGATCCAGGTTTCCTGCGGCGAACCGAGATTGGTGACGACGGCGGGAAGATCGAGCAGCTTCGAACTCGCCTCGAGGGTCGCGGCGCCCGGCTTCTCCTCGACGCCCGCCGCCTTGTCGGAATGCTCCAGGCCCGGCGCCGCGATGCGAAGGCCATAAAGACCGCCGGAGACCGTCGCCAGAACGGTGACGATCAACATGGCGATGGCTATCTGCTTCATCGTCGAGCCCGTCGGTTCCCGGAGCGGATGGCCGGATTGTGCGCTGCGCGGGCCGCCGCCTCGATCCGCGCGGCGAAGGCGTCAGAACGGCTTCAGGCGATCGAAGAGCTGCTGGCCCCAGGACGGCTGCTGAACTTCGTCGAGTCGGCCGCGGCCGCCATAGGAAACCCGGGCTTCTGCGATCTTGTCGTAGGGGATCGTATTGTCCCGGTTGATGTCGCCGGGCCGCACGATGCCGGTAACCGACAACAGGCGTAGTTCATAGTTCACGCGAACCTCCTGCGATCCGCTCAGCAGCAGATTGCCGTTGGGGAGGACCGCGGTGACGATGGTCGCGATCGATACCTGGACCTGCTCGGATCGGGCGATATTGCCCTGGCCCTGGTAAGTCGAAGTCGAGGTGAGCTGGTCGGTCGAGGTCCCGTTGTTCTTCAGACCCCAGCTCCCTTGGTACTCGAGGTTGCCCACCCCCGAGCGCGATGTGTTGTTGCCCAATGTGGCCTGGTCGTTGATCGCGACATTCACGGTGACGATATCGCCGATCTTCGAGGCGCGCTGCTGTCTGTATATCGTGGCGCCGCCCTCGACGAACAGCGACTGGGCGGAGGCGCCTTTCTGCGGGGCGAATGCGGCGATCGCCGGATCGGCGTTGGTCGCCAGGCCGCTGCCGACCGGCGTCATCGCCGGCTCGACGCCGATGCCCGAAGCGCATCCGGCAAGCCCGATCGCAACGACCCCGACGGCGGCGACCCCAGCGGCGCCTTTCATCACGATTTCTTTCGATTGGCGACCGGAGCGCCGGCGGCGGACATCAGATCGGTCAGCTTGGCCGCCTTGCCGGCGTCCATTTCGTCGAGGATCGCGCTGGAGACCCTCGGATTGAGCTTGCTCAGAACAGCGGCGGCCATCGCCTCATCCATCACGATCAATTGCGCGGCGGCGGCTTCCGGCTCCATTTTGGCGTAGACGGCGACGACGCCATCCTCCGCCTTCTTCATGAAGTCCTCGCGTTTGGCGATCCACTCCTTGGATTCGGCCTCCTTCGCTGCGAGTTCCGAGATTTTCTGCTTGAGCTGCGTCTCCAGATCGTCGAGCCGCTTCATCTCCCAGGCGATCCGCGCGTCGGCTGCGATATTGATGATGTTGGCGCAATATTGTTGCGCGCCGTCTCCGACAGCGGCGGCGGGCTCCGCCTTTTTGACATCGGCGTCCGGTTTCCGCGCCTCCTGCGACGGCGACGGCGTAGAAAAGCCGATGACCAGCGTCGCGGTCAGAATTCCGGGAAGAAGCCGCTTTGATTTCAACATGCCTGGTCTGCGCCCGCGCACCGCGCAAGAGTTGATGGCGCCACAGTGCAATCGACAGCTTGCGCCGGGCTGACGGTGCGGGCGATCGCTAGAACGACGCTTGCGGTTCGTGCGACTGCGAACGGTCAGCGGCGGCCTCGACCGGGGGCGCGAGCGCGGCGAGCAACGGCGCGAGGAACGGCGCGTAGGCGCGCCACCGCCCGACCGAACTCGTATAGACAGGCCGGCGCACCTGGGTGGCGCTGGCGGTGCGCACGGGCCGTTCGGTCTGATGAAAAGCGAGGCAGCGCGGGTCCCATTCGAGGCCGCAATGGGCGACGATGCGGCGCGCCAGTCCCTCGAGATCGGCGACGAGTTCTTCGTATTGCACGTCGAGCATCACGTTCGGCGCCAGCACGGTGCGCCAATGGACCATCAACGCCTCGCAGGCGCGGTGATAGCGGCCCAGTTCTTCGAGATCGAAGGTGTAGGGCAGGTTGTCGGCGAACATCTTCGAAAAGCAGGAGACGCAGGTGTCGACGGGATCGCGGCGCGCATGGATGATGCGCGCGTTCGGCAGCGCCAGATGGATGAGGCCGGCGTGGCGGAAGTTCTTCGGCATCTTGTTGACGATTCGCGCCGCCATCGGGGCGACGGCTTCGATGCGTCCGAGATAGGAGGCGGCGAGTTCGCGCAATTGGACGCCCGACAGCCGGCAGGCGATCTCGGGAGAATACAACGCCTGCGCGCCGTCGCCCCCGAGCGACTTGATGGCGTCGTCGAAGTCGTCGATCTCGCCGGCCCCGAAAACCTCGGGGTGGCTGGCGAGGATCTGCTCGATCAGAGTCGTCCCGGAGCGCGGCATGCCGAGGACGAATATCGGAACGGAGGACGACGCGCCTAGACCCGCGCCGGCGCGCATTCGCTCGGCGGTGAACGCCGTCCGCGTACGCTCCAGCAGCGCCAGGGCGGCCGCTTCGTCGTAGACCAGTTGCCTGCGCCGCAGCCTGTTGCCGTCGAGCAAGAACCGAAACGATCGTTCGGCGTCCCCGATGTCGGCCAACGCGTTGCCGATCGCAAAGCTCAGATCGATTCGTTGGTCTTCGCCGAGCGATCGCATGTCCCGCGCCAGCCGCTCCAGGGCAGCGATGTGCGGATCGCCGCGCGAAAATCGCCTCGTCTGGCCGAGGTTGTAGTAGAGGCGCGGAGCGCCCGGAGCGCGCTCGATCGCGCGCTCGATGGCTGCGCTCGCCTCTTCGAGACGGCCGATATCCAGCAAGGCCAGGCCTCGACCCTCATGGGCTTCCGCAAGATCGGGGTTGACGGCGATCGCCTTGTCGTAGCTGGCGAGCGCTTCGTCCGGGCGCCCGAGGGTGGCGAGCGCGCGGCCGCGGTTGCTGAGCGCCTCCGAAAAGCGAGGCTTGCAGGCGAGCGCCCGGTCGTAGCTCGCCAGCGCCTCGTCGAGGCGCCTGAGATCGAAGAGCGTGGCGCCTCGACCGTTGAACGCTTCGGCATAGTCCGGCTTGCAGGCGATCGCCCGGTCATAGTTCGCCAGCGCCTCCCCGAAGCGCTTGAGGCCTCTCAGCGCATCGCCGCGGTTGTTGAGCGCCTCGACATAACCCGGCTTGAGCGCCAGCGCCTTGTCGTAGCTCGCCAGCGCCTCGTCCAGACGATGCAGTCTTGCGAGCACGAGCCCGAAATTGTTGAGCGCCGCGGCATTCTCGGGTCTCAGTTTCAGAGCGGCGCCGATGTTGTGGAACGCCTCGACGTTTCGCCCTTGCTGGTGTCGGACAACCCCGAGGAGATGCAAGGCGTCGAAATGGTTCGGTTGCGTCGTGAGGATCGCCCGATAGACGCGCTCGGCCTCGTCAAGTCTCCCCGCGTGATGCAACTGAAGGGCGCGTTGAAGCATCGGCGTCGCGACCGAGGGGCTTTTCCGCGCCGGCGGCGGCTGCTTCATCGGAACGCCTTCATTCGACGGTTCGCTGGCGACCCGATCAGACGGGCGCCGGGGGCTACTGAACCACCAGGTCCGCCTGTAGCGCCCCGGCCGTCTTGATCGCCTGGAGAATGGCGATGATGCCGGGCGGCTTGAGGCCGATGCGGTTGAGACCGGAGACGAGACTGCGCAAGCTGGTGCCGCCAACGACGGCGAGGGGCCCGCCTTCCTGGTTCGCTTCGATCTGCGTCTTCGGCGTCACCACGGTCTTGCCGTTGGACAGCGGCGCGGGTTGCGACGCGGTGGGCGTCTCGGTAATGCGGACCGACAGCGTTCCGTGCGTCACCGCGACCGTCGATATCTGCACGTCCTGTCCGATGACGATGGTGCCGGTGCGCGCATCGAGAACGACGCGCGCCGTCATATCCGGCTCGACCACCAGATCGCCGATTTCGGCCATGAAGCGCGCGACGTCGATATCGCCGGGCCGGAACAAACTGATCGCCCGGAAATCCTGGGCGAAGGCGACCTTCTTGTGAAAGCGGGTCCGCCCATAGGAGTTGATGGCGTCGGCGATCCGCACCGCGGTGTTGTAGTCGGGGTTTCTCAATTCCAGCGTCAGCACGCCGTTGTCTCTCATCGGCGGCAGGCTTTTTTCGATCAGCGCGCCGTTGGCGATGCGCCCGGCGGTGGGCACGCCCTGGGACAGGGTCTCCGCCTGCCCGGCGACGTCGTAGCCGGTCACCGCGACCGCGCCCTGCGCGACCGCATAGGTCTGGCCGTCCGCCCCGGTCAACGTGGTGAGGACCAGCGTTCCGCCCATCAGCGAAGTCGCGTCGCCGAGCGAGGACACCGTGACGTCGATCCGCGAACCGACACCTGCCGCCGGCGGCAGATCGGCGGTGACGATGACCGCCGCGACGTTGCGGGTGCGCAGCGAGGTGTTGCGCACGTTGATGCCCAGACGGTCGAGCATCGACTGCATCGCCTGTTCGGTGAACGGCGCATTCCGCAAAGTGTCGCCCGCGCCTTGCAGGCCGACCACCAGGCCATAGCCGAGCAACTGGTTGTCGCGCACGCCCTGCAGCGTGGCGATGTCCTTGATGCGAACGCCCGCGACGGCCTGGGCGCTCGCCAGGCACAGCACGAGGACGGCAAGAAAGCGTCCCATCAGCCGCCGCTCACTGCGACCGAACCGTCCGGCTGAATCCGTCCCGAAACGGTCAGGCCGGAGTCCTCGTTGCGCACCTTGATGGTGTCGCCGACGCTGCCGGGCTCGAGCGCCTGGGCGGAGGTGACGATCGTCAGGCCGCCGTCCCGATACATCAGCGTGACATGCGCGCCGTTGGACACCGCGCGGGGGTTGGCGATCGCGAAGTCGGGAATCTCCCGGCCCGGCAGAAGCGTGCGTTTGGCGACCTTGCCGATCAGCCCGGCGCGATTGTCGACAATCGAATTGTCGAGGGCCGCGCTTTCGTCGACCGCGATGTCGGTCAGCATCGAGTCGCGAATGATGTCGCCGGGATAGATCACCTGTTTCGGCGCCGGGACCGTCCGCTCCTGCGCGCGAGCGGGCAGGGTCGCTCCTTGCAGAAGCAGCAACGGCAGCAGCGCGCTCGCCGCGAGGCTTCGAGTCGACCGCCGTCCCGGATCAAGAACCATCGCGCGTGCTCGCTATTGTCTGAGATTGGTGATCGTGCCCGACATCTGATCAGCCGCCTGGATCACTTTCGAGTTCATCTCGTAAGCCCGCTGCGCGGCGATCAGATTGGTGATTTCGGTCACCGGGTCGACATTGGAGGATTCGAGGTATCCTTGCTGAATCGTGCCGAAGGATGTGTCGCCGGGGACGCCGATGGTCGGCTGCCCCGAGGCCGCCGTCTGCTGCGCCAGATTGCTGCCGAGCTGCTGCAGCCCCGCTTCATTGACGAAATTGGCGATGGTCAACTGGCCGAGCTGCTGGGGCTGGATCTGGCCCGGAATCGTCGCGGTCACCAGCCCGGTCTGGCTCACCGTCACGTTGGTCGCGGTGATGGGTATCAGGATCGTCGGCGTGATGGTGTAGCCATCGGCCGTGACGATCTGCCCGGCGGCGTTGGTGTTCAAGGCGCCGTCCCGCGTGTAGACCGTCGCTCCGTCGGGCGTCGTCACCTGAAACCAGCCGCGGCCATTGATCGCCATATCAAGCGTGTTGCCGGTGTTGGTGAGCGAACCCTGAATGTTGAGGCTGCGGATCGCCGCAGTGCGCACGCCGAGGCCGAGCTGCGCGCCTTCGGGAATGGTGGCGTCGCGCCCGCGATTGGACACGCCCATCAGCCGCTCCGTTTGATACATCAAATCGGTGAACTCAGCGCGCGAGCGCTTGAAGCCCGTCGTGTTGATGTTGGCGATATTGTTGGCGATGACCTCCAGGTTTTGCTCCTGGGCGCTCATTCCGGTGGCGGCGATGGCAAGCGTTTCCATTTTCCGTCCTTAAATGGCCATGCGGCTGATTTCCTGATAGGCGGTCACCGCCTTGTCGCGTAGCGCCAGAGCCGATTGCAGAGAGCGCTGCGCCGACATGATCGCCTCGACGACCTTGTGCACCGGCGCCGCGCCCTGCAAGCCCTGGATCGAGGCCGCCTCCGCCGCCTTCAGGTTTCCGACGACGTCGCCGGAGACCTGGCTCATGACCTGGCTGAAACTGGCGCCCGCGGCGGCGTCGGGGCTGGGCGGCGCGGTGGCCGCGGCCCCAAGAGAAGCGGAGGAGACGCCGGACGCGCTGGACGCTGTGAGAGCGGAAATGCCGTCGATCATTGTCAATCCTTCAGGAGGCCGATGGTCATTGAGGTCAGATCGCCGGACTGCTTGACCACCTGCAGGTTCGCCTCGTAGGAGCGGTTGGCTTCGCGCATGTCCGCGAGTTCGACGAGCAGGTTGACGTTCGGATATTTGACGAAACCTTTTTCGTCAGCGGCTGGATTGCCGGGGTCGAGCTCGACCTTGAACGGCTGATCGTCGAGGCCGATGCGCTTGACGCGCACGGTCTGCACGCCGGTGGCGCGATCCAGCTCGTTGTCGAAGGCGATCGTCTTGCGAACGTAAGGGTCGGAACCGGCGGTCGCGCCTGTCGACTGCGCGTTGGCGACGTTTTCGGAAATAACGCGCAGTCGCATCGACTGCGCCTCCATGCCCGAACCGGCAATCTCCAGGGCGGCCTGCAAGGGGTCGATCATCGTCGGTCACTTCACGCTGAGCATGAGCATCTGGTGAAACGCCCGCTTGATGTTGGCGTTGAGGGTGAAGCTGCGATTGATGTCGCCCTCTTTCATCATCTCCTGCTCCAGGCTCACCGAGTTCCCGGAATATGTCGTTTCCCAGGTGTCGGTCTCCTCGGGGCGAGTCGCGACGGCGCCATCGCTTTCCGGCAGTATATGGGCGCTGTTCGTCGCGACCATGGTGAACTGCGTCTTGTCCAGCACTTCAGCGAACGGCTGGATATCCATTGCCTTGTATTCGGGCGTATTGGCGTTCGCGATATTGGCCGCGGTGATCCTTTGGCGGGCCGACAGCCATTGAGCCTGCTGCGACGCCAGTTCGAGAAGATAGATTGGCGACAAAACCGAACTCCGAACAACCCGGGTCTTGAGCCGAGACTATCCGCCCTATCTTGTCCGAGGCTGGCGTGCGACCCGCGGGCCGCGCGGCCGCGCCCTCCTTTGCGCGCACCGCGCGGCGCGTCGTCAGGCGGCGGGGCGCGCGCCTTGCGCCCGCTGATCCGGCAGCCTTGCGTCGGCGACCGCGTCGATCAGCCGTCGTGTCCTCATCTCCTGGTCAAGCCCCGATTCGTCGAAGAACACATCGATGATCTCGACCGCCGCGCGCGATTGGCTGAGCACCAACCGGAAAAACACGCTCACGCCGGCGTGACGGAACTCCATGTCGAGCAGAATGGTCGGCGCGGCGTCCCAGCGCACGCTGCATCCGGCGACCAGCGCGTATTTGAGCGTTCCGTTCCGGAAATAGAGTTCGGTCGACGAATTGACCAGATCCTCGATATTCGCGGTCTGCTCGTTGCGAATGAACAGCATCAGGTCGGAGACGTCGGCGAGCCGCAATTCGGTCGCGACGCCGACGATCGCCTCGGCGATGATTTTTTCCAGAACGCGAAAGCTCGTCTTGCAATTCTCGATCGTCATGCGCGCTGTCCGTGTCTGACAATGGGCCAATTGCTCTTTTTCGTCTGGATCAAGTGAATGATTTCGGCGATCGTTCGATAGAATTCGGCGGGAATCATGCTGTCGACGTCGACAACTTCATACAGCGACCTTGCGAGAGCCTTGTCTTCGATGAGCGGAATGTCGTTTTGTTCGGCGATCTCGCGGATCTTGAGGGCGATCAGGTCCTGGCCCTTGGCCACCACCATCGGCACGCCGCCTTCGCTGCGCACGTAGCGCAGGGCGACCGCATAATGTGTGGGATTGACGATGACCATCGTGGCCTTTGGCACTCTCGACAACATCCGCCGGCGGGAGCGATCGAGCCGGATCGAGCGGAGGCGGGCCTTGAGGAGCCGGTCTCCCTCCATCTGCTTGATCTCCTCCTTGATCTCGTGGTGGCTCATCCGGTGGTCGCGACGCCAATGGATTCTCGACCAGACGATATCGGCGGCGGCGATGACCAGGGTCGCGACAACCGCCGACGAAACAAGCCGCGTCGCGCCGTCGAGAATCAGTTCGGGCAGGTCGCCGATATCGACGAACATCGCATTGACCAGCGCGAGGCGCTGGCTGTTCAGCACCATTGCGACGATGCCGCCCACCGCGGCCAGTTTGACCACGCTTTTGAGAAACTCGGTGAGCCCGCGAAGGCCAAAGATTCGGGAAAATCCGTTGGTGAAGGAGATTCGGCTGAGATCGGGCTGAATGCGGTCGGGCACGAAGCGGGGCATGTTCTGCGCCATCGAGGCGACCACGCCGCCAACCATCAGCAAGCCGACGATCGGTATGATGAACGTCAGGACCTCGCCGAGCATCAACCGGTAGAGCGCCATCACGTCGTCGAGCTTGTTGAGCCGCCATCCCGCGGGATCGTCGAGCAACAGCACAAGCGATGCGGCGAGGCGCGCCGTCCCCTCGCGCAGGACGAAAATCATGGCGATCAGAATGCCGGTCAACGAAGCGAACAGCGCCACTTCTCGCGACACCGGGACGTCGCCGCGCTCGATGGAATCGCTGAGCTTCTTTTCCGTCGCGTTTTCGGTCTGGCTATCCTTGTCGGGTGCGTCGGCCATTGGCGCGCCGGATTCCGGCTAGGCCGCGTCGGATTCGACGGAGGACGGCAGTTCGATCTCTTCGCGCTGGACCATTTCGAGCACGAGATCGGCGATCATCCGTCGCGCCTTGGCGATCTCGCGCGGCGACACGTCGGAGCCGGCTTCGAGTTCGCTTTCGACAAGGCGCCGGGCGCGCGAGGTCAGGGAGGAAAGCACCGCGTCGCGGAACTCGGCCTCGGTGCCCCGCAGCGCCAGAACGACGCGCTCGGTCGGTATCTTGTCGAACACGATCGCCCGCGCCTTGGCGGAGAGCTTGAGCATGTCTTCGAACGAGAACAGCATGCGCCGCAGGATCTCGGCCTCCTTGGGCCGGGTCACCGCGAGGCTCTGAACCACGTCGTCCATCTGGTCCGGCTCCAGCTTGTTAATGATATCGGCCATTCTCGAATGCGGGCTCGCGCTGCCGTGCCGCGCCGGAGAATTCAGAAGATCTTCCAGCAGCACGCCTTCGACGCTGCGCAGCGTCGATTCCTCGACGGGTTCGAGAGCCAGCATCCGGCGCATCAACTGATTGCGAAAATCGCGGGGAAGCTGGGAGGCGATCCGCGCTGCGAAGCTCGCGCTCACTTTGGAGAGAATGAACGCCGCGGTCTGCGGATGCTCCTTGAGCAGATAGCCAGCGAACACGTCTTCGGGAATGCCGACCAGCTTCTCCCACATGCTCGAGTTCGAACTGCCCAGGACGTCCGACAGGATATCGGCGACCTGTTCGGGCGGGAACGCGCCGGTCAGCAGTTGCTCGGCCTCGCCGGCGTTGCCGAGAAGGTCGACGCCGCTGGAGAAATGCGCGCAGAATTCCTCGACCAGCGCCTCGAGAACCGGCGTCTGCACCGCGCCCAGCTCCGCCGCCGACAGGGTGATCTTGCGCAATTCCAGGGGATCGAAGTGCTTCAGCAGCCGTCCGGCGACAGGCTTGCCCATCGCCAGCAGCAGCACCGCGGCCTTCTCCGGGCCTTTCAGGTTGCGCGCGGGGGTGGAGATTCGCACGGTGGAGTTGACCGACATCGCCCGTGGCCCTTCAGGATGCGTCTTCGCCGCTTGATGAGGTGACGATCTCGGTGAGCGAGACTCCGAAGCGCGAGCTGTCCTCGTCGACAACCACCACTTCGCCGCGCGCCACCACCCGGCCGTTGACCATCACGTTGACCGGCTCGCCAATTCGCTGATCCAGCGCAACCACCGCGCCACGGCCCAGTTTCATCAGGCTGGCCACCGGCATTGAGGTCGAGCCGAGAACCACCTGAACCGTCACCGGGATTTTCAGGATGGTGTCGTAGTTGCCCGCATGTTCGCGCGCGCCGGCGCCGGTCGCGGCGGGAGGGCTCGGGGGGGCGTCGACGTCGGCCATAACAGCGTTCACTTTCCCTTTGGTTCAATGAGACGGGCGAGCTTCGCGACGCGCCAGAACTCTCTTTTGCTGCGACCGAAGCGGGGACCCGCGGCTTCGTCGGACTCTCCTTGTGCGCACCGGCCGCCATTGGTTCGACCGATGGTCTAGGTCACGAGAATGTCGTCCAGAATGTCTCGCTGCTCGACGATCGGCTCTTCGATCTCCAACGTGTAGCGCCCTTCGGTCTGATTGAGCTTGCACCAGAACAGATCGTGCTCGCCGCACTCGAGGCGCACCCGGCCCATCCCCGAACCGTGCAGCTTGAGGACATGCCCGACCTCCATAGCGGCGACTTCTCCCAGCGACATCGAGATCTCCTCGAGGACGCCGATAACCTGGATTTCGGCATGGCTCACGCCATTCTGCATTTGTCTGGTCCACCGAGGGTCGCTGACGGCGCTCTCGCCTGCCTGTTCGCGCGACAATTTCTGGCGGATCGGCAGCAGCGCCGCTTGCGGAATGAGCACGGTCATCTTCCCGGTCAGGCCGAGCGCCTGCAAAGGGATTCTCGCGAAAATGACGGGCGCGTCGCGCCGCCCCAGAATGCCCGCGTCGACGAGCGGCTCCTGACGCTCCAGCGTGAACGTGGCTTCGGCGATCCCTGAGAATGCGTTGCGAAGCGACTGCGCCGCGAGTTCGCAGACCTTTTGGAGCAGGTTCATCTCTATTCTTGTATAGGGGCGCTCCGACCGCTCCGGCTGTTCGCTCGCGTCGCCCCCCAACAGGATCTGGACCAGCGAAAGAACGAAATCCTGGTCGACGATCACCAGCGAGCGAGCGTCGAGTTCCGGGGAGTGCAGGACCGCGCCGACCGAGCCCTTGCTCGCTTTCAGAATCTCGAACAGGCCCGCGGTCGCGATTTCGTCGATCGAAAATACAATCGGGGTTCGGGAGAGAAGACGCAGACCTTCGACCATCTCCGCGACGAACCGGTCGAAGACCACGCCGAGCATTGGCAGCCGCTCGACCGAAAAGCCCGACTGGTCGAGCAGCGAATCGTGGCCGCTGCGCGGGTGGGTCGAGGCGTTTTGCTCGGTCGCGGTCATGATTACGCCGCCGCCTTGAGCGCGGGCTCGGACGAGCCCCCGGAGGTCGTTTCGCTCTCAACGGTGTCGATCGACGGGCGCTCCTTGGAGGGAATGGTCTTGCGGCCATATTCCACCGCGACCTGGGGCATCGCGCCGTTCATGAACGCCAGCAGGGTCTGCTTGATGAGAACGAACGAGCGCAACTGCTTTTTGCGGACCACCCGGATCTTCTGGGCGATCGGCGCCATCACCCCATAGGACAGGAATATGCCGGCGAACGTGCCCACCAGCGCCGCGCCGATCAGCCCGCCGAGCAATTCGGGCGACTGATCCAGCGCGCCCATCGCATGGATGACGCCGAGGACCGCCGCGACAATGCCCAGCGCCGGCAGGCCGTCGGCCACCGAGTTCAGCGCGTGAACCGGCTTGAAGCGGTCGTAGGTGATGGTTTCGATCTCTTCGTCCATCAACGCCTCGATTTCATGGGTCCGGGCGTTGCCGATGATGATAAGGCGGCAGTAGTCGCAGATGAAGGTGACGAGGTCGTTGTCCGCCAGCAGGCGCGGAAAGGCCTTGAAAATCTCCGACTCCTTCGGATTCTCGAAGTGGTTCTCGACCTCGCTGCGCGACTTGCCTTTCAGCTCCCGCATCAGGGCGTGGAGAACGCTGAGCACGTCGAGGAAATCGCGTCCTTTCGGCCCCTTGTCGAGCACCGCTTCGCCGATCGCCTTGCCGCAGTCCTTGATGGTCGGCACGGGATTGGCGACCACGAATATGCCGAGCGACGAACCGGCGATGATGATCAATTCGTAAGGCTGCATCAGCACCGCGAGATGGCCGCCGAGCGCCGCATAGCCGCCAAGGATGCTGCCGACGGCGATGACCAGACCGACGATGAAACTCACGTGGCTCTCCTGCCGCCCCTTCAGCGCCGGTAAGTTGCGTTGTTGAGCTTGCGTGAGGCTGGCCCGCGCAAACCAGCTTCGCGCAAGTCAAGGGTGACAAGGTGCGAAGGCGGTGAAATCAGGCCGCGCTCCGCTCGCATCCTCAGGTCGATTGACCGGCCAACCCTCGGAATATCTGTATGCAGTCTGGGCTCTATGTCGCTCTTTCCGGCCAGGTCGCCCTGGAGCGGCGCCTGCAGACGATCGCCGCCAATGTCGCGAATATGAACACCGTCGGCTATCGCGCGGACGGCGTCAGTTTCGAGGCGCAAATGGCCAAGGCCGGCGACAGCGTCGTGGCGTTCGCCGGCAGCGGGACCGATTTCATCTCCCGCCAGTCCGGCGGCATCACCAAAACCGGCAATCCGCTCGATGTGGCGGTCCAGGGAGACGCCTGGCTCGCCGTCAAGGCGCCGGCCGGCGTCGTCTATACGCGCGATGGCCGGATGACCATTTCCGACAGCGGCGAACTTACCACGTTGAACGGCTATTCCGTCCTCGACGCTGGCGGCGCGCCAATCCTGCTGGAGGCCGGCGGCGGCGTTCCCGAAATCTCGCGCGACGGGATGATCACCCAGAACAACGCCCAGATCGGGGCGCTCGGTCTCTACACGATCGACGAAGACGCGAAACTGACGCGCTACAACAATTCGGGCGTCATTCCCGACAAGCCGGCCACCGCGGTCCTCGACTTCACCGCCAACGGCGTCGCCCAGGGCTTTGTGGAAGGCTCGAACGTCAATCCGATCATGGAAATGACCAAGCTGATCAGCCTGACGAGGGCTTTCGACGGCGTCACTTCGGCCACCGAGAAAACCGAAGCGTCGCTGACCGACGCGATCAAGACGTTGGGGTCAAGCGGCTGATGCGGACCCGGCGACACGACTCTTTCAAAGCAAACCGGCGGATCCCGACGTCATGAACGCGCTTGATCGTCTTGAGGCCGGGGTGACCTGGGGCTGCCGATTTCTGGAACCCGTCCGGGTGGGGGGCACGGTGACCGAGGTTGCGATGTCGCACTATCGCGTTGCGGGGCTCTCGCGCTTCCTGAAGCTCGGCGAATGCGTCAGCCTCGACGTCGGCGGCCGCGCCCAGATCGGCGAGGTCGTGCGGATCGAGGGCGGCAATGTCACGCTCAAGCCCTTCGACGCACGGTGCGACGCCGGGATCGGCACCACGGCTTTCCGCGCTGAGAACCTCTCGCTTTCTCCTCATCCGAGCTGGAAGGGGCGGGTGATCGATGCGCTTGGCCGACCCATCGACACCAGCGAGCCTCTCGAACAGGGCGACCGCGCGATGCCGCTCGACGCCGAGCCGCCGCCGGCGATGCGGCGGTCGCGGGTGACCAAACCGATCAAGAGCGGCATTCGGGTGGTCGATTTCTTCTTCCCGCTGTGCGCCGGGCAGAGAATCGGGGTCTTCGCCGGATCGGGCGTCGGAAAGTCCTCCCTGCTGGCGATGCTGGCGCGATCGTCGGATTTCGACACCGTGGTGATCGCCCTGGTCGGCGAGCGCGGTCGCGAGGTTCGCGAGTTCCTGGACGACACGCTCGCCAGCAACCGGGCCTCGGCGATCACCGTGGTCTCGACCGGCGACGAAAGTCCGATGATGCGGCGCCTGGCGCCCAAGACCGCGATGACCATCGCCGAATGCTTTCGCGATCGCGGCGATTCCGTCCTGCTGATCGTCGATTCGGTGACCCGCTTCGCCCATGCCGCCCGTGATGTGGCTCTGGCCGCCGGCGAGCCGGCCGTCGCCCGCGGCTATGCGCCGAGCGTGTTCAGCGAACTTCCCAGACTTCTCGAGCGGGCCGGGCCAGGGCTCGAAGGCGGCGGGTCGATTACCGGCGTGTTCTCGGTGCTGGTCGACGGCGACGACCACAACGATCCCGTCGCCGACAGCATTCGCGGAACGCTGGACGGTCATATCGTGCTGGACCGCACGATCGCCGACCAGGGCCGCTATCCCGCCGTCAATATCCTCTCCTCGATTTCGCGCCTCGCCGACTATGGGTGGACGGCCGAGCAGCGCAAGCTCGTCGCAAGGCTGCGCTCGCTGGTTTCGCGTTTTGAGGAGACCCGCGACCTCCGCCTGATGGGCGGCTATCAGGCCGGTTCCGACCCGGTGCTGGACCAGGCGGTGAGCGTCGTGCCGCGAATCTACGAGGCGATGACCCAGGTCCTGTCGTCCGGCCCAAGCGTCGACGCGTTCCAGGAGCTGGCGGCGGCGCTGAAGTCCGACAACAAGACGGAGAAGCCCGCAAAAGCGGCGTGATCGCGGCGGCCGGGCTTCCTCGCCATAGATGGATGTGGTCAATACGATGCCTGAAATCGCCGCAAAAGGGGCCCGCCAAAAGCCGTCGCAACGATTCTCGCCAGTCGCCGGGCTCGCGCCGGCGTCCAATGTCGATCGCATGCTCGCCGCCTCCGGCGTGGCGATTGCGTGTTCGACATTGGCTTTCGCCGGATACATGGTGGCCGACAGCGACCGGCCGCCCCGAATCGCCGGCATGGAATATCTGTCGATCTTCGCCCGCCCGAGCCATGCGCCGGTGGCGACGGCGCGGCGCGAGGCGCCCGCCGCGACGGAAGCGTCCAACCAGCCGGCGGCCCCGTTGATCGACCCGACGCCGACCGGGTCGATCAACGGGTCGATCCTCGACAGAGCCGCCTCCGGGCAGCCGGTCAATCTCATCCTGACGCCGATCCGCGACGTCGATTCCAGGACGCCGCCTTCCTCGTACAGGATCCTCGATGTTTCGAAGGGCGAGGCGTTGATCGCCAACCAGACGGGTTCGCGTCGCGTCAGGGCCGGCGACATCGTGCCCGACCTCGGTCGCGTCAACGCGATCGAGAAGCGGGGAGACCATTGGGTCCTTCTGATCCAGAACGGCGCGGCGCTAGCGTGGCCAGCGCCGCTGCCAGCGACGGCCGGACCGGCTGCGCCTAAAAGGAAGACCTCGCCGCAATAGAGATGATCGCCAACGGCGCGGGTCGCGCGAGGGGCGCCGCTACGTCCGTTCTTCGACGACGATGCGATTTCTGCCGGCGCGCTTGGCCTCGTAGAGCATCGTGTCGGCCCGCTGCAGCAGGGTCTCCTCGTCGTCGGCTTCACCGAGCCGGACGACCCCGAACGACGCGGTTATCTTGCTGAAAAGTTGGCCGTTGTGGGAATTCATCCACTGCTGCGCCTCGAGGCGGCCGCGGATCCGCTCGGTGAGCTGCGTCGCCTCCTCGAGCATCATGCGCGGCAGAATGATCGCAAATTCCTCGCCGCCGAACCGCGCCGCGAAATCGCTGTCCTTGATGTGCTTGGTCAACAACTCGGCGAAGAACTTCAGGACGAGGTCGCCGAATGGATGGCCGAAATTGTCGTTGATCTTCTTGAAATGGTCGAGATCGCCGAGCACCAGGCACATTTCCGTCTTCTGGGCGCGCGCCTCGCCGATCTTTTTGGCCAGATTGACGTCGAAGGACCGCCGGTTGCCGAGCGAGGTCAGGGAATCGCTCATGCCGATCGCCTGCGCCTCAACCAGCCGGGAACGCAGCGCGGCCACCTGCGAGCGGGACTTTTCGAGCCTCTCGGTGAGTTCGCTGGTCTCGCGCTGCATCTGCTCGTTCGCCTCGATCAGACGACGAACGACCGCGCGGACCTTTTCGGGATCGACCGACGGGGGCAGGTTGCGACCCGCCTGGGCCAGCAACTCGCCGTAGCGGCCGCTCGCCTCAAGATGCGACTGGATGAGACCGGCGATGGTCGTCAACTCGCGATCGAGCTCGCGCACCCGCGTTTCAAGACGCTGCCGTCGGGCGCCTGGACCGGCCGCGTCGCCGGCGTTCGCCGCGTCGGCGCGCAGTTCGCCGAGTCCGATCCCGGCAAAGCCGAGCACCGTCAGCGCGACAAAGCTCGATACGACGAATGGGCTCCCGACATTCTCGATCGCGCCGACCAGACCCACGCAAGCGATCAGGAACAGCACGGCCAGTTGCAGCGCGGGCGTCGCTAGAAACCTCATGGCGGACCGTTCGATTCGGGCGGACAGGCGAAAGAACGACATTTGAGGTCGGCGCGAATCCCCCAGCCGACGCAATGTCGCCGACGACGTTGCCAAGCCGGGGGGCGGTTGGCAAGGCGGACCGAACCGCTATCCCGCGACAATCGACGGGCGGCGGCTGCCACGCCGCAGCTTCGGCGGCAAAGAGAGCGCTGGCGCGGCCGTTTGGCTGCTCCCGCCGGTCGCGCCTACGGCCGGCGCCTGGAGATCAATCGTGATCGGGCGCGATCCAGCAGCATGTTGGCGATCGCCACCCGCCGCGTCGCGTTCGCGCGCTGCGATTCGCGATGGCGGTCCGGGTGGTTGCGCCACATATAGAGGCGCCGCAGGCGGCTGAGCTCGCGCTCGGTGAGGTTTTCGGCCAGGCCCAGCTCCGCCAGGACCGCTTCCGCGCTGTCGTCCACGATGGACGGCGATTCAACAAGCGCCGTCGGGCCATCCTGCTCGTCGAGCCAGTCCAGCGCGGCATGCCAATGCGAAGCGCCGCCCGCCGCCTGCCGCCCGGTGTCGTCGGCTGGAAATATCGCGCCCGCGAAGGGATTGGCGGAAGAACAGGTCGCCGCCGAGTCTTCGCGCGCCTCGTGCGCCCGGCGCGCCGCGGCGCGCCGCACATCGGCGAGAACTCGCCGGAATTGCGCCTCCGGACTTTCGTCGGGCGATGGTCCTGTCGCAAACGCCATAAACGCGGACTCGATACTTACTCGTTCAATTGCACACCGGATGGGTTGAGATCGCGTAAATGGCCCTCGCTTCGCTCCAAACCGGCGCGCGTTCAGGGGAACTCGGCTGCAAGGTTCGCAAAAGGCCGACCGCCTATGGATTGGTCAGCGCCATGTGAGTCTCCGATCGTCGCCGACCGCCGGCTGCGCAGGGAGAAATCCGGAATGTCCAAACCGTTTGTCGTGTTGGCGACGCCGTGCTTCGGCGGCCTGGTCAATCAGGGCTACATGATGTCGGTTCTGAAACTGGCGCGGCTGGCGACCGCGGGAGAATTCGATCTGGACGTGGTGCTGCTTGGCGGCGATTCGCTGATCACCCGCTCGCGCAGTGTGCTGGTGTCGCGCTTTCTCGACAATCCCCTTGCGACGCACCTGATGTTCGTCGACGCCGACATCGCTTTTGAACCCGACCAGTTCCTCCGCTTGCTGCGCCTCGGCAAGGAGTTCGCCGCGGGCGCCTATCCGCTCAAGCAGATTGACTGGCGGGCCCTCCCAAGGCGCGCGGTCAAGGGCGAGCCGCTCGCGGCCGCCGGGCTCTCTTATGTCGGGCAGATTTGCGCGGGCGATCAACTCCGCTACGAGGGTGGTTTCGCCACCGCGACCTACGCCGGCGGCGGGTTCCAGTTGATCGAGCGCCAGGTGTTCGAGCGGCTGATCGCCGCTCATCCGGAGCTCAAGTTCAAAGCGGTCCACACGCTGACCAACGAGACGCCGACGGCGGACCATCTCTATGCGCTGTTTGAATGCGCGATCGATCCGCAAAGCGGCGTCTACCTCAGCGAGGACTACGCCTTCTGCGCGCGCTGGCGCGCGCTCGGCGGCGAGATTTGGCTCGACCTGCACAGCCGGCTCACCCACACCGGGACGAGCAGCTATGAAGGCGATTGCGCCGGCCGCTACGCGGAGCCGCTGGAGGCCCAGTCGGACGGAAAGCCGCAAGAGGCGCGCGCCGCCGCCTGAATGACACGACCAAACCGGCGCGGTTCGGGGAGCCCCGAACCGCGCCGGCCGATTTCTTTAGGCTCAGAACTTCAGCTTCTTGTCGAGGTCCGCCGCGTTTTCCTTGGTGATCGCGAGGGTCGGCACCGTTACGGTGTCGGGCACCGATTCCGCGCAATCGAGCAGGATTTTCTTCGCGAGGTCGAGCGACTCGGCGGCGCCGGTCGGATAGGTGAACGTCGCCGCCCACTGTCCCGAGGCCACCGCGCGCACGCCGCCGGCCGGTCCCGGCAGGCCGTCGGTGCCGATGATGCCGATCTTGCCTTCCTTGCCGGCGCCCTTGGCCGCCAGGTACGAGCCCGCGGCCATCATGTCGTTGCTGGCGTAGACCACCTTGATGTCGGGGTTCGCCTGCAACATTGCCGAGAACGCGGTCTGCGCTTTATCCGGCACCCAGTCGGCGGCCTGCTCGGCCACCACCTTGATCTTCGGATTTTGCTTGACCCCGTCCTTGAACCCGTTGAGGCGCTGCACCGCGGGCGTCGAACTCGGTAAGCCTTCCAGCACGGCGACGTCGCCGCCATCCGGCAGCAAGGTCTTGGCGGTATAGGTCCCCGCCTCGTAGGCGATCTTGTAATTGTCGCCGCCGACGAAAGCCGTGTAGTCCTTGCCCGGCGTTCCGTTGGTCTGGCGATCGAGTTCGATCACCGGAATGCCGGCTTTCATTGCCCGGGCGACCGCCGGCGTCAGCGGCGCCGCTTCGAACGGCGAGATCATCAACAGGTCGACGCCCTGGGTGACGAAGTTGTCGACCTGCGAAGTCTGGGTGTTGTCGTTGCCGGCGCCGTCGGCGATCTGCAGTTCGAATTGCGGGATCGCCTTGGCCAACGCGATCAGGTCGTTGTTGACGTGCTGCCGATAGGGCTCGGCGTAATTGGCCTGCGAGAAGCCGATCACGTATTTGTCCTTCGGCCCGCAATGCTTGGCGAGCGGCGCCGCCAGGCCTGCGCCCGCCGAAAGCGCCAACAGCGAGGCGGCCCACGCCGCCCCGAGTAGTCCATGTTTTAGAAGCATGCTCAGTCCTCCCATGAGTTAGTCCTCCGCACGATCCGGGAACGATCAGCGCATCGAGCCTTCCCGGCGTCCGACCATGGTCTGCAGCGCCGCGGCGAGCACGATGATCGCGCCCGTCGCGAGCAATTGCAGCGATGCGTTGACATTGTTGAGCTGGAGAATATTGGCGAGCGCTCCGAGCATGACGCTGCCGGCGATCGTGCCGATCATCGAACCGGCGCCGCCGAACAGGCTGGTTCCGCCGATCACCACGGCGGCGATGGCGGTCAATTCATAGCCGGCGCCGTCGTTGGCGCTGCCGAAATTGAATTGTCCGGCATGGACGATGCCGGCCGCGGCCGAAGCAAATCCGGTGATCGCAAACACCGCCACCTTCACCCGCGCCACGGGAATGCCCGACAGCCGCGCCGCGCGTTCGTTGCCGCCAACCGCGTAGACGTAACGCCCAAAGCGGGTGGTGTTGAGGACGACGGTCGCAACGACGGCCAGCGCAACGAACACCAGCGTGGCGACCGGAACGACATTGTGGAACAGCCGGTCGCCGAGCAGCGCGAACACCGGCGGCGCAAGGCCCGGGCCGTCGCCGTAGGAAATGTTGATGTAGACGTTGCCCGACAGGATCAGCGCGAGCCCGCGGGCCATCTGCAGGCCGGCGAGCGTCACAATGAACGGCTCCAGCCGGAAGCGAATGGAAATCAGGCCCTGGAGCGCCCCGAACGTCGTTCCGGCGGCGAGCACCACTAGCAGCGTCGGGACCAGTCCCAGATTAGTGGTGGTCATCAGCATCGCGGTCAGGACGGAGTTCAGCCCCAACATCGCGCCGACCGAAAGGTCGATGCCGGCGGTGATGATGACGAAGGTCATGCCGAGGGCGATGATGCCGGTCTCGGATATCGCGCGAATGATGTTGGCGATGTTGTCGGGCGACAGGAAAATGATCTGTCCGTGCCGCGAGGGGGAGAACACGACGCCGCCGATCAGCACGAGCACCAGGCCGATGACGCTCTGGAACCTCACGATCAGCGCGAGCGGATCGCGCCTCGCCGCGGTCGGGGCGGGCGCCGCGACATCCGGCGCATCGGTCTTTGGCGCGTCCGTCATGCGGCCTCCTCGACAGCGCCGGTGGCGCTCTCCAGCAGCGCCTGCTCGTCGACGCCGCCGGGAAATTCCGCGATGCTGCACCCCTGCCGCATGACGATGATCCGGTCGCACAGCCCGATCAGCTCCGGCAGTTCGCTCGACGCCACCAGGACGCCCAGACCTTGCCTGGTGAGCGCGCGCAGGCGCTGGTAAATCTCGCCCTTGGCGCCGACGTCGACGCCGCGCGTCGGCTCGTCGAGCAGCAACAGGCGCGGCTCCTGCAACAGCTCCTTGGCGAACACCACCTTCTGCTGGTTGCCGCCCGACAGGTTGCCGACCGGAATCGCCGCGCTTGGGGTGCGGATGTCGAAGGCCTTGATCGAGCGCTGCGCCGCTTCGTTCTCGGCTGCGCGCGACATGAAGCCCATCGGCGAGATGCGGCGCAGGATCGACATCACGATGTTGCGCCCGACGCTGTGACGCAGGATCAGGCCGCCGCCGCGCCGATCGTCGGTGACGAACGCGAAGCCGGCGCGCCGCGCCGCGGCGATGGTGGAGGGGCGCGCCGGCCTCCCGGCCACCTCGATTTTTCCGCGCCAACGCCCCCGCGGCCCCGCGCCATATAGGGCCGACAGCAACTCGGTGCGCCCCGCGCCCATCACGCCGGCGAGCCCGACGATTTCTCCGGCATGCACGGTCAGCGAAACGTCGCGCGGCGCCTGCCACCCCGCAACCTCCGATCTCGGCGCGAAACCCGCGTGCGCCAGGCGCAGCAGCTCCGGCCCGACAGTCTCGGCGCGCGGCGGAAACATTTCATCGAACGGCCGGCCGACCAGCAGGCGGACAAGGCGCGCCTGCGGGGCGTTCGCCGGCTCTTCGCCGACGCGCCGCCCGTCGCGCAGCACGGTTACGCGATCAGCGACGCGCGGCACTTCCTCCAGTCGGTGCGAGATATAGACGATGCCGACGCCGCGCTCGCGCATCCCCCGCACCACCTTGAACAGTCGCTCCGCCTCGGCGGCGCTGAGCGCTGCGGTCGGTTCGTCCATCACCAGAACGCGGGTTGCGTAGGACAGCGCCTTGGCGATCGCCACCAATTGCCGCTGGCCGATGCTCAATTCGTGGACGCGCCGCCGCACGTCGATCTCGACGCCGGCCGAGGCCATGCGCGCCCGAGCCTCCCGCTCCATTCGCGGATTGTCGAGACGTCCGCCGGGCCGCATCAGTTCGTGCCCGAGAAACAGGTTCGCGGTGATATCGAGGCCCGGCACCAGGTCGAGTTCCTGGTAGATGGTCGCGATGCCGCTCGCCTGGGCGTCCCGCGGGTTGGCGAAGCGCACGAGGACGCCGTCGACGCGAACCTCGCCGCGGTCGGGCGCGATAACCCCGCCAAGGATGTTCATCAGCGTCGATTTGCCGGCGCCGTTCTCGCCGAGCAGAGCGTGGACCTCGCCCGCGCGAAGGTCGAAGTCGACGCCGCGCAGCGCGTGAACGCCGCCGAAGCTCTTCTCGATGCCGCTCATCACGAGGACCGGCGCGCTCATCGGGCGCCCCGCCGGCTTGGCGGCCCTGTCGGGCAGGCGAGCGCGACCCGTGTCCGGCGCATGTGTCGCAACGCCGACCGGATAGAGGCGGGCGGGGCAACCGCACGAGGTCCGCACAACGAGCCGCGGCTTGAGGCGGATCGTCCGCCGCTTGCCGTCCGGCTTGGTGATGCGCTCGATCAGCAGCGAGGCGGCCTCGCGGCCAATTTCCTGGCATGGCTGGGCGACCACGGTCAGGCGAGGCTCGAAATAGTCCGCCCATTCGAAATCATCGAATCCGGCCAGCGCCACGTCGTCTGGCACGCGCAGGCCGAGTTCGCGCAGCGCGTGCATGACGCCGATCGTCGTCAGGTTGTTGCCGGTGGCGATCGCGGTCGGCGGTTCCGCCAGTTCGAACAGTTTGCGGGTCGCCGCCGCGGCTGTCTGGGTGCTCGCATTCGCGGCGACCAGGAGCGTTTCGTCATACGCGATGCCGCTCGCCTTGAGGGCGGCCTTGTATCCCTCGGTGCGCTCGCGCGCCGTGGAGAAGCCGGACGGTCCCGCGACGAAGGCGATCCGTTTGTGACCGTGCGACGCCAGATGCTGGACCAGGAGCTGCATCGCGCTCTTGTTCTGGACGCCGACCTGATCGAACCGCGTCGACGCCAGGCGATCGACCAGAACGAACGGGATGCGATTTTCGTCGAGATACTTGATCGCGCGGCGTTCCGGATCGGCGGACGGCGCGAGGATGATGCCGTCGACGCGGCGCTGATGCAGCGCCTGCACGACCTTCAGCTCCCGCGCGGATTCATCCTGGGTGTCGGAGAGAAACACCATCAGGCCGAGCCGCGCGCATTCGGCCTCGATCGCGCAGACAATGTCCGAGAAGTAGGGGTTCGAGATCACCGAAATCGCGATGCCGACGCTGTCGGTCGACGCCCGCTTGAGCGAGCGGGCCAAAGCGTTCGGGCGAAAGCCGACGAAGGCGATCGCCTCCTCGACGAGCTGGGCGGTGTCGGCGTTCACCCGCCGCGTGCCGTTGACCACATGCGAGACGGTGGAGACGGAAACGCCAGCCCGGCGCGCGACGTCAACGATGGTCGACATCGACGGCGCGCCGAAGGACCAACGCAAGGCCGAACGCGGCGCATCGCATCAGACGTTTCTCCCGTTAGACGCCCCGACGCTCACGGTCGGGCGTGGTCGTGACGACCATCGATTGCCGCAAAGCTAGCGGCATCGAAACATTTGCGCAACCGTTTTTATAGCAACCTCTTTGACCACGCGCCGAGGCCGGCGATTTGCGCCGCGCGGCGACATTTGCTAGAGCGCCGGCGAGCAGCGCGCCTCTCGCGCCAACCCACGGAACCCCAAGCGCGATGGACAAGTTCACCACCCTGACCGGCGTCGCGGCGCCTCTCGAGATCGACAATGTCGATACCGACATGATCATCCCGAAGCAGTATCTGAAGACGATCAAGCGCACCGGGCTCGGCGCCGGCCTGTTCGCCGAAATGCGCTACCGCGACGACGGGTCGCTCAATCCCGATTTCGTGCTCAACAAGCCGGCCTATGCGAAAGCGAAGATCATTGTGGCCGGCGACAATTTCGGCTGCGGGTCTTCGCGCGAACATGCGCCGTGGGCGTTGCTCGACTACGGCGTGCGCTGCGTGATCTCGACGGATTTCGCCGACATTTTCTACAACAACTGCTTCAAAAACGGCATTCTGCCGGTAAAGGTGTCGCCAGAGGATCTCGAGAAGCTGATGGACGATGCGCGTCGCGGAGCCAACGCGACGCTGACTGTCGACCTGCTGGCGCAGGAGATCAGGGGTCCGGACGGCGGGGTGGTGCGCTTCGAAATCGACGCGTTCCGCAAGCATTGCCTGATCGAGGGGCTCGACGATATCGGCCTGACAATGGTCGAAGGCGAGGCGATCGCGTCGTTTGAAGGCAAGGCGACCGCCGCGCGCCCGTGGGTCTGACCGCGCGAGCCAGCTGCGACGTCGAATGAGCTGGCGAAACTCTTGTTTCCCAAGAAACCTCCAGGAACGAGCCGATGAGGAGAGTCCGTCTTTCATTGGCTGGCGCCGCGGCGCTGGCCCTGGTGGCATCATCCGCGGCGCGCGCGGATTTCGCGTCCTGCGCGGCGGCCCTTCGCAGCGAAGCGGCGCGTCAGGGCGTTCCCGGCGCGGTCCTCGATGCGGCGTTCGTCGGGCTCCAGCCCGACATGAAGGTGCTGGAGTTCCAGAAGCAGCAACCGGAGTTCAAGACGCCGGTATGGGACTATCTGGCGAGCCTGGTCGACGAAGAGCGGGTGGCCGACGGCAAGGCGCGGATGGCGCAATACGCCTCCGCGCTGGCGACGGCGGAAGAGCGTTACGGGGTCAGCCGCTATGTGATCGCCGCGATCTGGGGCGTCGAGTCGGATTTCGGCCGCTCCATGGGCAAGCGGCCGCTCGTCCAGTCGCTGAGCACGCTGGCGTGTCTGGGCGAACGACCGGACTATTTTCGCGGCGAGCTGATGGCGGCCCTCAGGATTCTCGCCAGGGGCGACGTCGCCGCCGACCGGCTTAACGGCTCGTGGGCGGGGGCGTTCGGGCAGACCCAGTTCATGCCCTCGACCTTCCTGCGGCTGGCGGTCGATCTCGACGGCGACGGGCGCCGCGACATCGTCGATTCGCCGCCGGATGCGCTGGGGTCGACGGCCAATTTCCTGCGCAAGTCGGGATGGCGCCCCGGTCTCCCCTGGGGCTTCGAAGTGAGGCTGCCGGCGGGCTATTCCGGTCCTTCGGGCCGACGCAACAAGGCGTCGATGGCGTCCTGGACGGCGCGCGGCGTCACCCGGACTGACGGGCGCCCGCTCGGGGAGGGTGAGGCCGGGCTGCTGGCGCCCGCCGGCCTCGATGGCCCGGCTTTTCTGGTGACGAGCAATTTCGAGGCGATCTATTCCTACAACGCCTCCGAGTCCTACGCGCTGGCGATCGGCCATCTCGCCGACCGGCTGGCCGGCGGCGGCCCGTTGGCGACGCCGTGGCCGACCGACGACCCGGATTGTCGCGCGCCGAGCGCCGCGAGTTGCAGCGCCTGTTGATCAACCGCGGCTATGACGTCGGCGAGCCGGACGGCGCGATCGGCAAGAAGACCAGGGATGCGATCGCCGATTTCGAGAGCAAAAACGGTCTCGACCGCAACGGACGTCCGTCGGCGAAGGTGCTCGCCGCGCTCAGGCGTTAGGGCGCGCGACGTCGGCCGTTCGGCGACGCGGCGGCTGCGAGCTGCATCGCCATGTCGATCGCCTCGATGAGGCTGTCTTCATTGGCGACGCCTTTGCCGGCGATATCGAAGGCGGTGCCGTGATCGACCGACGTGCGAATGATCGGCAGGCCGAGCGTCACGTTGACGCCCGACAGCGCCTTCCACTCGCCGGTGACCGGATCGACGTTGAAGCCGAGAAGTTTGACCGGCACATGCCCCTGGTCGTGATACATCGCGACCACCGCGTCATACTGGCGCGCCCGCAATTTCACGAACACCGTGTCGCCCGGCACCGGCCCGGTCACTTCGAAATCCGCCGACGCATAGGACGCGACGACGGGCCGCGTGATGTCGATGTCCTCGCGTCCGAAGATGCCGCCTTCTCCCGCATGCGGATTGAGCGCGGCGATGGCGATCCTCGGGCGTGCAATTCCGAGCGTGCGGAGCGTTTCGACCGTCAGTTCGATCACCCGGCGCAGCCGCGGATCGGTCAGTTTTGACGGCGCCTGCGCGAGGGCGACGTGAGTCGAGACATGGCTGACGCGAAAGTCGCCGTGGGCCAGCATCATGACGGAATCGCGGGCGCCGGTCAGGTCCGCCAGCATGTCGGTATGGCCGGCGTAGGCGTAGCCCGCCAGGTTGAGCGCTTCCTTGTTCAGCGGCGCCGTGACGATGCCGGCGACCGCGCCGGCCTCGGCCAGCCGAACCGCCTTCTCAATGGCGAGATAGGCGAGCCTGCCGCCTTCCGCCGACATGACGCCGGCGACGATCGGCTCACGCTCGGGACCGGCCTCGAGCATCGCGACGGGCGGAAACGACGCGCTGTCGCCGCCCGAGGATTCTTCGGGAATGGCCCCTGACAAATGCGCGACGCCGCGCATCGCGGCGGCGCTGCCGATGATCAGCAGCGAGAGGGAGCGCGCCTCCAGACGCGGTCGCAGCCGCGCGCACGCTCTGGCGATGATCTCAGGGCCGATGCCGGCTGGATCGCCCATGGTGATCGCAAGCCGCAATCCAGGCATGGAACCCCGACCTCGCTTATCAATTACACCCAATAGCTATCAATATATTCCACGAACGCGCAACACATTTTTCAGTGGGGGCTGTCCTCGCCGCTGTCGGGGCGAACGAGGGGCCGAACGGCGCCGCGACTTGTACCCGTTCTGATCAATGGGAGGTATGGCGCATGACGGGAACCTTGAAGGGCGTCGGGCTTGTCCGTTTTCAAGAAGCCGTGTCGCTGCTGAGTCGCAGAAGGAGGTCGGCGTCGCCGAACGCGCCCGATTTCGATATTGTCGCCACGCCGTCGAACGAGCCGCCGCCCATGCGCGAAACCGGAAGGCCGGGCTCGATGGCGGCATTGACCACCAGGCTTTCGACGCCGAGGCGCTCGCACAGCGCGCGCAGCGTTTCTCCGCCGGTGACGAACAGGGCGCCCGGCGGCGGCAACCCGTCGAGAAGCGCGGCGAACGCTTCCTCGATATCACGCGTCGCGGTTCGGCGGTCGCCCGAAGTCTTGACGCCGACCACCGACGGCTGACCCCGCGCCATTCGCGCGATCAAACGCTTCCTTGCGCTTCGAACATCCTGCTCGACGAGGATATGTCCGTCAGGAATCTTCGCCGCGAAGCGCCGGACCTGGGCGGCGGTCGTCTCCTGGTCCGTTCCAATCAGGCCGACGAAGGGAGCCGACAGCTTCGCCGTCACGGGCTCCGGCATTCGCAGATGTCGCGCCAGCGCGCCGGCAAGTCCGCCCGTGCCGATCCACAGGATCGAGGTCGACACGGCGACCTCCGTTTCGACGATGCGATCGAGATCCCGGTCGGTCTCTGCGTCGTAGATGACGATTCGCCCTGGCGGCGCCGCGCCGGGCAGGGCCGCTGACGCCGCCAAGCGCCGCGTCAAGTCCGGGCCCACGATCATCTCGGGTCTGAGCCGCCACTGGCGTCCCGCGCGGGTCACGCGCCCCTGAAAAGGGAACGCCGGCGCCACGATCACCCGCTCGTAGTCGGCATTGGCCAGACAGGCGCCGATCTCCGCCGCGACATGACCACGCAGAAGGCTGTCGATCTTCTTGAAGCTCAGGCTGGCCCCGGCCAGCCACGGCGCGAGCGCGGCGTGGCGGCCGATCGCCTCGACCTCCGCTCCCTCCCTTGTCGCCAGATCGACCGCCATCCGCGGTCCCGGCTCCGCGTCGCGCCGCCAGGTCACGCCAACGCCGAGGGCCGGAGCCGCGAAGGCGACCGCGCTATCCAGGGCGCCGGTCAGATCATCGGCGAGGATCCGAACGTCGACGCCTTCAGGCCTGAACAAGCGACGATCCCGGCCTGGTCAGGGGAACAAGGCGAACCGCCACATCGAAGGTGCGCAGGTTCGCCAGATGGGCCGGATCGATCCTCTCATCGGTGATAATCTCGTAAATCTCGGACACGTTGCAGATGGTGCAAAAACTCGGCGTCGTGAATTTGGAGCTGTCGGCGAGCACCACCACGCGCCGCGCGGCGGCGATCATCGCGCGCTTCATGGCGGCGACTTCGAGCGAGGTCTCGGTCAGCACGCCGCCGGTGATCGCATGGGTTCCCAGAATGGCGATGTCGGCATGGATGGTCCGCAGAAAGTCCTCCCCGGGGCGTCCGACCAACGTCAGCGACCCTGATCGCACCGTCCCGCCGGGAACGACGAGATGGACTTCGCTGACGCCGGCGAGAGTCTGCGCGATCGCCAGGCTGTTGGTGACGGCGGTGAGCGGGATCGGCCGGGCAGCGATCGCCCGCGCCACTTCAAGCACGGTGGTGCTGGCGTCGAAGATGACGCTCTGCCCGCGGCGCAGTTCCGAGGCCATCATCGCACCGATGGCCTCCTTCTCGCTTCTGGCGAACTGCGCCGCTATCGCCAGATCCGGTTCGAACGTGGCGAGCTCGGTCCGCTGAAGCGTGGCGCCGCCGTGGGTGCGCTCGAGCGCGCCCTGCCGCTCCAGATGCTCAAGATCACGGCGGATCGTGGAGGCCGAAGCGCCAACGGCGTCGGCGAGTTCCTGGATGCCTGCCGCGCCCTCGCGTTTCAGGCGTTCGAGAATCAACGCCCATCGCTTGGGCGGGATCAGTTCGACCCGACCACGCCCCCCGTCGTCCGTTCTCGGGGCGGCTGCCATGCCCGAAGTGGCCAGGTCATCCGCCAAAATCTTTCCGACATCTCTGGCCAAATCGAATCTCCGCCGTACCGCGTGCGCTGTCCGTCGAAACCTACAGGATGGCGCCTCTCTGGCCATCGCGCCGCCCGCGAGCCGGGCCGCCATCCCCGAGACTATTTGAGCGCCGCTCTCCTTGGCGGCCTCCGCGAGCCTGACGTCCACGCGCAAAACGCCGCAGCAGAATACACCAATCTTCGAATGACGCACAAAATATTCCAAACGCCGGTCAAAATCCGTCAAACTCGCTTGACGGCGGCGGGCGACCTTCAATATGCTTCACCGGCATCGCGTACGACAGGTCCGGCAGCGGCGGTTTGCGCTCGATGTCAACAGATATCCGGGAGGACACCATGTGGGCAATTTCGAACGGGATAGGTCTGGGCGGGCTCGCGGTCGCCGCTTGCGTGTTGAGCAATCCGGCCAGCGCTGCCGACACCTATCGGCCTGAATGCTTCGCGCCGGCGCCCGACAACGCCAAGACCATCCAGTATCCGGCCAAGAAGCCGCCTTTCAAGATCGCGCTGGTCAATGGCTATGTCGGCAACGACTGGCGGCTCACCACCATCCTTTCGGCCAAGGCGTGGGGCGCGCGCCCGGAGAACAAGGCGAAGCTCGCCGAATTCAAGGTGATTTCGGTTGGCAACGATTCGGCGGCGCAGATCGCGGCGATCGATAATTTCATCGCCGCCGGCTACGACGGCATCGTCATCAACGCGGTCAATCCGAGCGCGTTCGACCCGGTGATCAAGCGCGCCCAGCGCGCCGGCACGGTGATCGTGCCCTATGACAACGTGCTCGACACCGACAAAATCGTCCAGATCAACGAGGATCAGTTCGAACTTGGCAAGACAAAAGCCGAGGCGGTGGTCGAAGGCATCAAGGCCGCCAAGGGCGAAGTCAAGGGTCAGGTCCTCGAAGTCTCCGGCCTGCCGGGCAACAGCGTCGATCGCGACAATCACAACGGCATGCGCTCGGTGCTGGACAAGTTCAAGGACCTCAAGGTCGTCCAGGTCGTCGGCAACTGGGACGCCGGCACGGTCGAGAAAGTTACGGCGGACGCGATTGCGACCAACGGCAATTTCGACGGCGTGATGGTCCAGGAGGGAACGATCGGCGCGCTCACCGCGATGGCCAACGTCAAGCATCCGGTCGTGCCGATCGGCAGCGACGCCGGCAACGGCGCGCGCATGGTCATCTCTCAAGACAAATATCCCGGCGTCACCGCCGCCCAGGCTCCCGCCATGTCGGCGATCGCGCTCGAGGCGACAGTTGCGCTGCTGGAAGGCAATGTGCTGCCGCAGAAGGTGTTCCTGCCGATCCCCCACAAGCCGAATACCGAACTCGTCTCCGGCAAGGATTTCTTCCCCGACCTGCCCAAGAACTTCTATACGACGACCGGCTATCCCCAGTGCTTTCCGGTGTTCACGCCGCAGGAAATCCTGGGCCAGTCGAAGGATTGAGGCGTAGACTTCGCGCCTGCCTGCGATCCCCCACGGCCGGCCGGCTCGCCGCTCGCCGACCCGACCGCCATCGTGACGGATGACGGCCGGGGGCCGGCGACATAGGATGCGCCGCGCCGCGGGTGGAGGGTGTTGGTTGACCGGATCGTTTGTCGAGCTCGCCGGGGTCTCGAAATCCTACGGCGGCGTCCCCGCGTTGACCGACGTCGATTTTCGCTGCGAGGCGGGGCTGGTGCACGCCATCCTCGGCGAGAACGGCGCAGGCAAGTCCACCTTGATGAAACTTCTTTCGGGCGTTATTCGGCCCGATCGAGGCGCGATCAGCGTGAACGGCGCGCCGGCGCAGTTTCGCGCTCCGCGCGACGCGGCGCGCGAGGGCATCGTCTGCATGTTCCAGGAACTGTCGCTGATGCCGCATTTGTCGGTCGGCGACAATATCGTGCTGGCTCGGCCCACGGCGCGCTTTGGCCTGATCACGCGCGCCGCCTACGCTTCGGCCCGCGCGGCGCTGGACCGCGTCAGCGCCGGGGCGATCGCCCTTTCGGCGCGAGTCTCCGAGCTCTCGCTCGCCGAGCGCCAGATGGTGGAGATCGCCAAGGCGATCTATCGCGCGCCGAAGCTCCTCATTCTCGACGAGGCGACCTCGGCGCTGACCAGCGAGCTCGTCGAGCGGGTCTTCGGCGTCGTTCGCGAACTTCGGGGGCGCGGCGCGGCGATCCTGTTCATCTCCCATCGCCTGCATGAGGTGGAGGCGATCGCCGACCGGGTCTCGGTGTTTCGCAACGGACGGCATGTGGAGACGTTCGACGCCGGCGCGCGCTCGTCGGACGCCATCGTCCGCCTGATGATCGGCCAGTCGCTGGGCGAATTGTTTCCGCCCCGCCCGACGCGCGCGAAGCTTGCCGAGCCCTGCCTTGTTGTTCGCGGCCTGACCTGGGGCCGGGAGTTGTCGGACGTCGACCTCGAAGCGCGCCGCGGGGAGATCGTCGGGCTCGGCGGCCTCGACGGACAGGGCCAGCGGGAATTCATGCACGCGATTTTTGGCGTGCTCCGGAAGGTCGCCGGAACGATCACGCTCGACGGCCGCTCGATCGCCGGTCTTGATCCCGCGCGCGCCAAGGCGCCCGGCGTCGGGCTCGCTCTGGTTCCGGAGGATCGCAAGAGCGAAGGGCTGATCCTCGAAATGCCGATCGCGACCAACCTGCGTCTGGCCGCGCTCAGCCGCAAGCCGTTGGGTGTGCTGCGCGTCCGCAACGCGAGCGAGGCGGCGATCGCGCCGGTGATCCAGCGGCTCAATCTCGTCTATCGCAAGCTCTCGGACCCGGTCGCGACATTGTCGGGCGGCAACCAGCAGAAGGTCGTTCTGGCCAAGTGGCTCGTCCTGTCGCCGCGCTGTCTGCTGCTGATGGACCCGACCCGCGGCATCGACGTGCGCACCAAGGCGGAAATTTACAAGCTGCTGCGTCAACTCGCCGCCGAAGGGTTGACGATCGTGCTGCAGTCGACGGACTATGAGGAGCTCGTGCACCTGTGCGACCGGGTGTACGTATTCTACCGCGGACAGGTGAAGCGCGAACTTTCCGGCGCGGCGCTGAGCGCGGAGGCGCTGATCGCCGCTTCGATGAACCTCCCGGACGCCGACCAGGGCGCGGCATGACGATCTTCCTGCGCCGCCATAGCCGGATCCTGATCGGTGGATTGGCGCTGGCCATTCTGTTCACGATTTACCTCGCCACCCATCCGCGCGGCGCCTCAATCTACGTGCTGACGATCTGGTCGAACCAGGGCCTGCTGCTGGCGCTCGCCGCGATCGCCCAGTTCTTCGTGGTGTTGGTGCGCGGCATCGATCTTTCGGTTGGTCCGACGGTGGCGCTGACCAATGTTGTGGCTTCCTTTCTCGTGCACGGCGAGCCCGTGCAGGTCGCGGTCGGAGTCGTCGCTTCGTTGTCGGTCGGCGTGTTGTGCGGGCTGGTGAACGGCGTCGCGGTGGTCTACGGACGGATGCAGCCGATCGTCGCGACGCTCGCCACCGCGAGCGTGATCTCGGGCGTCGCGCTGATGATGCGGCCAACGCCGGGCGGCGAGATCAACGACACCCTCTCTGACGCGCTGACCTACGATATCGGCGGCGTCCCGACCTCGATGATCGTCCTCCTCGTCGTGCTGGCGCTGATCACCGTCCCGCTGCGGCGTTCGCCGATCGGGCTGGCGCTGTATGCGATCGGCTCCTCCGAGCAATCCGCTTACATGACCGGCGCGCGCGTCGATCTCGTCAAGCTCGTCGCCTATGCGGCGGGGGGGTTCTTTTCGGCGCTTGCCGGCCTCTACCTGTCGATGGTGACGCTCACCGGGGACGCCGGCGTCGCGCCGGCCTACACGCTCAATTCGATCGCGGCGGTGGTGCTCGGGGGCGTTGCGCTCACCGGCGGCGTCGGCAGTCCGTTGGGCGCGGCGATCGGCGCCTTCGTTCTCAAGACCATCTCGTCGCTGATGTTCTTCTCCGGCTTGCCGCCGCTGGCGCAACCGTTCTTCGAAGGGTTGATCCTGGCGGTGGCGATCATGCTCGGGTCGCTTCAGGTTCTGCGCCTGCGCAGCCGCATCGAGGCGATCGAGTGAGCGCCGATTCCTCGCCACGCGTCCGCGCATCGGCGATTGCCCTGTGGACGCGCGTCGACCCCGCGGTGCTGCTCGTCATCGTCGGATGTTTCGCCCTCCTCGGAGTCGGCGGGATGATCAATCCCGCCTTCCTGACCGCCAATTATCTGCTGCAGCAGTTCCAGATCGCGGCGTTCACCGGCATTATCGCGACCGGGGCGATGTTTGTGATCCTGCTCGGCCAGATCGATCTTTCCGTGCCGTGGGTGATCACCGGCACGGCGATCCTGACCACCAGCCTCGAGGGAAGCGGCAACGCCGTCCTTGCGACGCTCGCTGTGCCCGCCGGACTGATCGCCGGGCTGCTGATCGGGCTGGTCAATGGCGTCGGCGTCGCCTTCTTCCGCATCCCGGCGGTGGTGTGGACGCTGGCGATCAATGCGATGCTGCTGGGCGCGTCGGTGTTCTACACCGGAGGGTTCAAGCCGCACGGCGTCGCGCCGCCCAGCGGCATCGTGCTTGCGCTCGGTTACACCTTCGGCTTGCCGAACGCGCTGCTGACCTGGCTCGCAGTCGGCGCCGTCGCGCTGTTCGTGCTGAACGGCACGGTCTATGGCGTGTATATGTACGCAATGGGAAATTCCCAGAAGGCCCTGCTTCTCGCGGGAGCGCGTGTGCGGCTGGTCACCGTCGCGACTTTCGGCCTCGCCGGCCTGCTGACCGCCTTCGGCGGATTCCTGCTGACCGGCTACGCCAACCAGGCCTATCAGGGGATGGGGGATGCGTTCCTCCTCCCGGTCATCACCGCGGTGGTGATCGGAGGCACCTCGATCCAGGGCGGGCGCGGCAGCTATGTCGGGACCTTTGCGGGGGCCTTGTTCATCACGTTCCTGTCGTCGATCCTGTCCGTCCTGCAAATTGGCGAGGCGGCCCGTCAGATCATTTTCGGGCTGATCATCATGGCCATGCTGCTGGCGCACCGAGAGCCGCGCGGCGCCTGATGGCCGGCTTGCCGGCCGCGCCGGGAACCGACGCCGTCGCGTCGGAGGGATGGCGTCGCGATCGGTCAGGCGGCATGATCGAGCAAGCGATCCAGCGGGCGCCGGGTCGCCTTCGTTTCCGCCCGCGAGATCGGCGGTCCGGTGGAGGATTTCATGTCAGAGGCTCCGGACGGTGCGCGCGCCATGAATCGGCTCGATGGCAGGACCGCGCTCGTCACCGGGGGCGCCGGCGGGATTGGCGTCGCGATCTGCGAGGCGCTTCTGCGCGGCGGGTGCCGCGTGTTCCTGCACGATCTTCCTGCTTCCGACGGCGCGGCGAAGGCGGCGACCTTCAACGACAGATTCGGGGCGGGATCCGCTGCTTTCGCACCCGGCGACCTCAACGACCTGCCCCTTCTCAAGCGCGAGAGCGAAGCCCTCGTGGCGGCGGCTGGCGGCTTTGATTTTCTGGTCAACAATGCGGCGATTGATCCTGTCGCGCCAATCGAGGCCTATTCGCTCGAAGAATTCCTGAAGGTCCAGACGATCAACGCGCATGCCGCCTTCGTATTGTGCCAGGCGCTCGTCCCGTCGATGAAGCGTCGCGGGGCCGGCGCCATCGTGAACGTGATGAGCATTACGCTCTCCGGAGGTTGGACCGACAAGACGGCCTACGTCATGTCGAAAGGGGCGTTGCTCGGCCTCACGCGGTCGCTGGCTCGCGAACTCGGGCCTCACAATATCCGCGTCAACGCCGTGAGCCCCGGCGCCATCCCGACCGAACTCGAGCGCAAGCACTGGGGAAGCGACCGCGCGGCCTTCGATCGGCAGGTGATCGAACGGCAGTCGCTGCCGTTTCGCGCGGACGCCAAAGATGTCGCGGACGCTGTGCAATACCTTCTTTCCGCGGAAAGCCGTTTCGTCACCGGGCAGGAGCTGCACGTCAATGGCGGCTGGTATATGGGCTGAACGGCCATCGCTTCGCGGCCAGTGTGTTCCCGGCTTTTTCCGGCGATTTCGATTAAATATTTCACTAAAATGCTGCGACATTTCCTAATCGGCCGCTGAAATATTGCTGATAGTGATCTGAACCGTCGGCGCTCCGAACCTGTCCGGGGGCGACAAAACGGCGGTTCGTCATGTCCATTGTTCCGGTTGCCCTGGTTTCTCCCGAAGAGTTCGAGCGCGCCCGCGGCGTGATTCCAGAATTTTCCGACCAATATTGCTATGAGGATTGGCTGGACTGCCGCGAAGGCCTCTTCATGGGACTGGCGATGAGCGGCGTCAACTCGCGTTTGGTCAACGTCTCGCTCGAAAGCTTCCTGCATTGGTGCGCCGATCGCGAGGCGAAGCCGAGCGAATCGCTGCTCGACGATTTTGCTTTGGTCGACTTGCGGTAGCGCGCCCGATGGCGCGCCTCGACCTGCTGAAGGCCGAATCGCCGCCTTAAGCCCATCTCCCGCCTTGTGACGGCTCTCTCCAACGTTCCCTGCGCTTAGGCCTGTCTTTGATGCAGGCTGTTTCGCCCGCGTGCAACAGCAGCGAAGCGCGGCCAGAGTCATGGCCGCGAGCGGCGGCGTTCAACTTCGGCGCCTGGTTTTACTTGGGCCGCGGCGCGACAGGGCGGAGGGGGCAAGCGGCTCCTTTCAGCGACGGTCCACTGTCTGCGCAGAACTCGCGCGCCGACTGCGCACGGCTTCCGCTTGAGACATTGAGGCGAACCTTGTTAACCATCTTTCGAAGACATGCTTACCAATTGAACAACATAAGTGGTAAAATTTTAACCATCGATAGCAATCGTATTGGCGAACGCAAAATAGCGGCGACCCTTGCAAAAACAGCAGGAGTATGACCGATCCGCATCGCAAATATTCTTGTTGTTGAATTGAATATAGATGCTTCATTTTTAATTGGATCGGCGTTTTGGCACAGAGCAGTTCCCTGGACTATCAAGCCAATCTCTTGCCTTCGCGATTCGCGGATCGGGTTCTTCGTCTCCTCGAGCGCGTCGAATATCGGCGCGCCGAAAGCGAAGAAGACAAGGACGCGATCTACCGGCTGCGACACGACGCCTACATGCGAGAAGGCGCTATCGAGCCCACTGCGTCGCGTCGATTTTCCGATCCTTTCGACGAGGCCAGCAACGTCTGGATCGTCGGCATGTTCATCGACGGCGAGCTTGCCAGCTCAATTCGACTGCACGTCGCGGCGACCCTGGATGCGCCGTTGCCCGCGCTCACTGTGTTTCCCGATATTCTCGAGCCCCGGCTGCGGCGGGGCCAGATCATTATCGATCCCACGCGGTTCGTGACCCGTCTGGATTTTTCCCGACGCTTTGCTGAAATGCCCTATTTGACCGTGCGGCCGGGTTGGATGGCGGGCGAGTTTTTCAAGGCGGACTTCATATTGGCGACCATTCGCGCCGAGCACCGAGGCTATTATCGGCGGGTGTTCGGACACGAGGCGTGGTGCGCGGCTCGGGACTATCCGACGCTCAAAAAGCCGATCGCTTGCATGGGGTTGGACTATTTTGCGATGCGCGAGCGCGTGCAGCGGCGCTATCCGTTCTACCGATCGACCCTCGCCGAGCGAAGCGCGTTGTTCGCCCGTTCGTCCAACCCGACGGCGGCGGCGAGATCGGGCGCGATCGATTGGGACTCCAGCACTTCGGCTGCGGCCTGATCCGCGGCGACGACGGGGCGCGGTCGTCAATTGGACGGCGCGCGATCCCGGCCGGCGCCTGAAATCCTCCTGCGCCGATCGGCCCCAACGGCAGTCTGAGGCCAGCCTGCTGGCCTCATTCATCCGACCCGACCATCGTTGTCGAGGCGGAACGCATTTTCCGCTCGCGCAACATGACGGTCGCAAAGCCCACTCGCTGTCGCGCTCTTCCTGGAAAAAATGGCTGGCGCCACAAGCTTCGCAGGCAGACCGACAGACCCGCGCCGGTTGGCGGGAGTGGCGCCGAGCGCCGGAAGACTTCGTCTTGACGCCCGTCGATTTGCATTTCATGGTAAGGCGCGGCAACGACGTAAAATTGTAAAATCAATGATTTACGCGAACCATGGAGTGGTCGCTGACGGCCGGTACGAAGCCGTGCAAACCATCCATACTTGTCCATTGAGAACCGTCGGCCCCCCGATCGACCGCGACGGTCGAGTCCGGCGATCCCTGTAAGGGCGAAGAACGTGATCTTTCATCAACAATCGTGGCGACCGGCCTCGCGTGAGAGGTTCAGATCTCGCGCAGCGGGCATGAACTTCCCGCGCGCGCCGCGCAAGCCTTCGCTGATCCCGGCGGGCGCCCGTTTCCGGGCGGTCGATCGATGGTGAAATCGCGGCAGGCGTCGGAGCAGATGAAGCCCACCTTCAAGAAATCCGGGCGCTTCGAGAAGGAGCCCTCGTTCTCCGGTCGACGATCGGCGCGACTGCGCCAGCGCGCCGCCTGGATGTATTACGTCGAGGAGATGACCCAGAACGCGATCGCCGATGCTCTCGGAGTCGGTCGCGTCACCGTGGTCAGGCTTCTTTCGGAGGCGCGCGCGATGAACGAAGTGCGCATAACGCTGAGCCGCGACGTCGCCGAACTTTCGCGCCTCGAAATCGACCTGCAGAAAGCCTATGGAATCGCTGAGGCGGTGGTTGCGCCGCTTTCGGCCAGGGGCGCCGACCCGCGCGCGGCGATCGGCGCGGCGACCGGCCAGTACGTCTCGGACATGCTCCGCCCCGACATGAAGATCGGCCTCGGCTGGGGCCAGACTCTGTTCCAGTCGCTCGGCTTCCTGAACGAGCGTCAGGTGCCGCGATTGTCGGTAGTCTCGCTGCTCGGCGGCATCACCCATGCCCGCCAGGCCAATCCGGCGGAGTTCGCGTGGCAGTTCTCGCGCATTTTTCTGGCCGACTGCTACCTGCTGGCGGCGCCGGCGATCGTCGACAGCGCGGCGACCAAGCAGACCCTGATCGAACGTTGCGGCCTGCGCGAGGTCTTTGACTTTTCGAAGTCTCTCGACGCCGTGGTGATGAGCGTCGGTCCGATGACGCCCGATTCGACGACCAAGCTCTTCGGCTTCATTTCCGACGCCGATCAGGACGAGTTGCGCGCGCGCGGCGCGGTCGGCGACATGTTGTTCAATTTCTTCGATCGTCACGGACGGCTCGTCGACCATCCGCTCAACGAGCGGGCGATGTCGATTCCGATCAGGATGCTCGCCGCCACGCCCGCGCGCATTCTCGTCTCGGGGGGGCTGGACAAGGTCGAAGCGATGGTCGGGGCGATCAATCTCATTCGCCCGACGGTGATGATCACCGACGAAGCCACGGCGGAAGCGCTGCTTCGTCACGCCGCCGCTGCGCGGCCGCTGCGCACCGCCTGACAGGCAAGGCCAGCCCAGTCCGCGGACGCCTTACGGCAGGAATGGCAGGACCGCCGAGAATTGAGCCGCCAGCGCGCCGACAGGATCGCGCGCACGCAGGGCGGCGCTGAAGCGGTCAAACCGGGCGTCGACGACCAGATCGGCCTCTGTGATTATTGCCTTGCGGTCCAGTTCCTCGGCGTCGCGGCGCAGCGAGACGATCGCCGTCGCCAGACCCATGACGGAAAAGCAATAGGCGTTGGGCGAGACCAGAAGGTGCTTCGGGATCATCCTGCCGGCTGGATCGATGTCCAGTTCCTTGATCGGACGTTGCGCGACGAGTTCACAAGTGATCGCCGCGCAAAGGCGCGTGATCCGCTCGTCTCGCGCGGCGTCCCGCGGCGCGCCCCTGGCGTCGACCACCGACCAGATCAGATCGCTGTGGCGCAGCAGCAGCGCCGCGCGCGCTTCGTCGATCGCCTGTTCAAAAGCCAGGAATTCCCGGGCGCCGAATTTCCGCATCAACGCCTTGAGCATCGAATAGAAGGCGCGCGTGAAGACTCGCCCGAGCGTCGCCTCGTTGTCCGGATGGCCAAAATAGGCGTCGACGGGCGCGGGAAACGACCGGGACGAGACGCTTTCGCCTTTGTCGGCAAGAAGCGTCGACGCGGCCGCTTCAACCTCCGTGAACATCGCGTCGGCGATGAGGGCGACCGGCCGCGAAATCTCGTAGAGGCCGCGCTCGACGCCGTGCAACGCATCGCCGTGCTCATTGCGCCGCACACGATAGCGCGCGCTGCGGATCTGGTCCTTGATCGACAAGACGACGAATTCGGAAAATCTGCTCATCAGCGGTCAGTTCGGCCTCGTCGGACCCCACACCGTGATATCCTGCCACAAAATCATTTGGAAATCGACCGCGTCCTGGCGAGCCATCTCGCCACGCTCGACCAGCGCGGCGTGACGAAAGTCGCGCCGGCTTCGCGCAGCGCCGCGCCGTGTCCACGGCCGATATGCTGGCCGCCGAGGAAGCCGACCACGCGCATCCCGGCGGCGATGGCTCCCTGCACGCCCGCCAGCGAATCCTCGATGACGACGCTTCGGGCCGGATCGGCCGCCATCGCCTTGGCGGCGTGCAGGAAGATATCCGGCGCCGGCTTGCCATTCGCGACCTGATGCGTGCTGAAGATCGCATCGCCGAAATAGCGGTCAAGCCCGGTCAGCTCGAGGCTCAGCCGAATGCGTTCGACATGCGAGGAAGAAGCGACGCAGCGCGCGATGTCGAGCCGATCGAGGAATGCCGCGAGACCAGGCGTCGGCTGAAGCTCGGCCTCGAACAGGGCTCGCGTGCGCGGCCACAGTCGCGCGATCGCGTCGACCCCGATTTGCCGACCGGTGGCGGCGGCGATGCGGGCGATGATGTCCGCCTGCTTCAGCCCGATCGAGCTTTCGAGAACGCCCGCCGGGATGTCGACGCCGATTTCCTGGAGCACCGCCCGGAAGCCGCGCCCCGACAGGACCTCGCTGTCGACCAATACGCCGTCGCAATCGAAAATGACGAGGTCGCAGGCATGAGCCGCCGCCGCCGTTGGCGCTGCGAGAACTTTCGACGGTCCGGCTCGACGGCGAGAGGGAGCGGCTTTCAAATCTCGGCGATGCATTTCTTGGCGCGCGGAATTGACGCCGCGCTCATGCTCAATTCGCTGACTCCCATCGCAACGAATCTCGGAATGAGGTCAGGCCGGGCCGCCGCCTCGCCGCATATGCCGACCCATACCCCGGCCTCGCACGCGGCGTCGCAGACCATCTTGACCGCCTTCAGGACAGCCGGATGATCAGGGCGGTTGAGATGCGCCACGCGCGGGTTGAGGCGATCGGCCGCCATCACGTATTGCGTCAGATCATTGGTGCCGATCGAGAAGAACGCCACTTCGCGGGCGAGTTCGCCGGCGAGCAACGCCGCGGCAGGCGTCTCGACCATGATGCCGAAATCGAACGCCCCGTGCGGAATACCCTCGGCGGCAAGTTCCGCGCGGCATTCGTCGATCAGCTGCTTGACGCGCCGGACCTCTTCCAGATCCGCGATCATCGGCGCCATGACCTTGACATTGCCACGGACCGAGGCGCGCAGAAGCGCGCGCAACTGCGGCTTGAAGACATCGGGGCGATCGAGGCACATGCGCACGCCGCGCCAGCCGAGGAACGGGTTGTCCTCATGCGGGAAGTCGATCCCCGGCGCCGGCTTGTCGCCGCCGATGTCGAGCGTGCGCACGATGACCGGCCAAGGGGCGAAGGCCTCGGCGAGTTTCCCGTAGACCTCAGCCTGCTCGCCCTCGCTTGGCGGCCTTCGGCGCTCCATGAACAGGAATTCGGTGCGGAACAGGCCGACCCCCATCGCCCCGGCCGCCCGCGCGGCGTCGATTTCCTTCAACGATCCGATATTGGCTGCAACCTCGATGAGCCGCCCGTCGCGCGTGCGCGGTTCGATCCGCGCATAGGCTTGCAGCGCCGTCTTCTGCCGCGCGCCGTCTTCGATTCGCGCCCGCAGACGCTCCGTCGTCGCGGCGTCCGGATCGAAGGCCACCTCGCCGGTGGCGCCGTCCAGCGCCACCACGCGCGCGGCGCGCATGCGGGAGACTTCGACCTCGAGGCCGAGCACCGCCGGCACGCCATAGGCGCGGGCGATAATCGCGACATGCGAGGTCGCCCCGCCCTTGATGCAGACCAGCCCGGCGATGCGACCCAGCGCCAGGCCCGCCAGATCGAAAGCGCTGACCTCTTCGGCGACAATCACCGCGCCAGGCGGCGCGTCGGCGAGGCTCGCGTCCCTTTTGCCCAGCAGCGCGAGCGCGATGTGGCGCGTCACGGCGCGAATGTCTTCGGCGCGCGCGCGAAGATAGGGATCGGCCAGACCGGCGAACTCGCTGGCGAGCGCCTCGCCGGCGTCGCAGGCCGCCGATACTGCATCCTGGCCCGCGCGAATTCGCTGCCCGATCCGCTGCGCGAACTCGACGTCGCGAGCGATCTCGCCCAACGCCTCGACGATCAACGAATCCTCGGCGCCCGCGGCGGCGCGCCCGCGCTCCGCCAGTTCGGCGCCGACCGAGGCGATCGCGCGAGTCAGCCGGACGACCTCGTCTTCGACCTCGCTCGCCGCCAGTTCGCGGCGCGGCGCCTCAAGCGCCGCTGGAAAGAAGGCGAAAGCCGGCCCCATCGCCTCGCCTTCGCTCGCGGGAACGCCGCGCAGAGCCGCGGCGGCAGCCGCATCGTCTCGCGCGCCTGGGACGACGGCGGCCGGCGTCTCGCTTGCTGGCGGCTCAGAGCGCGACGCCGGTTCGTTCAACTGCTCCATCTCGACAAAATTCGAAAGCGTCTCGATTGCTTCCGAGGCGTCAGGTCCGACCGCGCGCAGCACGATTTCGTCGGCCTCTTTCACGCCGAGCAGCATCAGCTTCACGGCGCTCTTGGCGTTCGCGCTTCTGCCGGCGCGGACGATCTCCACGTCGGCTGAAAAGCCGCGCGCCAGCTTGACGAACTCCGTCGCCGGCCGCGCGTGCAATCCTTCCCGCACGCGAACCACCGCCTTGCGCTCGAGCACCTCGGGAACTCCTCAGTCGAAAACGAGGGCGCGCCTCAGGCGCTGATCGATATTTCAGCGCCGGGCGTCAAGACCGCGTTTAGCGCCGCGGCGTCGACCGGGGAGACGCAAATCTCGCCGGGGCGAGGCGTCGAATCGGCGCCATTGAAATTGATGACGACGTGACCCATTTCGCCGATCTTCTTCCAGGCGTAGTCGCCGATCGCGGTGACGCGCGCGGAGACGCCGCCGAGCCGCAACTCGGCGCCGACGGAGGGCGATTCCGCCGTCGGCGCCATTTTTACGCGATGCAGGACCGACACTTCCGCAAGCTCCGGCGGCGCGCCCTCGGCGAAGAGGATCAGAATGCCGCCTTCCACGAGTTCACGCGCCTCGTCGCTGACGTCAGTCACGATCGTGCGAAAGTAATCGGTCACGATCGAATCCGCCTCACAGGAAGAAGCTGGCGATCCAGGCGATCACCACCGACACCGGCCCCATGATCTGTCGACTGAACAGCACGGCGGGCACCCCGATCTCGATGGTTTTTGGTTTGGCCTCCCCGAGCGCCAGGCCGACCGGCACGAAATCGCATCCGACCTGCGTGTTGTAGGCGAACAGGGCGGGAAGCGACATCGCCGGAGGGATGGTGCCGTTGGCGATCTGCGGCCCGATGATTGCGACGCCGATCACCTGCGCGATGACCGCGCCCGGCCCCAGGATAGGCGACAGGAACGGCAGGCCGCAAATCGCCGAGATGATCAGCAAGCCTACGATATTGTTGGCGAGCGGCCCCATCGGCTTGGCGAGCAGGTCGCCAATCCCCGTATAGAGGATGAGGCCGATCAGCATCGTGACGAACGCCATGAACGGCAGAACGTTGCGAATGATCTGGTCGATGGTCTTGCGGCCGGCGTTGAAGAAGATGCCGACCACTTTGCCCATCGCGCGCCCGATCGCTCGCGATGAGATCGACAAAGCCGCCGGCGCCGCCTTCAGCGACTGGCGCCGGGGCGCGTGCGGCAGCGCCGGACGTTGATGATGACGACATTGCGCTCCCCCCTGATCCAGCCAACGTCGCCGGCGCCGAACCGTCCGCCGGGACGATCGAGTTCGAGCGTTACGCCGGAGACGTAGATGTCCTCGGTGATGAATTCAGCCAGCGGGCCGGATTGGCCGACGGGCGTCAGGTTGACGGTCGGGATTCGCTTGCGCGGATAGACGCCGCAGCGCGCGGTGCCGCCGCAATCGACGATCACGCAGGCCATCTCGCTTTCCGGCGGCGGCGCGCGGAAGCCGTCGACCACCGTCCCGCCGGTCAATTCGGCGATGCGCCTGGCGATCGGCGGAATGCCGCCGCCGGTCACCGCGACGATCTTGTCGCGCTCGCGGGTCGGCATGATAACCAGCGGTCCGCCCCAGCCATCACGGCCGCGGGAGATTTTGACCGCCTTGAATTGGACGTCAGACATTGGTTCCCCTCCCCATTCTTGTCAGAGTTCGACGCCCTGCCGACGCGCCATGAACGCGGTGATCCGCTCGGTGACGATGCCCTTCAGCAGGATCACGATGACGCCGACGACGAAGTAATAGATCGCCACGGTGACGTGATAGGACGGCGGCACCTTGCCCTCTTTCTCGAGCTGCGAGCAGCGCAACCAGCACGCCGCCCCAAACGAAATATTCACCGGGATTGGCGTGCGGGAACAGGCCAAGGATCGGGTGAACGAACGAAACCGCCGAAGTCGTAAAACGCCGGCTTGTGCTTCTCTTCGAGGAAAGTGCCGAACGTGTAGGCCATCGGATTGGTCAGGAAGAACACCGCCAGAATCGGCAGCACCGTGTAACGGGTGAGCGCGATGCGCCCGGCGGCCTGCGCCAGGCCATGCACGCGGTCCTCGCCGACCAGTCCGATCAAGCGCGTAGAACGCCGTCATCAGCACGACCAGCGTCGGAATGATGCCGGTGACGAAGCCGACGAACACCTGGCCGCCTTGCTGGAAAACGCCGATGAAATGCTTGCCCAGCGTCGTCAGCCAGCCAAGATGCTCTTCCTGCGCCGCCTTCTTGACCTGTTCGGCGTAGCCCGCAGTGTCTGTCGCCTGGGCGAGAACGATCATCTTGTGACCGACCAACTGGCCGAGCTGATCGACATGAGCGACCCACGTCGCCGGCTCGAGATGCGGCGACATCATCGCCATCCCCTGCGCGGCGACGCCTGCGCCGTGAATCATCAATTGTGCAAGCGCCATTGTCTTCCCCCTTTTGCTCTATCGTTCAAAAGCAGTCGCGAGACCCGATATCCCCGTTCACGCCGCCGCCAACGCCGCATCGCCTGCGGCGTTCTGCGCCCGCGCATCCACTTTCTCGATCTGTTCGATGGCCTTGAGAACGGCTTGTCCGAGCCCGCGCTCGAACTCGGCGGAACTGGCGCGCGCCTTCAAGTCCTCGACGGACATGCCCTCGAATTCGACCCGATCTTTGAACTTGGCGAAGACGCTGCGCCCCCGCATCGCGTGGAGCTTGCGCACCAGACCTTCGGGACTGACGACAATCAGCGCAATGACGCCCGCGCCGATGCGCCCGGCGCCGCGCCGACGCCAAGACGCCCATCGGACCACTGCGTGCGCATCGCGCCGAACGTTCGCTGGTAATGCTGGACTTGCAGCCACACGCCGATCGACTGGACGGCCCAGGCCGCGGCGAGGAAAAGCAAAGCAATCTGCCACAACGCCATGCGCGCCTCCCCCGACCATTTTTCGCGTCACGCTTCTCGGGACTCGGCGGCCGAGCCTCGGAACGCATTAACAATTTATGAAGGTTAGTTGAACACTTGTATTTTCGGATGTCAATATGTATCTCGCAGTCCGGCGGCCGATTGAAGCGTCGATGCGAGCGGAGCATAGTGTTGGACGTTCGTCGCGCCGGCGCGCGCGGCGGGAAGGGCGAACATGATCGTCAACCTGAACACGTCGCTTGAGCTCCCCGATCTGCGCCATCGCGTGCGGCGCCTCAACTGGTTTCAGCAGTCGTTCAAGAACGACGCCGTTTCGCTCGGCGAGCGCCATGGTCGCGACTTCACCATCGACGATCGCGCGCTCGCCCGGGCTTTCCTCGGTTGGGCGGATGCATTCTCGCGCGAGCGCAGCGACGCGGATCTCGATCGGCGCGATTTCGTTGTCTATTCCGGCGGATTGATGCTGCGGGAATTGCTGCGCGCAAAACCCGCAAAAAGCGTCGACGCCAACGTCGCGGAACGCGCGCCCGGCGATCAGGTCGTCGCGATCTGCGATTTCTGGCCGGAAGGCTTTCTCTACGTGAACTATTGCGTGACGATCGTGCGCGCGATCCTGGAGAGCGATTTCGACAGGACGGTCACTCTCGATCCCTGCTTCGAAGACATGCGAGTCTGGGAATCGTTTCGCGAGAATGTCGGCGACGACGCCTCGCTCGCGATACCGTTCTTTGATCTGCTGGTCGGCGGCGCGCCAAACTGGACGTCGCCGAGCAATTTTCTCAGCCGATCGGCGGTCCGCGGCGCCGGGTCGTTGGCCGCGCCCGCGGAGGCCTGACGCGCGCTTCAGTCGCCCGCCGCTGCGAGCTCGGCGACGAGACGGGCGACCTCGCCGCGCGCTTCGAAATGCGGCATGTGGCCGACGCCTGGGAAAAGATGCACGCCGATCACCCCGGGAAGGCCGCGGGCATGGCGCGCCGGAATGATCTGGTCGTCGAGGCCGAACACGACTTTGGCGGGAACAGCGATGCGCGCGAGGCGGTCGCGCACCGAGAAAGTCTGCGCGCCATCGGGAAACACGGCGGCGGCGATCTGCGCCTGAGCCTCCCCGACGTTGAGATCCGCCCGCTGGCGCAAGGTGGTCTTGACCATCGCCGAACCTAGCGACGATTCGTCGGTCGCGAGCAACCGAATCCACGGCGCAAGACTTGCCTCGCTGCGTGCGCGCAGGAAGCCGGCGATGAAAGCGCCGTTGATGTCCGGCCCCAGACCCGCCGGCGCGATCAGCATGAGCGAGCGCGCGTCGATTGCGCGGCGCTCCACGAGCGCGCTCGCCACCGCGCCGCCGAGCGAATGGCCGACGAGATGGGCCGCGGCGAGACGTTCCTCGACGAGCGCCGCCTCGATGGCGTCGACGAGCGCCTCGAAGCTCGGCGCGCCGACCAGCTTCGAATTGCCGTGCCCGGGAAGGTCCAGCGCAAGAATCGGCCGACCGCCGCTCAGACGGGCGACCATCGGCCGCCAGCCGTTCAGATCGGCGCCGAACCCGTGAATGAGCACCAGCGGCGCGCCTGTCCCGCGCGCCAGCCAGACGCGGCTGAGCGCGGGGTGATCGACGGACGCGGGCGGCGCGTCCTGGCTTGCCACATCGCGCGCCTGAATGCGCCCGTGCGGGCCGGTGCCCGTCACCTGCGCAAGATCGACGCCGGTTTGGCGCGCGATGCGGCGCGCCATCGGCGTTGCGCGCAAGTCGGTCGAGTCCCCCCGCCGCGCGACCGCTTCGTGAGGCGATGCAGCGGCGCGGACTTCTCCGTCCGGCGACGCGGCCCCGACGACGACGGGCGCGCCGATTCTGGCGGGAGCGACATCGTGGGGCTCGTCCGGCGCATAGATCCAGCCAACCACGCTGCCGACCGGCAATTCTTCGCCGGTTCTTGCTGCGACGCCACGCAAAACGCCCGAAGCCGGCGCTTCGATCTCCATCGCCGCCTTGTCGGTCTCGATCTCGAACAGCGGCTGGCCTTTCTCGACGCGGGCGCCCTCGTCAAAGAACCATTGGCCGATCTTGCCGACTGTCATGTCCATATCGACGCGCGGAAGGATGACTTCGACAGCCATGCTAGGCCCCGCCGCCGGCAAGTTTGCGCGCCATCGTGACAATGTCGGCGACTTGCGGGACCGCGGCTTTTTCAAGGATCGGGCTATAGGGAATCGGCGAATCGGCGCCCCCGAGACGCAGGATCGGCGCGTCGAGGTAGTCGAAAATCTCGCTCTCGGCGATCGCCGCGCTGATCTCGGCGCCGAGCCCGAGCGTCTTGACGCCTTCATAGACGCACATCAGCCGTGTCGTTCTTTTCACACTCGCGCCGATCGTCCTCATGTCGAGCGGCCGCAGCGAGCGCAGGTCGATCACCTCGGCTTCGACGCCCTCCTTCGCGAGCGTCTCGGCGGCTTCCAGCGCCTTGTGGACCATGATCGAAGCAGCGACGATGGTCAGATCGCGCCCGCGGCGACGCACTTCCGCCGTGTCGAGCGGCACGGTGTAGTGGCCCTCGGGAACCGGCCCCTTCATCTTGTAGAGCAGCTTGTGCTCGAAAATCATCACCGGATCTGGATCGGCGATCGCCGCCAGCAACAAGCCCTTCGCATCGTGCGGCGTGGAAGGCTCGACGACCTTCAGACCTGGAATATGCGCGAACCAGGCCTCGAGACTTTGGCTATGCTGCGCCGCCGCCCCGGTGCCGGAGCCGGTCGGCATGCGCAGGACCAGCGGCACCGAAACCGCGCCGCCCAACATGTAACGCAGTTTCGCGGCCTGGTTGACGATCTGTTCCATCGCCAGGGTCGAGAAATCGGAAAACTGAAACTCAAAAATCGGACGCATGCCGGTGAGCGCCGCGCCAACCGCAACGCCGCATCCGCCGAGTTCGGAGATCGGCGTGTCCATCACGCGTTCTTCGCCAAACCGTTGAACGAGATCGCCGGTCACCCCGAACGCGCCGCCGTAGATCCCGATGTCTTCGCCCATGAGGAAGACGCGGTCGTCGGCTTCCAGCGCGATCGCCATCGCGTCCTGAATCGCCTGGGCGTAACTCAGCTCGCGGATCGTCTCGCTCATGGCGTCAGCCCGGCTCGTTCGTATAGACGTATCGGGCGACCTCGGCCGGCGACGGCAGGGGGCTTTGCGCGGCGAACGCCAGACCGGCCGCGATTTCCGCCTCGACCTGCGCGCGTATCGCGTCGATGTCGGCTGGCGCGAGCAAGCCGAGGGCTTCAATCTCGCTTTCGAACAACGCGATCGGATCGCGCTGCTTCCAGCTTTCGATTTCTTCCTTGGTGCGGTAGCGGTTGCGATCGCTGCGCGAATGGCCGCGCGTGCGGTAGGTCTTGCTCTCGATGAGCGTCGGCCCATCGCCGCCTCGGGCGCGCTCGACCGCCCGAAACGAGGCCTCCGCAACCTCCGCAAAGCTGTTGCCGTCGACGATCACGCCCGGAATCGCGTAGGCGGCGGCGCGGTCGGCGACGTTCCTGACGGCCGTCGAGCGCTCTGTCGAGGTCGACATGCCATATTGGTTGTTTTCGCAGACGAAGATCACCGGCAGCTTCCATACCGATGCAATGTTGAGCGATTCGTGGAACGCCCCTTCGTTGTTGGCGCCATCGCCGAAGAACGAGACCGCGACCGCGCCGCTCTTGCGCTTCTTGGCGCTGAGGGCGGCTCCGACGGCGATGGGAATGCCGCCGCCGACGATGCCGTTGGCGCCGAGATTGCCCTTGGTCGGGTCGGCGATATGCATGGAGCCGCCGCGCCCGCGACAATAGCCGGTCTCCTTGCCGAGAAACTCCGCGAACATGCGCTTGACCTCGGCGCCCTTGGCGATGCAGTGGCCGTGGCCGCGATGGGTCGAGGTGATGTAGTCGGAATCGGTCAGCGCCGCGCAAACGCCGACCGCGGTCGCCTCCTGGCCGATCGACAGGTGCATGGTTCCGTAGCTGAGCCCTCGCACATAGGCGTCTTCGGCGCTTTCCTCGAAGCGTCGGATCAGGTGCATCTTGCGCAACGCTTCGCGAATCTGACTGATCGAGAGGCGATCGTAGACGGCGGGTCGGTTGGCCGTCGCGTGATCCGAAGCGCTCGCCGCCCTCTCATTCATTCCAGCAGACCTCTCGTTGAACGATGTCATCGCCCGGTCTTGCGCTCAGACGCCCGCGACCGAGGAGGCGCCGCCACGTCCGCTGGGATCCGCCGACGCGACGAAGCGGGCGTCCGATTGATCGAGACGTCGGCGGATCTGAGTGACCACCAGCGAGTCGTCGGGGGCGCAGTTCTCGTAGGTCAAGGCCTCGCCCGCCTTGATCGGTTTCAACGCGCGCGCGCGCTCGGCGAGGCCGAGCGGAAGAGCCGCGCGATCGCGCGCGTCCGACCATGTCATCGCAAAGCCCCGGTAATCGTATTCGCCGATCTTGCCGAGCGTCTGGCCGGCGACAAGGTCGCGCTTGGCGAGCGCGACGCATTCGGCGACCGGTTGATCGGCGGGCTCGAGATCGGGCAAGCCGTTCTTGGCGGCCCTGATTGCGGACAGCGGAACTTCCAGGCTGGTCAGATGGTAGGGCCGGACGATGGCGAAGCACGGACCCGCTCCGACTTTCAGATCGATCATGCGTTCGAGCACGCGTGGATGCCGGGGTTTGACGATGCAGAACACGCCCGGCGCGACACCCTTGCCGATCGAATAGTCGACCACGCCGGAGTTTTCGAGAATTCCGCCGTCCTGCTTCGTGCAGAGCACCTGGGCAAGCTCGTCCCGTGTCGCCTTCGGCCCGTGCATGCCAGGAATATCCGGCTTGAGGCCCGTGGCGTTGGCGACCGCCACCATCTCGATCATCGTCTTGGAGCCGTCGACGAATTCGACCAGCATCCGCGCGTTCATGTTGCGCAGCCGCGCCTCTTCCTCGAAGGCGTCGGGGGTGGCGTCGAACTGAAGCGGGTTGTTCTTGCCCTTGCCGGCTGCGACGATCTCGAAACCCAGCGCCTGGGCGAAGCCGATCAACTCCACCGTCGCCGCCGGCTCGTCGCCCGCCGCCCCGGTGTAGACAGACGCCCGCCTTGCGCGCTTCCTCCTTCAGGAAGCGACCGATCGTGATGTCGGCCTCGACATTCAGCATCACGATGTGTTTGCCGTTCTTCATCGCCTCCAGAGCGATCAGCGTGCCGACATTGGGGTTGCCCGTCGCGTCGATGACGACGTCGATCCGACCGGACTCGCAGAGCGCCCGATAGTCTTCGGTGAGCGCAAGCTTCCCGCCTTCGATCGCCCGATCGATTTCTGAGGCGGTCGAGGCCGGGACGATGTCGCCGGCGTCGCGGCCGGCCATCAGCGCCGCCTCGCGCGCCGCGTCGCCGCGAATCTCCGAAATCGCGCCGAGCCGAACCCCCGGCATCAGCGAAAGCTGAACGACGATGTCGGTGCCCATCTGCCCGGCGCCGGCAAGGCCGATTGTCAGAACGCCATGCGTTTTGGCGCGCGCACCGATTTCAGCGGCGAGGCCGACACTAAAGATGGACGCCAACGCTCCCCCCTTCCGCCGTTCGCCCGAACCAACGCGACGGCGCAGCCGAATTACGGAGGAAACCTAGTGTACTTTTGTTCTGTCGTCAAATCTTATGTTCATCTTGCGCTGCGATGCGCCGCCTGCCGCAGCCGCCGCGACGTTCTGGATATTTGCGCAGACAGAGGCCCGACGCGTATCTCGCTAGCGACGCCGGTCGCTCACGGCATCGGCCCAGTGCGATTGCGGGCCGACGATATCCTTGGTCGCAAATGGCGCGTGGCGCCGGCTCGCTCTTCACCAGCGGTTCACCGGCAGGATGAACAACTGCGCCACCTGCATATGCGCCGGCTGCTCGAGGGCGAACAGGACGGAACGCGCCACGTCTTCCGGATCGAGGGCGATGCGCGCCTGCTCGAAATAGGCCGCCTCCAGCGTCCTGTCCCCCCGGTGCCTTCCCAGAATGATATTGGTGCGGGTCAATCCCGGCAGGATCTCGGTGACGCGGATCGCGGTTTCCGCAAGATCGGCGCGCAGCGCATCGGTGAAGGCGCGCACCCCCGCCTTGCTCGTGGTGTAGGCGGCGGTGTCTGGGACCAGCCGCAAGGCGCTGATCGAGCTCATATTGACGATATCGCCGGTCCCGTGCTCCAGCATCTGCGGGAGCACCGCGCGGGTCACGCGCATCATTCCGGTCAGATTGGTGTCGATGATGCTGCTCCAGTCGTCCGCCGCGCCGCGCGCGAAATGCGTGCGTCCGCCGACGTCATGACCCGCGTTGTTGATCAGGACATCGATCGGGCGAAACGCCGCCGGGACCGATTCGAGCATGCCGTCGACGGCGGCGTCGTCGGTCACATCGAGCTTCAACGCGAAGGCCCCCGCGCCAAGCTCGGCCGCCAGCCGCTCCGCCGCCTCGGCGTCCCGGTCGGCCAGCACCACACTCGCTTCGCGCTCGACGAGCGCCGTGGCGATCGCCTTGCCGATGCCGCTCGCGGCGCCGGTGACCACGGCCTTCCTGCCCGCCAACGCGCCCATACGAAGCCTCCCATGCAATCCGCCAGGTCCCCCCGCCCTGACCCGGCCGCTTGCCTGTCGAATGCTACGCCGAACGGTCGGGCGGCGGAAAATCATAGCTGTTATTCGAGAGAAAGCGCTATGCAGCCACGCGTCATGCGACAATTCTGGCAATCGGCTGGAGCCGCCGACCAGGCAAACGCAGAACCGCGTGGCGCGAGGGAGGGGAGCGCATGGCGGGTGGAAAGCTGATGGGCGTCGTCGACCCGCGCAAGATCAGGGTCACACAGGAGGGCGTCGTCTTCGTCCTCGCCGGAGCGCTTTTCATTGTGTTCGCGCTGGCGCTGCCCAATTTCCTGGCGCCGGGCAACCTCATTGCGCTGGTCCGCAGCGTCTCCATTCTTGGCATACTCGGCCTCGGGATGGGCCTCGTGGTGATCGGGCGCGGCATCGACCTCGCCATGGTCGCGACCATGGTCGTGGCGGTTTCCTGGGTCCTCTCGATGACGACGCACGGCAATATTCCGCTTGGCTGGGCGCTGCTGCTCGGCGGGCTGTTCGTCGTTGGGGTGGGTCTCGTCAACGGCGTCCTGATCGCCTATGCGGTGGTGCCGGCGATTTTCGCGACGCTGGCGACCGGCCTTGTGGTCTACGGCGTCGGCCGGGCATGGCTGTTCGACGTCGATGTCCAGAACACGCCGAACGACTCGCCATTCTTCCAGGAACTCGGCAGGGGTTCGGTGGTCGGGGCGCCGGTGTCGATCATCGCCTTCGGCGTTCTGGCGCTGGTCACCTGGGCGGCGCTGCGCTGGACGCGCTTTGGCCGTTACATTTACGCTTCGGGCGACAATCCGGCCGCCGCGCGCAACGCCGGCGTCCCGGTGCGGCCGCTGATCGTCGCAGAATATGTGATCACCGCGCTGATCGCCTATGGCGCCGGCCTGGTGATGGCGGCCGCGTCTTCCGGCATGAGCACGCGGGTGTACAACTCCACGATGATCTACGACGTGCTGCTCGTCGTGGTGCTCGGCGGCATCGGGCTCAGCGGCGGACGCGGCGGCGTGCGCAACGTGCTGGTCGGCACCTTGCTGATCGGCATTCTCCTCGACGGGATGACGATCCTGAACGTTCCCTACATCCAGCAAAATCTGATCAAGAGCCTGATCCTTCTCGCGGCGATCACTATCGACAGCTTTCTCAATCCGCGCGACGAACAGACCGCGCAACAAGAGCAGGGCGACATTTAGCGTTTTTTCATCCAAGCATCTGCAAACGGGAGGAAATCGTGAGATTAAAAGCACTGTTGATGTTGGCGTTCGGGCTGGCCATTGCGGCGACCGGCGCTTCGGCGGACGAGAAGGGCCTCGATAACCACGCCAAGCTCGGTCCTTACTATGACGGCCTCAAAGGCAAGAAGGTGCTCTTCGTGCCATTGGCGATGGGCTTCGATCTGACCGAGGGATGGGCGGCGATCATGCGCCGACAGGCAAAGGACCTCGGCTACAGCTTCGATATTCGCGACCCGAACTGGAGCACCGACGCCGGCACCCGCGCCATCACCGCCGCCATCTCGGAAAAACCGGACCTGTTGATCGTCCACAACCCCGACCTGCAGTCCTACGCGCGGCTCGAGCAGCGCGCCGTGGCGGCCGGCATCAAAGTGCTGCAGGTCAACCTCGAGACCGTCAATCCGACCGACTATTACGTCGGCGCGGACTGGGTGAAGGTCGGGCTGATCGAAGCTCAGGCGCTGGTCGATCATTGCGGCAAGGGATCGGGCAAGTCCGGCAAGGTGGCGATTCTCGAGGGACAGCCGACCGCCGCTTCAAATCTCTATGAACTTTACGCCTACTATCACGTGTTCGCCGACCATCCGGAGATCCAGGTGGTGGCGGACCAGGCGGCGACCTATGACCCGGCCAAGGCGCGTGCGATCACCGAGACGGTCCTTCAGCAACATCCAGACCTCTGCGGCATCGTCGGCAACTGGGACAATCAGGATGTCGGCGCCGGCGCGGCGGTGCAGGCGGCGGGCAAAAGCGGCCAGGTCTTCATCGTCACTTCAGGCGGCGGGAGCGAAACCGGTTGCGACAACGTCCGCAAGGGTCTGCTGAGCGAGATTGTCAGCTATGACGTGCCGTTGCAGGGCGATTCGCTCAACCAGGCGATCGTCGAACTCCTCCTGTCGCCCGCCAAGGCCGGAGAAATCAAGGCGACATACTTCACACCGCTTACGCTCCAGACAAAAGACACCATCAACCCGCACCAATGCTGGACTCTCGACCAGCTCAAGTGAGGGACGCCGATTGGCGGCCGAACGGAAAGCGGCGATTTACGATGCAAGGCGGCGATGTTCTGACGCGGCTGCGATACCGGTATCTCCCCGATCATCTGATCGGGGAGATTCTCACCAAGCGGTGGATCGACAACGCGATCCCGTTTCTGACCCTGATCATCGTCGGCGCGGTGTTCGGGCTGTTGATCCCCGGTTTCTTCTCCGCCAATGCGCTGGGCGATCTCGGCCGACAATTCGCCGAGTTCGGGCTGATCGTGCTCGGCCTGACCATCGTGATGATTTCCGGCGGCATCGACCTGTCCGTCGCCTCAGTCTTCACCCTGTCGGTTCTGCTGTCGCTGATCTGCGTCAACATCGAGGGCTGGCCGGTGGGGCTGGCCGCCGTCGCGGTGCTGGCGCTGGGCGCGGTCTGCGGCGCCGTCAATGGCTATCTGATCGGCTACCTCCGGCTGCGGGCGTTCCTCACCACCCTGGTGACGCTGATCATCTTTCGCTCGATTTACGACATCGTCTTCCTCAAAATGTCGACGGCGATCATTTCGAGCATCTCCGATTCCGATCTGTGGCTCTACATCGGCACCGGCTCTATCCTCGGCGTCCCTTTTTCGCTCGTCGTCACCGCGGTGATTGCGATCGCCTGGCACATCGTGCTGTCGCGGATGCGGCCGGGCTGGCGGCTGACCGCGGTCGGCGGCGCGCGACGGTCGGCCTACAACGCCGGCATCAAGGTCCGCCGCACGATTTTCCTCGCCTACGTCTGGTCCTCGCTCCTCAGCGCGCTGGCCGGCTTCCTGTTCGCCGCGCGCATCGGCAGCACCGGGGCTGACACCGGCGTTGGCCTCGAGGTCTCGGCGCTGACCGCGGCGGTGCTCGGCGGCAATTCGCTCGGCGGCGGTCGCGGCTCGGTCGCCAAGGCGGTGATGGGCGCGCTCCTCGTGCTGATCATCACCGACGGCCTGACCAATTTCGGCGTCTCGGGTCCGGTGAACTCGACGGTGCTCGGCTGCGTGCTGATCGCCGCCGTCTTCGTCGACATGCGCTGGCTCAGGAACCGCCACAAATGGCTGTCCAAGGTCTACGTGTCGCCGGCTTATCTGACGCTGCCGTCGCCGCCATCGGCCTACGAGGCCGGTTCGCCCTACGTGCTCAACAACAAGCTGCGATCGGTCGAGATCATCGGCCTCGGCCAGATCGAGGGGCCCGAGGACATCATCCTCGACCGTGACGACAACCTCTATTGCGGCACCCGCCACGGCGATATCGTGCGTTTCTTCGGCCCCGATCACCAGCGGCACGAAGTCTTCGCCCATATCGGCGGGCATCCGCTGGGCATGGCGTTCGATCGTCAGGACAACCTGCTGGTCTGCATCGGCGGCATGGGGCTCTACGCGGTCGCGCCCGACAAAACGGTGACCAAGCTGACCGACGAGACCAATCGCAGCGTATTCTCGGTGGTCGACGATTCGCGGTTGCGCCTCGCCGACGATCTCGACGTGGCGCCGGACGGGCGGATCTACTTCAGCGAAGCGACGGTGCGCTACGAACAGGAGGAATGGGCGACCGACGCACTGGAGAGTCGCGGCAACGGCCGCATCATCTGCTACGATCCGCGCAGCGGCGTGACCCGCACCGTCATCCACAAGCTCGTCTTCGCCAACGGGGTGTGCATGTCGAACGACGGCTGTTCGTTCTTCTTTGCGGAGAGCTGGACCTGCTCGATCAGCCGCTATTATTTCGCCGGCCCGAAACAGGGGCGCGTCGAGCCGTTGATCGCCAATCTCCCCGGCTATCCCGACAACATCAATCGCGCGTCCGACGGCAACTACTGGGCGGCGCTGCTCGGCATGAGGACGCCGGCCCTCGACCTCGCGCTGACCATGCCGGGGTTTCGCCGCCGGATGGCCAAACGCGTCGCGCCGGAACTCTGGCTCTATCCGAACATCAACACTGGTTGCGTGATCAAGTTCGACGAGAGCGGGCGCATTCTCGAGAGCCTGTGGGATCTCGGCGGCGAGAACCATCCGATGATTACTTCGATGCGCGAGCACAAGGGCTATCTCTATCTTGGCGGCGTCTCGAACAATCGCATCGGTCGCTACAAGATCGCCGGCGCCGATCCGAACTGGGCGGCGCAGGACGGCTATTGGGGGCGTCCGTCATGATCGCGACTCTGAGGCGCGCCTATGCCGCGTTTCGCGGCTTCGACGACGAGACCGGTTCGGTTCCGATGATGGACGGGCCGCTGCGGCCGAACGCCCGGCTCGACGCCGCGCCGGTGGCGCTGACGCTGCCCGACGTCGACAATCTGGCGGTTTGGCGGGACGGCCTGCTGTGCTCAAGCGGGTCGGAGACGCTGCGGCTGACGCGGTCGAAGGATTCGCTATCGATCGCCGAGCATCGCAAGTTCGAGGCGCCGGTGAGCTGCCTGGCGGCCGAGCCTAGCGGCGGTCTCGCGGTGGGGCTGGACGGGAAGGGAATCCTGGTCGCCGAGGGTCCGCACGCGGGGCGCCGGATCGATGAAGCCGGCGGCCGGCCCCTGATCTGCCCGACCTCGGCGCTTTTCGAGGGACCGGATCGTCTGATTGTCGCCAGCGGCTCGGCGCATGTCGCAGCCGCCGACTGGAAGCGCGATTTGATGGAGCGTGGAGAGAGCGGCAGCCTGTGGAGGATCGACCTCACACGGAGCGAAGCGCCCCCGGAGCGTCTGGCCGAAGGTCTCGCCTATCCATCCGGCCTTACGCGCGCGCCCGGTGGAGAACTGTTCGCATCGGAGGCCTGGCGCCATCGCGTCGTGAAAATCGACGGCGCGCGGCGCGCGGCGCCCCTGGCGCTCATCGCCGATCTGCCGGCCTATCCCGGCCGGATCGCCGCCGCGCGGGACGGCGGGTTCTGGCTTGCTCTGTTCGCGCCGCGCAACCAGCTCGTTGAGTTCGTGCTGCGCGAACCCCAGTACCGCCGGCGGATGATCGACAACGTCGATCCGGCCTATTGGATCGCGCCCGCGCTGTCGAGCGGCGCGAGCTTCCTCGAGCCGATCCAGGGCGGCGCGCGCAAGAAGCTCAACATGCTGAAGCCGTGGTCGCCGAGCTGGTCCTACGGTCTGGTGGCGCGCTGCGACTCCGCCATGCGACCGCACGTCAGTTTCCACAGCCGCGCCGATGGCCGGGTGCATGGCGTCACGTCTTGTTGTGAACTGGACGGCGCGCTCTACGCGGCGGCCAAGGGCTCCGGAGTCATTGTCGCGATCGACGTCGCCGAAACGGACGGAGGGATCGCGGCGTGAGCACGATTCTCGAATTCCAGCGCGCCACCAAGGCGTTCCGCGGCGTTCCGGCGATCAAGAACATCGACTTCACCCTTCGAAAGGGCGAGATTCACGCGATCGTCGGCGAGAACGGCGCCGGCAAGTCGACGCTGATGAAAGTGCTCGCCGGCGTCTACGAACTGACTTCCGGCGCGCTGCTGTTCGAGGGCGCGCCGCTCGTCATGAAATCGCCGGCCGATGCGATCCGTCACGGCGTGGCCATGGTCTTCCAGGAGACCAATCTCGTTCCCTCGATGACGGTCGCCCAGAATATCTACCTCGGCGAAGAAAAGCTGTTCAATCGGCTGCGCGGTCTCTACATCCAGGCGCAGCGCTTTCTGCTGTCGCTGAATTTCTACGTCGATCCGATGGCGCTGGTCTCCTCGCTCGGCGCCGGCAAGAAACAATTGGTCGAGATCGCCCGCGCCGTGCATCGCCATGCCCGGGTGCTGATTTTCGACGAGCCGACGGCGGCGCTGACGCCGGAGGAAAAGTTTCATTTCTTCAACCTGATCCGCCGGTTTCAGGCCGAGGGCATCTCGATCATCTTCATCAGCCACGCCCTCGAAGAGGCGTTGACCCTTTCCGACCGCATCACGGTGCTGCGCGACGGCGAAGTCGCGGCGACCGACGACACCCGCAACTTCGATCGCGAGCGGCTCGTCCAGGCGATGGTCGGCCGAAGCCTATCGACGCATCTCTATGGGCCGGCAGGCGGCAGGAAGGCGCGGACCTACGGCGAGGAAGTGCTCAGCGTGCGCAACCTGTCGATGGGCGGCCTTGTGCGCAACACGGCATTCTCGATTTTCGCCGGCCAGGTGACCGGCCTGTTCGGTCTGGTCGGCGCCGGACGCACCGAGACCATGAAGATCGTCGGCGGCGTGTTGAAGCGCGACTTCTTTCACGGCGGGGAGGTTCGCTTCCGGTCGCGCGCGGTCCGCTATCGCACGCCTCGCCCCGCCGTGCTCGACGGGATCGTCTATGTGACGGAGGACCGGAAAGTCGAGGGCTTTTTCGAAAGCATGTCGATCGCCGAGAACATCCAGTTGGGACGTCTGACCATGGGAGCCAATCCGGTGACCTTGGTCACATTGACCGAGGCGCGGCGACTCGCAAAAGACTGGACCGAGCGGCTCGGCGTGCGGGCCATCGATCCCGGCGCGCGGGTCATCGAGCTCTCCGGCGGCAACCAGCAGAAGGTTGTGATCGCAAAGTCGATGATTCAAACAGCCGACGCTGGTCATTTTCGACGAGCCCACGCGAGGCGTCGATGTCGGCGCGATCGTCGAGATCCACCGCTTCATCAACCAGCTCGCCGAAGACGGCGTCGCGGTCGTGGTGATCTCCTCCTACATGCCGGAAATCCTCGCGCTGTCCGATCGCATCCTGGTGGCGCGGCAGGGCCGGATCGTCGAGGAGATGGACATCGCCGAGGCGAGCGAGGCCAAGATCATGTACGCCGCCGTTCACTGAGACGCCGCTTTTCGGCTGTCCCGCGTGCGCCGCTCCCGACGCCGGGTCGGCGCCCTCTCTACCGATCGACGCGCTCATTTGATTTGCGCGCGGCGCCGCGCGATGATGGCGTCTTGGCGCCGAGGTCGGAAGGGGACATGCGCTTTGGACGACGACCACGACCACGATCATTCCGAGCTTTCCGAGGTCGCGCTGCGCGTGAAGGCGCTTGAAACGATCCTGATCGACAAGGGCTACGTCGACCCGGCCGCGCTCGACGCGATCGTCGAGACCTACGAGACCAAAATCGGCCCCCGCAATGGCGCGCGCGTCGTGGCGCGAGTGTGGAGCGACGAAAGATTCCGCGAGCGCCTGCTGGCCAACGCGACCAGCGCGATCGCCGAGCTCGGCTACGGCGGCCGGCAAGGCGAACACATGGTCGCGGTCGAGAACACTCCGGCGCAGCACAACCTCGTCGTCTGCACCCTGTGCTCCTGTTATCCGTGGCCGGTTCTGGGCCTGCCGCCGGTCTGGTACAAATCGCCCGCCTATCGCTCTCGCGCGGTTCTCGATCCGCGCGGCGTGCTGGCCGAGTTTGGCGTTGCTCTGGCCGCGGAATGCGAAATCCGGGTCTGGGATTCCACCGCCGAACTGCGCTACATCGTCGTGCCGATGCGGCCGGACCACACCGACGGCTGGAGCGAAGAGCGGCTCGCCGCGCTGGTGACGCGCGACAGCATGATCGGCGTCGGGCTCGCCCTGTCGCCGGAGAAATCGGGCGGGGAAGGGTGAACGGCGCCCAGGACCTCGGCGGCATGATGGGCTTTGGCCCGATCGCGCCCGAGCCCGACGAGCCGGTCTTTCATCATCAATGGGAGAGGCGCGCGCTCGCCTTGACTCTGGCGGCGGGGGCATGCGGCCAATGGAACATCGACATGAGCCGCCACGCTCGCGAGACATTGCCGCCCGCTGTCTATCTGTCGATGAGTTACTACGAGATCTGGATTGCCGGGCTGCGGAAACTGCTGCTTGGCGCGGGGATGGTCGCCGCTGAAGAACTGCAACAGGGCAAGGCGCTGACGCCAGCGCGTTCCATGGAGCGTCGCCTGACGCATGCCGATGTCGCCAGAGTCCTCGCCAACGGTTCGCCTTGTGATCGACCGCCGCGCGCGCCGCCCCGGTATGCGCCAGGCGAAACGGCGCGTACACGCGTGATGAATCCCTCGACCCATACGCGTCTGCCCCGCTATGCCCGCGGCAAGGTCGGGGTCATTGAAGCGGTGCGCGGCTGCTTCGTCTTCCCCGATTCCAACGCGCATGGCGCGGGCGAAGATCCTCACTGGTGCTACACGCTGCGTTTCCCCGGCCGTGAATTGTGGGGCCCCGACGCCGATCCGCGTGTCAAGGTGTCGATCGACGCCTGGGAGCCCTATCTTGAACGCCCCTGAACCGCCGTCGTTCGACGAACCGTGGCAGGCGCAGGTGTTTGCGATGGCGGTCGCGCTCAACCAGCGCGGCCTGTTCACCTGGAGCGAATGGGCGCGCGCGCTCGGCGCTGAGATCGCCGCCGGCCCGCAGGAGGCCGGCGCCGGCGTCTATTTTCAGGCTTGGCTGCGGGCGCTTGAAAAAATACTCGCCGATAAAGGCTTGGCAAGCACGACGGCCCTTGCAAGCCTTGCGGAGGCGTGGCGCGCGGCCGCCCTGGCGACTCCCCATGGCAAGCCGATTGTGCTGCGCCGCCAATTCGAGGGGAACGAAGCCGGTCATAGCGAAAGCGGCCGGAACTGAGCGAAATCTGGCGACCGGGACAGGTTCGCACAAGCTGCCGGCGCCATTCTGGCGGCGATGGCGCACTGCGGACAACTCGTCCCGGCCGGCGGCCCCTCGCGTTGAAGAGGAGTTCCCGATGATTTTCGCGGCCCCGATTGTCGGCCGAATCCTTGCCGCTTGCGCGACGTCGCAAGCGAGCGCAGCCGTCTCGCCGACCGACGGCGCGACAAGCGCGACTCCGGCGATCGACGGGCGCGGCGGAGTGAATGCCGCCGCATTCACGCAAACGCTCGACAACGTCGAACAGACGGCCGCCCCCAAGCCGCCGCATGCGGACATCGTGACGCTATAGTCTGAACCGCCGCGGCGCCGATCAGGCGGAGCGCAGCTCTTCCATCACGGCGCGAAACCGCGAACCGATTTCATCGCGCCGGCGATGCCGGCCGCCCGCGACCAGCCGATGGCCGCGCACCCACACCTCGTCGACCGCCGTCTTCGCGGGGCCGAATATCCAAGCGTCGAGAATATCGTCGCCTGCACATCCCGCAAGGCCGGGATGCGCCGCGTCCAGCGTCACAAGATTGGCGGGTGCGCCAGGCGCCAATCCACCGGCGTCGGCTTGCAGCGCCGCTGCGCCGCCGCGCAGCGCCCCGTCAAACAGCGCGCGCCCGGTCGAGCCGCCGGCGACCGCCATCACGTTGCGCGCGCGATGGAAGAGACGCTGGGCGTATTCGAACTGACGCAGTTCATCGGCGACGCCGATTCGCACATTCGAGTCCGTGCCGACGCCGAAACGCCCGCTCCGGTCGATGAACGCGGCGCCGTTGAACACGCCATCGCCAAGATTGGCTTCGGTGACGGGACAGAGGCCGGCGACCGCTCCCGTCCGGGCGAGGCGTTCAGTTTCGTCCATGGTCATATGGGTCGCATGGATCACACACCACCGCGCGTCGACGCCGGCATTGTCGAGCAGCCAAGCGACCGGCCGGACGCCCGACCAGGCGACGCAATCCTCGACCTCGCGGACCTGTTCGGCGGCGTGGATGTGGATCGGGCCGTCGCCCGCCATCGCGCAGACCGCGGCCAGTTCCCCCGGCGCGACAGCGCGCAGGCTGTGCGGCGCGACTCCGACATTGGCGCCCGCAATTCGGTCCGCCGCCCTCTGGCATCCCTCGAGAAGGCGGGCGAAACCATCGAGGTCGCTGACGAACCGGCGCTGGCCTGGCGCAGGCGGCTGCGCGCCGAAATTGGCGTGGGCGTAGAAGACCGGCAGCAGCGTCAGGCCGATGCCGGTCGCGCCGGCGGCCGCCGAGATGCGCGTCGCCATCTCGGCGATCGCGGCGTAGTGACGCCCGTCGCGGTCATGATGGAGATAGTGGAACTCGCCGACGCGGGTGAATCCCGCCTCCAGCATTTCGACATAGACCTCGCTTGCGACGGCCTCGACCTGGTCCGGCGTCATCGTCAGCGCGAAGCGATACATCCAGTCGCGCCAGGTCCAGAAACTGTCCGGCGAGCCGCCGCGAGCCTCCGCGCGGCCGGCCATGCCGCGCTGGAAGGCGTGACTATGCAGGTTGGGCATGCCGGGAATAGCGATGGCGCAGCGTTCGGCGTCAGGCGGCGGCGCAATGCCCGCCTCGACCGTCGAGAAGCGTCCCCCTTCGATGGTCAGCCGAACATCGGCGCGCCAGCCCTCGGGCGTCAAGGCGGAGGCGGCGTGGATCACGCTCATGCGAGGCGTCTCCCTCATCGTCCCGGCGCATGGCGGCGCTTCGCTTGCGGCGATCGAACCCTTGTGTCCATTTCGATTATGCTATGCATGTTGGCGCGATGAGAAAAGCCTCATGAATGGTCTGACGCCAGACCTCGATCGGGGGCCAGAAGCGGCGACCCGCCTTTGGCGCAACGCGCGCCTCGTCACGCTTTCGCCGGATCGCGCCGGCATCGGAAGCGTCGAGCGCGGCGCGGTCGCGGTTCGCGACGGGCGCATCGTCTACGCCGGCCCGGAAAGCGAAATGCCGGCCGCCTTGCGCGCCGCTGGCGACGTGATCAATTGCGAGGGCCGCTGGATTACGCCGGGGCTGATCGATTGCCATACCCATCTCGTCTACGCCGGCGACCGCGCCGATGAGTTCGAGCGACGCCTGCGCGGCGCCACCTACGAGGAAATCGCCCGGACCGGCGGCGGCATTGTCTCCTCGGTCAGGGCGCTGCGGGCCGCCAGCGAAGACGCACTGGTGCGCGAGACCCTGCCGCGCCTCGACGCGCTGATCGCCGAGGGCGTCACTACGGTCGAAATCAAATCCGGCTACGGGCTCGATCTCGCCAACGAGCGCAAATCGCTGCTGGCCGCCCGTCGGCTTGCTCGCGAGCGCCCGGTCGGCGTTCGCACGAGTTTTCTCGGCGCCCATGCGCTGCCTCCCGAGGCGGCCGGGGACCGGCGCGGCTACGTCGATCGGTTGGTGAACGAGATGCTGCCGGCGATCGCAGCGGAGGGCCTCGCCGACACTGTCGACGGATTTTGCGAGGGCATCGGCTTTTCGCCCGAAGAGATCGCCCGCCTGTTCGAGGCGGCGACGCGGCTCGGCCTGCCGGTGAAACTGCACGCCGACCAGCTTTCGAACCTGCACGGCGCGGCGCTGGCGGCGCGTTTTGGGGCGCTTTCCGCCGACCATCTCGAACATGCCGATGAAGCTGGCGCGGTGGCGATGGCCAAGGCGGGGACGGTGGCGACGCTGTTGCCCGGCGCGTACTATTTCATACGCGAAACGAAACGCCCGCCGATCGATCTGTTCCGGCGCCACGGCGTCGCGATGGCGGTGGCGACCGATAGCAACCCCGGAACGTCGCCGCTGACTTCGCTGCTGCTCGCCATGAACATGGCGGCGACTTTGTTCCAGATGACGGTGGACGAATGTCTGGCGGGCGTCACGCGCGAAGCGGCGCGCGCGCTCGGCGTTCTCGCCGAAACCGGCACCCTGGAAGCGGGCAAATGGGCCGATCTGGCGATCTGGGATATCGAGCGGCCCGCCGAGCTCGTCTATCGCCTGGGCTTCAATCCGCTGGCGACGCGCATCTGGAGGGGCGCGTGAGCGAGGTCGCGCTCAATCCGGGCGCTGTCGCGCTCGCCGACTGGCGGGCGATCTATCGCGGCGGCGCGCCTCGCCTCGATCCGGCCTGTCGACCGGGGATCGCCGCGAGCGCCGCCGCCGTCGCGCGGATCGTCGCCAGGGGCGAGCCGGTCTATGGCGTGAACACCGGTTTCGGGAAGTTGGCGAGCGCGCGCATCGGCGCGGCGGACCTCGAAGCGCTCCAGCGCAACATCGTCCTGTCGCACGCGGCGGGGGTCGGCGAGGCGACGCGGCTCCCGATCGTCCGGCTGATGACGGCGCTCAAGCTGGCGAGTCTGGCGCAAGGCGCTTCGGGGGTGAAGCCGCGGACCGTTGAAATGCTGGAGACGATGCTGGCGCGCGGCGTCGCGCCGGTGACGCCCGCGCAAGGCTCGGTCGGCGCCTCCGGCGATCTGGCTCCGCTCGCCCATATGGCGGCGGCGATGATCGGGGTCGGGGAGATTGTCCTTGACGGCGCGCGCTTGCCGGCGGCCGAAGGCCTGGCGCGGGCCGGTCTCGCGCCGCTCACGCTTGGGCCGAAGGAAGGACTGGCGCTGCTCAACGGCACACAGTTCTCCACCGCTCATGCCTTGGCGGCGCTGTTCGAAACCGAGGTTCTGTTCGCCTCCGCGCTGGCGACCGGCGCGCTGTCGACTGATGCGGCGCGCGGCTCCGACGCGCCGTTCGATCCGCGCATCCACCGCCTGCGCCGGCATCGCGGCCAGATCGAGACCGCCGAAGCCTTGCGTGCGCTGATGCGCGGCAGCGCCATTCGCGCCTCGCATCTCACCGGCGACGAACGGGTGCAGGATCCCTATTGTCTGCGTTGCCAGCCGCAGGTGATGGGGGCCGCGCTCGACCTGCTGCGGCAGGCCGCCACCACCCTGGCGACAGAAGCCAACGGCGTCACCGACAACCCGTTGATTTTCGCCGACGAGGACGTTGCGCTGTCGGGCGGCAATTTCCACGCCGAGCCGGTGGCCTTCGCCGCCGACATGATGGCGCTGGCGATTTGCGAGATCGGCTCGCTCGCCGAACGACGCATCGCGATGCTGGTCGATCCGGCGCTTTCCGGCCTGCCCGCCTTCCTGACACCCAAGCCGGGGCTCAATTCCGGCTTCATGATCGCGCAGGTGACTGCCGCGGCGCTGGTGTCGGAGAACAAGGGCCGCGCCTTTCCCGCCAGCGTCAATTCGATCCCCACCTCGGCCAATCAGGAGGATCATGTTTCGATGGCGGCGCATGGTGCGCGGCGGCTGCTGCCGATGGTCGAGAACGCGTTCGCCGTGATCGGGATCGAACTGCTGGCGGCGGCGCAGGGTTGCGACTTTCATCGCCCGCTGAGTTCGAGCCCGCCGCTGGAAGCCGTCCGCCGCGTCGCGCGCGCCGCGGTTCCGCATCTCGACGACGACCGCTATTTCCATCCGGACATCGCGTCGGCGATTGGGCTGGTGCGCGGCGGCGCGATTCTCGCGGCGGCCGGCGCCGACATCCTGCCTTCGATCTGCGGCTCGCCGCCATGAACGCGCGCGCCTGGCTCAGCGTCGATTCCGGAGACGCGCCGCTGATCGTCGGCCTGCCGCACACCGGGCTCGAACTCGGCGCGATCGAACCGCGTCTCGTCTCGCCGTGGCTCGCCCGCAAAGATACGGACTGGTGGGTCGACCGTCTGTACGACTTTGCCGGCTATCTCGGCGCAACCGTCGTGCGCACCGCCATTTCGCGCACCGTCATCGACGTCAACCGCGATCCGTCCGGCGCCTCGCTTTATCCGGGACAGGCGACCACCGGTCTTTGCCCGACGACGACGTTCGACGGCGAAGCGTTGTATCGCGACGGCGAGACGCCTTCCTCAGACGAAATCGCGTCGCGTCGCGCGGCCTGGTTCGACCCATACCACGCCGCGCTGAAGGCCGAGGTCGACCGGCTTGTCGCGCGCCACGGCCGCGTCGTCCTCTATGATTGTCACTCCATAAGATCGGAGATTCCGCGCCTGTTCGAGGGCGAGCTTCCAGTGTTTAATCTTGGGACCAAAGGCGGATTGTCGGCCGATCCCGCGCTCAGCCGCGCCGTCGCCGCGGTTGTCGAGGCGAGCGGGCTGTCCTTCGCAGTCAACGGGCGCTTCAAGGGCGGCTGGATCACCCGCGCCTGCGGCGATCCGGCGCGCGGCGTGCATGCGCTGCAGATGGAGCTGGCGTGCCGTGGCTACATGCGCGAGCCGTCCAAGGTCGGCCCGGAGAACTGGCCTTCGCCATACGACCCCTCGTTTGCCGAGGGAATGCGGCGAACGCTAAGGGATGTCCTTCAGTCGGCGCTCGATTGGGCGCGCGCGTGAACTGGTTGTTTTCGAGTCCATCGGCACGAGGCTTTCCATGAGCGCCAACCCGCGCATCGACAACGCCCGCCTCATCCGCGCCCCGCGCGGCTCCGAGCTTTCCGCCAGGAGCTGGCTGACCGAGGCGCCGCTGCGCATGTTGATGAACAATCTCGACCCCGACGTCGCCGAGAAGCCCGGCGAACTCGTCGTCTACGGCGGCATCGGCCGCGCGGCGCGGGATTGGAAGGCTTTCGACGAGATCGTCGCGACGCTTCGACGGCTGGAAGCCGATGAGACCCTGCTCGTCCAGTCAGGCAAGCCGGTCGGCGTGTTTCGCACTCACCCAGACGCGCCGCGCGTGTTGATCGCCAATTCGAACCTTGTGCCGCATTGGGCGACCTGGGATCACTTTCATGCGCTCGATCGCAAGGGCCTGATGATGTACGGCCAGATGACCGCCGGCTCGTGGATCTACATCGGCAGCCAGGGCATCGTGCAGGGCACCTACGAAACCTTCGTCGAGGTCGGCCGGCGCCATTACGGCGGCGACCTCGCGGGCAAGTGGATCCTGACCGCCGGGCTCGGCGGCATGGGCGGCGCGCAACCGCTCGCCGCGGCGATGGCGGGCGCGTCATGCCTGGCGATCGAGTGTCAGGCCAGCCGCATCGAAATGCGGTTGCGCACCGGCTATGTCGACACGCAGGCCAGCGACCTCGACGAAGCGCTCGCGATGATCGAGAAATCCCGCCGCGACAGGAAGCCCGTCTCGGTCGCGTTGCTCGGCAACGCCGCCGACCTGTTTCCCGAGCTGGTGCGCCGCGGCGTGCGGCCCGATGTCGTCACCGACCAGACCTCGGCGCATGATCCGGTCAACGGCTATCTGCCGAGCGGCTGGACGGTTGGCGAGTGGGAAGCCAAGCGCGAGCGCGACCCCAAGGCGGTCGAGCGCGCCGCCCGCGCCTCGATGGCCACGCAAGTGCGCGCGATGCTGGCCTTCCATAAAAGGGGCGTGCCGACGCTCGACTATGGCAACAACATCCGACAGATGGCCAAGGAGGAAGGGGTCGCGGAGGCTTTCGACTTCCCCGGCTTCGTGCCGGCCTATATCCGGCCGCTGTTCTGCCGGGGAATCGGCCCGTTCCGCTGGTGCGCGCTGTCCGGCGATCCCGAGGACATCTATCGCACCGACGCGAGGGTCAAGGCGCTGCTGCCCGACAACAAGCCGCTGCACAACTGGCTCGACATGGCGCGAACGCGCATCCGTTTCCAGGGCCTGCCGGCGCGCATCTGCTGGGTCGGCCTGGGCGACCGGCACCGGCTCGGTCTGGCCTTCAACGAAATGGTGGCGAGCGGCGAACTGCAGGCGCCGATCGTGATTGGCCGCGATCACCTCGATTCCGGGTCGGTGGCCTCGCCCAACCGCGAGACGGAGGCGATGCGCGACGGCTCGGACGCGGTCTCCGATTGGCCGCTGCTGAACGCTTTGCTCAATTGCGCGTCGGGCGCGACCTGGGTGTCGCTGCATCACGGCGGCGGCGTCGGCATCGGCTTTTCGCAACATGCCGGCATGGTGGTGGTCGCCGACGGCACGTCGGCGGCCGCCGCGCGCCTCGCAAGGGTGCTGTGGAACGATCCGGCGAGCGGGGTGATGCGCCACGCCGACGCCGGCTATCAGGACGCGATCGATTGCGCTCGCGAGCGTCAACTCGATTTGCCGGGGATTCTGGGATGAGCGCCGGGCGACAACGTCGATGCGCCTCGCCCGGCGGCCGCGCGGTATTTTCCATCGCGATGGCGCTCGGACCGCCCATGGTCTACGATTTAACAGCAACCGCCAACCCGGAGCCCGCCCCGATGTGCCGAAACATTCGCACGCTTTTCAATTTCGAACCGCCCGCGACCGATGACGAAATTCGCGCCTCGGCGCTGCAGTTCGTTCGCAAGCTGAGTGGATTTGCGCGGCCCGTCGAAGGCCAACGAGGCGGCGTTCGATCGGGCGGTCGACGAGGTGTCGGAGGCCGCGCGACGGCTGCTGGAGTCGCTGGACGCCACCCGTCCTCCGCGCGATCGCGAGGTCGAGGCGATGAAGGCCAAGACGCGGGCAAGGGAGAGGTTCGCGTAGGCGGGACGCTCGCGTCTCGATGAGGCGACCTGCCGTGCGCCGAAAAGACGGTATGCGGACCGAGCGCCTATGCAATTGTGAATAGCAGTGCGACGCTTTCATGCGATTGTGCGGGAGGGACGGCTTGGCCGAAGAGTGGCGTCGATCAAACGATCCCACAAAGGCCAAGCCCCATGTCGCCCACGTTCGCCGAAGCCGACAATGAAGCCCGTCGCGGCCGACCAGCCTCATCGTCGCGGGCCGGCGTCGTTGACGGGAATTCCGCGCCTTCTGCTGCGGTTCGAAGGGGGCGCGCGCTTGCGGCGGCGTCGCTCGCCTACGCGTCGGATCGGTGGCGGCTGGGCGATGTTCGCCGTGCTGTTTCTCGTCCCCGACATGTTCATGCTGGGATATCTCGCACGGACCCAGGATCGGCGCGGCCGTCTACAACGCCGGCCATACCTACATCGCGCCGACAGCTTTGGCCGCCTATGGACTGTTGCAAGCCCAGCCGCTTGCGCTCGAAATCGCGTTGATCTGGATCGCGCATATCGGCTTCGACCGGCTGCTGGGCTTCGGCTTGAAATACCAGAGCGCCTTCGGTCACAGCCATCTCAGCAAGGCCTGAGGCGATGGAAGTCGTGCAGATGTCCTCGTCTCGACAAGCGCCCAAAGCCATGCCGTCCGGCGCCTGATCCTGCCTCCTGTCGCGCCGATCGCCGTCTGCTGTGGATCGCCGCGCATGCCGCCGTCCTGCTGCTCGCCGACGGCCGCCTGCCGTTCGATCGACCGGCGCTCGCCGGAATTCCGTTCGCCGCCCAAGATGGCGGCCCCTTCATTCGTGATGATCGAGATATTCTTGCTGATGGGCGTCGTCTATTGGCTGACCCGCAAGCGCGCGATCCCCGATATCGCCGCCCGCGCGCCGGCCCGCCGCGTCGCGGGCCGCGAGACCGCCGCCTTGCTGGCTTACGCGGCGGCGGGTCAGGTCGGGGGCTGGATTGTCGGACCGGCGCTGGGTTTTCGCCCGTTCAGCTTCCATATCGCGGGAACATTGGTCGGCTGTTCGACGCCGCCGCCGCCAGGGGAAGTCCTGACCTGGGCGATCTACAACTTCCTGGTTTTCGCCGTCGTTCCTTATCTGTGGTTTCGTCGCCGTTACGATCCGGTCGCGCTCAACCTCCGCTCGACCAACCGGCGCAACGACCTATTGGTGATCGCCGTCGTCTGTCTCATCGAGGGCGCGTTCGAGTGCTCGACGTTGGGCGCCGACATCCTTCGTCTCAGCCCTCGCCAGCTTCTCGTCGGGGCGCCGCTTGGCTTCCTCCTCTTCTTCATCGGCACGGTGCTGCCAACGATGGTGCTGATCTATGCGATCCTGGTGCCGCGCTATCTCAAGCTGACCGGCTCGGCGACGACCACGGTGCTGCTTGGCGGCCTGACCTACGCGCTGATGCATATCGTCGAGGGCTGGTCGGCCTTCGATTCACCGCGCGATGCCGCGTTGTCGCTGATCTTCGTCGTGCTCGGCTACCTCGGCCCGGGCATGATCAAGACCTACATCACGCTACGCACGGGAAACGCCTGGGTCCATGCGTTCGGCTACCACGCCGTCGCGCCGCACGTGCTCATCGACACGCCGCTGGTTGTTCAGGCGTTTGGCATTCGCTAGAGCGCCGACGCGCGCTATCATTCGCGGCGCGGGTGTTTCACCCATAAGAACGCGCCGAGGATGGCCCTCTACGCCCCATCCAGGACGCGCGCCTTGCGCGTTCATACGGATGGAAGAACCGCCCCTATGCGAACAAGTCCCGATAACAAGGGGGACTCCGCGTGGCCGCGCAATTCAATCAGTCCACGTCATCCTTCAGCGTGGCCTCAAATAGACGAACGTTTGGTACGGATCGGCAAGCGTGGCCCCAATCCGCCACAGCTCCCAGTCGGGGTAGTTCGTCTCGATGAATTCCTTGGACATGGAGGTCTCGCCATACGCCGGATTCGCCGCGGTTGCATCGGCCGGCAAAAAGGAAAACCCGGCGGCGGCGTGCTCGGCCTTTTGCTTGGAATAGTCGATCTTTTTCCGATCAGCGAGATAATCCCACATCTCGACCGGGCGCACAGTGATGATCGCCAACCCGTCGTCAGCGATGCGTCGTCTCATAGCGGCCAAAACGGCGTCCGACACCGATCTGGAGAGGTGGGTGAAGATCGAGAATGCGTAGATAAGATCAAAGCGGACGCCGGGAAACGGCAGCGCGGAGGGCGTCACGTCGGATTTCGCGAGGCTCACGCCCAAATTCGCGGCTCGGGCATGCTCCAGAGAAACGTCCCAGGCGTCGCAGCCGAACAATTTCTCGGCGGGCGTAAAGTACAACATTAGCCTGAGAAGGCGCCCCCACCCGCAACCGAAATCGAGGACGTTGCTTTTCGCGATGTCCTTGCCTGTCAGCTCCGCGTAAGACGCCACCATCGTATTGACGAACGACAAGCTCTGCCGGAGCAGAGTGATCCCGCTGCTCCCTGTCCACTGCTTTTGAACATCGTCGGGCGTCTTTCTCGGAAGCAGCTCAGAAAGGTGGGGAAAATCCGCAGACGGCAATTCGAGCAAGAGCTCGCCGAACGCGTCGACGGATGTCCGTCTCATCGCAGACAAGATCGCTTCCTTGGGAAGCCCGCTCAGATCGACAGTCTTCAGAAATTCCTTCATTGAATGCTGCATTTGGCGCCTGACTTTGAATTGCTCGACGGGATCGCATCATGAACGAGATGTCGTTAATCGATGATTTCGTCGATTCATTCAATTTGCGACTTGAAGTCGAATATCATGCGTCCCGGCTTGCCACGACGTGACGCGCATCGCGCGAATTCGACTGCGTCGAGACGATCGAACGAGACAATGCGTCTCATCTCCTTATAGCTCTCCGTCGCCGGCGCCTCGATCTAGCCAGCCGTCGCCGCCTTCTTCCGCTCGGCGACCAGCGCATCGTCGATGGCTCTGGCGCGCACGGCGGCCGGTCGCGCGCTGAGCCGCGCCCAGGTACCGTTCGAACGCTGGGCGTTTGTCGATGGCGCCAAACATCATCCCCCAGCCGATCTGCGACCCGAAATAGACGTCGGCGGCGGTGAAATCGTCGCCCGCCACGTAGTCGCGTTCGGAGACCACGCGCTCCGCCGTGTTCAACACATCGGCGAGGCTGCCGTAGCCCGCCGTCGAGCCGCGCCCCTCGGGCACCACGAAGCCCAGCGCCTTGTTGGTCGCCGCCGCTTCAATCGGGCCGGCGGCGAAGAACAGCCAGCGGTAGTAGGGCGCGCGACGGCGATCGCCGGGAGGCGGGGCCAGACCGGCGTCCGGAAACGCGTCAGCGAGATAGGCGCAGATCGCCGCGGCTTCAGTGACCACTGTGTCGCCGTGGCGAATCGCCGGCACTTTGCCCATCGGATTGATGCCGAGATAGTCGGGCGCCTTCATCGTCGTTCCGAAATCGAGCAACTCGGTGCGATAGGGCTGGCCGGTCTCCTCGAGCATCCAACGGGCGATCCGGCCACGCGACATCGGGTTGGTGTAGAGCACAAGTTCATCGGCCATCGGATCCTCCGTTCCGTTGAAGAAGGATTATCGCGCAACCGCGATCGACGGTCACCCTCGAAGTTGTGACCTCGAAGTTGTGGCCTCGACGATACGGGCCGTGTCGGCGTCGCCGATCATATCGACGGACCGCCTATGACGAATGAGACCGCCGCGAATCGCCGACGGCGGCCGGCGAGCGCAGAGGCAGGGCGATCGGCGGACCGACCTATGCCGCGGCGAATTCAGGCCGGCTCAGGCGACGCGGCCGGTCTTGCCTTTTTCCTGCGAGAGCTTGATCGCCTGCTTGGCGTCAAGAAAGAAGTCGGTCGCATCCTTCGGCATCGGATGTCCGAAGAAATAGCCCTGGCCGAAGTTGCAGCCCTGATCGGACAGCCAATTGAGGTTGGTGTCGGTTTCAATCCCTTCGGCGGTTGTCTGAAGGCTCAGGCTCGTGCCGAGTTGAATGATCGCGTCGACCAGTTTGGCCCGCTCGCTGCCCTGCTTCAGCGTCGTGACGTAGCTCTTGTCGATTTTCAGTTTGTTGAATTTCAGTTCGCTGACATGGTACAGGCTTGAATAGCCCGTGCCGAAGTCGTCCAGCGCGATCGTGACGCCAAGGTTCTGCAGGGATGTGAGGATCGAGCGGGCCGCGTCGAGATCGTTGATGAGAGCCGAACTCGGTGATCTCGGCCTCGAGACGGCTTGGCGCGAACCCGGTCTCGGTCAGAATTGCCAGAGTTCGCGCCGGCAACAAGTGATCCTTGAGTTGGCGCGCCGAGATATTGATCGCGAGCTGCAGGTGCGGCGGCCAGCTTTGCGCGTCGAGGCAGGCTTGCCGCAGGAGGCTGTAGAAAAGATCCGAGATCAATCCGGTTTCCTCGGCGGTCGGGATGAAGTCGCCGGGCGCGATCACCCCCCGGGTCGGATGATTCCAGCGCGCGAGAACCTCGAAGCCCGCCAGCTCCTGATGAGGCAGGGAGACGATCGGCTGATAGTAGGGGGCGATCTCGCCGTTGGAGATCGCCCGTCGCAGGTCGGATTCGAGCTGCGCCCGGGCCTGCAGCGCCAGATCCATCGCCGCGTGGAAGAAACGAAATGTTCCGCGTCCTTCCCGTTTGCCCAGATACATCGCGACATCCGCGCCATGCAGCAGCGTGTCCGGTTGCTGGTTGTCTGGCGTGGCGAGGGCGATGCCGATCGTCGAGTCGACCTCGACCTGGCCGTGATTCCAGGGAATCGGTCGGCGCACTGTGGCGATCATCCGCTGCGCCAGGTCGCCGAGGGCCTCCTGATCGAGCCCGACCGGCAGCAGGGCGACGAATTCATCGCCGCCAAGGCGGGCGACCGTGCCGCCCGGCGGAACGACCTCGCGCAACCGATCGGCGACGGCGCAGAGGACGGCGTTGCCGGCCGCGTGGCCATGGACGTCGTTGATCGGTTTGAACCGATCCAGGTCAATCAGCATGACCGCGAAGGAATCTTCGGGCCGGCGCGCCGCCAGGGCCGCCCGAAGCGTCTCCTGAAAGAGCCGCCGATTGGCCAGGCCGGTCAGCGAGTCATGTCGCGATGTGGACTCCGCGAGGGCCTCGGCCGCGATTCGCGCAACGATCGCCCGGCGCAGCAAGATGGATTTGCGGATTGTCGCGGCGAAGGCCCCGATCCCCATGCAACTGCTGAGCATCAGGAGGTCGATGAGATTGTGGGCGATTGCGTAGCGCCATATCGTCTCGAAGACTCCGAATCGCGCCCCGACGATCCAGACGCAAGTTCCCATCACCATGAGAGCCAACAGCTCAAAGAGCTCGCTCTGGCCCCATGTCTCGGTCGTTACGTTGCGCATCGACTGAAGTTCCGCTTCACACGATCTGAACCTCAGACCAGAATTTTGCGGAACGATTAAATATTGCAAAGATCGCCCAATAATCGCGAGCGTGAAAGTATTCAATATGAATGGATCGTTAATGTCGGCGCTTAAGTATTTTGACGAGGCGGAGATATGTTGTCATGCAGGCGCCTGACTGGCCGGGCCCCGAATTTGCCTCCCGGCGGTGTTCGACCCGAACCGGCCCGCATCCTCAACGTTAAGGACGCGCTCAGCTCTGTTCGACGAATTGCAGCCCCGCGCACAAAGCGGCGGCATGCCGCAGCGCCGCGGCGGCGACGACCACCATCTGCGGGAGCACCAGCCATTCCAGCGTCCAGGCCGCGCCCGAACGCTCATTCTCATGCACGAGCGCCTGATGATGCGCGCCGAGCAGGGCGGCGTTGAAGCGCGCGAGCGCGACGAGCGCCTCGGCGCGCACCGGGTTTGATTTGTGGGGCATCGCCGACGAGCCGCCGCCGTCGGCGAGTTTGACCTCGCCGATCTCGTTTTGCGCCATAATCGCAACATCGGCGCCGATCTTGCCGAGCGAGCCGGCGACCAACGACGCCCACGCCGCCAACTCGGCGAGGGCGTCGCGCTCCACCTGCCAACACGGTCCCGCGCCCAGCCGCAACAGGCGCGCAAGCTCGACGACGATCGCCGCGCCCTTGTCCTCCAGGTCGCCGCGCACCCCGACCGGGCCGCCGAACTGGACGACGAGCAGGCGCGGCCGCAATTCGTCGAGGCGTTCGATATGCCGCTCCAGCGGTTCCCGCCAGCCGCGCAGCTTGTTGGCGGCGTGAATGGGCAACGCGCGCTGCATCCGCGTGCGCCCCATCAGTCTCACCGACCCCTGCGTCGTCTCCAGCGCGCGCAGCGATCCGATCAACGCGCGCAGTCGCGCCTCGAAAAGGCCCAGCACCGGCTTCAACCGCAGGACCAGGCTGGTGTCGACGACGTCCTGGCTGGTGGCGCCGCGATGAACATGCGCATCATGCGGAGCGCCGACTTCGGCGCGCAGCAACCTGATCAGCGCCGGCGCGACCACGCCGTCGCGGGCCGCGCCGGCGGCGAGGCTCGCGACATCAGGCGAAAATTGGTCGCAGACCGCCGCGATGCGCGCCGCCGCCGCGGTCGGAATAAGGCCGGCCGACCCTTGCGCTCTTGCAAGGGCGCTCTCGAAATCGAGCATCGTCCTGACGTCGGCCTCGACGGAGAAATAGCCCGCGACTTCGTCGTCGCCAAGCAGCGCGGAAAGAATCGGGCTATCGAGGGCCGAAACTGTCATGGGACGGACGCTATTCCCCGGTTTCGCCGGCCATTTCCGCGTAGGTCTTCTTGACGATCTTGAACGCGCGATTGGCTGCCGGGACGCCGGCGTAGACCGCGACATGCAGCAGGGCCTCCCTGATGTCCTCGGGCGTCGCGCCGGTGTTGAGGGTCGCGCGGGTGTGCATCGCCACTTCCTCGTCATGGCCCAGCGCGGCGAGCAGCGCCAGCGTGACGATCGAGCGTTCGCGACGCGTCAGATTGGGCCGCGACCACACCGAGCCCCACGCGCCCTCGGTGATGAACGTCTGGAACGGCTCGTCGAAAGAGGTCATCGCGGTGCTGGCGCGGTCGACATGCGCGTCGCCGAGCACGGAACGGCGCGTCGCCATACCTGCTTCGAAGCGCGGACCTTTTTCAGCGTCGCTCACGGCCAGACGTCCTTCAAATGCGCCTCGATAAGACCGCGCAGGACCGCGGGCTTCTCGATGCACGGGAGATGAGCCGCTCCGGCGACAATCTCGAGCTTCGCGGCGGGAATCAGTTCGGTGAGCTGGCGCGCCAGCGCGACGGGCGTCGAAGGGTCCTGATCGCCAACGATGCAAAGCGTAGGCGCGCGAATTCTCCTCGCGCCCGAAGTCAGGTCGGCGTCGCGCAGCGCGCCGCAAGCGGCGAGATAGCCGGCCGGCGGCGTGCGCGTCAGCATCGCGCGCCAGCCTGCTACCGCGTCGGCGCAATTGTCATGGTAGTCTCGGGTGAACCACGGCCGCATCACGCCATCGGCGATGGCCTCGAGCCCGCCTGTGATGACCGCGTCGATCCGAGCCGTCCAGGACTCCCTCGTTCCGATGCGATGGCCGGTGTCGCAGAGAACCAGCGAGCGCACGAGATCGGGGCGCAGGCGATAGAGCTCCTGCGCGATCATCCCGCCGATCGACAGGCCGATGATCGTCGCCTTGCCGACGTCGCGGCTGTCGAGCAGCGCGGCGAGGTCGGTCGCGAAATCGGCGATGGCGGCGGGGCCCGTCCGAAGCTCGGAGAGTCCGTGCCCGCGCTTGTCGTGACGGATGACCCGCATGGTCTCGGCGAGCGGCCCGGCGACTTCATCCCAAATGCGGAAATCCGTGCCCAGCGAATTGCCGAACACGATCGTCCAGCCGCCGCGCGGACCCTCGTCGGCAAAATGAATCACGCCTCCATTCGCCCCCACAAAACGCATCGCCGCTCCTCGCGTCGGAAGCCCCTGACGGGGCGCCGAGCGCGCTGACTCATGGCAAATCGGGGGCGGCAGATCAATATCGAAGCGGTGGGCCCTGGTCCGGCCGGGATCGGCGCGCCGAGCGGCCTGATCCCGTCAATTTTGCCCGACGCGCAATTTGTAGAATATGTGATGGCCGATCTGGTCCACGCGCTGAAGGGTCCTGGCCCAATACGGCGTCACATAGTTGGCGTGATAGCTGACCGCCTCGCCGATCAATGGATTGTAAACCGCGCCGCTCGCGACGTCGCTGGCGATGCGCACCGCGACCGCCCACGGACCCGGCTCCTCGATGCGCAACGAGCGCCCCTCGCAGGCGAACGAGAACTGGCAGGCGAATGGCCGGTTGCGGTCCTGGTAGACCACGCCGCAGACGTTGGTCGGGAAGATGCCGCTGCGCACGCGATTGAGCACGACCTGAGCGACCGCCGCCTGGCCGGCCTCCGGCTCGCTCCGCGCCTCGAAATAGATCGCTTCGGCGAGGCAGCGCTGCTGACGCACCGAATCCTTGGGATCGATGAGCGCGGCGTAGTTGGGGGGATCGCCGACGGCGCCTTTGGGCGCCAGCGTCGTCTCAGAGGCGCCTTTGGCGGCGACAACGACCAGCGCGCCGTCGTTTGGCGTCGGAGTGGACGAGTTCAGCGCGACGTCAAGCGGCACGCCCGGCGTCGCGCCGTCGCCGAAGCTCTTTTCGCCGTCGGTCGAAACCGCGGTCGGGCCTTGCGATTCCGCGTCGCCCGCCGATCGATCGTTGGCCGGCGTCGGTGGCCAGGGATTGAGGGAAAAGTCGAGGGCCGAATCGCCGTCCGACCGCGGCGATTCGGCGGCGCGGGCGGCGCCGGGAGCGCCGCGGCGCTTGAGGCGCGCGTCGAAGCCGGGACGCAACCCGATGAACGGATCGCCCTTGCCTGAACGATCGATCGCCGGGAAGGCGATTTTGGCTTGCTTGAGATCGGCTCGCGGCTCGATTTCGTCGTCGCCCGCGGCAAGATCGTCAGGAGAGCCAAGGGTCAGCCGGGCTTCGATCTCGAGACTTTCGGCGCTGGCGCGGGCGAAAAGATCGCCCGACGAGTGAAAGGGCGACGACAACAGAGCCTGGCGCATCGGCGAAGCGAGCCCGGTTGCAGCGGCTTGCGACGCGATGCTGAATCCCAGGGACGGATCCTGGCCGGCCTCCGCGGTCACCGAAACGACCAGCGCGAGCGCAAGGACCCACGGGGCCACCGCCGTACATGCCCAGCCTAACCGCGAGCGACCCATACACAACCCACGCGAAGTTTCACCGCCAACACGAAATCGCAGTCAGGCCACCAGGCCGCTGCCCTCGGCCAAGCGCGCCAGGATCAATTCGAGCGGTTTAATTTATCGGGGTTTAACGTTGCGGCCGGGTTACCGGCGGTGCGGGCGATGCGTCCCGGAATGGTCCAAACCGGTTCCGGACGGCCGGCGCGGCGCTCAGAAGCTGGGCGGCGTGCAGGCCGACACCAGCACCAGTTCGGCATCGCCGATATTCCGGAAGGAATGAGGCTTGCGGCTGTCGAACGAATAAGCGTCGCCCGCCTCGAGTTGGTAGCGCCGGCCGTCGACCTCCAGCCCAAGCCTGCCCTTGATTACGACGCCGGCCTCTTCGCCCTGATGCGACAACATTTTCGTTCCCGATTGCGCGCCCGGCCGGTATCGCTCGTGGATCATTTGCAGCGCGTGGCCTTGCAGGTTCGCGCCGACCTGCCGATAGGAGAGCGCGCCGCCGGCGATTTCAGTGAGCTCATCGGCTCGAAACACCACTTTTTCCTTCTCGTCTTCGGATGAGGAGAAGAAATCGGCGACGCCGGCGCCAAGCGCCGACAGCACTTGCTTCAGCGCCGAGACTGACGGGTTGACGCGATTGGCCTCGATCATCGAGATGGTGGCGTTGGAGACGCCCGCCCGACGGGCGAGTTCGCGTTGCGACAGGCCGAGCCGAAGTCGCCATTGACGCAGGCGCGGGCCAATATCAAGATCATTGTCGCGCGTGTTCATGTGTTAAGTATTTAGAACGAAGTGAACAGGCTTTCAATTGGACAAATGCCGCCGCCGCTGTCACCGTTCAGAAAAGCGATCATTCCCGCGAGATTGCCGTCAAGATTGGAGACGATCATGTCCACCGCCGCAGCGCGCGTCGAAGTTCCCAACGATCTCGAAGCCTTCTGGCTGCCCTTCACCCCCAATCGCGCGTTCAAGAAAGCGCCGCGGCTGATCTCGCGATCGAAGGACATGCACTATTATACGCCGGAAGGTCGCGAGATTATCGACGCCACCGCGGCGCTGTGGTGCTGCAACGCCGGCCACAACCGCCCGCCGATCGTCGAGGCCATTCAACGCCAAGCGGCGGAACTGGACTTCTCGCCGACCTTCCAGTTCGCCCACCCGCTGGTGTTCGCGCTCGCCGCGCGTCTGACCGCGATGGCGCCGGGCGATCTTGATCACGCGTTTTTCACTAATTCCGGCTCCGAGGCCTGCGACACCGCGCTGAAGATCGCGATCGCCTATCACAACGTGCGTGGGCAAGGTTCCCGCCAGCGTCTGATCGGGCGTGAGCGTGGCTATCATGGCGTCGGCTTTGGCGGCATTTCCGTCGGCGGCATGCCCAACAACCGCAAATTCTTCGGCGCGCTGTTGACCGGCGTCGACCATCTGCCCGCCACCTACAGCCGCGAACATCAGGCCTTCACCAAGGGTGAGCCCGAATGGGGCGGCCATCTCGCCGACGATCTTGAGCGGATCGTCGCCCTGCACGACGCCTCGACCATCGCCTGCGTGATCGTCGAGCCGATGGCGGGCTCGACGGGTGTCCTGCCGCCTCCCAAAGGTTATCTGCAGAAGCTGCGCGCGATTTGCGACAAATATGGCATCCTGCTCATTTTCGACGAAGTGATCACCGGATTCGGGCGCCTCGGCGCGGCCTTCGCCGCCGAACGCTATGGGGTCGTTCCCGACATGATCACTTTCGCCAAAGGCGTCACCTCGGGAACGGTGCCGATGGGCGGGGTGCTTGTGCGCAAGCACATTTACGATGCGTTCATGAAAGGGCCCGAGCACGCGATCGAGCTGTTCCACGGCTACACCTATTCGGGGCATCCGCTGGCCTGCGCGGCCGCGCTGGCCTCGCTCGACGTCTATCGCGACGAGAAATTGTTCGAGCGCGCCAAGACGCTAGAGCCCAAGTGGTGCGACGCGCTGATGAGCCTGAAGGGTCTGCCCAACGTGCTGGACATCCGTTGCGTCGGCCTGACGGGAGCGATCGACCTGGCCTCTTCGAGCGGCGGCGGGGGCGCCCGCGGCTACGCGGCGGTCGAGCATTCGTTCCATGAAGCGGCAATCATGATCCGCATTTCCGGCGACACCATCGAATTGACGCCGCCGTTGATCGTCAGCGAGGATCAGATCGGCGAGATCGTCGACAAGGTCGGGCGAACGATCAAGGCGGTCGCGTAGACGAGACTTGTTGCGGACGCTTTCGGGAAGGCACAGAATTCACATTCTCCGCTCGCCTGGCGCGTGATCGCGGGGAAGGTCCGCACAAAGATCGGCGCGCGAACGATGGCCCTTTATCTCGTCCGGCGCGTGCTGCTCCTGTTGGCGACCCTGGCCTTCGCCTCGATCGTCGTCTTCGGCGTGCTCGAGGTTCTGCCGGGCAATGCGGCGCAAGTGATGCTGGGAGCCAGCGCCACGCCCGACGCGGTAGCCGCGCTGGCGCACAAGCTGGGGCTCGACCAGGACATTGTCACACGCTACGCGGCCTGGGTGGGCGGCGCGGCGCGCGGATATCTCGGCAATTCCTACGCTTATGATTCGCCGATCGGCGCGCTGATCGCCGAACGGCTGGTGGTGAGCGCGCCGTTGGCGCTGCTCGGGATGGCGATCGCCGCCATCGTTGCGCTGGCCGCCGGCGTTTTCGCCGCGCAGCATCGCGGGCGGACCGGCGACGTCGCCGTCATGGCGGCGAGCCAAGTGGGCCTTGCCGTGCCTAATTTCTGGTTCGCGATCCTGCTGATCCTGCTCTTCGCCGTGCATTGGCGCATTGCGCCGTCCGGAGGCTTTCCCGGCTGGGGCGCGGGTGTCGGGCGGGCGCTTGGCGCATTGACGCTGCCGGCGCTCGCACTGGGCCTTGTGCAGGCGGCGATTCTGACCCGGGTGACGCGTTCGGCGCTGCTCGAAGTGCTCGGCGAGGATTTCATCCGCACCGCCCGCGCCAAAGGCCTCTCGGCGCGCGCGACCCTGTGGCGTCACGCCCTCCCCAACGCGCTGACGCCGATCCTGACCATCATGGGCCTGCAATTCGCCAATCTGATCGCCGGCGCTATTGTCGTCGAGAATGTGTTCACGCTGCCCGGCGTCGGGCGGCTGGTGTTTCAGTCGATCGCGAACCGCGACCTGCTCGTCGTGCAGGATTGCGTGATGCTGCTGGTGGGCATCGTGATCACGGTGAATTTCCTCGTCGACATCGCCTGTGCGGCGATCGATCCGCGTTTGCGCAGGCCCGCGGCATGAGCGACGACGGTTTTGCCGCGCGGGCGCGGCGCAACGCCAGCTTCTCGTTCGGCGCCGCGCTCGTGGCGATGCTCGTTCTGGCCGCCGCGCTGTCGCTGGTCTGGACGCCTTATCCGCCGGCCGCCATCGACGTCCCGCACCGATTGCTCGAGCCCTCCATGGCCCATTGGCTCGGCACCGATTCGCTGGGTCATGACATTGTTTCGCAGCTTCTGGCCGGCGCGGGCATATCGATCCTCGTTGGAATCATCGCCGTGGGCATCGGCCTCATTCCGGGCGTCGCCCTTGGCTTGATCTCGGCGTCCTCGCGAGGCCTGGTTGAGATCGTCATCATGAATCTCTGCGATTTCACCTTCGCCTTTCCCGCCCTGCTGCTTGCGATCATGCTGACCGCGGTGCTCGGGGCTGGCGTCGTCAACGCAATCCTGGCGATCGGCGTCGCCAATGTGCCGATCTTCGCCCGGTTGACGCGAGCGCTTGGTCAGAGTGTGCTCGCTCGTGACTATGTGCTGGCGGCTCGCGCGGCGGGGAAGGGTCCGATCGCCATCGCGTTCGAGCACGTGCTGCCGAACGTCGCGCCGGCGCTGATCGTCCAGGCGACCATCCAGTTCGCGATCGCCATTCTCGCCGAAGCCGCGCTGTCCTATCTCGGCCTTGGCGCGCAGCCGCCCGAGACGTCCTGGGGGCGGATGTTGAGCGACGCACAGCAGCAGATGTTCGTGGCGCCGCGCCTCGCGGTTTTTCCGGGCCTCGCGGTGGCCCTTGCGGTACTGGGGCTCAATTTGTTGGGCGACGGCTTGCGCGACTTGCTCGATCCGCGCCTGCGGGCGAGGCGTTGAGATGCTGCTCGAAGTCGCCGGTCTCAACATCGACTTGCCGAGCTCGAACGGTGCGCGACGCCTCGTGCGCGAGGCGTCGTTCACACTCGACAGCGGTCAAACGCTCGGCATTGTCGGCGAGTCCGGCTCCGGCAAGACGCTCACCGCTCTCGCAATCATGGGATTGCTGCCTGAAGGCGCGACGACCTCCGGGGCCATTCTTTTCGAAGGGCGCGATCTGACCGGGATGAGCGAAGCGCAGATGCGACGTGTGCGCGGCGATCGCATCGCGATGATCTTCCAGGAGCCGATGACCGCGCTCAATCCGCTTCATTCGGTCGGGCGTCAGATCGCCGAGCCGCTGATCCTGCATCGCGGGATGTCGAGGGCGGCGGCGCGCGACGAGGCGGTGAGGCTTCTGCGCCGCGTCGGCGTGCCGGATCCGGAGCGGCGCGCGCACGCCTATCCGCACGAGCTTTCCGGCGGTCAGCGCCAGAGAGCGATGATCGCGATGGCCCTGAGCTGCGCGCCGAGACTGGTCATTGCCGACGAGCCGACCACCGCGCTCGACGTCACCGTGCAGGCGCAAATCCTCGACCTTATCGCCGACCTTCGCGAACAATCCGACATGGCGCTGATTCTGGTGAGCCACGATCTGGCGGTGATCGCCCAGAACTGCGAGCGCGTGTTGGTGATGTATGGCGGCATGGCGATGGAGAGCGGCCGGACGGAGGATGTTCTGGCGCGGCCGGCGCATCCCTACACGAAGGCATTGCTGCAAGCGCGCCCGCGCATCGGGGCGCCGCGCGGCGAACCGTTGAAGGCGATCGCCGGAGCGGCGCCTTCCGCCGACGAACTTCCCAGGGGGTGCCCGTTCGCCGGGCGCTGTCCGTTGACGATTGCGGCGTGCAGCGATGCGCTGCCGGCCGAGGCGATTCTTGCGCCCGGTCACGTTGCGCGATGCATCCGGCTCGAAGAGGCGGAGCGCCTGCCATGAACGCGCTTCCGTCGACCGGCGCGCCGCTGCTGGAACTCATCGACCTCGTCAAGATCTACCGATTGCCGCGCGAGCGATTGTTTTCTGCGAGGCCGGAGCTGCGCGCCGTGGACGGCGTCAGCTTCCGCGTGACCGCGCGGCGTTCGTTCGGCATCGTCGGCGAATCCGGCTCGGGCAAGTCGACGCTTGCGCGCGCGGCGATCGCACTGGAGACGCCGACTTCGGGCGAAACGCGCCTGCTCGGTCACCCGCTCAACCGGCTCCCCCGCGCGCAATTGCGCAAGTTGCGGGCGCATATGCAGATGATTTTCCAGGACCCCTATGGCTCGCTCGATCCGCGCCAATCGGTGGCGCGCATCATCGCCGAGCCGCTCGCCTGCCTCGACCCGATCGGCCGCGACCAGACCGCCGCGCGCGTCGTCGACGCGTTGGAGGCAGTTGGCCTGCGCGCCGGCGACGGACGCAAATATCCTCACGAATTCTCGGGCGGCCAGCGTCAGCGCATCGCCGTGGCGCGCGCGTTGATCACCCGACCCATGCTCGTTGTGGCGGACGAGCCGGTTTCTGCGCTGGATGTCTCGATTCAGGCGCAGGTTCTCAATCTGATGACCGATCTGCAGGCGCAGTTCGACGTCACCTTTCTGCTGATCAGCCACGATCTGGCGGTCGTCGAGCATCTCTGCGACGAAATCGCCGTGATGTATCGCGGCCGCTTCGTCGAAACCGGACCGAGCGGGACGCTGCTTGGACACCCCGCTCATCCTTACACGCGCGCATTGATCGACGCCGCGCCGAAGTTGCAGGCCGCGCGTCGGCGATCGCCAGCGCCGGCTCGGGACCCAAACGCGCAGTCCAGCGGGTGCGCCTATGCGCCCCGTTGCCTGTTCGCGCAAGCAAGATGCCGCGACACGGCGCCCGAATTGCGGTCGCTTGGCGAGGGGCGCCAGGTGGCGTGTCATTTTCCTCTTTGAATCAAGCTGTTGCAAGGCGTTCTGGCGATCGCCAAATAATTCCGCGCAGGCCCCTTGCCGCGGCGCGCCGGCAACCCGATGTCATTGTGCGCTACGTCGCTCTCGCTTGCGAGCGGAGCGTGTTCTTTTCACGGAGGCTCTTCATGAGCACGGTGCAGGGTGCTGTTGGCGGTTCGAACGGGGCGCAAGGCTACGGCGCTCGTGACTGGGCAGGCGGGGCCTGGGGCTGGCGCAGTGGCGGCGCGAGTCGCTGGACGCTGTTTGAAGTCGTCGCGATGGTCCTCGGCTTCATCGTATTCTGGCCGATCGGCCTGGCGATCCTCGGTTTCAAGATATGGCAGCGCAAGGTCGGCTATTCCGGCGACCTGCAGGCGGCGGCGAGCGAGAAGTGGCGGGAAACGCGCAGTGCGATGCGCGGATGCAATTGGCAGGCCCGACGCGGCTTCTATGCGGGGTCGACGGGCAACGCCGCATTCGACGAATGGAAAGCGACGGAGGTCGCCCGGCTCGAGGAAGAGCGCCGCAAGTTGCAGGAGGCGAGTCGGGAGTTTTCCGAATTCGTGGAGAATATCCGCCGCGCCAAGGATCGCGAGGAGTTCGAGCGGTTCATGAATGAGCGCCGCAATCGGCCGTCCGAGGGCCCGGCAGCCTGACGGTCCGGCGATCGCCGGCAAAAAGCTCGAAGCTTGGTTCTGTGACCGCAGCGCCCCCTGGCCGCTGCGGTTTTTCTTTGCCGCGCCACGGGCGTTGCGGGACGGCTTTGCGATTTTCCGGTCCAAGAGGCGGTCAAATTGATCCGCTTGACGCGCCATGCCTGTTCGGGTTGCTATGACGCTTCAGCGCAGGCGGCCGGTGACGGCAAGGAGTTGAAATGCGCAATCTTGTTCGCGTCCTCGCTGCGGCGAGCGTGGCGTTTCTGGCGAGCGGCGCGCTCGCCGCGCCAAAAGACAGTGTGACCATCGGAATGGTTCTCGAGCCGCCGGGACTCGATCCCACGACGGGCGCGGCCGCCGCCATCGGCGAGATCACGCACTACAATATTTTCGAAGGCCTCACCAAGATCAATGGCGACTTCTCGGTCACGCCTTTGCTCGCCGAAAGCTGGAGCCTTTCTCCGGATCTGAAGACGCTGACCTTCAAGCTGCGCAAGGATGTCCATTTCCAGGACGGGGAGCTCTTCACCTCCAAGGACGTCAAGTTTTCTTTCGAACGCGCGGCGGCCAAAGATTCGACGAACAAGGAAAAGGCGTTCTTCGCCTCGATCGAATCGATCGACGATTCCGACCCCGGCAGCGTGTCGCTCAAGTTCAAGCAGCCGAGCTTCGACGCGCTGTTTCACCTGGGCATGAACACCGCGGTCATCGTTGACGAAAAGAGCGAGGCGGCCAACGCGACCAATCCTGTCGGCACCGGACCCTACAAATTCGCCAATTGGACCAAGGGTTCGTCGGTCACACTGGAGAAGTGGGACGGGTTTCGCGATGCCGCCAAGATAGCCATCAAGAAAGCGACGTTCCGCATCATCAACGATCCCTCGGCGCAGGTCGCCGCCTTGCTGGCCGGCGATCTTGACGCGTTCCCCCGTTTTCAGGCCCTGGACAGCGTCGCGCAATTCCAGAGCGATCCCCGTTTCAAGGTCACGACCGGCGGCACCGAGGGCAAGACGATCCTCGCGATGAACAACAAGAGGAAGCCGCTCGACGATGTGCGGGTTCGCCGCGCGATCGCTTACGCCATTGACCGCAAGGCGGTTATCGATGGCGCGCAGAATGGCTATGGCACGCCGATCGGCAGCCATCTGACCCCGACCGACCCCGGCTATGTCGACCTGACCGGCGAATATCCGCATGATCCGGCCAAATCCAAGGCGCTGCTCAAGGAGGCCGGGGTGACGACGCCGCTTCAGCTTTCGCTGATTCTCCCGCCGCCGACCTATGCGCGCAAGGGCGGGGAGATTATCGCCGCGGAGTTGGCGGAAGTTGGCATCGAAGCGAAGATCGAGAACGTCGAATGGGCGCAATGGCTGTCTGGCGTCTATACCGGCAAGAACTACGATCTGACGATCATCAGCCATGTCGAGCCGCTCGACATTGGCATCTACGCCAATCCGAACTACTATTTCCAGTACGACAATCAGGACTTCCGCGATATCATCGCCAAGCTCTCCGCCGCCCCTGATCTCGACACGTACAAAAAGTACATGGGCGAGGCGCAGCGCAAGCTGGCTGACGATTGCGTCAACGCATTCCTGTTCCAGTTGCCGCAAGTCACCATCGCCGACGTGAATCTGAACGGTCTGTGGAAAGACTCTCCCATCTTCGCCAACGACCTTTCGGCGATGTCCTGGAAATAGCCAATTCCGCCAGGGCGACGAGCGGCGCATTTGCGCTTTTCGTCGCCAGGATGCTGCAATCGCCGCGAAGCCCGGCTTCGCGCAATCGCTGGAAGTCATGCGACCGCACCAACTGTCCGCTACCGAGCTTTTGCTCGCCTACGGCGCCCGTGAGTTGTCGCCGCTTGACGTCATGAAGGACGTGCTCGAACGCGTGTCGGCCTTCGAGCCGTATATTCACGCCACCTATCTCTTGAATCCCGAACGCGCTCTGAAGGAGGCGCGGGCTTCGGAGGGCCGCTGGATGCGCTCGGCGCCGCTCGGCGCGCTCGACGGCGTGCCGGCCACCATCAAGGACAATATCGCCACCCGGGGCGAGCCGGTCCCGCTGGGCACGGCCGCCAGCGATCTGAGCCCCGCCGCGCAGGATGCGCCGCCTTCGGCCAGAATGCGTGAAGCCGGCGCGATCCTGTTCGCCAAAACAACCATGCCCGACTACGGCATGCTGTCTTCGGGCCTTTCGAGCTTTCATCCGCTGGCCCGCAACCCGTGGGACCTCAGCCGCAATCCGGGCGGCTCGTCGGCGGGGGCGGGCGCGGCGGCCGCGGCGGGATACGGGCCGTTGCATGTCGGCACCGACATCGGCGGCTCCGTCCGATTGCCCGCCGGCTGGTGCGGGATTTTCGCGTTGAAGCCGAGCGGCGGTCGTGTGCCGATCGATCCGCCCTACATCGGCCGGGTCGCGGGGCCGATGACGCGCAGCGTCGATGACGCGGCGCTGCTGATGGCGATGCTCGCACGACCCGACGCCCGCGACTTCACCAGCCTGCCGGCGCAAGGCCTCGATTGGCGGGTCGAGCCCGCCCGTCTGAAAGGATTGCGCATCGGTCTTCTGCTGGACGCCGGCTGCGGAGTTCCGCCCACTCCGGAAGTGCGCGGCGCGGTCGAGGCGGCGGCGCGCGATTTTGCGCTCGCCGGCGCCGTGGTCGAACCGCTCGCGCCGTTCCTGACGCAGGAGGCGCTCGACGGGCTTGATCAATTCTGGCGCTTCCGCTCGTTGATGGATATTCGCCGGCTGGCGCCGGAGCGAAGAGAAAAAGTCCTCCCGTTCATCCGGACATGGACCGAATCGGCCTCCGGTCTGTCCGCCGAGCAATTCTTTCACGGCTTCAATCAAATCGCAGCGATGGCCAGGACCGCGACAGCGGCCACGCTTCCATTCGATTTCGTGTTGTCGCCCACCGCGCCGATGACCGCCTACGCGGCCGAATGGCCCTCGCCGAGCAACGATCCGCTCAATCCCTTTCCGCACATCGGCTTCACCGTCGCTTTCAACATGTCGGAGCAGCCGGCGGCCTCGATCAACTGCGGTTATGACGCGCAGGGGTTGCCGATCGGCCTGCAGATCATCGGCCGGCGATTCGACGATTTGGGGGTTCTGGCGGTCTCGCGGGCTTTTGAGGAGATGCGCCGGGGGAACGCCCGTCCGTGGCCGGAGCCTCCGCCGCGCGGGCCGGGCTCGTAAAGATTTAACCGACTTCGCGCAGGATGCGGCGGAATTCTGTCTCGTTCCGCGCGGCTGCCCCTTGGCCAGTTCTTCTCTGCGTCGCATGGCGATCCTGGCGGCGGCCGTTGGTCTGGGCCTGAGCGCCTGGCTCGTCATGCGGGTTGTCGCGCCGGCCGCCGAGCCTCTCGTCATCGGCATTGTGGCGTTCGCGCCTCTGGCGTGCGGCGGCGCGCTGGCGTTTTCGCTCGACGAGAAAGGCGTTCGGGAATTCGTCTGGATAAGCGTCGGTTGCGCGATCGCTGCGTTGGCCGCCAGCGCTCTCAGCCGGGACGCCGAGCAAATCGCGCTGCTGGCCGGGTTCGGCTCACTCGGCCTCGCGCTTGTCGGCGGCTATCGACTGGCCAAGGCGGCGCGCTGGCGTTCGATGTTGCGGGCGCCGGGAAACTGGGCGGTGTTTTTGATCCTGATCGCCCTTCTCGCGCTCTATTGCGTCTACTACGTCACGACTTCGCAGGATCTGATGTTCGGCGACTTCATGTACCGCCGGGTGGAGGCGATCATCGTCGCCTCGTTCCTCGATAAGGGACAGTTCGCCGTCCTCGCGAGGCTGTTCGTCAATTCGATGAAGGATGAATATTCTCTGTTGCCGGTTCTGGCCCCCGGCGCCGTGCTCGCGGCGACCTCGCCCTCGTCGCGGGCCTGGTATCAGGGCGCGGTCATCGTTCTCTACGCCGCGCCCGCGTTCCTCGCGCTGGGCGTCATCGCGCGCGATCTTGCGCGGCGCGTAACGCGGCGACGGGCAGCCGCCCTCGATCGGCCGACGTTTTTCGCGTTAGCGGCGTTGGCCGCCTTCGCCGCCTATCCCACGGGGTTGGCGGTCGTCGCGCGCGGCATGCCCGACATCGGTGGCCTGGTTCTGGTGGTCGCCGTGCTGCGTCTGGCCGATCGGCTGGCGCGGCTCCTCGCCCTGCCCGCCGGGCACGACGCGCGCATCGGCCGTCTCGCGCGCCGCGTCACGTTCGCGCTCGCGCTTTGCCTGTTCGGGATGTTTTTGTTTCGCCGCTGGTACGCCTTCGCGGCCGTTGGCGTCGTGGCTATGCTCGCGCTGGAATTGGCGCTCCTCGCGTCTCGCCGACGCGCCAGGTTTCGCTGGCGAGACGCGGCAAGCGCCGCGGCGCTTGGCGGGCTCGTCCTTCTGGCGCTCGGCGCGCCGATCCTGATCGACTGGCTGCCCAATCTCGGCGCCCACGACTACGTGACGATCTATGCGGCGTATCGAAAGGAGCCTTCGGTCGTGGTCGCGGAACTGTTCGACTGGTACGGCGCCGGGCTTCTTTGCGCCGCAATCTGTTGCATGATTTTCCTTGCGCTTCGGTCAACCGACGGGCGTTTGCTGCGCTTGACCTGCGGCTCGACGCTGATCGCCGCGCTGCTGTTCCTGCGCGTCCAGTCGCCGGCGATTCACCACGCCTATCTGCTGACGCCGGCGTTCGCCGCGACGATCGGGGCGGTCATTCTTGTATTGTTCGAGCGTTCGAGGATCGCCGCCCTGGTCGCAGTCGCCGGGCTCGCCGCCTTCACCTTGACGCCGGCGGTGAGCTCCTGGGCGCCGCGTGGTATCGCGCCGACCGCTGGGCAGCCGCCCGCGCCGCGCGCCGACCTTGCGGAACTCGCGCGGTTGAAGGCGTGGATCGACGCCAGAGCAACGCCGGATCACCGCTATTGCGTGCTCGCTTCGAGCTACACGATCAACGACGCGATGGTCGACGAACTCTGGCAGTTGGATCCCAGGGGCTTGCCGGCGATCCACGAGGCGTCGCGAAGCAGTGTGGGAATGGCGCATGTCGATACACGCGACGGGCCGCCGGTCGACAAACTGAAGGATTGCGCCATCATGTTGGTCGGCGACCCCGTACAGACCCATCTGGTGGTCGCCTACCAGCAGACCATCGTGGTCCCGGCGAGCGAAATGCTCGCGGGCGAGGGGATCGGCGCCAACTATCGCCGCACCGGCGAGTCCTTCGACCTCGAAAAGGGCGTGAAACTCGTGGTCTTCGATCGCGTCCGTCCGCTTGATGACGCCGACATCGCGGCGCTTCAGGGGCGCTGGCGGGCGGCGCGCGCCGACAGTGCCGCCGCTTTGCGCGGCGCGAGTTCGAATTGAAGCCGGCTGTGCGCCCGTTTCGGCCCGGCCCGGGAACTGTCAGTCAGCCCGCCGCGACCGGTCGAGACCCAGCAGGTAGTCGAGCGCGATCTTTCCAGGTCCGAAGGTCATGATCGCCAGCGCCATGGCTGCCCAGGGCAAATGGAAATTGGCCCAGCCGTCGGGAACGGTAAGCTGAATGATCGCGGTCATCCCAAGCAACCCGAGCGCGGCGTAGCGGGCGCCGAAGCCCAGAACGAGCATGACCGGGAACGTGACTTCCGCCACGCCCGACAATGTCGCCATGAGCTCTGGCGCCGGATAGGGGATTTCCGCCCCGAAAATATGCAGCTTGAATTCTTCGGCGAACAGGGTCTTCGCGCCGAAGGACAGATTCAGAAAGCCGTCCCATTTGGTCAGGCCCGAAAACCAGAACGGCACGGCCAGCGCGAATCTCAAAGCAAGCATCGTCAGCGATAGCGGAACGCTCCCGAAGGCGGTCTCGGTAAATCGCGCAATGATGTTCGGCGAGCCGCCTCGCGTGGCGACATTCTGGCTGATGGTCATGACATTCCCCTCAAAAACCAAGACGCGAGATCGCCCCGGCTTCGATCAAGCCGACCAGGTGCTCGCCTGGGTCAAAATCACCGACCGGCGCGGCCGAATGCGCCTCGCTCAGCGTCGCGCCGTCCTGCAGCGCCCGGCCGAACGCATAGCCGCCGGGCGGCAAAATGCGCAGCAGAACGTCGGCGCCCGGCCGCGTGATGAGTGTTTGTTCGCCGCGCCAATGTCGCGGCGGCGCGAATTCGCCCGCGCCTTGATGCCCGGCCCAGATCGAGGCGGCCGGGTGGTCGGAATGGAGCAGCCTCGCCGCGGGATGGAACGTAAGTTTGAGATTGGCGAGCGCGGCGGGCTCCACAGCGGCCAGCGCCGCGAGCTCCAACGGTTCATCCTCTGACGAATGATACGCCTCCACCCAGGCGTCTTCGATTCGCGCCACATCGGGGAGATAGGCGAGGTCGCGCGCCGGCTCGAAGCGCGCGACGAAGTCCGGGAACGCGGTCCCATAGTGCAAAATCACCGGCGATTCCGGCTTGTTGCACGCGACGAAGTTGCGCGCCATGGCGCGAAAAAACTCTTCGCCGACGATCCGCCGGGTCACCGGATAGCGCGCCTCGATCGCCCCGATCAGCGATACCGCGATGTTGTTGCGATAGATCGAGAAGCGCCGTGCGTCCGGAGCTCCCTCGCGCCCTATTGTCTGGGCGGGCGGCGCCTGCGTCGGATCGTTCAACGCGCTGGCGAACGCCTCGATCGTGCGGCTAAACGGCATGGCGGCGAGGGCTTTCACGGCGCTTTGAGGCGGCTCTGACCATCGCTGCGTCGGCGCGGCGCGCCTCGTCGTAGAGCACCGACCATTGCGGCACGTCGTTGTCCCATTCGACCAGCGTCGGCGCCGGCCCGCGCCTGGCGATCACCTCGCTATAGAGGTCCCAAACATGATCGCGCACCGGGGAGTCATGCGCATCGATCAGTACGCGATGGCCGGCGTCGTCCTCAGCCTCGGCAAAACCGGCAAGATGGATCTCGCCGACTTCATCGAGCGGAAACGCGTCGAGATAGGCGCGCGCATCGAAGCCGTGATTGGTGGCGGAAACCAGCACGTTGCTCACGTCGAGAAGGAGTCCGCATCCGGTGCGCCTGGCGATCTCTCCGATGAAATCGGTCTCGGCGATCGTGCTCTCCCTGAAAATGACATAGGTCGAAGGGTTTTCGAGCAGCATCGACCGACCTAGCGCCTCTTGGACCTGATCGACATGCGCGCAGACAGCGGCCAGCGTCTGCGGCGTATAGGGGAGCGGCAAGAGGTCGTTCAGGTAGCCGGCGTCATGGCTGGACCAGGCCAGATGCTCCGACACAAGACCCGGCTGATAGCGCCTGGCGAGCGCGGCGAGGCGACCAAGATGCTCGCGATCGAGCGGCTTCGGCGACCCGATCGACAGCCCGACGCCATGCAGCGAAAGCGGATAGAGAGCGCGGATCGCTTCAAGGCGGCGATGGGGCGGCCCGCCGGCGCCCATATAGTTCTCGGCGTGGACTTCGAAGAACCCCAACGCCGGCCGGTCGCGAAGGATTTCATCGATGTGCTCCGGCTTCAGGCCAACCCCACTGCGGTTGGGCAGCGCTGAAGCAACGCGTGGCGAGGGAGGGGGAGTCTCGGACATTCAATGGCCTTCCCGGATCATGCATTGCACGGCACGGGATGACTTCGCGGCTTTGCGTCGCCGTGTTACACCACGCCGGCAAATAAGTCGGCCCTTCGGCGGTCGCGGGATAGCCAACAATGTTTTCTCTGCCATGTAACGTTCGTCGCCGTCGCGCGAATGACGAATGAGCGGCGCTGTGAGCGGCGGCCAAAGCGATGAAATATGGGCCGGAATGATGCGCGCGGCCATCGCCGGCGACGAGGTGGTCTATCGCCGGCTGCTCGAGGAGATCGCGCGCTCTGTCCGGGTCATGGCTCGCGGCGCGTTCTCCCGGGCGCGTGCGGGCGACGCGGATGTCGAGGATGTCGTGCAGGAGACTTTGCTGGCGATTCACCTGAAGCGCGACACCTGGGATGGCGGCCTTGCGCTCGGCCCCTGGGTCGGCGCGATCGCGCGTCACAAGATCATCGACGCCATGCGTCGCCGCGGGGCGCGTCGATTTTCGCCGATCGAGGACTTCGAGACGGTTCTGGCCGCCCCGGAAGCCGAGGATCCGCACGCGCGCAGCGATGCGGAGCGCCTGATCTTGCAGCTCGCGCCGCGCCAGCGCGACATCGTGCGGTCGATCTCGCTCGAAGGGCAGTCGATCGCGGCGACCGCCACGCGCCTGTCGATGAGCGAGGGGGCGGTTCGCGTCGCCTTGCATCGATCGCTCAAGCTGCTGGCCGCCGCATGGCGGAGCGCGTCGCGATGAGGACCTCGCAGCTGCTCGATGCGCTTGTTGCGGACCGATCGCGTCAAAGCCTGAGCCTTGGCGCGCGATTTTGCCTGGCGCTTGGCGTAGGGGCGCTGGTGAGCGCCGGCCTGTTTTTCGCGACAATCGGCCCCCGGCCGGATATTGCGGTCGCCGCGCATACCGTGCGGTTCGACATGAAATTCATGGATACCCTGGCGCTTGCGCTGCCTTCGGTGATTTTCGCCTGGCGGCTGTTGCGCCCCGACGCGCGTCCCGGCGCGCTGGCCCTGAGCTTTCTGGCGCCGTTTCTCTTGCTGGGCGTCGCGGTCGCCATCGAATTGACGGTCGTCCCCTCCGATTTGTGGAGAACCAGGCTGATTGGCAGCAACGCCATCCATTGCCTGACGATCATCCCGCTTCTGTCGATCGCGCCGCTCGCCGCTCTGCTGATTGTGATGCGCGGAGGGGCGCCGCAAACCCCATGGATCGCCGGCGCGCTGGCCGGCGCCGCCGCTGCTGGAATCGCGGCGACGCTCTACGCCTCGAATTGCCCGGACGATTCGCCGCTCTTTGTCGCGAGCTGGTATCCGCTGGCCACCCTGATCGCCGTCGCGGTCGGCGCCTTGGCGGGCGATCGGCTCTTGCGTTGGTAGACGCGAGCGCCACGCCGCCGGGACGTGGCGGATCGGCCGGCCCAAATCGTCGGTTCGGCCCTATTTGACCAGCGGCTTCAGGATCGCGTCCAACTCCTGAACGCTGAGGGCGCCGCCATAGACCTTGCCGTCGATGATGAAGGACGGCGTGCCGGAGATCTTGAACGCGTCGTCGGCGGTCTTGGCGATTTGCGCGATGGCGTCCGCCTTGGCCTGATCGTTGAGGCAGGCCGCGGCCTTGTCGCGGCTGATGCCCGTCGGCCGCAGCGCCGTCATCAGGCCTTCCAATGGATTGTTTCCGAAGGCCCAACTGTCCTGAGAGGCGAACAGCAGCTCGATTGTCGCAAAGGCCTTGTCGTCGCCGACGCACCGCGCCAGCATGAAGGCGGCGACGTCGAGATCGTTGCGCGAATATTCCCTGAAAATGTAACGCACTTTGCCGGTGTCGACATAGGCCTTCTTGAAGGCGGGCCAGATGTCGTGGTCGAAATGCGCGCAATGCGGGCAGGTCGCGGAGCCATATTCAATGACCGGCAAGCCTGCGGCGTCGCCGACCGACAGTTCCGGCAGCGGACCGGGCGCGAGCGCCTTGGCCATATCGACGGTGGAATCCGGCTTGGGCGCGGTTTGCGCATCGGCGGCGCCGGAGGACCCGAGTCCGGGCGCCAAAAGCAGCGCCGCAATCATATTGCGGCGCGACAACAGCCAGGAAGTCGGCGGCGACGAAAGCGATGTCACGATCGATAAACTCCCGACGCGCCTTCTCACGATCAGCGCGCGGGAACATTGGCCTTTTTTGCATGACCCGGCAAGTCGAGGGGAGCGCGCAGAAATTTGGATTGACACCACGCGCTTTGGAGCCCAGATTCACCCGTTCTCGAGGGGCGCCCGGGTTTGGGCTGAGACGGCGGTCGCCGGACCCTTTGAACCTGATCCGGGTCATGCCGGCGAAGGGACGAGGTTCGGGCAAGAGCCTTTCGTCGGCCCGATTTCCTCCACACCGTCGCGAGGCTTGGCGCGCGCTAGCGGAGGCTGCGATGAACGAACACGCCAAATCCAGGAAGTTTCAGTCGGTCCCGCAGAGCGTGACGACGGGGCCGATCGGCGGATCGCACAAAGTCTACGCGGCGCCGATCTCGCATCCCGACATTCGCGTGCCGCTGCGCGAGATCGTCCTCAGCGATCCGCTGGAGCCGCCGGTTCGCGTCTACGACCCCTCCGGTCCCTATACCGAGAGTGATATTCACATCGACCTGGCGGCCGGGCTGCCCACGGTTCGCGAGCCATGGGTTGGCGCGCGCGGTTTCGCAGCGGTCGAAGGGCGCGCGGTCAAGCCGGAGGACAATGGCAATGTTTCGAGCGAAGGGCTGGCGCCGCATTGCCCCGCCGCGCGGATTTTGCGCTCTGGCCGCTCCGGCCAGATGGTCACGCAATATGAGTTTGCGCGGGCGGGGGTCGTCACGCCGGAAATGATCTATGTCGCGCATCGCGAGAATCTGGCGCGCGAGGCGGCGGTCGACGACGCGGCCGCGCGTCTCGCCGACGGCGACAGCTTCGGCGCCGCGATCCCGGCCTTCGTAACGCCCGAATTCGTGCGCGACGAAGTGGCGCGCGGCCGCGCCATCATTCCGGCCAATATCAACCATCTCGAACTGGAGCCGATGGCGATCGGCCGCAACTTCCTAGTGAAGGTCAACGCCAACATCGGCAATTCCGCCGTCAGCTCCGGCGTCGCCGAGGAAGTCGAAAAGCTGGTTTGGGCGATCCGCTGGGGCGCCGACACGGTGATGGACCTCTCGACGGGGCGCAACATCCACAACATCCGCTCGTGGATCCTGCGCAATTCACCCGTGCCGATCGGCACCGTTCCGATCTATCAGGCGCTCGAAAAGGTCGATGGCGATCCGCTGAAGCTCGATTGGGAAGTGTTCAAGGACACATTGATCGAACAGGCCGAGCAGGGCGTCGACTATTTCACCATTCACGCTGGCGTGCGTCTGGCGCATGTGCCGCTCACCGCCAAACGAGTCACCGGCATCGTCTCGCGCGGCGGCTCGATCATGGCGCGCTGGTGTCTTGCCGGGCATAGGGAGAGCTTCCTCTACGAGCGCTTCGACGAGATATGCGAAATCATGCGTCGCTACGACGTTTCGTTTTCGCTGGGCGATGGCCTGCGGCCGGGATCGATCGCCGACGCCAACGACGCCGCCCAGTTTGCGGAACTTGAGACGCTTGGAGAACTGACCAAGGTCGCCTGGGACAAGGGCTGCCAGGTGATGATCGAGGGGCCTGGTCATGTGCCGATGCACAAGATCAAAATCAATATGACCAAACAGCTTGCCGAATGCGGCGAGGCCCCGTTCTATACGCTTGGACCGCTGACGACCGATATTGCGCCGGGCTACGATCACATCACCTCGGGCATCGGCGCGGCGATGATCGGCTGGTTCGGCACCGCGATGCTTTGCTACGTCACGCCGAAGGAGCACCTCGGCCTGCCAGACCGCGACGATGTGAAGACCGGCGTGATCACCTATCGCATAGCGGCCCACGCCGCCGATCTCGCCAAGGGCCATCCCGCCGCCCAGTTGCGCGATGACGCAGTTTCACGCGCCCGGTTCGATTTTCGCTGGGAGGACCAGTTCAACCTCTCGCTCGATCCGGACACCGCTCGCGCTTACCACGACGCCACGTTGCCCAAGGACTCGCACAAGGTCGCGCATTTCTGTTCGATGTGTGGGCCAAAATTCTGTTCGATGAAGATCACCCAGGATCTGCGCAAGGAGGCCGAAGCGCTCGCCGGCATGCAGGACAAGTCGCGGGAATTCGTCGAAAAGGGCGGGGCGCTCTACGTGCCCGCGGCGGAATAACGCGATGAGGGTCACTGTCCTCGGCGCCGGCGTCGCGGGCCTGACCGCGGCGCTCGAATTGGCCGAGCGGGGCGCGCAGGTTCGGGTGGTCGAGCGCGCCGCGCGGCTCGGTGAAGCCGCGTGCTCATGGTGCGCTGGCGGCATGCTGGCGCCGTGGTGCGAGGGGGAGAGTGCGCCGGCCGAAGTCGTGGAGCTTGGCGCCCTGGCGTGCGACTGGTGGGCGCGGCGCGTGCCGGGCGTGGCGCGCAACGGCACGCTGGTCGTCGCCGCGCCGCGCGATTCAGGCGAAATCGAGCGCTTCGCCGCGCGCACGCTTCGTCACCAACGCATCGATGAAGCGCGCATCGGCGCGCTCGAGCCCGATCTGGCCGGCCGTTTTCGCAAGGGATTGTTTTTCGCCGACGAAGGGCACCTGGATCCGCGCGGAGCTCTGGAAGCGCTTGCCGGGCGCCTCGCCGAGCGCGGCGCCGCGATGGACTTTGGCGTCGATGGGTCGGCTCTGCCTTTGTATGACGAGATTGCGCTCGATTGCCGCGGCTTCGCCGCGCGCGACGAACTCCAGGAGCTACGCGGCGTGCGCGGTGAAATGGTGATCCTGCGTACGAAGGAGATATCCTTTTCGCGGCCCGTCCGCTTCCTGCATCCGCGCATTCCGCTCTATGTCGTGCCGCGCGGCGACGGCCTGTTCATGGTCGGCGCGACGATGATCGAAAGCGCGGCGCGCGGACCGGTCACCGCGCGTTCGGCGATTGAATTGCTGAGCGCCGCCTATGCGCTGCACCCCGCCTTCGGCGAAGCAGAAATTGTCGAGACGCGCGCCGATGTGCGCCCCGCTTTTCCCGACAATTTGCCGCGCATCGTCAGGCGGGGGGCGAGATTTTACTTCAACGGTCTCTATCGCCACGGCTTTCTTTTGTCGCCCGCCTACGCGAAACGGGCGGCCGCAATGATCCTTTCGCAAGTCGAGGAATCCGATGACGCTCATCGTCAACGGCGCCGCGCTTCAGCTTGACGTGGCCACGCTCGCCGCGGCGCTGGATGCGCTCGACTACGGCGATGCAGTGGTTGCGACGGCTCTGAACGGGCAATTCGTGGCGGCGCGCGCGCGTGCTGCGACGCCGCTCGCCGAGGGCGACAGAATCGAGATCGTCGCGCCGCGGCAGGGAGGGTGAGGGATGGAATTCTACGGCGTCGAACTCGCTTCACGCCTGCTGCTGGGCACGTCGCAATATCCCTCCCCGGCGATCCTCGCCGAGGCGGTGCGCGCAGCGGGCGTTGGCGTCGTCACCGTGTCTTTGCGGCGCGAATCCGGGCGACTGCGCGAGGGTCAGGATTTCTGGTCGCTGATCCGCGAGCTTGGCGTTCGCGTGCTCCCCAACACCGCCGGTTGTCACTCGGTCAAGGAAGCGGTCACGACGGCGCATATGGCGCGTGAAATATTCGCCACGAACTGGATCAAGCTCGAAGTGATCGGCGAGGCCGACACATTGCAGCCCGACGTATTCGGCCTGACCGAGGCGGCGCGGATATTGAGCGACGATGGTTTTGCGGTCTTCCCCTACACGACCGAGGATCTCGTTGTCGCGGAGCGGCTGATCGAGGCGGGATGCCGGGTCTTGATGCCCTGGGGCGCGCCGATCGGCTCGGGCAAAGGGCTCAACAACCCGTTCGGCCTGCGCGCGCTGCGCGCGCATTTCCCCGACGTTCCGCTTGTCGTCGATGCCGGCCTCGGCCTCCCCTCGCACGCCGCCGGTGTGATGGAGCTTGGCTATGACGCCGTGCTGCTGAACACGGCGGTCGCCAAGGCCGGCGATCCCGTCGCAATGGCGCGCGCGTTCGCCGGGGCGGTGGAGGCGGGGCGCGCCGCCTGGCTCGCCGGTCCGATGGAGCCCCGCGACATGGCGGCGCCATCGACGCCGGTGCTCGGCAAACCGGTTCTCGCGCGATGAGACGGGGTGAAATCGGCGTGGGGAAGATCGCGTGATCGACCTTGATCCGTTCTATCCGATCGTCGACAGCGCAGCGTGGGTCGCCAGGCTCGTCGTTGTGGGCGCGCGACTCATCCAGTTGCGCGTCAAGGAGCGCACTCAGGCGGAAATTCGGGCGCAGACGCGGGCGGCGCTGGCGTTTTGCAGGCAAAGCGGCGCCCAGCTCATCGTCAATGACTACTGGGAGATCGCGATCGACGAGGGCGCCGATTTCATTCATCTCGGGCAAACCGACCTCGACGGCGCCGACATGAGGCACATTCGGGGGCGGGGCCTGCGGGTTGGAATCAGCACGCACGATCACGCCGAACTCGATCGGGCTCTCTCGTTCGATCCCGACTACGTCGCGCTGGGCCCGATCTATCCGACCATCCTCAAGGCGATGGCCTTCGCGCCGCAGGGGCTGGAGCGAATTGGCGAATGGAAGCGGCTTGTCGGCGAGCGGCCGCTGGTCGCCATCGGCGGCATTTCGCTGGAGCGGGCGCCGCTGTGTCTCGCCGCGGGCGCCGACAGCGCGGCGGTCGTCACCGACATCACGCTCAATGTCGATCCGGAGGGGCGGGCCAAGGCCTGGCTTGCGGCGACGCGGAGGCCGGTTTGACGGACAGGACGCCGGTTGGTTTGACGATCGCCGGTTCCGACTCCGGCGCCGGCGCCGGCATCCAGGCCGATCTGAAGACCTTCGCCGCGCTTGGCGTCTATGGCGTGAGCGCCTTGACCGCGGTGACGGCGCAGAACACGCGCGGCGTTCGCGCTGTCCACGATCTCCCCGCAACGATCGTTGCGGCGCAAATCGATGCGATCTTCGAGGATTTCAACGTCGCCGCCGTCAAGATCGGCATGCTTTCCAATTCGGAGATTGTCGAGGCGGTCGCGGACGCGCTGCTTCGCTACTCCGGGCGCTTTGTTGTCCTCGATCCCGTGATGATCGCCTCGTCGGGTGATGCGCTGATCGGGCCGGCGGCCGTGTCGGCGATGAAAAGCCGGCTCTTTCCGCTCGTCGACTGCCTGACGCCCAATCTGCCGGAAGCCGCCGCGCTGCTGGATGGCGAGATCGCGCGTGACGAGGCCGGGATGACCACACAGGGCCTCGCGCTGCTCAGCCTTGGGCCGCGCGCCGTTCTCATGAAGGGGGGTCACCTGGAATCGGCCGATCCGGTGGACGTTCTCGTGACGTCCGCGAGGACCCTGCGCTTTGCAGGCGCGCGAATCGCCTCGCGCAACCTGCATGGGACGGGTTGCACGCTTTCAGCGGCGCTTGCCGCGCACATCGTGATCGGCTGGGAGCTGGAGGAGGCGGCGGCGCGCGCCAAGACCTTCGTTGCGCGGGCGATCGAGGCCGGGCGCGATACGACGCTAGGGTCCGGTCCAGGACCTCTGTTGCAATTGCCCCTGGCGAGAACCTTCGGAAGGTCGCGCGCCGCGCGGGACGCGTGAGGCCTTTGCGTCTCGAACTCGTCGTGGAAACCTCGCGGTCCGGCGATGCTTTGCCGTCTCGCCTTTGTTAGGGTCGCCGCCATGACGAGCCAAGCGAACCCGCCAGCGCCGGAAGAACGCGAGTCGGACGGCGTGCTCGCGCGGACCAGTCAGGCCGCGCGCCCGACCCCGATGATGGCGCAATACCTCGAGATCAAAGCCGCCAATCCCGACTGCCTGTTGTTTTACCGGATGGGCGATTTCTACGAATTGTTTTTCCAGGATGCCGAGGTGGCGAGCCGGGCGCTCGGCATCGTGCTGACCAAGCGCGGTCGGCATGAAGGCGAGGATATCCGCATGTGCGGCGTGCCGATCGAGCGCGCCGACGACTATCTGCAGCGGCTGATCGCGCTGGGGCATCGCGTCGCGGTCTGCGAACAGCTCGAGGACCCCGCCGAGGCGAAGAAGCGCGGGAACAAGGCGGTGGTGCGTCGCGACGTCGTGCGCCTGGTGACGCCCGGCACGATCACCGAGGATCGCCTGCTGGAGCCGGGCCGCGCCAATATCCTCGTGGCGGTGCAGCGCGTGCGGGCGGGCGAGGCGCGCGCGCAGTTCGGCGTGGCGGCGCTCGATATTTCGACCGGAACTTTTTCGCTGGGCGAGACGGACGAAGCGGGGCTTAGCGTCGAGATCGCGCGCATCGAGCCGAGCGAAATCCTTGCGCCGCAGGCTCTGTTCGACGACCCCGCGATCGCCCGCGTTTTCTCGGAGACGCGCGCCGCCTTGACGCCGATCGGACGCGAGATGTCCGACGGCGCGCTCGCGAAGCAACGGGTGTGCGCGTTCTACGGCGTTGAGACGCTGGACGGGTTCGGCGCGTTCACGCGCGCCGAAATCGGCGCGGCGGCGGTCGCGCTCGGCTATGTCGCGCGCACCCAGATCGACGCTCGTCCCGCCCTGTCCGCGCCTTCGCGGCGCGTCCGTGGCGCGAGCCTGGAGATCGACGCCTCGACGCGCGCCAATCTCGAGCTGACGCGCACGCTCTCGGGCGAACGCAGCGGCTCGCTGCTCGCCGCCATCGACCTGACGGTGACGTCGGCGGGCGCGCGCCAACTCGCCGAACGATTGGCGAGCCCGCTAACGAGCCAGAGCGATATCGACCGGCGTCTCGACGCGGTCGCCTTTTTCGTGGAGGAGGGGGGCTTGCGCGCCGATTTGCGCGCGATTCTGCGCGCCGCGCCGGATTTCATCCGCGCTTTGCTGCGCCTGAGCCTGGATCGCGGCGGCCCGCGCGACCTCGCGGCGATGCGCGACGGACTCATCGCCGCTCGCCTCCTGGCGGGCAAGCTCGCGGGTCACGCTGCTTCCAGCGCGAGCCTCGTCGAGACCTGCGCGCAACTGGCGCAGGCCGACGAGGCGCTGGAGGGCGAACTGGCGGCGACGCTGAACGACGACCTGCCGCTGAACAAGCGCGATGGCGGATTCGTACGCGCCGGGGCGCTGGGACCGCTCGATGAGGCGAGGGCGTTGCGCGACGAGAGCCGGCGCGTCATCGCCGAACTGCAAGGTAAATATTGTGAACTAGCCGAAACGCGCCAACTGAGGATCAAGCACAATAATTTTCTCGGGTTTTATATCGAAACCCCGCAGGCGCAGGGTGAGCGGCTGCTGCGCCCGCCGCACGCCGCCTTGTTCGTCCACCGCCAGACCATGGCCGGCGCGATGCGCTTTTCGACGAACGAACTCGCCGAGCTCGAGGCGAAAATCGCTTCGGCCGCCGATCGGGCGCTCGCACTGGAGCTTGCCGCGTTCGACCGGCTGCGTTTGGCGTGCCTCTCTCAAGCCGAGACGATCCGCGGGCTGGGACAGGCGATTGCCGAACTCGACGTCGCCTGCGCGCTCGCCGAACTTGCGGTGAGTCGCGACTGGACGCGGCCGATCGTCGACGATTCGCTGAAGTTCGTGATCGAAGGCGGGCGCCATCCGGTCGTCGAGGCGGCGCTTCGCGCGCGCGGGGAGCCGTTCATCGCCAATGACGCCGATCTTTCCGGCAGCGTCGCCGAGGGCGGCCGGATCGCCCTGGTCACCGGCCCCAATATGGCGGGAAAATCGACCTATCTGCGTCAAAACGCGCTGATCGCGACGTTGGCCCAGATGGGCTCGTTCGTGCCGGCGCGCCGCGCGCATATCGGCATGGTCGACCGACTGTTCTCGCGGGTCGGGGCGGCCGACGATCTCGCGCGCGGCCGCTCGACGTTCATGGTCGAGATGGTCGAGACGGCGGCGATCCTCAACCAGGCGGGCGTGCGCTCGCTGGTGATCCTCGATGAAATCGGGCGCGGCACCGCGACGTTCGACGGCCTGTCGATCGCCTTCGCGACGATCGAGCATCTCAACGCCGTCAACCGCTCGCGAACGCTGTTCGCCACGCATTTTCATGAGCTCACGCGGCTGTCCAAGACGCTGCCGCGTCTGTTCAATCTCACCGTGCGGGTGACCGAGTGGAACAACTCGCTGGTCTTTTTGCACGAAGTGACGTCAGGCTCGGCTGATCGCTCCTATGGAATCCAGGTGGCCAAGCTGGCTGGCCTGCCGGCGAGCGTGATCGAGCGGGCGCGCGTGATCCTGGCCGAACTCGAGGCGACGAACCGCTCCGGCGCCGCGCTGCGCAGCATCGATGAACTGCCGTTGTTCGCCGTCGCGCCAAAGCCGGCGGCGCGCAAGGACGAATTGCGCGAAAAGCTCGCCTCGATGGATCCGGACGATCTATCGCCGAGGGATGCGCAGGCCGCGCTTTATGCGCTGAAGAAACTGGCGATGGAGAACACCGCGTGATTGCGCAAAAGCTCTATCTCGCGACCGCGATTGCGGCCTTCCTCTATGTCATCTCGCCGGGGCCGGCATTTCTGGCGCTGTTCACCTTGGCGGCCTCGAAAGGCCGCACGGCGGGGGCCTGGTTCATCAGCGGCCATCTGGTTGGGGATGTCTCGTGGGGGGCGCTCGCGTTTGCGGCGATCATCGGCGCCAACCGCATCGGCCCGGTTCTGTTCGAACTGCTTGGCGCGGGCTGCGGCTTCTATCTGATCTATCTCGGCCTCAAGGCGGTGACGACCAGGAAGGACGCCCCGCCGCAAACCATCGGCGCGCGTCGCCCGCTGGTCGCGGGCATGCTTTTCGGGTTGACCAATCCGAAGGCCTATCCGGTCGCCGTGGCGATGTTTACGGCGATCGCCGCGCCGTTCGCCGGGCAACTGACCTTTGACGACGCGCCTCGCCTGATGCTGGCTGCTTTCGCGGGCTTCCTGACGGCGGACGTCGTGCTGATTTTCGCAGCGGGCCTGCCGGCGGTGCGACGCTTCTTTCTGCGCCACGGCGTCGCGGTGACGCGCGTCGTCGGCGTGCTGTTCATCGCGTTTGGCGCCAAATCGGTGTTCGACGCCGCAAGCGGAGCGCTGCGGCGGGCTGGCTGAGCGGCGGCCCCGCGTCGCAGGCCGTTCAGATCGATCCTGGCGGAATGAATGCGCAATAGAGGAAGATGCTGTCGAACACGTTCGAAGCGGCGGAACCGAGCCGGTCGCTGTCCGTCGCCGAGCGATAGCACAAGTGCGCGTGGTGCGAATCGTCGTCCGGCGGATCGCCGGGAATCGGCAGGAACGTGATGCGCTCCTCGGGGATCGCAATCCATTGTTGCTCGCGCGTCAGGAATTCGAAATGGCCGGCGCGCTCGCGAAACGACGTCGCGGCGCAATCGTTGCCGCCGCAGCAGAGCTGGCCGTTCTTGCCATGCACACCGGTATAGATGTCATGGGCGCTGACTGCGGAGAATGTCGCGGCGGCGAAGACGCCGCCAAGGGCTACGCGAAAGAGAGCATTCGTCATGTCAACCGCTCCTGTTGGCGGCCGACCGATCGAGGCTCTCGTCGATGCGATCAGGCCGCGTGCCGATCGCCCCCTTAGATGTTTGAACTCCTCCCAAGGTCCCGAGCGCACAGAACCGCCGGCGCGAACTTGCCTCGCGCGCAGTTGATGTGACATGCGAATCGCATATGCACTCGTGCGGCTCGTTGGGTCTCGCCGCGACAAGGCGACGGCGAGGAGCCGGCTAGGGGCGCATCCTCCGGCCGGGACGAAAAGCGCTCTAAGCGCCGCCGGGCCGTTCGGCGAATCGCCTGCAAGAGGCGTGCCGAATCAGACAATAGAATCCCGCGCGCCTCGATTCGTCAACCTCCTCGTCGGCTGGGAAGGGGGCGGGCAAAGATTGATGTTGGCTGGCTGGTAAAGAGGCATGGCGTCGGCGAACGCGCCTTTTCTGTCCGCGGACTCATTCGCTCGGCGGCGTGAGGAGCCGCCAGATTTTGTCAGTCTTTGGCGTTTTCGCGAAGTTGCGCCCGCCAAACGCGGGCAGATGCGCTCGCGCCGGTCGCGCAAGGCGCCGATTTGCTCTCTCCATCCCCCTTGCCTATCTTTTCGCGAATGGAGGACCGGCCTTTGAACGACGCACCAGCCACGCCATTCGCCACCCGTTTGCGCCGCCGCGAGGGCGGCCTTTCGCCCACCACAGTCACAGCGCTCACCCGTGATCTCGCGGCGCGCTTCGGCAACAGTCTCGTCACTTCCGAGGCGGTGCGCGGTCAGCATGGCCACACGTTGACCTGGACCGACAACGCGCCGCCTGACGCGGTTGTTTTCGCCGGCAGCACGCAGGACGTCGTCGACGTCGTGCGCATCTGCGCCGGGCATGACGCGCCGATCGTCCCGTTCGGGGTCGGCACATCGCTGGAAGGCCACGTCAACGCGCTGCACGGCGGCGTGTCGATCGACATGTCGCGCATGGACCGCATTCTGGCGGTTCACGCCGAGGATCTCGATTGCGTCGTCGAGGCGGGCCTGCGCCGCATCGCGCTGAACGAACAATTGCGCGACACAGGCCTGTTCTTTCCCATCGATCCTGGCGCCGACGCGTCGATCGGCGGAATGGCCGCGACGCGCGCTTCGGGCACCAACGCGGTGCGCTATGGCACGATGAAAGACAATGTGCTGTCGATGGTGGTGGTCACGGCGGACGGCTCGATCGTCCGCACGGCGAGTCGCGCGAAGAAATCCGCTGCCGGATACGATCTGACGCGCCTGTTCGTCGGCTCAGAAGGCACGCTCGGAATCATTACCGAAGTCGCCTTGCGGCTTCATGGCGTGCCCGAAGCGATTTCGGGAGGCCATTGTCCGTTCAGGGACGTACGATCGGCCTGCGATGCGACGATCGCCACCATCCAGTCGGGCCTGCCTGTGGCGCGCATCGAACTGCTCGACGCGCTGCAGGTGCGGGCTTGCAACACCTATTCCAAACTGTCGCTGCCTGAGACGCCGATGCTGTTCGTCGAGTTTCACGGCACGTCAGCGGGCGTCGCCGAACAGGCGCGGCGCTTCGGAGAGATCGCCTCCGAGTTCGCTGGCGGCCCGTTTGCATGGGCGACGCGGCCCGAAGAACGCACCCGTCTTTGGCAGGCGCGCCACGACGTCTACTGGGCGTCGCTGACCCTGCGGCCGGGAGCTCGGCCCTTCGCGACCGACGTCTGCGTGCCGATCTCGCGGCTTGCCGATTGCGTCGAGGAAACACAACAAGACATCGCGCAGACCGGGCTTGTCGCGCCCATCGTCGGGCATGTCGGCGACGGCAATTTCCACGTCAGCCCGCTTGTCGATATGGCGGACCCGACCGACATAGAGAAGGCCGAAGCGTTCGCGTCGCGCCTGGTGCGCAGGGCGCTGGCGATGGACGGCACCTGCACGGGCGAGCACGGCGTCGGCCAGAAGAAGATCAAATATATGGAAGAGGAATATTCGGCGACGACGCTCGATCTGATGCGCCGCATCAAACAGGCGTTCGATCCGGAAAATTTGCTGAATCCGGGCAAAATCCTGCGACCCTGAATCCCTCGCTCGGTCAGGGCGCGGTCGCTTTGGGCTGGCGCCGCGCCCGGTCACGTTCGCGCCACGAATTGGGATATTGTGGCGCCCGCTGATCTGTGTTTTGAACCATGAACCAACGGTAAGACTTGCGCACCGGCCTCACCGCCCTCGCCGTTCTCGTGATCCTGGCGCTGACCGTGGCGCTGGTGGGCCCCTACTTTGTCGATTGGGCCAAGCAGCGCGCCGCGGTCGAGACGCAGTTGTCCCGCGTTCTCGGCGAGCAGGTGAAGGTGCGAGGCTCGATTGATCTTAGACTGCTTCCGACGCCGTATCTCACCCTTGGTGAGGTCGAAATCGCCGATCGGAAATCCAGCGTCTTCTTCTCCTGCGGCAAAGTTGTCCTTGAGCTTGGCCTGACGTCTTTGACCCGCGGTCAGTTCCGTTTCACGCGGGCGTCTTTTGACCATCCGACGATTGATCTGCGGCGGGGTCCGGACGGTGAGGTTTTGCTGCCCCAATTGAGTCTTGCGGCGCGTTCCGGTTCAATCGCGCTCGAGTCGATCGCTGTCCGCGACGGTCGCGTGAGAATCGCCGGCGGCGCCCGCGACATGAGCGTTGCGGGTATTGACGTCGACGCCGAGGCCGACTCGCTGCTGGGCCCGTTCAGGGGCTCCGGAGAGGCGGCGGGCCCCGGCGGCGTGAAGGTCGGGTTCCATTTCGCCACCGGCGCCGTCGAAGGCGGCCAATTGCATTTGAAATCGACGATCGAGCCTGACAGGGGCTTTGCGCGGGCCGAGTTCGATGGCGTTCTGGCCTTCGCAGACGAGACCCCGACGACGGGCCTCGCGGCTGTCGGCTACACCGGCGCGGCGACCTTCACTGGAGAGATCAGCGGCGCCGCAGGCGCGCCCATGCCCTGGCTGGCCTCGGGAAATCTGAAAGCGGGGCTGCAGGCCGCATCGTTCGACAATCTGGACGTCCGTGTCGGGCCGGAAGACCGCGCGCTTGCGGCGAACGGCGCGGCGCAGGTGGTGTTTGGCGCAAAGCCCCGAGCGAGCGTCACCCTCGCCGCCAAACAGCTCAATCTTGACGCGTTGCTGCGGCCGCAGGGCGAGGACTCGGCGGCGCCGGCGGAGGTGTTTGAGAGCGCGAGCGCCGCCTTGGCCGGGCTGGGGATCGGGAGCGGTCCGCCGCTCGAAGTGTCTTTTGAGCTCCAGACGCCGGCGGCGATACTGGGCGGCGACACGATTGCCGACGTCTCGCTCTCGGCGACGGCGGGCCCCGGAGCGCCTCTCGCGGGCAGATTGGAGGCGAGCCCGCCGGGGCGCAGCCACATCCTGGCGTCCGGCGCGATCGATCTTGGGCCCGCCCTTGGTTTCAAGGGGCGCGTAGAGGCGCAAACCGATGAGGCGCAGCGCCTGCGGGAATGGTTGGCGTTGCGAGCGCCCGATTTGGATGCGCGCCTCGCCGCGATCAGCGATGTCCTGCCCTATAGATCGGCCTCGGCGACCGGTGAGATGGACTTCTCGGCGGCCGGTTTTGTAGCGCGGGATTTGAATCTCGTTCTGGAGCGATCGGCGTTTGCCGGAACTCTGGCCCTTACGAGGGCGGTGGGCGCCGAACGCGGACGCATCTTCATGGACCTGCGAACGGATTCGCTCGATCTCGACGCGCTTCCCAAGCTCGACGCGAATAGCGCGCTATGGGGGGGCCTCGATCTTTCTTTGACTCTCAATGCGCGCTCTCTCCGCATTGCGCGTTTGGGAGAAGGCCAGGTCGAGGGCGGCTCGCTGGCGGTGAAGCTGACCAGCCAGGATGGGGATGTCCGGCTCGATCGCCTGTCGATCGCCGATCTTGGCGGCGCCTCGGTGGAGGCAAGCGGCGCGATCGATGCGAAGGGTCGGCGGCTCAGCGCCAACATCGACGCGGCGAAGCTGCACGACTTCGCGGCGCTCGTCCGCCATGTCGCGCCCGGGCCGCTCGGCGACCTGCTGGTCGATCGATCGGAATCACTCTCGCCGGTCAAGCTCGCCCTGAACGCGCAATTTTCGAACGCGAGCGGCGACGCCGTCGCCGATTCGCTCAGCGTTGATGGCACAGCCGGGGATACGCGCGTCAGCGTCAGACTGGATCGCCAGTCGGCCGACGCCAAAGCCGTCGCTGCGTCGTTTTCGCTCGACGCGCCCGAAGTTGCGCCGCTGCTTAGACAAATCGGGTTGCCGGCCCAGACGCTCGCCGGATCGGGGCGCGGCCGCGTCGCCGCTTCGCTGCGCGGGCGCTGGGGCGAGGATATCGACGGGGATCTCACGGCTTCACTCGCCGGCGTCGATCTGGAGTGGCGGGGCCGGGTGTCGCCCGGCTCGTGGGGGGTCGACGATCCTGCATTTCTTCGGGGGGCGGGCAGCCTGAAGGCGGTCAACGCGGCGCCGCTTCTGGCTGTGCTGCGCGTGGCGTCGCCCGGCTTGGCCTTGCCGATTCCGGTCGACATTTCGGCGCAATTGACCTGGCGCGGCGATCGGTTGACTTTTTCGCAGCTGAAAGGCGCGGTCGGGATCGCGCATTTTACGGGGGATTTGACATATCGGCCTACGCCGACGCCGCCGGTCCCTTTGGTGCCGTCCGATCCCGACCTGGCGCTCGCTCAGGCTGTCGCCGGCGGGGCCTCGACCGCGTCCGGTCCGCCGCCGCAACTGGAGGGCGCTCTATCCGTCGACCGATTGCCGTTCTCCGCGCTGGCCGGCCTTGCGCTGGGGCCGCCGCAGGCGGCCACGCCGAAGGCGTCGTGGTCGGACGCGAAGTTTTCGACGGGCCTCGCCAATGCGCCGTCGGCCGATATCGCGCTCAAGGTCGCCTCGCTCGATGTCGCCGACGGCATCGTCGCCCATGACGCGAGCGCACGGCTGACGCTGGGTCGGGGGTTCGTCGGCTTGGACGGATTGTCGATGAATGTCGGCGGCGGCGCGCTCGGCGGCCGCCTGACCATTCGCCGAAACGGGCCAGACGCGTCGCTCGCCGGACGCCTGTCGATCGAGCCCGTTGCCGTTGATCGCCCCAGCTTTGCGGGGCGCTTGTCGGGTGGGTTGGAGTTCGCCGCCACCGGACAGAGCGCCAGCGCACTGGTCGCGGGGCTGGCCGGAACAGGCCACATCCGGATGTCGGGCGTGCGGATACCGCGTCTCGATCAAGGAGCGGTCGGCCGCATTGTCGAAAAGGCGCAGTCCCCCGACTACCCGATCGACGAGACCAACATCGACCATGCGCTCGATCTGGAATTCAGCAAGCAACCGCTACGCATTCCCGACGCCGACGCGCCGGCGTCGCTCACCGCGGGGATTCTCCGCTTTGGCCCGTTTGAGACGCGGGACCCCGGGAACCAGGCCAAACTCGACGTGAGTTTCGACGTTCGCTCGTTCGTGTTGGAGATTCGCGCCGCATTCACAGAACTGCAAACCACAAAGTTCTGGAGCGGAACTCCGCCGACGGTTGCCGTCGTCTTGAAGGGCCCCGTTGACGCGCCGGTGCGCCGGATCGATTCCAGCCTTTTCGTGGCGGGCCTGTCGGCTCAGGCGATCGCACGGGAGACCGACAGGATCGCGGCGCTCGAATCGGACATCCGCGAGCGTGCGTTCTTCAACCGAAGGCTGAAGGCCGATCAATTCCTGCGCCGTCGCGAATTGGAGCTGGAGGCTTACGCGCTCGAAAAGGCGCGCCAAAAGTGGGACGATGATCGTCGCCGCGTCGAAGCCGAGACGTTGAAAGCCGACGAGGAAAGGCGCAAAGCAGCGACGCCGGATCCAACTGCGACCCCGCTATCGTCGCCCGCGCCGACGCCGCGCGACTCCCCGCAGTCGGCCACCGGTTCGTTTCTGCCGCCGCCGCAGGCGCCTACGCCCTCCCCGCGTCCACCGCAGCGCGTCGATCCCACGGCGACAGGGATCTATTGAGCCGCGCTTTCGAGCACGAAAAGGCGGATCGCCGACGAAAGGTTCGCCTGTCCGCGCGCGGCGTCGATCTCGGTGACGAGCGCGTTGATCGACTGGGAACGGCGCTCGGCCAAGGTCTTCAGTCCTCGCCAGAACGCGTCCTCGAGCGAGATGCTGGTGCGGTGGCCGGCGATGACCAGAGACCGTTTGGTGACGCCCGTTCTCGGCAGCGGCAATTCGCCATCAGGCGACGGACGAGCGTCACTCGGCACCGTCGGGCTCCGACCTGCGATGCCCGTCGAGGCGGCGATCGGCGAGGTCGCGTTGGGCCTCGAGCGCGCGTTTCGCGCTTTTGGACATGCCAAACTCGACGCGATTGGACGCCGCCTTGGCCTCGGCAAGCGCGGTTGCTTGACGCTTTCTCGCCGTACGGAGATTGACGATCTCGCCGCTCATCGTCGCGCTATTTCTTGCGAAACGCGTCGATCGAAACGACCTTGGCCGCGTCGGCTTTCTCCGGCGCTTTCGGCGCGGCCGGCAGATCGCCGGAGGGCTCGACGGGCTTGCCCGGCGGGGACGCCTTTGCCGGGGGCTGAGGGCCTTGAGGGCGTTTGGGGAGCGCTTCGGGTTCGTTTTTGCCTTTGGCGGACAATTTCGAATCGGTCACCGGAGGCGCGCTTCCCAGTTCGGCGACTTCCGGCACCATGAACTTGAAGCCGAATGTTGGCACTGACGGATCGCTGAAACCGGTTATCGCGGCAAACGGGATGGCGAGACGTTCGGGCTTTCTCGAAAACGAGAGACTGACCTCAAAGCCCTCGCCATTTACCGACAGATCCCAAAATTCATGCTGGAGAATGATCGTCATCTCGTCGGGGTATTTCTGGCGCATCGCCGCCGGGACCGTCACGCCGGGCGCCCGCGTCTTGAAAGAAATGTAAAAATGATGGTCGCCGGGCAGGCCGTTGCGAGCCGCGTCGCCGAGAACCTTACGCACAACGGAGCGCAAGGCGTCCTGGACCAGAAGATCGTAGCGGATATGGTCGGTCGGCATCGGTACGTTTGCACCCGCGCCTCTTGCAAAGAACTAGCGGAGTGAGACGGCCAATGCAATTGCGGGTCTTGAGAACCCAGGGCTTCGAAGTCAGGTTAACGCGGATTGAGGATTGACGGGTGAGGTGAATCTATAGGCGGGCTGATTCGGAGAGCCGCCATGGACCTTTCGCCGCCTGATTTTGGAGACCGCTCGCGCCTTCGGGTGCTGCTGGATCATTTTTCGATCATCGAAGACGAGCGTGAGCCCCATCGCGTCGCCTACCCGCTGGCCGAGCTTCTGCTTCTGGCGGTGTGCGGGACGATCGCCGATTGCGACGACTACGAGAACATCGCCGGGTGGGGAGAGACCCACCTGGAGTTCCTGCGGCGGTTTTTGCCGTTTCATCACGGCGTGCCGTCGGGGCGGTGGTTGACGATCATGATGAACCGGGTCAGCCCGGCGCTGTTCTCGGCGTGCTTTTCCGACTGGGTTCGCGCCTGCTGGCCGGACCGTCCCGATCTGGTGGCCATCGACGGGAAAACCATACGGCGCAGTCATGATCGCAGCGTCGATCAGCCGGCGCTCCATTTGGTCTCGGCGTTCGCCACCACCCAGGGGCTGGTGCTTGGTCAGGAATCGGTCAGCGACAAATCCAATGAGCTCAGCGCCATTCCCGCGCTGCTGGAGCGGCTGGCGGCCGATGGCGGGCTGAAAGGCGCCCTCGTCAGCATCGACGCCGTCGCCTGCAACGCGGCCATCGCCCGAACGATCACCGAGGCGGGAGCCGATTATCTCCTGGCCGTCAAAGCCAACCAGCCGACCTTGCGCGGCGAAATCGAGACTTTCTTCCGCGATGCTCCCGAGGCGGGCCTGGAGCGCTTCGCCGACGTGGACAAAGGGCACGGCCGCATCGAACAGCGCGCCGTCACTGTGGCGCGCGAGGTCGACTGGCTCGGCGGGGAGCGGCGCTTTCCCGGGGAACTGCGCCTGCCGCGCGTCGCCGCCATCGTCAAAGTCGAGAGCCGAACCGAGCTCAAGGATCGCTGCCGCTTCGATACGCGCTACTACATCTCTTCGGCCAAGACCTCGGCCGAAGACGCCGCCAAGGCGGTCAGGGGCCATTGGCGCGTAGAAAATCAACTGCACTGGACGCTGGACGTGGTCTTCAACGAAGACCAATCCAGACTGCGCAAAGGCCATGGCGCCAAGAACATGGCCGTCGTCCGCCACTTCGCCATCAATCTCGTCCGCCGGGTCGACGAGGCCGCGCGGCCACAGCGAACAGGCCTGCGACGCAAGACACGCAAACCAAGCGCGCCGCGGAAAACCAGCATCAAATTGCGCCGAAAGCTCGCAGGCTGGGACACCGAATATCTCGCCGCCGTCCTCCAAGCCAAAATCCGTTAACCCGGATTCGGAGCCCTGCTTGAGAACCAAAGAAACAAAAAAAGTGGAGGCTTCTGTTGCCAGGCGCCTCCGAGCCCCGCCTAAAGGTGCGAACCCTCAGGACTTGATTTCCAGTACCAGCACCGCATTACGCGGCGAGGGCCACCGGGGCATAGTTGTCATTAGCAACTATAGGTTTGACCCGATAACGGCGGTATCATGCCGAGCGAAAGAGCACCCTTTACATCCCCCGTCGAACCTATTTCGCCCCCGCCAAAGCCCGATTTCCGCGACGAACGCCGCGGGCTTTGGTGGAGGCGCCGGGTACCGCCCCCGGGTCCGAAAGACTTATTCCGATGTCCATTTATCGCCATAACCGTCTTGCGACGGCAAAACCAACATAGGCGCGGCGCCGCCCGTTGGGAAGAGCCAGCCCGGCGCAATCCTCAATTTTGGGTTGACTGGTCGGCGCCGGCTTTGAGGAGCTTATAGACAATCGCGTCGACCAGCGCCTGGAATGACGCATCGATGATGTTCCCGGACACGCCGACGGTCGACCAGCGCGCGCCCGTCGCGTCGCCGAATTCGATCAGAACGCGTGTCACGGCGTCGGTGCCGCCCTGAAACACCCGGACCCGATAGTCGAGCAACTCCAGGTCCCCGATATAGCGCTGATAGACGCCAAGGTCCTTGCGCAAGGCCAGATCGAGCGCGTTAACCGGACCGTTGCCCTCGGCGGCGGAAATCAGCGTCTCACCGCGAATGTTGATTTTGACGACCGCTTGCGAGGCGGAGACGAGGGCGCCGCTGGCGTTGAACTTGCGTTCCACATTGACGCTGAAGCCTTGGACTTCGAAGAATGCCGGCGTCTCGCCGAGCGCGCGCCGCGCGAGCAATTCGAAGGAAGCGTCGGCGGCTTCGTAGGCGTAGCCTTCGGCCTCTTTGGCCTTCACCTGGTCAAGCAGGAACGACAGCCTGGGGTCGTCGCTGCGCGCCGCGACGCCCAGACGCGCCAGTTGCGCGATGAGATTGGACTTGCCCGCCTGGTCGGAGATCAGAACGGCGCGGGTGTTGCCGACGCTTTCGGGCGGCACATGCTCGTAGGTGCGCGGATCCTTGGCGAGCGCCGACGCGTGGATGCCCGCCTTGGTCGCAAAAGCAGAGGCGCCGACATAGGGCGCGTGGCGATTCGGCGCGCGATTGAGCAGCTCGTCGAACGCATGCGATATCTTTGAAATCTCGGTCAGCGAATCGGGCGTGACGCCAGTCTCGAATCGCTCGCTCAACTCAGGCTTGAGCAGGAGCGTCGGGATCAACGTGACCAGATTGGCGTTGCCGCAACGCTCGCCGAGACCGTTCAGGGCGCCTTGAATCTGTCGAGCGCCGGCGCGCACAGCCGCCAATGAATTCGCGACCGCGTTCCCGGTATCGTCATGCGCGTGAATTCCAAGACGGTCGCCCGGGATGGCGTCGGCGAGCTCCCGAACGATGCGTTCGACCTCGTCGGGCAACGTGCCGCCGTTGGTGTCGCACAACACGATCCATCGCGCCCCCGCAGCATGCGCTACGCGAGCGCAGCTCAGCGCATAATCGGGATTGGCCTTGTATCCGTCGAAGAAATGCTCGCAGTCGACCATCGCCTCGCGGCCCGCTCCGAGCGCCGCTTTCACGCTTTCCTCGATGCTCTCCAGATTTTCATCGAGCGTGCATCCCAGCGCGACACGAACATGATAGTCCGAGGACTTGGCGACGAAGACGATCGAATCGGCGTCAGCGGCAAGCAGGGCGGTCAGGCCCGGATCGTTGTGGGCGGATCGCCCGGGGCGCTTGGTCATCCCGAACGCCGCGAAGCGGGCGCGCATCATCGGCTTGCGCTCGAAGAATTTTGTGTCGACCGGATTGGCGCCGGGATAGCCGCCTTCGACGTAGTCGACCCCGAGGCGGTCGAGCATGGCGGCGATCTGGCGCTTGTCTTCGAGCGAAAAATCAACGCCGGTCGTCTGCGCGCCGTCGCGCAGCGTCGTGTCGAAAAGATAAAGACGGTCGTGCGTCATGTTCGTTCAACCACTAGTGAAGCGTGGATTCGGGCCGGGTGGTCGGACCGGCCGCAGCCAGCGTCTTGACCATCGTCGTGTTGGCGAGCCATTCGCCGCCGAGTTGGATCATGTTGCGCCGCTGCGCGACAAATCCCTGCCGCTCGAACAGTGCGCGGGCGGTGTCGCTGACATCGCTGATCAATTGCTTGGCGCCGCGCGCCGTCGCGAGCCGCGTCAGCGCGTCGATCAAGGCCGCGCCGACGCCGCGCCGTGCGTAGTCGGGGTCGACATAAAGCATGTCAATGACGTCACCGCCTTTCAGGCTGCCGAAGCCGATCGTCTGGCCTGAAAGCGCGGCGACCAATGTCAGTGATTTCTCCAGACGCGACCCGAAGGCCGCGACATCGTCCGCGGCCGCAGCCCAGACTCGACGCTGGTCCTCGCTGTAGTCGTCGCTCGTCAATGTCTCGATGCTGTCGCGAAAGATCGCCGCGCAGCGCGCGGCGTCGGCAGGAAGGAAAGGGCGCAACGTCGGCGCGAAGGGGCGACCGGAGGTCATCGCCTGAACTCCCACGTCGTGACGCCGTCCCTGTTGTCCTTGATCACCACGCCCATTCTTGCGAGTTCGTCGCGAAGTCGGTCAGATTCCTGCCAGTCCCTGTTGGCTCGTGCGGATGCCCGCGCCGAGAGGAGGTCGCCAATGCGTTCGGAGTTCGGCGCGCTCTGGCTTGGGCGCCACGCCGCTGCGCGCGGATTTGGATTGGGTGAGCAAGCCGAGCAGATTGGCGCTCGCCTTGAAGATCGCTGAGGACGCCAGACCCTGACCCGCCTGGGTCAACCCCGCCGCGGCAAGGCCGGCGACTGCGGGATGCGCCAACCGATGAAGCTCGGCGACGGCGGCCGGCGTATTCAGATCATCGTCGAGGGCGGCCAACACGCCATCGGCGATTTCGACGTCGGGGTCGGAGTCGCCGACGACTTCGTACCATCGGTCGAGAGTCTTTTCGGATTCTTCGAGCGCTCGCAACGTCCAATCGATCGGCTGGCGGTAGTGGGTGCGCAGCATCGCGAGCCGCAGGACTTCGCCCGACCACTGCCGACCGCCGAACCTTGTGGTATTCAACAAATCGTGGATAGTGACGAAGTTGTCGAGGCTCTTCGACATCTTCTCGCCTTCGACCTGCAGAAAGCCGTTGTGCATCCACACATTGGCCATGCGCGGCGTGTCGAGGGCGCAGCAGGACTGGGCGATCTCGTTTTCATGGTGAGGGAAGACGAGGTCGATGCCGCCGCCGTGAATGTCGAAGACATTCCTGGTCGGATCGTCACTGGCGAGCCCTCCGCCGAACGGCGTCAGCAGCTTGGCCATCGACATGGCGGAGCATTCGATATGCCAGCCCGGCCGGCCAAGGGCCGCGATGCCGCACGGGCTCGGCCACCCCGGCTCGTTCGCCTTCGAGGGCTTCCACAACACGAAATCCATCGGGTCGCGCTTGTAAGGGGCGACATCGACCCGCGCGCCGGCGATCATCTCGTCGAGCGAGCGCCGCGCCAGCGATCCGTAGCGGGGCGCGCCGGGATAGCGATCCATCGCGGCGGGCGAAAACAGCACATTGTCTTCGGCGACATAGGCTAGGCCTCGCGCGACGAGCCGCTCGATGATCGCAACCATTTCTGCGATGTGGTCGGTCGCGCGGGGCTCTTCAGTCGGCGGCAGGCAAACCAGGGCGCTCGCATCCTCGTGAAATTGCCTCTCGGTCGCCCGGGTCACTTCACGAATTGCAACGTTGAGAGGCAGATCAGGAAAATCGCGCGCCGCGCGCGCGTTGATCTTGTCGTCGACGTCCGTGATGTTGCGGGCATAGACGACGTGGTCCGCGCCGTAGCGGCGACGCAGCAGGCGAAAGAGAACATCGAAGACAATCAGCGGGCGCGCATTGCCGATATGGGCGTAGTCGTAAACGGTGGGGCCGCAGACGTAGAGGCGCACGTTCTCACGGTCGATAGGTTCGAAGACCTCTTTTGACCTGGATGCCGTGTTGTATAGCTTCAAAGGTCTCGACATATCGCTTCCACCAGCCGCGCGATAACGCATTCGAGCTGGCCGGATCGTCGCTTTTCATGACTTTGGATTGAAAAAGACGCGCACCAGCCAGCTACAATGCTAGCTGCAAATGATAATAATCCAGCAAATGCGGAACGGGCGCGTCATAAGATAAGTCTTCTCGCAGCCGGTGACGGAAGTCAAGCCGAACGGATTGATCGGGCTGGTCTGAACTCGTTAACCTTGCGTTCACCCTGCACCCTCAGGATTGCGCTCACAGGCCGGTCCGGCCTGAGAGCGATTCCCAAAATCCCGAGCCAGCGCATGCGTCGTTACAAGTCGTGGGTGGCAACTATTCCGTTTCTCTTCGCTTTCGCCTCAGGCGACGCACAGGCGGCGCAAGGGCCAATCGAAGTAGGGCATGTTTTCATCATCGCTGGCGCGGACGGCTATGGCGTCGAGGACTGCCTGGCGGAAGGCGGCGAATGTGGGCGCGTCGTTGCTGACGCCTGGTGCGAGGCGCACGGGCACGGCGCGGCCATTGCGTTTGGCCCGGCAGATGACGTGACCGACGCTATTCCCGCGGGGGCTGCAGCCAAGAAATCGCAACGCCCCTACATCGTTCGTTGCGGCGACTAAAAGCCTGCAAGCGAATCATCGCAGAAAATCGCCGCACTTCTGGACGTCGCCGCTCCCGCCCCAGGGCTGGATCGGCACGCTGGAGGTGGAATTCTTTGGCGATCCATCAATCAGCTTGTCCGTATAAGCCATATAGACCAACACGTTGCGCTTGACGTCGCATCCCCGGACGATCTGCATTTTCTTGAAGAACAGCGAACGGCGCTCGCGGAACACAACGTCGCCCTGTTCGAACTTTTCCTTGATCTTGATCGGTCCGTATTGGCGACAGGCCAGCGATACGTCCGATGTCTGTTCCGCCAGGCCGAAGGCCCCCGCCAGACCACCTTTTTCAGGCGTTGTGAAATGGCACGCGACGCCGTCAATCGCAGGATCGTCGACGCCGTAGACCGCGAGCTTGTCGTTCGGGGTCAACAGCTTGAAAGTCGTCGACTTCCGGAAAAGAAGATCAGGCTCGCCAGATTCCGCCCTGGCGGGGACCGCCAGCAGCAACGCGAACGCCAGTCCAAGGGGAAGGGGCGAAAAATTCGTGTTCAGCACGACCACTCCGATCGGTTCGCCGCCGCGGCGACCGTCCGGGCGAATTGCACCGCCGATGTTTTCAACATCGAAGCGCCTGTCGAGAGGGCAACGCCGCGCGGCCAGAGCCGGAAGCTTGTTCACCCTCCCGACCAAAAGCGCAAGAGAGCCGGCGATGCGCTTTGGTTGATCGCTCGCCCATCCTCGCCTAATGAAGCGTCGGAAAAGCGCTTGAACGAAGCGGGCGCTCGCGCGGCGAGACGGGTATGAACGTTTTGATTTTGGGGGCGGGCGCAAGAGAGCATGCGCTCGCGCTCGCTCTCGCCCGCTCGCGCTCATTGACGCGACTGTTCATTGCCCCGGGCAATCCGGGCGCGGCGAGTGTCGCGCAGATCGTCGACGTCGACATCGACGACCACCCCGCGATGGCGCGCCTTTGTGAAACTCACGCCATCGACCTGGTCGTCGTCGGTCCCGAGGGGCCTCTGGTGGCGGGCTTGGTGGACGATCTGTCCGCGGCCGGGATTCTTTGCTTCGGCCCGAGCCGAGCCGCAGCGGGGCTGGAGGGATCCAAAGGGTTCGCCAAGGATTTTTGCCGCGACTTCGGCATTCCCACCGCGGCCTATGAACGCTTCGATCGGATGGATGACGCGCTCGCCTTCGTGCGCGCGAAGGGCGCGCCGATCGTCGTCAAAGCGGACGGTCTGGCGGCCGGCAAGGGGGTGGTCGTCGCGACGACGCTGACGCAGGCGGAGGAGGCGGTTCGATCGATGTTCGGCGGCGATTTCGGCGCGGCCGGAGCTTCTGTGGTGATCGAGGAAGTTCTCGACGGCGAAGAGGTATCTTTCTTCGCGATCAGCGACGGGGAACGGGCGGAGCCCTTTTCCTGCGCTCAGGACCACAAGCGCGTCGGCGATGGGGACACTGGCCCGAACACCGGCGGGATGGGCGCCTATTCGCCGGCGCCTCTCGTCACAAGGGAAATGAGCGACCGCATCATGCGAGACATCGTCGCGCCGACGATCGCTGGCATGCGCGCGCGCGGCGCGCCGTTTCGAGGAATCTTGTTCGCTGGGCTGATGATCGGCGCGGACGGACCCAAACTGATCGAGTACAACGTCCGCTTCGGCGATCCGGAGGCGGAGGTCGTCCTGGCGAGATTGGAAAGCGATCTTCTTGAGCTGCTGCTTGGCGCCGCGCAGGGGCGACTGCCGCCCGAAGCGCCGCAATTTTCGAACGACGCCGCGCTCACCGTGGTGCTCGCCACGCGCGGCTATCCCGGCGCGGTCGCGAAAGGCTCGGAAATCCGCGGACTCGAAGAAGCCTCCCGACTTCCCGGCGTGACAGTCCTCTATGCGGGCGTCAGCAGGCAAGGCGCGCGACTTCTCGCGAACGGCGGGCGCGTCCTCGCCGTCACCGCCAAGGGCGATAGCGTCGCTCAGGCCCGGACGCGCGCCTATGCGGCCGTGGACGCCATCGACTGGCCAGAAGGTTTCTGTCGTCGCGACATTGGCTGGCGAGCGATCTTGCACGAACACGGCGGTTGAGTTGCGTTGCCGTTTAGGTCCGGAAGGGTTGACAATAGCCGAGCGCTGCAAGGCGCCGCGAAGCCTTCGTCGGATTGAACTCCGTTTCCGATCGACTTCCCCAGCCACGATATTTTCGACAGCATTCCCCGAGGATTGGAATGGAATCACGAAGACGCAACGCCTCGGCGCCTTCCTCGCCCTCCTTCGCAGTAGCGCTCGGGGGCGGCGGGGCGCGCGGTATCGCCCATATCGCCATCCTTGAGGCGTTTGACGAGTTGGGTGTCAGGCCCGTGGCGCTCTCCGGCACGTCGATCGGCGCCATCATTGGCGCCGCCTACGCGGGGGGAATCGAAGCCAAGCAATTGCGCGCTCATACATTGCTCGTCATGCGCAATCGGTCCGAGGTGATGGCCAAACTGTTGAAGGCGCGTGTCGGCCGTTTCACCGATATCGTCTTGCGCGGGCTCGCAAACCCAATGCTGCTCGATGCCGAGATTTTTCTCGATCTTTTTTGGCCGGAGGCGGTGCCGGAACGCTTCGAGGATCTTGTGACCCCGCTTCAGGTCGTCACGACGGACTTTCGCGACCGCTGCGAGGCTGTTTTCTCGTCCGGATTGCTGGCGCCGGCGGTTGCCGGATCGATGGCGATTCCCGGCCTGATCAAGCCGGTCGAGTCGGGCGGCCGAGTGCTCATTGACGGAGGCGCGGTCAATCCTTTGCCCTATGACCTCCTGTTCGAGGCCGCCGACGTGGTGATCGCCGTCGACGTCACGTTTGGTGGATCGCGAGAGCGAAAGAATCCAGCGCCGTTCGACGCGATGTTCGGCGCGGCGCAAATCATGCAGGGCGCAATAACGACGCAAAAATTGAAACTGCGAGCGCCCGACATTCTTGTGCGGCCGATGGTCGAGCAGTTCCGCGTGCTTGATTTCTTCCGGGCCGCACAGATTTTGCGGGCCGCGGAGCCGGCCAAGGAAGACATCAAGCGAAGGCTCGCCGCCGCGTTGGAGCGCGTCTCGGCTAAGTGAATTTGGCGCCCGGCGGCACTTGCACGCCGCGCTGCAACTCTTCGCCGGTCATTGCCGCTCTGCCGGCCCGCTGCGCTTCAAGGATCCGTATCGCGCCGTGACCGCAAGCGATTGTCAAAGCTCGGTCGATCACCGTCCCCGGTGGGCCAGACCCCTCGATCGTCGCAACCCGGAAGATTTTTATGCGCTCCAGGCCGCGGCCCAGATCGATTTCGGAATGGGCGCCGGGGTCGGGAGAAAGTCCATGAATGTGATTGCGCAATACTCGCGCGTCGAGCCGCCAATCAATCCGCGTCTCGCTCTTATCTATCTTGTGGGCGTAAGTTACGCCTTCCGCGCTTTGCGCGCGGAAAGTCAGGCCGTCCCGCGCCAAGGCGGACAACGCGCGCTTCATAAGCGAAGCGCCCATATCGGCCAAGGCACGGGAGACATCGCCGGCGGTGGCGCTCTCGTCGATTGCCAGGCGCTCCTCCAAAACGATAGGGCCGGTGTCCAACCCCTCCTCCATGCGCATTACGCTTACGCCGGTTTCGGCGTCTCCGGCCATGATGGCTCTCTGGATTGGGGCTGCCCCGCGCCATCGCGGTAAAAGGGAAGCGTGCAAGTTCAAGCATCCGAGCCGCGGCGCGGCCAGAATGGCTGGCGGCAGAATCAACCCATATGCGACGACAACCGCGACGTCGGCGCCGCGCTCTCGAAACTCCTCCTGGATTTGAGCGTCCCTCAGGTTTGCCGGCGTCACGACGGGTATCGAGAGACGCTCCGCCATCCGATGAACAGGAGTTTTGGTCGGCTCGAGACCTCGCCGGCCAGCGGGCTTGGGTGCGCGCGTATATGCCGCGACAACTTCGTGCCCTTGCTTGACGATGTCGAGAAGGGTCGGCGTCGCAAATTCGGGCGCGCCCATGAAGATGATACGCATGTTGCGAGGGCGATAGCATCGACGCGCCCGGCGGTCAAAACGCGATCGCTTATGGTCGCTATGGAATTTCGCCGCGAACTCGGCTCAACTGTCGTTCCAGAAATTCCCACGCGCGGCGCACCGATGATCGGACCGGAAGGCAAACCCAACGCAGCGCAATCGGGGGGCTGTCGACTCGACGTGCGTGTGTACTATGAGGACACCGACTTTTCGGGGCGGGTCTATCACGCTTCCTATCTGCGCTTCCTCGAGCGCGGACGAACGGAATGGCTGCGGGCGCGCGGCTTCGGACAGCGTGAGCTTGCGTCCGCCGGGTCGGTCCTCTTTGCGGTGCGTCGCATCGAGATCGACTATCTCCGGCCCGCGCTGATGGACGATCTGTTGACGATCGAGACGACGATCGCCGCGATTGGCGGCGCAACGGTCGACTTTCGTCAATCGGTTGTCCGGGGCGAAGAGATGCTCGCCAATGCGCTCGTCTGCGTCGTCGCGCTGTCCAACGGTCGTCCCGCACGTTTGCCTGGAAATATACGTGCGCAGTTTTCCGCCCGGAAATGACCGAGGCGGCGGCGCGCCGACTCAGAGGCCGCGATTCTCAATCGCTCGGTCAAATCGCGAGGCAAGCGCTTCGATACGCTCTCCGATATGGACCTCCATATCGCGGAGGTCGCTGCGATTCGGCAGGGCGCTGATGGTCTCCCGGAGACGGTGATGATCTTCGTGAAGCTGCGCCAAGCGCTCCGACAGCAAAGCAGCGGCGCCGGCGGCTTCATCCTTGTGGGTTTCGAGGTCGATCCGCTGACGATCGATGGAAATCGACAGTCGCTCCAGACGCGCGATCAGACGCCAAACGAACGCCGCGACGCTGACGATCAATGTCGAGGTTCCCGTGACGAACCATTCGACGAAGCTCCAAGGCGGCTCGCCCACTGCTGGCAGGTCCATCGGATGTCCCCGGGGTTGTCACTGCGTCCGACGCTCGCCATAGAACGGCGCGTTCGCAGGCGCGGATTGGCCAGCGAATTTCGGAGTCTCCGAGCAAGACAGCAAAAGCCGAGCGCGCCATTGACACGCTCGAATTGCGGTCTACCGCCCTGTTCTTCTTTGCCCTGGAACATCGGAAATGCCGACGGCAGCGGATATGCCACCAGCGTTAGTTTCGGCCGCTACGACGGCCGTCAGTACTGCGCCGACCAGTCTCGCGTCGGTCGCGATTCCCGGGCCGTCAGCCGCCGCCGCGCAAATCCTATCGGCGGCGCCGGCCAGTGCGCCAAGCGCGTGCGATTTCGGATGCGCGTCGCCGAGCGCGTCGATCAGCGGATCGGTCGCCTTGCACAGCTTGTCGAGGTCGACCACAACGCCGTTGATGTCGGACGTGGCGCGCGCCGCGCCGCCGATCGTCTCGACGACGACCGGCGCGCCCTGCCAGCCGCCAAGAAAAGCCGCGAGTGCGGCGACGGCGGGCGCCACGTCACTTCACCAGCGGCTTCAGGACTTCGTACACGTTGAGGATATCGAGCGCCGCGACCACAGCGTTGGTCGGTGGCGCGTTCGGCGGGCACAGGCTGGCGAGCAGCGAATAGGCCGCCTGGCTGTTGGCGTCGGTCGGGACCTTGCCGTTGAGCGCGGCTGCGACCGGGCAGGCGATGGCGAGCGCGGCGGTGATGTCCGATTGCGCGGCTGGCGCGAGCGCGCCGGTCGAAGTGCAGGCGGCGGCGCAAAGAGCGAGCGCGAGCGCGCCGGCCAGCAGGATGGCTTTCATGATGAACCTCGTTTTTTTTGGAAAGGGCGCGAAGATCGCGCGGGTGCGGCTTTACTTGGCCGGGAAGACCTGGTTCCAGGTCTCGGCGAGCATCGCCGCGCCGGCCTGGGCGACCCCGGCATAGGCGCCGAGGTCGGAATAATTGGCGTGGGCGAGCGCCGCCACCGCCGCGGCGCCCGCGGCCATCGCAACCTGCGCGCCGACATGCACGAAGAAATCCTTCATGGGAGCCTCCTGGGAGCGCGGGCGTCCCGCCCGCTGGTTGCGTGAAAAGGGCGTCGCGCCGCCCCTCATCCGTCTGCTTCGCAGACACCTTCTCCCCGCCTGGCGGGGAGAAGGGTGACGCGCCGCGGGATCAGTCGGCGAGGTTGCCGTCTTCCTCGCGGGAGCGGAGGTAGCGATCGAAGGCCTGTTCGAGGGCCGGCTTGTTGCCGGCGAATTCGATGACGCCGGTGGTGTTGCGCTTCAGATCCGTCGACGGATCGAAGCCGTGGCGCAAGAACATGTCCCAGCGGTCGACATAGGCGCGCCGCGTCTTCGATCCGTGCCAGGAATGCTCGATAGTGCCGGGCACGAAGCCGAGCTTCAGGTTGACATGGGTCAGCGCTCTGGCCTGCCAGGTCATCACCGCTTTGCGATAGGCCTGCGCCACCTCGCCGGGGAACGACCGGTCGGCGGCGCCGACCAGCGCCAGCGCCATCACATGATCGCCGGAGCCCATGCCGGCGTCCTCGAACAGGCCGCCGATGAGATCGAGCGCGCGGCGCTGCCAGGCCCAGGCGTAGCCGCTATGCGAATAGTCGTAGGGGCCGCCCTGGAATTTCCAGAAGTTCGGCCCCATGGCCACCACCGGCTTGCCGCCATGCCACAGCGAGGCGAAGCTGGTGTGCGTCTGCAGGTGAAAATCGTTGGGCCCGAGGTCGTAGGCGTTCTGCCACGGCTGCACGACGGGATAGAGGTCGAGCGCGGCGATCGCTTCATTGGCCCAGCCGGGCTTGCGAAAGGCGATGTCGGCGTCGAACATCCCGATGAACGCGGCGTCGGCCGGCAGGCGCGAGACGCCGATGTTGAGCAGGTTCTCCTTGTTCCACGCGAGCGTCGTGGCGCGCACCGGGACATGGGTCACGCGGGCGCTGGCGAGATCGGCGAGCTCGTAAGGGCGCCCGCCATAAGCGCATTCGACCAGGGTGACGGCGACGTTCGGCTCGGCGAGCCAGCCGATGACCGCCGAGCGCGCCAGCGCGATGCGGCTCTTCCAGCGGATCGGATTGGCGACGGCGGTGACGATGTGCAGCGTGTCGGAGCGCATGGGCGGCCTTGGCGTGGGGGAAACGATGAGAGGCGCGGGCGCCATTCGCCCCGCAAGGCGGAGAGAAGGTGGCGCGAAGCGCCGGACGAGGGGCCTCGCGACGCCGGTGGATAGGCTTGAGCGCCTGCGGTAGAATGACTTGCGGCGATTGGTGGAAGAAGCGCCCAGCAGACAGACACGAATGTCGGCTTCGGCCGGCGAGCTGGACGGCATGGCGCTTATGCCGGAGGACCAGCGTAGTGCAGGTTTAAGTCCTGCGTCGCCGTGTGGCGCGACGTTTGCGCCGCCCCTCATCCGTCATGCTTCGCGTGACACCTTCTCCCCGCTGCGCGGGGCGAAGGGGCGTCAGCGGGGCTCCGCCCGGATCGTGAAGGCCGCGCCGAGCGCCAGGCCGCAGACCAGGCCGATCGGCCCCGCGAGGCCCCAGCCGACCAGCGCGCCGAGCGCCGCGCCGGCGAAGGCGCGGACGACGTCGCTCAACTCATGCGCCGAGCTCTTCGCGCCAGATCGCGCGCCAGGCGAGGCGCGTGGCGAGATTGGTGTAGCCGCCGTTCAGCCGCAGGGTCTCGAGCTGAAAGTTTCCGATGTCGGCGAGCGGCGAGAGATTGGCGCGCTTCCAGAACGAGGCGGCGAATTCGATGGCGTGCGCCGGGTCGGTCAGCAGATCCGGATTGACGAGGCAGTCGAGGCCGGTCGCCCTGGCCTCGGCGGCGTAATTGTCGCGAAACGTCTCCTGGATCAGCCCTCGGCCGCGGAAATTCCAGCCGTCGTCGGTCCCTGCGACATTGCCGCCGCGCCCGCCGTAGACGATGTCGGCGAGCGCCTTCGGGTTGTGCGCATAGGGCGCGGCCGACGCGGCCGTCGGAAACCTCGACGGCCACACCTGGACGAGGCGCTCGGCGGTGTAGTTGAGATTCTCCTCGGTCTCGGTCCCGGCGCCGGTTTCCTCGGAAATCTGCGCGAGGAAGTCGGCCTGCGTCGCGGCGGTGATAAGGCCGTATTTGCCGAACGTCGCCGGCGCCGCGGCGACGATGCCGGCAACCAGCGCGTGGGAGGCCCGCGGCCAGCGGCGGTTGAGCATCGCGAAAGTGAGCATCAGACGTCGACCTCCTTCTTGAAACGCACGCCGGCGCCTTCGACGACGATCTCCTGCTGGCCGTGATAGCCCGAGGCGAGCACGGGCGAGCTGACGCGGACCTGCAGGAGGCGGTCGCCGAACCGGCTCGCCGAGAGAATGGTCACCGCCTCGGCGTAAAGAGGGCGCCGGAGTTTTTCGATGAGCCCTGGCGTCATCAGCACGTCGGCTTCGCCCAAGGCGTCACTGGGCCGGCGCGAGCCGCAGCAGCTCGTCGAGCATCCCCGGCCTGGGCTTCAGCATCGCGTTGTCGGGCCTGATCAGCGGAACCGCGCCGAGGCTGTCGGGCTTCTCCTCGTCCTTCAGCGGCGGCAGGCCGGCCTTGGCGCGTGTCGCATTGCGCTCGTCGAGCCGGTCCTTGACGCAGGCGGCGTGGTCCTTGGCCGCCTTCGAGTTCCACACGTCCTCGTAGCAGTTCTCGGTCAGGAACTTCTGCACCAGCGTGTAGGGGATCGCCAGGCCGAGGCCGGTGTAGCCGGTGAACGAAGCGGCGGTGACGCCGATCAGCTCGCCTTCGGCGTTGTAGAGCGCGCCGCCCGAATTGCCCGGATTGACCGCCGCGTCGGTTTGGATGAACGGCACCTCGGCGTCGTCGGCCCACGGCACCTTGAACATCCGCGTCACTGAGGAAACGACGCCGCGCGACAGGCTGGCGTCGAGCATGAACGGGTTGCCGACGGTCCATACCGGCTCGCCCCGCGTCACCGTCCTGCCGTCGTCGAGGACGTGGCTGTAGAGCGTTTGCGGGATCTTGTCGGCGCGGATCTGCAGGATCGCCAGGTCGTAGGCTTTCCGGTGCGCGGCGATCCGCGCCTCGAGCGTGGTTTCGCCGACGTTGCGAAAGCCCTGGTAGGCGCGCTGCTTCAGCGCCATGTCGCGGAACACCTCGCGCTTGACCTTTTCGATCTTGCCGTCGGGGCCGGCCTCGTCGAGCTCCTGCTGGTCGATGTAGTTCTCCACGCAATGGTCGTTGGTCAGCACCAGCTTGTAGCGGAGCGAGATCAGCTCGCCGCTGCACTGGTCGGCGACGATCAGGTTGGTCTGGTTGACCAATTCGTTGATGTCGAACGCCGGCGCATCCGCGGCGAAGGTCGCGCTGGCGAGCAGCGCGCCGGCGACGCAGTGCGCGCCGAAAAGAACGGTTCGGAACATGCAAGGCTCCTTCGATTGGGGGGCGCCGTGAGACGATCGGGAAAGCCCGATCGCTCAGGGCACGCCGGGGATCAGTTCGACGAGGACGTTTCCCAGCGTCATTGTGTCGGTCGCGGTCGCGAGCTCGATCTCGACGGCGAGCGTCTGGCTTTGCGTCGTGTCGACCGACCCGAAGAACGGCGCCGCCGTCGTCGCGCCGCCCGCGCCTGACGTCGAGCCCAGCATCGCCTGAACGTTCGTGGCGCCGCAATTCGAGAAGCCGGTGATGAGGCCGGTCGAGAGGTCGGTGCTCGGCGCGTTGCTCGCAAACTGCGTTCCGCCGTAATAATCGCGCGCCGTCTTGGCGCCGGCGCTGTCGTTGAAACTGAGCATCTTCGAAATGCGGATCGACCCGTTCGGCCCGACCGCGTTGCCAGGGATGGTCAGCGAATAGGCCGTGATCAGCGTGGCCGTCGTCTGGGTGAAGGCGCCGGGCCCGGTGGTGACGAAGGCCGTCGGCGAGGCCGGAATCGCCGGGGTGCCCGAGGAGTACGCATTGTTGTACACCGTCGCCGCTGATGTCGAGGAGAACACCGCGAAATACCAGCCGGCGAGGCTGCCCGAGGCGATCGCCCCGGCGGGCAGATAGACATAGGCGGCGGGATAGATCGCCGCGACGGCGGTGATTCCGCTAAGCGCGCCGTTATTGCCCATGGTTCCCGAAGAGACCATCACGAACGGGATGTGGGACTGACCGATCGCGCAGATCGCGCCGCGGTTGATCGCCTGGTTGTTGGCGTCGATCACCGTCCACGCGTTCGAGCCATTGCTTTCGAGCTTCAGCGAGCCGTAGGCCGAGGCGATGACCGCCGACGCCGCGCCGTTGATCGTGTCCGAGCCGGCGCGCGCCAGGGTGACGGTGAGGGTCGGCGAGCATGCGCCGGATTCATCGATGGCCGTCAACACGGCCCCGGTCGGATAGGCGGCCGCGGCCGGAAGCGTCACAACCCGCGCAGCGGTCAGCGCGGTGTAGGCGACGATCCGATCGGTGACGAGCGCGCTGTAGGGCGCGTCGGAGACTGCGGCGCGCGTCGCCAGCGCGAGCGGCCAACCGCCTTGCGTTTGGCCATCGTTGACATGAAGGATGTTGTTGGTCGTATCGACGACGACTTCGCCCTGCAGGCCGGTGAAGGCCGCGACCTGGCTTACAGTTCCACGCCGAAGCTGCAATTGTTCGCTCATTCAGGACTCTCCGCTGGCGCCGCCATCAGGACAGCGGGATGATCTGCAGGACGACGTCGGCCGTCGCCGCGGCCCCGCGCGGTGCCGACATTGATGTAGAGGGTCGAGAGGTTGAGAGAGCGTGCTCGATGGCGTCAGCTGCGCCTCATTGCCGATCGTGTTCGCAGCCGACGTGGTGATCGACGAGAGGCGGACTGCCCACGATTGCGACGCCGCCCTGGCTGGCGGCGGTGGACATGCCGAGCTTGGCCGTGGTCAGCGAGGTCGAGGCGTTCTCGACGTAGACGGTGCCCACGCGATAGCGCGTGATGCCCGCGGAGGGCGGAGGGATCGCCACCTGGGTATCGCCGAGCGCGTTGAGATTGACGCCCAGAGCGCGCACGTAGACCGCCTCGGAATAGGTCGGGGCGAAGGCGTCGACGATCGTCCACGCCGCGACGCCGTTGCTTTCGAGGGTCAGCGAGCCGTAGGCCGAGGCGATGACCGCCGACGCCGCGCCGTTGATCGTGTCCGAGCCGACCGCCGTCGCGGCGATCGTCTTGACCGGCGAGCACGCCCCACTTTCATCGATGACGACCAGCAGAGCGCCGGCGAAGAGGCCGCCGCCGTCGGCAGGGAGACGACGCGCGCCGCGGTGATCGCGGTGTAGGCGATGAGGCGGTCGGTCGCCAGCGCGGAATAGGCGGCGTCGGAGACCGGTGTGCGCGGCGTGCTGGGAGCCCGCGAGTGGACGATCGTCCATGCGTTGGAGCCGTTGCTTTCGACGGCCAACACACCGTTGGCGGCGGAGATGACCGCCGAGGTCCCGCCGTCGATGGTGTCGGAGCCGGCCCGAC
>CAVPVQ010000029.1:0-66528 GCA_963709185.1 uncultured Alphaproteobacteria bacterium
TAACGACAGAAAGAAGACTGGACATCCTTAATGGGCTGAGCGGGTGGGAGCAGAAGATGAGAGACGTCGGTGTAATCGACTATCTCGGTCTTACGTCAGCGTTGGCTAAACATTTGCCAAAAGTGCAACAAGAATACTCTCATATTTTGGTTGACGAGGCTCAAGATTTTGGCACAACTGAGCTCACAGTAGTCCGGAGGATGGTCAAAGAAGGGCCGAATGACATATTTTTATGCGGCGACATTGCGCAAACAATTCTTCCCAAGCATCGATCTTTATCAGACGCCGCCATACGGAGCCCAATACGAGAACGAATCCAAAAAAACTATAGAAATAGCCGTGAAATTTTGAAAGCTGCTTATGAAGTTCTAAAGAATAATTTAAGTGAAGATATGCTCGATAGCGAAGACCTGGAAGATTCTCGATCCGAGATTTGCGAATTTTAGCGGATCAACGCCAATGGCGCTGATGTCAGCGACGTTGCAGGAAGAAATTGCTTATGCTCGGGCATATGCCGCGACTGCGTTAAAGGGTGGCGCGAAGACCGTTTGTTTGGCATTCGCGGGGTTCTCGGCGCGCGACGTCAATGGGTTTGCTGGCAAATGTGGTGTGGTGGCACTCGATGGCACCTATGACCCAAAAATTGATTCTCTAGTGTTTTGCGATTTGGAGCAAACCAAAGGATACGAGTTCGACACGCTCATAATTTTAAACTGCAGAGATGGGATTTTGCCGCCTCATAACGCACCGAAGGAAGAAGCTTACAGAGCATCCTGTAAGCTTTACGTTGCCATGACGCGGGCAAGGCATGAGCTCATCCTCTCTTTCCACGGAAAAGCGAGTCCGTGGATAGCGGCTGTTAGCGGCACGATTGGGGCCGCTTCGTGGAGCGACGTGGAAAGATTCGATGACACCTTGCTTCTCGGAACGCCGGATTTACTGCCTGAGATAGAGCCCGATCAGGACATTCAGGATTCCGGTAGGCTCACCGGGTTACAATTCATTTATACGACCTCCGGTTTTGGTCTTTCTCTTGAGGCGCAGGACAAGCTCATCGAGCTGGTAGACGGCAGGGGGTTGCTAGCTGCTGGGGGACGCCGCCTGAAATGGCGGAATGTATCCTCTCTTGCGGTCGACCTGCTCGAAACCCGCCGGTACGACCTGTTATTTGGTCCAATAGTTGCTGCTGAATTGCGAAAGGCATTGCCCCTCCCCGTCGCGATTTCTTGAGCAGGTCAAAGACCGAACAGACGTGACGAATTGTTTGCTCGTTCAGCGTCATCTCCGGCCAATCCGCCCGCACAACGGACCGCTGATCCCGCAGCGCCCGAAATCAACCGCTTCGCGGCGCGAAAGGCAAGGCGGCGCAGCCTCCGGCGCGCCATTATCTCGCCCCGCGTCGCTTTTCCCGCGTTCGGCGAACGACTAAGACTAGGAGGCGATCGGGCCCGCGCCGGCCCGCCCGCCCGGCCAAATCGAAACTGGAGGGAGCGCCATGAAAGCTCGCACACAACCTGGACGCACATCGCAATATGCGCGGAAAACGCCGGCTCGCGGGCGTTGTCTGGCGACGCTCCGGCCCGACGGCGCTGAGGCTTCGGGCCAATCATCGCTTGTGCGGTTTCTGGCGGCGGCGGCGGCCGTATCGATGCTGCTCGTTTCGACGGCGCCCGTCCACGCGCAGGCGGGCGGGTGCGAACTCATCCCCGACGACCGCAATCCGCCGGAAAAGATCTTGCGATGCGGCGCGGCGCTGGAGGTCCGCTCCGCGCATCAGACCGACTATCACGCCGTCGATCAGGCCGGGAACGCGCCGCCGAACGCGATACAACTCGACTCCGGCGCCCTGATGATCGAGTTCCACCCGAGCAAGGGACACAGACACTTCCAGATTCTGACGCCCAACGCGATCGCCGCCGTGCGCGGGACGAAATGGGTCGTCGAAGTCTCGTCCGCGCGCACGTCGACTTTCGTCATCGCCGGAAGGGTCGCCGTTTCGCGCCCGCACGGCGAGCAGACGGTGCTTCTGAGGCCCGGCGAGGGAGCGGACGTCGCTCCGGACGGCGCGCCGATCGTCGTCAAGCGCTGGGCCGCGCCGCGCGTGCAGGCGCTTCTCGCGCGCTTCGGGCAATAGTGCGGCTCAGCGCTCCTTCGCTCGCCAGCCTCATCACCGCCGCCTTTGTCGCGGCGGGCGTTCTGTGGGGCGGATTCCTCGGCGCCGCGCAGATCTCGGGGGTCGGCTCGTTCCTCGACGGCCTCGAATATCTCACCCTCGACTGGCGTTATGCGCTGGCGGGCCCGAGACCCGCTCCGCGCGGCGTGGTCGTCGCCGCCATCGACGACGAAATGGTCCATGACGCCGGCGCCTATCCGCTGCCTCGTGGCGTGCTGGCCCGCATCATCCGCGGCCTCGCGGCGCTCGATCCCCAGGCGATCGCGATCGACATCGCGTTTCTCGACGCCGGTCAGGCCGAGGAGGACAAGCAGCTTGCCGAGGCGCTCCAGTCGACCAGGTCGGTCATCGCCGCCATCGGCGTCTTCGACGGCGAGCGCGCGCGGGACCAGCCATGCGGGGCGAACTTGCTGCCCGGCATTCCTCGGCCAACGCGCGTGCTGTGGCCCACCGCCCCGCTCCGCGATTCCGCGCGATCGGCCCTCGTCAATGTGACGACCGACGCCGGCGGGATCCCGCGGTTCATCCCGATGATCTATTGCTCGGACGATGTGGTCGTCCCGTCGTTCGCCCTGGCCGCGGCGTCCATCGCCTTGAGCGCGGAGCCGGTGCTCGGGATCGACGCGCTGAAGCTCGCGGGGAGAGCCATCAGCATGGACATCGGCTATCACTTGCCGATCCGCTACTACGGTCCACGCGGCGCGATCCGGCGGTTCAGCGCCGCGCGGATCATCCACGGCGACCTCAATCCCGACGACGTGCGCGGCCAGATCGTCATCCTGGGCGCCACGGCGCTGGGCGTCGGCGACACATTCGCCACGCCGTTCGACCGCATCGTGCCGGGGGCCGAGATTTTCGGCACGGCGATCACCAATCTTCTGGCCGGCGACGGCCTGATCCGGACGGCGCTGGTTCGAGAAATCGACGCGGGCGCGGCGGTCCTGTTGCCGTCCGTCACGGTCCTGCTGATGGCGATGCGCCGACCGTTCGCCGGATTGGGGCTTGCCGGTCTGCTCTTCGCGCTGTTTCTCGCGCTGGCGTTCGCCGCCTTTCTCCAGGGCTACTGGTTCAGCGTCGCAATTCCGCTCGCCGCGTCCATACCGGTCGTGCTCGCCTATGGCGCGACGCGGCTGGGGCTGGACCGCTACGCCGCCGGCCGCCTGAAAACCGACCGGGCGACCCTGGCGCAGTTCCAGTCTCCGCTGTTGGTCGAGCACATCCTCAACAATCCCAGGTTTCTTGAAAGCCCGGTGCATCAGGGCGTGGCGGTGGTGTTTCTCGACCTTTCGGGCTTCACCGGCGCAGCCGAGATCCTCGGGCCGCTGTGGACGCGCGATCTGCTCGCAGCGTTTCAGGCGCTGATCGAAGGCGTCGCGCTCGCCCACGGCGGATTCGTCGTCAGCTTCATGGGCGACGGCGCGATGATCGTCTTCGGTCTGCCGGAGCCGCGGCCGGACGATGCGTCGCGCGCGCTTGTCGCGATCGGCCGCCTGCGCGAAGCCGTCGCCGCATGGCTGGACGGGCTGCCGTCGGTCGCCCGCGACCGGCTTCGCGCGCGTATCGGCGGACATTTCGGTCCGGCGGTGGTCTCGCTGCTCGGATCCGCGCACCATCGGCATGTCGCGGCGACCGGCGACACGGTCAATGTCGCGAGCCGGCTGCTCGAGGTGGCGAAGGAGCGGCGATGCGGCGTCGTGGTCAGCGAGGAGCTTTGCGCCGCGGCCGTTCCGCCGCAATCTTTTCCCGACGACGCCGATGTCGTCGCCCTGGAGGTCGGCATTCGCGGGCGCGCGCAACCCTTGCGGATTCGCGCCTGGCGCTGAACGGGTCGGGCGTGTCGCGGTAAATCCAAACCGGCGTGTTCCCTGAGGAACAGCGCGCCCGGTCGATTTCAACGATCGTGCTGCTGCGAGACGGTCGACCGCGACGAATGTTCGTCCGGACCGCTCGAAGACAGGAGTAACGATCATGAAAAATCTTGCTGGCTATTCTATCGCCGCCTTCGCCGGCGCCACGATGCTCGCGATGTCCATGAGCCCGGCGTCCGCCTTCACTCTGTCCGGGCCTTCCCTGGAGCAGCCCGTCGCTTCCGCGCAGATCGACAAGGTCTGGTGGCGGGGCGGCGGCTGGCGGGGCGGATGGGGCTATCGCGCATGGGGCTGGCGCCGTCCGGTCTGGGGTTGGACCGGTTACGCGTACTATCCGGGCTATTGCTGGCGCGGCTACTACGGCTACCTCCATTGCAACTGAAATCGCGACACGGCGCCGACGTCAGGCGCGAGACGGCCGTCGACCTCCAATCCGACGGCCGTCAAACGCCCGCGGCGGGGCCGGGATTCGCAGGCGCGACGCGGCGTTGCCGACAACGCCGAGTCGCGGCATAGTGACGTCCGAACCGAAGCTCATGGCTGTCCCGGACAGGCAGGCGCGAATGAGGCTGGTCACCGCCATCGCCATTCTGGCTCTCGCAGCGGGCGCGTCAGCCTCACTGCCGGCAAGCGCGTTCGCGCAGGATCAACCTGCCACGCCCGACACGGCCTATGTCCCGAACGTGAGCGATGTGATGGGGCAAACGCAGCTCCGCCATTTCAAGCTCGGCTATGCCGGCGCTCTCGGAAACTGGGCGCTCGCCAACTACGAACTTGGACTTGTCGCCGACAGTTTCCACACGACGTCCACACTGTTGGCCGCGCCCAGCGATGCGCGCCTCGCGCAACTGTTGACGCAGGACTCGGCGCCGCCGCTCTCCGATATCGGCAAGGCGATCGCCGCCGGAAGCAAAGAGGATTTCGGCCGCGCTTTCGAGCGGCTGACCGACGCCTGCAACGCCTGCCACAGCGCCGCGCGGGTCGGCTTCATCAAAATCAAGTTCCCAACCACCTCGCGCAATTTCCTGTTCAGCAACCAGATCTTTCCCCCGGAATAGCGGCGACGCGTCACGCGCCGCCATTCATCGTTGACGCCGTGCACGAGACCTCCGCCGATCAGCCCGCCGAAGCGCCCGCCGCGACGCCGCGGCCGATGCTGATCTATGACGGCGATTGCGCATTCTGCGGCTACTGGGCGCGCTACTGGCGCAAGCTCACCGGCGAGCGCGTCGAATATCGGCCCTACCAGGACGCCGCCGCGCGGTTTCCCGAGATTTCAGAGGCCGAATTCCGGCGCGCCGCGCAGTTCATTGCGCCCGACGGACATCGCGCCAGCGGCGCCGAGGCCAGTTTCCTGACCTTGAGCCACGCGCGCGGCAGGGGATGCTGGCTCGTCCTCTACCGCCATCTGCCCGGCTTCGCCGCGGTCTCGGAGCGGGCTTACGCATTCATCGCCGCGCATCGCTCGGCCTTCTTCCGCGTCAGCCTGATGCTGTGGGGCGCCGAGCACGCGCCGCCGCGCTACGATCTCGTGTCGTTCTTGTTCCTGCGGCTGTTCGGGCTGATCTACCTCTCGGCGTTCCTCTCCTTCGCGGTGCAGGCGCAGGGGCTGATCGGCAGCGACGGCGTCCTGCCGCTGACCGATTTCGTCGACGCGCTCGCCGACCGTCTCGGCTCCCAGCGTTTCTTCCTCGCGCCGATGGTGTTCTGGCTCAACGACAGCGATGGGGCGATTCAGGCGGTTTGCTGGGCCGGCGCCGGGCTATCGCTGCTGCTGGTCGCCAATCTCGCGCCGCGCCTCAGCCTGCTTCTGCTCTATGCGCTCTATCTCTCGCTGTTCTACGCCGGCCAGACCTTCATGAGCTTCCAGTGGGACACGTTCCTGCTGGAGACCGGATTTGTCGCGCTGCTGCTGAGCTTCGCCACCGCGCAGGGCGTCTGGCTGCTGCGCTGGTTGCTGTTCCGTTTCATGTTCATGTCGGGCGTCGTCAAGCTGCTGAGCGGCGACGCCAATTGGTGGGGTCTGTCGGCGCTGTCGAAGCATTTTCTGACCCAGCCGCTGCCGACCCCGCTGGCCTGGCACGCCGCGCAACTGCCGTCGGACCTGCTGAAATTCGCCACCGGCGCCATGTTCGTCGTCGAGCTGATCCTGCCGTTCCTGATTTTCTTCCCGCGCCGGATGCGGTTCCTCTCGGCGTTCGGCATCCTCACGCTGCAGAGCGGCATTCTCCTCACCGGCAATTACAACTGGTTCAATCTGCAGACCATGTTGCTGTGCCTGCCGCTGTTCGACGACGCGGCGGCGCGCAATATCCTGCCGGGTCCGCTGGTCCGGCTGTCTCCAGCGGGGCGCGGCGAACCACGCGCCGCGACGAGTGGGCGCGTTCGCGGTCAACGCCCTGGCGCTGCTGCTCGTGTTCTGCAGCCTGACGCTGATGGACCTGCGTTTCGGCGGCGATCCGCCGGCGACGGCGCAGGCGGTCGACGGCGCGATCGAGCCGCTGCATATCGTCAGCGCCTATGGTCTGTTCGCGGTGATGACCACGCAGCGCGACGAAATCGTCATCGAGGGTTCGAACGACGGCGTCGAGTGGCGCGAATACGAATTCCGCTACAAGCCCGGCGATGTCGCGCGCCGCCCGCTCTGGAACATCCCGCATCAGCCGCGGCTCGACTGGCAGATGTGGTTCGCCGCGCTCGAAGACCCGAGGGATCTGCCGTGGTTTTCACAATTCGTGATCCGGCTGCTGCAGAACGAACCCGCCGTGACGGCGCTGCTGGAAAAGAACCCTTTTCCGGATCACCCGCCAACCTACGTGCGCGCGCAGTTCTACGAATACACCTACGCCAGCCGTGAGGAAAAGGCGGAAGGCCGGTGGTGGGACCGCCGGTTGCTGGGCCTGTATTTTCCCGCTGCGCGGCTGAGGGGCAAGTGATCGCGTCGTCGGCAAGCGGTCGCCAGGAAACAGCATTTCTCGGACCGGCCCGATCGAACAGCGAAGGCCTGCCTTTCGGGGCGCGCCTCACACTTCATGCTCGGGCGAGGCTCACCCGGATCATGGCGCCGGCTCCTTCAGGGAGCGAATACAAGGGGCCGGCGATACCGGAGCGCCGCGTCGCCGCGGCGCTCCACAGTCGATGGATTCGGCTCTCAGTATTTCCCAAGAAGAGCCTTGATCATGTTCGAGAGGGGATTGACGCCGGCCGTCTGGGCGGCCCCGCCCGTCAGTCCACCGCCGGCGCTGCCGCCAAGACCAGTGCCAAAACCTGTTTCAGTCGCGGTGACCGGGTTGACCACGGATGCATTGATGCCGATTTTCCCTGCCCCCGAGAGTCCTCCCGCGCCGAGTATCGCCATGCCGAGATAGCCCCAATCCGTTGCGATGCCCTGCACGGCGTTGATGTCTCCCGCCGTCAACGGCGGGGCGCCCTGGGTCGGCAGGCCGACGTTGAAAATCGCCGGCACCGAACCGTTGAGCTGGCTGCCAACCGAACTGGGGTTGGGGTTGTTGGAGCCGAACGGATTGGCGATGATGAAGCTGTTGGTGGCGTTGGCCTGGCTCGTTCCGATGTTGATGGCGCCGGATCCATTCGCGCCATTGGTCGGAAGCTTGATCACGATCGGCGGCGCCGTCCCGAGCCCGCCGTTGTTGCCCGCGTCGCTCGTGGCGGCGGCGGCCGTCCATTGCGATTGATTGATCAACGACGCCACTGAGTTGACCGCGCCCAGAGCGCCGCCCGCGCTGAGTCCGCTCTGCGGCGCCGGCTTCGCGTTGGCCGCCGCTCCCGCGAGCGCTCCCGCCGAGGATTGCGCCGCCGCTATGTTGGCGGCAATCGCGTTGCCGGCGGCTGTGAACGCGTTCTGGGCGTTGGAGACGAACATCGACGGCGCGCCGCCGGATGCGCCGCCAATGGCGGCGCCGACCTTGCTCCCCGCCTCGCCCCATCCGAACATTTGCAAGTTGGTGAGGCCGTTGCTCTGGCTGATGGCGGTCTGGAGATCGGTGACGCTGCTGGTCGAGGACGGAGCGGTCAGGTCGGTGAGGCTCGCCAGCGAGTCCGGAGCGCTGCTCGCGCCGGTGTAGGGACCGTAGTCGGGCGTCGTCGTGCCCGGCTTGGGAACCGGGATCGGTCCGGTGGCGATGGTCGCCTTGACGTTCGGCGCGGCGAAGGTCGACCCGCCGGCCGCAAGGCCCGCGGCGGTAGTCACCGGCGTCGTAGAGATATGCAACGGGGTGATCGTGGTGTTGGCCGAAAGGCCTGCCGCCGTGGTCACCGGCGTCGTGGAAATATGCAGCGGGGTGATGGTGGTGTTGGCCTGCAGGCCGGCCGCGGTGGTCACCGGCGTGGTGGAAATGTGGAACGGGGTGATCGTGGTGTTGGCCTGCAGGCCCGCCGCCGTGGTCACCGGCGTGGTGGAAATGTGGAACGGGGTGATCGTGGTGTTGGCTTGCAGGCCCGCCGCCGTGGTCACTGGCTTCGAGGACACCGGCTGGCCGAGATAGTTCAGCGGCGTCGTGTTGAGCATCTGCGCCGCGTGGGCGCCGGCGAGGCCAGCGAGGCTAAAGACGAGGGCGATCGCCGTGGTCTTGGTGAAGCGGTTCATGGTCGTTGCTCCTGTTAGCGAGAGGCCCGGACGATCATTCGTCCCCGTCAACTTTCTCGTGGAAGCATCATCGCCGTCCGCCCCGTCCGGCGCTGTTCCCGGGGTGACAGCCCGGCGCGCCGACTTCGCCTACCGTCATGGGCATCGAACGGCTCAACCCGACGGAGTGAACGCCATGCCGCGCCAAGCCAGCCTCATCGCCAGCGTCTCGACAGTCCTCGCCGCGACCCTCCTCGCCTCCCTCGCCCACGCCAGCGAGGCCGCTCAGCCCCTCGACCATTCGCTGGCGCTGCCGGGACAACTGGTGCGCGTCGCCGACGCCAACGCGGCGACCTGCGTCAAAGCCCCCGCCCCGGTCGATCTGAAGGCGCTCGGCGACGCGATCAAGGCGCAGATCGTCCATCGGGCGCGGCTGGAGGCCGAGCTGCAGGGGCGCGGCGACATCGAACTCCCGGCGCCGCTGCAAGGCCAGCAGGGCGTCGAGCCAATCGCCGGCGCGCTGCGCGACGAACAGGCGGTGTTCGCCGCCCGCAAGGACGCCCTGAGCGCCCAGGTCGCCTCGCTGACCCAGGACAAGGGGTTCTCGCAGCGCGAGATCGAGCTGACCACCGCCAAGGAGGCGGCGCTCGCCCGCCAGGAGGCGCTCGCCCAGAAGGACCTCGACAAGATCGGCGGCCTGCTCAGCGAGGGGCTGGTTTCCGGACCGCAGAAGCTCGCGCTGGAGCAGAACATCCTGCAGGCCGAGGCCAGCCGGCTCGACGTCAAGCTGGCGACGCTGCGCGCGCAGCAGGAGATCAGCAAGATCGACCGCAACATCGTCGATATTCGCAACCAGTGGCGCAACGATTCGCTGGCCGAGTTCAACAAGACCCAGGCGGCGCTAATCGACCTCGCGCAGCAGGCGCGCGCCGCCGAGGCCGCCGCCGCCACGCCCGCGGCCGCGCCGGCCGAATGCGGCGAGGCGAAGGACGCGCTCTACATCATCCTGCGCGGCCCCGGCGGCGCCATGCAGGCCTTCCCCGTCGCCGCCGGCGGGCCGGCGATCGCGCGCAACGGACAATGACCGAACCGGCGCACGCCAAGCCGACTTCGTCTCCGACGGTGACCCAAGCCCGCCGCGGCGGTTCAGCATTGCCGGGAGCGCCGGGCCGGGGCAGTATAATCGCCCCGCCCCTGTCGATCCCCGGGAAGCCGGTTCACATGCGACACGCCAAGGCCATCGCCGCGCTGCTCTGCTCGGCCCTCGCCGTCGCCGTGCTGTCGGCGCACACGCAAGCTCAGGAACAGTCCGCGCAATCCAGTTCGGCCTATGCGCCCAAGGTCGCCGACATCATGGGCCAGACGCAACTGCGACACTTCAAGCTGTGGTTCGCCGGCAGCGCGGGCAATTGGGCGCTCGCGAGCTACGAGCTGGGGCAGATCAGGGGCGGTTTCGACGCGGCGGCGAGGCTCTACCACACACCTGGCGGCGCGCCGTCCGCGCGAGGGTTGAAGGACGACAGCGGGCCTCCCGTGGCCGATGTCGCCAAGGCTGTCGCGGCCGGAAACAAAGAAGATTTCATCAAGGCCTTCGAGCGGCTGACGATGGCCTGCAACGCCTGCCATCAGGCCGCCCATGTCGGATTCATCAGGATCAGGGTGCCGACCTCGTCGCCGTTCACCGACCAGTCTTTTCCGCCGGAGTGACGGCAAGATCGCGGACGCCCTGCGTCGCCGACGCGGCACGCGCCATTCCTTCCTTGACACGGGCCGGCCGGGGCGCCGAGTATCCATCAACGCCGTCGCGCCCGGTCTGGCCAGCGAACCGGCGCGGGAGGAGCGGCATAGCGATGGGCGTTTCCGCGGTCGCCAACGCCTGCGCCGACCTTGTCGATCGCAATGTCGCCGAGGGGCGCGGCGACAAGCCGGCGTTCCTTGAAGCGGGGCGCGCCCTCACCTACGGCGCGCTGCAGGCGCAGACCTGCCGTTTCGCGCGCCTGCTCGCGCGCCTCGGCCTGCGGCGCGAGGACCGCATCGCCATGGCGATGCTCGACACGATCGAATTTCCGGTGGTTTTTCTTGGCGCAATCCGCGCCGGAATCGTGCCGATCCCGCTCAACACGTTGCTGACCACCGAACAATATTCCTACATGCTCGCCGACTCGCGCGCCAAGGCGCTGGTCGTGTCGGCCGCGCTGTGGCCGGCGCTGGAGCCCGCCCTCGCCCACGCGCCGGACCTCGTCCATGTGATCCTCGCCGACGGCGAAGCGCCCGCCCAAACGATTGCGCTCGACCGGGCGCTCGAAGGCGAGTCCGCCGACTTGACGCTCGCGCCGACCCATCCCGACGAGCCCTGCTTCTGGCTCTATTCCTCGGGTTCGACCGGCGCGCCCAAGGGCGTGCGCCACGTCCATTCGAGCATGAGCGATACGGCGCGGACCTTCGGGCGGCAGGTGCTGCAAATTCGCGAAGACGACCTCGTCTTCTCGGCCGCCAAGCTGTTTTTCGCCTACGGGCTCGGCAACGCGTTGTCATTTCCGCTGCACGTCGGCGCGACCGCCTATCTCCTCGCGGCGCGGCCGACGCCCGGCGCCGTGTTCGACACGCTCGAAAAATCCGACGCGACGATCTTCTGCGGCGTGCCCACCCTGCTCGCCGCCATGCTCAACGATCGCGGTCTCGCCGGGCGACGCGCCGGGCCGCGCCTGCGCCTCTGCACATCGGCGGGCGAAGCGTTGCCGGCGCATATCGGCCTGGCCTGGCGCGCCCGCTTCGGCGTCGACATCCTCGATGGCGTCGGGTCGACCGAAATGCTGCATATCTTCCTCGCCAACGCGCCTGGCGACATCGTCTATGGCGCGTCGGGCCGGGCGGTGCCGGGGTATGAATTGCGCCTGCTCGATGAGAAGATGCAGCCGACGGCGGACGGCGAAATCGGCGAACTCTATGTGCGCGGCCCCTCGGCCGGCGACGGCTACTGGAACCAGCGCGAAAAGAGCCGCGCGACGTTTCAGGGCGAGTGGACGCGCACCGGCGACAAATACACGCGCGACGCGACCGGCCTCTACACCTATTGCGGACGCGCCGACGACATGTTCAAGGTCGGCGGCGTCTGGGTCTCGCCATTCGAAGTGGAGACCGCGCTCGCCGGCCATCCCGCCGTTCTCGAGGCGGCGGTCGTTCCCGCCGAGGACGGGGACGGCCTGTTGAAACCCAAGGCCTTCATCGTTCTCAAGGACGGCGCTTCGCGCGAGGGTCTCGTCGAGGCGTTGCAGGCGCATGTCAGGGCGAGCGTCGGCGCATGGAAATATCCGCGCTGGATCGAAATCGTCGACGCTCTGCCCAAGACGGCGACCGGCAAGATCCAGCGCTTCAAATTGCGCGAGCGGGCCTGAGTGGCGGGCCTGCCCGGCGCCGGCTTGATCGATCTCGGCGCCGCCCGGCTGGAATATCGACTGTGGGGGCCGCCGCCCGACGCGGCGCCGACATTGGCGTTGCTGCATGAGGGGCTTGGCTGCGCCGGCGGGTGGGGCGAATTTCCGGAGCGCCTCGCGGCGGCGACGGGCTGCGCAATCTTCGCCTATTCGCGCGCCGGCTACGGCGGCTCGAGTTCGATTGCGTTGCCGCGGCCGCTTGACTATATGCAGCGCGAAGCGGTGGAGACCTTGCCGCGCGTTCTCGACGCGATCGGCTTTGCGCGCGGCGCGCTGATCGGCCATTCCGACGGCGCCTCGATCGCCGCTGTCTGCGCCGGATCGGTCGGCGACCATAGAGTGCGCGCAGTTTCGCTGATCGCGCCACATTTCATCGTCGAGGACATCACGATCGCGGCGATCGAGCGCGCGCGGGCCGCCTATCAGGCAGGCGATCTGCGCGCCAGGCTGGCGCGTTGGCACGCCGACGTCGACGTCGCGTTCCGCGGCTGGAATGACGCGTGGCTCGACCCGAAATTCCGCGCCTTCGACATCACCGGGCATCTTCCCGCGGTGGCAATTCCCGTGCAGATCATCCAGGGCGGCGCGGACCCTTACGGCGGCGAACGGCAAATCGACGCCGCGGTCGCGGCCTTGCGCGCGCCGCCCGATCTCGTGCGCCTGCCGGGGATCGGCCACGCGCCGCACCGGGAGGCGCTGGCGGAGACGGTCGAGGCGATTCGACGCTTCGCCATGCCGCTGCTCTGATCGCGCGCGCGCCTTCCTGGCGCGCCCAGCATAGTCGCGCTGGCCCGCGCTTTGCTCTAGGATCGCTGCGCGCGATGGCGCGCGACATGCGGAGGGTAGCGGTGCGATGGCGCAGGAGGTGCGAAAGCTCGCCAACGGCGCGACCCGCGTGGATTTTGCGACCGACCCTTCGCGCTATCGGCACTGGAAACTGACGATCGACGGCGCGATCGCCACGTTGAGCCTGGACGTCGACGAGTCCGGCGGCCTGTTCGAGGGCTATGCGCTGAAGCTCAACTCGTATGATCTTGGCGTCGATATCGAACTCGCCGACGCCGTGCAGCGATTGCGCTTTGAACACCCGGCGGTCAAGGTGGCGGTCCTGCGCTCGGCCAAGCCGCGCGTGTTCTGCGCGGGCGCCAACATCCGCATGCTGGCCGGCGCGGAACACCCGCACAAGGTCAATTTCTGCAAGTTCACCAACGAGACGCGCAATGCGATGGAGGACGCCGCCGCCTGCTCGGATCTGCGCTTCCTCTGCGTGGTGAACGGCAGCGCGGCGGGCGGCGGCTACGAACTGGCGCTGGCGAGCGATCATATAATGCTGGTCGACGACGGATCCTCCGCCGTCTCGCTGCCTGAACTGCCGTTGCTGGCGGTGCTGCCCGGTACCGGCGGACTCACCCGCCTCGTCGACAAGCGCAAGGTGCGGCGCGACCACGCCGACGTGCTGTGCACGCTCGAGGAAGGCGTCAAGGGCCAGCGCGCGCTCGACTGGCGGCTCGTCGACGAACTCGCGCCGGCCTCGCAGCTCAGCGAGCGCGTCGCCGCGCGCGCCAACGCGCTGGCGGCGGGCTCGCGCCGCGCCGGGCCGCCGCGCGGCGTCGCGCTTCCCCCGCTCGTTCGGCGTTTCGCCGACGACGGGGTGCGCTATCCCAACGTCTCGGTCGACGTCGACCGCGCCGCCCGTGTCGCGACGATCACGCTGCGCGCGCCCGAAGCGCCGCCGCCCGGCGGCGTCGACGAGATGATCGCCCAAGGCGCGGCGTTCTGGCCGCTGCGGCTGGCGCGCGAACTCGACGACGCGATCCTGCACTTGCGCAACAACGAATATGACATCGGCGTGCTGGTCTTCAAATCGGCGGGCGATCCGGCGCTGGTCGCGCTGCACGACGCGTTTCTCGAAACCCATCGCGACCACTGGCTGGTCCATGAGACGCGCCACTACTGGAAGCGGGTCCTCAAGCGCATCGACGTGACGTCGCGCAGCCTGGTGGCGGTCGTCGAGCCCGGATCGTGTTTTGCCGGCTTCCTCGCCGAGATCGTATTCGCCGCCGATCGCGCCTACATGCTGATCGGCCAGATCGACGGCGACGACCGTCCGCCGGCGGCCCTCACGCTCACCGCCGGCAATTTCGGCCCCTATCCCATGGCCAACGGCCTCACGCGGCTCGCCACGCGCTTTCTCGGCGAGCCGCGATCGCTCGATGACGCGGCGGCGCGGCTCGGGCAGGCGATCGACGCGCGCCAGGCCGAGGCGCTCGGTCTCGTCACCTTCGCGCTCGACGACATCGACTGGAGCGACGAATTGCGGCTGTTCATGGAGGAGCGCGCGAGCTTTTCGCCGGACGCCCTGACCGGCATGGAGGCGAACCTGCGCTTTGCCGGACCGGAGACCATGGAGAGCAAGATTTTCGCCCGCCTCACCGCCTGGCAGAACTGGATCTTCCAGCGGCCCAACGCGGCGGGCGAGGACGGCGCGTTGCGTCGCTACGGAACCGGGCGCAAGCCCAGCCTTCGACCTGCGGCGCGTTTGAGCGGGCGGGAGCGCCCGAGGAGATTGCGATGAGCGATGTCGTGAATGTCGACTATTCGACGCGGATTCCCAACAACGTCGGGCTCACCGAAGATCGCCAGGTGCTGCGCGCCCTGGAGGGCTGGCATCCCGGCTACCTCAGTTGGTGGAAGGACATGGGCCCCGAGGGCTTCCAGGAATCCCTCGTCTATCTCCGCACCGCGATTTCCGTCGATGCGAAAGGCTGGGCCAAGTTCGACTACGTGCGCATGCCGGACTATCGCTGGGGCGTGCTGCTCGCCCCAAAGGAGGAGGGCCGCAAGGTCAATTTCGGCGAGCATCTGGGCGAACCGGCGTGGCAGGAGGCGCCCGGCGAATACCGCGCGATGTTGCGCCGGCTGATCGTCATCCAGGGCGATACAGAGCCGGCCTCGGTCGAGCAGCAGCGCCATCTCGGCAAGACCGCGCCCTCGCTCTACGACATGCGCAACCTGTTCCAGGTGAATGTCGAGGAAGGCCGCCACCTCTGGGCGATGGTCTATCTGCTGCACAAGTATTTCGGCCGCGACGGGCGCGAGGAGGCCGACCAGCTGCTGCAACGTCGCTCCGGCGACAAGGACAAGCCGCGCATGCTCGGCGCGTTCAACGAGGCGACGCCGGACTGGCTGTCGTTCTTCATGTTCACCTTCTTCACCGACCGCGATGGCAAGATGCAACTGGAGAGCCTCGCGCAGTCGGGCTTCGATCCGCTGTCGCGCACCTGCCGGTTCATGCTGACCGAGGAAGCCCATCATATGTTCGTCGGCGAGTCCGGCGTCGGGCGGGTGATCGAGCGGACGGCGCAGGCGATGCGCGCCGCTGGCATCGAGGACCCCGAGGAAATCGCGGGGGTGCGCGGGCTCGGCGTCATCGATCTGCCGACGCTGCAGAAAAAGCTCAACCTGCACTATTCGCTGTCGCTCGACCTGTTCGGCTCGGAAGTGTCGACCAATTCGGCGAATTTCTTCAATTCCGGGCTCAAGGGGCGGTTCAGGGAATCCAAAATCGCCGACGATCACCGCCTGACCGACGCGACCTATCCGGTGCTCAAGCTGGTCGACGGGGCGATCACGCTGGTCGACGAACCCGCGCTCACCGCGCTCAACATGCGCCTGCGCGACGATTATACGCAGGATTGCGCCAAGGGCGTCGAGCGGTGGAACCGCATCCTCGAAAAAAACGACGTCGCCTTCCGCCTGCGCCTGCCGCATGTCGCGTTCAACCGGGCGATCGGCCAGTTCAGCCGCGCCCATGCCGACCCCGACGGCCAGATCCTCAGCGAGGCGCAATGGGCGCAGACCCGAGGCGCGCATCTCCCCTCGACCGAGGACGGCGACTTCATCGCCTCGCTGATGGCCGCTGAGACCGAGCCGGGCAAGTTCGCATCCTGGATCGCCCCGCCCAAGGCCGGCATCGACAACAAGCCGGGCGACTTCGAATATGTGAAGATCGAGAACAGTTGACCCCCGGGCATAGCCGCGCGAAACCGGGGGCTAACCGATATTTAACCGGCCGGGGCGCAGCGTCGCCCGCCGGCGCGGCGGGCAAAAGGCGGATTCGATGAGCTTTGGACGGCTGCGGACGCTGGAGACGCGCGACGCTCTGGCGCGGCAAATTCCCGCCTTCCTGATCATCGGGGCGCTCGGGTTCTGCCTCGACGCCGCCATCACCGTCACCCTCGTGCGGCGCTTCGGCGTCCCGCCGCTGCTCGCCCGGCCGCCCGCCTTCGTGGTGGTGACGCTCATCAACTTCGCGCTCAACCGCGCCTTCACCTTCCGCTCCGCGGAGACGGCGTGGCTCGGCGCGCTGGCGCGCTACATCCTCGTCTGCCTCGCCGGCCTGACGGTCAACTATGCGGTCTATGCGGCGCTGCTGGCGCTGGCCCCGTCGTTCGGCGTCGCGGTCTCGCCGGCGATGCTGACCCTGTTCGTCGCCTGCGGGACCGGCGCGGCGACCCTGCTGACCTTCGCCGGCTTCCGCTCGTTCGCCTTCAGGGCCTAGCGGGCGCCCGACGACGCAGTCGTCGGTTCGCGAAGCAATCAGGCGATTCCTGCCCAAAATTGCCCCCTCGCGCCGGGCGGCGTCTCGTCTATGATGCGCGGGCGCCCTCGAGCCGAGAGCCCCGCCATGACCGCCTCGCCCTACGACCGGGACCTGGACCGCGGCCCCGCCAATTTCCAGCCGCTGACCCCTCTCACTTTCCTGGAGCGCTCGGCGGCGGTGTTCCCCAACCATCTGGCGATCGTGCACGGCCCGTTGCGGCGCAACTATCGCGAGTTCCATGCGCGCTCGCGGCGGCTCGCCAGCGCGTTGACGCGGCGGGGTCTCGGGCGCGGCGACACCGTCGCGGCGCTGCTCGCCAATACGCCGGCGATGCTCGAGTGCCATTACGGCGCGCCGATGTCCGGCGCGGTGCTGAACACCCTGAACACCCGCCTCGACGCCGCGGCGCTCGCCTTCATGCTCGATCATGGCCAGGCGCGGGCGCTGATCGTCGATCGCGAATATGCCGCGCTGGCTCGGCAGGCGCTCGCCCTCGCCAAGGTTCGCCCGCTCTTGGTCGACTATGACGACGCCGAATATTCCGGGCCCGGCGAGCCGCTCGGCGGGCTGGACTACGAAGCGCTGCTCGCCGAAGGCGACGAGAATTACGAACGGACCGCCCCGCGAGACGAGTGGGACGCCATCGCGCTGAACTACACCTCGGGCACCACCGGCGATCCCAAGGGCGTGGTCTATCACCACCGCGGCGCCAACCTGCTGGCGGTCGGCAATGTGGTCACCGCCGACATGGGCCGCCATCCCGTCTATCTCTGGACGCTGCCGATGTTTCACTGCAACGGCTGGTGCTTCCCGTGGTCGATCAGCGTGAAGGCGGGCGTGCATGTCTGCCTGCGCCAGGTGCGCGCCAGACAGATGTACGAACTGATCGCCGAGCATCGCGTCACCCATTTGTGCGGGGCGCCGATCGTCATGTCGACGCTGCTCAATGCGCCGGCGCATGAAAAGATCGCGCTGCCGCATGTCGTGCGCTTCTTCACCGCCGCCGCGCCGCCGCCCGCCGCCGTGCTCGCGGCGATGCGCGAGGCGGGCTTCGAGGTCACGCATCTCTATGGGCTGACCGAAACCTACGGACCCGCTGTCGTCAACGACTGGCAGGATCACTGGAACGATCTCGACGGCGCGGGCCAGGCCGAGCTGAAGGCGCGCCAGGGCGTGCGCTATCACGCGCTGGAGGCGCTCGACGTGATCGACCCCGACACGATGCAGAGCGTGCCGGCGGACGGGCGCACGCTCGGCGAGGTGATGTTCCGCGGCAATGTGGTGATGAAGGGCTATCTGAAGAACAAGGCGTCGACCGACAGGGCGTTCGCCGGCGGCTGGTTCCACTCGGGCGATCTCGGCGTCAAACATCCCGACGGCTATATCCAGCTCAAGGACCGCTCGAAGGACATCATCATCTCCGGCGGCGAGAACATCTCGTCGATCGAGGTCGAGGACGCGCTGTTCCAGCACCCCGCGGTGCAGCTCGCGGCGGTGGTCGCGCGGCCCGACGAAAAGTGGGGCGAGACCCCCTGCGCGTTCGTCGAATTGAAGCCCGACATGAGCGCAACCGCCGAGGAACTTATCGAATGGTGCAAAGCGCGGCTGGCCAGATATAAATGCCCGCGTCACATTTTGTTCATGGAAATCCCCAAAACATCCACTGGCAAAGTGCAGAAATTCGTGCTGCGCGAGCGGGCGCGGACCGTCGACCAGGTTTAAGGGATGACCAGCAAGCGCGATCCATGGCCCGAACACTGCCGCCGGCGGCTGGTCGCCGCGATTCTGAGCGCCGCCGATCTGTTCCCGCATTCGGGCGAAGACGAGGCCTCGCGCATCCATGACGCGCGCAAGGCGCTGAAACAGGCGCGCGCCGCGGCGAGGCTGTTCGCCGTGGCGGTAGGGCCGCCCGCCTATGAGGCGATCAGCGCGCTGGAGGCGGCGCGCCGCGAGACCGGGCGAGCGCGCGACCTCGACGTGATGCCCGCCGCGCTGGCGAGCCTCGGCGCGGCGGTCGACGCCGACACGATGGCCCGCCTCAACCGCGCCATCGCCTTTGAGCGCGAGGTGGCGCGCCACGCCCATCGCGGGATCGACGTCGGCGCCCAGGTGACGCAATTGCGCGAGCTCGCGCGCTCGATCGAGGACTGGGACATCGCGTCGGCGACCGTTCCCGCGCAATTGCTCAAGGCCTTGCGCAACGGATACCGAACGGCGCGGCGGCACGGACGACGGGCGCTGGATAGCGGCGACGCGCACGAACTGCATCTGCTGCGCGCGCAGATCGTCGATCTCGGCGATCATTTCATCGCGCTGGAGCCGGCATGGCCCGATCTGTTCGCCACGATGGGCGAGGAATTCCAGCGGATGCGCCGCCATCTTGGCGAACATCACGACCTGACGGTGCTCGCCGAATTCGCGGTCGGCCGCCCCGACCTGCCGCTCAACCAGATGACGGATCTGGCGCTGCAGGTGGAGCGGCGCCAGAAGAAGCTGGCGCGCCGCGCCCGCAAGGAGTTCGAGCGCCTGTTCGCCGAACGCCCCAGCGCCCTCGAGCACCGCCTCGCCGCCTACCTGCAATATCCGAAGACGCGGATGGCGGGAGAACGCGAGAGCGTCGAGGTGGGGTGAGAGGTCCGCCTCGTCGCCGCCCCTTCCATGCTACAACGCCCGCCACACCAACCACGGAGCCCGCGATGGCGAAGATGCGTGCGATGATCGTCCCGAAAGCCGGCGCCCCGTTCGAAATGGTGGAGCGCGATTCCCCCGCGCCCGGCCCGCATGAGGTGCGCATCAAGGTGCAGGCGTGCGGCGTCTGCCACAGCGATTCGGTCACCGTCAATGGCCTGATGCCGGGGATCGCCTATCCGCGCATTCCGGGCCACGAAGTGATCGGAATCATCGAGGCGGTCGGCCCCGACGTGGCGGGCTGGAGCGTCGGCGAGCGGGTCGGCGTCGGCTGGTTCGGCGGCGCCTGCGGCTATTGCGGCAATTGCCGGCGTGGCGACGCCTTCGCCTGCGAGAATATCCACGGCGCCACCGGCGTCACGCGCGACGGCGGCTACGCCACCCATATGCTGGCCCTGACTTCCGCGCTGGCGCGCGTGCCGGAGGCGCTGGATTCGGTCGAGTCGGCGCCGCTGCTGTGCGCCGGCATCACCACCTTCAACGCGCTGCGCAATTGCGGCGCCGGCCCCGGCGACCTCGTGGCGATCCACGGCGTCGGCGGGCTCGGCCATCTCGGCATGCAGTTCGCGGCGCGGCAGGGGTTTCGCACCGTGGCCGTCAACCGCGGCCGCGACAAGGAGCAACTGGCCCGCTCGCTCGGCGCGCACGCCTATATCGACAGCGCCGCCGAGGACCCCGCCAAGGCGCTGCAGGCGATGGGCGGCGCCAAGGCGATCATCGCCACCGTCACCGACGCCGGCGCGATGCAGGCGATCGCCGGCGGCCTCGGCCCCAACGGCGTGCTGATGGTGATCGGCGCGGTCGGCGCGCTCACCGTCAATTCGCTTGATCTGCTGGCCAAGCGCGCCGCGGTGAAGGGCTGGTATTCCGGCACCTCGGCCGATTCCGAGGACACGCTGCTGTTCAGCGAGCTCAACAAGATCGCCTCGATGAACGAGGTGTTCCCGCTCGAACAGGCTCAAGCGGCCTACGACCGGATGATGAGCGGCAAGGCGCGCTTTCGCGTGGTGCTGAAGATCGAGGGGTAGCGGCGCGGCGGCTGCGATGCGTGAGGGACGTTTCTCGCGAAATCTCGAAACATCCAGCGAGCAACGCGCTCCACTTCGAAGCGGCCGGCCAGGACGAGGGCTGTCACGTGCAGCTTGCAGATGCGGTGGCCGATGATTTAGCCGGTCGAAGGTGGTCCATCGTTTCGCATGGCGGAGCGTTTTTCATCCTCGAAGGTTTGTCAACGATCGCCCTCCGGGCGACCGCCGCAGGCGGCGCGCTATGCGCGTCGTTGACTAACCTTCGAGGATGAAAACAATGGCCTTCAGGCGAACGATGGCTCAATCGCGAAGCTTGCGGGCAATCGACGCGCGATTCAACGCTGTTGCATCACGCTCCGACGGAGAAGTCTCGTGACCTCGGACTTGCCAATGCCTCACCCCGGAATCGTTCTGCGCGAGGAATTCATCGAGCCGATGGGTCTGTCAGTCTATGCGCTCGCCAAGGCGATCCATGTCACGCGAAGCCGGATCAATGAAATCTGCCACGGACGGCAAGGCATCAGCGCCAATATCGCGTTGCGACTTGGCCGCTTCTTCGAGGTTGACCCGCAATGGTTCATGAACATGCAGGCCAAATATGATCTGCACGTCCAGGCGGCGCTGCTCGCCCGCGATCTCGCCTCGATTACGCCGCGCAGAGCGGCCTGACGGCATCGGCCGGGATCAACCCATCTCAGTCGATGCGGGCGACCACCGCCAGGCGTTTCACCTGGCCGCTCTCGAACGCCCGCAGGAACGCCTGGTAGTCCTTGAACGACACGCAGCCGTTGGAATCGCCGTTGGGGCCGAGCATGTAGGTGTGGGCGAGGAAGCCGGCGCGGCCGAAAATGTCGCCGCCGCCGACCGGATCAAGGCGCAATGCCTGCACCCCGTGGAACAGTTCGTCCCGCGCCTTCAGCTCATAGAGATGGGGCGGCGTCGCCCCGCGATTTCGCTCGTTGACATGCGCCGGATCGTCCAGCCGGTCGCCGAGGCCCGAATGCGCCTCGAGGCGCGTCCCGTCGGGCAGATAGACGGTGTGCGCGGCGAGGTCGTAGACCGCGGTCCATCGATCGTAGCGGCCCGACGGGCCGGACACGTCGGCTTGCGCGCGCAGGGGGTTGCTGGTTCGCCGCGCGACGTCGCCCTCGGCGGAAGCATAGGCGAGCGCCGGGCCCGAGGGCTTGCCGAGGCCGAACAGTTTCTCGAAGACGTTGCGGTCGTCGGGCGGCGCGGCGGGGCCGCCCCTTCCGGCGCGCGCGACGCGGCGCAGGCTGATCGACGGCGCAGCCGGAGAGGCGACCACGGGCGGTGTGGCGACGGGTGGCGTCGCTGCGACGGGCAAGGCGGCGATGAGCGGGCGAGGCGGCGGCAGCGGCGCGGCTTCGTCGGCCGCGGAGGCGATCTCCTTGCGCGCCGGCGGAACCGCCCGCACGCCCGGGCCGGCGGCGGGAGGCTCGGCGGCCAAGAAGCGCTTCTCACCCGCGGCGAAACCGGGGTCGAGCAGGGCGCCATAGGAATCGGCCGGCTTCGGCGCTGCGGCAACGGCTACCGGGCGGGGCGTGGGGGCCGGATTGCGCGCCGCCCAGGACCCGCGGGCGAGCAAGGCGCCATAGGGGTTGGCCGCGATCCGCGATGGAGTTGCCGCGGGACGCGGCGCGGCCGCTATGACGCTGTGGGGCGCGGCGGCCGGGAGCCGGTGAACGATCCACGCGCCGGCCAGCGCCGCCAGCGCCAGGGTGAGGCCCCCGCGCACCAGAAAAGATGGGAAAACACGCGGGAACTCTGGGGAGTCGAACTCGCCCGACGCTACGAAAGTGTCTGCCATTCGCCCTGCTTTTATCTCGCCTTTGATCTGATTTTGCAGTGCGCCGCTTTAGATTTCATTAACGCCGTAAACGACTTGGACCGTTCAGGCAACCGAAAAATCCCTGCCGCCGGAGCCGCGCCAGCCAGCGACCGCCCGCTTCGCGACCGCGCGGAGGGTCTGTTTTGGCCCGGATGCAGGGCGCGACCTTCAGCGAGCGACGCATCGATGGAGGGGCGAGGCAAGCGCGAACGCCAAGGGCGATTGGCTCGCGCCGCCGCCCGCCCCTCATCGCGAACGGCGGCTCCCGATCGCGAAGCATCTGACCGATGACCGCTTCGATGTATAAGAGCCGGTGATTCCATCCCCAGCTCGCGCAGAGGCGCCGCCATGAAAGCCTTCCCCATCCGCCCATCGGTTGCTGCGCTCGGCGCGATTCTGTTCAGCGCCAGCGCGCCTGGCGCCGCGTTCGGCGCCGGGGGCGAGGGGCAGGCGTTCAACCTGCATCCCGGCCAGGAGATGACCTTCGCCGTGAAAATCGCCGACGGCGCCGTCACGCTGGGGCCGCCGCGCGCGTCCAGGCTCGGCGCCGCGCAACCCGCAAAAGGCGAGATGACGGTCGGGCTCTCAAAACGCGACGAGACGCTCCACGAGCAGGTGATCGTCACCGAAAAGACCCCCGTCCCGATCGACTTCCTCGCCACCGCGATGGTCGGTGAGACCAAGATCGACGAAGCCGTGCTGTGCGGGCGCCTCGACGCGCCGTCCTCCGCCCATATCGGCGCCATCTCCTGGCGCGTCAGCCTGCACGCCTTCGAGGCGCGGAAGGAAGGGGCGACCTGCGAGTGAAAGCGGGCGCGGCGAATCGTCATGGCGAGGGCGCGGCGCAGCCTGCGGACGAATGCTGCGCATTCGCCTTGAGCGGACGAATGCTGCGCATTCGCCTTGACTTGACGGCGGCCCGGCGGCGCGGCCGGGACCACGAGATCGCGCATTGCGCATCACGCCCCGTGACCCCGGCATTCCGTCCACTGCGCGGGCGTTTTCAAAGGCTTGCGATGCGAATTTGTCCCTCGCCGGGCGCTTCGACGTCGCGCGCCGGCGGCTTTTCGCGCGGGGTTTCGGCGGGGGATCGAGTGGCCTTGGGCTCGGTCAATGGCGGCTCGGGAATGGCGGGCGGCGGGTTCGCGCACTTGTCTGAAACCATAGCACATATTCTGCTTTACAGAAAGCACTTGTCGCAGAAACGCCGGCGTGCGGGGCGGCAGGGGACGACCGTCGAACGACGAACCGTCATGGCGAGGGAGCGAAGCGACGAAGCCATCCAGACGAAGGCCGATCCACCCCCCAGTCTGGATCGCTTCGTCGCTGACGCTCCCTCGCGATGACGGCGGCGCGCAAGGGCGAAGGACGGCTCCATGCCATCGCCGTGCTCGCGGTCAAGTCGACCGCTGCGCGGGCGCGCGCGGCTCGCTGGCTCCCCCGAGCGATGGCCCTTTCGCCGGCGCAAACAGGGAAGCGCTGACCGTCATGGCGAGGGAGCGAAGCGACGAAGCCATCCAGACGAAGGCCGATCCACCCCCCAGTCTGGATCGCTTCGTCGCTGACGCTCCCTCGCGATGACGGCGGCGCGCAAGGGCGAAGGACGGCTCCATGCCATCGCCGTGCTCGCGGTCAAGTCAACCGCTGCGCGGGCGCGCGCGGCTCGATGGCTCCCCCGAGCGATGGCCCTTGGCCATCACGTTCTTTTGCTGAGCGAAAGCGGCGGTCGGCCGCCTCGCTCAGCAAAAGAACACGGATGTGAAAACGTCGCGCCGCCGAGCCGCGGTCACCCGCAGGGCCGTAACGAAGTGAAGGAGCGGCGCAGCCGCTTGACAGCGGCTCGGTGGGGCGGCGCCAGCAACGAGGCTACGACGTTGCCACGCCAGGCGCCAAACAGTCCTCCCTGCCTCAATCCTACCTACTGCGTTTGAGTAGTTCGTCAAGAGAATCGACGCCCTCCTTCTTGAGAACGGTGCCCAGTTGAGTGTCGGGTCGATAGCCCTTAGCGAAACTTGGTCCGTACTCCTCTCGGAGAGTGCGGACCAGAGTGTTGCTATTTTTGCGCCGAATTTCTCCACCGTGATCCCGATGCCGATGATCTAGTCCCGGCTGCTTCATATCCCGTCCCCCGCTTTCCACCGCAGATGACTGATGTCGACCGACGCCTCCAATTCTGGGAATGCGATCACCCTCTGCCTCACGCCCCGATGCCGTGATGATCTTGAAGCGGACCGCTGATCTCGCATCCGTCGTTTGATCACAGCGCTCCGCCAGCAGGCCGGCGATCGAAATGTCCTCGTCGATCTCAGCCCAATGCAGACCGAAGCGGCCGATCTCGAAATTCTCGCGCTGACTCTTTGTCGCGTTGAACAGACGTGGATACCACGCGAACGGCACGCCGATCGTCCGCCCGTCGGACAGTTCGACCCACATCGAGTGCTCGTCGAACTTGACGCCTGTGGCCGAAATGGTCATTCCACGCTCTTTCAATTTGAGCACGCTCCCGACGCACCAACCTCAGAAGTGCGTTCAGCTCAGGAGCATTGAACCCGAAACTGTCGGCGACAGCAACTTCGGGCTCCAGCCAGAATTTCGCTTCATCGCCACCTTTGCGCGCATGGACATGTATCGGCTCTTTCGGATCGCCTTCGTCCGAGAAGAAGAAAAATCTGTAGCCGTCACGACGAAATACTGTCGGCATGACCGCTCACCTCAGAAACCTCAAAATCGAATTACGAACACCCCGTCGTCCCCCCACAAGTCTCGCACTTCAAACACGTCCCGTTGCGCACCATCGTGAAGTTCCCGCACTCGGGGCAGGCTTCGCCGACGTAGCCTTTCATGCGCGCCTCGGTCCGCTTCTCGGCGGCGCTGGCGTTGGGCGCGGAGAACTCGAGGCGAAGATCGCTTCTGCCGACCTCGACCGCCTCCTGCGCGAACTCCGCCAGATCGCCCTTCAGCGCGGTCGCCCCCTGCGTCGCATAGCCATAGGCCCCCGCCCCGCCCTGCCCGTGCGCGAGCGAGCCTTCGCCGCCGGCGCCGCCCTGCACCAGCATCAATTTGTCGGTCTTCGAGCGCACCAGGCCCTTCGAGACCACCGAGCTGCGCAAAGCCTCGGCGCCGGCCGGCGACTTGCCCTGGTCGACGCCGCCGCCGAGCGCGTCATGGGTCAGGTCCTCGGGCGCGACATGGGCGAGGTCGTTGCGGCCGAGATAGGAGATCGCCAGTTCGCGGAACACGTAGTCGACGATCGACGTCGCGCTCTTGATCGCGTCATTGCCCTGCACCAGGCCGGCCGGCTCGAAGCGCGTGAAGGTGAAGGCGTCGACATATTCCTCGAGCGGCACGCCGTATTGCAGGCCGAGCGAAATGGCGATCGCGAAATTGTTCATCAGCGAGCGGAAGGCGGCGCCTTCCTTGTGCATGTCGATGAAGATTTCGCCGATCCGCCCGTCCTGGTATTCGCCGGTGCGCAGATAGACCTTGTGGCCGCCGACCACCGCCTTCTGCGTATAGCCCTTGCGGCGGTCGGGCAGCCGCTCGCGCTCGCGCTGGCGCTCGACCCGTTCGATCACCCGCTCGACGATCCGCTCGGCGACCATCGCGGCGCGGGCCGGCGTGTTGGCGGCGACGATCGCCTCGACCGCGTCGATCTCGTCGTCCTCGGCGCTTTCGAGCAACTGCGAATTCAACGGCTGCGAAAGCTTCGAGCCGTCGCGATAGAGCGCGTTGGCCTTCAGGCCGAGTCGCCAGGACAGCATATAGGCGTCCTTGCAATCCTCGACGCTGGCGTCGTTGGGCATGTTGATGGTCTTGGAGATCGCCCCCGAAATGAACGGCTGCGCCGCCGCCATCATGCGGATATGGCTGTCGACCGAGAGATAGCGCTTGCCGGTGCGCCCGCACGGATTGGCGCAATCGAACACCGCGTAATGCGCGACCTTGAGATGCGGCGCGCCTTCCAGCGTCATCGCGCCGCAGACATGCACGTTGGCCGCCTCGATCTCCTGTTTGGTGAAGCCGATCTGGGCGAGCAGGTCGAAGCCCGGCTCCTCGATTCGCTCGGCCGGGATTTTCAGCGTCCCGGTGAGGAAGTCGGCGCCGAGCGTCCATTTGTTGAAGATGAAGCGGATGTCGAACGCGCCGGCCAGCGCCGCGTCGACCTTGGCGAGCGCCGTCGAATCGAAGCCCCTGGCGCGCAGGCTGGCATGGTTGATGCCCGGCGACTGGCCGAGCGAGGCGTGGCCGACCGCGTAAGCTTCGATCTCGCCGATCTCGGCTTCGCGATAGCCGAGCGCGCGCAGGGCTTCCGGCACGGCGCGGTTGATGATCTTGAAATAGCCGCCGCCCGCCAGCTTCTTGAACTTCACCAGCGCGAAATCCGGCTCGATGCCGGTGGTGTCGCAATCCATCACCAGGCCGATCGTGCCGGTCGGGGCGACCACCGACACCTGCGCGTTGCGGAAGCCGTGCTGCGCGCCGCCGTTCAGCGCCTCGCGCCAGACGCGGCGCGCCGCCTCGGACAGGCCGGCCCATGCGGCGCCCGCCTTGTCCAGCGAGGCGTGGTCGAGCGGGGTCGGCGCCACCGCCAGCTTCTCGTAGCCGTCGGCCTCGCCGTCGGCGGCGCGCGCGTGGTTGCGGATGACCCGCAGCATCGCGGCGGCGTTGGCGGGATGGCCGGGGAACGCGCCGAGGCTGGCGGCCATTTCGGCCGAGGCGGCGTAGGCGCCCCGGTCATGATCGCGCTCAAGGCGCCGCAGATCGCCCGGCCCTCGTCGCTGTCATAGGCGATGCCGCAGGACATCAGGAGGCCGCCGATATTGGCGAAGCCGAGGCCGAGCGTGCGGTAGTCATAGGAATTGCGCGCGATCTCCTTGGAGGGAAACTGCGCCATCGTCACCGAGATTTCGAGCACGATCGTCCACAGCCGCACCGCGTGCTCGTAAGAATCGACGTCGAACACGCGGGTCTCGGGGTCGCGGAACTGCAGCAGGTTCAGCGAAGCCAGATTGCACGCGGTGTCGTCGAGGAACATGTATTCCGAGCACGGATTGCTCGCGCGGATCGGCCCGGAGGCCGGGCAGGTGTGCCAGTCGTTGATCGTGGTGTGGTACTGCAGGCCGGGATCGGCCGAGGCCCAGGCGGCGTAGCCGATCTTCTCCCACAAGTCGCGCGCCTTCAGCGTCTTGTGGACCTTGCCGTCGAGCCGGCGCGTCAGGCTCCAGTCGCCGTCGTTCTCCACCGCCTGCAGGAAGCCGTCGGTGACGCGCACCGAATTGTTGGAGTTCTGGCCGGACACCGTGAGATAGGCTTCCGAATCCCAGTCGGTGTCGTAGGTGTCGAAGTCGAATTCCGTTTTGCCCTGCCGCGCGAACTGGATGATCCGGTTGATCATGCCGTCCGGCACGTCGTTGCGGCGCGCCAGCTTGGCCTCGCGCTTCAGCGCCGGGTTCTTCTCGATGTTGAAGCAATCGTCGCCCGAGCCCTGGCAATTGACGCAGGCCTTGAGGATCGCCTTGAGGTGGCGCTTGACGACTTTCGAGCCGGCGACCAGCGCCGCGACCTTCTGCTCCTCCTTGACCTTCCAGTCGATGTAGGCCTCGATATCGGGGTGGTCGACGTCGACCACCACCATCTTGGCGGCTCTTCGCGTCGTGCCGCCCGACTTGATCGCCCCCGCCGCGCGATCGCCGATCTTCAGGAACGACATCAGGCCGCTGGAGCGCCCGCCGCCCGACAGCTTCTCGTTCTCGCCGCGCAAGGCCGAGAAATTGGAGCCGGTGCCCGATCCGTATTTGAACAGCCGCGCCTCGCGCACCCACAGGTCCATGATGCCGCCGTCGTTGACGAGGTCGTCGGCGACCGACTGGATGAAGCAGGCGTGCGGCTGCGGATGCTCGTAGGCCGTCCGCGATTTGGTCAGCTTGCCGGTCTCGAAGTCGACGTAATAATGGCCCTGGCTGGGCCCATCGACGCCATAGGCCCAGTGCAGGCCGGTGTTGAACCATTGCGGCGAATTGGGCGCGGCCATCTGCCGCGCCAGCATGAAGCGCATTTCGTCGAAGAACGCGCGCGCGTCTTCCTCGCGCGCTGAAATATCCGCCCTTCCAGCCCCAATAGGTCCAGGCCCCGGCGAGCCGGTCGAACACCTGCCTGGCTGATGTCTCCGGGCCGGCGCGTTCGGCCTTGGGCAGCGATTCGAGCGCCGCCTCGTCGGGAACCGAGCGCCACAGGAACGACGGCACGGCGTTCTCCTCGACGCGCTTCAGGCGCGCCGGGATTCCCGCCTTGCGGAAATATTTCTGGGCGAGCACGTCGGCCGCCACCTGGCTCCAGCCGGCGGGAACCTCGATATTGTCGAGCGCGAACACCACCGAGCCGTCGGGATTGCGGATCTCGCTCTTCGTCGTATGAAATTCGATCAAGGCGTAAGGGGAAACGTCAGCCTTGGTGTATCGCCGCTCGATCCGCATTTTCTCGTTCCCATTTTGGCGGACGCACGTCCGCTCCGACCGCGACGCGGCCCCCCGGTTTTGAATCGTCCACTGTCTGAAACGCCCAAGCCGTTGAAGGCGTTGGAGACCTGACGCGCGGCTCTCCGCCAACCCCCGCGGATCGCCCCGCAACCACCAGACACCACAGCCCGCCAGCGCCAGGAACACTACGCTTTTATGACGAAAACGTCAACAGTTTGTGCCAAACATTCCGGCGGACACAACATATTGTGGATCAAAAATGTATAACGTTAGGTAAACGGCCGGACCTCTTGACAGCATCGACCGAGTCGGGCGGCCGACGCAAGACACAATTTCGCCGCCATCGCGCCGCCGGTTGTTTGCCGCGCCGCACGGCCCATTGCGCGCTGGACAGGCCTCACGCGCCTCGTCATAGTCCGCCGCGAAAACGCGGAGTCGATCCGCCCCGTTCGCCTCCCCCGCGACCGGTCCGGAGTCAACGTATGAAACTCTTTCTGTTGCGGTTCTTCACGTGGTGGAACGGCGCGACGCTCAACACGCTGTTCTACACAAGCCGGCGCGGCGAACTCGTCGGCCATGACGAATTCGGCAACCAATATTACCAGACGCGCGGCGCCGCGATCGATCCGGCCCTCGGATTCGTGCGGCGCTGGGTGATCTACAACGGCGTGGCGGAAGCCTCGATGACGCCGCCGGGCTGGAACGGCTGGCTGCATCACACCGTCGACACGCCGCCGACCAAAGAGGATTATCGCCCCCGCGAATGGGAGCGCCCGCACGTCGGCAACCTCACCGGCACCCCCTTCGCCTACCGCCCCGCCGGCTCGACGATGAGCTCCGGCCGCCGCCAGCCGGCCGAGGGCGATTATGAGGCGTGGTCGCCGGAGGGCTGAGGGAGCCGCCGCGCTCGCCGGGCGGCGCCTTCATTTGGCCCCGCTTTGTCGCAAGACAAGCGCATGTTATGGGCGCGGGGTCTGGTGGCGGCGGGTCCGAATCGAACGATGAACGCGAAAACGCGCGGCCGCGCCGCTTCAACCGCCCTCGGCGCCCTGCTCGTCGCGGCCCCGTTCGCCGCCGGCCCCGCCTCGGCCGACCGGATCAGCCACCCCACCGCCATTTTCGCCGGTCTCGACAAGATCACCGGCCGCATCATCGCGTTCGAAGCGGGGATCGACGAAACGGTGCAATTCGGTTCGCTGCTGGTCACGCCGCGCATCTGCTACACAAGGCCGCCGACCGAGGCGCCGCGGACCGACGGCTTCGTGGAAGTCGATGAGATCACCGAAAAGAAGACTTACAATCGCATCTTCACCGGCTGGATGTTCGCCGCCAGCCCCGGCCTGCACGGCGTCGAGCATCCGGTCTACGACATCTGGCTGACCGACTGCAAAGGCGGAACCCAGATCCTGCCCTCGCCGCCCGAGCAAGTGGAGGCCCCCGACATCGGACCGCCCGACGTCGCCCCGGCGGTCGCGCCGACCGATCCCAAACTCGCAGCCCCGCCCAAGAAGCGCAAACCGCCGAAGCCGGCCGAGGCCAGCGCGCCGGGCCCGCTCGACCTCGACGCCGGGCCCTCGGCGGCGACGCCGCCCTCGCAGCGCGGAGGAATCATCCGGCGGTTCTTCCCGACCGATTCGCCGCCGGTTCCCCCCGGCAACGTCGGCCAATAGACGCCGGGCGAACGCCGCACCCCGGCCTAACTCTGGCTCTGGCTTTGGCCCTGCCGGTGGGCGTGGCCGATCCTCAAGGACATGCTGAGCGTTTCGCTGCCGAAGCCGGCCCGCGCTCCGCGAACCGGCGCGGCGCTCTGATAGTCGAAGCCGACCGCCACACGCACGTAGCGCTCGTCGGCGCAGACGTCGTTGGCCGCGTCGAACGCCACCCAGCCGAGACCGGGCACGTAGGACTCCGCCCAGGCGTGGCCGGCGTCCGGCGAATCGGCGTCCGGGCGCACGAAATAGCCGCTGACGTAGCGCGCCGGCATCCCCAGCCAGCGCGAGCAGGCGATGAACACATGCGCGAAATCCCGGCCGACGCCGTTGCGCAGCGCGAAGGCCTCGGCCGCGGTGGTGGTCGCCGGCGTCGGCGCCGGAGCGAAGGTCATCGCCTCATAAATCGCCGCCATCAACGGATGCAGGCGATCGAGCGCCTCGCGCTTGCCCGTCGTCGCGGCCTCGGCGAATTCGCGCAACGCGCCATTGGCTTCGGCCAGAGGGGCGGCGCGCAGGTAGATCTCCGGCGGCAGCGGCTCGATCGAACCGCGCACCACGCCGACCGAGTCGAAGGTCTCGACCTCCCCCTCGGCGGTGACCCCGATGCGCTCCAGCGGGCCGGGATGGGAAAACGAATGGACGATGTTGCCGAGCGAATCCTCGCTCTGGCGCAACGCGCAGTCGATGTCGGTGGCGATCCGCCACCGCGACACATATTGCGCCTCGAAGCTGCGCGGGGTGAGGCGCAGGACCTGGATGATCGAACGCGCGGCCGGCGCATAGGCGTAGGAGGCTTGTTGCGAAATCCTGATCCGCATCGCGCGCACTCAGCTTTGTTCAGGTCGAACCACAAGGCATTGATTTATATGGATTTCGCGTCGGGCGGGAGGCCCGGCGCGCCGCGGCCCGCCAAGTCAGGTGAACAGGTATTGCTCCGAGATGGTCGCCGCAAGCCGGGCGTTGTCGTCCAGAAAGGCGGTGATGAATTCATGCAGGCCGCTCTGGAAGATTTCCGACATCGTCGCCCGCTCGAGACGCGACATCATCGCGCGCGCCTGGCGCTGCGAGGCGCCGCTGCGGCCGTCGTCGCGGGCCAGCAAGTCCAGCGCCCGGTCGATGCTTTCGTAGCATGAGATCAGCGAGCGCGGCATCGCCGACTTGAGGATCAGCAGGTCGGCGATCAGCCACGGCTTGACCCGGTCGCGATACACCCAGTGATACGAGGTGGTCGCCGACACCGCGCGCAGGATCGCCACCCATTGAAAATAGTCCAGCGAGCCGCCGACCTCTTCGTCGGACGGCAGCAGCAGGTGATATTTCACGTCGAGCAGACGCGCCGTGTTGTCGGCGCGCTCGACGAAAATCCCGAGGCGGTTGAACCAGTAGGCGTCGTTGCGCAGCATGGTGCGGTAGCAGGCGCCGTCGAAATCGAGCGAGGCCTTCTTCACATAGTCGAGGAAGCGGACCAGCGACTCCCGATCGAAATCCTTGGCCCCGCGGCGGCGCGATTCGAAGCGCTTGAGTTCGAGCCACGCGTCGTTGATCGCGGTCCAGGTTTCCGCGGTCAGGGCGGTGCGCACCGCCCGCCCGGTGGCGCGGGCGTTCTCCAGGCAATTGCAGATCGAGGACGGGTTCGAGCGGTCGAAGGTGAGGAATTCGACGGCGCCGGGCTCGTCGAGCGCCTCGTGGCTTTCGAGAAAGGCGTCGAGGGCGCCGACCGACGACAGCGCGCCCTCCCATTCGGCGGTGTCCTCGGGGCCTGATTTCGGCAGGATTTCAAGGCGCAAGGTGGCTTCGATGGTGCGCGCCGTGAAGTCGGCCCGCTCCATCGAGCGGGCCAGCCAGAACAGATTGTCGGCGGTGCGCGCCAGCATGATTCAGCCGCCTCCGCCGCTTGCCGGTTCGTCGTCGACGACCCAGGTGTCCTTGGTGCCGCCGCCCTGGCTGGAATTGACCACCAGCGACCCTTCGGTCAGCGCCACGCGGGTCAGGCCGCCCGGCACGATCTTGACGCCGTTGGCGCCCGACAGCGCGAAGGGCCGCAGATCGACGTGGCGCGGCGAAACGCCGCTGTCGAACGAAGCGGGGCAGGTCGACAGCGCCAGCGTCGGCTGGGCGATGAAATTGGCCGGATCGGCCTTCAGCTTGGCGGCGAAAATTTCGCGTTGCGCGGCGCTGGCGTGCGGGCCGACCAGCATGCCGTAGCCGCCGGAGCCGTTGACCTCCTTGACCACCAGCGCGTCCAGGTTGTCGAGCACATGCGAGAGCGCCGCCGGTTCGCGGCAACGGAAGGTCGGCACATTCGCCAGCAGCGGCTCCTCGTCGAGATAAAACCGTATGATCTCCGGCACATAGCTATAGAGCGCCTTGTCGTCGGCGACGCCGGTGCCCACTGCATTGGCGATAGTCACATTGCCTGCCAAATAGGCGCCGGTGAGACCGGGCACGCCCAGCACCGACGCCGGATTGAACACCAGCGGATCGAGAAAGTCGTCGTCGACGCGCCGGTAGATGACATCGACCCGCTGCGGACCCCGGGTCGTGCGCATGTAGACGACTTCTTCGGAGACGAACAGGTCGCGTCCCTCGACCAGTTCGACGCCGAGCTTGTCGGCGAGGAAGGAATGTTCGTAATAGGCGGAATTGAACGGCCCCGGCGTCAGGAGCACGATGACCGCCTCCTCGTAGCCGACGCGCGGCGCCACCGAGCGCAGGCAGGACAGCAGCGCGTCGGGATAGTTGTCGACCGGCGCGACGCGGTGCTTGGCGAACAGGTCCGGCATTAACCGCATCGTCACTTCGCGATTTTCCAGCATGTAGGACACGCCGGAGGGCGTTCGGGCGTTGTCTTCAAGCACGTAGAATTCGTCGCCGTCGACCCGCACGATGTCGATGCCGGCGATATGCACCCAGATGTCGTGGGGCGCCCGTCGGCCGATCATTTCAGGCCGGTAGTAGGGGTTGCGCAAAATGAGTTCGGGAGGAATCAGGCCCTCTTTGAGGATCGCGCGGGGACCGTAGACGTCGCGCAGGAACAGATTGAGCGCGTTGACGCGCTGGGTGATGCCCGCCTCCAGGCGCGTCCACTCGGCCCGCGAGATCAGGCGCGGAATGATGTCGAACGGGATGAGCCGCTCGGCCGCGTCCTTGTCGCCATAGACGCCGAAGGTGATGCCGATGCGGCGAAACATATATTCGGCCTGCGCCCGACGCGCCGCCAGCACGTCGGCCGGCGTCTCCTCCAGCCACCGCTCGATGCGGCGATAGAGCGGGCGCACCGCGTCCTTTTCGAGGCCCATTTCGTCGAAGAATCGCGGCGCCGGCATTGCGTGTTTCCCAAAGGCGGCCAGGGGCCGGTCGCAGACTAGCAAGAGCCATACCGTCGCCGCCGGGGGCGCTTGCCCGCCCGTCGATCATCGCGCCAAATGGGCCAGCGCCTCCCTGCCGCACATCGGCCTGGCGATCGGCCAGGCGCCGAAATCGGCCTCCACGCTGAGCGCCCGCCCAAGCATCTGCAGATAGGCGCTCCGACTGACCTCGATGGCCCCGAGGCTCGCCAGATGCGGGGTGACGAACTGGGTGTCGAGCAGGCGGTAGCCGCCCAGACGCAGGCGCGCCACCAGATGGGCGAGCGCGACCTTCGAGGCGTCGCGCGCCCGATGGAACATGCTCTCCCCGAAGAAGGCGGCGCCCAGCGACACGCCGTAGAGACCCCCGCCAGCGCGCCGTCTTCGAAAACCTCGATCGAATGGGCGCGCCCGGCCTCGAACAACTCGCGATAGAGGCGGCGGATTTCCGCGTTGATCCAGGTCTTGTCGCGGTTCGCGCAGGCGACGACGACGTCATCGAAGCGTTCGTCGGCGCGGACCTCGAACCGGTCGGCGCGCAGGGTCCTGGCGAGGCTGCGCGAGATCACCAGGCCGTCGAGCGGAAACACGCCCCGCTCCTTGGGGTCGACCCAGAACAGGGTCGAGGACTCGCAGCTCTCGGCCATCGGAAACAGGCCGATCGAATAGGCCCGCAGCAGAATGTCGGCGGTGATCTCGAAGGATTCGGCGGGTCGCGACATCAGCCGATGTTGCGGCGCGCGTCGGGCCGGGTCAAGCAGGATCAGCCCGACTGTTCACCGCGGCCGACCACCAAACGGCGTCTTCCCCCGATCGGGCCAATCTGCGACCATGCCGCCTTCAACGACAGGGAGGGCGCGATGAGCGACCAGGAGCCGGGATTTTCGACCTTATCGATTCACGCGGGCGCGCGGCCCGATCCGACGACCGGCGCCCGGGTGACGCCGATCTATCAGACGACCGCCTTCGTGTTCGATGACGTCGACCATGCCGCCTCGCTGTTCGCCCTGCAGGCCTTCGGCAACATCTACACCCGCATCACCAACCCGACGACCGCGGTGCTGGAGGAGCGGGTGGCGGCGCTGGAGGGCGGCCCGGCGGCGCTGGCGGTCGCCTCGGGCCACGCGGCGCAGGCCGTGGTGTTCCACACCTTGCTGCAGTCAGGCGACGAATTCGTTGCTTCGACAAAGCTTTATGGCGGTTCCATCAACCAGTTCAACCATGCCTTCAAGAACTTCAACTGGCAGGTGAAATGGGCCAATCCCGACGAGCCGCAGTCCTTCGACGCCGCCATCACCGAACGGACGAAGGCGATTTTCGTCGAGTCGATCGCCAATCCCGGCGGCGTCGTCACCGACCTCGCGGCGATCGCGGCGATCGCCAAGCGCGCCAACCTGCCGCTGATCGTCGACAACACTTTGGCCACCCCCTACCTCATCCGCCCGATCGACTACGGCGCCGACATCGTCATCCATTCCGCGACCAAATATCTCGGCGGCCACGGCAATTCGATGGGCGGGGTGATCGTCGACGGCGGCTCGTTCGAATGGTCGGGCGACAAGCGCTATCCGATGCTTTCGGCGCCGCGGCCCGAATATAACGGCATGGTGCTCTCCGAGACCTTCGGCAATTTCGCCTTTGCGATCGCCTGCCGGGTGCTCGGCCTTCGCGATCTCGGACCGGCGATTTCGCCGTTCAATTCGTTCCTGATCCTGACCGGCATCGAGACGCTGAGCCTGCGCATGCAGCGCCATTGCGACAACACGCTGGCGGTTGCGCAGCACCTCGCCCAGCACGACAGGGTCGGATGGGTCTCCTATCCCGGCCTCGCCGGCGACCGCTATCACGAGCTCGCCAGAAAATACTGCCCGAAGGGGGCCGGCGGCGTCTTCACTTTCGGGGTCAAGGGCGGCTACGACGCAGGCATTTCCCTGGTGCGCAACCTCAAGCTGTTTTCGCATCTGGCCAATATCGGCGACACCCGCTCGCTGGTCATTCACCCGGCCTCGACGACCCATCGCCAGATCAGCGACGCCCAGAAGGTCGCCGCAGGCGCCGGCCCCGACGTCGTGCGCCTGTCGATCGGCCTCGAAGACGTCGCCGATCTGATCGCCGATCTCGATGAGGCGCTGGCGGTGTAACGCGGCAATTCCGGGGCCTCGCCGCGGATCCGGGGCAATTGTGTTTACAATTGCCTATACATGCCCTATCTCTGATCGGGATCGGAAAGCATGGAATTTTCCGGCTTTGATTGGGATGAAGCCAATCGGCGCAAATGCCAGAAGCACGGGGTTTCGATCGCCGAGATCGAGAGCTTGTTTGGCGGGAGCGTCGTCATCCTTCCCGACGCCGATCACTCCCAAACGGAACGACGGTTCCGCGCGATCGGCAGAACATCGGTAGGTCGGGTGGTATTTGTCGTCTTCACGGAGCGATGGCACGGCCGGGACATGAATATTCGTCCGATCAGCGCCCGCTATATGCATCGCAGAGAGGCGAGCAACTATGAAAAAGCCTATCCCGAGCTTTAAGACCGACGAGGAAGCCGAGCATTTCGTCGACACCGCGGACCTAAGCGAATACGATCTGTCGGGCGGCCGGATTATGCGCTTCGAACTGAAGCCCAAGGACAAATCGATCAACCTGCGCTTGCCCGAACAGCTTCTCGAGGCGGTCCGCAGCCGCGCCACCCGCGCGGGCATTCCCTACCAGCGCTTCATCCGCATGGCCCTCGAACGCGCCTTGCAAGACCACAAGTAGCGCTCATTCCGGCCAGAATTCGTCGTCCATCAACTGATCGAACGACCAGGGACAGCCCGCCGGGAAAGTCTCGGCGTCGAGGCCGGTTTCCCGTTGTGCGCCGATCACAGCGAGCCGATAAGCATCGGCGATCGCAGTCGCCTGCTGGGCTTTCAGACTCGGATTGTCGGCAAGGTGGCTCGCGACCTGGAGTCGTTGCTCCTGGACGCTAAGTCGCCAACTCCTGCTTCGGAACTCCGGCTGGAATCGCCATTTGAGAAGATGCAGCAGCAGCACCGTGAGGCGACTGACGAGTTCGCGCTTCTCGGTCCTGCCCATGCTCTCGATTTCCTCGGCGATATGTTCGAGCTCCGCCTGCGCGAGCTTGCCGGCGCGCAAGAGGGCGGCCTGTTCGTTCGCCCAGGCGTAAAAGTCACGATCATAATTGCTGTCAGGCGCGGCCAGCTTCGTCATGGCGACATTCTATTCAATCCGCCGCCTATTGAGAAGGATAGACCCCGACAGCGCCGAGCTACCCCCCGCTTGTCGCGCGCCAATGGGCGACCGCCATGCCGAACAGCAGCATCGCAAGGGCCTGGTGCATCAGTCCCGCCCAGATCGGTGCGACGAGCAGCAGCGTGACCACGCCGAGCGCCGCCTGCGCCAGCGCCAGAGCGCCGACCGCCAGCGCGCGGCGCGCCAGCGCGGTTCCGGGCGCGGCGCGGTTGACCGCGACGGCATGCCACAGCGCCGCCGCAACCACGACATAGGCGAGCAGACGGTGATCGAACTGCACGGTGGTCACGTCTTCGAACAGATTGCGCGGCCACGGCGAGAGGGTGAACAGCCCTTCGGGGATCAGCCGCCCGTCCATCAACGGCCAGGTGTTGAAGGTGAGCCCGGCGCGCAGGCCGGCGACCAGCGCGCCGAGGCCAAGCTGGCAGAACACCAGCGCCGCCAGAACGCCGCTGGCTGTGGCGAAGCGCCGCGCCGCCGCTTCGCGCGGGCGCTGGCGGAGGCCGACAGCGGCCCACAGCAGCGCGCCAAAGGTCGCGGCGGCGATCAGCAAATGGGCGGCGAGCCGGTATTGCGACACTTCGACGCGTTCGCTGAGGCCCGAGGCGACCATCCACCAACCGACGATCGGCTCCAGCGCCAGCAAGCCCGTCGCGACGAGCACCGGACGTCCGATCGGCCCGGCGAGCCGCCCTTTGCGCCAGAACCACAGCAGTGGCAGGACGAAGGCGGCGCCGATGATCCGCGCGAGCAAGCGGTGCGCCCATTCCCAGTAGAAGATCGCCTTGAACCCATCGAGACTCATGTCCGGGTTCAATTCGGCATATTGCGGGATTTGCCGGTAGCGGGCGAACTCCGCCTGCCAGTCGGCCTCGCTCAAGGGGGGAACCACCCCGGTCACCGGCTGCCATCTGGTGATCGACAGACCCGAACTCGGTCAGCCGCGTCGCGCCGCCGACCAGAACCATCGCGAACACCAGCGCCGCGACGGCGAACAGCCAGACGCGGACGCCGCGCATGGTCGGGTCGAACCGCGACGCCGGCGCGGCGGCGAGCCGGCGCGATGAGGCTTTGAGCAGCGGACATGCTAAACTCCGGCGACGGCCGCTTGAAACGCACGCCGCCCGGAGACATAAACGCCCGCGCCGCCTGCGACAAACGCCATTGTGTCGCGGCGCATGGAGAATTCCGATGCCCCGTCGCGCCCGCAAGCTGATCGGCGGCGCCGCCATGCTGGTGTTCGTGGTGGCCTACGCGCTGGTCGCGATGGCGCTCGCCCAGGCGCGCCCGCTGCAGGAAGCGCCGGCGATCGTGCAGAGTCTCGGCTATGTCATTCTCGGCCTCGCCTGGACCCTGCCGCTGATGCCGCTCATCAAATGGATGGAGCGGCCGGATCGGCGCGCGTGAGCTCAAAGCAACTCAACGGACGAGTTACGTGAAAAAGACCGGCGCTGCGCAGCAACCGCCCGGCACGAGCCGACAACGAAGGACCGCCAATGACCGCCGAAGCGCCAGCGCCTCCCCTGCTCCAGCTCGCCACCTTCGACGGCGCGCTGGGGCGACGGGTCATCGACACCCATATCTGGGCGGTCCGGGAGGGATTGCGCGGCGCCACCGCTTACGACCTGTTCGACGGCTATTGCCAGCGCCTGGTGGTGGACGGCGTCATGCTGTGGCGCGGCCACGTGGCGATGGAGACGCTCCATCCGCAATGGAGCGGCTACGGCTACACCTGGCGGCGCGACCTCAACGCGATCCAGCCGCAGCAATATGCGCATGACGCCGATGATGCGATCTGGCTGAGCAGCCCGCTCTACGACCTGATTCGCCGAGCGCATGCGGGAGAGGACAGCCCGCAAATGCGCCGCCGCCTGACGGAAGGCCCGGAGCAGCGCGATTTCGTCGTCCTCGAGGAATTCTTCGCCGGCGGCGCGACGGACTATTTCGCCAAGCTGTTCGTTTTCGGAGAGGGCGGCGACCGCTCGCACGGATCGGGCGCCGTCTATTCCTTCGCGACCGACCGACGCGGCGGGTTCACCGAGGACGACACGACGCTGTTGCAGATGACGCTTCCGGCGCTATCGCTGGCGGTCAAGGCGCATGCGGGCCATGTCATCGCGTCGGGATTGCTGCAGACCTATCTTGGCGAGGACGCCGGTCGGCGCGTTCACGCCGGCGCCGTCGTGCGCGGATCGGTGGACAGCGTGCACGCGGTGCTGTGGTACGCCGACATCCGCGGCTTCACGCGCGCCAGCGACGCCGCCCCTGGCCTGCTCATCATCGAGATGCTCGACGACGTCTTCGAGATCATGACCGCGGCGCTTCGCCCCCATGGCGGCCAGGTGCTCAAGTTCATCGGCGACGGGCTGCTGGCGACCTTCGCCTTCGAGCCGGCTGACCGCGCGCGGACTTGCCAGCGGGCGCTCGACGCCGCCACGCAGGCGATGCGCGAACTCGAAGCACGCAATGTAGCGCGCATGGCGGCTGGCGTTCCGGTCGTGACAGTCGATCTCGCCCTCCATCTTGGCGACGTGCTCTACGGCAATGTCGGCGCGGCCGACCGGCTCGACTTCACGGTGATCGGCCCCGCGGTCAACGAGGTCGCCCGCATCGAGGCGCTATGCGAGCCGCTGGGCCGCGCGGTGCTGGCTTCGGCGGAGTTCGTGGCGGCGGCGCAGGGCGCCGGAGATCGTCTTGAATCGCTCGGCCGCTACACGCTTCGCGGGGTCAGCGAGGCGAAGGAAATCTTCGCGCTGGACCTGACCGCCGCCGCGCAATAGGCCCGCGTCAGGCGACGTTGAGCCGCCGCCCGCGGTTCCATAGCGCGAACGGGGCGCCCGACAGCAGCACCTCGCAATAGCCGACATCCTGCCAATTGCCGTTGAGCGAAACGCGCGGCAGCGCAGTCAGGTGATCGCGGTGCGCGGGAAAGAGCATGCCGGGCCGGGTGGTCACCGCGCTCGCAAAGCCGAGTTCGCGCGCCAGGTCGAATTCGCGCCGCCCCGCGCTGCCGGGATCGCCGACCGGATAGGCGAAATGGCGGACCGGCCGGCCGAGCTTCTCCTCGATCCGCCGTTTCGACGTGCGCATTTCCTCCCTTGCAACGTCAAGCGGCCATTTGGCGAGCATCTTGTGGCTGACCGAATGGGCGCCGATCGTCGCCAGCGGATGGCTGGCGAGCGCGGCGATCTCGGTCCAGTCCATGCACAGCGTGTCGACGAACGCCGCGCGGTCGACGCCGTGGCGCTCCGCGAGATTCGCCACGACGCGCAGCAGCCGCGCCTCGGAGCCGCCGCGCAGCGCCCAGTAGATGCGCTCGAAGGCTTCGCGTCTTCTCGCGCGGCGTTCCGGTCGGCAGGTCGAGCGACAGGCCCTCGTCGTCGATCGCCACGCGGCCGGCGCGGCGCAGCGCCGCTTCGAGCTCCAGCCACCACATCCCGGCGGTGCGCTCGGCGAATCCGGTCGCGACAAAGACCGTGAACGGCGCCCGATGGCGCTCCAGCACCGGCAGCGCGAAACTCACCGTGTCGCGATAGCCGTCGTCGAAGGTCAGCGCCACGAAGGGGGGCGCGCCGCCGTCGGCGAGCCGCGCCGCGGCCTCGTCCATCGCGACGATGTCGAAGCCGAGCCGCCGCGCCAGAACCAGCACGTCGTCGAGGAATTCCGGGGTGATTTCGAGCAGCCGGTTGGGCGTGAACCCCGGCGATTCCGGCCGCCAGGGGCGGACATGATGAAGCATCAGCACGGCGCCCCGCCCGCGCGTCGCCGCTCCGGCGAGCCGGTGCAGCCCGGTGAGGCGGAACGCGGCAAAGCCGGCGCCGATGATGCTGTCCTTCAAACCCATGCTCGCTCCAGGGTCATCGCCTAACATGCGGGGATTGCCAAGTGTTTAGCGGCGCGCTGGGTCGGCGGAGGCCGGCTCCCCCCGCCCCGCGATCGGGATTCGGCGACCGCCTCTGCGTCAACGTTGCGTTGACGGTTTTCCGGCATGATCCGGCCCCGCGCCGAAAAAGGGATAGGTCTTTGAGCAACGCGCCTGGCCTCGCGACAATTCCGAGGGGGCCCGCCGCGGCGCGCGACGACTCCGGCGCGATCCGGCAGCGCCCCTTTGCGCATTGCGAGGTGTTCAGCGATCTCGCGCAGGCGCGGCCGGCCTGGGTCGAAATCGAGAAGCTGGGGCTCGCATCGCCCTATCAGGGCTATGCCCTCCTCGACGCCTGGCTGCGCACGAAGGGGCGGGCGCGGGCCGTCGAACCGATGATCGTGGTGGCGCGCGACGAGGCCGGGCGCGCCAACGCCGTGCTGCCGCTCGGGCGGCTGCGGCGCGGTCCGGTCTGCGCGGCCGAATTTCTCGGCGGCGGCGACGCCAACTTCAAGATGGGTCTGTTTCGCCCCGGACTCGAGGCAGGCAGCCAGACGATCGTCGACCTGCTGCGGCAGGCGGCGTGCATGACGACGCCGGCGGTCGACGTCTTCTGGCTGGCCGACCAGCCCCATTCCTGGCGCGGCGCCGTCAATCCGATGGCTGCGCTGCCGCGACAGCCGAGCCCGAGCTTCGGGCACAAATCCGCGCTGGACGAAGACTTCGAGGTCTGGCTCAGGAATCACTATTCCGGGGAAGCGCAGCGCAAATGGCGCAAGAAGGCGCGCCGTCTGCACGAAATCGGTCCGATCGTCCATGTCGTGGCCCGCGATGAGGCGAGCGCCGCCGAAATACTCTCGGCGTTTCTCAGCCAGAAGGCGGCGCGCATGCGGGCGCTCGGGCTGGCCAATGTCTACGGGAGCCCGCATACGGCGAGATTTTTCGAGGTCGCCGCGATGGCCAATCTGCGGCACGGGACGCCGCCGATCGAATTGCATGCGCTGCGCAGCGGGGAGCGCATCGTCGCGACGTTCGGCGGCCTGGCGCAGGCCGAACGGTTTTGCGGCATGTTCTTGTCCTATGACGCCGATCCCGAGATCGCCCGCTGCAGCCCCGGCCAGATGATCGTCCTCGAGACGATTCGCGACCTGACCGCGCGCGGCTTTTCGACATTCGATCTGGGCGTCGGCGAAGCGCGCTACAAGGATGAAAACTGCGAGACGGACGAACCGTTGTTCGACGCGGCGGTCGCCGTCACCGCGATCGGCTCGGCCTTCGCCGCGGCGACGCTGCTGCAACGGCGGATCAAGCGCTGGACCAAGCAGACGCCGTGGGCGCGCACGCTCGCCGAAGGCCTGCGCCGGCGCGCCTTTCTCATGCGCGGCGGCAGACGGCGCACGCCGGCGTCTTGACGCGCCAGTTCCACTCGAGGCGATGCCGCCTCGGCTTCAGGCGGCTCGCTCGACGCGCGAACGAAGGTCGCTGACGACGAAGCCGACGACATCGCCGGCGTCGCCGCCCTTCGCCTCCCGCGCGTGAGCGAGCGCGCCGGCCAACCGCGACGCCGGCGCGACCAGCACCGCCGTGTCGACGCGGTCGATGGCCGCCAGCGCCGGTTCAGACCGCCAGTCCGAAGCGCGGATCACGACGAACGCATAGGCCGCGGCGAGCGCATCGAGTATTTCGTCGAGGCCGTCGCTCGCAACGGCGCCGAGGCCGACGGGGATGAAATCGAGGCTCGAAGACGGGTCGCGCTGGATGACCTCTTCGAAGGACGCCTCGCCCGCCATCAGTTCGGCGAGGCCCAAAGGCGCGCGATCGCTCTCCTCGTCCCACGCCAGCGCGTCGGCGAACCCGTCCGGCGTCGCGCCGAGATCGACGAGGATCGTGCGCCCGCGGCTACTCAGCTCCCGCGCGGTCGCCGTCGCGACGGGCAGGCTCTCGCCCGACGCTTCCGCGGCGATCAGCGCCAGCAGCGCGGCGCCGGGCGCGGCGCGCGACGCCAGATGTTCGGCGAGGACTGACGTCGAGCGAAAATCGCCTTCCGAAGCGTCGCCGGAAGCGTCGGCCGCGGCCTCGACCGGCGCCGCGCGGTCATCGCCCGGTTCTTCGCGCGGCGCGACTTGCGCATCCTCGCGCCGCGCCGTGACCGGCTGGGCGACAGCAGGCGTCGCGGCGGAGCCCGCCGCCAGAAGCGCCTGAGAGACGACGATTCCGGTCGACAGCAGCAACCCGGCGAGGGTGCTGAGCGCCAGGGTCTCGGCCTTCTTGGGAAAGGTCGGGCTGCGCGGCGCGCTGGCCAGCGAAATGACCCGCGCGTCGGCGGGCGACGCATTGTCGGCGTCGCGCGCGATCGCTTCGCGGTATTTCTGCATGTAGGATTCGAGCTGGTCGCGCGCGGTATGCGCGTCGAGCTCCAGCGCGCGCAACTGCACCCCGTCGACGTCGCCGGCGGCGACCGTCCTGGACTGGACGGCGAGCGCCTTGTTGAGGCTGTCGACTTGCGCCGCGGCGAGCCGCGCGTCATCCTCCAGCCCGCGCGCCGCCTTGTCGATGGCGAGGCGTATCTCGCCGTCGAGGCCGGCGAGCTGCGCCGCCAGCTCCTTCATGTGGGGATGGCCGGGCAGCAGCGTGCGCGACTCCTGCGCGATCTGCGCCTTCAGGGCGACGCGCTGCTCGGCGTAGCGACGCAGCGATTCGTCCTTGGCGAGTTCGGGCACGTCCGACAGCCGGCCGTCGCGCAGCATCGTACGCAAGAGCTGCGCCTTGGCGAGCGCCGCCGATTGCGTCGAGCGCGCGGTCGCCATCTGCGCGTTGAGGTCCGCCAGTTGCTGGCCTGGCACGGTCATGTTGTTGGCGCCGGCGAGCAATCCCGATTGCGCCCGGTAGTTCTCGGCCTTGGCGTCCGCCTCGGCGACCTTGCCGCGCAATTCGTCGATCTTGCCGGCGAGCCAGGCGCTGGCCGCTTTGGCCTCGTCCTGCTTGGCGGTCTCCTGCGCCTCGAGAAACAACTGCGCGACGACATTGGCGCCGCGCGCCGCCAGTTCCGGATCCTCGCTGACGAATTCGATCTGCAGGACGCGCGTCTTGGCCACCGGAAAGGCGGTGAGCCGCGACAGGAAAACATCGACGACGCGCGCCTCGCCCGATCGCGCCGCCGCCGAACCCCCCAGCCCCAGAAGGGACAGGGCGATCGACAACGGATTGGTCGAGGCGGCCTGGTTGAATTCCGGTCGGTTGACGAGATCGAGTTTGGCGATCGCCTTGCGCGCCAGATCCGGCGAGGTGATCGTTTCGGCCTCGCTCTGCACCGCTTCCGCGTCGAGCGTCGGGGCCTGCTCGGCGCCCGCCTTGTCCGGTCTGGTGTAATAGCTTTCCTGGTTTTCCAGCAGAACCTTGGCGACGCCGGTGTAGCGCGGAGGAAGCACGACCACCGCGGCGAGCGCCAGCGCGAAGGCCGCGCAGGTCGGGACGATGATCCCCCATTTGCGGCGCGCGATCGCGCGAAGGAGCTGCGGCAGGTCGATGGCGCCGTCGCGCGCCCGGCCCGCGGCGTCCCCTTCCGTCCACTCGCCGTCCATCAATCCGCTCCCGCCGAACGCACGCAACGCCCAAGATAATTTATGCGCGATTAAGGTTGCTCGCGGGTTAAGAGGCGAGCGCTCCCCGTTCGGCTTTCATTAACCATGGGTCGATAGAACTAGGCGCGAGCTTCGATTTTCTGACGCGGTCCGTCGAATGCGTATGCGCTCCATCGCCATTGTCCTGCTCGCCGCCGGCCTGGCCGGCGCCTGCGCGAGGACGCAGCATCCCGCCGACCTGGCGATGCGCGCCCAGTTCAACGCCCCCTACCTGCTGGCGAGCGGCGACCGCGTGCGCGTCATCGTCTTCGGCCAGGACAATCTGTCGAACTCCTTCTCGGTCGACGGCGCCGGCAATATCTCGATGCCGCTGATCGGCCGGGTCGTCGCGCAAGGCCTCACCACCGCCGATCTCGAGCGCGTCGTCGAGCAGCGGCTGCGCAACGGCTTCGTGCGCGAGCCCAGGGTGTCGATCGAGGTCGAGGCCTACCGGCCGTTCTTCGTGCTCGGCGAAGTGACCACCGCCGGCCAATATCCGTTCATCAACGGCATGACCGTTCAGGACGCGGTCGCGGTCGCGGGCGGATTCACCCCGCGCGGCGCGCAAGGCGACGTCGACATCACGCGCATGGTCAACGGGCGCCCCAGACATTCGCCGCGCCGCAGACCTTTCCCGTGCGCCCCGGCGACACGATCGCCGTCCGGGAACGTTTCTTTTAGGTTATCCGCCTATTGAGGGACTCTCGCCGTTTTGTGGAGTCCCCAGGATGAATGCGGAGCGAGGCGCCCCCGCGAGAAAGTGGCGCATTCTGCATGTGTTTCGGGCGCCGCTCGGCGGGTTGTTTCGGCATGTCGTCGACCTCGCCAACGAACAGGTCGCGCGCGGCCACGAAGTCGGCCTGTTCTTCGACAGCGCGGCGCGCGGCGAGCACGTCGCTCCCGCCCTCGCGCGGATCGCCGGGGGCTTGAGTCTCGGCGCCTCCGGCTGCCCGATCCGGCGCAATCCTCATCCCGGCGACGCGGTCGCCATCGCGCGCTTCATGAAAAAGGTCGCCGAGGTGAGGCCGGACATCGTCCACGGCCACGGCTCGAAGGGCGGCGCCTATGCGCGGCTGCCGGGCCTGCTGCATCCGGCGCACGGCCCGATTCGCGCCTATACGCCGCACGGCGGCAGCTTCAACTATCAGCCCGACGGCTTGCGGCGCCGCGTCTTCATGGCGGCGGAAAGGCTGCTCACCCGATCGACCGACGTGTTCCTGTTTGAAAGCGCCTTCATCGCGGGGCTGTTCGACGCGCAGGTCGGCGACCAAAGCCGTCTGCGACGGATTGTCGCCAATGGCCTGAGCCCCGCCGAGTTCGCTCCTGCCGTCCCCAATCCGGACGCCGCGGAATTTCTCTACGTCGGCGAATTACGCGCCGCCAAGGGCGTCGACACGCTGCTCGAGGCGATCGCCCGCGCCGGATCGCAACTGGGCGAGATTCCGCGCGCCGTCCTCGTGGGGTCGGGGCCCGACAAGGATGTTTTGATCGCCCTGGCGCACAAGCTCGGCGTCGCCCATCGCCTGTCCTTCCCCGGCCCGATGCCGGTGCGCGAGGCGTTCAAGCTGGGGCGAAATCTGGTGGTGCCCTCGCGCGCGGAGTCGCTGCCCTATATCGTGCTCGAGGCGGCGGCGGCGCGCGTGCCGCTGATCGCCTCGAACGTCGGGGGAATCCCGGAAATCTTCGGCCCCTATCGAGACCGCCTCGGCCCCAGCGACGATCCCGCCGATCTCTGCGCGCGCATGCTGGCGATGCTGCGCCTTTCGCCGATCGTGCGCGAGCGGCAGGGCGCCGAACTGGCGGTCCATGTCGGCAACCACTTTTCGATCGAGACGATGGTCGAGTCCGTCCTTGACGGCTATGCCGAGGCGATGGCGCGGCGCGCGTCCCATCGATCCAGGCCGCATTTGTCCAACCTTCCTTCAAGCGCCTGAGGCGACCGTGGCGGCAACTTCGGCCCATGACGTCGACTCGCTGAGAGACCTTCAGCGCGATGACGCGTCCGCGCCGGCGAACGACGCCGACCGCGAACCCGCCAGGAGCGAACTGCTGGAGAGACTGGCGGCCGAGCCGGTCAAGCCGGCGTATTCCCCGGTCGTGCTGGCCGGTCTGGTCAGGGCGGGCGAACTCCTCCTGCTGGTGCTGATGGCGACGCTGATCCACCGCCTCTACGTCGTCGGCCAGGTCGGTTACGAGCCGGCCTATTTCATCATAACGCCGACGATCGCCGCATTGGCCGTCCTCGCCTTCCAATCACTGCATGCCTACAATCTGACCGCCTTCCGGCAGCCCGTCAGCCAGTTGCTGCGCCTGGCGGGCGGCTGGAGCTTCGCCTTTCTCGTGGTGTTCGCGGCGCTGTTCTTCCTCAAGCTGGAAGGCGTCGTCTCGCGCGTCTGGGTCGCCAGCTGGTTCGTCTTCGGCTTCGGCGCGCTGGCCATCGAGCGCGCGCTGCTGGCGCGGATGATTTTCCGGATGGCGAGATCCGGCCGGCTGGCGCGGCGCGCGGCGGTGGTGGGCGGGGGCGAATTCGGCCGCGACCTGCTTCGCCAGTTCGGCGCCGCGCAGGGCTCCGACATCGCCTTGCTCGGCGTCTTCGACGACCGCAGCGACGAGCGCTCGCCGCAGACCGTCGAGGGCGTCCCCAAGCTGGGCAATGTCGACGATCTCGTCGCGGTCGCCCGCCACACCCGCATCGATCTGGTGATCTTCGCGCTGCCGATCACCGCCGAACAGCGCATCCTGCAGATGCTGCGCAAATTGTGGGTGCTGCCGGTCGATATTCGCCTGGCCGCCCACGCCAATCGTTTGCGGTTTCGCCCGCGCTCCTACTCCTATCTCGGCCGCGTGCCGGTTCTCGATCTCTTCGACAAGCCGATCGCCGACTGGGACGTCGTCATCAAGCTGGCGTTCGACAAGATCGTCGGCGCCCTCGCGCTCATCGCGCTGTCGCCGGTTCTGCTCGCCACCGCGATCGCGGTGAAGCTTGACTCGCCGGGCCCGGTCCTGTTCCGGCAGCGGCGCTACGGATTCAACAACGAGCTGATCGAAGTGTTCAAGTTCCGCTCGATGTACGTCGACCAGACCGATGCGACCGCCGCCAGGCTGGTGACGCGCGACGACCCGCGGGTGACCCGGGTCGGGCGGTTCATCCGCAAGACCTCGATCGACGAACTGCCGCAACTGTTCAACGTCGTGTTCAAGGGCAATCTGTCGCTGGTCGGGCCGCGCCCGCACGCCGTGCACGCCAAGGCGGCCGATCGGCAGTACGAGGAGGTGGTCGACGGTTATTTCGCGCGCCACCGCGTGCGCCCCGGCATCACCGGCTGGGCGCAGGTCAACGGCTGGCGCGGCGAAACCGACACGCCGGAGAAAATCCAGCAGCGCGTCGAGCATGATCTCTACTACATCGAGAACTGGTCGATCCTGCTCGATCTTTCCATCCTGGCGATCACGCCGTTCGCGCTGTTCAAGACCAAGAACGCCTACTGAGCCGCCATGACCAACGCCGCCCTCCCCGCGCGCGCCTCCCCGCCCCGCGCGGCGGCGCTCAGTCTTTCGATCGCCGGCGCGCAGCGCAGCGTGCTGTGGCTGTTCATCGCTTGCGGCGCGTTCGCCAGCATCGAGCCGTCGCCCTACGAATTGCTGTTCGTCCTCGCGCTTCTGGCGTTCGGCGCGCGCGGCCTGGCGTTCGACCGCGGCATGATCCCGCTGATCCTCGGCCTCGCATTATTCAACATCGGCGGCCTTCTGGCGCTGCCGCCCTACATCCAGGACCGCGACAGCACGATCTTCGTCGCGATCTCGCTCTACATCTCGGTGACCGCGGTGTTCTTCGCCGCGCTGATCGCCGGCAGCCCGCTGGAGCGCATGCGCACGATCCGCTCGGGCTATGTCGCGGCGGGCTGCATCGCCAGCGTCGTTGCGATCGTCGGCTATTTCGACATCTTCGGATCGAGCGAATATTTCACGCTTTATGGACGCGCGTCCGGCACGTTCAAGGACCCCAATGTGCTCGGCTCGTTCCTGGTTCCGCCGGTGGTCTGGCTGACCCAGGATATCATGCTGCGGCGCGCCAGGCTGATGCGCAGCGTCCTCGCGTTGCTGGTCATGCTGATGGCGCTGCTGCTGAGCTTCTCACGCGGCTCGTGGGGGGTATGGGCGGGCTCGACGGCGCTGATGGTCTGGCTGACCTTCGTCACCACCCGGTCGCCGGCGCTGCGCCAGCGCATCGTCGCGGTGTCGATCGTCGGGCTGATCGGCGTGCTGATCCTGCTGACCATCGCGCTGTCGATTCCGGCGGTTCGCGATGTCTTCGACGTCCGCGCGTCGCTGAGCCAGGACTACGACCTCGGCCAGACCGGACGCTTCGGCGACCAGTTGCGTTCGCTGCCGATGCTGCTCGACCGGCCCTTCGGCTTCGGCCCGCTGCAGTTCCGCAATCATTTCCACGGCGAGGATCCGCACAACGTCTATCTCAACGCCTTCGCGTCGTACGGATGGATCGGCGGCCTGTCGTTCGCGGCCTTCACCGCGGCGATGGTCTATCTCGGCTGGCGCCTGGCGTTTCAGCGCACGCCGTTGCAGACCGAGGCGATCGCGGTGTGGTCGTGCCTGTTCGTCCAGATCCTGCAGGGCTTCCAGATCGACACCGATCATTGGCGCCATCTGTTCCTGCTGATCGGCGCCCTGTTCGGCCTCGTCGCGGCCTCGCGGCGCTACGCGACGCCTGTCCCGGCGAGGAACTCGGCGCCCAAGTCCGTGATGGCCTGAACGTTCGCGCCTTTTGGCGACCGCGTCCGTCCCGGTCGCCGTTCGCTGAGATCTCCTCGCCTCGCCGAATGGTTGCTGAAGGCGGGCCGGACGCCGCCGCGCCGACAGAGCCGGTTAGGAGGCGCTGTCGCCGCAACGTCGTCCAACGGAACAAGGACGCCGTCGTCGACCGATCTTCCGTCGTCGTTCGCTGCCGCTCTTCAAGGAAATCGGAGCTCGGCAGATCGCCTTCGTCGTCCTCGCTAGCCGCAGCGACCGAAGAAGGTCGACTCCTCCTCGGGCAGCACCGCGAGCCGCTCGCCCGAGGGCGTCACAATAATCCGAGCGGCTCTTGTTCATTTCACGTCTCCGACCGATAAATTTCCCTGCGATGGGCAATCGCCAAGACGATGATCTCCGCGGCACGCACGTCAAATATGATGCGCCAGTCCCCGACACGCAAGCGCATCGCCGAGTCGCCCTTCAGGCGCTTGATTTGATTTCTGAGAGCAACCGGATCGAGCGCAAGTTGATCGAGCGCCTTCTCGACCCTCTGCCGCACCGTCGAATCAAGGGCGTCGAAATCCCTCGCCGCGTCCGGCGTGAAGACGATGGTGCTGCCCGCGCTCACGCCGGCTTGCGCAGGCGCACCACATTGTGCAGCGTCTCGTCCGCCGTCTCGAAGAACCGCCGCACGCCGCGCGCGGCCTGGCGGATGCGCTGCTCGTTCTCGACCAGCGCGAGGCGCACGTAGTCGTCGCCGTGCTCGCCGAAACCGACGCCGGGCGCCGCCGCGACCTCCGCCTTCTCGATCAGCAGCTTGCAGAATTCGAGGCTGCCGAGATGGCGGAATTTTTCAGGGACCGGCGTCCATGCGAACATCGAGGCGCGCGGCGAATCGATGACCCAGCCGGCCTGCGCGAAGCTCTCGACCATCACATCGCGGCGGCGCTTGTAGATCGCGCGCATCTCCTTGACGCAATCGTCGGGGCCGTTGAGCGCGGCGGCCGCCGCGACCTGGATCGGCGTATAGGCGCCGTAGTCGAGATAGGACTTCACCCGCGCCAGCGCCGCCAGCAGCCGTTCGTTGCCGACCGCGAAGCCGATGCGCCAGCCGGCCATCGAGAAGGTCTTCGACATCGAGGTGAACTCGACCGCCACATCGATCGCGCCGGGCGCTTGCAGCAACGACGGCGGCGGATCGTCGTCGAAAAACACTTCGGCGTAGGCGAGGTCGGACAGCACGAAAATCTCGTGCTTCTTGGCGAAGATCACCAGGTCCTTGTAGAAATCCAGCGAAGCGACCATCGCCGTCGGATTGGAGGGGTAGCAAACCACCACGGCGATCGGCTTGGGGATCGAATGGATCAGCGCGCGCTCCATCGCCACGAAGAAATCGGGCGTCGGGTCGGCGGGCACCGAGCGGATCACCCCGCCGGCCATCAGAAAGCCGAAGGCGTGGATCGGATAGGACGGATTGGGAACCAGCACGACGTCGCCCGGCGCGGTGATCGCCTGGGCCATATTGGCGAAGCCCTCTTTCGACCCGAGGGTCGCGACGATCTGGGTCTCCGGGTTGAGCCGGACGCCAAACCGCCGGGCGTAGTAGCCGGCCTGCGCGCGCCGCAATCCGGGAATTCCCTTGGAGGCGGAATAGCGGTCGGTGCGCGGCTTGCCGACCGTCTCGATCAGTTTGTCGAGCACGTGCTTGGGCGCCGGCAGATCGGGATTGCCCATGCCGAGGTCGACGATGTCGGCGCCAGCCGCGCGAGCCTGCGCCTTGAGCCGATTGACCTGCTCGAAGACATAGGGCGGCAAGCGCCGCACGCGGTGAAAATCGCTCATCTCGACCAAAGCCCCTCTGATCCCGCGCCGATGCAAAGTCCGGCGATCCCTGCTGATATAGCATTTTTGGGGAAAGCGAACGCCCGATTGATGAAGAAAGCGTGAGCGTCGCCCGACCGGGACGGCGCGTCGTTCATTGCGGAACGGCGGGCGGCGGTTTCGATTTTCTCGCTTTTTCCTTCGCCGCCTTGGCCGCCGCGGCGTCCGCCACCGCCTTGACGGCCGGCGCGAATGTGGAGCGGATCGTGTCGTGGCGCGCGCGCACGGCGTCCATATCGGCGTCGAGCGCCTTCAGTTCGTCGGGCGTCTTGACCTTGTTGTCGTGCACAAACGGCTTTCGGCCGGCCGGAACATAGTCCAGCGGGCCGGCCGGCCTGCTCTTGATGACGAAATCCTGGGGTTGGCCGGGATCGGTGGCCAGACCGAGTTTTTTGGCGATCGTCCTGACGATTCCATCGTCCGGCGCGTCGGCCGAAGGGCTCGCCGGCGCGCTGTCTGTCGCGTTGGCCGGAGCGCTGTCCTGGGCGCGCGCGCCGGCGCAAAGGCCGGTCAGCGCCACCGCCACAAGGCCGGCCGCCGCGGCTCTTCGCATGCGCTTCAAGCGCCGGCGATGCGTCACCATCGATCAGGCATCCCGTTTCCTGCCGCGCGTCGCGCCAGCGCGTTTTCGCCAGGCTCGCGCGAATAGATAGCCTGCGCCGCCGATATCGTTCTATTATGTCGGAAACAGGACGGCGCCGCATGTTCAGGCGGCGGCCAAAAAGCCTGAGGACGCGAGTTATGGCCATCGACCCGCTCGACCGCCCGCGAGGGCGACGCCAGGCGCGGCGCCCCTCAGCAGCGGCAAGAGCATCCAAACCCCCGGCGGGTTCGGCGCAGACTTCCACGCCCCCGCCAATCGAGAAGCCCGTCGCCGACGAGCAGCCGCGAACCAGCAGCAAGGCGGCGGGGAAGGCCGCGGCGTCGGAATCGGCGGCTGCGCCGCGCCCCTCCGCCGCCCCTGCCCGATCTCGACGCGCTGTCGCACAATGTCGCGCGGCTGATCGAGGAAGGCGGCAAGGTCGCCGCGGCGTTTCTGGCGCCGCGCGAGTCGGGCGAAACCAGGCCGACCGCGTTCAGCGAGGACATCGCCGACGCCATCGCTACGCTGGGCAAGGTGGCGGAACATTATTATTCCGATCCGCAGCGCGCCCTCGAGGCGCAAGCCGGGCTGTCCTCCCAATTCGTCTCGCTGTGGGCGGCCACACTGCAGCGCCTGAACGGCGAACAGGTCGCCCCGATCGCCGCGCCCGAGCCAAGCGACAAGCGCTTTGCCGATCCGGAGTGGCGAACCAACCCGTATTTCGACTTTCTCGCCCAGGCCTATGTGATGACCACGCGCTGGGCCGGCGACCTCGTGCGAAAAGCCGACGCGCTCGACCCGCATACGCGCGACAAGGCGCAGTTCTATATGCGCCAACTGGCCGGCGCGCTGTCGCCGTCGAATTTCATCGCCACCAACCCGGAACTGATGCGCGCGACGCTTGCCGAAAACGGCGAAAATCTGGTGCGCGGCCTGCACATGATGGCGCAGGACATCCAAGCGGGCCACGGCAACCTGCGCATTCGCCAGAGCGACGCCAGTAAGTTCGTGCTCGGCAAGAACATGGCGGCGACGCCCGGCAAGGTGATCTTCCGCAATGAGCTGATCGAACTCCTTCAATATGCGCCGTCGACGCCGACGGTCTACAAGCGCCCGGTGCTGATCGTGCCGCCGTGGATCAACAAATACTACGTGCTCGATCTCAATCCGGAAAAATCCTTCGTCCGCTGGGCGGTGGCGCAGGGCCTCACCATCTTCGTCATCTCGTGGGTCAACCCCGACGAACGGCACGCGCAAAAGGGCTTCGAAGCCTATATGCGCGAGGGGATTTTCGCGGCGCTCGATGCGATCGAGCAGGCGACCGGCGAACGCGAGACGACGGCGATCGGCTATTGCGTCGGCGGCACGCTGCTCGCCATCGCGCTCGCCTATATGGCGCGGACCGGCGACAAGCGCATCGCCAGTGCGACGCTGTTCGCCACGCAGGTCGATTTCGCCGATCCCGGCGACCTCAAGGTCTTCGTCGACGCCGAACGGCTGAAGTCGATCGAGGACAAGATGGCGGGCAAGGGCTATCTCGATGGCTCGGACATGGCCGGCGCCTTCAACATGCTGCGGCCCAACGACCTGATCTGGTCGTTCTTCGTCAACAACTACCTCAAAGGCAAGGAGCCGATGCCGTTCGACCTCCTGGTCTGGAACGCCGACTCGACGCGCATGCCCGCCGCCAATCATTCGTTCTACCTGCGCAACTGCTATCTCGAAAACAATCTGACGGGCGGGCGCATGGCGCTGGCCGGCGAGACGCTCGACCTGTCGCAGGTGAAAATCCCGATCTACGAACTGGCGACGCGCGAGGACCATATCGCGCCGGCCAAATCGGTGTTCGCCGGCGCGAAGTTCTTCGGCGGTCCGGTGCGCTATGTGCTGGCCGGCTCCGGCCATATCGCCGGCGTCGTCAATCCGCCCGACAAGCCCAAGTATCAATATTGGACCGGCGCGGCGCCCGGCGGCGCCTTCGAGACGTGGCTGCAGGGGGCGACCGAAAACAAGGGAAGCTGGTGGCCGGACTGGGCGGAATGGCTGACCCGGCAGGCGCCGCGCAAGGTTCCCGCGCGGCAGCCGGGAGGCGGCAAGCTGAAGGCGCTCGCTGACGCGCCGGGCGACTATGTCAAGGCGAAGGCGTAAAGGACCGGCGATGCGCATCCTTGTGGTCGGGGCCGGCGCGATCGGCGGCTATTTTGGCGGCCGGCTGCTCGCGGCGGGCCGCGACGTCACGTTTCTGGTGCGGGCGAGGCGGGCGGCGCAACTGGCCGCTGGCGGCCTGTCAATCCGCAGCCCGCGCGGCGATGTCGACCTGCCGGCCCCGCCAACCGTGCAGGCCGATGCGTTGCGGCAGCCCTTCGACCTCGTGCTGCTGAGCTGCAAGGCCTATGACCTCGAAGGGGCGATGGACTCCTTCGCGCCGGCGGTCGGGCCGGGAACGGCGATCCTGCCGCTGCTCAACGGCCTGCGGCATATCGAGACGCTCGACCGGCGCTTCGGCCCCGACCATACGCTCGGCGGCCTGTGCATGATTTCGTCGACGCTCGACGCCGAAGGGCGCGTGCGCCACTTGAACGATCTGCACGGCCTGCTGTTCGGCGAGCGTGACGGCGCGTCCTCGAAGCGCGCCGCAGCGATCGATTCGGCGCTTTCCAACGCCGGCTTCGATGCGCGGCTGAGTTCGGCGATCGTCCAGGACATGTGGGACAAGTGGATGTTCATCGCCTCGGCGGCGGGCATCACCTGCCTGATGCGCGCCGCGATCGGCGACATCGTCGCCGCCGGCGGCGCCGGGCTCGCAACGAGTCTCGCCGAGGAATGCGCGGCGGTGGCGGCGCGTCACGGCTTCGCGCCGGGCGAGGCGGCGATGCAAAGGATCCGCTCGACGATCGCCGCGCCGGGCTCGACGATCATGGCCTCGATGCTGCGCGACATCGAGCGCGGCGCGCCGATCGAGGCCGACCAGATCATCTACGATCTCGCGCGACGCGGCCGGGCCGACGGGCTCGACCTGCCGCTGCTCGCCATCGTCGAGGCTCACCTCAAGGCCTATGAGGCGCGGCGAGCGCGCGAAAGCGCCGCCCGCTCGTAAGGGCCGGCCTTCAGTTCACGGGCTCGACCGCCTGTCGCCGCGCCGCGGCGACAATGGCGTCGAGCAGGCCGGGAAAACGCGCCGCCAGATCCTCGAGGCGCACGGAAATGCGCCGGTACGGCCCGTCAATGCGCGTCCGCGTGACTCCGGCCTCCCGCAACCGCGCGAGGTGGTAGCTGATGTTGGTCTTCGGCGCATAATCATCGAACGCCTGGCAGGGCTGCTCGCCCTGGGCGAGAAGCTGCAGGACGATGTCGCGGCGGATCGGCTCGCTCAGCGCTTCCAGCACAGCCGACAGATCGATGCTGTCGCGATCGGGGTGATAAAGCTCTCTGGCCATGGCTCCCTATAGGCCAAACCGCCAAGGAGTTCAAGATTTATTGAACTGATTGACGAGGGATGGCGAATGAGATAGTTCAAGAGTTGTTGAACTCATGGACCGCCAATGACCTTCCGTCTGCTCCCCCTCGTCCTCGGTGCTTTCGCCATCGGGACTGAAACCTTCATGATCACCGGCGTTCTGCCGGTCATTTCGGCCGAACTGCGGATTTCTCCCGCCGCCGCCGGCTCGCTCGTTACGATTTTCGCGCTCGCCTATGCATTCGGTTCTCCGCTGCTGGCGATCGCCACCGCCGGCGTGGAGCGCCGGCGTCTGTTGCTGACGGCGATGGGCGCCTTCGCGGCGGCCAATTTTCTCGCCGCGCTGGCTCCGAACTTCCTGTGGCTGCGTGGCGGCGCGCGTTCTGCTCGCGCTGACGGCCGGAACCTTCATGCCGGCGGCGACGGCTTTTGCGACCGCCATGCATGAACCCGCGCAGCGCGGCCGCGCGCTGGCGCTGGTCTATGCCGGCATGACGCTCGCCACGGTCGTCGGCGTGCCGGCGGGAACGTTGATCGCCGCCGCCGCCGACTGGCGCGCGACGTTCGTCGGCGTCGGGCTGCTTTCCCTGCTCGCCTGCACCGGCGTCGCGGCGATCCTGCCGCGCCAGCAGGGGCTCGGCGCGATCGGCCTGCGGGAACGTCTGGCCGTGGCGCGGCGGCCGGCGGTGCTCAGGATGCTGGCGCTGACGATGCTGGCGCTGCTCGGCCCGTTCGCTGTCAACACCTATCTCGGCGTGCTGCTTAAATCGGCGTTCGGCGTCACCGGCAATGGTCTCGCCGGCCTCTTGATGATTTTCGGCATCGTCAGTTTCGGCGGCAGCCAGTTCGGCGGCTACGGCGCCGATCGCTGGAGCCGCGAACGGTTCATCGCGACGATCCTGATGGTGCTCGTCGTCGCGTTCGCCCTGCTGTCGGTCGGTTCGCGGATCGGCGGATTGGCCGGCGAAGCGGCGGCGCTGGCCGGGCTGATCCTGTGGGGCTCGTTTGGCTGGGCGTTCCCGATCGCCCAGCAGGCCCGCCTCGTCACGCTCGATCCGGCGGTGGCGCCGATCACCCTCTCGCTCAACACCTCGGCGCTGTATTTCGGCGCCGCGGCGGGATCGGCGCTCGGCGGCCTGGCGATCCGCCAGTGGTCGATCGGCGCCGTCGGATGGGTCGCCGCGCTGACCGAGATGTCGGCGCTCGCGCTGCTGATCGCGACGGACGGACGCCGGCTGGTCGGCGCATCCCGACGAAGCGCCGACGCGCCCTGCCCCGCCGCCAGAGAGGCGCCCGCTCACTCCTGATCAAGGCGTCCGCGCCGCCTATTCCACGTCCTCGACCGCCACCGTGCGGCCCGACAGCCGCTGGGCGAGCGAAGCCTCCATGAACGCGTCGAGATCGCCGTCCAGCACGTCGGCGGGCGTTCCCGAGACATGGCCGGTGCGCAGGTCTTTCACCATCTGGTAGGGCTGCAGCACGTAGGAACGGATCTGGTGGCCCCAGCCGATATCGGTCTTGGACGCTGAAATCGGCGCTGACCGCCGCCTCGCGCAGCTCCAGTTCGCGTTCGTAGAGCCGCGCGCGCAGCATGTTCCAGGCGGTGGCGCGGTTCTTGTGCTGCGAGCGCTCGGACTGGCAGGCGACCACGATGCCGGTCGGCAGATGGGTGATGCGCACCGCCGATTCGGTCTTGTTGACGTGCTGGCCGCCGGCCCCCGAGGCGCGATAGACGTCGATCCGGCAATCGCCTTCATTGATGTCGATGATGATGCGGTCGTCGACGACGGGATAGACCCAGACCGAAGCAAAGCTGGTGTGGCGGCGCGCGTTCGAATCGAACGGCGAAATGCGCACGAGGCGATGCACGCCCAATTCGGTCTTCATCCAGCCATGCGCGTTGTGGCCCTTGATGATCAGCGTCGCCGACTTGATGCCGGCTTCGTCGCCGGCCGTCTCCTCGGCGATCTCGACCTCGAATTTGCGGCGCTCCGCCCAGCGGATGTACATGCGCAGCAGCATGCGCGCCCAGTCGCAGCTTTCCGTGCCCCCCGCTCCTGAATGCACCTCGACATAGGTGTCGTTGCCATCCGCCTCGCCCGACAGCAGCGCTTCAAGCTGGCGGCGCTCGCCTTCGGCCTTCAGCGCCCTGAGGATGGCGAGGCCCTCCTGCTCGGTCGGCGGATCGCCCTCGATCTCGCCGAGTTCGACCAGCGTCGCCGCGTCGTCGAGTTCGCGCTGCAGCCTGGCGATCCCGCCGAGCCGGTCTTCGAGCATGGTGCGCTCGCGCATCAGCTTTTGCGCCGCTTCCGGATCGTTCCACAGGCCGGAATCCTCGGCCTTGGCGTTCAGTTCGGCGAGGCGACGCGCGGCGGCCTCGACGTCAAAGATGCCTCCTCAGCAATCCCATGGACTGCTTGATGCTTTCGACAAGGGATTCGGCTTCGGCGCGCATGCGGGGCTCGCAGGGTCGGGAGAGGCGTGTGGGAGATCGCAAAGCGAAATCCGCCGCCCGTCCGCTACTCCCTATTGCCGCGCCGTTCAAGACGCGTCGTGCAAGGCGCCTGTCGAGCGTGGACGCGAAACCCTTCTCCCGCCGCGCGGGAAAAGATGTCACGAGCAGCGTTACAGATGAGGGCCTCGATCGGTGAGCGCGGCCCCAACGCCCACACCCTGCCCTCTCCCGCACGCGGGAGAAGGAAATCGCCTCACCGGCTTTCCCGGCTCGCGTCGCCGCTGGCGTAGACGGCGCGGCGGGGGTCGCCGATCGACAGCCACAGGTTCGGGTCTTCCTGCGACTGCCGCTTGACGAAGCGATAGCCGGTGGCGTTCCACGGTCGGATCTCGTCCGACAGGTTGTCGAGGACGAACTCGCCGTGGTCGGTCTTCACGGTGAGGATCGCATGGCCCTCGTCATGGAGATCGCGCACGATGGTCATCAGCAGCGCCTGACGCGGGAAGCCCTGGTCGAGCAGCAGCTTGCGCTTGTAGAGCGCGTAAATCTTGCAATCGCCCTTGCCGTCCACCGGATAGTCCCAGTGATCGAGCATGGTGCCCCAATGGTCGAAATTGCTGATCGGTTCGATGAACGCGTTCACCGCGCGGTTGATCCGGTCGAGCAGCGCCCAGGTCTCTTCGGTGAGCCTGACGTCGACGGCGGGAAGGCGCTGGCCGTTGCACTCCTCGGGCCGGCGGCCGCAGAAGTCCACCCAGCCGTAAGGGATGCTGGTCTCGGCCCCGACGGCGGCGTAGCTCGCCTGGGGCATGCGGGCTTCGGCGGCGCCTCCGCCCGCGAGGCAAACGGCGAGCATCGCGGCGGCGATGACGCTTCGGATCGAAACGATAGACATGACGACGGCCTCTGCTGCTAAGCTGAGGCCACCGTGACGAATTCATTTTGCAGTCGATCTAAATCAATTGCTCAAATTCTACAGAAACGCATTAATTGTTGTGACTATTCAATAGTATACAGGAGACAAACAGACGCGGTTTACACTCCGTTGCTTTCGCGCGACGGCAATGATTTGTTAGCCATCGGTCGCCCGCCGAGCCGATGACGCGCGCAATCGGCCGTCATCGCGAGGGAGCGAAGCGACGAAGCGATCCAGACTGAGCCGTTGCAGCCAACGCCTGGATGGCTTCGCTGGCGGCGGAGCGGCGCGCTCCGTGATCGACGCCCTCATCCGACCTCGCTTCGCGAGGCCGCCCGCCTTCGGTGGGAGAAGGGACGCGCGTTCGCTCGTGAAGGCGCGCCGCTCAAAACCCCAGCTTCACCCCGGCCTGGACATTGTAGCCCTGCCCGTTGGGGACCCACGGCGGCAGATAGGGATTGTCGATATGCTGGTTGTCGGCGTGCCATTTGAGGTCGAGCGCCGGGCCGCCCTGCGGCTCCTGCGGCGCACGCGCGGCGTTCGGTGCGAGGGCCGGCTTAGGCGGCCTGGCGGCGCCGACCAGCGCGGCGCCGGGGTCGGAGAATTTGATCGCCGCGAAACCGCCGTCCGGCGCGGCAACCTTCGCTCGCGCTTTCGCCCTGGCGACATGCGCCGGCGCCTTGACCGCGGCCGGCGCGCCGGCTTCGTCCGCCAGCGCCGGCGCCGCGATCATGACGAGAATAGCTCCGACGAAGCTGATGCGACGAAAGCCCATTGCGCTGCGCTTTCCGAAGTCGACGCCTGTTCCACCAATTGTGCCGCCGCGTGACGCGGCGCGCAAGCCCGCTCGGTTCGGCGCGCTTCATCCGCGACGTCGTCGCCTCGACGGTACGCCGCGCTTGGCCGGCCGGAGCGGGCCAAACGGAATGCGGGATTTTGTGCGGCTTCGCCGCCACCCCGATCCTCCGAAGGCCGCCTTTATCGATGGCCGCATTGGGGGCGGATCATTCCACCAGCCCGCGAACCTCCGCCGGCGCGTCATCGAGGTTCGCCAGATCGCGAGCTTCAGCGGCCGCCGCGGTCGCATCTTCGATCTCGCCGCTCGCCAAACGGCTCTGTGCGAGGATAACGAGCGCCGTCGCGAGCCGCGGTTTCAAGGCCTCCGGTTGCGCACGGATGGCGCAACGCAGAAGGGAGACGGCCATGACGGCGGCGCGCGTCGCTTCCTCCGTCTTGTCGGGGGTGGCGCTCAACAGTCGCGCGAGATCGCCAAGAGCGACGGCCAGATCAAGCGGGGCGGACGACGCAGGTTTGTCGCTGACGCGACGCCAGAGAGCCGTGGACTCGCCAAGAATTTGTGCGAAGTGCTTGAGATGGGGCGGCTGAGGTTCGCGCCTTCCCGATAAGATCCCGGGGAATTCGAGAACGAGGCGCAGTTCCTCCGCCTCTATTTGCTCCCACAGTTCAGTCAGGCGCCGCCTGAACTCATTCAGTTGCGCCCCAAGGTCGGCAAGACCCGGGTCGCTGGCTGCGTCGGGCGGGATATCGAGTTCGGTCTTCAGCCGGTGAAGGCAATCAGAAGACTTTCGATGCAAGACGTCGATGCGAACATCCCAAGCGGCGCGCTGATCGCGTGGTAAATCGAGAACTCTCCACTTCGTCTCTCAGCCAAAAAATATCGGATAGTTGGGCGGCCTCGGTCGCCTCATGCAGCGAATCGGCCTCGTCCAGAATCTCCGAGAGTCGAGCGCCAAACTCGGTCATCTGGTCACCGCTCCGTCCGCGCCGTTTCCGCGCAGGTCATCCAAGCGCGGATGTCGCAGCGAAGGTCCGCCGCGCGGCGCTTTCGTAGGGGAACGCCGGATACGGCGATTGTGCCGCCGGTCGATGCGCCGCGCAAGAGCGTGGACCTGGGCGCGGCGGCGGCGGGAAGGCGATCTCACGGCCGGTAGACGACGAAGCTCTTTTCCAGCAGTTCGCGATCGCCCTGCCAAAGCTCGAACGACCACGGGCCGGGCGCGAGCTCTTCCTCCGCGTCGAACAGATAGCCGACGAACAAACCTGCATCGCCGGCGCGCACGGTGATTTCGCTCGCTTCGCGCCTGTGGCGTTCGCCGGTCTTCGCGTTGACCAATCCAGCGGGTGGAAAGTTTCGCACCCAGCGCAATCGCACCAGGCTGCCGGCCGGCGCGCCCGACAGCGTGAAGCCGAATCCGAACCGCGTATGCAGGATCGCCGGAATCCGGTCGCTGTTTGTCGCCGGCGGTTCGATTCCGGTGGATACGGTCTTCTCGCCAAGCAGGGCGCTGTCGTCCTTCACGTGGGAGTCATTGTTCGCTCGATAAACGCCGTACCAGGTCAGGCGCGCCTCGGCGCTCGACCCCTGCTGCGCCAATGCTGCGGGCTGGTCGAGCAAAGCGAGGAAGAGCGCGGCAAATCCCAGCGCGCGCATGGCGCCTTGCCCGCGTCGATCGCAGCTTGCGCCGTCCCTCACAGTCGCCATCTCCTTCGTCGCGGGTGCGCTATGCGCAATACGTGATCCCTCCAAACCGCCTTCGAACGGCGCGGTTCGAAAGATCGTGCAACACGTATCACCTCCGCGTAGCCTCTGCTTGATCGGATTCGACCGTTGAGCCTGATGTCAATGGTGAACAAAAAGCGCTGCTTCACCGCGGCGGCGATGATGCTGGTCGCCTGTGGCGGTGTCGAACCCGCCTCGGCCGGCGAGCCGACGCTCGGCTCCGCCGCGGCGTCCACGGGCCGCTATTTCGGCGCCGCGCTCGATCCCGGATTTTTCGGCGAGAAGCCGTATCGCGATCTCGCGACGACGCAGCTCACCTGCGTCACGCCGGAAAACGCGATGAAATGGGGTTCCGTCGAGCCCGAGCGCGGAAGTTTCGATTGGAGCGCGGCGGACGCGCTGGTCGCCTTCGCCAAGGCCAACGGGCAGAAGATCCGCGGCCATACGCTGGTCTGGCATTCGCAACTGCCGCCATGGCTCATCAACGGCGCGTTTGCGCCCGGCGAATTGCGCGATCTGATGGTCGCGCATATCGCGATCGAGGCCGGGCGCTACAGGAACGCGATCTACGCCTGGGACGTCGTCAACGAGCCTTTCACCGACAGCGGCGCCTGGCGGAAATCGATCTGGTATGAGGCGATGGGGCCGGACTATGTCGCCATCGCCTTGAAGGCCGCGCACGAAGCGGACCCTGAGGCCAGGCTCTACGTCAACGACTACAACGTGGAGACCGACGGCCCCAAGATGCGCGCGCTCTCCGATCTCGTCGCCTCGCTGAAGCGCGCCGGCGCGCCGATCGACGGCGTCGGCCTGCAGTCGCATTTCGTCGGCGGCGCCGCGCCGAGGGACATTCAGTCGGTCATGGAGAAATTCGCAAAGCTCGGGGTCGACGTCGCCGTCACCGAACTCGACCTTCGCCTGCGCCTGCCGCCTGACGAAAAGACGCTGGCGACGCAGGCCGCCGATTACGCGTCGATCGCGCGCGCCTGCCGGGCGACGCCGCGCTGCGTGGGCATCACCACCTGGGGCCTGGCCGACAACCATTCCTGGGTCCCGGGATTCTTCTCCGGCTATGGCGCGGCGCTGCCCTTCGACGAGGCGAGCCGCCCCAAACCGGCCGTCGCCGCGATGATCGCGGCGTTCACCGAAGCGGCGCCGTGAGCGGCGGCGCTGATGCAACTCAGCCCTCGACCGCGCGCGCTGTGAGGCGGGTGACAACGCGATATCAAACCTCTCGGCGCGACCCGCAGGCGACGCTATTTCAAATGTCGTGCAATGAGTATCGCTTCCCCGCAACCGCCACCGATCTCACGTTGCTCCAGCTGCCCCCAACGGCGTAAAACCTGAAAAGACCTTCATCGCCTTGGTGAATGTGCAGCGGCAGGTCACCGTTAGGGGCGCCTGTCCAGTGCAATTTGGGTAAATGGCAGGGTAAGTAAGTCGGTCGCGCATTGGGGATGCGGGAGGGGTTTCGTACCTTGATCGCAACGGCAGTCGACGAGGGGGCGCACCATGGCCTTCGGAGAGACGTTTTTGTTTGGCTGTATTGATGGTTTGCTCAGTTGGCTGCCACAAGAGGGAGTCGGGATGATGTGTCCCCCATTTACTTCGCTCTCCAGGATTTGTTTGTTATTCGGTCTCTATATCGGCAACTCTGCCGTTTCCGCATGAGGTGTTTTGGGTTTAGTACTATTGTTTATTATTAATTAATATCGTTGGACTTTCAATAGGTGGCTCTTGCAGATAAATGTGATTCATTTGCGCTTATAATTCATCGACGATTTTTTGTTAATTATTGCTCCGTTATTTGTCTTGGAGGCACATTGGTATCGGACGATAGCCAAGCTTCTTTCCGAAGAGTTGGCGAGCAGATCGCCTTCATGTCCTTCGGTGACCTTCTTCGTTGAACTTGATTTTTTAGGTCATTGAGTAGTCCTTGCCACCGCCTTGATGTTACAGTTCACCGTCATCGCCATTCATGGCGATCTCTGAATCAATACCATCGGGAAAGGCGATGGAGATGATTCGTGGCCGGGAAGGAGATTGCCGTCAAGAAATACGTTGTCAGGCTGAGCGCGGAGGAGCGGGCAGCTTGAGGAGTTGATCCGCAAGGGCAAGCGCGCCGGGCATTTGTTGACGAGGGCCCGGATTCTGTTGAAGGCCGACGTTTCGGAGGCTGGCGAGGGATGGAGCGACAGCCGGATCGCCGAGGCGCTGGACACCAGCATCGCGACGATCGAGCGGACGCGACGGCAACTTGTCGAGGAAGGTTTCGAGGCGGTCCTGACGCGCAAGTACAATCCCAAATCGGCTCGGCCGCGGATATTCGACGGCGCGGCGGAAGCGAAGCTGATCGCGTTGGCGTGCGGGCCGGCGCCGGCGGGCCTCGCCAAATGGAGCCTGCGTCTTCTGGAGGAGAAGGTCGTCGAACTGCACATCGTCGAGAGCGCCAGCGACAACACGATCGGCCGGACGCTCAAAAAAACATTCTCCAGCCGCATCTCAAGCAGCAATGGGTGATCGCGCCCGAGGCCAACGCGGCCTTTGTCGCGGCGATGGAAGACGTGCTGGAGGTCTACCAAAGGCCGCACGATCCCAAGCGGCCCTTCGTTTGCCTCGATGAAACGTCGAAGCAATTGATCGTCGAGACGCGCACGCCGATCGCCGCCAAGCCGGGAAGACCGGCGCGTCACGACTACGAATACGAACGCAACGGCGTCGCCAATCTGTTCATGATGTTCGCGCCGCTGGAAGGCTGGCGGCACGTGAAAGTCACCGACCGTCACGCGGCCGTCGATTACGCCCACGCGCTCAAGGACCTGTCCGACACGCATTTTCCCGACGCGGCCAAGATCGTGCTGGTCCAGGACAATCTCAGCACGCACACGACCGCGTCGCTCTACGAAGCCTTCCCCGCCGCCGAAGCGCGCCGCCTCGTCGAGCGGTTCGAATGGCATTACACGCCCAAGCACGGAAGCTGGCTCGACATGGCCGAATCCGAACTCGGCGTGCTCTCGACCCAATGTCTCGATCGCCGAATTCCCGACAAGCCGACCCTGATCAGCGAAGTCGCCGCCTGGGAGCAAAACCGAAACAAACATCACGCCAAGGCCGACTGGCAATTCACAACCGCCGACGCCCGCGTCAAACTCAAAAGGCTATACCCTCAGTTCGAATGACTCGCGCCACTAGGATGTCGCGTCACGCGTCTCGTGCCTGACAGGATGTGATCCACCCATCCGACAGGAGATTCGGATGGCCGAGTTGAGCCCCTCGGCGCGGCATGATCAAGGACGTGACCGTCCGCAATCTTATTCGCGGCGATAGTCAACATTGAGCCACGTTGCGCTGCGGCAGCGTTTTCGAGGCGCTTTTGTAGTCCACAGATTTTTCCTTGCAAACTACAAGATTGAGGAGTGTGCTACCTCTTCGGCATTCCTGCCGGAGGGCGTGATGTCTCCTCACTGGATGTTTCTTCGATCGTTTTTGACTATTGCTACTTCGATTTTCTTGATCGTATTCGCCTTCCCGGCTTTCGCCTACTGTCTTCCTGGCCAGAGATGCATTGAGCAGCCGGGTCGAGTGTTCGTCCCACAAAATCGTCCTCAAGTGTTCCGTCAACCGAATGGACAATTCAGGGCGCCGGGCGTTCCCGGATTCAGGCAAGGCCGCATGGCGCAAAGACCGATGGTGCAAGGACGGTTCGGTTGGCACCCGCAGAGAAATCAGAGTCCAATTGCAATTGTCTCAGGAATTATCAGCGGCTCTCCAGTCAATACCGAACAATTTATTAAATCGATAGACCTGAGCCAACCTCCAATGACTGTGGATGCTTGCGTGAACTGTATCGGTCCGTTTGCCGCGATTAGCGTCGCGAGCGACCGAGCTTCGTCCAGCACATTTAACGCTCCTGATGCACAGGCTGCGCAGGCCGGTGTTACCAGGTTGCATGGCCAGCAGCATCACAAGGGATTGTGGACCCGTCAAGTGGTATTTGGCTCACAATGGATTGTTGCAGCTTACTGCAACAACGGAGCGCTACAATCTGGCTTCACCGCAGGAGGAAATCACGGCGAGGCAGCCCTCACAAATGTCTTTCGCTTCATCGCTCAGGCGGGGATCTTCAGTCCTCTTAACGACTGTGAGATTACTAACCTCATCGCAGCAGACGGTTCGCATCTCCAAGCTCAGGCATCTCAAAGCGCTGGGCCAGATATCTGATCCTCAGCACAATGTAACTGGAAGAATTCTACAGGAATTGCATCTTACAGATTCTAGCTATGATTTCAAGTTAGAGGCGGGCGATATATATCATTTGGTCTCGCGCACGGGAAGACAAACGTATCTTGTGGTGCGTTCCGGATATATTGTGGTATCATCTGACGTTAATCTCACATCTTGCAGCAATCCTGGCAACCCCATGATTGTTAGAGCAAATAACTCGTCAGATATGGAATATGCGTTGGCGTGCGTTAATGCTGTTGTTCAGGCGGAAACCGTGGATCATGAGTGATCGCGCGAAAGCGATATAATTGATCTATTTACACCAGAGTTCAAACTCAACCGGCGGATTACCCAATCAGCGGATTACGGTAGAGTTGAGGAAGGGTGTGGCTCTAAAGTCTGTCCGGGAACATCATGTGGGATTGCATAGTTTTCGCAACATGAGCCGGATGGAGGCGAGGCGGAGGAAGGCGAGCGCTTTGCGGTTGAGGCATTCCCAGTCCTTGGCGAGCCTTCGGCAGCGGCCGAGCCAAGCGAAAGTGCGCTCAACGATCCAGCGTTTCGGCAGGACGACAAAGCCTTGGCTTGATCCGAGCGCTTGACGATCTCGACGTTGACGCGCGCCAGGATTTTCTTGAGCGCGCGCCGGAACTCCGGCCCCTGATAGCCGCCGTCGGCATAGAGCTTCAGCAGGAACGGAAACATGCCGAACAGCGTCGCCATCAGCAGCGCGCCGCCGTCGCGGTCCTGGATGTCGGCGGCATGGACGATGGCGTGCATCAGCAGGCCCTGCGTATCGACGAGGATGTGGCGCTTCTTGCCCTTGATCTTCTTGCCGGCGTCGTAAGCCCGACGGATCGATGCAGGCCCCCCTTTTTCTGCGCTCTTGACGCTCTGGCTGTCGATGATCGCGGCGGTCGGGCTTGCTTCGCGCGCGGCCGGCTTCCCGGCACTTCACGTAGAGCGCCTCATGGATGCGATCGAGCGTGCCGTCCCAACTCCAAAGATCGAAATAATCGTAGAGCGTCGAGCGCGGCGGCAGGTCCTTCGGGATCGCGCGCCACTGGCAGCCGGTGCTCAGACATACATGAGGCCGTTGACGACCTCGCGCATGTCGACAGTGCGTTGTTGCCGCCGCGCTTGGCCGGCGGAATCAAGCGGCTCGACATGCGCCCATTCCTCGTCGGTCAGATCGCTCGGATAGCGCAGCCCGCTGCGATCATAGCGACCGCGATTTTC
>CAVPVQ010000030.1:0-5848 GCA_963709185.1 uncultured Alphaproteobacteria bacterium
CAACGAAGACGCTCGGCCATTCGCCAAAGGCGAGATTGGTGGTGACGACGATCGAAGTTCGCTCGTAGAGCCGGCTGACGAGATGGAACAGCAACTGCCCGCCGGCCTGGGCGAAGGGCAGATAGCCGAGTTCGTCGAGGACGACGAAGTTCACGGCGGGCGAGATAATCGTCATGCGGCCCTGGCGTCCGGCGCGAGTTTCGGCCTCCAGACGGTTGACGAGATCGACGGTGGTGAAGAAGCGGCCGCGCGATCCGGCGCGGATGCAGCTTCGCGCGATGGCGATGGCGAGATGCGTTTTGCCCGTGCCGGTTCCGCCGACCAGGACGACGTTGCGCTGCGCAGGGCGATGAAGCCGCCGCCGGCGAGATCGTGGACGAGGGCTTCGTTGATCGGCGTGTCTTTGAAGATGAAGTCGTCGACATCCTTGGCGAGCGGCAACTTGGCGATCGCGATTTGGTATTTGATCGAGCGCGCCTGCTTCTCCGAGTTCTCGGCCTTCAGCAGGTCGCCGATGAAGCGCTGGGGTTCGTGCTTGCGCTTGAGCGCCGTGGTGAGCGTCTCGTCATAGGCGGCCTTCATGCCGAAGAGCTTCAGTTCGCCCATCATGTCGAGGACTTCGGTTCTTTCCATCGTCAGGCGCTCCTGAGTTGGTCGTAGCGGGCGCAGTCGGCGACCGGCGCGTGGCGCAACCGCGCGCCGCCATCTGCGACAAGGGCTACGCCAGCAACGCCAATCGCGCAGCCGCAAGAGCGCGCGGCATCGCCCCTGTGATCCCGCACAAGTCCAACGAGAAGGACAAGCCGAAGTTCTTCGCCAGGACGCTCTACAAAGCCCGCGCCCGTATCGAGCAAGGCATCGGACGCATCAAACGCTTCAAGCGCGTCGCGCTACGCTGCGAAAAGACAGCCCGTAATTTCCGATCCATCGTCAGTTTCGCAGCCGGCCTGTGCTTGATCAAATTCGTCCACACGGCTTAGTCCAGCACCGGAACGGCGCAATCGGGCCGTTCCAACACATTACTTCCGCCATCGAACCTCCGCCCGGCGAGCAAGTTGAATCCGGCCTTGGGCTACGTATCCGTCTCCCTTGCCCGCCTGCCGATGCGAATTGAAAGCGGGCGCCCTGCTATCGAGCCCCCAAGATCGTCTGTGACGCTCACGGGCAGGCACTTGGCGAGGGCTCCAATGGCGTCCGCCACAAAGGCCTTCTGAGCGTCAGCGTCGCCAACCAGATGCGAATGCGTTATTCGGGGCTTGCCGAGCAAAGAGCCGTCACGCTTCAGCGCGAAGACGATCGTGAGCTCCGATCCCGCGCTCGCGCCCGGCGCTTTCACGCAAGCGCTGATCTCGCGCCAGAGATCGGAGAGCGTGTTGGCGGGGGCGCTTCTCGCTTCGATCGGGCTCGCGGCGAGGAAAGTCAGCGCGGCGATGATCCGAATTCTCAGCGGAGCCGGGCGCCTTCGTTCACTCGCCATTTCGAGCCCGATCGCCTGCGCTCATCCGCGCCGCTACAAGTCCCGCCGGCACCCGGCGCGCTTCGCTTTCAAGGGTCGTCAAGAGAGCGGACGTCAGGTCGGGACAGTCATAGGCGAAGTCCGGCTCTTTCGCCCTGATGCAGCGCTTCGTCATCTTGGCCTGGTCTGGCGAAAACGCGGCCAGATGCCCGAATTCAATGCAACGGTCACTTGGAACAAGCACCGCCTACAGGTGACCGACGTGCTCATCGCGCTCTCTTATCGCGGCGGCTACTCAACCACCGGGCGGGGAACGAGTTAAATCGGAGCTACGTCTCGCGCACCGCCGGTGTCAAAGATAATCCATGAACAACTCTTGGTCCGCGCCGCCGGCGATGAGTGCCCGCGCACGGTCGCGGAGATTCGAATAGATCGTCGCCAGCGCCTCGCTCTCGTCGCGCACAGAAGCGCCGAGCGACGTCGCGATCCGGTCGACGTCAGATCGGACTTCGGGGCTCGCCGCGACATAGGCCCTGTCGACCGACTACAGCTCTGAGCTGCCTGTTGCGGCTACGCATGTCGACGATGCTCACCACCACTGCCCCCGCAGAGCGCTCCAGCCGCTTCGCCGCATAAAGCACATATCGGGCCGCGGAGTTGTTGCGCTGACTTGAACATCCGATGTTCAAACTTGAACGCTAGAGCACATCCCGGCATTGATGAATCGATTGTGATGGCGGCGGGGATTCCGTTCGCGGGCGAAATATAAGTCGATTGAGCCTCTCGATTCGGGAGGCTCCGATGGTCGGTCGGCCGTATTCGGAAGAGTTTCGCCGACGTGTGTTGGAGGAAGTGGCGGAGGGGAGTTCGCGTCGCGGCGCGGCTCTTCGCTTCAAGGTGGGAGCGTCCTCGGCGATCCGCTGGAAGAAGCGGCTCGACGAGACGGGCAGCGCCGCTCCTGCGCCGCGGGCGGGCAAGAGCCGCTCGCCGCTGGAGGCGCACGCGGCTTGGTTGTTGGCGCTGATCGAAGCGGAGCCCGATTTGAGCTTGGCCGAGCTGACGCAGCGCCTCCGGACGGAACGGGGCCTGACCACCTCCACCAGCGCGATCGATCGCTTCGTCCACCGGCATGGGCTCAGCTTCAAAAAAAACTCTGCACGCCGCCGAGCAGGACCGACCCGACGTGGCGCAAGCGCGTGAAGCCTGGAAGGCGAGCCAGGCGAACTTGGACCCCGACAAGCTGGTGTTCATCGACGAGACGGGCGCTTCCACCAAAATGGTCCGCCGGCGCGGGCGATGCCGGCGCGGCCAACGGCTGTTGGCCAAGGCGCCCTTCGGACACTGGAAGACCACCACCTTCACCGCCGGCCTGCGTCGCGACGGGCTGGTCGCGCCCTTCGTTCTGGACGGTCCCATGAACGGCGAGGCCTTCCTGGTCTACGTCGAAAAAATACTCGTCCCCACCCTGCGGCCCGACGAGATCGTGGTGATGGACAACCTGCCCGCCCACAAGGTCGCGGGCGTACGCAAACTGATCGCCGCCGCCGGAGCCGAAATGCGCTTGTTGCCGGCCTACTCACCCGATCTGAACCCGATCGAAATGGCCTTTTCCCAACTCAAGTCGCATCTGCGAAAGGCCGCCGAGCGAACCGTCCCGGCCCTCTGGGACCGCATCGGCCAATGCCTCGACGAAATCACCCCGCAAGCCTGCGCAAACTACTTCGCCGAGGCCGGATATGCCCCATCTTAGGCGGGCAATGCTCTAGCGCGCGATGATCGCGACGAAGATGGCGCAATTGCACCTTGGCGAACGCGCCGACCTTGCGGCCAAAAATGCAGATGGCGGAATTCCGCCATCTGCGATTTCCCAGACCGCCGCCGCGAAGCGGGTCAAAGATTGGCCGACGCTGCAAGCCGCGATCGAACAGAAAATTGAGGACCAGCGCGAGTTCGTTCGCTGGTGGGCGGAGCGCGTCCAGGGGAAGGGGCAGCCGAAAAAGAATTCGGCGCGGTCTAGCCTAGTGCTTTTGCCCGCGAAGGATGCGGAGGACCTTACGGGAATTCGGCATGAACAAGTCTCGCGCTGGCGCCGTCATTTGAAGGACGAGGCGGCCTATCGCGCCAAGCTGTTTGGCCGTATGCTTGCGGCGGGCGCGCTCTGGCATACGCCGCCCCCGGCTCGCCATGCGTGCTCGGCTGGCGGGGCCGGCAAATCCCCGCCAGCCTCAACGTGCGATGATCGCGACCCGGATGGCGAAAATGCATCCTGTCGACACCCGCGCGTTGGAAACTCGCCAAAACCTCCCGTTGGCGGAATTCCTCCAACGGGGATTTCACAAACCGCCGCCGCGAAGCTCTTTAACGTGCGGCGGACGATCCCCGGCTCGGCGGCTTCGGCGTTGCGGATGGTGCGCGCTTCGAAGATGTCTTTGCGCGTCAGGCCGATATCGGGCGTGGTCGGCAAAATGTTCTCGCTTGGAACATTTGCGGGCCTTCCCGGCGACGCGACCTCACGGCGCTCTTGCGTCGCCAATCGCAACCATTTAACGGAGCTCAGATGACCACGCCTGACACCCCGCCCGAGCAACAGTTTCAGCCGTCTGACGAACAGATCGAGGAAAGGGCTCGCCAGCTTTGCAGCGAAGACGGGCTGGACCCTGACCAGCGGCTTGGCGAGGTGTGGCACGATTCACGGACTGCCCCTCAATGGACGGGATACGCCGCCCAGGCCAAGCAAGAGCTCTTCGCTGAGAATTTGTTTGCCAGTTAAGCCGCCGGCCTCTTCGATGTCAGGGGGATTTCCGCGATAGCGGGTCAGCATAGATCATCCGAATTTCTTGCCAGCGCCGATGAGCGTTTCGAGGTCCGCGACAGTGCAGCGGTCGTTCGCTTCGCACTCGCGGTCGAGGTTGTCGCCTTCCAATTCAATGCCGGCGCCACGTACTATCGTCTTGACGGCGCGCGTAACGGCAGCGCGGCATCAGCGACAACGGCCTCGAACCTGTCGTCGGCCAATGCACCCAGCGTCCGCGCCTGATGCGCGAGGTTTTTGTCGTTTGGGTTGCGTTGATGTTCTCAAATTGCACGCCGGGTTGCATTTTAAGAACAGGGCGTGAATTGAGAGGGGCCGGCGCAGACCACCTGCGCCAGCCCTCTGCTTCCCCGACGAGCAACGAGTGGGGAAGCTTGGGCGCTTGGCTCAGGGCACCGCTTCGCCTCCGTCCGCCTCGGAATTCGTCATCGTTTCGGTTCCGCGTCCGAAATCGTCACTGTTCGGGCCGTATATTCCACCGTCGGAGGGGCCTTCCGCATTGTTCGAGCTGTTCGAGCTGCTGTTGCTATTGTTGCCACCGCTGTTGGGCTCGCCGCCGTCGCCGGACATGTTGCCGCCCGTCTCGCCCCGCGACGAGCCGGTGATTTTCTGAATGAGGTAGGTGACGAAGGGCGTGATGATTCCGCCGACCGCTTGCGGGTTCCCGGTTCGCGGCGGAGGGCTCGACTGCGAGGTCAGATAGGACGGGGGCGGAGGGGGAAAAAGTCGATGATTCGCAGTCATTTGGCTGGCATTGGTTGGTTGGGCGGGCGGAGCGAAAATAGGGAGACCGTCGGATCCGAACTGCAAGTTGGACAGGACCGCGGGGATTTGTCCGGTAGAGTTCGCCATGGTGACCTCCATTTGAGCCTTGATGGCGAGGCCATTGTTGTGATTGCTCTGGAACGCCCCCGGTGCCGGCCCTGTGTCCACGGTAAGTCCCTTCACGACGGGGCTCACGACTGTTGACGGCTGAGGTTTTGTACTGCTGGCCGGGATTGGGGTTGCCACTGGCGGGCCGCCAAAGGCCTGAGCGATGAGTGACTTCAACGAATTAGCGCTGTAGCCTGGTTGATCTGTTTGCGAGAGTATCTGGCCGGAATTGTTGATAACCACATTCCCCTCGACATAGTCGCCCTTGCCAGCCGGGCCATTCTGCATGAACTGCACCAGGCTGTAGTTGCCCGAGACGCCACAGCCGGTTTTCGTGAAGCCAGAGCCGCCGTTGCAGCTGTATGACGCCAGGTGCAGCCCGGTGGCGGGGCCGATCGTCGAAATATTGATTGGTTTTGCAGGCGTGCTCTTGGGCGACGCAATAGACGCGGGTTTCGGAGTCGGATTGCCGTTGCCTGTCAATCGGCCTGCAATGTTGACCCCGTATCGGCGTCCAAAATTGACCCCCCTGATTTCGTGTTGCGGACGGTAGCGCTCGGCCCGACGGAGCCGGTCGGGGTTGCGCAGTCGGGGCGAGCGCGGTGGGGTCAGGCGCGGTTCTTGAAGCGCCAGCTATCGTTGCCGGTTTCGACGATGTCGCAGTGATGCGTGAGACGGTCGAGCAACGCCGTCGTCATCTTGGGATC
>CAVPVQ010000031.1:0-10367 GCA_963709185.1 uncultured Alphaproteobacteria bacterium
GTTTCGCCGACGTGTGTTGGAGGAAGTGGCGGAGGGGAGATGGCGTCGCGGCGCGGCTCTTCGCTTCAAGGTGGGGAGCGTCCTCGGCGATCCGCTGGAAGAAGCGGCTCGACGAGACGGGCAGCGCCGCTCCTGCGCCGCGGGCGGGCAAGAGCCGCTCGCCGCTGGAGGCGCACGCGGCTTGGTTGTTGGCGCTGATCGAAGCGGAGCCCGATTTGAGCTTGGCCGAGCTGACGCAGCGCCTCCGGACGGAACGGGGCCTGACCACCTCCACCAGCGCGATCGATCGCTTCGTCCACCGGCATGGGCTCAGCTTCAAAAAAACTCTGCACGCCGCCGAGCAGGACCGACCTGACGTGGCGCAAGCGCGTGAAGCCTGGAAGGCGAGCCAGGCGAACTTGGACCCCGACAAGCTGGTGTTCATCGACGAGACGGGCGCTTCCACCAAAATGGTCCGCCTGCGCGGGCGATGCCGGCGCGGCCAACGGCTGTTGGCCAAGGCGCCCTTCGGACACTTGGAAGACCACCACCTTCACCGCCGGCCTGCGTCGCGACGGGCTGGTCGCGCCCTTCGTTCTGGACGGTCCCATGAACGGCGAGGCCTTCCTGGTCTATGTCGAAAAAATACTCGTCCCCACCCTGCGGCCCGACGAGATCGTGGTGATGGACAACCTGCCCGCCCACAAGGTCGCGGGCGTACGCGAACTGATCGCCGCCGCCGGAGCCGAAATGCGCTTGTTGCCGGCCTACTCACCCGATCTGAACCCGATCGAAATGGCCTTTTCCCAACTCAAGTCGCATCTGCGAAAGGCCGCCGAGCGAACCGTCCCGGCCCTCTGGGACCGCATCGGCCAATGCCTCGACGAAATCACCCCGCAAGCTTGCGCAAACTACTTCGCCGAGGCCGGATATGCCCCATCTTAGGCGGGCAATGCTCTAGCGCGCGATGATCGCGACGAAGATGGCGCAATTGCACCTTGGCGAACGCGCCGACCTTGCGGCCAAAAATGCAGATGGCGGAATTCCGCCATCTGCGATTTCCCAGACCGCCGCCGCGAAGCGGGTCAAAGATTGGCCGACGCTGCAAGCCGCGATCGAACAGAAAATTGAGGACCAGCGCGAGTTCGTTCGCTGGTGGGCGGAGCGCGTCCAGGGGAAGGGGCAGCCGAAAAAGAATTCGGCGCGGTCTAGCCTAGTGCTTTTGCCCGCGAAGGATGCGGAGGACCTTACGGGAATCCGGCATGAACAAGTCTCGCGCTGGCGCCGTCATTTGAAGGACGAGGCGGCCTATCGCGCCAAGCTGTTTGGCCGTATGCTTGCGGCGGGCGCGCTCTGGCATACGCCGCCCCCGGCTCGCCATGCGTGCTCGGCTGGCGGGGCCGGCAAATCCCCGCCAGCCTCAACGTGCGATGATCGCGACCCGGATGGCGAAAATGCATCCTGTCGACACCCGCGCGTTGGAAACTCGCCAAAACCTCCCGTTGGCGGAATTCCTCCAACGGGGATTTCACAAACCGCCGCCGCGAAGCTCTTTAACGTGCGGCGGACGATCCCCGGCTCGGCGGCTTCGGCGTTGCGGATGGTGCGCGCTTCGAAGATGTCTTTGCGCGTCAGGCCGATATCGGGCGTGGTCGGCAAAATGTTCTCGCTTGGAACATTTGCGGGCCTTCCCGGCGACGCGACCTCACGGCGCTCTTGCGTCGCCAATCGCAACCATTTAACGGAGCTCAGATGACCACGCCTGACACCCCGCCCGAGCAACAGTTTCAGCCGTCTGACGAACAGATCGAGGAAAGGGCTCGCCAGCTTTGCAGCGAAGACGGGCTGGACCCTGACCAGCGGCTTGGCGAGGTGTGGCACGATTCACGGACTGCCCCTCAATGGACGGGATACGCCGCCCAGGCCAAGCAAGAGCTCTTCGCTGAGAATTTGTTTGCCAGTTAAGCCGCCGGCCTCTTCGATGTCAGGGGAATTCCGCGATAGCGGGTCAGCATAGATGACTCCGAATTTCTTGCCAGCGCCGATGAGCGTTTCGAGGTCCGCGACAGTGCAGCGGTCGTTCGCTTCGCACTCGCGGTCGAGGTTGTCGCCTTCCAATTCAATGCCGGCGCCGCGTACTATCGTCTTGACGGCGCGCGTAACGGCAGCGCGGCATCAGCGACAACGGCCTCGAACCTGTCGTCGGCCAATGCACCCAGCGTCCGCGCCTGATGCGCGAGGTTTTTGTCGTTTGGGTTGCGTTGATGTTCTCAAATTGCACGCCGGGTTGCATTTTAAGAACAGGGCGTGAATTGAGAGGGGCCGGCGCAGACCACCTGCGCCAGCCCTCTGCTTCCCCGACGAGCAACGAGTGGGGAAGCTTGGCGCTTGGCTCAGGGCACCGCTTCGCCTCCGTCCGCCTCGGAATTCGTCATCGTTTCGGTTCCGCGTCCGAAATCGTCACTGTTCGGGCCGTATATTCCACCGTCGGAGGGGCCTTCCGCATTGTTCGAGCTGTTCGAGCTGCTGTTGCTATTGTTGCCACCGCTGTTGGGCTCGCCGCCGTCGCCGGACATGTTGCCGCCCGTCTCGCCCCGCGACGAGCCGGTGATTTTCTGAATGAGGTAGGTGACGAAGGGCGTGATGATTCCGCCGACCGCTTGCGGGTTCCCGGTTCGCGGCGGAGGGCTCGACTGCGAGGTCAGATAGGACGGGGGCGGAGGGGGAAAAAGTCGATGATTCGCAGTCATTTGGCTGGCATTGGTTGGTTGGGCGGGCGGAGCGAAAATCGGGAGACCGTCGGATCCGAACTGCAAGTTGGACAGGACCGCGGGGATTTGTCCGGTAGAGTTCGCCATGGTGACCTCCATTTGAGCCTTGATGGCGAGGCCATTGTTGTGATTGCTCTGGAACGCCCCCGGTGCCGGCCCTGTGTCCACGGTAAGTCCCTTCACGACGGGGCTCACGACTGTTGACGGCTGAGGTTTTGTACTGCTGGCCGGGATTGGGGTTGCCACTGGCGGGCCGCCAAAGGCCTGAGCGATGAGTGACTCCAACGAATTAGCGCTGTAGCCTGGTTGATCTGTTTGCGAGAGTATCTGGCCGGAATTGTTGATAACCACATTCCCCTCGACATAGTCGCCCTTGCCAGCCGGGCCATTCTGCATGAACTGCACCAGGCTGTAGTTGCCCGAGACGCCACAGCCGGTTTTCGTGAAGCCAGAGCCGCCGTTGCAGCTGTATGACGCCAGGTGCAGCCCGGTGGCGGGGCCGATCGTCGAAATATTGATTGGTTTTGCAGGCGTGCTCTTGGGCGACGCAATAGACGCGGGTTTCGGAGTCGGATTGCCGTTGCCCGCCCGCGCGCCAGTGGAGAGCGCAAGGGCGCTCAATGTGGCGATGATTGCGGTCGTGTTCATCGAGCGTGACATGGTCATTACTCCCTTTCGAGCCGCGGTCCGGACGATCATTCGTCCCGTCGACCGTTCTCGTGGGAGCATCATCGCCGGCCGTCGCGCGTTGCGCTGTTCCCGAGGTGACAGCCCAGTGGCCGCGGCGCCCGCTTGCGAGACCGGCAAGCCGCGCTCGATGCGCAGGCTCCCCCCAGACCGTAAGCAAGTGGCGCTCCTAAAGAACTCTGGCCGCCCGTTTGGAGGCGGCCTTTTTCTTGGGCTCTATCGGCCGGAGCGCAAGTTTCGGGCAAGGTATCAGCGCTAAATTCGAAGTGGATGTGCGGTGCATCCGGATTCGCGACGGAGCGGTAGATGTCAATTTCCAGCGTCGGTTCGATTTCAGGTTACATCGTCCCGGCGCTTCAGCACCTGCAACAGCCCACAAGTTCACAAGCGCCACAATCGACCAGCAGCTCCTCGTCCTCTAGCTCGTCCAACCCCTTTTCCGATATCCTGGCCAGCATCGGCAGTGCGGCGAATCCTGTCAACTGGATAAAGGCGCCCGTGACTCTCGCGTCCAACCTAGAGAGCAAGGCGCTCTCGATGCTTTCGTCGCTGTAGCCAAGCCCCGTTTCAATGCGCTTCCGGCGGATTCTAAGCGCCGCATAGTGGATTCTCGGCGAGCCTCGTGGGAGGATGTCAGCATCCCACCCCAGGCAGCGCCGGGCAGGCGATCTCGGCGCCTCGGAAAATGCGAGCGGCGCGACTGAGGCTTGGCATCGGCGCTTGGACGGGACGCAGACGAGCGTGAGTGTGGGGGCGTCGACGTCGGACAGGGTCTTGGCTCCGGCGCGGGGCATTCGTCAGTTCGCCTCGCGCGAGGCGCGGCTTACGAACCGGATTTGGTATCGTCCCTTTAGGGTCAAATACTTTCCACCCTGTAGTTCGCGAATCCGGTCGCGACGCCCAATCCTATCTTCGTCGCAGTCTTCGATCGGAAGCAGGTTCTCATACGCAATCAGGAGACCTCGTTCGACCAGGGCGGCGGCGGCGCGCGAGAATCCGGCGGAGAATGAGGGCGCGATCCCAACCTCGTATTTGCCATGTCGGCGCGCTAGAAAGTTGCAAGACGCGCGCAAATCGTATGCCTGAATGCTCAACCGAACGGCGTTTCCGTTGACGCTGACCCAGCCCGGAAGCGTCCACCGATACCCTGGCGGCCAACTGTCGTGGCCAAACGCCTCCTCTCCGGAGAAGCCTCGGTATCGGCAGTGGGCACGTTTGGCGTCGTCTAATGTATCGAGGATTTCCCTTTGCAACAATCCTAGTCCCTGGCTCATCGTCGCCTCGAGGTCCTAACCGTTACGAAAGAGAACCTTATTAGCCGCCCTTCCGCAACCTTACTCGTCATTCGCCGCGCCGAGGTTGTCCGCGGGCGCGATGCTCCCCAGCGCGACGGGCGCCTTTCGTTCGCGGAGCCGTTTCCCCATAAGGAAAAGCGCTACGCCGCCGGCGGCGAGCGCGATTTTCACGTCGTCGGACCAATCAGGCAACCAGGCCCGTGCGGCGTCTAAGATCACAATCGTCGCACAGACGGAGGCGCCGACGACAAACATGTTGTGGCGCTTCAAATCATCCATTGGGCCGCTCTCGCTCTGGCCGCTTCCTCAACCTGCCCCCCGGTCCGTCGCCGTTCGATTCGACAAAGATGCTCCTATTAGCCGCCAAGCATGTGCGGCCGAACGGCGAGAGCAATCTGGAAGGCCGTCGCAAAAACTATCACCAGCGTGAGAGCCGACAAGACCTTCGCCCAAAGTCTGGTTGAGCGCTCAAGCTCATCCGTCGAAACAACCAAGCGACGCATCGCCTCCACGACGTCGCCCTGACCGCGCATTCCCTGCTCCGCTTGCTGCGCAAGCACATCCCAGGGTGCCTTTTCGCGCGCGAATGTCACTGACTGCCCCCTTCGCTAGCCGATCGAGCCCCACGCCGATCGATTCGACGAAAATCACGCCGGCGGCTTGGAGGGCGGCGTAAGGCGCGCGCGACGCTGCATCAAATCATGAAAGACGCGCGCGCTTGATCGTTTCCGTTGCTCCGTGGTCATCCAAGCCGGCATGATGGTCAACTTCGACTTGCGCAAGAAATTAGAATTTGCATGCCCCAACAACCCTTCAACTGGGGCTGCGGAGAGCGCTTCGAATTCCGAGCCAATCCGAATTCCGCACGAATTCAAAACTTCGCTTGCGTCGAGCCGTTCCTGTTTGATGTCTCGCCCAGCCGCAATAGATAGCCTCTCTTGCCGAGTTCAAACCGCCCTTCACACCGGCGCGCCGTCATACAGTTCGCCGTCCGTCTCCGGAATGTCCGGCAACGCCGCTTCGTCGCTGACCGCGGGAGGCGCGCTCTTCATGCGCACTCCCGGTCGACCGCCGTTCGTAAACTCGACACCGGCGGCGGCGAAGGCCGATCTAATCGCCTCAACCGAGCGGGCCTGCGCAGCGAGAGGCCCCCGCACCGTTTCCATTCGCTTGATCGCGGGCAACGAGATTTTCGACGCGGTGGCCAAGTCCTTTTGCTCCCATCGGAGAAGTGCTCGCGCTGCCCGGACCTGTTCGCTCGATATTACCACTTGCGCACCTTAGGGCTGTATATATACCTGAGGTATTGCTATACCCTGAGACTATGTGTATTCCTCAGGTATCGCATATTCCGCGATTTGGAGCAACCCATGCCGAACGCACGCGTTCCAGCCGTCGGCGAACCCATGCCCGCCGCCGCGCCCGATCCGATCTTCGCGGCAATCGAGCGCCACAAGGCGGCCTTCGCCGTCTTCGCGGATGTCTCCCTTTCGACAAATGGCGGCGCCGCGCGGTGGACGGGCGCGAAGCCTCCGACGCCGATCGGGCGGCGCGCGCGGCCAATAGAGCCGAAACCGAAGCCTCCAATGCGCTGATCGCGATCGCGCCGACGACGCTCGCCGGCATGCGTGCGGCGATCGCGTGGTTCGTCCAGTATGACGACGGCTGCATTCCCGAGACGTCGGGCCGATTCCTCGCGATCTTGTTCAAGTCGCTGCTGCTTGACGACGGAGCGCGCCGATGAGCGCGCCTCTCACCCGCCGCGTCACCGTCAAGATCATGATGACCGGCGATACCGCCGAGCGCGATTTCTACCTGTTCGAGAATGACGCGCCGCGCTTCATCGAGCGCATCAAGCGCAAGGGCGGCACGGTTCGCATCGTTCCGTTCGCCATGGGCGCCGACCTGATGGCGATGCTGACGAAGGCCGGCGTTGATGCGAGCGCGATCCGTTGAGCGCGCCCGATCCCGACATGGCCGCAGCGCTTCCCGCCGCCGGCCTGCCCGACCTGTTCGCCGATCCCTTCCTCCGCCGGGCCTTTCGGCGCGCCGAGCGCGACGGCGGGCAGGCCTGCGCCATCCCCGCGCCACGTCCCAAGCCGGACCTCGCCGATGGCGCCGTAGCCCTTCCTGAGCCCGCTATGGAGGCCGCCCATGGCTGACGATCCGATCGAGGCGGCGATCCGCAATGGCGCAATCGCGGCCCTACGCAAACGCGCGGCTGCGCGCCGGGCGGAAGCCAAGACCTGCGATCGGCCCGAGGCGCGCATGGCGAACAGGATCGCCGGCGCACTCGAGCAAGTCGCGGCCGAATTTGAAAAGGAAGCCCGCCATGTCAAGCGATAGAACCATCCCGCCGCCGCTCGCGCCGGAGCTCGGCGATCTGCTCAAGGCGACTGAGCGCGATATGCTGCGCGCGATCGTCCGCGACGGCGATATCGTCGACGGCTTCCGGGCGCGCTTGCTCAGCGCGGCGCGCGGCCTGCCGGACGACCTCGGCGGCGAGGGCGTGGCGTGGCTGCTCGTCCCCTCTCGCCCGCGCTGCTTGACGCGCTGGCGGCGTTCGAGGCGGACGAAGCCGATCTTGATGCTGAGCCGGACGACGAGGAAGGCGGCGACGGCGAGCCGAGCTTGGGCGCCACGAATGACAGAACCAAGAACGGGCCTGGCGCTCGCGACTGACGATCCGGAATACGACGGCGACGGCGTCACAGATCCCGACCTCGAACCGTCGCTCGGCTCGACCGGCAGCTACAATGCGGCGACGTTGCAGGACTTTTGGGCGTCCGGCGACGGCACTGATGAATGCGAGGAGGAAAACGAGCACGCCGAGAGCGCTGGTTATGGCGACGGTTGCGTCGACTGCGAGCCGATGCTCGGCGCGACGGAGGACATTGACCAGCGCCGAGCCTGGGCGCGGCAATCCTGGCCGGCCGTTGAGGATGGCGAGGCGCAAGGGACGGAGGACGACCTGGTTCGCCCCGACCGGACGGACGCAGAGGAGAACGCCCAGCGCGCCGCGGTGCAAGAGGCCATCGGGCGGCTGAGCGAGTTGACCGGCGCGCGCGCTTACGGCGGCGCCTACGGCCGCGTTCGGTTCTACCGGAAGGATGAGATCAATACGGTGGATGGCGTCCGCTTCGTTGGCGTCGTGCGGTGACGGATGGTGTCCAATTTGGACACCGCGCGCCGAAGATCAGCGGACCGATCCTGATCGGGCCAATTCCCGCTGCTGTCCGAACTAGGGTGAGTTACACGAACCAATAATCAAAGTGATACTGCAAGAAACTCACGTCGCTGTAAATGTGATCCACTGTGAAAAGGCCATGGCGGCCTGCGCCCAGCAAATTAACCTCCTGAAGCAGGTTTGAATCTGCTGCCTCGACGCTGAAATAGAAGGACCGTGGGTGGTCATGTGGATTTATGACCTTAAGGTCGTGAAAAATGTCGTGTTGTTCCGCCCTTCCGCTTGCGAGGTCTCTCATTACTCCAATTTCACGAGTTAACTGATGAACGTAATGAGATTCTTCAGTCATTTGCCCGGTCTCCAAAGCGTCGCCCAAAATGACGCCGCGCAAGTCACGCACCTGAGATCACGATCCAGAGAAATCCAACTTAGGACAGCGCCCGTTTTTGCGCAACTTGAGCCATCCTGGCCCAACAATTCTCATTTTGGCGCTTTGTTTATGGGGGTCGGAGCATTGGGGTTTGAAAAGCGAGGGTGTCGAGCAAGGCTTGCCATGAGGGGAATAGGATGAAGACGGTGAGGGAGCGCAGGTGATTGAAGAAGCGGATTTTGGCGCCGGCGGCTTTTAGAGCCATGCTCCAGGCGTCGTCGGCGATTTGCGCGGCGGTATGGATGGCGAAGCCGACTAGGTTGAGGGTTGCGAGCGTGGCGGACAGGTTCTTTTGGCCATGTCCGAAATTATATTCGAGATTGTAGCCCTTGGTTTTGAGGACATTGAAGGTTTCGTTCTCGATTTTCCAGCGTGCGCGTCCGGTGTCGGCGAGATCGGCGACATTGTCGGCGTCGACGGGCAGATCGGTGACGAAGCTGTTGCGATAGGCGATCTGGCCCCTGACGTCCTTGATGACCAGTTCCAGCCAGTTGACCGCTTCGCATTACAATTCTCCGGTTCTGGCCAAGTTAAATCGGATGGCCACCCCGAACTATCCCCCTACCTCGGCCACAACATCCAAACCAGCATTCCGATTGCCGCGCCAGCGACGATCAGCGCGATGACGCCCGTGGCAATGTCGAGCAGGGCGCGGGCCGCTTTAGCCTGATCTGACGATTGGCTCATTTGATTTTCCTCAACCGAACATCGCGGACCCGTCGCCGTTTTGGTCGACGAAAATTACATTGGCCGATTTGAAGGATTCCGCTCGTTTGCGCCTTCGGGAGCGTCGCGGCGTTTGAGACGTCCGAGGTGGGTCAGCCAATTGAGCAACGCTATGCGAATCGCTTCGGAACGACCGGGCTTTGGGTCGGGCTGCGACGCAATCCAAGCGTCCACCGCGTCTCGCATGCTCGGATCGAGGCGAAAGGAAAGCATAGGGTCTCTTCCTTTAGTAGCCGGGCGTCCTCGTTTTTTAGGTACGATATTTATTGATTTTGACATAATTGGGTCTTCCAACAAGAACTGCCCAACGGGAAGCGTCAACTTCGCCATCGGCCATGGCCGAAACTATTGCTGACGGCTAAGAGCCTGACCCAAAAGGCTGTTGTGCGCGTTGTGGTTGTATGATTCGGAGTGCCGAGGGTTTTGGAGACGATTCGGCATGTGGACGAAAGAGCATCGCGCTCGCTACAAGCGCTCTGACGAACGCTATCCCAGTGATCTGACGGATGGCGAGTGGGCGCATCTGGCGCCTTTGATCCCGCCCGCCAAGCCCGGCGGACGCCCGCGCGACACGAACATGCGCGAGGCGATGAACGCGATCCTCTACATCCTGCGCACGGGGTGTCCGTGGCGCTATTTGCCGCGCGGCGGTTTCCCGCCGCGATCCACGGTCTACAACATCTTCCGCAACTTCAAACGCGATGGCGTGTGGGAGGCGATATGGGAAAGCCTGCACATGGATTTGCGTGAAAGTCTGGGCCGCCAAGCCAGTCCGACCGCCGCCGTCATCGATAGTCAATCCTTGAAGTCGGCGGAAAAGGGGGCGGTCACGACGGCGCTGTAGGCTACGACGCCGGCAAGAAAGTGAAGGGCCGCAAAATCCACGCGCTCGTCGATACCGAAGGCCTGCCAATGCGCGTCGTCGTCCACTCGGCGGGGATACAGGACCGCGATGGCGCGGCCCTCGTGCTCGACAAAATCCGCAACCGCTTTCCTTGGCTGCAGCTTCTATGGGCCGACAGTGGCTACCATGCCCACCAGGTCGATGCGGCCGTCGCCAAAATCCCCGTGTTGCGGCTCGAAATCATCAAACGAAGCGACGATGCGAAGGGCTTTGTCGTCCTACCCCGTCGCTGGGTGATCGAACGAACCTTCTCCTGGTTCGGCCGCAATCGCCGCCTCGCCAAGGATTTCGAGAACCTCGCCCAATCCCTCCTCGCCTTTGTCACACTCGCCTGCATCCAGATCGCCATCAGGCGACTCGCGCGATAGTTGTCTTTTGAGTCAGGCTC
>CAVPVQ010000032.1:0-197041 GCA_963709185.1 uncultured Alphaproteobacteria bacterium
GAGCACATCCCGGCATTGATGAATCGATTGTGATGGCGGCGGGGATTCCGTTCGCGGGCGAAATATGAGTTCGATTGAGCCTCTGATTCGGGAGGCTCCGATGGTCGGTCGGCCGTATTCGGAAGAGTTTCGCCGACGTGTGTTGGAGGAAGTGGCGGAGGGGAGTTCGCGTCGCGGCGCGGCTCTTCGCTTCAAGGTGGGAGCGTCCTCGGCGATCCGCTGGAAGAAGCGGCTCGACGAGACGGGCAGCGCCGCTCCTGCGCCGCGGGCGGGCAAGAGCCGCTCGCCGCTGGAGGCGCACGCGGCTTGGTTGTTGGCGCTGATCGAAGCGGAGCCCGATTTGAGCTTGGCCGAGCTGACGCAGCGCCTCCGGACGGAACGGGGCCTGACCACCTCCACCAGCGCGATCGATCGCTTCGTCCACCGGCATGGGCTCAGCTTCAAAAAAAACTCTGCACGCCGCCGAGCAGGACCGACCCGACGTGGCGCAAGCGCGTGAAGCCTGGAAGGCGAGCCAGGCGAACTTGGACCCCGACAAGCTGGTGTTCATCGACGAGACGGGCGCTTCCACCAAAATGGTCCGCCGGCGCGGGCGATGCCGGCGCGGCCAACGGCTGTTGGCCAAGGCGCCCTTCGGACACTGGAAGACCACCACCTTCACCGCCGGCCTGCGTCGCGACGGGCTGGTCGCGCCCTTCGTTCTGGACGGTCCCATGAACGGCGAGGCCTTCCTGGTCTACGTCGAAAAAATACTCGTCCCCACCCTGCGGCCCGACGAGATCGTGGTGATGGACAACCTGCCCGCCCACAAGGTCGCGGGCGTACGCGAACTGATCGCCGCCGCCGGAGCCGAAATGCGCTTGTTGCCGGCCTACTCACCCGATCTGAACCCGATCGAAATGGCCTTTTCCCAACTCAAGTCGCATCTGCGAAAGGCCGCCGAGCGAACCGTCCCGGCCCTCTGGGACCGCATCGGCCAATGCCTCGACGAAATCACCCCGCAAGCTTGCGCAAACTACTTCGCCGAGGCCGGATATGCCCCATCTTAGGCGGGCAATGCTCTAGACGCTCAAAATTTCAAGAGTTCAAATCCGCCGTATTGGCCGGCGGGCCGCTCCCATCGCCCGCAGCACGCCTCAGTCGCTGAAGCGGGTGAGGGAGCGGCATCAGAATCCACCCCACGTTCTTCGAACCTGGATCAGGCGCGCCGCGGCCCTCGGAAAAGCTCCAGCAAAAGACGAGATCGGATCGCCAGCCAATTGATATAATTGGTGCCGCAAGAGGGATTCGAACCCCCGACCCCCTCATTACGAATGAGGTGCTCTACCAGCTGAGCTATTGCGGCGCCGGCGCGCCCGCGACGCGCAGACTTGACGTTTGCATACGGCGGCGGACAGGCGAGACCTCTTACCACAACGCTTCGGCTTGGCAAGATTGCGCCTGCGGCGGCGCGCCGGCGAACCCGTAGGCGCCGTACGCGTTTACGAAAACAGCCGGAAGCCGCCTCGCTTGATCGGGGCCGGATGCGCGCCGGGATCGTCCGGCGCCCGGTGGGGCGGTTCGGCGGGCGGGATCGCCGCGGCTTTCGCGCTCGCCGCGGCGGGCGCAACCTCGGCCGGCTTCGGCGGCGACGCCTCGGCGGGCGGCGCGAGGACAGCGAGCGCGGCGGGCGTGGCGGGATGGATGTCGACCGCCGGCGCCGCCGCTGCGGGCTCGTTCGACGCGCTGAGGCGCTCCGGCGGGGCGCGCCAGACGAAGGCGTCGAGCTTGCCGGCCGGTGAAGCGGGCGCCCAGCGGTCGCTGACGAAGCCGTCGGCGACCCAGGCGCGGTCGCGCGGCGCCCGGGCGGCGCGCGCCAGCCATTCGCGCGCCGCGCCCAGCGAGCCCAACGTCTCTTCGAGATCGGCCATCAACAGGCAGACCCGCACGCTGGGCCGCCCGGTGGACGCGTCGGCATCGAGCAGCGGCGCGATCGCCGCGCGCGCGCTGTCGAAATCGCGCGCCTCCAGCGCCGCGCGCGCGATCGTCAGCCGGCTCTCCGGGTCGTTGGGCGCGATGCGCGCGAGGTTGCGGGCGCGCGCCAGGCGGTCGACCGCCGAATCGCCGGGCCGGATGCGCAAATAGACCGCCGCCAGATCGGGATGCGGCGTCTTCTCATAGGCGGTTTCGACCACCCGCGCGGCGCGGCGGATGTCGCCGGCCGCCGCGGCGAGGCGCCCGTAGAGCGCGGCGGCCGGAACGAGGCCGGGCGCCAGGCGCGCCGCCTCCTCGACCAAGGCGAGCGCCGCTTGCGGCTCACGCTCGGCGCGCTCCTGCGCCATCGCCGTCCGCAGCACCGCGCGCAACCGGTTGGCGGTCGGCTTGTCGATCAGTTTGGCCGCCGCGTTGGACTCGACGGCCGCCAGCGCGCCAGCCCAGTCGCCGCGCGCCGCGCGGTCGTCGAGAACCGCCTGGCTCGCCCACGGAAGCGCCGCGACCCGATGCGCCTCGGCGGCGTAGTTCAGCGCCGCCTCATGGTCGCCGCGCCGGCGCGCCTCCACATGCAGGCCGCGCAGACCGAGCGCGTGGGTGTGGCCGCCGTCCAGCATGTCCTTGAACGCGCGTTCGGCGCCCTCGCGGTCGCCGGCCAGTTGCGCCGCCTGGGCGCGCAGCAGCAACGCCAGCGGCTCGCCGCCGATCAGCCGATGGGCCTCCGCGGCGTGGCGCGCGGCGGCGCGCACATCGCCCGACCCCACCGCCACCATGCCGCGCGACAGCGCCGCAAAGCCCTTTTCCCGCCGACGCGCCCGCTTGGCGAGGGTCATGATCGAGGGAATGCGGAAGACGAAGCGGATGATCGCCCAGACAGCCGCGAGGACGATCGCCAGCGCGACGACGCCGCCCAGCGCGACCATCAGCGAGGTCTCGACGCGATAGCCGCCCCAGGTCACCCCGACCTCGCCGGGATGATCGGCCAGCCAGGCGAGGCCGAGGGCGGCCAGGCAAAGCAGCGCCAGAAACAGCAACAGGCGACTCATCTCGTCTCCGCTCACCAATCAAGCGCAACGCCGCGCCGCCAAAAAAATGTTCAAAACGCCTGAGGACAGGGAAGGCGAGAAACCCTGCGGGAATCAAGCCAAACGATTCAATTATTCGCCGCCCCGAGGCGGGCGATCGCATCGTCGAGAAGGCCCTGCGCCGCCTGATCGGCGGCAAGCCGGGCCTTGGCCGAGCTCGCCCATTCCTGCGACGTCTGGCGCGCCGCCTCCGGCAGGCGCTCCCAGGCGGCGAGCGCCTCGGCGATGCGGCCGCGCTCCAGCGCGGCGCCGATCTGCGAGGCCAGCGCCGAGGGGTCGTCGCCGGCCACCTCGCCGACCGGCGTCACCCTGACAACCTTGCCCATGCTGGCGAACAGGCGATCGACCATGCCGGCCGGCTTGCTCGCCGCCGCCGCCGCGACGGTGGGCGCGACCCGTTCAAAATCCGCGGCGAGCGCCGCCGCAGTCGGCGCCCCTTTCTCGGCAAATGGTTTCAGCGCCGCCAACCGCGCGGGGTCAGCGCCAAGGCGCTCCAGCGCCGCCTCTTCCCCAGCGAACGGCGCGCCGGCGCGCAGGCGATCAGCCAACGCCTGCGCGACCACCGCGAGGGCGGCCCCGTCGCGGGCGGGCGCCGCGGCCTCGGCGGCCGCGCGGGTCTCGCTCTTGGGCGCGGCGAGCGCGCTCTCCAGCTTGTCGAGGCGTTGATTGATCGGGCTGAGATCGACGGGCGGCCGATCGAGCGCCGCCAGACCCGCCTCCACCTTGGCGACGCGGCCTTCGAGCGCGCTCGCCAGCTCGGCCCCGCCCCCGGTCTGGGCGGCCGGCGCACCGTTGGCGATCTGCGCGGCGCTGGTCGCCAATTCGAGCGCCTTGGCGGCGTCGGCGCGCGCCGCGCGCGCCTCGGCGAGCGACCCGTCATTGGCGTCGGCCGCCGCCTTGGCGCTGAGCGCCGCCGATTCCAGCGCCGCGATGCGCTGCCCGTAGGCGTCGGCGAGGGTCTTGTCCGGCGGGCGCGCCGCAGCGGCCTCGAGCGCGCCGACGCGCTGGTCGAGCGCGACAAGCGCGGCGTTGGAAGCGGAAGCGGCCTTGTCGAGGCCGTCCAGACGCGCGGCGAAATCCGCGGCGACCGGAGCGCGCTGGTTGAACAGGTACAAGCCGCCGCCGGCCACCGCCGCGCCGACCATCGCGCCGATCGCCGCCGACAGGATCGGGCGCGCCGCCCCGGAGGGCGGCGGCTCCGCGACGGCCCGCTCGACGACCGGCGGCTCCGGGGTTTTCTCGCCGCCGTCCGCCGCGCCGGCGACGGGCGCGTCTCCGCTCGCACGGGGCTCAACGAACTCGCCTTCGATCACCTCGGGCTCGCGGCGCCGATCGCGATTGGGGGTCGCGGCGCCGTCAGGATCCGGGGTCTGGATCGTCTCGTCCGCCATACGCTCGCTTCCTCGCTCCCCGCCCTCCTATAAGCGAGGAGGCGGAGGAAGGAAACCTGCGGCGGCGCGGCGCTTTCGAGGCTGGCGGCGCTCGCCGTTTCGATTTGGCCGCAATGCGGCCGAGCCGGCGAAAGCCGCAGCTAGGAGCCGCTGTTGGCGGCGTCGGCGGCCGAGCCGAGCGCATCGATCAGCAGCGATTCGCGCGGGCCGCTGGCGACCGCGATCCGCGTCGCGCCGAAGGCGCGCAACGGCGCGGCGACGTCCTGCGACAGGCATGCGTGGAGGATCGCGCGAAAATGCGCGCCAAGGCCAGCGCGCTCCGCGAGAACCGCCGCCAGTTCGGCGCTGCGCCGCGAATAATGCAACGCCGCCCCGCAGATGGCGACGGCCCGCGCCTCGGCGGCGCTCCACGCGGCCCGCGCGTCGGCCGCGTAAACCTCGGTCGCGACGACGCGATGGCCCGCGACGCCGAGCGCCGCTTCGAGATCGCCTTTGCGGTCGCGTCCGGTCAGATACAGAAGCCGCGACGCGCGCGGCAGCCGCGCGGCGACCACGGCCGCAAGCCCGACGGCGTCGGCGGCGACCGCCTCGGCCGCGCCGAACCCCGCTGCGCTGGCGGCGGCGGCGGTCCGCTCGCCCGCCAGGTAAAGCGCCAGCCCGGTCAAACCGGCGCCGGCGTCCGCTGCAAGCCAGGCGAATGCGTTGGCGCTGGTGGCCAGCAAGGCGTCGAAGCTCCCGTCGGGCGGCGCGGCGCCGGTCGCCCGAAGCGTCATCACCGGCGCCAGCACCGGTTCGAACCCGCGGGCCCGCAACGCTTCCGCGCTTCGCCTGGCGTCGTCGATCGGCCGCGTCAGGGCGACGCGCAGGCTCACGCCGGCGCCATGATCGCCAGCGCCCGGCTTCGGATTTCGAGGCCGGCTTCGGCGCCAAGCTTTTCGGCCGCGTCGGGAGAACCCTCGAAGCCCGTCTCGACCGACTCGCGCCCGTCAGGGCTGAGCGCCTGCCCGCGAAACAGCAGCCGTCCGCCGACCACCCGCGCGTGGCCGCCGATCGGCGTCCGGCAGGAACCGTCCAGCGCGCCGAGAAAAGCGCGCTCGGCGGCAAGCGCGACGCCGGTCGCCGCATCCACCAACGGGGCGAGCGCCCGGGCGACGCGCGCATCGCCGCGGCGCGCCACCAGCGCGATCGCGCCCTGCCCGACCGCCGGCAGAAACTCCTCCTCGCCGAGGATCGCGGCGGCGCGCCCTTCGAGCCCGAGCCGCTTGAGGCCGGCAAGCGCCAGCACGGTGGCGTCCAATTGTCCGGACGTCACTCTTTGCAGCCGCGTCTCGACGTTGCCGCGCAACAGCTCGGCCTTGAGATCGGGCCGCAGGCGCAGCGCCATCGCGCGACGGCGCAGCGAAGCCGAACCGAAGCGCGCGTCGGGCGGCAGCGCCGCAAAACTCGACCCGATGAGGCAGATGAGCGCGTCGCGCGCATCCTCGCGCGCGAGATAGCCGGCGACTTCAAGTTCTTTGGGCAAAACGGTCGGCAAGTCCTTGGCTGAATGGACGGCGAAATCGATCGCCCCGGCGATCAAGGCTTCGTCGAGTTCCTTGGTGAACAGCCCCTTGCCGCCGGCCTCGGACAGCGGCCGGTCGACGATCCGGTCGCCGGTGGTGCGTATGACGGTGATTTCGACGGCGTCCGGATCGAGCCCGGCGCTGGCCAGCCCCGCCCGCGCCTGCGCCGCCTGCGCCAGCGCGAGCGGCGAACCGCGCGCGCCGAGTCTGAGATAGGGGGTCGCCATGGGGCTCCAACTGGACTATTCGCCTTGGCCGTCCGGGAATGATTATAGATTGCGACTCGTTCGCGCAAAAGCGCGGCGCCTCGCCACAAGGTTTGCGAAGCCAGATGCGCGTTCTTGGGATCGAGACGACTTGCGACGAAACCGCCGCGGCGGTGGTTCGGCTGCGCCCGGAGGGAGGGGGCGAGATTCTTTCGGACGAGGTGATGAGCCAGATCGCCGCTCACGCCGCCTATGGCGGCGTGGTGCCGGAGATCGCGGCGCGCGCCCATATCGAGGTGGTCGACCATCTCGTCGCGCGCGCCCTGCGAAAGGCCCGGATCGCGGTCGGCGACCTCGACGGAATCGCCGCCGCGGCCGGCCCCGGCCTGATCGGCGCCGTGCTGGTGGGCTTGATGACCGGCAAGGGACTGGCCCTTGCGGCGCGCAAACCTTTCATCGCGGTCAATCACCTGGAGGCGCATGCGCTGACCGCGCGCCTCACCGACAATGTCGCGTTCCCCTATCTGATGCTGCTGGCCTCGGGCGGCCACACCCAGATTCTCGCGGTGAAGGGCGTCGGCGACTACGTCAGGCTGGGAACGACGATGGACGACGCCATCGGCGAGGCGTTCGACAAGACCGCCAAGCTGCTCGGCCTGCCCTATCCCGGCGGTCCCGCCATCGAGGAACTCGCCAGGGACGGCGACCCGCTGCGCTTCGCCTTGCCGCGCCCGATGCTCGGCCGCGCAACGGCCGATTTCTCGCTGTCCGGCCTGAAAACCGCGACGCGCCTGGCCGCGCAGAGCATCGCGCCGCTGCGGCCGATCGACGTCGCCGACCTCTGCGCCTCGTTCCAGGCGGCGATCGTCGATATCGTCGAAGACCGCATCCGCGTCGGCCTCCGGCTGTTTCGCGAGAGAACGGGGGCCGCGCAGGCGCTGGTGATCGCCGGCGGGGTGGCGGCCAACGGGGCGATCCGCCAGGCGCTGGCGAGATTTTGCGTGCAGTCGGGGCTCAGACTTGTCGCGCCGCCGCCGAATCTGTGCACCGACAACGGCGCCATGATCGCCTGGACCGGGATCGAGCGGCTCCGTCTGGGACTGACCGACGATCTCAGCTTCGCCGCTCGCCCGCGCTGGCCGCTCGACCCGCACGTCGAGCGATCGCTCAACGGCAAGGCGTGAGCGAGCGGATGCGGGACTCTAACGCGAGAATGGAGCGCCGAGGCCCCTTCGCCCGCAAAGCGGGAGAAGGTGGCGCGCAGCGCCGGATGAGGGCGTGTCGGCGCGCAGGCCGTCTTCTCCAGCGCCTCCCGGCTTCGAGGCCCTCATCCGACCCGACTTCGTCGGGCCACCTTCTCCCGCCCGGCGGGAGAAGGGGATGGTGACGCCGAATTCGACGATCGGCGTCGCCGGCGCGGGCGCCTGGGGGATCGCCCTGGCCAATGTCGCCGCGAGCGCGGGCCGGCGCGTGATCCTGTGGGGACGCGACGCCGACGCGATGCGCGCGCTCGCCCAGAGCCGCCAAAGCGCGCGGCTGCCGGGCGCGACGCTCGCCCCCGGCGTCACGGTCAGCGCGGACGTCGCTGCGCTCGCTCGCTGTGAGGCGGCGCTGGTCGTCGTTCCCGCCGAGGCGACCCGCCGCGCCGCCGAGGAGGCGGCTCGCGCGCTGCCGCCCGGCGCCCCGCTGGTCGCCTGCGCGAAGGGCATCGAGCGCGGTTCGGGCCTGTTCATGACGCAGGTTCTCGCGGAAGCCGCGCCGGGTCATCCCGTCGCGGTTCTCTCCGGACCGAGCTTCGCGGCCGATGTCGCGGCCGGCCTGCCGACCGCCGTGACGCTCGCCTGCGCCGACGAGGCGCTGGCCCGGTCGTTGACGCTGGCGCTGAAGAGCCCGAATTTCCGGCTCTACCATTCAACCGACGTGCGCGGGGTCGAAATCGGCGGGGCGGCGAAGAACGTTCTGGCGATCGCCTGCGGCATCGCCTACGGCCTCGGGCTGGGGCCGAGCGCCGGCGCGGCGCTGGTCGCGCGGGGCTTTGCCGAACTGTCGCGCTTCGGCGCCGCGTTCGGGGCGCAGCCGGCGACGCTGATGGGGCTGTCGGGCCTCGGCGATCTCGTGCTGACCTGCACGTCGCAGCAATCGCGCAATTTCGCGTTCGGATTGGCGTTGGGGAGCGGGCGCAGCGTCGCCGAAGCCTCGGCCGGCAGGCTCGTCGAAGGCGCGACGACCGCCCGCGCGCTGCTGGAAATGGCGGCGACGCGCGGCGTCGAAATGCCGATCGCCGCGCGCGTTGAAGCCGTTATCCGCGGCGACGAAGACGTGCGCGCCGCCGTCGGGACGCTGCTCGCGCGGCCGCCAAAGGCGGAGGGATGGTCCGATTGACGCTCGCGGCTTTTCGTCGAGTCCGGGTCGGTGGAAGACCAGGCTGACAATGCAATTTCGCAATCTGCTGAAACTCATCGAATGGAAAATCGGCAGCCGGCGCGCCGCTGCTCTGTACTACGCCATCGTTTTTCGCTTCGCCCCTCGACTTGGCGTCAATTGTTTCAACTACGGCTACGCCGCGCTCGACGCCGATGCGACGTCGGCGGCCGCCGATACCGAGCCTTTTCAGATCGAGCTCTATCGCCAGACGGCTCTGGCGGCCGGCGAGGAGCGCCTCGCCGGCGGGTGCCTCCTCGAGATTTCCTGCGGTCTCGGCGGCGGCCTTGCGCATATCGTCGGCGCGTTCCGGCCTCGCTTGGCCGTCGGCGTCGATCTGGCCCTGCCGGCGGTCGTCAGCGCGCGCGAGCGGCTCGGCCTCATCGCGGTGCGGGGCGACGCCACCGACTTGCGCCTGCCTTCCAACGCGTTCGACGTGGTCATCAACGTCGAGGCGTCGCACATCTATTTTGGCGCCGCCTTTCTCGCCGAGGCGGCGCGGGTCCTGCGACCGGGCGGCCGCTTCGTGCTGACCGACAACCGGCGCATGTCTCCGGAGCAGGCTCAAGGCTGGCTGACCGAGGCGTTCGCCCCGCATGGACTGCGATTGAGCGGATTCCGCGACATCACCGCCAATGTCGCGCGATCGTGCGAGCTGGACACGCCGCGCCGCGAGAGTCTGCTGGCCCGGGTCCCGTTCGTCATACGATCGCCGCTTCGCGAGATGCTGGGCGGCGCCAGCACGGCGACGTATGCGAATCTGCGTAGCGGACAGAGCACCTACTTCATCGCCACCGCCGACAAGGGGATACCCTGAGGCCGGGGCGCCGGCTTTACGGGCGAGCGGCGTTCCAATAGCGTGCCGGACGAACGGGGGACGTCGATGGCTCATTGGCTCTTCAAGAGCGAACCTTCCGCCTGGTCCTTCGCCCGGCAGGTCGAGGCGGGCGAAAAGGGCACAAGCTGGAACGGCGTGCGCAATCATCAGGCCAAGCTGAACATGATGGCGATGAAGGTCGGCGAACACGGGTTCTTCTATCATTCGAATGAAGGCAAGGCGGTGGTCGGCATCGTCGAGATCATCAAGCCGTACTATCCCGATCCGACCGACCCCAAGGGGGTGTTCGGGATGGTCGACATCCGCGCGGTGCGCGCCCTGCCCCACGAGGTGACGCTGGAGGCGATCAAGGCCGAGAAGCGGCTCGCCGGGATGGTGCTGGTCAACAATCCCCGCCTTTCCGTACAGCCGGTCGGCGCCGCCGAATGGTCGGTGGTTTGCAAGATGGGCGGTTTGTGACGACCGAGCGCCCTACCCGGACTTCGCCGATCGCGACCGGTGGCGAACGTTTCGCGCGGCGCCTGTCGGCTTGGTTCTGATCCGCGCGCGCTTTTTGCGAAACCGGCGCCGTCGATGCGACCAAAGGACCACGTCGGTTTGCTTGTGGAAATTCGACCGGCTGGGGCATAATGGCCTCATAAGCACGCGGGCGCCGAGCAAGCGCGCCGCGCCCAGGGAGGCAATTGTGTCCGACCACGTCTATGAAGTTCCGGCGGAATGGGCCAGGCGCGCCTTCATCGACAAGGCGAAATACCAGGCGCTCTATGCGCGCTCGATCCGCGAGCCCGACGAATTCTGGGGCGAGCACGGCAAGCGCATCGATTGGTTCAAGCCGTTCACCAAAGTCAAGAACACGTCTTTCGATCCGAACAACGTGTCGATCAAGTGGTACGAAGATGGGGTGACCAACGTCGCCCACAATTGCATCGACCGGCATTTGCCGGCGCGCGCGCAACAGACTGCGATCATCTGGGAAGGGGACGATCCGTCGGAGTCGAAGCGGATCACCTATGCGGAACTGCATTCTGAGGTCTCGCGGCTCGCCAACGTGCTGCGCGCGAACGGCGTGAAGAAGGGCGACCGCGTCACCATCTACCTGCCGATGATCCCCGAGGCCGCCTACGCCATGCTGGCCTGCGCGCGCATCGGGGCGATCCATTCCGTGGTGTTCGGCGGATTTTCGCCCGATTCGCTGGCCGGCCGCATCGTCGGCGCGCAATCGAGCGTGGTGATCACCGCCGACGAAGGCCTGCGCGGCGGACGCAAGGTGCCGCTCAAGGCCAACGCCGACGCCGCCGCGGATAAGGCGGGATGCGTCGAGCATATGTTCGTGGTCAAGCGCACCGGCGGCGACATCGCCTGGACCGCGGGGCGCGACATCTGGCTCGGCGAAGCGATGGCCAAGGCCTCGGACCACTGCCCGCCCGAGCCGATGGGCGCCGAGGATCCGCTGTTCGTGCTCTACACATCCGGCTCGACCGGCGCGCCCAAGGGCGTCGTGCACACCACCGGCGGCTATCTGGTGTTCGCGGCGATGACCCACCAGTACGTGTTCGACTATCACGACGGCGACATCTACTGGTGCACCGCCGACGTCGGCTGGGTGACCGGACACAGCTACATCCTCTATGGCCCGCTCGCCAACGGCGCGACCACGCTGATGTTCGAGGGCGTTCCCAACTACCCCTCGATCAGCCGGTTCTGGGAAGTCGTCGACAAGCACGAGGTGAATATTTTCTACACCGCCCCGACCGCTATCCGCTCGCTGATGGGCGCGGGCGAAGCGCCGGTGAAGAAAACCAGCCGCGCGTCGTTGCGGCTGCTCGGCTCGGTCGGCGAGCCGATCAATCCGGAGGCTTGGGAATGGTACCATCGGGTGGTCGGCGAAGGCCGCTGCCCGATCGTCGACACCTGGTGGCAGACCGAAACCGGAGGCATTCTGATCAGCCCGCTGCCCGGCGCGATGAAGCTGAAGCCGGGTTCGGCGACCCTTCCGTTCTTCGGCGTCCAGCCGCAGATCATTGATGCGGGCGGCGCGATTGTGGAAGGCGCGGGCGCCGGCAATCTGGCGCTCATCGATTCCTGGCCCGGCCAGATGCGCACGGTCTACGGCGATCACGCACGCTTCGTGCAGACCTATTTCATGACCTATCCCGGCAAGTATTTCACTGGAGACGGCTGTCGCCGCGACGAGGACGGCTATTACTGGATCACCGGTCGCGTCGACGACGTGATCAACGTCTCGGGCCATCGCATGGGCACGGCGGAAGTCGAGAGCGCGCTGGTCGCCCATGAACTGGTGTCCGAAGCCGCGGTGGTCGGCTATCCCCACGACATCAAGGGCCAGGGCATCTACGCCTATGTCACGCTGATGGCGGGCGTGGAGGCGACCGACAAGCTGCGCAAGGAGCTGGCCGGCTGGGTGCGCAAGGAAATCGGCCCGATCGCCTCGCCCGACCTCATCCAGTTCGCTCCCAGCCTGCCGAAGACCCGCTCGGGAAAAATCATGCGGCGAATCCTGCGCAAGATCGCCGAGAACGAATTCGGCGCGCTCGGCGACACTTCGACGCTCGCCGATCCCGGCGTGGTGACCGAACTGATCGAGAACCGGCAGAACCGCGGCAAGGGTTAAGCCCCGCTATTCAGCGGCCTGCGGCGCGAATTCGCGCCGGCCCAATGTCGCGAGGCTCAGGATCAGCGCGAGGACCGCGCAGACGGCGATCGTCGTCACCATTGGCCGCGCCGTCCCGTCAAACACCAGACTGACGATGACGATGACGATTCCGGCGGCGATCATCTGCAACGCGCCGCCGAGCGCCGACGCCATGCCGGCGATCGGACCGTGCTCCTCGAGCGCCAGCACCATCGTCGAAGGAACTACCAGGCCGAGCCCGGAGAAGGTGCAGAAAAGCAGCGCGACGAGAAGTGGGAAACTATCGACGCCGGCCGCCGTGAACGCGAACAGAACCAGCGCAAAAAACGCGTAGACACAGACCGCGGTCGTGACGACGCGCGCCATGCCGAAGCGGCCGCCGAGGATCGCGGCGAACTGCGACGCGCCGATGAAGCCGATCGCATTCACGGAAAAGGCGAAGCTGTATTGCGTCGGCGTGAGGCCGAAATGATTGATATAGATGAACGACGAGCCGGCGAGAAAAGCAAAGAAGCTCGACATGCCGAGGCCGCCGATGAAGGTCAGGCCGAGAAACCGCCCGTGGCGAAGCAATTGTCCGAAGCCCCCGAGCAGGTTTGCCACGCTGATTTTGACCCGCTCTTCAGGCGGGCGCGTCTCGGGGAGCAAGGTCGCGATCAAGATGAGGGCCAATGTCGCGACAATGATGATCGCAACGAAAACGGCGCGCCAGCCGAAGGGGACGATCAGCGCGCTTCCGGCGAGCGGCGCGAGGATCGGCGAGACGCTGAACACCAGCATGACGAGCGACATGAGCCGGGTCGCGTCGACGCCGGTGTGGAGATCACGGATGATGGCGCGCGGGATCACCATGACGGCGGAGCCGCCGACGCCCTGTAGCGCGCGAAAGGCGATCAGCCATCCGATGTTTGGCGCGAGCGCGCAGCCGACGGAGCCGAGCAGAAAGACCGTCAGGCCGAAATAGAGCGGCGGCTTGCGCCCGATCATGTCGGAGGCCGGCCCATAGGCGATCTGGCAGACGCCGAATGCGACGAAAAACGCCATCAGCGTCATCTGCGTCGCGCCCGTGGTCGCCTTGAGATCGGCGGCGATCGTCGGAAGCGCCGGCAGATACATGTCGATCGCGAAAGGCCCGACAGCCGAAAGCAGGCCGAGGACGACAGCGTTCCGCAGAAAATTTGAGACCATCGCAATGCAATTCCAGTCTTTGGCGCCAATCGCGGCGCCTGGAAACTCTGATAGGATATGGCGAGCGACCGCCCACGGCCAAAGCGACCGAGCATCATCACTTTATCGGCATTGCCGTGACGCCGAGCCGCTAGTTCCGGCCGCGCCCGCGCAGAAACGCCTCGAAGGCGAGCAACGTCGCATCGGAAACATAGTGCTCGACGCCCTCGGCGTCGGCCTCGGCCGCCTCACGCGGCGCGCCGACCGCCACCAGCAAATTCACGACCAGCCGGTGGCGCTGGCGCACCTTGTCGGCCATCGCGACCCCCGCCTCGGTCAGGAATATTCCGCGATAGGGCCGCGCCGTCGCCAGCCCCTCACGTTTCAGCCGGGCGATAGTCTTGCTGGCGGTGGGATGGGCGACGCCGAGCCGTCGCGCGATGTCGGTGGTGCGCGCCTCGCCGTTGGCGGCGATCAGGTCGGCGATCAGTTCGGTGTAGTCTTCCAGCATCGAGGCCGAGCGCGCCGAGCGCGCCCTGCTGAACCGGTCGGCCTGAATCGGTTCGGTCGCCAGCTCCCGCTTCGCCGACGCCGCACCCCTGCCGGTCTTCCTGATGACCACAGCGCCCTCGCCCGCCTTGCCGCCACGACGCGCGGCGCGGCAAATTATCTTCGCGCGCTTCAATATGCAGCCTTGGCTGCAAAGTGCAACCCTCGTTTTGGCGCCCGCCGGCCTCCAGCCCTGGCGCGGTTTCGCAGCCTGTTGACTATGGTGTAGCAATAGCTACATTGTGCAGAAGCGGCTCCCGGACGCGGACCGCATGGAGCGCAATGATGAGCGAGGCGATGGCGCGATCGGGACTGACCGACCGGACGGTCGAGGGCATTCGCGAGGCGCTGGGCGGCAAGATGCGGTGGTCGAGCCCGCTGCTGTTCGCCGGACCGGCGGTGATCGCCTCGATCGCCTATATGGACCCCGGCAATTTCGCGACCAATATCCAGGCCGGCGCGAAATACGGCTATGCGCTGCTGTGGGTCGTGCTGGTCGCCAACGTCGTCGCGATGCTGTTCCAGGCGCTGTCGGCCAAGCTCGGCATCGTCACCGGGCGCAACCTCGCCGAAATGTGCCGCGCGCATTTTCCGCGGCCGGTCGTGTGGGCGCTATGGATCGTCAGCGAAGTGGCGGCGATGGCGACCGACCTCGCCGAATTCCTCGGCGGCGCGATCGGCCTTTCGCTGCTGCTGCATATCCCGCTGATCGTCGGAATGGGCGTCACCGCCGTCCTGACCTACGGCATCCTGATGGTCCAGGGACGAGGGTTTCGTCCGACCGAGATCATCATCGGCGCTCTGGTCGGCGCCATCGCGGCCTGCTACCTCGTCGAAATGTTCATCGCGCCGGTCGACTGGCGCGCGGCGGCGCTGCACAGCGTGGTTCCGCATGTTGCCGGACGCTGGCGCGGTGACGATCGCGGTCGGCATCGTCGGCGCGACGATCATGCCGCATGCGATCTTCCTGCATTCCGGGCTCACGCAGAACCGGGCGCCCGGGCGCAACGACCACGAGCGGCGCAAGCTGGTCCGTTTCTCCAACATCGAGGTAATGGTCGCGCTGGCGATCGCCGGGCTGGTCAATATGGCGATGGTGGTGATGGCGGCGAGCGCATTCCACGAGGGCCACAGCGACGTCGCCGAGATCGGGACCGCCTATTCGACCCTGGCGCCGCTGCTCGGCGCCGGCGCGGCCGGCGTGTTCCTCACCGCGCTGCTGGCCTCGGGCCTGTCAAGCTCGGCGGTCGGCACGATGGCCGGGCAGATGATCATGCAGGGCTTCGTCGGCTTTCGCATTCCGATCATCGTGCGCCGTCTCGTCACCATGATCCCCGCCTTCGTCGTCGTCTGGCTCGGCGTCAATTCGACCGATGCGCTGGTGGTCAGTCAGGTCGTGCTGAGCATCGCCCTGCCCGCGCCGGTGATCGCCCTGCTCATCTTCACCGGCCGCAGGGACATCATGGGCGCGTTTGTCAACAACCGGCTGACCAATATCGCGGCGATCCTCGGAACGCTGTTGATCCTCGCGCTGAACGCGGTGCTGCTGCTGCAGGCTTTCGGCGTGGATATTCCCGGGGCTGCCGAGCGGCTGAGGCGCCTGACGCGCCTCAGCGCAGCTCGGCGGTGAAGCGCTGGATTTTTCGGCAGGCGTCTTCGAGCACCGAGGTCGAGGTCGCATAGGAAATGCGGAAGTTCGGGCCGAGCCCGAAGGCCGAACCCTGCACCACCGCGACGCCCTCCGCCTCGAGGAGTTCGGTCACGAAGTCTTCGTCGGAAAGGATCACGCGGCCGGACGGGCCTTTCCTGCCGATCGCCCCGGCGCAGGACGGATAGACGTAGAACGCCCCTTCCGGCGACGGGCACGCCAGATGCTGCGCCTGGTTGAGCATCGACACCACGAGGTCGCGCCGCTCCTCGAACGCCTTGCGGCGCACGGGGATGAAATCCTGCGGTCCGTTCAGCGCCTCGACCGCCGCCCATTGGGCGATCGTGCAGGCGCCGGAGGTCTGCTGCCCCTGCACCATGTCCATCGCCTTGATGAGCTGCGCCGGCCCGGCGCCGTAGCCGATGCGCCAGCCGGTCATCGCATAGGTCTTCGACACGCCGTTCATCGTCAGCGTGCGGTCGATCAGGCCCGGCTCGATCTGCGCGGGCGTGGTGAAGACTGAAATCGCCGTAGACGAGGTGCTCGTACATGTCGTCGGTGAGCACCCAGACATGAGGATGGCGCATCAGCACATCGGTGAGCGCCTTCAGTTCGTCGCGCGTATAGGCGGCGCCCGAAGGGTTCGACGGCGAGTTGAGAACCAGCCACTTGGTGCGCGGGGTGATGGCGCGTTCGAGGTCCTCCGGCTGCAGCTTGAACGAATGCTCCATCGTCGTCGGCGCGAACACCGGCTCGCCGCCGTTGATCAGGACCATGTCGGGATAGCTCACCCAATAGGGCGCGGGGATGATCACCTCGTCGCCCTTGTTGAGGGTGACCAGGAACGCATTGTACAGAATCTGCTTGCCGCCGGTTCCGACGATGGTCTGGCTCGCCTTGTAGTCGAGGCCGTTCTCACGCTTGAACTTGGCGGCGATCGCTTCGCGCAGCGGCGCGATGCCCAGCACCGGCGGATATTTGGTTTCCCCGCGCTCAATCGCGGCGACCGCCGCCTTCTTGATGTTGTCAGGCGTGTCGAAATCGGGCTCGCCGACCGACAGCGAGATGATGTCGCGGCCCTGCGCTTTGAGGTCGCGCGCCTTTTGCGTCACCGCGATCGTCGCGGAAGGCTTAACGCGGGCAAGGGCGTCGGCGATAAAGGCCATGGTCTCGAGGTCCGGAGGGGCGGCGGGGGCCGGGGTTGCGAGTGTGGCGCACCATAGTTTCGGGCGCGCTGAGGCGCAACCGACGAGTCAGAGTCCGGAATCTACGCTCGCCTTGGCCGTCCAAGCGCAATGCAATCTAAGCGACCACTACGTCCGTGTAGACGAAATCGTTGCCCTTAAAAAGCAGAGGCAGATGACGTTCGCGGGTGCAGGCGTAAGAAAAGCAGTCGCCCATGTTGAGATCGGCCTTGTGTTTTCCACGACCGAAACGACCGAACGCGCGCGCGGCTTCTCTGGCGATTTCAGCGCTGATCTCGATCATTCCGGCGCTAACTTCCTCAACAAAGGCGCTGACCAGATATTCGGCGTCTTCGATGGAGCATGCGCGCCGGCGCGAAAGACCGGTGGTCGCCTCATAGACTACGATAGGCGAAACGAAAATCTCCGAAGCTTGGGCCAGACGGGCAGATAGCGAAAGCCGGTCCGGCTCGTCGGCGATGATGGCAATGATTGCCGACGCGTCGACGAACATCACTCGCCTCCTGACAGGTCGTCAAAGAACGCTTTGTCCGCCGGCAGGCCCGTCTCAGGAAACACGCGATAGCGATGGGCAAGAGTTTCGAGCCGCTCGATCAAAGGCTTTTCACCTTGGCTGCGTCGATACTCGTTCTCAACGGCCTCATGAATCGTCTCGGTAATCGTTTTGTTCTTGAGCTTCGCGAGACGTCGCACGGCGGCGTCGGCCGCTTTGCTCTTGACCGAAAAAGCCATGTCTATAACTCCTGGTCTATACAGACATACTATCGTATCCACCAGGCAGTGTCACGGGCAAGCGCGCTGGCCTTTTCCTGCCAGCGCGCCTAAATAGGCGTTGCGGAGCTGCGGGGTTCGTCAGGACACACATCCCCGGGGCCATACGATCCCAACGGGAGCTGTCCCTGTCCTCGCCCCTGGGCTTGGGTACACGGCGCCCACCTACTCACGTAGGCGCCCGGGATCACCGTCCAACGGCCATCGCGGCCCCGCGCTTTCGCTTCGGATTGACCTTGAAATGACGATCGTCGCCGCCTCCCGCAAGACCGTCTTGCGAAATGAAGCCTTGGCGCGGCGCGGCGCGGTGGATCCCTCGATCCGGTCATCGTTCCCGGCGCGCCTCGCCGAACAGGGCGTCGCCCTCGCGCGGCGCGTCGAGGCCGACGTCGTTTCGGCGTTTCTGCCGATCCGCAACGAACCCGACACGCTGCCGCTGCTCGTCGCGCTTTCGGCGAACGGCTTTCGCACCGCGCTGCCGGTCACCGTCGCGCGCGGCGCCCCGCTGATGTTCCGCCAATGGCGCTCCGGCGATCTGACCCGTCCCGGACCGATGGGGCTCCGCGAGCCGCTGGCGGACGCCGAGGCCGTCGACCCCGACCTGCTGTTCGTGCCCCTTGCGTGTTTCGACCGGCGCGGCCATCGCATCGGCTTCGGCGCCGGGCATTACGATCGAAGTCTCGCGGCGCTGCGCGCCGCCGGGCGGGCGACGGCGGTCGGCGTCGCCTTCGGCGCGTCGGAGACCGCCAAAATCCCCGACGAACCGCACGACCAGCGCCTCGACTTCGTCCTGACCGAGCGCGAGCTTATCGACTGCGGGATCGGCTGAGGCGATGCGGCTGCTGTTCGTCGGCGACGTGGTCGGGCGGTCCGGTCGCGCCGTGCTGCTCGCCCAACTGCCGCTCCTGCGCGCCCGCTGGCGGCTCGATTTCGTGGTGGTCAACGGCGAAAACGCCGCTGGCGGCTTCGGCATCACCGAGCCGATTTGCGAGGAATTCCTCGAGGCCGGCGCCGACGCGGTCACGCTGGGCAATCACGCCTTCGACCAGCGCGAGGCGCTGGTCTTTATCGAACGTCAGCCGCGACTGATCCGCCCCGCCAATTTCCCGCCGGGCACGCCGGGCCGGGGCGCCAATCTGATCGTCGCGGCGAACGGCGCCAAGGTGCTTGTCGTCAATATGATGGGCCGCGCGTTCATGGAGGCGCTCGATGATCCCTTCGCCCGCATCGAACAGGAACTTGCCGCCTGTCCGCTCGGCCTCGCCTGCGACGCGATCGTGATCGATTTTCACGCCGAGGCGACCAGCGAAAAGCAGGCGTTCGGCCATTTCGTCGACGGGCGCGCCTCGCTGGTGGCGGGCACGCACACCCACACTCCGAGCGCCGATCATCGCATCCTGCCCGGCGGCGCCGCGTATATCAGCGACGTCGGCATGACCGGCGACTACAATTCGGTGATCGGCATGGACAAGGAGGAGCCGCTGCGCCAATTCACCCGCCGCATCCCGTCGGGCCGGTTCGAGCCGGCAAGTGGACCGGCGACGCTGTGCGGCGTCGCGGTCGAAACCGGTCCCGACGGCCTCGCCCGAAAGATCGCGCCGCTGCGCATCGGCGGGGTTCTCGCGCCGGCGGAGCCGGATTTCTGGGATGCAGCCGGCTGAACTCCCATTTTGGTCGGTCACGGCGCGTCTGGCCGATCGGAAGACGCGCAATTGACTTATACTAAGTTTAGGTTAGTTTATCGAAAATTGATAACTCGCCTTAAGATTGCTTGAAATGGACCCCCGGACAAACCCCTACGCGCCGGGCGCCGGCAATCCGCCGCCTGAATTGGCCGGGCGCGACGAAGTGATCGAGCGGGCGGCGATCGCGCTCGACCGCATCAGGTTGGAGCGTGCAGCCCGGAGCATTATCCTGATCGGGCTTCGCGGTGTCGGCAAGACTGTCCTTCTTAATCACATCCGCCGGCATGCGGAGGCACGCGGTCTCATTGTGGCGTCAATCGAGACGCCCGAGGATCGTTCGCTGCCAAGCCTGCTCATTCCAGCCTTGCGGGTCGGCTTGTTGCAATTGAGCCGGATCGAGGCTTTGAAGGCCAAACTCGAGGCGGCGGGGCGCGTGCTCGCAAGCGCGGCAAAGGCGTTCAAGCTCAAATTCCAAGACGTCGAATTTAACCTGGACGTCGCCCCGGAACCCGGTGTCGCCGACAGCGGCGACTTCGAACGCGATCTGTCGGACCTGATTATGGCGGTTGGTCTCGCGGCGAAAGAGCGCGGAACTGCGCTTGTCCTTGCAATCGACGAATTGCAGCACATTCCAGAGACGCAATTGTCGGCCCTGATCGCTGCTCTGCACCGCGCCTCTCAAGAGCAACTTCCGATCACTATGATTGCCGCCGGGCTCCCGCAACTGATCGGCTTGGCCGGAAAAGCGAGGTCGTACGCGGAGCGGCTTTTCGAGTTTGTTCAGATTGGCCAGCTTGGCGAGCGTGACGCCAGACTGGCTCTTTGCAAGCCGGCAGAACGAGAGGGGATCAGATTCTTCACCTGGAGCGATCGAAGAAATCTTGCGGCAAACTCATGGCTATCCGTATTTTTTGCAGGAATGGGGGAAGCACACCTGGAATATCGCCAAGGCTTCGCCCATCGAGGAGATCGATGCGACAAAGGCCACGGAGAGCGCGCTGGCGGAGCTCGACGCAAGTTTTTTCCGAGTTCGCTTCGATCGCTTGACGCCGACGGAAAAGCGCTACATGCGGGCAATGGCCGAGCTCGGACCAGGCCCTCATCGCTCCGGAGACATCGCGGACATGCTTGAAAAGAAAGTGACCGCCGTCGCGCCCGTGCGCAGTTCCCTTGTCGCCAAAGGCATGCTTTACAGCCCGGCGCACGGGGACAACGCGTTCACCGTGCCTCTGTTCGACGGATTCATGAAGCGCATGACGCCCCTTGTGAAATAGCCGCCCCTCTATCTCAGCCCCCCAATGCAAGCCTTAGCGACGGAAGCGTCAATGGCCGGTCATAGTCAGTTCAAGAACATCATGCACAAGAAGGGAAAGCAGGACGCGATCCGCTCCAAGCTGTTCTCGAAACTTGCGCGCGAAATCACTGTCGCCGCCAGGATGGGCCTGCCCGACCCCGCGATGAACGCCCGGTTGCGCGCCGCGGTGATCGACGCGCGCGCCGAAAACATGCCCAAGGACAATATCGAGCGGGCGATCAAGAAAGCGTCGGGGGCCGACGGCGAGAATTATGACGAAGTGCGCTACGAAGGCTACGCGCCGGGCGGCGTGGCGATCATCGTCGAGGCGCTGACCGACAACCGCAACCGCACGGCGGGCGAGGTCCGCTCGAACTTCGCCAAGGCGGGCGGCGCGCTCGCCGAAACCGGCGCCGTGTCGTTCATGTTCGACCGCGTCGGCCTCGTGGTTTTCGACAAGTTCGTCGCGACAGACGATGCGATGCTGGAGGCGGCGATCGAGGCCGGCGCCGACGACGTCGTCTCGGGGCCGGACGGCCATGAAGTGATCACCAGCGTCGAATCGCTGCGCGACGCCCAGAAGACGCTCGAGGCGAAATTCGGGGAGCCGCGCAAGGCGTCGCTCGTCTGGCGTCCGCAGAACACCATCGCGGTCGACGACGAATCGGGCGAAAAAATCCTCAGGCTGGTCGACGCGCTCGAAGAGAACGACGACGTCCAGAACGTCTACGCCAATTTCGAAATCTCGGACGCGTTGATCGCCAGACTTCAGGCCTAGCGCCGTCGCGCGGCCCCCTTCCCCAGGGGACGCCGCTCACGCCTCAACACCGCGGCCGGCGCGAAAAGCTGATCCCCAAGCGTAGAAAACCACCCGGCCGCGGCCGATCGACCGCGGCCGGCGAGGTCTCGGTCGTGGTCAGTTGCAGTGCAGGGCGCCGTAATAGCCGCGCCAGCAATGCCGGTAGCCGTAGCCGTAGTAGCCGGGGTAGCCCCATCCATAGCCGCGCCAGCCATAGCCGCGCCAGCCGTAACCGCCGCGCCAGCCCCCGCGCCAGCCGCCTCTCCACCAGACCTTGTCGATCTGCGCGGAAGCGACGGACTGCTCGAGCGAAGGCGAAGCGAGGGTGAAGGCCGAAGCCGGCCCCATCGAGATCGTCAACATTGCGGCGCCGGCAAGAGCCGCCAAGGCGCCGTTTGCTAAAGTATGCGACTGCATGGTTCCATCCTCCTTAGCTGTCCAGCCAGGCCGATAAGATCAGAACGAAAGTGAACGCTGCATGAAGCGCCAGTTTCGTTTTGCCTTCGATCTTGCGTGGCCGCGCCTCGCTTACGGGACGATCGTATCGCGCGGGGGACACAATTCCAAGACATCAAGCGGCCGACCGCTTTCCGGCCGGGAAACGCGGCGCCCGAGAGCGCCTTCGAGCCCGATTGCCTACGAAAACCATGCCCGATCGGCGGTTAAGCGTGATCCGAAGAAATGACGTCGGTTCGCCGTTGCGCCGCCATCGCCGCGCCGCGGCCAGATCCTTCCCCAAGCTTCGCGAATGACGCTCATCCAACAACTAATGGTCACGATAAAAGCATGTTTTCAATTAGTAGCCGCCGTTTGCTAAATTGAAACATTGATCAATCGGATAACGGCGCCTCCACCGGACGGCGAAGCACGGGACCGCCGGATCGTCGCGCTCGCGCGACGGACGCGCCCTAAAGACCGTCCGCTCGATGCGTGGCCGCCCGCTTGCCGGATAATCAGCGACGGCGATATCGACGCTTACCCGCGCTGCCGCGGTAGGCGAACGCGCCCGTGACGACGCCGGCGGCCAACGCCGCTCCCGAACGCTCGCCGAGCCATGGGCGCGGATCACGGGTCCGGCGCCTGCCCCGACACCGATGATCGGTTGGCCCGAATAGTGCAAGGACGCCAAGCTGCCGGCTGACGCACAATGAGACGACCAGTAGATGAGGCAAGCTGTAAGGCGCAACGAGAAGAATATCTCTGATAAAAATGCAATATATGGTAAATATACTAACTATATCACAACTATAATCCAAAAACGTCAGGTATCGTTCGAAACATGAACGCAAACACAAACGTGACGCGGTCAACGCGGGGGCTTTTATGGCTGCTTATTCCATCGTCATTCTGATTTGTTCGATACATGTCGGCCATGCCGATTGCGGGCCGGAGACCGCCATCGACGTCGTGCGGGGGCCGCGCGTCGAGAACGCGATGATGTGCGCAATGGCCGGGCAGGCGATGATCGCCCGGACCGCGCTTGTCCAGGCCGGCGAGGAATACCTGAAGCTGTTGTGCATTCCCGTCGAAGACGGCGAGCAATCAGCTTCACGGACCACCAACCCTCAAGACGAAAAAGCGCACTGACCGAAGAACCCCCCGGCTGCGACCGACCGGCCGCACGGAGAAACCCGGCTCGTCGATTGCGCGCCCTCTGCGCGCGACGCTTGGCGCCGCTCACCCCTGCTTGCCCGCCACGCCGGCCTCGGCGAATGTCGCCATGCCGACATGGCAGGCGAGCGCGCCCTTGACGACGCCGGTGGCCAGAGCCGCTCCCGAACCCTCGCCCAGCCGCATGCCAAGATCGAGGATCGGGCGCTTGCCGAGCCGGCGCAAGACTTCGGCATGCGCGCTTTCCGCCGACACATGCGCCGCCATGCAATGATCGAGGGCGGCCGGGTCGAGCGCATGCAGGACCGCGGCCCCAGCACAGACGACAAAGCCGTCGAGCAGCACCGGCACCCGCTGGACGCGCGCCGCCAGAATGGCGCCGGCGATCGCCGCGATTTCGCGCCCGCCGAGGCGGCGCAACACCTCCAGCGGATCGTGCAGGTGGCTGCGGTGGCGCGCGACGGCCGCCGCCACCGCGCGCGCCTTGCGCTTCAGCCCCTCGTCGTCGACGCCGGCCCCGCGTCCAACCCAGTCCTCCGCCTCGCCGCCCCACAGAGCGTGATAGATCGCGGCGGCGACGGTGGTGTTGCCGATGCCCATTTCGCCAAGGCACAGCAGATCGGCGCCCGAGGCGAGCGCCTCCATGCCGAAGGCCATTGTCGCCGCGCAGGCCTTTTCGTCGAGCGCCGCCTCCATCGTGATGTCGCCGGTCGGCCGCTCCAGCGCCAGTTCAAAGACCTTGAGGCCGAGATTGAACGTCTTGCAGATCTGGTTGATCGCCGCGCCCCCGGCGGCGAAATTGGCGACCATCGCCTGCGTCACCGAAGCGGGAAACGCCGAGACGCCCTGCGCGACGACGCCATGATTGCCGGCGAACACCGCGACCAGCGGCTGGTCGACATGCGGGCTTGCCCCCTGCCAGGCGGCGAGCCATTCGACGATCTCCTCGAGCCGCCCGAGCGAGCCGGCGGGCTTGGTGAGCTCGGCGTCGCGCGCCCTGACAGCGGCGACCGCCGCCGCGTTCGGCGCCGGCATCGCCTTCAAGAGTCCGCGGATATCGTCAAAGGGTCGTGTCGCGGCGTTCATCTGGCGACCTCGCAGAATTCGGGGAGAGCCGCCTCGTAAAGCAAATTCGCCGCCAACGGAAATGGGATTTCTCGGGCGCTCGCATCGACAGCGCGGCCGGTTGCGATACGATGGCCGGCGAAGCGGCGCGAAAGTCGGCCGCGGTCCAGGGAATCCCATGCCTCAGCCACCCAACACATTCGCTATCGCGCCGGGAATGCGCGTGCTCGTCACCGCCGGCGCCTCGGGCATCGGACGGGCGATCGCGGATCTCTTCCTCGCGCATGGCGCCGCGGTTCATGTCTGCGACGTGGCCGACGATTTCCTCGCCGATTTCGCCAAGGCGTGGCCGGGCGCGAGCGCTAGCAAGGCCGACGTCTCTTCAGACGCCGACGTCGCGCGATTGTTCGAGGACGTGCGGCGCCGCCTCGGGGGCCTCGACGTGCTCGTCAACAACGCGGGAATCGCCGGGCCGACCGGCGGCGTCGAGGAGATTGCGCCGGCGGACTGGCGGCGCACCATCGACATCTGCCTGACCGGCCAGTTCCTTTGCGCGCATCACGCCGTTCCGATGTTGAAGGCGGCGGGCGGCGGCGCGATCGTCAATCTGTCGTCGGCCGCCGGACGCTTCGGCTACGCGTTCCGCACGCCCTATTCCGCGGCCAAATGGGGCGTCATCGGGTTCACCCAGAGTCTCGCCAAGGAGCTGGGACCGGCCAATATCCGGGTCAACGCGATCCTGCCGGGCATCATCGAAGGGCCGCGGATGAACGCGGGTGATCGATGCGCGCGCGAAGCAGGTCGGAGTCTCCTATCGCCGAGATGGAGAAGACCTATCTCGATCGCATCTCGCTGCGCCGCATGACGAGCGCCGAGGACGTCGCCGCGACCGTGCTGTTCCTCGCCTCGGCAGCGGGGCGCAACGTGTCGGGGCAATCGCTCGGCGTCGACGGCAACGTCGAGAGCCTTTAAGGGAGGAGAGAGCATGGCGGTAGCAAAAACTAAGTGACCGCGCGACTTCCTTTTTCCGTTCGAGCGACCTCTGGCGGCTGAAGTTGAGCTGTCCCCGAGGAACCGCTGAACGGTCGCCTATCGGCCTTCTGCGGGCGCTTCAAATGTGAGGACATTCGAGCTACGAACTCTATCGCCCGATTCAGACTGGCAGCCATTTTCCCCTCTCTCGAGGAGACCCAATGCGATTGCTGCTTGCAGTTGAGATAACGATAAGCGTTGGTTGCGCCGCGAGCGCGCAAACACTCGACTGCCAGAAGGACTGGGCCAGGGTAACGCCTCAAACGAAGTGCCTAGATCACCAAGCTCCGGTGCGCAATCCGAACCCCGCTATTCCGATCTATGACGTAGACGCTAACTGCCGCAAGCCCCCGATGTGCGAGTTCCTAACGAGTTAGCCCGAGTGCATGGTTGAAAGGTCGTATGTCCCTTATCCCAAGGCAAATCCCGGTTGCATCCTTGTCGAGCAGCGAGCCTACGACCACCTCAAATCCATGTGGGACGGCCTTTTGCCTATTACAAAAGTCCATGCAATCGACGGAATGAGGAAGTTTATTGGATCGTTCGCATACAGCTCGTTGGAAGCGCTGGTTATAGAGGTACGCACCGGTGGACGGAGAAATGAAGGCTAGGGAGTCAGCCAAGCAGGGTTTCAAACCTTAAACACTAGCGAGAGCGATCATTTGAAGTCGAAGCAATTTAGGATGATTTATAATTTCTTCTGGCGCAATACGCTTAACTATTGGCAAATAGTCGATATATCGAACGTTGTACAATCGCTGGAACTGAATAGAACAACAACTAATTAGTGAATTCTACTGATGCTTGACGATAACAACAGACGTACGGGGGAGTTGTGTATCATGCCAATTCTCGCCGTTGTGGAACAATTGGCCAATTTCATCGCTAGCGGTGCCTCGTTTATCGCCGCTGTCTTTTGGTTCTGGGCATCCCGCACGCCAATACCTCCCTTTCCGGACGTAGGATTCGACTCTCATTCATCGGTATTTGAGCCCGTCCGTCGCGCGCTTCGGAGTTCAGGTAGCCGAAACGCATGTGCCGCGCTTATCTCCGGCATAGCTGCACTGGCGTTTTTCGCTGCGTCCCTCTGCCACGGATTGCGACAATGATCTAAGCGCGGTGACTATGCCATGCACGATGCGCGCCCACATCCCTCTCGTCGCTATCGACTACAGATCAATGAGGCTCGATCGATCCGCTCCCGGCGAAACGAGCGGCCCCCTACTCCGCCGCCAGCCGCATCGTCTTGCAGCGCATCAGCAGCGCGCGCAGTTGCGCCGGCTTCAACGGCTTGTGGAGGACGGCGATCCGCGCGCGCTGCGCCGCTTCGCGGGCTTCCGGGCTTCGGTCGGCGGTCGCGAGGATGGCCGGGATGTCGGCGCCGAAGGCGGCGCGCAAGGCGCCGATCGCCTCGATGCCGTCGCCGTCGTCGAGGTGATAGTCGGCGATGATCACATCGGGCGGCGCGCCGAACGCCCGCATCGCCGCGGACGCGTCCTTCATGCCGGCCGCGGTGGCGACCAGGCAGCCCCATTTGCTTAGCAACGCCCGTATGCCCTCGGCGACGCGCGGCTCGTTGTCGATGGCCAGCACGACCAGATCGTTGAGCGGCTCTCGCGCGCGGGCGAAATCCTGGCCAAGCGCCTCGCCGGCGCCGGCCGGCGCGGCGCCGAGCGGCGCCGAGACGGTGAACACCGATCCGGCTCCGCTCTTCGAGCGCAGGCTGAGCTCATGGCCGAGCACCCGCCCCAGCCGCTCGACGATCGACAGGCCAAGGCCGAGGCCGCGCGCCGCCCTGGCGCCCTGGTCGAGGCGCTGGAACTCTTCGAATACGATGCGCTGCTTGGCGAGCGGAATGCCGATGCCGGTGTCCCACACCTCGATCCGCAATGTTTCGCCGCGGCGCCGGCAACCCACCAGCACGCCGCCGCGCAGCGTATATTTGATGGCGTTCGACACGAGGTTGCGCAGCAACCGACGCAGCAGGCGCCGGTCCGACCGCACATCGAGCGAGCAGCCGACGAAGGTCAGCTTCAGCCCCCTCGCCCGCGCCATCGGCGCAAATTCGATTTCGAGCTGACGCAGGATCTGGGCGATCGGGAAATCGGAAATCTCCGGCTTGGTGGCGCCGGCGTCGAGGCGCGAGATATCGAGCAGGGCGGCGAGAATCTCCTCCACCGCTTCGAGCGAAGCGTCGACGTTGCGCGCCAGATCGGCCGGCTCGCCAGCGTTGACGCCCGCGGTGGCCTCGCTCAGCGCGCTCGCATAGAGCCGCGCCGCGTTGAGCGGCTGCAAGATATCGTGGCTGGCCGCCGCCAGAAAACGCGTCTTGGAGACATTGGCGGCCTCCGCCTCGGTCTTGGCGCGCGCCAGCTCCTGGTTGAGGCGCTCCAGTTCCTCGGTGCGCTCGCGCACGCGCCGCTCCAGGCGCTCGTTGGCCGCCGCCAGGGTTTCCTCGGCCTCGACCGATTGGGTGATGTCCGTATAGGTCGTGACGATGCCGCCGTCCGGCAGCCGCGCCGAACGGATTTCGATGACCCGCATCGAAGGATGAATGCGCAGCCGCCGCGGTTGCTGTTCGTTGAGCTGGCTCTCGATGCGCTCGGCGACGAAATCGTCGACCGATCCCGGCCCATAGACGCCGCGTTCGGCGTTGAAACGCACGATCTCGTCAAGGCCGACGCCGGGCCGCAACAGCGTCGGCGGCATGTCGAACAGGTCGCCGAACTCGCGGTTCCAGCAGATCAGCCCGAGGTTGCGGTCGAAGACGGTGATTCCCTGGCGCGCATGATCGAGTGCGTGCTGCAGCAGGTCGCGGTTGGACTGCAGCGCCGCCGCGGCGTCGTCGATGAGTTTTAGCGCCGACTTGCCCGACATCGCGCGCCGCCGAAACAGCAGCGACATCACCAGGCGGGAGGACGAGCCGCCGATCGCCGAGGCGAGCAAATGCTCGGCATGGCGGATCAGGTGGGCGTCGGCCTCGGCCGCCGCCTCGAATGTCAGGCCGCGCTCGCCCATGAACGCCGCCAGGGCGGTTTTGGCGCGGTCGGCGCCGAGATAGCGCGCGACCGTCGCTTCCAGCTCGCCCGCCGTCGTCGAGGCGCGCCACAGCCGGAAGGCCTGCGCCTTGACTGTCGGCGCGCCGCCCACAAACACGTTGGCCTGCATGCGCTCGCCGGGATTGGCCTGGCGGGTCAGCGAAAACCCGACAAACGCGGCGACATTGGCGCCCAGACTCAGCACGACCCCGCCGACCAGCGGATTGGCCGCGAACCCGAGCAGCGCGCCCGGCCGCAGCCAGGCGATCGCCAGCGGCCCATGCGCAAGAAAATTGGCGAAAGCAGCGCCGAGTTCGAGCGAGGGCAGGAACAGCGTGTAGAGCCAGATCAGCGACCCCGCGATGAGGCCGGCCATCGCGCCGCGCGCCGTGGCGCGCCGCCAGAACAGGCCGCCGAGAAACGCCGGCGCGATCTGCGCCACGGCGGCGAAGGACAACAGTCCCAACGACGCAAGAGCAGCTCCGCTGGCGACCCGGATATAGGCGTAGCCGAGAAACAGCACGACGAGGATCGCGCCGCGCCGCACGAACAGCACGAGCGAACCGATGTCGCCGGACGGCGCATCGGCCTTGGCGGCGCGCCCGCGCAGCAGGATCGGCATCACCAGATCGTTCGACACGGTGATCGACAAAGCGACGCTGGCGACGATCACCATCGCGGTGGCCGCCGAAAGGCCGCCGATCATCGTCAGCAGCGCCAGGCCATGCGCGCCGGCGCTGAGCGGCAGCGCGAGCACCGTCAGGTCGCGGTCGATCGTTCCGTCGGCGAATGTCGCGAGGCCGGCGATCGCCAGAGGCGCGACGAACAGATTGATCGCGACGAGATAAAGCGGAAAAAGCCAGGCGGCCGCCTTGATGTCGCGCGGATCGCGATTCTCGACGATCGTCACGTGGAACTGGCGCGGCAGCAGCAAGACCGCCAAAGCCGACAGGATCGTGGTGACGATCCATACCGCGGCGTCGGGCGGCGTCTCCATCACCGTGGCGATGCGCGGGCTTGATTGGGCGATCCGCGCGAGATCGCCGAGCCCGCCGAACATGCCCCACACCACAAAGGCCCCGACCGCCAGGAACGCCACCAGCTTGACCAGGGATTCGGCGGCGATCGCCAGGATCAGGCCGTCCTGATGCTCGGTGGGATCGATGCGGCGCGTGCCGAAAGCCATCGCGAAGGCGGCGAGCAGCGAGGCGACGGCGAGGAAGAACAGCGATGACGGCGGGGCGGGATTGAGCCGCCCCTGTTCGAACGAGTCGATCACCATCGGGATCGTTTCGGCGATCGCCTTGAGCTGCAGGGCGATATAGGGCGCGGCGCCGATCACCGCGACCAGCGCGACCATCGCCGCGACGTTCTGCGCCTTGCCGTAGCGCGCCGCCACGAAGTCGGCGACCGAGGTGATGTTCTGCGCGCGCGCCAGCGCGGCGATGCGCGCCAGCAGCCGATGCCCGAAGCCGACGACGAGAATGGGGCCGATATAGATCGGCAGAAAATCGAGCCCATGGGCGGAGGCGATGCCCACCGAGCCGTAGTAGGTCCAGGTCGTGCAATAGACGGCGAGGCTCAGCGAATAGACCAGCGGGCGCCCGCGCGCGATAAACCGCCGCCCGCCCCGGTCGCCCCAGGTGGCGATCAGGAACAGCGCGCAGACATAGGCGATCGCCGTGACGATGACCGTCATGCCGTCCAACATCGACGCGCGTGTCCTCCCCGGCCGTGCCGATAGCGTTGGCGGCTATCTTACGGCGGCCGGGGCCAGCCGTCACGAGGGCGGGAGCGGCCGAGGCGGCGCGGGCGGCGGCTGGCCGCTCGCCGGTCAGCCCGCGGCGCCGTCGACCGACGCCGGACTAGCGGCCGGGCTCCTCGGCGTGCCGGGTCGATTCGAACAGGAACCAGGTGCGCCGCTCGGTCTCGTCGATCCACACTTCGAGAAGGCTCGCGCTCGCGATATCCTCATTGTCTTCGCAGACCTCGTGCGCCTCGCGCATCGCCGCCGCCAGGCGCTGGTTGTCGTCGCGCAACTCGGCCAGCATGTCGAGCGGCTCGACAAAGTCGGCGTCGTTGTCGAGCACCCGCTGCAGGCGCGCGATCTGCCCGATCGAGTGCAGCGTCGCGCCGCCGATCTTGCGCACGCGCTCGGCGAGCGGGTCGGTCATCGCAAAAATCTGATCGCCGTGGTCGTCCAGCAGCAGATGGTAATCGCGGAAATGGGGACCCGACATGTGCCAGTGGAAATTCTTGGTCTTCAGGTAAAGCGCGAACACGTCCGCCAACAGGAGGTTGAGCGCCGCCCCGACGTCGCGTGTGGCGTTCGAACCGAGATCGGTCGGCGTGTTGAGCGGCGCGGCGCGGCGGGCTTTTGCGTCTTTGGCGTTCATCGGACTTTCTCCTTCTGGCGAACCCGCGCCAACGTGACGGCGGCAATGGAAACGGTCAAGGGCGGTCGATCGTTCCCGGAAACTAAGCGTGATTCACAGCTGGGAGCCTGTCAATTGTCGCCGGCGGTCGACTGATTGAACTCCTCGCGGATGGTTCGCGCCCTGAGCGGCCGCCTGGATCAAGCCTGCAAAACGAACGAGGTCGACATTGCCTCCCGAAAGAACAATTCCGACCCGCTTCCCGCGTAGATCGAGTTGACGGCCGAAGACCGCGGCAGCGCCGAGACAGCCGGTCGGTTCGACCACGATCTTCATGCGGCCGGCGAAGAAGCTCATGGTCGCCGCCAATGCGGCGTCGTCGACTGTCAGAATGTCGTCCACGCAGCGTTGCAGCACCGGAAAAGTCAAAGCTCCGAGACTTTGGGTCTGGGCGCCGTCAGCGATCGTGTCGGGCGTGTCGATGTGGATGATCCGACCGCTACGGAAACTTCGCTGCCCATCATTTCCAGCCGTCGGTTCGACGCCAATGATCGAGCAGTCCGGAATCATCGCCTTGGCGGCCGTGGCGCAACCGGACAACAGGCCGCCGCCGCCGAGCGGCGTAACCAACAGGTCAAGCGGGCCGGCGTCCTCGATCAGCTCCTGCGCGACCGTTCCCTGTCCGGCCATGACATGCGGATGGTCGTAAGGCGGGATCAGCGTCAGGCCGCGCTCTTCCGCCAAACGCCGGCCGATGGCCTCGCGATCGTCGGCGTAGCGGTCATAGAGAATGACCTCGGCGCCATAGCCCCGCGTCGCCGCCAGCTTGACGGCGGGAGCGTCGGTGGGCATCACGATGACCGCCTTCACGTCGAGGAGACGGGCCGACAGGGCGACCGCCTGGGCGTGATTGCCCGATGAAAACGTCACGACGCCGTTGGCGCGCTGCTGCGGCGTGAATTGGGAGATCGCGTTGAAGGCGCCGCGAAACTTGAACGCCCCCATGCGCTGGAAATTTTCGCATTTGAAAAACAAATGCGCGCCGACCATCGCGTCGGCGGTGGTCGAGGTCAGAACCGGCGTCCGGTGGGCGACGCCCGCGATGCGCTTTTGCGCGCCGGCGACGTCGTCGAAGGAGATGGCGAGCGAGGTCATTGTTGCGATTCGTCGGTGGGAGGACCGGCGGAGCCCGCGGCGCGCTCCGCGCCAGGGCGAAGCAAGCGTTTCATTTGTGCTGGCGCGTAACGGATGAGCTCGGATCAATTGGCCGGTCGGGCGGCCCGTCCGCCGTTCGCGCCGCGCCGCCAGGGCCTCGGAGCATCCTCAATCCTTACCTTGCGACGGCGCGCTTGATTTGGATTCGAGCAATCGCAGATTCTGGCCGGAATAAATGTGACAGAACGAGCCGCCGCCTTCGGCCTTGTGCTCGACCACGTATCGGACAGCCCCGCGCGACATCGTGAACACGCCGCGCACTTCGCCTTTCGCGCGATACTCGCCCGTGTGCTTTTCAACGAGGTCGCCGATCTTGAATTCGCTCGTCACTCCGGCTTTCCCTTCAATCCAGCATTCCGTTCAATCGCTTCACGGTAAGCTTAGCACGGGATTCCGGAGTTGCGGAGCCGCTACGGGGTTCATCTGCCGTGAGGCTGAGAGGGTCCATCGGCTCAGCGGATTGAGAGGTATTGGCCGAGAGTTGTTCGTGCGGGAGCTTGGCGCGGTGTTCGGGGGTTGGCGAGGCGCTGGAAGGCGTCGACGACTTCGCTGATTCGGGCGAACGGCGCGGCGAGGCGGTCAATCTCTCGAGTCGCGCGGTCGGCAGGCTCCAGTGGCGCGCCGCGGCGATCACTGCATCGAGATAGTCCGCGCGCGCGACCCCCGGGCCGGCGTTGGCGCCGACATAGACCAACGCGCGCTTCGCCCCGCCCTCGGCGACGACCGCTTGCAGGATCTTGGCGTAGAGCCCCTCGCCCACGCCTTCAAAACGGTCGAGCGCCGCGACATCGGCAAGCGCCACGTCCCACAACACGCCGTGCACGGTCGAATGCGCGTCGCGCGTCACGCTCAGCCAGCCCTCGCGCATCACCACGAGACGGTGGCGCATCAGACGCGCGATCCCCAAGCGGCTTTGAGCGCGGACAGCGCTGCGCCATCGCCGCGACGTCCATATTGGCTCCGTAGGCGAAGGTCAGCGGCATTCAGACGTGCGCCTGTCCAGGAGCGCGGGCGTCCTGCCCGCCCCTGCGCGCGCAACGATCGGACCAGCAACGTAGAAAGAAACGACCGGGACGGTCGCGGTCCCGAGGCCCGACTTGCCGAGCCGCGCTCATCCGCTGAGACGCTCGACCTTGCTCACGACGTTCTTGCCGCGAAGCTGCGAAAGAATCGCATTCAGGTGCTTGATGTCCCAGACTTCCAGATCGATCAGCATTTCGCGAAAATCCGTCGCATGCGGCACGAAGGATATATTGTCGATATTGCCGCCGGTCTCGCCGATCGTCGTCGCGACGACGCCGAGCGCGCCCGGCTCGTTAAGCGCGGTGACGACGATCTGCGTCGGATAGAGTTCCTTGCGCGCGCTGTCGATGTCCCAGCGGACATCGAGCCACAGCTCGGGCCGGTCGTCGAAAGCGGTCAGGGCGGACGCGTGGATGGGATAGATCGTGATGCCCTCGCCCGGCGTCAGGATGCCGATGATGCGTTCGCCCGGCACCGCGCCGCCCTTGGCGGCGAACCGCACCGGGAGATCGCCGCGGATGCCGCGGATCGGGATCGAGGCTTCCGCGTCGGGCTGTCCCGGCACTTTGAACATCAGGTTCGCCACCTTGCTCAGGCCGAACCAGCCGCTGTCGCTCTTGGCCGGCGTCGGTCCGGAGGCGCGCTCCTCCTTGAAATCGGGATGGATGGCGCGGACCACGTCGCCCGAAAACATCTCGCCGCGACCCACCGCCACGAACACGTCGTCGAGCGAGCTGCGGGCGAGACGCGGCAACGCCGCCTTGAGTTTGTCCTCGGCGAAACTGCGTCCCGCGCGCTTGAACGCGCGCTCGACGATCTGGCGTCCAAGGCCGCTGTATTGCGCCCTTACCGCCTCGCGCGTCGCGCGACGGATGGCGGCGCGGGCGCGCCCGGTGACCACCACCGATTCCCAGGCGGCGGGCGGCGTCTGGGTGTCGGAGCGCGCGATCTCCACTTCGTCGCCGTTGCGCAACTGGGAAATCAGCGGCGCGATGCGCCCGTTGATTTTCGCGCCGACCGCCGAATTGCCGACATCGGTATGCACGGCATAGGCGAAATCAATCGCCGTCGCTCCGCGCGGCAGGGCGATCAACCTGCCTTTCGGGGTGAAGCAAAAAACCTGATCCTGAAACAATTCGAGCTTGGTGTGCTCGAGAAACTTCTCGGAATCGTCGGCCGAGAGCGCCTCGATCGTATGCCGCAGCCCGCGATAGGCCCGGCTCTCGCTGGTGCGCGGCGATTCCGCCGCGCCTTCGACGTCTTTGTAGAGGGCGTGCGCCGCGATGCCATATTCGGCGATCTCGTGCATTTCGCGGGTGCGAATCTGCAGTTCGACGCGCTGGCTGCCCGGCCCGATCACCGTCGTGTGAATCGACCGGTAGTCGTTCTGCTTCGGCGTCGATATGTAGTCCTTGAAGCGCCCGGGCACCGACGGCCAGGTGGTGTGGGCGACGCCGACCGCGGCGTAACAATCCTCGAGCGAGTCGACGATGATCCGAAAACCATAGATGTCGGATAGCTGCTCGAAGGCGATCGATCGGCGCTCCATCTTGCGCCATACCGAATAGGCCTGCTTCTGCCGCCCTTTGACCGTCACCTTGATGCCCCGCTTGGCGAACTGATCGGTGAGCTCCTTCTCGATCTTGGCGATGATCGCGCCGTTCTTGGTCTTGAGCTCTTCGAGCCTGGCGAGAATCATCGCGTGGGCTTCCGGCATCAGGTGCCGGAACGAAAGCTCTTCAAGCTCGCTGCGCAGGCCCTGCATGCCCATGCGCCCGGCCAGCGGGCCGTAGATTTCAAGGGTCTCCTGCGCGATGCGCGTCCGCTTGTCTGCCGGCATGAAGCTGAGCGTGCGCATGTTGTGCAGGCGATCGGCCAGCTTGACCAGCAGGACGCGCACGTCGTCGGCGATCGCGAGCAACAATTTGCGGAAATTCTCGGCCTGCTGCGCCGGCTTTGAAACGAGGTCGAGCTTCTTGAGCTTGGTCAGGCCATCGACCAGCGCCCCGATCTCCTTGCCGAACACGGTGTCGATTTCCTCGCGCGTCGACGCGGTGTCTTCGATCGTGTCATGCAGCACCGCGGCGACGATGGTCGCATCGTCGAGCTTGAGATCAGTCAGTATCGCCGCCACTTCGAGCGGGTGAGAAAAGAACAGATCGCCGGACGCGCGTTTTTGCGCGCCGTGCGCCTTCATCGCATAGACATAAGCGCGATTGAGCAAATCCTCGTCGGCATTCGGATTGTATTGCCGCACGCGATCGACAAGTTCGTATTGTCGCATCATGGCTTTGATCGGCCTCGCTGGCGGTCGGGCCAGGCGGCCGCGATGGCCCTAATATCGGCGCTGCGCGAAGCCCGTGCAAGCCGGGGCGTCTGGCGGCAAGGCCATCGGCCGCCACGGTTGGGACGATGGCGTCGCTGGCGGCAAGCGTCAGCAAGCGTTGGCAAGCGCGCCGGGCGGCCACGGCCTCGCGGCTCTCTCAGCCGTCTCGACGACGGCCCGAGCCGACAAGGGCTTCGCATTCCCCTGTCCCGTTCCGCGCGGCGTCTTCGCACGGCGAATGCGGGGCGCGCGTCGGCGCCGCGAGGGTCGCGCGCGCGTCGGGAAAGGCGCAAAGAAAAACCCCGGAGCGTGAGCTCCGGGGTTCATCATATTTGCGAAAGTCAGCCGCGATCAGAAGTTGCGGGTGATGTAGAAGCGGCCCGCGACGCCGCTCGAGTTCGACGGGAACGCCGCCGCGACGCCATTGATCGTGCCGACCGGCGCGGTCGCATAGAGGCCAGGCGTCGACTGATGGGTGTTCTGGTAGAGAACTTCGAACGCGAAGTCGAGGAGCGGCACCGGATCCCAGTGCGCGACGCCGCCGATGATCCAGCTCTGCGAGTTGGACGACAGCTGGCCGTTCGAGTTGCTCCAGTTCAACTGGGCATAGGACGCTTCCGGATCGAACGAGAACACCGGCGAGAAGTGGTGCTCGAAGGTGCCTCCGATCGACCAGGCCGTCGGCGTGGCGAAGGTGGCGGCGCCGAACGCGTTGTCGGCGGCGAAATACGTATCGCCAACCGACATCGCGAGGCCATTGCCGTTGACGCGCCGTTCTCACCCCACATGCCGTCCGGAATGCCCGAATACCAGATGGCGTTCTTGGTCCACACGGCCTGGAACTGGATCAGGTCGCCAGCGCCGAGCGTCGGCAGGTTGAACTTGACGCCGCCGTCGATGCCCTAGCCCCAAGTATGTTGCGTAGGCAGGAGCGCCGGTAGCCACGCCGGTCTCAACGACATGCACCTGATGAGCGACGCCCGACAACTGCGCCGCGCCCCAAGCCTGATCGACGCGGATATTGGCGACGACATCAGGCGCGGTCTCGCCGAGGTTCGTCGTGTTGATGTTATGATTGGTGCCGCCGCCGCTGGCGCCCCAGTTAACCGTAGCTCCCGCCGCGGTCGAAGCCGGCGAGTTCAGTCCGGAGCTCTGCGCGGCGATCGTCGCCGAGAAGCCGCCGCCGAACGTCGCGGTATAGGCGAACAGGTCAGGCTGGTTGAAGCCCTGCTGGTCGGGCGAGAAGATGTTCGCCCAGCCTTCGCCGCCGCCGTAGAACGAGAAGAACGACGGCGCCTTACCGGCCGTGATGCCCGCCCATTGAACGTAGGCGAGGTTGATGTAGGCGCCGACGTCGGTGGTGTCGAAGCCGTTGCCGTTTTCGAACTGCAGTTCGGCATAGCCGCGCAGCACGCCGTAAGCGGTGTTCTGGCGCGCGTCGAAGTCGATGTTGGCGCGCGTGGTGTAGCCGAACGAAGGACGCTGGGTAGACGGCGTGCCGCCCTGGGAATTCTCACCCGTCGCGGTGTTCAACGTCGTCAGCGCCTTGCCCTGGGTGGCCCAGGCGAAGCCGGTCGACACATTGCCCGCCTCGACCTGGGCGGTCACGTAACCGCTGATCTTCAAGCAGGTGTCGCTGCCCGGGATGACGAAGCCGGCCATGCCGCCGACGTTGCAGAGTTTGACATATTCAACAGGAGCCGCCTTCTTTGTGGGAAGATCGGCGGCCTGGGCGCTGGCGACAGCCACGATACCGGCGGCTGACCCGAGCAGAATGCTCTTCATGAGCGTCATTCTAGACCTCCAATGATTGACCCGATGGGAGTTGGTTTAAACTTTGCACCGGAAGCTCGTTGGACCTCGACGACCCACCGTAGAATCTGGCTTTTAGCGCCCCTATTCCCGTTGACTTCGGATTTCCCCGCCCCGCCCCGGCAATTCCCCAGATCGAAGCCCTTCCACCCAACTCGCGGCCGGGAATCTCCCGTTCGCGTTCAGCACCATACTCACAACGCGCCGTGTCATAAACCAACAAATGCCCGAAATCCGCCGAAAATCGCCTTTCTCTAAACCATGTTGCATAAAGGTCACGAAAGAGGCGCCGGCGACCGGGTCACCGACGTCGCCGCCGAGCCGCGGATGATTCGTTAACGTTTTGATTACACACCGGTTTATCGACTCGAATTCGCGGGGCGAGAAAACCGTCGTCCCGGTTGCGCGAGGGTCGAAGACGCGCGCCGATCGATCTGCGAGGCGTTTCCGCCGATCAGCGCATGCAGGACACGAAATTATCACGCAATCAAATGGTTATGAAGGTCGCTGGAACCGAAACATCGCAGTCACGCCGGATGCGGCCGAACGGCGTCGCGTCAAGAACGGTCGTTCGACGCCGCGGCGCCCGGCGCGATCGCGCCGCGCGGCCTTCGGCGCAGATGCGCGCCGCGTGGCGGCGGCGGACGAACGGGGGCGAATCCCGCCAGGCTGGCGTCTGCGCTGCCCCGGGGGCGGGGCGGCCTCAGAGACGACGGGCGTTTTTGCGCCCGATTCGCGCCGTCTCTAATCTTGATTCGTCGCGATTTTATTCATTTCGAATCGAATTAACCTTCGCTTAACCTGCGCCCAGTCGTCGATCCCGCAGCCCGCGCCCCGCCACGAAGCGGCGACGCCCGCTCGCCGAGCCGCCCGAATCGGCGCCATGGGCCGCCGTGATCCATCGTCGGCGCCGAACCATAAGACCCTGCCGTTCCGCGCCTCAAAGCCGCCGCGAAAGCGCCTCCAACGACCTGTCTCGCGTCCCGTGCAAAGTCTCGAACTCGGCAAATTCGTCCGCTCGGTTGGACGATGCATACGTCGCCCGGGGGGGGGGGCGGACGATCCTTTTTTGAGCGACATCTCGGGCTTCGGCGCTCTCGATGCCACTGCCATTTGCCGGGCGCCGACAGCGGGCGGCCGTCGGCTCGCATCGAGCCCAGTGCGCGAGGAAACGGGCGCGAAGGGGCGTCGCCCCCGCTCACCGCTCCTTCATGGCTCCGGAAGTCGTCTCGACGAGCGGGGAGAACACATATTCGAGGATGCGCCGGCTGCCGGCCTTGACCTCGACGGTGACGGTCATGCCGGGGGGCGGCGGCGCGGCGCGGCCATCGACGTCGATCTCGTCCGCGTCGGGCGTTGCCGCCATGCTGGCGAAGATCACGGCGCGCCGTTTTCAGCCCTTTGACGTAGAAGCAGCACAAGCCGGGCAGAGTATTAAGCCGCCCGAAACGATCAACGGCGATAGTCCCGATCCAACCAGGGACCCGTCGTCATGAGCCTATCGTCGTGGAACAAGGCGGTCAGCGGAAATTACGACAATCCCGCGAAATGGTCGGCGGGCGTTCCCGATCTCCCGACGAGCGAAGCCGACCTGCTCGCCACCGGCAAGCCTTACACCGTCACCGCTGGCGGGATCCACGGGATCGGGGAACTCGACATCGGCGCCGACGCGACGCTGGCGATCGTCACCGAGTTCGGTCTTTATCGTCTCGCCCCCGAACGGCGCGATCGTCGGTCTCATCAATCTCGGCGCCATCGACATTGGCCTGGGCTCCCAAATGGTGGTGGACGACTCCGAGATTTTCAACGATGGCGCCATCAATGTCGACGGCGCCGGATCGGAGTTTGAGGTCGACGCCCCGGTCTTCGAACTCAGCGGCGGCGGCGTCGTAACCCTGAATGACGGCGCCGCGATCGTGGCCTTCTTTGGCCCGGACACGCTGGACAACGAAAGCAATACGATCGCCGGCTCCGGCGCGATCGGCGACTGCGCCAGCCTCACCCTGCTGAACGGCGCGCAGGGCGTGATCGACGCGAACGGCGCGGCGACGCTGACCCTCGACACCGGAACAAACGTGATTCAGAACGCCGGCCTCATCGAAACGACCGGGTCGGGCGGCCTGGTTATCGAGAGCGATCTCCAGCAGGACGGCGATCTTGTTGCGGCGGGAGCCGGCGCGCTGACGATCCGTGGCGCGGAGGTGTCCGGCGACGGCGCGATCACCGTCACGCGCGGCTCCTCGCTTCTGCTCGACAGCGGCCGCGTGACGTTCGGCGGAACCGTCACGATCGCAGCAGGCGGTGTGGCGAGAGACACGGCGTACAGCGGGGCCGAACTGGTTGCGACCGACATCGAAAACGACGGGACCATCCGAGCCGTCGCCAGTTCAAGCCTGTATCTCGGGGGGTCGATTTCGGGGGCCGGCAAGATCACGGTGACCAGCCACAAGTTTGAGCAGGGAATTCTGGCAATCCTCCCAGGCGGCGCGAGCCTGACGGGCGGCCGCCTCATCCTCTCCGACAGCATCGACAACCTTGTCTTGAGCGATCGCTTGGCGACGCAATTCACCAACGGCGGCACGATTTCCGGCGCCGGGTTTATCGGCGACGGCTTGCTGCGATTGTTCAATACGGCGGCCGGCGTCGTCGACGCCAACGACAGCGCCGAATTGAGCATCCTCTCGGACGACACGGGAATCGGCGCCGGCTCCGAGACCGCTGACGAGAATGTCGGGATCATGGAAACCACCGGGTCGGGCGGCCTCATGTTCTCCGGAGCCCTCGAAAACAGCGGCGTTCTCAGCGCGAGCGGCGCAGGCGCGCTGACCCTCGATGCAGCTTTGATCACTGCGGGCGCCGGAGTGGTGCAGGCGGTCGGCGGCGGCTCGATCGTTCTTGAGGACGATTCCGTCATTGCCAACCAAAGCGAACTGGTGATTTCGGCCGGCGGCGCGCTGACCACGACGGCCGGCGACGCGGGCGATGCGGTCGAGACCAATGTGTTCAATCACGGAACGATCGACGTCGCGGAGCACTCCGTCCTGATCGTTGGCGGAATCTGGCAAAACTCGGGCGCCATCGACCTCGGAGATTCCGAGGGCGCCGGCGTTCTCGAAATTCGCGGGGGCGGGGACTGGCGATTGCTTGGCGACGGGACGATCACCCTGGACGGCCTCGGGGATCGGATCGCAAGCGCCGGCGCCGGGACAAAGCTGGATAACCACAGCAACACAATCGACGGCTTCGGCCAACTCGGCGACCTCAGGATGACGATCGACAACGACGCTGGCGGCGTCATTGAGGCGAGCGGGGGAACGCTGACGATCAAGGCCCTCGGGTCTCTCGACAACGCCGGCTCGATGATCGCGACGTCGACCGGCGACATGGTCATCGACGCGTCGATGGTCAACGACGGCTGGATGATCGCCAATTCCGGCGGCGCCATCGACGCCGCGAGGCAAGTGCTCGGGGCCGGACTCGCGGCGATCGACGGCGCCGGCGCGATCGAATTCGGCAATGTCGACGAGAACAACGTGGCGTTTCGCGGCCGGGCGATGGGAACGCTGATCGTTGACCATTCCACCCCTGCGGGACACGGGGACGCTTTCGACGGCGAGATTTCCGGGTTCGCAGCCGGCGACACGATCGATCTGCGAGACTTCGCGTTCAACGCCGGGCACATGAGCCTCGGCCCATCGGCCTTCGGCGCGGTCGACGCCAGCCTGATCCTTAGCAATGGCGCGACAGTCAGCGCGGACTTCCACCTGCTCGGAACCTATACGAGCGGCGAATTCCAGTTCGCCGGCGACGGGCACGGGGGCACCGCGATCACCCTCGCCAAGCCTGTGTGAGCGGCGCCATTCCTCGGATGGCGGGCGAAGTGCGCGCCGCCCGGGCGCTCACCGCTCCTTCATCGCCCCGGAGGTCGTCTCGACGAGCGGGGAGAACACATATTCGAGGATGCGGCGGCTGCCGGTCTTGACCTCGACGGTGACTGTCATGCCCGGGGTCAGCGATTCGGCGCGGCCATCGACGTCGATCGAATCCGCGTCGGGCGTCAGCGTCACCGGAAACACCAGGTTCTGCGTGCGCTGGGCGCCCGCGAACCCGGCGCCGCCCGTCGTTTTCGCCGGATCGCCCTCGATCTGACTGGCGTCCGGCTCGGGGATCGCGTCCCTTGCTACGCGGGCCACCCGGGCGCCGATCGTGCCATAGCGGGTGAACGGGAAGGAATCGATCTTGACCACCGCCTCCTGACCCTCGTGAATGAAGCCGATGTCGCGGTTGAGCGCGTAGACCTCGATCTCGAGCGCGGCGCCGTCGGGGACGATGCGCATCGCTTCCTGGCCGGTCGTCACCACCTGTCCGACGCTGGTGACCATCGAGGCCTGGACAATCCCGTCGATCGGCGCGCGCAAGGTCATGTAATCGGCCTTCACCTTGGCCTTGGCGAGTTTCTGATCGAGGTCCTCGGCCTGGCGCTCCGCATCGGCGAGCTTCTGTGCGTTTTCCGAAATGAAGGTTTGCAAGGTCTTGTCGGCGTCCTTGGCGATTACCGCGACTCCCGTCTCGTCAGAGGCGAGCTGGCCCTGCTGAATGGCGAGCTGCGTCTGCTGGTATTGGAGAGTCTCGGTCGCGTCGATGACGGCGGATTTCGCGCCGGCCCGTTCATTGACCAGCGTGGTGCGCATATCGACGCGCTCCTGCAGCGTCGCGATGAGGCGCTTCTGCGTCTCGATCGTCTTGACGAGTTGGTCGCGCTCGGCCTGCTTCTGCATGCGCTGGGCCTCGATCGAGGCGAGTTGCGCGCTGAGCTGGCCGAGGTCGGCGGAGAGCACCGCGTCCTCGCGCTCGCGCAGCAACGGCGGCTCGCTTTCGTCCCAGGCGATCGGCGGCGGCGGCGCGAACCGGCGGCCGGCGGCCGCGGCGAGCGCCGCCTTGCGGCGCACGATCTCGGCGCGCAGGGAGGCGAGGCCGTCGGCCGCGGCGTTCTCGTCGGCGAGCGCTTCGCTGGGATCGAATTCCACGAGGATGTCGCCGCTGCGCACGTGGCGTCCGTTGACGGCGTCGATCGCGCGCACCCGGCCGGTCTCCAGCGGCTCGATCACCTTGACGCGTCCGGTCGGCTGGATCTTGCCCTGCGCGACGGCGATGATGTCGATGCGGCCGAACCACGCCCAGCCGAGCGCGGCGACGACGAACCCGCAGATGATCAGGATCAACGCCATGCGCACCGGCGAGGGCGGCGTCTCCAGCACCTCGAGCGCGGGCGCCAGAAACTCGTGGTCGGCCCTGACCGCGAGCCGGCGCTTCACCGGCGCCAGCGCCGGCGGCGGCGGTTCGGAATCGCGCAGCTCCGGCGGCGCCGCGTTCACGCCTCGGCCCTCGCCTGATCGTTCTGCAACGCCCACAGATAGGAATAGAGCCCCTTCGGATTCTTGAGCAATTGCTCGTGCGATCCGATCTCGACGATGCGCCCCTCGACCATGCCGACGATGCGATTGCACGGCCGCACCGCGGCCAATCGATGGGCGATGATGATCACCGTGCGGTTCTTCACGATGTGACGCATGTTCGCCTGGATGATGCGCTCGCTCTCGTAATCGAGCGCGCTGGTCGCCTCGTCGAAGATCAGGATCGGCGGATTGGTGGCGAGCGCCCGCGCGATGGCGATGCGCTGGCGCTGGCCGCCCGACAGATTGGCGCCGCGCTCTTCGATCATCGTGTCATAGCCCTGCGGCAGCCGGGAGACGAACTCGTCGGCGCCGGCGAGGCGCGCGACCGCGATCACACGCGCGCGCGGCATCGCCGGGTTGGCGAACGCGATGTTGTCGTGGATCGACCGGTTGAACAGCAGGTTCTCCTGGAGGACGACGCCGGTGTTGGCGCGCAACCAGGACGGATCGAGCTGCGACAGGTCGGCGCCATCGAGCAGCACCTGCCCTTCCGCCGGCATGTAGAGACGCTGCACCAGCTTGGCCAGCGTCGACTTGCCCGAGCCGGAGGGCCCGACGACGCCGATCACTTCGCCCGGCTTGATGGCGAGCGAGAGGTGCTTGAGCACGTCCTGTCCGCCGGGCGTGTAGCGGAAGGTCACATTGCGGAACTCGATCGCGCCGCGCGGCGCCGGCAGGTCGAGGCGCGCCGCCGGGGTCGGCTCGACCGGCGCGTTCAGGATGTCGCCGAGACGATCCACCGAGACCTGGACCTGCTGGAAGTCCTGCCAGATTTGCGCAAGGCGAAGGACCGGCTGGACGACCTGCCCGGCGATCATGTTGAAAGCGACGAGCGCGCCGACCGTCAATTCGTTGTCGATGACCGCCTTGGCGCCGAACAACAACAGCAGCGCGGTCGACAGCTTGCTGACATATTGGATCGCGTTCTGGCCGCGCGCGCCGACCAGGGTCGCGCCGAAGGCGGTCTGCACATAGGCGGCCAGCCGCTCTTCCCACTGGGCGCGCATCACCGGCTCGACCGCGCCCGCCTTGATCGTGTGAATTCCGACGACCGCCTCGACTAGGAACTGCTGGCTCGCCGCGCCGCGATTGAATTTCTCCTTGACGAGATTGCGCAAGGGCGGGCGCACCACCGCGGCGATGACCACGTAGAGCGGGATCGAGCCGACGACGATCAGCGTAAGCTTCCACGAATAGGCCCAGAGCACGCCGATGAACAGCACGGTGAACACCAGGTCGATCGCCGAGAACAGGCCCTGGCCCGTGAGGAACGAACGGATCGTCTCCAGTTCGCGCACCCGGGCGACTGTCTGGCCGGCCGGCCGCGTCTCAAAATAGCCGAGCGGCAGGCGCAGCAAATGACGAAACAGGCGCTGACCAAGCTCCACGTCGATGCGATTGGTGGTGTGGGCGAGCGCGTAAGTGCGCAGGTATTGCAGGGCGACATCGAACAGCCCGATCGCCGCGATGCCCGCCACCAGCACGAACAGAGTCGAATAGGCCCGGTGGGTGAGAACCTTGTCGACCACGACCTGAAAAAACAGCGGCGTGACCAGGGCGAAGACTTGAACGAACAGCGAAGCGATCAGCACATGGGCGAGCGGCTTGCGGTAACGCCAGATGGAGGGCAGGAACCAGCGAAAGCCAAATGTTTCAGGATTGTAGCCGGGGCCGTTAAAGCGCCGCGCAATCAGTAGAGCGCGCCCGCCCATCTCCTCGAGGAGTTCGGCGATCGGCGCCATGCGATCGGCGCGGGTCGCGGGATCGACGAGCCGGCAGGTGTCCTGCGGGCTGACCCCGCCGAATATCTGGAACGACCCGTCCTTGCACCGCACGATGGCTGGCACGGGCAGCGTTCTCAGACGGTGCTCGCCAACGCGCTCGACGATGCGCGCCTTGAGGCCTATCGCCTTGGCGGCGCGAACCAGGTCGCGCTCGTCGGCGAGTTGTCCGGTCAGCCCGAATTCGCGGCCGAGATGGACAGGATCGGCGGCGATGCGATAATAGGCGGCGATCGCGCACAGCGCACGCAAGCCGGTGTCCGGCGCTTCCGCGGCGACGCCCGGAAAGGCCGGCGCATTCACGTCCTGACCCTCCGGAGAACGCCCGCCGCAGGCCGTGTCGAAGGTCGCGCGATCAGGAAATTCGCCACGCCAAATCCCCTCGCGCGCCACGGAACTTCCGAAATTCGAAGCCCCGCGCAAGCGCCGACGCTTTGCATTCATAGCATATTTTCGCCGCCGCGCGGAGCCGTTTCTTCGCGCCCGGCGGAGGCCAGGACGACGGTCGATTACGGTCCGAAGCGCCGACGCCGTCGTGGAGAGACGTTGACGCGGCTGAATTCCTCTGATCGGCTGGACCAAGGCGAGCTCGACGGCCGCCCGAGTGATCCAGAGATCCAGGCCGCCGGACCGCGCCATCAGCGGCCAGGCGACGGCTAAGCAACGACTCGAAAGGCGTCCCCATAAGGTGAAGGTTTTCAAAGCGTTGTCCGAAAACAATTGAGGAACCGTCGTGGCGCGACTTGGATCGCGCGGGCTCGCGACGGCTCGATCGGAGCGCCCGGAGGGTCCGATGAACAAGACGCGGAAACGCGCGCCCCTCGCCGCGGCGATCATCGCCGCGGCGATCTGCGCCAAGGCGGACGCCCTTCCCCTCGCAAACCGCCCGGCCGCCGAACAGGCAGGCGCGGCGATCGCCCCGGCTCAGGCCGAGCAGGGCGAGCCGGGCGGGATTTTCCGCGGCGTCGGCGTCGTCACCGCCATCGACCCGGCGAGCGGCTCGCTGACCCTGGACCACGACGAGATCAAGGGGTTGATGCCGGCGATGGAGATGATGTACCGCGTCGATCCGCGTTCGTTGAGCGACGGTCTGCGCGTCGGCGACAAGATCGATTTTGGCGTCGAGGCGAAGACCTACACCATCCGGGACCTCAAGCTGATCGAGCGCGCCCGGTGAACGCGCCAGTTCGGCGCGGCAGACATTCCGAGGTCTGAAGATTTGCGGTGAGTTCGCGCGCGGTCGGGCGGTCATGGGAGGCGGTCGCCGCTTCAGGCGCTGCGCAGGATCGAGCCAGAGTTCAGTTCCGCGAGTTCGACGCCCTTCCCATCGCGGGGCGCCTCGGCCGCGGGAAAGAAGCAGATGCGATTGCGGCCTGCGGTCTTGGCCATGTAAAGCGCGCGATCGGCCTTCGAGAACATCTGATCGAATGTTTCGCCGTCGCGCCGGCAGGCGACGCCGGCGGAAACCGTCACCCGGATCGCCGCGCCGCCGACGAGGATCGGCGTCGATTCCACCCGGTCGCGAAAGGCAATCACCGCGGCCGTCAGCGATTCGACGGAGAACTTGATCGAAAGCAGGGCGAATTCCTCGCCGCCGATCCGCGCAACGCATCCGAACGCGCCGAGTTGGGCCTCCATCATCTGGCCGACCGATCGGATGACATTGTCGCCCGCCAGATGGCCGTGCGTATCGTTCACCCGCTTGAACCCGTCGATATCCGCGACGACCAGGGCCAACGCGTTGGCCCCCGCGGCGAAGGCCGCCTCCATCAAGGCGCGGCGATTGGCCAGACCGGTGAGCTGGTCGGTGCGGCCAAGCTCTTCGGCGTGCATCTTCGCGCGATAGAGTTCGAGATGGGCCTTGGCCACCGCACGCGAGATCGGAATGGCGAGGACGACGACGACGGTCGCCGTAATCGCCCACGAGCGCAGGCAGCTCGCCCAATCGACGAAGAAAACCAATTGGTTGGTGACGTCGACGGCCAGCGCAAGAACGATGCAGATCGCCGTGACCGAGATGACGTAGGCGACCGCCTCGCGCTCGCTGGTGATCGACGCGTGAACGACGCGCGCCAGGAATCTCGATCGCAAGGCCATGCCGCGCCGCCGGAAAAGTAGGAATCGCGCAAAAGCAAACAGCGGAAAATGCGGCAAATAGCATAAGATCGGATTAACGGGGGCCGCGCCGGGTTCCCGGCCGGCCGCGATCAGGCGCTCTCACCAGCGAATGAGCGCGGCGCCCCAGGTGAAGCCGCCGCCCATCGCTTCGATCATGACGAGGTCGCCCTTCTTGATGCGCCCGTCGGCGCACGCGACGGCGAGGGCGAGCGGAATCGAGGCGGCCGATGTGTTGCCGTGCATTTCGACGGTCTTGACGACCTTTTCGGGGGGCAACCCGAGCTTGTCCGCGGAGGCGTCGATGATGCGCCGGTTCGCCTGGTGCGGCACGAACCAGTCGATGTCCCCGGCGGCGACGCCGGCGTCGGCGAAACAGGCCTTGACGACGTCGGTCACCATGCCGACGGCGTGCCGGAACACTTCCCTGCCCTCCATCCTGAGATGGCCGACGGTCTGGGTCGACGAGGGGCCGCCGTCGACGTAGAGCTTGCCGCAATGGGCGCCGTCCGAGCGCAATTGCGAGGCGATGACGCCCGGCGATCCAATCGCGCCGTCGCTTTCCTGGGCCTCCAGCACGATCGCGCCGGCGCCGTCGCCGAACAACACGCAGGTCGCGCGATCCTGCCAATCGAGGATGCGCGAGAAGGTTTCGGCGCCGATCACCAGCGCCCGCTTATGCGAAGCGGAAGTCAGAAACTTGTCGGCCGTCGTCACCGCGAAGACGAATCCGGAGCAAACCGCCTGCAGATCGAACGCCACGCCGTGATGGACCCCGAGATTGGCCTGCACCTGCGTCGCGACGGCCGGAAACGTGTAGTCGGGGGTCGAAGTGGCCACCACGATGAGATCGATGTCGGCGCCGGTCAGACCGGCGTCGGCAAGCGCGGCCAGCGCCGCTGTGGTGGCGAGTTGCGACGTCGTCTCGCCCGGCGCGGCGATATGGCGCTGGCGGATGCCGGTGCGCTGCTGGATCCATTCGTCCGACGTGTCGACCATTCCTGCGAGTTCCGCGTTGGTCAGCACGCGTTCGGGCAGACAGGCGCCGACGCCGCGCACAACCGAACGAAGGATTGGCTTGTTCATGAGATGCGGTAATCCTGTGCTCGGACCTTCAGGAATCGACCTGAACGGGCGGCGAAAGATGCGCGCGCGCCTCATTCGCCTGCGCGATCATTTCGCGTATCTTTGCGAGAAGCTCTTGCCGCGCCATGTCGTAGCCGACCTCGATGGCGCCGGCGAAACTCTCGGCGTTGGCGCCGCCGTGGCTCTTGATGACGACGCCGTCGAGGCCGAGAAACACCCCGCCATTGACCCTGCCCGGGTCCATCTTCTCGCGCAGCGCGTCGAAAGCGCCGCGCGCCAGGAAATAGCCGATCCGCGAGAGCAGGCTGTGGCTCATCGCGTCGCGGATGTATTGGCCGATCTGCTTGGCGGTGCCCTCGGCGGTCTTCAACGCGATATTTCCGGTGAAGCCCTCGGTCACGATGACGTCGACGGTGCCCTTGCCGAGATCGTCCCCCTCGACAAAACCCTGATAGTCGAGATGGGGCAGCCCCGCCTCGCGCAGCACCCGGCCCGCCGCCTTGACCTCTTCGAGCCCCTTGATTTCCTCGACGCCGACATTGAGCAAGCCGACCGTCGGCCGGTCGATGTCGAACACGATGCGCGCCATCGCCGAGCCCATGATCGCCAGGTCGATCAGGTGCTGGGCGTCGGCGCCGATGGTCGCCCCGACGTCGAGAACGATCGATTCGCCGCGCAGCGTCGGCCAGATCGCAGCGATGGCCGGACGATCGATCTGCGGCATGGTCCGCAGGCAGACTTTCGCCATCGCCATCAGCGCGCCGGTGTTGCCGGCCGATACGGCGAAATCCGCCTCGCCCTTCTTGACCGCGTCGATCGCCTGCCACATCGAGGAGGAGCGACGGCCGGCGCGCACCGCCTGACTCGGCTTGTCGGTCATCTTGACCGAAACGTCGCAATGGACGAGCCGCGCCTTCCTGGCCAACGCCGGATGGGCCTCGAGTATCGGGCGAATCACCTTCTCGTCGCCATAGAGCGAAAAACTGACGTCCGGCCGCCGGACGAGCGCAATCGCCGCCGCCGGCACAATGACCGAAGGTCCGCAATCGCCTCCCATCGCGTCCAGCGCTATGCGGACTTCGTTAGCCATACCAGCCAACACCCGGCCCCCGGCCCCCCAAGCGCGGCGGACAATAGCCGCTTCGGCGACCAACGCAAACCTTCGTCCCGCCGCATCGTCCGGTCCGGCTTGTCGCGTCGCGAGGGCGATCAATTGTCCTTCGACCCGTCGGCCAGCCTCGCAAAAGGCGTATCCTGTGCGTCCTGCTCGGAAGGCGGCGCAAATTCGACTCCCGGCTTGCGCGGATAGGGGTCCAGGCCGAGCAGCATGAACTCGACCGCGAGCGCGCCAAGATCGATCTGACCGTCGACGATCGGATCGGGCGCGTCTTCGTCATCCATCGCGAAGGCGAGGGCCTCCGCCGTTGCAGCCGGCGGCGCGCCGCGGCGCGCGCCCTCCCCGCCTGGCGCGGCGAAGCGCACGTCGACCGGCTCGTTCAACGTGACGTCGAACGGCTCCAGCGAAACGACGCAGGTCTGCGTCGCCTCGACATGGACCTCCCCCCGCACATGAACCATGCCACGCCCGACGCGGCGCAGGATGAATTGGCCCGCGAGGCGCCCGATCGCCGGCAGGCCGCCGCGTTTGGCCAGCGCGGCGCGCTCGGCATCGCTGGCCTCGATCGTACGCTCGAGGCCGTCGCCGGGAATCGCATCGACCCTGACCCAACGTGCGAACGGATTGTTCTCAGCCATGGCCAGCCTCGGTCTCTGCGACGATGCGCTTCGGCGCGGGGAATTCGACTTCTCCGGCGGCGAATGTCTCGAGCGGCGTGCGGTCGAGCGCGTCCGCCGCGGCGCGCACGAATTCGGCCAGGCGCGGCGCCGAGGGCGCGAGCGCGACATCGGCGACGCCATAGACGTTGCGCGCCAGCGCCCGGTTCAGACGCTCCTGGTCCGGGTCGTCGAGCCCCTCGGCATACGCCTTGCTCCGGCCATAGAAGGCTTCCGCCATCCGCTTGAGGCGCTTGGCGACGGCGACGTCGCCAAGGCCCGTCTCGCGCAGCACGACATCGAAGTGACGAAAGACGCTGTCGCCGATCTCATGCGCCAACTCCGCCCCGGCGCCCGAATGTTTCATCAAACGGCGCATGACGAGGGCGGCGTGCAGCGTCACCATCTCAAACCGCCCTTCGAAAGTGTCGGGCGCGCCAAGATCGGCGTAGAGCGTGGGGCGTCGGGCCGCAGCCACGATCTTGCCGTGAATCTGGTCGATGAGATTGCGATTGGCGCGCCGGGCGCGCCAGTGCGCGAGGATCATGTCGCCGCCTTGCTTTTTGTGCGCGCCATGGGTTAGGCATCACGGCCGGATCTGGCAAGCAAAAAAGCGCCGGCCTAGCGGAGAGTTCTGATATGGGGCGGGAATCACCGGCGCCGCACGACGCGCGCAGCGGCGCGGCGAGGTTTTTCTGCATCCTCGCGCTCGGCCTCGGCCTGAGCGGGTGCATCGGCTACGACGGCGATTTCGACCGCGGCTATGTCGTCGACCAACGCACCATCGACCAGGTCAAGGTCGGCGCGACGACCAAGCCGGAGGCGCTCACGCTGATGGGAACGCCGTCGACGACTTCGACCGTCGGCGGCGACGCGTGGTATTACGTCGGCCAGAAGCTGGTTCGCCCCCTGGCGTTCATGACGCCGAAGATGACCGACCAATACGTCATCGCGCTCTATTTCGACAAGAACGGCAAAGTGGAGCGCATCGCCAACTACGGCATGAAGGACGGGATGGTGTTCGATTTCGTTTCGCGCACGACTCCCACCGGCGGTTCGGAGCCGAATTTCCTTGGCAATATGTTCAAGAACCTGATGCGCTTCTAGGCGCGGCGAACAGCGAGGGTTCTCGCGCGAAGGCGGGCAATCATGCCGTCGCGATATAGTCCCGCAACGCGCGATGCTCGCTCTCGATCTCGTTGACGTGGAATTTCACCACGTCGCCGATCGAAACGAGCCCGACCAGCTTGCCGTCGGCCACGACCGGCACGTGACGAAAGCGTCCGTTGGTCATCGTCTCCATGACGCTGTCGATCGCGGTGTCCTCGGTCACCGTGAAGACTTTCGCGGTCATGTGCCGCGACACCGCCTCGCCGAGCGCCGCCACTCCGCCGACGCCGATGGCGCGCACGATGTCGCGCTCGGAAAGAATGCCGAACACGTTGTTGCCGACGTCGGCGACGACGACGGCGCCGATCCCCTTGCTCGCCAACAGTTGAGCGGCCTCCATCAGGGTGCGATGGGGTTGAGTCGTGACGACGTCGCGGCCCTTGGCCGCAAGAATTAGTGCAACACTCATGGCCTCCTCCCTTCGTTAACCACGCAGCCGCGCGCCGCGGCATTGCCTGCGACAATGCGCCGCTCTCGGAGCGCGGGCAAGCACAAACCGCGCCTGATCGCCGGGCGCCTCGCCGCCGCCGACGGTCGCGGACGGCGTATTGCGATGCGCGAGACCGCGCACTATGGTCGCGCCGCTTCTCGGGCCGACACAAGGCCTCTGGGGCCCTTTTGGGGCGTCGCCAAGCGGTAAGGCAGCGGATTTTGATTCCGCCATACGGAGGTTCGAATCCTCCCGCCCCAGCCAGGATTCAAGATACTGATTTCTTTAGAAAAACGGCTTCCGCTCGCCCTACAACGAAAAGTCCTTTGAAACCACGTCCGTTAGATGGTCCAGGATATTTCCCCAGCCCCTCGTATGCCCTTCACAAATTGCCGGCGTCGGTAGACGCTCGTGGGTCAGCACGAGCTCGGTCTCATCGCCACGCGGATTGAGTTCGACGGTCACCAACGTATTCACATTGTTGGTCAGCGGCCCAATCCACGTGAACACGAGCTTGCGCGGCCGGTCGATTTGCACATAGGCGCCGGATACTTCGCGGCTTGATTCCTTCGAAGACATGACAAGGCTGAAGGCGCCGCCAGGGCGGAGGTCACAGCTCGCCTTGCAATCGACCGCGCCCGGAAAGGGGCTCATCCACCGCACCATCAAATCGGGTTTGGTCCACAGGTCGAAGATCTGCTCCGCCCCGGCCCTCACGCGCCGGCGCACCTGCACGATCGGGCCCGTCGCATCACCGCGAACCATGCTTGCGGTCCTTTCGCGCCAACTTGTGATCCTTCTCGAGCTCGCGCAGCAGGCGCTCCATGGCGTCCAGCCGCTCCTCCCAATAGCGGCGCATCCGCTCGATCCAGCCATCGACCCCGTCCAGCGAACGGGTGTTGATGGAGAGAATGTGGTCGCGCCCTTTCCTGTGCCGCGCGACCACGCCGCTCGCTTCCAGCACGCGGATGTGTTTCGACACCGCGTTCAAAGACATGGCGAAGGGTTCGGCGACCTCGGTGACGCGCGCCTCGCTGCGTGAGAGCCGTTCGATAATCGCCCGCCGCGTCGGATCGGCTAACGCGACGAATACCGCGTCGAGGCGCGCGGTGCGCGAAGCGGCTGCCTTTCGGGCTTCGATCTCAACCATGGCGATCTGGCTGCCCGCTCGATTCTCAATTCAAAAAATATTCTACCTGGAGGTTGACTATTTATCAAGGCGACGCTTTATTCAACCTGCAGGTTGAACCGGCCTGATAATGAAGGAGAGCCCGATGCTAAATAAACCCGTTGCCGCTGCGGCCGCGGCGGCCGCACTTCTGTCGGCGACCGTCGCTCCGGCGCTGGCCGAGCCGATCAAGAACATTGTCCTCGTCCACGGCGCCTTCGCCGACGGTTCCGGATGGCGGGACGTCGCCGGCATTCTGGGTAAAGACGGCTATACGGTCAGCGTGGTGCAGGAGCCGCTGACATCGCTCGCGGACGACGTCGCGGCGACCAAACGGGTCCTGGATTTGCAACAGGGCCCCACCCTTCTGGTCGGCCACAGCTATGGCGGCGTGGTCATCACCGAAGCGGGCAATGCGCCGAATGTCGTCGGCCTCGTCTACATCGCCGCTTTCATCCCCGACCAGGGCGAGAGTGCATTGAGCCTGCTCTCAACGGCCCCCGCCGCCAACGCCGACATCCGCGCCACCAAGGACGATTTCCTGTACCTTGACCCGGCCGTCTTCCCCGCCGATTTCGCAGCCGATGTCGCGCCCGCTCAGGCCAACTTCATGGCGCATTCGCAGCAGATGCTGGCCAAGGCCGCCGGCGGCGCGCCTGTGACGACGGCCGCCTGGCGTCAGAAGAAGAGCTGGGCGATGGTTGCTTCGCGCGACCACAACATCAATCCCGATCTCGAGCGCAGCATGGCCAAGCGGGCCGGCAGCGAAACGATCGAAGTTCCGGCCAGCCACGCGGTGTACGTTTCCAAGCCGGATGACGTGGCTCGGTTGATCGAACGGGCGGCAAAGGCGTCTGGCCACTAACCCTTCCATCCAACACGATTGTTAGAGAGCCCCCCAACGTCCGTGAACGTTCTCCACCAGACCTCCGCCCGCGCCACAGGCGGCCGCGATCGCCGCGCCGCCGCCGTGGACGGTGCTTCGAAGTGAACCTGACGACGCCGAAGCGGCAGGCCCGGCGGCGCCGGCGCCGATCCCTGGAAGCTGTTTGCCGCCGGCCACATGCGGGCTGCCTCGGTCATGACCAGGAGCGGGGCCAGCCCCGGGATTCTGATAGGCTGCGGCGGCGCCATTGAATGAACAGCTCGATTGTTTCGGCCAGACGGTCAACATCGCGGCGCGCGTGCGGCAGCCCGCGGATGCGAGAGAGATTTTTGTCTCGGAGGATGGCTATTCCGCTGAAGGCCTGCGCGCGCTGCGTGATTGCCGGCGGCGGCAGTATCGGCGCGGCGGCCGCGCGGCTGTTTCTCAAGGAGAGCGCCAAGGTCGCGCTCGTCGACCGCGACGAGACGGGGCTGGCCGCCGCGGTCGCCGACCTTGCCCATTCCTGACGGTGCGTTTGACGCAATCGACGCTGCGCATGGCAGGGGCGCGTCCCTTGACGCCAATCCATCCTACGACTTCGCGTCGGAATCAGCGGTCGCGTTCGGCTCGACGTCCGGCGTGCCATAGGTGTGGAACGTCGAAATCGTCTTGAGGCCCCACGCCTGCCCCCTGGCGCGTTCGGCTTCGGTCCACACGATCGGCTGCCAATCCGGCGCCAGAATCAGACGGGCGCCGGCGTTGCACACCTCGATGCGGTTGCCGCCGGGTTCATAGACGTAGAGAAAAAAGGTTTGCTGGATGGCGTGCTTGTGCGGGCCCGTTTCGATCGGGACATCGTGCTCGAGGCAGATGTCGGCGGCGCGCAGCACCAGTTCGCGCGAATCGACGGCGTAGGTGACGTGGTGGAAACGGCCCCGCGCGCCGGTATGGTCCTGCGTGTAGGCGACGTCATAGCTCTTGTTGGTGGCGGTCAACCAAATTCCGGCCTCGACGCCGCTGTCGAGCACGATCATCTCGGTGGTGCGCAACCCCACCGCATTCTCCAGGAACTCGCGGGTTCCCTTGATGTCATTGGCCAGCAGATTGAGATGGTCGAGGCGGCGCACGCCGATCCCGTTCGAGGAATAGCGCGCCGCCTGGTTTTTCAGCGCCGGCCTGAGCGCCGCCGGCGGCTTGTACCATTCGGTTTCATAGTATATTTCGATTTGGTGTCCGTCCGGGTCGCGCGCGAGATAGGCGGGGCCGTGGCCGACGTCGCCATCGGTCCAGCCGACCCCGAGGCCGGTCGCCTCCAGGGCATCGGCCCGGCGTTTGAGGGCGGCGGAACTCGTCGCGCGAAACGCGAAATGGCCGATGCCCGGCTTTTTCGACGCGCTGAGCTTCAACGAATGATGTTCATAGTCGTCCCAGCCGCGCAGGTAGACCGAATCCCCGACCCGCGCGGTCTCCTGCATGCCCATCACGTCGAGGAAGAAACGCAGGCTCTCATCGAGCCTCGGCGTGAGCAGCTCGACATGCGCGAGATGGGCGATATCGTGGCAGGGTTCGACGCCGCTCAACATGAATCCCTTCCCTCTCGCCCGCCGGCGTTCTCGACAGCCGCCACGACGCCCGATTGCGCGACCCCGAAAAGATCATCGGGCGGCAGGTGAGGCAAATCTATTCTGTTCCGGCATTGATGAATCTGTTGCATAAATGAGCAGTCCGACCCCGGAATCCCGGAGCGAGGCTGTTTCATGCGGATTGATTTTCTCGGGCTCCATGCGTTTGTCGCGATCGCTGAGCGCGGCAGCTTCCAGCTCGCCGCGGCGCATCTGAACCTTTCCCAGACCGCGCTCAGCCACCGCATGCGCAAGCTCGAGGATGATCTGGGCCTCAGGCTCCTGCAGCGCACCACGCGCGAAGTGTCCCTGACGCCCGCCGGACTCGCGCTGCTGCCAAAGGTCAGGGGCATGATCGACGGTCTTTCGGAATCGCTCGACGAATTGCGCGCACAGGGGCGCGATCGCCAGGAAAGTCTGGCGATCGGGTGCCTGCCGACGATCGCCGCCGGCCCGCTTCCGGCCGCCCTCAGGCGGTTCCGGAACGAGCATCCCGATCTGGCGCTTCGCATCCACGACAATTCGGCCACCGAGATCGACGCCCTGATCCAGTCGGGCTCCGTCGAATTCGGAATCACCCTGGTCGCCGCCCACCGCTGGGATTTCGTGGTCGAGACCCTGATCCGCGACCCCTTCGTGCTGGTCTGCCGCCGGCAGGACGCGATCGCCGACCGCGCCTTGGCCAGTTGGTCGGATCTGGCGGGCGCGCCGCTCATCCGCATCAGTCCGCACACCGGCAATCGGATGATCATCGACGATGCGCTCGGCAGCCGCCGCGAGAGTCTGCGCTGGATCTACGAAGTGCAGCACGTGAGCACCGCGATCGCACTCGTGCGCGCCGGCCTCGGCATGACGGTCATCCCCAGGCTCGCGATGGATGCGACGCAGGCGCGCGGGCTGCGCGTGCTCTCGCTGCGCAACCCCGGCGTCACCCGCCGCATCGGCATCGTGTCGCGTCGCAGCGCCCCTCTCTCGCCGCCCGCCGACCAGTTGCGCAAACTGATCGTCCAGCAATTCGCGGCGCGCTCCTTGTCAGGCAGGGCGGCTGCGCATTCGTGAATTCTGCTCATGAAACGGCGCAAACAAAGCATTTGCTGCATCGCGCATGACCAGACATGAGAGAGACGCGCCCTCGGAAACGCCGGAGAAAAACCATTCAACCGCGCATCCCCTGCATGATGTTGCGAGGCGGAACGTCGAAGGGGGCCTATTTCCTCGCCGATGACCTGCCCGCCGATCCCGCCGCCCGCGACGCCCTGATCCTGTCGATCATGGGATCGCCCGACCCGCGACAGGTCGATGGTCTCGGCGGCGCGCATCCGCTCACCAGCAAGATCGCCATCGTCTCCCGCTCGCAGCGGCCCGATTGCGACATCGATTTTCTGTTCGGCCAGGTGCTGGTCGACGAAGCGAAGATCGACGTCACGCCCAACTGCGGCAATATCCTCTGCGGCGTCGGTCCCTTCGCGGTCGAGCGCGGTCTTGTCCGCGCCCGCGACCCGGTCACCCGCGTCAGGGTTCATACGGTCAATACGGGCACGCTCGCCGAACTCACCGTGCGCACGCCCGGCGGGCGCGTCGCCTACGGCGGAAACGCCCGCATCGATGGCGTGCCAGGCGCCGCGGCGCCGATCGCGGTGGAATTTCTCGACGCCGCAGGGTCGGTGTGCGGCGCGCTGCTGCCGACCGGCCGCGCCGTCGACCACGTCGCCGGCGTCGACGTCACGCTGATCGACAATGGAATGCCGGTCGTCGTGCTGGCGGCCGCCGCGGTCGGCCGCACCGGCTACGAGTCGCGCGAGACGCTCGACAAGGACGCCGCGCTGAAGGCCCGGCTCGAGGAGATCCGCCTGGCGGCCGGCAAGCTGATGGGCCTCGGCGACGTGTCGAAGAAGGTCGTGCCGAAGATCGCGCTGGTCGCGCCGCCGGCCGCCGGCGGCCATTTGTGCACCCGCAGCTTCATCCCGCATGCGTGTCACGCCTCGATCGGCGTGTTCGCCGCGGTGACGGTGGCGACCGCCTGCGTCCTGCCGGGCTCGCCGGCGGCGCGTGTCGCAACGCTGCCGCTCGGACGCGAGAAAACCCTTTCGATCGAACATCCCACCGGCGAGTTCAGCGTGATGATCGAAGTCGGCGGCTCGCCGGACAATCCGGTCGTCGAGCGCGCCAGCCTGCTTCGCACCGCGCGATTGCTGTTCGACGGCTACGCCTTCGCCCATGAAGGTCTGTCGTTTCCCTCCGAGATCGGGCGCGACGCCGCCTGACGCCTCCTGCAACGCGCCTCGAGGGATTCCATGGCTTCCGGAAAAACCGGCCTTGTCGTCACCGCCCATCCCGGCGACTTCGTGTGGCGCGCCGGCGGCGCGGTGGCGCTGCACGCGCACAAGGGTTACCGCGTGAAGATCGTCTGCCTGGCGTTCGGCGAACGCGGCGAAAGCCAGTGGGCCTGGAAGAGCGGCGAGGCGACGCTCGAAACGGTCAAGGCGCAGCGCCGCGACGAAGCCGAGCGCGCGGCGGCGACGCTCGGCGCGGAAATCGAATTCTTCGACGCCGGCGACTATCCCTTGCGCGTCACGCCCGGAATGCTCGACCGGCTGGTCGACATCTATCGCGAGCTGAAGCCGTCCTTCGTGCTGACGCACGCGCTCGAAGACCCCTACAACGTCGACCACCCCGAGGCGGCGCGCTTCGCCCAGGAGGCGCGGATCGTCGCGCAGGCGGCCGGACACAAGCCGGGGCCCGACCTCGCCTACAGCGCGCCGCCGGTGTTTCTGTTCGAGCCGCACCAGCCCGAGCAATGCAACTACAAGCCGAACGTGATCCTCAACATCGACGAGGTTTGGGAGACCAAGCGCCGGGCCTTCGAGATTCTCGCCGCGCAGAAGCACCTGTGGGACTATTACACCCGCGTCGCGCTCAATCGGGGGGTCCAGGGCGGCCGCAATTCCGGCCGCCCGATGACCTACGGGGAAGCCTATCAACGGATATTCCCGCAGGCGCTCGAGGAGCTCGCATGAAGCCGGTCGTCGTCGTCAATACGCCGCGCGCCGATGCGGCTGAAATCGCCAAACTCGCCGGACTCGGCGTCGCCACGACGCATGAGGCGATCGGGCGCACCGGCCTGATGAAGCCGTACATGCGTCCGATCTGGCAAGGCGCGCAGATCGCCGGCAGCGCGGTCACCGTGCTGACGCAGCCCGGCGACAACTGGATGATCCATGTCGCGGTCGAGCAATGCCGGCCCGGCGACATTCTCGTCGTCGCGGTGACCGCCGACAACACTGACGGCATGTTCGGCGATCTTCTCGCCACATCGGTCATGGCGCGCGGCGTCCTCGGGCTCGTCATCGACGCGGGCGTGCGGGACGTCGGCGCGCTGAAGACGATGGGCTTTCCCGTGTGGTCGCGCGCGGTCTCCGCCAGGGGCACGGCGAAGGCGACGCTCGGCTCGGTCAATGTGCCCATCGTCTGCGCCGGCGCGCTGGTCAAGCCGGGCGATGTGATCGTCGCCGACGACGACGGCGTGCTGGTCGTGCCGCGGCGCGACGTTCCCGCGGCGGTGCAGGCTGGCGAGGCGCGGCTCGCCAATGAAGCCGCCAAGCGGGCGCAGCTCGCCGCCGGCGCGCTTGGCCTCGATCTCTACCAGATGCGCGAGGCCCTGGAGAAAGCCGGGCTGCGCTATGTCGACTATCAGGAAGAAGACTGAAGCCGGCCGCTTCAGGAGCAGCGCAAACAGCGTCGCATAGCGAGGCGATATGAGCTTGAAGCTTGCGTTCATCGGCTATGGCGAGGTCGGCCAGCTTTTCGCGCGCCAGTTCTCGGCGAAGCCGGGGGTAGACGTCGCGGTCTATGACATTCTGCTCGACAATTCCGCGGTCGCGCCAGAAATGCGAAGGGTCGCCGCCGAAAGTGGGGCTCGCGCCGCAGCGAATCTCGGCGAAGCGTGTCACGGCGCCGACATCGTCGTGTCGGCGGTGACCGCCGACGCCGCTGTCGGCGCCGCGCGGGAGGCCGCGTCGTTCCTCGATCGCTCCCAAATCTACATCGACCTCAACTCGGTCTCGCCGACGACCAAGCGGCTTGTCTCTGTGGAGATCGACCGCTCCGGCGCCGCCTTCGTCGAATTCGCGGTCATGTCCGCGGTCGCGGAACTCGGCATCGCGGCGCCCATTCTGGCGGGCGGACCGAAGGCTGAGGACGTCGCCACGACGTTGAACGCGCTCGGCATGGCGATCACGCCGGTCAGCCCGGACATCGGCGTCGCCTCGGCGACCAAGCTGTGCCGCAGCATCGTCGTCAAGGGCATGGAGGCGCTGATGGTCGACCTCAACCTCGCGGCCGGGAAGGCCGGCGTGCTGCCGGCGGTTCTGGCGAGTCTCGAGGTCAGCTATCCCGGTATGGACTGGGACGAAATCGCCCGCACGATGCCGGCGCGGGTCGAGCGCCACGGCGTGCGCCGCGCCGCCGAGATGCGGGAAGCGGGCCGGATGATGCGGGACATGGGTCTTTCCGGATCGCTGGCCGAAGCCATCGCCGAACGGCACGACAGCTTCGCCAGGCGGCCGAAGGCCTGATGGCGGCGGCCGACCGGATCAATCGGCCGGCTTTCCGCGCAACCAGCCATCGCCGCGCGCATAAAGCGCCTCGACCTCCGGACCTTTCAGTCCCGGCATATCGCGCTTCACGGCGTAGCCGATCTGCGTTTGCAGATAGGCGAGATGTCGATAGCCTTCGGGAAATTGCGACAACAGCGCCGCGTCGAGCGCCAGGCGGCGCGCCGGATCGACGGGGTCCATGCGGTCCTTCTCATAGATCGGCTGGCGCAGAACCAGGCCCCAGACGCCGCGGCGCCGTTCGAGGAAGTCGAAGAAACGGCCGGTGCAGACCACGTCGACCGCTGCGTCATGAACTGTCGCGCGCTGGGAGATCGTCATCTTGGTGTGGGCGAGCGCGCGATTGTCCGCGACGTCGATGCTGCTGCCGCCCTGGAAGTGCAGGATGCTCACCCCGTTGTCCCAGCCTTGCCGACTGACGCGAATGAATTCGTCGGCGGTTCCCTGGAACCAGGTCGCCATCATCCTTCCATCGTCGTGCCAGACGGTGCGGAATTTGTCCCAATGCCCGGCGTCGCGCCACACCACCCAGTTCTCGATGAGTTCGCGAATGGCGAGCCGGTCCTCGAGCCCGCTGTCCTTCCGATCCGTGGCGCCCGGCACAAGCCCCTCCCGCAAACGATTGTCCGGTGAAGGCGTTCATTCTTCGGCACAATAGCGGCGTTGTCACCTCGATCCGGTGCGCGGGCCCCCGGCGATCCAAAGCGGCCGAGCGCTGGCGCGCGAAATTTTCCCATCGTGGTAAAGTCCTGCTCAGCGTCGTCAAAAAAATGTTCGCTTCGCAGAGGGAGGGTTCGATGAATCGGAGGCAGGTTCTCGTCGCTGGCTTGGTTTCGACTTTTGCGGCGTCGGCGAGCGCGCAACAACCAACAGACAACCACGCTCTCGACACCGCGCCAGTCAAGGGACAGGAGGAGCTGTGGTTCCTCCTTACCGCGATGGACGCGCTGATCTTCGTGATGGCGGTGGCGATCCTCAAGGATCCCGACGCCGTGCTGCAGGCGCGACGCGAGTTTCAACCCTATGCCGCGCAATTGAGCGACCCGAAAGCGGTCGAAGCCCTCAATGCGGCGTTGAAATCCAGCGATGGGCAGACTCGCCTGGAAGAAGCGAGACCGGCGATCGAAGCGGCCGCCAAAGAGGTCGAGGCGCTGTTGTCGGACGAAGTCGTCGCCGAGACGGTGCGATCCAGCATCGCCAGATCGTTCGCCCGAGCGTCGGTGCTGCTGATCGCCCATGCCGCGGAAAACAAGTCGTGGTGGTGCCGCGTCTATGCGTTCAGGAAGGTACGTTGTTGAACCGGCCGCGTACGAAGATTTCCTTGCAAGCTCAATCTGCGCTACGAGCAATTGTTTGGCTCAGCTGATTCGTGAGCGCGGCCGTTCGGCCGTTCATGAGGCAACCGGATAGGAGATGGCATGGCTAAGGCTTTACCGCGCGCCGCGAAGAAACCCGTGAGGCGACCATGGTCGAAAGAGGACTTCCGCCAGCTCAAGAGCATGGCCCGCAAGGAGTCGGTCGCCAAAATCGCCAAATCGTTGAAGCGCTCAGTCGGCGCGACGCGTCAAAAGGCGACGGTGATCGGCCTCTCGCTGAGCTTGACGCCGAAGAAGCGCACGGTCGCCAGGAAAACGACGGCGGTTAGGAAACCGACAGCCGCGAGGAAACCGACGGCCGCCAGGAAGCCGACGGCCGCGAGGAAACGGCCGGCCGCCAGGAAACGGCCGATCGCCAAGAAGCGCTGACGACGGCTGGCAGGCGGGCGCGCGTGGCTGCGACGCCCCTCCGTTCGAACGTGTCGACGAACAGGGCCGGGCGATTCCCGAATCGTGACGGGTTTGGCTCAGTATTGGTCAATGGCGCGCCGACGTCGCCCGCGAAGTTGGGCACGAACTCTTGCTCCACCAAGCGCCAGCCATAGTCGAGCATTCCCCCAAATTGTTCGATCGTGGTCAGGGCCGCCTGGTGGATCTGTCCAGCGTCCAGGCGGCCCGCCAACGGGGCCAGCGGCCAATGCGAGATGCGCCGGCGGCGCGGCGAGAAGACGGCGCGACGAAGCCGCACGGCATCGCGCGACGTCCTTTGTTCGCTTCCCTCGTCCGCCGACCGCTTCTACCTTGATCGTGTGAAGCCTTGTAGCTGGCCCGTTCGGGGATCGCGCATGATCAATCGGCGCGCAACGATGCGCGGCGCTCTCGGCTTCGCGGCTGCCAGTGTTCTGCCGATTCCCCGCGGCCGCGGCGAGGGGCTTGGGCCCGACGCGACCGTCGCGCTTCGGCGCGCCATTGATGGCGCGACGCGCGCCGGTCGTCCCTATGTCCTGTCGGCCGGGACGTGGCGCACGGCAGGCCTGCGTCTGCCCGATGGCGCCCGGCTCGTCGGCGTTCCCGGCGCCACAAGGCTGACGCTGGAAGGCGGCGGACCGCTCATTTCGGCCGATGGCGCGGCGCGCGTCGCGCTCTCCGGTCTGGTCCTCGACGGCGGCGGTAGCGCGCTGGACGGCGATCGCGGCCTTGTCGATCTTTCCAATGTCGGCGACCTTTCGATCTTCGACTGCGTCGTCGAACGCTCCGGCGGCTTTGGCGTGCGGCTGCGCGCTTGCGGCGGGCGGATCGAGCGCAACGATCTCAGAGACATCGCCGCCGGCGGCGTTTTCACCACCGACGCGACCGGCCTCGCGATCGACGACAACCGGATCGAGCGCTGCGGCGACAACGGCGTCCAGGTATGGCGATCGACCGCCGGCGACGACGGCACGCGCGTCTCAGGCAACCGCATCAGCGACATCCGGAGCGCCTCGGGCGGCGCCGGCCAGAACGGCAACGGCGTTTCGGTGTTCCGCGCCGGCGGCGTGCTGGTCGCCAACAACACGATCCGCCGCTGCGCCTTTTCGGCAGTGCGCAACAACGGCGGGGCGGGCGTGCTCATCAGCAACAACAGTTGCGCCGATCTCGGCGAAACGGCGATCTTCGCGGAATTCGACTTCGAAGGCTGCGTCATTTCCGGCAATTCGATCGACGGCGCCCGCTGCGGCGTCCAGATGGTCAATTTCGCCGATCACAACGGCCGCGCCTCTGTCTGCTCGGGCAACATCATCCGCAATCTGCGACCCACGGAAGGCCATTCCGGTCACGAGTTCGGCTATGAATGCGCGATCAAGGTCGAAGCCGACGCAACCGTCTCCGCCAACGTGATCGAGGGCGCGCCGTGGGTCGGCGTTCTCGTCGGCTGGGCGGCGTCGCTGCGGGACGTGACGGTTCAGGGCAATGTCGTGCGCGACGCGCCGATCGGCATCGGCGTGTCGGTCGCCGAGGGAGCCGGCGCGGCGGTGATCGCCGACAATTTGATCTCCGGCGCCAGCCGCGGCGCCATTCTCGGCATGATTTACGATCGGCCGGTCACCGCCGATCTGGCGCGCGGCGGCTCGCCGCCGCCGCAATTGCGGATCAGCGGCAATCAAGTCACCTGAGCGCGGCGCTGCGGCCGCAAGCTCCGCACAAGTCCCGCCTGCCATGGTCGCGGCTGGTTTTTCAATTTCGATGGGCTCCGCGAAGGGGGTTCAAAATGTCGATATCAAGCCTCGGCTCGATCGTGAGTTCGGCCGCCGCACCATATATGATGCCGCTTCAGCAAGCGGCGAGCGCGCAGCCCGTCGCCAACAGCGCGACCGCTCCGACTTTCGCCGACATCCTGTCGGGCATCGGCAATACGAGCAATCCGCTCAATTTCATCTCGACTCCGGCGAACAATTCATCGAGCGCCAACGCCGCGCCGCCGACGAATACGGTCCTGAGCGAGCTGACCTCCCTGCTCTCGTCGATCTAGCCAGGCGGTCCGTCAGGCGGTTGTCGTGTTCGCCGCTTTGCCGCTACCATCCTCGCCTGCGCCATCGGGCGCGCGAGGGATCGGTGAAATGGCGGGCGAGCCGGTTCCGTTCAACTATCGCTATTTCATCGAGCACGCAGCGCGACTGGGCGGGCGGTCGCTCGACTATGGCTGCGGCGTCGGCGATATGGTCGCGCTCGGCCGCGCCGGCGGTCTCGACATTTGGGGCGCCGACACGTTCGACGGCTATTATTCCGGATGGGCGGACGCGCTGAAGCCGGCGGTCAGGGACCGCGTCGCGCGGATCGTCGAGCAGCGCGCCGACTTTCCCGACCAGCATTTCGATCTCGTGATGTCCAACCAGGTGCTGGAGCACGTCACCGATCCCGAACGCGTCGTCGCCGATGTCTTTCGTCTGTTGCGGCCAGGAGGTCGGTTCATCGCCGCCTTTCCAGTGGTGGACACGTGGTACGAGGGCCATGTCGGCCTTTATTTTGCGCACCGCTTCAAGGCCAAGAGTCCGTTGCGTCGGAGTTATTTCGATCTCAGCCATCGCCTCGGCTTCGGGCTCTATCGCGGCAATTTGACGACCGCGCAATGGACGGCGATGTCAGAGAACACTCTCGACCAGGCGTGCTTCTACTATCCGCTGGCGCGCATACGTAAGGCGTTCGAGGAGACCTTCGACGCCCGTCTCGAAGACATTTCGGTCGACTACATGCGCCGCCGGCTCGGGAAGCGGGCAAGCGCCGCGCCCCGCCTCGCCGATCCGCTTCTGCGCTTTGTCTATCACGTCCGGGCGGGACGGATTTTCAGCATTCGCAGGCCGATCTCGGCCTAACAAGCTCCCGCCCCGCCAGCCCGACCAATCTGTCGCGCCGGTCAGGAGAGCTGCTTGCGGATCGCCAGCAATTCCTTGCGGCGCTCGGCGCTCGGTTCGGGATAGCTCATCTTGAGGTCCTTCAACGCCTCGACGATGATGGTGGAGACGATCAGCCTGGTGTTCAGCTTGTCGTCGGCCGGAACGACGTGCCAGGGGCAATCGTCGGTGCTTGTCGCGCCGAGGCATTCCTCATAGGCGGTTTGATATTTCTTCCAGAACTTGCGCTCCTCGATATCGGCGAGGCTGAATTTCCAGTTCTTTTCCGGCTCGTCGATGCGCGCGAGAAACCGCTTGCGTTGCTCTTCCCTGGAGAGGTGAAGGAAGAATTTGACGATGCGGGTTCCATTGGCGTGCAGATGCCGCTCCAGACCCGCGATCGACCGGTAGCGCTCGCGCCAGAAGGTCTTGTGATCATGCGTCGGCTCGGCGAGCGCCTCGCCGCGCAGAATCTCCGGATGCACCCGCACGATCAGCACTTCTTCATAATATGACCGATTGAAGATGCCGATGCGTCCGCGCTGCGGCAGATCGCGCGTGGTGCGCCACAGAAAGTCGTGCTGCAATTCGGCGGGGCTCGGATGCTGGAAGCTGAACACCTGGCAGCCCTGCGGGTTGACCCCGGACATCACGTGCTTGATCGCGCCGTCTTTTCCCGCCGCGTCCATGGCCTGAAAAATAATCAGCAGGGCGTGGCGGTCGGCGGCGTAGAGAAGCTCCTGCTGCTCGCTCAACTGCGCCACATGGTCCTGCAGAAGCTCCTGATAATGCTCTTTCGACTTGTAGACGGGATCGATCGCCGTCGGCCATTTTTCAAGGTCGACCTTGTCGTCCGCCGCGACGCGGAAATCCTTTGATTTGACTTTCATCGCGCCCTCTTTGTGTCCGGCGCCCGGCGAACCGGCCGCGAACCGTCCACGAAATTGCAGTTGCGCCGAAATTGCAAGGGCTTGCTACGGGGCGGCGGTCGGCGAGCCCCGGCGCGCGGCGCTGGCCCACAACTCCGCTCGCCCCTTGCTGCAGCGGGGGTTTGTTGGCTACCGTCCCGTCGCCGCCGCTTTCGCGGGGGCGCCGGCGCCGACTCGAACGAGGAATTTCCTGCAATGCCCAACGCAAAGGAACACATGGTCGTGGTCGGCGGGACGTCGGGCATCGGCCTGGCGGTGGCGCGCGCCGCCCATGCGCTGGGCTGCCAGGTCACCATCGCCGGGCGCGGGGCGGCGCGCGCCGACGAAATCGCCAGGTCGATTGGACCGGAGGCGATCGGACTGCCAATCGATCTGGAAGACGCGGCCTCGATCCGCGCCGCGCTGGCCGATGGACCCGCGATCGACCATTTGGTGCTGACGCCGATCCATCGGCTCGCCACCAGCGTCAAGGATTTCGATATCGCCGAAGCCAATCGGCTCGCTCATGTCAAGCTTACCGGTTACGTCGCGACGGTCAGCACAGCGCTGCCGCGCATGAAGGCGACATCGGGAATCGTGCTTTTCAGCGGCCTCTCCAAGGCCAATCCTTATGCCGGCTCGACGATGATTTCCGTCGTCAATGGCGGAATCGTCGGCATGACCAAAACCATGGCCGTCGAACTCGCCCCGATCCGCGTCAACTGCCTGTCTCCGGGCCTGGTCGCGGATTCGCCGGTATGGGAGCGCGCGGTCAAGCAGGGCGGCTCGGCGATCGTCGATGCAATGATCGCCCGCACGCCGGCGCGGCGGGTCGCGACAATGGAAGACGTTGTCCACGCGGTGTTTTTCCTTCTCGACAACCGCGCCGTCAACGGCATCGATCTGGAAATCGACGGCGGCATCCAGTTGGTCTGACGATCGAGAAGCTACGCGGCGGCGAATGACGCCGGCGCGGGACATCCCTGTCGCCACACGCAGCCAGTTGCGCTACCATCGCCGCAAATCAGCGCCTCGCGCGGAGCGCCCGTTGAGCCCGCGCGCCGGAGGGACGTCCAAAATGCCGCAGCCCGCGCGCGCCCAGTCGAAACTCGGCGCCGTGCTGCGCGCCACGGCGGGCAATTTCCTCGAAATGTTCGACTTCTTCCTGTTCGGGCTCTACGCGGCGCCGATCGGCAAGACGTTTTTCGCCACCGGTGACGAATTCACCGACACCTCGATCACTTTCGTGGTGTTCTGGTTCGGCGCCGCGATGCGCCCGCTCGGCGCGGTTTTTCTCGGCGCCTATGTCGACAGCGTCGGCCGCCGCAAAGGGCTGATCGTCACATTGGCGATCATGGCGGCCGGCACCATCATCATCGCCTTCACGCCGGGCTACGCGACGATCGGCTTCGCCGCGCCGGTCATCGTCGTGTTCGGCCGGCTGTTGCAGGGCTTTTCGGCGGGCGTCGAACTCGGGGGCGTCTCGGTCTACCTCGCCGAAATCGCCAAGCCGGGAAGCAAGGGCTTCACCACGTCGTTCCAGTCCGCCAGCCAGCAGGCCGCCGTGTTCGTCGCGGCGCTGATCGGCTATGGGGTCAATCGCGCCCTGAGCGCCGAGCAATTGCTGGCCTGGGGCTGGCGCGTCCCGTTCCTGATCGGCTGCCTGATCGTGCCGGTCATTTTCGTGCTGCGCCGTTCGCTCGAGGAGACGCCGGAATTCCTCGCCAAAAAACATCACCCGACGCCGGCGGAAATCTATCGCAGCGTCGCCGCCAACTGGGTCGTCGTCGTGCAAGGCATGATGCTGGTCGTGCTGACGACGGTGTCGTTCTATTTCATCACCGTCTACACGCCCGACTTCGGCAAGACGCTGAACCTGTCGGCGACCGACGCCTTGCTCGTCACGCTGCTGGTCGCCGTGGCCAACTTCTGCTGGTTGCCGATCGGCGGCGCGCTTTCCGACCGCGTCGGCCGCCAGCCCGTGCTGTTGGCGATGAGCGCGCTCATCCTGGTCGCCTCCTATCCGGCGCTGAGCTGGCTCGCGAGCGGGCCGACGTTCGCCAAGCTGATCGGCGTCGAAATGCTGCTGTCCTGCGCCTATGGCGTCTACAACGGCGCAATGGTGGCGGCGCTCACCGAAGTCGTTCCGCCGGACGTGCGCGCCTCCTGCTTCGCGCTCGCCTATTCGCTCGCCACCGCCTTGTTCGGCACGTCCACCCTGATCGTCTCCAAGCAGTTGATCCGCCATTTCGGCGATTCCGCGCCCGCGCTGTGGCTGTCTGCCGCCGCGCTGTGTTCGATCGCCGGCGCTCTCATGCTCTACCGCCGCGGCGCCGCCGGGCGATTGGCCGCGGCCTGATCGTTCGAGCCCTGGGCAATCGGCGCCCCGCTACGGCGGCGCGCCCGCTGGGCGCCGGGCGATCGCGCGCAGCGTCAGTCGCGCCGCGCGCGCGCTTGGCGCTTCGCCGTCCGGCAGCCGCATCAGCCCGTCGAGGCGCGCCAGCGCCACGATCTGCGCCTGGCGCGGCGCGCCCTCGCGCACGACATCGGCGAGCGCCCGCGCGAGATTTTCCGGCGTGCATTCGCGTTGCAGAATTTCGGGGATCGCGCGCTCGCCAAGGATCAGGTTCGGCAGCAGGATCAGCGGGGGGACTTTCACGAAATATTTGAGAGGCTCCTCGAAACGCGACACCTTGTAGGCGCCGACCATCGGCACGCCGGCCAAAGCCAGTTCGAGCGTTACGGTGCCGGACGCCGCCAGCGCCGCGCGCGCGCGGCGGAAGGCGGCGAATTTGGCCGCTTCCCCGACGACGACGCGCGCCGGGACAGGCCAGGTTGCGACGCGCCCGGCAATTTCGGCGGCCAGATGCGGAAATGTCGGAAGAACCGCGTCGACCGGCCCGATCTCGCGCGCCAGCAACGCCAGCGCCGCGCCGAAATCGTCCATCATTCTCGAGATCACCGAACGGCGCGAGCCCGGCAGAATCACGATCAGCGGCGGCGTCCCGGCGCGATGCGCCGCCTCCGCCGCGTCGGGGCGCAATTCGTCCAGACGCTCGATCAGCGGATGGCCGACGTAAAAGCAGGGCGGGCCGCCGAGCCTCTGGTGCGCGTCCGGCTCGAACGGCAACAGCGCGAGCAGGCAATCGACATAGGCGCGCATCGCTTTGGCGCGGCCGGGCCGCCACGCCCAGACCGACGGGCTGACGTAGTCGACGACCGGCAGATCCGGCAGCTTCTTGCGCGCCAGGCGCGCGACGCGATGGGTGAAGTCGGGGCTGTCGATGATCACCAGAACATCGGGACGCGTCGCGACCACCGCCCGCGCCGTCTCCCTGATCCGCGCCAGCAGCGTCGGCAATCTGGCGATCACCGGCAGAACGCCCATCACCGCGATGTCGGCGAGCGGGAACAGGCTGCGCAGGCCTTCGGCCTCCATCGCCTCGCCGCCAGTTCCGTAGAACGCGATCGCGCCGTCGACCGCCTCGCGCAAGGCGCGCATCAGCTTGAAGCCGAGCTGGTCGCCCGAATGTTCGCCGACAACCAGAAAGACGCGCAACTCGCGGGTCGTCGGCGCGATCATATCTCCAGCCCGAACACGAACAGGCCGGCCGCGTCGGCGGCGCGCGCGAACGACTCGCGATCGGCGACGAGCACGCGGCCGGCGGCCAGGGCGAGGCCTTCGAGGCCCGCGCGGCTTGCGCCCTCGATCGTCTTCGCGCCGACCGCCGGCAGGTCGAGCCGCATGTCCTGACCGCGCTTGGGCGCCTTGACCAGCACGCCGGCGCGACCGCGCAAACGCAAGCGGCGCGCGGCCCGCAGTTCGGCGATCCGCGCGAGCATCGCGTCGGTCCCCTCGGCCGCCTCGATCGCCAGAACGCGCCCGTTGGCGATCACGACGGCTTGCCCTGCGTCGAACGGCGACAGCGCGCCAATCAGCGCGCCGCCCCGCACGGCGTCGGCATGGGCCTGATCGGACGGACGGCGCGCGCCCAATGGGCCGGCCGGCGCCAGCAATTGCGGCGCGATCTCATGGACCCCGACCACGCGCACGCCTTCGCTCTCGAAAATCCGCGCAACGCCAGTCAGGAGATGGTTGTCGCCGCCGCGAAACAACGGCGCGAGACTCGCCAACCGCTTCAGCGCGCCCCAGTCCAGCCGCAAGTCGGCGAGCTCGGGACGGGTCACCGCCCCGACGATCGCGATCTCGCCGACACTGCGCTGCTTCAACGCGTCGAACAACTTGCCGAGTTCGCCAAGATGCATCCAGACATGCGGGAACGCCTCGATCCGCTCGTCCGCCGCCCCGACAATGCCGATCATCACCAGACGGCGGCCGCGTTGGATCGCCGCCCTCGCGAGTTGCACCGGGAAATCGCCGCCGCCGCACAGGATGGCGAGCGGCCTGCCTGACGCCTCGCCGGCGTCATCGAACGGCGAGACGTTGGGGGCCAGACTCACACGCTGTCTTCCTTGCCGGCGCGCGGCATGCAGATCGCCCGTTCGCCGCCCTCGCGCAGAAAATCGAGGATTTGGCGCACTTCGGGATGCGCCGAGAACTCAGCCGCGACGTCTTCGGCGCGCTCCTTCAATGTGCCTTCGGGCGCGAACAGCGCGCGGTAGGCGCGGCGCAGGTCATGGATCGCCTCGCGCGAAAAGCCGCGCCGCTTCAGGCCGACGATGTTGAGACCAGCGAGCGCGGCGCGGTTGCCCAGCGCGATCCCATACGGGATCACGTCGTTCTCGACGCCGGCCAATCCGCCGATGAAGGCGTGCGCGCCAATGCGAACGAACTGATGGGCGGCGGCGCCGCCGCTCAGAATCGCGAAATCGCCGATCTGGCAATGGCCGGCGAGCATGACGTTGTTCGACAGGACGATGTCGTCGCCGAGCCGGCAGTCATGGGCGACATGGGCGTGGGCGAGGAAGGCGCAGCGCGACCCCACAACCGTCTGCGATCCGCCGCCGGCGGTGCCCGGATTCATCGTCACGCCTTCGCGAATGACGCAGTCCTCGCCAACCCGCAGACTGACGGGCTCGCCGCGATATTTGAGGTCCTGCGGCTCGTGGCCGATCGACGCGAACGGAAAAATGCGGGTGCGCGCGCCGATCTCGGTGACCCCGGCGACGCTCACATGGGAAACCAGGCGAACCCGGTCGCCGAGCACAACCTTGGGGCCGACATGGCAGAACGGGCCGATCGCGACCCCCTCGCCGAGTTGCGCGCCCGGTTCGACGCAAGCGGTGGGGTGAACGGCCGGCGCCGTCGCCAGCGCCTCGCGCAGGGAGCCTGGCGACATCTTGGTCATTCCGCCACCAGCATCGCCGAAATCTCCGCCTCGCAGGCGAGCGCGCCATCGACCCGGGCCTCGCCGCGAAACCACCACATGTTGCGACGCTTGGCGAATCTCGTCATGTGAAACTCGACGCGATCGCCGGGAACGACCGGCTTGCGGAATTTCGCCTTGTCCACCGTCATCAGATAGACGACTGCCGGCTTGGCCTTGTCGCCTTGCGAAGCGACGCACAGCGCCCCGGCGGTTTGCGCCATCCCTTCGATCAGCAACACGCCGGGCATGACCGGACGCTCGGGAAAATGGCCCTGGAATTGCGGCTCGTTGGCCGTGACGTTCTTGATGCCGATCCCGAATTCGTCGCCACGCGCCCCGATGATGCGGTCGACCAGCAAGAACGGATAACGATGTGGCAGGAGACGCAACAGCCTTTGGATTTCGTAGCTTTCTATGGTTTCACCCACCGACGCGTCCATTCGAATCCTCCGTCGATCCCCGTCCCGATTTTGCGCCGTGGCGCTCTCCTTTCGCAGAGGTCGCCGAAAAACGCATCAAGAGCGAACCACCCGCCGCTGGCGCAAACTCGTCCGAAACGCCGAGAACTCGCCTGGAGACCGCGGCGGCGGAGACTTTTCCGCTGGGTGGATAGACGCTTTCGGGCGCCGACGCCACAAATTCGTGCCGCTCGGCATGCGAGAAGCCTGACGCGACCGGCTATTCCGCCGACGCCTCGCGCGCCCGCTTCGAACTCGCGAGCCAGCTTCTTCAATACGGCCAGTTCCTTCCAGAACTCGCGAATCGGCTGCGCCGGCGCCCCGCCCCACCGCGCGCCTGCCGGAACGTCACTCATCAGGCCCGCCGAAGCGGCGATCTGCGCGCCCGCGCCGATATGCAAGTGACCGGTCATCCCCGCCTGGCCGCCGATCGCGACGAAGTCGTCAATCGTGCACGAGCCGGAAACGCCGGCCTGGGCGACAATGACGCAGTTCCGGCCGACCACTACATTGTGGCCGATCTGCACGAGATTATCGATCTTGGAGCCCTCGCCGATCACCGTGTCGCGGTTGGCGCCGCGGTCGATGGTGGTCCCCGCGCCGATCTCGACGTCGTCCTGCACAATCACCCGCCCGACCTGGGGCACCTTGCGATGGCCTTGCGGCCCCATGGCGAATCCAAAACCGTCCTGGCCGATGCGAACGCCAGGATGGAGAACGACGCGATCACCGATCAGCGCGCACAGGACCGTGCAGTTCGGCCCCACGGCGCTGTCGCGCCCGATGCGCACGTTCGGGCCGATCACCGCGTTGGCGCCGATGAACGCGCCGGCGCCGATTTCCGCGCCGGGACCGACGACGGCGCCGGGGTCCACGACAACGCCGGCCTCCAGGCGCGCCGCCGGATGAACCGAGGCGCCCGGAGAGATTCCAACTTCGCCGAACGTCGATCCGGGTCGCGCGGCGGCGGGAAACAAGCGGGTCAGAACCTCGGCGAACGCCCGATAAGGCTGGCTGGTCGACAGCGCGACGCAGCCCGCCGGCGCCTCTCCGCTGTGACGCGGCAGCAACAGCACCGCCGACGCCCGCGTGTTCGGCAAATCAGCCGCATAGCGCGGATTGTCGAGGAATGCGAGATCGCCGGGGCCTGCCCGATCGAGCGGCGCGACGCCGCGGACGACCACGGTCAGATCGGCGCCCGTGATTGGGCTGCGCGCCAGTCCATTCGACGATCGAGCCGACCGACGGGGCCAGGACCGGCGGAAAGAAGTTTGTTTGCGCCATGAAGGAAGCGGGCGATCCTCTCAAGCCTGTTCGATTGAATTGAGCACCGGCCGCCCGCGGAAAAGTCGGCAGACAAGACCCCTTACCGTCGAGCCCCCCACAGATCCGCGAGACGGCAGGCGCGCGCCGGGCCGACAGTGCAGCCCGCTCGATCGATCAGAAGGTGGTGCCGCCCGAGAAGTTGACAAACTCGGTCTGGTCATACTTGCCCTTGATGATCGGATAGGCCAGATCGATGCGGATCGGCCCGAGCGGCGACGCCCAGATCAGGCTGCCGCCCGCCGAAACGCGGATGATCCGCTCGTCGTCGACGGTAATGCATGAGCCTTGCGTGTAATTCGGCGCGGCGTTGGTCGGAACGCACGGCGCGCTGTTGCCTCCCGGCAAGCCCCTGCAGCGCCCCGAAATTGGTCGGACCATTATAGCCGAACAATGTTCCGGCGTCGGTGAAGAAGGCGCCCTTCAACCCGATCTCCTTCGGCAGCCCGAAGATCGGGAACTGCACCTCGGCGGTGCCGCCGAAATAAGTCGTGCCGCCGAGACCGGCCGCCTCCAGATTGCCGAGATAGGAAATGTCGCGCGGCCCGATGCCGCCCGGTGCGAAGCCGCGCACCAGAGTCGGCCCGAGGTTGAAATTGTTGATGATGTCCAACGGCTGGCCGCCGAAGGCGGTGATCTGTCCAGCCTGGAACCGCAGCAGGCCGGTGAAATCGTCGGTCAGCGGATAATAGTAGTGCGTATCGAACGTCTCGCGCACGAACTTGGAATCGCCTCCGAGGCCGGCGACGTCCTGCTTGTAGGTCGTGATCATGCCGGTTGACGGGTTCTTGTTGTTGTCGAGCGTGTTGTAGATCAACGAGAAGCCGGCCAGCGACGTCACGATCACGCCCTCCGCCGCCGCCTGTTTGAGGGCCAGCGACGCCTCGCCGTTGGTCAGGCAGTTGTCGTCGATGCCGAGCGGCAAGGCGCCCAGGGTGCCTGGCGTGATGCCGACGACCGGTTGGTTGATGTTGCAGTCGTTGTAGGGCTGGTCCGGATTGTTCGGAATGATGATCTCGGATTCATACAGCGAATAGTGAGGCTGGAAGGTGAACTCGTCGGTCACCGGCAGGCCGAGGCGCAGCGTCACGCCCGTCGTCCAGTTCTCGTAGAAAGCGTATTGATAGGGCAACGTCTCCTTGTGGTAGATGTCGAACCCCGCCGCGATGCGCTGATCGAGGAAATAGGGCTCGGTGAACGTGGCGCTCTCACCGCGGCTGTACTGTCCCACCGACGCCGCCAGCTTCACATACTGGCCGCGGCCGAGAAAGTTGGTTTCGGTGACCGAGACTTCGGCGATCGCCCCGTCGGTCGTTGAATAACCGCCCGAAATCGAGAACGAGCCGGTCGCCTGATCCTCGACCTCGACGACGACGATGACGCGATCGGGCGTCGAACCCGGCCGGTTGGTGATGTGCACCTTCTTGAAGAAGCCCAGATTGTTGAGCCGGCGCTCCGCCCGCTCGATCATCGCGTGGTTGTAAGGGTCGCCTTCGCCGATATCGAACTCGCGGCGAATGACGTAGTCGCGCGTTCGGGTATTGCCACGAATTTCGATGCGCTCGATATACACCTTCGGTCCGTCGTCAACCGTGAAGCTCACGGCGATCTGATGCGTCGCCATGTCGCGTTCGCCGTGCGGACGCACTTGCGAAAACGCGTAGCCCTGGCGGGCGACATCGCGGGTGACCGCCTCGGTCGACAATTCGACCGCCGAGGCGTTGTAGACGTCGCCTGGCGAGAGTTTCACGAATTTTACAAGCGCCTGGCCGTCCACGCTCGGGATATGCGAATCGACAGTGACGCTGGAAACGTGGTACTGCGGCCCCTCGTCCATCGTGATGGTGATGATATAGCCGGCCGGATTGTCCTGGTAGTGGACGTCCGTGTTGGTGATGCGGAAGTCGGCGTAGCCGTTCTTCATGTAATATTTGCGGATCGCCTCTTCGTCGGACGCCAGCCGATCGGGATCGTAAACGTCGCTGGTCTTGAGGAACGACAGGAAATTCATCTCCGACGTTTGCATCAGACCATGCAGGCGATAGTTGGAGAACACCTGATTGCCGACAAATTTGATCTCGCGCACGCCGGTCTTGTCGCCTTCGTCGATGGTGAAGACGAGGTCGGAGCGGCCGGTGGGCAAAGCGACCAGCCGGTAGCTCACCTTGGCCGCGGCGTGCCCGAATTTCTTATACGCTTCCTTGATGCGATCGATGTCGGCCTTGGCGACCGTCTCGTTGAATCCGGCGCGCGCCTTGGATTGGACTTCGACGGCGAGCTGATCGCCCTTGATCTTGCTGTTGCCCTCAAAGGCCACGCGATTGAGGATCACGCTGCTTTCGACCACGGTGACGATAACCCGGCCGCCGACGATGCGCGCGGTGACGTTGGAAAACATGCCGGTCGCCGACAGATCCTTGACCGCGTCGTTCACGTGGGCCTGATCCGTCCCGCCGAAATACGACCGAATCGTGTCGGCGTCGACGCGATGGGCGCCCTCGACGACGATCGCCTGCGCCGGAACCTGCGCGTGGGCGGCCGAAGTGACGCCAGCCACGCCGAACACCAGACATGCGGCGAGGATGAGCCGTCCAACGATAGCCACGAATGAAATGCATTTGGCCCAGGTTCCCCATGTCGGCGGCCGACGTCAAGTCCGCCGGTCCATTCATTCACGCGTGTTGCGAGTCCCGCGTGGGATTTGCCTACCCGCTTCGTTCGGCCCCCGCCGCCGCCTGCGACCAACAATTAACCCGCTTCTACCCTTTTTGGCGAATCCTGCAAACCGCAATTAACCGACTATAGGTCATTTCCCCCCGGCGTTGCCCCGGCGACACGATTCGTGGTCGACCAATGGTTAACCGCGGCCGACCAGCCGCAAGATGTCGTGCGAGGTCGAAAATATGACGAGCATGGCCACTAGCGCAATCCCGATGCGCAAGCCGATTTCCTGGGTCCGTTCGCTCAACGGGCGCCCGCGCAGCGCCTCGATCGCGTAGAACAGCAGGTGGCCGCCGTCCAGCATCGGAACGGGCAGCAGGTTCATCAGGCCGACCGAAACGGAGAATACCGCGGTGAGGCTGAACAGCGCCAGGATGCTGATCTTGGCGACTTCGCCCGCCACCTGGGCGACGCCGATCGGTCCGGATATCTGGTCGGCCAATTCGCGCCCGGCGAACAGGCCGCCGACGTAGGAGCCGGTCGCCTCGACGATCGACCAGGTGTCCTTGACGCTCCAGGCGAGGCATTGCGGCAGGCCGCAGGTCTCGAACCGGCGGTCGGCCGGATCGTTGGACGCCTTGATGCCGAGACGGCCGATCCGGCGCTTGCCGAACGGGGGAAGATCGACATTCGCGATGGTCGGCGTCGCGGTGACGGTCATCGGCGCGCCGGAACGCTCGAAGTCGAATACGATCGGCAGGCCGGTGCTGGTCGAGATGGCCTGGTGCAGATCCTCGAAATTGTCGATCGCGACCCCGTTGGCGGATTTGATCAAATCGCCCCTTTTGGAAGCCCGCAAGATCGGCCGGGCTGCCGATCTCGACGCCGCCGACCCGCGGCATCAGACTGATACTGGCCGTAGATCGCGAAAGGAGATCGTGAAAATCACGATCGCCAACAGAAAATTGGCGATCGGCCCCGCGGCGACGATCGCCGCGCGCTTGACCACCGGTTGGCCGGCCAGCGTCCGGGCGCGTTCGCTCTGCGCCATTCCCGCGAGCGCTTCGGTATCGGGCGCACTGGCAACTCCCGCGTCGCCGCGAAATTTCACGTAGCCGCCGAGAGGAAAAGCGGCCAAACGCCAACGCGTGCCGCGCCGGTCGACCCAGGCCAGCAATTCGGGGCCGAAGCCAAGCGAAAAAGCATCGATTGTGACGCCGCACCAGCGACCGATCAGATAGTGGCCGAGTTCATGAAAGAAGACGACGACGCTCAGGATCACCAGAAAGGGGAGGATGTACCAACCCATCCCACCGACGAAGTCGCCGACAAAGCCCAACAAACCCATCACCGACCTCCGAACCGCAGACGCTCGCGACGACAGGTCGCCCGGAGGTCAACGTGGTTACCAAAAGGTTACAATGACCGAGCCGCGCCGTCAGGCCAAGAGGGCGAGCGCCCTATCTCTTGCGATATGGTGAACGGCCATCGATTGCGCAACCGAAACGCAGGCGCCCAACTCTCCCGCGCCGGCCGATTGATCGAGAACCGACTCGACGGTGCGCGCGATGTCGGAAAACCCGATGCGCGCGGTCAGAAAGGCCTCGACCGCGACTTCGTTGGCCGCATTGAGCGCGGTCGGCGCGCCGCCGCCGGCGCGCAACGCCGCGATCGCCAGACCCAGCGCGGGAAAGCGCGCGAGATCCGGTTGCTGGAACGACAATTGGCCGATCGCCGCCAGATCGAGCGGCGTGGCCCCCGAATCGATCCGCTCGGGATAGGCGAGGCAATGGGCGATCGGCGTCCTCATGTCGGGCGCCGCCATGCCCGCGGTCACCGATCCGTCGGCGAAGGCGATCAGCCCGTGGACGATCGACTGGGGATGGACAAGCACCGCCAGTCGGCTCTCTGGAACTCCAAAAAGATGGTGAGCTTCAATAAGTTCAAGCCCTTTGTTCATGAGAGAGGCGGAATCGACCGTCACTTTGGAGCCCATTGACCAATTGGGATGGGCGAGCGCCTCGCGGATCGTCGCCGCGCGGATCCGCTCGGCGCTCCATTCGCGAAACGGGCCGCCCGAGGCGGTGAGGGTCATCTTGACGATTTGCGCCGCGTCGCAGCCGCCCATCGCCTGAAAAATCGCATTGTGCTCGGAATCGACCGGCAGGATGCGCGCGCCGGAGCGTCGCGCCGCCTCCATGACGGCTTCGCCCGCACAGACGAGCGTCTCCTTGTTGGCCAGCGCGACCGTGCGCCCCGCGGCGATCGCCTCATAAGTCGACGCGAGGCCGGCCGCCCCGACAATCGCCGCGACGACCGTCTCGGCCTCGCAAAGCGCCGCCTCGACGACGGCCTCGGGGCCGGCTGCGACTTCGACGCCCCGCCCCGCGACGCCGTCCTTCAACGCGGCGTAGCCCGAAGGGTCGGCGATCGCCGCGAACCGCGCGTTCAGGGCGACGGCGGTTTTCGCCAGGGCGGCGCCGTCGCGCCCGCCCGCCACCGCCATCACCTCGAAGCGCCCCGGCGCGCCAGCGATCACCTGCGCGCAGGAGCGACCGACCGAACCCGTCGCGCCCAGAATGACCAGGCGCCGCGGCGCCGCACGTTCCGCCCTGGCCTCTAGCAACGGGTCACCATTGAAAGATACCCTCCGCCATATTGGCCATTCCGTAGCGCGCGGCCCCCACCAAAGCGACGGAAAGCGCCGCGGCGGCGAAGCCGTCCAGGCGATCCATCAGGCCGCCATGGCCCGGGAATCAAATGGCTGGAGTCCTTGACGCCGAATCGGCGCTTGAGGGCCGACTCGAACAGATCGCCGCCCTGCGCGACGGCCCCGATCGCGAGGCCGAAGCAGAACAGCGCGGCGCTCGAACTCGCCGCGGGGGCGGCGATCAGCCCCGCCGCGGCGCCGCACCCCACGCCGACGCCGAACCCGGACCAGGTTTTCCCCGGTGAAAGTCGCGGCCACAGTTTGGGGCCTCCAACCAGCCGCCCGCCGAAAAAGGCCATGACGTCGGTGCCCCAGACCACGGCGAAAAGCCAGACGATCGCGTAGAGCCCGTCCGGCCGGCTGGCGCGCAACAGACACACCGCGACCAGCATGGCGCCCGCGTAAAGCACTCCGGCGCCCGAAATCGGGCGCGGCCGCATTCCGTTCGCCAGCGCGGCGCCCAGCGCGCCAATCAGCAACGCGACGATCGCCCACGCCGCAGCGTGATCGATCGCCAGCGGCGCGGCGGCGGCGAGCCCCGCCGATCCGCACAGCACGCGTAATCGCTGATTGGGGCCGCCGACCAGTCTCTGCCATTCCCAATGCACGACCAGAGCGGCGATCAGCCAGAACGAAGCGAACCAGTAACCGCCCGCCCAGGCGCTCGCCAGCGCGCCAACCATCAGCGCGACCGCCGCGCCGACCCTGGCGCGCAGATCGGCGCCGAAGACGCCGGCCGATCCGGCTCGCCGCGCCGACGCGCCGTTGCCGCTTTCCTCGGGCGCGGGATTGGCCATCCCGCCCGCTCACGACGCCGATTTGACGATCGCCGCCGGCCGGGCGGCGCCGCCAAACCGGCGCTCGCGCGACGCGTACTGGTCGAGCGCGAACTGAAACGCGGCGTGGTCGAAATCGGGCCAGTGCATTGGCAGAAAGACCAGTTCGGCATAGGCCGCCTGCCACAGCAGGAAGTTCGACAGCCGTTGCTCGCCCGACGTGCGGATCAGCAGATCGGGATCGGGAACGCCGGCGGTGTCCAGCCGCGCGCCGAGCGCCGCCTCGTCGAGGCGCGCCGCGTCGAGGCGCCCCGCCGCGACATCCAGCGCCAGCTTGCGCGCGGCCTCGACGATTTCCTGCCGCGCGCCGTAGTTGAACGCGACGATCAGCGTCAGGCCGTCATTATCGCGCGTCAGTTCCTCGGCCTCGTTCAACAGCGCCTGCAGATCGGCCGCCAGATTGCGCCGCAACCCGATGATCCGGACACGAATGTTCTGGCGGTGCAGATCGGCCAGGTCGTTGCGGATGAAGCGCTTGAGCAGGCCCATCAGGTCCGAGACCTCGTCGGCGGGCCGGCTCCAGTTCTCGGACGAGAAGCTGTAGATCGTCAGATAGCGCAACCCGAATTCGATCGCCGAGCGAACCGCGCCGCGCACCGCCTCGACGCCGCGCCGGTGGCCCTCGATGCGCGGCAGGCCGCGCGCCTGCGCCCAGCGTCCGTTGCCGTCCATGATGATGCCGACATGGGTCGGCCGGCCCGGATCGGGCGCGTCGGGCAGCGGGTCGTTGGGGCGCGTCAACATGCGGGGCCTCGGGCGGGGATCACGCTAGACCTGCATGATCTCCTTCTCTTTGCTCGCCAGCGACAGATCGATGTCGCGGATCGCCTGGTCGGTGGCCTTCTGCACCTCCGCTTCGTCGCGCTTGGCGTCGTCTTCGCTGATCGCGTGGTCCTTCAGCCGTTTCTTCAGGACGTCGATGCCGTCGCGCCTGACATGGCGCACCGCGACGCGGGCATCCTCGCTGTATTTGTGGGCGACCTTGACCATTTCCTTGCGTCGTTGCTCGTTCAATTCGGGAATCCGGATGCGCAGGATCTGCCCCTCGACGGTCGGGCTGAGGCCCAGATTGGCGTCGCGAATCGCCTTGTCGACGACCCCCACCATGCTCTTGTCCCACACCTGGACCGACAGCGAGCGCGACTCGGGAACGCTGATCGTCGCCACCTGCACGAGCGGCACCCGCTGGCCATAGGCCTCGACGTGAACCGGCTCCAGCAGGCTGGCGGTGGCGCGCCCGGTGCGCAGGCCGCCCAGTTCATGCTTGAGCGTTTGAATCGCGCCCTGCATGCGGCGCTTGAGATCGGGAAGATCGAAAACGGGCGACTGCGCCATGACAAGACCTGTTCATATATTCGCCGGATGCGGCGGCCCGCGCCGCCTCCAGGGCGATTCGCAACGCGCCCAGCGGCGCAAGGTCGCGAGTGATAGCACAAGCTTGGGCGGCTGACAGCACCGACCGGCGTGGAGCCTCGCGCCTGAACGGACGCCCCAATGGTCAGCGACCGCGCCATCGCCAACCCCGGCGCCGCCCCCTCTTGCCGGCCGCGGCGGTGTAAGATAATTTCTTGAAATTATCACACAAACCACCGCAAAATGCGCGAGGGGCGAGCGAATGGAGCGGGTGACGATCAGCATGTCCGACGAATTCGCCGCGGAACTCGCGGCCTTCATGCGCGCCAATCACTACGACAATCGATCCGAGGCGGTCCGCGATCTGGCGAGGCTGGGCCTGAAGCGGACGCGCGCCGACGACGGCGCCGCCGGAGAATGCGTCGCGACGCTGTCGTACGTTTTCAACCATCGCATGCGCGAATTGCCGCGGCGGCTGACCGACGCCCACCACGCGCACCACGCGCTCCAGATCGCGACGATGCACGTTCATCTCGATCACGAGAACTGCCTCGAAGTCGCGGTGCTGCGCGGCGATGCCGTCGATGTCCGGGAATTCTCCAGCGCAGTCATCGCCGAGCGCGGCGTCCGGCACGGACAGGTGAGCTTCGCGCCGGTGACGATCGAGGACGAGGAACATGCGCACGGCGGCGGGCGCCCGCGCGCCCACGCGCATGCGCATCCCAAGGATTGAACCGACCGGCGCGCGGCTGCCGCGGCGCAGGATGGACGTTGGCGTTCGGGACGGGAGCCAGAGCAATGAGTCCAGGCCTTTCCGGTCTCTTCAACGACCGGCGCGAGAATGTGCGCGGCAGGGTTGTCGGCGTCTACGTGCTGCTGGCCGCCGCCAACCTCGCCGCGTGGCTGTGGGCGTTTGTCGCCTTCCGCGATTTTCCGGTGCTTCTGGGCACGGCGGCGCTCGCCTACGCGTTCGGCCTGCGGCACGCCTTCGACGCCGATCATATCGCGGCGATCGACAATGTGACGCGCAAGTTGATGCAGCAGGGGCGCCGGCCCGTCGGCGTCGGCCTGTTCTTTTCGCTCGGGCATTCGACGATCGTCGTTGCGCTATCGCTCGCCATCGCGGTCGCAGCGACGGCCCTCCAAGACCGATTCAGCGCCCTCAAGAGCATCGGCGGCGTGGTCGGCACGTTGGTGTCGGCGCTGTTCCTGTTCGGCATCGCGCTCGCCAACATTCTCGTTCTGATCTCCATCTGGCGGACCTTTCGAACGGTGAAGAGCGGCGGCCGGTTCGTCGAGGAGGATCTCGACCTCGCGCTCGCCAATCGGGGCCTGCTCGGGCGCCTGTTCCGGCGCTTCTTCCGGATGATCGACCACAGTTGGCAGATGTATCCGCTCGGCGTGCTGTTCGGCCTCGGCTTCGACACCGCGACCGAGGTCGGCCTGCTCGGCATTTCCGCAACCCAGGCCTCGCAGGGCCTGTCGATCTGGTCGATCCTGGTGTTCCCCGCCCTGTTCACCGCCGGCATGACGCTGATCGATACGACGGACAGCATCCTGATGCTGGGCGCTTATGGCTGGGCCTTCGTCAAGCCGATCCGCAAGCTCTACTACAACATGACCATCACGGCGGCGTCGGTGGCCGTCGCCGTCGTCGTTGGCGGCCTCGAGACTCTCAATCTGATCGGCGATCAGCTCGGCCTCAGCGACCGCGGCGGCTTCTGGGGCGCGATCGGCGACCTGAACGACAACTTCGGCGTTCTCGGCTATGTGATCGTCGGCATCTTTATTGCCGCCTGGGCGATTTCCTGGGTCGTCTATCGCGCCAGGCGCTATGACGAGATCGAGGTCTCGACAAGCTGAATCCAAAGGTCCCGAGGGGATCAGGAAACCGGCGCGCGCTGGGGAAGCAAAATCATGTACAGCGACGAGGACCTCGATTCGGCCGCCGCGGCGGGGGTCCTGACCGCCGAGGCGGTTGCGAGCTTCCGGGCCTTCGCCGCGCGCAATCGCGCCACGCCGGCGGCCGACGAAGAGCATTTCAGGCTGGTCACCGGCTTCAACGATATTTTTGTGTCGATCGCCGCGGGGCTCATCCTCGCCGCGGTCGCCTGGCTCGCCGGCTCGCTATCGGTCGCCCTCGGCGGCGCGGCGGTCGCCGCGGTGAGCTGGGGGCTGGCGGAATATTTCACGCGGCGGCGGCGGATGGCGCTTCCGAGCCTGCTGCTGCTGCTGGCTTTCGTCGGCGGCGTGTTTGTCGCCGGCGTCGGCTCATTGAAATTGACCGACGACGGGGCGGGGTTCGCGGGCGCCGCCGCCCTCGCCGCGGTCGCGGCGTTTGTTCACTGGCGACAATTCAAGGTGCCCATCACCGTCGCCGCGGGCGTTGCGGCCACATTGGCGACGGCCCTGTCGCTGCTCTTCATCGATGTCCCGCTGGCGCGAGAATGGTGGGCGCCGCTGCTGCTGGCGAGCGGCCTGCTGGTCTTCGCGCTGGCGTTGCGCTGGGACATGAGCGACCGGAGCCGGACCACGAGGCGCTCGGACGTCGCGTTCTGGCTGCATCTGGCGGCCGCGCCGCTGATGGTCCACCCGCTCTTTCAGATGCTCGGCCTGATGCGTGGCGCGCTCGCAGCGTCCGATGAGGCGAGCCTCAGCCGCGCCTGCGCGGTCCTCGCCATCTATCTCGCATTGACGCTGGTCGCCCTGGCGATCGACCGCCGCGCGTTGCTGGTTTCGGGCCTGTCCTACGCCCTCTATGCGATGAGCGCGCTGCTGAGGGCGGCGGGCTCGTTCAGCACGAGCCTGGCGCTGACGGGGCTGGTGATCGGCTCGGCGCTGCTGCTGCTTTCCGCCTATTGGCGCCCGGCGCGCAGGATCGTCGTCGGGGCGTTGCCGGCGTCGGTTCGGGCGCGCCTGCCCGAGGCGTGAGTGGCCCGGTCGGCGCTCTCAGGGCATCACATAGGTCGCCCGGCCCTCGCCGAGCAGCGCGGCGCGGATCGCGCCGGGTTCGAAAATCGAGAATACGACGATCGGGATGCGGTTGTCGCGGGCCAACGCGAAGGCCGCGGTGTCCATCACCGCCAGATTGCGGTTGATCGCCTCGTCATGCGACAGCCGCTCGAAGCGGGTCGCCGTCGCGTCCTTCTTGGGGTCGGCGGTGTAGATGCCGTCGACCTGGGTCGCCTTGAACACCGCGTCGCAGGACAGTTCGCAGGCGCGCAGGGCCGCGCCGGTGTCGGTGGTGAAAAACGGATTGCCGGTGCCCCCCGCCAGCATGATCACGCGGCGCTTGACCAGATGGGCGAGCGCCGCCTGGCGCGAATAGGGCTGGCACAGCGAGGGCATCGCGACGGCCGACAGCACCCGCGCCGGCTGGCCGAGATGTTCGAGCGCGCCCTCCATGGCCAGCGCGTTCATCACGGTGGCGAGCATGCCGATCGAATCGGCGCGCGCGCGCTCGATCCCCTTGTCAGCGCCCTCGAGCCCGCGAAAGAAATTGCCGCCGCCGACGACCACCGCGACCTGCACGCCGAGATCCGCCGCCGCCTTCAAATCCGCGGCGATGCGCAGCAGCGTTGGCATGTCGAGGCCGAAGCTTCCTTCGCCCATCAACGCCTCGCCCGACAGCTTGACGACGACGCGGCCGAACAGCGGCGTCAGGCTGGGGTCGGGCTCGGTGTTCGAGTGCGCCGGATCGGACATTTGCGCTCGCTTGTCGCCACGAGGGAGGATCGGGTCGGCTCGGGCAGGCCTCGCTTGCTTGCCTCGCCATCGCTTTTATCGGGCGGCGTCGCCTTTGCGCAACCGGGCAAGATCAATCGCGTCATGGCCGCGTGAGACGGTCGATGCAAAAAGGGCAGCCCGTAGGCTGCCCCAATTCTTGAAAGCTTTAAGGCTCCTCGACGGGTTTCTCGATCCCCTCGCCAAGCGCGTAGCGCACGAACGCCTTGACGGCGATCGGCGCCCCGGCGGTCTTTTCGGCTTCCTTGACCGCCTGCGCGACGGTCTTGGCGTTGTCATGGACGAACGGCTGGTCGAGCAGGCAGACCTCCTTGTAATAGGTCTTCAGCCCGGACTCGACGATCTTCTCCAGGACATGCGGCGGCTTGCCGGCGTTCTTGTCGGCGAGAACCGCCTTTTCGCGGGCCACCACGGCCGGGTCGAGCGCTTCGGCGTTGAGCGCGAGCGGAACTCGCCGCCGCCACATGCATCGCGAGTTGGCGCCCGAGCGCCGCCAGCGCCTCAGTCTTCCCGGTCAATTCCAGCGCGACAAGCACGCCGATGCGGCCAAGGCCGTCGACCACCGCGCCGTGCACATAATGGCCAATGACGCCATGGGCGACATGCAGGCCCTGCGCGCGGCGCAGCGTGATGTTTTCGCCGATCGTCGCGACGGCGTTGGCGATCGCCTCGGCGACCGTGCCGCCGCCGGGGAAATGCGCGCCCGCGACCGCCTCGGCGGTCACCGCGGCCCCCTTGTCGAGCGCGACCGCCGCGACGCCGCGCACCAGCGCCTGAAAATCGTCGTTGCGCGCCACGAAATCGGTCTCTGAGTTCACCTCCACCACCACGCCGAAATTGGCCTCCACCGCCACCGCGACGAGGCCGTCCGCCGCGATGCGGCCGCTCTTCTTGGCCGCCTTGGCGAGGCCCTTCTTGCGCAGCCAGTCGACCGCCGGTTCAATCTCGCCGTCGGTCGCGCTCAGCGCGTTCTTGCAATCCATCATGCCGGCCCCGGTCTTCTCGCGAAGCTCCTTCACCAGCGCCGCCGTGATATTGGCCATGGCCGTCCCTTTGCCGGAGTTGCAGGAAGCCCTCAGGCTTCCGTGTTTTTCGATTTGCGATGAAGCCCGAACCCGAGCGGTCGCCACGCGCCGCCGGGCTGTCGCAGGCGCTACGCCCCGGCGATCAGCGTGCGCGCCTGTTCGACCCAATTGTCGCGCGCGACGCGGCCGTTGAACTTGAGGTCGGCGTCCAGCTTGTCGGCCTCCTCCTTGGTCATCGCGGCGATCTGCCAATAGTGGAAAACGCCGTGCTCGTTGAGCTTCTTGACGATCTGCGGGCCGACGCCAGTCAGCTTGGCGAGATCGTCTGGCGCGCCGCGCGGCGCGGTGAGCAGTTCGAACCGTTCGGCCGGCGCGGCCTCGGGCTCGACCGGCTCGGCCAGCGCCTCGGCGATCGGCGCCTCGGCGGCGCCGACATCCACGCCCATGCGCGCCCTGGCTGCGCGAAATGCCGTCGATCGCCGCGCGTGCGACGAGATCGCAATAGAGCTGGATCGCGCGGCCCGCGTCGTCGTTGGCCGGAATGGGATAGGCGATCCCGTCGGGGTCGCTGTTGGTGTCGAGGATCGCGACGACCGGGATCTTGAGACGATTGGCCTCCTTGATCGCCAGTTGCTCCTTGTTGGAGTCGATCACGAACACCAGATCGGGCGTGCCGCCCATGTCCTTGATGCCGCCGAGCGCCGTCTCCAGCTTCTCGCGCTCGCGCGAGAGCATCAGGCGCTCCTTCTTGGTCAGGCCTTGCGCGCCCGCGCCAAGCATTTCGTCGAGCTTGCGCAACCGGGTGATCGAGGCGGAAATGGTCTTCCAGTTGGTCAGCATGCCGCCGAGCCAGCGGGCGTTCACGAAATATTGCGCCGAGCGCTTGGCCGCCTCGGCGATCGCCTCGGCCGCCTGGCGCTTGGTGCCGACGAACAGCACGCGCCCGCCCTTGGCCACGGTGTCCGAAACCGTCTGCAGCGCGCGATGAAGCAGCGGAACGGTCTGGGCGAGATCGATGATGTGGATGCTGTTGCGCGTCCCGTAGATATACGGGGCCATCTTCGGGTTCCAGCGATGCGATTGATGGCCGAAATGCGCGCCCGACTCGAGCAACTGGCGCATGGAGAAATCAGGTACCGACATGGTTCTGCGTCCTATCCGGTTGAGCCTCGGCGGATCGATTGGGCGGGCAAGCCCGCCACCGGAGCAATTCCTTGAGATCAGGAGCCGCGAAAATCCGCCTGTGGAATGAGCGCGCATATAGAGGAGGGGGCGCGTATTAGCAAGCCGCCCCCGTTTCGATAGCGTCTCGGAATGAAATCTACTGGCCGTGCCCATCGCCGCCGGGCGAGTGATGAGAGTCGCCGCTCGATCCATCGGTCCAATAGCCTCCCCAAGTGTCCATTGACTCGGAAGGATCGGGTCTGCGCGATTTGGGCGGTTTGGCCTGAACATACGGTCTGATGGCGAAAAACATCGCCGCCAAGACAATGGCCAGTCCAACCACTAGTCCGAGCGATACTGACAACCACTGAGGCATTGCGGCCCACACTATAGCACAATTTCAGGAGATGAAGTCCGGCGACTATCGATCGCGGAGCGCTATTCCACGCGCCAGACCCCCTCCCCGCTCAGACATGCTCCACGGCGACGACGCCGGGAACCGCCTTCAGGGCGCCGGCGATCGGCGCCGAGACCGCGAAGCGGCCCGGCAGCTTGATCTCGACCTCGCCGTCCTGCGCGCCGAGCAGCACGACCAGCGACACTTCGCCGTCGCCTTTGGCGCGCAGGCGCTCCTCGATCGAGGGCAGCGGCGCCTCGTCGCGCACGAAAATCCGCAGGCCCTTGTGGATGCGCGCCGCCGCAGCATCGAGCGCCTCGACATGGACGATGCGCGCGCGCACGTCCTCGCCCTCGACTGCGCCCTGCAAGGTGACCAGCACGTCCGATCCCTTCTCCAGGAGGTCGCGATATTGCGCCAGGCCCTCGGCGAAGACGATCGCCTCATACTGGCCGGACGGATCGGACAACTGGACGACGCCGAGCTTCGACCCCGATTTGGTGCGCCGCTCGGCGCGGTCGAGCACGCTGGCGGCGAGGCGCGCCGACGTCGCGCCGCCGCGCACGCCACGCGAAAAATCGGCCCAGCGCGAAACGCGCAGGCGCGTCAGCACGTTCTGATAGGCCTCCAGCGGATGGCCGGAGAGAAAGAACCCGACGGCGTCGAATTCGCGGCGCAGACGGTCGGCCGGCGGCCAGGCGGCGCAACGCGGCTTCAGCGGCGGCCCGTCGCTCTCGCCGAACAGCGCGTTCTGTCCGGCGGCCTTTTCCTCGGTGGTGCGGGCGGCGAGCGCCAGCGCCGGCTCCATCGCGGCGAAGGCGACCGCGCGGTCGGGCTCGAGCTCGTCGAAGGCGCCGGCGGCGGCCAGACTCTCCAGCGCCTTCTTGTTGACGCTGCGCGGATCGATGCGCCGCGCCATGTCGGCGAGCGAGGCGAACGGGCGATCGCCGCGCGCCGCCACCAGCGCCATCGCCTGCGCTTCGCCGACCCCCTTGACCGCCGAAAGGGCGTAAGCGATCGACAGCGCGCCGTCCGGTCCGAGCCGCGCGTCGAAATCGACGTTCGAACCGTTGATCGACGGCGGCGCGACCCGGATGCCAAGACGCAACGCTTCGCCGCGAAATTCGGCGAGCTTGTCGGTATTGGACTTGTCGAGCGTCATCGACGCGGCGAGGAATTCGACGGGGTGATTGGCCTTGAACCACGCGGTCTGGTAGGTGATGAACGCGTAAGGCGCCGAATGGGATTTGTTGAAGCCGTATTCGGCGAATTTGGCGCAGGCGTCGAAGATTGAATCGGCGACGCCCCTGTTGATCCCGCGCTCGACAGCGCCGGTGACGAAGCGCTCCCGCTGCGCGTCCATCTCGGCCTTGATCTTCTTGCCCATCGCGCGGCGCAGGATATCGGCCTGCGCCAGACTGTAGCCGGCAAGATCCTTGGCGATCTGCTGAACCTGCTCCTGATAGGTGATGACGCCGAACGTGTCCTTGAGAATCGGCTCCAGTTGCGGATGGGCGTATTCGACCTTTTCCGCGCCGAGCTTGCGCGCGCAATAGACGGGAATATTGGCCATCGGGCCGGGTCGATATAGCGCGACGAGCGCGATCAAATCCTCGAAGCGATCGGCGCGCATGTCCACCAGCGCCCTCTTCATGCCGGCGCTTTCCACCTGGAACACGCCGACCGTTTCGCCGCGGCCGAGCATTTCGTAGGTCTTCTTGTCGTCGAGCGGGATCGCGGAGAGGTTGACTTCGATCCCGCGCCGTTTGAGCAGCGTCACGGCCTTGGCCAGCGTCGTCAGCGTCTTCAGGCCGAGAAAATCGAACTTCACCAGCCCGGCCGGCTCGACCCATTTCATGTTGAACTGGGTCGCCGGCATTTCCGATTTGGGATCGCGGTAGAGCGGCACAAGTTCGACCAGCGGGCGGTCGCCGATCACCACCCCCGCCGCATGGGTCGAGGCGTTGGAATAGAGCCCTTCGAGCCGCTCGGCGATGGCCAGCATTTTGGCGACGCGCGGATCGGCCGCCGGCCGCTTCGCCAAGGCGCGGCTCGTCGCTCACCGCCTGTTTCAGGGTGACCGGCTTGGCGGGGTTCTGCGGCACCAGCTTGGCGAGCTTGTCGACCTGCCCCAGCGGCATCTCCAACGCGCGCCCGACATTGCGCAGCACCCCGCGCGCCAGGAACGAGCCGAAGGTGATGATCTGCGCGACGCGGTCGGCGCCGTAGCGCTGGCGGACATAGGCGATCACCTCGTCGCGGCGGTCCTGGCAGAAGTCGATGTCGAAATCCGGCATCGACACGCGTTCCGGGTTGAGAAAGCGCTCGAACAGCAGGCCGAAGCGGATCGGATCGAGATCGGTGATGGTCAGGGCGTAGGCGACCAGCGAGCCGGCGCCCGAGCCGCGCCCCGGCCCGACCGGGATGTCCTGCCGCTTGGCCCATTGGATGAAGTCGGCGACGATCAGGAAATAGCCGGGAAACCCCATCTTCACGATGACGTCGAGTTCGAAGGCGAGCCGCTTCTGGTAGTCCTCGACGGCGAAGCCCTGAGCGCAGCCGTGATCGGCGAGGCGCTTTGCGAGCCCGTCGACCGCCTCAGCGCGCAATTCGCCGACCTCGTCGAGCGCCTCGCCGGCGGCCGAGGCGAAGCGCGGCAGGATCGGCTTGCGGGTCCGCGCGCGGAATGCGCAGCGCATCGCGATCTCGACCGTGTTGTCGGCGGCCTCCGGCAGGTCGGCGAACAGCGCGACCATTTCCGCGCGCCTTTTGAAGCTGTGCTCGGGCGACAGGCGCCGCCGGTCGCCGTCGCCGACCAGCGCGCCGTCGCCGATGCACAGCAGCACGTCCTGCGCCTCGTGATCGGCGGCGGCGGCGAAATAGGGCTCGTTGCTCGCCGCCAGCGGCAGCGAATGGGCGTAGGCGAGATCGATCAGGTGCGGCTCGACGGCCTTTTCCGATTCGAGGTCGTGCCGCTGCAGTTCGACATAGAGTCGCCGGTCGAACAGCGCGGCGAGGCGGCCAAGCCGCGCCCGCGCCAGATCGAACAGCCCGTTGGCCAGCGCGCGGTCGATCGGCCCGGCCGGACCGCCGGTCAGCGCGATCAGGCCGTCGGCCTCGCCGAGCGCGTCGAGCCGCACATGCGGGTCGTCGCCATCGGTGGGCGCAAGCCAGGCCTGCGAGGCGAGCCGCATCAGGTTGCGATAGCCCGGCTCGTCCTTGGCGAGCAGCACGAGCGGCGCGCGCGCCGAGCGCGGATCGAGGCGTCCGCCCGGCGAGGCCGGCGCGTCGCCGAAATCCACGGTGATCTGCGCGCCGATGATCGGCTGGACGCCGGCCTTCGCCAGCTTTTCGGAGAATTCCAGCGCGCCGAACAGGTTGTTGGCGTCGGTGATCGCCAGAGCCGGCATCTCATCGGCTTTGGCGAGCTTGGCCAGCGTCTCGATGGTCAGCGCGCCCTCGCGCAGCGAATAGGCGGAATGGACGTGCAGGTGCACGAAGCCGACGGATTTAACCAGCGCGCGATCCACAACAGCTCCTTCGCCCCTGCCGGCATCATGGCCGCCCGGCGCCGCCCCGTCGAGGCGCGCCGGCCCGCCGTCAACAGCCGATCACGCGCCGAGCAGCCGCGCGACCATCGCGATCATCGCCAGAAACGCCGCCAGCGCCGCCAGTTCCGCCAAATCCCCCGCCACCCCGATCGCCCGACGCATCATCACGCCCTCCGCAACGCCAAGGGCTGTAGTGTATGTTCATGTTTTGTTCCTGTCAACGCGCCAATTGCGGGGTAGCGCCTCAGCTCGAACGGCGCCGTCGGGCGCCGTGGAAAAAATGCCCCGTCCGTGTCATCGTGGCGTGGTGGCGGCCGAAAGCAAGCAGGTGACTTTCTCACCCCAACCCCTGGAAGACGGCTCGGGGTTCACGGTGCTCGTCACCTGGCGGAATGGTCGAACTCAGAAGGTCGGCGACTTCAGAACCCTCGAGGCGGCGCGGCGCTGGATCGACACCGAAGCCAGCGAATGGGACACGCGCTTCACGCGCCTGCCCACGCGGCAAGAGTTGTTGTGGTTTCTCAAAGTATCCGCCCTGGCCTGGCTGGCGGCGCTGGCGCTGGGGTTTCTGCTCGCTCATATTTACGGCGCGCCGCCGGGGCCGAACTGCCCTCCCCTGATGAAAAATTCGGATGATTGTTCGCACCCTCGCTTTTAGCCGCGCGGGCGCTGTTCTTCGACGCAACCAATCGCCGCCACGGTCAAACGCGCCCGCGCCCGCCCTCGGGTTTCATGGCGTCCTCCCGGCCGCCGTCCGCCGAGCATGACGGAAGCGGAGGGCGCGCGCGAGGTCGTCGTCGAGTCGGATGGGTCGGGTAGCCGAGCATAACTGACGGCGCCCAGCCGCCGCGGTGAGTGCGCCGCAGATTCATGATATCAATGCGCGGCGGCCATAGTTGAAAGCCGAAGCGGCGACAGCCGTTTGTCTGACTGCGGAACTGCTCGATGCGCGCATGGGCGGCGGCTTCGGTTTTCGTTCTTGGCGCCGCCGCGACCGCTCGCGCGGATCCGATACCCGCCGCACTGCATGAAAAATCAATCGCGTTGAACTGGTACGTGACCGCGTTCGAAAAGATCCTGGATTCCGGCAAGCTGCAGACCAACGCCTATCCGTCCAGGCTGACCCTCTATATCAGCGCACGCGGACGCGTGTTCAGCTTGTCGGAGCGCATGGCGCCGCGCGGCGCCGGCACGGCGGAGCGCACGGACAGGGAAGTGTCGGGGAGCGGACCGCACCTGAACAACTGGCGGTTCGAAGACGGAGCGCTGGTCTCGGATCGCGCCTACGCGCGTGGCGCAAGCAGGCTGGTGATCAGTTTCACCGACAACTACGCCAACTGTGCGATGAGAATAATATTTGGAAAAAAGGACGGCGCGCCGATAATCACCACAGGTTTCCTCACCGGCGCTCGAAAGGAAATGATTTCGGCCACTGTCGGTTCGACGCAGTGCTCGATTACGCCGGGCAATGTTTTCGCGATTCCTCAGTGACGGTCAATCGGCGCTCGACCACGCCGCTCCCACGGATGCGGCGCTCAGCCCTCAGTTCTTGGGCGCGGGGGCGGGAGCGGCGGGGGTTGGCGCGGCGCCGCATGGCGGCTTGGGAACCGGGCCGTCGGACGAGAGAAAGCCGATCTCGCCGACCGTCACCGGCAGGCGGGTGTCGGCCCACAGGATGGCGCCCCTCAGCGAGCACACCGGGCGCCGCGCGCCGTTCTGGCAATAGGCGGGATCGGCGTTCTTTTCCTCGCATCCCAACATGCTGGCATGCGCGGACTGCGCGCACAGCAGGAAGGACATCGCCAGAACAGTTCTCATCGCAGGCTCAGCTCCCGTGCTTTCCGCCAACTTCGCCAGCCCGTCGTCATGACGGATTCCAGCGCACCAGATCGTAGGAATTGTCGAGCCGATGGGCGTAGCGCCCGCAGCCGCCGACATTGCCCTTGAAATCGTAATGAGCGACCTTGTCGTCCTTGTCGACGAACACCCTGATCGTGCACTGGAAATCGATCATGCTGGCCGCATCGCCGGAGGCGGTTTTGATGTTGTCGGACGACCACACATAGACCTTCTCGCCGGCGATTGTTTCGTTGTCGTTCGGGGCGCCGAGCTTCGTGAACACCGCTGTCGCGGGTTGGCCTTTCAGGCCATCGAGTTGCGCCTCCATAACCGGAAACGGCGTGCGGCCGCAGCCCGCCGCGACCAAGGCGATCGCCGCCAGAACAAAGGCCTCCTGCCGCATCGTCTCCCCCGGTCCGCCGCGCTCCCCGAACTCATAGCATGTTTTGGCATGTTTTGGCGGCCGGCCCACTGGCGGCGAAGCCGCGGGCGCGACGCGCGCGGGGCCTGCCTGGGGCATTTTGAGATTGACGCCGCCACGAAGTCAGCAACTATGGCTCAGCTCGCGGGACAGTTCTTTGCGCGTCAACGCGGCGAACGCCGAGCGGCGTTGCGACCGCCGGGGGTCTTCGGGAGGAGCCAATCATGATCACATTCGTGCGAACCGTTGTCGCGATGCCTGGGAAGATCGGCGACGTCCTGGCTCTCGCCAAGGAGACCGCCGCGCATGTCAAACGGGTGACCGGCTCGGACGTCGCCGTGGGCGCGTCATTCGGCGGCAGTTTCAGCGAGGTCGCCTGGATCAGTCACGCCGACAGCGTCGCCGAAATGGAAGCGGCCAACGATAAAATGATGGCGGACGCCGAAATCCGCGCTCTGTTCAAGCGGTGGGAAAACATGATCGTCCCCGGCGCGACCCGCGATCACATCTGGCGGCACGTGTAGTTTCGCGCTTGCGCCACGATCCCCGCGGCGCCGGATCGCGCCGTTTGCGCTATTGCGTCGAGCGCGCCGAGCGGCGGCAATCGGCGGTCATTGTGTAGACCGCCCCGTCGGCGGCGATCTTGTTCTCGCCGATCTGACGGCCGGGCAGGTAGTCGCCTGGACACTTTCCGCCGGCCGCCACGAAGCGCGGGCCGTTGAGATGGAAAGCGCCGACCAGGGCGCCGCCGCTGTAGCCGTTGAACACCTCGCAACCGGCGATCCGCGGCGACGGCTCGACCTTTATAACGCAGCTCGCCGCCGGCGCGTCGGACGGCCCGGCGGCCGGCGGCGCGAGCCCGTCGAGCCGCGCCAGCACCGCCGCGCCGCCGGCCATCTGCGGATTAGACGGGGTCAGCCGCTCGGCCACCTCCTCCTGGCCGACCAGCGAGCGCGCGGTGACGAAGGCCTCCTGCAGAGTTTTGGCGCGCGGCAGCGCGTCGGCGAAAAACGCCTTGCCGAAATAGGTCCATTCCGCGCCGGAGCGGCAGCCGAACGAGGTGTGGCCGGAGTCGGCGGCGGTGATCACCGCGGTGCGGGAATCCGCCAACGCCTCGGCGAACACGCCCGAATAGCAGGCCGACACGATGATCACCCGTTGGCCGATCCCCGAGGCGGCGAGCATCGCGCCGAGGTCCTGCGGCGACAGCGTCTCGGTGACCTCTCTCGACTTGACCGCCAACCCGGCCTGCGACCCATGCGAGGACAGGATCAGAATCAGCACCTCGTCGGCGCCGCCAGGACGCTGCGCGACGCTGGCCACGGCGGCTTGAAGATCGGCAATCATCGCTGTCCGCCGGACGCCGACGTTGGCGCGCACGATCACCGCGCCGCCATGGCCGTAGCGGGCGGCGACGATCGCCGCCGCCTTCGTAGCTTCACTCTGAAAGACATCCTGGTCGCCATTGAGGCCGAACGCGATGACGTTCGCCTTGACGCGGCCTTCCGCCGCGACCGCTTCGCGCGGCGCGCCAGGAGCGCCGAACGCGATGACGAGGATCGCCGCGCCGATCCATCGCGCAAGAGACGACGCCATCGCAAACTCCGGGAACCGGCGTCAACCGCGTTGGTTGCGAAGCGCATGTTGCACCGACGTGCGCGCGGCTGGCAAGCCGCGCGACCCCGATCGTCCGGGCGGGCGAAGAAAGCGTAGCGCGCACAGCCTTTCCGCGCCGTAAGCTCTTGCCACGTCGAGGCTGCGCCGCACAATGATTGGCGCGCCTCGATTGGCGCGCCTCAGCGGCGCCCGGCCATCCCGGCGAAGGGACGCGTGGTCACAGGAGGGAGCCGATGCGACCGCTCGAGGGATTGCTGGTCGTGGATTTCACCGCGCTTCTGCCGGGGCCGATGGCGACGCTGCTGCTGGCCGAGGCGGGAGCCGAAGTCGTCAAGATCGAACGGCCGGACGGCGGCGACGGCATGCGCGCCTTTCCGCCGCCCTGGGGGCGCGACAGCGCCTATTTCGCGCTGCTCAACCGCGGCAAGAAGAGCCTCGCGCTGGACCTCAGGAATGCGAAACACCGCGCCGCGCTCGAACCTCTGCTCGCCCGCGCCGACGTCGTCGTCGAGCAGTTCCGGCCGGGCGTGATGGAACGGCTGGGGCTGGGCGCCGGCCATGCCGCGGCGCTCAATCCCAAGTGCGTCTATTGCTCGATCTCCGGCTACGGACAGACCGGCCCGGCGCGCGAGGTCGCCGGACACGATCTCAACTATCTCGCCGAGACTGGCCTGCTGGCGCTGTCGATGGGGCCGCCGGAACGCCCGGTGGTGCCGCCCGCGCTGATCGCCGACATCGCGGCGGGCGCCTATCCCGCGGTGATCAACATTCTGCTGGCGCTGCACGAGCGCCAGCGCACCGGGCGCGGGCGCCATCTCGATATTTCGATGACCGACAATCTCTTTCCCCTGATGTTCTGGGCGCTCGGCGACGGGCTGACGGGCGGCGCCTGGCGTGGCGACGCCGACCATCTGCTGACCGGCGCCAGCGCGCGCTACCGGCTCTATCCCTGCGCCGACGGACGCGTGCTCGCCGCCGCGCCGCTCGAACAGAAATTCTGGGAGGAGTTTTGCGACATCATCGGGCTGGAGGCCGAGCTGCGCGCCGACTCGTTCGCTCCGGCGACCATCGCCCGCGTCGAAGCGATCGTCCGCAGCCAACCATCGGGGTTCTGGCGCGAACGCATCGCCGGGCGGGATTGCTGCTGCTCGATCGTCGCGACGTTGCGCGAGGCGCTCGAGGATCGGCATTTTATGGCGCGCGGGCTGATGGCGCGCCGCCTGGTCAATGAAGCGGGCGCGCGAACATCCGCCCTGCCGACGCCGATCGACGCGGGGTTTCGCGCGGACGCGGCGGAGGTTCTTTCGGCGCCCGGTCTTGGCGCGCACAACGCGGAATTCGGAGCGTGAGGCGCAGCATTCGCCGGGCGCAAACGAAGGCGTAACCATTTCAGCGGTTTCCGCAATGAAAATGCGCGACCAGGACGCCGGCGCCGGCGCGAATTAACCAATCGCCGGCCGGTGATGGTTGCCGTTGCGTGAAGCCGACATCCCGTCGCGGCGGCGTCGAGTCGCACCGGCTCTTCCGCGCCGCGGTTTTCCGGCATTCCCGGACAGTCGAGCGCGTGGGTTAAGCGCCCGTTAGGCTTTATTTCCCGGTCACCGAGCTGAATCCGGTTCGCTAGAATTCTCGGCTTTTGCTTGGGTCGCCGGAAAAACCCCGTCCCTAACGTCATCCCCGGGGAATGACAGGGGACGATGATGTTTTCGGGACTGGCGCGGACGGGCGCCGCGGCTTTGGTGGTTCTGGGCGGCTCGCTGGCATTGCAGCAGCCGACCAGCGCCGGTTCGGTCGAGGCAGGTTACGCGGCGGTCGGCGAGGCGACCAGCGTGCCTTACGGGTGGGTGGATTTCTGCCAGCGTTACCAAGGCGAATGCGACGGCGCGGGCGCAAGCCCGGTCGACATCAATTTCTCGCCGAAGGCGGCGCGCGAAATCGATCGCGTCAACCGCTGGGTCAATGGACATGTGCAGCCGGTCAGCGACATGGACCACTGGGGCCTGATCGATCGCTGGGACTATCCGATCGACGGCCGTGGCGACTGTGAGGACTACGCGCTGTTGAAACGCAAGCTGCTGATCGAAATCGGCTTCCCGCGCCAGGCGCTGTTGATGACAGTGGTCAAGGACGAAGCGGGAGAAGGCCACGCGATCCTGACGCTGAAGACCAACAAGGGCGAATTCGTGCTCGACAACCTCAACAACGACACAAGGCCGTGGACCGCCTCGGGCTATCGTTTCGTCAAGCGGCAAAGCCAGCAGGACCCCAATGTGTGGGTGATGCTGGGCGCGCCGGCCGAGGCGCCGCTCTACACGGCGCGCTAAAGACAGTTTTTCGAACAGCGAGGCCGGATCCGCCCCAGATCCCGCTTCGTTAAGAGGCCGGCCTCCCCCCAAGGCCGGCCTCAACTTTTTCAGGCGATGGCGACGAGGTCCTTGGCGAAGCGCCGCGCATTCTCGACATAATGGGCCGCCGAGAGGCGCAGGCGCTCCACCGCCGCCTCGTCGAGCGTGCGGACCGCCTTGGCGGGCGCCCCGACGATCAGCGAATGGTCGGGAAAGGTCTTGCCCTCGGTGACCAGCGCACCCGCGCCGACCAGGCAACCGGCGCCGATCCGCGCGCCGTTCAGCACCACCGCGCCCATGCCGATCAGCGAACCGGAGGCGATCAAGCAGCCGTGCAGGATCGCCTGATGGCCGATGGTGCAGTCCTCGCCAATGACCAGCGGGAAGCCCATGTCGGTGTGCAGCGTCGCGCCCTCCTGGATATTGCTGCGCGCGCCGACGCTGATGCGCTCATTGTCGCCGCGCAACGTCGCCCCGAACCAGATTCCGCAATCCTCGCCCAGCGTCACGTCGCCGATCACATTCGCGTCGGGCGCAATCCAGTAGCGGCCGGCCGCCGGCAGAATCGGGCGCACGCCGCCCAGCGAATAGATCGGCATTTCCGCAGTCTCCTCTGACCCCGTCGCACCGGTTATCGCAGCCACGGCGCGCCGCTGGCAAATGCGCGGCTTTGCGCCCAAAAGCTCCGGCAGCGACCGGCGCCGGTTTCCAGTCGCGCGCGCGGCGCGATGGCGCCAATATCGCGCCCGACGGCGCGGCGATTCGCGGGAACGCCCGCCCGAACCGTCGCCGGAGCCGAACCCAATGTCCTCAAGGTTCGCCGTGTCTTTCCTGGGAGTCGCCGCGGTGGCGTTGCTCGCCGGCGGCGCGGGGTTTTTTGGCCTGTTTCCGCATCGCGTCGACGCGCCGACGACCTTCCAGGCGCTCGTCGGCCCGGCGCGCCTCACGCTGCCAAGCGGCTATTTCCGGCCGCAGTCGCGTGGGGGCGGCCCGGTCGACCAGCTCGCGCTCGCCGCTTTCTTTCCGGACTTCACGCCGGCTGGCGAAGTCAGCGACGTCACCCGCGACACCAGCCTGATCGAGCGTTTCGAAAAGCTGGTGTTCATCACCATCCGGCCCAGCGATTCCAGCCTCGACCCCGCCGACCGTCCGGCCAGGCTCTATGCGCGCTTTCTTGAGCCCGACGGCTGGAGCCATCCCGGCGGCCTGGTCGCCAGGGCGTTTCAGGCCGGCAGCCCGTTCGAAGGCCAGGAGCTCTATTTCGTCGCGCCGGAGGGGCGCGATTTTGCGGCGCGCTGCCGGCTCCCCGGGCAAGCGCAAAAGACGCCCAATTCCTGCATCTATGACTTTCGGCTCGACAATCTCGACGTCGAGATGCGGTTTTCGGCGGACCTGCTGTCGGAATGGCAAAGCCTGAACGCCGGCGTGCGCGGCCTGATCGAGACGGCGCGGCGCTAGCCGGTTGGCGTCACAGATCCTCGAGGTCGTAATCGAGAATGGCCATCTGCAGCGTGTAGGTCTTGCCCTTCGGGTCGTCCGCCGAAATGATGCCGAGAAAGTCCGGACCGTTGTTGAGCTCGACCGAGTCGGTCTTCTTCAGACGCGAAGCAACCGTCAGGGAATCGTTCTCGAACAGCCGGCGAAAATACTCTTGCAACACATGGCGTTCGACCGGAACTTTCATCTCAAACGAGAAGGAGCGGTCACCATCTTCGTCGTCGACGACGACCGACCCGATCCGCCGCTCGCCGAGCTGGACATCGGCGGCGTCGGGCGCTCGGGAGCTGGGCTGAACCTTCAGTCCCGGCGCGCCGAAGCTGCGGCGCAGATGCGCCTGCAATTTGAGAAGCTCGCTCTTGTCCATGGTCTTGAGGCCTCGTGTTGGCGCGCCGCGCGCCCTTGTCATGAAAGCCGGCCGCCCGCAAGGGGAGACGCCCCGGGAGCGCGAACGTCTCGCCCGCCATCGACCGTCCGCTTGACGCTAAAGAGCGACCGGGACGGTCGCGGTCCCGGAGGCGCGGTCCCGCGGGCGCGCGCCCTCACCGCTCGATCATTTTCTCCGCGATGATCTGGTTCATGCTGCGCGCCGGCTCGGCGCAGCCGGCCTCCCCGACGATGCGCGCCGGCACACCGGCGACCGTCTTGTTGTGCGGAACCGGCGACAGCACCACCGAGCCCGCCGCGACGCGCGAGCAATGGCCGACCTCGATATTGCCGAGCACCTTGGCTCCGGCGCCGATCAGCACGCCCCAGCGGATTTTCGGGTGCCGGTCGCCGGTTTCCTTGCCCGTGCCGCCGAGGGTCACGCCCTGCAGGATCGAGACGTCGTCCTCGATCACCGTCGTCTCGCCGACCACCAGGCCCGAGGCGTGATCGATAAAAATCCCCTTGCCAATCCGCGCCGACGGATTGATGTCGGCGTCGAACACCGCCGAGGCGCGGCTCTGAAGATAAAGCGCGAAATCCCGCCGCCCCGCCCGCATCAGCGCATGAGCGAGGCGGTAGGTTTGCAGCGCGTGGAAACCCTTGAAATACAGCACCGGCTCGATCAGCCGCATGCAGGCCGGGTCGCGGTCGGCGACCGCAAGAATGTCGGCGCGGAACGCCTCGCCGATCGCCGGATCGCGGGCGATATACTCGCCATAGACCTGGGCGATCATCGCGGCGGGCACGTCGGCGTGGTCGAGCCGCGAGGCGAGACGATGGACGAGCGCGCTTTCGAGCGTGTCGTGGTTCAGGATCGTAGTCAGCAAGAACGCCGCGAGTTCCGGCTCGTGCCGCGCCGCCGCCTCCGCCTCAGCGCGGATGCGCGCGAACAGCGGATCGTTGCGGCCGACGCCGACGAGATGGGCGACCTGACTCTGCGCCATCGAATGCTCCTCAAAGGACTTTCCAAGCGATTATAGCACGGGCGAAGCCGGCGTAGGAATGGGCGCCCGGCGCCGGCGCGGCGGCGCCCGATTTCAACGCGCGCGTAAGAACAACCCCACCGTTAGCAGGGCGCCGATCGCCACGACGCCGATGCGAAGGGCTCGCTCATCCACCCGCTGGAGCATCAGGGCGCCGGCCCAGCCGCCGATCGACGCGCCGAGCGCCGCCACGGCGACCTGCAGCCATCGCACGTCTGGCGAAAAGACGAAAATCGCCACCGCGGACGCGTTCATCACCCCCGCCAGGATGTTTTTGGTCGCGCCCGCATTGCGCGCGCCCTGCCCGGCGATCGTCAGCGCGGCCATCATCAGGAAGCCGATGCCGCCGCCGAAATAGCCGCCGTAAACCGAAATGAGGAACTGCGCGACGCCGCCGCGCCAGCGGGCCGGCGGCTTCGCCGCCGCGGCGGGCGGGCGGCGCGAAAAGCTCCCCCACGCGAAAACCAGCGTGGCGAACAGCACCAGCCATGGCACGAGCAACGCGAAAAAGCTCGACGGGGTGGCGAGCAGAATGGCCCCGCCGATCGCCCCGCCCGCCAGGCTGATCGCAAAGAGCGCGCCGAGCGGCAGGCCAGGCAACCCGCTCGCCGCGCCACGCCCGGTATAGCCGGTCACGAGCTGGGCGGGGAACAGCGCGATGGTCGAGGTGATGTTGGCGGCGCGCGCGTCCATGCCGCTGAACATCAGCGCCGGCAGCGTGATGAACGAACCGCCGCCGGCCAGCGCGTTCTGCGCGCCGGCCCATAGCGCGGCGATGAACAGGACGAGCAAGCTCAGCACGCCGCCCCCGATTTCATTCCGGCGGGCCAGGGATCGACCGAGTGATCCTGACGACAGACCGGATCAAGCGGTTCACGCGATGCGCGAACGACACGGAGTCCATCATTAATATTTCTGTTCACACGATTGTTTTTCATTAAAGAATCTACTCGACAAAATTCATCAAACGCTCGTGCCGCATCAGGCGCGCCGCTCGAGGAAGGCGAGCGCGCCGGCCTTGAACACCTTGTCGCCGACCGCGAGATTGTGGTCGCGGCCGGGGATGTCGAGCGCCTCGCCGCGCGGCAACATCGCCGCGAGGGCGTGCGGATCGCCGGCGATCGCGTCGGCGGTTCCGGACGCCACCAGCGTCGGGCAGCCGATGCGCGCGACTTCTTCTCGGTTAAGGGTCTGGCGCGATCCCCGGATGCAGGCGGCGAGCGCGACCCGGTCGGCGCCGTTCTGGTCGGCGAATTTGCGAAACATCCGCTCGATCGGATCGGTGAGGTCGGCGAGCGCCGGCGCCTCCATCGCACGGGCGATTCCGACGGGAAGACCGACCCCCTCGACAAGATGGTCGCCAAGGCCGCCAAGGATCAGCGCGCGCACGCGGGCGGGGTTTTCGAGCGTCAGGAAGGCGGCGATCCGGGCGCCCATCGAGTAGCCCATCGCATCGGCGCGCGGGATGTCAAGAAAGTCCAGCAGATTCAAGGCGTCCCGCGCCATCGTCGTGGAATGGTAGGCTTCGGGCGCATGAGGTTTTTCGCTGGCTCCGTGGCCGCGGTTGTCGAAGGCGACGACCCGCCGCCCGGCGCCGGTCAGCGTGTCGACCCAGCGCGGGTTGACCCAGTTGATCGCATGGGTCGAGGCGAAGCCATGAATCAACAGGATCGGTTCGCGCCGATCCTCGCCACGCGCGGGAACGTCGACAAAGGCGATTCGCACCCCGTTCGACGAGAATTCCCGCACATTCAGCCCCGACTGACCTCGCGGCGCCGACGATACCATGAGCGATCAACCGTCCAAACTTCCGCATTGAACACGCTGAACGCCCGAGCGCATCGGCGATGGCGCGTCCGACCGGGCCGGCCGCAAGTCGCCGCGATCCAGCCAAGCCGCCCTACCCAATCCGGAGCCTGTCCTCTATGGTGCGGCGCAAATCGCCCAAGCTCCGGAGCCCGTCATGGCCGATCACCTGATCCCGCATTTTCACAACGATCCCGGCGTCGCGACGATCCGGCTCGGCGTCAAGGAATTCATGTGCACCGGGGCGCGGCCGCCGTTCGACCATCCGCATATTTTCATCGACATGGGCGGCGACGTCGAGGCGGTGTGCGGCTATTGCTCGACGCGCTTCGTTTACGACGCCGCTTTGGGCTCCCATTGCGCGCCCGCCGAGTGCGAGCTGACGGAGACCGCCTGACCCGCCGCCTGTTGATCGCCGGCGCCGGAGTCGGCGGCCTGACCGCCGGGCTGGCGCTCGGCCGGGCGGGCTTCGAGGTCGCAATATTCGAGCGCGCCGCCGTGCTCGAGGAGTTCGGCGCCGGCCTGCAGCTCACCCCCAATGCGACGCGGGTGCTGGCCGGACTCGACGCCCTCGAAGCGGTGCGGCGCTTTGCTCTCGCGCCGCGCGCGATCCGCATCCTGCGCGGCCGCGACGACGCGTCGTTGGCGACGCTGCCGCTGCAGGCCGCCGAGGCGCGCTGGGGCGCCCCCTATCTCGTCCTCCATCGCGCCGATCTGCAGCGCGCGCTCATCGAGCGGATCGCCGGCGAGCCCGGCGTCGCGCTGACGCTTGGCGCCGAGGTCGGCGGCTTCACCGGCGATGAGGGCGGCGTGACGATCGGCGTCAAACGCGGCGCGGTCGGCGTCAAGGAACGCGGTGAAGCGCTGATCGGCGCGGATGGATTGCGATCGATCGTGCGCGAGAGACTGGGGCTCGGCGCGCGCGACGCGGCGGCGTTCTCCGGCCGCGTGGCGTTTCGCGCGACGCTCGACGCCGCGCGCGTCCCCGAGCGCTTGCTGAAGCCGGAAATCACGCTGCGGCTCGGCGCCCGCGCCCATTTCGTCCACTATCCCCTGCGCGACGGCGCGGTGGTCAACTTCGTCGCGGTCATCGAGAGCCGCGAACCGCAAAAGGGGAGCGACCATCCGTGGGACGGCGACGCCGATCGCGGCGCCCTCGAGCGCGCCTTCGCCGGTTGGTCGGCGCAGACGCGCGCGCTGATCGCCGATGCGCAGTGGCGGGCCTGGCCGATCGCCGACCGCCCGCCGATCCCTCGTTTCGCCGCCGGGCGAACGGCGCTGCTCGGCGACGCCGCCCATCCAATGGCGCCGTTTCTCGCGCAAGGCGCCGCCCAGGCGATCGAGGACGCCGGCGCCCTCGCCGACTGCCTCGCCGCGACCGCCAGCGCCCCGGACGCGCTGGACGCCTATTCCGGCCGGCGCGCGCCGCGCGCGGGACGCGTGCAGCGCGCGGCCGCGGCGCAGGCCGGGCTCTATCACCTCGCCGGCCCCCTCGCGCTAGCCCGCGACCTCACCATGCGCGCGCTCGGTCCGGAGAGGCTGCTCCGGCGCTACGACTGGCTTTACGGCGCATGACGCCGAAGCGTGCGCAGCGGTTCCAGGCGCGCTGGAATTGCGGCGGCGTTTGAACTAGACAGTCCTTCGGCGCGGCCAACCTTCGGGAGGCGATCGGCCGGCGCGCGAAAGCCCCTACCCGCAAGCCGGAGCCCATCGATGTATATCAGCGTCACCCATCTGCAGCCGATCGTTTCCCTGATCGCCGGCGTGCTCATCCTGATCATGCCGCGATTGCTCAATTATATCGTCGCGGCGTTCCTGATCCTCTCCGGCATTCTCGGCCTGGGACTGTTTCACTGACGCGCTGTTGGCGAACGGGCGCGGCCGGATCACCGATTTATGAACGGCCGGCTCCATTCACGCATCCGTTTCGCGCGCCCAACGCCGGCCGACGATGATAGGGATGGCGCCGCCAGTTGAGTGTTCGCGGGCGCGCCCGGCGCGACAAGGCCGGGGACGTAATGAAAGGCAACCGACAGGAGAAGCGGAAATGCGGCGCAATCTCGTTCTGGCCGGCCTCGTCGCGTTCGTCGGCGCGGCGGGCGGCGCGCCAGCGCCGACCCTCGCGCAGAGCGGGGCGACGCTGGCCGGCGCCGCCGCCTATGGCGACTGGCGCGCCGACGCGCCCGGCGTGCGCCGCAAGCTGACGCCGGCCGACATCCCGGCTCCTTTCGCCAGCGCGCCCGCGGCGAACCGCTCGCAAGTGGTTCCAAGGCCCGCCGGCGCCGCGCCGAAGGTTCCGCCGGGTTTTTCCGTCGCGCCGTTCGCCGAGGGCCTCGACGAGCCGCGGGTCGTGCGCGTCGCGCCCAACGGCGACATTTTCGTCGCCGAGAGCGCCGCCGGACAGGTGCGCGCGCTGCGCGCCAATCCGTCGGGGTCGGCGCCCGCCAAGTCGGAAGTATTCGCCGCCGAGCTCGACAAGCCGTTCGGCATCGCCTTCTACCCGCCCGGGCCCAAGCCGACCTATGTCTATGTCGCGACCACGTCGCATGTCGTTCGCTATCCCTACCGCGACGGCGATCTTGTAGCGTCGGGGCCGGCCCAGACCATCGTGCCGTCGCTGCCGACCGGCCGCGGCCACTGGACGCGCGACGTCGTTTTCTCGCCGGACGGCAAGACGATGTTCGTGTCGGTCGGCTCAAGCTCGAATATCGCGCAAGACATGAAGCGGATGGGTGGTGAAGAACTCGCGGCGTTCGAGGCCGCTCATCCGTTGGGCGCCGCCTGGGGCCCCGATACGAACCGCGCCGACGTGCTCGCATTCGATCCGGACGGCGGCAAGATGCGAGTGTTCGCAACCGGCATCCGCAATTGCTCGGGGCTCACGGTCCAGCCGGCGGATGGCGCGCTGTGGTGCGCGGTCAACGAACGCGATGTCCTCGGCGACGATCTGCCGCCCGATTACGCGACGCGGGTGCGTGAAGGCCAGTTTTACGGCTGGCCGTGGTACTATATCGGCGCCCACGAAGACCCGCGCCACAGGGGCGAACGCCCTGATCTGGCGGGCAAGGTCACTGTGCCGGACGTGCTGATCCAGCCGCATTCGGCGCCGCTCGGCATCACGTTCTACGAGGGGGCGCAATTTCCCGCCGCCTACAAGGGCGATGCGTTCGTCGCGCTGCATGGCTCGTGGAACCGCGCCAAGCGGACCGGCTACAAGGTCGTGCGGCTGCTGTTCAAGAACGGCGAGCCGACCGGCGAATACGAGGACTTCCTGATCGGCTTCGTGGTCGACGACACCGACGTGTGGGGCCGGCCGGTCGACGTCGCGGTCGCCCGCGACGGCTCCCTGCTGGTCACCGACGACGGCGGCGGCGCGATCTGGCGAGTCACCTACAAGGGGCCGTAGGCTGCGGCGATCCTCGCGCCATTGGCGCGGGGCGGCGCTCACCTCTCGATCCGCCACGCGCCGATCTCGCCGAGCAGGATCTCCAGCGTCCGCATGGCGTCATGCTGGCTCGACAACGCCGCCTCGATCTTGTCCGCCCATTGCAGCGCCATCACCAGCGGGATCATCGCCACGGGAACGTCGGCGATCCGCGCCGCGGCCCTCGCCAGCGACGGACTGAGGCTCACCGAAGCTTCGATGCGCTCCACGGGAATCTCGAACAGCCGGGAGCACGCCTCGGACGGGCTGGTCACCAGATATTCGCGGCAGACCAGCGGGCGCGAGGCATGAATGCTGCACGCCTCGTCGTCCAGAAACGGACAGGCGATCCGCCGCGCGAACCAGGCGGCGCCGAGGCGCTGCTGATCGGTTTCGACGAGCGGGAGCTCCTCGCGATCCGGGTCGCCCGGAGCGTCGCGCGCCGCCGCGCTGATCTCGGCGAGGCGCTGCGCGGCCTGCGCAAAGCGCGCCCGAATCTCGCTTTGCCGGGGCTCGGGCATTTCCGCCACCAGCCTCGCCAGCGCGCGCGCCTCGACCAAGGAAATCGCCACCAGTTGCCGGCAGCAAGCGGCGCAGCCCTTCCGGCAGGAGACGCGTTTGCCTGCGCGCCCCGCCGCCTGCTGGGCGAGGCCGGCGGCTTCGTCGGCCAGCGCGTGCAGAAACGGCAGCCAGGTCTCGATCGGCGCGGGCCCGGCGGGGACCGGCAGCGACAACTCGATCGCCCAATCCGGCGTTTCCAGAGCAATCCGGATGCGCGCGCCGGGTTCTTCGCTCACCGGGCGCCGGCGGTGGCGTCGACCGCTCCCCGGCGTCTCCGGAAGATCGCCGCGATGGCGATAATCACGCCCATGACCGCGCCCCAGAACGCGAGCATCGCGGCGGCGATGGCGCCGTAGACCCCCAGGTCGATCAGCAACGCTTCAACGATATGGCCCATCATCGCGCCTCGCGGTCCGCCAAGCCGATCGGCGAGATTTACGGGACGCGGCGGCTGGACTATGGGACAAGGGGGAAAGCCCGCCAGGGCGGGCGTCCGCCGGCGAACGAGCACGCTGATGTCTCAAGCCCCCCGCCCCCAAACCGCCGCGCCGAAGCCGCAAGACTACGCCGTCGTGCCGGGCTCGCAAGGCCCGCGCCGTGATTTTCGGGTCAGCGTCGGCCTTCGCGAAGGCTGGGACGCCGAGGGCCGGGTGTTCGACGTTTCAGAAGCCGTGCGAACGGCGCGCGCGTGGATGAAGCGCCGCGTCGAGGCGGGCCAGCCCGCCCTCTCCGGCATGTTCACGCGCGCCGAGGTCACCTACGCCTGGCCGCGCGACGACGGCACGGTCGGCTCGGACCGCGAGCCGGTGGCGCTGTTCACCGGCGAAGCGGTCCATGCCTATCTCGGCCACCTCCCGGATGCGGCGATCGAGGCGATGCTGAACGAGCTGGCGACCGAGCTTGGCGCAGCGCTCGGGCAGGAGCGCATCTATGTCGCGTTCGCCGACCGGACGTGGATTCTCGACGCCGGAAAGCCTGACCGATAGCGGGCGCGGCGGGGGCAACGCGGCGGCGCTTAGCGCGCAGCCGGCGCCGGGCAAGGCGCGACGGCGCCGGCGCTCATCCCGCAGGCGAACAGATCGAGCACCGTCGGATTCTTCATATAGCCGTCGTGCGCCTCGATCGGATTGGAAAACACGCCGGGAATCTCGAACTCGTCATTGGCCATGTAGACATTGGTCAGCGTCACCTTGCCGGCGTTCGAGCGCGGCGTCTCGACGTTTGCGCGGTTGACCAGCCAGCTCAGTATGTCATTGGGGTCGCTGAACGCGACGATCTGCTCGTTCTGATCGACGGGCGTCGGCGGGCCTCCGGCCCGCACCCGCCAACGCGACTTCGGCTTGAAATACGACCAGTCGGCGATCAGATCGCCGATCGCCGTCGCCGCCGGCGCGCCGCCGTGCCGAACCGTCTCCCCCGCCGCGGCCGGATAGAGCCGGGTGCGCAGGTCGGCGAGGTCGAGCAGGGCGAGCTGGTTGGCCATCATGAAGATGAGCTGCGTGCTGGCGACGATCTTCGCCGCCGCGGTGTGTTCGTTGCGCCCCCCGCCCCGTGCGCCGCGCGTCAGCTCGTCGTGAATCGCATCGATCAGCATATAGCCGCCGAGGCTGTGGGTGATGATCACCGTGGGCGGCTGGTTTTCGGCGACGCTCTGGTTGTCGTTGTCGCAGTTGCGCCCGCCGTTGGTCGGATGCCCGCCGGACAGATGGCACAGCGCCGACTCGACGGTCGGGCGAAGCACGCGCTGGCCGTATTTTCCGAGATAGAGCACGACGTCGGCGAGCTTGTCGTCGATGAAGTCCTTGGCGACGCCGGCGAACCACTGGCGCTTCGGCTCCAGCTTCTCGGCCGAGTCGGGACAGGTCGTTTCATCGAGGCTTGCGCATTTGATGGTGGCGGTGAGCGGCGACCACCGGAGATAGCTGAGGGTCATCGCCGGCGCGGCGGCGTCGCGCGAGCCGTCAGCCGCGGCGGCGAACCGGTAGGTGTAGACCTCGGCGCGGTCCGCATCAGGCACGCCGGGAATGTCGATGGGATGGCCGATCGGCGTCATCAGCGGCGGCGCGGTCGGAGGGCTCCCAGCATGGCGGCGCATGGCCGGCTGGACACTCCGGAGGAATCTGGGTCAGTCCCAGTCTGCCTGCCAGCGCCAGAATGAACGGATCGAAATCATGTTGTGGTCGCCGTCCCCATGCCGTGGATGAGCAGGACGCGCAACGGCCTCGCCGCCGTCGCCGCATCCTGCGGCGGATTGGGAAGGAATGTCGCCAATCCATTGAACGCATTGGCGTCTCCGGGGATCATTTCCGGAGTCGAGGCGCAGGCCGAGACGAGCAGCGCGGCGAGGCCGCACAGCAGGCGCCGAACGGCCCAAGGGCTATCCGCATGCCCCCGCATGGCGTCCCCCATCGCGATGCGGCGCGGCCGACGGCAAGCGGATCGCAACACGTCCAAAGACGAGACTGATCTTGAAAAGCCGGCTTGGCAATCGCCGTCGGGCGTCGACAAGCGGCGCGCGCGGCGGCAGTCTCGGAGCGGCGCGCTGGCCGGCCTCCCGATTGCGCCGGAGGCGGCGGCCCTGCCCCGCGTCGCAGGAGACTCGATGAAACCGCATCACGGCCGCTGTCATTGCGGCAATATCGAACTCGATTTTGAAACCGCGATCGCGCCGCATGAGATCGAAATCCGCGCCTGCCAATGTTCGTTCTGCCGCAAGCACGCCTCGCGCGCCGCTGCCGATCCGGCGGGAAAGCTGACCCTTCGCGTTCGCGACGAGGCGCTGCTCAGCCGCTATCGTTTCGGCCTGCAAACCGCCGAATACTGGGTCTGCCGGGCGTGCGGCGTCTATGTCGCGGCGATCACGATCGGCGAAACCGCGCCGCGCGCCATCGTCATCGTCAACGCGCTCGATGACGCCAGCCTGTTCGCCCGCCCGCCGATCGCCGCCGACTATGACGCGGAAAGCCGCCCCGCCCGCATCGCCCGCCGCCGTGAACGCTGGACGCCAGTGGTCGTCGAAGGGATCGGCGCGATGCCGAGGCCTCCTCTCCCCGCATCGCGGGGAGAGGAGGCCCGAAAGTCTCAGCAAAGGCTGATCGATTGACGATTGACGGCGCCACAGACCTCAAGAAATGTTGTATTGCTGCCTGGTCTCGGCGCCGACAGTCTTTGCGCGCCAAGCGACCGCGCCATCGCATGGGCCGCTTTGTTCGACCCTTCCTTATTCGCCACGGCCCTCTCCCCCGTCCCCAGGAGCCCCCCATGCCCGATTTCCCCTACCGCACCGCGCTCATCGTCGGGGCCGGCGCCGGGATCAGCGCTGCGCTGGCGCGGCGGCTTTCGGCGCGCGGCGTCAGCGTCGGCCTCGCGGCGCGCAACGTCGGCAAGCTCGGGCCGCTGGTGGTCGAGACCGGCGCGACGGCGTTCGAGGCGGACGCCAGCGATCCCGCCTCCGTCGCCGCGCTGTTCGATGAGGCGACCAAACGGATCGGCGAGCCGGATGTCGTCGTCTACAACGCCGGCCTGCGCGCCCAGGGGTCGATCGCCGACCTCGATCCGGCGCTGGTCGAGCGGGTGCTCCAGGTCGGGGCGTTCGGCGGCTTCCTGGTCGCCCAGCAAGCCGCCAGGCTGATGGTTCCTCGCGGGCGCGGCGCGCTCCTGTTCACCGGCGCCTCGGCCAGCGTCAAGGGCTACCCGCTGTCGGCGCCGTTCGCGATGGGCAAGTTCGCGCTGCGCGGCCTCGCCCAGAGCGCGGCGCGCGAACTCGGCCCCAAGGGCATCCATGTCGCGCATTTCGTCATCGACGGCGGCGTCCGCTCGAGCCAGCGGCCGGTACCCGCCGACCATCCCGACAGCCTGCTCGATCCCGAGGCGATCGCCCAGACCTATCTCGACGTGCTGCGCCAGCCGCGCAGCGCGTGGTCGCTGGAGGTCGAGCTGCGCCCGTGGGTCGAGCGGTTCTGACCGACTCCCGGCGGGCGACGCCAGACGCCGATTGAGCGCGGCGCGGAAATGCGGCAGGCTGGCGCCGCTCCGGCCCGATGCGCGAGAGCGGTCGGGCGCGTGGCGGGGGCTCGCTTTCGAAGCGAGGCAGCAGAGGGGCGCCAGCATGTCCGCGGCCAATTCGACGGAACAGGGGAAAAACCCGGCGACAATCACCGAACTCGAAATGCGCGAGGTGGCGCGCGCCAATGCGACCGGCAAGCAGCCGGTGGTGTTCGTCCACGGGCTGTGGCTGCTCCCCAGCAGTTGGGACCGCTGGGCGAAGCTGTTCGAGGACGCCGGCTATGTCGCTCTCACTCCCGGCTGGCCCGACGACCCCCAGACGGTCGACGAGGCGGACGCCCACCCGAATGTCTTCGCGCACAAGACGATCAAGCAGGTTGCCGATCATTTCGACAATATCGTCCAGCAGCTCGCGCGAAAGCCGGCGATCATCGGCCATTCGTTCGGCGGCCTGCTCGCCCAGATTCTCGCCGGCCGCGGGCGCGCGGCCGCGACTGTGGCGATCGATCCGGCGCCGTTCCGCGGCGTGCTGCCGCTGCCGTTCTCGGCGCTGAAATCAGCGTGGCCGGTGCTCGGCAATCCGGCCAATCGCAACCGCGCGGTGCCGCTCACCTTCGACCAGTTCCGCTACGGATTCGCCAATGCGGTGGTGGAGAAGGAGGCCGAGGAGCTTTATCACACCTTCGCGGTGCCGGCGGCCGGCGCGCCGCTGTTTCAGGCGGCGACCGCCAACCTGAACCCGTGGACCGAGGACAAGGTCGACACCGAGAATCCGGCGCGCGGACCTCTGCTCGTCATGTCGGGCGAGAAGGACCACACGGTGCCGTTCGCGGTGTCCAACGCTTCCTTCAAGCTGCAGCAGCGCAATCCCGGCGTGACCGAATTCGTCGAAATGCCGGACCGCGGCCATGCGCTGACCATCGACCACGGCTGGCGCGAAGTCGCCGAGACGGCGCTCGCCTTCGTCAGGCGATTCGTCTGAGCGACGACGGACCAGGGCCGGGGCCGCCCGATCGTGACCGGGCGCGCCGCCGAGCGCCCCGGAGAGCCGCCATGACGCAAAGCCTGCGCCAACCCGTCGCCAGTCCCGGCGCAGCGCGGCTCAACGCCTATCTGCGGCTGCGCAAGGCGAGGGAAGTCGGCGTCATCCTGCTGGTGATCCTGGTCAGCGCCGCCGCCCTGGCCGGCGCGGCCTACATGCAGGCCTCGGGCCGCGCGACGAACTGGGGCTTCGGCCCGGAATGGCGATGCTCCTGGCCAGGCAAGGGCGGGCCGGTCTGCGTCAGGCGTGTGGCGCCGATCGACAAGCCGGCGGCCGGCGGCGGCTAGCGCGCCGGGCGGCGCGGTCGCGCGCGCGCCGCAAATTCCGCTTTAGACAAACATTTTATGGACATTCCACGCCGCGCGGTTTGCTGTAACCTGCCGCTCACTCCCCCCGCCCCTCGAGTCGCCCTCTCTCATGCGCGCCCTGCTCCAGCCCGTCAGCGCGGGCCTTATCGCGGCCCTCGTCGGCTACGCCAGCTCCTTCGCGGTGATCCTCAAGGGCCTCACCGCGGTCGGGGCCAGCGACGCCGAGGCCGCCTCCGGCCTGATGGCGCTGTCGATCGCCATGGGGCTGGCCGGCGTCGCGCTGAGCCTGTGGACGCGCATGCCGGTTTCGGCCGCCTGGTCGACGCCGGGCGCGGCGCTGCTCGCCTCGACCGGCGCGGCGGCGGGCGGTTTTCCCGCGGCGGTCGGCGCGTTTCTGGCGGTCGGCGCGCTGATCGTCGCCGCCGGCCTGATCCGCCCGTTCGGCCGGGCGATCGGCGCGATCCCGCCGTCACTGGCCAATGCGATGCTGGCCGGCGTGCTGTTTTCGCTGTGCCTCGCCCCGGTCAAGGCGATGGCCGAGGCGCCGCGCCTCGCCGCGCCGATCATCGTGGTCTGGCTGCTGATGGCGCGCTGGAAGCGGCTGTGGGCGACCCCGGCGGCGGCGATCGTCGCCGGCCTGCTGATCGCCGCGACCAGCCACGGCGCGCCGGTCGCCTGGAGCGATTTCAGCCCAAGCGCGATTGCGGTGACGCCCGCCTTTTCCCTCGAGGCGCTGATCAGCCTCGCGCTGCCGCTGTTCATCGTCACCATGGCCAGCCAGAACCTTCCCGGCCTGGCGGTGCTGGCGGCCAACGGCTATCGCCCAGCGCCGGGGCCGCTGATCGTCGCGACCGGGCTGTTCACCCTGAGCGCCGCGCCGTTCGGCGGCCACGCGGTGAACCTCAGCGCGATCACCGCCGCGCTCTGCGCATCGCCCGACGCCGATCCCGACCCAGAAAGGCGCTGGATCGCCGGGGCGGCGTCAGGCGTCGCCTATATCGCGTTCGGCCTGCTGGCCGGCGCGATGACCCGCTTCGTCTCCGGCTCGCCGATCCTCATCGAGGCGGTCGCCGGGCTCGCCCTGCTCGGCGCGTTCGGTTCTTCGCTGAGCAACGCGCTCGCCGGGACGGGCGAGCGCGAGGCGGCGCTCGCGACCTTCGTCACCGCCGCCTCCGGCGTCACGTTTCTGGGGATCGGCGGCGCCTTCTGGGGCCTGGCGGCGGGCGGCGCGATCCTCGCGCTGACCCGCGCCGGCGCGGCGAAGCCGCAACAGGGCGCGCCATCGTCGTGACCAGCGCGCGTGGTCAGTCCATCGCCGCCGCGGGCGCCGGACCGCTGGCCGCCGCCTTGGGCGCGCGGATCAGGAACAGCAGCGGAAACGCGCAGAGGCTGATGAAGGTCATGATCAGGAAGTCGTTCGAATAGGCCATCACCGCCGCCTGCTGGGTGACGATCTGATCGAGCAGCGCGCGGCCGGCGTCGGTCCTCGTCGACAGGACGGCGGCGATGTCGGGCATTTGCAAGGCGTCGTTGAACGGGGTGATCCGTTCGACGAGCTGGCTGTGAAACACATCGATCAGGTTGGTCAGCTCGGCGATGATCAGCGAGATGCCGATCGACGAGCCGAGGTTGCGGATCAGCGTCCAGATCGCGGTGCCGTCGGTGCGCAGTTCGCCCGGCAGCGTGGCGAACGCGATGGTGTTCAGCGGCACGAACACGAAGCCGAGGCCGAAACCCTGCAGGACGCCGTTGACGCCGATCGTGGTCCCCGAACTGTCCGGCGACCAATACACCATCAGCCACAGCGACGCGGTCGACAGGACGAGCCCGAAAAAGATCAGGCGGCGCGCATCGACCCGGCCGAGCAGACGACCGACCATCATCATCGCGACAAAGGTTCCGACGCCGCGCGCGCCGAGCAGGAAGCCGCTCGCCAGAACCGGATAGCCCTTCAGGTTCTGCAGATAGGGCGTCACCAGCGCCATCGTGGCGAGCAGGATGACGCCGATCAGGAACATGAAGATCACGGCGATCGAAAAATTCCAGTCGCGGAAAATGCGTAGCGGGATGAACGGCCGCGACGAGGTGAAGGAATCGGCGAGAAAGAAATAGAAGCCGACGATCGACAGGATCATTTCGACGACGATCTCGGGGGAATCGAACCAGCCCTGGTCCTCGCCGCGATCGAGCATCATCTGCAGCGCGCCGATGCCAAGCGACAGCGACAGAAAACCGAACCATGCAAACGGGACGTCGCGCCGCTGCACGCTTTCGGTCATGAAGGCGGAGAGTCCCATGACGGTGAGAATGCCGAACGGCAGGTTGACGAAGAACACCCAGCGCCACGAATAGGAGTCGGTGAGCCAGCCGCCCAAAGTCGGGCCCATGATCGGTCCGAGCATGACGCCCATGCCCCAGATCGCCATCGCCGCGCCGCGCCGTTCGGGCGGATAGATGTCGAGCATCACGGTCTGTGAAAGCGGCACCAGCGCGGCGCCGAATACGCCCTGCAACAGGCGAAACGCCACCATCTGATCGAGATCCTGCGCGACGCCGCACAACATCGAGGCGACGGTGAACCCGGCGGCGCAAACGATGAACAGTCTCTTTCGGCCGAACCGCATCGCCGTCCAGCCGAGCGGCGAAGTCATGATCGCCGCGGCGACGATATAGGACGTCAGCACCCAGTTGATCTGGTCCTGGGTCGTCGAGAGCGTGCCCTGCATATACGGCAGCGCGACATTGGCGATCGTCGTGTCGAGCGCCTGCATGATGGTCGCCATCATCACGCAGACGGTCAGCATCGCCCGCACGAGCGGGGTGATCTCGTCAGCGGGGGCATACGCGCTCACCGCTTGACGTCCGCCTTGGCCGGGGTCGACCCGCCGTTGAACGCGTCCCTCAGACCGGCCAGAACGCCGCTCAACGTGCGCGCGCGTCCGGTGTCGATCGACACATAGGCGCTCATCCCGGCGCGCAGGTCGCTGGTGTCCTGGTCGGCGTCGAGTTCGACGCGCAGCGGCACCCGCTGCACCACCTTGACCCAGTTGCCGCTGGCGTTTTGCGGCGGCAGGATGGCGAATTGCGCGCCGGTGCCCGGCGCGATCGCGCCGACCTTGCCGCGCCAGGTCCGATCGGGGAACGCGTCGACCGTGACGATGGCGGCAAGACCGGAATGGACGTAGGTGAGATCGGATTCCTTCGGATTGGCGTCGATCCATAGCCCGCGATCAGCGATGACCGCGAACACCGGCGCGCCGGCGGCGATGAAACGGCCGAGCTGGATCTGCGGCACCTGCGTGGCGACGCCGGCGATCGGCGCCAGCACAGTGGTGTTGCTCAGATTGCGTTGGGCGTCCTCGAGTTGCGCCTTCGCCTGCATGTAGTCGGGGAAGGCGTCCAGCGGCGCGTCGAGCGCGCCGCCGAGCTTGATGCGTGCGGAGTCCAATTGCTGCTGCACGAAGGCGAGAATCTGCCGCGCCTGGATCAGCGCCGCCGCCGAATTGTCGAGATCGACCGCGGTGCCGGCGCGCTGGCTCAGCAGCGCGCTCTTGCGATCGAAATCAGACTGGCGGACCTTGACCGCCTCCTGCCCCATCCGGATCTGATCTTCGTCGCTCTTGTAGGAGAGCCGCAAATTCTCATATTCCGCCTCAGCCGCGGCGACGCGGCCTTCGGCGAGCGCCACCGCGGCGCGGTAAGGCGCCGGATCGATCTCGAACAATTTGTCGCCGACGCCGACGTGCCGCCCTTCGACAACGTCGATGCGCGACACCGCGCCGGACACCTGCGGCGTGATCATCACCTTCTCGGCGCCGATATAGGCGTTGTCGGTGGTGACGTAGCGCCCTCCGCTCAGCCACCAATAGCCGCCGGCGACCAGCGCGACGATCGGCAGGACGACGAGGAGCACAAAGCGCGACGCGCCGCGACGGCCGCGTTTCGGGGCGAGCGGGGCCGCCGGCTGCGGCGCGGCGGGAGGGGCGACCGACGGCGGCGCTGGAGCCGGCGAAGGGGCGCTTTCGCCCGTGCGCTCCCGCGGCTTGATCGGGGAAACTTGCGACAACGGATCAACCCTTGCAGTGCAGTTCGTTCTTGAGATTGGCCTTGATCTGCGCCATCCGCTCATTCATCGCGGCGATCGCGGTGGGCTCGAGCCCGGCAAGCGCGCGAACCATCAGGTCCTCGCCCAGCGCGCCGAGCCGCTCCAAAGTCGGCGCGGCTTTTTCAGTCAGGTAAAGCCGGTTGGCGCGGCGGTCCTTGGCGTCGTCGCGGCGCTCGACGAGGCCAAGGCCGCACAGTTTGTCGACAAGCCGCGCCAGGGTGATCGGCTGCAGGTCGAGCATTTCGGCGAGTTCGCTTTGCTTGGCGCCCTCAAACCGTTGCAAGCGGGCCAGAACGGCCCATTGGGCGCGAGTCATATTCAACTCCCTTGCGCGCTGGTCCGCGCAGGTGCGCAACAGCCGCGCCACATCGTGGAGGGCGAAGCCGAACTCGCGGGCGGGAGTGAAAGGCATGGCCAGTGACGCAGCGGATCGGGCGGACATCGCGTTAGAACACACCTTATAATAAGCCTGCGTATGATTAGGAAGTATGAATCCGGCGGGGTTATGACGGGCGGGCCCCTTCTGGCCCCGCCCACTTCCGGCCCGGCGGCTGGCGAGACCGGCGGCAAGGCTGGGTCAGCCTGATCTGGGCTCAGGACTCGTTGATCGCGGGGACAGTGCGGATCGTGAACATGAAGGTGTGGGCGCAGCGATCACGCCCCGGCGACTTCGTCTTTTTGCTCGCCGACAAGCGCGAACGCGCCGCCAACACAATGGCGCATTGACCGACCATCATTCAAACTAATTAGTATTGACTAATTAATTAGCATGCGCTATTGATTTTTCATGACCGAGGCCGCCCCCATCAACGCCGTCATGCGCGCGCTCGCCGATCCCACGCGGCGGACGGTGTTTGAGCAGGTCGTCAGTTCCGACGAGATCAGCGTCGTCGAACTGACGCGAGGGAGCGGCGTGACTCAGGGCGCCATTTCGCAACACCTCAAGGCCCTGAAGCAGGCCGGCCTGGTCGCCGAGCGCCCCGATGGCCGGAAAGTCTACTACCGCGCCCAGCCGGAAGGCCTCGAGCCGCTGGTCGAGTGGATGAGCCATTACGGCGTCTTCTGGCGCGAACGCTTTGCAAATCTCAGGACGCTGCTGAAGGAAATTGATCCATGAACGACGCCGCATTGAAGCCCGACACGCAAGACATCGTGGTCGACGAGGTTTTCCCGCATACGCCGGAGACGATCTGGAAAACGCTGACCACCGCCAATTTGATGGGCCGCTGGCTGATGACGCCGGCCGGCTTCGAGCCCGTGGAAGGCAATCGCTTCACTTACCAGACCAAGCCGGCCGGCGCGTGGGACGGCGTCATTCACTGCCGGGTGCTGGAGGCGAAGCCGAACGAACGTTTTGCCTATGCCTGGGAAGGCGGCCATGACGGAAACGTCGGATACGGCTCGCGGCTCGACACCGTGGTCACGTTCATCCTCTCCAGGGTCGAAAACGGTACACGCCTCCGCCTCGTCCACTCCGGCTTCGTCCTGCCGATGAACGATACCGCCTTCAAGAACATGAGCGAAGGCTGGAAGAAGGTCGTCCGGAACATTGGTGCTATCGTCGACGCAAAGGACTGACGCGACGGAAACCGCCGCGGCCAGTGCGGCGCCTTTTGGGAGAGAGACATGAGCAAGCCTTACACTGGCGGATGCGCCTGCGGCGCGATCCGCTATGAAATCTCGGCCGAGCCGATTGCGATGAACGACTGCCAGTGCCGCGACTGCCAGAGAACGAGCGGCGCCGGGCACGGATCCTACTTGACCTTCCCGAGCAGGGAGGCGGTGAAGCTCGCGGGCGAAGCGACGCACTGGGACATGGTCGGCGACAGCGGCAACGTGAAGACGCGCGGCTTCTGCCCCGCCTGCGGGTCGCCCGTGCACCTGACCTTCTCAGCGATGCCGGACCTCTTCACCATTCACGCCGCGAGCCTCGACGATCCAGGCCGATACGAGCCGCGGATGGTGACCTACACAATGCGCGGTCACGCCTGGGACCGGCTCGATCCGGCCATGCCGAAATTCGAGAAGATGCCGCCGATGTGAAGCTAGCTGCCCCGGTAAGTCGAATAGCTCCAGGGACTGGCCAGCAGCGGCACATGGTAATGCGCCTTGGGGTCGGCGACCGAGAAACGGATCGGAATTACGTCGAGGAACGGCGGTTCGGCGGTCGCAGCGCCGGAGCGGCGAAAATAGTCGCCGACATGGAAGACCAGTTCGAAGGTTCCGACCCGCGCCGCCGCGGCGCTGATGAGCGGCGCGTCGGTGCGTCCGTCGGCGTTGGTGAGGGTGCGCGAAACGGCGATCCGCGAGCCGTCCGGCTCCAGGCTGTACAACTCGACGGCGACCCCCGCCGCGGGACCGCCGCGGACGGTGTCGAGAACATGGGTCGAAAGCCCGGCCATCCCACTCTCCCCTGGACGCCCGCGAGCATAGGCGGCGGCGCGAGCCAATGAAAGCGCTGGCCCCATTGCGCCGCCGGCATGGCTGGATCGCTCTAGGCCGGATTGCCATATTGACCGCACCGTGAGATTAACCCACTCGGCAAAATTCCGCCCCGGCAAGCAGGACGTTTGCGGCGGGATACCAGGCGGGGACGAAGCGATGACCGAAGCGGAAAAGGGCGACGGCGACGAGGCGCGCGAATGGCTCGACGCGCTCAACTCCGTCGAGGCGTTCGAGGGCGCGGACCGCGTCGACGCGCTACTCGAAGCGGTCGTCACGTCGGCCCGCCGAAAAGGCGCGCGGCTGCCCTTCGCCTTCAACACCGCCTACGTCAACACCATCCATCCGCAAGACGAGCCGCCGCATCCCGGCGATCGCGACATCGAGCAGACGATCCGGCACGCCGTTCGCTGGAACGCCACGGCGATGGTCGTCAAGGCGAACAAGGAATCTTCCGAACTCGGCGGCCATATTGCGAGTTTTCAGTCGGCGGCGACCCTGTACGACACCGGGTTCATGCACTTCTGGCGCGCCGCCAGCGAAGCGCATGGCGGCGACCTCATCTATTTTCAGGGCCATATCTCGCCGGGGATTTATGCCCGCGCCTTTGTCGAGGGGCGCCTCAGCGAGGAGCAACTGATCAATTTCCGGCAGGAGGTGGAGGGCAAGGGACTTTCGTCCTATCCGCATCCCTGGCTGATGCCGGACTTCTGGCAATTCCCGACGGTGTCGATGGGTCTGGGGCCGCTGATGGCGATCTACCAGGCGCGTTTCCTGAAATATCTCCATCATCGCGAGATCGCCGACACCGCGCAGCGCAAGGTTTGGGCGTTTTGCGGCGACGGCGAGATGGACGAGCCGGAATCGCTGGGCGCGATCTCGCTCGCCGGTCGGGAGAAGCTCGACAATCTGATCTTCGTCATCAACTGCAACCTGCAGCGGCTCGATGGGCCGGTGCGCGGCAACGGCAAGATCGTTCAGGAGCTCGAGGCGGATTTTCGCGGCGCCGGCTGGAACGTCATCAAATGCCTGTGGGGCTCGAGCTGGGATCAACTGCTCGCGCGCGACAGCTCGGGCAAGCTGCGCCAGTTGATGGAAGAATGCGTCGACGGCGAATATCAGGATTTCAAGTCGAAGAACGGCGCCTACGTCCGCGAAAAATTCTTCGGCCGCTATCCCGAGACCGCGGCGATGGTCGCCGACTGGACTGACGATCAGATCTGGGCGCTGACCCGCGGCGGCCACGACCCGGTGAAGGTCTACGCCGCCTACAAGGCGGCCGTCGAGCACGTAGGCCAGCCGACTGTCATCCTCGCCAAGACCGTCAAGGGCTATGGCATGGGCGAGGCGGGCGAAGGCCAGATGATCGCCCACCAGCAAAAGAAACTCGGCGATCAGGGGCTGCGCGCATTCCGCGATCGGTTTCATGTGCCGATCCCGGATGACGAGATCGGCAAGATTCCGTTTCTGCGCTTGCCCGAAGACAGCCCGGAAATGAGGTACCTGCGCGAACACCGCGAAGCCCTCGGCGGCTATCTTCCGGCGCGCCGGCGCGTGAGCGCGCCGCTGCCCATCCCTGAGCTGTCGGCGTTCGACGCGTTGCTGAAGGCGACCGCCGAAGGGCGCGAAATCTCAACCACGATGGCGTTCGTGCGCATCCTGACGACGCTGCTGCGCGACAAGGCGATCGGCCCGCGCGTCGTGCCGATCGTGCCCGATGAAAGCCGCACGTTCGGCATGGAGGGCCTGTTCCGGCAGATCGGCATTTTCAGCCAGGGCGGGCAGCTCTACCGGCCGCAGGACGCCGACCAGTTGATGTATTACCGCGAGGATCCCAAGGGCCAGATCCTCCAGGAAGGGATCAACGAAGCCGGCGCCATGGCCTCGTTCATCGCGGCGGGAACGTCCTATTCGACGTCGAACACGCCGATGATCCCGTTCTACATCTACTATTCGATGTTCGGCTTCCAGCGGGTCGGCGATCTCTGCTGGGCGGCGGGCGACATGCGCACGCGCGGCTTTCTCATCGGCGGCACTTCGGGGCGCACCACGCTCAACGGCGAGGGGCTGCAGCACGAAGACGGCCACAGCCATGTGCTGGCGTCGACGATCCCCAATTGCATCGGCTACGATCCGACCTACGCCTACGAGCTGGCGGTGATCATCCAGGCCGGCCTCAAGCGCATGTATGTCGACAACGAGGATGTCTACTATTACATCACCACGCTGAACGAGAATTATCCCCATCCCGCGATGCCGGAAGGCGTGGAGGCCGGCATCCTCGCCGGGATGTATCCGTTGCGTAAGGTCGAGGCCGAAAAGCCCGGCCTGCGACTGCGCCTGCTGGGTTCGGGGGCGATTCTGCGCGAGGTCGAGGAGGCGGCGAAGCTGCTGGCCAGGGACTTTGGCGTGTCCACCGATATCTGGAGCGTCACGAGCTTCACCCAATTGCGACGCGACGGGCTCGAAGTCGATCGCTGGAACATGCTGCATCCCGAGGCGCCGCCACGCATCTCGTATGTCGAAAAGTGCCTCGGCAAGGGCGTCGGGCCGGTGGTCGCGGCGACCGACTATATCAAGGCGATCCCGGACGGCATCCGGCCCTTCGTCCCGGCGCGCTACAAAGCCCTGGGCACGGACGGCTTCGGCCGATCCGACTATCGGCGCCGTCTGCGTTCGTTCTTCGAGGTCGACCGCTACCACGTCGCGCTGGCGGGACTGAAGGCGCTTGCCGACGAACAGCTCCTGCCCTCGAGAACGGTGGCGGAGGCGATCAGGCTCTACAAGATCGACACCGAACGGGCGAGCCCAGCGCTGAGCTGACCCGAACCAATCGTTTCAGAGACGCTCGCGCAGGGAGAAGCGCCCGTGGCCAACATGATCGATGTGAAAGTCCCCGACATCGGCGACTACAAGGACGTGCCGATCATCGAGATTCTCGTCAAGCCGGGCGAGGTCGTCAAAGCCGATCAGTCGCTGGTCACGCTCGAGTCCGACAAGGCGACCATGGACGTGCCGGCGCCCGGCCCTGGAACGGTGCGCGACATCGTCGCCAAGGTCGGCGACAAGGTCGCGATGGGTTCGTTGATCCTGCGGCTCGAAGAGGCCGCCGGCGCTCCGTCGACGCCGGCGCCCGCCAAGGCGCCAGCGCAGCAGCCGACGGCGGCAGCGGCATCCGCGCCGACAGCGGCGCCAGCCACCGCCGTTCCCGCGCCGGCGAAGATCGCCGGCCCGGCGCCCGCCGATTTTTCGGGAGTGTTCGCCGGGCCGGCCGTCCGCCGTCTCGCACGCGAGCTCGATCTCGACCTGACCCAGGTGCGCGGCACCGGCGAGAAGGGCCGCATCACCCGCGAGGACGTCAAGGCGGCGCTGGCCGGCGGCGGCGGTTCGGGCGGCGCGGCGCTCCCCGAAATCCCGGCAGTCGATTTTTCCAAGTTCGGGCCGGTCGAGACCAAGCCGCTGTCGCGCATCAAGCGCATCTCCGGCCCCCGGTTGCATGCCTCGTGGGTCAACATTCCCCATGTCACCCACTGCGACGAAGCCGATGTCACCGACCTCGACGCCTTCCGCAAGAGCCTCGACGACGACGCCAAGGCGGACAAGAAGGCGCCCTATCGCGTTTCGCTGCTGCCGTTGCTGATGAAAGCCTCGATCAGCGCGCTCAAGGCGTTTCCGACGTTCAACGCTTCGCTGACGCCAGCCAGGGACGCGCTGGTGTTCAAGAACTACTGGCATATCGGGGTCGCCATCGACACGCCGGAAGGTCTGGTCGTCGCGGTGGTGCGCGACGTCGATCGCAAGGGCGTCGTCGACCTCGCGCGCGAGCTTGGCGCGCTGTCGGCCAAGGCGCGCGAGGGCAAGCTTTCGCCGACCGAGATGCAGGGGGCGAGCTTCACCATCTCGTCGCTCGGCGGCATCGGCGGCACGGCGTTCACGCCGATCGTCAACGCGCCGGAAGTCGCGATCCTCGGCGTCGTCCGCTCGAAAATGGCGCCGGTGTGGGACGGCAAGGCGTTCGCGCCGCGCCTGATGCTGCCGCTGTGCCTGTCCTACGACCACCGCGTGATCGACGGCGCGGCGGCGGCGCGGTTCATGCGCCATTTCGTCGGGGTGGTCGAGGACATGCGCCGCGTCCTGCTGTGACGGGACGCCCTGCGAGTGGGACGAACGGGAGAGGATTCGATGGCGCGTGAAATCAGACTTCCCGATATCGGCGACTTCAAGGACGTGCCGATCGTCGACATTCACATCAAACCCGGCCAGAGCGTGGCGAAGGAAGAGGTGATCCTCACGCTGGAGAGCGACAAGGCGACGCTCGATGTGCCGGCGCCCGAGGCCGGCGTGATCGGCGAAATCAAGGTCAAGGTCGGCGACAAGGTGAGCGAGGGCGCGCTGCTGGCGACCCTCGAGGGCGACGCGCCCTCGGCGCCTGCGGCCGCTCCGTCTTCCACCGCCGCCCCCGTTCCAGCTGCGCCAGCGCCTGCGGCCGCCCCGGCGCCTAAGGCCGACGTCGAATGCGACATCGTCGTGCTCGGCGCGGGTCCTGGCGGCTACACCGCGGCTTTTCGCGCGGCGGACCTCGGCCAGAAGGTCGCGCTCATCGACCGCAGCGCGACGCTGGGCGGCGTATGCCTCAATGTCGGCTGCATCCCCTCCAAGGCGCTGCTGCATGCGGCCAAGGTAATCGACGAGGCGGCGGCGTTCGGCGCTCACGGTCTGACGTTCGCAGCGCCCAAAATCGATCTCGCCAAGCTGCGCGGCTGGAAAGAGGGCGTCGTCAAGCGCCTGACCGGCGGCCTGACCACGCTGGCGCGCCAGCGCAAGGTGACCGTGGTCACCGGCGAGGGCAAGTTCGCCTCGGCCAATGTCATCGCCGTCGCGACGCCCGACGGCACGCGCACCATCGCGTTCAAATATGCGATCATCGCCGCCGGCTCGGAGCCAGTCGCGCCGGGGTTCATTCCGCGCGACCCCCGCATCATGGATTCGACCAGCGCGCTTGACATCGCCAGCGTCCCCAAGCGCCTGCTGGTGCTGGGCGGCGGCATCATCGGACTTGAAATGGCCACCGTCTATCACGCGCTCGGCTCGAAGATCACGGTCGTCGAACTGATGGACCAGTTGATCCCCGGCGCCGATCGCGACATCGTCGCGCCGCTCGCCAAATGGATCGGCCAGCGCTACGAAAAGATCCGGCTCAAGACCAAGGTCACCGCAGTCGAGGCCAAGGCCGATGGACTGCATGTTGCGTTCGAGGGCGAGGGCGCGCCGGCAAACGACGTGTTCGACGCGATGCTGGTGTCGGTCGGCCGCCGCCCTAACGGCGCGGCGGTCGGCGCGGCGGCGGCCGGCGTGCGGGTCGACGAGCGCGGCTTCATTCCGGTCGACAAGCAGATGCGCACCAACGTCGCCCATGTTTTCGCGATCGGCGACGTCGTGGGACAGCCGATGCTCGCGCATAAAGCGACGCATGAGGGCAAGGTTGCGGCGGAAGTCGCCAGCGGCCACAAATCCTCGTTCGACGCCAAGGCGATCCCCTCGGTCGCCTATACCGACCCGGAAATCGCCTGGGTTGGCGTGACGGAAACCGAGGCCAAGGCCAAGGGCCTCAAGTTCGGCAAGGCGGTATTCCCCTGGGCGGCGAGCGGGCGCTCGCTCTCGCTCGGGCGCGACGAGGGGCTCACCAAGACACTGTGGGACGAGGCGAGCGGCCGGCTGATCGGCTGCGGCATCGTCGGCCCCAACGCCGGCGACCTGATCGCCGAGGCGACGCTGGCGATCGAGATGGGCGCGGAAGCCGAAGACATCGGCCTGACCATCCACCCGCACCCGACGCTGTCGGAAACCTTCGCCTTCTCCGCCGAAGCCTTCGCGGGAACGCTGACCGATCTTTACTTGCCGAAGAAGAAGTAGGAGCGCGGCGCGGCGCCGCGACGCCGCCGCGCCACCATATACGGCGGTTCGTCGGATTGAACGCTCACGAGCGCGTTCATAGCGCGCAAGCCCAGACGACGGACGCGCGCTTTGGTGGGGGCGCGACGCAGGGCTTCGCAGAAGCTGAGCCGCCAAGGGCCCTTGAAGCTGGCCTCGCTCGAAAATGACGACCCGTCAATTTGCGCTTCACGCTGTAATTCTCAATGCCGTCGGAGAATCGCTCGCGCAGCTTTGACCTCGGCCTGAGCTTCGGAATCGTCAGGATTGAGCCGCGCGGCCATTTCGAAATCGGCAAGCGCGTGTTCCGTGTCGCCACGATCCTTGTAGATGACGGCCCGCCTGAAATAGGCGTCGGCTAGATGGGGGTCGAAGCGAATGGCGAAACTGAAGTCGGCGAACGCCCGCTCCCGATCACCCAGGTCCGTCTCGGCAACTCCGCGGTTGAAGTAAGCGCGCGCGTTGCTCGGATTGAGCCTGATCGCTACGCTATAGTCCGCCATCGCGCGGTCATAATCGCGTTTGGCGTAGTAGACATTCCCGCGTTCGTCGTAAGCGTCAAACATCTTTGGATCGACTTTGATCGCCGCTTCGAAATCGGCAATCGCGCGGACGTAGTCGCCCTTGGCGTAATAATCGAGGCCTCGATTGTAGAAGTTGATCGCTTGATCGCCGCCCTTCCAGTGGCCGGAGGCGATAGCTCGCGTGCAGGCGGCGATCGCGGCGTCGCCCTTTCCGTCGGCGCAATCATCGCTGTCGTCGGCGAAGGCCGGCGGCGAGCAGAACGTCGTCATGGCGCCGAGAACGAACGCGAGCCGGGCGCGACGCTTGTTTTGTCTCATCTCTATCCTTGGCGGTCGGAGAATGTCTGGTTCGGGCCACGAAAGCTACCGTCAGCCAATAGTGTCGCGAAATTCGTCGTGGGTTGCAGCCGACGCCTCGCCAAATCCCGTCTTCGTCAAGTCATTTTTCTCTTCGGACCCGTTTTGCCCGGTCGTGCGTCGCGGCCGGTCAGGGCGGCGATGGACGGACGGCGGCTTTAGCCTCGCCTCACTCTCTCCCCACCCCCGGCCCCTCCCCGTTTCAAAGGGGAGAGATTGGCGGCGGCGCTTCTCCCCTCCCCGCGCAGCGGCGGGGTGGGGCAAGGAACGCCGCCGCTACGCCCCCTCGGCCACGACGATCTCGCTGCGTCTCACCCCGAGCGCGGCCGCGAGAAGCCTCAACCGGTCGCCGACGACTTCGCTGTCGGGGGCTCTTGCGGCGGCGCCGACTTCGAGGACGACGCGATCGGCCTCGACGTTGAGACGCGCGCCGGCCAGCATCGCCGGCGCGCCGCCGGAAAAGCGATAGGCGAGCAGGATCGCGCGGCCGAGGATTTGCGCGCGCCGGCGCGAGGCCGGCGACAACAGGGCGATCGCCGGGCTGAGATAAGGCGCGTCGGGGCGGCCGACGTAACGCGCGTGGATCGCCGCGGCGAGGAAAACCCGCTCGGCGTGATCGACGCCGATGAACGGAAACTGCAGCAACCGGCGAAAGCTCTCCTCGGCGCGCAGGTCCGGATGATCGCGCCACGCGATGTCCGAGAGCGCGCAGACCGCGACGCGCAGCCGCGTCTGCCTGGGAACCTCGCGAGGAAACAGCGCGGCGGTCCACGGGACCAGCGCCGGCGCGAAATCCGGCACGCGCGCCAGCGGCAGCCCAACGAGTTGAGCGCCCTCGACGAGCGGATCGAGATACCGCTCGGCCTGGCTGAGCTGCGAATAAAGCAGGCCCTCGCGCAGGCCCAGCGCCGAGAACACCACCCGGTCGGGCGAAAGGCGCTTGAGCACGCGATCGAGCATGAACGCAGCAGCCGGCAGGGTGCGCGCGCGTCGCTCCGGCACGCCGGGCGACGCCGCCAGCTTCTCGGCCGGAAGGCGCAGCAGCGACTTGGCGAAGCCGCGCGCGTCCTGTGCGCCGAGAGCGTAGCCATGCACGACGCGCACCGGCGCGCCGACCGCCTCCATATGCGTCTTGGCGAAGGCGCGCCAGCCGCCGCCGACCGCGTAGAACGTCGGCATGGCAAGCGCCAAGGGGAGACTGTCGCGCAGCATCGCGTCGACCCGGCGCTTGGCCTCGCTCGCGCCCTCGGCGAGCAGAGCCTCGACCGGCAGCGCGCCGAGCGGCAGGCTGACCCAGCGCTCGCCGACGCGGTCGTCGAGCGCCTCGGCGACCTCCAGGCTGCCGCCGCCCATGTCGCCGACCAGCCCGACCGGCCGGAAGAAGCCGGAGATCACGCCAAGCGCCGCGAACCGCGCCTCCTCGGCGCCGCTGAGAATGCGCACGTCGAGCCCCGATTCCTCGGCGATCGCCGCGGCCAACGCGGGGCCGTTGCTGGCCCGCCGGATCGCCTCCGTCGCCGTCGCGTCAATGCGCGCCGCGCCCATCGCCTCGGCGATCGCGCGAAACCGCCGCGCCGCCTGGATCGTGCGGCGAAAGCCCTCCGCCGGGATCGCGCCGGTGCGCGCGAGATCCTCCCCGAGGCGGCACAAGGATTTCTCGTTGAAGCGTGGCAAGGGCGCGCGCCCGAGCTGGTCGTAAACGACGAGGCGCACCGAATTGGAGCCGATATCGACGATCGCATAGGGCGCGCGGGCGGCGCGCCCGGCCCGTTCGGGATTGATGTCGAGCGGACGATCCACGGCTCGGTCCGCCTCGCTCCGCTCGCTGGGCATCGCGCTCCCTTGGTTCGCCGCGCCGCATCTGGCGTCCGGCGCGCGCTCGAGCAAGGCAGAGGATCAGCGGCGGCGCGTGCGGCGAACTATAGCAATGGGTGCGGGGCGGCGACAAACGCCCGATCGCCGCTCGGCGCGATCACGCCGCGCTCGACCGCCCGTCGGCGACCGAATCGGCCAGGGTGGAGGCATAGACGATGGCGTTGCGGCCATTGGCCTTGGCCCGGTAGAGCGCCCGATCGGCGTCGGCCACCAGCGTCGCCAGACTGGAATCGAAGGCGCCCGGGGCGACCGACGCGACGCCGGCGCTGATTGTCACCACGCCAGCCGGACTCGCGTCATGCTCGATCGCCAGGCCAAGAACCGCGCGCCGGATGCGGTCGGCGATAATCGCCGCGCCGCTTTCGTCGACGCCGGGTAGCAGCACCGCGAATTCCTCGCCGCCATAGCGGGCGGCGACGTCGCCGGGGCGGCGCAGCGTGCTCTCGATCGCCCGGCTGACCCGCCGCAACGCCTCGTCGCCGGCCGGATGGCCATAATGATCGTTGTATGGCTTGAACCGATCGACGTCGATCATGATCATCGCAAGCTGAGACCGGTCGCGCGCGGCGCGGCGATGCTCCCTGGCGAGGGAGTCGTCGAAGGTTCGGCGGTTGGCCAGGCCGGTCAAGCCGTCCTGGCCGGCCAGCGCCTCCAGCCGCCGGTTGGCCTCTTCGAGCTGGTCCTCGGCGGCCTTGCGCTGGGAAATGTCGCGCAGCGCGCCGATCATGCCCTGCGGCGCGCCGCCGTCCGGATCCTTGAGCGTTCGCAATTGCGCCTCGACCCAGATCCAGCGTCCGTCGCGATGCAACATGCGATAGACGATGTTGGCGCGCTCGGTGACGCCGCGGAGCACGAACTGGCAGATCGCCCCGAGACGCTCGGCGTCGTCGGGATGGACCATCGTCAACGGCTGCGCGCCGACCAGTTCCTCCGGCGCGTAACCGAGAATGTCGCGACACGCCGGAGAGACGTAGCGACGCACAAGGTCGCGGTCGAGTTGGAACACCATATCGGTGCTGTATTCCGCGAGCAGGCGATAGCGCGTCTCGCTCTCCTTGATGCGACGCTCTGCCGCGAGGCGCCGATCGATGTCGCGAACAACCACGACGCGCTGGAGCGGCTGTCCAGCCTGAGCGGCGACCGACCGCCAGACGCTCTCGACCCAGACGTAACTGCCGTCCTTGCGGCGCAAGCGATAAGTGGCGGTCGGCGGGTCGCCGTCGCCCCATTTGCGCCGGTCGTGCAGCGAGGCGACGTCCTGCGGATGGATCGCGTCCTTCGAGGATATTTTCAGCATTTCCTCCGGCGAGTAGCCGAGCAATGCGCGGCACGCGGGCGACGCATACAGGCACCTGCCGTCTTCACGAACCAGCAGAATCATGTCCGTCGAATTTTCAGCCAGAAGCCGAAGCTGGCTCTCGCTCGAGGCCAGGTCGGCGTGCGCGCGCGCGATGCCCTTGGCCATGTCGCCGAGCGTATCGGCCAATGCGCGAAACTCCGGCGCCTGCCACGCCGCCATATCGGCGCGCGCGGCGAGATCGCCGCCGCCCAGCCTCTTGGCCGCCTCCACCAGCGACCGGATCGCCGCGAGCTGCATGCGATCCCCGACGAACCACGCCGCGCCGGCCGCCAGAAAGGCGGTGAACAGGGCGACCGAAAAGCCGAGAACGAGGCGCCGGTCCGCGGCGCCCAGCTCCTGCGCGCGCGACAGGCCGACCGCCACCATCAGCTCGGAGCCGTCGCCGACGTCCAGCGGGGCGAAACCGACGATGCTCGGCGTTCCATCGACATCAGCGGTCTCGACGGAACCCCCTGTCGGATGCCGGCGCATCGCCTGGACCAGGAGCGATCCGTTGAGGGTCTTTCCCGCCAGATGTTGCTGATCGGGCGTGCGATCGAGAAGGGTCGCGGCGCGCATGTCGATCAGCGAAAGGGTGGCGTCCGTGGCGTCCATGAGATTCCACGCCCGTCGGGTGGCGTGGCTGACTTCCACCGCGACATAGGCGATCCCCGGCCGGGGCTCGTCGCCGACCGCGGTGAGCGGCGCCGCGGCCACGACGATCGGTCTCCCGGTCACGCGCCCAATCATGAATTTGCCGATGATCAAGGTCGAAGGGCCGGCGGCCATCGCGGCGATGAACGCCTCATGATCGAGGAATGTCCGTGGCAAGTCGGGCATGCTCGCGCAAGTGTTCATCCCGTCGGCGTTGACCAGTCCGATGGCGAGGAATTGCGGATAGTCGGCGCCGATCGCCTGCAGCGCTGCGCCGCAATTCGCCGGGCTGGCGCCAGTGACCTGCGGCAGGCGCCGGATCACCCCCAGCACGTCCCTGGCGTCCTTGAAGCTGTCGTCCTGCCGTTCGGCGGCGAGTCGGGCGAGGTCCACGGCGCGAGTCGCCGCGGCGTCGAGAATGAGCTGCCGACTCTTGACGACGCCGAAGATCAGCAGAGCCAGCAGCGGAAAAATCGCCACGAGCGCCACCAGCGAAAGCTGCGGCCTGACGCCGATCCTGGCGATCAGAGGCGATATCCGTCGACCTGCCACCCAACGATCCCGGGTTTTCAAACTCGCATGGCTGCCCACCAATTACTGGGCACAAAACAACTAAAGATAGTTAAACGCGATCAGCCCTTTGCGACGAATAGTCCGCAGTGGGCGGGCCAATACGTCAAAATCGTCGCCGGAGCCGAACGGCGGGCGGTTCGTCCTTGGAGTCGATCGCGAATCTCTGGGGAAGGCGAGCCGGCTGTGGATTCACGCCAGCTCACCCGCCGCGCCCGTCGCTTCGACGCGGCGCTCGCTGGCGCGCGATTCTCGCCGCAACCGCTTCGCGCGGCGGGGGCGCCGACCGGGCGCCGGCGAATGCAGGCGCGCCGCGGGGGATTTCGTCAAAAAACATCGGCCGTGCGAAATAGAAGCCCTGGGCGTAGCGGATGCGGGTCGCCGCTTCGAGGTAGGCAAGCTCTTCAACCGTCTCCACGCCTTCGACGATCACGCTCATCCCGAGCGCGGCGCCCAGCGACTCGACCGCCCTCAGCAGGCTCTGGCTGCGCGGGCGACGATGAATCGCGGTGATGAACGATCGGTCGACCTTGATTTCATCGGCGGTGATGTCGGTCAGCGCCGACAGCGACGAATAGCCGACGCCGAAATCGTCGATCGAGATTTTCGCGCCGACGTCCCGCAGCATCGGCAGGATTCGGGTCTGGAATTGGCTTCTGTGCAAGAACGCCTCTTCCGTCAGTTCGACCATGAAGCGCTCGGGATAGCCGGTCGCCTCGAGCGCGTCGACGAAGGAGCGCATGAAGCGAAAATCACCCGCCTGTTTGGCCGCGATATTGACGCTTATCGGCGTGAGCGGGCCAAAACCTTCGTCGATCCGATCGATGGCATCGATGGTTTCGGCGAGCACCAGCCGCGTGATGTCATCCATCAATCCAAGCTCGACGGCGAGATTGACGAAATCGCCGGGCGCCTGGATCACCCCGTCTTCGTCGCGCCAACGAAGCAGGACTTCCAGCCCGACCACTGTCTGCGCGCGGAAATCAAACTTCGGCTGGAAGGCGCAGCACAGGCGCTGGTCGCGAATGGCCAGCCGCAGTCGCTGTTCAAGCTGGGCGCGTTCCGTCGTCAGCCGCCCGGCGCCGGGCTCGAAGAAATTCACCCCCCCTTTGGCGCCCCCCTTCAATCGATCCATCGCGGCGCCGGCGCTGACGCGAAGCGCCTCGAAGTCGCGCCCATGCGCCGGATACAGGCTCACGCCGATCGACGCCGACGAGAATATCTCGTGCCCGTCGACGAAGAACGGCTCCTTGAGCCGCCCGGACAGCCGCTCGATGTCGGCGCCAAGTTCGTCGAGGGCGCCGGTCGGCGCCAGCAGAAGCGCGAATTCGTCGCCGCCGAGCCGCGCGAGCATGTCGCGAAGATCGAATCTGACCGGCTATCCGCCGCGCGATCTTCACCAGCAGCGCGTCGCCCACCGCGTGGCCGTAGTAATCATTGATGTGCTTGAAGTTGTCGATGTCGATGAACGCCAGCGCCAATTGCGCTTCGCCGCGACCCTCCTCGATCAAATCCCGGACGCCGTTTTCCAGCAGGCCGCGATTGGGCAGGCCGGTCAGATCGTCGAAATAGGCGCGCCGGAACAACTCGTCCTGCAACCCGACCTGATCCGTGACATCGGCCGACGTCGCGACGTCGTAGCGCGCGCCGTCAACGACGATCGCGTGACGAATGACTTCGAATGTGCGATCGGCGGGTCGATCGCGGGGGACTTCGCCGCCGCGCGGATCGGTGTTGCGATCGGGCTGCGCCTCTCCGTCGTGCGCCTGAACGAGCGCGCGCGCGCCGGCCGCGCCGGTGGGGCCCGGCAGTCGGTCCGCGCCATGCCTTATCGCGGCGGCGTTGGCGTAGAGCGGCGCGCCGTCGGCGGCCTTGACGCAGAGGCCCAGCGGCAACTCGCCAACGATCCGCTCGAGCAGTCGCGCGGTCTCGATCGGCTCCCGCCGCCCCGGTATCGGGCCGTCTTCCGAGTCGATCATGTCCCCGCTCTTCGCCCCGATCGAACGACGCATCCCCTGGCGCCCTTTTGCGAAGGCGCATGCGCCGCGCGTGCGCTCGCGCCGATCATGAGGCCGCCGCCGGCGCGCCGCTCATCGCGACGCGCGCGGCGTCATGACCTCATCGCCTGAGTATCTGGGAGCGGATCTGATCGAACCTGGCGCCCGCCCCCGGAGCGCCATGACCCTTGTGTCCGGTCGCCTCCTCGTCGGCAGGCGGCTCGTCATGCTTCATCCGGTGCGTCAGGGCGGCGCCGCGCCAGCGCTCCACCACCGCCCGGACGAATTCCTTGTCCGAGGAGACCTCGAGGTTCGGCGCCGAGCGGCCGACCGCCTCGCTTCTTGGCAGCAGTTCCGCGGCGAGCGCCTTGAAGGTCATGCGCGCGGGCAGCGGAACGCCTTCTCCGAATGCGACGACTTCCCGGGTGCCGAGCGACGGCACGAAGGCCAGCAGATTGGCGGCGGCGTCGGCGACGGCCGAGCGAAGGAACGCCTGGTCGCGGTCATTCGCCATCCGCATTGCGAACAAGGTGCTGCATTGCGATATGATGGTCGGATCAAGCTCGGCTGGCCGTTGCGTCACCAGGCCAAGAAAGACGCCGTATTTTCGGCCCTCTTTGGCGATGCGCAACAAGGCGCGGCGGGTCGGGCCAAAACCGATCGAATGGTCGGCGGCGGCATAGCGATGCGCCTCCTCGCAGACGAACAACATCGGCATCGCCCCGTCGCTCCACAGGCCGAAATCGAAGGCGAGGCGACAAAGCGCGCAGACCACCGCGTCGACGGCCTCGACCGGCAGTCCGGCAAGCTGCATGACGGTGATCGGCTTGCCGTTGGGCTCGAGCCGGAACAACTGTCCAAGTATCTCCACCATCGTGTCGCCGCCGACATTGGCGTTCTCGAACATGAAGGCGTAGCGCGGATCGTTCCTGATCGTCTCGATGCGATTGATCAGACGATGATAGTTCATCCGGGAAGAACGATTCTCCAGCTTGCCCATCCGCTCGTCGATCAGCAGGATGAGGTCCTGGAGCAGATAAGGCACAGGCGTATCGACGGTATAGCCGACGCTTTTCAGGTCGATCTTCCTCAGCACCAGGCGATCGACCACCGCCTTGTGCTGCAGATACATGCCTTTGGCGATCGGCACCAGCTCGGCGAGAATGTCGATCTCCGCGTCGACGGCCGGCCTGCCGCAATAGATGACGTCGACCAGTTCCTCGAAGCTGAACAGCCAGAACGGCAATTTGAGATTGTTGGCGTTGACCACGTTGGCGCGGTCGCCGAAGCATCGGCCAAATTCGTTGTGGCCGTCCAGCATGAACAGCCGCAGGGCCGGCCGCGCGTTGAGGATCTCGCCCAGAATGACCGCGACGCCGCTCGATTTTCCGACGCCGGTGGAGCCCAGGACGGCGAAATGCTTGGTGAGCAGATTGTCGACGTCGACGAGCGCGGGGATCGAATCGTCGTGATTGAGATGCCCGATATTGATGGCGTTCACGCTCGTGGCTTCGTAGATCAGCCGAAGCTCGTCCCTCGCGATCGTCCCCGCGGCGTCGCCGATCGCCGGGTATTCGGCGACGCCTCGGCGAAAGCGGTTGGCGCCGGCGGCGTCCTGGCGGATCTCGCCCATGAGATCGACCCGCGCGATCGCGCCATAACGAGGAGCCTGCGCGCCGTCGGCGTGGTTGACCGAGACTTCGGTGATCATGCCGATCAGCCGCCGCCGGCCAGCGGCGATCGCCAGAAATTTGCCGACCGTCGCACGCGCCTCGTCGTTGGGAGAGGGACTGGGAAGGCCGACCTGCGCTTCCGACCCGCGAACGGAAAGCACATGCCCGAGCGGCTCGGCGGCGTCTTCCGCGCGGTGCGGCGGTTGATCAAGAATTTCGCAGGTCAAAACGCACCATTCCGCTGCTGGAACTCGCGGAGGCACTAAAACACCGAAACCGTTTACAAGCCCAAAATGATTTGGGCGGCCGACAAACGCGGTTAACATTGGATTTACGGTGAGTCTCGAATGCGCGCGCCGACCACTGCCGCGTCGCTTGGCCGGTCGGCGGGGCGCCGTCTCATGTTGCTCGCGCGACTTTCCGATCCACCTTACGAAAGGACCTGACATGCTTCACCCCGCCCTCACGAAAGATCGCGTCGCCGTCATCACCGGCGCCGCCAGCGGCATCGGCCTTGCCGCCGCCGTAAAACTCGCCGGGCTCGGCATGAAGTTGTGGCTCGCCGACGTCGACGCCGCGGCGCTCGACGCCGCCGTCGCCGAGGTCGCCCGCCATGCCGCGCGCCCCGGGTCGGTTCGCGGCGTCGTCGCCGACGTCGCGCGGCGAGAGGATGTGGAGCGCCTCAAGAATACGGCCTATGAGACCTTTGGCGAGGTCGCCCTGCTGATGAACAACGCAGGGGTCGAAGGGGCCGGCGGCGGCCTGCTTGGCGACCCCGCGCGCTGGCGCTCCATCCTTGACGTCAACCTCTGGGGCGTCATTCATGGCGTGCAGGTCTTCGCCCCCGCGATGATCGCGCAGCACACGCCCTGCGCGATCGTCAACACCGGTTCGAAACAGGGGATCACCTGCCCGCCGGGCAATACCGCCTACAACGTCAGCAAGGCGGGAGTGAAAGTCGTCACCGAGGCGCTCGCCCACGAATTGCGCAACGTCGAAGGCTGCGCGGTCACCGCGCATCTGCTGGCGCCGGGCTTCACCTTCACCGGCCTGACGCGGGGCGGCCGGTCAGAAAAGCCGGCGGCGGCCTGGACCTCCGAACAGGTCATCGACTTCATGCTCGCCGCAATGGCCGCGGGAGACTTCTATATTCTGTGCCCGGACAACGACGTCACGCGCGCGCTCGACGAGCGGCGAATTCTTTGGGCGGCCGAGGACATCATCAACAATCGCCCCCCCTGTCGCGCTGGCATCCCGCCTTCAAGGACGCCTTCGCCGAATTCGCGAAACCGGCGCAACAGCGATAGGTCAGGGATTGGTCGCGGTCACAAGCCAGATCGCGCCGGCGAGCGGCACGCGCCCTTCGGTCTCGAACGGCGCCAGCGCCGCGCGGATCGCGCCGGTCGCCGCCGTCACGATGTCCGGCGGCTGCTCCAGGAGGGCGCGGCTCGCCGGCCCGATCGCCAGCGCGCCCTCAACGGCGGCGTCGAGCCCGAGCCCGACGGCGACGTCGAGGAGAAGATCACGCGGTTGCAGTTCGATCCCGGCGAAACCTGCCTCCGACAGGACGCGGCGAACCCGCTCCTCGCTGGCGAACGAGAACGGCCCGGGGTCCTCGGGACCGAGTTCGGGAAGCCGCGGCGCATATTGATAGGCCGCGTGAAGAGGGACCATCAGCCAGGGGTTTTCGCGCGGCTGGCGCCAACAGGCCAAAGCGACGCGGCCGCCGCGCCGCAATCCCTTGCGCATGTTGGCGAAGGAGCGCGCAGGCTCGGCGAAAAACATCACGCCGAAACGCGAGAACAACAGATCCGCGCCGCCGGGCTCGAACGGATAGACAGTCGCGTCGGCCGCCGCGAAGGCCGCGGGGGCGCCGGGCGGCATGCGCTCGCGCGCCCTCGCCAGCATCGGCTCGGAAAGATCGAGGCCGAGCGCGTGGCCGGCCGGCCCGACCCGCCGAACGATCTCGACGGTGGTGGCGCCGCAGCCGCAACCGATATCCAGAACGCGCTCGCCCGGCGCCACTTCGGCGCGCGCGAACAGGACCTCCGAGACCGGCGCGAGCACCTCGTCCTGCAATTCCTGCCGATCGGTCCAGTGGCGCCCGCCCGGCCCATTCCAGTAGGCGGCTTGATCGGCGTTCCGCTCGTGCGGCGCAAGCTGGTCCATTCGTCACCCCCTGCTGCTCCCGCCCGGATTGGCGCGCGCGGAGGGGATGCTAGCGCATCCCCGGCGGGCGGGCTATCGCAGACGACGAAGCGGGGCGCATCGATCAAGACCCCGTCTTCACCCGTCGTACAGCCCCTTAAACCTCTCCCGCAGCGCGTTCTTCTGCACCTTGCCCATCGCGTTGCGCGGCAGTTCGGCGTCGAAGAACACCCGCTTGGGCAGCTTGTAGCGCGCAAGCCGCTCCTGCAGGGCGGCGAGCACCGCCTCCTCCGACAGCAGCGCGGTCGGCGCCGGCACGATGACGGCGGTGACGCCCTCGCCGAAATCGGGATGCGGCAGGCCGATGACCGCGCTTTCGACGACGCCGTCGAGCGCGTCGATCTCCGCCTCGACCTCGATCGGGTAGACATTGAAGCCGCCGGATATGATCAGGTCCTTGGCGCGTCCGACGATCCTGACATAACCGCCCTCGTCGATGCGGGCGAGATCGCCGGTGATGAAAAATCCGTCGCGGCGGAATTCCTGCGCGGTCTTTTCCGGCATCAGCCAATAGCCCTTGAACACATTCGGGCCCTTGACCTCGATCACCCCGATCTCGCCATGCGGCAATGGCGCGCCGGAATCGGGATCGGCGATGCGCAGGCTGACGCCAGGCAGGGGAAAGCCGACCGTGCCGGCGCGCCGCTCGCCGTCATAGGGATTGGACGTGATCATATTGGTCTCGGTCATCCCGTAGCGTTCGAGGATCGCGTGGCCGGTCCGTGCGCGCCAGGCGTCGTGAGTCTCCTGCAGCAACGGGGCCGAGCCCGAGATGAACACGCGCATATGCGCGGTCGAGGCGCGCGTCACGCCGGCATGCGCGAGCAGCCTGACGTAAAATGTCGGCACGCCCATCAGGCTGGTGGCGCGCGGCAGCGCCGCGACGATCGCGTCGGCGTCAAAACGCGGCTGGAAAATCATCGTCGCGCCGCTCAGCAGCGCGACATTGGTGGCGGTGAACAGACCATGGGTGTGAAAGACGGGGAGCGCGTGGATCAGCACGTCGGCGCTGGTGAACCGCCAGACGTCGACCAGCGCGCGCCCGTTGGAGGCGAGATTGCCATGGCTCAGCATGGCGCCCTTCGAGCGCCCGGTGGTGCCCGACGTATAGAGGATCGCCGCCAGATCGTCCGTGGCGCGCGCAACGGTGGCGAATTCCGCCGGCGCGGCGGCGATCCGCTCGCCCATGCCGCCGTCCCGGCTGACGCCAAGCGATTCGACGGCGGGGAGCCCGAGTTCGTGAACCAGCGCGCGCGTCGCCTCCAGCGCGGCGGGCCGGCACAGGGTCAGCGCGGGCTTGGCGTCGGACAGGAAATACCTGAGCTCGGCGAGCGTGTAGGCGGTGTTGAGCGGCAGCAGCACCGCCCCGGCGCGCCAGCAGGCGAGCAACAGCACGATCATGTCGGGCGATTTGTCGATCTGCGCGGCGACGCGGTCGCCGGGCTCGACGCCCAGCGCAACCAGGGCGTTGGCGGCGCGTCCCGAGCGCTCGAACAGCGCGCCATAGGTCAGCGACCATCCGTCGGGCGTGTCGATCGCCGCTTTTTCGAGATCGGACGCCGAAGCCCGAATGAGATCGAACAGATTGGCGGGCGTCAAGGCTCGGAGCTCCGGGTCGCCGGCGGCTCGGCGGCGTATTCGCGCGGTTTGATCCGCGCCAGCTTGCGGACGGCGGGCGAGGCGACCACCTCGCCGCGGTTGGCGAAGGTCTCGTGATTCTCTTCGATATGATCGAGATCATAGAGGTAGTTGACCATCAACCCGTGCGATTGGCGCAGCGCCGCCTCCGACAGATCGCCAAACGGATTGATCCGTTCCAGCCGCGCGCCATTGCCGAGGTGAAAGCGCGCGACGGGATCGACGATGCGGCCCGAAGCGGTGCGCGCATGCAGGAAATAATGGGCGGCGAGCGGGACCAGCGTCCGCCCCAATGCCTCGCGCGCCGCCGCCTTGGTCGGCCAGTTCGGCTTTTCCAGCAGCGCCAGCGTGCGTCGCGCCGGCAACGATATGGTCTGTGACTGTTCGTCCTCCGCCTCGCGCCGCAGCCAGGCGGCGAAGTCAGGCGCCGGCGACAGCGTCACAAAGCTGGTCAGGCGCGGCAATTCGCGCTTCAAATCCTCGACCACCTGCTTGATCAGAAAATTGCCGAAGCTGACGCGCGCGAGGCCGCGCTGCGCGCTAGAGATCGAATAGAAGACCGCCGTCGTCGCCGCCTGCGGCGCAAGCTCGCTGCGGTCGGTGGCGAGCAGCGGCGCGATCGCCGCCGGCATCGCGTCGGTCAGCGCAACTTCGACGAAGATCAGCGGCTCATCGCCGAGCGCCGGATGAAAAAACGCATAGAGGCGCCGGTCGGGCGGCTCCAGCCGTCGACGCAGATCGTCCCACCCGTGGATCGCGTGAACCGCCTCGTAGCGGATGATCTTCTCCAGAATATTGGCCGGGGTCGTCCAGTCGATGCGGCGCAGCACGAGAAATCCCCGGTTGAACCAGGACGAGAAAAGATGAACGAAATCGTCGTCGAGCGCGGTGAGCGGCGGGCTCTGCGCCCGCGCCTCGGCCATATCCTCGCGCATGCGCACCAGCGCCAGCGTCGCGCCGGGCGCGTGGTTGAGGCGCCGCATCAGCTCCTGACGCGGCGGCTCGGCGAGGCGCCTCAATGCAGCCGCCTCGCTCTCGACCGGATTGGCGAGAAAGGCTTGCGCGGCGGCGCCCAGCGCCGCCAGGTCGGGGCCAAATCGCGTCGCCGCGCCGGTCAGGAATTCGAGCCGCTGCGCGGGCGCGAGCGCCGCGTAGCCAGCCAGGATCGACTGGGCGAGCGCAATGCCCGAAGCCTCGCCGCGTCCGGTCAGCAATGTCTGCGCGAGATCGAGCAGACGTTCGACGCCGAGCGGCTCGGCGCGCCGATAGCCCACCAGCGCGCGTCCGCGTTGGGCCACCGTCTGCAAGAGCCCGGTAAAAAAAGTGACGTTGGTCGAGGCTTCGTTCACGCAGCCTCCTTTCGGGGCCGGTTCGTCGTCGCGCCGCCAGCATAGAGCGCGGCGCGGGCGCCGCAAAGCGGCGCGGTGAATTCCGGGACCTCGCCCAGCGACCTGAAAATGCGCACACATTCAGTTTGCGCGGAAGGCGATCGCCGGCGCGCCGGGCATACCCTTGAGGCGCGAGCGGCTCTATGATGCGCGCAGCCAATAGATTCGCATGGAGCTGGCGCCGATGAAGGAAAAGGATCTGCGCGCCGCGATCGTCGCGCAATGCCGGGCGATGAACGCCGCCGGGCTCAATCAGGGGACGGCGGGCAATATTTCGGCGCGCATCGGCGACGCGATGCTGATCACGCCGAGCGCGATTCCCTACGATATGATGCGCCCAGCCATGGTCGCGCGGATGCCGCTGGGCGGCGAATACGGCGCGTGGTCGGGGCCACACCCGCCATCCACCGAATGGCGGTTTCACCTCGACATCATGCGCGCGCGCCCCGATGTCGGAGCGATCGTCCATTGCCATCCGGTTTACGCCACCGCCCTGTCGATGCTGCACAAGCCGATCCCGGCGGCCCATTACATGATTGCGGCATTCGGCGGCCCCACGGTGCGCTGCACCGGCTACGCGCCCTATGGCACCAAGCAATTGTCGGACCTCGCGGTTGCCGGGCTCGAGGCGCGCAACGGCGTCCTGCTCGGCAATCACGGCATGATCGCGGTCGGCGAAACACTGACCCAGGCGATGTGGCGGGCGACCGAGCTCGAGACTCTGGCCAAGATGTATCATCTCGCTCTGGCCGTCGGCGAGCCGGTGGTGCTTTCCGACGATGAAATCATGCGCACCGTCGAGCGGTTCAAGACGTACGGTCAGGGGCTCGAACTGGACGTTTCGCGCGGGGCTCTGAAGAACGCGCGGCCGAAGAAGAAGGCCGAAGCGAAGACGAAATCCGGCGCCGCCAAGGCGGGGCGCCCTGAACGGCGCGGCTCGCGCGGACAATAGCGCGCCGCCGCCGGCGCGCCTTCGATTCCGCTACCCCCTGGCGATCAGCAATTGGGCGGCGATGGCGGCGGCGATCACCGCCGGCTCCTTGCCCTCGACGCCGGGCAGGCCGATCGGGCAGACGAGGCGGCCGAGCGCCTCCTCACTCAGGCCGGCGGCGCGCATCTGGCTCAGGAATCGCGCGCGCTTGGTCGCCGAGCCGATCAGGCCGACAAATGAAAAGCGCTGCTGGCGCAGCGCCTCGCTGACGATGGAAAGATCGAGCGGATGCGAATGGGTCATCACCAGCACCTGCGCCCCGTCCGGCGCGGCGCCAAGTTCCCGCGCGGGCTCGACCGCATGGACCATCGACGACATTGCCGGGCGCGCGCTCGGGAAACACTTCGCGGCGCGGGTCGATCCAGCGCGTCTTGAACGGCAGCGGGGCCAGCGCCAGCACCAGCGCCCGCCCGACATGGCCGGCGCCGAACAGATAGAGCAAGGTCGCATGGTCGACGAAGCGCTCGCGCAGGCCGCCGTCCGGCAGCGGTTCGATTTCGGCGCCCTCGCGGGCCGGCCCCGCCATCACCTTGCGCGCCAGCCGCCCGTCCGGGCCGCGGATCGCCTCGGCGACGAACGGGCCGTCGCGTTCAGCGGCGGCGAGCGCCGCCAGTTCGCCGGCGTCGCGCGCATCGAACGTCTCGATCAGCCATTGCACCCGCCCGCCGCAGCATTGCGCCAGATCCGGCCCCAGCGAAATCGTCCGCCGACGCGCCGCGCCGCGGCCGGCGGCGAGCGCGGCGCGCGCCTCGTCGAGCGCCTGCCATTCCAGCGCGCCGCCGCCGATCGTGCCGTTGAAGGCGCCGGACGGGCGCACGATCATTCGCGCCCCGCTCTCGCGCGGGCTCGATCCCTCAACCTTCACAAGACTGACCAGCGCCCCGGCGCCCTCCGCCTCAACCGCCTCGATCAGTCGATGAAAGACTTGCATCGCGCCGCCTCAATCCGCCTTCGCGGCGCCGATCGCGCCGTCGGCAGGCAAATCATCAACGCCGGTTCTAGCCGCCGATCGATTGGATCGCATTCAGGATCGCCTCCGGCGTGCAGGGCGCCTCGAGTTTCGGTTGCGATCCCGGCCGGATCGAATGCACCGCGTCGAGAATCGCGCAATAGACCGAAATGGGCAGCATCAGCGGCGGCTCGCCAACCGCCTTCGAGCGATAGATCGTGTCGGCGATGTTCGGCCGCATATGCAGCCGTGTGCGGAAGTCGGCGGGAACGTCCGACGCGACCGGGATTTTGTAGGTCGCCGGCGCGTGGGTCGTCAGCCGGCCTTTGCCGTCGAACACCAGCTCCTCGGTGGTCAGCCAGCCCATCCCCTGGACGAAGCCGCCCTCGACCTGTCCGATATCGAGCGCCGGATTGAGGGAGGAGCCCACGTCATGGAGAATGTCGACCCGCTCGACCTTCATTTCGCCGGTCAGTGTGTCGATGGCGACCTCGGAGCACGACGCTCCGAACGCGAAATAGAGAAACGGCTTGCCGGTCGCGGTCGGCCGATCCCAGGTGATCACCGGCGTCTTGTAATAGCCGGCCGCCGAGAGCTGCACGCGGTTGATCCGGCAGGTCTTGGCCAGTTCCCCCAGCGACATCGATTTGTTGCCGATCAGCACCAGGCCGTCGCGGAAGACGATCTCGTCGGGCGCGACCCCCCATTGCGCGGCGGCGAAGTCCACCATCCGCTGCTTGATCTGGCGCGCGCCGATCTGCGCCGCCATGCCGTTGATGTCGGAGCCGGAGGAGGCCGCGGTCGGCGAGGCGTTGGGCACTTTGGCGGTGTTGGTCGCGGTGATGCGCACGAAGTCAATCGGCACGCCGAATTCCTCGGCGACCACCTGCGCGACCTTGGTGAACAGCCCCTGCCCCATCTCGGTGCCGCCATGGTTGAGATGAATCGACCCGTCGGTATAGACATGGACCAGCGCGCCGGCCTGATTGAGGTGAATGAGCGTGAACGAAATGCCGAACTTGACCGGGGTCAGCGCGATCCCGCGCTTGATGAACCGGTTGGCGGCGTTGAACGCCGCGACGGCGCGGCGCCGCGCGCGGTAATCGCAGGAAATCTCGAGCTCCTCGACCAGCGCCGGCAGGGTCTCGATGTCTTCGACGGTCTGGCCGAAGGGTGTCTTGTCACCGCCCGCGCGGTAGAAGTTGGCTTTGCGCACGTCGAGCGGATCGAGCCCGCGCTCATGGGCGATCGCATGCATCACGCGCTCGATCGCCAGCATGCCCTGCGGCCCGCCGAATCCGCGAAAGGCGGTGTTGGAGACGGTGTTGGTCTTGAGACGCCGCGAGGCGACCTTCACCTCGGGCAGCCAATAGGCGTTGGCGGCGTGGAACATCGCGCGGTCGACGACGCCGAGCGACAGATCGGCCGAGCAGCCGCAGCGCGCGTTGAGCATCACGTCATAGGCGCTGACCACCCCCTTGTCGTCGTAGCCGACCCGCCAGTCAGCGCGAAAATCGTGCCGCTTGCCGGTCAGCGCGAAATCGTCGTCGCGGTCGAGCCTCACCTTGCAGGGCCTTCCCGTCACCAGGGCGGCCAGCGCGGCGATCGCCGCCCAGGCGCAGGCCTGGCTTTCCTTGCCGCCGAAGGCGCCGCCCATGCGCCGCGTCTCGACCGTCACGAACGCGTCGGGAATGGCGAGAATGCGCGCCACGAGATGCTGCACTTCGGTAGGGTCTTGCGTCGAGGAATGAACCATCATCTCGCGCGCTTCGCCGGGGATCGCGAAAGCGGCCTGACCCTCGAGATAGAAATGCTCCTGACCGCCGATCCGCAAAACGCCATCGAGACGGTGGGGTGCGCGAGTGAGCGCGGCTGCCACGTCGCCGCGTCCAAACTCATAGTCCGGCAGCACGCGCTCGCCGGTCTCCAGGGCGTCCTCAACGGTGATGGCGGGCTTGGCTTCGGCGATGTCGACTCGGGCGAGCCGCGCGGCACGGCGCGCCTCGTCGCGGTTCGTCGCAACCACCGCGAAAAGCGCCTGATGATGGAACAGAATCTCCTTGTCGGCGAACAGCGGCTCGTCGGCGAAGGCCGGCGCGATGTCGTTCCTGCCCGGAATATCGGCGGCGGTCAGCACGGCGACGACGCCCTTGGCGGCGCGCACGGCGTCAAGATCGAGCGCGCGCAACGTTCCGCTCGCCTTGTCGGCGACGCCGATTGCGATATGCAGCGTCCCCGCGGGTTCGCGGATATCGTCGATATAGGTTGCCGCGCCGCTGACGTGCAGGCGCGCCGAGTCGTGAGGGAGCGGCTTGTGGACGACGGCCGTCTCGACTTCGAGAGGGACCTGCGGGATCGGGTTACTCCGCGGCATGCAGACCTCCGATGCGGGTCGCGCCCTCGCCGCCCGCGACTTCGACAAGCGCCTTGAGCAAGAGATTGGCGGCGACGCGCGAGCGATAGGCGGCGGTCGCGCGCATGTCGGTGAGCGGCGCATAGTCCGAACCGATCGCCGCGATGGCGGCGCTCCAGGTCGCGGAATCGTCGAGATCCGCGCCGATGAGGGCGGCTTCGGCGCCCTTGGCTCGCTTCGGGGTGGCGGCCATGCCGCCGTAGGCGATTCGCGCCTCGACGATGCGACGGCCCAAAAGAGTGAAACGGAAGCCGCTCATGACAGCGGAAATGTCCTCGTCGAAGCGCTTCGACACCTTGAAGGCGCGGTAGCGCTGATTGTCCTTTAGCCTTGGCGCATGGATGCGGCGCACATATTCGCCGGGCGAACGATCCTGCTTGCCATAGGCGATGAAGAAATCCTCCAGCGGCAGCACGCGCGACGCGTCGCCCTTTCGCAGCTCCACTGTCGCCCCCAGCGCAATCAGCGCCGGCGGCAGATCGCCGATCGGCGAGCCGTTGGCGACATTGCCGCCGACGGTCCCGGCGGCGCGCACCTGCGCCGAGCCGAACCGGCGCATGATTTCGCCGAGATCGGGATGGAGTTGCGCCAGCATCGGCAGCGCGCGCTCAAGCGTGACGGTGGCGTAGATATCGAGCCCGTCGGCGCCGGCCTCCATCCGATCGAGCCCGGCGACCCGCCCCAGCCAAATGATCTTGCGCGGATCGCGCAACATCTTGGTGATCCACAACCCGACATCGGTGGCGCCGCCGAGCAGCACCGCGTCGGCGTGCCGGGCGTAGAGCCGGGCAAGCGCCTGCTCGCTGGCGGGCGCGGCGAAAAACGCGCTCTCGTCGCCGACGAACAGGTCCGCATCGTCGGCGATTTTCGCCAAAGCCTCGAGCCGCGCCGCGGCCCGCGCGGCGAATCGATCGGCGGGCGCGCCAGTGCAGGCGTCGAGCGCCGCGTCGACGATCGGCCGGTAGCCGGTGCAGCGGCACAGATTGCCGGCAAGCTGGTCGCAGATCGCGGCGCGCGTCGCGGGCTCGCGACGCTGATACAGCGCGAACAGGCTCATCACGATGCCCGGCGTGCAAAAGCCGCATTGCGAGCCGTGCTGGTCGACCATCGCCTGCTGGACCGGGTGAAGGACGCCGCCGTCCGCGAGATCCTCCACCGTGATCACCTCGGCGCCGTCAACCTGGCCGAGCAGCATCACGCAGGCGTTGACCGCCTCATGCGCCAGCGCGCCGTCGCGGCTGCGCGCCAGGACGACGGTGCAGGCGCCGCAATCGCCTTCGGCGCAGCCCTCCTTGGTGCCGGTCGCCCCGGCTTTCTCGCGCAACCAGTCCAGCAGCGTGGCGCGCGGCGCGAAGTCGCGCAACGCGACGTCGGCGCCGCGGAAGCGGAATTTGAGGGATTTTCGTGGCTCTGTATTCGGCTCGCTCATCTCGAAGGCTCCGTCGACCTGCCTAATCATGCGGCAAATTTGTGCGAAACAAAAGGTTTCGCTGGATCGACGTCGCCAGGGGCAGGCTCGGAAAATCCATCAAGAGCGTCGGCGCGCCCGCTCCGCGCGCCTTGCCAGCTGAAGACTGCGGCCGGCCAGGCCTTGGCGGGGTCGGCCTGTTCGATCAAAAGGCCTACGGCAAACCCGCCTGTCGAAGTGCGGCGTTCGCCGTATGACGACTCGGGATCCCGATCGGCGCAGGAAAGCTTCGCCCAGTGATCGGGCTCCTGCAGATTTCATGGCTGCCCTTTCCCTGGCGGATGAGAACGCATCCGGAGGCGCGCGGCAGTTCCCGAAGCGCGCGGTCGAATTGAGGCGCCATTTACACGGTCGCGAACTCGGCTTCGCGCAACGCGGTGATCTGCAGGTAGACCGACGCGGGATCGACGCCCGGATAATTGTCAGGCAGGATATCGAGCGCCATCGCCGATATCTTCGCCAGCAATTGGTCGAGCGTCGGCGCATCGGCGGCGGCCGGAATATTGTCGCAATGCCCGGTCCACACCGCGGCTTCGTCGTCCCAGGCGGCGGATATTGTGAAGATGAGGGGTTTGGTCATTGCACCTTCAAATATACAATAGCCAGCCTTTCCCGCCTAGCTGCCTGTGTCTTGCCTGGGCTCGCTCGTGGCCGCCACCCTCTCTCTTCAATTCATAGGCGAGGGAGCGCTACCACACTCCGGTGTTGGGCATCGACAGCCACGGTTCGGCCGGTGGCAGCGAGTCTCCCTTTTGGATCAATTCGATCGAGATGTTGTCCGGCGTGCGCACAAAGGCCATGTGGCCGTCGCGTGGGGGCCGATTGATGGTCACGCCGGCCTGTCTCAGCTTCTCGCAAAAGGCGTAGATGTCTTCCACCCGGTAGGCGAGATGGCCGAAGTTGCGCCCGCCGGTATAGACCTCCGGATCCCAGTTGTGGGTCAGCTCGACCAGCGGCGCCTGGTTCTTCTTCGCCTGCTCGACGTCGCCCGGCGCTGCGAGGAAGACCAGGGTGTAGCGCCCCTTTTCATTGTTGATCCGCCGCGTTTCGACAAGTCCGAAGGTCTGGACGAAGAAATCGAGCGACGCGTCGAGGTCGGTGACGCGGATCATGGTGTGCAGAAATTCCATTGCCTTGACTCCGTCGGTTGCTCCAAGCGATGCAGCGGAACATAACCGGCAATTCAGGTTGTGGAAGCCCCTGTTTCGTTTTTCCCTCGCGACCAGGCGAAAGTGACCATGAAGCCGGACGCAAGCCGCGATCAGGACGCCCGGCGCAAACTGCGCGCCGCCTTCGCCTCGATCGTCGCCAGCGCCGGCCTGTCGCTGGCCAAATTGGCGGCGGGCTTGATGTCGGGATCGCTGGCGCTCGTCTCCGAGGGCGCACACAATGTGCTCGACACCGGCGCCAGCTGTCTGACCTATTTCGCGGTGCGCGAGGCCGACAAGCCCGCCGACAAGGAGCATCCGTTCGGCCACGCCAAAATCGAGGCGGTGGCGGCGCTCGCGGAAACCGGACTGCTGGCGGTGCTGGCGGCGGCCGTCGCGGTGGAGGCGATCCAGCGCCTTGGCGGCGAAGCGGCCAAGGTCGACGCCAACGCTCTGGCTTTCGGCGTCATTGTCGTCTCTATCGCCGTCGATTTCGTTCGCTGGCGCGGTCTGACCAAGGTGGCGCGGGAGACCGGGAGCCAGGCGCTCGCCGCCGACGCCCTGCACTATTCGAGCGACCTCGTTTCGTCCCTGCTGGTTTTGGCCGGCCTGGCGGCGACCCGCTTCGGCTTTGCGCACGCCGACGCCATCGCGGCGATCGGCGTCGCCGCATTCATTGCGATCGCCGGGTTCCGACTCGGCCGCACCACGATCGACGCGCTCGTCGACACCGCGCCCGAAGGCCTCGCCGACCGTTTGGCGCGGACGATCGAGGCGCTGCCGGGCGTCGCGGCGATCGAGGCGATCCGTCTGCGCCCGAGCGGCGCGCAGATCATCGGCGAGGTCGGCATATTCGTTTCGCGCACGCTGCCGCTTGAGCGTGTGGCCGCGATCAAGGACAATGTCGCGCGCGCGATCGCCGCGGAATGGCCGCAAATGGCGGTCACGCTCACGGCGTATCCGCGCGCGCTCGACGACGAGAGCCTGCTCGAAAGCGTCCAACTGATCGCGACGCGCCTGCGCCTGGCCGTTCATCACGTCACGATTCAGCAGCTTGAGGCGCGCAAAAGCGTCAGTCTCGACATCGAGGTCGACGGGCGGATGAGGCTTGGCGAGGCGCATGATCTCGCCACGCGCCTTGAAAAGGCGATCGCCGACGAAATTGGTCCCGACATCGAAGTCGAGACTCACATCGAGCCGATGGAGACGCGGGAAATTCACGGCCGTGACGCCGACCCGCCGTTGATCGCCAGGATCGCCGAAGCCCTGTCGGCAATCGCCGTCGGGCGGGGCCGCGCGGGCAACATCCACGATGTGCGCGTGCGCCACACGCCGGGGGGCTATTTTGTAAATTTTCATTGTTGGATCGATCCGGCTCTGTCCGTCGATGCGACGCATGACGAAGTCGACGCGCTGGAGCGCTCGCTGCGCGGCGAATTTCCCGACGTCATCCGCATCGTCGGTCATGCCGAGCCGACGCCGAAGCGAGCTTGACCGTCCACGCGCCGCGTAGATGTCGCGCACTCTTGGCCCGACGCCGGGAAAACTATAGTTATCGGAGCTGGACTTTGCGTCAGTGATTCGGCGGCATCGATGGACTTCGACAACGAACAAGCGGACCTGCGCAGCGCCCATGTGATTGTCGTCGGCAATGAGAAGGGCGGCGCCGGCAAATCGACCATTTCGATTCACCTGACGGTGGCCTTGCTCAAGGCGGGCTATCGGGTCGCGACGATCGACCTCGACACGCGCCAGCAAACGCTGACGCGCTTCTTCGAGAACCGTCGCTCGTGGTCGGCGAGCGCCGTCTGGCCGATCGAACTGCCGCATCACTGCGCGATGGCGCGGGGCGAGTCCGCCGATCTGCGCGAGAACGAAGCGCGCGAATTCGCGAGTTTCGCCGCCGCGATCGGCGCTGTCGAGCACCACTACGAGTTTGTGGTGATCGATACGCCGGCTTCCGATAGCTATCTGATGCGGCTCGCCCATTCGCTGGCCGACACGCTGATTTCGCCGCTCAACGACAGCTATATCGACGTCGACGTCTTTTCACGCGTCAACCATGACCGCAAGCAGCGCGGCGCGGTCGCCCACTACGCGGATCTGGTGCTCGAGGCGCGGCGGCGGCGCAGGCTCGTCGACAACGGCGTGATCGACTGGGTGATGGTGCGCAACCGCATGGCCTCGCTCGCCAGCAACAACGCCAGGCAGATCGCGGTCAGCATAGCCAAGCTCGCCGCCGAATTGCGCTTTCGCGTCGCCGATGGATTTCATGACCGCGTGATCTTCCGCGAGCTCTTCCCGATCGGCCTGACGGCGCTCGACGCGATCGAACAGGGCGCGCAAAAAGGCGTGCTGACCTCCTCGCAGCGGGGCGCCCGCGAAGAGATCGAAAGCCTCGTCGATGCCCTGCAATTGCCGACGCGCATGCCCGGCGTCGAGCACATCGACTGCCGCCGGCTATGGCATGCGAGGGTGTCGGACTATTATCGCGAGGCGCCGGGCGATAGTCGCGGCAGCGCGTAGACCGCTCCGGCCGAGCGGAAGCTTCGCTGCGCCGCCGCCCGAGGGCTGCACGCCGCGCTCGAATGGGCCCCCGACGCCTCGAGTTTCTCCACCGCCATGATCGCCAGGGCGCTCTTGTCGCCGCGGCCGCCCCCGCGCATGTCGCTGACGTCACGCCAGCTTCCTTGCGATCCGGCCGCCGAAGGCGGTTTCGCGCGATCTGAGGAATTCGTTAACCAACTTAAGGTTAACGTTCCGTTGGGCAATCAGGGGCGAACCGTGAATCGTTACTTCGTTCTGGCGGGCTTGTGCATCGCAGGCGGCGGCAGCGCCTTTGCCGCGGACCTCGACGTCATGGCGCAGACGCCATTGCCGGAATTGACGCCGGGAGGCGCGCGCTGGGACGGTTTGACGATGGGCGTCAACGGCGGCGGGCTGTGGGCGCCAAGCCAAAGCGAGACGCAGGTCTGGTATCCCGAATCAATCGCGCCGGTGGGCATTCCAAATTCTTTCTCGTTTTCATCCTATGCGGGGATGGTCGGCGCACAGATCGGCTTCAACAAGCAATGGGGCAGCCTGGTCATCGGGGCGGTGGGCGACTATGACTACGTCGGCGGCGCCACGGCCAAGCAATCGGGGTCCGGGACCTATCTCGGAGTCGGCTACAATTTCGTGCAATCCCAGCAGTTGCAGTCCCTGGGCACGATTCGCGGGCGCATCGGTTTCACCCCGATCAACGACGCGCTGATCTACGCCACCGCGGGTCTTGCATTCGGTCAAACCCAGACCTCGAGCAGTCTGGCCTTCGCCTCCGGCCCGGTCTACGCCGGCTCGCACAACGACGTCACGGTGGGCCTGACGGCGGGCGGGGGCGTCGAATATGCGCTGGGTCCGCAGTGGTCGATCGGCGCCGAATTTCTCTACTACAATCTCGGCGACGCCCACGTCGTGGGAACGCCGAACTTCATCGTTCCGGCCGGCTTCGTCTCGCCCGAATCCGACTCCACCTTCGCCTTCCGGGGCTACACCTTGCGCCTGGGCGTGAACTATCAGTTCGACGCCCCGAACGGCATGTCGCTGGCGGGCGGGTTGCCGGACCCGACCAGCGAAATCCTGGGTGAATTCGGCGTGCGCGCCGGCATGTCCACAAGCACCGCCCGCACCAAGCTCTACGACACAACCGGCGCCGTGCTGCTGTCGCAGCTCACCTACCACAATCCCACCGCCGCGACGGGCGAGTTCTACGCAAGGCTCGAGCATCCGACGTCGGGCTTTTTCGTCAAGGGCTTCGCGGGCATCGGCAAGGAGTCCGGCGGGACGTTGCAGGACGAAGATTTTCCGCCCGGCGTATCGCCCTATTCGTCGACCAACAGCTCGCTCAGCGACGGCCGTCTCGGTTATGCCGACATCGATATCGGCTACTACGCGCTGACCAACGGCTGGTACAAGCTGGGCGGCTTCGCCGGTTATCATTTTCTCGACGAACGCTTCAACGCCTTCGGTTGCGCGCAGACGGCCAGCAATCCGAATATTTGCGGACCGGGGCCGGCCGCCGTCAGCGCGGCCAATCTCGTGATCAGCGACGAAGGCCGGTGGAATTCGGCCCGCCTCGGGCTCGCCGCCGAGTTGGCGCTGCCCGCCGGCTTCTCCGTCCGCGCCGAGGCGGCGTGGCTGCCATACATGAACTTCAGTGGCGGCAACGACCACTGGTTGCGCGAGCCCGACGATTTCTCGGGCACGATCCCGGAAACCGGAACCGGCTCGAACGGCTACCAGGTCGAAGGCGAAATCGATTACGCCCTGGCGCAAAACTTCGCCGTCGGAATCGGCGGCCGCTACTGGTCGATGAACGCCAAGGGCGAGGCGCAGTTTCAGGAGGTCACCTCCAACGGCGCGCCGCAGGTCGCGACGTTCCAGACCCAGCGCACCCAGGTCTTCGTGCAAACGACCTATCGCTTCTGATCGCGCCGTCACGATCCCGCAACGCGGCGGCTCGAATGGGGGCTGTGGCCTGATCGCCGCGCGCGCGACGTTGTGTCGATCCACCCGCCGGTCTTGCGGCGGCGCGAGGCCTACTGAACGCCCTGCGGCTTCCGGGAGCTGACGCTCCGGTCAGGCGACGTCGGCCAAGGCCGGCAGGCGATGCGCGGCCGGCGATTTCGGCAAAGCCAGCAGGACGACGGTGCCCTCGCCCAAGGTCGAATTGATGCGCAGCGAGCCGCCGTGCAGTTCGACGAGGGAATTGGCGATGGCGAGGCCGAGGCCCGAGCCCTTCATGCCATTGGCGAGCATCGTCTCGGCCTGCTCGAACGGCCGCCCGAGTCGCGACAGGTCGGCGCTGGCGATCCCCGGACCGGAATCTTCGACGTAGATGTAGACCTGCTCGTTAAAGGCCTGCGCGCCGACGCTGATGGCGCCGCCGTCAGGCGTGAACTTGACCGCATTGCGCAACAACGTCACCAGAATGCGCTCGACTGCTTCGCGGTCGGCGTGGATCGTTTCCACGGCGCTCACGTCGATTTCGATCGCCAGGCTCTTGGCCCGCGCCGTCCCCTCGATGTCGTGAATTGCATTGCTGATCGCCGATTCGACGCCGAATTCGCTTCTGTTGAGCCGCACGCGACCCGCCTCGAGGCTCGACATGTCGAGCACGTCGGTGACGACGTGCAGCAGATATTGGCCGCTCTCATGGATGTGCGAGCAATAGTCGCGGTATTTGGGCGAGCCCAACGGGCCGAACGGCTGCTGCTCCATCATCTCTGAAAAGCCGATAATCGCGTTCAGCGGCGTGCGCAATTCATGACTCATGTTGGCGAGGAACTCGGCCTTCGCGCGATTGGCCATCTCCGCGCGGGCCTTTTGCTCGAGATGGCGCTCGGCGAGGTCGGCCAATTGCTGCGCCTGCGCCTCCAGGGATTGGCGGGACTGGCGCAGTTCGGCGATCGTCGCCAGCAGACGGCGCTCCGAGTCCATCAACTGCTCTTCGTGGCGTTTGAGCGCGGTGATGTCGGTGCCGACCGAGACGTATCCGCCGTCTCTCGTGCGCCGTTCGTTGACCTGCAGCCAACGCCCATCCGTCAGGCGCGCCTCATAAGTCTTCGCCGTTTCGCGACCGTGCGCGGGCATGCGTGGATCGAGGAGCACTTCGCTGTCGACGATCGGCGCCGCCCCCTTGGCCGCGAGTTCCGCGTAGGGCGCGCCGGGGCGCATGCTCTCGACCGGCAAATTGTGAAGACGCTGGTATTTCGAATTGCACAGCACCAGGCGGTTCGAGGAATCCCACAGCACGAACGCTTCCGAGATGGCCTCGATCGCCTCACGCAGCCGTTGATCAGCGAGGGCGGTGGTTTCCGCGAGGTTCTTTTGCTCGGTGATGTCGACGGCGATACCGACGAGATGAGGACCGGCCGCCGGGCTGTCCTGAACGAGCTCGGCGCGGGCGCGCAGCCAAATCCATTCGCCGGCGCCGTTGCGAATGCGGAATTCGTGATCCACCGATTGCTGCTGGGCGTCGATCGCCAGTCTTGCGAGGCCCGCCAATTTGTCATCGTCGGGATGAATCATCGCGCTGAAGTCGCCGAGGGAAAGAAATTCAAGCGACGGCGGCATGTCGAGAAGCTCGTACATCGACCGCGACCAGTGAATCCGTCCCCGGGCGAGATCCCAGTCCCACAGCCCGCATCGGCCGCGGTTGAGCGCCATGTCGACGCGGTTGCGCGCGCGCCGCGCCGTGCGTTCCCTGGCGCGCGCGCGTTTGATTTGCGTGACATAGGCGACGGTCGCGCCGAGCAGCACGACGCTCGTCGAAGCGAGCAGCAATGTGGTGATGAACGCCGCCTCGCGCCACGGCTCGAGCAGGTCGCCGATCCGCATCGTGAACGCCATTTGCGCGAGAGGCGCGCGCAGCGTCCGCACGGTCGCGAATTCATCGGCGCCGTCCGCCGCCTCGATGGGCAGCACGCCCGCCTTGTCCGCGAAGGTCGTCAACGGCTGGCTCGCGCCGAGCCGGGCGTTCAATGTCGTCTCGGCGTCCGTGGCGATTGGCTCGCTCGCCAGGACCCGGCCGTCGACGTCGGCCAGCATCACCTGACCAACATGCAGTTCCGGGTTCGCGGCAAGAACGCTGCGCAGCAAGTCGCCCGGCGCCAGTTCGGGCATGTTGGCCAGCGCCTGGTTGAGGCGCGTCGCCAGGATCGAGGCCCGCATATCGACTTCGCGCGCGGCCGCGCCAAGCGCGCGCTGTCGGTCGGCGCGAAGATGGCCGACCGCGGCGACCGCCAGAAGGGCGAGAAACAACAGCGCGACGGCAGGGATCAGGTAGCGAAGCCAGGTCTCGAAGGCCAACGAACGCGCGCTGGCGCTGTCATTCAGCGGTTGGGTGATCGACTTGGCGATTTCCCGCCACGCAACGGCGCGCACCTCCTCCGTTGCCGCGTTCGCACGCGCCATTGTGGCCCCCTCATCCCCATCAATCCTGACCCGGTGAAATGTGCCGCACCGCACCGAATCACTCTGATAAGAATCCTTGTCCGAATCTTTGTCCAGAACTTAATGAAAGGTTGACGGGAATAGTTGATGTCGAGGCAAGCCTGCTCCCGCGCTCGAGATTTTCGCGGCGCGGCGCGCGCAATTCGGAGCGGCGCGGCGTTCAGCCGAGACAGCGCGTGACGATGTCGCGCACATCTGCGGATAGCTGCGCAGCGGCGGCGACTCGCCCAAGCGCCTCGGCGGCCCTCGACTGCCGAAGCGGCTCCAGCGAGCGCCACGAGCGCAGCGAGGAGAGAAGGCGCGCCGCGATTTGCGGATTGGTCGGATCCAGCGTCAGCACGACTTCGGCGAGCAGTTCATAGCCGGCCCCGTCAAGTCGGTTGAACTGCGTCTGGTTGGCGCAAAAGCCGCCGATCAGCGAGCGCACGCGGTTGGGGTTCGCCAGGGAAAAGGCGCGATGCCGCATCAGCCCGCGCACGCGCATCAGGGTCCCAGTCTCCGGAATCTGCGCCTGCAACAAAAACCACTTGTCGAGGATCAGCGGATCGGCGGCGTGGGCGCGCGCAAACCCCTCGAGCGCGTCCTCGCGCTCGGCTCCCGGCAACAGCGAAAGAACGGCCAGCGCCGCGAAGCGTTCGGTCATGTTGTCGGCGTCGGCCAATTGACGTTGCGCGCGCCGCGCCCCTTCCTCGGGCTGGCCGGCGGCGAGCATCGACAACGCCACGTTGCGCAGGGCGCGGCGCCCCGCGCTCGCGGCGTCGGCGCTGAAGGCCCTCGCGCCGCCCAGGCTGTCGTGCAATTGCGACAAGATGGCGACGTGCGTGCGGCCAAGCGCCCCGCGCAGCGAATCGCGCGCCGAGAAAATAGCGTCCGGATCGACGTTGTGCGCCATCTCGCGCGCGATATCCCCTTCGCTGGGCAAGCTCACCGTCTGGGCCGCAAAGGCCGCGTCGTGGTCGCCCGCGCCGGCTTGCGCGAGAAGCGCGCCATAGGCGTCGACGAAGTCGGCGTCGATCGTCGGCGCCTGCCCCGCGCGGATCGCCGCGACCGCACGCAACAGCAATCGCGTCGCGAGACTTTGCGCCGCCTGCCAGCGGTTGAAACTGTCGCGGTCGTGGCGCAACAGGATCAATAGATCGGCCTCGGTCAGATCATCGTCGACGCGCACCGGCGCGGAAAATCCGCGCATCAGCGACAGGGTCGGGCGGCGCGCGACTCCGGTGAAGACCACGCGCCGCGAGTCGCCCGCCAGTTCAAGCACTCCGCTCGTCAGTTCGCCTTCGCTGGCGTCGCTCGAGGCGAGCGCGATCTCACCGCCCGCCGCACCGATCAGGCCGAGTGCGATCGGCATGGTCAAAGGCAGCTTCACCGCCTGATCGCGCGTCGGCGCCGTCGATTGCGAAATGTCGAGCGTCAGCGTGCGGCGGGCTTCGTCATAAGCGCTGCGGAACGTCACCAGCGGCGTGCCCGCCTGATTGTACCAGCGCTTGAAATCGCCGAGGTCGCGCCCCGACGTTTCAGCAAAACAGGCGAGAAAGTCCTCGACCGTCGCCGCCGTCCCGTCGCAGCGCTCGAAATAGAGATCCATCCCGGCGCGAAAAGCCGGCGCGCCGATCAGCAATTTCAGCATGCGGATGATTTCCGCGCCCTTCTGATAGACCGTCGCCGTATAGAAATTGTTGATCTCGTGGTAGACTTCCGGGCGCACGTTGTGGGCGAGCGGGCCAGCGTCCTCCGGAAACTGCGCGGCGCGCAAGGCGCGCACGTCGGCGATCCGCTTGACCGCCGCCGAGCGCTCATGCGCCGAGAAATCCTGGTCGCGAAAGACCGTCAGGCCTTCCTTCAGGCAAAGCTGGAACCAGTCCCGGCAGGTGATGCGGTTGCCGGTCCAGTTGTGAAAATATTCGTGCGCGATGACGCCTTCGATGCCGGCGTAGTCATCGTCGGTCGCCGTTTTCGGCAACGCCAGGACATATTTGTCGTTGAAGACATTCAGGCCCTTGTTCTCCATCGCCCCCATGTTGAAGTCCGACACCGCGACGATGTTGAAGACGTCGAGATCATATTCGCGCCCGTAGGCGGCCTCGTCCCACGCCATCGCGCGCCTCAGCGAGCCCATCGCATAGGCGGTGCGATCCTCGCGGCCGTGCTCGACGTAGATGCCCAGATCGATCTTGCGGCCCGACGCGGTGACAAAATGGTCGGCGACATGCGCGAGGTCGCCCGCCACCAGCGCGAAGAGATAGCAAGGCTTCTTGTGCGGATCGCGCCAGATCGCAAAGTGGCGGTCGGTTCCCGGCAGATCGCCGCGCGCCTCCAGATTGCCGTTGGACAGCAGGATGGGCGCCTCGTCCTTGGCCGCTTCGAGCCGCGTGACATAGGTCGAGAGCACGTCGGGCCGGTCGAGAAAATAGGTGATCCGGCGAAAGCCTTCGGCCTCGCATTGCGTGCAATAGGCCGAACCGGAGCGGTAGAGCCCCATCAGTTTGGTGTTGGCGGCCGGATCAAGCTGCGTCTCGATGCGCAGCTTGAAAGGTCGCCGCGGCGGCTCGGCGAGAACCAGCTTGTCCGGCGAAGCGGCCAGCGCCCCGGGGTCCGGCGCGGCCCCGTCGATCTCGACGCCGACGAGTTTGAGTTCGTCGCCATCAAGTGTCAGCGCCGCCCCCGGCCGCCCCGATGGATTGGCGCGGATCGCCAATGTCGCAACGACTCGGGTCGCATGACGGCTCAGTGAAATATCGAGATCGACCGAGTCGATCAAAAAGTCGGGCGCCCGATAGTCGGCAAGGCGAATTGGCTGGCCTGTGCTGGTGCGCATGAAACATTCCTCGTTTGAACCCGCAAAAAACGGACCGTGGCCTGCTTCATCAAGGCCGGCCGGTTTGAAGCGCGCCGGCATCCATCGGCGCCGCGACCAACCCGAATTTCAGCAACGCGCTTCGCAGAGCAGCCCCCGGATCGAGCCCGCTCGTGAAAAAGGCCGCCGGATGCATGTCAACCAGAGGCGGCCCACCGGCCGGACCCAGCAAGGCATCCACGCGGCGCGCGATCGCCGGCGCAGGATCGATATATTCAACCGGCCATGGCGCCAGCCGCTCCAGATGTTCGCGCAGCAATGGATAGTGCGTGCAGGCGAGCACGACGAAATCGGTGCGTCGGCCCTGCCTTTCGATGAAGCACGGCGCGATCTCCTGCGCGATCTCCCGCGGGTCGATCGGCAAGCCTCGCATGAATCGCTCGGCGAGCGCCGCCAGCCTGGCCGAACCGACAAGCGCGACCTCGCAATCACCCGCGTGTTCGCGCACCAGCGCCTGTGTGTAGTCGCGCGCGACCGTGCCTGGCGTCGCCAGCACGCTGACGAGGCGCGACTTCGAGGCGGCGGCCGCCGGCTTGATCGCCGGCACCGTGCCGACGAAGGGCAATGTCGGATAGCGCTCCCGCAGAGGTCCGAGCACGAGGGTCGAGGCGGTGCTGCAGGCGATCACCACGAGATCGGGCGCATGGCGCGCGATCACGCTCTCCATCACCGCCATCACGCGGGCGACGACGTCCCGCTCGCCGAGCGCTCCGTAAGGAAACGCCACATCGTCGGCGACGTAGACGAGCGCCGCGTCGGGCCGCGCCTCAGCGATCCGCGCAAAAACGGTCAGGCCGCCGAGGCCGGAGTCGAAGACAAGGACGCACGGGCCGCGCGTCGGGGAAATGCTGCTCATCGGCGGCAGGATATCGCCAGGACAAAGGGGCGCTCGGCGGCGGCGATCCGCCCGGCGCCGAGCGGCGCCCCGTCCCCCTTGGCGGCGCCATCTTCCGCGAGCGACAGAAAACTCTTGATCCGCGCCGCGTCGATCACGCGATGAGGCGCGAGCGGCGCAACGCCCGCCACCAGTTTCGGTTCCTCCGTCGACGACGCGATGATCGCCGCCAGACCGCCCGTCCGGTCAAAAACCGGACTTCCGCCGGCCGCTCTCGACAGGGGCGCAAGCACCAGCGGGCGCGTCTCGCCTTCGCGCGGCGAGAGGATCGAAGCAGCGGCGACGTCGAGGGTTAGACGCCCGCCCGGTTCGTCGGCGACATAACTCAGCGCGACGAGGTCCGGGCCCAAAGCCCCGAGCCGCGGGGGACCGACCGTCGAGCCGGCGCCGAACTCCCCTGAAATGAGGCTGAGACCCGCCTCCCGGTCCTCGCGCATGAACTTCGCCGGCTTTCCATCGATCGTCGCATTCGGGCAGTCGGCCTGCGCGATCGCGCTCAAGGCCTGGCCCGGCGCGACAATCAGCCCGGCGCCGGCGAGATACGGCCGGCTCGCGGGCGGCGGCGCGGGAGGCGCCGCGGCGGCCGTCGTCGCGGTCGCCGGACCTGCCGTCGGGAACGGCTCGAACGAGTTGGCGATCGCCACGCCGATCCGATCGAGATCCGCCGACTGCGCCGACGGATAGGCGAACCGGAACCCGCGGATGACCGTCGAGTCGGGCCAACTCGCCGGCGCCTTGGCCCAGCGCTCGTAGGATTTGCGGCCCGCTTCGTCGCTGGCGACCACGATAAAGTCGGGCCTATTGATCTTGAGCGCGATCTTTCTTCCCGGCGCGTCGGCGATCAGATTGGCGTAGAGCTTGCCGAGGCTGGCGTCGCCGCCGGCGGCGCTCGAAAGGTCCAGCGCGACGGAGCCGTCGGCCTTCATCAGCCGCGCGCCGCCGGCCTCGTTGACGCGCTTGTCGAGCAGTTTCAGCGGCGCGCCGATTTTGACGCCGGTCTTGTCGTCAGTGAATGTCTGGAAGCGCACAGCGGCGCGCGCTTTTTGCGCAGCGCTGGTCATCGCGGCCAGTTGCGCCGCGTCGACCACACCATTGGCCTGGACCTTCATGGTGGTCTGCCAGGCCACGATGGAATCGCGGGTCCGCTTGCCAAACACGCCGTCGACGACGCCAACGTAGTTGCCGCTCCATATCAGCGCATCCTGAATCGTCTTGCGATCAGCCTCGGCAAGAGCGTCGAACGCCGCCTTCTGGGAATCGAAAACCGTATCGACGCTCGGCGCCGGCGGGGGCGCGTTTTGCGCGATCGCGCGCGACGGCGCTGCGAGCGCCAACGTCGCGGCCAGACCCAACATCGCCGCGTTCGCGAACTTCGGCATTGCGCTCTCTCCGGCCCAAGCGCCGCGGCCCGCTTCGCCGATTGACTTGTCAATGGCGTCGACGCGGCCCGACACGCAAAATTTTCGAACGCGGCTTGGGCCGCGCACGGTCGTCTCGCCCTTTGAATGTTCGGGCGGCGCCGATATGATAGCATCCGTTGTCCGACAAAGTCACATGCCCGGCGCAGACTCTCTCCTCGACCTGCTCGGCGCCTTTGACGAAACATCGGGATCGTTTTTCTCGAGACGCAGGTCGAACCATGCAAGCGGCGCTTCGCATCCTCCTGGCTCTGGCGCTGGTCTCGGCGGGGATGGCGGCGCGCGCCGCGGATGTCAAACCCTATGCGCGGGATTTTCTCGCCAGCGACGCCGTCCACTTCGCCGAGACGGCGCGCAAGGAGACCGCCGGCGCCGCGGCGCTCATCAAGGGCAAGAGCCCTGAGCAATTGCGCAATGAAGCGGCCGCGGCGGGCGCAAACGGCGATTTCAAGCTGGCAGGCAGGCTCGCCGCCGCGGCGATCGCCGGCAACCCCAAAGACGCCGCCAACTGGTTGGCGCTGGCGCGATTGGCGGTGAAGGCCGACGACGCGCAATCGTCCGAGCGCTACGAATTGCGCGAGCGCGGCTCGACCGCCGCCTACGCCGCCTACGAACGGCTGGCCCCGCCGGGGCCTCAGGCCCAGGCGCTGGCCGTGCTCGCCGATCTGTTCGCCCGCCGTGAAATGTGGCGCCCCGCGCTCGACGCCTATCGCGCCAGCCTCGACCGGCATGACGACCTCGACATCCGCAAGACCTACGAGGATCTGCGCGAAAAGCACGGATTTCGGATCACCGACTACAAGGTCGACAATGATTCGGCCGCGCCGCGCGTCTGCTTCCAGTTCTCCGAGCCGCTGGCGCGAAAGACCGACTTTGCGCCCTATGTCGCGGTGTCCGGCGCGGCCAACGGCGCGATCAGCGCGGAAGAGCAGCAGCTTTGCGTCGAGGGGTTGCGCCATGGCGAGCGATACGCGATCGTCGTTCGCCAGGGCCTGCCGTCGACGGTCGGCGAGTCCCTGCTCAAGGACGCCGACTACGAGATTTATGTTCGCGACCGGTCGGCGCAGGTTCACTTCACCGGCAAGAACTATGTGTTGCCGCGCCAGGGCCAGCAGGGCGCGCCGCTCGTCACGGTGAACACCGCCAAGGTCGCGCTCGACGTCTATCGCATTGGCGACCGCAATCTGCTGGCGACGGTCCAGCGCGACGACTTCCTCAAGGATATTGGCAGTTCTCGCGCCTCCGAAATCGCCGACCAGGACGGCGTCAAGATCTGGAGCGGCTCGATGGACGTCGCCTCGGAGCTCAACAAGGACGTCGTCACCGAATTTCCCGTGCTGGAGGCGGTCGGCAAGCTCGATCCGGGCGTCTATGTCATCACCGCCCGTCCCTGGAAGGGTGGCGATGCGGCCGCCAAGCCGGAGGGCGACGACAGCGAGAGTCAGCTCGCGACCCAGTGGCTGGTGATTTCGGACCTCGGCCTCACCGCTTTGTCGGGCGGAGACGGCGTCCATGCGATCATCCACTCGCTCGCCACAGCGGCGCCGCTCGTCGGCGTCCAGGTCAAGCTGCTGGCGCGCAACAACGAAATACTGGCGACCAAGGCGACCGGGGCGGACGGGCGGGCCGATTTCGATCCGGGCCTGTCGCGCGGGACCGGCGGGTTGTCGCCGGGCCTGCTGGTGGCGACGACGGAAGGAGGCGACTACGGCTTCCTCAACCTTGCTCAGAACGCTTTCGACCTCACCGATCGCGGCGTCAGCGGCCGCGAGGCGCCCAAGGCGCTCGATGCGTTCCTGTTCACCGAGCGCGGCGTCTATCGTTCGGGCGAAACGGTGTTTGTGACCGCGCTGCTCCGCGACGCGCAGGGCGCGGCCAAGGCGGGCCTGCCGCTGACGCTCGTCGCCCTCCGGCCCGACGGCGTCGAATACAAGCGCGCTGTTATCGCCGACCAGGGCCTCGGCGGACGCTCCATGACGTTGCCGCTACTGGCCGGCGCGCAAGCCGGCTCATGGCGAATCGTCGCCTATGTCGACCCCAAGGGACCCAGCGTCGGCGAAACGCAATTCATGCTTGAGGACTATATCCCCGAACGACTCGACGTGAAGATCAAGCCGGCGGCGGAAATCCTCACCCCCGGCGAGCCGGTGCAAATCGCCGTTGACGCAAAATTCCTGTACGGCGCGGTCGCCGCCGGGCTCGACGTCACCGGCCAGATCTCGCTGCAGGCCGTGCAAGACTCGGAGATTCCAGGCTACAAAGGCTTCGCGGGCGGATTGACCGACGAAGAGTTCACCGCGGTCAGCAGCCAGTTCGACTCTAAGCTGCAGACCGACGCCAAGGGCCATGCCGACATTTCCGTCGACCTGCCCGAGGGCGCGGCAGCCAAGCCGCTCCAGGCGAAGATCATCGTCGATGTCGCCGAGCCCGGCGGCCGCACCGTCGAACGCGTCGTCACCCTGCCGGTGCGCGCCAAGACGACTCTGATCGGCGTCAAGAAGGAATTCGACGAGGGATTGTCGGAAGGCGAGGCGGCGACATTCGAAGCGATCGCCGTCGCGCCGGACGGTTCGCGCGTCGCGCGCAAGGGCGTCGAATGGTCGCTGTACAAGATCGACTCCAACTATGAATGGTACAATTCGGACGGGCGCTGGAGCTACGAGCCGGTGAAGTCGTCGAAGCGCATCGCGCAAGGCGCCGTCGACATACCAGCCGATGCGGCTGCGAAGATTTCAGCCAGCGTCGGCTGGGGCCAGCACCGGCTCGACATCAAGTCGCCCGACGGCGACCAGACCAGCATCACCTTCGACGTCGGCTGGTCGGGCACGGCGGGCGCCGATACGCCCGACAATGTCGTCGTGACGCTGGACAAGGCGAGCTACAAGGCGGGGGAGCAGGCCAAGCTGCGCATCGCCTCGCTTTTCGCAGGCAAGGCGACGATCGCGGTGGTCGGCGACAAGATCGAGCAGTTCATCGACATCGACCTTGCCGAGGGCGACAACGTCGTTCCGTTCGAGGTCGGCGCGAATTGGGGCGCCGGCGCCTACGCCGTCGCGCTCACGCACCGCCCGCTCGACGTCAAGGCCAAACGTATGCCGGGACGCGCCCTCGGCCTGGCGTGGTTCGGCATCGATGAGGCGTCGCGCAAGCTCGACGTGTCGCTCGGCACTCCCGATCTGGCGCGCCCGCGGCAGACGCTGACGCTGCCGATCAAGGTCGCCGGCCTGACGCCCGGCGAGGAGGCGGAGATCACCGTCGCCGCGGTCGATATCGGCATCCTCAATATCACAGGATTCAAAACGCCCGACCCGAAGGATTACTTCTTCGGCCAGCGAAAGCTGCCGATCGAAATCCGGGATCTGTACGGCCTGCTGATCGACGGCATGGAAGGCTCGGCGGGGGCGATCCATTCGGGCGGCGACGGCGGCGCGGGCGTCGAGGGCAATCTGCCGACGCAGGAGCCGCTCGCGCTCTATTCCGGCGTGGTGCGCATCAACGCCAATGGCGAGGCCAAAGTGTCGTTCGACCTGCCCGCCTTCAACGGCTCGGTTCGGGTGATGGCCGCCGCGTGGTCCAAGTCCAGGGTCGGCAGCGCCGAGGCCGAGGTGATCGTGCGCGATCCCGTCGTCGTCGCGGGCACGCTGCCGCGCTTTCTGAACCTTGGCGATCGCTCGCAGATGCATATCGACATCGACAATGTCGAAGGCGAAGCGGGCGACTACCGGCTCGATCTCGACGTCCACGGCCCGCTCGTCGCGCAGGCCGACGCGATGACCAAAACGCTGCGGCTCGACGCGCATCAGCGCACATCGGTGACGATTCCGCTGACCGCGGCCGGCATCGGAACCGCGAGCCTTGACCTGCGGCTCGCCGGACCGAAGCTGGAAGTGTCGCAACATTTCGCGCTTGGGGTCGAAGCAGGCTCGCCCGATCTCTATCGCCGCGTAGTCCATCCGTTGCCGGCCGGCGCCAGCGAAACGATATCCGGCGATCTGCTCGCCGATTTTATCCCGGGCACCGGATCTGTTTCGATCGCCGCCTCGCCGTTCGGCGCGCTTGACGCGCCCGCGTTGCTGCAGGCGCTGGAGCGCTATCCCTACGGCTGCTCGGAACAGACGGTCAGCCGCGCCATGCCGCTGCTCTACGCCAATCGTCTTGCTTCGATCGAGCATCTGGCGCTCGACCCCGATCTCGACGGACGCGTCCGTCAATCGATCGACCGCCTGATGGATCGCCAGGATTCCAATGGCGCGTTCGGCTTGTGGAAGGCCGGCGAAGACGACGACATGTGGCTCGACGCGTTCGTGTCGGACTTCCTGACTCGTGCGCGCGAGCGCTCTTTCGCGGTGCCGCAGCAAGGCTTCAACCAGGCGCTCGACCGGTTGCGGAACGAGGTCGTCAACGCCGCCGATCCGGGCGAGGGCGCGGGCGAACCGCTCGCCTATGCGCTCTACGTGCTGGCCCGCAACGGACGCCCGGTGATCGGCGATCTGCGTTATCTCGCCGACACCAAACTCGCCGTTTTCAAGACGCCCCTGGCCGAGGCGCAGATCGCCGCCGCGCTCGCGATGCTCGGCGATCGCGCGCGCGCCGGCAAGGTCTTCGGCGCGGCGCTCGACGCCTTGCGCGCCGAGCGCGACAACGGCTATTCGCGGCCGGACTATGGTTCGCGCCTGCGCGACGGCGCGGGCTTGCTGGCGCTGCTCGCCGAGGCCAATCTCGCGCCGGGCGAAATCGCCGGCGACCCGATCGGCGACGCCGCAAGGATCGTCGATTCGGCGCGCAGCGAGCGGAGCTACACCAGCACGCAAGAGAACAACTGGATGGCGCTCGCCGCCGAGGCGCTCGCCGAGCACGCGACCGCCGCCCAGTTCGCCGTTGATGGAAAGGCGCAGACTGGCGCGGTCTATCGCAAGTGGCGTGGCTTCGGCCTCGACGGCAAGCTGGCGACCGTCCTCAACGCCGGCGCCTTGGCGGCTCAGATCGTCATCACCACTTCGGGCAACCCCATCGCCGTCGAGCCTCCGGCGTCGCAGGGCTACGAGCTTGAACGCAATTTCTACAAGCTGGACGGCACGAAGATCGAAGCGCGCAGCGTCACGCAGAACGACCGTTTCGTCATCGTGCTCAAGGTAACGGAGGCGGAAGCCAAATACGCGCATCTGCTGCTCGTCGACCGCCTCCCTGCCGGACTCGAGATCGACAACCCCAACCTGGTCGACGCCGGTTCGGTCGACGCGTTCGCATGGCTCAAGAGAGACTTCGATCCGACCCACACCGAATATCGCGACGATCGTTTCGTCGCCGGGTTCGACCGCGCCGATGGTCAGTCGGCATTCTTCAGCGTCGCTTATGTCGTGCGCGCGGTTGCGCCAGGGCGATATGTCTGGCCGGCAGCCACGGTGGAGGACATGTATCGTCCCGAGCGATTCGGGCGAACGGCCTTCGGCGCGGTCGAGGTGGTCGCGAAGTGAACCGCGAACGCCGCTGGTTCGGTCTCGCCGGCGCGTTGATTTTCACGCTCGGGCTGGCCGGTCCGGCGGCGTGGTCGCAATATCTTCAAAGTCTCGGTCCGATCGACCTGACGCCGGCGCAGGAATCGACTGTTGTCATCGATCGCGACGACCGGCTGTTGCGCGCCTTCACTCTGCCTGACGGGCGCTGGCGCCTGCCCGTCGACCTCGGTGAGGTCGATCCGCGCTACGTCGCGATGCTGCTCGCTTACGAGGATGGGCGCTTCTACCGGCACGACGGCGTCGATTGGCGCGCCCTGACGCGCGCCGCCGTGCAACTCGTCGAGCGTGGACGCATCGTCTCGGGCGGCTCGACGCTGACGATGCAGGTCGCGCGATTGATCGAGCCGCGCGAAGAGCGCAGCGTCGCCGCGAAACTTCGCCAGGCAGCGCGCGCATGGCAAATCGAGCGCCGGGTCGGCAAGCGGGGCGTCCTCAATCGCTATCTCGCGCTGGCGCCGTTCGGCAGCAACCTGGAGGGTGTTCGCGCAGCCTCCCTCGCCTATTTCGGCAAGGAGCCGCGTCACTTGACGATCGGCGAGGCGGCGTTGCTGGTCGCCCTGCCGCAATCGCCTGAAGCGCGTCGCCCTGACCGTTTCGCCGACGCTGCGAAGCAGGCGCGCGACCGGGTGCTCCAACGAGCGGTCGAACGCGCAGTCATTACATCTGAGGAAGCGGAAGCGGCAAAACGGGAGATCGTTCCGAGCGCGCGGCGCCCGTTCCCGATGCTCGCCGCGCACGCCGCCGAGGAAGCGGTCGCCGCCGATCCGCAAGCCCGCGTCATCAGGCTCTCCATCGATGCGCGCTTGCAGGCCAAGCTGGAGGATCTGGCGCGTCAGAGCGCGGAGCGTCTGGGCCCAAAGCTTTCGGCGGCGATCGTGGCGATCGACAATGGCACCGGAGAAATCCGCGCGCGGGTGGGCGCCGCCGACTACCTGTCCAGTGAACGCGACGGCTCCGTCGACATGTCGCGGGCGCCGCGCTCGCCGGGTTCGGCGCTCAAGCCATTCATCTACGCGCTCGCCTTTGAGAGCGGGCTCGCGCACCCCGAGACGGTGCTCTTCGACCGGCCGGCGCGCTACGGCGCCTATGCGCCTGAGAACTTCGATCTCGGCTACGAGGGCACGGTGACGGCGCGGCGGGCGCTCCAGATGTCGCTCAACCTGCCGGCCGTCGAACTGCTGGACGACATCGGCCCGGCGCGTTTTCTGGCGCGGCTGCATGGCGCCGGCGCCACGATCATATTGCCCAAGGACGCCCCGCCGCCTGGGCTGGCGATCGGCCTCGGCGGGCTTGGCGTTTCGCTGACCGATCTGGCGCGGCTTTATGCGGGCCTGGCGCGCGGCGGGGAGGCGCCGCCGCTGATCGAGCGCCTCGAAGCCAGTCCGGCGATCGGGCCGCGCCGCGTCACCGATCCGGTCGCCGCCTATTATGTCGAGGACATCCTGCGCGGCGCGCCACCGCCCGCCAATTCGCTGAGCGGACGCCTGGCCTACAAGACGGGGACATCGTACGGATTCCGCGACGCCCTGGCGATCGGCTTCGACCGGGGCTCCACCATCGCGGTGTGGGTTGGTCGTCCGGACAATGCGCCGGCGCCGGGACTGACGGGACACACGGCCGCCGCGCCGATCCTGTTCGACGCCTTCGCAAGGCTCGGGCGCGACATCCAGTTGATCCGCGCGCCAAAGGGCGTGCTCAGGGCCGCGACGAGCGCCGACTTGCCGCCGCCGCTGCGCCATTTGCGCAAGGACGCGCCGAAGATCTTGGCGGCCACCGCGATTCCGGCGCTGAAGATCGCTTTTCCACCCGACGGCGCGCGGGTCGACCTCGGCCTCGCCCAAGGCGTCGGCGACGCCGTGCTTTCGCTCAAGGCGCTCGGCGGCGCGCCGCCGCTCACCTGGTTCGTCAATGGCGCGCCGATCGGCGAGACCGACGCGCGCCGCCAGGCCGGGTGGCGTCCCGACGGCGCGGGCTTCGCGCGCGTTTCGGTGATCGATGCGAAGGGCGCAACAGATTCGGTCGTAGTGCGGCTGCAGTAGCGCGTTGAGAGTCGGAGGCCGCCTGATCTTCGCGTCCGGGCGCTTGAGGCTGACGGCTTTCGGAATTTCGCAGCGCGGCAAATTGACCGACCGCCCTGCGCGGCGGCCTGGCAACGGCGCCGCTTGAGAAATTCGCCGAAAAGTAAGATATCCTTCACCAAGTGCAAATTGACTAAGCGAGGAGCCGCCACGGCGCCGCCGCAATGTCGATGCAACAAGCGGTCGGAGCGCCGTTCTCGTTCGAAGATGCGAAAGGGCGCTGCGGACCGTCCAGAGCTCCGCCGCGGCCAGTCAGGAGAATTGATGCGATCGATCATCGCTCTCGGCGCGGCCGTCCTCGCCAGCCTGACCTTGACCGGCCCGGCGCAGCCGCAGAACAACGACTGCGCGCGGCTCCAGCAGGCGATCGCCGCCGCCAGCCGCGGTAACAACAGCCAGAGCGCGCAATTCCAGGCGGCTGCGCAACGCCAGCGCGGCGAGATCAGCCGGACAGCGGTCTATGCGCAGTCGATAGGCTGCCAGAATCACAAATTCCTGTTCCTCGGCAGCGATCCTCCCGCGCAATGCGAACAGATCAACGCTCAGCTCTCTCGCATGCAGGCCAATCTGGCCGAGTTGCAGGCGAAGGGCGGAGGCGGCGAGGGCGGACGCGAACAGCTGGTCGCCCGCTACAACGCAGAATGCGCCGCGCCGGCGCAGCCGCGCGGCATCTTCGACGCGCTGTTCGGCAACCAGAGCCAACAGGCCTCGCCGGACGTGCAGACCGTCCCGCTTGCGCCGGAGGCCGACGCCAATGTCGAGGAAAAAACAATCGACGGCGATACGGAAGCCCGGGCCGGGTCAAAGGCCGTCTGTGTGCGCTCATGCGACGGCAGCTTCTTCCCGGTCTCCTACTCGGCGGGCGGCAGCCGACTCGACGATCTCCAGGACATGTGCCGCGCCCTGTGCCCCAATGCCGAGGTCAGCCTCTACACCTACGCGCCCTCGGCCGATATCGAGACGGCGGTTTCAATCAGCGGCGCGCGCTACATCGACTCGCCGAACGCTTTGAAATATCGCAAGAGCGTCGATTCGACCTGCTCCTGCCGCCGACGCGGGCAGAGCTGGGCCGACGCGTTGGCGGGCGCGGAGCAAAGGCTGGGCGGCGTCGGCAAGAACGACATCATCGTGACGCCGGAAAGATCGGCGGAGCTGTCGCGACCCAAACCGGACCCCAAGAACAAGGCCGGCAAGACCCCGGTCGTCGCGTCGCCCGCCACAATTCCGGACGCCAAGGCGGCGGCCCAGGACCAGACCCAGATCGACCCGCTCGGCCAGCAGGCGGCGACCGTCAGCCGCGAGTCCTCCGGCATCGCGGTGGGTGACGCGACGACCGGACCGCTCTACACCAAGGGCCAGGGACAGACCGAGGAAGTCGTCGGGCCGGACGGCGTCAAGCGGCGCGTGCGAATAATCGATCCAACGCTTTGATCCTGCCGATCAGTGGGAGCGGCGCGGCCGGTTCCGGTCCCGACTCCAGGCCGGTCAAGGCGAGCCGCAACGGATGAAACAGCGCCCTGCCCTTGCGCCCGCTTGCGGCCTTCAGGGCGCTCGTCCAGACGCCCCAGGTCGTCAGGTCCCACGGCGCCGGCGGCAGGTAGGCGACCGCCTGCGCAAGGTAGCCCGGCTCCTCGACGATCGGCTCAATCTCGCCGCGCGCCACCCGCCACCAGCCCCTCGCGTCAGCGATTTGCGCAAGGTTGCCGCGCACCGCGTTCCAGAACGGCTCGGCTTCCGCGCCGACGATTTCAAGCGCGGCGAAGCGCTCGCGCACCGCCCCGTAAGGCAAAGCGCGCAGGACGCGCGCCGAGAGCGCCCGCAACTCCGCCTCGTCGAAGCGCGCCGCGGCATGCGACAGATGCGCAGGATCGAAACCGGCCGCCAGTTCGTCCAGCGAGCCGATCGGCGCACCGCGTCGGCCGAACCGACCAGCACCGCCAGCGCAGCGACCGCCAGGGCGTCGACGCCGCTGTCGCGCAGCGAGGCGATCGACAGGGCGCCGCTGCGCCTGGAAAGCCCCTCGCCGCCGGCGTCGGTCAACAGGTTGTGGTGGCCGAACGAGGGCGCCCCGCCGGCCAAAGCCTCGAAAATCTGGATCTGCACGGCGGTGTTGGTGACGTGGTCCTCGTCGCGAATGACGTGGGTGACGCCAAGGTCGATGTCGTCGACAACGGATGGCAGCGTTCAGAGATATGAGCCATCCTCGCGCACCAGAACCGGATCGGAAAGCGAGGCGCTGTCGATGTGGCTGGGGCCGCGAACCATACCCTCCCAACGGACGGTCAAAGCGTCGAGACGGAAGCGCCAGTGAGGTCGCCGGCCCTGCGCCTCCAGCGTCGCCCGTTCCGCCGCGCCCAGCCGCAGCGCCGCGCGATCGTAGATCGGCGGGCGGCCGAGCGCCTGCTGGCGCTTGCGCCGCCGGTCTAACTCGTCCGCAGTCTCATAGGCCGGATAGAGGCGCCCGCGTTCGCGCAACCTCGCCGCTGCGGCGTCATAGAGCGCCATGCGCTCGGACTGGCGGCATTGGAAGTCGGGGACGACGCCGGGCCAGGCGAGGTCGATTTGGATCGACTCGGCGAATTCGGCCCGCGAACGCTCGCGATCGGTGTCGTCAAAGCGCAGGATAAACCGGCCGCGCTCGCGCATCGCAAACAGCCAGTTCAATAGCGCCCTGCGCGCGTCGCCGATGTGAATGCGCCCGGTGGGCGATGGCGCGAAGCGAACAACTGGTCTATTGGACACTCGTCTTCATAGAAGCGTCGCGCGAGCCTCGCAACATAGGTCCGCGGCGACTCAGCGCCAAGCCAGGGAATATGATGACAGCTATCCAGTTCGCCGCTGCCTATTGCATCGCCACGACGTCGATCCAGGTATTGAGCACGCTGATCGCGATGCCTCGCTGCGCCAAACGACGCGCGCCGTTGCCCGCTCCGGCCGACGCCCCGCCGGTCAGCCTGGTGCGCCCGTTGTGCGGCGTCGATCCGTTCGCCGAAGAGACGCTCGCCTCGAGTTTTGGTCTCGATTATCCAAGTTACGAAGTCATTTTCTGCCTGGCCAAATCCGACGATCCGGTCGCGCCGCTGGTGCGCCGCCTGATCGAGAGCCATCCCGAGACGGCGGCCCGTCTGCTGATCGGCGACGACCGGCCCAGCAGCAATCCGAAGCTCAACAATGTAGTCAAAGGTTGGAAGGCGGCGGCGCACGAGTGGATTGTCATCGCCAATTCCAATGTGCTGATGCCCGGCGACTATATCCAACGACTGATGGCGCGCTGGCGCGCCAACACCGGGATCGTCTGCGCGCCGCCGATCGGCTCGGCGCCGGAATCCTTCCCCGCCGAGATGGAATGCGCGTTCCTCAACAGCTATCAGGCGCGCTGGCAATATGCCGGCGAGGCGGTGGGCTTCGGCTTCGCGCAGGGCAAGAGCATGCTGTGGCGACGCTCGATACTCGAAGCGGGCGGCGGCATCGAGGCTTTGGGAAACGAGGTTGCCGAAGACGCCGCCGCGACCAAGCTCATCCATCGGGCCGGCCTCAGCGCGCATCTGGTCAACTCGCCGTTCGAGCAGCCTCTAGGGCCGCGTCAATGGCGCGAAGTCTGGGCGCGGCAGCTCCGTTGGGCGCGGCTGCGCCGCGCGACTTTCCCGCTGCAGTTCGCGCCGGAGCTCCTGACGACCAGTCTTTTCACTTTTATCGCCGCCTTTTATAGCGCCGCGCAATTCGGGCTCAATCCTTTCGCGGCGCTCGCACTGGTTGCGCTCGCCTGGTACGGGTCCGAGGCCGCGCTGGCCTGGGTCGCCGGCTGGCGGCTAAGCTGGTGGTCGGCGCCGGCAGGGATGGCGCGGGACCTCGCCTTGCCCTGGCTGTGGGCGCAAGCTTGGGCCAGCGACAATTTCGTATGGCGCGGCAATGAGATGTCGGTCGCCGAAGACGACGCGGGCGCGGCCGCGGGGCGCTGAAAGGTGGTCGGCGCGTCCAATTTGTCGCGGGCGCGGGGCTTTCCAAATCGCCGAATCATCGTATGTTTCTCTGGTCGTCAACGAACTGAAAGGAGGTGATCCAGTGTCTCATTGTCTATCGCCACGAGTGATGAGCAGGGCCTGGGTTATTGTCCGTGCGGAGAAAGACCGCGCATAGCAGACGCCCAGACTAGCAATCCCTGAGCGATCTCTGCGTGGTCGCGACAATGGAAGGGCCGCTCCAGGGCGGCCCTTCTCTTTTATGGAGCCGCGGCGCCTTCGCGCTCAGGCAGACCAGGTGGATCTGGCGGACGCTTCCGGCCTGCGATCAGCCTGTAGACGATTCCGGCGATCGCGCCGCAGGCCAACTCCAGGACAAACGAGTTCGAGCGGGAGTCGATACCCGAGGACAGACCAATAGGCGGCGACGGCGAACGCCGCGCAAAGGCCGCCGACGCCGTAGGCCCTGATGCTCGTGAGGTCCAGCCAGCGCAGGACGAAATGCGCGATCGCGACATAGGAGAACCCGGTAAACGCCGCGTGCCAGGTCGCAGAGCGCAGCATCGACGCGAGGATCATCGTCTGCGTCGAAGGGTTCGCAAATTCGGGACTGATTCCTCGCGCGCCTCGAGGATATTCGTTCGCCGCCGTGGGAATCCAGATGACGATTTCCGAAGAAAAAACCAAGGCGTGATGAATCACCAGCAGGACCAGCATCGCGCATAGAATCGGAAACAGCGCCGTGGGCGTCAACCAAGCCGCGCCGCCGCCTGCCTCCGCCGGCGTCTTGCCGGAAAGTCGGTTCAACCCCACGGCGACGGGCTGTTCGTTGACGCTGTTCCGACGTCCAATCAATTGGCTGTTCCGATGCTAGCCGAGGCGCCCGGGCAAGCCGGCAAAGAGTCCTGCTGAACGGAGAAAATCGTTGAATATTCAGCGGTCCACGACTGAAAATCTGACAACAGGACGTAACCCCAATTCATCAAGTCGACGGCAATGGCGATCGCTTCGCGATCGGCGAGCGTGTCCCACGTCTGCGCCACCTCGTCCACGAGTCCTTCGTTCGGGGCGTTGTGATAGGCGCTGGTTCGCCTCATCGCGTAGGCGTAGATGCTCGATCTCAACTCCGAGCGGCGCGCCGCATCGCACCGGTTCGCGTCCGCCATTTGCTCAGCGTTCGTCAGGCTGCGCAGCGAAACCTCGTGATCCTGCTTGATCCGGACGCGTGTTCGGGCAAGCCATGCCTCTTGCCGGGCGCGCTCCTCGGCCAACCTCTTCCCGGCGTGTTCCGGCGTCTCGGGAAACATGAAGCCGACATCGACATCCGGCGCGTTGCGCTGTCGCCAGAAACCGCCGGCGACGGCGATCGCGCAGGCCACCAGCCCGACGGTGACAATTTTGCGCTTTTCCGTCAGCCGCATCGCGCGGAGCCAATCCCTGCCGAACGAACAGCGCCGACTGCGCCGGCCCCTTCCTCGCACGTCACGATTAATGGCGGATTATCGAACCATGAGTCCGGAAACGCACGCTTCGGAGTCGCCCCGCGCTCGACGGAATGACGTTGCGGGTTCGAAGTCGAGGCCAGATCGCGTCCCGAGAGTTGGCGGCGTTGAGGACTGGTCGAATTGCCTCTTCGGACAGGTGGGCGGCCGGACCATCGCTCAAAGGACCGGGTTCTCGCGCGAGCAAACAGGCGCAGTGTGTCTTGTCGCCTTGGCGCCGCCCGGCAATTGGCGTCACCGCGCGGCCGATCGGCTCCAGCAAATCGCACGTGTGTTGATTGCCCCGCCGCGGAAATGGTAGTGTAGGACATCATGAACCCCATCGAAGAAATCGAAAAGGCCGTCGCCGATCTGGCTCCTGGCGATCTTGCAATTTTTGCCGCCTGGTTCGCGGCTTTCGAGGCGGCGCGGTTCGACGAGCGAATTTTGCAGGACGCAGAGGCGGGCAAACTGGACCGCCTTGCAGAGGCCGCGTTGACGGAGTTTCGCAAAGGCCTTGCGCGCGAAATATGAGGCATTTCGCCAGCGGGGAGTTTTGGCTCGCCTACGGGCGATTGCCTGACCCTGTCCGGGCGACCGCCGACAAGAATTTTGCGCTATTGAAGGCCGCGCCGCGCCACCCGTCTCTTCAATTCAAGAAAGTCGGCCGCTTTTGGTCAGTTCGAGCCGGCCTGCGATATCGCGCCCTCGCCACCGAAGTCGATGGCGGCCTTCTGTGGTTTTGGATTGGATCGCACGCCGACTACGACCGGATCATCGGCTGAAAGGCGCGCGAACCGGCGCTCGGACTATTCCTCGAACCGTTCGCTCGTCCCCGCCGGCCCGCGCGGCGCGATCGCCGGGTCGGGCGCCGATCGGGGCGCGCCGGAATCGCGGAAGCGATTGACGATGGGGTAGCGGCGGTCGCGGCCGAAATTCTTCGGCCCGACTTTGACTCCGGGCGCCGACTGGCGGCGCTTGTATTCGGCCAGATACAGCAACCGCTCGATCCTGCGCACGGTGTCGGGGTCGTGGCCTTGCGCGATGATGTCGGCGAGGCGCATTTCCTGTTCGACGAGGCCGTGCAGAATTGCGTCCAGCACCGGATAGGGCGGCAGCGAATCCTCGTCCTTCTGGTTGTCACGCAATTCGGCGCTCGGCGGCTTGACGAGGATATTCGTCGGAATCACCTCGCCCGGCGGCCCCAGGGCGCCAGCCGGCTTCCAGCGGTTGCGCAGCGACGCGAGGCGGAAGACCTCCATCTTGTAGAGGTCCTTGATCGGATTGAAGCCGCCGTTCATGTCGCCGTAGAGCGTGGCGTAGCCGACCGACATTTCCGATTTGTTACCGGTGGTGACCACCATCGATCCGAACTTGTTGGAGATCGACATCAGGATGAGGCCGCGCGCGCGGCTCTGGATATTTTCTTCCGTAATGTCCCGCGGGCGCCCCGCGAACAGGTCTTTCAGCGCGTGCTCGACCCCCTCGACCGGCTCAGCAATCGGCACGATGTCGTAACGCACGCCGAGCGCCTTCGCGCACGCCGCCGCGTCGGCGAGCAATTCCATCGAGGTGAAGCGATAGGGCAGCATCACGGCGTGGACGCGCGCCGCGCCGAGCGCGTCGACCGCCATCGCCGCGCAAAGCGCCGAATCGACCCCGCCGGAAAGCCCCAATACGACGCCCGGAAAACGATTGTTCTCGACATAGTCGCGCAGGCCCAGCACACAGGCGGCGTAGTCGGCCTCATCGTCCTCTTCGATGACTTCGCGGCGGCCCTCGACGCAGCGCCAGCCGTCCGGGCTGCGCTCCCACACGGTGCGCGCCACGACTTGCCGAAAGGCCGGCAATTGCACGGCCAGCGAGCGGTCGGCGTTGAGGGCGAACGAGGCGCCTTCGAACACCAGTTCGTCCTGGCCGCCGACCTGGTTGAGATAGATCAGCGGCAGGCCGCTCTCGACCACCCGCGCCACCGCGACATTCAGCCGCGTCGCCACCTTGCCGCGCTCGTAAGGCGAGGCGTTGGGGACCAGCAGGATTTCGCCGCCCGTCTCGGCGATGCATTCGACGGGGTCGGGGCCCCAGATATCCTCGCAGATCGGCACGCCAATGCGCACGCCGCGAAACGACAGCGGTCCCGGATCGGGACCCGGCGCGAACACGCGCTTTTCGTCGAACACGCCGTAGTTCGGCAGGTCGACCTTGAAGCGCACCGCCTCGATGCGCCCGCCCGCCAGCAGGGCGTAGGCGTTGTATAACGCACCGTCCTGCGCCCAGGGCAGGCCAACCAGCACCGCCGGGCCGCTATCGCCCGTCTCGCGCGCCAATGTCTCGCAGGCCGTCCGACACGCCTCCTGGAACGCCGGTTTCAGGACCAGGTCCTCGGGAGGGTAGCCGGACAGAAAAAGCTCCGGCGCCATCACGATGTCGGCTCCCAGCGTCGCGCTTTCGGCGCGCGCGGCGCGCAGCCGCGCGAGGTTGCCCTCGATGTCGCCGACGATCGCGGCAAGCTGCGCAAGGGCGATGACAAGGCGATCGGCGGGAGCGGACATGGTGCAAGCGTTTAGCGCGACGGCGGACGGCGGGCAATCGGGCGGCCGATGCGGCGGCGAATTGCGACGCTATCGCAGGATGTCGGCCAGGCTTCTCGGAGTCCGGTCGCCAAGCGTCAGGTCGAGGCCGGAAAGCAGATCGACCAGATGGCTGGTCATCAATGTCGCGGCCTTGTCGGCTTGATGGCCGACGATCGCGTCAAGCAGCGCATGATGGGCGTGGCGTTCGCAAATCGTGTCGTGGCGGTCCCAATAAAGCGAAATGATCAGCGAAGATCGCGACACCAGTTCGGTAATGAACTCGCACAGAATTGAATGCTGGGCGATTTCCGCGATCGTGACGTGGAAGCGCGCCGACAGCATGATGGCGTCGCTGTCGCGGCCTTCGTCGATCGCCCTGCGCTCCTCGAGAAGGTGAAGCCGCAGGCGACTCTCATCGGCTGGCGTCGCCCGTTCGGCGGCCAGCGCCGCCGCCCGCGGCTCGATCAAGGCGCGCGCTTCGAACACCTCGCGCGCCTCGTTCTTCGAGGGCTGAGCGACGAAGGCTCCCCGATTCGGCTCGAGTCTCGCAAGGCGGTCGTGGGCGAGCGCCTGCAGCGCGGTGCGAATCACCGTGCGGCTGACCGAATAGATCGTCGCCAGTTCGTCCTCCGGCAGCTTGGTGCCGGGCGCCAATTGGTGGGAAAGAACAGCGCGCTTCAAGCTTTCATAGACGGTCGACCAGCGCAGGCTAGGCTTCCTTTGGCCCCGATTTCCGTCCTTCAAAGTGAGCATGACGCTAGTCTCTCCATAGCGCCGGGCAAGGCCGCCGCGGCGCGAAGTCGCGCGCATGCGCCATTTGCCGGACGCCAGTCAAGCCGCGTCGCCAACGAAAGTCATCGAATCGCGCCCTTGACGGGTGAACGATCGGCCTCGCTGACCGGCGAAAATGGCGCGAACAACCCGGAAAACTGTTTGCTTCGCGGCGCGGCATAGGCGCCCGCCTTTGACGTCCTGAGGCACAGACTGACCAGACCCTCGGCCAGTTTGATCGCACAAGCGACGCCGTCGAGCACCGGGACGCCGTGTTCGAGCGACAGGGCGGACGCCAGGTCCGCCATGCCCGCGCATCCCAACACGATTGCCTCGGCGTGATCCTCCGCCACCGCGAGCGCGATCTCTCGCGAAACGCGTCGGCGCGCGTCCGATCGAGGGTCCTCCAGCTCCAGCACCGCGACGTCGGATGCGCGCACCTTCACGCAGCGGCTGAACAACCCGTATTTGATGAGATTGTGCTCGATGGCCGGAACCGACCGCGACAACGTCGTGACGACGCCGAACTTGCCCGCGATCAGGCAAGCGGTATGGAACGCCGCTTCGCCGATGCCAATCACCGGAGCCGCGGTCAGACAACGCGCGGCGTCGAGGCCGGTATCGTCGAAACAGGCGATGACATGCGCGTCGACGTCCTTGGACTTCTTCATCTCGGCCAGCAGGCCGGGCACCGAAAACACCTCGTCGAAATATCCCTCGATGCTCGGCGGACCGAAGTCCGGATTGACCGCGATGATCTCCGTGCCGGCGGAAGCCGCCGCTATGGCCGCCGCGCCAATCTTGCGGGTCATTGACGCGGTCGTATTCGGGTTGACCACATGAATTCGCATCAATCGGTTCGCCTGTCTCTAAAGTTCGCCGCCGAGATAGAGCGCCTTGATTCGCTCATCGTTCAGAAGCTCGGCGGAGTTTCCGGACAGGGCGACCGAGCCGGTCGACAAAGCATAAGCCCTCTGGGAAATCCTCAGCGCCATCCGCGAATTCTGTTCGACGAGCAGAACGCTGACCTTTTCGTCCCGGTTGATCGCGACGATCGATCGCGCAATGTCCTGCACCAGTTTCGGCGCGATGCCCAGCGACGGTTCGTCGAGCAAAAGAAGCGTCGGCTTGCTCATCAGCGCGCGCCCGATCACCAGCATCTGCTGCTCGCCGCCGCTCATCGTGCCCGCCGCCTGAGAATAGCGTTCGCGGAGGCGCGGAAAGCGGCCCATGATCATGTCGAGAGTCGAGACGACGCCGGCCTTGTCGTTGCGGGTGAACGCCCCCATCAGCAAGTTGTCCTTGACTGACATGTAGGGAAACACGCGTCGGCCTTCCGGCACCATGGCGATGCCCATTTTCACCATCTGGTCCGGGCTCAGCCCGTCGATGCGACGCCCCTGGAAATGTATTTCCCCCTTCCGGATCTTCCTCAATCCGGTTATCGCGCGAAGGATCGACGACTTGCCCGCGCCATTGGCGCCGATCAATGCGACGGTCTCGCCCTCGTCGGCATGCAGCGAAACGCCCTTCAGCGCGTAGACGTGATCGTAGTAGAGCTCGACATCCGAGAAGCTGAGGAACTGGCTCATGGTCTACATTCCGATCAACTCGTCGACGCTGCCCAGGTAGGCCTCGATCACCTTGTCATTGTTCTGGATTTCTTCCGGCGTCCCCTCGGCGATCTTTTCGCCGAAATTCAGCACGACGATCCGATCGGAGATTTTCATCACCGCCGGCATATCGTGCTCGACGAGAAGAATCGTGACGCCGCGCTGGCGCACGCCGCGCACCATCTCGACGGTGCGTTGCGTCTCGTCGTGGTTCATGCCCGCGAAGGGCTCGTCAAGCAGCAGGATCGTCGGATTGGTCGCCAGGCCGATCGCGATCCCCAGCGCGCGCAAATATCCTTGCGGCAGGTTGCTCGCCCGCTCATCGGCGATCGCGGCCAATCCAAGGAAATTCACGATCTGCTCGGCGGAGCGCGCAAATTCGCTTTCGTCGTTCTGGGCCGTCGCGGACCCGAAGTAGAATCCCGCGAGACTCGCCTTGGAGCGCAGGTGATGCGCGATGATCACGTTGTCGCGCACGCTCATGCCCTTGAAGATCGTGGTCTCCTGGAACGTCCGCACGACTCCCCTGCGCGCGGCGATGTGCGGCGCAAGGCCGGAGATGCGCTCCCCCTTGAACTTCACTTCGCCGCTCGTCGGCTGCAAAAAGCTCGCGATGAGCTTGAACAGCGTCGACTTTCCCGCGCCGTTCGGACCGATCACCGACAATATTTCTCCCTCTTGCACGGAGAAGGAAACGCGGTTGACCGCGACCAGTCCGCCGAACCGCTTGGTGAGATCGGAAACCTGCAGGAGCTCGCCCATGTCAGGAACTCCGCTTCCACAGGTCAGGGCGCAGACTGAGGATGCCGTTCGGCAACGCCAGCATCAAGGCGATCAGAATCGTCGAAAAAATCAGCAATTGATATTCGCCGGTCTTGAACAGGAAATCCCAGCCGAAATACAGAACGAAGGTCCCGATCATCGGCCCGAACACGTAGCCGAGGCCGCCAAGGAAGCAGTTCAACATGAAGTTCACGGAATCGTTGACCGAAAAGCTCGAGGGATAGATCGATTGGGAGATCGCGATGAACATCGCGCCGCCAATGCCGCCGAGAAACGAGGAGATCGCGTAGGCGATGACGCGCAGGTTGGCGACGTTGACGCCGATCGACGACGCAAGCTCCTCGTTCTGCTGGAGCGACAGGCACAACTGGCCGAGTCGCGAGTGAACGAGGCGATAGAGGCCGGCGAAGCACAGAACCATCAGCGCCGCCGGACAGGAAGTAGAACGCCAGCCGGGAATTGGCGAGCGTCGAAAAGTCGGGAACCAGGGTCAGGCCGGCGATTTCGATCGGCCCCGGCAATGGGATGTTCGATATGCCCTTGGCGCCGTTGGTGATCGGCAGCGCGAGCGCGCTCAGCCGCGCCACCTCGGTCAGGACCAGAGTGACCATCGCGAAATAGACGCCGCGCAGCCGCAGGATCGGCCAGCCGATCAGCACGCTCACGGCGGCGCAAAACAGTCCGGCGACCGGCAGGCTGAGCCAGAACGAAAAGCCGCATTTCACGACCAGGATCGCGCCGACATAGCCGCCGATCAGCGCATAGGCGCCCTGGCCGATATTGATCCGGCCGATGAAGAAGGTGATCCATACGCCCGCGCTGGCGATGCTGAGCAGCGCGACCGAAGTCAGCGTGTAGTAGAGATCAGAGCGCCCGGTTGCCGAAATCAGCCAGGGAACGACGACGAAGACGACGAAGATGAACGCCGCCACGCCGGCTATTCTTGTTGCGCCAGACATCGCCTGTCACCCCCAAGGCTTGCCCATCAATCCGTTCGGACGAATGCTCAGAAAGACCATCAGCGCGACGAAGATCACGAGATAGGTGATGTCGCCGTAGCTGTGCAGGACCGACAGGCCGACCGACTCCAGCATGCCGAGAATGAAGCCGCCGGCGATCGCGCCGCCGACCACCCCGGCGCCGCCGATCATCACCATCATGAAGGCCTTGATCGAGATCGGGCCGCCGATGCCTGAATTCACCCCGGTGATCGCCACCAGCAAGCCGCCGACGAGACCGGCCAGCATCGCGCCCATCGCAAAGCCGATCATCGAATAGCGATCGACCTGCACGCCCATGAGCTGCGCGGCGACGCGATCCTGCGCCAGCGCGCGCATCGCCCGCCCGGGCTTGGTGTATTGCATGAAAAACATGAAGGCGGCGATGAAGAGAATGGCGAGCACGCCGACCAGAATCTTGTCGTAGGGCATGATCAGCCAGTCGGTGTTCAGAACCCCGTTGACGATCTTCGGCACGCCGCGCTGCTTCTCGCCGAACAGCAACAGGATCACCGCGTCGAGAAAGAACGCGGTGCCGGCCGCCAGCAGCATCGTGCTCTCGTCGCGAAGGCTCCGGCGTATAACCGTGCGAAACAGGAACCGCTCGAACAGCGCGCCGACGATCGCCACCGTGACGCCCGGACGCGACGAGCGCGACGACGAACGGCAGTTTCAACTGGCCGTAGACCGTATAGGTGACGAAGCCGCCCAGCACGTACATCTGCCCGTGCGCGAAATTGAGGACGTTCATCAGCGCGAAAATCAACGTCAGACCGAGCGCGATCAGCGCGTATTGCGCGCCGAGATACAGGCCGTTCACGATCACCTGTGTCATGATGAAGAATCCCGCCGACGGGAGAGTCCGGGCTTGAGCCGGACTCCCTCTGGAGACGCAGGGAACGCCGCCGGTTCAGTCGACGTCGGCGACGAACAGGGTCGCGAACTTGCCGTCGCGATATTCGTTGACGACCATCGGGACGCCGACCTGGCGCTTCTGGCCGAACGAGGTCATCCCGACATAGTGCAGATTGCTTTCGGCCTTGAGGAAGGGATTTGGCGCCGAGAAGCGTATCGATTGTCTTCTTGAACTCGTCGACGTTGTCGATCGCCTTCGGGTCGGCCTTCAGCGTGTCGATGATATATTCGAGCGCATAGACCTTGGTGTTCGACTCGTCGTTGTATTCGCCGAACATCTTGGTGTAGCGCGCGATGAATTCTTCCATGGTTTTCGAGCGGATTTCCGGCGTCGAGGCGCCGCCGACCGAGATGAAGCCGTTGGCGAGATCGCCCGCGCCTTCCTCGAGCACCTTGGCGTCCTGGGCGGTTTCGGTCGAAATCAACCCCTGGTAGCCGAGTTCGCGCGCCGAGCGGATCAGCAGCGGCGCATTGGCCGGGGCGACGCCGGAAAGCACCAGAAGATCGGGCTTCAGCTTGACGATCGGAGTCAGCACCGGCGTGAAGTCGCGGGTGTCGTTCTCATAGGTGTCCTTGTCAGCGACGACCTGGAGCCCGAGCGCCTTGGCGGCGGCCACGCCGCCGTCGCGCTGGCTGAGCGGATCGGATTCGTTCGCCGCGACGAACGCGACCGTCTTCACGCCTTTCTTTTCCTTGAGGAACTTATAGATCGCCGGCCCGGACTGGTAGTTGGCGATCATCCCCAGGACGGCGTTGGACGCCGGCTTGACATAGAGTTCTTTCGGAAAGGCGTAGGGGAAATAGATGATCCCTTTCGACTCGGCGACCGGGCGCACCGCCGCCGCGCCGTCATCGACGTTCGGTCCGACGACGTAGTGGATGCCCTCCTGCGCCATCTTCTCCATACCGGCGACGGCGCGCTTGGGGTCTTTCTGATCGTCGAACGTGACAATGGAGATGTCGTAGGTGTCGGCGCCGATTTTCACGCCGCCGGTCTCGTTCAACCAGGCGGCGCGCGTCTGCATCGAGCGCACGTTCGAAGTGCCCCAAGCCGCGGCGGGACCGCTGGTCACGCCGACAAAGCCGATCTTGAGTTCCTTGTTCGCGGCATAGGCCGCCGATGCTCCCGCCGCCATAACGGCGAGAACGGAAACCGCGCCCAGCGTCGCGGCGGCAAGTATCGAACGCTTCGTGATCATCGCTTTCTCCTCCCGTGATGCGCCGGCCAGTTCGATCGTCCCTGGTCGCGACCGTTGGATAAAAAATGCAATGGAGAGCATAGATTGTCAACAAAATTATTCCAGATTGTATGCAATCTATCCGTGTCGCGCCATCGGGCGTGGAGCCGTCGTTGGCGGCGAAGCAGCGGCGCCTTGCCTGTGACTTTGTTAGGGAGGCGCGGGTTGCTCGAACGCGCGGGCGTATCCGTTGGGGTCGCGATCGTGCGCTCAAGCGCATACGAAGCAGGCTTGTGCGCGGCGCATTCAGTTCGGGATCATGAGAGCCGCGAAGGCGCCGAAACCTGGCGCGACCACCGTCGCGGCGTTCAGCGACAGCCCAAGGATTCCGCAACGAAACATCAAGCCTCGGCGCGCGCCAGGATGACGATGCCGGTCACGTCATTCTCCCGAAAGGATCGCGGCGAGGCCGTAGCCCGTCCGAATTCCATGGCGTGACCGGCGCCGGCGCGGCGGCGGCGAATCGTAACGGCGATCAGCGACGGCGCCCACGAGATATCCAGCGCAGCAAGGCGCCGATCGTCGGTGAAGCGCGCAAAGTCTTCCTTGACAGCGCGCCCGCGCCGCGCTCCCATTGCCCGGCGAGCAAGGTGCGGCGGGGGACGCGGCCACAGCGCGCGGCGCAGCTGTCGGGGGAGAGGCGCATGGCCATGAATACGGACGTTCCGATCGTCGAAACCGCCATCCAGGGGTGGCGGGACGCGATGGCGGCGCGCGAGAGAATGCCGATGCTGTTCTGGATCGGCGGCGCCGTGGTGATTGGGCTCGGCATTCTGCATGTCATCCTCGGCTTCGTCGGCGGCGGTCTGATCCTTTCGCTTATTTTCGCCATCGCCCAAGCCGCTGCGTTGACGCCGGTGGCGATCAGCGTGCATCGATTCGTGCTGCTTGGCGAAGCGCACGATGGTTATGAGTTCGCCTTCGGCGACGCCCGGTTCCAGAAGTTCCTGATGTATTTCGTGGCTCTCGAAGTGCTGCGCGAATTGCCGCGCATCATCGCCTTCCCTTTCGCGTTCGTGGCGGGATTTCTGCACACTCTTGTGTTGCTCGTTCTCTCTGTCATCGCGGCGATCATCAGCGTGCGCTGCATGATTCTGTTCGCGGCGATCGCGGTCGACGCACCCGGAGCGGACTGGCGCAACGCCATCGCTGACTCCAAGGGGCATTCGTGGCAAATTTTCCTCGCGCTGCTGTGCACGATCGCGCCGGCGGCGATTGTCATCGCGATCGTGGTTGCGATTCTTGCGTTCAGCGCGGTGACCGCCATGCTCGCGTTCGCGGTGATCGTCCCGGCTATCGCCATCGCTACGATTGCCGCCGCTGCGGCGGTCGTATCGCGTCTGTTCGCCGCCTATTCCAGTCAGCTCGGCCGGCCTGGCAACCTGTATTTGCGCGCCGCGGTCTGAGAGCCTCCGCCCGTTGCTAGGCCCGCTTGGCACGGCGGGCGAACGGGTTGCTGGCGCTTCGCATCGACAGCCGGATCGGCACGCCGTACAATTCGAACGTCTCGCGCAGGCCGTTGACGATGAAGCGCTTGTAACTTTCCGGCACGGATTCGAGCTGCGCGCCGAACATCACGAAAAACGGTGGTCGCGCCTTCGGCTGCGTGATGTAGCGGATTTTCACCCGGCGGCCCGCCGCCGCAGGCGGCGGCGTCGCATCGATCACCGGCGCCAGCCACCGATTGAGCCGGCCCGTCGAGATGCGCCGGTTCCACACCTCATGGGTGGCGACCACAGCCTCCAGCAACCTGTCGACATGGGCGCCGGTCAGGCCCGAAACCGGGATCACCCGGGTCCCGCGCAATTGCGGCAGCAAGCGGTCTGCCTCGGCGCGCAATTCCTGCGCCTTGAGGCTCTTGTTGTCGATCAGGTCCCATTTGTTGAGGCCGATGACCAGCGCCCTGCCCTCGCGTTCGACGAGGTCGGCCAGCGTCAGGTCCTGCTTCTCGAACGGAATCGTCGCATCGAGCAGCAGCACCACGACTTCGGCGAAGCGCACCGCGCGCAACGCGTCGGCGACCGCCAGCTTTTCGAGCTTCTCCACGACGCGGGCGCGCCGCCGCAGGCCAGCAGTGTCGAACAGTTTGAGTCGCCGCCCGTGCCACGCCGTTTCGATGCTGATGCTGTCGCGGGTCAGCCCAGGCTCCGGCCCGGTGAGCAGCCGGTCCTCGCCGAGGATGCGATTGAGCAGCGTCGACTTGCCGGCGTTGGGCCGCCCCAGCACGGCGATGCGCAACGGCTTGGCGAGGTCGACCTCGCTACCGTCCTCCTCTTCGCCGAGAGTCAGCGGCGCTGGCTCCTCCTCGTCCTCGTCAAGGCGCGCGGCGTCCGGCAGCGCGGCGGCCAGCGCGTCATAGAGCTCGCTCAGGCCCTCGCCATGCTCGGCGGAAAACAGGATGGGCTCGCCGAGCCCCAGACCGAACGCCTCGTAGGCGCCGTCCCGCCCGGCGCGGCCTTCCGCCTTGTTGGCGAGCAGGACGATCGGTTTGCCGGCGCGGCGAACGAGCTGCGCGAAATGGCGGTCGGTCGGCGTCACCCCGGCGCGCGCGTCGATGACGAAGACGATCGCGTCGCAATCGATCAGCGCGGTCTCGGTCTGGGCGCGCATCCGTCCCGCGAGCGTATCGCCGTCGCCCTCCTCGAGCCCGGCGGTGTCGATGACCGCGAAGGCGAGATCGCCGAGCCGCCCCTCCCCTTCGCGCCGATCGCGCGTCACCCCCGGCGTATCGTCGACCAGCGCGAGTTTCTCGCCGACCAGCCGGTTGAACAGGGTGGATTTTCCGACATTGGGGCGGCCGATGATCGCGACTCTAGGGCTCACGGGCGGCCCGCCGCTTGGCGCCGATCATTTGGCCGCCGGCTTGCCCGAGGCGACCAGGCCCAGCAACAGTTCGGCGTTCTGGCGCGGACTTTGCGGCGCGTCGGGATCGGCGACGATCATGTCGAGCCATTTGCCGGCGCCCTGGTAGTCCTGCGCGGCGAGCGCGACGACGCCGAGCATTTCGCGCGCGGTGTGCCGGTAGGCGCCGGTGGGCCCGGCAAGCGCCTCCAGCGCGGCCTTCGCCTTGTCGGTCTCGCCCGCGTCAAGCCGCAGCAGGGCGGCGCGCAAACGCGCGGTCTCCTGCAGCAACGGGTCAATCGAAACGTCGGCGGCGAGCGCGTCATAGGCGGCGGTCGCGCCGGCCCGGTCAGTCTTGGCCTGAACCGCGGCCTCGGCGAAACGGGCGACGATGCGGTAGCCGCTCGGCCCCTCCGCAGCGATTTTCGCCAGCGCGGCGGCGGCGTCCGGCCCCTTGCCCGAGCGGTCGAGCTCCAGAGCCTGCTCGAACTGCGCGCCTGCCGCCTGCGCCGCCTGCAACCGGCGATAGTCGTAAAAGCGCCATCCGGCGGTCGCCAGCACGATCAACGCGGCCGCGGCGATCATATAGTTCTGGTATTTCTTCCAGAACTCCACCGCCTTGTCACGGCGCACCTCTTCGTCGACTTCGCGGAAAATATCGCTCATGGCTCACTCGTCTGGGCTCGCGCGCCGAACCGGGCCGCCCGCCGGACGGCTGGCGTTAGCATGACGAGAGGTCGAAAGCGAGCGGCGCCCCCAAGACGCGCCGCCGGTTCGGCGCTGGCGGACGCCCGACCGGGTCAACGCTGGACAAGGCTTTCGGCGCTACCTATAACGCCGCCCACTCGCCGCGCCGTCAGGCGCGCCGGGCGCCCAGGTAGCTCAGTTGGTAGAGCATGCGACTGAAAATCGCAGTGTCGGTGGTTCGATTCCGCCCCTGGGCACCATCACCCCTCCTCATAGCGTCCCACACCAACACTAAATATCATTACAATCAATAAGTTGATACGATTTCGATCCGCATAGCGTCGCATGGTGGCACGTTGCTTCGCGCGAAATTGGGGGTAGAATCGGGGGCGATTTCAAAATGCCCCCAGGGTCGATACCCCCAATGCCCCTGTCCCACTTCGACATCCAAAACGCTAAGTCCGAGGCGAAGTCCTACAAGCTCGCAGACGGCGGTGGTCTGTTCCTCCTGGTTCAGCCGAACGGCAGCAAGCTCTGGCGTCTGAAGTATCGCCACCTCGGAACCGAGCGCGCTCTGTCCTTCGGCCCCTACCCCACCGTGTCCCTCGCCGAAGCGCGGACAAAACGGGACGACGCGAAGAAACTGATCGCGGACGGCGTCGATCCATCAGTTCGCAAGAAACTCGCCCGGATTGCCGCCGAGTCCGCCGCCCGCAACACCTTCGGCCTCGTGGCCAGCGAATTCCTTTCGAACCTTGATGCGAACGGCGCGGCGCGTTCGACGATGGCCAAAAACAAATGGTTGTTGGAGGATCTGGCCGCGCCGCTCGCCAATCGGCCGATCGCCGAAATTACCGCCGCCGAGATTCTCGACCTGTTGAAGCGGATCGAGAAGACCGGCCGGCGCGAGACCGCGCGTCGCCTCCGCGGCGTTATGGGAACCGTCTTTCGCTTGGCGGTCGTGACCCTCCGCGCGCCGAGCGATCCCACCTACGCCTTACAAGGCGCCTTGCTCCACGCGAACACGAAGCCACGCGCCGCGATCACCGACGAAAGACAATTCGGCGGACTGCTCCGCGCGATCGACGGATACGACGGATGGCCAACGATCAAGGCCGCGTTGAAATTCTCTGCGTTGACATTTGCTCGACCTGGCGAGGTCCGCGGCGCGACGCGCTCTGAGATCAATTTCGACAAGGCCATCTGGCGCATTGCCGCGGAGCGCACGAAGATGCGGCGGCCGCACGACGTTCCCCTCTCCAGGCAAGCGCTCGCTGCCCTCGTTGACATCTGGCCAATGTCAGAACATTGCGAATTGGTCTTTCCCTCCATTCGATCGAACCAGCGACCACTCTCGGAGAATGCGTTCAATTCGGCGTTGCGTCGAATGGGCTACTCCCAGGACGAAATGACTGCCCACGGGTTCCGCTCCACGGCGAGCACAATCTTGAACGAGAATGGCTTCAATCCCGACGTGATTGAGGCGGCCCTCGGCCACCAAGCCGAGAACGCGATCCGCCGCGCCTACAATCGCGCGACCTATTGGCCCGAGCGTGTGGCGCTCATGCAAAAATGGGCAGACATGTTGGACGCGTTCCGCGCACAAAGCGCGGTTGAGGTCGGCTGAAGGACTGCACGCCGAGCCAGTCGATGGGGATAAACGATTTCGTTTCTGCCCAAAATGCTAGACTTGTTGATATGCCTTTGTTTGAACAGCATGACGACACCAGCGTCGCCATCACCTCCGACACACCGTCGCCGGCGACGCCAATACCACCGACGGTCCCATCTCATCAGTCCGACGCTTCCGACAGTGGCGACGCTGGCGTCGCCACGCTCACCGCTCTCGCCGACGACCTCGAATACACCCTCACGGTGGCGCAGACCCTGGAGCGCTTTGTCCGTGCCGGACGAAAAGCGCCCTCAGGACGTTCGATCCAACGCTATTGTGACGAACGTCAACTCGCTTCAAAAAAAATCCGCACAAGCTTCGGTTCCGAATGGCTCATCAATGAATCGTCGCTCGTGCGATTGATCGAGGCGGAGCCCATCGTCACCGGCGACGCCAGCGTCGCCATCACCTCCGACACACCGTCGCCGGCGACGCCAATACCACCGACGGTCCCATCTCATCAGTCCGACGCTTCCGACAGTGGCGACGCTGGCGTCGCTAGTCGTGCATCGATGTCGCCCCCGGTAGGGGAGAGGCGGACGATCGCTGAAGTGCTGATCGAAAATGCCAAACTGCTTGCGCAAGTCGAAAGGCGCGACGCCATCATCGAGGAACTCAAGGAAGATCGCGGCTTCTTGCGAGAAGAGGTGCGCGAGGGTCGCAAGACTCGCGATGACGTGAAGAACATCGCCGAGCGCATGCTCGACACGCTGAAGACAATGGCGGTTGGGCGGTTGTCGATGCCAACACAGCCGTCTCAAGAGCCCATGCACACCACCGTCATCGATCCCGACAATCGCCAGGGATAGGGAAGTGGATAACCTGCACTCCGCGCCCGGATCGCACGTATAATGGCAGCGTGGAGCACATAGGTCATCAGATCGAGCGCATCGAGCGCAACATGAGGCTCAACACCGTCGACCCGGTGGCTCTGCGTGGCTTTACACAAATCCCTAAAGTCTGTCCGCGAACATTATATTTGAATGCATAGCTTTCGCAGCATCAACCGGATCGAAGCAAGTCGCAGAAACGCGAGGGCCTTCCGACCGAGACACTCCCAGTCTTTGGCCAAGCGGCGACAGCGGTTGAGCCAGGCGAAAGTTCTCTCGACGAGCCAGCGCTTGGGCAAAACGGCGAACCCTTTTGCGCAGTCCGAACGCTTGACGATTTCGACGTTGACCTGCGCCATGGTGCGCTTCATCGCCGCCTGAAACTCCGGCCCTTGATAACCGCCATCCGCGTAGAGCTTGAGCAGGAACGGAAAGGCGCCAAACAGTGTCGCCATCAGAAGGGAGCCGCCGTCGCGATCCTGGACGTCGGCGCCATGCACGATGGCGTGCATCAGGAGGCCTTGCGTATCGACGAGGATATGCCGCTTCTTGCCTTTGATTTTCTTGCCCGCATCAAAGCCATGCGGGTCGATGCAATGCCCCCTTTTTCCGCCGACTTGACGCTTTGACTATCGAGGATCGCGGCGGTTGGGCTGGCTTCCCGACCGGCTTGCTCTCGGCACTTCACATAGAGCGCCTCGTGAAGGCGATCGAGCGTGCCGTCGTAGCTCCACAGGTCGAAATAATCATAGAGCGTCGAGCGCGCCGGCAAATCCTTCGGGATCGCTCGCCACTGGCATCCCGTGCTCAGAATATACATCAGCCCGTTGACCACCGCGCGCTCATCGACATGGCGTCGGTTGCCGCCGCGTCTGGCTGGCGGGATCACAGGCGCGACATGCGCCCATTCGGCATCTGTCAGGTCGCTCGGATACCGCAATCGGCTGCGGTCATAGCGCGCGCGATTTTCGTTCGTCCACATCGGCGACTTCCCATCGAATCAGGGAGCGCCGAGTGAATCACAAACGACTCAAATGAATCAAATTGTCCCCGGACAGACACTAACTTCATCCTGCGCGACCCGAACGTTTCAATCGGCGCGAAGACGGCCTACTCGTTGCTGCTTAGCTATGCCTGGCACAATGACCTTTGTTTCCCGGGCCAAGAAAGGCTCGCCAAGGATGTCGGCATGGGTATTGCGAGCGTCAACCGCTTCATCAAAGAGCTTGAGGGTTGCTCGCTCATTGAGATCACGAGAAGGGGACAGGGAAAGACGAACTTTTACACCGTCAACTTCGTGGTCAAGAAGCAGGTTCGGAAGCCCTGATTTCCACGGGCGGAAATCAAGAATTCCATCGGCTGAAGTCCGGTATTCCACCAGCAGAAATCACTCAATATAAGAATACGTATTTAAATATATACAAATAACAATACTCAGATACGGAATGCTGTTTATAAATAAATCAGAAATGCAAATGCACCAAGGAAGCAATAAGTCTCTTGACAATCACTAATATCTATGGTCTAATAATATCCGTCTCGCATTTAGACATCTAAAGCTGATACTTCATTGCGAATTTCAACTCTAGTGGTATCATGAGCTGTATGAGATCGATCATTCAATTCAATATCTGGCAGGAGGATGGCGTCTACATCGCTGCGGCGGTCGATGCTCCAATTGCGACCCAGGGCTCCACTTTCGACGAGTTGCAGGAGAACATTCGAGACGCCGTTGCCGTTTATTTCGAAGGCGATGACCCCGCCTCCCTTGGGTTCGAGCGACTGCCAACTATTTTGACAAGCTTCGAGGTGTCTCCACTAGCCTATGCGGGGCGGGCTTAAGGTCCTCTCAGGTTCGGGCGTAATCGGCGTTTTTGAGAGCTTCGGATTCGTAGTGGCCGGCGGCACGAAGCACGTCAAAATGCGCCGCATCGGCCCCAGGGGCGTCGAGACGCTGATGGTTCCGAACCACGCTTCTATCGCGAAAGGCTTACTGCGAACGATCTTCGTGCAGGCGTCCGGCTACATTCCGCAGGCGGAGCTACGCCCGCACTTCTACAACGAATGAGGACGGCCGATCCTCGAACTTACCGCGCTATGGCCGAGACTCTCACCGAGTTCGATCGTATCCGCGCGTACCGAGGAAACGTGCTGGCGCGCCTTGAATATGCGCTAATTCGGTTTCGAAGTGAGGCGACAGTCGAGGACGTTCAGAAGTTCATATACGAACGCGACGAAGGACGGCCGGTGAGCGAATATATCCGCGATCTAATCGCTGTCTTCAATCCTTCAGATGCCGAATTAGACGACGCGGCCTCCGTTGTCCAAGACGCCTGGAACTATCTACCACACCGCGTTTATGGCGGGCGGTCTCCGGCCGAAATGATGATCGGCCTGAAGGCGCAGAAACACCGACAACCGCGACGGGCGCATCGGAAAAGTCGCCCGTGAAGAACGCGGATCAAGCGGCGGCGGGCTGATTTCGTGATGGCGCCGGTCGGGCGATGGCGATCAGGGAAGCGAACAACAAGAGCTGCAGCCAGGCCAGCAGCCGCCTGAAGTTGTAGCCGGCGGCGGCGAGGACGGCGTTGATCGCGTCGCCCTGTTGGCCTGCGAGGTGATTGCGGCCCATCCGATGCTCGCCTTTGGCGTGGCCGATGACCGGCTCGACGGCCGAGCGGCGGCGCAGCTCGCGTTTGATTTGGTCGGTGACGCGCCGCTTCTGGCCGGAGATATAGACCTTGAAGCGATGATCGGGCGGCGCGTTGTGGCCGCGGTATCCCCGATCGGCGATGATGCGGGCGAGACTGACGCCGATCTGCGCCTCGATTTCGGGGATGACCGCCTCCAACGTGTGGCCGTCATAAGGATTGCCCGGCAGCGCCTTGGCGTGGGCGATGAACTGGCCGCCCTTGGAATGATGGAGCGTCGTGGCGATGCTGACCTTGACGCCGAACTCGTAAGGGCGATGCGCCTTGCCTTTGCCGATGCACTCGACCTCCGGCGCATGCAGCGAATAGACCTTCGGCCCTCGCTGGTTCTGGCGCTGCTCGCGCACCCGGCGCGCCAGCATCAGGGGCACGCCGAAGACCTCCTCCAGCGCCGCGTCGCCCGTGATCCTGCGCACGATGTCGCGCGTCACCCGGCCAAGGTAGGTGCGCAACGTCCGCAGCGCCCGATTGGCGCGCTTGAACTGCTTGGCGTGGGCGTAGCGCTGATGGGCGATCAGAGCGCGCTTGCCGACGCGCTCGTAGGATTGGCGCAGGGCGAGCCCGTGCTTCCTGGCCAGCCTGATGAGCCGTTGGCGCGCGCGATGCATCAGCCTGGCGTCGGTCGGGAACGCCACCGCCTTGGGCTGCACCGTGGTGTCGACGATCACCTTGGAGAAGTCGGCTGGCTTGGCCGCGCCGGTGCGGGTGGCGACATTCAGGCTCTCCGAGAGCAAGGCGGCGAGCTTCTCCTCGCCCATGCGCTGGCGCCAGCGCGTCATCGACGAGCGGTCGAACGCCAGAGCGTGCTGAAAGAACTCCTCGCCGCAGAACAGTTGATAATAGGGGTTCTCGATCCAGCGCTCGCACAGAACCTCGTCGGAGAGGTCGTGCATGTGCTTGAGGATCGCCAGCCCTGCCATCTCAAGGCGAATGCGGAGCATTCGTCCGGAGCCGCGTCGGCAAGGGCGGATGGCCGGACCCGTCCGAATAGACCGCCCCGAACCGCTCCTCCAGAAAGCGCCAGTCGATCGTCCGTGCGAGCTTCGCCAGCGGATGGCTGAGGTCGACGATCTGGTCGAGCCGCGCCTTGAAGAGATCGTTCTGCCCGCTATCGCGCCGCTCTCTTGGTCGCATCGAATCACCCTCCACCGAGCCGATGGAGGAACAGAATCACGCCCAAAGCCGCCGTTCAATTTGCAAGAAATCAAACTCATCGAGCTGACATTCTCGCAAAAGCGAATACTTGCCGAGCCGCGCAAACACCCACAAAACATCGAGGTTCAAGATTCTTCACGGACGACTATCCACTGGATACAATCTTAAGCGGGGCCTGGCCTAACAACGCATCTGATTGCTCGCAAAGCGGGAAGCCGTTGCAGGTTATCTGATATCGCCAGTCGGAGCGCCGCCTGACCGAAGTGATCTCCTCATGCGTGTCGGCCTCGGCAACGATGGCGACGTGGTCATTGCGAGTGTCGACGCGCCATAGTCGGAATCGCATCGCGAACTCGCTGATCCTGTCCATGTCCTCGTTAATCGCCATGAAGGAAGGCAACGTCACTAACGCCGCTCGCGCGGAAACGCGTTGGGGGCGATTTGGTGCCTCCCCTAAATGCACAAGACGCACTTTCGTGCGTCCTGGAGGCAAATATATGGCGATGCTGGGCGACTAGGCTTCTTCGGAAACGGGCCAGGTATAGGCCAGCTTCAATACGAAGCCGATCGACAGCGTGAGGAACGGTTCTGCTCGCCGCACTCTGGTATGGCGCTCGAGGAGCCTACTTCGTCTACCACCGCCTATTGCGTAAGCTGGCGGCTTGATCCGCTCATCGCCTGCGACGCGGCGCTCTGCGTGAGATTGTTGAACATCATCATGCGGAGCATGTCTTTCGACGCCTGTCCGACATTCGAGGAAGTGACGCCCATCGACTTCAGTCCGGTCTTAAAGTCCTGAAGCCAGGGCTGGGCAGAGGGGGAGTCGAGCGCCTCATCGATGTGATGCACGAGAGGCACGAATGAATACGGCTCGCCCTTCGCAATCGACATCGCGGATTGCGCCGGATCGGGAACCATTGTTGGCCTCTTGCGCTGAAAGGCGGCCTTGGCGCAGGCGAAACGCGCCGTTAACCGGCATGCATCACCATCAACCCGTGGTCAGCGCACACAGGCCACAACTCGCACCAAGGCCGCCGGACACCATGCCGGCGGCCGTTTTCGTTTGGACGCCGCCGCCAGATTTGAGGCGAGACGGTAGCGACACGGCGCCGCGGCAGTCGTGGAATGGCCCTTGCTAGGCCAACGCGGCGCCCCATGATCGCCGCCCTGATGCTCCAATGTCGAAGTGAACCCCGACACCAAAGGAGGCTGCGGTGTTGGTTTACGAGGACACGACGGCGGTAGTCACCAGCCGTGCCTATCAGTTGGCGGAAACGGGTGAGTTTGAGGACTTCGCCGCGCTTAAACGCGCGCTTCTCGCGGAAGGCTTTGGTCACGGGATTGAAGGGCTCAAAAAGCCGCCGATCGAGAATACGCTCAAGGCAGCACGCCTTGAAACGGACGGCAGGCGCGCGCTCGTCATTCGCTCAGACCGTTGAGGTCGACGTCGCCAAACTGCGCGAGAATGAAGGCGTCCTGAAACTCGCCCGTCGAGGGCTCGCCCGTGCGCGAGAGGCCGACCGCGCCGGCATGTTCGAGCGCGATCGTCCGCGCGCCTATCTCGGCCGACAGCACGCCCGTCGCTTCCTGGGCGTCCCCGGCGATCAGATCGCCCTCTTCGCTTCGATCGAATGCGACGACGACGTAATAGGTGACGTTCATAGAGGAGCGAGGAAGGGCCGCCGGCGGAAGGTCGACGCGCCGGGCGGCCCTAGATGCCGCGACGTGTTCGGGGGGCGAAGACGGTCGCAGCTTACGTCCGTTATCAGCCGTCTTTGGCATTTTTTCGACCGGAGGATCCTTCGTCCCTCACTGCACGGCAGCCTGAGAGGCGTTGCGCGAGGCGATAATGGCCGGAGGTCCCGAGGACATCGCAAACGGTGCCGAACAGGAGTCGCGCGCCATCGAAAATGTCGACCGCAAGCAGTGCCAGATCGGTTGGCTGACATCGACCCGAAGCGAGCGCCCCATTTGCGCGACCGAGATTCGCCCGGCTTGATCTTCGTTGTCGGCCTCAATCATAGCCGTCCTAGACGGCGCGGCAGACCTATCGAGGCTATTGAAATAAAACACCTGCCACACCTGGGCCATTTTGCTCCTCCCGCAACATGGTCCCAGCCCCACGTTTACTTTGCATCGGAGGACTGCAGCCTGTCCAGATGCGTGAGACCGCGCACAAGGATTTGATCGAAAACTTCGAACCCGAAGGCACCTTGTCCGGCGTTTCGCCCGGATGGACCGGGCGGACGAATACCGGAAATGCGCCGCAGAGTGTCTGAGGCTCGCTACGCGAGCCGTCTCGGATGAAAGGCGCGCCATCCTGTTAGAGATGTCGGAACTTTGGTTGACCCTCGCCGAGTTCGCCGAGCGAACGATCGAGCGGAGCGGCGGACAGACACAGCGGCGCCGTCGAGGGGGCCTCTGAGGAGACTCGCGACATCGCCGGAAATGGTTGAAACTACGCCGAGCGCCGCGACGAAATGGGGACTATCTGCGCGTCGGCGTCCCGCTCTTTTGGCCGCTCGACGGCCTCTGGCGGCGGATGTTGGATCACCTTGCGCGTCAGTTCCCAAACCTCAAATCCGTCGAACTCACTTGCGCGAGCCGCGAATAGCTCGCGGGATTTCTTGACGGCATCTTCGTCCGACAAGCCGGCCAGAATTTCGACGTCGACTATGTGGCCTTTCCTCATGAAAAAGCAGCGCATGACGATAACCCCGCAGCGCGATCAGCGTCGTCGGAAAGTATAATAAACCGTATCGAGATTTCAAGTCCCCGCGCCCGATCCTGGGGGGCGACTAACTCTTGCTTGCCCCCGGCCTGCTGCGGCAAACTCCCCCATGGGCAATCTCCACACCCCGACCAAGGGCGACGCGACGCTCCGCATCGTCGCGCGCGGCGAGAGGCGGGACGGCGCCGCGGCTGTGGGGTGATCGCGAGGGGTTGCCAAGAGGCGGCCTCGCCCCGAGAGGCGTCAAATGACGGCAATCGATGAAACGAAGCGTGCTACGCTTGGCGCATGCCCTGGACCGCGGAATTCTGGAGACCAATTTTCTAAAAGACGGCCGCACGATCGCTACCTTGGCCGAAGCGCGCGACCTGATCGCCGCGTTGCCGCCACTCCGTCGGGGCGCCGAACATTGGCAGGACGCGGCCGAAATGCTTTCGCGCGCCGCGGCCGCGCCGAGCGCGATGGAAGACGCGCTTGTGCAGATGTTGCGCGCGCTCAGAGCCGAGCGGATGACCTAGGCGTCGGCGCTGGCCAGAATGGGCCCAACTTGCGCAAAAACGCCCGCCGTGGCACCGGCGGGCGGGGAGAGTCTGAGCGCACGCGGGGGCGCGTGCACGATTGCTCGACGGTAGCACGCCAAGATTGCGCAAGGCTGACTTGGACGGCGCGCGTGGCCCAACGAAAGCGGCCGCCGGACGACATGCCGGCGGCCGCTTTCGTTTGAGCGCCTTCAATGACTGCGGTTCAGGTGGAACGCAAAGCTCGCGTGAGTAGTTTCCGATGGTCGCCATCGAGCGGGGGCGCCGATAACGTCTGGTCGGGGCGCGCTGAGTGTCTCCTCGCTCGATGGCCCGTCTCTTTCGCTGCGGAGGCCGATATGTTTAGCGCAATCGCCTTTTCCACCGCTGCCGTCGTTGTTGTCGTCTACGCCATTGCGCTTTGGGTTGACGCGCCGTCGCCTTGACGAGAGCCAGTGCGCAATGTTCGCGGCGAAGCTGGCGGTTCTTCAACATCGGCAACGCCAGACCGGCCCAATTGGTGTGATTCGGCGGGGGGCTGACTCTCAAATCGGCGTCCACGGTTGATCCCGTCCGCCGTACCGCAAGCGTTTGCTAAAGTTTCGAATTTCGAGGCCATGCCGGGGTCAGCTTTGGACGCCGAAAGGGGTCAGTATTCCGAGCCGAAACACATAGCGCCGCGTGAGGCTCTGTTGCGTCGCCGACGGTCGAGGTTCGGTAGGGAAAAAGTGCGCGACGAAGTTCAGCTGTGCCGGACACCGGCGTCCGCCAGAGATCACTCAGCAAGCGTTCCGTGCCTGGAGCTGCGCAGGTTGCAATCTGTTCAAACCTCCGTCAGCGCGCAAGACGGCGGCGTCACGTTGTCGAACAAAGAACACGAAAAGCCTGTGTCTCTCGCGATTTCAAGCGACCGCGACGGCCTCGCGCCACGTGTTCGTCGCTGCGGCGCGCAGGGTGCGGTGCGTTTGGGCAGAGGCGAGGTGGCGTTGCGCGTTGAAGATATTGTAGACGGCGACGTGGGGCGACAGAAAGTTCTGGGCGGAGCCCTGGCTTTTGAGGCGTTGCATCTTGCGCTCCCTTCGTCGAGTCGGTTGATGCGAATTCTCGGCGCGGTTGTTCTTCCATCGGCCGGCCGCGCTCATGGCGACGCTCGATCCCCAAATCGTGGGCGGCGGAGGTATAGGAGCGCAAATCGTCCGTGATCAACCGATCGGGAACAAAGCCGTATTTCTTCAGGAGTTTGCGCATCAGTTTCAGCGCGGCAAGCTTGTTTCTCTTGGACTGGAGGAGCACATCGAGCACCTCGCCCTCAGCGTCGACGGCGCGCCACAATCAGACCATTTGGCCAGCGATTTTCAGATGCGCTTTGTCGAGATGCTAGGTCGTGCAGAGTTTCGGGCGACGCTTACGCAAGTCCGCCGCGAATATTGGGTTGAAATAATTCACCCCGCGCCGAATCGTCTCGTATGAAACCGCAATCCCGCGCTCCGCCAGCAAATCTTCCACGTCGCGAAGGCTCAGTGTGAACCCGGGATAGAGCCAAATCGCCTGATGAATGTTCTCGGGCGGGAACCGGTAGCCGGCGTAGCTGGTCTGGGCCATCGCCTTGGCTACTGGACCATCCGACGATCCGCAACCCCAAAGGCCTCGTAACAACGCCCTCCAACGGCAAGGAATGCTCTTCGGGCGTGATGCGTAAGACGAGAGCGCAATGGCGAAGATGTTCGGCGTTGGAACAACCGTACTTTGAACGATCAAATGCGCGCGGGTGCCCTGAGTCCAAGAGCGGTCTCACTCCTATTCACGCGCCAAGGTCGTTTCCTCTGGCCGCCATGCCCAAGGTCAATTCACTCGGGAGATTTCGCCTTGTGCGAGACAGACCTCGCAAATGCGGAGCCCCTCGCGCGTAACGCGAGAAGGAAAGACGTCTTTCAAATACTCGTCATGAATTGGGATTACGCGCCTCGCCTCGCCACCGACCAGCTGAAGCATCAAATGGGAGCTCATGATCAGGTTGGTTTGGCTGCCGCTCGCAAGACCAATCGGAATGTATTGCGGATCTGAGGCATCAGCGCCGGTGAGGTTGGCATACGTATAGATGAGATCGCCGGCGAGAATATAATTATCCGCGCCTGGCGTCTTGCCATCGTTGCGGACGCTCACGAACATCGAACCCCATGTATGAGTGTCGAACGCGGAGTGGAGGTCGATGCCGGGAAGAACATCCTCGCGATCGCCGTCGACGCACACAAGCCGGCCCTGCCGGGCAAGGTCGACGGCACGAAGAATATCGCCCGGGTCGGTCGCGCCCATGAACCAGCGAAAGCGGCGGCCAAGCGACATGGCCCACACCCATTTCGACAGCTCGCGCTCCTGAATGTAGAAAGTCGCATTCGGAAAGTCGTCGGTTCCGCCCATATGGTCGAAATGGGCGTGAGTGATCAAAACGTCGGTCACTTCCGACGGCTTCACCCCGCATTCGGCGAGCACGACCGACGATGGGCGCCAATTCGCGACGCCGAAACTTTCCGCCATGACGGCTCCGTATTCCTTGTGATTGTAGCCGACATCAATGAGGATGGTGCGACCGCGGCCCTTCACCAGCACGTAACACCAGGGCAGCTTTACCGAACCGCCGTTGAAGGCCCCGTGCAGGACCAGCCCTTTCGGTGCGGTCGGCACCCAGCAATATTCGAGAACCCAGATCGAATAGTCGGCCATTCGCCGTTCCTCCCCCGTCTAGAGCGATGCTTCTGACATTGCCCGGACCGACGCTCCTGAAGGCGCGGCGCAGCAACACTGCGAAAGCGCGACAATTTCAAAGCCCGGGAGCGCGAATGTCGATCGTTGCAGTTCGCTGTGTGCGACGCGAAGCGGGACCATCACGGCATCGAGGGACACACTATCTCGTCGATGCATGTTGAGCCGAGTTGCCTTTAGAGCCGCTTCCAATGCGCTGCCGGCGCGCGCAAGGTGATCGTGGTGATGGACCCCTTGTGGCGGAGCCGAGGCGGCGCGAATCGCGTCTTGCGCCGTCGCATGGGCCGCGCTCGCCGGCTCCAGCATTGGATGTGCCGGCGCGCTGCGGGCGCCTGCCGCGGCCAGCACCATCAGCCCGGCAACCTGCCCAATACCCTGCCGCAGGAGGTCGAACGGCGCGCGCATCGCCACGATATAGGCGATGGTCGCGTCATCCAGTTCCGCTTTCAAAATTTCAGGGGTCGCCTCATTGATCGCTTCGCAAATCCAAGCGGGCGGCGGACAAATCGATGTCTCAAGCTCCGCCCTTCGCTCTCCGAGCGCGCGGCCGCCGTTCATTTTCAGCCCGTTCAAAGTTGGCGACCTCAACCGGCCCCCCACTCAATCAGACGCCAGCCAGCCGGCATCCATCGGCACGGCGGACCCGGTGATATCGCGCCCCGCCGAACCGCACAAAAAGATGATGAGTTCGGCGACATTCGAGCCGGCGATGAACCGGCCGGTCGGTTGGCGTTCGGCGAGAAACTCCCGCTCGGCGGCGGCCCAGTCAATCCCCTTGGCCTGCATCGTTGCCCGGATGCGCGCCTCCGAGTAGGGCGTCAGAACGGCTCCGACGCATACCGCGTTGCAGGTGATGTTCTCGGAGATTGTCTCCAAAGCGACGACGCGGGTCATGCCAATCAACGCGGTCTTTGTTGTGACGTAGTCGACGCGCCGCGCAATCGCGACGCTACTATAAACCGACGACATGTTGATTATTCGCCCCCAACCCCGCGCGCGCATGATCGGCAGCGTCAAGCGGATCGTATGAAACGCCGCCGACAAATTAACGGCGAGCGCATTGTCCCACCGCTCGACTGGAAACTGGTCAATTGGCGCGAAGTGGCGGACGACAGCGTTGTTGACGAGGATGTCGATGCCCCCGAACCGGTCGCGGGCGCTTTCGATGAGCGCGACAATCTCGACCTCCTTGGACACGTCAGCGCGGCAATAATGCGTCTCCACGCCGTATTTTTGTTCGAATTCGGCCCGTGTCCCTTCCATATTCTCGACGGGTTCCAGTCCATTCATGACGACATTGCACCCGGCGCGCGCCAGATTTGCGGCGATCTCGAGCCCAAGACCCGCGGTCGAGCCGGTGACCAGCGCGCTCTTACCGGTGAGCATCGCGCTGCCCGCCGGCGATGGTCAGGTTCGTGATCTGCTCGGCGCTCGCGACGTCGCGGAGCGAGAGCGCCGCGTCCGCCAGCGCATCGATCTGCGGCGCCGTCAGAATATCGGCGGCATTCTCTTCGAATTTCGCGATCACTTCGCTCTCCGTCATCGGGTTCGCCGCGGAGCCGCGGTTATGGTCCTCAGTCTCCGTCCACGATCGGCCGTCCTTCATGAAGATCGTGACCTCACCCTTAAATCTTTCCGGACCGGGAAGGTCCTGATCGACGCGATACTCGACGGCATCCGCTATGCGCAAAATCTCCGGGTCCGCGAGAAATTCCTGCTGAAACGCGTCTTTGCCGATGCGCCCGCGCACCATCGCTTCAGCGAGCGTGTATTGCAGGCTGACCCGACCGTGCAAGTCGGAGCGCGGGCGGCGCTTCTCGTCGACGGGTTCGCAGACGATGCCGACCATGTACGCCGGCACCGGACAGATAATTCGTCCAACGGCCCTCGGCTCGATCGTGTGACGCGACCGCAGGCGAAGAAGCGCGTCGATATAAGGATGGATGACATGGGCAGCGGGAAAAGGCTTGAATGAAGCGTTTTGACTTCCCAACTCATGCCGAGTTCGCTGTCGATGCGGCTCCAGTTCCAAGGCGCCGTGTTATCTTGCAGGTGCGAATCGAAAATGCCGAAGCGGCCTTCGAAAATCTCGACCGGTCCGGTGACCCCTGCGCGCGCGAGGCTGGCGGCCGCGACGCCGCTTTGCGCGGCATGGCCGGGGTGAAGGAATTTCGACTGCGTGCCGTCGACCCAGCACTGCAGCAGCCCGGACGCGAAGCTTCCAGCTATCCCCGCTGCGTTTGTCATCTCGCCGGCGCGCAGCCCCATGAGGCGGGCGGCAAGCCAGGTAGTCCCGAAAGTCGCGGACAGCCCGTGGGGTGAAATCCGCGACGATGAAATTGGCTCGGCGAAACGCAACCGACGCGGCAAGAGATTTCGTTGCCGATCGCAATCGCGACGATGACGTCCCGACCGCTCAACGGGATTGCGTCGGCAAGAGCAAAAGCGGTCGCGACAGCCGGGCCGCTCATGTGTACGATCGACCGATTGTGGGTGTCGTCGAACTCGAGCGCTTGCGAGAGGGCGCCATTTGCGAATGCGGCGCCGGTGATCGTCAGTTGGTCGCCGGCGCCGAAAATCCGCGAAGGTCCGCCGCCGTGCAGCGCGCGAGCGCTTTCCCTGACCGATCTGCCGAATTGTGCGCCAAGCCCGGCAATCGCCAGCCCGATGATATCGAGCACTCTCAATTCCGTGCTGCGCACAACGGCCTCGGGCAGGTCGTGATATCCAACGCCGCAAACCCAGTCGGAGACGATTTCGGAATACGAAGCCATCGGATATGCCGGCCCCCGAATTGAGCGTGTCTGCGAAAATCCAATTTTTGTTACCGCTCCCAAATCCCGATGGAGCAGCGCGCGGCGTCTATCAAATTCATTAGTTCAAGCAGAGCGGTTGGACAAGCGGGAAATTGTTATCGGTATCTCCAGACTTGTAGCCGTCGCTCCGCTCCAGAGCGGTCACGTGCTGCCGCGCTGGATGATTTCGAAGCCGAGATCCAGAACCACGGGGGTGGAGGCGGCGCCCTCGATCCGGTCCAGCAGGCACTGAGCACTGCGCCACCCGATGTCGTAGCGAGGGAGGCGTACGGTGGTGATGGTGGGCGTCAAATAACACAACAATCGACGTCGTCGAATGTGGCGATCCCCACCCGCTGCGGCACAGCCCATCCCCTCTTCTGACATTCCGACAGCGCGCCGACAGCGAGCACATCGCCGGCGAAGAAGACGGCGTCAACTTCCGGCACAGTCTCAATCAGCCGGACAATCGCTTCGGCTCCCGAACCAAGGCCGGAAGGCCCATCGAGCGTCAACTGGCGGTGCTCCGGGCGCCCGAGCTTCTCGAGGGCCGCCAGATAGCCTCGACGGCGCTCGGCGGCCCGATCATTCCCCAATGTCGGAAGAGTAACAAATCCGATGTTCTTGTATCGAAGCCGCGAGAGATCACCACCATCATCCGGGACGCCTCGAAATTCGAATAGCTGACGGTGGAAACCGGCGGCTCTTTCGAAATATTGCCGTTCTCGACAACGGGAATGCCGGCTTTGGCGATCATCTGACAACTCGTCGCAGTATGGGTCGTATTGTCCAAGGCAAGACCGGCGACCCGCTGGGAGAGAAACGCTCGGACGAGCGCTTCCTCCTCCTCGACACTATGAGCGCTATCGGCGATCATCAATTGAAAGCCGGCCGCCTCAGGCGATCCGAAATCCCCTCACCGTCTCGGCAAACAGTGAGTTGTCAAGATCGGCACGATCATGCCAACGACATTGGATCTATTGGACGAGAGATTGCGCGCCAGCCTGTTCGGGAGATAGCCGCTTCTGCTGACCGCCCGCTCGAATTCGATCGCGCACCTCCGGGGAAACCCGGTGAGGCGCGTTAGAAAACGTGATACGGTCATGACCGAAACATCGGCCGCTTGAGCTACATCCCGCATTCGCACGGCGCTGCCCAACCGCTTCGACCTCGCTCCTTCATCGGCCCCGATCCCTTCATCAAGAAATCCGACGCGACACGATGCCTGACGCACCTCGATAAATCGCGAACGCCGGCTGCGCGCCGATAGTTCGAACTCGCGTCGATCGCGATGGCCCAGCGGCGATGCGCCTCCAAGCCGCAACGCGCCGATTTATTCTC
>CAVPVQ010000033.1:0-58688 GCA_963709185.1 uncultured Alphaproteobacteria bacterium
CACTCATATGCTTCACGTGAATCGCGCGCCGTTCGAAGTTGCCGCCCTTGCGCGCCAAGCGGGAGAAAATCATGTTGCGAGGCTAGCGCGCGAGGCCAAACGCAAAAACCCGTCCGTCGCCTGCGACATAGAGCCGGTCTGCGGCGGCCAGGATGGTCGCAAAATGTCGCACGACCCCGGGGAGCGGTTCGCTCGTGACCAGTTCCTCTCCCGTGTCGCCACGATACCCGTGCAGCCGCTCGTCGCCCTCCGCACCGACCGCCCAAACGATATAATTCGACTGGCCGTCAGCGGTCACGATTGGAGATCCTCTGCCTCGCAAGGCCGCGCACCAATCGGTAGAGATTGAAGGAAGTTTACCTGCGCGGACCTTGAGTGCCATCAGGTTTTCGTTGCGGTCCGGGCAGTTTGCTCCCTCTCCTTGGAATACGACAAAGACGCCGTCGGGGGCGGGATAGGTCACGGGGGCTGTGCGGATCGGGCCTCGGGCCACCGTCTGGATTGCAAGAGCGCCGCCAACGCCGCCGAGGTGTTGCCGGTCGAGAACATAGGCGCGCCGATCCTTCCCCAGGGCCAACACGAGCGGTTGAGCACCGTCGAGGTTTGGGGCATCCAGTAGCATTGGGCTGACACCGCCGAGATCGGCGTCCTTCTCGTCGAGCGAGAGCCAATCGGATGGCGCGAAATAATCATCCCTTTCGTCGCTTCGACGCAGATCTGGCGCGAGCCGAATTACTGCTTCTCCATCGCCCCAGTTTGCCGCATCCATCGTATTCCCGGTGGCGAAATAGAGCGCCCGACCATCACTGCTGATCCCGCCGGGCGCCCATATTCCGCCGCCGCTCGCGCGCGTGGACCACGCGCGAACGGATTTGGGATGCCCGATCGAAATGCCGACGACCCACCCATGATAGTCGCCGCAGTCGCCGAAATGGCCGCCGAAGGGCACGTATACGGATCCGTCGAGAATCGTGAGGGCTCCTCGCTGGTTCTGGTCGCGAGTATTGAACCGCTGTCCGATGCTTCTCAAAGCCACTTCCACATCCACTGGCCATCCCACAATTGTCGAACCGTCCTTGAGGGAAAGCGCAAATACGAGATGTCTGAGACCGGATGGAGTGTCGACGAAAGCATCCAGGTAAATCGCTCGTGAGGGTTCGTCGATCACCGGCGTGCCCGTGATGCCGAGCGGATTAATGTTGCCACATGGCAGCGCGGAGCGCGCGACTGCGTGGCCGAGACTGCGCTGCCAGACGATGGTTCCAGTGATGGCGTCCAGCGCCACTACGGCGTTCTCCTCGGTCGCCACGATCAACAGACCGGATGGCGCGCCCGGCGGACGCCAGTAGAGCGGCTGCGCATAAACATTGCCCGGCACGCGCCCGTCGAAGGCCGGATCCAACCGCACAGTTCCCGCGTTCGCCCAGGTCAGACCGGGTGCGACGTAGCGCCCGCTGCGGGCTGCTTCGGCATGGTAGGTCGATACGGTGGCGTCGTTCCCGGCCGACTGCGCGGCAGGCATGCCCAGGAAGGCCGCGGCCGCCAGACCCGCGAAAGCGAGAAGACGCATCGCGATATCTCCAAAATTGGTAGCCCTCGTCAGTTCAAGCGCAACCTGGCGTTCTCGGCAAGGGCTTTGAGACGACTGCTGGCTTCTGGCCTCAACAGGGATTGCGCATCGGATAACGCCGGACGGAGTCACGCGTGGCGCGTCATTCGATGCCCTGGCGTCTGGAGCGCCGCCGGCGGTTTTTGGCGCTGCGACCTGCGTCGCGACGGTCTACCGGGGAAACGCGAACCACCGACTCAGCGAGGCATTGCCGGCGCCCTTGCGCGCGATCGGACGCGGCCACAAATGTCAGCTCACGGACAATTTCGAAAGTGCGGTCAAAATGAACCGCGCGCTTGCAAAATTCTTGCTGATTTCGATCTTGCTGCTAACCGGATGCAGCAAGGAGTGCATCGGTTCTATCCCGTCGTTTTTCAACGGGGCGCCAACGATACATCTATCGCGCGGAAAGCCCGATTGCCAGAATCTGTACTATCGACGGTTTCTCAAACCGGTCGGTCGACATCCCAGGGCAATCGCTTGAAGGGTGGGTGGGATTGAACGAAGCCGCTACCGCGGCGTGACGGCGAGGTCGCACGAAGAGCCTCCTGCCTGAGAGGATGTGGGTGTTGCAGCCCACCACTCAGCCAGGAGGTTATCCGATGACCCAGAAGATGAGCCCTCTTCGCCGTCGCATGATTGAAGACATGACAGTCCGCAATTTGTCGCCAGCGACGCAGCGATCCTACATCAGCGCAGTCTTGAAGTTCAGTCGATATTTTGGGCGGTCGCCGGACCAGTTGGAACTGGAAGACGTCCGCGCCTTCCAGGTTCACCTGGTGTCGACGGGCATTTCGTGGCCCGGGCTCAATCAGATCGTGTGTGCCTTGCGCTTCTTCTACGGCGTCACGCTCGGCGAGGCGCTCATCCCGGAGCGCATTCCCTACGCGAGGGAACCTCAAAAATTGCCGGTCGTTTTGAGCGCCGACGAAGTCGTGCAGTTTCTCGAAGCGGTATCGAGCCTGAAGAGCCGCGCCGCACTCACAACCGCCTATGCGGCAGGGCTCAGGGCCTCGGAGGTCGCGGGCCTTCGGGTCGAAGACATTGACAGCGCGCGGGGCGTCATAGAGGTACGCCACGGGAAAGGGGCGAAGGACCGCAACGTGATGCTGTCATCGCAGTTGCTCGCCATCCTGCGCACCTATTGGCGACTTGCCCGGCCGCGGCATTATCTATTCCCCGGCCGTGATGAGGATCATCCGATTGATCCAACCGTTTTGCATGCCGCTTGCCGGTCGGCAGTCAAAGCTGCAGGTCTGACCAAGCGCGTCACGTTGCACACGCTACGCCACAGCTTCGCGACGCACCTTCTCGAGAACGGAACCGATATCCGGATCATCCAGGTCCTGCTTGGGCATAACAATCTGTCGTCCACGGCGCGCTACACCCAAGTTGCCACCCATACGATCCGGGCGACGCAGAGCCCGCTCGATCGTCTGTCGCTTGAGGTAACGCCGCCCGGGTGAAGGAACGTTGAGACGCGGGCCATGGTCCGCGCCGACTTTCGTTCGAACAGGCCCGTTCATTGAGATTGCCGATGTCCTGCGCCGCCATGGCGACGCTTATCGCCAGGCGCACGCCGGCCATCTCGGCCGTGTCGAACGGCGCGTGATGAGCGCAATCATCGCGTGCCGGACGGGGGCGCTCGGCGGTCACGTCGAGGCCTGCGACGACTGCGGCATGACGCGGATCGCCTACAACTCCTGCCGCAACCGGCACTGTCCGAAGTGCCAAGGACCGGCCCGTGCAGCTTGGCTCGCCGCGCGCGAGGCTGAACTCCTTCCGGTTCCCTACTTCCACGTCGTCTTCACGCTGCCGGCGCAGATCGCGATGATCGCCTTCCAGAACAAGGCCGCTGTCTACGCCATCCTGTTCAAGGCCGCCGCCGAGGCAATGATGATGCTCGCCTCGAACCCGCGCAGGCTCGGCGCCGAGATCGGCCTCGTCGCCGTCCTGCACACATGGGGTCAGGCGTTGACGCATCATCCCCATGTCCATTGCGTCGTTCCAGGCGGCGGTCTTTCCTCCGACGGCGCGCGATGGATCGCTGGACGGCCGAACTTCTTCCTCGCCGTCAAGCCGCTCTCCCGGCTCTTCAGACGCCTGTTTCTCGAACGCCTGAAGGCTGCCTTCGACGCCGGCGCCCTAGGCTTCTTCGGCGATCTGGCGCATCCTCGCCGAGCCCGCGGCCTTCGCCACCCATCTCACCACCATGCGGCACGTCGACTGGATCGTCTATGCCAAGAAGCCGTTCGGCGGACCAGCCAAGGTTCTCGCCTATCTCGGGCGCTACACTCACCGTGTCGCTATCGCCAACAGCCGCCTCGTCGCCCTCGACGACGATCATGTCGCTTTCAGATGGAAGGATTACCGTCAGCGCGGCGCCACCAAAGTCATGAAGCTCAAACCCGGCGAGTTCATTCGCCGCTTTCTCCTTCACGCCTTGCCTGATGGGTTCCACCGTATCCGCCACTTCGGCTTCATGGCCAACAGCCATCGCACAGCCAAGTTCGCTCTCTGCCGCTCCCTTCTCGCCGATCACGGTGAGCAGCCTGCGCCAAAGAATGTCGACCCGGCGCCCCTGTGACTCGACCCATCAGAGCAGTGCCGACGTTCCTGTCTGTCCCCACTGCGGCGGCGTGATGCGCGTCGTCATCCGGTTCCCTCACGGCTTCAACCAGACTGGCGCTCGCACGTCATCATTCCGATGCGACACCTCGTGAGCCCAGCCATGCCGACATGCACGACAATCATCATGTATCTCTTCAATCCAACCATCTCGATCATCGTAGACGGTGTCGAACGTGTTTTGCCACGCCCTCGGATACCAGCCATTCGCTGGCTCAGATCAATCATCGCGACTGTACTCAAAGCGCGTCATGCCTCGAATAATGGCCGATGCGCACGGTTCTCTTCTTCGCATCTGGCCCGCGGCCAAGTTGATCAAGCGTCACGACCGCGAACAATCCCCATAGCCGGCCAACCGCGCAAACTTTCCCGCGCCTTCGTTCAATCCGGCTTCAATGAGGTCGCGCTCACACCTGCGATCCGGGCCGCGCTATGCGACGCGACCTCACAGAAGCCTCCAGATTCCGGCGCGGGATTTGCTGTGATTCATAGGCAGCTTCGAATCAGCGAGGCTTGCCATGACGCGATCGACGCTTTTGGATCATTTTTCTGGGCTTCAATACCCGAGGCAGGCTTGGAAGGTCGTCTATCCCCTGAGCGAGATCCTCCTGATCGTGCTGTGCGGAACCATGGCGGGCGCCGAGGTCTTCGCCGACATCGAACGCTGGGCCAAACGCAAGCTCGACTTTCTCAAGCGCTTTGTGCCCCTCTCGCACGGCGTTCCCTCGCACGACACGCTCAACGACGTGATGAACGCGCTGCCGGCCCAACTGTTTTCCGAGTGCTTCACCACCTGGGTCGAGAGCCTGCGCGAGCGGGCGCCCGACATCGTGGCGATCGACGGCAAGACTTTGCGCCGGGCGCATGCGGCCGGCGGGGCGCCGCTGCATCTGGTCTCCGCCTGGGCCTCGCGCCAACGCCTCGTGCTCGGCCGGGAGGCCGTCGACAAGAAGAGCAACGAGATCGTCGCCATTCCCCTTCTGCTGGCGCGCCTCGAACTCGAAGGCGCGCTCGTCACCATCGACGCCATCGGCTGCCAGAAGGATATCGCCGAGGCGATCCGCGCCCGGGGCGCCGACTATCTGCTCGCCCTCAAGGACAATTGGCCGAACTCTGGCCGAGGACGTGCGCCTCTTCTTCGAGCGGGAGCCGCCCGGAAAGGGCGAAGTCTTTGCCTCCATCGACGGCGACCACGGACGCATCGAAACGCGTCGCTGCCGGTTGGTCCAACAAAGATATCGACGCGCTTCTGCCGCAGAACTTCACGCGATCCTGACGGAACGCGTTGGACGCTTACGATCGTCCGACCGCTGACGTTGTAGCTTCGGCCGATCTCGGCGAGAGATTCCTTTTCGCGATCTAGTCTCGCGATTGTGTCTTTGCGCTGGTGGTTGGTGAACTTTGGGCGGCGACCGAGCCTCACGCCACAATCCTTAGCGCGCTTGCGGCCCTCGCCAGTGCGCGCCCGGATGAGGTCGCGCTCAAACCCCGCCAATCCCCCGAGCACCGTGAGCATCAACCGCCCATGCGGTGTCGTCGTGTCATCCCATCTGCCGTTCAACGATTGAAAACCGGCGTCCTTCTCCGCGATCTGCGAAAGTGTGTTGAGAAGATCGCGAGTCGATCGCGCGAGACCATCAAGGCTCGCCCCAGAACGTCGTCGGTGGAGAGTTGAGCGATCATACGGCGCAGTTGGGCGCGATCAGCGGTCGCCCCACTCGCCGTCTCGCGAAGAACGCGTTCCGCGCCTGAGGCGCGTTCGCGACGGTGATGCGGGAAAGCCGCGCCGCGGGTGCGACGACGACCGATCCAATGATGTTAGGCGACGCGCGTCCGGCACCCGTCGTCCACCCCACAATCGGAACGCCCCGTCTGTCACCGAGGTGACAGGCTGAAACCCGTTCGGGCGAACCGTAACCCGGGTTCAAGGGGCCACGCGACCTCAAAACCTTGAAGCCTTGGAGAACCATCATGTGGACCATGCCGAAAGCGCGGCGAGCCGCGATCCGGGATTCCTGGAACGTCGACCCGTTTTCGTCCGATGATCAGAACGGGAATGACTCGTCCTCCGGCGCTTCGGACCGTTCGAGCTGGCTTGCGCTGGATACGTTTTTCGATGGTTTCGATTCAGCGAGGTCGGCGAACACCGCGCCCACTTTGTCGCCCGTCGCGCAACCCGTGGATGCAAACGTCGCGTCCGGCGCCTTCTCGCCCGCAGTCCTGTCGCCCGCGGTCCTGGCTCCCGCGACGTCGACCGGGGTCTCCGCAGGCGCCGTGGCCTTGGGCGCGTTGGCCGTGGCTCCATCGGCAGCGCCGGCCGACGCCATCGTGTCGACGCCCGGCAGCGGGCTGGTCTTCGACAACACCTGGGGCTCCGGCGTCACGCCGGCTTACGAAAGCTGCGTCGTCGCGGCGGAAAAGCAGCTCGAGGGCTTGTTCACGAACAAGGTCACGCTCAAGATGACCTTCAACCTGGGGGCGACCGGCGGCGATCATGACCTCAGCACATGCTCCAGCATCCATTGCAGTTATGCGACCCTGAAAGCCGCGATCCACAAGTTGGCGCCCGATGACGTCCTGCCTCCCAGCGATCCTTCGAAGGGCAAAGGTTTCGACATCCCCGAGGCCTATGCGCGAATGTTGGGACTGACCTCCTCAGCGCCCGCCAATGATGCGACCATCACCATCGACAGCGCCGTCGCTTGGGACTTTGGACAGGACACAGTCAACGCCATAACGCACGCGATCACCGAAAGCGCGATGGGCCGTGACAGCGGTCTTGGCGACTGGAACGGCCCCGGCGGCGGCCGCACCATCGGCAAGGGCATCTGGACCGCGATGGACCTGTTCCGTTACACCGCCGCCGGCGTTTATGACTCGTCCGACGGCCGCGACGGCGACCCGACCTTTTTTTCCTCCGACGGCGGCAAGCAAACGTCGCAAAGCGCTGGACTGGAGTTCGCCAATCAATTCACCGGGACCACGCCGGTCACTGGCGGCAATGATCCCGACGACTGGACGAGCTCGGCGGTGTTCGGCACGACCAATCCGGACGTGACACTGACATTGACCCCGACCGAAGTCGCCGTGATGAACGCGCTCGGCTGGAAGACCAGTCTGCAGCCGCAATTCTTCACCGCGTCCTCAGGCGATTGGGAAACCTTTTCGAACTGGAACAACGGCTACAATCCGATCACGGTCGAAGACGTCGAAATCGGCTATTACGGCACGGGCGCGTCCGCCGCGACTCTGAGCGACGTCGACGCGGACGTCACCGTGAACAGCATCAGCGTCAACGCGCACAGTTCTCTCACCATCGACAACAGCGCCACACTGACCGCGACTGACGGCTCGGTGGTCAATCCCACCGACACGATCGGCATCATCGGCGGCAACTTAGGCACGATCAGCGTGGTGGACCATTCCACCTTGGCGATCGGCGACAGTTTTAACAACCCTGGAACGCTCGACATTGGCGGCTATCGGGGAGGAATTCTCGATCTCGTCGGCGACGTGACCCTTTCCGGCGGCGGCGCGATCAATCTGGGCGGGATCACGATCGGGTTCGGCGCGGACGTCGTCAGGGGCCCCGGGCCCAATCCCAATCCGGGGCCCCCGGTCGCCGACGTCAGCCAGGGCGAAATCGAAGGCTCCGCCGCGATGGTCAACTTCGACGACACGATCAGCGGCGCCGGGTCAATCTCCGTCGTCAGCCTCAACAATCAGGAGGGCGGCGTCATTGGCGCGACAATCGCGGGCTACGGGCTGCAAATCGAATCCAGCGCGATCAGCAACGAAGGCGAAGTTTTCGCCGACGCGGGCGACCACTCTGTATCTCGACCCAACCGGACCGACGGCGTCGCTGGTCAACAACGGCCGGATCAATCTTGCCGCCGGCGCCGACCTCGAAGTCACCGACAACCTCACGGCCTCCGGTAGCGGTTCGATCAATTTCAACGGCGCGGGGGCCGCGCTGACCAGCGACGGCCTCGCGCCGACCTCGTTCACCAACGACAATGCGATCATCGCCACCGCGTCGGCCCAGATCGGCGACGAAAGCATCAAATCGGTCAACGACCTGATGCTAATCGACCACGGGGCGATCATCGCGGACGGTCCCGGCGTCACGCTCACGCTCAACACCGGCGCCAGGACAATCGCCGACCAGGGCGGCCTGCTCGAGGCCGAGAATGGCGCGCAGTTGGTCCTCGATTCGGCGGTCGACACGGGTGTTACCGGCGTACTGGGCGGCCCGAACAGCGGCACGATCGAGGCGGGCGCCAACGGCGTCGTGACCATCAACGCCAAAGTCTTCGACGGCATCGCTTCGCCCGAAATTTCCTTGCCCGGTCAGATCGTCATCGACGGGGGAACGCTCAATGTGGCGGCCGGTGTATCGATCGGCGTTCCCATCACTTTCACGGGCGCCAGCGGCACGCTCAATCTGACGAACACGCCCGGCGACGTCGCGGTCGACGGCGCCGGGGGCGCGATCAATCTGTCCTCAGCGCAGGCCGACGTCACCGGCGGCGCCTTCACGGTCAACGAGACGGGAGTCGATTCGCTGACGATCGGCGGCAACGGCGCGCTCGGCGACGCTGACATCGTCAATGGCTCGGGCAAGACGACGACGCTTGCTTCTTCGCACATCGCCTTCGTCGGCGACAACGACACGATCGACGAAGGCGGGGGCGGCGTCTTCTCCCTGCAAGGGACGAACGAAACCTTGAATTTTCACAATTCGTTCGGCAACCTGACGGTTGAAGGCTTCGACGCCACGGACACCATGAATTTCAGCAAGTCCGACTTCGCCGATTTCCAGGCCTTGCAGGGCCACATGCAGCAATCGGGCGCGAACACTTTGATCTCGCTCGACGCCAATGACGCGATCACGCTGACGCATGTCGCGCTCTCGACGCTGACCGCCTCGCAATTCCATTTCGGTTGAAGCCGGGGAGAACCCCGTCATTCGGGATCGGTCGAGCCCGTGCTGGCCGGCGACGCGTGGCGGCGGACCGTCCACCGAGCGCCAAGCCAAGGTGATGGACGATACATTCGAGCTGCGCCGTACTCCGTGCCGACGAAGCTACGACGCCGACGGGGAAGCGCTCAGTGAAGATTCGCCTGCCGCAAAGGACGGCATCGCACCGAAATCGACGTGCTCGAATGACGAGTTCTACGGGGCGACCCGATAGTGACGGATCCGCGAGCCTTCACCGATAGTGGCTATGAACCCGCACTGAAACCGCCCCGCACGGCGGACAATCATTGAAGGAGCTGGCGCTCCGGACGACAATCCCTGCGCCACGCTCCTCGCGGCTCACGCTCTCGACGAGGAACCCTGAAGGCACGAGAGGAGACGGCAGAAGCGCTTGTTGCATGATGCTGGCTCCCTCAAAATCAGCTCAGGCAAACTCCCAACTTCATCAAAAGTGATGTGTTGGAACGGCCCGATTGCACCGCTCCTGGGCTGGACTAGCATCGCTGTCCGGACCATCACAGATGAAGGGAATACGTCCATGCAGACTGTAACTACGATCGGGCTCGACCTTGCCAAATCGGTGCTCCAGGTTCGCGGCGTCGATGGAGAAGGCGTCGTTTTGATGAGGCGTGCGTTGCGCCGCTCCCAAGTTCTCGACTTCTTCCGCCGGCTTTGTCACGTTGTCGAACCAAGAGCGCGAAAAGCCTCCGTTTGGGATAATTTCAAACCGCAACGGCCGCACGCCACGCGCTCATCGCCGTGGCTCGAAAGACTCGTGGGTATGGGCGGATGTGAGGTGGCGCTGAACGTTGAAATTGTTGTAGACGGCGGCGTGGGTTGAGAGAAATTTCTGTGCTGAGCCTGGCTCTTGAAGCGTTGCATCTTACGCTCCCTTCGTCGGGTCGGCTGATGCGAATTCTCAGCGCGATTGTTCCTCCATCGACCGCGCTCATGCGCGGCTCTCGATCCCGAGAGCGCGGGCGGCGGCGCATACGACCGTAAGTCGTCAGTGATCAACCGATCGGGAACGAAGCTGTATTTCTTGAGAAGTTTGCGCATCAGTTTCAATGCGGCATGCTTGTTTCGCTTGGACTGGACCAACACGTCGAGGACCTCGCCCTCGGCATCGACGGCTCGCCACAGATAGACCATGCGACCATCGATTTTCAGGTAGACCTCGTCCGAATGCCAGACCGTGTCTGGCTTCGGGCGGCGCTTACGCAAGTCCGCCGCGATCATTGGTCCGAAATAATTTACCCAGCGCCGGACTGTTTCGTAGGAGATTGCGATCCCACGTTCCGCCAGCAAATCCTCGACGTCGCGCAAGCTCAGCGTGAACCGCAGATAGAGCCAGATCGCCTGATGAATGGTCCCGGGCGGGAACCGGTACCCGGCGTAGCTGATTTTCATCATCCCCTTGGCCTACCGGGCCACCAGAGGGACCGCAAGCTTTTGGCGACGTAACAAATCCCTGCGGCGGCGAGATTGCCGCGCCTCGCGACAGGGCGCACGCTGCGGCGGACGTGGATCGCCGCTTCAAATCGCCCGAGCTCATCACATCGTTCAAATTCGTGAGGCCAGCGCTAGTCGCGCGTCCGGGTCGCGCACGCGCGACATGTGGGCTACGCCACATCATCCGGCGCGAAGCGGGTCTACAGACAAGGCATGCAACGGGTCGTCGCGATCCAAAGCAAAGACCTCAAGCCGAAGCGCGAGGGGCAAATGTGAGGTTTGGGAGAGGCCATCATGCGCAAACTGCTTTTGCTCGGAACGACAGCGCTCGTCCTCACTTTCAGCGCCGTGAACGCCCGTGCGACCACCCCCAGCGACGAGGCTGCGCTTGTCGCGCTCAGCCAGAAGATGCGAATGGCTTTTGCCGGCGATCAGTCGCTCGACGGAGGCTCGAGCTTCACAAACGAGGGCGGCGCCGAGGGTCCCGTTCTGGTGCGTCGCGAGGTTCGCCGGTCATTTCCAGAGGATTTGGCGACTGCAGGGCGCAACATCGCCCTGCTGGTAATCAGCGGTCTGGTGTTCGGCTTGGGCGCCGTCGGCACCAAAGCGCTGTGGATGTCGGACGACACTGAGCGCGCATCCGACTGATGCCTGCCGCTCGACGGCAGATCCGGGTTAACGGCTCCGGCAGCCCACGTGCGGTCTCGGAGAGCGGGGGTCGGGGTTCAGCACGTACCTGCGCGAAGCAGGAGGTCAAAGCATCGCGTTTGATATTCAGCGTGGGGGACTCCTGTGACAAAAATGAAACCAAAAGTGGAATTCGAGGCATTCAAATTTGAAGACAGATCGGGCTGGTTTGTGAGCGCTACCCCGCAAGATAAAAAACAACGGCGGCTCGGCCACTTCAACACGGAGTTCGAAGCGCGGGAATGGATTAGGCGCCGGTCGTCGGCCTGGCAAAAAAAACATATCAAAGCCCCAGCGGCGCCTAGACATCGCGGGCAATCGCGCGATGGACGGTCAATTCAAGTCAGAAGAGCCGTCGGCGGCACAGGGAGCTAAGCGGGCGCCAACAACGATCCAACAGTTGCGAAGTTTGATCAACGGTAGCCCGTAAGCGCGTTCGACAACGCGACATGCATTTCCCGCACAAGCGAGGCGGGCCCGTCCACAACCTCATCGGGTCGACGGGCTTCGCCGCAATCGATGCCACTACACCGCTGGCCGGGACAACCGTAGGGCCGCGTCAATGGCCCGGGCCTGGCAACGGCATCGCCATTAGCGGGATCAAATTGTCGGGAAGCCGCTCGGCTATCCTTTGGCCGAGCTTTTGCTTCTGGCGGTGTGCGGGACGATCGCCGATTGCGACGACTACGAGAACATCGCCGGATGGGGAGAGACCCACCTGGAGTTCCTGCGGCGGTTTTTGCCGTTTCATCACGGCGTGCCGTCGGGGCGGTGGTTGACGATCATGATGAACCGGGTCAGCCCGGCGCTGTTCTCGGCGTGCTTTTCCGACTGGGTTCGCGCCTGCTGGCCGGACCGTCCCGATCTGGTGGCCATCGACGGGAAAACCATACGGCGCAGTCATGATCGCAGCGTCGATCAGCCGGCGCTCCATTTGGTCTCGGCGTTCGCCACCACCCAGGGGCTGGTGCTTGGTCAGGAATCGGTCAGCGACAAATCCAATGAGCTCAGCGCCATTCCCGCGCTGCTGGAGCGGCTGGCGGCCGATGGCGGGCTGAAAGGCGCCCTCGTCAGCATCGACGCCGTCGCCTGCAACGCGGCCATCGCCCGAACGATCACCGAGGCGGGAGCCGATTATCTCCTGGCCGTCAAAGCCAACCAGCCGACCTTGCGCGGCGAAATCGAGACTTTCTTCCGCGATGCTCCCGAGGCGGGCCTGGAGCGCTTCGCCGACGTGGACAAAGGGCACGGCCGCATCGAACAGCGCGCCGTCACTGTGGCGCGCGAGGTCGACTGGCTCGGCGGGGAGCGGCGCTTTCCCGGGGAACTGCGCCTGCCGCGCGTCGCCGCCATCGTCAAAGTCGAGAGCCGAACCGAGCTCAAGGATCGCTGCCGCTTCGATACGCGCTACTACATCTCTTCGGCCAAGACCTCGGCCGAAGACGCCGCCAAGGCGGTCAGGGGCCATTGGCGCGTAGAAAATCAACTGCACTGGACGCTGGACGTGGTCTTCAACGAAGACCAATCCAGACTGCGCAAAGGCCATGGCGCCAAGAACATGGCCGTCGTCCGCCACTTCGCCATCAATCTCGTCCGCCGGGTCGACGAGGCCGCGCGGCCACAGCGAACAGGCCTGCGACGCAAGACACGCAAACCAAGCGCGCCGCGGAAAACCAGCATCAAATTGCGCCGAAAGCTCGCAGGCTGGGACACCGAATATCTCGCCGCCGTCCTCCAAGCCAAAATCCGAACCCGGATTCGGAGCCCTGCCGCCACTATAACCCAAATTCGTGTCTTTCCACGAAGCGCGGTCCGTCAAACAACCGATCTTGCCGGTGGCAGCCCCAAGGAATGTCGGAATGATCGGTGGATTCGAGCGGCGGGCGGTCTCGATCGGGCGGTAAGCGATATTCCAGCGCCCCTCGGGCGCCTTCGCCAGACAACAGCCGAACCGCGGATGAGGGGCTGATCGAGCACCCTCGCTTGTCTTAAATTGGCTCCCCGCTGGGGTCGCGCCGGTCGCCGTCAACCGATAGCGCCTCGGATCGCCACGCCCGAGGCCGACCACCAAGCGCCTCTTAAGCGCGAGCTGGCGGCGCGAGACAGCAAGCGGCGGCGCCGCCCTTCCCCATGCGCTGGCTCAATTGGGTGAACTCCGGAGAGCCTGGCCTCATCCGGCTTCGGCGACGATCCGGCGCAAGCGTTCCGGATTGGTCAGCGCGATCGCGCCGCGCGTGCGGGCAATCGCGCCCTCGCGCTCGAGCGCGTTCAGCAGTTTGGTCACCGCTTCGCGGTGTGAGGCGATGCGCGCGGCGAGTTCGGCGTGGGTCGGCGGCGGCGAGACGACGTGGCGGCCGTCAGCCGTCGCGCGCGAGAGCCGCAGCAGCTCCGCGCAGAGACGCTCGCGCACGTCGAAATGCGCCTGCTCGTTGGCGCGATTGTCGAGCGCGCGAATCGCCGCAGCGAGCTTGGTGAGGACTTTGTCGCAGACGCTGGGGTGGCGGTGGATCATTTCGCGAAACGCCGCGGCCGGCATGCGCGCGACGACCGCATCGGTAATCGCGACAATGCCGGCCGAGCGCAGCCTTCCGTCGATCGCCGAGAGTTCGCCAAAATGTTCGCCCTCGAGGATGTCGCCAAGAATAATCTCGCGGCCGGATGATCCGATGATCACCCGGGCATGCCCGCTCAGCACGAAGAAGACGTCCACGCCTTCCGCCTGATCGTCGATCACCCATTCGCCGGCGCGAACCCTGCGCCATGTGCAGCGCGCATCGAGCGCGCGCGCCTCGTCGCCGCCGAGTGAGGAAAACAGCGGCGTCCGCGCCAGAGATTGCGAACCACGGTCCATGCGCGCGTCCTCGCCCCGCCTCAGGCGCTCGGCCGATCCCGCCGGCCCACCGTCGCGACGACGGTTGGGAGGCTTGAGTTACATCCGAACGCCGCGCTCCGCCAGCCGGATGATCGCGCGGTCGCCCAAGCCACACTCCCGGGCGGGCAAAGAGTAAATTCTATACTGCCGGCCCGCGCACCGGGGCCGGCGGGCGTTCCACTGTTTTCGCTCATGACGTCCAGATCACCGAGTAATATCACGCCAAGACGATCCAGCTTTCAGCGTGTGAAATCGCATCCAACATCAACCCGATGGGGCCCGCACAGCGTGGCGCGGGCAATGGCGAAAGCGCGGCGACGTGCGGCTGACGGACCTGCTTAGCGAACTCGCACGCGACGAGATTGGGGCACGCGGCAGGATGCGTCCGCGCGACATGTGCCAAACGCCACATCATTCGGGCCGACGCAGGTCTACACCCAGTGCATGCAAAGGGTCGGCGGGTTTGGCGCATTCCCCTCAGGCCGAAACTCGATCCGGGCAAGCAAGAAGAATTCAGCGAGCGCTTGGAGGGTTCTGTGGAACACGTATCGAGCCACAACGCATTCAACATTCTGTTCATCCTATCGTTTTTCGCCAGTTTTGCGGCTGTGATGATTCAATTTGGATGAAGATGCGACGAGCTACCTGAGAGGCTTCCGGCGAGTTTGGAGGTTCTGGTGGACCAGGTGTCGCGGCATCGCGATCACGGATGGTATACCTCGGCGCGGGTTCCCAGCCGTAGGCCTCGGTAAGTTGCCGGGCAATCCGTTCCGCCGTCAGGCGCGCCGTCCACTCCCAGCCATAGGATTCGGCGTCGGCCGTGCAGTAAGATCAACAAGCCATACAGCGGTCGGAATGAGATCGCCGGAACGACAAACAGATCGATCGAGGCAATTCCATCGGCATGGTTGTGCAGGAATCTCCCAGTGCTCCCATGGCGGCGATCCTTCCCGATCTGGAAGGCCTCGGCGTCGAGGGCCTGCGGCGGCAATGGCGGAATCACCTCGGCGGCAGCGCAAATTCGTCACGCGCACGATCTGTCTTCTTCGCATCTGCTGGGGCGGCGCCAGTAGTTGGAACCGCTTTCGGCAGGCATTTTCGCTGCGGCGAATGCCCCAAGGACAGCATCCCGGGAAACGGAAATTTGCGACCAGAGACATTCGCCCAAACGCGCGCACAATTGGCCGCAGGGACCGCCGAATGGGTCTGGGTGACTGCACGCCGCTCCGCCAAGACGCGGAAAAGTCGCGCTTTTCCAGACGCGCGGTTGCGCCAGTCCGGGCCGACTGGGAGGTGGAGCTGAGAGGGTTCGATCCGATAGCCTCTTAACGCAATCAACGAGTCAATGACGCCGCTTCCGGTCGATCTGTTCCGCGCAGATTTCGCAACGCTCGCGCGACGTTGCTGCCTCCCCTGCTCCGTGTAGGCTCGAAAAACCGTCGATAGTACAGATTGTGACAAATCAACTATCGAGGCCACGCGCGCCTCCGTCGAAAACTTCTTCGGTGGAATTGCAGCGAACTGCGACTGATAGATCAGTCGCGGGTCTGCGAAGAGCGACTATTCGCCGGTTTGCGAGCCACCAAATGGATCGGCGACGTCGCGCGGCGACTCGCCAACCGTTGTCATCACTGTCGAATATCGCCGCCGTCGTTGAAACAACTATCGTTCGCGCGGCAGGTGCAGGCTTTCTTGAGCTCAGCTAGCCCTGCTGATCTCCGCCCAGCCGGCAGGTAAGAACAGCGATGACTGGGAAGTCATCAGCGCGGCAATAGTCGGCTCGACTCAGGACATTTTGTCGGCCGCGCGTATTGCGTCTTCCTCGCACTCGAGGATCGCGTTTGCGAGCTCTCGGTGGCGCCACGGAACGTCGACCGTGTCCGCCACGGAAGCGTCGGCCGCGCAAATCGTCGAAAACTGATCCGTGCGGCGGCGTCAGGATTCGCTTCGTCGAGGTTAGGCTGTCCCGCGCCAACTTGTGATATGTGCAGCGACCCGCGCGGAAGAACTCGACTTGCTCGCCAGGCTCCCACTCGCAAAAGTCTTCCTGCCACTCCAGAAACTCGAGGGAGGACCCGCAATTTTCCTTCGTCAACCGGTTCAGTTCGTCAACAAACGCCTCTTCGTCGCGATACCCATGCAGGTCCTCGAAGGCGGCCTGTCCCGCAGCGAATGGTATGTCGATGAGGCCGCTACGCAGGCCGTCGTCGGAGCCGAGCCGCTGCCCCAAAGTCGCGGACGACCGCGTGCTGAAGATTGGCGTCTTCCGCACGCTCGCTAAGTCGCGGCGCCCACCGATCTGGACGCCTCCAATAACCGGTTTCTGTGAGGGCTGACGGACGGTGGCGACCGCCTTTTGGGTTTTCGGGGGACGATATGACGGATATTGCGAGCAGTTCCTCGTCCCGACCCTCAAGCCTGGCGACGTCGTCATCCTCGACAATCTGGGGTCCCACAAGGGGAGGGCCGTGCGACGGGCGATCCGCGACGTCGGTGCGCGTCTCGTTTTTCTGCCCAAATACTCCCCGGATCTCAATCCCATCGAGCAGGTCTTCGCCAAGTTCAAAACCCTCCTGCGAAAAGCGGGAGCGCGAACCTACGAAGCCGTCTCTCGAGCCTGCGCCGACATCCTCACTCGCTATCCACCCGAAGAATGCGCCGCATACATCAGGAATGCAGGATATGCGTAACGTCAAATGCAGAAGGCTCTAAGCGGAGAGTCGCGCGGTCACCGGCCAAACAGCGGGAGCCAAGGCGACCAGGTCACGCAACGTCTTCGGCTCCGCGTAGCCCGACACTGATGTCTGGCTAATAACAGCGGTTGCGAACTCTACCATGCGTCCTTGCATATAGGCCATGTTTTCCGCGCCCCATTCACCTTCGCCGTGCGGTCCACGCACGGGCGAGATCATTCGGGGGCCGGCGCAGCGGCGCAGGCAGTCGAAGCTGCCTTCCAGACTCTCCGAGAAATCCCAGAGACCTCGTCCTATGAACAAGGCCGGCCATTTGGCGACTCCGGCCAAGACTTCACCGGTGGGCATGATCTGGACATTCGTCTCCAAACGGCGGAATGCCTCGACGAGGGAGTTGTCTGGTGTGCGGAAACCAAGGCCGGCACCGAATGGCGCGACCAGCAGCGCGGCCTTGATGTTGTATCCATACGGAGCGCGTGACCGAGGGTTCGGCCGTTCGAAGTCACAAGGGCCGACGAAGTTTTTGTGCATCGCCCAGCATGTGACCATGCAGCCTTGGGACGCGCCGGAAATGAATATGGGAAACGTTTGCGCCGAATAACCGCCTAGAAGGCGCCCCGCGGCGGCCACGCCTTCGAGCAAGTCGTCGCCGGGGGTCAAGATGCGCGCGCCCTTGCCTGACTCCATCGCATCGAGCATGCGAAAGATATCCTCTGCTTGTTCGTTGGTGTTGCTGTCGTTGACGCCGCCGGAGATACCGTGTCCGCGCTTGTCAAGCGTAAGCACGTCGAACCCCGCGCGGACGAAAGCCAGCAGATAGGTGCGCCACGGCCGAGCGCCAAAACCCTCGGTGCGGCGGACTTCGTCCGGAAAGCTGGTTTGCAGCCAGCCCTTGACCTCTTCGCTCCAAACGCAAGCGTGATCTTCGGGATGATGGATAACCGTCGTTTCGATCGAACGGCCGGCCGTTAACACGACAAGGGCCTTGGTTCGCCCTCCCGTTGCGTCGGGCACGCCATCTCCCGCGATATGCCAACCGCGTAAGCGGATCGGATCGGTTAGACCCAAATGCAGGACTTCATACGGTTCGCGCGGAACCTCGAACTCGACAACGCTGGTTCGAGGCTCGACCTCCGCGATGTCCTCGTTCCAAGGCTTCGCAGCAAAAAACGCTGGACGTCGTATTTCACGTAGGTTGACATCGCCATGCGGATCAATCTTGCCTGGAAAATCAAGTCCGCCGGTGGCGCGGAATTGATGAGGCGTCGCGATGTGTAAACCCTTCTGCCGGATTCGCGCCTTTGTCGGTTCATCGGAATTGCGCCATCGGGCTTTGATTTCTGCATCCGTGAACGCATCGACCCGCCAATCGCCTGCCGTGTTCGCCGACGGAAATTGGCCAAGCGGAGTGAAGGGCACAAGTTCCTCGCCAACCCGATAGGCCGGCATCTTTCGATTTTGATCCCAACCCACATCGACGAAGCCGTCGGGCTCCGGTTGTCCTGGGCTCACGAAAGGTCCGCTTTCCGGAAACTCGAAGCGCCGAACCCGCTTCATGCCCTCGGCCCAGTCGTTCGTCATATTCTCATCCTTGTGAGCGATTAGAGCAGGCCTTCGCTGTCTTCTTCAAACAGAGTCAAATCGGCCTCGATTTCGCGTGTTTGTTCGCCGCCAGCCATCAGATTGAGCACCTCCTCACGGTTCTTTTCTCCGCGGCGAAAAGCGGCCGAAACCGCGCCCTGATTGAGAACGACGAACTCATCGCCGATCAGCATCGCGTGGCGGGCGTTGTGGGTGATGAAGACGACGGCGATGCCGCGTTTGCGCGCCGCCTTGACTAAGGTCAGCACCTTAGCTGCCTCCTTGACGCCTAGCGCCGAGGTCGGTTCATCGAGGATCAGAACGCGTGCGCCGAAATATATCGCGCGGGCGATGGCGAGGACTTGCCGTTCCCCGCCAGAAAGTGTGCCAACGAGTTGCTCACCGCTCCTCACGCGCGTGATGCCAAAGCCGCGTATCTGTTCCAATGCGATTCGTTCCGCCATTTCTAGATCGAGTACGCGGAACGGGCCCCAACCCTTGGTCGGTTCGGCCCCGAGGAAGAAATTTCGCGCCACGCTCATGAGCGGGATCGTGCCAACTTCCTGATGCACCGTCGCTATGCCGCGCGAGCGCGCGTCGCGTGGATCTGCAAAACGGATTCGCGTTCCGCTCATGAGAATTTCGCCTCGGGAGGGTGCGTGGAAGCCCGACAGAACCTTGATCAAGGTCGACTTGCCCGCGCCGTTGTCCCCCAGCAGGCAGAGCACGACGCCCGACCGGACTTGGATTGACACGTCGCGCAGGGCTTGGACACCCGCGAAACTCATTGACAAGTTGCGCAATTCGAACAGCGGGGCGTCGTCTTTCATCGCGACCCCCTAATGGCTTGTGAGAGCCAAGCTTCGGAAATAGCTGTTGGCGAGGACGGCCGCGAGCAGTAGTCCTCCGAGGATCAACAATAGCCAGTCCGTGTTCCAGCCGGTGTAGAAGATGCCGACGCTGATGACGCCATAGATCACCGAGCCCAGGAAGATGCCGGCGGGCGACCCGTAGCCGCCGCCCAGCAGCACCCCGCCGATGACCGCCACGATAGGCGCCTGAAACACATAGCCCTGACCGTTTGCCGCGTTGCCCGAATGGAACTCGACCGATTGCAGAGCGCCGAGGAACGCCGCGGTGAGCGACGTCACCATGAAGAGCACGATCTTGACGAGGGAGGTTGGAACGCCGGCGCCGCGCGCCGCGACGAGATTGCCGCCGGTCGCGTAAATCCAGTTGCCGAACGGCGTCCGCGTCAGCACGCGCGTTGCGATGACCGTCAAACCGATCCACCAGAGAATCGCGATATTGGCCTGTCCCCATTGATAGGCGAACAGAAAATCCATCCCCGGCGTCGATTTCATCGAGGACGACGTCGTATTGGTGAACAGGCGCGAAAACCCGAGCGCGGAGCCCGCGACGCCGTAATTGCTCGCCAGCGTGACGATGAAGGACGGCAGGCCGGTTCGCACCGTGATTACGCCATTGATAAAACCGATCGCGACGCCGCAGACGAGCACCACGGATAGCATGAGCCATGGATTGACGCCGAAACGCGTGGTGCCAATCGCCATCGCGATCGAGGATGCGCCAATTACGGACCCGATCGACAGATCGAACTCACCAGCGATCATGAGAATGCCGACCGCCAACGCGATAATGCCGAGCTCGGCGGAAGTATCTAACCAGGCGGCGGCCCCATCCAGCGAAACGAAATTCGCTCTCCAGGCCACGACGGCGAAGAAGATGTATACAATGATCGCGGCGAAGAAAGCGCCGGTCTCGGGCTGCCGAAGCCATCGGCGGGCCGACAACCCCTGGAGGGGCGCTTTTGTTTGCTGAATTGGCGCATTTACGCTCGTCATCGAACCGCCGAAGTTTGTTGGCGTTGGTGTGCCAGGAGGCGCGGAGATCGGCCAACCGGTCGGCCCCCGCGATCCCTATTCATGCCTGACTCATTCGGTTCCGCGATAGCCAGGAAACTCCTTGTTGAGATCGATGGTTCGTTGCGCGTCGTCCTTGAACAAGAGATGCGGACCGGCGAAAACTGGCTCCGCGGGCGACATGTTGAACTTGGCTTTCTGATAGGCGATCAGCAACGAATAGTAGCCGTCCAAATAGGATTGCAGATCGGCTCCGAAGAACGCCTTGCCGTCGCGTATCTCCTCAAGCACCTTGGTGGAAAGCCCGACGCCGCCGATCTTGACCTTGCCTTCGCGACCGGTCTCCTGCGCGGCGCGCACCGAGAGATTCGTCTGGGTGGCGCCCAAGGTGAAGATGCCATCGATCGCCGCGTCGGCCTGCAACGCTCCCTTGATCGCCTGCAAATTTGCCTGCTGATTTTGCGAGTCCTGAACTGGAATGGTGAGGTTCTTTGAGTTCCGCGCCGTTCTTCTTCAGGCCATCGGCGTATCCGGCGCACATCTGCTCCAGCGCGGGATTGCCCGGCACGTGGTTGATGCACATGCCATGCTTGACGCCGGCCTTGGCCTCGACCTCGCCCACCTTGATGCCAAGGGATTGTGGGTCATAGCCTACGTAGGTCAAACCGCCGACTTCGCGCCAGGAGGAAAATCCGCCGTCCATAATGACGACGGGAATGCCAGCGTCGGCCGCCTTCTTGATTTGCGGTCCCATCGCGTCGGGAAAAAAGTCGGAGACGACCATCGCGTCGGGATGGCGTGCCGCCGCTTGCTGCACAAGGCGGGCCAGGTCGGCCTGCACGTTGCTGGCGTCCTGGAGCGTCGAGTATTGATATTCGATGCCGAGCGCCTTGGCGGCGTCGTCCGCGCCTTTCTTCAATGGGCCGAAGAAGGGATCGAAGAGCGGGCCCGAAATCATGATGATGACTGGATCCTTCGCTTGGGCCGGCGCCGCGAATCCTGACGCGGCGATTGCGCAAACGGCCGCGATGGTCGAAACGGCTTTCATGTTTCCTCCGAATCCCCTGCCTCGCTTCGTGAATCCTCGCCACGACGACGGGGCGGGGTCCGAGCGGCCGGTTGAATTAATCCTATTTCGAACTTATTGTTACCGTCAAGTGCTCATGGTAGGTTTTGTATGGACGAATTCGAACTAAAAAAGTGGCTGGGCAACGACACCGCCGGCGATCCGACAACCCGCATCGTCAGACTGCTCAGTCGGGCTGGCAGCCTGAGTTCGGCCGAGATCGCCCGCGAACTCTCGCTCGCGAAATCGACCGTCTCCGCCGCGTTGATCGAGTTGCGGAAAGCGGGAATGGTCGTCGACGCGCTGAAGGCCCACGGAAAGCGCGCCAGTGCGGGGCGCCCTTCCACCTTGCTGACCTTGAACCCGGACGCGGGCGTATGCATCGGCGTAATGATCGAACCGACATCACTGAGAGTCGTCTTGGCGGACGTCTCTCACGCTATTCTCGCCACCGACGGCGGCGAAATGCCCGCTGGCTATTCACCCCAAGACGCGGTCGCGAAAGTGAGCGAACTGGTTGAAGGGATGAGAAAGCGACGGGACTTCCGCGCCGAGGCCTTGCTCGGCGTGGGCATCGCCCTGCCAGGATCAGTTCGACCCGATACGGGTCAGGTCGTACGCACGGTCATGGCGCGGTCCTGGGTTGGCACCAATATTGGCAGCCATTTCGAAGCCGTCTTCAAGGCGCCGATCTTCGCCGACAACGAGAGCAATTGCGCCGCCATCGCCGAGATGATGTGGGGCGCCGCCGCGGGATGCGACGATTTCATTTTTTTCAAAATCGACGTGGGCGTCGGTGGCGCCATCGTCGTTAACCGCAAGGTTCTCATGGGCAAGGGCGGAGGCGCGGGCGAATTCGGCCACATGCCGATTGATCCCGATGGAGATCTTTGCGCATGCGGCAATCGCGGATGCCTCGAACTTACCGCGAGTATGTCCTTCGTGAGACGTCGCGCCCAAAGCCTTTTTGGGCTCGAGGTTTCGATCGAACGAATTATTCAACTCGCCCTCCAAGGGGACACCGGCTGCCGACGATTGATCGCCGACGCGGGGGAAGCGGCAGGTCGAGGCCTCGCTTTCGTTGGAACCGCGCTCAACCCCGCTTTGATCGTTATTGGCGGACGGGGCGCGAGCGCGGGGCCCCTGTTCCTAACGCCGCTGCGCGGTGCGTACGACAAGTTCGCAGTGAGCGAGCAATGGCCCGAAGAGATCCGCACTCCCATCGTATCCGGGACGTTTCTTAGCGACGACTCCGTGTTGGGAGCTGTGGGCCTTGTGCTGAGGCATCACGGCCGATTGGGCAATGACCTAGCATTACAGTTGTGATTTTAGTTGCGGTTGGGATTGAACTCTGAATTCATGGGTCACCATGATTTGGAGATCATGGATGAACGGGGCCTCGATCGAGACAACGCTTGAGTTGTGGGCATCGTCGCTTCGGGACGTGAAGAGACGGATGCGTTCGCTGTTTGCGCAGGAGCGGACGGCGGCGAGCGCCGGCCTGTTTATCGACGGGTTGCTTGGCGAGGAGCGGCGCAAGACCGGATGGATGCGCGCGGAGGCCGCGGGCGATCCTGGTCCGTGGCGGCAGCAGGAACTTCTGGGCCGAGACCGTTGGGACGCGGACGCGCTGCGCGATCTGGTGCGCGACTATGTTATCGAGCGCCTCGCCCGCGATGATGCGGTGCTGGTGATCGACGAAACCGGCTTTCTGAAACAGGGCAAAGCCTCGTGCGGCGTATCGCGGCAATATACCGGCTCGGCGGGCAAGATCACGAACTGCCAGATCGGCGTTTTCGCCGCCTACGTTTCGCGCCATGGCCATGCCTTCATCGATCGCGCTCTCTATCTGCCGAAGAGTTGGGCTGACGACCCGGTCCGCCTGAAGGCCGCCTCTGTGCCCAGCGACGTCAGCTTCGCGACGAAGCCTCGACTGGCGGCGGCGATGATCGAGCGCGCGATCGCGGCGCGTGTGCCGTTTGGCTGGGTGGCGGCCGATACGGTCTATGGCGTCGGCGATATCGAGCGCGACCTGCGCCGCGCCGGCAAGGGCTACGTGCTCGGCGTCGACGCCACCCATGTCTTTGGCTCGTGGGACAAGCCGCGTCGAGTGGCCGGCACGGCCGCGGCAATCGCCAACGCCTTGGGGCCGTCGGATTGGAAGCGCCTGCCGGCGGGCGCCGGAACCAAGGGGCCGCGCCTGCATGACTGGTGTTACCTCGAGCTGGCCGACCTGGAAGCCGAAGCGTTCAACCAAGAAAACCATGGTTTGTGGACGCGCGGACTCTTAATCCGACGCCATATTGCCGATGGCGATCTCGCCTACTTCACCACTTGGTGTCCGGCGGGAACCTCGATCAAGACGCTGGTCGGGATCGAGGGTCATCGCTGGGCGATCGAGGACAGTTTCGAGACCGCCAAGAACGAGTTTGGGCTCGATCACAACGAGACCCGTTCCTGGCACGGGTGGCATCGTCACGTCTCGTTTGTCATGCTCGCCTTCGCCATGATGGCGGCCATCCGACATAAGGCCAATCAGTCTGCGCCCAAAAAAACCTCGAGCGCGGTGCGAAAGCGTCCAGCCTCATCCGTTGGTCGATTCAGGAAATCCATCGGATAGCGCAGCGTCTCGCGCGAAAGCGCATCCAACCCGCCTATGTCATCACATGGTCGCTCTGGCGCCGAGCTCATCAAGCCGCAGCGCAAAAAGCCCACTTCAAAACAAAATCACAACTGTAATGCTAGTTTAGCTTCGAGATATTCCCATTGTGTGAGCGCGCGACCGACAGCCTCGTATGTCTTGCTGGCACGCTTATCGCCCTGCTTCGGGTGAGGCCGTTCGTCCCACGGTTTGAGTGCCATCTATCACCTCCATCGGTGTTGCCGAGCCAACATACGTGTTTGGCGCGTTACTTCATAAAGACCACGAAGTGGGTTTAGTAGCTCCTACCGCCGCGCTGGCCGAAGCGCGGTTGCGCCGATGCTAGTGCCAGTATTTCTTTGAGAAGAATATATGTAAGGGCAAGGAGCGGTCGGTGTCAGAGCTCGCAACGATCACCAGCATATTGGCGATTGTGATCTCGTCGCTCACTTTGGGTTGGACCATCTATCGTGATGCGATCCGCAAGCCGAAGATACGCGTTAGCGTGGCGATAAAGACGATCGTCCAGAAAGGTCAACCAAACGACGGACCCTACATTTTTGTGGAGGGTCTGAACATGGGGCCGATTCCAAATCGCATCGGCCTGGTCTTCGCGCGAAATCCTTGGTGGCATCGGTTCACGAAGCACACTGAGAAACGTGCGGCTTTCATTTATCCCGACTACGGGCATTGGGGAACGACAAAGGTGAATGCAAAGCTTGAGGTCGGCGATGGAGCTCAGTTTGTGTTTCCCTACAACCGCGACTGCTTCCTAAAGGAAGGATTTCGTTGGGTAGGCATCTCCGACGGCTATGGGCGAATGCATTGGAGCAAAGGAAGGGACATGCGCGACGCGTGTCGAAGGTACAACAAGGATTTTTCTGCGCCAGCTAGCTGAGATATTCACATATCCCCACGATATCCACACCTGGGGAAGCGACGCGTAACCGAACAGATCAAACGCGAGCTGCGCCGCCGCTCCGCAGTCGAACCGGTCGTCGGTCGCGCCAAAGGCGAGCATCGCATGGACCGCAATCGCCTCGCAGGCCGACAGGGTTGCCGCCGCGAGGGGCTCCTCTTCGACACACATTCACAATTTAGGATGCTGGAATGTAGCCAGGACGCTAGCGTTGATGCCACCAAAGGGCGGATGCTATCGAAAGGGCTCCAGATTGCGGCTGCCCTAGCAGCAATAGACTCAAAGGAGTCACACCCGATGAATGCGAAGACTTTGGCGCTCAAGGATCACTCTCTCCTGAAGGACAAATGCTATGTCGCCGGCGAGTGGATCGGCTCCGCGACGACCATTCGCCGTCACCAACCCGGTCGACGACAGCGTGATCGGTCATGTGCCGAAGCTCGGCGTCGCCGAGACGCGGCGCGCGCTCGAGGCCGCCGAGCGCCGCGCAAAAGCCCTGGGCGAAGAAAACGGCCAAAGAGCGCGCCGGCCTGCTGCGCAAATGGTTCAACCTGATGATGGAGAATCAGGAAGACCTCGCGCGCATCATGACCGCCGAGCAGGGCAAGCCGCTGGCCGAGTCACGCGGCGAGATCGCCTATGGCGCATCGTTCGTCGAATTCTTCGCCGAAGAGGGCAAGCGGATCTATGGCGAGACGATCCCCTCGCCGTGGCCGACATCGCGAATGCTGGTGATCAAGCAGCCGCTCGGCGTCGTCGCGGCGATCACGCCCTGGAACTTTCCCAACGCGATGATCACCCGCAAGGCGGGCCCAGCCCTCGCCGCCGGTTGCGCCTTCGTTTGCAAACCGGCGATCGAGACGCCGCTTTCGGCGCTCGCGCTGGCGGAGCTGGCGGAACGGGCCGGCATCCCGCCAGGCGTTTTTTCGGTGCTGACCGGCGCCTCGCGCGAGATCGGCGGCGAGATGACCTCCAACCCGATCGTGCGCGGACTCACCTTCACCGGCTCGACCGAGGTCGGCCGGGTGCTGATGGCGCAATGCGCGCCGACGATCAAGAAGCTCGGTCTCGAACTCGGCGGCAACGCTCCCTTCATCGTCTTCGACGACGCCGATCTCGATGCGGCGGTCCAGGGCGCGATGGCCTCGAAATACCGCAACGCCGGCCAGACCTGCGTATGCGCCAACCGCTTGCTGGTGCAGGAGAGCGTCTACGACGCCTTCGCCGAGAAGCTCGCCGCGGCGGTCAAGAAGCTGAAGGTCGGGGACGGCGCCGAGGCCGGCGTGACCACCGGCCCGCTGATCAACCGGGCCGCGATCGCCAAAGTGCAGGAGCACATCGATGACGCTGTCTCGAAAGGGCGCGAAGATCACAATCGGCGGCAAGGCGCTGGGCGGCAATTTTTTCGAACCGACGCTGCTGCGCGATGTGACGCCGGCGATGGCGATCGCGCGCGAGGAGACTTTTGGGCCGGTGGCGCCGCTGTTCCGCTTCAAGACCGAGGAGGAAGCGATCGAGATGGCGAATGCGACCGAGTTCGGGCTGGCGTGTTATTTCTACGCCCGCGATATCGGCCGCGTCTGGCGCGTCGCCGAGGGGCTCGAATACGGCATGGTCGGCATCAACGAGGGGATCATCTCGACGGCCGAGGCGCCGTTCGGCGGCGTCAAGGAAAGCGGCCTCGGCCGCGAGGGATCGCATCACGGCGTCGAGGAATATCTCGAAATGAAATATCTGCTGATGGGCGGAATCTAGCCACACCCCCTTCGAACTCCTGCAGCAGTCGGCTCGGGGAATCGTCGGGACGATTGGTCAGGTCGGACATCTTCGGCTCGCTAACCTGGTGATTGAGACAGGCGGCCGGCCGGGTCGCTTTCCCGCGCATGTCGCAAACAGTCTACTGTAGCGCGTCGGCGAGCGCGCGGTCGATGAAGGGTTGATCCTCCGGGTTCATCGGACTCATATGTCCCCAAATCGTTGGAATGGGTCGGAGCTCGGCGTTCGGAATATGTTTCGCTTCGTTTTCGTTGTCGACCGGCGGGAAATATGTGTCGGTCGCCGAGGGCGTCAAGATCGCTCGGGCCTTGATGGACGATAGCGCCTTCACCAAATCGCCCCCGAACCGCGGGTGAGCAGAAATGTCGTTGTGCTCCCAGGTCCAGATTTGGGCGAGGAGATTGTTCGCGTCGCACTTGACGAAGAACGCCTCCCAGAACGTCTCGATGAATTCTTCAATGGATGGCGCTCCGAAGGCCGTCTTGAATACCTCCTGCCGGTAGAAAGGTTCGGAGAATCCCCAACCGGCGTAGACCCGCGCGAATTGCCGTACTCCGCGAATCGGCGGTCTGTCGCCATAAAAGCCCTCGTTCCAATCTGGATCGGACACGATGGCGCTGCGAATACCGGCCAGGAATACTTTGTTGAACTGTCCGGTCCGCGCGGCGCCGGCAATCGGCACGATCGCGCGCACGTCGTCGGGGAAGAGAGCCGCCCAGTGATAGGCCAACAGGGCTCCCATCGAGTAGCCGGCGACCAGGCGCAGCTTTGCAATGCCGAACACTTCGTTCAGCAACCGCCGCTGCGCGACGACGCTGTCATAGACCGTCACCCGCGGAAATCGGCCGGCGTCGAATGGCGGCGCGGTGTTGCTCGGCGACGAGGAAAGACCGCCGCCGAAATGATTGGGGACGATGATGAAGTACTTTTCGGGATCGAGAGACCGTCCCGGGCCGGTCATCAACCCCACAGCTTCGTCCGGTGTGCCCGAGCCCCAGGTCGGGAACAGAACGACATTGTCCTTCGCATCGTTCAGCTTGCCGATCGCCGCGTAGACGAGCTTGGCGTTCGGCAGGACCACGCCTCTCTGGAGGGCGAAATCGCCGAGTTCGAATGTCTTGTAGTCGACCATTGATGAGGCCCCCTCTTCGACTGATTGGCGCCCACGACGGGAGCGTGGATATCGCGTTCTGTCCTCGAGAACGACACCGCCGCTTGCCTCATCTGCGCTCGACCGAAAACCCGGAGTTCGCTTCCGCAGTCGGCGTCGCGCGTCGCAGAAAGCGCCGTGGGAATGGGATTTCCCGCCCTTTGGTGAGTCCGCCCGGGCGGAATATCAGGATCAGCGCCATCATCACCCCGAGGCCAATCTCCTGCAGCCCCTTCGGCAATTGAAATATCATTGCGCCGATCGATACCCCGCCTTCGAGTCCACGCAAGACTTCGACGATCAATGTGACGACCAGCACGCCGAGAACCGCGCCGGTCAAACTGCCGACGCCCCCGACGATGAGCATCGAAAGCGTGACGAAGGTCAGACTTATATAGAAGACTTCGACGGTCAACACGCCGAGGAAATGAGCATACAGGCCACCCCCGACCCCGACGAGGAAAGCGCTCAGGACGAAGGCGATCAAGCGCACTTCTACGATGTCGACGGCGCAAGATTTCGCTGCAACCTCGTCGTCGCGCGAGGCGCGCAGCATCAGACCATACTTCGATTCCTGAAACCAAAACGCGCACACGATCGCGAGGACCGTGAAAGCGAAGAATATCCACGGGCTCGTCACGGTCGGAATGCCGATCAGCGAACTAGTCGCCGCCGTCACCGAGTCCCAGTTCGAATAGACACTGTTGACGATCGCCAGAAAGGCGAACGTCGCGATCGAGGCGGCGACGCCGGACATCCGGATCGCCACCGCGCCGAACAAAAGCGCGACGATCGCGGCCAGAACGCCGGCGCCGGCGATCGAGACGATGAAGGGATACTGCTCGTCCTGCAGAAAATCCGGCAGACCGGTCAGCATGAGCTGTTTCCACGAGGGATCGATCGTCGCCCAGCCCACGGCGTAGGCGCCAATGCACATAAAGGCCATATGGCCGAACGACAGAACGCCGGAGTTGCCGACGAATATGTAGATTCCCACGACGACGGTCATGCGGATCAGCATCTCGTTGATCGTGACGATGATCTCGTCGATGCCGGTCAGTTCGCCGGCCGCCACGACCGCGGCGACGATCAGACTGAGCCCAATGGCGACCCAATACTTTTCGGTCAGCCGAAGCGCGAGCGAATTGATCATTCGTCGACCGTCAAACTCTCTGCACGAGCGCTTTGGTGGGGATCAGCCCGGACGGGCGGAACAACAAGATGAGAATGACGATCGTGAAGACGAAAGCGTCGCGAAAGGAGCGCAGTCCTTCGGGCAGGTAGGCCTGAAGCATCGAAGAGATGAAGCCGACCGTGAAGCCGCCGACCACCGCACCGACCAGGCTGCCCATGCCGCCGATAACTGTGCCGATGAGGGCGAACAGCATCAACGGGACGCCCAACACAAAACTCAGCGATCCCGTCTGCGAAACGTATAGAAGCGAAGCAATCGCGGCGAGGATACCGGAGATCGAGAAAGCCAAACCGATCACGAAATTGGCCCGGACGCCGAGATATCGCGCCATCTTGAAATCCTCGGCCGCCGCCCGCATCTGCACGCCGAACGGGGTTCGCTTCAGGAATATCGTTATGGCGATCATCATGAACAGCGTCACCCCGATGGTCACGAGCTGCAATTCCGGGACGCGCAGGGCACCGATCGCGATCTGACGCCCCAATGACGGCCAGAGATCGATGCCTTTGGGCCGAGCGCCATAGACGACCAGAATGCCGTTCTCGATGATATAGCCTGCCGCGAACGATGCGATCATGAGGGTCGGCGGGGTCGCCTGACGAAGCCAACGAAAGAGCAACAGATCCGAAAGCAACGCGAACGCAACGACGATCGCGCAGATTGCGACCACCATCGGCAACAACGGCCAATCGCCGATCAGCATTCTCGCCGTGACGTCGGCCACGGGGGCGATCAGCGCGTAGGCGCCGACTGTAATGAAATCGCCGTGCGCGAAGTTGATCAGCCGCAAGACGCCGAACATGAGGCCGATGCCGAGCGCCGCCAGGGCGTATAAGCTGCCCAGACTCAAAGCATCGATCAGATTCTGCAGGAAACCGATCATCGCGTCGCTGCCTGGGCGTTGGTCGCGGGATGGTGGTCTTCAAAACCGAAATAGGCGCTCGTGATCGCCTTGCCGTCGCGCAGATCGGCGGCGCGCCCGTGCAATCGAATGCCGCCATTGCGCAGCACGTATATCCGATCGGCGAATTTCAGGACACGTTCCGAGGATTGCTCGTTGATCAGCAATGTGACTCCCTCCCCGCGACACCGGTCGATCAGCACCTCGTAGACCTGATCGACGACCTTTGGAGCAAGGCCGAGGGAAGGTTCATCGATCAGCATCAACCGCGGTCGCGTCATCAGCGCCCGGCAGATCACCAGCATCTGCTGCTCGCCTCCGGAAAGCCGCCCCGCGGGTTGCCCAAGGCGCTCGCGAAGTTTTGGGAAGAGTTCGAGCGCCCTGGCCCGGTCGGACTCGACGCCCGTCCTGTCTCGGCGTCGATAGGCGCCGATGCGCAGATTCTCGTCGACCGACAGCGTTCCGAACACGTGGCGGCCCTCGGGAACAAGCGAAACCCCACGCCGCGCGATGACCTCCGGCGTCTTGCCCGTCAGAGCGACGCTGCCAAAACGGATCGCCCCGCGATGCGGCTTAACGCCGCCGGCAATCGCGGCCAGCGTCGTCGACTTTCCCGCGCCATTGGGTCCGACGATGCAAACGATCTCGCCCTCCTGAACCTCCAGGGAGATCCCGCGCAATGCAACGAGACGGCCATAATTGACGTGAACATCCTCCAGCTCAAGCATGTGAAGATTCTCTTCGGAGGGCCTTCATGCGTAGCTGCCGAGGTAGGCTGAAATGACCGCCTCGTTGCTGCGAATTTCCGCCGGCGCACCCTCCGCGATCGTGCGACCGCCGTCGAGAACCTGGATGCGCTCGGATATGCCCATGATCAAGCGCATATTATGTTCGATTAATAGAACACCGCAGTTGAAGGCCCTCGGGATATCCGCGACGAGTTCGCATAAGTTCATCGCACTCGCTGTCGGACATGCCGGCCGCGGGTTCGTCGAGGAGGACGAACGCGGGCGACATGACAAGGGCGCGGGCGATCCCGACGCGGCGCTCATCCGTATAGGGAAGCGATCCGGCGATCGTCCCGGCCTTTTCGGCTACTCCGAGCCAATCGAGCATATCCAGGGCGGCCGCTCCAGCGCGGCGCCGCGGCAGACCGAGGCCAACCGCGGCGACCTCGACGTTTTCCAGCACGGTCATGTCACGAAATAGGCGTCCGGCCTGAAAGGTCCGTGCGACACCCGCTTTCCTGAGACGCTCCGGCCGCCATCCCGTGACGTCGACGCCAGCCAACGTGATTCGTCCCGCGGTCGGAGTTTGATAGCCGGTCAGACAATTGACGAGGGTTGTCTTGCCCGCGCCATTGGGTCCGATCAACCCGAAAATTTCTTGTTGGCGCAGAGTAATGCTGACGTCCGAGATCGCGCTGAGTCCGCCAAAAAGCACCTCGAGTCCGTCAGCCGAGAGCTCGGCGGCGCTCGCGGCGTTCGATCCTTCGAGCGGCCCGTTAACGCTCGCCCGGGCGGGATGGCCAAGCGTCATGAGCGCCGCCGCGGTATGACCCGGCGTGATCCCGAGGACTCAAAGGGCAGACCGATCCTGGCCATCGGCTGCGTCGCGACGTCGACGACCGTGGCGATCCAAGGACGCTTTTTCAGTTCTGTCGAATGGCCGGCGTTGTCAAACAAGCTGGCACCCGACGTGTGCAACTCGCGGACGGTCGGGCGGCTGTACGTGAAACCCGTGAATGCTGCTCATGGTTTGTCCTTGCGCGGCTCCTGAAGCGCCGTCATGGTTTCAATTCAAATGGCGGCAAGCACGCAGATGCAAGCCGGCCGATTCCCAAACGCTCGGCGCCCAGGAAGCATCTATAGACCGGCAAGCGAGAAAAGCCTTCAAATCAGTTTGACTTGACCGATATATGATATATCAATGAGAGGCGTCAAATGGTTAAGCGCCGGGCGCGACAACTGCGCGAGGCGCGAGGCGCACAAATATCTGGCGCCGTCTGGTGGGCTTCAACTCCTATGCGCCAACGGGCAATTCGTGGCTCAGCAGCCTTCGCGTTGCGCTGTGGTTGCCGGTGGGAGAAGCGGAGCATTCGCAGAGTTGTTCCAGGCGACTCGTCGGTTCGGTTGGGCGTTACACTTGGTCTGATAGTCCAAGGAGTGGGGTGAAAATGAGTTCGAAAACGATGCTATTCGGCGCGATGCTGGGGCTCAGCCTTTTGGGGGCGGCCGGTGGTTCGTCCGCGGCGCGCGCCGCGGACGATATCGTCATTGGATTTGCTGTTGCACAGTCCGGCCCAGTGGCCGGTTATGACGACAACGGCACGAAAATGGCGCAAGTTTTCATCGACGACATCAACGCCAAGGGGGGCGTGCTCGGCAGGAAGCTGCGCGCGGTGTTCGCCGACACCAAGTCTGACCGCGCCGAAGGCGCCAAAGCGGGGCAGGAAGTGCTCCGGCAAGGCGCCGACGTGGTGATCGGCACCTGCGACTACGACTATGGCGCTCCAGCCCTGTTGCAGGCGCAGAACGCGGGCAAGATCTCAATCTTCCTCTGCGCGTCGGACGCCAAGGCGGGAATCGCCGGCGTAGGACCGTTGTCGTTCACGGCGGGGCTCGCAGCCCAATTGGAAGGCGCAACGCTGGCGGAATGGGGTTACGAGAAGAAGGGTTTCCGGAACGGTTACGTCCTTCTCGACGACAGCGTCGAGTACACCAAGTCGGTGTGCGCCGGCTTCGATTGGATGTTCCCGAAAAAGGGCGGCACGATCGTCGGTCGCGATACGTTCAAGAACGGCGATGCGTCTGTCGCCTCGCAGGTCACGCGTCTGCTTACGGCGATCAGCGAAAAGAAGGTCGATGCGATCATGTTCTGCAGCTATCTGCCAGGCGGCGCCAGCGCCATCCGGCAGATTCGCGCGGCCGGAATAAATGTTCCCATTTTCGCCAGCACCACATTCGACGGCACGTACTGGCTTGATGGGGTTCCCGACCTGACCAACTTCTATGTCGCGTCGCAAGCATCGGTCTATGGCGACGAACCCCGGCCTGAGGTCGCTGCCTTGATCGATCGCTATAAGGCGAAGTTCAAGGAAGGACCGGTGACGCAATATGCGTTCCCGATCTATGCTTTCCTCGAGCTCTGGAGCAGAGCGGTGGAGAAGGCCGGCACGATCGATGCGGCCAAGGTCGTGGCGGTGTTGAATACTTTCCACGATGAGCCGACCGTTCTCGGGCCGCGCTCGTTCACCGCCAAGCTGCATATTCAGGATCAGTCGCCACTCTTCGTCGTGTCGATCAGCAATCGCACAGGCAAGGTCGTCGATACCTGGCGCATCAGCGAATTGATCCCGAATGACGTGCTCTATCGTCTGAAAAAATGAACTGGACGCGGAGAGCCGGCAATGCCGGCTCTCCTTCTCGCTCGTGCGGCGAGTCGTGCGCATAGGCGCCGAATATGTTGTTGTGCGCCCTCTTTTCGTAGGCTCCGCCCGATTTCGATCGAGGTTGCCGGCCGCTCGAAGAGCGTATGTCGCACCACCGTTATGCCTGGGTTTGATGCTTACGTTGGTCCCAACATGTCGACGGCGCGCCAGCGCCCGATGCGACTTGTGCGCGACCCTCATACGTCCCTCCCCTTATTCGCATCTGCGGTTTCTCGCAGATGTGCGGCTGGCGAGAAATCTCCGCTGCGCCGGCCGGTTCTCTCAAAATCTTCCGTCGCCAGGAACGAAGCACGTCATCGAGGTTGACATCACGTATACCAATTGTGCCAACTCAGATCTGCGGAACCGCCACCATCGCCGCGAATGGCGCTCTGGCTGAGCGCCGAGCCGAAACGGGGGAGCCCCATGGCCATCAAGACAACACAAGCGCCGATCCCCGGTATTTTCTATCGCCGGCCGGGCCCCGGCGAGCCCATGTTCAAGAACCCCGGCGACCCGGTCGCCGTCGGCGATACTCTGGGCCTTATCGAGGTTATGAAGACCTTTACGCCTGTGGTGGCCGAAGAAGCGGGCCGTGTGGTTCGCTTTGTCGCCGACGACGAAGAACCGATCATGGCGGGACAGGCGCTCGTCGAGATCGAAGGCTGACGCCGGCGGATCGCGCAATGCCCATCAAGAAGCTGCTGATCGCCAATCGGGGCGAGATCGCCGTGCGGATCAACCGTGCGGCCCGCGATCTCGGGATCGCCACTGTCCAGGTGATGAGCGCGGCTGATCGTGACATGCTTGCCGTGAAACTGGCCGACCAGGCGATCGAGATCGGTCCGGCGCCGGCGGCCAGGTCGTATCTCAACGTCGAAGCGATCCTGTCGGCTGCTTCCGCCTCCGGGGTTGACGCGATCCACCCCGGCTACGGTTTTCTCTCGGAGAACGCTGCCTTCGCCGAGGCGGTCGAGGCGGCAGGCCTGATCTTCGTCGGTCCGCGGGCGCAGACGATCCGCCAGATGGGCGACAAGGCGACCGCCAGAAAGGTGGCGGCGCGGGCGGGCGTGCCGACGGTGCCGGGCAGCGAGGGACGGGTCGCCGGCCTCGACGAGGCCCGCGGGCTGGCCGACGACATTGGGTTCCCGATCATGATCAAGGCCGCCGCGGGAGGCGGAGGTCGTGGAATACGCGTGGCGCGCTCGTCGGACGAACTGGAAAAACTGATTCAACTGGCGTCCGCGGAAGCCGCCGCGGCTTTCGGCGACGGCGGGTTGTACCTCGAACGCTTCATCGAACGGGCGCGCCATGTCGAAGTGCAGATTCTCGGCGACGGCGAGCGGGCGATTCACGTCTACGAGCGCGAGTGCTCGATACAACGACGACGCCAGAAGGTGTGGGAGGAGGCTCCGGCGGCCTGCCTCGCCGCCGATGTCCGCGAGCGGCTCTGCACTTCGGCCGTCGCCCTTGCGCGCTCGGTCGACTACCGCGGCGCCGGCACGCTCGAATATCTCTACGACGAGGAGAGCGAGGAATTCTACTTTATCGAGATGAACACGCGAATCCAGGTTGAGCATCCGGTGAGCGAGATGATTTCCGGTGTCGATCTCGTCAAGGAGATGATTTGCATCGCCGCCGGCGCGCCCCTGAGCATCGTCCAGGGTGACGTGCGGCTGCGCGGCCACGCCATCGAATGCCGGATCAATGCCGAGAACCCCGGGAAGGGCTTTATGCCATCGCCCGGTCTGGTAACGTCGCTGGCGGCGCCCGAGGGGCCGCATATCCGTTTCGACACCATGCTGTACGCCGGCTATGTCGTGCCGCCGTTCTACGATTCGTTGCTCGGCAAGCTGATCGTCTGGGGCGAAAACCGCGATGCGGCGCTCGAGCGCCTGGCGGGGGCGCTGCGCGACCTCAAGGTGGGCGGCATCGACACCACCATCGCTTTACATATCGCGCTGGCCAGCGATCCCGAAGTGGCGGCGCAAAAGGTTCACACCGGTTGGTTGGAGGCGTGGCTGGAGAGAAATCCGCTTTCCCCACTGCCGAACTCAGGAGCCTGATGGCGATGAAGACGAGATACTCATTCGGAGGCGACGAACATGTTTTTGTCGAAGTCGACGAGGAGATGTCGTTGGAGGCGTTTTTCAAGAGCCTGTCGCTCACCAACGCGGTGCGCGATAGCCGCATCAAGGGCGTCACCGAGATATGCGCCTCGAATGCATCGCTCCAGGTCAAGTTCGACCCCGATGTGATTGCGCCCGACGACATGATGGCGGAGATCAAGTCGCTCGAAGCCTCCGCTGGCAAGTCCGATCCAGTGATCGCCACCAGAATCATCGAAATCCCGGTCCTCTACGACGATCCGTGGACCCGCGAGACTCTGATGCGGTTCCGCGAGCGTCACCAGGATCCCAAATCCACCGACCTCGAATATGGCGCGCGCATCAACGGCTACGCCGACGTCCCCTCGTTCATCGCCGCCCATTCGGGATCGCCGTGGTTCGTGTCGATGGTCGGGTTCGTCGCCGGGTTGCCGTGGATGTACCAGATGGTGGAGCGGAAAAAGCAGATCCAGGTGCCCAAATACCTTCGCCCCCGGACCGATACGCCAAAGCTGACGGTTGGGCATGGCGGCTGTTTTGGTTGCATCTATTCGGTGCGCGGAGCGGGCGGCTACCAGATGTTCGGCATCACGCCGATGCCGATCTACGATCCAAAGCAGAGCATCAGCTATCTCTGTGACTTCATGATCTTCTTCAATCCCGGCGACATCGTGAAGTTCAAGCCGACTGGATCGCGCGGAATACGATCGCGATGTCGCGGAGGTCGGCGGCGAACCGTTTCGAGCCTCGCATACGGCCAGTCACTTTCTCGCTGGACGAGTTCCACAAGAACCCTGCCGCATACAACGCCAAGCTGCTGGAGGCCCTCTATGGCCATTGAGGTCGTCAAGCCCGGACTCGCCACCACGGTCCAGGATCTTGGCCGTCCCGGCTACTACCATCTCGGCATCCCGCTGTCCGGCGGCATGGACCGCTTCGCGCTCCGCGCCGCCAATCTGCTCGTCGGCAACGATGAGGGCGACGCCGTTCTCGAAGCCGCGTTCATGGGCCCGGAGCTGCAGTTCGGACAGGACGCCATGGTCGCGGTCACCGGAGCGGAACTGCCGCCCAAGGCTGGATGGCGTGGAACAGCGCGACCTGGACGGCCTTTCGGGTGAAGGCGGGCCAAGTCCTTTCGTTCGATTTCCTGAAGACCGGGGCGCGCGCCTATATCGCCGTTTCCGGCGGCATCGACGTTCCCGTCGTGCTGGGCAGTCGCGTCGACCTATACGCTCGGCGCGCTCGGCGGCCACGAAGGGCGCGCGCTGAAAATCGGCGACGTCCTGAAGATCGGGTCGGTCAAGCGGCCGACGCGAGAGGGCGCGACGCTTGGCGCCGATCTTCGCCGCGCCCGTGACCTCGCCGGCGGAACTCCGGGTGCTGCCGGGGCTCTACTGGCACCGCATCACCGAGGAGGCTGGCGAACGCTTCTTCGAGGACACCTGGAAGGTCGCGCCGGAAGCCGATCGCATCGGCTACCGCTTCCGCGGCGGTCGTCCGCTCGAATTCGTGCCGCGCGAGCCGCCGTTCGGCGCGGGCTCGGACCCCTCCAACATCGTCGACAGCCTGCTATCCCTACGGCTCCGATCCAGGTGCCGGGCGGAACCGAGCCGATCGTGCTGCATCGCGACGCGGTTTCGGGCGGCGGCTATTTCATGATCGGCACGGTCATCTCCGCCGACATGGACCTGATCGGGCAGCTTCAGCCGAACACGCCGACGCGGTTCGCGCCCGTCGACATGGCGGGCGCGTTGGCGGCGCGCCGTGAAAGAAGCGCCCTGGTTGAACGGATGCGGCGGTCATTGGCCTGAACGACGCCGGCCGCCGCCGGCAAGTTCGCTATGGTATGTTGTTCGGACGCGCGTCCGACGTGGGTTGAAGGAACCGCTGCCGTCCGATTCGGGAGTTTCGCGGCGGCGGTTTGGGTCGACAGGATTATTTGGGGGGACGAAGTTGGCTCGCAAAGTCGATCCGATCACGCTTTCCGTCGTGCGCGGCATGCTGGAGACGACGCAGCGGGAAATGACGCTGTCGCTGGAGAAGACGGCGCGCTCGTCGCGTCTTCAATCTCGCGCACGATTATTCGACGGCGCTGTTCAACGGCAAGCCGGAGATGATCCTGCAGGGTCAGGATATCCCGATCCATCTCGGCTCGCTGATTCCGGCGATGAAGTCGGTGGCGCGGTTCTTCGGCGACGATATCCACGAGGGCGATCTGATCCTGCACAACGATCCCGCCTTCGGCGGCAGTCACGCCATCGACACCTGCATGTACAAGCCGGTCTTCTACAAGGGCAGGCTCGTCTACTGGACGGTCTGCAAGGGCCATCTCACCGACATCGGCGGCCCCGTGCCCGCCGGCTACAATCCGAACGCCAAGGAAATCTACGCCGAATGCCTGCGCATCCCGCCGGTCAAGATCTGGGATCGGGGCAAGCCGCGCAACGACGTCCTGAACATGATCTTCACCAACATGCGCGCGCGCCGCGATCAGGAGGGCGATTTCAACGCGCTGATCGGCGCCTGCCAGGTCGGCGAGCGCAATCTCATCGCCATGCTCGACAAATACGGCGAGCGCGAAGGTCGACGCCTGCATCGACGAATTGCTCGACATGGCCGACCGCCATATGCGCGGCGCTGATCAAGACGGTGCCGGACGGAACCTACGAGGGCGTCGCCATCCTCGAGGACGCCGGCCACGGCTTCGGCGATTTCGAGATCAAGGCGAACGTGACGATCAAGGAGCGACACCTGCCACATCGTCATCTCCAGCCCGCCGCAGATTCCCGTATTTCATCAATTCCTACGAAGGCAATTCGCATTCCGGGCGTCTACCTCGGCCTGATGATGTTCGCGGCGACTGCCGCCGCCCTACAACGAAGGGCTCTATCGCTGCGTCACGGTCGATTTCGGACCGAAGGGGACGATCTGCAACGCGGTCGAGCCGGCGCCGCACATGAATTGCACGACGACGCCGATGGAGACGCTTGACCGACGCCGTGCGGCTGGCGTTCGAGAAGGCGATGCCGTCCAAGGTCGCGGCGTCCTGGGGCCACGCCAACGGCTTCAATATCGCCGGCTGGGACACCCGCACCAACGAGGAATATGTGACGATGGTGCTGGCGACCATCATCTCCGGCGGCGGCGCGACCCCGCATCAGGACGGCTGGCACGCGGTCGGTCCCGAGTGCTGCTTCGGCGCGCTGACGTCCGGCGACGTCGAGCTGCTCGAATATTCCTATCCGATCATCATCCATCGCTATTCGCTGATGAGGACTCCGGCGGCGCGGGCATGTTTCGCGGCGGCTCCGGCACCGCCTGGGAGGTCGAGCCGCTGGACGGGAGATGACTTCATCAGCTTCGGCGAAGGCCGCCGCATCCCGGCGATGGGCGCGGCCGGCGCGAAGTCGATGATGGTCGACGAGCAAGGTCGGGCGTCTGGAGGTTCGAGCGCGGCGGCAGCGTCGAGATTATCCGCACGAACATGATCGAGACGATCGAGGCCGGGCGAGACGATGACCAACATGAATCCGGGCGGCGGCGGCTACGGCAATCCCTTCGAACGGCCGATCGAGAAGGTCGTTAGGGACGTCAAGCAATGGCCTGGTCTCGATCAATGGCGCGCTGCGCGATTACGGCGTCGTCATCGAGGACGCCCAAACCCTGCGGGTAGACGTGGCGGCGACAAAGAAATCGCGCGGCGAGGCGGCGACGGCCGCCCGCTGAACTGGTCGGAATTCAACAAGAAAGAGGTCGGATCGATGCAGTCCAAGTATCGCCTCGGAATCGACGCGGGAGGCACCTTCACCGACTTCGTGCATCGCCGACCGGACCGGCAATGTTCAGCTTGTTCAAGTCGCTTTCGACGCCGTCCGATCCAACCAGGGACGATCCGAGGACGGCCTGCAACTGATCGCCGACGATATCGGTGAAAGCCCGGCGGCGATCGTTTCTGAATGCGATCTCTGCGTCAACGGCACCACCGTCGGCCTCAACGCGCTCATCAGCACAACGGGCGGCAAGACGGGGCTCATCTGCACGAAGGGCCATGAAGATTCGATCGAGATCCGGCAACGGCCACAAGGAGGACGGCTTCCGCTACGATCCCGAATATCCGGCAGCCCGGATGCTGGTCCCGCGCTATCTCCGCAGGGGCGTGCGCGAACGGGTCATCTCCGACGGTTCGATCAAGCACGCCGATGAACGAGGACGACGTTCGCGCGGCATGCGAACTCTTCACAAGCGAGGGCGTCGAAGCGGTCGCGATCTCCTTCGTATGGTCGGTTCTCAACCCAGCAGCACGAACGCCGGGCGGCGGAGATCGTGCGAGAGATGATGCCCGACGTCGATCCTAACCGTCGGCAGCGAGCTGTATCCGCAGGTCCGCGAATACACCCGCACCTCGACGGCCGTGGTGAACGCCTATCTGGCGCCGATCCTGACGCGATACGTGGCGGCCGTCGACTCCTATTTCCGTCAAGCTGGGCGCAAAGCGTCCGGTGCGCTATTTCCAGTCCAACGGCGGCCTTGCCGTCGGCAAGGCGATGACGGACCGCTCCGTCTACGCGATCAATTCGGGGCCGGCGTCGGCGCCGCAGGCGGCCTTGTTCGTCTGCGGCGCCGTTCAAGAAGAAGAATGTCATCACCGTCGACATGGGCGGCACCTCGTTCGACATCACGCTGACCAAGGACGGCCTGACCAACCTCAACAAGAACATCGATTTCCTGCGCTATCGCATCGGCATCCCGATGATCCAGGTCGAAACCCTGGGCGCTGGCGGCGGTTCGATCGGCTGGATCGACGCGATGGGTCTTCTCCAGGTCGGGCCGCACAGCGCCGGCGCGCACCCAGGCCCCGCCTGCTATGGCCAGGGGGGAACGCAGCCGACGGTCACCGACGCGAATCTGGTTCTGGGCTATCTCAATCCGGACGGCCTACTTGGCGGTCAGCCTGCCGCTAGACAGCGCCAAGGCGCGCGCCGCGATCAAAAGCGTCGCCGATCCGCTCGGCATTTCGGTCGAGCAGGCAGCCTACGGCATGTTCACCATCGTCAACAACAACATGGTCAACGGAATCCGACGGGTGTCGGTGGAGCGCGGATTCGACCCGCGCGATTTCGTGCTGGTCGGGGCCGGCGGCGCGACGGCCGCGCATATTACCTCGCTGGCCGCGCGAAATGGGGGTCGAGACGATCATCCTGCCGAAGTTGGCGTCAGGTCTGTGCGCTTTCGGCCAGATCATTTCGGACGTGAAATACAATTCCATGGCGACGCATGCCCGGTCCGCCTCGACCACGCCAAAGCCTACGCGACGATCAACAAGCTGTACAAGCACATCGAGGCGAAGGGCGTAAAGCACCTCTTGAGCGACGGACTTCTCGCGCGAGCAGATCGACATCCGGCGCAGCATCGACATGCGTTATGTCGGACAGATGCATGAATGCGCCGTCGAGATTGGCAATTTCGAGATCAACGCCGAAACGATCGACCGCAGTGAAGGAGGCGTTCCATCGGCGCCACGAGGAACTCTACACCTATTCCGAGCGCCACAACGCGGTCGAAGCGGTGAATATCGAGAGCACGGCGTTCGGCCGCCTGGAAAAGCCGCGACCGCAGAAAATCGGTCGCGGCGCGCCTGCGACTAAGGCGGTCAAGGGCTATCGAGGGGCCGTCTTTTCCGCAATCGGCAAAGCGCGACGCACGCCTGTCTACGATGGCGCCAAGTTCGGCGCGGGCTCCCGAGTCGAGGGGCCAGCCATCATCGAGGAAATCACAACGACGATCGTCGTCGAACCCGGCTGGACAGCCAAACTCGACGCCAGCGGCTCCTATGTCATCACGAGGAGGAAATCGGCCCACCATTCGTGACCGTCTGTGGCCCGCGCGTCGCTGCGTCTGGCCGCTGGGCCGGTTTGATATCACAAATATCGGATTGCACGAGGAAGCGAAACTTGCGATGTTCTCCGGCGTATGCGGCGAGGCTTCTGCCGACGGACGGTTCGTCACTCGGTTCATCAGAAAATTGGCGGGAGATGTGACATGAAATATGCTGCTCTTGTAGCGGGAACGCTGGCGGCGGCTTCGGCCCTGGTTGCTGGCGGAGGCGCGCGGGCCGACGGCGACTGGTGGCCGGCTAAGGTCTACGACTTTGATTCCGGATCGCAGAAGGTCGTCGGAATACACGCCGCTGCCGAAGGCCGCCAAGCCCTGGAACATCTGCGTGCTGTTCCCGCATATGAAGGACACGTTCTGGGTCGCGGTCGACTACGGCGTCGTCGAGGAAGCCAAGCGGATGGGCGTCAACATGACGCTCTACCAGGCCGGCGGCTATGAGAACCTGCCGAAGCAACTGTCGCAATTCGACGATTGCATGGCGGGCAATTTCGACGCGATCATCGTCGGGCCGATTTCCGAAGCCGGGCCTCGACAAGAAGTTCGCCGAAGGCGTGAAGGCGGGCAAGGTCATCATCAGCACGGTCAATCCGGTGTCCAAGGCGACGGTGACCTCGAAGATGACCGTCGATTTCACGACCATGGGCGTGCAGACCGGCGACCTATCTGGTCGACTACCTCAAGGACAAGACCGCCAACGTCGTCACCTTCCCGGGCCCGTCCGGTTCGGGCTGGGCCGAGGCCTTCCTCGACGGCTTCAAGAAGGCGATAGACGGACAAGAGCAACATCAAGGATGCTCGGCGACAAGTTCGGCGACTCCGGCGTCGCGGTGCAATTCGGCCTGATCCAGAACGCGCTTGCAGGCCTATCCCGACATGAACGTCATCTGGGGCTGCGCGCCGGCGGCCGAGGCCGCGGTCGGAGCGGTGGCCCAGGCCGGGACGCAAGGACGTGCTGATCATGTCGTCCTACGAGAACCAGGCCATGCTGGACGCGCTGAACAAGGGCGAGATCCTGGGCTTCGCGACGCAGTATCCGGTGTTGCAGGGACGCATCGCCATCGACACGGCGGTGCGCGCGCTCGAGCACCAGCCTTACGCGAAGAGCCTGATGGCGATTCCCGACATGATCGCGCAGGACAACCTGAAGTACGATCAATATGGGTCTGGTGCTTGCCCCGGCGGACTTCAAGGCGGTCTACTCCGTCAAGGCGCCCTGATCGACTGGCGGACACCTGCGCGAATACGGGCATGACCGTCGCCGAGTCCAACGAGACAGGCGCGTCGCGGGCCGCTCTGGCGGCTCGCGACGACGCCTCTGCTGTTGGAGATGACCGGGGTCTCGAAGCGTTTCCCCGGCGTCGTGGCGCTGGACGGCGTGGATTTCGATCTTCGCCACGGCGAGGTCCATGTCCTGTTCGGCGAGAACGGCGCCGGCAAATCGACGCTGATCAACATCATCGCCGGCACCTATCGCGCCCGATGCCGGGGAGATTCAAGTTTCAGGGCGAGACCGTCGGCCATCTGACGCCGCATGCGGCGCGCGTCATCGGCATCAGCCCGGTGTTCCAGGAATTCAGCCTCGTTCCCGATCTCACCGTCGAGCAGAATCTGTTCCTCGGCCGGGAAACTGACCCGCGGCGGCTTCCTCGACCGGCCGGCGATGCGCGCCAGGGCGCGCGAGATCATCAGGCGAACTCGGGTTCGACCTCGATCCCGACCGCAAGGTCGCGTGAACTGTCGCGCGCCCACCAGCAGATGGTCGAGATCGCCAAGGCGTTTCTCACCGACGTCCGTCTGCTGATCCTCGACGAGCCGACGGCCTCGCTGACCGAGTCCGAGGCCGCGAAGCTGTTCGACCTGGTCGCCAAGCTGAAGGCGTCGGGCGTCGGCATCATCTACGTCTCGCACCGCATGCGCGAGATCAAGCAGATCGCCGACCGCATCACCGTGCTGCGCGACGGCCGCAAGATCACGACGGTGAGCGCCGGGGACGTCTCCGAGAACGAGCTGGTCGAATTGATGACCGGGCGCAAGATCGGCGTGCTGTTCCCGCGCATCGAGCACGCCCGGGCGAGAAGCTGCTGGAGGTCGAAGACCTCACCCTCGCCAACCACGCCGGTGAACAACGTCAGCTTTTACGCGCGCGCCGGCGAAATCACCGGCATCGCCGGCCTGGTCGGCTGCGGCAAATCGGAGCTGGTCCGGGCGGTCTATGGGCTGGAGGTGATCGCGTCCGGAGCGATCCGCGTCGACGGGCGAAGCGGTGCACGCCCTCGCCCGACGGCGCTGCTGAAGCGGGGTCTTGCTATTTTCCGTCCGACCGCGTCGCCGAGGGCCTGGCGCTGGGCCGGCCGGTGCGCGAGAACGCGTCGATGGCGGCGCTCGATCTGCCGGCCTTCTCGCGCGCGCGGCGTGCTGCGGCGCGCGGAGCGAGCGGCGCGCGATCCAGGCGATCGTCGAGAAGCTGAAGCTGCGCCCGCCGCGCGATCGAGCGCGCCGTCGCCAACCTTTCCGGCGGCAACCGGCAGAAGGTGTTGCTCGCGCGCGGGCTGACGCGCGACATTTCGGTGTTTCCTGTTCGACGAGCCGACGGTCGGCATCGACGTCGGCGCCAAGATCGAGGTCTACGAACTGATGAAGGCGCTGTCTGGCGACAGGGCGCCGCGATCGTTCTGGTGTCCTCCGAATTGCCGGAGGTGATGAACCTCTCGCACCGGCTCTATGTGATGCACCGCTCGCGGATGGTGGCCGAGCTGACCGGCGCCGACATCAACGAACCCGAGGTCCTGTCGCACTTCTTCCGCGAACAATTGCCTGGCGACGCCGCGGCATCCCTGGCGACGGCGCAGGAGCCGATGATGGCGCGGGCGAACCGCAGACGCGCCCGGGGCGACTTCGTTTTCCGATCGGTTCTACCGCGGATATGAAAAGGCCGGCTTTCTGCCGATCGATGCTGGTCGTTCTTGTCGTCCTGCTTGCGCTTTTCGTGCCGCGCTTTCTGGCGGTGCAGAACATATTCAACGTGCTGCGCAGTTCGTCCTATCTGGTCATCCTGGCCGCCGGACAGATGCTCGTTCTCATCGTCGGCGGCTTCGATCTTTCGGTCGGCGCGGTGGTTGCGCTCACCAGCGTCTCCAGCGCCCTGGTCATGGCCGGGCTCAAGGATTCCCTGCCGGATCAGCCGGGCCTGATCGTCCTGCTGGGCGTTCTGGCCGGAATCGGCAGCGGCCTCGCGATCGGACTCATCAACGGCCTGAGCGTCGCCTTCCTGCGGGTGTCTCCGTTCATGGTCACCCTGGGCTCGATGTCGATCGCGACCGGCGTCGCCCTGCTGCTCACCAACGGCATCCCGGTCTACGGCATGCCGCAAGGGCTACGTCGACGCGTTCGGCCGCGGCCTGTGGCTGCAGCTGCCGACCGCCGTGTATCTCGCCGCGGTCGTCGTCGCCCTGGTATGGATCATGCAGAACTTCACCCGGATGGGCCGCTATATCTTCGCGATCGGCGGCAATCTGCAGGCGGCCACCGTTTCGGGCGTGCGGACCAAGACCTATCTGGTGCTCGCCTACGCGCTCTGCTCCGTGCTCGCCTCGGTGTCGGGTCTCGCGCTCACCGCGCAGATCGGATCGGGACAGGCGGTCATCAGCTCGCAACTGACGCTCGAGAGCATCGCGGCGGCGGTAATCGCCGGGGTCAGCCTGAAAGGCGGGGTCGGCAGGGTCGAGATGGTGACGCTCGCCGCCTTCTTCCTGCTGATCCTGACCGACGCCATGGATCTGTTGAAAATCGATCCGCGCATCCAGACGATCTTCCTCGGCGAGCATCGTCGTGCTCGCGGTCGCGGTCGAAGAGATGGCCAAGCGGAGGACGCCCGTTGACTGACGCCGGAGTCGTCGCGCGCGCCAACGACGCGAGGAGCCGCGGCGTTGCTCGGCTGGGCTGCTGATCCTCAGCCTGCCGCTCCTCATGGCTGGCGATGGAGCTGGCGGTGTTCTCGGTGGAGCCGAGGGTGCTTTCGCCGCGCAACATCGTCAACATCCTCAATCAGTCGAGCTATCTCCTGCTGTTCGCCTCGGCGCAGATGGTGGTCATCCTGACCCGCGGCTTCGACCTGTCGCTGGGAACCGCCGTCTCCGGCGATCAGCGTCGCCAGCGCGCTGGTGATGACCGGCCTGGCGGACGCCGGCGCATCGGACTGGATCGTCGTGGCGGCGGGACTCGTCGTTGGTCTCGGGTTCGGCGCCCTGGTCGGGCTGTTCAACGGCGTTTTCATCTCGTGGCTCGGAATCAACCCGTTCGTGGTGACGCTCGGCAGCCTCAACATCTGCCTCGGCCTCGCCACCACGATTTCCGGCGGCCGACCGGTGTTCAACGTTCCCGACGCGTTCAGCCGCCTGCTCTACAACGGCGAGCTGATCCCCGGGATTTCGATTCCGCTGACTGCTGGCGATGGTGGTCTGCCTGTTGTTGTATTTCCTGCTCGATCATACGGTGTTCGGCCGAGCGCTCTATCTGATCGGCAACAACCCCCGCGCCGCTCATCTCGCGGGATTGCCGAGCAAGCGCTATCTCGCTCTCGCCTATGTCGTGTGCTCGCTGCTGGCCGCTTTCGGCTCGCTGATGTTGACGGCGCGGACCGGTTCGGGCGAACCAAATCTCGGCGGCAGCCTGATGCTCGAAAGCATCGCCGCCGCGGTGATCGGCGGCGTCAGCCTGCAGGGAGGGGTGGGCGGCATCATTCCGGTCATCCTCGGAACGTTGTTCGTCACGATGCTGTCCAACGCGATGGATCTCCTCGAGGTCGGCGGCTACGTCCAGCAGATCCTCCTGGGCTGCGTCATCATCGGCGCCATATTCCTCGATCGCCTCCGCGTGACCCGCACCTGACGGCGCCACGCCAACGCTGACGGTTGCGGAATGAGCCGTCGGGGTCGAATTTTCAGCCGCCCACGGACGGCGCCAGAGGCGGCGGCGACTTCCCGAAGGAGAACGTCATGAACAACCTGATGGGGACACCCACCGTGCAGATCGACAACGACCATCTGCGCGTCACCGAATGGCGTTTCGCGCCGGGCGCGGCGACCGGCTACCATCGCCACGAACACGACTACGTGGTGGTTCCGATACTCGACGGCGAGTTGAAGATCGTCGGGCCCAAGGGCGAGGTCTCGACCGCGCAATTGCGCCTCGGACAATCCTACTTTCGCAACGCCGGCGTCGAGCACGACGTCATCAACAACGGCCCCGGCGAAATGGCGTTCGTTGAAATCGAGCTGAAGGACACCGCGATCGGAAAAACCCGGTGAGCGCCGCGCGGCCCGCCAATTCGCGATTGACATATGCGATGCTGGGGGCCGCGGCGATCATCTACGGCGCGATATTCACCGTCAACAAACTCGCCGCCGGGGGCGTGCCGCCCCTCGCCTACTCGTTCTGGCAGTCGTTCGGCGCCGGCGTGGTTCTGTGGGTGGCGCTGACGCTCAAAGGCGAGCGGTTGGGGCTGACGCGCCAGCATCTGGTGGGTTACATCGTCATCGGGGCGCTGGTGATCGGCATTCCGATCACCCTGCTGACCTACATCGCGCCAAGGCTGCCGGCCGGGGTTTTGACGCTGGTCCTGGCGCTCTCGCCGCCGTTCACCTTCGTGCTGAGCCTGCTGTTCCGCCTGGAGCGGTTCCGCGCGATGGGGCTTTTCGGCCTGCTCTGCGGCTTTCTCGGGGTGGCGTTGGTGGTGGTGCCCGGGGCGACGTTGGGTTCGCCCGACGCCTGGAAGTGGTTCCTCCTTGCCCTGACGGCGCCGCTGCTATTCGCTTCCTCGAACGTGGCGGCGGCTGTCCTTCGGCCGCCCGCCGCTTCGTCCGCCGCGATGGGAGCCGGCGTCCTCTTCGGCTCGTCGCTGGTGTTGCTGCCGGTGATGCTGTTCGCCGGGCAAGGATGGCTGCCGCACGCGCTCGACGAAGGCGCCATCGGCACGCTGATCGCCATCGCCATCAACGCCGCCTTCCTGGTGCTGTTCTTCGAGATCATCCGCCGGGCGGGACCGACCTTTTTCGCCCAGTTCAACTACCTCGCCGTGCTGGCCGGCGTCGCCTGGGGCGCAATGGTCTTCGGCGAGCGGCTGACGCCCACTTTCTTTCTGGCGATGGGGCTGATGTTCGTCGGCGTCTTTTTCTCGGGATGTCGACGCGGCGCCGCGTGACGGAGCCCCCTACCAGGCCGACCAGCCGGCATCGACCATCAGCGTGGCGCCGTGAACCGCCGATGCGTCGGCGGAGGCCAGGAACACCGCGGCTCCGGTCATTTCATCGACATCGAGGAAGTCCCTGCCAGTCGGGGTCATCGCCCGCATCGTCCGGACATATTCCTCGTTCCCCGGTCCGCGCAGATGGGCGTTCAGGGGTGTGGCGACGTTGCCGGGGGCCAGTGAATTGACGTTGATGTGGAGCCGCCCGAGTTCAGCCGCAAGCGCTTTGGTGAGATTTTCGAGGCCACCCTTCGAGGCGCAATAGGCCGGGCAATCGGGGAACGCCCCGACGCCAGCGATCGAAGTGATGTTGACCACCTTGCCGCCGCCGTTTCTGAGGAATTCCGGAAGCAGAGCCTTCACGCAGAAAAAAGCGCCGCGGAGATTGAGATCGACCTGTTCGTCCCAGATCTCTTCGGTCGTTTCCGCCACCGGGACCGTCCGGAAGACGCCGGCGTTGTTGACGAGGATATGGGCGGCGCCGAAATGGCCGATGACGTCGGCGACCATCCGTTCAATTTCCGGAACCTTCGCGCAATCGGCTTTGAAAGCCTTCGCCTCGCCCCCGTTTGTCGCGATCTGGCCGACGACGCGATCAGCGTTTGCGTCGTTGCGGTGATAGACGACGGCGACCCGGGCGCCCTCGGCCGCGTAGCGCAGCGCGATGGCCTCGCCGATCCCCTGGCTGCCGCCGGTGACGATCGCCACTTTGCCTTGGAGTCTCATCGGCATCCTCGCTTCTGGCTGGAGTTACGCGCCGCGAGAATGAAGCTTGCGGCGCACAAACCGGGACTTGCAGACCAACGGATCGCGCCGCCAGGCCTCCCCCGCTCAGGCCGCGGACAAATACGAAGCCACCGCCTCCCGCACCGCGGTCGCAATGGCGACGGCGTTAGGGGTGTCGGAATGAACGCAGATCGTGTCGGCGCGCACTCTGACCTCCTTGCCGCCGAGCGAGCGGGTCAGGCCCTCGCGGATCGCCCTCAGGCTGCGCGCCGCCGCCTCGGCGGGATCGGCTGCCGCGTGTTCGCGGGTGATCACCAACTGGCCGTCGTCGCCGTAGTCGAGGTCGGTGTAATATTCGGACAGGAAGACCCGGCCCCGTTTTTCGTAGATCGTCTCGTGCAGTGTTCCCACCATGCCAAAGAGCGGCGCCTTGAACACGTCGGCGGCGTCGCAAACCGCATGCGCCATCTCCTCGTTGCGCGCCGCCATGCCATAAAGCGAGCCGTGCGGCTTGATGTGGTTGAGCGGCATCCCCTCCGCATCGAGGAACGCCTTGAGCGCGCCGATCTGGTAAATCAGGCAGTTCGCCAGCTCCTCCCGCCCGATCTTCATCTCGCGGCGGCCGAAGCCCTGCAGGTCGGGAAGCGAAGGATGCGCGCCGACCTTGACGCCGTGCTGTTTGGCGAGGCGCACCGTGCGACGCATGTGATTGAAATCGGATGCGTGGAAGCCGCATGCGACGTTGGCGACGCCGATCAGCGGCATGATCGCGGCGTCGTCGCCCAGCCGGTAGATGCCGAAGCCCTCGCCCATGTCACAATTGATGCTCGTCATGTCGTCACGCTCCTGCCTACATAGCAACGGAATGGTCGGGCCGCCGGCTCACGCGATCCGGCGGCGCAATTCTGCCGCTGTGCGATCGAGCGCCGCGCCCAGACGGTCGAACATCTGTTCGATCTCGTCTTCACTTATGATGAGCGGCGGGCACAGCGCCAGCGTATCACCGATGGCGCGGGTGATCAGCCCTTCCTCCTGGGCCAGTTCGTAGGCTAGGGCACCGACCCCCTGGGCAGGGTCGAAGGGCTCCTTGGTCGCCTTGTCGCGCACCAGTTCCAGCGCCCCAACCAGCCCGACGCCGCGCGCCTCGCCGACCAGCGGATGGGCGCCGAAACGGCGCAGCCGTTCCTGGAACAGCGGCGCGACGGCGCGCACATGATCGAGGATGTCGCGCTCCTCATAGATCTTCAACGTCTCGACGGCGACCGCCGCGGCCACCGGATGACCGGAGTATGTGAAACCGTGCGCGAGCAGCCCGATCTTATCACTCTGACGCAACAGCGCCTCGTAGATCGGGGCGCTGATGACGGTCGCCGAAATCGGTTGGTACCCCGACGACAATTGTTTGGCGACGGTCACGATGTCCGGCCTCATGCCGAATGTCTCGATGCCAAACATGGTTCCCAACCGGCCAAAGCCGCAGATCACCTCGTCGGCGACCAGCAGGACATCGTGCTTGCGCAGCACAGGCTGGACCTTGTCGAAGTAGGTCCTGGGGGCGCCAGAACGCCGCCCGCGCCCATGACCGGCTCGGCGAACAAGGCCGCGACGGTGTCAGGACCTTCCGCTTCGATCTGCGCGTCCAACTCATTGGCGAGCCTAGTGGCGAAGTCCTCCTCGCTCTCGTCGGACCGGGCGAAGCGATAGTGGTGAGGGCAGGCCGCGTGAATGAAATTGGCGATGGGAAGATCGAAGTCGCGGTGGTTGTTGGGCAGACCGGTCAGGCTGGCGGTGGCGACGGTGACGCCGTGATAGGCCCGCAGCCGAGCAATGATCTTCTTCTTTTTTGGCCGACCCAGGGCGTTGTTGTAGTGCCAGATGATCTTGATCGCCGTGTCGTTAGCTTCCGATCCCGAGTTGCTGAACAACACCTTCGACATGGGAACCGGCAGCAGCTTGAGCAGACGTTCGGCAAGCTCGATACCGGGCTCGTGCGACTTGTGCGCGAAGCTGTGATAAAACGGCAATCTCGCCAACTGGCGCTGCGCGGCTTCGACCAATCGCGCCTCGCCGAATCCCAGCGAGGCGCACCACAGTCCGGCTAATCCCTCGATGTATTCCTTGCCCTGGTCGTCGTAGACATAAACGCCGCGACCGCGGGTGATGACCATCGGTCCCGTCTTCTGGTGTCTCCGCAGATTTGTGTAGGGATGGAGCAGCGAGGCGATGTCGCGGCTGGCCAAGGAATTGCCGAGGTTTGTCAAACTGGAGCTCCGCGGTCGTAGCTTTGGCGCTGTCACGCGGGCGCGGCTTTGGATCTCCGGCCGTGCAAGCGATCAGCCTTCACAATTCAGTCGCAGGTGATATGATGTGATATGGTATGTCAAGATATGCTGGGGTTGCGAAAAGGCCCCGAGGATCGTGGCATGCGAACGTCGTGGCGGCGAGGCCGAGAGATGCATCCGGCCATTGCCCGCGTGTTTCGCACAACGGGGACGGGACTCGCCGCGAGAAGCCCGGCAGCAGCGATGATCGCGCGGCGTGACAAAGTCCAGGTCGGCGAGTAGGCAAATATCGGACGCAGGTGGGCGCCCGCCGCAAGCGAAGGCATAAGGGAGAGATGGCCAAGAAATCCGCTCTGGCGCCGAAGGACGCCTTGTCGTTGTCCCTCGCGTCGCCGTCCCGTCCCGGCGGCAGAGTCGGAAGGCCCGCGGCGCCTGGCGTTGCGACGCTCTCGCCAGTGGTTCGCGACACCCTTCAGGCCCAGGCGTACAACAAATTGCGTGAAGCATTGATGGTCGGTCTGCTGATGCCGGGCCACTACCTGACGCTGCGAGCCACCGCTGAGGTCATGGGCACCAGCCCCATGCCGGTTCGCGACGCGGTGCGTCGCCTGGAGATCGAGCACGCCCTGGTGGCCCGGTCGAACCGGACCCTGGGCGTGCCGGAGATGACTTACGCGTCGCTGATGGAATTGCGGGAAGTGCGGGTGGCGCTCGAAGGCCTGGCGGCGGAGAAGGCCGCCTTGCTTATCACGCCCGAGGAACTGGCGGAGGTGGACGGTCGTCTTCAGGAGATGACCGCGGCAGCGACGGCCGGCGATCACGGCACTTATCTGCGCGCCAACTGGGCCTTTCATTCCGGCATCTATTGCGCCGCCCGCTCGCAGCTCCTGCTGTCGCTGATCGAACCGACGTGGATGCGCATCGGTCCGTATGTGAGGCTGATGCTTCCGGACCGCGAGAGCCTGACCGGGTCGCTCGGCAATCATGTTCGCGCCCTCGACGCGCTGCGGCGGCGCGACCCAGCCGTTGCGCGTCAGGCCATCAGCCAAGATATCTGCGATTCCGCCGAAGGCTTGGCGAAGGGGCTGCGCGCTCGCGATGATCAGAAAAGGGGCGACGACGGCGCTAGCGAAGCGCGGGCGCAGTCCCGGCGGTCTTCGAAGCGGCCACGGAGTTCGCCCTGACAGGACGATTCCGCTGGCGCTTGCTCGCCGCGAAACGCGATGAGATTTTCACAAGCGGATAGCGCCGCGTGAGGCTCTGTTGCGTCGCCGACGGTCGAGGTTCGGTAGGGAAAAAGTGCGCGACGAAGTTCAGCTGTGCCGGACACCGGCGTCCGCCAGAGATCACTCAGCAAGCGTTCCGTGCCTGGAGCTGCGCAGGTTGCAATCTGTTCAAACCTCCGTCAGCGCGCAAGACGGCGGCGTCACGTTGTCGAACAAAGAACACGAAAAGCCTGTGTCTCTCGCGATTTCAAGCGACCGCGACGGCCTCGCGCCACGTGTTCGTCGCTGCGGCGCGCAGGGTGCGGTGCGTTTGGGCAGAGGCGAGGTGGCGTTGCGCGTTGAAGATATTGTAGACGGCGACGTGGGGCGACAGAAAGTTCTGGGCGGAGCCCTGGCTTTTGAGGCGTTGCATCTTGCGCTCCCTTCGTCGAGTTGGTTGATGCGAATTCTCGGCGCGGTTGTTCTTCCATCGGCCGGCCGCACTCATGGCGACGCTCGATCCCCAAATCGTGGGCGGCGGAGGTATAGGAGCGCAAATCGTCCGTGATCAACCGATCGGGAACAAAGCCGTATTTCTTCAGGAGTTTGCGCATCAGTTTCAGCGCGGCAAGCTTGTTTCTCTTGGACTGGAGGAGCACATCGAGCACCTCGCCCTCAGCGTCGACGGCGCGCCACAATCAGACCATTTGGCCAGCGATTTTCAGATGCGCTTTGTCGAGATGCTAGGTCGTGCAGAGTTTCGGGCGACGCTTACGCAAGTCCGCCGCGAATATTGGGTTGAAATAATTCACCCCGCGCCGAATCGTCTCGTATGAAACCGCAATCCCGCGCTCCGCCAGCAAATCTTCCACGTCGCGAAGGCTCAGTGTGAACCCGGGATAGAGCCAAATCGCCTGATGAATGTTCTCGGGCGGGAACCGGTAGCCGGCGTAGCTGGTCTGGGCCATCGCCTTGGCTACTGGACCATCCGACGATCCGCAACCCCAAAGGCCTCGTAACAACGCCCTCCAACGGCAAGGAATGCTCTTCGGGCGTGATGCGTAAGACGAGAGCGCAATGGCGAAGATGTTCGGCGTTGGAACAACCGTACTTTGAACGATCAAATGCGCGCGGGTGCCCTGAGTCCAAGAGCGGTCTCACTCCTATTCACGCGCCAAGGTCGTTTCCTCTGGCCGCCATGCCCAAGGTCAATTCACTCGGGAGATTTCGCCTTGTGCGAGACAGACCTCGCAAATGCGGAGCCCCTCGCGCGTAACGCGAGAAGGAAAGACGTCTTTCAAATACTCGTCATGAATTGGGATTACGCGCCTCGCCTCGCCACCGACCAGCTGAAGCATCAAATGGGAGCTCATGATCAGGTTGGTTTGGCTGCCGCTCGCAAGACCAATCGGAATGTATTGCGGATCTGAGGCATCAGCGCCGGTGAGGTTGGCATACGTATAGATGAGATCGCCGGCGAGAATATAATTATCCGCGCCTGGCGTCTTGCCATCGTTGCGGACGCTCACGAACATCGAACCCCATGTATGAGTGTCGAACGCGGAGTGGAGGTCGATGCCGGGAAGAACATCCTCGCGATCGCCATCGACGCACACAAGCCGGCCCTGCCGGGCAAGGTCGACGGCACGAAGAATATCGCCCGGGTCGGTCGCGCCCATGAACCAGCGAAAGCGGCGGCCAAGCGACATGGCCCACACCCATTTCGACAGCTCGCGCTCCTGAATGTAGAAAGTCGCATTCGGAAAGTCGTCGGTTCCGCCCATATGGTCGAAATGGGCGTGAGTGATCAAAACGTCGGTCACTTCTGACGGCTTCACCCCGCATTCGGCGAGCACGACCGACGATGGGCGCCAATTCGCGACGCCGAAACTTTCCGCCATGACGGCTCCGTATTCCTTGTGATTGTAGCCGACATCAATGAGGATGGTGCGACCGCGGCCCTTCACCAGCACGTAACACCAGGGCAGCTTTACCGAACCGCCGTTGAAGGCCCCGTGCAGGACCAGCCCTTTCGGTGCGGTCGGCACCCAGCAATATTCGAGAACCCAGATCGAATAGTCGGCCATTCGCCGTTCCTCCCCCGTCTAGAGCGATGCTTCTGACCTTGCCCGGACCGACGCTCCTGAAGGCGCGGCGCAGCAACACTGCGAAAGCGCGACAATTTCAAAGCCCGGAAGCGCGAATGTCGATCGTTGCAGTTCGCTGTGTGCGACGCGAAGCGGGACCATCACGGCATCGAGGGACACACTGTCTCGTCGATGCATGTTGAGCCGAGCTGCCTTTAGAGCCGCTTCCAATGCGCTGCCGGCGCGCGCAAGGTGATCGTGGTGATGGACCCCTTGTGGCGGAGCCGAGGCGGCGCGAATCGCGTCTTGCGCTGCCGCATGGGCCGCGCTCGCCGGCTCCAGCATTGGATGTGCCGGCGCGCTGCGGGCGCCTGCCGCGGCCAGCACCATCAGCCCGGCAACCTGCCCAATGCCCTGCCGCAGGAGGTCGAACGGCGCACGCATCGCCACGATATAGGCGATGGTCGCGTCATCCAGTTCCGCCTTCAAAATTTCAGGGGTCGCCTCATTGATCGCTTCGCAAATCCAAGCGGGCGGCGGACAAATCGATGTCTCAAGCTCCGCCCTTCGCTCTCCGAGCGCGCGGCCGCCGTTCATTTTCAGCCCGTTCAAAGTTGGCGACCTCAACCGGCCCCCCACTCAATCAGACGCCAGCCAGCCGGCATCCATCGGCACGGCGGACCCGGTGATATCGCGCCCCGCCGAACCGCACAAAAAGATGATGAGTTCGGCGACATTCGAGCCGGCGATGAACCGGCCGGTCGGTTGGCGTTCGGCGAGAAACTCCCGCTCGGCGGCGGCCCAGTCAATCCCCTTGGCCTGCATCGTCGCCCGGATGCGCGCCTCCGAGTAGGGCGTCAGAACGGCTCCGACGCATACCGCGTTGCAGGTGATGTTCTCGGAGATTGTCTCCAAAGCGACGACGCGGGTCATGCCAATCAACGCGGTCTTTGTTGTGACGTAGTCGACGCGCCGCGCAATCGCGACGCTACTATAAACCGACGACATGTTGATTATTCGCCCCCAACCCCGCGCGCGCATGATCGGCAGCGTCAAGCGGATCGTATGAAACGCCGCCGACAAATTAACGGCGAGCGCATTGTCCCACCGCTCGACTGGAAACTGGTCAATCGGCGCGAAGTGGCGGACGACAGCGTTGTTGACGAGGATGTCGATGCCCCCGAACCGGTCGCGGGCGCTTTCGATGAGCGCGACAATCTCGACCTCCTTGGACACGTCAGCGCGGCAATAATGCGTCTCCACGCCGTATTTTTGTTCGAATTCGGCCCGTGTCCCTTCCATATTCTCGACGGGTTCCAGTCCATTCATGACGACATTGCACCCGGCGCGCGCCAGATTTGCGGCGATCTCGAGCCCAAGACCCGCGGTCGAGCCGGTGACCAGCGCGCTCTTACCGGTGAGCATCACGCTGCCCGCCGGCGATGGTCAGGTTCGTGATCTGCTCGGCGCTCGCGACGTCGCGGAGCGAGAGCGCCGCGTCCGCCAGCGCGTCGATCTGCGGCGCCGTCAGAATATCGGCGGCATTCTCCTCGAATTTCGCGATCACTTCGCTCTCCGTCATCGGGTTCGCCGCGGAGCCGCGATTATGGTTCTCAGTCTCCGTCCACGATCGGCCGTCCTTCATGAAGATCGTGACCTCGCCCCTAAATCTTTCCGGACCGGGAAGGTCCTGATCGACGCGATACTCGACGGCATCCGCTATGCGCAGAATCTCCGGGTCCGCGAGAAATTCCTGCTGAAACGCGTCTTTGCCGATGCGACCGCGCACCATCGCTTCAGCGAGCGTGTATTGCAGGCTGACGCGACCGTGCGAGTCGGAGCGCGGGCGGCGCTTCTCGTCGACGGGTTCGCAGACGATGCCGACCATGTACGCCGGCACCGGACAGATAATTCGTCCAACGGCCCTCGGCTCGATCGTGTGACGCGACCGCAGGCGAAGAAGCGCGTCGATATAAGGATGGATGACATGGGCAGCGGGAAAAGGCTTGAATGAAGCGTTTTGACTTTCCCAACTCATGCCGAGTTCGCTGTCGATGCGGCTCCAGTTCCGAGGCGCCGTGTTATCTTGCAGGTGCGAATCGAAAATGCCGAAGCGGCCTTCGAAAATCTCGACCGGTCCGGTGACCCCTGCGCGCGCGAGGCTGGCGGCCGCGACGCCGCTTTGCGCGGCATGGCCGGGGTGAAGGAATTTCGACTGCGTGCCGTCGACCCAGCACTGCAGCAGCCCGGACGCGAAGCTTCCAGCTATCCCCGCTGCGTTTGTCATCTCGCCGGCGCGCAGCCCCATGAGGCGGGCGGCAAGCCAGGTCGTCCCGAAAGTCGCGAACAAGCCCGTGGGGTGAAATCCGCGACGATGAAATTGGCTCGGCGAAACGCAACCGACGCGGCAAGAGATTTCGTTGCCGATCGCAATCGCGACGATGACGTCCCGACCGCTCAACGGGATTGCGTCGGCAAGAGCAAAAGCGGTCGCGACAGCCGGGCCGCTCATGTGTACGATCGAACTCATTGTGGGTGTCGTCGAACTCGAGCGCTTGCGAGAGGGCGCCATTTGCGAATGCGGCGCCGGTGATCGTCAGTTGGTCGCCGGCGCCGAAAATCCGCGAAGGTCCGCCGCCGTGCAGCGCGCGAGCGCTTTCCCTGACCGATCTGCCGAATTGTGCGCCAAGCCCGGCAATCGCCAGCCCGATGATATCGAGCACTCTCAATTCCGTGCTGCGCACAACGGCCTCGGGCAGGTCGTGATATCCAACGCCGCAAACCCAGTCGGAGACGATTTCGGAATACGAAGCCATCGGATATGCCGGCCCCCGAATTGAGCGTGTCTGCGAAAATCCAATTTTTGTTACCGCTCCCAAATCCCGATGGAGCAGCGCGCGGCGTCTATCAAATTCATTAGTTCAAGCAGAGCGGTTGGACAAGCGGGAAATTGTTATCGGTATCTCCAGACTTGTAGCCGTCGCTCCGCTCCAGAGCGGTCACGTGCTGCCGCGCTGGATGATTTCGAAGCCGAGGTCCAGAACCACCGGGGGTGGAGGCGGCGCCCTTGATCCGGTCCAGCAGGCACTGAGCACTGCGCCACCCGATGTCGTAGCGAGGGAGGCGTATGGTGGTGATGGTGGGCGTCAAATAACGCAACATATCGACGTCGTCGAATGTGGCGATCCCCACCCGCTGCGGCACAGCCCATCCCCTCTTCTGACATTCCGACAGCGCGCCGACAGCGAGCACATCGCCGGCGAAGAAGACGGCGTCAACTTCCGGCACAGTCTCAATCAGCCGGACAATCGCTTCGGCTCCCGAACCAAGGCCGGAAGGCCGTTCAAGCATCAACTGGCGGTTCTGCGGGCGCCCTAGCTCCTCGAGGGCCGCCAGATAGCCTCGACGGCGCTCGGCGGCCCGATCATTCCCCAATGTCGGAAGAGTAACAAATCCGATGTTCTTGTATCGAAGCCGCGAGAGATGACGCACCATCATCCGGGACGCCTCGAAATTCGAATAGCTGACGGTCGAATCCAGCGGCTCTTTCGAAATATTGCCGTTCTCGACAACGGGAATACCGGCTTTGGCGATCATCTGACAAGTCGTCGCAGTATGGGTCGTATTGTGCAAGGCAAGACCGGCGACCCGCTGGGAGAGAAACGCTCGGACGAATGCTTCCTCCTCCTCGACACTATGAGCGCTATCGGCGATCATCAATTGAAAGCCGGCCGCCCTCAGGCGATCCGAAATCCCCTTCACCGTCTCGGCAAACAGTGAGTTGTCGAGGCTCGGCACGATCATGCCAACGACATTGGATCGATTGGACGAGAGATTGCGCGCCAGCCTGTTCGGGAGATAGCCGCTTCTGCTGACCGCCCGCTCATTTTCATCGCGCACCTCCGGGGAAACCCGGTGAGGCGCGTTGAGAAAACGTGATACGGTCATGACCGAAACATCGGCCGCTTGAGCTACATCCCGCATTCGCACGGCGCTGCCCAACCGCTTCGACCTCGCTCCTTTCATCGGCCCCGATCCCTTCATAAAGAAATGCGACGCGACACGATGCCTGACGCACCTCAATGAATTGCGAATGCCGGCTGCGCGCCGATAGTTCGAACTCGCGTCGATCGCGATGGCCCAGCGGCGATGCGCCTCCAAGCCGCAACGCGCCGATTTATTCTCGATGGTCTTTGAATTCGCCTGAGGCCCGCGCGTGAGGATTTGCGCTCAATCTCGGTGTCACATTTCTCCCACATTCGAATGCAGTTCCCACTAACGCCGATGGGCGATAATTTGCATTTGACGTCTGCTCCCTCGCGCGACGCTTCATTGTAGCGATCGAGGCGTCATGTTACTAGTAACTTATCGCCCGCCGCGAGACTGCTCTTGGGAAACGGCGCTTCGCGGAGGCTCTCGGAACCGGCGAGATATTGCCGAGCACATCGCGCCGCCTGGAATATGAGTTGCTATGACCGACAGCGACTGTTACGAAATATACGCGATTAAATACGCCCATCACGATCGCAATGCGCCTCTCAACTTCATTGACGGCGATCCGCACGACGTTCCGATGCCGCTCGACTATTTTGTATGGGCTATAAAAAACGCCGAACGCACATTGGTTCTTGATACCGGCTTTGCAGCGGCAATTGGCGCCAAACGCCATCGCCAGTT